>CAWIQM010000019.1:0-49575 GCA_963838245.1 uncultured Acidobacteriaceae bacterium | reverse complement strand
CGTAATCAGCAGGTCGCCGGTTCGATCCCGGCGGGTGGCTCCAGTCTTTTCAAATAGTTCGGCCCTAGTTCACCTCCGGCTCCGCCGGTTTGACAGCCACCGGCTTCAAAATGCGAACTCGTCATGGCGTCATCATTCCGAGACTTCTATAAGCAGCGCCTGAAAATGTCAGCATAATAGAAGAAATCGTTTGCAGGCAGCGAAGCAAGAAGAGGGAGCGCATGCCGCAAGGTCCTGAGAATTTCAGACTCAAAGAAAGGCTGCTATTGAAGGTGCCAGCCATTTGGCCGCGATATCCTACGTTGTACGAAATCAATACCTGGGTTTGGCTATACGAGCTCAGCCTAAGAACTGGGGCGACCGTCGACTTGAGCTCCGTACCCAGGGCCGAATGGGACGCCATCGCGGAGTTCGGTTTCGATGCCGTCTGGTTTATGGGGGTTTGGGAGCGAAGCCCCGCGGGCCTCGGCATAGCCAATCGAAACGAAGAGCTGCTCAACGATTTCCGTCGAGCCCTACCCGACTTCAGGCCGGAAGATAACGTCGGCTCTCCGTACTGTATTCGAAATTATGTGGTTGACAAACATTTAGGCGGTCCCGAAGCTCTCTCCATCGCACGGCGGGAACTCGCACAACGAGGCGTGAAACTGCTCCTGGATTTCGTGCCGAATCACGTTGCGCCGGATCACCCCTGGGCCGTGGAGCACCCGGAATATTTCATTTGCGGGAATGCCGACGATGCCAGAAACGACCCGGCCTCCTACATAGAGGTGCAACGAAAGGTATTTGCGTGCGGGAGGGATCCTTACTTCCCCGCTTGGCCGGATGTTGTGCAGCTCAACGCTTTTGAGCCTGGGCTCCGGCAAGCGGTGATTGAGACCATCTCGAGTATTGCGGATCAGTGCGATGGCGTCCGATGCGACATGGCCATGCTTCTCCTCAACCAGATCTTTGAGCGCACCTGGGGCGGCCGGGCGGGGCAGCGGCCGGCGACCGAGTACTGGGGTGACGTGATCCCCGCGATCAAGGGGTCGCATACCGGCTTCGCTTTTATGGCCGAGGCCTACTGGGACCTGGAGTGGGAACTACAACAGCAAGGGTTCGACTTTTGTTACGACAAGCGGTTGTACGACCGCCTGGAGCACGAGACCGCAGAGAACGTCCGGCTTCATCTGTGCGCCGACGTTTCCTACCAGCAGCGGCTCCTGCGTTTTCTTGAGAACCACGATGAACCCCGGGCGGCGGCGACGTTTTTCCCAGCGAAGGAGCGGGCAGCAGCCGTAACCGTAGCGACGATTCTTGGAGCGAGGCTCTTCCACGATGGACAGTTTGAAGGTCGAAAGGTCAGGCTGCCGGTTTTCCTGGGCAGGCGCCCCGCAGAGCCGGTAGATGAAGAGTTAAGGGCTTTCTATGCAAGACTCTTGAAAGCCATCAATTCCCCCATGTTTCGCGACGGTCAATGGAGCCTCTGCTCACGTTCGGGCTGGCCCGATAATTCGAGCTTTCAGAGTCTCGTCGCCTGGAGTTGGCTAAAGGACGATGACCGCTGCCTGATCCTGGTCAATCTCAGCGAGAGGTCGGTGCAAGCCCGTGTCCAGATCCCCTGGGCAGACGCAACCGGCGAAACCTGGCGTCTTGCGGACACATTGTCGGAGACAATCTACGACCGCGATGGGAATGAGATGCTTTCGCCAGGACTGTACGTGGAGTTACGACCATGGGAATGCCACTTGTTCCAGTGCGGTCGCATCGGCAAGGGCGACCTCTAAGCGGCGGCGCTGCGGCCATCGCGTCCCGTCTCGATTCTTGGAGCCGCCTTGAAGCTCTCGCAGCGTGGCCGTCTTCCCGATTCCGGCCGCCCCGCGAAACGCCATATCAGAACCTCATTCGACGTATCGGTCTGTCTCCGAGTTTCAGAGAGAAAACGTAAACGCTACGTTCACACTCAACGAAAACTCTCTCGTATGGAAGCTGTAGTCGACACTGGGGCCGATCGAAAAATCCCATTTCTTCGAGATGGGCATGGTGTAAGTCAGCCCGACTCCAATTCCAATATCCGGGGACGCGTACCACTGGTTGTGTTCGTTCTCCGCCAGGCCTTTGTAGAATCCTGCGTCCACGCTCCATCCGTGCGGCAGGGACCGGTTGACGCCGACCGTCAGCGAAAGCGCGTCACCCGGGGCAGACAATCCTTCCTCGGTGCTGCTGTATTCCCGGTCGAAGCCGAAGCCAACGCCCAGACCCCAACGATCGTTAAAGCCATATTCAAGGTCGCATGAGGCCGCGTATCCCCTGTCGTTCGTGCTAGTCAGATTCTGCACATACGCAGAACCCACACTCAACGAGAACTGGTGCGGCGGCTCTTCGGCCGGCGAGGGGAAATTCAGGTCCTGAGCGTGCGCGTTGGCAGAAGCCGCTATTAGTACGACCGCAGCAAGCAGAGTTTTCGCCATCGCGACCATCACAAGTCCCTCCGTAGAACGAATCCTTCGAATTTGACGAGTCTTCCTATGCCAGGATTCTTGTTTAGAAGAGTGAACGCTGCATCTGAGCAAAATGTTTGAAGGTACGCTTTTGTTCCGTAAGTGCGCGCCCTCACTATAACCCGAATATTTCAGAAATCTTCAGGGTGTCATTTATTTGTAACCACAAACCCATGAGCCGAGGCGCGCGCCAAAACACTGTTACTTCGCACCAGGTGCCCGCTGCGCAGTCTTTTGATGCTTCTTAGACGAGAGTGCTGATAACTTAGGTAAGGTTGCCGTCTGCGCGGAGGCAGTGAGTCTGAACCCGGCCAATCCGCGACATCCCGATCGCGCGCCGAAGAGCAACTATTCTGCGGGCTGAGGGTCGAAGACTGAGGAGCGGAACGCATGGTAGATCCAAGAGCGCAGCACCTTCAGACATACTTTCTCTTCCCTTTTTCGATTGACAGAGATGCGGTAGCAGCGGACCAACCGGGTATATTCACTAAGCTGCCACACTGGTTCGCTGGCGTCGATGACTGGGTGAAGCAGGGTGGGCGAGGCAACCGGATTCAATCCAGTCTTGGGGCCTGGCAAAGCAGCCCCTTTTCGTCGTTTGAGTCTGAAAGCCACCACGAAGTGTTCTTGTTTCATCCATTTGTGCAGCGCGTTTTCCTTGCCGTACGCCAATCAGCTGATGGTCAAAACGAACGAGAGTCACTCGTTCGTTCGTTTCAGATACCGCTTGCCACACTGCGAGAGAACAATCGGATGCTTCGCTATGAAGCCAAGGATGCGCACGGCCGATCCATGTCGGTCGAGGTAACTGACCTGCGGCTGGACATTGCCGCCAACGGGGTTGGCACCCTGACCATTGGCGTAGAGGCGATCGACCTTCCCATTGCGGATGCCCTTTGGATCAACGAAATGCTGCGCAAGGTCTATCCCTCGGGCAGCCGCCAGATCAGAGAAGGGCGCACCTTGCAGTCGGCCGCTCTGGTAATCGAAGGTCCAGAGGTCCGCGAAGTAGTCGTCGAGGACGACTTCCAGAACCTTGTCGCGGTCACCAGTGTGCCGCCTCTCTCGAGACTCATCAGGGAGCTCCTATACTTTACCGACTACGCCGCTTCCGAGTTCGAGGCCGTCCTCGGCGAATGCATGATCGTCTACAGCTACCTCGCGATTGATCCCACCAGCGTTCCAGAACTTTATCAACTGTCCGAGGATTACCAGATTCTGATGAGCCGTTTCCTCTATGTGGATCATTGGGCGGCCGACTATCGCTATGAGACGGAATTCACTCGGGCGCAGATGGGAAAAGACGTGTATCGCCGATGGGCTCACCAGGGAACGTTATATGGCTTCAGTTCCTACTCGAGCGTCGTGTTGGCCCTGGGTGAGGACAATCGCGGCGCTCACAGCGCCCGCGACGGTTCCCTCATCCTGCGCATGTTTCGAGGACGCTACTTCATCATGCAGCGAATCGCCTTGTTCTATCGGGCGAGTCTGTTGCACCTTTCGGAGAATGTCGCCATCACAACCCGAGCACTCTTCCGCAGCTTCAGCCTGGCAACTATTTATGATGCGGACATCCGGTTGACACTGCAGCTTCTGGCCGATGTCCAGTTCTTCAACAATCACTGGTTCTTTGGCGAGATTACAAACCAAGTGGAAGAATTGGAGCACTACCGGATTCAGAGCAACTGCTACGGGTTGGAGGCAATGAGAAGGGAAGTCGACCTGGAAACCGAGAGGCTGGGCTCTACCGTCGATCGATTCTTCCAGCAGCGGACGACCGAGGCCCTGAATCGTCTCGCGATGTTGAGCATGATTCTAGGAGGCGGGGCAGTTATCACAGGCTTCTTCGGGATGAATTTCGGATTAGACTTCGAAAAACTCTTCTTCAACCCTACCGAGAACCCTTTGGTACACCACTTGGCCATCGCCGGCGTAAGCCTGCTCGTTGTTGTAGCTATCTCGTTGGCGGCCTTTGTCGTAGCCGCCAATTGGAGGGACTACCGGAGCATTTTGATACCGACTGGCTTTCTGACTCAGAAGCGCGCCAGCCTCAAACGCGCGCCCTTGTCGAGAACCGACAAGAATCGATAGGATCCGCCGGCACGGCTCCGCGGCGATGTTAGGTCTTGATGGCCAACGGACAGGTTTCTTAGTCATCACCAAACAATAGGAGGGACAACGTCCGGCAACTGTGATAAGCATGCCATTGGAGACCATCATGGGAAACGGATTCCCCAAGGAAAGGAGCAGTTATGGCTTTATCTGTCAGAAGCGTCGAGTATTTCTACACCAGGGTTGAGGATGAGCCTGGGAACGCCTACGGGCTGTTGGCAAAACTGGCATCAGAAGACATCAACCTGCTTGCCTTCAGTGCCGTTCCGTTTGGGCCCAACCACGTCGAGTTAACCATCTTTCCGGACCATAGCGACGCGCTGGTGCGGGTGGCCGCGAAGAACGGCTGGTCTCTGATTGGGCCGCAGCATGGCTGCCTGGTTCAGGGCGACGACCATTTGGGCGCTTTTGCCGAGATCCAGCAGAAGTTGTTTGCCGCCGGAGTCAGCGTTTATGCCGCCAGTGGAGTGACAGACGGAGCCGGCCGCTACGGCTACGTGATCTACGTCAGGGAGTCTGATCATCAGGCAGCCGAGAAGGCGCTGGAGGCGTAAGTCGTTAACCCAGCGCGATTGTCTTACTCAGCGGTGACCGTAATCAAACGTCAGCGCACCGACTTCCTCGAAGCTGTTCGAGCGCGGTCGAATGCGTGCGGGAATGCCGACGGCGATTGAATTGGAGGGTATATCCCGAATCACGACGGCGTTCGCGCCAATCATCACGTCGTCGCCGATCACGATCGGTCCGAGGATCTTCGCGCCTGCCCCGATGTCCACCCGGTTGCCGATAATCGGGGCTCCGCGCTCACCCGTGCGCCGCAGATCAACTGTGACGCCTTGACGAACGGTTACGTCATCGCCAAATACAGCGTCGGGGCTGATGACAATGCCGCCAAAGTTCTCAATCTTAAAACGCCGCCCTACGGCTGCCTCACAGGGTAGGTCGATCCCGGTTAGAACCTGCGCGAGAAGCTTCAAGCAGCTATAGACCATCAACAAAGCTGATCGCAGTATCGTTGGGTGAACGTCGCGGACCCATCTTCCGAAACGATAAACCACCATCACCCATAAGCCTTGCCGGCTTATTCTGCGGTCATACAGTTCAAAGTCTTCGCGAATCAGATCAAACATTGCTTTCACTTGCAGCGCGGCATATCTCGCTGTGCATGTAGCAGGGCCTACGAAGACCGTCCAGGCGCCGCGAATCCTGCTCTCTTGACAGGTACGCGTTATCTGTTTCGCAACATGAATAGAACTTCTTGGATAGCGAAGGCGCCCTTCCCCGGGGGCCGCCGTTGGCAATTATTCCGTTTGCGAGCATTTTTGACCAGGTGACGGCCGTGATGGGCCTCTCTGCCGCTTACTTCAAGCACGTCGCCAGCCAAAGACCTCTGCACCAGGAGGCAGAGACGGAACGCTATGCAGCCTGTTGCTTCATCTCTTGCTCGTCCGCCTTGCGAGGGGCAGCCGGAACAGCGCTGGCTTGCCTTGGGGCAGGCTGGGGCCATATGCCGAGTTCGATGAACTCGTTCTCATAGCGAACCTGCTCTTTGGGGTCGTCGGCCGGGCGCAGGATTTGGCAGCACTCCCTCAAACCTCGTTCCAGCGAGTAGTCGGCCGCCTCATCACCCAGAACCACTTTGATCAAATCCAGCGCGGCGCGGCGGGCCGCGGCGGCGGACTTTGCAAACAGCAACGCCTCATAGCGCGCGTCAATCACTTCAGAAATTCGAGCCATTGTTTTCTCCAGTAAACCGATTGGGATAGCACGCACCTGCGGCCGCCGCCGTACAACCCGGGCGGAAACCTGTTGATTCGCTTGTGACGAGAGCAACTGGCCTGAAGTGTCGCGTTGAAAAGTCGGTTTGCTGAAAAGAACAGCCCGTTGCGACAACCGTTGTGGTTAGGATGCGATCCTTTTACTGAGATGCAGCCCAGACAGGCCAGGTTTCACTTACGTGACAAAACGGTCTGGCCGGCCGACCGGAGCTCTGAAAAACTGGCGTAACTTCGGTTTCTTATGAGTTCGTCATAGGATGGACCAAGAGAAAGGTTCTTTCACAATGAATCGACGCTACTTTCTGATGGGGACGGCAGGCGCCCTTGGGGCCACCCAGTTCAAGAGTCATTTGCTTGGCAGTCCGAATGACACGGTGCGGGTCGCCTGCGTTGGAGTGAGGGGACAGGGAAACAGTCACCTTAAGGAATACGGGAAGATGAAGAACGTCGAAATCGCAGCGATCTGTGATATCGACGAGACCGTCCTGAATCAGCGACTAGGCGAAGTCGAGGCAGCATGTGGAAAGCGGCCGACGGGCTACTGGGACATTCGCACGCTCCTTGAAGATCAATCAATCGACGTCATCTCAATAGCGACTCCGAACCACAGCCACACGCTACAGACCATCTGGTCACTCCAGGCGGGAAAACATGTGTATTGTGAAAAGCCCTGCTCACATGACCTATTCGAATCGCGGCAGATCGTAGCTGCCACGGAAAAATACGGCAAGATCGTCCAGCACGGGACTAACAGCCGATCCGGTGCGGCCATCCGCGAGGCAATCGACAAGATGAACCAAGGCTTGATTGGCGATGTCTATCATGCCCGTGGTCTGTGCTACAAATGGCGCGACACGATCGGCCGGGAGCCCGTCGCACCGGTCCCGGCCGGAGTTCATTACGATCAGTGGCTGGGGCCGGCACCGCTACATGCGTTCACCAAGAACCGTTTCCACTACAACTGGCATTGGTTTTGGGATTACGGAAACGGCGACTTTGGCAACCAGGGAATCCACGAACTGGATATCGCTCGCTGGGGCCTTGGCGTAAGCTATCCCCACAAGGTCAGCGCGATCGGCGGCCATTTCATGTTCGACGACGATCAGGAGACCCCGAATACGCTTTCGGTTTCTTATGAGTTCAAAGAAGGCGGCAAAACGAAGCTGCTGACTTTTGAGGTCCGCCACTGGATGACCAACTTCGAAGACACCATTCATCGCGGTAAAGAAACCGGCAGCGTCGGCAACATCTTCTATGGATCGAAGGGCTATCTTTGCATTGAATGGTACGAGAAGTACTGGTCGTATTTGGGCAAGGACAAGGAGCCAGGACCGTCGCGCACGGAAGGTGGCAATAATTGGGCCAACTTCATTGACGCAGTCCGAGCCAACGATCCGGCCAAGCGCAACGCCCCCATCGAGGAAGGAGCCAAGTCAGCGATGCTGATGCAGCTGGGTAACATCTCGTATCGGTTGGGCCGGACGCTGACCTTCGACTCCGAGAAGATGGAGTGTACGGGCGACGGGGAAGCCAACGCGATGTTCAAGCGAAACTACCGCGCCCCGTACATTGTGCCGGACAAGGTCTGATTTCCGGCTGGCCTGGGTGATCTCCCCAAGAAGGCACGAGCTGCTGCGCGTTACGATACCGTGAGAGCGCATGACTGGAACCCGCCTCAACGGAACCCTGCGAGTTTTCCATCTCTTCGATATCGCCGAGGGTACCGATCTCAACCAACTGCATCTGATCTTCGGCACACGGCCGAGCCGCCGGGAACCCGCCTTCCGTCACCCCGCACCCGAGTATGTCCGCTTTGAGCGCCCTCCGGTTATGGAGCCCCTCGAGCCGTGTTTGACCAACGACGGGCAGCCCATCGTGCCCCGAATCCGATACTTCGAATACGGAGTAGCGAGCGTCGAGCTGCAACTATCCTTTGAGGGTACCTGGGAGGAGCTGGTCCGCTTTGCCAATCGTTGGATCTCTTCCACCGAGTTGGAGGGCCGAGCCCACACGCTTCTACGTGAGCGCATGGGCCTCATCCAGCCGGCGTTGAAGAAGTCGTATGAGGCGTGGATCAGCGAAGACTACTACGTGGTGCAAATGAACCCTGTCATGGTCGGCGACAAAGTGTCGACGGCAGAAGAATTGCTGGCCGAAAGGGGCGTTGAGATCGCACAAATCGTTCGAGGTGAAGGCACGCCACTTTCGAAGAGCGAGCAGCTGGAAGTATTGCAGTCGAGCATGTCCTATTACCCCACCGATCTGCTGGTCGTGGGCTGGGTGGGGGCGTTTGTGTACGACACGCCCGCGGGCGCGCTCCCCACTCTCGACCTGCTGGAGTACGCCAACACTCAGCTGCTTGAGTTTCGTTATTACGACGAGGTGTTGAGCCGGCTGCTAGCCGAGGTATATCAGCGACTCGAACGCCGGCGCGGCTTCTTCTCTCGTTGGAGCTTGGCCCGCGAAGCCGAGAATCTTAACACTATCCGGCTGGATATCCGCGAACTGTCCGAGTTGACCGACAACGCCATTAAATTTCTAAGTGACATGTTCTACGCTCGCGTCTATCGGCTGGCAGCTAACCGCGTGGGTGTAATCGACTATCACGATCTGGTGGGCGAAAAGCTGAAGACTGCCGAGGATCTGTACGATTCCATGGTGAACGAGTTCCACCAGGGACGCGCCTTTGTACTGGAACTGGCGGTCGTCATTATCCTGATCGCTGAGATCGCCCTGGTCTTCCGGGGAAAGGGTTAGCGCCAGTCTTGCTTCGTGGCTTGCTCGAAGTTCCAGGCCACCCGGAACATGGTGGCTTCGTCAAAGTGCTTTCCGAGGACTTGGAGCCCAACCGGCAGCCCTCCCGGAGACAATCCGCAAGGGACACTCATGCATGGCACGCCCGCCAGGGATCCCGTCAGCGTATAGATGTCAGAGAGGTACATCGTCAGCGGGTCGTCGATCTTCTCGCCGATCTTAAAGGCAGGGAAGGGGGACACCGGCGCGATGATCGCATCCACCTGCTCAAAGGCTTTGGAGAAATCCTGAGCGATCAGTGAACGGACGCGCTGGGCCTTGATGTAGTACGCGTCATAGTATCCGGCGCTGAGAACATAGGTGCCGAGCATGATGCGCCGCTTAACTTCGGTCCCAAAACCATCGCCTCGGGTGTTGCGGTACATGTCCGACAGTGTTTCCGCTTCCCCTCGGATGGTGTAGCGTACACCGTCATAGCGGGCAAGATTTGAGCTCGCTTCGGCCGTCGCGATGATGTAGTAGCACGACAGGGCGTACTGGGTGTGCGGCAGGCTGATTTCCCGCACCTCGCAGCCAAGGCTCTCGAGTTTCTCGATTGCTGCGCGAATTACGTCGCCAGTCTCCGCGCCGAGTCCCTCGAAATATTCTCTCGGAAGGCCGAGCTTCAATCCCCGAACGTCGTGCTTCATGAGCGCGTGGTAGTCGTCCACCGGCGCGAACGCCGATGTCGAGTCCAGCTCATCTCGGCCGGCCATCACCTTCACCACTGTGGCGGCATCCTCGACGCTTCGCGCCAGCGGCCCGATGTGATCCAGAGAACTGGCGAACGCCACCAAACCGTAACGCGACACGCGACCGTACGTCGGCGTTACGCCGACCACCCCGCAAAAGCTGGCTGGCTGTCGAATGGAGCCGCCTGTGTCCGAACCGAGCGTGACCACGGCTGTACCTTGCGCAACCGCCGCTGCCGATCCGCCGCTCGAACCACCGGGCACACGATCCAATGCCACCGGGTTCCGGACGGGCCCGTAGGCAGAGTTCTCGTTCGAAGAGCCCATGGCGAACTCGTCGCAGTTCATCTTGCCAATGACGACAGCTCCCTCTTCCTCCAAGCGAATCACCGCAGTCGCATCATAGGGAGGGACATAGTGCTCCAGGATCCGCGAACCGCAAGTGGTCTTGAGCCCCTTGGTAACGATGACGTCCTTGACGCCTAGCGGAACGCCAGCCAGTTCACCGAGTGGCTCACCCCTGGCTATTTGGCTGTCGACGCGCGCCGCGGCAGCCAACGCCCGCTCTGGTGAAAACGTGAGATAAGCGCCGGTCTTTGGGTTCTCGGCTTGGGCAAACTCCAGCGCCGACTGCGTCAGTTCGCGAGCCGAAAACTCCTTCTGTAGTAGCCCGATGCGAATGGAGCGGACAGAAAGGCCGGCAATCGAGTCTGTCAGGCTCATCGCTCGATTACCTTCGGAACCTTGAAATAGCCGCCTCCGCTCAAAGCCGAGTTTGCCAAGGCCTGTTGGTTGCTCAATGGCCTGCGCGGCCGGTCTTCCCGCAATGTGGCTGTCTCATCGGCGTAAAACAACACTTGCGCCATCGGAGCGACCTTCGTGGTGTCTAGCTCGTTCAGTTGCTCGATGTACGTCAAAATCTGTCCCAAGTCGTGGGACATGCGGTGCACTTCTTCTTCGGAGAGCCGCAAGTTCGCCAGATCGGCGACATACCGGACCTCGTCATCTGTCAGCTTCAAGCGGATGCCTTCCTGCGCGAAAGTCGATACACCTTCTTTAGCACAGGATCCTGAATCTGATCAGCCTCATCCGAAACCGAGGCTGGGGGAGAGTCGCTCTGGGCGGTCTCTGCCCGCTGTGGCTGGCGTCGCGGAACTCCGATCCGGAATTCCACATCGGCCAGGCTCGCAAGGCCCGTCAGCTTGCGAACCCGATCTAATATCTGGTGAGTAAGGCCACGAAGTTGGCGCTGCCAGATCGCATCCTCAACCTCGACCACCAGGCAGGTACGCGCCAGGCGAACCCGAGAGGTATGGGCGGCAATCGACTTGCCGACTGCCGCGGGCCACGCCGCGCGCACAATTTCCTCGTCGGTCAACAGATTCTTGGAGAGTTTGTTCTTTTGGAAAACTCGGGCGGCCCGTTCCATGGAGAAACACCTGTCGCGGCCCCGGGGAGGAGGAACAGCTTCCAAAGTCTAACACGACTGGATGAGCCGTCAGGACTGCGTAAGCCGGCGACCTTCGGTTGCGCCAATTGGGCAACCACCTACACCGAGAGCTGAAAGCGACCTCCCCGGGCACTTGAGAACTTCGCTAAGCCATGGCTACGCTGAAGCATGCTGATTCTTGCCTCGGCTTCACCCCGCCGCCGGGAGCTCTTGTCCGCCGCCGGCATCGACCATGAAGTCCGGATTCCCTGTGTGGAAGAGCTGCAGATGTCTGGAGAAGAGCCGGAGGTTTACGTCCAGAGGCTAGCCCGAGCGAAGGCGTCGGCAATCAAATCCGGCAAAGATGACATCATTCTAGGGGCGGACACGGTAGTCTGTTTACAGAGGGAAGTGTTCGGGAAACCGTCGGACTCCGCAGACGCAGTTCGCATGCTGCGCCGGCTTCGCGGACGGGCACATTGGGTCTTTACCGGTGTTTGTCTGCGCTCTGCGCGGCGCGAGATTGTCGACGTCGTCGGTACCGAGGTGTTTTTTGACGAACTAACCGATCATGAAATCATTGATTACGTCGATACAGGCGAGCCCATCGACAAGGCTGGCGCGTATGCCATTCAGGGGCTTGCTTCGAAGTTTGTGCGGGAGATTCGCGGTTGTTACCAGAACGTAGTGGGCTTGCCAGTCTCACGTGTGTACCGGCACTTGCAAAGTCTGTCGGGCGCTCAGCGCTAGTCGTTGCGCTGTGTGGAGCACTGACGCTTGGCGCTTCTGCCGATCCATCCTCGACTGATGACTGGAAGCAGCAAGGGATCATTTACCTTGGCCATTCTTTAAACGCCCAGCTGCATCCAGTGCCGATCTCCGCTGTGCGATTGGGCGACGGCTTTTGGAGCGCCCGCCGCAAAGTGACACTTGAGCACAGTCTCCCAACGATGCTCGATCTCCTCGAAGAGCATGGTGCGGTCGACAACTTCCGCCGCTTGTCCGGCAAGAAGAACGTGCCCCGCAAGGGCCCTCTTTACACAGATTCGGATGTTTACAAGTGGATTGAAGCTGCCTCCTGGGCCTTGGCTTCGAATGAGACGCCGGCCGCCGACAAAGTCAAGCTGCATGCCAAATTGGATGGGTTGATAGCCGATATTCTTGCTGCACAGGAGCCTAGCGGATATCTGAACACATACTATGTCGGCGACAAAGCCCACTTGCGCTTCACTGAATTGATTCGCTCGCACGAGGATTATTGTCTGGGCCACCTAATCCAGGCAGGAGTCGCACTCTATCGGGCGACGGGCGAACGAAGCCTTCTCGACGCTTCGATCCGATTTGCTGACTACATCGTGGGGAACTTCGGACCAACTAAGCGGCCTTTTTTTACGGGGCACCCCGAACTCGAGATGGGCTTGGTTGAACTGTACCGGACAACCGGGCAAGCGAAGTACCTGGATTTTGTTCGCTACCTGTTAAGTGGTGTGGACCGCGATCGACTGAAGTTGACTCCCGCCGACACACACTACACGTTTAGCGGCCGCTCGTTTACTTCGCGCACCGAGTTTGAAGGCCACGCCGTACGTGCGTTGTACGCCGCTTCGGGAGCGACCGACTACTTCGCCGAGGCCGGAGATCTTGCCGTCAAAAAGACGCTAGACCTGCTTTGGACGGACCTCACCATGCGCAAGATGTATATTACCGGAGCGGCTGGGTCGCGGGCCAATGGTGAGTCCTTCGGAGATCCTTACGAGTTGCCCAGCCTCCAGGGATACGCCGAAACTTGCGCATCGATTGCCAATCTGATGTGGAATTTCCGCATGCTCGCAGTCACGGGGGATGCACGATATACCGACGTACTGGAGAGGTCGCTGTACAACGGCGTCAATGCCGGCATGTCCCTTTCGGGAACCATGTATTGTTACAGAAATCCACTCGCATCGAACGGGGAGAAGGTCCGCAACGCGTGGTATGACACTACGTGTTGCCCGCCCAACGAGGAGCGCCTTTTTGAGAGCCTTCCTGGCTATTTTTACGCCACCAGCCGCGATGGTGTTTACGTAAACCTGTACCATAATTCGGATCTTGATTGGCACCTCGAAGACGGCACGCCGCTGAAGCTCTCACAGGTCACCAACTATCCATGGTCTGGTGACATCAGACTGACCCTGCAGCCGGAAAAGCCCTCGCAGTTCACGGTGTATCTCAGATGGCCAAGTTGGGCAGCCTCTGCCGAGATTCAGGTGAATGGCACTCGCATCGAGGGTGATTTCAAGCCTGGTACCTATGTGCCGGTGACGCGCACCTGGGAGTCTGGTGACACAGTTACGTTGAGCTTGCCGATCCAAACCGTGCAGATGCAAGCCAACCCCAGGGCGTCGGATCTCTATGGGAGAGTCGCCATGGAGCGCGGCCCGCTAGTATATGCGCTCGAACAGATCGACCAGAATGGCGCTTCGCTGAACGATATTTTCATTCGCCCCGGAACCACGGGTACGACTGAATTCCGGAAGGACCTTCTGGGCGGTGTCGCTATCGTAAAGTTCCCTGGACTGGTAGCCGAAAAGCCCTTAGGAGAAGAACCCCTCTACGAGGCAGTAGGCCCGGGCTTTGCAAAACAGAAACGGCCCGTGACGCTGACTTTTATTCCTTACTACGCGTGGGCAAACCGGGAGCAGAGCGCAATGGAGGTCTGGGTTCCAACGACCCGAACACCTGAGCACGCCACCGGAAACGTAATTGGACAAAGCCTGGAGCGGCATGCGGAGTCCCGTTGATGCGTGATTTGGCAGTTTTGCCAATCCCCACGGAACATGTACAATCAGAATACGTTTGCAAGATCCAAAGCACCGTCTTCTTACGACCATGAACCCCTCCCTTGTCGCTTATGGAAAGCTTTTGCTCGCTTTCGTTCTAGGTATTGCTTGCGCCTCATCCGGGCTCTCGCAGACCTCTCCAGCCCCGGAGTCCCAGGCACCGGCCGCCACGGACGCCCCCAAGACCGTCGACAAACCTGCACAGGTGATGGGTGGCGCATCGGTCGACAACAAGAAATATAAGGTGGGCCCTGAAGACGTCTTAAACGTTAACGTCTGGGAAGAACCGAAGTTCACCGGCCTCTATACGGTCCATTCCGACGGGAAAATCACCATGCCGCTGGTGGGGGACATCGATGCGGGTGGGCTTACCCCCGTCGAAATTGAACCGCTGGTGGTCCAGGCATTGAGCAAGCTCATTGTGAAACCGCTAGTCACTGTTACCGTGCAGGCTGTTTACAGCCGCCGATATTACATGGACGGTGAAATCGCTAAGCCGGGTGAGTATCCCCTCCAGACCCGCACCACGATTCTGGATGCGATCAGTAAGGCGGGCGGGCTGGCGGCATTTGCGAACGGCAAGAAGATCTACATCCTACGCGGTGATAAGAAGATTCCCTTCAATTACAAAGATGTGATCCACGGCAAGAATCTAGATCAGAATGTTGCGCTCGAAGCGGGCGATCACGTCGTCGTCCCCTGAGGTGATAGATGCTAGACCGACTATCCGTACCACGCCGAGCGCTCGATTTCGAAGACTATTTGGATATTCTTCGGCGGAATATCCGGTGGGTCATAGCACCCGCGTTCTTCGGCTTGGTCATCGCAACTCTCGTTGCCTACTGGATGGACGATGTTTACGTCTCTTCCGCTCTGATTCGAATCGTGCCGCAACAGGTGCCGGAATCGTTGGTACAAAACGCAGTGAATCAGCAATTAGGCGACCGCATTAATGCGATGGCCGAAACCATCGAGAGCCGTACTACTCTGAGCAGCATTATCAACTCGTACGGACTGTACAAGGCTGAACTGAAACGCGAACCGCTCGACGATGTCATCGCCAAGATGCAGCGCGCTATTCACATCGCAGCCTCAGGCGGTATCACCAATAGTGGGCGCAACCTTCCCGCTTTCCAGCTCACTTTTTCCTATAACGACCGTCACGTCGCACAGAAGGTTTGCCAGGAGCTTGTGTCACGGTTTGTGAACGAGAACACACGGAATCGATATCAGGATGCGGTGGCAACTCATCAGTTCATGAACGACGAATTTGAAAAGTCAAAGCGTGAATTGGACACTCTTGAGCAGAAGCTGGGCGAATTTCGTGCGAGGAATGCAGGTCATTTGCCTGAGCAGATGGAGGCCAACGTCCAGCAGATGAACGCGTTGGAAAACCGGGTCACCAATCTCAATCAGTCACAGAGCCGCGTCTCTCAGGAGAAGATGATGTTAGAGTCATCGCTCGCGATCGCCAAGGATCGATTGGCATCCATTCGTGACAACACGCCCGACGTTCAGGCTCGGAGTGAAAAGGTAGATCAGTTCGATAAGCAGATCGCTGCAGTCGAGGCCAACATAGCTTCCATGAAGGAGCGCTATACCGACACTTATCCCGATTTGGAAGCTGCGCGCACCCAACTGATCCAACTCCGCCATCAGCGAGATGAGGCGCTCAAGACCGAAAAAGGCAAGCCGGCGGAAGTTCACGCTGTTTCAGGCGCGCCCGGGAGAGAGCGAATGGATGCGACAGCCGAGGTAGAACGCATCCAAGCGGCACTTCGCGCAAAAGAACTCGAAGCTCAGGAATACGCCAAGGAAAGTGCCGACGCCACGGCGGCGGTTCGCGCTTACCAGGGGCGGATCGAGGGCATTCCCCTGGGTGAGAGGGAGTACCAGGAACTGCTTCGAGATCGAGATCTCGCCAAATCAAAATATCAGGACCTCGAAGTCAAGCTGTCGAGATCGGCGATTTCGCAGGAGATGGAGAACCGTAAGCAGGGAGAGAACCTCGAGGTTCTGGATCAAGCATCCTTGCCCGAATCACCAACCGAGCCCCGGCGTAGTCTGATCATACCCGGCGGTTTCGGAGCCGGGCTGGTGCTTGGAATCATCATCGTGGGGATTCGGGAAGTGAAGGACACATCGCTGAAGAATCTAAAGGATGCGCGGCTGTACACGCAGTTGTCCATTCTCGGAAGCGTACCGTTGCTTGAGAACGACCTCGTGGTTCAACGCCGCAAGCAGATGATGTGGGTCGGATGGGCTACCGCCACCTTGGTGGGAGTCGCTGTAATGGGTCTTTCGATGGCCCGCTACTATTTCAATAAGGTGTAGCCATGAGCCGAGTACACGACGCGCTGCGGAAGGCCGCGAAAGAGAATTCAGACACGCCTCAGCGCAAGTCCGCGCCGCTGATTACTCCCGTACTGACCGAGGACATTCCGTCCAATGCCTTGGAGGTTTCTGCAGACTCCATTCTGGATCTGGAGAGCACCATCGCCAAGGTCCGTGAGTGCCCATATGCACCACTGGCGGAGGCTCTGTTAATCAATCATAATAAGCCTCGAGAGGCCCCGGGCGAGGAATTCCGAACTCTCCGTACTCGTTTGAATCACCTGCAAACTCTGCAGCCGCTTCATACTCTGGTAATAACCAGTGCCTCACCAGCCGAAGGGAAGTCTTTCACTGCGACCAATCTGGCGTTGACTGAGGCTCAGCTTACCGGGAGAAAAGTGATTCTGGGTGACTTCGATTTTCGGCGGCCGACAGTGGATAAGACCTTCGGTATTCCGCACTCACCGGGAATTACCGACTATTTGCAGGGCAAGGCGCAGCTTTCTGACGTAATTCGAAAGATTGCGTCGACCAACCTGTACGTCATGACCGCCGGCGAGGCAGTACCGAACCCGCTTGAACTCCTTAATCTGCGCGAGTGCAAGCAACTGATCGACTCCCTGCGCGAGTATTTCGACTGGGTCATAATTGACAGCCCACCCCTGCTTTTCGCCGCCGACGGGAACTTGCTAGCCACAATGTGCGATGGCACCATCCTGGTAGTTCGAATTGGTTCCACTACCTTCGACGCCGTTACCCGCGCGCTACAGTCCTTGTGCGAAAACAACGTGCTCGGAATTGTGGTCAACGGCGCTCGCCGTGGTGAGTTGTACAGCAAGTACACCTATTATCACGACTACTACGGCCCTGGACAGGCGCAGGCCGAGGAAGCTGGCGCGGCGGCGGCAGAGGGCCAGAACCAGGTCTAAAGACTGTAAGCTCACCACCAAGTCATGTGTGTCCGCGGTGCGCGCTAGCCGTCGTAATTAGATCGAAGGGTCGGAACAGATAGTTGCTTCATTTTCTTGCTGCTCCTCTGTGCCGGTGGGACCTGCACCGAATCGAGTGGCTAGGTGTCACGCCCAATCTTGTCCTCGTCGTTAGGAAATCCGACTGATTTCACTTTGCGATCCGACGGCTGGACTAGACGTTAGCAGAAGCTAAGACGATCGGATGGCCAAAAGACGCAGGCTCGCGCCACTCCTTCGACTTAAACTTATGGCATGGTCGCCGGCGATCTGGCGCTATTCTAGCTTCGGTTGCGACGCCACAATGGGAGGCCTGATCTCGCGAAAGGACTCTGTTCGTGCTGACACCTCCACCTCCCAGATTCTCCGGTCGCGAAAGTAGTTCAGGCATTGGCCGTTCTGTTCCGGCCCAAGGTCGCGCGCCCAAACGACCTTTGAAGAGTCAATATCCGGCTCGTTGTAGACCCACTCTAAATCGGCCGAATGACCCGGCAGATACTTCACGAACACCAGGTGTTTTCCAGGCGCGGCAGCCAACTGCGCAGCGATGAGGGAGCGCCCCCAGGAAGGAGTATCTTGAAAGGGGCCATAGGGACCCAAGTTAAATGTCGAGTATGTATTGCTGACAACCGAGCAAAAGATCGTTGCGGGGACTGCGAGCGCGCAGCTCACAACGGAGGCAGCGACGATGGGTCGACCCCAATTGGACGCCTTGCTGGCGAGAATCGCCAGGGATTCGACGACCACAATGAACATCAGGGGCGCTTCGGGAGCGAGGTAATGTGGAAAGATCCACGTTTCGGTGGCATTAACCGCCAGGCAGCCGGCCAGAATCAGCAGAATGGGCCGAATGCGGGTGCTTTGCCAAATCCACGGAAGGGCAAGCAGAAGAGGGAGCGAAAGCGATGGGCCAATGTAGAAGTGCCACGAATCGAAGGCCGGCCGCATCAGGGATCGCAGGAAGTGCTGCTGCCGGGATCGATAGAAAGCGTACTCGGCCCGATGTAACGAGCGGAACTCCTCGTTCCGGTAAGCCGGTTCGGCAGCCGCGGGCCAGAGGACGACCTGCCTGGCGATACAGTCCGTCTGGATACCCTTCAGATACGGCATCATAAACGGATTACCGGTTACGCGTAAGTTGTAATAGCCAATAAAGGCGGCGCAGGGCAGGAGAATTGCCAGGGCAGGAATAGCCACCTTGAGAGCTTGGCGAAGTACCGGCCTTTCCGCCTTCTTCAAAAGCCAATATGTCAGCATCAGTCCGATGCCCGCGCAAACCAAGGACCCCTCGAAGGGCCGGCGGTTGAGGAGCACGGCGGCACCGACTCCGAGCAGCAAAGCATCGCGCGGGCGCGCGGTTCGCTGAAACCAGATGCGCCCGGCTGCCCCAACCACGATGGCGGCGGATAGAGCCGCAAGGGTTCCCCCCCAATAGCTATCGCTCCAATAAGACATCAATGTGCGTGAGAGCAGCAGGATGCCTCCGCAGAGAGCCCATCCGCCGGAAAACCAGGGCCGCAGCATCCAGACGAAGGCGCCGCATACCAACATGGCGCAGCCGAGCACAGCGAACCACGGGTGCCCCATCAGGATTCCCAGGGCGAGCATGGCAGCCTGTGCAGGAGGGTAGATCGAAGCGTAGGTGGGCTGCTGCAAAACCCAGAAGGTCTCAAAACTGACCCACAGGGGGTGCGGCGGATTCGTTAGCCGGCCCATTGCGAACGTCTTAGCACCAAGAAGAAGGGAGAACTCGTCGTGGATTCTTGGCAACGGGATCGGAAACCAAGGCAGCAAAGCCAGCCTAAGGACGCCAGCGGCCACGACGACAGTAACGATCGGGAGGTATTTTCGAGCGGCAAACCGGCCGTATAGCACCCGCCATCGCTCCGGGAAGAGTCGCTCTATCGGGACAACGGCGACGAGGAGAAGAACCCCCCCTAACAAAATGCACTCCAACACCAAATCTGGCGTCAGCGACGATTTCACACCATTAAGAAGCCAGGCAGCCGAAACTATCAGCATGATTGATCGGGATGACTATCGAAATCTTCACGGCCCCTCAGTGGCGAGAACCTCTACAGTTCAGCAAAAAACACCGGTGCGCTGCATGTTCACCGAGCCCCTTTAGTCTAGCTTACCGGCTCTTCTGGAAGAATCCGCGCAGATCCGAACACCTCGGCATCGACGGAAGCGAGGAGCGAAGGCAAGTAAATTGGTCCAAAGCGGCGCGGTTATGATCCCGCGAGCCAGACTGCCTTGTCGAGCCCCAGTGGCTACCCCGCTAAGCGGCGGAGCACATAGGCCCAAACCAACCGGAAGGAGGCTGTTCGCGCTGGCGAAACCCGCTTATACAGATACTTCGATTCAAGCTCTAGCAGGGTGGCCTCAGAAGATGACCGTTCGCCTGAAAAAACGCGTTTTCTACCGATTTCTGAGGCTGAAGTGCTCTTTTGAAAGACCTGTCATTGTGGGTCAATTTATCGTTCCGCTACACTAGGGGTTTTGGGCTTAGGCTCGCGCCAGACAATTGTGTCTCGCCTGTCGTGAAACCTGTCTTGGCGCTCCGACGTCAGGGGAGTTTCGCGCAGAATGGAAAGGACCTACTGTTAGATGATCTGTTCCAGGCTCTGCCGCCTGTTTTTGCTAATGCTGGCAATTCTTGTCGTTTGCACTGCCGCTCCTGTCGCGGCCACGGCGATTGGAGCCGACCAGACCGCGGCGCCCAGCACGCAGAACGAGCCGGGAGTTCCTCCCAAAGCACAGCCTCAGCAACAGCCGACCCAGCCTGCACCCCAGCAACCAGCCCCTCAGCAACCTGCAAATCCGTTTGAGACTGTTCCACAGGGTCAGGAGCCCGCGAAAAAAGCGCCCAATCCTCAAGTCCAGGAAGCGACGACCGCACCAGTTGGGGAGAACATCGTCGAGGCTGTAGAGTTTCGAGGACAGAAGCGAGTCCCACAGGATACGTTGCGTGCTCTGATCTACACGAAAAAGGGTGACGTCTACGACGAAGAATCCATCCATCGCGACTTTATGGCGCTGTGGAATACAGGTCGGTTTGACGATTTGAAGGTCGAGACCGAGAAGGGTCCTAACGGCGGTATTATCATTCGGTTCCTGGTTACGGAGCGCCGGGTCATTCGCAGCATCGATTACGAAGGAAACAAGTCCATCAGCAAGTCCGAGATTCTCGACCGGTTCAAGGAGCGCAAGGTCAATCTATCGCCGGAGTCGCAGTACGATCCGGGAAAGGTTCAACGCGCCAAGAACGTGCTCCTGGAATACGAGGCCGAACGCGGGCGGCAGTACGCAACCGTTACGCCTGAGATCAAGCAGGTCCCTCCTTCCTCGGTCGAGATCGTTTTCGACATCGACGAAGGCCCCAAGGTAAAGGTGGGCAAGATCACCATTCAGGGGAATGCCGCCTTCAGCAGTAAAGATGTGATCAGGGCGATGAAGAACCTGAAGCCCATGGGCATTCCACACTCGATTCTGTTCGAAAACCTGTTCGCGCGCACCTACGACTCGACCAAGCTCGACGAGGACGGCGAGCGGATCCGGCAGTTCTATCAGAAGAATGGGTACTTCCGCGCTCACGTCGTGAATCACACCGTCACCATTCGGGATACCAAGCCCGGCTTTCATTGGCCGTTCACGAAACCGCCAAAACCGGGCAAAGCCGCCGATATCCTGATGGTCGTTGATGAGGACCAGCGGTATTACGTCCGCAATTTTCAATTTGTTGGGATGAAGCTGTTTCGTACCCCCGACTTAATTGCCAAGCAGGTCTTCGGCATGAGTTCCGGCGATGTGTTCTCGACCGAGAAGCTACAGAAGGGCCTCGACAACCTGCGAAAGCTCTACGGCGACTTCGGCTACATTGACTTTGTTCCCGAACCGGATCCTGAGCCGGTTCCCGGCACCAATAAGGTCGACATAACTATCAACGTCGATGAAGGCAAGCAGTTTTTTGTCCGCAGAATTGATTTTCAGGGCAACACGCATACCCGCGACAAAGTGATCCGCCGCGAGCTGCTGATCGACGAAGGTGATTTGTTCAGCAATCGCCTTTGGGAGACGAGCATTCTTCGTCTCAATCAGCTCGGTTATTTTGAACCCCTCAAACCCGAGGATGCCGCGGACATCAAGCGCGACACCAAAACGGATACCGTCGACTTGACGCTTAAGTTGAAAGAACGAGGCAAAAACTCGATACAGCTGAACGGTGGCTTTTCTGGCATCGCAGGCAGCTTCATTGGCTTCCAGTACTCGACCAACAACTTTCTTGGAGCAGGCGAGACACTCAGTCTAAATGCCCAGCTCGGCACGCTACTCAAGTCCGTTACGCTGGGATTCACGGAACCATATTTGTGGGATAAGCCGTATCAGGCAGGTTTCACGATCTTCTACCAGCATTACAATTACAATCAGGCGCAACAGGCGTCGATCACTACCGGCCAAGACCTGATTCCCTACTACAATTCTCTGGGCGCTCAGAATTTGCTCAACTACTCCTCGGACGGCAGAGGCTTCACCGTGTTCGTCTCTCACCAGTTGCGTCGCAGTTTTGCCAGAGTAGGCCTGACCTACGGCTTCAACAGTCAGAGTCTGACGACATTGACTCCGGTAGCCACGAACTACTTCACTTATCTTAATTTTCAAGGCGTAACCGGCCCGAACTCTCTGAGCGGGATCGTCAGCAGCACCGTCACGCCGAGCTTTTCCTATAACACCGTCAACCATCCCATCACACCTACTGCTGGTAAACGGTTGACCGCGTCCTTTGCGATCACGGGCCTGGGCGGGAACGTAAATACTCTGATGCCAGTGTTTGATGCCGCCTATTTTCGCCACGGGTTCAAGAAGGGCCATGTCATGGGATTCCATCTTCTGGGGCGTTACCTAATGGGCTATGGCGGCAAGGTAGCCCCACCCTATAGCCGCTTCTACATGGGCGGAGAAAACGACATCCGTGGTTTTCAGAACTGGTCGGTTAGCCCCGCTGCCTTCATTCCGAACTCGGAGTCGGTCCCTGTATACAACCAGGACGGCACACCGCGGACTCAGAACGTCGTGGTGGCAGGGGTGTCAACCAGCCAACAGGTGATGATGAACGTCCCGATTTACCAGACAATTTTTCCCGGTGGCGACACCCAAGGCGTGTTCAACTTCGAGTACCGCATTCCCATCATTGGGCCGGTCACGCTCGCTCCGTTCGTCGATGTCGGTATAAATCGAATATCGCTTCCCAGCCAGCTAACGATCAGTACGGACCGGGTGAACTCGTTGAATGAACTCTATCCCCAAGCAGGCTTTACCTCGCAGGCGATCCTTAACTCGTCTACACAGAGCGTCGTCATGTCGACCGGGCTTGAACTACAAGTGCTGATGCCGGTGGTGAATGCCCCATTTCGGGTATATTATGCCTACAATCCACTGCGTGTGAACACGAATCTGTTGCCTCCTCAGGTGGCCGGGCCGTCATACTTTCCAAACCAGGCGACGTATCAGAATTATTTGGCGACGTACCCGGCAATCATCCCCTTCAGCGACAAGCCTGGTTGGTTCCATTTCTCCATCGGGCGGACATTCTGACCGGAGCGGTTGTGGCACGGGAATGAACCAGCGACAATAGATATAGGTAAGATTTAGGAAGGATTCTAGAAGTAATGGCGAAGAGAAGTTGTGCGATGGCGGCAATTGCCGTCGTGGGTCTGGCCCTGGGTGTGTACGCCCAAACACCCGGCAAGGTTGGGGTAATAAGCGTTCAAGGCGCGATCGTCGGCACCAAAGACGGACAGAAGGCTGCAGCTGCGCTTGAGGCGAAGTTTCAACCCAAACGAAAAGATATCGAAGGACGGCAAACTGAAGTCACGCAAATGGAAGACCAGATGCGTAAGGGCGGAAACCTGCTGACCGATGAAAAGCGTGCCCAGCTCGCGCGAGACATTGACGAGAAGAGAAAACGCCTGAATCGTGACCTGCAGGATGCACAGGAAGAGTTTGATCAGGAACAGCAACGGCTATTGCAGGGCTTGGGCCAGCGAATGATGGCTGTGATCGAGAAATACTCGAAGGACAACGGTTACTCGATGGTACTCGATGTCAGCAATCCCAACACGCCGGTGCTTTATGCCAGCAGCGCCATCGACATTACCCAGGACGTGATTTCTCTCTACGATAAGACTTCGGCAGCGGGCGGGCCGGCTACCACCCCACCGGCCGCTGGAACCACTGCTGCCCCGCCGGCGGCGAAACCAGCCCCTGGCGCCGCAGCTAAACCGCCATCGCCTGGTACGCCGAAGTAGGGGCTTCGCGGCAACCACTTCACCCGCCTTGGCTTCGTGCTCAGGGGTTGGCTTGGATTTGCAGATTGCCCAACTGAACTCTCCCGCTTGAACTGCTCTTCCGGTCGATCGCATAATACAGGACCCGGCCAGGGAGGGCAGGTATGTTGATAGTGCAGCCTCCTGAACAACTCTGCCAAGCTGGCCCCTCGCTCTCGAAGGCGTAAGGCATCGATGAATTTGTGGTCGTCGAACAGTTCTCCTGTCGCGCCGTGCAGAAGAAGCTGGCTGGATTGCCATTCTCGGCATAACCAAACCGGACTCTAGCCTGATCCAGTTCAGCGCTGGGCCCAAGAGTAACTGTAACGGGGACAAAGGTTGATCCATTCGTGACCGCGTCCTGATCGTAGGGCCATGGCGGAAGCTGTGCCATAAAGAGATCGCACCGTGACCCATTCACCCAGACACCCTGCATGAGGCCCCAAGCGCCGGTCGGGTCCGGTATGAACGCCGCGAATTGGTACTGCCGGCCAGGACCACTGAAGCCCATCGTGATGTTGCGTCCGTATTCGCCAGCGGGATCGGTGCGATCAATGGCCCGCTGAATGCCGAAGGCAACACCAGACTGGGGACTCGCCACGCAGGGATAGTTGTCGTCGTACCAGTTGGAGACGCACTGGGTTGACGTCGAGGATTGCGGGATCGAAGCGTATGTGGAACCAGCCGATGATCCACTCCGGCACTCGCCAGCGGCGTAGGCGTAACACAACTGCCACGGCGTAGAGTCTGTAATAATATTACCCGTTGCGGGACTACTCACGTCTTGCAGCAAATGGTAGCCCGCCCAGGACAGCAGCGGGATGCGTTTGTAGTCAACGCCCCCGTTCGGCGTGAACTGGTAGACCGTGGTTGTCCCACTCACGAGCGAATAGGTTATCGGTCCAACATTGGCGATCACTTCCGACCCTACGCCACCGGACGGGTTCACGTGGGCGAAATCGAGCATCCAATGTTGCTGATAAGGCGGCGCGGCCAATTGGTGCAGAGACGGATAGCTCTGGATAGAGAGGTTCGGGCTTGTGCTGGCGCCAGCGAACGGAGGACCACCGCTGAAGGTGACATTGAACGGCTGGCCGATTGCCGTTGACATAGGCAAGTTGTAGCGGCAGCCGTTCCCGTGGCAGAAACTGAGGGCTCCAGTGGTAGGTCCAGTGCCGAGATCCGAGTGCCCGTATGGGAGATCATCCAGCAGCCACGTCACAGAACCCAGCGTGGAGTTGAACCATAGACCCGTCCCCGCCGCACAGCCGGTGGTGGCGCACTGGGCCGTGGGTGGTAAGGCGTAAGCCGTCCAGCCGTTGGGTGTCGATTGGTAGCCTTGCCCCTGCGAGATTGTCGCCGCACGCACAGCGGTGAATTGGTAGTTTGCACTCCCGAGCGGCGTCACGCTCACAATCAGCCCCATTTCCTGGTAGGTGCCCCCGTTGTTAATCATGAATCCATCGCCGGGAGCCAACTGCTGAATCTCCGAATAGGCCGGGTTGTACTCGCACGGCCATTTCGTAGCCTCACCGGGATAGGGTGTATGGGAGCAGGCCATCTGACTCTGAAACGTGACGCACTTCGGATTCGGAGGCAGGATCGAGGTGAGGAATGCCGGGATCGTTGGGCAGGTATCTTGAGGAGAACTCGTCGTCATCGAGGTGTCCGAAGTGAAGGCTCCCGACTTGTACATAGCGGTCGGCGTGAACTGCCAGGGTCCAATGCCCATGACGCCGGAATACCCTCCGAAATTGAAGACACCGCCGAGGGGATTGCAAATATCCTGTACCCAGCCGTCCGACACTTCAAGCGCGTGACTCGCGCACCATCGCGATGGCCACGTTGACCAGGAGTTCGTTTTCAGACTCAGCAGACCTGTCGATAGATTGAACGAGTAGATCAACGTCATCGACTCGGGACTGGCACCCCCGTGTTGGGGCGGGATGACGATGAAGTACTGGCCGTTGTAAACGCCATAGTTGATGGGCGGGGAGGGGTTGAACAACGTGGTCGAATAATTCGTGGGATCGCCCGCGGCAATCTGTGTCAGCAGATCCAAACCGAGCGACGGTTTGGTGATGTTCGTCCAGGTGATGCCGATATCGGACCACTGCGGCCCGAGGTACCAATACTGGGTCGTGTCTTGGCCGGGATCGTAAGAGGCCGTTGCCGAAGGGTAGAGGGAATGCGGATAGGCTCTGTACTTGTAAGTCGCGGCGTTGTAAACAGCTTTAAAAATCGACCAGCCACCCTGGGCAGATACCAATGCGTAGAACGTGTTCGGGTCTGTCGCATCAAATGCGGCCTGGGGTGTGCGGACGCTGGCGTTGACCGGCGAATTGATGCGATCAGCGGCCAAGTCGGAACCGTTGTAGAAGTAAATCGGATCAAGCAGCCGGGTTTCGCCAGTCGAGGGAATCAGTAGATAGAGAACCTCTGCGGTCCCGTCTGTATGGAACGCCAGGCAGAGCTGTCCTGGGACCGGAGTAATAGAAGTAACCCCATCTGCCGCGTAGGAGACCGTGGTTGGTACGGACGAGCATTGAGGGGCTTGGCCATTCAGCCCCACTTGAAAATTGTCGCTGTACGATAAATCGTGGTTGACGCTGATCGTCGCTGTCAGTGTACCTCCTGTCGGTTTCACCCAGATTTTGTAGCCGGTATTAGCCGTCTTCAGATACTGGCTCGACAGTGTGCCGGCATTCTCCACAATCGTCATGGAAGTCGAGGTTTGGACCGAGGCAATCGTGCAGAGATTGTTGGTGCAGGACGAGCCTCCGATGTACACCTTGCCGCCCGGTTTCCAATTCAGGTTGAACTCGATTGCGCCCGCATAAGCTGCCGTCACCGTCGAACCGGAAACATTGACGTTGCCCGCCGTAGGAGCCAATTCCCATTCGACCGGCGCAAAGTTCCAGCCGCCCCAGAAGCCTTGATTGGGAAAGCAGCCCGTCGATGTCTCGGTGGCGCAAGAGGTCGGATAGGTGCCCGCTGGGTTGGAGCTGCCGGCTGTGGCCAGGTTCACAAAGTCAAACGTGGGCGATGCGCAGGTTTGACCGGAGTCTATTGATATGCAGCCCGTGATCGTTCCCGTGCCCCTGCCAAAGATCCGCAGCATATCGTTGTCGAAGGTCTGCGTGGGTTGCCAGGTGGAGAAACCATAGCCGTTGAATCCCTTCACATTCGCAGCATCGAAGGCGACAAACAACGGATCATTGCCGGTGCCCGAATAGCTGGCGACTGTCCCAGCCGAACCACTCAGCACATTGGAGGGATTCGTCCATTTGGAGTTGATGTCGATGACCTGCCAGAAGGTATTACCGGTATTCGATTGCCCGTACCAACCTGCGGAAGTTACTCGCTTGAGCGCAATGCCTGTCATGGGGTCGATGTAAGTTTGCGTCTGGTCATTCCAATTCACCGTGGGCCACGCGTAGTTTCCAAAGCCGGCAGAATTGAAGGGAGGAACGTCAGGGTAATCGTTGCCGAGCGGCCGGTTCGCGGTACTGAATTGTCCGCTGGCAGTACTTGACCCGCAGGTTACCCGGTAGTAGTGGAGCGTATTGGCTTGAAGAGCCCTGGAATACAAGTTGTTGTCCGTCCCGAGGTCGCTGCGACGGTTACCAATGACAAAAGTGCGCTGGAGGCCATTGGCGGCGCTGCCGGACCTGCTGTCCAAATCGGCGCCGGGAAAGAGGACCGGATCGACGTCGTGGACGAGCGGGCTCAGGGACGAAGATTGGCTTACCTGGACAGAGCAGGCTGAAGCCGATGGCGCCGTGTAAGTCAGAATCGCCTGTGTGTCCGTCGTTTGGCTCACAGCAAGGGTGAGTTGTTGCGCTGCGAGACGGACTGCAGCCAGCGACAACATCAAGAGCAGTGCTTTCGACACGAAGAATGCTGTTTTTGACATGGCAGTTTATGCTCCTCTACGCACTAGAAAGTCGACACCCCGGCCCGTTTCCAAGTGTTTGCGGCAACGCACAGATAGTAGTAGTTGACATCCGCCGCCCATGTTCCAGCGTTGCAGGTAGCTGATGAGGAAGATGGCACCGCAACCCGGAGGCTGACGACGGACGGGTCCGCTGAGACCGTCAAAATGCCTTGAGCAAAGGTACCGATTAAGCCTGACGAAGTAACAACGAGATCTCTGCCGTAAGGAGCCCTCACGTCGATTCCAGTGCCCCAGGTGCCGGAAGAAGCCGGCCAGATCGCTATGGGGAAAGAGTCCGTTGGAAATGCTGTGATGCCAGAGACGGCGGAGCAAACCAAAGTGCAGGCCAAGGTCAAATTGTGGCCGACGGTTAGGGTCCCAGAGGACGCTACGTACACATAGGCAGTTCCCGTGCCACCCTGCAGGCTGGCTGTTGCGGCATTCGTAATAGCGTAGACGGTCGACCCTACCCTCACATTGCAAGGTGTGGAGTTGGAGCAGCCCGAGCCGATTGTCAGGACGGGGCCGTTCACAGTCGTCGCGAGGCTGTCTAACGTGCCACCGTCAGAAGGACCCGACCCGCTTGAAGCCCCCTGCAAAACCCAGACATTGGCGGCCAAACAAAAGTATACGTTCGATCCGCCGGGCGCACTAGTGAGCAGAAATCCCTCACCTGTCATACAGCTTGAGGGAAGCGCTGTACCCATGCGTATCGGCTTTGTGTACGAAGCTCCTGTAAAGTCGATTCCCCGCGATTGGTGTTGTAGATCCACCAGGGTTTGCGAACATACTGGACTTACTAAGGCAACCACGCCTGTTAACACGACTAGTAATTGAAGAACACATTTCCTAACCATGGACCGAAATCTCCCAATGGCCCTGCGTTCCAAGGCCCAGCTTTAGGATATCGGCGCCATCGGTGAGGCGTGCCTGAGATGGCTGGAAGGAGAGCCGGCCTCCGCGCCAAAACATTGAAACGGAATGGCCTCTGAGTTTCGAAAAAAAATCGGACTTTTGTGATCGTCCTTTTTGAATGACTCATAGCGGTTTGCGCCGCAAGGGCTTGCGACGCCAGTCTTCCAACCAGGACCCAGGTGCCAGAGGGTCCTTTGACCCCCTTTTCGTCGGCTCTTCCTATCGGCCCGGAGCACACAGATTCACTGCCGGCGATCAATGGAATTCAGTGCGAGGGTTGATTCGCTCCGTTCGGGTGAAGCCTGAATTGCTGGAGGCAGGACAGCGCGGAGCTGAAATGGCGCACGGCTATGGGCGAGGTTTTCACTCCTTATCGATTGACGTCACCGACACCTCGATTTCCACGTCTTCCGCCAAATGATGGCCACCGGGATTGTTAGTGTTCCGGGTACTGCAACGTTAGCTGTTGCTATCCTCGATTCTTGATCCTCAACGCCTTCGTTTCTTACGGACCGGCGCGATAGCCAATGCTCATCTGGAGAAATGTCCGCCGAAGCTTCATCCGTGGATGGGTTGCTGCAAGCACGTTGTTGACCCTTCTGCTGATTCTCATCTCGATTACGCCTTTCGATTCCTGGTATGCGAGGATGCTCGCGGGCAATTGGACAGACGGCGACGGTGATATCCTCATCCTCCTCGCCGCCGAAGTGAATCCTGACGGCATTATTGGTCCCGCTTCTTACTGGCGTTCCGTCTATGCGGTCAGAGCCTGGCGCAGCGGACACTTCAACAAGATCGTCGTTAGTGGCGGCATCATGGGCTCACGCAGTTCGCTTGCATCGGCTCTGGCTGAGTTCCTGGCGGGGAATGGGGTGCCCAGGGAGGCCATCATCCTCGAGGAGCGATCAGCCAGCACTCACGAAAACGCTGTCTTTACTGCGCAGCTGATCGGGAATATGCCCGGCAAAAAGGTTCTCCTGACCAGCGACCAGCATATGTTTCGCGCTCACCGCGCATTCCAGCGTGCTGGACTGGAAACCGTCCCCCGGCCTATTCCGGATGTTGCCAAGCGGGCCAATGCGATTCTGGAGCGTGGCCCCCTGTTTGTTGGCCTAGTAATCGAAACCTTGAAAATCTGTTACTACGAGGCTAGGGGTTGGATCTGACCCTTCGACTCTATACTAAGGCGATGCGTGCCTTTACGCGTCGTCAAATCGGTACCCTGATCTTTGCATTGTCATGGACAGTGAGGATCGCCTTGGTGCTGTTCACAGGAGCTCATCGGCAACCGGTCAATCCTGTCGAAATGGTGCTTGTAGCAGAGAGTTTGGCAGCGGACGAAGGTTTTAGCAACCCATACGGTTGTAAGACGGGGCCGACAGCTCACCTGGCTCCCGTCTATCCCTTTGTAGTCAGCCTCATTTACAGACTTTTTCCGCCCGGAAGCTCGCGTCAACTGGCCACCTTCATGCTTTCAACAACGTTCGCTTCGTTGGCTTACGCGCTGCTTCCGTGGTTGGCCATCCGATTGGGTCTCTCTCAGCGCATTGGGAGTGTCGCCGGCTTGGCGGGTGCGGCCGTGCCACTGTTTTTCTGGGTGGAAGTGACAAGCGAGTGGGAAGCAGCGCTTTCCGCCTTGCTGTTGGTGGTGGCACTAGGAGAATTTGCGGACCTATCCTGGAAGCTCAGCGTCCGTCGGGCTGTGGCAACTGGGGTCGTTGGGGGGGTAGCTCTGCTGACGGCTCCCACGCTCCTGCTGCTGTTTGTGGCGCTTTTTCTTGCATTGTTATGGCATGGCCGGCGCCACGTAACGGCGATGCTGCGTCCGGCAGTAGCGTTGTGGTTGCCCGTTGTGCTTTTGATCCTGCCCTGGACGATTCGGAATTACCAGGTTTTTAACCACTTTATCCTCCTCCGTGGAAACGCAGGTCTGCAGCTACACATGTCTTTCAATCCTCTGGCCCGTGCCACATTTGATGAGGGCGTCGCCAGCGGCGCTTTCCTCGATCACCCGCACTCGACTCCACAAGCCTGCAGGGAATTCGCTCGATTTGGAGAAGTCGCCATGAACCAGGCGTATCGGCAGCAGGCTTTGGAATGGATTCGGGCGAACCCTGGGAGATCCGGCCAACTGATCCTGGAACGCTTCGTCGCGTTTTGGCGCATGGCGGTGCCTAGCCCGGCCAAAACGGTGGTTTCCGAGCTCATCACGCTCTTTGCTCTCCTTGGACTGTGGCTCTGTCTCAAACGATATCGGTTCGCTGGCCTTTTGCTGGGGATCGTTCTGCTGACATATCCATTGATCTACTACATAAACTTCTTCGAACCACGGTACCGGTATCCGATCCACCCGATCTGCTTGCTCTTGGCCGGAGTCTTCTTCACGGAAATAGCAGGGGTGCTCCGCCCCGGATCAGATGATCGACGTGTATCCTAAAAGCCGAGTGCAGCAGGCATTATTGCAAAGCAGAGCGCCTCTGCTCCGCGGAGCGCTGGTTGTATTGACGATCGCGATTGCGGCCAATACGGCGGCATTGATAGGTACCAACTCAAAATCGGCCGGCGATAGCGACGGTCCTTTTTATGCCGGTATCGCTCGCAGTCTCGCGGCTGGTAAAGGCTATGTGCTGGAGGACAGTTTCTGGCCAGACAAACCCACCATGGGAAGAGCTCCGCTATGGCCCTTCATGCTGTCTATCCCGGCTCGCCTCGCCTCCGGCCTCGATGACTTCGAGTTGCTCCGCGTCACGGCCGCTTGCCTAAACGCAGTGAGCGCAGTGCTTCTGTTCGGAATTGCATGGATGCTCAGCGGTAGCCTTAGAGTCTCGACGGCTGCAGGTATAGGCTACGCGCTGTATCCTGTCGCGCTCGCGCTGACGGCGGGCGGCTTCTCTGAAATCCCTTATGTGTTTGTGGCAGCGCTCGGGACATTCCTCATCCTGCAAAGGGGACGGCCGATGTATCTAGGCGCGCTTGTTCTTGGCCTCTCGCCGCTGGTGCGGTCGAATTTCGTCCTGCTCCCCGTAATGGCCGGTCTCGCCGCTCTGCCTGGACTCACGAAAATGCGAGTATGGCGGCAGTCTTTGATGCTGGCAGCATTGTTCTGGTTACCCTCGGGGCTATGGATCGCCCGGAACTATGAGCTAAGTGGAGAGTTTCCAGTTCTAAGTACTATCGAGGGCGAAACTCTATACGGAGCGAATAACAGCTACGTTGCCTCCACCCTTCGAGTCTGGGGTTATTGGGTCATGCCGGACGAGATTCCGGGTGAAGCCACCAAGAAGAGCCTGGCGCAAACGAGGACTGAACGGCAGTTGGACCTTTATTATCACCAGAAAGGTATGGCTTTCCTGAAAGAGCACTGGTTTGAGCTCCCGCGGCTTGAGGTGGGCAAGCTCATTCGCGGCTTCGTCCCGGTTCCTTGGGTGGCTAACTGGGGATCTTACGGCGTATTCTTTTTTCGGGCGGTTCTGTACGCGGCCATTCTGTTTAACCTGAGGACTTTCCGCGGCATGGATGCCTATTTCCGGATTATTGTCACCGCTATGTTCCTGGTGGTTTTGCTGACCGTCCTGATCTACTACGGAACCTATCGCTTCACATTCTGTGTCGAAGTCTTCCTGTTACCGGTTGTTGCGGCCGGCGCATTCAACGTTGTTGGAAAGAATAGAAGCAATCGTGCGCTCCTGGCGGATGTCCGTCCACCGGCTTCGGAGGGCCCCGCCGGCGGCTAATTCCCAGGCAGGGCGGATTACCGAGCACCGTTCAGGAGACCGAACCCGGGGAAATGGCGAAGGTGAGGAACGCCGGCCGACTTCATAGCCAAGCAAGTGCTTTGCCGCGCTGCTCTCCGCCCGTCCTTCGGGTGGTCTTGCGCAGTGCGAACGGACCATCGGCAGTTTTACCCGCGTGGGTGCCTGTTTAGGAGGATACCCGGGATGCCATTAACTGGATTCGGCGGACCACCATTGCCCGGTGTCCAGCCGACAAGCAGAAGAAATAGGTCGCCAACGCGTAGGGCGCAATCATCAGGGCGCCCGCCTCCACAATCTCGTGCCAGTTTCGACCCGGAAGGCCGTGTCTTTTTAGCCAGATCAGCAGCGTGAGCGATAGCGCCCCGATGGTGCATGGCGCCGCGTAGACCCTCAAAGCGTACTGCCAGGCACTCACTCCCAACTCGCGGCAGATCAAAAGGCAGGCCAGGCCGCCTCGATTCAATGCCATCAAGCCATTCGAAAGCCAAGCCGCGCCCAACAGCCCAAAACGGGGCAACACCAGGATCATGCCAATGGTGGACAGAATGGCCTCCGCTAACAGGGCTTTTGAGTAGGTCTGGTGACGCCCCATCCCAAACAAGATCGAGATGGAATTGAATTGCGAAGATGCCAAAGTATGCCCGAACAGGAAGGCTGGCAATAGATAAGCACTTTGGGCCGCGAAGTCCGGCCTGATCCACAGCCCGTAGATCTCGCTTCCAAAGACGAGCAAAAAGACGGTTACAGGGAGAAAAATGGCGAGGGAATAGCGATTCGCATAGATGCCCAAGCTGATTAGTTCGTCCCGGCGCCCGGTCGCCATTAGTTCGGTGGCGTTGGGAGTGGTAACGGTGCCCACTCTCCCAATTCCGTCCATCATGTAATCGAGGATCCGCAGCGGCACGCTGTAGTAGGCCAAAAACTGGACCGGCAAGAAATATGGGATCAGAACCGGCGCACTCTGGCGCAACAATCGGTCAGAAACAAGCACCCGCAGAGAATGGACCCCATAGCCGGCCATTTCCTTGAACTCGCTCATGCGAGCCATCGATAAACCGATCCTGACGTCAGGCGCCAGCCTCCGGAAAGCGAGAAAATTCAAGACGTAAACCAGCAATTGGCTGATGAGCAGCACAATGCCCATCTGCAAGTACGCCAAGGCCAAAGTAGAGCACCAGCACAACGCCTGCGGTCCTCAATACGGTCGTCGATACCCATATACGTCCAAATATGTCGAATCGCTGGAACCCCTCGATGCATGCTCCGAAGATATTGAAGACAAGCCCGATAGCCCAACTCACGCCGATGATCCTGATCAACTCCGGGAAGACTGGCTCATCGATCTTGAAGAATCGGCCGGCGTACGGGGCGAAGGCAATGGTGAATACTGCCACTACACAGCCCGCAATTGTCGAGTAGGCTAGGCCCGTATTGACCAGAGTAGTCAACCCCGCATTGTTCTTTAGCGTGTGGTATTCCGCCGAGAGCTTTACCGTGGCGGAGCGAAGTCCAAAATCAATCAGCCAGTAGTACTCGACCAGCGAGAGAGTCAACGTCCAGATGCTGAACTGCTTGTCCCCGATCCTTCGGATAACGTAGGGAGTAACAACGAAACCAACTATGATTCCAACGGCGACTCCGAGCCAGGTCCAAAGGATGTTCGTGATATATCTTTGGGCTCCCCGGACAGGGGCCGTTGCATTCATTGTCACTGCCGCCCGCCCTGAGTGGGTCGCGCTGCCTTGCTCCATTCGCTCTCGACCGCCGCTAACGAGGGAGTGCAGAACCTCGACGCGCGAATCGGGGGTGATTGGGACTTCACGAGCCTTATTATCTCAGGTGGGCCAAACAGGCTGCCGCCGACCGGTGGTTTTCATTCAAATACCGTGGATTGAGCGATTTCGCCGCCCAACCCTCACTCCCTTGTCGCTCTGCGTGCAATAGCGACTTTCTTCACGCGAAAACACCCATTGCGGCGCCGCCTGGCACGCAGAATCAGCGGATTAGCCCTGGAAAGGAACTTGCTTCTCCTCATGCAGAGGGAGGCTTTATTAGATGCCGCGCTTTCGCCATATCCTCTTTCCAGTTGACTATTCTCCCCGTTGTGTGGCTACCGTTCCGTTTGTCCGAGACATGCTCAGGACGTCCGGCGCGCACCTGTCAACGCTCTATTCGGTGCCCATCCCGTTCTATCCGCCAGATGTTGCCTGGCCAGGGCTGATTCAGATCCAGGAGGAAGACCTTGAGGCGGCTAAGCATCGCCTTGAGAACTTCAATCGCGAGCAGTTTGCCAATGTGACAGACGGGACGGTGATTCAGGCCTACTGCGACTCCGGCGATCCAGCCTCGGCAATCGTCGGCTTTGCCGAGCGGAATGACGTTGATCTCATCATGATGCCCACCCATGGCTATGGTCCCTTCCGCTCCTTCCTGCTCGGTTCGGTGACGGCCAAGGTTCTGCACGACGCCAAATGTCCGGTTTGGACTTCCGCCCATATTGAGGATCCAGGTATTGAAGCTCACGTGCCAATCCGGAGCATCATTTGTGGGCTTGATACCAAGCCGGAGGATCTTCCCGTTCTGCACCTCGCCAAGTGCCTGGCCAAGGAGGAAGCCGCAAAACTCCGGGTGGTACACGCCTATCCGCAGATCACGGTCCGCCCAGGAAAGTACTTTGACCAGGAACTGGAAGAGGATATCGCCCAGGGTGCCTGGCACGAACTGTCCAAGATGGAACGAGAAGCGGGCGTCGACGCCGACATCATCGTTGAGGGCGGAAGTGTCTCAGAGGTGGTGCGCGATGTTGTCAACCGCTTCGAGGCGGACTTGGTCGTCATTGGCCGCGGTGCTTTACACCAGCCCTTTGGCCGGCTGCGCTCGAATGTTTACGCCATCGTCCGCGACTCGCCGAGGCCCGTTCTCAGTCTATAGGTCTATCTAAGCTATAAATGGATCCGTTTGTCGTTTTAGGACAGGTGGACTTCCTGCCCGATTTCACGGACGCAGATTCGATCCGGCTGGTTGCCCGCCGCCTCTAAGATTCGCTCAATCGGTTCGTGAAAAGGCTCCCGGCTGAGTTGAAACGTCTGGTGGTGAACCGGCATCACGAATTCCGAACCGGCATGATTCGCCATGGTCCAAGCCTGCTCAGGGTTGCAATGAACACGAATCCACGGGTCGTACGCTCCCACTGGCATGATGGCAAGGTCGAATTTCCTGTACGACTTGAGCTGTTTGAAGGAGTCGGTGTATGCCGTGTCTCCTCCGAACAGGATTCGATACCGGCCAACCTCCACCACGTATCCGTTATATCCGCGATAGCTGTCGCTGCGCATCCGCGCACCCCAGTGGTTCACTTGGAAGGCCGTTACGGTAGCAGGGCCGACGCGCTGGGTTTCGCCCCACTTCAGTTCATGCACGTCACGGTAACGCTTTAGGCGGAGCAAATCGCTGGTGCTCGCCGCCGTGACAACTGAAGTGTGTTTGTTCTCCAATGCCTTCAAACTGGGCACGTCGAAATGATCCATGTGGGCGTGAGAAAGCAGAATAAGCTGCGGAACCGGAAGTTCATGGATCCCCGTCGCGGGATCAATCAGTCGTTTCAATCCAACGGTTACCGGGCCGAGATTCAATCCGACTCTGGTGCTGAATACCGGATCAGTCAAAAAGAAAAAGCCATCTGCCTTGACCAACACGGTGCTATGGCCGAGCCAGGCTGCGTGAAGTCCTTCGTCCGGCCAGGAAGCCGGGTGTGGCCGATGCGCTGGAGGCAGCACAGGCCTGCCAATCTCTTTCGAGACTTGTTGCCAAAAACCGGGAGCAGCCCGATGAATCAATGCCCCCGTCCCGATAACACCCGCTCCGCCACTGAGCAAACTGCGCCGCAACACCTTTCTAAGGCGTAAAGCACGTTCTTGGCGGCTCGTCGGACTGTTGGGACCTTGGTGCATGACCTGCATTCATGAGCGTAGCGCATCGCAGTTTCTCTCCTCCTTGAGAACGCCGAATCCAGCCGCGCTGCGTCGCCTTGCCGGCTCGCTTAGCGGTACTATGGTTCTAATCTTCGGTTCAAAGCCGAAAGTGAAATCTATGCGCACTTTTAGCTTGTTTGCTGCCTTTGCCGTTACCCTTCTTACTGCCTCGGCCAGCCGGGCTCAATACGTCCCGGAGCCGAACCCCGCCAATAAGCCTTATGTCTTTTTGGGTGGTGATAAGCCCAAGAAGGGGGCCCCAGCCACCTCGCGAGCCGTGAAAGGTGTGGTCGTCGATGCGGCAGGTAAGCCGGTCCAGGGTGCCATGGTCACGCTCGTCGACTTGAGGAGCAAGGAGAAGTGGAGCATCGAGACCAAGGCCGACGGCAAGTATAATTTTGACGAACTCAGCTTTATTGTCGACTACGAAGTGTCAGCAAAGCGTGGTTCGCTCGCCAGCGTTGCCAAAAAGCTAAGTCAGTACGACCACACGGCGCTGGTGGTTCGTAACCTTGAACTCGACCCTGTCAATGCCACCGACGCTGCAGCTGCAACACCGGCCAGTTCTAACACACCCGCAGCAAAAAAGTAATCACTCATTCTTGGATCGAAGGTTTACTAAATGAAAGCATTCTTGTTTGGCGTGGTTATAGGTGTCATTCTCTTACCGGCAGTCGCGTTCCTCTATATCAAGTATGGGTATGTGCCTGTCGCGACCTCTGCGCCTCCGCTCCCTTTTGAGCGCAAGCTCGCCCACATGGCACTGGATGCCCGGATTGCGAAGGAAGCACCTCCGCAATCGCCGGTGCCTGCCACCGAGAGCCACCTCTTGGCTGGCGCGCAGCTGTACAGCGAGCATTGCGCAGTGTGTCACGGATTGACTTCTGAGACCAAAACGGCCACCGCAAAAGGGATGTTTCCTGCCCCTCCGCAGTTGCTGCACGGCAAAGGTGTCACCGACGATCCGCCCGGCGAAACCTATTGGAAGGTTGCCAACGGGATCCGCCTGACCGGCATGCCTTCCTACCGAGGCGCGTTGAACGACGAGCAAATGTGGGAGATCAGTCAGTTGCTTGCCACCGCTGACAAGCTTCCGCCCAGCGTCACTGCTGCTCTCCAGCGGCCGCCTGCTTCAAACTGATTTGGCTCCGGCGCCGGCAACGGCTCGGATCCAGAACTGTTCTTCCCAGCTTTCGCCGGGTCCGATATGTTGCAGACCGCCGTATTTTCCTTCGTGTGCCAGATTAAATGCGTTCGTAATCGCCGTCATCGGCTCAAAACAGAGGAATGGCTTGCCGGGCGGTGCGAAGAATACTGCCACTTGGAATCGTTGGCCAAAGCCTACTTCGAGCGAGTCGACTCCGCCTTCGGCACGAAAAACTGCATCGCCGTTTTCCGTTCTAACCAGGCTCTTAAAGCCGTCGTCAAATGATCGCCCCGCCAGTCCAAATGAGCTTTCCGGGTCCCACGCCTCCACTTCGCCAGTGGGGAGCATTTCAGAATCCAGGAGCAGACGGCTCCGCACCGGCAAGCGGACCCGGCAGCTGTCACGATCGCCTCCAGGAACGGTGAAATACGGATGGAATCCCATCGAGAGCGGCAGCGCTTCTTTGCCATGATTGGCGACGTGAAGCCTCACCGTCAGCCGGCCGTCGTGCAACGAATGAGTCATGGTCAGCGTGTGCGGGAACGGAAATTGCGCCAGCCAATCCGGACGGTCGGAAAGGTCAAGCCGGCTTGCGACCCTGGCTTCCGATTCGTTCGCCGTAAGCTCGAGTGTCGTCCAGGGCGCGAACAAAACGAGTCCATGAATCGGATGCCCAAACGCGTCCCGCCGGATGTTGTTAATCGCGGGATCGATTTTGTATTCCCGCCCATTTACCCAGTACTGGTTTCCCGAAAGCCGGTTGGCCCACGGCGCCAGGAACGGGATGCCGCCCATGACGGGTTTTTGCTTGAGTTCGGCCGGGCTATTGTATGGCGTCCAAAGAACGTTATGCCCGCTCAAACTGAACTCGTAAGCGATGTTTCCGACTGAAGGAACAATCGAAACACTCGACTGCCGCGCCTCATCGTGCAGGCGAACCACGTCGATGCCATCTACACTGGTCCGTTCTGCCCTGTAGTCCATACCGTCAATGGTAACTGGCAGCCAGCTGTCGCTGGTTTTCGGGCAATTGATTCGAGAAGTCCGCCAAGTTACCCTCAGAGTCGAAGAGAACTTCAATCGTGTCGGATACCACGCGTGCAATGGGCGACAGGTGCGGTATCAAGCTCTCGCTGACCCATGCTTGCTGCAGTTCCAGTGTGTTTCGGATGCGGCAATAGGTAACACTTTTCAAGTCGATCTTCCCTACTGTGGGCGCAATCCGTTCCAAGCACTCTCGATCCGTTGAAAAATGGACCGGTGTTCGAATGGCCGAGGGAGTTGAGGCGGTTAGGGAATTCAGTGCGGTGGGGTGCCAATCGATCCCTGCTAGCAGCCGGTCGTGAATAATATCCGCCATCCCCAACCCAACGCCGCTGCCATAGGTATTGGACGTGAGGCCCCTGGCATAGATCCTATGGACGATGGGCGTATCGGGGAACGGATTGTATTGGGCCTGAACACTGCGGTTGATCACCTTTGTGTCCATGCCCGCGCCACTGATGTTCTTCCCGATTTCATCTACGATGAGGATGTCAATTTCCGGAGCCGGTAACTTGCCCATCCATGACTTTACTGTCCGAAGCAGTTCTTCCTCGTGGTTCAACATGGCGCTCGCGCCCTCGGCCGAACTAACCGCTACAAGGCCTGCTGTTTCGTGCCGCGCGCCCTCCAGCACAGCTAGGCCGCCGAGCACCTTACCCGTCTCCAGCACTTTCGTCCCTACGCTGCGGATCACCTGCTCCAGTCCCATCCGATACGCGAAAGTGTGGTACCGCTGCGCACCCGCCAACTTTCCAAGGCCGATTGCCATCATTTTGAAAAGCCCGCTTTCGATGGCTCCGGAGAAATCAGTGTGCCACTTGACTCGTCCCACCAAGAAAACGGCGTCGCTCTGGTAAGCGTTCTTGTCCATGAAGACTTCGATGCCTTCCGGCGTCGTCCCGACGTTGACCACATCCAGTGAACTCACAACCGGAGCGCCCATTGCGGCCTCCTCAATTCCGTAGTGGGCCAGCACATCTGCTTGTCCAGCAGCCGTGGCAGCCCCGTGACTGCCCATGGCCGGAAACAAGAACGGCCGCGCACCCCGCGCCTTCCAGAACTCAACCACCGACTTGACAATCGTCGCGAGGTTTGAAATGCCACGGCTTCCAACGCCGATGGCAATCCGCGCGCCGGGTGGCACTCTGCGAAGGAAGTCAGCGCTCCCCATCTCTCGGTCAATGTGCGTGGGAATGTCGGAAATATGGCGGTCCGGAAAGCGCTGCTCCACGAGCGCGAACCTGGGAAGAATCATCCCTCCAGCATATAGCTGTTGGGACAGATTCAGACAGCCTCTCGCGCGTCCCGGTGTCTCTTTTCTCCCCTCGAACGATAATGTCTATTGGATCCCATCTCAGCTACTCCACACGTGGTGCCCCGTTCCAGATATCTTGGTGCCCCGACGCTCTACAGCCTGACCGTTTTTCTGGGCGCTTTCCTGCTCCTCCTCATCGAGCCCATGATCGCGAAGCGGCTGCTGCCTTGGTTCGGGGGAAGCGCCGCCGTCTGGATCACCTGTCTAGTCTTCTTCCAGACCACCTTGTTATTCGGCTACCTCTACGCCCACATCACCACACGCCACCTCCCGGTAAACCCCCGCGTCGCTATTCACATCGTCCTGCTAACAGCCAGTCTGCTCTTTCTGCCCATTGCCCTGAGCGCTCATTGGAAGACCGCGGCCGGCGAGCCCACCTGGCGAATCCTCGCTCTCTTATCCGCCTCCATCGGACTGCCCTTCTTTTTACTTAGCGCAACCGGCCCGCTCGTCCAGGATTGGTACGCCCGCGCCCTCCCCGGCACCCCGCCCTATCGGCTCTTTTCGCTTTCGAACCTCGCCTCCTTGCTCGCCCTGCTGAGCTACCCGTTTCTCCTCGAACCGCTCACTTCCGGCCGCATCCAACTGTTGAGTTGGTCCATCCTCTTCGCGTTCTTTGTGATCCTCTGCGCCTTGGCTGTTTGGCGAAGTCGAATCGATCCTCCCTCCCCACTTCCCTTTACACATCAGGGACAGTCTGCTACGTCCCCAAGTCCGAGTTGGCACCGCCGACTGCTTTGGGTCAGCCTCGCCGCCTGCGGTTCCGTCCTGCTGCTTGCTGTGACTAACCACCTCTGTCAGAACATCGCGCCGGTTCCGCTGCTCTGGGTGGTCCCGCTCGCTCTCTATCTGCTGACCTTGGTCGTCGCCTTTAATCGCCTCAACTGGTACCCCCGCTGGTGGATCCTCCGCTTGCTGGTTATCATGCTCGCCGCTATGGGGTACGCCCTGTACGACGTCGATGCCATCGAGGCAGCCCCGATCTACGTTCCCGTGTTCTGCATCGGCCTCTTCATCGCGTGCTGGTTCTGCCACGGCGAATTGAATAATCTCCGCCCGGATCCCCGCTATCTGACGTCTTTTTACCTCTCTATCGCCTTCGGAGGGGCCCTCGGCGCCATCTTCGTCGGCCTCGTGGCGCCGCAGATTTTCGACAACATCTATGAAATGCCGGTAGCCCTGTTACTGACAGCCGTGCTGGCCTTGATCCTCAACTGGAATGCTCACGGCGATCAACGCTGGCCGGCGCGCGCCCTCTGGGCCTCCGTTTCCATCGCCATGGCCATCGTTTTGGTCATGCAGGTCCAGGGTTACCAGCGCGATTCCATCGCCATGATGCGCAGTTTCTATGGCGCCCTCCGCGTCACCCAGTCGCGCAGCATCGGCGCCCAGGAGCAACGCACGTTGTTTCATGGCACCATCACTCACGGCTCGCAATACCTGTTGCCGCCACTCCGCTCCCAGCCCACCACATACTACACGCGCCGCTCTGGCGTCGGATACGCCTTGCGCTTCTGTTGTACTTGGCCCAAACGCGTCGGCATCATTGGCCTCGGCGCTGGCACACTGGCCACCTATGGCGTTCCGGGTGACTCCTTCCGCTTTTATGAGATCAATCCGCAAGTCATCCAGATCGCCCAGTCGCTTTTCACCTATCTACGCGACTCCAAAGCCAGAATAGACATCATTCCCGGCGACGCCCGCCTCTCCCTTGAAGCGGAGCCTCCTCAGGAGTTCGACGTCCTCGTCATTGACGCCTTTTCTGGCGACGCCATCCCCGTCCACCTGCTGACCCGCGAAGCAATGGCCCTCTACCTCCGGCACCTGCAGCCCAACGGCATCTTGGCCTTCCACGTTTCGAACAACTACTTACGTCTTGCCCCTGTCGTCGGGCGACTCGCCGAAGCCTTCGGTTACAAGTCCTTCCTGGTCGAAACGGAAGCCAACACGGAGGACCTCTCCGCAGCCTCCCAGTGGGTCCTGGTCACGCGCAAACACAGCTTCATCCAACTCCTTGGCCTGTCCCTCGCCGGCGAGACCGTCTCCGTTCCGCCCAGCCTGCCGGTTTGGAACGACGATTACAACAACCTATTCCAGGTCCTCGCGCCAGTTTTGCCCGACAAAGCCTCTGAGTCCGTCAAGCCTTGAGTTGGTGGAATCTCGCGTCAGCGCTCACTCCGACAGGATCTGTGGCTTCAAGTCGGGTCACGTAGTCGAACAAGGGCATACACGGTCTCTGTCAAACGTTCCGCTTTCAAAGGGAACAGCGTTTGAAGTGCCACCAGATCTTCAAAGCTGAGTTTCCAACAAGTGTCGCCGAGCGCCCATTTCATCCCAGTTTCGTGGGTCAGTATCCGTCCACCTGGCTTCAGTGAAGCGGCGTATTGTTCGAGCATGGAAACAAAGTGATAGCGACAACACGCATAGCTTGCCAGGTTGTTGTCGATGACGAGATCGTATCCATCGCCCACGGTGGCACGTAATTGCGGCCCGTACTTATTCACCAGATGGACGATGTATCCCGGCAACCGCAGGGAATTGGCTAGCCGCTGCTCTCTTCGGCTGACGGTGCAGCCCGTAATTCCATGCGCCCGGTGAGCGAGGCGGCGGGCTAAGGATGAGTTGCCAATCCCAACATGCAATATGGCCAAACCATCTACGCCCTGCCGTTCGAGAAAACTCTCGATCTCAGATTGATCGATGGTCGTCGGTTCGAATGACCAGTCTACAAATCGGCGAAGCCCTGGGTTTTTCCGTTCCTTGCAATCTGGAAGGGAATCCAGCCAAGCGCTATGCCATTCATTTTTTATCTCGCCCACCCCGATACCTGACTAGCTCTCGCGACTCTAGACTAGTCTACAATTCGCCGCGCGGTTTGTCAGGCTTTGGATGCCTTCCAGAGGCGAGCCGCCCTGGGTGGTGCGCCCTCTCCAGCACGGTTGGATGATCGTTTCACCCGCAAGACCGTGGCCCGCGATGTACACTCCAGAGTGATCGTCGAAAGCCAAACCTATGCCTGATCTTTCAAGAAGGAACTTATTGGCAGCGGCAGGATCCGTTGCCCTCGCAGCTCGCGCGGAGCAAACCGGCTCGTACAAGAAGCCGGTTCTGATCTGCGCGGCGAATGGCTATGCCTACTTGGATGCCGCTTACACGGCGCTGAAGAACGGTGAAGACACGCTCGATGCCGCCATTCGGGTTGTCCGCGGACCGGAAGAGGACCCCAATGACGATAGTGTCGGCTATGGCGGCCTGCCAAACGAGGAAGGCGTCGTCGAGTTGGACGCCTGCTGTATGCACGGACCCACCTACCAGGCCGGCTCCGTGGGCGCCGTGCGCAACATCATGAACGTCTCGATGCTGGCGAAGGCCGTGATGAACCACACTGGCCACGTGATGCTGGTGGGCGAGGGCGCCGAGAAGTTTGGCTACGCGGTCGGCTTCCCGAAGAAGGACTTGTTAACCGACCATTCCCGCCGCATTTGGCTGCTCTGGAAGGAGACCCACTCGGACCAGGACTGGTGGGGGCCAGGGGTTGGCGCGCCGGGATGGAAACCGCCTCTCGCACGGGGTCAGGCACAGAATCTGGACGAGCGAATCCAGCGGCTTTACGCCAAAGCCGGAGCTCTTGGAATTGCGCCGGAACGCCGCATGGATGCCATTCGCAAGGTGCTGTATCCGCCGACCGGCACGATCCACTGCTCAGCACTGAATGAGAAAGGGGAACTTTCCGGCATCACCACCACGAGTGGGCTGGCTTGGAAGATTCCGGGTCGCGTCGGCGACTCGCCCATCATCGGCGCCGGTTGTTACACCGACCCGGAGGTTGGTTCGGCCGGAGCGACCGGGAACGGCGAGGAGAACATCAAAGTGGCCGGCGCGCACACCATCATCGATAACATGCGTCACGGCATGGCGCCGGAGGAGGCGGGCATGGATGCGTTAAAGCGCATAGTCCGGTTCCATCGAAACGACATGACCCAGCTGCGCTACATTGGCATGACTTATTACATTCTGCGAAAGGACGGCGCCTATGCCAGCGTCACCTTATGGGGCCGTCCGGGCGAGGGGACGAAGTTCGCCATCCACGACGGCACGCGCCGGCTGGAGAAGTGCAAGCCGCTGCTCCAAGGCGAACCAATCGATTGGCCCCCAACGCCGCAATTACCTAAATAGTTGGCGAGACGTTTCGGGAATCAGCAACTCCGTGGCACGGGCTTCAGCCTGCTGAGCCGAGATTCATCTCGGCTTTGGATTCCAAGTCGAGCGCCTGCCCTCACTCCGACAGAATCGGCTCGTGCACGTCCCTCGTCTTCGGTTGGAGTTCCTGATGGCGATCCAGGTAGCGCACGCAGGTGTTCCAGCGCAGCAGCGCATCGTCGTTGCCTGCGGGCCGCAGTTGCTCGGCTTCTTCGAAATACTGCAGAGCTTTGACGAGCCAATCATAGACATCGCCTCCGCAGCCTTTCACTCCGCCGCTGTGGCACGCTTTCGCACGGCGTTCCCAGGCAATGCCGGAATAATAGGCGCGATCGTAGGCCGTCGCCAACCGGGAAATCGCGTCCAGAGCGATCGAGAAAGCGCGCTTGTCCTGGTGAATCTGATCGGTCAGCGCGAGGATCAGGCTGACCTGCGCCTCCCGGTTTTCCGGGTCGACGGCGAGGATGTCACGGCAGATGCTCTCGGCTTCGCTGGCTTCGTTCAGTAAGCGGTAGCGCTCCGCCTTCGCCAGCGAGCCCTCAACACTGTCGCGAGAAATGGGCTTTAGCGCGAACATGAAACCTCCTTCGAGCTAAATAATATGGAACAACTGTTTGATCGGATCGAAGAACTTGTCCACGACCCGTTCCTTGAGTGGAATGATCGCGTTTTCGGTAATTGTAATCGATTCCGGGCATACCTGGCGGCAGCAAGTTGTGATGTTGCAGTAGCCAATGTTGTGCTTCTTCTTTAGGTCGCTCACACGGTCCTCGGTATCCAGTGGATGCATCTCGAGCGCCGCGGCGTAGACCAGGTAGCGGGGACCGATAAACTCGTCGTGCTTGTGGTGTTCCCGCAGCACGTGACACACATCCTGGCAAAGAAAGCACTCGATACACTTGCGAAACTCCTGCACCCGTTCGACATCGGCCTGCTGCATCCGCCACGTGCCGTCCCGCGCATCGGGCAAACGAGGCCTGAATTTCCGGATGGTCTTCTTCACCTCGAAATTCCACGAAACGTCGGTAACAAGATCCCGTATCAAGGGAAACGCGTGCATGGGTTCGACAATAACCGGCATATCCAGGTTGAGATTACTGAGCCGCGTCATGCACATCAGCTTGGGCATGCCGTTGATCTCTGCCGAGCACGAGCCGCACTTTCCGGCCTTGCAGTTCCATCGCACGGCCAGATCGGGCGCGTGCTGGGCCTGTATACGGTGCACTGCGTCCAGCACCACCATGCCTTCATCGACAGGCGTGGCGAAGTCCTGGAATTGGCCGCCGGACGGATCACCGCGCCAGATTCGAAACATCGCTTGTGTGGCCATCTATTTCATCTCCTCAATCACGGCCTGCAACTCCACGGACAACGGCTTTAGCGGGCGCTTTTCCACCTGCATTTCGCCGTCCGGGCTGCGCTTGACGACAATGTTGTGCTTGCCCCACTCGGCGTCCTTGTTAGGGAAGTCTTCGCGAAACTGCGCGCCCCGGCTCTCCTTCCGAAGCAGTGCGGCGCGAGTGATGGCTTCCGACACCGTCAACAGATTCGACAGATCCATCGCAGTGTGCCACCCGTTGTTGAACTGGCGATGTCCGGCGATGCCAGTTCGGCTCGCCCGCGCGTGAAGCTGGCCGATAATCTCCAGCGCACGTTCCATTTCTCCTTCGGTTCGAACAATGCCGACCAGGTCCTGCATCGATTCCTGCAGGTCGTACTGAATCTGGTACGGATTCTCGCCAAGAGGGCCCCGGTCGAAGGGCTCAAGAGCATGGGCAGCCGCAGCCTGCAACTGCGCCTCGTCGATGGCGCCAAGACTGCTGCCCTTGGCGAACTCCGCCGCAAAGCGCCCCGCGCGCCGTCCGAACACCAGCAGATCGGATAGCGAGTTCCCGCCCAACCGGTTCGCGCCGTGCAACCCAGCGGCGACTTCGCCCGCGGCAAACAGCCCCGGCACGGTGGACATCTGCGAGTCGCCATCCACGCTAATCCCGCCCATCATGTAATGCGTGGTCGGTCCCACTTCCATTGGTTCTTTGGTGATATCCAGGTCTGCCAGTTGCTTGAACTGGTGATACATGCTGGGCAGCTTGCGTTTGATGTGTTCCTCGGCCTTCGGCATACGTTCTTTGATCCAGGCAATATCCAGAAACACGCCACCGTGAGGTGTGCCGCGTCCCGCCTTGACTTCGCGATTGATGCAGCGTGCAACGTGGTCGCGGGTCAGCAGTTCGGGCGGCCGGCGCGCATTCTTATCGCCCTGAGTGTAGCGCCAGCCTTCCTCTTCGTTATCGGCGGTTTGCTCCTTGTAAAGGTCCGGAATCTCGTCGAACATGAAGCGCCGGCCCTCGTTGTTGCGCAAGACGCCGCCTTCGCCGCGAACCCCTTCGGTCACCAGGATGCCCCTCACGCTAATCGGCCAGACCATGCCGGTGGGATGGAATTGAACGAACTCCATGTCCTTGAGTTCGGCCCCTGCCTCATACGCGAGCGCCAGGCCGTCACCGGTATACTCCCAGCTGTTGCTGGTGATCTTGAAGGCGCGGCCGATTCCCCCGGTAGCCAGGACCACCGCCTTGGCCTGCCACAAGAAGAAGCGCCCTTTCTCGCGGTCGTAGCCGCAGGCGCCGGCGATGCGGCCGGAGTCCATCAGCAAGCTCAGTACGGTGCACTCCATGTGCACTTCCATGCCGCTGTGGACTGCCGTGATCCTGTAGCGTGCGGATCATCTCCAGCCCGGTGCGATCGCCGACGTGCGCCAGGCGAGGATAGCGATGCCCGCCAAAGTTGCGCTGCAGAATCCGGCCGTCGCTGGTGCGGTCGAACAGCGCGCCCCACGCCTCCAGCTCACGCACGCACTCTGGCGCTTCCTTGGCGTGCAACTCCGCCATGCGCCAGTTATTCAGATACTGGCCGCCGCGCATGGTATCGGCGAAATGCACCCGCCAGTTGTCGCGATCGTCGACGTTCGCCAGCGCGGCGGCAACGCCGCCCTCCGCCATCACGGTGTGCGCTTTTCCAAGCAACGACTTGCACACCACCCCGACTTTGGCTCCGCTGGCAGCCGCTTCAATCGCGGCGCGCAGCCCCGCTCCGCCCGCGCCGATCACCAGCACGTCGTAAGAGTATCGCTCGAATTCCGGCATCTACAGGATTCTCCAGTCGTGCCAGATACCCATCGAGCAGAGCCGGACGTAGACATCGGAAAATGCCGACCCAGAACAGGCTTGCCCATGCCCATCGCTTGTGCCCTCGGTTGAGGCAGCTGACGCAATCATAGAGCTTGTGGCGCACGGGATGCTCGGAGATCTGGTCGAGCGTCCCTCCAACCAGGTGCCGGAACGCGTGACAGCCGAAGATGTACCCGGCCAGCAGCACCACGTTCACCACCAGAACGAGGCTTCCGATTCCGATTCCGAATGCCATCCGGAAAGACAAACGACTTCAGCGCGTCGTAGACCAGGAAGCCCCATATCAGGTAAGACAGCCGCAGAAAGTAGCGATGGAAATTCTGCAGGATGAGCGGAAAGCTCCGTTCGCCAAGATACGTCTTGCGAGGCTCGCCGACCGCACACGCCGGCGGGTCGGCCCAGAATGCCTTGTAATAGGCGCCGCGATAGTAGTAACAAGTAAGCCGGAAGCCGCCCGGTATCCAGAGAATCAAGAATGCCGGCGAAAACGGCAGAAAGCCCGGAAACCAGTGCGGCTTTGGTCCCAACAGCGCGTGTGGAGAATCGCCGAAAATCTCCGGCGAATAAAACGGCGAAATGTAGTTGCCGTAAGTGTAGTGTGCGTTCTGAAACGCTGCCCAGGTGGCGTATACGATGAATGCGCCGAACCCTAGGAAAACGGCTGCGGGTGAAACCCACCAGGCATCGCGTCGCGACGTGTTACCGAACCTGCCGCCCTTCCAGACGACATCGGGAGCTGCCATGTTGCTCTCCAGTGCAAAGGGATTAAACTGCTCGGTAGCTCCCAATGCTCGGATCGCAGTATACAACAAGAAAATCGATCCGCGCCCGCGTCCCGTTCAGTCGTGTCGGTAGCATGTGAAATGTCCGGGTCAATTAGCAAGTGAAATGTCCGCATAGACGGCGGCTGGGAAACGCTGGGAGTTGTGGAATCCAACCAACAGCAGTTTTCAGCCGCGGAACTGGAGCGGATGATGAAGGCACAGGAAGTGATCTTGAAAGCGGCCGCGGGGAAGTTGAAGTGGTGGGAAGCGTCCGAGATTATGGGCATCACGGATCGCACGATGCGGCGGTGGCGAGATCGGCTCGAAGAGCACGGCTACAGCGGGTTGTGGGACTACCGGAAGCAACAACCGAGCCCCAAGCGGGTGCCGATGAAGACGGTAGAGCAAGTGCTGCAACTGTATCGGGAGACGTACTTCGACTTCAACGTGAAGCATTTCCACGAGAAGTTGCGGGACGAGCACGGGATTCAGCTGAGCTACAGCTGGGTGAAGACGGCCCTGCAAATGGCGGGGCTGGTGAAGCGGCGCAAGAAGCCCGGATCGCATCGGAAGCGACGCCCGCGACGGGCGCTGCCGGGGATGATGTTGCACATCGATGGCAGCGATCACCACTGGTTTTCTGACGAGCGCCGGCATGAGCTGATCGTGATTCTGGACGATGCCACCAGCGAGATTTACTACGCGCAGCTAGTGGAAGCCGAGTCGACGCATACGGTGATGGCGGCATTGCGGGAGGTAGTGGAAACGAAGGGCGTTTTCTGCTCGCTATATAGTGATCGGGCCGGTCACTTCTTTGTGACGCCGAAGCGCGGCGAGCGGGTGGACACAAGCCGGCCCACGCAAGTGGGGCGAGCGTTGCAGGAGCTTTCGATCAAGATGATCCCGGCCTACTCGCCGCAAGCGCGTGGCCGCATGGAACGGAGCTACGGCACCTGGCAAGGACGGCTGCCGCAGGAACTGCGGCTACGCGGCATCAAAGACCTCGACCGGGCCAATGCGTTTTTGCGGAGCGAATACATCGCCGAGTTCAACCACAGATTCGCCGTACCAGCAGCCCAGAAAGGCTCCGCCTTTGTCCGCCTGCGGCGCAAAGATCTGGATTGGATTTTCAGCGCCCAACACGAACGCACAGTGAACCAGGACAATACCATCCAGCTCGATAACCGGGTCTTTCAACTCGAGCACACCCGTTGGCGCAACACCCTGGCGGGTCAAACAGTGGTGGTACACGAACATCTGGATGGGCGCGTGTCGATCCGCTATGGACCGAACCTGATCGCTCAATACAACCATGATGAACTGCCGCCCGCGGCACCCAAACGGCGGGGCAAACCAAGACTACCTATCGGACGGCAGGCGGCATGAAGCAAGGCGTCGTTTTGTGGAACTCATCCTACGCGGACCCGGAGAACCGATCAAGGCTCAACCCTGCGGGCGGGCTTCGCCCGGCCTTGATCGAACCTCCGGCTCCGCATCCTGTTCCACTATCAAAACGACGCCAAACCAAAAACCGGACATTTCATTTGCTATTTAAACCGGACATCTTGACGTGCTACCAACAGCGTCCCGTTCAGTCGTGTC
>CAWIQM010000018.1:0-38406 GCA_963838245.1 uncultured Acidobacteriaceae bacterium | reverse complement strand
TTGTGCAATATCTCAAAGAGAACTGCAGCCCTACGCCTCGGACGTTTCCATTGGAATGCTCTGTTTGGCGCTGAGTTTCACAATCGCGATGCCCGCAAAGATCACCACCATCGCGATCAGCTCCCGTATACCGAACGGTTCCCGGTAGAACAGCCAACCCAGAAACACGGCCACGATCGGATTCACGTAGGTGTAGATGGAAACGATCGACACCGGCAGCTTGTCCATGGCGTAGATAAACGAGCTGTATCCTACCACTGAGCCGAACAGCACAAGGTAAATCACAGCCAGGCCGGGCCGCAGGGCGACATGTGTCGGGAACCGCTCCACGACCGCAGCCGGCAGGAACATGAATACGCCCGTAGCCGCTTGCTGTATGGCGCCGCTGACAATGGGGTGGACGTTCGAACGCTGCCGTCGCTGCAAGAGAGCGCCCGTCAGCCACCCCGCCGTCCCCAGCTGCAGGAGTAGAAATGCTCCCAACGTTCCGCCGTGCAAACCCTCAGCCATAGCCGTCGGCGCCACCAGGAATGCCACGCCGGCGAGACCAACCAGCAGCCCGCGAAGAGTTCCAGCGCCCGGTTTCTTACCATCCGGCAGCGCCCAATCGATCCCTACCATCCAGAAGGGCGACGTGCAGATGAAAAGCGACGCCAGGCCGCTGGGGATCCACTGCTCAGCGAACGAAAGCGCGCCATTTCCCATCCCGATGGAAATAATTCCGTAGAGAGATGTTTCCGCCAGTTCCCGGCGCCCGGGCATACGCGCCCCGGCCAACTTCGCCAGAATCAGCAGCAGCCCGCCCGAAAGGGTGTAGCGGATGGCGATCAGGTACAGCGGCGGAAAGGACTCGAGCGCCATGCGAATCCCCAGGTAAGTCGTGCCCCAGAAAAATGAAACCGCCGCGAGGGCTGCATACGCGATCCACTTGGCATCCCCCTCCGCAGGCTTCATCCTTGGAGCGTAGCATCCGGTCCTCTTTTGGGAACGGCGGTTCGTCTGCCTTGCCCTCCATGCCCGTTGTTAATCTTAAGGTTCCATGAGTAAGGACACGATTCTGACTTTGACCGTCAATCCGGCCGTCGACCGCATCTTCACGGTCGATCGGCTGGTGTTTGAAGACCGCGCCTACATCTTGTCCACCACCGAAGCTGCCGGGGGCCGGGGCATCAATGCGGCCCGCGTGCTCACCAGTTTTGGCGCTAAAACCCTGGCCATACTTACCTCCGGCAAGGAGGGAGGAAAGGTTCTCGAAGAAAAACTCCGGCACGACGGCTTCCCGACGGAGATTGTTCACATCCGCCACAATATTCGGACTAACCTCACGATCTCCGATCGGCAGGGCCTGTCGGTGAAGCTGAATGAGCAAGGCTCGCCGCTCTCAGACCTGGAACTGACGCGGATCCGGCGCGCGGTTGAAAAGCACTTGCCCACGGCTACCTGGCTGATGCTGTGTGGCAGTTTGCCGCCTGGAGTCGACAATCACTTCTACAGCCGCCTGATCCGTTTGGCGCAAAAGCATGGAGTAAGAACGCTTCTGGATGCGGATGGCGACGCGCTGCTGCACGGTATCGATGCGGCTCCCACCGTTGTTCGGCCCAACCAAGGCGAGGCGGAGCGCCTGCTCAATCGCGCACTCATCACCCGGGCGCATTCCATTGAAGCCGCTCGCCAGATTCTGGCCATGGGCCCGCAATCCGTTGTGCTTTCTCTCGGCGGCCGCGGAAGCATCGGAGCCTCGGCGGCGGGCACATTCGAAGCCATCCCGCCGCGCATCGAAGCGGTCTCTCCCATCGGCGCGGGCGACGCGCTCGGCGCCGTCCTGGTGTGGGCACTCGAGCAGGGTAAGACGTTCGAAGATGCCCTGCGCTGGGGTGTCGCGGCAGGTACCGCATCAGCCAAACTTCCCGGCATCAACCTGGCGAATTTCGAACAGGCCAGTGAGATTTACCCCGATGTTGTCGTCACCAAGATCGGTTAATCGTACTTCTCATAGATGATCTGCTTCCGGTCGAAACCTTTTTGCTTCAGCAACGATCGGACGTCGTCCACCATCGCCTTCAGGCCGCAGATGTAGACATCAATCTCGCGCCGCTCTCCCAGAACTTCATCCAGATGGGCCTGAACCCGCCCGGTTCGCCCGCTCCAGGATTCATCCGGCTTCGTCACGGTCGGCACAAACGAGAAATGCGCATGAGCTTGCGCCAGTTCATTCAGCTCGTCGCGATACATCAGCCCGTGAGGGTACCGGCAGCCCATCAGCAGCGTGATCCGCCCTTCCACTTCCGGCAGGTGTTGCAGCAACATCGAGCGGAACGGCGCCACTCCGGTACCTGTCGCTACAAACAGCGCGTCCCGCTGCGGACTCCTCAGCGTGAAGTAGCCCAGCGCCTCGCCCACCTCGATCTCGGCCCCCGGTTCGAGTTCAAACAGATAGTTGGAGACCAAGCCGCCCTCGATTTTGTTGAGGCACAGGGCGAACCGGTTCCCGCCGGGCCGCGATGCAAGGGAATATGCGCGGGTAATCTCACGCGCGTCTACGCATGTGTTTCACGGAAACAAACTGTCCGGGCTTGAAGCGCAACTCTTCTAAGCCAGGCACCTCAAACTCGAAGTGACGCGTGGCGGGCGCAATTTCGCGATAACTCACTAGCTTTGCCTTCACGCTTTTAACCTATCAACAGCGCGCCGTGAACTACACGTTGGAGTCGGAAGTTCCGGGCAATTGCTCTTACCGCGCGGCTCGCTGCGGATGAATAAGGAACTTTGACACCACACCTGATGCTTTCGGCCTTCTACAGAATGATCTTCCTGGCTCTGGCGGGGTTCCGGCATGGGCATCTGCTGCGACAGATACTCAATGAACGCCCGGCCTCGTGGCCTGCCGTTGACAACGCGCGCGCCAAGCCTCAGCAGGAAAACCAGGACTCCCAGAATTTCCGCAGTGCGGTACCCGGCCAGTCCCTCCCGCTCGTGTCTCACCCGCTGGTAATCCTCCAGTGCTTTCTCCATGCGCGCTTGGATCGCCGCCGCCACTTGGTCTCCCGCACGGGTCTGGTACACCAATCCCGATTCCAGGGTTCGCTGTGTCCGTATCATTGCCTCCAATGCGTCCACCGCGTCCCGGTCAACCGCGCCCGGCGTCTCCAATGACGCCTGTACCAACGACACCCCACAAAACATCAGCAAATCATTGTGTTTGCGCAAGAAATCTTCCGTCAGGGGCACATCCGGATGAGGCATCGGCTGCGGGGCGGCGGGATCTTCTTGGTCCTGCTTCGATTTAGATTCGTGCAGCCGCGCCTCCCGCAAATACACGCAATCCAGCGGGCAGGAAATACTCACCTCCCGCTCGGTTCCACAGCAGAGGGCGCAGATCATGCCTCTAACGCCTGGACAGTCGCGCCGGGCGCGCCGAACTCCGCAAATCTTGCACATCACAGGAACAGGCATGGACCCTCAACGTGAATTGCTATCGTATCTACTGAGCCGAACAGATGCAGCACGTAGATTTGTACATCAAGGTTGAAATTGAACTCAACGACGACGAAAAACTCGACAAAGTGGCGCGTGAGATCTGTCGGCACCTCGAAAAGGTCTACGTGGTCCGAAAAGCCGAACTTTCCAGCGCCGTTCCCAAAGAGTAAACGCTGCCACTTACTTGCCGGCTACTGGTTTTCCTCCACAATGGCGACGTCCCACGGCCCCAGCGCGATGGTTGCGCCCTTAGCGACTGCCTTCTGCCCCAACAGTTCCGTCCCCGGCCCGTAAGCATAGGGCACGCTGAGGTCGTTCTGCGAATAGTTGAAGTAGTAATGGACGGTTTTTCCCAGCTGGTTCCGCCCATGTCTCACCCGCACGGAAGCGGGCAGTGTCTGGTCGGCGCCTGTCAATCCCGCGGCGCCCAGCACCCGCGCCAGAATCTTCTCCTGAATCGCATCGCTTACCAGCGTTCCTTCATAGGTCAGCGTGCCACTCCCGAATTGATTCTCCGTCACGGCCGGATATTTTCCAAAGAACGGGTGATCGTACACCGCCAGAGCGCGCGCCGTATCCGGAATGATCATTTCCGCCCATTCCGAAACCTGGTTTGCAGCCCCGGCGCCAAAGGGATCGCCCTTCAACGCCAGCGGCTTCTCCAAACTTGAGAATTCCTGATAGTGAAACCCAGCCGCCTCCCTTAACGGACCCGGCGCCATCTCCCACCGCACCGTCGAATATTCGTTGCAGAAGCCGCTCTTGAAGGTCATCACCACGTGGCCTCCGCTCCGAACATATTCGGCCAGACGCTTCAGCAGCTCGTCGCTCGCGATGTAGAGCGCTGGAACTACCACCACCTTGTAGCGGCTGAGGTCGGTTGTCTCCGGGAAAACAAAATCCACACCGGCGTTCAGGCGATACAGCGACTGATACATCTGACGCATGACGACGTCGTATCCATCCAGGCCGCCGAACGGCATGTGCGGATTCGCCTGCGGCCGCCGATACGGCATGTACGCGATGCCGTGCCGCGAATCATTGCTATAGAGGATGGCGACCCGGTTCGCCGGCTTGAAATCCACCAGGTGTGTTCCCACCCTTTGCAATTCGTGTGCGGTCTTCGATACTTCCGCGTACGCGCGCCCCGGTTCCAGGTCGTGCGACAACACACCCTTCCAGTACGTCTCTTGCCCGTAGTGCAGCGAATGCCAGTGCCAGTATTCCACCATGTTGGCGCCGGTAGACGCATAGGTGTAGACATCCATCCGCAGTTGCCCGTCATACGGCGGCATTTGCGTTGTCGAATCCCACCCGATGGTCTGCGCATTCGTCTCGGTAACCAGGAAGTTGGTTTGTTTCAGTGAGCGCGTGTAATCGCCCGCATAGCTGGATGAGACGCCGTCGTAGTTGTCTTGCGTCGGGTGGTACGGGTTCACCGCCGCGATGTCCAGATGTTTGGCGATGGCGTATTCATTGACATCCGGTCGGGTCGCCCCCGCGAAGTCCTGCGTCACAAACTGATCGGGCCGTTTGTACTCGTTGACGATGTTCGCCTGGAATGCCAGGAAATCCGTCACCAGGCTCTGCTGGTAGCGTTCGAACTCCAGCTTCCATCCCGGATTGAGAATGCCGTCGCGTGGCGGCACTTCCGTCCAGTCGTTCAGGTTCTGGCCCCAGTAGACCAACCCCCAAGTCTTGTTGAGCCGCTCCACCGTTCCAAACTTCTCTTGCAGGTACTTCACGAAGTTGGCCTGGACCGCGGGCCCGGCGGTTCCATACGGTCCCGTCTCGTTGTCGAGCTGGTATCCGATCACGGCCGGATTGTCTTTGTAGTGTTCGCAAATCTTGCGAATCACTCGCTCGCTGTAGAACCGGAAGGCAGGATTGGAAATGTCCATGTTTTGGCGAAGGCCGTAGGTCGCTTTCTCGCCTCCGAGCTTCGTCACCAGAATCTCCGGGTGCTCTTTATACATCCACACCGGAATCGAGTACGTTGGTGTGCCCAGCACTACCTGAATGCCGGCGCGATGCAGCCGCTCGATAATGCGGTCCATCCAGGCGTAGTCGAAATGGCCGTCTTCCGGTTCCCACAAGCTCCAGGTGGATTCACCCACTCGGACCACGCTGATCCCCGCCTGCTGCATCAGCTCGACGTCTTTATCGAGCCGGTCGTATGGCATGTATTCCTCGTAAAAGGCCGCTCCATAAAGGAACGTCTTCATTTGTGCCGGATCAAACCCAGCACTCGCAGGGGGCTTGCTTTGTCCCCACGTACTGAGGCACGCAACCGCGGTCAAAGAAAGCAAGGCAAAGGGTCGGCGGACCAATAGGCTCACAATAGAAAATTGCATCGCCCCCAGTGTATGCGACGAGGCTCTCCGCAATCGGCCAAGTGGAGTTAGCTCGGCCAGCGTGCTCACCGTGGGATCTCGTGTTGTTCGACGGCCCAGGCAATTGCCACTTGATTCCAATATCGATACTGGCGCGAAATGCCCCACTACCTGTAGGGCTGGATCCATCGAAGGGGCGAATGATCCTGGCAGCGCATTGCCTGATTCTGCTTCACGGCGCTTCGAATACAATTGCGTGCACGTCGCCAAAGTTTCCGAGTGAATGGTGCGCCCAACCCGCCAGTCGCGGCTGACAGGCGAACCAATTCTGCCAGTAGCGTACCGACCCCTCGGCGCCGTAGAGGAAGAATCGCCGCGCCGGTACGAGTTTCGATTCCACGAGTTCGCCCGCAAACTGCTCGGCATCTGGCGATGACAAAAACGGAAAGAGATATTTCCTTCCTGGAAACGGGTAGGGGAGAAGGTGACACGAGAGGAAGTCGGGCATTGGATAGTTCGGATACCAAACCGGCGACTGCGCTTCGACAAAAGGACTCGGACAGATTACGGGGGTTCCGGGCTGAGCGCCCGCCGCCTCTATGGCTTGCGACGCCTCACGCCAGAGGGATGGGGAGTGCGTTGGCCATGGCTTGGTCCAATTGCCGACGAATAACAGAACGCCGATTCCAAACGCGATTGCCGTGGGTTTCCACCAACCGGCTGGAAGAAAGAGCGCACTCAATCCGCCAGCCGCGAGGGCCACCCCAGGTGTTGATTCGGAGAGGTAACGCGTGACAAAGATGCTGTTTCCGGTAATCCGCGAAAATGCAAAAATCGCCACGGGCACTGCCAGCCACCAGGAGAGGCAAAGGACAAGAGAACTCGCCGGTAACTTCGCGGGCTGAGCCTCCCGGCCCAACAACCGCCGGAGCAGCCAGGCCGTGACCGGGCAGAGCGCCACGAAATAAAAATCCACCGCATGTATCAGATCGCGCTGGTTGGGCAGCTTCGCGATCACATGAGCCCCAGCGTTTCTGAAGATGCTAAGCGCCTCCAGGGCCACCGGCGCCAACAAAAGTCCTACCACGAAGAATACGGCCAGCAGCTGTCGTAGTCGCACCTGCGTTTCCTGCCTTGCCAGTCGGACGCCGGCATAGATCGCATAAACCGCGTAAAAAGGCCAGAAGACGAGCTGGACCCGCCACAACAGTGCCGCTGTTGCGGCAAAACAAAGGGCATCGGCCCACCTCGCTCTATCCAGCCAGCGGACGAGAAAAAGCAAGCTCGCTGAAGCAACCAGGATCCCCAAAGCATAAGGGCGCGCGTCGATCGCTTCGAAGTTGAGCCCGCGAAGCGAGAAGCAAGCCAGCACCACAAACCACGCTGCATCGGGGTGGATCAGCCGAGCCGCCAGACGCGCTATCACGAACAGGGCAACCGCCATCATCAGCAGCGACGGGAGCCGGTAAGCTGCTTCGGAACTGCCCAGGACGGCCGTAGATAAACGCGGGAACTGGTAATAAATGGACAACGGCACCTGAGGAGCAATGGCAAACGAGGGATCGTGCGGATGATTAACGACAAATGCAGTGACGCTCTCGTCAACCCAAAAACTGGTTTGAAGCGGCACGAGCCAAAAGCGCAAAATGCACAGCGCCAGCACTAGCCAGAGACTCCCGGTTTGGATTAGGTTCGAGCGATAAGACATCGCCTGCGATACTCGTCGCCTCACAGGTGCTTTGAAAAAGTCAAAGCAGAGCCTGACGTGAGGCGCTCAGTCTTGGCCGCATTGAAGGCAGGCAATACCACCACGATTCGTCTTGAGTTGATCATCTACATCCCAGCGTGCGCAGGTCCATGTGAACCTAAACGCCTGGCCGGCTCGTATCCTTTATTTTCGACGCCTTTCTGATCGGTAGCAGTTAAGAAGTGTTAGCCGAGCTCGGAAAGACGCCAGAGTGCCTTGGCCCTGGGGGAGTTCCCTAGTTGATCGATGCGAAAAACCGTCGAAAGTAGGTGTCCGTCATGCCGGCGATAAAGTCGCAGACGATTCGGGCAGCGGCTACGTGCTCCAGCTGGTCCTGGTAGTCGGGCGGCAAATGTTGCGGCGCCGAGACCAGATAATCGAACAATTTGCCGACTTCTTGTGTGGCTTTGCCGCGTTCGCTGGCAAGCTCCTGCGCCATGTAAACGCGCTGCGTCAAGAACCTCTTCAACTGGTCTCGAAGCACAGCGGCCGGCGGTGTAAATGCTACGACGCGGTATCCCAGCTGTCGTACCTCATCCACGCTTCGTGCACCACTCCTGGTTGCCAGCTCCAAGGTGCCTTGAATAAGTCCACCCACCATTTCATTAATCAGCGATCGCAAAACCTCGCGAAATCTGACTTTTTCACTGGTGCCCGGAAACTGGGTTTCGCCTTCTTCCGCTAAGCGCGCAATCGCCGGCACTGCCTGAGCGGCGTCCTCCAGGGAGAACATCCCTGCCGCATAGCCGTCATCCAGATCGGATGAATTGTAGGCTACCTCGTCCGCCAGGTCGATAAGCTGTGCTTCAACGGGTGGGCGCAGTCCCGGTAGGAACTCGGCCAGTTCGCGACTGTCTGCCTCCACCACTTCGCGGGAGTGTTTTACGATGCCCTCCCGTACCTCAAACGTGAGGTTCAATCCGTCAAAACGCGCGTACCTTTGCTCTAAGACGTCCACCAACCGCAATGAATGCAGGTTGTGTTCAAAGCGCAAGCCGTGGCGCCGCATATGCTGGTCAAGTTCCTGCTCGCCCGCATGGCCAAATGGCGGATGCCCGATATCGTGCGCCAGCGCCAGCGTTTCGGTAAACTCCTCGTTCAATCCGAGCGTACAGGCCGCAGTGCGTGCAATCTGAGATACCTCGAGCGTGTGGGTGAGGCGGTTGCGGAAATGGTCACTCAGGTTTGGAGCGAAGACTTGGGTCTTGCCTTCCATGCGCCGGAACGCGCGGGCATGGATTACCCGGTCGCGGTCACGCTGGAAGTCGTTTCGGTAAGGATGTGGAGGCTCCGGATAACGTCGGCCCCGGCCCTTTTCCGGTTCAAGCCGAAGTGACCCAAGCATGGCTGCGGTGCTACTCGGCTGGACCGCCGGTGCGCACCTCGTCCATCGCGCGGGCGATAGCCGGGCGTTCCTTCAGCATCTTCTGGTAGTCCATGGAATCCAGCAGCTTCTTTGAGGCCGCGGGGTCGGTCTTTGCAAGTAACTGCGCCAGAACCACCTCCGCCTGTTCCTTGGACACCAAGCCGTTGGGCTTTGCTATCAGGCCGCGAAGCAATGCTTCCGCTTCCGCTCTCTTGCCCTGATCCATGTAAATCTGCGCCAGCGCCAGTTTGGCGTACGCTCCGACCGCAGAACTGGAATCCGCCACGTCTTTGAAGTTGCTCACGGCAGCAGCGGTATCGCCCCTGGCTGCCTTGATCGTGCCGACGTAATACTCCGCGATATAGCCTTCTTCGGAGCCGCTGTGCTTGGAAGCAACGTCCCCCATGGCCTTCAACACCGCTTGGTCTTTAGCTTCTTGTGTGGGATAGTTCTTGACGAAAAGACTGGCCTTGTCGCCGATCGAAGCCTCCGCCACTTCGTAGGCCGCCCGGAGATCGGCTTGCCTCTCCGCGCGTTTGTAGGAGGCGAACCAGAAGCCGCCGCCGATCGCCAGAATCGCCGCCAGGCCGATGGTCGCCCATCGGATCACCAGTTGGCGATGGGCCTTCGCGTACTCAACGGCACTTCCAACTTTGACGGCAAATTGGTCGTGCTCAAGCTCTTTAAGTTCGTGACGGGTCAAACTTCGGTACTACCTTTCGGACAAATTCCCAGAACCTTCAGGCTATCACAGGTGCTGTGCAGCCGGCCCCCGCGGTCTCCTTGCCTCCCGGGCGCTCCGAAAGCTACGCAATTTGTTGATGAATAGCGAATCTGACAAGCCCCGCCACGTCGTAAATTTCGAGCTTTCTCATCAAGCTCGATCGATACGTATCCACGGTCTTCGGGCTCAGCGCCAGCCGGGCGGCAATCTCCTTGGCTCGGATGCCATCCACCAGCAGCGAGAACACCTGAAACTCCCGGCTGCTGAGATGGTCCAGTGGGTTCTTCGGAGGCAGGCGGCTGGGGCCTTCGGCAAACAGCGTCATGACCTCAACTTGCGGCGAGACGTAGATGCCCCCCTGCATGAGCTGGTTCAGTGCGTCGGCCAGTTGCGCGGCGCTCGAATTCTTGAGCAGGTAGCCGCACGCTCCACACCGCAAAGCTTCCAGTACCGTCTTCCGGTCGCGCTTCCCAGAGATCAGAGCGCACTTGGTGCGCGAGCCGCCTTGGCGCACCCGCCGGATGACCTCGCAGACCGCAAGATCGGACAGGCCTCCGTCGATGAGGGCGACATCCGGTTCCAGCCGCAGTATCTCCTGAACCGCGGCCGCGCCCGTTCCCACTTCACTCACCACTTCAAAGCCCGGAAAGGCTCGGCATAGCGATGCTATACCCTCCCGTACTAGCGTGAGTTCGTCTGCGAGGAGGATCCGCGCGGTCGTGGCGGAGCGGTAGGCGCCCAGGTTCGGGGCGACCTGCAAGGTTGGCGGTGCAAATAATTGAATGGACACGGGCTTGCCCTGTTAGTGCTCGCCAAGCGCCACTTATCTCAGCGCAAGCCCGCAAAAAATTAACCGGATGTGAGAAAAAACTCAGGCGAAGCTGCGAATTGCGTCAGCCTCTTCCTCGTGAACTTCAAAAACTGTGTAGAGCTTGGTAATCTGCAAAAGGTCCTTTACCCGCTTGGAGAGACCCACCAGCTTCATCTGTCCTCCATGGTTTGTCACCGTGGTAAAGCCCGATACCAGCTCGCCGATACCCGAGCTATCGATGTAGGAAACCTCGCTCAGGTTCAGCACCAGCTTCTTATCCCCTTTTGCGGCGAGATCTCTGATTAAATCCCGAAACGAACTGGCGCCTTCGCCCAATGTAATGCGCCCCGCTGCGTCGATCACCGTTACGTCGCCTACCTGGCGTGTTGTTAACTTGACACTCACGTCTTCCCTCCCTATTTGATTGGGCGGCCCTAATCCTACTGTCCGCCCAGATTCTTAACTATCCGGACCTCGGTCCCGCCACCTGGCCGGGGATGGAGGTCAAAATCGTCCATAAAAGCCCGAATTAATAACAAGCCGCGGCCTGACTGGCGGAGTAGATTCTCCTCAGCCAGAGGATCGGGCAAAGAATTCATGTCGAAGCCCTCACCCTCATCCCCAATCGTCACGATCAGGCTGGAGGGGGTAGTTTCCACCAACAAATGTACCCGCTTCTTAGCATTGTACCGATTGCCGTGAACCACGGCATTCACCATGGCCTCACGGATCGCCATGCCGATCTGGCCCAGGTCGTCTTCTTCGATGCCCAGGTCCTTGGCCGCTTTGAGGACGATCTCCTCGGCTACGTCCACGCTGTCTAGTGTCGAATCGAGCGTCTGATAACTCTTGGATACTTTGCCGTTCTCGGTTTCGGCCATATCAGGAGAGTGTCGCCATGGGCTATAGGTTGAACCGCCACAATAAACTACCCGGGGCTCGTAAGTCAAGGATACTTCAAGTCGTATTGCTCACCAGGTCCGGAATGAGGCCGGCGCGGGAAAGTCACGGAGCTTCGCGGCTACAATCGAAGCATGTCAGCCATTGCGGTAACGGAGGACGTACTCGCCAGGTACGAGCCGGTTATCGGCCTTGAAGTCCATGTGCAACTGGGTACGCAAACGAAGATCTTTTGCGGCTGCCCAACCAGTTTCGGCGCCGACCCGAATACGAATGTCTGCCCGGTTTGCCTGGGCTTGCCCGGCGCGCTGCCTGTGCTCAGCCGCCAAGCTGTCGAACTGGCCATTAGTGCCTCGCTCGCCTTGCACTGCACCGTGAATCCGTTCTCCCGCTTCGCGCGCAAGAACTACTTCTATCCGGACCTGCCCAAGGGCTACCAGATTTCGCAGTACGATCAGCCCCTTGCTGAGCATGGCTACCTCGACGTCAATGTCGATGGCGAGCAGAAGCGCATCGGCGTCACCCGCGTGCACATGGAAGACGATGCCGGCAAGAGCATACACGACGGATTCAAGGATTCCGACCGCTACACCTATGTCGACCTGAACCGCTCCGGAACCCCGTTAATCGAAATCGTCAGCGAGCCGGATATGCGAAACTCCGACGAGGCCTATGCCTACCTCACGGAAATCAAGCAGGTGCTCCAGTACATCGGCGTCTCCGATTGCGACATGGAGAAGGGTCAGTTGCGCTGCGATGCCAACGTGTCGGTTCGCTTGCGTGGGGCGCCCAAATTCGGGACCAAGGCCGAAGTCAAGAATCTGAATTCTTTCCGATTCCTGAAGATGGCGCTCGAATACGAGATTCGGCGGCAGATCGAGCTGATCGAATCGGGTGGCAAAGTCGTCCAGGAAACCCGCCTCTATAACGCCGATCTGGGCCAGACCATCGGCATGCGCAGCAAAGAACATGCCCACGACTATCGCTACTTCCCCGAACCCGACCTGGTCCCGCTACGCGTCAGCGAGCACTGGCTGCACGAAGTAAAGTCGCGCCTGCCCGAGCTTCCAGCCGATCGCCGTCAGCGTTTCGCCACCCAATACGATCTGCGTGAATATGACGCGCAGGTGCTGACCCTGACCCGCGAAATCGGCGACTACTTCGAAACCGCGGCCAAAGTGTCGGGCGACGGACGCTCCACCGCCAACTGGGTGTCGGGCGACCTGATGGGCCTGCTCAAGGCAGCCGGGAAAGAAATCACGGAATCTCCCATCAGTGCGGAGAAACTCGGCGAGTTGGTTGCCCTGATCAACAAAGGGGAACTGACCGGCAAGCTGGCGAAAGAGATTCTGCCGAAGATGTTCGAGACCGGCGATGCCGCCTGGCACGATCATGGAGCGCGAAGGGCTGAAGCAGATCTCCGATTCCGGTGCGCTCGAAAAGATCATCGATGAAGTGCTGGCCGCCAACCCAAAGCAAGTCGAGCAATACAAGAGCGGCAAGACGGCCGTCATCGGCTTCCTGGTCGGCCAGGTCATGAAAGCCAGCCGCGGCCAAGCCAATCCAGGCTCGGTGAACGAACTGCTGAAGACCAAGCTGGGCTAGTCGTACAGAGTCTCCGGCACAGAACCGCGCGCGTCAGCAAGCGGATTCGGAGCCGCGTTTGCCAGGGACGAAAAGGGCGGACTTCATCAATAACTTTCGCGGCGGCCCTCCGACTCCAAGGCATCATCTGCGCAGCCGCTGCCGCTTGGCTTAGTATCTTCCGGCTTTCTTAAGCGCGTTCGCGACTGTCGCGAGCGGCAGCAGCAGGGTGAGCGGCGCATCCAGAAGCGGCACAGCGCCATAGCTGGCATACCATCCGGCCACCCTTTCATTCTTGGCGTCGATGACAAGCGCCACGCCGCCAACCTCTGCCGCGGCCAACAGACAGCGTCTGCCAGCCACAAGCAAAAGTTGTCCGCCAAGTCCTTGCCCTTGCAGCCGGCGATCTACCGCCAGGCGCGCCAAGCGAAAGCCTGGCACGTCATGGCGTGCCAACCCGCGACGTATGATCTCGGGCGTCCGGGCATAATTGATCGATGCGGGGCTCAGACTATAAAAGCCGAGTATGGTTTTGTTGTCGGCATCGTCAATCGCCAGAAACGTTTTTGCGCCGCCCAACTCGTGGCTCTTTCTGGCATAACGGCGCAAGAATTCATTGAGCGCTTCTTCCCCGCAGTCGAATGTGTCACGATCATGTTTCTTGCCGATCGGCTCCTCGTGCCACGGCCTCACTCTTATGACCGCCGCTTTGGTAAAGCCCGAGCGGCAGCCCGCAGTTTTGCGTTCGGCACGGGCGGATTCTCCAACAGATCCAGAACACGCGAACTGTCCCTCTCAGATAGCTGCACATGATCCGCTGCCTCGACCACTGCCTTGGCTGCACGTAAGGCGTGACGAAGCACAAAATCCGTCAGATCGGTGTGTTTCAGCGCCACCGCACGCAAGAGCAGCGCCTTCTCCTCGGCCCGAATCCGTAACGACATCCGGCTATTGTCTTCGACCGCTATTCTCGGCATGGCAGCTACCCTCCAACTATGTACACATTCAAATAGTACGCCCAAAAGAGACGGTGGTCAATCCGTGTCGCGATTCAGCGTCCGCCCGCACTCCGGATATTCTCTGCGATAGTTTGCGCAAAACACGCCTGAGCAATCAGAACGTACGTAAGCGAAATCCGGCGAATCATTTCGTTTAAATCTTATCGCTCCTCACGAAGCCCACTGCAAGCCGAAGCATGATACGTTCAAGGCGATATGGGCTCTCGTGAGATTCTGACGCTGTTGTGCGGCTTGATGATGGTGATTCTCTTCTTCAGGCGCAGCTCGGTTGATGCGCTTATCGAGATCCTCGACAACTTCATCAACAATTTTCGCGGCGGTCCTCCGACTCCAAGGCATCCATTACCGGCCGATGACGGCGCTCTGCTTCGCCGCCGTCCCCGCGGGACACGACGTTAGCGTCTCCCTACTCGTCTCGCAGCGTCTTTGCGGGATCGATTCCTGCAATTCGCAGCGTGGGCACCGTGGCCGCAATGAGCGTCACCAATGCAAGCGTCAAGATCACCGCGAGCATGGTGGGCGCGTCATACACGCCTATTCCATACAGCACACTCTGCATCGCCCGCAGCGCGCCGGCACAGAAGATCAAGCCTAAAGCGAGTCCCGCTACCGACGCTCGTACTCCCGGCGCTCCGACATGGATCATGGCTTGACGTATGGTCGAGCCCAGGGCCATGCGGATGCCGATGTCCCGCGTTTTCTGCGCCACGATATTCGCGACCAGCGAGAAGATGCCGACAGCGCTCAGCAGCAGAGCTAAAGCCGCCATCGCTCCCAGCAGAGTCACTTCAATACGCTGTATCGCCAGGGTCTTCGCCAGCAGATCGCCCATGCTGTAGAAGCCGGAAAAAGGCAGGTTGGGATCGACGCTCGCCAGCGCGCGTTGCATCTGCGCCGTCAGTCCCTCTACCGGACCGGCCGTTCGGACGATCCAATTAGGCTGGAACCAAACATGAACCAGCCCGAGAAACCGCGGGTCCACTTGCGTGGCGGGAATGTACATGGCCTCTTCGCCGGTAAGTGGGGCCGTTGCATCCAACCCCGGCGGCACGGGCACATCGTCCACCACCCCGACAATCATCATGTTCTTATCCAGGTAACGGCCCACGGGATTTGCGCCGTGGAAGAACTTGCGCACAAAGGTCTGATTGACGATGGCCACCCGCTGCGCATCCGGGCCGTCCGCCTCGGTAAAGGTACGGCCCGCCCGGACCGGCATCTGCAATGCCTCGAAATAGCCCGGAGTGACGTATACCTCATCCGTTTGGACCGTTTGTCCTGCTTCTTTGCCGTCGCTGATGATCAGGCCTCCGTTATTCAGGGCGCGCTCGTACGGCAGGCTCAGGCCGACAGCGGCCTGTTCGACGCCGGGAATCTGCCGGATGGCGGCGGTGCTCTGGTCCAATAGCTTGCGAAAGGCGGCAGCATCGTGGAAGCGGGCATCGTCGAGTGAGGCTTTGGCGGTCAGAACGCCGTTTGGATTGAATCCGGGCGGCAGGGTCTCCAGGTGGATCAACGTGCGTATCAGCAGGCCGGATGCGGCCAGAAGAACCACGGTCAGCGCTACCTCGCCGGCTATCAGTGCCTGACGCAGGCGCTGGCTGCCGGTTCCGGCCAAGGTGCGGCTGGACATCGACGAACGTAGATCTACCTTGGACGCGCCGAGCGTCGGGAGCATGCCAAACAGAACACTGGTCAACAGCGAGACGATCAGCGTGAAGGCCATCACGCCGCCGTCGAGTGGCACGCCCGCGACCGGGAGGAAGCCCTCAGGCAATAGCAGCAAGAGGGCGCGTTGTGCGAGGAAGCCCACACCGAGACCTACCGCTCCGCCCACCAGTGCCAGCAGCAGGTTTTCGATCCAGAACTGTTTCTGAATCTGCCATCGCGAGGCCCCCAGCGCCAGCCGCGTCGCCACTTCCGAAGTGCGCCGCATCATGCGCACCAGCGTTAACCCGGCTAGATTGGCGCACGCGATCAGCAGGATCAAGCCGGCCGCCAGCATCAGAGCCAGCGCCTGCGGGCGCAGCTTAGCCGTCTGCCCCGTCTGCAGCGGGACCGAGTAGTAGGTCACTTGCGCGCCCGGGTTGTTCTGCAATTCATAGCGTCCAGTACGAAGGGACCAGGCGCGGTTGATCTGGGCATTTGCCTCCTGCCAGGTCGCGCCGTCGCGCAGCCGCGTGATCGCGTCGAAGTTCGTTCCCCCGCCTTCGCCATCGCGGCCGGCTTGGATGGCGGTGTAGAGATCGGCATTTAAGGTGGTCGCCGCCCCTTGCGGTAGGACGCCGATCACCGTATAGGGCGCGCCCTTCAGCAGGATCGCCTGCCCCAGAATGTTCGGGTCGCCGCCGAAGAGGTTGTGCCACAGACCATAGCTGAGAAGGGCGGTGTTGGGCCCGTGGGGGCGGTCCTCGTCTTCTGAGAAATTGCGGCCCATCGCCGGTTGAATAGCCAGCACGTCGAAATAGTGGGCGGAGACGCGCCCGTCATACACGTACTGCACGTGCGGACCCGCCTGCAGATTCACGCCCGAGGCTCGGGGACTCGAAATGGCGGAGATCAGCGCGGGCACGTTGTCGCGCAGCAGCTCCCATTGCTCACCATTCAGGTGATGCCGCTCATCGGAGGCCCTGGGGCCGGTCACCCGTGTGTAGATCGTGCCCATCCGCTCAGGACGTGAGTAGGGCAGGCTCCTCAGCATCAGCGCGTTCACGATGGAGAAAATCGCAGTGTTCGCACCAATGGACAGCGCCAGCGTAAAGATGACGGTCGCGGTGAAGCCCGGATCGCGCCTCAGCTGGCGCGCCGCCAATTTGAGATTCTGCCCGAAGGCATCCATGGCCGATCCTCTTGGCGAAAATAGCAGGTATTTTCCCTAAGGGAGACACTATCCGCCGTATCGTCATACGATCCCAGGCCACGCGAAGTTTCAAAAGATGGTGTTCGAAAGTTGGCAAGGGGCCTCGGATGCAGGGTGGTTCACTCACCGGCAGACATCGGCCTCCAAGCCGGAATGATGTCGGTACGCGCAAAGTCCCGCCCCTTATAGAGCAGGGGCTCCTGAAATCGCCGGGCGGTAGCGTAGCTGATGCAATCACCGAAGTTCAGGCCTGCCGGATGACGCCCTTTCCCGTATTGGCTGAATGCGAGCCGGGCCAGCAGCAGCGTGGGTTCGTCAAACGTCACGACCGTGAGGTCCAACTGCTGTATGTTGGCGTCCAGGTCGAACTCTCCAGGCTCGTACCTGCCCTCCAGGACAATCGACGTCTCGAGCACTGAGGCGGTCGAGATCCGCGCTTGCTCTGCCTGGAAAATCAGCTTGGAGAACTCCACCGCTTCCGGTTCGTTGAAGAGAATGGCCACCAACGCTGATGAGTCAACTACCACTAGTGGGGCAGACCCTTCTCGTCATAGAGGAAGTTGTCCATTTCCTCTTGCGTCGGCGCCGGGCCCTTCAACCGGGCGGAGGCCTCCTTAGCAACCGACATGATCCGTTCGTACCGCTGAGCGGCATCCATCTGACGCTTGATCCTCTCCAATTCCGCCTGTAGGGCGTCGTGCACGGCCTTCGTCTTTGTGGTGCCCGTCAACTGAGATAGTTCGTCGGCAAGCCGACTTGTCTCAGAGTCCGCGATATATAACGGCATATATATCGAGTATATATCAAGGAGAGGAGGCTTGGCCAACCCCTACCCATGTTCGCCTTCAGTATCTTCCTCCTCTCGAGGTGGGGCTGGGCGCCCACGCCCGCGCCGCACGCCCCCGTGCGGCACTTCCAGCGTCTTTAGCGCTCTTTGACAAGGTCAGGACGCAGACCGCTCCAGATCCTTCGGCGTAACGTATGTTATGGACAGTTTGCGTTAGCGATACGCCTCAAGCGCAATAGACTCAAGGGAGGCGCGAGACATATCGGAGCCCGTCGCCGTGAAAGCATCGGCGCATCCAGTATAAAGACAAGCGCTCGTCGGTGGAAAACACCCCTTACCGCATGTTCGCCTTCAGGATCTTCTTCCTCAACCGGATCGACTTCGGCGTAATCTCCACTAACTCGTCGTCCCGGATAAACTCCAGCGCTTGCTCCAGGTTGAGAATTCGTGGCGGCACCAGCCGTATCGCTTCGTCAGCCGTCGACGACCGCATGTTGGTCAGCTTCTTTTCTTTGACGATGTTGACGTCCAGATCCTTCCCCCGCGCGTTCTCGCCGATGATCATGCCCTCATAAACCTCAGTGCCCGCCGAAATAAAGATCACGCCGCGCTCCTGCAGGTTGTAGATGGCGAATCCGGTCGCGTGCCCGGCACGATCCGAGACCAGCGACCCCGTCGGCCGCGTCTCAATGTCGCCCTGCCACTCCATGTAGCCGCGAAACAGCGAGTTCATGATCGCCGTTCCCTTGGTATCGGTGAGCATCTCGCTGCGGATGCCGATCAACCCGCGCGAAGGCACATCGAATTCCAGCCGCACACGGCCTGAGCCGTGATTGACCATCTTCGTCATCTTGCCCTTGCGCTGGCCCATCTTTTCGATCACCACGCCAATAAACTCCTCCGGGCAATCGATCACCAGCAGCTCCAGCGGCTCGTGCAACACGCCGTTGATCGTGCGGGTGATGATCTCCGGCTTGCCCACCTGCAGTTCATAGCTTTCGCGCCGCATCATCTCAATCAGAATCGCCAGCTGCAGTTCGCCGCGTCCCATCACCTTGAACGCGTCCGGGCCGCCCGCTTCCTCAACCCGTATCGAGACGTTCGTAAGCAGTTCTTTGTCCAGCCGGTCCCGCAGATTGCGCGAGGTCACAAAGTCACCCTCCCGCCCGGCAAAGGGCGAGTTGTTGACCGTGAATGTCATCGCGATGGTTGGCTCATCGATCTGTATATGCGGCAGCGGTTTCGGGTTGTCCGCCGAAGTCACCGTCTCCCCGATCGTGATGCCTTCCACGCCGGCAATGGCCAGAATGTCTCCGGGCTTGCCGATGGTCTCGTCCACGCGCTTCAAGCCCTCGAAGGAGAATAGCTTCGTGATGCGGGTCTTATGGAACGTTCCATCCAGCTTGGCGATGCTGACATCGTCACCCAGCTTCAGCGTTCCGTTGAACACGCGGCCAATTGCCAGGCGCCCCAGGTAGTCGCTGTAGTCCAGGTTCGCAACCAGCAGTTGCAGCACCTCGTCCGGATTCCCCTTCGGCGGCGGCACGTGTTCCAGAATGGCTTCAAACAGAGGCTGCAGCGTATCGCTGTCATCCGCCGGGTCCATCTTCGCGATGCCGGCCCGGCCGTTTGTGTAGACCACCGGAAAGCTGAGCTGATCTTCGGTCGCGTCCAGATCGATGAACAGGTCGTAGACCTCGTTCAACACTTCCTGAATGCGCGCATCCGGCCGGTCGATCTTGTTGATCACCAGGATCGGTGGCAGCCGCGCTTCCAGCGCCTTCGTCAGCACGTAGCGTGTCTGCGGCAAGGGCCCTTCGCTGGCGTCCACCAGCAGCATCACGCCGTCTACAATCTTGAGTGCGCGTTCCACTTCGCCGCCAAAATCACTGTGTCCCGGCGTGTCGACAATGTTGATTTTGGTGCCGTGATACCGGACACCGGTCGTCTTGGCGAGAATCGTGATCCCGCGCTCGCGTTCCAGATCGTTTGAATCCATCACGCGTTCTGTTACTTCTTCGTTGGCCCGGAAAATGCCGCTTTGGCGCAGCATGGCATCCACCAAGGTGGTCTTTCCATGATCGACGTGCGCGATGATTGCTATATTTCGGGTGTTTTGAAACTGTGTCTCTGCTGCCATTTACAAACCCTATGGTCTCATGCGCACCATCAATCCTAAGTGAAAACCCTAGGACCAGCCCTTGATTATGCGAAGCTTAAGACTCGGATGACGACGGAAGAAATGCTGCCGACGGTGGTGATCGTCGGCCGGCCAAACGTGGGTAAGTCCACCCTATTCAACGCGATACTGGGCGACCGGCGCTCCATCGTCGGCGACGAGCCTGGAATTACCCGCGACCGGATTTATGGCGAAGCGGTGCATCGCGGTAAGCACTTTGGCCTCATCGACACCGGCGGCATCGTCCCCAATGACGATCAATTCATCCCCAGCCAGATTCTCCGGCAGGCCCGCTTTGCCCTCGAGGACTGCTCGCACATCCTCTTCGTGATCGACGGCCGCGCCGAAATCACCGGCTCCGACCGCAACCTGATTCAGCTGCTGCGTCCGTTGAACAAGCCCATCTCGCTCGTCGTGAACAAGATTGACGCACCGGTTCGCGAGAACCTGGTGCACGAGTTCTATTCGCTCGGCCTGAGCGACATCTTCCCGGTTTCGGCCGAGCACCGGCTCGGCCTGCAAGACCTGCTCGATCACGTCACCCAAACCTTTCCCGTCGAAGACGCCACCGAGCAGGCCGCTAAAGAAGAGGCAGAGGCGAAGCAGCGTCGCATCAAAGTCGCCATCATCGGCCGTCCGAACGTCGGCAAGTCGACCATGCTGAATGCCCTCGTGGGCGCGGAGCGCGCGATTGTCTCGCCCATCGCCGGCACCACCCGGGATGCGGTCGACGAAACGGTGATCGAAGGCAACACCACCTACCGCTTTGTCGACACCGCCGGTATCCGCCGCAAAGGCAAGACCACCGAGATGACGGAGAAGTTGAGCGTCGTCATGGCTCGCCGCCACATCCGCATGGCCAACGTCGTCCTGCTGATCATCGATGCCATGGATGGCGTCGTCGCCGCTGACGCCACCATCGCCGGCTATGCGCACGAAGAAGGACGCTGCGTCATCCTGGTCGTGAACAAATGGGATGCGGCAGAAGCGGCAGGCAAGTCCAAGCGCGCGTTCACCCAGGCCATTCGCGACGAACTGAAATTCCTCGAATACGCGCCTATCATTTTCGCTTCCGCCCTCAACAAAGAAGGCATCCGCAAAATCTTCGCCACCGTGCGCCGCGCCTTCGATTCAGCTTCGAAACGAATCACGACCGGCCAGTTGAACCGTTTCGCCGAGGCCTTGAAGTTCGAAGGCGAAGTGAAGATCTACTACATCACTCAGGCCAGTATCCGCCCGCCCACCTTCGTCGTCTTCACTGACCAGGCCGAAAAGCTGCATTTCTCCGCCGAGCGTTTTCTCATGAACAAGCTGCGCGAATACTTCGGCTTCGACGCCACGCCCATCGTGATCAAAGCCAAGCGGCGTTGAAACGACCGCGTTTTTCGCCGATACCAACTGACACTGACGGAGGACTTTTGATGGAATTTCAGGCAATCAGGTCAAGGCGACAATTTCTCTCTACCGTTGCGATGACGGCGGGGACCGCGACCCTGCTGCCTCCGAGCTTAGGCTGGGCGGCGGAGGTAAGCGATCCGAGGGTGGCCGACATCGTAGCCAAGACGATCGGGATCGACACTCACAATCACATCGACGTTCCCCTCGCTGCCGCCGAAATGCCCGGACCAGATATCGACCTGGCCGGCGAGATGAAGCGGTCGGGCCTCTCAGCCATCTGCATGACCTTTGCGACCGACTACCAACCCGGCGATGCCTATGACCGCTTTCTCAAAGGGCTGGCGTCTATGGATCGGCAGTTGGAGCGCAACGGCATGAAGCGTTCGCTCAGTCCGGATGACGTCCGCGCCGCTCACAAGGACGGCCAGCCAACGGTCATTCAGGCGGTGGAAGGCGGCCACTTTCTTCAAGGCCATGTTGAGCGGGTGGAAGAAGCCTACGGGCGTGGTTTGCGGCAGTTGGGGTTGCTTCACGACAGCGACGCTTCCGTGCCGCTCGGTGACGTCTACACCAACCCGCCGCGCTACGGCGGATTGACCGCATTCGGAGCAGCCGTCATTAAGGAATGCAATCGGTTGGGCATCGTTATCGATCTTGCCCATGCCAATATGCAAACGACCGAAGCCGCGTTGAAGGTCACGACACGGCCGGTCATCATCTCCCATACGGGCCTTGATACCCAGTTGGGGAACAATCCATCCATGGCCCAGATGATGCGCCCAAGACTCATCAGCAAAGAACAGGCCAAAATAGTCGCCAACGCTGGGGGCCTGGTCGGTGTCTGGACGCACCTGGCGGATACGCCGGCAGAATATGCGCGGAATGTCCGGGCGCTCGTCGATGTCATCGGGGTTGATCATGTGTGCCTCGGCACAGATACCAAGCTCACCCAGCCCAGCCCCCGCCCCAATGGGCCCCCTCCCGGCGGACCTCGTCCTGGTGGGCCTGGCCCCGGTGGTCCTCCCGGTCCACAGCGTGCGCGCGTCGGGGAACGCACCAATCTGGCTTGGCAGGATCAAACCGCCGGTTTCTACTACGTGGTTGTCGATGCGATGTTGAAGAACGGCTTCACCGCGGATGAGATCGGAAAGATCGGCGGCGGGAACTTCCTTCGTGTCTTTGGCGAGGCCGCTAAGAAATAGGCTCTAAGACTCAAGGGATATGCTGAACTCGCGTGGGGCTAACCGACCAGGTTTTGCAACGCTTCAACAACGGAAACAACACGCCCGCCCTCGTACTCCGGGACCTTGAGTAAAGCAGCGTCCCCCGTCACCAGAAAATCAGCTTTGGCCGAAAGGGCCGTGCCTATCGCTACATCGTCATCAGGGTCGGGTGCGATACGCGGTACCGGCGTCGGCCGCACCAAAGCAGCCAGTTCGGCATAAAGATCAACAGGCTGATCGACAGAAAGCAGCGACGCTGCAATTTTTGGCTCAAACTTAGGGCGCAGAAGAACGTCGGTCAGCGCGGCAAGAAGCGGCGCACTGGTGAACAGCCTGACACGTTCGCCGCGACCAAGCTGCAAAAGCTGCCTTGGGTTTCCATCCCACAGCAGGCCCGAGACAACGACGTTGGTGTCCAGCACCAAACGCATCAGCGTGGACGTTGGGCACGTCTTCCGGCGCGCATGGCTGCTATCTCTTGGGCAACTGCTTCAGGAGACATAAGCGCTGGCTCGTCGACGGCGGACATTTGGTCCATGGCTGAGAACAGTTGCCCCACACGTTGCTCTTTAAGCTGCTTGCGAAGCCATTGTTCCAGAAATTCAGGAGACAGGAGGCCAGCGCGCTGAGCGTCCTGGGCCAGTTGATCCGACAAGGTAATCTGTACGGTTGTCATTTCTGTGCTCCTCTCCTGGATTTTCACCGGCAATCTTTATCGTAGCCTTTGCGAAACCCAACCCGCTCGCTACCCAATCGTGGGTTGGACCCCCTGGTCCGCGCCGGTCGCCCACGACCGGCTCTGCCATAACGGCAACGGCGCCCTATAGCACTAAATACCGCGTTACCACCACGTTGTCGTCATCGTCGAACACCCGCACCGCTACCACCCGCTCCGTTCCATTGCCCGCGGGCAAGGTCAGTTTGAAATCCAGCGTTTGCGAATCGGTGACGCGATTCACCGGGTCGAGCAGAATCCAATCGCCACCGTCCACCGAATACTCAGCCTTGTCAACCCAGCTCAGTGCATCCTTGGCCGTGAAGCTGATCACGTTGTTCGCACCGTCTTTCGTGACCTTCGAGTTGAGGATCTCCGGCGGCGTGTTATCGATCGTAAACGGATCGCTCTCGAGCGACGCTGTGAGCGCGTCCGCGGGCGTATTGCCCGGTGCATCGCTAGCCGTCACCCGCAGCGTATATTCGCCATCCGGGAACGCGCTGCCATCCCAGCTCCACTGCTTCTCAGTCAGTTTGTCCTTCAACAAATGCCAGCTCGGATCACCTTTGCCGCAGATCTCCACTTTGTAAATCAGCGGATCGCCGTTCTCGTCAGTGGCGCTCCAGCGAGCCGTAATATAGCCCTTCGCGTATTGCAGAGTCACTCCGGCACTCCCCAATTCCATGGGAGCCGGGGCATTCCCGCGCTTCTGCCCTACCGGGGGCAGCGTCAGCGAGCTGGGCGAGCCGGAAGGTTGCACCGATCGCTCCAGCAAATTCAACCCCCCGGATAGCCGGTAATTGGTCGGCCCTACTTCGATCTGCCTCACGCGCGGCGCCACGTTCTTCTGCTGGTACGCCACCTCCACGTCACTCACCGTGGGCGTCTCATTCTGGCCGCCCCCGCTCAGCGTCAGCCTATATTGCAGGAAGCGCGCGGCCGGCGATTCCACCTGCCCACCGGAAGCGCTCACCGCTGCCTTCTCCCACTCCGACCAGTTCTTCTGCGGCCGCGAAAGATTCCCGCTGCGCGTCTCCAGCCCAACGGTTCCGCCATGCAGTTCGTCTTTCAGATGCGCTTTGCCCCAGTACGTAAAGCTCCCCGCGTCCAGTACGTCGCTTTCGAGCGTGCCCGACTGCTCGTAGCCGGGTCCAATCGAATACAGCTTGCCCACGTTGCCGGTGACCGCATAGACGGTGCCATTGCGCCCGCTCGCGAAGTCCGTCACCTGGGTCGGCCCGGCAGTCAAGAGCTGCGTCGACATCAGATCCGAATCCACCCGGTAAATCACGCCCTTGTTGCCCGTCCCTAACAGTGGTCTCCCGGCGGGGTCAAAACCGATCGCGTAGATAATGTCGCTCGTGGACGACCAGATCTTCTCGGCAAACCCAGTAGCTTCGATGCGATAAAACTCCGAACCGCCGCTCAACGCATTGCTGCCAAACGCGAGGTTCACAGGCGTTACCGGCGCCGCACCATGCTCCCCGGCCGGAGCTGCCGGTACACGGAGAGCCCCTACTCCTGGTGCGGCAGGCGCCGCGGGAGCCGCCGCGGGAGGCCCTGGCGCGGGACCTGCCGTCTTCTGCCCAACCGACGCGGCGTAGATCACGCCATCCCGCTCCGCCACCGCCGTCACCTCTTTCTTCGCCGTCTGGAACAGCACAAAACTCTTCCCCTGCGGCGAGATCCTCAGCACCAGCCCGCTCGGCTCCGTGCCCACAATCAAGTTGCCCGCGTGATCCACAATCATCGAACGCGCGTGCGTCTCTTCGGTGCGGAAGAACTCCGTGCCCTTGCCATCCGGCGTCACCTTGTAGATCATGCCCTGGTCGCCCGTGGCGACAAACAGATTGCCTGCGGCGTCGAACGCCATCGCCCAAACATACTTCTGCTTGGTGTCGAAGAACAGCTCACTTTTGCCGGCCGGATCGATCCGGTAGATCTTCGCGTCCGGCAGCACCGCGGCGTAAAGCCGGTCCTTCGAATCCACCGTTAGTACGTGGATCTCAAGGCCGTTGAGTTCGGCAAACGTCTTGCTCTTTCCGTCCGGCGCAACTGCGAATACCTTCGTCGTTGCTCCGGTGGGCGCGCCCCCTGCGCAATACAGCGTTCCCTTGGAATCCTGCGCAACGGTCCACAGATACGGCACGCTGGCGTCCAACAGTTCCTTGAACGCCGGTGCCAGCGTCAGCCGTCCGTCGCTGCGGATCGAAATATTCTTGGCCGTTCCTCGTTCAAATTCGCCCTGTTCATTTTGTTGCCAGACGTGTGTGTCAACCGCGAGGCAAAGGGGGGTGGCTGCCGCCACAACCAGTGCGGCGGCCCTGACCGAGCCGAAAAATTTGCGCATGAAGAGTGAAGTTTGTAGGCTTTCTAATTGACGTTAATCTTGAGTGAATAATTGCCGGTTACCACCACCTCGAACGGGATTGAAGCCTGTTCGAAGGTGCTCTCGGGCGCGCTGACGAACTGGTGGTTGGCCGATCGCCCCGTTTGCATCACGTTCAATACCGACGCCGGCACGCTCGGCAATACCTTCTCATCCGAATAAACCGTGGGCTGCGATTCAATCAGCGACACGTACAGCCGGTTGTTGCTCCGCTCCTGGTTCAGCATCGTCACCGTCTGCCGCACGTCCACGAAGTTGTTCAGTGATCCCGCGATGCTCTGGAAGCGGTTCAGCGTTTCCGCATCGCTGAACAATATTCGATGGTCTCCGCGTGGCATGCCCGCGGGAATGTGCACTTGCACCTCGCGCTCAATCCGTTCGCCCCGGAACTGCCGCAGGAACACTTTCACCGTCACATCGCTGCCCGCATTCACCTTGTTGTCCGCGATCCATGCCGATTCGATCTGCGCGATCCGGCGCTCCGGAATCAGATCCACGGTCGCATCCACAGCCTGAACCGTGGGCATCTTCACCGGATTGATCATCAGCCGGTTGAACTTCTCCGCCCACCATCCGGCCAGCAGCATGGGCGTCGGAACCTGTGCTTCCGCCGGCGCCTGCATCGTGCTCAGCTGAATCGGATCCTGGCCTTCCAGCTTCAATTGGCCGCTTAGCCGGTAGGTCGCTTCATCCGAAAAATCGTTGAGGTTTGAGATGGAGCTGAACATCGTCGCCATCATCAGGTACGGCGTCCACTTCTGGTCCACGAACACGTTGAAATGGAAGTCTCTGCTCTTGCGCAACGAGTCGTCGGGGTTCAATGACCGCACATGCAGATTCACCGGAATCATGTGGGCCGCAACTCCCAGCTGGCCCTCTATGCCGCTGTGCCGGTCCTGCCGCAAGGCGCCCACTACTTCCGAAGTATTTCCCATCTTGGTTGGTTGGTACGCCGAGGCCAGCGTAAAGATAATGTCTTCCTTGGCCAGCGGCATGTCGACGTTGCCCAGGTTGAACATCTGATGCCCAAAGGCCAGCACCCGTTTGCCGTCGTTATAGGTCACCGTGCCGCCCGCCGTCATGGTCATATCGCCGGAAACCAGAACCGCCGCCACACCCTCGCCGGGTTGCAGTGACGTCTGCCAGTCTTTAGCCGGCTGTGCGGAATCGAGTGATCCCGAGCTGCCGCCCTGCACGGCCGCCAGGCCCAATTGCTCGAACACCGGCGCAAACTCATGCACCGCTTCGTCGCTGAATCCCGACATCGTCACCGGTGTCGCAATCGGCGTCATCATGGGCGCGCGGCCGGAAAACGTATTGCCGTGCGCGCCGGCCGCTACCACGTTCGCGAGCAGCTCACCGGGCAACTCCATCGCCTGCGCCGATGCGCGAGTTGTCAGCTTGTCCGGCGTCTTGGCGTCGGAGGGCTTGCTGGTGTCGAACTCGCTGATCTCCGTCATCAGCCCGATCGGCGTGATGCCGCAAATCGAGTCCGGCGAGAACGTGCTCAGCCGCAGCGAGATGGCCCCCACCAGCTTGCCGTCTATATACACCGGGCTTCCGCTCATGCCGCCCGCAACGTTAGTGCGGCTGGCTTTGCCTGTCAGCTTCGCCACGATGATGTCTTGCTTCGGCCCCCAGGCGTTCTTCCACGTCCCGATAATCTCCACGGGCACGGCCTCGGGCTGCGAGCCCTGGAACACCGTCCAGGCTACCGCCGTCATCCCCGGCTTCACCTGGTCTTCCGGGAAGAACTCCACCGGCCCCATTTTGGGGGGAGTCGTCATGTTGGCCACATCGGGCCCGGAAGAAGCTGCCAGCAGTGTCGCTGCCGCAAAAGACAACACAAAAGCTCGGTTGAGCATGGGGATTCCTTACTCCGGAGATCAAAGGGCGATCTCAGTGCTGCACTCAACGTGGGCTGGGCACCGGATAGCCACATTATGTAACAACTCAAACCGGCGTGGCTCGCCTTATCTACTGGACGGCCCGCCGCGACATTGGTTCCGCCCTTCCGAAACAACCTCCAGCGGCCACTCTCTAGCAGGCGTTGTAGACTGGATTTCAGCTGTAGACTAAAATGGTCGTCTATTTCCTCGGGAGAACCTTATTTTCATGAAACTACGGATCATCGGAGCAATCGGCCTGGTCGCCCTTGGCTCCCCTCTCACGTTCGCTGCGCAGGGCGATGCTGCCAAGGGGAAAGAAACCTTTGAGCAGTGCGCCGTCTGCCACAACACAGAGACGGACGAGCGCAAAATGGGCCCTTCACTCAAGGGACTTTTCAAACGCGAAAAGCTGGTCAACGGCAAGCCGGTCAACGCGGAGAACGTGAAGGCGCTCATCAACAGCGGCGGCAATGGCATGCCTTCCTACGCGGACATGTTGTCGGATGAAGAAAAAGACAACGTCATCGCCTACCTCAAAACCCTGTAAGTGACTGACGGACGCCGATCACAGAACCGCGCGCGTTAGCAAGCGGACACTCAGCAAGCGGACACTCAGAGCGATAAATCTCTCACCGCGCCCCTGATGCGAAGATCAATCCAGAGACCCTGGTGCCATCCCTTCGCGATTCCATCCATCTCTACCTCGCCGAACTGAACCGCCGCGGCGCCTCACCCCACACCCGGCGGAACTACGAATCCGATCTCAACCAGTTCGCTGAATACTTCTCCCCGCCCGGCGTCGCTCCGCCCGATGTGGATCAACTCGATCTGTCCGTCCTTCGCGAATGGCTGGGCAGCCTTTATGAACACGACCTGAGCCCTGTCAGCATCCGGCGCAAACTTGCCGCGGTTCGTTCTCTTTTCAACTTTCTGCAGCAGGAAGGCGTTCTGTCCCGCAACGCCGCCGCGCGCCTGAAGACGCCCAAGATTCCGCAGAGCGTTCCCGAAGTGATGTCGGCCGAAAAGACCAACCGCATTCTCGACGCCGTCGAAACCGGCGGCGTGCCGGAGAAAGCCTCGCGCGACCGCGACCTCGCCTTCCTGGAACTGCTCTATGGCTGCGGCATACGCATCAGCGAGCTGGTGGGCATCAACCTGGATGACATCGACTTCAACGAAGGCTGGCTCAAAGTGCGCGGCAAAGGCAATAAGGAACGGCAAGTGCCCATCGGCGCCCGAGCCATGTCGTCGATTGATCGCTACCTGGCCACGCGCTCCGCGCCGCCCGATCAGCGCGCCCTCTTCCTCAGCGGCCGCGGCGCCCGCCTCAGCGATCGCCAGGTCCGCCGGCTCGTCAAGCTGTACGCTTTGTTAGCCACCGGCGACTCCACGGTTCATCCGCACAGTTTCCGCCATGCGTACGCCACCCATCTGCTCGCCGATGGCGCCGACCTTCGCGCCATTCAGGAACTACTGGGCCACGCTCGCTTGTCGACCACGCAGAAGTACACCCAGGTCTCCCTGCGCGAGCTGATGGAAGTCTACGACCGTGCCCATCCCAAGGCGTAGTAGAAACGGAATCTCAGCATGAGCGCCGGCGTGCACAGCGGGCAATCAGGAAAACAGGCGTTTTCTCAGGCCGGCTCTTTCTCCGGCAGCTGCGCCGCTTTGCGCGCGGCCACTCTCTTCTCGATCACCGCCAACCGGTCGCGCCCCGCCTTTGAACCCTTGATCACTTTCTCGATGTTGGCGAACAAGTGCGGGTTCTGGGTTTTTTCCCGCAGTTCTTCCAGAAACGGGTTCACCTTCGCAAAGCAGAAGAACATCTCGCCGCTGCAGGCGGGTTCCAGGAACAAATCCGGGTGCAAGGTTCCATGCAGCACCAGCGCCGCCGCCATGTTCCAGTAGCTGACCGACTGCCGCAGCCAGTTATTCTCCTGGGTGCCCATAACCATTTCCACCTTAAGGTAGTCGGCCGCGGTCTCCGGCCAGAAGGTCACCAGCAGCCAGTGCCGCGCTTTGCGGAGTTCAGGCTCTTGCCGCAGTTCATACAGTCTCAGTATCAGTTCAGCGTCTTTGCTGGTCGGTTTCTTGGCCAATGGGTCCCTTTCGAATGAACTCGCGCACACCGGACTCGCCCGCCGCGGCTCAGTCGGTCTTAGTTCCAGATCTGTCTGGCGCCCCGGAGGGCGCATATCTACTTCTTCTTTGGCTCGCTGGTCGGCGGCACAATGCCCTTCAACCGCAAATAGGTGACCATGTTGCCGTAGTGCTCGTCGGAATGCGCCGTGTTCACGGTCAGCACCGTGAGCTTCGCCATATCCCGGCCGAACATCTTCACAATCTGGCTCGCTTGCGCGTCCGTCATCGCTGCATAAACTTTGTTGCAGTAGGCAACGCCGTCTTGGAGCGCTTGCACCAGATCGGCCTTCGATGTTTTGGTCTGTTCGATACTCGCGGTCATCGGGCTCTTCTCGCCGGCGGCGATGGAGCAGAACCGGTACTGCGCGTCGGCGGCGTGGCCTACCAGTTGGCCAAAGCTCCGCACCTCGGGCGTTGGCTTAAAGGAGTAGTTCTCCTCCGGCATTTTTTCGGCGCCGGCGATAAGCGATCCACTCACGATCCCGTAGAACACTTTCTCGCCCGCGCTCAGCGGATTAGCCGGTTCCTGAGCGAACGAAGGAGCAGCCAGCAATGTCATGGCCGCGAGCGCATAGCTGAACAACTGGGTCATTTTCATAGAAACCTCTGTGTGATGATGGCACAGCGCCGCCCAGGCGGCTTAGCTGGCCGCTGTAGTCGGTTCCGTTTGGCTCCGGGCTTTGCCCCGCCTGCTCCGGCCCTCGATTTCGTCCAGCAATCGCCGGCTCGCCTCGGAAACTTCCCGCACGGCCCGCTCAAAGTCCCCTTGGTTCGCCTGCGACGGTTTCTGGAATCCGCTGATCTTGCGCACAAACTGCAGCGCGGCCTTCTCAACGTCCTCCGCCGTCGCCGGCTCACCTGGCTTTCTCAATACCTTGATGCTTCTGCACATCGCTTGCGGCTCTCTTCTCTGCCGCGCTTTGATTCGAGCGTCACTTATTGTTCGTCAGCGCTTGGGCCGTACGCGCCGGGAACCGGTATACCCAGCAGGCGGAAATAGACGCTCAGTTGTCCACGGTGATGGATCGTGTGGTTGAAAATCATGCTTCGAATCGCCGCTACCCGCGGCATCGAGAAAATGACATGGCTGCCCGCGGTAAGACTAAACGGCGCCATCCATGCCTGATCGCTGGCTGTTGCCATGGCCGCCTTGAATCCAGCTACCCCGGCGTCGAACGCCACCAGCAGTGTGGCCCGCTTATCGAGCTTCGGAGGTTGATAGCCCTGCACATCGTATGTGTCCTGCTTCATCGTGTCCTGCCCCCACGACTGCATCATGGTGATGTGCGTCGCCAGGCCTCCCAGGGTCATCGATTTCGGGTCGGGCTTCCAGTCCCACTTGTCGTCGGGGACCCGGTCGAGGAACTTCCGGGTGGTACCCATCTCTTGCTCGTATTCAGGTAAGAATGATGCGCTAATCGACATAAGCTCATCTTACCCTCGCGCCGCCCAGCCCAGCCGCCCGCGGGTCCATGCCGATAGGGGACAGGCGCCTCTGTTCCAGCGGCGACAACCCTCCCGCCGTCAACCTCACTGCATCGCCGCGTGGACAGAGCGAGCCTGTCCCAAGACGCGGTACAGCCGAGTCAGCGAGCGGATGCGCTTCAAGCCCACTGGGACAGGCGCCTCTGTTCCCAAGGCGGCCGCGACACTTACGTTCGTCAACCTCAGCCGCATCGCCGCGTGGACAGAGCGAGCCTGTCCCAAGACGCGGTACAGCCGACGCGCCGACCTGCCGCGGAGCTTTCGGCCAGCGGGTTTCGGCCTTCTTTAGCGCGACTGTCCCACAGCCCGGCGAGGTGGCAGCCTTAGTACGTTCCCACCTTGATCGCTAGCGGCAGCGTCAGGCGCTGGCCGCCGGTCGTCACCACCAGCGATTGCGGCCCGGCCGGCGTGGTTGCGTTAGTGGTTAATGTCAGGCTGATCGAGGTCCCCGAATTCACCACCACGTTGCTGACAGTCAGCATCCCGCTCGGTACCACGACTGTGTCCAGCGTCTGGAAGTTCGTGTTGACGCCCGTGATGGTCACCATGAGCTGTGTGCCCAGCGTCGACGCCATCGTGTTGGGGCTCACCCCCGTTAACATCGGCGCCGTCGGGCCTAGAGCCGTCGTCTGGTTGAATAATCCGCGCATGATAAACGACGCCATTTCCCCCCGCGTCACCAGGTCGTTTGGACAGTAAATCAGCGGATTGCTTCCGCAGCCGGTGGTTATATTTTCCTCGTAGGACCGCTGGATGTAGGGAAACGGAATTCCGTTGCCCTCCACGTTGGTTGGCACATCCGCGAAATACGGAACGGTAGCCGTCGGGAACGCCGCCCCATGCGATTCCAGCCGGGCACGGATCATGAAGATCGCCATCTCCCAGCGCGGTATGGTGGCCGTCGGACAGTATAGTCCCACCGCTCCGCATCCCGTCGTAATTCCCAGGTCCACCAGCTTCTGGATGTGCGGAAAGAACTGATTCGTGGTTGGCACGTCCGTGAAATAGGGAATGGGGTTGTAGATGGCAGGGGTTGTTGTGCCGGTAATCGCGCGCACAATAAACGCCGCCATCTCCTGCCGGGTCACAGTATCGTTGGGGCAGTAAAGGCGCGTCATTGGGCTGTCGGAGGGCACGCATCCAGTGGTGATGCCGTCCTGAAACATCAGATTGGCCGCGTCGAAGTAGACAGCGGTTGACGGCACGTCGGCGAACTCGGCAACTGTCAAAGTAAAGGCGTCGGCCGGGCCAAGCCCGCCGAACATCACCGTCTGTGAACGGCTTACGTCGTATGCCATTGCACGCTGCTGCGCGGGTGCGGGCGAAACCAGCGTGACTGCTTGAACCCACGTAGTTCCGTCGAACTCCCAGGTGTCATTGGCCTCCTGGCCGCCGGAAGCGCCGGGACCGTATCCACCAAACAGCACGGTGCGCGCCCGGGTCGTATCAAAGGTCATAGCTTGTCCCCACCGGCCCGAGGGCGATGTTGCGGTGTTGACCCGTGTCCAGATCGTCTTGCGCGAGACGCCGTAGATTTCCGCCAGCGCCGATACGCTCTCACCCTCTTGGTGTTTCCGAATCAGTTGGATCCGTTGGTCCATCGTTCTGTTCTCCTTCCAAGGCATGCCTAAGCGTGCCCCTTTCGGAACCCCCTCACCAACCCAATCCACTATTACCTATGTCCTCGGTCTAAACTGTTACCCATGTCTCCCGTTTGGACCACGGAGCCGCGACAGTTACGGAGCGGTCGCGCAAAAACTTCCGCACAGAACCGCGCGCGTAAGCAAGCGGACATGCCGATGTTTACGAAAGCCTACCGAGCCGCGACGGCAGCTCTCCGCCTCGGAGCCACGGAGCGGTTGCGCAGACCTCCCGCACAGAACCGCGCGCGTCAGCAAGCGGACATGCCGATGCTCACGAACCCCTACCGAGCCGCGACGGTAGCTCTCCGCCTCGGAGCAGTTGCCCACAGTTCTTCCTATTTACAGAGAACCGGATCCAGGATCTGTTCTGAAACCTGAACGGCATCCAGAAAGATTCCGGATTCGTCCTTGTATCCCATGTTTCCCCTCGCGTCTGGCGCAACTTCGAAATGACTCGACACTGACTTCCCTGAAGCGATGTGATCGTCGGGAAGCGCCGAAGCGATGTGGTCGACAGCAATCACCGTGTTCCCTAATGGCCGCTTGACGAACACAGCCTCAGAGCCCATATCGACCCGAAATCCGCCAGGCAGTAATCGGAATGAGGCTTGACACTCCTCGGGGAACAGCCGATTGTAGTCCTCGACATCATCGGCAATTTGCTTTTGTAGCTCTTCAAACAGCGCGGGGCAATTAGCTTCGGCACTCCGCCGCCACTCAAGCTCCTGCGCTTCTCGCTTTACACGCTCCAGGTAGCTTGCGTGCCTCGACCGAATCCATTCACTTGCCATCCGGTTGGGCCTCCGATGCCCCACTCAAAGTTGATCACAAATCATGCTCACAATCTCATCTCCCGGCCTGTCAGGGACGCTTTTTCGCCAAATATGGCCGGCAGACCACACCGGTCGTCGGCCCGGGCTGTCTTCCTCGGCCCCTTTCTGCCTTGGCCCGGGCGGTGCAGCCCCTTGCGGATGCGGAAGCACCGCGCGACGATGAGTTTGGGGAGTGCGCCAAAGGGGTGATCTCATGTTCGAACGGATTCTTTTCCCGGTGGATTTCTCGCCACTCTGCAGTCGCATGGCAGGCTACGTTAAGAGGGTGGCCGCTATGTTCCAATCCGAGGTAACGCTGGTCCACGTTTGCGACCTCAGGAGTCACAACGGATTCGAAATGTACGTCCGAGGGTCGCCTCCGGAAATTGCTGAAGAGCGCGCGGTCGCTGCCCGCGGCGCCCTTGATTCATTTCTCGCCTCGGAGTTTCCCGCCGGTACCACCCCAAGAATATTAGCCTCCGGTGACGCAGCGGCCCAGATTGCGGAGGTCGCCCGGAAAGGCAAGTTCGATTTGATCGTTATGCCTACCCACACAGGGAGGTTCCGTCGAATGCTTCTCGGGTCAACCACCGCCAAGGTGCTCAATGATGCGGCCTGCCCCGTTTTGACCACCGAACACTGCGCAACCATTGAGCCCAGGCCGCTGGAACATCGCGAGTGGGTTTGCGGTGTCCCGGCGGGCAAGGACGCTGAAAGACTGGTGCGATTCGCGAGCCGCGCGGCTTCCCAAGTGGGCGCCAAACTCTCACTGATTCACGTCGTCCCCGGCGAACCGCAAAATGGGCCGGTTGACGTCGCCGGCAACCTGGAAGTTCGCCATAGAATTGTCGAGATTACGAAAGAAGTAGGCTGTGACGCAGCCGTCTATGTGGTTCCTGGACCGGTGAAAGTAATGCTGCTTGAAACCGCCAGGGCGTGCGCCGCTGACGCGTTGATTGTGGGGAGGCCCCAGTCCGGTGCGATTGGCCGCATGCGAGACCTTACCTACGCTCTGGTGCGCGATTCGCCGTTCCCGGTTGTCAGCGTCTAGTCTTCTTTTCTCGAAGCCGCGAATATTTTCGGGACTTCCGGGACGGGGACTACGTTGGCGGTCGACGCCGCGCTGGGTCGCTGGGTAATGGGTCACGTCGAATGCAGGTTCTCCCGGTGTTCCCCTTGCTGAACACGCTCTATGAAACCTGCGGCTGCACGCCGCTCGGCAAGCCCTACGCCACCAGCACACCCACAAACACGCCCGGCACCTGGCCAGCCTACACCAAGAATACCTATGACGCCATCGGCCGCACCCTAACCACAGTTGCGCCCGACGGAGCGTCCACCACCAGCTATAGCTACCAAGGAAATGTCGTGACCGTCACCGACCCCGCCGGAAAATCGAAGACCTATACGATGGACGCCTTCGGCGAACTGACCCAGGTCATGGAACCAAGCCCTAACCCGGCGACGGAACCAAACCACGTCAGCACCTACACCTACGATCTCGTGAGCCACCTGACGCAGGTATCGATGCCGCGCACGGTGAACGGCAATATCGTCACCCAGACCCGAACCTGGGTCTACGACCCAACCACCCAGCGCCTCACCAGCAAGACCAGCCCCGAGGCCGGTACCGTGACCTATACTTACAACACCGACGGGACCGTCGCCACCGTGACCGACGCCAAGAGCCAGCAGAAGAAATTCACCTACGACAGCTACGGACGCGTGACGAAAATCAGCGCCCCCGGACAAAGTTACAGTTATTCGTACGGCTCTACCCTCGACGGAACCAACACCTTGGGCCGCGTGAGCTCAATCTCCTATTCGGTCGGCCAGCACTCGGTTCAGGAAGGCTACAACTACACCCAAAACGGCGACGTGGCTGCCAAGGGCATCGGGCTCGACGGCAACAACCCTCTCAACGAAGGCGCCCTCATCGCCACCTATTCGTACAACAGCGAAGGAACCTTGTACAGCGTCGCCTATCCCGTCGCGAACACGTCCGCCTGGGGCCAGCCCGCGGCCACCTATACCTACGGCCGCGATGCCATGTATCGTCTCAACACCATGACCGATCAGAACAACAACACGCTGGTTTCCGGCGTCACCTACAGCCCTGCGAATCAGATCCTGTCGCTGACTACATCCACATTCACCGAAACCAGCACCTACAACACGAACCTGCAGCTCGCCACGCTGGTCAGCGGTTCCTACCGCTACACGTATAACTACGTTGCCGGGCAGAACAATGGCCGCGTATCATTCGATCAAAGACAACAGCAGTGGCGAAACCGTCACCTACCTGTACGATTCGCTGAATCGGTTGATCCAGGCCAGCGGCTCCGGCGATCCCCAGGGCGCATGGAGCCAGCAATTCACATATGACGGCTTCGGCAATCTCACCCAGAAGATCGGCAACAACGCGCCCAACAACATCACCATTAATGTCGATCCCACTACGAACCGCCTCACCGGCAATGGAGCGGTCTACGATGCCAACGGCAACCTGACCCAGTACACAAACACCCTCAGTAACATGACCTTCACGTACGACGGTGCCAATCGGCTCGCAACCGCGTCGGGATGGAACGGCGGAAGCGGGCAAGCCATCTACGGATATGACGCTTCCAATCAGCGGGTCTATTCGAACATCACCAGCGGCGGCGTCACCACGGAGACGTTCTTCTTCTACGGCGCGGACGGCAAGAAGCTCGGCCTCTGGACGATTTCGTCTTCAACAGACACGTTCACCCTCGTCTCCCTCAACACCTGGTTCGGCGGCCGCCTTCTGAAGCCGCAGGACCGCCTCAACTCCATCGGCAAATACTTCCCCTACGGCGAAGACCGCTACAGCCCTTCTCCCGCCAACCCGCCCAACGGCCAGGAAAAATTCGCGACCTACACCCGCGACGCCGAAACGGGGCTGGATTACGCGTATCAGCGGTATTACACGGCAGGGCTGGGGAGGTTCATGACACCTGATCCCCTCGCGGCCAGTGCAAGCGTCACGAGCCCTCAGACGCAGAATCGGTACCCGTACGCCAACAACGATCCAGCAAATAATGCCGACCCCGCTGGCACAGACGCCATATGCGGGCTCAACGGCAACTGGGACGGGGAGGGGTGCTCCGGCGCAGGTTACTACGCCGCTTCGACGGCGACTTCCGTCGATCCCTTTGCCGTCTACGCGTCAAGCGGCATGCAGGTCGCATACGGCTGTTTGGTGAACCAACAGGACGGATTTCTGCCGATCGCCATCTGCACCGGCGACCCTAATTTCGCTCCCGGCCAATCACAGCAGACGCTGCCGCCCAAGCCGAGTTGCCAGATAACGGTCGCTTCTACGGGGGCGCCGAAAAACCAGAACATCGTTGGTGCGACCCCTTATAGCCCACCCACAAATGCGCTAGGGAAATACACGACGGTCGGCCAGCACCTCGGTCCCTTATACCAGGGTTGGTTCTTCGCTGTACAGATCCAAGGGAGCCTATCTGGAGACACAAATCCGGCGGATTGGGCAGCCACCCAGTCGGTTTCGTCTACAGGCAGCATGACGCTTAACAGAGTTGGCGTTGGTGCCGTGACAATTCCTTTCGCTAGCTCGAAGCCGAACGACGATCCAGTTCAGAATGTGACCTACCGGGCACCGGGTGTCGTCGACTGGCTAGACGCTCCCGGCTGGTCAATGTACCAAGGCAGCAGCATACTTATAGGAGCGAGCCTGACCCAGAACTTCACGTCGACACTTACCGATGGAGGCGCAACTTGCTCAGTTTCTTGGACGCTCACATTTACACTCACTAGCTCGGGTTGGAACTATAAGTTCAAGCTCAACTAGCTCTCTCGGGGGACCGAGGCGAGGAGGCAATTCTATGGGAGCAAAAGTACGGGTTGTAGCTGTTTTCATGACGGCCTGTTTGCTGGCGTTTGCACAGAACGCGAGCGAACAGGGGCTCGCCCATCTCCTTGCAGACCCGACGACCCGACAAGATGCCGTCTCCAAGATTGTCGCGTCCGGAACTGCAAGGATTCCGCTTCTGTTGTCTTGGGCACAGGCCCCTCCCGCTCACCTGGATGTCTACCAGCTACGCATCGGGCTTGCTGACGCTTTTGGTGGACTCCGAGCAAAGGAGGCCATACCCTTCCTCATTCAGAATATAAGTTTGAGCCGAACCTCCAAGGTAGACACGTGGATGAAGACCGCTCAGGTGATCGAAGACGAAATGCCAGCAGTGGGTGCGCTCATACGGATCGGGCCGGCCGCATCGAGGGCGATCGTCCGGTCGTTCGAAGCGCCCATGCGGCAGGGGGATCGCCTGCCCGCGATCTTTGTCGTCTCCCAAATTCGGGATCCGGACGCGAGGGCCTTTTTGTCATCAGAACTGGGGGAGGCAAATGTGGAGCGATATTGGGCGGAGGAGGGACTTAAGGATGCGTCGGGCCCCTCTGGACAAGAGGCGGAAGGGGCTGCGAAAGAATCGAACCATTGAGGCCGAAGACCTGAGAGCCCGTCGGAGTAAAGGATTTCCGAACCAAGAATCAACGACTTGCGAGCTAGAACATTTCTGTAAGTTATTGATTTTACGTGAGCCAAAGTCTATCTCCGACAGGCTCCTGACGGAAGCTCTCGGCCAGGTTTCCGTAGACGCTGAAGCCGCCACAATCGAGATTTTGGCTGCGAGAATCGGTCTCTCAGCCCATTTTGGTGTCTGTTTGGTGTCTGTTTCAATTGAGCACGGGAGAGACTGCCGAGACAGGATAGACGTAATAGACTGCGGATAAGAATATGAAAATATTCGAGAAATGGACGCGAGTCTCTGTTTTCAGGAACCTGGGATATGGTCTGGGTTCGAATCCCACTCTCTCCGCCAGTCCGGATTGGAAACGGCCGAAACGGTCGGCCGAAGAGGTCGGCCGAAGACG
>CAWIQM010000017.1:0-364359 GCA_963838245.1 uncultured Acidobacteriaceae bacterium | reverse complement strand
GAGTGGTGTTTTCAGACCAACCGCGTAGCCCTTTATCGGCGTTCATCCGCGGCCAGGATCTCAAGAAACTGAATCGTCATGATACTCACGCCCGCTAAACTGGTCTCATCGATGTCCGAACGGCCCTTCGTTCACCTGCACTGCCATACCGACTACTCCCTGCTCGATGGGGCGTGTGAGATTTCCCAGCTGATGGCGGTCGTTGAGCAGCAGGGTATGCCTGCTGTGGCCATGACCGATCATGGCAATCTGTTCGGCGCGGTCGAATTCTACAACGCGGCCAATGCCAAAGGCATTCATCCCGTCATCGGCTGCGAGGTGTATGTCTCCCAGCAAGGCCACAAGACCCGCTCCGATACCGACCGCTACAACCACCTGGTGCTGCTGTGCGAGAACCTGGAAGGCTATAAGAATCTCACCAAGCTGGTGTCGACGTCCTACCTGGAAGGCTTCTATTACAAGCCCCGCATCGACAAGGACCTGCTTGCCAGCCACTCCAAAGGCCTGATCGCGATGTCGGCCTGCCTGCGCGGCGACATTAACGAGACCATCCTCAACGACCGCTACGACGAAGCGCGCCGGCTGGCCAATGAATACGCTGACCTGTTCGGCCGCAACAGCTTCTTTCTGGAGCTGCAAGACCACGGCCTCGACCAGGACCGCCTCGTGATGCCGGAAGTGAACCGGCTCGCGCGCGAGACCGGGCTTCCGCTGGTGGTGACCAACGACGCTCACTATCTGCGCCAGGACGACGTCAAGGCGCACGAGATTCTGCTGTGCATACAGACCGGGAAAACCATGTCGGATCCCAACCGCATGCGTTTTTCCTCGCCCGATTTCTTCGTCAAGTCGCGCGCCGAAATGATGCAGCGTTTTGGCGAAGTGGAGCACGCGCTCGATATCACCTGGGACATCGCCCAGCGCTGCCAGGTGAAGCTCGAAAAGGTAAAGGACCCGTTCCCGGATTTCGCGGTTCCCTCTGACCACACCGCCGATACCTACTTCGCATGGGTAGCCCGGCAAGGCTTTGAGAAGCGGCGTGCGCGCCTGGAAGCGCTCGCGGCGCAAGGCCGCCTGAAACACTCTCTCGCCGAATACGTGGAGCGGCTGGAATTCGAGATCGCGATGATCCAGAAGATGAAGTTCAGCGGCTATTTCCTCATCGTCTGGGACTTCATACGCTTCGCCAAATCCAAGGCCATTCCGGTTGGCCCGGGTCGCGGGTCGGCGGCCGGCAGCCTGGTCAGCTATGCCATGGAGATCACCGATATCGATCCGCTGGAGTACGGCCTGCTGTTTGAGCGCTTCCTCAATCCGGAACGCGTCAGCATGCCCGATATCGATATCGACTTCTGCACCAAGGGCCGCGGCGAAGTGATCCATTACGTCACTGAGAAGTATGGCCGCGAACGCGTGGCGCAGATCATTACGTTCGGCTCGCTTGCCGCGAAGGCTGCGATTAAAGACGTCGGCCGCGTCCTGGATATGTCGTTCGCCGATGTCGACAAAATCTGCAAGGTCATCCCGAAGCAACTCGACATCAAGCTGAAAGACGCAATCGACGATCCGCAAGTCAAAGATGTCGCGTCCAAAGATCCGCGCGTCAAGGAAGTGCTCGACGTCAGCCTGAAGCTGGAGGGGCTGGCCCGCAATGCGGGCATGCACGCGGCCGGGGTGGTGATCTCGTCTGTCCCGCTGCGCGAGCTGGTTCCCCTCTACGTCACCAACAAGAACGAAATCGTGACGCAGTATGACATGGTGGGCCTCGAAAAACTGGGCCTGCTGAAGATGGATTTTCTGGGGCTTACCACGCTCACCATCATTCAGGATGCCCTGGCGCTGATTAAGAAGTACCGCGGCCATGCGGTGGTCGTGGAAGACTTGCCGCTCGACGACCAGGAGACCTACGAGAAGATCTTCTCCAGCGGCTTCACCAGCGGCGTCTTCCAGTTTGAATCGCCGGGCATGCAGGATATCCTGCGCCGCTACCAGCCCAACCGCATTGAAGACCTGTGTGCGCTGAACGCACTCTACCGCCCCGGCCCCATCCAGGGCGGCATGATCCCCGACTTCATCGACCGCAAGCACGGCCGCAAGCCGGTGGTCTATGAAGTGCCCGAGCTAAAGCAGCTGCTGGAGGAAACCTACGGCGTCATCCTTTATCAAGAGCAGGTGATGCAGATTTCGAACGTGCTGGCGGGCTATTCGCTGGGCGATGCCGATCTGCTGCGCCGCGCCATGGGCAAAAAGAACGCAGTCGAGATGGCGAAGCAGCGCGACCGCTTCGTGAAAGGCGCCGTCGCGCGCGGCCTGCCGGAAAAGAAGATTCTGAAAATCTTTGATCTGATGGAGCAGTTTGCCGGCTACGGCTTCAATAAGTCGCACTCCGCCGCTTACGCCTATCTGGCTTACGTCACGGCCTATTTGAAGGCCCACTACGCGGTGGAGTTCATGTCCGCCCTGCTCACCTCCGAATCGGGCAACACGGACAAGATCGTCAAGTACATCAATGAATGCCGCGAGCGCGGCATCGCGGTCCTGCCCCCGGACGTCAACCAGAGCGACCTCCACTTCACGCCGAACGGTGAGGCGATCCGCTTCGGCTTGGGCGCCGTCAAGAACGTTGGGCAGGGGGCGGTGGAAGCCATCGCCAAAGCTCGCGACGAAGGTGGCCCGTTCACGTCCATTTTCAATTTCTGCGATCGGGTGAACCTGGGCGCCGTGAACCATCGCGTGGTGGAAAGCCTCATCAAAGCCGGCGCGATGGATTCGCTTCGCGGCAACCGCGCGCAGCTCACCGAGGCGATCGACCGGGCGGTTGATTCCGGAATGCGCTCGTCGCGCGACCGCGAACTGGGCCAGGGCGGCCTGTTCGGCTTCGTGGCGGAAGAGGAAGGGCACGCCGAGCAGCCGCTGATCGCGCTGCCCGATTGGACCATGCAGCAAAAACTCGCCGGCGAAAAGGAGATGCTGGGTATCTACGTCTCCGGCCATCCGCTGGACGAATACGCCGACAAGATCTCCGAGCTCGCCACTCACACAACGGACAATCTGGAAGGCTTGGAAAAAGGAACGCCCGTCGCCTTTTGCGCCATTCTGACCGGTGTCACACGCAAGCTCAGCCGCGACGGCAAATACTTTGCAACCATGCGCATCGACGACTCGCGCGGCACGCTCGAAGCCATGCTGTTCTCCAATCGTTACGAAGAGCTGAATCCGCTGCTGAAAGAGGACGCCGCGATGTTTCTGCGTGCGCAGGTGCTGCCCGAAGAAGGCGCGCCGCCTAAGCTCAGCATTCAGGAGTTGGTGCCCCTCAACGACGCCCGCGTCAACCTGCCTTCGCTGATCTCGATCCGGGTGGTTTTGAAGGAAGAGGCGGCGGAATCGAAGGCCGAGCAACTGAACCAGCTGTTCCTTAGGAAGCAGGGCGCCACCGAAGTTCGGCTGAGACTTGAAAAACCAAGAGACTTTTCAGTCATTATGGATGTGTCGACCAAGGTGCGGCCCGACCGGGAGTTCCGGGCGGAACTGGAGAGAATCTGCGGACCGGAGTCCCTCGAGGTCCTGGCCAATTGACATGTTCGGGGAGAGGGGCATACTGATTTATGGCTGAAAACGAATCTGCGGCGGGCGCTCAACCCGCGCCCGAATCAACGACTGCGGCGATATCGGATCCGGTAGCCGTGGTCGAGGCTGTGGTTGCCGTCGCACCGGAGGTCGCCGCGGAGCCCCATAATGCCAGCTACCAGCGCGTAATCCTCGCCCGGCATCCCAAGCGGCCGCATTCGCTGGATTACATTGAGCGGCTGTTTACCGGTTTTCAGGAACTGCATGGCGACCGGGCGTTCGGCGACGATAAAGCCATTGTCGGCGGCTTTGCCTTCTTTGAAGGGCGGCCGGTGATGGTGATCGGCCAGCAAAAAGGCCGCGACACCAAGCAGAAGCTGTATCGCAACTTCGGGATGCCCAAGCCGGAGGGCTACCGCAAGGCGCTCCGCCTGATGCGCCTGGCTTCCAAGTTCGGCCGGCCGATTATCACGCTCATCGACACCATGGGCGCCTACCCAGGTATCGATGCCGAAGAGCGCGGCCAGGCGGAAGCGATTGCCCTGAACCTCCGTGAGATGGCTCGCTTGAAATCGCCCGTGATTGCGGTTGTGATTGGCGAAGGCGGCAGCGGCGGCGCTCTGGCGCTGGGCGTCGCCAACCGGGTCTACATGCTGGAAAATGCCTGGTATTGCGTCATCAGCCCGGAAAGCTGCGCGGCGATCATCTGGCGCGACTCCGGCAAGGCCAACCTGGCTGCGGAAGCGCTGCGGCTAACGGCCCCCGATTTGCTCGAAATGGGGCTCATCGACGGCATCATCCCCGAAGGCCCGGAAGGCGCCCAAGTCGACGCCGAAGCCGCCGCCCTCTTCCTTCGCGAAACCCTCCATAAAGCCCTGAGCGAGCTATCCGGCTTCACGCCCGAACAGTTGGTGGTGGATCGTTACGACAAATACCGCAAGATGGGCAACTTCTTCAACGAGCTGGCGCCATGAACCGGAGCGTCGGCATCTTGGTGGCCGTCGTGGTGGTCGGCATCATCGCCTTGATTGCCTATTCCACCATGGCCGGGGCCCGCTACCGGGTGAAGGTCTGCATGACCTATAAGGGGCGGAGCACCTGCCGGACCGTGGCAGCCCGAAGCGAGGAAGGGGCCGTCAAATCGGCCACCACCAACGCCTGTGGCGACATCGCCAGCGGGGTTACGGAGAGTATGGGCTGTGAGCACACCACGCCGGATAGCATCACTTGGCTGCAGCGCCCTGGCAACTAGGCCCCGGTTAACAGCTCAACGAAGCAAGTCGGGTCCCGGTTAGCTAATGCCGCTGGCCACTGGAGCCAGCCGTCCGTCACGCTCCGGGACCACTCCAAATGATTGACTGTAAAAGGCTAGTGTCTATTGGGATACTGATAGGTGCGTGATACCATTCAAAGGAAAGGCTGCGGAAATGGGGAACAAACCGTGCCTGATTTCCGTCTGACTTTCCCGAGAGCATATACGAAGTCCGTTTGCGGTCCTGCCAAGTCGCGCATGGATTGCGCCTTCAGTACCTGTCCCTAGCTTAGGAGAGAGTCGCTGTGAAACGTAAGTGGAAGATCCTTGTTCTAATCCTGTTGTTGCTGCTGGTGGCGGGTGGCGTGTTCGCCAGCATCCAGTACTCCCAGCGCGGCATCGTGACCGTGCAGACGGGCAAGGTGTCCCGGCAGGATCTTGCCTCCATCGTCACCGCCTCGGGTGAAGTGAAACCGCGTAACTACATTAATATCGGCGCGAACGCCATGGGTCCGTTGACTGCCATCTACGTCAAGGAAGGCGACCACGTCAGGAAGGGCCAGATCCTTGCCTCGGTTGAGGCTATCCAACCTGGCGCGGACGTTAACGCTCAGAAGGCGTCGGTGAACGCAGCCCTGTCCGATTCCGCGGCCAGTGAAGCCGGCTTAGTGGCCGCTGACGAGAGCATTAAGGCTGCCGAAGCCACCCTGGTTCACGACAAGGCCGACCTCGATCAGAAGAAGGCCGACTATCAGCGCGCCAAGGGTCTGTATGAGGCGAAGCTGCTCGCTCGTCAGGATTACGACGCCAAGGAGGCTGCCTACAACCAGGCCGTGGCCACCATCGCGGAATCCGAAAGCAAAATTGCCCAAGCGAAGGCCCAGCGCGCCCAAACCGCCGCGCAACTTGCCTCCACACAGAAGCATGTTGCCCAGCAGCAGGCGATGCTGATTCGAGCCGACGACGTACTGAAGAACTACAACGCCATTGCGCCCCTGGACGGAGTCGTCACCAACTTGCCCGTTCGGGTGGGTGAAACCGTGGTGCCAGGACTCCAGAATTCTGCCTCGTCAACCATCATGACGATTGCCGACATGTCGATCATTACCGCGGAAGTCAAGGTGGATGAAACCGACATCGTGAACGTGAAGCTGGATCAGCCGGCCGAGGTCACTATCGACGCCATCCCAAATCGTACTTTTAAGGGAAAGGTCATCGAGATCGGTGACACCGCTATCGTCCGCTCTACCGGTTTGGCGGCTTCTCAAAGTACGACTTCCAGCCAGGAGGCGAAGGACTTCAAGGTTGTCGTGGCGCTGGATATTCCGCAGGATCTTGTCCGTCCCGGTCTGTCCTGCACGGCCAAGATCACCACTGCTACGCGACAACACGTGGTTGCGATTCCAATCCAGGCGCTGACCGTCCGCCAGAAGGGCGATCTGGTGCCGAAGAAACCAGGCGTTCCAGTGACGCCTCCCACCGACCCCGCCGCCATCAAGGCTGCCAAGGAAGAGGTTCAGGGCGTGTTTATTGTGAAGGGCGATAAGGCCGTGTTTAAGCCGGTGGAAACAGGCATCACGGGCGCAACGGACATCGAAGTAACCAAAGGCTTAACTGAGGGCGATCAAATCGTCACCGGCAGTTATAAGATCATCCGGACCCTGCGCCCCGACGCCAAGGTGAAGGTGGACAACAAGCCGCCTGTCGTGCCGAACGCCGAAGGTTAGTTCGAGCGACCTATGCCAGAAAGAAGACAGCATGGCCACCGCCATTAGCGATCTCGCCGCCAAAGAGCGCGGCGAACAGCTGCGAAAAGACGGGATCGTTATCCGGACCTATGATCTCTGGAAGACCTACATCATGGGCGATCAGGAGATCCATGCGGTGTCCGGCGTCGACATCGAGATTCGCCGTGGTGAGTACGTGGCCATCATGGGTCCTTCCGGCTCCGGCAAATCCACGCTGATGAACCTCATCGGTTGCTTGGATTCGCCCACTAAGGGCCTGTATTACCTGAACGGGAACCTGGTCAGCGAAATGAGCGATGACGAGCTGGCGCGCATCCGAAACAAGGAGATCGGCTTCGTTTTCCAGACGTTCAACCTGCTGGCTCGCGCCTCCGCGCTGCACAACGTCGAACTGCCGCTGATCTACGCTGGCATTAGCTCGGCCGAACGCCAGGAGAAGGCCAAAGAGGCGTTGCGATCGGTTGACCTGGAGAAGCGCATGCTCCACAAGCCAAACGAGCTTTCGGGCGGCCAGCGCCAGCGCGTGGCCATTGCCCGGGCGCTGGTGAACCATCCCTCCATCCTGCTTGCCGACGAGCCTACCGGCGCCTTGGACTCGGCCACGGGCGGCGAAATCATGGGGCTGTTTGAGCGCCTCTATCAGGAAGGCAATACCATTGTGCTGGTCACGCACGAACTCGACATCGCCATGCATGCTCACCGGGTGATCCACATCCGCGACGGCAAAGTGGAGCGCGACGAAGCCGTACCAAAGTAGGCTGCCCCTAACGCTTCCAGGTCAGCAGCAGCGCAAACAGCACGATCCAGACAAAGTCCAGATAATGCCAGAAGGTGGCTACAGCATTCGCCCACACGCGCGTCGTCATCTGGTACTTGGGTCCGCTGGCATGCTCCCGGGTTCGCCGCAGCAGGTAGAACAAGCCCGCCAAGCCTACCAGGATGTGCACGCCGTGCATTCCCGAGAAGATGAAGATGAACGAGGAATGCGGATTGCGATCCAGCAAAACGCCTGAGTGAAGGATTTGAAACCAGGCCGTCAACTGGGCTAGCAGAAACAGGAAGCCGCAGCCGGTTGCCCACCAGGCGAGGCGATAGAAGGCTCGCTGGTCGCCCTGCTTCAGCCGGTGACGCCCAGTCTCGAGCAAGGCGCTGCTGGCCAGTAGCAGGCCGGTGGATACCCACAAGATCTGGGGCAGTTCGATCTGCTTCCAGTTCTGCTGCACCTCCGAGCGGTAGACAAAGGCAAAGATCAGGGCCCCGAACGTCATCGTTACGATCGCCAGGGTCACCAGAATACCTACCTGGTAAAGAGCGTTGAGATCCCGCTCCTTTTGTTTGGCGTTGCTGTCAGTTAATGTATTCACAACAGTTTATGGATGCTTGAAAGGCCGAAGCGGCCACGGCATTTGTGCTGCAATAAGAAAATATGAAGTCGTGCTGGCCGCTCCTCATTGTCTCTCTTTTGCTTCCTGTACTGGCCTCCGCGGGAACGCGGACCAAAGCCGGCCAGGATCCGAGGCTCGAAGCCGCCTCCCGCCACCCTGACAAAGCAGGCTGGATCTTTGTGCATCTTGAAGGGGATCCGGGCACGATCGGGTATCAGCACGGTTACCTGATGGCCCCTGAGATCGAAGACAACAAGAAGGCGATTGAACTTTCTACTACCCACGAGGTGAAGAAGTCGTGGGCCGAATTGCGGGCCATTGCGGAGAAGGTGTTCTGGCCGCAGGTACCGGCCGAGTACCGCGCTGAGTTGCAGGGAATTGTCGAGGGCCTGCACGCCCAGGGGTCACATCTGGACGTCATCGACCTGGTCGCAATGAACGGCTATATGGAGTTCTCGTACTACACCGACGAAATGAAGCGCCGCCAGGGGAAACCGGAAACGGCCATGCCCGCCGAGCACTGCAGCGCCTTTGTCGCGACCGGCTCCTACACGAAAGATGGCCGCGTGGTGATTGGCCACAACAACTGGACGGACTACCTGACGGCAACACGCTGGAATGTTATCTTCGACATCTCCCCGACGGCCGGCCACCGCATTCTGATGGACGGCATGCCGGGCTTGATCCATAGCGCCGATGACTTCGGCATCAACGACGCGGGCATTATGATTACCGAGACCACTATTTCGGGTTTCCATGGATTTGACGAGAAGGCCGTTCCGGAGTTCGTCCGCGCCCGAAAAGCCATGCAGTATGCCGAGTCGATTGACGACTTCGCCCGCATCATGAAGCAAGGCAATAACGGCGGTTACGCCAACACATGGCTGGTGGCGGACCGAAAGACCAATGAGATTGGGAGACTCGAGCTGGGGCTGAAGAACGTGACGCTTGACCGATCGAAAGACGGCTACTTTGTCGGGGCGAACTTCCCGATTAACGAGAAGCTGATTGCCGAAGAGACCGATTATCAACCCGGTCCGGAAGTGCCGGATCAGGTGCGGCACGTGCGCTGGGATCAGCTGATGGCCGAGTACAAAGGGAAGATCGACGTGACGGCCGCCGAGAAATTTGAGACCGACCACTACGACGCGCTAACGAAAGAGATCGACCCCAACGAGCGAACCATTTGCGGCCACGTGGACAAGTCGGGGCGCGGCCTGAAGGGATGGCAGCCTGCTTATGGCCCAGCCGGGGTTGCGCAGGCCAAGGTGGGGGACAGCGCGATGGCCGAACGCATGTCGTTCATTGCCGGGATGGGTCATCCGTGCGGAGTTGAGTTCCACGCGGCTGAGCACCTCAAGGAGCATCCGGAATTCAAGTGGCAGGCCCCGCTGCTTCGAGACGTCAAGGCGAATCCGTGGACGGTCGTGGAAGCCACGCCGGCCAACGTGCCTCCGGCTACACGCTAGACCAGCAGGACTTCGATCTTCTTTTCCCGCAGCTCCCGGACCATGCCCGGCGGGGCTTGATCGTCTGTGATGACCCGCTGCACCTGGCTCAAGTGAAGGGACACGGACAAACTTCGGTGGCCAAACTTGCTGGAATCGGCGATGACGGTGACTTCCCGCGCCGCCCTGGCCATACGCAAGTTTAGTTGTGCCTCCAGGATGTCGAGCGTGGTCAACCCCGCGTCCAGGTCCAAGCCGACGGTCGATAGGAACAAGTGATCGGCATGCAGCGTACTGATCATGTGTTCCGCCTGGGGGCCGACGAAAGCATTCGAGACGTGGCGCAGAATGCCTCCAATCATCAACAATGAGGTGTTTGCGGCATCGGCGAATTGCATCGCTATGTTCAACGCGTAGGTGATCACCGTGAGGCGGTCGATGTTGGCGCGCCGGATTTGAGACGCCAGTTCGGAGGAAGTGGAGCCGGTGCAGAGGATGACTGTCTGCGAGGGCTGAATCAATTGAAGCGCGGCGCGCGCAATGCGGACTTTCTCGTCGTGCCGGATAGATTCCCGGACTTTCAGCGGGTAGTCGGGACCGGTCACCAGCGGCCGAATTCCCCCGCCATGTGAACGCACCAGAGATCCGCTCGCCGAGAGGCTATCCAGATCACTACGCGCGGTTACCGCCGATATGCCGAAGAGCCTGCGCACTTCGCTCACGGTGATTCGCCCTTGGCGCTCCACGATCTCCGCGATCTCTCGCCGTCTTTCTTCCGTCAACAGTTTTGTGGTGGTAGGTAGTGTCACCGACATGGTGAAATCCGAAGCCTCTCTCCGCAGACCTGGAATGCCTAATTAAACAGTAGTCAGCAAAGAAAGGCAAGTCCAATCAGTTTAGTTCCGGAAAGGACGGACCCGGCTACCCAAGAGAAATCAAAGGAAACCCCGATTGCCCAGCCGAAGACGCTACTTCCCTCGGGCGGCAGCGGCCGCGGGCTTGGCGCTGTCTATCGGCGTCGGGCCGGGAACCGGAGAATCTTCCGACCTCACCAGCCCTAGCGTTTTACGCAGTTCGGTATCGAGCTTGGTCCGCACGTCGGGGTTGTCCTTCAGAAATTGCCGTGCGTTGTCGCGCCCTTGGCCGATGCGCTCGCCCTTGTAGCTGTACCAGGAGCCGCTCTTCTCGACCAGGTTCTTGGTCACGCCGAGATCGATCAGGTCGCCCTCTTTGGAGGCGCCTTCGCCGTAGATGATGTCGAATTCGGCCTCGCGGAACGGGGCGGCGACTTTGTTCTTTACAATCTTAACTTTAGTGCGGTTGCCGGTGACCGTCTCACCGTCCTTGATGGCGGCTATGCGGCGGATATCGACGCGTACGGAGGAGTAAAACTTCAGTGCGCGGCCGCCGGAGGTAGTCTCGGGGTTACCGAACATAACGCCGATCTTCTCGCGGATCTGGTTGATGAAAATCAAGCAAGTGTTCGATTTGGAGACGAAGCCGGTGAGCTTCCGCATGGCTTGCGACATCAAGCGCGCCTGGACGCCCATGTGCGAATCGCCCATTTCACCGTCCAATTCGGCTTTGGGAACGAGTGCGGCCACGGAATCGACCACCAGGACGTCAATGGAGCCGGATTGGATCAGCGCACTGGTGATTTCGAGAGCTTGCTCGGCGAAATCGGGCTGCGAAACCAGCAGGTTGTCCACATCCACGCCCAATTGCTTGGCATAACCCGGATCCAGCGCATGTTCCACGTCGATATAGGCTGCCATGCCGCCCTTTTTCTGGGCCTCGGCCACGACCTGCAATGCCAGCGTGGTTTTGCCAGACGACTCCGGGCCGAAGATCTCGCAGATGCGCCCGCGCGGAAAACCACCCACGCCGAGGGCGTAATCCACCGAAATCGATCCGGAGGAGATGACCGATACCGGAACGATCGCTTCATGGGACCCGAGGCGCAGAATCGACCCCTTGCCGAACTGCTTCTCAATCTGGCTCAACGTGGCGGTTAACGTCCGGGCGCGGTCTTTATCTTCCATGGTTGTTCCTTCCAGGCTAGTCAAAGGCAGGTGGAAATAGCGGCAGCAAGCTGCCTCTCGGGGGCTCTCTTAGTATAACGCCAAACAAAACAGGGCGATCCTGTTTTATTAGTCCAAAATGCGCTTTAGAAATGGTCCACGGCGTCAGGACAGCCGCTTGGCGTAGTATCCCTTGCGCGCCCGAACGACCAAGTCTTTCCGGCCTTTTACCTTGATGTCGACGGCATGGTACAAGCCGTCATCGTGCTCTGGTTCCGGCCGATAGAAGAGACTGTATTGATGGCGCAACTCGTTCGCGATGTTCTCGAAAGACTGATTGAGATCGCTGGCCTGAAAGGGGAAGAACGGCGTACCGCCAGTCTGTTCGGCGAAGTAGCGCATCACCTTGTCGCCATCGGTAAGGATATGACTATTGTTGGTCGAAATCGTATAGATGACAACGTCGGCCTTCTGTGCCATTTCCAGCGCCTGGTCGCGGCTGTAGTGGCTCTGATTGTCGTCCCCGTCGCTTAAGATGACCATCGCCCGCCGGAACTTGTACATGGGCTGATCGAGCATCAGCTTGTCCTTGCAAGCGAAGTAGATGGCGTCGTAGAGCGCCGTGCCACCGCCTGGCCGCAGGTCGCGGATGGCATTCTCCAGCTTGTTCGTGTCGTTGGTCAGGTCGGCAGCCAACTCGGCGCCGGTGTCGAAGCTGACGACAATCGCCTTGTCTTTCTCCTGAATGATACTATTCACGAAGTTCGTGGCGGCTTCCTGCTGGAATTTGAAACGGTCGCGAACGCTGTTGCTGGTATCGATGAGAACGGCCAGCCGCAGAGGGAGGTCGCTTTCCGCGGTAAAGTCGAGGATTTTCTGGGGCGTCTTTTTCTCGAAGATCTCGAAATCGTCGCGCGTGAGGTCCGTTACAAACCGGCCGCGCTTATCCTGCACCGTGAACAGCATGTTGACACGGGTCACGTCGTAGACGATGCGGCTTGGGTCGAGGGCTTGGTCGGCCGTATTGCCAGCCGGCGCGGCTGCGGGCTTCTTGGGGTTTTGTGGCGGGCCTTGCTGGGCGCGGGTAGCGACCAAGAACAGGCCTGCGCAGGTGACGATGGCCGACAGGAGAAAAACGACACGCTTCATGGACTTGCCCCTATTCTATCTGCGACGCGGCGGGGGGAGGGGGCGGGTACATAGCTGTAAGTCATTTGAAGCCCGTCCATAGAGTAGGATTGGCTTCGTGCGAGGATTGCTCATCGTTCTTCTGGCGGCGGCTTGGGCGCAGGCTGCCGCTCTGCCGGAGCCGATATTTCCGGCCGACAACGAGACGCCGGAGAAAGGGCGTGCAGCGGAGCTATTGGAGGCCGTCTGCCCTGGGAAAGTGATTAGCGGCAAGGAGATCGGTTGTGGAGACGCGTGCCCGGAGTTCACCGGGTTTCGCGGCTATCGAGAGGATTGGCACGTAGCTTCTGTGATCCATGGGCACTTTCTTTCGGCTACTAGCGACGACGCGGCTTTAGCAGTGTTGGGATGTGAGTCTCATGCACTGAACTTCCGTGGCACGGTCCTTTTAACGAGGCATTCGAAGAAATGGGGGATGGTCTGGTACAAGGCGGGCATCGACACGGGAGAATGCCACAAACGGCTTCTCGCGGACAGCCGCGAAATTCTCGTTTGCATGGGCTGGTACGGTGCGCAAGGCTATACTTCGACGGCGCTGTTTGTTCAAGATCTGCTTTCGCCCACTGATAATCTTGGCGGTGCATTCTTCCGCGTAGTCGACGACACTTTCACGTGCGGTTCGAAAATAGACGACGATGCAAAGCCCAACCCCTTAACACTGCAGTACATCGAGCGGGTAACGTTCGGCGTTCACCGTAGGGACACGACAGTGCTATCGGTGATCGCGCACTACGGCACGAGACCAATGACGCCGGCTGACGTGAAGCAGTGCGAGCAGGAGCGGGATTCTTCTCCAAGCGGTTTGACCAGTTTCAAACCAGCAACCAGGCGTCGCGAGATCGACCTTCTCTTCGATGGTCATGATTATCACGTCGCACCGTGGAGTCCGAAGGTTGAGGAAGTCGCCGCCGGCCATTGACCGGCCTTGAGGTTACGATTTGTTCTAGCCTGGCAGAAGGCTCTTCCGTCTCACCAGCGCCAGATACTCCTGCAACTCGGGTGCGAGCGGGCTTTCGACCGTAATCCATTCGTCCGTGGATGGAGAACGGAAACGCAAGCGGTGGGCGTGCAGGAAGAAGCGGTTCAGAGCGGGGTACCCGGGGATGGCCTTGGGCGCGCCGTACAGCGAATCGCCCACAACCGGGTGCTTCAGGAAGGCGAGATGCGCACGGATCTGGTGGGTGCGGCCCGTGCCGATGCGTACTTCCAAATAGTTGAAGAACTCAAAGCGTTCCAGAACTTTGAATTCGGTGTAAGCGCTGCGGCCGGTGTCGAAGCGCGCCGTCATGCGGGTGCGGCGGACCGGGTCGCGAGAGATGGGCCGGGAGATATGTCCTTCGATGGTCTCCATCTGGCCGTGCACCAGAGCCAAATAGACTTTCTCCACTTCACGGGTTTGAAACTGCTCAGCCAGCGCGCGGTGGGCCTGATCGGTGCGCGCCACCACCAGAACGCCGCTGGTATCGCGGTCCAGCCGATGGACAATGCCGGGCCGCAAATCACCGCCGACGCGGGAGAGTGACTCAAAGTGGTGGAGCAGGGCATTCACCAGAGTGCCCTGGTGGTTCCCGGCGCCCGCATGCACCACCATCCCGGCGGGCTTGTCCACAACGACGACGTCGGCGTCCTCATAGAGAACATGCAGCGGGAGATCCTGGGCTTCGGCCTTGAGTGGAGGCAGATCCGCCGGCTCCACGGAAATACATTCGTCGCCGCGGACCAGGTATGAGGCCTTGGCTGCCTCGGCGCCAACCAGGACGCGGCCTTCCTTGATCCAGCTCTGCAAGCGCGCCCGGCTGTATTCCGGCAAGCGCTCATGCAGCAGCGAATCCAGCCGCTTGCCCCGGTCGTTCGGTTCCGCTTGGACAGTCACTATTCCGTATTCTAGTGAGGTGCTCACCTCACGGACGCGCGGGCAGAGATTTCTTGCTTCGGGCTTAGAGCCACGGGATAGCGAAGATCGTGTCTGACCTCGCGCGACGTCGCACGCTGTTTTTCCTGGGCCTGTTTGCGGTGCTGCTCGCATCGCGCCTTTGCCACCTGCATATTCTTTGGGCGGAAGAAGGCTACGGCTCGGCTGGCGCGGTCCAAATACTGCACGGCAAAATGATCTACCGCGACTTCTGGTTCGACAAACCACCACTGGCGGCCGTGCCGTATGCGCTCTGGGGAGGAACGGCCGGCTGGGGGCTGCGTCTGGCTGGATCGTTGTTCGGCTTGCTGACGGCCTTCGCCGCCTGGCGGTGCGCGTCGGCGCTGTGGTCGGAACGAGAAGGATACTGGGCGGCCGCACTGGTCACGTTCTTCCTGATCTTTGACATCCCCACAGCCGTGATGACGTTGGGGCCCGATCTGATTGTTGTCCCGCTGGCTTTTGCGGCGATCGGCTGCGTTTTGAGGAACGAACCGGTCTGGGCAGGTGCGTGGTGCGCGGTCGCTGTTCATTCCAATGCCAAAGCGTTGTTACTGGTTGCGGTGGTTCTGATTTGGGGAGGCCGCCGGCAAGCCTGGAAGATCGCGGGCGGATTTGTCGGCGGTGCGGCAATCGGTTTGGCAGGGCTGGCCATAACGGGCAGTTTGCGCGCCTATTGGACGCAGGTCTGGGAATTTGGAAGACTTTACTCCGGCGACACGTTTGTGCAGGATCCGCTGCGCGAGGGTGTCATCCGGTCGCTGAACTGGCTGGGGTTCCATCTCGCGTTGGTGGTGCCGGCGGGCATTGCGATGTGGAAGGAGAAGGGAACCAATCGCTGGAGATTTGCAATCTGGCTCTGCCTTGCTGCGGCGGGTGTGTGGGCCGGTGAGCGTTTCTTCCCGCGTTACTACGTCATTCTGCTGCCGCCCGTAACGTTGTTAGCGGCCCGGGGGTTCGTTTTGTTGAGAGAACGATCGGGTTCACAATGGCGGTTGGTTTTCTACGGCTGCCTAGCGCTCCTGCTGATTCCGCTAATCCGGTTCGGCCCGCGTTACGCGCTGCTGGCTGAGGATCTGCTGCAGGGGAGAACGCATCATTGGGCGGACGTCGCGTTGAACCAGGATAGTCAGGAGGTTGCCTTAGGGATCTCCCAGGTGATTCGGTCACGGGGGATCAGCAATCCGACCTTGATGGTTTGGGGATACCGCCCGGACCTGTTCGCCTATACGCAGCTTCCGGCGGGTACGCCTTATCTCGATAGCCAGATGTTGACGGGCGTGATTGCCGACCGGCATCTGGCGAACACGAAAGTGAGCTTGCCTGGGGCTGCGCAGAACCGCCTTGCGCTGATCGAATCGCGGCCCACATTCATTGTGGACGGGCTGGGACCTTTGAATTCAAAGCTCGCGATCACAGAGTATCCGGAGCTGAGGTCGTGGCTGGCGGCTAACTACGAAGAGGTTGAGCGGACAAAAGATTCGGTGGCGTACGTGAGTCGCTCAGAGGAGCGGGCGCCAGGTCGTCAGACTCCGTAGGCGGCCGCCCGAAGATGTGTGAAGTTGATAACTTCGACACGATCACGCTGAAGCATCAAGTAGAGGTCAAGATCGTCTGTTAAGACCGTACATTCTTGGGCGCGCGCGACCGCTGCGATTGTCGCATCGACAAGCCCAAGACGTTGGTAGACCGGCTCATCTACCGCCCGAGCGCTCGGGATCCCTACTTCGGTAAGGGTAGAAATTGTCTCCTTCAATATCTGTCGGGCCTGCAGTCGCTCAAGCCCTTCAAGGTCGGTCAAGTTGCTGACCTCCGCCAGAATATGCGGGGTGGTGTAGACCGACTTCCAGCTGCCGAACTCTCGACTCAACAGGTCGAAGTCTTCAGCCGTGTACTGACGCGTTCGCTTGAAGCGTTCAATACGGGTCCGATTTACTAGGCCAACCACGAGTAGGACTAGAAGGTTCGTGTCGATCAGAAGGCGATCAGTGTTGTGAGAAGCGAGCTTCACCGAAAAGCAGCTTCGCGGAGCTTCATAGCAAGAAACTCGCCGGTCTCCGCATCGATCAAGAAGCGCTTGTATTGTTTGTCTCCCGATAGGGCCGATAGCTGCCCTATGGGGCCTTGATCGTTGAGGTGTCGAGGAATGCCTAGCGTGATACTCCAGACGTCGCGATCCTTGTAGGAATCCCGCTCAATCTCTTCAAGGCTGGGAGAGGTCGCGAAGAGCATTTCAGTTGCTTTGGCCTTCGCGATTTGAACTGCTTGTCTGACATCGATCATGATGGGCCGGATGACTTCTCTATGTTTACACGAACTCCCCCTAGCCCTGCGTAGGGCGTCCGTCTGAGCCTGGGACTGCGCGCTGTAAGGAGTAACCGAACGCTCGGGTTCGGAGCTTCGTTATTCCGGGCGTCCGTTCCCGTATCGCAGCTCGCCGGCCTCGACTCGGATGCCCATGATGTTTTCTTTGGGCGGCAAGGGGCAGGTAGCGTAGGGGGTGAAGGTGCACGGCGGTGTGTATGACCGGTTAAAGTCGAGCACCACTTTGCCATCGACCGGGAGCGGCGTATTCAGCATGCGTCCGGCCGGGTAGGTTTCGGTCTTGCTGGTGAGGTCTTTGAAGATGAAGAACAGGGTCTTGCCTTCATAGATGGGCCGCATCCGAAACGTATGACCCTGCAAAGCGAACTCGACGACGCCGGGACTTACCTCCATTTCCGTCTCGCCCAGAATGTTCGGAACGGGTATCTTGTGTTCGTCCGGGATGAACTTCGCTTCGACGCGGTATCCCGGATTGATCGGGAAGTACTTCATGCCGGTGAAGTGCTCCAGCACCGGGCTCTGCGTGTCTCTTGCGCGCAGCGCGAGCCGGTCGCCGCGCTTGATGACAAAGAATGAGATGCGGTCTATGGTCACCGTGTCCGGGTTGTCGCCCGTGTATCTGAGAACGACAGGGCTCGCCACCGGTTTGTGATTCACTTGCAGGCGGTCTCCGGCAAGGTTGGTAAGGGTGACCGTTCCCTCGTCAAGCCGGATCTTGGCCACGGCTGGCGGCGCTGAACCGGCAGGCAAGACAAAGTCGTTCGTTTCACCGGCGCCGATGGTATTGTCGCCTGCCTTCAGCCAGAAGAGGCCCACCAGGGTGAGCCAGCCGTCCGGTGAGCGGAGGCCTTTATCGCGGTGCTGTTGCCACGCGGCGATCTCGTCGCGATAGTCGCTGGGGATGTTGGCGGAGGTGGCCATGGCCATGAGTGCCACAAAGCCGATCAAGAACGAGGTCATTGACAGATTGTAGCGGAAAATTGTCTGGACGTGGGCGGGTTAGGCAACCCGCTGCAGGTTGCCAACCTGCCCCACAATAGAATGAGGATTGGTTTCCAACACCGATAGCCGACAGTACCCGCCACGCCCGATTCTTGGAGTCGGGGCGCTGATTTATGAAGGCGACTCGATCCTGCTGGTGCAGCGGGGGCATGAACCGTTGAAGGGTTTCTGGTCCCTTCCGGGCGGTGCGGTGGAGACGGGCGAGCACCTTGAGCAGGCCATCGCCCGCGAGGTACGTGAAGAGACCGGGCTTTGGGTGCAGCCCACGTCGATCGCCACGATTTTTGAACGCATCATTCGCGATACCGAGGGCCGCGCCGAGTATCACTACGTTCTGGTGGATTATTTCTGCACCGTGCTCGGCGGTCAGCTGCAGGCGGGCGATGATTCGGATCAAGTGAAGTGGGTGCCGCTCACCGCGGTTGAATCTGTCAAGCTGACGGAGGGCACTCGCGAAGTGATCCAGAAAGTGCACCCCAGCCGCGTTTCTGATATGCCCGTGTTCCGGGCCTAGCTTGCCGTTCAGCCATGTCATTCAGCAGTCAGTCGCTATTGCAATTCGAAGAGCTCAAAGAGCTGGTGGCTTCCTACGCGGGCAGCGAGGCGGGCGCCGAGCTATTGCTCGAAGTCGAGCCGGGCGGCAATCGCTTTGCAGTTGAAGCGGACTTAGCGGACGCGGGCGAAGCCATCAGTTATCTGCGCGAGGCAGCGAATCCGGAGGGCTCGCGCGGCGCCGCGGTTCGACTTCGCTTCAATCACCTGCATGATGTTCGTCCGTCGCTGACGGTCCTGCGGGTGGAAGGCGCACGCCTGGATGGGCGGGCGCTTTTGGATCTATTCCAGGTTCTTGAAATCGCGGGCGAGTATCGAACGTTGCTGGTGGGCGTGCGAGAACGCTTTCCGCGGCTGGCGAGGCGCGCCGATGCGATGGCGGACCTGCGCGGATTTGTGCGGCGCTTTGGCAAGGCATTCCTGCCGGACGGTTCACTCTCCGACCAAGCGAGCGTCGCGTTAGGCCGAATTCGCCGCGATATGGAGCGGCAACAGAAGACCATACAGCAATCACTGGAGCGGTTCCTGCGCGAGCATCGCTCGGATGGCACCGTCCAGGAGGACTTCGTCACCATTCGCGACGACCGGTTTGTGGTGCCCATCGTAGCGGGACAAAAGGGCCGCGTTGACGGCGTAATCCATGGCTCCAGCGGATCAGGTCGCACACTCTTCGTTGAACCGCTGGAGACGATCCAGCTGAACAACCAGCTGGTGCGGCTACGAGAAGACGAACTTCGCGAAATCGAGCGGATCCTTGCTGAGATTACGGAGAACCTGCGCGAGCACCGCGATGAAATCATTGCGTGCGCCCAGACGTTGGCGGACCTGGATTTCCTGTTTGCCAAAGCTGGGTTTGCGGCAGACTTCGAGGCCGTGATCCCGAAGTTCAGCCCTGATTCCGACCGGCGGCTGGTGCTTGAGAACGCCCGGCATCCGTTGCTGGAATCGGTGCTTCGGAAACAGCGGCGTCCCATTATTCCCATCTCGTTTGAATTGAACGAGGGGCGGCGTTGCCTGTTGATCAGCGGTCCGAACACGGGAGGCAAGACGGTCACGATGAAGACAACCGGGCTGCTGGCGGTGATGGCACATGCGGGTCTACCGGTGCCGGTGACGGAAGCAATCTTCCCGTTCTTCGACGATGTGCTGGCCGACATCGGCGATAGCCAGTCGATTGCAGAGAGCCTCAGCAGCTTCTCGGGCCACCTGATCCACATCAAGCAAATGATGGAAACGGTGACGGCAAACAGCCTGGTGTTAATGGACGAGCTGGGTCGCGCGACAGATCCCGAAGAAGGAGGGGCGTTGGGCGTGGCGATTCTCGACCGATTCCGGCAGACAGGCGCGTTCTGCCTGGCGTCGACACATCTCCTGCCGTTGAAACTTTACGGGACGAGGACGGCCGGCGTCGTGAATGCATCGATGGGCTTCGACGAAGCGACCTTGCAACCGACTTATCAGCTGCGGGTTGGGCTGCCGGGGAAGTCGGCGGGCCTGGATATCGCCAGCCGGCTGGAATTGCCGGCCGACGTGATTGCGCACGCACGCTCGGTTCTGCCGAAGCTGGAGGCCGATTTCCAAAACCTGCTGGTGGAACTTCATCGCCAGATCGAAGAGCAGGCCGAGCAGCAGCGCCAACTGGCCAAGGCTACCAGCGACCTGGAGCAACAGAAGGCCGCCGTGGAGCGGGACGCGATCCAGCGCGAAGAGAAACGGCGGCAGCAGTGGCAGCGGCAGACCGAAGAGCTAGTGGCGCGTTTCGATGTGCAGGCGCGCACGACCATCGATAAGGTTGTCAATGCCGCGGACCAGAAAAAAGCCGCCGAGCAAGCCGCGCGTTTGATCGCGAAAACCAAACGCGAGTTTTGCGAAGAGGCCACGGAGGCGCTTCAACCGCCCGCCGGGCAGCCCGCGCCACCACCATTGCCGGTTTTGAAGGAAGGCGCGCGAGTGCGGCTGAAAGACGTGCGCGAACCCGCGACGGTGCGTCGCATCCTGAAGAACGGATTGCTCGAAGTGGAAGCCGGCTTTCTCAAGATGCAGATCTCTTCGGAAGACATTGCGGAAGTTCTCTCCGGCGCTGCTCAGCCCAAGCTCCCAAAGAACGTCTCGTTGCAGTCGGGGCCGAGTTGGGATGTATCGTACCGGGAGATCAACCTGATCGGACAGCGGGCAGAAGAAGCTCTGGAACATGTCGACAAGTTCCTGGATTCGGCCGCGATGGCATCCGTGAATCGCGTCCGGATCATTCACGGGCACGGCATGGGCATTCTGAAGAAGGCGGTCGCGGAGTTCCTTCAGAAGAGCCCGCACGTGGCCAGCTTCTACGCGGCCCCGCCGGCCGAGGGGGGCACCGGGGCAACTATCGTCGAGCTGAGAGAATAGGCTGCCGGCGGCCGCGCGACGGATGGAATGAAGCGGCTGTCGCTTAGCCCAGGGCTGCGAGTACTTCCTCGGCGTGCCCTTCAACCTTGACCTTCGGGAAGATCTTTTTGATGACGCCTTTGGCATCAATCACGAAGGTGGTGCGCTCGATGCCCATGTACTTCTTACCGTACATGCTCTTCTCTTTCCAGACGCCATAGGTTTCAGCGGCCTTGTGGTCGATGTCTGCCAGCAATGAGAACGGCAGATCGAACTTCTCCCGAAACTTCAGCTGCGCCTTGGTGGTGTCCGGGGAGACGCCGACGATTACGGTGTTGGCTTTAGTGAACTTCTTGCTGGTGTCGCGGAATTCGCAGGACTCCTTGGTGCAGCCGGGCGTGTCGGCCTTGGGGTAGAAATAGAGCACCACGTTCTTGCCTTTCAGCGCAGACAGCTTGAAGGGTTCGCCACTGTCGGTATCGAGAGAGATCTCCGGGGCTTTGTCGCCCTCATGGAGCAGACTGTCAGATTCCTGTTTTGCCTTTGCCATGCCTTCAAGATGCCCCAGCCGCGTGGCGGACGCAAGTCTTGTTCAAGCTCTTCAGCTTCTCATCCGGAAGGCGTTCAGCCGCCGAGCAAATAAACTCATATCCTCTCAGCGGCCGGTCGCAGCTTCGCGGTGAAGTGGCGCAAGAAGGGCGGTTCTTCGACAATCTCGAGGCCGCGGATGGCATTCTTCCGTGCATTCACTTCGAGAATGGCCTCCACTACGTAATCGATGTGGCTCTGCGTGTACACGCGGCGGGGGATGGCCAGGCGCAGCAGTTCGTGTTGGGCCGCAGCGCCGAACATGAATGAGCCGATCTCCACACTGCGAATGCCGGCGTGGCGGTACAACTCGACGGCCAAGGCCTGCCCGGGAAACTGCGACGGAGGGATATGCGGCAGCATGCGGCCCGCGTCAATATAGATGGCATGGCCACCGGGCGGCTCAACGATGGGCACGCCCTCGTCTGCGATGTGGCGGCCCAAATAATCGGTGGACGCGATTCGGTAATGCAAGTAGTCCGGCTCCAGCACTTCTTCAAGGCCGGTTGCAATGGCGTCGAGATCGCGGCCGGCCAGGCCGCCGTAGGTGGGAAAGCCCTCCGTGAGAATCAGCAGGTTGTTTTCGAGTTGAGCGAGACGGTCGTCATTGGTGGAAACGAATCCGCCGATGTTGGCGAAAGCATCTTTCTTGGCGGAAAACGTACAGCCATCGGCGAAGGAAAACATCTTCTGCGCAATCTTCTTGGGCGACCAATCGGCGTACCCGGGCTCGCGTTGGCGGATGAACCAGGCGTTTTCGGCGAAGCGGCAGGCGTCGAGATAGAACGGGATGCCATGACTTCGGCTCAAGCGGCTTACCGCCTCAATGTTTGCCATCGAAACCGGCTGGCCGCCGCCGGAGTTATTGGTGACGGTGAGCATCACCAGTGGAATGTGCGCGGCGCCTTCGCGGGCAATCAAGGCTTCGAGCGCCACGACATCCATGTTGCCTTTGAAGTCGAGCCGGAGTTGCGTGTCGGCAGCCTCGGGAATGGGCAGGTCGACGGCCTTCGCGCCCGTGAACTCAATATTGGCCCGCGTGGTGTCGAAGTGGGTATTGGATGGCACGACGTGGCCCGGCTTGCAGAGCACGGTAAAGAGGATGCGCTCCGCGGCGCGGCCCTGGTGGGTGGGAAGCATGTGCCGGAATCCGGTCAGGTCATCGGCCACGCGGCGCAGGCGATAGAAACTTTCGCTACCGGCATACGACTCATCTCCGCGCATCAGCGAGGCCCATTGTTCGGTGGACATGGCGCTGGTGCCGGAATCCGTGAGCAGGTCAATGAGGATGTTGCGGGCACGGATACCGAACAAGTTGTATCCGGCTTCGCGAAGATAGCCCTCTCGCTGCTCCCGTGTGGTGTGCCGGAGTGGCTCGACGCTCTTGATGCGGAAAGGTTCGATGATGGTATGCATTACCGGTCGCCCTCAGGCTACGGACAGCATACACGCGAGGCACGTCGAGTATTGCCTGCCATCTCAAACTTGCCCTGAGGATCACTGTTAATGCACAGCCGGGCTCGATTCCCCAGGGCCCGCGAGCCGGGCGGATCTCCGGTCGAGCCTACGGCGGGTGAATTTTGTTTGCTACGAACCAGTTCTGCATCTGCAGGATGGCCATGATAGACTGGCGAACGATTGAGGAGCATATGAGTAAACGCTGGTACAACGCGTTTGTCTCGCTCGACCCGCCGGAAACAGGGACCGTTGCCGAGGACACGGAGCGACCATCGCGCAGCGCAGCGCAAAGTGTCGCTGAGATCGCGTCTTCGGTCGCAGCCGAGCCAGCTTTTACCAGTCCCGTTAGTGCTGCTGCCGGATTCGATGAGATCTATGCAGCGGCGGAGATTCACCCGCCCGCGCACGGCTATACGATCGGCAAGATCGCTGAGATGCTGCAGAGCGAACGGATTCGGGCGCTTCCGGCAGAGGTGAAGAAGAACTCCATTCTGCTGGCGCTGGATGCCGCCGGCGTGAAGATCGAAGAAGTCGTCGAAGACGCGGTGAAGCGCGATCGCGCACTGGATGGATTCGAGCGGGTGCAACAGAAGGCCCTGGACGAGTTGCAGGCTTCCAAGGAACGAGACAACGCTCAAATCCAGGCCGATCTTGATCGGTTGATCGAGGAACACAAGGCGCGCATACAGGCCAACAGCGACCAAGTTGCTAAGGAGAAAGAGCGTTTTTATGCCTGGCGGCTGCAAAAGCAGCAAGAGGAACAAAAAATCTCCGAATCCGTATCCTATTTTGTTGTGGACAATCCGATAACGACCGGCGCCGTTGCGGCAGCGCCGCGCGGAACCCAAGCACTAAACCAGCCATCAGCCCCGAAATCGTAGGGCGAAATAGCCGCAAGGAGGGGAAGTCCCTTATGTTTAAACGGCTTTCACGCATGATGCGTTCTTTTTTCGGGTTTTTCATCTCCGTGGCGGAGAACCCGGAACTGATTCTGGAACAGAACATTCGCGACATGAATGACCAGGTTCCACGCATGAACGAAAGCATCGCGATGGTCAAGGCGAATGCCACCTTACTCGAAAGAGAGGAGGCAAAATACAAAATCGACGTCAACAACATAACTGCCAAGGTCAAGGCGGCGATTCAAGCCGGGCGGGATGACCTGGCCGGAAGCTTTGCGGTGCAACTGGAACAGACCCGCAGCGCCCTGGCACGCACCCAAGGCCAGCTCGAGACCGCCCATGCGGCGCTCGACAAGGCCCTGGCCGTGAAAAAGGCGTTCATGCTCGAAAAAGAGCGGAAGACGCAGGAGGCGCTGAGCGCCATCGCCGATTACCGGCGTTCGCAATGGCAGAAGAAAGTTGCCGATGTCATGGAGCAGTTCGAAGTGACGGGCATCAGCGCGACGCATGACGAGATGGTGCGCAAGATTGAGGAATCCACGGCGATAAATGAAGCCCGGATGGAGATGGCGCTGGGCAACGTGGATCAGCAAAAGGTCAAGATCGAAGAAGAAGCGGAACAATTGCGCGCCGGCGAACTGGTGAAGCAGTTCAAAGTGGAAATGGGCTTGATGCCGCCGCAGGCGGCGCCGGAACCGGCGCAGAAAACGATTGGGACGCGAGAAGCCCAAAAAGGCACATAACAACGGAGGAGAAGAGATCGGAAGCCGGGGATGGCGAACTGAACTCTCGAAAATCATGGCCGTAAAAATAGAGAAGGGTGGATGGATTCTAATTTTCCTGATCGGACTGGCCCTGGTGGGCTACAGTCTCGATCGATACGGTATTGTGAACGTGCGCGGGTTGTTCGGCTCGCGGGCGAAGGTGGCGGCGAGTGAACCAGTCGACACCTCCAAGCCGCTAATACTGCCGACTTCGGCGTCGGACTCGGCTTGCAACAATGTCCGGGTACGGGTGAATATATGGGTCGGTTGCGCCGCGGGCCTGGTCGCCAACGGGGGTCTCGATACCGTGGCGGGCTCGATCTACGACAAGAAGGGCCTGAAGGTCAGCTTCAAAATCATCGACGACTGGACCGAAGGCTCGTCCGCGCTGGCGACCGACAATGTCGACGTCATGCTGACGACCGCGGACGTTTGGGCCAAGGACTATGCGCAATTTCAGGAGAAGGGATTCGGTGCTCACGCATTCTACATGGTGGATTGGTCGCGCGGCGCGGATGGCGTGATTGGCAAGCAGGGTATTAACAGCATCGAAGACCTGGCCGGGAAAACGGTGGCGTTCGCGCCTTACACGCCATCGCATTTCCTGCTCTGGAACGGGCTGAAAAGTTCGGGGCTTACCACCGAGCAGCGCACCGAAATCTTTGCCAAGGCTGTACACACGAAGGACGGCATTGAGCCCGCGACATTGTTCGCGCAGCAGAAAGTCGACGCCGCCGTGGCTTGGGACCCGGATATGAGCGACGCTGTTACCAAGCGCCCCGGATCGAAGAAGATTTACGACACGCGCACTGCTAACCGGCTGATCGCGGACATTCTGGTGGTCAGCGATCGCTTCGCTGCACGCTGCCCGCAGACAGTGGTGAAACTGGCGGAGGGATGGCTCGAAGGAGTGGAGTTCATTAAGGCGCAACCCAACCGCGCCTACACTTTGATCGGTACGATCAAGGATTTCAATATTCCCGAGGATCTTGCGAAAACCATGCTGGGCGGCGTTAGACTCGCCGACTACGCCGACAACAAGGCCTTCTTTGGAACGCGAGGCGCGGATTCCGACTACAACAATATCTTCAAGATGGCGCAAGAGATGTACCGCGAGGAGCGCATCATCAAGCGCAACTACGATCCGGAGTCGAGCGTCGACCGGCGTTTTCTCGAGCCCATGAGCGGCAAGTTCTCGTCCGCCTCCTCGGAGCCGCCGATTGAATACAAGCAGCCGGCCGAGGGTGCGGTGCCGTTTGCGACCCAGCGGCGCTCGATCTACTTTGAGACAGGTTCAGCGCAGATGGGGCTCGACTCGCGCGCCGTGGTGGACGAGATCGGCGCCTTCATGAAGGCCTATGAGAACACAGTGGTCGACATCGATGGCAACACCGATTCGACCGGCAACCGCGGGTTCAATGTAGAACTTTCACGGGAGCGAGCCGAGACTGTGAAGAAGTACCTCATCGATAAATACGGCTTTCCAGCGGCTCGGATGCGCACGGTTGGCAATGGCCCCGATCGCCCTGTTGCCGACAATGCATCGCCGGAAGGCAGAGAGAAGAATCGGCGGACTGACATAAAGGTGTTCCGGAATACGGCGGGTTAACACCAACCTCGCCGCTATCCGAATCCAGTCATGAGCCCGGCAATGAAAAGCCGAGACGAATCTCGGCTCAGCAGGCTAACAGCCTGCGCCACGCCAGCAACCTCCTAATGCGTGACCTGCTCAAAATCCGAAGCGACGTTTCGCGGCGCACCCGGCTGATTCTGGCAATCTCGGCTTGGTGCACGGTTGTCATCGTCTGGTTTGTGCTCACACGCGGGGACCTTCTGCCGCCCTTTTCCCTGCCGAGTCCCATCGGGGTGATGCATGCCTTCGTCCGGCTTTGGACGGAGTACGACCTGCTCGGAAATGTCATCCAGAGCTGGTGGCGCATAGCGCAAGCCTTCTTCTGGTGCGCTGTAGTGGCCATTCCGCTGGGCCTGCTCATGGGCAGTTTCCGATGGGTGCACGATCTGGTGAACCCGGTCGCGGCGCCCATGCGATCGATGCCCATCACCGCATTCCTGCCGGCGTTCATCGCGCTGTTTGGAATGGAAGAGTCGATGAAGGTGGCATTCCTCTGGTTCGGCATGTTCTTTTACCTGCTGGCGGTGGTGGTTGAGGAAGTCAACAAGGTGGACGATAGTCTGCTGGAGACGGCGTGGACACTGGGCGCAAAGCGGCGCAACATTCTGTGGCTGTTGTTTCGGGCATCCTTTCCGCCGATCTTCGGATCATTCCGGATTCTCTACGATATCGGCTGGACCTACGTGATTCTGGCGGAGATGGTGAATGCGCGCAAAGGGGTGGGATACATGGTTGAGGCGGCGCGGAAAGTACTCGACTTCGAGCGCGTATATGCGGGCATCATTGCGATCGGCATTGCCGCGTTCCTGTTCCGCTTTCTGCTGACGTTCATCGAGGCCCGGCTGTTTCCGTGGCGCAGAGCGTCGCCTCTGGCGTCCGACCGGGTTGCCGCAGTAGCCACCGGCGCTCCAGTGAAGGCCTCGGCCCATGTCGAATCAAATTAAGATCAGCGTTCGTGACCTATCCCGCACCTTTGTGAGTGCGCAGGGAGCTCGCATCGAAGCGCTGAACAAGGTCAGCTTCGAGGTTGAGGACGCCTTCTCGCCGGGCGGCCGGGACATCGGCGAATTCCGGGTGCTGCTTGGTCCATCGGGTTGCGGAAAGTCGACGCTGCTGCGAATCATCGCGGGTCTCGACTGGCCCGACGGCGGCCAGGTGCTGGTGAATGGCAAGCCCGTGCACGGCCCGGGCCGCGATCGCGGTATGGTCTTTCAGAAGTACACTTCTTTTCCCTGGCTGACAGTGGCCGATAACATCGCATACGGCCCGAAGATCAATAACGTGCCGGCCGCGGAGCGCAAACAAATCGTGGATCACCTGATCGAGGCGGTCGGACTAACGGGCTTCGAGAAGGCTTATCCAGAAACGCTCTCCGGAGGAATGCAGCAGAGGGTAGCCATTGCCCGCACGCTGGCCAACCGTCCGCAGGTCATCCTGATGGACGAGCCCTTCGGTGCCCTGGATGCCCAGACGCGAAGCGACATGCAACAGCTTCTGCTTAAGGTTTGGGATGAGACCGCAAGCACGATTCTGTTTGTCACACACGATGTGGATGAAGCGATTTACCTGGCGGACAGAATTTTCATCTTCAGCGCCCGACCCGGTACCATTGTGGAGGATATCCCGGTTTCGTTTGGGCGTCCGCGGGATCCCAATGTCAGGCAGACGGCGGAGTTTCATGAAATGCAGGAGCATGTGCTTGGTTGCTTGCGGCGAGCGCCCGGAAAGGGTCAAGTCAGAGTGAGTGTTTGATGCCGCAGGACGATTCGCCCCGGTCCGAGATTAACTACGTCAAGGAAGCCGCGAAGCTGCAATACAACTGGATCGCCATGGCGGGCATCGCTGGTTTCGCCGTCCTGTCCGGCAGCGCCCTGCCCTTGCTCCTGGGGGCCGGACTCGAGTTGATGTATCTTGCCCTTGTGCCGCAGAATAGCCGCTTTCAGCGCCTTGTCCGCTCCTGGAAATATGAGGAGGAGAAGCGCCAGAACGATCTGCGGCTCAACGCCATGTTCCAGCAAATTCTGCCCGAAATGCGTTTGCGCTATGCCGACCTCGACAAGATCTGCCGGAGCATTCGAGAAAACTACAGCCATCTCTCATCTACCTCGCAGTACTTCGCACAACAGGTGGAGGACAAACTAGAAGGCCTGCAGCAGGCTTATCTTCGCCTGCTTCACTCGGCATGGCAGCATCGGGAATACTTGAAAACCACCGATCTGAACGGCGTCCAACGTGAACTGTCACAGCTCGAGAGCACGCAGCAGTCGGAGACGGGGAAGGTGCAGGAGATCAACAAGAAGCGCATCGAGATCCTGAATAAGCGGGTCGAGAAATTCAAGAAGATCCGCGAGAACTGCGAAGTGATTGATGCGCAGTGCGCAGCGGTGGAGGATGTGCTCGGTCTCATCCGCGATCAATCGGTTACCATGCGCGATCCGCAACAACTGAGCGACCATCTTGAGGGCCTGGTTCACGATGTAGAACAGACCGAGGAGACGGTCCACCAAGTCGAAGCCATTTTCGAAAACGTCCCCGATTCTGGAATTGCGCCTCTGCCCTCCGACTTAGGCAGCACCGGTAGCGGGGCCGGCGCGCGGAACCGGTTGCGGAGCTAAGCAGATGTCGACGACCATCACAGCTACAACGCAGATGCCGGACTGGGCGCAATCGCTTTCCGAGAAATATTACTCGCGCACACTCTCGATGTTTGTTCTGTACGGCAGCGTGCGAGATCTGGTGCCCTTGAACCGGGACGGATCCACGGAATACGTGCCGCTGCTCACGTTCCTTCACCAGGGGTTGTTTGGAAGGCGCAACCTGGTGCTGACTTATGACCGCGGCGGCGGGTTGAGCTTTGCGCACCCCGATATGCAGGCGGATTTTCGCAATGCGCTGTCCGGATACGATAGCTTTCATCAGACTAACTATTCGCAGAACTTGCCGCGTAATCCAGATGGCGTTCTGAACATTCTCGATAACTATCTTCGCCTCCGCATTGCCGATGGCAAAAAGATCGCTCTGATCCTCGATTTCGCCGAGACTCTTGCGCCAGCCGGCGATATTTCTGGGATGTCGGCCGAGGATCGCAACGCGCTTGTCATTCTGAAACGCTGGGCGCAGAATCCAGAATTCTTACGCGCGGATGTCACCATCTGCCTGATTGCGGAAAACCAGATCGAGCTAAATCAAGGCATCGTACAGAATCCTGGCGTTGCTTCGATCCAGATCCCGCTGCCGGACGAGGGCGGCCGGTTGGAGTTCATTCGCGCGCAACTCGCCTCAACGCCTCTCCCTACTGGCTCGGACGTCAACGACGCTGAACTCGCCAAACTGGGCGCGGGTCTCAAGCGATTGCAACTGCAGAGCCTCATTTCACACTCGGTCCAAAACCAGCGGCCGCTCACCAGGAAATTCCTCACCGAGCGCAAGAAGGAGTTGATCGAAGCCGAGTCGGGTGGCTTGTTGGAGTTCATCCAGACACGATTCGATCTGTCCATGGTTGCCGGGCAGGAGCAGGCCAAGCTTAAACTGCAGAACGCAGCCACGGCCATCCGGTCGGGCAACACCGATGTGCTCCCCATGGGCTACGTCATCTGCGGGCCGGTGGGCACGGGCAAGACATTTCTCACCACATGCTTCGCCGGCGAGATTGGCGTTCCGGTGGTCATGCTGAAGAACTTTCGCAGCATGTGGCAGGGCGTAACCGAGGGGAATCTGGAGCGCGTGCTGAATCTCCTGCAGGCCATGTGTCCGATCGCGGTCATGGTCGACGAAGCCGACGCGCAGCTAGGCAACCGGTCCATGTCCGGTGACAGCGGCGTAAGCAATCGGGTGTTCGCCCAAATCGCCCAATTCATGGGGAACACGGAGCTGCGCGGCAAAGTGATCTGGTTCCTGCTCACCAGCCGCCCGGACTTGCTGCCGGTGGACTTGAAACGGCAGGGCCGTGCCGAAGAGCACATTGCGCTGTTCTATCCGGAGACGACCGAAGAGCGGCTGGCAATGCTGCGAGCGATGCAGAAGAAGACTGGTATTAAACCGGCGTCGGCGGATGCGGAGAACTATTTTGTTGAGCATTCCGACCAGCTCTCCGGTGCGGACATTGAAGCCGTGCTGATCCGGGCGCGCATGAAGTCGGTGCTCGAGAATGATGCTGTGGTGGGAATTGACGATCTAAAATCAGCGCTGGATGATTTCATTCCACCGTCTTATCCGACCGAGATCGAGATGCAGAACCTGGCGGCCGTCCTCGAATGCACCAGCCGGAGTTTGTTACCCAAGAAATACCGGGAGATGGATCGCGGCGAGGTCGCTCGCCGGGCCAAGGAACTGGCGTTGTTGAGCCGGGAATAACGGCGCCGGGGCAGGAAGCGCCTCGGGTTTCGCCTATCGAACTGACAATAGGCCTCTTGCAATGGGTCCGGCTGGGAGCTTAGTTTCAGCATACAAGGGGGCACTTCCGGTAACGTTTGCAGTTACGCCGGTGGGCTACTCCCAAGCGACTCCAGATTGTGATACGCTACCTCGGCTAGTTCGACAGACGTGCGCGCATCGCACTCTCCGAAGATCACTTGAAGGAGGCGAGAATGAGCGGTCCCCTGATCATCAACCAAGGCAGCCCGAACTGGTGGCTCAGCCCCGATATCTGGGTTACACTTCCCAGTGACCCCAGCACCCCGGTCGTCAATCCCATTGCGGGCACGGCTTACGACGTATGGGTTCGCGTCACAAACAACTATCCCTTGCCGGTAACCGACTGGAACCTGTTCGTCTGTTGGGCGATTCCGACGGTCGGACCCATCCCCCTTCCTCCGGCACCACAAGACCTCAACGGCGCTCCGGTTGGCGCTCCTATCAATGTCGCCGCCGGCTATCCCGGTTTTTCCGCGACTTTCCAGACATCGATGACCTGGACGCCAGTTTTCGAGAACGGAGGCCACGAGTGCCTGGTGGCTGTGACCTATGTCCAAAACATCGGATTCCCGTTTACCTCCCTGAATGGCGACCTGCCTCCGACGGGGGATTACAGCATCGCGCAGCACAATCTCGGGGTGCTGGACGTGGGGCCGCACATGGTGGGGGGTAGGCGATTCCACTATGCCTTCCAGGTCTGCAACGGCGCCGAGGAGGAGCACAATGTCGTCGTCGTGGCGCGGCAAGCGCCGCTTTCAGAGATCGCGGCTTTTCTCCCTTGTGGGCCGAAATGGCGATCAGTGGTTGACAAGCCGGGCAAGGTGGAGCACCTGGGCATCGTAGCCTCCGCCAAACCCGATCAAGCCCAGTTGGAGGCCGCAAAGCCGGTTCTGTCGCAAGTCAAGCTAGCGCCGCGCAGCTGCCGGCCGTTTACGCTAACCGGCAGCCTTGAAAGAGGCAACGCGCTGATCCACGTGACACAGAGCGTCGACAAGCGAGTGGTGGGCGGCCTGAGCGTGTTGGTGATGGCTGAGGGGAAGTGACCGCGTCACTGGACTCCCGCGATTTCCCGGGTCAGGCGCACTTTTCTATTGGGCATCCGGCGACTTCGCCGTCGAGTCGCCGTTCAGGTATTTGGAGAACCAATAGATCTGCCAATTCAGGCTTTCCACCAAGTGCTTGGGTTCCCCGGTGCGGGTGAGATTGTGGTTCTCGCGCGGAAAGATGACGAGTTCGCTGGGAACTCCATAATGCTGGAGGGCGCGAAACCACTGCTCACCCTGCTCCAGAGGAACACGATAGTCGTTGTCTGAATGGAGAATCAGCGTGGGGGTCTTCACGTTGCGGGCGTACTTCAATGGTGATGCGGCCCAATACTGGTCGAAATCGTCGAACATCAGCCCTTTGAAATCATCTTCATGACCATAAGCGCCGTCGCGGGTGCCCTCATCGCTGATGAAATTGGAGAGGCTGCGCAGAGTCACCGCGCACTTGAAGCGGTTGGTGTGGCCCACAATCCAGTTGGTCATGAACCCGCCGTAGCTGCCGCCTGTGACCCCCAGGCGCGACGGATCAATCCAGTCGTTCTGCTGAAGAACGGCGTCGAGGCCGGCCATGAGGTCCTGGTAATCCATATTGCCCCAGTTGTTCACAATGTCTCGTTCGAATTTCTCGCCGTAGCCCGTAGAGCCTCGCGGATTCGCGAAGAAGACGGCCCAGCCCTTCGCGGCGTAGACCTGGAACTCGTGATACCAGTCGACGCCATATTGGCCGGCGGGACCACCGTGAACGCTGAGGATTAGAGGATACTTGCTGCCCGCTTCCCAGCCGCAAGGCTTGACCAGAAAACCTTCGATCGGCATGCCGTCGCTGCTCTTGTAGTTAACGCGGATTACGGGCTGGGGATCAAGCGTTGCCCACAGCGCTTGGTTGACATTCGTGAGCCGGCGCTCGTGGCTGCCGTCGAGGTTCGACGCATACAAATCGTCGAGATGCTGGAAGTCGTTGGCGAGATAGATGGCAATGCCGGCCTTCGGATTGACGTCGAAGGCGCGGACGGCTCGCTCGCCCGCAATCAGCGGACTCAGGCGGCGTGCCGCGAGATTCAGTTCAAAGATGGAAGTCCGGCCGTGATCGCCCGCTTCAAAGAAGGCGGTGTTCGCTGTGGGCCACTGCAAATGAGCTGGAATCAGATCGAGGCCATCGACGGCCAGCTTGGACTCTGCGCCACCAACGGAATTGGTCAAATACAGCTTGGGGAATTGGCGGCGATGTATTTTCCCGGTGAAGAAAATCTGCGAGCCATCGGGTGACCAGCAAGGCTGCTCATCTTCGAAGGGGTGATCGGAAATCCTGGTCAGCGCCCCGCCCGCCGCCGGAATTACCCAGACATCGGTATTTAAGCTTGTATCGAAGGCTTTGCCGGTTCGGTCCGAGACGAAGGCGATCCTGGTGCTGTCAGGCGACCATCGTGGCTGGGTGTCGTTCCAATCCTGCCCGTCGGTAATCTGCTTAGCGTCGCCGCCCTTCACGGCAATCACCCATAGGTGGCTGCGCTTGTCGTCGAACCATCCTGTGTCATTGAATTTGTAGCTGATGTGCTGATAGTGACGGACGTCGCTCTTGCGGTCGGCGGCGGCGATGGCATCGCTCGGGCCGGACCGGCTGACGCAGACGATCCGGGTACCGTCAGGCGCCCATTCAAAGACCGTGACCCCATTCTTGAGTTTGGTCAGAGGCATCGCCTCGCCAGCGTCCATGGGCAACAAGTAGATCTGCGCTTTGGGACGTTCGGCGGGCGCGGCGGCGGTGGCCTCGGGCGGCTCCGGACTGCGGCTGGATAGAAACGCCAAGGTTCGGCCGTCGGGACTCCAGCGCGGCGCGTTGGAGTTGAAACCTTCCGCGCTCAGGCGACGCGGCGTGCCGGAGCCATCCAACGGCACAAGCCAAATGGAAGAATCGCGCCGATTGCGCTTTTGATCGACCGTCGTCACAACATAGGCGGCGAGCTTTCCGTCGGGGGAAAGATGTGGGTCACTCAGGGTCCGGAATGAGAAATAATCTTCAGCGGTAATGCCGCGCTTTGCCTCGGCGGATATTGCGGTGAAAGGCCAGAGCCAAATGCCGAGTAGGGCGGCCAGTAGTAGTCTTCGAGTCACGATTCAGGTAGTCTAACCCAGTCGCCGGAAGGCCAGCCGCGGAGAGGCAACTCAGGGCGTTACGCTGGTCACAGGGGAAGGGATTTCGATGTCACTGATACAAACGAGAGATTCCGAAAACATCGGTACCATCGCCTTCGACAACTACGCTAAGCGGAACGCACTCAGTAAGGATCTCATCGCGGAAACAATTGCCGCGCTCGAGCAGTTCGAGGCCAAGGGCGTGCGGGCGGTGGTACTGCGCTCGGCCGGCAACGAGGATGTTTGGTCGGCCGGCCACGATGTCGACGAACTGCCGAAGGCGGACGTGGATCCGCTGCCCTATAGCGACCCCTTGCAGCAACTGTTGCGCGCGGTCAAGGCTTTTCCCGCTCCGGTGATCGGCATGGTACATGGTTCGGTGTGGGGAGGCGCCTGCGATCTCGTAATGAGCTGCGACCTGGTCTACGGCGATGAGACCTCCACGTTTGCGATCACTCCGGCCAAACTCGGGCTGCCTTACAACGCCGCGGGCCTGCTGAACTTCCTGAGCCGCGTGCCCCTGGCCATCGCCAAGGAGATGTTCTTCACGGCTGATCCCATATCGGCGCAGCGAGCGGAACGGGTGAACATCATCAACCTGTTAGTGCCGCAAGCCGATCTGGAGGCGCGCGTCTATGCGCTTGCGAAGACCATTGCGACACGGTCGCCTCACGCCATCCGGGCGGCCAAGGAAGCCATGCATGTGATGAGCGAAGCCATTGCTATCAACCCGAGCACGTATGAGCGCCTGCAAGGATTGCGGCGCGAGGTGTACTTTGGCCCGGACTATCGGGAAGGCATCCAGGCCTTTATGGAGAAGCGTCCGGCGAAGTTTTGAGCAGATCCGAACGGCTGCGGCATCACGCGGAATTGATATCCTGTGATCCTGATGTCTGGCTCAGGACCGCCCTCGCACCCCGCAAGCCGGGACGCACTGCCGGATTCACGGCAGGCAGAACCTCACGCGATCAGCCGCAAAGACAAGGTGAAACAGGTCGCGTACCTTCAGCTCAAAGAATTCCTGATCGTGTTCTTCTATCTCTGGTTGATTTTTGCGCTGTTCGACGCGCAAAAGGCGATCATCCTGGCCCGAGAGCACGTGGAGTTTACGCCCTACGGACTGGGCCTTATCAACGCGCTCGCGCTAGCTAAATTCATGATGATTGGTAAGGAAATGAATCTGGCCGACAGCTTCTTCAAAGAGCACCCGCTGATCTACCCGACACTTTTGAAGTCCTTAGTTTTCGCCATTCTGCTGACAGTCCTCCGAATTCTCGAAGAAGTAGCCGTGCACCTCTTCAAGGGCCATAGCTTTGAGGAGAGCCTCTCCGCGCTCGGTGACCACAACGCCAAAATCGTGGTTACTGCCGGGGTCATCATGTTCGTGATGTTAATCCCGTTCTTCGCATTCGCGGAGCTCAGCCGTCATTTCGGAGAGGGCCGGCTGGGCAGGCTTTTTCTGCACTCGCGGCACAACTGGCTAGCGGCCGAGACAGCGAAAGACAGCGCCACATTAGCTTCGCCCGGGAAGTAACCTGGCATCGACGTCCTTGCCGAAAAGAACGGGTCAGCTTTAGCCGCGCTCTTTACGCCGAGCTTTTTCTCGGCGGCTTATAATCACGCCCATGGGCAGTTCTCCCCCCGGCAACAGGCCGCTCTCAACTCAACCGCCGGCGCCCGATCCCTATCTTCGTGTCCACGCCATCAACGTTTACGTTCGCGATCAGGATCGCGCCGTGCGTTTCTACGTCGATCAGTTGGGTTTCGATCTCATCTTCGACAGCGTTCTCCCGGACCGTCAGCGGTGGGTCGCCGTCGCTCCTCCCGAGGGTGGGGCAGCCCTCACACTCATTGAGGCCAAGCCCGGATCCCGGGAGTACAAGCTCATCGGCCGTGCCACCCAAGTCATCTTTGTCACCGACGACGTCGCCGCCAAGTATCGCGAATGGAGCCAGCGCGGCGTTCGCTTTCGTCATACGCCACGCCTCCGGCGCGTCCGGTTCAACCTATCTGATCCCGCCCTATCTTCCACCTCCATGCCCAGACCGACTCCACCCATCTGGGGCGGCGTGTTCACGCGCTTCGAAGACGTGGATCGCAATTCGTTCGCGCTGGTGAGCTTCGACCAAGTCAGCCAGGCGATCGATGCCCAACGCCGCGCTGCGGCCCAGAGGCTGGAAGCCGAACGCCGCGCCGCGCAGGAGCTCGAAATCGCGATCCAGGTCCAAGCCCGGCTTTTCCCGCAGACGCTGCCTCCGCTCAGGACTCTTGACTACGCAGGCATCTGCATTCAGGCCCGCCAGGTGGGCGGCGACTACTATGACTTCCTTCAGCTCGGGCACGATCGCGTGGGTCTGGTTATCGGAGACATCGCGGGCAAAGGCATGGCCGCGGCTCTCTTGATGGCCAACCTCCAGGCGAACCTGCGTAGCCAGTGCGCCATCGCCGTGGATCAGCCGCGCCGCTTCCTGCAATCGGTCAATCAGCTGTTCTTCGAGAACACTATTGAGAGCGCCTATGCCACCCTCTTTTTCGCCGAATACGACGACCAGGCCGGGCTCTTGCGCTACGCCAACTGCGGCCATCTCTGCGCGCTTCTCTTGCGCCCCGATGAGAGCTGTGAACGGCTCGAATCAACGGCCACTGTGCTGGGACTCTTCAAAGACTGGGACTGCGCAATCGGTGAACATCGGCTACAACCGGGCGACACGCTCGCCCTCTACACGGATGGCGTGACGGAAACCATGAACGAGGCGGGCGAAGACTTCGGTGAACACGGGCTACTCGCGGCCTTGCAGCGCCACCGCGAACTATCACCGGCTTCCATGGTTCGCTCCATCGTGGACGAAGTGCAGCGGTTCAGCCCGCTCGAGCAGCACGATGACATAACGCTGATTGTCGGCAAGTGCAGGGAGGGCCGGGTGAAAGAACCCTGATTGGGAGTTATTGGCCGCCGATGAACGCGGATTGATGAAGTGCGCTGCACTCCCAGCCGGGACACTGTGGCGTTGGGCTTTATCGTGTTGGGGACAAAGCTGCGCGCGCACGGCGGGCTTGCGCTCCGCCGGCGCTTTAGGACGCTGGCAACGAACGAGACTTTAGGCCGCTATGTCCCCGATCAGCCGAAGAGGGAATCTGGTGGCAGACCGCGCTACCCCCGGACGCTCATGTCGCTGGATGTTCCGCCGGCAGCTGGCACATAGCATTTCAGCGTGTAATCCATCACCATGCGATCGGCATTGAAGCGCCAGCCCAGCGTGCGGATGGTACGTTTCATGCGCTTGATCCAGCCGCGCGGCAAGCCGTCGCGGTCGCGCTGGTAATACAGCGGAACCACTTCCTCCTTCAGCACGCGGTACAAGTCCTCGCCATCGCGCGTGTCGTGAATATCCATGTTGGAATGGGTCCGGCCGGATCCGATGGCGAAACCGTTCATCCCGTCATAGGCTTCCGCCCACCAGCCGTCGAGCACGGAGAGGTTCAAGCCTCCGTTCAGCACCACCTTCTGCCCGCTGGTGCCCGATGCTTCGAGAGGCCGTCGCGGATTGTTCAGCCAAACATCCACGCCCTGCACGAACAGTCGCCCCACGTTGATGTCGTAGTCCTCGACGAAAACAAACTTGTCGGCGAACTGCGAATCGCGCATCAACTCAGCGATCTGCTGCAGCACCTTCTTGCCGGGCTCATCCCGCGGATGGGCCTTGCCGGCGAACACAAACTGCACCGGGCGGTTCGGATCGTTCACCATGGAAGCCAGCTTCTCGATATCCGCGAGCAAGAGATTGGCTCGCTTGTAGGTGGCGAAACGGCGGGCAAAGCCGACGGTCAGCGCGTCGGGACTCAAGACGCGAGCCAACCGCAGCAAGGTTTCCGCAGCTTCCCCGCGCCGCTCAGCCTGATCCTTGGCGCGACGCCTCACAAATTCCAACAAGCGTGATTTCAAGCTGAGATGCGTCTCCCACAACTCGCCGTCGTCCACCGTTTCAATGCCTTCCCAGATGCGCGACTCGCCGCTGTGCTCGTGCCAGCCAATGCCGAGATGACGATCGTAGAGCCGGAACATTTGCGGCGCCAGCCATGACGGCACGTGCACACCGTTGGTGATGTGACCGATGGGAACGGCGTCTTCCGCCTTGCCGGGATAAAGTCCGGTCCACATGGCCCGCGATACGCCGCCGTGCAAAGCGGAAACCGCATTGGCGCGCCGCGACAACCGCAGGCCCAGAACCGTCATGCAGAAGTTCTCATTGTGATCGTTGGGATTCTCCCGCCCCAGCGCCATGAAGCGTTCTTCTGAGAGGCCGAGCGCGTCGCGCAACGGGCCCAGGTGTTCTTCCATCAGCCCCGCACTGAACCGGTCATGCCCCGCCGGCACCGGCGTGTGGGTTGTAAAAGCCACCTCGCGCGCCACCTGAGGAAGCGCCTGGTCAAAGGTTAGCCCTTCCTCCTCCATGCGGCAGCGGATGGCTTCCAACACGGCAAATCCGCTGTGCCCCTCGTTCATATGCAGTACGCCCGGCGTGATCCCCATGGCCTTCAGAGCGCGGAAACCACCGACTCCCAGCATCAATTCCTGGCGCACGCGCACCCGGCCATCACCGCCATATAGTCGCGAAGTCACCTCGCGATCTTCAGGCGTATTGCCATCCACGTTCGAATCCAGCAGCAGCAGGTCGATGCGTCCCACTTTCACACGCCACACTTTCGCGGCAATGGAGGCGCCACGGGTTTGGATATGGACGGTAATCGGCTCGCCGTTCTTGCCGATCGCCAGTTCCATCGGTAGCTGCGTAACGTCGGCCGGCAGATATTCCTCGTGCTGCCATCCGCTACGGTCCAACCGTTGCCGGAAGTAACCTTGGCCGTAAAACAAACCGATACCCACCAGCGGAATGTCCAGATCGGACGCGCTTTTGACGTGATCGCCCGCCAGCACGCCAAGGCCGCCGGAATAGATGGGCAAGGACTCGTGCAGGCCGAACTCGGCGGAGAAGTAAGCCACGGGCCGCGGCCGCAACACACCGGCGTGAGTGGCGCCCCAGGTCCGGTCGGACTTGAGGTATTCCTGCAAACGGCGATATGCGTAATTGATGCGGCCATGCAGCACCAACTCGCCCGCGCGCCGCTCCAACTTCCACAACGGGATCTCCGAAAGCAGCGAAATGGGATTGTGATTGAGTTCCCGCCAGCGCACAGGATCGAGGTCGCGGAACAGGGTGGTGGAATCCTGATCCCAGCTCCACCACAGATTGCGTGCCAGCGCCCACAGCTTCTCCTGGGCAGGCGCGATAAAGCGATCGAGAGTGCGGGCCTCGCTAACCACAGGCGCCACTTGCGCCGCAGCCTGGGTCAACATCTGGATTTCGTCTTCGGGAAAAATCCTCCCCTCCTTGGTTTGCACCACCAGAACACCCTGCAACACGCCCCGCTCGATGATGGGGACGCCAAGAAAGGATTGGTACAACTCCTCGCCCGATTCCTTGAAATACTTGAAGCGCGGGTGGCTCGCGACCTGGCTCACGTCGACCGCGCGCACGTGCTCGGCCACCAAGCCTGCCAGGCCCTCATGAAGCCCCATGCGCAGCGCGCCGATACACTCGTGCCGCAGGCCCACCGTGGCGGCCAGCACCAGGTTGGCCCGGTCCGGTTCCAGCAGGTAGATGGAGCAGACATCTGTTTTGAAGCGGGCGGCGATCAAAGCGACCACCCTCATGAGGGTCTCAGCCGGCTTGCCACTCTCCGCGGCGAGAGTTCCGATTTCTTCCAACGTCAATACGTAGTTTTCATCCCGTGCGGAGGGATCAGGCATATGAGTTCCTTAGTGTATGAATTAGCGATTCGGAGACGGGCCGATGCGCAACGAGGCGGGAAATGCTTCCCCCCATGCTAACGAACTGCAGAATCGCCTTGCTAGACTGTCCCTATTCCAACCACAATGAGAGACCGCTTGCGATCCTTCCCTGCCCGTGCTTCGTCCCCTACTTTGTTATTCACGTTGTTGCTTTGCTTCGGCGCCCTGTCTCGCGGGCAGCGCATCGAGGTGACCGTGCCCGGCGAAAAGCCGCTCAATGGGCATCTGATCGTAGTGATCTCGAAGAATGACAAGTCCGAACCGCGCATGCAGCTGTCGGAGAATTACCTCTCCGCGCAAGGCTTCGGCGTGGATGTCGGAGGACCTGGCGCCGGGCAAGCCCATCGTTGTGGACGCGAAGACGTTCGGCTACCCTCGCCGGTCGCTCACGGACCTGGACCCCGGCGACTATTACATCCAGGCCGTCTTCAATGTGTATGAGCTATTCCATCTCGCCTCGGGCAAGAGCGTCTGGCTGCCTCCGGACAAAGGCGAAGGGCAGCACTGGAACCACAAGCCCGGCAATCCTTACAACAAGCCGGTGAAGCTGCATTTCGATCCGAAGTCGCAGGCGACCATTAGGCTGTCCCTCGACCAGGTCATCCCGCCCATCGAGGGCACGGACCAGGACCCGGCGGTGATGGCAGCGAAAGACCCCGGCGCAAAGTGGCTGAAGTATATGCGCTTTCGAAGTGAGAAGCTGAGCCGGTTTTGGGGCCGCGACACTTACCTGGGCGCCTGGATTCTGCTCCCGGACGGCTTCGATGAACACCCCGATGCGAAGTACCCGCTGGTTGTTTATCAGGACCACTATTCTGCGGGCTTCCGGCCGGTGCCGTTTGTCACCACGCCGCCGGACAACAAATCCCCCGCGGCACGCTCGCAGCAAAATGGGTACCGGTTCTTTCAGGATTGGACCGCGGGACGTCTGCCACGGGTCATCATGATCTACGTTCAGAACGCGAATCCATACTATGACGACTCCTACGTGGTGGATTCAGCTAACGTCGGCCCGTACGGCTCGGCCATCAACGAGGAGCTGATTCCCGCCATCGAGCAGAAGTATCGAGGCATCGGCCAAGGGTGGGCGCGCGCCACGTTCGGCGGGTCCACCGGAGGGTGGGAGGCGCTGGCTACGCAAGTCTTCTACCCGGACATGTACAACGGCACGTATGCGGCCTGTCCGGATCCGATCGACTTTCACGCCTACCAGAACATCGATCTCTACAAGGACACGAACGCCTTCGTCCGCAAAGGAGATTTCGCCGAAATTCCCATCGCCGGCGACCGCAAGCCCGACGGCACCATGATCGCGACGGCCGGCGGGGAGTTCGGCTATGAATACGTGCTGGGCACGCATGGACGGTCGACCGAACAATGGGACATCTGGCAGGCCGTGTTCTCGCCTGCTGCCGGCGACGGCTACCCCGCACAGATTATTGATCCTCTCACCGGAAATATCGACAAGTCTGTGCTTGCCTACTGGCACGATCATTACGACCTGGCAGCCATCTTGAAGCGAGACTGGCCCACTCTCGGACCGAAACTCGAGGGCAAGCTGCACTTGGCGGTGGGGGACGGCGACACCTACTTTCTGAACAATGCGGTGCACATGCTGCAAACTCAGCTGGACGCAACCCGCAACCCGCACTCCGATGCTACGTTCCAGTACGGGCCTGGCATGCCGCACTGTTATACGGGCGGGCCTGCGGAATATAGCATGCAGCAGAACAATGCAAACTGGGCACAGCGTGTTCTGCCGCTGATGGTGGAACACATGCTGGCCACGGCTCCCGCGGGGGCGGACACGACGTCCTGGAGATACTGACCTGCGGTCCGGCTTTCCTCTCGCGGTAAAATTACGAGGGGAGCGGGCGAGTCTCGCTGGAGCAGTGTGCCGCAGGCGCGGCTGAGTGTTCGCTGGTTACTCGCACGCGGAGGTTCATGTGTTTTTGAATCGTGCGAGCGGTGTTGTCATCGGGATGGCGTTTCTGGGGTTCGCGGCGCTGGCAGCGCATTCGGCGCGTCCGCTGAACTCAACCACGCCGATCACCATTGACTATCCCGAGGACGGTTCGGTTTTCCCTCCCGAAATTTTGGCGCCTACGTTCCTTTTTCGCGACGCGGCTGAAGGCGCAGTGGTCTGGCGCGTTGAGATCAATTCCCCCGCGGCTCCCAAACCGATCCGCGTGCCGTCGCACGGAGAGCCGGTACAGATTGGTGAGATCGACAACACTCTCACCGGCTTCGTTCCTCCCACACTTACTCCTGAGCAAAAGGCCGCCCACACCTGGAAGCCCGATGAGCAAACCTGGGCGGAGATCAAACGCCGCTCCACCAAATCACCGGCGACCGTAGTCATCACCGGCTATCGCGATGAGGCTATGACGGATGCCGTGAGCCGCGGGCAGGTGACGATTCACACTTCGAAGGACCCGGTTGGCGCGCCAGTCTTCTTTCGCGATGTGCCCTTGCTGCCGCCCCCTGCCGACTTCAAGCCAGAGGAGCGAAGCGCTATAAAGCCCTTGCCGGATTCAGTGCTTCCCAAAATCAAGTGGCGTTTGCGTTACATCAATGAGCCGCAGAGCCGGACCATGATGGAGGGAATCCCGACGTGCATCAATTGCCATTCTTTCTCAAAGGACGGGAAAACACTCGGAATCGATGTGGATGGCCCGCTGAATGACAAGGCGCTGTATGCCGTGGTGCCCATCCAGAAAATCACCTCGATCAAGAACCAAAACGTCATCCGCTGGAGCGCCTTCAGCGAGGAAGGCTCGCCGAAGCGTTTCGGCTTCATGTCGCAGATTTCGCCGGACGGCAACTACGTCGTAAGCTCGATCGAAGCCAAGGGCTGGAACGGGCCGCGGCTCCAACGTTTGTTTTATGGCACGTATTGGAACTACGGCTTTGGGCAGGTGTTCTATCCCACGACCGGCATCCTGGCCTGGTATAGCAAGGAATCCGCCAAGCTGCAGCCACTACCCGGGGCCGACAATCCCGAGTACGTCCATACCTCGGCGTTTTGGAGTCCCGATGGAAAGTACCTGGTGTTCTCTCGCGCGAAGGCCAAGGACGCCTACTCGCCCAACCAAAAGCTCGCCGAGTATGCGAATGATCCCAACGAGACACAGATTCAATACGACCTGTATCGCATCCCGTTCAATGGCGGTAAGGGAGGTGTGGCGGAAAGAATTGTCGGAGCTTCCGAAAACGGCATGAGCAACGACTTTCCGAAGGTCTCGCCCGACGGCAAGTGGATCGTCTTCGTCCGCAACAAAACCGGGCTGTTGATGCGCCCCGACAGCAAGCTCTACATTGTCCCGGCAGCAGGCGGCAAGGAACGGCCGCTGCGCAGCAATCTGGCCGTCATGAACTCCTGGCACAGTTTTTCGCCCAATGGACGATGGCTGGTGTTCTCTTCGAAAACCCCGACCCTATATACGCGGCTTTACCTCACGCACATTGACGAAGAGGGCAACAGCACCCCGGCCATACTCATCGACAACACGACCGCCGCGAACCGCGCCGCGAATATCCCGGAATTTGTGAATATCCCGGCAGGGGGCCTGGAACGCCTGGAGGCGCCCGCCACCGATTTCTACAAGCTGTACAACATAGCGTCCGGGTTCGCCGAAAAGAAGCAATACGACGAAGCGATTCCGGCCTGGCGGCAGGCTCTGGACAAGGAACCCACCGACGCGCGGGCGCACAACAGCTTGGGCAACGCGCTGCTGGCTACTGGAAAGATGGACGAAGCGCTGCAGGAGTATCGGACAGCCGTTCAACTGGACCCATCCTCGTCGAAGGCGTTTAACAACCTTGGTGGCTCTCTGGCGCAGATGGGCCGCATGGATGAGGCGATCGAAAGTTTTCGCAAGGCGGTGGCCATCAACCCGGCTAACGCCAGTGCCCAGACCAATCTCGGTGGCGCATTAGCCCAGACCGGCCACCTGGACGAAGCCATGGAACATTGCAGAATAGCGCTGGAAATCGATCCGAAGCTGGCCGATGCGGAAAGCAACATGGGTGTTGTGCTGTTTATGAGCAAAGATCCAGATGGGGCCATCGACCACATGGCAAAGGCTGTTGAGCTGGAGCCGGATGACATCCAGTACCGGCTCAATCTGGCGAGAGTGCTGGCTTCAAAGGGCCGATTCACGGATGCGATACCGCATATGGAAAAGGCGGTGAAACTGACCGGCGCGCGCGAGCCGGCGTTCCTGGCGATGCTGGCCGCGCTGTACGCCGAAGCCGGCCGCTTCTCGGAAGCAGCCATGATGACGCGCCGCGCCATCGACGTTGCCACGCCGGGGCGCGACGACAAAATGATTCAGGACCTGAACGCGAATTTGGCACGCTATGAGGCACAATCGGCGCAAAAGCCACCAAGCACTGGGCCGTAGTTGTCCCGGCCCGACCGCGTCTTGTGTCGGCAACTGCGCCGGGCCTCTCTATTCCGCAAGTGATACGCAATCGGATTAAACGCCCGTCCCTATTTCCTGTCTCTCGCTTCGTTGTCCCGCACCAGGAGTGCACTCCACATTCGACGGCGCGAAAGGAGTCCTCCTCCGATTGCACCTGTCGCCAGCGACAGTTGCTGGTTAAGGTTGCGGAGATCGATAATCAAGCAAACCTCGTTGGTAATGTCGTGACGCGGGTCGAAGGGGAAGTAGGAGGAAAAACGTGAAATCAGTAAAACGAACGGCCGCGGTCGTAGGCCTGGCGGCAATGCTCAGTCTCTCATTTTTGGCATGTAGTAGCAAACCAAACGGCGGCACGGAGTCACCTGGCCTTAAAGAGGCAATGAGCGCAGCCACCGACGCTTATATTTACGGCTATCCGCTTGTCACGATGGACATGACGCGGAAGCAGTTTACAAACGTTGCGAGTCCCGATGCGGCGCACGCGCCGATGGGACAGATCCTTAAGCTGCGGACATATCCGGCGGTTGATAACCACGCAGTCACGGCTCCCAACGCCGACACGTTGTACACCACAACATGGTTGGATGTTTCCCGGGAACCGTGGGTACTCAGCGTCCCCGACATGGGCGATCGCTACTACCTACTGCCGATGCTCGACGGATGGACGAACGTCTTCCAGGTACCCGGAAAGCGCACCACGGGAGGCAAACCGCAAAAGTATGCCATCACCGGACCGGGCTGGTCGGGAACGCTGCCCGACGGCGTGACGGAATATAAAGCTCCCACCGGGATGGTGTGGATTCTGGGGCGGATCTACTGCACGGGAACGCCTGACGACTATAAGGCGGTGCATGCGCTGCAAGACAAGTTCGAGTTGGTGCCGTTGAGTTCCTACGGAAAGCCTTACACGCCGTTGCCGGCTGAGGTGGATGCGAACTTCGATATGAAGACAGGCATCCGCGATCAAGTGGACGCGATGGATGTCGATTCGTACTTCAAGTACCTGGCTCGCCTGATGAAAACAAATCCTCCCGCGGCCGAAGATGCCCCAATGGTGGCTAAGATGGCAACCATCGGTTTGGTGCCGGGCCAGGACTTTGATCCGTCAAAATTGAGCGCATTCGACCGGGAATCCATTAAGGCCGTTCCGAAGGTGGCTCAAGTCAAGATCATGGAGTATTTCAAGCAGGCTGCCGAGCCGGTCAATGGTTGGACGTATCTAACGAAAAATATCGGAGTGTACGGCCCCGACTATATCCAGCGGGCCCTTGTTACGGCAATTGGCCTGGGGGCCAACCGTCCCCAAGATGCCGTTTATCCCACATCGCAGAAAGATGCAGCGGGCAGCGAATACGACGGTGCTTCCAAGAAGTACGTCATGCACTTCAATAAAGGTGAGATGCCCCCGGTCAACGGTTTCTGGTCGCTGACGATGTACGACGCATCTTACTTTTTCGTACCGAACCCGCTGAACCGCTACACCTTGAGTCAGCGCAACAAATTCGTTACGAACGCGGATGGATCGGTGGACCTGTATATCCAAGCCGACTCTCCAGGAAAGGCGAAGGAGGCCAATTGGCTGCCCGCGCCGAAGGCCAAGTTCATACCCATGCTGCGTTTGTACTGGCCAAAGGAGACTCCGCCTTCCCTCATCGACGGAACGTGGAAGCCGCCCGCCATCAGCGAGGTGAAATAACGTTTAGGAATTTCGTGAGCTTCGGTTCGCCCCCGAAGCTCCTTTCCCGAAGTTCTCAAGCGGTTTGGCGCCCTCCCAAGACGGGCCCTGAACCTCATGCCCCGTTACAATAAAACTGGGGTGAAGTGGTTTATCAGTTGCGTGGCGATTGGCTTGGCGGCCTTAACATTGGCTGCCACCGCTGCCGACACGAAGAACCCGGCCACCGGCATCACCGTGGACTACCCGCAGGACGGGTCCATTTTTCCGCCGGACATTGCGCCTCCGACGTTCCTGTGGCGGGATGAACAGCCCAGCGCCACGCATTGGACTGTCGAAGTGGAGTTTGCAGGCAAGGCCGCGCGCGTGCGAGCGGAATCCAAGGGCGAACTCATGCAACCCGGCCCCGTCGATCCTCGCTGCGTGGGCGCGGTCCCGCCCGAACTCACTCCGGAGCAAGCCGCTTCACACACCTGGAAGCCCGACCCGGAGACTTGGGCAGCCATCAAAAGCCGCTCCCTGGATGGCGCCACACTCACCATTACCGGCTTCGCGGACCAAGGCGGATCGCACGCCGTTTCGCACAGCCAAATCGCCTTTCGGACTTCGCGCGATCCGGTGGGCGCTCCCATCTTCTACCGCGATGTGCCGCTGATCCCTACCGCCACCGTGAACGGCGTCATCAAGCCGCTGCCGGATTCCGCCGTCAACCTGATCGCCTGGCGCCTGCGAGACATCAGCGAGACAAAGAGCAAAGTCATCATGCAGAGTCTGCCGACCTGCGCGAACTGCCATTCGTTTTCGACCGATGGCAAGACACTCGGCTTGGACATGGACGGTCCGCAAAACGACAAGGGCCTCTACGCGCTGGTGAAGGTGAAAAGGGAAATGTCCATCCGCAATGAGGATGTGATCCGGTGGGGTTCGTTCCAGAGAACGGCGCAGGTGAAAACCGATGGTCCCACCGCGAAGCGCTTCGGATTTATGTCGCAGGTCTCCCCCGATGGCCAATATGTGGTGACGACCATCGAGGATCCAAGGACGCGCCTCGCCAAGAATCCTGGGGGCTTTGCACCCTTCCTGTTGGGCCGCTTCTACAACGCCGGTTATAAGGACTACGGATTCGGCCAGGTGTTTTATCCGACGCGCGGCATCCTGGCTTGGTACAGCCGGAAGGAGGGTCAACTGGTGCCCCTGCTGGGCGCCGATGATCCAAACTACGTCCAAGCCAATGCGGTGTGGAGTCCCGACGGAAAGTACTTGGTGTTTGCGCGGGCCGAGGCGCGAGACCCTTTCCCACCGGGTCAGAAAGCGTCCGCGTACGCCAACAGTCCCGAGGAAACGCAAATTCAATACGACTTGTATCGGATACCTTTCAATGGCGGAAAAGGCGGGCAGCCGGAGCGCATCGAAGGCGCCTCGCAGAACGGTAAGAGCAACAGCTTTCCAAAGGTTTCACCGGATGGCAAATGGATCGTCTTCGTCCAAGCCCACAACGGCTTGCTCATGCGTCCGGACAGCCAGCTCTTCATAGTGCCCTTCGGTGGTGGAACCGCCCGGCTGATGCGCGCGAACATGTGGCGCATGAACTCCTGGCACAGTTTTTCGCCCAACGGGCGATGGCTCGTGTTCTCCTCGAAAGCGCGGTCGCTCTACACACAGATGTACCTGACCCATCTTGACGAAAACGGCAACGACAGCCCCGCCATCCTCATCGAAGACGCCACCGCTGCCAACCGCGCGGTGAACATCCCCGAATTCGTCAACATACCCGCGGACGGCTTAGCCAAAATAGAAACACCGGCCACCGACTTCTACCGCCTATTTGACGAAGCGTTCAAACTGGGCGAGAAGAAACAGTCTGATGCCGCGATTGCGAAATGGAATGAGGCGCTGGCCTTAAGCCCGGACGATGCGAAGGCTCTCAGCAACCTCGGCGTGCAGCTGGCCAAAGTGGGCCGCATTGAGGAAGCAAAGGCGCATTACCGGAAAGCGACGGAAACCGAACCCGACTATCCCGATGGATACACCAACCTCGGCATCGCATTGGCGCGCGAGGGGAATTACGATGAGGCGATTCCGTACCTCCAAAAAGCCGCGCTGCTCAGTCCTTGGGACGCCGGGGTGCACAGTAACCTGGGAGCGGCGCTGGCGGAGACCGGTCGCGGCAGCGACGCCATCGCCGAGTGTCAGAAAGCGCTCGAGCTGAATCCAGGCTATGGCGAGGCCTATGCGAACCTGGCGATTGCCCTGGCCAAGGAGGGCCGCCTGGACGAGGCGATTCCGAATTTCGAAAAAGCGCTGCAGCTCGACCCCGACAACGACCAGATCCATGCGAACCTGGCCGTCGCTTTGCTCCAGAAGGGCCGGCTTGACGACGCGATTCCGCATTTGGAGAAAGCGGTTGCCGCCAATCCGGATTCAGCGCAGCTGCAGTTCTATCTGGGGCGGGCGCTGGCCACGGCCGGGAAGTTTCAAGAATCGGCCCCGCATCTGGAGAAGGCCGTTGCGGCGACCGGGGATCCATCCATGGGCGGCACGCTTGCCGCTGTCTATGCTCAGCTGGGCCGGTGGGGAGACGCGCTGGAGACAGCGCGCAAATCGCAACGGGCCGCGCAGGAGAGGAACCAGACTGATCTGGTGCAGGCGCTGGGCCAGAATATCGCGACCTATGAGGCCGCGCAGACTCGAGCCGGCGGAAAGTAAAGCACCCGGCCAGCCTACTGGGCGCGCGGCACTTCCTCAAAGTGCAAGAGAGGCTCGGCCGGCTTCGTCTTGCCTTTTGGCAGCGGCTCGGTGGGCGCGGGCGTCGCAACCTCCGGCTTCACTTCCACGTAGGGCTCGAGTTTGGGTGGACGCGCATCGGGTTCCAAGAGCCACACGCTGCGGGTGGGGTAGTAATGCTGCAATTTTTCGTTCTCTTGTGCGCCGAGATCGCGCGCCCAAACCACGCGGGCATGGTCGATGTCCGCTTCGTTGTACACCCACTCGTCCTGGAATATATGCTGTGGCCAGTATTGAACGAACACCAGCACCTGGCCCGGAATCCTGGCCAGTTGCTCGGCGACCTGAATACGGCGTTCCGGGTTGCCGTGGTTGATTGCGTCCCATGTCTCGTAAGACCGAGCCTCCATCGAGAAATCCGCCGTGTCGAAAACATGCAGGCCGTACCAGAAGATGAAATGGGCAATGCAGAGGAACAGCAGCACCTGCGCGGCCTCGGGACGCAGCCGGTCGATCTGCATCAGGCCTTCCACGCTGACCAGCACAAAGAGGCAAGTTACCGCGGCCAGGTAGTGCAATTGAAACGCGGGAAAGAAGTTCGTCCCGAAGGCGAAAAGAGCCAGAGTGATGCCCACCCACGCGTAGCGCCACTGCCGCATGGCCGGCAAAAACGCGAGGAGAGCCAGATAAAGCGGCGGAAGGAAGAAGAAGCGGTAGTATCGAACCCGGTATTTCAGCCGCTCGAAATAACTGCTCAACGTCTCCGGACCCGCTGACCGAAATGCCAGTTGCGACTTGTACCCGAGCTCCTGTTGTGGGGTCAATTCCACATGCGGAACCGGGTTAGCCTGCAACGTCAAAGCCGCCGGCACCCCGTATTGATATTGACTCAGTTGATACGGAAGCGTCGTCCAACTTCCGGTAACGCTTTTGTTCTGGAGCAGCGTGATTCCCAAGGCCAGCGCCACGGCAATACTTACTACCGGTACGGTCCGCTGCAATAGTGTTTTGGCTTGCTCGCGCCGGCGAAGAATCGGGGCCAGAAACAACGCTACGGAGAGAAACAGGAACACCGATTCAAAGGGCCGGATTAAGAGATGCAGCGCCAGCCCGAATCCTAGCGCAATGGGATATCGCCAACGCGCCGATTGCGTTAATCGCGGCAACGCGCCGAACACCAGGCATCCCGCCGCGGCTCCCAGTGCTCCGCCCCAGTAGCTGTTCATCCACTGACTCAGCGGCCCGAATTCGAATACCGCCAGCATCCCTCCGGCGAGCGCCCATCCGGGAGTCGTCCAGCCGCGCAGCATCCAGTAGCAAAGCGAGCAAAAAGCGGCCGTCGAAAGCAGCACTCCAGCCCATGGTGTCAAGAAAACCGCGCGGCCCATGGCGAGCATCAACCCTTGGCCGATGGGGTAAATGGAACTGTAGGTGGGCTGCTGCAGCGTAAAGAAGGTCTCGAAGAACTGATGTAACGGATGAGCTGGATTAGCAAAACGCCAGTGCCGCAGTGTATCGGCAACCAGCAGATGTCCGAATTCGTCATAGATATTCGGCACTGGGACCGGGTGATGCGGCAGCAGAAGAAGCCGGAGGGCGACGGGCAGTACGGCGAGGAGCGCCATCGACAACACTGTGTTTTCCGCCAGCTTTCGGCCGTAGGGTTCAATCCAGGGATGCCATGCCGCCGCCAGACCCGTCAGCAACAGCGCCAGGAACAATTCGAAATAGTCGGCCGCCCCAAATCCGATCGGAGAGTGCAGCGGCAAGAACGACTGGAAGAGGCTCGGCATTCTATACGGAAGGCGTCGTAGTTGAACGAGTATCCTAGGCAACAAGCACCCAGGCAACAAATACTAAGATACGCACTGCCATGAATTCCACCTACACCATCGAGGATCAACGCCTGATGACGCCGGCGAAGAACTATTTCGTCTGGCAGTGCCGTCTCGTAACCCGGGAGTTGGGCCGGCGCGTCGTCGAGATCGGCTGCGGGATCGGCAACTTCACCGGGATGCTGCTGGATGGGCGGGCCGTGATAGCTGTGGATGCTGAACCTTTATGCGTCGAACAGCTCAAGGTGCGTTATGCATCCGCGGCCAACCTGGAGGTGCTCAACTTTGATTGGGCCGCGGCCGGTTGGGAGCAACGCTTGCGACCCCGTCTGGCCGCTTTCCGCCCAGACTCCTGCGTCTGCCTCAATGTGCTGGAGCATATCGACGACGATCGCGAAGCGCTTCTCCGCATGGCCGCAATTCTCCAACCTGGCGGAGTCATCGTCCTGCTGGTGCCCGCGTTTCCGGCCCTCTACGGCCGCATCGACAAACAACTGGGACACTATCGCCGCTACACCCGCAAAACCGTGCGGCAGTTAGCCGACGCCGCCAGCCTGCATGTGAAAAGCGCGCATTACATGAATGCGATCGGTTTTTTTGGCTGGTGGGTCAACGCTCACGTACTCAAACGGGAAGCTCAGTCAGCGGGTCAAATTGGCATCTTCGATCGGTACATCGTCCCGTTTTCGTCGCGGCTGGAAGGGCTGATTCCTCCGCCGTTTGGCCAATCCTTACTGGTCGTGCTACGCAAATAGCACGCTGCGCAAAACGTGAAAATCTCGATTCTGATTCCGGTCTACAACGAGTTCCGAACATTCCCTCAAGTGCTGGAACGTGTTCGCCGGGCGCCTCTTCCTGCCGGCTGCACACGCGAGATCATTGTGGTCGACGACGGCTCGACCGACGGCACCACCACCGTGCTCAAACAGTACGCCGACGCCGGTATCGTGACGGGACATTACTCGCCTGCGAACGCCGGCAAGGGCACAGCGCTTCGCATCGGGATTGGCCTCGCCTCGGGCGACATCATCATCACGCAGGACGGCGACCTGGAGTACGATCCTCAAGACTACTCGGGCCTGCTGGGACCGCTGTTGTCGAACCAGGCCGATATTGTGTACGGCTCTCGCTTTCTGGGAAAGCCCACCGGCATGGCCTGGAAGAATCGAATCGCCAACGCAATTCTCACTGCCACGGCAAACCTTCTATATGGTGCCGGGATCACGGACGAAGCCACCGCTTACAAGGCCTTTCGTACGCATCTTCTGAGCAGCTTGCAGCTTGAATGTCGACACTTCGAGTTTTGCCCGGAAGTGACAGCGAAACTGTGTCGTCTCGGCCACCGTATTCATGAGGTGCCCATCAGCTACAACGCGCGCGGCATAGCCGACGGTAAGAAAATCCGCGCGCGCGATGGCTTCGAGGCTCTGTGGACGCTGATCAGGTACCGCTTTGCCCGGCGGCGTCAAATAGTCTGATTGACCCTTACCTTAGATTCTTCTTCAGGAACTCGCCGACGTGATACGCGCTGAGCAACGCGAAAGGAAGATCGCCGATCGTGTAATGACCGCACGCCAATTCCACCTCCTCGTACTCAAGCCCCGCCGCCTCAAACCGCTGGATGAGTTCCGCGACATAATCCGGTGCGAATGTTGTGTCGTAGCGGCCATGGATCAGCAGCGATTTCTTCGGAAGACGAGCATACGGCTCGAAGTAGTTGATCGGGTTAATCACGCTCCAGCACTCGCGCAGCTCTTCCTGTGAAATATGCGATTCGAAAGCCGTTCGCAACCCCGGCATGCCCACCCAAATCGCATCCGAGACTGTCGAACAGCAGTGGTTAAAGACGTTCACGGTTAGCCGTTGGTCGAGAGCACTCGCCACGAAGGCGTGGCCGAATCCAAGGCTGGTGCCGGCAATGCCGAACTGCCGGTAGCCTCGCTCTTCCAGCCAATCTAAACAGCACAGCGTATCGATGATGCCTTGGCGCGCGGAACCGATTGTCCGGCCGACATTGGCAGACACCGAGTATTCCGCCCTGTTGCATTCTTTAGGCTTGCGGTCTCCATGATACGGGAGCGTCACCAACAAAGCGGAGAAGCCTTCCAGGTTCAGGAGCCGGCAAAAACTGCCGTAGGAACTGGACACGGCGTTCCAGTGCGGCAGCACCAGCACCGCACGTCCGAATGCGTGAGCGCAATGAAAATACTTCGCGTGCACGGTTTCGTTCTCGAGGTGCAGGCTCCTTACCGGCGAGCGGAACTGTAAGTGCGAGCCGTCCAGCGTAAATCTGGGCGGCCTCTCATAGGCGAAGAACTCTTTGCTGTTTTGAAGCCACCGCTTATTGGCTTTCCGGAGGGTTTCTAATTCTGGATCGCCGGGCAGCGGCTCGAAACCGGGAACACCATCCAGCGCTTCCATGCCCCAGCTAAAGGGACAGACCGGGTCGGTGTTCATCCGGGCTAGTTTCTGCTCTCGAGCAGTGATCCAATCCCGGTGCAGCTCCACAGCCGCCGATCCCAAACCCGAGAAAGCCGCGAAGGTCCTGAGCCTTGTCATTGGGCCTGCCTTCTGTGCCCTTTCAATACGCGACGCCCGCGTCTCCCTACTTCCCGCCTCTACCGGTCTCGCGCAGAGCGCAAGCTGGGTCTATCACTCGCGTGCCTCTCCGGAAGGAGGAGCCATCGATGTGCCGATGGCGACCGGGCTGCCAAACGCAGGCGTTCCGTCACTGTTCCACACGAAGCGCTGTGCGCGTGGCGAACGATGGCCGCCGCATCCTTGTCCCGATTCCGGGTTGGCGTGGTAAATGATCCAATCTTCGCGGCCGTCAGGAGATTGAAAGAACCCGTTGTGTCCCGGGCCGAACGCATGCGATTCGGGCGAATAGGTAAATACCGGACTCGGTCGCTTCCGCCAGCTGGAGGCTAGCAGCAGATCATCCGAGGCGGAAGCTTCGAGCATAGCCAGCGAATAGAAGTCCGTCCAGCAGCCATTGGCCGAATAAACCAGAAAGATTTTGTCGCCGTGCTGTAAGACCTCGGGCCCCTCATTCACATCCACGTGCGTCGGTTCAGCCGGATCGGTGGGCGGATATTCTCCGGCATGGCGCGGCAACGGCCGGTCGCCGACGCGCTCCCAGGCATAGTCGGATGTGCTGATGCGAACGCGATCGCTCTTCACTGTCCACGGGTTCTGAAGCTCGGCGAGGTAAATATCCTGGCGGCCATTCGTATCTCCCTCCCAGCCAGACCACGCCATATACAGCCGCCCGCGATTCTCGAATACCGTCGCATCAATAGCCCATTTGTCACTGCGATCCACTACCTTGCCCTTGAATGTCCACGCGCCCTCGGTTGGGTCGGGCGACGGGTTCACGACCACGTAAATGCGATGCGTCATATTCGTGCCTGCATCGGCGGCAAAGTAGATGTACCACTTGCCGTTCAGGTAATGCAGTTCCGGCGCCCAGATATCGTGCGAGTACGGGCCGCTCTCCGGTGGCGTCCAAACCACGTGCGCCTCGGCCTTCGACAAGTCAGCCAGGTGGCGCGTCTTGCGAATGGTTAGGTTCGTGCCGGTTGAGCACATGAAGTAGTAGTTGCCGTCGCGCGTGATCACCCACGGATCCGGCCCCGCGCTCAACAGCGGGTTGACCAACACGGTTTGGCCTGCGGCGCTTAGCGCAAAGCCGGCCGCCAGCAGTGCTCCTACGAACCAGCGCATTTTCAGCATGTGACTCCTCTTCCTGCTTGCCGCCGTGACGTTCTTCATTCAGTTCTCCAGTTTGATTGCCACCAGACTCTTAATAGCCGCCAGGTCCCTGGGGTCTTTGACGTCCAGCCGCACCGCCCTGCCCTCGGCGTGCCGTTTCGATCCGTCGATAATTTCCATCAACTTCTTCGGCAGTTTCCGTTCCCGTGCCAAGCAGACCGCCTTGTCACCCAGCGCGAAGGAGGCCATGAAACAGCCGACACCCGGCGACAGATACACAATGTTGCGCTCTCCCCGCTTCAACCGTAGAGCCCACCCGGCTTTCGGAGAATAGGAATTCCACTCCGCCGTCACAAGATCGAACTCATTCGCTAGCCCGGCGAGCAGTTCGTCCCAGACGACCTTGCTCGCACCCAATTGCACCGCCAGTTCATTTTCGGTTGGTTTCCGTGATTTGCCGATGAACGCGTTAGTCACCATACGGCCACCACTGTATCGCTTCACTCCACGTCGCGGCCGGTGTATCCCGATCTGCTTGCCAATGGAAGCCGTTTTCCCGCGACCGATGCCAAGCTGCTACAAAATGCAGTTCTGTGGGCAACCAATGAATCACAGCCGTATCCGTAACGGGGCACGGTGTCCTGGATGTCGCCATCTGGACGCAGCAAAACTCGATGACGGTCCACCTGGTGAATCTCACCCATCCCATGATGATGAAAGGACCCGTGCGAGAGATTATTCCTATTGGCCCACAACAGGTGCGCATCGGCATCCCCGCCGGCAAGCGAGTCACCAAAGCGCACTTACTGGTATCGAGACAAGACCTTCAGCCTCGCGAACGGGGTGGCTATCTGGATATCGACGTACCCTCCATCGATCTTCATGAAGTGATCGCGCTGGATGTTGCAGGCTCATGATGGCAGCGAAACCGTCGAGGCTAACTCAGCTTGGCCGGAACGAAGGAGAATGCAACTGTATGAGGTATTGAAGCCCTGCGGGCGGACCAAAACTCACGGCCTCTCCAGCGTGCCGCCCTTCTTCTTTAGCTTCAACGGCAGATCATGTCCGTTTTGCCTCCACCGGCCATTCAACCTCAATCCATCTTTAGTGATTTCAGCCTGATACTCGCCGCCGATCGCTTCTGCCAAAACTGTGAGTCTTCCGTTCTTTTGCTCGACGGCGCTCACCGGAATCTCGGCGTCGCCGTCGTCCGGACTCACCAGCACCGCGTTCGCCGAGCCTTCCTCATTCGTCAACTTCAACACAAATCGAATGGGCCGTCCGGCATCCACCAACGTACCTTCCCATGTCCCCAGGAACTCCGTGGCCACGGGCGGACTTCTTTTGGCGGTGAGATCGTAGGGCTGATACAGCGGTTCGCTGGGCAGCGTCCACTGCTTCAGGTAAGCCCAAGCTTGACGGTTGATTCCCGCTGCGACTCCATAGTAGTTGTGGTCATGCCCCGGAATCTCAATGAGTGAAACCGGGATGCCTGCACTCCGCAACGCGTCGCGCGTTGTCCGGACGTTTTCGATACGAATGATCGGATCGGAGTCTCCCGAGAAGATGGCTATCGGAATCTGGCGCTTCGAGCTTGCGATGCTTGCCTGGATCTCAGAGTCTGTCAACGCTCCCGCGTGGACCGCAGCCGCCGCGAAGTATTGCGATTCCCGCAAGGAGGTCAGCAAGGCAAAGCCGGCGCCCGCCGAATGACCGAACAGGTAAACGCGCCGTGGGTCAATGGGATAGTCCTTCTTCAAACGCTCCACGATGTCGTGCAGAAAATCGGGGCCATCCAGAGGAGAGACCCAAAAGGCGGGACTCTTCGAGTCCGGTCCCACCACGATGATCTTCTCCGCCGCGGCCAGATCTTTCCACTTGTCGACCATGTCGGCGCCATTGCCACCGCTGCCATGGAGCGTCACCAACAAAGGCACCTCGATGCCGGGCGGCAGTGCCTGCGGAACAAACAGATAAAACGTTCGTGTGCGCCCCAGGAACTGCAGCGTTTCCTTGGTGGTCATTCCGGAAGCGCACCACGCCGGTGCGGCCACCAGCAGCACGCTACATAGGAAACGATGAAAGTGGGTCACCCTAACATCCAGGCGCGGACGGCTTCATGTCGTGGCCGCGTCTTGCCCAACTCCAGCATCCACCCGGCGGCGGTCAGACCGCAACCGCGCTCACGCACACCCGAAGGGGACGCGATCCCCGGCTACCTGGCGAAAAACAACCTTCGTTTTCAGCAATGGATTCTGGACACATGCCTGCGGCCGTACGACCCGGATTGGATCAACGCTCAGCAGGCGCCGAACGAGTGGTGATACGGCGGGCGCGGCAGAAGGTGGGCCCAGGACCAATCGACGCGTGATCGGTTTCCCACTTCGCACCTTCCGTATCGCCCTGGCTTGACTATCACCTGGCTTGTAAGACAGTCGAAACACTTCCCGGGCTATACTCGTTTTGGCGAGGCGCCACAATCTGGAGCGCGCTATCTTTCTATGCCTCAATACGATTTGGTGGTGATCGGCTCGGGTCCGGCAGGCCACAGGGCCGCAATTCAGGCCGCAAAAAACAACAAACGCGTGGCGGTGATCGAAAAGAAAGAGATCATCGGCGGGGCCTGTATCAATACCGGGACGATTCCCAGCAAGACGATGCGGGAAGCGGTCTTGCATTTTTCGGGCTACAACTACCAGAACATCTACGGCGTCAGCTACCGGGTGAAGGAGAAGATCACGATGCAAGATCTCTCCTTTCGCGTGCAGCATGTCATTAAGACCGAAGTAGACGTGACGCAGGCGCAGCTCTCGCGAAACGGTATTGAGGTCCTCACCGGTATTGCCTCCTTCAAGGATCCGCATACAGTGCAGATCACGAATACGCGCGGGACTACGGAAGTCACGGCCGATTTTTTTGTGATTGCCACGGGTACCAAGCCGGCAGCTTCGCCGAAGGTCGCAATCAACGCCCGCACCATCATCAATAGCGACCAGATTTTGGAAATGCCCGACGTTCCCAAGACCATGATTGTGGTCGGCGGGGGCGTCATCGGGGTGGAATACACCTGCATGTTCGCGACGCTCGGAGTGCGCGTCACGCTGATCGAGAAGCGGCCAAGATTGCTGGAATTTGCCGACCAGGAGATTGTCGAGGCACTCTCCTATCATTTGCGCGACCATCGCGTCACCATGCGGCTGAATGAAGAAGTGGAAAGCGTGGAAGAGGCTCCGGACGGAACGGTGGTGGCGAACCTTGAGAGTAAAAAGCGGGTCACCGGGAACACCCTGCTGTATGCGGTGGGCCGCCAGGGAAACGTAGACGAGATGAATCTCGCCGCCGCGGGGCTGGAGTCGGATTCGCGAGGCCGCATTAAGGTGGACGAATTCTTCCGCACCAAGCAGCCGCATATCTATGCCGCGGGGGACGTCATCGGCTTCCCCAGCCTCGCCTCCGTTTCGATGGAGCAGGGGCGGCTGGCGGTGGCGCACGCTTTTGGCAAACCCGCTATCTCGAACCCCGGCTACTATCCGTTCGGAATCTACACCATTCCCGAGATTTCCTTTATAGGCAAGACCGAGGAACAGCTCACCGACGAGGACGTACCCTATGAAGTAGGTGTAGCCTACTATCGAGAGATCGCGCGCGGCCAGATCCGCGGCGACACGACCGGACGATTGAAGCTGATCTTCCATCGCGACACTCTGGAGATTCTGGGCGTTCATATTATTGGGGAAGGTGCATCCGAGTTGCTGCACATTGGCCAGGCGGTTCTGATCCTGGGTGGCAAAGTTGAATACTTCGTCCACACCGTGTTCAACTATCCGACTCTCGCGGAGTGCTACAAGGCAGCAGCTTTTAACGGTCTCAATAAGTTGAGCCGTCCCTAGAGAAAGCAGCAACCATGGGAAAAGGTATTGGAGTACTCGTCGCGGATCGGATTACCGCCGCAGTCATCGTCGATCACAAGGTCGTAGGGCCGATTCGAAGTTTCCCCGAAGATCCCGCCATCTCGGACGCACTAATAGGATTACCGGCCGAGGCCATTGCAGCGCGGGTTGTGGAGGAAGTGAAGGCACTCCACGGCGCCGAGGGCGTGGAATTCATGGGCGTCGGCTTTCCAGGTATCGTCCGCCACAACGTGATTGAAGATTCTCCGAATCTGCAACAACTCAAGGGCTCGTGGATGGGCCAACTGCTGAAAGGCGCGCTGGGCGGGCACTTTGGCTCCATCCCGGTGGCGTGCTTCAATGACGCCGACATCGTGGCGGCCGGTTTGGCAGCAAGCCGCAATCACCTCGACCGGCTGATCCGGGTCTGGACGTTGGGTAATGGCATCGGCTTCGGAAGATATCCTCACCGGGAGGGCATCTGGGAAGCAGGGCACTCGGTGGTGACGCTGGATCCGAAGGAGCGCTTCTGCGGCTGCGGTGGTACTGGGCACCTGGAAGGCATCATGGGCCAGCGCGCGATGCGGATGCGCTTTATGGATCTCGAGCCGGAAGAAATCTTTGAGCACGCCAAGGCGGGAGAAACGCGTTGCGTCGACTTCGTGAAGAGGTGGCATCGCGCGCTGGCGGCTGCGACGGCGACCAGCATTCACCTGGACGGCCCCGGCAAGTTCTTTTTCGGCGGTTACAATGCCCGGTTTCTGAACCTGCACGTCCTGGGCGAATGCCTGACTGAGATGGTGAAGCTGACACCGCTGCAAGGCTACTCGCTTGAAGTGGTCACCGGAGGCGAAGAGGTGGCTGTGATCGGCGCGGCGGTGAACGCCTCGCGATGGCATGCGAAATAGTGCTCCTTGCCGGATGGCCGATACAGGATGAAGCGCCCTCCGGGCCCGCGCTCTAGTTCGCCCTTGGGCTTTACGGCGTTCCGCCGGAGCCCGCTGGCGACCATGGAGTCGCTGCACAAGCAGTACGGCGATGTGGTTCAGTTCCGTCTGCTTCATCGCCGGGCGTACTTGATCTCAGACCCCCAGCTCATCTACGAAGTGCTGGTGACGCAGAACGCGAACTTCACCAAGAGTCCGGTTTTAAAGCGTGCCAAAGTGTTGCTCGGCGAGGGGCTGTTGACCAGCGAAGAGCCGCTCCACCTCCGGCAGCGGAGGCTGACCCAACCTGCCTTTCACCGTGAGCGGTTGCGTGGCTACGCCGGGATCATTGTGGACTTCACCAACTATTGGATCGAGCGCTGGGAACAGGAATGGCCCGCGCTTATATCCGTGGGGCAGCCGGTGGATCTGCACAGCGAAGCGATGCAGCTAACCCTCTCGATCGTTTCAAAGGCTCTATACAACGCCGACATGCGCAGCGATGCGCGGTCCATCAGTCAGATCGGAACCGCCGTGGCGAATATGTTCCGCTTGACGACACTCCCGTTCGCCCAACATATTTTGAAGCTGCCGCTGCCCATCAGCAGGGATTTCCGCGCGGCACGCGGCCGGCTCGACGAGTTGATGTACGGGCTCATCGCGGAAAGGCGCGCGTCGAACCAGGACAAAGGCGATCTGCTGTCGATGCTGTTGGTTGCCCAGGACAACGAAGGCGATGGCGGCCGGATGAGCGACGTCCAGGTGCGGGATGAAATCCTGACGTTGTTCCTCGCCGGTCATGAAACCACGGCGAACGCCCTTTCGTGGACCTGGTATCTGCTCTCGCAAAACCCGGACGCAGAACGGCGGCTGTTTGAGGAAGTGGATTCCGTCCTGGGCGGGCGCGAACCGTCGGTCGACGATGTCGACGCGCTGCACTGCACCTACGCCGTGTTTGCGGAGTCGATGCGTCTGTATCCACCGGCATGGGTAATGGGGCGCACAGCGACGGAGGCGTTTGATTTGGGCGGCTATCGCCTTCCGGCAGGGGCGGTGTGCTTCATGAGCCAGTGGTTGCTGCACCGCGATGCGCGGTTCTGGCCGGAGCCCGCCCGGTTTCTTCCGGAGCGCTGGCTGACGGCCGATCCACAGCGCCCGAAGCTCGCGTATTTCCCCTTTGGCGCGGGCCCCCGGCTTTGCATAGGCGAGCGCTTCGCATGGATGGAAGGCGTTCTCATTCTTGCGCGCGTCGCGCAGCATTGGCGCTTCTGTCTCGCGCCGGGCGCGCGCATCGTGCCGCAGCCGCTGATTACTTTGCGGCTGAAGTATGGGCTGCCGGTGATTCCCGAGCGTCGCCGCCGTGATTGAGGAACGGGCGCGCCTTGGGCTATTCGGAACCTAGTCCTTCTCTACGTCCTTGTCCTTCTTCTTCTCCTTCGCGGGGCAGCGTCTATCGTATTCGGCCTGCATGTGTTTCAGCTTGAGCACGCCGTAGATTGCGACGATCGCCATGATGATGACGAGACTGCTTCCGAACCGTCTTTCGAGGAAGTAGTCCTCCTGCCGGTTGGCAACATAAGAGGCGACGATCAGGCAGAGAACGAGGATGTTGATGACCCAGTTAACCCACTTGGTCACGATGAAGTGCAGTGTCCCGAAGCCAGCGAGCTGGTAGAGCATGAACGGCAAAATAGCTACCATCGGCAAAAGCTCCGAGGGCCCCAACGTGACGTCGACAGCGCCCGGCGCCCTGGAATGCAGTAGGTTACTGTTCGCCAGTTCATGGAACAGCACCGGGATCGCAGCCAGGAAAGGCACAACCGCCAGCAACTCGAGCACCAGCGAACCGCTCCACACGCCGACCTTGGATGAAGTATCGGCGCCGGCGCCCAACGAACCCGATCCCACAAAGACACCCCCCACAATCGCGGCCGCGCTCGACAGCATCAGCAGTTCTACCGTGATGCCGAACCCTGCCGGTTCGCCGGCCTTGATGAGCAGCAAGGCCATGAAACCGGGGAGGTAGAACATGATGCGGACCAGCCGGGCCCAAACGCGCGGATCGCGTTCCGGTGGCAAGATCGGCAGCGGGAGTCCGTCTGTTCCTACAGTTGCTCTGTCTTTCGCCATTTCAATATCCTCTCAAATACCCTCGGGGGTACACTCGCCTCTCGATGGTTCGGCAGTGCAGCATCACTCTATCAAACTGATGCGCCAAGCCGCGTTCCAAGTAAATCAGAAGGTGAAGGGATCGCCAACTGTCGCTAGCGACAGTCTGGAAACGCTATAGTTTGGTCATTTGCAATCCGGCGACCCGTTACACTATGGCTCATGTGGCGGCGCAGCATCTTCCTCTTCTTGCCGGTCTTATTGACCGCGCAGTCAATCGCGACCAATCCTGATGTACTCGGAGCCGAACGCGTTTTCGACGCCTGGATCCGCGCTCAGATCGCGTACCGCGATTTGCCCGGCGTGGCTATCGGCGTGGTCTCCAATCAGCAGCTGGTTTGGGCCAAAGGATTCGGATTCGCGGACGTCGACAAGCACATCCCCATAACTCCGGAAACCCGTTTCCGCATGGCGTCGCACAGCAAGCTGTTCACCTCCACGGCAATCATGCAGCTCCGCGACCAGGGCAAAGTCCGCCTCGACGACCCGGTTTCGAAGTACCTGCCCTGGTTCAAGCCGAAGCCCGCTGAGCCCGATGATCCGCCCATCACGATCGAGGAACTCCTGACCCACAGTTCGGGTTTGTCACGGGAGGCCGGTTCACACTGGGTCGATCACAACTTCCCGGACGCGGTTCAAGTCCGCGCCTATATCGAGCAAACGCAAGCGATTTACTCGCCCGAGGTCCGCTGGAAGTATTCCAACCTGGCGCTGACCATCGCCGGAATGGTGGTTGAAGCAGTGTCGGGCGAGCCGTACGCCACCTACGTGCAGCGCCACATCTTCGATCCGCTGGGCATGACCGCCTCCAGCGTGGATAAGCCGGTTCCCGAACTCGCTGTGGGCTATGGCCGCCGCATGCCCGACGGAAGCCGCGAGCGGTTTGCGTTCATCGATGCCAAAGCGATGGGCCCAGCCACCGGAATCACATCCGACGTCGACGATATGGCCAAGTTCGTCTCTCTGCAATTCTGTAACGGGCCTGTGGGCGGCGCGCAGATTCTGTCGGCCTCCGCTCTCCGTGAGATGCATCGCGTCCGGATGCTCGAGAACGACTGGAGCCGCGGCAACGCGATCGGCTTCGCCGTCAGCCGCGACAAAGACAAACTCTACGTCGGCCACGGCGGATCCTATCCCGGTTACAAAACCCAGACGCTGATTCAATTGGACGACAAGGTGGGCGTGATCGTGTTGACTAACGGAGACGATTCCAATCCGAGCGACATGGCCCAGCACCTGATGCAGATCGTGGGAACGGCCGTAGCCAAAGCCAGCACACCGGCGAAGTCTGGAATCGCTTGGGATCCAGCATGGGGTCATTTTGCAGGCACCTATCGCAGCGCGAACGGCGACACCGCCGTCGTCGAGCTGAATCGACAGCTGGTGATGTTTGATCCGACCGGCGCGAATCCCGAGCACCAGAATCACTTGGTTCCGATCGGCAATGGCCAATTCCGTCTGGAATCGCCGACGGGCGGATCGCCGGTGGGAGAAGTAGTCCGCTTCGTCGAGCAACCCAACGGGAAGCTGAGGATGTATGTGGGCGGGTCCTATTCCGAGCGCCTCGAGCCGTAGGATGTACTGGCCGCGAGCCGCGCTTCTTAACCAAATGGAGAGCTGACGAGACTCAGAGGAGTCGGTCAAAGCGTCGGGTTAGTAGCCTTGTTCCATCAGCCCGATGACGCCCAGCAGCGCGCCCCAGTGGTAGTAAGCGTCACTGCTGCGAACATCGTTACCGGCGCCCGTGATCGCGTTGTAGTTCTCGTAGACCGCCCGGTCGCTTTGCCATGACTTCATCAGCAGCTTGCGCGAGTGTTCGGCGAGATCCGTGCGGGCCGGTCCCAGATCGTAGTTTCGCATGCCCAGATAGACCAGGAAGTTCATCGGCCCCCAGATGCGGCCCCGCCAGTAGTTCTGATCCTGGAAACCGGCCACGTTGCGGGCGATAGCTGGTATTACCCACTCGCCGTAGAACTCAGCCGGGTTGAAGTAGTGCTCCTTCACCATTCGCGCGGCCTGCTGGGGCGTGGCGACTTTGGCAATCAGCGGATAGAAATTGGTCGGCGAGAGCTTCGATGAAAATTCGCCGGTATCGGTGTGTTTGTTCAGAAACATGCCCGATTTGTCATCCCACAATGTGCCCAATGCTGCAGCATACTTATCGCCGCGCTCAAGTAATTCGCGTTGGTCCGCCGTCTTGCCTAATATGCCGGCAATTTCAGCCAGCGCTCGGCAATCGGCAACGTACAGCGCGTTCAATCCAACGTCGGCCATTTCCAGCTGGTTGGTCTGCGGGTTGAAGGGCACGCCATCGTACATGGGCGAATTGTCGAGCCCCGACTCCAGGATTGCCGCTCCCGCATTGTGGAAATTGCCATCGACAAGCTGAGGCACGTTGTCTGAGCCCCATGCAAGCAGTCCGTTGGTGTCGCGCGCGCGAGGCCACCACCGATTCCAGCGCAGCAGTTCGTCGTAAACCTCGGCCAGGAACCATTGCTCTTTATGGCGTTTGTAGATCTCCAGCACCATCAGGCTTCCGACCGGCGGCTGCGAGCGATCGTCGCTTTGGATGCCATAAGCCGAAGCGCAATTCGGAATGAAGCCTGCGCGCGTGATGCCTTTGGTGACTTCGATGGCGTTCACGAAGGCGAGATCCGGGTTGTAGAGGCTGTACATGAACGCCGCAAAATAGGTGTCCCAGTCAAACAGCACATAGCCGCCCCAGTACGAACTCCACCCGCGGCTCACTGGCGAAATGACGCGGTCGTTTTCGGGGTCGTACGTCAGGTTCCAGCCCAGGATGGTCTGCATCGCGGTGAAGACTTCAGGGTCTTCGCCGTAAAATCCGCCAGTCGCTTCATCTGCGCGGCGCGATGCGCTTCAATAATCGCGGCCACCTGTTCCAGCGTTTTCTCCGGACCGGTGTAGACCGCGATGCGCCCTTCGAGGGCCACCGAGAGATAAGGCGCGTCGGTCGTCACGAACGGGTCGTTCACTTCGGGCGACGTGGTTCGCACCTCGAATGCGCGTCCACCTTCGCGGCCAGACTGCGCTCTGAGAACGGAACCGTCGCGCCTGATGGTCCCTGGCCGGTTCCAGTAGTAGCCGGTCTCGACGATCAGGTGCTCGGGCCGCAGCGGAGCGTGTTGCTGGACGGTGATCAGGATGTACTCCTCGCCGTTCTCCGTAGCGCTCTGGACTTCGGCGGCGTTCTTTGTGCCGGCCCCGTTTGTGTTCCACTCCACCGTCAGCTCGGTGTAGGACCCATCGTCGGTGTGCGGTCCAAGGCGGATCTTCTCCGGCCGCCGGACGGTCTCATTCGCCTGAAAGAACGTGTTCTGGTAGGCGTGGCCTATGCCCGCGCTCTTAAAGCCGAGCGTGAGCGCGAAACTGTCTGGCAGGTGAACGTGCGCCAGGACGCTGTTCGCGCTCCAGGTGTTCCAGCCGCTGCAGAGCTTGGTTTGCAGCGCGCGGTATTCGGCCGTGCGCAATTCGCGCGAGGCGTGTTGCGCCGCGGCGGGCGTGGAAGCGCCAGTTGTTAGCAGGGCGACTGCGAGGAGAAACGTCAATTGCTTGCTCATGGCGGAAACCCTCTTCTACCGCATTGGTGGCGGGATGGCAATGGCGCTGGTGCCGTCCAAAATGGCGTCTCAGTCGCCGCTGCAACCGAAAGCGATGTGGCTTGGGGGAAGGCCGGCGAGTAGCCGCCACGTTTCCTGCCAGGCGTAGACCGACTTCGGATCGTCCGGCAGCTCGTCAAGGAACTTTCTAAAATGCTCAATCGCCAACTCGCGTTCCTTTTCCTTCTCCGCGGGCGTGAGGTGAATGACATCATCATCTGGATCACCCTCCGGATACGAGAAGCTCAGCTTCACAGCATGGCTGCGTGCGACCGCGAAATGAATCCAGGGTGTCCACTGGTCCGGCGGAAACTGCTGCAGTAGGCTCTCTCCTTTCTTTATCTCGAGGTCCGGCCAAGGACCCTTGCCCTTGAGAAAGCAGGGATCTGCCAGTGCGGAGAGGCCAGCGAGTTCACCGGCAGTGCCTAACGGGTCGAGCTTTTCCGCCTGGTTGCGAAAGTAGTGCATGTACTGCTGTTCACGCGCGCCTGCAGCCGTAGCCCCGATCGCCCGAATCAGGCGTGGAGTGGGGACTCCCGCACAAACCAGATAAGCATCGGCAACCAGGAAGGCAGCCGCTTGACGTTCTGGTGGGAGGCTTCTCGCTTTGCTGAGCCATTGGAGGACCCGGCCGACGGTGACAGACTCCGGCTCGAGCGCGGGAATTGGATACCGCGTCGGAGGCCCTGTTTCTGGGTCCATCATGCAAAACGAACGGCGCATCATCGCAGCAGCCAAGGATGGATCCAAATCGGCAATCCGAGCCGCCTCTTCCGTTACCTGACGTACCAACCGACCACCGAGGAGCCAGGTGTTGACAGCCGAATCGGGAGGACTGTCTCTTCGCGCAAAAGCGATGATCCGGCCCGGCGCCTCACCGGGAGTTGGAGCCGCCCAAGCCGTGGGATCGTAGGCCACCCAGATGTTGATTCCAGCCCGATGCCATGCGACCGTCTCTTTCCAAAGCCCGCCGCCCTCTATATCCGGCGTAGCGGGTGCTCCGTTCGGCTTCCCCCAGGACGCAGATAGTTCCCGGACGATTGCATCGATGATTGCGGCGTCGCCTGCGTTCGTGGCCGTCGCGGGCATCTGATACCACAACGCCTGCAACCTGCACGTCTGCGTCAGGCTTGTGTCTTCTTTCTCGGGCAGAGGCGGTAGAGCACCTTGCGAGACATCCGGCACATCGAACAAAGCGGTGCGAACCACCCCAACCGGACGGCGACTGACGGACGCAGCACACCAGCGGTTGAGCCGCCTAAAGTCTGTTTTGTACGGGTCTTTTTCGGTCTGGTAGTGCGCTAGCTCCAGCCGGCTGCCGGCATGAGTTTTCTGCCAGGCCGACAATTCGGGCTCTGAGGGGAGAAGCGCGACATCGGCTCGCAGGTGTCTTGCGAATCGCACCGCAAGATCGTCCTGAGCCGGAGACGATGACACAAGCGCCGTAGCGAGGAGGGCGATGAATGCGATGCGGCGGAACACCGAAAACAAGTATGACGTGTTGTAGCAGCTCTCGTTACTTAGGAAGAGACTCAGCTTTCTCTCGCCACAACTTCCGAGGCCACCGTATTGGCGCGCTGGATGCAATCGGGAATGCCCACACCTTGAATTCCGTTGCCGGCAAAGAAAATTCCTTCGAGGCCGCGTGAGGCTTCCGTGAACTGCTGCATGCGCTCAGCGTGGCCGGCCGTGTATTGCGCCATGCGGCGGGTCCAGCGGCTTACCAGTGTGAATGACGGCTCGGCCGTAATGTCCGTCAAGCGCTTCAAATCCTGCCGCACGCGGCGGACTGTTTCGTCGTCCGAAAGATCGGCCTGCTCTTGACCCACGAAGCAGCGCAACACGACCGTGCCTTTAGGTGCCCGGCCTTCGAACTTGTTACTGACATAGGTGCAGGCCGCCACTGTTTCGCGCTCCACTTTGGGCACCAGGAAGCCAAAACCGGAGCAACTGACTTTCTTTGCGTCCGCCTCCGGATAGGCAAGCGATACAGTGAGGGACGATCGATACGGGATCTGGCGCAAGAGTTCCGCGGCTTGCGGCGCCATTTCCTGAATCAGGTCGGCCGCGCCCCAGGCAGGCGTCGCGATCACGATGCTGCGCGCCTCCAGCCAATCGCCATTCAGCCGAACGCCGTATCCGCCGCCCATGCGCTTGATGCTCTTGGCATCCACGGTTCGAACCTCGGTAGCGGCCGCACAGGCTCCGGCAACGGCGTCCACCAGGCTGGACATGCCACGGCGCATCGTCAGAAACTTGACGGCTCCGGAACTCCCACCCGCGCTTGGCCCACGTTTCCGCATGCTGGCGAGAACGCCCCGCGTCAAGCTCCCGTATTTGGCTTCCAACTGGGTCATTTGCGGAATGATGGCCGTGGCGCTCATCTGCCGCGGATCACCGCCATACACCGCGTACAGCAGCGGCTCCACCAGATAGTCGACGGTTTCCTGCCCGTAGTGATCGGCGATAAACTCGGCGACACTGCGGTCGGACCGCGCGCCGTTCGGCCGGCGAAAAAATTCCAGCCCCATGCGCAGCTTGGTTCCCCAACCGAGTAACCGGGTGGTGACCATGGGCCTGATCTTGGTGGGCACGATCATCGCGACGCCGTCCGGAATGGGCACAAAGCGGCCTTTGCGCCAGATGTCGGTGCGGCGATTGTCTTCGTTCGCGCTAATCACTTCGTCATCCAGGCCAACTTCCCGGATGAGCTCGCGCGTGGAGGGCTTGGTGGAGATGAAACTATCCGGCCCGTTCTCGATCAGGCAACCCTGCAATTGCCGGGTTTGAATGACGCCGCCCAATTGAGCAGCCGCCTCAATCAGCGTGCATGATTTTCCGGCTCGGGCCAGGCGATAGGCAACCGTAAGACCACTTATGCCGCCGCCAATGACTAAGGTAGTCAACCTCCAGTCTATAGCAGGGCTTGGCGGCCTCTTCCTTTTTCAGGGGGATCGGGCGATAGGCGCACCTGGAGTCCTTTTCGGTACGCTAGGGGCATGGCTTCCATGCATGGGCATGCACATGGCGGGCACGGCACGCCGCGGGATTATTCACAGACGCCGCTCAACGTGTATTGGGAAGTCACGCGGGCCTGCGATCTCGCTTGCCGTCACTGCCGCGCCTCGGCGATGTCCACCCCCGATCCCGAGGAACTGACCTTTGGGGAAGGCGTTCGGCTACTGGAGCAGATTCGAGAGTTTGGTGTTCCAGTGCCTACGCTGATCCTCACTGGCGGCGATCCTCTCAAACGGTCCGATCTGTATGCCCTCATGGACGAAGCGCGCAGGCTTGGCATCGAAGTGTCGATCACGCCCGCAGCAACCGCCGCGCTGACCCGTGAAGTACTGATGGAACTGCAAGCGCACGGCGCGACCGGCCTGGGCCTTAGCCTGGATGGTTCGTCGGCCGAGCGCCATGACTCGATCCGTGGCGTGCCCGGCACGTTCGAGCGCACCATGCAAGCGATCGGCTTGGCGGGGGAGCTCAACTTTCCTCTACAAGTAAACACGTTGGTTTCCGAAGAAACCGCCTCCGACCTGCCTGCAATTTACGACCTGCTGAAGCAATACAAACTGGCGCGATGGAGTCTGTTCTTTCTCATTTCGGTGGGCCGCGGAAAGGTTTTGCAGCCGCTTTCCGCTGAGCAGGCCGAGCAGCTCATGAACTGGGTTTACGAGATTGCGGCCGCGGCGCCATTTACGGTTGCCACCACCGAAGCGCCGTCTTACCGCCGCATTGCCTTGGACCGCATGCGCGCCGAAGGCCGCAGCGGCGAAGCGATCAAACGCAGTCCCGCCTATCGCAGCTTTGGGATTCGCGACGGTCACGGCGTGGTGTTTGTCTCCCAAACCGGAGAGATTTGTCCCGCTGGCTTCCTGCCGGTAGCCGCCGGAAACGTCCGCCAGGACCGGTTGGCCGATGTCTATCGCAATTCCGAACTCTTCCAGGCACTACACGATCCCAGCCATTGGGACGACCGTTGTGGCCTGTGCGAATATCACGCCATCTGCGGAGGCTCGCGTGCCCGCGCGTATGCGGCAACCAACGACCCGCTGGCCGCCGATCCGCTGTGCCTCTACCAGCCGCACCACGCGACGAAGCCGGCATAGGAGAAACCACAGAAGCTGTCCGGTTCCGGCTCGGCTTCAGCATTCGATCCCGGTCGGCACCAGCCTTATTTGCGCCGGCGGAAGCCGCTGGGCGCCTACGGGATTCGCGATGCGAATTCCTCAGCGATCTTGGAGGCGTCGAAGTCTTCGGCGAAGTTGGTGAAGCCGGCTATGTACGCACCTTTGCGAAAGAACAGCAAGTGGCCCAGATACTTGTCACTGGTCTCGAAGCCTTCATCGCCGATTGCCGCCGGCTCTATCGTGTCGCCGAACTTATCCCGGAGCTTGCCCATCAGTTGGATCGCCGATTCCGGCGAAGCTTGCTTCACGATGAAGGCACGTCCGAAGTCGTACTTGGCCAGATAACCCCGCTTGAGAAGGCTGAGGCCGAGCACGCTCTGTGGAATGAGCCGGATCGAATTCGCATCCAGACCTTCCGTGGGGAACCATCCGACCGGCGGCGGCGGGGTCGAGGTACCATCCATCTGTCCATCCAGCGCTTTCAAAAAGGCGCGAATTGCCGTCGCGTGATCGGCCGAGGGAGGGCTGGCGGAAATCTCCACGAACCGGTTCCCTCTGACAAAAATGCCGCGCTGCGGAGTGACTTGCCCGAGCACTCCGATGGCCTCGGTGGGAACGCGCGGATCGCGGTTGGAGGCGAAGAGACCAAAGGCCGACTCGGGGTCCTTCATCTCGGATATGTCGATCACGAACGAGGCTTCGCCGGATTTGCAAGTCACGCCGCGCATCCGGTCGAAGCCGTAAATCAGATACCCTTCCGAGGCGCCATCCATGTAGTCGTAAAGCGTATCGGCGGTATAAAGCCGCGCCGCGCCCGACTGCTTCCAATCAGGAACCAGGTCACAACGCGGCAACGTTTCTGCTGCCCGCAGTAGTGCCGGGGCGCACAGCAGGGCGCCGCAGCAGACCGCAGGCCAAGTTAGCGCCCGGGCCAGGCCAAGCCTCACGCAAATAGCTCCTGGGCCCTTGAGACGCGCTCCATGACCCGTACTCCATGCGGGCAGGTGACGGTGCATTCCTGACAATCGTAACAACGGACGTTTTGCAGGTGGACCGGCAAGGTGAGGAACTGTTCACGCGCCATGGCGAACTGGCCGTAGCCTTCCGCGTATGAAACGTAGCGAACCATATCCGCGACCGGCAGTCCCTTCGCGCAAACGCCATCGCACTCGCCGCACATGCGGCAATACAGCGGCCGCAGGAATTCAAGCCGTGCCGACAGCAGCTTCTCATCCGCCGGCGTAAACGGCTCGCTCATCGCGCGCAGGTTCTGATCCAACTGATCGAAGTCCGTGATGCTGGGAATCGTGGTATCGACGTTCTTGTTCTGGAGTACCCACTTCAACATCGCCAGCATGGCGCCGTCGCGATGAAAGACGTCCCAGCGCGGATTGTCCTGTTTCAGCTGGCGGAAGCCGCCGGCCATGACTTTCATGGCGACAATGCCGATGCCCGCATCCTGAGCCGTCTGGAGAAGAGCATTCATCTTGGGGTCGAGGGTGAAGTTGTATGCCGTCAGGATCACATCGAAATGCTTGGTGGCGATCACAGCCGGGAACAACTCAGGCTGGCCGGAGTGGGTACTGATGCCGGCAAAGCGGATCTTGCCCTGTTGCTTGGCGATGTTCTGCGCCTCCATCAGGCCATCCGTTACCTGCTCAGGCTTGCTCTTGGCATGCAGATACCAGATATCCAGGTGGTCCGTGCCCAACTCACGCAGGCTCGTGTCGAGATCCTTTAGAGCCTCCTCTTTGGTTGGCGCCGGCGACTTGCTCGAGAGAATAATGGAATTCCGTTTTGCCTTCAACGCGGCTCCCACCATCCGCTCGTTGTTCCCGCTCTGGTATCCACGGGCGGTGTCGAAATACGTAATGCCGACGTCGGCAGCACGCTCGATGACGCTCGGATCGGACGTAACCATGCATCCGAACCCGACTGCGGTGGGCTTCAGCCCGGTTTTGCCAAGGGTACGGTAAGTAAACTTGGGCGTCGTTTCCTTCGGAAAAGCCGGCACTGGAGATGGGGAGGGAGACTGCGAATGCTTGTCGTCAGTCGTGATGGATAGTCCGGCGGCGGGAATTGCGAGGCCGGCAGCGAGAAATCTTCTACGCGAAGAAGAGGATTCCATTATTGACTCCTTTCTACTTCTACTTATAATGAGCTTGTAATTCGATTCTATCTCCGGAGGCGACTAAATGAGCCACTTATTCTCGCGCCGTACCGTGCTGGGGATGACCTTGAGTGCCGGTGTCGCCGCGACAGGCAGGCGAGCCTTCACTCAAGAACAGGCCATTTCAGCACCCGATTCTTTATCCACTTTCGCTGCACGTTCTACTGTCTCTCTAGTACATGGAGAGAACCGCCGGAAGAACATTACGGAAGCGCTCACCTTAATTGACGAACAAATTCTGCCGAAACTAAAAACCAGGAAGTATGTTGTCATTAAGCCGAACTTAGTTTCTACAGTAAATCCATTAGCTGCGACCAGTGCCGACGCGCTATGCGGCATACTGGACTACTTAGGTCCGCGATTCAAAGGGCCGGTTTATATTGCGGAGTCATCGGCGGGAAATACGCTCGAGGGATTCGACAACTTCAAATACCAGGCGGTGGCGAAGGAGTTTGGAACCCAAAAGGTACACCTGCTCGACCTGAATGAAGAAGGCAAGTATCAGGTAATTCCGATCATGGATGCGGATCTGCATCCCACGCCGGTGCGCCTGGCCGCCCGGCTGGTTGATCCGGATGCGTTCATCATCTGTTCTGCGATGTTGAAGGCACACAACACGGTGGTCGCCACACTTTCCGTGAAGAACATGGCGTTGGGCGCGCCGTTGCGGAGTGCCCCCGGTGTAAGGCCGCAGTGGAACGACAAGCGGAAGTTTCATGGCGGCGTCCGCCAGACGCATTACGACATTCTGCTCACTGCGCAGAAGCTGTCGCAGTTCTGGGGCGCAGCCGTCATCGACGGATACGATGGCATGGAAGGCAATGGGCCCACTTCGGGGACACCCGTGCCGTCACGGGTTGCCATTGCTTCCACCGATTTCATTGCGGCCGATCGGGTCGGCCTGGAGTGCATGGGTGTGAAGCCCGAATGGGTGGGATACCTGCGCTATTGCTCACAGGCAGGAATCGGACAGTACGATCTGGCGAAGATCGACGTACGCGGAGCGGCCATCGCTTCGGTAAAGAAGCAGTATCGTCTCCATAACGACATCGAGCGCGAGTTGCGTTGGATGGGTCCCATGGACGAAGTGCCTGAAAAGCTGGGCTGAGCCGCGAGCACAGCTCGCTACTGGTTCTACATTCCAGCCTTCTACGGTGGGGCGGGAGCCGTTGCCATGAGCCGCGGGCAGACTGCCCGACATTCGGGTAGCCTCATACTGTAGAAGAGACATGCCCGTTTATCGTTCACGAACCACCACCCACGGCCGCAACATGGCTGGAGCGCGCAGCCTGTGGCGCGCCACAGGAATGCAAGACGGCGATTTCGACAAACCGATCATCGCCATCGCGAATTCATTCACGCAGTTCGTACCCGGCCACGTGCATCTGAAAGACCTGGGGCAACTGGTGGCTGGCGAAATAGCCCGGGTTGGCGGCGTCGCCAAGGAGTTCAATACCATCGCTGTCGATGATGGCATCGCCATGGGGCACGATGGCATGCTGTACAGTCTGCCTTCGCGCGAACTGATTGCCGATTCGGTCGAATACATGGTCAACGCACACTGCGCGGACGCCCTGGTGTGCATTTCGAACTGCGACAAGATCACGCCTGGCATGCTGATGGCGTCGCTGCGGCTGAATATCCCAACCGTCTTTGTGTCGGGCGGCCCGATGGAGGCCGGCAAAGTGGTTGCACAGAACGGAATTGTCAGGGCACTCGATCTGGTGGACGCGATGGTGGCTGCCGCCGATCCGAAGGTCAGTGATGCGGACGCCGAGGAATTGGAGCGATCCGCCTGCCCCACTTGCGGCTCCTGCTCCGGCATGTTCACGGCCAATTCGATGAACTGCCTTACCGAAGCGCTAGGGCTCGCGCTGCCGGGAAATGGGACCATACTCGCCACGCACGCCGACCGGAAAGCGCTGTTCCTGGAGGCGGGGCGCCGCATCGTCGATTTGGCGAAGCGGCATTACGAGCACGATGACGCGACGGTGCTGCCGTGCGGCATCGCGACATTTGAAGCATTTGAGAACGCGATGACACTCGATATCGCGATGGGTGGCTCTACTAATACGGTGCTGCATTTGCTTGCGGCGGCCCATGAAGCGCAAGTGCCCTTCACCATGCCGGACATTGACCGCTTGTCGCGCCGCGTGCCGCACCTGTGCAAAGTCGCGCCCTCGACGCCGCACGTCCATATGGAAGATGTTCATCGCGCAGGCGGCATCTTCGCCATTCTGGGCCAGCTTGACCGCGCCGGCCTGCTGCATCGCGAAGCATATACGGTGCATTCGCCCAGCTTGGGCGCAGCCATCGAGAAATTCGATATTGCGCGGGAAGTGACCGCCGAGGTCGAGACACTCTACCGCGCTGCGCCGGGCGGCATCCGCACCACCGTGCCCTTCAGCCAGAACTCGCGCTACGCCGGTGTCGATCGCGATCGCGAACGCGGCGTCATTCGGAGCGTCGACAACGCGTTCAGCAAGGATGGCGGCCTGGCTGTCCTCTACGGCAACATCGCGGAAGACGGCTGCATCGTGAAGACGGCCGGCGTGGACCCGGCAAGCCTGGTGTTTGCCGGTCCGGCCCGCATTTTCGAGAGCCAGGATGATGCCGTCGCGGGGATTCTGGGCGATACGGTTGCACCTGGTGACGTGGTTGTCATTCGGTACGAAGGGCCGAAGGGTGGTCCCGGCATGCAGGAGATGCTCTATCCCACCAGTTACCTGAAATCCAAGGGGCTGGGCAAGGCGTGCGCCTTGATCACCGATGGCCGTTTTTCCGGTGGCAGCTCGGGTCTTTCGATCGGGCATATTTCGCCCGAGGCAGCCGAAGGCGGCGCGCTCGCACTCATCGAAGAAGGCGACCGGATCGAGATCGACATTCCGAAGCGTTCCATCCGTCTGGCCGTGGACGATGCAACACTCGCGGATAGGCGCGAGGCCATGTACGCGCGGGGGGAAAGGGCGTGGAAGCCCGCCGCGAGGCAGCGTAAAATCTCTGCCGCCCTGCAGGCCTACTCGGCGTTGGCGACCAGCGCGTCACGCGGGGCCGTCCGCGATCTGGCACGTATCCGGCACTGAGGGCGGTCAGCCGGGAATCTGAGTATCGGCGAGTCCGGGAGCGTCCACGCCCCCAACAGCGGCAAGAACAGTTCCGGCTCAAACCACACCCTGAATAGGGACGGACCCTGAATGAACCGGGACGGACTTTTTTTCTGCGAGGAATTGGGCCCAACAGCCACTCTTCTGTTGACGGCTGCCAGATCGGCGTTCGTCAAGGAAGGGCCGGGATGCCGCGAACGCCTCGAGTCGTATTGGTCAATGTGGTGCACCATGTCGTTTCGCGGGGCAATAACCGCATGCGCATCTTCACCTGCCGTGCCGAGAAGCAGCAGTATCTGCGGCGCTTTTGTGCGATTGCCGAGGAGGAGAAGGTGCTAGTCCATGGCTATTGCTTAATGGACAATCATGTTCACTGGCTGCTCACACCAACTTCGGTTACAGGCTTGGCGCGCCTGTTCCGACGTGCACACACCTGGTGGGCCTTGACGTTCAACCGCAAGCACGGGCGTAGTGGGCACCTGCTACAAGACCGCTATCACTCATCGCCGCTCAGCGAAGACCACTACTGGACGGCCTTGCGCTACGTGGAATTGAATCCACGCCGGGCGAAGATCGTGGGCCGGCCGGAATACTTCGAGTTCTCGTCGGCGCGTGCGCATCTAACGGGTCAGCAAAACCCCAGCGTTTCGCTCGCTCCCGTACGGACTCGTCAAGGCTTCACGCAATCGGAATGGCGGGAGTTTCTTTCCCGGACGGACTTTGCCGGCGAGGCGGCCCTGCGGCAAGCGCTGCCGGCGTCGAGGCCTTGCGGAAACGCCGAATGGATCCGGGGCCTCGAAGCGCAGTTCCGCCGCAAACTAGCGTGGTCGCCACCCGGACGCCCGGCGGCAACAAAGTCCTTCGTCGCCATCTAAACAGTCCTCAGTCTTTCTTCACATTTCGCCAACCGTTGCCCTGCGCTGTCCTGCACCTCACTGCTAGCTAGACCGCCTGCTCAAAAGGGCTAGCCGCGGCACCCAGGAGTTCAGCCTCGCAGCCGCGGATGACTCTCGCGCAACAGGTCGCACTTCAACTTCCTCACCGAGGGCTACAGTTCGGGGCCCGAAGCAAAACCAAGTCCGTCCCGGTTTCTTCCCCCTGAGGTAAATCGGCGACCCCGGAAAGCCCGAATAGGGGACGGACTCGATTACGCTGTCTTGTCAGCTCCCAGGCCGCGTGTCGGAGGAACCGGCCGCAGGTCTTTACTCGCAGAAGACCCGCACCTTCACCTTGTTGTCGGTCTGATCGACATCGACATCTACCGTGACGTCGTTCAGCTGATCGATGAGCTCTTCCAGATTTTCGGGCTTGATCTGGTTCAGGTCAAACTGTATCCCTTGCTCGCGGAGCGCATCGTTGACGTGCTGCCGGGCGGGAGCCGGGATCAGGTTCACCAGCTTCACTCCAGAGCGCAGCAGTTGCAGCGGGACCCGGATGTTCACCTTCACCGGCCTCGGATCACTTCCGTCCTCCGCTTCGACCACCACCCTCAAGTACTTCGCATTTCGCTTGATCTGGGCGATGGCGCCATTGACCGGCGCTCCGTTGCCTGAGTCCTTTTCCAACGCGGAAATCAAACGCTCGGCCTCATCGGCCGTGATTTTGCCACCAGCCAACATTTCCAAAACTTGCCGCCGATTCTCGCTCATAATTTCCTCCTAAACGATGTGAACCGTGACTGCATCGGAGTAGCTGTCAACCTCGACGTTGGTGCCCCTCAGCGCTCCCAATACGCGCCAAATCAACACGAATGCCTCGAAGGGATTCAAGCCTGCTACCAGGCAGACAATCGCAATCAATGGCGCCAGCAACAACACGAAGGGCAACAAGAGAAGCCACAACAGAAACAGCGGCAGCCAGATCCCAAAGTTCGGGCCTCCCTGATGACGGACACTTACCCAGGCCAGTAGCGGCAGCATCACTTTAATCCCTCCAGCGCCGCGATGGCCTCCTGTGCGTTGATCTCGCCACGCTTCAGTTTGTCCAACACCTCGGCCCGCGAAGGCGTCGGATTCGTGTCGACAAACTCCAGGCTCTGCGCGATCCGAGTCAGCCGCGACTTGATGGTGGGATAACTTACCCCGAAGATCTGTTCCATCTCCTTGATGGAGCCATGACAGCGGACGAAAGCGGTGACGAAGACCTGGTCCTCAAAGGCCAGCCGCGCCAGTTGCGGTAGCTCGAAGCAGCCTTCAATAGTGATCCCTTTCTCCTTCAGCCGCACCCGTTCTACCAACAAAGGCTGGCCCTGACTGACCTGTACCAGTTCCTGCCAGTCGGCCGCGCTCTTTCGATCCGATGCCATAAGTGAGAGAGCAACCCAATCGCTCTACAGCTATTGAATAATCAATTTTATTAAGGTTGTCAAGAGTTATTTATTGAGTTTGTTAATTGTTAATGGTCCGGCCAGGATCTCGAGGTAGTCAATCGCAGCCGAATCGGCCCCGTCCGGTGTGCCTTCAATCCGGATTTCGTCTCCGGGGCGCAAGGCAACGCCAGTCAGCGCGCGCCGCATGGACGAGGTTCCATCCAGTTTGGTTGTGGGCAGATCCTCATCCGCGGCCCACTCGTCGACGACCTGATCACCGACCAGGAGCCGGAAGTGTGCCGCGCCATTGTTCTGATCGAAGTATTGGACACGAAGCGTGTACCAGCCCGCCGGGCCGTCAAACCGCAAGCGAGCACGGCACGTTCCAGCGGCACAGGCAATTGCCTTGCCTCCTGACGCCGCTTCCCAGGGTGTGACTGCCACCACCGAATAGCCATCGAGTTGCATCGCTTCCGCTTCAAATCGCCCCTCATGGTGGCCTACACGGCCCTTCACGTCTTCAATTCCCGACTCGCGCAGGAACCAGTTGGAAACCGCATCCCGCCACACCTCGGCTTGGCCAGCCTGGTAGCTGAGCTGCTTCAGCACTTCGTGAAATCGCTGCTCATCCACACGTCCCCGAAGCGACTCCCATTGCTGCACAAACCCGGCGGCGGTCTGGGCACCCTGGTAGTGCGAATCGTAAAGGGACTGGATCACCGTCTTGCCGGAATGCAGCACATACGTGTAGGGCACATGATGCATGAACAGCAACAGCTCATCCGGGCATTCACTGGGCGACTCGAATTTCTGCGCCACAAGTGGACGGTATTGACCAATGAACCCGGTCCCGGTTGCGACAGTGCGGTCCATCCCCACACCGGTCTGGTCGGCGCGATGCCATTGGCCCCAGCCGTTTCGCTCCGACGCCTCCACAGCCACGCCGTAATGGTTGCCGAGAATGTCGGTGAGTGTTTGCAGACCCAACGGGCCGGTGTAGTTCTCATAAGCGGGCCACGATTTCAGCAGCATGTCCACAATCGTCCCAATCACCTTGGGATCGCCGCCGAACGTCTGGCGCGTCCATTCTTCGGCGATGCGCCGGGAAGTCAGGTCGGGGGTCCATGCCAGGCGCCCAAAGCCATACAGATTTGCCGGCGACATCTGATTGCCATACCAGTTGAGATCGAGCCCGGCATTCGCCACCCCCACAAAGCCGCCCACGGGACGGTTGAAGGTCTTTCCCGCCGCAAGCGCCTTCATGGGCGTTCCGGCGCCTTTGGCGCACAGATCGAAGTCCAGGGCTTCTTTCCATTGCGGCACCAGAAACACCAGGTGGCGTGCTTGCCCCACGTATTCCTGCGTGATCTGTAGTTCCAGTGCCTGGTTCGTCTTTTCGAGCGCTCCGAACAGCGGCGAGACCGGTTCGCGCACCTGAAAGTCGATCGGGCCGTTCTTGATCTGCACCAACACGTTGTCGTCAAACTGGCCGTCCAATGGCTTGAAGTTGTCATACGCCGCGCGGGCGCGGTCGTTTTTCAGGTTGCGCCAGTCCATGTGGTGGTCGTAAACAAAGCCGCGGTACAGAAGGATTCCGCCGTAGGGCTTCAGCGCCCGGGCCAGCGTATTCGCCGCGTCGGCGTGCGTTCGGTGGTAAGCTGCTGGGCCTACGCGACCTTCCGAATCCGCCTTCACGACGAAGCCTCCCAGATCGGGGATCGCGCGGTAAACTTCGGCCGTTTTCGATCGCCACCACTCCACGACGCGCGGGTCAAGTGGGTCGAAAGTATCCAGGCCGCCGATGGTCTGGGGGCTTCCGAAGTCCACCGCGATTGAAACCTGGATGCCCCACGGGCGCAACGCATCGGCAATCCGCGCCGCTTCTGAAATGAACTCCGGCGTCAGTATGCGCTTGTCGGCATTTACGTTGTTGATGGTGCATCCGTTGATTCCGACGGAGGCCAGCAGGCGCCCGTAATCTGCGACGCGGCTCAAATCGTCACGAACATGCCCGCCGTCCCAGAAAATCGACTGCCCGCCATACCCGCGCTCAATCGTGCCGTCCAGGTTGTCCCACTGGTTCACCCAGCGGAGTCGCGCATAAGGCGATTGCTTCTCATCGAGCGTTGCTAACGAGTCGCCGAGGCTGATCTTGCGCAACAGCGAGAATGCACCATAAAGGACGCCGCGCTCATTGGCGCCTGTCACCACCAGGTACGTTACACCGCCGGCGTTCACGCTCCGCAAAGAGAATCCGTCCGGATCCAACTGCCCTGGGCTGCGGAATTGCGGTGCGGAGCGCTTCAGTTCATCCAAGGTGCCCAGTACGATCGCCGGTTCATTAGGTACCGTTGACTCGGCCCGAAGTGTGCGGCCGAGCATGCTCCGCAGTCCACGCAACAGCTCGTCCCGGGCTTGGGCGACCACCTTCGAATCGCCGGCTGCCACGACCACGGCCGGAACACTTAGATCGTATTGGCGAAGCGCAGTTCCCTCCGGTGGCGCATAACGAAGCCACGCGTCGTAACCGGTTTCGGCCTGAAGCGTCCAAGCCAACAGCAGACACGGGAAAAGGAGCACGCGATGGATTCGCCCTGTGGTGATCATTGCTGGCTTCGAGAACTACCCCACGATCTTATGCGAACGCTGCGCCCGCACACCCGTAAGGCCCGATGGGCGTTCACCCACGCTCGCCTGCGCGCTATCGCGCAGGATTTGGAAATCGCGCGTCTCCTAACCCGGACCGACACATCAAAACCACGACAGCGACGCCAGTCCTTCCTCCAGTCAACACCTCATTGCAGTAAATACAGAGCCTTAGGGCCGTATGGTCTTGTATTTGCTGAGTCATCCAAACATGAAGGGAAAGTTCGACGGCGCGGAACATCTGGTGCGGCTGGTCGTGGTAGCTTTTGTCGCCGTTTTGCTCTTCTTCGCCCTTCGCAAATTGATGGTTCCAGCCGAATTCGGCAAGTACGGGCACTTTCGCCCTGCCGCTTTGGCTGAAATCGCGTCCAAGACACCGGTGTATGCGGGTCATAGCGCCTGCACCGATTGCCACGACGACATCGCCAAGCTGAAGAGCCAAGGCAAGCATGCCAACGTCGCCTGCGAAACTTGCCACGGCCCAGCGTCGGCCCACGTGGCCGACTCAGACAAACAAAAGCCGCTGCTGCCTGACACCAAGCTCTTGTGTCCCAGTTGCCACGAAGCCAGCACTGCCAAACCGAGCAAATTCCCACAGGTTGTTTCGAGCGATCACGCCGGAGACGCCGCTTGCGGCACATGTCATAAGCCGCATCAACCCAACTTGAGCCCGGAGGATAAGTCATGAGCATGAGCCGGCGAGATCTGCTGGCTGCCGCGGGAAAGTTCATTATCCTGTCGGGAGCCGCCCAGGAAGCGATGGACAGCGCCACCGGCGATCTCGCGCCCGATTCAAAATACCGCATGGCCGAGCACTACTGGGCCATGACCATCGACATCAACAAGTGCATTGGCTGCGGCAACTGCGTCAAGGCATGTGCCCAGGAGAACGATGTTCCGAAGGGCTTCTTCCGGACCTGGGTGGAACGGTATGAAGTGAGCGGCGACGACATGGAGCATCCGCGCGTGGACGCGCCCAATGGCGGCATGAATGGTTTTCCGCCCATCGATAAGCCTGCCGACAAGGCCTTCTTCGTTTCCAAACTGTGCAATCATTGCGCCCATTCTCCTTGCGTTCAGTCTTGCCCTGTGGGTGCGACCTTCGAGTCGCCTGACGGCGTGGTGCTGGTCGACCAGAAGTACTGCGTGGGCTGCGGCTATTGCATCCAGGCTTGCCCTTATGGGTGCCGGTATATGCATCCCACCAAGCACGTCGCCGATAAATGCACACTGTGTTACCACCGCATCACCAAGGGGCTGACGACCGCGTGCTGCGAAGTATGTCCCACCGGGTCGCGCCGACTGGCGGATCTCAAAGACCCGAAAGATCCGGTGCATGACTTTCTACGTGTAAACAAGATCCAGGTATTGAAGCCGGAAATGGCAACCGGCGCAAAGGTGTTTTACAAAGACCTGGATGGGTCAGTGAGGTAGCGGGGTAGCTATGAGTACTGGCGTTGAGGGCTTCATGTATCCGAACGAGATGCAACTGCAGTGGAGCGTGCTCATCGTTCTGTACCCCTTCATCACGGGCTTGGTGGCGGGCGCCTTCATCCTCGCTTCGCTGGCCAGGATCTTTCACATTGCCGCCGTGCAGCCTGTTTACAGGCTCTCGCTGCTCACTGCGCTGGCCTTTATGATGGTCGCGCCGCTGCCCCTCCAGTTGCATCTCGGCCATCCTGAGCGATCGCTCGAAATGTATCTGACACCCCACAAGACGTCGGCCATGGCGATGTTCGGATTCGTCTATCTCTGGTACCTGATGGTCGTCCTGCTACTCGAGATCTGGCTGGACTACCGGAAGGACATCGTTTTGGCGGCGCAGTCCAGCAAGGGTTGGAAAAAGTGGCTCTACACCGCACTGACGCTAGGCTCCACCAGGATTGATGAGAAAGCCCTTCACGTCGACGAGCGCGTGGGTTGGTTCGTGACATTGATCGGGATTCCTTCCGCATTCCTTTTGCACGGATATGTCGGCTTTATCTTCGGATCGGTGAAGGCTAACCCGTGGTGGTCTTCGCCGCTCATGCCAGTCGTGTTCATTTTCTCGGCGATGGTATCCGGCATCGCCGCCGTGCTGTTGGTTTATCAGGCATCTTGCTACCTCCGAAAACGCCCCATCGATATGCCGTGTCTGGATACCATCGCGAAGTATCTGTTCTACACGTTCCTGATCGACTTCTCGCTGGAGATGCTCGACCTGGTGCATCGAACATACGAATCGAGCCAATCCTTCCACACGTTGGATTTCATGGTGCACACGCGCCTGTTTGGCTCACAAATCGTGGGACAGATCTTCCTCGGCACGCTGCTGCCCCTCGCGCTTCTGCTCTTCACCCAGGTTGGCAAGCCCGCTGAGAATCTCCGGAAAAAGCTCTATAGCGTGGGCGCGTTCTTGACCCTGCTTGGTATCTTCTCCATGCGCTGGAATGTGGTCATCGGCGGACAGCTCTTCTCGAAGAGCTACCTGGGATATACCACCTACAAAATGGAATTCGCGGAACGCGAGGGACTGTTGCCCGCCATCATCTTAATGATTCTGCCGTTCGTTTTTCTGTGGATCATGGTGAAAATTCTTCCGCCCTGGCAAGAGCAAAAAGCATAATCACCGCAAGGAGGCGTCATGCCCGCGCCAACTACGCCGTCCGCTCCGGATACCAGTTCCGGCGACATCGCTGAGCTAGTTCGCCTTGTCACAGACCTTCAAAGTAGGGTCCTGAAGCTGGAAGAGCGGCTCGATATGGCGTCTGGCGCGCCGGTGTTGCCCGCTGCGCTTGCACCAGAGCCTCTGGAAACGCCGGTTCCCCATCTCGGCACCGGGCTCCCATCCAACGCAGTGGCCGTGCTTGGCAGAATCTTCCTGGCCGTCGCCGGCGCCTTCGTTCTTCGGGCGCTGGCCGAATACGGCGTAATTCCCGCTTCGCTGGGCGCTGGACTCGGAATCATTTACGCGCTGGCCTGGCTTTTCATGGCGATGCGGCTCCCTGCTGAGGCGAAATTCGCAACCGCCGCCTCGTGTGCGACCTCCGCCCTGATCATGATTCCACTAGTTTGGGAAGCCTCCCAAAGGTTCAAGGTCCTGTCATCCTGGACGAGCGCGGGGGTGCTCGCCGGTTTTGTTCTTGTGAGCCTGGCCGTGTCCTGGGCGAAGCGGCAGACCGTCGTTTCAGGCATTGTCGGCGTGTCCGCAACGCTGCTGGCCATGGTATTGATGTTTGCGAAAGACGATCTTCTCCCCTTTACGCTGGCGCTGCTCATCATTGCCTTGGCCATGGAAATAGCCGCCTGGTTCGATCATCAAACCGGCGCTCGGGCCATCGCCGCCGTCGCCGCCGATGTTGCCATTTTCATCTCCTCCTGGTTGCTATCGCGTCCGCAAGGATTGCCCAGCGACTATGTTCCCCTCGCACTAAGCTCTCTTCTGTTCGTGCAGACCATGCTCATGGCCATCTACCTCGGATCGGCCGCGGTCCAGACCGTCGTGCGGCGCCGTACCCTGACCTTCCCGGAGATGGCGCAGACGGCGGCCGCGCTGCTCATTGGAGTCGCAGGCATCGTGTGGGTGTTTCGCACCAACGCGGGCGTGATGTTGGCTCTTGGTCTGGTTGCGTTGGTCATCGGTCTGGCTTGTTACGCGGTGTCGTTCCGCTTGTTTGAGAGCGTACATATGTGGAATTTCCGGGCCTGGTCGGCGTTCGGGCTTTTCCTGGTGCTGATCGGCACGTATTTCCCCTTTTCAGGCTCTGCCTTCTGGATGCTCTGGTGCGCCTGTGCCGTTGCCTCCTGCTGGGCCGCCATGGCCGTCCGCCGGCCCACCCTTGGCCTGCACGGCGCGGTTTATCTGCTGCTCGGCGCGCTCGCATCAAACGCGGCCGGCCAAACCCTGGCCCGGTTGTTTAGTATGGGCAACGATACCTTCCGCTGGTTCGCTCCGCTGGCGGTGATGTTAGCCGCCGTCGTATCCTGGGCGGCGATCGCCATGAGCACCACCGGCGAATCGGCTCGCTGGCGCAAGCAGGTGTCGTCGCTGGCAATTTCCGCCAACATAGCCTGGATTGCCGCCGGAATCTCGGTTCAGTTGCTGGTCTCGATTTGGCAGAGTGTTGCCGCTGGTCGCGGCGGCAATGCACCGGCGTATACCCTCGGAACCGTTGTGCTGACGCTGACTGCGGCCGCGCTGGCCTGGGCCGGCGCTCAGTGGCAGAAGCGGGAACTCATCTGGTTGGCCTATGCCTTCATGATCCTGTGCGCCTACAAGCTGGTCGTGCGCGATTTCGCCAATGAGCACAGCTTGGCGCTGGTGGTCTCGCTCATCTTCTACGGCGGAGTGCTCATCCTCATGCCGCGCCTCCAGCGTGGGCCGAGAAGTTCGACAGAGACGGAGACTGTGGCGTAGGCCAACCGAGCCAACCGCGCCGCGATTGTCAAGGAGAGCGCACTCCAAGGCCCAGTTGCTAACGATGGCTTCTTACTCTTCCGCCAAGCTAACTGGTGGGATTCAAGCTGGTGACTCAGGTAAGCGCAGGTTCAATCTCGTCGCCTTCGCCGGGCGCAAGAAAGAGGTTCGCTTCCAGACCGTGCTGGCGGTTGTAGAGGTCGAAGTAGCGGCCTTGCGCTGCGTAGAGTTCGGCGTGATTTCCACGCTCAATGATGCGTCCGCCCTCGACCACCAGGATTTGGTCGGCCCGCCGGATGGTGGAAAGGCGGTGTGCAATCACGAAGGTTGTCCGCCCTTGCATCAGGTGCGAGAGTCCGGCCTGAATCAGCGCTTCAGATTCCGAATCGAGGCTGGAAGTTGCTTCGTCCAGGATAAGAATCCGCGGGTCCGCCAGGATGGCGCGGGCGATGGAAACACGCTGCTTCTGCCCACCGCTCAGCTTCACGCCGCGCTCGCCCACAATGGTGTCGTAGCCCGCGGGGAAATTTGACGCGAATTCGTCGACGCGGGCGATGCGGCAAGCCTCCAGAATTTGTTCTTCAGTGGCTTCGGGACGCGAGAAAGATACGTTGTCGCGGATGGTTCCATCAAAAAGAAACGAATCCTGCAACACCAACCCAAGCTGCAGTCGGTAGCTGGCGAGCGCCACCGTGGAAAGATCGAACCCATCCACAAGAACCTTGCCTTGGCCGGGGGAATGGAAGGCCGTGATGAGGCCGATCATCGTGGACTTCCCGGAGCCGGACGAACCCACCAGCGCGGTCACCGTTCCGGGCTGCGCGTCGAACGAGACATCATGCAGAACCGGCTTCCCTGCTTCGTACTCGAAGGAGACGTGGTCAAACTCGACCTGGCCAATGATGGGAGGCAACACGGTGGTGCGTTGCGGGTCGTCATCCTCTGTGCGCTCGCGCATGATCTGGCGGGTCCGTTCGAGCCCCGCCAGCGCTTCAGAGATCTGAGTGCCGATGTTGACGATCTGGATCACGGGCGCAATCATGAACGCCAGCAGTGAGGTGTACATGACGAAATCGCCGATCTCCATGTGGTGTGCGGCGATTTGCCGCGCTCCCAGGAACATGATGAGTGCTCCCACCAGTCCCATGAGAACGGTGGAGGCTAGCGTCATTAATGAAAGGGTGCTCAGCGACTTCAAGACATTGTCCAAGAGGCGCTGGGCTCCAGCCCGGAACACGCCGGCTTCGCGCTTTTCAGCGTGGTAGCCCTTGATTACACGCACGCCGCCAAGTGTCTCCGTGAGACGTCCGGTAACCTCCGCGTTGATTTTGCCCCGTTCACGAAAGATGGGGCGGACGGTTTTGAAAGCGCGCTGTAGCACCAAACCAAAAGCTATGATGATCAACAGCACAAACGAAGTCATGCTGGCGCTGGTGCGGAAGAGCAGGACGGTCGAGATCGCCGCGGTGAGCAGGCCGCCGGCGAGTTCCACTAAGCCCGTACCGATGAGATTGCGGACGCCTTCGACATCGCTCATGATCCGGGAGACTAGGGTTCCGGTCTTGTTGGCATCGTAAAAGCTGACGGGCAGCCTGCCGATGTGCTCCTGGATTCGGATTCGCATTTCAAAGATCAGCCGCTGGCCCGACTTGGAAAGCAACTGGGTGAGTGAAAACGAGGTGACCCCCTGAATCAAGGTGGCGAGAAGAACCGCCAGGACGATCGGAACCAGAAACTGCGTCTGGCCCCGGCGCATCACGTTGTCAATGAGGTACTTAGTGCTCACGGGCAGAGCCAATCCGCACACCCGGTTGATGATCATCAGCACCGCGCCCAGCAGCAGCAGCTTGCGGCGCGGTTTCATGAGCGCCCACACTTCAGGCAGCAGTGTCTTCAGTCGTTCAGGAGGGCTGGGCTTTTCCACGGGTTTCACGGTTCGGGTCTTTCTCAGATGATCTCGCAGCCCGAAAAGGCAGGGTTTTCTTTGCGGCGGCGGGCGGACCGGTTACGGCGTCGGCTTCTCAACCGCGGTCTTGGGAAGAGGTAAGCCGGTTTCGAACCCTTCATCAAACGCGGCTGTGTTGCCGCAAACCGTTACTTTGAGTCCCTTTGTGGCACGAAACGGGACCAGATTATTGGTGCCGATTCGCAGCACTTCGACGCTGGCGCCGTTTTCTGTGGCCGTGTAGGTGAAACAGGGCAGCTGTGCGGTTCGGTCCCATTTGCCTTTTTCGAAGTGGACGTCGCTGAAATACTGTTCTACGAATCCCTGCGTTCCCGCAAACAGAGTCGAAAACGAAAGCAGCACTCCGATCGACGTCAAAGTCTTTATCTTCATACGTTCTCCCTTAGCCCGAAATGGGCCGCCTGGCCTCACTTGCCGATTCCCACCGTCTTCAGCGCGGCGCGAAACGATTCTTCGTCGTGGCCCCCGCGGAAGTACTTCACCACCTTGCCTTGGGGATCGATGAAGAAGACTGTCGGAATCGCGTTCACGTGATAGAGGCGATGCGCTTTCTGCGCGCTGTCGTCAAGGAACGGCAAGGCCAGACCTGCCTTCTCCAGATACTTCTTCGCCGTATTTCGGTCTTCATCGTTCACGCCGAAAACGACCAACCCGGAATCCTTAAACTCAGCGTAGAGCTTTGCCACCGTGGGCAGTTCCTGCCGGCAGGGTCCGCACCAGCTTGCCCAGAAATTCAGCAGCACCACTTTGCCGCGATAATCGCTGAGCCGGACCTTCTCCCCGGCGCCGGTCTTCAATTCGAAGTCGGGCGCGGGGCGATTGAGAACGGCGGAGCCTTCGAAACCCAGGATCGGCAACGTTTCGACCAGCTTCGCCTTCTTCGGTGGCTCGAAGTTAAACAGCGTATCCGGCAAATCTTCGCCAACCGAGAACGAAGAGAAGAGCACCGTGACCCGGATGTAGAACGGCTCGGCGGCCTTTTCGTGAATATTGACCCATACCATCCTCCCCAAGCCGGTGTGGTCCGGATCGAGGTCGAACTCAACCAGATCATTCGTCTTCTGCTCATCCGGCCTGGTGGAAATGACTATGCAGGGCCAGCTGACTTTCTGCTTGCCGATTTTCAGCTCTGCATTCGGGCGTAGAACGATACCACCCGCATTCTTGTAGGCCGTCGAAATGGTGGGAACGATCAGACGGGCGTAGGTTTCGGCAAAGCCGTGCGATTGTTCCGGTTTATCATCCTGGCTTTCCTGGTTATCGCCGGCATCACCTGTGTCCGAGGTGACCGTGGCCGATTCTTCCTCGGTGTATTGTTTCCGCTGCGGGAGGTACGCCCACGACTTTTGACCGTTAGAGACCAGCCAATACTCGTCCTGTTGCGTAGGCTCGATACGTAGATACGACCTCCCGTTGTCGGCAACCGCCAGCTTCACCTTGGCCTGCGACAGAAGCTGCCAGGGCGTGTTCGCTTTTTTCCCCTCAACCAGCAAATCGCCTTCCCAGGAGTATTGCTTCGCGTTCTCGCACTTCGCCGCCAGGGTCTTCATGAGCGCAGCCCCATTTGGTGAGCCCGGCTGTTGCGCGACCTCTGGAAAGCTCATAGCGGCGAGAAGCAGCGTTGGTCCAAGGATGGCGGCGCGAACATTCATATTCAGCCTGCAAGGGTGAGACGAGCCAAGGATCGAGCATATCGTGCCGAAGGCTTGAACAGCTACCCCGCCGGCGGAGCGCTGGCCGAAAAAACGTGATGGGAGTAGGTTGCCGCCGTCCAAGTGAGGTACAGGTAAATAAGGAGAATCGCCTGCTTTGTTAACCCTTCGAATGTCCGCCGCCGCCCTGCTGGTTTCGTTTTGCCTCATATCGTCTGGACCCGCTTTGACACAGTCGCTACCGGGGCTGCCGCCGCTACGTTCGGCGCCTGAACTGAGTTTCAAGCTTCCCGGTGGGGAAAAGAAGCAGATCAGCCAGTACAAGGGCAAAGTGGTTGCGCTCGAGTTCATTCTGACCACTTGTCCGCATTGCCAGGCGGCTGCCAAGGTGATGACTACACTGCAGCGCGAGTTGGGGCCAAAGGGGTTTCAGGCACTGGATGTGGCTGTGAATACCACCGACGAAGCGGTCATCAAGCAGTTCATCGCCAGTCAACAAGTGGGATTCCCGGTGGGCTGGATCGATGCCGGCTCTCCCAAGGACAACATCATGGTGCTGATGAACTACATGGGTATGACCATGAACGACCGGCCGCAGGTTCCGCAACAGGTGCTAATCGACCGCGATGGAATGATCCGCTACCAGACTCCGCCATCAGGCGACCTCACTGCCATGGAGGAGTCCACGTTGCGAGGACGATTGCTGGAGATCCTGGGCCAGGCCGGCGCCCCGCGTCCCAAGCCGCCGGCCGCTCACAGCAAATAGATTGCGGGCGGCCCAGCCCGTTCATCCCCGGATTCCGCCGCTGGCACAAGCTCGTCTTACGAAAGTCCGGCGCGGGGCGTATCTTCAAATCAGGAGATTGTCTCGCCCGAACTGCGTTCGGGTTGCTCAAAACAGGCAACACCCCCCATGGCCAAGTGGATTAATCCCGTTGTAGCGGAACCCGGAAGCAATTTTCCGTGGTCCTTCCAGGCTACATTCTGGACCATCTGGTTGGTGATCGGCGTGTTCTTCACCGGTCTGGAAGGCAAGCTCGATGCCAAGGCGATTTCGCAGCTGCTGATCCAGGGCGCGGCCTATGTCCTCGTATCGCGCGGGTTCGGCGGCTTTCTGGTTCGCCAGCAAACCCATTCGGCGCTCCGTTGGGGCCTTGCGACGTTTGGCGGCTCCCTTTCCTGCTCGGTACTTTGGCAGGCAATCCTTACCCCCATCTTCCTGTTGATCTGGGGTACGACACTCTGGACACACGGGCCTCAACCGGCCGCCGGCCGCGGTGTCGACCTTCACATTGTCGCCGGGTTCACTGTGGGCTGCGCCCTGATGTTCTGGTGTTGGTCTGCCGTCTTCATGAGTTTGTTCTTGGGGCGTGCGTACCGGCAGAGCGAGCTGCAGCGCCTCCAATTGCAGGCGGCGGTGCAGGCTGCGGAACTCAAAGCGCTGAAGAGTCAGGTGAACCCACACTTCCTGTTTAATTGCCTGAACAATCTCCGGTCGCTCGTAGCGGAGGATCCGGGCCGCGCCCGCGAAATGATGCTGCGGCTTTCCGAACTGTTACGTTATGCCCTCGAGGTCAGCCGGCACGAACGCGTGCCACTGGAGGAGGAACTGGCGGTGGTAAAAGCCTATTTGGAACTGGAATCGCTCCAGTTCGAGGACCGGCTGCACTGGCGCATCGAAGCGACGCCGGACTCCCAGAAGATACCGCTGCCGCCCATGGTAGTGCAGCAATTGGTGGAGAACGCCATTAAACACGGGATTTCCAACCGTCCTCAAGGCGGTGAGATTCTCGTTCGGGCACGGATCGAGGCCGGTGCGCTGGTAGTGGATGTGGAGAACTCCGGGCAGCTGCCCAAGACCGCCGGTAACGGATTTGGGTTGGAGAACGCCCGCGAGCGGCTGCGCTTGCTGAGCGGCGAACCGGCGCGCCTGACAATGGCCAACAGAGGCGATGATCGGGTGGCCGCCACAGCAAGCATTCCGCTTGCGTAGGGCATTCGAATGCGCCTCCGAACATTAATTGTCGAGGACTCAAGGCTGGCGCGTGCCGAGCTGCGCCGCTTGCTCGACAACCACCTCGACGTGGAGGTGGTGGGCGAAGCCGCCAATGCCGACGAAGCCGAGCTGTTCATTCCGCAATTGCGACCCGAGCTGCTGCTGCTGGATATTCAACTGCCCGGTCGAAACGGTTTCGAGCTGCTGGAGGCGTTGGATTCGGTGCCGCTGGTGATCTTTACCACCGCCTACAGTGAGTTCGCCGTGAAAGCGTTCGAGATGAACGCGCTGGACTATCTGGTGAAGCCGGTACAGGCGGACCGGCTGGCGAAGGCTCTGCAGAAGGCCGAGCAGGCCGCGAGCCAACTTGGTTTGGACCAGACCGGAGCCAGCCAGCGAGAACCGCGCGAAGGCGAAGTTGAATCTGGGCCGGGACGAACTCTGCTTAAGGGTACAGACCGTGTGTTCGTGAAAGACGGCGAGCACTGCTGGTTTGTTCCGCTGGCCGAAGTGAGGCTGTTGGAGGTGGAAGGAAACTACACCCGGCTCTACTTCGGCAATCACCAGCCGCTGGTTCCGAAGACCCTCAATTATCTGGAAAGCAGGCTGGACCCCCAGGTTTTCTTCCGGGCCAGCCGCCGGCATTTGGTGAACTTGAACTGGGTGAAAGATGTCGAGCCTTGGTTCTCAGGCAGCCTGCGACTGGTGCTGCGCAGCGGACAGCAGGTGGAAGTCTCGCGGCGGCAAGCACAGCGCTTCCGGGACTTGATGAGCCTGTAAGGCTTCAAGCCTCTTTGAACAGCCCCTAGTGAACCGCAGCGGCGATGATCCAGCCCAGTCCCAGCGCAATGCCGGCCAGGATGATGGCAGCGCCGAGGTTCTTTTCCTCTAGCGCCGCACGCCAAAGATTGCCGGGCATCATTCGCCCAAGGTAGAACAGTGCGAAGCCAAACGACAGGATACCGATGGCCAGGAATACGATTGCGTTAAGAAGGCTCGCGGCAGTCACCCCACATCCTCCAAATCGGCTTCAGGATAACCCAAACGTACTGAAAGTTACGCATTTTCATCCGCTTGTAACCTTAGTCCCATAACCTTACTAGTCGTTCGCCCTTTCAGACAGACTTTGCAGTCTGAGGGATCAACCGGGGGAGAATTTGTGGAACTGTTCGGTGAAACAGTAGGATTCGGTTCAGCGATATTTCTATTCCTGGCGCTATTCCTGGCGCTCAGTTTTGAGTTCGTTAACGGCTTTCACGACACAGCGAATGCCGTCGCTACGGTCATTTACACCCACTCGCTAAAAGCTACTTATGCGGTGGTTTGGTCTGGCTGCTGGAACCTGATCGGCGTGCTCACCTCCAGCGGAGCGGTGGCCTACAGTATCGTGTCGCTGCTGCCGGTGGAATTGGTGTTGAACGTGGGTTCGGGTGCCGGTTTTGCAATGGTCTTCTCGCTGTTGCTGGCAGCTATTATCTGGAACCTGGGCACCTGGTATCTGGGTATTCCGGCGTCCAGTTCGCACACCCTGGTCGGTTCCATCATGGGAGTCGGCTTGGCGAATTCGCTGGTCACGCCCGGCCATGTGTTCGGCGAAGGTGTCAATTGGGCGAAGGCCGCCGACGTTTTCAAGTCGCTGCTCTTCAGCCCGATTTTCGGCTTCTTTGCTGCAGCCGCGCTCCTGTGGCTATGCAAGCTCATCATCAAAAACAAAGAGCTGTATCACCCGCCTGAGCCCGGCAAAGCTCCTCCGTGGTGGATTCGTGGAATTCTCATCTTTACCTGTACCGGAGTCAGCTTCGCGCACGGCTCGAATGACGGTCAGAAGGGAATGGGTTTGATCGTGCTCATCCTGGTGGGCATCCTTCCTGGCGCCTTCGCCCTGAATCCGGCCGCCGGCCCGGATGACCTCCAGACCATCGTCAATGACACCAAGATTATCCAGCCGTACCTGGACAAGCAAGCCCCCCTGATGCAGGTCTCGGGCCAGGATGCCATCGACGAAATGTCAGATTGGATGAAACCGACGGGCAAGCCCACCATTCGCCTTTGGGATTCCTTAGCCGGGATGAACCGGCAGATTGGCACGGAATTGACCGGGAAGACCGGCTTCCACGATATGACCAGTGAGCAGCGGAAGGATTTCCGTCGGGATCTCTACCTGTATAGCGAGTCGATGATGAAGCTGGTCAAGAAGAAGGAGGTCACCGACCCGACCGAGGCTGCTGCAATGAATGCGTTAGCCAAGAAGATGAACAACGAAACCAAGTACATCCCGACCTGGGTGAAGGTTGCTGTTGCCTTGGCGCTTGGTTTGGGAACCATGATTGGCTGGAAGCGCATCGTGGTGACTGTGGGTGAGAAGATCGGCAAGACTCACCTGACTTACGCTCAGGGTGCCTCCGCGGAAATCGTGGCAATGGGAACGATTCTCGCGGCGGACAACTTGGGTCTGCCGGTAAGTACAACCCACATTCTGTCGTCCGGCGTGGCAGGTACGATGTGGGCGAACAAGTCCGGATTGCAAGGCGACACGGTCAAGAGCATCCTGATGGCTTGGATTTTGACCTTGCCGGTTTGCGTGCTGCTCGGATCGGCATTGTTCGCTGGTTCGTTCTATATCCTGTTCCACCTGTTCGGCGTGAAGTAATACGCGACTTGAGAGGCGAGCCCCGCAAATCGGAAATCTTCGATCGGCGGGGCTCGCGCTGTCTCTGGGCTTTCTACTACAATCCGAAGCATGCGTTTGATTCGCCTGCTCACTCTCGTCGTGGCTTTCGGTTCATTGGCATTCGGTCAGACCAGTGAGGCCCCTCACGTCCTGGTAAAGGACCTGCCGGCCGACCCGGCCGATGTATCCACCATCGATTCCCTCATGAAGGCTCTCTATGCCGTGATATCCGGCCCGGCTGGCCTGGAACGAAACTGGAGCCGGGCCAAGAGCCTCTTCATACCCGACATCCGGATGATTGCCACCAATCCAAACAAAGCGGGCCAGCCGAACGTGCGCATGATCAGCTTCCAGGAGTACGTGGACCGGGTCGCCATTGCAGTCGAAAAGCAGGGCTTCTATGAGAGCGAGATTAAGCGTTCCGTACGCCAGTTCGGCAATGTGGCGCAAGTGTTTTCCTCCTATCAGATCAGGCACGAGTTGAAAGGTGAGCCCGCAGTGATGGGCATAAATGCGTTGCAACTCTATTTCGACGGACACCGATGGTGGATCGCATCCATTGTCTGGGACACGGACCGGCCGGGTAACCAGCTGCCGAAAGACTTGGCGCCGGAGTAACCTCACGCGAGCCGCAAGCGACTCTTAAAAATCCGGGTTCCACGGGAAGACGTCCGCTGCCAGGGAAAAGCACCAGCCTCACTGCACGCTCGTTTGACCCCGCTTACCTTAAGGAAGTGACGCTATGGCAATCAAACTGACTGTAAACGGACGGTCACAGACCGTCGACGTTCCGGCGGACACTCCACTCCTGTGGGTGCTGCGCGATGTGCTGAACCTCCCGGGCACGAAGTACGGCTGCGGAATTGGGCAATGCGGGGCCTGTACGGTGCATCTGGGTGGGCAGCCCGTGCGCTCCTGCATGATTTCGGTCTCCGGTGCAGCGAATGGAAAGATCACGACCATTGAAGGCCTTTCGCCGGACGGTACGCACCCGCTGCAGATTGCCTGGAAAGAAATCGACGTTCCGCAGTGCGGTTACTGCCAGGCTGGCCAAATCATGACGGCGGCCGCGTTGCTGGCAAACCATCCCACACCGACCGATCAGGACATTGACAGCGCTATGAACGGCAATTTGTGCCGTTGCGGAACGTACGTGCGCGTGCGGCAAGCCATCCACGCAGCTGCATCCATGCACAAGGGCGGTTCGGCGCAAACCGCGGAGTTGATAAGCGTTGAAGCGGCGAAGGGAGGCCGGTCATGACTCGCTTAAGCCGGCGCGATTTCATTCAATCTACGGTGCTCCAGGTGACGGCGCTGGCCGGCGGCGGAATGTTGATTGGCACAACCCTTGGTCGAACGGCGCTGGCACAACAACCGCGGCAACAGCCACCGCTCTCGCCCGACGCGTTCATCCAGATTGCGTCGGACGGCACGGTGACGCTGTTTTCCCGAAATCCTGAGATTGGGCAGAACATCAAGACCATGCTCCCGATGCTGATCGCGGAGGAGCTGGAGGTTGACTGGAAAACGGTCAAGGTGGAACAGGCCGATCTGGATGCGAAGTATGGCAACCAGGGCACCGGCGGCAGCCGCGCCGCGTCCAACAACTGGGTTCCCATGCGGCAGATGGGCGCTGCCGGCCGGCAGATGTTGATTACCGCCGCGGCGCAGAAGTGGGGCGTGCCCGAGTCGGAGTGCTATGCCTCCAATGGCCGCGTGTACCACCGCTCGACAGACCGGTCGCTGGGCTACGGTGAACTGGCGGCCGCGGCAGCCAAGCTTCCGCCGCCCGATCTGAAAACCCTGAAGCTGAAGGAAAAGGACTTCAACATCATCGGCAAAGCCACGCCCAGCGTGGATGCCCCCGATATCGTCGTGGGCAAGCCGATCTTCGGCATTGACTTCACAACACCCGGCATGTTGTTTGCGGTCTACCACAAGTGCCCCGTATTCGGCGGCCAGGTGGTGAGCGCGAACCTGGATGAGGTGAAGAAACTACCGGGCGTGAAGGACGCGTTTACACTGCAAGGCACGGCGAAGGTGACGCCCGTCTTGGAGGGTGATCCGGGCCTTGATTCTGGCGTGGCTATTGTGGCTACTACTTGGTGGGCGGCGGAATCGGCGCGCAAAAAGCTGGTGGTGAAGTGGGACGAAGGTCCAGCCGCGCAACAAAGCAGTGAAGCATTTGCCAAGCGGGCGGAAGAGTTATCCAAGCAGGCGCCGGCGCGCTCGCTGAAGAACGAGGGTGACGCCGCGAATGCGCTGAAGGGAGCGGCGAAAGTGCTGGAGGCTTCCTACACCTATCCCTTCATCTCGCATGCGCCTCTGGAGCCGAGGAACTGCAGCGCGCACTACAAAGACGGCAAGCTCGAAATCTGGACTACCAGCCAGCAGCCGGCCAGGGGCCGGGCCTTGGTGGCCAAGACGCTGGGCATGGCGGAAGGCGACATCACCGTTCATCTGTTGCGGGCGGGCGGATCGTTCGGCAGAGGCCTCACCAACGACTACATGGTGGAGGCCGGCTCTATCGCCAAGAAGATTGGGGCTCCGGTGAAGCTGCTGTGGACCCGTGAAGACGACATGCAGCACGATTACTACCGGCCCGGCGGATTCCACTATTTGAAAGGCGGGGTGGATTCTTCAGGCAAGTTGATTGCGTGGCAGAACCACTTCGTCACCTACGGCGATGCTGACAAGTATGCGTCGACCGCCGCGATCTCGCCGGGTGAGTTTCCAGCCGGCTTTGTGCCGAATTACGCGCTTGGTACTTCCGCCATGCAGCTGGCTCTGCGAACCGGTCCGCTGCGTGCTCCAGGCCACAACGCATTGTGCTTCGTGATGCAGTCGTTCATTGACGAGCTCGCACATGCGGCGGGGAAAGACCCCGTCGCCTTCCGTCTGGAATTGCTTGGCGAGCCAAGGGAGTTGAAGACGGATGAGCACGCGCCCATCTACGACGTTGCCCGCATGCGCGGCGTGTTGCAGGAGGTGGCGAATCGATCCGGATGGGGCAAGCGCACGTTGCCGAAGGGAACCGCGCTGGGCGTCGCTTTTCACTACAGCTTCCAGGGCTACTTCGCGCACGTCGCCGAGGTCAGCGTGGCGGCGAATAACAAGCTCAAAGTGAACAAGATTTGGGTGTGCGGCGACGTGGGCAGCCAGATCATCAATCCCAGCGGCGCCGAAGCCCAGGTGCAAGGCGGTGTCATCGACGGCCTCAGTGAGTTGATGAACCAGGAAATCACCATGGCACAAGGCCGCGTAGTCCAGGGCAACTATAACCAGCACACCCTGCTGCGAATGCGGCAGACCCCGCAAATTGATGTGCACTTTGTGAAGACGGACAACCCGCCCACCGGACTGGGCGAGCCGGCTCTGCCCCCGGTGATTCCGGCGGTCACCAACGCTATCTTCGCGGCATCCGGTAAACGGATTCGGTCGATACCGCTCGCAAAGATCGGTTATAGCTGGGCGTAGCGCTCAGTCCAACCAGGACAGCCGCAGCCCGGCTATCATCGAAGGACGGTTATGCCTCTTCGCCCCGGGATGCGCTTCGGCCCCTACGAAATTGTTTCACTGCTGGGGGCGGGCGGAATGGGCGAGGTGTATCAGGCCCGTGATTCACGCCTGAACCGCTTGGTGGCTTTGAAGTTCCTGCAGCCGGACAAGGTCGCCGATCCCGATCGGCGACGGCGTTTCCTGAGCGAGGCACAGGCAGCATCGGCGCTGAATCATCCGGGCATTATCACCATTTTCGACATTGCGGATGCCGATGGTACGGTTTTCATCGTGATGGAGCTTGTTCGCGGCCAAACGCTGGATGAACTCATTGCCGGCCGGGGAATTCCGGTGCTCGACGCGATTCAGTATGCGACGGAGATTGCAGATTCGCTGGCGGCGGCACACTCCGCCCAAATCATTCACCGGGATCTGAAGCCCGCCAACATTATGGTCGCCGAAGGCGGGCGAGTCAAGGTGCTCGACTTCGGTTTGGCGAAGCTGATGGAGGATCCGCAGGCAGGGCCAGAGACCGCCGTTATGCAGACAGCCGCCGGCGCGATTCTAGGAACTGCCGCATACATGTCACCGGAGCAGGCAGAGGGACGCCACTTGGATGCACGGTCGGATATCTTTTCGTTCGGGCTCGTGCTGTACGAGATGCTCTCCGGACGCCGAGCCTTCGAGCGAAAGACCTGGGTGTCGACGATCACGGCAATCCTGCGGGATGAACCGCCCGCACTGGCAACGATCAAGCCGGAGACTCCCGCGTGGTTAGAGTTGAACGTAATTCGATGTTTGCGCAAAGATCCTGCGCAGCGCTTTCAAAGCATGGCGGAGGTCAAACGGGCACTGGCAAGCCACTCGGCTTCGAAGGCCGGATCCGAATCCATCGGGCCTGGCGGAGTGGAGTCAAGGCACGCGCCATCGACCATTACGCTGGCCGTCCTACCATTTGAGAATCTGAGCGCCAGCGCGGACAATGAGTACTTTGCGGACGGCCTCACGGAAGAGGTGATCGCGTCGCTGGGGCAGGTTCAGCCCGATCACTTGCGTGTGATCGGACGGACTTCGATGATGGCGTATAAGCGTACAAAGAAGTCTCTGACCGAAGTTGGCGGCGAGGTGGGCGCGCGTTTTCTTTTGGAAAGCTCGATTCGAGGCGAGGGTAAGCGGCTGCGCATAACTTCCAGACTGATTCGGGTCGATGACCAGGTACAGATCTGGTCGGAATCGTTCGACCGGGCGCCGGAAAGCATGCTGGAGTTTCAGTGCGAGTTGAGCAGAGCGATCGTGCGTGGCGTTCGTCTTCGGCTCTCGCCGGAACGTTTGGATGCGCTGGCGATCCGGCAGACGCGGAATGAGGAGGCTTACGACCTCTATCTCAAAGGACGATATTTTTGGCACCAGCTTTCGGCTGCGACAACGCGACGGGCAGTGGAGTTTTACACCCACGCGACGGAACTCGATCCCCAATACTCGCTGGCGTGGGCTGGGCTGGGGGACGCCTTCGCGTCGGGGCCGATCAGTGGAGACGCCCCACCCATGGCGATGTGGCCGCGGGCTCGCGATGCAGTGCGCCGGGCATTGGAGCATGGGACGGGGCTCGCCGAGGCGCACCATGCGCTTGGATTCCTGAAATTCTGGCTGGATTGGGACTGGCCGGCGGCCGAGGCTGCATTTCGGCAAGCTATCGAACTCGACCCGAGCTACAGCCTGGCGCACCGCGGATTGTCCGTCGTTCTCGCCCATATGCGCCGGCCCGAGGAGGCCCGGCAAGCAGCCCGCCGTGCGCGGGAGTTGGATCCCTTGCATCCGGGTCATTGCGCCCTCTCCGCCCAATGGGAGTATTTTGCGGGCGATCTTCATGAGGCGGTGCGGCTCGCGCAACGATCGATCGCACTGGACCCGGAGTTTTGGGTTGGGCACCTGCAACTCGCACAAGCCTATGAACAGTTAGGTGAGAATGAGGCTGCATTCGGCTCGTTACAGAGCGCGGGTCGTTTGGGCGGTGGTAACAGCAAAGCCCCGTCGCAGCGGGGATACTTACTAGCCAAACTGGGCCGTACCGACGAGGCCTTGAGCGTATTAGGTGCGCTTGAAGCCGCGCCCGCTGATCGCTACGTGCCGCCTTACGCCACCGCACTCGTTTACGCCGGCCTTGCGTTGCAGGACAGCACACCGGCTAGCCGTGACTTGGCATTCCAATGGTTGGAACGAGCGTACGACGTTCGTGACGTACATCTTGTGTTTCTGGCAGCGGATCCCAAGTGGAATCCGTTCCGCGGTGACGCGCGGTTTGCCGCCCTGCTCGAGCGCTGTGGTTTTGACGCCAACCCTCGCTGATTCCCCGGGTATCATCGAAGGACGCTATGTCTCATCAGCCCGGGACTCGCTTTGGCCCCTACGACATCCTGGTCCTGCTAGGGGTAGGCGGGATGGGCGAGGTGTACCAGGCTCGCGATACCCGTCTGAACCGGCTGGTGGCGTTGAAGTTCCTGCCGCCGGATAAAGTCGCCGATCCTGATCGCCGGCGCCGGTTTGTAAACGAAGCGCAAGCGGCATCCGCGTTGAATCATCCGGGCATCATCACCATCTTTGACATCTCCGACGCCGATGGCGCCGATTTTATTGTGATGGAATTCGTTCGCGGCCAAACGCTGGCAGAAATACTCGCCGGGCGTGCGTTCCCCGTGCCTGAAGCGATTAAGTACGGAGCGGAGATTGCGGACGCCTTGGCAGCAGCACACGCGGCCGGAATTATTCACCGCGACCTGAAACCGGCCAACATCATGATCACCGAAGAGGGCCGGGCGAAAGTGTTGGACTTCGGCCTTGCGAAGCTGGCGGAGGAGCCGCCCGCAGGGTCTGAGACCGCTGCGATGCATACCGCCATTGGAGCAATCGTGGGCACTGTCGCATACATGTCGCCCGAACAGGCCCAGGGGCGGCTGCTCGACGCGCGCTCAGATATCTTCTCGTTCGGCTTGGTGCTGTACGAGATGCTCGCCGGGCGGAGAGCCTTCGACGGTGGCAACTGGATGTCCAACATCAACGCCATCCTGCGTGACGAACCTCGACCGCTAAGGGATCTTCGGGCGGATGTTCCGGAGTGGCTTGAACAGACGATAAATCGTTGCCTGCGAAAGAACCCGGCCGAGCGTTTCCAGCGCATGTCGGGTTTGAAACAAGCGCTCACGAAGGGGCCCCTGTCTCCGGGTGCTTCGCCAATGTCAAAGAAGGACAAGCCGTCAATTGCCGTTCTTCCCTTCGAGAACCTCAGTACCGACAAAGAGAACGAATACTTCGGGGACGGGCTGGCGGAAGAGATCATTAACGCACTGACCAAAATTCCGGAACTGCGCGTCATCGCACGAACGTCTGCCTTCGCATTTCGGGGAAAGGAACAGGATGTCCGGGCTATCGGGGAGCGGCTGAGGGTGGGAGCTGTCCTCGAAGGCAGCGTGCGCCGTTCAGGCAACCGCATCCGGGTGGCGGCTCAGTTAATTCAGGTTGGTGACGAATCGCATTTGTGGTCGGAACGGTTTGATCGGGAGATGAACGATATCTTCGAGATCCAGGACGAGATTTCGCAGGCGATCGCGCACGCGTTGAAGGTGAAGCTGACGGCTCCGCAAGACCGCACGGAGAATGTGGAGGTCTACCAACTGTATTTGAAAGGGATGTACAACAGCTATCGCCGCTCGGCAGAGAGCCTGTCAAGGGCGCAGAGCCTGTTCGAGCAAGCCTTGGCTCTCGATCCTGGACATGCCCCGTCACATGCTGGCTTGGCGTCGATCCACTGGTTCCGCGCACAAGGCAGCTTGGCCCGGCCCATGGAGGTGGTGCCACTATCAAAACTGGCGGCGGCCAAGGCACTGGCGCTGGACCCGGACAACAGCCAAGCCTATTTAGTCCGCGGCGCTATTTCCGCGCTCTTCGATTACGATTGGCCGGCTGCGGAGGGCGACCTGTCGAGGGCCATGGAACTCGACGGGAAATCTGCCGTGAGCCGATACAGCTACGCATACTGCTTTCTCGAGCCCCGGGGCCGGCATAGCGAATCCGCCGAGCACTTTAGGCGAGCGCTGGAAACCGATCCCATGTCGTGGCTCACTCATTTTGGCTTGTCTACTTCTTATTACTTTCGACGCGACTACGATCAAGCCATTAAGGTTGCCCGTCGAGCGCTGGACATCGACGAGAACTTGTGGTTGATCCACTGCGCAATTGGCGGGGCGCAGTTGCATTGCGGGTTATTGCAAGATTCCGTCGCTAGCTTGCGAAGGACCCTGGAACTGGCTCCATTTAGTTCCACGGCGATGGGCTATCTGGCTGCCGCGTACGTTCGCGCCGGCCAGGCAGCAAGCGCGGACGAGGTCATCGATCGGGCGCGGCGGATGAGTAGTAAGAGCCATGTCTCCCAAGTCTGCTTTGCCATGTATTATGCCGCGTTGCGAGATGACGATGAGGTTTTCCGGCTCTTGAATGCGGCTGTCGATGAGCGTGAACCATTTGTGGTTCGGGTTGTGGCCGACCCGATTTTCGATCCGTATCGGGAGAGCTCGCGGTTTCGGGCGCTGATGCGGCGAATGAACCTGCTGAACGGATAGGATCGAAGGACTCATGGCTCGTTCCCGCACCCGCTTCGGACCGCACGAAATCGCCGCATGCCGTGCGCTCACGCGATCCCTCCTGTCGCCCAGGAGCGCCGATTACGCCACTGTCTCAGGCACGGCTTCGCGAACACCGTAAGTGCGATCGACGTAGCTGTCGAGCATGCTGCGGAATTCCGCCACGATGTGGTCGCCGCGCAGCGTCGTGACCAGCCTGCCATCCACGTAGACCGGTGCTACGGGCTCTTCGAACGTGCCGGGCAATGAGATGCCGATATTGGCGTGCTTCGATTCGCCAGGGCCGTTCACCACGCAACCCATCACAGCAACTTTCATTTCTTCGACGCCGGTGTATTTTTCGCGCCACATAGGCATCTGGTCGCGGAGATAGTTCTGAATCTCATCCGCCATCTCCTGAAAGAACGTGCTGGTGGTGCGGCCGCAACCCGGGCACGCAGCAACCTGCGGCGTAAAGCTGCGAAGATTCAACGCCTGCAGCACTTGCTGGCAGACGATCACTTCTTCGGCCCGATCGCCGTTCGGCATGGGCGTGAGTGAGGCGCGGATCGTATCGCCAATACCCTGTTGGAGCAAAACAGAGAGTGCTGCGGTGGTGGCAACGATACCCTTGGAGCCCAGCCCGGCTTCAGTCAATCCGAGGTGTAGCGGATAGTCGCAGCGGGCGGCGAGCATCTCGTATACGTGAATCAGGTCTTGCACGCTGCTCACCTTCGCGCTGAGGATGATCATGTCGTGGGCGAGACCATGGCGCTCGGCGGCTTCGGCGCTGCGTAGCGCGCTTTCAACAATGGCGCGCATCGTCACCTCCATCGCATCCAGTGGTTCGGCCAGCTTCGAATTCTCGTCCATCATGTTCGTGAGCAAAACGGAATCGAGCGACCCCCAGTTGACGCCGATGCGCACCGGCTTGCCATATTCGACGGCCGCTTCGATCATGGTGCGGAAATTGTCGTCGTGCTTCTTGCCGATGTTGACGTTGCCTGGATTGATACGGTACTTGGACAGTGCGCGCGCGCAGGCGGGGTACTTTTTGAGCAGCAAGTGGCCGTTGTAATGGAAATCGCCGATGATGGGGACGTCGACCCCGAATGATCGCACGGTCTCGACGATCGTCGGGACGGCCTTCGCCGCATCGTCGGTGTTGACCGTAACCCGCACCAGTTCAGAGCCGGCCCGGGCCAGCGCCAGCACCTGGTTCACGGTGGAGGCCGTGTCGGCCGTGTCCGTGTTGGTCATCGACTGCACCACGATGGGAGCGCTTCCGCCGACGACAACGTCACCGACTCGGACCGGAACAGATTTGCGGCGCGGCTTAACAGGCATGGGTTTAATTAGTCTCCGGAACCACAGAGAAGTGGCAGAACCTTCATTCTACCAATCAGTTAGGCTTGTCGGTGTTGTCCAATGGCCGGTAGTTGCGACGTTTATGTGCCGGCGGAAGTCTAACTACACATACTGGGCTATACTAACCTAGGAGTATCTTCTTTTGAATCTGCGAGTTTTCTGGCGTCTTTTCACACACATCCAGCTTATGCCCGTACTGGAGAGCGGCGAGGAAACCACTCTCGTCGGCGGCCAGGCGGTCATGGAAGGCGTGATGATGAGGTCGCCTCACAGTTACTGCGTCGCGGTGCGCAAGGCCGATGGCCAGATCGTCACCGAGGAGAGCCCCCTCAGCAAAGTATCCGATAAGTACCCCATCTTCAAGCTGCCGGTATTTCGGGGTTTGGGGACACTCGGGCAAGCCACTTGGCTGGGCATGAAGGCACTGCGGTTTTCCGCGAACGCCATGCTTGACGAGACCGGCGCCGGCCCGGATGCGGAAGTGCCCGCCAAAAAGGCCGAAATGGGTTCCTGGGCGATGGGATTGAACATCGTTTTCTCCTTGGGCTTCTTCATCGTGATGTACAAATTAGTCCCGCTGTACCTGGCGACCCAACTGGGCAAGGCGCTTCCCCTGGTGGGCACCCGGTTTGGAATCAACATGACGGATGGCGTCATTCGCATTGCGCTGTTCCTTGGATTCCTATACCTGATTTCTCGCACCAAGGACATCCGCCGGGTGTTTGAGTATCACGGTGCGGAGCACAAGGTGGTTTTCAATTTCGAATCGGGCAAGCCCGTTACCGTGGAGAATGCCCAGCAGTTTGTGACATGGCATCCTCGCTGCGGCACCAGCTTTCTGCTCGTGGTAATGGTCATCTCCATGGTGTTCTATGCCTTCCTGCCATTTGACAGCTTCTGGATGAAGTTTGTGTCCCGGTTAGCTCTTTTGCCGTTGGTGGCGGGCGTGAGTTACGAACTGGTTCGCTACGCGGCGAAGCATCAGGCCAGTCTGATGGCATTGCTCACGCGGCCCGGTCTCTGGCTGCAACGGATCACTACTCAACCGCCATCCAATAGCCAGGCTGAAGTGGCCATACATGCCCTGGAACGGGCCATGGAATTAGAGAAGGCCCAGGGCGGAGAACTGGTAATAGCCTGAGATGCAATACCGAGAACAACTGGATGACGCCGAGCGGCGTTTTCAGGCACTAACTGCGCAAATGGCTGATCACAGCGTGATCAGCGACCCCGACCTTTACCGCAAGACGACCAAGGCGCAAAGTGAGTTGTCTGACCTGGTCGGCAAGTACCGTGAGTGGAAGAAGGCCGATCAGGAACTGGCCGACGCACGAACGATGCTCCAGGAGACCGACCCCGACCTGCGTGCCATGGCCGAGGCAGAGGTGACTCGCCTGGAGCCGGCCCTCGCCGAACTCGAGCAGGAACTGCAGATTCTGCTGCTGCCGAAGGACCCGCTCGACGAGAAGAACATTATTCTCGAAATCCGCAAAGGCGCGGGGGGCGACGAAGCATCGCTGTTTGCCGCTGAAGTGTTCCGCATGTATACGCGATACGCCGAAGAGCAGCGCTGGAAAGTGGAAATTACATCGCTGAGCGAATCCTCCGTGGGCGGCCTGAACGAAGTGATCGCCATCATCAGCGGCAACAAGGTATACAGCCGCTTGAAGTACGAAAGCGGAGTCCATCGCGTGCAGCGCGTACCGGCGACAGAGACGCAAGGCCGCGTCCACACTTCAACCATCACCGTAGTGGCGATGCCGGAAGCGGACGAAGTGGATGTGCAGATCGATGCGAAGGACATTCGCATTGATACGTTCTGTTCGTCGGGCCCTGGCGGTCAATCGGTGAACACCACCTATTCGGCGGTTCGCATCACCCACTTGCCGACCAATACCGTTGTTTCCTGCCAGGACGAAAAGTCGCAGATCAAGAATCGTTCGAAAGCCATGCAGGTCCTGCGCACTCGGCTTTATCAGATGGAGCTCGAAAAGCAACAGGCGGCCATCGGCGCCGAGCGAAAGAGCATGGTGGGTACGGGAGATCGCAGTGAGAAGATCCGAACCTACAATTTCCCGCAGAACCGCCTGACCGACCATCGGATCGGGCTGACCCTTCACCAACTGGACCTGATTATAGAAGGGCGCCTTGAGCCCGTGATCGACGCGCTCTCCAGCTATTACACGGCCGAGAAGCTGAAGGACATGGGCGGCCGCGCCGCCTAAAGCATCTTCCTCTTTGAGATTCAGATGAGGGCCGGCCCAGGCGCACCATGCCTTTGACTCTCGAACAAGCACTGCAACAAGGTGCGGAACTGCTCGAAAGAGAAGGCATTCCCGCTCCTCGTCTGACGGCCGAAGTTCTGCTCTCCCACGCCATCCGCCAGGAGCGTGCGTATCTCTACGCGCATTCAAAAGACGAACTGACCGAGATTTGGTGGATCCATTACGGCCGCTATTTGCATGAACGGCTGAAGGGTAAACCGACGCAGTACATCACGCACCGGCAGGAGTTTTATGGACGGGATTTCCTGGTTGGACCCGAGGTCCTGATCCCCCGTCCGGAGACCGAGCACTTGGTGGAAGCCGCCGTCTCGGCGGTTCGCGAACGGGGTCACCGGAGGATCTTGGATGTGGGTACCGGCTCCGGCGCCATTGCGATTTCCCTCGCACTCGAGGCGGGCGTACCTGTGCTGGCGTCGGATATCTCGACGGCGGCCCTTTCGGTAGCGCGCCAAAACCGCGAGGCACTGAACGCCCCGGTGACATTTTTCGCGAGCGATCTGCTTGACGCGGTGGCTTGCCAAAGCCTTGATCTGTTGGTCTCCAATCCTCCCTATGTGCCTGCTCGCGACAAAGCAAATGTGCAGCGCGAGGTCCGCGACTGGGAGCCCGAGGTGGCGCTTTACGGCGGCGAAGACGGCGACGAGATCTATCGCCGCCTGATTTTACAAGCTGGTGATGTGGTTCGGCCAGACGGTCAGCTCATGATGGAAATGGGCTACCGTTCGCTGGAGCGCGTGCGGCCCATTCTCGCAGAACACTGGACCAACGTGTCAGTCATTGACGACTTGGCCGGCCTGCCTCGGGTACTCGTGGCGCAACGGCGCTGAGTTGTCGACCATTTGTGTTAGAACCCACCACAGAACCGGGCGCGTCAGCAAGCGGATGCGCCGAAACGGATGCGCGACCATGAGCAAGCGCTTGCCTCTCTGGATGAATCAAGCAATCCGCGTTCATCGGTGTTCATCCGCGGCCATAATGGCGGCCTCCTTCCGCAACGTCTGCCTGACAGACAATGGAGCAAGCGGACGGTTCAGACCATGCCTCGCCTTATCTGCCACGTCGACATGGATGCGTTCTTCGTATCGGTCGAGGAACTGTTTGATCCGTCGCTCAAAGGAAAGCCTGTTGTGGTGGGCGGAAAAGCCGATCAGCGCGGCGTGGTTTCGGCTGCGTCCTATGCCGCCCGCAAGTACGGCGTCCACTCAGCCATGCCGCTGCGCACGGCCGCTCGGCTCTGCCCGCAGGCTTTGTTCGTCGACGGACATCCCGAGCGTTACCGAGAATACTCGAAGAAGGTGTTCGCCATCCTCAACCGCTTTTCGCCTCAGGTGGAGATGGCCTCCATCGACGAGGCCTATCTGGACCTCACCGGCACGGAGCGCCTCCACGGGCCGCCACTCCGAGCGGCGCACAGGCTTCACCAAGCGATTACTCACGAAACCAAGCTAAATTGTTCGCTTGGCTTGGCGTCGTCGAAGCTGGTGGCGAAGGTCTCGTCCGATCAGGCCAAACCCAACGGCGTTCTGTGGGTGCTGCCGGGTCAGGAAGCACGATTCCTGGCCCCGCTCGATGTTCGCCGCATTCCCGGCATCGGCAAGGTGATGGAAGCATCCCTGCAAAAGCTGGGCGTTCACAAAGTGGGCGACCTGGCGGCGCTGGATGAAGAGTTCGTCGCCCAGCGGTTCGGCAAATGGGGCTTGGCGCTCTCCGGCAAAGCGCGCGGTGAAGATGCGGGCGGCTGGTTCGACGCCGGCGTCGGCGAACGGGATCAGCCCAAGTCCATCAGCCATGAAACGACTTTTTCAGAAGATACCGCCAACCGGCAACAGTTGGAAGCTTCGCTGCTCAAACTCAGCGAGATGGTAGCGCGACGCCTGCGCGACCACCGTCTTTATGCCAAGACCATCCACCTCAAACTGCGGAACGCGGATTTCGAAACCATCACCCGAGCCCAGACCTTCGACCACGCTACGCAGCTAGACGGCGAAATCGCCGGCGCCATAACCGGGCTGTTTCGGAAAGCCTGGGACGGGAAGACAGAGATCCGGCTGATTGGTGTGCACGCCGGCTCGCTGGAGCAGAGCGAGGGCCAGATGAACCTGCTTGAGGAAGAATCGACGGCCAGGTTGCGACAGGCCTTCCGCGCGGTCGATCACATTCGCGATAAGTATGGTGAAAACGTCATCTCGCTGGCGAAGAGCATGGACACCAACATTCGCGAGCGCGTCCACGAGAGTATGCCCGATCTGCCCGGCAAGTCGCCGCGGGAAGAGAAGTAGGCCAATCCACTCAGGACAAGTTGAAACGCGGTGTTCTGGCAAATTTGGCAAGCGCTTGTCATTGGCCCGCACGTTTGCGAATTGCAAGCCAGCCTAGACCCATCAGTAGACCGCTCAGTCCAAACAGCGCAAACGAACCGGGCTCAGGTATCGGATTTGCCTCAAGGCCGATCGTGTTGTTGTTTGCGTCCATGTAGAAGCCAACCAGCTGACCTTGATCGTTTATTCCATTAATCACGGTGCTTCCGATCCCGAGCGGATCATCGACACTAGTGAAGCTGCCGCCTGAGTACACGAATCCGTGCGTTGCCCCGCCCGAGTCCATATAGTCGCCAACCACCATTCCATTGTTGTTCTCACCCAACGCTTGGGTAAAGGTCGAACCTGGGAACTGCAGCGACGTAAACGCATTCGTGCTGGGATTGACGACGTACCCGTACGTGGTTCCTCCGGCAACGTAGAAACCGACAATCAATCCGGCGTCATTGACACCGGTTGCTTGCGCATCCGTGTTCGATGGGAGATCCGGCACCGCAGTGAATGCCGGGCTCGAGGTGAGGTTTGTCACGGTATAGGCGAACTGCCTACCCATGGAATTCTGGTAGTACCCGGCGGCTGTTCCCAAATTGTTCAGGCCTAACAATTGATTAAAAGTAGGGCCGCTCGGATCATCTATTGTCGTGAACGTTGTCCCAATCTTAACGAAGCCGTGGTTGTTTCCCATGGCATCGACATAGAAGCCGGCGGTATCGCCGGCGCTATTGATCGCAACCACCTGGGTCTGAACCGCGCCTGGGAAATTCTCCGCGGTAAAGCTACTCGGCAGCGTTGCCGTGTAACCGTTGTTAGGCACGACGGTGCCGTCCCCGAAGTAGCCTGCGATCACACCCGAGTTATTGATGCCAAGCTCCTGATTGAAGGCGGGGTCGCCTGGGTTTACGACGTTGGTGAAAGTGTAACCTGCGGCGTATGCCAGCGTTGGAACGAACAAGGAAAGGCAGAGGACGGGAAGACGAACGTCACCTGGCAGCCTCGCTGATCCTTTCTGCCGAGTAACCATACAATCTTCGACCTCCGATCATCTCCTGACTGTTGCGGCTTAGGAGCGCATAATCGGGTATAGCCGAAGCCCTATCCAGCGTCAAGGTGATTGGTAGTTTTGCCGGGCCTAGAAAAAACGACATGTTGTAAGGGCGGTTGCGAACTACGGAGGCGGTCGCTTCCCTGCTCAGCCCGACTGAACCTTCAGCCACCCAGTTGCGTAGTGATAATAGAAGTGGAGGCAGTCAATCCGATATGTATTGCACTTCTTGTGGTATTGAACTTCCCGATTCCCATCGATATTGCAACCAATGCGGAACGCGAACGGCGACGGCAGAGCCGTTCACAGCCCCAGCCGGCCAGCCGGTTCGGAAACTGAGCCGGCCACGAGACGACCGCAAAATCGCCGGTGTGTGCGCCGGGCTGGCGCGCTATCTGGGTATCGACGTGACGCTGGTCCGCATCCTCATGGTCGTGCTGGCTTTATGCCCTCCCTCAGCGGGCCTGATCTTGTATGTGATTTGCTGGATCGCGATGCCCAATGACGTTCTGTTGCTACCACCGGTAGCCACGAACTCCAACTCTCAAGGCGTCCCTGTCGCGAGCTAATTCAGACAGGCCGGTTTTCGGGAGCAGAGAAACCTAGCGCCCCCGACTCGCTGCCAGGACTCGCGAAGAGTGCGCTGGCCCGCGCGCTACGCGAGGCCATCCCCAAGCGATGTGGCGGCGATAACAGACCAGGCACCGGATGGGCCGGGCCGAAAACAGCCAGAATAAGAGCTCATACCAACGCCACCTCGAGCTTTGGGTTTGCGACGAGAGGCAGCTTGGGCACGCGTAAGCGGCTCTCTTCCTGAAGTTTTCCATCTCTTGAGAACGTCTATCCAAAAGGTGCCCAAGTATCGCTAGTCATCTCCCCCGAAGAACGCGATCTTCGCACCCTAGACACTCGGATGATTCCGAATGATGTTCGACTTGGAGCAAGAGAAGAGCGAAATCGGAAACGTAGACCAACTGCGGCGATGGGACTAAAGTGCGCGGCACTTTGAGCCGATGGTCTGTTTAGACGGCGTCAAACGGGCGCCTCGGACAACACATATGAAACTCATACTCGCTTCTCTGTTCGCCTCCGCAGTTGCCACCGCGGCAGCCCTCCCGCAACCGGCGACGCTCATCGATCAAACGGTTGCCCAAGCACAAGCTCACAACGTGGCGGAACGCTATGCCGCTGCGGGTATCCCCAGACAGCAGGTAGCCTTAGAACCAACTCGCGAAGAGGAATACCGCCGGATTCAAGAGGACATGCAGAATTGGTTTCCAACGCCCCAGCCGGAAAACCACAAAGCGTAATTTCAAGCTTCAGTGGCACGCTGCCTCCGCGCCCCAACCCCAGTAGGAAGGGTCCTCGCTAAGCCGAAACGATGTGTATTTTTGTAAAAGTCTTCGTTCCGCGTTCCCACATATTTCTGTGGCACGCATTCTTCCTAATGACTTGAACACGGAATTCAACGGGTCATGAGAAGGCGCCTCTCTCTAATGCACCAAGGTGAGGAAAACCTAGGGCATTTCTGGTATGCTTCGGTTTTCTCGGTAGCATTTGGAGAATACCTTATGAAGTCGCGCCTCCTCCTCATTGTGCTTTCTATTCCTTCTCTCGGTAGTTTGGCTCTTGGCCAGGCTACACTCGCCGGTTCTCCCAACCCTTTCACGGCCGATTCGAACGGCCTGGGCCAAATCACGCTGACCTGGTCAGCGCCGTCCTCCAGTAGCGTTGAGATCCACGTCAATTCCGCCACTGGGCCACTCTTTGCTGGAGGTGGCTCAACGGGCTCTGCCGAGACCGGCCTGTGGGTCACGAACGGGATGGAGTTCTTCTTGCAGGACGTGAGTGCTGGCGAGCCCGGAACAACGTTGACGACGTTTACGGCGCAATCCGCCGGATTGCCCGGACTTCCGGCCGGCACGAACATCCTGATTTCTTCGAACAACGGCCAGCTCCTCACGTATTCATTCAGCGGAGCGACTGTGGCCGAGATTCATTTGAACACGCCGGCTGGGCCGCTCTTGGCCCAATTGACTTCATTGCAAGGAACCGTCAGCACCGGCCCGTGGGTCACCAACGGCATGCGTTTCTATTTGCAGAATGTTTCCAGCGGTCAACCTCTCGAAAACCTGTATACCCTGGCTACCGCAGTGGCCACAGTCCTTCCCAATTCAGGCACACCAGGCGTCCTGTTTGGGTCTACCCCGGGCGTCGCTCCAGATCCATCAAACACGGGGGTAAGTACCGCTTCACTGTATTGGAACGCTCCCACCGCCACGGCAGTTGAAGTTCACGTGGGTGCTTCGAACGGACCTCTGTTTGCCGCCGCAGGCAACAATGGCTTCTACGAGACGGGCGACTGGGTCGCGGACGGCATGCAGTTTTATCTGCAGAACGCTTCCTCGGGCGATTCCACCTCGCCCGCCAACACATTGGCCATTACGACCGTGGATGTGCAGTCGGCTTTGACTTATTACATTGCCGCAAATAACGGGGTGAACGCCATATCTGTGTTCAACTCTTCCAGTGGGCAGCCAATCACGGGAATCGACCTGCCTAATGGGGTGCTTGCGCTCGACATGCACACCAGTCCTGATGGGAGTGTGATCTATGTGCTCGGCAACGACGGAAACTACTACGTTGCTGACCCCCTCACGGCATCGATTACAAGCACCATCAACCTGAGCAAAGCGCTCAGTGGCGGTCCGGTCCCGGCTCAGCAATTCACTTGGATTCAAAACGCCAAAGCGCAGAACCTGATCCTCGCGATCGATCCTAGCGGCCTTGTTTCTTTCGTGGATCCGACAGCCGGGAAACTTGTCTCGACGCTCACTTGCAAATGTGAGCTGGGCCCAAGCTTGGTCTACGATCCTTACAATCTGAAAACCTATATCCCGGAAGCGCCCACGTCAAAGGTGCCCGACGCCAATTTGATCGCCGTGGTGAACGACAGCTTAGCGTTCGACCCGCCCGTAGTCGGCCCCGTTTACGCGGGTACCGGGACGGCGCCGCAGACCTCGTTCGAGAACATCACGCTGGTGCAATCGGGCGCCGCCGGAGCGCTGGTACTGCAGTTGGTGAGTCGGGACACCACAAACCCCTTCGACACGGGATCTTACGTGCTCTACAGCTACGACGTCGGCTCCAATACTTTCTATGACCCCAACCTGGTCAAGCCGGTTTCCACGCTGCTTGGCTTCGGTACGCATCTTTATTTGCAAGTGGTGAGCCAGGTACAGACCTCCTGCTGCTCACCCGTTGTCTTTCAGCCGCTCTACGGCTCGATCTTCAGCTATGAAGTGGTGTACTCCACCTCGCCCGGGCCAAAGTTCGAGCTGGAGGGCGCCGGCAACCCGTCCAGCCCAGGATCGGAACTTCTCATCGGGCCGGTGGCCGCTAACGGTTCGTCCGTTTACTTGAGTTACGCCCAGGCCACTTTTGGCCAGAACGGCTATGCGTACCAGGGCCCGGTTTATATCTACAAAGCGGATCCATTAACGTTGCAGCCCACTAGTCCGCTGACATTTTTGAACGCTGGCGCCGCGCCGGGATTAGCCGGCTGGACACTCGGTTCGTATACGTATCCGTTCCCGGTCGCGCCGAACTAACCTTCGGCGCAATCCGGCCGCGAGGCGACACATCTCGCTTCCGCGCGATCTTTGCGCACGCTAGTCAGCCCGAGGATGATACATTCTTCGCATGCGTGCCTCGTTCGCCTTGACCGTTTCGTTGTTCCTGGCATCCGCGCTGTCCGCGGCCCCAAAATCTCTTCAGATCTACTTCATTGACGTGGAAGGTGGTCAGTCCACGCTCTTTGTTACGCCCGCCGGACAGTCGCTTTTGATCGACACCGGTTGGCCCGGCAATGCCTATCGTGATGCCGACCGCATCGTGGCAGCCGCGAAGCTGGCCAAGATCAAGAAAATCGACTACGTGCTTATCACGCACTATCACGACGATCACGTCGGCGGTGTCCCGCAACTGGTCGACAAGATCCCGGTAGGGACGTTTATCGATCACGGCGCAGACACCGAAACCGGCAAAGGCGCCGACCGCCTCTGGGCCGGCTATCAAAAAGGCCTCGCCACCGCCAAACGCCTCACAGTGAAGCCCGGTGACACCATCCCGATCAAGGGCCTGGACGCCGTCATCGTCAGCAGCAACGGCGAAGTGATCGCGCAGTCGCTGCCGGGCGCCGGTGCGCCGAATAGCTACTGTAGCGCCGCGGAATCGCGCCCGGTCGATACCACCGAGAATGCCCGGTCTGTCGGCACTTATTTCACTTTTGGCAAATTCCGAACCGTCGACCTCGGCGACCTGACCTGGAACAAGGAAGCTCTGCTCGCCTGCCCCAACGCCAAGCTCGCTCCGGTGGATGTATTAATCGTCACCCACCATGGATTCAATCAGAGCAGCAATCCGGTGCTGGTGAAGGCGCTCGCCCCGCGTGTCGCCATCATGGATAACGGCGCGAAGAAGGGCGGATCGCCGTCCACCTGGGACATCATCAAGAGCAGCCCCGGACTCGAGGATCTTTGGCAGCTTCATTTTTCCGACGAGGGCGGCAAGGAGCACAACTCGTCGGATAACCTGATTGCCAACATCGAAGAAGCCGATACCGGCAACTACATCAAGCTCACCGCCTACGAAGACGGCAGTTTTGAAGTTTACAACGCTCGCAACAAACAGGAGAAGAAGTACGCGGCGAAATAGCCGCATCCCCCGGCAATGCAAGCAAAACCTCTTCGACAGAACATCTCCTCGGGCGCCAAGTGGGAGGCAATTGTCGGCTACAGCCGCGCCGTGCGCTTTGGTTCGCGGGTCTATGTCACAGGCACAACGGCCACCGATGAGCAAAGCGAGATCGTTGGCAAGGGTGATCCCTACGCCCAAACCATCCAGTCTCTCCGCAACATCGAGCGCGCCCTTCATCAAGCCGGTGCAACCCTCGCCGACGTAGTCCGAACCCGCATCTACGTCACCGACATTTCGATGTGGCGCGAAATTGGCCGCGCCCATGCCGAACTGCTGGGAGACGTACGTCCCGCCACCACCATGGTCGAAGTCAAAGCACTCATCGACCCGTGGATGCTGGTCGAAATCGAAGTCGATGCCGAGCTTCCGCCAGAAACGTGGCGCAGGCTGTCAGCCTGCTGAGCCGAGATTCGTTCTCGGCTTTCCATCAGCCATGGAAGAAGGGCGCGCAAACCGCGACCCGGAATAATCGTCCTTCCGGCCTAACTACGCTTAAACACAATCACTTAGGTCGGCCTCATCTGCCGGGTAGTCGTCCGTATTTGAAACCTCACGCCAAATCAGGTACACTTGAGGGGTTCAGTTGTCTGTCCAGCCTTTGCTCTGAGACACCCCAATCTAAGCGTGTCCGGGTGTAGCTCGCTGGAACTGCCAGCTAAATACGAGGCATCAAGCCCCTTAAGGCCCAGCCCAAAAAAGGCATCGAGTATATGTACGCTGTGATTGAAACGGGCGGTAAGCAGTATCGCGTCGCGCCCGGCCAGATGATCGAAGTTGACACAATTCCTGGTGAAGTCGGCGCGCCGGTTGAGTTCGATCGCGTGCTTGCGATTTCAAACGACTCCAATCAGCTGATTGTGGGCGATGCGGTCCGGTCCGCGAAGGTTCGCGGAAAGATTTCCGAGCATGGACGTGGCGACAAGATTCTTGTCTTCAAGTTCAAGCGCAAGAAGCAGTATAAGCGCACCATCGGTCACCGCCAGGACTTCACTCGTGTGGAAGTCCAGGAAATCGTTGGTTAGCAGGCGATAAAGCCCGCTTGGATGGAAGGAAACACGAATGGCACATAAAAAAGGTTTAGGCAGTTCAAAGAACGGGCGCGACTCGAATTCGCAGCGTTTAGGCGTGAAGGTCTTTTCCGGCGAGTTCGTAACCGGGGGGTCCATCATCGTCCGCCAGCGCGGCACTCGCTACAAGCCTGGCAAGAACGTCGGCTTGGGCAAGGACGACACGCTGTTTGCGGCCGTCACGGGCGTCGTGGAGTTTCGCGATCGTGGCCGGATGGGCAAGTTCGTCAATATCGTGACCCAGAACTAAGGTTTTTGTTTTAAACGCAGTCACCTTGGGGGCGCTCGTTCGCGGGTGCCCCTTTTTTCTTGCCTGCGAGGCGTGCCGGCTGCCCGGCCCTGTCAGAGCTCCGCCGAGCTTTCCAGTTCATAGCAAAGCGGGAGCGGAGTTCCCGAGAATAGGTTGTTCCCTTGTTTATCGATGAAGTCATTATTACCGTGAAGGCCGGCGACGGCGGCAATGGCTGCCTGGCCTTCCGCCGTGAAAAGTTCGTGCCTCGCGGTGGCCCCAGCGGCGGCGATGGCGGCCATGGTGGCGACGTCATCATGGTAGCCAGCACCCACCACAACACGCTGCTCCATTTCCGCTTTAACCCGGAACACAATGCCCAGCGCGGCCGCCACGGCGAAGGAAGCCAGCGCACCGGTCGCGACGGCACGGACATCGAGCTACCCGTTCCTATCGGCACCGTCGTCTACGACGCGGAAACCGGTGAGCAACTCTACGATTTCACCCATCCGGGGGAGCGTTACGTTGTGGCCAAAGGCGGAAAGGGCGGGAAGGGCAACGCCCGCTACGCCACCTCCACCCACCAGGCCCCGACCGAACACGAAGACGGCTTCCCCGGCGAGGCAAAACGCCTCCGCCTCGAGCTGAAACTGTTAGCAGACGTTGGGCTGGTCGGATTCCCCAACGCAGGCAAGTCCACGCTCATCTCGCGTCTCTCCGCAGCCAAGCCCAAAATCGCGGACTATCCCTTCACCACCCTCGAACCGAATCTGGGCGTCGTCCAGGTCGGTGACGATCATACCTTTGTGATGGCCGACATCCCCGGCCTCATCGAAGGTGCGCATCAAGGTCATGGCTTGGGTGATCGATTCCTGCGCCATGTCGAGCGAACTCGCCTGCTGATCCATCTCGTCGACGTCTCCGATCTGACCGGCCGCGACCCCGGCCACGATTTCGACGTCATCCTGAACGAGTTACATGAGTTCAATGAAGAACTGGCTGCCAAGCCGATGCTGGTCGTCGCAACCAAGCTCGACGCCTGCCAGGATGAATCGAAGATCGCGGCCGTGAAGGCGCGGGCCGAACAGCACGGCATGCCCTTCTACGGAATATCCAGCGTCACCGGTGAAGGGTTAGACAAGCTGAAGTTCGCGATTGGTGAGCAGTTGTTCCCGGTTCAGTAAGGCGTTACTCTGAATCCGCGGGAGACCCCGTAATCTCGTCCGCGTAGGTATTAATCCGCCCAATGATTTCGTAAACCGTTTGCTCATCGAACTGCTGTGCCTTCAATGTGGCCAACAGGTGATCGAGAAACCTGGAGAGGTGCTGCTTGCCGATGCCCCGCCCATAGTGGGCCGTTGCCAGTGGCTGGCCCGAGTACTTGATCGGTCCGCCCAGCGCCACCGCGAAGAACTCGCGCTGCATAGCCGTCAGCTTCTCAATCGAAGTGCGCTCAAAAAAACCCTTGAGTTCCGGGTCTGCCATCACGCGGCCATAGAAGGCATCCACGAATTGGGCGACGCCCGCTTCGCCGCCGACCCGTGTATACAGGGATTGAGCCTGGGTATTCATAGCTGCGATCATGGTATGCCATTTGCCCCGCCCCGTCGATCCCCTGCGTGCATTATGCCGTGCGCACACGAGCCGTGACCGTCAGGGAGCGGAGGCAAGTCCCCCCGCGTCACTCCCCGCCGGTCGTCTTCTTCGCGGGCTTCGGTTTCGCCGGCGCCTCCGGGCGTGGCTCGCAGGGCGGCGGCGCTTTCAACCATTGGCCAGGATTCACCGGCACGCCGTTCGCATACAGCGTCCAGTGCAAGTGCGGACCAGTGGCCCGCCCGGTTGCACCCACGTAGCCGATTACATCGCCGGCTTCAATGTGGTCGCCCTCTTTCACAGCCAGCTTCGATTGGTGCATGTAGATGGATTCGAGCCCTTGCCCGTGGTCAATCGCAACCGTCCCGCCGCGCAGGTTGAACTGGCGAACAATCTTCACCACACCGCCCGTGATGGCATGAACCGGCGTGCCTTCCGCCCCGCGCTGGTCGAGCCCCGCGTGAAAATCACCGGTGGGCTTGCCGTTGTAATAACGCTGCACGCCAAAGGGAGAAGTCAAACAGCCCGGCACCGGCAACTCCAGCGGCTCCTTCCAGTAGCGCTTCTCCGACACTTCCTTGCGAAATTCGCCCACCGTTTCTTGCTCGCCCGGCGACGGCTTCAGCGCCGCAACAGCCTTCTCAATAGCGATGTTCTGGCGTGCGTAATGCGCGTCCAACACAGTCACGTCCACCGTCTCCACCACGTTTCCACCCTTATCCAGCAGCTCCAAGGGATAGGTTCCGGGTTTGGTTAGCGTGGGAACGGGCATCAGTCCCAGCGGCTCTCCGTCGGTTTGAGGGAATAGCGCAATTGTCCTCTCCAACATCCGCGCTTTCACGGCCCCGCCGCTGTTCACGAACAGGACTTCTCCCTGCCGTGGCTGCTGCGGACTTAGGGAGGCCGGTTGCGCCCAGAGGGCCGCGATCGAACCGAGAAATAGAACCCAGCGCATGCGTCCAGGATAACGATGACGCGCAGCCAGGAGTTGCGGTGAAGTAAACCCCCTGACGATGCCGGCGAGCACGGAAGCGCACGCGTGGCGGCCTGCGGATCGTTGTCCACGCAAATGCGCGCCTGCTTGTTTTGCTTGCTTGTTGTTTTAAACAAAGCAACACGGATTTGTGCTACGCTTTTCAGATCATGTTGTACGGAATCCTATACCTCGTGTTCTTTCTGGCGAGCGGGATCCTCACTCCTCTCACGATTCGTTACCTCCTCGCCGACAGCGGGCGTAAGACGAAGACCGTGGCCGCCAGCCTGTTTCTGCTGGCCCTGTTTCTCAGCCTGAAGCTGTAGTCCCACGGCCCGCCCGAACCCGGCCACGGTAGTTCTCGGCCCCCGGGAAGCGCGCCGCCGGCTCCCGGCCTTCGGCCAACGCGCATACCCTATCGCGGGTATAGACTTCTCCCAGCAAGCCGGACAAACTGCGGGTAAGTGCACAGCCTGCCCGCGGCGGAGCCGGATAAGCAACCTCGGCAGTCGAGTCTTGGTGTGCGCGAGTTGCTGATTGGAGAGGAGTCCAAACGCAATGCTGCCATTGACCCGAAGAGGTTTCGTTTTGACTGCCGCTGCTGCCGCCCGAGTGCTGGGTGCGAACGACCGTGTTCGCGTCGCATCCATCGGCTGTGGTGGACGCGGCCAGCACCTGATGCGCATGGCGAAGCAGGCCGGCGGTGCAGACTTCGTCGCCGTCTGCGATGCCTGGGATGTGCGCCGCGGCCAGGCCGTCGCCTACCTGGAGAAGGAGCTCCCCGGCCCCAAGCTGGAGCAGTACAAGGACTACCGCAAGCTGCTGGAGCGGCAGGATATCGATGCCGTGATCGTCGCATCCACAGATCACTGGCACTCTCGCATGACCGTCGACGCGTTGCTCGCCGGTAAAGATGTCTTTTGCGAAAAGCCGATGACCTCGCTGCCGGAGCAGGGCCTGGATGTCGTCAAGGCCGTTCGCAGTACCGGCAAACTGGTTCAGGTAGGCGTGCAACAGCGCTCCATCGACCATTTCATCGAGGCCAAACAACGCTTCTTCGACAGCGGCATGATCGGGCCGGTGCACATGGTCCGTACGTATTGGAACGCCAACAGCGGGTATCTGACGCCCGTGCCGCCCGGCATGGAGACCCAGCCGGAAGGGCTCGATTGGCAGGCCGTCCTCGGCTGGCTCCCCCAGCGGCCCTGGAATCCCAAGATGTATTTCAATCGCTTTGCCTACTGGGAGTTCTCCACCGGCGGCCAAACCGGCGGCCTGTTCGTGCACATGGTGGATGTCGTGCACTGGTATCTGGGCGTCACCAAGCCAATCTCCGCCGTCGCTTTGGGCGGCATTTACCAATACAACGACGGCCGCGACACCGCCGACAATATAAACTTCATCCTGAACTACCCGCAGATGCTCAACGTAACCTTCGAGGCCACCATCACAGACATGATCCAGCGCGAATCGGCCGACATCATTTTCTACGGTGAGAAAGGCCGCCTGAATATCTTCCGTAGCGGCTACCGGTACCTGCCGGAGGGCGGCGGCGAAGCGATTGTGGCCAAGGGCGGCCCGGAGCCGGCGCACATGAAGAACTTCCTGGATTGTGTCCGCTCCCGCAAGCAGCCCAACGCCAACGCCGTCGACGGCCACTATAGCGCCATGGCCTGCCACGTTGGGAACATCGCGTATCAGACCGGGCAGCGAGTCACCTGGAAGCCGGAGTGGGACGTATGATCACGCCCGGTATCAACATGGAATTCATCCGCTGCGAGGACCAGAGCTTCGCGGCGGGCGTTGAACGCGCCGCGCAGATCGGCTACACCTACATCGAACCCATGGTGCACAATGGCCGCGAATTGCTCAGCGAGGCGGGCTATTTTCACTCGGTTTCCATGGACGAAGACCCGCTGTGGGTCAAAGACATCTGCGACGCCAACGGCGTCAAGTGTTCCGGCCTGTCGGCGCATTGCCCCCTCATGCGGCCCGAGATCAGCGTGCCTTATCTCGAAAAGGCGGTCCGCTTCGCCAAAGTGCTGGGTGCACCCGTCGTGAACACGGACGAGGGCATACGGCCGGCATGGTTGACTGACGGCGAGTGCTTTGAAGTGATGCGCTACACGTTGAAAACTGTGTTGCGCACGGCGGAGCGGCACGGCGTCTACATCGGCATTGAGCCGCATCAGTCCATCTCGAAAACCACGGCAGGTTTATTGCGCATCGCCACGCTGGTGGATTCGCCCATGCTGCGGGTGAACTACGACACCGGCAACGCGTTTCTGGGCGGCGAAGACCCCTACGCCGGGCTGCAAGCCGTCCTCGATCGAGTGGTTCACGTCCACGCCAAAGACATCTCCATCAAGCAAGCCGAGACCGAAAAGGGTAAAGTGACCGGTACGCCGGTGGGATGCGCTTGCGGCGATGGCGTCATCGACTGGCGCCGCGTCGTCACGATTTTGCGCGGCGCGGGCTTCGATGGCGTCTTGTCGGTGGAGTGCGGCACGCCTCTCCAGGCCGAACGCTCTCTCGCTCATTTGAAAGACGTGCTGAGCCGTGCGTAAGTCCGGCTGAAACCGCCCTTCCACGTGGCGCAGGCTGTCAGCCTGCTGAGCCGAGACTCATCTCGGCTTTTGATTCCAGACCGGTTCGCGGCGACCCGTCTCACCTTTTGCCTCGCCCTCCTCCTGCTGGCCGCCTCCGCCGTGGCCCAAACCATCCCCGATCATTTCTTCTTCGACGAAGGTAAGATCCGCGTTCTGATTCTCACCGGCCGCAACAATCATGATTGGCGCGCGACAACTCCTTACCTCCGCCGCGCGCTCGAACTCACCGGCAGGTTCGACGTCCGCGTCACCGAAGAGCCCTCTGGCCTCACCGCAGAAACCCTCCAGCCTTATGACGTTCTGGTTGCGAATTACTGCGGCCCGCGCTGGAGCGCCCAGGCCGAAAAGGCCGTAGAGGAATTCGTCCGCGGCGGCAAGGGCTTGGTGGTTGTCCATGCTGCCAGTTATCCCTTCGGCGACGCGGCGGTGCTCAGCGAGAACATGGGCCGCACCGGCATCTACCAACCACCCTGGACCCAATGGGGCGACATGGTGGGCGCCGTCTGGTCGGAAGCCGATCCCAAAACCGGCCATGCGCAGCGCCACGCCTACGAAGTCACGTGGCAGGACCCGCAACATCCCATTTCCATGGGGCTGTCGTCATTCTCTGATTAGCGACGAACTCTATCACAACTTCCGTATGAAGCCGGGCGTGCACGTCCTGGCCTCAGCCCTCGATTCACCCAAGCTTCGGCGGCAACGGCAAGGTCGAGCCGCTGCTGTGGACCAACGCCTACGGCAAGGGCCGCATCTTTCAAACCGCGTTGGGCCACGATCTTGACGCCATGCAGTCGCCCGGATTCACGGTCACCTACGCCCGCGGCGTCGAATGGGCCGCTCGAAACACGGTGACATTGTCCACCCAAATCTCGACCGATCCAAAGAACCCGGATGCCGTGCGAGTGCTGCTGGTAACCGGCGGTCACGATCACGATGCCATGTTCTACAACGTGCTCGATTCGCACCGCGATATCCGCGTGAACGTCGACCCCTACCCGCATGCCTTCTCCGGAGACCTGCGCAAGAGCTACGACGTTTTAGTCCTGTACGACACCATTCAGCAAAATCAGCTGCCCGAAAATTCCCGCCAGAACTTGAAGGATTTCGTGGAGTCCGGCAAGGGCGTTGTGGTGCTACACCACGCCATCGCGGATTTTCAGGATTGGGAGTGGTGGTGGAAGGACGTGGTGGGCGGCCGCTACGTGCTCAAAGCCGATCCACAGTCGCCGGCGTCTTCGTATCTGCATGACGTGGAGGAGGTCGTTACGCCGCAACCCGGCCATCCGATCTCAAAGGGTCTTCCGCAAATGCGTCTCTTCGATGAGACCTACAAACAGGTGTGGCATGCACCGGACGTGACAGTCCTGTTAACCACCGACCACCCCACCAGCGATCCAGTCATTGCCTGGGTAAGCCCCTATCCGAAATCGAGAGTGGTTTTCATTCAGCCGGGGCACGCGCGTGGAACTTGCGAGATGCCCTGGTACCGCCATTTGGTCGCGCGCGCCGTGCTGTGGTCGGCTGGCCGTCTCGACGCGAAATAGATGGCAAGAAGCGCCGTTTCGTCCTGCACTGAACCGCGCGCGTGAGCAAGCGGATACACGCTCAAGCCGACCGGGACAGGCGCCTCTGTTCCCAAGGCGACCACAACAATCACTTTGTCGACGCTAGCCCCTTCGCCGCGTGGACAGAGCGAGCCTGTCCCAAGATGCTCCACACTCGACTTCTATCCCGGCGATTTCTTCACAGCTTCTGAGCTGAGTCTGAGCAAGCGGATACATCCTTCTTAGCAACCGGGTGGGCTTCGGCAACAGGCCGCCACCCTCCGTCTCCTATACGACTAAGGTCCTATGCAAGAAGCGCCGTTTCGTCCTGCACTGAACCGCGCGCGTGAGCAAGCGGATACACGCTCAAGCCGACCGGGACAGGCGCCTCTGTTCCCAAGGCGACCACAACAATCACTTTTGTCAACTCTAGCCCCTTCGCCGCGTGGACAGAGCGAGCCTCTCCCAAGATGCTCCACACTCGACTTATATCCCGGCGATTTCTTCACAGCTTCTGAGCTGAGTCTGAGCAAGCGGATACATCCTTCTTAGCAACCTGGTGGGCTTCGGCAACAGGCCGCCCCCTTCCCCTGCGCTATACGACTAAGGTCCTATTGCGGAAGCCCTCGTCCGCCGTGTACAAACAGGTGAGCGCCGCGCTTGGCTGTGTTGTTCCACTCCACGCACAAACCAAGCCAAGTCATTCGAAAGTAACAATATGCCGACACGCGAATTCGACCTCAGCCAGGTATTCACATTCCTGTTTGTCATGATTGGGCCCATCAAGCTCCTGGCGCCCTTCGCCAAACTGACCCACAACTCTGACGCTAAGTTCCGTTTCCAGTTGGCGTTACGCGCTGCGCTGTTTGGCGGCGCCGGGCTCCTCGTGGCCGCGATTCTCGGTGTTTCAACGCTCGATAAGTGGGGCGTGTCCCCGGGCGCCCTCATGATCGCCGCGGGCGTTACGTTCTTTATGGTTTCCCTGCAGAACATCCTGCAGAGCTATAACCCGCCCGATCCACCTGCTGCCCATGAGACAACCCTCCGGATGGCCATGATGCCTTTGGCCTTCCCCACCATCGTGCCGCCGTTCGGCATCGCGGCAGTCATCTTCTTGCTGGCCACCAGCGACAACGCGGATTACAAGCGAAATGTGCTGTTAGTCGCCGGCGCCGTCATGGCCATGAACTTCGTAGCCATGCTTCTTGCCAAGCCGATTATCAAATACGCGGCCTTTCCCCTGGCGCTGTTCGGCGCGGTTCTGGGCGTGCTCCAGGTAGCCCTGAGCATCTCCATCATTTTCTTTGGACTACGCATGTTAGGCGTCCTTCCGCCACTTGCTAATAAAATGACCAACTAAGGAGAACAACATGAATAGGCGTACACTTTTGAGCGGTTTGATTGCAGCCGGGGCGTTGGGCAAACTGTCCGCGCAGCAGTCCTCGGGGCACCCCAAGACGGAAGGCGCCGGCATGACGTCCGACCAGGCGCTCAGCGCTCTCGTGGAGGGCAACCAGCGCTTTGTCTCCGGGCACTCCAAACACCCCGATCAGAAAATGGCTCGGGTGAAGGAACTCGCCGGTACCCAGCATCCCTTTGCCACCATCCTGGGCTGCTCCGACTCGCGCGTGGATCCCGACATCATCTTCGACCAGGGATTGGGAGACCTGTTCCCGGTCCGCGTGGCCGGCAATATCGTCGACGACGCCGTGCTCGGCAGCATCGAATACGCGGTCGAGCATTTGAACTGCCCGCTCGTGGTGGTCCTCGGCCACGAAGGCTGCGGAGCAGTCACTGCCGCGGTCAACGGCGGCGAACCCGGAACCCACATCACCTTCCTGGTCGACGCTATTATGCCTGCGGTTACCGAGGCAAAGGGCGGGACCGGTGATGTCATCTCAAACGCGGTCCGCATCAACGCCACACGGCAGGCCGAAATCATTCGCGCCTCCAAGCCAATTCTGGACAAGGCAGTATCGGAGGGAAAGACCAGAGTCGTCGTAGCAATCTACGACGTAAAAACGGGACAGGTGAAGGTAATCTGACCGTAAGCAACCCCTGCGCCGATACGGCCGGCCTGGGGGCCGGCAAGCAGGGAAATGCGGCAGGTCTCAGCTCAGAACGGGCCTCGCAGGCCGCGTTCTCTCCGCTAGCAAAGCCAGCTTCTCTTCATGAGTCATGGGTTCCCATGGAACCAGTTTCTCGGCCAGCACATCCATTCTGCGTCGTAGGGTCAATTCGATGAAAAGCTCCATAAAATCCAGGTCGCGAAAGACCAGGGAGCCGGATGCTTTCATCTTGTCCCGAATTCGTTCGAGATGGGCTGGCATCTCGGTCCAGTGCAGGCCGGATCGGTGGTGATGACAGAGGTGGTACCCTTCGTTCATGAAATTCACCTCGTCCAGGACGGTCACGGTATTTATAAAGTAATCCTCGGGGTGTTCCGGGTCGCAGAACGCATGCTGAACCCACGCGGTGATAGCCATGATGAAGTTCATGAAGAGAAGCGGGATTAACACGAATACGATCCCGATTCTCCATTCGTAGATAAAGACCGCTCCGAAATAAGCGCAGTACCGCGCCATTCCCCAAAACATTCGTTTGCGGTTCTGTTCCTCGCCTTTGGCTTTAAAGTAGGCGTATGGGGCAAGCCCCAGGGCCGTCCAGATGTTGTCCGACAGATACCAAAAGAAATCCAGTGGACTGGTTCGATCGTAGCCGCTGGAGTAGACATTATCGCCGGGTCCGCCGTTTTCTTTATGGTGGATGCGGAGATGAACTGTCCGGCCCAGTTCTGGAAGGTCCCCGTACAAATATCCGAGAAAGAATTCCACGTAGCGTCCGAGGATCTTGTCGTATTCCCCCGAGAAGTACCCATGCGGCCGGTGCGCCTCCATGTGTTTGGCGCTGAACATCCTCATAGAGCGCTGAAATTTGAAACCGTACAGCGACAGGTAGAACGCGATCGCTAGCAGAAGTCGGGGTTTTCCTAAAACCAGCTGGATCACAAAAATTGGCACAGCCGTAAGGGTCAGGGAGACCATGATTCGCAGCGCGGGTGCGTCTCGGGGGTCTCGCAGGACTTTTTGGCCCAGGCGGGCGATGAACCGGTCGTAAGCTTCGGAGAGAGATTGATACGTATCGCGCAGGGGACGAACCCTCGCGAGAAGCTTGGCCACGCCATAGAATCCGAAGGAAACCGCGCCGACGAGCACTGTGGCAACCACGCTAGCTACCGCAATGAGTACGGCTAATGACCGAACGGCAAATTTGCGTACGGCTTGAGGCCGGATCGCACCCCAATGCGTCTTTGGGCGAACGTCTTCTCGCACGTCGTTCAAATTCGCTGCCGTTACTTTGCTGACGAGCTGCACATCCGTCATTGTCCTACTATTCGGAAACCAGGTTGACGTTTATCTTGCACGGTCGTAGCAGGTCAGCAGCCCGCCGGGTCGGCTTTTTGAGCGCCCAAGCCCATCGCGGGATCTGATCGAAGCCCGTCGCGAGCGAGATCTCGCGGCGGAACTGGAGTGATATCCGAACCCATGGGGAATGTTAAGGTCTCGACGCCGAAGGACTTGGCGTCGGTTTTGCGGTCATGCCCTGCTGGGGAATTGACGTATCATGACGTCCTCTATGATACGCCGATGGGGGAGGCTGGCAAGGCCACTCGCGCTGCGGCAGGGCGGCCCGTTTGCGCTACCTACGGTGGAGAAGAGCCGCCGCGCGAAAAGCCTTGCGCGCGTTCTGACAGTGAGCCCGGAAGATGCTTACTTCCATACCTCGGCGAATTCGACAGCCGTAACACCATCAAGCCCTTCGAAAGAGCGGCCCGCGGCGATCACTTGACAACCGGCGAAATCCGGCCCATTCAAAAGTTCAACGAACGGCTCGAGAATGAAATTCTCCTTGTCCGCAATTGCCTCCCGGTCTTCGAGGTTCGCCGGGAAGTCGATGATAGCGATCCCTGGATATCGTGTGTCGGCGAATCGGCACAGCGACAGCAGCGCGAAATGGTAAGCGAAGAGAAAGTAAAGGCGTTGAGTAGCTCCGAGCTTTGTCTTCCAGCTGGTATCGCCCACCCGGAAACGAACAGATCGTTCACCGATTCGAACCGAAACTGCCTGGCCGAGCCATGAGTGGGGATTCAAGTGAACGATCCGATTGAGGTATGTGTTCATCCCGTCTCGAAGCCGATCTCCCAAAGACTCAAAATCTACGCCGCTGGCTTTCGTTTCTATGGCAGACTCAGCGTCTGCGATCTCCGTTTGAATCTGTTGAATTTCGTTCGCGAGGATCTGACGCTGATCCAACACTCCCTGTACTCGCCCAAGCTGTTGAAGTCTTTCCTGAATACGTCCGTACCGAACGTCCAGGAGGAATAATTCGGGTGGTAGAACGGCCGCTGCCGCCTGACGAATTGGCTGGATTGCGTTGTCGAGCTCGGCGAGCTGTTCCGAAAGGTGCCGATGTCGATTTCTTTTCGTCGTTCGATCTTGTCCCAACTGCAAGAGCAGCTGATCTGTTTCCTCCAGCTCGCTCTGAAGTTGCTCCCTTTCGAATTGAATCCTGCGACACTGAAAAGTATTCGTGTCCGCCGCTGTAGGTTGGCCACACACATAACACTCTCCCGGACTTGAATGTCGTGAGATTGGCTGATCGCAAGCGGGGCAATGAGTGACACGAAGGTCCGCGAGCACGGATCCGGCATCTTCGGTCCGTTTAAGTCTTTCGATCTCATCGCTCAAAAGGTCCTTCATGGCGGCGATTTCAGCTAGTCTCGCCTCGGTCTGCTTAATCGCACTACCCAACGCCTCGATCTCGGCCCGCAAATTGACCAGTCGATCCGAGATCGACGCGACGTCTGGAACAGTCTCCTTCTTGTCTGCAAGTGCTCCCTCAGCTGAGGACCTGATCTTAAACAGGAGATTCTGCCGTTGTGCCGCCAGCTCAAGCTCCTCCTTCTTCAGTTTCTCCTTAGCGGCCTCAATTGATTCTGGTGTTAGCGCCACACCTAACTCGTCAGCTCCAACCAGATCCTTGGAAATGCTATCAAGCATTGTCATAAACTGGTCACGCTTGGACTGAAGATCCCACAGGCACTTGTTCTTGGATACGAGCTCATCAAATTCTTCGGAGAACACTTTTTCCGCAACACCAAGGAACTGCACGATGCAGGCGTGCTGATCCACTTCCGGCTGCTGGTCCGCGATATCGGACCAGGCGGTCTCGCGACGATAGACGTGCCGGGCCAGGGTCCGCCAAGTGAGTTCGGGCCATTTCCGTGCAAGATAGGGATCGCCTTGGGGAAAGCGCACGATTGGGATGTTCAGCAGACTCATCAGTCGACGACAGTAGTCCTTGACGTTCTCCGCTTGCCCATCCACGAATACTTTGCCGAGGGTTCCGGGCTCCTTCCATCTGCGTTCAACGTTCAGTTCTTGGTCGCCTATCCGGATGACCGCTGAGGCGGACACAAAGAGGTGGAACAATGCGTTATCCGGATCTTGCCGCCCTTCGAGCGTGACCTCATCGCCGAGTAAATAGTCGATAGTTTGAAGCCATTTCGTCTTGCCGGTGTTCCCTTCACCAACCAAAACGGTGATACCCGGTTCAAAGTGAATCGACTCCTCTGAACCATCCTCGCGCCTGCGAGTCACAGAGCTTATGAAAAGGCGTTTGCCACCCATCACCTGATGACCTCGCCCAAATTCCTATCCGCAACTTCCTCTTGGAAGACTTGGTAGATAATTTTCTTGAGTGCAGACCCGCTCCTTGGGCCCAACTCTTTCTTCACCGCCTTCATTTGTTGAACGAGCCGGGCGAAGGAGACCTTTTCTTTCAGGGCGTCCGCAGCCTCCTTACCAGCTGAGGTCAGCTGAAACTGAAATGCTGACCCTGACTTCGCGACAGTGATCAACCCCCTGCCCTCAAGGTAGGCCAACACATGGTAGTAGCGTTTGTCCCAGGGCCCATAGTGGTGCCGCACCATACTGGACTCCACAAATAGGCTTGGATTTGTCGGCTGTTTCTGCAGAAATGCACTAACGCGCTCGAAGAACTGTGGGTAGCGCACAAAGAAGTCGAGCTTCGCCATCTTCGTGAGTCCGTCAATTGCGTCCTTCACGCCACAGATTCGAAACAGCAATAGCAGGCGAGCCGCATGAAATTCCAAAACGTCATCGGCCGCGATTGAAAGTGCCGCTGGCTCAGAGCTCAGATTGGCAAGAGACTTCATGCCGACACCCGGAGAAAACGATGCCCACAACGATCAGTCACGTTGTACATACAACCTTGCAGAAAGCCCAATCCTAACTTCCCTGCAGCCGGGTTAGACGACTGGATGTGCTCAAGTTTCTCCAAACAACGGTGATGAAAAGTAGGACCATCATCAGTCAACCCTCCCACATCAAGCTTCGCGCGAAGTGCGTTGAGGTGGGCGACAACCTCCGCTTCAACCTGCCCGTATTCGAGAGGAGCTGAATAACGCTCCTTGAGCATTCGCTGTCGGTAGACACGTCTCGTGTCATGAGCAGCTTGAATCGTGTCCCCCGTAAGGCTCGCGGCCTTCATCTTTTCGACCATGCGCGTACCGCTGACCGTAGCTGGATAGGCAAGCGCGTTGGCGTTCTTTTCAATCCATTCGAGGACTGCAGTCCTCGTCAATTTTTTTTCAGCCGCCTTTGTCGCAAGGGCCGCATCGAAGGCCAAGCGGACCAACTTGCCGTAAAGCTCGGCGGTTTGGTCCACTAGCAAAACGATACCTAATCGTTCGAGTGCAGCGGATAGGGCGAGGCGATTTAGCGCTCCCAAGTATTCCAGTGAGTGAACCACCCCCCACGTTGCTCGCTCGACCCAAAACGCGCACCCCCCTCCTAAGGGAGACCGAAACCCATTAAGCCGATCAGAGCACGTTTTGGTGAGCTCATTCAAAGAGTCCTTTCGTTGTACGCGCTCCTGAGACGCTAGCGGATACGTAAGCCCTTTCAGTTCGTCCATAACATCACGAGTCGTGACGATCCGAAACAGACACGGTTCAGTGCACGCGTGGTTGGCGAGAGACCGCTCCAGCACCGACGTGCCGGAGAGCTTCCCCGCATCCTGCTGACATAGTTTTGCAGCCGACCAAAGCTGGTTTGGCTCTTCGCTCTTCACTTGAACAAATTCGACGACTTCAGATTGCTCGTCTGCGCGGAGGATGGTTATGTCGTCATGAGCTTCGCACCAAATCGCGGCAATTCTAGTATCCGGGAGCATCTCGATGCAGTACCCCGCGGCCACGTGATCCTGGAGGTTGAACCCAACTCGTGCAGGAATCCCTCCAACCGTGACGATTGGAAGGACATGAATTGAAACCGACTGCGTCGTCTGACTCATGAGTCAAATTGGTACTTAACCTTCGATTCGCTGATCCCCTCTAAGGCGCCGCTGCAAAAATAATCGGTGGAGTCAGTCGAACGCGACGTTCCTGAAGCCGCAGGCTCGACCGCGTGATTTACCCTAAGTTTCAGTAAATAAACACCATATCAGAGTTACGGTGCAGGACCGCAGCGATCGGCATTGCTCGGCAGGCTTCGTAGGAGTTTCCGGGATAGTCCGCAATGTTCCTAAGAGAGAAACCCGACTCCGTTCATACTGTCGCTGTGATGGCTCGTCCTGCGCAGGCCATTGCGATTGGAGTTCCCCACCACATCACGCAGCGCGGCTGGCCAGCGGGTCTTTCGTACCGATGCGGAACGTTCACGGGCCGGCCGGTTGGCAGCGATGAATTCGCCGAGCGCCTCGAGCAGACTCATCGTAAACTACGCCCACACCAGGGCGCTCGCTTGCTGAAGGCTGCTGGCTGAACGCGGCTCAGCCGTTTATGACCTCGTAGCATGGCGGACTATCCCCGAAAGTCCGTGTCTCATTTCGCCGCGCAGTCCACCTTCAAGGCCCCTTCGGCCCTGTACCCTCCGGCCCCCCTTCGCCGTCTCATTCTCGGCAAAGACCGGTGCGGTCAGCAGCCGGTTGAAGCTGTTGTCGATGATGGCCGAGACGGGAGCGACCACAGCGCCGTTGATTCGGGAGCTAAGTAATCTCTGATTACCGGGAAGCAGGCGCAACAAACGGCCGCAGCGATCGCCATGGACTTTACGTCAAAGGAAGAGAACAGCACAACGAAGCAGAGGAAAATACCTATCGAGGATAGCCATACTCCAAGGTGAACGTTTGGCGATTTGCCCGCGTGGTTAAGACTGCCCCGTAATCATCGCAAGGGTAATAAGGAGCCCTTCGGAGCGGGGGATGAGGATATTTGCGACGTTCAGGGCATGCCCCTCGCCTCTGACCTAAACGTCAGCCCAGCGAGTCTTCGCCCATGCAACAATTTGAGCTTCTCTAGTCGCTATCGCAGACAACGTCCAATCGTCCACGTTGAGCACTTCTAGAACCATCCTCAGATTATGTTTGGCGTATGCCTTCTTCTTTTCTTCAAATGAGTAATTCTTAGCTTCCTGGTTCAGCTGAATTGGAAGAAGCAATAAGTTCCCAATTCTTCCCACATTTGGCTTAAGGGGTTGAGGGGTGCCGTCAGGAGCACACATTTTGCCAATCCAGGCCGACCCTGCTGGATTCTGCGGGAAAATGTGCTCGATGGAATCGGACGCGCGGAGCTTCCAAATTCCGCTTTTTTCGTGCTCATCCACCGTCGCAGACCCACCAAGCTTCTGTGCGAGATACTCCTCGTATGACCAAAGTAAGTATCGACACTCCTCAGGATGGTCGTAGCAATCTCCTCCGATCAACCCACCCTTGAGGGCATCATCGATTGGATATTCTTTACCGAGTTCCCTGAGGCCGGCCATAATCTGATTGTAGGTTCGGGTTTCGATATTCTCCTGAACTATTCTTGAGGCGAGACGAACATAGTCGCCGATTTTGGTCCGTGAGTCCTTGTCAAAAAGCCCGAAGATGCGAAACGTAACTCGCTCCCACTGCTCCAGTAGCTTCCGCCGTTCGTCCTCAGTCACCCCCGTCGCGGACATTAGTGCGACTGCGAGTAATCGCGCGTGCAAGATCTCGGTGACGGGTCCAAGGTGTGGGCTGGCATACAGGCCCACAAGCTTTCGCGCTGCATCCAGCAGCCTCATTGAGATCTGCCTTGGCTTCTCGAACGAGACTGCCTCCTTCTTCAACAAATCCAAGGACTCCTCCGCTGAGCGCGGCTTTCCTTGACCTGGGCCGTAGTGTAGCGTCGAAGTAATTCGAAGTATTTCCTCACCGGGTACGTCCTCTTTAGAGATCTCGCGATAGATCTGGCCCCAGGTGCCTTGAAGTGATGCAATCTCGGCTTCAGTCGCCGCCGGGGACACAGACAGTTCGTGCATTCTTCCCATAAGGACGCTCTTGGTCTTATCCAACCAATCAACGGCCAAGCCACGGCTGTTTAGCACCTCGAAAACGGTGTAGACGACACGGCTGTCCTCAGTATCGAAAACGACAAACCCAAGTCGATGCAGCACAAGACGCATCAGGGACAAAATATCCCGGGACAACGTCCACGACTCAACGAATTGTGCGCATTCTCGAATTGCACTGGCCAGATTCCGGTCGGAATGGGTCTGGATCTCCGTTCCACTGGGCGCGATTCCCTCGCGGATAAACCGATTGAAGTTGAATTCGTTGGCATTGTTGGTCTGAAGCAGAATTAGGTGACCGTCACGTTTGACCAAGGTCTTCGCCAAATCAGTTCGGTCTTCGGACGCTTCGGGCAGGGCTAACTCAATAGACTTCAAAAGCAGGATTAGCGTCGTGAGGCGCTGCTGTCCATCCACCACATCATAGACCCTGTATTGCACGGCACCCACATCCTTGGTCTCGGCAGTCCGATGGCAGACTAAGGTCGCCATAAAATGGTGTTGATCATCACTGCCACTTGCTAGCTTCTTAAGGTCGTTAAAGAGGTCTTCGCGTTGTCGCCTTTGCCAACTGTAAAAGCGCTGATAATGCGGAATGCGAAAGACCCGATCGGCGAACAGGGTCTGCAGAATGCCATAGCGCGGCTCAATCACAATGCCTCCTCCAATAACGGTCTTCTCAGGGAAACGACTCTTCTACCCTCGCACAGGTGCACAGATGGAGTTGCGGAATCTCTTGTTCAAGTGAGCTTTGGACAAAGAAATGACCTTTGCGCAGGGGGTGGCGAACCTTTGAAAGCGCCAATAGACAGCACTTCCCGTTCTGTTTGGGGAACTTCCGGAAGTTCCCACACAAGGGCGTTCGCTTGCTGAAGGCTGCCGGCTGAACGCGGCTGAGCCGTTTATGACCTCGTAACATGGCGGACGGCCCCCCGAAAGTCCGTGTCTCATTTCGCCGCGCAGTCCAGGCAGCGCAGCCCACGACAACCCGTTCGGCCCAAAAGTGTTACCTATATTTCAGTTTTTCTGGCGGAGAGAGTGGGATTCGAACCCACGTTAGAGTTTCCCCTAAACACGCTTTCCAAGCGTGCGCCTTCAACCACTCGGCCATCTCTCCTTGGGTTGAGAACACTCCGAAGAATCCAGCGTGGAGCCTGGCGGCTAGAACGCTTCTGAGCACAACCAAGAAGCCCGTGCTCGCCGGCAGACTCCAGTTTAGCATTGGCGTTTATCCGTACCGACATACCAGCTGTCCGGTTCCGAACAGTGCTTTCCCCCGGATGTTGACGTTGGGCGCGCTCTGTCCGGGCCCGACCCGCCAACTACCAGAAAACTCACGCCCGGAGCGTTGGCCGTCGGAGTGCAACCGCTAAGGCGAGCGGATTTGCGATGCAGGAGACGAGCGATACAGTGGTAGAACGCCTCGATGTTGGCGGCAGCGCCTTGATCCCAAACCCTTCCCCCAGGTCCTCCACCGCATCCGAGCCTCGTAAACGGCCGCGAATCCTGGTCGTTGACGATCAGCTCGACATACTGACCGCCCTGGAACTGCTGCTCAAGATGAATGGCTTCGTCGCGGAATCGGTCGATTCCCCGCCGCGAGCCTTGGCGGCCATCGGCCAGCCCTTCGACCTGGTCCTGATGGATCTCAACTACACCCGCGATACGACCTCAGGCCAGGAAGGCTTGGCGCTGCTCACGGAATTGCGCAAGCGGTTCGACAAGCTGCCCATTGTTGTCATGACGGCCTGGGGCAACGTCGAACTGGCGGTCGAGGCCATGCGGCTGGGCGCCTCTGACTTCGTGCAGAAACCATGGGACAACTCACGGTTGTTGCAGACCATCAACAAAGAGCTCGACCGGGCCGCTGCGGCGCGGCGCGTGGTCGACAGCACCAAAAGCGAATTGGATATCGCCCGTCATGTGCAACAGAAGTTGTTCCCGCAGAAGCTGAAACCAATGCCCACGCTCGATTACGCGGGGCGCTGTGTGCCGGCGCGGGCGGTCGGCGGCGATTATTTCGACTTCTTCGATCTCGGTGAAGGCCGCCTTTCGGGCGTTCTGGCCGACGTGTCGGGCAAGGGCGTTGGCGCTGCCATGCTCATGGCGAACTTGCAAGCTTCGTTCCGTAGCCAGATCGAAAGCGGCACGCGCGAGCCGGCCGAACTGCTGACCGCGGTCAACCGGCTCTTCTATGACGCCACGCCGCCCGAGCAGTACGTCACCCTGTTCTACTTTGACTACGACGAGCCGGCCCGCACCATGCGCTTCGTCAATGGCGGGCATCCCTCCCCCCTCCTGATTAAGTCGTCGGGCGAGTCGGAGCGGCTCGCCGCAACCAGCACGGTGGTGGGCCTGTTTCCTCGCTGGGAGTGCGCCACGGGGTCCGTCAAGCTCGGGCCCGGCGACCATCTGTTCGCTTTCACCGACGGAGCGACAGACTGCACAGTGGCCAACGGCCACAGCTCAGAGCTAACCGAACTGGGCGAAGACGGCTTCGTCGAATTGCTGCTGGCATCCAGGAGCCGGACTGCTCAAGCCGCGGTCGAAGAGATACAAGCCGAGCTAGCCACGCTCGGTGGGGGCCAGGACCTGGTCGACGACCAGACCCTGATTGCTCTGGTCGGCCGCTAGATTAAAGTCTCGTGCCAGCTGAACCGATACCCTAACTGTGGGCCAACTCTACCCGTCACTGCAAGCCGAGAGCCGTGAATCGGGAAACGTAATCGCCCTGGCGGCGGGCGCGACCGCCAATAGGCCACTCTTAGTACCTTCCGAGAGCCGCATCCTAATCGTCGACCATTCTCAGTCCAATCGCCGCATTCTCCAGGGCGTCCTGCGGGAACTAGGGAATGACTTGGTGGAAGCCAGTTCAACTTCTCAGGCCCTGAACTTGATTGCCAACGAGCGGATTGACTTGGTGCTGGTGGATCTGATGGCGCCTGAGATCGGCGGCCCCATGTTCTGCCGAATCCTGAAAAGCAACTCCACCACCCAGTTCATTCCGATCTTTCTTCTGGCTCCGGACGACCAGGCGGAAAAGGAGGTCATCGCCATCGCCTCCGGCGCTCACGACTTTCTCTTGAAGCCGCTCCGCCCCAAGGCGGTGCAAGCTCGGGTGCTGGCTAGCCTGCGCCTGAAAGCGACGCTGGATTCGCTCGATGACGCGGAGGCGGTCCTCTTCTCGCTGGCGCAGTCCGTAGAGGAGCGTGATCCCGCCATGGCCGAACACTGCCAGCGAATCGCACTGCTCGCCTCCAGCCTTGGGATTGCTCTGGGTCTGTCTGCCTCAGATCTGGTCTCGTTGCAGCGCGGTGGCTTCCTGCACGATATCGGCAAAGTCGGCATTCCCGACCACATCCTGTTTAAGGCGGGGCCGCTCACCACAGAGGAGTGGGTCGTAATGCGCGAACACACCGTGCGTGGCGAAAGGATCTGCCAGAAGATGCGCTCGCTGCGCGATACCCTGCCTATCATCCGATCTCACCACGAGCGTTGGAATGGCTCAGGCTATCCTGACGGACTCCGCGGCGAGGAGATCCCTCTGCTGGCGCGGATCATACAGATCGCGGACATCTTCGATGCGCTCACCAGCAAGCGTCCCTACAAGGAGGCCTATCTGCCCGAGCATGCGATGCTCATTCTCCAGGAGGAGACCAACCTCGGATGGCGCGATCCTGACTTGGTCGCGAAGTTCGGTGAAATCTATCCCATGTTCCGCTGTGCGCCTACTCCCAAGACGGGGAACCACTCTCTCCAGGCACTCGCAGAGGCCATCCAGCGGAAGGACGTCCACTCCACCCAAACCGTCATCCGCGGCCTCTCGCACAATGGACAGTCTCCGGCTCGGAGTTCCAGTCGAAGGTAAGCGACTCGAACCAGGCCGAACCAGGAAACTCCAGCTCTGAACCGCGGGCATAGCCGCCGCGCAAAGCTCCATACCTCGGAGCAGAGCAAGCCGATTTCGGCCTTTTTCAGCAGCGCTTAGGCTAGATCGAACTTCTCGTGGTGTAAGGCCGCATCGCCCACCACCAGGACAGGTCGGCTCAAGATCTGCTCGAGTTCTTCCAGGAATTGGTTGTTATTCGACTTCAACACCTTAGCCACATCGGGATGGACGCGTAAGACAACATCCTTGGCGTCCACGGCCTTAGCGATTTTTTGCGCCTCGATGAGGATCTCGCCAATGATGGTCTGAACGCTCTTTACGTAGCCCGCACCTTCGCAATAGGGGCAGGGAGCGCAAAGTGTCCGTTCCAGGCTCTGTTTCACCCGTTTGCGGGTGATCGCGACTAAGCCGAAATCGTTGAACTGAAGAATCTTGTACGGCGCTTTGTCGGCGCGCATGGCCTCTTCGAGGGTTTGCATCACCTTCTGCCGATTCTTGCGCTCGTCCATATCGATGAAGTCGACCACGATGATGCCACCGAGATCGCGCAGTCGTATCTGTCGGACAATCTCCTTCACTGCCTCCGTGTTGGTCTTCACGATGGTGTCTTCCAGGCGGTTGGACTTGCCGACGTACTTTCCGGTATTGACGTCGATAGCCACCAGCGCTTCGGTCTGGTTAATGACGATATAGCCGCCCGACTTTAGCCAAACCTTGGGCCGCAGTGCCTTTTCCAGCTCCTGCGTGATGCCGAAGGCATCGAAGATGGGCGCCGAGCGCGTGTACATCTTCACCCGGCTCACCAGGGCGGGCTGGAAGCGCTGCACAAAGCGCAGCACGCTCTCGTACATCTCTTCGTTATCGGCCCAGATGGATTTGTATTCCTCCGTCACCTGGTCGCGCAGAATTCGCTGCACCAGATCGAGGTCGTGATGCAGCAGCGCGGGCGCGGGACGTTTCTCCGCTTTCTCCTTGATGTCGACCCAGAGATTGTGCAGAAAGTTCATGTCAGCCGCAATCTCTTCTTCGGTGTGGCCTTCGCCGGCTGTGCGGACAATGAAGCCCCCGCTCGATCCCACGCGATGCGCTTGCAGGATGCGCTTCAACCGAAGGCGCTCCTCATCGCTGGCGATCTTGCGCGAAACCCCCAGGTGATCCACGCTGGGCATGAAGACCACGTAGCGGCCGGGTAGCGCAATATGCGAAGTGATGCGAGCGCCCTTTTGCCCTAGCGGCTCCTTGGCAATCTGGACGATGATCTCCTGGCCGGCCTTCAGAAGGTCGGTGATGGAGGGGTACACACGTTCCGGCGCTGGCGCCGACCGCTCTTCACGTTGCTCGGCCCGTTCCGGCCTTTCAACGCGCTCAGTGCGAACCTCGGGACGGGCCTCGGGTTCCGGGCGCACTTCCACGGCGGGCGCGCCGGCGACAGCCTGAGTCACTTCCGTCACCGCGGCAGGCGCTGCCTGGGCGCCAAAGCGATTCCCGCCACGGCGTCTGCGCATCCGGCGGGACATGCGGTGCATGGAACGGCCGCCCTGTTCACGGATCGAAGCCGTTTGCGTGGCTGGCCCCGATTCCGGCGTTTCTCCCTGAGGCGATTGAGCAGTGACCACTGCTTCCGCCCCGGCAACGGCTTCGCCTTCCTCTGGCTCATCTTCGAATTCTTCGGCGGTCTCTTCCGCCGCAACATCCTCTGAAATCAGATCCTCAGCCAGCTCTTCGGCGCGTTCTTCGTCTGAGAGTCCGGCTTCCGCCTCTTCAGCTGCCTCGGGCTCAACTGGTTCTACCTGATCGCCTCGGATAGCCTCGTGCAGTTCGGCCTCAATCCGCGCTTCGTAGGCTGCCGCGGCCTCATCGGAATGAATCAGCGAGAGGGGATGCGAATCGGCGAGCGATGTGCGTCGTACCTCAGCCTCCGCTGCCATCGCGTGCTCGCCTTCGTCGACCGGGACAATCTCAGGACTTGCCTTAATCTCCGGGCGAAGAATCAGCGGGGCGATGCCGGCGGCCGATGTGGGCTCAGCGTGAACCACGGCGCCATGGCCCTGCAGCAGAACCTCGTGCTCCTCTTCGGACGACTCAATCTCATCCAGCCGGTCTTCGATCTTCGATACGATTTCAAGCTTCTCGTCCTCGTCCAGCGGCCGGTTGGAGAGGTCGGCCGGCTTGTGGGCCGTTTCCTTTTCGGTCTCTTCAAAAACCCGGCTCCCGCCGCCTTGACGGTACTTGGCGAGCGATTCGCCAGGAAGAATCAGCAGGTCGCTGGCCGATCTGGTAACAGCGGCTTCCTCCCGGATTGACGCTACGGGCGCGGCGTATTGGGGGCTCGGTTCAGGTTCTGAAGTCGCGCCGCCAGGCGCGGCGTATTTGTTCTCCGGGAAACCGCGTCCCCGGGTGCGGCGGCGGCGGGAACGCCGGCGCCGGTCATCGTTGCGGTCCCGGTCCTGACGGTCGCCTTCGCTGCGGGTTTCAACCGGCGCTACACGAGCCAGCGTCGGGTTGATGGTCTCAGGCGGCTCGGTGGGCGCGGCCGCCGGCTCAGCAGCCAGTGGAGCCTCTCCCAATGCCTCGGCCGGCACCGGAACGGGCCTTGCGTCAGCCTGACGGCCTTCGGGCGAACGGTCCTGATAACGTGGGCCGCGATCCCGGCCACGATCACCTCGCCGGTCGCCTCGATCATGGTTGCGCTCGGGCACCCGATCACCAACGGGCGCCGCACGCAAGGCAGGTTCAGCTGAAACCGGATCGAAGTCTTCGTTTTCTTCGAAGAAATCGGATACGTAGAGAAACGTGTCCCGCTCCAGGCCCAGGTCGACAAACGCCGACTGCATGCCCGGAAGGACGCGCGTCACTCTACCTTTGTGGATGCTTCCCGCGAGCGAATACTCGTTCGCCCGTTGAAAATAGACCTCGACGAGTTGATCGTCTTCGAGAACGGCTACTTTCGTCTCGTGGCGATTGGATGCAATCACCAGCTCTTTACTCATATCTCACCGCCTTGTGGGCCGATGACGAGAGCCGCGAGACCTTTGAAAGATGCGTTGACGTATCAGCCGCGCGTTATGACGCGCACTGACAAAAAGCTGGTGCCCGGCCACCGGGTGGAGTCATGCTCAAGAACACCCGTCCGCCGGAATGGTTTACCGAATTGTCCAGTAACCGTTGAAATCGTAACGTCAAAGTCCAAAATTCTCTTGTATCTGCTCGGCTCGACCCTTTTTCTTAGTTGTCGAACCAACCCGCAGGCAGCATAGCCACGGGTTGTTTACTACGAATTCACAAACCTTCTTAGCCTGACGCTGTTGACCAAACCCAACATCAGGAAAACCGACCAGGTATTCGACCCCCCCGAACTCATCAGCGGGAGCGGAATCCCAGTAGTGGGCACGCGACCCACCACCATTCCAACGTTGACCAGCACGTGAAACAGCAACAGCGCGCCGATCGTCATGCAAATGTAAATGCCCGCGCGGTCAGGAGCTGACTGGGCATTCTGAACCACCTGCATAATGAGAAGAAAATACAACACTAATGCCACGACCACCCCGAGAAACCCATGCTCTTCTGCAAACGAGGAGAAGATGAAATCCGTGTGAGGCACGGGCAAAAATCCCAGGTGAGTCTGAGAACCTTTCGTAACGCCTCGCCCCCATACGCCGCCGTTTCCGACCGCGATTTTCGACTGGATCACTTGGAAACCGGCGCCCTTCGGGTCCCGTTCCGGGTCAACGAAGCTGACCAGCCGATCTTTCTGGTACGGCTTAAGGAAATGATAACCGATCGGAAGGCAGGCCATTACCACAAATGCAATCAACAAGAGATACTTCCATCGCAAACCGGCCATCAACACGCCGCAAGCCAGGATTGGCAGGTACGTCAGCGACGTTCCCAAATCGGGCTGTTTCACCACCAGCAGAAACGGCAATGCCACCAGCCCGCTCAATTTCAGCAAGTCCGGCCATTCCACCGTAGTGGTTCTTAAATCGGCCAGATAGCGGGCCACCAACAGCACCAACACAATTTTTACAAACTCGGATGTCTGGAGCGTGAAACCGGAGACGTGAAGCCAACGAGTCCCGCCAAAGACTTTGTCCCCCAGCACGACGGTCACGATGAGCAGTACCACTGCCACTGCATAGATCGGGAAGATCTTGCCCATGATCGAGTGGTAATCGATCTGTGCCATCACCCACATCATGATGAACCCGGTGACCACGTAGATAATCTGACGCCACCAGGCGCCCTGCCATTTGGTCCCATTGGTAGCGCTATAGATTTGCAAAACGCCCAGGGCGCACAATGCCAAAGCGATGAAGATTAGAGTCCAGTCCAGGTCACGGAACGATCGATAAGCCGCCACTAACGGTTACCTCCCGCGCCCGGCTGCACCAGGGCCAGCGGAGGAACCGGGGCCGTGCGGCCAAGCGGGGACGAAGACGCTACTGAAGGTTCCGGCAATAGCCGAAAACCGCTTGCTGCCGCCCTCGGCCCGGAACCTTGCTGCGGGGTTCCGAGCGGAGGAGTAGAGAGCCCGTCGCCTGCGATCGCTGACTTGCCCTCTCGCGCCTTCTTGTCGAAGTAGGCCTTCAGCACGTCCCGCACGATGGGAACCGTGTTGTAGCTTTCCTCGCCATTCTCATATAAGCCGGCCACCACGATTTCCGGATTGTCGCCGGGCGCAAACGCCACAAACCAGGCGTTGTTCTTCAGGTCTTTCGATTTCTTGGTCAGCTCGGTCGCCGCCAGTTGTGCCGTACCGGTCTTGCCGCAGACTTTGACATTGGGAAGCGCGGCATTGCGCCCCGTTCCGCCTTCATTCACCACCGCGCACATCCCGGAGATCACTTTGTCGACGTTCTCCGGATTGAAATGTCCTTCTCGCAGCAGCAAAGGCTTAGCGCCTTTCACCACATGCGGCTGAAACCATTTGCCGCGCATCGCGAGTCCGCCAATGGCGGCGGCTAGCTCCAGCGGCGACACCGTAACCGCTCCCTGGCCAATAGCCACCGAGATGGTTTCACCGGCGTACCATTTCTCGCGGAAGTTGCGCAGTTTCCACTTCGAGGAAGGCATGGTGCTTTCGCGCTCATTCGGCAAGTCGATGCCCGTCTTATGCCCGTAGCCGGCCATGTCCGCATATTGGGCGATGCGGTCGATGCCCAGGCGATTGCCCACGTTGTAAAAGAACACATCGCAGGACAGCGCAATCGCCATATGCAGTGAAATCGTTCCGTGGCCTTCCTTTTTGTGGCAAGCAAAATAGTGTCCGTAGAAAGTGGCGCCGCCCGGGCAATGAAACTGGGTGGTGTCGTCAATAACACCGGTTTCCAACCCCGCCAGCGCCTCGATCGGCTTAAATGTCGAGCCCGGCGCAAGCTCCGCCTGGATAGCGCGATTGATCAGCGGCTTAAACGGATCGCCCGTCAACTGCGCCCAATCCCGCCGGCTGATCCGGCCGGTGAACTTGTTGGGATCGAACGTGGGTCGGCTCACCATGGCCAGCACCTCGCCGTTGCGCGGGTCCAGCGCCACCACTGCGCCATGCTTCCCGTCCATGGCCAGTTCAGCCACCGACTGCAGATCCAGATCAAGCCCCAGTTGCAGATCGTGGCCCGGCTTAGCCTCCTGCTGATCCTCGGGATCAACCACGGCTCGTTCCCGGCCCAGATTGTCCACCAGTACTTTGCGCCGTCCGTCGACGCCCTTCAAGGTGTCGTTATACTGCCGCTCCACGCCCTCCTTCCCGATGATGTCGCCCAGATTGTAGTCAGCGTAGGTGGGCGAATCGAGCTCAGCTTCGCTGATCTCGCCTACATAGCCGATGATGTGCGCTGCGTAGCCATCCTGCGGATAGAGACGCCGCCAGGATTTGATCAGGTCCATTTCGGGGAACGTAGCCGCATCACGGTGCGATTCGATGAACGCAATATCGTCGCGGGTGAGTTCGTCCTTAATGATGATCTGCGGCTGGGTATTCTTGCGCCGGAGCTTACCGACAAGCTCGTTGTAGTCGAGGTGCAGCCCGTCTGCGATCGCGGGCAGGTGTTCCCATTTGATCTGGTCGCGGTTCAGTATCAGAGAATAGGAGGCTTTGTTATCGACGATGACGCGCCCATCGCGGTCTAAAATTTTGCCCCGCGGGGCGAGGATGGGTGTCGATTTGATGCGATTGCGCTCCGCTGCCTCGCTGTAGCGATCTGGGTCCTGCACTTGCAGCTGCCAGAAACCGGCCACCAGGAACACGAAAACCACCACCACCAGGTACTGGAAAACAGCGATCTTGCCTGCTGTCGCTTTGGTGTCGTCGCGCAGCAGCCGCTCGGACGACACCTCGTCGCGTTCGCGCTGGCTTTCTATAAGTGCCACAAATAAAATACCGTAGGGCAGTTCGCCTGTTCTCATTCTAACTGGACAAACGCAAGTGCCTGGGAAAGTCTCAAGCGCTTCGGGGCGCCGAGCGGGCTGCCGGCGAGGTGTTCAATTCCGGACATCCGAAGCATCGGAATGAACGCCCCTGGCGGCTGAAAGCCCAAGTGGGCCTTTATTTGGCGTGACTTCGCATTGGAAGCCCGCTTGCCATCAGTGATTCGACCGTTAGGAGACGAGAATGAGGCTCATTCTATTGGATATCCGCCTCGGACTGCGCAACCTGCGCCGCAGCCCGCTTTTTGCCTTGGCGGCGATATCCTCACTGGCGCTGGGAATCGGGGCGAATACCGCCGTATTTACGCTCATTGACCAGTTAATACTGCGCCTGCTGCCCGTGAAAGACCCTCAGCAACTGGTCATGATCTGGACCACCGGACCGCACATGGGCAACAACCGCGGCTCGCGTGCCTCGTCCTACCCCATGTACCAGGATTTTCAGCAGAAGGCGGCGGCTTTCTCCGACGTGCTCTGCCAATTCTCCACGCCACTTTCGATCAGTTTCAACAACCAAACGGAGCGGGTCAACGCCGAACTGGTCTCGGGGAACTATTTCCAGGCACTAGGGGTGCATCCGGCTCTCGGCCGCGTGTTCTCATCCGCGGAGGACGATCGCCAGTATAAAGGTCACCCGGTGGTTGTGCTCAGTCACCAATACTGGGTGAGCCGTTTCGCGGCCGATCCCGGAGTAATTGGGAAGAAGATTCTCGTGAACAACTATCCAATGGTCATTGTGGGCGTATCGGCGGCCGGATTCGCCGGCCTCGATCCCTCCACCTCTCCTCAAATTCGCGTTCCGATTCAGATGAAACCGCTCATGACTCCAGGTTGGGACGGCATGGGCGAACGGCGGAGCCAGTGGATCCACACCTTCGCACGCATGAAGCCTGGCTTTACCCTGCAGTCTGCGCAAGCCTCGCTGCAGCCGCTCCTCGACCAGATTCTGAAATACGAAATAACCCAACCCGAGATGAAGGATGCCTCGCAGTATATGCGCAAGCAGTTCCTGGCGAGAAAGATTCGCATGGAAGAAGCGGCGAACGGTTATTCGAACCTGCGCCAAAGCTATTCCACCGCGCTGATTGTGCTGATGTGCATGGTGGGCTTGGTTCTCCTGATTGCCTGTTTTAACGTGGCGAATTTACTAATCGCTCGCGCGCTGTCGCGCCAGAAGGAAATAGCGGTCCGGCTGGCGCTGGGAGCGTCACGCCGGCAATTGTTGCGCCAGCTGCTCATCGAGAGCCTGCTGCTCTCGCTCAGCGGCGGTGCGGCGGGGCTCCTTCTTTCTGGGCTTATGATCCGCGCTCTGCTCGGCTTTCTCCCCACGGGCGACTCACCGCTGTTACTCAGCGCCGATCTCGATATGAGGGTGCTCACGTTCAGCGCGGCACTGGCTGTCCTCACCGGGCTTCTGTTCGGTGTGGCGCCGGCTTTTCAGGCCTTGCAGCTCGACATCTGGAGCACGCTGAAGGACGTCGTGGGCGCCATCACCGGCGACGCCAGTTCGGCGAAGCTGCGTAAGGGGCTGGTAGTTGCGCAAGTGGCCCTCTCGTTCCTGCTCCTGGCTGGCGCCGGGTTGTTTGTCAGAACCCTGTCCAACCTGCGTGAAATGAATCCCGGTTTCCGGAACATCGATAACCTCGTCACCTTTCAGCTGGACCCCGCGCTGAGCGGATATTCGACGCCGCGCCTCAAGACCCTTTACCAGGACCTACTGCAAGATGTTCGCGGGCTGCCGGGCGTGACGTCAGCCGGTTTCGCGGCGGTGCCTTTGCTGAGCGGCTCCGAGTGGGACTCGACCATGTCGGTGGCCGGCTACCACTCTAAAGACGGCGAGGACATGCAGGCGTTCATGAACGCCGTATCACCGGGCTATTGGACAACTATGGGTGAGCCATTGCTGGAAGGCCGGGACTTCGATGCGCGCGATCAGGGCGAGAAGTTCCGCGTCGCGATCGTGAATCAAAAATTCGCCCGCCACTTCTTCGGGCAGCAAAGCCCGATTGGCCGCTACATCGGTTTTGGCGATGGCCCGCAATCGAAGCAAGACATCCAGATTATTGGAATGGTTGCGGACTCGCTTTATGAAGGCCCCCGCGACGGCGTCCATCGGCAGGTGTTCGTGCCGTTCAGCCAGTCCGAGTTCCCAATGTCGGCGGTCTTCTACATCAGGACCTCAGCGGGGTCCACCGCGATGTTCAACGCCATCCGGCGCCAAGTCGCCCAGCGCGATCCGGACTTGCCAATCTATGCGATGAAGACCCTGGACCACCAGTTGGATGAGACGCTGAGCACCGAGCGGATGATCGCGGCCCTCTCTGGGGCGTTCGGGTTCCTGGCTACGCTGCTGGCGGCCATTGGCCTGTATGGCGTGATGGCTTTCGTGGTGGCTCGCCGGACGAAGGAAATCGGGTTGCGAATGGCGTTGGGTGCATCACAACCAGCCATCCTTTGGATGGTGATACGGGAAACGCTGCTGCTCCTGATCCTGGGCCTGGCTATTGGCGTGCCCGCATCTGTGCTGCTCAGCCGGTACGTCTCCTCGCAACTATTTGGTGTAACGCCCACTGACATCGGCGCGGCGGCGTTCGCGCTCGTCGCGTTGTTCCTGGTTGCCCTCACTGCAGGCTTCCTGCCGGCCCGCCGCGCGAGCACGATCGACCCCATGGGCGCGCTGAAGTATGAGTAAGACGTTTCACCGCGTCTGAGGCTTGAGGAGATAGCGGGCGAAGGCCATCATCTCGGCGAACAAGTACTGGAAATCGGGGTCGGCCGCGAGTTCGACATGCCGCGACAATGTTGCGATCTTTTTCAACCGCTGGCTGCGCGTGGAGGGTGTCAACAGCAAGCAACGAGCGCCCCGCAGGGAGCTGTTGCCGACCGCTTCCACCGGGAGGTCCTCGGGAAGGAGACCGATGACACGCGCGCTCGTTTCCCGTATGTAGTTGCCGAAAGCGCCCGCGAGGAAGAGCGTTTCAACACCGCCCCCCGCGAGCATTCGCAGGCCCGCGGCCATGGCGCCTTTGGCGAGCTGCAATTCGCGGACGTCGGCCTGACTGAGCGCTAATCCTCCGGCCAGGGGCAAGCGCTTGTCTGCGGTGAGGACGCGGCCGTTCGAGCCGATCCAACCCAGTTCGACGCCGCAGGCTGCCGCGTCCACAAGTCCGCTGCCGCAGATCCCACGCGCCGCGCCGCCGCCGATGACATGGCAATCCAGCTGACCGTCGCGCACATGAACCGCGTCGATGGCGCCCGCGCCGGCGCGCATGCCGATGCCAATCCGTCCGCCTTCAAACGCTGGGCCGGCCGCGGTCGACGCACACACGATCCCCTGTGCCGACCCCACCACAACTTCTCCATTCGTGCCGATGTCGAACAGCGCGTGTGGATGCGCTTGCTCGTCCAGGCGCGTCGCCACAATTCCGGAAAGCAAATCGCTGCCGACGAATCCGCCCAGGCAGGGTAGGAACTCAGCCGGCCCAGGCCATCCAATGTCGGAAGCCGTGAAGCGGCAGCTGCCCAGCGTGGGCGAAGCAAACGGCGCCCCGGTAAGCGGCTCGACATCCAGTCCGCAAAAGAGATGGTGCATGGCGGTATTGCCCGCCAGCAGCACTTCTTCGAGCGGCTGGTTGCCCAGCATTCGGCCGAGCGCCTCGCGGATGACACGGCACAGTTCCCCCGGCTGGCGAATCTCGTATTGCAGACGGCTCATCACGTCCGCGCCGCAGCGGGCTTGGGGGTTGAGCGCCGTTTCGACGCGCCGGACTTCGCCGCTGGTGAGATCAACGATCTGCACCACAAGCGTCGTGGTGCCGAGGTCGATCACCGCGCCCAGCCCTGCGCGCGGCTCAATCGGGACGCGGGCCTCGTCGGTGAGCACTTCGAGCGACCATTGCTCCACTTCGACCACCACCCGTTCGGCCGCGGAGGCGCAGCAAGCGAGACGCCAACCGCCCGCCAGATCCTGATCGCTGAGCGTGTCCTGCATCACGGCGGTTACCGGAACATCGCCTTCCAGCACGCGCACTTTGCAGGCGCCGCATCCACTCTCGCCGCCGCAAGGGAATTCGACGCCCTCCGTGAAGAGCTGCTCAGAGAGCGTCTGCCCTTCGCGGGGATAAAGTTCCAGCTTCATGAGTGGCTGCGCGCAAAGCGTGTCATCGCTTCGAGGTTGGCTTGTGGCGTGCCGCGCGGTACTTCACAGCCGGCGCCACAGATATAAGCCGGACCCGCCTGCCGGTAGCATTCCGCCAGTGCGGCTTCGATGGAGGCCGGCGTGCCGTCGCGCAACGTTCGCACCGGGTCGAGATTGCCCAGAAGCACCTGGTTTCCCCGCATGGCGGCCCGGGCATGACTGAGCGGCGTAAAAAAATCGAGATCGATAATGTCGGCGCCGGTCTGGCCCATGCCCTCGACGATGCGCTTGGTGTTCCCGCAGATGTGCAGCCGGACGGGGACGCCAAGATTGCGGATGGCCGCGATGAGCCGCTGCTCATAAGACAGCACGTGCTGTGTGTAGAGCTTGGGCCCAACCAGCGAAGCGGCCGCGTCTCCCACGCCGATGAGTGTCGCGCCCGCCGCTACTTGCTCCCGCGCGAACTCAACTTCCATGCGGACGACGAAGTCGAACAGCGCTTCCACAAACGGTGGGTCGTCGAAGAAATCGAGCATCAGCGTGTTGAGCCCGCGCAGATCGGCGCTCATGGCGCAGGGGCCTTCCACCCAGCCTTCGACAATGCGCGTGGCCCCACTTCGTTCGGCGAGAAGCCTCACCGCCTCGATACGATCGCGCATGCGGCCCGGCGCGGCTAGGTCCGGCAGCCGCAGCCCCGCCAGCTTGCTCTTCTCATCCAGCAGAGCGCGGCTCTCGACAATCGCGGGCGGCTGATCGTCGAACCACTCCACCGCGGCGCCAAGGTCGGAGGCTTCGCGCGCCGGATCGGAGATGGCCGAGACATAGTCGAAATCAAAGCGGTCCGCCACGGCCACTTGGGCATCGGCCAACACCCGATGGTCGCGCGCATAGTCCCGGTAATGCACCCCCGCCAGATCGCCGGCGAACATCATGGTGATGGGCATCAGCGGTAAAGAGTCGGTCGGCTCGCCACGCAGTCGAGCGAGAATTCGCTGCTTGCCGGTCATTGCTGCACCTTCAGTACGCCGGCGTCGTAGCTGGCCACGATGCGCTGGCCGGGGAGTGCGACGACAAACTCCGATTCCGGCCACTCGCCAAACACCAGGCGCCGCAACCACGCCAGGTCGCCTGTGAGGCGTTCGAAACTCCAGCCATTTTCCTTGGCCTCGCCGGCTGCTTCGGCGGCGAGCTTCCCGTCCGGCTCCAGGCCGGTCTCAATGAAGACCAGCTTGCGGTATTGCGAACGGTAGCGCGTGAGTTCTTCGTAAAGGTAGCGCCCGTTGTCGTCGCCGTACTTGCTGATCAAAGCTTCCAGCGACTCGTCAAAGCCCACCGTGTTGTGGGTTAGCTGCTGCAGGCCTTTGCCGCGTTCAAGCCAGCCGGTCGATCGATAATAAGTACCCGGGTTGCTCTCGAAGTAAGCCAGGTAGCGCTCGCGCCCGCCCATCAGGATCCCTATGCAGTCGTGGGCCCGCGGCAGCACCAGTCTTGTATGTCGCGCCTCGAGTCCGTCGAGGCCATTCCCACACAGCCCATAGCCAAGCAGAATCGCTTCGTAGACGCCCGGAGCCGTCCGGTCCACCGCTTCCTGAATCTTCACCGCCATGGGCTTGCCGCCCAAATCGTGCAAGCCCTTGGGCAGGAATTCCAGATCCACCTGGTGCGGCGAATGCGCACAGGCGTCGCACATTTCGCGAAACAGCACTTCGCAACTGATCAGCTTGAGGCGCATCGTGCGTTCACCAGTGCTCGGATGAAATCCGGCGTGGAACCGCAGCAGCCGCCGATAAACGAAGCGCCGGCGTCACGCAGGGCCCCATAGTGCGAAGCGAAGGACCCGGCCGAGGTGTCATAGCGAACCCTGGTTCCGTCCATCTGGGGCAAACCCGCATTCGGCTTAATCCAGATGGGAACGTCGCAAGCCGCGTGCAAGCGGCGGCAGATGAACCGCGGCATGCTCCACGCCGATGCCGCAGTTTGCCCCAACCGCGTCTGCCCCAGCCTCCAGCATCGCTTCCGCGACGGCCTCGGGGGTAGCGCCCATCATGGTGCGGTCTTTGTTCTTACCCGAATCGAAGGCGAACGAGACCACCACCGGCAGCCCTGTTTGTTTGGCGGCGGCCACCGCCAGACCCGCCTCCGCGATGTCGCTCATGGTCTCGAGCAGCAGTGCGTCCGCGCCCGCCGTGGCTAGCGCCTCGGCCTGGGCTGCGAAAGCCGCGCTGGCCTGCTGGTTCGTGATTTCGCCGGCCACCAGCATCTTTCCCGTCGGGCCGATGGCGGCGAACACCAGCGCCTTGCCATCCGCTGCCCGCTTCGAGATTTCGACGCCGGCCCGATTGATGGCATCCAGATCGCGTTCCATCGCGATGGCGTTGGCGCGGAACGTATTGGTCAGGATGACCTGGCTTCCCGCTTCCACATACGCGCGCGCCACGGCTTCCACACGATCGGGATGACTGACGTTCCACTCATCCGGCGAGGTTCCCGGAGCCAAGCCGAGGGCTTGGAACTCGGTCCCCCAGGCGCCGTCCGTGATCAGCAAACCGTCTGCTAACCAGTCACGGAGAACGCTCACGCGGCCACCAGTTTGCGCGCTAGCGCCACCGCACCTCCGGCGCTCTCGCTATACCCATCGGCTCCAATCGCGTCGGCATACTGTTGCGTCACCGGCGCGCCGCCCACCATGATCTTCACCTTCTGGCGAAGGCCTGCTGTCGCAAACGCGTCGATCGTGGTCTTCATCGAAGTCATCGTCACCGTTAGCAGCGCCGACAGAGCCACCAGGTTGGCTTCCTTATTGGTGACGGCTTCGATGAAGCGCTCCGGCGACACGTCTGCGCCGAGATCGATCACTTCGAAGCCGCCGCCTTCGAGCATCGACGCGACCAGGTTCTTTCCAATGTCGTGAAGGTCGCCCTTCACCGTTCCGATCACCACGCGTCCCACCGGCTCCGCGCCTGTCGCCACCAGCAACGGGCGGAGAATTTCCATGGACGCCTTCATGGCGCGCGCCGACAGCAGCATCTCGGGCACGAAATACTCTTCGCATTCGAACAGCCGGCCCACTTCATCCATGGCGGGCATCAGGTGCTCGGTCACGATGGCGAGTGGCGCCACGCCTTCGGCAATGGCGGCCTGTGTGATCGCGGCTGCGCCCTTCGAATCTCCCTCAAGGACCGCTTGGCGCAAATTCTCCAGATCAGGCATGCGTAACTCCGTTGAATTGATGGACGGCATCCAGCATGGCGACAATGATTCTCCACGGGCGTGCCGGCCTGCAGATTGTGAATCGAATTAAACACGAAGCCCCCGCCCGGTGCGAAGATCTCACAGCGGCGCAGCACTTCCTCGCGCACCTGCTGCGGCGTGCCGAAGGGCAGGGTCTTCTGCGTGTCCACGCCCCCACCCCAAAAGACCAGCCGCGAGCCGTATTTCCGCTTTAGCTCCGAGGGCTCCATACCCACCGCCGAACACTGCACCGGATTGATAATGTCGAAACCCGCCTCGATGAAGCTCTCGAAAAAGCGTTCCACGCTGCCGCAGGAATGTTTGAAGCACTTCCAGGAGGTATTGGCGATGCACCCAGTCGTTGATCCGCTTGTACCAGGGAAGCCACAATTCGCGGAACGTTGCGTCGGAGCAGAAGGCCGACGTCTGCGTGCCGAAATCAGTGCCACACACAAAGACGCAGTCGACGTGGTCGCCGACGCGGGCGTGTATGCGCGCCAGGTTCTCCAGCGCAATCTCGGACTGGCGCTCAAAGATGGTCTGGATGTACCCGCGCCGCGTCCGCGTGGAAATGTACCATTCGGTCACGTCGCGAATGCCTTTGGGTTTCTTCAGTGACGGTGCGGGCACTAATGCGATATCGCCAAATGCTGTGCCGCCGAAGCCGGCGATCACGCCGTAGCCGCTTGCGCTTGCCGTTCGCGCAGAACGTTCAAGATGGTCCAGGTCCGCTTCAGAAATAGGACCGATACTCTTCCAGGTTGTCCGCCGGGTCCAGTTTCTCGTCATCGATTGCCGGCTGCCGGATGATGGTATCGAAGAAGGCGCTTCCCACCGGCATGCGGCCGCTGGGCTCGGCCGTTTCGTCGCCCTCGGGATAGATCAGGAAATCGCCGTTCGGCTCGGTGCGGATTCGAAAATCGCCGGGCACCAGCACGTCCAGGCCGCGGAAATTCCACTCTTTCCAGTCCTCGGCCGGGAAGCCAAACATCGTGTTGCGGGAAAACACGCCCGTGACGTCCAGGCCCATGGCCGCGCGCAGATCGTCCTCCACCAAGCCCAGCATTTGATAGGGCTCATGCACCTTCACCGGCCGTGAAGGCAGCCCGTAATGGTCGCGCAGCGCAGCCACGCAACTGACGTGGACACCGGTTACGGCTGTTCCGCCGAAATCGAGCGGAACGCGATCCGGCTCGCGGTGCGCCAAGGCTGTGCGCAACCGTTCCCGCGAAGAGACACTGGCTTGAGTCACCAAGCGACTTATATCATGTGCACCTGCCCGTCGACCATATCGATTGAAACTAGTGTTGACGGCGTATGTCCCGGGCGAGTGTACCGTGATAGTTTCTCAGTTGAAAAGAGTCCCCCCAGTATGAGCTTTTCAACAACGCAGTCGATGTCGTGCCTTGCTTACGAGAGCGCGGCGGAACTGGTGTTCGGACGATCGAGGAAACCCGTTGCGTGCGGCTTTGATCTGGTCATCGGCGCGGGCCAGGTTTTTCCGGAAGTCAACTTCACTCTGCCGATGATCAGTGTGGAACAAGCCACCTGGAGCCAGGTCGTGGCTCAGTACGAAGAGATGGCGACCAGGATTCTGGAGCGCGCCGTGGCCCTGCGGGTTCCGGGGCTCGTATTGGAATTTGAACTGCTGCCCGCCATGACCGAAACCCCGGAGTGGGGCGCGGAGATTACGCGGCTGCTCGAAAGCCACCTGCACCGGGCTTATGAGAAACATGGTTTGCGGTGTGCGCTGCGCGTGACGCCCACCGACATTCGCGACCAGGGGAAGCCACCCCTTCTTCGGAGCAGCGCCCATTGGGAAACACTCAGCGCTCGTTCGAGCTGTGCATCGAAGCGGGGGCGCATCTCATCTCCATCGAATCCATCGGCGGAAAAGAACTGCATGACCCGGGGCTGATGTACGGCGACATTCGTGCCATCGTCTTCGCCCTGGGCGTGCTGGCTCCCCGCGACACGTCTTGGCTGTGGGATCAGATTTCGGCACATGTGCGGGCGTAATCGGCACGGCGATTCCCGCCGGAGACAGCGCCTGCGGTTTCGCCAACACGGCAATGCAATTGGCAAACCAGCATATGCTGCCGCAGGTGCTGGCGGCGGTGGTGCGGGCAATGAGCGCGGTGCGCAGCCTGGCTGCATTCGAGCATGGCGCGATTGGACCATCCAAGGACTGCGCCTACGAAGGGCCCATCATCAAAGCCATCACGGGCTGTCCTATTTCGATGGAAGGCAAGTCGGCTTCGTGCGCGCATTTCAGCCTGGTCGGCAATATCGCGGCCGCCATGTGCGATCTATGGAGCAATGAATCGGTGCAGAACGTGCGACTGTTATCGGGCAGCGCACCGGAGGCCTTCACGGAAACTCTCGCTTATGATTGCCGGCTGATGAACATCGCCTCCGAAAAAGGCGAGGCTCTGCGGTTGCGCGACTGGCTGACGGAATCCGACGAGTGGTTGAGTCCACAGGCGGCTGTGCTCTCACCGGAGGCGACCATGAGCATCGCGCGCGCAATCACTTCGCACGATGACCACTACGGACAAACCATCGCCGCGGGCCTGGCAGCGGTCGGCGTGCTGCGCGGCGGCATCAGCAACCACCGGCTCACACTGCCGCACAAGGAAGCGCCGTGGCTCGATCGGATCGAGCGGGAACTCGATTCACTGGCCGGCAACGAAGCCAAACTGATGGAAGAAATGATGGCACAACATGGCACCGAATTCGACGCACCTAGCTATGGCTTCTGAGCCCGGCCGTGCGCCAGGCGTCTTATCCAGGAAGGAGCGCATGCTCCGCGCTTTACGGCGCGAACCGGTCGACCGGCTCCCGACCCAATCCAACTACACCGGAAAAATGGCGCGCTTGCTCGCCGGGCATTTCGGGATCGCCGAGGCGGATTTGCCGGAGCGCCTGGGAAATCATCTGCTGCGGGTCGATATCGATTATCGGCGTCCGGCGAATGCGGATGGGTCGATCGAGTTTGATTGGTGGGGCGCGGGCTGGGACACCCGAACGGAGGGCTACTGGCACGCCTTCTCTCCGCTGAAAGACTCGCTGGATCTCGATCGCTATGCATGGCCCGATCCAAACCAAGCCGCGATTCTCAGCACGGCTGAGCGGACGATTCGCGATCGCGGCGCGGACGACTTCATCGCCCCGAATCTGGGCATATGCCTGTTTGAGCGGGCCTGGTCGCTGCGAGGATTCGATGCTTTGCTAATGGACATGCTGGAGCGCACGGAATGGGTAGAGCAGCTGCTGGACCGCATCACGGAGATCCAGCTGATCCTCGCCCGCAGATTCGTCGCGGCCGGCGTCGCGGGTGGATATTTCGGCGACGATTACGGTGCGCAGCGGGCGATGCTGTTCTCGCCGCGATTGTGGCGGCGTCTCATCAAGCCGCGCCTGGCGAAACTGTTTGCGGTGTTTGTGGACGCTGGGCTTCCGGTGATTCTGCATTCCGACGGCGATATCCGGGCGATTCTGCCGGATCTGGTTGAGATCGGGTTGACCACGCTGAATCCCGTGCAGCCGGAGGTTCTGGACCACGCGTGGCTCCAGAAAGAGTATGGAACGAAGCTGAGTTTCTACGGCGGAATTTCGACCCAGGGAGTGCTGCCCACCGGCACCGTAGAGGACGTGCGCGCCGCGACCATTGCCTGTGCCAAAGCCCTGGCGCCGGAAGGCACCGGGCTGGTGCTGGGGGCTTCGCACCGCATGCAGTCCGACATTCCAGCGCGCAATGTGGAGGCGATGCTCAATGCTTTCGATGAAGTTGGACAATGACTGGGCCATTGATACCCAAGCCCGCGTCGCCGGCGTCGCCGCTTGTTTCCGCGAGCGATTTGGCGGCGAGCCCGACCTATGGGCACGCGCGCCCGGCCGCGTGGATCTGATGGGCAGCCACACGGATTACAACCTGGGCTTCGTATTGACGCTACCGATCAGCCGGGACACGTGGATCGCCGCGCGCCGCCGCGACGATGGCATCGTGCGTATCCATTCGATGAACCTCGACGCGCAGGACGAATTCAAATTGAATGACATTCGCTCCATCGCCGAATCCAGGTGGTGCAACTATGTGCGGGGCGTTGCGGCAACCTTCATGAACGCCGGTCTCACGCTGGTCGGCTGCGACGCCGTGATCCACAGCACCGTCCCGGTGGAAGCGGGGTTGAGTTCGTCGGCGGCATTGGAGTGCGCGCTCGCCACGGCGTTCGAAGGACTCGGGGATTGGAGCGTGACACCGGAACGGAAAGCGTTGCTGTGCCAGAAGGCCGAGAATGAGTTCGTCGGAGTGAAGTGTGGAATTCTGGATCAGTATTCGTCGTGTCTCGGTCGCGCTGGCTGTGCCTTGCTGCTCGACTGCCGCGACCTCTCGACCGGCAGGGTTCGGATTGACCCCGGCATCCGCGTGGTCATTTGCAACACCATGAGCCAGCGCAGGCTGTCGCGAGGTGAGTACATGCAGCGAAGAAGCGAGTGCGAGCAAGGCGCCGCGTTGCTGGGCGTGAACGCGCTACGTGAGGTGACGCCGCCGATGCTGGCGGCGCGGCGGCACGAACTTCCGGAACCGGCTGGCAGACGATGCGAATTCATTGTCGCCGAAAACGCGCGGGCCGAGTCACTCGCCGAAGCCCTGACAACCGGCGACCGGCCGGCTGTGGGACGGCTCTGTGCGGAATCCTTTGCGGGCGCTAGGGATTTGTACGAGATCTGCTCGCCGGCAATGTCGGCGATGATGTATGCAATGCTGGCAGCGCCGGGAGTGATTGGTGCGCGACAAGCCGGAGCGGGATTCGGCGGCTGTATGGTTGCGTTCGTTGATGCCGAACGGACAGACGCGTTTCGCGCCGCCGTTGCGCACGCCTATCAAAGCTCGACGCAGGTTGCCCCCGAAGTCTACGTGGTTGAGGCCGCGAACGGAGCGGGGCTGTTTAACCGCGAGGAGATATGCAAATGAGTGTCGCCATGCTGCCGGATCTCGCCGCCGCCTACCAGCTCTCGGCCGGGCAGGTAGCGGAGTTCCAGCGCAACGGCCACATACTGCTGCCGGGCGTTGCTTCTGCCGCGGAAGTAGCGGCCTATCGAAGTGTGATCCTGGCGGCCCGCGAGCAGTTCGGCGCGGAGCGAACTCCCCTCGAGCAGCGCGATACCTACGGCAAAGCGTTCCTGAAGGGAATGAACCTGTGGCCGAAAGACGAAGGCGTCAGCCGCTTTGTCCTGTCGCCCAGGTTCGGCCGGATCGCGGCCGATCTGCTCGGTGTCGACGGCGTGCGCGTGTATCACGATCAGGCTTTGCTGAAGGAGGCGGGCGGCGGAATCACGCCGTGGCATCAGGATCAGCACTACTGGCCGCTGGATACCGACAACACCATCACCATGTGGGTGCCGCTGCTGGATGTCTCTCCCGAAATGGGAACCATGCACTTTGCATCGGGATCACACAAAGAAGGTTACCTGGGCGATATGCCCATCAGCGACGACTCCGAGCAGAAGTTCGAGGAATTCATCCGGCATCGCGGTTACAAGATTGCGCCTGGAGTTGCGATGAAGGCCGGTGACGCCACCTTTCACTACGGCTGGACGCTGCACGGAGCGCCCGCCAACGCAACCGCCGTAACGCGCGAAGTGATGACCGTAATCTGGTACGCCGATGGCGCCCGCGTCACGGAACCCGACAACATGAACCGGCAGCGCGATCTCGAACGCTGGATGCCCGGTTTGAAGCCTGGAGACCTCGCGGCCAGTGCATTGAACCCGCTCGTCTTCCGGCGCTGAGGAGCGCGGAGTCCGAGCGGGCACGAGTCTCATTCGCCGTATCGGTTCAACTCTCCATACAGTCTTCCCGCCGCGGCAGGCCGTGCAACATCACCGTGCAACACCTCTCGTTGTGTCACGGGGCGTCGGTAGAGCGCCTCGTTGTCGTCATTGTCGGGACGAAGGCTGACGCCATCCAAACTCACCCCGGCGAAAACGCCACGAGATCGCGACCAGCTGAGAATTTCTGCGGTCATCAAGGCGTCCGTTTGTGCTTCCGCATCGCGTCCGACCGGCCCCGCCATGGCGGCGGCGTCGCCACCGATGGTGAACTTATCTGCCATCAGCCGGTTCTCTCCCCTCGCATTCATGACCGTAAACACTAAGTCTGTTTCGCCAACACCAATTTGAAAACCGAAGTTGCCGCCTTCCATGATAATCATCGAAGGTGCGCTCCACCCACCTCCCGCTGTCCTGCAGGTCACAATGCCTTTGCCGTATTCACCGCCTACAATAAAACCGGCGCGCTTCAGGCCCGGCACGATTCCTACGCAGTGTGCTTTCGCCAGCAAATCGTGGGGAATCCCCCTGTCCGGCGACTGCATGACCTCGTGCAAAACCTGCTCCGCCGTAGCAATTCTTTGAATATCTTCACTTCGTGTATCTGCAAACAGGCAGCAAGCTGCCAGGATGCCTAGAAAAACTACCTTCATTGAACGGTCTCCTTTCGTCAATAACCCGGATCTCAATTCAATCCGTGCATGTCTGTCTCCATGCAGGTTGCTTGGTTGGCTGCGAATCGGTGCTGATTTGCGTTTCCCGCCAGCGCTGGCAAGGACTTAAGCGTCGTCAGGAAGTCTTGGTTGTGGCGCTCGTTGCCCCCCGCGTTAGAACCGTAATCTCCTGGATTGGGCTGCTGGCAGTAACTTCTGCGACGCTCGATATGTAAGAAAGACCGGAAGTGATACTGGCTAATTTACGAGCACTCCTAGTTCTCAGCGGTTGCGTCCGCGTCGAGTCGTGTCACGAGGCAAGGAAGCCGAGAGGGGCGAGTAAACAGCGCAACCACGGCAAACGCGAGTCACGCGTCGTAGATTGCGGCCTTCACCAGCTTCCACTTCCGCAATTGGGTGATGACGAACGCCGTGCCAGTTTAGTTGCCCGCGAAGAACGGAACCTGCGAGATAGCGTTGCGGTCACTCACCCACATGAAACGTATACATTTTCCCAATGGACGCACTAGTCGAAGCGGAGAACGGTCCAGGCGGGAGAAAACCGTATTCGCCGGGGTTCATGTTAGGCAACAAGACCAGGTACGTGCGTGCTGCGACCCTCTTCCCTTCAAACGGAACTAGATCGCGCGTGGCGCCTCCAGAAACGTGAAGTATGCCGCCAGTAACAGTCCGAAACTCACGCGATTCGCTCTGCTCGTGTAGATGGATGAGTTGGTATTCGGTAATCGCCACACCCTCCGGAGTGTAAACGATGAATTCGAGCGGGGGCGCTACTGAGTTCCGGCTGCGGTTTCCTGGAATGTGACCGTTTATGTCGCCCTTCACAATCCCTGCCGTTGCGAGACTCTTCAACACACCGCCTGTTTTCCAGTTCACAACTTCTGGCAAAATCTCCCACCACTTGCTGCCTGCCTTGAAGTAGACGCCTATATCTGTGGGTAGATCTCCGTTCGCGGGAGCCGCCGCCGCGTCAGCAGAGGCCAAAGGGACTCCTTCGGAAGCCCTTCGCGGGGCAGGTCCAGCCGCAGGAATCGATGTTGGTACAGAGGTAGAAACCGGAACGGGCGCATTATCAGGCTGCTCATTTTGAGCGGGAGTCTGGAAAATTCTTATGCCCGACGCTGAGGCCGAATTTGCCGCGCCGTGTATTACTCGCAGGTGCATGGCCTCTAGGATCTGCTCGCTGTCGCTGTCTGATGCGCCTGCTTCCCCTAACTGGGCATACGCTTGTTTATCAATCAGGAAGTCGACCTTCGTCGCAGTTTTGATCGCAGAAACAATCGTTGCCAAAGGGACGCCAGAACGGATCATCGTCTCGACCGTCTCATTGGTCATCACCGAACTGGGCCGCTCACGCGCTTGGCGGCGAATCGTAGTGTCCCGATTACGTGCGGCACCGGCGGTAACCCTCTGGTCGTCCGACTTTGCCGGGTCGCCTCCCGGGGTTTGGCGAAGCACACTGGAGGGCGGGGCACCCGAGTTGCAGCTGACATCGGCACATGCTATGCCTAGAACGAGGGCCAAGGCCATCAGCCCTTTTCCCGCCGCCGCGCCCTGTGGGGTTCCAAAGCTCTTGGAACTCATCCTTTGTTAACCGGGTTAAGGGTATCTCAATTATGTGTCTCGACACAATAGCGCGATGCTAGGACAAATGGTCCAATTCCGTGAAGGATAAGGACGAGAACTTCCGAACTTCCGGGACTTCCGGGACGGAAAGGTGGAGTGCACCCCCGCGGTGAAACACGAGCTTCGGGGACAGGCACCTTTGTCCCAGGGCGATTTACCCCACCAGGACCGTCAATCCGAACCCGAATCGCATAAATCGCATCTGAATTGTCGTCGCCATAAAGTCACTCAGCTGCCGGCACTACCAAGCGAAAAGCCGATGCTTCGGTGCCGTGAAAATGGCTCGTTCGCCGGAGCCCTTGTAAGTTCGCAGGGGGATTGCCATCTGGCTCTGGTCTTTAAAAATGATCACCATTGTTTCGTCATCGGAGATTTTCACATTTTCAACGACCCTCGTGATAAAACCGCACAGCTGATCTCGGTAACCCGGCATCCCAAATGAGAGCGTCGCCCCTTCACTCGCTATTTCAGGCCATACAAGAGTTGTGAGTGCGCCCTTCTCATCAAAGCCCAAGATCAGGTAATCAAGCACGAACTGCACTGATGAAAGCCGCGCACCACGTATTTCCAGCAACAGCCTCTCGCCACTTTCCCCTATTTGTTCTTGCGTCATAAGTAAAACTCCTTTCCCAATGGTTAATGGGGATTATGCCACCGTCAGCAAACGAAGCGGGGTCAAAGACCTCTGGCACCTAGGCCCGTTCTAACGGCCGCTGCGTCACTCATTGACCGCCTGCAGCTTGTGTACTTTCGGACGACGCCTCTTCTTCTGTGGCGGCCTTTTCTCGGCGCGCGCGAGGAGGATTCGCCTCGCGCCCCTTCTTATCATGAGGAGTAGCGACGAGATGGACATGATTGTGCATCAGGCGTATGCTTCTAGAGCGACCCCGTGATGAGGCAGGAACCCCGATCGACAGGTCCAAGTAGAAGCGCCGATCTTCGTCGCGAAAGAAGACCGTTTGCCGGTAATTCCCGCGTTGCGTGATGTGATGAGAAGTTCCTGGAATAACTTGGCGTTGAGCGCGCTGCACCAAGAACCTGGCGCTCGCGGGCCCCACAAGTTCGCTCTTGGAGCAGGAGCCTTTGAAGATGCGCAGTGGAAGCATTTTTTGAGCCAAGTACAAGGCTTTTGTCAGGCAGGCAAATAATGGTTTCGACAGGCATCACGACGATTTTGGCTCTTCTCAGCTTAATCGCCGCCTCGTGTTTAGGCGTAGGGGTTGGTTACGTGACCTGCTTGACGCTGCGACTGCCGTGGAATATCAGGGGAGGAGTGGTGGACCTGTTTCTTGCCGCTACTGCGGCGGTTATATCGGCATACGCTCTTTCCGCCATGGACGCAGCCCAGGGAATCTTGCGATCTCGCGTGTTATTGATCTTGGTACTCGCCGCCTTCAGCGTTGTGGTGAGGCACCTGGTACGCCTTGGATTTCGCTACTCACGTTAACGATCCCGCAGGGTATCGCTCCTTGGCATTCCTTGCAAGCCGGAACGGTCTTGACGGAACTTCGGGAAGCGGGGTCAAAGACCTCTGGCACCTAGGCCCGTCCTAACGGCTGCTGCCTCACTCATTGACTGCCTGCAGCTTGTGTACTTTCGGACGACGCCTCTTCTTCTGTTGCAGCCTTTTCTCGGCGGGCGCGCGGAGGATTCGCCTCGCGCCCCTTCTTATCACGAGGGATAGCGACAAGATGGACATGGTTGTGCATCAGGCGTATGCTTCTAGAGCGACCCCGTGATGAGGCAGGAACTCCGACAACAGGTCCAAGTAGAAGCGCCGATCTTCGTCGCGAAAGAAGACCGTTTGCCGGTAATTCCCGCGTTGCGTGATGTGATGAGAAGTTCCTGGAATAATTTGGCGTTGAGCCCGTTGCATCAAAAACCTGGTGCTCGCAGGCCCCACTTGCTCTCGGTGCCAGAGGTTTCTGACCCCGTTCTCCCCGAAGTTCCCCGGAAGTTCCGGAAGTTTCAGTGCACGGTGAACGGCGGCTGCCGTTGAGCCGAACGCCCCTGTTCGTTTTGTCGGGCCTGCTCCTTGGAGCTAACCTCTATTGCGCCGAAATTCACGTTCGGGTGATCGACGCAAGAGCAGCCCGCCCCAAACCGCGGGTTGACCTAAAGGTATATGTGAACCGAGGCCCTAAACTCCGCGTAAATCGGCCGGAAAGATCATTTTCGGTCCAGACCGACCAGTCGGGAATTGCCTCGTTTGAGGTCGACCCGCGGACGGAGCAGCAGCTTGCTGTATACATTCAGAATGGCGGGTGCTCTCCGCCAGAAAACTACGATGTGTTAGTACTGTTGCGCGAAGGCGTTGTGGGCAAGAACCAGTGCTCTCACACAGACGCAAGAATTAATGACGTCCACCCTGGTTCTGGGGAAATCATCATCTTCTGGGAGAGGATCGGCTTCTGGGAAGCCTTGACTCGTCCCGACCTCTGGCCCTAGGCCTTTAGACCGCAGGGAAAACGGGGTCAAGGGACCTCTGGCACCTGGGGAAACGGGGTCAAGGACCTCTGGCGCCTAGGTCCGTTCTAACGGTCGCTGCCTAGCTCATTGACTTCCTACAGCTTGGGTACTTTCGGAGGACGCCTCTTCTTCTGTTGCAGCCTTTCTCGGCGGCGCCGAGAGGGCGCCGAGAGGGACAGCCTGACACGACCGGTTCGCGTTTGCTAACTCTTTCTATTTCAGCAACATCCAGAACGCCAGGTTTTGCGCCAGATCGACTCTTCCTTTCGTTTCAACGCCTTAGCGGCCTCGCCCAACCCCCAAACCAGCGAACATCGCAGAGCAGTCTGCGGTGTTCGCGAAAGCGGCCTCCACCGAGCCGAAGGGGACAGTCAGAATCAACCGGTTCATAAAGTCGCCGAACTCGCAATACGGATCCGTCCCGCTAGAGAATAAAGTTGGCCAACGGGCACGATCTTGGCAAGATGGCCCGGAATGCACGCTGTATTTGGCCCGGATTGGCGTATCACGTGACCCAGCGCGGGTCGAATCGGCAGACGGTGTTCTTCAGCAACGCAGATCGCCAATACTACCTGGCCTTACTCCGCGAGAACCTGGCCGATTGCGGCACACGGATGTTGGCCTATTGTCTAATGTCCAATCACGTGCACTTGGTAATGGTCCCGGGCCAGGCCGACTCGCTGGCCGTACTTCTCCGCCGGGTGCACGGCCGCTATGCGCAGTACCTAAACGTTAAGAAACAGCGCAGTGGACATCTCTGGCAGAACCGTTATTTCTCTTGTCCTCTGTCGGAGAGCCATTTAGGCCGGGTGCTGCGCTACGTGGAGCATAATCCGATTCGTGCCGGCCTGGCGGCGCGGCCGGAGGAGTACCGATGGTCCAGTGCTGCGGCCCATCTGGGCGAGCCCGACATAAGCCAAATTCTGGATCTGGACTTCTGGCGCGCCGAGGGAGGCAAGGACCGCTGGGAGGTCCTGCTAGCCGAGCCCGAGGATGCGATCACGTTACGACTCCTGCGCCGCTGCACCTACGCGGGGCGGCCGTTTGGCGACGACACCTTCGTGAAGAGGCTGGAAGAACGATTTGGCCGCAATTGGCGCCGCTGGTCGTTCGAAGCGACGCTGTTTCCGGGCCAGTTCGCTGCGACCTGATCTACAATGGCGAGGGGGGCGGAGCAGTCCGATGGGTTCAGCCACTTCGCAAAGCCGTTGATTCTGACTGTCCCTATCGGTCTATCGGCGCCGAAACCCCCGGATTGCCTGCAGGTGCTGAGTTCAACTCTCACTTCCTTCCTGACGGCCCACGCGCCAGGGCTACTCGCATGGGACCCAAGCCTGGTTTCCGATCTGGTAACGAGTGGAGAAACTAATAATGTAGATCCCCGCCTGATGAGCTCAATCGCAGCACTGGAATCGGGGAGGGGGAACAAATTCAGCGCAAACAACCCCTTCGGGCTCGGCCCGGGTCTGACCTTCACCTCGCCACAGGGCGCCGTTAACTTCGAAGGGGGCACTCTAAACAAATATATTTACCAGTGGAGTGAGGGATCAGTTTCCCAGCTGTATAGCGGAAACAACGCAGTATACGGCGGAAGATGGAACGAAACTGTGATCCAACGTCCAGGCTATTGTGCAGCGGGCAATGCTGGGCAGGCTGGCGTAGCCAACTGCCAAGCTGGAGGGCGGGCCGTGTCGAGTTTTCTGCTTACACAGGGAGCTCCGGGAACCGCCCTTAGAGCGCCCAACCCTGCGAATTTGGGCTTCCCATGTCCGTTTTGACGCGACTAATCACCCTGTCCCTGGCGTCCGCGCTAGTGGCGTCTCCGGGAGGGGCAAGCAAGGGTAGGCTGATCGGCAGCGGTAACTCCAAACGTTTCGTCAGCCCAACCTATGCCTTTTCCATCTCGGTTCCGCCGGGATGGCTCGCCGCGGTAGATGATGACACGCCGATGTACATTAATTTCAGGTTCCCAAGCGACCTCCGACAACTAGAACTTCCAAAGGGGGGAGCCGCTATCGTAATGGTCGCCCAAGATCGCTTGCCGAACCCCGGTCAATCTGGGAAAACGCCCGCGCAATGGGAGGAGCGGGAGGCGCGATCCGCTGAGAGAGGCCGCGTAACGAAAATAGCCTTCGATATGCCGCCCGAGTCACGGGCTCATCACGCCGTCGTGGTCGCCTACGACACGGCACCGCCCCCGATGCAGCGCCAACGCTGCACGGCTGCCTTCTGGGAATTCGAGGGGAGGCTATTTGCCATCCGCCTTTTCTACATCCTTGACGACCCTCACGGGCGCGCATTCGAGAAAGTGTTCCTTGACACTCTTCGCACTCTACGGCCGCTCGACAACACGGCCTCTCATTAGGGCCGATGGCCGACAGTGGCCGGGCCGAAGCTGCACAGCTCGTGAGCCAGGCCTTGAGAAGGATTCTGAAGCTCAGCGAGGCGCGATGCCTAGCGCTGACGGCTCCAAGGGCGCCGAGAGGGGCGCCGAGAGGGACAGCCTGACACGACCGGTTCGCTGTTTCTAACTCCTTCTATTTCAGCCACATCCAGAACACCAGATTTCGCGCCAGATCGACTCTTCCTTTCGTTTCAACGCCTTAGCGGCCTCGCTCAACCCCCAAACGAGCGAACATCGCAGAGCGGTCTGAGGTGTTCGCGAAAAAAGCCCCCCGCCCCGCCACTTCTCCCTAACCCAGAAACCGGTCACAAGTCATCGACCTTTATTTTTTCTCTCCAACCTCTTTCCGCCCAACGTCTTCCCCGAAAACGCGGCAGCCGCGTTTTGCACGCGCAGCCCTAGCTGGTGCTACGTCTGGTTCAGGCGTACTCCGCCAATTCTCAGCGAAGGTGATAAGAAAATGACCGACCTAACCAAAGACCGCCCTGACATCACGGGCGATATGACAGCTGTACAAAATCCGGCTTCGCCGGAATCGAAACAGCCAAACGCTGGGCATCCAGCTTCACCCGCCGGCATCGGCGCGGAGGAAGGAAACGGCTTTCACTCCGATGACGGCCCGGAGGTCGACGCGCGCACTCACGCGAATCGCGAGAACGCGCAGAAGTCCACCGGCCCTCGCACCGACACCGGCCGCGCCGCGTCTTCCCGCAACGCCGTCAAGCACGGCCTCTTCGCCGCCGACGTCACCAAGTACTTCCGCACCGAAGAAGAATCCCAGCGCTACCAGCGCTTCGTCGACGGCATCGTCAACGATCTCGCTCCGGTCGGCGACTTCGAAACCGTCCTGGCTCGTCGCGCCGCCGACATCCAGTTCCGGCTCGACATGCTCCGCACTGCCGAGTTCAAGGTCTATGCCGACGAAGCTCTCCCCATCGACACCATGGAAGGCTACCTCCACCAGTCGAAGAACCCGATGGCCCTGGCCTCGCTCTACGATTCGCGCTTCCAAAACTCTTTCACCAAGACCATGAAGGAGCTCCGTCTGGCCCAACAAGCCCGCCGCGACCAGGAGTTGCACGCACTTGAGCAACTAAAGGGCATTGCCATCTCGCACATACAGCAGAACGCTACCTTCGATCCAGCCAAGTTTGGCTTCGTTATTTCACGCGACTTTGTGTTCAACCAGGCCCACCTGGCCAGTGCCAGGACAATGGCTCAGTTCTCCGTCGGAAACGGCGTCGTCGAGAAAAAGGTCGTCGATTACGTCGCAAAGGTGCCTCCCAAGGCCGCCTAGTCAGCCCCAAACGATGCAGAAACACCTCCAACATGAGAATGCCCGGAGAAGCCGAACGGCACGTGTCTCCAGCGGGGCAGATCAGATCGTGCTGCACATGGAAGCCAACGGGCTTCCCCCTCGAAGAGAATGCCTTATCTGGCTGTTTGAATAGTAGGGATGGCTTTCTTGACTGGCGGGTCGCTAATTGCCGGCTCGCGCGGGACTTCGGCGCCACCAGGTATGCCGGGCGCCCAGCCCGCCTATCCAGTCCCCAAAGCGCTTCAAATCATGTGGGTCGATGAACAACACATAGGCCGATAACACATCCCACTGGAACATCGGAATATTGAAGGAGTATTCCAGACAAAGGTGAAATAGCACCCCGATCAGTAATAGCGGGTAACGCAATTCCTTGAACCAAATCAAAACGCCTAGAGCGAATTCGAGGGCGAGGGTGAACCAGCTTCCCAGCTTCTCAATCACTGGCTGCTGAATCCAACCTGGTATGGGAAATCGGCGAATCGAATCGAGATTTAGAACGTAATACAATGCCGTGCCATCTACCCATTCAGAGCCCATGGACTTCCACCAAAAAGACAGGAAGTAGAGCAGCGCCAATTCAAACTGGATCATCCGTTGAGCCCAAGGACTCCTTGGCGAAACGGTGGCGCCTTCTCTTCCGGTTCGCACGCGGATCAGCCGGTCCAGGGATAGCGCGGCTCCAGCAGGCGCGAACATGAGGAAAAAGCCGCTGACACGAAGGAAGGTATCGCCCGCATGACAAATGAAGAGATTCCGTTGCTGGATAGAAGCGAGGCATACGAACGTAATGATGCAGCTGGCACGCGTGAATAGGCCCAGTGTCAGCAGTACGGCGAAAAGGAGAGAGAACCAGAAAAACGCATCGATCCACCGGTCATCCTGTGGCAGGATCGAGAACAAGTTGAGCCGGCTGCCCGGTTCGAGCTTCTTGATGGTTGCCAGCGTCACCCAACTGTGAACGCCATACCAGTTCAGCCAGTCTGGGCGCAGCAAAATCAGGGTGCCGGTAACGCACATTCCGTATAAGATGCGGAACAGTGAAACGGGCACGGGCGATTGTGGCGTGAAGAAGAATTCGTTCCAGGCTTTACGCGCATCCCTCAGACTCATCGCAAATCCCCGGGGGCCACACTGTATTCGATCAGGATGTTCGCGCGCTGCGGTTCTACGCGATCCGATGGTCCAGGTTGGGGCGTTATATCGGAAAAATATCGAATCAATATCACGATTTCCGGAGGATCGACCGGAGAGCGGTAGAGACGTGCCAAATGCCTGGCAACGTCCGGCCAAAGAGCCGCGTTCTTGGTTTCCCGCGCGGCTTCGGAAAACTTCCGATATCGTTCCTTCGAGTAACGCTGAAGAATACCCAGCTGTTCCATTCGAGGGAACGTCCAGATATTGGTATGGCCGTTGTGGGTGATAACGGCCCCTTGAATGTAATCATTATCCGACTTGGGCTGGGGAGCAAATGTATCCCACGATTGAAACAGGCCGGACCACATCATATAAGGCCTGATCAGTTGTCGGAATGCATCAACCAGCGGAGTGTTTATCGGCGCGCACCAGCAAACGATGGCAATCAAGTGAAACATGATGAACGCGCTGATTGCGGTCTGCCTGATCTGGGCCGCTCTCGTCGAGTAGCCTCGCCCCATGCTTCCGGGCATCGGTGATCCAGCTCTCTGGGAGTGCTCGTCGTCTGTCATCCGAAGCTCGTCATTGTGGTCTCTCAGTGCCTATGATTTTGATGTGCCGGTGGGTGAGAGCTGCCGCTGTCCTAAATCACCAGTATCGTTCAGCGTGGATCCCGCAGGCCGGCAGGACGCCGGTTGGTCCACGCAACCGGGCCCCGGAGGCAACGGCGCAGTCGATCAAATCGTGCTACACATTGAAAATGGCTCATTTCTCAAGACGCGACTTTCTGAAGACCGGGCTCGCCGCGAGCGCACTCGCCGCTGCTGGAAGAATGCCAGTAAGAGCGGCTGGTGGAACAGCCACCGATTACGTGACGCTGGGAAGATCCAACGTAAAGGTGACCCGGCTGGCGTTTGGCACGGGAACCATGGGCGGGAAGGTGCAGCGCGACCTGGGCCAGGACCAGTTCAATGTGCTGGTGCGCTATGCCTACGACCACGGCATCCGCTTTTTTGAGACCGCTGAGTCTTACGGAGAAATGCACAAGATGCTGGGCATCGCGTTAAAGGGTATTCCGCGCGACAGCTACAAGCTGATGACGAAGGTCACGACGCGGCCCAATGCCAATCCTCAGCAGAAGATCGACGAGTTGCGCAAGCTCGCCAACACGGACTACTTCGATGTGGTTTTACTGCATTGGCAGCATACGGCTACCTGGCCCGTGGACAGCGTCGCGTGGCAGGATGGGATTCTGGAAGCCAAGCACAAACAGGCTTTGGTAGCGCAGGGGGCGTCGGTGCATGGATTACCCGCGCTGCGGCAGGTTCCTGGGAATTCGTTTCTCGAAGTTGCCATGATCCGCATGAATCACAAGGGCACCAAAATGGACGCCGAGGACTACAACACCGCAGGGCTCGGCAATGTGAGCGAGGTGACCTCGGTTGTCCAGAAGGTCCATGCGGAAGGCATGGGCGTGATCAGCATGAAGCTGGTGGGAGAAGGCGCGTTTACCACCCGGGAGGATCGCCAGGCAGCCATGCGCTACGCGTTCAGAAACGCCGGTGTCGACGCCGTAACCCTTGGGTACAAGAACACGGCAGAGATCGACGAGGCCATTCAAAATCTGAATCTGGCGCTCGCGTAACCAAACAAAAGGGAGGCGGCCGGAAGGCACACCTCCCTCTTCATCGTGCTTCTACGGAAGCAAGCGGGCTACATGCCCGAATTCGCTGCTGGGGCGCTTCCGAAAACGATCCGCGTGTGGGTACCGCCCACGGCAATCTCCTGCAGATTGCCTGTATTGGTCTTGTAAAACAACTCGGTATTTGCAAACTTGTTGGCTTCGGTTTTCTCGTACGCAGGCACCTGAATGGTCTCCTTGCCGTGTGTTATGACGGCGTTGCCATTCTCCAGCGAGACTCTGTATTCGCCGGCCTTGAGTGTCTTGCCGTCAACGGTCGAGTCCTGAAATATGTTTACCTTCATGCTGTTGCTTGCAGCAAAGGCGGCTGCACTCAAAGCCAGAAAGCTCAATAGTAAGATCTTTTTCATTCAGTAGTTTTCTCCTTCTTAGTTAGAGACGGATGCTCAGCAAGCGGCGTAACGGCGGCAGGGATGAATTTCTGTAAACAGAGGGGCTATGAATTACCTTCTTACAAATGGCCTAATATTTGATGCTTGACGCCGATGGTTAGCCGCAAACACGAGCGTGTTGTGATGATCTTTGTGTAACCTGCGGCGAAGCTCTACCCGGCCTGTCCTACACTGGTCTGAAAGTCCAATCCGCTCTTGGTCGAAAGGCAAACTAAACTTGAACCATCGATTCTGGCGCATCAGCGTCCTCACTCTTGCTCTCATTCCCTGTTCCGTCAGCGCCCAAACTCCGGCGGATGAAACATTCGAGCGCGATCCGAAGCAGGCCATCGACGAATCCTACACGCAGCAAATCAAGAAGTACACCACCTTGCCTGCGTTGAATTCGCCGCTGACCGATTACCTTCCCGCTTCCGGTTCCGTTCCAACCCCCGCGAAGGTACTCGGGGATGTGGCGGGTGCACCCGACATGCTGCCGTACGCCGAAGACGTGTACAAATATTTTCGAATGCTGGCGGCCGCCAGTCCGCGCGTGAAGGTTTTCACCATCGGGCACACCGAAGAAGGGCGCGAGATGATCGCCGTCGCGGTTGCGGATCAGTCGCTGCTCACGACAGTGCAAAGAGAATAGCGCGCGGCTGGCTCAGCTTGCCGATCCCAGGACGCTGCAGATGGACGACGCCAAGGCGCAGGCCCTGATCAGTCAGTCGTATCCCGTTTACTACATCACCGGCACCATCCACTCACCGGAGACCGGCGCGCCCACCGCGCTGATGGAAATGGCTTACCGGCTGGCGGTCGACGATTCTCCGTACATAAAATACATTCGCTCGCACATGATCACGCTCATAACGCCGGTGGTCGAAGTCGATGGCCGCGACCGGATGGTGGACATCTACAAATGGCACAAAGCGCATCCTGGTCAGAACTGGCCGCGGCTGGTCTACTGGGGCCACTACGTAGCGCATGACAATAATCGCGACGCGATGGGCATGACGCTCGACTTGACGAAAAACGTGCTCGACACCTATCTCGACTGGCACGCGCAAGTGCTTCATGACCTGCATGAGTCGGTTCCGTTTCTTTACGACAATACGGTGGGCGATGGACCATATAACTCGTGGATCGATCCGATCCTGACGGGCGAGTGGCAGATGATCGCCTCCGACAACATGGCGCGCATGCAAAGTTTCGGCATGCCCGGCGCATTCACGCATGGGAACTTCGATACCTGGAGCCCGGGCTACCTGATGTTCCTCGCGGCGATGCATAACGGCATCAGCCGGCTGTACGAAACGTTCGGCAACGGCGGCGCGGACACCGAGAAGCGTGTGTTATCGCCCGACCAGTATTCGCGCACCTGGTACCGGCCCAATCCGCCTTATCCCACAGTTCTGTGGTCGCAGCGCGACAACAATAACTACGAAGAAACAGCGCTGCTTACCAGCCTTTCTTACTTCGCGCACAATGGAAAGTTCTTTCTGAATAACTTCTATTTAAAAAGCAAGCGTTCGGTGGAGAAGCCGCAGAATTCAGGGCCGGCCGCGTATGTGCTGGCGCTGGATGAACGGTATGCAAACCGCCAGGTGCAGTTGTTGAAGGCCTTGGTAACGCAGCACGTCGAAGTACAGCGCCTGACGCAGCCGGCAACGGTCGCGCTGCCCAGTACCCACGAAAAAAGAGGGAACGGAAGAGAAGCCAGGCACGCCACCCCCGCCGACTTCACAAACTTTCCCTGCCGGCAGCTTCGTCGTTCGCATGGATCAGCCCTTCTCGCGAGTCGCCGACGCGCTGCTCGATCGCCAATTCTGGTCGCCGGAAGATCCCCAGAAGCAACCTTACGACGATACAGGCTGGTCGTTCGGAGACCTGTTTAACGCCAAGGTGTCGCGTGTCACGGACCACAGCATCCTGTCAGCGCCAATGTCTCCCGTTGCCGACCTAAGCCAGGTTACGGCGCCGGACGCCGGCCCCGGACCTTTCTACGTGGTGAATAATTCGGCGCAGGTAAGCCTGGCTTCGCTGGTTTATGCGCTGTCCGGCTCCGCGGACGTGTCCATCAGCGAAGAAGGATTCGAAAGCGCGGGCCAGAAGTTCGCGCCGGGCTCGCTCATCATCGCCCGCGTGGAGCCTACGAAACTAAAACCTCTGCTGCGCCAGTTCGATCTGGCCGCTGTGAGCATTGCCAGCCAGCCGGCGGTGAAGGCTCATCCGGCGGCCGCTCCCCGCATTGCTTTCATGCACACCTGGCTCTACACACAAACCGAAGGCTGGTGGCGCCTGGCGTTCGATAAGTTGCACGTGCCGTTCACGTACATCAGCACCCAGACTGTGGCGAAAGAGCCGGACCTGCGCTCGAAATTCGATGTGATCGTCTTCGCACCGGTAGGTCGCGCCTCAACCCAGCAGATTGTCAACGGCTTGCCGATGTGGGGAAATGCGCTGCCCTGGCAAAACACTCCGCTGACTCCGAACCTGGGCAAGCTGGACTCCACCGAAGACACGCGCCCCGGCTTGGGCGAAGCGGGAGTCGCCAATCTCAAAGCGTTCGTCGAACAAGGCGGCTTGCTGATTACATCGGAAGATACGGCGCAGTTCGCTATCGACGAAGGAATGGCTCCGGGCGTGTTCGTGGCGCCGCGAAGGACACTGAAGGTGGTAGGCAGCGTGCTTAATTCGGTGGTGCTCGATAACAAGCTTCCCGTCGCGTATGGCTACGAAGCCACAGTGCCCTTGTATAGCGCCGACGGCTTGGCGTTCACCGTAAGTAATCTCACCGTGAACCGCAATCTCCCCACGGCTAAAGACTATAAGCGGCCCACCGGCCGAGGCGGTCCGGATGACGAAGACAGTCCCGAAGGACGGCCTGCGGAAAAAGCTCCGCCCTTGCCGGCGCCGAAACCCTGGCAAGCCACTCCTCTCAATGAAGAGCAGGAACGTAACAACCCATTCCTGATTCCAGCGGAATACCGGCCGCAGGTGATACTGCGCTACGCGGCGACGAAAGACCTTCTTTTGTCCGGCCTGATGGAGAACGGCGAACCCGTCGCCGAGCATCCGGCGGTGGTTCAGGCCCACTTCGGCAAGGGGTATGTGCTGCTATTCGCCAACAACCCCGTTTACCGGGGCGAGACGATCGGATCCTATGCGCTGGTATTCAACGCGATTGTCAACTTCGGTCACTTGAAGTAATCCCCAGTGCGGCAGTGCGGCGCTACTACCGGGCCGGTGCTCCGGGGGCGGGTCATTACACTCGAAGAATGAAGCTCCGGCCTGCTGGCGTTGACGACCTGGATCTGATTCTCGACCAGCGCCGCGAAATGTTTCGCGAGATGGGCGGCGAATACGAACGCCGGCTCGATGCCTTCGAGAGGGCTTCGCGCGAATACTTCGAATCCGCGCTCGGGACGGATCCTATTACGGCCTGGTGGGAGAGTTGAACGGTGAAGTCATTGCAGGTGGCGGAATCTTGATCGCCGCCTGGCCCGGCAGCCCCCTCAACTTCGAGGCATGTCGGGCCTGGATCCTCAACATCTACGTTGAGCCCCGCTTTCGCCGCCGAGGATATGCGCGGGTGATGACGCAATCGTTGATTGAGTGGTGCAAGGCGAGGGGATTCCAATCGGTGGCATTGCACACGAGCGACTACGGCCGTTCGCTCTACGAGAGCCTGGGCTTCCGCAGTACCAATGAGATGCGGCTGAGGCTATAGCAGTCTTCACAGCCGCCGCCTTAACCGGCCCGGAATCAGGCACCGAAAATGCTGGTCGGATCCAGTGCGGTCGTGTTAGTCGTCATCGATGCGGGTAGCGTCGACTGGGCCAGGTTCCCTGACTGACCCAACATCGCGGACAGTGTGTCCGAGGCTGACGCCGGGGTGGCGCTTCCCGTGGCCGCGCCGTGATGATGCCCGTGATGATGGTGAACCGGCGTCTGGACCGGCGTGCCCGATGTGGGAGTGGTTGACGTGGGTGTGCTGCCAGATGTGGAATCCAGCTGGTTCATAATTTGATTGAATTGAGCGGCATTGCTGCTGCCGCTCGTCTGGGCCGGCGAGTTCAGACCGTTCTGCTGGTAGAGGCTCAAGAGCTGGGAGGATTGCGTGGCCGTGGAGGCGGAAACGGGCGTGAGTTGCATGCTTGTCCTTTCGGGCTGTTCTAGTGCCGTCTTGGCCAGTGGAAGCTGACGGCTCCACAAAGCAATGAGGCATGCGGGATGCCATTGATTCACCGGCCACGTCGGCCGGCGCAATCGATAGAGACTAAAGAGCATCGCGGCAGTTTAGGAGTGCGCCGAAGCCGGGGTAAGTTGACGGAATTCCGTCCGTTGCGCCGCGATTCTGTCTCGGCAGAGCCCTGAACATCACTGACACTAAAGTTGCGAGGGTGCGTCGCCGATGGGTCTAGAAGGAATCCTCGATGTCGACGACCCCAAGTTCCCTTTCCGCCGGAGTGCAGGCTCTCTATAACGCCGGCCTGCTGCCTTCCAATCTGACGCAGTCTGAACTGCAGAACGCGTCTCCGGCCCAACTCACCCAGCTATCCATCTCAAATGCCGAAGCGCAGGCCTCGTCGGCATTGTTTGGCGATACCGGCCTTGCCGTAGGCGACAGTGTCGCTTTAAGCCCCAATGCCGAGTCCATGTTATTAGGCGCGGCAGATCCTGCGGCGGGAACCACCAGTTCCGTTTCCACCGACCCAATCTTAGCCGCGCTTGCGTCGAGCCAGCTGAACACCAGTGACGCTGCCCTGGCGGGAGTCAACTCGCCCACGGTGGCCGGAACCGACGGCGGCCCAACGACGACGCTTTTCAGCTATCTCGGTTAGATTCTTTACAGAAATTCCCTCAAGGTTCCTCACCAAAGGCCCGATAGCTGATGTGAAGGTTCACGAAAACTCCATGTCAATCTCCAGCGTTTCATCGTCACTAACAACCAGCTTGTCTCAGGTCAACCCGCAAAACCTCTTCAAGCAGCTTCAGCAGGATTTCACGCAGCTCAATGAATCGCTTCAATCAGACGATCTGTCTGGGGCTCAGCAGGCTTACACGTCAATCCAGAAGCTGATGGGGAACAGCGTTACTGCCTCCCAGCCGTCAAACGGATCGAGCGCCAACCCGATTCAAAGCGACTTCGCCGCCTTAGGCCAGGCTCTGCAATCGGGTGATCTGAGTACCGCCCAATCGGCGTTTACGCAGCTGCAGCAGGATTTGCAATCCCAGACACCGAATGCCGCACAGTCCGCATCCTCTCAATCGACCCAGGGAGCACACCACCACCATCATCATCAACACGGAGGGTCGTCAAGCTCCGATACATCGACTGCCAGCTCCGGCTCCAATACAACCGTTGACGGGAGCAGCTCGACGAGCAGCACCGTCAGCCTCATCGGCTAAGGGTAATCGGCGCCGTGTTTCATCAAGGAACCAAGGTCGAGCCCTAGCTCCGCTACCTTAGCCCACGCGTATTCCTACTTCTCGGAAGTCCGGGCACTGGCTGCCGCATTGGGAGCCCACACCGTTTCCGGCGCGCCGAGGACTTTGTTGACCCAGCGGCTCCAGACAAACAGCGCATCGCTCAATCGATTCAGATAGCCGATGGCCTCGGCCGGCACGGATTCTTCGCGGGCGAGCGCAACCAGCAGCCGTTCGGCGCGGCGGCAGACGGTCCGGCACACGTGCAGCTCGGCGTCGAGGCGGCTTCCTCCCGGAAGGACAAAGGATCGGAGCGGCTCCAATTCGCCGTTCGCCAGATCCAATTCCGTTTCGAGTTGGGTAATATCGGCCGCTGTAATGCGCGGCTGCTTAGGATGTACATCCGCCGGCAGCGTAGCGAGAATCGAGCCGAGGTTGAACAACTCGTGCTGGATGCGTTTGAGGATCGCGGCGAAGTCTGTGAGGCGGGGTTGCTGGGTGGCGAGCTGCTCGGCCGTGCTCCGCGCGACGCCAACGAAGCTATTCAGCTCATCGACCGTGCCGTAACTTTCGATCCGGAGGTGGTCTTTCGGTACGCGCTGGCCACCGACCAGGCTAGTCTCACCTTCATCGCCGCGGCGGGTATAGATCCGGTTCAAGGCTAGGCGCGGTTCATTGAATGTTTCGCTCACAGAAGCTCCTCTTACGTGAGTGTATGCGGGTTGCCGCAGGGGCGAAGGAACGCCAGATCAGCTGTTCCCGCCGCGGGACGCCCTTTCCTGCAGCTGGATCGCGCTGCGATGCCGGCTGTAGGAGAAGTACACCATCAGGCCGAGCGCCATCCAGATCAGAAAAGCAGCCCAGGTGATGGCTCCGAGCCCGGCCATCAGCGCCAGGTTGACAAGCACACCGAGAATCGGAACGAGCGGGACCAGAGGAGTTCGGAAGGGCCTCGGGATGTCCGGCCGCCGGCGGCGCATGATGACGACGCTTATGCACACCACGATGAAGGCGAAGAGGGTTCCGATACTGGTCAGGTTACCCAGCCGGGCAATGGGCGTAAATGCAGCGCCTACGGACACGAAGAGCATCAGCAGCAGATTCGACTTCCAGGGCGTTCTGAACTTCGGATGCACTTCCGAGAACAGTTTCGGCAGCAGCCCATCCTTGGACATCGAATAGAAGACTCGCGATTGGCCTAGCAGCATCACGAGCATCACCGAAGTCAGACCGCATAGCGAGCCGAGCTTCATCAGAAAGCCGATCCACGGAAGACCCTTCATCTGGTCGACCGCCACCGCCAATGGCGCTGCAACGTTCAGATCTTTGTAGTTGACTATGCCGGTCAGCACCAGCGAATAGGCGATGTAGAGCACCGTGCAAATTGCCAGTGAGCCGATGATTCCGATGGGCATGTCTCGTTTCGGGTTGCGCGCCTCCTGTGCCGCCGTCGAGACGGCGTCAAACCCGATGTAAGCGAAGAAGATCTGACCCGCGGCCGCCAGCACTCCGCTCCATCCGAACGACCCGAATACGCCTGTATTGGGCGGCAGGAACGGGTGATAGTTCTTGTAGTTGATAAAGAAATAACCGATACCGATGAAGAAGATGACCACCGCGACCTTCAACACAACGATGAAATCATTGAACTTGGCTGACTCGCTGATGCCGCGAATCAGAATGAGGGAGACCAGGCAGATGATGGCTACCGCTACCAGGTTCAGAGCTCCCGGCTGCATCGAAAAGGGCGATCCGGTGATGGCGCGGGGCATTTGAATACCAAAGGAAAGTAAGATCGAATCGAATGTGGCCGCCCAGCTGACAGACACGGTGGCGGCCCCGACGGCGTACTCCAGAACCAGCGCCCAACCAATAATCCAGGCCACGAGTTCTCCCATGGTGGCGTAGGAATACGTATAGGCGCTCCCTGCGATGGGGATCATGGTCGAGAACTCGCTATAGCAGAGTCCGGCAAAAGCGCACCCCAGGGCCGCGATCAAGAAAGAATAGACCATGGCGGGACCGGCGTGCGTGGAGGCCGCGACGCCCGTTAATGTGAAGATTCCCGCGCCGATAATTGCGCCGATCCCAAGCGCAACCAGTGAAAGGGCGCTTAGGGAGCGCTTTAGACCTTGTTCGCCTTGAGCCTCAGAAAGGAGGCTTTCAATCGGTTTCGTGCTGAAGAGGCCCATGGGAAAGCTCTAAGCGCCTACCTTAGAAATCGTCGCAAGAATTTGACGACCACGTTCAAGGCTAGGCTAGCAGAACTTTGAAGCGCGTTGCATTGGGATCCCCGCCAGTGGGGCAGGTTAAGGTTTCCGGAACCTCATACAATGGAGGCGGACGGAGTGTGGCAGACACCAAGACCTTCAAGCCCGGTGACACCTTTGCGACCCTCAGCGGCTTATCGCTGAAGCCTGCTTACGGCCCGGAGGATGTTCCCCAGGCGCCGCCGCTGCCCGGCGACTTCCCTTATACGCGCGGCATACATCCCCTGATGTACCGGCAAAAACGCTGGACCATGCGCCAGTTCTCCGGCTTCGCTACGCCGGAGCAGACCAATGAGCGCTATCGTTATCTGCTGGCGCAGGGACAGACCGGGCTCTCCGTAGCGTTCGATCTGCCGACGCTTATGGGATACGATGCCGACCAGCCCGAAGCACAGGGCGAGGTGGGCAAGTGCGGTGTGTCGATCAGCTCGCTCGAAGACATGCAGACCCTCTTCCGCGGCATCCCGCTGGGAAAAGTCTCGGTATCGATGACCATCAATTCGCCCGCCGCGCTGATCTGGGCCATGTACCTGGCGGTTGCCGAAGAACAGGGCGTGGCCGCTGCTGAGCTTTCGGGTACGCTGCAGAACGACATCCTGAAGGAGTACATCGCCCAAAAGGAATACATCTTTCCACCGCGTCCCTCCATGCGCCTGGTGACGGACGTGGTGGAGTACGCCACGACGCACACGCCGCGCTACAACCCGGTCTCGATTAGCGGGTATCACATTCGCGAGGCAGGTTCAACCGCGATACAGGAGCTGGCGTTCACGCTGCGGGATGGCATCGAGTATGCGGAGTGGGCGCTGGCCCGTGGACTGGCCATCGACGCGTTCGCGCCGCGGCTGAGTTTCTTTTTCAATGCCCACAATGATTTCTTCGAAGAAATCGCAAAATATCGCGCCGCCCGAAGCATGTGGGCGCAAATCATGCGCGACCGGTTTGGCGCCCAGGACGAGAAAAGCCTCAAGCTCCGTTTCCACTCGCAGACCGCCGGCTGTTCGTTGACCTGGCAACAGCCGATGAACAACGTGGTGCGCACGGCCGTACAGGCACTCGCGGCCGTGATGGGTGGCACGCAGTCGCTGCACACGAATTCGCTGGACGAGGCCTATGCGCTGCCCAGCGAGAACGCCGTGACGCTGGCTCTGCGAACGCAGCAGATTCTGGCGTATGAAACCGGCGTGGCCGACGTGGCCGATCCATTAGGCGGAAGCTACTATGTTGAGACTTTGACGGCGCAGGTCGCCGAGGCCGCCCAGCGCTACATCCAGCAGATCGATGACCTGGGCGGCATGCTGCCCGCCATCGAACGTGGCTTTCCTCAGAGCGAGATCGCCAAGGCCAGCTATCGCTTTCAAAGAGAGGTTGACAGCGGTCAGCGCGTGGTGGTGGGGGTGAACGAATTCCAGCAACCGGAAGAGGATCCGATTGATCTGCTCGCGATCGACGATTCCTCGCAGCGCCTTCAGGAAGAGAAACTGGCGGCGTTGCGGCAACGGCGCAGCCAAACCCAGGTCGCGCAGTCACTAGAAGCGCTGAAACGCGCCGCGGGGACCGATGCGAACATGATGCCTGCGCTGCTGGCAGCTGTGAAAAGCTACGCCACTACCGGCGAGATCATGGGCGCGCTGAAACAGGTGTTCGGCGTCTACACGGAGCGCAGCGAGTGGTAAGTCCGCCGCGCAGAGTTGAAACAGCCGTTGCGGGCTGTTTTGGCGTAATTCCCTCTTGCTCAACCGGGTAGCCGGAGGGCTGGCCTCACTTTCGGTTTTGCGGCGTTCTATACTCGGGTTAGCGTTAGTATGAGTTTTCCGATCCGTGTCCTCGTCGCCAAACCGGGCCTCGATGGACACGACCGCGGCGCGAAGGTGATCGCAAGAGCCCTTCGTGATGCGGGGATGGAAGTCATCTACACTGGTCTTCGGCAAACGCCGGAGATGATTGTTAACGCGGCTCTCCAGGAGGATGTGCAAGTCATTGGCCTCTCCATTCTGTCTGGCGCTCACAAAGCGATTGTGCCGCGAATTATGGAACTGTTGCGCGAAAAAGATATGACGGATGTGCTGGTCGTCGTGGGTGGTACGATCCCCGGCGATGACGCGCTCGAACTGAAGGAACTTGGTGTGGCAGAAGTCTTCCAACCAGGCGCCTCGCTCGAGAAGATCGTCGATTTTATTCGTGCTTCCGTGAAACAAGTTGCCTAGGACTCGCGGACTCGGCTCGATAAGCCCTTTGGGGTTTGAGTGCGAAGCGGAGTCAAGTCTCCCGGCAACACAACGATTTTAGACATTTGGAGACGCTGGCCTGATAACAACTCACAACGATAGAAATTCCGGCCACCGGAAAAGGAACTTCATGCAAGAAAGACTGAACATTGCCGTGTTCGTCGATTACGACAACATTGAGATTGGCGTGAAATCGACACTACGGCGGGAGTTCGACGTATCGCTCGCCCTGGACGCTCTGAAAGAGCGGGGCGACGTGGTCGCGAAATTCGCATATGCCAACTGGGGACGCCAGGAAGGCGCTACCCGGCAGATGGCCGAAAACGCGGTGCAGATGGTGCAGCGCATTCCATCGCCGCGCGGCGATAAGAATGGCGCCGACATCAACCTGGCTTTGGACGCTCTGGAAATGGCATTCACCCATGCGCATGTGAATGCGTTTGCCATCGTCAGCGGCGATAGCGACTTCATTCCACTGGTAAACAAGCTGAAGGAATATGGCAAGACGGTATTCGTGTTGGGCGGCAAGGCTTTCACGAGCACCATTCTTCAGCAGAACTGCCACGAATTCGTAAGCTATGAATCGCTGCTGGAAGACGGCGACCGCATCGTGGCACAGCCGATGCCGGACCGGCGTGAACAACGCAAAGAGGGCGGCGACAACAAGATTAAGGACGGGCGTGAGCGCGACAAGCGTGAGCGCGGCCAGCGGCCGGCTCCGCTGGATCTGGCGCAGGCGATGCCGCTGGTTGAGCGTGCCTTGCAAGTGCTGGAACGGCGCGCCGTTCAGCCGCAGCTGGGTCTGTTGAAATCGACCATGCTGCAGCTCGATCCGGCCTTCAGCGAACGTGCGTATGGCGCAGGCAGTTTCTCGGACTTTGTCGAGAAGCTCAAGAAGGCCGATTTCATCAATGTGAGCGGCTCAGGTGGCCGCTACATCATTGAGCGCCGGGGAGGCTCTGGTGGTCCCGACCGCGTTGCACCCAAGCCCGAAGAGGCTTTGCCTGGCCTGCGGGACGTGCTCGAGACCCACCGCATGGAACTCGAGAACGGCGTGCCCGCCGCCGATTTGGAACAATGGGTTACCGCCGAGCTGCCGAACTTCAGCCTGCAGAAGTACGGTTTCCAACGCTTTGCCGAATTCCTCAACTATGCACAGGATAAGACGGTCGTCCGGACAGAACCCCACGAGGAGTACGGCTTGGTCGTGTATATGGGGGCAGAGTTCTATCCACCGGCATTACCGCCTGCGCAGTGGAGGCAGCATTGCCTGAGGAAGAAGAGGACGAGCCCCAGCCCATCGTCGAAGGCCAGCCGACCATCTTTGAACCGAACCCTCCGCCGGCGAAGCCGAAGAAGGCTGCCTCGCGGCCTCGCAAGTCAACCGGCGCAGGCGGTGGCAACCGGGCTCGTGCTCCGAGAAAACGGAAACCGGAGTAAGAAAACAGGGGAAGGCCAGCTAAGAGCTGGCTTTCCTGCTTCCTAAGCAACCTAGCCGCGCAACCCCGGGATGCCATTTATGCTCGGCGCCATTTTCACGGCCCGGATTATGGCTTGCGCCACAACCTCCGCCGCGGCAACACCGACGACATCCACGTGGGCTTTCTGGTCGCCTATCGAAATCGAGATGACAATGTCGCCATCGTTCATCGTGAACACGGGCGATATGGACCGTGCCATGCCAATGGTGGCTAACTGGGCGATCTTCGACATCTGCACCCGATCGAAAGCTGCGTTGGTGGCAACACAGACCAACGTAGTGTTCTCTTTCTTGAGACCGCCGCTCACGCCGCCAAGCATGGCTTGGGCGGTGTTTGCGAACTCTCGGCTTTCCTTCGACACACGCGCACCAGCGATGATTTTTCCGGTTTGGGGATCGATTACGTCACCGAGAGCATTGACCACGGCAAGCGCGGCCACTTTGACTCCGCCACCGATTTCGATGGATGCCGATCCGACGCCGCTTTTCATCATCCGGTCGGGCCCAAAGAGCTTGCCGACGGTGGCGCCGGTTCCGGCTCCCACAGCGCCTTCCACGACGGGCGCACTGGAGGCAGCGGCCGCAGCCGACTCTCCCATCTCCCGAGTGGGCCGGAACCCGCGTTTCGCAACGCCTAGATCGAACAGAATTGCACCCGTGACCAGCGGCACGGGGCCGGCCGGAGTGGGAAACCCGATGCCTTTGTGCTCAAGAAAGCGGCGAACGCCCGAAACCGCTTCGAGGCCAAAGGCGCTTCCGCCGGCGAAGCAGATGCCCTGGATACGGTCGGTCAAGTGACCGGGCTTCAGGAGCTCTACTTCTTCGGTGCCGGTGGCCGACCCCGGAATCGAAACACCCGGAACCGCGCCCTGCTCGCACAGAATTACCGTGCACCCAGTGAGGGCCTCCAGGTTGGTCGCGTGCCCTACCAAAACACCAGTAATGTCCGTTAGCCCGCCCATTTACCCGAATGAACCTCCACCGCCATCCTATCGTCTTGAATGGAGGACCCGTATGGTAGCATCGCTCAATATGAAGGTCAGGCGATTCAGGAGAGCCGCAGCTTGCTCAATTTCCTGAAGCGGCCTGTATCGTCTTTCCAGGATTTCGTTCTTCTCTCCGGTAGGTCGTTCGGCAACCTGGTCCGTTCGCCCCACTATTATTCCGATGTCTTCATCCAGATGGATGCTATCGGCATTGGAAGCCTGCCCATTGTTATGCTGACCGGCGCGTTCAGCGGCGCCATCATCGCGCTGCAGATGGCGCGCGCCCTCAACACCTATGGTGCGGCAAGCGAAGTAGGTTCCATCGTCTCCATCACGCTGGTGCGTGAGCTCGGCCCGGTGCTGACCGCGCTGCTGGTAGCCGGGCGTAACGCCTCCGGCATGGCCAGTGAGCTCGGCTCCATGAAAGTTTCCGAGCAGATCGATGCGATGCGCGCGCTAGGCACTGACCCTACGCAAAAGCTGGTGACTCCGCGCTTGACGGCAACCGCATTGATGCTCCCGTGCCTGGTAGTGGTCGCTGACGTGATTGGTTTGTGCGGCGCCTACCTGGTTTCCGTGCCAATGCTGAAGCTGATTTCCGCCGAACAGTTTTGGTCGACGTCCTGGCGTGCCCTGGAGTACAACGATCTGGCACAAGGCCTGTTGAAGCCGTTTCTGTTTGGCATGATCATCGCTCTGGTGGGTTGTTTCTATGGCCTGAAGACAACCGGCGGCACGCAGGGTGTCGGCCGCGCCACCACGCAGGCCGTGGTTGTGGCGTCGATCTGGATTTTCGTCGCAACCTACATCATTGATCAGATCTTCGTGAACTTGTAACCGGCCATGACAACGAAAGACAACATTGTTGAGTTTGAAAGCGTTAACACCCGCTTTGACGAGACGTGGGCGCTGCGGGATGTCTCGCTGGCGCTGAAGCCGGGGGAAACCCGCATCATTTTCGGAGCTGCCGGCAGCGGGAAAACGACCTTACTGAAGTCGGTTATCGGATTGGTTCCAATCAATTCGGGGAAGATCAAGCTGTTTGATCAGGGAATCGAGTCGCTCAGTGAACACAGCTTGTTTCCGCTGCGCGCGAGGGCCGGTTTTCTGTTTCAGGAAGGCGGCCTTTTCGATTCGCTGACCATTGGTGAAAACGTTGCCTACCCGCTTCTCAATCAGAAAGGCCGCACCGCCGTTTCGGCCGAAGAGGCGGATCGGCGTGTTCACGAAGCACTACGATTTGTGGAGCTGGAACATACCGTCAACAAATTCCCGAACGAGGTTTCAGGAGGCATGCGGCGCCGGGTAGGTATTGCGCGCGCCATTGTCACCGAGCCGCCGCTGGTGCTTTACGATTCGCCGACGGCGGGCTTGGATCCCATCACGGCCAATACCATCATGGCGGTAATCGCCAAAGAGCGTGACGTCCGCAACAGCGCCTCGTTGATCGTGACGCACCGCTACCAGGATGGTCAGCTGATGGCGGACTTCCGTTATGACGCCGAGCGGGAGGAACTGCTTCCCATGGGCCATGACGCGGACGAAGCGAAACGCACGCGGACGAAGTTCATGGTGATGAGGGAAGGAAGCATCGTATTCGTCGGTAGCAGGGACGAGTTGGCAAGCTCGACTGATCCGTATGTTCAGAGGTTTGGAAGGCATTGAGGTGTTTCTATGGCCACGCAAGATAAAGTAAGTTGGGCGCAATTGAAGGTTGGCATTCTGGCCATGGTGGCCTTGTTCTTTATCGCCGTCCTGGTGATTTTGCTGACCGGCAATACAAACCTGTTCGCCAACAGGGTCCATCTTTACACTTACGTTGATGACGCCGCTGGCCTGGTGGAGAGTTCGCCCGTGCGCATCAACGGAATCCAGGCGGGCAAGGTCACTTCAGTCAAGCTGTCGGGAAAGACAGAACCCCGGCATCAAATCATCGTCGATTTCGAAGTGGATCAACCGATGTTGAAAGAGATTCCCGACGATTCGCTGGCCACGATCGCTTCCGACAATCTACTGGGCAGCACGAAGTTCATCAGCATCATGAAGGGGAAAAGTCCTGATCACGTGCTGCCCAACTCGGAAATTCACAGCCTCGACACGCGCGAGTTCGACGATCTTGTTCAGCAGGGATACGCTGTGCTCAACTCCTTGCAGGCGATCCTCACCAAAGTCGATGGCATCGTGGCGCAGGTGGAAGTGGGAAAGGGAACCATCGGCAAGTTGCTGGTTGATGAGTCGTTGTACAACAGCGTGCAATCGATCGTGGGCCAGGTACAGACCCTGGCGACGACACTCAATTCGGACAAAGGCACGCTCGGCAAGCTGGTTAACAGTGACGAATTTTACAAAGAAGTACAGTCCACCATCAAGCGAATCAATTTGATGGTCGACGACCTGAATGCCGGCAAAGGCACGGCCGGCAAGTTCCTGAAAGACCCGGCGGTCTACGACGACCTGCAAAAGTCTGTGGCCCAGTTGAATACTATTTTGGATGATCTCAACGCCGGTAAAGGAACCGCGGGAATGCTGCTGAAGGATCCAAAGATCGCCAACCAGGTGTCTGGCACGCTGGCCAAGGTCGACGTCACAATCGACAAAGTGAACTCGGGTGAGGGTACCATCGGCCAACTGCTGGTAAATCCCCAGCTCTACGACTCGGCCAACGGTGCGACGCGAGAGATGCAGGGACTACTCAAAGACTTCCGCGCGAATCCGAAGAAGTTCCTGCGCATCAAGCTGGCAATATTCTGAGGGAGAGCCCGATCGAGCAGCTACTTGATTCGCCAATTGATCGTTAACGCCGATGATTTCGGCTTCACGCGCGACGTCAATGCGGGTATTGTCGACAGCCACATGCACGGCATACTCGGCGCTACTACGCTGATGGCGAACGGTGATGCGTTTGAGGACGCGGTCCGTCTGGCGCGCGAGACACCTACGCTGGATATTGGCTGCCACCTGGTTTTGATTCAGGGCACATCTCTGGTGACGGGCGACGCCCTTCCGGAGAACTGGAAGGCCCTCCTGAAGGCGCTTGCGACGGGCAGACTCGATGTTGAAGCAGAGCTGCGGGCGCAGATCCAGAAGATCGCCGCGGCCGGCATCCGGCCCACTCACCTCGACACGCACAAGCACTCCCACGTGCATCCCGCCGTGTTCAAGGCTGTGCTGCGACTGGCCGGCGAATTCCGGATACCATTCGTGCGCTTGCCCTTCGATACGGGTTGGCCGCCGGTTCGGCCCTTCAATTTTCTCTATCGCAGGAAGTTACGCCAGGCGGGCTTGCGAGCGACCGATCATTTCACTGGCTTCCTTCTCACCGACACCCTGACCTCCGAAACGTTGAGTGAAGCGCTGGAGCATTTGCCGGAGGGCTCCATTGAGTTCATGTGCCATCCCGGATACCTGGGCGATGAGCTCCGCCAAGCGCCAAGCCGCCTGAAAGAAGCGAGAGTGCGCCAGTTGGAGGCACTCACGTCGCCCGCTATCGTTGCCCGGCTCGAGGAGCTGAAGATCAACCTCACCAACTACCGCGAGTTGGGCGCTACGTTGAGCAAGCTAAACTAGGCAGCGAATGCGCCGTCCAGGGTCCGCCTCCCCGCTCGACTCTCCGACGGCGATCCGTATGCTCGCTACCTTCTTGCTCGTGGCGGCGCCCATCACCTGGGCACTGGCAACACAGAGAGATCTGGCGCGGCGCGAGGCAGCGGCTCATCCGGAACGGGGATGGCCCAGGGGCGCCGGGCACGTCGTCTACGCATGGCCTGGCACCTCTGAAGACCAGAAAGGCTACGTTGAACCTGGTGGCAGCTTCAGTCCTGTACCTGGAAGCTTCGGACTCTCCATCGAGGACGGCGACCGCCTTCCCTTGTCCCAGATCAAGCAGCGATTCGCATGGGTCAGCGGTGAATCGCTGCCGGTGCTTGTGACTCAGACGCCGCACTACGATGCGAATCTGCTTTCAGACCGGCCGGGCCATTGGACCATACTGATCACTGGCACGGGCTCACGGTCTATTGCTATCGCAGTGAGGAGCGTTGGGCCGGCCGGCGGGCCGATCTTCTCACTGAAAAACGTGAAGGGCCGCTTACTGATTAGCGATCGCTGGGTAATCCGCTTCGATCCAGCGCCGGTAAGCGTTCGGATATCGGAAGAAGGTCCACATGCGGAGGGTTGGTATCGGGCCGACATTCTGCTTGCGAAGAAGACCACGGTTGAAATTAACGATCTCAAGTTCGGCAAAGTTCCGTCACTGCCTTTCGCCACTACCCGCGCCATCACGAAGCTGAGTTCCACCGATACCCAATTCCGCGAATGCCTGGACGATCAGGTGGCACACCTGATGATGTCGCTGGTGGCCGATCAAACGCGTCCCGGAGAGCCGTTGAACTACCCTCTCGCGTGGCTGCGTGACGGCGCTTACGTTGTTGTCGCGCTGGCCCGGGCTGGCCAAGTGGACACCGCGAAGCAACTGGCGCTGTACTTTGCAGATCACGACTTCTTTGGTGGGTTTGGCGCCGAAGCAGATGCGCCCGGCCTGTCGCTATGGGCCATTGCTGAGACGGCTGCCTTGGCGCACTCGGGCCAATTCGACCAACGGGTTTGGGAAGCCGTCGAGCGCAAAGCGAATTTGATCCACCAGATGCATCACGCCAACGCGCCGATTCGACATGCGTTCGATGGGCCGGTTGTTCCAGCCCGTCGCGCGAGAACAGATCTGGATCTCGTCTGCGATGTCGCGCAGAACGGACTGATCATCGGACGCATGGACTGGCAGCGTCCCGTGCTGTTTGTGAACGCGGTGAGTTTCCTGGGCCTCAACGAAGCGGCACGGATTGCCGAGCGGCGCGGCCGCGGTGACCTGGCGATGCGATGGCGTCAGGAGGCGGTCGAGATTCGCACCGTCTGGCAGCGGGCGCTGGATACAAAGGAAGCGCAGAACGACCGCACCTACATCAGCGCGCTGTGGCCGACGCAAATTGGAGATCAGGACAAAACGAAGCTGCGGGCTCTTTTCGAAGCACGCTGGGCGAACCAGCGCGCGCCCGACGGCGGCTTCAAGAAACTTCCAGAGTGGACGTACTTCGACATTGCCGAAGCGCACAACTGGCTGGAACTAGGGGACCGGGCTCGCGCTGAGCAAACCATGCACTGGTTCTGGAATCACCAGGCCTCGCCGGGCCTCTACACTTGGTGGGAGGGTCGTGGTGAAGAGAACAGCTTTCATCGCTGGAACGATGTCCGCGGGTGGCTGTATCCTCCTTACGTGACGCCGCACTACTGGACGGCTGCAGAGATGCTTCTCTTGCAGCTGGATCTGGCGGGCGCCCGGTAGCTGTTCGGGCGGAGGAGGGGTGAGTCGGCCGCGATTAGGCACGCAGTGGCCTTCTTGTCCGCTCGCTGAGACTGAGAAGCCGTGCAGAAATCACCGGGCCATGAATCGACTGTGGTGCATCTTGGGACAGGCTCGCTCTGTCCACGCGGCGAATGAGCCAGGTTGACAAGAGTGAGTGTCGCGATCGCCTTGGGACAGAGGCGCCTGTCCCGGTCGGCTTACTGACGCTCGCGGTTCTGTGGAGTTTTCATTCTTGGCACCACAGCCTGAAGGCTGTGCCACGGCTCTGGAGTTTTCACACAGATTCTGACGGTCACGGGCCGGCTACATCTGCTCACGGCCAAAACACCTACTTCCGCTCATAAATTACCTTGCCATCAAAAACCGTCATTTGCACTTTGGTTTGGGCAATGGCGACCGGATCGATCGACAGAATGTCGTCCGATAGCACCACCAGATCCGCCAGCTTGCCGGGTTCGATGGAGCCTTTGACGCTTTCTTCGAAGCTGGCGTAGGCGGAGCCCATGGTGTAAGCACGAATCGCTTCCGCTACGGTGATCTTCTGCTCCGGAACCCATCCATCAGGGTGTTTGCCATCCAGCGTCCGGCGAGTCGCGGCTGCGTAGATGCCCATCAGTGGCACCATTGGCGCCACTGGCCAATCCGATCCGAATGCCAGGCTGGCGCCCGTGTCCAAAAGACTTCGAAACGCATAGGTGCCCTTCGCGCGCTCGGGGCCAATGCGCTTCTCCGCCCAGCGGCCGTCATCGATGCAGTGATAAGGCTGCATGGACGGGATCACATGCAGCTGTCCGAAGCGCGGGATATCGGAGGCTTGCAAGTGCTGGGCATGTTCGATGCGGCACCGCCGGTCGCGCTCGCCATGTTCCTTTTCCAGGCGCTCATAGAAGTTCAGGATCGTATTGTTGGCTTTGTCGCCTATGGCGTGAATGGCAATCTGCAGGCCCGCGGCATCGCCCTCTTCGATGTTCTTAAACATTTCTTCTGGCTTTGCCAGTTCGTCGCTCGGAATGCCTGACGTATTCGGAGAATCCAGGTACGGCGCAAAGAAGAGAGCGGTGGTGGACCCAAGAGATCCGTCCGCGAAGCCCTTCAGTCCGCCGATGTGCAGAGAATCGTTCCCGAAGTCGGCGGCGATGCCGACCGAGGCCTGGTTGTTCCACAACGCCAGCGGCTGGTGACCCGAAACGCGAACATGCAATTGTCCCTTCTTCAGCAGCATCTGGTAAGCCCGCAATGCGTCACGCCCGGCGGACATGTCCTGAATGCTGGTGACGCCCTGCTCCGCGGCGTATTTCTGCGCCGCCCTCATCGCCTCTTCGATCTGGTGCACCGTGGGAGGAGGAATCACCTTATACACGAGGCCCTGCGCCGCGTCTTTCAAAATACCTGTCGGATTGCCGGTGGCATCTCGAACCATCACACCGCCGGGGACGTCTTTGGTGTTCTTATCAACGCCGGCCAGCTTCAAAGCCGCTGAATTCGCCAACGCCATATGGCCATCCAAGCGGTTGACGAACACAGGCGTGTCCGGTGTCACGGCATCAATCAACTGCCGTGTCGGCAAGTCAGCGGGCGTCCAATTCTCGTGGTCCCAACTGCCGCCGGTGATCCACTGGCCTTTCGGCGTGCGTCCGGCGAATGCCGCGATGCGATCGCGAAATTCGGCTTGGCTCCTGGCATCCCGAAGTTGAACGCCCGATAAATTTGATCCGCCATCGAAGAAATGGACGTGCGCGTCGTTGAAGCCGGGCACGACTCGCTTTCCGGCCAGATCGATCACCCGCGTATTGCTCTGCTTGAGGGCCGTAACGGAGGCGGTACTGCCCACCGCCGCGATGCGGTTTCCGCTGATCGCTATTGCCTCCACTTCCGGCTGCTTGGGATTAACGGTCCAGATCTTCCCGTTGACCAGGATCAGATCGATCGACGGCTGTGCCATGAGCGAAAACAGAAACACGGCGAGAAAAACGAAGACCCCGACAAGCGTGCGGCGCATAAGTTTCCATGGTACCCGGCGGCCGAGCCTAGGATTCGAGCCACAATTCCAGGTGCACGTTGGCTCGCGCGAAAGGTGAAGGTTTCAGGCGATCGGCCGGCACGGGGCGAAATCCACAAGCCGTATAAAGGCTGATCGCGGGCGTCAGAATCTGGTTGGTCTCAATGTAGAGCCGCCGCGCTCCGAGCCGCCGCCCTTCCTCAATCGTCGCCAGCATCAGCTGCTTTCCGATGCCGCGGCCCTGAAAAGCGAGGCTAACCGCCATTTTCGAAACCTCGTAGACCTGTTCGCTCATGAATTGCAAAGCGCAACATCCGGCAGCGACTCCGTCGGCGATCGCCATGAGGATGGCCCCACCAGGCTTCAAGATGTAGGTTTCCGGGTCGCCCAAGACCAAGTGGTCCTTGGGCTCCATGTGGAAGTAACGCACAATCCACTCTTCATTGAGCGTGCGAAACGCCTCGGCATCACCAGCGTGAAAACGCCGAATCCCGACAGCGTCTGGCTTGGTTCCGGCTGCTGCCATTCGTCTATTGTGACCCAGCCAGCACGGCGGCCCGTTCAAAGCCGACGTATTGAACCTCTTCTTCCAGATAGAAGGCGAAGCGCTCCTGCACCATATCCTTCAGTTGCCGGATGACAGTCACCAGATCTTCCGCCGTGCCCGCGCCATCGTTGTAGATCAGATTCGCGTGATAGGTGGCCACCTGAATGTCGCCGCGGCGGATGCCTTTCGCGCCTACTTGCTCCAGGAACCACGCCGACGGCACTTTGCCTTCACGTATCAGGTTTGGGGGAATCTGCGGCTGCACGGAGGATGGAAGTTGGGCGAAGAAACAATTCTTGAAAATGCTCCCGGCGCACTTCATCGATGGAGGATACTTCTGATCGCGAAGGGCGCGAATGTCGTCGGCCGTCTTCTTCAGCAGCGCTGGATCATCTTCGCCGAAGCTCAACTCGACCGAGAGAATCACCCAGTCTTTGTGCCGCTTGAAAAGGCTCTCGCGGTATTCGAACTCGCATTCGCAATTGTTCAGGCTGCGTGTCGTCTCGCCGTCCGTAAAATGAACGCGCACCACGCGTTCCTGAATCGAGTGTCCGTAAGCGCCGGCATTTCCATAGACGGCCGCACCAAGATAGCCCGGGATACCGGTCATGGTTTCCATGCCCTTGAATCCGTGCTCCACGCTGGCGTCGACAACATCCTGCAGGACGGCGCCCGCCTCGACTCTCAGGGAATGGCCGGCGAATTCCATGGCGGCGCCGCGAAAGCGCAGAACAATGCCATCGAAGCCGGCATCGGAGACCACCAGATTGGTTCCACCGCCGATCACAACGTGAGGGGCAGCTAAGCGACGTACAACTTTCAGCGCACTCGCGAAAGCAGAGGCGTCCGTTGTGTCGACCAGGATAGCCGTAGGGCCGCCAATCCCAAATCGCGTGAGTCCCGAAAGGGAAATGTGCTCCTTTAGGCTAAGGTTCGGAATGCGGTCCAGTTCTTTCCGGACGGCGGGATCAACATTCATCTTTCTCGATTATAGGGAGCACAACAGACGCGATCCCCTGGCATGTTCAAGGCAGTCTCGCAAAAGCGTGGTGGTCTTGGAGGGGGACCCGCGTGGCATTTTGTTGGGGGGGAAGGAGCCACGCGGGCGTATGGTTGCGTTGTCTATAGGACGAATGAAGAGGGCGTTTCGTTCTGAGAATCTGGAAAAGTTTTCTTAAATCTCCCACTTTTAATAGATCTTAAGAGATCAGCCCTAGCACGGCATTCGCGGCGACACCAGCCAGACCCAATGGAATCAAATACTTCCATCCGAATTTCATGAGTTGGTCGTAGCGAACCCGCGGGAGTGTTCCCCGCAGCCAGATGACCGAGTACACAAAAACGCTGAGCTTCAGGAAGAACCAGAATAGGCCAGCCAGCTGCGGACGCACCGCAGGCAGTAGAAATGCCGCGCCCGCCAGTAAAAATACCAATGCAATCGCGAGCAGAATGGCGCTCTCGTACCGGTAGTAACAGTGTCGGGCCAGCCTCACGCAGTAAGCCGCGATGCCGGCGAACGCAACCAGCGGAACGCCCACATTGAGTGGTAGCTCAAGCGCCGCCACGCCGGCAAACGGTCTTAGCCAGCCGCCCAGAAACAATGTCACGGCCACCGCGCTGAGCACCAGGATGTTTCCCCACTCGGCCAACATATAGAGACCCCAGCGGAAGCCGCTGAACTCGGTGTGATAACCGGCCACCAATTCGGATTCCGCCTCGGGCAGATCGAAAGGCACGCGATTGGTCTCGGCGACGGCCGCCAGACAGAAGACCGCAAACGGCACTAGCATCGCGCCAAAGTTGGAGAACGCAAACCACACGTGCCGGTCGCGCTGCGCCTCGACAATCGCGGACAAGCTCAGCGTTCCGGCCACCATGACCCCGGCAAGCAGCCCCAGGCCGAGGCCGATCTCGTAGCTGACCAACTGCGCCGCGCTGCGCAGTGCGCCCAGCAGCGAGTAGTGGCTGTTGGAGGACCACCCGCCGAGTATGATCCCCAGTACGCCAAGCGAAGAAAACGCCAGGATGGCCAGCAACCCCACGTTCACGTCGCTAATCAGGATCCCGCTGCTAAACGGCAAAACGCTGAAGCCTAGCATGGCGGCACCCACCGAGACGATGGGCGCAATGACAAACAAAGCCTTGTCGGCTTTGGCCGGTATGATGTCTTCTTTTAGGAGAAGCTTTAGAGCGTCGGCCAGCGGCTGCAGCAACCCGTGCGGACCCACGCGCATGGGTCCCAGGCGCCCCTGGAAATCGGCCAGCAGTTTGCGCTCAAGCAGCGAAAGGTAGCCGACACCGAGCGGGAACACCACGGCCAGCGCCAGCGCCGTCGCCGCCGGAACAAACCACCGGCTGTCCAATAGAGCTTGTGCCGTTCTCATTGTCCGCCTCCCGCAAGCCGGATGCCGGCGCGCAGCATCGGTTCGGGAAACAATCCGATCAGCAGCGTGAATGCGCATGTGGCGGCCAGCGAAATGCGAATTCCAAGGCTCGCGGCGATGGGTTCGGCTGGCTCGCCGTCCGACAGGTACATCTCGCGGACCAGCCGGAAGTAGAAGTACAGGCTAACTGCCGTGTACGCCGCCGCAATCACCGCCAGGGTGACATGCCCGGTTTCAATCAAAGCGAGAAAGATAAAGTACTTCGCCAGGAACCCGGCCGTGGGCGGCATGCCCGCGAGCGAAAGCAACAGAACCACGAACAACGCCGCATGCACCGGCTGGTTCTTCGACAAGCCTCGCAGATCGCTGATCCATTCGCCCGAGACGCCGTGGCGCCGTAACGAGATAAGCAGCGTAAACGCTCCCAGATTCATCACCGCGTAGATCAAAAGATAAACGTACACGCCCTTGAGGCCTGCCGGGGTGTTGGCGACAAAGCCCAGCAGCACGTAGCCGACATGCGCGATGGAGCTGTACGCAAAGAATCGCTTGAGGCGGCTCTGGTTCAAGGTCGCGATGCTGCCGATGGTGAGGCTCGCCACGGCGGCGAAGGCAATCATGGGTTCCCAGATCGCCCGCGCCGGCGACAGGGTGAACAGTAGCAGGCGGATCAATACCGCAAACGATGCCACCTTGGAAGCGACGGAGAGGTGGGCCGTTACCGGCGTAGGAGCTCCATCATAGGCGTCCGGCGCCCAGGTGTGGAAGGGTACAGCGGCAATCTTAAACAACAGACCGGCCGTAATGGTAACGGTGGCGAGAATCACGAACGCGTCCCTCGGCCCGCGCTCCTGGACCGCGGCGGCAATCTCCGCAAGCCGCGTTGAACCGCTAATGCCGTAGAGAAGCGAAAACCCGTACACGACAAAGCCGGAGGCCAGCGCGCCCAGCAGTAAATACTTCAGCGCCGCTTCATTGGATCGGCGGTCGGTACGCGTGAAGCCGACCAGGATGTAGAAACTGACCGCAGCGGTCTCCAGGCCTACGAAGAGCAGGACCAGATCCACGGCTGAGGCCATGAAGTACATGCCGCAGAAGGCGAATAATGCCAGGCTATAGAACTCCGGCCGATGCTCCTCGGTGATCTCGAGATATCGGTAGGCGCCAAGAAACAGAATGGCGGTTGCCACCAACACAACTCCGTTGGTGAACAGCGACAGCGCGTCGATGGTAACGGAATTCTGCAGCGCGGTGATAACCGGTTGACCGGCTTTTTCGATCGCGCACCATTGCAGAAACAGCGCGTAGCCCGTTACCGCAAGACCAACCAGGCCGAAGCCCACCACGCCGCGTTTAGCTTGATCCGTGTGTCGCGCCGCCACGTCCAACAACATGGTCGCGCAGGCAAAAATAGCCACCAGCAACGATGGCAGCAATGCCAGGTGATCGGCGCTGGTGTAGCTGAAGGTGGTCATGGCTGCGTGTTCGAGACAACCGGAGGCACCGCCTGCGGCGCCCCGTCGGCGGCTTTCGCCTGACCAACGCCGTTCAACCGCTGTACGATTTCCCGGACAGGCCCATTAACGATCGAAAACATCGGCTTCGGATACAGGCCGATGGCAAACGAGAGAAACACCAGCGGAAGCACAATCAGACGTTCCCGCCAGCTCAGGTCAGCCAGCGCCCGATTCGCTTCGTACTTCAGCGGACCCAGCATGGTTCGTTGGTATAACCACAGCAAATAGGCAGCGCCCAGGACCAAACCGACTGCGCCGACCAGCGCCCAAATCCAATTCACCGCGAACGCTCCCGACAGAATTGTGAACTCGCCGATGAAGCCATTCAGCAACGGCAGGCCGGCGGACGCGAAGATGGTGATGGCGAACACGGTGGCAAAGGCCGGCATCACTTGCGCCAGGCCGCCGAAATCGCCGATCTCACGCGAATGCCGCCGCTCATAGATAAATCCCACCAGCAGGAACAAGAGCCCGGTGGTGATGCCGTGGTTCACCTGTTGGATGATGCTGCCGGCTAGTCCGCTCTCATTCAGCGCAAAGATACCCAGCGTGCAAAAGCCAAGATGGCTCACGGAAGAATAGGCAACCAGTCTCTTCCAGTCACGCTGCGTCAGGCAAATCAAGGCGCCATAAATAATGGCAATGAGCGACAGCGCCACCATCGTGTTCACAATCCACGGCTCGATCGAGGCTTTGGGCAGCAAGGGCAAAGAGAACCGCATGAACCCATACGTGCCCATCTTCAGTAACAGGCTGGCGAGCAGGACCGATCCCGCGGTTGGCGCCTCGACGTGCGCATCGGGCAACCAGGTATGAAACGGGAACATGGGGATCTTCACGGCGAAACCCAGAAACAGCGCAAAGAAAATCCACTGTTCGGTGCCGGAGTTCAGGCTCAATTGCATCAGTTTGGTCACATCGAACGTGTACACGCCGAACTTCTGCCCGTACTGGAAATAGAGCGCAAGAAACCCCAGCAGCATGAACACACTGCCCAGCAATGTGTACAGGAAGAACTTAATGGCCGCGTAGGAACGTCTTGGTCCTCCGTAGATGCCGATGATGAAGTACATGGGAATCAGCACCACGTCCCAGAACAGGTAGAACAGGAAAAGATCGAGCGAAAGAAAAACGCCGAGCACCCCTGTCTCCAGCAACAGCAGCATGGCGTAGTAGAGCTTTGGGCGATCCAGGGCCGAGTTCCAGGAACACCACACCGCCAGGAACGAAATCAGGGTCGTCAACAGCACCAGCAGCAAACTGATTCCGTCGATCCCCAGCAGGAATTGTGCGCCTATCGTTGGAATCCAGTCGTGACGCTCCACCATCTGGAAACCGCTCAAATCAGTTCGAAAGTTCGGCAGCAGGAAAAGCGAAGCAACTAAGGTAGCGGCCGCAACCATGTTGGCCCACCAGCGCAGTAGATTCGTTTGCACCGACGGAATGGCGAGCAATACGAACGCCCCGGCAAGCGGCAGGAAAAGAATGGCGGAAAGTAAGTGGCGGGATATCAAGTTAGTGAGCCAGGTAATACCCAAGCGCGGCCAGCAACCCCGCGACAAAGACCAGTGCGTAGGTTTGAACGAATCCGGTTTGAAGCGCACGGGCCGGCGACGACAGGAACTGCAGCGTGCCCGTCATGCCGCGCACAAGGCCGTCGATCAAGTAACGGTCCACCCATCGCGAAGCCTTCGAGACTTGCCTGGTAGCCCACGCCGAACCATTCACGAAACCGTCCAGCAAGTGGCGGTCTGCGCGGGCTGCGCCGCGTGCCATGCGTAGCACCAGGCCATCCAGAATCCGTTCCTCATAGACCGCGTCCACGTACCAACGATTCCGTAGCATTTTCGCCAGCGGAGCGAAGCGATCGTCCAAGGCCGTCCGCGCGCCGGGTTCGGAGACGTAGAAGTGATAGGCGAGCCAGATGCCGCCTAGTGAGATCGCACCGGTGAGGATCATCAACGGCCATTCCGGCCAGCGGATGGGCCCCAATAAACCGGCGAACAAGCAGCCGACTGCCAGCAGTCTCATCGGCATCAACATCAGGGCGGGCGATTCATGCGCCATTTCATGACTGCCGTGCCGCTGCGGCCGGCCGAAGAAGATCAGGAAGATCAGCCGCCCCGCATAACAAGCGGTGAAGAGCGAAGTTCCCAGCCCCACCGCAAACAGCAACCACCCGTTCGCAGCACCCAGTGTGGCGCCCAAAACGGCGTCCTTGGAGAAGAACCCGGCCAGACCCGGAACGCCCGCCAGCGCGAGCGCCGCAACCGCCATCGTCAGGAACGTCACCGGCATCTTGTTTCGCAGGCCGCCCATTTGCTTCAGGTTCTGGTTGCCGTGCAGCGCGTGTATCACCGAACCCGCGCCGAGGAACAGCAGCGATTTGAAGAACGCATGTGTCACCAGATGGAAAATGGCAACGACGTAGGCACCCGCCCCGAGAGCCATGAACATGAAGCCAATCTGGCTGATGGTCGAATAAGCCAGCACGCGCTTGATGTCGTTTTCAACCAGCGCCACAGTCGCCGCGAAGAGGGCAGTCAGCGCACCCAGGATCGCCACTCCCTGGCTTACTTCCGGCGCAGCGCTGAACAAGAAGCCCGATCGCGCCACCAGGTAAACGCCGGCGCAAACCATGGTCGCGGAGTGAATCAGCGCCGAAACTGGGGTTGGGCCTTCCATGGCGTCGGGCAGCCATACGTGCAGCGGAATCTGTGCGGATTTGCCCAGGGCTCCAATCAGCAGCGTGGTGGTGATTGCCACCAGCGCTGTGTGCGGAATTTCAGCGGCGCGTTGGGAAACTGCCTCAAACTGCACCGATCCGCAGGCCTGGAACAGGCCGAAAATGCCCAGCAGAAAGCCGGCGTCGCCAATGCGATTGACGATGAAGGCCTTGGTCGCCGCGTGTGCCGCCTTGTAGCGTTCGTAATGGTAGCCGATCAGCAAATAGCTTGCCAGGCCAACGCCTTCCCATCCGGCGAACAACAGCAAATAATTGTCAGCCAGCACCAGCAGCTTCATCATCGCCAGGAACAACAGCAGCGATCCGTAGTAACGCCGCTGGTCCTTTTCCTCGCGCATGTAGGCGAGCGAGTAGACGAACACCATCAAACCGATGCCGTCGACAAGCAGCAGCAGTGCCGCGCTGAGACCGTCCATCTGCAAGCCCAATGTGGCGCCAAAGCCAGGAATCCATTCGCCCATCGATAGGTGAAGGCCGGACCCACTCATCTTGAACTGGTAGAAGCACGCAAACGAAACCAACAGTGACGCCAGCACGGCCAGGGTGGCAACGACGCCAGGCCAGCGCAGTGCCTTTCCGCGCCGCACACCCGGCCGGCTGGCCAGTAGCAGCATCAGCGTTGCTATCAGAGGCAGCGCCAGTGTAAGCAGTAGCAACTGTGCCGTCACCATTTCAGAAGATCCAGTTCGTCGGCCAGCACGGTGCCGCGATTTCGAAACAGCGCAATCAGTACGCCCAGACCCACCGCCGCTTCCCCCACCGCCACCGCGATGACAAACAGCGCGAACGCCTGGCCCTGGGTCTGGCTGTGCATCCGCGAGAAAGCCACCAGATTGATGTTGACCGCGTTGAGTATCAACTCAATCGACATGAGGATCACAACGATGTTTCGGCGCAGAAGAACCCCCAGCGTGCCAATGGCCAGAAGCAGCGCACTGACCACCAGGTAGTGAAGGACGGGAATGCTGTGCGTCATTCGTCGGCTCCTAGGCTGTGCTCAGGCCCCGAAGCCTCGCGCTCCGGGCGCCGCTGCCCCATCCACACCGACCCCACAATCGCGACTAGCAGCAGTACCGATACCAGCTCGAACGCCACGAAGTCACGTGAGAACAGCGTATCGGCGAGTTGCTCCGTGTTCCCGGCCGATGTCGGGTTCTCGCTGACAATCGGCAAGCGCCCGCGCAACAGCAGCGCGATCAGTTCACCAGCCAGTGCCACACCCGCCACTACCATCGCCGGCCAAGTTCGCCGGAATTGCCGCACTTTCGCTGCAGCATCCAGATTCACCAGCATGATGACGAACAGAAAAAGAAGCGTGATGCCGCCGATGTAGACGATGATCTGCGCCACGAACAGGAATTCGGCGCCCTCCAGTAGAAACAGGCCGGCCACGCCCAACAGCGACACCACGAGCCAAACTGCGCTGAGTACCGCGTTGCGGCGCGTGATGCACAGAATACCGCCTGCGAGCACCAGCAAGCTGAACGAGTAAAACAGGGCCGTATCGAGTATCTCGGGGGTGGCGGTCATCGGTTGACGTCAGCGCTTGAAGTCGAGCGGCCGCGGGCCTTCCTCAAGCATCTGCCGGTCCCAGATCTGCCCCTGCCGCGTGAACGTAGCCAGCTCGAAATCCTGCGTGAGCTCCAGCGCGTCCACCGGACAGGCATCTTCGCAGAGCCCGCAAAACATGCAGCGTGATAGATCGTAGGTGAAGTAGGTCAGCACCTTGTGCTTGGTTTTAGGGTCACGCTCCGCTCCTACGACAATCAGGTTCTCCGGGCATGCCTTCGCACACAGGTCGCAGGCAATGCAGAGCGTCTCGTTGGTCTCGGCATTGTTGTTTAGCCGGGGTGCGCCACGGTACCGCTCAGCCACTTGCGGACGGTCGAGCGGATATTGCTCGGTGGTGATCTCGCTGGGCTTCTGGTGCCGGAACGTGACACCCAGCCCTTTCAGAAGATCAACCAGCAGAAATTTGTTTAACCAATGGCGCATTCGGAATCGACACGCAGCACGCAGGCCCGGATGCCTCTCGCCGCGCGGCCTCGCTTCGGGACATCAGAGGGCAGCCTCGATAGATCGCGGCAAGTCGCTATGTCCCGAGTACCGTTCCCTACATGATAACTGGCACACTCCGCATCGCGAACCGGAAGTTAGCGGATGGTCAATATCCTGCGTCGATTGGAAAACTGAAGAATTACAAGGAGTTAGGATACCCTATCGATCTACTTCGCCTAGCACGATATCGATGGTTCCAATGATCGCCACAACGTCGGCCACCAATGCGCCTTTCGCCATTTGTTCCAGCGATTGCAGATTCAGAAACGATGGTGGCCGCACCCGGAGGCGGTACGGCTGATCGGAGCCATCGCTCACGATGAAATAGCCTAGCTCTCCTTTGGGCGCTTCGATCGCCACGTAGACTTCGCCTGGCGGCGGTTTCAGCACCTTCGGGACTTTGCCCATGATCGGGCCGGTCGGGATCCGGCCCACGGCTTGCTCGATGATCCGAACGGACTGCCGCATCTCCGCCATGCGCACCAGGTACCGGTCGAAGCTGTCGCCGTCCCGCCCGGTCGGAATCGCGAATTCATACTGCTCATAGCCCGAATAGGGCTGCGCTTTGCGCAGATCCCACTCGACGCCGGCAGCCCGCAGCAGCGGTCCGGTGGCGCCATAGCGCTTGCAATCAGTCGCGTTCAGGATGCCCACGCCCTTTAGACGGTCCACCCAGATCCGGTTGCCGGTCAGCAGCGTCTCATACTCGTCCAGGCGCCGCGGGAACATCGAGCAGAACGTCAGCACTTGCTCTTCGAAGCCATCGTAGAGTTCGTATTGCAGACCGCCGATGCGGAAGGCATGCGTCGTCAGCCGGGCGCCGCAGTAGTTCTCAAAGATCTTCAGGATTTCTTCCCGCTCGCGAAAGGTGTAGAACACAGGCGTCATCGCACCCAGATCGAGCGCGTGTGTCCCCAGCCAGAGCAGATGGCTGGCAATGCGGTTTAATTCGGTGAGAATGACCCTGGCAGCCTGGGCTCGCGGAGGCGCTTGTACGCTGATGAGCCGCTCTACGGCCAGGCAGTATCCAAGACCGTTTGAAACCGCCGCGACGTAATCCATCCGGTCCACGTACGGCGCAAACATCTGGTAGGTGCGGTTCTCGCCAATCTTCTCCACACCCCGGTGCAGATAACCGATCATGCATTCGACATCCCGGACACGTTCGCCATCCAGCTTGAGTAGCACGCGCAGGACGCCATGCGTGGAGGGGTGCTGCGGGCCCAGATTGAGCACCATCTCACTGCCTTCGAGATACCGCCCCTCGCTTTCGAGCAGCGGGTCCACGCGTGTCGGTGAATCGCTCACTGGCCGCTCTCAATGTGCACGTGATCTCGCACCCAGTCCTGATCCATCGCCAGAATCGATTTGTCTTTGCGCAAAGGAAACCCTCGCCATTCCTCCGGCAGGAGAATGCGCTTCAAGCCAGGGTGGCCGGCGAACCGCACGCCAAACATGTCGTAGACTTCACGTTCCAGCCAATTCGCGCCCGGAAAAATCGATGCGATGGACTGGGCATCCTGATTTTCTGCGATCCGCATCTTCACCCGGATCCGCTCATTCCGCGAGAACGAGTACAGGAAGTAGACAAGCTCGAAGCGGGCCGCATCTTTGGGATGATCCACTGCGGTCAAGTCAGTCGACATGTCGTATTGCTCGCTGTCCCGAAGGAACTGGATCAATGGCGCCACGGCGCTAGTGGGCGCTTCGACGAAGTGCTGCCCCAGGTACGAAAGGCACTGCAAACCGGCATCCGGGAACGTGCTGGTAATTCGCTCCGGCAGTTCTCCCACCCAGGCAACCGCCTGCATGGGCGTCGCCGCCGCTGCTCGATGTGGCAAGTTTTCAGACATGAATTAACCGCGCCGCCGGTACGGGGCGACGGAACCCACAAAGAATAAGAGCGGCTCCATCGTCGGGCCGCTCTCTTCAAACTAACAAACAAACTCGTTACCGCGAGGCTACGATAGAGGTGAACGGAGAAAATGGGCATGCAATTGAACGTCCCTCCTGACCTTGAGACGCTCATTAACAAGCGCCTTTCGAGCGGCGGCTATACCAACGCTGAAGATGTTTTGCGGCGCGCGCTGGAAGCCCAGGATGCTGAGGAAAGCTGGACCGACGAGGAACGCCGTGCTCTGTCAGCACACATCGAGGAAGGCTATCTTCAGGCTGAACGCGGCGAGCTCCTCGGCGTCACACAGGCACGCCATGATATTCAGACAATGAAGGATAACTGGCGGCAGGGACGTTCGCTCAAACGATGAGCGAATACGCTCTTACACCACTTGCAAAGACCGACATTTTCGACATCTGGTCTTACATTGCCGAGGACAGCGAGAATGCCGCCGACCGGGTAGAACAGGCGATTTACGACGCTTGCACTTTTGTTGCTGAGGCTCCGATGCGCGGCCACTCCCGCCCAGACCTCACAAACCGTTCACTGCGCTTCTGGACGTTGACGCGCTATCCCAACTACACGATCGTGTACCGGCCAGAAGCGTCTCCGATTCAGGTCGTCGCCGTTCTGCACGGCAAACGAGACGGCCGGCGGCTTCTGAGAAATCGGCCCTGACTTGACGGCCTCTCGCTAGGCCGGCGTTTCTTTCTGCGCCGTGTCAATCCGCGCTTGCGCCTGCTTCACTCCTTCAACCAGCGCCTCATAATTGGCATCGGCTCCCGCGTGATCCAGGGCATTCTGCGCGTCCGCCAGCTCCTTGCGCGCCGCATCCAGGGAAATGGTTTTCGCGAAATCCGCTCGTTCCGCCAGTACGCGGACACTGTTATCCAGAACTTCGATAAACCCGCTATCGACCGCGATGTAGTTTTTCTTGTCTTTGTGCGTGTAGGTCAAGACCCCGGCGCCCAGCAGTCCCAACAAAGGCGCGTGATCCGGCAGAATGCCAAGATACCCGTTGCTGCCCGGTATTTCGGCGCTGGTCACGTCCTCCTCCAGCACCAGTTTGGTCGGCGTAGCGATTTCGAGTTTAAACGTTTCGGCCATCGGCGAGCCTCTTCCTCAGGCCTTCTTGAGCTTCTCGGCGTTCTCCAACACGTCGTCAATGGTTCCCTGCATGTAAAACGCCTGCTCGGGCAGAGAATCGTGCTTGCCTTCCACAATCTCTTTGAAGCTGCGCACCGTGTCAGCCAGCTTCACGTATTTGCCGGCGCGGCCGGTAAACTGCTCCGCTACGTGGAACGGCTGCGAAAGGAAGCGCTGCAAGCGGCGTGCCCGGGCCACCGTCTGCTTGTCTTCATCGCTCAACTCGTCAATGCCGAGAATCGCAATGATGTCCTGCAGATCCTTGTAACGTTGCAGAGTCTGTTTCACCCTCTGCGCGACGTTGTAGTGTTCGTCGCCGAGAATGCGCGGGTCGAGAATTCGCGAGGTCGAAGCCAGCGGGTCAACAGCCGGGTAAATGCCCAGTTCGGAAATGGCGCGCGATAACTGGGTGGTGGCATCCAAGTGCGCGAACGTCGTGGCCGGCGCCGGATCCGTGTAGTCGTCGGCAGGCACGTAAATCGCCTGCACCGAAGTAATGGAGCCCTTATTCGTCGACGTGATGCGTTCCTGCAGAGTCGCCCATTTCCGTTGCCAGGTTAGGCTGATAACCGACCGCGGAAGGCATGCGGCCCAGCAGCGCGGACACTTCGGAACCCGCTTGTGTAAACCGGAAAATGTTGTCGATAAACAGCAGTACGTCCTGGCCTTCTTCGTCACGGAAGTACTCGGCAACCGTGAGGCCGGTCAAACCCACGCGCAGACGCGCCCCGGGCGGCTCGGTCATCTGGCCATAGACCAGCGCGACCTTCGACTTGGTCCAATCCTTCGGATCCAGAATTCCCGACTCCTGCATCTCGAGCCAGAGGTCATTGCCTTCGCGGGTGCGTTCGCCGACACCGGCGAATACCGACACGCCGCCATGCTTCATGGCGATGTTGTTGATCAGCTCCTGGATAATGACTGTCTTGCCGACGCCCGCTCCGCCGAACAGTCCGATCTTTCCGCCGCGCAAATACGGCTCCAGCAGATCGATAACCTTGATGCCCGTCTCGAACATCTGCAGTTCCGTTGACTGCTCTTCGAAGGAAGGCGCCTGCCGGTGAATCGGAAAATGCTGTTCGGTGGTAATCGGGCCCATATTGTCGACCGGCTCGCCCAGCACGTTCATCACACGGCCCAGGGTTTGTTTGCCCACTGGAATCGTGATCGGACCGCCTGTGTCGACCGCCTTCATGCCCCGCACCAGACCGTCCGTCGGCTCCATGGCAATGGTTCGCACCCGGCTTTCGCCAATGTGCTGCGCCACTTCACACGTGATCCGGATCGGCGTCGGCACGTCGAAGCCCTCGCTGGTCACGTGGATCGCGTTGTTGATGAGAGGGATGTGTCCCTCGGGAAACTGAATGTCGATGGTCGGTCCGGCGATCTGAATCACCTTTCCTTCAATCCCTGCCGTTGTGGCTGTTGCCATACCGTTCTCCAATGCCTGCCGCTGTTATTACTGAGCCGCGGCTGCCCCACTCACAATCTCGATAATTTCGCGTGTAATGGCCGCCTGGCGCACGCGGTTCATATTTAGCGTCAGCGTGTCGATGACATCCGCCGCGTTGGAACTGGCCGCGTCCATCGCCGTCATGCGCGCCGCCTGCTCGGCCGAATTCGATTCCAACATCGCCCGGTACACCTGCAGTTCCACATAGCGCGGAAGGAGTTTTGAAAGTATCTCCCGGGGCGATTCCTCGAAGATATAGTCGTGATCTTCCTTCGTCTCGGGAAGTTCAATCGGCAGAATGCGACGCGTCACGATATTGGGCGCCATCACACTTTTGAATTCATTCAACGCCAGGTAAAGTGCGTCAATTTCGCCTTTTGAATAGCGCTCGATCATACGCCGCGCAATGGCCGCCGCTTCATCGTAGCTGGGCTTGTCGATAACGCCGATATGTTCGCCGGTCATTTTGGCTCCGGTCCGGCGGAAGTAATCACGCCCCTTCCGGCCAATCACCTCAATTTCAATCGACGCATTGGAACGCTCTGCGATGAAACGCTGTACATGCTTCAACAGATTGGAGTTGAAAGCGCCGGCCAAGCCGCGATCCGACGTCACGGTGATTAACTGCAGTTTCTGTTCTTCGCGCACCGCCAGCAACGGCAGATCCGAAATATCCAGCGAGGCAGCCGCCGCCGCTACATTCGACAACACGTGATTCAGCATCTTCGCGTAAGGCCTCGACGCAATAGCGCGGTCTTGCGCCCGGCGGAGCTTCGCCGCCGAGACCATCTTCATGGCCTTGGTGATCTGCTGCGTGTTCTTGACGCTTCGAATGCGGCGTCGTATGTCAATCAGACTCGGCATTGCCTATGCCTTCGCTGCCGCTAACGTCGCATTGAACTTCTGCTTGCACTCCGTAATCAGAGTCTTCAACTGACCTTTGATGTCGTCGTCCAACACCTTCTTTTCGCGAATGGTCGTCAACACCCCCGGATGAGCGCTCTCGGCGTACTTGTAGAGTTCCGCTTCAAACTTCCTGATGTCTTCCACCTGCAGGTCGTCAAGATATCCGTTAACGCCCGCAAAAATGATCAGCACCTGTTTCTCTACCGGAACCGGCGAGAATTGGCCCTGCTTCAGGATCTCGGTCAGGCGCCGGCCCCGGTTGAGCTGCGCTTGCGATGCCTTGTCCAGGTCGGAGCCGAATTGGGCGAACGCCGCCAGTTCGCGATACTGCGCCAGGTCAAGACGAAGACTGCCCGCCACCGCGCGCATGGCTTTGATCTGTGCGCTGCCGCCCACGCGGCTCACGGAAAGACCCACGTTGATGGCCGGGCGGATGTTTGAGTTAAACAGATCGCTCTCGAGATAGATCTGGCCATCGGTGATCGAAATCACGTTCGTCGGGATGTAGGCCGAAACGTCGCCTGCCTGCGTTTCAATGAACGGTAGCGCGGTCAGCGAACCACCGCCCTTCTCATCGGAAAGCTTCGCGGCACGCTCCAGCAGGCGGCTGTGCAGATAGAACACATCGCCCGGAAACGCTTCGCGCCCTGGCGGCCGGCGCAGCAGCAAGGAAATCTCACGGTACGCCGCGGCGTGCTTCGAAAGGTCGTCATAAACGCACAGGGCATGCCGTCCGCTATCACGGAAGTATTCGCCAATTGCGCATCCCGCATAGGGGGCAATGTATTGCATCGGGGCCGGATCGGAGGCCGTTGCCGCAACCACCACCGAATACTCCATGGCGCCGAACTCTTCCAGGGTTTTCACTACCTGAGCAACCGTAGACCGCTTCTGGCCAATGGCGACGTAAATGCAAATCAGGTTGCCGCCTTTTTGATTGATGATGGTGTCCAGCGCAACCGTCGTCTTGCCCGTCTGGCGGTCGCCGATGATCAGCTCGCGCTGGCCGCGGCCAATGGGAATCATCGCGTCGATCGCCTTGATGCCAGTCTGTACCGGCTCTTTCACCGGATGCCGGTCAATCACGCCGGGCGCGATGCGCTCCAGCGGGTTGAACTCTGTCGTCGCTATGGGACCCTTACCGTCAATTGGATGGCCCAGCGCATTCACGACGCGGCCGATCATTGCTTCGCCCACTGGAATGGACATGATGCGGCCGGTGCGCCGCACTGGATCGCCTTCCTTGATTGACGCGGCGTCACCCAGCAACACCACGCCTACCTGATCTTCTTCCAGGTTCAGCGCAAGCCCCACCACGTCATTGCCGAAGTCCACCAACTCGCCGGCCATCGCATTCTCGAGCCCGTAAACACGGGCAATGCCATCGCCCACGCTGATAACCGAGCCGGTCTCGGAGACATTCACCGCCGCGTCATAGTTCTCGATCTCGGCGCGCAATACGCGCGATATTTCGTCTGCTCTGATCTGAGCCATACAATTCCTTCCAGCCAACCCTCTAAGAGGCCGTCTTCAATTTCTGCCGCAATGACTCCAGGCGTCCTTTGAGCGAGCCATCGTATTCCTTGGAAATCAGCCGTGCGATCACGCCGCCGAGAATCGAAGGATCTGTTTTGAAAAAAGGTCTGATCTGCTTGCCGCTCGCGCGCTCCAGCACGCTCACAATTTCCTGTTTCTGGCTGTCGGCCAGATTCACGGCCGAAACGATGTCGGCGCGCTGGAAACCGGTTCGCTCGTCAATAATCTTTTCAAATTCGCCTTGAACCCCGGGCAAGTCGCCCACACGCCGGTGATGAACCACCAGCCGCAAGAAGTTCTGAATCAACCGGTGCGTGCCTAACTGCCTGGCCACAGTCGAAACCGCCGCCTCTTTCTTGGCGCGAGGAACAGAGGGCGAGAGCAAACATCGTTCCAGGTCTGGCGACGACTTCAGAGTGTCCGTCACCCTATGCAACTGGACCATGGCTTCCGCGGGTGTGAGGTCCGATTTTGGGCCCGTCACAGCGTCCGCCAACGCTCGGGCGTAGTGGGTGGCCAGCGCGGTAACCATCTAATTGTTCCCCCGCTGCACGGCGTCCGCGAAGAACCCGATGAGACGGCTCTGATCGTCCCCAGTCAGTTGATCGCGAAGCCGGGATGCCGCCATCGACACCGCCAACTCCGAGGTGTGCCGCCGCAATTCCGTGCGCGCGTTCTGCTGGAGGCTGGCAACTTCGAGCGCAAAATGCTGTTGGAGGCGCTTTACTCCGGCTTCCGTTTCGCGCAGGATTCGCTCGTGTTCCTGTTCCATTTCCCGCATCGATTCATCGCGCAGCCGCTGCACCTCGGCGCCCAGGGTCGCCATCTTGCGGTCGATCTCCGATGACCGGAAGTCGGCTTCCATCCTTAAGCCGGTGGCGTCCTGGATCGCCTTCTGAATGTCGGCGGTACGCGCATTAAAGAACGCTGGACCTTGCTTGACGATGAAATAGCCTAAGCCTGCGGCAAAAATGCCGAAGTTGATCCACTTAAAAAGAAGGTCGTGCCCTACTCCCGTTTCGGGGTTATCTTCCGACTCTTTCACGGGATTCTCCGCGTTTTGTGCCCCGGCCGGCGTTTCCTTCGCATGAACGGCTAAGGGAGTCAGCAAGGCGGCAAACAGCACCAGCCGCAAAGCATGTTTGCTCATTAGGCCGCTCTCCGCCCCACCAGCTGCTGCACAATTTGTTCGCTCAGCGAAGCCGCGCTGGATGCCAACTCTTCCTTGGCTCGCTCGACCTCCTGGGAAATCTCTGTCCGGGCTTCCCGGATACGGGCGTCCACTTCGGCCCGGGTGCTGGCAAGGGTCTCCGCCTGTTCAGCCAGCCAGCGTTGCCGCATCGCTTCCTGATCTTTATAAATCTCCGCCCGCGCTGCCTGTAACGCTCGCTCGAATTCTGCCGTCTTCTGGTCTGCGGCTGCAAAAGCCTCTTCAGCGAGTTTTCGGACCCCTTCGGTTTGTCGCCGCCGCTCGCGCATCACTTCCAGGAGGGGTTTGAAGAACACGATCTGCAGATAAATCATCAAAGCAATAAAGAAAAACACGGTCGGAATTGCTTTGATCAGAAGTCCGGTGAGTTGTTGTGCGGTAGAGTCCATGCAGTTCGTCCGGCGAAGCTTTTTTGAGGAACCCGCTGAAAGGCACACCCCACGTAACCTGGGGTGTGTCCCGAAACAATAACGCTATCATAGGCGCTCTTCAGCGATCAACGAATCCTAGACCCCGATTCAGCGCGCCCGGTTGCGCGATTCCTTGGGAGAGCGCCAAAGCCTTGGGTACTATTAGAACTCGGTCTGGGTTTCAAATTGTTTAATAACCCGAATCGATGAACCGACCGAATTCCCCCGAGGAGGTCCAGATGAATTTCACCCGCCGTGAACTGAGCGTGCTTTTGCCGTCTTTCTTAGCTGTATCGCAAGCTCACGCTGCCAGCCCGGAGCTTCCTTCCAAGTGCTATCCCTTTGGCAGCCTGACAGCCACGACCAACCCTGAAACTCGCAACCAGGCGCGTAACGTGCTCAATGGTCAAACCCACGCCGGTATTCCTGTTGAGCTTCACATCACGACGCTCGCGCCGGGCGAGATGCCGCATCCGGCCCACCGGCACGTTCACGAAGAGATCATCATGCTCCAGGAAGGCGAGCTTGAAGTGACTATCCTGGGCGAGAGCACCAGAATCGGACCAGGTTCCGTCGCCTACGTTCGCTCCAACGACCTGCACGGCTGGAAAAACGTCGGCAACGGGCCAGCTCAATACTTCGTGTTTGCTATTGGCAAGGACACCCCTTAGGCTCCAGACAGCTTTCGGAGCCGGGCCCATCCGATTGTTGTTTTCAGAGCAACCCCGTCAGCAAGCGGATCGAGCCCAGACCAACGATCGCGCAGGCTCTGTTTGGCCGATCAACCCAATGACCCTCGATACACTCTCCCGCGCCACCCTCTTTCTGTGTACACTAGAGTTTAGGTATTGCGTTTGAATTCACACAGCACTCCCACCCCCGCGCTGATTAGCGCTGTCCTCTAGTCCGGCATGTATCCACCAAGAGGTTTTGCCCCGCGCCGGCCAAAGATCCGAGAAAACGTCAACGAGGCTATTAGGGTTCGAGAAGTTCGAGCTGTCTTCCCTGATGGATCCGTTGAAATCATGCCCACTCCCGCTGCCGTGCGCCGTGCGCAGGAGTTAGGCCTCGATCTGATCCTTATCGCGCCCACAGCCGAGCCGCCGGTCGCCAAAGCGATGGATTATGGCCAGTGGCAATACGAGCAGAAAAAGAAGCAGCACGAGGCCAAAAAAAAACAGCATGTCATTCAGGTCAAGGAACTAAAGTTCCGCCCCAATACGGATGACCACGATTACGACTTCAAGAAGAACCACGCCATTCGCTTTCTGAAGGAAGGGAATCGCGTCAAGGCCGTCGTGCAGTTTCGAGGCCGCGAAATCGCGCACGTCGATCTCGGCAAGAAACTTCTGCTGCGATTCGCGCAGGATCTGGCGGGAGTGGGTTCCATTGAAGGCCAGCCGCGTCTCGAGGGCCGTAATGCTCATGTGATCATCAGCCCCGTGAAGGCCACTCCACCGCCGCCTAAGGAAAAGAAGGAGGCCGCGCCTGCCGCCCCTCCCCCAGCACCTGTTCCAGACTCGCGCGGCTAGTATGCCAACGGGAATGATGCATCCAGGTGCGTGTTCTTACGGGGTGATTCGATACACTATCCACGAATCCGGAAGATCGGCCTCGAAGGGCCGGGTTTGAAACGGCAGACGAGGGGTTGTCTCCGCCCGCCGCGTTTCTTGGCGGGCTCATGGAATTCTGGAGTGCGATTGAATTCTTCTTCATTGCGGGTTGCGCTCTTCACCGACTCACTGTTCGAGACCAACGGCGTCGCGACGCTGAGTCAGCAGTTAACGCGCTTTGCGCAAAATTCGGAACGCCCCTTCTTCTGCGCCTACGGGGGTGAGTGCACAAACGTCGCCGATCAAGGCTCACTGCGAATTCTGGAACTCCAGCGCAGTCTCGCTGCCTTTCGCTTGGACAAGGGCCTGTATTGTGATCCGCTCCGCGTCTTCCGCTATCGTAAGCAGGTCGTCGAGGAGCTCAGCTCGTTTAAGCCGGACTTGGTTCACATCACGGGACCGGGTGATCTTAGTTGGCTGGGACTTTGGGCCGCCCACACGCTTCGCATCCCCCTGGTGGCATCCTGGCACACCAACCTTCATGAATACGCCTCGCGCCGGCTCTTGAAGCTTTGTAGCGTTATGCCCGTGGCTTGGGGGCAGAAACTGGCTGCGGGTGCTGAGCACCAAAGCCTGCGGGGACTGATGCGCTTTTACCGTATGGCCCGCTTCTACCTTGCCCCCAACGCGGGCATGGTCGAACTGTTGCAGCAGCGGCTCGCTCCTCGCCCTGCCTACATCATGGCCCACGGTGTGGATCTGGACAACTTCTCTCCCACCCTGCGCCCGCCCGGCAAACGCCCATTTCGGATCGGCTACGTGGGCCGTTTGACGGCAGAGAAGAACGTCCGCGCATTTGCCGATCTGGAACGCCGGTTGCTCGCTGCGGGAAACGACGACTTCGAAATCCTGATGGTCGGCGATGGCGGTGAGAGTCACTGGCTGAAGAAGAATCTGCGCCGCGTACAACTTCCCGGCACACTCCGTGGCGCGGAGTTAGCCGCGGCTTTCGCCAGCATGGATGTCTTCGTGTTTCCGTCCCAGACCGATACGTTCGGCCTTGTGGTGCTGGAGGCGATGGCGTCCGGTGTCCCCGTCGCGGTCAGCCCCGAAACCGGCGCTCGCATCGGCTTCCGCGAGGGAGTCCACGGTTTCAGCAACGGCGACTACGCGAACAACGTGCAGGCGCTTGTAAACGACGAGAAATTGCGCCGCAAGATGGGCGCCGAGGCCCGCTCCTTTGCCTGCTCGCACAGCTGGCGCTCGGTCTTTGAGCAGCTCTACGAAACCTATTCAGAGGGACTGGCCACGTCCACCCATCGTCGGGCGGAACAAGAACGCGCCGAGCGAGCGATGCCAACAGAAGTTCTCAAGTTAGCCGACAGGCGCTAGACGTCCAGGCACAGGCAATTGTTTGCAACGAAGTGCGGGAAGCCCGTCCTAATCGGCGAAGAACAGGTATTTCCGCCACTGGTCGTCACTTCTTCCCAGTAGCCGCATCAAGTGCCGGCTGGTGTGCAGGCTGAACGGCCGCGGCGGCCGGAGCAGCTTGATGCCCGCTTCATCCGGTGTCCGGTTTCCCTTTCGGTTATTGCAGGGATGGCAGCAGGCCACCAGGTTTTCCCAAGTCGTCTCGCCCGCTCTCGAACGCGGAACCACATGATCCAGTGTCATCTCGCCCGAAGGCAGAGTCTTGTGGCAGTACTGGCAGGTGTACCGATCGCGCATGAGGATGTTCTTGCGCGAAAGCGCTCGCGTCTGGTGCGGGATCCTGCGGTATTCAAGCAGCCGAATTACGGAGGGTACCGGGATCGCCCGCTTGGCGGAATGTAGATGCGACGGCGCCAATTCCTCCGCTGACGCGACACCCTTCAAAATCAGCACCACGGCGCGGCGAGCCGCACAGATGTTGATCGGTTCATAACTGGCATTCAAGACGAGAACTGGTTTATGAAGTCGGTCCAGGCTTGGCATAGTACTCGCTCCGTGTTGGCGGATTTAGGAAATCAGAACCAAAGCTTGTCGCTGCGTGCGCCCGCTTCGCCTTGTGGTCGCCACGCGCACTTTCTCGCCGTCGATCAACGCGCGCCAACGTCAGCACCGACACTCGGCGTGCGCCGGCCTCTTTCAAAGCCGCAGCGGCGGCCCTGAGGGTCGCACCGGTGGTATAGACGTCGTCAACCAGCAGGATCCGCTTGCCCGTGATCTGCTCTGGCCGCGCAACGCGAAAAGCATTCTTCAAATTCGCCAGCCGCTCGGAGTAATCCAAACCTGCCTGCGACTTCCCTCTCTTTACACGCCGGAGATTGTGGCTCACTCGGACGCCGTATCGGCGTGCAACTGGTTTCGCTAGCAGTTCGGCTTGGTTGAACCCGCGTTCCCAGCGCTTCAACCAGTGCATCGGCATCGGCTGAACCACATCGAACTGCTCATCCAGCGGAATGGCGTTCACCACAAGCCTCCCCAACGGGGTGGCCAAGGTCTCAATGCGGGCGTATTTGAAGAGGTGGATTAAATCCCGGAGGGTGTCGTCATAACTGCCGTAAGAGTAGGCGGCGTCGAAGCTCACCATCCCCTCACGGCAGATTGTACAGAGATCGTGTTCGTCCAGTGGATAGGAATCCACAAAGGGCGTGCGGCACAGCTTGCAGAAAAATGCCGCTTCTAACGGGTGGACGTGGGAAAGGCAGGAGGGACAGACGGGAATACGGGAGACATTTCGCAGCGGCTCTCCGCACAAACGGCATTCATCCGGAAACAGCAGATTGAAAAAACCAGCCGCCACCGTCTCAAGGCTGCGCCGAGCCTGGTTGGGCAGAACTGTGCGGGTTGAGATGCTAGGGAAGATCCACCCCCGTCAAACCATGAGTATACAACACGGTTGCCGTCAAGTGGCTGATAGCACCCGGAAAACTTCAGGCCTTCCAGGCACGGAAGGCAGCTAGCCTTTTTGTATGTTGCAAATCGATTCAAATGATGCAACGCTACGCTTGGAAGAGTTCTCTGCGGCCCGCTTCGGTGATAAGACATCGCCCGCCGCTGGTTTTCCGTACGAGTGTTGTGACCAAAACGAAGATCTTGTTGGTTGCCGAAGACTCCTTTCAAGCCGCGAGTATTCGCGCCCTGCTACAAGAGCATGGCCACGATGTATTCCACGCCACGAATCCCGCTGAGGCATCGGAAGCTCTGGGCATCCAGAGGTTTCAGGTCGTGCTGTGGGAATCGGCCCCGGGAACGGCGCTGAATCGAGAGGCGCTGAGCGCGCTTCGGGGACCGGATGAAAGCCGCGACAGGCCCATATTCGTCCTCATCCGCGAGGATGCTGCAACCGCCGAACCATTTCACTTGGCACAAGGGGAACCCGCCGCGGACGCAATGATCGAGGGCCGGTTCTCTTCCGCCCGGCTCGCGGAGATTGTCGACGAGTTAGTGCGCAACCTCAGCTTGCCGTCCAGCTCCGCCACGCAAGCTGCCATTGACGCGGGTTTGCCGGTCTTCGAGCGCGAGCAGTTTGAACGGCAGATGAACTACGATCGGCGTCTGATGTCTGAGATCATCCAGCTCTTTGTCACCGAAACGCGCCACCAGATAACCGCCCTCCAGAGCGCTCTCGATGCCGGGCTCGATACCCAGGTCAAGCGCTTGGCCCATACGCTAAAAGGCTCATTTGGAGCCGCCTACGCCCACAAGGCCGGCGCCGTCGCCCGCGAGATGGAAGCCGCCGCGACGGGAGATCTTTCCTCTGCCAGGAAGATCATGCCGCGCCTCAAGCTCGCCGCTGCGGAAATTCAGAGCAAGCTGGAGCATATGCTCGCCGAGTAGCGTCCCAACACCCCTACGGATTCATCGGACCGTTGCTGTTCCTCTGGTACACTTGGTTTTCTGCCCTTTATGTCGCCGTCGCTATGAGCACTTCCCCCACCGAAATTGTTTGCGCGCATAGCCCGGACTCCGACGATGCCTTCATGTTTTATGGGCTTGCGACCAAGAAGGTCAGGTCTCGACTCGTCAACTTCCAACACGTGTTGGAAGACATCGAGACGCTGAACCGCAAGGCCACCGAGGGTGTTTACGAACTGACCGCCATTTCCTACCATGCTTACCCGTACGTGGCCGACAAGTACCTCCTGATGGCCAGCGGATCCAGCGTCGGCGATGGCTACGGTCCGATGGTGGTTAGCCTTCGCCCCATGGCGCCCGAAGAACTGAAGGGCAAGCGCATCGCCATCCCCGGGAAGATGACCACCGCCTACCTCACGCTCAAGCTCCTTGAGCCTGACTTTGAGCCGGTTGTTCTCCCGTTCGACAAGATCCTGGAAGCCGTCACCGCGCAGGAGGTTGACGGCGGCCTCGTCATCCACGAAGGCCAGCTGACATTCGGGCGCGGCGGTCTCCACAACGTGATCGACTTGGGCAAGTGGTTTAAACAGAAATACGGCCTGCCGCTTCCCCTCGGCGGCAATGTGCTGCGGCGCGATCTGAGCCCCGACGTGCAGTCGGAATGCTCGCGCGTGATGCGCGAGAGCATTCAATATGCTCTCGACAATCACGACGAGGCTCTCAACTACGCCATGCAGTTTGCCCGGGACCTGGAGCCGCATCTGGCTGAGCAGTTCGTTGGGATGTACGTGAATCACCACACCCTGGATGGTGGCGAGATCGTTCCGCGAGCGGCCCAAAAGTTGCTCGACCTCGGGTTCGAGGCCGGTCTGATTCCTCACAAGACAGTGGTCGAAGTGATCCGCTAAACGTCCCTTGCAAACCTCTCTGCTCATTGCTCTCTTCACATCCCTTTGCCTCCTGGGCGTTCCCGCATTCGGCCAGGCTCCCGATGCCCAAGCTCCACCTGCCATGGACACTAAGGCTAAACTTCGAGAGATCAAGGATCTGTCGAAGGGCGATTCCCAGGCCATCCCCAGCCTGGCGAAGTTCCTCGACGATCCATCCTTTGACGTCCGCAGCGACGCCGTTAAGGCCATCGTCAACATCGGCACGCAGCACAGCCTCGAACCCCTCATCAAGGCCACCCGCGACCGCGATCCCGCGATTCAGGTGCGCGCCACCGACGGCCTGGTCGACTTCTACGTCCCGGGATACGTTGCCAAGGGCATGACCAGCACCTTTACCCGGACGGGACGCCTTGTGGAAGGCGCTTTCAGCAATCGTAACGACCAGGTGATCGACCCCTTCGTCGTCGTGCGGGAGGACGTAGCCAAGGCTTTGGGCCCCATGATTGCTAATAGCGCCAGCTTCAAAGCCCGTGCCAACGCCGCCCTGGCCGCCGGCATCCTCCGCGACAAGCTCGCTGTTCCCGAGTTGGTTGCGGCGCTGCGCTCCAGAAACAGCAACCTGGTTTACCAGAGCCTGATCGCGCTCCAGAAGATCCGCGATCCATCCGCCGGTCCGGGCGTCGCGCTCCTGGCCCAGGATCCGGAGGAGAAGGTGCAACTGGTTGCGCTTGAGACCATCGGCGTCCTGCACGACCAGGACGCGGAGCCCGCGCTTCGCCAGGCGCTCGACCGCTCACGCAGCATCAAGGTTCAGCGCGCCGCTCTTCAAGCGCTCGCCCTGCTCGCGGTGGCCACCGACCGGCCGCTGTTTATTCAGTACGCAACCGACAAAGACTCCCAGCTTCGCGCCTCCTCCCTGGAAGGCCTGGCGCGTCTCCGGGAACCCGAGGACGTTCCGCTGCTCGATCGCGCGTTCAACGAACAAGGTGTCGATCAACGGGTCCGGCTGGCTGCCGCCTTTGGCCTGGTCAGCGAAGGCAAGCTGGAAACATCCGAGTTTAGCGCCTTGCGCTATCTCGTTAACGGCCTCAATCTGAAAGCGCAAAGCTCTATTTCGGAGGCCTATCTCACCGAGCTGTTACTCCAGCCCGCCGTTCGCCAGGTCGTGCTTCCGCTTGTACCCCAAGGCACCCGCGATGAGAAGATCCTGTTGGGCCAGGCACTGGCTGCCAGCGGCGGCCCGGATGTCATCCCTACCCTCGAGGCGCTAACCAAAGACCCGGATTCCGACGTCTCCTCGAGCGCCACCAAGGGCCTTCGCATCCTCCACGCTCGGCTGCCGTCGCCCTGAACAGTCTTCAGAAACACAAAGAGCCCGGATACCGGCTAGCGGCACCCGGGCTCCCAAGGAGGGGAAGTTTACTTGGCCTTCTTCTGCTTCTGTTGGCCGACGCGGATCTTGCTCATGGCTTGCTTCGCTTCGGTGAATGCCTTATGGTCGTGACGCGCCACCGCATCTTTCAGGTAGCTCTCCGGATCCACATCAGCCGGCAGAACGGCCATCAGAGTATAAGTATCATTGCAGGTCGGACAGAACGGCCGAAAACGCTTTACGTTCGGAATTGCCATAACAAAACCAAGACTAACACAATTAAGCTGCCTTACGCAGCACGGCTCGGAGTGCTGGCTCTAACTCGCGGTATTCAAAAGAGAAGCCCGCTTTCTCGGGTGCCGCCGGAACGGCCCGGATGCTATCGAATAAGATGTCCCCCATCTCGCCGAAAGCCGCCCGGATGGCAAACTTCGGAGCAGGAAGCAGGGCGGGCTTGCCCAGTACCCGGGCTAGGGTCTTGGTAAAGACCGCATTCTTCACCGGCTCAGGCGCAGCGCCGTTCCAGGCCCCCGAAACCGTCTCAGTCTCCGCCGCAAACTGGAACATCCGCACCAGGTCGTCGCGGTGAATCCACGGCATCCATTGCCCGCCGCTGCCCAGCGCACCTCCCAGGCCAAATTGAAAGGGCTTGAGCATTTTGCCCAGCGCCCCGCCGCCCGGGCCCAGCACGATTCCGATGCGCACGTGAACCACCCGCAGGCCAGCCTCCCCCGCCAAATCGGCCTCGCGTTCCCACTCCACGCAGACATCGGACAGAAACCCGCTACCCGGCCCGCTTGCCTCAGTCAGCAGATCATCGCCCCGATTCCCGTAATAACCCACGGCCGAGGCGCTCACCAGTGCTTTCGGCTTGTGCTTCAACCCGCCGATTGCGGCCACCAGGTTCCTGGTTCCCTCCACCCGGCTCGAACGGATGCGCTGCTTGGCCTCGGCTGTCCAGCGCTGCGCCACCGGCTCGCCCGCCAGATGTATCACCACATCCGTTCTGGGTACCGTTTCCAACGGCGGCAACGTCTTCTCCGGATTCTCCCAGAGGAAGAACGCCGCGCGCGAGTCGAAGCTCGGGCTGCGTTTCCTTCCTAAGTAAGAGACACTGTGGCCGCCCGCCAGGAGCAGCGCAGCCAACCGGCGTCCTACGAATCCCGTTGCTCCTGTCAGTAGGTAGGTCATAAATCAATCAGACAATGCGATGGGGATCTTTCCCCGTTCTCTCAAGGTAGGCGATTTCTTCGAGATAAGCACGCGTATTAGTCTTGCGTTTCATCCCCTCTAAAGACATGTAACGGATGGTCCCAAAAACCGGCCGGTCGAACCAGGGGCGGTCGTGCAGCCCAAAGCACCACAGGATCCCCGCATAGGTGTTCGGATCCCGCCCGTCGAGGGCATAACGATCGTGAATTGCCACCATCGTGTCCACCGCTTCCTGGTAAGTCGCTGACCATTCCAGGATCTTCTTGCCCCAATACATCCGGTAATAACCATGAATCTTGCCGCGCAACAACATCTCCTTTTGCGTGGCATTCCACAGCTCGTCATAGGTCTCCGCGCTCTCCAGTTGGTGCCGGGTGTAAAGCGGGTCGCGCCGGTCGCCGGCATGCTTGCGCATCGTCTGCTGCACCCAGTCCGGCAAGTCTTCCAGACGGTCGGGCCGCTCCACAAAGCGTGCGTAGTTGAACGCCAATTCGCGGCGCACAATCAACTCCTCCAGGTACTCCTCGGCCGCCAGTTTGTGCGCGTCCGCATACTCTCTTACGCTGAGCGCAATCTCCAGTGCCGAGATGTGCCCGAAGTGCAGATAGGGGCTCATGCCTGAAGTCGCCCGCGCTCCCGGCTCATTCCGCTCGCTGGCATAACGCCGCAGGTTGTTGTCCAGGAAATAATTCATCCGCCGCTCGGCGGCATCGCGTCCGCCGGTGAACGTGATCGACGGCCTCACCGAATGGTCAATCTCGCAACCTGCCACCAGTGCCGGTATCTCCCCCCGCAACACCCCGGTGTGCAGCGCGGGCGGAACCGCATCCTGATACTTGTGCTTCACTCGAACCACATCCGCGGGCTTCAAGTACTGGGCCAGCACCCTCCTGATTTTAGGGCGAATTGTGTAAGCTGCGTACTCGCGCTTCGTCATCGTGCTCATTGGCGCCACGCAGCTGGAATCCACCACGAAGTAAGGGATCTCCAGTTTCGCTGGCACTCGCGCGCTGTGCTCTCGCGCAATGAACGTGGGATAGTCATCCGTGACCACCGCCGCCGCATGCCGGGCCAACTGGTAGAGCGCGTCATTCGGATCGCTCTTCCGCCGCCTGAGATAGAACACATACCCGATGCCCAGCTTCTGGAGCCGCCTGGCCGTATCGGGCACCCCTTCGAGGATGAAGGTATGCAGCCGGTCGTTGGCCGAAGGGTATGAACAGGTGAGCCCTTCGTAATAAAGAACCGGCAACTCCCTCCGGTTCGCCAGCTCCACCGCGTAGAGCAATCCATGGTTCGCTTCCACCCGGCGGTTCATCTGCGCCCAATACAGCACGTACCGCGCTGCGTCCCCAAAGGGCCGATCATTCAGTTTGCGGATGCGCTCCGTCTCAACAGCCATGCCAGATCATTCGATGCATGACGAAGCCAGCGCGCGTTACTGCGTTCGCTCCGCTTCTTTGGTGAGGATGCCCAGGCTCTTCATCTTCCGGTACAGGTTGCTGCGCTCCAGCCCCAGCAAGTCCGCGGCCCTGGTTACATTGCCGCCGGTTTCCTCCAGCTTTCGCAGAATGTAATCGCGCTCAGCCGCTTCTTTCACCTCATGCAAGCTGCCGAAGCCTTCTCCCACCCTGGGAGCGCCTCGCTTGGTGGTTTCAAGCGGCAGATGCCGCGCTTCGATCCGGTGCTGCGGATGGAGAATCACAATGCGCTCCATCAGATTGCGAAGCTCACGCACATTACCGGGCCAGTGGTAGGCAACCAACGCATCCATGGCATCTTTCGAAAGCTCCTTGGGTTTGCGCCCGTAGGCTTTGGCAAACTCGCTCAGAAAGTGCGCCGCCAGCAGCGGAATGTCTTCCTCACGCTCGCGCAGCGGCGGAACGGTAAAGGGAATCACGTTGAGCCGGTAGAACAAGTCTTCGCGAAAATTGCCGCGCTCAATCTCTTTCTCGAGGTTCTTGTTGGTGGCCGCCACCACGCGCACATCCACCTGTATCGATTGCGGCGCTCCCACCGGCTCAAAGCGATGCTCATCCAAAGCACGCAGCACTTTCGACTGCGTCTTGAGGCTCATATCGCCCACCTCATCCAGGAAGAAGGTTCCGCCGTGCGCCTTCTGCAGCTTGCCGATCTTCACGTCCGCCGTACCATCCAGATTGGTGAAGCGGTGGCCGAAGAGCTCGCTCTCAATCAGGTCCTCCGGCAGCGCCGCGCAATTCACTTCCACGAACGGCCCGTTGGCCCGCTCGCTCGAGCGGTGGATGGCGCGCGCCACCAGTTCTTTGCCGGTGCCGCTCTCGCCATAGATCAGCACGCGCCCGTTGGTGCCGGCCATCAACTTGAGCTGCTGCCGGAGCGCCTTCATTGACACGCTCACACCGATGATCTCCGGCGCTCCGTCTTCTTCGCGCAGCCGGTCGAGCTCAACTTCCATGCGGTGCTGCTCGATGGCATTCTTCAGTGCCAAGCTGACCTTATCGATCGTCAGGGGCTTTTCCACAAAATCGAAAGCGCCCAGCTTGGTGGCTTTCACGGCAGTCTCGATATTGCCGTGGCCGGAGATCATGATCACCGCCGGGCGGCCCGCGACCGGTAGTTCCTGGATACGCGCCAGCGTTTCGAGCCCGTCGATGCCCGGCATCCAGATGTCAAGCAGGACGGCTTCATACACCTCGCTCGACAGCTCGGCAAGGCAGGCTTCGCCGCTGGCCGCCACCTGGCAGAGATAGCCTTCTTCCCTGAGGGCTCCACCCAGCGACTGCCGGATGCTCGCCTCGTCGTCGACAATAAGAACCTTACTCTTCCGCATCGCGCTCAGTGAATACGTGGCTCGGCACCGCGAACAAACCAGTGATTTTTTCGCAGCTTCCCGCCACGTTATCCCTTCGCCGCCACCGGCGATTTCTCGTTACTCTCGGTCGCGGCCTGGGCCAAGCGCTCCGCGGAGTCTGGATCCAGACTTACGTTGGCCGCGAGTTCCACGATGAAGCGGGCGCCGGCAGGATAGTTATCTTCGACACGGACCCGGCCGTGATGCTCGGTGACGATGTGACTCACGATCGCCAGACCCAGTCCGGTCCCGCGTTCCTTGGTCGAAAAGTAGGGCAGGAACAGCTTTTCCTTGTCGATGGACGAAACGCCGGAGCCGGTATCCGTAACCCAGACCTCCACCGTATCGCTGCTGTTGCCGGGCCGCGTTCGTATGGTCAGCGTGCGCACGGCCGAATCGTTCATGGCCTCGGCCGCGTTGTCTACCAGGTTCACAATGACGCGCTTTATCTGATCTCGATCGGCGAGCACTTGGGGAAGCCCGGGGTGCAAATCGACTACTAACGTGATGTCGTCTAGCCGCCCTGCGAACACGTCCAGCGCTCCTTTCACGATCTCATTCAAGTCGGCCGGTACCGGCTGTGCCGCGGGAAATCGCGAGAACTGTGAGAACTCGTCGACCAGCTGTTTGACTGTCTGTACCTCCTGCTCAATGGTGTGCGTGCATTCGTCGATAATCGCGCGTATCCCGTCAGGCAGCTTCACCCTACGCAACTGGCGTGCCATCCGGTCGGCGCTGAGCGAAATCGGCGTTAGCGGATTCTTAATCTCGTGCGCAATCCGGCGCGCTACTTCCTGCCACGCTGCAGCCTTCTGCGCGCGCAGCAGTTCGCTGGTGTCTTCAATTACCAGCACAAACCCGCGCCGCATTTGCAAAGCGGAAACCGTCACCGCCAGTTGTCGCACGGTCTGATTGCGCATCACTTCCAGTTGCGACCCTGCCGCGCCCGTTCTTCCGGCGCGTTTCATCAAGATAACGGATCTCGCTGACGTCTTCGGGCGAGAAGAGATCCTCCAAGCGCCGCGCTGCCGATACTTGCTCGTTCGGGAAGATGCCGGAGAGGGCGCGGTTCACACGCCCGATGTGCCCATCCTCGGAAACCGAAATCACACCGGTGGGAATGCTTTCGAGGATCGCCTCGGTGAACCGGCGGCGGGCCTCGAGTTCCTTGGAGTTCCCTTCCAACTCGCCGGTCATCTCGTTGAACGCGCGCACCAGTGTGGCCAGTTCGTCCATGGCACGCACGCGCACGCGATAGGCGAGGTTGCCCTGCCGCACTTCTTTCGCCGCACCCAGCAGCGCCGAGATGGGAATACTGATCTGCCGGGCCAGAATCTGCGCCATCCAGGCCGCAACGAACAGCACAAACAGAGCGATCAGGGCGATCAGCAGGAAATAGGCATTCTTGTAATACTTTCGCTGATCGGCCAGCCGGTTCTGTTCATTCATGTAGCTCTGGATCGAATCCTGCTTGCTCGCCAAGTCGACGCTCAACTCGGAAAGTGCGCTGATGCGGCCGAGGTAGTTCGTTCCATCCAGGATTTTGGCTTCCACGCGCAGCAACGGATTCACATGCTCGCCGGCTTTCCGGTACAGCAGGAGCGGCGTGCCATCGGCCCGTAGGATCACAAGTTCGCGGATGCCTTTGTCCTCACAGATCTTCTTGAAGAACGCCTGGTCGACTTCGCCGTCTGCCGCGGCGCGGCGTGTTTGCGGGAGCAGGCTGAGCCATTCGGCCTGCGCTTGCGCGCGCTCCTGAGACTCGGTGTGAAACGCCGCATCCACGTCGCGCAGATTCATTTGGATCTGCTGCGCAGGACGGCTGAACCAATGGTCGAGGTTGCGGTTCAGCGCGTACACGCTGAAGAAGACCGAGAACAGCACCGGCGTCAGCGTCAAAGCAAGCGAGCCAACCAGCAGCTTGGAGCGGATACGCGAGCCCTCTTTGTTCCCCTGGCGTTCGATGTACAGCTTCACGAAGGCCCGCACCAGCATGAAGCCGAGCGTCACGGTGAGGATGAAGATAAAGGTGGAAACGCCCCAGATGACAACTGTTTCGCGGAAGTCCGTCGGCCCGTACGTGCCGAAGTCGAATGACCCCTGCCAGATGACGAGCGCCAGTAAAAGCAGGAAACAAAGCCCTGCAATGGCGGTGGCGACAGTTCGACGCATCAGTACTCCTATCCTAACGAAGCAACGCCGGCTCCGCGGTCACTCCAGAAATCGTGAGGTGATTTGATCAACCAGCCCGTGCGGCGTCGTCTTTGTGGCTGGTGGCGGAACGTGCATGGCCCACTCTTCACCCAAGCTGGCGGCGTAAGCCACATTGGGCCAGTTTGGCGGCTCTGGCAGTCGGACGTGCAGGTGAACGCCAAACGGGTCCCGCCACGCGAGCACCGAGTGCGGCGCAATGGAGTCCGCCGGCCATTGAAGGATGCGTGCGGCCAACGCTGGGTCGATAAGTGGTTGAACCATCCTTCCAGGCCTCGTCAGAATCTGATAAGCGGCGTCGAAAGCCGCCAATCCGCTGGGCTCCTCGCGCGCCTCCCGCAGGAAGGCGATACCGCCGGCGGCAGTGCTGCTGAAAACGGCGACGCGGGATTCGGTTCCCGCCCCGATGGCTTGTCCCCAAGGCAAACCGCCGCCCTTACCGTCTCGAGGTATGACGGCGAAATCAGGCTCCCCGCCCAACGTCGGGAATCGCAGCGCCAGCAGCGCCCTCCAGCCCCGGGCAGTCTCGCTGCCTGGTCCGGAAGTTAGAATCCAGGGCACCCCGCCGGGGGTTTCGCCGTCAATACGAAAGGCAGCCGGACTCCCCTGCCATCGGCGCAGGCGGTAGTTCCAGCCAAGTTGGGCCGCCGATTTTCGGATTTCGCGCATTGTCCGCCGCTGGCTTATGGTCAGGAGCCGATAGAGCCCAACCGGCAGCCCCATGGTGATTACCAAGAACCCGGCGGCGATCAAGACCTTCAAAAAAGGGCTCATCCGTTTATCATCCACCCGCACGACACCTGTGGCGCAGGCTGTTCAGCCTGCTGAGCCGAGATTCTTCTCGGCTTTCGCCTGTCTTGTCTGCGGTATTGTGAACAAACGCGGAGGTAATGTCAGGATGGCTTTCAAACCGAGAGTGTTCGTGGTCATGCCCTTCGGGACCAAGCAAGTGCAGCGGAAAGCAGTCGATGGCCAGAAAGAACCCGCTGCATTTGCCGAAGTGGACTTCAATCTCGTCTACGAAGAGCTACTGAAACCCGCACTGCTCGAGGCCGGTTGTGAACCTTTCCGAGCCGATCGGGAGCCCGGCGCGGGCGACATCCGGATCGACATGTTCTTCGAACTGGTGACCGCGGACTTGGTGCTGGCGGATGTCTCCGCGCTCAATGCCAATGTCTTTTACGAGCTTGGAATTCGGCACGGCATCGCGCCCAACGGCGTGTTTGCGGTCCACGGCAGCTGGGGTTTCGCGCGGCCTTTTGACATAGCCCCCGATCGCGCTTTCAGCTACAACGGCTCGCTGTTCGAGGCAGCCGCCTCGCGGGATGAGGCCGCAAAGGCCAAGCTGGCACAGGCCGTAACCACCCTCTCCGCCACGCTGCGAGAAGCCATCAAAAGCGATCGCGAAACAATCGGCAGCCCCGTCTATTCGCACCTGCCCGGGCTGGAGCCGGCGAATTGGGAGAATCTCCACAGCGCTCGTGCCAAATACTTTGGGGGCGTGTTGACCGATTGGAAGCAGCGCATCCGGATTGCCCAGCTGAATGGCTTTCCAGGCGACATTCTGACGCTCGCGGAGGATGCCCCCACCCGGCTGCACCGCGAGAAACTGCTGTTTGCGGCCGCGCGCGCACTCATCGATTTGTGCCGCTTCGATACGGCCAAGGGCATTCTCGAGGACCTCCTCGAAATCAACCCGGACCACGTTGACGCCCAATGTCAGCTGGGACTGGTCAACGCCAGGCTTGGCATGATCCCGGCGGCTATGCAGCAGATGGAAGAAGTCACCGGGAAGAACCGCCAAAACCCCGAAGCGCAGGGTATTCTGGGGCGCGTTTACAAGGATATGTGGCGTGTTACCTGGGATCAAATACCCGGCCTGGCTGACCGGCAGAAAAAAGCTTTTCAGAGCCAGGGGTTCGCCAAATCGGCAATCCGGAGCTACCAGAGCGCCCACCAGGAGCACCTCGACTCGTATTACAACGGCATAAACGTGATCATGTTGTCTGCCCTCCTGGCTCACCTGCAGCAGGTTGCCGGCTTGCGCGCGCAAGATGGCCAAGGGGTCGACCTCGCTGAACTGGCGGCTGTGGTGCGCTTTGCCGCAAACGCAGCCCTGCAGCGAGCTCGCGACAATAACGATCACGGCGGGGAGGTCTGGAGCACCGCAACCTTAGGAGAACTAGCCGTCGTGGCAGGGGACGCGGAGGAGGCCGAACGGAGATACCGCGATGCCTGTGCGGTTCCGGGAGCCACGTTCTTCAACAAGCAATCAATGTTGGACCAGTTGGCGCTAATGGACAAACTGGCCTTCAATAATGCCGCGGTCGCCGCCGCGCGTGAAGCCATTCGAGCCAGCCTTCCGGCCAACGATCCCCGAACGCCGGGATTCCAAAAAGTGTTTGTGTTCAGCGGCCACATGATCGACGCGCCGGACCGCCGCGAGAAGCGGTTCCCGCCTTCCAAGGAAGCTGCCGTTAAGCAGCGCCTCGAGCAAATCCTCGCCGACTGGGGCGCTGGCCCCGGCGACCTCGCCATCAGCGGAGCGGCCCGCGGTGGCGATATCCTGTTCGCTGAAGCCTGTCAGAAACGCGGCGCTTACGTCAGGCTGCTGCTGCCCAAACGCGAGGGGGATTTTATCGAAAACTCCGTGCGGCTGCCCGGCAGCAACTGGGTTGCCCGCTTCAATGCGCTGATGGACAAATGTGAGGCGTGGTTTCAGGACGACCATCTCGGACCTGCCCCGGAAGGTGCTTCCGTGCATGCCCGCAACAATCTCTGGATACTCAACACCGGCCGCGTCGAAGCGCGCCCCCGCCAACTCTACGCGGCGTTAGTCTGGGATGAGAAGCCAACCGGTGACGGTCCCGGAGGCACGTCGCATTTCGCATCCGAGTCCCACAGGTTAAACGCGCACCTGGAAATCGTCAACCCCACACAGCTGTAGACAAAAGGAGCACTGCGATGACTTTCGAAGATCGCCTGAAGAAAGACGGCCAGAAGAAGCTGCTCGCCCTGGACGGCGGCGGTATCCGCGGCATGATCACGCTGGAAGTCCTGGCGAAGATCGAACAAATCGTCCGCGGCCAAACCGGGAGTCAAGAACTCGTTTTGGCGGATTATTTCGATTACATGGCCGGCACCAGCACGGGCGCCATTATCGCGACCTGTCTGTCACTGGGCATGAGCGTCGCTGACGTGAAGAAGTTCTACGTCGACTGCGGCCCCGACATGTTCGATAAGGCCGGCATTCTGCGCCGGTTCCGATACAAGTTTGAGGACCAGAAGCTCTCCCAAAAACTGCGTGACGTGTTTGGCGCGGACACCACGCTAGGCTCCCAGAAAATCCGCACACTGCTCATGATGGTGCTGCGCAATGCCACCACTGACTCTCCCTGGCCTATCTCGAACAATCCTGCCGCGAAATACTCCGTCAATCGATCTCTTCCGCTGTGGCAGCTGGTGCGAGCCAGCACCGCCGCGCCGACCTACTTCCCGCCGGAGCTGGTGCAACTCACCGACCGCCAGGGCAAACAGTTGGAGTTCTTGTTCGTCGACGGCGGAGTCACAATGTTCAACAACCCGGCATTCCAGGTCTTTCTGATGGCAACCGTTCAACCGTATAACCTCTGCTGGCAGGCCGGGCTGAATGACATGCTCGTGGTATCCGTCGGAACCGGCACCAGCCCGAATGCGAATGCCAATCTCCAACCGGGCGATTTGAATCTGCTTTACAACGCGTCGTCCATCCCGTCGGCCCTGATGGCAGCGGCGCTCAACGAGCAGGATTTCCTATGCCGCGCATTCGGCGATTGCCGCTACGGTGGTGTGCTCGACAGCGAAGTCGGTGACATGATCGGCCAGGCCGGCCCCGCAACAACCAAGCTCTTTACCTATATGCGCTACAACGCCGAACTAACCCGCTCGGGCTTAGACGCGCTCGGGCTGCCAGGCGTGAAACCAGAAAACGTACAAATGCTCGATTCGGTGGATCACATTGATGACCTGGCAAGGGTCGGGAAGGCCGTCGGCGCCCGAGTGAAGGCTGAGCACTTTGCCGGCTTCCTGCCCGCGGCGACTAAAGTTGGTTCTGGCGCATAAACCTGATCCTTAAATATGCCGAGCCGGCGCGCATCGTGGCACAGCCCTCAGACTGTGGAACCGTCAGCACTGAACCGCGCGCGTTAGTGTCTGTGTGAAAGCTTCAGCACAGAACTCATCATGAGCTTTTCGCACACCCGCAATGATGAAAACGCAACCTATCGACGTGGGGCGGGTCCCCAGACCGGCGCCGGGCGCCCACGCCCGGCTCTCCGAACGATGCGTAAGCCATCTTACTCGCGAATCAGTGTTTTCAGAGCAACCGCGCGCGTCAGCAAGCGGATTCTTTCGCGACAAAGTTCATCGCTTGCTGGCTCAAAACCCGGAACCTCCCTAACTCACGTTCGCCGGTAATACAAACCCAGCCTGCGCCAGTCTTTGAGAAAGCGATCCCCGCCACTCGTTCGCGGCATCCAACTCGTCGAACACGGTCCCGAGCAAGTCGGATGGATGCTCAAAGTTCGGAAAAATCGGCGGGGGTTTGAATACGACAAAAACGTTCTCCCAACCCAGCCGCCCATAAAAAAACCCAAGTTCAAAGATCACGTTTTGCCGCGCTCTATATTGCAGGCATCTGTCCCCCACGCCAGGCGTTTCGTACTGCTTACGCGAGGCGCCTAGGTCGTCTGCGGAAATCAGAACCACCGCAAATCGCGCGTCTAACGCATAGTTCATGAACTTTTTTAAAAGGGACTGCTGCGCACCACCGATGCGGGAAAGAATCACCGGTTCAATTTGGAGCCCTCGAACGTAGTTAACGACATCATCGCGAAAAGAAAAATCGTGACCGTGAACAACGAAGATACTGTCCGGGGGCTTCTGGCTCGTATGGATCCCTGCCGCAGCCATTGAGAGCTTTTCAGTTCCCGCAGCCAGACTTGGATCGTTACCTGGTGGAGCGAAACCCCTTGCCTTATCGAGCACCCAGCTCGTAACAGCTTCCAGGCGAGGAGTAACTGGCCGCTCTTGAACCGGCGACGCCGGCTTGAACTGCTCCGCTAAGGTTCTTGCGGCAAGGCCAATTGCTTCCGGGCTCGCGTCCTTGAGCACTAGCCACTGGCGCTCGCGAAGACCGGGCGGTAAGTCCGCTACTTCTTCCAGGACCACCGGGATTACCTTGATTTCACTCCGCTCAATCAATGCCTGGGTTTCAAACCGTACCCATTCAGATCCCATGCTGTGTCGGGAAACGAAAATCAGCAGACCATCCGCCTTCGTAAGAGCGCTTTGGATGGATTGCTGCCACATTTCTCCGGGTTTGAGCGCATCGACGTCCATCCATATCTCGATCCCGAGCGCCCGCAGCGCCGACACGAATCTCGAGACGGTTTCATAGTCCTGACGCGCGTACGAGACGAATAGAAAAGGCTTCGGCGTGGCCATCCTTCAGACACCTCATCAGCTGATTCTAACCGCCCATTTTGCAGCCCATCGGGAAACAGCCGTGGCACAGCCTTCAGGGGAAGTTCATGATGGGCTGTTCGCCGGGCGATTCGAAACACCCCTTATACTCTTCCCGGCGATGCAAGTCGACAGACGGATGAGGAACTTCGAATGTAGACGGAGCTCTGGAAGCGGTGTTTCCCTACTTAGCGAGCCAGGAAATATGCTTCCGGGCGCTAATGCTGGCCGCAACCACGAGATCGGAAAAAACGCGTGTTTCAAACGCCGTCTTGGCCCCGGCCGCAGCCTGGATCGACGGAAGCGTCCTGCGCAGATCGCGGTAAATGGATTGCACTTCGCTCATGGCGGGGCGGTAATCGCTGCGAACTAATGCATTGTTCAGGCATCCCAAGAGTCCCGCTACGGTGCCGTGATGAACAAACTCATCCACGCCGCGCAGATCGCTGAGCGATTTCGCTAGCCGTCCGTTTCGTGCCTCAAATACAAACCACGTATGGTCCTGATCTTGGCTAATCTCCCAGGCGACGGCCATCCCGAGCTCAAACGGCATATTAAATCGCGGCGTTCGCGGCTTTACGCGATCAAGCTGCACGTGAGAGAGGTCATGCAAGGAATACGGGCATTCCCTGACAATCGAGAATATGCGCTCAATCCGATCGTGCAGCCGGCCGCCGCTGGGAACTTCCAGCGCGGAGCGTGGCACCAGACCGCATGCCGACAAACCTGCGATATAGGCGACGTAAAGCCGTTCAAACTTGGGATCGTAGGGAATGTTGAGGAAAGCGCCTACGCTGGCCTGGGCTTTCGGCGGGGGAGTAGGTCTCATGCACAACGCGGCCTAGAGGCGATGTCGTTAACCGCGCTTTCTGGAGCCGGCAATTGGGGCCTTCTTTGTCGCTTTCCGGCGGGCTGAGGTGACACCCTTCTTGCCAGCAACCTTATTGGCAGGCCCGGAATTAAGCAGCCTGGAGAGTTGTTCTACGCGGAGGCGGGAAACGCCCAACATCTCGGCAGTCTCCGAGACGGAAGGGAACAGGGTCGTGATTGTCGTCTTCTCCACCGGTTCTGACTCTGTTCCCATGCTACATGAATCGACCAGCCAGCCGAGACCATCCAATCTGCCGTCCCTGAGTTATCGTGTAGGTGAATCGTCACGGCCTCGGAGGTGAATCTTGAAACCGCTTTGCTTCGTTCTGATGCCATTCGGTAAGAAATCGAGTCCGGCTGGATCGGTGATCGATTTCGACTCTGTTTACAGCAAGCTGATTGCACCGGCCATTGTGGATGCCGGCCTGGAACCGTTACGGGCTGACGAAGAAACAGTGGGAGGCATTATCCATAAGCCGATGTTCGAACGCCTGATCCTCTGCCCCTATGCGGTCGCGGATCTGACCTTGGCGAACGCTAACGTCTTCTATGAACTTGGCGTTCGTCACGCGTTTCGGCCGTGGAGCACCGTTCCGCTCATTGCGCAGGATAACCGCCTTCCGTTCGATGTTCAGATGCTCCGCACCGTGCATTACAAACTGAGCGGCGCGGGCGTGCCCGACGAATCTCAGATCGCCGAAACCAGGAAGTCCATCGCCAACCTGCTGATTGAGGCGCGAAAGGGCAAGCAGGACAGCCCTCTTTTCCAACTCGTCGAGGGACTGCAGCCAGGAACCGTGCCGCACGAGAAAACCGATGCCTTCCGGGAGCAGGTTCAATACTCGAGCGACCTGAAGACTAAGCTGAAAATCGCAAAGAAGCAAGGCAAGGACGCGGTAAAGGCGGTGGAGAAAGAGCTGGACAATGTCGCCGACACGGAATCCGGAGTCGTGATTGATCTCCTCCTCTCTTATCGCGGAACCTCGAGCTGGCAGGAAATGGTGGACCTGGTCGGGAAGATGACCCCACCCCTTGCGACGACGGTGATGGTGAGAGAGCAGCTCGGATTCGCACTGAACCGGCTGAAGCGGCGCGATGAAGCCGAAGAAGTCCTAAACAATCTGATCGCGGAGCGCGGCCCTAGCAGCGAGACGCTGGGACTTCTGGGTCGCGTCTACAAAGATCAGTGGGACGATGCCAAGACCGCCGGAGATGACATCCTTGCAGATGGCTATCTCGTCAAAGCCATCGAAGCCTATTTGTCGGGGTTTCAAACGGATTGGAGAGACGCTTTCCCTGGCATCAACGCAGTCACCCTGATGGAGATGAAAAACCCGCCAGATCCTCGCAAGGACCAGATCCTACCCGTGGTCCGCTATGCGGTTGAGCGAAAGATCGCGAGGGGCAAACCCGACTACTGGGACTGGGCAACGCTGTTGGAGTTGGCTGTACTGGCGAGCGACGAGGTCCAGGCCAAGACGATGCTGTCGAAAGCCCTCGCTTCCTCGCGCGAACCCTGGGAGCGGGAGACCACTGCAAGGAATCTGGGATTCATCCGCCAAGCCAGGCAAAAGCGGGGAGAGGTCCCGGTTTGGCAAACGGACATTGAGAAGGCCCTGCTGAAGCAGGCGGCCGCCGGTTCGAACTAACCACCCGCGGAATGGGCTTAGATCCGCCCCGATTCAATCACGCCGCACCTTTTGTATTTTGCCAAACAGAATCAGTAATTTGGGTGGCGTCTCGATCGGAACGCGGCTCAGCCTGCCTCATCATCACAACGAAGAGGCGCTCGAAATGGGTTCGAATTTTGAAAATTCTTGATGCTCGCATACCGCGAAGAGGTTCGTTTCGTATTCCCCCACTGCTGGCGAAATCCGACGTGGCGCAGGCTGTTTAGCCTGCTGAGTCGAGATTCGTCTCGGCTCCCAGTTAGCCGGGACGCTAGAGGTTCGTCGAGCACGCGCTGGATTGGGGGGGAAGTACCGAATTGCGATTGCCCCTCTAAAACGGGGACGGACTCGATTCCGGCGTGGGCTAAATCGTTTATGCTCAGCAATTTGAGTTCGTTCGCACTTGGCTAGCACGCAAGGTTATCAGGCAACCGCCGTCTTGGAGGCGCTCATCAGCGGATCAGGTCGAGTTCGCTTTGCAAAAGCCGCATCGACACCGGAATTCCGTCGGGCAGGCGCGGGATCTGGGCAGTTGCCGCACAGCGACCATTCGTTTTTAAGTCTATTTTATTCAATGCCTTGACTTCGTTCGCACGAGACCAAAAGGCGGCTACCGTCCGGCGACGCCGTCCGGCGGGAGTTCTCAGCAACAGGCTCAGCAGGTCATGACGGGTTCGTTTTTTCGCGACGCCGGAAAACGGCAGCAGTGGTTTGTTAATCTTATGTTCCGAGAGAAAGAACAGCCAGTACGCCCCTCGACGTTTCGCGATATCCCGTCTCCTGTTAAGACCGTGAGAGTATTCTGCATACTGGCATTCTTCGGTATCGCTCTTTTTGCGTGGGCTGCCCCGGTGACCACCTACAGCGGTTCTGTGCGCGCAGCTGATCAGTTCGTTCCAGGCGCCACCATAACGGCTACGCAGGGCACTTCGAAGCTGGTGGCTTACACGGATGAAGCCGGCCGGTACACACTGCAACTGGGACCAGGTGTGTGGGATGTAAAGGTCGAGATGTTCGGCTTCACGCCTGCCGGCGGAACCGTGACAGTAGGCGCCAAACCGTTGTATAAGGACTGGGCGCTGGAGATGCCCCGGATCGGCGAGTCGGCTAGTGCGGCGCAGTCGGCTAATGCGACCACCCGCCCGCGTCGCGCCGGACAGCGACAAGGGCAATTCAACCGCCAGGGAGCAGGCGGCGGAACGCAGGCGAACGGCAACGGCAGCAACAGCGCAGCCAACACCGGCAATAGCGCTAACACGCCTGGGCAGCGCCCTGGTTTCCAAAGTGCGGAGGCGCGCCCGATCGATAATAGCGAGCAAGCTTTAGCGCAGGCAGCGGCGGACGCGACGGCGCCTGGCTTAAGCGGCGGGGACGCGGACCCCTCGCTGCTGGTGAACGGCAGCACCAGCGGAGGCCTCGCACAGTCGAGCGACGACGAATCCAGACGGCAGCGTATGATGAACGGGCCGGGTGGCCAAGGCGGCGGGGCGGGTGGCGGATTCGGGGTGGGATCTTCGCTGGGAGTTCCTCCCGGCATGAGCGCGCCCGGGTCGGACAGTCTGGGCCTGGGAGGCCTGGGGACCAGTGCACTCAACGGAGGGTTCGGACCCGGCAGCGGACCTGGCGGCGGATTTGGCGGAGGCGGTGGTGGATTTGGAGGAGGAGGCGGATTCGGCGGTCGCGAAGGCGGAGGCGGTGGTGGACGCGGCGGTGGACAAGGTGCCGGCAGCAATCGGCGCGGACCGTATAACGGCCAATATGCCAGCTTCGGCAACCGGCGCCGCACACAGCAGCCGCTGACGGGCTCCATTTTCGCGAACCTTCAGAATTCCGCGCTGAATGCGGCTCCGTATTCGCTGAACGGGCATCCGGCGCCGAAGCCGTCCTACTACAACACAAATTTCGGAGTGAATATCGGGGGCCCGATGGTTATTCCGAAAATCCTCCACTGGCCGCGGGCGAGTTTTTACTTCACCTATCAAGGCACACTCTCGAAGAATCCCTACAGCCAGGTAGCGTCGGTGCCCAACCTTGCGGAACGCAGCGGGGACTTTTCCGGAATCTCAGACACGATCTTCGATCCCCTGACCCGGATGGCTTTCCCCGGCAACGTTATTCCCGCAACCAGGATCAACGGCGCGTCCCAGGGACTGCTGTCGCTATTTCCGCTGCCTCTCTATACGGGAATTACTCAGAACTATCAGTTAGTGACCGCCGTGCCCAGCAATTCGAACAACATAGGGTTCCGGCTGAATGCTCCGCTGAACAACAAAGACCGCTTGACTACAAACATCCAAGTCCAGGAACGCAATTCGAAAACGCAGCAGCTATTCGGTTATGAGGACACGGGCACGGGGCAGGGGGTAAGCGCTTCGGTGGGTTGGAGCCACAGTTTTGCGCCGCGCTTCAACAACAGCGCGACGCTGACGTTCAGCCGCAACACCAGCGATTTGACTCCATACTTCGCTTACAAAGAAAACATCGAAGGGGATTTGGGCATCACTGGAACCTTGCAGACGCCGCTCAACTACGGACCTCCCACGATTTCGTTCACCAATTTCGGGGCGCTGACGGACGGAGCGCCATCCAGCACGGTGGCCCAAACCACCAACTTCACCGACACGCTCAGCTACGTTCTGCACCGGAGACACAATTTGCAGTTTGGCTATCTGTACCGGCGGCTTCAACAAGACACCACCAACTACCAGAATGGGCGCGGGTCTTTCACATACAGCGGACTCGTGACGAGCGAGCTGAATGCGGAAGGCCAGCCGGTCCAGGGAACGGGATTCGATTTCGCCGATTACCTGCTTGGATTGCCTCAATCCAGTGCACTGAGCTATGGCGAGGGTAAGGACTACTATCGCGGTTGGGCGACGGGAGCGTATGCGCAGGACGATTGGCGGCCAAGCCGCAACCTGTCCTTTAACCTCGGGCTGCGCTACGAATACTTCGCGCCGTACACGGAACTATACAACCATCTTGCAAATCTGGTGCTAAATCCCAGCATGACGGCCGTTACGGTAGTTACGCCCGGAGCGAATCCGTACGGCCTGCCGTCCAGCTTGGTACGGCCCGACAAGGATGCGCTCTCACCGCGGCTCGGCTTCGCCTGGCGCCCCGGCACAAAGCGCGATCTGGTGGTTCGCGGCGGGTACAGTATTTTCTACAGCGGGTCCGTTTACTCGCAGATTGCCTCCCAACTGGGCGTCCAGCCGCCCTTTGTCAACAGTCAATCGCTGACCACCAGTGCGACGAATCCGCTGACAATACAGAACGGGTTCCCGATCATTCCGGCTCAAAACGTTCTGAATACGTTCGCAATTGATCCGAATTACAGGCTCCCTTATGCGCAGACCTGGGCCCTCGCGATTCAGGATGCGCTGCCGCGTGGGTTCCTGATCGAGGGAGAATACATCGGGACAAAGGGAACGTTTCTGGGGGTCGTTGAGCAGCCGAATCGTCCGGAGCCGGGGACTTCTCCGGTCGACGCACAGGATAACCTGCGGATTCCCAACGCAACTTCCTTCAGCTACGAATCGTCGCAGGCCAACTCCAGCTTCAACGCAGGGCAGGTGCGATTCACGCGGCGGTTCTCAACCGGAATTTCGGGCGTGGTGCTGTACGCCTATTCGAAGTCGATCGACGACGCCTCCAGCTTCAGCGGCGTTGGTGGAACGGTTGTGCAGTACATCAATAATTTGAATCTGGAACGCGGTCTCTCCACCTTCGACCAGCGGAACCGGCTTACGGCGACCTTCCTGGCGTCGTCACCCGTGGGAGTGCATGGAATGCTGCGCGATAAGGGATGGAGGACCAAAGCACTCGCCGGGTGGACCTTGAACGGGACTCTGACGGCGGCATCGGGCATGCCGCTGACCGCGACGATCGGCGGGAATCTTTCCAATACGGCTGGCCTGGCCAATGCCGGAAGCTTGCGCGCCGAAGCAACGGGCCTTCCGATTGAGTCGAGTGCTTATCCCTACTTCAATGAGCTGGCATTTACCACGCCGCCCGCCGGTGAGTTCGGCAACGCAGGACGCACGACGATTCCGGGGCCATTCCAAACCAGTTTCAACGCGGCGCTGAATCGCGCGTTCCGCTTCGGCGACAGCCGCCGCCAGCTGCAGTTCCGGTTGAGTGCGACTAACGCGCTGAACCACGTGGTGATTACAAGCTTCGGCACCACGGTTAACTCTGCGACTTACGGCTTGCCCACCGCCGCCTCAGCTACGCGTACGGTGCAATTGCTGCTGCGATTCAGTTTTTGAGTGGGGCCTATGCGAATTTCCATACTGTTCGCGCTTATCGCCGCCGCCGGCACAGGACAGCTTCCCAACACTCAGCCACTGCCGCCGCAAACACCGTCTGGGCCGACGGCTCAATTCGTTGCGAACACCAACCTGGTGATTGTGGATGTTGTGGTGCGAGATAAATCGGGAAAGCCGATTGAAGGGCTGAAGCAAGACGACTTTACAGTGCTTGAGGATGGCAAGCCGCAGAAGATCTCGGTCTTTGAATTTCAAAAGCTGAGCCACGAGCCGGATCCACCACCCAAACTGGCGTTGTCAGACGAACTGAAACTGCCGGAAGCTCCGAGGACTACGATCACCGCCGAGCAGCCCGGCCAACCGCAATATCACGACAAGCGGCTGATGGTCTTCTTCCTGGATTTCTCGTCGATGGGAATGAACGAGCAGCTGCGCGCACAGGATGCGGCGCTGGAATACGTGAACAAGCACATCACGAAAGACGACATGGTGGCGATCCTGCTTTACACCAGCATGGTGCAAGTGCTGACCGACTTCACAAACAACCGCGAGGTGCTCACTAACATTCTGAAGTCGCTACCAATCGGGGAAATGAGCGAGCTGGCGGGCATGGCCGATACCGGGGACGAAAACGGGGAAGACACCGGGGCGGCATTTGTCGCCGACGAAACCGAGTTCAACATCTTTAATACAGACCAGAAACTGGCGGCGATTGAACAAGCGGCACGAATGCTTTCCGCGCTTCCAGAGAAGAAGGCCCTTATCTATTTTTCGGCGGGCGTCAACAAGACGGGAATCGACAATCAGGCGCAGTTGGAGGCTTCGGTGAATGCGGCAGCCAAAGCCAATCTGGCGATCTATGCGGTCGACACTCGCGGCCTGATGGCCGATCCGCCGGGAGCTGCCGCTAGCAAAGCGGGCCCGCGCGGCACGACGCTTTATAACGGCGGATTCTACAATTCACAGCGAGCGACGATCAACGATTCCCAAGAGACGCTGTACACGCTGGCGGCGGATACAGGTGGCAAAGCGTATTTCGACAGCAACGACATTGCGGGGGAGATTGTCCAGGCTCAGGAAGAGATGCGCAGTTATTACTTGCTGGGCTACTACAGCACGAATGGGGCGAGAGACGGAAAGTACCGGAAGATCAGCGTGAAGCTGAACAACAAGCTGGCGGCGAAGGTGGAACACCGCCCAGGCTATTACGCGGACAAGGTTTGGGGAAAGCTGAACGGGCAGGAGAAAGAGCAACAGCTAAAAGAGGTGCTGTCTGCCGGGAACCCCGTAACGGATTTGCCGCTGGCGCTGCAAATCAACTATTTCCGGATCTCGGCAACCAGTTACTTTGTGCCGGTGTCCATTAAGATTCCGGGATCGGTGGTCGCGCTGGCGGCCAAAGGTGGCGAGGCTGTTACACAGTTCGACTTTGCCGGGCAGATTCAGGACGAGCAGCATGCGGTGGTGGGCAACGTTCGCGACAACATCAAAATCCGCCTGGATCAGGACAAAGCGGCCAAGGCCGGACGGAGGAGCTTCCAATACGACGCCGGCTTCACGCTGGAGCCGGGCAAGTACCACATGAAGTTTGTGGTCCGCGAAAACCAAACCGGCAAAATGGGCACGTTCGAAACGCGTTTCACCGTGCCTGACCTGAGCGCCGATACGCCCGGCCTGAAGCTCAGTTCCATCATCTGGAGCAATCAGCGTGAGCCTTTACAGGCGGCGGTCGGAGCAGCGGAAAAGGCCTCTCATAAGGAGGTATCGGCGAATCCACTGATCACAGAAGATCAGAAGATTGTGCCGAATATTACGCACGTATTCAGGCGTGACCAGAATCTGTACATCACGTTCGACGTGTACGATTCCCTTCCCGATCCGAAGGCCCCGAATGGCCGGCGGGTGAAAGTCAGCATGAGCCTGTTTACGACGAAAGGCGCGAAAGCCTTCGAGATCGGCCCGATCGCCGCTACGCAGTTAGTGGGCACTCGCCCGGAGGCTGTGCCGGTGCAGGTGCAGATTCCGCTGAAAGACATGGCGCCGGGGCGCTACGTTTGCCAGATCAACGTGGTGGATGAGCTGGGACGGAAATTCGCCTTTCGGCGTGCGCCGCTGATTGTGCTGTAGCTGGTTACTCGTCGAGACTGGTTGTGCGTGACACGCCCAGTTCTTTGAGCAGGGCATCGGCCCGATAGACTTTTTCGAGCGCTTCGACAATGCCTTGGGCCGCGACGTGCACAGCTCGGGCCTGGTCGTCCGTGTACAGATAGGTATTAGGCAGGCTCTCGAGATTGCCATCGAAGAGCACGCCGACGAGGTCACCAGCGCGATTGATGGTTGGGCTTCCGGCATCGCCTCCGCCGATATCGCAGGTGCTGACAAAGTCGAGTTGAGTGACAACATCCAGCAAAGGCTGGGCATCAACCCAGCGCTGAGGAGCCTGGTAGGGGCCTTGGTTGTTGCGCCGGTAGTACAGGCCGCTGAATGTCGCCGCGAATGGCTCATTGACTCCCGCCCGGTCGATATAGCTTCTCACCACACCGTACTCGACACGCGGCGTGCCGGTGGCGTCGGGATATTCCGCATCGCCGAATAGGCGGTAGCGATATTGAGCGATCTGGGCAGCCGCGGTGGCCTCGACGGCCACAACGATCTCCTCGTGTTTCTTCCGAATGCGGTCAGCGGCCGGCTCCAACAGTTGGGCGAGACGGATCATTCCATCCTCGGAGTTGGCGATGGCTTCCTCATTCATAGCAAGACGCCGCCGCTGTCCGGGGCTGGCCAGGTGACTGGAACGCACGAACGCTTCTGCTGCGGCTTGCGGCGTTCGCCCGGCCAGTATTGTTTTTAGCGGGATGTCTTTCTGGCCGTGTTCAGCGAGGGTCTTCAGTTCTTCCAGATACTGTGTGAGAAAAATGATTTCGAGCGCCTCGTCGGTATCCAACTCAGCCGCGACGGGGTGGCCTCTCACCAAGCCACGTGCGATGCGAAAGAGATTTGAGCCGGGAGCGGGCTCGGCTTCGAGTACCTGGTAGGCCTTTTCGTTGGGAGTCCAATTCTTGTAAGCAGCGGCGACCTGGTCCCAGACTTTTCCGGCTTCCGTACCCAGCTTCGGATCGGCTTCGACTGCCCGCCGGATCTTGGCGTCAAAATTCGTTTTGCGGGACACCAGACGGTCGTCACGCAAGCCGATCAACTTACCGGCCGCCGATTTATAAGCTTCCAGCAGGAGAATACGCTGCGGATCGGTCAGCCGCCGGTTTTCTTCGCTCTTGGCTGCGAACTCTTTCAGTGCCGTGATGCGCGTGGCGAGGCGCGCCAGTTCCAAAGGAAGTGCCGTATCGCGATAGAACGTAAGCTGCGCCGCGGTGGTTTCACGAACCGTGGTGCGCGGATTACCCGAGGCGAATACAAGATCACCTTCCTTTACGGGTGTAGCGCTCCACTTCAGAAAATGGGGAGTGGCAGCTGGTTTTCCGTCTTCATAGGCACGGGCGAAGCCAACGTCGAGTCCATAGCGCAAGTAGGTGATACTGTCCCGCTCACGTCCGAAGAAAGCCAGCTGCTGCTCAGGCGCAAATACCAGGCGGATGTCGGTGTACCGTTTGTAGCGGTACAGGTCATAGCGGCTGCCGGAAAACAGGTTGACGACTTCGCAGACTTGGCCGCCGTGGGCCGAACATTCCGTCTCGATGCGTGTAATGGCTGCATCGCGTTGCTGGGCCGTCTTGGACGTGCCGCCTTTCTTGGGCGCTGCGGGAACTTGCTCCGTGATGTCTTGGATGCTCATGAGCACCTTCGCATCGAGGTCGGGACAGCGCAGCTCTTCCGCGGTCGTGCCGGCCGAGAAGCCATTGGTCAAGTAGTCGCGGGCATTTGAGCTCAGCTTCAACAGACAAGCGGAAAGCACATGCTGATTTGTCAACAGGAGGCCGGTGGGGGAAACGAATGCGCCCGTGGCCCCGCCGATTCGGACGGAGGCAAGCCGCAGGTTGTCCAGAAACGCCGGTGATACGTCCACGCTGTACTTCTGGTTGACGGCATCGCGGGGAAAACGATCAAACAGCCACATGCCCTCGTCGGCTGCGGACGACCCGGCCAGCGAAAGCAGTAGGATGACCGCCCTGCATTTCATCTAGGACTATTCTAGTTGGGCGCTAACGTGCCGAATCAGGCGCCGCAGGACACGCACAGAGTGCGCATATAATAGCGTGGTCGCATTGTTGGTCCATTGGGGGAAACAATGAACGGAATCTTTGGCTCTACGGTGCTCGACACGGCTATTGGGCTGGTGTTGGTCTACTTGTTGTTGTCACTCATCTGCACCACTATCAACGAATGGATTTCGGGAATCTTTGCCACGAGGGCGAAGTTTCTGGAGCAAGGAATCACGAGACTCCTCGCGGGGCAGAAGCTGCCGGCGTTGGAAGGCGCTGAGCCGACGGTTGACTTGCTGAAGAGCTTCTACGCCCACCCGCTGGTCAATTCCATGGCGGAGGTTCACGATCTGAACCAACCCGGAAAAGACACTCATCCCTCGTATCTTGATCCGAGAGGTTTTGCCAGCGTGCTGATGGATCTTGTGACGCCAAAACAGCCCGGGACCATCACATTTGCGGATCTGGAGACGGGGATCAAGGATCTTCCGCCAGGGCGGGTGAGAACGGCGTTGTTGGCGCTGGTGCAGAATGCCGACGGCGATCTGGACCGGGCCCAGCGAAACATCGAGGCCTGGTACAACGCTGCCATGGACCGCGTGAACGGCTGGTACAAACGGCACATGCAGTGGGTAACCGTGCTGGTTGCCGTTTCGCTGGCCCTGGCGACGAATGCCGACACGCTCAAGATTTCGAGCCGGCTGTGGAGCGATCCGGCGTATCGGGAGCTTTCCGTGGAACGGGCGAAGGCTCTGGCGGCCCAGCCGGCGGGTCCAAGCCACCCGGTCGGCCACCAAGACGCGATGTTCCTGGAGAACTTGCTGGGCTGGCAGAGCCAGGGTCCGATTGCGGGCATGGGCATCTTCGAAAAGATATTGGGCCTGTTGCTGACGATCGTTGCGATTTCGCTGGGCGCGCCGTTCTGGTTCGATGTTCTGAACAAGATCGTGAACTTGCGAAGCGCGGGCCGGTCGCCGGAAGAGACAGCCAAGCCGCCGGACAAGCCGCCGGCGCCGCCGGCGAACACTTTGGCGTAGAGCCAAAACTCTCGATTGACATACAGCCCCAAACGCGACTTAATCAAGGGATGCAAAAAGGACCGAGCCGGCGGGAACTGATGATCAGCGCGATTGCGGGTGCAACGCTGCTGACAAAAGCTGGGGCTGAGGAGCCCAAGCTGACGCTCAACCAGGTCAGGAACGACCTGTACGAGATCGAAGGCGATGGAGGCAACGTGGCCGTCTACTTGACCGACGACGGCGTGATCCTGGTCGACGACAAGTTTGAACGGGACTATGAGGGAATCATGGCGCACGTGAAGAGCCTCACTTCCAAGCCAGTGAAGTACGTGCTCAGCACCCACTATCACGCCGACCACAGCGGAGGCAACGCGAGGTTCCTGCCCTCGGCTGAGGTGATCTCGACAGCGAACGCGCGGGCCGCCATCGTTGAACACAAGCAGTCGAACGCGCCACCCGGGGTTGCTCCTGCCCGCGTCGTGTTCACCGAGGAGGCCGAGGTGTTTCTCGGCGGCAAGGAAGTGCACGCGCGCTACTGCGGACGGGGGCACACCAATGGGGATGCCGTGGTTTACTTTCCGGCATTACGAGCCTTGCACACGGGCGACTTGATGGCCGGGACCACTCCGCTGATCGACTATCCCGGAGGCGGCAGCCTGGTGGAGTGGACCAAAACTCTCGATGAAGCCATGAAGCTCGATTTCGATACCGTCATACCCGGCCACGGCCCGGTGACGAACAAAGCCGGACTGCTGACGTACCGCAACAACGTCGACAAACTGCGCACGCGAGCGGCCGAACTTATTCGCGACGGCAAGAGCCAGGAAGAGGTCGGCAAGGTGATGATCGCCGAGTTCGGGTGGTCTCCAACCGGCCTGCAAATGCAGTGGAGCTTGCCAGGCATGATGAAGGAACTGAAAGAGCCGGGCCGCTGACATTTGTAACTGCAACTGACGAAGCGCCATCGCTATAAGTGTTGCGAACATTCATTACTATCTGGTTCAGTGCGCGGAGTGCAAAACGCATATCCGGTTTGCGCGGATTTGTAATCGCTCTTACCTAGGGGCAAACCATTTTCTATTTTTTCCCTAGTAATGCCACCAGTTGTGCTAACAAACCGTGGATAGCCCATTGCGGGACCGCTCAAATTCAAAGTAAGATCTACCCTTAGAGGCTATACCAGGAGCCGGAGGATTGACATGCTTAGCCGAAAGGTTTTAGTTCTTGGAGCGCTCATCGGACTCGGGCTCCCTACATTTGCGCTGGCGGATAACAACCTCCTGATAAACGGCGGTTTCGAGACCGGGGATTTCACGGGATGGACGCAGTTTGGGAATACCGGATTCACAGGGGTTATCGGCCCCTCTACCGCTCCGGACGGCGGGAACTATATGGCCTATTTTGGCCCCATCGGGAGTCCTGGGGGTATCTCTCAAGATGTGGCTACTACTCCGGGGACGCGCTATACGGTGTCGTTCTACTTGATGAATGACGGGGGCACCCCGAGTTCTTATAAGGCCGACTTCGGTGGAAATGTTCTGGTTTCAGAAGTCAACCCCGGTTTGTTCGGCTGGACGCACTTCTCTTACACCGTTTTGGCTGCCGCCAACACGAGCGTGACAGATCTAACCTTCCAACAGAATCCGGCCTACTTTTATCTGGACAACGTATCGGTAGTACAGACGACTCCGGAGCCCGGCGTGTACGGTGTTTTGGCATTGGGGCTGGCCGGGTTGATCATCGCAATGCGTCGGCGGGAGATCGCTTAAGTCAAGAATCCTACCATCGAGGGCCTGCAGCCACACGCTGCTGGCCTTTCTGCCTTTTGTTGCCACCAAACTAGCTTCGGCTGCAACGGCTGCGGATAGCCGCTATTCGATAACGAATACCTTTAGTTGTGATCCATCTGGCCCGCCGTGATAGACACGCTCGGTGGCTTTCACGAAGTCGGATGCTTTCGCGGTTGGAATATCGACAAACTGCTGTGGATTGCGATCCACCAGCGGAAACCAGGTGCTTTGGATCTGGACCATAATGCGGTGACCGGGCCGGAAGGTATGGCAAACGTCGGGCATCACGAACTCGATTTTCGCGGGAGTGCCGGGTTTGAACGGCTCAGGTTTTGACATGCTATTGCGATACTTGCCGCGAAAGGGCTCGCCGCGCACCATCTGCTGGTAGCCGCCCATTTGCACGCGCGCCGGATTGGGATCCGGATTCGGGTAGTCGTTGGGATAGACGTCAATGAGCTTGACGATGAAGTCGGAATCGGTGCCGGTGGTGGAGACCTTCAAGATGGGCGTGATGGGGCCGGCGATAGTCACATCATGCTCGAGCGGCTCGGTCTGGTAGACGAGGACGTCGGGCCGGCGGCCTGCAAAGCGCTGATCGTAGGTCATGTAATCGCCCGGCATACCAGCGCCGATTCCGGCCAGCACGGGAACGGGCTTTTCGGGATCACTGACGTATTCGTCTGAAGTCTGCGCGGCGGCGGGAGAGAAACTAAGGACACCTTTGTCGCCCAGATAGAGCGATTTTGCCGAAGCGGCCTTCGGCGGCCACTCCTGAAAGCGGCGCCAATCATTGGTCCCGGTTTCAAAGACCCACGCTTTTGGAATCTGGTTGTCCGGCGGCGCCTTCAGCCCGTCGCCCTTGCTCTTCAGGTTCTGGATGAAAAAGGGCAGCTCAATATGTTCGCGGAAGAACTCCGAGGTATTGGTGGCGAAGAAGAGATCACCGAGGGTTAGGCCCTCGCCGCGCGACCAGCAGCCGTGGCACCATGGCCCCATGATGAGCGTGTTCGCAGGCTTCACGCCGCTCGGTGGAGGGCCATCTTTATCGATGGCGCGGAACAGCTTCAGCGGGCCGGAGAGATCCTCGGCGTCAAACCACCCACCGACAAACAGGGTGGCAGGGGTGACATTCTTCATGTGCGGCGCCTGGGCGCGCGACTGCCAGAACTCGTCGTAAGCGGGGTGCTTCAGGACGTCGTTCCAATAACTGCTTTGGTTCTTGAGATAGCGCTCATTGGCGTTCGCCAGGGGGCCCATGCGCAGATAGAAATCGTACTGATCCTGGGTGCCGAAATCGAAGCGATTGAACTGCTGGGGCGGGCGTTCCGGTTCGGGGCCGCGCGGCTTGAAGGAGGTATAGAAGCCGAAGTTCGCAGCGAGATGGAAGGCGCCATTGTGATAGGCGTCGTCGCCGTTGCCGACATCGCCCATGGGGGCCTGCGGCGAAACGGCCTTCAGCGCCGGATGCGGGTTGATTAAGGCATAAGCAGCGAAAAAGCCCGGATACGAGATGCCCCACATGCCGACGCGCCCGTTGTTGTTGGGCACATTCTTCACTAACCACTCGACGGTATCGTAGGTGTCGGTGCTCTCGTCGGTATCCTTGGGGTCGCTGAAGGTGGTCTTATGCGGTGGGACATCAATGAACGTTCCCTCGGAAAGGTAGCGGCCCCTCACATCCTGGTAGGCGAAGATGAAGCCTTCCTTCTCCGCCGCTTCGGAAGGCCCGACCACCGGCCGGTAATTATCGATTCCGTAGGGCGCCACCGAATAGGGCGTGCGCTGCATGATGATTGGGTAGGGCTGCGCGACGTCCTTGGGAACATACACGGCGGTAAACAGCTTGACGCCGTCGCGCATGGGAATGCGGAATTCGTATTTGGTGTAGTGTGCGCGCGTGTACTCGAGCTGCTTCTTCGCTTCGGGCGACTGAGGCGGTTGAGCCAGCGCCGTTGAGACGCAGAGCATTGCGAAGCAGAACGCGCGAGCACGGGTAAGGGAAGCCATGGTGAGCAGTGTAGCAATGGGGGTGAACGAGTGTGCTATCTGGTTGTACGGGAATCAGTCCTCAGCACTGCTCGATCGGCAGCCTGCCGAGTTCATTTCCGCGCCAGGACATATGCGTCGCCAGAACGGGGCATAGGAACTGGCCTTGCTGTGATTCGTCTTGCGCACGCAGCTTGAGACCAAATTGGCGGCGCACTGCGCCGGAGCCGCGACGAGCGCCGAGCGGCCATGGGAGCAGATAGGAACTAAGCGGAGCTCGGTTCCGACACCGCCGCCTGCAGCATGGCTCGGGCATAGCCGATGTTGTATGCGAAAGCCGTGTAGCCACCGCCACCGGGATAGTAGGGCTTGAATCCCGCCCGTTCCCGATCCGCGTCCAAGGCTCGCGGATGCTCGGGGTAGAGCGTGCGGGGATATTTCTGCCGCACCAGTTCCTTCATGACGGCAAACATGTCGATCTGGCCTTCATCGAGGAAGACCTCCGTGTAGTCTTCATACGGCACGCGGACGCGGACGTTCCGGTAGTGGACGTGGTTGATGCAATCGCGCTCGCCGAAATAGCGGCACAATTCGACGGGATCGCGACCCATTTCGCGCGTCACGCCGCAATCAAAGGTGATGCCGTTCGAAGGACTCTTCACGATATCGACCAGTCTCTTCCATCCCTCGACAGTGCCCATAATCTGGCCGGAACCACGGCTCAGGGGCGTGGGCGGATCGTTGGGATGCAGAGCCAAACGCACGCCGGCTTGTTCCGCAACGGGTATTACGGCCTTCAGGAAATAGGTGACGTTCTGCCACATTTCGTCGATTGAGTGGACACCCTCCGCCTCCAGAGGAGGAAGATCCTTGACGCGGGCGTAAGAAAAGGCTGTCAACCCCGCGCCGGCGCGGCCGATCTCTTCGTAATAGCCTTCCACCAGACGGTGCGCATAGAAGTTGTATTCGATGACAGGCAGGCCGGCTCGACCGGCCGCACGAATGGACGCGATGACCTGCTCGATTTCCTGATCCCGCCCGGGTTGACCAAGCAGCGTTTTCGGGAATCCGCCTATCATCATGTTGAACAAAGTGAGGCCGCCGTTCTTGAGACGGTCGATACGCGACCTTACGTCCGCCTCGTCCCACGGGATCCGCGGACCTCCCATCACGACATAGTTCACGCCGAGTTGTTTCACCCGGCGCATTGCAGACTCGTCAATCACTCCGGGAGCGACACCTGCGTCGCCAGCTCCCAAGCAGATCTTGGGGAGGGCGTCGCTCGAAACCGCGGCGAACGACGGAAAAGGGAGTACCGAACAACCCATCGCTCCGATTAGGCTTCTGCGGGTAACCATGAATGCTCCTTGTCCGCCGGCGCATGGGAATGCTTCGGCCGCGCCACGCTATTCCAGCGTGGCTGTCGAAATCGTAACACCCGGCCACTTGCAATATGGCAATCCGGGCGCCTTAACGCTCCGAGAAGTACTCTATTTTCAGTACGAAGGCTGGATCATGGAGTAACGTCATGGGTGCCAGAAGCGCCTATCAGTTAACCGCGCCAAATTCATGTGGATTGTCCGATTAGCCCTTAGCCGACCCTACACCTTTGTCGTAGTGGCAATGCTCATTGCGATCCTGGGCGGGGTTTCCATCGCGACCATGGCCGTCGATATCTTCCCGTACATCGACATTCCGATTGTGAGCGTGTTGTGGAACTATCCGGGGCTTTCGCCGGAGGAGATGGAGAAGCGGGTCACGACGGGCTTCGAGCGCAGCCTTACCAGCAACGTCAACGATATCGAGCACATTGAATCGCAGTGCTTCAACGGCTACGCCGTAATTCGGATTTACTTCCATCCCAACGTGAAGGTGGATATGGCGGTCGCGCAGGTGACCGCGACGGTGCAAACCAGCCTGCGCCAGATGCCACCCGGGATGTTTCCGGCCAATGTTCTACGGTACGACGCTGCCAGCGTTCCGGTGCTCTCACTGGGGCTTTCCAGCAAGACCCTGCATGAGCAGGAGATCTTCGATCTGGGCAATAACTTCATTCGCACGCCGTTGGGCACGGTGCAGGGCGCCTCGGTATCCTACCCGTTTGGCGGCAAGCAGCGTTCCGTGATGGTGGACTTGAACCTCGATGAACTGTACGCCAAGCAACTTTCGCCCATCGATGTTTCGAATGCGCTGAATTTGCAAAACCTGATCCTGCCCACAGGCACGGTGAAACTGGACAAGACCGAATACCTGGTGCGGGTCAACAGCAGTCCCGAATTGTTAAGCGAGTTGAATAACCTTCCGATTAAGACCGTGAACGGGGCGACCGTGTACATGAAAGATGTCGCGCAGGTTCACGACGGCTTTACGGTGCAGAACAATATCGTGCGCACGAACGGATCGCGCGGCGTTCTGATGACTATCACCAGGAATGGGAAGGCTTCGACGCTAGCCATTGTGAATGCGGTGAAGGCCGCGCTGCCCAATATCCTGGCCAATGTAACGCCGGCGCTTAAGGTGGTGGCGCTGGCGGACCAATCGTTGTTTGTGCGGGCGTCTATTCAAGGGGTGGTGCGCGAGGCCCTCATCGCGGCCGGCCTGACGGGATTGATGATCCTGCTGTTTCTGGGGAGCTGGCGCAGCACCTTTATTGTTTGCATTTCGATCCCGCTTTCCATTCTTACCTCTATCTCGATTCTTAACCTGCTCGGGGAAACCATCAACGTGATGACGCTGGGAGGATTGGCGCTAGCGGTGGGCATTCTGGTGGACGACGCGACGGTCGAGATTGAGAACACGCATCGGAACCTGGCGTTGCGGAAGCCTCTGCTGCGAGCGGTGCTGGATGGCGCGCAACAGATCGCCGTCCCCACCTTCGTCGCTACGCTTTCCATTTGCATCGTGTTTGTGCCGGTGCTGTTGCTGACCGGAACGGCACGCTACTTGTTTACGCCGCTGGCGATGGCGGTGGTCTTTGCGATGCTCGCTTCGTACTTCCTGTCCCGAACCCTGGTCCCGACCATGGTGGCTCACCTGCTGAAGCCGGAGGTTTATCTGTACCAGTCGGGGACTCACGGGGAGACGGCTGGCGGCAGAGGAGCCATCTGGAAGGCGCACTACCTATTCAACAAGCTGTTTGAAAGTCTGCGCTACCGATACGTGGGCTTGCTCGAATGGTCGCTGCGGCATCGTTTGCCCGTGCTGATCGCGTTTATGGGGATATCTGCTGCCTCGCTGGGCCTGGTCCGGCTGGTGGGCGAAGACTTCTTCCCGAATGTGGACTCCGGCCAGATGCGCTTGCACGTGCGCTGCCCGGCGGGGACGCGCATCGAAGAGACCGAGATTCGATTCGCTGACGTGGAGCGCGAAATCAGGAAGATCATCCCCGCCGATGAGATTGACGCCTTGATCGACATCATCGGTATTCCTAACAGCTGGACCAGCATCGCGCAAGGAGACATCCCCACGATTTCCAGCGCCGATGGCGAGATCCAGATTGCGTTAAAGAAAGAAAAACACGGCTCGACGCGCGATTACGAAGTGCTGTTGAGGAAACATCTGAAGGAAAAGTTCCCCGACCTCTCATTCTTCTTTCAACCCGCTAACATTACCACCCAGATCTTGAACTTCGGACTTCCGGCTCCGATCGATTTGCAGATCGTCGGCAGGAACAGCGGAGCGAACTATAAGCTTGCCAAGAAACTTGCGGAGAGAATTTCGCACATTCCGGGAGCTGCTGACGTACATGTGCACCAGGTAGTCGATCAGCCCCAGCTCCGGCTGGACGTGGACCGGGTGAAAGCCTCGGAGCTAGGGCTCACGCAGCGCGACGTGACCAACAGCATGCTGATCTCGCTGACGGGCAATACCATGATTGCCCCCAACTTTTGGGTGAACTGGGCGAACGGCGTCAACTACGGCGTGGGCGTGCAAACGCCGCAATACAAGGTCAACTCTCTCGACGCGCTGCTTCGGACACCAATCTCAGCTGCCACCAATGCCGTCAATTCCACCACGCCGGGGTCGCAGATGGGCACGGCGATGGGTGGCGATGCTTTCGTCAGTAATTCTCCCAACGCCAATTCCCAGGCCTACGCGAATCCCGGCGCCATGCCCGGAAGCACGCAGCTTCTCTCGAATCTAGTCGGCGTCAAACGGGACTATGCCCCGGTGATCGTGAATCACTACAACGTGTGGCCGGTATTTGACGTTTACGCCAACACCGACCGTCAGGATCTCGGGAGCGTGGGACGCGAAGTGAAGAAGATTATGCGCGAGGAGGAACAACACTTGCCGCGCGGCACGACGTTTGTGCTTCGCGGGCAGATTGAGACCATGGAATCGTCGTTCTTCCGTCTCGGCTTGGGAATGATCTTTGCGGTGGTTCTGGTGTATCTGTTGATCGCCGTGAATTTTCAATCGTGGACGGATCCGTTCATTATCCTGATGGCGCTGCCCGGGGCGATGGCCGGCATTTTGTGGATGTTGTTCGTCACGCATACTACGCTGAACGTTCCTTCGCTAATGGGAGCGATCATGTGTATCGGCGTCGCCACCGCGAACAGCATCCTGATGGTCACGTTTGCGAATGACGAGCGGGAATTTGTGCCGTCCGCGCGAGAGGCGATGCTTTCAGCCGGGTTTGCCCGCATCCGTCCCGTCCTGATGACGGCGACGGCCATGATCCTCGGCATGCTTCCGATGTCGCTGGGGATGGGCGAGGGCGGAGAGCAGAATGCGCCGCTGGGCCGCGCCGTGATCGGCGGCCTGCTGTTCGCCACGGTGACCACGCTGTTTGTGGTTCCGATCATTTATAGTTATCTTCGAACCAAGCCCCCGGTGGATTACGAACGCGAACTGCAAGAATTAGACTTGAAGACCAGAGCCTGAGCCGCGGATGCCATTCATCAAACCGAGCGAGCGAGAATTCTTGGAAGGCGGATCTCTCGAAACCGGCGCACCCGGCAGCGCAGAAGAACGGCTGCGGCAAGAGAACCTGCAGTTGAAGCGACAGCTCGAGGAACTGAGAGGGGCCGGACATGGCACCTCACAAGCGATCCCAGCGCACGGGGGATTGCCGGTGCGGCCGTGGCGCCCGTCTTCGGTTACGATTTGGGCGATTGTGCTGGGAGTGGTTGTTCTCGCTGTGGTGGGATTTCTGGCGGGATACCTTCCGCTGAAGCAACGAAACGCGACCCTGGTAAGCGAGGCGGCTGAGACGTTGGAGGCTGTTCCAAACGTGGGGGTCGTTCAGGTTCGTCGTTCCGGTCAGGCATCGGGGCTGGAGCTTCCCGGCAGCATTCAGGCCATTACCGAGGCGCCCATTCTGGCGCGCGCCAGCGGCTACATCAAAGAGAGACAGGTGGACATCGGCGATCGAGTCAAAGCAGGGCAGTCATTGGCCGAAATCGAAGCGCCGGAGTTGGACCAACAGGTGATCGAGGCAAGGGCGACCCTGCAACAGGCACAGGCCACTCTGGATGAGTCGGAAGCCAACTACGAACAAGGCAAAGCGCAGCTGGAGCTGGCACGCGTCACCGCCCAACGCTGGAACAGCCTGGTAGGCCGCGGTGTTGTGTCGAAGCAGGAGAACGATCAATACCAGACTCAGCTTCAAGCGCAGATCGCCAGTGTGCGCTCGTTGGAAAAAGCCGTTAACGCGCAGAAGAGCGCCTTGGCCGGGGCTCAGGCCAACCTGGCGCGCCTTCAAAAAATGCAGAGCTACCTGGTGGTGAAGGCCCCGTTCGATGGCATCATCACGCAGCGCAACGTCGATGTTGGCGCGCTGGTGAACGCAGGCAGCACCTTGCTGTACCGGGTGGCGCAAATGGGCACGCTGCGCACGTACGTGGATGTACCGCAGGCAAATGCCAGCTTCATAAAGACCGGCCAGACCGCTCTCCTCTCGGTACCCAACTTGCCGGGCCGTCACTTTAGCGGAACCGTTGCGCGTACTTCGAATTCGCTGGATCCTTCCAGTCGGACGCTACTGGTAGAGGTGCAGGTTCCGAATAAAGACGGAGCGCTGATGCCAGGCATGTACGCCAGAGTCGATTTGAACAGTACCCGAACGGACGCACCGCTGTTGGTCCCAAGCGACGTTCTGATTGTGCGCCCGGATGGCACGCAGGTGGCCATGGTCGGCCCAGACCACATCGTGCACCTGAAAAAGATCGAAGTGGGGCGGGACTACGGCGACAAGTTGGAGATTCTCAGCGGCCTCGAGGAAGGCGACACGCTGATCCCCAATCCGGGCGACAATGCGCGGGAAGGACTCAAGGTCAACCCGGTCAAGTAGGGGCTTTTGCCCAGAAGACGAACCGGGTTTCCACTTGGGAGCGCCGGTTGTTGCGCTCTCCCTTAGTCTGTTCAATGGCGATCAGGGCCGGGCCGGCAAAGATGTGCCGGTAGTTTCTTAAACAACAGCATGGATAGTTCGTGGAGGCCGAGGAAGAGCGCGCTCGACGGTGTATACTCCGTAGCGACACGAATGCGTCGCACGTCCGCTATGCGGTTCTACTTTCCCCTGGTTGTAACTCTCTTGGCGCTTCTCGCAATCGAGGTCACCTTTCTTCCCATGCCGGGAATTCAGGAGGACGAAGCACTGTTCCTTGTGCCGTTTCTTCACGGACACCCTCAACTTTATTCCTGGACGGTCGCCAACGTCCGGGTTCCTCTTATGCTGACCGACTACATAGGAGCGTTGAAAACATGGATTTACTGGCCTGTCTTTAGAATCTGGCAACCAAGTATTTGGAGCATTCGCTTACCGGCGTGCTTCTTCAGCTTACTCACTGTTTGGATCCTCGCGGAATTCTTGAAGCGCGCGGTAGGTACGGGGGTTGCTCTGATCACAGCGCTACTGCTGGCCACCGATTCCTCCTTCGTACTCACCAACGTGTTCGATTGGGGACCTGTCAGCTTGCTCCTGCTCAGCACCGTGTTATTTCTGCATTTGTTCCGCCTTTTCCCAAACAACGGGAAACGCTTCGTGCTCGGAGCAGCCTTCCTGGTGGCGGGAATCGCTACGTGGTACAAAACGCTTTTTCTTGTGTTGCTGGCAGCCATGGCGCTGTCCTGCCTGCTGGTTTTCTGGGGGCGTCTACGGGAACGCATGCAACCTTCCAACATTGTGGTAGCAGTGCTTTCTTTTGCTATTGGTGCGATGCCGCTCATCACTTACAATTTGCAGCGGAGTGGAGCGACCGTTAACATGGCGGGCCATCTGCCAGCCGCGAAAACGAGTGAGAAGCTGATGATGCTGCAACATACACTGGACGGCCGCGCCCTCGAACACTACATGTTTCGCAGTTTTCCCGGGGAGAACATTGCTTTGCACGGAGCGCCGCTTGATGACTTGGTGTCGCACTGGTATGAGCGGAGCAGTTTCCATCCCGCAGGTCTCCTTTTCCCCGCTTTAATCCTCGCTCTGATCACGTTGCCCTTCTTGCGCAACTCAGCGTTTTTTTCGCCGCTGTTGTTTGCATGGATCGCGTTCGCAGCGGTGGAAACCGCAATGCAATGCTTTCGCAATGCCGGGGCCGGGCCACACCACACCGTGTTGGTGTATCCGGCGCCTCAGTTTATCGTGGCCGCGAGCACCTGGGCCTTCATGGAGCGGGTGCGCCGGCCGATGGCGGTGTGGGCGATCGCATTTGGCATTGTGGCGGGAAATCTTTGGTTGTTGCGCTCTTATTACGACGCCGGCAAACACAATGGCTTCAGTGTCTTCTGGACTGACAGCATCGGTACCCTGGGCGGCATCGTCGTCGCCGCACATCTTCCTGTGGCCGTCCTGGACTGGGGAATTCAGAAAGGCCTTCAGGTGCAGACCCATAATCAAGTTGAAATCGTTGAGCCCTCGCCGATTCGTCCGGGCGTGCTGTACGTCTCCCACTGCGAGGGCTACATCCTTGACGAAGCGCGATCCAAGCCATATGTCCCGTCATTGCGTCAGACGCGCATCGTCACCGACCGGCTGGGGGTACCGCTGTTTTGTTTGTTAGAAAGCAGTAGCCCGACGACGGTCTCCGCTCCATAGAAGGTTTTGCCATTCTCAATCGACCTTGAGATTCAACGACCAGAGCGAGTTTAAGCGGCATCGATACCCCGGGAACCCACGCGTACGTGTTACACGGCGCGGTGGCAGAGAACCAATGCAGTTTCTCTGAAAGTCGCTAACCCACCACCGCTACCGGGTTTGATAACACGCCGATCGCGGCGCACTCGATTTCGACAACATCGCCCGCGGCCAGTGCGGCATCTTCTTTGACGATGATGCCGGTGCCGGTGCATAGAACTGTACCCGCCGGAACCGGATTGGCGCGGCGCAGATAATCGACGATGGTTTCCAGTCTGCGGTTGAGCCGCGACGTGGACGTCGAGCCTTCAAACAAAGTGCGGCCGTGGCGTGTGACTTTGCAACTGATGGCAAGGCCATAGGGATCGGGGATCTCATCGGCGGTGACGATTACCGGGCCCAAGGAAACACAGGCGGTATACGTTTTAGATTGCGGCAGGTACAGCGGGTTTTCGCGCTCGATGTCCCATGCCGAAACATCGTTGGCTAAGGTGTAACCAAGAATCTGGCCCTTCGAACCTAAGACCACGGCGAGTTCCGGCTCAGGCGCGGTGAACTTGGAATCGCGGCGCATGCCAATGGGTTCATCGTGTCCAACGCAGTGACGGGCCGTTCCTTTGAAGAAGATCTCGGGCCGGGGCGCGTTGTACACGTGCGCATAGAATCCTTCGCGTGTTCCGTGCTCCGCGTCGCGAAACGCGGCGCTGGTCTGGTAGGTGCAGCCGGATGCCCAGACCTCCGGCGGACAGATGGCAATGCCTGCATCCAGGAACTCGATGGCCCGCGCTTCGAGCTCCGCAAACTCGGGCAGCGAAACGCCCGCAGCTTCGCTACGCTCGATCAATTCAAGCATGCTCCAGCCGTGAATCGGACGCGCGCCGCCGCCCTCAACGATAGCGGCCACTAGGCGCCCATGGTGTTTTACTTGTCCTAATCGCATGTCAAGGAGAGTGTATCGTGCGGCTACTTGCGGCCCGCGGCATCGACGGTGTGGGTAGGGTCGGCGCCGGTCCAGGTTACGTCGGCGGTAGGGCCGTAAGTGGCGGGGACAGCGCGATCGAGCAGGCGCAAATACACCGTCAGCTGTGTGCGATGGTGCGCGGTATGCAGAACACGGCGCCAGAAAATCCAGATGCGTTGGCGCTCGACGTCAAAGAAGGGCACACGCTCCAACCACCAAGGTTCGGACTGCGACGCCAGGAACGGCAGGCGCCGGCGGGCGAGCTGTACAAGACGGCGGGAAGCGCTCTTCACATTCCATTCAGGAGGCAAAACGGCATCGGGCGGCAGCTCTGGGCACGAGAGGAACTCGCCGAAGAAACGCCGTTCGCTCAATAGTTGATGACGGATAATCTCGCCCACCGTGCTTGCTTTGGGATGCGGGCGCCAGTCGAGATCCTCGTCTGTGAAGCAATCCCACACGGACGCGACTTTGTTGGTTTCGCTGACGTAGGTTTCGATAGCGTGCTCGAAGCCGGCGCTGGACACGGCCGGCACAGCAGAATCGGGGATGGCAACGTGATCGTACTGCATGACGGTTACCGAGCTGCTACGGGTCCATACCCAGTTTGGTGAGTACCTGCTGGAAATCATCGCTCGGGATGATCTTCAGTTGAATGTCCTTCTTTTCGTTCTCTTTGACTTCAAACTCGACACCCTTGCTTTGGAACGCCTCCAGCACTTGCGGATTGCCGAGTGCAATCGAGTTTGCAGTTTCAAACGCATAGGCGCGATAGTGTCCGGGTGGGACGGACCGAAAGGCGAACGCGCCGTTTTGGTCCGGACTGGCGTACAGGAGCCCACTGCCATCGACGTGGAGGACGTCAGGTACTAGCAGCAGTTGCGCGGAGGGCGGACTCGCGGGCTTTTGAGTAGCGGGGTCAGTGGATGTGCTCGCCGGGTCAGGCTCCGGGAGTTGCAACGTCCCGCTGACGGTCGCAACGCCGTAGCTGAAGCTCACTTCCAGTTCCCCGCCCGCTCCCGAGGTGAGGTCGATCTCTTTTCCCAAAACGTCCTGGTTCCCAAAGCGCAGCGACTTCAGATACGTGCCTTCGGGCGCGCGGGAAGTAGAAAAGGAGTATTTGCCCGGAGATACGTCTTCGAGTAAGAAAGCCCCGTCCGTCTTTGGTGTGGCATTCCCTCCAACCATGAACATATCTACCCCTTGCAGAAACACTTGGACCGATTGCAGATCCGGCGCTGCAATGGAGGCGGGGCGTGTTCCTTCGACCCGGATCTGACCCTTTATCGTTGCTGGAGGTGTCAAGCTGATCACGAGATCCTTCACGTCGGCACTCTCGACTCCCACCGGTTGCCGTGCCAGTATCCTGAACTTGCCGCTCATTGACACCACCGTCAGGACGTACGAACCCGGCGCGACCCCCGGCAAATTGAAGGTACCGTCTTTGGCGATGTTGGAAGAGGGTCCGAACGAAAAGCCCATCAAGTCGTCTTCCTGTGCCAGACTCAATCTCATGGCCGCCACGCCGCCTTCTGGAAAAGTCCCGACGATTTTCCCGCTCATGTGATACGTGGGCGAACTCCGCATCCGGATATCCATACCGCTGAGTTCCTGGCCCGCCTTTACTTCAATAAGGGTTGCGCCTTGCCGGTCGAGCGACGAGGGATAGAACGTACGCACGGGGCGGATGTCTGGTTTGCCTGGCGTGGCTGCTTCCTCGCCGCCCATCATCATGATGTTGTCTTTACTGGCTACCAGATAATACTTGCCTGGCGAAAGGTTGCTGATGCGAAACTCGCCTTGTTCATTGGCCATGTTTTGGCCCATTGGGAAGTAGCGTTCTTTACCGCGTGTCCAGCTTTGGAAAAGCAGTCGAACGCTTACCTGTCCCATAGGGTCGCCGTCGTCGTCCAGAACCTTGCCGCTGATGACGCCTTGCGGGATCAGAGCCAAGTTGATGCCGGTCAGATGCTGGCCCGGTTGAAGCACCAGTGTCGTCCCGATACCGTTATTCCCTTTCGATCCGTACCGCGTATTGATGAAGCCGGCACGTTCGCCCGACAAGCGATATTCGCCAGGCTCGAGTCCCTCAAAGCGGAAGGTGCCATCGCTTTGCGATGTGGCCACAAAGCCTGTGGCATTAGAACCCATTCCAAAACTTCCGTCCTTCGTGCTTGGGTAAAGGTGCAACGTGGCTTTCTTCACCAGTTCGCTGGTCTGATTGTTGGTGACTTTGCCTTCGAGAGTGCACTTTTGATCGGAGGGAGTACTCGCCGCCGGCGGAGTTGTCTGTCCGAGCGCAGCGATGGCGAGACATAGAAAAATGCAAACGGACCGAACCACAACGGGGATTCGAACGAAGGAATCGCGGGCAAGAGAATCGCAGTCCATAGCGGCACCTCCAACGTGCCGTAACGGCTCGCCGCCGCAACGTCCGGACGGCTAGTACTTAAGATAAATCGTTTTCAGGTCGCTGTAGAATTCCATCGCGGCGGGACCCTGTTCTTTGGGTCCAAAGCTGGAATCCTTAGTGCCACCGAACGGCAATTGGTACTCGACTCCGGCGCTGGGAAGGTTCACAGTGAGCAATCCCGCCTGGGCGCCGTAAATGAAGTCGAAGGCGCTGGAAAGGCTCGAGGTTTGGATCGAAGAGGAAAGCCCGAAGGGAATCTCATTGGCAATGCGAAGCGCATCCTTCGCATCCTTGGCTTTCATCACGGCGAGTACAGGGCCGAAGATCTCTTCCTGAGCGATACGCATCTGCGGCGTGACGCCGGCGAAAATGGTGGGTTCGAAAAAGAAGCCCTTATCGTAGCCGGGGCCTGTCAGCCGTTTGCCGCCAACCTTTGCCGGGCCGGCTTCCTGTGCGCCGATTTCGCAGTAGCGAATAAATGTGTCGAGGGCGCCTTGGTCGACGGCCGGGCCGATGTCAACACCAGCTTCCATGCCGTTGCCGACCTTCAGCTTTTTCGTGCGTTCGATCAACGCCTCAAGGAACTTGTCGTATATGGGCTCTTCGACGACAACGCGGCTGGTGGCTGTGCACTTTTGGCCGGTGGAGAAGAACGCAGCGTTGACGACGTTCTCAACCGAGGCGGCGAACGGCGCGTCGGCCAGCACGATGGTGGGATTCTTACCGCCCATTTCGAGCTGTATACGCAGCCGGCGCTTGCTGGCCTGTTCGTGGACCCAATGCCCCACGTCCGTAGATCCGGTGAATGACACAGCTTTGACAGGCGAAGCGGACAGGAGTGCCTGACCTAATTCACCGCCCGAGCCGGCGATGAAATTGACAACACCCTTGGGAATGCCTGAATCGTGGCAGGCTTCGACAATGCGCCAGGCACAGAGCGGCGCAGCGGAGGCGGGCTTGATGATCAACGTGTTTCCGCAGATCAAGGCCGGCGCCATCTTCCAGGCTGGAATCGCGATCGGGAAGTTCCAGGGCGTAATCAGGCCGACGACGCCGATCGCTTTGCGCAGCGTAAACATGTGCACGCGATCGCGCTCAGAGGGTACTAGAAATCCTGGCAGCCGCGAGCCTTCGCCGCCAAAGTAACGGAAGATATTGATGGCGCGACGAACCTCGCCCTTGGCTTCGGGCAGCGTCTTGCCTTCTTCGCGTGTCATCTCGGCCGCGATGCTTTCAAAACGCTGGTCGAGCAGCTCGGCCACCTTAAACAGGTAGTTGCCGCGAGCCGGTCCGGCAAGCTGAGACCAGACGGGGAATGCTTCTTCAGCCGCTGCGGCGGCACGGATCACGTCGGCAGCCGAACCTTTTACAAACCGGCCCACTACTTCATCGGTGTTAGCCGGGTTGCGGTCTTCAAACGTTGCGCCAGAGGTGATCCACTCACCTTGGATGTAATTGCCGAATACTTGCATGTTGTTGGATGAATGGCACGCTTAGAACTTTACTTGCGGTACCTTTTTCTCTTCCTCGGTGGTCTTGAAGTAGTTGTCATTGCGGTGGAAGCCGAATATCGACGCCGCAATGCTCTTGGGGAACAGGTCGATGTCGGTGTTGTACTTCGTGATGGCGTCGTTGTAGTCCTTGCGCGCAATCGCGATGCGGTTTTCCGTGCGGGACAGCTCATCCTGCAAGCGGAGGAAGTTCTCGTCGGACTTCAGTTGCGGATAGTTTTCAGCGATCACGAGCAGCCGGCTGAGTGCTCCGCTCATCTGGTTATTCGCCGCGATTTTCTCTTCGGGACTTCCGGCGTTTAAAAGGCGTGAACGAGCGTTGGCAATATCGTCATAGACGCCTTTTTCCTGTTTCGCGTATCCCTTTACGGTTTCGACGAGATTGGGAATCAGGTCGGCGCGCCGCTTCATCGCGTTGTCCACTTCGGCGAATTTCCCGTCGATGTCGTTCTTCTCAACAACCAGGCTGTTTCGCATGCCCACCAACTGGCCGCCGATTAGCAATGCGGCCAGTATGACCACTACGAGAACAATCAGAGCACCCTTCATAACGATTTCTACCCTCCTATAAAGAACATTATTCGAGCCTGAAAAAGACCTTTGTTCAGCTTACTTTTCGAGTTCGTCTACATAATTCACGAGGGCATCGATCTCGCCCAGATACTTCTCAAATAATAGGACAGCGGTGGTTTGGGCGGGCAACTTGCCGGAGGCGCGGGCATCCAGCACGCCATTGAAGCCGGTAAGCGGCGCGGCGAGAACCTGGCCCAAGGCCTGGACGATCTCGCGTTTCTTCCAATGCGCGGCATGGCCGCCGAGAATCAGCGCGTGGCGGCCCAGGACGCAAAAGGTCGAGACCGACTCAGTCAGCAGTTTAAGCAACGGCTCCGGTTTCGAGAGGTGTTCGGCAGCCTTTTGCCGCAGCCGCAACTGCTTCGCACGGAGCTCATGCTCCACCTGGGCGCGATAGTAGGAGCGGTCGATCTCGAGGCCGTCGAGGACATCCACACCGGCCAGCACGCGGCGGTGCGCCAGCATGTCGGCAAACTCCATGGGGAAACAGTCGGTGCAAGAGCGCACTTCTTCAGCGCTCATGAGCAGTGGCGGAGGATTACCCTGCTCGCGCCACCATCGGAAGATGGGTTCTGATTCGCCGAGCTCGAGCGGCGTTATACGGGTGAGCACGCATAGGACGTTCAAATCGGAGCTGGACTCATGCCAGTCACCCGCAGCCGCGGAACCGTACAGGATAGCCGACACCAAACGCGTGCCGAAGGCTGCGTTCAGCCGATCTACCAGATCTTTTAGTTTCTTCTCCACCCAGTGTTCCTCCCGTTCACTGTCGAATGCCACTGCGACTGCCGTTACCAGTCGCTGCTGGCGCCACCGCCGCCGAACCCGCCGCCGCCGAAGCCGCCAAATCCGCCACCACCGCCCGAGCCGCCGCCGAAGCCACCGCCGCCCCAATCGCCGCCTCCACCGCCGCGACCTCCGCCGAGCATGTTTCCGATGAGCATTCCGAGCAAGAGGTTGCCAGTGCCACCGCCGCCGCCACCGGGCCGGCCGCCGCGTCCGCGTCCGAGCAGCCAGATCAGCCCAAAGAATCCTAAGAGGATGAGTAGAGGGATCGGGAATCCGCGCCGCGCGGGTTGCGCCGGACGCGTCCGGACAGGAGCAAGGCCTTGACCGTTGAACTCAATCCCCTTACCTTGCGCGATTTGGGCTGCCATGGACTGGAGTCCCTGTAGAATCGCGGGGCCGTACTGGCCGGCACGCAAGTCAGGGCGCATGGCACGCAGCACGCTTCCTGAGAAACCGTCGGTGAGATACGCCTCGGTGCCCCGGCCCACTTCGATGTCGCTCTTCCGGTCCTTGATCACCAGAATCATCACGATGCCCTGATTGGTCTTGGGATCGCCTGGGCTGAAATGCCGCGCCACGCGAATGCCGAAGTCCTCCATGGGCTCGTCGCCGATGGTGTCGAAGGTAACTACAGCGATCTGTACGCCGAGCGACTGCTGCACGCGGTAGCAAAACTGCTCGATCGCCGCCTTGCTGGCGGGATCCACGACACCGGCGTAGTCGTTGAGATAACCGGTTGCCTTAAGGCTGTCGACATCCACCTTGGCAGCGAGAGGTAACGCAGCCAACAATGCCAGCAACAGGGGAAGGACCCATCTGAGCAAGCGCCGATTGTTAAGGAACGATGTCAAGCCAGGAGCCCGCATGCAGCAGTGAGCTTATCAGGAGTAAAGGCGTTAGTCACTGGGGTCGACAAGTGAGTGGTTAACAAGCGAGGTCGCTACGATCGAGTTCCATGTCGTTGAGGCGGCCCAGCATAGCAAGGGCGATGTTGTCCGTGGCGAAGAACTGCTGGGCGAGAGATTGCACCTGCTCGCGGGTCACGGCCTCGATACTTTCCAGCATTTCGTCCAGCGTAAAAAAGCGGTCGAAGTAGAGTTCCTGCCGGGCCAAGTTCGACATGCGGCTGTTGGTGGATTCGAGACTCAACATGAGCGAACCCTTCAAGTGTTCCTTGGCTCGCTTCAACTCTTCTTCGCTAATGAGACTGTTCTTCAACTGGGCAAGTTCGACGCGAACGGACTCGACGACCTGGCGGGCAGTCTCGGGGCCGGTGGCGGCGTAGATCATCAGGCAGCCGGAGTCGCTGTATAGGTTGAGTTCGGAGTATACCGAATAGGCCAGCCCCTGGCGCTCCCGAATGTTCTGAAACAGCCGCGAACTCATTCCGCCGCCCAGCACGGTGTTTAACAGATAGAGCGGGTAACGCAGTTCATGGGACAACTTGAAGGCAGGCACGCCGAGCGTGATATGCACCTGCTCCAGGGAATCCTTCCGCTTGAGGACGATGGGAGCGTAGGCCTGGGGCACGGGATCGGATTCAGGCAATCCGCGGTCAGCAAACTGAGCGAACTTCTCGCCGACCAGGTCAACGATCCGGTCGTGTTCGAGATTGCCTGCGGCGGTAATCAGGATATTCCGTGGCGCATAGACGCGGCGATAGTAGTCAAAAAGCCGCTCGTGTTGGAACTTCTTGATGGTGTCGCGCGTGCCCAGAATCGGCTTTCCGAGTCCGTGGTTTTTCCAGAAATTGCTGATAAAGATCTCGTGAAGCAGATACTCAGGCTGGTCCACTTCCATCTTTAACTCTTCGAGAATGACACCCTTCTCCCTTTCGATATCTTCGTCCCGAAACAACGGGTTGAGTACCATGTCGGACAGGACGTCGAACGCGACGGGCAAATGCTCATCGAGAACCTTGGTGTTGTAGCTGACCAGTTCCTTACCGGTGAACGCATCTAGCCCACCGCCGATGGAGTCGACCGACCGGGCGATGTCCTCGGCGCTGCGGTGGGTGGTCCCCTTGAACAGCATGTGCTCAATAAAGTGAGAGAGCCCGTTTTCTGACCCACGCTCAATCCGCGAACCGGTACCGATCCAGATGCCGAGCGAAACCGATCGAAAATAGGGCATGGCCTCGGTGACGATGCGCACGCCATTGGGGAGGGTCGCTCTTTCGATCTGGCGGGTAGGATTGGCAACAGAGGACAACATAGGAATGAAGCCGGTACCCGGCGACCTTTCTTTCATTGTACTGCCGGTAAATCGAGACCCCGCTCCCGCGATACACTAAATCCAGATGCTGCAATCAGTTGAGGACAAAGCGCTGATCGGCAGGGAGATTGGTGAACTCGAGGAGGCGCTGGGACCCGAACAGCCATCATTCCGAGCCCGCCAACTATATGACGCACTGTACCGGCAACAAGTAGCGGACATAAGCGAGATTTCTACACTCCCACAATCCATTCGCGATCAACTGGTTAGGGGATTTTCCACAGGGTTGCCACGGATTGAGAAGCGGTTTGACTCGGTGGACGGTACCCGGCGGTACCTGCTGCGGCTGGCCGATAGCCGGACGGTGGAAAGCGTCCTCATGCCGGAGGACAACCGGGATACCATCTGCATTTCAAGTCAGGTGGGCTGCCCGGTGGACTGCAAATTTTGTCTGACGGCTCTGATGGGGCTGGAGCGGAACCTGACGGCCGGCGAAATCGTCGGGCAGGTGCTATACGTCATGCAAGAGAACGGCCTGAAGGCGACCGACAGCCGGCTCAACGTGGTGCTGATGGGGATGGGGGAGCCGCTGCTGAACCTCGAAGCGGTCTTGAAAGCGACGCGGCTGCTTTGCGATCCCGCCGGCATTGGGATTTCACCGCGGCGGATTACGCTGTCCACGTCGGGAATCGTGCCGAAGATGGAAGAACTCGGCCGCGCGCCGGTCCGGCCGAAGCTGGCCATTTCGCTGAATGCGTCGAGCGAGGAGCAGCGGCGCGAGCTGATGCCGATCACGCGGAAATACCATCTCAAGGACCTGCTGGATGCCTGTCGGCGCTACCCGCTTCGCCTTTGGGAGAAGCTCACTTTTGAGTATGTGCTGCTGGGCGGGGTCAATGATTCGACCGGCGATGCGCGGCGCGTGGTGCGGCTGCTGGCCAATCTGAACGCGAAAGTGAATTTGATCGCTCTGAACCCGGGCCCCGGGATCCCCTTTGAAACGCCGTCGCCGGATCGAGTGGCCGCGTTCCAGCAGATCCTGCGGGCCTCAATGCCCTGCTTCCTGCGCAAACCGCGCGGCCGGGACATCTTTGCTGCCTGTGGCCAGCTGAAGCGGGTGAATTCGGAACTGGTGAGCGTGGAACAGCCCTAACGCGCTGCCGTGCAGTCTGCTTTTCAGCGAGAGCTTTCTTCCCCAATCCAGACAAGTATCAAATCAATAGGAGCTCGCTTCGGCGGGCTCCTACACCGTCAGGCGATTGAAGGCGCTGGTTTCCCGGAAGCGGTACGTGAGCCGCAAAGGGAAAAGCCGGGTATCAGTCCCGGCCTTTCAATCCCACCTTTCGGCAGGAGGTGATTCTTTATGCACCTTCGAATACGGATTGTACTGCAGTTTGGTACAGTCCAGATCGAACTCCGCCTTGAACGGCGGCGCTAGATCTGATGGGCGGCAGCGACTAGCCTCGCTGCCGTCCCACGTATTCATCGTAACGCAAAAGATCCTCCATCGTTATTCCCCTAATTAAGGCGCCGGAGTACGCGGGTGGCTGGCGGTGCTGCCTTCGGTCATACCAAGAACCCACTTCACCGCCTCAAAGTACATCTGTTGGATCTGCGGATCGTTCCAGGCTTCATTAGTGTGGCCCAGAGTCGAGTAAAACACGCGGCCCTTGCCATACATCTTGGCCCAGGCCACCGCGAAATCATGATCTGTGCGGTGCACCCGTGGATTGTTGTAATCGAGCTGGTTCTCATCCAGCCGGAGAAGGACGTTGACCTTGTCGCGAGACCACGCTTTCGCCTGATAAATTTCATCCCGCTTCACGAAGGATTTGGGGAACTGTTTGGTCGCCGGGAAGTTGGGGTCTTCCAAGAATGATTGGGGCATTAAAGGTCATCCACGGATGCTGGTCGAACCAACCACCGATCATTTCGCCGTACTCGGGCCAGTTGTAGAAAGTATCGAGCGCGGCGTGTATGCCGACGAAGCCCTTGCCTTCATCGTGGATGAAGGACATCATATCCGCCTTCTGGGAATCGTCCATCGCCAGTTCGCCGGTGGTGCTGGCGAAGACAATGGCGTCGAAGTAATTTAGGTTCTTGGCATTCATGTCCAGTTTCTTTTTGGTGATGAGCTGGCAGTCGGTTCGAAGGTAGGCTTCCCAAAGGCCGGAATCATGGCCCATTTTCCAAAGGGTGCCCATGGCGTCGGAGATGGAATCGTGCTGAAAGCCTTTGGTCTCACCGATGATCAGGATGCGTTTTATCTTCGGTGCCGGGGCCTGTGCCCGGGCGTGACGCTCCAGGATAAAGGTGCCGCCAATTGCGGCGATCAACGCCAGCAGGGACAGAATACGTGTTAGTTTCACGATGCCTCCGACGGAGAGCTTATCAGATACGTTATCTTGCAATGCGGAGCCGCCCCACGGTTCTCAGGCAGCCACAGCGAGGTCTCCGCATCTGACGTAAGGCAGTTGGCGAGGCTGGCGAAATTCCCAGTCCGATTGCCAGATCCGTCTCCGGGTGGTTTAATGGAAGAGAAGAAGTCGTGGAACATGAGGTGGGCGAAAGCCCACTTTTTTATTTCCGCCAGGCAATTCAGGAATATGCCAGTTATTAAGGACGAGGCGCTGTTAGACCGCATCACCAAGCTCAGCGAGCAATCGACGGCCGGAACCGGGCTGGAGATCGCCGATGTTGAGCTACGCGGCAGTGGCAAGGCCCGCCTCCTGCGCGTATTCATCGACAAGGCGGGCGGCGTTACGCACGGTGACTGTGAACTGATGTCGGAACGGCTGGGCGCCCTGCTCGACGAACTTGACGTGATTCCGGGGGATTCTTACACGCTCGAGGTTAGCTCCCCGGGCGTGGAGCGGAAGCTCTCAAAGGCTCGCGATTTCGAGCGCGCTGTGGGCCAGGATATCCGGGTCGCTCTCCGTCAGGCGATCAACGCGCAGAAGCACCTGGAGGGGAAGCTGGCTGCCTTTGCCGGGGACACGCTGGAGGTGGAGACAACGCCCGGAACGGTGCTGAAAATCCCACTTCCTTTGGTTCAAAAAGCCAACCTGAAGTTTCGATGGTGAAGCGGGCGCTGACCTGAGTCTGCTATCCCGGATAAAAAATCCAGAACTGAATTAGAACGAGCATTTGAAAAGAGGTTTGACGTGGCTTCGATTTATCAGTCGATTGAAATATTGAGCAAAGAAAAGGGCATCGACCCGCAGATTGTCGTGGACGCGGTGAAGGACGCCATGCTGGCGGCGGCCCGCAAGCACTTCAAGTCTCAGGAGAACCTGGTTGCCGACTTGGATGAGGATACCGGCAATATCGTGATCTATAGCTTGCGAACGGTGGTTGACGCCGTGGCGGACCCCTGCAAGGAAATCACGCTCTCCGCGGCGCAACGCCTTGATCCCGCCGCTGAACTTGGCTCGGAGGTCCGCGAAGCGAAGCCAACTGATGTGTTGGGCCGTATTTCGGCCCAGACCGCGAAGCAAGTGATTCTGCAAAAGGTACGCGAAGCCGAGCGGGACAGCGTGTATTCGGAGTTCAACGGCCGTCAGGGCGAACTCGTGAATTGCATCGTCAAGCGCGTCGAAGGCCAGGATTACATCGTAGACATGGGCAAAACCGAAGCCCGCCTGCCGAAGAAGGAGCAGTCGCGCATCGAGAGCTTCAGCGTCGGCGACCGTGTGCGCTGCATCATCAAGGGCGTGGAACGCGGTGGCAAGAATGCGGGGGTGGTGGTGTCGCGCGCAGCCGGTGAGCTTGTGATGCGGCTCTTCGAGCAGGAAGTGCCGGAGATCTACGACAACACGGTGCAGATTAAGGCGTGTGCCCGCGAAGCCGGCGAGCGGACCAAGATCGCGGTGGCGAGCCGGGACCGCGACGTAGACAGCGTCGGAGCCTGTGTCGGCATGAAAGGCATGCGAGTGCAATCCATCATCCGCGAACTGCGCGGCGAAAAGATCGACATCATCGAGTATTCCGACGACCCGGTGCAGTACGCCACGAAAGCGTTGAGCCCAGCCAAAATCTCGCGCGTCACGATCCTCGATGCAGCTGAGAAACACATGGAAGTCGTGGTGGACGATCTGCAGCTGTCGCTGGCGATCGGCAAGCGCGGACAGAATGTGCGTCTGGCTGCGAAGCTTATTGGCTGGAAGATCGACATTAAGAGCGAAGAAGAGAAGCGCCGTGAGGTGGAATCACAGATGCACGACCTGGTGATCTCCGGCGCTCCGGTTTCGGTGCTGATCGACCATGGGCTGACGGAAGCAGTGATTGAGAAGTTGGTGGGCGCCGACATCGGGACAGTCGAGCGGCTGGGATCCATGACACCCGAGGAGTTGGAAGCAATTCCGGAAATCGACGAGGGGGTTGTGGCCCAGATTCAAACCGCAGTCATGTCGTTTTACGGACAGTATGACCAGGTAGATGCAGTTGAAACCGAGGCCGAAGTGGTGGAAGTAACCCCGCAGGCAGTGGAATTCGCCCCGGAGGAAGTCGCCTCGGAAGAATTGGCGACTGGTGTTCTGGAGCATGACACGGCGCGCCATGAGGCGGCTCAAGTGGTGGCAACCGACGCCGGCGAGACGTTGGACTTGGGGACGATTGAAGGCCTTTCCGCGGCGCCTTCGACTTTGACTCATCAGTCAGGGCCGGAAGAAATCGTGGAAAAGCATGAATCTGGTACCATAAAAGACGCCGAGTAGCCTGCTACAAGGCTTGTGCAGGGCGGCTTGCGGTCTTTTTTTGCCTACCGGGCGGAGAAGGGAAAAGTAGTACCGCGAGTTTAGCTTCCTCGTGCGGGCCATCTGTTAGAAGTGCCGCAGCGCAAGGAGTTACAAGCAGTCTCCTCTATGAAGAAAATTCGGATCAACGAGCTGGCGCGTGAGCTGGAAATCAAGCCGGGCGCCATTCTCGATCTCCTGCCTGAATTAGGTGTGCAGGAGAAGAAGACGCACTCCAGCTCGGTCGACGAAGATGTCGCCATTGCGCTCCGGCATCGTCTGCTCACTGGGGGTATGCCTGAAGGCAGCCGAGCAGACCAGCATGAAGTTTCAGAAGAGACAGCCGGGCACAAGTTGCACACACACGACACGTCAGTTGCGGTAGAAGAGCCTCCCAGCGAACCAGCGGAAGCGCCGAGGGTTACCGAAGACGCCAGGACTGCAACGAAGCCAAGTTCGGGCATCACAGCGAGGCCGCCCGCGATTCCGCGCCCGCCGGCGAATGGGCCGGCCACGACGACTCGACCGCCCCTGCCCCCCTCGATTCCAATTGTGCCGGCAACGCCACCCGCTGCGCCGGAGACCGCACATGCGGGGCCCGGTGAACCCGAAAAACCCGCCCCTAAGTTCCAGCCCCTTCGGCCGCCGTTAGGGGCCGGCGGAGCGATTCATCCGCCGTTGGCGAATCCTTCCGCGACGCCTGCACCCGGACTCGTCAATCGAAATTTGTCGGTGCCGGCGCGACCGGCTCCGCAGCCCGTTCGCCCAGGCTTCGGAAGCCCAGGGCACTTGGGCCCGCGCCAGCCGCTTGCCGGGGAACCAGCGCGTATCACCATTCCGCCTCCGCAGGTAGCGCGGCCGACACCGGCCGCGCCACCCGCGCCCGTCGTCTCTTCAGATGCGCCGGTGATGCCCGCTACGCCCGTGCAATCGTCGCCCCCTGCTTCGCCGGGAGCGCCGGCGAGTATCGCACCAACTGCCATTGTGTTGCCGCCCTCACCGCGGCTTGGCACGCAGCCACTATCGCCCTCAGCAGCGCCGGGAACGCCTTTGCCGCCTCGTCCGGCGCCCACCCGCCCGCAAACACTAGGTTCTCCCGGCCTAACCCCCGGGGCCCCAATTGCGCCCAGGCCGCAGAGTGTTCGTTCGCTGGCAGGGCAGCCGATTGCCCGTCCGGTTGTGCCGCCTCGCCAGGATGTGCTCGATCGGCTGCAAAAGAGCAGACCTGTCAGCCCGTTGGCTGGTCCTCCGCGCCCGGGTGCTCCGCCCGCTCGTCCGGCAGCTCCAACGCCGGGTCAGCCCATCTATCCCCGTGGCCCAATTCGCCCCGGCCCGGGTATGCGCGGTCCAGGAAGCCCGCCGCTCGCTTTACCGAACTCGTTCCGTCCCCGCCCCGGTCCACGGCAGATGCATGCCACGTCGCCGCTGCGGCCAGAATCGCCCACGCCGCCGCCGACGGAACAACCGCGCCGGCAACATGCCAAGCCCACCAGCCGACATGCAGGTGGCCGTACCCGTGACGAGCGCGAAGAAGGGATTCTTCGCCCGCAAGGTGGAAAGCGGCAAATGGTCGCCGCGCCTCCGCCAATCGACCGCGAGATCACCATCGCAGAGGGTGTCACGGTCAAGGAGCTCTCTGAAAAGCTCGGCGTCAAGGCCAACCTGGTCATCAAGAAGCTGGTGGAGAAGAAGACTTTCGCCACCATTAACCAGACGCTGGATGTAAAACTCGCTGAAGAACTGGCGCGCGAGTTTGGCGCCTCAACCAATCAGGTCAGTTACGAGCAGGAATCGACTCAGGAAATCGTCGAGGCGGAAGATACCACCGATCTGGTGCGCCGTGCCCCAGTGGTGACCGTCATGGGCCACGTTGACCACGGCAAGACGTCGCTGCTCGACGCGATTCGGAATACACGGGTCGCCGCCCGCGAGGCGGGTGGCATCACACAGCACATCGGCGCTTATACCGTTGAGAAAAACAATCGCAAGATTGTATTCATCGATACGCCGGGTCACCAGGCGTTTACCCGCATGCGCGCCCGCGGCGCAAAGGTCACGGACCTGGTGGTTTTGGTGGTCGCAGCCGACGATGGCGTCATGCCGCAGACGGTGGAAGCTATTGACCACGCCAGAGCGGCCGGTGTGCCGATTCTGGTAGCCATCAACAAGATCGATAAGCCCGACTCGCAGATTGATCGAATCAAGCAGCAACTCTCCGATCGTGGCTTGCAGGCTGAGGATTGGGGCGGCGACGTGGTAATGGTTCCGGTCTCCGCGAAGACAGGACAGAACCTCGATCTGCTGCTCGAGATGGTTCTGCTGGTCGCCGATATCTTGGATCTCAAGGCGAACCCGAATCGCCCCGCGCTGGGCACGGTGCTCGAAGCCCAACTCGATAAGGGCCGCGGTCCGGTTGCGACACTGCTGGTCCGTAACGGTACGCTGCGCAACGGCGACTTCTTCATTTGCGGGTCGAACTTCAGCAAGGTACGCGCGATGTTTGACGATCGGGGGAACCCGATCAAGGAAGCGGAGCCTTCGACACCGGTCGAGGTGATCGGTTTTGAAGATCTGGCCGATGTCGGCGACTCATTCCAGGTTGTCACGGATACGGCCAAGGCCAAGCAGATCGTCACCTATCGCGAATCGAAAGCGCGCGATGTGGCCATGGCCAAGGGTGCTCGCACGGCCACGTTGGATTCGCTCACCAGGCAGTTCAAAGAAGGCGATCTCAAGGATCTTACGCTGGTCATCAAGGCCGACGTGGGTGGCACTGCCGAGGTGCTTTCCGATACGTTGCAGGCTCTAAGTACCGACAAGGTGCGCGTGCGTGTGCTGCGTGCGGGCGTGGGCGCCATCACGGAAGACGATGTCCTGCTGGCATCGGCTTCGGAAGCGATGATTGTGGGCTTCAACGTGAAAGTGGAGCGAAACGCGCAGGCGGTAGCTGAGCAGCAAAAGGTTGATGTCAGGCTCCACTCCATCATCTACGATCTGGTGGATGAGATGAAGCTTGCGATGACCGGCCTGCTCGACCCAGTCTACAAGGAAGTCATTCTGGGACACGCCGAAGTCAAGCAGACGTTCCGGATCAGCAAGGTGGGCGTAGTGGCCGGCTGCTTTGTCACCGACGGTGTCATCAAACGGGACAGCCAGATTCGCGTGAAGCGCGATAACGATGTGATACATACCGGCAAAATCGAAGCACTCAAGCGCTTCAAGAACGACGCCAGCGAAGTTAAGAACGGGCTTGAGTGCGGCATCTCGCTGGTGAACTTCAACAACGTCAACGAGGGCGATATCTTCGAAGCGTTCACGATGGAGCGTGTTCTCCCATCGCTTGCCTCGGCATAATCAGCTTCGGAGCGGCTAAAGACGCCGCCTTGCTTCTCATGCCAGTGATCGGCGTTCTAACTCTCGAAATCCACGTTGAATACTCCCACTCCCTCAAGGAAAAGCGGCATGTCGTGAAAGGCCTGAAAGACCGTTTGCGCGAGCGTTTCAACGTGGCCGTCGCCGAAATCGACCATTTGGATTCCTGGCAGCATTCGGTTATCGCTGCGGTTACGGTATCGGGAGACCGTGTACACGCGGAGCAAGTGCTTCAGCGGGTGGAAGCAGACGCCGCGAGCATTCTGGGCGGCTCACTCGCTTCGACCAGTGTTGAATGGCTGTGAGGGCCTAGCGGCAGCGGCCTAACGGCAGCGGCCTAGCGGCTGCTCAAGCCGGTTGGATCGCAGCCGTCACATATGTCCTCGCGCTGCTCGGTATGCCGTTCCAGATACCAGCACGGGCTGAGGCCCATGTGCGGCACCAGCGAATTGACGCACGTCACGCCGACCGGGTCATCGAAAAGGAACTCGGTTGAGCCGTTCTTCCGTTTCACCGCGTAGACTTTCCGAACCTGAATGGATCCGAACGCTTGGCGGCCTGCGGGAAGCTTGTAGCGGACCGAAACATCATCCGCGGCGTAGGCAAAAGCCAGTAACGCCAGCGAGGCGAACAGAACTTGCTTCAGCTTCTTAGACAACCTCACCGTCTACCATACTGACACCTCGGGCGCATAACCGCGTTACGACCTATTCGTAGCGCAAAGCCCGCACGGGATCGACGCGGCTGGCACGAAAGGCCGGAACAAACCCAGCCAGACATGCTACGGCGGCTAACAGCGGTGTTGCCAGCGCGAGCGTGAGTGGATCGGTCGGAGCGAGGCCGTCTAGCTGATGTCCTTGACCATGCCGATGACCTCCATATCCGTCTTGGTGCCGGAATGACAGCACTACGAAGTGTTTCGTACAGTCAAGAGCCAACCAGTTCGCTTCGCCGCTAAGGCGGCAATGGCGAGGTGATGGGAGGCTAGTCCGCTGCTCCAAACTGCCAGCCGAATCGAAGCCGAGATGACGCAGAGCCGGATGTGGGCATCCTGCTCCGAGGCGGAGAGCGGCGCGGGCGTAGGCGCCCGCCCCACGTCGAGTCGAAGTCTCAGAACAAGCCCGGCGGTCATTTTGCGAAACGAACTGGACAGGCGCGGGTGATCTGAGAGCCTCCATTCGATCTGAAAAAACGAAGCCACTTCGAACTCAAGTTGTTAATCCATCGGGACTTAATAGACTTCCCCGATTAGGCTGTGCACTCCTTAGACGCCCTTGCCGCGTTTTTGCGAAACGAAACCCTGATGAGCGGGATCCGTTCACCCCCGCAAATGAAAATGCCCCACCTCCTTTCTTTACGACGCCGCCGGATGTGGGCATCCTGCGCGGGCGTAGGCGCCCGCCCCACTTCGGAGCCACTGCACAAGCGTGGGTGATCTGACAGCCTCCCTCGATCTGAAAAAACGAAGCCAAGCCGCTGGAAACAGGTCAAAGATCCGCTTGCTGACGCGCGCGGTTCCGTGCTGAGCAATCGTTGACTCCCGGCGGTGAACGACCCGGAGGAGAGAATCACACCTTCTGAAGCCAATTTTGCAGTTGGTTTGGGCGCCGGCCCAGAGAGCGGGTTTGCAACGCCTTGATTCCGTTCAGTAAATTACTGTTCCTGGTGCGTGAACGCCGGGGCGAATCGACGGGCGAGGACGGCGTATGCGATAGCGCGGAACGCGGCTCCTACGCGGTCTTCACGGAGGCGGAGTGGATGATGTTCGTCATCCGGCGATGCCAGTCGACATCGCGCCACATGCCGGCAAACTGCGGTCCACAGAAATTGCTGGTGGCGATGGCGACCCAGCGCCCCGTGCCGGCCGCCGTACGGACACCGAGTTCGCAGAGCTGTTTGAGCCAATCCCACTCGAGCAAGGGCCAGTCTTTGTAATCGACCAGACTCCAACATTCGGTGGTGATGAGCGGCTTTCCAGAAGCCTGCGACCATTCGGCACACATCTCGATGCGCGTGAACCAGTTTGCGGTCCCAGTGATCGCGCTTCTCCATGTAGACACGCTTGGCATTGTTCACCAGGTTTACGTAACCTTGGGGATCGAAGCGCTCGTAATGGTAGCCGACCTCATCGTAGTATCCGGCGGCCTGCGCCATCCAGATATGCGGCTCCATGAAGTCGAGCATGCTGACGTCCTGTTGCTTCCAATGATCGAACTCACTGGTTTGCGAAAAGGTGTAGTCGAGATCCGGATAGGCGGTGCGCACGACCTGAATAGCGCGCCGCATATAATCAGCGTTCTCCGGAGAAGTGCGCTTGAAGCCCTGAGGCAGGAATGGCGCCCATACATCCAGCGGCCATTCATTGCAAAGATCAACGTAGAGGATGTTGGGGAGCAAGCCGTCGTGAGCGATCGAATCTAGCGTGACCTTCCATATCCGGCCGAGATCTTCGGGGCTGTATATGCGCATCAATGTTTGATCGGGATCATGCCGGAACCAGGTGGATAAGCCGACACGCAGCTTGCGGTCCGCGCACTTACGGATGAACTGATTGAGAGCCGGCTGCACTTCGACGACGTTCCTGGCGGGGCTGCCCCAATCCTGGGTGCTCCAGCATGGGATCAGCTCCCAGGTTGCGTTCGGATTCGCAGCGACCAGGTGCGGATAGGCGTCAATGCGGACGGCGTCATAGCCGCGCAGGACAAGCGCATCGAGCGCCACGTCCCAGTCGTCATAGCCCGCCCCAGGCCAGCGCCGCTCCAGCCACGAAAAGTCCCACATTGTGATGGCCAGCGGATGCCGGATGTTTTTCAGGCGGGATCCGTCGCCTTGCGCTGCGGCTGATCCAGCCGACGCCGCAGCTGTGCCTGCCAGACCCGCGACGGAGCCGGCAAGAAACGATCTTCGATTCATGCCTGCGTTCTATCACAAGGGGGCATGCGGAATTCGTAGCCCTGGCGTTCAAGATGCCGGATCAGGCCGATCCGCTTCATGCTGCCGGAAGCGCCAAGGTCTCACGGAAGCGCCTTCAGCCCACGTCCGCCAAGTAGTGCGGCTGATGTGGGAATCTTGGCCGAGTAACGTAGAAGCCTACGAGGAGGCGGACAGAGACTTCCGCAGCTCCGTGGTAAACGACAATCCCGGCGTCGCTCTGTGGCGGCCGTCGGAGCTTACGAGCAAGCTGAAGCCGGCAAGGCGGCCTTCTCCCATGGCCCGAAACTGAACGATGCCCCGACGGCCCTTCGTGGTGGGTAAGCGGTTGGGAAGCAGGAACGAGGCATGGCCGTGGGCGTTCATCGCCAGATCCTGCTGTGCAATCCGGTTCCAATCCTGGTCCCACGCCGTGATGAAGACCGACGCAGGGGACAAGGCGAGGTTCACCAGGGCCACTGCGGTGAGAGCTCCGCCGGTATTGTCGTAGAGGAGAGAAACAGATGGTTGCGCGGTAATTTCAAGCGGAACAGTCACCTCTGCCGGCACCCCATCCGGCAATCTGTAGTGGAAAGCGCTGTAGCCGGCGACTTGGCTGGAGGCGACTATCTCAGCCCAACCCGCTTGCGCAGCGGTCGTTTCGACGGAGGTTGCGACGATCAGAGAAGAGTAGGGAGGAATGGTTTCGCGTAGAGAGGCCGTCTGGCGCTTCACGGGCTCGTCACCCGGGTTCAGGATTAGCGGCAATATCAGCGGGCTGCCGTCGTCATTATAGAAATCGACTTCTACGGAGACCAGGGACGGGAACGGGTTCAGGATGTGAATCGCGGTCTTCCATCCGCCGCCAGCGGCGACCTGCGAAACGACTGCGGAGTAGCGGGGACCCGACTCGAGCGGATTAATATCCAGCGTCAGATCAGCTTCATCAATGTCCCCGGCGCTGTCAGTTACCTGTAAACGGAAGGCTGATCTGCCGGGGTCCTCCGGCCGTCCCGAGACAGACCCGGTGACCGGGTCAAGGGCCAACCCGGGGGCTAATGCCCCTTCGACAACGGACCAGGAGTACGGAGGCTTGCCTCCGTTCGCGGCCAGCGTTTCCGAATAATCCTTTCCGGCTATGCCAGCCGGCAACTCACTTGGAGACGTAATGGCTGTGACATTGTCGATGCGGACGGTATATCGCTGGGTATACGTCCGGGTGGGTACCGAACTGTCGGTCACCGTCACGACGACGGGATACAGACCGTTGCGCCTGCACCGGCCGCTCAGGAAGCCGTTGGCGCCGAGTTCCAGGCCTGGGGGCAGTCCTTTAGCGAGCCATTTGTAAGGAGGAAGACCGCCAGAGGCGGCCAGCGTGTGGTTGGGAATGCTGTTGGGCTGCGACCAGCGCTGGAGCGATGTGGTTGTGATGGTCAAGGAGCCGGCGTCCGGGGCATGGGTCGCCGCCGGTTTTCGCAGGCAGGCGGCCGGCGCGAGACCCCGGGAGTAGTGGTGTTCGGCACAAGGCCCCGGGGTCATCACGGCTAGAATGTGTGTCGGGCTCAAAGCCCCACTCAGAATGGCCTGTTCGTCAAACTCGTGCAGGCGATCAATGAAGCCGCGGTCCCACTCAGCGTCTATGTTGAAATGCGGTCCGAATGCCCGATCGGTGAAGACGTCAACCAGGTTTCCAAAACCCCCGAAGGCATAGAAATCGAACCGGCTCATCAGCAGCGGCAGGATGTCCTGGGCGCGGATGCCCTCAAAGCCCTCGGTTGAGCAATCATGGTTGACGTACTCTTCCTCGTACCTGCTCATCAGCCTGTTCCAGCGATAGTTAACGGGCAACTCTTTCCAGAAACGCTGCATTTCGGTGAGAGCCTCAGGCCACCGCTGATGCCCGTTTCGGCCGATCATGTCGTTGGTAACGAAATACCCTGCGGGGCGCAGGGAGCGCTTGATCTGATCAAACAGATGTTCGAGCTCTAGGACGTGGTGGAGGGAGTGATTGGCGATTACCGCATGGTATTCCCGGTTCGCTGCCCAGCTGTTGAAGTCGGCTTGGCGGAACTCCAGATGTTGGGCCAAGCCTGCCTTGGCGGCCAATATGCGGCCCCGATCCAACATGGCTGGATTCAACTCCAGGCACTCGATCACAAATCGAGACAGGCCGGACTGCTTCAGTAGCCGGGCAATGCGTACCTCGGTGTCGCAATTGCCCGCGCCTATGCTGAGAAATACGGGGATCTCATCGCCGGCATTCTTTGCGCTGAGATTGAGGTACTTGGCGTAAACGGCGAAAACATGGTCGGCGGGCGTGCCGCCGAACTCCAGGACTATGGGAAGCACAAACTTGTTCGACCAGTAATGAAAAATGGGCGGCAGGTCGTGCACATTCGACATGTCCTTGTAGCGGTCGTGCTCGACCTGCAGTGCCGCCGCATAGTCAGCGGATGCTTCCCCGATCTCGTGGGAGGGCTTCAAATCCATGTTGTTTCTACCGATGATACGTTGCCGAGAGATGATACGTTGCCGAGAGACTCGAGCCGGCCGCATCAAAGAGGGCGCCGGAGTTCTCTGCTAGGTTCGCGGTTCCGATAGGGTCTCGATTCGCACGCGCCGGAAATAACGCGTTGCCTCGGGGCGAAAAAGAAAGAAAGCGATTACGGCACAGAACAGACAGTGAATGCCGAACTGTTGGAACGAGTGAAGGGCGCCCACGATGACGTGGAAGGCGATCCAGGCGAGCGCCAGCCAGCGCCCCCAGTTGTGGCCGCGGAGCATAAATGCGCCGGCGAGTACGGCCAACAACCGGACCAGCTCGATCCAGACGCCATCGAATTGAAGAGCATGGTTCGCGTGCAGGTCGGGGAGGTGGTAAACGAAGCCGATGGCGCCCACTGCTATGTACACCCAGGCGAGGACGGTCACAGAGAGTGGACGCTTGTTCATCGGAGAACGTCCAGCACGGCGTCGCTGGGCTCCAAGTCCTCGGCGTTCGGTGGCACCGCGGCGCCTGCCGCGATCAGAGCCTGGACCGTGCCGACGTAGTCGCCGGTGTCGCGATGCCAACCGTTTCCGGATCCGTAGATAGTCCAACTGAGAGGCGTCCCGGCATAGTCTCGCGACTTCAATTCCAAGGTCGGGTGGAATCGCAGGATTTCGCGAGCCATCTCGGCATTGCCGTGGAAGCCGGCCCAGTGCAGCGCGGTGGCGCCCGCGTCTCCCGGCGTATCGACTGGCCAACCCGCTTGCAGCATCAGCCCCACCGCTTTGGTGTTGTTGTTCTGCGCGGCGTTGGGTAGCTTGCGCTGATCCGATTCCGATAGCGTCTTAGCGGCATCCGGATACTTCGAGAGAAACTCGTGGAACACGTTTTCATCCCCCAGCTCACAGGCCAGCGCCAGCTTCAAGTCTTCCGGCGTGCGTTCCATAAGCAGATTGAAGACCGCTTCGTGGCCGAAGGCCCGGGCCACGGTGTGTGCGGTCCTATGCCAGCCCAGCATCCAGATGTAGATGGTGCCGCCCGCGCGCGGATCCTGCTTGGGAAACCATTCTTCCGATACGTTCATGCGGATGCATCCCGGATCAGCATCCAGATGTCTCCGCACCAGATCCGCATCGCCCAGCGCTGCGGCCATCAGGATGTCGGTCCGGCATCCGCGGGATACCAGGTAGCGCGCGACATCCTGCCGGTCCTTCGGATAGTGCCGCCTCTGGTCTACGCGCAGCATGTACTGAGCCGGCGTCGATTCGTGATCGACATCGCGCTGATCGATATCGGCGCCGTTCGCCAGCAGGAACTCGGCCACCTCGACCGTGGAGGCGAAGTGCAGGGGCGTCTGGCCGTCTCCGCCGCGCGCGTGGACCACGGCGGGATCGGCCGCGACCAGCTCTCGCAGAGTGGTTAACATCCCCAATCGCGCCGCCGAATGGGCATCTATCACGGCGCCGCGTTGGGTAAGGAACTCAACCATGCTTGGGTCACAATCGTCCAGTACGCCGAATCCGCCCGCCCACCACTCGGTTCGCTTATTGATGTTCGCGCCGGCGGCGAGGAGGATGTCGATGGTGGCCCGATCGCTCCGCTGCACGGCTGCGTATAGGGCTTGTATGCCGAAGCCGTAGCCGGGGAGCGGATCGTCGATCATTGCCCGCAGCTCCGGGTAGCGCGCGAGGACTTCGCCGACGCGGGGTGCGTCGCTATCGCACACGGCGGCCTTGAGGGCTTCCGCCGGCGTGAGGCCGAGCGCTTCGACGTGCGATTTGAGCTTGGCCCAACTGGGGAAACCGTATTCGTTTGCCAGCGTATGTTGCGCGTCGGCGAGTTTGCCCAGCGGCATGCCGCGCAGCAGTTCTTTGGCTTGCTTCTTGAGATATTCGAGATTTGGTTTTTCAGGCAGCTGACGAGACATCACTCCTCCTTCTTGTGGCCCGGCGTCCGCTATTACGGGCAGAAGAGAAGTCAATGCTCGGTGCTCAGAGACCGTTGCAGGTGGGATCATCCCTTTCCGCGGACGGGGTGCAACCTGGATTGCGGTTTCACTATAGCAAATGAACGGTGAGACGGAGGGTGGCGCTGACCCGTACCGGGGCTCCGGGTTTCGGGCCGACTGAATCGGCGCTTTCCAGAGCCGATTCGATGCAGGACGTTCACCATTCGTGCGATTCTGAATGCTTTATGGGGCTGCCAAACGATTTGGAGTTTGCAACTGATTCAGCGTGGAGGAAGGCGTGCAACGTCCCGGGCTACATCGGCGAGCGGGAATTTCGTGCGCTGGGAATGCTTTTTGCTGGATCTCCGGGACGTGGAGCGACGGTGGAGATCGGCAGTTTCAAGGGTAAGTCGACGGTCGGGTTGGCTGCCCTCGCTGCCCATTATGGATTGGATCCGATCGTGAGCATAGACCCCCATAACGCTCCGTCGGCGACCGACCCTGTACTGAGCGAGCAGTCGACTTCTTTTGACGACTTTTTGTCTGCTTTGCGGACAGCAGGAGTCGAGCAACATGTTGAGGCCCATCGGGCTCCCTCTCGCGAGGTTGCGCTGGGCTGGACGCGTCCCATTCGCTTCCTTTGGATCGATGGCGATCACACGTATGCCGGCGCGAAACTCGACTTTGACTTGTTTTCACCGTTTCTGGTGGACGGCGCCATCGTGGCTCTGCACGACGTGCTTCACGAGTTCGAGGGTCCCATTAGAGTCTTCGTTGAGCAGATGTTGCGTTCCGACAAGTTCGGAGCCGCCGGCCTGTTACACACGATTGGCTGGGGGCAATACAACCCAGGTGAAGGAGCGAGATTTCGGCGACAACGCGAGCAACTTGCGCGGCGGGCGGCTCGACTCTTGCCGCTGGTTGATGGAGGACGCCGAGTTACGGGTGTGGTTAAGACCCTGTGGAAGATCCAATGTGCACTTATTCCGCATCGAATACTCTCACCGACGGAGTGGGAGGCCGCCCTGGCCACTTGCGATGCGGCGTAGTCAGGGAATGAAGCCCGTGACTAGGCAGGCAACGGGTTCTCGTGACCTGGTAAAGAGATTTGCTTAAGGGCGTTGTAGCCGATCGCAACGATTACTAGAAACATGGTCAGGACCTCACTGTCACCGAGGTTGACATCGGTCGTGCCCTCGACTAGCAGCGCCAGTATAACAGCGATTCCGCCATGCAAGAGGAATCGGCGGTCGTCGCGCCCAGCGGGAATCGCACGAACGCCGCGGCCAAAGTCCCAGAGTATTTTTCCGATGAGCCAAAGGAAGACCAACAGGACGGGGATGCCCCGCTCGGCGGCGTACTCAAGGTACAAATTGTGAAGGTGCATGGTCGAGCCAGACGGCAGGGGCCTGGGTATATCGGCCGGAAGATAGTCCATGAAATGCTTTCGCGGCATTTCGGGGCCAAGACCAAACCAGGGATGTGCCTTGATCATTTCAACGCCGGTGCGTATAAGGATTTCGCGAAACACATTGGAGTCGTCACGGCCCGGCCGCACAATGGAAACCGCGCGCTGGCGAACCGACTGCGGCACGACGAGCAGAACACTCAAAATAAGCGCGGGGATCAAAATGACGGTCCAGCGCCTCCAATTCCAGAGCAGATACGCCACACCAATCGCGGTGGCGATCCAGACCGCCCTGGTCTCGGCAAACAGAATACCCAGGCCCATTACTAATGACAAAGCGCCCCAGAGCCAAGGGCGTTTCAGCGCTGCCGGAGAATAAAAGACAAAAGCGCCGAGCATCAACAGGGCAATCATCTCCAGGACCGAGAACGTATACCAGTGGCTCATAAAGCCCGTGATGCGCTGTGTCACATACCCAGAGTAAACGTCCTGATGCATCTGGTGAATGTGATGAATCTTCACTCCCAGCTGATATAGACCCAACAGTGCGCTGGCAGTCCCGCAAGCAGCCCAGCTCAACACCAGCCACCGCGCTACCTTCACTCTGTCAATGAACGTGTAAACCACAAGCAGTTGGCAAAAGACGTAAATCTTTTTCACCTGGGGAAATCCGGCCATCGGATCGCCCGAGAGCGCCACTGCCAATAGAGTTCCAAACAGGAATAGCCCGAGAGGAAGCTGGATGGGAGGAAGTCGAGGGCGTACGCCTGACGCCAGCATCGCGGCGAGCGATAAGCCTAATAAGATTTGCGATGGAGCGATGCCTAACACAATGACGACTGACGACGCGAACGCGAGCCACTGTGCTGCCGACGCGAATGTCAATCGCCGGTTCATTTTGCCCCTCAGTATTGCATACGGCCGGAAAGTTGATAGGGGAAGCCTTCAACCCATCTCATCAGACTTACTGAGCCGAGACCGGTATATATTCCGCAGTTTCAGCGGGTTGGATTTCGCAGCCGCAAGCGGCCGAGAGAGTGCCAGACGGAAAGCCCACTTTTCGTTGAACTGACGGGCCGCGACTCTCTACACTGGAGGGTTGGAGGTCCGAAATGGATTCACACCGCGCGCAGCGTGTTTCGGAAACCCTTCGAGAGGAACTAGGCGAAATGATTTCCTACGAACTCTCCGATCCGCGGATTGGCGAAACGACGGTTACCGAGGTGCTGGTTTCGCCGGACATGCGACATGCCCAGGTCCGCCTGCATATGAGCGACCAGAAGTCGGAACAAGTGGAGACGATCAAGGCCTTGGATGGCGCCAAGCATTTTTTGCGGCGCCAATTGGCGGAGCGGCTGAACCTGTTCCGGGTTCCCGAACTTCACTTTGAAGCGGACGTTTCGCCGGATTTGGGCGACCGGATGGATCAGCTGATGAAACGGGTACGGCGCGGGCGCCCGAGGAACGCGACCGGCGACTAGGCGCGGCAAGGATACCCGGTTTCCGAGTGATCGAACTCAGCCTGACAAAACGACGCGTGAAAACCCTGTTCGGAACCGATACATTACGGCAACCGGATGGTTGGCCGCCGATGAACGCCGATGAACGCGGCAATCTTTCGCGTATCCGCTTGCTGACGCGCGCGGTTCTGTGCTGGAGTTTTGACACAGTTTTGCTTGGAATGGGTTGCCGTGTCCCGAGAATAAAGGACCGGAGTTGAAATGGCCTTTTCAGTGAAGTCTTGGAAGCCTGCTGCTTTGGGTCTTGGCCTCAGCTGCATGGTCATTACACTGGCTGCCGCCCAGCCCAAGCCGGAACTGAAAAAGGTCGAACGCAGCGTGAACGCCATGGGCACGGTGTTCACCATCGACATGTACGGCACGAATGTGGGCCAGATGCAGGCCGCTTCCGAGCAAGCCTTCGACGAAGTGAAGCGGCTGGACCAGATGCTTTCCAACTACATCCCGGACAGTGAACTGAGCCGGGTCAACGCCGAAGCGGCCGAGCACCCGGTGGCGGTATCGCAGGAGTTCTTCGATTTGCTGGCGACCTGCGCCGAATACAGTCGGAAGAGCGAAGGGTCGTTCGACATTACGGTGGGCCCGCTGATGAAGGTGTGGGGGTTCTACAAAGGGACCGGGCATTTGCCGCACCGGGCGGAAGTGCGGGCGGCGCTGGACCATATCGGCTACCAGAACGTTGAGTTAGACGCGGCGACGCGGACTGTGCGTTTTCTCAAACCCGGCATGAGTTTAGACCCCGGCGGGGTTGGAAAAGGCTATGCGGTGGACAAGATGGTTGCTATACTTCGCGCCAATGGGATCACATCGGCCCTGGTTTCGGGCGGGGGTAGCAGTATTTACGGCATCGGGGCACCGCCCACGGATCCGCGGGGCTGGTACATTCGGATTCGCGACCCAAAGGACGAAAGCAAGACAGCGGCTGAGGTGTATTTGAAAGATGAGTCAGTCTCGACATCGGGAAACTATGAGAAATTCTTTCGCGCGGAAGGCAAGTTGTATAGTCACATCATGAATCCGCAGACGGGGTATCCAGCCGAGGGGACGCTGTCGGTTTCGATCGTTTCGCCAAAAACCCTGGATAGCGAAATCTGGGCGAAGCCGTACTACATTCTGGGCCGGGCCTGGACGGAAGAGCATAAACCGAAAGATTTCCGGGTGCTCTATTGCGAGGACAAACCAGGGGTGGCGTGCACGTGGCTTCAATAAACTCCCGTTTTCTGGATGCGTGCCGGCGCCGCTCGACCGACGTGCGCCCGGTTTGGTTCATGCGACAGGCAGGACGATACCTCAAGTCGTATCGCGACGTGCGGGCGAAGCACAGCATTCTCGAGATCTGCAAGACGCCGGAGCTTGCGGCCGAAGTGACCATCCAACCGGTGGAAATACTGGACGTGGATGCAGCCATCATTTTTGCCGATCTGCTGTTGCCGGTAGAGCCGATGGGGCTGCGGCTGGAGTTCGTGGCTGGGGAGGGACCCTCGATTGATAACCCGGTGACGGAGCCGCGCGACATCGACAGCCTGTCAACCGATTGCACGGACGATTTGGGATATGTCGGCGAATCGATCCAGCGCGTGACGCGGGCGCTTGCCGGACGCGTGCCGGTGGTGGGATTCGTGGGGGCGCCCTTTACGCTGGCCAGCTACATGATTGAGGGCGGGCCATCGAAGACCTTCCTGAAAACCAAGAAGCTGATGTACGGCGACGAAACCATGTGGCGCCGCTTGATGGGCAAACTGGTGGACGTGCTGGGCGACTTCGCCCACATTCAGATCAGCGCGGGCGCGAAGGCTATTCAGGTATTCGATAGCTGGGTGGGAGCGTTGGGGCCGGAAGACTACGTGCGCTATGTGCAGCCGTATTCACGAGCCCTGATTGAACGGATTCGCGGGGGAAGCGTGCCGGTGATTCACTTCGGCACTGGCGTCAGCGGGTTTATCCGCGAGCTGCACGCGGCGGGCGGGGATGTGATTGGCGTCGATTGGCGGATGAATATTGACGCAGCCTGGCTGGAGATTGGATACCGGTCCGGCATCCAGGGGAACCTGGATCCGGTGGCGCTGTTTGCTCCTTTGCCGGAGCTGAAGCAGAAAGTCACGAACCTGTTGCGGCGAACGGGGGCGAGGCCAGGCCACATTGTGAATCTGGGGCATGGTTTGCTGCCCGAGACGCCGGTGGAGCACGTGAAGGCCGTGGTTCAAATGGTGCGCGAGTTCCGGCCGCAGCAGGGAGTCTGAGGCTGTGTCCGACGTCCTGATCATTGGCGGGGGGATCTCGGGACTGGCGACCGCTTATTACGTGCGGCAACAGGGACTGTCGGCCGCCATCATTGAAGGCTCGAAGCGGCTGGGCGGGCTGATCGGCACGGAGACAGTATCGGGCTGCCGGTTGGAGATGGGACCGGATAGCTGGATCGCCAACAAAACAGCGGTGGCGGAACTGGCGCAATCGATCCCGGGGCTGGCGGAGCAGATGATTGGCTCCAACGACGCCGCGCGCCGCATCTTCGTGGTGAAAGACGGCCAACTGACGCCGCTGCCCCACGGCATGGTGATGATGGTGCCGGGAGAATGGGGACCGGCGCTAAGGAGCCGTCTATTCGATAGCGGCACCAAACTGGGATTCGTTTCGGAATATTTCCAACGTCCGCGAGGACGTCAGGAAGACGTCACTATCGCGGAGTTCGTGAAAGACCATTTTGACGAGACGATGCTGGAATACGTCACCGAGCCCCTGCTTTCCGGCGTGTACGGAGGGCAAGCGGGGAAACTGAGTGCCCGGAGTGTGCTGCCGCGATTCGTGGGCTACGAACAGAAGTACGGAAGCTTGATTCGGGGCGTGCGGCACGAACTCCGGTCGGCGAAGAGGCAGAAGCAGAGGGGTAGCTTGTTCCGATCGTTCCGCCTGGGCATGCAGACGCTGGTGGCCACGCTATCGGATGTGCTGGAGGCGCAGCAGGTCCGGATTGTTCACGGGCAAGCTGAGAGCGTGGAACCGGTCGCGGGTGGGAATTGGCGTGTGCGGGTAGGCGATTCGTTCGAAGAGGCTGAGCAAGTCGTGATTGCGTGCCCTGCTCACCGGGCGGCGGCTCTCGTGAATCGTGCGAGTGCGCCGCTTTCCGACGAGCTGGGGGCGATTCCCTACGCGTCGGCGATCACGATCATGACGGGTTTCCGACGCGAGGTGGTGGGGCACGCGCTGAACGGATTCGGATTTCTGGTTCCTCGACGGGAGCGGAAGACGCTGGCCGCCTGCACCTGGGTCAATACGAAGTTCCCGACTCGAATAGCGCCGGAATGCGCAGTGCTCCGGTCGTTCCTGGTGGATCGCGACGCCGACGAGCTGATGCTGGCGCCGGACGAGGAGTTGATTGATATAGTGCGCAGCGAGTTGAAAAGCCTGATGGGGATCACGGCTCCGGTGGAGTTCTTCACAGTAAACCGCTGGCCGCACTCGATGCCGCAGTACATCGTCGGACACGAGGCACGCTGGCACCGGATCGATGAGCAGTTGCGCAACGATCCCGGGTTGCACCTGGTGGGGAATGCCTACGATGGCGTCGGCATTCCCGACTGCGTGCGCCTGGCAAAAAATGCCGCACTGCGGATTGCCCGGCAGGCAAAACGGGGACAAGTCGAGTATTCTGCCGGCTAGGATATAAGCGCCACCAACCTGCTTTCGCCCCGGATGAGCCGAACGACGGCCGTCAGAATTTGCAGGACGACGATGACGCTAATTACCGCCAGAACGAGCGAGATATTGGCGTTCAAAAAGGCGGCGAGTCCTGTGAGGTTTGCGGGAGCATTGGCGGAGACAAGGACCAGCGTGCCGGCCTTCATCAGAACGCTAATGATGACCAGGGCGACGATCTTCGAGAGTAGCTGGTGACCGGGCGCAGCCAATCTAGGCTGGGGCGCAGCACGTTGATGAGTTGCAATACAACGGGGACCAGCAGCAACAGCAGGATCGTGGTATGAAGAGCCAGTACCCCGGGTGATAGCTTCAAAAACGTCTCGCCCGGTCCGAAGATCAGGAACGGGAACCGTGGCACAAGCGACCACCAGAGGACCAAAAGGGCGCTCGCGATGAGTTCCCGGAGCGGCTTCGGACCGCTGCTACGGCTCGAGGTTGGGCGTTTGTCGATCCGCGGCAAGCTGGCCGGGTCCCATTTATCTTCATCGGGGCTATAAAACTTGGAGTGGCCGTACTCCAGGACCGCAAAGACAAACGTCACCCAAGCGAATGTGTTGAGAGCGACGCCAGGGACCCGTACCAATACGGCCACGACTTCCTGAGCCGGATTTGCGCCGGCGAGAACAGAGAGGCACGATAGGAACGATACGCCGACAGTGATGGCCACCGTGATCTTCAGCACGAACCAGTAAATTGGAAAAACGGCCGGCCCGATGAGATACTGTCTGGGCCAATAGCGGCTGGCCGCCAGCATGGGATTGCCGTGCTGCTTTAGAATAGCTGACTGCTCGGCCTCGTTGAGAGGCCGGCCCAGCTCGGTTTGCTTGTCTTCCATCTGCGACAGGATGTCGTCCGATAGTTCTTTGATAATGTCGTCCTGCTGCGACTTGGGCAGAAAGGTCTTTACGGCTTGTAAGTAACGATCGAGGAGTTCCATGTTGAGCCTTCCTTAAAGACTCCGGCTTACGAGCGAGTTCATTTCCGGCAGTGCGGGGTTCTGACGACGGCGGTTCATAATTCGACGAACCTCGAATAACAACTGAATGGCGGCGCCTCCGGCCGTGACGATTAGACCGAGGCGAATCCACTCGTTGATCTTTTCAACGATGGCGGGGCTTACCTGGGATGCCTGCCCCGATGCTTCGCCGAGTACAACCCAGTGGCCTGCCACGATTGAGACGCACAAAACGGCAAGGAATACTCCGTCGATGACGGCCCGCACGTACTCGGTGAGCACGGTCCCTTGCGGGCTAAATAACGTGAAGGCCGAGAGCGCGATTCCCGCCAGCGCAAGAACCAGAATTGCCAGATACAGCAGGTGCAGGCCTGGGCCTGTGCGCAAGCCGGTTCCGAGGGACGAAAGGATGCCGGGCACGTAGCTCCGCGCGGAGATCCACCAGAACAGAAAGACCAGGCCGATGACCAGTTCCACGAGTGAAGTGAATACGCGGCGGGTGCCTGGCGGCATTGGCAACGCTGACGAAGGCTTGCGGGGATTCCATCGATCCCCGTTCCTGGCCAGACTGCTTTCGGCCACCGTGAAGATGACGGTGATAATCGCAAGCTGAAGTAACAATTGGAAGAGGATGGCGGGCACGGTGACGAACGCGGTCACGGGCTTGCCCAAATCGGCCAGAACGAAGACAGCCGCTACGAAAATGACCAGTGTGACCGCCAGGTTGACGCATAGGACTTTGGCGTAAAGCGGAAACAGTGCGGGGCCAATCAACTGGCGGCCGAAGGCCACCGTGCGCTGGTCCTTCTGGTAGCGGCCGGCTACAACCAGCGGATTGCCGACCTGCTTGAGAAGGGCTTCCTGTTCGGCTTCATTGAGGGGCCGGCCCAGTTCCGTCTCGCGATCTTCCATCTGGGACCGGATGTTCTCCGATAGTTCCCGGATAATATCGACGCGTTGCGGCTTGGGTAGATAGTTTCCAACAGTTTTCAAATAGCGATCGAGTAGTTCCATACAATTTCCTAGGTGGTGCTGTTTGCGGTTGCGTTGACGGTTTCATGCGTCGCTTGGCCCTCGATAATGCGGGTCAATGACGAATTGATGTTCTGCCACTCCTCCAGCAACTGCTGGAGAATGGGCTCGGCGGAGGAGGAAAGGCGGTAGAAGCGCTTGTTGCGCTTGTCTTCCTCGCGCCACTCGCTGACCAGGAGGCCTTGGCTCTCGAGGCGGCGGAGAAGCGGGTAGAGGGTACCTTCGTCGATTGCCATGCCGTGGTCCGCGAGCGCCTTGCGGAGCGTGTAGCCGTAATGCTCGCTGCGAAGCTGGGCGAGAACGGCTAGAATCACGCAACCGCGACGGAGCTCAAGGCGGAGGTTTTCGAAGAGTTCGGGATTCATCGGAGTACTGTGTTCCGGACAGTGTGCTATGCACACTATGTATCACACAGTAGTTGTTGTCAAGGGATTTTTTGGGGGCCGGATCCCGGCTCTCCAGAGGCCGGGAAAAGAGGGACGGACTTCATTATTATTATTTTATTATTGGGTGAGGGACGGACTTCATTGTGTGGATAGCTAACTGATTGATAATAGAAGATTTTATGCTGTCGCGTGCGGGTGGAGAGGCCCAACACGGATCAGGAATGCGAGAGCTTCAACCGATCGAGGATAAGGAACAGCGGGATGGCGACGATGGCGTTCAGCACTCCGTGAATCACGGCGTCCTGGGGATCGAAGGGGATCAATTGGCCCAGCAGGGCTCGCTGCATGACCCAAAAGAAGAACGCGTTGAAGAAGTAAAAGAAGAAGCTCAGGATGAAGCGGATGAAGACGTTCTCGACATCGAAGCGCAGGCTGACAGAGGCCGCAAAGTAACCGACCAACGTTTTGGCGATGCCGTTCATGCCTAATGGCAAGGTGGTGGGCGCGAGTGAATCCTCCAACAAACCCACAAACGAACCGAAGAGCAGGGAGGCGATTTGGTTACGGCGCATGAGGCCAAAGTAAACGGTCAGGAGCAGTGGCAATTCGAGGAAGCGGGTATTCGGGATCAGGCGCTGGATGTAGACGCGGGAGAGGATCGCCAGTAGTGTGATCAGGCCGAGCGCTACCACCTGGAAGCGGCTGAACCAACTTTCGCGAGCAGGCTTCTTGAGGAGTTCGCCGTCGAAATCGTTCATCGAGGTGGGGCAGCCTGCGACGGAGCAGACTCCTTCGGAGTGGGTAGCGTGACCGGTGGCTTCTGGCGAGGAGCGCCAAGCGGCAGCACCGGGCCGCTGGGCTTGGGCACAGTTTTCTGAACACTGCCGGCAGCCGGCTCCGGGGTCTGCCGGGCGCCAAGCACATCCGGCTTGGTTATGGTCGCAGGCTGAGTAGGCGCGACCTGGTTGGGATTAGGCTTGACAGCGGCCTTATCCAGATTGCCAGTGGTTTTCTCCGCCACCGGTTTGGGGGCCGAGTCACCGGCGACTGGTGCTTGGGTCTGACCCTTGCCTTGCAGGGGCGCGTTGAAATTGGGCAGGTTGGAGAGATAGCCGCCGTAAACGTGATTTTCCTGCTGTCCCAATTCCTGATATTTCTGCTTGATCTTATCGGCCTCGGTCTGCATTTTGATGGTTTGCTGATCCTGGGTACCGTCATTGGGTGGCGGAGGTAGCATGCGGGTCAAGCCGGTTCCGGTGGGTACATCCGGGATCTCCTGATGGACTCCTTCCAGCACCACCAGAACTTCCTCCGCGCCGGCAGGCGAGCCACTCAGATTCAGATGGACATCCTTCATCAGTTGGCCGGGACGGGCGGAGGCAACAGTTCCTACGGGAAAGCCCTTGGGGAAGACGCGGTCCTCGCCAGAAGTATAAAACCATTCACCCAGATCGACTTTTTCTTCGTTCTGGATGTAATCGACGGTGCACTGGCTGCCGCTCTTGCAGTTCAGGGCGCCGTGGATGTGTGACTTTTGCGATTCGACGCCAACTGAAAAGGTAGGGTCGGTGACCAGGAGCACCTGAGAAGCCAGCGGATAGACGGCGATTACTTTGCCCACAATGCCGTCCGCCGTTACCACGGCCATGCCTTTTTCGATGCCGCTGGTGGAGCCGCGGTCGATGAACACGGCGCGGGCAGTGGAAACGGTGCTATTGCCGGTGACACGGGCGGCGACGGTCTTGGAGGGTGTCCGGAGCTGAAAGGCGGCCAAGGCGCGAGCCCGGTCAGCGGTAGACAACTCGTTGCGGTAGTAGATGTTTTCCATCTTCAGCCGGCTGTTGTCGTCACGCAACTTTCTATTCTGGTCGCGGACGTCGAGGAGGATGAAGTAGTCCTCGAGGAAGCCTATGGTGTTGCGTCGAACGGCCTCGACGATACCGGCTACGGGGGTGACGGTCGTCACGGCCCAGACGCGGATCAGGCGAACGTCCTGGCTGGTTTTGACCTGCCAGGCAAGCAGTAACAGTTGGGCCACAATCACGATCACAAGGACCGTGAGGTTGCGGTATCGACTGAGCAACGCTTCCATCGGAACGTTTCGGCGAGAGAGTCCGCCCATACCTCTACTCTAGCGGTGGATGGCTGAGTAAAGCACGCGTCCAACCAACACAATGCACTGTCGCAGGTTTATTCAATGGCGATGCGCCGCAGGAGTCTGAAATCGGTTAGCATTTTGCCGGTGCCAAGAACAACTGAAGCGAGCGGATCCTCTGCGATCGAGACCGGGAGGCCGGTTTCTTCACGGATGCGGCGGTCAAGATTCTTAAGCAGTGCCCCACCGCCGGTCAGAACGATGCCCTTGTCGCTGATATCGGCGCTGAGTTCCGGAGGGGTACGTTCGAGAGCGACACGAATGGCATTCACGATGGTGGAGACGCATTCGCCAAGCGCTTCACGGATTTCGCTGTCCTCGATGGTGATGGTCTTGGGCACGCCCTCGATCAAGTTGCGGCCCTTGATCTCCATCGTCAGAGGACGGTCCAGGGGGTAAGCCGAACCGACCGTGATTTTGATTTGTTCAGCGGTTCGTTCACCGATCAGCAAGTTGTACTTGCGCTTCAGATATTGCATGATGGCGTCGTCCATCTCATTGCCGGCCACGCGCACGGAGCGCGAATAGACGATGCCGGAAAGCGAAATGACGGCGACGTCGGTGGTACCGCCGCCGATATCGACAACCATGTTGCCGGAGGGTTCGGTGATGGGCAGACCAGCGCCGATGGCGGCGACCATGGCCTGTTCAACCAGATGGACTTCGCTGGCTTTGGCGCGGTAGGCGGAGTCGATGACCGCGCGCTTTTCCACCTGCGTGATTTCACTGGGCACGCCGATGACGATGCGGGGATGAACCAGCATCTTGCGGCCATGCGCTTTCTGAATGAAGTAATTCAGCATGCGCTCGGTGACCTTGAAGTCGGCGATGACACCGTCCTTCATGGGGCGGATGGCCACGATGTTGCCGGGTGTGCGACCCAGCATTTCTTTGGCTTCCTTGCCGACCGCTTCCACCTCGCCGTTGTTCTTGTTGATGGCGACGATGGACGGTTCGTTGACGACAATTCCCTTGCCCTTGGCGTAGACCAGCGTATTGGCGGTGCCAAGGTCGATGGCAAGATCGGAGGAGATAAGACTAAAAACAGACCGGAAATTCATGAACTTCGATAAACCTTTGTATGATGGCGAACCGCGCGGCCCTCTCGTCTAACAACCTCCAAAAAAGGGGGAACGGAAGACCGGCGGAGAAGCCCGCGGAGAAGAGGACGCAGCTGAGTACTCGACCCAGACTGGCCCCACAATCACTTGTGAGCGTAACATAGTGAGAGCATCTGGTATAGACCCAGCCGAAAGAAACCTATTTGTTTTCAAGTAATTGCGATATTGAGCCAGCGTCCGGGGCAGCGATGGCGGAGCCGCGAGGCCGGACGGGCCGCCGAAGCGGAGTGACTCGACGCTCCGTGGTGGGTTGTGGGGTTAGCTGTCTGGGGCTGTTGGCGCTGGCTTGTGCAGGAAAGAAAGGGACTGGTTATCCCGGGTACATGCTGGTGGCAGCGGCCGGAGATCATGCGATCAACGCGGTGGACTTAAACGTATTCCGCCTGACTCACCGGATTGAGCTGAACGCAGCACCGTCGGGGATCCTGACGTCCGTATCAGCACGAGCGCCGGCGGTGGCGGTGACGGCCACAAACGGAACGCTACACCTGATCGACACGACGAATCTCTCCAAGATGGGATCGATTCGCATTGCGGACGAAATAGCACGGACGCGGCTGCTGCCGGACGGGAAGCAAGTGGCAGCGATTTCGCGCTCCGCACGACAGCTGATCATCACGAACCTGGCTGCAGGGAAAGTGGTGAAGCGGTTTCGGCTGGGCGCGGTTCCGCAGGAAATAGACGTCACCGGACCGGACAGCAAAGAGATCCGGGTTGCGGTGTCATTCGGCGACAAGGGCTCGATACAACAGTTCAACATCACTGCCGGCACAAGCGAGCAGCAGCAGGTTTCGGACTCCGTTGGCGCTCTGCGGTTTCGCAAGGACGGGCAATTCCTGTTTGTGGCGAACTATGGCGGAAGATCGATCACTGTATTGGATAGCGGCCTTTTGGAAGTGGTGGCTGATCTGCCCCTACCGATGAAACCGGAGACGCTGTGTTTCTCGGCCGACCAAGGCCAGTTGTTCGTGGGCGGCGCGGGTATGGATGCCGTGGCGATTGTTTTCGTCTATCAACCGCTGATTGTGGAACAGACAGTCCTGGCGGGCCAGTCGCCCGGAGCGATGGCGAGTTCGTCCACGCCGCCTTACCTGTTCGTTGCGAGCAGGACGGGCCCAGAGATCAACATTCTCAGCGTGTCGACGCGCAAAGTAATCGCGGTTGTGCAGGCGAGCCCAGGAACGCGCCAGATCTTGATTACGCCGGACGATCAGTTCGCGCTGGTGTTGAACGAATACTCAGGTGACCTGGCGGTGATTCGCATTCCCCCCATTGAGGCCAACCGGTTAAGATCGGGCTTGATTAATCGGACGAAGTCCGCGGCCTCGTTGCTGACTGTGTTCCCGGTCGGCGACCAGCCTGTGGCAGCGGCCATCACGGTCACAGCATGAGCGCCGAATAGTCATGTCAAGGCGCAGGTTTTTCGTCCCAGAGATTCGACGCGGGGTAGCGGAGCTTACAGGTGCGGACGCGGAGCACCTGGTCCGTGTGTTACGGGCTGAGGTGGGGCAATTCTACGAGATTTGCGATAACCAGGATGTCTATCTAGCTGAAGTTGAGACGGCGCGCAAGTCGCAGGTCGTTTTTCGGTGCCAGGAGAAGCTGCCGACGCCGGAGCCGGAAGCGACATTCATGCTGGTTCCGGCACTTTTCAAGTTCGACCGGTTCGAATGGCTGATCGAGAAAGCAACGGAACTCGGTGTGGCGCGGATACAGCCCTTCGAAGCCCGTCGGACAGAGCGCGGCTTGGCCGATGCCGCACAGAAACGCTGCGCGCGATGGGAACGGATTGCCGTTGAGGCGAGCCAACAAGCGCGCCGAAATCGGTTGCCGGTGATTGATCCGGTGGAGACGCTGGCCGAAGCGCTGGCAGTGGATGCAAACGTGAAGCTGCTGCTTGATGAGAACGCTGCTGCTGAGCCCATTCTGCGATGTGTGCCGGAACAAAGATTGGTAAGCGACACCGTGGCGTTACTGTTGGGCCCGGAAGGTGGATGGTTTCCCGAAGAGCGCGCCAAGGCTGTGGCCGCCGGGTGGGCGCGGGTCTCGCTGGGAAGCACGGTTCTGAGATCGGAGACAGCGGCGATTTCGGGGCTGGCGGTGGTGAAGGCGCTGTGGGCGCGCGACGAAAGGTGGGTTAACAACGTTAACGACCCGCCTCAGGATTCCATCCCATAAGCGCTAACCTAAGCTTTCGGAGTTCGTGAGTGTGGCAACGTCAGAGCCCAGTGTCCGCAATGTTTGAAGAAGAGCTACAGACTTTATGATTACTGACGATAACGCCGTTTCCCAGTCTTAATCCAGTCCTCAGATGGCCCCGCAAATGAAACGGCTGAGAGCCACAAGCAGACGTGATTCTCAGCGAAGTCTCCACAGCTTGACGCCGCTTCCGGGTGCCCGCGGTCCAGCCGCAAGCCAGTCTCCATCCGGAGCAAACGCAGCCGCACTATGGGAATCCACCTTAGGAATGAGAACGCGCAGCATCTGCCCGCTGTCTGCGTCAAATTGTCTAATCGAGCCGGTCCCTTGCCAGTTTTCTTCTGAACTCACCAGGGTGAACTTGACGTCCGCACTGAAAGCGAGTGCCGATACCCATTGGCCCGCTGGTGCCGACCAGAGAAGCTGCCCCTTGTCGACATCCCACACCGAAACCGAGGCGTTCTGTCCCGCCACCGCATCGAGGATCGGCAGACCTTGCCCCTGTCGCGCGCGCAGTTGCACATGCGTTCCCGCTGAGATCCGTCGCCCATCACGAGAAAACGCGATCGTCGAAACGGGCGCTGTCGTCGGCCACGTTGCCACCACCCGCCTATCGACAACATCGTAAACCCGAAGATCCTGCGTCCCGCCTGCGGCCAGCAATCTTCCGTTCGGGCTAAAGGCGACCGGGCTGCCGTTTAGGATATTCCGCTCTCCAAAGTGAAGGACCTCCGATCCAGTCTCGACGGACCAGATAGTAATCACGCCACGACAATTTCCTGCTATCGTCTGCGCAACGCGGCCGGTCTGAACGTCCCAAACCTGAATACCCGGTCCATTCCCCGCGGAAGCAAGCCAGCGGCCGTCTGGACTCACGGCGAACTTGCTAAACGCCGCTGTGGTTCCGTAATGAAGGCTTCGTGTTTCGCCGCCACGGCTTCTTTGAACTATCACCGTGTCGTATGGATCACGGGAGTACGCTAGCCAGGTGCCGCTCGGCGCAAAGACAAGGGGACCAATTTGCCCTTCTAAAGTAGTGGCCGGCCGCTCACCGGGCGATTCGAAAATCCCAGTGCCCAGCTGTCTTCCAACGCCTTGTTGGATCGCCATCCATGCGCCGTCGTCCGAAGCCGCCTGCAGCAGCGCCGCACGTGTTTCCTGCAGATTACCCGTTTCGGAGTCAAAGGTTTTGATCGTGCCGCGGATGTCGATGTCCCCAGTTTCACTGGCTACCACCACCCTTGAGCCATCGGAGTTGAAAAAGACGTTCGTAACGCCGGTTGCCATCGCCTCCAGCGTTCGAAGCTTCCTTCCCGTTGGAACATCCCACAGACTCACGGGAGCTGTACCACCTTCATACGGGCCACCGCCTGCCGCCACCAACCGGGTTCCGTCCCGACTGAATGTCAGGTGAACTGTCGACTCGTCTGGTGTTTGCCACGTGGCCATGATGCGACCCGTCTTCATTTCCCAAAGGCGAATTGTGTGATCGTCTGATCCGGAGGCTAGAAGGGCTCCATCACTGCTGAACGCGAGGGCGCGAACCGTACCAGTATGACCTCGCAGCCAAAACATTTGTCTCCCTTGAGCCGCACTCCAGAGCAGAATAGTCCTGTCCTCGCTTGCTGACGCGAGGATGTCACCATTGCGATTGAAAACAAGGGCCGTGATCCGGCCGGAATGCCCGCTCTGAAGAATCACATCGGCGGTGGTGTCGTTGGCAGGTTGAAGCGTAGCGGGCGCAAGCAGTCCTGCGGTCTCCTGGGCGCAGACCGACGCGAGCACCACTCCACACACCGATGCGAGGATGAAGTGTCTTCCGATTGCCCACGAGACGGTTCCGCGGGAATTAAGGAATGCAAAACTCGATCTTCCCGGAGATGATCTGGGCGACCGCTGTTTAGGTTTCATCGTGCTGGCCGTCACTCAACCCGTGCACTCCCTGGCACGGGTTGACTATACTCGATTTTCGAGCGATTCATTGCGCCATTTCTCTCTGGAGCACGGTTTACCGGTCACAGGCCTTTCCCAGTCAAAATCTTCGTAGCTGGGCTTGGATTCTGGGCTTTGATTCTTCACTAGAGCTATAGGCCCTCGATGCGGATTCCCCTCAGTGAACTCCATTGAGCGATGTCGTGACTGATCTGGCGGCCAAGATTCTCGTGTGCCGCTGAACGGTGATCACTCCAGACAAATTGGGTTCCGGGGGGATATTGCAAAACCTTGTTCTTCAGATCGTCGACGGACTCCAGCTCATATTGAGCGACAAGGAACATGGCGCTGAAGTTATTGCTCATGAAGTAGATGTGAATGGGTTTTACTTCCATCTGACGGATGGCCGCTTCGAGGTCCCCTCTTGCGCTAGGTTCAAGAGTAAGAGAAAGGACCTGGCGAATACGGGCTTCATCCGCAAGCCACCCGTGCCCGCGTACCAGCGCTTGTGCGAGTTCGGAACCCAAACTGGCCTGCTCCCGATTGTCAATCGTATGGTTGGGCGCACCTGCAAAGTCCGAAACTCGTTCGCGCCAATGGGCGTTCCAACGCACCAGGCGGTCAAAAATAGGTTGTTCTGCTTGCGCGGACCCATGATCCCGCAAATAACGTACAGCGTAGCTCGCCACCCAGGGATCAGTGTCCTCCAGGGATTCAATCGCGAAGCGCTCCAGCTCCGGGTAGGCAACGACCTGGGGAATCTTCTCGAACATGCGCAGCGCGCAGCCTGCGTGGCCGGTACGACGGTTCGAGGCGACCGCTCGCATAAAAGAGCCGGCCTCCTCGGAATCGACCTTCAGTAAGAACGCGATTTCGCTATATTGTGCCTCGCAATTGCGCTCGGGGAGCCGGTTCTTCGCCGCTGCCAGAACTTCCGGGGCCACGTCTCCGTCGGCATAGCGATACAGAAGGGACGCAACGCGTGCCTCGGCCATGTGATAGACCGGCAATCCTATAAAGCGTGTCCGGTAATTGGTTGGCGTGGGAGCTATCGGCGCTGGCGCGGCCATCGAAGCGAAGTTTTGAGCGATGATGTGTTGATCCTCTGGAAGGGTTTTATCGGGCAGGGCTCCCAAGACGTCCGCGCCGAACCGCGGAGCGGCGCTAGTAATCTCCCGCAAGATTGCTTCGCGGCCCGTCTTTGGATCCAGTTCGTACCAGCGTTTCAAGGCCAGCTTCGTTATGTCGGCGACCGGATCGAAAGGAGATCACCGGGCTGCTGGAAATTCACCTCGCGCGAACTCAGCCGTTGCAGCACCGGCAGCCAAAGTAGATCGCTGACTTGGCTCCAACGCTGGCCGAGCCAGATGTTTTGAATGGACGGCGGCAGTTGCTCGAAGATCTGAACGATTTGCTGGATTTGGCCGGGGCTGAACTTGACCGCTGCCAGCTGTTCCGGACCGGCAATATAGGTTTGCCTGGAGGTAGCAAACGCCAGACCGCGCTTTGCTGGTAGTGCGTCGGACAGCTCCCGCCGAAGGGCCGGCAGGCCGGCGTCGACTGAATTCCTGCCCGGTTCTGGTGGAGGGGCGCTAAGCAAAGCCAAGGCCTCGAGAAAAGGGGGCGTCACGGCAAAATCCGGATCGCGCAACAGACGGTGCATTTCTTCAATGCCGGCTTGTTTGTTGGGCGATCCCAGTAGGCCGAGCAGTACTTCCCGGTCAAGGGGGTAAACATCCCCTCGGTAGTGACGGGCGAGAAACCGGGCTGCATCTGCCGTTCCAAGCGCGCGCAGGCGAGGCCAGTCAGTCGGCCTTTGCGCCGCTATCTGCTTCAATTGCTCGGACTGCCAAGCTGCGTCGCCGGCGACCACATCGAACTCGACGGTGTTCGTCAGCAGCGTTAAACCACGCTGGGGCGCCAGTCGAGACGCGCGGAATGTACGAAGGGAAACCCGATAATGGCCGGGCTGATCAAAGCGTAACCAATCCGTGAGCGGTAGGTTGACGGTCGCGGGGAGGCCTACCCGGAGCACGGAGGTGTTTGCCGAGTCCTGCCAGAAGCCTCGAACCTCTGCAAGAAAGGGCCGCTGATACACAGCCAACGGATCAAGCGCTCCCGTAGCGGGAGACACATAAACCTCCTCCCAGGAGGGGTCGGCCGAACGATTCGAGACCTCTGTCAGCACCTGGAATTCTCCTGGCTGCTCCTCTGTGAACTGGAGCTGAAGCAGAATCAACTCGCCCTGGCGGTATTTGGTTGCTCCCGAGGCGAGCCTTAGCGTGAGGTGGAGATGCACTGAATCGCTTGCGGCTGTGGTGAGCGGTTGAGGTCGCTGGGCGGCGGCGGGAATGATGCAAAATGCGACCAGGATCACGCTCAGAGAGGACCAGACGGGACGAAAGGCCATTAGGGTCCCTGACGCGGGCGATTTCACTCTGGTTACCAAAGTTGCCAGTCGAACGCCTTGTCATCCGACGTTTGGTCAACACCGCCTGGTGCGAGGAAGCGCCTCTTTACCGGTCACAACGCCGTTTTCACGGTCTATCGGCAAAGTCGAACGCTCAAACGCGCCATAATGGAGAGAATGGCTACTGTCCACATGAGCGAAGCAGAGCTAGCTCGCGATCTTCATGCCGCGCTCGCCAAAGTGCAGCAGGGCGTAGAGATCGTGATTGAGCAGGATCACCGGCCTGTCGCGGTGCTCAGAGCTGAACACCGCAGCGGACGGCCCATTACAGAAATCCTCCGCGAAGCGAAGCTGCGAAACTCGACGGTGACCCTTGACGAAGACTTCGGCAAGGATCTTGAAGAGATTATCGCTAGCCATCAGAAGCCATGGGATCCGCCCTCCTGGGATTAGTGCTCGATTCCAGCGTCGTGATCGACGCGGAGCGCAAGAAACAACCGGTAGCCGACTTTATCGAAGCCATTCTTGCGGCCCATGGTGCTGTCGATCTCTCGCTATCGCCGATCACCGTGGCCGAACTCGTGCATGGAATTTACCGGGCCAAGACGCCTGAAGCATCTCAGCGTCGACGGGAGTACATTGAGGAACTGGTGAGCCTGGTCCCGGTCCATCCTGTGACAAATAGGACAGCTTGGCTGCTGGGAAAGATCGAGGGGCAGGAAGCGGACAAAGGAAACGTGCTGCCGTTCAACGACCTCATGATCGCTGTGGCTGCCATCGAGCAAGGCTACGCTGTATTGACTCTGAACCTGCGCCACTTCCAAAAAGTTCCCGACCTGACCGTCGTTTCCCACTAGTGGGTGCGACGTAGATGTGGACTTAAACCATCCGCCGGTCCGCCGTAGTCCTGAAGAACCAAATCTAGTGGCGCAATTTCGGTGAGATCCTAAGGGCTGTCCGGGCACTTTTCGGGATCTAAACCCCACCGAAACAGTGGTTTGCAAAGATCAGTCCTTGTATGTCACGTTATCGTCCTCGATCCGGTCCTTGCAGTCTTGAATTCCAGCCCTACTTGCGTTCTTCCAGCGCACAACGCATCGATGGCACGGCGGACGCCTACCCTAAATTAGCGCTTATGGGATTTCATCCTGCCCAAACGGGCCTGTGAATGCCACACAGTGCTTAAATCAAGAAACATATGATTGCGCAACTCCGGGGAACGTTGCTTGAAAAACATCCGAACCAGGCCATTGTCGACGCCGCCGGAGTCGGCTACGACGTGCACATTCCGGTATCCACGTTTACGGCTCTGCCGGATGTGGGAGCGACCGTCACGCTGCGCATCTTCACGCATGTTCGCGAAGACGCGCTGTTGCTGTTCGGGTTTCTCAGCAACGACGAGAAACTCATCTTTGAGAAGCTCATTTCGGTGAGCGGTATTGGTCCCAAGCTTGCGATCACAGTTCTTTCCGGACTCGCGACGCCGGAGCTGATTACGGCGATTCGCGGCGGGGACATTGCGCGCCTGGTGCGGATTCCAGGGGTCGGTAAAAAGACGGCCGAGCGCATTGTATTGGAGCTTAAAGAGAAGCTGCTGGAAGTGGGCGCGGGCGATCGAAGGGCAAGCGCGGCGGGCGCCGTACCCGGGCTGACCGGACTGGACCAGGATGTTTTTTCGGCGCTGGTCAATTTAGGCTGCTCTCCACAAACCGCGGAAGAGGCGATTCATAAAGCGCGAGAAAAGGGCGCCGAAGAACGCTTTGAGCCACTGTTTCGGGCCGCCCTCGCTCTGGTGCGCTAAGGTGGGAATGCATGCGGCGAGATGGCATGGTTTCGCCTGCGCCTCAAGAGGACGACCGGCAGTTTGAAGCAGCACTTCGGCCGACTCGCCTGAGTGAATTCGCAGGGCAACCTCAAGTTCTAGAGAATTTATCGATCGCGATCGAAGCGGCCAAGCGCCGCGGTGAAGCGATGGACCACGTGTTGCTGTGCGGACCGCCCGGATTGGGCAAGACAACCCTGGCCGGCATCATTGCGCATGAGTTGAGCGCGGAACTGGATCAAACCGCCGGGCCGGTCCTGCAGAAGAAAGTCGACTTGACCGGGATTCTGACGAACATTAAAGCCCGCCAGGTATTCTTCATCGATGAGATCCACCGGCTGATGCCGGATATCGAAGAAATTCTGTATTCCGCATTAGAAGACTTCCGGCTGGACATTCTGATTGGCAGCGGACCGGGCGCACGCACGCATAGCATGTCGATTCCGCGATTCACAGCGGTGGGCGCAACCACCCGTCAAGGCCTGTTGAGCGCGCCATTGCGCGGCCGGTTCGGGCTGGTGCTACGGTTGGAACCCTACGACGAGAAAACGCTGGCGGGCATTGTGGAGCGCTCTGCGCGGCTGCTGTCGGTAAAGGTGACCGGCCAGGGCGCACACGAGATTGCGCGGCGTTCGCGCGGCACACCCCGCATCGCGAACCGCCTGTTGCGGCGAGTTCGGGACTTTGCACAAGTGCGGGCCAACGGCGAAATCGACAACGATGTGGCGAAGGCCGCGCTGGATCTACTGCAGGTGGACCACTTCGGCCTGGATGAAATTGACCGCAAGATCATGTTGACGGTGCTGGAGAAGTACGGCGGCGGGCCGGTGGGGTTGAGTACCATTGCCGCTTCGATCGATGAACAACCGGACACGATTGAGGAAGTTTACGAGCCGTACCTGATGCAACTAGGATTTCTGGACCGCACGAATCGCGGGCGCATCGCGACGCAACCCGCATTCGACTACTTCAAGATTCCGCGGCGCAGTCGCAGCAATGACCTGCAGAGTCCCCTGTTTTCTTAGGCTAAGACCGTGCCGGTGAAGCGTGCGTTCCTGGCACTCGGATCAAATCTCGGTGACCGTCAAAAGAACTTGGAGAGCGCGATGGCGGCGCTCGAAGACGCCGGTTTGCGCATCATCCAGCGATCGGCGTTCTATGAAACCGAGCCGCAGGATTTCAAAGATCAACCCTGGTTCCTGAACATGGCATTGGAAGTCGAGACTACTTGCTTTCCTATTCAGCTGCTGACGCTGCTGGAGCGGATTGAGCGAGAAGTGGGAAGAATACGGGGACGGGAAGCGATACCGAAGGGTCCGCGGAACATCGATCTCGATATCCTGCTCTACGGTAAGGCCGTGCTGGATGTTCCGCGACTCACGATCCCCCATCCGCGCATGACCGAACGCCGATTTGTACTGGAGCCGCTGCTCGAGATTGCCCCCGATCTGAGACATCCGGTGACCGGCCGCTCGTTCTTGCGAGACCTGGCGCAACTGAAGGGACAGCGGACGAAGAAACTGACGTGAGAACGGCTGCAGCGGCCGGGGAGAGTAGAATACGAGTTCGCGTTATGAAGAGCACAGGCTGCAGACGGTGATGAAAAAGCCAAAAAACCGCTCCCTCACGGTCGCGGCTCGGAAGCGCTTTGTTTGCAATGCCGTGCGGATTCCCGAAGGTGAAGACGTGGAGAAGCAACATGAAGAATGGCTTGAAGATCCTTCCAAACTGCGAATTTGATTTTCTCTCGCTGGGCGGCCTGGTGTACCGACTTGATCCAGGTTTGATCCCGTTTCGCAAAGCCACTGAATGCCAGATTCACGTCAGCGGCGGCGAATTCAACGTGGCCGCCAACTTGTCGGACTGTTTTGGGATGAACACGGGCGTCGCCACGGCGATGGTTGGTTATCCGATCGGGGACCTGATCGCGGAACGGGTGCGGGCCATGGGCGTGAAGCCGTTTTACAAGCACTTCGAGCACGACGGCGTGACGGGCCCCAACATGGCAACTGTTTACAGCGACCGGGGCTATGGAGTGCGGGCGCCGGTGGTGTTCTACAACCGGTCTAACGAAGCGGCCGCGCGGCTGAAACCGGGAGATTTCGATTGGGCTGGAATATTCGCGCGCGGCGTGCGGTGGTTTCACAGCGGGGGAATTTTCGCCGCACTGTCGGAGACCACTTCGGAACTCATTATCGAAGGCATGCAGGCCGCGAAGGCCGCCGGCGCCGTTGTGTCGTTCGACTTGAACTATCGCGAGAAGCTCTGGAATTTCTCAGGCGGCCACAAGCGGGCGGTCGCGGTGATTGCGCGAATCGTGAAAAACGTCGACGTTCTGGTTGGCAATGAGGAAGACCTGCAGAAGGGCCTGGGTATCCCCGGTCCGGAAGTCCACGCTGCCTCGAAGCTTGATCCCACAGCATTTTTTCAGATGATTGATCGCGTAGTGGAAAAGCATCCGCAGATCAAGATTGTGGCGACCACCTTGCGCGAGGTGCACTCGACCAACCGGCATCGTTGGGGCTCGGTGGCCTGGATACAGGGCAAAACGCACGTCTCGCCGCAATGCGAATTGGATGTACTGGACCGGGTCGGCGGTGGCGATGGTTTCGCGGCCGGATTGTTTTACGGAGTCATGAAGGACGAATCTCCCGACGACGCCTTGAGGCTGGGCTGGGCGCACGGAGCGCTGCTGACAACTTTCCCGGGTGACACGACAATGGCAACCTTGGAGCAGGTGAAGAGCTTGGCGAGGGGTGGGACAGCGCGGATACAGCGGTAGAGGGCTGTTTGGCTAAGTCTCGCCAGCGGTCTCCCTTAAGGCGAGAATGGGGCTATGTCCTTCGCGGCTTCACCGAAACAGATCCTCAAGTCGACCCCTCTATTCGAGGCGCTGGACGAGGTGGAGTTGAACTCGCTGGCTGAGAGAGCCGGTGCGCGTACTTACTCGCAAGGCGAAGTGCTCTTCTCCGAAGGCGAGCCCTGCGCTGGGCTCTTCATCGTAATAAGCGGGCGAGTTCGCATCTATAAAACGTCGGCGGGTGGGCGCGAGCACGTTTTGAGTGTGGAGGGCGCGGGTGGTTCTATCGCGGAGTTGCCCGTGTTCGACGGCGGAAACTACCCCGCCTCGGCATCGGCGTTAGAGGAATCAAGAGTCCTGTTCATCTCCCGACCTGATCTCCGGGCGCTTTGCCTTGAAAAGCCGGAAGTTTCGCTCAAACTTTTGCAAGTGGTCGGCAAGCGATTGCGGCGCCTGGTGGGAATCATCGAAGAACTTTCCTTCACCACCGTCCGCCATCGCCTCATCTCTCTTCTGCTCCGGGAAGCGAGAGCGCAGGGACGGCCGTCAGATAAAGGCGTGACATTCTCACTGAATGGCAGCCATCAGCAACTCGCGTCCCAGATCGGCACCGTGCGCGAGCTGGTGTCGCGCAACCTCACCAGGCTTCAAGCCCAAGGCTTCATTGAGATGAACGGGCGAGAGATTACCATCCTGGACCCCGGCGGTCTCGAAGACGATCTGGCCTCGGTCGTCTAATTCGCAACCGTGTGACTTAGGTCACTGCGCTTCGGGTCTGTTCGCCTTAGCCTCGGGTTAGAGGCGAACAAATGACCACAACAACAGAAAAGACAGTCCGCGAAATCGCGATTGAAAACCCGGCGACCATTCGGGTGTTTGAGACTTTGGGAATCGACTACTGTTGCGGTGGCAGACGCAGCCTGAGCGATGCCTGTCTCCAGGCCAATGTTCCCGTAGCGCAAGCTGTGGAGCTGCTGGCGAATGCGGGCCGAGACACCGGCGGAGGCAATGCCAGTTCCTGGAACGAAGCTCCGCTGCATGCGCTGACCGCGCACATCGTGGCCAAGCACCATGCCTTTGTCCGGCAGGAGACGCCACGCATCGAATCGTTGCTGCGAAAGGTCATCAGCCGTCACGGAGACACTCACCCGGAGGTTCGGCGCATCGAGGAATTATTCCTTGCCATGGGGCAGGAGCTGAACGCTCACATGATGAAAGAGGAGCTGATCCTCTTCCCGTACATCGAAAGGATGGAAGTTGCGTTTCTCGCCGGCGAAGCGCTCCCGAAGGCCTGCTTCGAATCGATCGCAAGTCCCATCGCAAACATGATGGCGGACCACGACGATGCCGGCGCTTTGCTGGCGGGCATCCGCGAGCTCTCCGGCGGCTTCACCCCGCCGGTCGGTGCCTGCCCTACATACACCGGCCTATATCACAGTCTGGCGGAGTTTGAGAGCGATCTTCACCGGCACGTCCACCTGGAGAACAACATTCTCTTCCCTCGCGCAACGCAGATGGAAGCCGCTGCTGGGGCAGTTTGTGGAATACGCTGATGCCGAGGCGCCGCGTTTGCAGACGGCGGTCAAGGCCTTCATCACAACCGGGCTGTTCTTCATGCTGCTGCCGGGAACATTTCTGGGCGTCTGGAACCTTATCTCCATCAGCAGCCGGCACGCACTCGAGCAACTCTCACCTGCCTGGGTCCAGGCGCACGGCCACGCGCAGGTCTTCGGCTGGATTGGCACCTTCGTTCTCGGAATCGGTTTTCACTCGCTATCCAAGATGGGCACCCTGTCACCGCGAGCGGTGAGGCGAGCGTGGCTCTGCTATGGCCTGTGGATTCCGGGCGTTTCGCTGCGATGGATCGCCAATGTGATGGCGTTCGAGTGGCGGATTGCGCTGCCGTTATCCGCATTTCTGGAACTGGCGGGTTTCCTTGTATTCTTTGCGACTGTATCGGGACACAAAAGCGATCCGGTTACGCCGCCAAAGCCGATGGAGCCGTGGATGAAGCTGGTGGTGGGCGGCAGCTTCGGCTTCCTGCTCGCGCTGCTACTGAACGTGGCCGCTACGCTCGACGCGTCCATTGGCGCGACGGGTCCGGCCATCAGCCATGCCATCGATCAGCGAATGCTGTTCGTGCCTGCCTGGGCATTCCTAGTGCCCACGGTTTGGGGGTTCAACGCCCGGTGGCTGCCCGGCTTTGTCGGGCTGCGCTCGGCCCACGGCACAAAGCTGCAAGTCGCGCTCGGCGCGGCTTTCACGGGGGTGATTGCGGCCGTGTTGGGCCATCCTGTGGTCGCTTCCTGCTGCCTATTGCTGGCAGTTGTCGCGGCGATCACCGGCCTTCACATCTTTGAGGCTCGCCTCCAGCCCGAGCAAGGCAGTGCCGTGCATTCGTCGTTCCCCCTGTTTATCAAAGCCGCCTATGTTTGGCTCGTGGTCGCGGGCTGTCTCACCGCGTGGGCGGCCCTGGCCGATCGCGCCGGCGGGATCTGGGGCGCTTCCCGCCACGCGCTGACAGTAGGCTTCCTCGCGGCCATGGTGTTTGCGATCGGCCAGAAGATACTCCCTGCCCTCTGCGGGGCACGCGCGCTGTTCAGCAAGCGCATTATGTTCGGATCGCTTCTGCTGCTGAATCTGGGTTGCGCACTGCGCGTGGGCGCGGAGATCCCAGCCTACGAGGGATTCGCGCAGCAAGCCTGGCGCATTCTGCCCGTCTCTGCCATTACCGAACTTCTGGCGGTGACATTGTTCGCCACAAACCTCTTATTTACCTTCGCCCGAAGCCGCGCGGAAGAGAAGATCTCGTGATGTGAGCCTTTGCATGATTCCGACGGCGTTGTCACAACCAAGGTGCCCGGCCTATTGTTGCGCTTGCAGCTCCTTGCTCACGCGCTCGGCCTGCTCCATCACGCGCAGTGTATTCTCGCCGAGAATTTTACGGATATCGCTGTCGGAATAGCCTTTGTTAAGCAGCGCTTGCGTGATTTTCGGAAGCTTGGAGCAATCTTCCATGCCGGTCGGCATATCGGCGCCATCGAAATCGGAGCCCAGGCCCACGTGATCGGCGCCAACCAGTTTCACGGCGTGATCGATGTGATCGATGATTCTCTCCCAACTGACTTGAGGCAGCTTGCCTTCAGCAATCAGTTTCTTTTGCAGCGTCGCCATCTCGCGTGAAATGCACGCCTCATCGTTGTTGCAGTTCTTGGCGACTTCACTTAAGTGCGCCACGACTCCGCCGGTTTCTTTCTCATAGGCGTCTTTATAGGCCTGGTCGATGAAGCTGCGTTCGTAATTGATCTGGATGACGCCGCCCTTGGCAGCCAGGGCCTTGATCATGTCGTCGCTCATGTCGCGGACGTGATTGCAGAGCGCACGGCAAGAAGAGTGCGACGCGATCAGCGGCGCCTTGCTCACCTCCAGCGCATCGTAGAACGTTTTATCGCTGACGTGTGAAATGTCCACCATCATGCCCTGACGGTTCATTTCCCGGACCACGTCTTTGCCAAAGTCAGTCAGGCCGTTGTGAGCCGGCTTGTCGGTGGAGGAATCCGCCCATTCGTCGTTATAGAAATGCGAGAGCGTCATGTAGCGCACGCCGAGATCGGCAAAGATGCGCACCATCCGGATGTCGTTCCCGATCATGTGGCCGCCTTCAACTCCCATCAAGGCGGCGATTTTTCCCTGCGCGTGTGCGCGGCGAACATCGTCGGCGGTACGCGCCAGCACCATGTCGTTTGAGTACTTCCTGACGTTTTCGCGGACCGCATCGATCTGATCGAGGGCCTTTTGAACGGCGGGCGGGCCCATGATGCGGCCGTCGATCCAGATCGAGAAGAAGATGGCATTCATGCCGCCTTCCCGCATGCGCGGAATATCCACGTGGCCTTCCGGATTACGCGTGCCTAGATCGTAATCCTTCGCGAAGAACCGCTGCGTGGTGTCGTCGTGCGTGTCCAGGACGATGGACGAGAAGTGCAGTTGATGCGCATGTTCGGAAATCTCGTCGGCCGGAGACGGCGCGACTCAGGAAAGCTCCAACGCTCAAAACGGCAAACACAACCACGATTCGGGTCTGGGTCATTCTCTCTCCAGACAAGAATGATGGCACATCGCCGCGGGAATCGAGACCGCCAGTTCTCCGGGATGGAAAAATTTTAGCCCTGGTGAAAGGCGGCAGGCATCTCACTCCCTAGCCGAGGTGTTGGCCGGGCAAACCGGGAACGCCGGCTCTCAAAACATGAAACTGATTCAGCGATTTGCGAGACCCAGTGGCCTTTTCGCCTGCGGGCTGATGGCAGCTGGCTGTATGGCGGCGGCCATGGTGGACACTGCTCCCGCGGCGGCGCCGATTGGGGAGGCAGCTCACCTTCTGGGACTTCCCGACGTGCCCCGTAACCTCAAGGGCACGCTGACCATCAAGCCCGAGGGCGTCGAGTTTCAAGCGGAAAAGGCGAACGCGAAGATCGAGACTCCGCTCATTAAGTCGTTTTATCTGGAGCACGACTCCAAAGCCTTGATTGGCGGCACGGCCGGCAAACTGATCCTGTTTGCGCCGTTCGGATCAGGGCGGGCCATCAGCATGATACGCCCCTCCATCGACGTCATGACGGTTGTGTTCGCGGATCAGTCGGGCGGATTGCATGCAACTGTGCTCTTTCTTCCCTCAGGCAAAGGTGAAGAGGCCGCAACGCAGATGAAGGCCGCCGGCATTGCCGAAGGGACAACCATTGCGACTCCGCCTGCACCCGGCGCTCCAGTTCCAAAAGAGCAAGGCAAGCTGGACGGGGCGGTATTGGAGCGCCTGAAGCGATCCACCATTGTGGCGGAGCCTGTGACATTCCTGGAGAAGGGTATCCCCGCTTCGTACCGGGCGGTCATTTACGAAGGCACCGTGGAGCGTTTGAGGAAGTCAAACCGTTTTCAGCGAGTGGTGCGAACCGGCGACACAACCGTGGCGAACGATTCGGACCTTCTCAAGATGGAGATCTTTGTGCAGGATTTCAAAGTAGGGAATCCACGCATGCGGTCTTTGACGTTCTTCGCGGGCGCCACCGATATCAAGGCACGGTTGCGAATCGTGCAAGCTGACGGCACGGCTGTCATGGATCGGCTGATCGAAGGGGAAGTCAGCCACTTCGGCGAGAACATTGAGGCAAGTGACTCGCTCTCGAAAGCCGTGGAAAAGTTATTCGCCGCCGACGACAAGAAGGCCGACGAAAAGAAATAAGCTCCGCTACTTACTAGTGGTCAACAAGAAACTTATCTCATCTTGCTGAGGTCGAGTTTCGCGTCCCAGACTTCGTTCGAGAGCAGCAATTGATCCCAAGTCACTTCCTGGCCGGTGTAAATCGCGGTCCGACCGAGCATGGCGCTCAGGCTCGACTCGATTCCCAGCTCAGCCTGGTTGTGGAACTGGCCGCTCGTGATGCTTTGGATAAACGCCTTGTGCTTCTCGCTGTCGGCATCGCTCAGATTGTCGGCGAAGGTGCCGGCCGCGGAGAATCCGGATCCTTCCTGCTTCTGAGTGGCGGTCCATTTCCAGGCATGCTCGCCGACAATTCCCAGGTTGCCGGAGTACGGCGAGGATGAACTGCCGAGGGTCCCGAAGAACCTTTCGCTCACGTCGAAATCGCACTTGCCGAACTGGGTCGAACTGAAGGCTATATGTACGTCATCCGGATAAGTGAACGAGACCGAAGTGTTGCTCAGGCAGTTGTCGGGACGGCCCTTGCTGCTGCCCACGCCGGAGGCTTTCAGCGGATGGCTCTTCAGGACCCAGTTACAGATGTCGATTGCGTGGATGTTCTGCTCGACGATGATGTCGCCGCTGAGCACTTTATCGTGGATCCAGTTACGCAGCCGGTACACGTCCTTGGGGGCATCGGGATGCGGCGCGTCGATGTACGGGCAGTAATAGTAGGCCGCGCCCGACGCGATCTCACCCAGGTCGCCATTGTGGATGCGGCGGACTAACTCGACGAAGGGCGGGGCGTTCCGGATCTGGAAGCCGACCTCCAGGCTCAGCTTGGCGCCTGCCTTCTCCCCGGCGGCCCGGACGCGATGCGTGCCCGGCACGTCGACGGCCACCGGTTTCTCACAATAGACATGCTTGCCGCCGTCCACGACGATCCCGAGGTGCTCCGGATGGAAGTAAGGTGGCGTGGCGATGATGATGGCATCGAGACCCTGGCTGACTTGCCATTTCCTGGCACGCTTCCGGGCCGCGGAAAATGAGCTTGTCGTCGACGCCCGCATGGCCGGCCTTTGCGGCAAGCTCGTTGAGGTGCGCCTTCGCAGCCTGGATCTGGTCATCGAACAGGTCTCCCAGGCCGACGATGTATGCGCCTGCATTGGTGAGCATGCTGGAAGCGTCGGCCGTGCCCCGGCCACCGCAGCCGAGCAAGCCCACCCGAACCGCCGAATTGGCCTGCGTGCCGCGCGCGAGGCTGGCATTCACGATGGTGAAAGCGGCGGCGCCCAGGAAGGCGCGGCGGTTCAAACCCTGACTCTCTTGCTGCATGAGACTCCTTGGCCGGCCAGAACGGACGAGTTCTGAAGCCTCAGACCCGTCGCGCTGGAGGCTCGACACGTAAGCGTGTCGTCTGCGCCGATTCTATACCCTTGGGTCGCTGGTCTGGCCGCAAGTTGTCGCGCTGCGAAATTCGCTTGCGGGCTCGGAGGTGGAGAGCTACCGTCGCGCGGTTGCTGTGAAAATACCCGGAGAGTTGAGTCCGTGCTTGAGTTTGAGGCAGATTTCGCAGCAAGCGCTCCGTCACCGTCGCGCCTCGGTAAGCTGTGCGGAAGAATAAAGAGCTGTCGCTCGCGCCACCGCTGTTATCCGCTTGCTTACGCGCGCGGTTCTGTGCTCATCTGATTCCCGGCCTGTCGCCAGCGACAGTGGGCGGACTTTTAACCACATGATCTAATTGAATGTTATTTCTTCGTATCCACGAAGTGACAAGGTGAACATTCAATGACAATAGCCAGTAAGCAACGACTCTCTCTCGTAGTCTCACTCTTGATGATTGGCCTTGCGGGTTGTTCAGGCGAGAAGCCTGTCCGCGAGGCCATCTCGCACAAAGATTTCTATCAACAGGCCTATGTGTATGGCTTTCCGATGATCGCGGCGTACAAGGCCATGTATCAGTTCAACGTGGACAAGACGAACTCTCAGTACAAAGGACCGTTTAATCAGGTGCTGAACAGTGCGCAGGTTTTCACCCCGAAGGACACAGCCATCGTCACGCCAAATAGCGATACGCCGTACTCCATGCTTCAGGTGGATCTCAGGGCCGAACCGGTCGTGTTCTGCGTTCCGAAGGTTGAGAAAAGCCGCTATTACTCGGTGCAACTGACGGATATGTATTCGTTCAACTACGGATACGTTGGGAGCCGCGCAACGGGCAACGATGCCGGTTGCTACATGATCGCAGGACCCGGCTGGCAGGGCGAGACGCCCAAGGGTGTCAAGAAGGTATTTCCATCCGAAACGCAGTTTGGCTTGGTGATCTTTCGCACGCAGCTATTCAACGTGGCAGATATTAACAACGTAAAAAAGATCCAGGCTGGCTACACCGCCCAACCGCTCTCGGCATACCTGAAACAACCCGCGCCGCCCGTGCTCCCGGCTCCGGATTTCCCGGCGTTCACCGAAGATGCCTTCAAGCTGGACTTCCCTAAATATCTGAACTTCCTACTGCAATTCTGCCCGCCGGTTCCGGCCGAGACCGAACTGCGAGCGAAATTCGCCGGGGTCGGGATAGAGGCGGGCAAGCCCTTCGACCCCAGTACGCTATCCGAGGCGCAAAAGGCGGAGCTGGGGCTCGGCGTCAAAGAGGGCTATGACTCGATCGAGAAGCAGCGCGACAATCTCGGAAAGAAAATCAACGGCTGGGCAGTCGGCTCAGCGTTCGGGGATCGGGAGTTTTATCACGGCGACTATCTGCTCCGCGCGGCAGCTGCGCTGGCCGGCATCTATGGCAACGATGCGGCGGAGGCGATGTACCCGATGGCGAAGACTGATTCCGCCGGCAACCCGCTGGACGGCAGCAAGCACAACTACACGCTGACCTTCGGCGCCGGGCAATACCCTCCTGTGAACGCCTTCTGGTCGGTCACCATGTATGACGGCAAGACGCAGTTGCTGATCGAGAATCCAATCAATCGCTACCTGATCAACTCACCGATGCTGCCCACGTTGAAGAAGAACCCGGACGGGTCGTTGACGATCTACATTCAAAAGGATGCCCCGCCGGCGGACAAGAAAGCGAATTGGCTGCCTGCGCCCGACGGCCCCATCTACCTAGTGATGCGCCTGTACTGGCCGAAGGATACGCCGCCTTCCATCCTTCCGCCCGGCTCGGGCACATGGCAGCCGCCGGGGATACAGGTTGCGCAATAGGCGGGGTGTTGCCGGGGCCTCCGGGCCCTGGCAAGCTCCTCCTCAATTGGGACTCTCGTTGCTCTGGTTGGGCTTCAGCGAGGACGCAGGATAAGAGAGTCTAACCCTATTCACTCCGCAGCGCCGTCATAGGATCCACGCGCGTCGCGCGCCGCCCCGGCAGGTATCCGGCTAGCAGAGCCACTGCGACCAGGCACAAAATTGCGCCGGCAATCGTTGCCGGGTCGGTTGCCTCTATGCCAACAAGCATGTGTCCGATCAACTGTGAGGCGGCGAGCGCCACCGGAATTCCGACCAGCAGCCCTGGAGCGGTCAGCCGAAGAGTCTGCCGCACGACCATCTTCAGTACATCCTCCGGCTGGGCGCCCAGCGCCATCCGTATAGCCAATTCCCGCGTACGCAGGCTGATGGCGTAGCTCATCACGCTATACAGGCCCATCGCCGCCAGCAGCAGGCACAGTGCTCCAATGCCGCTCAACAGGCTGGCCGCGACCTTTTGTGAATAAAGCGACAGTCTCGCCGCATCCGAAAACAGGTTGCTGGTGAAGACCGCGTCCGGATTGAGCGCCAAGGCTTCGCGGCGAAGCGTGGGTATCAGCCGCATGGGGTCGCCTTCCGTCTTCATCACAATCGAGAAGTTCAATCCGGGCGCAAACCATTGCCGGAACGGCAGGTAGAAGTACGGAATCGGCCCTTCGGTCAGACTGTGATACTTGACGTCCTTCACCACGCCCACAATCGTCGCTGGATCGCCCTCCAGCTGCAGCTTGCGTCCCACCGGGTACATCCCGTGAAGGAACCGACGAGCGAAGGTCTCGTTGACGATGATGGCGAGGGGCGCCTTTTCATCGTCGCGCTCCGTGAAATCGCGCCCTTCGAGGATCGGAATGCCCAGCACATGAAAGAACCCCGGTGGCGCCGTGGCGCGATGGATCAGCATCTGCTCGTCCGGCGCGGGAACATAACCGTCGATTTCGAGCTGATGCCAAGGGCTCAATCCTGTCGTCACTAACGGCACAAAGTCGGTGTACGTGACCCCGATCACGCCCGGCTGCGCCTCCATCCGCTCGCGCAGCTTGCGGCAGAAGAGCCGTTGCTCGGCCGCCGAGTAGCCCGCATATGACAAGTAGAAGTTCGACACCGACATATGGGCGGTGTCGAAACCCGGTTCGACCTGGCTCGCGTTCCGGAAGCTGCGAAGGAAAAGGCCCGCGCCAATCAGAGCCACAACGGCGAGCGCCACTTCGCCACTGACCAAGAGCGCCTGCGTACGGTGCGAATGCGATTCGGTCGCGCCGGTTCGGCCGCCCTCCTTCAGCGTTTCATTCAAATTCGTTCGCAGGCCCAACAACACCGGCGCCAGCCCGGAAAGTAGCGTCGTTCCGAGCACGATCAGCATGGTGAATCCCAGCGTCGCGAGGTTCACGTCTCCGCCTAAGTCCAGCGGTATGTCAATCGGTGGAACCAGGAAGAGCAGCGACCGCCCCATCCAGAACGTCAGTAGCAATCCGCCGATTCCTCCCGCAGCCGCCAACAACATCGCCTCAGTCAACAATTGTGCCGCCAGGCGAAACCGGCTGGCGCCCAGCGCCACGCGCACACCAAACTCTTTCTGCCGAGCGAACGCGCGCGACAACAGCAGGTTCGCCACGTTGGCGCAGACGATCAGCAGCAGCAAAACGCTCAACGCCATCAAAATGCCGAGCGGCTTGAGCAGCAACTTCTCTACGCCAAGATGGCCCTCCCACAGCGAGGTCACCGTCTCCTCCACGGCGCGATTGGTGTCGGGATACATCGTTGCCAGGCGCTTGGCGAGCGCCGCCACTTCGGCCTGTCAACTGCGCCGACGTGACGCCCGGCTTCAACCGCCCGATGGTCGAGGTGAGATCGCGCGTCCCACGGTAGCTCAGCGTGCCGCCTCCTGTGCCCATCGCGGTCGACATCATCACCGGTGCCCAGACGTCAAACACAACCCCCGTAAGGCTCCCATGAAACCCGCGCGGCGCAACACCCACAATTGTCAGGTTGTGCCGGTTCAAGCGAATGGTCTGGCCCAGAACCTTTGGGTCACCCTGATACCGCTTTTGCCACATCTTGTAGCTGATTACGGCAACCGGGTAGGCTCCTGGCTTGTCAACACCTTCTTCCGCCAGAAACGTCCGCCCAATGACCGGCTTCACTTGCAACACATCGAAGTAATTCGCGGACACCAACTCGGCCCAGGCGCGCTCTGTTTTCCCTTCTTCGCCGATGCTTAGCGGGGTGAAGCGCGCCACCGCCAGCCCGGAAACCAGCGTCAGGTTGTCACGATAATCGCGGTAATCGAGATAGGACGAGTTGACCAGGAACTCCCCGCCGGGGGTCCGGCTCTCGATCAGCACCAGACGCTGAGGCGCGCCCGCGCCGGGAATGGGGTGAAGCACCACGCCGTTGATCCAGCTGAAGACAGTGTCGATAGCAGCTATACCGATGGTCAACGTTACGACTGCCGTGAGAGTGAACCTGGGCCTCGAGAGCAACATTCGTAGCCCAAATAGCACGTCCTGCCGGAACGGCCCCATCTTCAGCCCCAAACAAATACTATCAGCCTCATCCCGCCCGGGCGCCGCGCGCCCAGTCCAATTCCTGGCTCAAAAGCCGATGCAGGTTTCCCGTGCTTCGCAGCCTGTTCCAAGCGACAGTAGCCGCGGGAACTCGTCCGCGGCGCAATATAATTGTTCGTGCCCGTTGCCATCGGGTCCTGGCCGATGATCAAGCAGCCATGCTCGACCAAATCCGCCTCTTGCCGGATGACGATCCTGGGATCGCCGCCAGCGCCCGGAAGGCACACGCCGGTCGGCGCCGTTTGCCACCGTTCTAGTCTCACTACAGTTGTCGATTCGGCGAACGCATCACGCCTGACAACTGATCCGTTCACCCCGAGTGGCGCGCCTCCGCGAACTGGCGGAGCATCAAGGAGAACCACATGAACAACATTCCAGAAATTCAGAGACTCCAGGAGGCGAAGAACAAGAAAATCCCCTGGAGAAAGTGGGGACCCTATCTTAGCGAGCGGCAATGGGGAACGGTTCGCGAGGACTACAGCCCGGATGGCAATGCCTGGGACTACTTCACCCACGACCAAGCCCGATCGCGCGCCTATCACTGGGGCGAGGATGGCATTGCCGGTATCAGTGACGACAAGCAATTGCTGTGCTTCAGCATCGCTCTGTGGAACGGCAAGGACCCCATCCTCAAGGAGCGCATGTTCGGCTTGACGAACAGCGAGTCCAACCACGGCGAAGACGTCAAGGAGTATTACTTCTACCTCGATAGCACCCCGACCCATTCGTACATGAAGTATCTGTACAAATACCCGCAGAACGCATTTCCTTACGACAATCTGGTTCAGACCAGCAAAGGCCGCAACCGGCTCGAGATGGAATACGAGTTGCTTGACACCGGCATCTTCGATGACGATCGATATTTCGACGTGTTCGTGGAATACGCCAAGCTCTCTCCGGAAGATCTCCTCATTCAGATTTCCGTTGCGAATCGCGGGCCCGAGCCGGCGACGCTTACTGTACTCCCCACGCTGTGGTTCCGCAATACCTGGACTTGGTGGGAGGGCACGCCGAAGCCGTCCCTGAAACAGGTGACTGCAACCGGCGGCGCGAAGGCGGTTGCCGCGTCGCACGAACAGCTCGGCGAGCGTTATCTCTATTGCGAAGGCGCTGTTCCTATTCTGTTCACGGAGAACGAAACCAACAACCACCGCATCTTTGGGACGCCGAATATTTCACCGTACGTCAAGGACGGCATCAACAACTACATAGTCCACGGCCAGCAGGGCGCCGTGAATCCGCAGCAGACCGGAACCAAGGCGTCGGCTGAGTATCTACTTACGGTGGGCGCCGGCGAGACCGCTACCGTCCGGCTGCGCCTCAGCAACGTCGGTACCGTAGCGATCGGCGATCCATTTAAGAACTTCACGGCCGACATCGGGTCGCGGCGTAGAGAGGCGGACGAGTTCTACCGGGCGGTCACGCCGGAACGGGTCACTGAAGACCAGGCGCGTGTCATGCGCCAGGCCTTGGCCGGAATGCTATGGAGCAAGCAGTATTTCGGGTTCGACATCGACAAATGGCTGGAAGAGCACGGCATCGATGCCATGCGGCCCGGCGGGAAGCACATGCGAAACATGGAATGGTTCCACTTGGTGAACCATCACATCATTTCCATGCCGGACAAATGGGAGTATCCATGGTACGCGGCCTGGGACCTGGCCTTCCACACCCTTGCGCTCTCCGTGGTCGATTTGGACTTCGCCAAAGAGCAGATCGACATGTTGCTGGGCGAGTTTTTCCTGCATCCCACCGGGCAGATCCCAGCCTATGAATGGAATTTCAGCGACGTCAACCCGCCCGTGCATGCCTGGGCAACGCTTTTCCTGTATCGGACCGAGCAGGCTCTGTTCGGCCGGGGCGATACCGATTTTCTGAAGCGGTCGCTCGGAAAGCTGATGCTCAACTTCAGCTGGTGGATCAACCGCAAGGATCGGTTTGGCAAGAACCTGTTCGAAGGCGGCTTCCTGGGTCTTGACAATATCAGCGTTTTCGACCGCAGCGCCACGCTGCCCACTGGTGGCCATCTGGAGCAGGCGGACGGAACATCATGGGTTGCCCTGTTTGCCCAGAACCTGCTGGAGATCGCCATAGAGCTAGCGGGTACCGATTCAACCTATGTGGATATAGCGACCAAGTTGATGGATCATATGCTCTGGATTGCCCACGCCATGAATCAAGCGGGTCCAGGGGGTATGTGGGACGAAGAGGATGGATTCTACTATGACGTCCTCCGCCTCCCTGATGGCACTGCAACTCGGCTAAAGGTGCGGTCCATGGTGGGACTGTTACCCATCTGCGCAACGTCCGTCGTCGAGCCTTGGCAGCGAGAACTAATGCCTCAAGTGCTCGCGACCCTGAATGAGCGCTTGCGTCGGATGCCCGAACTCCGGGCAAGCTTCCATGCAACCGGACCTGGCCACTTTGGCGTAGGGGAGCGCGGCATTATGGCGCTTGTGAATGAGCAACGCCTTCGCCGGATGCTCACGCGGATGCTCGATGAAAACGAATTCCTGAGTCCGTATGGCATACGAGCACTCTCCAAATACCATGACGAACATCCGTTCGTCGTCCATGTGGAGGGCCAGGAATACCGGGTCAATTATCTTCCGGCCGAATCCGACACCGGTATGTTCGGGGGCAACTCCAACTGGCGCGGGCCCATCTGGATGCCCGTCAATGTGCTACTGCTCCGTGCATTGCTTTCGTACTACCTCTATTACGGCGATAACTTCAAGATTGAGTGCCCCACCGGTTCGGGGAATTTGATGAACCTGTTTGAGGTAAGCCGGGAGATCGCCAACCGGCTCGCCGCGATCTTCCTTCGGGATAAGTCCGGCCGCCGTCCCGTCTACGGGGGCACCGAAAAGTTTCAGACCGACCCGTACTGGAAGGACAACATCCTGTTCTATGAGTACTTCCATGGAGACAACGGAGCTGGACTCGGGGCCAGCCATCAGACCGGCTGGACCGGCCTGGTCGCCAAGACGATTGAACTCTTCGGCCGCCTGGACGCGGAAAAAATGCTAGAGGTCGGAAGGACGGCGGCGTTCGAGAAGACCGAGGCCACGAGGTAGCTCGTGCCGAAGCCGACGCGACAAGGAGTCAGTAAGCCACTGAGCAGGGGTCATCTCCTGGAGACAGCCCTGACTTTGGTCTTACTCCTTGGCACGCCCGTGCCTTCATCGGCCCAGCTTCGGAAGCCCGCGGCTCCTCCGCCGCCCAAAACCGAAACTGCCGCCACGGATCCGCTTGGCCGCGAAACGCCCCGCAGCGCCATGATGGGGCTTCTGAAGTACGCAGAACGAGACGACTTCACCACCGCCGCCCGTTATATGCAACTGCCCGCCGGAGAAAACACCGACGTGCTTGAGCTGGCTAGGGAGATGCAAGCCCTGCGCCGAAGGTTCGAAGGCGACATCGCCCTGCTGAGCGACGATCCCAAAGGCACGGTTGAGGCGGGACTTCCGCCCGGCCATGTGCGTGCCGGCGTGATAACCGTCGGCGGCGCCACCCTCGACGTGACCATGGTGCGGGTGGACGATCCGGAATCGGGAAAGATCTGGCTGATTTCGCAAGATACGGTCGCGCGCATCCCAGAATTCTACGCATTACTACAAAACGAAAAGCCAGGGTTAGTCGATCGCCTGGCCCCCGCCTCCCTCAGACAACGGCGGCTGCTCGGGATGTCTCTCGCACAGTGGCTCGGGTGGTTGCTCTCGATTCCGGTTTCCTGGCTGCTCGCCTGGCCATTGGGCTTTCTGTTTACGCTGCCCAAGCGAATCTTGTCAAAACGTCGAAGGATCCCCTTCCAGACCGTCTGGGACACACCGATCGAAGCACCCATGCGCTGCATCATCGCCATTTTGTTGCATAGCATTCTGGTGTATTTGCTCGAACCGCCGCTTTTGTACCGCATTTACTACTTCCGTGTGATGGCCGCGCTCCTGGCAGCCAGCTTCGTGTGGCTTGTGAGCAGAGTCACCGATCGAGGCTTCGCCCACGTGGTGAACCGCACTCGAACGCAAAGCGCGGGCGGCGAGTCGATCCTGATCGTGATGCAGCGGCTCACCCGCATCCTGATGCTGATCATCGCCTTGCTCGGCGCCCTGGCCCTATTGGGAATCAACGTGACGACGACGCTCGCCGGCCTCGGTATTGGGGGACTGGCGATTGCCCTGGCCGCGCAAAAGTCGCTGGAGAATATCATCGGCGGCATTTCCCTCCTGATGGATAAAGCGGTTCACGTCGGCGACTTCTGCCAGATCGGCGGCCGGCTCGGTACGGTCGAGGATATCGGGCTCCGCTCTCTGAAGCTCCGGACAATGGATCAGAATCTGGTTGTCGTCCCTAACGGGGCGCTGGCCCAAATGCAGTTCGAAAACATGAGGTCACGCCGCAAGCTGCTCATTAACCAGACCTTCTCCCTGCGGATTGAAACGCGGGCCGAACAACTGCGGCTCGTGCTAGCGCGTGTGCAGAGCATGTTGGACGACCTACCCGAGATCGAACCTGGAACCTCGAGAGTTCGGATCAACAAGTTTGACGGTGCGGCTTTCGAGTTGGAGTTGTTTTGCTACGCAAAGATGACGGATTGGATGGCGTTCACCGCACTTCGCCAGGACGTGGTCATCAAGATCGCTGAAATCGTCGAGGCTTGCGGTACTCAATTCGCCGGTCCCACCCAATTGAATTACCAGGCCGGAGGGCCGCTTGCTGCGCCAGAGAACGCCTCGGCTGATGTGCTTCGCAGTCTAACCTGACACCGTCGTAGTGTTTCGATGGCAAGGGCGAAGCCGCAGCGACTGGATTTTGGCCGGGGCAATGATAATGACCTATGGACGAATTCAACACCGACGGCCTCAAGGATACGCTTGATTTGTTTATCCTCAATCGCTTCATCGATGGACCATTGTCCGTGTCGGAGGTTCAGCGACGCCTCGAGCCAATATTTACGTACCTGGCACTGGTCGCTGCACGGACGCGCAGGCAAAGCTCCGGTTCATTGCTAACAGCTTTGCAACGATTGCAGCGTGAGGGGTGGCTCAAGGCTGAGCGACTGGGTGAGCAGCCGGATCCAGAAACGGTCTACTCCCTGACCGCACTTGGGGAGCAGCGCATTAAAGAGGAAATGACGCGCCGAGGGTCAATCGTCTCACAGTTTATTGAGGACGCTGCACTAGATAAGTCCTTCCGGGAGTTTCTCAAGCGCAGAGGGTCACCCTACGCCAATTAGGACGCGGCGCCGAGTGCGAAATGAAACCACCCAACAGGTCAGAAGCGTCCTTCAAGAAGGCTAAGGCAGATCGTGATCGTGGAACCGGTGTAGCCTTGGAGTTTCATCCATGAAGCATCGAAACATTGGCGCCGTTGCGACGCTGGTTTCGCTCGCCGCCGTATCAGCGTTTGCGCAACAAAGCGATCCGGGCATGACCCGATTAGCCGCGACGGCCAAGCTATGGGTAACCGTTAAGTATTTCCATCCCTACATGGCTTATCAGGACATCGATTGGGACAAGGCGCTGGTGGAAGCGCTACCGAAGATCTTGGATGCGAAGTCGCCGGACGAGTATGCCGCGGCGACGCAGCAGATGCTCGATGCGCTCCACGATCCGGAGACACACATGCTGGGCGAGGCAGTTCCGGCGGCGCCGTCCCGACGGCAAAAGCCTGCGGTCGACAGGCTAAGCGAGAACCCCAGCGGCCCGGGCCAGCGAACCTGGATTCACTACGGGTTGGCGCCCGAGGCCGGCACCAGCTATGGCGGTTATTACTCGGCTTTCTGTACGAAGCCGGGTAGGGGCGTTGCCCTGTTTGAGGGTAACGCCTCCGCCGTGGAGACGGTTCCGGTGCCGCTAGGCGAGGGCCAACAGGCAGTCGTGCGGCTCTCGGAATCCATTAATGCGGACGGGACGTCGCCCGCAACAGGCGCCAGACTTCCTGCGTTTCCTACGCCCAAGGCAGAGAGCGCTTATGCGGAGATGAGTTATCCCGCAGTCGAGTATCGTCTGCTGGCGGCCTTCAAGATCTGGGGCGTATTCAAGTATTTCTTTGCGTATCGCGACTTGCTTGATGAGGACTGGGACCAGGTGCTGCTGGATTACCTGCCGAAGTTCATGGCGGCAAAGGACGCTTTGGAATACAACCTCGCGGTGGCGGAGATGGTGACCCACGTTCACGACTCGCACGCAGTCGTACGGAGTAAAGAACTGACCGCGTATTTCGGCGAGGCGCCGCTTCCGATACAACTGCGGTTGATCGATAAGAAGCCGGTGGTAACGCGCATTTACGATGACGCCGCGAAATCCGCGGGCCTCAAGGTTGGCGACATTGTGCACAGCGTCGACGGTGAGGACATTACGCAACGGGTGAACCGCGAGGCGAAGTATCTGTCGGCTTCGACGAATCAGTGGCTGGGATACGTTGCGGCCCAACGATTACTCAACGGTCCGGATGGATCGACGGCGACGTTGGTGGTGAGTGACGGCGAGGGACAGAGGGAAGCAAAACTGGAGCGCCACAAGGCCTATTCGGCGATGATGCAAAACGGACAGCGCTCCGGCGAGGTGGTGAAACTGCTGGACGGCAACATCGGATATGCGGATCTCGACCGGCTGACCCCCGATCAGGTCGATGCGATGTTCGAGAAGTTTCGCGACACCAAGGCCATCATCTTCGACATGCGGGGATACCCGAAAGGAACTGCCTGGGCCATTGCGCCGCGCCTGACGGACAAACAGGACGTGGAGGCGGCCATCTTCACGGGACCGATTACGATGACACCCGATCTGCCCAACGGAGACATGATGAATACTTCGTCCAGCTACTTCTTTGTGCAGACCATTCCGCACAGCGACAAGTGGAAGTACAAAGGCAGGACGGTGATGCTCATCGACGAGCGAACCATTAGCCAGGCCGAGCACACCGGGCTGTTTCTACAGGCGGCCAATAAAACCAAGTTCATCGGCAGCCCCACGGCCGGAGCGAACGGAGACGTCACCAATTTTGTGGTTCCAGGCGGCATCACCATCAGCTTCTCGGGGCACGATGTGCGGATGGCAACCGGTGGGCAGCTTCAACGGAACGGCTTACAGCCGGATGTGTCAGTGGTTCCGACGCTGAATGGCATTCGCCACGGACGGGATGAAGTACTGGAAAAGGCGATTGAATACCTGACCCAGTAACCTATGCTATGGCGGTACTCGTCGTTTCGGCTAGCGGAACCGCGACCGCATTGATGGCATAACTGAAATGGCCATTGGAATGGTCAGAAGAGGTCTTTACTTGAGCATCCTGAACAGCAGCTTGATCACCCGCCGGACCGCGGGCCTGGGCATGTCTCAACTGCTCACGGCTTGCGTCACCGAGACTGGCAATAGCGACTCCGTCACGGACCGAGCGCACAGCCTAATGAAGGCCAAGTTGGATGAACAGAAGTTCATGGGCGTTGCGGTGATCGCAGTCAATGGGTCTCCCATATTCGAAAAATCATACGGCTGGGCCGATCTTGAATGGGAAGTACCACAAACTCCGTTGGCCATCTTCCGGCTGGGCGCTTTGACCAAGACATTCACAGCGGCGGCGATCCTTCAACTGGCGCAGAAAGGCAGCCTTCAGACTGAAGACCCGATCAGCAAGTACGTCCAGGACCTGCCTAAAGCGTGGCATCACATCACGCTGCATCAACTGATGACTCATTCTTCCGGGATCGCCAACTACACCAGCCAGCCGGGATTCTGGAGCCAGGTGGTCATCAAGTCGAACACACCGCAGGAGTTGGTTGGTGTGGTGCGGGACAAACCGCTGGAGTTCGAACCAGGCAAGCGATGGGGCTACAGCAATACGAACTACGTTCTGCTCGGCATGGTGATTGAGCAGGTCTCCGGCACGAAGTATGTCGACTACATGAAGCAAAACATACTCGGCCCGCTCGACCTAAAGAATACGTGCTACGACCTGGGCCGGACCGTCGTGAAGCATCGCGCCCGCGGGTATGCGACTTCGCCTGGCGGAATCGTGAACGCCAGCTACATCGACATGAGCGTGCCCTACTCCGCTAGCGGCTTGCATTCCACAGTGAATGATTTGCTTCGCTGGGACCAGGCATTGTATACCGACAAGCTGCTCTCGAAGACATGGCGGGACCGGATGTTCACCGGCCACGTCGCGACTCCGGTCAACGACAGCAGCTATGGCTACGGGTGGTTTATCGGTAAACAGAACGGCCGCACCCTGTATACGCACGAGGGTAATTTTCCGGGTTTTGCCACGATGATCTCGCGGTATCCGGAGTCGCGTACATGTATCATCCTGCTTTCGAACCTGGCAACGCCGCAGATCGGCAAAATGGGTAACGAACTGGCGGAGATCGTGTTCGGCGCCAAAGTTAGTTGAGTTCGGCCGCTATTGCAAGCGACCAGGGGGTGTGAACTTACGCCTCTGGCGGAACAGAACACCGGCGGCCACCAGACCGCCGCCCATGAGCATGGCAGTTAAGGGCTCCGGTGTGGCGAGTGGCGATTGGAGATTCGGCTTGGCGGGGCCGGAGGGTTCGCCGGCCGGAGGGTCGATGAGTTCCACCGCATATTGCACTCCGTTGAATACGCCGGCACCGACGATGTCGCCATTGTCATCAATGCCGTACGCCTCAGTAATGGTCCATCCGCTGCCGATGGGCAGGAGAGAGTTCAAATCGGTCATCACGCCGTTGGTATACAGGAACGCGTGGGTCGCGGCGTTGCCCTGCGTCAGCGAGTAGCCGACCACACTGCCGTTGTCGTTGACTCCCAACGCGAAGCTGTTCGAGCCACCCAGGGTGCCAAGGTCCTGCATGGTTCCAGCCGTCCAGAGGAAAGCATGCAGGTATCCCGAGACGGTCTGAGACGAACCGACTACTTGTCCGGAAGCGTCGATGGCGGCACCGTAGCTCGAATATCCGCCCAGTGTTTCCAGATTCAGCATGGTCTTCCCGTTCCACAGAAAAGCCGCCATAGCGCCACTTGGAGTTTGGCTGGTGCCTGCAATCTGGCCTGAGTTGTTAACGCCGTATGCCGTGCTGAAGTTCCCGCCGAGGGTCCCCAGGCTTTGTATCTGTCCATTGCTAAAGATCACGGCGAAGGTTTGACCGCCGGCGTTCGACGCACCGCCGACCGCTTCCCCGGAACTGTTGACCGCTGTTGCGGCGCTGGTTCCCCCGCCCAAACTGCCGAGTTGCGTGGTGACACCGGATTGCCATGTGAATCCCTGAGTGCCATCGTTGCCGACAATTTCGCCGGATGAATTGACTGCATTGGCCTGGCCCGCGAAGCCGAGCGACATTAGCCTGCCGCCAGTTGCGTATGCCGCGACCTGGTTGCTCTGCGCGTCGATCGCATAACCCACGACGATGCCGTCGGCGATAGCGAGAGCCGTTCCTGATGAGCCCTGCAGATTGCCAAGATTGGTGACGTCATAGACGGAGCTGGCTTGAACGAACACCGGAAGCGCGATCATCACAAGCGGCGCGGCAAGACGTGCGACGCTTCTTCGGGAGCTATTCATATTGTTCTCTTCGGAACGATATGGCTTGAGTATGGTAGGAAAAGTCTGAATCGCCAATGGACCTAACGTCCTGGAACCGGCCGGTCTATTCCAGTACGGGATACGCGTGGAGGCGAGCGCCAAGCGCTGGGGAGGGAACAGTTATCCCCGGACTGACTAGGCTGCCAGCCTAACGGAGATTGAGCTCAAGGTGTTGTGAAGGCTAGGCGGCTTCCGCCAGGCGGCGGGCACGCTGCCATTGCACCCTATCCTGATACTCCTGGTACAGAGTACTAAAACCGGCCCAGTAGTAACCGCACACGAAAAGCAACAGGAACGGCACCGAGAGGAGGTTCATGGTGTCGATGGCGAAGGTGACCATGGCGAGGAAGTAGGTTCCGATGGCTAGTTCGACGTAGGGCAGCCAGCCGCTGCGCCGGCGATAGGCGGGTGGAGAGGTACGAACCTTGTCCGCGCCGATGGCGTACTTTGGTGTTCGCACGAAGCTGGTCTCGACGCCGATCAGCGCCTCCAGTACGGCCCGGGTGTTGCTGATGGTGAGTGCGACACCGGCCGCCATAAGCATGGGCAGGAAAACGATGGACTTCCACCACGTCTTCGGGTAGAGCTCCCGCTGCGCGTAGAGGTAGAACGCGGAAATGGAAACGAAGGAGGCGATGATCAATGGGAAATCGATCAGTAACATCTGCATCCAGCCCATATAGAAGCGAACGATCATGACCGGCAACATCAGTGCGGACACAACCACCATCAGCGGATAGGTGATATTCGGTGTCAAGTGCAGAAAGGCTTCCGCCTTGACGCGCCAGGGAATATCCGCGCGCAGGATGGAAGGCAACAGCTTCTTAGCGACCTGGGTGAGACCTTTCGCCCAACGCGACTGCTGAACCTGGAAGCCGTGGGTTTCAACCGGCAGCTCCGAAGGACAATCCAGTCCGGGCATATAGATAAAGCGCCAGCCTTTCAGCTGCGCGCGGTAACTGAGGTCGGAATCTTCCGTGAGGGTGTCGTGCTGCCAGCCGCCGGCGTCTTCAATCATGGTGCGGCGCAGAATACCAGCAGTACCATTGAAATTGAAGAACAGCCCCGCTCCATAACGCGCGCCATGCTCGAGGACAAAATGCCCATCCAGCAGCATCGCCTGGACCTGGGTCAGGATGTTGTACTCCTTATTCAGGTAGCTCCAGCGGGTCTGAACGACACCAACCGTGGGGTCGGCAAAGAAGTGAACCGTCCGTCTGAGAAAGTCAGAGGGCGGGACGAAGTCGGCGTCAAAGACCGCAATCAGCTCGCCCTTAGCGGACTTGAGACCTTCCTGTAAGGCCCCGGCCTTGTAGCCATGGCGATTGGTGCGATGCAAGTACTGGATGGGAACCCCCTGGGCCAGGTACTCATTGCAAAGCCGCTCGGTGTAGGGATGGGTCTCGTCGGTCGAATCGTCCAGCACCTGAATCTGCAGCAAATCACGCGGGTAATCGATCTTGGAGATCTCCTCCAGCAGCCGGGCAACGACAAAACGTTCATTGAAGAGCGGCAACTGGACGGTCACTTTCGGCAGCTTGTCGTAGCGAACCGGAGATTCTTTGGGCAGTTTCTTACGGTGCTTGAAGTAACCCCGCATCGTTTCGTAGCGATGCATTCCGTACACAGAGAGGATAATCAAGATGGTGAAGTACGGGACGAGCAGAGCCCAGTCAAAGAAAGTAAGCCGGTAAATGCCCTCAAACGTGTTATCGAACAACCGATCAGTCAGTCGCGAGGACAGCGGCTGGACGGCCAGCAGAAGAGCGAAGGCGAAAGGCTTCAAAATCATAGCGTGGACAGGTTCAAACAGCTGCGACGCCCGCATGGCCGACAGGCGACACAAACCTCTTCGCGGGGCAACTGGGTCGGGCGGCGAGGCAAGAACTGCTAGCCAAGAACATTCTAGCGTTTTTCGCAGCTTTTTGCTTGCCCGGCGCCGCTGGCGGAACTTCGTAGTGGTTGCCCTGCTGGGAATTTTACCCGCCGCCTTGCAGGCCGGCGAGGGCCGGCCGAACCTGGTCTGGCAGGCAAATCTCCAGGGAATTCATGATCTTGTGGTTCAAGGCGACCGGGTCACGATCGAGTCGAAATCGGGTCCGATGCCCACCAATGTCATCTACCGGTTCGTGACGCCGATGCCTGCCGATGACATGGAGATCGACGTGGAACCGATCTCGAGCCGGGGCTATGTGCACGTCGTCGAGCAGCCAAGTTTATCGAACGGGTACGCCCTTCGCGTGCGTATAGAAGACAGGCAGGACGGGCTGTACCCATATCAAATAGAGGTCTCCTGGAACGGTTTGGGTCATATGACGAAAAAAGCGATGGCGGCCATGGGGGATCGGGATCACAAGACCAAGCACAGCGCGCACGCGCCGGAAGACACGGCTTGGGTAGTCGACGGCAAACCGGAGAAGATCACATGCGGGGCGGTTTGGCGTGGAAATGTGCACGGAACGGCCAGGCTGGCGATCCGCGAAGATGGCGTCCATGTGATGTCAGGAGATGCGGCTGGAGAAATCGAGAAACAGGCGGGAGCCAAACCGATGAAGTCAGCGCATGTCGCCGCGGCCGTGTCGTTAGTCGGAGGCGTTTCGGCCAAGGTTGTCGAACCGCCCGGAGCGAAGAATGACTATACTCTGGTCATTGATGTAAAAGGGGACACGGGCTTGGCAGCGGTTGAACTGGCCTGGTAACGGAGAGTCGGAACAAGGAGGAATGCGGTGAGGGATCACGTCAAGATCTTGGGAATTCTGAACATGGTTTGGGGAGGCTTGATCGTGTTGGGCGGCGGCATTGTGCTGCTGGTGTTCGGCGGTATCGCTGGCTTTCTGGGCCTGTCTTCCGGCAACGACAGCGTGGTGGCAGCGCCCATCATGGCCCTCATCGGTCTGGGCATAGCTTTCCTGGTGGTCCTGGTCGGCCTACCCGGGATCATTGGGGGCTGGGGACTCGTGAACTTCAAAGGCTGGGCGCGAATCCTGATGATTATCGTCTCGATCCTGCATTTACCCACGGTTCCGGTTGGGACTGCGCTGGGCGTATACGGCATTTGGGTGTTGTTCAATCAAGAGACGGAGCGGCTCTTCCAGAACGGCGGCCAAATGCCTTATTTCCCGCCGCCGAGTCCGCCGCCGCCGGCACCGCCTACGCCGCCGGCGATGTATTGATCGGGAGATCCTAACCGCGAAGTCAGTAAGACGACGTGGGTAAGTCGAAGTGTTGGGGCAGACCGCTCTGTCAGGATAAGATTGAGGGCATGCTTCGGAGAGCCTTGGCCCTGATTGGGATCGGTCGCGCTCAAGTCAACGGTTCGCCAAAGGGTCCAAAATACTCGCCCTACCCTGTCGGTGCCATAAATCAGATTTACAATCTGCTGTTCTGCGATGACCTAACTGCATTTAGACCGCAGGACGACCAGCCAAGCGCGGCTTGGCAATCAGTTCTTTATGATTCGCCTGTGGATCCTGGGGCCGTGCGCGATCTATCTGAAGATTCCAGTCAAGAAAGCCGAATTCGCGCTTTGGCATATGGCTGGCTTCGCGCCAATGGCTTTGAAGTACCGAGACATAAGCTGCTGGGAGTGGTCATCGAAGTGGCGCTTACGGAAGGCCTTGATGTCCTAGCGGCCTTCTCTGACGGCGGTGTCCGGTACATCAATCAAACGGGCAGGCTTGCGGTGGTTGAGGGCGGCCGCCCAGAGGTTCAGGCCGCGGTTGCCCGACTCCTCACCGCGTCGCAGCCAGTGATTGAGCGACTGGGTCCCTGGAAGAAACAACGCCTGCCTCCTCCGCCGCAGGGTCACCTGCGACTGACGTTCCTTGTTTCGGATGGACTCTACTTTGGGAACGGGCCAATAGACGCGATGGAGCGCGAACCCCTTGCTGCTCTCGTGGTACGGGAAGGGGCCCAGTTGCTGCAGTTGGTAGTGGCTGCGTCCTTAGACAAGAAAGGCCCCCTGGCTTCCTAGCTTTCCGACTTCTCGTCTGTTACGCGTTCGCTAAGGAATTTGGGATTCCTACCCCGCTAGATATGCGAAGCGCAGGATGCACAGCACCGCAAGCAGATACAGCAGCCAATCTTCTTTTTGAAAGCGGCCGGCGACGAGGCGGAGTAAGGCGCTGGCGATGAAGCCAAATGAGATGCCGGTGGCGATGCTGAAGGTCAGTGGGATGGTGAGGATGGTCAGAAAGGCGGGGATCGCGGCAACCGGATCCGGCCAGTCGATGTCCGATGCGCTCGCCATCATTAGCGCGCCAACGAGGATTAGGGCGGGTGCAGTCGCACTGACCGGAATCAGACCTGCCAGGCTGGCGAGCGGCAAGGACAGCAGAAACAGCAAGCCGACGACGATGGCCGTGACACCGCTGCGCGCGCCCGCGGCGATTCCCGCAGCGCTTTCGACATAGCTGACGACGGTGGAAGTGCCCATGAGGCTGCCGAATATGGTGGCAATGGAATCGGTCAGCAAGATTTGCCGGAGACGCGGGATTTCTTCGTTTGCTTGCGTCAGGCTAGCGGGCACCAAGCCGGCCTCGCGAGTCACCGCCAGCAGCGTCCCCAGATTGTCGAAGAGATCCACGAAGAGGAAAACGAAGATAATCTCCAGGCCGCCGAGGCGCAGCGCGGAGAGCACATCCAAGTGAAAGGCCGTGCCGGCCAGCTCTGTCACAGAGAAATGAGCCGGCTTCCACGACACTTGACCAGTGGCGATGGCAACAAGTGTCGAGGCGACGATGCCTAATAGAATCGCGCCTGGAACCCGGCGAACAAACAAGACCAGCGTGACCAGGAGGCCGAAGATCGCGAGCAGGGCCTGTGGCGCCCTTACGTTTCCGAGAGCCACGTAGGTAGCGGGCGAAGCGACAATCAAGCCCGAATTGCGAAGACCGATAAAGGCGATAAAGAGCCCAATGCCCACGGCGACCGCCGAATATAGCTCTTTCGGAATGGCCTTCACGATGAGTTGGCGCAATCCGGCAAGAGTTAGCAGCAGGAACGCCACTCCCGACAGAAACACGGCGCCCAGTGCCGTCTCCCAGGGCACGCCCATTCCCTTCACGACGCTGTAGGTGAAATACGCATTTAGCCCCATACCCGGAGCAAGGGCGATGGGGTAGCGGGCGAACGCGCCCATGAGCATGCTCGCGACGGCGGCGCACAAACAGGTTGCCACGGTTACGGCCGCAATCGGCAATCCTGCTTCGTGGAGGATGGCGGGATTGACGAAGATGACGTAGGCCATGGTGACAAAGGTGGTTACGCCGCCCAGCAGTTCGGTTCGCCAATTGGTGTTGAGATGTTCGAATTCGAAGTACTGCGCCAGCTGGTCAGGGAGCGTCATGCGGGATCAGTTTATTGTGGCCTACCGACTGTCTTCGCTCGCTGGGGGCGAGGTCAGTTTGCTGCGAGCATTGATCGGGCACGGGCGAAGACAGCGCGGAGCATGTCCGCCGTAAGCCGGCCAGTGGACGTGTTCTGCTGACTGGGGTGGTAGGAGCAGAGAACGGCTGGGCCACCGGCATGGGTTCTATACTCGGCTCCATGCGCAAAACGAAAGGCTCTGCGAGTAGCGAGGAGCCCGCGCCGCTGTAATGCGGCAAGGTAGTTTTCGAATGCGATGCCGCCGAGAGCAACCACGACGCGAACGTTGGGCAACGCTGCCAGTTCCTGATCGAAGAACGGCTGGCAGCGTAGGATCTCGTCGCGCAAAGGCTTGTTGTCGGGAGGAGCGCAACGGACCGGGGCGGTGATGTAGGCATCGGATAACGTAAGACCGTCTTCGAGAGAGGTGCTTTCGGGCTGGCTGGCAAAACCGGCTTGCCACAGGGCGCGGTAGAGAAAGTCACCCGAACGGTCCCCGGTGAACATGCGCCCGGTCCGGTTTGCCCCGTGAGCACCCGGGGCCAAGCCAATAATGAGGAGCTGCGCGGCGGGATCTCCGAAAGAGGGCACCGGCCGGCCCCAGTAGGTCCAATTCAAATAAGCGCGCCGCTTTTCGAGCGCGACGCGCTCGCGATGTTCCACCAAGCGCGGGCAGAGCCGGCACGCGACGACCTGCTGGTTCAAGATAGCCAGGGTCTTGGCAGCATCGGCGATTTTGCGAGGCTGCGCCACTAGAGATCGAATTGGATCCCTTGCGCCAATGGCAAATCCGTCGACCAGTTGATGGTAACGGTCTGGCGGCGCATGTAGGCCTTCCAGGAATCACTGCCGGCCTCGCGGCCGCCGCCGGTTTCCTTCTCGCCACCGAATGCGCCACCGATCTCAGCGCCGCTGGTTCCGATGTTGACGTTGGCGATGCCGCAGTCGCTGCCACGAGCACTCAAGAACGTCTCGGCCGACCGCAAGCTATCCGTGAAAATGGCGGACGAAAGGCCCTGCGGAACTTCGTTATGCCAGGCCAGAACCTCGTCCAGGGAATCGAACTGGATCAGGTACAGGATCGGCGCGAAGGTTTCATGATGCACGATGGGCAAATCGTGACGAGCTTCGACAATGGCGGGCTTGACATAAAAGCCTGGCTGGCCGTTGATCCTGCCGCCACCCGTGAGAATCGTTCCGCCCTGCTCTACTGCGAATTGCAGAGCCTGATCCATCATTGTGACGGCGCCGGCATCAATCAAAGGACCAACCAGTGTGGCGGGAGCGAGCGGATCGCCGATGCGAATCTGCTGGTACGACGCCATGAGCTTTTCCTTGAAGGCGGCTGCCACTCCGCGTTGCAGGAAAAGGCGGCGCACAGAGGTGCATCTTTGGCCGGCCGTGCCAACGGCGCCGAACACGACACCACGCAATGCCAGATCCAGGTTGGCGTCGTTCATCACAATGACCGCATTGTTGCCTCCCAGTTCGAGCAGGCTGCGACCCATGCGCTTGGAGACCGCCCCGGCAACGCGGTAGCCCATGCGGGTGGAACCGGTGGCGCTGATCAGCGCGATGCGCTTGTCATTGATAAGGCTTTCACCCACCTCGGTATCGCTGCCGATCACCAAAGAGAAGACACCCTCCCAGCCATGCGCGCTGAGAACCCGGTGGCAGATGAGCTGGACGGCGATGGCGGTGAGCGGCGTTTTTGGCGAAGGCTTCCAGATGACGCAATCGCCGCAGGCCGCGGCAACAAGGGCATTCCACGACCAGACGGCTACCGGAAAGTTGAAGGCCGAAATGACGCCGACCAAGCCGAGCGGATGCCACTGCTCATACATACGGTGCAGCGGGCGCTCGCTTTGGATCGTCAGGCCGTAGAGCTGGCGTGAGAGGCCAACGGAAAAATCGGCGATGTCGATCATTTCCTGGACTTCGCCCTTGCCTTCAGCGAGGATCTTGCCCATCTCGAGCGTGACCAGCGTGCCGAGGTCGTCGAGGTGTTGCCGCAATTCGTTACCGATGGCGCGGACAATCAGGCCACGCTGGGGGGCGGGGAGCATCCGCCAGCGAGTGAAGACCTCCTGCGCGTCCTCGACGACCTGTTCGTACTCGGTGAGCGTGGCGGTCTGCACGGTCCCGAGAAGGGACTCGTCGCGCGGGCTATAGGACGCTAGTTCGGGACCGGAGCAGGTGAGCCACTGCTTTCCGCAGGCGCCTTGCGAAATGCCGCGGATGCCGAGCCGCTCAAGAATTACAGCAGGAGTAGGTTGGTCTGCCGCAGCAGTGCCGATCAGGGTTGTGCCAGCCATCGAAAGCCTTCGGGGCCCGTGGCGAAGTCGAGATTCGCCGCATGGACCACACGCTTCATAGTATGAACAACCGATTCCTGAAAGGCGGGATCGAGCCACTGGGTTTCGCCGTACCGCTCCGCAATTTGAAACGCCGGGTGGCGGGTGGTCGCGCCGCGCGGCTTCACGCCACGGACGTGCAAGGGGTCGCCAATCAGGCGCCGGCCAGTGGCCTCCAAGGCGTCATTCACCAGATGTTCCGGATCGCATGGCAAGAGAGGCGCGAGCGTTGCGTACACCTCAATCCCAGCGGCGCGCAGTTCACGGACGGCCGCCAAGCGCACATCATTTGGTTCGCAACGCGGTTCGTAACGGCGCCGGACATCGTCGCGGTTGGTGGTGATAGAGAAGCTGATGCGAAGTCTCGTCCGAACCGCGACTTCGCGAAGGGTCGCCAGATCGCGCAGAATGAGAGGCGAACGGGTTTGGATCACAAAAACGCGAGGTGGAGCGTCGGTAACCGCCGCCAGCAATGCGGGCATGTGAGGGTCAATCCGTTCAGCAGGTTGGTATGGATCGACCAACGGGGAACAGTAGATGATTTGGGTGGGCCGTATCTGTTTCCGCAACAGCGCCGCCGCGGTGGCTTTGAAAGTGGTGAACTCACCCCAGTGCTTCCAATCCTCCGGCTTCAATCCGCCGTAGATGCCCATGGTTGGGACATAACAGTAGGAACATGCATAAGTGCAGTTGCGGGCCGGCGTCAGCGAGTGCGTAAAGCCCGCTTCGCGAATGAAGCCGGTGGTTGGACTGAGAATGCCCGACGCAGGTTTCTCGAAGATCCGGAACAGAGGAACCCCCGACAACGAGTGTATGCAGAACAAGCCGAGGTCGCGGATCTATTGCTGAGTTGTATTTTCCCCTGGGCAGCGGAGAGCAGGTGCGGGGAGGCTCTGTTAACCTGCGAGTGGAGACACGGAATTATGAAGAAGTTCCTGTTGGGCGTACTCGTCGGTCTTGTGTTTGCGGCGCTGTGCGGCGTGATTATCCTGCTGGCTGTCGCCAAGCTGGCTTCCTCCAAGCAAGCACCAACTATCGCGGGCAATTCCGTTCTATTGCTCAATCTCGACGGCGACCTTCCTGAAGCCGCGCCTATGGAAGTGCCCCTTCCGTTTTTCGAACAGCAAGCCCCTGTCACAGTCCGCGATTTTTGGTCGTCGCTGCGCTTTGCGGCCACCGACAAACGAATCAAGGCAGTGGTTATTCGCCCACGGGGACTGACCGTTGGCTGGGCCAAACTGCAAGAACTGCACGATGACCTGGTGGCGTTCAAGAAATCGGGCAAGCCGCTATACGCCCAGTTGCAGGGCGCCGGAATGCACGACTACTACATCGCCTCGGTGGCCGACAGGATCTACGACTCGCCTGACGATCTGGTGAACGTGAAGGGAATGCGGCTGGAAACGATGTACCTGAAGGGCGCGCTGGATAAGCTTGGCGTGACTTTTGAGTTCGACCATATCGGACGCTACAAAGATGCCGGTGACATGTTTACACGAAAAGACATGTCGCCCGAAACCCGCGAGGTTTTGAATCAGGTGCTCGACCAACTGTATGGAGACTTCTGCAAAACGGTCGCGACGGGCCGCCACAAAACATCCGAGGACATCGAGGCCGCCGTGAATCAGGGTCCGTTTACGGCAAGCCAGGCGAAGGATGCGGGACTGCTGGACGTGCTCGCTTATGAAGATCAGATGTTTGATGAACTGAAGAACAAAGTAGGAGCCGGCGACCTGAACAAAGTATCGCTGCGAACTTATTCTCGCGCCATCCCATACAAAGGCGACCACATCGCGTTTCTGGCGGCCGAGGGCGACATTGTTCGTGGGCGGGTCGACAGCATGTTCGGCAATAACGATGTGATCGCTTCGGAGAACATCACCAAGACGATCCAACAACTACGGAAAGACAGCACCGTGAAGGGCGTGATCTTGCGGGTGGACTCGCCGGGGGGCGATGCGGTCGCATCCGACGAAATCCTGCACGAGCTGAAGCTGCTGAGCGACGCCAAGCCATTAGTGATTTCGATGTCGGACTACGCGGCCTCCGGCGGATACTTCATTTCGATGACGGGCAACCAGGTCGTGGCATACCCTAATACGATCACTGGGTCCATCGGTGTGATCTACGGGAAAGCGGACATAAAGGAGCTCTTCAACAAGCTCGGCATCGGTGTGGATGCCCTGGAGCGCGGCAGGTTCGCCGGGATCGACTCGGCATTCACGGCGCTCTCCGATGCGGAGAAAGAAAAGCTGCATGAAGGCATCGAGGCGACCTACCATTCCTTTGTTGCAAAGGTGGCGGCAGCGCGAAAGAAGTCGTATGACCAAATCGACCCGCTCGCGCAGGGGCGCGTTTGGATGGGCGCCCAGGCGAAATCGAACGGACTGGTGGACGATCTGGGCGGGATTGATTCGGCGATTGCGGTTGTTAAGCAGCGCGCAAAGCTGACGGGAGAGGTTTCGTTGATTGCCTACCCGCCGCGCCGCAGTCTTTTGGAACTGCTGATGGGTAGCCCAATGGACCAGTTGGCCGATGCGGCGGCTCAGGACAAGATTCGCAAGACGCTCGGTTTCTTGCCGAGCCCATCGCTGATGAGGGGCGGCATCTTGCAGCTGATGCCGTATCAGATCACGGTGAAATAGGGTGCCTTGGGGCGGCCTCAGGAGTTGGTTTGCTGGGGTTTGCAGCATCTTGGGACAGGCTCGCTATGTCCACGCGGCGAAGTAGCTCCGTGGACGACTCAAATGCGTTGCGCGCCTTGGGACACAGGCGCCGGTCCCAGTCGGCGTTTGGTCCGGCGAACTCTAGGGCAATGTAAACGCTACGACATAATCGCCGAGCGGCAATCCGCCGGCATCGTGGCCGCCAGCGCAGACGACTAAGTACTGCTTTCCATCCGGTCCTAGAAACGTCATAGGCGTAGAACGGGCGCTGGTAGGTAGGGTTGCTTTCCACAACTCAGCACCAGTCTCGGTGTCGAATGCATGAATGGCGGCTTCGATGGTGCCGGCGATGAATGTGACGCCGCCGGCTGTCGTGATGGGACCGCCCAGAGAAGGACTGCCCCAGGACTTAGCTGCCGGGATCGTCTCGGTGCCCGCAAACTGTCCCAGAGGTACCTGCCACTTCACTTCGCCGGTGGAAGCGTTGATGGCGGTCAGGACACCCCAGGGCGGAGGCGTGCATGGCAGGTGATATTTCGGGCTCATCAAGAAACGACGTGCCATTCCGTACGGTGTTCCGCGCTGCGGCGCGAACTCCCAATCGCCGTGGAGGTCGCGATTCGCCGACCGCTCCTTGGCGTAATCTTCGCGCGGAATCAGGCGAACCTCCGCCGCTAGATTGTTGGCGGGCAGAATGAGGAGATCATCTGCAGGATCATAGGCGGAGCCGCCCCAATTCATGCCGCCGACGTTGCCGGGGAAGATGAGCGAGCCTTGAATCGAGGGCGGCGTGAAAATGCCTTCATTGCGGAGTTTCGAGATCTCAGCCTTGCACCAGGCGCGATCCTCGTCACCGAGACCCCACGCTGTATTCGGATCGAACGATTGCCGCACCAGCGGCTTGGGAAGAACCGGTACAGGTTGGGTTGGCGAGGACACCTCGCCGGGAACGTCGCTCTTGGGAGCAGGTTTTTCTTCCACTCCGAAGATGGGCTGGCCGGTTTCGCGGTTCAGGATGAAGAGGTGCCCGGTCTTTGAACCAACGGCCAATGCGGGAATCAGCTTGCCATCTTGGTGAATGTCATAGAGCAGGGGCGGCGATGCAACATCGTAATCCCACAGGTCGTGGTGAACCGTTTGGAAGTACCAGACCGGTTGGCCGGTTTCGGCGTTGAGGGCCACAATCGAGTTGGCGTAGACGTTATTGCCGAGGCGCTCGCCGCCGTAGTAGTCCGGGCTCGGGCTGCCGGTAGGAACGAAGACCAGATTGTGTGCAGGGTCGGCGGCAATGATGGACCACGCGTTCGCCGCCCCGGTCTTTGCAGCGCTGCCGTTTTTCCAGGTATCCGCTGCCGGCAGGTGAGGATCCTGAGGAATGGGGTCCCATGACCAGAGCTGTTTCCCGGTCAGCACGTCAAAGGCGCGCACCTCACCACTCGGCTGGTCGGTGGCGCCGTTGTCAGCGATGGCCGATCCGACAACAATGGCGTTCCGAATGATGGCGGGCGGCGAGGTCTCTTCGTAATCGGCAAAGCCGCGGGGCGCGATGCGCAGACCATGGCGAAGATCGATGATGCCGTTGTCACCGAAATCGGCACAAGGTTTCCCATTCGACGCGTCCAGGGCGATCAGACGAGCATCGATGGTCGCAATGAAAATGCGGCGCTGCCCTTTGGCAGACACCCAAGTAGAAACGCCGCGATTCGCGTAGTCTCCGTAGCCTTTGTCCCTGGGGATTTTCGGATCGTAGGACCAGCGCTCCTTGCCGGTGACCGGATCGAGAGCGATGACGCGTCCAAGCGGAGTTCCGAGAAAGAGCGTTCCATCGACGTAGAGCGGCGTAGCTTCGAAGGCGGTTGCGCGGCTATCCGGTGGTTTGTAAGCATCGCCAGTGCGAAACGTCCAGGCGGGCTTCAGGTTAAATACGGTATCGCGGTTAATAGCCGTCAGCGGCGAGTACCGCTGACCACCAGGGTCATGGCCGTAGGCGGGCCAGTCGGCGGTGGAGGCCGGCGTTGCGGCCGATAACAGCGACGTCGCAAGCGTGAAGACGAATGTACAAGAAAGAGCCCGTCGCACCGATGGCACTTCTGCTGGCAACATTTTTTGATTATGCCGCTAACGGCTCCAGCCAGGCGGCGAGAATCTATTACCGCAGTGCGGCGAGGAACGGCGTGGCGAATTCGCTCAAGGCATCTGGCTGAGAAGGGCTGAATACCAGAAACAGATCATTCCGGTAGGCGATTGATTTGCCCGGCGTGGTGTGCCATCTCTGCGCAGCCTCGAAGGCCGATCCGCTGGAAGCCATTTGAAAGACATCAACCGTGATGGGTTGAGGCCCAGAGTAGGTCAGCCGAGTGCCCGACGCAGCGCCCGAAACAAGCTCTTTCGAACTGATCGCTTCCGCGCCTGTGCGATTCCATTTGGCTGTTCCTTGCTCGGGAACGGCGGTGGGCGTCCGCTCGGCCAAAGATGGCTGCGGCCGGCAGGAAGCCACTCCAACCAGCGAGAGGCAAACCAAGCCCGTCGTGACCCATAACCAGACGCGTCTAATTTGCGAGGGGAATCCCGTTACGCTCAAGGACCGCCTTGACATCGTTGGTGGAAAAGCGAGTGGCGTCATATTCCACGAAGAGTTCATCCAGCGATGGGCGCACCCGGGCCTGAAAAATGCCGTAGACGGAGTGGATGCGAGAGACGGCAGCGAGATCGTCATCAACAAGCGCCCGGGAAAGCCGATAGGTGTGTTGCATCTTCGTCATCGGCAATCAGGATATCATCCGAATCCGATTCAATCGCTGCTTGGGATGCGATCGATCTTCCAGAGGATTTGGCGAAAGATCCCCAGCCAGACTTCGGCATCGTGGGCAGGCAGATGAAGTCGTTTAATGAGACGGCGCAGCTTGAGCTCGGTGGAATGGCGCGTACGCTCATTGATGTAATTGCTCTTGGATAGAATTTCCAGCAATAGCGTGTTGATGCGCTCGAGGTCCTGGTTGGCCGCACTGGCGGGGGCTGGAAACTGATGCGAGGCAGATCGTCCATTCCGGGTCAATTCATAAAGGCAGATCGAAACGGCTTGGCCCAGATTCATGGACCCATGCTCGTCCCGAGTGGGAATTCGCAGAAACCAGTGGCAGTGGCTCAGGTCGTCGTTGGAGAGGCCGAACTTCTCGGAGCCAAACAGCAGGGCGACGCGACCGGTTTCCCACTGCCGCTTTACCAGCCGGGCCGCGCTTTCCAGCCGATGGAGAGGCGCGTGGAGATCGCGGCGACCGAGTGAGGTAGTGCCAACGATCAATGAGCAATCGGTTACGGCATCGGCTAAGTGCTCAAACACCCGGGCACTTTCCAGGATGTAGTGGGATTTGACCGCCGAGACAGCTTCCCTAAAAGCGATGTCATAGGGATTGACGAGGCGGAGGTCAGTAAACCCGAAGTTACTCATCGCCCGGGCTGCCGCCCCGATGTTGAGCGGATTGCGTGGAGAAACCAGGACGACGGTCAGACCGTCCACGCTGGATTGTCCCTTTGCCTTACTGTTCGAGATAGGTGTAGCCGTTGAGGCCATCCTCGTAGAACTTCAACAGCCGGCCCGATTCTTCGTATCCGATGCGCTGTTCGCGGACAGCGGTCTCGACATCCTTGCGGAATTCGTCGAGTAGGTTTTGTGCGTTGAATTGCACGTAGGCCAGCACTTCGCGAACGGTATCGCCCTGTACCACGGTTTCGAGCACCACTTCGCCTTGTTCGTTCAAGGTAACGTGCACTGCGTTGGTGTCTCCGAGGAGATTGTGAAGATCACCCAGGATCTCCTGGTACGCCCCGATAAGAAATGCGCCCAGATAATAGGGCTGCCCGTTGAAGGCGTGTAGGGGAAGAGTCTTCTTCACGTCCCGCCGGTCGATGAACTGATCCACTTTGCCGTCCGAGTCGCAGGAGATATCACCCAGAACGCCCCGCCGCATCGGTATTTCATTTAGACGGTGGATGGGCATTACCGGAAAAAGCTGCTTCACCGCCCAACTGTCCGGCATGCTTTGAAAGAGCGAAAAATTGCAGAAGTATGTGTCGGACAACATGCCATCGAGGCCCTCGAGCTCTTCGGGGAAGTAGTCCAGCTCACCGGCGATCTTCAAAATTTTCCGGCAGATTGTCCAATACAGGTTTTCAGCCTGGCTCCGCTGTTCCAGTGTCAAATAGCCCAGGCTAAACAGATTCAGCGCTGAATCGAGAGCCTGCTGAGCGTCGTGATACGTCTCCATCAGGTTCTTCTTGCTGAGCGTTTTGTTCGTCTCGAACAGGTCGATGAGACATTGCTCGGAATCCTCGGGGATGCTCGACGGCAATTCTTCTTCACCGAAGCCGCTGACGCCCAACACATTGAACACGAGGGCGCTGTGATACGCAGCAACCGCCCGGCCGCTCTCCGTGATGATGTTCGGATGAGGTACTTCCGCTTCATCGCAAATACTCTGGATGTGATAGACCACATCGCGTGCGTACTCATCGAGCGTGTAGTTGACGCTTGATTCGAAGTCGGTCTGAGAACCGTCGTAATCGATGCCCAGGCCGCCGCCGACATCCAGGAAGCAGAGGCCGGTACCCATGCGTTTCAAGTCGACGTAAATACGCGCCGCTTCAATCACCGCCGCTTTGATCTGACGGATGTTCGTGATCTGGCTGCCGAGATGGAAGTGCAGCAGTTCAAGGCTGTCTTGAAGATCATGCTCCTTTAAGTACGCCACTGCTTTCAACGCTTCCGTAACGGTCAGCCCGAACTTCGAACGATAGCCACCCGAAGACTTCCAGCGGCCCGAGCCGCGGCTGGCCAGTTTTACGCGTATTCCGATGGTCGGTTTGACGCCCACCTTCTTTGCGTGCTTGACGATGAGTTCCAGTTCGGTGTACTTTTCAACGACAGGCGTGATGCGGCGGCCAATCTTCTTGGCCAACATCACCATCTCGATATATTCGTCGTCCTTGAAGCCGTTGCAAACGATTGGCGTCTCGTTGTCGGCGATGGCAAGCACCGCCAGCAACTCGGGCTTTGAACCCGCCTCCAGGCCAAACCGGTACGGCCTTCCGTATTCGAAGACCTCCTCCACGACCTGGCGCTGCTGGTTCACCTTGATGGGATAAACGCAGCAATAGTTACCTTGATAGTTATGTTCTCGGATTGAGTTTTCAAATGCCTGATGCATCTCGCCGAGACGGTGCTTCAGGATCTCGCCGAAACGGATCAGGATGGGCAGCGAGATGCCGCGCCACTCCAGCGAATCCACCAGCTCTTTGAGGTCGATCTTGCGTTCAGGGTCTTTGCCTGGATGAACGAAAAAGTTTCCGTTGTCGCCTATCGAAAAGTAGCCTTTCCCCCACGCGGCAACGTCGTACATCTCGGCGGCGTCAGTGGTGGTCCAGCGCTCCGAAGGTTCGCGCACCTGGGCCGAGTCAGCAACTTTAACAGTCAATTTTAAGACACTCCTTGCGTAAGAGAACACTCTGGCATGATGAGTTTCCGGCAGAGCCTCGACATCCCAATTAAAGCATGGGATTGGCATCTAGCGAGAAGGCAGTTTAGTAAATATAAGTGGGGGCGGGCCATGTGGGGCCCGGAATTCTGCTTATGTCATTTTCCGCATCGATCTCGTCAGCATCCCCGGCCGTGCTAGCCGGACAGAAGGCGCTTGTGACGGGTGCCAGCAAGGGGATTGGCCGAGGCATCGCGCTAGCGCTTGCCCGCGCCGGAGCAGACGTGGCCGTGAACTACAACTCCGACCGGGCAGGGGCCGAAGGAGTTGTGAAAGAGATTCAGTCCATGGGCAGGGTGGCCGTCGCAGTTCAAGCAGACGTAGGCCGGTCAGCCGACATCAACCGCATGTTCGAGGAAGTCTTGCCGCGGTTCTCGCCGCTGACGATCTTGGTGAACAACGCAGGCGTGCAGACCTGGAAGCCACTGCTGGATCTGACTGAGAACGAATGGGACCACGTGCTCGATACGAATCTGAAGGGTTGCTTTCTGTGCACGCAGCAGGCCGCGAAGCACATGCGGGATCATGGCCTGGGCGGCAGCATCGTCAACATCGGCTCAGGATGCAATAAGCTGGCCTTCCCGAACCTGGTGAACTATACGGCCAGCAAGGGCGGCATTGAGATGTTCACGAAGTCCGCGGCTATCGAGCTGGGCAAATACAAAATTCGCGTGAATTGTGCCGCGCCGGGTGCGATTGAAGTTGAAAGAACAAAACACGAGGGTGGAGAATATGCCGCCCTCTGGTCGAAGGTCACGCCGATGGGCCGCATCGGACTGCCGGAGGACGTGGGCGAGTTCGTCGTCTTCCTGGCGAGTCCTGCTGCCGAATTCATCAGTGGACAGACTTTGTGGATCGACGGGGGAGTCTTCTCCAGGCCTCATTGGCCCTACGAGCTGTGAGCTCTTAACTGCGTGCCGTCCGAAATCCGCGCTTAACTAACGGCGCATCGTGTTTGAGACCAGCGAAAAAAACGCAGTTTTGATTTGGCGAAAGGATAGGATGAACTCGGGGGTTTCGCGGGCGCCGCGCAGTCAGGTTGCGTTTTCGTTACCGATCCGGGGTGCTCAGAAATTGCGATGACCCTCATGCTCTCGAGGAGCAGAAAGGTCGAGTAGAGAGATGATCCCGTCAGGGAATTCATTGGAAGTCTTTTTTAAGCCCAAGCACGTTGCTGTAATCGGGGCTACGGAAACCAAGGATAGCGTTGGCCGGACCATTCTTTGGAACCTGATCAGTACTCCGTTCGGCGGTACCGTCTTTCCGGTCAATCCGAAGCGTCCGAGCGTGCTGGGAATCAAGGCATATCCCTCCGTTGCGGCGCTTCCGCAGAAGGCGGATCTGGCCGTGATTGTCACGCCGGCGCCTACCGTTCACGGGTTGATTGAAGAGTGCGTCAAGGCGGGTGTCAAAGGCGCGATTATTATCTCGGCCGGTTTTAAAGAAACGGGCCCCGCGGGTCTGGAGTTGGAGCGAAAAATCCTCGAGACCGCTCGCCGAGGCAAACTTCGCATCATCGGGCCGAACTGCCTGGGCGTCATGAGCCCGCTGATTGGCTTGAACGCCACGTTTGCCGGAGCGATGGCGCACTCCGGCGGCGTGGGGTTCATCAGCCAGAGCGGCGCACTCTGCACCGCCGTTCTGGATTGGAGCTTGAGAGAGCTGGTTGGATTTAGCGCCTTCGTCTCAATCGGTTCCATGCTCGACGTGGGTTGGGGGGACCTCATCCAGTACCTGGGAGACGATCCGCACACACGCAGCATTGTGATTTACATGGAATCTATCGGGGACGCGAAGTCGTTTCTCTCTGCGGCGCGCGAGGTCGCGTTGAGCAAGCCCATCGTGGTCATTAAGCCGGGCCGGTCGGAAGCGGCCAGCCGGGCGGCAGCGTCGCACACCGGCGCTCTGACAGGCAGCGATGAAGTGTTGGATGCCGCATTCCGGCGCTGCGGCGTGTTGCGTGTGAATTCGATCTCCGATCTTTTCGACATGTCGGGAGTCATCGGACGTCAGCCACGCCCCAAGGGTCCAAAGCTCACGATTATCACCAACGCGGGAGGCCCCGGCGTCTTAGCGACCGACGCGCTGGTCTCGCTGGGAGGTGAATTAACCGCGCTTTCCGACGAGTCGATTCAGGCTTACAACGAGGTACTTCCGCCGCATTGGAGCCACAACAATCCCGTGGACATTCTGGGAGACGCGGGACCTGACCGCTACGCCAAGGCCGTGGAGATTGGAGCGAAAGATCCCGCGAGCGATGGTTTGCTGGTTATTCTGACTCCGCAAGCGATGACTGACCCGACCATGACGGCCGAGCACTTGAAGCCCTACGCGGACCTTGGCGGGAAGCCGATACTGGCTTCCTGGATGGGCGGCGACGATGTCAGCGCGGGAGAGAACATTCTGAATCGCGCGGGCATTCCCACCTTCCCGTATCCCGATGCCGCCGCACGCGCTTTCCACTACTTGTGGCAGTACAGTTACAACTTGCGGGGCTTGTATGAGACGCCAACCGCCGTCGAAGGTTCTCTGGCTGACCCGGCCGCTCGAACCGAAACGACCGAACTGCTTAAAGCCGTGCGCGCAGAAGGCCGGGAACTGCTGACCGAGGAAGAATCCAAGCGGGTTCTGGCTGCTTACGGAATTCCGACCGTGACCACCACTGTGGCAGCGTCTGAGGACGACGCGGTTCGAGCCGCGAGCGAAATCGGATACCCGGTCGTATTGAAGCTGCACTCGCACACCATTACTCACAAAACGGATGTGGGAGGCGTTCAGCTGAACCTGCCTGCCGAGAAGGCCGTTCGCGATGCTTACCAGCGTATTCGACAGTCGGTTGCCGCGAAGGTCGGAGCGGAGCATTTCGAGGGCGTCACTGTTCAACCGATGATTCGCCTCGGCGATGGCTACGAGCTGATCCTGGGCAGCAGCATCGATTCACAGTTTGGCCCGGTGCTGCTGTTCGGCACAGGCGGCCAATTGGTGGAGGTGTTTAAGGATCGCTCACTCGCCTTGCCGCCGCTCAACACCACGCTCGCGCGGCGCATGATGGAGCAGACCAAGATTTTCAAGGCGCTAAAGGGGGTGCGAGGCCGCAAACCAGTGGACCTGCAGGAACTGGACGGAATCCTAGTTAAGTTTTCGAGACTGGTGTGCGAACAGCCGTGGATCAAAGAAATGGACATTAACCCGCTGCTGGTGTCCGCGGATCGCATGGTCGCACTGGATGCGCGGGTGGTTGTGCACAGCCATGAGATATGCGACGAGCAACTTCCGGCCACAGTGATTCGGCCGTATCCTCTGCAATACGTCTGGCAGGAAAAGTTGAAAGACGGCTCGGAGGTCACGGTACGCCCCATTGGACCGGAGGACGAGCCGCTGATTAAGGACTTCCACAAGCACCTTTCCGAGCAGACCATCTACTTTAGGTACTTTCGCGTTATCAACTACACCCAGCGCGTTGCTCATGAACGTCTGACCAAGATCTGCTTCATTGACTACGATCGCGAGATCGCCATAGTCGCCGAACGAAAGCGGCCCGATGGCGAACGTGAGATTTTGGCTGTCGGGCGTCTAGCGAAATCACTGGATCAGGAAGAGGGTGAGTTTGCTGTCATCGTGGCCGACCACGCGCAGCGCCTTGGCTTGGGCACTATCTTCCTGCGGCGAATCGTGCAAATCGCCAGAGCGGAGAAGGTGAAGCGCGTAGTCGGCAATATTCTCACGGAGAACGTGGGGATGTTGAAAATCAGTGAGCGCCTCGGCTTCAAGATCAACGTGGAGATAGGTGAAGAGGTGGCGACGGCGGTGATAAACATCAGTTGAGCCGGGCCAAACTCGTTTGGCCAAAGGTTGCTAGCATCCTGAATAGAGGGGTCGGTCGCAATGGACCTCCTCTCGCTTATGCTGGTTTTCGAAACCGCCGTCTTCGTTTTGTTTCTGGGCGGAGTTTGCTCCTGGTTGTTGCTGCGGGAGCACTTTATCGCGGCACAGCAGCGCAGGCGAGCGGCGCATATTTCGCGAGTGGTGGAGTCGCTGGCAGGCCACCCGATCGGCGACGCGAAGCGCCAGTTCGGCCCCCCGATCGAAGAGATATTTGGAGAGTCAGGCCGGAGCCTTTACATTTGGAGAGCTCCTCCGGCAGAATCCTTTCCGACGGTGCCCGGCGTTTTGATCGTTACGCTGACCGCGGATGAAAACGGTGTAGTCACCGATGCGGCCTGGAGGCGCTGGTAATCAGGCGAACCAATCGGACGGCTAGGTTAGACTGAGCCATATGCGACAGCGCTCGCAAGTGACGCGATGGTGTGTCCTGTTGGCCGTGTTTTCTGCCGTGACTTCAATTGTCATCGCGAAGGAACCGGTTCGCGCCAAACACGGCATGGTCGTGGCGCAGGAGCATCTTGCCGCGGATGTTGGTTTAGAAGTGCTGAAACAAGGCGGCAACGCGATCGACGCGGCTGTAGCGGTCGGTTTCGCATTGGCGGTGACTCATCCACAAGCAGGGAACCTCGGCGGCGGCGGATTCGCCTTGATCCGGATGGCGGACGGTACTTCGGCGTTCGTGGACTTTCGTGAAGAAGCTCCGCTAAAGGCGACCCACGATATGTACATCGGGCCGGACGGCAACCCCACGAAGGAAAGCCTGGTGGGCTGGCGCGCTGCCGGCGTGCCCGGGTCCGTGATGGGGTTAGCCGACCTTTACAAGCGATTCGGCACCAAGAAGTGGGCGGATCTTTTGGCGCCGGCGGTCAGGCTGGCTCGCGATGGATTCTTGGTGGATGAGGGTCTGGCAAAGGCGATTGAGGACTCCGCGAAACTGCTCGCCTCAGACCCGGAATCGACGCGCATTTTTTTGCGGGGAGGATACGGCTACAAGGCCGGCGAAACCCTGAAGCAGCCTGACTTGGCCATGACGTTGGAACGTATCGCCGCTGCAGGCGCGGCCGGCTTCTACGGAGGCGAAACCGCCCAGAAGATTGCCCAACAAATGGCGGCACACGGCGGCCTCATCACTCTCCAAGACCTGAAGGACTACAAGGCTGTCGAGCGTAAGCCGCTGGAAGGCGACTACCACGGGTACCACCTGATTCTCCCTCCTCCTCCCAGCGCTGGCGGCGTCGGCGTACTTCAGATGCTGGAAATGCTGGATGGGACGAAATATGCGGTGGACGGGCCCGACGCGCCCTCCACCGTGCACTATATGGCGGAAGTCATGCGGCGCTTCTACGCCGACCGCAGTGAGTATCTCGGCGATCCCGACTTCTACAACGTTCCCGTTAAGTCGCTGCTTGATCCGGCCTACATCGCCAAGCGACGCCAGTCAATCGATCCAGACCACGCCACCCCCAGCGATCTGGTTGAGCCAGGCTTGCCCTCCGCGGTCGCGGCGCACGTTTCACAGTACGAAGGCAGCGAAACAACTCATTTCAACGTGGTCGACGATAAAAGAAATGCGGTCTCTCTGACCTATACCTTGAACGCCTACTTTGGAAACGGCGTAACGGTTCCCGGCACCGGTGTACTGCTGAATAACGAGATGGACGATTTCTCCGCCAAGCCGGGATCACCCAACATGTTTGGGGTGGTGGGAGGCGAGGCCAACTCCATCGAGGCCGGCAAGCGTCCACTTTCGTCTATGACGCCGGTTATTTTGACGAAGAACGGGAAGCTATTCATGGTGGTGGGCGCCCCCGGTGGTTCACGCATCACCACCGGTGTCTTGCAGGTGATCCTCGATGTCGTAGACTTCAACATGAACCCGCAGGACGCGGTCGATCTGCCGCGCTTCCATCATCAGTGGAAACCTGATGTGCTCTATCTGCAAAAAGGTTTCAGCCCGGAAACCGAGGCGGCGCTGACCAAAATGGGGTACGTTGTCAAGCCCACGGGAGGTGTGGCGCGCGTCGAGGCCATAGTGATCCGTGACGGCGTTCTGGAAGGCGGCACCGAAAGCCGCTCGTATGGCAAGGTATCCGGATACTAATAAGGCCTGAGAAGAGTCCCATGCAAATCGCTTTATCCACCCATTTGTTGGTGAATCATCGCTTGACCACAATCTGGCTGGAACGAATCTGGAACGCCGGTTTTCCGCTGGTCGAAGTCTTTTGCGCGCGGCAGCATCTGGATTATCAAGACAAGGCGCAGCTCGGCGAGTTGGCCTACTGGTTTCGAGACTCGGAACTAAAATTGCACTCGGTGCATTCACCGATGTATTCCGACGAGGTGTGGGGACGATCCGGGCCGCAATCGGTGATCAACATTGCCGACCCGTTGAAATCCAAGCGACGCGTGGCGGTTGAGGAAGTCAAACGAGCGCTCGAGATCGCCGACGACATCCCCTTCCGCTACTTGATCCAGCACCTGGGCGTCAGCGGCGATGAGTTTAGCGAGGAAAAGCTCGATGCGGCATTCTCGTCACTTGAGGAGATTCGTCTGTTTGCCGGGCATCGTGGCGTAGAAGTGCTGCTCGAAAACACGCCAAATGACCTGGCGTCGGCGCAGAGGCTACAGTACTTCCTTAGCCGGACACATCTCCGCATGAACTATTGCTTCGATATCGGCCACGCTCACATGACGGGAAACCTCCTGAGTGAATTCGAAACCATGGCGGACCGGATACGGTCGACGCACATCCATGACAACGACGGAAAGAACGACTTGCACGCTTATCCACTCGATGGGAAAGGGTCTGTTGACTGGCCGGCTTCCATGAAGAGGTTGGCTTCAAGGCCGAACCAGTATCCGCTGTTGTTGGAGTTGCGCGAGCCGACAGATATCGAGCATCCCATCGAGCACGCCAAGCGAAAAGCCGACCAGCTCCTGGCGCTCAATTAAGGCAACCACTATGAGTACTGAGTCTAATTCTGCCCCGAACTTAGCTGTTGATTCGAACGCTGTAAGCACTGGCGGGCAGCCGGTGGGTCGAATCCGCATCGCCGATGCCGGCGGGCACGTTGGAGAGACTGTGGAGATTGCGGGCTGGCTCTACAATTTGCGCAAATCCGGAAAGATTGTCTTCCCGATTATTCGCGATGGCAGCGGCATGATCCAGTGTGTTGCCGTGAAGAGCCAACTCCCCGAAGAGATCTTCGAAGCATTGAAGGGACTCACGCAAGAGAGTTCGGTCATCATTCGCGGCAAAGTGCGGTCTGAGCAGCGCGCTGCGGGTGGATACGAGCTGGATGTGGAAGGCGCCAGCGTCCTGCAGCACGTTTCCGAGCAGCATCCATACCCGATTACGCCCAAAGATCACGGCGTTGACTTCCTGATGGATCATCGTCATCTCTGGCTCCGCAGCCGGCGGCAGCATGCAGCAATCCGGGTTCGCCATGAAGTGATCAAATCAATCCGCGATTACTTCGATTCGCACGGATTCACGCTGGTGGATACGCCCATCTTCACGCCGGCCGCTTGCGAAGGCACCTCCACTCTTTTCGAAGTGGAATATTTCGAAGACGAGAAGGTCTACCTGACGCAATCCGGCCAGCTTTATAACGAAGCGAATGCCATGGCGTTCGGTAACGTGTACTGCTTCGGACCCACGTTCCGGGCCGAGAAATCCAAAACGCGCCGCCATTTGACGGAGTTCTGGATGGTGGAGCCTGAAATGGCCTTTGCCGACCTCGAAGACGTCAAGCGCGTCGCCGAGGATTTGATTGTCTACACGGTTGGGCGGGTGCTTGAAAATCGCAAGGAAGAATTAAGAACACTCGAACGCGACATAACTAAGCTCGAGTCGATCCAGAAGCCTTTCCCGCGCGTGAGCTACGACGAGGCTGTGAAAATCCTGCAGGCGAAAGGCAGCGAGATCCAGTGGGGCGGGGATTTCGGCAATACGGACGAGACGCTGTTAACCGAGGACTTCGACCGGCCCGTGATGGTGGATCGCTACCCCACGGAGATCAAAGCGTTCTATTTCCAACCGGACGAACACCGGCCTGAGCTGGCATTAGGTGTGGATGTCATTGCGCCGGAGGGCTACGGCGAGATTGTCGGGGGCGGCCAGCGCATCCACGATCTGACGCTGCTCGAAAAAAGGTTAGCCGAGCATAACCTTCCCCGGGAGGCCTTCGAATGGTACCTCGATCTGCGACGCTTTGGAACGGTTCCCCATGCGGGCTTCGGGATGGGTGTGGAACGGTTCGTGGCGTGGATGTGCGGATTGGAGCACGTCCGTGAGACGATCCCCTATCCGCGAATGCTGTACCGTACGCGCCCCTAGGTGTCGTGGCCGCTCCACAGCGATTTCTTCCCTGTTTGAAGAAAGGCAGGTTCACGTAAACCATGCAGCAGTCAACCATCGCTATTATTGGAGCGCCGCTTGATCTCGGCGCCGGGCGGCGAGGAGTTGACATGGGCCCCTCCGCCCTCCGACTGGCCGGATTAAACGCCAAACTGAGTTCGCTTGGCTACACCGTGGAAGATCTGGGAAATGTTTCCGTGGCGCAGCAGGAAAGCGTACCGACCGGCCCCGACAACGCTCGCTACCTGCCACAAATAGCCAAGACCTGCACGAAGCTGGCTCAGCTGGTTAGTTCCGCCATGAATGCGAAACAGTTTCCACTCGTGCTGGGCGGCGATCATTCCGTAGCGGTAGGCACCGTGGCAGGGGTCGCGGCTTCCTTCAATCAGCGCGGCGAGAAGATTGGCCTGATTTGGATTGACGCCCATGCCGACATGAATACGCCGGAAACGAGCCCTAGCGGAAATGTTCATGGAATGCCGCTGGCGTGCTGCATTGGTCTCGGCCCGAGCGAACTGACGGAGATTCTCGATTTTGCTCCCAAAGTCGACCCGCGCAATGTGGTGTTGATCGGCATTCGCGACGTGGATGCCCGCGAAGCCGAGAAGGTGCGCAAATCCGGCGTCACCGTATTCACCATGCGCGACATCGACGAACTGGGCCTCCGGTCAGTGATGGAGCGGGGGATCACAATTGCCGGGCAAGGCACTGCCGGTATTCACTTGTCGCTCGACATGGACTCGGTGGATCCCGATGAAGCGCCTGGCGTGGGTACGCCGGTTCGCGGCGGCATGACCTACCGCGAGGCGCATCTTGCCATGGAGACCATCAGCGATTCCGGGCGTCTGGTTTCCATGGAGATTGTGGAAGTGAACCCGGTACTCGACACGGCCAACCGAACAGCGCTGCTCGGTGTGGAGCTAGTGACTTCAGCTATGGGAAAGAGAATTCTCTGATTGTTACAATACGGGGTTCTGTCATGAAGCTGGCCTGCTCGCGGATAACTACGCCAAGTGCCTTTTCGCTCGGCGCCGCGATCCCTGCCTTTGTGCTCACAAGGAGATCCATTGACGGTATTCGGCTTCTTACTGCGCCTCTATAGCTACCTTTTCAACTTGATCCTGTGCCTGTTCCTGCTGGGAGTCGGCCTGATTGCCAATGCAAGTCACACTATCCCCAAGTTCGGCATGTTGCCTTTCGCCGACGAGAACATGAATCGCGGCGTCATAACACTCGCGATTGTTGGCTTGGTTTGCACGCTGCTCGCGGCAACGGGCATCTTTAGGTATCTGTTCCCCATCTGGACCGCTATCGTACTGTTCTTGATGGTGAAGGGTTTCATCTTCAGCCACTACACGTTCGCCAACGAAGCGGCCTTCAAGGTTGCAATGTGGCTGACATTCGGAGCGTTGCTGGCCTTCGTCGGTGGACTGTGGGCGCTGAAAAAGAAGCGGTTCTAGCAGGCTTCAGGAGACCCGGCGCTTTACGGCCTCGCCATCCACTTCTCATAAAGTCGCGTGTGCCGTGATTCGAGGCTGACCGGCTTTCCTTCGATATACATTCCCTTGATGTTGGTCTTGGCTTCCAACGGATCCCCATCGGTCAGGATCAGATCAGCCATTTTTCCTTTGTCGATCGAGCCCACTTTGTCGGCGACACCAAATATCTCCGCGGCGTTAATCGTTACGCCCTTCAAAGCCTCGTCCTTCGGCAAGCCGAAGCCTACCGCGGCCGCCGCTTCAAACGGTACATTTCGCGCAAATTCCGTGTCAAACGTGCCGAAGCAAAACTTCACGCCGGCTTTGTAAAGCTGGGCGGGCAGTGCATATTGGGCGTCGTAGGGATCATCCTCGTTCAACGGCAGCGAAAGCACTTTGCCTAGAACCACAGGGATATTGTGCTGCTTGAGAAGCGCGGGAGTGCTGCCAAGCTCATGTGGATCCGCGATGATGATCTTGACCTTCTCTTGCTCTGCGAACTGAACCGCGTCCTTGATAGCGCGTTCTTTCTCAGCGCGGATGAAGATCGGTCGTTTCCCTTCGATCACCGGAATCATCGCTTCCAGTTTCAGATCCGTCTTGAAGTCGGCACCACCAGCCGCTTTCGACTTGGCATAGCGGCGGGCATCCTCGAAGAATTTGCTCATCTGTTCGAGCTTCTGGCGGTACTCTTTCTCAATCTCCGCAAACGGCCGGGGCTGCGTTCCCAGGACCGCCCGCAGCATCGGGGACGGAGTTCGGATCGCGGGGAACATCATGTCCAGCGCGACTCCGCGCTTGAGCACCATCTGCTCCCAGGTCCAGCCTTCCATGTGCATCAGTGAGGCCTGCCCGGTAATGATGGCCGCCCCTTCTACCGGCAGGCCGACGCCACCTCCGGAGGAAGGCAGGGTAAGCACAGCCGTGATGCCCGCAGCACGCACGACGGGAATGTGCTCGCTCGACGGGTTGAACGCAACTTCCGCCTTCAGCTGCGGATTGAACAACCCGATTTCGTCCAGGTCGACCGTGTCCCGAATCGAAGAGATTTCCACCAGCCCGACGGTGGAGGCGCCGTTAATCATGCCTGGATAGAGATGCAGGCCATGGCCATCGACAACCGTTGCGGCGCTCTTGGGCGAGATCTTCGGTCCGATTTCCGCGATCTTCCCATCCACGATCAATACAGAACCGCCCTTGATTTCAGGGGAGGTTACCGGATGGATGGTCACGTTCTTGATCAACACCGAGCTATTGTCGGCAGCCGGCAAATACGCGGCCAAGCCAAGAGCCAGCACAAATACAGCAAAAGCGGCCAGCATGTGATTTCGCATCACCGTCCCACCCCCCGGCCGGTATCGGCGATAGAAGGCGGCTTGGTTTCAGCCGGTTTCTGTTCCTCTTTTGCCCCACCTCTGCCGCCGCCCTTTGGCTTCGCCGCATCCTCGGCCGCCTTTTCCTTGTCCATCAGTTGCTGCTTGAGCTTTGCCCTCTGGTCGCGCTGCGCCAGGTCTTGGTCACGATCGAAATACTGCTGTCCGTCGATCCACACTTTCAGCACCTTCGAATAGTTCGAGAGGGGATGCAGATCGTAGAGCACGAGGTCAGCCGACTTGCCGACTTCTATGGATCCCACTTTGTCATCGATGCCAAGCTGTTTGGCTGGATTGAGTGTCACGAGAGCCAGGGCTTGATCTTCCGTGAGCCCGCCGTAGCGCATGGTCTTCGCCGCCTCGGTATTCAAATGCCGCTGTAACTCGTCGGAGTCCGAGTTTAGCGAGACCACCACACCCTTCTTGGTCATGATGGCTGCGTTGTATGGAGTGGCGTCAATCACTTCGTACTTGTATCCGTACCAATCACTGAAGGTGGAGGCGCCTGCGCCGTGTGCGGCTATTTCGTCCGCCACTTTATAGCCCTCCATAACGTGTTGGAAGGTTCGAATCTTGAACCCCAACTCATCCGCGGTCCGGATCAACGCCAGGATTTCATCGGCCCGGTACGAATGCGCATGTACGTACCTCTTCCCCTCGAGGACCTCCACCAACGGGTCCAGGCGCAGGTCGCGCTTGGGAGGAATGGGGTGCTCACCGCGCGCCACACGCTGGTTATAAGTGCGCCATTGCGTCTGATAGATCTTGGCCTGGATGAAGTCTTCCCGAATCTCATCTTCGACGCCGAGCCGGGTCCCCGGATACCGTCGTTCCTGCGCCCCCCCCGCCGAGAAGAAGTCAGGCGGATAACCCTGCCGTTTTGGATTCTCCCCGAGTGCGAACTTGATGCCGGGCTTGGCTCCCTCGAAGATCAGTTCCTTCGCCGTTTTCCCCCAGCGGAGTTTGATCACGACCGTTTGCCCGCCAATGGCGTTCGCGCTGCCATGTAATACGTTGGAGACCGTGAGGCCCCCTGCCAAGGCGCGATAGATATTGATGTCGTAGGGGTTAATGACATCCGCGATGTTGACCATGGACGAATCGGACACGCTGCCCTCGTTGACGCTGCCTTCAACGGCAGTGTGCGAGTGGCAGTCAATGAGGCCCGGCATCAGGAACTTACCGGTTCCATCCACGATGGTTGCGCCCGCGGGCGCGCTGATGTTCCTGCCGACAGCGGCTATCTTGCCATCCTGAATCAGCACGCTCCCGTTTTCAATGGTGCCCTTGGCCACGGTCAGCACAGTAGCGTTCTTGATGAGGATCGTCTCAGCCGGTGCTGAGGCCGCAAGCCCAACCAGCAGAAGAGAAAGCGGCATAAAGGCCCTCATTAGTTCCTACCCCCTGTACCGATCGCTGCTTCGCCAGAGGTGTCTGCTTCATCGCGGTGACCATCGCGCGCAGGCCGCTGCGATGCTCCCGCCGGCGGAGCCGCCTGCGTTTCTTGGGAGGGCTTGAATAGCTTGCCGTCCACGAAAACGTACTCGACCGTTGTTTTTTCTTCGAAGGCTTCGCCCTTCATCACCACCAGGTTGGCGATCTTCCCTTTGTCGATGCTCCCCAGCCGGTCGGAAACACCGTAAATCTCGGCGGTGTTCAAAGTCAGCGCGCGGATGGCGTCGCTTCGGGACAAACCAGCGTCAATCGCCTTCTTGATCGCTTTCTTGAGATCGGCGGCCTGGTCCACCGTGTCGGAGTAAAGCGCGAACTTTACGCCCGCTTTCGCCAACAGCCCGGGTACGGCTGGGGCGGTCGCCCGTAATTCGAGCTCTCTCAAACTGGGGATATCCGCGGGATTCGACTCGCGCGGTTTCTCCGGCCATTTCAGGCTGACAAGCACCGGCAGATTCGATTGCTTGATCTCCTGGATTCGATTAAACGCCTCGTGCAATCCATACAAAACGGTGGGCTGCTTCAATTCGGCCGAGAATGCGATCATGCGATCGATTTGCTGCGCCTGCGAGGCCGGCAGCAGAATTCGCGGAGCCTCTGCCAGGCCTTCCAGGTAGTGGTCATACGCCGGACGTTCCTGACCACTCACACGCGAGCTGTAAATCAGTTGCGCTTGTTTGTACTGTTCGGAATCAAGATAGACCTGGCGCACGTACGCGATTACGCCCATCAGTGAGTTCGGAAAGCCTGCCCGGAAACCAGCTGTGCGCAGGATGATCTGCTCGCCGATGGGCTGCGCGACGACCATCTCCGATCCTCGATCGCCGGCCAGATTTATCATCGCGCCCAAGCCCGCGATGATGCCGCGATTCGGAAATGTCGCGGAGCTGGTGAAGCCAGCCGATCGAGCCGCTTCCAACCGGCGGTCGGTCGGTTTGATCATGTCGGCAGCACGGTCATAGCTGTAGGTCTGTGGACGATCTTCGGGGCCGCGTGATCGTGGCGTCTGCGCCGCAGGGGCCGGAGTCGCGGCAGGTGTCGATGCTGCTGGGCGCGAAGCCCCCGCCGCTGGCGTTGCCAGTTCCGGGATCCCCCAGGTGCTGAGGCCATCGATAAACCCCGGGTAAACCGTCAACGACGTGCCATCAATCACCCAGGCGTCGGCGGGTATCGTGAGGTTCGGTCCGACGTCCTGGATCAGGCCATTCCGCAGAAGCACGGTGGCCTTGGGCAGATCCGCGCCACTGACAGTCACAACGTGCGCGTCTTTGATAGCGACTGCGCTGGGCACTTCGGCACGCATTAAACCACTGATTGCAAGGGCTGAAAAAACGAATAAGCGGGCTTTAATCATGCTGTGGGACCCCGGTCACAAACAATGCGAACTTTTTAATTCTGCCATAGACGTTAGCAAGTATTCGGTTTTGCAGCTACTTACGGCGCGACGTTCTCGCAGAGACAAGCAAGGAGCTGTCAGCTCGCGCAGGGAGCGCTGCTACCGTATCGCTATGAAGTACCAAAAAACAGGTCCGAAATCCATTACGGCGCCTCTTCTAAAAGAGACCGTTGAGTTGGATCGGGCGAATTTGTCGGCGACGATGCCGAAGCTGGATCCGGATCCAACCATCGGTGCCTCTCTCGAGGTGCCTCCTGAATTCGACCAGGATCCCGGCGGCGGTTACAATGCGAATCGTGTATTTCCGCAAGACTAGTCAAGACTGATATAAGAAGCCGGCGGGGCTGAGGAATCGGCTCCGCCGACGTTTCGCCTGATCAACGCCTGAATGGTGGAACGAATTGCGCGTTTTCGCGTAAAACTGAATAGAGGCTGGCTGCTGAGGAGCTTGCAATTGCTGCAATGAGCGCCGTCGGCGGGTTGCCTCGAGTGAGATGAGAGGATAAGGCGTGCCGTTCTGTACGAATTGTGGGGCTAAAGTCGATGCCGCTGCGGCGTTTTGCCACAACTGTGGCTCCGCGCAGTCTCACTACGCCTCGCCGCAATATCAGGACTTCCTACAAGGAATGTCCGATCGCACGGCCGCCGTCCTTTGCTACATTCCGGTCTTCGGCGTGATCCCCGCCATCATCTTCCTGGCCACGCAGAAATACCGCTACAACCGGCGTGTCCGCTTTGATGCCTTCCAGTCGCTATACCTCTTCATCGCGTGGCTGATTGTCTCGGCCGCCGCGCCGATGTTCATGATTGGGTTGATTGGCTTTCACACCTTCGTGTTGAAGCTGATCAAGTTGGGGATGTTTATCACCTGGGTGTATTTGTTGATCAAAGCAAGTCGCAATGAACCAACCCACATTCCGGTCATTGGTGACCTCGCCGAGCGCTCTGCAGCCGAGCAACTCTAATTTGGACAGCTCGCAAACCTAGAGCCGCATCTGTTTATAATTATTCATTGCCGTGAATAAATACTCAAAGCCACACACCGTTGGTGTGGTCGGGTTCCGGGGATACAGTGGCGCAGAGTTGGTCCGGCTCCTCAACCGCCACCCCGGCGTAGATCCTTACCTCATGGAGCACCGGTCCGAATCGGAGAAGGGCGTTCATCCGCTGGGCCGAAAGCTCCCCAAGACCATACCCGCGACACCCGAGTCTGCGAAAGGGGAGGGTCTCAGCGTTGTATTCCTGGCCACGCCTGTTGAAGTGTCCATGGAGTTGGCGCCTGGCCTCCTGGCAGCGGGGATCAAGGTAATTGATCTGAGTGGCGCCTTCCGTCTTCGGGATGTGGAGACTTTTTCGCAGTGGTATTCGGAACCCCACACCGCGCCTCAATTGATGACTGACGCTGTCTATGGCTTGCCGGAGTTCAACCGGCAGCAGATCTCGGGGGCCAGTCTGATTGCCAATCCCGGCTGCTATCCCACGGCCGCTAATCTCGCCATACGCCCTCTGGTCGATGCAGAGGTGATCGATAGGACCCGCGGAGTCATCTGCGACGCTAAGTCGGGGGTTAGTGGAGCCGGCAGAAAACCGACCTTAAAGACAAGTTTTTGTGAAGTCGGGGACAACTTCAGCGCTTATTCCGTGATTCGTCACCGGCACGTTCCCGAGGTGCTTCAGAATTCCGGTTTAGGCGAGCGCGAATTCACCTTTACCGCGCAACTTCTGCCTGTGGAGCGCGGCATTCTGGAGACGATTTACCTTCGGACTCAGCGCATCGAGAAGGCCGTTGATCTGCTCACGATCTATGAAGAGCGCTACGCGGCCGAACCGTTTATCCGGCTGTATGCGCCCGGCAAACTGCCTGACCTGCATGCCGTGCGGCACACCAACTTCTGCGACATCGCCTTCGTCTTTGATGCCGGCAGCCATCGCGCCGTTATTGTCTCGGTAATCGACAACCTGGTGAAGGGCGCGGCCGGGCAAGCCGTCCAGAACATGAACCTCGTACTGGGCTTTGATGAGACGGAAGGCCTGCTGTGAGAGTTCTGATCAAGCTGGGCGGAACGTTGCTCGAAAATTCCGACGCCCGCCACGGCCTCGCTCGTCAATTGGCCGCAGTCAGGCGCGATCACGAGCTCGTCCTGGTTCATGGAGGCGGTAAGCAGGTTACTCTTTTTCTCGATGCGCGCGGCGTCAAGAGCCAGTTTGTCGGGGGATTGCGAGTTTCCGACGAGGATGTCATCGATGCCGTGACGAAGGTTATCGCCGGAACCGTAAACAAGCAGTTGGTGACCGCACTGGTTGCACAAGGAAGTCGCGCCGTCGGGCTCTCCGGACTCGATGGGCCTCTCACCCTGGCCAGCCAGCTCGATCCGGAGCTCGGCTTCGTCGGCCAACCGCAGAAAACAGACGGCAGGCTCCTGCACATTTTGTTGGAGGGCGGCTACACCCCGGTGATTGCTTGTATCGCCGGGGACGAACACGGCAATATCTATAACGTCAACGCCGATCAAATGGCTGTCTCCTGCGCGGTGGGCCTGGGTGCTGACCGTCTCTTATTTCTTACCGATGTGCCCGGAGTGAGAGGCGCCGGCGGCGAAGTGATGTCCCTATTGACGGCAGACGACTGTCTTCAACTCGTGGCCTCCGGAATTGCCCGGGGCGGAATGCAAGCCAAGTTGGAAGCAGCTCAGGCCGCACTGAAAGCCGGCATCGCCGAAGTTTGGATCGCGTCCGGCCGGGAGCCGGAGATCTGCGCTCGCCTGTTGGCCGACTCGCCCTCAGCCGCAGCCGGCTGTGGGACCAAAGTAACTGGCCGGCAAATACGATGACCTCAACCACCAGCGCCATCGCGGTACGTAAGGCCGCCATACGCGATGTCCGCCCAATTCTCGCCCTGGCCAACTCCTACGCGGCGGACGGCATCATGTTGTCTCGCACGGAATTCGACATGTCGGAGCACATTCGCGATTTCTCGGTCGCCTATGAGGGTGACGGTCTGTTGGGCTGCGGAGCTCTTCACTTCTACACGCCAACCACTGCGGAAATTCGATCTCTTGCGGTGAACCGTGACCTGAAGGGCTGTGGGGTCGGAAGAGCTATCGCTGAGGCGTTGGAGGAAGAGGCCCGTGTGAATGACCTTGAATCCATCTTCGCGTTCACCTACGTTCCGGATTTCTTTGGGAAACTCGGGTTCTGTGAGATTCGAGCGTGGCGAATTGCCCCTGAAAGCCTGGAAAGACTGCCTGCGATGCCCGAAATTCCAGAATTGCGATGAAATTGCTGTCCTGAAGAGACTGAAGCCCCTCAACGAGTCCGGCCATTTCCTCTTGGAGGTCGCTCCTCACGCGTCTGAATTGATCCAATTGCGGGCAATTCAACTGTGAATTAGATGACTTAATAGAGCCGATAAATGCCGACTTCTCCTAGGATTTCCCCCAGTTAACTGTAATTTTTACGTTATACGGAAGTTTTTTCTAGCTTTCAGAGCAGCAAGTGTGCTAACACGTACTGGTAGTACTACTAGAAGTGCTTCAAAGTACTGAGGGGTTGGCATGCGAGCTCTTACCGTTGATGTGAACGAGTCTGCCGGGCGGATGTTGTGCTGCTCGATTTTCCGTCCTGGCGGGCGCAAGATTCTTGGGAAGGGACACCTCCTCAACGCGGAAGACGTTCGCATGCTGGCAACTGAAGGCATGAGTGAGGTCTGGGTAACCGAACTCGAAGATGGCGAGGTCGGTGAGGACGAGGCGGTATTTGCCGTTGCCAATGCCATGTGCTGCGGGTCGGCTCAGATTAAACTTGCCGCCGGCGGCCGGGCGAATGTGCTCGCTACAGAACCCTCTTGCGCCTTGGTCGACGAAGAGCTGTTGAAGGAGATTAACCGCACCAGCGGCGTCGTAATAGCCACTTCCAGCAACTTCCGCTACGTCTCAAAGGACGATCGTATGGCGACTGTCAAGAGCGCGCCATTTGCGGTCTCGCGCGGTCACCTCGATGCGATTCTCAAGCTCTTGAGTGACCGGGGTCAAATCCTCCAGGCACGCCCGATTCGCGATGCGAAAGTCAACGTTCTCTACACCGATCCAGTTCAAGGCGAGCGGGCGCGACTGATGTTCGAGGGTGCTGTAAAGTCTCGGCTTGATGGGCTGAAGGCGCAGCTCGGTTATTCCATCGCTTCGGTGGAAGAAGAGGAGCAGGTCGTTCGCGCCCTGCATCATTTGCTGCGCAGCCGACCAGCGGCAGTTCTGGTGGCATCCAGCACGACACCAGCGGGTCCGGAAGATGTCATTGGACGTGCGCTCATTAGGGTTGGCGCCAAGCTGGAGCGCTTTTTGGCTCCCGTGGACCCCGGTACCCTGCTTTTGCTGGGCTACCAGGGCGACACGCCCATCCTGTCAGCGCCTTGCTGTTTCCGCTCGTTGAAGCCCAACGTGGTCGACCTGTTGCTGCCTCCAATGCTCGCCCGGTACAAGGTCTCGGCCTGGGAAGTCGGCGGCCTGGGGCATGGCGGCTTGCTTTCCTGATCTTTCCTCCACAGACTTGGCGCGATTCCTCCAAATCGCACCAGCCACTCGGGCCGGGATCCTAGGGTGCGACCCGGCCCCTTTTTCCCTCTATTCCTCGACTTCGACGGCGGCGCCTTAGGTCGCATTGTCCGTTCCACTCAGTCGGTCACGAGGCGTGAAGGTATGATAGAGCGAATCACTTACTGTATGTCTGAAGCCTCCACCAATGACGAGCTAGCCGCCCATGTCATGCGGGTCATTGCTGCAACACATCACATCCCGGTTGAATCAATCTCCATCGATAGCACCTTTGAGGAGCTAAAAATCGATTCTCTCGACGGGATAAACATTGTGTTCGCACTCGAAAGCGAATTCAAGATCAGCATTCCGGACGACGCCATGCAGAATCTCAAATCGATTCAAGATACAGTGAATGGCGTGCGCGAACTTCTGCACAAGAAGGACGAGGCTGGTTCGCCTACGTAAGTAATGCATCGGGTAGCAGTCACAGGAATGGGCGCGGTCTGCGCCCTCGGGAACACGGTAGAACAGTGCTGGGAGAAGCTCTCTCACGGAGTGCCGGCGATTGAGCCTCTCCGTAATCCCGGTAACCCTCCTTATAAGTTCCAGCAAGGTGCGGTAGCTTACGACTACCACGGCCTGGATCACTTTACGGAGAAGGAACTGAGCATGATCGAGCGCTTTGCCCAGTTCGCCGCCGTCGCGGCCCGTGAGGCAGTGGCCCAAAGTGGACTCAATTTTCACAGCAAGCTGAAAGAAAAAACCGCCATCATTACGGGCACCAGCGTGGGCGGGCAGTTCGCCGAAGAAGAGGGCTACATCCGCCTTTACCGCGAAAACAATCCACGTATCGCTCCGCTGACCATTCCACGCACGATGTCAAACGCGGGCGCCAGCCGCATCTCGCTTGAGTTCGGCATTGTCGGCCCCACCTATACCATTTCCACCGCATGTTCTTCCTCGAATCACGCACTCGGGCAGGCATTCTGGATGGTGAGGAGCGGGGCTGTCACTGCCGCCATCGCGGGTGGAAGTGAGGCCGTATTTGCGGAAGGTCTGCTGCGTGCATGGGAGGCAATGCGAGTCGTCTCCGCCGATACGTGCCGCCCCTTCTCACTAGGCCGCCGCGGCTTGATCCTGGGCGAGGGCGGCGCCATGCTTGTTCTGGAGAACTGGGAACATGCCGTTGCACGGGGCGCGCGGATTCTTGGCGAGATCCGCGGATTTGGCATGAGCTCCGACGCCCACCATCTGACCCAGCCAACCCACGAGGGTGCTCTTCGAGCGATGCACCTGGCCTTAGAGGATGCCGGGCTCGTGCCGGAGGACGTCGACTATGTGAACGCTCATGGCACCGGCACGCCTGTCAACGACTCAACGGAAACGGTAGCGATCCATTGCCTGTTCAAGAAGCATGCGGAGAAGCTGCTCGTCAGCTCCACCAAATCCATGCACGGGCATACTCTAGGTGCTGCCGGCGCTCTGGAGGCGGTGGTCTCGCTGCTCGCCCTTCGCCACGGGCTGATCCCACCCACGGCAAACTTCGTCGCTTCCGACCCTGCCTGCGCTCTGGATGTCGTTCCCAATCATGCGCGTCGTGCTCCCATCCGGGTCGCGATGTCTAACTCCTTTGCTTTTGGTGGCTTAAACGCTGTCGTCGTGTTGAGCCACGTTCCCTGACGCCGGTTCCCGGCCGGCCCTCGAAACCCCTCCGAATCCAAGACAGATGTGGCCATGGAATCCCTTGCGCCAGCGGCCTGGTTAGTGCATACTAAGTTAGCAGACACTAGGTTAGCGTCTGCTAGCTTCAAATCGAAATGCCCCAACCCCAGCCCAGTTCCCGCCTGACTGCCGAAGAACGCCGCGAGGCTATCATCCAGACCGCTATTGAGCTGTTCTCCGAACACGGGTTCCGGGGCACGACCACCCGCGAACTCGCTGCTGCGTGCGGCGTGAGCGAACCGACCATTTACCAGCATTTCGCCACCAAGCGCGACCTCTATACGGCAATCATCGATGCGGTTTCATTGCGGGAAGCTGACACTCTTGGTGAGGAACTGGCGAAACTCTCTGACGCGGGTGACGACGTGGCGTACTTCACCCGCGTAGGAGAAATACTCATCAACTTCCATGAACAAAACCCCGCATTCATCCGCCTGCTGTTCTTTAGCGCTCTGGAAAAACATGAACTGGCTGAACTGTTTTTCACGCGAATGAGCTGCAGGTTCCTGGAAATGATTGCCGGATATATTCAGCGGCGTGTCGACGCCGGCCACTTCCGGACTGTTCATCCGAACGTTGCAGCCAAGCACTTCTGTGGAGGTTTGAGCGACTACTCGCTGTGGCGGATTACCTGCCAGTTCAAGACGGAAGACTTGCCGCCGAAAGAAGCGTACCTCAGCGAGGTCGTTTCGATCTTTCTCAACGGAGTGAGAGCCTAATGCGCCGCGTTGCATTCTCTGCGGCGCTCATCACTGGTCTGTTTTTGTGCGGTTGCTCGCAAAAACCTAAGTCAACTGATCAGCCGCAGGCAACGGCACCGGCCCCCATCGCGGTGAAGACGGCGGCGGTGGAATCACACAAGGTCGACCGGTCTATCTCCGTGACCGGCTCTTTACTCGCTGACGAAAGCGTAGCCCTGAGTTCCGAAGTGGCCGGCAGGGTGGAAGCCATCTACGTCGACTTCGGACAGCCTGTGAAGAAAGGTCAGGTTGTGGCCCAGTTGGACAGCACCGAGTACCGGCTCCAACTGGAGCGTTCGAAGGCCGCTTTGGCCCAGGCGCGCGCCCAGCTTGGTCTGGATCCGAATTCAGACGGCGCTCCCACCGATACGGCTGCCATCCGGCAGGCGCGCGCGCAGATGGAGGATGCCCGGTTCAAGTACGAGAGTGCCGCCAAACTCGTCAAAACCGGAGACATCTCCCAGGAGCGCTTCACCGAACTGGAGAAAGCGCTGCACGCGCGCGAAGCGGCGCTCGAAGCTTCCCTGGATATGATGCGCACCCAGTGGGCGAATATCGCCGGACTGAAAGCCGAGGTGGGGCTTCAACAGAAGCGCATCAATGACTGCAGCCTGAAGGCGCCCTTCGATGCGGTGGTCTCGGAGAAGAACGTTTCGCCTGGACAATACACCAAGGAAAACACCACCATCCTGACTTTGGTTAAGACCAATCCGCTCCGTCTGCGCGCGGAACTGCCGGAAGCGGTTAGCGGCTTGGTGAAGCCCGGGTCAACGCTGGTCTTCTCAACCGATGCCGCCCCCGGTGTTGTCTTCAAGGCCACCGTTCGCGAGCTCAATCCATCGCTCGATCCCAAGTCGCGCTCGCTAATGGTGGAAGCGCGGATCGACGGCTCCGACGCGCGGCTTCGCCCCGGCATGTTCGTTGAGGTTCGTCTGGTAACTCAGGCGGGAGCCGAAGTCACCGTGGTGCCCGAACAAGCGCTGTTCGCCCTCGCCGGGCTCACCAAGGTTTTTGTGGTGCGCGACGGCAAGGCCCGCGAGGTGCGGCTCACTTCTCCCAACAAGATGGACGGCTGGATTGAAGTCCCGACTGACCTGATACGGCCCGGTGAGACGGTCGCGGTGAGTAATCTCTCCATGCTGATCGACGGCACGCCAGTCTCCGCCGGAAAGAGCTAGCTCATGCAGAAACTCGCTGAAATCTGCATTAAGAGGCCGGTCTTCGCAACCATGCTGGTCATGATGCTGCTGGTTCTGGGAGTCGCGTCCTACACGCGCCTGGGTGTGGATCTACTCCCGAAAATCGACTTTCCTACCGTCACGATCACTACGACGATTCGCGGCGCATCGCCAGAAGAAGTGGAAACGCAAGTAAGCAAGCGCATCGAAGAAGCGGTCAACACCATCAGCGGAATCGACGACTTGCGGTCCGTCTCCTCGGAGGGCATCTCGCAGGTCTTCATCCAGTTCGTCCTCGAGAAGGACCCCGACGTCGCCGCGCAGGAAGTCCGTGACAAGATCTCCACGATCCTGAGCCAGCTGCCGAAAGACGCTGACGCGCCAGTGATTGACAAGTTGGCAACGGACGCTTCGCCCATTATCAACATCGTGATTGCCTCGCCGCGCGATCTGCGAGAAACAACAAAACTGGTTGACGATCGAATCAAGAAGAACATCGAGTCGATCAACGGTGTTGGCCAGGTTCGTTTCGTGGGAGAACGCAAACGGCAGATACAAGTTTGGATCGACGGCGAGAAGCTCTACTCCTACAACCTCAACATCGAGCAGGTCCGCCAAACGCTAGCTCAACAGAACGTCGAGATCCCGGGCGGCCGCATCGATCAGGGCAATCGCGAGGTCTCGTTGCGCACGCTCGGCCGCGTGGAACATCCGGACGATTTCAGCCGCATCATCGTCGCGAATGTCGGCGGCCGCCCCATCCGGGTCAGCGACATCGGCTACGTCGTCGACGGTTATGAAGAGCCACGCAGCGAGGCGCGGCTCGACGGAAGGCCCGCCGTCTTACTGGAGGTCCGTAAGCAGGCCGGCACAAACACCCTGGAAGTCATCAAGGCTCTCAAGGACCGAATCGCCGTGCTCAGACAATCCCTTCCGCCCGATCTCGAGATCACTTTTACCCGTGATCAGAGCGGCTTTATCTCTGAATCGTTTCACGCAGTTCAGGAACACTTGGTCCTGGGCGGCATTTTTGCCTCCGTCATCGTCTTTCTCTTCCTGCGCGATTGGCGCTCCACGCTTATCGCGGCAATTGCCATCCCCACCTCCATCATTTCGACTTACACACTGATGGCGTACATGGGCTTCACCTTGAATCAGATGACCATGCTGGCACTGGTGCTGATGGTCGGCATTGTCATCGACGACGCCATTGTCGTTCTGGAGAATATCTATCGCAACGCGGAAGAGAAGGGCCTGACACCCTATCAAGCCGCCATTTCGGGCACCAGAGAGATTGGTCTGGCCGTGATGGCTACCACCCTCAGTCTCGTCATCATCTTCATTCCAGTCGCAATGATGCAGGGCATTGTCGGCAAGTTTATGTCGAGCTTCGGCTTCACCGCCGCATTCGCCATCATGGTTTCCTTGCTGGTCAGCTTCACGTTGACGCCCATGCTCTGCTCCCGCTTCCTGCGCATCAAGAAGCACGGCGCAACCAAGGACTCGATGATGTTCCGTGCGGTCGACCGGCCCTATAGCGCCATGCTGCGTTGGTCCATGGCCCATCGCTGGGTTATCGTCACCATCGCGCTGATCATCATGGTGTCGATCGTGCCCCTCTTTATGATCGTGGGCAAGGTATTCATTCCAGTCGACGATCAAAGCGAGTTTGAAGTTTCCGTCCGCATGCCGCCTGGCTCGTCGCTGAGCGGCACGGACGCCGTCATGCAGGACATCCAGGCGGAGCTCCGCAAACTGCCGGGCGTCAAGAACCTGTTGCTCACCATCGGCTCCGACATTAATAGGCAGGTGGACCGGGGATCGGTGCTGGTCGAGCTGGTTCCGATGGGCGCGCGAAAACAAGGCCAGACGGCGATCATGGACATGGCTCGCCAACGGCTGTCCCGATTCCGCGGGCTGGTCATCGCGGTCTCCCCGCCGCCCATCATTCAAGGATTTGGACAAGCATGGGACCTGCAGTTCTATATCCAGGGGCCCGATCTGAATAAGCTCGACTTCTATGCGCACGAGATCATGAAGAAGCTCTCCGCTATGCCGGGCGTGGTCGATCTCGATACTTCCTACGAGTCCGGCAAGCCGGAAGTGCGCATTCTGATCAAGCGCGATAAGGCCTCGGACCTCGGCGTGAACGTCGACTCCATTGCGAACGGCATGCGAACGCTGGTGGCGGGCGACTCGCAGGTCACCTACTATCGCGAAGGTGACGACCGCTACGACGTCCAGCTCCGTGTCGACGAGAAGTTCCGGAACTCTCCCGACGCGCTGTCCAAGCTGTATGTTCCATCCACCAAGCTCGGCAACGTCTCGCTGAGCAATGTCGCCGACCTGTCGCCATCGACAGGCCCCACTAAAATCGAGCGCTATAACCGCCAGCGGCAGGTACTCATCAGCGGCAACATCGTGAAGGGCCAGGCCATCAGCAACGTTTTGCCGGTTCTCAACCAGGCCGTCAAGGACCTCAACATCCCGTCCACCTACCAGACTGGCCTCACGGGCGCTAGCAAGGAATTCGGCCGCGCCGCGAGGGGCTTTATGTTTGCGTTCCTGCTATCCATCATCTTCATGTACATGATCCTGGCGGCTCAGTTTGAAAGCTTCATAGACCCCGTCACCATCCTGATCAGCCTCCCGCTTTCCATCCCGTTTGCCTTGATCTCGCTGATCATTGCCGGCCAGAATTTCTCCATCATTTACACGTCGTTGGGCGTATTGGTCCTCTTCGGCATCGTAAAGAAGAACTCCATCCTGCAGATCGATCACATTAAGGCGCTACGCCGGGAGGGCGCGCCCAGGCTCGAAGCCATCATCCGGGGTTGCGAAGACCGTTTGCGGCCGATTCTCATGACCACCGCCGCCTTGGTAGCCGGCATGATTCCGCTGGCACTGGGAACCGGAGCCGGCGCCGAGTCCAGAAGAACGGTCGCCATCGTTGTCATCGGCGGCCAGACGTTGTGTCTGTTGCTCACCTTGCTCGCCACCCCGGTGTTCTATTCCGTGTTCGACGACCTCGGCCATCTTCGTTTGCGATGGCGCCGGAAAACTGCCGTGTCCTCGCTGCAGCCGATGCCGGCCACGGCCGAGGAGCTGGTCAGCCAACCGTGAAGCGCCAACGGATGAATACGATGACAAGAACCATAGCCACGCTCGTTGCGTGTTCGCTGGCGCTCAGTGCCCAAGATACTGTACCTCAGTCCACTTCGACAGCGGCCCGGGTGGCGAGCCCCAACCCTGCCCCGGCGCAACTACCGGCGTCGCCCGCCACAGTCACCGTCCCGCAGCGGGTTGGAATCAGCGGCGGCGAGCAGCGTCTGCTGCTCGAAGAAGCCATCCAGCTCGCCCTGAAGAACAATCTGGATATCGCCATCCAGCAAGTCGACGTTGACTTATCCAAGCAGGCCATCCGCTTTGCCCAGGGTGCATTTGATGGGCGCTTCCACTGGCTGCCAGGCATCGAAACCCGGAATAGCCCGACCACTTCGGTCTTGCAAGGCGCCAACGGAGTTCTTTCCGAGCACTTCTTCCGGCAGAACTTCACGTTTGAGCAGCCCATTCCCAATACCGGCGCCACATTTGGTATTGAGTTCGACAACGCCCGCAACACAAGCACAACCCCATTCAATTCCCTTAACCCGTTCTACACATCGGTCCTTGCCGTGAACCTCAGCATCCCGCTGCTTCGCAACCGCGCCACCGATGCCGAACGCACCCAGATCCTCGTCCGTCGCAAGCTGGCCGACGACAGCCAAGTCATCTTTGAGGAGCGCGTCATCGATATCGTCACCCAGGTTTCGCAAGCCTACTGGAACCTGGTGGCCGCGCGCGAAGACGTGCAAGTTGAAACCGAAGCGGTGCGCCTGGCGCAGGAACAGCTCAATCAGAACGAACGCCAGATCAAAGCCGGCACGCTCGCTCCTGTCGAAGTATATGGTTCGCAGGCCGAGCTGGAGCGCCGCCGCGACACGCTGTTTGCGGCAGTCAGCGTTGTAACCCAGGCCGAGAACAATCTCAAAACACTCCTGCTCCCCGACCGCCAGGATCCGCTCTGGAATAAAGAAATCCTGCCTGTGGACGACCGCCTTTTGACGCCAGCCGGTGCAGCGGAGCTCAGCGACGCCGTGGCGAGCGCGATGAAGCAACGCCCGGAACTGCGCGACATTCGCTACCGCCAGGATGCCAACCTGCTGCAGCGCCGCCTGGACCAGAACCAGACGCTGCCGCAAATAAACCTCACCGGTCTCTACACGAATCAGGGACTCGCCGGCACGCTCAGCGCTAGCGCCAGCAACCCGTTCGATACCCTGCTGGGCAGCATCTACCAGCAAATCAACATCATCTCCGGAATCGTGGGCATTCCGCCCATTGCTCCACCGTCGTATGCTCTTCCGCCCAATGTCATTGGCGGCTATGGCACCGCGCTCGAGTCGGTTTTCGCGGGCCGTTATCAATCCGTGCGCGCCGGCGTCGACTTCGAATTCACGTTTCGCAATCGGGCCGCCAAGGCGCAACTCGCTGAATCAACCTTGGAGGGTAAGCGTCTCAAGTTGGAAGAAGCGCAAGCTCAGCAGCTGATTGCCGCCGATGTGCGCAACTCCATTCAGTCCTTGGAATCGACCCGCGAGCGCATGACCGCTTCCGACGCCAGTGTCCGAGCAGCGCGCGAGAAGCTCGACAGCGAAACGCGCCTCTTCCAGACCGGCGAATCCACCAATTTCCTGGTGCTTACGCGCCAGAACGAGTATCTCGACTCTCGCCGCCGCCTGCTGCTCGCACGCAGTGAGTACAACAAAGCCGTCGCGCGCTTCGAACAAAGCTCCGGCGAAACCCTGGAAGCGCATCAGATCAAACTGCAGTAGCCTCTCGCTGCAAACGAGTACAAGTTTCGGAGCCGCGACTGTAAAGGAGCGAACGCAAAGCTCTGGAGGCTCGACAACGATGGATCGAAATGCAACAAAGCTTTCAGAAGCCGCGGGCTCGCTATTAACCCGCCACTACCACTTCAACTTCAGGTCGGCGTGCATCCGCTCTTTCGATTGCAGCAGCTCGTCCCAAGTCACCAGGCGCTGTTGATACGCCGCGGTCCGGCCGAGAATCGCCGTCAGGTTCGACTCCACCGACTGATCGGCATTATTGATCGGCTTGCCGTCGCGAATGCTGGCGACAAACGCCTTCACGTTATTGATCGCCCCTTGCTTGAAAGTATCGTCCTTGTCGGAACCCTTCCACGCATTCTCGCCCGTGATCCGCACCAACCCGCCGTAATGCGTGTCGGCGCAGCCCTTGATGCCGAAGACGCGCACGCACAAATCGGATAAGCTGCTGGTCAGCTGGTTGGAACTGAAGTCGGCTTGAACCCCATCGCCATACCAGTAAGTCACCAGAAAATGGTCAAAGGCGTCACCCGCGTCGTAGCCCGTGCCCTTCCAATCGGCGCGTCCTCCCGTTCCTGTCGCTTTGATCGGGTGTCCATTCATGAGCCAGTTGGCAACATCGATGACGTGGATGTTCTGCTCGACGATGATGTCGCCGCCGATCGCCTTGTCCATGTAGAAATTCAACAGGCGCTGCTCGCCGGGGTCCATGCCGGGCTTGCCTTTATCTTTGGAAGGCCGGCCAGCGTAATAGAAGACCTGCGCAAACACCGGTGTCCCGATATCGCCGGCGTGTACCCGCCGTGCCACTTCCTGAAACACTTCTTGCGCCCGCGTCTGGAAATCGACCCAGAAGGATAGGTTCTTGGTGGCGGCCAGTTGTCCCGTGCTTTTGAAGCTCAGGCATCCCGGCACATCCACCGCGATGGGCTTAGCGCAATAAACATGCTTGCCCGCTTTGACGGCCTCCTCGGCCTGCTCCGGATGAAACAGCGGTGGCGTCTCGATGATGACGCCATCGAGCTTCGAGTGCGCCAGCTCCTTCGCGGCGTCGGGACCGTAGTACGCCCGCGAAGGATCCACGTCGAACTTGGGCCGTGTCGAGTCAAGGTGATCCTTGATCACGTCCGCCACGGCGACGATTTTCGCGCCGGTGTATTCGGGGAAGAACGGGCTAATCCAGTTGCCACGCCCGCCGCAGCCGATCAGGCCTAGTTCGACGGTCGAATTGGCTTGCGAACCAAAGACTGTCTTTGAATTGAGAAGTAAGAGTCCGGTCGTGGCGGACTTCACGAAATCGCGCCTGCCGGGGTTGCTTAGAGGGTTCACTTAGACCTCCGCGTCTGTTGACGCCCGAAGTCTATCATGCGGACTCAAAGGCAGACCAGGAGCTTAATGGAGTGTCGTCAGGCTGCGCGCATATTCAGAAACGGCCTGCCTTGTTTACGCTGCAAGCCGTTCGGCTTCCAAAATTGGCAACGAAGGCAATTCCTCCAGAATCTGTTTCAGGAAATCATCCGCCGTGTCGAATTGCTGCACTCGATGGAAGTCACTCAGTCCGCGGACCGGCGTTCCTATCCAAGCGATTCGCAAGCCGCGCGCGAGCGCGAAACCCGCCATCATGGGAACTTCCAGGACGGCGTTCTCTTTCTTCCCGCGGAAGACAATCAGCAAATCACATGCCTGAAGTTGTTCCAGGCTGGTTCCGTTCCAGTGTTCGTTGAAGGCCAATGCCGGCGTGCTCCTTGCATCGTCGTGCCACGTTGAACCGATGGCATATCCCGCCGATAGCAAAGTCCACTTAACGTTCAGCAGATCCTGCGTTCGCTCGGGCGCTTCCAGATAGACAGTCTGTCTTCGCATCACGAATGCCCTCTCAGTGGCGATGCACATGGTCCCTGAGGCGCGCAGTCTGCGGCTGGCGCAGATGCACCGGAACGAGCACCCCTTCTGTCTCCTCCTCCTCTTGTTTCGCCACTCTGCGCTCATCCTGTGCCGCCTCGGCCCAGGCCAACTGTTGCTCGAGGGCCCACTCCGTGATCTGACAGCAAGTGTATGTGCTTCGTAAAAGTGCCGGCTGTATGCCGAGCGCTGCTGCGTCAGCGACTGCCTGACCCCAGGTAGATCCACAGACTGTGCATGGATAATTCATTTCCTTCTCCTGACTGTCGCTGCTAAATCTACTCACTGCTGCGCTTGAACTCCTCGCTTTATCGCAATTAACAGCGACTGCAAGGGTAACTGCATTTTCCTCGCCAAAAAACCTGGGCGGTCGCCAGACCGCCAGGACTGTAACAGCGACTTAGAGTAAGTGAAAAGATTGATTCAATCCCCGGCTTCCTAAGTGCGCCCCGCCTGCGGGGTCCCTTCATCGGCGACGTCGAGCCTGCAGATTCTGCCGAGACCGATCATTTTGTCCTCGGCTTTCCAGCGAGACAGTAGGGACTCGGTTTTTCACTAGCTCTGATTTCGTCTGCCTACTTCGGCGTCGGCAGCCAGTTCTGCATCAGGATAACGGGCTCCGACGATTCACGCTCCGGCCAGACGTTCACCAGAATGCGCTGGCCGTCCGGGCTCACGGCGTAATGCCGGCGAGAGCGCAGCATTCCAACGGTGTTGACCTTAAACAGCGGCTGCGGCACACGGGCTTCGAAATGGGCGCCGGTTTTCACGGGCGTCGCCATGATCGTACGGTTCAGCGACTGGTAAAACAGTTCCTTGCCGTCGCGTCGCCACAAAGGCTGGGCGCCGCCTTGCGTCGAGATTTGGTATTTGCCGCGGCCGGGCGGGACCGATTCAACGAAAACCTCAACACGGCCCGATGCCTCAGAGACATAAGCCAACCAATGGCCATCGGGCGAGTAGGTGGGTTGCCAGAGAACGCCCTGAGGGCCTACGTAGATGGCGGTCTGCCCCTTGCCCGGCGCCAGCAGCACGAGTCGGCCCTCCTGATCCTCGTAAGCCAGGCTGTGTCCATCCGGCGACAAATCTCCGGGCATCGCGAATCGATCTGTGGAAGTGTCTATGACTTCCTCTTTGCCGACGCCTGTGGCGTCCATGAGCCGGATTTCACCTGCCGACTCGTAGGCAATCTTCTTCCCGTCGCGCGACCATGCCGGATGTCTGGCGCCGCTATCCGTGTAGGTGAGCCGCGACGCACGTGCTTCGGTGAGTTCAAGAACCCAGATGTCGATCAGGGTCGTCTTCTGATCGGCGCGGCTTACTGCCAGCCGATTGCCATCCGGCGCCAGCGACAAATCGAAATACAGATTCTTGTCATCCAGTGTGCTCAATCGGTGACCGGAGCGGTCGTACCAAGCCAGGTCGCTGTGGCCCACACCACCACCCGAATAAATGAGCAAGCCGTTATCGGAGGCCGAGAAAGTCGCACCCCGGGAAGGAGTATAGTAACCCACGTCTTCGACCACCGGAATAGCATCTCCGGTGGTGCGCAACCGGTCGAGGTCAAATGGCTGCGCCACCAGGGTGGTGCCGCGAAGGAATAGAAGATGGCCGGTCGGGACGTAGGTGGCGGCACTGGTGGCCATCACGATCCGTTTCTCATCTCTTGAATCCAGCGACAACACGACAACGTTCATTCCCCGTTCTTGTGGTCCGGTCTTTAGGGCCAGGAAGTGGCGTCCGTCAGGCAGAAACTTTGGGTACCAATAACCAGCGTTACGGCCCGGGTGTTCTATCGCTGTGACTGCAACGGGAGTGCCGCCGTTTTCTGAAACGCGCATGACGTCTCCACCGACGCTGTAAAGTATCGTGCCGTTCGGGCCCCAGGTGCCTCCGCGCGAACCCGTCCCGGACTGGCACAGGGTGCGGATGGCGCCATTCGAAACATCAATGCGTTTGAGTTCATTGTCAGCGTTATCGAAATAGGCGAGCGAGCGCCCGTCGGGTGACCAGAAAGGGTCATACCCCGCATCGGTTCCCGGAAGAGTCCGGGAGACTAGGGAATCGAGTGACCTCACCACCATGTCCTTTTCAGTGAGAATCACGGCCTGCCGCCCGTCCGGCGACAGCGCCATTGGATTGCGCGTGGCCGCTGTGCCGAAGATCTGCGCTGTGAGCCGTGGCAGCTCCGTCTTCTGATGGCGCGGCCAAAGCAGTGCCAGTCCCAATACCGCGGCCGACAGCAGGACGATGACCACGATGCCGGCATACAGCCCCGCGCGATGCAACCACGTGGCTTGTTCGGGTCGTTCTTCGGCCGGTGGAGCAAGCGACAGAGAGTGCAACGCAAGACCCAGGTCCGCTGCCGATTGGAACCTCTGGGCCGGCTGCTTTTCGAGGCAGCGGCGCACAATCCTGTCTAGACTCGGCGGCACGGAGTGCGGCAATTCAGGCGGATCGGCGCTCAGAATCGCATTCATCGTCTCCACCGGCGAAGCACTCTCGAAAGCGCGCTTGCCGCTCGCCATTTCGTACAAGACCACGCCCAGGCTGAAGATGTCGGAGCGCGGGTCTATGTCCCCGCCCCGCACCTGGTCCGGCGACATGTAGGCAACAGTTCCCAAGGGAGAACTGGGACTGGCCTGAGGCTCGCAGGCATCCGAAGCTGGCGCCGCATTCGGAGGTACGGTCTCATGGACTGTGCTTAACGACCGGTAGGGCAACAGCTTCGCCAGGCCGAAATCAAGGATCTTAGCTCGCCTTCGCTGGGTGACAAAGATATTGGCTGGCTTGATGTCGCGATGGACGATCCCTCTGCTGTGCGCCGCTCCCAGTGCACTAGTCATCTGGCTCGCCAGCTCCAGCAGTTCGTCGAGTGGCAGCGGCCCCTCAGCCAGCAGGTCCTTCAGAGTCTGGCCTTCCAGAAGCTCCATGGCAATGAACGGGCGGCCCTGATGGTCGCCGATTTCAAAGATGGTGCAAATGTTGGGATGGTTCAGCGCCGCGGCGGTGCGGGCCTCCTGCTGGAAACGCTCCAGCGGTTCCGGATGCTGGCTGTATTCTCTGGGCAGGAACTTCAGCGCCACGTTTCGATTCAGGTTGAGATCCTTGGCCCGGAAAACAACACCCATGCCACCGCTGCCAAGTTTGTCCAGGACCAGGTAGTGGGAGACGGTCTTCCCCTCCAGATCGTCCGTCGGAACATCGAGGGCAGGTTCGGAAGGAGACGACGATTCCGAGGAGGATGCTTCGATGATCTCGACTTCCCCCAGAAACCGGTAGCCGCGGCGTGCGACGGTTTCGATGCAACGTGGTTCCTCGGCCGACTCGTTCAGTGCATCGCGCAGCTTCTTAATCGCCGCGTTAATTCCGTGGTCGAATTCGACGACGGTCTCGTTCGGCCATAGCTTGAGGCGAATCTCGCCGCGCGTCACGACCTCGCCTGGGTGTTCCAGCAACAGAAGCAGAATCTGGAGCGGCTGCTCGCGGAGCCGCAGCCGGATGCCGTGCTTGCGCAGTTCACCGGCACGCACGTCCAGTTCGAAAGGCCCGAAACGAAATCGGCGACCGCGGCGAATGGTTATGTCCGGCACGGTGGGTGAATTCTAGCGAGAATAGCACTTTAAACACGCAGTCCGAAACCCCGTATTTCCACCTATTTGGGCGCTTACCCAGAGATCACCCACAGATCATCCGCTGCCCATTTATCCACTCAACGGGGGGACTCCATAATCGCAACTCGAACCGCCACTGGCGGACGAAAAGAACAGCACTTCTGACAAGGAGAACGACTATGTTGACAAAACGCATCACTTATTTCTGGCTGGCCCTCTTCATGGCGGGCACAGTCTGCGCGATGGCCGATGACGGACACTGGGACGATTGGACCGGCTCCGGAAAGAAGCTGGTCGTCGGGCAGCCCAGTACGCCGTGCCCGGGTGCTACATACACGACGATTGGCGATGCCGTAAGCGCCGCCGGTCCTGGCGACGAGATTGACATCTGCCCGGCGCTCTACGCGGAGCAGTTGATCATTACGAAGCCGCTGAAATTGGTCGGGATTGAGGTAAACGGGGTCAGCCGGGTTCTGCTCCAGCCCGCGTTGACGGATCTGATGGGTTTGGCGACCGAGGCGGTCATTACGGTGATGAATACGCAGGGTGTGGTTATTGAGAATCTGGCGATCGACGCCAGTCACAACACAGTTGCTACCTGCAGTCCCGGACTTGCCGGCGTGCACTTCTTCAATTCGTCCGGGAAGGTCAAGGACAGCGCTATTTTTGGTGCTCAGTTGACGAACCCGACGGGCTGCTCGAAGCTGCCGGTCCTGAACGGCTTCGGCGTCCTGGTAGACGCAAGTCAGCCGGGTTTGATTGTTGTCCTTATTTGGGTGTCGCTTTTTGTCCTCGCCTTTTTGCATTGGCTAGCAGCTCTCAATCCTAACTTTGCGAACTTTTTGGTGCATAAAAAACTTCGAAGAAACATATGCATCCATAAAGGTTTCTGAGAATACCAAGCCGTTTGTGCCTTAGTCCCCGCTCTTCATCGGCCAGCCTGCCGCCACCATTCCTTTGTAGCCGCCGATGAGCGAGTGGACGTTGCGATAGCCCATTTTTTGCGCGGCATCGCACGCGACCGCCGGTCTGGAACCGAGATAACCCCCACGATCGGCTTGAATGCTCTTTGTTTGAGTTTGAAGTTCCGCGTTTACGCGGCTTGTTGGGCCGCCTGAAGGAGGAACGCCGAACAAAATCCACAAGCCGGACGTTTACGGTTTTATTCGCCGCTTTTCATCGGCCAGCCCGCCGGCACCATCCCTTTGTAACCGCCGATGAGCGAGTGGACGTTTCGATAACCCATCTTTTGCGCGGCGTCGCAGGTCAGCGCCGACCGGAATCCGCCGCCGCAATACATGATGATTTCCGTCTTGGGATCGGGAAACAGCTTCTCCAAATCGCGTTCCAGAATTCCCTTGCCCAGATGCGCGGCCTCGACGGCATGTCCGGCCTGCCATTCGTGGTCTTCCCGCACGTCCAGCAGAACGATCTTGGGATTTTGCCGCCAGCCGTGCGCGCGCCTCGGCAACGCTGATTTCATTGACGCGTTGTTTGGCGTCGTTGACCAGATTTAAAAAACCGGGTGAATGATCCATGCGGGCAAATTAAGTCGCGCGCCACGCCGGTCAAACAAATTTCATTGACCGAATCGTGCATTGACCTTCGCGCCGCCGCACGTTTTACTGTTGCGATGAAGACGCTCACGCCGCTGACGCTGTTGTTGTTCGCCGGAATGCTGGCTTCCGGCTGTATTTTTCACAGGCAGGGAAATCCCCGGCCCCGGCGCCCGCCGCGCTCACGTCGCAGACCGTTGTCACGCCGGACAATTCGCTTACGGCCAGGGTGGCTTCCTACAATGCCACCGGCCGGTTTGTGGTATTGAGTTTTCCCGTCAGCCAGATGCCGAACCTGGATCAAACGCTTTTTCTTTATCGCGACGGTTTGAAGGTGGGCGAGCTCAAAATCACCGGGCCGCAGCGGGACAATAACATCGTGGCCGACCTCGTCACCGGTGACGCCCAGGTCGGCGATGAAGTGCGCGACCAGTGATTATTCCGGAGGGGCGAGGCTTGCCGGCTCCGCCAAAAATTTATTCTTCCGCTTTTCGCGATTTTTCGGTGAACGACTTGACGGTTTTGGGCAGCGCATTTTTTTGGTAGGGCGAATGGAGGTTGAAATAAATCCCGCACAACGGCCGGGCTTCGTCGCTTTGGCTCAAAATGATTGTCACCTGTTTGTCCAGCGCGATGCCGTGGCGCAATCCTTCGCCGCGATTTTCGTAGGCCGATGGCTTGCCATCAGCGAAGTGAGCGATACCTCAAATTCCTCCGGCGTCTTGTCAATGCACACGATATATTGTCGTAAGCCTTGACGGCCTCGGCGATTTCCCGTTTGTACGTCTCGATAGTCATTGCTGGAAAATAATTCATCAGGCGGAATTGCAGCAAAATTCAATCCAGCCGTTGCCGCGCGCCTTCTGGCCCTGGGTCGCGGACCGAACAGCGCCGTGCCGATGCGCACCATCGTCGCGCCTTCCTCAATCGCCACCTCAAAATCGCCGCTCATGCCCATGCTCAAATGGGGCAGGGGAGCGCCGAGGATTTGTTCGCATTCCCGTCTTCAATTCGCGCAACCGCCGGAAGTGCGGCCGCGATTTTTCCGGTTCCGGCGACCAGGGCGGCACGGCCATCAGCCCGTGGATTTCGATTCGCGGCAGCGCGTCGATTTCCTTCAACTCGGCCAGCAATCGTTCCGGCGGGTAACCGAACTTGCTCGCTTCGCCCGCGACATTCACTTCCAGCAGGACCGGCATTGTCCTGGCCGCCTGCTCCGGCGCGTTTGTCTGATTTCCTGCGCGAGCGCCAGGCTGTCCACGCTCTGGATCATTTCAAATAATTCCACCGCGTCGCGGCATTTGTTCGACTGCAAATGGCCGATGAAATGCCAGCGCAACCGGCCGGGGCACAGCGGGATTTTCGCCTTGGCCTCCTGCACCTTGTTTTCGCCGAACAACATCAAACCCAGATCCGCCGCCGCCCGCGACGATTTCCGGCGGCTGGGTTTTTGTCACGGCCAGCAGGGTGACGGAATTGGGTTCGCGGCCGGCGCGGTCGCACGCGGCGCGAACCCGTTGCTGGACTTTTTCGAG
>CAWIQM010000016.1:0-92866 GCA_963838245.1 uncultured Acidobacteriaceae bacterium | reverse complement strand
TCTGAGGCTGCTCAGACGTAACCTCCGTCCGTCCCCATTTCGCCCGACTTAAACTGCGTCTGTGCCCATTTCGCCCTGTTTCGCCGTCATGCGCTTCATTTTCCCCGCTGCTCCGGCCTTTGAGCGCCGCTTAGCCTGGAATGTTTCTTGGGTCAGCCCTTTGCCTTGGATTGCTCCTTTTCCGTTCGCCGGTTGCGGGCACCTAAATTCATCAATGCGTTCCAGACCCCCATGAGTGGAGCACCTTCTTCGACTTCTATCGTGCAGTGCTCGTGACCCACAGTTTCTATTTCAAGCTCGCGCAGTTGGTCTTTCCTAACGCCTGTCGCCACCATTCTGGGCAAGTCAGCTCTTACGTGCCAAACGTCGTGAACGAACACCGTTCGCGTCTGGCTCCTGAGACGCCAAACGATCCTCTCGGTGGTGACGACGAGCCATGTACCTTGGCTTTCTACGCTGCCAATCACGGGCAACTCTCCAGCGTTCAATGAAACCTCTTTGAGTAGAGCCTCCTGCTGGGATGGTTCCAAATTTTCAAAAAGGCGCGTGTAGCGTCCATCGCGTCCCTTTCGCTCGAAGATGGCCGACAACGTGCCTTTGAGTTTCTCCGATTCGGTCATAGTCAACGCACTCCTCCTTGTAGCAAAATTGTCGTCGGATTGACTTGCTTGAACTGGAGCCCAAATCGCCCAACCGCTCGCAATCCCTTACGAATCGCGGCCGGGGCCGGCAGGCGACCCGCACTCTTTCCACAGCTTCTCCCAATTCCAAATCCCGGACTGGATCTTGTTCGGCAACGGGAATCCGAGTTGATGCGCCAGCATACACACCTGCCCGCGATGGTGGGCTTCGTGAGAAAGCATGTAGCAGAGCATTTCCACGCCAGCCGGCCAAGGCCGGGCCCAGCCGTCTCTGAGAAACTTCCCGACGCGGCCCCCACCACCGCCGAGCGCTTCCGCAAGCATCTCCGCGCAGCGAGCGGCGCTCTCGGCCAATCCCGCACGGGCCTGCTGCGGCGTGCAGTGCGCGCGGTTGAGCTGGGGCGGAACTTTCAGGTGCGGAGCGGTAAGCCTGACCCACTTGGTGCGGACATTGTGCATGTGCGTGAAGATCGCCGCAATGGTGCGGGCCTTGCCGGGCGGTTTGGCTCTCCAGGCGGCTGGGTCCAGATGTTCGATGAGAAGCTGGTTCATGCGATCATTGGCGGCAAAGATCCGGACGGCGGATCGGCCGAGTTGAGTCTGAACCTTGTGTTGAGGCGTGGCCACGGCACCCTACTCCTTGCCTTATGGTACTTTCCGCAATGCGAACGGGAAGGTCACTTCGGGATGGGCGCCGATGCCCGGCGAGAGAGAGCGCACCCGAATCCGCTTGCTCACGCGCGCGGTTCTGTGCCGGAGTGTGACCTTCCGGGGCTATGGGGCCTGCTCACGGGCATGGTTCGCCCGTGCGAGAGGACACGCCCGAATCCGCTTGCTGACGCGCGCGGTTCTGTGCGGGGAGTGTGGCCGTTCCGGGGCATATGGGGCTTGCTCACGGGCGTGGTTCAGTACTGAAGTGCCACGCTGCGGAGCACGCCCGAGTCCGCTTGCTGACGGGCGCGGTTCTGTGCGGGAGACGCGCGGCCCTCACAGGTGGGGGGCTCCGGCTTACGGAAAGGTGGTCCCGAAAGTTGCGATGGAGTAAACTGTCCGGTATCATTCGTTAGCCGTATAGTTCCCGTCGAGGAGGCAGTCCGGGTCGAATTGGAAGCAATTTGCCTGGCTGGACTTTCTGTAAGGCGAGGGACATTTGAAAGGGCGCCGGCGCATCGGGGGGTGTGGTGAGCGTGGTACTGTCGGCGGGTGCTCATGGGTGAGTGCACTCCCAAAGTGAAAATGGTGGACAGCGGAAACGAGATAACACCTCACTCTGAGTTTTTTCTGACGCTGCATCTGAGGGGCGACCTGGAGGCATTGTGCGTGGTCCGTTCCATGTTGCAAAGGGCTGCCGAAGTTATGCAGTTTCCAGAGGCAGATGCGCGTGCCATTGTGCGTTCTGTGGACGAGGCATTGGCGAATGTGATCCGCCACGCCTACGAGGGGCGCGAGGGACTGCCGATTGAGCTGGACTGCCGGAGACTGTGGAGCGGCGGCGATTCTTCGGTGCCGTATGGTGTAGAGATTGTGATCAAGGACACCGGTCTGCCGGCCAAACCCGAGAAACTTCGGAGCCGGCCGCTGGATGAGATTCGGCCGGGGGGCTTAGGAATCCATTTCATGAAGCAAAGTATGGACATCGTGGAATTCAGCCGCGAGGATGGCAAGAATCTACTGCGAATGGTGAAGTATCTGGCTCATTCCGAGCCAGGGGAAGTTCTGGAGGGAGAATAAACCGTGGAGATCTCGGCGCGACAGTTCGAAGGCTTCGTTATTTTGGACATCTCGGGCGATATCGACCTGGCGCATTCCCCGCAAATGCGCAAAGCCCTTCTCGGCGAGATCAAGGAAAAGAAAATCGCCAAGGTTTATCTGAACCTGGAACACGTCCGCTACATGGACAGTTCCGGCATCGCCAGCCTGGTGGAAGGTCTCAAAGCCTCGCGTGACGTTGGATCGCGGCTGATCCTCTACGGTCTGACCAGACACGTCCGGGAAGTCATGCACCTCGCCCGGTTGCAGACCATCTTCGAAATATTCGAAGACGAGCAGCAGGCACTGGATTCTTAATGGAGTACTACCCGTACTTTCGGAAGGTGCAAGGCATTTAGTGGACTTTCTTAGACTGGTCGGCGTTAATTTTCTCGATACGATTGCCTATGTCGGTGCGCTCGGCTCACTGGCCGGCCGCGCCGCTTACGCCACGGTTGTCGGTCCATTCACCGGCAAGCCCGTCCGTTTTAATAAGGCCATCGGACAAGCCATGGAAGCCGGCATTCGCGCGCTTCCCATTCTTTCTCTCATCACGTTTTTCATTGGTCTGATTCTCGCTCTCCAGAGCGCCTATGAACTCCAAAGATTCGGCGCCATGAATTTTGTAGCGAGTGCCGTGGCCATCTCGATGACCCGTGAACTGGGCCCTCTGATCACCGCCATCATCGTCATAGGCCGCTCTGGTTCTGCCTTTGCCGCTGAACTCGGCACCATGAAAGTGAGCGAAGAAATCGACGCGCTGGAAACCATGGCCATTGATCCGGTCCATTTTCTGGTTGCTCCCAAATTTATTGCCATGGTCGTCATGCTGCCGTGCCTGACCATCTGGGCGAACACGATGGGCGTAATTGGCGGCAGTCTGTTTGGCGTGCTGAAGGCCGATTTCACCTGGATCGGCTACATCCAGTCTTCCATCGACGCTCTTGCCCTGCGCGACATAACCACCGGCCTCATCAAAAGCGTTATGTTTGGCATGACGATCACGGCGGTTGGCTGTCTGGAGGGCCTGATGACCGGTGGCGGCGCGGAGCAGGTGGGCCGCTCTACGACACGCGCCGTGGTGGTTTCTATCTTCCTTGTGATTCTTGTCGACTTGGTTTTCACAACACTATTCTTTTTCCTTGGAGGGCATTAGTCCTGATGGCGCCGCTTGCTGACTCTGCTGCCCAAACAACTCCGCCTGTTGACGGTCCGATGATTTCTTTGCGCAACGTCCGCGTCAGCTACACGGGCCGTGAAATCCTGCACGGCATTAGTTTCGACGTGCAGCGCGGCGAAACACTCGTCATCCTGGGAGGGTCCGGCTCCGGCAAGAGCACACTGCTGCGCACTCTGGTGGGCCTCGAGAAGCCAACCTCCGGCGAAATCTGGATTGGCGGCGAGAATTTTGCCGCTATCTCCGAATCGGAGCGCAATAATATTCGCAAACGCATCGGCATGTCGTTTCAGGGTGGCGCACTGTTTGGCTCCATGACCGTGGGCGACAACGTCGCACTGCCGCTGCGCGAACACACCAAGCTGGAAGAATCAACCATCGAAATCATGGTTCGCCTGAAACTCGATCAGGTCGGCCTTTCGGGCTTCGAGGATTACAAGCCTTCGGAACTGAGCGGCGGTATGAAAAAACGCGCCGCGGTGGCGCGGGCCCTCGCAATGGATCCCGAAATTCTTTTCTTCGATGAGCCTTCGGCCGGGCTTGATCCCATCATTGCCGCCGGGATCGACCACCTGATTCTCGAATTGAAAAAGGCTTTCCACATGACGATTATCGTCGTCACCCACGAACTGGCCAGCGCCTTCCTGATCGCCGATCGGATGGTGCTGATCAACAAGGGCGACGTAATCGCCATTGGCACGGTGGCCGAAATGCGAAACAGCAAACACCCCAAGGTCCGGCAGTTCCTTGATCGTGTCCCCGAACCCGCCGTTGCACAGGAACTAGATTATTTGCAAATGCTGACGGAGTCTCACCCGAAGCCTGGCGAGTCTTCGCAGAGGAAGAGCAACTGACGATGGAATCCAGACGTGAACAAATATCGGTAGGTATCTTTGTCCTGATCGCCGCGGCGCTCCTGATCTTTATCGTGTTCGCACTCTCCGGCGTGTTTGCGGGCTCTGACACCATATACTACGCCAAATTCAACAACGCGGCCGGCCTGGAGCCTGGCGCTTCCGTGCACTATGCGGGCGGCCCGAAAAGCGGCCACATCGTTAAGATAAGGATTGACCCCGACGATCCCGCGCTGATTGATCTGACGTTTACGGTGACGAAGGGGTTGCCCGTCAAGACCGACAGCAAGGTGGCTATTATGAGCTTCAGCCCGCTGGGCGACAACCACCTTGAAATTTTGCCCGGTACGCATGCAGCTCCCATCGCGCCTTCCGGCACTCTGCTTGCCTCCCAGCCGTATGTAGGCTTCAACGATCTCACCGCACAGATCAATAAGATGGCGCCGCAAGCGCAAGAACTTCTCGCCAATCTCAATGCCCGCGTCACGCAGTTAAAGACCACCGTCGATCGCGTAAATGACCTGCTGAATGATCAGAACCGTGCCAACGTTTCCGGCAGCCTGGCCCAGATGCACGGCATGCTAAAAGAAAATCGCCCGCAGATTCAATCCACTCTGAAGAATGTCAATGCGGCCAGCGCCAAGATTGGACCGCTCATCGATCAAATACACAAGGCAGTCGATCAGGCGAGCGAGGCGATTAAACAAGCGAACGAGGCGCTTAAACAGGCTGACGCGACGATTAAGAATGTCGACGGTGTGGTGACGGACAACAAGGAAGGGATACACGATTCCATCGCGAAACTGCGCGTCGTACTCACCAACGTCACCCAACTGACCGACCAGCTGAATCAAATGCTGGACAGCAATTCCGACAACATCGACCAGCTGCTGCTGAACCTGCGCGATGTTTCGGAGAACCTAAAAGATTTTACAGACACCATCAAGACCCGGCCTTCCAGTTTGATCAATTCCAGCGCGCCACGTGACCGCAAACCCGGAGATAAGCGATGAGGATCTTATTGAGCTCCAAAATGAATACTCAACCTGATGTGAATGCTGCGCGAAGATTACTCTTGCCCTTTGTGGGATTACTCGCCGCGGCAGTTCTGGCGCTGGCTCTGGCCGCGTGCGGCAGTTCGCGACCCATCAAGTACTATCAACTGACCTACCCGACGAGCGCGCCGTCGGCGACTGCCCCGCTCAACGTGACGCTGCTTGTCCGGACTTTCGATTCTTCGCATCTCCTCAAGGAAGAGGGCATTGTCTACAGCGTGAAGCCTCAGGAATTAGGCGTCTACCAACAGCAGCGTTGGATTGCTCCACCGGTGGATATGCTTCAGGATGCTCTCGTCCGCGGACTGCGGTCCTCCGGGCGCTTTCGTTCGGTGATGATTGTGCGCGGTGAAGGCGGTGGGGACTATGCACTGGCCGGCAGCCTCTATGAATTTGGCGAAGTGGATGGCGCGGAAATCGTGGCACGCCTTACCTACACCGTTCGCCTGCGCGACCGCAAGACCGGCATGATCGTGTGGACCCACAACTACAATCACGATGAACCCGCGTCCGCCAAGACCGTTCCGGCCGTGGTTGCCGCCATGGACAAAAACGTCCAGCGCAGCGTGCAGGAAGTCCAAGCTGCCCTAGAGGAGTACTTTGTGGCTCATCCCGTTTCTTGAGATGCAGGCTGAAAGCGGGCGTGGGGCGTGGCGCACGAGAAACAACGGAGCCCCCCGAAGGTGCCCTTCGGCTCCGCCGAGGTTCGAGTTTACGAGAAGATTCGAGAAGAGAAACTCCAGAGGCGCTAACGCACAACCCATGCTAATAGGCGAATCTCATAAATCCGCAGTGGATGTCACGGCGCTTCCCAATTCAGCGCGTAGATGTCGCTCATGTTGACCTCGCGCCACGTGATAATGGACCCGTCCGGCGCCGGCACAAACCAGTAGCTGTTTGGTTCCGGGACGTCTGTCATCCTCCTCACGAGTTCGAGTTTCCGGTCGCGAACCCGTACCCTCCACCAAGCCCTGTCTTTTCCAGCAACGTAATAATAGACAAATTGCCCGTCTGGAGACCAGTCGGGATAAGAGCCGCTGGGGGCAAGCGCCGTCTGCCGCTGCGTGGCAACGTCGTACAGCGTGGTGGCATGCGCGGTTGCGGAAATCCCAACCAGAAAACGCCCATCCGGCGACCAGCGCGGGGACCACATACCTTCCGAGCCCGGTACATCTATCACTTGGTGCGTTTTCAAATTTAGGCTGTGCAGGATTCTTTTCTTCGGCTGATAAGCCGGCATCCAGGAGTCGCCAAAAACGATCGAGTTTCCGTCCGGCGACCAACTCGGATCCCAGGCCCCGCCCGGGAGAGTTTTTTCATCGGTAAGCTGGTGTGCCGCGCCGCCGTCCGCCGATATGACATAAATTTGGATAGGTCCCGCTGTCGGCCACCCCTCGAAGACGATCTGCCTCCCGTCAGGTGACCAACCCGGTCGAACTGCACCAAGCTGAGGCGTCAACTCAAGCGGTTGGCTTCCATCGATTGAGTTTCGCCAGAGGCTGCCCTGCGGATAGGAAACATAGGTAACCCATTTCCCGTCCCGGGAAAAGTCCAAGTCACGGGCCGAAACGCCGCCCAGGTAAGGCGCTGACTGACCCGATTTCAAGTCGTAGCGGACAAGCTCGCCACGTGTCAGGCTGCCCAACACGAACAAGGTCTTGCCATCCAGGCTAGGTACGGCGGAGTACCAGGCCATCGGCCCGGACGTCAACTGAACCGGCCGGTGGCTCGCTCTCTCCAGCAGGCCGTTCTTTTCACGGATCGCCCAGATGTTCCCGTCGGAGCTGAAGACGAAATACTTGCCGTCGCGTGTCCAATTCCCCCAGTACTGCGAAGCATTCCATCCGGGCAGCAATCGATGCGGGTTAGCCCCGTCGCTAGAGACCTCCCACAATTCCGAACTAACGGGGGCGTAGAGGGCAAAACGGCCTGCAAGGTAGAGGGAAAAACGCACCTTGCTCCCGTCGGGCGACCAGCGGGGAGCATAAGCCAAGCCGGAGAAACTGCCCAGCTTTCTGGTCTCGGCCCCGTCGTTCCGCGCAACGAACAGATCGTGACCGTTGGAATAGACGATCCGCTGGCCGTCTGGCGACCACGAAGCATCCGATGCAACCAAATCTCCCAAACGTCGGAGAGCGCCTCCCATGACGGGAACCGTCCAAAGAGCCTCCGGAGCGTCATCCACATTCCCTTCTCTCAGGTCGTTCAGCAACATCTCCGATCCGTCGGGAGAGATGTCTCTGATCTGCATTTCTTCCAATCTGGCCTGGAGAGCAACCGGCTCACCTCCTTTGGCCGAGACCTGGGCTGGCAGATAGTCCGTCGGAAGCGTGCCTGTACCTGAGATGGTATTGAAATACAGCCGGGAGCCGTCCGTCAGGAGAGGCGCGCCCTTCGCTTTGCCGTCGTTTGTGAGCTTGTTGACGCCCGTGATTCTCAACGGAGGCGACGGGCGTGTCCACCACAGAATGGCGCCCACGGCTAGGATCGCCACGCCTCCCGCAGCATACGGCCAGCGTGCGTTGCGGCGGACCGGCTGCGCAGCAATGCTGGGCGCAGAAGACGAGGCATGGCTCGCGCCAGTGTCCCGCTTCAGCCGCTTGAGGTCCGCACGCAGTTCCGAGGCATGCTGGTAGCGCACGTCAGGGTCCTTTTCGAGAGCCTTCCCAATGATCTGTTCGAGGCCCTGCGGAAGCTGCGGATTGACTTGGGACGCCGGCTCGGGCGGCTGATGCAGAATCGCTCCGATCACTTCGCCGGAGGTTTTCCCCTGAAACGGCAGTCTTCCCGTCGCCATTTCGTAAAGAACCACGCCCAGCGAAAACAAGTCGGTGCGAAGGTCAAAGTCCTCGCCGCGCGCCTGTTCCGGAGACATGTAACTCGGCGTGCCTGCCGCCGAACCCGGCGTGGTCAGCAGATCGACAGCAACGGTTGTCTCGTCCGGAGCGGCCTCGCACTTGGCAGAGACAGCCGGCGGCTTGAAACTGGCTCGTTTTGCCAAGCCAAAGTCGAGAATCTTCGCCTGGCCTCGCGTCGTAATGAAAAGATTCGCAGGCTTGATGTCGCGGTGAACGATTCCGCGGGTGTGGGCTGCGTCGAGACCGTCGGCAATCTGAATGGCCCAATTCAGTAGCGAGTCCAGCGGCACGGCCTTACCGTTGATGCGCCGCTTCAGCGTTTCCCCTTGCAGCAACTCGAGAGCGAGAAAGGGCTGGCCCTGGTATTCGCCGACTTCATGGATGATACAGATGTTCGGATGGTTGACCGCGGCGGCGGCACGAGCTTCCCTCTCTAGGCGCTCCAGCGCGACGCGGTCCTGGGTCACTTCTTCCGACAGAAACTTCAGCGCGACTTCGCGGCCGAGCTTGAGGTCCTCGGCCCGGTAGATCACACCCATGCCGCCGCTGCCAAGCCTCTCGATGATACGGTAATGCGATATAGTCTGGCCCAGCATGACAATGGTCCTACCAGGGTAACCTAACCCACGATTTCACCGACGCCTATGAACTTGGCTAAGTGGATGGCGCGGAAATCGTGGCGCGCCTTACTTACACCGTTCGCCTGCGCGGCCGCAAAACCGGCCTGATCGTGTGGACCCACACCTACAATCACGATGAGCCCGCGTCCGCCAAAACCGTTCCCGCCGTGGTTGCCGCCATGGACAAAAACGTCCAGCGCAGCGTGCAGGAAGTCCAAGCTGCCCTAGAGGAGTACTTTGCGGCTCATCCCGTTTCTTGAGATGCAGGCTGAAAGCGGGCGTGGGACTTCTAAGATCGCTCCGTTCACGGCCGCCGCAGCGTTCCGTCGCTGCAACACCAAAGCGGGCTCAAAAAGCGCGATCGGGGCATTGCATAACCGCTTGCTATGATTTCCTTGCGGGCCCTTAGCTCAGTCGGTTAGAGCAGGGGACTCATAATCCCTTGGTCGTAGGTTCGAGTCCTACAGGGCCCACCAATCAGATCGTGCCGGGACCTGTGTCTCCGGACAAGGAATCAAAGGGATAAACTCGTTTCGGGCGACCGCTCCGTCACCGTCGCGGCTCGGTAGGCTTCGTAACGATCGGGATGTCGGCCGGCGAACGCGCGCGGTTGCTCTGAAAACACTGATTCGCGAGTAAGATGGCTTACGCATCGTTCGGAGAGCCGGACGTGGGCGCCCGGCGCCGGTCTGGGGACCCGCCCCACGTCGATAGGTTGCGTTTTCTTCATTGCGGGTGTGCGAAAAGCTCATGATGAGTTCCGTGCTGGGTTCAGTTCCGCGAACGCTTACGACATTGTGTTCAGCCACCGCCGAATTGCCGATGGAGCAGTGCGGCGCCGCCGACCAGAGCGACGGTCAGACCAAAGGCGCGGACAACGCCGAACTCGTGGCGGCCGCGGTGAATGGTGTGATAGCCCAGAAACAGAAAGCTTCCGGCCACCAAGCCGAGTACGCAGGTGGTCCATACGGGTCCAAACTGGAGCGCGCCGGCGCGGTTGGCAGCCGGCTCGATCCAGGCGCCGAGCAGCGTGCAGGATTCCACCAGCATGGCGGCCAGAGCCGCCTTCCACGCGGATGACAGGCTCTTGCGCGTGATGAGTCCGATGGCCAGACCCTCGGGGATTTTGTGCAGCACCATCCCTGCCGGCACCGCCCAGGACGCCAACGAATCGCCGACCAGCAGCCGCACGCTCCATCCATCCAGGAAGCTATGGATGGCAGTCGCGAGCAGAAGCGGGCCGGCAAAGCCGTGCAGCGGCGGCTGCTGACAATCATGATGATTGTGGGTGTGAGAGCAACTGGGGCAGATGGAGAACAGAAAGGTATCCACCAGCCACAACACGGTGACGCCGGCCGCCAGCAGCAGAACCGAATAGAGCCAGCCGGCATTGCTGACCATCTCCGGAAAAACCCAGAACAGGGAGGTGCCAAAAAGCAGACCGCCGCCGATCGCCACGACCTGGGGCGACAGGTGGCGCGATGTGCCGAGAAACACGCCCGTCATCACGCCGGCATAGGCGAAGAGTGTGACCAGCAGTGGCAGAAGCATCAGGCGTGAATCCGGGGTTCGATTACGAGTTTGGCACGGTGCTGGATACGAGATGTTTATGGCCGCGGTTGGACGCCGATGAACGCGGATGTTGGATGAAGCGATGGGGTCGGCGCTGTTTGTATGCAGAGAGCGGGCGGCGTGTTTTACGGTCGCGGCTCCGGGTGGTCCGCTTGCTGACGCGCACGGTTCTGTGCCAGAGCTCTCTAGTTGCTTACTTTCATGACGAAATACGTGAATGGTTTGCCGCTTTCGATCAACAATTGGTGCGGTACGTTGGGCGCAATGTGGATGACGTCGCCGGCACTCAGTTTCTGGCGTTGTCCGCCTTCAATCGATTCACCGCGGATCTCACCCGGCTTGTCGGTGTGCGGCTTCACAACCTTGCCGCCCGTGACGAGGGTGGCGTCGCCCGCGACTACGAGAAACAGGTCCGCGTCGTGCTCATGCACTTCCGCGGAGCCGGTTCCTTCACGATGGGCCAGCATGGTGTAGCTGTTGGTGTACTTCTCGAGGTTCTCGCTGGCGAACTTCGCTGTGTTCAACTTGCCGCCAAGTTTTTGCCCCATGGCCTGGAGGTCGGCGGCTGAGTAGTAGTTCACGGCCGGAGAGCTGGCGGCGAAGGCCGCGGCGGCGGTGAAGAGAAGAACAGTTAATGGCTTTATCGACATAAGTCTCCTTGTTTGAGTTACTGCCCTTAGCTAGGTGAGGGAATATCCGCTTGCTGACGCGCGCGGTTCTGTGCTCGACTTTTCACAACCGGTTAGAGGCCCGGGGGCCGTTGCTTATGGAAATCTGTAACCTTCTGAAATTCACGCCCAATGTTGAGCAACGTATTCTCCGAGTATTGATTCCCGACCAATTGTATTCCCACCGGCATCCCGTTCACGAAACCGCAGGGCAGCGACAGCGCCGGGAAACCAGTCAGGTTGGTGGCTGGAACCAAGCCATAAAAACCCCGCGGCTCTTCCGGCGGCTGTTTCTCCGGATGCTGCTGCTCGAACGGTACATTGGCGAGTTCGGCAATGGTTTTCCGGGTGGGTGCAATCAGGATATCGATGTTGGTGAACATTTCGCGGAACGCGGCTTGGATCTGGCGCCGGACTCGCATGGCCTTCAGGTAGTCAATCGCCGAGTAGTTCAGCGCGGCCTTCAGCCCATTGATCTGTTCCTGATCCGCAAGCTGGTCCACCCTCCCGCTTCGGATCAGCGTCTCGAAGATGGACGCGGCGTCGGAATCGATAATCGTGCCGATCACCGGCCCGTAGGGAAAATCCGGCCAGGTGGCCTCCGTCAACTGCGCGCCGAGTGACTTCACCACTTCCAGCGCCTTGCCAAATACCGGGCGGTAGGGTGGTTCCAACAGATCATTGAAATCCAGCGGCGAGTAGCCAAACTTCAGGTCGCTGGTTTTGCGTGAATACTGCGGAAAGTAATAGAAGCTCTTGCCGGCCGATCCCGGGTCCAGGCTGTCGCCTCCCGCGATGGCCTGCAGCACGTGGCCGCAATCGTCGGCACATCGCGCGAGCACCCCGACCTTGTCCAGCGTCCATGACAACGACATGGCACCGTAGCGGCTAACCAGCCCGTAGGTGGGGCGCAAACCTGTAACGCCGCAATAAGCCGCCGGCGTGAGAATCGAACCGGACGTTTCCGAACCCAGTGCGTAAGGCACCAGCCCGGCCGCTACTGCCGCACCCGAACCGCTCGACGATCCACCCGACCAATACTCCTTGTTCCAGGGATTCAATCCGGGTCCTTGCAGCGAGGCAGAAGCCGAGCTATAGCCACCCCCGCCCGCCAGTTCCACCATCGACAACTTGGCAACGCACAGGCCGCCTTTGCCCTTCAGGCGCTTGATGGCCGTAGCATCGTAATCGAAAACCTGATCTTGATACGGCTTGGCGCCCCACGTGGTGGGATACCCGGCGACGCTCAACAGATCCTTGGCTCCGAAAGGAATGCCTTGAACCATGCCGCGATAGCGCTGCCGTTTCAAGTCGCCGTCGACATCCTTGGAGGCTTTGATGGCGTCCTTGCGCAGCAGGCATGCTAACGCATTGTAAGTGGGACCCAGTTGTTCCAGGCGTTCGCAGAAACTCTTAGTCAATTCCTCGGAGGATAACTCGCGGCTGCGCAGTTTCTGGCTAAGTTCGATGAGGGTAGCGAAGTGGATGTCCTGGGCGGCAACAGGTTTCGGACGCTTCATGGTGTCGGCTTATGGGTGAAAGAAGAAGGCTGGTTGAAGGTCGGTGTCCAACTCGATCTGGCGGAGACGTTCGCTGTTCTTTCGGACATCGGCCTGGGCCTTGACCCTGGCGTCCGGCGTGGCTGGGCTCGCAGCCGTTTGCTGAGGCTGCGCGGCCACCGATTGGGTGGATGCACTGGCAGTGCACGCGGCCAGCGGCGCCGCTCCAACCAGAAACGCCAGTTGGCGCCGCGTCAAAGAGGGGCGAGACAACTCGTCGGAAGCCATTGAGACATTATAGGTGTCGAGCAGACGGGAATTACGCTATCCCGCCTCCAACGCCTTCTGCATCACCTCGCGCGGCGCCGATTCTCCCGACCAGATCTCAAATTGTTGCGCGGCCTGCTCCAGAAACATGTCAGCTCCATGTATCACTTCGCAGCCCTGTTCCCTGGCGTGTTTGAGCAAGCGCGTCTCGTGGGGGTTGTAAATCATGTCGAAGACGACGTCAGCCGGAATGCTGTCGGGAAAAAGGCTCTCATCCACCTTCGGATACATGCCGACGGGGGTCGCGTGCACGAGCGCTTCGAAAGCCGCACTGGACGCCTGCTCCAGCGAAATGAACTTCGCATTCACCGCTTTCGCCAGCGCCGAGGCACGCCGAAGATCACGGCCAGTGATTGTCACTTCGGCGCCCGCATCACGCAGTGCGAAGGCAGCGCCGCGGGCGGCTCCGCCGTAACCTACGACCAGAACCGTCGCGTGGGCCAGCCGGACGTGCTTGCTGAGCGGCTTCAGAACCCCATCGACGTCGGTATTGGTCCCCCTCCACCTTCCGGCTTTCCGCCACACGGTGTTCACCGCGCCGATTCGTTTCGCCAGCGGCTCCACATGGTCGAGGTAGCGCAGGATCTTCTGCTTGTGCGGGATGGTGACGCTGAAGCCCGATACCGGCAGCCTCCTGGCTAGCTTCATGAAGTCGCCCAACTGCGCCTGCGTTACATGGAAAGGAAGATAAACGGCATCGATCCAGCGCGCCTGAAACGCGCGGTTGTGGACCTGAGGAGACTTGGAGTGGCCCACGGGATCGGCAATGACACCGTAGACACGGCTCTCCTTGGTTAGCTTGTCAATCCGGTAGAGGCTCTTCATCACCCGTGCCGGAATCTGACCCGGCGCCGTTCCCTCGGCTTCGCCCGGCGCAGCGTACGTAAACAGCCCGCCGAGTCCGGGCGATAGAATGCGCGTGCAAATTCCCTGCTCCGACATTGTGAAGGCAATCAGCGGTGTCTTGTGATGCTCCTTCTTGTGATACTGCTTTAAGAACTCGACCACCCGCAACGAGTCAGTTGGCTTGCGCGCCACCGTGGCCAGTTTGTAGGCATCGGCGCGAACCCGCATCAAGCGCCGCAACACCGGCTCCAGCGACGGTGTCTTATCGAAGTTGTGATAGGAAACAATAACCGGCGTGTGCTCACGCAGCGACTCTACCGCGGACGCTGCGGGCTCGGCGCTCTCAATTTCCAAGTCGATGGCAAATGCACCTGCCGCCGCAGCCCGGGCGAGCAATCGCGTCTGCTGGTCAATGGTTCCCTTGAAGTGCCCGTTGTGGGCGCCGAGCCGGCAGGTAGCCAGCACGTTGGCGTCCGTTCTGGCCTTGACAAATGTCTCAATCAGTCCGATACCGGTCTCCGGCGCGGGCAGGTAATCGAGACGGAACTCAAGGAACGTGTTCCCATCTTTGTACTCGCGTTCGGCCGCCTGGGCGAACGCCGCGGGCGACGCACAACCAATGGCAACGCAGATTCGAGAGAGAGATTTCGGGAGGGCAGGCATGCACCGCTCAGTGCCCGTCAGCATAGCAGAGCGGGCACTGCAGAATCAGTACTGGTAAGTCTCGATAAATTACCAAAATCGGCCTGGTACTTATGGCAGGGCTGGAGTATCATGCGGCCCCGAGTAATCGGCGCGCAGCTTCCAATAAAACTCACGGCGACGACGCCAGAAGTAAAGCACGTTGCAGCAGACGAATCCAATGCGCACGACATATTGCCAATCTCCATCGTTCCAGGTGGTAATGGTGGTGGGCAGCGAGAAGAAGGAGCGAATGAACTCCCACAGGAACAGGAAACCGAGATAGACAAGCGCCAGAGTTTTTCGCGTGATGATCAAATAGCCGCCCAACCCGATCAGCAGCAGCAGCAGAATCTTAATCGGCAGGACTTCGTGCGGATACAACCGGAGCGGAACGGCGCACGCTGCATAGGCGATATTCGCCCAACCGAAGATGGCGCCCCAGATGTAACGCCGGCGCGGTTCCAGGTTGATGACCACCGGGGCCACAGGCGGATCATCCGGGAAAAGAGGCGCGTCGTGTTCCGATCCGTTTACCGGCATGGGCCTTGCCGACTCGATTTTAGCGTGTGCGGACGAAACCAGTGCGCCGAAAACCGAGATGACTCCCGGCTCGGCAGGCTAATAGAGCCTGCGCCACGCGTTAACGCTGCGGTATGACCGGCAGCAGCAGCACAGACGGATGCTCGGCATCGTGATAAATGGCATTGGTAGCCGTCACCATGCGCGCAGACGACTGATTGGACTCGCCGGTGTTCAGGTTGCGGTCGAAACGCGGGAAGTTACTGCTGGAGACTTCCAGACGCAGCTTATGTCCGTGTTTGAAGACGTTACTGGTGGACCATAGATCAATGGTCAGCGGATAGATCTCGTCCGGGTTGATGAGCTCGGGCTTCTCCGGCGAGTTGCGGTAGCGGGCGCGCAGGATGCCTTCGGTCAGGTTCTGCGCGAAACCGTTCGGCCACACGTCCACCAGCTTCGCGGTGAAGTCGGTATCAACGCCACTGGACTTCGCATAGATGGTCAGGCTGACGGGCCCGGTCACTTCCATATCCTGAGCCAGTGGAGCGGTGGAGTAGATCAGCACGTCATCACGAGCCTCGACCGCACGCTGATCCCTGGGCCCGGCAGGCAAATGGGTTCCGTCGCAACACAAGGGGCCACCAACCGTGGGCACGGGATTGGCTGGATTGTACACATACTGATCAGCCGGCTCGGGCGCCCCGCCTATTTCCGATAGACTGCCGTCGCCGCGAAGCGAGTTGGCCTTGCCCTGCGAGTGCAGGAAATACTTTGTTGCGTGGGCACGCGCCAGCGGCCAGGCTTCTTCGGTACGCCACTCATTCGCGCCCATCACAAACAGCTTCACGGGGGGCCCGGCATACTCGTTATGGACGCCCTTGAAAAGGTAGTCATACCAGCGCAAGGCGACGGAGGTCTCGTTAAAATCGGCCGCGGCCGCGCCGAAATCCACCTCCCCAATGTTGCGGCCGCCACCGGCATGGCCCCCAATGATCACCAGGAGCCGCTGTCCTTTACGTGCCGCTTCGTTGCCTGCATGCTGCTTGAGGCCCATATAGTTGCGGAGCGAGCCTCCCTGGAAGATGTCGTACCAGGCGGCGACAGAGAGCACCGGAACCTGTATATCGCTGAAGTGATCTTCAATTGACCAGCGCTTCCAATAGCTGTCGAAGTTGGGATGAGCGAGCCAGTCGAGAAAGTAAGGCGCCAGCATGTGCGTCAGATCGGCCTTGTTCAAGCCGGGAGGGAGATTGAACAGCGGATAGCTGGTCAGCGGCAAAACCGAGGCGCCCTTCAGAGCGTTGGTGGCGTGCTGCACCGTCCGGTTCAGAGTGTCTTGAGCCAGCCCGGAGGTCCACGATTCGTTGAACCACTGTTCGAAGGCACCACCCTGATAAGTCCAGTTCTCGTGATAGTTGCTGGCTGTCACGACCGGACAAATACCGGCGAGATGCGGCGGGTGGGCAATAGCGGCGAGCATCTGCGTGGCGCCCACATACGACCCGCCCCACATGCCGACCTTGCCATTCGAATAGGGCAGCGACGCGGCCCACTCCACTGTGTCGTAGCCATCGTTTGATTCGTTCAGGAACGGGTACCATTCACCTTCCGACGTGTAGCGGCCGCGGACATCCTGCACGATGGCCACGTAGCCTTGCGCGGCAGCCTGTCTGCCGAATTCGGCACCGCCATCCTTGTTGTATGGGGTGCGCTGCAAGAGCGTCGGGAACTTGCCATCGGTTTTTGGGCGATAGATGTCGGCGCGAAGGGTTACGCCATCGCGCATCTTCACGGCGACGTTCCTCTCCACCGTGACGGCATCCATTTGCGGGGCTTGAGCGGCAAGTGGGAAGGCGAAGGTCAGCAGAGGGAAAAGGAGCAGCCGGCGGGTCATAAGGAATCGTCCTCAAACAGCATATTCCATCGGCCCCCGAACCAAGCGCCCGGCTACTTCATTCTTTTGATGCGGTAATCCTCGACATTGGGCATGCGCACCACTTTGCACATTTCGAAGAGGCGGGATCGCGCCCGCTCACCGATGCGCTCTTCGAGCGAAGTTTTGTAAGTGTGCGCGCTGGCCAGAACCGACTTCTCGATCACTGAGCCAGTGATCTCCGGATCGACGAGGTTCGTGGTAGCGATCAGCGGCTTGCGGTTGTTGTAGCGATGCGTGATGAGCGCGGTGACAGTATCTTCCACCCAATCGGTGACGCGATGCGCTCCCAGATCGTCGAGCACCAGGATCTCGGTGTCGAGAGCATTGCGATACGCCTCTTTGTTGCTGGTGCCTAGGGTCTGGTCGTAGCTGGAGCGGATGCGTTCCAGCAGATTCTGGTAGTCGAAAAACACGCCCGGATGACCACGGGCCAATAAAAGGCGCAAGGCCGCCACTGCCAGGTGAGTTTTGCCGGTACCGGGAGGGCCAACCAACAACAGACCGGGTTTCGTGGTGCCCGGATAGTTGCGGGTGTAGGCGCTCACGGCCAGCATGACGTCGGCCAGCCCACGCTGCGCGGTCGGGTTGTCCTGTGGTAAACGGAAATTCTCGAACGAAGCCTGTGCATAGTTCAGGGGAATCTGAGCGTTCTCTTCGAGCATCTCCGTTTGTTGTTCAGCGACACAAGTACAGCGGGTGGCAAATTCAATGCCGTCGCGTTCGGAGATGGTCCAGCCGGCGCCACCGCAGAGTGGGCAATCAGGTTTGGGCATGCGTTTACTGTCTTGAGAATCCCACAGCGTGAAACTGAGACATCAGGTTGTTACTGCGCCGGCAGCAGACCGGCGAGAAGGAACACCAGCGGCGCGTTCCAGTTGATGGCGATTTCGTTGGATGCGTACGATCCGGTGCGATCCAGATACATTTTCGCGGGAGGCAAGTCGGGCATGGTTCGCATCTCCGGATCCTGCTTGGCATGATTCGGCCCGCCGCTCATCAGGCCGGGCCACGGTTGGGCGAGGCCGTCGGAAGCGCTGGGGCGGTGGTGCGGATGCTGGAAGGGATGCTCTCCGACCTGGGTGACAAACGACAGCGAGAGAGTATTGCGGCCGAGAATATAGTGGAGGTTTTCGGCGGCCGCGTCGACGTATCGTGGATCCGGGTGTAGCGCGTTCGCCACCAGTAATTGAAGCCCGTAGTTGGCGGCGTTGCTATTAGAACCCCAGTTGTAGTCCTTGGTCGTCATGTCGTGGCGATAGGGACTCTGGCGGGTGCGATCAACCAGCGCGTCAGCCGCTTCAACGGAAGTTGAGCGGATCTCATCAGCGAGCGGAGATTTGACACCGGATAGCGCATAGGTCCACAGCCCAAGCGCCGCAACATTGCCCCAGTTCGGAGGATTTGCCGGGCCGATGCTGCGCAAAAACCCGGGTGCGTGCGCGGTGAAATACTGCGCATAGGCGGCTTCGCCCGTGGTGCGCCAAAGCTCGGCAGCGGCCCAAAAGATCTCGTCGGAGCAGTCGCGGTCGCCGTAATCGCCGGTTAAGATACCCTTTGGGTTGTGGAAGAGCACCGCGGGATTTTTCTCGAGCCACACCCACGCGCGTTTGGCAGCCGCAAGCGCGGTGGTGGAGAAGGCCGCATCGAAGGGTCGATAAACGCGCGCCGCGATGGCCATCACGGCTGCGAAATCACCGGTCGCACAGGAACTCTTGAACGGTTCGGTTCCGGTACCGATCACGTAACTGGTGAGCTTATCGTCCTCCGGCATGATGAAGGCGCAAAAGTTCTCGCTGGTCTGCTTGTGCCAGACGCCGCCATCGGCGGCCTGCATGGAGAGCATCCAGTCGAGGTTCCAGCGGATCTCGTTCAGAATGTCGGGTGTGCCGTTGCCGGATTCAGGTAGATTCAAGGTCTTCTTCTGAATGCGCGGGCCGAACATCTCATAGGTCCACAGCAGCGTCCCGGTTGAGATGCCGGAGTTCACAACGTAACGTCCATAGTCGCCGGCGTCGTGCCAGCCTTTGCCGTCGTGCGGATGCGGACCGGTTTCGCCGGAGGTCGCGTGGTATTGGCCATCGAGGTGGCACGCCGGGTGTTTGTAACCGGGAAACTCAGGACCTAGATCAACTGCGGTTCCGCAGCGCTGGCCATAGTAAGCTCGCATCGCCAGATAGTAGGCGCGTGCGTAGACGTCGGGCGCAATCTGGAAGTTCCAGCTGCGGCCCACATTGGCGACGTCGAGATAGTATTGTCCGGGATCGTGGAGTGCGGAGAAATCGGCGGCCTGTACGTGGTCGCCTGAGTCGGCATCGGCCTCGGGTGGCGTGAGTTTGCCACGCAGCACCACCGAGTCGTCCGAAGAGCGGCGGACCGTGAAATCGGTTGCCGGCGTCGCGGCAGCGACCAGCGCGATCTTTGGCTTTGATGGCAGATAGCCCACTTGATCAACCTTAATGTCCGTGGTGGGGGATGCGGCAAAAGCAGTCGCGGCGAGGAGCGCAAAAGCAGCTAGGACTTTCATCACCCGCATGCTATCGCATGCAAAGGCCTGCACGCTGCGAGAGGCCCGATCAACCCTTCTTCTTCTGCTGCTTCGCTTCGTTCTGCGCAATTCGCGCCTTCACGAACTTCTTCAACAGCGCTGTCGGGAGCGGTTTGTCCAGCGGGAAGCGGATGGTGCCCTTTGCCGTCTCGTAGTTCGTGAGGTCGCCCTTGAATTGTTCGATCAGCGCCGCACTCATCGGGAAAAAACTGCAGTGGTCGACGAACTCTCCAAAGCACACCAGCGCGCCTTTGTAACGGAACGCGGGCATACCATAGCCGATGGCCTCGGTGGTCTCCGGAGGCACCAGGGATCGAATCGTCGCGCGCATCTTAGACAGCGTGCTGCGGGCAGGCTCCGGGACGCCGGCGAGATATTCGTCGATGTTCCTAGGAGCAGCTTTGCCAGTTCTCATAGCGTAGATGCTACAGCGGTTTTCACCCGAAGTCTACCCGTAACATCGCCCTGCGGCCACAGCGCCGCGGGCGCGTCAATCAAGCGGCATCCGCGCTTCGAAGGAGTCGGCAAGCTCCGACGCGACGGGCGGGTCGAGGTTCGCCAGCACCACCATGACCGTGTTCGTCCGGGGAAAGACGCGCAGTTCTCCATTCATGCCCGGAGCTCCGCCCCCATGACCGAAGCTCTTACCCTCCGGCACCTCTGAAATCGACATCCCGAACCCGTATCCGGCGCCGGGCGGCATGTTTGGGCTACTGGCCTGCTTTGAGGTCATCTCCGCGAAAAGCTCCGGCGTGAGGAGCTTTCCGCTGGTGAGCGCCTGCGCAAAGCGGAACAGATCGCCAACAGTCGAATACCCGCCGCCGGCAGAGGTGCCGCGCCACGGCAGAGTATCAGTATTCGGCACCTCGGACTTGCCCTTGCGCATGTACCCGACGGAGCGCAAGCTCACTTTGTCTGTTTCAGGGAGCGAATCCGTGGAGCGCATGCCGGCAGGCTCGAAGATGTACTTGCGGACGTAGTCGTAATAGGACACACCGGACACTTTCTCGATCACTGCGCCGAATAGTATGAACCCGTAATTCGAATAAGACCACTTTGTTCCCGGCTCAAACTCCAAGCCGCGCGAACCGTACAGCTTGAGATAGTCCGAGAGCTCGCGCATTTCCAGCCGGTGTTGCTCATATTCAGGCGTGAAGATGTCGCCAGTGCCGCCCGTGTGAGTGAGGAGGTGTCGTATCGTCACTTTGGTTGCGACGTCCTTGTTCGGATAATCCGGCAGGTAGCGGCCGAGCGGCGCCGCCAGGTCGATCTTGCCCTGGCCCACGAGTTGCAGGATCGCCGTGGCCGTGAACATCTTGTTCATCGATCCGATGCGGAACTTGGTCTCGGTCGTGGCGGCAACATGATTCTCGCGGTCGGCCAGCCCATAGGCTTTGTCCAAGAGGATCTTGGGGCCACGTGCGATCAAGACCGCGCCGGAGAACTGATCCTTGCCGGCCAATTCCGTTGCCCGGGCGTCAAGGTCCTTGATGGCTTCGCTCAGCCCAAGGCGCGCGATGGGCTTATCAGGCTTCGGCGGAACAATTCGGATGGCGAACTGTTGCACGGTGGGCGTATCCGAGTCGTCAACATCCACCGTGATGCGCACCGCGTTGCCCTGGCCCTCGCGTTCCTTTGCTAAGGCTTCAACATGGAGGGGTTCGCTCTTCTCGATTTGGGTGATGGTAAAGCCGCCGGTACGCTCGCGGAAGTCGAGCATGCCGTCGATTCGATCTTTAGCCCGCGGCTCATACTTATTGACGTAGGCCGTCAGCCGGGCGCGATCACCGGAGTTAAACGCTTCGAGCCAGGCTTGAAGAACCGCGCCGGCACGGGTAGCCGGAATCGCTGGCTGGGCACCGGCCCAACCGGCCAGCGCGAGTATTAAAGTTGCGGCATATCGCATATAGCATTTACGTACAAGTCGGGCCTCGGTCTCGTGCATTCTCACACTGGATTATAAGTTCGGCGTCAGGACTAGGCTAGTGGGTCATTGAGTAGACAATATAGTTGATGCCGAAGCGATACGCCAGCTCGGTCATTGCCTCGGGGTAAATCGGCACGTCGGCGAATTCCCACGCGTCGCCCACGTCGGTGTCAAAGTTAATGGCCACCACCATCCTCTGGCGGTCATCGTAGATGGCTCGCCAGGCGGGCGCTGTCCCTTCCGGTTGAACCACGGCCACGCTGCCGTCGGCCATTCTCCGGAGGTGGCGAGACCCCGGGATAAACGTGAGATCCTTCGGGCCGATGTCGTAAAGAACGTGCATCACGGAATCCGACGGGTCAATATCCAGGATGGGATGGTTGGGCAGTACCCGATCCATGGTGCGGCGGAACAGGTCCCATTGGGTGGCGCCCCAGAAGTCATCCACCACCAGAAACCCGCCGCGTAGCAAATACTCACGCAGCCGGGTTACTTCGGCTTCCGAGAGGTCCCACCAGCCGGTTTGCGTCGCGTAAATCCACGGATAGTCAAACAGGTGCTTGTCGGTGAGGCGGAGGTGCCGCGGGTCGCCCGTATCGACGCGCGTCAGGCGTTGGACGCCACGGGTGAAATGGTTGTCAGCCGCGGGCGCATCGACATTCCACCAGCCGGGTCCCATGCCATTGTTCGAAGCGTGGCCCCAGCGGCGGTGATACTCGGGCAGATCCGTGTACTCCATGCGGATGAAGTGAAACTCGGCGGCGCGCGGCGGGATGGGCGGTTCATCCTCGTCGTTCGATTGCGGTATGCCCCACTGCGCCAGGGCTGCCATGCCCAGCGCCGAGCAGGCAGCCAAGGCCAGGACGACGGGCGGGATGCGATACGAACGCACATCCTATTCTGGATCACTTTGAGCCGCTGTTTCGAAAGCTGGCCGCTTTCGCTTCCAACGATCTAAAAAACAGCCGCCGCGAGAATCGGTCACGCGCCAATCTCTTGCCACAGCGGCCGCGGATGGCAGAGCTTCAACTCATTGGAAAGACGCAGCTTCGAACTGGCACGCCAAGTGCATCGTGTGTGGGAAGGAGGAGCGCACCTTGTCTACTTCCGCAGTCACTCCCGGTATCCGTGCCAAAATGCGAGCGGCGCCTCCGCAAATCCAGAGCGTGCCGCCGCCAGACGTTCCCGGCTCAGAGGGGCGAGGTCGACCGAGGCTTGATTGTGGGCATCGTACTGGCGTTTGGCGCCACCATCGCCGGCATCTCGGCTACTGCCGTTGGCCTTTCCTACTTCCTGCAGCCCGCCGGAGCGCTCATCGTTCTGGGCGGAACCATCGGCGTCATCCTCATCACGACGCCTGCGCATGCCCTCCTCGATTCGGCAAGACGCGTGAAGGAACTCTTCTCCGCTTGCCAAGTCGATCGTGAGGCGCTCATCGAGGAGATCGTGCAATGCGGACGATTGGCCCGCCGGGATGGCATTCTTGCCCTGGAACCGCTCGCCCACAAAGCGAGGAGCCCGCTGCTTCGCGATGCCATCTTGCTCGCCCTGGATGTGCCGGATCGGCTGCAGTTGCACGCCCTGCTGGAGGCCGAACTCCGCCTGCGAGAGCGGCAAGGCGAAATGGACGCGAAGATCCTGGAAGTGGCGGGCGGATTTGCCCCCACCATTGGCATTCTTGGAACGGTTGTCGGCTTGATCGATGTCTTGCGTCACTTCTCCAACGTGTCGTCGGTCGGATATGGAATAGGCACCGCTTTCGTGTCGACCATCTATGGACTGACTCTGGCGAATCTGGTGCTGCTTCCCATCGCAAACCGGATTCGTGCGCGAGTCGCGGACTCATTCGAAGTGGAGGAGCTGATTATGGAAGGCGTGCTCGCATTGGTCGATGGCGTTCATCCCATGGCTCTTCGCCAGCGCCTGACGTCGTTCCTTCGTCACTCCGCCAATCCACTCTCCATCCCGGGCCCGCTGGCGCGCCTAAAGCCGCTGGAATCGCTGAAAATCAACGCTCGCAGCAGAACAGGACGCCTCATCCATGGGTCGTAAACCGCGGTACCTTCAATCGGGCGATGCGGTTGCCGGTAAGTGGGTGGTCAGCTACAGCGACATGGTCACCATTCTGCTGGTGCTCTTCGTGGGCCTGGCGGCGCAGGCCTTTCAAAAGAACTTGGTTTCGCCACCGGTTGCGAAACCCGCTCCTTCTGCCAGACAGACGCCGATCCAAGTAGCCCATCTCGCTGCCCTGCCCTCTTCGGAGCCGGCGGCGCCGAAACTGAGCGCGGCGCTAGCCGACGCCGAAAAGGCTCTGCGGGATCACGGCATCAACCCGATCATGGAGAATCACGGACTGGTTGTCCGTCTTCCGCAGTCGATTCTGTTCCCCTCCGGCGAAGATTGCATTAGCCCCTCCGCCCTGCCAATCATCTCCCAGGTCGCCGCCGTGGTGGGCGCCATTCCCAACAAAATCAGCTTGGTCGGCCACGCCGATGCCGTCCCCATCCATAGTGTTCGCTTCAAGAACAACTGGGAACTGGCTACGGCCCGGAGCGTTAAGCTGCTGGAACTGCTCACTACCCAATACGGAATTTCGGAATCGCGGCTTTCTATTGCGAGCCCGGGTGCTTACAGCCCGAAGGCCCCGAACGATACCGAGGAGGGACGCGCGGAGAATCGCAGGGTTGACATCGTCATCCTGCCGGAATCGGAAGACGCCCATTAAGGCTCCCTCACTCCTGCGAGTACCAGTCGGAATGGGCGGAGTATTTCATGCACCTCAGGCACTGGGTAATTTGCCACTGATAAAGGCACGCGGGGCAGACGCCGCCGGTGTCGAAGGTGTGCCAGTGATGCAGGCACCTGCACGACCACAGCTCGTGTCCGCGCGGCGACCAGCGGCATTTGGGACAGCGTATCCGGGGCCCGGTTGGGCCGTTGCCGGACACCGTCTCGGTGCCACTTCCAGGCTCCGCGGTGCGAACAGCGGCATAGCCCGGCTCTACAGTTGAGCGCATTGGAAACCTCCTCATTGTATTCTGAAACTTCTCATGAGTGAACCCCTCAAGATAGCGGTCGCCGGCCTCGGCCGCATGGGCGCGATCCACGCCCTCCACGTACACGAACTGGCGCGCGACACACAGGCCTGTGAACTGGTCGCCTTGGCCGAACCCGACACCGCCCGCGCCCGCCGCTTCCTCGACGAAACCGGCCGCGACGTTCCCATTTTCCCCTCCGTCGATGAACTGGCGAAGTCCCGCATCTGCCAGGCCGCTGTGGTTGTCACACCTACCGAGGACCATCGAGAGCATGCGGCTACTCTCATCTCGGCCGGCTTTCGCGTGCTGGTGGAGAAACCGCTAACCGGGACGCTCGAAGGCGACCGCGCCTTCGCTGCCGAACTCGATCGCGATCATCCGCACGCGTTGATGCTCGCCTTCCAACGGCGTTTCGACGGGCCATTGCAATACGCCAAGCAACTGATGGAGAGCGGCGCGATTGGCCGGGTCTTCAAAATCTACTCAGCGCTCGAAGACTCGAACCCTGCGCCCAACGGATACAAAAGCGGCGGCATTTTGCCCGACATGTCGGTGCACAACGTGGACGAAATCCTTTGGCTCGCCGGGCGTACGCCAACCAAAGCGCTGGCCGTCGGCACCCGCGTCTACAGCCACGCCCTGACCACATGTCTGGAGGATTTCGACGACGCCCTGCTCTACCTCTGGTTCGGCGACGATCTGCTCGCGCAAGTTCAGGTCAGCCGCAACCACGTGTCCGGCTATCGCGTCGAAACCATCATTTTCGGTGAAGAAGGACAGATTCACGTGGGCCATTTCGATCAGAAATTGACCAACATTACCGTCGAAGCCTACGGACGCCGCGGCCGCACCGAGCCGCTTGCCTTCAAGACTTTCCCCATGCGCGACTACCGGCGCCCACTGCCCGAGTTTGCGGATCGTTTCGGCGCCGCCTACAAAGCGGAACTTGCCGCCTTTATCGAGTGCTGCCGCACGGGAGCGCCGTTCCCATCCAACCACCGCGACGGCCTCCGCGCTCAGGCAGCCATTTCAGCCGGCATGCAGGCCATGATAGGCCCGGCCCAAGCGGCAGACGTTACGTAGACCTGTGCCAAGAACTCGACTCGCATCCTGGGGCGACATCGCCAGCGGTGGGCTGAACGCGTCTTCATCGTCACGCGGATTCGGAACCCAGCTGCGCCCGCGTCTCGGCAACTGTTGCGGTTGCAAGCTTCAGTCCGCTTCGCAAGTCTGTGTTCACGCGCACTAGCACCTCGATCGTATCGAGCGCTGCGGGGAGCTTTATGGCCACCGCCCCCAATAATGCGATCTGGTCTCCAAGGCCGGACGGCACTTCCCCTCCGGACAGCTTCCGACAAAGTTCCCGCGCCTGGGCGTACTCTTCTGAATCAGGCAGCATCTTCATTCGGCCGTGTTTCGATTCAACGCCACAGCGCCTCCGCGGCTGGGCGTCTTTGAGGCGAGTGATCCGGCCAGACCTTGGCTGCCGATGTTTTTGGGCACCGCATGAAATATTCCGTGAACCGGCTTGGGGCAACCGGGAATCAGTCTGATGTTACTTCGGTCACGTTACGTACTGATGAACCATTCTAAAGTGAGCGATGCAGATAAAATCCGTGAATCCCCATGTCAAGAATGGCTCAGGTCCGCGACAGAGACTTAGTTCCGTGCAAGTGTCGGTTTCCCAAGGGAGTTCATTCCGTTCGGCTTTCGAATCGGCACCCGATTCGTGCCTAGAACAGGATCTTGGCCGACAGTTGAAGCTCGCGCGGAGTGCCTCGGCCTGTCGCGTAATTACTGATGGTGGTGGTGATGACACCGAAGTTCACCGGATTCGACACATCCGCATTGGGCGCTCCGTATTGCGCCCGGTTGAACACGTTGAACAAATCCGCGCGGAAGCGGATACTTGCCTTCTCCGTGATATTCACGAACTTTGACAGGCCCAGATCCAACTGGGAAATACCCGGCGCTCGAAAGGCGTCTCGACCCAGATTGCCGAAGGTCTGGAAAGCAGGCGTAGCGAACGCGGTCCGGTTGATCCAGTTATTGGGGGTCGATCCACCCGCTGGGGTCAGCGAAACGCCCATAACATACTCCGGCCGCATCCAGCCGCTAATTGCCAAGAGGCCCGGGACGGAGGCGTTGGTGCGGTCGATCGTGATGTTTACCGGCAGACCAGTTTGCGCGGTTCCGATGAAGCTTAATTCCAAACCTCCCAATATGGCCCGGCCGACCTCTGGGCTGCTCAAGTATCGCTTCCCGGCTCCGAAAGGCAGATCATAGACTGCCGCGAGATTGAACATCGACCGTACGTCGTCATCGCTGCTGCCTTTGTCGCAAGCCCGGCAGAAAGTATCCTGCGGCACATCCGACTCGCCTCCGCCAATACTGCCGTCGTTGATCGAATGGGACCACATGTAGTTCGACGTCAGCGAAAACCCGTTTTGAAACGCCCTACGGGCCGTAAGTAGCAAGCCTTCAAAGGTGGAGTTGCCCACGTCTCCGCGCCACGTGAGAGGACCAAATGCCGGATAGGACCTGACACCGGTCCCCGGATCTACCAGGTTGGTATAGGTGGTGGTCAGAACATCCGTGCCTTTATTGCCGATGTAAGTCGCGCTCGCGACAATACTCCCGGGGAGCTGCTGTTGAACGGAGGCGGTCCAGGCTGCGACGTAATCGTCCTTGCGGGGGTTGCGGGCCAAGTCACGCGGCGTGACAACTCCCAAACCGCCGGCTTCCCCGTAGATTATGTAGGGAGTGAGTGGGTAAGAAAGGCCGGGGAATTGAACATTAGTGAACGTGTAACGGTCGACTGTGTTTGAGATGGGCAGATTCTGGTCGTCTTCCTGGCCATCCGTGTGATAGATTCCCCCACCCGCCCGCACCACCGTGTTGCCATGCGACCATGCGACCGCCAGCCGCGGGTCTAAGTCGTTGTAGCGTGGAACGAAAAAGAAATACGAGCTGGGACAATAGCCACCGGGGCCGCAAGTGGCAAAATCGAATGGAATAGCAGTGCCGTTGCCGATGGCGTGCAAGGCATTGAAAAAGTTATACCGTAAGCCCGCCGTGATGGTCAGATTGCTGGTTACCCTCCACTGGTCCTGGATATAAGCCCAATACTGCGTTTTGCGTTGCCTGACCAGCGGCTGCACTGCGGTGTAAGTGGCCTGCGACATCGTGTTGTCCATGAACGCGGTCGGCGAAAGGTAGGTTAAGGTCCCACTCTGGGCCGAACCCTGGTTCATCAAGAGCCATCTGATTTCACCTCCAAACTTAATGGTGTGCTTGCCTTTGGTCCAGGCCACGTCGTCGATCAGATCGAAGGTCTTGGACGGGAAATCGCTTGCCGTCTCGCCGCCCAGGGAACTAAAGCCAGTAACGTTCACGGTATAGGGAACCGGAGAAATATTGCCCGACAAATACTGGGTTTGATTGACCCCGAACTTGGCTTCGTTCACCAGAGTCGGCGTGAACGTGTGCGTCAGGCCAACCACGCCGTTAAGGAATATGGTGTCGTAGCCGGTCAACACGATGAGGTTTCCGGTGGGAGTATGCTCCACGGCTTCGTCTGCATTGAAACGAATGAAGGCTGTGGTTTTATCGGAGAAGTTCTCGTCGAGCCGGATCATCCCGGAGTCTTCGTTATCAATTTGCCGGCCGTTGGCATTGTAATTCCAAATGTTCGGATTCGATGTGGGCGAGGTCCCAGTGGGGTAGGCGCTCAAAAGCGGTATTATCGCCGGAGACTTTGCGGATGCCTCCTGAATGAAGGTCGGGCTTGGCACCAGCCCGATCTGGGTTCCATCCAGGCGCTGCCGAAGCCCCTCGTAATTCATGTAGAAGAAGGTCTTATTCTTCTTGATGGGACCGCCCAAGCCTCCGCCGAATTGGTTGAGCAGAAAGGGATTCGGCGATGGTCCGTTAAAGGGGGTGCGCGCTTCCATCGCGTCATTTCTGAAGTACCAAAAAGCATCGCCCTGAAACGTATTCGTTCCGGATGTCGAAACCACAGCCATTTGTCCACCCGCGGTGCCCCCTTCCACGTCGGCGCCAAAATTTTGCGATTGCACCTGAAATTCGTTGATGGAATCCAGCGGCACATTCAGCCGCATGTACTCTCTTTGCATCTGGTTGAAAACCGCCGTGGCATCTACTCCGTCCAAGGTCAGGTTGTTGTCATCCAAGCCGTGGCCGGCAAAACGAATCGTTCGCTGATCGCCGGCCCCATTGTTGATGGCTCCCGGAACAAGCGCTGTCAAAGTTGCCCAGTTGCGGCCATTGATGGGAAGTTCGCCGACATCATCCTGTTCGATGGGGGCTCCGATGGTAGCGTCAACTTTATCCAACTGGACTAAGGGCTCGACGACGGTTGTTTGTTGTTTTTGTCCCGACAGTTCCAGTCTCGCGTTGAGCGTCCGGGTCTGACCAACCACTTGCTCGACATGCTCGGCCCGAAACGTCACAAACCCGGCCTTGGAAATCTGCACAGAGAACATGCCCGGGGGCAAATCGACTAATTCGTAGTCGCCCTTTGACGTCGTTACCGTTTCTCTCTGAAGTCCGGTCGTCGTCTCGGTTGCGACGATCTTCGCTTCAGGGACGAGGTTACCCTGTGGATCGGTCACCGTCCCTGTAAGCACGGACCGATTTATCTGTGCCCAGGTGTTGCCGGCGAAACAAACGAGTAACAGAACCGCAGTGTACCTCGGAACAACAAACGAATGTCTCATATCACTTCCCCCATGCCGGGACACACCTCCGGCTACGGTAAGCTGGCCCCCTGCCAAGCGCTGCCGCGGCAACTTGGCCCGGCGGCGCAAACGGTGATTAGTTTGTTTTGTTTTAGTTACTTCTCAGGTCTGGAGATGCACCACACAGAGTTATTACGCCCACTTTCCGGATTAGCTTGTTAGTACCACTGTTTATAGCTCATACGCGTTCCAGGATATAAACGGCCCTACTCCTTTCGTCAGGACTCTCCCTGACACGCTGCACGCTCTTGCCGGAGTCGATTAGCGTCCAGGTGTCCCGTGAACGAATGAGCCGGACCCCCTCGTGCTCGACTATGTCAAACACAAGCGCATCACCATCCCAATGAACGGCCGAGTGAAATTCATCACCGTCAGCACCGATGTACACAAGTTCTTTTCCACCGATTTCATAAGTGAAGTCACTTTGTCGTTCACCATGACCGTTGTTTGATGTAATATGAACTCGCAGTATGTTGTCGCTAAGTTCAACGGTCATCTTATAACTATATGATTTGTTCCGCGGTGGTGGTACGCAGCGTTCATTGTTCTGTTGCCATGTTCCCGCCATTCCAAGTCGTGCCTCCCCGGTCATGCCCATTATCGATCCCGATAAGAGACGGCCGGAAAGGGAGAGTAACACAAGGTACACACTTAGGGCGCTAAGAGCGTTTGTCTTACGTTTCAATGAAAGGATAGGCACGCGTTCGTCCCCCCGCCCACATCAGTTTGCAAGAGCTTTGTTGCACGGAAATGAATTTCGATCTTTCTAGATATCCAAAGAAACCGGAACTTCCCGGCTGGACGACGCTTCACGGAGGGAGCTGGTGAAAATCCTAGTAGTGGAAGATGAGGCAAAGACGGCACGCTTCCTTCGCACGGGCCTGCGTGAGGCGGGATTTGTGGTGGATGTAGCCGTTGACGGCGAGGAAGCGATTCACATGGCCGAAGAACTTGCTTTCGATCTGATCGTCATGGATGTCATGCTTCCGAAATCCGATGGCTGGGAGGTGCTGACTACCTTACGACGCCGAGGTATCGACACACCGATTCTCCTGCTGACAGCTAGGGATGCGGTGGAAGACCGGGTTAAGGGATTTGAGCTGGGCGCTGACGATTATGTGTTGAAACCGTTTGCGTTTTCAGAATTGCTGGCACGGATCAGGTCGTTGCTAAAACGGGCTCCTGCGCGGCACCAAGAGGTGTTGCGCGTCGCCGATCTTGAGATTGACCTGCCACGGCATCGAGCCATGCGCTCGGGACAGCGGGTGGACCTGACGGCCAAGGAGTTCGTCTTGCTCACCTTGCTTGCGAAGCGGGAAGGCGAGGTGCTTTCGCGCACGATGATTGCGGAGGCCGTTTGGGACATGAACTTCGACAGCGACACAAACGTGGTGGACGTCAATGTGCGCAGGCTGCGAAGTAAAATGGACGACCCTTTCCCGCTCAAGCTGATCAAGACGGTTCGCGGCGTTGGATACGTACTCAGTGGCGAAGAGTAGATGGTCACTCGCATTCCGGCTGACGGCTTGGTACACCGTGGCGTCGTTGCTGCTGCTGCTGGCGGCAACGGGGGCGTTGTATTGGGCGTTAGTAACAAATCTGGAACGCGATTCGGATTTGTTTCTAGAGGATAAGGTACGCGTGGTAGAGAGTCTGCTGCGCGAACGCCCGAACGATTGGGACGGTCTCCGGGAAGAGATCGAGCTGGAGTCGGCGGCACGCCGGTACGACCAGTTTTATACGCGGCTGGTGGATGCGAACGGGAAGACGTTACTGGAAACCCCGGGTATGAATCGGGTTGTGCCGGTTGAGAAGTTCCATGGACTATCCGGCCGCGTTGGGCTGATTCGCTCGCTTCAAGGATCGCCGTACAAGGCAACAGCCGTTACCGCGCCGCTAGGCGAAGCTCAAAACGCGTTTTGGAAAATTCAGACCGCGGTGAGTCTGGCCCAACAGCAAGAGACGATTGCGCGATATCGGCGGTGGCTTTGGGTGATCTTGTCCGCCTCGTTCATTGTGTGCCCGCTGGTTGGTTACCAGATTGCCGGGCGCGGCATCAGGCCGGTTAAATATGTGGCGGAAGCGGCAAAACGAATTGGTTCGAGCACACTGAGCGAACGCATTCAGGCCGAAGGCTATCCGATTGAATTGGCGGACCTGGCGCAGACCTTCAATGCCATGCTGGATCGTTTGGAAGAGAGCTTTGACCGCCTGACGCGCTTTTCGGCTGATCTGGCGCATGAACTGCGTACTCCTGTAAACAACATCCGCGGCGAGATTGAAGTGGCGCTGGCCAGGCCCAGGTCAAGCGATGAATATCGGGAAGTGCTGGGCTCCAGTCTGGAAGAGGTGGAACGGCTTTCGCAGTTGATCGGGAGTCTTTTGTTTCTGGCCAGAGCGGAAAGCCCTAGCACGTCCATCAAACGGGAAGTGATTCTTGTCGGCAAACTGCTGGAGAGCATCAGAGATTACTACGAGGGGCCGGCTGATCAAGCGGGCGTGGCGCTTGCTGTCAGCGCGCCGCCGGGCTTGCAGGCTTCGCTCGACCGTTCTTTGATGCAGCGGGCCATCGGGAACCTGGTGAGCAACGCCCTGGCCTACACGCCGTTTGGCGGACGCGTTGACCTGACTGCAAACCAGAACCACGCCGTTCTGGAGATTTGCGTGCATGACAGCGGATGCGGAATTCCCGCCGAATCGATTCCGCGGTTGTTCGACCGGTTCTATCGGGTTGACCAGACGAGATCCCAAAGGCCTGGCGGATTCGGGCTGGGATTGTCTATTGTGAGAGGAATTATGACACTGCATGGCGGCAGCGTGACCGTGGCGAGCGAGGTGGAAAAGGGAACCCAAGTCACCCTGGTGATCCCGATGAATGCGGCAGCTAATCACCCAAAGAAGTCATGACAAGACCGTAACATTGGCGTCTTCATCGTGCGAGTCAACGAGGTCCTCGCATACTGCCGAGGGCTTCGGGACTTGACAATCAAGCGACAGGAATCCCAGCATCTCGCTCAGAACTCTGGCGTTGGCCTTGTACCAGACAAATGACCCCTGCCGGTGCGCCGTCACCAATTCTTCATTCCGCAGCTTCTCCAGATGATGGGAGAGCGTCGACCAGGGTAACCCGATCTCCTCCTGTATCTCGCCCACTGTCCTTCTTCCTTGAGGGGCAACGATCAACGATTGAATAATCCGCAACCGCGGCGCCGCGCCAATCGCCGAGAAGCGGCTGGCGAATCTCCTCGTTTTGGCGGCGCCCAAGTGATGTTTCATGTTTCTTCCGTTCCTAATTGCCGTGGCTCGCTGTCAGTCGGCGCTCTCAAAACGAAGGCATTGCGAAGATCGTCAGCTTGGAATCGTCCTGAATCCGGCCTCTAGAAAAGGCCGGTCCGGCACTCTCGCGCCGGACCGGCCTTTGTTCACTACCCGTGTAAGCTAGTTACTCTTTGGGAACACGAACGCACCAAACAGATCCGTGATGGCCGGGGTGTTAGTTGGCACATAAGGATTCTCGGTAGTCGTGACCGGGTTTGGTAAATTATCCCGGCTCCGGTAGGAGATGGGATTCAAGTTCCAGTTGCGCTCGATGAACTTGTCGATGGAGGCATGGTCGGCATAGTCGTGGTTGACAATTCCGCCCATCGAGTAGGGCGAAACGATCAGGAACGGCATGCGCGTGCCATCGCCGAACCAGTCCAGCGGCTGGATATAGCCGGAGTCGTAGTACCCGCCGCCCTCGTCGAAGATCAACATAATCGCGGTGCTCTGCCAGAGCGACGAAGCTTGCACTTGAGTAATGATGTTCTGGACGAAGCCTTCCCACAAGTTAAGCTTGGAAGAGGCCGGGTGGCCGTCCACAAACCCGCTCGGCTGGATGATCGAAACCGCCGGCAGCGTGTTCTTCGCTACGTCCGCGAAGAAAGTGCTGGTGTCCTGGATGTGTGCATTTCTCTGCGCCGGGCTGGTCATAATGTCCGTCGCGTACTGAAACACGTTGCAAATGTTGCAATAAGCGTCGTACGGATTCTGTCCCGCCGGGTCCGTGAGGTAAAGGTTCCAGCCTTCGCCGAAGAAGGTGTAGGTGAGGCCGGCCGCGCCCAATACGTCGCCGATGTGCGGCTGAGACGTACCCGGGACGGTGTACTGCGAGTATTGAAACGTCGAGCTTCCATCGCCGTTGTAGCCCGGGTTGTAATTATTCAACAGATAGTAGTGGAGTGTGTCGCACTTGGAGTTTACGATCGGCGGGTTCAGTGTCTTCAGGTAGTTAAGGATGGGGGCAACTCCGGGCTGCGTCTCATCCGAGCAATTGCTATAGCTGCCGCCGCTGTATCCGTCGTTTGAGTACCAGTTGTTGGTGCCAGGCTCGGGATCCGGGTTTTCGATCTGGTTGAAAGGCGGCGTCGCGGGGTTTCCGTGGCCGTCGCTGTACCACATCGCGTCAGCGTAGCCGAGCATAATGTGGTTGGCACCCGTGCCGCCCATCACACCCTGGTGCATGTTGTCGCTGAGGGTGTAGGTGTCGGCCAGCATTTTCAAATAGGGAGCGTCACCGGTCTGCATATTGTAGAACTCCGCTGCCGTCCCGCCCTCGCCGGTAGAGATGTCAGTGAATCCCGATGGCTTCGGCATCCCGTTCGAGCCCGCTCCAACGCTAACCTCCACCCACGGAAACAGGTCCGATAAGCAGCCGCTTGGATTGGAGGATGTGGAATTCGAGACGTTACAGTCTGCTTGTTGCCACATCTGATAGAAACGATGCACCGGGCTGCCCGCGTAATCGTCATAGGTCAAGGTCGGAGAAGTGAGTTGGAATACGCCATTCGGCAGATTGTTGTAGTTCGCGATGCGGGTGTCAACTGCGTTGTACGGCAAGCCGCTCGCGCCCGTCGTCAGAATCGTATAGTCATTCGAGGGCAGGTCCGGTTCGTACTTCATCGCCGTCGCTACCGTTGCGAACGGGGCGGGCGCGGTATCACTGGCGACTGTGTTCACGTAGCTGGTGCCAGGCGGCGGGACGTTCGCGTAGGGTGTCTTGGTGTCGGGGTTGACGTTCCACGTGTTCCCGAGCACACCGGAGTACTGCTTGGACTTGGCATAATTGCGACCCGGTGTACCATCAGCATTCACAATCCCCTGAGACCAGAGATTCCATATCGTCTGGCCAGCGGTTTTTGGCGTATAGGTGCCGAAAACGTGATCGAAGCTGCGGTTTTCACCAAAAATCACAATCACGTGCTGGATCGGCGTCGTTGCGGTTGGCGCCGGATTTACCGGAACGGTGACTGTCGAGAGAGTAGCACCGGTTGCGGTGTCAATTAAGTAGAACTCTGTCCCGTTGCTGACCCAGTTACCGGTCTGCACGTAGCCGGATGTTCCGCCTTCCGCAAACAACGTTCCGGTGGCGCTACCGACACGGATTTGCACGCCTTTGGTGGAACCAGGCGAGTTCCAGCTGAGGGTGGTCTGGCCATCGGTTGCACCGGGATTGGCGTAGACAGGGTTGGGGTTCGCGGTGAACGGCACTCCGGGTTGCACATTGACCGTGAGGGTGGCAACGACGCTGCCCGTGGGCCCATTAGTCAGGTAGAAGGTCGTCCCGTTGGTGACCCAATCGCCTGTTTCAGCGGATCCCGTTTGCAAGCCTTGTGCAAAGATGACTCCTGTGGCGCTCCCGACGTGTACTGTCACGCCATTAGGAGCAGTCACGTTCCAACTGAGGGTCGTCGACCCAACCGTTGATCCGCCAGTGGTGAAGATGGGATTGGGGCTTGCAGTGAAAGTCTGCGCCTGCAGCGCGACTGCCATTCCGCCGATTGCCATAAGTGCCAGCAAGATGCTCAACGCCGGCTTGCGAGCCGGCACAAAGGCGCGCCTGACTGTTTTAAGTAACTTCATAAGGTTCCCCCTGCTATCTCAATCGACCTTTGATTTGAAAGCGAATTGACGAACTCGTTCGGCTGGACGCCAGTCCACAAAATCTGAGGCCACCCTGAGTCTAGCCCCCGAAGGATTACGCGTGGCTGACGAAATCATTAAACCGAATGGGGTGGATCGGGCCACCTTGATAAGTCAGTGGTTCGGACGCTCAGGCTCGGCTAACATACTTTCCTCGCGAACTAATGGGGCTGATGTATTTCAGTTTAGTTACGACCATAAGTAGTGAGTTGTGCCGAGAATCGCCAGAAGAAGTTATGACAAAACCGTAACATCCGAGCTATGGCTGGGCGAGGCAAGAGGCTCTTCGCGCCCGGACGAGGACTTCAAGGCTTGGCAATCAAGCGAGAGGAATCCGAGCATCTCGCACAGGACCTTGACGTTGGCCTTGTACCAAACAAATGATCCCTTTCGCCGCGTGGTCACCAAATCCTCATTCCGCAGTTTCTCTAAGTGATGGGACAGCGTCGACCAAGGCAGGCCGATCTCTTCTTGAATCTCTCCCACTGTCTTTCGTCCGTGAGGCGCTACGATCAGCGATTGTATGATTCGCAGGCGCGGTTCCGCTCCAATGGCCGAGAAGCGGCTCGCGAATCTCTTGGTTTTGGCGGCACCTGGTTGACGTTTCATGTCTCTACCGTCCTACTGGTGGGGTCCGCTTTGCGCGCCGGCTATGTCGAAACGAATGTTGCGCAGGCTAGTGTCGTCACGGGGCAGTGAGCCACTCCCCCGAGTCTGTTGCCCAAACCGCTTGCCAAGCCCCTATGGACGCAGGACCAGCTGCTGACCAGATTCCAGATACCGAAAACTCAAAGAAACTCCGGCTCAAATCGGAGCAGTCTTCGTCGATTTGCGAGGGCGGTCATCATCGTCCTCAGTGGGCGGTCTCCCCGGCGGCCCCTCATTCTGTGGCGTAAGCCCGCGGGTTGCGATCCAAGGCCGGTCGGGCTCGTCGACTTCTCCGGCGTGCCCTAAAAAGCCCTGCGCGCCACCCTTCAGGGCAGAAGTCCCGCTCATTTTGCCGCCCTCGATGGTGCCTCTGAACTCGATCGTATAGGGACGAGGGCCGTCAAAAGGAATTTCAAACGTAATGTCTTTGCCTTGGATGATGCCCGAAACAGGGTACGACTTTCCGTATTCCTCAAACGAGCCTGCTACTCCTTGGGCGGTCTGCTTTAGATCCAGAATCCCCCGGACTGTCCCCAAGCGGACGTCCCAGGAAATTCGCCATTTGCCTGCTATCTTCGGGGGCTTCGCCGGGGCTGTGTTGACTTTGGCTGCGTCGCCCGAACTGGGATCACTGGCACGGGCCTGCTCACTGCCCGCAAACCAAGCGGCCGTAGCAACCACCAAAACAAAAACCGGTTTAAATTGTCTGCTTGGAATCATTCTAAAATCTGGGTCTTGGAAGGAACGGTCCGGCACTTGCTGCGCCGGACCGGCCTTTGTTCGCCATCCCTCTAACTCGTTATTGCTGTGGCTGGGGGAACTGGAACGCACCGAACAGATCCGTGATGGCCGGGCTGTTGGTGGGAACGTAAGGATTGTCCGCAGTCGTGACCGGGTTTGGTAAATTGTCCCGGCTCCGATACGAGATCGGATCCAAGTTCCAATTGCGCTCGATGAACTTGTCAATAGAGGCATGGTCCGCGTAGTCGTGGTTGACAATTCCACCCGTGGTGTAGGGAGAGACTATGATGAACGGCATGCGCGTACCATCGCCGAACCAGTCCAGCGGCTGGATATAGCCGGAGTCGTAGTACCCGCCGCCCTCGTCGAAAATCAACATGATCGCGGTGTTTTGCCAGACTGATGAAGCCTGTACCTGCGTGATGACGTTCTGGACGAAGCCTTCCCACAAGTTGAGCTTGGAAGAGGCCGGGTGGCCGTCTACGAACCCGTCCGGCTGGATAATCGAGACAGCCGGCAGCGTGTTCGCCGCTAGGTCCGCGAAGAAGGTGCTCGTGTCCTGGATGTGGGCATTCCTCTGTCCCGGTTTGGTCATGATGTCCGTCGCGTATTGAAACACATTGCAAATGTTGCAGTAGGAATTGTACGGGTTTTGTCCCGCCGGATCTGTGAGGTAGAGGTTCCAGCCTTCGCCGAAGAAGGTGTAGGTGAGGCCTGCCGCGCCCAGTACGTCGCCGATGTGGGGCTGAGCCGTGGGCGGAATGGTGTACTGCGAGTATTTCGCCGCCGAGCTTCCATCGCCGTTGTAGCCCGGGTTGTAATTATTCAACAGATAGTAGTGGAGTGTGTCGCACTTGGAGTTTACGATCGGCGGGTTCAGTGTCTTCAGGTAGTTAAGGATGGGGGCAACTCCGGGCTGCGTCTCATCCGAGCAATTGCTATAGCTGCCGCCGCTGTAGCCGTCGTTCGAGTACCAGTTGTTGGTGCCAGGCTGCGGATCGGGGTTTTCGATTTGGTTGAAAGGCGGTGTCGCCGGGTTTCCTTGGCCATCGCTGTACCACATGGCGTCGGCGTAGCCCAACATAATGTGGTTGGCGCCCGTGCCGCCCATCACGCCCTGGTGCATGTTATCGCTGATCGTATAGTTGTCGGCCAGATATTTTAAGTAGGGAACGTCGCCGGTCTGCATGTTATAGAACTCGGCTGCAGTTCCGCCCTCACCGGTTGAGATGTTGGTGAATCCTGACGGCTTGGGCGCTCCGTTCGAGCCCGCACCGACGATCACCTCCACCCACGGAAACAGGTCTTCCAGGCAGCCGCTCGGATTGGAGGGTGTGGAATTCGAGACGTTACAGTCGGCTTGCTGCCACATCTGATAGAACCGGTGGACGGGGCTGCCGGCGTAGTCGTCGTAGGTCAAAGTCGGAGAAGTGAGTTGGAATACGCCATTACCCAGCGTGGTGTAGTTGGCGATGCGGGTGTCGACTGAGCTTTTTGGTAAGCCGGTCGCGCCGGTTGTCAGAATCGTATAGTCGTTCGCGGGCAGGGCCGGCTCGTACATCATCGCCGTCGCCACGGTCAGGAATGGGGCGGGAGCAGTATCGCTGGCGTATTCATGCGCGCCACCGGTGCCAGGAGGCGGAATATTTGCGTAGGGAGTCTTCCCGCCCGGGTAGATGTTGAAGGTGTCTGTATCGACCGCAGTAAACTGCTTGGACCTGGCATAATTGCGGCCCGGTGTGCCATCGGCATTCACAATCCCCTGAGACCAGAGATTCCAAATGGTTTGGCCAGCGGTTTTTGGCGCATAGGTGCCGAAAACGTGGTCGAAGCTGCGGTTTTCACCAAAGATCACAACCACGTGCTGGATCGGCGTCGCTGCCACGGGCGCGGGTGTTACCGGCAGGGTGAGTGTGGAAAGCGTATTGCCACTGGCGCTATCAATCAAATAGAACTCCATCCCGTTGGTAACCCAGATGCCGGTCTGCGCGTACCCGGTCGGTCCGCCCTGCGCAAAGAGCGTTCCCGTTGGACTTCCAACACGGATTTGCACGCCGGCTGTGGAGCCGGGCGAGTTCCAAATGAGGGTTGTCTGGCCATCCGTTCCGCCCGGGTTAGCGGGGACGGGGCTGGGATCCGCACTGAACATGATTGCGGGTTGCACCTGGACAATGAGGGTCGAAATGAGATTGCCGGTCTTCGAATCAGTCAGGTAGAAGATCGTCCCGTTGCTGACCCAATCTCCTGTTTCAGCGGACCCGGTTGCCGGGCCTTCTGCAAAGATGATTCCTATTGGGCTCCCGACACGCACTGTCACGCCGTTCGGAGCAGTCACGCTCCAACTGAGGGTCGTCGTGCCAACGACGGCTCCGCCAGTGGTGTAGATGGGGTTGGGGCTCGCGGTGAACGTCTGCGCCTGACCGGCGACTGCCATTGCGCCGATTACCGCCAGTGCCAGCGCGAAGTTCAACGCCGGCTTGCCAGCGGGCTCAAAAGCACGCCTAATTGTCTGAAGTAACTTCATAAGGTTCCCCCCTGCTATCTCGATCGACCTTTGATTTGAGAGAGAATTGGCGAACTCATTCGGCTTGACGCCAGTCCACAAAATCCCAGGCCACCCCGAGTCTAGCCCCCGGAGCATTACGCGTGGCTGACGAAAACATTAAACTGAATGGAGCAACTTTTGGGTTTTTGTGTTTCAGACTTATTACTAATTACTCGGGCGCATCTATATAAGAAGTAAGTCCTGAACAATCGTAAGGCCGTTGTTCAAACCAGGAAAGAGAGGCGGACGGACGTTACAGTTTAGTTACTATTGGCAACCGGAAGTAAGCGGGTTGCGGTGATTCGACGCCGGGAGCCGGTGGCATGTCTCCGCCGGTTCCAAACCGTCAACTTTATTCGACTGCGCCTCGTGATCTGCCCGGCAGATCGTCGAGCGGTTTGATGTCCACGCCCACTTTCAAGGTATGTTCGCGGCCGCCTAGGATCATTCCCCGTAGCGGGCTCACGTCGCCGTAGTCCCGTCCCCAGGCAAGCGTGACGTGGCCTTCGGTCGGAAACACGTTGTTTGTCGGATCGACATCGAGCCAGCCTGAACCGGGACAATAGGCGGACACCCACGCGTGAGAAGCGTCGGCGCCGACCATCCTCGGGCTGCCGGGAGGCGGATAGGTTCGAAGATACCCGCTTACATAACGAGCGCCGAGGTTCAGGGAACGCAGGCAGGCGATTTCAAGATGAGCGAAATCCTGGCATACGCCGCGCCGTTTCCGAAAGACTTCTTCGGTTGACGTTCGAACCGTGGTCGCTTTTGAATCGAAGCTAAAGTCTCTGTTTATGCGGGCGGTCAGGTCGAGCAAGGCCTCGGCGAACGGTCTGGCTGGCGTGAAGGACTGGTAGGCATAAGAAGCGAACTGATCGCTCGGCCGGATGCGTGGAGACTCAAACACAAACTGATAGGCGTCCAAGCCTGCTGCGCTGCGGTCATTGGGGAGAAATTCCGCCACTTGCTCCCAGGGCCAGGACTGATCGGGCCAGGACTTCGCGGGCTCATCGATGGTAACGAAACTCCGGGCTTCCACCAGCAGTTTCTCGTGTGGTTCTTGAATCGTGAAGAGCGTGATCTGGTTTCCGAAATAATCTACGCGTTCGGTCCGCGTGGCTGGCCGAGGCTTGATCCGCAGCTCATGCTGTTCACACCGGTGGTGTGGCAGTGATCGAGGCGTCAGGCACGCGATGTGGTTTCCGACCGCAACCGGATAAGGGTATCGGTAACTGGTTTTGTGTACGACGCGGTAGATCATTTAGCCTATGGAGACCGAGAGAGTTCGGGCGTGGCTGAAATACATACTTGAGAGGTTATCTGACCAGGCGGCCAGCAGGCTCTCCAACGCTTTCATGAAAGCTTGCAGCCGCAACAGCTCTCCGTGCGGATGCTCCGGGCTCGCCGCGCCCGGCAACGGGTACTCTAAACTCTCCAGGTCAAAGCTGAGCAGCGACTCTAATACATCGCGTATGGCCCGCAGGTCATCGGGTATGTGCCGGGGTAGTTTCTGATACAAATCCGCCAGATGGCTAATTTGAAATGCGAGCGACCGTGGATTTGTCGTGTCCGCCATTAACACATCGAGCATCGGGATGGGCTGCAAAGTCGCGTAGTAGCGCGAACGATATGTCATGGAGCTGTCCGCGACCTCCAGCAAGTATTCCAAGAAAGGCCAATCCCAATCCTCGAGCGGCTTGATGATCTCACGCAATTGCCTGGTTGATTGCATGGCTCGTTCGAGGCGTCGTCCGAGACTCAGGAATAGCCAGCCAGGCCCACGGGTAATGTTCTCGCGTTCCATGCCCGAAAAAGCCGAGAGCAACTCCAGACATCCGTTCAGCACCGCGGAATACTCCACAAACAGCATGTACTCTTCGATGTTCGACGAGCCGGCCAGTGCGCCGATCAAGCGGGTCATATCCACCGACAAACGCTCGCGCGCTATGCCCCCGACACGGTGCACCTCTGCGAGCGTCGCGGCCAAGCTGTCGGGCCGCTTGGCATCCGACATCATCGAGATGATTTCTTCTTCGAACTCGCGCTCCGTCGGCCGCCGCTTTTTCGGCAGCAGGCTAAGACGCGAATCCAGGCAGGTATGCAAGCGCAGCAGACAGGCGAATTCGGCTGCACTGGCTCGCCGCACCCGGCTAATCAGTGTTCTCAAGATGCGGGCTTTGTTTTCGGAGCGTTCCACGTAACGGCCCAGCCAGAACAGGTCGTCGGCAGCGCGGCTGGGCAGGTCGATGGACGCACGCCGCAATTCTAGCGGCTGGTCCCGCGGCGGCAGCATGCTGAAGGTCTCCACTGGACCATCCCAAAGGATCCATGTGTCTTTGCTATGGCCGCCCCTCTGCATTGACACAACAGAATTCTCAGACCCGGCAACACGAACCAGGCCGCCGGGCATGGCAATCCAGCCGCTACCCGTATTCAGAACATACGTGCGTAGCACCATACTGCGGGAGAAAAGACTTCCTCCGTCCCACACGGGAGCGGTCGACAGAGCCACTTGCTCTTGCGCTACATAGTCGTAGGGGCGCGATCGCAGTTTCTCGACAAACTCCTGCTTCTCGGCTTTCGCCAGCTCGGCGCCGAATATAGGCTCCATCGGACGCGATGGAAACGCGGGCTTCACGACAATCGACTCCAGATGATCGCGCACCCAATCGAGCGCATAGTCCTGTCCGCACCACCAGGTTGCGACTGAGGGCAGCTTCAGACTCTCGCCGAGCAGATGCCTCGAAAGGCCGGAAAGAAATGGCATGATAGCGGCTGTTTCGATGACCCCGCTGCCAAGAGCATTTGCGACCTTCACGTTCCCGGCGGCAATGGCGTCCACCAGCCCTGGGACGCCGAGATAGGAATCCGAAGACAGTTCGAGCGGATCGCAGGAACTGTCGTCGACGCGCCGAAAGATCACATCCACCTGCTGCAGCCCTTCGACGGTCTTCAGATAAACCCGCCGGTCGCGAACCGTCAGGTCCGCTCCCTCGACCAGAGTGAATCCGAGATAGCGCGCCAGGTACGAGTGCTCGAAGTATGTCTCATTGAACGGTCCGGGGGTCAACAGGACGATGCGAGGATGGTCGTTCGAAGCCAAGCCGACGAGGGCGTCTCTTTGAGCGCGGAAGAATGGCGCCAGCCGTCGAACATTCGAGGTCCGGAAAAGGTCCGGGAGCACATCGGCCACAATGGTGCGGTTTTCCAGGGCATAGCCTGCTCCCGAGGGTGCCTGGGTACGGTCAGCGAGAACCCACCAACGCCCGTCCGCTGAGCGCGCCAGGTCGACGGCTAACAAATGGAGATACGTCTGCTTGGGAACCGCGAGGCCGGCCAGTGGCCTCAGGAAGGCGGGATTTGCGAATAAAAGCTCAGGTGGAAGCCGGCCACTCGAAACCAGGTTCTGAGGCCCATACAGATCCTCAAGAAGCAGGTTCAGCAGCTCGGCGCGCTGGATGATCCCCGCCTCAATATATCGCCACTCATCCGCGGCGATCAGCAGGGGTAACAGGTCGATTCGCCAGGGCCGGTTCACCCCCTGCGGATCACCATAGATGTTGTATGTGACGCCGTTCTCGCTGATTCGCCGTTCCGCGCGCTCCCACCGCTTTGCCAACTCAGCCGAGCCAATTGCCCGAAGACCATCTATAAAGTGCGCCCAATGAGAGCGCGGCGTCATGCCATCGGCGGACAGCTCATCATAGACACCCGGGTCGCGAAGCGGTATCTGCAACAGGTCCAAAATCATGAGAACACTACCGGGGTACCAAGCCGGCTGGTCTCGCCGGGCGCGGGCCAGCGCAAATCGAGAGTCATGGGCGTATTGGGATTCGGCTCTTCCTCGGGAGCGAGCGCAAAACCTGGCGTGGCGGCGGAAGCCTGGAAGCGCTCGGCACGGCGGCTTTCGGCCTCGGACGCGTCGGCCGGTCTCGCCGAATACCATTTGCCGGATGGACTTGTGAGGTGGTACGTGCAGCTTCCGATGGACTGTTCGGTCCAAAGGTCGTAGAGATGGAAGACCAGCGGGCTCTGAACTTGAATCGTTGGGTGCAGGCAGGAGGGCGGACGCCGCGCACAGAAACGAACGCCGGCCACCGCCTCGCCAGGCCTGCCGGTGGAGCGGAGCGGCACCCTGCGGCCATTGCAATCCACGACATAACGCGAATCGGTCATTCCGGTCAACTTGACCTGGATTCGTTCCAGCGACGAGTCAACGTTGCGCACGATTCCGCCCGCACTGGTTTCCTCCCCAAGCACGTGCCATGGCTCGAGAGCCTGTCGCAGTTCCAGCTCCAAGCCATTGACGGCAATCGAACCGATCTTCGGAAAACGAAAATCGAGGTGCGGAGCGAACCACTCTTCATCGATCCCATAGCCGAATCGTTGGAGTACGGCAAGTACCTCCAGGAAATCCTGCCTTACGTAATGCGGCAGCATGAAGCGGTCATGCAGGCCGGTGCCCCATCGAATTAATCGCGCTTCGTACGGACGCTTCCAAAACATCGCGACCAGTGCCCGGACCAGCAACAGCTCGACCAGCCCCATTCTGGTCGTCGGGGCCATTTCGAATGCCCGCAACTCCAGCAGCCCAAGCCGCGCTCCGGAGCCTTGCGGCGGATACAACTTGTCGATGCAGAACTCGGCGCGATGCGTGTTGCCGGTAAGGTCGACCAGCAGGTTCCGGAAGAGTCGGTCAACCAGCCAGGGCGGGCACTCTCCAGACGGCAACTGGCTGAAGGCGATCTCGAGTTCATACAGTGCATCCATGCGTGCTTCGTCGATCCGGGGATACTGGCTCGTCGGGCCGATGAACTTGCCCGAGAACAGGTAAGACAAAGATGGGCGGTTCTGCCAAAAAGCCAACATGCTGCGCAGAAGATCGGGCCGGCGCAGAAGCGGGCTATCCGAAGCGGTCGGCCCCCCGATCACAATGTGGTTGCCGCCACCCGTCGCAGTGTGCGTCCCGTCGTAGTTGAACTTCTCTGCTGCCAATCGGTTGCGTCTCGCTTCGTCGAATACCAGGTGGTGCAGTTTGCTGAGTTCTTCCCAGCCCGCGGCCGGCGGCAGATTGACTTCCACAACGCCGGGGTCAGGAGTGATGCTGAAGGATCGCAGCCGTGGATCAGATGGCGGCGCATACCCTTCCATCCAGACTGGTTTCCGAACATGCAGGCACGTATCTTCGATCGCCGCAATCAGATCTAGATAATCCGGCAGCTTCGTCGTGTAAGGCAGAAACACATGCAATCGCCCCTCGCGTGCCTCCACACATAAGGCAGGGCGGATGGCATCTTTGGCAGATTCACCTGCTTTGGGAGGTGCGGGCTGTGGGTCATCGCCAGGGCTGAGGGCGAACAGATCCATGCGCCGTGCGGGTTTGGCCGGAAGCTTCTCCCGAGGGGCGAGTGGGTCCAGCTCATAGTCGTACTCGATATCGTCGGGCGCGACCCAGGGCAGCGAATCGAAGGGCAAACGGTAACCGATCGGCGAGTCTCCTTCGATCACTAGCAGCCTTTTCGGGCGCAGGAACCAGAGCTGGCTTGACCAGTAGATGCGCCCTTCGTGCTGACGGCGGCGAATCGGCAGAACATATCCGATCGGCTTGGCTAAGCCGTGCTCGAACACCCGTGCCAGTTCCTCGCGTCCGCGCGCGTCCGCCAGTTTTGAATCGGCCGCATCGACGTTTATGGGTAAACGCCGCTCTTTCCACAAATAATGGAATGCGTCTTCGTAAGCGGGCATGATGTTCCCGGAACTCACTTCAAGCCTGCGCGCAAGAGCTTGCATGAACTGGAGTGCGTCGGCAACGCCGAATCCGTAGTTGCGGTCTTCCTCTGCGATCAGGCCGGTATTCTCCCAGACCGGAACACCATCGGCACGCCAGTAGCAGCTCATGGCCCATCGCGGAAGCGGCTCACCCGGGTACCATTTACCCTGGCCGAAATGAAGCAACCCGCCCGGCGCAATCTGATCGCGAAGGCGGCGAATCAAACCCACCGCGCGGTTGCGCTTCAGCGGTCCCATGGCGTCACCGTTCCACTCGGGACTGTCGGGTTCGTCCATGCCGACGAAGGTTGGCTCGCCGCCCATGGTTAACCGGACATCTTGAGCGGCAAGATCGGCGTCCACCTCGTGGGCAACTTTCTCCACCCTCATCCACTGCTCATCGCCGAGGGTCCCTGTGTGGTGACGCGCCTCATTGACCCGGCGGACGGACATCGTGTACCCGAACGCGACGCCCGAGGGTTCCACCGTACCCGTAATGGGGGACGCATCGCCTGGATCCGGTGTGCACGCCAGCGGAATGTGACCCTCTCCGGCAAACAATCCCGATGTGGGATCGAGCCCGATCCAGCCCGCGCCGGGGAGAAAAACCTCTGCCCAGGCATGCAAGTCGGCCGAGTCTTTCGCAGCGCCCTGCAATCCATCGGCCGGAGCGAGTTGAATCAGATACCCCGAGGCAAACCGCGACGCGAAACCCAAATGCCGCAGTACCTGTACCAGAAACCAAGCTGTATCCCGGCAGGAGCCAGTCCCCTTCTCAAGGGTCTGCTCGCAGCTCTGAATGCCCGGTTCCATGCGCACCGTATAGCCGATTGCGCTCTTAATCCGGCTGTTCAGGTCGACTAGAAAACTGGTCGTCGCACGCTTCTCGCGCGGCAACCCGCTCAGAAATCCCTCCAGGCGCGGACCCAAGGGTTGTGGCGCGCGATAAGGGTCGAGGTCCTTGGCCTGTTCGGCCGGGTACTGGAACTGGAAGTTTTCGACCTCAGGCTCGAGAAAGAAGTCGAACGGGTTGACCGGGGAAAGTTCCGCAATCAGATCCACTTCAACTGTTAACTTGTCGGTTTTCTCCTGGAAAACAAAGCGTGCCACATGGTTGTTGTAGATATCGTGTTGCCAATTGATGAAATGCTCAGCCGGCGTGACTGTCAGCGCGTAGCTCGATATCTTAGTTCTGCAATGTGGCGCGGGCCGCAATCGCACCATCTGCGGGCCGAGAGTTATCGGCCTCTCGTACTTATACTCCGTCCGGTGATTCAGTGCGACCTGTACGCCCATTCATCCTTATTCGCGATCAGTTGTGCGCCGGTCTGGCGCCTTTAGTCTGACGATGACTTAGGCGGCCCGCATGCGCAGAGCATCTTCGCGGAAACAACTCCCATAGTGTCATACGCGATCGCCGGCAAGCCCAACATTTTCTAGAGTACGGCGTCATCAATTTGGGATGCACCGGCGGTAGCGGATACACTCCATCGTCCGGTCGAGTTGCCTTCTTCGCCTGGCTGATATACTCTCTCGCAAAATATGCCACCAAAAACACAACCGGTCGTGGTTCGTGCCGCCAAGCCCGAGGATAGTTCCGTCTGCGGTCTGATTTGCTACGATGCCTTCTCCAAAATCAACGCAGCGCACGGTTTTCCTTGCGATTTCCCCGGACCGGATGCCAGCACGGGCGTGCTTTCGATGATGTTTTCCACCGTTGGCTTTTACTGCGTGGTGGCGGAAATCCAAGGGCGCATCGTGGGAAGCAATTGCCTCGACGAACGCTCCGTGATCGGAGGCATTGGGCCGATTACGGTCGACTCGGGTGCGCAAAACCTGGGCGTTGGCAGAAAGCTCATGCAGGCCGTGATGGACAGGGCGAATGAACGGAGCCTGGCCGGAATTCGGCTGGTGCAGGCTGCGTTTCACAGCCGCTCGTTCTCGCTGTATACCAGCCTCGGCTTCGATGTCCGGGAGCCGCTCGCGTGTCTCCAAGGACGGACCCTCGAGCGGAGCGTTCCCGGACATGTGGTCCGGCCGGCACAACCCAGCGATTTAGAGGCCTGCAACGAGCTATCGAGGCGAGTGCACGGATTCGATCGAGGCGCCGACCTGGCGGAAGCCATCGAGCAGAACACCGCCAGTGTGGTCGAGCGCACGGGCCGCGTTACCGGATACGCTACTTCACTCGCGTTCTTTGGTCACGCAACGGCGGAAACCAACCCCGATCTGCAAGCTCTCATCGCGTCGGCAGAATCCTTTGGTGGTCCAGGAATTCTGGTGCCGTCGCGGAACAGCGCGCTGCTGCGCTGGTGCCTCGGGAATGGTCTGCGAGTGGTGCAGCCGCTGACCTTGATGAGCATCGGGCTTTGCAACGAGCCGGCGGGGGCATGGCTTCCGTCGATCTTGTTTTGAGTGAGCGGCGGTCATTGGAAGGCCCGGATGTACATCGTCCTTGCGAACGTTTCTCCGTTCGCTGTTCTACGCCGTCTGCCTGCTAACCAGGCGCGAGAAAAGGCCGGGTGCTTTGGCCAGCTCTTCGAAACGGCCCTGCTGTACGACTCTGCCTTTTTCAATGACATAAATCCGATTGGCGTTACGGATGGTGCTCAGACGGTGCGCCACGATGATGCGCGTTGCTTTGAGCCGGTTCAGACTGTCGGTGACGATGGCTTGGGTGCGGTTGTCGAGCGCGCTAGTCGCTTCGTCGAAAATCAAGATCGACGGTTTCAGTACCAGCGCACGCGCGATTAACAGGCGTTGCCTCTGTCCGCCGGACAGGTTACCGCCGCCCTCCGAAACGACGGTGTGCATTCCCATCGGCATGGCGTCGATGTCTTCAGCCAGGCCTGCCGCGCGCGCAGCTTCCCAGGCCTCGTCCATCGTGTTCACGCCGCCGCAGCAGATGCTCTCAAACAGCGAGCCCGCCATGATCCGCCCGTCCTGGGTTACTACGCCGATTTGCCTGCGCACGGCTGTGATGTCCAAGCTCGATAGTTCGCGGCCGTCCAGATAAATCGCGCCGGAATGAGGTGTTTCAAAGCGCAGCATGAGGTTGAGAAGGGTTGATTTGCCGGAGCCCGACGGCCCGGTCAGCGCGATACACTCGCCTGGCTCTGCTCGAATCGAGACACCATCGAGGATCATCGGCCCATCCGCACGATAACGAAAAGTGAGGTTGTCCACGACAACTGCTCCGCGCAACCGGCCGGGATGCACCTTCGATTCATCCACCTCCGGCTTCACGGTGAGAATCGAGCGCAGGCCAGCCCACAGGTTGGCAATCAGCACCAGGCCCGCGAAGTTGTCGCTGGCGGCGACCAGAGCCGCCAGGAAAAGCGTCATCACCGCGTTACAAGCTAGGAACGCCGCCAGCCCAATCGGATGGCTGAGCAGGTAGAGAAAGGCCAGTGCGGAACCCACGGTCGGCGTCACCATGTTGAAGAGGCGCATACGATCTTTCAGGGTCTGCACTTCCAGGCTGAGTTTCTCTTTCTTGGCGTATTCGCGCGCCCATTGGGAGAAAGCACGCTCACCGGCGCCCGCGACGCGGAGCTTCGAGACCGCATTAATAGACTGAAGCACCAGGCCGGAGAGCAGCTCCTCCATCTGCTGCCATTGCTGCTGCACCCGGAAAAGAGCCCGGGCGCCAAACCAGGTTTGCGCCACGATGGCCGCGCCGCACAAGAGCGCGATGAGAGCGAGTGCCGGGCTGTACCAGAGCATGAGCGCAAGGCTCAGGAATGCGGCAACCCCCGCGAACAGCGTGCGCAGTGCGTCCGCCGTCAGCAACTGGTTGGCTTGCGTGAAGGCATCCGCTCGCAGCCTGAGTTGACCGGCGGTGAACCCCCGGAAGAAGGCCGGGCTCAGCCGCAGCATGTAGTCCCACACGCCCGTTTGCAGGGTCATGAACGCCGCACTCTGGACGCGCAGAATGGCGATGGCTTGCGTTAGTAGAAAGAGAGCTGAGCCGAATGCCGCCGCCATGACGCCGCACACCACCTGCCAGAGCATATTGCTATCGGCATCGGGAATCGCCTGGTTGATGAGCGTTGCGAAACCCAGCGGAGCGGCCATCCCCAGCACTGCAGCACCGGCGCCCGCCAATGCCATCGTGCGAAGATCGCGACGGCGGGAACTGAGCACGTAATGCAAGAGACCGCGTGCCGAGACATCGTCGGGCAAGGGGCGATAGAGCATGGAGGCGAACGAGTCGAGATCAGCGCTGGTAGATTGGTTCACCCTTTCGCGGGTTCCGGCAGCCGGATCGAAGATTTCATAACCGCCGCGGCAGGGGAGCAGCGCTACCGGGTCGTCATTGCGATGCGCTACCAACGGGCCGTTTTCCTTGCGCCACCACTCGCCGGAAAGCACCACGGTTCTGGTGCGCAATCCGGAGGCTTGGGCGATTTCCCGGATAGCATCCACGCGGCGTCCGGAACCCCGCGCCGGATGGATCGTCACATCCAGTACTGCCGCGGCGGCGCGGACGGCGTCGAGCAGCGGATCGCCGCTGGCCGGGCCAGGTTCGCGGACTTTCTTCTTGCCAACGATGCCGGCCAGCGTTCCCAGCGCGGTTTTGGAGACGCGCTGATTCAGTTGCTGGCGGGCGATAAAACGCTCGCGTTCCGCACCATGGCGGCGTTCCTTTACGTCGTTGAGAACTTCGAAAAAGAGCGAGACAGCGAGGTCGGTGGTGGAGCTGATCATCGCAGCCTCTCCGGTCTCGAGCGTCTTCCAATCCGATTCGACAGCCGCTTCCAGCCAAAGGCCGGGCACCAGTGCGACAGTGCCGCCGGCCGCGACGGGCTTGCTCAGCAGAAGGCCGTTGCCGGTCTGAAGTTGGACGAAGTTCAGGCCTTGCTCAACGGCCGCGCGCTGGCCGGGCTTCAGATGAAGGGTCTTTCCGGCTTCAACAAAAAGTACCTCCCCAGGGTCGACGAACCGCCCCAGCGCCTCCCCGATTTTGGCGAGCCAATTCTCTTGTGCGAAAATCTGTTCCCATTCGCGCAGATCCACCGCGTCCTGCAGGCAGCTGGTCTCAAGTGGAATGGCGGTGATGTCCCAGGCAGCGCCCGCCGGGCACTCCAGCGGCAAAAGCGGCTCGCCGGTGTCAACCGAGAACAGGTGCAGCCGCTCACCGGTGTCCCGATCGACGGCGAATACGGCCAGGGAACCGGACACGAGAATCACGGGCCGGGTATTGGCATCCAGCGGTATGGGGTGGTTGCCGGGTACCCATTCAACGCGCTGCGTCATGCCGCCGGCACTCCCTCTTCGTTGACTTCTTCATCGTCCGCCAGCAGGCGCGCGTAGTGCCCGTTACCGCGAATGAGTTCGTCGTGGGTTCCGCGCTCCGCGACGCGGCCCTGGTCGAGCACGATGATCTCGTCGCTGTCGCGAACGGTGCTTAAGCGGTGCGCCACGATGAAGCAAGTACAGCCGCGTGCCCGGATGTTGCGGTCGACGGCCAGTTCGGTTTCCGAATCGAGCGCGCTGGTGGCTTCGTCCATGATGAGGATGGATGGATCTGAGGACAACGCACGGGCGATCTCAAGGCGCTGCCGCTGGCCGCCGCTGAGATTGGCCGCGCCCTCCAGTAGCTCGCTGGCATAGCCTTCGGGAAGGGCGTCGATTACGCTTTCAATCTGCGCATCCTGGCAGGCGCGCGAAAGGCTGCTCTTCGGGGTGGTGGCGTCCCATAGCGTCAGGTTGTCACGCACGCTGCCTTTGAACAGCAGAATGTCCTGGTCGACCATGGCCATGGAATTGGCGAGAATCTCGCGAGGGATGGAAGGGGCGGGAATGCCATCGAAGAGGATCTCACCCGAAAGAGGCGCATACAAGCCGGCCAGCAGGCGAACCACGGTTGACTTGCCGGAGCCGCTGCCGCCGACAAAAGCAATGCGCTGGCCGGGCTGAACGTGGAAGGAGAGGTTCGAGATAAGCGGCGGTGCAACCGGACTGTAGCCAAAGGTGACATCACGGAATTCGACATGCCCGCGCAGGCGCACCGGCATATCCGGCGCCGAATCGAGTGACGGTTCGTTGGGAGCTGGGCTACTCAGCACGTCGTCAAGGCGGCTGAGATCACCTCCCAGAGCCTGCACGCTTGCACCCAGCCCCACCAGGCTGTTAACCGGTTGCAGAAAGCTGGTCGCCAGACTTTGGAAGGCCACCAGCATGCCGATGCTCATCCGCCCGTGCATTACCTCGAAGCCTCCCACCAGGAGCACCGAGGCGGTCATAAGCGCCAGCAGCAGCGGCGGCACGACGCCCACGTAGTAATTGACAATGCTGAGATCCTGCATGGAGTTGTACATGTTGGCGAAGAAACCTGCCCAACGCGCGAAGAAGTCGGATTCCAGGCCCGAGGCTTTCAAGGTCCGAATGCTCTGCAGGCCCGCTATGCCTACACCTCCGGCGCGGCCCTGCGCCATCGACAGGCGGACATTGCCCTCCGTGCGCTGGCGCGCGACCCACTGCATGATGCCGAAATTCGCAGCCGCAAACGCTGCCGCGACCAGCGTCAGAGGCCGGTTGAAGTTCCACATCACGGTCAGGTAGAAAACCATCATCAAGGTGTCGATGGACGTAGTGGCAAGTTGACCTGACAGGATTGCCGCGACGTTATCATTGAGCGCAATGCGGCTGCTGACTTCGCCTGCGTAGCGCTGTGCGTAATAAGAGGCCGGAAGCTTCAGGAGGTGCTTCACGAAGCGCCCGGAGTTAGAGACCGCCAGCCGAATCTGCAGCCGGCGCAGGATGCGGAACTCAATGGCTCCCAGCAGACCTCTCAGTAGCGCCGCAATAAGCATACCCAGCACCAGCGGACGGCCCCAGTCGCTTTGGCCATCCACCAGGACGCGGTCGACAAACGCCGCCATCATGGCCGGCACGGCCAATCCGGGCGCCACCAATAAGAGCGCCGCACAGACGGCCGCAAAGACCGGAACCAGCGAGCCTCGCAGCCGCCTCCAGAGGCCCAAAAGCAAGCTCGGTTTTGCGCCGCCGCGTTTGAAGTCCGGACCCGGCGTCAGGGCCATCATCACGCCGGTATAAGAACGATCGAATTCGTCCAGCGGAACCGAGCGCGGACCCGCCGCCGGATCGTTCAGATACACTCGCCCCTTGCGATAACCCTCCACCACCAGAAAATGGTTGAAGTTCCAGAAGACAATGTAAGGGTAGGCCGACTTCTTAAGGGCGCCTATGTCGCGTTTGTAGGCTTTCGCCACCATGCCATAGGTCTGCGCCGCTTTGAGAATGTTGGAGCACTTGGAACCGTCGCGCGAGACGCCGCAATCGCGGCGCAGAGTCGCCAGCGGCACGATGCGGCCGTAGTACGCCAACATGATGGCCAGGGCGGCCGCTCCGCATTCGACGGCCTCCATCTGGAGGATCATGGGCGTGCGGACGCGGGAATTCGGAAGCGGAGACTCGGGCTGCTTACCCACTTCAATAAACCCCTGATGCTTCCCTCAGGATAGGCAGCAAATAGGTCACCGGCGCTCGGCCCTCAATGGTGACGCGGGCGGAATTGGTCAGCCCCGACGTAATCCGGATGTCCGGTCCTTTGGAGGACGACCACTTGTAACCGCTCGCCGTTCTGGGATCGCGTTCGAGCTGCGCCCGTACTTCAATGTAGACGCCGTCGGGCATCAGGTTTTGCACCACCTCAGCGTTGCCGATCGTGCCGATCGCGCCTTCCTTGGTGACAGGAATCGGAGAGACGGACGTAACCGTTCCGTCGATACCACCGAAACGCTCGCGTTCTACCGTGTCGGGGGTAACTTGAACCCGCATGCCAGGCTGGATCTGCTTGCCATCCTTCACCGGATAGTACGAAATACTGATGAGTCCGGCACCTTGGCGAGTGTCGGCCGGGTCGTCGGTTTCGAGAGTCAGCAACTTGCCGCCGGCTGGAAGCACCTGGCCCACGGCGGCCATAACTTCCACCACGCGACCGGCATACTGGCTGCGAATGTTGCCATCGCGCACAAGCTGGAAGCTGTCAAGATCGATGGCTTTGTGAAGGTTGCCAATCTCGTTTCGCCGCGCGGTCGAATCCGCCAGGATCTGTTTGGCCAAGGCCGCCCGGCGAGTTTCGATTTGTTCCAGCTGGCCATCGATCTGGGACAAACGCGCCGTGTAGTCGTAGATCTTCGCGTCGTTATCGCGCGCCGCCGACTGGACGTCGGAAACCTCCTGAGCCGCGGACCCGAGCAACCCTTCTTTCACCAGTTTGCGGATGGCTTCGGCGCGAGCTTCGAGAACCGGCTTCAGGCCGTTGGCGTCAGAGAGGCTCTTACTCAAATTGACTCGCTGTGCCTCGAGCCCCGACCGCTCCATCGAGTCCTGCTGGGTTTGCAGAGCCAGCTGGCTGCTTTCCGCCTCGTTCTTGCGGCGGTCCTGTTCTTCCAGAATTTCCAGGCCTCTGCGGTTTTCCTCGATGCGCTTCACAATGTCGGTCTGGTCGATGGTGGCAATCAGGTCGCCCTCCTTGACATGATCGTCGGTGCGCACGTGCAGTGAGAGGATGCGGCCTGCGGCGCTGGCTTGCGCCTGCGTTAGCTGGCGCGGCCGCAGGATAACGCCGCGGCCAGTCGCGATGGTGGGAACACGCCCCACGACGCACCAGACGCCAACCAGAATCAGCAGCGCCCCGGCAACCACGATTAACAGCCAGTCCTTTGCGCCCGCCACCGGCATGAGCTGCTCCAGGTTGTCGGGCGACGAGAAGCGCTCCAGTGCTTCTTTACGGAATAATCTCTTGTCCGGCTCAGCCATTCAGAACGTTTTCCCTAGCAAGCCGCTATTCCGACCTCAGGCGGCGCTGTATCCAATCGAAACGGGCGCCGGCCATCGAAACATTATCCAGCGCATCAAAGCCCATCTCGCCTTCCGTATCCATCGCCGAGCCACCGGCGAGCGCCGCCACCGAATGCCGCAGGCGGGCAGCCAGAGACATTGCGAGCGCCCGGTAAAAGCGCGCGCCGAATGCCGGGTCTTCGGCCAGTTTCGCATTGAGGCGCCGGCGCGGAATGTCCAGCACTAAGGAGGGCTCGACTGCCACCACAGTAGCCGATGGCGGAGCATGATCCACAAACGACATTTCGCCCATGACCTCGCCCGACAGCAGCCGTGCCACCTCGCGGCCACCGAGGGCGGCGGTGCGCACCGAGAACGCGCCATCGATGACGAGATAAACGGAGTCAATCTGGTGGCCTTCCTCAATCAGCTTTATCCCCGCTCCGACTTCGCGGCGGCTCCCGGCGGCCACCAGCCAGTCGATGTCGGCGTCGTTCAAAATTCCCAGGAAGTAGAGCGCTTTCCGCATTGAGTCGGTTACCTTCTTATGATCGATGCGAGCGCCGAGGCGTAGAACCCCGCTCGCGATTGAATAGCTTTGGTGATCAGGATACGGCGTTTCGCGTTGGAAAGCCAGAGGTTTCAGCGGTTTGCTTGGGGCGGGATGAATGACTGGGTGAGATGTTTACTTTAAAGTGCGAAGGGCGCTTGGCTGGGCTAGGGGGGTGGGAAACGAGCAGGATTGCCAACGAAAACTAGAAAGGCGCAATCTCGCGATCGCGCCTGGTTCATTCGTTACGAGAAAGCCGGAATAAGGCCGAAGCGACGGCCACCGGCGCTTCTAAGAAGAGCCGTCGGGAATCTTGTTAAAGCCACCGGAAATTGTATCCGCGTCTTCCGCCGGAATCTCTTCGGCTTTCTTTTCCAATTCTGCTGTCGCAGTCTGGTCTTTGATCGAGTCTTGTTTGGGTTCGTCGTTGGTTGGCATTCTCTACTATCCTTTCGATCCCGGGCCTCCGGGATCACGCAGGAACAAGTGTAGCAACATACGTTTGGTTCGTGCGTTGGCGGAAGGTTGGCTTCGCAAGATACTTACTCGCAAGATACTTATTGGTGGGCGGTAACCGCCGCTCCCGCAACGGTTACCGCCTGCACCACAACTCAAACCTAATCTAGGTGCCTAGAGGATGCGGATGGCCGCCGCCGCCGGCAATCTTCTCGGCGTCTTCCGGTTTTAGTTCTTCTGACTTGTGTTCCAATTCTGCCGAGGCAGGTTGGTCTTTTTTGGGTTCTTCGTTGCTGGGCATGGGCCTCCTTAAGGCGCTTCCCCACTGGGGAATCGTATTCATAAAACATAGTGGCGAACGGCGGCCGTGTCAAAGGAAATCGTTGCAGCCGATTGGAAAACTAGTACTACTCCACCCGAAAACGGCCCGCTTTGGGCTCCATTGGTCCCCTGGTAATTCTACTGGTTACTGCAGTTTCACGGGGTATGGCGCATGCGGGGGAAGCTTGGGCGTCGCTTGATTCAGCTTCTTGAGCAGTTCGGCGACGCCGCGCTCGAGTTGAGGATCGTGTCCGTCGATCACGGACTTGGGATCGTTCTCAACAACGATATCGGGATCCACGCCGTGGCCTTCCACAGTCCATTCACCCTTGGCATTGGCGTAGGCGAATTCCGGCACGTTGACGTGGCCGCCATCCATTAACTGGCCGTGATCGGTGATGCCGACGACGCCGCCCCAGGAACGTTGGCCGATGAGCGGCCCCAGGCCGGCGGTCTTGAACATCCAGGGGAAAATGTCGCCGTCCGAGGCTGAGTTCGCATCCAGCAGGACCGCTTTGGGTCCAATGAAAATACCGTCGGGATAGGTGGATGGCGTTTCAACCGTGCGGGAATATTGGACGCTGAGCAGGGCCCGATTCAAACGCTCGATCACCATGCGCGAAATGTTGCCGCCGCCATTGGCGCGGTCGTCGATGAGGAAGGCCTCTTTCTTGAGTTGCGGGTAATACCACTTGATGAATTCACGAATGCCGGCTTCTCCCATGTCGGGAAGATGCATGTAGGCGATGCGGCCCTTGGAGAGCTCATCCACGCGACGGCGGTTCTGTTCGACCCAATCCATGTAGATCAGGTTGGTTTCGGCTGCCACCGGCCGGTAGATCACTTTGCGGGCTCCGGTAACCGATGGGCTGCTATTCAGCAACAACTGGACAGGGGCATCACCTGCGTGACGAAGGAATTCATAGATGTCCCGTTTGGTTGTTACGTCTTCCCCGTTGATAGCAAGAACGTAGTCGCCGACTTTGGCATCGACACCGATTTCGGTGAGGGGAGAGCGATAGATTTCTTCGTCGTTTTGGCCGGTGAAGATTTTGGCAATGCGATAACGCCCGGAAGCGGCATCGACACTAAATCTAGCTCCCGGGAGCCCGGCGTGCGGGCGGGCCGGCAATTGGAAGTCACCGCCGTCGACGTAGGCATGCTGGACGGTGAGTTCAGCGATCATCTCGCCAATTACATAGTTGAGATCGGAACGATGTGCGACATAAGGAAGCAGCTGGCTATAGCGGGCGCGCACCGCCTCCCAATCGTAGCCGTGCATGTTGGGCGCATAGAAGAAGTCGCGGTAACGCCGCCAAACTTCATTGAAGATCTGGGCCCACTCTTCGGTGGGAACGCGCTCCGTCATGAGACCCGCAGTGGAGACGGCCTTCTTGGATGAAGAGCCGGTGGCTGTGGCATCGTAGACGCTGAAGCTATGAGCCTGGCGCACGAGCACTTTTGAACCGTCCCGGGACAGGACAAAGCCACTGAGATCGTCGACGAGCGTTACGTCCTTACGGTCTTTGAATGTGTAGAGGTGGAGGCTGGGTTTGGCACCCGCCTCGCGGCCGTAGTAAGGCGCGGGCGAGATTCCAAAAACGAGTCCGCCAGTTTTTGCGGCAATGCCGAAATAGTTGTTGGCATCAAGGGGGACGCGGGCGGTGCGCTGATCGAGTCCATCGAAATCGATGCCCTTATCCTTGGCAGGTTCGGCCTTCTTGTCGGTCGGTGTATCGGTCTTCTTGTCGGCATCCTTCTTGCTTTCGTCATCCTTCTTGTCGCCCATTGAAACTTCATCGCTTTCCGCGGGGAAGGGATTCTTGACATCTTTGCGGAGTGCCAGGACGAAGATGCCGCGCGAGCGGTTGGTGGCGAAGTTGAATTCGATCTGCGAGATTTGAGGGTGGAATTCATGTTTGGCGAGATAGTAGAGATAGTCGCCATTCGGATCCCAAGCCGGCGAATTCTCGTCGAACCGGCCGCTGGTTATGCGGTGCAGTTTGCTGTCCGCCACGCTGAAGACATACAAGGCGGAGAAACCGTTCGGGTCATCCATGCTGAAAGCGAGATAGCCGCCTCCCGGAGACCATTCATAGTCGTGGCCGCCGCCGTCTTTGGAATGGGCAACCTCCTCGAGTTTCTTGTCGGCGACGGTAACGATCCAAACACGATTGTCCTTGTCGCTAAAGACGATGCGCTTGCCATCCGGAGACCATTTGGGGTCATAGCGAAATGCGTGTCCGCCGGTAGTGATTTGCTCGGCCGGCGAGAGGCCATCCTGGGCGACTGCCCAGATCTCCTCTTCACCGCTGGCGTCCGAGATGAACGCGACTTTCGTACCGTCGGGGGACCAAACGGGCCATTTGTCGTGAGCGCCAGGTGAATGGGTCAGGTTGCGAGTGGGGCCCTTCTCAACCGGCGCCGAGAAAATGTCACCTCGCGCGCTGAACAGCACACGTTCGCCCTTGGGGCTGAGTTCATATTGTTCAATCAGGTTGGCGGCGGAAACGTACGATGCGCGCCGATTGATGCCGTCATCCGGAACGCTGACCTTGATCGACGTGCTCTTGCCGTTGGCGACATCCAGCACTTGCAGTTCGCCATCGAGCTCATAGACGATGCGCTTTTGACGGTCGCTGCTGGGCCAGCGCACGTCCCATACAGTACTGCGCGTAATCTGAGCGGTCTTGCCGTTCTCCGTGTTGTAAGCGTAAATATTGAAATGGCCGTCGCGGTCGGAGGTGAAGTAGATATCTTTACCGATCCACATGGGATCGCGGCTGGCGCGCGGACCTTCCGTAATGCGTTTGGCCTCATGCGTCTCGGTATCGAAGATGTACAGCTCATTGGCTTGGCCGCCGCTGTACCGCTTTTCGGTCCGGAAGTCGCGTGCCAGCGGCGAATAGACGATCTTGTTGCCGCCCGGCGAATAGGATCCAGCGCCCGATTGCGGCATGGGCAGCGCCTCGGCGGGACCACCCTCGACGGGAACACGATAGAGGCGGCTTAAGCCCAGTGCCCAGCCATCGCGCAATGAGCGGAAGATGACGTATTTACCATCGTTCGACCAGCCATAGACCTGGTTGTCATAGCCCCAGCGCGGCGCAAGCGGGCCGCGGGCAGGATAGAACGTTAGCTGTTTGGGTTCTCCGCCGCCTGAGGGAATCACGTAGACCTGTTCGTCGCCATCGTACTGGCCCGTGAAAGCGATGGACTTGCCATCGGGGGAGAATTTCGCGAAGACCTCGACACCGGGATGTGCCGTGAGCCGCGTCGCTGTGCCTCCGGTCGCTGCGACCATCCAAAGATCCCCCCCATACGTGAAGACGATGCGGTTGTCGTGGATATCGGGGAAGCGCAGCAGCTTGGTCTGTGCAGAAAGGGTTGCGGTGCCCGTGGTGAGAGCGCAGAGAAGCGCAATTAAAGACAGTTTCGGCATAAGGGTTGAGTTGTTTAACAGAAATGAAATGGGCTAATGCGACGAGGGTATCATCCTGCCGCTTGGCCGGGCGTCGAACGCGATCTGGCTTTCGGCTTTTCGCGATAGCCGCGTCCAAAGCGAATCAGGGTCTTCATCGAATATTTCGTCTGGGGTGGTTCGAAGAACCGACCAGGCGCCCAATTCCATTTCATTTTCCAGTTGGCCCGCGGCCCAGCCTGCATAACCCATGTACAGGTGAAACTTGGATGGCTCTTCGCCCGAAGTGATGGACTTTGCAATAATCTCTTTGCTCGCGGTTGCATATACGTTTCCGAGTACGTGGACCAAGCCATCGGACTTAGCGGGCGAGCGCAGCAAGGCCTGTACGGTGGATAGCTCGACCGGACCACCCAGATAGACCGGATCGGCTTTGGCGCCAGTCACGTCCGGGAAGATGCGGGAAATTGGAACCTTCGAGCGGCGATTGATCATCAGACCCAGGGTTCCGTTGTCCGGATCGAAGCGAATGATGAGTACCACCGACTCGCTGAAATTGGGGTCGCCGAGTTTCTCCGAAGCCACCAGAACCCGGCCCACCGCCGGTGTGTCGCTAGAGCCATACTGGGCCAGTCGCGCCGAGGATTGCCTCTGAGAGGCGCCGGCCAACAGGAGTACGGCAGCGAGAGCGCCAACCAGTCCTATTCGCCGTGTCATACGCTCATTGTCTCGCGTTTCGGGAGTGCGTGATAATGCCAAGCCCTCAGTATCTTAAGTGCGTGCCGTAAATCGAAAGCGCATATCCTCGCCGAACCACTGAATATAGTTTGTTCCCCAGGCGTTGTTGTAGAGACTGAAGTGGATGCCTTGGGAAATGTCAGGCTGCGCATCGGAAGGATAAAGGGGCGCTCGTTCTCCGAGAGCGACCACCGGAGCATCCAGCGTCTCGATGTAGAACCGACCTTGCGCGTCCTGATAGTCCAAGCCGCCCGATAGCGCATGCATATGGTGGTTGCCGCCGCGAACAACGTCGTGTGGAGAGACTTTTTCGTCGACTTTTTCGAGCGTCCAGTTGCGGATCTCAGGTGCAACGGGCTGCCACGTCAACCACGAAGCTTCCGGCAGGCGGCTGGACTGCTTGGCGAACCAGGAGAAATTGATATGAAGAGCCCGTTCGGCGTTCGGCATGACGATTTCCAGGAACATCTGCTTCGGCCACGCGACCAGGCCACTGCGTTCTGCCGTTGCGTCGTCAATGCGCAGTTCCGCGAGAACGCGATGTCCGTGTGCGTCGCTGCCGGCCCAGGAGTTCACCAGAGTGGGCAGCCACGTGCGGCTTTGTGCGCCGAAGTGTTCGATGTTCGGCTTGCCGAAGTCTTTCGGCGCCCAGTCCTCCTGGCTCTTCACGTAGGTGGCTAGAAAGTTATCGTAGTCCTGCTTCGATAACGTCTGGTAGGCGAATAGGGCGAGCGGGTGACCGGGCGAAGCCCAATCGCGGCCCGAAGGCTTAGTGCGAAGAGTTTGAATGGCGCCGGTTTTCGGGTCGAGCGCCAGTGAGTAATGAGTCGTTTCGATTAACGCGCCCGGCCGGCAAGGCTTCAATCCGGTGGATGAGGGCCGGAGCGGTTTGAGTTCATCGATCTGGCGGACAGCCTGAGCACGAAGCTTCGGCGGAAGGGCGGCGATGCCTTGATCGATGTCGTCGCGCTTCTCGACCCAGCTCTTCTGGACGGTCTTGTATTTAGGTTGGTCGAGCACCAAAGCCAGATCGTGTGGGGTGTAGTGGTCAAAGTCGAGCCAAGTTTTGGTGTCGGTGCCCCAGGTGTGCTCGGCGGCTAGCCCGAACCTACGTAACAGTGCAATGTCAGTGGCATCGCCAGCCTTGAACTCACCACTGTTGATCCAACTATTTCGCAGCCGAACCACCTCACGGTAACGGGCAACCTTCACCGGATCGCTGGGGACGCCGTAGATCCAGGTATCACCGATCTCTTGGGTCACAACCGGCAAGCTAGCACGAAACGGGGCGATGGCATTGGCGATATCGGTAAGGTTCGAGGCGCGGACGCTGGCGTTCGGAAACTGCTGCCGCAGCCCGGCGTAAATCTTACGGATTTCTCCAACGGTGTGGGGACCGCTGTTGTCATTGCGCACATCTATGGCGACGGCGAGATCAGATCCGGGTACACGGACAACGCCGCCATAGGCGGTGTGATGGTACATCATTGCGAGCGAGCTGCCGTTCGAATCTTTCCAAACGAAGAGCGAGGGCACGTCGGGAGGGGTGCTGGCCGAATTAACGCCGATGTCCAGAAACGTGACTCCATTTTCGGCAAGCGGGCTGATGAGGCCGCGAGTGTGGCCCGGGACGTCTGTCATCTTCGCGCCGGTGGTGGTGCGGCCGAAACGGCGATCGAGCGATCGAGAAAGACCGATGGAACCGGCAATCATCGAACCATCGAGCAACTCGGTCTGCCAGCTGTAGGGAAGAGCGTGCCATGCGATGTCGCCCCGTTGGACGGCCTGCTCCATCTGACGGCGTGGTTCAGCGGCCGCTTGTTCCAGATACTCATAGAGCAGCCAGGAGCCAGTGGTCCAAATGTAGTGGTCGCCTGCTGAGTCGCGCATAGCTTGCGCAGTCTGAATCGCCTGCGGGAAATACGTTTCGAAGTACTTGCGCATGACGGCGGCCTGGGTATCAATGAATCCCAGGTCGAAGTGACATTTGAACATCACCAGGACAGTGTTTACGGTCGGATCCGGCTCGACGCCGCGAGCGCGCAATTTCGCCGGCCAGCAGACGCCACCGACCGCCATTGCAAGACCGAGAAAACTCCGCCGCTTCATCGCTGCACCTCTTCGCCGGACAAGCCGCTTTGTATATAACACAGCGGTTGAGGGAGCGCGCCCGCGAGAGCCAATCAGAACGGAATCTTCATCGGCCGGTCATCTTTGGGGTCGGCCCAGCGGTCGTTGGGTATGACGGGCGTCCAACCGGGGCGGCCCGGATCCTGGTCGTACGGATAGCCGCCGAGGCGCTGATACAGTTCGCTGTATTCTCTGAGCTTCTCGCGATTGAGACGTACGCCGAGACCCGGTGAATCAGGCACGCGAATCGCACCGCCTTCATATTGAAACGGGCCGCCTTCAATGATTTCGTCACGCAGATGATGATAGTGGGCGTCGGCGGCGAAAGAAAGATTCGGAATGACGGCGCCGAGGTGAAGCATGGTCGCCAGCTGAATACCCAGTTCGCCCGAGGAATGAACCGCAACGCCTAATTGAAAGGTCTCGCAGACGCCGGCCGCTTTGACACAAGGACGGATGCCGCCCCAGAACGTGGTGTCGAGAAGAACGACGTCCACCGCCAGGTCCAGGACGTTGGCGGCGAGCTGCTCAAAGTTCACCACAACCGTGTTCGTCGCTAGCGGAACGCGGACCATTTGTCGGGTCCGCCGCATGCCATTGAGACCGAACACCGGATCTTCGAGATAGTCGTTGCGGAGGTCCTCTATTGCCTGGCCGAAGCGAATCGCCTGTTCGGTAGACCAGACGGCATTTGGATCGAAGCGAAACGAATCGCCGGGAAGCGCCGCGGCGACCGCGCGATAGGCTTCCAGTTCGTAGTCGGGATGAAAGACGCCGCCTTTTACCTTGTGCGTGGTGAAGCCGAAGCGCGACTTGAGCTGGCAGGCATTCTCGACAACCTGATCGATGGTTCGCACTTCGCCCACGCCGGTGCGCGGGTCGGGATAGCGGAAGAAACAATATGCGGCGAACGGAATACGGTCACGCAGACGGCCACCGAGAATCTCCGATACCGGCACATTCCAGGCTTGGCCGAGAATGTCGAGGCAAGCGAACTCCAACGCGGCCACAATCTGGGTTCGATTGTTGTACAGCGATGCGGTGGGATTCGCGATGAGCATGCGCATCTCTTCCAGGCGCGCCGGGTCGCGACCCACCAGGTAGCCTTTCATCGCGCGAAAAGCCGCTTCCGCTGATTCACCTCCGCCGCCCATTTCGCCCAGTCCGATCAGGCCATTGTCGGTTTCCACTTCCACGATGGTGCGAACGAAACGGCCCCAATGGCAGCCGTTCGCGTGGCGCAAGGGCGCTTCGAGCGGGACCGTGACCGTGGTGGCGCGGATATCCCGGATCTTCATGATTGTGTTGTATCGTACAACAGGCCATGGCAATCGGATTCAGCCCGAGCTTCGATAAGAAATCGCGCAGCCACGTAAGGTGGGTGATTTGCGGGCTGCTCTTCTTTGCCACCACGGTCAATTACATGGACCGGCAGGTGCTAGGCATCCTGAAGCCGCTGCTTGAGCGGGACTTCGACTGGAGCGAAGCGGACTACGGGTGGATGGTCTCAGCTTTCCAACTTGCCTACGCCATGATGATGCCGGTCGCGGGGCGTCTGCTGGACCTGATTGGCGTGCGCGCCGGATATGCGCTGGCTGCCATTCTATGGAGTCTGGCGTCCATGTCACATGCATTGTGCCGGAGTTCGTGGCAATTCATTGCAGCGCGTTTTGGCCTTGGCATTGGCGAGGCCTCCAACTTCCCAGCCGCCATCAAAACGGTCGCTGAGTGGTTTCCGGAGCAGGAGCGGGCACTCGCGACGGGCTTGCTGAACAGCGGTTCGAACATGGGCGCAATGCTGGCGCCGTTTCTGGTGCCGTTCTTCGCAGTTCGCTTTGGATGGCGGTCGGCATTCGTCGCAACCGGTTGTCTTGACCTGATCTGGGTTGCCGTGTGGCTGGGTTATTTCCGCAAACCAGCCGAGCATCCTCACGTGTCGCCGGCTGAACTGGCCTACATCGAGTCGGGCTCGGCCGCGGAGCCCGCGGCGCGAATTCCCTACCCTGGCCTCTTAAAACACCGCCAAGCCTGGGCGTTCATCGCAGGAAAGTTCATGACCGATCCGGTGTGGTGGTTCTACCTGTTCTGGGTGCCGGGCTTTCTCAACCGCGCCTATGGTCTGAAGCTGACGGAACTCGGACCGCCGTTGATCGCCATTTACCTGGCGGCCGATGCCGGCTCGATCATCGGAGGGTGGATGGCTTCGGCGTTTGCGAAGCGCGGATGGAGTCCGAATAAGGCGCGGAAGGCGACGATGCTGATCTGTGCGCTGGCAGCGACCCCGGTGACGGCCCTGTTTGCCGTGAACAGCCTGTGGCCTGCGGTTGCGTTGATCAGCGCCGCCGCGGCGGCCCATCAGGGGTGGTCGGCAAATCTCTATACCGTGGTGTCGGATTTGTTCCCGCGCAACGCGGTGGGCTCGGTAGTGGGACTGGGCGGTCTCGCTGGATCGGTGGGCGGGATGCTCGCGGCCCCAATGATCGGCCACTGGCTCGACTTTTCCGGGGATTCGTATCGGCCGATCTTCTTTATCGGCGGCACGGCATATCTTTGCGCGCTGGCGGTAATCCAGTTACTCATTCCAAGGCTGAAGCGAGTTGAGGCGTAGTTATGGAACGGGAGCAGGTATCTTCTCTTCCGATGTGAAGGGCGAAGCGGGAAGGCCGGCGGAGTTGAACAGATTCACAGTGGGCGCATTCTGCCATCCGTAGCGAACGTACTTCGGCATTGCCACCTGCGAACTCGAGACAAGCACGCTCGGGCCTTCGATACGCGCCGTTGCCTCGGCGAAGCGATGGTCGTCTCCGGCGATTTCAAATCCCTCCACTGCGCCACCCTTGGCCACCAAACCACCAGCAACGTGATCGAACCACACCCGTACGCCGCCTTCTTCCAGGCTGGTCTGGCGGAAGAGCGGCCCCGAGTACTCAACGTTCTCGCCGTAGGCCAGTGCCCGGGCGGCCAGTGCGAGGCGGGCGCCCACGGTCTGCTTATCCGGTGGGTGCACGTTGTCCGGATCACCCACATCTATGCTGACAGCCATGCCGGTATTAGCAACAGAAAGAGTACGCCGCTGGGCCTCGCGGATGGTGGCCCAACTCTCCGTCGCATTGGATTTGAAGCTTGAGATTTGTACATACAAGAACGGAAAGCTTCCTTCGCGCCAGTGAGAGCGCCAATCGGCAATGAGCGCGGAGAAGATCTGTTCATACATCGAAGCCCGGGCGAGGTTGCTGTTGGTCTCGCCCTGATACCAGATGACACCCTTGATGGGAAAGCGGACAGCTGGCGCGACCATGCCGTTGTAAAGCCAGGCAGGAGCATAGGAGGCCGGATCGGGATGCCAGGAGTGTTTCGGTAACGGCTCGCCTGCGTTGCGGGCGGCGGTGTCCTCACGTTTCTCGGCAGCCAGCATGGCGGGGATGTCCGCTTGTTCATTCGCCATCCCCGCCCAAGTCGCGAAGACTGGCATTAGGCCTGAATCAGAAGACAGCGTATCCAGGCTGACCCAGGCTTCCCCCGGCGTGCCGCACCAGGTGGCGTCGATGAGACCGATGGGGACATGCTCCTTCGCCGCGATGTCGCGCCCGAAGAAGTAAGCCACCGCTGAAAAAGTAGCTGCCGTTGCTGGTGAACAGACGGTCCAGGCTTCGTCCCGTTCAAAGTCGCGCAGCGGAAACGAAGACGCTTTGTGTTTGACGAGCAGCAGCCTGATCGTGGGCTGGTCGGCATGGCTGATCTCATCCGCAGCGTTCTTGACGACTGCGGAGCCCGGGAAGCCGTTCAGCGGCATCTCCATGTTGGATTGGCCCGACGCAAACCAAACGTCGCCGACGAGGATGTCATCAAGTGTGATGGTATTCGTGCCCGAAACGGTCAGACGGAACGGGCCGCCTGCGGACTGAGGCGGCAAGTAAAGATTCCACGCGCCCAGTTGGTCGGTGATGGTGGATTGCGTGGCGCCATTGAAAGTGGCCGAGACTTTTTCCCCGGGCTGCGCCCATCCCCATAGATGAATGGGCTGGTCACGCTGCAGAACCATGTGGCTGCTCAGGATTCGGGGCAGCGTTACTTCCGCTCTTGCGGCGGGAATGCCGGCAGCAAGCGAAACAAGCAGGATCAATTTCGAAAGAGTTGCGTAATTCATGACGGGCGCCGGGACTGCCGGCCGGATGATGACGATCTTACAAGATCGTTTGTGCGCACTACTTGCAATCCGTGTTCTGAGGTGCGGCAACCACCGAGATGGCCCGGACTAGATTCTGGTTCATGCGGATTGGCTGAGTGCCGTTGCCGACCTTGACCATCAGTGAGGCGCTGCGGCTGCCGGGTTCCACGCGAAGACAGATTCCGGGCAGCAGTCCGAGCCGTTCCATCTCGCGCAGAGCCGCGGGATCCCGGTCTGAGACGCTGCTGATCCTGGCAGGAACCCCACAAGCCCAGGAGGAAAGCGGAACCTCCGGGCGTGCCTTTACGGTTCCATTTCGCTCCGGAATGGAATGCCCGTGAGGGTCGACATCGGGATCGCCCAGCTTGGCGGCTATCCGGTCCTCCAGTCGCTCGGAAATAAAGTGCTCCAGCCGTTCGGCTTCTTCGTGCACCTCATCCCACGGATAATCCAGGAAGTCGTGGAGGAATCGTTCGAGCAGCCGATGATGCCGCACAATTTCGAGCGCCCGATGCTTCCCAGCCGGCGCAAGAAGCACGCCGTGATGCTTCTCATACAGGACCCAGGCAGGTTTGTGGACCGCCAGCTTTTGAAGCATGCCCGTTACCGAGGCGGCACGGACTCCGAGTCGTTCCGCAAGCGCGTTGCTGGTGACCCGTTTTTCTTCCGCACCGCTCAGCTCAAAGATTGCTTTGAGGTAATCGTCAACCGATTCCGTGCTTGAGAAAGCTCTTGACTTAGGGAACACTAAACCTACATTATCCTGCTGCTGCGCTTCTCGACAAGCAGGACTTCTTCAAGAGCCGCCACTGCGCCGGTAATTATTTCGGGTTGACAAACCGCCAGAAAACCGTCAAGCTCAAGGTTTTAGGCATGCCTAAATTCATTGCCCCAATTTCTTGCCGCCGAGTGCTTGCGCTCATTCTCGGCATCCTGGCGATTCGATTGGCCGCCAGCGGCCAGGGCGAAACGACCAGCGCGATTTTGGGATCGGTGGTCGATCCAGCAGGGTCGGCAGTTGCCGGCGCCAAAGTGACCCTTACGAGCACAGAGAATGGGCTCCGCCGCTCGGTTACCACCGACGAAGCGGGGCGCTTCAACTTTCCTCAGCTCAAGCCTGGCCGATACTCGGTGAAAGCGGAAGCCAGCCAGTTTGAAGCGCAGGAAAATGATGCGGTTGTTGCCGGTTTGGGCCAAAAGCAAACCGTGGATTTTAAGCTGAAGATCGCGGAATCAAGCCAGACCGTCACGGTGACGGAACACGCGGCGCTCATCAATCCTGACAATCCGAATACAGCAACCACACTGGATGCGCACGCGCTCGAGGATCTTCCGAATCCGGGCGGCGACATGACTTATCCTTTGCAGTTTGCCGCCGGCGCGCTGATCAACACGGCGGGTAGCGGGAATGATTTTGTCGGCAGCTCAAACGGCTATGGCAATGTTCAGTTCAACGGATTGCCGGCGCTATCAAACGGCTACATCGTAGACGGGCTGGAAACAAACGATCCGCTGACGAATTTGAATAGCGGGCTATCCACAAACCTCGTGCTGGGCCTGAATTCGATTGCGGAAGTTACGGTGAATACGCTGTCCTATGCGGTTGATTTGGGGCGGTACGGGGCTTCTCAGGTCAATTACGTCACCAAGTCCGGCACGAACCAGTTTCATGGGAACCTGTATGAGCTCTGGAATGGGTCGAGTTTCAATGCGGCGGATTTCTTTACCAACGCGACAGCGGGAAATCACAAGCCGCGCTCGACGGTGAATCATTTCGGCGGAAGCTTGGGCGGTCCGATTCTGCGCAACAAGCTGTTCTTCTTTTTCGACAGCGAGTGGGTTCGAATCGCGCTACCGATTGTGTCGGCCACCACAGTTCCGACGCCCGCATTCCAGAGCTACGTGCTGCAGCAGCTTCCGCGAGGCGGCACGGATTCCGTGACCGGCTCCATCTACCAGCCGGCGCCGCAACTGGTGCCCTTTTATCAGAAACTCTTTTCACTCTATGGCAACACCGCGGGAACGCCGCTGGCGGTTCTGGGCTGTCCCTTCAACAGCGATGGAAATGCGGCAGCAGGCAATCCTCCGCATGGGAATGGCTGCGCCAACCGGCAAAGCATTTCGCACTCCAGCGACGACCGCGAACAGGTCCAGACGGCTCGCATCGATTACAACATCAATGAGAACAACACCACCTGGTATCGCTTTCAGGCGGACACTGGCCTGCAGGCCGCCTACACCGACCCGATTAACCCGCTGTTCGATGCGCTTTCTCCGCAGCCGCTCTATTCATTCGCCAGCGGCTATACCCACGTCTTCTCGCAGAACCTGGTGAACTATTTCAACCCCGCGTTTTCCTGGTACGAGAGTCTGTTCGGGCCGTCCGACTTCCAGCAGACGCTGAATGCATTCCCCATCGTTCTCCAAGGCAGCGGCGCGAGCGCGCCCTTCACTACTCTCGGCGGACTCGATAATACCTGGGTGCAAGGACGGCGCGCTTCCCGCTTTTTCATCAACGACAACCTGGTGTGGAGCATCGGAGCGCACGAGTTGCGTTTCGGAACCAATACGAGAATCTTCCGGCTCAACGACTACGACTTCGGCCAGGGCACCGTTCCGCTGGTGACCTACACGACGCTGCCGCAGTTCATTTACGGAGTCGCATCCACTGCTTCCGAGACGTTCCCGCTCGCTGATTCACAGCCATACAATTTCCTGAACCTCGACCTCTACGCCCAGGACACGTGGAAGCTTACCCGGAAGCTAACCTGGACATTCGGGCTGCGCGCGACGCACAACTCGAACCCGCTCAATCCGCACTACGCCGTTGCCCGCCTGGACGGCTCGTTTGACTCCATCGTTCACGATGTGAACCAGCCTCTGAATCAAGCCATCCAGACGAACCTGGGAAATATCTTTGAGTCCACGCCGCTGGCCCTGCTACAGCCTAGAACGGCGATTGCCTGGCAGCTGACGCCCACGACGGTGCTGCGGACGGGGTTTGGATTATTCAGTGATTTGCTGCCGGGAAGCGTGGTGGACCTGGTGGGAACGAACCCGCCCTATTCGAAGACCTTCCAAGGCGGATTGCTGGGTACGGTGGGCGGAACACTGATCGCACCGGGCGTTCCGAACAGCGCCGTGGATGCCACCATCGCGGCGAACCAGGTGTTCAGTTCGGGCTTCTCACAAGGCCAACTGTCCTGCGCGTCCGCACTCTCCAATCCAGCCACCTGCCTGCAGCCGGTTGCGATCACCGCGGTTCCGGATGGTAAGCTGCACGCACCCTATTTCATGCAATGGAGCTTTGCTCTGGAACAACAGCTGGGCTCGACCGTAAATCTGCGCGCCCAGTATGTCGGTACCCGCGCGGTAAACCAACCCTACACAACGCAGGTGAACGGCTATCAGACCGTATGCCCAGGTTGTTTCGCACCGTTCCCGTATGGGCAGCCTGCCGATCCCCGGTTCGGCGCGGTCACGCAATTGGCGACAGGGGCAAACAGCCATTACAACGGCCTCCAGTTAACGGCTGAGAAACGGCTTGGTCATGGACTGCAGGTGCAGGCGAACTACACCTGGAGCCATTGCATGGATACCGTGTCGAATGGTGGGTTTCTGTCGTTTTCGTCGGCCGGGATTCTCTCGCCGCTGCCGGGAGAACTGGGCCGGCAGTACGGGCCTTGCGACTACGACGTCCGTGACAATTTCACGGCCCAATATGTCTACCAGTTGCCGGTGAAGGTTCACAGCCGGGCGCTGGGGTACGTGCTGAATGGCTGGCAGGTGTCCGGTACGGCCTTCTGGCACAGCGGACTTCCCTTTTCGGTTCTCAGTTCGCCCTATACCGCGAACGGCGACGGCATCGTTCAGGGCAGCGGCCCTCAATACGCAAGTCTTGTCCCCGGCGTGCCGGTTTACGAACACAACCCCATACCGGGCGTGACCCAGCCGGGAACCATCCAGTGGCTTAACCCGAATGCTTTTGTGTCGACGGTGGACCCAAGCACTGGTGCGTGCCTGGGCGGCGATACGCCACAGAACTGCCAATTCGGCGATCTTGGGCGCAACGCGCTGCGCGGGCCGGACTTCGCCTGGAGCGACTTCTATCTAACCAAATGGTTCACCTTGAGCGAACGGGTTAAGCTACGCCTGGAAGCGCAGGTCTTCAACATTTTCAATCATCCGAACTTTGCGCTCCCGTCGATGGTTTATGCTGGCATTCCGGGCAAACCGTCCACGCAGACAGGCTTCGGCGCGCTGACTTACACAACCGCGCCGCCGACGGGGTTACTCGGCGTCGGCCTCGGCGGAGATAGCTCGCCCCGGATGATCGCTTTTCAGGCACGGCTCGAGTTCTAGATCAACCGGGAAGGTCCACGGGCAGCTGGCTTCCCGTCCGCTCGCTCTGCTTTGTAACCCGCTTAAGTCCGAACTTCGCCCGCATATCGATAAGTGCTTCTTGCTTGAGAGTTAGAGAGTACAACTCTAACGTAATGTCTCCGCTGCGCACATTGATCGTCGATGATGAACCAATTGCTCGCGAGGTGCTTCGAGAAGAGCTCGAACTCATGCCCGCGGTCGAGATAGTCGCTGAAGCCGAGAACGGCGCCGTCGCCCTGTCGCTGCTCTCCTCGTTGGCGCCTGACCTGGTCTTTCTCGATATTCAGATGCCGATCATGAACGGATTTGAATTACTCGGCCGATTGCCCGGCGGCCACATTCCGGTTTTTGTGATGGTAACTGCTTACGATCAGCACGCTATTCGGGCTTTTGAAGCCGGCGCGATCGATTACTTGCTGAAACCTGTCAGCCAGCAACGGCTGGCTGAGGCTGTCCAGCGGGCTGAACGACTCCGCCAAAGTCCGTTACAGTTGGCCGAAAACGTAGCCACACTCCAGGCGATGGCGCCGCTTCCTTCACAGGATTCACCTCGGCCTCCAAATAGGGTGGTAGGCAGGCTGGGAGATGAGTATTTTCTTCTGCCCCTGCCCGAAGTGTTGGCATTCCAGGCCGAAGGCGACGTGACGTGGATCGTGACCACGAAGCGACGCTACTACGCGGCCCACAGCCTGCGAGCCATCGAAGAGAAGCTCGGAAGCAGTACCTTCCGCCGCATCCACCGGAACGCGCTGATTAATGTGAACCAGATCCGGAAGATGAGTATGATTACCAGCCAGCGCTGGTCGGTCACTCTGAACAATGGCGACGAGTATATAGTCAGCAAACGCCAGGCCAAGAACGTTCGTGATGTGCTGAGCTGGTAGGACCTTTGTAAATCTACTGGAACGGCTTCAGTAAGAGACTCTAAACAGTTACACCGTTCCGCCCACCCTAAGTAACATCCCGATCACGGCTAAGATCAGTCCGGCTGTGGAAATGTAATGCGCGGTTGCAACGACGACCTCCAGAATATGGGAATGATAATGAGGAAGTCGCCATTCGCTCTCGTGGCCTGCTTTGTCGCTCCACTCATCCTCAGCGTTCCCGCCTATTCGCAATCCAATAGTGGCGCCGTAAAAGGAACCGTTGTCGACCCTTCGGGCGCGGTGATCAAGGGCGCCACGGTCACCATCCAGAATCCGGTTTCACAATATACCCGGAGCACACAGACTGGCGCTCAGGGAAACTTCGACTTCTCCAATGTTCCCTTCAACAACTATCACGCTACGATCACGGCATCTGGATTCAAAGCCAGTGAGCAGGACCTGAATATCCGATCGTCCGTTCCGGCCGAACTGAAGGTGACGTTGAGCGTCGGCGAAACCACGACGGAGGTGTTGGTGTCGGATTCAGCAGACCTGGTCGAGAACGACTCCACGGCACATACGGATGTGGACCGGGCACTGTTTGACAAGCTGCCCCTTGAGAGTCAATCTTCTTCCATTAGTTCACTGGTTACGTTGGCATCTCCCGGTATTTCCGCCGACTCAAACGGCCTTTTTCATTCTTTCGGCGACCATGCGTCAAACTCGTTCTACGTCGAGGGCCAGCCAATTACCGACCAGCAAAGCAAAGTCTTTTCAAATCAGATCCCTCTCGATTCCGTGCAATCGATGGAAGTCATTGCAGGCGCGCCCCCAGCCGAATACGGAGGAAAGACCAGCTTGGTGATCGTCGTGACCACCCGCTCGGGTCTCGGGGTTACACAACCGCACGGCGACGTAACGACAACCTTTGGGAACTTCGGCACCGCCGGCGGCGGATTCGACCTTGCCTGGGGCGGCAAAACGTGGGGCAACTACATTTCGGCAAACGGCCTCGATACCTCCCGATTTCTCGACGGGCCCGAGTTGAGCGTGCTCCACGATCAAGGGAACGAGACCAATATATTCGACCGCTTCGACCTTCAGGCTTCTTCAAACGACTCCATCAGCCTCGGCCTCGGCTTTTCACGCTCCTGGTTTCAGACGCCCAATTCATGGGACGCTCAAAACGCAACGGCATGGTCGGGGCTGGCGGTCGATAACGGAGGCCTTGGCCCCAACGGCCTGCCGGTCGGCTCCCAGGACCAACGTTCGAAGATCTTAACCTACAACATCGCACCGGTGTGGACGCATTTGCTGAGCCCGACCACACTATTCACCTTCGGTGCCTTCTTACGGCATGATCAATACAACTATTACGGCAGCGACAACCCATACGCCGACTTTACGCCGGATCTTCAGACAAATACGGTCGACCAGGAACGAACGCTAACCAATGTCGGCGCCCGCGCCAGCCTCTCCTATGTCAAAGGAATTAACAATATCAAAGGGGGCGTGGTCTTTGAGGACACGATCCTGAACGAGAACGACCGGTTTGGAATCGTTGATCCCTTGGAGAACGCCCCTTGCTTAAATCCCGATGGCAGTCCAAATACGAGCCCGTCGATCACGGGCCCCAATCAATGCAACGGCGGACTTCAAATTAATCCGGGATATTTACCGATCCTCGCGCCTTACGACTTGACTAGGCCGACTGCCGCTACCGGGCTGTACAACTGGATTGGCCATGCGGACATCCATGAAGCCGCGCTGTATATCCAGGACCAAATCACGTGGAAAAACTGGGCACTCAATCTTGGGATACGCGGCGACATCTATAGCGGCATCACCAGCTCCGGCAAGCCGGAGCCGAGGCTGGGCGGCGCCTACAACCTCAAGCGGACCAACACGGTGATACGAGTCGCCTACGCGCACACGCAAGAGTCGCCTTTTAATGAGAATCTGGTCCTCGCCAGCGAAGGATGCAATAATCCCGTCGTCAACGCGCTCTCAGCGATTGCGCAGGGTTATCCTTGCCTGGAAGTGCCGCTCCGCCCCAGCACTCGCAACGAATATCATGCAGGGATTTCGCAGGCTTTGGGAAAGTATGTTGTCATCAATGCGGAGTGGATCTGGAAATACACCCAACTCGCTTATGACTTTAGCGTACTGGGCAACACACCCATCACCTACCCCATTGAGTGGAGAAAATCAAAGATTCCAGGTTGGACCATAAGCGCCAACGTCCCCAATTACCATGGTTTTACGGCCTATGTCGTTATGTCGAGCATTGCGGCGCGCTTCTACGGACCGCAATTGGCCGGAATTGGTGTTACCCCGACATCGACGGGCAACACGTCGGTCTTCCGCATCGATCACGACGAGGTCTACAACCAGACCACTCACCTGCAATATCAGCCCAAGAAGAACTGGCCTTGGCTCGGCTTTAATTGGCGCTACGACAGCGGCCTGGTAGCAGGCCCCGTGCCGTGCGCTGGGGGAAATTGTGCAAACGGACCGAACGGGACCGACACCATCGTAGATGCTTCCAACCTTACTCCCGACCAGCAGTATGAAGCAGGACTCTTTTGCGCGGGCGTCTATGCCACGCCCACTACATCGATCAGTCCTAATAGCATTTGCCCGGCTTCGGAATACGGCTCCAAGTACTTGAAGATTCCTGCCGCTGGGACCGAGAACGAAGACACCAACCCACCCCGCGTTGCGTCTCGCAATCTTTTCGACATTGCGATCGGGCAGGATAACCTGCTGCCGCATTCCGACCGATTCAAGCTAAGCGCGCGCCTCACAGTGATCAATCTCACGAACAAAGAAGCGGTCTATAACTTCCTTTCCACGTTCAGTGGTACGCACTACGTTACGCCGCGGGCGATCACCGCAACAATCGGCTTCCACTTCTGAGGGGCGCGGCCAATCCGGCCGTGGGTTCAGCCGTCGAGGCACGGCATACAATTCAAGCGGCCGGGATTTCGGCAGATCCCTTGATGGAAAGCGCCGGGAACGGCCCTGAGGAGATGCGAATGCAACCGAATCGCCGAACCGTTCTGCAAGGCTTGGCCATGGCGCCGATGTTTATTCCGGGCGCGTGACCCTTTGCCGAGACCAGCACAACCCTGCCGCGGCGCCGGTCTCTACAGTGCTGGGGCCATTTCAAAGTTCCGGCTCGCCGCCAACCCAATTCTCAGCGATCTCGATGGCCGGCAGCGCGAACGTTCCTTGGTAGCACTCGCCGATCGGTTTGAGTTCGGCTGGTTCGTTCGTATGTTCAGAAAATACTCGATGGCGGAGTATCTACGGTGATGCGGGAGCCGGTAATCGTGCCGGCAGCCTGCCCTTTTACATTGAGGTTTTCATCGTACTGGACGATGGTGAAGGAGCCGGTGAAGCTTTGGCCATCGTGTGCCAGAGTGACCTGCTCGATGATATTGGCGGGTCCCAGCGGGCTGGTTGCTGTCGGATCGCCCGTCCAGGCGATGGCGAAATGGTTCAACTTATACTCGCGTTCGCCGACCTTCTGCCAAACGCCGAGACAGAAGTTGCTCGTACTGGGCGGGCGAGATCCAGAATTCATGATTTCTGTTCCATCACTATGCCACTGCGCGTAGCCGGCGTCGATTGTTGTCGATTGCGAACTTCCCGGTACCTGGACTACAAACTTCACATGCCACAAGCCGACGATTGAGTCGGGATCGTCATGTCTGTCTCCGTCGTCAGCACCGACGAATGCGGCCGGAAGGAGTCGTACCTCTCCCAGCGGTAAGTGCCCCACGGTGCGCAATTTGATCGCACCGCCGAGGCCGCCGCATTGAGCGGCGCAATTTGGCGCCGTTAATACCGCGAGTCCAAGCATCGCCAATCCAGCCATCCACGTTCTGTAATTTGCCTTCATCTTGTTTCTCCTTTTTGTCGTTAACTGCACTGATTCACTGACTACAGCCGAAGTATCGGCATTCACTTTCGCGCTATCGCCGATCTCATTCGTCTCATTGGTCTTTTCACTCATATTGGTTCTCCTCTTCACCAGCCGGGCCTCGGGTGATATTAGAGGCACGGGTTAGCTGTGGCCATTTCAAAGGTTCCCGGCTCCGCGTGAACCCAATTCTCTTCATGTGCACTGTCCCTTCCCGCCCTCGGGTTTGGGTCGCTGATCGCCACGCTTTTTCCAGAACGGCAGGATCGCGAACAACAAGTTCTTGGCGGACTCCATGTATGCCAGACACGTTGCCACAGATTGCGGCAATGCGATGTGAGGAACGGTCTGAATTGATCCTCATGTCACATCGAGGAGGCTCAAGTTGCTTGTTATCAGGATTGTGGCTACATCGGCGTGGTGGGTACTTACGCCACCTCCTCGAATATGGGAGTCGGTTGGAATGATTTACACTGCTAGGGCGAGGCCCTATGGCAACCAATGGCCGTGGACGGCGGCAATTCGGCGACTTCGAATTCGACGCGGATGCGGGAAAGCTGTTCCGTGACGGTCAAACCCTCAGGATTCAGCCCCAGCCGCTACGGGTGCTGGAGGTTCTGGTTGAACGGCCGGGCGAGATCGTGTTGCGCGAAGAGTTGCGCAACCGCATTTGGGGCGAGGCAACCTTCGTCGAGTTCGATCAGGGTCTGAACTATTGCATTCGTCAAATCCGGGCGACTCTGGGCGAGGCGGCATCGCAACCCATCTACATTGAAACGTTGCCGAAGCAGGGGTACCGGTTTATTGCCGAAGTCACTCTCGTCCTGAATGGTGCTGCAGGGACGGATAGCGCGGCCACGGACTTAGCGAGCAAGAATGAACAAACCGCTGCAGGGCCGCTAGCTACAGCAGAAGCGTCGGGGCCGACCAGTCTTCCCGTACATTCCGCGCGCAGGATATTTCCATGGCTGATCGCGACGGGCGTATGTGCGGTGTTAGCAATCGCCGGCCTGTCGCTGTATTTTTCCCTTCGCCCCCATCGGGCGGCCGTCGCCTACACCCAACTCACTGATTTCACCGATTCCGCCGTGGCGCCCGCTTTGTCGCCGGACGGCCGCATGCTCGCCTTCATCCGCGGAAGTAGCAGTTTCCTGGACGCCGATCAAATCTATATGAAGATGCTCCCTGACGGCGAACCCAAGCGCCTGACCGATGACCCGCGGCCGAAATACGGCCTGGTGTTCTCGCCGGATGGCTCTCAAATCGCCTACACCGTATTGGACCCTCCCACGTTCGCGACCTACACCGTCTCCATATTGGGCGGCGATTCCCATCTTTTCCTCAACAACGCGGCTGGACTAACCTGGCTCGACCAGCATCAACTCCTCTTCTCCCAAATCCGGACGGGCATGCACCTGGGAGTTGTTACCGGAACGGTTACAGACGAGCATTTCCGTGAGCTTTACTTCCCCCCGCACGAACGCGGCATGGCGCACTACGCCTACGCCTCTCCCGACCGAAGGTCAGCCTTAGTGGTCGAGATGAACGGAAACGGGGAATGGGTACCTTGCCTGCTCCTTCCCCTGGACGGAGCGTCTCCGGCGAGGCCAATAGGGCCGCATGGTCCATGCACCTCCGCGGGTTGGTCTCCCGACGGCTCATGGATGTACTTCATCGCCACCGTGGAAGGGCACAGCCACCTATGGCGCCAGCGCTTTCCTAACGGACGCCCGGAGCAAATCACTTTCGGCCCCACGGAAGAGGACGGCCTGGCTGTGGAACGGGATGGCCGCTCTGTTATTACCTCCATGGGAGTCGAGCAAAGCTCGATCTGGCTTCATGACGCCGCCGGCGATCGTTCCATGTCGTCGGAAGGAGAAGTAGTGGCGTATCCTTCACCTCCTTCCTTTAGCGCGGATGATAAGCTCCTCTACTACCTTCTCCGGCGTGAGTCGGCGCATTCAGGTCCGGAGCTTTGGCGCATGACGGTGGCGTCCGGCAGCAGTGAGGCGGTGTTTCCGGGGATTTCCATTCTTGACTACGATGTGTCGCCGGACGGCAAACAAGTGCTCTACTCGACAGCGGGTCCCAGCGGAAAGTCGCAGTTGTGGCTGGCCCCCGCGGATCGAAGCTCTCCCGCCAAACGGGTCGGCACTGGCGGCGAAACGTCACCGCACTTCGGCCCGCGCGGGCAGATTCTGTTTCGAGTGACCGAGGGGACTTTCAATTATTTGGAGCGAATGAACCCTGACGGCTCCGGGCGTTCGAGGGTGGTCCCTTATCCGATCAGTGAGATTCAAGGCGTCTCGCCCGGCCGGCGATGGGTGATGGCGCTGATTCCCTTCGTCGACGGGAATCACGTAGGCCCCGTGGCGATTCCGACCGAAGGTGGATCCCCGCTGACCCTGTGCCCGGCCTGCTCTCCGACGTGGTCGTCGAGCGGAAGATTCGTGTTCGTTCAGGTCGAGGACCCGTCACGGACGAGCCCGGGGCGAAGCTTAGCGATTCCGGTCGGCCCCGGCGAAAGCCTGCCTGCATTTCCGCCAGGAGGCATTAAGCAGATGGCCGATGCCAGTGTTATGCCGGGTGCCGAATCAGTGCCCCGCGCCGAACTCGTGCCCGGCAAAGACCCCTCTCATTATGCTTACGTGAACACCACCGTGCATCGGAATCTGTATCGCATTTCGCTACCTTGAGCGACGCCTTTCTCTGCCGCCAGGAACCGCTCCATCAACTCCACGGGATACAATTCAAGCGGCCGGGATTTCGGCAGCTCCCTTGATGGAAAGCGCCGGGAACGGCCCTGAGGAGATCCGAATGCAACCGAATCGCCGAACCGTTCTGCAAGGCTTGGCCATGGCGCCGATGTTTATTCCGGGCGCGGTACGCGGCGCAAACGACCGTCCGACCTTTGCAATCATCGGAGTGGGCAACCGCGGCCGATGGCTTCACCAGAATTTCCAGAAACTGGGGGCGCAGTGCGTCGCGGTCTGCGACGTCTACGAGCCGACGCTGGAGCGGGCACGTGCGGACTCGCCGGCGGATGCCAAGGCGTATGTGAACTATCACGACATGCTGGCGCAGCCCGGCATCGACTTTGTGGTGATCGCGACGCCGGACCACCACCACCAACCCAACCTGGTCGCCGCTCTGGCAGCCGGGAAAGATGTGTATCAGGAAAAGCCGCTGTCGCTGAATCTTCAGCAGAGCGCCGAGATGGTCCAGTCGGTGCGGCAGTCGAAGCAGATCGTCCAGATCGGCATGCAGCGCCGCAGCATGCCGTTCGTCCACCAAGCCAAGAAATTCATCGACGACGGAGGACTGGGACGGATTTCCATGGTCAAAGCCATGTGGAACTGGCATTTCACGGAGTGGTTGAGTAATGCGCCGCTCGAAGGCAAGCTGGATTGGGAGTTATTCCTGGGATCGGCTCCCAAGCGCCCGCTCGAACCCAGGCGCTTTCGTTGGTGGCGTGGCTTCTTTGATTACTCGGGCGGCAATATGACCGACCAAGGTACGCACCTGATGGATGTTGTCCAGTGGATGACCAATTCCGGGCCGCCGCTTTCGGCCGTGTGCCAGGGCCAGGTGATCGGCAATCCCACGGCAGAGGCGCCGGATGTGTTTTCGGCCGTTTTTGAGTATCCAGGCTTTCTGGCAACCTGGACGTTGAACTATTGCAGCACCTACGACCTCGATTGGTCGGTTACCTTCCAGGGTGAAAAGGCAACCATGGTGCTCGACCGGACTGGCTATAAGGTTTACAAGAATGGCCCCGCGTTGGCAGAGCCTTGGACCCAGAAAGACAAACCGGAGTTGATCGCGCAGGAACCGGACAAGGACAGCGCCACCGCTCACCAGCAGAACTTCCTGGATTGCATCCGGACGCGGCAGGAACCGAACTGCCCGGTTGAGGTCGCAGCGGCCGCTGTTGCCGGCCCGCACATGGCGAACCTGGCGTGGAAAGAAGACCGGAAAGTGAAAATGTGAGAAGGCAGACGACACCGGCCGGCGCCTCGAACAGCTGGGCCGGCAAGACTAAGCTGCTCGCGCGTTAGTTGCCGGGGGTTGGAAGACCTTGGCCAGAAGCGTATCCAGGCAGAACTTCCCGGGTCCGAAGATGAAGATGAGCAGAGATGCCACGAGGAAGGTGTACGGCGCTGCCGCATAAAACTTATCGGGATCGGAGAAGACCGACAACAACGCTTCCCGATCTCCCGTGATGAAGGCGACAATCATATTGCAGCTCAGCAGAAAGGCAATCAGCCGCGAACCTAAACCCAAGACGAGCAACACTCCTCCGGCCAACTCTAAAGTGCTAATGAGCGGCGTGGTGAGGGCCGGAGCGGGGATGCCCAAATCTGTGAAATAGGCGGTAACTTTATCCAGGTGCGTCCAGTGTCCCCATCCGGTTTGGATGAACTGCCATCCCCAATACAGCCGCACGACAAGCAGGAACGGAGATTGGAGGCTGGATGCGACCTGAATCAGCAATTGATAGAGGCGCCGGCCGGTTTCGACGATTTTGTTCATTCTGGGTCCCTTTCAACGGGCGGCTTGCAGAGCCAACCCATGTGCGCCCACGAAGCGAACCAGCCTTCCAGCCTGTCGGGTGAGTGCTCCAACAAGGCGACCGCTTCCCCAATAGGCGTGCCTTCCCGCAGCGAGCTCAGAATGCGAAACTCACCGGGGGCTAGCCGTCTGTAGTACACGATAAAACCAACGCGATGCACTGCGAGAAAAGTCGGCTCCGGCTTGACTCGGCCGTACCTGCGTGCAATGCCGCGTTCCTTGCGGCGAATGACCGCATTGCTGGCCGCGCCGCCCCGCTCATCCACCCGCGCGGCTTGCACTCCGATGCGCAGGTCGTCCACCGGGTAACCCAATTCCAGCAGCGATATGTGAGGCTGTAAGCCGAATACCATTCCGTCATGAAGTTCAAGCAGATCTTCCGGGCCCAGAGGTTTCTCGACCGCTCCATCGAAGGCTTCAATGTGCGCCCACTCCAGGCGCACCATGTCAACCGCGAAGGCGGGGTTTGCTCCCGCGTACTGGACGTGAGTTTTCAGCCAGGCTTCCAGCCGGGAACCTAGATTTCGCAGCGTGAACGATTGCGAAGGAACATCAGCCAGGTAGGCCGCCGCCAGGCGTTCAAAGGCGCGCGGCCCAAGCACAGCGCGCAGGCCGGGAAAATCTTCCCGGAAACAGTGCAGCTCGCGGTACCAGTAAGACTCGCGGTAGATTTGAAGCCGGTCCATCGACGTCAAGCGGCTATTTCGCTTGATCAGGGCCTGTGCCTCCTGACGCAACTGGCTTGAACCCGAGGCCGATAAAGGAACCATGACCGCGGCGGCCATGCGCCGCTGCAACTCAAGGAGTGTCATCGTGACACCGTGGAAACAACCGGAAGGAACTTACGCGCTTTTAGAGCTTCGGCGTGCACACGGTTAAAGGACGGAATCCGGTCGTCCCATTCCAGCAAGGTCGGAGTCGGCCCGAAGCGAGATATGGCGTGCGCGTAAAGCCGCCAAACCGGATCGATGACCGGGTGATCGTGCGTATCCAAAATATATTTCTCAAACTTAGAATGCCCGGCTATATGAATCTGGGCTACGCGCTCTGGTGGAACGCTGTTCAGGTATTCGTAAGGATCGAAATCGTGGTTACGGGACGAAACATAAATGTTATTGACGTCCAACAAAATGCCGCAGTCTGCCCGTTCCACGACCTCATTCAAAAACTCCCACTCGGTCATTTCGGAGATGTGGTATTCGGCGTAGCTGCTGACGTTCTCGACGGCGATCGGGATTTCGAGGAAGGAACTCGCCTCGCGGATTTTGCGTGCAGTAATCGCGGCCGCTTCGAATGTGTAGGGCATGGGTAGCAAGTCGTGTGTGTAGCGGCCGTCCACGCTGCCCCAACAAAGATGGTCCGTCAGCCAGGGAGTTTTGGTTCGCTTGACGAGCGTCTTGAGGCGTCTCAGGTGCTCGCGATTCAATGGCTCAGCCGAGCCGAAGTACATCGACACACCGTGCTGCACAACCTGGTATTGCTCGAGAATCTGGTCGAGGATGGCGAGCGGACGGCCCCCGTCCACCATGTAATTTTCCGAAATGATCTCGAACCACCCAACCACCGGCTTGTGCTTCAGAATGTGCTGATAGTGGGGGATTCGTAGACCGATGCCGATTTCATAGTCGGTAAAGCCATTAAATCGATTCGCGGGCATTGTCCTGAGGGTACTGTCAAACCGGGTATGGGAAGCCGACCGGTGCGGCTCCCCCCGGCATCACTCTGGCTGTCTTAGGCGTGCTTCTTTCCGTCCGTAGCGCAGCCACCATTGCCCTTGCAGGAGTTCAGACCGGCGCAGGCGTGCTTTTCCTGGATCCCGGCAGCGCCGGCTTTGTTGGCCTTTGAGCCGTCCGTGGCGCATCCACCTTTGCCCTTGCAAGAGTTCTTGCCGGCGCAGGCGTGCTTTTCCTTCTTGGTCGTGGTGGTCGACGACATTTTGCCGCTGTCATCGCCATTCGTTGGGTGCCCGAAGGCGCGGTCGGTTGTTCCAATGAGCAAGCCGGCCATGGCGGCCGTCAGTGCTAGTGATTTCTTGGTTGAGTGTGTCATTTGAGTTTCCCTTTCCTTAATGCTGAATTTCAGAAGCCAACGCCGGATCGATACTGGATTTGTCTCGATCGCCAGCGGTACGCTGTTTCGAACAGAAAGCGCTGACGAGAGATGACGGAAGGGCCCTGCCATATTCCGAAACGGAGATTAAATCCTACTCATAATCAAAAAGGAGTCCCAAGCCGCCTTCACGGCATCAAAGCTAGCTGTGCCAGATACGACCCCTACCGGTAACCAAGTGGATTCCGTCCAGATTTCCAGCCGTCTTGACCCATACTTGCGGTAGGTGAGCCAGTGCTTTTACGAGAGGCGAGAAAGCGGCCCGAGTCTTGGGCGCAGCGGAAGGCGGGGGTTCGCCACGGCTGGACATTGCCTTGGCATGCCATCGAGTTCGGCTTCGATTGGACCGCCTATTCCCTTAGCCGGTGGGCGTTTCTGGAGGTTCTCGAATACTTGGGAACGCTTTCAGTGCTGTTCGGCGTCATCTTCTATTATTCGGAAGCAGGTGACCGGAAGAAGCAGAAACACTATCAGGCGTGGCAGGTGATCAACACGGCGCAAGGCAAGGGCGGTGCCGGAGGGAGAATCGAGGCGCTTCAGGAGCTGAACGCGGATCGGGAACCGCTGGCAGGTGTCGACATCTCAGGTGCGTTTCTCCAGGGTGTGAATCTGCCGCGCGCCAACTTACTCCGCGCCAATTTTGAAGCCGCCGACCTTCGAGACTGCAATTTGGGGAGTAGCGATCTTGAGTATGCGGACCTGAAGTCGGCGAATCTTCGAAGAGCCAATTTGCACTCCGTCAATCTGGAGCAAGCGGACCTCGAGGATGCAGACCTGGTTGGCGCCAGTCTTGCGGGAGCTGATCTGAAAGGCGTAAACCTGAATAACTCCGATTTGCGGCAGGCCGACCTGAAAGCGATCCATTGGCAAGGCATTACTTCCGTCGAGTCAGCCAATGTGTACGGGGTGCGAAACGCCCCCGAGGGATTTGTCGCCTGGGCCCTCGAGCACGGCGCGATTTCGGAAAAAGGCGCAGACGAGTAATTAATGAGTAGCTGTCGCAGCGCGGTGCTAACTCGACGGGAAGTGCTGGCTGCAGCTCTATTCAGCATCGGTGCTCGGGGCCGTGCAGGCGACGCTCTGGATCCGATCGAGCTTCAGATCGGTGGAGGCCAAATTGATGTTCGTTTCGACACCGGCTCGTTAGATATCGGGCGCGTTGGCATTGGTAAATGGGTCTCAGACGCTGCTGACGCCGTTACAGCCTACTATGGACATTTCCCGGTCTCACAGACCGTGGTCGAGGTCCGACCGGTGGCCAACAGGGCAGGTGTGTTCGGCGGCGTCACCTACAACACCCAGCCCACGAAAACAAACATCGAGGTCGGCGAACGAACCGGCCGCGCAGCGTTGGCCGATGATTGGACGATGACTCACGAACTCACTCACTTGGCTTTCCCCAACATGCCCCGGCGGCATCACTGGATTGAGGAGGGCATCGCGACGTACGTGGAGCCAATCGCCCGCGCGAAGGCGGGTACGCTGCCGGTCGAGAAGGTCTGGGCTGAAATGGTGTACGATATGCCGAAAGGCGAACCGCGCCCCGACAGCGGCGGGTTAGACGAGGATCACAGCTGGGCGAGTACGTATTGGGGTGGTGCGCTTTTTTGCCTCTTCGCGGACGTGCAGTTCCGTGAACGCACGGGCAACCGGCGTGGTTTGCAGGACGCCCTGCGCGGGATCCTTGATGCCGGTGGCAACATTCATGCGGATTGGCCGATTGAAAGGGCGTTTCAGATTGGTGACACCGCGGCTGGTGCGCCTGTCTTGACAGAACTGTATGCCAAGGCGAAAGACAAACCGCTCTCGATGCACTTGCCGGACCTCTGGCGAAGGTTGGGGGTTGTCCGGGCGGGAGATACCGTCAGTCTCATCCCGGACGCCGAATTCTCGGACATTCGGACCGCCATCACTGCCAAACGAAACCCCTAAGAGCGGGCTCCTTCAACTCACGCCGATGAGAATATCCTCGGCTTCCTCTGCGGCCTTGGCTTCAGCGAAGGCCGGTGCGTTCCGGGTTGGGCCTTGCGAGTTCTACCCGTAGGGCCTTCGGCTAAATTTTCGATCCAGGCGTGACTTTTTGAATCCAATTGGCGAATCACAGGCGTACGAGCGAGTGAAGGGAAGAATACAAGAAGGTTCAACGAATGACAGCCGAGATCAAGAAAGACCTAAGTGAGTCGTTCCAAGAGATGGTCCTTCGCCACAATGAAGCCCTTTACCGGACGGCCCGGGCCAAACTGAGAAACGACGATCTTGCGCAAGAGACTGTCCAGGAGACTTACTTTCAGGCATTTCGTTGCTTTCAGCGCTTCGAAACCGGAACCAACGCAAAAGCCTGGCTCTTCTCCATCCTTCAGAACGTCATTCGGCACCACCGCAGGAAATACATTTCACGTTGGCAGGCCAGCGAGACCAGATTATTTGAGGAAACCTTGCGGGCGCCAGACGCAATCCTCACGGCGATCTCCGACAAACGGGTATTAGCGTCCTTAGCGACAATCCCTCCGTCGTTTGCCCAAATCGTCATTCTGGCCGATATACAGGAGCTCACCTATCGCGAAATCGCGGACAGGCTTCGAGTGCCGATCGGGACTGTGATGAGTCGCTTGAACCGCGGCCGACGACTGCTCCGCGATCAGTTGCGAGAGGTGGCGCAAGAGTTAGGAATCGGGATGGCCGAAGCGCCCCTGTACGCTGAGGGCTTCGAGCGGAACGCGGCGTAATATCGCTGAGCCCTCGCAACCCCCTGCTGCTCACGGCCGGCCCAATGCGTACCAGGCTATGTAGTCTGTCGTAGGCGGCTTGATCGACAACTGGCGCATCCGCAATGCGTTCTGGCCGCGATGATGCTGGCCGTGCATCAGCGCCTGGAGGAAAATGACGCCGACCGGCGCCACAAACGGGCCCTTGGGACCGCGGGGCAACGAGATGGTCTTGTCGAGATCGGCCGAAGCCAGCTCCGCCACGAAATCCGCGTGAGCCTTCTGCATCGACGCTTCCAGTGCGTCCATCGGCTCGACTTGCTTCATCGCAGCAGGGTCTGGCATTTGGCCGCTTGCAAGCGCGGTTAGCATCTTCTGCGCCGACAACATGTGGTTGAGCCGGGTGTGGATCTCCGGATCTGCCCATAAAGCGGCATTCTCATGAAATGCCTTCCAATGTGCCGCGTCGGCCCAAGCCTGATGCCGAGCCAGGTCCAGCAATGCTTCGGTGTTCATCGCCCTTGCTCCAATAAACAATTATCATAGGAACTGCATGAAAACTTCGAATCGGAATCGCCGCAATTTCTTAAAAGCCGGAGGCGCTGCCGCTGCTTCATTGGTTGCTCAGTCTGCGCTGCCCGAAGCGGTGAAGGCCGCAGCTCCCGACGGAGCGACGCAAGCTCAATCCGGTTCGATGCCGACGCGCAACCTGGGCAAGACAGGCCACAAAGTTGCCCTCTTCAGCCTTGGCGGCCAAGCTGCTTTGGAACGCACTAACAATGAAGCGATAGCCGTTCCGATCATCGAGCGCGCTCTCGACCTGGGCGTTAACTACATCGACACATCCTCTATATACGGAGGTCCGTCCCGGCCGAGCGAGCGTTACATCGGCATGGTGATGAAGACGCGTCGTAAGGAAACCTTCCTGGCCACCAAGACCAAGGAACGGACCCGGGATGGTTCCATGCGCATGATCGAGGAATCGCTCCGCCTGCTTCAGACCGATCACGTCGATATCTGGCAGCTGCACGATATCGGCACAATGACCGACGTCAATCAGGTTTTCGCCAAAGGGGGTGCTCTCGAAGCGCTGCTTCAGGCTCGGGATCAGGGAATGGTGCGCTACCTCGGCATCACCGGCCATCACCGGCCTGAGGCGCTGGCAGAGTGCATTCGCCGTTTCCCGTTCGACACGGTGTTGATGGGCTTCAACGCTGCCGATCAGCACCAGCATAGCTTTGCGGAAGAACTGTTGCCGCTGGCGCTCGAAAAACAAATGGGCATCGTTGGCATGAAGATTCCGGCGCGCGGCCGCATTCTCGCCTCGTGGAATCCGCCGCCCGTCGAGCAGCAGAAAAAGATGTGGGAAGCGGGCGCCAATATCACCGGCCGTCCCGGCACGCTCACAATGCGGGAAGCGGTCTACTACGCGCTTTCGCACCCGGTCAGCACCATTATTATCGGGATCGATTCCATCCCACAGCTCGAAGAGAACGTGACCCTCGCACGCGAGTTCACGCCGCTGGCGGGGCCTCAATTGCAAACCATCAGCGCCAAGACGGAAGCCATCGCCAGCCAGGCTCTGTGGTTTCGTAACTTCGAACGGGTATAGCTGGCTTCCACAGCGGCCGCCTTCTTTACTGGGCCGTATACCCTCCATCCATCGTAAGAACGGAGCCGGTGAAGAACGTCGCGTAATCGCTCGCCATATAGGTGAAAAAAGCGGCGACTTCGTCCGGCGTCGCAACTCGGCCGATCGGGTGGTTGCGGCGCAGCATGTTCCAGTAAGCCTCCGCGTCGCCTGATGCTTTGGCTGAACTGTGGACAATCGGCGTGTCTACGGTTCCGCAGGCGATGGCGTTCACACGGATGTTGTACTTGGCGTACTCGACAGCCATTTGCCGGGTCATCTGATGCAGCGCGCCTTTTGAAGGGCCGTACGCACCCTGGGTCGGAATTCCCACTTCACCCGAGATGGAACCCGTGATCAGAATAAGCCCGGCGTGTTGCCTGATCATGATGGGTATGACGTGGCGCGCGGCCCAATACACCGCTTTTACGTTGCAGTTCATCACCGCATCCCATTCTTCGGGCGTGTGCTCGTGGACCGCTCGGACCACGCTCACCCCGGCGTTACACACCACGACATCGATGCGGCCGAAGTTCTCGATGGCAGCTCTGGTGAACTGTTCTGCCGTGCTCTCGTCACCCACGTCTCCAGACACCATCACGAGCTTTGAATGGTAATTCTCCCGGCATGCACGCAATTCTTCCGGTATCGCCGTCTGCCGGTCCGCGCCGATCACGCCTGTTGCGCCGCACTCCAGAAACCGGCGAGTAACGGCCAGTCCGATCCCGGAAGAAGCTCCCGTTACAATCGCAACTTTTCCTTCCAGTGAGATGTTCATGCGTGGCCCCGAATGGCTTGCATCGTTATTTTGTCTTCATCACCCATACACCGGTCCAATTCGCACCCGGGGGGTTCTTCATCAGATACTGGCAGCGTTCGATATACATGGGCGGGAGTTTGTCATCTACATTAATGGCCCCCGCTTCGCGAAAAGCACGCACCGCGCGGTCCCAATCTCCTTGGCGGTAATAATTCAAGCCGCTGTTCCAGTAGTTGACCGCTTCCATCAAATTCGGGAAAGTCTCGGGGGTGTGGTAATCGAGCACTTCGTAAATTGCCACTGGTTTGCTCTTGCCCTTCACCACGACGGAGTCGATTTCTCGTGCACGGTAGGTGCCGCGAAGGCGATTGTAAGTGCTCTCGCTGATAAGAATCGAGGCAGCATACTCCTTGCAGGCACCCTCTAAGCGCGAGGCCAGATTCACGCCGTCGCCGATGACGGTGTAGTCCATGCGCCGCGGCGAGCCGATATTGCCGGAAACGATGTTGTCCGTATTGAGCCCGATGCCAATATGCACCGCGGCCTTGCCTTCAGCCACGCGTTCGGCGTTCCATTGCTTCAAGGCGGTGATCATTCCGATGGCCGCTCGCACCGCGCGATCTTCATCGTCGTCATGAGACACCGGCAGGCCGAATGCGGCCATGATGGCGTCGCCGATGAACTTATCCAGCATGCCGCCTTGCTTGGTGATGATTTCGACCATGATCGAGAAGTACTCGTTAAGAAGACTCACTGTCTTCGTTGGCCCGAGTTCTTCGCTCAGCGTCGTGAATCCACGGATATCGCTGAAGAGCACCGTCGCAATGACGCTCTTTCCGCCCAGCACGTCTTCTCCGCCGGCCAGCAGCTGCGCTGCCACTCGCGGATCCATGTAGCGGGACATGGTTGACTTCATCCGTTTCTCGGAACTGATGTCCTCAATCATCAGTAACGTGCCCAGTCTCTTGCGGACACCTTCCTCCTCCTGGCTCATGAGCGGCAGCACGGTCAGGTTCACGGAGACCTTTTCACCTTGAACCATCATTTCCGCATCCATCAGGATGTCGCTCTGCAGGGTTTCGTTCACCACCTTGATGCGATCGAGGACCCAAGGATTCGCATCACCAAAAAACTGTGCCGCGCTTTGTTGCAGGATCGCCTCCGGCGGAACGCGGAGGATGCGCAAGCCGGCTTGGTTACAAGTCGTGATGCGGTCTTCTTCGGTCAGCGTCACCACTCCGTTAGACATGCTCTGCAGCATGCTCTCGTTGTAGTTCTTGACATTCTGGACATCGTCAAACAGACGGGCGTTCTCCAGACTGATGGCCAGCTGCGCCGTGAACGCCCGCAGGCGAGCCTCGTCTTCGTCTGTAAACGGGCCCGAGCGTTTGTTGAGAACCTGGGTCACGCCGATGATGCGCCCGGCTTCATTGATGATAGGCACGCACAGGATGGATCGCGTGAAGTACCCGGTCCGCTTATCGAAGGCGGGGTTGAATCGAAGGTCCGCGTACGCGTAGGGAATGTTGATGCTCTTCCCCGACGTGAACACAGCGCCCGCAATCCCTACGTGATTGGGCATGCGGATCTCGCCGATAGCCGCGCCGGTGGCGACGCGCGAGAACAGCTCTTTCCGTTTGTCGTCATGGAGGAATAGCGTGGCGCGGTCGGCCGACAGAATACGAGCCGCTTCGCCGACAATCTTGACAAGCATCGCGCCCAGATCCAGCTCACGGGTAACGTCGCTCACCAGGTTCAGGAAGCGCATCTCCTGTTCGCGCGCGTCCTTCATGCGCTCTACCAGTTGCATGCTTCCGAGCGTGGCTGCCGTCTGCATGGTGACTGCTTCCAGAAGGTGCAGGTCGGCGGCGATGAACTTGTCCTTTTTGGAATTGATCATCTCCAGCACGCCGATCACGGTGCCACGCACTCGAATCGGCGTGGCCATCAGGTTGCGAGTGACGTAACCGGTTTCCTTATCTACGGCGGTGTTGAAACGATCGTCGTGGTAGGGATCGTTTATGATCAACGACTGACCTGTAATGAAGACGTGACCCGCAATTCCCTCGTGATTCAGAATACGGATCTCCCGCATGCGTGCACCCTGCGCGACGCGCGAGTAGAGCTCGCCGCTACGCTCGTCATTCAAGAACAGGGTGCCCCGGTCGGCGTGGGTTTCGGTCGCTGCGGTGGCGACAATGGTCTGCAGGACTTGATCCAGGTTGTCGGCGTCGGCCACCTTGCGCGAAAGGTCGAGAAGCAGCTCCATTTCCCGCAGCCTCTTATTCAGGCTGGGCGCCGGGGACGTTTTAAGAGTGGCCATTACGAGCCTCCAGTTGCTCGCGCAGCGCGACGATGGTCTGTTCCAGAAGGCGGCTTTCGTCCCGGGAGGCAAGCCGCAGTTGCTGCATCTTAGTGCTGTGCGCTTCGATCATGAGCTCCATTTCCTGGCGCTGGGCACGAATGGTTTCAACGTACCCCTGAATCTCGTTATGCGCATCGGCGGCGGCCTTTTGCAGCGCGCTACGTTTTTCGTGCTCAATGTTTTCCAGTTGCTCCCGCATGGCGGAAATCATTTCGCGCAATTGAGCCACTTCCCGCGCCGCTTGATGGGCCGCCGCTTGGGCAGCCTGCTCTTTCTCCGACTGTAACCGCTCGATAGCGGCACGCATCTCGAGAATGGTGGCGCGCAGCTGGCGATTCTCCTCCTGGGAGCGAACCAGATCATCATCATGTTGGTCAGGCTGCATAACTGCGACCGCCGGGCTGCTCAGACAACAGGCTTATAGGAATACAGTTGGCTTCGTTCAAGTTCACCAGACGAGAGTTTACCTTCAATGGAGAATCGAAGGGCCTTTTTCGATCACTTATTCTAACCTTTGCTCTTGTGGCGCTCGCGCTGGCGCTGTTTCTTCCGGGCCTCTGAGATATGCTGCAAGCGGGTTCATCATATATGAAACGCTTCTTCAGCAGTCTGGCAGCCTTGATCTGTCTCTGTATTTCGACCCATGCGGCCGATGGCAATTACAAGAATTTTCGCGTCGCGGTCTACATTCGCGTGCACCAGGTTCAGGAGTTCAAAGATCCGAACTGGCTTCCCGCGCGCTGGGATGCCCTCACGCGCCAGGTGAAGGTCGACAAAGTCTACATGGAGACCTATCGCGACGATGTGGTCGCCGATGAGCAAGCCATCCTCAATGGAAAGAAGTTTTTCGAGTCGAAAGGCGTGGAAGTGGCGGGCGGCATCGCCGCCGTTCATAACGAGCCCAACCGGTTCCAGGTTTTCTGTTACAGCCCGGCGGACCGGCCTCAGTTCCAGCAGATCGTCGAGTTCACGGCCAGGCATTTCAATGAGCTCATCCTGGACGATTTCTTCTTCACCACTTGTAAGAATGATTGGGCGATCCAGGCCAAGGGTGACAAGAGTTGGACGCAATTTCGCCTGGCTCTGATGGACGACGTCGCCCAGAACACGGTGGTGAAAGCCGCAAAGGCAGTCAATCCGAAGATCAAGGTCGTCATCAAGTTCCCCAACTGGTATGAACACTTTCAAGACAACGGTTTTGATCTGGCCGTGGAGCCGAAGATCTTCGACGGCATCTACACCGGCACGGAAACACGCGATCCGGTCTACAACGACCAGCATCTGCAGGAGTACGAGAGTTACGAAATCATCCGTTTCTTCAGTAACATCAAGCCCGGCGGAAACGGCGGTGGGTGGGTGGATATCTTCAACGCGCGCAGCCTGGACCGTTATGCCGAACAACTGCGTTTGACGTTGCTTGCCAAGGCGCCTGAGATCACGCTGTTCAGCTTGGGCGATCTGGTGCAACCCATTCGCGACAGCAGCGGAGTGCAAGTGCCGGCGACCATGGTGGGGCGGGTGGCCGGATACACATTGGAGGAAGTCGACGGCTTCCTCGGAAAATTGGGCAATCCAGTTGGCGTGAAAAGCTATAAGCCGCTCAACTCATCCGGTGAAGATTTCCTGCACAACTACATTGGGATGCTCGGCATACCGGTGGAGATGGTGCCCGCATATCCGGCCGATGCGAAGACGATTTTCTTGACGGCGTCGGCGGCGTTCGACCCGCAAATTGTCGACAAGATTAAGGATTCCGTCAGGAACGGCGGCCACGTGATCATCACGTCCGGGCTGCTGAAAGCGCTATCGGGCAAGGGCCTCAGCGATATCGCCGAGCTTCAGACCACCGACCAGAAGATAGCAGTCGATCAGTACATGGCCAGGTTTCGGGTCGTTCAAGGGACCTCGAAAATCCTGTTCCCCGAAGTTCTCTTCGCAACCAACGACGCATGGTCTGATGTGAGCGGCGTCAGTGGCGCCATGGGGTACCCGATCCTGCTGGAGGCATCCTATGGCAAAGGTGTGCTCTACGTGCTCGCGATCCCGGACAACGTCGCCGATCTGTACCTGCTGCCGTCAGACGTGCTGGATTCGATTAAACGTGTGATGTTGAAGGACAGCTGGATGCGGACCGAGACGCCGGCCAAGATCGCTCTGTTTACCTACGACAACAAGACCGCTGTGATCCAATCCTTCCTCGATTCACCCGAGCTGGTAACGATCGTCACAGACAAGAGCGTCACGAAACTGCAGGATTTCGAATCAGGACGTGTGTTGAACGGCGAACCGCGCGGGAACGAAATGGTGTTCCATACCTTCTTGCAGCCGCACCGGTTCCAGGTGCTTTCGGCACAGTAGCGGTCGGCTGGGCTGCCAGCCCATCGCAGCCACCGGTTTTCTGGTACAACGAGGGCATGGCTCTCTCTGCAAGAAATCAACTGCCCGGCACGATCAAGGAAATTCAAATCGGCGACATCATGGCCCACGTTGTTGTGAGGGTCGGAAAGAATCTCGTCGAAAGCGTAATCACACGCAACAGCGCCCTGGAACTTGGGTTGAAGAAAGGCGATGCGGTGAAGGTGGTTGTGAAGTCAACCGAAGTGATGATTCAGAAGGACTGAGTTCAGGCAGGCTGGCGTTTGTCTTCACTCGTGGGCTGCCGGGCCCAAAACAGGCTCCGGGTAAACTGTTAATTGATTCGCTGCTTCTTACTTCTCTTACTGAGCGCGTCGTTCGCCTCGCAGGCGTCGGATCAGCGAGATTTGCTCGATCCGGAATTTGCAAAGATCCCGTTCGATCAGTGGTTCAGTGAGCGCGACCAGGCGCATTTCCACTGGACGCTGAAGGTTCCACACGCAGTTCTCTCCTTTCACCAGCGGCTTATAGGTCGAATCGAACTCCAGTTGGATGGCAAGGATCTGGATAAGAGGCACGGCGATGGCCAGCTGATGTTCCTGGTCCAAATCATGGACAGCGAGGGAACGCGCTATCAGGACCACGGAAGTCTGGATCTAAGCAAACTCAGCCCGGACATCAAAGCCTCGAATGTGGAGTATTCACAGAATGTGTTCCTGCTACCAGGCGAATACCGGCTGGCGGTCGCAATTCTTGATGCGGCCACGGGCGAACATAGCACCCATCAGGTAGCTTTTCGGGTGGCGCCGCCGCACGACTTTCTGCTTGACGCGTGGCGCCATCTGCCGGCTGTTGAATATATCGGCAAGGCGGAGTCGCCCGATAGTTGGTATCTGCCTGACATGCGCGGCCGATTGCAGTGGGCCGCTTCTGTGCATTCCCCGGCGAGGCTCAGCGTGATCCTCAACGTTGATACCTCCGAGCCGGCGACAGGATTGTATCCGGCTCACGCGGCTCCGAACGGCGGCCTGGCGGCGCTCCTTCCGACCCTCAAAGCGATCTCGCAGACCGGTTCATCCTCCATCGCAGAGCAGGTTGAGTTGCTGGACCTCGCCCGCCGGCAAGCCGTGTTTCGGCAAGACGACGTCCACGACCTCGACTGGCCTCGTCTGAAGACCGCGTTGGGAGGAGCGAATACGGCGTCTATCGACGTTCACACGTTGTCCGAACGCCATCACGACGCGCAATTCTTTGTCTCGCAAGTGCGCAGTATGCTGCGTGCGTCGGAGAAGCCCAGCGTTCTCGTGGTGCTGACCCAGCCCGTAGGCTTTGAATCCGGCGAGGACCTGGAGCCGATCTCGCTCGAAGCATTGCCAAGCTGCCGCGTTATCTACATCCGCTACCACGTTCCAGCCGAGCGCGTTAATCCCTTTGATCAACAGATACCAGGCCGAGCCCGCGGCGGGCGTATGGGCGGCCCCATGAACGGCGGCGCCATGACCCACCACCGGCCCCTAGAGGTCATCGATCGACTGGCGGGCACGCTCAAGCCGCTCAGCCCGAAGGTATTCGATGTGGAGACGCCGGAACAGATGACAAACGCGCTGGCGGAGACACTGAAAGCGCTGGGTGCGTTGTAGCGGCATCCGCCAGAAGTGT
>CAWIQM010000015.1:0-174344 GCA_963838245.1 uncultured Acidobacteriaceae bacterium | reverse complement strand
GGTCAAATTCCGGGTGAATTGAAGAAGGGATTTGCGGAGATTCAGCCTTGCCTGTGACTGTCATTGATCATTCGGGAAAATCACTGTGGAGCAGCTTTGGTGAATACCGTCACGCCGGCACACTGTTCCTCTTCCTCGTTCTTCGTGACATCCGCCTCCGCTACCGTCAGAGCGTATTTGGCGTTGGCTGGGCTGTGGTTCAACCACTGTCCCCGATGCTTATCTTTGCTCCCGTCTTCTCGCGCTTTAACCTCACCACTTCCACACTTCCTTACCCTCTCTACGTCTTAAGTGGTTTTGCGCCCTGGGTGTTCATCGGCAACGCCGTAACCGAGCCAGTCCCACCTTCGTGAACAATTTCGCGATGATCAACAAGATCTATTTCCCGCGGGCGGTCCTGCCCATGGCCGTGGTGGCTGCCTTGGCGTTGGACGGTGCCGTCGCAACAGGGGCGCTGCTAGTGGTCAGCACTTGCTATGGCTACGGACCCGCGTGGAGTTGGTTGCTGTTACCCCTTGTTGGTCTGGCTGCAGTGCTGGTGGCGATGGCGGCTGGCGTAGCGGCCGCTTTCGCTGACCGCGGTACTGCGTGACATTAAGAACGTCGTCCCGTTCCTGGTTCAACTCTGGATGTATGCGAGTCCCGTGTTCTATTCTGTGGAGTTGATTCCCGCTCCTCTCCGCAGGTTTGCCGGGTTCAATCCGGTTACCGGAGTGCTGTCTGCATTCCGGGCTTGCCTCTTCGCGACCGCGCCTGACTGGTCCTTGATTGCCCAGTCTTTCCTCTCCATACTGTTGTTATTCGCTTGCGCCGCGGCGCTGTTCCACTGGCTTGAGGCGGACCTTGCGGAGCGTGTATGAGTGCAGTGCGCGTTCGTAACCTGACCAAGGAATTCAGACTGTCCGGACGCAGGCCGGCCCACCGGAACTTCAAAGATCTGTTTCGATCGAAGCCGCCCCCGCGGCCGCAGCTTCCGCTCGGTTTGTCGCGCTGGCGGATGTAAGTTTGGGAGTTGAAGGAGAGGTGTTCGGCATTATCGGCCGCAATGGGCAGGGAATTCGACGCTCCTCAAAATCCCTTTCCTCGATTCTAAGGCCGCCAGAAGGCCGGGTGGAATTGAACGGCCGAGTTGGAAGTTTGCTGGAGGTAGGTGCCGGATTCCACCGGGACCTGACTGGCCGGGAAAATATGTTCTTGAATCGGCCATTCTTGGCCTGAAGCGTTTCTGAGTTACTCGCAAACTGGATGAGATCGTCGCATTCAGTGGAGTCGATAAGTACCTGGACGAACCTGTCAGGCATTCTCCAGCGGAATGTACATGCGGCTCGCCTTCGCTGTGGCCGCGCACATCGAGCCGGAGATTCTCCTGATCGACGAAGTGCTTGCGGTGGGCGATGCCGACTTTCAGAAGAAATCGATTCAGCGAGTGGAACAAATTGGCCGGCGCGGCCAGGTAGTCCTGCTGTTTCCCACAATATCCCGACTGTTCTGCGGCTCTGCAAGAAGCCATGTATTTGGATCAAGGAAGGGTGGTGAGCTTTGGCAATGCGGACGAAGTGACGGCAAGTTATCTGAAAATCGGCGGCGCGAATCGTGGTTCGCGGCGATACCACGACGGCGTTTATGCTTACGGCGGCGATACGTTCGCCTCCGCGGTGTCCGCATCCGCGATCCGGGGACTGCATGCGAAACCGTGGATATTGGCACCCGGTTTGGCATTGAGATCGAGTTCGAAGTCCTCGAGAGCGGCACGGCTCTTTTCCCTTCCATCACCATCCATAGCGAACGCGGCCCCGTGTTGTGGGCGACGGATGCGGGTACAGCCTGGCACGGTTATCCGCGCCCCGCCGGGCGATATGTGGAGGTTGCCTGGATTACGGAAAACACCCTTGCCGATGGCGTGCTGCGTGTCGCCGTGGCTGTCAGTCCTTCCGTCCTCCCCGGACGCACTTTCCGAGCCCGATGCCGTGGTCTTTCATGCGGTGGAAACAGACGACGGTCGCGTGGACGGTTTACGGGAAGTATTGAGAGCGCTGTCCGGCCGCTTCTCGAATGGACCTTGAACATGAGTAACGACTTGTCACTCACCGGGGCCATGCAGACCCGCTCATGCTGGCGAGAGCATGGCATGCCAAAGGGAGGATCGACGCGGCGATCACGGGCTATCGCGAGGTTCTTGCGCTCGATCCGGCCCTTCTTAACTCCGCCCTTCTGTTGGGCGCGTTAATGCAGGGGCGATTCAAGCTCGAAGAAGCTGTTCACATATATAGAAGCGCGCTTGAATACTATCCCCACGAGGAACGGCTTCACAAGGCATTTTAACTGTTGGCATGGCTCGCAATGGCACGGATGCGGTGTTCCCGAATACGGCTTAGCGCGGCAAAATTCAAGACGCTTAGACCCGCGGCCATCTGAGTTATTTGTTGTTGTTATTAGAAATGAGTTGGCCCGGCTGCCTCTTTCTGGAGTACTGCCGGAGAAAGGGTGTCGGATCATTTCTGGCAGTCGATAACGGATCCTCAGACGGCAGTGTTGAGTATTTGCTCATGCAGCCCGACGTTTACCTGTGGCAGTCAACCCTCTCGTTCAATCGTGCAAATTTTGGTTCAGCTTGGTTTGACCGATATTGAGCATTTACGGAAGAGACCGCTGGTGCTTGATCGTTGACGCCGACGAACTGCTCTACTACCCGGACTGCGAGCAGCGCACCATCGCATCCTTATGTCGCCGGTTGGATCACCAGAAGAAGAGGGCCTTCAAGGCGATCCACCTGGATATGTATTCGGACCTGCCGATTCGAGACACTTACTACGCCTCTGGCCAGCCCTTTGAAGAAGTGTGCCCTTACTTCGACCACAAGTTTTACCATGACCATTTTTCCGATTCGGGAGCCTGTTTCAACCAGGAGGCCTATGCGGGAGGAGTCAGGCGTCGGGTCTTCGGGCAAAAGGTTTTCAACTATCTCAGCAAGGTTCCACTCGTCAAATATGATGCCGACCGCATCCTGGCCGGCGGTCAGCACTGGACCAATCTCCCTGCCGATCAGATCGCCGTTGAGACAGGGTGCCTGCTTCACTTCAAGTTCTTCTCGTCGTTCCTCGACTACGCCCCTCAGGAAGCGAAGCGGAAGGAGCACGCGGATGAGGCACTGCAATATCAGGAGTACCAGCGTGGCCTGCTCGAGCAGCCGGCGCTTACGCTCTTCCATCCTGCACACTCTGTAAAGCTTCAAGACAGCCAGCAACTGGTCAGCCTTGGTGTTATGCGAGCCGATGAAGGACCGGACATTCCCGCACAAGTGGTGTTTCCCCGGATTGAAGCCCCGGCTGCGACAGTTCGGCCGCTCTGGTCGGTGATGGTAAGCGTCTACCGCCGAACACAGTTCCTCAGACCGGCGCTGGAAAGCGTTCTGGCGCAGGCCGCCGGCCCGGACGAAATGCAGATTGAGGTGGTCAGTGATGGCGTTGACGATTCGACCCGGGCGAACATCGACGCGATTGTTCGTTCGATCGCCGGAGATCGCGTTTTTTGCTGTCACCAGATCGATCGCGCCGGGCATCCAGAAATATTCAACATCTGCATAAACCGCGCACGAGGCCACTGGGTTCATCTGCTTCATGACGACGATTGGGTGGCGCCCGGCTTCTACCAGAGTTTGCAGCGCGGCATTTGTGAGGCACCTGAGATTGGAGCCGCGTTTTGCCGGCACACCGTTGTGGGCGAAACAGGGCAGACAGTTCGGTTGTCGCCGCTCGAGCGCGAAACACCCGGCATCATCCGCGACTGGTTAGACCGCATTGCCATTTGGTGCCGTCTCCAGACTCCTGCCATCGTGGTGCGTCGCGAAGCTTATGAGCGCCTTGGCGGATACTGTCCGCAGGCGAAGTCGGCCTTCGATTGGGAAATGTGGCAGCGCATCGCTGTCCACTATCCGGTCTGGTTTGAGCCGGAGCCATTAGCCTTTTTTCGGCTCGGCAACGAATCGGAAAGCGCACGTCTGAAGGCTTCTGGCGAACAGATTGCGGATAGTCGTGCCGTGATTGAGATTGCCCGCGGTTACCTCCCCATTGCGGTCGCGGGAGGCTTGGCGCGGAGGGCCGGCGACTATTTCGCGATGTGGGCCATTGAGCTTGCACAGAAGCAAGTGGAGGTCGGAAACCTTGAGGGCGCCTTGGCCAATCTTCGCGAAGGAACTCAATGTAGCTACTCGCGTGAAGTCACGCAAAAGCTCTTCGCCTTTCTGACCGGAATACAAGGGTCAGTCTGATTTGCTTATGCTCCCACCCGGCCTACCCGCGACAGAACAGGAACAAGCGGAATTCTTTCTGTGGCTTCGTGATGGTTTTGAACTGGCTTCCGCACGGTCTGGCGAGCTGGCGCGCGATTTCTGCATGGCCGGAACGTCTGTCCGTCTCCGGTTTGCCGGCGAGGCATTGACCCCGTCGATTCTCCCCGGGCTCGCTCATCCTGTCTATGGATTGGCGTCGGAGCCTTCGTTTCAGATCTTCCTTTGGGATTCCGAGTCCACCGGCGTAGCGCCGCCGCCCGCACCGAGGCCATGGCAGGACTTCTCAAGCCGCGGCAACATCTGGGGCTTCGACAGCTTCCGTTACCGTTCGTCCTTCCAATGGGGCACGGGTGCAGTCAACGTGCTGGACCGCCTCGCTCGACAGGCCGTTTTCTGGGTGCCCTCCCATCAGCATCTGCCCGCGTGGGTGCTCGCCTCGCCTCTGCGCGGCATTCTTCACTGGTGGATGGAACTCAATGGGCTCCAGTTGGTCCACGCGGCTGCGGTCGGGTGCGGAGATGCCGGCGTCTTGATTCCCGGCAAGGGAGGATCCGGAAAGTCATCCACCGCGTTGTCGTGTCTGCTCGACGGCATGGACTTTATTGCCGACGATTATCTGGCGCTGGCGATGGACCCTGAGCCTCGCGTGCATCGTCTATACACGACAGCGAAACTTGACCGCGGTAACCTCACTCGCTATCCGGAGTTAGCAAGTCGCTGCCGCATTGTTGATCAGCCGGGCTTCGACAAAGTCGTCTTGTTCCTGGAGGAGGAATTCGGCCAACAGCTGCGCGACTCTCTTCGTCTAAAGCTGGTGTTGCGTCCCTATTTGTCCGGCGTTCCTGAGACTAGTCTGGCTCCGGTCGATGCATCTGAAATTGAGCGTTCGTTGTCGTCCGAAACTTTGCGACAGCTCCCTCATGTAGGCGCCACGACAGTGGAGTTTCTGGAGCGCGTTTCCCTTGACGTGCCGCATGCGGCTATTCACCTGGGAACCGACCGAGAACGGATACCCGTAGCCATAAGTCAAGCGCTCGAGTCCCGAACTCTTCCAAGCGCTCCGTTCTCTTTCCGCGACAACCGGCCCTATGTCTCGGTGATCGTCCATCTTTCAGAAGATGACCGAAGCGAACTGAACCAGTTGGTGGAGACTATTGATGCCCAGCGGTATCCAAGAACGGAGTTCCTCGTGACGCTCGACCGCTCAGCCTGCTCTTTGGCTGACGAAATAGCGGGTCTGCCTGGGAATATTCGTTTTCTTTCGTTTGACAATCCAGTTGTCAAGGCGGAGGCTTGGAACCGCGCCATTCGAGAGTCTCTTGGTGAGTTACTCGTCATCATCGAATCTGGTGACCGGCTTCCCCCGGGCGCTCTCCACGCTCTGGTAGGGGTCGCCGAACAGGAATCGGACATTGGGTGGGTCCGTGGTCATGCCGTACCTTCCGGCACCGGCCTGGAAAGCATGAGTCCCCTGCGCGGGGCACTGATCCGGAAGACTGCCTTTCGTCAATGCGGTCTTTTTTCTACCGAACCTCTCCGTCAGGGGCGGGAGCATCGGGTTTGGCTCAGAAACGCTGAAGAGAAGCGCTTCGTTGGACGCGAACTGGAAGTGGTCACTTTGATTTTAGGAAGCGGCGAGGTTTTGAAACGTACGCGAATCCCCGATCATGTCGACTTTCAGTTCCTGAAAACAAACGTCACCCTTCGGCGGCAACAGACACCCGAATGAAGGTCAACATTGCACCGAAGCTGTTGTTCGACGCGCTAGTTCTGCCTCTGCCTCAAGCCGAAGAATCCTGGCGACGATGGCGCTCCACGGTGGATCTTGAGCACTTGGACCAAGCCGCCGTCCAGTTCCTACCGGCCGTTGCCGGCCGCCTTCCGGAGTGGCTTGTGGACGATCCGAAACAAGCCATGTTTATTGGCATATGCCGCCAGGCCTGGAGCCAAAATCAGCTTCGTAAGAAAGTGTTGACCGACGCCGTCCAACTCTTGCGCGATTCAGGGATTGATCGCGTCGCTGCCACTGGCCCAGCGCTGTGGGGCGAACTCTACTGGCCTGCTGGGTCCATACGGCCCATCACCATCATTGATTTATTGATCGAGCCTGCCTCAGTTCCCCCTGCCTTGAACGTTCTGGGCAAAGTGGGCTGGAGCATTTCTGGTCACCCACCGAATTCCAAAGACAAGGGTTTCCAATTTGCGCCCGCTACAGTCTTGCAGTCTGCTTCCGGCAGCAAGTTGCGCGTGCACTGGCGGGCGCTGCCGAATACTGATCTGTCACTGCGGCGCCCCGAGTTCCCCGAACTGATCACAATGCCTCCCGGTAAGATTGCTCCCCATGCAATACCCGCCGAGTACTCATTGGCCGCAGTTCTGGGTGGCAACCTCGACGATGCGATGGACTGGCGTTGCGACGCGCTTATGATCTGTAGCGGATGCGACCTCGACTGGCTGAAGATAGCATCCCTTCTCCGTTGGAGATCCTCAGCCCGCACCCGGCTGGAGGAATTGCGTCCCTACTCGGACCAGGCGATCCCACTGGCGGTGACCGGGTCCTCCTGGACCGGCCCGATAGAGCGAAAGGTCGCGTCTCTCTTGCGAACCTACCGCCGGCTCGCGAAGGCTATGTAGGCCTGACGACGATCCGCGGTTTTCACTCCGCGGGCCAGTGGTTGAAATCATATAGCGAATGGAATCGGAGCCGTCCTAGAGGAGGCCACTCCGAATCGGCCCTAGCGCAATCTCGTTTGTAGATCAGATTGTCGCAATCGCGTTGACCTGGGACGGCTAGAGTTGGCTCACGCTGCCGTGACCGGGTCTATAGTTTCCCGACCTTCCCTTGCTTCGAACATTCTCAAAGTGAGGCCAAATGTGCGCTAGCATGAGAAATCGGAACAGTGCCCACGGTCTTAGAGCTACAGGCTCTTACCAAACACTACCCAACCCACCACGCGGTCAACGGAATCTCGCTCGCCGTCAGAAAGGGTGAGTTTTTCTCGTTGTTGGGTCCTTCCGGCTGCGGGAAGACCACCACTTTACGCCTGATAGCCGGCTTCGAAACGCCTACCAGCGGCGACGTCCGCTTGGACGGAAGATCTGTCGCTGACCTTCGGCCGTTCGAGCGCAATGTCACCACAGTCTTCCAAAACTACGCTCTGTTTCCTCACTTAAATGTCGCCGAAAACATAGGGTTTGGTTTGGAGCGGCGGCGTCCGCAGGAATCCCGTGCCACCATCCGTGAGAAGGTGGATCGCATCTTGGCGCTGGTGCAACTCACCGGTAAGGAGAAGCGTTCGCCCGCTGAAATCTCTGGTGGCGAGCGGCAGCGAGTTGCGCTGGCGCGGTCCTTGGTACTGGAGCCACAGGTGCTCTTGCTAGACGAACCGCTGTCCGCGCTCGACCCACAGCTGCGCAAGCAGATGCGCCTAGATCTGAAGGCGCTCCAGCGAAGGGTCGGCATCACGTTCCTCTTCATCACTCACGACGAGGAAGAGGCACTCTCGCTTTCCGACCGGATGGCCGTCATGAACAAGGGCCTGGTGGAACAGGTCGGAACGCCGCGTGAACTCTATCAGCGCCCTGCCACCCGCTTTGTCGCTTCTTTCTTGGGCGGCGTGAATTGGCTTGAGCAGACGGGCATCCGCCCGGAAGCGATGCACATAACAAAGGAGCAGCCCCCGACCGACGGATCGCGCGCCTATCCAGGAGTGGTCGAAAGTTCGACATTCCTTGGCAACTGCCTGCAAGTCCAGGCGAAGCTGTCCAACGGAATGGCTTGTGTTGTCGAAGTGCCCAGTGGCATGGGCCGCTTCGATGCAGGGGATGCCGTTCATGTCTGGTGGCGCGCGGCTGATGAATTACAATTTCCCCTAAGCAAATAATCGATGCACCGTCTGCGCGTCTTGTTCCTCACTCCCGCCACGCTGGTCACGGTTACGCTGTTCACCATCCCCATGGCGATCGTGTGCGCCTACAGCCTGCTGTCCCGCGGCCCGTATGGCGGCGTGATGCAGCCGTGGACAGTTGAGAACTATCGACGTGTTGTCGATCCGGTTTATCTTTCGATCCTCTGGCGCTCCGCCTGGATCGCCGCCGTCTCGACAGCTGGTTGCCTGCTGCTAGGCTTCCCGCTCGCGTTGTTCATCTCTCGCGCCGGGAAGCACCGCGTGTTGTACCTGAACCTCGTCATGCTGCCTTTCTGGACGAGTTTCCTGATCCGCACCTACGCTTGGATGTTCTTGCTTCGCGACACCGGTCTTGTGAATACGGCCCTTCAAGCTCTGCATCTGATTTCCTCCCCGCTGCCCTTGCTGTTCAATAATGGCGCCGTGATTCTCGGGCTGGTTTACGGCTACCTTCCGTTCATGGTGCTGCCGCTGTACGCTACGCTCGAAAAAATGGATCCGGTGCTCCTGGATGCGGCGCAGGATCTCGGCGCTTCGCAATGGGTAGCGCTCTGGAAGGTCGTAATCCCGTTGAGCAAAGCCGGTGTGTTCGCCGGCAGCCTGCTGGTGTTCATCCCTTGCCTGGGAGCCTACCTCACGCCTGATCTGATGGGCGGAGGCAAGACCGTCATGATCGGCAATCTGGTACAAAACCAATTCACGAATGCCCGAGACTGGCCGTTTGGTTCGGCGCTGTCTCTGCTGTTGATGCCGATCGTGCTGGCGCTGCTACGCCTTGTCGCCCGCCGCGAGGAGACGCTTTTGTGAGGCGATTTCTCAGCACTTACGCGCTGCTTGCCTACACGTTCCTCTACCTGCCCTTATTCGTACTCGCTCTGTTCAGCTTCAACTCGTCTCGATTTGCGGTGTGGCAAGGCTTCACTCTGCATTGGTATGGCGATGTTTTCCATAACGAAAATCTGGTCGAGGCGACTCTAAACAGCCTCACAATCGGCTTTATCTCGACCCTCTTCGCGACCGCGACCGGCACATTGGCCGGTTACGCGATTTGGAAGAAACGGGTCAGTTTTCTCACCGGCTCTTTTTATCTTTCTCTGTTGACTCCGGAGATTGTCACCGGCGTTTCGCTTCTTTCGTTGTTCCAGTGGATCTTCCATTTCACGCGGTTCCGCCTGGGCATGCACACGGTAATCCTGGCGCATATTTCATTTTGCTTGGCGTACGTGGTGGTAGTAATTCTGGCGCGGCTGCGCACGTTCGACGCAACCCTGGAAGATGCGGCGCTCGATCTCGGGGCCACGGATTGGCAGGTGTTTCGCTACGTGACTGTGCCTGCACTGCTTCCTGGCATTGCCGCTGCCGCCCTGTTGTGCTTCACTGTGTCGTTCGATGACTACGTCATCACCAGCCTGGTTGCCGGCGTTGATTCGGAAACCCTGCCGATGGTCATCTACTCGATGGCGCGCAAGGGTGTCAGTCCCATGGTCAACGCTCTCTCGGCGATGATCACTGTGGGGCTGGGTCTGTTCGTTCTGTTGGCGGGCCGGCTCGAGCAGAAGTCATGAACCGGCGATTCTTTCTAATGGGCGTGGCTGGTGCCGCAATGGGCTGCACCTCCGGCCGGAAGCGGCGCCTGAACGTGTTCAATTGGCAGAACTATGTTGCTGACGACACCCTCCCAAACTTTGAACGCGAATTCAATTGTAAGGTTCGTTACTCGACCTACGGCAGCGCCGAAGAGATGCTGGCGCGAGTCATGGCCGGCAACTCCGGGTGGGATGTCGTCTTTCCGTCGAACAGCTTCATTCAGCCAATGCGCGAGCTAGACTTGCTGCAACCGCTCGACCAGCCACGCCTCACGAACCTGCACAATCTGGACTCGCGTTTTCAATCTCCGGATTGGGATCCTTCCCTCGCGTGGTGCGTGCCGTACATGTACAGCGCGACCGGCATCGCTTTTTCGAAAAAAGTCTCACGGCCTGTCACTTGCTGGGCCGACCTCTGGACCAACTCCTATGCAAGGCGCGTCACCATGATGGACGATCCAGCCGAAGTCTTCGCCGCCTGCTTGAAACGGATGGGCCAGTCGGTCAATGCCTCGGACGAATCCTCGCTCATTGATGCCCGAAATCTGGCTATCCAACAAAAGCCGCTGCTGCGCGCCTATCTTAACGAAGAAGTGCGCGACCAGGTGGTTGCTGGCGATGTCCTGGTGGCCCAGATGTGGGCGCAGGTCGCGCAAGTTGCCATGGATGGTTCACCCGACATGGCGTTCTGTTTTCCAGCCGAAGGTTTCGCTTTGTACGCCGACAACGCCGCCGTTCTTCGCGAGAGCAGGCATCAGGATCTGGCTTGGGAGTTTCTGAACTACCTTCTGCGTCCAAAGGTCGCGGCCGATATCGCGATCGCCATGCGCACCGCCACCGTGAATGCCGCCGCGCGCGCGATTCTGCCCGAGGCGATGCGAAATAATGAAACGCTTTATCCGCATGACGAAGTCCTCGCGCGAGGCGAGTGGTTCCGCCCTATCCCGGGCCGAGCCCAGAAACTCCGCGACATCTATTGGACCGAAATCAAATCTGCTTGAACAACCGCCTCGACTTCGGCGCTTTGGCGCGCTTCTCCAGACGCAATCGGCGGCGCTTGAGCTCTTCTGACGGCTCGAACTCCAACGCTTGCAAAGTGAACTCCAACGCCAGAGTGACGTTGCGTTCCGTGTGCTCAAAGTATTTAGCAAGCTCTTCCAACGCCCGCACGCGGAATGCGTTGCGGCAGGCGGCCAGTTCCGTCAGAATCTGTAATGCGGCCGCCGGCCTTTGGAGCCGCTTCTCAAGTGCCGCTACATCCCACAAAGTCCGGAAAAGCAGTTCGTCGCGTAAGCCGAGATCGACGGCTTGCTTGAAAAGCGCCAGCGCACGCTCCAATTCCCCCGCCGCCTGCAGCCATCGCGCAATGCCAAGCATTTCCTCGCCGCGGCGCAGACCTAGCCGCTGGAGCGCTGCTGGATTCGTCTCCCGAAACGCGGAGGGAACAATGGCGGTCAGGCAGCCCAGTGTCAGAATGTCGATCGCATTGTGATGAAAAATCGGCACCAGCCGCTGCGCCTGCTTCGAGCGCAGGTACTCGAAGTAAACGTAAGGAATCATCTCGCCCGGCAGATCGCCTTCGCGTACGAAGCCGAGTATCTGTTGTTCCAGCTGAATCAGCCGGCAGCTCTCAAACCGCAGTTTCCATAGGCGCCGCGCCCCATGCAGCAGATCCAGGTGTTGCATCCGAGCAAACGGAGGCTGGTGGCGATTCATCCGGTAGCGCGTTTCAAGTAGTGGCTGGTCGTAGGTCTTGCCGTTGTAGGTGATCAATGTGTCGAACTCTTGGAGGTGAGCTGTCACCGCGGTGAGCAGACTCTTCTCCTCGCAGTACTCTCGCATGAAGAATTGCCGCACGCGGAAGCCATCGGAAGTTATCCGCCCAACGCCAATTAAGAACGCATAGGTGCCGGAGCCGCCTGCCAAGCCGGTGGTCTCGGTGTCGAGAAAAGCCCAGCGCTGCGGCGGTGAGGCGGGAATCTCCCCGGCGCCCAGCGCATCCAGCAAGGTCTCCGGCAGCTCGGAAAGTGCCCCGATATCAGCCGCTCCGTGGTGGCGATGCCCTTCGTAGTGCCGCTCCATCTGGAAATGCGGCCCGTGCTCGTTCACCACCACCTGGCCTTCACACCACTCTTCAACGAACGTCTTGGTGTCAATCTCATGGGCAGGCGTGCGTGGCGGTACGGGCAACTCGGCGTACTTCTGGTCGATTTGCGCCATCCGCTGGCGAAGCTGCGTAAGCTGTTGTTCAAAGCTTGGCACTGTTGAAGAATTCGCCTTTTCTTTGCCCAGTATAGCTCCGCTTTGCTTTCGAGCGCATCCAACGCCGCCCAGTCCGCTATACTCGATCGATCACAGAAGGAGATCTCATGGCTCACCCGGTTGTTCATTTTGAAATTGGCTGTCGCGACAAGCTGGCAGCCACGACATTCTATTCGGAGTTGTTTGGATGGCAGACTCGGCCGAATGGCCCGGCAACCACGATCTTGTCTGACCCAGGCGGTATCGGCGGACACTTTACCTCCCTGGGTCACGAGCCCTTCCATTACGTCACGATTTACGTCCAAGTGGACGATGTCGCGGCCGCCTTGGCGAAGGCGGAATCATTAGGCGGCAAGAGAGTTGTGCCGCCTGTCGAGATTCCGGACGGGATTTTTGCCTGGCTCGCGGATCCAGACGGCAATACGATCGGCCTCTGGAAGCCGAAAGCCTCCGCTTAATCCTCTGGCCCGAAACAAGCGGACAGTTCCCTGGCAGGCTAAGTGAGTCCACGCAGGCGATCGAGAAACGGGCGTGGGACTCGGATATTGTCTTCGATACCTCGACCTAGCTGCACATTAGGCTTGGCGTCTCCATGAAAATCCGATCCGCCCGTCGGAAGCAGATCCAGTTCCTCCGCCAAATGGAGATAGTGGGACTGCAGCGCGGCAGAGTGGTCGGAGTGATAAACCTCCAGCCCGCCAAGGCCCGCCGCCTTTAGTTCCTCGAGAACCCTTCTTTCCAGACCTGGGTCGGAGATCATCAGCCGAACAGGGTGCGCCACCACCGGAACCCCTCCACCCTCCGCAACCAAGCCAATCGCTTGCTGTGCCGTGGGTGATTCGCGTTCTACGTATGTGGGTGCGTTCTCGCCGAGGTACAGGCGGAAAGCCTCGTCGGTATGCCGCGCGTGGCCCTTCTTAACCAGCAGGCGAGCAAAGTGTGGTCGTCCAGCGATGCTTCGACCCAGTCTTTCAACCTCGTCCAGGCTGATCTCGATCCCGCGAGACTGCAGCGCTGCCACCAGGCGGCGATTGCGGTCGCGGCGATCTTCCTGCAGGCTCTTGAGCCATCGCTTAAAGGACTCGGACGGGCTGCCGGCCGGGAAATACGCAAGCAGATGCAGATTGCGGTGAGCGCCATTTGGGGGCAAATAATAACGGGAGCTGAGTTCGATGCCGCACAGGAGATCCAGACCGGTGGCCGAGGCCAGCGGAACCGCCGCTTCATAGCCCGCGAAGGTGTCGTGGTCGGTAATTGACAGCCCATCGAGGCGCAGCGATGAGGCTAGTTCAATAAGTTCAGCGGGACTCAAGGAGCCGTCGGAGGCATTGGTGTGGCAATGAAGGTCGATCCATCCTGAGAGATCGGCGAGGGCCGGCGTCGGGTTCACTTCAGCTTGACCTCAGGAAATGTGTCGAACTCGAATTGCTCGCCAGCGGTATGCACAATCAAGCGGCCTTGGCCCAGCATCTTCTCCTTGCTTTCGAAGAACACGGCGCCATCCGTGGATTCGCCGGCCTTCAGCTTGGTTGGGGCAAAGGCGATGGCCGACGCCTCCGCCGCCGCCTTGAAGCGCGGATTCACGAACATACCCATCGCCGTTTGACGACGCTTCTCGTACCCGTTGGTCGACCGGAAGTTCGTCAATGCGTAGATAGTGTTTTCATACAGCAGTTGAAGCTTGATTACATCGTTGCGGCTGGCTCTTTGAAGAAGCGATTCGACAACGCCATCAGCCGAGACTGACTCCAGACGTACGCCATCCTGGCGAACAAAAGAGAAATCCTCCGGTTTCACGGTCCACGACAGCGGAGAGCCATTCGTGATCGTTATCTGGATGATGTTGAAGTCTTTGATGTGAGCGGGTAGCGTAGCGAACATCACTGTAATGCCGTTCTTGGTCAGGGCTTGATAGTGAAGGCCTTTCGATTCAAAATCGATGACCTGGGTCCAGGCAAATGGCGCTAGGAACAAGACCATCGCCGCAAGTTGGAACAGAATCCCTGCCCGCTTCATGCTCGGTTGTCTTGAATCGCGGCAGGCGCGATACCGCCCAGCATCTGCGGCTAGAGCCAACACGGGAACGCGAACGCAGGGGCAGACGTCGCTAGGCAAGAATCCTCGCAACTGTGGGGGGTTCCATCGAAAGACCTTACTCTCAATGATAGTCGGACGGGACAGGTTCCTACCCAGGCGCGTGCCTAGCCGCCCTCACTGTTTCGCTCGCGCTCATTGTCTTGCCCTGGATGTACTGACTTACCGGTCGTTCAGGCCACCGTCCACGGCGAGGATCTGGCCGGTGATGAAGTCCGGGCCGGTCAGGAAGAAGCGCACCGCGTCCGCGATCTCTTCCGGCGTGCCGGAGCGGCGCATTGGTGTTGCGTCGATCATTGCCTGTGTCCTGGCGTCCACATCATTAAAGGAGATGACTCCAGGAGCGACGGAGTTCACGGTAATGGAGGGCGCCAGCGCCTTGGCGAGCGCTTTGGTCAACATGATGACGCCGGCCTTCGAGGCGCAGTAGTGGACATGCTCGGCCCAGGGCCGTATCCCGCCCAGCGAACTGATGTTGACGATACGGCCGCCGCCCAACTCCTTCATCTGCCGCGCACCCTCTTGGCAGCAAAAGAACGTGCCCTTGAGGTTGACGTCGTGGATGTAGTCCCAGTCTCCCTCGCTGATGTCGAGCGGGTCGCAGCGGGTGAAGCGTGCGGCGTTGTTTACCAGGCAATTAACCGGCCCAAAGCGCTCGCGGAGCTCGGAAAAGAGCCGCCGGATCTCCGTAACTTGCCCGAGGTCCGCCTGAAAGACCGGCGCACCACCGCAGAGTTCAGCCACCTCGCGGGCCTCCTGCTCGGAATGGCCGTAGTGGATTGCCACCTCGAAGCCGTGTTTGAACAACTCGATCGCAATAGTACGGCCAATACGCTTCGCCGCGCCGGTGACCAGGACCTTCGGCTTGGGGGAATTGGCAGACATGATGCCTCGGTGACAGTTAAGAAACGAACGATTTGATTGCGCTCACGGTCTGCGCAATTTCGCCAGGTGTGTGAGCCGCTGAGACGAAGCCGGATTCGAACTGCGATGGAGGGAAATAGACACCCCGCTCGAGCAGGTGATGAAAGAACCGGCCAAAAGCTGCTGTATCGGACCGTTTCGCCGACTCGTAATCGGTGACCGGTCCTTCCTGAAAGAAGAACGTATACATGGAGCCCACCCTGTTCACACACACGCCTGGCGGCACGTACGCCGTCAATTCGGCAGTGCGGGCTTCGATGATGTCGTAGACCTCGGGATGCGCTTTCAGATAGCGCAGCATGGCGATCCCCGCGCTTACGGCGACAGGATTCCCGGACAACGTACCAGCCTGGTAGATCGGTCCCAGCGGCGCCACTTGTTTCATAATCTCCGAGCGGCCTCCATAGGCTGCCATCGGCAATCCACCGCCGATGATCTTGCCCAGCGTAGTCATATCGGGGGTCACGCCATATAGCTGCTGCGCGCCACCGGGGCTCAGGCGGAACCCGCTCATGACCTCGTCAAAAATGAGCACAGCGCCGTACTGTTGTGTAATCCGGCGGAGGCCTTCCAGGAAGCCTGGCTTGGGAACGACGCAGCCCATGTTGCCGACCACCGGCTCGATCATCACTGCGGCGATCTTGTCGCCCTGCATCCGAAACGCTGATTCCACCTGGTCCAGGTCGTTGTAGGGCAAGGCAATCGTCGTGTCGGCGAATGCCCTGGGAACACCGGCCGTATCGGGAATTCCAAGCGTCGCAATTCCGGAACCCGCCTTGACCAGCAGCGAGTCAACATGGCCGTGGTAACAGCCTTCAAACTTGACGGTCAGGTCGCGCCCCGTGAAACCGCGCGCCACGCGTAGCGCGCTCATGGTTGCTTCCGTGCCTGAGTTCACCAGCCGCACCATCTCAACAGATGGAACCGTGTCGATGATCAGTTCGGCCAGTTGCGTTTCACGGCCAGTAGGCGCTCCAAAGCTGGTCCCGATGTCGAGAACGCTCCGGATCGCCTCGATGACCTCCGGCCGACAGTGGCCAAGGATCAGCGGTCCCCACGAGCAAACGTAGTCTATGTAATCGTTGCCGTCGACGTCGAACAGGTGGGAACCATCCCCGCGAGCAATGAAGCGCGGAGTCCCTCCCACGCTGCGGAAGGCCCGCACCGGCGAGTTTACGCCTCCCGGGATCGACTGTTGAGCCCGCGAGAAAAGTGCTTCCGACTGCGGAACCTTCATATCCGGGTCTGGCCCAGCACTAGCCTTCGGAAGAAGAAGCTCATCAGTATCTCGTGCAGCGTTCCGTTCAGATTCCTCAGCAGTCGTGACTTCAGGTCCAGGTACGGCTGCGTCCCGGCGAATAGGTCCTGCATGATCTCGCAGAAGCGCGGGCTGCGCCGCATGAAGTCGATCATTCGCGTAGGTACCGCGCCAAACACGATCACGCCGCAGAAGAGGCGTTTCGCCAGTGCCGCGCCATATGTGAGGTCAAGACCAAAATCGCGCAGAATCATTTGACGGTACTGTTCTTCCCGCCGGTGCGGTTCGACATCGGCGAGGATCACCTGGCTTGCCAAGTCACCCGAACGAACCGCGTAGTAGAGACCTTCGCCCGTCACCGGATCCACCAAGCCGCCCGCGTCTCCCACGGCAATCCAGCCTTCGCCCGCTAACCGGTTGTTACGCCAGCCGCGATCGTTAAGAGCGGGCAGCATGTGGCCGTAGAACTGAGCCTCTTTGCGCGAGATGCCTTTCTCGTCCATGTAGCGCTCCAGGCGCGCCCGCAGGCACTGGGCGGACTCGCTTTTTCCGCAAATGCCCACCGAGAGGTGGCCGCAGCGCGGGAACACCCAGATATAACCCTCAAGATTGGGGAGAAACTGGATGTCGATGTGAGCCTGCTTCGACGGCACATAGTATCCGAGCGCGTACATCGTGTCGGCCGCCGTGTATTGCGTGCCAACCTGGCGCAGAGGGTTCCGCGCACCCGTTGCCACCAGGCAGTAGTCTGCGTTGATGGTGCCGGCTTTCGTCCGGATGTTCCAGCCACTCGACTGGCGATCTATATTGAGGACTCGTTCTTTTTCAATCTGCACGCCGGCGGCTTCCGCGCGGCTCAACAGCATCTGGTTCAAGTCCAGGCGGGAGTAAATTACCAGCGGGTGGGACAGATGCATCTTCACCGAGCCCGACTTAGGTGCAGCCAGGTAGGTTTCATTCACCAGGCGCTTAGGCGTGTCGTTGTCGATCAGATACCGGTACTGCGAGTAAGCCTTATAGGTGATGCCGCCGCCGCACGGCTTCTCCCAAGCCAGCTTCTCATCCAGAAGGATGGTCTTTAGCCCACCCCGCGCCAGGCGCTCGGCTGCCGAGGAGCCCGCCGGTCCACCGCCAAGAATGGCGACTGTCTTCATACCTTCGGGTGTCCCGGAGGTAACGTCTGGCCGCCGGAAGGGGTCCCTTGTACCTGGGGATGACCTGGGGGCAGTGACTGCTGCGACGGCATCTTCGGATCCCCGAACGGTGTGCCGGGGCCCATGGGCGGATGATCGGCTGGAAGATTCGGATTCGCGGCACCCATGCCGTGACCTTGCGAGTCAGCCCGGCCGACTACCACCCAGTGCCCATCCTTGTCCTCGAGCGTATAGTGCATCATGATGCCGTCATGGATGTTGCTCGCGCCCTTGGGACTAAAAGTGACGGTGGCATGAGCAATATTCTTGTCGAACGCCACTTCCGTGACCGAGACATCGAGCCGGTTGACGTCCAATCCCACCTTCTCAAGGTGGGTTTTGAGGTCGCTCTCGACGCGCTCCTTGGTTTTAATGTTCGACCCGCATCCGGCAAGCATGCCGAGCAGGACGATAACGCCGATTGGGAACAAGCTGGTCAGCAGGCGCTTGGGCACGCTTCCGATTATAACCAGCCGACCATTAACGCTTGCTTGAATTCACCAATCGGACGGGCAGTGAGCGAATCTAGAGAGACATGCCTGACATTGACTCAAGCCCCCTACCTTCGCTGTTCGAGGCCGACCGACGCTATAAGTACTTGGATCCATTCATCTGCGTCTTTGTCGTCGTCCTTTTGATATCGAACATCATTGCCTCCAAGTTCTTTGCCATCGGGCCGCTCCGAGTCAGTAGTGCGCAGTTGCTGTTCCCTATCACGTACATCTTTGGAGACATCTTTACCGAGGTGTATGGCTATGGGGCGTCAAGGCGTGCAATCTGGTACGGCTTCTTTGCGTCCTTCATCATGGTGGCGGTCAGCACCGTTGCCGTGGCAATTCCTCCGGCGCCCGAGTACGCCAATCAGGCGGCATTTGCAACCGTGTTTAAACCGGTGGGGCGAATCGTACTGGCCAGTCTGATCGCCTACTGGTGCGGCGAGTTCGCCAACTCTTTCACGCTGGCGAAGCTCAAGCTGGTCACGAAAGGAAAGTATCTTTGGACGCGCACGATCGGGTCGACCGTTGTTGGGCAGGCGGTCGATACCACTATCGTGATGACCATCGCGTTCTACGGGACGCAGTCAGTCGGAGTCATACTGAAACTGATCCTCTCGGGGTACATCATCAAGGTCGTTTACGAGACGCTAATGACTCCCATCACCTATGCCATCGTGAACGCTTTGAAGCGGAGAGAGGGCGTGGACTACTTCGACTACGACACCGACTTCAGCCCGTTCGCAACCACCGGGCGTTAGTCGCTATTGTTCGTCGGGAGGAGCCCGTAGCAGCTTAACGGGGAGCTTGATGGTCTTCCCGTTTCGAAACAGCGTCAGCTGAACGATATCACCAACACGCTTCTTGTTCATGAGACGAATGAGCGTGTCTTCGCGATCAATCGGCTGGTCGTCCATAGCCATGATGAAATCGCCGCCAACGTACAGCTCTTGATTGCCGACCAGTACCGTCTCGCGGGGGCCGCGAATGCCAGCCGCGTCGGCGGAAGAACCTCGTTCAACAAGCTGCACCAGAAGACCGCCCCGAGTAGGCAGCTTCAGTGCATCGGCTAGATCTCCGGCTATATAGACCGTTTGAACGCCGAGTTTGGGGCGCTCGGTGATGCGGCCCGCTTGGTAGTCATTGAGCAGCGCCTTGGCGCGATTGATGGGCAGTGCAAATCCAATTCCGACATTCGTCCCGTTGGGGCCATAGACGGCGGTGTTTATACCGATCACATTCCCCGATGAGTCGAGAAGGGGGCCGCCACTATTTCCGGAGTTAATAGCGGCGTCGGTTTGAATCATCCCCTCCAGTCGGCGACTCTCGCTCTGGATACCGCGGGCGATCGAGCTGACCACGCCGGTTGTAAGCGTGCCCTCCAGACCAAACGGATCCCCGATGGCGAGTACCTTTTGGCCGACCAGGATGTGATCCGAGTCGCCGAGGTGGAGATAGGAAACCTTTCGTTTCGGATTGATCTTGATGAGCGCGAGATCATCGGAGCGGTCCGTATCGAGCTCTTTGGCATCGTACTGGCTCTGATCACCGAGCGTAACCTGAAGCCGCTGGCTGCCTGACACGACGTGATAGTTGGTCAGGATAAATCCGTCTTCATTGATCAGAAAGCCCGATCCGAGTGCTTGTGTACGATAGGGCTGATAAAAGAAATCCCGCTTGACTGTGGTGCTGGTGATGTAAACCGTCGCCTTGCTCGCTGCTTTGTAGATTTCGATGTTGTTCATCTCATCGGCGCCGAGGCCGGCGCCGTGCACTACGGCCGGGTCACTCCACAGCGAGCCACCCAAGATTGGCTTGGCCAGCGCTCGAAGGCTCCAATGCGTCTTCGAAGTGAGCCACAGTGCTCCGGCGCAAAAAAGAATGGTGAGTATTAATACGCGAGACTTCATAGTGCTTGCTTCGCAGGTTCTTTCAGGCCACGCTTTTCAAGCTTTGATAAACGATGGCCACCTCAGCGGCTGTTTCCATCTTGGAGCCGGACGTGTCTATAACGAAGTGGGCAAATTTCTTCTTTTCGTCCAGCGGCATCTGGTGGCGGATTCGCTTCAGTACTTCGCTGCGGGGGAGCCGGTCTCGTTTCATGCCCCGCGATACTTGGAGCGACTCCGCGCAGGTGGTCAAAATCAAGCGATCAAATGTCTTATAACGGCCTGTTTCTATTAGAATAGCCGATTCCATAATCACAATCGCGTGCCGGTCCTGGGCAACATACTTAGCCAGCAGGGCTTCTTCCCGATCGAAGACGGCAGGATGCACGATCGCATTCAGCTGCTCAAGCAATTCCTCATTGCCGAAAACGACGGCCGCTAGCATTTTTCGATCGATGGTCCCGTCTTTGTGTAAAATCTCCCTGCCGAACCTCTCGACGATGGGAGCGTAGGCCGGCCCACCGGGCGTCATTACTTCATGGCCCAGGCGATCTGCGTAGATCAGGGAGCAGCCGCGCTTCTCCAATTCGGATGCGACGAAGCTCTTTCCCGTGGCGTAACCGCCGGTGAGGCCGACTCGCAGCATGTTCAGATGCCAAGATGTTGCTCGGCGAGTGCCACCGTGTTCGACATGAGCATCGCAATCGTGAGTGGGCCAACGCCGCCTGGGACCGGCGTATAGGCGGAAGCTATCGTCTGCATCGCGAACGGCTCGACGTCTCCGACCGTAAGGCTGCCCGTTTTGGCGAAGGCTTCGAGCCGGGAAGGTTCATGGGAGAAGAGCCGCTGAACCTCGGCTGGGCTAGTGAGGCGGTTCATGCCGACATCGACAACCACGACGCCCTCCCGTAGGTACGGCGCGGTCAGCAACGCGGGTTTGCCCATGGCGGCCACCAGGATGTCCGCCCGCCAGCATTCCTCCGCCAGATAGCGGGTCCGCGAATGGCAGATCGTGACGGTTGCGTTTTCATGAAGCAGCATCATCGCCATCGGCTTGCCTACGATGTCGCTGCGGCCGACAACCACAGCTCGAGTGCCGCTCAATGGGATCTCATAACGCTTCAGCAATTCGATGATGCCCGCGGGCGTACAGGGCCGGGGGCCGGGACGATTGCCTACGAGATTCCCAACATTGAACGGATGGAAGCCATCGGCATCTTTCGAGGGGTCGAGGGCCAGCAGAACGCGCTGCGAATTCACCTGTTTTGGCAGCGGCATTTGGATCAGGATGCCGTCCACCTCAGGATCCCGGTTATAGCTCTCGACCAAGGCGAGCAGCTCGTCCGTAGTGATGGAAGCCGCTGGCGTGGACTTGAAACTGCGTATACCCAGTTCCTGACAGGCCTTCACCTTGTTGCGAACATAGATTTCGGAAGCTGGATCTTCGCCAACCAGAATGACAGCCAGACCGGGGCTGCGATGTTTCAGGGTCAGGAACTCAATGCGGGACCGCAGTTCAGAACGGATCTCAGCGCTGATTTTCCTGCCGTCGAGGACAAGGGCGCTCATGCAATCGTGAGCATAACAGAGGGTCTTGACGATGGCCCGGCAGAGCGCCGGTAGAGCAGCTTTCTGACCGCCTTAGACATCAGGATGCAAAGCGTGAAGGCTGCCTTCCAGGCCTACAATGGACCTATGGACCTCATCGTAAATGGTGCCAGCCGGCGCGTCGAGACCGACCCGAACCGCGCTCTGCTCTGGGTACTCCGCAACGATCTGAACTTAACCGGAGCGAAGTACGGCTGCGGCGAAGGCCAGTGCGGGGCGTGCACAGTTCTGATTGATGGGGTCGCTCACCGCTCCTGCATCACGCCGGTGGGGACAGTTGCGGGCAAGAAGATCACGACCATCGAAGGGCTCGCGGACGGCGAACGCCTTCACCCCTTGCAACTTTCCTTTATCCAATGCGACGCCATGCAATGCGGCTACTGCACGCCGGGCATGATTTTGCAAAGCGTGGCTCTACTCCGCAAGGTGGGGTCTCCCTCGGAAGCCGAAATCAAGCAGCAATTGGCGGGCAACGTTTGCCGCTGCGGAACCTACAACCGCATCGTGGCTGCCGTCCAGCAGGCAGCGCAGACTATGGCTACCGAAGCACGGGAGCAGCGTCATGCCTGATTTAATGAGCGGTCCCGCCACTGCATTCAAGCGCCGCGATTTCTTGAAAGCGATGGGTGGTGGACTATTGGTGCTGCTTGCGTTCGACGACGCGAGCACGGCTCAGGAATCAGGCGCGGCCCGGCGCCAGCGAGGCGAACAACTTCCCGAAGACGTCGCGGCATGGCTGCACATAGCACCGGATGGTGCGATCACGGCTTTTACCGGCAAGGTGGAAGTGGGTCAGAACATTCGTACTTCGCTGACTCAGGCCGTCGCCGATGAGTTGCGCTGCGCGCCGGCGTTGGTACAGCTCGTCATGGGAGACACCGACTTGACGCCGTGGGACATGGGCACGTTTGGTAGCCGGACGACGCCGACAATGGCCCCTGAACTCCGCCGTATGGCTTCAACCGCCCGGGAGACGCTGCTCGATGCCGCGGCGAAGTCCTGGAATGCGGATGCGGCCAATCTAGAGATGGAAAACGGTCACGTTTCAGACCCGCTCGCCGGCAAGACGGCGGCCATCGGTGAACTGGCGGCCAAGATCGATTGGGTCAAGGTGCTCGGCAAGTCAGACCTTGTGACTCCGCCCAAGCAATGGCAGGTCGCTGGAACGAGCCTGCCCAAGGTAAACGCGCATGAGATTGTCACCGGAAAACACAAGTACCCATCCGACTTTAAGGCAGTCGGGATGCTCTACGGCCGCGTGCTGCGCCCACCGAGCTTTGGCGCCAAGCTGATTTCTGTGGACACGAGTGCGGCTTCGAATATTCCGGGCGTGACGGTGGTGCGCGATGGTGACTTCATCGGCGTCGCTGCGACGGACGAACAGCGGGCCCAAAAGGCATTGCTGAGTATCGACGCGAAGTGGGACGAGCAGAAACAGATCTCCTCGAACGATCTTTTCTCCTACATCCGGGCAAACGCCGCGCCTCCTTCTTCGCCTCCGCAAGGGGTGCATACTCTCCAGACTACGTACACAATTGCCTATATCGCGCATGTCCCGCTGGAGCCACGTGCAGCCGTAGCCGAGTTCCAGGCCGGTAAGCTGACCGTGTGGACAGGCACCCAAAGGCCGTTCGGAGTGAAGGGCGAGCTTGCAATTGCCCTGGGAATCCCAGAGCAGAATGTGCGCGTGCTGATGCCCGATGCGGGCTCGGGCTACGGCGGCAAGCACACCGGTGAATGCGCGATCGAAGCGGCCCGGCTGGCCCGTGGCGCCGGCAAAGCTGTGAAGCTGATCTGGACGCGCGAAGAAGAATTCACGTGGGCGTATTTCCGGCCTGCCGGAATCATCGACGTGCGCAGCGCCGCAGATGCGAATGGCGTGCTGCAGGCTTGGCAGTTCTACAACTATTTGTCAGGCCCCTCGGGACTTCGAACACCTTACGACGTTCCGGTCAAGACCGAGAGCTTCCACGAAGTCAAGTCGCCGCTTCGCGACGGTTCGTATCGAGGCCTAGCCTCCACGGCGAACAATTTTGCCCGTGAGTCGCACATGGATGAGTTGGCGGCCGCGGCAGGGATGGATCCACTCGCTTTCCGTCTGAAGAACCTGAAGAACGAGCGTTTGGTGGCGGTGCTGCAGGCTGCAACGGACCGCTTTCAATGGTCGAAGCAACAGGCTTCAGCAAGCCGCGGTTTCGGACTGGCGTGCGGCATGGAAAAAGGCGGTTATGTCGCCTGTTGCGCGGAGGTCTCTATTGGCTCCGGGAAACAGTTGCGGGTGGAGCGGGTGGTGGAAGCGTGGGAGTGCGGTGCGATCGTCAATCCCGAACATCTCAAGAATCAAGTGGAGGGCGCCATCGTCATGGGGCTTGGCGGAGCTCTCTTCGAAGCCATCGATTTCGCGAACGGGCGCATTCTGAACCCGCGTCTGTCCGAGTACCGTGTGCCCCGCTTCGGCGATGCTCCGAAAGTGGAAGTCGTCCTCCTCGATCGCAAGGATATTCCGTCCGCTGGCGCAGGCGAAACCCCGATCGTGGGCATCGCTCCTGCGCTTGCCAACGCGATTTATAACGCCACCGGAACACGCATTCGTTCGATGCCAATCCTGCCTTCGTTTCGGGCATCCTGAGGCCAGAAAACGCGTTTGTCGGCCCCCGGCTACCTGTCGCTGGAGCCAGTGGACATTTCAAATGCCTGAGAGTAGAATCCTGAGCGTGGACTGGGAATACCACCTGCGGGCGGTCTTTTCAGTCCTCCATAGCGGGCCGGTTACTCAGGTACCGCCAGGGCTTAAACACTAGAAAAGGGAAGGAATCTGGGGAGAAACAACATGAATCGGACACTAAGAACAACGTCGTTCGCCGCTGTGCTGCTGGCTGCTTTGGTACTAGCCGCTGGTGTGGCTTTGGCGCAGAACCAGATACAGGGAGTCATCACGGGCAGGAGTGGCGCCACAATGACGCTGCAAGTCGCTGGCGGCCCGAACGCCGTCGTACTGCTGACGGACTACACGCAAGTGGAAGAAGTGGAAGGGCTGTTTAAGGCTCGCAGCAAGCAGATGGGCATGACAGCATTGATACCAGGCTTGCCGGTTCAAGTGCAAGGCACCATGAATCCGCAGGGCCAACTGGTAGCGACCACAATTAAGTTCAAAGGGAATGACCTAAAGGCCGCTCAGGATGCGCAAGCCGGTCTACAACCCACAATGCAAGCGGTTGCGGCGAACAAACAGCAAATTCAGCAGTCTCAGCAGGAAATAGCGGCGCAGCAGGCAGCGCTGGCGAAAGCGCAGCAGTTGGCGGCAGAGCAGCAGGCGGCGTTGCAAGCGCAGCAAGCCGCGATAACGGAAGAAGAAAAGAAGACCGCAGCCAATAAAGCGGCCATCGCGGCGGCCAACAAGCGCTTCGGCGAGCTAGGTCAGTACAACATTCTGGGCGAGGCGACTGTTTACTTCGCAAACGGCCAGGTAACGGTTGATCCCAAGTTCAAGCCGCAACTGCTTGCGCTTGCGAAGCAGGCCAAGACGATTACGGCGTACATCATCCAGGTGCAGGGTTACGCTTCGGCCGTGGGTAGCGCCGCACTTAACCAAAAGCTGAGCGCCGAGCGCGCCCAGAACGTGCTCAATTTCATGATCCAGCAGGGTCAGATTCCGCTGACGAACGTCCTGGCTCCAGGAGCAATGGGCACCACCGACCAGGTAGCGCCCGACTCATCGGTGGAAGGTCAAGCTCAAAACCGGCGGGTTGTCGTCAGAATCCTGCAGGACAAGGGAATCGCGGGAAACTAGGTATTGCGGTTTTCTGGCTATGGCGAGAACGTGCAATCAGGGTACGTTCTCGCCCCCTCCCGCCTCGCTTCCCGTCAACTCCCTGCCGCTTCCTTACAAAGAAAACTCGACGCCGGCGACCGGACCCTTTTGGGTCAAGTTAATGCCGATACGAGTGCTGCTGTCATTGTTCACCACCAACCGCTGTCCTAGTTGGTAGCCGGCGCGCAGGCTAAAGTGTTTTCCCAGGTAGACCCCTATCGTGTCGGTGGTCGAAATGAAGTTCCCGTAACCGAAAAGGTACATGCCGAACAGGTTACCGTCCACATAGAACTTGGGAAGTATGTAGAAGCGGAAATCCGGACCCGCTACAGGAATCGGAGCCACCAACGAACCCGAGGCGCTCTTCGCTGCATACTGGGTGCCATCACTGGTGACCTGCGCCTGGGCGCTTAGCTTTGCTGTCGTATCGAAGATGTCAAGTTGGACTGCAATGCCCAAGTGCCCTCTGTCGCCCCGGATAATGTCGTACTGATAACCCGGCGCGTAGGCCCAGTTTGTGAGTTTGGCAGTAGTTGTCAGGCCGACCTCGAAAGTCTGGCCCTGAAAGTCGACCGTCCGGTCGAGCACCCTGGTGCGTGTTTGGCTGAATGGCGAGGCCGCCAGATACAGGTGGTTCTTGCGAGTGAACTTCCAGTCCACTTTCCCCGTGAAAGTGGAATAGGAATTGAAACCAAAGTCTTTTGTCAGGTCGAAACTTCCGAGCGGGTCGGAGCCAGAGGCTTGAACCGTGCCCGTGGGATTTGTGAAAAACCACAGTCCGGTGATGCGGACCTTATACTCGTCGAGGTCGTAATCCGCAGCACGTAGCGTGGGCGTAACCGCAACGGCAGCAACGAACAGCGCGATGGAGAATTTGAGCAAATGGCCAGGTCTTAGCTGGAGTTTCAGGGAAGTCATAGTTGGTGAGTCAGCTTGCAACGCGGACTTGGTTTCCAGAGCCGGGCAACAAAGGACCGCGACCCGGAGAAGCCCTAATTTTAGCAAGCTTGCGACCCGACACATGGAGCTCAGTCGGCTAGACTACGTCCTTGAGGGGTCTTCGACTCTGTACGTCTCTTGTTCTCGCCGCCGACTACTATAATTCCGGTATTTAACGTTCATTCCGGCAGCGTTACGATGGGGCCGTCCTGGGAGATGAGCAACTCAGGGCAGAGACAGCGACTAAGACTGAAGCTTCCGGCAGGAAAGTCAGTCGGCGGCTTTGGTTGAGTAAGACAAAGCCAGTCCTGTCCAATGCAGACAAGGCTGCTTCCTTTGTCTGAAAGTCGGAAGGAGGCTAAGCACTAGTTAAGTTGGCCTAAGAGCAGAGGCACGTCGTAACGGACGAGCTGACGCCGTTCGCCGGAGAGCTAAACCTTTCCGAGGAACAAAAGGGCAAATTGAGATTCTTCCTGGAAGAAAAGGAGGAGAAGCTTTTAGAAGTGCTGAAGAAGCATCCGAATCCCAAGAAGCCAGAAGTGATCGCGAAGTTGAAACCGTACGGGACTCGGGGCGGGAAGCAGTCATGAAGTTCCTGACACCTGAGCAAGTGCAGAAATGGGATGCGGAAATGGCCAAGGCGAAGACGTTCTTGGGCCATCCTGTCTGTTGACAGTCGGAGGAACAGACCGGGTGGGGCTAGGGCGAAGGAAATAGACAAGGTCCAGGGAATTCGTTGCCCGTGGACAAGCCTCTGAGCTTTCTAAGAAAACCGGCGCTGCTCCCATCCGGCCTGATGCATTAAATGGCGGCACATGACTTAGGTCATGTGCCGCCTCTTCATTTGTACGCGAGAATATTGCTCCCGGGCTGGATCATCGCGTCGATCTGGACCAGTGGTACTATCGCACCTTCTTACCGATACCAAAGAAACTCTGGATCAGGGTTAAGAAATCGTTCGGCTCGGCGGACGCTGCGGCACTGAGCCTTTCGCGGGCTTCCGCGAGGCCGCGATACCGGTCGGCCAGTACCGCGCATATTTGGTCCAAAACGCCAGGGCGGTTATGAACGACTTCGGCGAAGACTTCTTTATCCAGCCGGTCGCATTCAACCTGCCCAATTGCTACCACCGACGCGGTGCGTTTGCCTCCTAACAGTAGTGACATCTCACCAAACACTGCGCCGGGTTCGAGCACGGCCACCTCTTCGTTGCGGCTATCTACTTCCTCTCCTCGTAGCATCACCCGCAAGCGGCCGTTGTTGAGAACATACAGCGAATCGGCTTCGTCACCCTGGCGCACGACTACCTCACCCGGCCCATAAGTGAGCCGCTTCATCCGCTCAACCAGATGGTGAAGCTCACCTTCGGATAGTACTCCAAATACATCGTTACGCCGCAGTGTGTCGAGCCTAAATAACCGCTCGGCCTCCGCCGCCGCTGTTTCGGCTGGCGAAGGACTTCGCCGCAGGTTCACCAGGTTGGCGATAGAGGTCAGCGGAATGCCCGCCCGGCCCAGCGCGAAGTGCACACGCGAGAGTATCTCTGAAACGCCAACGTATTCGAAGCCGCGGTTTGTGAGATACGCCAAAACGCCGTAGCTCACAAACTGTGGGTGATAGCTCAATAGCACGCACTTCGGCTGGGGATCGTCCGTTACCTCCGGAATTGGCGAGGCCTCCAATGCTTCGTTCACGATCCCGATGATCTTGGAGGGTGAGTTGCCGTAGTCCAGGGCGAACCGGATCAGGCGTCGATGCTTCAGCGCGACAATCGTTACTTCAGCTTTGTTCAGCAGGTTATTCGGTATCAGGATGATGTCGTTGTTTGGAGTTTCGATCGAGGTGTAACGAATGCGGACCTCGCGCACAAACCCCGATCCATGGGCCGTGCGAATGTACTCCCCGTGGCCGATCTTTCCCTCCATTTGGAGCACGATGCCACCCACCACGCTCAGCAGCATCTCCTGCATGGATAGTCCGATAACGGCGGTGATGACGGCGGAGGTGGCGATTAATCCGGTGACGTTTACGCCGATTCGCGACAGCAAGTGGAAAATGACCCACAGATACGCGATGAGTAGCAGTATCTCGGGCAGGATGAGCGGAACCTTCCAGCGCCCGAGCGCCAGCCGGAAGATACCGACGCTCAGAATCTGGACGATCGCTAGTTGGGCAAAGGCCTCAGCCGTGAGGGCCAGCCAAGTCTGGCCGGTGTTGTAGAAGGCGAATGCGAAGATTCCGGCGGCAAGCGCGAAAATCCAACCGGCCAGCAGACGGCGACGCTCGGGCGGGCAGGTCCACCAAAAGAAGACAGAAAGGCCTAGGCAAACGAGCAAACCCCAGCCGAACGCTATGTTCAACATTGAAGACTTCCTACCCGCAACAAAAGATTAAGTTTATGAGTGTATCAGTCGAAGTTCTGTGGATCCGCGCGGGCCCAAACAAGCCTAGGTGTCCTTCAACCTCGCGCCGATCTCGCGCTCAGAAATCGAGCCTTCTTTGATCACGCGCCAGTACGGCTCGGTGATGTCGACCGTGGTGGCTCCCGGACCGGAGCAAGCGCCGCCGTCGAGTACCAGGTCGACGCTGCCGTCCATCGTCGCGAATAGATCGATGCCAACACTGATCGTAGGCTGGCCCGACAGGTTGGCACTGGTAGAGATCAGCGGCTGGCCGAGACACTCCACCAGCGCATTCACTACTTTAGAGCGTGATTGGCGCATTGCCAGGCGGCCAGTGTTGCCGGTGACTTTCAGAGGCACCTTGGCTGCGGCCGGCACGATGACGGTAAGCGGGCCTGGCCAGAAGTGCCGCGTCAGGATATAAAAGCGGTTGGTTAGCTCGTTTGAAAGATCTTCCGCCATCAGCACGTCCGACACCACCAATGGCAGCGATCGAACTGTTTCGCGGCCTTTGGCGGCAAACACCCGCCCGACGGCGTGTAAATTGAACGGATCAGCCATCAGCGTGTACAACGCATCGGTCGGCACGCCCACCACTTGCCCTCGCGAGATTACCTCGGCGGCGCGCGCGATGGCCTCCGCACTCGGATTGTCGATGCTGATTTCGATTAGGTCGGTAGCCACTGATTAAAAGAGAGGATCGCGCCTTCCAAGCGCAATTAACTCTCTATATTGACACGTGCGCGGTAAGAAACGCGCTCCGTAGGCTGCCTGCTGGCCGCCCCGCTGTCGACCATGGTTTCCGCTTCGGCCAAGTGATACCCTAGCTTCACTTCATGGCAACGACTTTCTTCGGGCATCCGCGCGGTCTGGCCACTCTCTTTTTTACGGAAATGTGGGAGCGCTTCGGCTTCTACGGAATGCGGGCGCTGCTGATTCTGTTCATGGTCGCTCCCGCGTCGACCGGAGGGCTTGCCTTGTCGACCGCCGAAGCTGGGATGATTTATGGCCTCTTCACCGCGATGGTCTATCTCATCAGTCTGCCCGGCGGCTGGCTGGCTGACAACATCCTGGGACAACGCAAAGCCGTCTTGTACGGCGGCATTCTGATCGCCTTTGGCTATTACGTCATGCTGCTGCATGGCTTGGCGCCGTTTTACGTGGCACTGACCTTGGTAGCGCTTGGCACTGGCCTTCTGAAGCCGAATGTCAGCACCATCGTGGGCGGTTTATACCACGAAAATGACCATCGCCGCGATGCCGGTTTCTCCATTTTCTACATGGGTATTAATGTCGGAGCCCTAATCTCCCCGTTGGCCTGCGGCACCGTAGCCAAACTGACCAACTGGCATTACGGCTTTGGCCTGGCCGGCGTTGGAATGACGCTGGGCTTGATTCAGTTTCTACTTGGACAGAAGCACCTTCAGGATGCCGGTCTCCAGCCTCCTCCGAACCCGGTGGCGCGCCGTCATGCTTGGTCAGGCGCAGCCGTTATCGTCGGTCTTTTCGCGGTTGTCATGGGACTGTCTGCGGCCAGGCTCATTCACGTATCGCCGGAAGGGCTCTCCAACGCCCTGGGTTTCTTTCTGACCTTAGTCGTGGTCGGTGTATTTGGCTGGCTCCTGCTCGACAAGGGTTGGACCTCGGTGGAGCGAAAGCGGCTAGGTGCAATTCTGGTCCTGTTCGTCGCGTCCGCTCTCTTTTGGTCGGTCTTCGAGCAGGCAGGCTCTACGCTCAGTCTCTTTGCCGATCGCAATACCCGTCTGTCGATACTCGGTTGGGCTTTTCCAGCGGCCTACTTCCAGTCGGTGAACTCCCTCTTCCTGGTCCTACTGGCCCCCGTCTTCGCGGCCCTATGGGTGAGACTGGGTTCGCACGAACCGTCGACCACCATCAAGTTCTCTTTCGGACTCTTGTTTGTGGGACTTGGCTTCGCGGTTCTGGTCCCGGTTGCTAATGGCCACGCAGTCAGTCCCGTTTGGCTGATTCTCACCTATTTCTTCCATACAATCGGCGAGCTTTCGCTCAGCCCGGTAGGACTGAGCGCCATGACGAAACTGGCGCCGCAGCGCATCGCCGCAATGATCATGGGCGTCTGGTTTCTGTCTATCTCGGTCGGCGAATGGATTGGCGGGCGCATCGCCTCACTGTATGAGCAGTTTCCCTTGCCGGCAATCTTCGGCGTCGTCGCCGGCTTCTGCATCGTCTGCGCAGCCATCCTGACGCTTTTCAACAAACCGATGAAGCGCCTCAGCGGCGGCGTCAATTAACACCACCGTGGACAGTAGTTTTGCCAGTTCGGGGCCCCCTGAGGTAAGCTTGTACCCGGTAGAAAATCGGATCTCAACAACAGAGAAGCTGCGGAATCTGTGCCGCTGCCGACGGTTGAATTGTGGATGCCTGACAACGAGCGTCGCCAAGCGCCGCGGACGATAAGAGGATGAACGCCAAATGAAAAAAGCACTATTCGGGAGCATCACGGCAATTGCGCTGGTTCTCCAAACCCACGCCTGGGCGCAAAGCCCGGTACAGCAGAAATTAGCGATGGTCAAGGAAGCGGTGGCCCAGAACAAAGCGGCCTTGATGCATTACATTTGGACCGAACAAACCAATATCATGCTCAACGGCGAGGTCAAAAAGACCACGAATTATCAGTGCATGTACGGGCCGGACGGGTCTGTGCAGAAGACGGCCACCGGCGGCACTCCCCCGCCAGCGCCAAAGCGCGGCCTACGCGGCAAGATCGTTGAGAACAAGACCGAGGACCTCACCGACTACATGCAGCGCGCGGCCAACTTGGTCAAGCAGTATGTTCCGCCAAACCCCGAACAAATGCAGGCGGCTTTTCAGCAGGGTAACGTAACCATCGGATCGGACGGGCCCGAAGTTCTTCAACTTCAGTTCACAAACTACGTGAAGCCTGGCGATTCCATGGTCTTCTTCTTCAATAAACAAGCGAAAGCGCTCGCCCAGGTCACCGTGAATTCCTATATGAACGACCAAACTGACGCCGTGTCGCTTCAGGTGAATTTCCAGCGAATTCCAGGAGGCCCCAACTACGTCGCCCAGACCACCCTCAATGCTCCTGCCAAGAAGATTACGGTGCAGACCACGAGTTCGAATTATCAAAGGATGGCGCAGTAAGATACCTTTCAGCTAGCCGTTAAGGACCGCTGTGCCCGGTGGCCGGCGGATGCAACGAATCCCCTGCCGCCGGGCCTCGAGCGGCTCGTGACAAGGATGGGCCGGGAGTGCCAAGAACCGTTCGTAAGATAGTCGAGGAAACCTGGGAAACGGAGGCGAGCCTCTCCGTTTTTCTGGGTCTCATGGTGTTGATCGTCTTCGTGCTTCCCGCGGTCGGCTTCGACCGAAGCAACGAAAAACTCTACACCGACGTTTCTTTTACCGTGGGCATGGCCTGCGGCGTTTCTCTCGCCTGGAGATCGCGGGCTTTGTTCTTTACGGCCGCGGTGTTCACCTTCGTCGCGATTCTGTTCAAGTGGGCAACTTGGTTCGTTCCCCCACATGCTTTGGGCGTCTGGCCCGATGTGCTAGCGCTTCTTTCGACTGCCTTGATCGTGGTGATCCTGCTCAGGCGGGTGTTCGCGGTCGGTCCGGTCACGTCGAGTCGTATTCAAGGTGCGATCGCCGTCTATCTCGCGCTTGGTATCGCCTGGGCACATGCCTTTCACATCACTTCCGTCCTCAACCCCGGCTCTTTTAGCACCGCCACCCACGAACTCGGAAACGTCGCGGACTGGATTTATTTCAGCTTCATCACCCTGACGACAGTTGGCTACGGCGACATCGTGCCGATCAAACCAATTGCGCGTTCCCTGGCGACTAGCGAAGCGTTCACTGGCCAGCTTTATCTCGCCGTCCTGCTGGCTCACTTGGTGTCGATGCGCGTGAGCGATAGCGGCCGGGAAACCGGTGGTGACGCCAGCTAACCCGCCGTCCAGTGGCTCCTAGGTCTGGCGGATGGCTTCCATGTCGATGCTGATCTTTACCTCATCGCCGACCAGCACTCCACCGGACTCCAGAGCTGAGTTCCAGATGAGTCCGAAGTCCTTGCGATCGATCTTGGTCGTTGCGGAGGCGCCAATGCGCACATTGCCCCAAGGATCTTTGGTCTCGGGCGTCGGACCATCCACGTCGAGTGCCACCTGCCGGGTTACTCCGTGAATCGTCAAGTCGCCCTTCACCTTCCATTCCGCACCGTTCCCGCTGATTTCTTTGGCACGGAACACGATCACCGGGAATTTCGCGACATCCAGGAAGTCAGGGCTCTTTAAGTGGGCGTCGCGCTGAGGCTCCCTGGTATTGATGGATGCGGCGTCAATTTCAGCATCGATACTGGAGTTCGCCGGGTTCTCCGGATCGTAGACGATTGTGCCCGACACCTTGCTGAATTCGCCCCGAACACTAGAGATCATCATATGTCGGACACTAAAATGGGCCGATGTATGGGCCGAGTCGAACTGATACTTGATCTGGGACATGGATCACTCCTTCCTCCTTCATTGGCCGTAAGATGGGCCACCGAATGGAGGCTCTTCTCCCTACTCTAACGCTCTGAAACGAGGACTTCACGTCTCGCCAGCCGTTCGTTCAAGGACTTAGTAATTCTCACAGGATTCCCATAGCGCCCATAAGATAAATCGATTACAAAGTCATTGCAACCCTACTGGAGAGTTCGGTTCAATTGTAGGACGCTTTATGTCTACAGAGCTGCAGGACCTCTCAACGAACCGAATCCGCTAACTTACGAAACCCCATGACAAAATACAAACTCGAATACATCTGGCTTGACGGCAAACGCCCCGTTCCTGGCCTGCGCGGCAAAACGCTGATCAAGGGATTTGACCAGCCGCCCACACTGGCCGATCTGCCCAATTGGGGTTTCGACGGCAGTTCCACGATGCAGGCCGAGGGCAAGAGCTCCGACTGCGTGCTAAAACCCGTAGCTCTGTATCCTGACGGGAGCCGCAAGCACGGCTATATTGTTCTGAGCGAAGTCTTGCACCCGGACGGGACCCCGCATTCCACCAACGCACGGGCTACCATCCAGGACGACCCTGACTTTTGGGTCGGTCTCGAGCAGGAATACTTCCTTTATCAGGATGGGCGTCCTCTCGGCTTCCCGAAAGACGGCCATCCCAGCACTCCTCAAGGCCCATACTACTGCGGTGTCGGCTACAAGAACATGGGTAAGCTTGCCCGTCAAATCGTCGAAGAGCATCTGGACCTCTGCCTCACCGCTGGTATCAATCACGAAGGCATCAACGCCGAAGTCGCTAAAGGTCAGTGGGAGTTTCAGATCTTCGCCAAAGGCTCTGCCAAGGCCGCTGATGACACCTGGACCGCCCGTTATTTGATGATGCGCCTTTGCGAGAAATACGAAGTCGATGTGGAGTTGCATTGCAAACCCATCAAGGGTGACTGGAATGGATCTGGCATGCACTGCAACTTCTCGTCAAAGTACTTGCGGGAAGTGGGTGGCAAAGAATACTTCGAAGCTCTGATGAAAGCGTTCTCCAACAATGTCGCTGAGCACATCGCCGTGTACGGCCCGGATAACCATCTTCGCTTGACCGGCCACCACGAAACGCAAGCCATCGACAAGTTCAGCTATGGTCTGTCTGATCGTGGTGCGTCGATCCGGATGCCGGTTCACTTCATCAAGAATGGGTACAAGGGCTATTTGGAAGATCGCCGCCCGAACTCCGAAGGTGATCCCTACCAGATCGTGTCGCGCATTCTGAAAACCGTCAATAGCGTCCCGAAGCCTTGATCTCCTGAAGGCTTCTGTTCGTTGCTCAGTGGCAAACGTTGCAATACGACGAAAGGTCGCCGGCACGCCCGCCACCTACTAAGTGACGACTTTTGGCGAACATCCAGCATGCTTTCAAACTGCATCGGGACCGTTTGCCTCAAGCCGTGGTTCTCTGTGAAATTCGGGTCCGCTGGCTGCCGTCGGGTCGCAGTGAGGATGCAAATGAGGCCAATCCAAATTTCTTATTGACTATCAAGTAGCGATTAAATACCATTACACACATTGCATTCTAGTTAACTACTCGCCCCGTAAGCGATCCCTCGAGCCTTGCCCCGCTTCCTTTTCCTTAAAACTCTTGGAGGTAACAAACTTGACCATCGCGATCCGCGACATAGTTGCAGTACTGGCGCTAGCCGTTGCACCGTGTGCATTTGCGCAGACAACACCTCCGCCTGCTTCGGACACAACCGCCAAGCCTGCCGACCAGGCAGCTGCTCCAGCTGCGCCGGCAGCCACCCCGCCGCCGTCCGCCTGGACGAAAGACGGCATTGACATTTACCTATACGGCGACGTGTATGGAGACCTGAACTTCAATCATCCGGAAGACAGCATTAACCAGAACTACAACTTCGACACAGTCGCCAACCAGGCCCGTTTCAGTTTCGGCAAGGTTGCCTTCGAGAAAGCCTCCGGCATACTGGGCTTTCGGATCGACGCCGGCCTCGGAACAACCGTGGATTTCATGCAAACCGCGGCTGCAGAGCCTGGACCCGAGGGCTTTAAGTACCTGGAACAGGTTTACGGCGAGTTTCGTCCGCCGAACACGCACGGACTCGAAATCGACTTCGGCAAGTTCGTCACCAGCGTCGGCGCCGAGGTCATTGAAGCGGGCAACAACTTCAACTATTCACGGTCGCTGCTCTTCTCGATCGGAGCCCCTTACTTTCATTTCGGCGTGAAAGCGACCCTCCCCGTCACCAAGAGTCTCACGGTTGGCGTCCAACTCCTGAACGGGTGGAACTCGGTCGGCGACGAAAATACGTTTGAGACTGTCGGATTGGTTGGAAATTATGTGTTCAACAAAAAGGTAACCTGGAACAATACGTTCCTCACCGGCCCCCAAGCCGAGAACGCTCTGGTGGGTCTTCCACCGATTCCCGGTCATGTCCGGGCCTATATCAATCTGTACGACACCAACTTTGTTTTCACGATGAACGACAAAACCAGCCTTTACGCTGAGTACCTCTTCGGCACCAATAAACTTCCAGCTGCTTCCACTCAGAAGTGGACGGGCTTGGCTGGCGCCGTACGCTATCAAATAACCCCGCGCTTCGCGGCTGCCGGCCGTCTTGAGTGGTTTGACGATATCAACGGTTATGCAACCGGCGTCGCTCAGTCACTAGCCGAGGTAACGGTTACCGGCGAAATGAAAATCGTCCATGGATTCCTCAGCCGTCTCGAGTATCGGCACGATTCCTCCGCCGCCCCGTATTTCAACCGCGGCACGGATTTGATGGTGGCCAGGGGTCAGAGCACAGTTGCCTTGGCGCTGATTGCCTCGTTTGGTCCGAAGTAGAACAGACTGATGTCGCTGACCTTTGCATCCCGGCATGACTGGTGGCCCTGCGGTTTCCCCGCCGCCTGCCAGTTTCAACCAACTTACTAACAGGTTTGAGGTGTATACTTCCAACTGCGTGGCAGCCGAAAATCGAGATCCAGACTTAGCGGTCGTGCCTCTGCCGAAGCCGGATGTCGTACATCAGGCCTTGGCTGTTCGAACGGCGGAGGCGGAACAGTGCGTGAGGCAGGCGTACGCGGCATTCCTGGAGCCGCACTTTGCGTCGGGCCTTGCTCTACTGGCAGTCGGCGGCTTCGGGCGCAAGGAACTGTTCCCGCATTCCGATGCAAACCTGCTGCTACTGGTCGGATCAGAAAGCCAGATACCCCGGCCAGAGACCCTTGCCGCCTTCTTGGGTGCCTTGCGCGACGGTGGATTGAAGCCTGGTCACGCTGTGCAGACCTTGGAGGAGTGCGTTACCCAGAGCGCCGATAATGCCGAGCTGACCATCAGCCTATTGGACCGCCGTTTGGTGGCGGGGGACGCCGCCTTGTTTCAGTCCTTGGACGCGCGCTTCCGGGCCTTCACCGCGAAATTCGCGTCGGCTCTTGCCTGCCAGTTGGCCGGGCTCGCGGTTAATCGCCGGGCCAAGTACCAGAACACGATCTATCATCTGCAGCCCAACGTCAAGGATGCGCCCGGTGGATTGCGCGACCTTCAGACGGTGCGCTGGCTTCAGATTCTTGCGCCGCGTAGCGGCAAGATCGATGTCTTCGCGGCATTCGACTTCTTGGCGGCGGTACGGATACGTCTGCATGAGATTACTGGCCACGATGAGAACGTACTGAGCTTCGACGCGCAGGAGGCGCTAAGCAATGCTCCCGCTTCGCTGATGCGCGACTACTACCGCAACGTCCGGCGGGTGGACAGTGCGGTGCGCGAAGCCATCGAGGAGGCAACCGACAAACGAGCCGCACTCCTGGGGTATTTTCACCAGTGGCGCTCGCGCCTATCCACCTCTACCTTCACCGTCTCGCGCGACCGCGTGTTGCTGCGCAGGGGTCAGGCGCCGCGCGACTTGAGCCTGTTCGAGTTCGTGGCGCGCCACGGGCTCCGCTTGGCTCCAGACACCGTCGTCCGACTGCAGGGCGTGGTACCGGAGGCCAACTGGGCAGACTGGAAGCGGCTGCTTTCCCTTCCGCGCGCTTCGCTCGGCCTTCGTGCCATGCAAGAGACGGGTGTGATGGCCAACGCTCTGCCGGAGTGGCGAGAAATCGAGTGCCTGGTTGTTCGCGACTTTCACCATCGCTACACGGTAGACGAGCACACCATGGTGGCCATCGCGTCGCTCGAATCGCTGGTGGATGCTCGTTTCAAAGAACTGTTCGATGAAGTCAGCGACCCTGCCGCGGTGCGTTTTGCCCTCCTGCTCTATGACATTGCTAAGGGCCGCGGCCTGGACGACCCGGAACTCTCGGTCAAGATCGCGAGCGGAGTTCTGAAACGCCTGGCCGCGCCCGAAGAGGACCGCGACACAATTGAGTTCCTGATTCTTCAACACCGGCTACTCTCCACCGTGATGAACTCACGAGATCTTTACGACGGCTCCACGGCCCACATGCTCGCGGAGCGTGTGGGCACCCTTGAGCGCCTGAAGATGTTGGCCATGCTGACCTACGCTGACACGAGTGCAGTGAATCCGGAGGCCATGACGCCGTGGCACCTGCAGCAGCTATGGCGTGTGTATACTCACGTGCGGGAAGAGTTGACCCGCGAATTAGGAACCGAGCGCGTTCACGCCCCGGCGGGCGTCCCGCCGGAACGTGCTCGCTTTCTGGAAGGCCTGCCCACGCGCTATCTTCGCCTCCATTCCCAGGACGAGATCGATTCCCATTTTCAGCTCGCCCAGCAGCTGGATTCTCGGCCCGTGGCCTTTGAGATCAGCCACGAACACGGCTACTACCGGCTCTCGCTTCTTACTAAAGATCGTCAAAGGCTGTTTGCTTCCGTGGCTGGCGCAATTTCCAGCTTCGGTTTAAATATCCTGAAAGCCGAAGCGTTTTCTAACGCGTCCGGTGTGGTGGTGGACACCTTCACGTTTTCCGATCCGCACCGCACGCTGAATCTGCATCCCGCCGAGCTTGACCGCTTGCGTAAAGTCGTTCGCCGGGTGGTTGAGGGCAAGGAGGATGCCGAACAGTTGCTTCGCGACCGACCCAAATTGTTCCGGCCCACCCGCGTTAAGATGCAGCCACTGGTGTCCGTCAACAACGACGTCTCGGATTCAGCCACGCTCATTGAGGTGGAGGCTGAAGATCGGCCCGGGCTCCTCTATGATCTGGCCAGCGCGTTTTCTCGGGCTGGCTGCAGTATCGACGTCGTCATGATCGACACGCGGGCACACAAGGCGCTGGATGTCTTCTACGTCACCTTTCAAGGAAACAAGCTGGAAGATGGTCTGCAAGCGCGGCTGAAAGCGGACCTGCTGGCGGCCTGCTCGGGCAGCCACTAATCTGGCTCACGAACCGGCGTCTGAGGGTGAGACTCGACGCCGGACAGCGCATTGCAGAACGATGTCTACAGCTCTCCGTTTTTAAGAGCTGCTGAAGCAGTGCGCGCTCGCAACTTCAAGTTGGCAACCTGGTTAGTAACTCCTTCCCATACCCCGTGAAACGAGGGCAGGAGAGTAACTTCCCTGTTATTAGTCGGATAGGAGCGGCCTCATCAAGGGGCTACCTGGGGCGAGGATTATTTTATTTTGAATGAAACCAATTGAAAATATTGATTGGACACTGGCCGCTAAGGATCGGTAGGCTGAGGTTCGCGCCGAGCAGGCTTCACACGAAGCAAGCTGCCCGTGTTGCCACCACGTTTTGTTGCCGCCGGGACGAAGGTAAGTCTCAAAAGTCTTGTGACTCACCGGCGTTTTGGACGCGATCTCTGTTAGCAAAACCAAACTGAGGAGATAAGCATGGCCCAAGACGAAGCACCTAAGATGCAACCGACGTTAGGCTTAACTGGCCTGACAATGAACGCCATGGCGCTCATTGCCCCCGGAGCGTTTTTGTGGCTCACCTTTTTTATTCAAGCGAGCGCCGGCAATTCCCAGCCCTCCATGTGGGCTGGGATCGTCCTCGCGTTGTTATTATGCCTGGCTACGGCTGTTTGCTACGCGGAGATGGCCAAGCTCTACCCCGGAACCGGAAGCTCGTATTACTTCGCCGAGCAATCCTTCCTCAATCATGAGAAGGCTTGGAAATATGCCCGGCTCTCGAAGTTCATCGTGGGCTGGGGTTCGCACCTGTACTACTGGATCTATCCCGGCGTGATGGTAGGCGTTATGGGCGTCCTCTGCGGATATTTGGCGGGCACCATTTGGCCGAGCTTCATGAGCGCCTCCCTGCCGGGCCCGATATTCATGGCGTTGGTGGCCGTCGGCACATCGTTCTTTGTGGCCTGGATTGCCTACCGTGGTGTCGCCGGCGCAACGGCGGTGAACATTGCCATCAACGTAATCCAAATCAGCGCGCTGTTGGTGTTCTCCGTCATGGCGCTGGGCTATCGCATAAATCATCCACCCGACTCGGCCGCCTGGAACTTCGATTCAACCTCCAGCGAAGCGTACACGTATGAGTTTCTAACTGAAAAGCAGACCGTGGATGGAAAGCCGGTCGACGTAATTGTGCGCACCGCGGACGGCACGCCCAAGCCCAAGCTCGACGCAGCCGGCCAGCCGGTGCCCTTCAAAATCGCCTATCCGGAAAAGGACGACCAAGGTAATTTCTTGAGTCACCCCAACGCCGGCTCGGTGGTTGGAATTCACGGCTTAGGTTTTATGTTCGTCCAGGCCACCATCGCCATCCTGATTCTGGTCGGATTCGAATCGGTCACAGCCATGGGCGCCGAAGCGAAGAACGCGAAGCGCGACGTCCCCATTGCGGTAATCGCATCGCTGCTGATACAGGGAGGGTTCTGTTACCTGGTGGAGTATTTCGCCGCGAACTATTTCCTTAACAGCGGCTACACCATGCAAAGCGCCACCGGGTCCGCCGCGCCCATCGGTGACATGATGATCATGGTCGGTAACCAGATCTTCGGCGCCGGACGTGGGAAGATCTTCATGGAGGTGGAGGCATTCACGGTCTTCCTGGCCATCATCGGGACGACCCTATCCTGCATGAGCACCGGCGCGCGCGTCACCTACGCCATGGGCAAAGACGAAGAACTGCCCGACCACTACGGCCTGCTGCACGCCGAGAACCTTACCCCTCATCGTTCCGTCTGGACGCTTGCGGTTATCGCGGCCATTATCGGAGTCATCGCGGTCTCGCTGAACTTCGGAGACGCATCCGCGCCCAAGGATGCCGACATCAAAGCCCTGCCACAGGGTCTTTTTTCCAGTTTCGGTTACTTCTCGCACGATGCGATGGCGGCTTTGCCCAACACGATGCTGCTGATGACGCTGGCCTCCAACTTCGGCACGTTCTTGCTATACGGCCTGAGCTGCATCATCTGCATGGTCGCGTACCACAAACACGCCAAGTACAGCCTGCTCAAGCACACCCTCATCCCGATCTTTGGCGTGGTGGCGAACCTGGCTTGCATGATCGCCTATCTGGTCTTGCCCTTTATGGGTATCGGTACCAAGTCGGAACCGTTGTTAGCGCTAGGTATCGCTCTGGTTTGGGCGATTTATGGCGGCATCTACTTCGTCCGCTCCAGCAAGAAAAAAGGACGCACGACGTTTGTTGAGCAACGGGGCTCAGCGTAACCATCCCCTGCTCATCCTACGGGGCTTGGCCGGCGGAGCCTAGCCCCACTCTTCTCCATAGCCGCAGGCTCCCATGTTAGAGCTCGACTTCGCCCAGCTCTCTGATCCCGGGCGGGCGCGTAACCACAATGAGGACTTTATCGGCCACGTTTTGCCCGAGACAGTGGAGCGGATGCGATCCCACGGATGGCTCTTTGTCGTCGCCGATGGCGTCGGAGGGCAGGACCTCGGCGAGGTTGCTTCCCGCACCGCGGTAGAAAGCCTGCTCGCTGGCTTTCGTAATGCCCGAGCCGGCGAACCGCACCTGCCCCTGCTCGCGCGCTTGGTTCAGGCCGCCAATACCAGGGTCTACGAGGCCGGTAAAGCCGCCAGCCCTGGCGGTGTTGCGATGGCAACCACCGTCGTCGCTTGCGCCCTCCGCTTCGACCGCCTTACCGTGGCTCACGTGGGGGACTCCCGCTGTTATCTGTTGCGGCGCGGGCAGGCCCACCTGCTTACCCGCGATCATACGGTAGTCGGCGAACAGGTGCGCCTCGGGGTCATGTCCGCGGGCGAGGCCTTGAAGGCCGAGACCCGTCATGTGCTTACCCGCTCCGTCGGCAACGATCTCTTTGTGAGTGCTGATACCAGCGAACATCACGTCTTCGCCGGCGACGTGATCTTGCTCTGCTCTGACGGTCTGAGTGGGGCGCTTCAGACGGAGGAAATAGCACCCCTGGTCGGCGAAGCTGTGACTCTGCAGGCCGCTGCCGGACAACTTGTGGACTTGGCCAATCAGCGTGATGGAAGCGACAATGCCAGTCTGCAGCTGATTCGTGTTCGTGGTATCGAACGAATGGGCATGTACAGGGGGCGCCCATACAAGCTCCCTTAGTTCCGCCCTTACGGAGATTTCCGCCTGAACGGACGGCTACCTAGTAGAATGGGTCTCGCTCCCGCAAAATGACCGATCTGCGCGCCGGTGAACTACTGGATCATTACCGTCTTGGAGACCTTGTCGCACGCAGCGGCATGGCATCCGTTTTCCGCGCAACTGACACCACCAACGGTCGTCAGGTCGCCATCAAGGTCCCACACCCCGATATGGAAGCCGACCCCCTTCTCTTCGATCGTTTCCAGCGCGAGGCCGAGATCGGACAGATCATGGACCATCCCGGCGTGATGAAGGTTTTCAACGGTGAGAAGCGCAGCCAGGTCTATATGGTGATGGAGTGGGTTGATGGCCGGCTTCTGCGCAACATTCTCCACGAGCTGAAGAAGCTTCCACAGGAGCGCGCGCGCACCATCGCAATCCGGGTCTGCGAGGCGCTCGATCACATTCACAGCCGCGGTGTCTCGCACCGCGACTTGAAGCCCGAGAACATTATGGTGGACGATCAGGACCACATTAAGCTGATCGATTTCGGTATCGCCGGCAAGGCTGGCGCGCGCCGTCTCACCTTCGGAAAACTGTCGCAGGTGATGGGCACACCCGATTACATTTCTCCCGAACAGGTGAAGGGCAAACGGGGCGACGGGCGCAGTGACCTGTATTCTCTCGGCGTGATTCTGTACGAAATGCTCACCGGGCAGATACCGTTCAGGGGCGATAATCCGTTCGCCATCATGAACGACCGCTTACTCAACAACCCCATTCCGCCCCGGTCGGTAGACCCGCAAATCACTCCTGAACTCCAGGAGATTATTTATCGGGCCCTTGAGCGCGAACCCGTAAACCGCTATAAAACCGCCGGCGAATTCGCCCGTGACCTGGAGCATCCTGAGCAAGTACGAGTTGCCGAGCGTGCGGAGTTGTCGGACTGGAAAGAACGCCGCTCCCCCCTTGTGCGCCAAGTGGCCTTCTACATTATGTTGGTGCTGATTCCCATCGTGGTGTTCGGCCTGCTTCTTTACGTGGCGAAGCACACCTAGCTCCTGAGCGAAAAACTCCAGCGCGGAGCGGCGGCCCCGTCATCTGACAAGCAAACATCCGCGTCGATCGGCGTTCATCCGCGGCCAACAGTCTTCTGCTACTGCGTGAAATCTTCGAGATGACTCGCGAGCTCCGGATAGGCGCTGGCGCCTAACTCATGCAGATCCATGCCCTGACGTTCGCCGTCCTGCGGCACTCTCTGCGGAGACATCAGGTTGAGAAGCCAATTCAACCCATATGTAAGCGGCAGGACAAACCCCACCAGCGTGGCCACGCCCACCAGTTGGGCTAGCCACTGACCAGATCCTGTGCTTCCCGGTAGGCGATCAAAACAGCCGATCGCCAGCAGGCCCCAAATGCCGCCCACCGCGTGCACGGAAATCGCGCCGCCGGGGTCATCCACCCCGAGCCTCAACTCCAGCCACTCAACCGACCACACAGCCAATGCGCCCGCCACGACTCCGATAATCACCGCCGCAGCCGGCGCTATCAACCCGCATCCGGCGCTCGATGCCACCAGCCCCGCCACCCAGCCGTTCGCGCTCAGCGAAACGTCCGGTTTGCCGTATCGTGCGCGAGTAATCAGGGCCGCCCCTAACAGGCCGGCGCCCGCAGCGAGGATTGTATTGATCGACGACGCGATGATCGTCTCGAGCTGCACCACGCCGGCCAGCAGGATCGAGCCCGCCGAGTTCAACCCCAGCCATCCGGTCAGCGCCAGCAGGCAGCCGAACAGCACGAATACGAAGTCGTGTCCGGGGATGGCCGTGGGAGCCCCAGCGGCCGAGAACTTGCCCCGGCGTGGCCCCAGTATCCACGCGATCGACAAGGCCGTCAGCCCGCCCACGACGTGAATCGCGCCCGCCCCCCCGGCATCCACGAAGCCGCGGCCAAGTCCAAAATTCAAGCCCAGCTGCGCCAGCCAGCCATCCCACGCCCAGTGGGCGAACAAAGGGAATGTCCAGCCAGCCAGCATCGCCGTGGACACGCAAATTGCGCGGAGCCGCCAGCGTCCCCCTCCGGCGCCCAGAGGGATCAGGGCGGCCAACCCAGCGCTCAGCATGCCCAGCCATGCCACCAACCCCGTGGATACGCCATTCGTCTTCAGTCCCCGGAAGAACCAGGGCTCTGCCGCGATCCAGTCCCACTGCTTCCCACCCACGACCGCGGCGTACCCCGCGTGGCCGGTAAAGCCTTGGAACCCAAATCCGCAAATGAAATAGACTCCACCGGCGATCGCGATCACACACAACGATGCCAGCATCATGTGTGCCGCATTGCGCGATCGGATGAGCCCGGTGTTGATGAGCGCCAGCCCGGCGGCGGCCAGTGGAATCAGGAGAATCGAGACGATACAAACGGCAGCAGGCAGAGCCGGCAGTGGATCAGGCGTCACCCGCGGTCCTCCCGGCGAGGCGGAAGATGAGAACGAATAACCAGGAACAATCCCAACAATTCCACTCCCAACCCGGTCAGGACGAAGCTAGCCCGAAGTCCCATGGATGCGAGCAGCGCCACTGCTGACAGAACCAGTCCCCATCCCGCTAGCAACAGCAGAAATCCCACCAGCCTCATCGAGTGAATTGTCTCAACGCTTAAAGTAACATGCTATCGCTTATGTCGTTCGGCGTAATCGGTGTTGTAACCAGGCGCAGTGGCTCGCCCTCACTCCTTCGGCCGCATCACCATCATCGTCGCTGTCATGATCGCTACCACCTTTTCCTCACCCTGACATTCAGCCGCCGTCAGTTCCCCCTCGCAGATGGTCAGCGTTTTCCCAGCCTTTAAGACACGGCCCGTGGCCAGGAAGGCATCGCCTTTTGCCGGCGAAAGCAAGTTCACCTTGAACTCCACCGAGAGTATGTCCGATCCTGCCTGAGCAAGCGTGAACGCCGCATACCCGCACGCGCTGTCTAGTATCGTCGTTACCACCCCGGCGTGCAGGTAGCCATTCTGCTGCGTGAGCCGTTCATCGAACGGCATCCGTATAGTCACAGCTCCTGCTGCCACCGTTTCTAGTGTTGCGCCGATGTTTAGCATCATCGGCTGCATCGCAATACTCTGCCGGACCAGAGTCTCGAACTCGGCATTTTGAGGTTCGTAGACCGGGAACATCCGCTGGGAAATCATGCCCTCAGCATATCTGCCGGGGTCAACGATATGGGACTATCGGGGCGCGGAAAGCCTTCGGAGCCTCAGCCCCCTCCAAGACTGAACCGACCGTATGAGCCTCTGTGTGCAAGCGGATTTCGGTGCTCTAGCTCGTCGCGTGCGGATCGTTCGCTAGCTTTGAGCCCGTGCTCCACTCGGTAAACGGCCGGATCGTGCTGATGGCCGTATCACGCTGTTTGAAGCTCGCCATCAGATAGTCGCGGTTCATGCGCGCGATTACTTCCAGCGGGATCTCTTTCGGGCAAACCGCGGAACATTCGCCAATATTGGTGCAATTCCCAAATGCTTCCTCATTCATCTGGGCCACCATTCGCAGCGAACGAATGTGACGTTCCGGCTCGCCTTGCGGCAGTAGCCCCAGATGGCTGATCTTAGCGCCGGTGAAGAGCGCAGCCGCGGCGTTCGGACAGGCCGCCACGCACGCCCCACAGCCGATGCAGGCTGCCGCATCCATGGATAAGTCAGCCGCTTGCTTCGGCACCAGAACCGTATTTGCGTCCGGGGCGCTCCCAGTCGAAACCGAGATATAGCCACCGGAGGCGATGATTCGGTCAAACGCCCGGCGGTCCACAATCAAGTCCTTGATGAGCGGGAACGCGGCCGCCCGCCACGGCTCAAGCGTCAACTCCTGGCCGTCTTTGAAATGCCGCATCGTGAGCTGACATACGGTGGTTGCTCGCTCGGGGCCGTGGGCTACGCCGTTAATCATGAAGCCACACGCTCCACATATGCCTTCACGGCAGTCGTGCTCAAACGCGATCGGCTCCTCGCCCTTTCCAATCAGCTCTTCGTTCAGAACATCCAGGCATTCCAACATCGACATTTCTTTGTCGACATTGTTCATCTCGTAACGAACCAGCTTGCCTTGTGCCTGCGGCTTCTCCTGACGCCAGATATTCAAAATCAGACGCATCACTTGTAGCTCCTCTGGCTGGGGTGAACGTAATGGAACTCCAGCGGTTCCTTCACCAGGTCGGGCCGATTTCCGTAGCCGCGGTATCCCCAGGCGGCCACGTAGCTGTAGTGCCCGTCGTCCCGCAACGCCTCGCCATCTTCGGTTTGATATTCCTCGCGGAAGTGTCCGCCGCAGGATTCGTTCCGCTCCCGCGCATCGATGCACATCAGTTCGGCCAGCTCAAAGTAGTCCGCGACGCGCGTCGCCTTTTCAAGGCTTTGGTTGAGGTCGTCTCCACTGCCCGGTACCCGCACATTCTGCCAATACTCGTCCCGCAGCACGCGTATTTCCTCGGCAGCTTTCTCCAGCCCCTGCGCATTGCGCGACATCCCGCAATAATCCCAAACGATCTTCCCTAACTGGCGGTGGAAGGAATCGACCGTCCGTTTGCCTTTGATGTTCAGCAGCTTCTCAACGGTTTGCTGCACGCACGCCACGGCATTCCGTACTTCCGGGTGCGTCGCGTCCACCTTTTCCAGTTTGTTGCCGGCGATGTAATTGCCAACCGTATAAGGGGCGATGAAGTACCCGTCCGACAACCCTTGCATCAGCGCACTGGCGCCCAGGCGGTTTGCGCCGTGGTCGGAGAAGTTGGCTTCGCCGATCACGAACAGGCCCGGAATGGTGCTCATCAGGTTGTAATCAACCCACAGTCCGCCCATTGTGTAGTGGATCGCCGGGTAGATACGCATCGGCATTTTGTACGGGTTCTCGCCGGTGATGCGTTCGTACATGTCGAAGAGATTGCCGTAGCGCTCTCGAATGACGTTCTCCCCCAACCGCTTAATCGATTCCGCGAAGTCCAGATACACGCCCAAGCCCGTCTCGCCGACGCCTCGCCCCTCGTCGCACATGTGCTTGGCATTCCGCGAGGCGACGTCTCTTGGTACCAGGTTGCCGAAGCTCGGATAGCGGCGCTCCAGGTAGTAGTCGCGCTCGCTCTCCGGAATTTCGTCGGGAGGCCGCTTATCTCCCTTCTTCAGCGGTACCCAGATGCGGCCATCGTTTCGCAGCGATTCGCTCATCAGGGTCAGCTTCGATTGATAGTCGCCTGACACCGGGATGCAGGTGGGATGGATCTGTGTGAAGCATGGATTCGCAAACAGCGCTCCTCGCCGGTGCGCTCGCCAGATCGCCGTGGCATTGGAGCCCTTCGCATTGGTGGAAAGGTAGTAAACGTTTCCGTAGCCGCCGGTGCCAAGCACCACCGCATCCGCCAAATGAGTGTTGATCTCGCCCGTCACCAGGTTGCGGGTGACAATGCCGCGCGCCTTACCCTCGATCACGATCAGGTCCAGCATCTCCGTTCGCGGGAACATCGTGACGCTGCCCGCCTCGATCTGCCGTTCCATCGCCTGGTAGGCTCCCAGCAGAAGCTGCTGCCCGGTCTGGCCCCGTGCATAAAACGTTCGGGATACCTGCGCCCCGCCAAAAGATCGGTTCGTCAACGCGCCGCCGTACTCACGGGCAAACGGCACGCCCTGCGCCGCGCATTGGTCGATGATTTGTCCGCTCAGCTGCGCTAGCCGGTAAACGTTCGCTTCTCGCGCGCGGAAATCTCCGCCTTTCACCGTGTCATAGAACAGCCGATAGACGCTATCGCCGTCATTCTGGTAGTTCTTGGCGGCGTTGATGCCGCCTTGCGCGGCGATCGAGTGCGCCCGGCGCGGGGAATCCTGGAAGCAAAAACACTTAACGTTGTAGCCCAACTCACCCATGGTGGCCGCCGCCGATGCCCCGGCCAGGCCGGATCCGACCACAATCACCGAATGCTTGCGCTTGTTCGCCGGATTCACCAGCTTCATCTCGAACCGGGCCTTGTCCCAGGCTTGTTCAATCGGTCCGGAAGGGAGATTTGAATTCAGTTCCATCTATTTCACCCAGCCAATCCAAACGCTTAAGGGAACGGAGATAAAGCCAATGGCCACCACCAGTGCAAACACCGTGGCCACGTGCTTCAGAATCGGCGTGTATCGCGGATGACTGATGCCGAAAGTCTGCAGTGCGCTCCACACCCCATGCCGCAGATGCAGGCAAAGCAGAATCATCGCAATGATGTAGAAGATGGAGATCAGCGGCTGTTGAAACCCGCCCACGACGTTCTCATAGGCATGTCCTTCCTGGTAGTCGGGAACGCCGGTCACGCCAAACGTGAATTGCAGCAAATGGTAAATCACGAACGCGAGAATGATGGGGCCGCTCCAATACATGGTGCGGGAAGAATACGTGGAGCCAATCGACTTTTTCTTTGCGTACGCCACGGGCCGCGCCTTGTTCGCGCGCAACGCCAGCTGCACCGTTGCTGTGATATGCAGCGCCACCGACGCTAACAACGTGAGTCGCACCACCCACAGCGCAATAGGAAACAGTCGCAGAACCCTGGCGTAATTGTTGAACACCTCCGGACCCTCATAGACCTGGAGATTGCCCACCATGTGGCCTACCACGAAGCCAAACAGGATCACGCCGGTCACCGCCATCACAGCTTTTTTGCCGTTGGTGGAGTCCCAAAAGCGCGCGGCCACGTTCTCGCGCAGGCCGACCGCAATTGCTCCCATGAGTTTTACCCAACCTTGTAGATGATTCTGCGAGTCGCGGATCAGCAAAACATTTCGAGCACGGTCTTAAGCCGTTTCATCGCTGCTCAAACTCGAGCGCTGTTTCAACGCTGTCCGCTTACTCTTCGATCTTAGCGCAGGGTGTGTCCCCTGACGCGTCAGACTACCGCACCGGACCGCGCTTGCGAGAGCCACATCGCAGCCATTGCGCTTGGCTACTTCGCACACAACTTCATCGAGATTCACCGGACATCGCGCGTGACTCCGGCGATGGCCGCAGCCGTCACAGATCGGATGTGGGACGCTGAGGACCTCGTGGCCGCATGAGAAGCCAGCGAGCGGAGGGCGGAAACACAGGCAGCGTGGAGGCTGATTGCGCTCTAATAGTGTCACGTAGATGATGAAAAGAACGGCAGTCATGGCAGGCTGCGCATTTTGGTTCCTCATGCTTCCTTTTTCGGCTGGCAGTCAACCAAGGATCACGCCAGCCGATGCTCGCAGGTTGGTCCTGGCTATTCTTCCAGCGGAAGCCGCAAAAGACCGATATCTTCGAATCGATTTGGACAGAGAACACGATCAATGCGCAATCTATCATGCATATGGACTGCCGCCCGGCGCGGGCCTCACCTTTACACTGGGATGGTTTTCAATCGACAATCGCACGGCTGAGGTATGGGACGAATTACAGTTCGAGCGTGTGAAGAACCAAACCGTCGCCGCCCTTCAGCGAGGTATCCGAAAGCGGTTGGGCGTAACCGATGCCGAAGTGCTTAATTCGATTTCCAGGCCGTGCTATGAACGAAGCTCAAAGTAGCCCACTACCTTGTTCCGGGCCGGCTTGGGTTTTGGGCTCACTCCCGCTACACTATAAGTTCGGCCCAAAGGCGGTCAGGCTGGCGCAAACGAAGTTGCGCGCTGAACGTGTGCCTTAGGCCGCAATCGTTTCCTGGAGATTTCATGGCAGATAAAAAGGCAAGCACCCCGGCGAAGGCCGCTCACGCGTCATCGCTCAAGATCGAACAGAAACCGGAACTTTACGCAGCCGAGTACCTTGGCAGTGGCACGTTCCGTATATCCAAGCCGAAGCGGCAGGACCGCAAACGCCGCCAGTCGGCCCTTAAGGGCACCACGCGCGGGTCGCGCAAGTAGCAAGTTAATTACCGGCAGGTGAAGCCGGCGCCACGAACAGGCGAGGTTCGCCTGTTTCGTAAGGCATCGCCCTCGTGCACGCGCGCTAAGCGGTTTTAGGCTGGCGCGGAGGAATTCGCAGGCTCGGCCATGAGCTTGGCCTCCAGCATGATGAGCAGCAGCAGCAGGAAAACAATCAGCGTCCCGAATGCGGGCAGCAGCATTACATAGCCCAGCCCAAGGTAGTGGTCCACGAATCCGAGCGAGGCGGGCTGGAAGATCGCCCCGCTGAAGGCAGCCAGAAAGATACTGTCATAGAATCCCGGGTGCGCGCCGAACCGCCTGCCTACCTTCTCGGCAACCAGCGGATAGATGGATGCAAATCCGGCTCCGATAAGCACGACGGCCGCCGCCGCGCCGATCAGCGAGGATGTCATGCTGAGACCGAAGTAGCCGATGATCGCAGTCACCGTGCTGACCATCAGGAGTTTCGCATGGTCCACCCGGCGCAGCAGCAGTTGAGCCCCGGCGCGACAGGCCATCAACGCGAAAAAGTAAAGTGCCAGCACGAACACGGCCGATTCCGGATCGGATCCCAGCCTTCTGACTAGGAACAGTGGCAGCCAGGCTGCTATGGAGCACTCGTTTCCGAATTGAAAGAACAGAAGCAGGCTGAACAGGGCGGCCGCGATACTGCCTAAGTAGCCGATTCGCACGATCGGGGTTTGCGTGGGCGCAGTACCAGCCTCGGGAGCCGTCTGCCGCTGCTTCCACCAAACCGCTAGAAAGACCAGCGGCATCGACGCCAGCAACAACATCTCGAACTGCACGGTATAGAGGTAATAGGTCCCTCCGATCAGCAGGGTCACAAAGAGTGCGCCGAAGCCGAAAAGCGCGCCATTGAAGTTGACGATAGCCGCGGGCCTGGATTGCTGGAAAGGCCGGATCAGGTAGAACAGACCCGAGAAGATTACCCCAACCCCCGCGCCGACCACCACCAGGCCGATCAGCCGGAAACCCATCGGCGCCGGAGGTAGCACGAACGACAACGCCACCAGGCCCACCGTGGATATCAGCGACCCGGTAATCATCGCCCATCGGACTGAGCCCGCATTCACATACCGCCGGGCCATCAGATGCGCCAACAGCACGCTGCCGTCGAGAGCAAGAAAATGCAGGCCGACGAGCCGGGAATCCTGCCCCATGTAGTAGCGCCATGCCACCATCAAGGCGCCGATCATGCTGAACAGACTTCCGCACAAAAAGAACCCCAGTACCCAGCGGACGGGCAGGGATCGAAGCTGAATCTGGCCTGGGAAAGGACCCTGCTCCTGCACAAACGGCGCGGGTTTCAGAAGCTCGCCCTGCTGGCCGTCGGAGGCCCTCCGCTCTGAATCTTCACCGGCTGGCATGAGTTCCGTTCGGTGCTCGCCTCATTGACACGTCAGAAAACCGCAAGTAATATGTTGTGTATCACTGAGAAAGGAGGTGGTCCAGTCGAAATGATTTCTGGTAGTGACTGTAGCATACGAACCCCGCGCGAGGTGGTCGACTCTTAAAGTCGCCGCTCTTACGCTCAGACAACGCCAGTGACGAGGTCGAAGATCCTGTGGACCGGCCACCCCGTCGCGGGAAACTAATAGTCAAGCGTTAACTGAAAACCCCGTCCGGTCATCCGCCAGACGGGGTTTTCTTCGTTTTGTGGTACCCTACTATCTTGGGTTTCCTTCTGGTGCCGGAAAACCGCTGGGCTGACCGTAGTGTCTCCTGCCAGTCGGCCGATTAAGTGCAACCCCACCGAAGTTGAAAGGATCTCAAGTTACCCATGAAAGCCGGCATCCACCCCGTATACGACGAAGTCAACGTCATCTGTGCGTGTGGCTCGCGTTTCCGTACCCGTTCAACCCACAAGGGCGACGTGCACGTTGAAATCTGTTCAAGCTGCCACCCGTTCTTTACCGGCCGCCAGAAACTCATCGACACCGAGGGACGTGTCGATCGGTTCCAGAAGAAGTTCGCCAAAGCACAAGAACTAAAGGCTCAGAAAAAGGCCGTCGCTGTCGCCAAGGAAGCCCGCAAAGCCCAGTAAAGCCATCTGGCCGGCAAGTTGTAATAAAACAAAAAGCATCCCGCCCTGGGATGCTTTTCTTGTTTCAAATCTTAAGCGAGAAATAAAGAGGACCGGCGCTAATCGCCGGCCATATAGATTTTTCGGTTAATCTTTCGGCGCAATCGCCTGCTTACGCTTCAACTCTTCCTGCCGGTCCCGATCGTCCTGCTCCTTCTGCCGCTCTTCTCGCTCGGCGACCAGTTTCTCATAAGCGGGAATCTGTTCGGCCGTTAGGATCGACTTCACTCGCGCGATCTGGTTCTGTTTGATCTCCAGAACCTCCGGCTTGTGCCGTTCGCGCATATCGCGGTAATCCTGTTTGGTTTGATCCAGGATCACGTTCAGCATCTGCAACTGGCGGTCGGTGAGCTTCGCCCGTGTACGCATCTCCTCCATGTACTGAACGCGCCAGTCGTCGGAGGTTTTTGCGTTGACGGTTGTGTGCTCGTAGTACCGGTAGCCGGCGATTCCCACCACCATCCCGCAGCCAAACAAAAGGATCGCGGACAGGCCGGCAAGTAATTTGGAGTGGCGCATACGGCTCGACTTAATGACGATAATCTTCGGGAACCAGGTTATCCGTGGAGCGTACCGCTTCCGTATAGTACGTTTTTTCTGCTGAGTTGTCGGCGTACAGCGCGTCCGCATAGGTTGCGGGAACCGCTGGTGCCTTACTATGCCGCACGGGCAGTGCGGTCAACACCGTCAATAAGAGACACGCCGCTGCGGCCCCGGCCACAAACATCCGCGTCAGCCGCTCGAAAACAAGCGGGAAACTACCCCGTTTTTCGATGCGGCCCCAGATTGCCGGCATGAAGTTCGCGCCAGGTTCGACCTCAGGGCATGCTGCGCGGTATCGTTCAAACAATTCGTTCAATTGACGGTCGGCTTCTGTCACTTTGGCTCTTCACTTCCTCTCGCACTCCCAATGGCTGTTATCCATTGAGCACACAAAAATCCACCTGCCGTGATTCGGCAGATTCTACAGTTTACCCTCAGCGCTTGCCGCGTTGTAGGCTTTCAAGACCCGCTGCCGGGCCCGGAACAGCCGCACTTTCAGCGCATTCTCGTTGACGCGATAGATCTGCTCCAGTTCCTTCAGCGATAACCCTTCCACTTCCTTCAAGGTCAGAAGCAGTCGGTCTTCCTCTGACACATGCTGAAACAAGGCTTCCACAAACTCTCGCACCCGGCCCTTCTCGGACTCTTCTTCTTGCCGCTTGCTGCCCGCCGCCGAATCAGCCATCAGAACCTGCTGCTCCGAGAGGTCCGACATCCTCGACTCTCCCCGCCGCTTCAAACGGCGCAGATAGTCGTAACAGGCGTTGACCGTCAGCCGGTACAACCAAGGTTCGAAAACTTCCGCCGTCCGCAGCTGATCCAGCGAATAGTACAACCGGACAAACACTTCTTGAGCAACATCTTCTACATCTTCCGGACGCCCAATCAGCCTTGAGATCGTCCCAAGAATCCGTTTCCGATACGCCGTGACTACCGTATTGAACGCGCCGGAATCGCCTTTTCGCGCTTTTTCAATCAGCTCTGGCTCGACAAGCATTCCGGAAGACCTAACCGGATGCCGCCTTGCTCTAATCCATGAGGCGCTCCGGCAACTTGTTAGGTTACAAGGATTTGACCCAGACCACAAACCTGGGTTCCGACCGGTTGCTCCAGTGGTCCGTCCGGATCTCACCCTTCTCCATTTTTTCCACTTGTGTGGAATTGCAAATTGCTATATTATGATTCCAGATTGCAATATGACCATCGCCGAGAAAATTCGGTATCTGCGAGTGGTCGAAGGCCAACTCCGCGGGCTCAAGCGTGAGATGACCCAGAAGGAACTGGTTGACGCCATTAAGCGTGAGATGAACAGCGCCATAAGTCAGCCCTACCTCTCGCAGATTGAGAGCGGGCATCGAAGGCATCTCACCAACACCACCCGTCTGCTTCTGGCGAAGTTTTTTAAGGTGCATCCCGGTTACTTGGTAGACGACCCCGAGGGTTACCACACAGAGTTGGTAAGCGACGCACGGTTGGGTGAAGATCATCTCGATCTTTGGCTCATTCAAGGGGCTGAACGTTTCTGTCGCGATGCCAAGCTGGCCGACGCTCTGCTGAGCGTGGCACGGCATCGTGACTCGCGGCAGTGCATGCTCCTGCTCGGACAGATTCTCGAAAACCCGGAACTGGCCGAGCGGCTTTGGCAGGTGTTGCAGCCTGACAACGCCGCGCCACACGGCGCCGGGCGATCGCCGAAAGGGGAGGACTAGGTTATGAGCTGGCAGGATTTCTTTCTTATCTGTTTCGTAGTCGGCTTCGCTTGGAGTATGCTGTCGCTTTTGTTGGGCGGTCTCCATCTCCATCTGCCGAAATTCGGTCTTCACGGCCTGCATATGGGTTCCCATGTTGCGGGACACATCGCTGGTGCCCACATCGGGCACGGTCACGCTGGAGCGTCGGTCAAAATCGGCTCGGTGGCGAAAGCGTCCGGGGCGAACAGTCCAAACGACGCCGCATCCGGAATCTTGTCCGGCCTTCTGAACCCCAGCGCCATCGCGATCTTCCTGGCTTGGTTCGGTGGTGCGGGCTACCTGCTCACCCGCCATGCGTTCCTGGCGTTCTGGCTGGTTCTGGCGCTGTCGGCTGCAACCGGCCTGGCGGGCGCATTCCTGATCGCCTATCTCATGTTTTACCTGCAGAGCAAAGAGCGGCCCATGGATCCGGCGGATTACGAAATGGTCGGCGTTCTCGGGCAGATTGCTGCTCCAGTCCGTCAGGGAGGCACCGGCGAGATGATCTTTACCCGCGATGGCGCCAAACACGCCTCCCCCGTGCGCAGCGCCAACGGGATCGAGCTCGCTCGCGGTGTCGAAGTCATCGTCACCCGATTCGAGCAGGGGATTGCGTATGTCAGGACTTGGGAGGAGATGGCGGAACAGACCGGTCAATCCAACCAGTCGTCCGCCCAGCCGTAATGGTCTTTATCCGCAGCCGCCGGCACGGGAAGGCCCGGCGTTGCGAGTCTTAGGAAGCCTTTCCAAGGAGAACAAGAGGGTATATGTCGCATGAGATTTGGATCTTCATCGGGTTGGGGCTGATTGCCCTGATTGCGTTGTTGGGGGTGATCGCTAACCTCATTAGAAAGGCGGGTCCGCATGAAGCCTTGATCGTCTATGGCTGGCGTGGAACGCGCATCGTCAAGGGGCAGGGAACGTTGATCCTCCCCATGTTTGAAAGCTTCCGGCAGCTTTCGCTGCAATTGATGTCCTTCGATGTGGCGCCGCAGCAGGATCTCTACACCAAACAGGGCGTCGCTGTCACGGTTGAAGCCGTCGCTCAGATCAAAGTAAAGAGCGATCCGGAATCCATTCAGACGGCCGCCGAACAGTTCTTGACGAAGACTGACGCGGAGCGGGAAGGCCTCATTCGTCTGGTCATGGAAGGCCATCTGCGTGGCATCATCGGCCAGTTGTCGGTGGAACAGATCGTGAAGGAGCCGGAGATGGTGGGCGACCGTATGCGCGCTACCTGTGCCGACGACATGACCAAGATGGGGCTCGAAGTCATTTCCTTCACCATCAAAGAAGTTCGCGATAAGAACGACTACATCAGCAACATGGGCCGTCCGGACGTGGCGCGGATCAAGCGCGATGCCGATGTGGCCACCGCCGAGGCCGAGCGCGACACCGCCATTAAGCGCGCCGAATCGCTGCGTGCCTCGGCGGTCGCCAAGGCTCAGGCCGATCAGGAACGAGTGCTTGCCGAGACGTTGTCGATGGCCAAACAGGCAGAAGCGCAGCGCGACCTCGAGATCAAGAAAGCACAATACAACGAGACCACCAAGCGTCAGCAGGCTCAGGCTGACAAGGCCTACGACATTCAGACCAACATCATGCAGCAGCAAGTCGTGGCCGAGGCCGTGAAGGTTCGCCAGGTCGAAAAGGAGCAGGAAATCAAGGTCCAGGAAGCCGAAATCCTGCGTCACGAGAAGGAACTCATCGCCACCGTGTTGAAGAATGCGGAAATCGAGCGCAGACGCATCGAAGCTCTGGCGGAAGCCGCCCGCAGCAAGTCCATGATTGAAGCCGAAGGTGCTGCCGCCGCCACGCGCGCTCAGGGTGAGGCCGATGCCGACATCATCTTGCGTAAAGGCGAGGCGGAGGCGAAGGCCATGAGCGTAAAGGCCGAAGCCTACCAGGAATGGAACCAGGCGGCCGTGGTCGACAAGCTCATCACCGGCTTGCCCGAAATCGTCCGCGCTTTCGCCGCGCCGCTGGCCAACATCGACAAGATCACCATCGTCTCCACCGGCGATGGGAACTCAGCCGGAATGCACAAGATCACCGGCGACATGGCCCAAATGGCCGCCCAAATCCCGGCCCTTTTTGAGACCTTATCCGGCATGAAGATGTCGGAACTGTTAGGCAAGGTTCGCACCATTGGAGAACCTCCTTCGGCCAAGAACGGCAAAACGGATCCTCAGTAAATCGGATGGCGGCGGCCGGAACTGACGGTTTCGGCCGGCGCCCTCTCGAGTTGAAGGCAGATAGAAGACATCAGACAAAAGGAACAAATATATGGCACTACTGGAGAGAGTGGCAACGTTGATGAAGGCAAATGTCAACGACCTGGTCGATAAAGCCGAGAACCCCGAGAAATTGCTCAAGCAGCTTCTCCTCGACATGCAAAATCAATTCATGCAGGTGAAGACCCAGGTGGCGATCGCCATCGCGGATCAGCATCTGCTCGAAAACAAGCAAAAGGAAAACCTCGACCGTCAAAAGGATTGGGTTCGCAAGGCCGAACTGGCGCTCGAAAAGGGAGAGGACGACTTGGCGCGTGTGGCGCTGGAGCGCTCGTTAACCCACGAGTCAGCGGCTCACAATTTCGCCCAACAGATTGAGGATCAATCCCACCAGGTCAGCGTTATGCGCGATGCGTTAAACAAACTGGAGCAGAAAATGGCGGAGACCAGGGCGAAGAGCGATCTCCTGATCGCCCAGCACCGGCGGGCCAGAGTTCTGGAGCGCTCCGGTGTCGCCGTCAGCCAGGACCTGAAGAACGACGCAACCTTCGACCGTATGCGCGAGAAGGTGGGCGAGAGCGAGGCCCTGGGAATCGGCTATGCAACGCTCCTCGAGGACAACGCGGAGAAGCGGCTGGCTGCGCTCGATCGCGCCGATAAAGTCGAACAGCTACTCGCCGAGCTCAAATCCAAACGAGGCTAACAGCCGCGCCGGCCAAGCGACGGTAATAGGCTGCGGGTGTCCCGCCCCGGGGGGAGTTCGCCTCGCCCTGCCTATCGTCGCTTGCCTTGCGGCGGGCATTCCCTGGGCTCATCCCCGGCACCATCCCCGCCGTTGCTAGCGGAGTTAACTTATGTTGCACGACCTTCAACCCCTGCTTGCTCTAGCGCACCGCTTGGCTGAATCCGCCGGCAGGCTGCTATCAACCACCGTGCAGGCCATTGTCAACAGCATCGATGAGCCTGCTTCCTGGTCGTCCTGGTACAGCCTGCTCGAGCGTCTTCACTGGGCGCCCATCAGCGCCACCGTGCTGGCGGCCGCGTCGTTCACGGGCTTCCTGTTGCTGGTGCGGTATTTGCACAGTGCCAACCGGCAGCGCCGGAATCCCTATTCGCCCCACCTGCCGCCCATGCCCGACCTGTCGGCGCTGGATATCTTCGTCAGCGTGGCGACGGCCCTGATTGGGCTCACCGTGTGCTGGGCAACCGGCTAATCCCCCACGGAACCCTTACCCGGCGAATCGCATCCAATTCCCGTGACCAGTCGCGCCATTGCTGTCACGGGGTACCGGCCGGATTCCGCCCGGGCGGCCGCGTTGCCCACCGTGCGCGGCTCGGAGTGGCTGCTCGTTCTTTACTTTGCTTTCATGGCGGCAATTGCCCCCTGGTTTCAGGCGCGCCCCTCGCTCGGCGCAAAGCCGCTTTTTCAGGGCCTGGTGGTTTTTGCCATCATCGGCATCGTGGCCTGGCTCGAACCTCGCATCCCCGGCTATGCGGTCAGTTGGTTCCGTGACTGGCTTCCCATCGGGCTTTTGCTGGTCGCGTTTCGCGAGTTGGATTGGTTCACGCCCGCCCAATACCCAAGCCGCTTTGAGCCCGGTTGGCTGGCTTGGGACCACCTCCTCCTGTCAGAACATCACCTGAGGGCAGCCATCGAAAGCACAGGCCTGCTGCTGCCCGCCTATCTGGAACTCTGTTACCTCCTGGTCTATGGCGTGGGCGTATTCGGTGTGGCGGCGATCTGGCTGACCGACCATCGGGAAAGGGTCAACAACTTCCTGCTGATTTACCTCTCAGGCACCTTGCTCACTTACGCGCTCATCCCGTGGTTTCCTTCCTTGCCACCTCGGTTCTTTGCGCCGCAAATGGATCTCCCCCACGTGACCACTGTCTTTCGCGACCTGAACCTGTGGCTTCTGGGCCTGGGCACCATCCATGCCGGCGTCTTCCCGAGCGCCCATGTCGCTTCGGCCTTCTCAGCGGCTTGGGGGCTCATATTAACCCTTCCCGAACGGCGGCGCTTTGGGTGGGGCATGCTCGCATTCGCGGTCAGCGTGTCACTCGCGACGGTCTATGGCCGCTATCACTATGCTGCCGATGCCGTTGCCGGATTTGTTGTTAGTCTGCTCGCGCTCGCCGCGATCACCGCTTTGATGCGCATGGATCCCCGCTTCCGCCGGGGCGGATGGTCCGCCGCGGAGGTGCAACTTCCAACACCCCGAATCAGATCGACGACCTGGGTTCAGTGAGAGAATCAAGGAACCCGCGTTAGACGGAGGCCATATCGATGTGCAGTTTGCCCCGGCCCCAGCCAAGAAAGGCTTGATTCAGTTGTCAGCTCGAACCAGCCGCCGGTTACCCTCCCGCCTTCTTCTTCTCCTGCCCGCACTATTCTTCTGCGTTCTATTGCCGGCCCGACAGGATCCGGCGCCATCCAGTGCCACGCCGCCGGCTCCGAGCACGCCAACCGAAACCAATCTCAGCGAAATCACCACGCATGACTCTCCCGCCACTTTCCAGGCCAAGGTGAACCTGGTCCAGGTGCAGGTCGTCGTTCGCGACTCGAACGGAAAAGCCATCGGCAACCTGAAAAAGGAGGACTTCCTCTTATTCGATCAGGGCAAGCGCCAGGACATCACGAAATTCACCGTCCAGAAGCTCAGTGATCTCTCCGTTGCCGAAGCTCCCAAACAGGAACTGATTGCCGGCGACACCACCCCGCAGCCGGCACCTCCGCCGATCGCCACCCATTTCATCGCGTACTTGTTCGACGATGTTCATCTCGACTTCGCTGATCTCGCGCAGGCCAGAGAAGCCGCCGGCAAGAACATCGATCAGACCTTGGGTCCCACCGATCGCGCCGCCATCTTCACCACCTCCGGAACCACCACCCTCGACTTCACTGGCGACAAGGCCCAGCTGCACGCCGCGCTCCTCAGCCTGCGGATCCGGCCGCAAACCCTAAACGCTCAGACTGAGTGCCCCTACATCACCTACTACATGGCCGACCGCCTGATCAACTTCACCGATGCCTACGCCCAGGACATCATCATCGCGGAGACCCAGAACTGCCCCGGATTCCCTGCCTATTCACCACAACAACAGGCGCAGGCGCAAGCGCAAGCCCTGCAAATAGCCAGGGCGATGGCACAGCGAGTCCTGGCTACAAGCGGCTACGATACCCGCCTGGCCTTGACCACCCTTCGCGACGTCATACGCCGCATCTCCTACATGCCAGGCCAACGCAACATTGTCCTGGTCTCGCCCGGCTTCCTGACGGTTGAAGATCGCTCGGCCGTAGGCGAGGTGGTTGACCGCGCCGCCCATTCGAATGTCGTCATCAGTTCCCTGGACCCTCGCGGCGTGTACAACAACAGCTTGCCCGACGCCAGCCGCCCCACCTACAATTCCCAAGCGGAGAGCTTGATCTATGAGTATGAGCGCACCCAGATGGATCTGCAGGCCAACATACTCGGCGAGCTGGCGGATGGCACAGGCGGAGCGTTCTTCCACTCCAGCAACGATCTCAAAGCCGGTTTTCAGCGCGTGGCCGACACGCCCGATTACATCTACGTGCTGGGATTCTCGCCCGCGAACCTCAAACCCGACGGCTCTTACCATAAGCTCCAGGTCACACTGGCGTCCGGCACCGGCGGCCTGGGCGTTCAGGCGCGCCGCGGCTACTTCGCTCCCAAGCACATGGCGGACGCGGCCGCGGAGGCGAAGTCTCAGATCGAAGACGCCCTCTTCTCCCGCGAAGTCATCCGCGAAATTCCATTCGACGTTCATACCCAATTCTTCAAAACCGCCGATTTCGACGCCAAGCTGACGGTTCTCTCGCACATCGATATCCGGCGCCTGCCCTTCAAGAAGGTGGATGACCGCAACCGCGACGAACTGACCATCGTGGTCGGGCTGTTTGATCGCAACGGCAACTTCATCCAGGCCGGCGAGAAGACCCTTGAAATGCGCCTGCGCGACGTGACCCTTCAGACCAAGCTCGGATCGGGGGTCACCATCCGGCATACCTTCGACGTGAAGACCGGACCTTATGTAGTTCGCGTTGTTTTGCGCGACGCGGCGGGCTCGCTGCTGGCCGCCGACAATAGCTCCGTGGAAATCCCCTGAGCGAAGCCGGGCGAAGGGAGATAAGCTGAGGAACGGGATTCCCGATGAACCATAAACGAACCTGCTTGCGCCGCGCCTTCGCCGGCTTGGTTGTCTCCCTTCTGGCCGGGGCCCTTGCGCCCATCGGTTTGCCTCGCCTGAATGCCCAGGAGGCCGCCCAGCCCGATACCGTGATCCGCACCGAAACCCGCCTGGTGCTGGTCGACGCCGTGGTTACCGACAAGAAGGGCAACTACGTTCGCGACCTGACCGGCAAGGACTTTAAGGTCTGGGAAGACAACAAGGAACAAACCGTCAAGACCTTCTCCTTTGGCTCCGACCCCGCGGCGGCCATGACCCTTCGCAACCGCTACATCGTTTTGTTCTTCGATAACTCCACCATGGACATCGGCCACCAGATGCAGGCGCGGCAGGCAGCGCTCAAATTCATCGATGCCAACGCCGGTCCCGATCGCCTCATGGCCATCGTGAACTTTGGCGGAAGCCTGCAAATCGCCCAGAACTTCACCTCCGACGCCGACCGTCTCCGCAAGGTGGTGACCGGCGTCAAGGTCTCTAACATTGATCCCTCCGGCGCATCCACGTCATTCCAGCTGGGTTCCGCGTCGGGTGACTTTGCCGTGCGTGACGGCATTTACGCGCTCCGAAGCCTGGCTAAGAACCTGGCCACGGTACCAGGCCGCAAGACGCTGGTTTGGCTCACTGCCGGATTCCCCCTCAGTCCCGAAATACAATCCGAAATCACGGCGACCATCGACACCTGCAACAAAGCCAACGTCGCCATCTATCCCATTGACGTGCGCGGCTTGGTCTCCGGGGCGCTCCGTCCCCTTTTCCGGGATGGCCCCATTCCCGATACTCCAGCCTTGTACGCACGCCAGGCAGCAGCCGGCGACGGCGACGCTCGCACCGGCTATTTGCGGCTAACGTCATTCGTGACGCCGGCATCTTCGGTCAATGCCTCCTTCCAGTCTCATGGCGGCTCCTCGTCGGCTCCTTCGGGCGGCGCAACGGGCGGCTCTCACGGCACCTCACCGGGCGCCGGAACCAGCCCCGGTGGCGGCAAATCGCCCAGCCCCAGCCCCGGCACCGGAGGTAAGAGTCCCGCCCCCGGCACCGGCACCGGTAACGCGGGCGGTCGCGCCGGTGGCGGGGCTGGGACCTACACTCAGCCATACATCAACAACCCTCTGAACCAGGCCCGATCGGTGATGATTCCGCCGATCCCGCCGAGCGCTACCGATAATCAGCAAGTCATGTACATGCTCGCCCAAGGCACGGGAGGTTTTGTCATCCTCAACACCAACGATCTGCTGGGCGGCTTGGAGAAAATCGCCAAAGAGCAGAACGAATACTACATCCTCGGCTACACGCCGGCCGAATCCGAGGAGGGCAGCTGCCACTCGCTGAAAGTGAAAGTGGATCGCGGCGGCGAAAACGTTCGCGCCCGCACCGGCTACTGCAACGTCAAAGCCGTCGACTACCTGGCCGGCAAGTCCCCCGAAAAGGATCTGGAAAATCGTGTGGCCGGCACCGCCGCCGGGAACGTCAACGCCTCCATGCAGGCGCCATTCTTCTACACCTCCCCCAACACGGCGCGCGTGAATGTCGCCATGGAGATTCCTTCCGACTCCCTCAAATTCCAGAAGGAGAAGGCCAATAAGCTGCACTCCGAAATGAACGTCCTGGGCGTCGCCTACCGGCCCGATGGCTCCGTCGCCGCCAAGTTCAGCGACACCGTCAAGTTCGATCTCGACAAGAAAGATCTCGAAACGTTCCAGGCGCAGCCGGTCCACTACGAAAAGCAGTTCGAAATGGCGTCCGGCGATTACAACCTGAAGGTCGCGTTCAATGGCGGCGGCGAACAGTTCGGCAAGTTGGAAACGCCCCTCAAGATCGACCCCTACACCACGGGCCAGTTCAGCATGAGCAGCCTCACTCTCAGTAATGAGGTTCGTCAGGTCTCACAGCAGAACCAGGGCCTGGACGCCGCGCTGCTGGAAGACCAGGTGCCGCTCATCGTCGGCAACGCCCAGATCGTCCCCGCCGGCACGAATCGTTTTCCGAGAACCGCCAAAGCGCTGGTTCTGTATGGCGAGATCTATGAGCCCAAGATGGTCGGCGCCGACCCGCAGAAGCCGCCCGCGGTTGCCATCCAGATGAAGGTGTTCGATCGCAAGACGGCGGAAACGAAACTCGATTCCGGCCTGATGCGCCTTCCCGTCAAGGTCGACAACGCGGTGGTCCCCTTCGCCTTGCAGATTCCGCCCGACAAGCTGCCCGCCGGCGCCTACCGGCTGGAAGTGAAGGGCCTGGATTCGCTCAACCAAAGCTATACCCGCAGCATCGACTTCGATTGGAATTAGCCGGGCGAAAGAACGAAGCCAAGCCTGATCCAGGCGCGTAAACCCGTTTTGCGAAACGAACCTCTGGGTTATCCCCCCTTTCTTGTTGCGGACGAACTCAAACCGATGAATACAAGCAAGTTAGCTAAAAACTAAGGGCCCTCGAAACGGCCCCGGACGGGCACCGGCCCGATGCGTTTCGGGTTTTTGCGAAACGAACCTCGGCATGACCCGTGATCCGTTCACTCCCGCTGATGAAGAACCCGCGGGCAAGGTGATTTGAAAATTCGAAGCCAATTGTGACCGGCCCACCCCAACGCAACCTGATTTTGCGAAACGAACCATCGCGCACCCAATGGCAACACCTTCGATGGACTTGAAAATTCGAACCCAATCGCAAGCTGTCCGCATTCGGCTTGAAACGCCTCTCCTGTTTTTCAGGATCAGGCATGTCGAGTCGGGCTCCGGATTAGCGTGTGATCCAAGTCATTGATTCCATGAAGTAAGTTAGGGAACGGAGGAAGTGACCGCCGTACCGAGACTCCCAGACGGGGTTGGGTCCGGCAGTAATTGGAGACTGTCCGGCACCCGGTGCTGTCCACCGCTGCCCCAGGAACTTCCCCACCTCGGCCGGGCACTGGGGTCTACACTGTGACCGATCGAGCACACCGTTGTCGTCTGACGCGGCCGGTCAGACAGGCACATCCCGTTATTCGTCAATGGGCTCCAGCGCCGCAGCCCGGTGGGCGTTCAAATGCAGCGGACACCCGTAGACTGCAGCGCCGCGGCGATTCTTGGCGAGCGCCGTCATTGCAGCATTTGCGAGAGACTGAGGACACCAATGGAAGAGATTAAGCTTTGGAAAATACTTTGCGAACAAAATGCGAAGCCCAGCGCCGCGCCCGTCGATGCGGTCGCTGAGACGACTACTGAACGACTCCTCGAAGATGTGCTCACCGCTGTGCCGGATCTTCTGATGCCAGACCTAACCCTCATAGGTAGGCAAGCAGAGACGCCAGGTGGGCCGCTCGACCTACTTGGCGTGGACGAAGATGGCCGCTTGGTTGTCTTCGAGCTGAAGCGCGGCAATCTGACACGAGATGCCGTCGCACAAGCCATCGATTATGGCTCATACCTGGCCGGCCTCGATACTGAAGAGCTATGCCGCCTAGTAGAAAAGAACTCCGGCCGGGGCGGGATTGAGTCGATCGAGGATTTCGCACAGTGGTATCAGGGCGAGTTCCCAAAGCAGCGATTGGATGATATCGGTGTGCCTCGGATTGTGCTCGTAGGGTTGGGAGTCGACGAACGTGCCAAGCGAATGGTGGCGTTCCTCGCCAAATCCGAACTCGACATCTCGCTCATCACCTTTCAGGGCTTCAAGCAGGGTGGGGAAGTCCTACTCGCCCGACAGGTTGAGGTCCAGTCGCAGTCGCCCGGTAGCGTCCTTAAGTCGACCAAACGCGATAATCAACTTAAACTCAATAACCTACTAGCGGCCCTGGGTATCGAGCAGAATTATTCGGCACTCGTCGCGGCAATAAAGGAGGGGCTTGGCACTTCTGCCTACCAATCGCCGAATCCGAATGGCTACTCATTTTTCCTGCCCGAAGTTTCGGCTGCCGGGGCAATCCGCTCCTACATCGCGCTGTACGCGCCGGAAAACAGGAACGGCAAAATTCAAATTCTCTTACAAGGCCGGGCCATCGACGCTGCCGGGGAGAAGACCGTCAAGCAGGCCGCGATGGCGATGGGATCGGCTTTTGTGCCCAAACCAAGCGGCTGGGGCGAAATCTGGATCGGTGGTCACGAAGCTGCTTCGAGGTACACCGAGAGCTTGAGGGGCCTTAGCCAAGCTATCGCTGACGGTTGGAAGGCCAAGATGGATAAGCAGCAGCAGGCGGAGACGGCGGAAGTACCAGGCTCTGAGCTGCCCGTGGATCTCCAGTCCGAGCTCCCCCGCGTTCCTGCGCTATCCGGCGCCCAGTGAGGAAGAAAACCGCCGGCCGGGCCCTGCCGGACCAAGATCATTCACCGTGGCGTCGCTGTGTCTGTCACGCTGCTTTCCCTTGCGCCCGGCCCGCAAAGCCTGGTCTTATAGGATTATTCCGTTAGGTTTCGATGACACTGGCCGGCCGATGGCGGGGCGGTCGCTAACTCCGTGAGTCTCAACGAAGCACAAACCCGCGCCCTGCAAATCGACCCGCAGTTGCGGGCCGCCGACTGGAACCTCAAGGACCGCACCCAGGTCCGGTTGGAGGTTCCCGTTGATGGCTACGACGCGGAGCCATGGAATGGCATCACCGACTATTGCCTGTACGACGCAAGCGGCAACGTGCTTGCCGTCGTGGAAGCCAAGCGATGCACGCGCGACGCCGCGCGACGCCGATGAACAACTCCGCCACTACGTCACCGAGATTGCCAAGAGGCAGTCCTTCGCTCCTTTCGGGTTCATGGCCAATGGCCATGACATCTGGTTCTGGGAGGTCGGCCTTGCTAATCCTCGCGTCGTCGCTGGGTTCTTCACACCCGCCGACCTGGAGCGGCTGAGGTTCCTGCGTCAGAACCAGCTACCGCTCGAAGCGACGCCCATCAACAGCTCCATCGTTGACCGCCCCTACCAGCACGAGGCCATTCGCCGCCTGGCCGAAGCCTTCGCCGCCAACAAGCGCCGCGCACTCCTGGTCATGGCCACCGGCACAGGCAAGACGCGCGTGGCGATGGCCCTGATCGACGTTTTTCTCCGCTCCCATCAGGCGCAGAACGTTCTTTTCCTCGCGGACCGGGACGCGCTTGTCGATCAGACGCTGACCGACGGCTTCAAGGCGCACCTGCCGAACGAGCCGCGCGACCGCATCTACACCGTATCAGATCGACAAGACCAAGCGCCTCTTCGTGGCCACCGAGCAGACCTTGGCGCTGTGCTATGCCAAGTTCAGCCCGGGATTCTTCGACCTCATCATCTTCGATGAAGCCCACCGCTCGCTCTTCAAGCGTTTCACCGAAGTCATCGAGTACTTCGACGCCCGCATGATCGGCCTGACCGCTACTCCCGCCAACTTCATCGACCGCGACACTTTCCGGCTCTTCGGCTGCGATGCCAACGTGCCGACCTTCCTCTACGACTACCAACAGGCTGTGAAAGAACGGTTCCTCGTCGATTTCAGCCTCTACCAGGCGCACACCGGCTTCCAGCGCAAAGGCATCAAGGGCGTGGACCTGAGCGAGGAGGACCGCAACGCTCTCATCGAGCAGGGCATCGACCCCGACGGCCTCGACTACGCGGGCACGGATATCGAAGTCGCCGTCAGCAACAAAGATACCCTCCGCAAGCAGTGGGAGGAGATCATGGAGAACTGCCTCAAGGATCAATCGGGCCAGTTGCCCGGCAAGACGATCGTCTTCGCCATGACCAAGAAGCATGCCCACCGCATCGCCGAGGTCTTCGAGGAAATGTACCCGCAGCATGTGGGCGTTGTCCAGGTCATCACGTCCACCACCGAGCGGGTGCGCGACGGCAGCTACGGCGACGGTCTCATCACCAAGTTCAAGAAGAACAACCTGCCACGCATCGCCATCTCCGTGGATATGCTCGACACCGGCATCGACGTCCCGGAGGTCGTGAATCTCGTCTTCATGAAGCCGGTGCAGTCACGCATCAAGCTCTGGCAGATGATCGGCCGCGGCACGCGCAATCAGCAGGCCTGCAAATACTTGGACCGTCTGCCGGACGGGAAGAAGACCGAGTTCAAGATCATCGACTTCTGGCAGAACGACTTCAACAAGAAGGCCGACGACAAGCCGCCCATCGACATGCCGGTGCTCGTGTCGGTCTTCAACACCCGGCTCAAGATCCTCGAATGTCACCTTCCCGACCACACTGCCGAGGCCTTTCGCGCAGGCGGTCACGGACGTTCGCGCCATGATGTCCCGCATCCCGCGCGATTCCTTTCCGGTGAAGAAGGTATGGCTGCAAGTGGCCCCGGCCTGGGAAGACGACTTCTGGACTCTGATCACGCCAGCAAAACTCGACTTTCTCCGTCTCCACGTTGCGCCGCTTCTCCGATTCGCCGCCGACGTCGATGTGGCCGCCGAAACCTTCACTCACAAAGTCGAGCGGCTGAAGCTTCAGATTATCCAGGCCACACCGTCGCCGCAGTTGCTCCAGTCGATTGCGGAAGACGTGAGCCTGCTCCCCAACATCGCAGAACTTGTCCGCTCCTTACCCAGTGCCGCGCTCGCTCTCTCCGCTGACCTCGCGAACGCCACGCCAGCGCAACTTACGCAGATCATCCGAGACCTCGCGCCGCAGATGAAGAACCGCCGCGAGCGCCCCAGCGCCTTCTTGAGCATCGACCTGCCCTGACTTCATCGCCACGCACGGCTACATTTCGGTCGGCGAAGGCGGGCGCCAGGTCCTCATCGAAGAATACAAACGCCGCGTGGACGCCCGCGTCCTCGAGATTGTGGAGAAGCATCCCGCGCTCGCCGCGCTCCGCGAGGGCCGGGAGGTGACCGACGATCAACTTGTCGACCTGGAGCGCACGCTGCACCGCGAACTCGGCCGCGACGACATCCAACTCTCCAGCCGAAACATCCGGCTCGCCTACGGCTGACGGGTGGATAACTTCCTCGCCTTCCTACGGCACCTGCTGGCCCTCGATGCCATCCCCGATTACCCGCAGGTGGTGCAGCGCGGTCTTCGAGCGAGCACATTCAGGCCCACAACTACAATGCCGAGCAGATTCGCTTTCTCCGGTCCGTTCAGGACGTCTTCCTTGCACAAGCGCACGCTGGTCGAGGCCGACCTCTACGACCCGCCTCTGACGAACTTCGGCCGAAACGCGGTGGAGCGCTTCTTCACGCCACAGGAAATCGGCGACCTTCTCCACCTCACCGAGTCGCTTGCCGCCTAAACTATGCTCACCGACCCCACACTCCGCTCCGCCGTCGAAGCTCTCTGGGACAAGCTCTGGTCCGGCGGGCTTGCCAATCCCCTCGACGCTATCGAGCAACTGTCCTTCCTGCTCTTCCTCAAACGCCTCGACGAGCGCGAGCAGGACGCCGAGCGCGCCGCCAAACTTCGCGGCAAGAAGTTCACGCCCATTTTCGCCGAGCGCCGATCTCCGCTGGTCCCACTGGACGCAGCTTCCCGCCGACAAGGCGCTGAAGCAAGTCAAGGAGGCGGTCTTCCCCTTCATCAAGACGCTAGGCGGCGCCGGCGGCTCCTTCGCGGCCCAGATGGAAAATGCCGAGTTCAAGATCAACAAGCCCAGCCTGCTCATCGAGGCCTGCAAGGCCATCGACGCCATGCAGATCTCGGCGCAGAACCAGGACGTGCAGGGCGACCTTTACGAATACCTGCTCGGCAAGCTCAACACCGCTGGCCAGAACGGCCAGTTCCGCACCCCGCGCCACATCATCCGCATGATGGTCAACATGCGCGATCCGCGCCCCGGCGAGCGCATCTGCGATCCCGCCGCCGGAACCTGCGGCTTCCTGGTCAACGCCTGGCAGCACCTGCTTGAAACCCACACCGACCCGCGCGACATCACCTACGACGAGGAGGGCTACCCTCACGGCCTGACCGGCAGCAAACTCACCAAGGAAGAATACGAGTTCAGCCAGACCAAGGCCCTGACCGGCTTCGACTCCGACTCCGGCATGACCATGCTCCGCATCGGCAGCATGAACCTCATGCTCCACGGCATCGCCGCTCCGAACTTCCGCTACACCGATACTCTCTCCAAGGCGTTCACCGAAGAGCGGGCCTATGACGTGGTTCTCGCCAACCCGCCCTTCAAGGGCGCAATCGACGCGGCGGATGTGAACCCGACGCTGCCGGTCAAGTGCAAGAAGACCGAAATCCTCTTTCTGCACCTCTTTCTGCGTCTGCTCGAAAATGGCGGACGCGCCGCCGTCATCGTTCCCGACGGCGTGCTGTTCGGCTCCTCCAACGCCCACGTCGATATCCGCAAGAAGCTGATCGAGGACAACCGCCTCGACGGCGTCGTCTCCATGCCCTCGGGCGTCTTCCGACCCTACGCTGGCGTCTCCACTGCCGTCCTCCTGTTCACCAAGGGCGGCACGACGGAGAAAATCTGGTTCTACGACATGGAGCACGACGGGTATTCACTGGACGACAAACGCCAGAAGGTCCCCGAGAACGACATCCCCGACGTGCTGGAATGCTGGAGCCACCGGCGCGATACGAAGTTCCAGCAGAAGCGCGCCCAGCGCCTGGCCGATCTGCAAAAGCAAATTGCCCCGCTGAAGAAGGACCGCCTGGAACACCACGCGATCATCCACCGGCTCAAATTTGAGGAGGTCGTCTCCGAGACGCCCGACAAGGCGCGGGCCGCCCGCGAAAAGGCCGAGGCGGAGCTTGCTGAACTTCAATCCCGCATGACGCCGCTGCAAACGGAGATCAACCAACTCACGCCGCCAATTCTGGGTCACCAAAGATCAGGTGAAGGCCAACAAATACGACCTCTCCGCAAGCCGGTACCGGCAGGTCGAGCAGGATGAAGAGTATTACGACGATCCGAAGGTTACGCTACAACGACTGCGGTGCCTAGAGGCAGTGGCAACAGGAGTAGCCGCAGCGGTAGAGGAGTCGGTAACCAGTTCGTGAGAAATCGCATCGTTCAGCTCGGCGAGCTAATGGCCATCGACCGTGTGACTGCCTCAGAAACAGAGTGCGAAACGCTGCCATATGTAGGGCTGGAACACATCGAAAAGGGAACTGGCAGCTTCGTGGCCGATTTTCGATGTCGCCCTGAGACGCTTCTTGCCACCAAATTCCGTTTCACGCCCAGGCATGTGCTCTACGGAAAACTTCGGCCGAATCTCAACAAGGTTGCCCTCCCTGACTTCGATGGGGTGTGTACCACCGAGATATACCCGCTTCTCCCCAAGCCACAAGCTTTGGATCGAGGCTACCTCCACGCCGTGCTGCTCTCGCAGCGATTCGTGAAATGGGCCAGCAATAGCGTTGCCGGCGCGAACCTCCCGCGGCTGGATTCGGAACGTTTGCGCGGCTATGAGGTAGCTTTACCGGATCTAACCGAGCAGCGGCGGATCGCGAGGCAATTGGATCAGGCGGACCGACTGCGCCGCATCCGCCGCTACGCCCTCGAGCTCACCGACACTTTCCTCCCTGCCGCCTTCCTCGAACTCTTCGGCGATCCGGTCACAAACGAACGCGGTTGGCCAACGGATACTCTGGGATTCGTTGCCACGAAAATAACCGACGGCGAACACCTCAACCCCAGGTTCGCGCCGATGGGCTCTCCTATTTTGATGGCAGAGCAAGTCGAAGACTGGGGCGTCAGCCTGGATTCGTGCAAGTTTGTCTCTACCGAGGATTTCACCAGGTTCATCAGGAAGTGTGAACCCGGAAAGGGCGACATCCTGATCGTCAGCCGCGGCGCGACGATTGGAAGAACTTGCGTGGTCAACACCAACAGTCCATTCTGCATGATGGGAAGCGTCATACTTATCAAGCCCGACTCCAATTTGGTTGATCCATATTTCCTAAGCGCTCTGTTAAAATCGGCGGCCTTCTTACGAGTCCTCAGAACGACTTCTGGTGCGTCGGCTCAACAGGCCATTTATATCGCTCACCTGAAAGAAAAGAGTGTTGTCGTCCCCCCGCTCCTACTCCAACAGAGGTTCGCGGCCCTGGTGGAGCAGGTGGAGCGCCTGCGTTCGGTGCAGCTCGAGGCGTTGCGTCAGGCCGAGCACCTCTTCGCCTCCCTCCTCCACCGCGCCTTCAGCGGATGACGGCACGCGGGTTCACTTGTTCTCAGTGAATCGCGTCAGACTCTCCTGCAGCCGACGTGAGGAGGAGTCCGGGCGTAGATCGTCCGAGGGACACGCGGGCCAGGGGCCGGGACAGCCCCCCGGGTACCGGCCGGCACGCAAGGCAGAAAAGGCGATGCGCTTTGTACTGTCGATGGTACGGCGCGCCCGGCAAGGGTCGCGGTTCACGAGATGCCGTACTACCCAGCCTGGCGTATCCAGTCCCGGATATTCATGCCGATTCGCTCAACATCCTCCTTTGAGACGCTTCCGCCGTGCATCACGATGTTGCGAGACTTCTCAAGGGCGGTCAGCGTGGCCTTCGCCCATTCCATGTTGCCCAGAAGATCTTCGAAAACCTCCCAGTTTGTCACAATGATGGAGGACAAATCACCGAAATCGCAGTAGTTGACCTCGCTCGTGCCCCGGACGCCGTGCCAACGGAACTTCGCATCTTCCTCCATCCTCGATTTGGATGTCTTTCGAATTCGCTCTGGGACCTCCTCCCACCACGTTGCTCCATGCTTCTCGCCCATTGCCTTGATCACCATGGCGCGGACTGTGTTCTCGAAGGCGTGAATCGAAGCATACACAACCGACATCCGTTGGCCCTCGGCCAACAACTCTGGGTCGAGGAAGTCGAATGAGAGCGATTTCTGAAGCTCGCTTGCGTGTTGCGCTCCAAAGTGGCTCCTCCGCCAGCGACCGACCCGGTCAAGAGCAGCCTCCGAGAGCACGCCACGGTAGACGAAGGAGTATAGATCGAGCTCTTTCATCCCAAATGCTCACGCAGACTCTTAAAGATCGCGTCATAGACGGCCTGGTCACGGCTGTCCGGAAGAACAATGTTTATGTGGTACTGAAGTCCCGAGACCGCGATTTTTCCATGGGGTTGTTTTTGCCTTTCGGAGTAAGCCACAAGCGGGTCGGGCCCGTCGGGGGGAGATTGTGGCTGGCCGGCGCTTTTGTCAGTTGAACTTGGTGCCTGCGCATCAATTGATTGACCGGAAAAGTCAGCATATTCACAAAGCGCACGAAAAGTCTTGGCAACGCGGTCAATCACTATGTCCGTTTTCTTGCCAGCATAAAGAGTCCGCAATTTATTCTTCACTTCTTCGGGGCCAAGCTCGTTCGCTCTGATGTTGAGTGCGAAGAGATCCCCGAAGGCTTCGCGCACTCCGGCCGCGACGACCTGCTTCGACCTAGATCGGTCCAAAAACTCAAAATAGCGGGGCTGCGGTGCCCCGTCTCGATTGAGGAAACCGAGGTCCTTCAGTATTCCAATAAACAGGCGATCGTTAGTGGACGTGAATCCAAGGTTCTCAATGAATTTGACAGAGAATCGCTCTGGCGGCTGGGCGTCGAGCATCGCGTCAAAATAGGCGGGAATCGAGCTGTATTTCTGCGTGTAGTTTTCAGATAGCGCCATCGTCCTGCGGTTCCAGTGAGACCGGGCTTGATTCTACAACAAGTCGAGAAACAATGGAAATAATGGGGATGGCGAACGCCTAATCCGATAGCCCTCAGCTAAACCCGATGCTGAATCTGTGACAGTGACGGCGGATCGTCCTCATCGAAGAAGAAGAGTCTGTTGGCGCGTCCCGGCGGCGAAGTGAAGCGCTAGGTCCAGCGCAGCCTATCCCGAATCCTTCGTCAGGACATCCTGAATGCGATCACGATGATTGAGCGCTGCGACCTTGGCTGTCACAACGGGGTCAGCGTACCTTCTTTCCAGGGCGTTCGTGGGCGCCGGGCTCGCTCAAAGCTTGCGCGAGAAGGGTCTGATGACGGCCTGGCGGCTCACGTTGAGGCGCGCTGCCCGCCCGTCGAGTTCCCGCGACATTCCCTGCGTCAAGTCGATGTTGACGCGCCGAATGGGCCTGACAACGGTGAACTTGTTTGTGAAGAAGGCTGAGCCCGGCGGCGGTCTGGGGACCCGCCCCACGTCGATAGGTTGCTCCCGAGAGCTCGAATTCGATCCCTCACTATCGCGCTTCCGAAGCTTTGCGTCCGCTCCGTAACCGTCGCGGATCAGTTAGGGCGGAATCCGCTTGCTTTGCTCCGAGGCGCTGAGCTTCGCGCGGGAGAGCTACGCGCGCGGTACTGTGCGGGAAGCGGCCGTCGAGCGCAAGCTGCAAGTAATGGATCAACTGGCTAACGGGCGTAGCGGCGCGGGATTGCCCGGCGGGCGAAGAAGCACAGCCACGCGAAACCGAGCACTGCCGGCAAGGTCTCGACCGGTTCCGGCACCCCGTAGCTTGCTCCAATAGAGCCGGGCTGGGTCCCTGCCCCAAAGTCGAAGGTGTAGTCAACGGCCATGGTCAGCGTATCGCCATTCAACGGCGACAGGAATGCGGAAGCCGAGCCAAAGGTGAGGCCGGGCCCATTCTGGGTGATGGTCGGAAGTGCCAGCGCATCGGCCTGCAGAAAACCGGACACGAAACTCCCAGGTCCAACCCCTGGTGACAGGAAGGCTGTAATTCCTTCGCTGTATACGCCATCCCAGTTGAGGAAGTTCGGGTTGAGGTAAGACTGAATGAGATCGGTGGTGATGACATCGTTCCCCACCGAAGGCACGGTTCCAATGTAAGTGACGATCGGACTGAAATCAATCGACCAACCGGACGGGAAGCTATTGGAGAAAGTCCAACCGATCGAGTACTTATCGCCATCGCCTAACAGGATGTTCAGGGTCCCGGCTCCCGAGTTGGATGTTTCGATGGTGAGGGGAGATCCAGAGGGGCAAGCCAGTCCCGCGCCTGGCACGCAGGTTCCGTTTACTTGGAGGCTGGCAGTGGCGTCGGCGCTGGCCGCAGACGGCAGCATGACGCATAGCAAACACAGCACGGCTGTCGAGACGACAGTTTCAGCCCGGCGTTCCATAGATGGCCCACCGTAACAGATTTCTTGGAACGCAGCCCCCTAGCAAATTCCGAAATACCGGGCTTGGTGGAGAGCCGGGGAACAGGCAAACTCGCGGTTCCATTCGTCCTTGGTAAACCGGCCCGCGTGCTCCGCGCTCAGCTTCAGGTTGAGCGCCGCGCCGCATTCGCGAGGCGATCGAGCTGTGCCTCGAAGCAGAGGGTGTTCCCGAGCAGCCTCTTGAGTTCATCGGCATTCAGCGCGTCACGATCGCGGCATGAGCCGCGGGCCCAGGATAGGCGACTCCGAAAGAATCCGCTTGCGTTGCTCTGAATTCGATCCCCACTGTCGCGCTTCCGGGGCCTTGCGTCCGCTCCGTAACCGTCGCGGCTCAGTTAGGGCGGAGTCCGCTTGCTTTGCTCTGGGGCGCTGAGCTTCGCGCGGGAGAGCTACGCGCGCGACTCCGAAAGAATCCGCTTGCTCACGCGCGCGGTTCTGTGCTGGAGTCCTCCCTCGCCCCTGGGCGGAGAGCGGGAGTTGTGACACGGCAGTTACGGTCACGGCCTGGTTGGGGCGGTCGCTGCCGTCGAGGAGCAGTCACCCGGATCGGTCCGCAATTTGCATAACCGAATCAATGGTTTGGATTGCACCACGCTCGGAGGCCGGCTCGACGTATCTCATCCTGAGAAGCGGGAAAGGCATTCCAGCCGGCAGACGGGCCGGCAATTTGGCTTCGTATTTTCAAATAGAAGTGTGGCGCAGGCTGGCAGCCTGCTGAGCCGAGAGTCATCTCGGCTTTGAATTGTCGGGAGGTCGATCCATAGTCAACTCTTTTGTATTCAACGATTTGAGTTCGTCTCCAACAAAAGGCGCACGCGTTAGGGGGGCACCGGCCACTTCGTTTCGTAAAAACGGCGAGCCGGGTCTCAGGGGAAATGGCTTCGTTCTTTCGCGGCGTTCGGTGCCAGGCCGGTCTACATCCTGGAGAGCAGCGGGATCCTCGGCGCGATGGCGTAAATCAGCTGCACCAGCACGATGAACCCCATGCTCCAGTAGGTGTTCACGATGCACAGCAAAGCGCCGAAGGCGTACAGCGATTGGGCGATCAGGATGCGGCGTTCCACCGCGCAGGCCAACTCGCGGTCGGTTTCGTCCTTCAATAAGCCGGCCCGTTGGGCATAGCGCCAGCTGGCATAGAGCACCACCCCGAGAATCAGGATGTTGGCCCAATAGACCAGCAGCGCCGTTCGGAAGGTGATGAATTCGGCCAGCAGCGAAGTAGAAAACGGCGTGATGGAAACCGCCGCCAGGAACGCGATATGAATCCAGGAAAGATCGCGGTCGGAACGCGCCAGCGCGTTGAACTGGGTCTGCTGCCCGGTCCAAAAGATACCGAGGGTCATGAAGCTCATCAGGTACATGACCACTCGGGGAAGCAGCGCGCCCAGGGCTTGCCAGAGGTCCTGCTCGGTGTGGATCGCTTCCATCGACGGCGCGTGAATGTCGAGCACGAGCAGTGTCATGGCGACCGCGAAGATGCCGTCGCTCAGGGCCGCGAGACGCTCCAGGCTTTGGCCGGCGATACGGTTGTACGTGGTCTTCATGAAAGAGAGGGTAGCAGTGTGAGCGCGGAGGGAGCAGCATCTTGGGACAGGCTCGCTCTGTCCACGCGGCGATTGGGCTGGGGTTGACGAAAGTGATTGAGGTCGGCCGCCTTGGGACAGAGGCGCCAGTCCCGGCCGGCATTGCTGGAGTTTTATGAGGAACCCATGTGATAGTCTCTCCGGGGCGGCCCCATTCTCTATATCTATGTCCAGCTACATCGCATCCGTTGACCAGGGAACTACCAGCACACGCTTTATGGTTTTCGACCGGGCGGGACGCATCGTCTCGGTCGCGCAGAAGGAGCACGAGCAGATCTATCCCAAGCCAGGTTGGGTGGAGCACGATCCGGAAGAGATCTGGCGGCGGACGCAGGAAGTGATGGAGACGGCGATGGCCCAGCGCGCGCTGCATGCGACGGACATCGCGGCCATCGGCATCACCAACCAGCGCGAAACCACCGTGGTCTGGAATCGCAAGACGGGCGCCCCCGTGGCGAATGCGCTGGTTTGGCAGGACACGCGCGTAGCGTCCGAGGCAACGCACTTCGTGAAGACCGTCGGGCACGACCTGTTTCGCTATAAGACCGGCTTGCCGCTGACCACCTACTTCAGTGGGCTGAAGATTCGCTGGATCCTGGAGCATGTGCACGGCGCGCGGCGCCATGCCGAGGCGGGCGATCTGCTGTTCGGCAACATCGATACGTTCCTGGTCTGGAACCTCACCGGCGGCGTGAATGGAGGCATCCACGTCACCGATGTCACCAACGCCAGCCGCACGCAGTTGATGAACCTGGAGACGCTGGAATGGGACGACGAAATCCTGAAGCACTTCGGCATACCGAAGGGCATGCTGCCCCGGATCTGTTCCAGCAGCGAGGTCTACGGCACGGTAGCGGCGGGACCGCTGGCTGGAGTTCCTATCGCGGGCATCCTGGGAGACCAACAATCGGCGCTAGTCGGGCAGGCTTGCTTCGAAGCCGGCGAGGCCAAGAACACCTACGGCACCGGCTGTTTCCTGCTGATGAACACCGCCGGCCGGCTGGTGCGCTCGGAACACGGGCTGCTGACCACCGCGGCGTACAAATTCGGGAAGGCGCCGGTGCAGTATGCGCTGGAAGGCAGCATCGCTATCGCCGGAGCGCTGGTGCAGTGGCTGCGCGATAACCTCGGACTGATTTCATCCAGCACCGAGGTGGAAGTGCTGGCGCGCAGTGTCAAGGACAACGGCGGGGTTTACTTCGTGCCCGCGTTTTCGGGTCTCTATGCGCCGTATTGGAAGGACAACGCGCGCGGCGTGATTGTGGGCTTGACGCGTTATGTCGGCAAGGCTCACATCGCGCGTGCCGTGCTGGAGGCCGTGGCTTATCAAACGCGGGAAGTGCTCGAGGCCATGGAGAAAGACTCCAAGATTGACCTGCGGGTGCTACGCGTCGATGGCGGCATGGTTGTGAATGACGTGCTGATGCAGTTCCAGGCGGACATCCTGAATCGGCCGGTGGTGCGGCCCGTCATCAAGGAAACGACCGCGCTTGGCGCATGCTACGCGGCCGGCCTGGCGGTTGGCTACTTCAGCGGACTGCCCGATTTGAAAGCGAAGTGGGAAGCGGATTTCACCTGGACGCCGAACCTGGATGAGGCGTCCAGGGAACAGTACTACAAAACGTGGAAGAAGGCAGTGACCCGGTCGTTTGACTGGCTGGAATGAAGAAGGAAAAGCCGAGATGACTCTCGGCTCAGCAGGCTGGCAGCCCGCGCCACTTAGCGCATGGAGGCCGACGGCCGGCGGCACAGCGGGAACGGCGGAGTCGCGAGCCGGCGGGTTCGTGCCCGTATGCAGCGTTGCCATGAACGCTACCAGCGACTCCACTTCCGCGGGGTTCAGGTTCTTGCCATAAGCGGGCATGTTACCGCCGCCTTGGATGATTTGCCGGACCAACTGATCTCTGGTGAGCCGCGAGGCGACGTCATCGAGCGCGGGTCCCCGCTCTCCGCCGTGGCCGCCCAGGGAGTGGCAATTGCGGCACTGCTTGGCTTGGAGTACGGCCGCGCCGCGCAGTTCAACCGGCGTTCGTCCTTTGATGAACGCCACCGGAACCGGATCGCTGGTCCACGCATTCATATGCGGTGACCACGGCGACGCAATTCCGAGGTAGCAGAGGACCGTAATAATGAGCATGACCAGGACGACGGTGAGAACCGCGACGGGCCGCTTCTTATAGCTCTTTTCTCCAGCCGGGGAGATGAACGGCAGAGCGATGAAGATGGCCAGCAAGACGCCCGGCACCACGAAGAGGACGAACTCTTCCATCCAATCGGGTAACAATGCCAGGGCGGCAAAGAGAAACAGAAAGTAAAAGTCGGGGCGGGGAGCGGTATCGACACGGGCCGGGAAGGGCAGTCCCGACGGCCCGTGCGGGCCAAATACGATTGAGCAGGTGAGAATGGCGACAATGATTACAGCCGAGAAGATGAGGTCTTTCCCGATGGCGTGAGGCACAAATGCGACGCCCTCTTTACGAATGATCTCGGCGTACTCGGCGTCGTAGGTCGCCTTGCTGATAGGATGCCCGGGCTTCGGATACTCGTTGATGCCCTTGCTGAGAACCAGGCGCAGGTGAATACTGACCAGCGCAATGATGAAGCCGGGAATCATGAACACATGCAGCGTGAAAAAGCGGGATAGCGTCTCGCCGGCAATAATCGGGCCGCCTAACATCAGGTGAACCATGTTGCCGCCGATGAGGGGTAAGCGGCCCATGATGGAAGCGCCGATGCCGAGGCCCCAGTAGGCGTCTGAGTCCCATCGCAGCACCTGGCCCGTGAAGGCCATGCCGAGCGTGAGGAGCATCAGGAATATGCCGCTGATCCAGGTCATCTCACGTGGGTACTTGTAGGCGCCGAACAGGAAGACCTGGATCATGTGCAGGGTCATGATGGCCACCATAAAGTTCGAGCCCCAATAGTGGATGCCGCGCAGGAGCCATCCCAGGTACTGCTCCTGATTCAGATACTGCAGGCTGGTCCAGGCTTCGTTGGTGGAGGGAACGTATACAAAGGCCAGGCAGGTGCCCGTGATGATCTGGATGACGAAGCAAAGCAGCGTGGCGCTGCCGAACACATAGAACCAGCTGCCGGCACTGGCTGGGACATGGTGGCCGGCCGTGGATTCAAACAGCTTCGTCAGGTGGAGCCGATCGTCGATCCAAAGCGCAATTGACCGGAGTGTGTTCATAAGGGTTCCTGTTTAAACGGGGTTAGCCAGCGTGGGCATTTCTCCGCCCTTGACGAACACTTCGCCGTTCTCGACCTTGTAGTGGTATTCGAAAAGTCCACGCGGTGGCGGCCCGGAAGCTCGGGAGCCATCTGAGTAGTAAACGCCGCCGTGGCAGGGGCACATGAAGAGGCCCGATTCCTCGAACCAGCGGACCGGGCAGCCGAGGTGGGCGCAGTTCACCGCAAACACCTTGAAATTTCCATCCGGCAATTGGCGGACGTAGCAGGGGATGTCGGCCGTCTCACCGTCCCACGGACGAGTGAACGGGTTGCGGAAGATGACCAGCTTGGTTTCGTTAACCGGGAACTTGTCGAGAGTCCCGAGCGAAATCCAACTGTTCCCCAGGTGCTTGTGGAAAAAACTGGAGAATATGAAGCCGATCAGCGGCAGGCCCAGGAGTAAGGCGCCTACCGCATTTAGGGCAACGCCGGCCTTGAAGAGCAGATTGCGGCGAGTCGGCGTGGGCGCATGGGGCTCGGCCTCCGGCGAGCCGAGCACGGGAGGAAGGGTCGGGTTCATGGCTTAGGCTCCTTGGCAGCGGTCGGTGTGCCGGGCATTGGCAACGCGGCGGCTACTTGCGCGACGTTGGAGTAAGCCGGCCGCAGAGATGCCAGCCACGCAACGACGTCTGAGATTTCCTGATTGCTCATGGTGTGGTTGGGGATGCGGTTGCGCCAGTCCGGCATGCCGAGATCGGACCGGCCGATGATCACCGTGGTGCGCAAGCTTTGATTGCTGGCGAGAGCCAGGTAATTGGGATTCGCGATGGGGCCGACCGGCGACTTACCGGTGCCGGTGCCATGGCAGCGCACGCAATAGGTCAGGTATGTCTTGTGGCCGCGCTCCGGATCGCCGGGCTGAAGGCCTGCGGCAATCGAATCGGCCTCGCTGTAGGGAGGCAGCGCCGCTCCATGTAGATCAACCGGAGTGCCCCAGGTTTTCTCCATGCCATCCAATAGGGCATCGAGTTGTTTGTCGGAGAGCGGACCGCCCATCGAAGCGGCGAAGGCCGGCATGGGGGTGCCGCGGCGCCCTTCAGCGACAACCTTACGAATGGCCTCCCGGCCGGCCAGCTTCAAGTAAAGCGGATCGCTGATGTGAGGCGCCGGGCCGTAGCCCCCTTTCTCACCGTGGCACCCCTGACAATTCGCGGCGTAGAGATCGTGAAAATCCAAAACCTCTTCCGGCAGGAGGGGGGCGGGCTTGGGCTTGCCAGGAGCCTTGTCACATCCGGGCGCCAGCGCGAGTAAGGAAACGGCGAGCACTGCCGGCAATAGCCTTCTCATTGCTCTTTCGGAGCCTCCCCGCCTGATCCTTCGTCGCCGGAGCCGGGCGGACGCATACCGCCCGCCGCGACGGAAGCGCGATAGGCGAACGGCCAATTTTGCATCGTCTCCACACGTTGCGTGCGAAACACGACGAAGCCCGCGACCAGGCCAAAGCCGAGCTGGCAGACGATGAACCAAGGCCAGTTAATCCGCGAGTTCAGCGCGGGGTTGACAAGTTCGAGGCTTGCGGCAACAATGCCGGTCCAGAAGAGTGGCGCGATGATACCCGCCCAAAGCGGCGCTCGCTTGGGGAACATCGGCAGCGAAACGGCATACAACATGCCGACCAGCAGGGAAATGATTCCATGCCCCACGAAGGCTATGCCGAATGCCATTGGGTGAAAGCCCTTCAGCTCTTCCAATGTGGCGTTGGCCATCGCGGGGTCTGCTCCCGCCGCCAGCAGATTGATCGGATACCAGATGCTGCCTGCGACAACCAGTCCATAAAGGCAAGCCAGCACAGCCATGGCTGCGCCGCCGGCGAGCCCGCCCTTAATGCCGGACGAATACGGATGAATCTCCTCCGGTATGCGAACCCGGTGCTGCTGCTCACCCGCTTTTAGATGCGCTACGCTGTGGACGCTGGTGCGTATGGGCGATGCCCGCAATGCGTGCGCGCGCAGTGGCACCAGCTCGTGTGCTTCATGCGGGATGACGGCATGCCACCAGCCATAGGCGGCGCAGATGAAGATGATCAGACCGACAATGCTGACCGCAATCTGCGTGACGAGGCCGGCCATCAGCAGCGTGAGGCCAAAGGCAAGCACCATGGGCCAGAACGTGGGCGCCGGCAGCTGTACACTGTCGCCGGAGTGGTGCCCGTCCGGATTGTGAGGATTCGATTCAGCGTCCAATGACATAGACCACCGTGAAGACAATTACCCAGATGGCATCCACAAAATGCCAGTACCAGGAGAGAAACTTGACGCGCCGCTGCTGCGTGGCTATGGGGAAGCCCCCCAACGTGACAACCAGCGTTAGCAGCAGGAAAAACATGCCGACAATGACGTGACTGGCATGGAGGCCAACCAGCGAGTAAAAGGTGGTTCCAAACAGGTTGGTGGAGATGGTGAAGTGCTTATCGACGATGAAATCATGCCACTCGATCCCCGTTTGGCGGAGGAACTCGAGGCCCAGCAGGATTGTGATGGTCCACCACAGTTTGAACTTGCCCATCTGTTCGTGCTTCAGGGCGTGTTCGGCAAACACGATGGTGCCGCTGCTGGAGAGCAGGCAGAAGCTCGCCCACCAGGGGTATTCGAGAATGTCCTTTGGGTAGGGCCCATTCAGGCTCTTGCCGATGTAGAACAGGTAAGCGACTACGAAAATGGTGAACAGCGCGGACTCGGTGGTGATCAGGCAGATGATGCCCATCGTTCCCCGGTCGGGCAGTTTCCAGGTTGAGGTTGCCGGTAATGAGGCTGTGGCCATCGGTCGCTACTCGTTTTCCTTCCAGTGACGCTCGTGCTGCGCCGGAACGTTACTCATACTTCCAGTCGGGGTCTTCGGGATGTTTGAGGTCCCACAAGGGGCGGCTGCTACGGATTTCCGGTATGTCTTCGAAGTTGTACTCCGGCGGGGGCGACGTGGTCGCCCATTCCAAGGTCCAGGCATCCCAGGGATCGTCGCCCGCGGGCTTCGCCTTCCACAGGGTCCAAATGATGTTGACGACGAAGAGCGCAACGCCAATGGCCTGAAGGGGGACGCCGAGGGTGGAGATCAGATTCATGGTGTCCCAACCACGTCCCGCTTCATAGGTGTAAATTCGCCGGGGCATTCCCAGGATTCCGAGGAAGTGCTGCGGGATGAACGTCATGTTGAACCCAATTGCGAAGAGCCAGAAATGCCATCTGCCTATGGTTTCGTTGAGGCACTTTCCCGACACCTTTGGGAACCAGTAATACATTCCGGCGAAGAGGGCGAAGATGAGGCCCCCGATCAGCACGAAGTGAAAGTGTCCGACTACGAAATACGAGTCGGTGAGCTGCCAGTCGAAGGGAGCGATGGCCAGCATGATTCCCGTGAGTCCGGCAACCAGGAACTGGAACAGAAATCCGCAGCAGAAAAGGAGCGGCGTTTCCATACGCAGCTTTCCGCCGTACATGGTGGCCAGCCAGTTGAAGATTTTGATCCCGGTAGGAACGCCCACCAACATCGTGGACGCCGCGAAAAACGTGTTGCCCATGGAGGTCATACCAACCGCGAACATGTGGTGCGCCCACACGCCGAGGCTGATAAAGCCAATGGAGACAGTCGCGCCGATCATGGCCGGACGGCCAAAAATCGGTTTGCGGGAGAAGACCGGGATCACTTCAGAAATGCAGGCAAAGCCGGGGAAGATGAGGATGTAGACCTCGGGGTGCCCGAAAATCCAGAAGAAGTGCTGCCACAATACGGCTGACCCCCCGGCCTGGGTGTCGAAGAAATTCGATCCGAGGAACCGGTCCAACAGGAGCATGATCTGGCAGGCCGATAAGGGAGGAAGCGCCACGAGAACCATCCACGCATCGACGAACATCATCCAGACAAAGAGCGGCATGCGACCGAGGGTCATTCCCGGCGCGCGCATCGAGAGCGTGGTGACAATGACATTCAGGGCACTGACGATGCTGCCAATTCCAGTAAGCAGGATGCCCAGGATCCAGTAGTCGGTGCTCGCACCGCGTGAGAACGCACGGCCGGTCAGAGGAGCATAGGCGAACCAGCCCACGTCGGGCGCGGAACCCGCGCCATAGAGGCCGTCTCCTCCGAGATAGCTGAAATACAGAAGTAAAGCGCCAAACAGGAAAATCCAGAAGCCGAACGCGTTGAGCCGGGGGAAAGCCATGTCCCGGGCGCCGATCATAAGGGGCACCAGATAGTTCGCGAAACCCGCCAGGATCGGCATGCCGACCAGAAAGACCATGGTGGTGCCATGCATCGTGAACAGGCGGTTGAATGTGTTGGGCTCAACAAAATGATTGTTCGGGAAGGCGAGCTGAATGCGCATGACGGTCGCCATCAGGCCCGCGATCACCAAAAAGAGCAACGACGAGATGACATACATCAAGCCGAGTTTCTTGTGGTCGACCGTGGCAACCCATTCGTGAACCAGAGACGAAAACGAGAATTCTCTTCCCTGCGGGATTGGCCTGTCGAGTGGGTAATCTAGCGTCGCCATCCAGGTCTTCTCCTACTTCAGCGTCTCGAGATACGCGACAACCTGGTCCAGTTCCCGGTCGGATAGCTGCATCGCCGGCATCAGGCTGCCAGGCTTATCTTGGTCCGGGTCGTGGATCCAGGCTCGCAGATGTTCTGGTGTATTCGTGATGGCCCCCGATGCGAGCACCTGGCGGCTCATGAGGTGAGTCAAGTCAGGTCCGAAAACTCCTGCCGCGACTGTCCCGCGAATGGTGTGGCAGTTGACGCAGGAAAGGGACTCGAAGGTGGCGCGGCCCTCGGCGACGGCCGGGTCGCTTACAGCCGGTTTCTTCTCATTAGCCACCCACGCGTCGAATTCGTCTTTCGGGTGCACCACAACCCGTATCAGCATCTTGGCGTGCTGGGTGCCACAATACTCGGCGCAGTTTCCAAAATAGATGCCCGGCTCGCGCGGGTCGATCCACATGTGGTTATCGCGGTTTGGAATGACATCCGTCTTGCCGGCGAGTTGCGGAATCCAGAAACTGTGAATCACGTCCACGGACTGAAGAGTGAGCACCGTTGGTAATCCTCCCTCTTTTGAACTTACGGGCACGTGAAGCTCATTCGCTGTCACGATGCCCAGTTCGGGGTAGCGCAGTTCCCACCACCATTGGTGTCCGATCACTGTGGCGTGTATCGCGTCAGCCGGGAATCCCTTATTTTGTACGGCCGAAACAACCCGGGCCGTGACCATGATCAAGACGAAAACAATCAGTAGAGGAATTACTGTCCAAGCGATTTCAATCTGGTTACTGCCGTAAACCTGAGGAGGCTCTGCCGCGTTATCGCCCGGCTGGCGCCGGAACTTGAAAATGATGTAGGCAAGCAGTCCAGCCACAACCAGGAAAATGGCTCCGCAGATCAAGAGGGCCAAAATCGCCATCTTGACCACTTCATCCGCAGGCGTCGCCAGCGGGTCGAACATGTTGGCGATGCGCTTCTCTTCCAGACCAAAGGCCATTGCCGGGGCCAACAAGGTTGCCACAATCTTCAATGGACGCGTATTCATGGGGTTTCCTGAACCGAGGCGACTGGAGGCTCGCTCCGAACCGGCCTCTGTCAACTGCCGGACCTGCATTCCCAACTTGCTCGAAAGCTAACTCGCACTACTGTACTACTTCCCCTACAAAGCGCGCTATTCGAAGGCGCGTTTTCCTATTAGACGCTGAACGGCTTTTGTGGGTCAAGTGGATAAGAGATGGAATACCAGCTGTAACGGCCAGTTCACAATATGATGTGACTGAGCTTGTAGGAGACTTTAGTCTTATGCCAAACGCCATCCGTTGGGGAGTGCTGGGAGTAGCAAATATCGCGGTGAAGAAGGTGATTCCCGCCATGCAGAAGGGGCGCCTGACACAGGTTTCAGCCATTGCCTCGCGCGATCTTAATAAGGCCCGCGAAGCCGCACGGCAATTGGCGATTCCGAAGGCGTATGGCCGCTATGAGGACCTGCTCGCCGATCCCGATATCGACGCCATTTACAATCCCCTGCCTAACCACCTGCACGTGCCATGGTCCGTCAAAGCGGCCGAGGCGGGCAAGCACGTTTTATGCGAAAAGCCGATCGCGCTTTCCGCCGAGGAGGCTCGAACGCTCATTCGGGCTCGGGACGCGGCGGGTGTCCTGATTGGCGAGGCGTTCATGGTGAAGACCCACCCGCAGTGGCTCCGTGTGAGGGAGATTGTCCGGTCGGGGGAGCTTGGAGAACTCCGCAGCATCGTGGCAGCCTTTAGCTATTTCAATCGCGATCCGGCCAATGTCCGCAATGTTCCGGCCTATGGTGGCGGCGGCTTGATGGACGTGGGTTGCTACCCCATCACTATGTCGCGTTTCCTCTTCGAGAGAGAACCTGCCCGGGTCTCGGGCTTAGTGAGCTACGACCCGGACATGGGAACCGACTACCTGGCCTCAGCCATCCTTGATTTCGGTCCCGGCGAAGCGCTATTCACGTGCAGCACGCAGCTGGTGCCGTACCAGACCTTCCAGGCTTTCGGGACAAAGGGCCGCGTGCAGATTGATATCCCATTTAATGCTCCACCCGACAGGCCTTGCCGGATCTTCGTCGACAACGGCAAAGACCTGTTTGGTGGGGGGATGCGCACGGAAGAATTTCCGGTCTGCGATCAGTACACGATTCAAGGCGATGCCTTCTCGCAATCGATTCTAGAAGGCACGCCGGTGCCTGTGCCGTTGGAGGACGCGATCAGGAATATGACGGTCATTGATGCCATATTCAAAGCGGGGCGCAGTGGGAAGTGGGAGACGCCGGCAGCAGACGAGTGAGTCTACAGAGACCTATTCTGAATCAGGTATCTCACGGATCCAGAGATTGCGGAACCTCACCGGATGATCGTGGTCTTGCAGCCGCAAGGGCTGCTTGGTGGGATGAACCTTGTAGGGTGGCCTGGATTCCCACTCCGTCGGGCCGGTGAGTTGCACATGATCCTGCGCCAGTACGCCGTTGTAGATCAAGGTCACGTTCGCCAGCCTGGTGACTGACCCGTCGGAAGCAAAGCGCGGTCCGTGAAAGACAATGTCGTAGGTTTGCCATTCTCCCGGCGGCAGGCTGGGATTCACCAGGGGCGGATATTGGCCATAAACGGCTCCCGCCTGTCCGTCTGCATAGGTCTTGTTGACGTAAGAATCGAGAACTTGAATCTCGTAGCGCTTCATCAGGTATACACCGCTGTTGCCGCGGTCCTGGTCCTCGCCGTGCGGCGGATTCGGAGCCGCCCATTCGACGTGCAACTGGCAATCGCCGAAGGATTGCTCGGTGTCGATGTCCCCACTCCCTTTTACTGTTTCAAAGTACCCGTCACCGACTTTCCATTTTGCCGGCCCGCCCTTCGCGCTGACCCACCCGTTCAGATCCTTGCCGTTGAAAAGGACCACAGCATCGGAAGGAGGCTTGCCGGGTTCAGCCTGCGTGCTGGGAGTAGCCGGCTGAATGATGGGCGGGAGTGGCCGATTCCTGTCGTTCGGCTTCCAGGGAATGTTCGGGATAGAGACGGCGGCTGCTGCGGCGGCAACTAAGGCCAGAACAACAAAGGTTTTCTTCATCGACGGCTGCGATTCTATCAAAGCGGGAACTTTCTGCGGCGCCGCGCGTATCTTTAGGTTAGGGCGTTCACCATGCTGACTTTTATCCTGTGGTGCTTACTCTTCCTGTTGTCATGGCCACTCGCGCTTCTGGCACTCGTGGCTTATCCGATCATCTGGCTCTTGACGTTGCCCTTGCGCATTATCGGCATCACCGTCCGAGGAGTCTTTGGTTTGGTGGAGTCGATTATCATGCTGCCCGCGCGACTCATCCGGCGCGTCGCATAGTCACGTCGGTTTGCGGCCAGGGCTTCTACTCCAAATCTCGGAAAACACGAACCCGCCCAGTTTGGTTGCCTGCTTGGAACGAACGAAACCCAGCCTCCTTAGAAAGACGGAATAATCCGCCAGGCGCCTGGTTTGAAGTCCGCTGGTATAGCGGAAGAACAAAAACATAAGGCGCAGATAGAAGCCAAACACGGGCGCCATCAGGCTGTCCTGGAGCTCGCGAAAATCGGAGACCACCCAAGTGACGTTTGGCGCCAGATGCGGACCAACGTGATGGGCCAGTTGTGAGAGCCCCGGCTCGTCGAAGCAATCCAGGAAGAAATGCGAAACGACGAGGTCGTAGTCCTTTCCCGGAAGCGCAGCGGTTAGCGCATCACCTTGCGTGAAGATTACCCGATCGGGGTTCGCCAGCCCGGCTCTCCGAATGCGTTTGCGCGCCAAGTCGAGCATACGGGCGCTGGAGTCGATGTAATGCACCTCAGCCGCGGGATACGCGGAGGCGAAGTGCGAAAGAAACCGGCCGTCACCGCCGCCCAGTATCAGCACGCGTTTTGCGCCGCGCAATTCTCTAAGCCAATGCAGGCGCATGCGCTGCAGCAGGGGACCGAACGCCGCGTACTCAATCCAGCGATAGAATCGCGCAATCGGATCGCAGTCCATCATCCGCAGTTCATCGACGAAGACATCCAGCGGCTACGAGGCAATGGCGAGCAGCAATAGCGGGCTCAACAGTGCCGCGTCCGCCAGCATTCGCAGGGTGTTCAAGGGCAGGGAATCACTTCGTGCTCCTAACCACACGAAGCTGCCGGCACTGAAGATGCCCGCGATGAACAATGGCCGCAGCGGCTCGAATGGCATGAGCACAAGCGCAAGCGCGGCAATCGCCAAGGCGGTCCAATGGACACGCGCGCCCACCCACGCAGTCAGCGGGTGAATGGGTGCGGCCTTTCCGCTTCGGCCCCATTCCCAGAACTCGATGGCGATACAGTTCAGCGAGCACAGTGCGGCAAAAAGAACGGTTGGGGTTATCAGTGCCAAGCGTAACCCCGCCGGCTCGGCACGTCCGGCGAGCGAAAATGTCGCGACGCAGGTGCCTAACGCGAAGAGCACTCCCACTACAACTTCTTTCGGGAAAAGGCGGCGAATTGCTGCTGGTGCGAAATGCACAATCGCGAAGTAGACGGCCACGGCGCCCAGCATCCAGATGCCGTTCTGAAACACCACAGGCCTCAGGTGCAGGCAGGTCCAAAGCAAAAGTGCGATGGCAAATCCAACCGAGGTTAGCATCAAGGTTCTGTGCTGGCGCGAAAACTCGTGGCGCAAACTCAGGGGGCCGGCGCTTGGTAAACGCGCATCCAAAAGGCGGTCTATCGCGTAAATCATCCAAGTAGAGAGCGCAAGCGCTACAATCGAGGGCCAGCGAATGTGAACGTGCAGGCAGCGGGAAAACAGTGCCTGCCAGAGCAGCGCCACTACCGGTGCGTCAAGGCTGAGGATGTTCAGCCAGATCCAACCGCGATAAGGCGACGACGCTGTAAGAGCGGCTGCTGGTTCGAGTGTTAGGAACCTACTCGTCACGCCTGGGTACGTGCTTTCTGACTTGCAAAGGTGTATAGGATCAGGCTAACAATTCGCCTTTGGGGTGCTTGCGGCTGTTGCGGCCTGTTCGCGTTGACCGTCCAAACCGGCAACGCATAGAATAGGGGTATCCCCAGGGCGCGGGAGTAACTCAATGGTAGAGTCACAGCCTTCCAAGCTGTTGGTTGCGGGTCCGATTCCCGTCTCCCGCTCCATTTTCAATGGCTTAGCCCGACCATCGATGCCGTGATCGCGACCCGATGCATCGAGAGCGGGTACGATCTGCTGCACAACGACCGGGATTTCGACCCATTCGCCAAACACCTCGGCCTGCGCGTCGTGGCGTGACAACCCGGCCGAAGGCTCCGTGGATGATCTCTGTATATCCAGGGACGCCCTGAGTTCTTCCGGCGCCGGCAGACCCCCTAAGGCGTATACCAGATCGGCGAGGTGTAGGCGCGCTCGGTGACGGTCATGGGAGTGCCGGGGAGCGGCTTCGTGCCGTAGTACTTCGCATCGTAGGCGGTCCAGCGCGGCGTCGGGATCTCGATCACGCGGAAAAGGCACTTGGGCTGCCAGCGCCTCGTCCAGACCACGAACCGGGCCGACCCCTCTTAAACACTACGCGAGCGGGGTAAAACTAGGCCTTAGAGAATAAAGCCGAGGTGCGCGAATTGGCGCACTATTCGCGCCTCTCACTGGCATGGGGGGTCACCGCTCTCTGCGATCGTGTAACTGTCTACAATCCCGCGATGGCCTTGTTCTGGAGTATACGGACCACGACGCGGCGGCTGGCGGCTTCGGTGTCCGGCGTGCTCGCGGACTGGCCCGCCTCGATCTCACCCATGGCGCCTGGAGCGAGCATGTTGGTTAGCGGGATGTGACCCTGCTGTATCAAGATGTTGGTAACGTTTTTGGCGCGTTCATCACTCAGCTTCTGGTTCAGGGCAGCACTGCCCGACGCGGAAGCATAGCCTTTGACCTCAACCATGTAGCCTTTGACGGTCTTGGCTTTGTCAGCCAGAGCAACCAGCGGCGCGTTGTCCTTGGGGTCCACCTTGGTCTTACCGTTGCCGAAATAAACGGTTACTTCGTCGATGATGTAGTAATCGTGGAGCTGCCCAAATCGCGCGCTGTTCGCGGCGATGGCTGCTTTATTGGCGGCGATATTCTTCTCCTGTTGGGTCAACGCCTCCTGTTGTTGCTTCAGCGCTTCGTTCTGCGCGGCCAGCGCGGCATTCTGCTTTGCCAGCTCCTCCTGGTTCTGCTGGGCCTGCTGGGTGGTCTTTTCTAAGGTCTCTTTGGTTTCGGCCAAACCCGCCTGGATGGAATACGCCTGCTCCAGATCATTGCCCTTGAACCGGATGGTCTTGGCAACCAGCTGGTGTTTGTCGTCGTAAGCGCCTTGTACCTGAATGGGGAGCCCGGGGACGAGGGCAGCCATTGACATTTTCTTGTTGCGGGCCTTAAAGGCTCCCTGCAACTGAGCCACATCGGTGCTGTCAGTCAGCAAGACGATGACCTTGGGCGAATCCGCCGTCTGCAAAATGATTTCCGTTCCGCTTCGCCCCGTGATGGTTCCCTGTAGCTTGGTTTGGGCATAAGCGGCTGTGCCGGACAGTGCCACTAACGCCAGCAACAGGGCCGCGCTGATTATGGTTCTCCGGGTTTTGCGATGGGTGATACTTGATTTCATAACTGCTCCTCTTGTTTGGGTTTACGCCAAATCTCGGTCGTGTTCTTTGTTTTCTGCAGAGCCTGGCTTCCGATTACGCAAATCGTGAATGTGCCTCGCTCGATCAAACGCGGGCCTTCTCTCCCCCTACCTGGGCTCTCATGAGCCGGTCAGTCAGGCGTTCCCGATCCGTCTCGAGAACAGCGCCGGCGTCAAGACGCCCGAAGATATCGAGCAGGGGGGCGACAAAGCCGGTCCAACCGGTCTGATGGCTGGCGCCGAGGCCCGCTCCGTTATCACCATGGAAGTACTCGTAAAAGAGAATGAGGTCGCGCCAATGCGGATCGTTTTGGAATTTGGCAGTGCCTCCGTAGACCGGCCGCTGCCCGTGGGCGTCACGTAAGAAGGTACCCGTCAGCCGACGCGCAATCTCGTGCGCCACTTCGAACAGGGTCATGTATTGGCCGGAGCCGGTGGGGCACTCAACCTTGAAGTCGTCGCCGTAGAACTGGTAGAGATTCAAGAGTGCCCGGAGGATGAGCGCATTGGCCGGCATCCACACCGGACCTCGCCAGTTGGAGTTCCCGCCGAACATCCCGGTATTCGACTCCGCCGGCAGGTATTGCACCTTGAACTCCTGATGGCCGACCCAGAACGTGAACGGGTGATCGAGGTGATAGCGGGACAGGGAACGAATGCCGTGCGGCCCAAGAAACTCGTTCTCGTCGAGCATGTAGCCGAGCACCCGCACCAACTTCTTCTGGTTCAGGATCGAAAGCAGGCGGCGCCCCTTGAATCCGATGAAGCCCTCGTCCATCGGCGCCAGATGAGAAACCAGCTCCGGATGACGTTTCCGGAACAGGTTCATCATCTCCAGCAGCTTGGGATGGAGAGCGACCGAATCGGCATCGAAGACAGTGGACGCGCACAACGGCAAGAGCCCCACCAGCGAGCGCACCTTCAAGCGCATGGCATCCCCGCCGGGCAGCCTTAGCACGTCATAAAAGAAGCCGTCCGGCTCGTCCCACATGTCGTCGTGATGCTCGCCGATGCGGTCCATGGCATAGGCGATCCACATGAAATGCTGGATGAATTTGAAGGCCACCTCTTCGTACATCGCGTCGTAGTCGCACAGAATAATAGCCATCTCGAGCATGCACTGGCAGTAGAAAGCCATCCAGGCCGTGCCGTCGGCCTGCTCCAGCGTGCCCCCGGTGGGCAGTTCGGCGCTACGATCGAAGACGCCGATGTTATCCAGGCCAAGGAAGCCTCCGGCGAAGACATTACGGCCCGAAGGATCCTTCCGATTGACCCACCAATTGAAGTTAAGCATCAGGCCCTGGAACGACCGTTCCAGGAAACGCGGGTCGGACCGCCCGAGCGTGCGCTCGTATTTGTAGAGCCACAAGGTAGCCCAGGCGTGCACAGGCGGATTGACATCACTGAAGTTCCACTCGTAGGCGGGAATCTGCCCGTTGGGGTGGAAATAGAGATTCCGCAGCATCAGCAGAAGCTGCTCTTTGGCGAAATCAAAGTCCACCAGCGAGAGCGCGACGGTGTGGAAGGCAAGGTCCCAAGCCGCGTACCAGGGATATTCCCACTTGTCAGGCATCGAGATGATGTCTGCGTTGAGCATGTGGAGCCATTCGGTGTTGCGCACGCCGTGCCGGACCGATTCGGCAAGTGGATGACTATGATGCTCTCTCAGCCACTTTTCCAAGTCGAAATAGTAATACTGCTTGGTCCACAGCATTCCCGCCAACGCTTGCCGGTGCACACGATGCTGGTCTTCGTTCAGCGATTGCGGGGAAATGTGCTGATAGAATTCGTCGGCTTCTGCAATCCGGGTTTCGAATACCTGCTCAAAGCGATTGAACGCTTCGGGCGCCGGGGTCGATCTGAGTCGCAGGCGCACGGTTTGGCTGCCGCCGCCTGGCACTTCGAGCTGGTAATGGGCCGCGGCTTTGGTTCCGACGTGAGCCGGATTCACCGCTCCGGCCTCTCCCGCTATCACATAGTTGTGGAACGCGTCCTTCACATAGGGCGACGGGTTGGGTTGGCCCCACAGGCGGCCGGCATTGCTCTCATTCTCGGTAAAGAGCAGTTCGGGTGCTCCATCGCATGCAAGCCAATATTCACCGAGTTCGTGGTGCGAGGCGGCGATGACACCGGGCGCCGACTGGCGCAGTAAAGGCTTCGGGTCCTCCTCGCCCCACGACCATGTATTCCGGAACCACAAGGTCGGCAGCACGCGAAGACGGGCCGCTTCCGGGCCGCGGTTGTGAACGGTAATGCGGATGAGTATGTCGTCCGGACCATCTTTGGCGTATTCCACAAAGACGTCGAAGTACCGGTCGTCGTCGAAGATGCCGGTATCGAGCAACTCGTACTCAAACTCCTCTCGCGATCTCCTGCCATTCGTCTCAACCAGGTCGCGGTAGGGAAACTCCCGCCGCGGGTACTTGTAGAGATACTTCATGTAGGAGTGCGTGGGGGTGCTGTCGATGTAGAAGTAGTACTCCTTCACATCCTCGCCATGGTTTCCCTCGCTGTTGGTCAGCCCGAACAGGCGTTCCTTCAGGATGGGATCGCGTTCGTTCCATAAAGCGAGGGCGAAGCACAGCCGCTGCTTCTCATCGCTGATGCCACCGAGGCCGTCCTCGCCCCAACGATAGGCGCGGGAGCGGGATTGGTCATGCGAGAAGTAGCCCCAAGCATTACCGTCGTCGCTGTAGTCTTCGCGAACGGTGCCCCACTGTCTCTCGCTAAGGTAAGGTCCCCATTTCTTCCACGGGATTCCCTCCTCCCGGGCATCGTTCAGTCGCTTCTGTTCGGTGACGTCAACAAATTTTTGATTCTCCACGTGTTTCACCCTCTAAGCCGCACCGGCTCAGCGAACAAGCGGGCCACGGCTTGAGTCCCCCCCCTAGTAACCATTCCGGTTGGCGCCGTGGCGCACGGACGGTACAGCCGCGACGAAGGCCCTCAGTTCGTGGCGTCAGGGGGCCAATTGTCGTCGGTTATGTGCCAGGTCTTGTCTGGGTTGTAGCGATCCATACCCTTGACGATTTCCAGCGAATTGGGGCCCAAGTCCTTCTGATAAACCACTCCGTCGTAGCTGACCATGAAGGTATTGACGCCCGTGACGCGATAGTCGGCTGGCACGGCGACCATGGCAAAGCCTCCGATCATCGCTCCCTCGATGACGTAATCGAGCTGGCCGAGCGGTGCATTCGGTCCCTGTCCCTTCAGCATTTTGAAATAGTAACCGTGGAAGGGCTTGGCTTTGTCGCCATAGCCCTCCGCCAGGGCCTCCGCCACCTTGTCCCCGATCGGACCTCCCCACGTGCCATCCGGGTTTTTCCAAGCCAGGCCGTCCTGCGTGCCAGGCGTGCTGATGAACTTCTGAGCGTATTGATTCACCCCGGAGTTGTCGTGGATTTGCGAAGCGTACTCCATTTGGGCGTCGTCAAAGCCGCGGCATATCGTGATGGCGTCGAGCTCGTTAGTCCCTATCCGGCGGTACAGAATTTCCCGAAGGCCCGCCTTGGTGTCAAACTGCCATTTGCCCCCGCGGCTCACGATAGGAATGGGAGAGGGCCAATCCTCGTTGCCGACAACCAGGGTTGCATGCTTCGGGTTTTTGGGGTCGATGACCACGTCCATTTTTTCGTGGGCTTTGGCGGCGAACTCGATGGCGGTGTTTTTGTCGGCGACGGCATCGGCCGAAGAAACGATGCTCTTGCCGTCCGGCCCAAGAATCTGCATGAGAGAGGGAACATCGTAATCGGATGCCGCCTTGACGAAGGCGTTGGCCGCTTCCTGGGGCGTGGCGAAGGAGAGCTGTGCGGGCTGCGCGGCCGCGTCTGGTTTGGATTGTGGCGCCGCGGGAGCGTACGCTGCCAGAGCACACGATAGGGCCGCCATTTGCAAAGCCAGAGCTGATTTCGATAGGAAGGTGCTGTGTGTAGTTGGTCTCATGTGTTTGTCCTCAATCACTGCCGTACCTACCGCCGCCGCCCTCCGCCACCGCCGCGGGAACCACCGCCACCGCCGCGGGAACCACCCATGCTGGAAGAGCCTCGCGAACTGCTGGCTTTCGCGCTCTTGCCGCTATAGCCGCTGGAACCGCCGCCGAATCCTCCACTGCCGCGCGAGGAACCGCCGCTGGGCACGCTGCGGTTGCCGACACGATCCTGGCCGCCACCGCCGCCCCGGCTCATGTTGTTAGAAGCAGAAGCGCCTCCGCGGTTGGTCTGTCCCGGCTGCTGACGGTTAGAAGCAGACGCTCCGCCTCGGTTTGATTGGCCCGGCTGCTGCCGGTTGCCCTGATTCTGGCGCGCACTCGCCTGCCGGTTTGCAACGGAATCCCCTCGCGTCGATCCACCGAACTTGTTAGCCGTGCCCCGGTCCCCGTAGGGTGCGCCGCCGCGGTGCGACGGGTTGTGCTGCCAGTTATTGCCGCCGCCTCCCCGGGCAGGCTGATTGGAAACCCGATTTCCTCCGCCGCCGCGATTGATGTTGGTATTGCTATTCCTATTGAAGCTGTTATTGATGTTGACGTTAACGTTATTGCTTCCCCAGCCGCATCCGTAACCCCAGCCGCCACCCCATGCGGCCCCGATAGCCAAGCCGACACCAAAGCTGATCGCGGCGGTGGCGACGTAGCCGGCCGGATAAACATAGGGATAGTACGGATACACAGGAGCTCCGTACACCACCGTTGGGCTGTAGGTGGGAACGTAAACCACCTCGGGGTTGGCTTGCTGAATCACGATAACTTGTTTGCTCTCCACGACCTGCGTTTCGACTTTCTGTTGCTCGGTCGTCTTCAGGGTTCCTTTTTCTTGCGCCTTTTTCCGCATTCGCTGCACGGCCTCCATTACGTCGGCCTGCTGGGCCAGAAATGCGTTGCCCAAATCGGTGGTCCACTTGATGTTGTCGTAAAGCTGCTTAACCAGATCGGGCATAGGGGCCAGACCCTGAACGCTGGGGTCCCAGTCCTGCTTCATGACGGCATCTTCGAGGGCCTTGTCCTTTAACGTTTTGTTCTTCCCCAGCCACTGATATAGCTGGACGATCTCTAGCGGATACGTGGACGCCGCCAATACCTGGGCCAGTAGAGGGTCCGGATAGAGCGCAATGGGCGCCACCAGCGAATCGAGTTGGTCTGCGGGAATCGTCGCCGCCTGCTGGTCCGGCGCTGCTGGGGCCTGTGATGGTTGCGCCAACAAAAGTCCATCGCCGGACACCAGGAGTGCGGCACAAAACAGCGACAGCAGACTGCGAACAACTCCGAACGGCCTCGCCTGAAATAGTTTAATTCTCATAGCAGTGGAGATCTCCCTGGGCACTCTCTCGAAGTGCGTTGTTGCTAGCGTACTTCAGCCCTGGATGAAGTAACATCCGGTTTCATCTTACATGCCCGCAGTTTTGCGGGCCCCAGGATGGCTCTGGCAATCAGAATGATATGCCCTGGAGATTCCAGACGCAAGATTGGAACCCATTAGAGAGGAGCGTGAATCGCGTGTTTATACGCAGAGGATCGCGTCATCCTCGCCTTGCCGTCCTCCTGTAAGTTGATTCCTGGGCCAATCCGAAGCCCCACCGGGGCTGGTTTGAAAGTTGCATTTCAATGAATTTGGTGGAAACATCGACGATGGCCAGGAGGAAGTTTATGAAAAAGGGAGATATGAAAAGCAAGCCAATGAAACGATCCGACTCCGGTCCCGAGCCGAAGCTCAAGAACAAGGAATACATTAAGGAACTACGCAAGCTGCAGACTGAACTGTGCAAGTTGCAAGAGTGGGTGAAGCTCAAGGGCCTGCGCGCCATCGTCATCTTCGAGGGGCGCGACGGCGCCGGCAAAGGCGGCGTGATCAAGGCCATCATGGAGCGTGTCAGCCCCCGCGTGTTCCGCCTGGTGGCGCTCCCCGCTCCCTCCGACCGTGAGAAAACGCAGATGTTGATTCAGCGCTATATGCAGCACTTCCCGGCTGCCGGCGAAATCGTGATCTTCGACCGCAGCTGGTACAACCGCGCCGGCGTGGAATATGTCATGGGCTTCTGCACCCCGCAGCAGAGGGATGCTTTCCTGGAGAGCTGCCCGGTCGCGGAGAAGTTCATCACCGAAGGCGGGATCATTCTCATCAAGTACTGGCTGGAGGTGAGTAACGAAGAACAGGAAGCTCGGTTCAAGGCGCGCATTGAAGACCCGATGCGACAGTGGAAGCTGAGCCCCGTCGATCTGCCTTCGCGGTCCCGCTGGTACAGCTATTCCCGTGCGCGCGATGAAATGTTCGATGCCACCGACCGCGACTATGCGCCATGGCATATTGCGACCTCCGACGACAAGAAGCGGGCGCGCCTCAATGTCATCTCACACTTGTTGAGCGCGATTCCTTACCAGGAAATCAAACGCGACAAGGTGAAGCTGCCAAAGCGATCGTCCAAGGGCTCCTACGACGATAAGGCCACCCTGCAGAACAGGCGCTTCATACCCGAAAAGTACTGATCGACGGTTCGGCATTGCCACAGTGAAACGCAAACTAAATTTCCGTCACATTGTCTTTGCCGCACTGGCGGTGGCGCTGGTTGCGTCCGTGCCATTTGCCCTCCGGCACACTTACAACACAGGGGAGATCTATCTTTTTTCCTCGCGACTCCTGGAGGATATTCCCAAGCGTCTGACCGGCCCCGGCAAGTTCCGTTTCCTCCTCCAGCCGGCGGTGGCTATTCTGCTTGGCATTCGAAGTGGCATCGTCGATGCTCGCGCGGGCCACCCGCCGTTCATCATTGCGTTTCTCTTCCACAGCCCGAACCGATCCGCATTGCTCAAACATGCCTTTTCGCAGCTCTCGGTTCTAATCGCGATGTCGATACTGCTCGATCTCGTCGCGCAGTTCCTCATCCTCCGGGAAGTCTTTCCTGTTCCCGCCCTCGTCCTGGGTCCCGTCTTGATCGCGGTCCCCTATTCCACAGCACGCTCGCTGACTGGCCTTGTCTGGCGGCGAAAAACACCCTTAGGCGGGTCGGCGCCTGGCTAAGGAACCGCGCCTAAACCTGGACCCAGCAAGGTGCCGGTTTGCATGTATCCATCCCGAATATCGAAGATGCCTGGGAACTTCCTGGCCCACGCGTCGTTCGCCGCCGGGACATATTGCCGGGCGTTCGCCTCAATGGCAGCAACGCCGGGCACGTGTGCCGCCAAGCCGGCGGATTCGATCAGGGAAGCACCCGGGCAAGTTAAATCCTGAACGCATAAGAACATTTTGTTCTTCTGCCCAGCGGCGGCCATCAGAAGCACTTGGCTCTGCCCTTTGCAGGACTTTAGGGCCACGCCCGAATAGCCCATTTCACGCGCCAATTGCAAACTTTCCAGGTCGACCAAAGACTCATCGATGACCACAGGAATCAGCTTGGCCGCCTGGTGCATGACATTGGCCCGGTCGGCCTTGAGGTCACGTTTGGTAGGCTGCTCCACGTACTGGATCCGGGCAAAGCCGGACGGGGCTCTCTCCTTCAGTTGCTTCAGAAACGCCAGAAGGTAGTCCACGTTGGGACATTTCTCATTGAAATCGAGCGAGTAAACCCAATCCGACACACCACGTGCCTTTTGGGTTTCGGCGGTCGCACGGTCAACAGTCACGACTCGCGACACGTCCCAGTTGAGATCGGAGCCATTGAGTTTGATCTTGATGTGGGTAATGCCGTTGTACCGAATCCACTCCGGCAGCGTTTCCGGAAGCCCGTCGCCCACGCGCTGGTGAACGTCGCTGTCCGTGATCGGGTCAACCGCTCCGACCAAATGGTAAAGAGGCATCCGCGCCTTCGGCTCCGGCAAGATGTATTGGTCGAGCCATTCGCCGCGAAACTCCGGCGAGAGATAGGAGCTCAAGTCGTTCGGCATGAACTCGCGCCCATAGGTGTGATAGCTGCTTAGCCCGTAAAGCTTGCCATATGCATCGTGAATTGCGGCATCGAAAGGGCTGAACGTGACCAGCGTGCAAAGCTTTGGGATGGGAATGGGCAGCTTCAACTCTTGCGAGACATCCACGGCGGCGCTCAGGTAGGCCGGCTCCAACGCGATATTGATGTCGATGGGGTGGCCGCGCACTTTTGAGTCCTTGGTGATGGCTGCCACCCGGGCCGCCAGCGCCTTCATGGCAGGCAGCGTCGTTTCGTAGGGGAGTGCAGGGAACGACCACACGTTGCCCATCGACATGGACCCGAAGCCGTGGGCCACGCGCCCGTCGCTTCTCCGCACGGTGCAGTTCACGTTCAACAACGTAACCCGCTCCACGACGTTGCCGCCAAATTTCATTGGTGTTCGATAGCGGTAATCCTGGTAGCCAAAGCTGACGTCTTCCACTTGAATGCCGCGATACGAAGGCGATGCCAAGACGGCGGGAGCTATGGCAGCCGTGGCGAGAAACTGGCGGCGGGTGGTTCTGAGGTAAGCCCGGCTAGGCATGATGCAGTCCCGCATGAATCATCAGGGCCCTGGTAGTCGCCAGGTCTCGCCGCACGATATCGAGGAATTCCTTGCGGCTAATACCTATGGTGCGCTTGCCGTCATTGGCACCGGCCAGCTCCGGGTACTCGAAATGAAGCTGGATTGGGCCGGCGAAATCCTGTTTGCGCAGAAACTCAAAGAAGGGAACGAATCGCACCATGCCTTGGCCGATGGGGCACCAACGTGGTTCCCATTGGCCATTTGCCGCCTTCTCCCAGTAGAAGTCTTTGAGTGCCACACCGCGCATCATGGGCGCAATCAGGCTGGCGCTGTTGATCCATCCCCCGAGCCCGCCTTCGATGGTGGCGTGCGCGACGTCGAAGTTGACGGCGAGCCGGTTTGGGTTGAAATCCTTCAGGAGCAGATAGAGGTCCCAGATGGAAGCACCCAGCACACCGGTTCCCGAGTGCGTGTGGTACATCGCGCATTCACCGAATTCATCGTTGAGGGCCGCCAGGGCGCGGACCCGCAGCTTGTCTTCCTCAATCTGTTGCGGAATCGATTTGCCGGCGTCCAGGGGGAACCCGCCCCAGCGATAGTACCGGATGTTGAGTGCGCTGGCGGTCCGCAGAACTGCCTCGGCATAAGGGGAACGGGCGTCCACAATGCCCGCGGTGATCATGGGCACATCAAGCCCAGCCCTGCGGACGGCCTCGACCGCTGTCGGAAGATCAGCAGCGGCGTTTTCCGGTGTGACGTGTCCGCCGGGGCGGACGGTAATATCGATTCCGTCAAAGCCGGCCTCTGCCGCAAGATTGGCCGCATCCGCGATGTTGAGCCACTGAAGGTGCTTCGAAAAGATGCAGATCTTCGGAGTTGTGCGTGTTTCAGCCGCGAAACCGGCTAGCGAACCGACGCCGGCAGCAAGAAACTCGCGACGCGAAGTCACTGCTAGACCTCGACCTTCTGAGTCTGGGCGTTCCACTTGACACGGCGCCCGGTTTCCAGCGAAAGGTTCGCCATCTGGATGACCAACGCTGCTTGAAAGCCTTTTTCAACCGGGGCGTTGGGTTGCTTGCGCGTCCGGACACACTCTAGAAAGTTCTGAATATGAGCGTCGGTGGCCTGGGAGAAAGACCCGGTCGCGGTAATGGACGGAGTATCCGGATTGGCCTGCGGGAAGACCGACAGGAACTCACGGCCAACGTCCATGCGGGCTTGGTCGCCGTCAAACTGATTGAGCTGGTCGAGCCGAGTCGGGTAATGCATTGCGGCGTAATTGATGGTGAATACACCCAGGAAATCCTCCGGATACTCGGCGACGACGACCACCGTCTCCGGAGTCTCGCCTTGCTTGCTATGCACCTTACCGGCCGAAGCGTTCACGGCGCTCGGAAAGCCGACGCCACGAATGAGATGAATGCTGTCGTAGATGTGCGCGCCCTGGTCGGCAACGATGCCGCCTGAATAGTCCTTGTAGTTGCGCCAATTGCGAAAGCGGTCGAGATCCATAGCGTGGCGAGGAGCCGGGCCTTGCCACTGCTCCCAGTCGAGCGGCCCCTCCAGCTTCCGATCGGGCCCGCTGGTCAGACTATTATTCACCCACCAGGTCCGCACCAGCCGCACGCTGCCCAGTGTCCCCGCAGCCCGAATATCGCGAGCCTTGAGATACAGCGGATAACTGCGCCGCTGCATTCCGACTTGCACGATCCGGTCGGAGTTGCGCACTGCGCTGACCAGCTCGACGCCTTGCTCGGGCGTGTGGCAGAGCGGCTTCTCCACATAGACGTCCTTGCCGGCGGCCAAGGCATCGAGCAGCATTTGATGGTGCCAATGCTCGGGAGTCGCGATGATGACAATCGGGATACTCTTGTCGGCAAGCAGTTCCTGGTAGTGGCGATAGGCTTTTGCTTTGCCCTTGGCAGCGGAAAGCCCGGCTTCCAGGTTCGGTTCGTAGACGTCGCAGACGGCGGTAAAGCGAACCGATGGATTTTGCGCGAAGCGGTCCATCAGCAGCTGCCCGCGGCCGCCCGTTCCGATAACACCGACGTTGATCTGGTCGGACGGGGCCGCTGCCACCTGCATCGCGGCGCTTGCGGTGACAGCGCCGGCGCCTGCAAGAAAGGTTCGTCGATTCATAGAAGCGCAGTTCTAGTTGCCGTTGCGGATGCCCGCCAGCACGGCCAGCAGATCCTTACTCAGAGTGGATGGGCACCAATATCTCTCTATATATTCGATCACCAGTTCGGTGCCACGGGCGTGGGAGACGTGGGGCGCTTGCGCGGGATTGTACATCGCGTCGGTCAGGTCCCGAACCAGTATGCACTTCACGCCCCACCGCGTCATCTGCTTAATGGCAAAGCTCCGGTTTAAGATGCACATGTTGGTGTGAACTCCCATCACGAACATGGTGTTGATGCTTCTTTGGCGTAAGAGATTGTAGATTTCTGCACCGTTGTCGGAGATGGCATCGTTGGGGCCGATCGAGAGAATCGGGTTCTCGCGTGACCACGCCCGATGCTCGTGATCTCCCGGTGTGTCACAGCCTCCATCAGAGTCGTCGATGGGAAGAGGAGGATCGGGGATTTTCCGATCTGGTGGTGGCTCTACCTTTGGTGCATTGAGGACTAACAGGCGCTGCGGCGCGTGCTTGTAAAACTCCATGGTTTCCGAAGGGGCGTGGATCACCAATACTCCGGCCGCGCGAGCCCGCTGAAGTACGGGGTCCATGCGGTGTGCCAGCTCGGCCACGCGTTGGGTTGCGCCCCCGCACCAGTGCTTGTCCCACATATCGCAGATGATGATGGCCGAGTGAGCCGCGGTGAAATTTCCATTCAACTCGGCGGACTCCCATAAGTCAGTACCCTTGAATGGCTGCACACGAGTTCGCAGGGGGAGGCGCAGATCCTGGGCAGCGAGGGTGCCAGACGCAAAAAGGACCAGGGGCAAAAGGCGCCAAGTCGATGCCATCGTGATGTGTAGCCTCCTCGCCGCTGCGACTTTCCCGGAGCGTATCACAAGCCGCCGGCTCTTCAATCCCAGATTCTGGCGGGTGAAGCGAGCGATTGTCACTGCACCGGCTCGTTCCCGAACACAAGTTGTCCCTCCACCCACGTATGGCGAACGCTCTCCGATCCGGCCAGCGTGAAAAGCGCAGCCAGCTTGCGCTCGGGCTCATCGGTGTGATCGAGTACAGCGGCGAGCGGACTGCCTTCAATGGCCCGCAGGTAGACAAAGTCGGCCCATTTGCCGGGTGTGAAATCGCCGGTCTCCTCTTCGATAGCCAGGGCTTCCGCGCCGGCTCGCGTCGCGAGATAGAGCAGTTGGCCCGGGTTGAGAACAAGCGGTGAGTTCGCGAGGCGCTGTAGCAAGTAAGTGTTCAATGCTTCTTTCAGCATGCCGAAACCGGTGCCCCCGCCGACGTCTGTGCCTAATGAAAAGTGCACGCCGGCTTCGAGGTGGTGCTGCATGGGAAAAATGCCACTCCCGAGCGAGGCGTTACTGGACGGGCAATGCGCAATCGAGGCGTGGCTCATGGCAAGGCGCCTTAACTCGTCACGCGTCGCATGGACATTGTGAGCAAGCACCGCGCGGCGGCCGATCAGATTGAAGTGTTCGTAGACCGCAAGGTAGTCCTTGGCCCACGAGAATGCTTCGAGAACCCTTGCGATCTCGCCGCGCTGCTCGTTGATGTGGGTCTGAAAACGCAAACCAGGAGTCTCGCGCAACAGGGACCCGCAAACATCCAGCATCGCTTCGCTGGCAGACAACGCAAAGCGTGGAGTGACTACATAACCGAGGCGTTGCTTGCCATGGAAACAATCGATCAGTGCTTTGCTCTCGCGGTAGGCGGCTTCCGGCGACTGGTGAAGTTCGGGGCGAAGATGGCGATCGGATAAGACCAAGCCACTGAAGATCCGCAGCCCGCTTTGGGCCGTGGCCTTGAACAGAGCGGCCGTTGCGCCGGGGAAATGGGATCCGAAGACCAACGCAGTGGTGGTGCCGTGAGCGGCCAGCGCCTCAACAAACTCGCGAGCTAGAACGGTGGCATAGCTGATATCGGCAAGCTTCGCTTCCTCCGGAAGCGCGAGTTGGTCGAGCCAGTCGAGAAGGGAATAACCCAGCCCGCCCAGGATGCGGACCTGCGGATAGTGAACGTGCGTGTCAATGAAGCCAGGCAGTAAGAACCCGCCGCGCAAATCATGCGCCGTCGCGTCGGGGTAGCTATTTCGCACGCAGCCGAAATCGCCACAGGCCAAGATCCTGCCGCCCTGTGTAGCCAAACCGCCATCAGGAACCGCGACAAGCGCACCGTCATTGCGGAATGGGCTCCGGGGCGTGTGGAAAATCGCCGCCCGCCAGAGATCGACGCGAAGTTCGCTGCTCATTTGTTGGTCGCTCACGCCGCCATCGTCGCAGCGTCTTGCTTGTTTCCGGCTCGTCCGCGAACCGCTAGCGTACTTGCGGAAAGCCTAAGTCTACCCGGCTGGTACCAGGATCCGGCCAGCGACTGGTGACCACTTTCGATCGTGTATAGAACTGAACACCCTCAGGCCCGTACATGTGCAGATCGCCAAATAGCGATGCCTTCCAGCCCCCAAAGCTGTAATACGACATCGGCACGGGAATGGGGACGTTGATCCCGACCATCCCCACCTCGACGTCGAACTGGAACTGGCGGGCAGCGCCTCCATCACGAGTGAAGATGGCTGTGCCGTTCCCATACGGGTTGTCGTTGATTATGCGCAGCGCTTCCTCATAGCTGGCGGCGCGCATAACGCTCAACACGGGCCCAAAGATCTCATCCGTATAGCACCGCATTCCTGGCTTTACATCGTCCAGCAGGGTTAAGCCAAGGAAGTGACCAGGGCGGCCAAAAGCTTCATCTTCGCGGCCGTCGATGACCACGGTTGCGCCTTCGGCGGCGGCGCGCTCGACATAGGAAGCAACCCGGTCGCGATGTTCGCGTGTGATCAGCGGCCCCATTTCGTTGCCGCTCTCCAGGCCGGGCCCCACTTTGATTCTGGCCATGCGCTCCCGAATCGCCGCAACGAGTGGATCCGTCACGCTTCCAACCGCAACCACCACCGAGATGGCCATACATCGTTCGCCGGCGGAGCCATAAGCAGCGGAAACAGCTGCGTCGGCGGCCATTGCGATGTCAGCGTCCGGCAGAACCAGCATATGGTTCTTCGCGCCACCTAGCGCTTGCACACGCTTCCCGTGACGAGTAGCCGTCTCATAAATCGACTTGGCGACCGGCGTGGAGCCGACAAAGCTGACCGCCTTCAGGTCAGGATGCTCCAGCAGCCGATCAACGGCTACACGATCTCCCTGCACGACGTTGAACACGCCGTTGGGAAGCCCCGCTTCCTGGAGCAGTTCAGCCAGGAGCAGACTCACTGAGGGGTCTTTTTCGGAAGGTTTTAGGATAAATGTATTGCCGCACGCGATGGCGTTGGCGAACATCCACATCGGAACCATGGCCGGGAAATTGAAGGGCGTTATGCCCGCCACGACGCCGAGTGGCTGACGAATCTGATAGATATCGATGCCGCGGCTGGCCTGTTCGGAGTAGCCGCCTTTCAGTAGATTGGGTATCCCGCAGGCAAACTCGATGTTCTCCAGCCCACGCGCTACTTCGCCCATTGCATCAGGCAGCGTCTTGCCGTGCTCGAGTGTAAGAATCCGCGCTATTTTCTCGCGATTGCTGTCCACCAGTTGGCGCAGCTTGAACATCACTTCCGCGCGCCGCGACAAAGGTGTGGCGCGCCAAGGGACGAATGCTTCTTTAGCGACTGCTACCGCGTGATCCACTTCCTCAACGCCGGCGAAGTCGACAGTGGCCTGCTGCTCGCCGGTGGCAGGATTCCACACAATGCCGGAGCGTTGGGAGTCGGACGCCGTCGTCTTTCCACCGATCCAATGGCTGATGCGTTTAATTTCGATTGCCGAGGCTGCCATGCTCCGTTACTCCTTGACTAGGCCTTTTGAATCCACTCAACAGTCTTGGTGGCCAGGCGGTCCATCGCCTTGATCGCCAATTCCAGGTGCTCTTCCAGCGTATCCTCGATTTTGTTGTGGCTGATCCCTTTCAGTGACTGGACGAACATCATGACGACCGGAATTCCAGCCCTCGCCACTTCAGCGGCATCATGTAGGGGGCCGGAAGGCAGGCTGTGGCAGCGCCCTGCCGTTTCTTGAATTGCTTCCTCGCACAGCTTGATTAGCGCCGGATGGAATGGCACCGGCTCAATGCTCCAGATGCGCGACCACTCAACGCTGCAGTTCTCTTCGGCGGCAAAACGCTGGCTGGCTTCGCGCGCCTCGCGGAACATCTGTGCCAGGACCTCGGCGTCCAGGTCGCGCTGATCGAGCGTGGCTTCACAACGGCCAACCACGGCCGTAACGATGCCCGGGAATGTCTTGAGACTTCCCACTGTCGAGACCGCGTTCGGATGTTTCCGGGCAATCGGCCGGATCTCCAGGGCCAGCTTTGCAGCGGGCGCCAGCGCATCGCGACGCGCACTCATGGGCGTCGAGCCGGAATGAGCCTCTTGCCCGATGAAGGTGATGGCATGGCGCTCCACACCCTTGGTGCCGAGCACCACAGCGAGCGGCAAGCCCAGATTCTCCAGGACCGGGCCCTGCTCAATATGCAGTTCCAGGTACGCGGCCGCGTTCTTTTGCTCTGGTTGGGCTTCCGGGAAACGATCGATCTCAACGCCGCACCGGCGTAGCGCCGCTTCCAGATGAATCCCGTCTTTGTCGGTGCGACCCCGGTCCGCTTCAATGCTATGAGTGCCGGCAAAGGCAGAGGACCCCAGCAGGCTCCTGCCAAATCGCGCGCCTTCTTCGTCCGCCCAGTCAACAGCGCGGATGGTAACAGGCGGCCGGCCGTTGTACTCCGCGGAGAACCGCCGCAGAACTTCGAGCGCCGTCATCATGCCCAGGCTTCCGTCCAGCCATCCACCGTTCGGCACGGAGTCCAGGTGGCTGCCCAGCAGGAGAGCCTTCTCGGAAACTCCCGGCAGGGTAACCCAGCTATTGCCGGCCGCATCAAGATGATGCTCAACCGGAAGACCGGTCAACTTCGATTGGAACCACTGACGAGCCTTGAGCCAGGTATCGGTCCAAGCCACGCGTTGGGCGCCGTTTTCATCGGCGGTGAGTAAGCGCAGTTCTTTCAATTCCGCAATGGTTCGCTTCGGGTCAAGGCTCATGGTCTTTCCAGGTATTCAGAAATGAGTGGGCTCGCGCCGCAACAAGCGCCCACGCTGGCGATCGCCCACAAACTTGCCATCCTTCACTTGAACCTTGCCACGAACTGTGACGATTGCCGGGCGGCCCTCAATGGGCCATCCTTCGAATCCACTGTAATTGTTGTTCATGGCCTGTGTCTTGGCCGAGATGACGCCCCTATGGCCGGTGTCGTAGATCACCAGATCGGCGTCGCTACCCACCGCGATAGTTCCCTTGCGCGGAAACAGGCCGAATAGCTTGGCAGCCTTGGTGCTGGCGACGTCGACAAACCGCTGCAGGTCGAGTTTGCCACGCGCAACCCCGTATGTGTAGAGCAGATTGATGCGATCCTCAATGCCGGGTATTCCATTAGGAATCTGGGTGAACGCGTCTCTACCGAGCAGTTTCTGTTCCGTGTCGAAGGGGCAGTGATCCGTACCGATCGTGTCGACAGATCCATCCGCCAGCGCTTTCCAAAGGACGTCCAGATTGCGCTTTTCGCGTAACGGCGGTGACATCACGTGCTTCATGCCTTCGATCCCGGGCCTCTCGGCGTACGTTTTGTCCAGCAGAAGGTGCGGCAGCACCGACTCTACGGAGATCCTGACGCCGCGCTTTTTGGCGGCTGTGGCAGCTTGCAATGCGGGGCCGCACGAAAGGTGCACGACGTAGCCAGTCGCACCCGTGTTTTCGAGGAACGTCGCGAAACGAAAGGTCCCCTCGGCTTCCACCGATTCGGGCCGGCTCGGTTCGTGCCATTCGGGTCCGGTCTTGCCTTGAGCGAGCAGGCCGGCTTGCAGCCGGCTGACCAGTTCGGCATTCTCGCAATGCGCGGTCACGATGACGCCGAGTTTTTTTGCCAGGGTCAGGGTCTGATACATCTCGGCGTCATCAACGCCGAAGAAGTTCTTGTAAGCGAGGAAGATCTTGAAAGAGGCAATACCGTCTTTCACAATCTCTCGTAGTTCCAGCTCCGTTTTGTCTTGGTACTTGGTTACCGACATGTGGAAGGTGTAATCGCAGGCACTGGCGCCTTCGGCTTTCGACTTCCATAAGTGATAGCCTTCCAGCGCGTCATCATCGCGCGACGGACAACACATCTCGATGAATGTCGTGGTGCCGCCGATCAACGCCGCAATGCTTCCGGTTTCGTGAGTATCCTTGGCGAACGTAGCCATGAACGGCAGGTAGATATGCACGTGCGGATCGATAAAGCCGGGGAAAACCAGTTTTCCGCCGGCGTCCAGGACCTCCGTTCCGGGAGGACTGTCGAGACTGGAACCTATTCGGGTGATCCTCTCGTCTTCGATGTAGAGATCGCCACGAAAGCGCGAATCGGAGGTGACGATCTCGCCGTTCTTAATCAGCAGCGCCATGGTTCTTACGCACTAGAATCTAGTGCACCTTGATTCCATTCTGCCGGCGATAACGCTTCATCGCCTCCCAGTCCTCGGCGACTTCCGGCTGAGACTGGCACAGCTCGTTCCATGATACGGTCCGCCTTCCGTTGGGTACTTCCGCCATCTCGATGCAATGCTCCACCGGACAGACGTTGTAGCATAAGCGGCACCCTACGCAATCCTCCTCCCGGACTTTCGGTTGCGGCCGCTGGCAATTTCCCTCGTCGATCAGATCGATGCATTGGTGGGCCGTGTCATGGCACGCCACAAAACAAAGATTGCACTTGATGCAAACGCCGGGGTCGATGCGCGCAACCGCGCTAAATGACAGATCGAAGTTCGCGAAATTCGAAATCTGAGGCAGGCACCTGCCCACGATTTCACTGATGCTTGTGAATCCCTTTGCGTCCATCCAGTTCGAAAGGCCATCGCAGAGATCTTCGATGACGCGATAGCCATAGTGCATGACGGCCGTACAGACCTGCAGGCTGCTTGCACCCAGCAGCAGAAACTCAGCGGCATCCTGCCAGTTGGAGATTCCACCCATGCCCGAGACGGGAATTTTCGACCGCGACACCACTTCGTCGGTTCCCAGCGCGGAGAGCATGTGAAGCGCAACCGGCTTGACGGCGGGGCCCGCGAAGCCACCGTGGCCGCTCCTTCCGCCGATACTTGGTGTGATGAGGAGTGTTTCAAGATCAACGCCGACGATGGAGTTGAGCGTGTTGATTAACGATATGCCGTCGGCTTCAGCGGCAACCGCTGCTCGCGCGGGGTACACGATGTTTGTAATGTTGGGCGTGAGCTTCACGATCACCGGAATTCGGCAGCCTTCCTTCACCCAACGCGTAATTTGCTCACAATATTCGGGTACTTGACCCACGGCGCTGCCCATCCCGCGCTCACTCATGCCATGCGGGCATCCGTAGTTCAATTCGATGCCATCCGCACCGGTATCCTCGATGCGGCGGACGATGTCGCGCCACGCCTCCGGTTTCGATTCAACCATGGCCGACGCGATAACGGCCCGGTCTGGCCAGGCGCGTTTCACCTCCGTCATTTCGCGCAGATTCACTTCCAATGGGCGGTCCGAGATGAGCTCGACATTGTTGATGCCCAGCATCTTTTGACCGCCGTAGTGCCAAGCTCCGTAACGGTTCGACACATTGAGAACGGGAGCGCCGATGGTCTTCCAAACGGCGCCACCCCAACCCGCTTCGAACGCCCGGTGGATCTGGCTCCCGGAGTTGGTGGGAGGCGCAGAAGCGAGCCAGAAAGGATTCGGCGACCGTATGCCTGCGAACTCAATCTGCAGGTCAGCCATTGGCAACTCCGACGCCCATCAAATGGTCATCGATCGATCTCGCAGCCAGCTTCCCGTCTTCGACGCCCATCACGGTCGATGCGGCGCCCTTTGAGCGAATGCAATCGCCTCCGGCGTATATGCCTGGCATGCTTGTTTCGAACGAATCGTTCACCCGGATCTTTCCTCTTTCGGTTTCAAGTTGCAACAGTTCGGCAACGGAAGGCATGGTCTGGCCAATTGCCTTTACAACCTGATCAGCAGGAAATATGAACTCCGATCCGGCGATTGGCTCCGGCGCGGGCCGCCCTGAAGCATCCTTTGCACCAAGACGCATTCGGACGCAGTCGAGGCCAATCACTTTGCCGTTGTCCGTCAACACGCGACGAGGCTGGGTGAGGAAGCGAAACTCCACTCCTTCCCGCTTCACAAACTCATACTCATGGTCATAGGCCATCATTTGGTGCTCCCCGCGCCGATAAATCATGGTTACCCGTCCGGCCCCCAAACGCTTCGCGATCGTGGCGCAATCCACCGCCGTGTTTCCCGCCCCGATCACCGCAACCTGGCGCCCGACTTTCAAATTGTGTGGATCCAGCTTGCTTTGCTCAACGTACTTGAGGCCATCCAAGATGTGCTCTTCCCCTTCGATTTGCAGCTCGGGTGTCGTCCCTAGACCGACGGCAAGAAAGATGCAGTCGAACCGGGCCCGCAGGTCCTGAATGTCGAGATTGTTCCCCAACTCCATCCCGGTTTCGATCCGCACTCCAAGACGCCGGATCATTTCGACTTCGGCCAGAGCGGCCTCCAACGGCTCACGGAGCGCGATGATGCCGTATGTCGAAAGACCACCGGCAAGATCCCGCTTCTCAAAAACGGTGACGCTGTGTCCCCTCCGCGCCAGCTCTCCCGCACAGGAAAGTCCAGTCGGCCCCGAGCCAATTACCGCTACGTGTTTTCCGGTTGGCGCGCCAGGCTTAAACACGTCGATCCGGCGGTCGTAGACGTAGTCCATCGCATACCGCTGCAGACGCCCAATCGCTATCGGCTTGTGATCGGCGCCCAGTACGCAGGCGCCCTGGCAGAGTTCTTCCACCGGGCAAACCCGCGAGCATGTTGCGCCCATCAGATTGCTTTGAAGAATCGTGCGGGCGGAGCCCAGCAGGTTTTGTGAGGCGATTTTCTTAATGAACTTCGGAACATCGATATGAGTAGGGCACGCATGCGTGCATGGCGCATCGAAACAAAACAAACATCGGTTCGCCTCGACAATCGCCTCTTGTTCGCTGAGGCGGGGAAGTTGCTCCGCCAGCGCTTGTTTAGGGTCAATCATGAATTCCGTGTTCCCCTCGCTAACTGGGCATAGACAGCAGCGGACACCCCAAAACCGACGAACCATGCGTAATCGTAAAGCCATCGCAGAGCTGGAACAACTGTGCCCGTCAGAGCCACGATGATGCCGGCCGCAAGGCTCACAAGCGCTCGAGGATTCACTCCCTTCCGGTATTCATAGACGCCGCCGCGACGGTACAGGTCCTCGACTTGCAGGTTCTTCCCGCGTACGAGAAAGTAATCGGCAATCATGATTCCCGCGATGGGTCCGAGCAGCCCCGAGTAGCCGACAAGCCAGCCGAATATGTAGGAGCCGAAATCGCCGAGGAGCTTCCACGGCATCATCAACACGCCCACCACCCCAGTAATGAGGCCGCCCGTGCGGAAGGAAATGCGCCGCGGATTCAAGTTGGAGAAGTCATTTGACGGCGACACGACGTTAGCCGCCACGTTGGTGTTCAGAGTTGCCAGTAGAATCGCAAGCAAGGCAACGAAGGCAATCCCGGGATGGTTGAATCGGCCAATAAGCACGACAGGGTCCCAGATCGGCTCACCAAACAGAATCGCGGAAGCTGAGGTGACGGCCACGCCGATGAAGGAATAGAGCGTCATGGCAAGTGGCAAACCTAACGACTGTCCCAGCACCTGCGCTTTCTGGCTCTTCGCGAATCGCGTGAAATCGGGAATGTTCAGCGCCACCGTTGCCCAGAATCCGACCATCGCCGTGAGAGACGGTATGAAGAAACGGAAAAACTCGGTCCCGCTTTGGAACTTGCCCCTGGCGCTCAGCACGGGTCCGAAACCGCCCGCTTTGGTTGTGATCCACCACAGCAAGAGCAGTCCAACCCCGAGCATGAACGGGGCGCTAATCCCTTCCAGCAGCCGGATGGTTTCAATGCCGCGCCAAACCACTGCCATGTTGAGACACCAAAAGGCGAAAAAGCAGATCCAGACGCCGCCCGGCAGAGAGCCGATCCCGGGCCAAATGACGGTTAGCAAAGCATGGACGGCTTGTCCCCCAATCCAGGTTTGAATTCCAAACCATCCGCAAGCAACCAATGCGCGTAGAATCGCCGGTAAGTTAGCCCCACGGACGCCGAAAGACGCGCGCACGAATACCGGGAATGGGATTCCGTACTTGGCGCCGGCGTGTGCGTTAAGCAGCATGGGAATCAGTACGATCATGTTGCCGAGCAGGATAGTCCCGATCGCTTGCCACCAGTTCATTCCGCCCGCAATCAGGCCGGAAGCGAGCATGTACGTGGGTATGCAGACGCTCATGGCCACCCACAGCGAGGCATAGTTGTAGACCCCCCAAGTACGCCGTTCGGCGGGCACGGGCGCCAGATTCTCGTTAAACAAACTCGGATCGGCCGTCAATTCACCAGGAATTGGGCGTTCCTCGCCACGCGTTTGCGAAAGCATGGAGTCACTGATTCATGCATCCTACCATCGCGCAATGAGGGTCAACCGCATCAACAATTTCTGCACCTCTTGAGCAGCCAGATCTTGACACAATTGTAAGAGTGATTGCATACTAAGTGATCTTCACGTTTTGGTGGTGCTAAGACGGAGCGTCCCAGTTCGACACTCGTTGTTGTGAGAGGGGGCTTGATGCTTGCTAGACGGGCGTTAGTTGCGCTTGGTATTTGCTCGGTTGCACTTTTCTTGAGTCCGTCGCTGTTCGGCCAGGCCAACGGCAGCATTGCGGGCACCGTTACCGACGCCACAGGCGCTGCCGTGTCCGGCGCAAAAGTGACTGTCACCAGCCAGGCCACGAATGTTTCCCGTAGCTCCGCTACCGATGAGGCTGGACATTACCTGGTCCCTCTTCTGCCGGTTTCGGACTTCACGGTCAAGGTGGAACTCCAGGGTTTCCAAACTGCCGAAGACAAGAACATCCGGCTGCAAGTAGACGAGCACCGCGAGCTCGACTTCAAGCTTGTTCCCGCTTCCGTCCAACAAAACATTGAAGTCAACGCCACTGCGGTCGCAGTTGAAACCCAGAATCCAACCCTCGGCCAAGTGATCACATCCCAGCAAGTGACCGAGCTTCCCCTAAACGGGCGTGATTTCGTCCAACTCGCCACTCTTACTCCCGGTGTCACCCAGGAGACCAACACACAAAGCTTCTTTAATGGCGGCCCCAGCAGCGAAGTGTCGACTCGTGGATCGTTTTCCCTTTCGGTCGGCGGGTCCCGCGCTAACAGCACCGATTGGCTGTTCGACGGCGTTGACAATAACGAACTGACGGCGGGCGGCATTGCGATTTTGCCCTCGCTAGACGCCATTCAAGAATTTAAGGTTCTGACTTTCAACTATTCGGCGGAGTATGGAACTCGGGGCGGTCCAACCGTTTTGGTGACGACGAAATCCGGCGGCAATCAATTCCATGGTTCGGCGTTTGAGTTCTTCCGCAATACCGACCTCGATGCGCGCAGCTTCTTTGCTACCTACACGGAGCAATTCAACCTGAATCAATTCGGCGGCTCGATCGGTGGACCGATCCGGAAGGACAAGACCTTTTTCTTTGCCGACATTCAGAACAAGATGCAGCGGCACGGTATTCCGTTTACAGGATTGGTTCCCACGCAGGCGATGCGTAACGGCGATTTCAGCTCGGACGCCTTTGGGAATCCTGTGCCGCTTCTTACTAACCCGAATGTGACCGGGGCGACGAATACCAACTTCCAGTGCGGCAGCAATGGGGCCCCTCTACCCGCCGCTCCGGACGGAAGCCAGCCGACTGGCACTCCTTGCAACAAGATTCCGCAGGGCCTGATCGATCCAGTCGGCCAGCAACTGATGAATTTGTATCCACTGCCGAATGCGAACAACCCGACGCTTGGGTACAACTATGTTTCCCAGCCAGTAAGGAGACTCAACGAAGGTGAGTTCGACATCCGGCTCGACCACAACTTCTCCCCCAAGGATTCAATGTTCGGGCGCTTCAGCTACGATCAGGCCACATCCTTCGTTCCTGGCGGCTCACCTGGCTTCGCCGAAGCGAGTCACGTTTGCCAGCACCCAGAGCATCCTCAATCACGGCCGCAACGTAGCGTTGTCTGAGACTCACGTTTTCTCCCCGAACACCGTTAATACGGTCAGCGGTGGATACAACCGGATCTTCAACTACATCAGTTCATTCGGCAGCTACACGTGCGAAGCAACTAAAATCGGCATTCCAAATGCGAATCTGGGCTGTCCTAATCAATCAACATATAATTGCCCCAGTTTGTCAGGAGAGAGTTGCGGCCTGACTTCTAACCAGCTGGACGGTCGGCTACTGGTCGGTCGGAGATCGCGGCTTCACTCCCTTTCAGGGTGGCACGAACGTTTACTCTGTCTCCGACACGCTCGACATCATTCGCGGCCGCCACGACATTAAGATAGGCGGGAGTTTTCGCGCCAACCAGATGAATGTATTGGCCGAGGGATTTTCCGACGGATACTGGATCTATCAGGGCTCTGGGTCCGGATCAGTAGCCGCCGACTTATGCTGTTGGGCTTGCCCAGCGTTGCCCTCCATGATCAGACTTACAACGGCAACGTTACCGGGCCGCCGCTGGAAACTGTTTCGTCCGTTCGTGGAAGACAACTGGCGCGTGACGAAGGACCTGACCCTTAACCTCGGTCTTGCTTGGGCAATGGTGACGCCAATCACGGAAGCCCACAACCGCCAGGCGAACTTTAACCCAGCGACCGGGCAATTTATCATTGCCGAACCGAACGGCACGAATTCGCGGGCCGGCATTCAGATGGATTGGACCGCACTTGAGCCACGCATCGGCGTCGCTTGGAAGCCGTTCGGAAGCACCAAGACCGCAGTGAGGGGCGGTTACGCAATCTTCCACGATTCATCCTGGAATCAAGGCGCACAGGGCCTCTGGGAAAACCCACCATATTTCTTTGAGTCCTTCACCGGCTACTTCGGCGGTTGCACATTCGCCACCGCGGCATGTGCCACGATGTATATGCGGCAGACGCCCTCCGCGATTCCGAAGCGCGTCGATGGGATTTCCGCTTTATTCCACGCCTCCGGATCCTAAGCCAATTTGGAGGGACGATCCAATCCCAAAACACGAATTTCAAGCAGGGAAGAATCCAGCAATATAACGTCAACGTTGAGCAAGAGATTCCCGGCAATATCGTTGTTACCGTTGGCTACGCGGGATCCCGCGCTCACACATCCTGGTGGATGGCAACAACATCAACGTGACGTCTCCGAGCGCTGCGCTGGCGGCTGTACCGGTCGCCGGGTACACGCTGGGATGCGGTCCGGGCGGCGCCTCGTTCGGGTGTGCCTTACCCCGCCTTCCCGTATTCAACAATCGCGAATATCACCGATACCGGTCAGGCTGAATACAATTCTCTGCAGATCAAGGCGGAGACGAAGACCCCGAAATATGGTCTCTACGCTCTTATCGGATACACCTATGCTCGGGCGTATGACAATGGGCTCTCAGACGGTCTCGGTAGCTCTCTGGGGGCGACGTATTACCCTCTGCCGGGATGGCAGAAGCTGGATTGGGCCCTGTCGCAAATCAACCTGAACCAGAACTTCACCGCCAGTGTGGTCTACAACCTACCGTTTGGCAAAGGTCAGAAGTTCGGCTCTACCTGGAACGCTCCGGTGAACGCGATATTGGGGAATTGGGAGGTCAATGTGATCGAGAAGATCACGTCGGGTTTTCCGGTCTTTGTGGTGGACAGCAATAATTCGAGTTCCACGGAAGGGTCCGGTGTCAACTTCCAGAATAACGGCAATAGCTGAATCGCCCTGACCAAACCTGCAACCCCAAGTCCAGCAACCCGACTTTAGGCCAGTGGTTTAACACGTCCTGCTTTAGCAATCCCTTGCCCGGGGAACTGGGCAACGCTTCGCGGACTCCCGTTTCCGGCCCCGGCTTTGCCAACACCGATTTCTCGGCGGTGAAGAACTTCCCGTTGGGATTCCGCGAGGGAACCCAATTGCAGTTTCGCGCTGAGTTCTTCAACCTGTTTAACCATCCGCAGTTTGCGACGCCAGGTTCGAGATCTGAATTCGCCGCGACCTTCGGCATCATCAGTTCGACGGTCAACAATCCCCGGGTGGTTCAGTTCGCCTTGAAGCTTTTGTTCTAGCAGGGTCGCGCTAGGTCCGCTTGCTGACGCGTGCGGTTCCGTGGCGGAGTTCTTACGAACTTTGGCGCTTGCGCAACGGCACGTGAGCCTGGTCTGCCATGGATAGTCGGCCTGACTCGCCTCTTGTTGACCGCAGACCGTAAACTCGAAGTGATGCGATACTCCCGGTTTCTACTGGCCGCCACCTTGATGCTGACGGCAGCTTCGTTCTCACTCGCCCAGTCGCGACGAAAGGTGATTATCAACGAAGACTGCTCCGGACCCGGCGGCAGCAATATGCAGACGCTGCTGCTGCTGATCCAGTCCCCGCAAGTTGAGGTGCTTGGTATCACGGTCGTGAGCGGCGACGCCTGGCGCGACGAGGAGGTGGCGCACACCCTGCGTCTCTTGGAAATCGTCGGGCGGACAGATATTCCCGTGATGAAGGGGGCTGCCTTCCCGCTGGTGCGCACCCGCGAGGAAACACAACTCTGGCAGGACCGTTACGGGAAAGTGTCTTACGAGGGAGCGTGGGATCCGCGCTGGTATCACGGTCCTTTCGTTGTGCCGCCTCTGGCCGAAGGAGAACCAACGACCAGTCCTGCCGCTGAAGGCGCTGCACATTTTCTGGTGCGTATGGTTCATAAGTATCCAAACGAAGTGACCATTTACGAGGGCGGCCCGATGACCAATCTCGCGACGGCCGTCACGTTGGATTCGCACTTCGCCGAACTGGCGCAAGCCTTGGTCTTTATGGGCGGCAGCTTGAATCCTCAGACCACTGATCCAGAGTTCACTAACAACCCGCGTCACGAGTTCAATTTCTGGTTCGATCCGGAAGCCGCCGACGCCGTGCTCCGCGCGCCATGGAAGAAGATTGTCTGCACACCCACGGATATTTCCATCAAAACCCGGCTTACGCCGGCGATGGTCAAGAGGATCGAAGCGAGCGGAACGCCGATAGGTCGCTATATCGCTAAGTTTTTCCAGCCGGGCCAAGGGAACGACTACATGTGGGATGAACTTGCCGCCGCGGCTTGGATCGACCCCTCCGTGATCACGGCGCGCGAAACACGATATATGGATGTGGATATCGACCACGGCGCGGGTTACGGGAACACGCTCACATGGCACGAAAGCGATAAGCCGAAAATCACAGTGCAGCCGGTCGAGATTCAAATGGATTTGGATCTCGAAAAGTTCAATGAGATGTTTGTGCGGCTGATGAGCGCGCCCACTCCGGGCTCTCACTAAGGCGTCCTACCGCGGCTGCGAGCCGGTTGTCCGGCCGCGCAGCTCAACGACAAACTGCTGGAGTTCGCTCCGCTCACGCGTTATCTCCGCCGCCGATTCCTTGGACAGCTGTTCAAAAATCGCCATCTCTTTCTGAGATCCCGCCTCGTCCCCCGTCCGCGCGTATGCTCGCGCCAGTCGATAGTGGGCCTGTTCTAGCTCCGGGCTGACTTCAATCGCTTTTTGGTAGGCGCGAATCGCTTTGGCGTAGTCCTTCCGATCCGTGTACAGAATGCCCAGTTGAAGGTACGCCACGCCGAGCTTTGGATCCAGTTGGACGGCCTCTTCAAGCAGCGATGTCGCCTTCGCTGCGTCGGCATCATCCGGCTCTCCCCGAAGATTCCAAACGTTGGCCGCGTAGTAGTACTTGGCCCAGGCATTATTGGGCTGAAGCCGTGCAAATCGCTCGAGTCTTCTTGCAAAGCCTTCTTGATGCGTGATCTCGGGGCTCTGGACTTTGGCCATGAACAGATAAGGGCCGGGATCACCGGGATTCAAGTCACATGCCTCGAAAAAACGCTGCGCAGCCTGAATGTAGTCGCCGTAGGCATACAAGGACGCAGCAAGCCCAAGCAGCATACGGTCCGACCTCGGGAACATCCGATTACCCCTTGTGAAAACTTCAATGGCAGGCTCCACTGCGCGATGGAGCAATAACTCGGCGCCCCAATCAAACAAAGTAGATTCGTTCGCATCCAGCTCAACCGCTCGTTGATATTCGCGAACGGCACCCAGCGCATTACCTAGTTGTTCGTCGGTGTTACCGAGCAATTGGTGGGGTTCGGCGTTGTCCGGATCCAGTTCCGCTGCGCGCTCCAAATACGGCAAAGCCTCGCGTGGTCTTCGGTCAATTATCAGGAACTTGCCCAGCTTCCAGTTCGCATCGAAGTTCGCCGGCTCACGGTCAACCGCAGCCCGCAGCGATTGCTCCAGAACAGCGGACGAAGCCGGCGCCGAATTTTCCGCGGGTGTCTTGCTGAGGTTCGCCGTCGCTTTAGCCAGGGTTTCGGTTGAGCGCAGAGTTACCCCCGAACCATGGCCGCCCAGATAGGTGCTGTCCGTAACGCCGGCAACGGTGAAGTTTGGCTCGTCGAAGAACGCTGGTTTTGTCTTGGCCGGCTCGGTTCCCGCAGCTTTCCCGGCCGCCAGTGTCAGGTCAAGTTGTTTTGCTTCCTTCGACTCAACGGAAATCGGATCCAGGGCAGCAGTGCCAATTCCCGTCTTCTCTGCGCGTATTGAATAAGTGCCCTTCCGGAGGTCTGCAAAGCGATAGTTGCCTTCGGCGTCAGTGTGGGTGATCAAGGTCTGGCCGCCGGCTGCCGTCTGGAGGTAAACGACCGCGTCGACCGCCGGGCGGTTCTGCGAGTCCCGAACCACTCCCCGCAATGTGGCTGAACCCTGAGGCGCCGCAGGTACGGGAACATTCTGCGATTGGCACTGAGATGGCGGAGCAACCAGTAGCGTACACGCTACCAGGAACATAACGCCATTCCGCGACCACGTCATAGATGACTGCCTGATTCAATAGTAGATCGCTGCTGGCGCTCCACTCACTTCAATTGCGCCAACGCCTGTTGTGCTTGCGCATGGCCGGGCCGCCTTTTCAGAAGCTCGAGCAATACCGCCCGGGCTTTGTCCGAAGCTCCCTCAATCTCGTAGACGCGCGCGAGATTCAAGTACGACTGGTCGAAGAGTGGCGCAACGCGAATGGATTCTTGAAACTTCGCGATCGCCTCGTCGGTATGTCCGGTCCTCAGATAAAGCACACCCAGGTTGTTCAACGCTTCGGGGTAGGCGGGACGATACTGTAAGGCTTTGCTCAGGTGGCCGTAGGCTGCTTCGGTCTGGCCGGCTTGAGCGAACACCATCCCGAGGCTGTAGTTCGCCTCCGGGTCGTCTGGCTTAACCGCCAGAGCTTTCTCAAGCTCCGTCTGCGCTTCTTCCCAGCGTTTCTCCTGGCGATAGGCGTTCCCGAGATTCTCCAGCGCGATGAAGTGTTCGGGATTCAGCCGGAGCGCCTCTTGGAAGTACCCGATGGCATCGCCTGTTTTACCCTCGCGCGCCGCAATGAGACCGAGATTGTTCCAGGCGTTCGTGCGTGTTTCAGGATAGCTCGCCGTCAGTTTCACTGCCTGCGAAAAGCTTTGCTTGGCTTCGCGCATCCGTTCCTGTTTCAGGTACACGCTGCCAATTCCGTATTGGGCCTCGGCGCTCGACGGATCGGCGCGAGCAGCCAGCTGGAACGATTCTCCAGCCTCCGGTAAATAGCCTCGCTGAAAGAAGACCGAACCATAGGAGAGATAGTTTCGCGCGAATTCAAACGTGTCCGCGACACCCGGGAAGGGCAGTGCCTTCGAAAGCCGCGCTGGAACCGTTTTCGGAATGCGATTGAAGTCCTCTTCGACCGATTCTGGTTTGATGGGACCCTGATAGACCTTCACGATGTCGCCTTTCTCGTCGAGCAAGAACGACGTTGGCAGACTCAGGTCTCGCCGCCGGTCAAACAGGTAACGATATACAACGTCGTAAACGCCCGCCACCTCAGCCGATCCGCAAACGACCGGTAAGGAAAGGCTGAGCTCGCGCATCACCGCACGAAGGCGTTCGGGCGCCGCTCCATCGTCCACATTGACCGCCAGAATCTCGAGACCTTGTGCTGCCCAATCGGCGTGAAAGCGACCAAAGGTCCTCAGATCCTTGAGGCAGCTTGGGCACCCGCTCGCGCAAAACGTGAGCAACACGGGCCGCCCCCGCAGCGACGAAAGAGACCGGGTCTGCCCGGCCAGGTCCGGCAGAGAGAAGTCGGGAGCTGACACGGGGACGAGCAGCCATGTTTCGACCGAGGTGGGAAGCTGGTCCTCTTCTGACGGTTCGACGGTGTCGCTCGCGCCGCCTACAGGGGCGTGGCTCCTGAACGGCTCCAGGCGGGGAACCGCCGCGCCTTCCTCCACGAAGATCCGGTGGTTCAGTGGCAGATCGTCGAGCCGCTGCTCGATGCCGCTCGGCCAGCGAATCGACGCTTTCACGCTGCCCTTCGCCGTGCCCAAGCCGAAGAAGATCTCCTTACTATGCTGCGAAAGAAATCCGGATCCCGCTTGAAGCGTGCGCGTCTGCCGGGAGACGTCCGTCTCCACCGTAACCGTCGCGCCAATCGCGTCTCGATTGCTCTTACTGCCGAGCAACTGGAAAGCGATCGCCGGGGACAGGTTTTGCATCACATTCTTCAACAGCCGTAACTGCGGAGCATTCCGATTCTTCAAACACAGTTCCTGGCGCCCGTCATGATCAAAGTCGGCCAGCGCGAACGCCCGCCCGTCTTCCGGGAAATCCAGGCCAACCACACCGGAGACGTCGGAAAAGGTCCCATCCCCGTTATTGGCGTAGAAGACATTCCGCTCGTAGCCGCTCCAGGTCCGGTCGGTTCGGAGCAGCTCATTCACAGCGGCCCATCCCTGTTCGTAATCAGATGAAAATCTCACTTCACTGGGAGAGTTGCCCACCACTTCTCGCCAGAAGAAGCTGTTGAGGTCTTCCCGCAACGGGCCTGAAACCATGCCGTTGGCTATGTAGAGATCCGGGAAGCCATCATGATCAAAGTCCCACGCGTCGCTTGACCAAGCCCAGCGGCCCATCCCCACTCCGGATGCGGCAGTTGCGTCTTGAAAAGTCCCGTCGCTGTTATTCTTGAAAAGCGAACTGCCCATCGCGTGTTTGCGGTATGCTGCTCGCACCACTGCGGGCTCACTCTTCTGAAAGTTCTCCTGCCCGGAGATGCGTTCGCCGGCTGCTGTCCACATATCCGCGACATACAGATCTTCAGCACCGTCGTTGTTGTAGTCGAAGCAACAGACGCTCATACCCGCTCCCGTATCCTCGACTGCAGCCTGCGGTGCAACGTCGGTGAACTTCCCCTGATGGTTGCGGTAAAGATTCTTCCTGCCGAAGTCATTCACCACATAAAGGTCAGGCCAGCCGTCCTGGTTATAGTCGTTCCATCCGCAACAAAAGCTATAGCGCGAGTTGTTCTGGTTCAGACCCGATTCCACGGTCACATCGCGAAACGTCCCATCCCCGTTATTGCGCATCAGGAAATTCGGGGGTCCGTTGTTTGCGTCGTGGTAAGGAACGGGATATTTGTACTGATCCGTTCCCTGGTAATAAACATACAGACAGAAGTAAATATCGAGTAAGCCGTCGCGATTATAATCGGCTGCGGCCGCGCCCGTGAATGTCCCTTGCGGCGCATTGGCGAACTGAAACGCGTCCGGTTTCAGGCGGAATTTTCCGCCGCCCTGGTTCAGGAATAGGAGCGGGCCGTTTGCCCGCACAGCCACCAGATCCTGCCGCCCGTCGTTGTCAAAATCGGCAATGATCGCGCACGCCGTGTTTTCAAGAACGCCCACGCCGGAAACTTCAGTGATGTCCTCAAAGGTCCCGTCGCCCCGGTTCCGGTAAAGACGGTTGGGAAGGCCTGCCGGCTGGCAAACGTAAAGGTCATCGAAGCCGTCGCCGTCAATGTCTCCTACCGACACCCCATTGTGTCCATAGATGTCGATCCCGCTAGCGCCATCCAGAACGGTACGCCAATAATCGACACCATGCAGCAGCTGGTCTGCATAGGATCGATTGCTGCCGAGCGCCTGCCGCGAGATTTCTGCATAGAAAGGTGACGACGCCGTGCTCCGTGTCTCGCCTGTTGTGCGCCACCTCCGCAGGAGATATCTGTCTGACGAAGCCGCTTCCCATTCGAGTTCCCAGAAGCCTATACGTTGTTCACGGTGGAAATCCCGGCCGGTACCCACGAACTCATAGCGCACAAGAGTTGTCAGCCGGCCGGGGAGTTGGAGAGCGGATGAAGGCTGGCCGGCGCCCGCGTCAATCCGAGTCACCTGAAACTCCGCCGTCAGGATCTTGGAGAAACGGCCCATTGTACGCTGCAGTACCTGTAGAAAAGCGTCTTGGCCCAAAGATGGCACTGGTCGAAAAGTAAGCTGAACCACGTCAAGCGCATGACCAGAACGCAACGGCCGGGATGTCGATGGCTCCAGCGAGCACCCTTCGAATGAAGGCGCCATCACTTTCCCGATTGCGTCGGTCTCTTGAGGAGTTCGCCGTAACGCGGCGCTCCAATCAGCCAACATCCCCTGGATCTGGTTGCAATGTTTTTCTGCGCCGAAGCTCTCCAACCTTGTCGATGCTTTGAGCAATGCGCTATCCAGGGACGTCTGCGACTGAAAGCGGGGGGTTAAGTAATACCGGCCATCCGGGGAGACTGCGATTTGGGAATCGAGCCGAGGAAAAAAAGACAAAGCCGCCGTGGGGAAGGCCGTCGATATCACCCCACCAGAAAGTCCTTGCCAGCACCGGGCCAGGAAAGTGCGCCTCAAAACATCGTTCAACAGCTCGTCTTCTCCTGTTTCAGCGGCAGGATACCCCATTGTCGTCGCGGTTTGAAGCAGGGAATCAAACGTTTATTCAGTCATTCCGCCAGCTTCAGCTTCGTCGGAGCTCTTCCCATTCCTGCCGGATTTGCCGGCCGAACTGCGACGCTCATCATCGAGCATAGCAATGGGCGATAAGCGATCTCTCGCCGGCATTGCTGAGCCATATTGCTGGTATATTGACTCTGCAGAGGGTTTGAGCGGTTCTGCAACAAATCTCCGGATGCGGCCTGTACGGACCAAACTCCCGTTTGCCGACCAGAAAACGCTCTGGCAAGCTGTCTGCGTCCTGGAGCGAGAGAGTTTCGTCGCGCGAGTCTCGGCGCTTTCCGGGGAGCCGGTCACGCAACTGCTGAAGGTCCTGCCTTCGCCAGTAACCCGCCAAATCAACCGCGCGGTTCAGGGGGCCATGCAGAAGGCCCTGGATCTGGCCCTTTACCGCCTCGATTCGGGACTCCCGGAACCGGGGGAACCGATTTATAAGATCGCTTCCGGCGTTACGGGCGGTGTTGGCGGCTTTTTCGGCTTGGCCACGCTGACAGTCGAACTACCCGTCACAACAACCCTAATGCTGCGATCAATTGCCGGCATCGCTCGCCGCCATGGCGAAGATCTGACGAACCCAGCATCGCGCCTGGCCTGTCTCGAGGTGTTTGCACTCGGCCCGCAGGATCGGAACCCGGAGGCCCCTTCCGCGGAGGCGAGTTACTTCGCGGTCCGATCGTTTTTGGCGAAGGCCGTCGGTGAAGCCGCCGATGCCATGGCACAACGCGCTATTGCACAAAGATCGACGCCAGCGATCGTTGAACTGGTCACTGCTATCGGCTCACGCTTTGGGTTGGTGGTCTCAGAAAAGGTCGCCGCCGGGGCAATACCAATCGTCGGCGCCGTGGGCGCGGCGGCAATCAATCTCGCGTTTATGGACCACTTCCAAAAGCTGGCGAACGCGCATTTTGCGGTCCGCCGCTTGGAACGCCGTTACGGCCAGCCGGAAGTAGTTCGGATGTATGAGGCTTACGCACCTTTCGCGAAGCAAAGGCTGACGAAAGGCACTGTGAAGAGGAGCTGAAGCCCCCGCCAAAGGTCTAGCATTCATCGGTCCTTAACATCAGGTATGTTATTTTACTTCCACGCCCATGCCCGAAAAACTCAAGCGTGCCACCCCCAAGCGGGCCCTCAAGAAACAGGAGAAAGCCGCCGCCGATCACCAACCTCATCATGAGGATGGGGAGGCCGCTGACGCAGCCCACGCCGCGGCCCATCATGAGGCTGCGGGGTCCTCTGAGGCTCACCACGAGGACCACGAGGCCGTCTTTCCTTCCGCAGATGGCAAGTTGGAGGAAGTAAAGAACAGCGATATCCTCGCCACTGCCGCCACAATAGCCGTGGTCGGGGTAGTAGTAGCTGTGATCTCAGTCGATCTTATCCCCGGCATGTTGATCGGCGTGGCCGCAGCATTGTTGCCCGGTGTCGGTCCGAAGGGTAGTCCTTTTCTGAAATCCACTTTTGAAGCTGGCTATTCGGCGGTTCGGAAGACCTGCGAAAAGATGACAGGCTCCAAGACCGAGAACGTGGATCCTATACCCACGCCACCTGTTCCGTCGGAATCCCGAGCCTAAACACGGCGCGCTGTTCACTCACAAGTCGGCCAATATTGTTCTAATGGAGGGTAATCTCAGGCAACTGGGATTGGCCGACGCTTTCGAGATTGACCTTCGACACCTGGAAATGGCTTCAGACAAGCTTCCCGACGGGCCGCTACGTTCGGCCATCCAACATCTCTTCAATGACGACTTTGAGGCAAGCCGGGCTCTGCTACGGGAGTACGCCATTGCTGCACCGAATGATCCGCTCGGATATAGCGTTTCTGCCGCTATTCTCTTCTATCATTTTGTTGCCAGCCGCCTTGAGTCTCAGCATGAAAACTCGATCCGGAAGATGATTCTCGGCCACGGCATCGGCCTGACCTCGGAGCTGAAGCTAGAACTGGGGACCAGTCTGCAACGCGGTGAAGCGCTGGCTCTAGCGGATTTAGCCGCCAATGCGCAGGACCAGAATGCCACCTTCGCTCTCTGCGTGGCCGAAGGGGTGAACCGCGACCTCATGGCGTTGGTTTACAAACGTTGGATGCAAAGCTTCCGCCACGCGCAGGCCGCCACCCTGAGGGCTAGGCAATTGCTGAGCCTGAATCACAAAGCTTATGACGCGTACTTCGTGATCGGATTCAGCGAGTACCTCATCCAGGAGATTCCCGCCATTTTCAGGCCCTTCACGAAGATTCCCGGTATCGTGGGACAGACCAGCCGAGCTATCCAGTTTCTCGATGCCGCGGCCAGTGGTGGAGATTACTTCCGGGAATTCGCCAGGCAGATGCTGGTGACCGTTTATACCGAGAACGGCCGGGAGCTGGATGCGCTGCAAGTGCTGGCCGGGCTGACCAGAGACTTCCCGAATAACCGCTCCTACCAGGCGGAGTGGACAAAGCGGAAAACAAACGGTTAGCGACTGTTGTAATCATCTAAGAGTCGGGGTTTCCATGAACAACATAAGACTCAGCATTCCTATCCTTATTACTGTCTTTCTGGTTGGTCCTCTGCTCGGGCGTACGAAAACCGACACCATCGTCATGAAGAACGGCGACCACTTCACCTGTGAGATCAAGCAGCTCGATCGTGGCGTGCTTTATGCCAGCTTCGACTACGTTGACGGAACCATCTCCATCGACTGGGCGAAGGTGGCGCGCGTAGACAGTACACAGCTCTTTCTCGTTCATACCCAGGACGGCACCATCTACGAAGGCGCCATCCGAACCCCCGCGACGCCCGCGGAGCAGCCCGTGAAAATCGAGGTTGTCGGGACCCCCGAGCAGCCGGAAGTAATCCCGCGGCGACAGATCATCGAGATGAACCAGGCGTCCGATTCGTTCTGGCGCCGGTTCAGCGGCAGCATCGACAGCGGCTTGATCTATTCAAAGGCAAACGACACAGCCCAATACAATCTTGGCTCGGAACTCACCTACCGTCGCGACCGTTGGAGCGCTGACGCAAGCTACAGCTCCAACCTGTCCACGAGCAACCGCGAGACCACTGCGACGCGCAACCAGGTAGACTATGACGGGCTCCGGTTCATGCCTTGGAATAACTGGTATTACACCGGCGTTGGCAGCTTCCTGCAGAGCTCTCAGCAGGGAATCAACTTGCAGGCCAGTTTGGGAGGCGGCATTGGACGCTTCTTCAAAAACACAGACCGCACTCGTATCGCGCTAACCGGCGGCTTTACTTGGCAGGACACCCGATACGATTCGTCCATCCTTTACCCTACAGAAAAAGCCGTAGCCGGCTTGATTGCCGGCAATGTTCAATTGTTCATCTTCAAGAAGACCACCTTGGCGTTGAGTGCCAGCTTATTGCCTGTGCTCAACCAGCCGGGACGGGTGCGCTTCAACACGAACGCCGCTTATTCGCTGCAGATCATTAAGAACCTCTGGTGGAAGTTTACCTTCTACGGGAACTGGGACAACAAACCGCCCGGCAACCTCTCAGGTACTGATTATGGCGCTACGTCCGGAATCAGCTATTCGTTCAATTGAGATATTCACCTGAGATAGTATTTGCGTGGCTCGCACCGAACTGCTGTTGGACAGCCTCCGAGGGGCAGGCCTCAGGCAGTTGCTCAGACCGGTGCTTGCCTTCTTGGCGATGGCGTGCTCGTTGTCCGGCCAAACGCAGGGTTCCCAAAGGGAGTTCTGGCCGGAATTGGATGTTTTCCTCAATCTAAACCAGGATTCCCGTCTTTATTTCATGTACAGTGGCACCCGTGAAAGCGATTTGACGGACTACGCAAACGGCCAGCTTGCGGGTTACTTTGACTACTTCCTTCTGCCAATGCCCGGGGAAAAGCCGCGCCAGCGCCCGAACTCGCCCCGCTATAAGTTCCTCATGCTTCGTGGAGGCCTCGACTACAGCAGAAACCGGGTGGCAGGTTCCAACACCCTAACCAAGTACATTCCCACCATTATGGTTGACGCGCGTTTCGCGCTTCCCTGGCACTTCTTGCTTGCCGAACGTAACCGGGGCGATCTTACGGTAGTTAATGGAGTCTTTGCGCCAGTTTACCGGAACCGTCTACGCTTTGGGCGCCCGTTCCAGGCGGGTCGTTTCCAGCTGTTGCCTTTTGTTGACGCGGAAGCGTTTTACTCCGCCCAAGCCGGTGAATTCAACCAGTTCCGCTACTCTTCCGGGCTCGACTGGGTGGTGACCCGCCGAGTCATCATCGAACCATACTATACGCGCCAGCACAACGTCAAAATCTCTGTGCCCAACGTCAACGCTCTCGGCATCAAACTGGAGTTGTATTTCCGGTAAAGGTTCGCCGACGCCGAACCTAGAACAGCCGCCCCAACGCGAAATAAATCTTATGGGTGCCGTCCGTTCCAACCGCTCCGCCCAGGAAGAGCGGCCCTAGCAACGTGGTCACCACCACGCCGCCGTTGCCGTCCTGAGGCAGGCTCACCGGAGTCAATCCACCGTACGGTTTTCCGATCTCATAGAAGCCGATGGCGTAGATGGGCCCGCCTATCAGTGGAGAGAGCTTTCCGATCTGGTGCTCGTAGCCTGCGTGGAACAGAAAGTACTGATTGGTCAGAATCTCGTTATTCGCCCAAGCGCCAAGCCTCGTGGGTCCGCCAAGGGTAAACGGAGGAAGACCCGTGTCTTCGTGTCCAAACGTCGAACCTCCCGCCGCCCCAAAGAAGATCGACCCGTTCTTGCTTACCGGTTTAAATGTGTTCACGTCTATCTCAGCCACCGGGTAGCCGCTGGGGGCACCCGGCGCCGTATCCCGGTATTGGAACGTGCCGCTTAGCAGGGTTCCTGAACGCGGAACTACGGGGCTATCGGTTCCGATGTACTGGTAGCTCGCCCTGGCGCCGCTCAGCCTGCCTCCATTAACTTGGATGTCTGGCGAACCGATTCGCAAGGAAGCGGTTTCATAGACCGCTTGATAACCTATGCGCAATTCGCTATCGCGGTTGAACTGATAACCCAGGTCCAATCCACCGCCATATTGCTGCAGCCGGTACTCGGCAATCTGCTTGTTGTTCTTGTAGAGATCGAAGGGCGTGCTGAAAACGAGCGCATCCGGGGAAACGAACCATTTGCTGTACGGCGTGAACGGATGATAATACTCCGACCGGATCCCGTAAGTCGAGAACATCTCCACGTCAGTTCGCCATTCCGAACGAAACCCTCCCAGGTCCATAAAGGTGATCCGCCCGCCCACATTTACCTGCACGTTCTGGTAGTCGTCTCCATTTATGAAAACGCCCGGTATCAAAGTTGGCGGCGCGTACGACTTCTCTACCGCGTCAATCATCAGGCCATCTTTGCCGTCCCGCTGCGCCACCTCGTAACTCAAGCTCGAAAAACGTCCTAGCCCAATTAGTCGCTGCAGATCGCTTTGCAGCTCGTTGGTGTCCAACGGCTTGCCTATGTATCCATGCAGGCTTTTCTGGAGGGCCTCTGAGATTTTCGGGCTCGCTCCGCGAACGGCCACGAACTGGATGGGTGGAATCGTCGTCAGCCGGCGCGAATTCCGGCGGGCGAGATAGGCGGCCCAAGTTTTGTCGTCCACGGATAGCGTTTGAAGCATCCGAGCCTTTTGCTGTGCTCCTGCTACGCCCAAGTCGGCGATCTTGTCTCCGGCACCGTAATCCATTGCCGTATATCCCACCAGATCGACTGTAATCAGAATGTCAGCCGCTTCCATATTGCGCTTTTCGTTCGCGGCGATCATCACTGAGATCGTGTTCCCCAACATGCTGAACATCGATTGCGACTCCTTGGCATTGAACGGTGCCGTCTTGAGGTAAACCGCGATCACCACGTCAGCGCCCATCTTCTTCACCACGTCAACCGGCAGATTGTCCAGCAGACCTCCATCGACGTAAACGTTGCCGTCCGGCGTTGTCACAGGCTCGAAGATTCCGGGCAGCGACATCGTGGACCGGAGCGCCTCCGCCAATGAGCCGTTATCGAAGACGTGCGCCGTCCCGTTGTTCATCTCCGTCGCCACGCAGCGGAAAGGAATTGGCAGGTCGTCGAAACTCTTGATGTTCGAGTAGGGTAAAGAAGCGCTATCCAGAATGTACTGCACCTGTTGACCCGAGTTCAGACCGCCCGGGAAGCTCAACCCGTGTTTCAAGCCCAGTTCAATGTAATTGGGATAGGCCCGGCGATCCTCTTTTCGCCGGTAGGCCAGTTCCTGAAAAGGCACCTGCCCGCGCAGAACCTGGTCCCAATCGATGTTCCGAATCATGGTGCGTATTTCGCTGGGACTCTTTCCGGTGGCATATAAGCCGCCCACCAGGCCGCCCATGCTGGTTCCCGCGATGTAATCCACCGGAATGTGGTGGGCTTCCAGCCATTCGATGACGCCGATGTGCCCCAGTCCCAGCGCGCCGCCTCCTTCGAAGGCAATCCCGATCTTCGGGCGCTTCGAAGTTTGCTCCGGTGTCTGGCTGAATAACGGCACGCAAAGCAGCAACGCCGTGAAAAGTGCACAGTTGCCAAGACGCAGCACCCTTCGGTGCCTACGGTCGTTAGCTCCTGGAAGACGATAGAACATGTATTGAATCTCCGCCCTGGATCCGGGCTGCGGTATGAGACAGTGCGAGACTGCTGCGCACTCGGAATAGAAACCCCTGGACTCTTAAGCCTAGCAAGATCCCTAGGCCGGGGCGATCAACATTGTCGACGAAGTCGATGTGAATGAAGCGAGGTCTGTGTTCTGTCGAATGGCCGCAGAGAGGACAGCGCCGATTAGTTTGTGGCCTTTACGCGCTGCGCAAGGCTTTGAGAGAGTGCCGCTGCCATTGCGTCTTCGATCTCCACCAGGTTTGCCCAGGGGAAGGAATAGTCGCGGCTCCAGATTACTGTTCCGCCACTCTCCTCGGTGAGTGAAACCGACAGCCTGGAGAGCTTTCTGGTCTTCTCGAAGCGACCCGTCACCACGTAGTCCACTTTCAATTGCTCTGCAATTTCAGCGTCTGTCCCGTTGACAGTCGGTCCGCTGGAAGATTCGGGAGGTTCCACTACGCTAATTTCGTTCATCCGCGCTAGCGAAGCCACCACGGAGTCTGCTAGAGCACGCCCAAACAGCTCGTTTTCAGCCCCCCGAGCGGCTGCCCTAAAATGCAGAACTGCCACCCGCGGCAAGCGCTGGTGCGCGGCAGGGGTTGCAGATTTACCAAAGCCGTTCAACCGGGGCCATACAAATACCACCCCCAAGGCAAGCGCCAGAACAAGCACGGGAATCAGAACCAGCAGCGGTATGCCCAGGAGGTGGGCTTTGCCTACTTTGACATGGATTTCGACCAGCTTTGCGTAGACACGCGCCAGCGCAGTGGGACGAGCCTGCTGCCGCGGGCCGTCGCCCGCATCTGCGGTGTCTAGAAAGTCGAAATCTAACTTGCTGTCGGCGGGAAGCCACTCGTCCGGCCCTCCTGCCTGCGCGGCTTCTCCGGCGTCCGCCCCCCGGCGCCTGAAGGTTGGTACGTACCCTCCCCTCGGCAGCTCAATCACGACCGGGTCGTGCAGGCCCTCCGAGTGGTAATAGTCTCCCAGGCGCTCCCGGAGGCGCCGGGCGTGGGTGCGCACAATTCCGTCCAGTTTGGGGTCGTACGACGGGTCTCGGCGGTACAACTCAATGCCAATCGCGGTTTGCTTTAAACCCTCCGTGTCACCCCGCAGTTGCGTCTCCACCACAAAACGAAGTAGCTCCGTAAGGCGCTTGGAGTTTGCGAAAAGTCGGCTCCCCTCAATGCGTGCCAGCGCGTCCAGAATTTCCGGTGTTGCAATGTCGCCTTGAGTGATCATCTTTCCCGTCTGGAATTACTAAGGACGCCCCTTCCGTCGCTCTCGTTCCCCAATTGGTTCTCCGGTAGCGGTTGTGCTCATCCACAGGAGCCTAGCAAGCAAAGCAGGCGAACACAAGGAGAAAAACCTGCAATAACCAACCCGCCTTCTACCCCTCGAGCCGAACCGCTAGTCATTCTGCGCTGCCCGTTGAGGGGTAGAACTAAAAGCCCCTTGAATCAACCACTTGCGCCGGGGTGACACGGGGTTACATACCCTCCTGTCCCTTTCCTCACAGCAGCTCTAGTGACACTCTCATTATAGCCTCAGGTTAGTGTGTGGGAAGAAATCCTGCACAAGCTTGGAGCGGTGTAAAGAAAACACAACAAAGTCTTCAGGAGAAGAACATATGAAATTACGCTCAACAATTTTACTGGCGGCAGCTGCGTCACTCGCTTGCAGTGCCGCATTTGCGCAGGATACCCCAAAGGTCGAGGTATGGGGCGACTACTCCTACATTTACGCAACCCCGCAAAACAACGACTACATCAAGTCATTCGCTTTGAATGGTGGTGGTGGTGGTGTTGCCGCTTACTTCACCAAGTACATCGGAATTGAAGGCGAATTCGAGGGTTATGGAAGCTATAACCACTCTGTTAACGTGCCTCCCCCATATTGCAACGGCGCTGGATGCACGATCATCGCGAGCGGCAATCTGTTTACCTACAACGTCGGTCCCATCGTGAAATACCGCTCCAAGCATTTCGAACCCTTTGTCGAGGCCATGTTTGGCGGTGCGCACAGCAACTTCTATGGAAATCTGTACCAGCATTGCACGACCGCTGACTGCGTCGTTGCCAGCAAGTCCCCAAGCAACAATGCCTTTGATTTCATCATTGGCGGCGGCCTCGACATTCCATTGAGTCCCAAATTCGCCATCCGGCCGGCGCAGTTTGATTACATCCTGACCCGGTTTGGCAACGACTTCACGCACGGCAACAACAACCAGAGCAATTTCCGGTTCCAGGCCGGCATCGAATTCCGGATGTGATCAGGCATCTGCCTTCAGCGAACAAGTTGCAAGGACTCGGGGAGCACAACGCTCCCCGGGATCAAGTGTTGGGACGTAGTATACGCGCGGCACGCCGGGAACCAACCAACCGGACACACCACAGAGTTCAAGCCTGCCTGGGAGGTTGCTGAAAAAGGCAGAAAACCGCTCCCTGACGGTCGCGGCTCCGAAGAGTCTGTCTTTGTTTGTAATGGGTTGCAGATTCCCGATGGTTAGGCAGTGAAGAGAAAGCAGCCTTTTCAGCGACCTGCCTTAGGACCTTGCCGGTGGCAGTAATTTTCTGAACCGCTGCCCGAAAAATCATCGTAAGCCGCGCAAGCCGCGGCTCAGTATACAGCCCAGCTGCGGCTTGCCAAAGCGAAAGGTTCGCAATGCACAAACCAATGTGTGCCTTGGCGGCGTGGGCATTAGTCTGGCCTGGTGCCTCTATCGTGGCTCAGACCACTCAGCAGGAGCTGCTTCAGAAGCTCGCTACCGTCAAGGAATCAGTCGCCCGTAACCAAGCAGTGTTGAGAGAGTTCACGTGGACGGAACGCACCACCGTCAGCGAGAAGGGCGTGGTCAGAAGAACTGGAATCGCAACCTGCCGCTACCGGCCCGATGACCAGTTCGAAAGAACGCCGGTCAGTGACTTCGAGGAACCTCCCTCGGGCCTGAAGGCAAGAATCTTCGAGATGAAGAGCGCCTCGCTGGAGGCCTATACACAACGCTTGCTGGCTCTTCTCAACGAGTACTTGCCCCCTTCCCCACGCCTCATGAGCACGGCTCACGAAGCTGGGAATGTGTCGCTGGGCCCATCCGCGCCCGGGGCGATCAGTTTGAATTTCAGGAACTATCTTCAATCGGGTGATTCGCTCATATTCAACTTCGATTCCGCCACGAGATCTCTCCGCAAAGTCTTCGTCAATACATACCTGGGCGATTCAAAGGACCCGGTCACGCTCTTCGCCACGTTTTCATCGCTGCCGGACGGCACCAACTATGTCTCGTCAACCACTCTGAATGAGAAGGCGAAGGGCATCCAGATTACCATTCAAAACAGCAATTACCAAAGAACAGAGCCGTAGCCTACTTAAACTTCGTTCCTAACCACGAGTACTGCCACGCCACGGAGACAGTTTGATAATCGCCTCCATATACGATGTACGCGCCGTCGCTGTAGCTGAGTTTCAGGGACTGATGCTTGCCTATGGGGATGGATGCTGTTGCCCCGATCCGCGAGTTGTTTTGGAAGCTCTTGTAATTGACCGCGCCGTTCACGATCGAGCGTCCTCCGACCCAGTAGTTGCCGTCGAGAGAGACCCAAAACCGCCTCCTCCAGTCGTAGCTGAAGTGCCCTTCAAAGGCCGCTGTGGGCCGTTGGGTCAAAGAATTGTTGCCTGTGTAGAACGCGGTGTTGTCAGTGAAGAACCAGACCGCCGCGTATGTATCGAGAACCCATTTCCCCCAGCGCTTTGACAAGCCGATCTCCGGTTTGAAGGCCCAACGGTTGGAGCCCTGATTGATCAACCGGTGAGGATCGTACTGCCCTGTCGGGGCAACCACTTTCAGACTCGCGCCAATCAGTGTCTTCTGATGCCATTTCACGAACTCCGGCGCCTTCATGGCTGGACCACCCTTCAGATTGACCGCGAAGCGATAGACCGAATCCGCCAGACCTGAGCGGTAGATGGACATCTCCTGATTAAAGACTGTCCCACTGAAATTGCCGATCGCATACGGCAATGAGGCCGTGACGTTGAACGAGCGACCGAAGAAATCTCCGGAGTAGTAGTAGGTCATCACCGCGGTGTCGATTTGTCCCTTCGCCCCCTCAATGGGGATAGAGGGATCAAAAAGGACATTGCCGTCGTTGAACGAATAGGTGAGCGTGATCGCGTTTCCATTCACTGGCGTGATCACATAAGCGCGAGGCGATAGGTCCTGGCCGTGGCAGACGGCCACGGCGAACGAGATTGCGCAAAGCAGCCGGAAACGCGAGTTGGACTTGTCCAGAATAGAAGCACCCCAATGAAAGCGCCCAGCCTGGCGTGCTGCCGCCGTCAGGCTCGCCGGCCCCGTGGTTCAGTGTACGATGTGCAACAGGCAACGGGCGACATGGATTTGCTCTGGAGAGCGCAAAATCCTGGACAGAGTGGACAGCAGCCGGCTCTGCACGGCTGGATTAGCAACCCCGCATAGGACTAGTAAGGAGCCACCACCACTCGATAGAAAACGCCGTTCGCCCCGTAGGACGGCAGGAACCAGGTGTTGCCGCAGAGGTTGTAGGTCACGCCTCCCACGACCGGAGCTGCACATCCCGCCGGCAGCGTCGCGTACACCGCGCCGACGGTGTACGTCACGCCGGCCGCATAGCCGGCATTGTAAGCGGCCGCCGTGTTGGCCGATCCCGTCGCCACGCCCGCCGCGTAAGCGTTCGAGGTGGCCGCTGCGGTATTGGCCGAAGCGATAGCAGCGCCCGTGGCCACACCAATGGCGGCGCCGGTAACGGCTGCCGCGCCGGCAGACCAGCCGCCGCAGTTGTAGCACCCCGCTCCGTAGTAATTCACGGTCGTGGGTGGATGGTAAGCGTAGGAGCCCGCAGGATAGTAGCCGGTCGAAGCCGGCGGATGATAGTAAGACGACCCGCCAGGGGTGGTCGTCACCGCGCCATAGCCGGCCTTGCCCGTGGTGGTGTCACCGTATGCATTCGTGTGCGTCGAATAGCCGCCGTCCGCACCTTGATAGTGCGTCGAACTCGTGCCGTACGCGCTGGTGTGGGTGGTGCCTTCTCCCTCTTCGTGCGTCGTGCTGCCGCCGTAGGCATTCTGATGGGCGCTGTACCCACCCGCGTGCTCCGAGCTTCCACCGTAGGCGTTGTGCGACGCGCCCGCGCTGTATCCACCCGCGTGTGACCAGGCTGACGCCGGCCCGCAGGTCAGCGCCATGGCCAGAAAATTCGCGATAACCGTCTTTTTCATAATGCTTCCTCGATTACTGGTGTGGCTGAGTTTTTGGCGCCTTCGCCGGAGTTATAGAGCCCGGCGGCGGCGCACTGGGATGAGCAAACTTCATGTGCGTTGCGGTCGCGGCGGCCGGCGTTCCGAAAACATCCGGCGAGATATCAGGGTTGAGTCTCCAATTGGAGAGCACCAGAATATGGCGCTGTTGTAGCTTGTCGGCCAGATAAATCGCCCGGAGAATGCGCGGCAGCTTGTCGTCCGCTCCAATCCACGCCTGGATGAACACGCCGTTGGTGATGTAAGCCACGATGTCCGTCGTAATTCCCGCTACCACATGCGATTGTCCCACGTAATAGGCGAGCGTCAGCCCGTCCGACAGGTCTTTATACGGATCCGTCACGATAACGTCCGTGAATGGGTAATAAATGTCGGCTATATTGTACGCCGCTTCCAGCATGGCATCAATGGTCGGCGGCGCATCGGCCACCGCCACCAAATTCTCAGCCGGAGCGTAGGCCATCATGATCTTGCCATCGTAATAAAACTCGGAGCGTGGGCCGTCGGCAACCTTAATCACACGCAGTTTGTTCGGGCGCACCATCGTGACCTCGGATTGTGTGACGTAGACCAGCGGCGGACCCTGCCGCGTCGGGCTCTCATAGCTGACGTCCGCTGTGAACGTCATGGACTTAGCGGCGGCCAGCACGGCGCTTGAGGCCTTCAGGATTTCGAGAGCTTTCGGCTCCAATGCAGGGGGCGCCGGAGCTTTAGGCTTCGCCGCTGCCTTTTTCGCTGGTGCCGGCTTCGGTGCCGCCGCGGGCGTTGTCTGTGCGATCGCGGCGCAGGTGCACATCGCGAAGACACTGAGTGTGATTACTGCCGACTGCCCAAAGGGCCTAATAAGGATCATGAAATTGTTCTCGATTCCCAATTTTCGCACCGCCGCTACCCTCGCCGATCCTATGGGATCATCCCGCAATCGAACATCTTGTTGGCTATCGGCGCGGCAATCTTATTGATGAACGCGGTACGCATCTGCGGATCGCTCTTGAGCATCGCTATGGCTTTCTGCTCCTGCGGAGTCGGAGGCGCCTTCTGCTCTTTCTTAATCCACAACTGCTCGCAGGTGGACGACTGGTATTTCTGAATCAGCTTGTTAGCTACTGCGTCCATAATCGGGTATTGGGCGCTTGCCACTCCCAAATAACCGACGGCGAGAATGATTCCGAAGAGGATAGTACGTTTTGTCATAAGCTTGCTCCTTAGTCTTTAGCTCCCGGTTGCCGATCTTCCCTCAGCATTATGCCGCCTCTGAAGCGCAAAAGCCACCCGGCTCAACACTCGCCGTAACCGCTTGTACACAAACACCGGGCAGGGCGCTCAAGACTGGGGCAAGAGTATCGTACATCCGCCGCCCGCGCCACTGTCGCTGGCGACAGGTGCATTCGCCGTCGCAACGAATCCCTAAAGCGCTATCCTAACCCAAGTGCTCCCCCTGGCCCGCCCAGTCATCCTCATCGCTCTTGCTGTCTTCGCCTCCTCCTACCTGGCGATCTGGATCAGGTCCCTCGTCACAGATATCCGCGCCCTCGCCCCGACGCCGCTCGCTTTCCTTACCGGCCTCGTAACCAATTTCTTCGATACGCTTGGCATCGGCTCCTTCGCCACCACCACCGCGGTCTTCAAGTTCGCCGGCATGGTCCCCGATCGCCTCATCCCCGGCACCCTTAATGCGGGCCACACCCTCCCCGTCATCCTGCAGGCCTTCATCTATATCGCGGTGATCCAGGTGGATGTCACCACATTGTTGCTCATGATCGCCGGTGCGGTCGTTGGCTCCTGGTTCGGCGCCGGCTGGGTGGCGGGATTGCCGAAGCGCAGCGTCCAAATTGGCGTTGCCGTCGCTTTGCTGGTCGCATTCGTCGTACTGCTGATGCGCCAGTTCGATTTGTTTCCGGCCGGCGGCGATCGACTGGGCCTCACCGGCTACAAGCTCCTGTTCGCCGTCTTCGCGAATGCCGTATTCGGCGCCATCAGCACCCTCGGCATCGGCTTTTATGCGCCCTGCATGACGTTGGTCGGCTTGCTGGGAATGAATCCCGCCGCGGCTTTTCCCATCATGATGGGCTCCGGAGCCTTCCTGATGCCCGTCGCGAGTTCCCGCTTCGTGCTTCGCCAAGCCTATTCGCCCCGAGTAGCTGCCGGCCTTACCTTGGGTGGCCTGGTTGGTGTTCCCATCGCGGCCTTCATCGTCAAGTCCATTCCCCTGACCGCACTGCGTTGGCTGGTCATGGTGGTCATCCTATATGCCGCGGTCGCCATGCTCCGCGCCGCCTGGGTGGACAGTAGAACCATTCCTTCGGCCGCCGAGCCGACCTACAATTAGCTCCTCTATCAAATCAAACCTCATGCGAATCACGAAAATCAGCGCCTACAAAATCGACTTGCCTCTCCACGAGGGCAGCTATAAATGGTCCGGCGGTAACTCAGTCGCCGTCTTTGATTCGACCGTCGTCGCGGTGGAGACAGACGCCGGCATCACCGGCTTCGGCGAGGTGTGTCCCCTCGGATCGGCCTACCTGGCGGCCTATGCGAATGGCGCGCGCACCGGGTTGGCCGAACTGGCCCCAGATCTCTTAGGTTTGGATCCCACCGAACTGGGTAACCTGAACCGCCGCATGGATCAACTCATGCGCGGGCATCCTTACGTTAAATCGGCTATCGATATGGCTTGCTGGGACATTCTCGGCAAGATGGCGGGCCTGCCCGTAGTTACCCTGATGGGCGGCCGGAATGGCGCTGACTTTCCCTTGTATCGCGCCATATCCCAGGACACACCCCAAAGCATGGCTGCCAACGTCGGCGGCTACCGCGCACAGGGCTACACCAAGTTTCAGTTGAAGGTGGGCGGCAATCCCGATGTGGATATCGAACGCATTCACGCCGTCGCCAAAGAAATGCAGCGTGGCGACGTGTTAATCGCCGACGCCAACACCGGCTGGAGGCAGCATGAAGCCATGCGCGTCGCCGATGCTGTCCGCAATGTCGACGTCTACATCGAGCAGCCCTGCCTCTCGTATGAAGAATGCCTGGCCGTCCGGCGGCACACCAATCGGCCCTTTGTGCTCGACGAGGTCATTGACGACCTCGCTATGGTGTTGCGAGGTGTCTCGGATCAGGCCATGGACGTCATCAATCTGAAGATATCCAAGGTCGGCGGTTTGACCAAGGCCCGCCAGATTCGCGACCTCTGCGTATCGCTCGGCATCGCCATGACCATTGAGGACACCTGGGGTGGCGACATCATCACCGCTGCGATTGCCCACCTCGCGCACAGCACACCGCACGAGTTCTTGTTCACCGCGACCGACTTCAACAGTTATGTGACGGTCAGCATCGCCGAGGGAGCGCCGCAGCGCCAGAACGGCCGTCTGTCCGCATCCACCGCCCCAGGCTTGGGTGTAACACCGCGGCCCGACGTGCTCGGCAAGCCGGTGTTCTCGTTCGGGAAATAGACCGGAGGCAATCACAAAACGACCTGCAAGTACGCGATATGGGATGACGGTTTTCCGCCAAATCCAGCTACTGCAGTTTCGTGTACTCCGCCTTGGCTTCCTTCAGGATGGGAACGTCGGAATCGGCGTCTTTCCATAGCGTGAGGAATTCCTGATAGGCGGATTTGGCTTTGGCGCTGTTGCCCTGCAGTGCGTAGGCGCGGGCGAGTCCGAGGCGGGCCAACGCGCCCCAGGGAAAGTTTACTACCAGTCCCCGGTGGTCGATGAACTTCTGAAACTCGGAAGCCGCTGTGTTGCCGTCGTGCAGCGCGAGATAAGCTTCTCCCCGCACGTAAACTGGATACAGGTTGTTGTTGTTTAGACCCCCCAGTTCAATCGGACCTGCCACCTTCAGTAACTCGATGGCCTGGTTCGGGTCCTTTTGTTCCAAAGCGATTGCCGCCCGGATTGTGGGTAGCCAATACCTCTGGACCAGCGTGTCCAACGGAAAAGTCTTGTCGAGGTCGGCCGCCAGCCTCACCGCCTCCGCCGTATCGCCTGCCCGCGCCAGGGCCAGCGCCGCCATGGCCTGGACTTCACGGTTCGGAGCAAGCTTCACGGCCGCTGTCGCTTCCCCACGCGCCTGGTCGCGGTTTCCCGCTTCTACCTCGCACAGGGCCGCTCCTGCCTGATACGCCGCAGCCGTCTCTTTGGCATCGTTGTGCCGGGCTAAATCCATCGCCTTTCGGGTCAGTTCGCGGGCGTTCCGCAGCTTGCCGTACCAGCCTTCGGTTTCGGCTTGTGTGGACACCAGCCCCTGTTCGGCGCCCGGCTTGCCGACGGCGGTTAAGGCTAACTGCGCCATCTGCGCCGTGTCACCTTTGAGAAAGGCCAAAGAGTAACGGTTCCAGAACAGGAACTCACCTTCCAACTTGCGCTCCTCCGCCCGCTTGAACACCGCTTCCGCTTCGTCCAGCCGGTTGAGGTCGATGTAGCTGACGCCGAGGTTCGAATAGGTGATGTAGTCATTCGGGTCCAGGCGCAGCGCCTCGCGGAATTCCTCCATGGCCTTTTCCAAGTTTCCAAGCCCCGCGGAAACATTTCCCAGATTCCCGTAGGGCACGGAGTCCCGCGGGTAGGTCTGCTGCCACAGTTCGTAGGTCTGTGCTGCCTTCTCAAGCTCGCCCGTCACGTGCAAGTAGTAGGTCCCCTCGATAGAGAACCGCTCCCGTTCGCTCACCTTTTCCCGCAGTTCGTAAGCCTTGCGCGCATTCTCCGCGGCACGCCCTAATTCGCCGAGATTGTTGTAGGACTTCGACATTGCGTTGTAGGGCATGGCAAAATTCGGGTCCAGTTCCACCGCTCGCTTGTAGAAGGGCAGAGCGGCGGTGTCCCCCTTCGCCAGCCGCGTCTTCCGTCCCAGGCTGTAGGCTTTTAGTGCCTCCAACGAGGGCGTGGTGGCTTCCTCCACCGGCGTTGAATACTTCTGCACCATGCTGAGCGACTCACCCAGCTTGCCACGCAAGCTGATCGCCCCTGCATCCAAGGCCTTGAGCACCGCCTCCTTACCCGCCGCCTGCTCTTGCGCCTCCGCCAAAACCTCCCCGGTAGCGCAGTCCACCGCCTTCAGCCCAATTACGTACTGGCTGCCCAGTGCCACTATCGAGCCGGTCAGCATGGCCTTGCTGCCCGTGCGCTGGCAGACTTCCTGGGTAAGAGCGGGCGTCAAGCGGTCTCCGGCCGGACGGCCCATCAGCTTCAGAGTCTCATTCACCTTGCGCTCGGAAACCAGGTCGAGAAAGGGCGATTGCTCCAGTTGCACCGAGAGTCCCTGCTTCAGCGTGTCGTCAAACACCGGGTCGTCCGTCTTGTTATCGAAATCGGCGAGAACGATAGTGTCCTTGTCGGTAAGTGCGGTTGCGGGCTTCGTGGAATGTGAGCGGAAATAGAACGCCCCCCCGATTGCGGCGGCAATAAGTAACAGGGCCGCCGAAGCCACGACCTTACGAGGCTTCCAGCCCGCTGCAATGGGAGTTGCGGGCACGGCCGCCGCGCCAGATGAGGATGACGGAGCCGGAGCCGGCGCAGGCGAGGATGAGACGGCCGGGCTGCTTTCCGGCGCCATCGACACCACGCCGGAACTGCGCCCGCTATTGGAGTCCCGCCTCAGCCGTTGCAGTTCGGCTCGCATCTCCGCCGCGCTCTGATAGCGCAGATTACGATCTTTCTCCAGCGCCCGATTGATAATCCGTTCCAGTTCGGCAGGCGCCTCAGGATTCAGCCGCACAGGTGAGGCCGGCGTTCGGTTCAGAATCGACTCAAAAATCACGCCGTTGGTTTCGCCCCGGAAGGGCTGTGCGCCCGTTGCCATCTCGTAGAGCACAACGCCGAAGGAAAACAGGTCGGCGCGGGCGTCAAGGTCTTTGCCTCGAACTTGCTCCGGCGACATATATGCGATGGTTCCTACAGTCGAGCCGGGAGCGGTCAGTTGCTGTGGGTCCGCATCCGTCAAGGTTCTAGCGGATTCGACTTGGCTGGCAGCAATCTTGGCCAGTCCGAAATCCAAAATCTTGGCATGACCGCGTTCCGTGACGAAAATGTTGGCTGGCTTGATGTCGCGGTGCACGATCCCTTTGGAGTGCGCGGCATCCAGCGCATCGGCAATCTCAATCGCCAGACTGAGCAGCAGATCGGTCTCAAGGGGCTTTCCACCGATGCGATGCTTCAGCGTCTCGCCGTCCATAAACTCCATGGCGATAAAGGCCCGGCCATTCTCTTCGCCAACGTCATGAATGGTGCAGATGTTGGGGTGATTCAGTGCAGACGCGGCCTGTGCCTCGCGCTGAAAACGGGCCAGGGACTGCGGATCCCGGGCCAATTCATCGGGCAGAAACTTGAGAGCGACGAAACGACGCAGCCGTGTGTCCTCGGCCTTATAGACCACGCCCATCCCGCCTCCGCCGAGCTTGCTGAATACTCTGTAATGGGAAATGACTTGATCGATCATTCGGTAAATGTCAGGCCTGCTGGGTGGCTTCAAGTCTAGGGGCAACGCCGCGGCAAATCAACGAGTGGGTGCTTGGTGTCGCGCGTGTCGAATGCTGGAGGACTGCTGTCTGACACCGGCAACTAGGAAACCACCGATGACCATCGCGTCCATTAATTATACGTTACGACAACCTTTTCAATTGAACGGGTTCAGGAAGGAAGTAGGTGGAGAATGGGGTCGCATCGTTAGCCTGCGGCGGCTATATGGTCGGACAGCGACTCACCCTTCGCGAGAAGCGAAGCTCTCTGAAGCAGCAGGCGGAACGTGCGGCCTCCCAACGGGCTATGCCGGGCCGGTCTAATCGCCGTGTCGGCTCGATCTGAAGAAGGACAATTTCTTCGCGCCGCACGTGAGGTGCAGGAGTTCGGTACGTTTTCTTTCGCCCGGGGTGCCGTGAGCTACCGGGAGATCAGCGCCATGTTCAAAACGTGACAATCACGCTCATGCCGTGGCGATTCGCCGTGCAGCGAGGCTCAGCATCAGCCGGGTGGTTCCGGTCATGATCATGCTGATTCCGACCAGCGTTCCGATCAGCCATCCCGAGCTCGAAGGCCACTGTCTCCACACCATGATGCCCAGAATCAACGTGACCACCGCATTGAATAGAATCCAACCGGAGCCTCCGGCCTTGCGACTTTGGAAATAGATGATCAGGTCCATCACTCCCTCCACCACAAAGAAAATCGCCAGCGCCAAGGTGAACCCGGCCACAGCCAGCAGTGGGTTCAGCAGAAAATAGACCCCGACTGCCAGGTACAGAATCGCAACCACGATCTTCCAAATCGTGCTGCCGACTCCTTTCGACTGGAAAGCGTGGATCAACTGAAACGCTCCCGCCAGCAACACCAGCCAGGCGACCACTACCACCACCCCCAGCGACGTTGCCAACGGAAGTGCAATCGCCAGAAATCCCAGAATGATCACCACAATCGCCCAAACGATTGATTTGCCTGAGCCAAGACTCGAAAGCACTGGACTCGCCATTTTCGACCTCCTCCTTACTCGAATCGAACAGGAGTCAGTGTCACGCTCGAAAGCGTTCACAACCCCGTTCTCAACTTTACCGCCGACAATGGCCTTGGCGTCGGGACTCGACTCCGTTTGTTCAATTCAGGGTTTGGCAGCTTGCGCGGACGGCGCCTTTGCCCGCAACTCCTTCTCGGACGGAACCTGCGAAGCGTCCCAGCCGCCGCCGAGTGCCTTGATCAGATTGACGCTGGCCACCATCTGCTGCATGCGGAAGTTCACGGCCGCCTGCTGGTCGTTCAGATAAGTGGTCTGAGCCACCAGCACATTCAGGTACGGATCGATGCCGGCCTGGTAGCGCGCGTCGGCTTCCTGTAAGCCTCTCCCAGCTGACGCAACGGCGGAATCCTGCTGCTCGATCACCTGCGCAAGAATCCTGAGAGCCGCCAGGTTGTCTTCCACCTGCTGAAACGCGGTCAACACCGTCTCTCTGTAGTTCGCGACCGTTTGATCGTAAGATGCCTTGAACTGCGCGACCGTCGCCGACCGCAATCCGGCATCGAAAACCGTCTCCGCCAAGCCCCCGCCAACCGACCAAATCCGGCTCGGCCATTCGAGCCACTTCGTAAACGTGAGGCTCTCGAATCCGCCCGAGGCACTCAATGTGACTGCCGGGAAGAACGCAGCCTGCGCGATCCCGATCTGTGCATTCGCTTGGGCAACCGCGCGTTCGGCAGAGGCGATATCCGGGCGGCGCTCGAGCAACTCCGAAGGAACTCCAAGTGGGATTGATGGAGGAGTCGGATTTGTGACCTCCTCGGAAATTGAAAACGCCGAGGCTGGCTGGCCGATCAAAACCGCGATCGCGTCTTCATACTGGGCACGAAGAACGCCCAGGTTTGTGTCCTGCGCTTGCGTCGCTTTCAATTCGGCTTCGGCCAGTGCAACCGCTTCATCGTTGCCCACCCCGGCCTTGTACAGGCTGCTCGTAAGGTCGAGCGTTTCCTGATAGGCCTTCACGGTTGAATCAAGCAGTTGTTTCATCGAGTCCTGCGCGCGTAGCTGGAAGTAATCCGCGGCCAGGTCGGCTTGGGCCGACAAGCGAACAGTCTCCAGATCGGCGACGCTGGCCTGCGCCGAGTACGTCGTCGACCTAACTGTGTTCCTAATGCGGCCCCAGAGGTCCGGCTCCCAGGACGCGTCGATGGGTAATGAATACGTCGTCGATGTAATACCCAGCGTTTTGCCAAAGCCCGTGGAGATGCGTGAGTTCATGATGCTTGGGTTCACGGTGACCGTGGGGAAGTACTGTGAGCGGGCCTCCCGGATCATGGCCCGCGCGGCCTGCACATTGGCCGCTGCTGCCACAATATTCTGGTTTGAGATGTTGAGCTTCTCCTCGAGCGCGTTCAGTTGCGGATCGTTGAACCGCTCCCACCATTTGCCGCGCGCCAACGCATCACTCGGCTGGGCGGGCTTCCACGTCCCTTGTGCGGTCGCCGCTCCGAGATCTTTGTAAGCAGGCGGTACCGGCGTTGCCGGCTTAGTGTACTTGGGGCCGACGTTGCACGCTGCGCACATCACGATCGCGCAAAAGATAGCGATCCTCGCGACGCGTGAAATGACCTCTTCTCTGGCCATAATTCATTCACCGATATAAACGTCCACCAACTGGCCCGGATACAGTTTCATGTCCTTGGGCTTCTCGAGCCGGAAAATGATCGGCAGAACTCTGACATCCACCTTCTCTTGCCGCTGATCGGAAAGCTCGATCTTGGGCGAGACGAATGGCTGCACCCTGACATACTGCAGCTGGATCTTGCAGTTGGAACCGCGCACCGACATCTGCGCTTTCATCTTCGCCGGACTGGGTAGCCGCGGTACCAGGATCTCGTCGACGTAACAACGCACGTTCAGGCTCGCGTGCGGGCTTCCCAACACGATCACCGGCATCATGGCCTGCGTATATGTGTCGTAAGCGCCTTGGGCCGACACAAAGCTGCCGGTCGTGGGACTAATCGCCAGCACAACCCCGTCTGCCGGCGCGTGGAGTGTGTACTTGGCCAGCAGCGCGTTGGCGGATGAATAAGATTTGTACAACGCGTTGTACTGTCTTTCCTGGTTGTTGATGTCGTAAATCCAGGCGCCTGCTTTCGTCAGGTCGCGCTGCTTCCGCGCCACCTCGAGATTGGCTTTTGCTGTTGCCAGAGTATTCGCTGCACTATCCAAGGCATCTCTGCTGATCGATTTCGGGTTCAGGTCGTAGGCCGCTTGTTGCTTATCCATTTCATCCTGAGCAGTTTTCAAAACGGCCTGCGCAGCCAACACTTGAACCTCTGCCACGTCGAGGGTCTCTTTTCTTGGCTGGGCCTTCAGTTCCCCGAGCAGGGTGAAGGCAGCCTGCGCTTGCGATTGCAGTTGCTCGACGGTGGCTCTCTGGATCGAGTCGTCGATCAACAAAAGAAGCGCCCCTTTCTTAATCTCCTGCCCCTCGGCCACCAAGATCTGCTTCACGGTTCCTGGCACTTCTGGATAAACATTGATGTTTGCTCCGCTGGTCTGATCGCTCTCCAGAATGCCCTCCGCATAAATCCCATTGTGGTAAGGATTGGTGGCCGGGTTAAAGGCCGGCGGCAGCGGAGGCTGGGTAATGCCCGACAAATAAGCGACCACACATCCAGCGGCCAGGCCGAAAGCGGAGAGTACGAATAACAGCTTTCTCATGCGGATTCTCCCTTCTCAATTCCCGTTAGCCGGCCATCCTCCATCTTCAAAATCCGCGAAGCGAATTCGGAGATTCTGTCATCGTGGGTGACGATCAGGATGCAGCGCTTCTCCGTGAGAACGTTCTTCTTCACGAAACCTACGATGGCCTGGCCGGTATCGCCGTCGAGCGATGCAGTCGGCTCATCCATGATGAGAATGTCCGGTTGTCCGGCGATTGCCCTGGCGATCGCGACGCGCTGCTGCTCGCCGCCGCTCAGCTTGACCGGTGGCAGGTCCGCCCGCTTTTTCAAACCGACAATCTCCAGGTACCGGTGGGCCTCGACGATCGCTTTGCGCCAGTCCTCTCGCTTCAGGATCAACGGAATCGCCACGTTTTCCGCCGTGGTTAACCGGGGAAACAGATGGTAGTCCTGAAAAACGAACCCGATCTTGTGCAGTCGGAAATCAGCCAGCTGGTCGCTGCCCAATTTCCAAATGTCCGCTCCTTCGACGGTGACGCTACCCGAATTCGGCCTGAGAATGCCGGAGAGCACGCTTAGAAGCGTGGTCTTTCCGCTGCCGGATGGCCCCACAATGTACAGCATTTCCCCAAAGTAGGCGGTTAGGCTGACATCGCGAAGGGCTTGCGTTTTGGCCTCGCCTTCGCCAAACCACTTGACTACGCCCGTTGCTGTGATCGCCGCTTCAGGCATATCATCATCCTCGGAAAATATCGAAAGGCTCGATGCGCAATACCTTGCGAACCCCGAAGTAACTCGAAAGAGCGGCGATGATCACCACCATCACGAAGGCCAGCCCCAGATTCCAATAGGTAATCGTCGCCGCGTAGTCCGGTAGTCTGAGCTTCGCCAGCGAGATCAGCAGCGCACACAATCCGATCCCCAGGCCATAACCGGTCAGCGCCGTGAAGCTGGCCTGAAACAGAATCATCAGAATCAACTCACGGCTTTTCGCTCCCATCGCTTTCAACGCGCCGAACTTCTCCAGGTTCTCCAGCACAAACGTGTAAAAGGTCTGCCCCGAAATGGACAGCCCCACAATGAACGCCATGACGGTCATGATCAGGATGTTCGTCCCGATTCCGGTTTGGAATTCGTAGAATTTGGTGATCCTGTCGACGAACTCATCCCTCGTTAAGGCCAGGTAGCCGAGCGCCTTCACGTCTCGCTTGATGCGGGCCACGTCCGCCGGACTCTTCGGCTCCACCAACACGTAGGAAATGGTGAAGCGGGGATTCGGCAGATACTGCAGTGCCCGTTCGTACGTCGTGTAAAGCGTCGGCACGCCGAACAGGCCACTGCTGGTCACTCTCGCGATGCCCACAATGATCCCCCGGTGGTCATTCACTTCAAACTGGGTGCCCACCCTGGGATTGCCCAGCTTCGGAAACTCGGGATCCTTCACCACGATGAACGCGTTCTCGCCATAGATGTCTTCGATCTTGCCCTCGATCAGCTGCGGCCGCCCGAACAAGCTCGTATCGTCCAGCCCCACGATCGTCACCGACTGATAAGTGCCATCGGCCAGCTTCACCAGCGCGCCTCCGGAATAGACAGGCACGGCGTACTTAACGCCCGGCGTGCTGCGGACCACATCCAGCACGTAATCTGGCATCCCAATGGTGTTCGCCACCGTTTGGACCGCCGGATCCATGATCCACATCGACGCGCCCAGGTTGAATACAGTCGCCGATGCGCGGTTCAGAATCCCGGCAAACAGGGCCGTCATCTGGATCATCAGAAAGACGGCAAATGTAATGCCAACCAGAAGCGCCGTGAACTTCGCCTTGTCGTTAACCAGCAGCTTGTAGGCGAGCTTCAGAATCCCTGTCATAGCCTTTCTCCTCGCGATGCGCGGGAGCGCTAGTCTTTGCCGCCGGAAGGCAGAGGCCGGCCGGCCACAACCAGAACGCGATCCGGCACCATCAGTTCGACATCGGGGTTCTTGCTTTTGACGGTGATCTGCTGAAGCGGGGACGAACCAGGATGGCCGATAAACTCCAGCAAGTACCGGTTCGAGAGGTGATCCGAGAGATCGGCCAGGAACGGCGCCAAAGACGGCAGCGGCCCAAAGCCCAGGAAATAAGCTTCACCGCCCGTCTCCAGCGCAAGGTGAGCCAGTTGTACCTGCCCGGAGTAGATCTTGGAAGGATCGCTGCTGGAGTAGTCGGCGCTGGGATGGTAAATGGCGTAAATCGTGACGCCGCCGCGTTGCGCTGCCCGTAGCGCCGCTTCCGCGGACGGATCCGCTTCCAGCATCTCTGCTGGCGTTGCCGGATCGATTCCATTCGAGATCATGAGCACCACGCGTTGCGAAGAACTCTTCGGCCAGTCGCGAATCAATGCCGTCAGCGCACCGAAGGGACTGTAGGGCTTGCTCCCCGCCGGGGCGCTCAGAGCCTTGATCGCCCGTTGATGATCCTGCGTCGGCTTTTCGACCACCCGCACTCGCCCGTTCTCGATGTAGGCGACCCCCACCGCGGTCGTCGGCGGTAAAGAAGCGAGAAAACCGCGCAACTCCTCAGCCTTTGTGCCCGGCTCGCAATTCGAGCAGTTGTCTACCAGTACAAACAACTCGAGGCCCGCCCGAGCGCCGCGTAGTGGTAGCAAACTAGCGATTGGCGCGGGGGTGTCGCCCTGCATAACCGTCAGTTCGTCGCGCGTGAGTTCGGGCGCCTGCTGCCCATTGTGGTGTCCAACGGTCACCACGATCTGCGCGGGCACGGCCGTGGGCGAAGTGGTCTGAGCCCAGGTGAGCACTGGGAACACCAGCGCTAGATACGCTAGTTTTGCAATCTTTAACATATAGTCCTCTCAGAAGCCTTCACCCATTGAGTGGGCATCCACCGGACCAAAACCTCGAGCTCGTAAGTGATTGATCAAAAGTGACTTGCGCTAGTCGAACCACGGTGCCCGCCAGGTTGGGTGGCTACACCCACATCTAGCGTTTGGTCATAGGCGACCACCCGCCGCAACCTGTGCCTGTACGATAAGAGCGAAATGCGAGATCTCGCCGGCGATCTCCGCCAAGCCCTGCGATCGGTCATCCGAACCCCACTTTTCTCGGGCCTCGTCATGCTATTGATTGCGCTCGGTATCGGTGCGAATACGCTCATTTTCACCGCCGTTGACGCACTGCTTTTACGGCCACTTGCCGTCACGCAGCCTGAACAATTGCTTCGCCTCGGCGTACAGGCTTCGCCAACTCACGTCTCTTACGAGCACCCGTACCTTTACAAACGCGTTCTGGCCGAGCGCTCGAAGTCTTTTTCGGATGTCTTTGCATCCTGGCAGATGGAAATGGCCCTGGGGGCCGGCAGTCGGCTGGAGAGCATCACCGGCGAGAGTGTTTCCGGCAACTACTTCACGGCGCTGGGACTGAGGCCGGCGCAAGGCCGCTTGCTCTCCAACGACGATGAACGGCTTGATGCTCCGGTAGCCGTTCTAAATTATGGCTTCTGGCGGCATGCTTTCGCGGGCCGTGACGCGATTGGCGAAACCATCCGGTTGCGCGGTAGCCCATTCACCATCGTCGGTGTACTCGCTCCTGGCTTCTCCGGTCTCGATCTGGAAAAGCACACCGATGTCTGGGTCACCATGGCGGCGGGAAAGTTATGGTTCACCAAGCCCGACAACACGCATGCCGAATCGAACATCTACCTTCGTCTGCGCGACGGTGTTTCGCTGGGGCAAGCGGACGCTGAAGTTCGAACCCTGTATCCAGCGATGGTAGACGCGGAGGTAACCGGCCAGTCCGGATGGACCTCGAAAGACATAGAACATGACAAAGCCAAAACGCCCGTCCTCGCCCCTGCCGGACGCGGCGTCTCGGCGATCCGGAAGACATTTGCCGGAGCCGTTGTGGCTCTCATGGGCGCGGGTATGGCCTTGTTGTTGCTGGTTTGTGCCAACGTTGGTGGCCTGATCGCAGCACGGGGCGAGGCACAGCGACATGAGACGGCTATCCGTTTGAGTCTCGGCGCCAGTCGCTGGAGCATCGTACGGCGAACCCTAACTGATGCGCTCGTCTTGTCCCTCAGCGGCGCGCTGGGTGGCTGGGCAGTGGCTTATTGGTGTGGTCCGTTGCTTTTGCGTTTCCTTCCGCAGCGTCGGCCCATCGGAATTGAACTTACACCCGACCTGCGTGTGCTCGTATTTGCGGCGGTTGCTTGCGTTCTCACAGCATTGCTGGTCAGCGCTTTCCCGGCATGGAACGCAGCTCGTACTAACCCGAACTCAGTCATAACGCGCGGTGGCAACCGCCTTTCCGGACGGCGCCTCAGTCACTCTCTCGTAGCCTTCCAAGTGGCCATTTCTACTGTGCTGCTCACAGGCGGCTTATCCCTGGTTCGGACGCTCGATCATCTCCGCGAGCAGGATCCCGGATTTCGCCGTCAAAACCTCATCGTCATGACCGTCAACCCGCGCATGGCAGGCATCAAGAGCGAGCAGATTCCGCAGGTCTTCGACGAAGTAGTCCGTCGCTCTGAAACAGTGCCCGGCGTTGAAGCAGTCAGCTTGGCCTATACAGCCTTGATGCGAGGCATCGGTCTTAAGACTACGGTAGGGCCAACCGGGGCCACGCTGACTTTTGCCGACTCGCTAAACACGAGTGTGAACGAGGTGAGCCTCGGACATTTGGCGAATCTGAATATTCCTATCATCGAAGGCCGCGGATTTCGCCCGGGCGACGACAAGATCAAGCCTCGCCCCGCCATCGTGAGCCGCACTTTCGCGCAGCAGTTTTTCCCTGGCATCAACGCGATTGGGCGAACCTTCGGGATGGGCCCTCCCGGCACGGTTGCTCCCGCTTCTCACGAAATTGTCGGCATCGTAAACGACTCGCGATATCGGACTATGCGTGAATCGCCGCCGACGTTCTATGAGCTGCTCGACGAAGAGACAATCAAGTTTTCCGACGGCATGGCGCTGCATATCACTACACGCGGCGATCCCGGTCCCGTTATCCAGAAGTTGCGTGTAGTCCTCGGCTCCATCGGCAGCGGATTGGTGCCCACCGACGTCGCCACCATGGAGCAGGAGATTGAAACCTCACTATGGCAGGAACGGCTGTTGGCGGCTCTGGCATCTGTGTTCGCCGCCCTCGCCGCCATACTCGCCGGGCTTGGCTTGTTCGGCATGCTGGCCTATGCCGTCTCGCGGCGCACGCGTGAGATTGGCATTCGTGTGGCCGTTGGTGCGACAGTCCGGCGGATTGCCGTCTTAGTCGTTCGCGATGCTGCGTGGTCCGTCGTCCCGGGCGTCGTGCTTGGCGCGGCTATTTACGCGCTGTCTGCGCGAGCCATCGCCGCGTTGCTCTACGGCGTCTCCCCGTGGGATGCGCTGTCCATCGCGAGCGCTGCGGCGGGAGTCGCAGGTGTATCCGCCGTGGCCACTTTCTTCCCGGCTATGAAAGCCATCGGTCTTCAGCCTTCAGAAGCTTTGCGCGACGAGTAGTTGCCTCGGGGCTGGCGGCTGTGTCCCAAAGCGATCAGGAAATCCACTCTGGTCAGGCTTGCGGCTCGCCGCCTGGACAGAAGTTGGCTTGTCCCCAACTCGCCTATTCAGATGCCGGCTTGCCGAGAAGATTGGCTGCCATCCCGCCGCCGTAGTTTGGTTTAATCCAGAAGTTGCCGTACAACAGCTTTCTGAGAATCGGGATCGGGCGCACGTACCAACTAGCCCACCCTAGCGGCGTGTCTCCGTTCATATCTTTCGCATCGATTACTGCGCCGGCATCGAGCAATAACTGGATGCACTCCTCGTCGCCGAACGCCGCGGCCCGATGCAGCGGAGTCTCGCCCTTGGTCCGGCAGTCTCGCATGAATCCGCCGGTTTCAACCGATCTCTTGGTTGCGCAATTCGGATTCGCGCCATTTGCCAGCAGAACCCTCATCACCAGGTTGTGTGCCATGCGGTTGGTTGTGCACAGCGCCGCATGCAGGGGCGTTTCGCCGGTATCAGGCAACGGCCAATTCACATTCGCGCCGCGCTCGATAAGAAACTGGCAAAGCCGCCAGTGGCCGTGGAAGGCCGCCCCATTCAGATCCAGGTTGTCTCCCAGCGAATCGAGCGTTGCTCCGTTTGCCAGCAGGAACTTGATGGCGCTTACGTCGCCGTAATAAGCGCACGTTTGAACCAGTGTGATCCCATTCGGCGCGTCGGAATGAGCCGGATGACCTTCCGCCAGGTATTCGAACACCAGGTCGGTTCGGCCCTCTGCGATCTTCTCAATTAACGTCATGCCGCCAAACCATTATCAGCGCGCGAGCACTGGCTTGGCCTTCTCTTCGGCTGCCTCTTCTACCTCTCGGGTCCGCGCGACCTGGCAGTCGGCGCAGTACCCACCGATCTCCGTCCGCGCCAGCAGAATCTCAAATCCGAAATCCGATTCCACCTGCTCGCGCATCCGCCGCAACGGCTCGCCAAAAAACTCCTCGATCTTCCCGCAGCGGAGGCAAACCACGTGCGCGTGCTCCTGCTTCATGCGAGTCTCATAAAAATGTTGTTCGCCGCTGAAGTGCATCAGGTCCAATTCGTCCACCAGCCCACCCTGTTTCAGCAGCTTCAAAGTGCGGTAAACCGTCACCCGGTTCAGCTTCGGATCCTTTTCGCGCGCCAATGTGTAAAGGCTCTCGGCATCCAGATGTTTACCCGACTGGTCAATCAAGTCCAGCAGGATTTTTCGCTGGCGGGTGAGCCGCACTCCCTGCTGCTGTAGCGACTGCTTGATTCCCTGCGCCATAATTCATAGTTTGGCTTGTGTAATCTAAAGGCGCAAGCAGCTTATGCGTCCGGCTGGGCTGGTTGCGGCCTTGGCATCGCCGAAGCAGTGGCCGGAGTGGCCTGCCATCTATGTTCAAGAAAGTTCTGGTCGCTAATCGTGGAGAGATCGCGGTTCGGGTCATCCGTGCTCTCCGTGAGTGTAATGTCCGTAGCGTTGCAGTCTACTCGGATGCCGATCGGGGTGCGCTGCACGTCATGATGGCCGATGAAGCCGTGCGTCTCGGTCCGGCCCCTTCCGCCGAAAGTTATCTCGACCATGCCAAAGTCATCGCGGCCGCTCGAGCTACCGGGGCCCAAGCCATTCACCCCGGCTATGGGTTTCTCAGCGAGAACGCAGCCTTTGCGCACGCCTGCGAGTCGGCCGGCATCAAGTTCATCGGCCCGCATTGGACTTCCATCGAACGCATGGGCTCAAAAACCGCCGCACGCCGCGTGGCGATTGACGCCGGAGCGCCAGTCGTGCCCGGCACGGAGCAGGGAATCGCCAGTTTCGCCGAAGCGCGGCGCATCGCCTCCTCCATCGGCTATCCCGTCTTGCTGAAAGCGGCCGCCGGGGGCGGTGGCAAAGGCATGCGCGCGGTCGCCCAGGAGAGCGAACTCGAGAGTGCCATGCGCGGCGCTGCCGGCGAAGCCGAGCGCTCGTTCGGCTCCAGCGAAGTTTATTTGGAAAAACTCGTTGAACGCCCGCGTCACATCGAGATCCAAATCCTCGGCGACGAGCACGGTCACCTCATCCACCTCGGTGAGCGGGAATGCTCCATCCAGCGCCGCCATCAGAAGGTGGTCGAAGAGTCGCCTTCCCCGCTTGTCCTCGAACATCCCGACCTCCGCAGCCGCATCGGCGAAGCCGCCCTGAAGATCGCTCGTTCAGTCGGGTACTGCGGCGCCGGCACGCTGGAGTTCCTCGCCACTCGCGACGGCCAGTTCTACTTCCTTGAAATGAACACCCGCCTGCAGGTCGAACATCCCATCACCGAGTGGGTTACCAGTATCGACATCGTCCGCTGGCAGCTGCGCATCGCCGCCGGCGAGCATCTCAGCCTTAGCCAGGAAGAAGTGGAACTGCGTGGTTCAGCCATCGAGTGCCGGGTCTATGCCGAAGATCCCACCAACAGCTTCTTCCCATGCCCTGGAAAGATTGTTCACTACGCGGAGCCCTCGGGTCCGGGCGTCCGCGTCGACAGTGGCGTCTACCCGGGCTGGAACGTGCCGCTCGATTACGATCCATTGATCGCCAAGCTGTCGGTTTGGGCCGCCACCCGCGAGGAGTCCATTGAGCGCATGCGCCGCGCCATTGAGGAATTCCAGATTACCGGCATCACCACCAATCTGAGCCTATATGCCGGTCTGCTCGATGATCCCGCTTTCCGCCGCGGAGACCTTCACACCGGTTTTCTCGATCAGTTCATGCCCGGCTTTTTGGCCAGTGAGCGGGCGCTCGACCCCGCTGGTCTTACCGCTGCGTTGCTCGCCGCTGCCCAATCCGAACAACAGCTGGCCCTGGTTCAAACCCATTCGCAGGCCTCTGACGTCTCAAGCGCCTGGAGGCGCAGTGGCCGCCGGGAGATGCTCCGATGAAACTTCGCGCTGATTGGGACGGCGATTCCTGTATTCTCGAAATCACGCCCATCGCCGATGGTCTTGGCTATAAGCTAAGTTCCGCCGAGACAGAAAACCCCGATCTGGATTCACTCGCCGGCTCCGGCGTGGCTAGCATCCTCGAAGTCATGCCCGGTGTCTATTCGGTCATCGCCGGACACCGCAGCACTTTGGTTCGCCTTTCGCCATCTCCGGAAGGCGGTTTGGATGTCGTATTCGGAGGCCGCCGTCTCATAATCAATTTGGGCGACCTCCGCGATCGGTCCCCAGGCGGGAAGAAAGACTTTGCCGGGCCGCAGGAGATTCGCGCTCATATGCCCGGCAAGGTCATCAAGATACTGGTCGCAAAAGGCGACCGCGTCGCCGCCGGTCAGGGCGTTCTAACCATCGAAGCCATGAAAATGCAAAACGAGATGAAGGCGCCCAAAGAGGGCATCGTCACCCGCCTGCATGCGGAAGAAGGCGCCACCGTTGCCGCCGGCGAAACGCTGATGGTCATCGAATAGCCTAAGCCGATCGGGGCCCCCGCGCTATCCTGGTGGTCGTATGGGCATGCGTTCTCCTGCCATGCGAGTTTGACTGCTCGCCCCGCAAGGAACTTCTCTCCATCGTGTCCGTGCGGATTGTATAACCAGTTTTGCTTCGATCGATTTGGATTTGGCTTGCCGGCGGAATCGCCATTCTTTTTTGGATACCCCTGCTCGGCGTGATCGCCTTGTTTGACCCCAGCCAGCTTCGGCTGCGGACGGGCCGTTGGTTTCGCCTCCTCGCGCGGATCCTCGCCTCGATCTACGGCCGGCCGATTCAGGTGTCCGGTGTTCAAAACATCACCCCCGGCCAAACCTACATCATCGTTAGCAACCATCAATCCCTCGCCGACATCCCAGTTGTCTCGCAGTTGAAGATCGATGCCAAATGGATCACGAAGCAAGAGCTGTTCCGGATACCGGGGCTTGGTTGGATGCTTCAGATGGCCAAAGACATCCCGGTTGACCGATCCGACCGCCGGAAAGCCGGCCACGCTTTGCTCATGGCGTCCCGCTGCCTGCGTCAACACTGCTCGGTGGTTTTCTTTCCGGAAGGAACCCGGTCCCCCGATGGACAGGTGCTGCCGTTCATCGAAGGGCCGTTCCAGTTGGCTATCCGTGAGCAGATGCCAATTCTGCCGCTGGTCGTCGACGGCACAAGGGACGTTTTACCGCGCCATTCCTGGATCTTCGGAAAAGCTCCTGAAATTCATCTCCGCGTCCTTGAGCCTGTTTCCGTCGAAGGTTGGCAGAAATACCAAAGTGCCCTCTTGCGAGACGAAGTTCGCCAGAGAGTTGTGGACGCTCTCTCTCAGTTGCGCGCCAAGAATAACCAGCCCGCTTTGCACGCTGTCTAAGTTCCGGTCGATCACCAGCCGGGACGAAGTGAGGCGCGCGAGCCTTTCCCCGATCCTGATACGATGCCAGCTTATGTTGAAACTCGCTTGCCTTGCTCTGATTCCGCTCCTCGCTTTTCCGCAACAGCTGGCCACCTTCAAAGACCCAAACGCCACGCCTGAAGCGCGTGCTGCCGATCTGGTCGCGAACATGACGCTGGAGGAGAAAGTCTCGCAGATGCAGAACACGGCGGCTGAGATCAAGCGCCTCGGCATCCCGGCCTATGACTGGTGGAATGAAGGATTGCATGGTGTGGCGCGGGCGGGTCTGGCGACGGTATTTCCGCAGGCCATCGGCGTGGCTGCGGCCTTTGACACGGATCTCATGCATCGCATTGCCACCACCATTTCCACCGAGGGCCGTGCCAAATACAATGACGCGATTCAGAAGGGCAATCACGGCCGATACTTCGGCCTGACGTTCTGGTCGCCCAACATCAACATCTTTCGCGATCCGCGTTGGGGCCGCGGGCAGGAAACCTACGGGGAAGACCCGTATCTAACCTCGCGTCTGGCGGTGGCCTTTATTCGGGGCATTCAGGGAGACGACGCACACTACTTCAAAGCCATTGCCACAGCGAAACATTTCGCTGTTCACAGCGGGCCGGAGACCACCCGCCACACGTTCAACGTGACCCCGAACGCAGCCGACCTCAACGACACGTACCTGCCCGCCTTCGAGGCAAGTGTTGTCGAGGCCAAGGCGTACTCCGTGATGTGCGCTTATAACGCGGTTGACGGCGCGCCCGCCTGCGCCAGCACCATGCTGCTTCAGGATAAACTCCGCAAGGCCTGGGGTTTCCAGGGCTACGTGGTAAGTGATTGTGGCGCGATCGGCGACTTCGTGAAGGGCCACAAGTTCAGTCCTGACCTGGCAGCCGCCTCCGCTTCCGCCGTTCAAGCTGGAACCCAATTGGATTGCGGCACCGAATACAAGAATCTGGTCGAAGCGGTGCATCGTAAGCTGATCCCCGAAGCCGACGTCAACCGGGCGGTGGAGAAGTTGTTCGTAGCCCGCATTCGGCTGGGAATGTTCGATCCGCCCGAGCGCGTCCCGTTTTCCCAGCTAAGCATGGCCGACGTCTCCACGGCGGATAATCAAGCGCTGTCATTGCAGGTTGCACGGGAGTCGATGGTGCTGCTCAAGAATGAAGATGCGTTGCCGCTCAAGTCCGAGCCGGGCAACGTGGCCGTGATCGGTCCCAGCGCGAACGATCCGGACGCGTTGCTCGGCAACTATAACGGCATCCCGCCGCACATGATCACGCCGCTTGAAGGAATGGAAAGGGAGTGGAGCGAAAAGGCCGTGCACTTTGCTTTAGGTGCCACGTACACCGCTCAATCGAACGCCCTCATTCCCCCGAATGCGCTGACTCCGGGCAAGTCCGCCAAAGGCCAAGGTCTGAAAGTGGAGTACTACGACAATGACGACCTTAAAGGCAAGCCGAAGCTAACGCGGACCGAGCGGCAGGGCTACCTCCGTTGGGACATGCAGGACGCCGCGGTTGTTCGAGCGGCTCCGCGTGAGCATTTCTCCGTCCGATGGACGGGCGAACTGACGGTGGCGCAATCCGGTGCATACCAACTGGGCTTCACGCGTTTGGAGTGCGCCGATTGCCCGGGCAAAGATTCAGCCAGTTTATTCCTGGATGGCAAGCGAATCGTCTCCGACGATCAGAAGGTCCAGTGGCAGCCTTCCACCAAGATGGCTTCCGTCGATCTGACGGCCGGTAAACATTATAAGGTCCGCGTTGAATACCGGCAATCCGGCGCTGCCGCGGGCCTGGAAATCGTGTGGCATCCGGCGGCGGACATCTTACTGAAGGATGCACTCGACAGAGTTGCGAAGGCCGATCTTGTCGTGGTCTGCCTGGGGCTGAACTCGAAGCTGGAAGGCGAAGAATCGCCGCTCAAGGAACCGGGTTTCGAAGGCGGAGACCGCACGACACTTGAGCTGCCGGCCGCGCAGCAAGAGTTGCTCACCAAAGTGCTGGTGTTGAATAAGCCAGTTGTTTTGGTGCTGCTGAACGGGAGCGCCGTGACGCTGCCCGCCGGCGAACAGGCGCCGCGCGCCATACTCGAGGCTTGGTATCCAGGCCAGGAGGGCGGAACGGCGATCGCCGAAACGCTGGTCGGTAAGAACAATCCAGCCGGCCGGCTGCCGGTGACTTTCTATCAATCCGTTGCCGATCTGCCTCCGTTCGACGATTACTCCATGACGAATCGCACGTACCGGTATTTCACCGGCAAGCCGCTCTATCCGTTTGGCTATGGCTTGAGTTATTCCTCGTTCCGCTATTCCGATCTCGAGGTGGGTCGCGGATCCGGTGAGCTTACCGTGACGGCCAAGGTCGCTAATATTTCGAAGATTGCGGGCGACGAAGTGCCACAGCTTTACGTGAGCTATCCCGAGGCGACCAACGGCTTGCGGCTCGAGCTCCGCGGCTTGACCCGGCTGCATCTTGCGCCCGGCGAGAGCCAAACCGTCCGCTTCATTCTGAAGGTGTCGGAGCTCCGCGGCGGCCGTGCGCTTGTGAGTGTCGGCGGAGGGCAACCATCGGCCGAATGGACCGCCGGTCATTTCGTGCAGCAGGAGTTGGCAAGATAACGGCGTCATTCACAACGCAAATCTTTCGGCTTCAGGTACTGGCTCAACGGCCAGACAGTGGAGCCAATAAACGAAAGCGCCGATCCCTCGGTCAGGATCGGCGCAATCAAGTACTGGTAGCTGCCCGGCCGCGCCCGAATGCGGCGCGCCCAAAGATCGTCCGCTAACTCCTTTGAGTCCTACTTCTCTCGGGTGTCGGAGATCGCGTCTAACGCTTTGACAAAGCCCTCAGCTGCTGCTGGGACCTTCACGGTGCCGGTCATGAGTTCTTTGTTCCCAATCTTGGATCCGTAAAGCTGGGCGTTGTCGTCCAGACTTTGCCGAAGGGTTCCGGAGGTGAATGCCACCCCGGCGAATGCCCCTCGCGCACGCGAATAAGTGAGAATGCCGGCCGTCAACTGAGCGTCTGTTTCCGCCGCAGCTGTGCGGCCAACCGGCCCAGCCGCCGCCGTGGCGTCCGTTCCAACCGTGAATTTGTCAGCCAGCAACTTTTGGGCGCCTTCTTTATTCATGACCAGCAGGATGAGGTCGTTTTCAGCACCACCGATCAGAAACCCGAAGCTTCCGCCTTCGATAACCATCGCGCCTGGAGCAGTCCAGCCAACGCCGTTTTGCCTGCGGCAGGATATGAATCCTCTGCCATATTTAGCGCCTACGATGAAGCCGCCCTTCTTTAAGTTCGGAACCACAATTACACAAACGGCCTTGTGGAGCGTGTCCATCGGTATGCCTTTGTCGTCCATGTGGGTCATGGCCTGCAGCACGGCGGTCGATTGCTGCAACCTCTCCGCGACGGTGTCCGACGCGAATGCACCACTGGCAAGCGTGGCTAAGCTGATGACTGATATTGCAATTTTCTTTATCATTTAGGATCCTCTCCGATACCCTCTCACTATAACCTCTTGGTTCCCCGCGCGGTTAGTCGCACAACACCCATAAGACTAGCGGCGCAGAGTTTTTGGTTTCATTCCTTTTTAAGTTCCGACCAGGCTTCGGGAGGAGCAAAAAGGCAACCTTAACTACTATAGCCTAGCTAGTTGTTTATCATCAATGGGTTGGACGCAAACTAGGCCATCGAGTGCGTTTTATTATGACCTCGGCCCGAAATGTCCACAGGAATTAGTGCAAATGTCGGGTGTCCAAATCTTCGGTGTGAAAAGCTCACCATCTACCCGCGCCGCCGAGCGTTTTTTCAAGGAACGGCGGGTGGGCATCCATTTCGTTGATTTGAAACAAAAGCCCATCTCTCGCGGTGAAATTCAGCGGTTCGTCGACCGGTTCGGCCTGGCGGGGATTCTGGACTCGGATGGAAAGGCCTACGTCGATGCCGGTCTCAAATACCTCAAGCTCTCCGACGCAGAACTGCGGCTTCGCATCGAGCGCGATCCCAAGCTGCTGCGGCTGCCGCTGGTTCGCTGCGGCAAGCTCATCAGCATCGGTCACGATGAGGATTCGTGGAAGGCCATGCTGGCCGCGCTGGCGTGATGCGATTACGTCTCGAAGTGGTTGAAGAGATTATTCAGGGATTCTGCCAGGGCCGGGTGGGCAAAGACGGCATCCCGCAGTCGGGTGTAGGGCAACCTGCCCATCATCGCGAGTTGCAACATCGACATGAGTTCTCCACCTTCCAGCCCAAGCACTGCCGCTCCGAGAATCTGGCCCGTGCCGGCATCCACGATCGCCTTCATGAACCCCCGCGTCTCGTCGACTTCGACAGCCCGGGCGACATACGACATCGGCATCTTGGCAACCCGGATTTGTTTGTTCTGAGCACGGGCTTCCGCCTCGGTCAGTCCAACGCGGCCTAGTTGCGGATCTATATAAACGGAATAAGGCACCATTCGTCCAGTGGTCGTGGCGCTGCCGTGCTCGATGAGGTTCGTTCGCAGGATGCGAAAGTCATCGTAAGAGATATGAGTGAACGCCGGTCCGCCCTTGATGTCTCCTAATGCGAAAATGCCGGGCGCGCTGGTTTCCAGTTTTTCGTTGACCCGGATGAATCCTCGGTCGTCGGTCGCTATGCCCGCCGCACCGGCGTTCAGTGTATCGGTGTTGGGAACGCGCCCGGTGGCCACCAGCAGGTGGGAGCCATCAATCGCCCTTGACTCATCGCCAACACCCACGGTCAAGCGAACCACCGCGCCGGCTTTCGCAACGCTCGTGGCCTTGGCGTTCAGCAAGACCTCAATGCCATCCTGCTGCAGAATCGCAGCCACCTCTTTGGCCACGTCAGTGTCTTCGCGGCTCAGTAATTGGCTGCCCGATTGAATGATGGTCACTCGGCTGCCGAAGCGCCGGAACATCTGTCCAAACTCCAGCCCGACATAACCTCCTCCCAGGACCAGCAGATGCTCGGGAACCGAATCCAATTCCATGATGGACGTGCTGTCGAGAAACGCGATCTCTGTTAGGCCTTTGAGCCGTGGCGTCGCGGGGCGGGCGCCGGCATTAATGAAGGTTCTCTCGCCGGTGAGCGTGCGTTCGCGGCCGTCGTTCATCCTCACCAGCACGCTCGTCGGTCCCTTGAAACTCGCCTCGCCGAAGAGCAGTTCCAAATTGGGGGTCTTTTCAATCCTCCCCTGGCTGCCGTTGCGAAAACTGTCCACAATATCGCGCTTGCGCCGGCGCACACGTTCCATATCAATGCTGAGCGCTCCCGTGTGAACGCCATAGTCAGCGCCCCGGCGCGCGAGATACGCCACACGCCCACTGGCGACCATGGTTTTGGTCGGCGTGCACCCTTCGTTGATGCAGGTTCCACCAACATGCTTGCGCTCCACCAGGACCGTTCGCAGCCCAGCGCCCGCCAGTGCCATCGACAGAGGCGTTGCTCCCTGACCGGAACCGATCACAATCGCTTGGTAGTGATCTGCTTGTTGCTGATCGTTTGCATTCACGCCAAACCTCTCAGTGTTTTGGAGAATATTGAGGAAGTCTCTTACCGCTAGAACCGCGAAACCAGAAAAAGGCCGCCGCCGATCGCCACCGCATCTTCCAGCAGGGCAATTACAATGTCCGGGACCTTCAGCGCCCGAACGAGACCGGTCCGAGCCTGGTATCCCCCAAACGCGCCCACAATGCCACCCGCGGCGCCCAGCACACCGCCGAGCGCCAGAGCTTGTCCTCCCGCCACGCCTACCGCAGCGCCGGACAATCCACCCAGAACGATGCGTGCAATGAGACCCGGAGGCTTGAGGCGGCTGGGCGTCTTGGGAAGTTGATCAGCGACCAGCTCTACGATTGCCAGCAGTACGAAGATGACAAGCGCCGCCGTCGACCCCATGAAGGAGAGCGGTGTATTTTGGACGTTAAGCCAGTTACGGTGAGCGGCCCAGGCCACCACGGCAGGCGCCGTCAAAGATCGCAAGCCGGAAACGACACCAATCAGAAACGCAAGAAGCAATACTTCCGATGGATTCATTTAACCGTCTCCTCAGTGGGTTCAACGAACTTTCGTACATCTTACCGAGGAATCCGGACTCTGTGGCGTGTGGGCAGCAGATCACTGACCAGGGAGTTCTACCGGTTTGTTAGTCCCTTGCACCAGCGCCGACTCGGTGAAATACTAGCTTGAGGCGTCGAAGTGTGGAGCATCTTTGGCCAGAATTTCTCCAGGCAAAACGACGGCAATCTTCCCAAAATAAGGAAACCAACATGAACATTAAAGAACATGCGCTTCATCTGGCGGTGGTCCTGTGCCTCGCCTTGTTTCTCTTCTGTGGGTTCGGACTGGCACAGGATGTAACCTGGAACGCCCTTCCCGGTGTCAACTTCTCCAACTTCCACACTTATCAATGGGCCAACTGTGGAAACGCGCACCCCAATGGCATCCTCGACAGCGAAATCAAGCAAGACATCGACAATGTTCTTGCCCAGAAAGGCTTCACCAAGGTCGCTCCCGAGACGCAATCCGATTTGTTGGTCTGCTATCAGACAGCCGTTCAACAACAACAGCAGTGGAATGCCTGGGGCATGGGGCGTTTTGGTGGTATGGGCCAGGCCACCAGTTCAACCATTAACAATGGCACCCTGGTATTTGACGTCTACACCATGGCGGACAAGCAACAGGTTTGGCAAGGACGGGCAACCAAGACGATCAGTCCCAGCGGCAATGAGCAAAAGAACCTGAAGAACATGCAGAACGGCATCAACAAGCTGCTGAAGAACTTCCCGCCGCCTGTCAAGAAGTAGGGCGCCCGCAAACAGCGATTGCCCGGAAATCCGGCCCCCGTTTTGGCTCCGGCTACGCCGCTACGCTAAGACGGGTGAGCCGATTGCGTCCGTCGTGACCAAAAGAGGTGCGGCCTCTTCGAAACGGACCACGAGAAATGTGAGGTCGTCGCCGGGCGGAATGCCGGCCGCGAACTCCTCAACAGACTTTAAGACACTGGCCCGGATCTCCTCAACGCCCTTGGCGAAGTTCTCCTTTACGACCTCAGCCAACCGCTCCTCGCCATACTCGTCGTCCTTTGGATTGGTCGATTCGACGATGCCGTCCGAAAAGACAATCAGCAAATCGCCTGGTGCAATTGAAACGCTGGCCTGCTGGTAGCTCGCGCCCGCGATCAGTCCGATGACGGTGCCACCTTCTTCGAGCTGCTTGAGCTCGAACCCATTGGCTGTCTTCCGCACCAGCAGCGGCGGGCAATGCCCGGCGTTGATATAGTGCAGCGCCCGCTCCACATGATCGTAGTAACAGGAAAACATCGTCACGTAGCGCTCGCCGGAAGCCCGCTCCAGCAGCAACTGATTCAAGTCGTGCAAGGCCTGCTCGTGGTGGGCGGCGGATGCTACCCAGTTGCTGGAACGAATAGCGCCATGCACCAGGCCTGCTAATAACGCGGCTGGAACACCCTTGCCCGACACGTCGCCCAGCACCAGCGCCAAGTCATCCTCGTTTGCCGAAAAGGTGTCGTAGAAATCGCCTCCAACTTGCCAGGCGGGAACGCAAACCGCGGCCACCTCAGCCCGTTTAGAAACCTTGCTTGAAGCAGGAAGCAGGGCCTGCTGGACCTGGCGCGCAAGCTGAAGCTGGCGCTCCAGTTCCTGCGTCCGCACGTAAGAGCGAAAGCGCAAGCCGGCCATCAGCGTGGAAATCAGCAAAGCGATAGCGGCCGTGCAATCGATAATGAGGTTTCGCCGGATAGGCCAGAATTGCGCGTTAACCTCTTTCATCGACATCGCGATTTCAAGCGTCGGGAACGGTGGCAGACCGGGCGGCACATTGCCCACGCCGGGCGGCGTGTTAGCTGCGATGGCGCCGTTCAGCGCCGTGCCGCCGGGCTGGCCTGGCGGAGGCCCGTTAGAATGCTGGCGCCGGATATGCACGGCAAACAATTCCACCACTAGTTCGTCATCCCCGGCCCGCTTGGTGGTCAGAATTTCCTCGCGGTCGCGCATTTTGTCGTGGATTTCGATCGCGGAGAAAGTGGGCGCAGCCGGCGGTGTGCCCGCCTGGGCGATCACATGGCCGTCCGGGGCGCGTAGCACAAGCCACACGAGTTTCTCATGCTCTTCCTGCAGCTTGTCAAGAACGTCCGCGATCTCCGCGTCGGTCTGCGCTTGTTTCACCTGCATCTCGTGTTCAATCTGGGCAGCCCGCTTATTCAAGTCGCGGCGAACCTGGTTGATAACCACGATTCGGGAAACGAAACGATACGTGGAGATCGAATCGAACAGGAGCAGCCCGGCAAGTCCCGCGCCTAACACCAGCCACAGCACGAACCACCGCTGCTTGCGCGCAATGCGCGGCAAGGCTGGCGGTGACATCTGGCGGTTGCGCCCCATGCTCGAACTCCTGTAATCCGAAATCCCGTGATCCATAGTTTACAAGACGGAAACTCGAACGATCGGGGGCACGGGGATTGCATTTCTTATCAAGAATTCGCGAAGCGCCGAGTTGGGTCCAGCGCGAAGCAGCCGGTGCGGCTGGCATCCCAGGAAAACGCTGATTCATTCAGTCTATTTGTTATCAATTACTTAAGCCGCGCCAAACAGGGTCCGTCCCCAACATTGAAGTCCGTCCCCCATAATTGCGACGATTCTAGAACATTCTGCCATACGGTTGCGTATCAATCTCTTAATCTCCCGGGACATGCGGGTTTGCCTGCCTGGGGCCGGTTTTCGAGAGGCAATATGAAGAAGTTTGTGGCGAGTTTCATCCGGCTGGTTCTCATGACGGGCGTGCTGGTGTCGATTCTGTCGGCGGCGGGCTCGGATTCGGAATACCGCTGGCGGATTCTGCCGAATATCGGAGGAGACGAAGTAAACCTAACTCTCATCCGGCGAGAGGGTTTCAGCACCACGTCGCACACCAATTCGGTGCCGCTTTCGAGTCTGCAGGGATTGGAGCGTTCTGACATGTTCGGCTCCGTCGTTGCCTTTCGCGTGCATCGAGACCCCGGCACCCTGTACTTCAAAGGTTCGTTTACCCTCGGCGTGGGCTCCGGGCCTGTCACGTTTCAACCTGACCCGCACTTCGCCGCCGACCTAAAAGAGATCGGGTTTCGAAACGTCCATGAAGAGCAGCTCTTTGATCTCGCGATGGACAACTTCCGGCTTTCCACTGCTCGCGACCTTAGGGCCGCGTGTGATTGTGTCGAAACTCTGGATGATGTCGTCGAGCTAAACAACCACGGCGTAGATGGCCACTATCTCCGGCAGGTGACGCGTCTGTTCCATCAGCGTCTGCGAGTCGGAGAAGTTACCGTGATGAAAGATCACGGCGTACAGATTTCGCTGCTCGAGGCCTTGCGGTCCGGCGGCTACCGCCTGCCGCCAAGCGCCGCGATTGAGCTGCACGACCACGGCGTGTCGCCTTCTTACATCCGGGAAATGAGCGCGCAGTATAAGGGCGCCACCGATGCCCATGACCTGATCGATTTACATGATCATGGAGTTTCGGCCGATCTGGTACGCCAGCTGCGGGAATCGGGCGTGAATGCTTCCACCAGCGAGATTATCCAGCTTCATGAGCATGGCACGGACGCCGGCCTGATGCGGGCTGCCAAGGATGCCGGTTTGGATGGCTCCCCGGATTCCGTGATCGCTCTGCACGACCACGGCGTCGATCCGCAATACGTCCGCGAAATGTCGGAAGCCCTACACGCCAAGGTCAGCGCGAACGACCTAATCAAGCTGCACGATCATGGCGTCCCGCCCGACTTCGCCCGCCGCGTTGCCGATGCCGGCTTTGAACTGCACGATCCAGACAAGCTGGTCAACCTGCATGAGCATGGTGTTCCGGCCGAACTCGTGTCGCAGACCGTCCGCTCGCACCACGTGACGTTCTCCACCGATGAGATCATTCGCCTGCATGATCATGGCGTGGACGCCGGCTTTCTGCGCTCATTTGACGAAGCAGGCTATACCAGTGCTTCCGCCGAGGATCTGATTCAGCTTCATGAACACGGCGTCACGCCCGATTACGCACGCCACCTGCAGTCCGAAGGCTTCGGCACGCTCAGCGTCAGCCAGCTGATCAAGATGAAAGATCACGGCGTATAAGCGTCGGCGTCCCGCGCCGCCTCGGTTAGAACGACTAGATCCGTACACCGTTTGGAGCGGTAAATGTCTCGCTATCCACGCTGCCGGTGTTCTTGGTAGCCGCCGGCTCAAAGAGCAGCACCTCGGCCTCTTCATCCGCCGCCGTACGATGCTCTACGCCGTGAGGCACCACCACTGCTTCGCCGGGGCCGAGTTCCACCACGCGGTCCCGAAACTCTACGCGAAACCGTCCCCGCCATACGAGGAACATCTCGTCTTCCTTCTCGTGATGATGCCACGGAAACTCGCCCTGAAACTTAACCAGCTTGACTTCCTGGCCGTTCAGCTCCGCGATCACTTTGGGACGCCAGTGCTCGTGGAACATTGCGAATTTCTCTTGCAGATTGATGGGGGTCACGGTGCGGTTCCTTCTGAGGCTCTATTCCTGCCGCAACGCTTCCAGCGGGTCAATTCTCGACGCCCGCCACGCGGGTATGTAGCCTGCCAGGATCCCGGCGACGGCCAGCAATAGAATGGCGCTCCCGTAGGTCACCGGATCGGCGGCAGTGACCCCGAACAGCAGGGATCGTAAAACCCGGCTGGCGAGTGCGGCCCCAACCAGCCCGATGCCGAGGCCAACCGCTGTCAGCTTGCATGCCTGGCTCAACACCATGTTCAGGACGTCCCGGCTTTCGGCCCCCAGCGCCATCCTCAATCCGACCTCGGCCGACCGCTGGGCTACGGCATATGCCATCACCGCATACACACCCACCAGCGCCAGGCAAAAAGCCAAGCCGGCAAACAATTCAAGCAGCAGGCTCAAGAAGCGCGGCGACGCGATGGTGTCGGCCAGCCTCGATTCAAGCGTGTTAAATCGCACCGGCACATCCGGGTCGAGTTCGCGCGAAATCCGCCGCACCGTCTCGCTTAAGGCCATGGGATCGCCGGAGGTCCTCACCAGCAATGAAAAGTCCCCGCTTGGATGTTGAAGTGCTGGCATGTACATCTCGGGGCGCGTCGGCACGGCGGCGCTATCCAGATGTGCATCGCTAACGACGCCGACAATGGTCATCCACTTACCGGATTCCTCGTCCAATCCGCATAGGATCTTTCGGCCTAAGGGATCCTGATTGGGGAAGGCCGCCTTCGCGAGCGCTTCGCTAATCAGGGCAACCGGCGGGCCAGCCAGCGTATCGCGCTCCGAAAAATCGCGGCCGCGAATCACGCGCATGCCGAGCGTTCCCATGAACCCGGGCGACGCAAGATTGAAGCCCGCCTGCGGGGAACCGACGTTGAAATCCTTCATGGTTTGGCCTTCCACAATGTAGGATCCGTTCGAATGCGTTGTCTCCAGCGGCAGACGGCCGGCGAGGGCAGCCGACTGAACGCCGGGGACCGTTTGCACCCTCTTTTGGATTTCCTGGAAATATCCTTCTGTAACACGGCGCGTTTCGGCATCTCCGTACGCTCCCGTGCTGAGTTCGGCCGTCAGCACCCCCTCGGGATTGAATCCGAGATCCACCTTCGTCAACGACGACACGCTACGCAACAGTAGCCCAGCGGAAATCACCAGCACCACGCACAACGACACCTCAGCAACCACGAACACTTGGCGAAGCCGCGCGGATCCACTCAGCACGCCGCGCGTACCACCCTGGCGTAGCGCCTCGATGGGATCGATATGCGACACCTTCAGGGCAGGCGCCAGTCCGAACAGCAGGCTCGCGAGAACGGAGATCCCGATCGCAAACATCAGGACGCTGCCATCAATGGCCGCTTCATCCAGCCGGGCCACCCCCTTCGGGGCCAAGCCGACCAGCGCCGCCAGGCCCCAGTTCGCGAGCATCACGCCGGCCATTCCGGAAACGACAGCCAGCATAAGGCTCTCGATGAACAATTGGCCGATAATCTGAGCGCGGTTCGCTCCGATCGCCGCTCGGATTGCCATCTCCCGAGTCCTCGCCGTCGCGCGCGCCAGCAGCAGGTTGGCCACATTTGCGCAAGCAATCAGTAGCACCAATCCCACCGCACCCAGCAACACGTATAGTGTCAGCCGGATGTTGTGCACCGTATAGTCCTGAAGCCGTGTCACGGCGACACTCGTGTTCTTATTTGAATCCGGATACGCCTGAGCCAGGCGCGAACCAATGGCTGTCATCTGGGTTTGCGCCTGCTCAAGCGAAACATCTGGCTTCAATCGGGCAATCACCCGGTAGTTATGCCCCGACCGTGATGTTGTGTCTTCGGCAATGCTGTCGGGAACCCAAATCTCCGACTCGCCAGGGAAGCGGAAACCGGCTGGTAGTACGCCAACAACGGGGAGGACTAGGCTCGCCACTCGCAATGTCTGGTGACCGTCCGGCGTCTGGCCCGCGAAGTGACGCCGCCAGAACGCATCGCTTACCAGAACCACGGGCGGCGAACCCTTTCGGTAGTCGTCGTCCGTCAGTAAACGGCCCAGTTTCGCCTTCACACCCATGGTTGCGAAAAACTCGCGCGAGACGAGGGCATAGCTGGTGTACTCCGGCGATTTTCCGGCCACCACGCTGCCTTCGCCCTCGCTGTACTTCGCCATGGCCGAGAATGCCGAACTCTGGTCGTGCCAGTCGTGATAGTCGGGCGCCGAGACCTGCCCGAACCGGCCGCCGTCCGCCCAGGCGGTGCTCAAGGTGACAATCCGGTCCGGCTCGTGGAAGTCGAGCGGGCGAAGCAGTACGCTGTTCACCACGCTGAAGATGGCCGTGTTGGCTCCGATGCCGAGCCCCAGCACCAGCACGACAAGGCCCGCAAACCACGGGTCCTTGGCCAAAGATCGTAACGCAAACCGGATTCCCATACCGTCTCTCACGCAATCAAAGCACCACGCTGGCGTATTGATTCGATTACACTTCTTTTCAGGGTGGCGTCCGAAATTGGGACGTTTCCGCGCGGTTGCACGGGCATCTGAGCGAAGCCGTTACACTTGGCCGGCCAGCCACTCCAGATAGGAGGCCGACCCGGCGACTACCGGCAGCGCCAGGATCTCGGGGACCTCATAGGAATGTAACTCCGCGATCTTCTCCCGCAATTCGTCGAAACGCGGCGGGGTCGTTTTCACCACCACCAAAACTTCCTCCGCTGACTCCACCGCATCCTCCCAGCGGTAGATGCTCTCAACTTTCGGGATCAAGTTGACGCAGGCCGCCAGCCGCTGATCTACCAGTTCCCGGGCTAACCGGCGACCTTCCTCGAGCGAGGATATCGTGCACAGAACTACCAGTGCTGGTGGAGATGCTTCCGGCATTCTAAACAATTCTAGCCTTATTTGTTCTCAAGATTTCTGTTTTTGCTGGACGCAGCGGCCCCGCTCAGTTATAAACGAGGGATAGGGATGAATTCTTCCCATGTTACGAAAATTTGCACGCCCGATTCTCTTCATCGCAACCCTGGCAGCCTTCGCCTCGTATGCAACCATCATGTTGCGCGGGCCCCACGGACTGCGAGTACTGGCCGAGAAGCGTGCCGAAGCGCGCCGCCTCGAGGAAGAAAACGCTGACCTGAAATACGAGCTGCAGAAAAAACAGAAGCGTATCGAGAAACTCAAGAACGACCAGAGCGCTCAAGAAACCGAAGTGAAGAGGGTCCTCGGCTATCAGCGCCCCGACGAGACAGTTTTCAAGTCCGGTGCGCCCGTCGTCCCCACTCAGAAGTAGCCTATCTCAGCCGAAGGTTTCGTTCGGCGCCCATCTCCTGCAACTGCCCGCGCGCGGCTGTGCGCACAATCCTGGCCGCTTCATGGATGGTTTCCTCGTTGGCCAACAGCAGCCGGTGTGGGAACCAAAACGCGTCGCCCAAGTATCCTTCCGCGTTAGGACACGGCATCACCCGGCAGTCCTCGCGCGCGTAGAGCGGGTTCTGGTATAGCGTATGCGGATAGAAAGGTGTGCAAGGCAAGCCGGCCGCCGTCACCGCCGCGTGAAACTCATCCCGCGACATGGCCTTTGACCGAAAACGGCCGCATAGTAGGTACCACGAGTTTTGTGTCATGCCCGCCGGTTCGTCCTGCCAGATGATCTCGTCGACGTCGGCCAGCAGCTGTTTCAGCAGCCGGACGCTCGCGGTCCGGCGGGCAATCTGCTCCAGCAGCCGCTCTAACTGCGCGATCAGAACCGCGGCTTGAAAAGCCGTCATTCGCAGATTGGTTCCCAGCTGGTAATGGCTGTAGAAGCTCTCTCCGGCCTTCCTGCCCATGTTGATGAACGACCGGGCTCGCGTGGCGAAGTCGTCGTTGTTCGTCACCAGTATTCCACCTTCACCGGCACACATCACTTTCCCGTTCTGGAAGCTGAACGAACCGGCAATCCCAAAGCTGCCCGCCCGCTTTCCCTTCCATTCCGACCCATGAGCGTGCGCCGCGTCTTCAATCACCCACAAGCCGTGCTCGCGGGCGACAGTGCCGATTGCTTCCATATCGGCCGGAGTTCCGCCGAAATGCACCGGGATCACCGCCTTCGTTCTCTCCGTGACGGCCTTGGCCGACTTGCTTGGGGTCGATATTGAACGAGGTCGGGCCGATATCTACAAACACAGGCGTTGCTCCCACCCGTGAGACTGCGCTCGCGGTCGAAATGAAGGAGATTGCCGGAACAATTACCTCGTGTCCGGCTCCGATTCCCAGCATCGAGAGAGCCGCTTCCAGGGTCACCGTTCCGTTGAAAGCGCAGATCCCGTGTTGCGATTGGTGAGCAGCGGCAAACTGTCGCTCGAACTCTGTGACGATGGGATGAAACCCGCCCCACTGTGGGCTTTGGAGGACCGAGCGCAGCAGTTCTTCCTCTCGTGCGCTCGACTGCGGCCAGCTTGGAATGTTCAGGCTATGCATCTTGCTTAAACCCAAGCATAGCTTCCACGGGATCGGCAATTCATTGGTGGGACAATGGGTGATCTGCATGTCGGTCTACCAAGAGCGTAAAGACGAACTGGAACGTCACGAATTCATGATGGGTCGTGACCGCGGCCGGCTCGCCGTCACACTCGATTGCATCACCGACGCGCTGGTGCTGGTCGGTCAGCATGGCGTTTACTGCCAGAGCGCCCGGCAACCGGGAAAGCCCAGCATGGACATTCAGCTCATCACCAAGAGCCTGGCCGACGCCAAGGAGCTCGTTGCCGGCGTGCTCGAAGACATGACCCGCGCGCGGCAAGCGCAAAACCAGCAGCCGTAGCGGCTACAAGTTCTGCAAAAAGGGGTTCTGCTCGATTTCCTCGCCAATGGTGGTGTTGCCGCCGTGGCCAGGTGTCACCAGCGTGTCCTCCGGCAAGATCAGCAGCCTGGACTTGATGGAAGAAAGTAGCTGCCTGGTATTTCCACCTGGTAAGTCTGTCCGCCCCACCGACCCCTGGAACAAGGTATCGCCGGCCAGCAGTTTGTGCTCCGAGGGAATGTACAGGCAAAGGCTGCCCTGGGTGTGGCCGGGAGTGTGCAGGATGTGGAGATCCCTGTCGTTCAGTTTCAGAGTGTCTCCGTCTTTAGTCGGGGTGTCCACCACAACCGCCTCCGGCGTCGGCACGCCAAGCCATGCGGCGTACTGGTCGAGGGCATCGACGAGCCCTTGGTCGCTCGGGTTCATATAGACCGGCGCTCCGGTCAAAACCTTCAGCTTCTGCGCGCCCGAAATGTGGTCGATATGACCGTGCGTTATCACGATCGCCTTCACCGTCAATGAATGCTTCTGCAAGACGGCCATGATCCGTTCGACTTCGTCGCCCGGGTCCACCACAATGGCTTCCCTGGTCTGTTCGTCACCGAGCACGGAGCAGTTGCATTGCAGCAAACCCACCGGCATAACAACGTGGATCATCTGGCTTTTAGATTAGCGTCATCGGCTTTCGGAACGGGCGTGCGACTCACCGCTATACTCGAATTTCAGCCAAGGAGGTTTATGGACGCCTTTGTTCATATTCTGATGCGATTCATCCACATCGCTTCCATCGTGACGCTGGTCGGCGCAATCCTGTACGCCCGCCTGGTGCTCACGCCAGTTCTCAATGAACTGCCCGAAGCGGCCCGGGCCGCTGCGGCTTCCAGCGCCCAGGCGAAGTTCAAGCAAACCGTCTTCATTTTGCTCGTGCTTATCATTGGGTCCGGAACCTACAATCTTATTTCCGCCGGCCATCACACAGCCACTTGGCAGATGTGGTTTGGCATCAAGATGCTGCTGGTCCTGCATATCGCCGCCGCCTCTATCCTATGGGCCTTGTCGCCCTATGGGGACGTGGCCGTGGGCGGTAAAGGCAAGCGGCGTCTGGCAGGACTGGCCATCTCCGGCCTGCTGGTGATTCTGATCTCGAATTATCTGCGCTGGCTGAGCATGCATGGCGCATAAGCCAAGCCCGGGTCACGGGCCCCGCCGGATGCATCAAACGGAGTGAACATGAAGTCTTATGAAGCCTTGCGAACCGGCGCAGCCTGGATGGATCTCTCCGCCCGTGGCAAGATCCGAGTTACCGGCGAGGACCGGGCCCGTCTGCTGCATGCGATGACAACCAATCAGATCCAGGAAATGAAGCCCGGCGACGGTCTGTACGCCTACTTCCTCAACGCGCAGGGGCGCATCCTGGCCGACGCCTATATCTACAACCTGGGCGAGTCCTTCCTGCTCGACACCGAACCGGAAACGGCCGGGAAGGTTCTGCAGCATCTCGACAAGTACATCATTGCGGATGACGTAACGCTGGAAGACCAGACCGCGATCTGGAAGGCGGTTGGCATCGAAGGTCCCGCTTCGGCGGAAGCACTCGCTGCGCTCGGTCTAACGGCGCCCGCTGGGGACTTTCACGTTGCTACTTGGGACAACGGTTTCACGGCGCGCACGGCTGCCACCGGCCCGTTGGGATTTCGTGTTTTTGTTCCCGTAGCGGGCCGCGCCGGGTTGATCGAGAAGCTTGCTGCCGCCGGCATTCCCGAAGCGGACGCCGAGGCGGCCCGCACCGTCCGGCTTGAAAACGGGAGACCCCGCTACGGTGAGGACATTACGGAACGCTACCTCACCCAGGAAACCCAGCAGTTGCACGCCGTCAGTTTCACCAAGGGCTGTTACCTGGGCCAGGAGATTGTGGAGCGCGTACGTTCTCGGGCTCAGGTGCACCGCCATCTGATGCCGTTGCGCATCCGCTCCAATCAGCCGCCTGAGCCGGGCGCCAAGCTGAAGTCCGACGGTAAGGACGCGGCCGAGATCACATCCGCGGCCTACTCGCCGGCACTCGGTGAAGTGGTTGCTCTCGCCTATGTCCGGACCGAGTATCAAGCTCCCAAAACCGAGCTGACACTCGATGCTGCCGAACCTCCAGTGACTGCCTACATCCCCTGAACGCGCAGGCCAGGACTCGCGCGCGATCATGGGGGTTATGGCGATCGCATCCACCAATCCAGCCACCGGCGAGACGACTCACACCTTCCCTCCTCTGACCGGCGATGAGCTTGAACAGAAGGTCGCGCTCGCCGCGGCTGTCTTTCCGGATTACGCTGCCACGGGCTTCGATCAGCGCTCCACCTGGCTGCTGGAAGCTGCGCGAATTCTGGAAAGGGAGAAGGAACGCTTCGGCCGCATCATGACCGCCGAGATGGGCAAGACCCTGGTCTCGGCCATCGCCGAAGCAGAGAAGTGCGCCTTGGGCTGCCGGTACTATGCCCAACACGCTGCCAGGCACCTGGCTGACGAGGTGATCGCCACCAGCGCGTCCTATAGCTTCGTCTGTTACGCCCCGCTCGGACCCGTGCTGGCTATCATGCCTTGGAATTTCCCGTTCTGGCAGGTCTTCCGGTTTGCCGCGCCGGCCCTCATGGCAGGCAACGTGGGACTGCTCAAACACGCGTCCAACGTGCCGCAATGTGCGCTGGCGATCGAAGAGATCCTCGAGCGTGCCGGCTTCCCCCGTGGCGCTTTTCAAAGTCTGCTGATTGAGTCCAATCAGGTGCCCGCGTTGTTGAGAAACGATCGCGTCAAGGCCGCTACCCTGACTGGCAGCGAACCGGCAGGCGCTTCTGTTGCCGCCATCGCGGGTCATGAAATCAAGAAGACGGTCTTGGAACTGGGAGGCAGCGATCCTTTCATCGTCATGCCCAGCGCGAACTTCGACGCGGCGGTTGCCATCGCCGCCAAGGCCCGCAACATCAACAACGGCCAGTCCTGCATCGCGGCGAAGCGGTTCATCGTCGCCGATTCGATCTACCATCAGTTCGAAGCGGCCTTCGTGGCGGCCATGCAAGCAGCGCGCGTCGGCGACCCATTCGACCCGCAGACCGACGTGGGCCCGTTAGCAACCGAGAAGATCCGCGAGGAACTCCACGACCAGGTCCAACGAGCCGTCGCCGCCGGGGCGACCCTCCTGACGGGCGGCGAGAAGCTGCCGCCGCCGGGCTGGTTCTACAAGCCCACCGTGCTGGCAAACGTACCCCGCCAATCGGCCGTCTATTACGAAGAGTTCTTTGGCCCGGTGGCCATGCTGTTCCGGGTCAAGGACGCACGCGAAGCGCTGGCCGTGGCTAACGACTCGCGCTTCGGCCTCGGCTCCAGCGTTTGGACCGAGGACACGACGGAAGTGGACTTCTTCATCCGGGGCATCGAAGCCGGCAGCGTCTTCATCAACGGCATGGCGGCGTCCGATCCGCGCCTTCCCTTTGGCGGTGTGAAGAAGTCAGGCTACGGCCGCGAACTGAGCCTGGCCGGCATCCGCGAGTTCGTGAACGCCAAAACCGTCTGGATCAAGTAGCAATTGAAACTACAGGAGTCAAACGGACCAGCAAGCAAACTTGACTGGCACGCGGTCCTCCACCCGACTTCCTTCACCCAAACTTCACTTCGTAATTCCCACCCGCTGCCAGCTTGACACTCACTGACCCGTCATCGTTTCGAGTTAACGCCAGCTCGCGGCCCGCTTTCGTGACCGACGCGATTTGCTGGCCCTTCGGCGCGCGCAGCCGTTGCTCTCCGTCCGCTGCCGGCCAAAGCGCGACCGTGAGGGCTTTGCCGGCTTTCCACTCGATCGCGACGCCAACGTTGCCCCGGGCCCGCAGTCCCTTCACGCTGCCAACCGGCCAGTTCCGCGCCAAAGCCGGAAGAAACGCGATCTCGCCGTCGTGGCTTTGCAGCAGCATCTCGGCAATCGCCGCCGTCGCACCGAAGTTGCCGTCGATTTGGAAGATGCTGCCATGTTCCGCCGGGTGGGTGTCGAAGAGGCTCGGCCCCGTGGAGTGCTCTAGCAACATGGCCAGCGACTCCTGCGCCATATCGCCATCCAACAGACGCGCCCAGAAGGCGATCGCCCACGCCCGGCTCCAGCCCGTGTAGGCGCCGCCGGCCTCCAATCGCCGTTCCAGCGAGATTCGTGCTGCCTTAGCCAGATCCGGTGTGCGTCGTGGTGTGATCTCGCATCCCGGATACAACCCATAGAGCTGTGACATGTGCCGCTGGCCTGGCTCCGCTTCCGCGAAGTCCTTTGACCATTCCTGCAATTGACCGTACCGCCCCACTTGATACGGCACCAGCCGCGGCAGCGCTTTCTGCATCTGCTCCCTCATGGGCGTATCTACTGCCAGCAGCGTCGAAGCCTCGATACAGTTCGAGAAAAGCTCCCGGATCAGCGCCATATCCAATGTGCATCCGGCGCTGACGCTGGCGGTCTTGCCTTCCGGTGTCAGGAAAACGTTCTCGGTGGAGAACGACGGGCAGGTTGTAAGGCGTCCTTGCCTGTCTTCGATCAGCCAGCCCAGGCAGAACTCGGCCGACCCCTTCATGAGCGGATAGGCAACGTTCCGTAGGAAGTCGAGATCCTTCGTGAAGCGATAGTGCTCCCAAAGGTGCTGGCAGAACCATGGCCCGCTCATCGCAAAGTTGGCCCAAGTCGGCGTGCCGCTGCCACGGCCCACCGGCGCCGATTGCCGCCACAGGTCCACGTTGTGATGCGAAACCCAACCGCCCAAGCCGTAGTTGACTCGGGCTGTCTCATGTCCCGTCTGGCTCAGCCCTTGAATCAGGTCGAACATGGGGCCATGGCATTCCGAGAGATGGCAGGATTCGGCCGGCCAGTAGTTCATTTGGACATTGATGTTGGCGGTCCAGTTCGAGCTCCACGGCGGGCGCATTTCCTGGTTCCAGACACCCTGCAAGTTGGCGGGTTGTGTTCCCGGCCGGGAGCTGCAGATCAGCAAGTAACGGCCGTATTGGAAGTACAGGGCGAGCAGCGCCGGATCCGCTGCCGCCGCATCCTCCGCCTTTAGACGCTCATCGGTTGGCTGGTCATTTGGCTGTGCCCCGAGATCAAGAGCGACCCGGCGGAACAGCTTCTGGTGATCGGCAATCTGAGCAGCGCGAAGCTCCGCGTAAGTCTTCCTTGCCGCCGCATCCAACATTTGTGCGCAACGTTGGGAGATGGCCGCGGCCGGCAGATCAGGCTGCTGGTCGAAGCGGCGAAACCCGGTGGCCGCCGAGAACAGGAGCATTACTTCATCGGCATTTTCGACCGAGACAAAGCCGGGTGAGATGCCATCGCCGGCTGCTGCCTGCGATGTTTTACCGCCTCTCGCCACCACGCGAACCTCCGCGCAGAAACGCATGCCTTTGCCTTCCGTCTCATCCCAGGCAACCGGATTGTCCGACCCTATATAGTTCGGCTCAGAGTGGCTCGGGGCTTTCCCCTCCAACCGGATTCCGTTCTCCGAGGTCTGTTGCAAGAAAGGATGCGGCGTGTCCAGGCTGACCGCGCAACTCACCCGGCCTGGCGCGCCGGCTGTCAGCCGAACCACCATAACCTGATCGGGGGCGGAGATGAATACCTCACGAACGAAATCGACGCCATCGACCCGGTAGCCCACTCTCGCCGTCGCCGTATCCAGGTCGAGCTCTCGGCGATAGGCTTCCGCCTTCTCCGTTCCGGCGAACTTGATCCGCAGGTTTCCGAGCGGCTCGTAACTCTCGTTGTAGGGCCCCTGCATGTGCTGGCAGGCGGCATCGGCCTCAACGTACTTCTCCTCGTCCATCACCAGCCGGCGCACTACCGGCAGGTAGTTCTGAGCATTCGGATTGTTCCACTTCTTAGGACACCCCGACCAGAGCGTGTCTTCATTCAACTGCAGCCGCTCTTCAGTCAGGCCTCCGAACATCATGGCGCCCAGTCTCCCGTTTCCAATGGGAAGTGCTTCGGTCCATTCGCGGGCGGGCTGTCGATACCAGAGCCGAAGATCGCTTTGCGTGGCACTGTTCTCCGCCTCCGCCAGGGCGCTCTGAGCCACGGTTAGCGCCAAAGGTACGGCGGCAAGGAAGTCACGTCTGGTGGGTCCGCTCATGTTGCTCCCAGTATCTCTCGCGGCATCACGTGCCCAACAACCGAGAAGGGCCTTTCTCCGAATATCCAAATAGGGACGAATATCCAAATAGGGACGGACCCAATTCCCTTTGTGGGAGCTCCGGACGGCGTCGTCTTTACCGACAGTTACGACGTGGATCGGCGCCGAACCGGATTGTGGGTGCGGGATAGCAGGCGCTAGAACGCTTGACCGGGCTGCTG
>CAWIQM010000014.1:0-337189 GCA_963838245.1 uncultured Acidobacteriaceae bacterium | reverse complement strand
GTCTGCATATGATCAGCGACGTGCCCGTCGGCGTTCTGTTGAGCGGCGGTGTCGATTCCACCGCGATGCTCAGCCTGGCGGTGAACCACTCCAATGGTCCGCTTAGCAGCTATACGGTGGGTTTTGACAAGCCCGCGGTTGACGAGAGGCCTTTCGCCCGCATAGCGGCCGAAAAGTTCGGCAGCGAGCATCACGAAATCACCATCAGTGCCCAGGACTTCCAGGATTTCTTGCCGAAGTACGCCTGGCACATGGAAGAGCCCGTCTGTGAACCGCCCGCGGTCGCGCTCTACTACGTCTCGAAATACGCCAGCAAGTTCGTAAAGGTGTTGATCTCTGGGGAAGGCGGCGACGAGGCTTTTGCGGGTTATTCAAACTACCGGAACCTGCTGTGGCTGGAGCGTTTGAAGCGAGCCCTGGGCCCGGCTCGTGAGGCGGTTTCAGCTGTTTTGTCCGGTCTCAATCGAATCGCACGTTCCGGAACCATCGGCAAGTACGCTCCCCTGTTCAATACTCCCTTTGACTCGTATTACTACAGCCGCACCAGCGGGCCACAAAGCTTCTTCAATCAGCGTAAGAAGCAACTCTACTCGAGCGGCTTCGCGCACCAGGTGGATAAGGAGTTTTCTAAATCGCCATTGTTGGATATCTTTCGGGACGCTCCCAGCGGCCTCCTGAATCGAATGCTCTATACCGACACGAGGACTTGGTTGCCCGATGATCTTCTGATCAAGGCCGATAAGATGACCATGGCGAATTCGGTGGAACTCAGGGTTCCGCTGCTCGATCATAAACTCCTGGAGTTCGCCGCATCGCTGCCGGCCAATTACAAGGTCCGGGGCTTCAAAACGAAATACCTTCTGAAGAAGACACTGGCGCACCTTCTGCCGGACGAGATTGTGAAACGCAAGAAAGCCGGTTTTCCCCTCCCATATGCTTCCTGGCTTAGACGGGAGATGAGGCCGTGGCTTCATGATCTGCTGGCCGACCGAAAGACACGGGAGAGGGGCTACTTCAATCAGAGGTGCATCGAAGACCTGCTTTCGGAAAATTCACGATCCGGCTCTTACGCGAAGGAACTGTTTTCCTTGGCCACCCTCGAGCTGTGGCATCGCGCTTTTCTCAAACCGGCGAACTCCGCGAGTGATAATCCTGTGCAGCCAACCGGGCCGGTAGCCGTCATTTGCTAGTTAGAGGGATGCAGGGGGGACATTTCGTGAGGCTCTCGATCGTCATTCTCTGCTGGAATAACCGCAAGGTCATTGCGAACTGCCTGCAGTCAATTTATTCCGGTACTTGCTCGGTCGGGTTTGAGGTTATCGTGTCGGATAACGGGTCGACGGATGGCTCCATTGAATTAATCCGCGAGAAGTACCCCGACGTTATCCTGATCGAGAATGGGCGCAACTTGGGCTTTGGCAAGGGAAACAATGTTGCGATCGAGCGCTGCGGGGGAGATTTGATCGTCCTCCTGAATCAAGACACAATTGTTCACGATGGCGCGCTAGACGAATGGCTTTCTTTCGCGGACAGACATCCGGAAGCAGGCGCGTTTGGTTGCATGGTTCTCAACCCGGACGGCTCGAACCAGGGCTGCGCCCGTCCCTTCCCCACATTACGCGGCGAGTGGATTGGAGCCCTTTATCTTCGCCCCCTCGGATATCTCTCAGCGGGCTTAACGGCGGGCACATATGCTTCTTGGAAGGGTGACACGGAGCGGGCCGTTGACACCCAAGCGGGCTGCGCCCTCATGGTCCGGGCGGATTTATTGAAGCGGTTGGGTGGATTCGACGAACGATTTTATTTCTACTGGGAAGACGTCGATCTCTGCCATCGGATTTGGGATTCAGGCTATCCGATTCTTTACACGCCAAAGGTCAGGATCACGCACTTAGGCGGGCAATCCACCAAGAGCGCACCCGAGGTCTATGCCATCGAACGCTTCCGGAACCGCTACCGGTATTTCCACAAGTACTTCGGCAGGAAGGGAGCGCAGCAATGTCGACATATACTGCTTGTGTCACTGGTTCTACGATATGCCGGCTACAGTGTCATCGACTTTTTCAAGCCCTTGGAAAACCGCCAACGCTTCTTCGAAGCGTATCGGAGCGCGATTTCCTGGAACTTCCGCTTGAATCCCATACGCTTTGTGGAACATGGGGAAGAGCCGAACTTGCCGCTCACAGCCGTACCGCAGGGCTCATGATATCTACTCTTGTATTTAGAGGATCGTGCCGGAAGTCGATCGGTCACCGTGGACTGGAATTTGATTAAGTACCTTATAATCAATGATATGAGTTCGACTGCACAACAATTGGCCGAAGTGGGGCTGGGCGCCGCCCGCGTCAGACGCCTACGTCTGGCTCCCATGCTGTGGCAAAATCGCGGGTCGCTTTCCAAGTTTTCATCATCGGGGGTGAAGGAACCCGCTTCACTCCGGGTTCGTTTCGCAATCCTCTAGCCGCACCAATAGGCTCGTGATCATTTACTCTTAAAGAGACAATCGTGCCAGAAGTAAAACCTCTACCTGATACCGAAACCAGCCTCGGCGAAACCGTCGCCTTCGTCCTCCGCGTCCTGAAAAGTCGGAGGTTGCTGATCCTTGGGACTGGTGCGCTGCTGGCGGTAATCACCGCGGCTGTGCTGCCTCTTATTCCGAAGAAGTACAAATCCGAGGCAGTGATCCTCATCGTGAGACAAGCGGTCCCGGAGCGTTACGTTACGCCGACATCCACAACCGATATTGGCGAGCAGGTCCAGTCGATGTCGGAAGAGGTGTTATCCCGTACCCAGCTGATGGGAATCGTCGACGACCTTCATCTATATGCGAAAGAAAGGCAGACGGCCGCTCCTGAAAATATCATCGAGATGATGCGTAAACAGATTTCCGTTAAACCGCTAGCGACTACGGATCTGGCTCCTAACCGGAGGGACCTCAGCGCCTTCAGAATCTCCTTCAGCGCCCAGGATCCGCAAACCGCCCAGGACGTCACCAGCAGACTTACCTCTCTATTCATTCAAGAGAACCTGAAGAATCGGCAGGACCAGGCGACCAGCACGGCCAGTTTCTTAAGCTCGCAACTCGACAATGTGAAGCAAAAGCTCGATGAGCAGGAATCGCAACTGCGCGACTACAAAATGCAGCACATCGGAGAACTGCCCGATCAACAGCCAGGCAACATGGCTATTCTTGGAGCACTGCAGGCGCAGCTTCAGAACACCGTTTCGGCGGAGGATCGCAACGAGCAGCAGCGGGCCTACCTGGAATCACTTCTGAACAACTACCGCGAGTTTGCCGCCCGCGCCGTAACGACCGGTGGAGTGGAAGTCGGACCGCCACTCCACTCGAACAAGCACAAGCCCAGCTGAGGCATCTCCAGATTGTGAAAGAACAGCTACTGGCTATCTACACGCCTGAGTTTCCGGACATCTTGAAGCTTGACAAAGAAATTGCGAGACAGGAGAGGGCGATCAAGGATCTCGAATCTCAGGAGGCTGCTCCGAAAGAAGCGGCCGCCAAGGCCAGCATCGCCGACCCTTCGACCCCCCTTGATAAGGGAGAAACCATGCAGACGGCCCAAATAAAGAGCCAGCTGGAGATCAACCGGCTGGAGATGCAACGGCTGTTGAAAGAAGAACAAAGGCTTAAGACTGAGATGGCGGTGTACCAGAATAAGATAAACCAGGCTCCAGTCCGGGAACAGCAATTGGCAGACGTCGTAAGAGACCACGACTTACTCAAGACAGAATTACGCCGACCTCCTTAGCAAGGAGCAACAGTCGCAGCTCGCGGCAAGCCTGGAGAAGCAGCAGGAGGGGCAGCATTTTCGTTTGATCGACCCGCCCAGCCTTCCCAAAGCCCCGTCCGGCCCCCCGCCGATAGGCATCAGCGCAGGAGGCGCTGTCCTGGGGTTGGTAATCGGGATTGGAATTGCGTTTCTCCTGGAGCTGAAAAAGAATGCATTCCAAACGGAGAAAGACGTCATGAACTATCTGGGCCTGGTGCTGGTCCTCGAAGTTCCAGTGCTGCTCACCAAGCCCGAACGGCGTCACCGAACCTGGAAGTTGGCGCTCGAAACGACGGCCAGTTGCGTTCTGGTTCTGGTCATCGGCGCCGCTGAATACTATGTATATAGCCTTGGATAAGAATCTCTCTCAACCCTTTAATCGGCCTCACCTCTCGCGGAACCACTTGGCAGGTGAGGGCTCCTCATGGCACAATTCGTGAACCTGTTTCCAAATCCCAGCGATCCTACTGACCCTTTCTCCTCCGACGTTGCGGATACCGGCGAGGAGACTACGGATGTCATTGCCCTAAAAGCAGCGCCCGTCGAAGAGGTTGAAATTCAGAAGGGATGCCGCTTGGTTGTTTATACCGAGCCTCGTGGCCCCGCAGCTGAGCGCTTTCGGTATCTTCGGATACGGCTTCGCGAGCCGTGGGAAACCGGAAAGCTGAAGACTGTTCTCATAACCAGCGCGCTGCCACAGGATGGAAAGTCCACCATCGCCCTTAACCTGGCGTCTTCTCTCAGTGAACACGGCAAGAAAAAGGTCTTGCTGATTGAAGGTGACCTCCATCGGCCCAGTCTCTCGCTGCAATTGGGGCTCACGCCGGGACCGGGACTCGCCGAATGTCTTGAAACCGATGTGAACCCCATACCCTTGATTCGCCGGCTGGAGCCGTTGGGATGGTATCTGCTGAAGGCAGGGGGAAAGTGCATCAACCCGACAGAGCTACTGCAATCCGGGACACTTCCCGGTGTGATTGCAAGACTTACTCCGCACTTCGACTGGATTTTGCTCGATTCCCCGCCCGTTATCCCCGTCACCGACGCACTCTCGATGGCGCGGGAGGTCGACGCGATCCTGATGGTTGTCCGGGCAGGATCAACACCTCGCGAGGCCGTACAGCGCTCGCTTGCTCAAATGGGCAGAAGAAAGTTGTTGGCTGTGGTGCTCAACGCAATCGAAGGCCTGAATCTTAAATACTCGGAATATGGGTATTACAACAATTCCTTAACGGATGGCGGGCCAAGCGCGGCGATATCGGGTGGTGGCCCCATATCGACCGGTGCAATCCCGGAAACGTCGGGCACTAACGGGCAAGGTAGTTCGGCGGGTACTCCTGAGATGATCCGCGCGGAACTCAAACGACGAAGAAAAAGATTCTAAGCCCCCTCCACCCCACGAACGACACGCAGCACCAAACCTCACCTTGCGCCGCCTCCATCCGCCCCGCAAGGTGCACCCTCCAATCACTAGCCCAATGAAACGTATTCGGGTCTTAGTGGCCGACGAACAGTCGGCCTTTCGCGAAGCCTTGCGGAGTCTTCTCCGGTCTGAGCGCCTTATCCAGGTTGTTGGCGAGGCGCGAGACACGCGAAGGGTGGTCGAGTTGGCCGATGAACTCGAGCCGGACGTTATCTTGCTTGACTTTACATTAGGCCAGAAGCTTGAGACAACTCGAACCGACTCGATGCGTCGCTCACTAGTACGGTTTCCGATATTGATGATGGTTCGGAATCACGAAAAAGATCATGTCGTGGAGTCCTTCCGTCTCGGAGCGCGGGGCGTTGTCCTGAAAGGGTCGTCGCTTCGCCTATGGTTCAAGAGCATTCGAACGGTAGTGGCGGGCGAGTACTGGCTGGGCGGAGAAAGCGCAGAAATTCTAGTGAATGCCCTGCTCGCGTCCCTTCCTCAGACCGCTAGGGCCGCGCCGTTGCTGGGCCCTGAACTGACGCCCCGCGAATTGGAGATTGTCGACAGGATCACCAGGGGTCGCTCCAACCGTGAGGTAGGGTTGGAGTTTTCAATCTGTGAAAAAACAGTCAAACATCATCTGACGAACATCTTTAACAAACTTGGCGTGTCGAACCGCGTGGCATTAGCGATGTACGCCCGCGACAACAAAATACTTCCAGACAGCACACGCAACGCCTCCCGAGACACAGAACAAGCATCATCGTGATCCACCCGGTCGCGATAGAAGTCAATGGAGAATGACACCGACCGTTATTGATATGCAAAGGACGCGGACCAATGTGCTTATTATCGTTGAAAACGGTTCGGTGCCGGCAGACCGGCGTGTATGGCAGGAAGCTCGGGCGCTGACGGAAGCGGGCTACGGAGTCTCCGTCATCTGTCCTAAGAGCGGCGGCTTTCAGGCTTCCTTCGAGCGGATCGAAGGCATCGCGATTTATCGTTACGCCGGAATTGAGGGATCAGGAGCAATACGGTACCTTCTGGAATACAGCTGGGCCTTGGTGAACCAATTCTGTCTGGCGGTCAGGATCTTCCGGAAAACTCGCTTTCGCGTCCTTCAGGGCTGCAATCCTCCAGACACGATATTCCTCATTGGGCTGGTTTTCAAGATGCTGGGTGTCCGATACATCTTTGACCAGCATGATCCGGCACCTGAACTCTGTCTGCACAAGTTCCCGAATGCGAACCTGTTCTTTAGAACAAGCCTTTGGACAGAGCGGCTCTCCCTTCGCACAGCGGACGCGGTGATGGTGACGAATGACTCTGCGAAGGAATCTGCACTGACGCGAGGGAATGTTGCGCCCTATCGGCTGTTTGTCGTGCGAGGCTGTCCCGACCTCAATGACTTCCAGTTACCACCAGCTAATTCAGAGTTGAAGGATGGGCGAAAGAGCCTCGTCGTTTATCTAGGCGTTATGGGGCCGCAAGACGGCTTAGAACTGCTCATCGATGCAATTGAATACTTGGTGAAAACTAAAGGCCGTGACGACGCGTCGTTTGTGTTGATCGGACCGGGTCAGGAGTTGCGCCGGCTTCAAGAATTGGTCACGTCCCGCGGGCTTGCCCCGTGGGTCGGGTTCACGGGACCACTTTATGGCGATAGGCTCCGGATGTACCTCGCCACGGCTGACATTGGAGTAGCACCCGATCCATCCAACGGATTCAACGACAGGCTGACGATGCTGAAGATTCTTGAGTACATGGCCTGCGGACTTCCGACTGTTCTCTTCGATTTGAAGGAGGGCAGAGTCTCAGCGGGAGATTCCGCACTGTACGCTCAGCCGAACGACACCAAGAGTTTCGGCGACCAGATCGCCATCTTACTCGACAACGAGCAGCTGCGTTTGGAACTCGGCGCGAGAGGAAAACAGCGGGCCTACCAGAGTTTGAATTGGCAAACCCAAAAGAAAACCCTCCTGACCGCCTACGATTTCGCTCTGTCGGGCGTCCCGGACCATTCGGCCACTCATTTGGAACGGACCGGGGACCCCGAGCCAGCGCCTCGTTCTGGAGAACTCTGATGGCTGTCGTCATAGACAACAGTGATCGGTTTCACATATCCTTGTTTAAAACAAACTGCGTCCCCCGGAGATTTCCTGGCTTTGAGGTCAGCCAGGAGCCTCACCGACTGCTTGTGACTGGCTGTCGACCCCACGTTCGGCCAACTTGACAGATGTTGCTGACACGAATCTACTATTCGGTAAAACCCTTCATCCCTTGGGATGTGCGGTTGCGCATTAGGCGGCGCTGGGCGAGCCACCGCCGGAAGGCCTGCGCCGCAGTTTGGCCAATCGATCAAGCTGCGGGTTTCACTCCGGCGGGCTGGGCGGGTTGGCCCGCATCCAAACAGTTCGCACTGATCTTGACGCATGACGTTGAGGGTCGGAAGGGTCTTTCGCGTGTTCGGCAGTTGATGGACCTCGAGGCAAAGTTCGGACTTCGCTCATCGTTCAACTTTGTCCCAGAGGGCGAGTACGATTTGACTGAGACCACGCGAGAAATGCTTGATCTAGCTGGATTTGAGGTCGGCGTGCATGGATTGGAACACGACGGGAAACTGTACCGCTCCAAGGCAGTGTTCGATTCCAAGGCCGTTCGAATCCGAAATTATCTGGAGCGCTGGAATGCGTCCGGTTTTCGATCACCACTTATGCAGCACAGGCTCGCGTGGCTGCACCAGTTGGGCGCTGAGTATGATGCCTCCACCTTTGATACCGACCCGTTCGAGCCGGAACCTGACGGCGTCAGCACTATTTTTCCGTTTTGGGTGCAGGGGCCTGAGGATACGGGCTATGTGGAACTACCCTACACTCTCGCCCAGGATTTCAGCCTGTTTGTGGTTTTGAGAGATCAAAACATTGACGTGTGGAAGCAGAAGCTCGATTGGGTGGTTGAGCACGGCGGCATGGCTTTGCTGCTGACTCACCCGGACTACATGTGCTTCCAGGGTAAGCCCGAGCGCGATGAATACCCAGCCTCACATTACGAGGAACTCCTGCGGTACGCGTCGGAGAAATACGAAGGGAAGTTCTGGTCCGCTCTGCCGCGCGATGTTGCCCGCTTCTATCGGATTCATCGGGACGGCCTATGCGCGCGGAGCGTGGATACTGATGGGCCGGCCGCTGCCTCCTCACGAGCCTCGTCGCGCTGATCGTCTGTCTCCCATTCGAGCGTGTGCGCCCGCCGCTCTCGTTCGCCCGGTTCTCTGGCAGACTACCGTCGGAAGCAGGCTTGAACTGAAGGACCGGACGACAACGCAGGTCTAAACGGCCTGCAGCCCTTAGGTCAATACCGTTACCGTTCCGGCGGAGCTGTCTTCATTCGGCGTCCACGCTGTCTTAGTTGACCACTCCACCAGATGGCGAAATCACGATCGCATTGCCCGCTCCTGACGAGCCTAAACTGTCAATCAAACTGATTGGCGTATTCGAACCCCCCGGAGCCATTGTCAAATCCACAACTGCCACGGGACCGTTCGACATAACCGTCGTATTGGGGCCGGAAATCACACAAGTGTAAGACTCAGACGCGGCAACACAGCTCAGGGTCTTGCCCGCTGCGGCAGCCGCTGAACCGGCAACAAGCGAAATGGAGACCACACTACTCAGCGGATAGGTCATTGTCCACTGGATGGCTGTGGGCTCATTGCCGGCAGGAGATGTTAGAACCACGTCGAGCGATGCCCTACCATCAGTCCCGGCGCTTCCGGAGGACAGACTCAAAGAGTCTGTTACGCCAACAGGGGCTAGGAGACCAAACGTGGCAATCCGCGAAACGCCGTTGAGGGTGACCGTGACACTGGCGCTCTGACTGCCGCTAAAGGACGAGGAGCTTGCAATAAAGGAACCCGAACTGGAACCGGCAGCCACGGTAACCGACTTGGGCACAGTCAGCAGAGAATTGCTGTCCGAAATCGCGATCGAGGCGCCGCCGGTGGGAGCTGGCTGATTCAGGGTCACGATGCATTTGCCGGAAGCTTTCGGCCCCAGGGTAGCCGGCGTACAGGCAAGCGACGACGGCGTCGTCGGAGCCACGAGCTTTAACGTGGCGCTTTGCGAAACAGCGCTGAGGGTGGCGCTCACAGTCGCACTCTGGCTGGTGCTGATGGACGCCGTAGTGGCAGTAAAGGATGCCAGCGTTGAACCTGCAGCGACGCTGAGCGAACCGGGAACGGTGAGCATCGGACTGTTACAGGAGAGCTGGATCACGGCACCGCCTGTGGGAGCAGCCTCATTCAGAGCTACGCTACAGGTGCTTGACCCATTCGGCCCCAAGCTAGAAGGAATACAACTGATCGAGGCCGGCTTGGTCACAGCCACCAGGCTGATTGTGGCGGTCACGGAAATGCTGTCGAGTGAAGCGGTGATTGTGGAGGTTTGACTGACACTCAGTACGCCGCTGGTCGCAGCGAATGTTGCCGTGCTGGAACCGGCGGTCACCGTAACGTGGGCCGGCACGGTAAGCGCGGCATTCGTACTTGAGAGCGCCACGGAGGCACCGCCGCTGGGGGCAGCCGCATTGAGCGTCACAGTGCAGGTGCTCGAGGCCTTCGATCCCAGGCTGGTGGCTGTACAACTCAGCCTCGAAGGCGCGATCACTCCGCCTCCGACTCGCCCAAAGGCGACAGGCGCCGCTATTACGAGAGCTGCCGCAAGTAAGGGAGTAACTTTGTTAGTCAAGAGATCCTTCTTCTATTCATCGAAACGCAAGTAAACCGTCCAACACTTGAATTGACGTTGCGGCTATTAGGCACGACAGCACAGCAATAGCGTGACAGAGAGCTTAGTGTCTTTTTGAGCTGTCGTCCAGAGGTTGGCGCGGCTTACTAATCAGCGTGTAATAAGATTCGGATAAAGCGCTAACATCGAGACAAAGGTCCCTGTTATGGGGAAGGCGCAGTCGCCGCGGCCTCATTGGAATACGCGCTCTCGTTATTGCTCACGTCTACCGCTGTTGAAACATAATAATATGTGTTCCCCGACGCGACGTAGCTGTCCGTGAACGTCATTCCAGCTATGAGTGACGAGTTCACCCTTGTATACGGCCCGCCTGACGCAGAGCCTCTATACACGTTGTATCCGGCAACGTCGGGAGAACTGCTTGCAACCCAGTTCAGCACAACATAATGAGGGACGGCCCCCACGCCTGTCACGCAAGCCGCTCCTAATGCAGCGTTGATGACTCGTTGCACAACGGCAACGTTGCATACTCCCAGACCACCGATCTGGGCGCTACAAGGCATGACCCCAAGCGCCATATTGACTGCCAATTGAACGTCGGCAGCATTGACGGTCCCGTCTTGATTCAGATCACATGGACTGAAGGATGTTTGGGCTGCCAGAGGTATGGCCACCAGGGCCCATACGACTGTCGGCCTCAACCAGCATTTTGCAAATTCAAGCATTTTTTTCTGAACTCACTAATCTTTTCGGTTCGGTTGCGAACCCCTTTACCGTTTTTGGAACACCGCGATTCGAGAGAGTCCATACTACAGTCACCACATTCGGTTTAAATGCTCGGGCCCTAAACCTCCCGGACCCACCGACAGCAGCTCAAAAGCGAATCCCTCATACGAGTGACGTGCGTACTTTTGCTCGCTGCCCCATACCAGTACTTCTACCAGTTTCTAACCCTGCAATGCAATGGTGAAGCACACTACTATTTCTCGTTTTGTTAGCTGGCTAACTCCAAGGTGCAGTCCGACACGTTCAAACCGCGAATTTTCATCCTTGCAACGAACTTGGCCCTCATTCCCGTTGGGCCCGGCACGGACTGAGCCAACCACAGACCAATCCGAGCAGCGGCTCCTTTACACAGGCCTGCACCGTGAGCGCTGTCTCCAAATCTGAAGCGCCTGTATTGCTGCTCCCCGGCTCAGGTGGTATATGTTTATAGAGTTGCCCGGGTCGAGTTTCCTTTCAAATTAGTTGCATTGACGCGACGCTCGTGAATCTACGGCTGTAAGTCAGGTTCGAGTTTGGGTAGTATGGAGCGCAGAATCGGTAGCCTGCCCTACTGCAAAATCCCGGTCGCCGGCTGCCGAGCGGCCGGCTAAAAGCGGAGGTGTTCTTCTTTGTTGAATCTGTTCAACTGGCTTAGATCCGCAAATGTCCGCCAGCCGGCCGCGAAGGTTCACTACGCCTTCGATACATCGTGGGAATCCGAAATCCTGCCGCGGCAGCTGTTCATGAAGATGCTTTGCGTGGAGCGAAAGCGGTCAGAGCGTTCCGGCCGGCGCTTTATTCTTATGCTTCTAGAGCCAGGCGACATTTTGAACGGCGACGGTCCAACCGAGACTCTTGGGCAAATACTCGCCGTACTTCATCGATCCACGCGGGAAACGGACATCACGGGCTGGTATGGGAATGGGGCGACGATAGGCGTCATTTTCACGGAAGTTGGATCTGCCCCGGCATCGGTCGTGAAGGTACTCTCGAACCGCATGACTTCGGCTCTCGGCAGCGCTCTGAATGCGGAGCAATTCGACCGTATACAACTCTCCTTCCTGGTATTCCCGGATGACTGCGAAGGACGCGGGCCCAGCCATGAGGCTTTTTCAGCGCTTTACCCGGACGTTCTGCATGAAATGAATGCAAGGAAATCGGGCATGTTGGTGAAGCGCGCGCTTGACATTGTTGGCAGCTTGGTCGCGCTGCTCGTTCTCTCTCCTCTGTGGCTGGTGATTGCCGCCGCCGTCAAGCTGACCTCACGCGGTCCCTTGTTCTTCAAGCAGACCAGGCTCGGCCAGTATGGACAGAGTTTTACCTTCTTGAAATTTAGGTCGATGTACGTGGGAGCCGACCAAGGCGTTCACAAAACTTACATCGCAGAGTTTATGTCCGATCCAGCCAATGACGGCGCCGAACGCACAGACCGCAAGGTATACAAACTGACAAATGACCGTAGAGTAACGTCCGTTGGTAAAATCCTTCGCCGGACGAGCCTTGATGAACTACCACAGTTTCTGAACTGCTTGATGGGACAGATGTCGCTGGTCGGCCCACGGCCCCCGATTCCTTACGAGTTCAACAGTTATCAGTGGTGGCACAGACGGCGCCTCCTGGCGGTCAAGCCCGGCATCACCGGTCTTTGGCAGGTGAGAGGCCGAAGCCGGGTGAAGTTCAATGACATGGTGCGCATGGACCTGGAGTATGCCAACCACTGGTCCTTATGGTTGGACATAACCATCCTGCTGCGAACACCCGGAGCGGTCCTAACCGGGGAAGGCGCCTACTAAGAACACGGGCCGTTCTTGCAGATCGCCCATCGGACGTCGGGCCCAAACTGAAGCCGAAGAAGTGACAGTCGAGCGCTCGGTGTGGGAAAATCAGGAAGTCCCCGATGCGGTGAGGTGCGAGAGCGGTTGAATCGGGCGGTCTCGAAAACCGTTGAACCTTCACGGGTTCCGTGGGTTCGAATCCCACCCTCACCGCCAGAATAGGCCCGCGGACAGGCGATCCGGTGACCCTCCGACTGGGATGAACCGAAGGCCGTAAGGGTACAACCGGGCAAACGAGCGCGCCAGGTTGGCAGGCGGGCGGCAACATTGTCCGGTTAGCTATCCTGGTCGAGGTGTTCCCACTCCTGTCTATTGTGAACATTTCCGCCGACTGGAATCTCGCTTGTCAATGACGGCTATTGGGAAGAGGGTTGCCGGCCACTGGCGTGAAATCGCAGGGACATTTGCTTTCGCTGCCATCGTCGTCGTCTTCGTTTTTGTGCGGCAACCGTTTGGGCTTGCCAACAACGGAGACTTTGCCAAACTCCTTGGCCGGGAGAGTATCTGGGCTGACCCAACTAGCGCCAACCAGGAGTTTGACTATTTTGTATCGGATTACCGCATTGAGCCGGAAAGAGTCTACAACCCCCACCTGCCGTCGGATGAGCTTCTGTGGGTCGTCTTATCGAAGGCTCTGGCACCCGTCTTTCTGACAGCGCCTCGCTATGACCTGCGTATTCTCGGCGCCATTCATTTGGGGATCTTCAGCTGCGGAGTGTTTCTGATCCTGACGGCCTTTCGGCGTTTTCACTTGGCATGGCGCCTCCCGCTCACCGGGCTGGCGCTTCTGATTTTCGTAGACGCTGAGTACACCCAGTTCTTAAATACTGCGTTCATGGACGCAGCCTCCATTGGTTTTATTCTTCTTGTGTTTGGTGTAGGCCTGATGGCCGTCCAGGCTAAACCATGGCCGGATTGGCGAATCGCCCTCGCGTTTGCGCTGGTGGCCGCGCTGTTCCTGGCTAGCAAAATACAGCACTCCTTGTGCGTAGTGCCGCTCTCATTGTTTTGTTTCTGGGTCACTGGGCAAACGCGGTCAACCAAGGATCGATGGGCTTGGCGGGCGGCGCCCATTGCGCTCGTGGCATCGACAGCGTGGATCATCGCGGGAACGCCTTCCGGCTGGGAGGTTCAACAACGATTTGAATTGGTGTTCATGAAGCTACTCCCGCTCTCGCATGACCCCCTTGAGGCTTTGCGCGAACTAAACCGTCCCCCATCAGAACTGGTTTATATCGGCAAAGACGCATTCTATGCGGGGAATCCTTTGCGGAACAAAGACTACCGGGAAAACCTGGCCGGGCAAACTAATAAGGCGGTGATTTTGAAATTCTATTTACATCATCCATCGATAATGGCCGAAGTCTTGGACGCCGATTTGCGCAAATCAGCAGCCGATGTCCGCGTCTCGCAGGTGTCGTATGGACTCAGTCAGGCTACGGTCAAGGACTATGGCGTCTATCGTAAGGTGGATGATCCGAGGCCGGGGCAGCACCCGAAGGTCCTTACGCTGTGGAGCGACCTTCGCCGGCGGTTAGCGGTCGCTTTCCCCTATTTGGGGCCGCTCTTCGAGTTAGGTTGTTTGACGATCGGGGTTGCGGCGTGGATCTCCACACGATTAAAGGCAGTCCTGCCGGAGTGGCCGATGTTCCTGCTCTTTTCGTCAATCGGCCTCCAGGCATTTGTCGTGCCAAGTCTTGTCGATTCGGTCGATACTGCTCGACACATTGTGCTGTATCAGGTATCGATCGATCTGTTAGTTCTGCTGGTGATGATGTGGGCGGCGAGGCGCTTCGGTGGGGGCACGTGGCATCGTGCGACTTCAGCCGGTCCGACTGGGTTCAACACGTCAGGCTTGGCCCAGCCCCAGTAAACGACAATCGCCCAACCGAGCGCCTGGCTCTGAAACCAACACAACACTCGCCACCCGGAGGTGCGCGAGCAGAGTCTTCCGTCGTGTCATTCAAACCAACGCCTTCCGTTTAGAACAATCCAATTCAAAATCGCAGAAGGGCGCGCCCCTATCGCGCACGCTGGCCGGGTTCATTGTTCTCCACCACATGGTGAGTTGTGGAAATCCCCCTTAGGGTACGGAGAATAAGGCTGGTGGTCTGTACGCCAAAGCAGGCGTGATTTGCTGCAGGGCCGGTCATCGGCCGTCTCTATCCGCGCGTCACCCATTCTGTAAAATGCAGAGCGTGCTGCGAATCATTCTGCCTTTGGCTTGTTTCCTGTTTCTCCCCGCGCTCCACGCGCAGACCTTACCGGGAGAAGCCTTGCGGCAGCCCTGGGGGACGCTGTTTCGCATGGAGCGAACGGGCGGCATCCTCCACCAAGGAGACGCCTACTCGCACTTCAATGGGAACCGGGACTTCGAACACCTCACATTCGATACCGGCAACAATAAGGTCCTGGTCAACATGGGCCCGCAGGGGGAGATCAAGTTCCTTACGATCTATCGCGACAGCTATCGCGGAGCGAGCTATCCGCGCGGTTGGAGCGGCGTCTGGACAGGCAAGGACTCCTCCAGTTACGGACCCTATTCCTTTCGCCTGCAGATCGGCGGCGCCGACGCCCCGGTCATCCACTTGGCCAAGGTCGACTGGGACTACAGGACAGGATTCCTCGACAACGTTCTCCCGGTCAGCGAGCTGACTTCGCCGGATCGCGGCTATACGGTGAGACTGATGGCGTACGCGCCTGTCTCGGCTGACGGCTCGCGACGCCTGCGTGGCGTGGTTTACGCGCTGCAACTTACGAATCATGGGCCTGACCGTCTGCGCGGCAGGGTGCTGCTGCCGGCGCTATGGGAGGGCGGGCAGAATCAGAACCCGGCGAAGCTGCGCTGGAACATGTTCGACCCGTACGAGTTCGAGATCGGCCTTGCGGACTCGGGCGAATTCAGTCCTGAGGTCGCTTTCGACCTTAAGAAGGACGAGTCGGTGTGGGTGCCCGCGGTCCTGTACATGCCGGGCGAGCCGGTGGTCCAGGAAGTGAACCAGAAAGGCTCGCTGGCGTGGCTGGACGAAACATGGCGCTATCACCGCCGACTGCTGGGCCGCATGGCCACGCCCGCCGAGCCGTATTATCGCCGAATTCCGGGAGCGCCAGATTCTGGAGGCACTCCAGAGCATTGCGATGTCTGGCTCCGGCAACATCGCCGGCTCCAACTGGGGCAGCTATCCCGCCACGCGCCAGATCTGGATCAAGGACATGTACTACTCGAGCCTACCGCTGATGGGGCTCGATCCCGGCCTGGCGCGCCGGCTGATTCTCTGGTTTGACGCAAACGACATCCGCCACCCCGGAGAGATCGTACAGGGCGGAATCAGCCACTCCGTGAGCCTCACCGTGGCCAGCATTATCCTCGCGTCGCTTTACTACGACCAGACCGCGGATCGGGACTTTTTCCTCCAAAACCGGGACTTGAAAGAGCGCTGGACGAAGCTGCTTCAGGATGTGGCCGCCACCCGCCGCAACCCCGCGATCTGGCTCTTCCCCACGCGATTCATCAGCGACGGCGCGCTCGATTGCGACTACCATACCGGGTCGAACGTGGCGGTTTGGCGGGCCTTCGTGGGCTGGTCGCGGATTCTCGGGGAAGTCTATGGCGACGCCGCGGGGGCGGCGGAATGGCAGCGCGCGGCCGAGCGGGTCAAGGCCGCTCTGCTGGCGAAAACGACCGTCGACGGTCCGTTCGGCCGCCAGTTCATCGAGGGCACCTACGCCGACGCTCGCCAGCCACTCCAAATCGCGGATGGCGAGGAGTCCGACACGACGCTCATACCGTTCTACGGATTCCTTGCAGCAACCGACCCGCTCTACCGCAACACAATGCGGTTCGCCGTATCGCCCTTCAATCTCATCTACCAGCCGAAGGTCCATGCCATCTCGTGGTCTTCCGCGCCCGTCAGTCCGCTCGAAAAGCGCGTGCCGTCCACGGCGCCGGGGTACCTGAAGGGAGCGGCAGCGGCGGACCGGACGAAGCCCTGGTTTGAGGAGGGCGGCGCACTCGCCGAGATACGGCGAGTGACTGACGCAGACGGTTCGCTCTGGTGGTGGTCGTATGGAGGCGATGCGAAGAACGCCGAGTACGGCAACGTCGTGCGTGGCGTGCCGGGCAAGGCCGGTTGGTTCTCGGGCGCCTATTCCGTACTGTTTCCGTCGCACTTTTTAGGGCTGCGTTACGATGCGCCCCGCAGGCTGCTGAAGATCGCGCCGAGCTCTGCGTTAGGACGTTTTCAATGGCAGGATGCACCGCTCGGTGCCGCGCGCTTCGATCTCACCGGCGTCGTGGACGGCGGCCGGATGCGGGTCACGGTCCGGAACCGGAATACCTATCCCGTCACGGTGCAGTATAACGACGGAACGCCCGCGCGTGTGGAGCCGGGTGCGTCGGCGACGCTTTAGGACGTTCTTAGCGTTCAACAGCAAGTCCCAGGACTACGTGCCGATTGTGGAGTCCCTCCTAGCTTTCACGTCGAGTTGTGAAGGCATCACGGCTGCAGATTAAATCCCTCGACCACGATACGAGGTGTCTCGCCGCGCGTGTCTGCATCGGCTAGGTCCACTGTGATGGTTTGCCGCTCGCCCGGCATTAGCGCCACATAGTTATCGCTGTATAAGACCGGCAGTATCCGGTCCCCGGTCGTCGCGCGCACGGCCTTCACCTTAACCATCAGTGCGGGGGCGTTGGAGACGTTATGCAGCTCAGTAGTCAGTCGCCAGCGGTCACCTCGCCGTTCCGCCTGCGTTGCGCCTTCCACTTTTGCCTTCGGCATCTGGCGAATGGCGCTGTATTGTTCCGCTCCATCCACTCCGCGCAAATAGAAGTTCGTCGAAATAACCCGATCGCCTTCGGTTAACTGCAGACGGATGAATTGCGCCGGCGTCGCGCCGGCTGGGTAGTCCATTTTGAAGGGCGCCACAGCGCTGTCCTCGTTGCTATCCAATGAGGCAGTCTTCTCCCACTGCACCGTTCCATCCAGATTTCGGACTTCCGCGCGGGCGGCCAGCCCTTTGCGGTTGCCGCCGCTGTAGTTCACCACTTCAACGCTCTCCGTCACGGGATTCCATTGAATGTGCAGCGGCTCCGACGCTTTCTTGGCGCCGAAATACGCCGCGGTCGGCTCCAGAAAGTAGTCGTACGTCTGCCACGACAACGAGGGCCAGGCGGGATGACTCATCCAGATCAGCAGGCCCATGCGGTTCTTGCTCTGCGCCTCGAACATCGCACGGTAGCCGTCGTAGTTAACGAACTGCGCCAGTTCTACCCAATCCGCCACGTTGTCAGCGCCCCCGTAGCTGTTCGCGATACGCTCGCGAAACTTCTCGCCCGCCTGCGCCCCCTGGTTGGGGAAGTCATGCAAGCCCCACATGCGGCCCTGCGGCCAAAGGTCCGCTTCAGGCATCATGGCTCGCAGGCTGTCAAGAGTAACGATGTTCGGCATGCCCAGCTCACTGTGCAGCTTCGGCGTAGCGCGGTCGGTGAAATAAAACTTCGTCGGCATCACCTGATACGGACCGTGGCCGCTCACGCCGTCGTCGGCAGAACTCGGTATGTAGTAGAGGCCCGGGTGCGATTCAGCCAGTATTTTGCGAATGCCGGTCTCAATCTCTTCCGGTGGATAGCCTTCATTGCGGCCGACGTATAAACCGACCGACGGATGGTTGCGAATCCTGCGCACAAAGTCATCCACGTTACGAAGGAACATGGCGTTGTTGTCCGGATCCGGGCCGTCCCAAGGATTGGCCAGCCAGAAGTCCTGCCACACCACAATGCCGTTTCGGTCGCAGGCATCATAGAACGCTTCGTCGCCCATCTGGCCAACCCAGTTGCGGATCATCGTGAAGTTCATGTCGCGGTGATAACCCACCGCCGCGTCGAACTCGCGCCCCCGATACCGCAGCATTGATTCCCCAAATCCCCAATTGCCCCCGCGCGGAACAAAGCGCCGCCCATTCACCCATATCTTCAAAGCACCGCCCTCTTCGCTATAGGTGAACTGGCGAACGCCAGTCTGAAACGATTTTGCGTCCGAAACGCTGCCCCCTGTTTCGAACTTTACTTCGAAGTCGTACAGGTTCGGTTCGCCATATCCATTGGGCCACCATAGCTTTGGGCTCTGGAGATGCAACAACTGGCTGATTTTCTTAGTCTCGGAAGGAGCCAGCGTCACCGCTTTTTCGAAAGTCATCTCACCGAAGCGGCCGCGCAAGGTTCCACTCGCCGGCCGCGTATCGTGATTCCGCAGCGTCACGTCTATCGAAACATCCGCGCTGCTCGTGTCCGGCAGAGGCAGAACCGTTTTCACGAACGGATCGTCCACCGTCACCGGCCCACTCCCGCTCAACCAAACGTCGCCCCAAATGCCGCTGTTTCGTCCCCGAATGGTCGGGATCCAATCCCATCCCACCGACGCGTGAAACGTCGGATTGTCGGCGCCTAGCGCTCCGCCATTCTTTCCGGTTGTCTCCGCCGTCTTCTCATTGACGCTTCCTGGCGTGGCGTTCTTCAGAACTCGGACGGCGATGACGTTCTCCTTGCCAGGCAGCAGTCGGCCGGTAACGTCGAAACGGGCCCGCGTGAACGCGCCTTCAATCCGCCCAAGCTCGCGGCCATTGAGAAACACATCGGCCTTCCAGTTGATGCCGTCGAAGTTCAGCCAGATGCGCCGTCCAGCCAGCGTGGCGGGCGCGGTGAACTCATTGCGATACCAGAAATCGGCGTAGAAAAATGAATCCGAGATCATCGCCTGGTTGTCGCCGAAGTTCGGGTCGGGCAACGCCCCGGCGTTGTAATAGCTGGCCAACGCGGTCCCCGGTACGGTTGCAATCCTCCAATCGTCGTCGCGGAAACCGGGCTTCGAGAGTGCCACGCCATCGGCGGCAACCAGCGAATCCCGCTGCAATCGCCACGCGCCGCCCGCTAGATCCAACCGGCCATCGGCACGGACGCCAGGCGCCTGCTTCGCCTGCGGTACCGGCCCTCCCTTGCCCCACACTTCCATCTCGCTGAGTGCATAGCCGTCCGGCGAGCTGGCCCGCGTCATCAATACCCGCACGTATCGGCCGTGTGCCGGTTGAGCCAGGCGGATGTCATCCACCTTGCCCGCAGTGGCCGGCAAAGCCTGCAGGGTGGTCCAATTCACACCGTCGCTCGACGCCTGCAGCGAACCTTCCGCTGCCCGCGAAATCCAGTAGAGCGCGATCCGGTCGAACGTGCAGGCGGCGCCTAGATCCACGTACACCCACTCTTCGTCCGCCCCACCGCTCATCCACGCGCTCGTGAAGTTGTACGGCCCGCCGAGGTTGAGGCGCCTGGTTCCATCAAAGAAGGCCAGTTCGTTCACTGTCCACTTGAGAGCACGCCCCGATTGAAACTCAACCCGATAGAAGCGGTTGTGCGCGGGAGTAGCCAAATGAAAAGACGGCTTTACGTCATACCCCGTCGGCCTTGCCATCCCCTCGACATGTCCTAATACAGCCCAAACCTGACCGTCGTCGGAACCCTTCAGCAGGCAGTCCCACACCTGTATATCCGCTACCTGCGCCGCCGCCGATGCATCCACATCCAAGCGGTCCACCGCGGGCGCAGCTTCCCCGCCCCGCATCTCGATCTGAACCCACGCCCGCTTTCCTGCCACCTCGATGCTCGTGGCCGGGTTGTTGTCGAGAACCAACTCGCGCCCGATCTTCGGCAGCACCCCTTGCGCGCCGGTGGAAACCACTACGGTTCTTGGCAGCGTCGTCGCCTTGATTCCATCCGTGATCAACTGTGCGGTCACATTGAAGTCGTAACTGCTCGAATGCCACGCCGGCCGGTACAGGGCTAGATTGCGATACGTGACATCGTCGACGTGCATCGTGGGGCCAGAATACTGTTGCGGATCGCCCGGATACACGCCAATGCCGCGCGTGTACTGCTGGGCCGAGGCGCTGTACACAGCGATGAAAGTCAGAGTCATTAGTTTTGTCATGGCAGGAAAAGTGTTCTTAGTGTTGCTGGACCAATGAATCGCGAGAGGACCACGGCCTTTGCCGCTGCCGAAAAAGGTCGCCGCTTCCGAAATCCGAAACCCCGTTCTGATGAGCGTGTGCCCGGCGGACAGACAAAGCAGTCGGCACGCCAAACGCCGGCCGGGCAAGCAACCGTGTCTGCCGATTGTTTCCCGCGTTTTCCATTTCTTTTTGGGACGATCGTATGCGCAGCCCCTCGTAGTTTACATGCAGGCCTGATCGATAATGGGTGCAAGCCTGCATGCGCTCTCAAGTTCAAATGGCAATTTTGGCCGCGCGTACCTTACCGTGCACGCCGGGGCTCTGTTGGCGGGGCTGGGCGTCCTCGCCCGCGCAGGCCGCCCACGGCCGGCTCTTCCAATTACAGGCGAACCTTCGGTTGAACTGTTTAATCGGCGTGGGTGAACGGATCCCGCTCACCTCGACTTCATCTTTGAGAACTGGGGACTAGCCTGAGCGTGAGACTAACTGAGTGGTTCCGGAAGTCCGGTCACGTATTGTCAGCGCTCCCTTCGACGTCACAACGCCTTTCCGAGCCGCGCGCGTCAGCAAGCGGTGTAGCTACCTGTGATCGAATTTCCGGACGTGAGACTAAACGTGAAGCGTTCTAAGGGGACAGCAGCCCGAAACGAATGCTCTTCTTAATCCTGCTTGGCTTTTTCTGCTGCTCCGTGACCTGCTTGTCGGGCGGCTTGGCGACGCTTCGGGCGCTAAAGTGCGACCTCTACCAGAGTGAGGCTCTGGCGCTCGGTTATGTGGTCGGCAGCGCGCTCGTAAGCACACTTACACTCCTGCTGGGATTCCTCGGCGCCATAGGACAACTTACCTTTGCAGTTGTCACCGCGCTTTCGTTGTTGCTTCTGGTGAAGCAGTGGAGGTGGTTTCGAGGCCTCGCCAAGACCTCCATGAGTTCGGTGCCGTGGCCGGCCAGGGCCATCCTCTTAGCAGCACTGCTCTCTTACGGCGTACTCTATTTCCGCCAGGCGCTCGCGCCCGAGATGAGCCCCGACGGAACCGAGTATCACCTGGGCCTTGTCAACCTCTGGGCTAACGCAGGACGGATCTACCGGATTTCGGATATGTACGCGGCCATGCCGCAAGGCATTGAGATGCTCTTTCTCTTTGCCTTTACCATCGGCCGGCATTCCGCGGCGGCACTGATCCACGTATCATTTCTGTTCGACCTTCCCTTTTTGATGTTGCTCTACGGACGCCGGTTCGGATGGAGCTATTTTGCAACCACATTCGCCGCAATTCTCGTGTTTGCCAGCCCTATTTTCGGAATTGTTGGAACCGCTGCCTATGTCGACGTCGCACTGGCAACGGTGGTCTTCGCGAGTCTGTTTCTTCTTCAGATATGGAGGCAGAATCGAAGTCTCGGAGTACTCATCGCTTGCAGCCTCGTGGCGAGCTTCGCTGTGGCAATCAAGTACACCGCAGCCCCGCTGCCGTTGTTGGTTGCCATCATCGTGGCTTGGGACACCCGGAAGTCCGGATGGGCGAAGATGGCCAGCGCCAGCGCTGTCCCGGCGTTAGCCGTTCTTGCCATAGCCGGGCCCTACTTTTTCCGGAACTGGATCTGGTTCAGTAATCCAATAGCCTTCTTCGGAAATGCAATCTTCCGAAACCCATGGTTTCACCTTTCGATGGAACAGGCTTATACAACAGGCTTGGCTCACCGCTTCGCATGGCGTGATTTGCCCATCGGTCTCACCATCGGCAACTCAAAAACGCTCACCAGCTTCGGGACTCTATTCCTCCTCACCCCACTCTGTCTCTTTGGAATCATTTGGAGGCAGTCGCGGGTCTTTGTGCTGGCCGCACTCGTGGTAGGGAGCACTTACTTGGGGAATAAGGACCCACGATTCCTCATTCCGGCCGTTCCCTTATTGGCAATGGCGCTCGGATTCGTGTTGAATCAAATCCCTGGGTCGAAGGCCGTCTTGTGCTCCATCGCCTTCATTCACCTGGTTCTTTCCTGGCCGGCGTTTATGGCCTATACGCATTTCCCGCCGGTGTGGCAATGGCGAATCGATCCTGTCTCTTGGCCCGAGGCGCTGCGGCTTAAACCCGAGGCCGAATATCTGGCGCCGCGGCCCGCATACAGCATGGCCAGAGAGATCGATAGACTGGTCCCTCGAGGAGAGCCCGTGCTCACATTCACGGGTGGCGCGGCTCAGTCCTATACAGCACACCTTATGGTGGTCTGCTGGCGATCGGCCTACGGAGAACGAATGGGAGATTTGTTTTTTAGCAAATGGCATTCACCACAAGACCGCCGGATGCGATTCTCATTCACGATGCCACCCGAACCCATTAAGACCATTCGCATTGTTCAGAACGCCACCGCTCCAGGATTGATGTGGAATGTTGACGAGGTGGAACTTCGGTCCCACGGAAGACTACTGCCTCTATCACCCAAATGGCAGTTGAACGCCTCTCCCAATCCTTGGGATCTCGAAGCCGCATTTGACGGTAACCTCGCCACCCGCTGGCGAAGCTGGGCTGCATTACGCCCGGGCATGTTCATCAGCGTTGATTTCCACGAAAGTGAACAACTGGACTCCGTTGACGTTATTCTCGACAATCGCGAGTGGACGACTCTGGAAGATGGCCCGTGGCCGGCGCAGGTCTCTCTCGAGGTCGTCACCGAGAGCGGCCGCGAAACGCACCTTCTTCCGAAGGTCTCCTGGGATTCGCCCGTCGACTTGCGTAAGGCCGCAACGGCGGCGCTGAAAGAGAACGGTATTCACTACGTCCTTATCAATCGAAACGACTGGATGCAGAACGCCTTTCGTGATCAGCCGCGGCTATGGAATATGCGCGCCATTGCGGCGACCGAGTATGCGACGCTTTATCGAATTGACTAATCCGTTCGGGCACCAACTGACAGTTCAATCACCCGCAAGTCGGTATCGCGGTCGCGGAGCACCAGCAAGATCTGGCCCGCGCTGTCCGTGACAAGGCTTGCGCCTCCGTAAGTTCTCCCTTTCCACGGACCATGGCTCATCTCGCCGACCAGATCCACGCCGACCATTGGGCATTGCACCTCGGCCGACCGTTTTCGCACTAGCTTTTCAAGTTCCTTGGAATGGCCCGGCCAACTCTCCTTCGTCGCCGCCCAGCCATAAGGCACCAGCATAAGATCCGGTCTGAGTCGCTTCACCCGGGCGAAGTTCGAATCCAGAAAAGTGTCCGCGCAAATCAGGAGCGCCAAGCGGCCGAATTCCGTCTCCACCACGCCAATGTCTTCAGGCCGGCCTTCGGCGTAGGGAGGTTCCATCAACTCAGGCAGCACATTGATCTTCCGGTGTTTCCACAGAATGTGGCCCGTCTTGTCGACCAGAATCGCTGAATCGTAGAGCCGCTCGCCATCTTTCTCGTCCATTCCAATAGCGATCATCATTCTGTGTTTCCTGGCGAGTTCGGCGATTCGATCGCTGTCGGCGCCGGGAATCGGGCAAGCCAGCCGATGGGCCTCCGGATTCTCCCACCCAAGAATCGACGACTCAGGAAACACCGCCAAGTCCGCATGCTCGGCTTCGGCCTGCTCAATCGCATATTCGATGCGGCGGAAGTTCCCTTCCCGGTTGCTATCGATGACCAGGATTTGGCAGACCGCTACACGGATCTTCTTGATAGGCGCACCCCAAGCCGAAGGCAATGACATCAGAATAACCAAAAATAGGGTAACTGGCTTCATTGGGACAACTGAGTCTATCAAGCGGCGAACGCGCGCCTCCACTCGATGTATACTGGCGCGGGTTGGGAGGCGCGCGAAAATGGCTGAACAGGATGGAGTCGCAGGGAGGCTGAACCGGCGTGGCTGGCTGGCGAAGGCAGGGTTGGCAGCGGTCGCCGGTATCGGCACACAAGCTGCCGCGCAGACGGAACGCGATTGGAAGGGCCACGAGCCCATACGCTATCCGGATCCAAATGTCATCGCGGTGGAAAAGCCGTTTTCCAAGTACGTGCTTTCTAGCGCTACGATTGACCGGCTGACGACGGGCCTGCGGTGGGCCGAGGGCCCGGCCTGGGATGGAGGCGGCAACTACCTGGTCTGGAGCGACATTCCAAATGACCGGCAGATGCGCTGGCTCAATGAAGACGGCCATGTCAGCACCATGCGGCAGCCGTGCGGCTACACCAACGGAAACACGTTCGATTGGCAGGGCCGGCAAGTCTCCTGCGAGCACCAGACCCGCCGCGTCGTGCGCTACGAACAGGCGGGCTCGGTGACTGTGCTGGCCGATCAGTTCGAGGGAAAGAAGTTCAACGCACCGAACGACGTGGTCGTTCATCCCAACGGGGACATCTGGTTCACCGATCCTGGTTACGGCCAGCTAGTGATGTACGAGGGCGGCAAGCATCCGCTCGAAATGAAAGAAGCCGTGTATCGGATCGACGGGAAGTCGGCCCAGATCGTCAAGGTGACGGACGACATGTACAAGCCAAATGGCCTGTGCTTCTCACCGGATTTTAAGAAGCTCTACATCTGCGACACCGGCGCAACACATTATCCGGAAGCGCCGAAAAACATTCGTGTGTATGACGTGGTCGATGAGAAGACGCTACAGAACGGAAAGCAGTTCGTGAGCACTGTGCTGCACGGGTTCTCTGGTCTCGCCGATGGCATGCGCGCAGACACCGACGGCAATATTTGGGCGGCTTGCGGATGGGTTGGCGCGGGCTACGATGGTGTGCACGTTTTCTCGCCCGAGGGTGTGCGTATCGGCCTGATCCTGTTGCCGGAGGTACCCGCAAATGTCTGCTTCGGAGGACCGCGCAGGAATCGGCTGTTCATGGCGGCTAGCCAGTCACTCTATTCGCTGTACGTGGAAGCCCAGGGCGCCAATATTGCATGAGTGCAAAAAGAGTCTCGCAGCCTCACGGCGGTCCCTCGACAATTCTCCTGATCGGCATTCTCGTTTTTGCCGCCGCGCCAGGGCCCGTAGCCGCACGCGGCTTCGCGTCCAAACCCTCGGCGGAAGGTTCCGGGTACAAGTATTTCCTGACTGGGAGCAGCCGCGACACTTCTGCGAAGACCAGCTTTGGGGTGGCGCTCATGGGCGGCGGAACAGACCAGGATACGGCCTTCCAATGGATGTGCAGCCGGGCAGGCGGTGGAGACTTCCTCGTTCTGCGCGCCTCTGGCGGCGACGACTATAACCCCTATGTGCGCAAGCTCTGCCCCGCGCTGAACTCGGTTGCCACTATCATCGTTACTTCAAGGCAAGCGGCCTCAGAACCCTTCGTCATCGACAAAATCGCGAACGCGGAAGCACTTTTTATTTCCGGTGGGGGCCAGGATAACTACATCAACTTCTGGCAAAACACCCCGCTGCAGGACGCCATCAATGGGCGCATCGCGATGGGCGTGCCGATCGGCGGAAACAGTGCCGGTCTGGCGGTATTGGCTGAGTACAACTTCTCGGCTCTGAATGACACCATCAAATCGCCCCAGGCCTTGGCAAACCCGTTCCACGAACGCGTCACGATTGGGCATGGCTTCCTGCACGTGCCAAACCTGGAGGGCAAGATTACCGATAGCCACTTCGTGGCGCGCGACCGTATGGGGCGCCTGGTGGCCTTTCTGGCACGCATCTCCAAGGATGGCGGCCCGGCGGCGCCATGCGGCATTGGCATCGATGAGAAGACTGCGGTGTTGATGGAGCCGGATGGAACAGCCTGGGTCACGGGCAAAGGCGCCGCCTATTTCCTTCGCCCGCCCGGCCCGCCGGAGCAATGCGCTCCGAATCGGCCAGTCACCTACCGCAACATCACTGTATACCGCCTAAAGGCCGGCTCCGGGCGGTTCAACATCGCAACTTGGGCCGCAACCGGCGCCGCGGCTTACACGCTGTCGGCCCAGGACGGCGTCTTGAAATCCACCCGGCAACACAACCAGATCTATTGATGACCGCGATGGCATCACTTTGCCGGAGGGGCCGGCAGCATGTTGCGGATCGCCGCAATGTGCCAGCCATCGGGATCGTGCTTCAGCAAAATCGTGGTCCACATCTTGCGAGTCCCGCCGTTTGCCAATCCGGTGAGTTCATAGCGTCCATCAGCGAGTGCCACATCGGGCGCCAGAAATCGAACCGACTCCACCGTGATACTGCGTTTCCCGCCCGTGCTTTGCGAACTTTCCAGCGTTCCCTTCACGACTGCCTCCCGGCCTTTCCGCCATTCACCGGACGAAACAAGTTGATCCACATCGCTGGTAAAGAGCGCCGCGAGGGCCGCTGCATCCCGACGGTCGCGCGCATCCATGTATTTCTGAACAACCTCACGGATGGCCCCTTCGCCCGCCGCGTTCGATGAGCCTTGGCCAAACAAAGACACCGCCATCGCAAAAGCAACCACGCACAGTAACAACGGACGCATAGACCCTCAATTATGGCAAGTTTTCCCAACCGGCTGCGTTGGGGCAGGCACTGAATCGATGAAGTCAGCCGGCCCGCTTGCTGCTCGCTCGCCGGGGCTTCAATAGATTAAGCAGCACCGCAGCGCGGATAAGATCCTTCAAAGCAGCTTCATTGACCTCGTCGCCTTCATGGATGTCGATGGCGCGGCGGACGTTGCCGTCGAGGCTGGAGTTGAATAGCCGTGCAGGATCCTTCAGCGCAGCTCCCTTGGCAAATGTCATCTTGACGATGTTCTTGTACGCCTCGCCTGTGCAGACGATGCCGCCGCGAGACCAGACGGGGGTCCCCATGAATTTCCATTCTTCGACGATCTCAGGTTCTGCTTCATGTACGATTTTTCGAACCTTCGCGAGCATCCGCCCGCGCCAGTCCCCTAGTTCCCTGATCCTTTCGTCAATTAATGCAGAGGCAGATTGCACCGGTACGGTTCTTTTCATACACAGCTCCAACTTCCACCTATCTTAGCTGCGCTCGGCGCACCGTCCATGGTTCTGTGATCTCCTCGATTTACGACTCTTGAGCCGCATTGGGCGGCCAGTTGGGCGTTTCAATACCGAACTGCTTGGCGTACTCCGCGTTCAACCGCTGCCAGCCGCCGAACTTCATGGCGTCGGGGCCGACCATGCGGCCGATGGGAGTTCCGCTGAGAAGGCGATCCAGAACATCGAAACAAATGTGCCACCCGGCAGCACCCATCGAGATGAAGCGGCGATCGATGTTGGTCCACAGCGTCAGGCGCGTGCCGCCACCGAAGGCTTCGAGTTCCCACCGGATATCGAAGCCACCCCAGTTGTACTCAAGCACCTTGGGAGCGTCGGCTCGCGTCACTGTTGTTTCGGTAACGTGCGGCGTGGGCGCTCCCACCGTGGTGAGCTTCACCGTGGCTCCAACCGTACCCAGGCTCCCATCGGCGTCAAAGGGCGCCCACTCGCGCAGATGCGCCGGGTCGGTTAGCGCCTGCCAGACTTTTTCCGGCGAGTGGCGCAGTTCTCTGACGAGAATGAGCGTCCACTTCTCTCCGTCCTTTCGTATCTGCGCCCCGCTGGCCGGACCCGGTGTGTACTGCTCGCGATCGGTCACTTCTTCTCCCTAGCCTGAATAGCGTGCCAGCTGGGTGAGCTGAATGAGGTTGCCGCAGGTGTCGTTCAGCATCGCAATGGTCGAGCCGGTCACGTCGGTGGGCGGCATCGTGAACTCGGCGCCGTGGGCCTTGATCCGCTCGTAGTCGCCCTTGACGTCGTCGGTGAAGAACATGGCCGCGGGCTGGCCCTGTTGAAAGATCGCCTGCTGATACGCTTTGGCCGCGGGGTTGTTGTTCAGCGCCAGCTGCAGCTCAGTGCCGTCCGGCTCCTCGGGCGAGGCCACGGTCAGCCAGCGAAATGGGCCCTGACTGAAATCGGTCTTCTTGGCAAAGCCCAGTACCTCCGTATAGAAGCGCAGGGCCTTGTCCTGGTCGTCCACGTATATGCTGGTCAATTTGATTTTCATTTCGTTTCTCCTTTGTCACGTTCGCGGTTTGGGCCGCGTCGTCTTTCTCCTTGTCTTCCTTTTCGTTGGTGTTGATTGATCCATGCGGTCGAGGTGGCGTTCGAGAGCATCCACGTGAGCGGACCAGAACCGGCGGAACGGAGCCAGCCAGGCATCCACCTCCTGAAGCGGTTCAGGCTTCAGCCGGTAGAGACGGCGCTGTGCGTCCACCGTGGATTCCACGAAACCGGCCTCGCGCAGCACTCGCAGGTGCTTCGACACGGTCGGCTGCGGCATACGAAGCTGACGCTCGATCTCTCCCACCGACTGTTGTGACGAGACCAGGAGGCTCAATATCGCGCGGCGGTTCGGCTCCGCAATGATTTCGAACACAGATTCCACTCTCTTGATATACTCCACAGAGCATATACGTGTCAAGGCATATTACAACAAGGAGTCGCGGTGACACCGGCATGCTTCGCGACCCGGTAATCGCTAAGCCCCGCCCTTCGCCATCGCCTGGGCCGGCTCAAAAGAAGACGGCGTCTCCGCCCATTGTGAGGGTGGAGACGCCGGGTTTCGCTTGCCCACGAAGTTGACGCTTCGGACTTGATGCGCAGTCCCCGGAAGGACCGGGGCCTTGCGCTTACGTGCGAACTAGAGCGTGACGGTGCCCAGTACGGCCTGCGTGGAGGCATCGAGCAGATAGAAGGTCATGCCCTTCGTCGCCCATGGACCAGTGGCCAACGTACCCGTGCTGAGGCCTTCTTGGGCGAACAGCGTCCCGGTGGGAGAGCCGACATAGATGGCAATGCTGGCATGATTCGGGACATTCCAGGTGAGCGTGGCCACGTTAGTGGAGGTGTTGAGCGTGCCGCTAAACTGCGCCGAATAGAACTCGGACGTGCCGAAGAGGTCGGTCATGAGGCTGACGTTGGAATCACAGGCGTGGTTCAGGCAGGGCAGACCGAAGCCCGATTCCATGCTCTTCAAGAGCGAGAAGTGATTGTATGGCGTACCGCTGATGCCGCCGTGGATTCCCTTGTTGGTATCGACGATCAGGAGCACCTGGTTGGGAGTTGCCGTGTAGTCGTTTTCGTCCCATACCACGACGATCGCGTTATTGCCGGTAGCCCATGCGGGAGAGCTCTTGATGGCGTTGACAATCTTTCGGACAGCGACGTCACCCTGGTAAATCAATGCACCGTTGAGGCCGGTCTGCGTGCCGTTGTCACTCTCGTCGTAGTTGCAGAAGGGACCAGCGTTGCCGCGGCCATGCATGTCATTGCACTGATTGGGAACGATGAAGGAGAAGTTCGGCACGTTGCCGGTGCCGAGATCCTGATACAGGGATTCGAAACCAACGATGTTCTTCAGGCTGTTACCGGGATCCCAGCCTTCCTGGACACTGCGGAAGTACGCAAAGGGGTCGTGCTTGGCGGCATACAGATAAACGATGTCTCCGTTGGCATCACTTTGGGACATGATGGCCGGGATGGTGGTACCTTGCACCTTCCACGATGCGAAGGAGCCGGAGGAGATCAACTGTGTGAAGTCGGTGTTGTTGGTGAAGAAGCCATCGCTGTAGTTGACGCCGTCCGCGCCGCTTACCGGCAGACTTTCCTGATAGCTCTTCCAGGAGAGGCCGGCGGCCACAAGCTGGTCGGCAATGGACTTACCCACGGTTGAGGCGGCGGCAAGCGATTGCACGCCATCGAAATCGAAGAGGCAGTTCCCGGCCGAGCCCTCGTTCGTGCAGTCGAGCGCCGGAGTCGCGGCGTCCAGGCCGGAGCCGGCGATGGGGCACACCACGGGCGGATTCGCCGCTGGACTATCGAGAGTGGTCACGCCGGAAATCAGGTTGGCCTGACAGGTGGAGTTATGCCAGTTCGGATAATCGTCCGAGCGAACCCCAAAGTTCGAACCACCGACCATTTCCAGGTAGTTTGTGGAGCTGGGGTGCCCGACAGCAAAGTAATTCGTGGCGTAATTGGCGGAAGCTGCCATCTCGTTAATGAAGGGCGCGTTGGGATTGTTATAGATCTGGCTGAAACCGTGATTCTCCATCACGATCAGAAATACGTGGGTGAGGGGCGCAATGCCCGTGGGAACCGCGCCTTCGTCGGCGAAAGCGGTTGTGGCCAGCGCCACCGCGAACAGTGCGGAAACTACCATTTTCTTTTTCATGTCAGCCTCTTTGTCAGATTGGTCGCCGCCTCGAACAAGTTATAGGGACGGCCCATTAATTCTAGGGGCCACTTATGACAGCGAGATGTCGAAGAGATTACTTTCTCGTGGCGGCGAATATTTCTGGCAACGCGATTGGGCGACGCTGTTGTTGGGTCGGATATTCGCCTCTCGCTACCTGCGATTTCTACTGGGCCCCACGATGCTCGTATGGCCCTCTTTTAAGTGCCGCGCCAGGCTGCGACCCTGAACTGAATACGCCGCGCTTTCGTGACAGCGAGCCCGTGATTCGTTGGCAATCCGAGGTATCGGTAATCCGTCGGGCGTAAGTGTCAGCTCTTAGTGAAGAACGTTCGCCATACGGTGTCCACCAGTGCATGGAGTACGGCAGATGAGAACAGCGTGCCGCTCGATCGGTACGCAGACCCGTAGAACCAGCCGGCGATAGACGCCAGCATCACGTAGCGCCAGTTGGGAAACGGCGCGTGCAGGATATGGAAAAGGCCGAAGACGCAACTTGCGGCAAGCTGGCCGCCCCACCAGGAGTGAAGCGACTTCTGCAGGAGATTCTGAAGGAAGCCGCGAAAAAAGAGCTCTTCCAGCGCCGCGATGAACAGGAGGATTTCCAGATAGGCGAGCAGAAAATCACCCCATCCCTGCCAGCGTGGCTGCCAGGAAGTGAAGCCGAGTAGCAAGCCGAGCGGAATCGCAATCACGGCAAAGAAAACAAAATTCCTGCCTGCGGCGAGCAGTGCCATTTTGCTGCAATCCAGTACATACCCTAGGTCGGGGACCGGCCGGATGTAAGTCCAGCAGAGCACGCCTAAGCTGGCCACGAACAATCGCGCCATGAAGTCTAGATTTGTGGGAACGTTCCAGATCCCATTGAACAAGTGGAATAGAACAGCCGGCACGAGCCAGGCTGCGACTAAGATGTCCTGCCAATTGAATTTCGCCGGGTCGCCGACTGGAAAAATGGAGTACAGAATAATCACTGGCGCAGCAATCGCCGCAAGCCGGATGACCGCTTGCCAGCGGAAGTCTGCCGTTCCCGCCGCATAGGCAGAATACGGACAGGCTAGTAGCGCCAGCACAATCAGCCCTTTGTAGCGGCCCGTGATGAGTTTTCCCATCCACGCGCGGGGCGCCGGCATGGCGGGTGCAATCAGATAAACCAGCAAGAGAATGAAACAGCCATAAATGCCTGCTGCCGATTGGACCGGGAGGGAGTAGCGCTTTAGATAGCCGGCGGCCATCGGCAAGAATGCTGCTGCCAGCGTGCCAACGACAGCGGTGAACGGCAATAGCGAGCGTGACCGTGAGGTGTCGGTCGTTGTCAACATTCGGCAAACTCCCACGCACTATTTTCCGTTACGAGCCCTTCAACCGTTCGTCCGCCAATACGAACGGACTTGGAGTTCCCGCGTGCAGCACGGGTTGCTTGTTTCGACTCCCGCCGGCACGTCTGTCCCGTTTCAAATGCAAGAATCCCGTAAGCGGACACTAACTGGCTCTATGGAAAGCCAACGGCCTTTATCTGTAAGGCCATAGCAGAGGCATTCCGCCTGCTGAGACTTCGGTCAATAATAAGAGGGATCCGCATGATCGAAAGCATAGTGTCTTTCCTTGGCGAGCTGAAAGTCGCCGCCCGTTCCCTGGCCCGCGCCAAAGGCCTGACGGCGGCCGTAGTACTGACGCTGGCCCTCGGCATCGGGGCCAATGCCGTGATGTTCAGCCTCGTTCGCGCCGTGCTGCTTCGCCCTCTGGTCAATCGCGACGAGAACCGGCTAATCTACATCCGCCAGTCCGCGCCAGGCATCGGAAACGACAACGAGCGTTTCTCAATACCGGAAATCGCGGACCTCAGCTCCCACGTCAAAACGTTGAGCTCGTTCGGCGATTTCTCCACCGTTGGCTTCACCATGGTCGGGCTCGGAGAACCCCAGTCCGTCCGGGCCGGTGTGGTTGGGGGATCGTATTTCCAGGTCATGGGATTGCACCCCGTACTCGGGCGGCTGTTGGATGCGCGCGATGACGGTCCGAAGGCCGAGGGCGCCATCGTACTGACGTACCGTTTCTGGTCGACAACGCTGAAGAGCGATCCCAAGGTGCTCGGCAAAGCCGTCCGCCTCGATTCTTTCGTCGACGCGCGCCCGGCCACCGTCGTGGGCGTCCTCGAGCCGTGCGTCCCTTATCCCGAGGACACGGAAATCATCGCCAACGTCGTCACCAGCTCCCATCATTTGTCGGCGACCATGGTAACCAGTCGGCTTCACCGTATGACCGAGCTGTTCGCGAGGCTCGCGCCGGGCGAGAGTCTGGAATCCGCGCGTGCGGAGTTGCGCTCGGTGTACGCGCGCATCAAGCACGAGCATCCTGAAGCCTATCCCGCCAAAGGTGGCTTCGGCATCAGTTTGGTGACCCTTCGCGACCAGCTCACTTCCGGAGCGCGGACCATACTGCTGGTGCTGATGGCGACCTCGCTGCTTGTTTTCATCGTCGCCTGCTCCAACGTTGCCAATCTGATTCTGGCCCGGAGTGTGCGCCGCGAAGCCGAACTCGGCATCCGCGCGGCGCTGGGAGCCAGCACTGCTGATCTGCGTCGCACTCTGTTGACTGAGAGCCTGCTTCTGTGTGTCGCCGGTGCCGCGCTCGGGATGCTGATCGCCAGCCCGATGGTGACCTTTCTCGCGCGTTACATGGCCCGATACTCCATACGAGCCCTCGACCTTACGGTCGATTCCAGCATGCTCTGGGTCGGCGCGGGGCTTGCCGTGGCTGCTGCGGTGCTGCTGGCATTCGTTCCGCGCTTGCCGTCCACGGGCGGCGCCCAGGGTTTCGCCCTAAGCAGCGGGAGCGCTCGCGTCACCGGCACTGCCAACCGGAAACTCAGGGTCTTCGCGGTGGTTCAGATCGCAGCATCCTTCGTGCTGGTGGCGTCGGCCGCCGCAAGCGTCAGGACCCTTCTCGCCCTTGAGGCCGCCCGCACCGGTCTCGACACTCACCATGTCCTCGCAGTGGACGTACCAGTAATGCACTTGGGGAAAACGCCCAGCCAGGTGGTGGATTTCTATCGGGAAGCTTCGAGGCGAATCCGCGAATTGCCCGGCGTTCAAAACGTAGCGATCGGCAACAGCGTCCCCTGGCGCGATGATAACGAGTTCGGATTCGAAGTCTCCGCCGACGGACACGTTCCCGCCCCCAGCGAAGAACGTCCCCGCGCCAGGGCCCGCATCATTACACCCGGCTTTTTCGCGACACTCGGCCTGCCCCTTATCGAAGGACGGGATTTCGACGATGCCGACCGCAACGGCAGCGAGCCCGTTGCGATTGTAAGCCAGAGCATTGCGCTACGGATGTTCCCCACCAGCGGTGCCTTGAACCATCATGTCGCCTGGACCGACCCGCTCCTCAAGGAAGTCCCCATATTGGCCACCCCGCCGATGCGCATTATTGGCGTGGTGGCGGACATGGACGACACCAACGTCTTGCCCAGGCCCACCATGACCGTGTATCGCCCATTCGATCAGGAGCAAGCCTTCGGTGGAGGGCGACTGTTCGTTCATGCGCGTTCCAACCCCTATGCTCTGGTAACGCCGATCACGCGTATCATGCGCAATATGTCCGCGGACCAGCCCGTGGAACGCGCGGCGACCCTTGAAGATATCCGTGCCGAGGTGCTCTCGCCCGATCGGCTCAATGTTGCAGTGTTCGGCGCTTTCGCGGCGGTGGCCCTGCTGATTGCCGTAGTCGGCATCGCCGGCGTGCTGGCATTCTCTGTCAGCGGACGTACTCGAGAGTTTGGCATTCGGCTGGCCGTTGGATCGCAGCGGCGGCACCTGCTGATGGGCGTCATTACCGAGGGTGCGACCATGGCCATCGGCGGACTCGCCGTCGGCCTGGCCTGCGGGTTTGGGCTGGCGCAATTGGCGGGCACTTTCCTGGCAGATCTGAAGACGCCGGGCATCATGCCGGTGGCCGGCTCAGCTTTGGTGCTGCTGCTCGCGGCAGTGATAGCGTCCGTGATACCCGCCGCCCGGGCAGCCCGAATTGATGTGATGCAGGCACTCCGGACGGAATAGCCCGTCGCACAGCCACACCTCGCCGCAGCTTCTAAGACGTCAAGCCGCGTTCGATCGCGTAGCGCGTCAGCTGCGAGGTGCTGCGGAGCCTGAGTTTGCCCATGATGGAGCTTTTGTGGAATTCGGCGGTGCGTGAAGAGATGTTGAGCTGGCCTGCGATCTGTTTGGCGCTGCATCCTTGGGCAACCAGCCGCAAGACCGTGATCTGGCGCTCAGACAACTCCTCGAAGGGCCTTTGCGCTTCCTGTTCCTCCACCTCAGGCGAAACATAAACACCACCGGCCAGAGCCACTCTTACCGCCGTAACCAAATCGCTTGCGGCGCAGGTCTTGACGACGAAGGCAGACGCACCGGCCCGGAACGCTTCCTTTGCGATCAAGCCATTGGCGTGCATGGTAAGGAAGACGATTTTGGTGCTGGGGGCCTGCTCAAGGATCATGCGCGCGGCGTCGAGACCGCTGAGGCCCGGCATCGTTATGTCGAGCAGCACGACTTCCGGTCTCAAGCGCACGACTGCATCCACGACCAGTTTGCCCTCATTCACCACGCCGACCACATTGAAGTGTGGGGCGAGTAAGACGGCTAACGTCTGGGCGATTAGAAAGTGATCATCCGCCAGGACAATTCGCGCCTTCTCCGGTTGAACTGCCTCGTCGGCCGCTGTGCTGGCAGTAGGGTAGACGGACTTTCCAGTTCCGGTCCTCTGCTCGCGTAAAGCTCTTGAACGATCCATAGCACTAAGCAACTCACTACGGGTCTATAAGGCGAGGTTAGCAGGATTACGCTCCGTGCGAACTGGTAAAACTACTTGGCAAATATCGGCAGGAGTGCTGCAAATAACGGAACCTGCTTCTAGCCAGAGTCCTTTTGCATTACTGATCAAACATGCAGGTTCCCGACGGCATCAGTGCCACCATCTCCGCCGATTGAGTCAAGATCGGTGATTATTTCGGAAGTAAGTTGCAGGGCTGCGGCCGCGAGATTCTCTCGCAGGTGCTCCGCGGAAGATGTACCGGGGATCAGCAGGACGTTCGGCGAGCGCTGAAGAAGCCACGCCAGGGCAACCTGCATCGGCGTGGCGCCGAGTGACGCTGCGGCGGCGTCCAGCGTCGATGACTGTAGAGGAGTGAACCCTCCCAGCGGGAAGAACGGCACGTAGGCGATGCCTTGTCCAGCCAGGTCACTGATGAAGCCGTCATCGTTCCGGTTTGCCACGTTGTAGAAGTTCTGCACGCAGACGATCTCCGCGATTGTCTGGCCCTCGGCCAGCTGCTCGGGAGTGATATTACTCAGACCGAGATGCCGAATCAGTCCCTGACGCTTGAGTTCCGCCAGCACCGTCAGCGGTTCCTCAATGGATCCCTGCGCTGGCGCCGTGAAACCTCCCACTCGAAGATTGACGACATCCAGCGTGTCCAGGCCCAGGTTCCGGAGATTGTCGTGAATGGCATTGACCAGTTCCGGGCGCGAAAGAGCGGGACGCCAGGACTTGTCTTCACCCCGGCGAGCGCCAACCTTGGTTACCACCACCAGGCCATCCGGGTACGGATGGAGTGCCTGTTTAATGATCTGATTCGTCACATGCGGCCCGTAAAAGTCGCTGGTGTCGATATGGTTCACGCCAGCCTCGACCGCCTCTCGCAGAACAGCTACCGCAGCGTTCATGTCACGCGGCGGTCCCCACACCTGCGGGCCGGCCAGCTGCATCGCTCCATAGCCCATGCGGTTCAACGCCATCGAGCCGCCAGGAAGCGTGAAAGTGCCACCCAGGTTCATTCGTTTCGCCATTTGTTTCTCCTCGAGTCCATTCATCACTTGTAGCAATCGTGCTTACTTGTCGTTAGATGAAGGAAGCTTCGGATAAGGAACTTACTTTTGCCCTCGCCATCACAGGTCCTGTCGGAGCCCGCAAATCGCGGGTTCAAGTGCGTTCCGCTGCAAGTACTCGCTCGGAGCCGGCGAATACGTTTAACCGGCGGACAAATCGTTATTTCGAGTCGATTTTGCCATGCCTGAAAAACGCAATCACCAAAGCCTTGCGCAATCGTGGGCGTTACAGGTCACCCAGGAACGACCATGATCCCCCTCGGGCCTTAGCCCGGATGCCGGGCTTCGTGCGCACGCCCGGCAACCGCACGAGCCTCTTCGTACACAGTGGTTAGTCCGGCATAGCCTGATGGTCGTCTGAAGCGCGGCTCTTCTTCATACTCCCCTCTACAATCCCCGCTCCTCATTAAGCCCCAGCTGCCGTGCGTTCAATCTTCGGTCGCACCCAGGCTCAGTCAGCATCTCTAGCATAATGACAAGGAGAATACGATGCGGAAGATAGTAATTACGAGTTCGTTCTTTCTACTCATCCAGTTACTTGTGGGTGCGTCGGCATTGTCTGTGGCCGGGCAGGAACCTGACGGCCAGATTCTGAAGTCGAAGCCCTGGTCGCTCCTGCCTAGTTATGAATCCCTGGATGATTTCGGCCGCGGTTATTTTCCGCAGGCGGTCTACGATGCGGCCCGGACGCAAACGGGGTTCGACGTTCTCGAAATTACCTACGCCAGCGACGGGCTCCCTGTGCGTGGAATGTTAATCAGGCCAAAAGCACCGGGCACAAGAAAATGGCCGGCGATCATATTCAACCGTGGAGGCAACGGTCAACTCGGGAGTATCACGGACAATGGCCTGCCTTGCGGCCGCGCAAACACGTCGTGCCTTGACATGGTCGATCTTTACCAGTTCGCCAAGGCTGGCTTTGTGGTCATCGCGTCCGACTACCGCTACCAAGGCGCCACCGTAAAACGCGATGAGTGGGGCGGCGTCGAAGTCGACGATGTTCTAAATCTTGTGCCGGCACTGAAATCGCTCGACTTCGTGGACCCCGAGCGGCTATACATGCTCGGTCTGTCGCGAGGTGGCACCATGGCCTATCTTTCGATCAAACGAGGTATCCCCGTCAAGGCCGCCGCCGTCATCGGCGGAGTTTCAGACCTGAAAGCGTGGGTGGACGCGAGGCCCGAGATGGGCATTGTCAACGGGAATGAATACATCGACGGCTTTGCTAAGATTTGGCCGGACTATGAGCACCGCGCCGACGAATATTATCGAGCGCGGTCGGCCGTCTATTGGGCCGACCAGATCAACGTGCCTGTTCTCATCCTCCACAGCCGGACCGACAAACTTGTTCCGGTCACTCAAGCTCTCCGAATGGCAGAAGCCCTTCAGGAAAAGAACAAGGTCTACGCCCTTCACATTTACGAACGCGACGGCCATGCCTTGCCGCAGAATCGCGACGACCGCGATCGCATGGTCATCGAATGGTTCAAGCGGGCTAGCCAAGGCGGCCGATAATCAAGGAACTATTCGGCGGTGAAAAGCCTCCCTTGTAGTGCGCTGGTCTTCTCCCACCCAAGATCAGAGTCGGGCAACGGCTCTTCGGCTGTCCTCTTCGGCGTCTTGACCGTCAAAAGGTTCTTCGTATCCCGAATCGCACCTGAACTGGTTCGACGGGGTGGAAAACGTCTGTGAATGCCGAGTCGGCTGTTGGCGTTATTCGGGAGGTGTAGGCATAGTCAATGTCGTGGTCACTCCGGTTCAGCAGATTCAAAGCTTCGACGACAAAAGTCCATTGGGGGGTAATTCGATAACGGACCTCCGCATTGAGCAGAACCGTTGCACTTGAGCGATAAATTGCGTCGGACGTCAAATCGCGTGGGCCAAAGGCGCGCAGGCGCAAACTCGCCGAAAAGCGCTTGTAATCGTGCATCGTGATGCCGGATGAAACCACCCAACCAACCGCTTCCGGTACGTGCTTGCCACCCGGGCTGTTCGGCGCAGCATCGTCCGGGTCGATGTCGGTAAAAAAAGCTCTGGAATCCGCAACGTCGAAATCAAAAGCCCAATGTTCCAGCGGCGTGTAGTAGTTCGCCCATTCGATGCCATAGCGGTTGCTATGCGAAGCCGAAGCAACTGTCGCTCCGGTATCGCCATCCTGCTGCAGTTCGGAAGCACTATGGAGATACCAGAGTGAAAACGTGCTCTGCAAATGGGAGACGGCCGAAGTGCGCACGCCGATTTCCGCCCCATAGGTTGGGACTAGGAGGGGAATTCTCGAGGTGGCCGTGGGAAACGGATTGTCCGGCGAAATCGGTTCCACCGTTTGCGTTGCGCCGCGGGCATCATTACTGTGAAAACTGGATCCGGCCTGTGCATAGAACTCAGTCTTGGACCACGGGCCGAAAATCAAACTCGCTTTGGGTTCGGGCAGGAACTTGGTGGCCGTGCCGGAATTGGCGGCTGCAAAATCGACCACCGGAGCGCCAGGTAACTCGGTGGCGACATAACTGGGAGTCAAGTTGGTCACGTCGACATGTCCCACGTCGCCGCGCAAGGCCAGGACCGAACGGAATTTCTCCGCCCACTGGATGTCATTTTCCACATAAAAACCGCTCATCGTGTCGGTAAATTTATTCAAATCTGTGTCCGCGGGCAAGACCGCCACAAGGTTCGGATTGGTATTGCATGCGTCGATGGGTTCGACATTGCATGCGTTGCTGTCATTCTTATCCGTGCGCACGCGATCTTCCGTCCGGTAAAGGCCGTTGTGGACCCAATCGTTGCGGATCTGCAATCCGAACGTATTTTCCACCTTGCGGCCGAACCACTGGCTGAAAATCGTGTGGTGTGCGTCAAACCCAAACACCCAGCGCCTGTCCTGCTGTTCGAACTGATCACCCTTGATGGGGTCATCCAGGTAGTACGTGAAATCGGAAAATAAATCGAGGTCGTAATAAAAACCGTAGACCGTGATCTTCGTCATCGATTTGGCGCGTTGGCGGTGCCATTCAGCCTGCAGACTGTAACGCTGTGAATTGCCCCCGTCTGTCGGGTTCAGTGCGCCGAAGAGACCGACGAGGGGCGTCGCCGTAACAGGGATCTGATCACTCGAGTTCCATTTTCCGTGGTAACCGCGGGCCGTAATGCTGAGGCCATTGGCGGCGTCGCCCCGGCTGTAGGTCAGTAGGCCGTTGAATTTGGCATAACCATCCGGATGCGTCCATGGGCCGTCATCGTAATAGGCTTCTCCCCCATACAGCAAATTGCCCGAACCGACCTTCTGCGATACGCCGAACACGGCCCGCGCATAGCCGTACATGCCGGCTTCCACCTGGAAGAAGTTCTCGGGCAGAGTCTTGAAAAATTCCAAATGGGCCGATCCGACTGAGCCATAGTTGCCGACGTCGGCGTAATAGGGACCCTTCTCGTAATTCATCCGCTGCACAAACTCAGGGATGACGGTGTTCATGTCCGCGTACCCCTCGCCGTGCGCGTGCGACGGCAGGTTAAGCGGCATATCGTCGAGGAAAATGGCGAAATCGGTGCCGTGGTCGAGATTGAAGCCGCGTAGAAAATACTGGTTGGCCTTACCCCCGCCGGCGTGTTGAGTGATGATCACGCCAGGAATCGTCTCCAGGATTTCTCCCGTACGAAGAATCGGACGATCTTCGATTTCCTTTGCGCCCACCGTTCCCTGCGTAGCGGAGTCGGCAATGCCCACAAGGTCATCCTCCCGGCCCTGCACGTTTACGGTCGTGTTGAGGGAGCCCACCGCCAGAGAGATGCGCAGCGGTGCGGGTGCCTCGGTCGTCCCGATGGTGATGGGGATTTCCTTGGTTTCAAAATCGGCATGAGATACCACGAGTCGATAATCACCTGCCGAGAGTCCAGAAATAGTGAAGGATCCGTCAGAATCCGACTGGGTCGTTGTTAGTACAGTACCGTTCGCGCTTTGAACCTGCACGGTGGCCCCGCCAATCGGCGCGCCAGACGTGTCAACGACAGTTCCTGATTGCTGAGGGGCCTCGGCGGCTCGCGCGAGCGGCTTCCAAGAGAGAACCAGTAACGCGATCACCAGTGACCGGAGGAGCATAGGATCCCATCGTGCTACGAATGTTAGGAACGTGCTAACAACAAAAGTAGCACGAACATCAATAGCGTGCTACGTTCGCGGCATCCAATTTGGATTGGCTTCTTTGCGAGACGGGCAGCTTGTCCCGCCCGCGGCGCCAACAATGAGAATCGTTTCGCCAGGTTGGATTTGAGCTGCATCCACAACAGATGCCCAGGCGGTTATGTAGGGAACCCCGATCGCTGCCGCTTGCGCCATACTCAACGACTTCGGCTTGGGCGACAGCGTTTCCTCCGGGGACAACCACATATTCGGCGTGAGAATCATCACGGACCATACCGAGCGTTGGGGAGCTGCCCCAGACCTCTTCGGCTTCGTGATGCCTGCCTTTGACCACAAAGCCCGCAAAGTCACGGCCGGGGTTCGCGGCAGAGTTGTGTGCTTGAAGTACCCGGAGACGTTCTTGTAGTCGCTGGGCTCAGAACGTAGGACGTCGCGCCACTAGGTGCCAATCGCCACCCCACACGTCGCCCAGTCAGCGAAACCGTGGGTCCAGACTGAAGCTGAGGTAGTACACTGATTGGCGCCATCATGCCTTTGTCCGCATCCTTCCGCGCGGTCCGGAGAGTGCTTTCTGGCGGCGTGATGCTGATTGGAAATGAGGTTTGCGCGTGCTTGAGCCGCTAGGATCGGCGTGCAAAAGGATACCTGGCGCGCCGTTGGGACTGAAGAACCCGTGATGAGCCCCGTAAACCCCGCACACGCATGGTCTCTGGCAGAACCAGGGAGACTTTCATGACGCCGCTACGAAGACTCCGAATGTACCCCAGGAAGCAGCTCGATATCCGGTGGTCTGATATTGCGCGCGCAGCACTCTACTGCATTTTCCCAGGAGACATTCGCGCACGCGAATCTGAACTTGAGGGACTTTTTGCTCCCGCCTTCCCAGTGCTGACAACACTGACCGTGCGCAGTGGGTTCGATCTGTGTCTGCAAGCGCTCGCATTGCCCCCGGGCAGCGAGATCTTGATGTCCGCATTAACGATACCCGAAATGGCGAACATCGCGAGGCACAACGGACTCGTGCCGATTCCTCTGGACCTCGATCGCGACACACTGGCCCCCGGTATTTCGACGATTGAAGCCGCGATCACAGATAACACTCGCGCCGTCGTTATTGCGCACCTTTTTGGCACCCGCATACCCATGGAGCCTGTGATCGCGATCGCCAAACAGCATGGCCTCTTCGTGATCGAAGACTGCGCGCAGGCCTTCAGCGGCTCCCACTACACAGGCCACCTGGAAACGAACGCTGCAATGTTCAGCTTCGGATCAATCAAGACGGCAACCGCACTCGGCGGCGCTCTCATCCGCCTGCGGGATTCCGAACTTCTCTCGAAGATGAAAATCATCCACCGGAGTTATCCCCTGCAGACGCGAAAGGAGTTTCAGGGCATTCTGCTGACCCATGTGATTCTCAAATTATTTACTCTGCCGTTGTTGTTTGGCCTTTTCTACCGTGCCTGCGTCTTTCTTGGAGCAGATTTCGAGGGCGTAATCACAGCGGTGCGAGGACTGGATCCGGAAGACTGGCTGAAGGAGATTCGCAAATATCCTTCGTTTCCACTCCTCTCTCTGCTGGCGCATCGGCTCCGTACATTTGACTCGGCCCGGGTCATGCAACGAACGAAGGTAGGACAAGAGTTTGCCCAAGCATTGCCCCCCGGAGTATTGTTTCCAGGGAATCAGGCGCAATTCCACAGTTTTTGGGTCTTTCCGATTCTCATGAATGCTCGGGAACAATTCATGACAGCACTTCACAGCCGTGGATTCGACGGAACGGCGACGGGATCGGCGCTTTCCGTGATCGATCCTCCTGCCGGAAGAGAGGATCTCGATCCTGCGGAGACCCGTAGTTTTTTCGGAAAGCTCCTCTACCTGCCGATTTACCCGGAGGTTCCTCATCCCGAACGCGACCGCCTTAGCAAGGCTATCGCCGGGATTCTTAAGGACTCAGCTCATCTTCAGATTACGGATGCGCGGCGCGTATATACCGCGGTTGCGCAGACCATCGAATCTCCACGAACCGTCGCGGATATTCGGAATGCGCTCCAACGCGCTCAAAGAGATGGTTCGCCGGTGTGCATGATGGGAACCCGCCACAATCTCGGCGGTCATTCTTTTGTGAGTGGCGCAATGGTCCTCGACATGACGCACTTCAACCGTGTCCGCTCCTTGGATATTGAAGGGAAGCGCATAACCGTAGAAAGCGGAATTACATGGGAACGGATTCAGGAGATGGTAAATCCTGTCGGCCTTGCCGTGAAAACCATGCAGTCGGATAATATTTTTACGGTCGGCGGCTCGTTGGCATCGAATGTTCACGGACGCGACACGCGTTTCCCCACGCTCGTCGAGAGTGTCATTGGGTTTAGGCTGATGCTTTCGGACGGATCGGTAATATCCGTCAGCAGAATTGAAAATCCAGACTTTTTCAGAGACGTGATCGGGGGATACGGGCTCTTCGGAGTCGTCCTCGACGTGGACCTTGCGCTCGTCGACGACTGTGTCTATAAACAGGTCTCCGTCATAATCCCGCTGAGTGAGTTAGTTGAGTATTTTGAAAGGGAAATCCGGCCAAATCCCGCTGCGCATTTATTTATCGCGCGTCCGTCCATCTGCTCACGTCATCTGTTTAAAGACACGATCGTGACGGTCTGGCAGAGAGTCGGCGATGCCCGCAAAGGGGGGTTTCAACTTGGCCACGAGCGTCATGTTGCGCGCGATCGGTTCCTGTTTGCATTGTCGCGACGCTACAGTTGGGGCAAAACACTTCGCTGGTACGCCGAAAAGCAGATCTCACTCCGTCCGTCGAATAAGGGAATCGTCTCGAGAAATAACGCGATGCGGCCGCCCGTGTCGTCCTTCAAGATGTTTGAATGCGATTGGACGAGAAGCGCCGACGTAATCCAGGAGTTTTTCATTCCAATTCCTCGGTTCAAGACCTTTATGGAAGGTACGCAGGCCCTCCTGAAAGATGGTTCAAATCTTCTTGGCGTGACAGTCCGGTACGTCAAGCGAAACAACGAAACCGCTCTTTCCTACACGCCCCGGGAAGACGCCTTTGCCGTAATCATTTATTTCAACGAAGTGCGGTCGTCAGAAGGTCGGGCGAAAGCGGGCGAATTTATTTCCCGGTTGACTGGCCTCGCTCTCAACTGCGGAGGAACCTTTTATCTGACATACATTCGGGACACCGAAATGGATTGTTTGAGACAGGCATACCCCGGCGTCGACGCCTTCTTCCAAAGGAAACGCCTTGCCGACCCGGAGAATCGCTTCACGAGCAGGTTTTTTGAAGTATACGGAAAGCCCATACCCGTCAGAAGCACCTGAACACTGTAATTGGCTGTAGTCGGCGTCGCGAGGGACCGTTGCATCTTGACCTTTCGCTGGAGCCGCCGGACTAATCGAGATAGTACCAGCGAGACAACGTGCCAACCGCAACCGGAAAAACTCCTATGGCGATAAAGGCCATCGCCATCTTGTCAAGATCGACTGGCGTCCGCACAGAAGCCGGGGACGTAAACACAAGCAACAGAACTCCAATGAACGCAGCCAGCCCGCCGCCTATCTGTGCCCGTCTGCCCAAGCCCTTGTCTAACTCCGGGTCATCCATTCACAGCAGTATAGAGCCGCGGTTGCTCAGAAGGACACGGGGTGAGCGAGAGTTTCCTTCCATCCGGAACTTACATATTGAATGTCGAAGAGTTTCCTTCGAAAAGGATTTCCCGTGTGCCTGGTTGGCCGATGATCTGCACGTCGAAACGATGGTGCGGCGTATCGAGGATTCGGGAGCCTTTCGCCAGGCGTAATGCTAAGCGCCTGCGGCGATCATTCCAGGAGATGTCAATTTGCGTGAACTCGCCGTTTCGATAATTGAATGTTTTACCGTCGTCCTCGTACAAAGAGAACTGCCCGTCTGCGCCGGGATAGATCGATAGAGTCAGCGGAGAGTCGACCTTTTCTTCCGTGAATTGCTTCACTGCGCCCATGGGGATGATGGCGCCGGCGCGGCAGTAGAGAGGAATCGTTTCAAGGTCGACGGTTCGCGTGATCTCGCGTCCGCCTTCGAACTTCTTCTGAGTCCAAAAATCGTACCAGCTTCCACGGGGAAGGTAGAGAGTGCGAGAGACTGCATCCTTCTCCACCACTGGTGCGACAAGCATATCGCGCCCATAGAGGTATTCGTCACCTCGCTCAACTGCCGTTGGATCGTCGGGATAGTGCAGCCAAAGTGCTCGAATAATAGGCATCCCCGTCGCACATGTCTGTTTGACCACCGAATAGAGGTACGGCATCATTCGGTAGCGCAGTTCGAGATACTTCTTGCAGATCGGCTCGATCGCCGGATTATGCAAAACGCTTTGATCGGGATGATAGCTTGCCGTTTCGGGATAGCCAATTTCCCCGGTCGTCCAGCCCCATGGTAGATGCAATCGCCAGTCGCGGCCGTGAGACCGGAACAGCGGATTGAATGCAGCAAACTGGAACCAGCGCGCGAACAGTTCGCCCGTGTATTCCTTGGTAGGAACGAACCCGCCAATGTCGGTGCCCCAAAAAGGGATTCCACTCAGGCCGGCATTAATGCCGACCGGCACGTGCACCTTCAGGGTTTCCCAGGTAGATTGGACGTCGCCCGACCAGAGAAACGCAGCATAACGCTGCATGCCCGCGTAGCCATTGCGGTGCAAAGCAAAAACGCGTTCATTGGGCCGGTACATTTGACTGCCCTCGAAATACATTCGATTGCGCGCCAGCCGCGACGGCCCGTCAAAGCCATCGCCCTGATCGGGCCACCATCCGTCTATGTTGAGTTCAAAGAGCTCCTTGTGCGCGGGCCAATAACAACTGACCTGGCGATCGGGCGGCCAATGTCCATCCGGAGTCTTGCCGCTCGGCAGAGGCGGCGCCGTGCAGGGATCGTGGACGGTGCCGGTGAGACGCTCCCCCTCGACAACGATGTGCGGAACGACTTTGAAATGCTCCGTGTGCAATTGATCAATCGCTTTCTGAGGCTCGGGGAACATTCTGGAATTCCACGTGAACTCGCCGTTGCCGCTGTTCCATCCTTCCGGACAAAAGCCCGTGCCCAAATAGATCATGGCGTCGCAAGGGAGTTTCTTTTCCCGGAATGTCTGGGCTTCCTGAATAATCTCCTGCGGCGAACCGAGCGTGCGGTGCGACTGCAGGTAGCCCAGCGACCAGAGAGGAATCATCTCCGGATAGCCCGTGATGAGGGAATATTCGGCAAGGATTGTTTGCGGATCTTGCGCACCGATGACAAAGACGTCGAGAGGCAGCGCCGCATAACTACTAGCCGGTATGACAACACCCTCCCGGCCGGTTAAATCGAAAGCCCCCAACGGCTGGTGCACGAAAAGTCCCCAGCCCGACGTGCCGATCAGCAGCGGAATGGGCACTCTCCCACCGTTAGTGTCTAGACGATAACCGCCTTGACCACTGATCATCCGATCGAGATTGCCACGGCGATCGAACTGGGGTCCGCCCGCACCCAATCCGAGCAGTGGACCCTTCCCCAGTGCGAAGCTCAAACTGCCGGTCTTTTCATCGATGATGAGTTCCTGAATCAGGTCACCCACTTTTGTGGAAACGCTCAGTTTCAATGGACTTTCGGAGAGCTGCACGCTGAGATCGCCGCATGTGGCTGTGCGCGAGGCGGGCCAGGCCCGGAGGCGCCACGCAGGCTTCTTCCCCCAGTCCTCTTTCACCAGCGCGCCGTCACTGGCGATTGGAACTGTTTTTCCGTCCAGTACTGGCTGGATGGTAAGGCGAGCAGTGATTCGGGTAACCGGCGTGACCGCAACTTCGACCGGACGGCCGGCTATCAGGATCACGGGCTGCCGCGCTTTGATCCTTGCCTCGCCTAATAGTGCGCCGGCGCTGGCTATTGCGGCGCTCTTCAGCGCCTCCCGGCGCGTAAATGGCTTGTTCAACTTTGGTCGCTTCTCCTCTCCGTCTGCCCAGGTCTCCTGAATCGGTGCGGCGTGCTGATCTCAAGGCCGTCCGTCGGCGCACCGCTATCCGGACTATGATGGCAGTTCTTATCCAAACCGGCATGGCGCCTTAGACGAGACTTCTTCGAATCGAAGCCTGTATAATCCACCATGCAAAGAATACCCTGGATCACAAGCACGCTCGGCTCGCTGTTGCTCATCGCGGCCGGCGCAATAGGAGGACAAGAAGTGTCTCAGCAACCTGAAAAGCCGAAGCCGCCTGTCGAAACGGAGCAGCGCGGGCGCATCCTTGGAATCGGCGGTATCTTCTTCAAATCCGCTAATCGTGATCAGACGCGCGAATGGTATTCGAAGCATCTTGGAATCGCTGACAAAGGCCATGGCGCGATGCTCCCGTGGCGCGAACACGACGACCCGCAAAAGGAACACGTCACAGTTTGGACTGTTTTTTCCGCCTCTACTGGCTATATCCCAGCCACACAACCGTTCATGGTCAACTACATTGTGGACGATCTGGATGCTCTGCTCGACCGCCTGAAACAAGAGGGAGTAAAGATCGACGACAATCGAATGAATGAATCCTACGGTCGCTTTGCCTGGATCTACGACCTGGACGGGAACAAGATTGAGCTCTGGCAGCCAGTGTCCGCAAAGCCCTAACGGTTAGCCGAGGTCGCCGAAAGGGATTTCGGCCCCCTTCTCGACGTCCCGTCTCGGCGCCACTCGCAGAGCCGGATGTGGGCATCCTGCGCGGGCGTAGGCGCCCGCCCCACTTCGCGAACCGAATTTTCGGAAGAACTCCCGCCCCTCTCCTGAACCCACAAAACCGATCACAAGCCATCGACTTTTATTTTTTCCCTCTAACCTCTTTTCTACCAACGTCTTCCCTGAAAACGCCGGGGCAGCGTTTCGCACGCGGAACTGCCGCCAGTGTTACGTCTGGTTCAGGCGTACTCCGCCAACTCTCAATTAAGGTAGAAAAAAATGAGCAACCAATGTAAGGACCGCCCTGACAACACGGGCGATATGGCGGCTGAACAAAATCCGGCCTCGCCGGAATCGAAACAGCCAGACGCTGGGCATCCAGCTTCACCCGCCGCCGGCGCGGAGAAAGGAGACCCTCAGGTCGACGCGAGAACGCAATCCAATCGCGAGAACGCGCAGAAGTCCACCGGCCCTCGCACCGACGCTGGCCGCGACGCGTCTTCCCGCAACGCCGTCAAGCACGGCCTCTTCGCTGCCGACGTCACGAAGTATTTCCGCAGCGAAGAAGAGTCCCAGCGCTACCAGCGCTTCATCGACGGCATCGTCCAGGATCTCGCCCCGGTCGGCGACTTCGAAACCATCCTGGCCCGTCGCGCCGCCGACATCCAGTTCCGGCTCGACATGCTGCGCACCGCCGAGTTCAAGGTCTACGGCGGCGAGGCGCTCCCCATCGACACCATGGAAGGCTACCTCCACGAGTCGAAGAACCCGCTGGTCCTGGCTTCGCTCTACGATTCGCGCTTCCAAAACTCGTTTTCCAAGACCATGAAGGAACTCCGCCTGGCCCAGCAGGCCCGCCGCGACCGGGAGCTGCACGCACTTGAGCAACTAAAAGGCATTGCGATCTCGCACATACAGCAGAACGCTACCTTCGATCCGGCCAAGTTTGGCTTCGTTATTTCACGCGACTTTGTGTTCAACCAGGCCCACCTGGCCAGTGCCCGGACAATGGCTCAGTTCTCCGTCGGAAACGGTGTCGTCGAGAAAAAGGTCGTCGATTATGTCGCAAAGGTGCCTCCCAAGGCCGCCTAATCCGTCCCAAACGATGCAGAAACCCCTCCAACAATTCCAAGCCTTGAGGATGCCAACGCCACGTGTCCTCATCCGAACCGCGCACCAACGCCATCCGAGCCGCGACTGTAAAGGAGCGGTGCTCCGTCTCATCCGAACCGCGCACCAACGCAATCCGACCCGCGACTGTGAAGGAGCGAACGCAAAACTTCGGAGTCGCGACAGCGAGGATCGAACAGACCGGACCCTCGACGAATAAATCAATCCGCGAATAACAGGCAGAGCTGATGAGCCCAGAAAACCGAAGCGGGGCTATTGACAACCTCCATCATCCGTACCAGAATCTACAGGTAGTATGTCTACGGTAGGCAATCAACGGGAACGGCTGGAATTCCTGCAAGGCACACTCGACTTGCTCATTCTGCGGAGCCTCCAGGCCGCGCCCAATCACGCCTACGGAATCTCGGTCTTTCTGGAGAAGCAATCCGACCAGGAATTTCTCGTCGACAATGGGTCGCTTTACCCGGCGATTCAGCGGCTTCTCCAGCGGCGATGGATTGACGGCAAGTGGGAAACCACGCCGAAGGCGCGGCGGGCGAAATACTACCGGCTGACTGCTCTCGGCCGCAAGCAGCTGGCCGCCGAGAGCTCCAAGTGGGAACGCTTTGTGGAAGCCATGGGGCGGGTTCTGGCGCCGGAGGTCGAATAAATGCTCGACCGGAGGTCGAATGATGCATGACCGGAGGTCGAATGATGCGTGAACTTTGGTCCAAGATTCTCCATGCGCTTCGCCCCAGGCGCGGCATGGACCACGACCTGCGTGACGAACTCCGGGCGCATCTCGAGCTGGCCATCGATGAGAACATCGCCGGCGGCATGTCGCCGGACGAGGCGCGCACAGCTGCCATGCGCAAACTAGGTAATGAGACCCTTGCACACGAACTCGCGGTAGAAACTTGGCACTTTCCGCAAATCGAGAGTGTTCTGCAGGATCTTCGCTATGGCTTGCGAGGCATTCGCCGGTCGCCTGGATTCTCGCTGGTCGTCATCCTCACCCTGGCGCTGGGCATCGGCGTGAACGCAGCCATGTTCAGCGTCGTTTATTCCGTTCTGTTGCGGCCGCTTCCCTACCCTTCCGGCGAGCGGCTGGTGTCGCTCGGTGAGTCGACGGTGAGGGCATCGGGCTTCAGCGTCACCTGGATCAACTTCCAACACTGGCGCGCCGAAAACCACACCTTCGACGACATCGCCGCTTATTCGTGGGCGGACCTCACCATGACGGGACGCGGCGACGCTGTGTTAACGCAAGCCGCAACCGTCACCCATAACTTTCTGCCCCTAACCGGCGCTCGGCCCCTGCTGGGCCGGACGTTCGCTGCCGCCGACGACCAGCCGGGCGCTCCGGACGAGGTGGTCGTCAGCGGTGAGCTCTGGTCGAAGACGCTGGGCGGCGATCCGGCCGCGGTGGGCAAGACACTCACCCTCAACGGCAAGCCCTATCAGATTGTCGGCGTCCTGCATCCGGGCACGCAATTCTTCGCCAAAAAAGTAGATTGCTATCTGCCCCTGCGCCCAACCTCGGCGCAAACTCTGAACCGCAGTGCGCACGGTTCAATCCGCGCGCTCGGCCTGCTCAAGCAAGGCACACCGTTGGCTGCGGCCCGGGCCGATCTCAATGGCATCATGCAGCGCTTGGCTCTCGAGGATCCCGGGCCGGAGAGTGATCATCGCGCGGCGGCGGAATTCCTGACGGAGTCGCGTACCGGTGAGATTCGGCCGGCTCTCATGACCCTGATGGGCGCTGCCGTGTTGGTTCTGTTGATCGCCTGTGCCAACGTCGCGAGTCTGCTGCTCGTGCGCAGCACCACCCGTGCGCGGGAGATCGCAATCCGAAGCGCGATTGGCGCCGGGCGGGCTCGCTTGACCCGTCAGTTGATCACTGAAAATCTCACCATCGCGGCTTTGGGCGGAATCACCGGATTGATATTGGTGAAGCTCTGCCTGGGTGCATTGTTAAAGGCCGCACCAACCAATATCCCGCGCCTTTCCGAAGCCGGCGTGGACCCGAGTGTGCTCTTGTTTGGCGGGCTGGTCACCGTGATGGTCGGGCTACTGGCCGGACTCGCGCCCATCTTCAACACCCGCAAGTTCGATCTGACGGTCGCTTTGAAGGAGGGTTCGGCCGCTTCAGGAGGAGGCAAGCAAGGCCACCGTTTCCGGAACGGCCTGGTGATCGCCGAAATCGCCATCACCGTGGTACTGGCATTCGCATCAGGTCTGTTAATTCAAAGCCTCATCACCGCCCAGACCGCCTCTCCCGGTTTTGACCCCGATCACGTGTTGGCCCTGGAACTGCAGCTGCCTCAGGCCGGTTACCAAAGCGACGAATCGCAGCGGCAATTCTACGCGCAATTGATGGACAGTCTTCGCTCCAAACCTGGCGTCGAATCGGTCGGTGCCATCAACTGCCCGCTGGACGATTGCGGAGATTATTGGTATTCCATTCTGGGCAAGCCGGCCCCGCCGCGGGGCGAGGTGCCACTCGCACTATTCAACGTGGCCGATGCCGGCTACTTTCAAGCCATGCGAATCCCGCTGGTGGCAGGCCGCAACTTCAACAGTGCGGATCGTGTAAATGGTCTGCCGGTCGCGATTATCAATCAGGAGATCGCGCGTAAATGGTGGAGCACTCCCCAGTCCGCCATTGGAAACCAGATCAAGTTCGGCGGACCGTACATCGATGGACCCACCTACGAGATCGTTGGCGTGGTGGCATCAGTGAAGCAGATGGGGCTGGACCAGGATCCGGTGGAGCAGATGTATCTTCCGTTTTCACAACACGCCTCTCCCGCTATGGTGGTAATGATCCGCACGGCGGGCGATCCCGCGGCCTTGGGACCGGCGGCCCGCCGCCAGGTGGCGGCCATCGACCGAAATGTCCCTATTCAATCGCTCAGGCCTTTTCCGCAGTGGCTCGCAACAACTCTGGAACGCCGCCGCTTCAGCACTTGGCTGTTAGGTCTGTTTGCGCTGCTGGCGATGTCGCTCGCAGCGGTCGGGATCTATGGCGTGCTCAACTACTGGGTCAGCGTACGGCAGCGCGAGATTGCGATTCGCGTGGCCATGGGCGCGCGCATGGCTGAGATTCTTCGCTGGGCCGGTATGCATGCCTTGCGGCTCGCGGTATGTGGCGGCCTGCTGGGTGCATTGGGGAGCTGGGCCGCCTCGCGGTGGCTCAAAAGCGAGCTATTCGGCGTCTCGGTGCACAACGCCGGGACGATGGTTGTGGCGGCAGTGGTCGTGCTGGGAATCGTGTCAATGGCAGCAAGTTTGCCGCTGCTGAGAGCCACCAGGGTCGACGCAGTAAGGAATCTGCACGAGGCTTAGGGAAGGGGCAGCCGGCAACCGTCACGTGCTACTATCGCGGCCAATGAAGAGATCAATTTGCTTCACAGCGCTCTGCGCTCTCAGCGTTCTGGCGGCCGTCGCGTCGGCCCAAGCGGTAGGCGATGCGACGCACCCGGTTGTTCTCCATGCCGCGCGGCTGCTAGATGTCGAGACCGGCAAGATGTTGGCGCCGGGGGAAATCCTGGTGCAAGGCGAACGGATTGTCGAGGTCGGAGCGGCTGTGACCCATCCGGCGGGCGCGGAGGTAATCGACCTCGGCGACAAGACGCTGCTGCCCGGCCTCATTGACGCGCATGTCCACCTGTTCCTTCACCCCGGTGCCGAGGACCTTCAGACGGTGGAAGAATCCGTTCCGCAGCGAACCCTGATCGCGGTTGCCGCGGCAAAGCAAGACTTGATGGCCGGGTTCACGGCGGAACGCGACATGGGCACAGAAGGCGCGGGATCAGCCGATACCGCGGTGCGAAACGCGATCAACCAGGGGCTGTTCCCAGGGCCGCGTTTACGCATCAGCGGGAACGCCATCGACATACTGGGCGGGCACGAAGACGCCACGCGCTACAACCCCGAGCAGCATGTACTGTCGAATGCCACCTACGCGAACAATGCAACGGAGTTGGTAACGGTAATCAGGCAGCAATTCAAGGAAGGCGCGGATTTCATCAAGATCTACGAAACGGGACACGACACATTTCGCGACGGGAAATTTTCAACGCCGTATCAGTACACTGAGCCGGAGTTGCTCGCTGCGGTGACCGAGGCGGCACGGGTCGGTAAGCGTGTCGCTGTGCATGCGACCGGCGAGCCTGGGACGCTCTATGCGGCCCAGGCTGGCGTGGCCTCGATCGATCACGGCGATCAACTCAGCGATGAGACCATGCGGATCATGCGCGAGAAACAGATCTTCGTCGTGCCCACGTTCGCGATTTCCGAGTATTTCGCCGACCATGCAGCCTCGCCGGCAGCTTCCGAGCGCCAACACCAGGCGCTGGCGTACCACGCACAGGAGTTTCGCAAACAACTGGCGGCAGGAGTACCGGTAGCGATGGGCTCCGACGTGGGACCATTTCCACACGGCACACAGGCCCGCGAGTTCGAATTGATGGTGAAGTACGGGATGACTCCGCTGGCATCGATACAAGCCGGAACGCTGAACGGTGCCAGGCTGCTTGGCTGGCAAGGCCAGATTGGTGACCTGAAGGCGGGCTACTTGGCGGACATCGTAGCTGTCCCGGGAAACCCGCTCGAGGACATTTCTACCCTCGAGAAGGTTTCCTTCGTCATGAAAGGCGGTGCGGTTTATAAGCGCTGACCGTCGATTACTGGGTCGACGTTTCTTCTTCCGGCGACCTCATCCAGGTCTTATCGGGGTTAAAGGTCGTCATTGCCGTAGCGATGGCCTTGGTATTCGGGCCCAAGTCCTTCTCGAAGACGACGCCGTCGTAATTCACAATAAAGGTCTTCACGCCACTCACGCCATAGTCGGTGGGATAAGCCACAAAAGCGAATCCGCCAATCATGTCGCCGCGAACCACGTAATTGCGGGCGCCGCCCGCAGCGTCGGGACCCTGTGCCTTGAGAATGCGAAAGATGTAACCGTGGTAGGGCGAGGGTTTATTCTGGCTGAACAGGTCATAGCCTTGCTCGGCTTGCTGCTGGTAGAAGGCGCCTAGAGGGCTTTCGGGCTCGCCCGGCTTGGCTTCCCAATACAGACCGTCGTGTTTACCCGGGCTGCTGATGAACTTCTGGGCATAGTCGCGCATGCCGTTCTGGCTGACATCGCTGTAAGCGTATTCGCGCTCGGCATCTACGAGCATCCGAAGCGTGTCGAGAGTTGCCAGTTCATTGCGACCCACGCGGCGAGCGAGGATCTCCACCTTTGCCTCGGCGGGATCGAACTGGTAACCGCTATCCGTTTTGACGATGGGTATCGGCAGCGGCCACTCATCCTGTCCGACTGCGATTAAGTAGTGGCGGATGTCGGCGGGATCGGGAATCACCTTGAATCCTTGCTTGGCGCGCTGCACGAAACGCTCGCGGCGGCGGCTGTCCTGGACGCTGTCGCCGGAGGAGACGATTTCGGCCGCCTCGGACCCGAAAATCTTGTTTAACGCGGCCACGTCGTTTTGCTCCTCCGCCGTCAGGAGGGCCTGCGCCGCTGCGTCCGCACTTGGAAAGGTTTCGGGACCGGCTGGTTTCTGAGCGCTAAGAATCGAGGTAGACAACGAGAGAAACAACGCGGCGCCGATTAGAGTAAGAGTTCGATGTAGTCTCATTTTCTGGGTCCTCAATCCTTATTTCTTCCGGGAACCACCCGAGGGTGCGGGTCGGGATTGCGGGGCAGGCCTGGACTGCGGGGCGGGCCGCGCGCTTGGAGCGCGGTTGCCGAGACTGGAGTAACCCCGGTCAGACTCAATCCGGGCGCGGCTACCACTGCTATTCACGGTTCCCCAGGCGGTTTTGTCCCGGCTCATGTCCGGACCGGTGGGGCGGGTGGCCGGCATGGTGCTGGGCCGGGTGGAAGGCTGTGTTCCGGGAGCCGGCCGCGTGGACGGAACGTTCCCGGGCCGGTTGCCAGGCTGATAGTTGCCGCCGCCGGGCCGGTTGGCTGGGAGCGTCGAGGGCCGGTTGCCCGCGCCAGGATAGCGGTTGGCCACATCCCGGTTGGGATAGGGAACCCCGACACGGTGCGCCGGATTGTGCACCCAGTTGCTGGAACCATTTCGGTAGTACGGCGTGGGAGTGCGGTAGTTGTTGCGGATGTAGAAGTTGTTGTTGATGGTAACGGAGCGATGGCCCCAGCCGCAGCCCCATCCCCAGCTATTCCAGCCACCCCAGTGGTTGAAGTAACTACCGACGCCAAAACCGATCCAGAACGAAAAGAAGGCCGCGCCGTAAATGGCGCCGGGCGGCGGCGGCGGATACCAGAACGGTCCCCACGGATTGTAGTAATACGGACCCCAAATCGTAACGGGATTATAGACCGGAACGTAAATGACTTGGGGGTTCGTGGGCTGAATGACGATGACGTTCTGGCCGTTGTCGGTGGTCTGCTGCACCTCTTGTTGAGGGCTTGAGGATAACTTGCCGGATGCTTGTGCGGCCATGCGCTGGCGCTGGATGGCATCCATCACATCCTGCTCTTGCGCGAGAAACGCATTGCCCAGATCCGTGGTCCAGCGCAAGTTCTTATCCAGCATTTCGAGAACGGAGGGAAACACCACTAGCGCCTGGACGCTGGGATCCCAGTCTTGCTGGCGTGCGGCGTCTGTTAACGCTGTGCCCTGCAAACTGCCGTTGGCCTGCAACCAGCGGTTCGCCTCGACGATTTCGAGCGGGTAGGTGGACGCAGCCAGGATCTGCGCAACGAGGGGGTCGGCAAACAGCGCAATGGGAGAGACCAGGCTATCGAGTTGTTGTGGGTTCAGGAGGGGTGCGCTGGCAGCGGGAGGCGGAGCCTGCTGATCCTGCAAGGCGAGCAAAGGAAGCATACCGGCCAACATAAGGCCCACACAAAGCACAGCCAAAAAACGGGTGCAAGCATTTCCTGGCTGCGGGAACATCAGCTTTGACGGCCTTAAGCCGGCGAAAGTCAATTTCGTGAACATCAGGGTTCTCCAGGTTGCGGGATTTCGGTTCCCGTCTCTACGGCGCTGGGCTTGTCATTCCCGGCATCTACACGTCCATTTTATCAACTTATCAACAGGCGGGTAAGGTCAAGGGCGGCCGGAAGTGAGAGCCTTTAAGTAGCGATAGTAGAACTCGACTCCGTCGTAGTAGGAAGTTACTCGAACGCGCTCATCCTGGCCATGCGCGCGGATGTCGTCCCGATCAATCGCGACGCCGTTCACTCCATAGCTGGGGATGCCGGCCTGCATGGTGTACTTGCTGTCGGAAGCGCCGGTTTCCATTTCGGGTAGAACCGGCGCCCCAGGCCACATCGCGGCTGCGACTTGCTCCAGTGGCTGCAGCACGTCCGGCCGTAGCGGAGGCGGTGCGAACGACTTGGTATCCGGCGCCTGGTCGACGAACTCGCCATTGATGTCCTTGTAGCCGACTTTGAGTTTGGGATCGTTGAAGATCTGAATGAGTTGCAGACGCACGGACTCCGGCGAGTGACCCGGCAGGATCCGGCAATTGACATTCGCCTGCGCCTTTTGGGGAAGCGCATTGTTGGCGTGACCAGCATCGAAGCGGGTAGCAACGCAGGTGGTGCGCACGGTGGAGTTGTAGCGGGGATCGGTGGAGAGCCGCGCGATCGCGGCTGCATCGGGCGGGGTCTTCAGGACGGCTCGAATGTCCGCGGCCCGTTCGGGACTTTCGACCTTGGCCATTTGTTCGAGCCAGGCGCGGGTCACGGTATTCAGCTCGAAGGGAAACGGAGAGCGCTCCAAGCGGCTCAGGGCGTCGGCCACGTGATAGATGGCGTTGTCGGGAGTGGGCAGCGAACTGTGGCCGCCGGGGTTGGTTGCCACGACTTGGAAGTCAGCGTAGAGCTTCTCAGTGGCCTCCAGCTCCACGTCCACCGGCTTCCCCTTATCGGTGTAGACGCCACCCGAATCGGCGATTCAGAACGAAGTCGGCGTCGATCAGATCGCGATGGTTCTTCAGCAGCCAGTCAACGCCATTGAAATTGCCGCCTTCCTCATCGGAGGTGAGCGCGAGGATGATGTCGCGATCGGGACGGTAGCCCTCCTGCTTGAAACGGATGAAGGTCGTGATGGCGATCGCATCGCTAACCTTCATGTCCTGCGTGCCGCGGCCGTAGAAATAGCCGTCCTTTTCGACGAACTCAAAGGGATCGGTGGTCCAGTCGGAGCGGCGCGCCTCGACGACATCGAGGTGGCCAATAATGAGAATCGGCTTGTGGCCGCCAACGCCCGTTCCGCGCAGGCGCGCCACCATATTGCCCTTGCGATCATTCGGGCCCAAGACAACTACATCCGCAGCGGGAAAGCCCGCGTCGAGCAATCGCTTCGCCATGGCCTGCGCGGCCGTGGTGTTGTTGCCAACCGAATCGGTGGTATTGATTTCGATCAGCTGCTTGAAGATGTCACGCGACAGCTGGCGCGTGGCTGGATCGAGATCCGCCGCACAGAGCTGCGAAAGGCCCACTAAGAGGATAGAAAAGTACCGCAGAAAGCGCCGCATTGATGCTTGAGATTATACGATCGTGGCAAAGCCGGACACCAGAGTCTGCCCTGGCTCTTGTCGGATTCGTTCAGCGTGTCCAGGCCTTTCTCAGCAGCTTCGGCTGCTCAAGATTCGGCAGAAAGGCGGCCAGCAAGCCGATCAGCGGCAGGAAGGCACACACTTCATATACGAAGGTGATGCTGGTGCGATCGGCGAGCCGGCCGAGCAGCGCGGCGCCCACGCCGCCCATGCCGAACGCCAAGCCGAAGAACAGGCCTGAGATCATGCCCACCTTTCCCGGCACCAGATCCTGCGCGTAAACGAGGATTGCGCTGAAGGCCGACGCCAGAATCAAACCAATGATGATGCTCAAGACGCTGGTCCAGAACAGGTTGGCATAGGGCAGCATCAGTGTGAACGGAAGCACGCCGAGAATGGAGCACCAGATGACGTACTTTCGGCCGATCCGGTCGCCGATTGGTCCGCCCAATATGGTTCCCGCCGCAACCGCTCCCAGAAATATGAACAGCCGTACTTCCGCACTTTGTACCGAGACATGAAACTTACTAATTAAAAAGAAAGTGAAGTAACTGCTCAGGCTGGCAATATAGAAATATTTCGAAAACATGAGCGCGATGAGTATGCCGAAGCAGATGGCAACCCGTCGCGTTGGCAACTGCATGTGACCTTCCGGCCGCCTCAATGCCGATTGCCGAAGAACGGAATGTTCCTTATACCAGTGACCAATTCTGATCAGCAGAATGATGGCCAGCAGGGCCACCAGTGAAAACCAGGCGATGCTGGTTTGTCCGCGCGGAAGCACGATGAAAGCAGCCAGCAGCGGCCCCAGCGACGAGCCGGCATTTCCTCCTACCTGAAACAGCGATTGAGCCAATCCGTGCTGGCCGCCAGACGCCAGCCGCGCCACTCGGGATGACTCCGGATGAAACACGGACGAGCCCACGCCCACCAGCCCCGCGGCAACCAGCAGCACTGCGTAGCTGGGAGCAACCGAGAGCAACAACAAACCCGCCAGCGTGAAACCCATCCCTATCGGCAGGGAGTATGGCTTGGGAGAGCGATCGGTGTAGAGTCCGATAAACGGCTGCAGCAACGACGCCGTGACCTGAAAAACCAGGGTGATGAGCCCGATCTGTGAGAAGTCGAGATGGAACGAGCTTTTCAGTATTGGATAGATGGCCGCGATCAACGACTGCACGGTGTCGTTGAGCATGTGGCAAACGCTGATCGCCGCAAGAATGGAGAACGCCGCCTGCTCGGAAACGTGTTTTGTTGCCGTTGTTTGGGTGGCGCTCACGCAGGTACCATTCTTCCAGATTGGCAGGTGCCTCGCCCGGGTTGCGGCTGAAGAGAATGGTAGAATAATGATGAATTTCTACCATGGGGCTTAATATCAAGAACGCTGAGGTTGAGCGCTTGGCCGGGGAAGTTGCCGGCTTGGCTCATGAAACGAAGACCGAAGCCATCCGGCGGGCGTTGCTGGAGCGCCGCGCACGACTTCAGGCGCGGTCGGGAAAGCCAGGGCGCCGAAGAGGCCTTCGGGACTACTTTGAGCGTGATGTTTGGCCTCTTGTTCCGCCGAGCGAACTCGGACGAGTTCTCAGCCGCGAAGCGGAAGACCAAATCCTGGGATACGGTCCGGAAGGCTACTGAGGCATGGTTTTAGATAGTTCTGCGATTGTCGCTATCCATTTGAAAGAGCCGGGCCACGACCGGCTAATCGACGCAATTGAGACAGCCGAGATTGCGGTGGTCGGAGCGCCGACGCTGCTGGAGGCCGCGATGGTTCTGAGCACGCGACTGGGCCACGATGCCCGGCCGCTGCTCTCCGCTTTTGTCCGCCGCCTGGAGGCTGAAGTGGTCGCGTTCAACGAAGAACATCTGGATGCCGCCACCACAGCCTTTCTACGGTTTGGACGGGGACGTCATTCCGCCGGCTTGAATTTCGGTGATTGTATGTCTTACGCCGTGGCCGCGGTCGCCGGCATGCCTCTGCTATTTACCGGCGAGGACTTCGCGCGGACGGATATCGCCCGGGCATAGGGTCGCATTCGACACGCCGTTCAGGCTTGGAAGGCGCTCGCATGGCCGAGATCGGCAATTAGCCCCGGCTGGCCAGCGGTGGGGGAGGAATTGGTCAGGCCAGAGCTTTTCCGTACAACACGAGCAGGCGGCTCCAGGCTTTCTCGGCCTGTGCCTCGTTGTAGACCTTTGAATCCGGCGGGCACCAGCCGTGCGCGGCGTCCGCATAGACTTCGATTTCCGCGACCAGATTCGCTTTAGCGAAGGTCTCTTTCAAAACGACCTTGTCATTCGGCGACCGCGCATCGTCATTGGCTGCGATCGCGATGAGGAACTGTGCCCTGCTTGTCGCGGCCTGAAGATGCGGGCTGTCTGGTTTATCTGTTACCAGCCCACCGCCATGGAATGATGCGACTGCTCCGACGCGATCGGGCACCGCCGCGGCTGTGCGAAATGCGATCGGGCCGCCCATGCAGTAGCCCTGTGTTCCCATCTTCCGATTCTTTGCGACGGACGGTTGCGCGTCCAGCCACGCAATGAATGCTTTCGCATCCGTCATCTGCGTGGTCGCGTTCAGAGATTGAGCGAGCGGAATCAGCTGCTGGATTGGCGTCGCGGTGCCGGCGTCGGCAGTGGGCGCTTTCTTAATGCGGTAGAACGGGTTGACCACCAACACCGCATAACCCGATTCGGCGAGCCGTTTACCCATTTGCCGGAAGGCGGGCCGCAGCCCAAAGATATCCGGCCACATCAGAACGCCTGGCGCTGTGCCGGTTGCGGGACGTACGAAGTAACAGTCTGCGGCTCCGTCCGGCGTTGTCACGGTCACGTCCGACTCGACGACTGCAACCGCATTCGCAACCCGCGGCAGCATCATCGCCACGCCGGCCCCCAGCATTATGCCAAACTGCTTCCTGGTTACGAGACCACGCCTCTCATACTCTTGCCGATCGTTCTCGAAATGATCCTGGTCACACATATTGGCCCTTCTTTCGACGCCTGTTTGGACGGAGCACGGCAGGCGTATCGGGCCATTCTACACCGACGCATTTCTGGTCGCGACCAGCTAGCTCTTGATTCCGTCGAATGCCTGTTCGATCTCAGCTCGGGCGGCGGGGGTGGGTGGAACCAGCGGCAAGCGTGGGGGACCGCCATAGAAGCCATTGAGGTCCATGGCGTGCTTCAATCCAGGCACGCCGTACTTCGCAGGCACCAGTTGGGCGGCGGGCTTGATGCGCTCTTGCCAATCGGCACCCGCCTCGTTTTCACGGGTGCGAAACGCCTCCCAAATGGTGACACAGGCATAGGGAGCCGCATTGGCGAGAGCCAGGATCGCGCCGCTGGCGCCGGCTAATAAGGACGCCCACACTGCCGTGCCGGACCCCGATAGAACCGGGAACCCGGGCTTCACTGCCTTGACTGTAGCGGCCAGTTTTTCGACATTGCCGGAGCTGTCTTTGACGCCAGCGATGTTGGGGTGATGGGAAAGCTCGGCGATGGTCTCCACGGGCAGGTCGAAGCCGCTGACGGAGGGCATATTGTAGAGAATCACAGGTAACTTGGATTGGTCCGCAACGGCCCGAAAGAAAAGAGCTTGTGTGGCCGCATTGCGCATGGTGTTGGGATAGTAGTGCGGGGTCAAGACCAAGACGGCGTCGTAACCGGCTTCCGCGGCACGATTCGAAAGCAATACTGTTTCGCGAACGCTCTCGGCGCCGGTGCCGGCAATCAGCAAGCGGCCGTCCGTGGTGGCTTCGCGGATCCACCGCCACATTTGTACGCGCTCGTCCACGGCGAGCAATGCGTTCTCGCCGGTTGATCCGCCGACGACGTAGCCAGCCAGCGCCACCTGGTTCAGGCGCGAAACATTGTGAAAGACTTTGGTGCGGTACAGTTCCCCCGCATGATCAAAGGGAGTGGTAAGGGCGGGAAAGATACCTTGAAGCTTCATGGTTGTCGCTCTTATTAAGAATCGCAAAGCGGCGCGATGTTTGGGTCCTTCGCTCTTATTGAAGACCTCGAAATCGGCTTGCTGACGCGCGCGGTTCCATGCCGGAGTTCTTACAGACTCTGACGCGCGCGCAAAAAACAGGGCCCGGCCGCATGGTCATGATGCCGCCGGGCCTCACTAGACTGACCGAACCAGACTTACTTGGCGACGTAGGTGATGACGAGCGTGTAGAGAGCGAGCGACTCGATCAGCACCAGGCCGAGAATGAGTGCGAAACGGATGGCCGCGGTGGCGCCGGGATTGCGCGCCATGGCTTCGGCGGATGAGGCGACCGCTTTGCCTTGACCCAAGCCGCAGAGACCGGCGGCGATGCCCATGGCGATGTAGGCAGCCGGCAAACGTAGATCTGCCGCGCCTCCCGAGGTGCCTTGGGCCATCATGGGGCTCGCCATGGTTAATGCGCCAAGGCCGAGCATTGTCAGTTTGTTCTTCATGTTCTTACTCCTTTATGAAAGTGCCGGCAGGAGGTGGTTCCACACCGTATCCTGGGGGACCGGGGGCTCACACTGCACGGTGTCGAAAATGCCTATAGACTTCTAAGAGATATTAAACAGGCCTTATCTGAACCACAGCCTAAAGGCTGTGCCACGGCCAGAGCCACTAATGTTCGTGGGAAACGGCGCCACCCACATAGATCATTCCTAAGAGGGTAAAAATATATGCCTGCAGAATGCCGACGAAAAAGTGCAGGGCGATGAATATGGCTGGGATCACCAGCTTGGTCAGCCCGAGGAACGTCAGGAAAACCTGTTCGCCCGCGAACATGTTGGCGAAAAGACGAACGGTGAGCGAAAGCGGGCGGGCCATATGGCTGATCAGCTCAATCGGCAGCATGATGGGGGCGAGCAGCAACATCGGGCCGACGAATTGTTTCAAATACCCAATGCCATTCGCGCGGAAACCGGCGGCATTATAAAAGACAAGCGTAGATAGCGCTAACCCGAAGGGCACCATGGGGAACATGGTGGGCGATTCGAAGCCGGGAATCAGCCCGATCAGATTCATGAAGAGAATGAAGAAGAAGATGGTCCCGAAATAGACGCGGAACTTGTGAGCGTCGTGGCCGACGACTTCTTCGGCCTGCGCGCCTAGGAACTCGTAGACGACTTCGAGCAGGTGCTGGAGCTTGCCGGGCTTGTCGACCGACAGGCCCGCACGGGCAATGGCGAACAAAACCACAATGAACAGGACAACCAGCAGTTCCATCGACATCCAGTTCGCCCATGGATGATGGGGGTTGTGGCGCATGCCGATGGCGTCCAGGAGTGCATTGGCCGGTCCGGCGAGGAAATTATTGAGGAGCCTGGTGGCCCAGAGTTCGTGTTCCATGCGGTTATGCTGGCTTCAGCGGGAAGTCTTGTCAACGCGGGCGCCGGAACGTAATCAGCTCAAACAGCACCTCTATGATCACCGCCGCAGCGCTCACGAAGAGCCCGCTGAGAGCGGCCATCACATTGACATCTAAAGTCTTGACTATAACATAGGCAACGGCGAGCAAAGCCAGGAAGCGGCCCACCAGAAACGCCGTCGAAGGGCCGGATTTCCTGGCAGGTTTTTGAAAAACGCCGGGAACCGCTCCCTCAAGGTCGCGGCTCAGAAGCTCGGGTTCTGCTTCGGCACGAGACATTGAGGCGGCGCCGTGAGGGACCAATCCGAAATCAGCTTCTGTGCCACGGCCGTCAGGGAGCGGAGGCCCGATTTTTGTGGCCACACGGCGCCAGAGAGATAAGCTTACGAGCGACGCGGCGCTGCCGAGCGCAAAACCGACTGCACCCGGCAGGCCTCGCGTGAACCCGGCGACCAGCGTGCCGGCAATGGCGAACGCGATGGCGAATCGAAAGAGGCGGATCGTCGCGCGGTGATAGTCAATGTCGGTGGTCATGGGTGGCGGGACTAGGAAAATCCTGGCCTAGGAATCCTTCACACGGAGCGGTAGCATCGACTCGCAGCCGATGGTTTTCCTGATCACGTTTGTTTGCTACGGACGTCACCTGCACGGCAGTGAATCGGGGTCTGTCGACCGTAAGCATAACCTTCCTGGAAGTCCGCTCCTGGAAATAGATCCCGCGCGTGCCGGAGGCGAACTGGAACTGATGGAACAGACGCCCTATCACCTGGATCCGATCCGCCGCGCCACTGTTTTGGAGGCGATTCAGGAAGTGTGTTGGCACCAAGGCTGGGAGTTGTTGGCGGCCCACGTGCGAAGCAGCCACGTTCACGCGGTGGTGGGAGCGGAGATTCGACCGGAGCGGGTCATGAGCGCCTTCAAGACTTATGCCAGTCGGGGTCTGAATCGGCTGGGGCTGGATGAACCGAATCGGAAGCGGTGGGCACGCCATGGGAGCACGCGATGGCTGTGGAAGCCAGAGCAGATCTCGGCTGCGATTCAGTATGTGGTCGCACAGCAGGGCGATGCCATGTCGGTGTTCCTGGCACCTGCTGAGCCGCGATGCGGTTCTTCTGAGCCGCGACCGTGAGGGAGCGGAGCAATCGCTTACTTCAGTGACATCCGCTCCCTCACGGTCGCGGCTCAGAAAGGTCTTCACTGCTTCTCGGCCTCCTCGCGTTTTACGTCGCGCAGGAGCTCCTGAAATAGTTTCACGACGGAGGCGACCACGCCGAGGACGATGCCGCCGCCTTGCAGCCATTCGTGACCGGGTGCGTCGTGGTAGAAGATGTGGGTCGCAAACTTGCCCAGAAGATAACCGGCGAGCGCACCGGAGGGCAGCAGCATGGCCAGGGACAGGTATTTGCCCAGCAGGGCGAGCGTTTTTTCGGGTCGTTCTGGCATGGGGCGGCTTCGCTTGGATTGTACGAAAGCCGAGAGCCGCATGTGGGCATGCTGCTCCGAGGCGGAGAGCGGCGCGGACGTGGGCGTCCAGCCCCACAATGCAAAGAAAAAGGGGAGCCCGAAGGCTCCCCTTTTCTGTAATGAGCTTCCGCTTGGGGCTTAGAACCTGAAGATACCGACAAGCTGAATGGTTCGGGAGTTGCTGCTCACGTACTGGGTGAAGTTTCCGAAGGTCGAATCGCTCGGAACCAACTCGTTCCTGGCAACGGTAGAGCCCGTCACGGCGACGTCGTTAACCTGGCCGCCGGTGTATTGAGCATGATTGAAGATGTTATAGAACTGAGCGCCGATACTGAAGGACATGTTCTCCCTGATATTGAAGCGCTTCTCTATTTGGATATCGAAGTTATCGATAGGCTTGAGCGGGAAGGTGTTGCGTCCCGAGTTGGCAAGAGCTCCTTTGCCCGCGACTATGTAACGGGCGCCAGTGCTGTCGGCGACGAAAGCCACGGTGCCGGGGCCGGGGCTTGCCGCGGTTCCCGATACTTGGCCGAGTGCGTTATAGGGCGTCACGTTCGTCCCCAGGGCTGCATTGCCGGCCGCGTTAATGATGACACGGTCACCCGCGCTATCACCGTTCAGGTTCGAATCGATGTTGCTCTGAACCGTCGCGTATTCCGGTGTTTGGTAGGTCCAGGTTCCGGAGAGGTTCCAGTTGCCTACGACGTTCTTCATGAACCAGTTCTTGTCCTTGAAGGGCATGAAATCATACACGGCCGAGAAGGTGGCCCGCTGGCGGTAATCGAGCGCGGAATTGGACCAATCCGCTTTGAGGTTCTGGAAATCCTGAGCTCGGCGCGGTGTCAGGTAGGTAGAGAAGTTGGTCGCCGTGGCATCGTCTTCGAGGTGAGCCCAGGTGTAAGCGCCGATGAATGTCAAGCCATTCGAGAAGCGGCGGTTCAACTGCAGCGCCAGCCCGTTATAAAGGGAACTGGCTTGGGGTGCGTAACCGGTCATGTTCGCATCGGAGCCCAGCGCGCCATATTCATTGGTCGGCGTGGCCGGAGTGCCGCCGGGCACGATGTACGAGTTCACCATTTTATACGTGGTGGTCAGAGAGGCCAACGTAGCCGCGCTCGGCATGGTGAGGAAGGTCGGAATGTAGTTGGTCGGTGAGACCTTTGGGAAAATATTCAGACGCGTTTGGTTCCAGAGGTGAATGCCCCGGGTACCGACATAGCGAGCTTCAAACGTGTAGTTCTTTTTGAACACGTGCTGCACGCCCAGGGTCCAAGTCAGGCCGTAGGGGCGCTTGCCGCCCCAGATGTACGAACCAGTCACACCGAGTGCTCCGGCCTGGTCTGTAGGCAAGGGCTGAAGAACGCCCGGCAGACCGCCGCTGGCGAGGAATCCAACCGGTGCGCAGTAAACACCGGGGCAGTCCGTGGTCTGCGAAAGAAATGCCGGCGCAGCATTCGCCGTCAGGTTGGTATAGACCAGGTCGTAGGCCTTGGAGAAACCACCGCGGATGGACCATTCGCCACTTTTGCCGGGCGAGTAGGCGAAACCGACGCGGGGCATGAAGTCGGCGGGGCTATAGTACGGCCGGGCGAAGGTGGGTCCGCCGTAGATGCTGGCAGCCGCGTCCTCTGCCTGGTAACGCGAGGCGAGGGGAACCGTCACGTACTCGTAGCGGAGACCCAGATTGATGGTCAAGTTGGGCAGCATGCGGAAATCATCGTTGATGAATGCCGAGCTTTGGAGGAAGCCGGCGGGGTAACCCGTACCAGCGCTGCGTTCACCCAGAACATCGGGAGCCAAGTCTGTCAGATACAACTGCGTGCTGCTGTATTCGTAATTTCCGGTTACGCGTTGGACGAAGTTTATGTTTCCAATATTGTCGAGGAAGTTGCCGCCGAACTTGATGGTGTTTCTGCCGATGACCTTGGTCATGTTGTCTTGCACCTGGAAGGTGTTTTGGGTGCCACCGGAAGGATTTTGCGGACCAAAGGTGGTCGAGTTCAAGTCATCGAGGGTGATGACGGGAAAAGCATCCAGCCCGGGCCACTTGAGGCCGGAGAGTGGAATGCCGTTTACGTTGCGGCTGAACGAGATTCTAAACTCGTTCTGCAGCGTGGGTGCGAAGTTGTGAAACTCCGACAGATTGTACATGTAGTTGTTGTTGATGGAGTTCTCGTTAAAAGCCGGTACAGACCCCGCGGAGATGTTGCCGTATTTGTTATAGATCCAGCGTCCGCGAATCTGGTCTTTGTCGCTCATGTTGTAGTCGAGCGACACCACTGCGTCGTAGGCATTGGAGTAGACAGGAGAATTGAACGTGAACGAGCCAACGGGGATATTCTGGCCCAGCACGGGGATGGTGCCCTGATCATTGGTGGGTGCAGCCGGAACATACTTCTGCAGCTGTTGGAGGTTCGTTGGGTTGATCCCCGCCATGTTGCTCAACATCTGATAACCTGCCGCGGTGGGAGCAAGCGTCGGCGAACCAGGAATGGATGACTGACCGATGGGGTTGTATTCGAAGTTTCCGAAATAAAACAGCTTGTTCTTAATGATGGGCCCACCGATGGTGGCGCCAAGCCGGTTATTGTCGTAGCGAGGGTTTGAGGTGAATCCCGCCGTCCACTCGGTCGAGTTCACGGCATTCAGGTCGCGGTTCTGGAGGTATTCGTAAATGGAGCCATGGATCTCATTGGTGCCGCTCTTCACAACTGCGTTGAAGATGCCGCCCGATCCGCCGCCGAACTCGGGAGCAAATTGATTCTGCAGCATGCTGAACTCGCCGATTGCCGCGTTTGAGACATAGACATTGATTCCGGGGTTGGTGGTGCTGTTATTGCTAATGCCATCCAGGTTGAAGGAGTTGTTGTCCGGGCGCTGGCCCGAAACTGCGGGGCCGAAGCCCTGGCCCACTCCGCCCGACGTGGAGACACCGGCACCCAGCAAGGCCATATTGTAGACGCCCGATCCGCTCGCAGCCGCCGGGAGTTCCTGCACTTGCTTGGCGTCGAATGTGGTCTGCAGCTGGGCGGTGGTGGTATCGATCTGTGCCGCGCCCGCGCTGACCTCAACCGTGGTTGCGGTACCACCGACCGCCAATGTTAAGTTGGCCGTGATCGTGGTATTCAGCGCGACTTGCACGTTTTCCAACCTCTGACTCGCGAACCCCTTGGCGGTAGCCGTAATCGTGTAGACCCCGACCAGCAGGTTGTTGAAGCGGTAAACGCCGTTGGCGTTGGCCTCCGTCGGGGTCCTGACCCCAGTTCCGGTGTTAACCGCTACGACGCTGGCGTTTGGAATGCCCGCGCCAGTGGCGTCCAGAACGGTGCCGGTTACGTCACCGCTGATGGCCTGGGCGTGAGCAAAGCCTGGATACAGAAGGAAGCACAGGGCGATAAGCCCCAACCACTTGCTTCGGAAAATTTGATTCATAACTAACCCCTTCTCCAAGATTCTTGGAATTGACCCCTTCAAAACGGCCGGGCAAGACAAACAAAACTAATGTCCTTGGGCGACTATTGCCCACCCTCGGACCCCTGTCCTGCGTGCGGCACAGTGCTCGTCGTGGAGCTTCCCGAAAATAGCTTGCGAACAAAACGTCTGGCTCGTGAGCCTTGGTGTTCGCCCAGAACGCAAGCAACTACAACCAAACTGCCTATAACTGAATTACCCGACAACAGGAAAGCGAAAAAAGAATTGCCCCAGCGTAACAGATTCGTGATCTGCCTTGCAATAGCGTTGATGTGTGATTTAGAGATGGAAGTACTGGGTTCGCAGAGGCCGTTTTACAGCTATTAATTCACATAGTTCGGCTTGCTGTAAGAGGCTTGTTTTGTTGCTGTTGAGATTCTTCGGCCAGCGATCCGATATCTGGGATAGGGATCTTTCAAAACGCGGATTTTCCACAAGGGGCCGGGGCGGAGCTGTTGTGAGCCGTTCGCCAACTGTTCAGGCAGATTTGGCAGTCGATTCCGGCAGGTTACTGGACACGTAGAATGGTCGCCGCACCTCCACTTCACACAAATAGGGGAGCCCGAAGGCTCCCCTTTTTGTGATGAGTCCCCGCCCGAAGCGAGGATCCGCGTCTTCAATTAGAACTGGAAGCTCGCGAAAACCTGAACAACTCTTGAGTTGCTGCTGTAGAACTGCGTGAAGTTGCCGAACAGCGGATCGCTTGGAATCAGATCGTTCCGGGCGCCGGTAAAGCCAGTTGAGGCGACGTCGCTGACTTGGCCGCCGGTGTACTGAGCGTGATTGAAGATGTTATAGAACTGTGCGCCGATATTGAAGGACATATTTTCCTTGATAGCAAAGCGCTTCAGCAGTTGAATATCGAAGTTATCGATGGGCTTCAGCGGAAACGTGTTTCGTCCCGCATTCGTGATGGCTCCGGAGCCGGCTGTCACGTATCGGGCGCCGGTGCTGTTGGCCACATAAGCCACAGTGGTCGGATCGCCCATAGGAACGGCATTGCCGGCGGCATTGTAGGCAGTCACGCCGGTGCCGAGGGCCGCGTTGCCAGCCGCGTTGACGATCGCGCGGTCACCTGCACTATCGCCGTTCAGGTTGGAGTCGATGTTGCTTTGCACGGTTGCATATTCCGGTGTTTGGTAGGTCCAGGTTCCGGAAATGTTCCAGTTGCCGACCACGTTCTTCATCAGCCAGTTCTTGTCCTTGAAGGGCATGAAATCATACACGGCCGAGAAGGTGGCACGCTGGCGGTGATCCAGCGCGGAGTTGGACCAATCCGCCTTGAGGTCCTGGAAATCCTGCGCACGGCGAGGTGTCAAGTACGTAGAGAAGTTGGTCGCCGTGGCGTCGTCCTCGAGGTGGCTCCAGGTATAGGCCGCGACGAAACTCAAGCCATTCGAGAAACGGCGGTTCAGCTGCAATGCCAGCCCGTTATATAGAGAACTGGCTTGCGGAGCGTAGCCGACGATGTTCGCGTCGGAGCCATAGATCGCATATTCGTTGCGTGGGTTGTCGGGCGTGCCGCCGGGCACGATGTAGGACTCCACCATCCCCAGCGTTTTGGTCAGAGATGCGAGTGTAGCGGCGCTGGGCATGGTGAGGAACGTCGGAATGTAGTTGGAGGGCGACACGAGCGGGAAAATATTCAAACGAGTTTGGTTCCAGAGGTGAACGCCGCGGGTACCGACGTAGCGCGCTTCAAAGGTGTAGTTCTTCTTGAAGACGTGTTGCACGCCCAGAGTCCAATCGAGGCCGTAAGGCCGCTTGCCGCCCCAGATGTACGAAGAAACCACACCGAGCGCTCCCGCCTGATCGGTTGGCAAGGGTTGTAGAGTGCTCGGCAAACCGCCGCTGGCGAGGAAGCCGACCGGTGCGCAAAAAACGCCGGGGCAGTCCGTGGTCTGCGAAAGAAATGGCGGCGCAGCATTCGCCGTCAAGTTGGTGTAGACCAAATCATACGCCTGGGCGAAACCGCCGCGGATGGACCACTCGCCAGTCTTGCCGGGCGAGTAGGCGAAACCGACGCGGGGGGCAAAATTGTTTGGACTATAGTACGGCCGGGCGAAGGTGGGTCCGCCGTAGATGCTAGCCGGAGCACTTTCCGCCTGATAGCGCGAGGCGATGGGAACGGTCACGTACTCATAGCGAACGCCGAGATTCAGCGTTAGATTCGGCAGAATACGGAAGTCGTCGTTCACGAACGCCGAGCTTTGGAGGAAGCCTGCGGGGTAACCTGTACCAGCGCTGCGTTCACCCAGGACATCGGGAGCCAAGTCTGTCAGGTACAACTGCGTGCTGCTGTATTCATAATTTCCGGTTACGCGTTGGACGAAGTTTATGTATCCAATATTGTCGAGGAAATTACCGCCGAACTTGATGGTGTTTCTCCCGATGACCTTGGTCATGTTGTCTTGTACCTGGAACGTATTCTGGGTGCCACCGGAGGGATTCTGCGGCCCGAAGGTCGTCGAGTTCAAGTCATCGAGGGTAATAACAGGGAACGCATCCAGCCCCGGGAACTTAAGGGGGGAAAGGGGTAGGCCGTTCACGTTGCGGCTGAAGGAAATGCGAAATTCGTTTTGCAGCGTGGGAGCGAAGTTGTGGAACTCCGACAGATTGTACATGTAGTTGTTGTTGATAGTGGACTCATTGAAGGCCGGTACGGAACCCGCGGAGATGCTGGATTGCTTATTGTAGATCCAGCGTCCGCGGATCTGGTCCTTGTCGCTCATGTTGTAATCGAGCGAGACAACGGCGTCGTAATTGTTGGTGTAAACGGGCGAATTGAACGTGAACGAGCCCACGGGAATCTGCTGGCCCAGCACGGTGATGGTGCCCTGGTTACCGGTCCCCGCCGGAACATATTTCTCCATCTGTTGGAGGTTGGTCGGGTTGATGCCAGCCATATTGCTCAACATCTGATAGCCGGCCGCGGTGGGGGAATTCGTCGGCGCGCCGGGAATGGAGGACTCGCCGATGGGGTTGTATTCGAAGTTCCCAAAATAGAACAGCTTGTTCTTGATGATGGGACCGCCGATGGTTGCGCCCAGCCGGTTGTTGTCGTAGCGGGGAGGTGAGGTGAATCCCGCCGTCCACTGCGTCGAGGTGACCGCGTCCAGGTCCCGATTCTGGAGGTATTCGTAAATGGACCCATGAATCTGGTTGGTACCGCTTTTTACCACGGCGTTAAAAATTCCGCCTGACCCGCCACCGAACTCCGGCGCGAACTGGTTCTGCAGCATGCTGAACTCCGCGATCGCCTGGTTGGAGACAAAGACATTGTTGCCCGGGTTGACGATGCTGTTGTTGCTAATGCCATCCAGGTTGAACGAGTTGTTATCGGGACGCTGGCCCGAGACTGCGGGGCCCATGCCCTGGCCAACGCCGCCCGACGTGGAGACACCGGCGCCCAGCAGGCTCAGATTGTAGACGCCCGAGCCTGAGTTCGACGCAGCCGCCGGGAGTTCCTGCACTTGCTTCGAGTCGAATGTGGTCTGCAGCTGGGCGGTGGTGGTATCGATTTGGGCCGCGCCCGCGCTGACCTCAACCGTGGTTGCGGTACCGCCGACAGCCAATGTCAGATTGGCGGTGATGACGTTGTTCAACACGACGTTCACGTTCTCCATTTTGCTGGTCGCGAACCCTTTGGCCGAAGCGGTAATTGAATAGGTTCCAACCAGCAGGTTGTTGAAGCGGTAAACGCCGTGATCGTTGGTTGCAGCGGGGGTTTTGACGCCCGTAGAGACGTTGGTTGCGATGACACTGGCGCCCGGAATGCCCGCGCCGCTGGCGTCCAGAACGGTGCCGGTTACGTCACCGCTCATGGATTGGGCGTGAGCAAAGCCCGGATACAGAAGGAAGCACAGGGCGATAAGCCCCAACCACTTGCTTTGGAAAACCTGATTCATACTAACCTCCCCTTTCGGAATTCCCGGAGTTCTGACGTGATGAGAAACTGAAATGAGATCGTTCGCCAGAGCTGCCAGAAGCTTGGTCGGCACAGAGGCCAGACGGAGCCCTATCTCTGGGAAAACTGCTCATCATGGAGCACTGGTGATGCTGGTGATTTGCCACGGCCCTATCCATCGCAAGGCCTGATTAGACGCCGTTCAGGCGACTGAGCGATCACAACAAAACTGTAGTTATAGTCCGGATTAAAGCAAAACTACCCTAAATAGTGTCCTCAGCGTAACAGACTTATAATCGGCTCGCAATAGACTTAAGGGCGCCAATAGCCAGCATTATTACGGGCGATAAAAAGACGAATTATCCGCTTCCGTTTAGAGAATTTAGCAATGCAACTAAACATAGTTATATCAATAGTCTACGCGGATAGTTTGCCCCGATTCCAAGGTTGGAATACTTCCCTTCTATAACGCGGATTTCGAGGCCGGTTTCTGGGCAGCAGAGAGAGCGAAGTCGGGGCTTAATTGACTAGTAATTACGACAGGTTCAATGAATATCATTTACATTAGTTAACAGCGAGCGGTCGGCTTCGGTCTGAGGCGGCTTGTCGACGGGTTATTTCCCGGTCTCAACCAATGAACGAACTCACAACGGCTGCGGCACGACGAGGGATATAAGCGAGCAGCGCTCGTGACGTTGGGAAAGAAAACATTCTGGCCACTCAACAGCGATTGAGATGAAGAGTGAGGGGGGATGAAACGCGCCAGGAAGGCAGTGGAGGGATCTTGGGGAGGATGGGGTCGCGCCGGAGCGGACCCCATGTATCACATCAAAACGATTTCTTTAGGCCAGGGTTACGTCTTCCGCCTGTAGGCCCTTCGGGCCATTCTTCACAACGAACGAGACGCGAGCGCCCTCGTCCAAAGATCGATAGCCGCTGGCGGCGATGGCGGAAAAATGGACGAATACGTCCTGTCCGTTCTCGCGTTGGATAAATCCAAAGCCCTTGGCGGCGTTAAACCACTTCACTGTACCTGTTTCTTTCATTTGGTTCTCTCTTTCAGCTCCCGACGTTCGATTACTGCTGGCCTGAACTGAGATCACCGAAATGCCTCGAGGTACAAACAGCCGGAATCAATTGACGTACTAGGATGTTACGGTCGTCAATAAGGGTAACACGGAAGGGGTTCTAAATCTCGGCAATGTGGGGGTGACTTTGCCCGGGTGCCTCCCATACGGCGGCCTCGGGTGAGCTGATTCAAATGCTGCGGACCGGCATGCTTACGATGTCGTCGACCTGAATCGCTTCTTTCACCACGTAAGGTTCGCCGTACTTGACGCCGATCAGGTTGCCGTAAAAGCGAGCGATGGAAGCGAGCCGCTCTTCGACCTCCTTCTGACCGGGGAACAAACTTGACGCTTCGCCCGAGTTGCCGTATTGCGATACATAGCTCAAGAGTGCCGCCATACGGCGCTCAAACTGGCGCGAGATATCGACCACAAATGAGGGTGTCACGTTGGCATAGAGCGATGCGTACAGCAATTTGAAGGGCCGGTGCGGAGGGGTATCTTCTTCGAGGCGCCGCAATCCGGCGAGGAAACAGGCTTCGTAGCCGATTTCCGACGTCCGGTAGTGATCCGGATGGCGGCCGGTCCAGTAAGGCAGGATCACCACCCGCGGCTTCAGGCGCCGGATGACGCCCGCCAGCGTCATGCGAGCTGTAATGGTGTTTTCCAGACGAGCATCGGGCCAGCGGAGATTTTGCCGCCAGGCGAGCAGCAAGTGCGCCGCCGCCGCTTGCGACTCTTCGATGCGCAGTTCCGGAGTGCCCCGGCTGCCCATATCGCCGGCGGTGAGGTCGAGTACCCCGGTCCTATAGCCCTGTTCGGCCATCCTAATCAGTGTGCCGCCGCAGGTTTGCTCGACATCGTCGGGATGGGCGGCCAAGGCCAGAACATCCAGCGGCCGCAGGTTTTCAAAGGCTTCATTCGGATCGTGCATAGGGATCGACTTCGTCTTCTTGATAGTACGAAGCCGGAATCGTCATTGGCCACCGATCAACGCTGATGAACGCCGAGGTTGGGGAGCAGTGAGATTCGTTGAGCCGGAGAATCCGTTTTGATCGTGTTTATCCGCCGCTCGCTTCGAATACCAGATTAGCTTGCGATTGCGGTGGTCTTCGATGTGTCTTCTTGAGGCTGCAATGCGGACTCGTTAAAGCTGTATCCAAAGCCGCGCACGGAGCGAATCAGGAGCGGGTTCGCCGGGTCGGTCTCAATCTTCTGGCGCAGGCGGAGAATGTACACATCCACGGTGCGGTCGGTCACAGCGCGGTCGTGGCCCCAGACGGCATCCAGCAATTGCTCCCGGCTGAAGACCACGCCCGGCCTTGACATCAGAAACTCCAAAAGTCTGAATTCGGTTGCGGTTAAGGAGAGTGGCTGGTTGTCCAGGCGCACGCGGCAGCTGCTGCGATCCAACTCGAGTGAGCCGGCTTTGAGAAGCTTCGACGCGCTGGTTTGACCGCGAAACTGGATTTTGATGCGGGCGATTAGCTCGCGAACAAAGAACGGCTTGACGATGTAGTCGTTCGCGCCCAGTTCGAGGCCGACGATGCGGTCCGTTTCAGACGCCCTGGCGGTGAGAAAGATGACGGGGATGTGCGCCAGTTCGGAGTGGGAGCGAATTCCCTTGCAGATGTCCAGGCCGTCGGAGTCGGGTAGCATTATGTCGAGCAGAATCAAGTCGGGCCGCTCGCGCCTGCAAAGCTCAATGGCGCCCTTTCCGGTTTGCGAGCCCACCATGGTAAAGCCCTCTTTCTCCAAGTTGTACTTGAGTAGGGCGAACAAGTCGGCGTCGTCTTCAATCAGAACAATCTTTTTCATATAGGCGTCTTAGAACCGTTGTAACAGATATCCAATGACACCTTACCGTCCACTTCATAACGATTTGATTACAAAACGATTACTGGGAGCTAAATTCCTCAGTTTTTCGCCTTGAAGGCGCCGTGAGTCCGGCTGGAGGAGAGCTGGCTGAATGGGTGGGCTCAGCGGACCGTGCCGATGTGCTCAAGCGGCCAGAACACGAATACGGCCTTGCCGTAGATGTAGCTGCGTGGCACAAGTCCCCAGTTGCGGCTGTCGTTGGAGGAGATGCGGTGGTCTCCCATCACGAAGTACTCGTCGGGACCAATTCGCACGAGCGGCCGGGAATCGAAGTCCCGGTACTCCGCCGGTACGTAGCTTTCGTTCAACCGCTTACCGTTGACATAGACGACGCCATCGGAAAGCTGCACCGTATCGCCCGGAACACCGATTACGCGCTTGATGTACGACTTGGTCGGATCCTTTGGGAACCAGAACACCACCGTGTCGCCGCGCTGGATGTCGCCGATTCCAAACTTGTAGGTGAACTGGTTGATAAACAGCCGCTCCTGGTCGAAGAGGCTGGGCATCATGCTGGTGCCTTCCACTTTCACAGGCCGGTACAGAAACAGGATTACCAGGACTGCGATCAAGGCAGAGAGCATCAGGTCACGGAACCACGCTACGGTTGTCAGGAGAGCTGATCTCGTCCGGGAAGAGGTTTGCGTGACTTCCGCGACGCTGGCCTGTTGTAACGGTTCGTTCATTCGTGTTTGTCGCTGCCGGTGAACGGGCCGCCTTGGCCGGATGTTCGTGATTAGCAACGGTTACTCCAGCTTACCGAAGTTTGAGCCGCGACGGCTTGTTCAAATCCAGATTGTCGGCCAAGGTCATCTGACCTTTTGATTAGACGAGTGAGGGCAAGCTTCGGTTGCCGGGCGGGTTACGCGATGTAGGGGCTGCCTCAGCAGTCCCGGCCGTTGTAGGAAACCCTACTTGCGGGAACGCAGTTCGTGCTCGGCGCGAATCCAGTCATCGTGGGGATTGCCGCCTTGCTGTCCACGGGCGAGCCAATAGGAGTAGGCCAGCTTCGCGACATCGTCCTGGGTGAAGCGGCGGGGTGCGGCGGTATTGATGACGGCTTTCGCTGCTTGCACGGCGCCGGCCGCAGCGGCCAACGTCAGCGGCGCTTCCTTGGTTGGCTCGGCTGCCACTGGCGCCGACTTGGCAGCGCGGTGATGGGAGGTCGATCGAGTCGGGCGCTCAGAAGACGTTATGCGCGATTTGGAGCTGAGGGACTTCGGCTTGGAAATAGTCGATTCCTTAGCGAGGGCAGGAGTTGCGAGCGGCTTGGCACCGCGCTTCACGGTTTTAGGAGCTTCCAGTGCGTCGATCGCCTCAGGAGAGGCAGCCGATTCGATGTTACTCTTCTTGGTTTTTTTAGTGGATTTGCCGGACTGCATAAGCTCGATTTTACCTCGGCCTGAAACAATCCGCACAAGGTTTGTTTTATTCGTTCCATCAAAAAGAAACGTGACACAAGTCGCTGGCCAGCCTGAAATTGATCTACATATAGTAGTGCAGCGCAGGCGATGAGTACACTCGGATTTCTTTCGGCAAATAGCCACTAACTCATTCAGGCGTCAGGCACGGGGGTGAAAGACAAGCGCCTTAGCCGGGCGATTTTAGCGTGTCGGAACGAATGAATTCGGGTTGCGACTATCCCCAATTCAGCGCGGTTTTTCAAGGATGTGTTGCGGTTCTGCCGCGGAAAAGCTGCGCGGCTCGCGAGGGAATTATTTGAGCCGGCGTTGCTGCCAGTCCCAAATGAAAGGCAACCGGCCGATGGGCTAATTGTTCAGTATTCGCCCAGGGGCTGATGCGGAACGCTCGAAAGATTGTAACGCTTACTTTACGTCTGTAATGATGGTTTGCGAGGTGGGTGTGACGCGTAGGTTCGCAGGGTGGCCGTTATTTTTTTCCCTTCTGGCGCTCAGTGCGTTGTTCGGGTTTGCGCAGGGTTTTCGCGGGTCCCTGGTAGGAACCATCTCCGACACCAGCGGCGGCCGCATTGCGACGGCAGACATTCTCCTCCGGAGCGATGCTTCCGGCACTGAACGTCATGCTGTCGCGAATAGCCATGGTGAGTTCCGCTTCGACGATCTAGCGCCGGCTTCCTATGTGCTCGTCGTAAAGGCCCCTGGCTTTGCGGACGCCCAATCCATGGTAACGGTGGTGGTTGCATCGGTCAGGAACATCGAAGTCACCATGAGTCCTGCTTCACAACAGCAATCGGTGACTGTCCATGCCGAGGCTTCGTCCATCACCACGCAGCCCATGGACATTTCGACCGCCGTTCACGGCGGTGAGGTGACGGCGAAGGACCTACAGACATTTCCGCTGGCGGCTCGGAGTTTCGCCAACATTGCCTATCTCGTGCCCGGTACCGAGCCGGTTGAGCCGTCCGATCCGACCAAGGCGCGCATTACGGCTGTTTCCTTCGGCGGAAGCTCGGGCCTGAATGACGTGCTTTCGGTCGATGGTGGCGATAACTCCGACGACTACATCGGCGGGTTCCTGCAGAATTTCTCTCCGGACGTGATTCAGGGCTTCGCCGTTCGCACGGCACAGGAAGACGCCGACACCGGCCGGACCGTGGGCGGGTCGGTGGTTATCACGACCAAACGCGGCACGAATGAGTGGCACGGCGACGAGGCATTCTACGAACGCGCCGCCGCGTTGAATGCGCGCTTCCCGATTGAGAACCCGGCCCCAAATCCCAAACAGCCTTTCTCGCGGCAGAACTACATCGGTTCGGTGGGTGGTCCGCTGATCAAGGACAAGCTGTTTTTCTTTTCATCGATCGAGTATGTTCACGAGGACGCCAGCATTGCCTACAGCCCATCCAGTGTTACTCAGTTCAATGCCTTGGCCTCACTGGCCTCGCAAGGCTTGATCCCCGGCGTCTCCTCCATCGCGGTGCCGACCTTTGTGCCGGTCCCGTTTCGAGACTTTCTCGCCACGACCCGCTTCGACTGGTCGCAATCCTCGCGTTCGCAATGGTTCCTGCGGGCGGCCATTGACAACTACACCACCAATAACTTTCTGGTTCAGCAGGCGACGCTTCCCTCAACGGGCGCCGATTGGCATTCCAACTACATGAATCTCGTACTGGGTCAGCAGTTTATCTTCAGTCCCACCTGGGTCGGCTCCTTCACGTTCGATGCCAGCTACCTGCACTTGACGGAGGCTCGCAACTCAGATCTCGGTTTCGCCTTGGCGTTTCCCTTCAGTTCCACGTCGCAAACCATCTCGGGCTTCGAAACCTTTGGCGACAATCAGTTCGTGACGCCGATCACGGCATTCCCGATTCTGCGCAATCAGGAGAAGTACCAGTTCCGGTACGCCGTCAGTCATTCTTCCGGCAAACACGCGCCCGCCTTTGGGATCGATTTCATTCACGAGCCTGTGCTGAGCGGCGCGCTGTCCGGCGAATCAGGAGAGCCTCACCACCTTTGCGCTCGATCCCACTGTGTATCTCAATAACCCGGCACAATTCAGTGTCGACCTCACTTGCACGCCGTCCGGCAATCTGCAAGTTACACCGGGTACCGCGTGCACCGGCACGCCGGCCGGGAATGGCAGCTTCTCGCAGAATGTGCAGCGGCTGGGTCTCTACGTGATGGATTCATGGCGGGTGACGCCGCGCCTCACAGTGAACTACGGATTGCGCTATGACACAACTTTTGGACTGTTTACGGCGTCGGGGCGCAGCCAGTGGGACAATCCGGCTCTTCTGACCATGGAGGCTTTGCAGATTCCGCTTTTTGCGCAACCTGCCGTGCCGCATGACTACCGCGCCGGCTTCGGTCCACGGCTGGGCATCGCCTACTTGCTGACGCCCTCCGGAACGACGGTTTTTCGTGCGGGCTTTGGACTGTATTACAACGATCTTGCCCAGAACGGCTGGGTAACGGCTTTCCAGGCGGTCAACGAGCCGGCTGCACCCTGTGTAAAACCAGGCGACCCCGGCTGCCTGGCGGCCGCCGCTAACGGCGGTTCGGGCGCACTGATTGATCCCGGCTACAAGACGCCGTACGCGATTCACATCACGGCCGGCATACAGCATGCGTTCAATTCCCACTGGATTCTCAGTGGCGATTGGACCCACGAAGAGGGCGTCCACGCCTACCGGCGTTACGACTACGAGGCGGGATACACGCTGTTCTCGCCGCTCTACGCACAAGATGTGGCGACCCAGCAGCAGTATGTCCCCAACATCAGCGTTTTTCGATCGGACAATCGCTCGCGTTATGACGGGCTTTCGCTCCGTTTGCAAGGGAATGTTTCCCCGTGGATGAACCTCAGCGCGAGTTACACGCTCTCCAGCGCAGAGACCTGGGGATGCGTGCTGGGAGAGTTGTTCGATTACGTGAACGGCGTTTGCAATCCGCTCAACGCCTTTGCCAAAGGCGATTACGGGCCCTCGGGCGAGGACGTCCTTTCACGCTTTGTGCTGGCCGGCGCGTTCCACATACCCGGAGGGTTCGAGCTGACCACACTGATGCAAGCGGAAAGCGCCCGGCCCTTCACGTTAACCACGCCCGTGGATGTGAATGGCTTCGGCGACACCGCGAATGATCGTGCGGTCGTGAACGGCGTCCAAACCACGCTCGATCAATTCCGCGGCACGCCCTACATACAAGTCGACCTACGCGTCAGCCGCCCCTTCAAAGTGAACGAGCGCATAATGATCAACCCATTCATCGAGTTCTTCAATTTGTTCAATCGTAATAACCCGGGCGCCAATTATGTAACCAACGTGGCCGCCTTCCCGATGCCGGTGAACAATCCCTACAACATCACCGCGTTTTGCTTGAACGCTGCCTGCACGCAAACGCAGCCAATCACGAGCCTGAACCAGTTGCGAGTGCCGGCGGGCGCGCTGGGCGATTTCTTCGGGCCTGGCACTACGGTAGGCATTCCGTTCGCCGCACAGATCGGCGTTCGGCTCACGTTCTGAGGTTCGTTAAGCGAAGCCAGAGCAATAATCGGCGCTGGTCCAAGCGGGCTGGTTGCAGCGCGCTGACTGAAGAAAGAGGCTTCAAAGTCGCCATCTTCGAGATAGGTGACCGTCTTGGCGGCCTGTACGCGAGCAATACGCGAAGCAGGGGCGTCTGGCCCTCCCTTGCACGCAAACAGCAGCCGGATAACGACCGAGTTCAATGAGCTTCCGCACAGCCCTGATGAGTGCGTTCACTGCGGGCTCCTCTTCGCGTCCGCGCTGCCCTGCAGGAACTGTTTCAGAAGCTCCACCTTTCCACCTCGCTCGATCGCTTGCCACGCTTCGTCCACACAGCGCTGTTGCCGGGGCGTCATCTTCCAGGACTCCGGGACGATGGCATCACAATCGTCGCCCATCACCGGGTAGGCGAACTCAAAAGGCGTCAAGATGATCTTCGGATTCAAGCTGGCCAGGTGCTCGATATAAAGGTCGCGCTCGACGTGATCCGCTTTCAACTGCTCATCGTCGCGCACCTTCAGCACCGCCATCAGAGGCGCAACGATCTGGAACGACCATCCTTGCTTCTTCAGCCGAAGGTATTCATATTGGTCTACCAAGGGAGGCTCCGTCCGGCCCGGCGAAGGCCGAATCTCCACCAGTGCGATTGCCTGCTCCTTTCGCGTGCCCATTAGCGCGTCGTCCAGCCAATCCATCGCGGCCAGCAGGCCGAAGTTGTCATAGATTCCGCCATCCACCAGGTGATGTGGCTCCTTCCCCCAGCGCTCAGGCCGCGCGGCGGGCGACACATAGGGGAAGGTCGCCGACAGACGGGCAGCAGTCGAAACGCGGAGCTTTACATTGCCCTCGAAGAGCTTGGCGATGCTCTGTACTTTGCGCGTCCGAGCCCGGAGGTTCCGGGAGGAAGGAAACTCTGTGCTGCTCAACGCGACGGGCCAGCCGGACTCCGCCGAAGTGGCATTAAAGATGAAAGCCGGGAACGGGCGTGCGGGATCTTTCGCGAGCGCCGCCCAATCTGACAAGTAAGTTTCCTGGAGATGCGTGCGTTCTTCGATGGATCGCTCCAGCGCCCAGCCGCGATCCATAATCTGGTCGCGAAAAAACGGCTGCAGAACATGCCACACGTCCGGGTTCACCAGCGCCCAGGCCACATCGTCAATGCTCGATTGTCGCGCCAGCAGCGATGCCAGCGCTAAGGAAGTATTCGGCCGCTCAGCCGCCGTCCGGCCGCAGGTCGCGTCGTACAAAAACAAGCCGGGAGGCTGCCTGCCTAAATCGCCGTCCAACTTGCCGGAAAGCGCAGCGCCCACGTACAGTGCTCCCACACTGCCTCCGGAAACGCCGCTGATCAGCGCCAGGTTTTCGGCGAAACCATCTCTCTGGCCGGGTCCGCCGGGAATCTGCGCGGACAGCTCGCTAATTACTTTGGTGGTCCATGCGGCTGCCTGGCTGCCTCCTCCCGCCGCAGCCACGATGATCGGATGCGGAAAGTTCCGCCATGTTGCACTCGGGCTGGGAGGCTTCAGCGAACTGGCGTCGCCGGGAGAGACGCGAAAGATGAAATCCGACTGGGGCAGCTGCCCGGTTACCAAGATCCACGCGCCCAATAGCAGTAGAACGGGCACACGGTAGCGGTCGAGGAAGAAGGTGATGCCGGAGAGAACCCACGACACCACCATCAGCAACACCATGATGTAAGCCAGTGCCGGCGTTGACCATCCGCGATCTAACGCACCAATCCGCGACGCGTGCCCCGCGCCCAAGGCAATCCAGGCCGAGAAGGAAAGCAGCGCGAGCACGAATGCCAGGATGTGGCCGCTATGAAAGCTGACCCGGCCATCGGCGCGCCGATAAAGATAGCCGGGTCCGAGGAAGGTCAGCCTGCTCGCGACCAACTCCTCCAGGCGCCGTCGACGCCTGTCAAGCGGAGGCCGGGCGTGATAGGCCCATTCCAGCAAGGCGTTTAAAACAGGCACCCGGCCGAACGGGAACACCAGATAGGCCGGGCTTTGGCGCGTTCCCGTGTGCTGATGGGAGGTAAATAGAAACTGCAGGAACTGTGCCAGGACGATTAGTGAGTTGGCTGCGAGGAAGCCCGCCAGCACACCGACGGCCTTATCGATGGGACACAACTCACTTCGTTGGCAGACTGTGCCGATGAGCCCGCCTAGCGGCACGAGAGCCACGCAGAGCCATGTGTTGGACGGCAGTGCAGTTGGGCTCGTTGCGTCGATCGCAGCCGCGTTAAATCGCTCGACGCCATACTTTCGAATCAGGTTGATAGGCACCAGACAACTGAACGCAGCCAAGAAGGCCGTGAACACGGTGAGCCCAATCTCGGTCCGCGACTGCAGGTGCAACAACCCTTCAAACATCGGGCTGCCGCGGAAAAAGAAGACGAGGGCCAGCATGATCGCCAGCACGGTCACCGCAACCCGGGCCGCGAAAAAGTTAGCTACCAGGCGCTTCCAATCGGCGTTTTTCCATGAGGCAGCGAAAGCCGGCATCCCATCCTTGAGCGGCACGAGTGCTGCGATCTTACACTAAACGCGGCCGCGAACAACCAGCCCGTATCAATCTTAGCCGCCTTGCGGCGCTCGAAAGCCCATGACATATAATTGCGGCCTGAGCATGAAATCAAAACTCTTCATCGTCCTTGGCCTTCCGCTATTGCTTGTCGCGCTAACCGCTGCCAACTGGCTCTCCTACGGTGGCGATCCGCAACGCACCGGCTGGAGCCCGAAGGAAACGGACATCACGCCGGAAAACGCGAAATCAATGGGCCTGTTGTGGAAGCAGCACCTCGACAATCAGCCGCGCGAGCTAAATGGCCTCACCGCTCCCGTGGCGGTCGAGTGGTTAGCGACAGATCAGGGCATGAAGGAAATCGTGGTCGTCGGCGGCGCTTCTGACAATCTCTACGCGATGGAAGCCGCCACCGGCAAGCTGATGTGGAAGAAGACCTTCACAAACGAGGATAAGCCCAAGCAGCAACCCTTCTGGTTGTGCCCCAACGCATTGAACGCAACGCCGCTGATCCGAAGAGAAGGATTGAGAGCCAGCGTCCTGACCATCGCCACCGACGGCAAGCTGCATGTGCTGAACATCATGGATGGCGAAGACCGCATGCCGCCGATTCCGTTCGTGCCGCCGTATGCAAAGGCCTGGAGCCTCAACCTTCTGGGAGACACGGTTTACACGGCGACGTCGCAGGGCTGCGGCGGCGCCAAGTCCGGTGTGTGGTCAATGGATCTCGGTCATCCCGAGCATAAGGTCACGTTCACCCTGTCTTCGGGCGGCGTTTGGGGCCGGGCGGGCGTGGCCATCAACCAAGAAGGCACGAACGTTTACGCCTTGACCGGCGACGGCCAGAATTACGACCCCGCCACGAGCCATTTTCCCGACACGGTCTTGCAGCTTTCCGCCAAGGATCTATCGGTCGTGGATTACTTCACACCCGCGAACCACAATTACCTGACGCGCAAAGATCTGGACATGGGCAGCTTTTCGCCTACCGTTTTCCCGCTCAATGGCAAGGAGGTAGTGGCCGCAGGCGGAAAAGAAGGCGTGGTTTACCTGCTCGATGCGGACCATGTCGGCGGCACGGACCACAAGAGCTACTTGTCCAAGACGCCCGTCATGGTGAACGAAGAAGCCGATTTCGCGGGCCGAGGCTTCTGGGGTGCGTTCGCCACCGCCGAAGATGACACCAAGCAGCGTTGGCTGTATGCCCCTGCGCTGGGCGCTCCCTCGTCGAAGGCTAAATTCGCCATCAACAATGGTGATGCCGGCAATGGCAGCATCATGGCCTTCAAGATCAATGAAAACGGCGGCGCGTACGAAGTAACGCCGGCTTGGATCTCGCGCGATCTGAATTTGCCGGAGCCGCCCATCGTTGCGGGAGGATTAGTGTTTGCGTTGTCCAACGGCGAATTTGCGCGGCAGTCGAAGGCCGACGGTGCGCTCTTCACATCCGCCGAACGGATTGCAAAGCACGCTGGCAATACCGTACTGTATGCCTTCGATATGAAGACCGGCAAGCAACTGTACTCGAGCGGCGACACGATGCCGTCGTTCACCCACTTCAGTGGAATCGCCATCTCCGGCGGCCGCGTTTACGTGACGACGTTCGATTCGACGGTGTACGCTTTTGGCTTGAAGGAATAGCTGCGGGGGACAGACCGTAGCGTCCGTCCCCCGCACCGCTGCTTCGCACTTTTTCGGGTGAAGTCGTCTTACTTCTTGGTTACGATTAACTCAGTCCGGCGGTTCTTAGCGCGGCCTTCGTCGGTATCATTCGGACCGACCGGGTTGTCTTGTCCCAGACCCTGCGCGTCGATTCTCCCTGCATCGACTCCGCCTTGAACCAGCAGGTTTTTGACGGTTGTCGCGCGATCGAGCGAGAGCTTCCGGTTTGCCTCGGGATCGCCAGTGTTGTCGGTATATCCTTCCAGGCGAACTTGGGCGTTCGGATAGCACTTCAGGATCGCAATCAGGTTGTTCACCGTGGTCTGCGAGTCGGGCATGAGAGTGGCGCTGCTGGTGTCGAAGTTCAAGCGCTCGAATACGAATCGCTTCGGCAATTCGCTGTCGGAGCCGCTACCCAGATAGGTGGCCAGGCGGTAGTTTAGGCCGGCTTCCTCCAGCGACAAAGTCGTGCCGCATAATGTGATCGTTTTCAGACCGGCCACTGTCGGCGTGCCGCAGCTACGGTAAAACAGCAAACCCAAAATAACCAGGGCAGCCAGACCGAGCAGCCACCAGATCAGCTTGCTTTTGGTCTCGGGTACGACGCCAATCGCCTTGGGTGCTTCGAGAGTAGCCCCAAGGTTCGTCAGACTACCCAAGCCCAGGGCGGTTGCGAGTCCTGGAGGCGCAGCCTTAGCGATCTGCTCCTTGTTGCTGAGTAGGAGATCCTTCAGACCCGAAGCGCCCAGCCCCTGCTTGGCAACATGGCCGCCAAGTATCCCCATCACCAGTGGGGCAACGGCGCTCAGAATCGATGAGGCCCCCGTGGCGCTGACTCCCGAGAACCGGGAGATCACGTTCGCGACCCCGCTGGAGGTATCGCCGAACAAGCTACTGATCACACCGGAGCCAGACTTTAGCAGAGTGTCCGTGCCCGAGCCGCTCAATAGGCTGGAAATGTTGGTCAGGGATCCGGCGTCGAACTTGCCCGAAGTCAGCATGCTCATCAATCCGCTGGCGCCCGTAGGAGTGGATGTCGCTTTATGCAAGAGTCCGGCCAAGACAGCAGGAATCGCTGCGGCCGAGGCGTTTTGGACGTTGGCCGGATTCTCTCCGACGAAACTAGATAGTTTAGAAACGACGTCGGGCGTCAGATACGCTTGCGCCATTTCGATTAGGTTGGTGCTCACAGGTTCCTCCGATTGCTTCCTCAAGGTCTAATTACGCGCCGAAGCCGCCCCGCTGGCAGGACATCTTGAGGATGAGTGAAAAGGTGGCGGGCTGGCTACAGGACCTTGGTCGTATAACCGGTCGTCGAGCGGGACTCCACCGCCAGCCCCAACGCATTCTTCTGGGGGAAGCAACTTGCTTTCCTGCGTGAATATTTAACGCTATTTGTGATGCAGATTACGTTGCTCCTGCTTGAATGCTCCTAAAATCTAAGCAAGTCGGTGGGCGTCGAGCTGGGTTTCAAACTGCACGTTACTTGCCGCGCCAAGGGCCTTTGGCGCATAGCAGCTTTTGTTTTCCTAACCGCGCTTCCCGCTCGACTGCCCGCACAACAAGAAGCGTCCGCTCCGGGCCATCTATATATTCCATCGAAACAAACGACCGTTGGTAGCAGCGCTCCTTCAGCTTCGTCAGGCGCCGAGTCTGTTCCGATTCTGGAATTGCCCGACTTGACGGCCGACACGATTTCGCGGCTGTCCGAGCCGCCGCACGAAAGCCGGGTAGGTGTCAACCGGCCGTTGCCCGGGCTTGACCTTTCCTCCGGTCAGTGGTGGACCAATACGGACGGAAGCAAGGTATGGTCTCTCGAAATCCGATCCATGGGAGCCACGGGCCTGCGGCTCCACATCAGAAACTTCGATGTGGGTACCGGCAGGTTATGGGTTTTCGACCCCAGCCAGGCGGGATCGGCCTTATCGTACACGGCGAAGGGACCTCTGGGTACAGGCGAGTTCTGGACCAACACGATCTTCGCGGAAACCGTGCAAATGGACTTCATGCCTGGGAGCGGCCCGTCTGCCCAGTTTTCGTTGCTGGTGCCGGAGCTGTATCACTGGTGGGCCCCGCATCCGTTTCCGAACCCCTCGGGCCGTTTAATTCCCGTGACTAAATCAGCTGCGTCGCCCGTGCTGGGACCGCCCGGCGGCGACATTAGCTGCTTCAAGGACGCCAGTTGTTACTTTTCGACAGCCAATCCGTACGTGAAAGCGATATCGCTGGCCGACGTGTATCTGGTCTTTGCCGACCAAACTTGTAGTGGCACGCTTCTTATTGATCGCAATGCTACCGATACGCCCTACGTCTTGACCGCCGGGCATTGCGTCAGCGGCGAGGACCTGACTCAACTGGAGTCGTTTTTTCAATTCAGGACTCCGTCCTGCACAACCCAGGACGGCGCGTTCGGCGATCTGAGTTCGATTCCGTTTCCAATTGGTTCGGCTTATCCATCGGTGGCCGGCGCCAGCCTGCTTGTTTCGTCCTTGAAAGAGGATCCGCCAGGTTCCGGCGTGATTGACATGAGCGTGCCTGATTTCGGGTTTCTCCGACTCGCGAACAACCCCCCGGGGGTGGTCTATTATGCCGGCTGGACCACAGCTAGCCAAACAGGAGAGACTGTCTCCTCGATTACCCACCCCAGGAATCTGCCGCAGGCATTTACCCAAGGAACTGTTACGGGAACCCTGGGATCGAGTTTTCTGAACTTCTTCCCAAACCTGGGATTATTGGACCACGGCAGTTCGGGGGGCGGACAGTTCAATAATGCTTCTCAGTTGATCGCGGTTGAGTCTTCAATGCAGAGCGCGGCGGACCCTTCCGTGTACGGCTGCACTCTGCCGGTTTATGGCGATTACTTCACCAGTTTCTCTGCGATTTATCCGCTAGTCGAGCCGTGGCTGGAGGATACTATACAGCCAGTTACGTTCACGGCGAGTCCAAACTCGGTTCCTCCCGGGGCAAGCGTGGTGACTCTCACTTGGAATGCACCCGGATCGTCCATGGTAGCCGTCCGGGTCGGTTCGCCAACCGGAACGCTTTTCGCCAGCGGTTTCACTTCAGGCTCAGCCATCACCGGCGACTGGGCAACGCCGGGCATGACGTTCTATCTCATCGACTTGAATACGGGCTCGATTCTGGAAGACTTGACCCTGCAAGCGGCCGGCAACACCGGCAGTCCCACTATCTCCGCGAGTCCCAACCCGTTGCCTTCGGGTACGAATGTAGTAACCGTGTCCTGGAACGCCGCCGCCTACGCATCGACGTTCATTCGGGTCGGCTCTCCAACGGGAACTCTCTTCGCTGCGGGAGGAGCTTCAGGTACCGCAACCACGGGTCCATGGGCATTGCCGGGGATGACCTTTTACCTCGTTGACCAGAATTCGGGCGCCGGCCTGGCCAGCGTAACCTTGCAATCCGCCGCCACGGGGAGTGCCTCCATTTCTGCTAGTCCCGATCCTCTGCCGGCTGGCACGAACGAAGTTACATTGACCTGGAATGCACCCGGGTATTCTTCTACGCTCATCCGAGTCGGCTCAGCCAATGGAACGCTTTTTGCCAGCGGCGGAGCATCGGGCACCGCCATGACGGGTCCTTGGGCATCGCCTGGGATGACCTTTTACCTCATCGACCAGACCTCGGGCGCCACTCTGGCTCAAGTCACTTTGTGAGTCGCCGCGCGCCGTGCCTTATAGGTATCTGTGCATCAAACACGCCCCCACGTACCCCTTCTCGGGATGAAGGAAGGCCTCCGGAAGTACGCACAGCACGCGAAAGCCGCAGCTTTCCCAGAGCCGCACCGCCGTCAGGTTGGTGCTGACGACGAGATTGAACTGCATGCTTCGAAATCCCATGTTTCGCGCCTCGGTCAGAGAGTGTTCGCACATGGCGCGCCCAATCCCCCGGCCCCGATACGCATTGCAGACCATATATCCAGCATTCGCTACATGTGACCCACGGCCCGGCTGATTCCGTCGTAACACGTAACTTCCTGCGACAAGGCCGTTGACTTCGGCTACATACGTCGCAACCGGAGTGTGCATCCAGATGGTCCGTCCCTCTTCCTTGGTAGTTGCCGGGTCGTAAGCGAACGTGTCGCCACGCTCGATCACCTCGCTCAAAATCGGCCAGATGCCCTCAAAATCCGCCGCCAGCGCCCGACGAATTGTGATCTGACCTTTCTCGCGCTCAGCGAGCTCATTCGCCATATAACCAGCCTATTCGGTGACCTCGAACCTAACGCTCTGCGATGCCAGGGAGCTTCCACCAACCCAAAGTGTGTAGTGCGTCGGTTCGATCACCAGTTTGCTCTCGGCGTTGTAGAAAGAGAGTTCCTCGAAGCCAAGGTTGAAAGTGATCTGTTTCGATTCGCCTGGCTGCAGAGTCACGCGTTGAAAGCCCTTTAATAGCCGCACGGGCTGCGACACGCTGGCTCCGTTATTGTTCACATAAAGCTGTACAACTTCAGTCCCCGCCCGGGACCCTGTGTTCTTGAGCGTCGAGGTAACCGTGACGAGCGTGGACGGGCCGTTTGCCAGCGAGAGAGGGATTGTCGCCGCGTTCACCGTTGGGTCGGAATAGGCAAATTGGGTATACGAAAGACCATAGCCGAACGGGAAAAGCGCGTCGTTGCGCACGTCGAGGTAGCGCGAGAAGAACTTGGTGCCCTTTGCTCCGTCGGAGGGGACAGAGTCACGCCCGTCCGCCGGGCGCCCTGTTGGAAGGTGGGCGTAATAGAGAGGCTCCTGCCCCACGGCTCGTGGGAAGCTGATCGGCACGCGCCCGGATGGGTTCACTTCGCCGAAGAGGACGCGCGTGAGTGCCGGGCCCACCTCATCACCTAGGAACCACGACTCTAGAATGGTTGGAACGTGCGCGGCCGCCCAGTCGAGTACCAGCGGGCGCCCGGAGAAGACCACCAGCACGGTCGGCCTGCCGATTTTGGCGATGGCTTCCAGCAGATTCTCTTGATTACCGGGCAAATCGAGCTCCGCACGCGAAGCGGCTTCTCCGCTCATGCCCTTCCCTTCGCCAAGCGCGAGTACAACCACGTCGGCTTTGCGCGCGGCTTCCAGTGCGGCGTTGAAGCCGGCTTCGGACGAGCTGTCAATCTCCGTTCCCCGCTGGTAGTCCAACGAGCAGCCGGCCTGTTTACAGTGCTCTTCCATAGCCCTGCGCAGGGTGACGACATCCTCATCGCGGGCGCCTATTGCCCAGGTGCCGGTCATCTCGGCGGCGGTGTCAGCCAGCGCGCCGATCAACGCGATCTTTCTTGCGGCAGGTTGCAGTGGCAGGACGGCCGCGCCCCCATTCGTCGCGTCGTTCTTGAGCAGGATGATGGATTCCTCCGCGGCCTTCCGCGCCAGCGGACGATGTTCAGCCACAGCCGCCGTCACCTCAGCGCCGGTGCGCGCATAGGGGTGCTCGAATACGCCCAGGGCGAATTTCACGCGCAGCACGCGACGTACGGCTTCGTCGAGAGTTGCCTCGGGAATCTTGCCCGACTTGACCAGCCCAGGAAGTTCGCGGTCATAAATGTGCCCCATCATGTCCACTTCCACGCCTGCGTCCAGAGCCTTCTGCGCTGCCGCGGCTGCGTTAATCGCGACGCCGTGATGTATCAGCTCCTCGATGGCGTTGTAGTCGCTGACCACGAACCCATCGAAGTGCCACTCATCGCGCAGAATCTTCGTCATGAGATAGCGATTGGCCGTGGCAGGAACGCCATTGAGCGAATTGAAAGAGCTCATGAGTGTGGCCGCGCCCGCTTCCACCGCTGCCTTATAGGGTTGCAGGTAGACCTGCCGGAGCGTGACGTCGGACATGTCCGTGGTGTTGTATTCGCGGCCCGCTTCGGCTGCTCCGTACGCCGCGTAGTGTTTTACGGAGACAGCGACGTGTTCCGGATCTGACAAGTCGCTTCCCTGATAGCCGCGGACGTAGGCGCGGGCAATCGCGGAACCAAGATACGGATCTTCGCCGGCACTCTCGGCGACTCTGCCCCAACGTGCATCCCGCGCGATATCCACCATCGGCGAATAGACCCACCGCACGCCCGCCGTGGTTGCTTCCGCAGCGGCGATTTGCGCGACTTGCGCGATCAGGTCGGGGTCAAAGGAGGAGGCCATTGCCAATGGGATTGGGAAAATGGTGCGGTAGCCGTGGATAACGTCCGTACCGAAAAGTAGCGGAATGTGCAGGCGTCCTTTTTCGACAGCCGCATGTTGCAGGGCGTCGGCGCGCGGCCCCCAGGTGTTGAGTATCGAGCCGATCAAGCTTTTCTCCGCGAGCCGCATCGCGTCGGGCTGCAGTACGTCCGGGTTGAGGGCGGCCGCCAAGGCCTTATCATCCCTTCCAGTAAGCGGGGGAGGAGCCACCGGCTGACCACCATACTGCACGAGTTGTCCAACCTTCTCTTCGAGCGTCATCTGTTGCAGCAGGGCGTTGACCCGCGCCTCAACCTTCGGGTCGGCGAGTTGGGCATTGGGATGCGCCGGCTGCGCCTGCGCGAAACCAGTTGCCAAGGAAACAAGTATCGCCGCTAAACTGCAAAAGACGTATCGGCGGTGGGGCAGGCGTCGACGCAAATCAAACGTTCCGGTGGGCATATGGCTGGTCTTCGTATTTACTTTCTCGCGAGGCAGACTTCAGATTGGCGGGCCGGTCCTCGCAACCCGGCATCCCCTCTCTGGCTCTATAGGACCATAGTGGCGCCTAAGAGGAACCTCGCAAAGCCAGCCCCGTAGGGGTCCAGCCTAAACCAACCCCAGGTTGCGGCCGATGAGTTGTTGAGGGTCCATGAATTCACCCATCAAAAGCCTTCTGCGGAGGTTCGATGAAGGTGACGGCCGGCTACGACGGATTGTTTTGATGTACCGCGGCTTGATTACGGCGGTGAAGGACAACCTGGTCGTCAGCCGTCCCCCGGACCGAAAGCTTTTCCGCATCCGCCTGGAACGGCTGCTCACGAGAATTGACCAGTGGTCGGACAACGATCAGGAGTTCGGCGATTCTCTGGTCAGCTTCGTTGCGATCCTCACGGACTATCGGCTGGGCGAAGAGCATGAATTTGCGGAGCAACAACAGCAACTGCGCAAAACGGTGGTGAGTCTATCGTCGCTGGTCGAAACCATCCGGCAACAACACGGCGAACGAGGTAAAGAACTGGAAGCCGTGGCCATGGCCCTGGAGAGCGCGCTTTTCGAACCCGACGTGCATCGCATTCACGAAACGATGCAACAACAGATCCGTAGCCTGAAATCTAATATTGTCGGTCTTTCGGAACTGAGTTTCGATACCTCCAAACGGGTTGCCGACCACATAGCCGGCCTTGAACGCATTGCCAAGACACAGGATGACGGCAGCAGTTCACAAGGGCCGGGCATAGACCTGCCCGATTCTGACGAAGCGAGTGAGGAAGCTGTACTCCAGGATTTCATGGATCGCTACGAATTATTTTGCGTGCTCTCAGCCTGCATCGGTGGTCTGGAGGAAATTGAAAAAGAACTGGGAACAGGAGCGTTGCAACACATCCACGCGGAGTTCGAGAAACGCGTAGGACGTGCCCTTGGCGCTATGAAAGCGAAAGAGATATGGAGAAAGGGGAAAGTCTTGGTCATCCTGAATCAAGCGGCCGAGCAAGCCGGCCAGCGTCAGGCCAGGCTGCGGATCAACCTCGCTGAGCCTTTTCACCTAACCTGCCCTTTCGGCACGGCGGAGTTCCGATTGCCCATCCAGGTGGGTCTCGCGGAGTACACACACGGAGAGGCACCGCAAGAGTTGATGCGCCGACTGGACGAGAGCGCGCAGGAGCAGCAACTGGTTGCTGTGTAAGATCGCCCGGCCTGTTCTTCGGCTCAAATCGGAGCGTACGCGTTGAGACTCTTTATCAGGAGTGGTGGAATAGACTACTTCCGAAGAGGTCTCCTCGTGTCGAAGCTCAAAACCGTCGCATTGATCCCGCTGTTTCTTGCGAGTTACCTGCCGGGTCCTACTTTCGCCAACGGGCACTTGCGGCAAGACAGTGGGTCCAGCCTTGGCATTTTCGAAGGCAACGGAGATGTGGGAACGGTACTTCATGCCGGCTCCGCGGACTACAGCCAGCAGACCAAGACATACACGCTGACCGGCAGCGGTGAGAACATGTGGTTCGCGAACGACGCCTTCCAGTTCGTCTGGAAAAAGGTCTCAGGCGACGTCACGATAACTGCCGACATCTCACTTCTCGGTACCGGCGGAGACAACCATCGCAAGGCCGCGTTGATGATCCGCCAAAGCCTAGATGCCGACTCGCCGTATGCCGACGCAGCGCTGCACGGCGATGGCTTGACTTCGCTACAGTTTCGCGATGAGAAAGGGGCGAATACCCACGAAGTTCAGGCCAATGTCTCGGGACCCACGCGGCTTCGCCTGATGAAGCGGGGTAACCGCTTCTACATGTGGACCGCCTCGGCCGGCGAGCCGCTCCAGTTTGCGGGCGGTTCGACCCTGGTCCCGTTAACCGGTGACTTCTACGTTGGGATTGCCGTTTGCGCGCATAACAAGGATGCGGTGCAGAAGGCATCGTTCTCGAACGTCGAGATCGCGACCGGCCGACAGCTTGCGGCGAAGCCAGCGCACTTCAGCACTCTCGAAACCATCGCGGTCGCGTCGACGGACGCCCGTGCGACGTATGTATCGTCCGATGTGATTGAGTCACCGAACTGGAGCCCGGACGGGAAGACGCTGGTCTTCAATACGCACGAAGGGGCAATGGAGAGAGTCGCCGTTGTCGGCGGGAAGGCAGAGGTGATTCGGACGGGCTTGAAAGTCTGCTACAGCAATCATGGCATTTCACCTGATGGCACTTTGCTGGCCGTCAGCGCAATGCCGCCAAACCATCGTGGATCAGCGATTTATGTTGTGCCCTTCAACGGAGGCCAACTCAGGCTTCTGGTGTCGCAATCATTCTTCTCCGGGTGGTCACCGGACGGGAACACGATTTCCTTCAGTGGGCTAGTGAACGGCAGTTCGGAGGTGTATACGATCCCGGTGGCTGGGGAACAAAAGAAGCAGCTTACGGACACCGGTGATAACGATGGACCCGAGTTCTCACCGGACGGGAAGTTCATCTATTTCAGCTCCAACCGCGGCGGCTCGGTGCAAGTCTGGCGCATGAAGGTGGATGGGAGCGAGCCTCAACAAGTGACTACCGGCGAAGACTGGAATAATGCGTTCCCGCACATCTCGCCTGACGGGCAACAGCTTGTCTTCCTCAGCTATCCAGTCGAGAACAAAGCGTATCCGATGTACGAGGATGTGCAGCTTCGACTGATGTCGCTTGCGGATCAGAAGGTGAAGGTGCTGGCCAAGTTCGTGGGAGGTCGCGGAAGCATCGACTCACCTTCGTGGTCGCCCGACAGCAAGCGGGTGGCGTTCGTCAGCAATCAGTCGATTCAGTGATGGAAGAGCCGGACGTGGGCGTCCTGCGCGGGTGTGGGCACCCGCCCCACAAAAGAGCTGTTATTCAACGGTAATCTTGGTACCCCTGGCGTGAGACCGGGAGAGTACCTCGATGCGATGGTCTATGAGCCCGCGGACACCTTTCAGCATTTCGATGCGGGCCTGGCGAAAGTGCTTCTCGGCTTCTTCAGGCGGGGTAAAGAGGTCGGCGAGCCTCCGAAAGGCTTCTCCGGCCTGTACGCAGAAATGCTCGGGACCTGTCCGGGCGGATTGCTGGCTGCCCGGGGTTTCGGGTTGCGGGGCTTCGGTCATGATGCGCTCCTCATCTCAACCACTAGCATACGGTCTTCCAAACGTGCGCGGGTGGGAGTGAGAGCGGCCATCGAGGTGGGCAGGCCCACATGCCGGCGCAGCGTGCCGATTTCCACCACTAGCTCGTCATCCTTCTTAAACAGGCCCACCTCACCCTTCTCGGCAAACGGCAAAAGCAGCCGCACCTCGTGGTACCCGTCGCAGCGCACGAAGGAATAAGGCGCTTCCGTTCGGGTGACAGCAACCGGATCATTGCCTGACTTATAGAGATGATCGGCAAGCAGCCGCAAGCGCTCGTAACCAAGCACTTCATGCGGGAACAGAGGAATTCGCCAGACCGGCACAGGGTTGAAGTAGCGATCGATTTCTGCCAGCGTGTGCTGCTGGCTGACTCGCCAGGAATCGAAGAAGGCATCGTTGATCTGGTCGGGCAGTACGCGGTTGACGATGATCTCGTCGACCGTCAGGCCGTGCAGGGAGAAGTAGACGAACGCCCGCTGCGTTTCGCGCAAGACCATCTTTTCGGCATTTGTTATCAGGCGAACGCTGGTGGTGAGCGGGTCTTTGAGGAGGTCGTCGACGCCCCGGATCTTATCGAACAAGCTCTCCAGGTTCTGGAAATACTTCTCTGGTGGTAGTTCCACCGGGGCAATGCGGTTGAGCAGTGGCCGCGCGGCCCTCAGCATCGTGCGCTGGAAGCCGAAGATGTTTTTCATGTACCAGTCGAGAGTGGTGGGGAGGCTGACGAATCGGAGCGACTCCGCGGTGGGGGCGCAATCGAGCAGAATGACGTCATAGGCGTTATCGCGGCGGTACTGATTGACGTAGAGCATGGCGCTGAGTTCCTCCATGCCGGGAAAGATGGCCATCTCCTCTGCTTCCACGTCGCCCAACCCGGCGGTGCGCAGTACGGTGGTGAGATAGGCTGTGACATCACTCCAGTGCCGTTTCATTTCCTGGTTGATGTTGACCTCCTGGATCTCGAGGTGGTCGGCGATGCGGGTAGGGTCGGACGTACGCCCGTGGAATAACGCTGAACCGAGGTCGAAGGCGTCGGCTAAGCTGTGCGCGGGATCGACACTCATGATCAGCGTGCGGTAGCCGAGGGAGGCGATATGGACGCCGGTTGCGGCTGCAACGCTGGTCTTGCCGACGCCACCTTTGCCACTGAATAGAAGAATACGCATCAAGGGTCCTGTTGAAGCCGCGGCCTGCGGGACGGTGCGGCATCCTCAGTGTAGGATGCTCGGCGGGAGGGGAAAGAGCTAGCGTCCGCCGGGACCGAGCCAGCGCGGCGTTTGGCGGCAGTAGCGCTCGTACTCGTCGCCTCGAGTCGCGCGCAAATGGGGTTCCTCCAGAAAGACGACCACCAGGTGAAAGAAGAGGCAGAGCAATAGCCCGTAAATGGCAACTGCCAGGGCACGATAGAGGATGGCTTGGCCAAAAACGGCGGTTAGGACGCCCAGGTACATCGGATTGCGCGAAATGCGATAGATGCCCCGGCGCACCACCTCCGCGGGTTCTTCACCGATCAGGAAGCGCAAGTGCCTCGCAAAGAAAATGGCGGGCGTGCCACCAGCAGCAAGAAATTGAAACAGGCAGACCAAGTAAGTGGCCGCTCCGAGGATGACGAGAAGCCATCCAGCCTGCCAGGCTCCCGGCTGGAGCCGGCGGCCGGCATAAAGCATCGAGGGAACGTAAAAGCCGACCACGGCGGGTATGAGCAGCGTAAACACCAGCCCGCGTAGCCAGAGCAGCATCGCCCGGACTATATCACTCTTGGGCGCTTAACGACTGCTTAAGCAGCTTTGACCTGACTCGGCACGGCTTCCGGAATCTTCGCAACCTGCACCTTTTTGGCGATGCCCATGGTACGGAGAAGCCAAATCTGGATCCAACTGATGTCCAGTTCATACCAAGCCAAGCCGTGGCGAGCCGAGGTCGGATGTGCGTGGTGATTGTTGTGCCAGCCTTCACCAAAAGTGAGCAACGCCACCCACCAGCTGTTGCGTGAGCTGTCGCGGGTTGCGAACCGGCGCTTGCCCCACATGTGCGTGGCGGAGTTCACCAGCCAGGTGGCGTGCAGCCCGAGCGTGACGCGAAGGAACACCATCCACAAGACAAAAGGAAAGCCCAGCGTCGCCCAGATAAGGAGTCCTGAAATGGCTAGCGGCACCCAGTGGTACTGGCTGAGCAGAACGTAGAACCGGTTCTTCGCCATGTCAGGCACATACTTAGCCAGGACTTGCGTTTGATTGTGCAGAGGATCCCCGGTGATCATCCAGAGCAAATGTGCCCACCAGGCGCCATCCAGCGGGGAATGAGGATCACCTTCCTGATCGGAATGCTGGTGATGAATCCTGTGTACGGCAACCCAGGCGATGGGGCCACCTTCGAGGGCCATGGTTCCGAATATGGCAAATGCATATTCAACCCATTTCGGGACTTGATAACCCCGGTGGGTCAACAAGCGGTGGTAACCCATGCCGATACCAAAGGAGAGCGTCATCCAGTAAAGGATTGCAGTGAAGAGGAGCGCCTTCCAGCTAAAAAAGAACAAAGCGACCACCGCGCCAATATGGAAGGCGGTCAGAGCGACGGCGGAAATCCAATTGATCCTATAGCGGCCATTTTCGTCCTTGCTTGCGGCGGGTCCACCGGCGGCATAGGTGCGCGTTGCGGAGCCGGTTCCACGTTGAATGCCGGTGCGCAGCGGCTTGACACGATCTGACATACCTCGAAACTAGCAGTTTCCCTAGGATTGCTACGTAATACTTCGGTAATAGCCAACCAGAGTGGATGAAGTGGGTTTAGACGTTTGGGGCGGCGTAGGCGAACAAAAAAATCCCGACAATCGGTGCCAAGTAGCAACCGGTGCCGGGATTTTGAGAGCCCCTGCCCCCGGGGCGCCGCAGCAGGCTTCACGCCTTGGACTGCGGCGCCGTCTGCCGGGTGCGGTCGACGGCAATGGGCCAGTGCCGCGCCAATGCCTATGCCGTTGCGGCCGCCACTTTGGGCTGCTCGGTCGGGGAGCTGGCCGCTTCCGTATTTCGTTTGTCCGCGGTCACCCGGAGAACGCCATTGTGCAATTCTGCTTTCAGAGTGGCTGGATCGAAAGCGTCCGGCAGAAATACTCGCACCATGATGGAACGACCGGTGGTTTCCATCTCATGGCCTTTCACCATCTTCTCGGTCCGGCTTGTACCCTCGATCATCAGGTCGTTACCCAGCAGGGAAACCTGCAGATCCTTAGGCTCAAACTCGGCCGCATCCACCTCGGTGACGAAGTGATTCGTCTCTTCGCGAACATCACAACGCTGGCAGGCGTGCAGTTCGCGCTCCGCCTGCACCCAGTCGTCCAACTCGTTCAGGCCCGATTGCCCATGCATGGTTGAAAGCTCGAACGCCCGGAGTTTGATCTGATCGATGACATTTGTGATGTGCGCCAACAGCCTGTCTGCTCCCGTCTCAAATGGTTGATAAGTCTTAATTACAACTTGGGACATTGCCTATTACCTCCCTGGAAATGCCGTCAGTGATGACGGAGCACAAGGGATACCAATCCTAAGTAAACGGGAATCAATCGGCAGGAAAATTCGCCTCGAGGGGCTGCGTTAGCAAGCGCAAAATTTGGGTCAAGCGGCTCATTCCAGCGGAGCATCATCAAGAACTGTCACGAAAGTTTCACACAAAATGGTTCGCGTTTGCGGTGAGAATCAAGAAGAAGCGACTTGGTCAAGAGAGCCCGCCGTATCGACCCGGATTCGGGCTCGTTCGATTGACGCCCGTGGCACAGCCGCCGAGCTCAAGACCACTATAGATAAAAAGAGGAGTTAACTATGTCATCGACCACCGCCGTTCAGAACCCGATTCAGGACGACCGAACCACAATGGATGTCGAGGGGCTGAAGCGAGCCTACCTCGACAACCTCTTTTACGTGCAAGGCAGATTTCCCGAGGCGGCGACTGCTCACGACCGTTATATGGCACTGGCTTTCACCGTGCGCGACCGGCTGTTGCAGCGCTGGATCGGAACGGTGGAAACGTACATGTCGAAACAAGTACGGATGGTCGGCTATCTTTCCGCCGAGTTCCTATTGGGACCGCACCTGATGAACAACCTGCTGAGCTTGGGCATTGTCGAGCCGATGAGCCAGGCGCTGGAGGAATTGGGGCTGAAACTGAGCGACATGGTTGATTCGGAGCCGGAGCCTGGTTTGGGCAACGGCGGTTTGGGCCGGCTGGCCGCATGCTACCTGGATTCGCTCGCCACTTTGCATCTTCCCGCCATCGGCTACGGCCTGCGTTACGAATACGGCATTTTCAAGCAGAAGATTCGGGACGGGTGGCAGGTTGAGACCACCGACAAATGGCTTCAGTTTGGTAATCCCTGGGAGATTGCAAGGCCAGAGAGCGGCGCCGATGTCGGCTTCGGAGGCCACACCGAAACCTATGCCGACGAGTCGGGTGAACCACGGGTTCGCTGGGTTCCGGACCGCATCGTGCGCGGCATCCCGTACGACACGCTGATACCAGGCCATTGCAATAACACGGTAAACTCGCTGCGTTTGTGGAAGGCGGAGGCTCCCGAAAGGTTCGACTTCGCCGCCTTTAACGTGGGCGACTTCTACGGCTCGGTGCGTGAAAAGGTCCAGTTGGAGAACATTTCCAAGATTCTTTATCCGAATGACGACAACATTAAGGGCAAGGAACTGCGCCTGGAACAACAGTTCTTCTTCGTCTCCTGCTCGCTGCAGGACATGATCAAGCATCACTTGCGCAGGGGTGGCCGGATCGAGGACTTCGACCAAAAGAACACCCTGCAGCTCAACGACACTCATCCCTCCGTGGGCGTAGCGGAGTTGATGCGTCTGCTGGTTGATCTGCACAACGTGCCCTGGGACACTGCCTGGCGGATCACGCAAAATACGTTCGGTTACACCAACCACACCCTGCTGCCGGAGGCGCTGGAGCGCTGGCCGATCGAATTGTTCGGCGGTCTCTTGCCGCGCCACCTGGAGATCATTTACGAAATCAATCGCCGGTTCCTGGATGAAGTCCGCGCGAAGTTCCCGGGGGATGACGGTCGTGTGTCCCGGCTCTCGTTAATCGACGAATCCGGCGAGCGATACGTCCGTATGGCTAGCTTGGCCTCGGTTGGGAGCCACGCCATCAATGGAGTGGCGGCTTTGCACACGGAATTACTGAAGAAGGATGTGCTTCGCGACTTCTACGAGATGTATCCGGAGCGCTTCAGCAACAAAACCAACGGGATCACGCCACGGAGATGGCTGCTCGAAGCCGATCCCCGGCTGGCCGCGCTCATCACATCGCACATCGGGGGCAGCTGGGTTACCAATCTGGACGAACTCAAGCGGCTGGAACCACTCGCCGACGATAGCCACGTCCGCCACGAGTGGCGCGAGTCTCAAAAGCAGGTGAAAGCGGATCTGACGGCTTACATCCACTCCAGCACCGGGATTGTCGTCGACCCCGCCTGCCTTTTCGACGTAATGGTAAAGCGGCTTCATGAATATAAGCGCCAACACCTGAAGGTGCTGCATATTATTACGCAATATCAACGGCTGAAGAAGAACCCGGACCTCGATATCGTGCCACGCACTTTCATTTTTGGCGGCAAGGCAGCGCCGGGGTACTTCATGGCAAAGCTCATCATCAAGCTCATCAATTCGGTGGGCGCAACGGTCAATTCCGACCCCGATGTGCGGGGGCGGCTACGGGTTGTGTTTCTGCCCAACTACAACGTCACGGTGGGGCAGAAGCTGTATCCTTCGGCTGACCTCTCTGAACAGATCTCCCTGGCCGGCAAAGAGGCGTCGGGCACTGGGAACATGAAGTTCGCACTGACCAACGCGCTGACGATTGGAACCCTGGACGGCGCGAACATAGAAATCCGTGATCATGTTGGTCATGAGAATTTCTTCCTGTTCGGATTGACGGTAGACCAGGTGAACGAGCTGAAGGCACGGGGCTACCATCCGCGTGATTTCTACAACGGAGACGCCGAGTTACGAGAGGCCGTAGACGCCATCGATAACGGTTATTTCTCCGCCGGTGACCGCAAGCTGTTCCGGCCGCTGATCGACAACCTGATGAATAGCGACCCCTACCTGCTCTTCGCCGACTACCGCTCCTATGTCGACACCCAGGATCGGGTGGACCAGGCATTCCGTGATCAGGATCACTGGACCAGGATGTCGATCCTCAATACGGCTCGGATGGGATACTTCTCCTCCGACCGCGCTATCCGCGAGTACGCTGACGAAATCTGGCACCTTGAGCCAGTGAAGGTCGATCTGGCCTGATGCAAGACGGGTCGTGCTAGCCACACGGCTGTAACAGATATCAGGCGACGGTCATCAGACTGTTACCGGACGTTTATTTAATTTTGGCATTAAGCGGGTAAGGTTGGGTGGAAGTCATGAACGCAAGTCATGAACCGGGCTCCTTTCACCTTCGTTCGTCTTTGCCACGCGCCGTCTACCCTGACGTTTTCAACACTTTGAACCCATCGCTGCCGGTCCGGATTCTCCAGCACTACGTCGGCATTCCGGAGTTAGAGGCCCTCTATCCCCGGGTAGAGGCCGAGCAGCTTCCTGGAGAGAGCTACTACCGTGCTCTGCTTCGGGTGCTCGGAGTTCAGTGGAGCATTTCCGATCTCGATGTCGCAAGAATTCCGAAGACCGGCAGCTGTCTGTTGGTCGCCAACCACCCGTTCGGCATGATTGAGGGCACGGTTTTGGGCGCACTGCTCGAGGACGTGCGGCCGGACGTGCGCATCATGGCCAACTCCCTGATGGGCCATTTTCCGAAGGTGGCTGAGAAGTGCATCCTGGTGGATCCCTTTGGCGGCGAAGGGTCCAAACAATCGAACCGAAAAGGCATGCGCGAAGCATTTGAGTGGCTACACCGGGGCGGCTTGCTGGTGGTCTTTCCCGCCGGCGAAGTGGCGAGCTTCGATGCCCAGAGGCGCGTCGTGACCGATCCTCCCTGGAACACGGGCATTGTCAGGATGGCCACGCGAGCGAAAGCGCCCGTGGTTCCAGTTTTCTTTGACGGCAGGAATGGCTTGGGCTTCCAAATGGCTGGTATGGTCCACCCCCGCTTGCGCACCATGCTTCTAACTCGCGAATTCCTGAACAAATCGGGCAAAACGCTGGTGCTGCGAGTCGGCAATCTGGTCAGTCCGAAGAAGCTGGAAAGCTTCGCCGGCGACGAGGAGAGAACAGATTACCTGCGCCGGAAGACTTTTGTGCTGGCTAATCGACAGGATCCCAAGCAGCCGCTGCCCTTCCTTTACGTGCCTCTAAAAGAAAAGTTTGGTAAGGCCCGGCCGAAAGGCGAACAGGAACCTATCGTAACCGCCACGGATCCCGTACTGATGGAGCGCGAAATCCAGAGCCTGGAACCGGATGCCCTATTGGATCAGCAAGGCGACAACCAGGTTTATATCGCAGCCGCGAATCGGATGCCCAACGTAGTGAGGGAAATCGGGCGACTTCGCGAGGTCACATTCCGGCAAACCGGGGAGGGAACGGGAAAATCGATTGACCTGGATGAATTCGATAGCTACTACTTGCATTTATTTATCTGGAATCAGTCCACCCGGGAAGTGGTTGGCGCGTACCGGCTGGGCCAATCCGACCGGATTCTGCAGAACTTCGGGATAAAGGGGTTCTACACGGCTACTCTCTTCTCTTATCACCGGGCCTTTATCGAGCAGGTTAACCCTGCCCTCGAAATGGGCCGCTCGTTCGTTCGCGCCGAGTATCAACGCAGCTACGCCCCGTTGCTGTTGCTCTGGCGGGGAATCGGAGTCTACGCGAGGCAGAATCCCCAATACAAAATACTCTTCGGTCCAGTGAGCATCAGCAACGACTACCATCCCAACTCCCGCGAGTTGATGGTCAACTTTCTGAAGCAGTACTGCCGGGCAGAGGATTTGGAGCATTTGGTCCGGGCCCGCAGCCCGTTCCGCACACGACCGATAAACCGGTGGGAGAATGTCCTGAATGAAGGCATGGCGTGGGATATCGAGGAGCTCTCGACGTTTATCGCCGACATCGAAACGGACCAAAAGGGCGTACCCGTGCTGCTCAAGCAATACTTGAAGCTCGGCGGAAAGCTGCTAGGCTTCAATATCGACTCGCACTTCTCGAAAGCGCTGGATGGGTTGATTGTGGTGGATTTAGTGAAAACGGATCCCCGCTTGCTGGATCGATACATGGGCAAAGCGGGTGCCGCAGCGTTTCTCGCTTACCACCAAAGGCAGGTTGCCGAAGCGCAATAGGCGACGTTCGGCGGCTCCCCCGCTAGCCTGGCAAGCGCTATTTCCGAGCTTTCCTCCCCCAAGGCACCGACGGCAATTGCCGTTCCGGGGCAATTCCTCATACAATTCAAAGTGTTATGAAGCGTCTCGTATCGTTGGTAGCTGTAACCGGGTTTCTGTTCCTCTCGGCCTGTTCGCAGAGTCCCGAGCGGATGATCGAATCCGGCAACAAGTACCACAACAATAAAAAGTACAAAGAAGCCTCGATCCTGTACCGCAAGGCGATCGCGAAGGATAAGACGAATGCAGAGGCGTACTACCGCGAAGGATTGAACATGCTCGACCAGGGCAATCCTGGCGAGGCCGCGCGGTTCCTCCGCCGGGCGGTGGATCTAAAGCCCGACAACGTCGACGCCGCCAGCAAACTGGCGGAAATCTACCTAGCTGCCTACGCGAGCGATCCCAAGAAATTCAAGTCGTTACAGCCCGAGATTAAGGAACTGACCGACAAGATCCTGAAGTACAAGCCCAACTCGTTCGAGGGTACGCGCCTCGAGGCCTTTGTTTATCTCATCGATCAGAATACGCCGAAGGCCATTGAATATTTTGAGAAGGCGCTGAAAATCCAGCCATATTCGCGCGAGGTGGTCGGCTGGCTGGCCCAGGCTTACGCTGCCACGGGGCGCCCGCAAGACGCCGAGAAGCTGTGCCGGGACATGATCGCGCATGACAAAACATGGGGGTCTAGCTACGATTTCCTGTTCCTCTTGTATTCCAACCAGAAGAAGCCTTCCGAGGCAGAAGAAGTGTTGAAGCTGCGGCTGCAGAACGATCCAACCAGCCCGCAGGCTGTGAGGAACCTGGCCAGTTACTACCTTGCGACTGGTCGCGAAGCGCAAGGCGAGGCAGTGATCAAGACGGTACTCAACGACCCGAAGACCTTCCCGAATGGACATGAGATGGTCGGCGATTTTTTCGCCCAGCCATCTAGTAAGAAATACGATCTGGCCCTGGCGCAATACCAGGCAGGCGCGAAGGAGCACCCCGACAACGAGCTGGTTTATCAAAGGAAGGCTGTGTCCATCTTGATCATGCTGAAGCGCCATGACGAGGCGTTGCAACTAGCCAAGTCGCTTGCCGCAAAGTACCCGAAAGACCTGAGTGTCAACGAGCTTTACGCTGGGACGCTGCTCGATTCGGGGATGAAGGCGAACGTTCAGCAGTCGTTGCAGGAGTTGAAGAAACTGGTAGCCGAGAACCCGAAAGAGGCTCTGCTGCACTTCTATCTGTCGCGTGCCTACTTTGAGACCCGCGATACCGACAATGCGCTCAGCGAGGCATTGGAAGCCAGCCGTCTGGCCGAAACCCATGTCCCCCCAATCAACCTCCCGGGAGCGCGCATCGTTTCCGCCCGCATTTATGAGGATCGTGGCCAGCACGGGAAAGCACTGGAGCAGACCGACGGCGTATTAACGAGCGACCCTGGCAACGCGGACGCCCGGCTGATCAAGGACCGCGCGCTGATCGGTTTGAATGAGTCCGACAAGGCACTGCCCGATCTCGAAGATCTGGTCGCGAAGTACCCCACCTTCGCCGACGCGCGTTACTACATGGCCAACGTTTACTTGATGCGCGGGGATCTGGCGAAGGCCAACGCTGAGTACGAGAAGCTCTGGAATTCAACGTCCCCGGATTCGCGTGGCTACCTGGGTATGCAAACGGTGCTGATCAAACAAGGGAAGAGCGATGACGCGATCAAGAACCTCCAGCAACTGGCGCGGGACAACCCGAAGCGGCTCGACTATCTATACGCCCTGGCAAATTTCCAGGCGCAACTTGGCAAATACTCCGACGCAGCTGAGAACTACAAGACCATCCTCAAGACCACGACGAACTCGGAAGATCTATGGCTGCGGCTGGGTTTAATGCAGCGGCGGCTAGGTCAGAATCAAGCCTCGCTGGCATCCTTCGAGCAGGCGCAGAACGCAAATCCGAAAGGTGTGGAGGGCTCCCTCCAGAGGGCACTTCTGCTGGATGCGACGGGCGAGAAAAAACAGGCTCGGGAGGGCTACTTGAAGGTACTGGGCGTCGAGCCGGAAAACGTTACGGCCTTGAATAACCTCGCCTACATCGAAGCCGAAGATGGCCAGGATCTCGATCAAGCCCTGACGCTGGCGGAGAAAGCGAGGAAACAGAAGCCAGACAGCACCGAGATCTCCGACACGCTAGGGTACATCTACTACCAGAAGAACCTCTACGCGCAGGCGATACAGTCGCTCAAGACGGCGATAGCCGGGGATCCCAAGAACGCTACATTCCACCTGCATCTGGCCATGGCGCTGCTCAAGTCGGGGGACAAGGCGGGCGCCAAGAACGAAGCCGACCGTGCGCTGGCGTTGGCAACGCCGCAGGAACAGGCCAAGATCCGTACGTTCATGAGCCAGATCGGTTAGCTCCGCTTGCCCTTCAGAGCGTTGGCCGATGGAATGCGCGCCCATCCGTCGGCCCCCTATGTCATTCCGTTTGCCCTGTTTCTGCTCTCTCTGGCGCTGGCCGGCCGCGTTCCCATGAACCCAGTATGGGAAAGCCCGGTGAGGGTCATCCTGATGGGGACAGTATGCTTCTATTGCTGGCCTCGGGACTGTAAATGGCAAGTGGTGACGCCCGCCGCCGGCACCGTGCTGGGAATCGCTGTATTCTTTCTCTGGATTGCGCCCGACGCGCTCATTCCGGGCTACCGCAACTCGGTTCTGTTTCAAAACCGACTCATCGGCCAACTGCATTCCTCGATCCCTGCATCAGATCTGCAGAACTGGTGGGTACTCGCTTGGCGGTCCATGCGGGCCATTGTCATCGTGCCGGTCGTAGAAGAGCTGTTCTGGCGCGCCTGGCTGATGCGCTGGCTGATTCGCCCAGACTTCGAAAGGGTTCCGCTAGGGACTTATTCTCAGGCCTCATTCTTCACCGTGGCCGTTCTGTTCGCATTGGAGCATGGGCCGTACTGGGATGTCGGATTGCTCACCGGCTTCATCTACAACTGGTGGATGATTCGGACCAAATCGGTTGCCGACTGTATTCTGGTCCATGCTGTCACCAATGCCTGCCTATGCGGCTACGTAATCTGGGCCCGCCAGTGGCAGTACTGGCAATAGGGCGGCAGGCCCGCAGCGACGGAGTTTCCTAAACTAAACGAACAGACCGCTGCGATACTCTGAGAAAAGTTTAGGCGTTCAAGACACCAAAAAGGACACAAGAATGACCACGCAGTCTGGAATTGACTCCGTTCTCAAAGAGGCCCGCGTCTTTAATCCACCGGCGGAATTTCAGTCTAAGGCGAATGTTCGAAGCATCGCCGACTACGAAAAACTCTACCAGGAGGCTGATGCCGATCCGGCGACCTTTTGGGGGAAGATAGCCGAGGATTTGCACTGGTTTACGAAGTGGGACAAAGTGCTCGAATGGGAGGTGCCTTTCGCCAAGTGGTTCGTTGGCGCCGAGACCAACATCTGCTACAACTGCCTCGACCGTCACGTGGCAAGCTGGCGCCGCAACAAGGCAGCCCTGATTTGGGAGGGTGAACCGGGAGAGGTTCAAACGCTCACCTTCCAGCAGTTGCTGATCGAAGTTTCCAAGTTTGCCAATGTTCTCAAGTCGCTGGGCGTTCAAAAGGGTGACCGCGTGGCCATCTATATGGGGATGACGCCCGCGCTCCCCGTCGCCTTGCTGGCCTGCGCGCGCATCGGAGCACCCCACACGGTGATCTTTGGCGGTTTCTCGGCCGCCGCACTGGTGGATCGCATTCACGACTGCCAGGCTTCGTTTGTGATCACCCAGGACGGAACCTACCGCCGCGGCGCTGAGATCAAGCTAAAGCCGACTGTGGATGAGGCGCTCAGTTCATGCCCGACGGTGAAGAGATGCGTGGTCTTCCAGCGAACTAAATCGAACGTGACAATGGTGGAAGGGCGCGATGTCTGGTGGCACGACGCTATGACCTTTGCCTCGAGCGAATGTCCCGCCGAGCCGTTGGACGCTGAGCATCCTCTGTTCCTGCTCTATACATCCGGCACAACGGGCAAGCCGAAGGGTATCCTGCACACCACTGGCGGGTATGCCGTAGGAACTTACGCCTCGGCCAAGTGGGTGTTTGATCTTCGCGAGGAAGACATCTACTGGTGCACAGCCGACATCGGCTGGGTGACGGGCCACAGCTACATCGTCTACGGCCCGCTGCTGAATGGCACAACCACATTGATCTATGAGGGCGGCCCGATGTGGCCGAAGCCCGATCGCTTCTGGGAAATGATCGACCGTCATAAAGTGTCGATTCTATATACGGCGCCCACGGCAATCCGCGCACTGATGCGCCTTGGTAACGAGTGGCCGCAGAAACACGGCATGGAGTCGCTACGACTACTGGGCTCGGTCGGTGAACCGATTAACCCGGAAGCCTGGATGTGGTACCGCGAGCAAATCGGGCGGAATCGTTGTCCGATCGTTGACACCTGGTGGCAAACCGAGACGGGCATGATCATGATCTCGCCCTTGCCTGGTGCGACGCCGACCAAGCCAGGCTCGGCGACCCGGCCATTGCCCGGCGTCGCCGCCGATGTGGTAACCCGCGAAGGCGATTCCGTGCCTCTTGGCGGTGGTGGGTACCTGGTGGTGAAAAAGCCCTGGCCGGCTATGCTTCGCAACATCTACGGTGACCCTGATCGATTCAAGCAGCAATACTGGTCGCAGCTGCCGGGCATCTACTTCACCGGTGACGGAGCCCGCAAGGACGAAGACGGCTACATCTGGATCATGGGCCGGATTGACGACGTCATTAACGTATCCGGACATCGCCTCAGCACAATGGAAGTGGAATCGGCACTCGTGGCGCATCCCAAAGTAGCCGAAGCGGCCGTGGTGGGACGCCCGGATGAACTAAAGGGCCAAGCCATCGCGGCTTTCGTCACTCTACAGGCTGGGCTGCAACCATCGGAAGAACTGAAGAACGAACTGCGGGCGTGGGTAGCGCATGAGATCGGCTCTCTCGCCAAGCCGGACGACATCCGTTTCACCGATGCGCTTCCGAAGACGCGCAGCGGCAAAATCATGCGGCGCCTGCTGCGAGACGTTGCCAGCGGCACCGAACTGAAGGGTGACACAACTACCCTCGAAGATATATCTGTGCTGGCGAAGCTGCGCGCCGACGAAGAATAGGGCCCTGATCGTCTTTCTACAATGGGGGCGTGAGCCAGTTCTATCGCGGCCGCTTCGCGCCTTCACCGACCGGGCCGCTGCACTTCGGCTCGCTGGTGGCTGCAACCGGAAGCTATCTCGACGCGCGCGCCCATCGGGGGGAGTGGCTGATCCGTATGGAGGACATCGACGCCACCCGCTGTTCGAAGCGTTGGTCGGCTGACATCCTACGGACGTTGGAAGTGTTTGGCTTTGAATGGGGGGATGAGGTTCTCTATCAGTCCTCGCCCGAGCGGCAGAAGGCTTATGCGGAGGCGCTCGGCCGCCTGACGGGGAAGGGTCTTCTTTATGCTTGCGGCTGTTCGCGCAAGGAGATTCTCGATTCGCAGATTGGTCCATCGGCCGACCATAGCGCTCGCTATCCAGGGACCTGCCGCAATGGTCTCGCCGAAGGCAAGACCGCTCGCACGTGGCGCTTGCGTGTCGACGATGATCCAGTGGCCTTCACCGACCGAGCCCACGGACTCTTCGAACAATGTCTCGAATCGAGCGTTGGCGACTTTGTGCTCAAGCGCAACGACGGTCTGTTTGCCTACCAGCTTGCGGTGGTCGTGGACGATGCGGAACAGGGGGTCACCGACGTGGTGCGCGGGGCGGACCTGCTCGACTCGACGCCGCGCCAGGTCTATTTACAACGACACCTCGGGTACCGCCAGCCCCGATACTTACATCTGCCGGTGGTTATAAATGCCGCCGGACAAAAACTCAGCAAGCAGACGGGCGCGGAGCCTTTACGGAATAGTGACGCCGTCACGCACCTATGCGATGCTTTTGTGTTTCTAGGCTTGGCGCCGCCGGCCGCTTTGCGGAGCGGAAGACTACCGGAACTATGGGCTTGGGGAATTGAGGCGTGGAAATCCGCAAACTAGCGCACCGGCAACGATATGCTGATGAACGGGCAAATAACGATGCAGCAACCATCCCTTGACAGCCATCAGATTGCCGAAGCAGTCACTGGCGCGTTGACGAACACCCGATTTATCGACGTTCACACCCATCTTTTTACACCATCGCTGGGGTCACTCGGCCTGTGGGGCATCGACGAACTGATTACTTACCACTACCTCGAAGCGGAACTGTTCCGCTCTTCACCGGTAAAGCCAGCGCACTACTTTGCGCTGTCGAAGACCGAACAGGCAGATCTCATCTGGCAGGCTCTCTTCGTTGAGCACCCCCCGGTTTCCGAGGCCTCTCGCGGTGTGATTGCGGTACTGAAGGCATTCGATTTGCCGACAGCCTCAGCCGATTTGCGCGAGGCCCGTGCCTGGTTTGCGAAGCAAGAGATCGCTTCTCACATCGAGCGTGTTTTTCAGCTCGCCGGCATCAGCGAAGCGGCCATGACCAACGACCCGCTCGATCCTACAGAGGGTCCGTTGTGGAAGCATGGCTCGCATCAGCACCCGCTGCTGCGCCCGGTACTCCGTCTGGATCGAATCCTGAACAAATGGACGGAAAACTGGCAGGCGGTGGCCGCTGATGGATTCGATGTCGACGCGAAAGCAACCGGCAAGACCATCACGGAGGTCCGCCGGTTTCTAGTGAAGTGGTGCGAGCGCATGAAGCCGGTGTACATGGCCGTCTCACTGCCGGATACGTTCCGGTGTCCAGCTGATGATCTACGAACCTCGTTCCTCAGTGGTGCTGTTTTGCCCGTCTGCCGGGAGTTCGACATCCCGTTGTCGTTGATGATTGGCGTACGCCTCCAGGTGAATCCGGCACTTCGTCTCGCCGGCGACGCCTCCGGAATGGCTGACCTGAGGGCGCTCGAGTATTTGTGCCGTTCCTGCCCGAACAATCGCTTCCTGGTAAGTGTCTTAAGCCGCGAGAACCAGCATGAATTGTGCGTTTATGCGCGCAAGTTTGCTAACCTGCTGCCGTTTGGATGTTGGTGGTTCCTGAACAACCCGTCCATCGTTGAGGAGATTACACGCGAGCGGTTGGAGATGATTGGCACCAGCTTTATCCCTCAGCATTCCGACGCCCGCATACTCGAACAGGTCATCTACAAATGGCGGAACACCCGCCGCACGCTTGCACCCATTTTGACGAACACATATCGGCTCTTGGCCGAGGACGGCCGCCCGGTCTCGAAACAGGACATCGAGACAGACGTTGACCGCCTGTTCCGGAGGAACTTTCAGGAGTTCGCCAGGCCCAGTTAGCGACGGCCGGTGGATCTATGTTGAGGTTGGACCTCGGTACGGGACCGGCCTGCATTAGGCCGCTTTGATGAGTTTAATGAATGAATGCGGATCCAGACTCGCCCCGCCGACCAGAGCGCCGTCGAGTTCCGTCTCCTTCATCAAACTCTCGATGTTGTCCGGCTTGACACTGCCGCCATAGAGAATACGTAACAGCTGGGCAGCGTCCGATCCGAAGCGTTTTTCGGCCTCCGCCCGAATCAGGGCGTGCGCTTGAGCAGCGATCTCCGGCGTAGCGGTCTGACCGGTTCCGATGGCCCATACGGGTTCGTATGCAATCACCACCTTGGAAAATTGCTCTTCAGTCAGCCCGGCTACGCCGGCGGCAAACTGCTCAATCAGCACCCGCTCAGTTTTGCCGCTCTTGCGTTCTTCCAACTTCTCGCCTACGCAGATGATGGGGGCAAGCCCGGCTTCGAGCGCGGCCTGCGTTTTCCGAAGGACGTCCGCATCGGTCTCATGAAAGTACTGACGGCGTTCGCTGTGCCCGACCAGCACCCAGCGGCAGCCCGCGCTCAGTAGCATGTCACCACATACCTCGCCGGTTACCGCGCCCTCTTTCCCCCAATAGAGATTCTGGCCGCCGATCTGGGTCAGCGTTCCTGCCGCGGCGCGGACGGCGGCCGCGATCGCCAAAAAGGTAGGGCAGATGATTACATCACAGCTGCTGAGGCCTGCCAGTAAGGGGCTGAAGTGCTGAAAAAACTCGACCGTCTGTTGTTCGGTCTTGTACATCTTCCAGTTACCTGCGATTATTCGTCTTCTCATGAGGGCTTGTCTTGCGATCCTTTCCAAATGTCATACAAAAAGCTCGTCCCGTGCGGGATCTGGGTGCCGAAGTTCTCGGCCACGGTCTGGCCGATGTCGGAGAGAGTTGCGCGCGTGCCGAGGTTCACGCCCGGCTTAACCTGCGGCCCGTACACAAGCAGCGGCGTGTACTCGCGCGAATGATCGGTGGAGGGCGTGGTGGGATCGCAGCCATGATCGGCCGTGATAATCACCAGGTCCCGTTCCCGTAGATTCAACGATGGCAGCCACACGTCGACGGATTCGAGCGCCGACGCATAACCTTCCACGTCATTGCGATGACCATAGAACTGGTCAAAGTCAACCAGGTTAGCGAATACAAGACCGGTCGTCTGTTCCCGCAGGGCCACGCTGATCTTATGCATCCCATCGCCGTTGTTCTTGGTCTTTACGTAACGGTCGATGCCTCGATGCAGAAAGATATCGGCTATCTTGCCGATGCTGTAAACCGGAACGTGTTTCTCCTGGAGTTGATCCAGCAACATGCCGGGCGGAGGAGGAACAGCGAAGTCCTTGCGATTTGGCGTTCGAACAAACGCCCCGGGATTGCCCTCGAACGGACGCGCAATCACCCGCCCCACTTCGTTTGGTCCACGCAGCAGATCCCGTGCAATCTGACAGATGCGATAGAGCTCGGCCAGGGGAATCACGTCCTCGTGCGCGGCTATCTGAAACACACTATCGGCAGAAGTGTAAACGATGGGGAAACCGGTGCGGACATGTTCTTCGCCAAGTTCTTTGATGATTTCAGTTCCGGAGGCTGCCTTGTTGCCCAGCGTCTTCCGGCCGATGCGGGCTTCAAACTCCCGCATAATTTCGGGTGGAAAGCCCTGGGGATAAAGCGGGAAGGGCTTCGCGAGATGAATGCCGACCATCTCCCAATGACCAGTGGTCGTATCCTTACCCGGTGAGGCCAAGGCACACTTGCCGAATGCGCCGGCCGGCTGTTCGACCGGATCCAGTCCAGTTAGGGGCTTTATGTTGGCCAATCCCAGGCGGCGAAGATTCGGCAGTGTAAGCCGCCGCTGCTTTGCGATGTTGCCGAGGGTATCACTCCCCGCATCCCCATAAGCAGCGGCATCCGGCATTTCACCGATTCCCACACTATCCAGTACGATCCAAACCACACGGTCAAAGGGGGAACTCATCGTGGCTCAGTCCGGATCATTCAATTTGCCTGCGTCGCCATGGGCGGGGCAGCGGCGCCATTTGTGGCCAGAGCGTTGTTAATGCGCTCAGTTACAAGATCAACGAAATTCCTGGGCGAGAAGCCAATCAGCTTGCTGTAGACATCGCCATTGCGGCCGAGTAGCACCGTCGTTGGGAGACTCTGGATATTGAGCGCGGCTACCAGACCGTCTTCAAAGTAGATACCGGAATCCCACCCTTGATCTTGCAGGAAGCGGGGGACCAGCGACCGGTCCTGATCGGCATTAACTTCCAGAAACACCACGCGGTTGTCGGCTTTGAAATGGTCTCTCAGCTCTTCAAACAGCGGATGTTGAATACGGCAAGGCTCGCACCAGGTGGCCCAGAAATCTATGACGATGACTTTGCCTTTCAGGGAAAGCAGCGGCAGTTTCGCACCTTCCGGGCCGGAGAGCTGAAAATTGATCGGCTGTGTGACAGGCGTGTTGCCGTAGCGCTGCCGCCTTTGTTCGGCCAGGATAGTCATCTGATCGTAGCTCGCCAGCACGATATCTCCCAGGCCGGCTTCCGACTTATGGGTCTTCGCGTAAAGTTCGGCAAGCTTCTGCCTGTCGCGCACATGTCCCTCACCCGAATCGGCCATCGCGAAAGCGTTGGCGTAGCAAACCAGCGCTTCGTCGTACTTCCCTGCCTTCTCGAGCTCTCGGCCGGTTGCCCGCGCGGAATCGGCGGAAGGAAACTCGTCGAAAGCCTTCTTAGCGACCGCAACCGCTTCGGTCACCTGGCCGAGCGTCCCCAGCGCATTGGCCTGAATCACAAGGGACTCGCCCAACTGCTTGGCGAGTTCGAAACGTCGCTGTCCTTTTTCACGGGAGTTCGTCTCGCGCTCCAGCGCTTTGGTGTTTTCCCGGAGTCGCTGCTCCAGCCGCCTCCCATATTCGAGAGCCTTGGCGGCGGCCTTGGGATCCTCAAATGAATTTAGTGCGCGGGCCGTTACCCCCAAAACGCTGATATCGTCCGGATCCTGCGCTAGCAGACGCTCTCCGTAAATGGCAATGCGCCGTTCGTCCTTCAGGTCACGCGAAGCCTGGAACAAACCACGCGTGATCTCATTCTTACGCTTTGCGTCGGGATACTTGAGGAGGAACTTCTCCATGTCGCGCACGAAATCAATGGGACTGCGGTTCGACTCCTGAATTAACAGCGCCAGTTCCTGATCTTCCGACTGCGGAGCTTGCTCAGGAGGCGTCGTCTTGCCGGCAACCACCGGCGGCGCCGGGCTCGTGTCGAGTGGCGCAGTTTGCTGGGTTTCCGCGAAGGAAACCGGCGGAGCCGAGACCATCAAGGCCAGACAGCACGCACGCAGGACCCAATTCATCATTGGTTCTTAGCCTCTGGAGTCTTGGTGTCCGAGCCGTTGGCACCAGCCCCTTTGGCATCGGGTTTTGCGTCCGGCTGATTAGCGGCCTCGAATTCGTCCTTCAATCGAGCCGCGCGATCGCGGGCTAAGTGCATGATTGATTCCTGTTTGGTAATGCGCGTCAGAAGCGGGAGAAACTGCTGGGGAGTAATCAGCTCCTTGTCTATCCAGAGGGATTCCACTACGCTCAAGGCTTGATTGACACCCAGGTGATCGAAGTGGACCGTGCGGTCGAGGAAAGCCCAAGCTTGTTCCGTCGAGCTAATCTTCTCAAACAGTGCCAGCAACTGCTGCGCGGGAATCTCAACGCTCCAATTGAACACCGCTTCCGACGCCGCCCCGGTCTCGGGTTCATAACGGAAGGTCTTTTTGCCCGTGTTGGCAACCTTTAGACCCGATTCCAATGGAGACTTGAAGAAACCCAGCTGCTCGGCGAGAGAGAACAGCTTTGCCGTGTCGGCAGGGGAAAGTGTTGCTGTCAGCGGACGGTCATCATCCGCTGCTTCTTTGTACTCGAAGTTACCGGACTTATCGACCGCGATTGAAACGTAGGCCGGAACGCTGCCCGGGAAGCTCTTGGTAAAAATGACTCGAGGCGCACCAACGGCGGCCCAAGCGCAGGCCGCGCCGAACACCGCGGCAAATAGGACTCTGCAGGCGCGGCTGGCAATTCTCTTCATAAACGAGCCTCAATCGCCGCGGTATAGGGGGCCCTGGTGGCGTGGCAAATGGCGACAGCGAGGGCATCTGAAACATCGTGTGACGCCATCTCAGTGTCGATCTGCAGTAGGGAGCGAACCATCATTTGTACTTGCTGCTTCTCCGCCCTGCCATAGCCAACAACACTCATCTTGACTTCCAGTGGCGAGTATTCGCCCAGCGGAAGGCCCGCCTCGGCGACGACCAAGAGAACCACTCCGCGAACGTGGGCCAGTTTCAAAGACGACTTCGCGTTGACAGCGTGAAACACTTCCTCAACGGCGACGATCTCGGGCCGGTAGTCGCCGCAAATCCGCCGCAGTTCGGCGGCAATCATCGCAAGCCGGCTGCCGAGATCAACCGACGTTCCCGTGCGGATCACCCCCGCGGCTATGAACTGATGACGGCGGCCATCGCTCGAGATCACACCATAGCCGGTACGTTCGGTCCCGCAGTCCACGCCAAGGATTCGCATTTTCGGTAGCTTCCGCGCCCGTGCCGGCCGGTAAAGCCTTAGGTGAGCGCCTCGATTTCGGCCTCGTCGAACTCGTAGTTGCCGTAGACGTTTTGGACGTCATCCTGATTGTCCAGAACATCGTAAAGCTTCATCATGGCTTGAGCGTTCTTGCCTTCGAGCTTTACGGTGTTCTTGGGAACCATCGCAATCTCGGCCGATTCCGTCGGGATCTTGGCATCGGTTAGCGCTTTCAACACGGCGTCGTGGGCTTCTGGCGGGGACAGGACCTCCCAGGTACCGCCCTGGTCTCGGATGTCGTCGGCGCCGACGTCCAACAAGATGCCCATCAACTGATCTTCCGTAGTCTTGTCGCCTTCGATGAAGATCTGGCTCTTGCGCTCAAACATCCACGCAACGCTGCCGTGTTCACCGAGGTTGCCACCGTTCTTGGAGAACGCATGACGGATCTCACTAACCGTTCGATTGCGGTTATCCGTCGCGACGGAGACCAGTACTGCGGCGCCTCCCGGACCATAGCCTTCAAACAGGATTTCGTCGATCTGGCCGCCCTCCAACTCACCCGTACCGCGCATGATGGCCCGTTTGATGTTGTCGGCCGGCATGCTGACGGACTTGGCAGCCAGGATGGCGGTCCGCAGACGGGGGTTGCCGTCGGGATCACCGCCGCCCCCGCGGGCAGCGATCATAATCTCCTTGATGAGGCGGGTAAAAACTTTGCCGCGCTTGGAATCGAGGGCGGCCTTCTTGTGCTTAATTGTGGCCCATTTACTGTGTCCGGACATGAGAAAACCTCGGTAAAAACCTGCTCTTAACTTTCGAGGATATCAAAGATGGGAAGTGGAGCAATCTGGCGGAGAGGGTGGGATTTGAACCCACGGTAGCGCTTTAAGGCACTACGACGGTTTAGCAAACCGCTGCTTTCGACCACTCAGCCACCTCTCCGTCCTTGGGTGTGGTCTCTCGAAGTTTAGCATAGGAGGCGGCCAACCCCGCCGTGCGGACGGTGCCGCTAAAACCCTCGTTCCAAGGGCATTGCGAGCGGTGACTCCAGGAGAAAATCGGCTGTCCTCATTTCGGCGATTGCCTCGCGGATGGCCTGCTCCTTGGTGGGAACCGTAGTAAGAACAAATGGCAGATCGCGCCAGTTTTCCGACGGCAATTGCAGGATCGCATCCAGGCTGATCTTATGTTTAGCAAGAATTCCCGCCAAGGTGGCGATAATGCCAGGGCGATCTTCCACGCGAAAGCGCACGTAGTAGGCAGACTCAAATTCGGTAATCGGCCGCGGCCTGTATTCGCCCAGCCGCTCGTGGGCGAAGGGGCTGACGCGAGCAGGGCTGCCGAACCGGATCTCGCGCGCTACTTTCATCAGGTCGCTGACTACGGCAACACCAGTCGGCCTCGATCCCGCGCCGCGCCCATAGTAAAAGGTATCTTCGCCGTAGAGCCCTTTCACCCAAATCGCATTGTAGGCGCCCTTAACGTTGGCCAGAATGGTCGATGTAGGAACCAGGCAAGGCCTCACGGACAGCATTAGGCCGCTGCTGGTTTGCCGTGCCGAGCACAGCAACCGGATGGTGTGGCGAAGCTGGTGGGCGTAATCGAAGTCGACCGGCAGAATACGCCGGATGCCTTCCGTGAAAATGTCGGCGGGCGTCAGTTTTTCGCCGAAGGCGAGCGCGGCTAGAATCGCCAGTTTGGAGCGGGCGTCCAAGCCATCGACGTCGGCTGACGGGTCGGCCTCTGCGTAGCCCAGGCGCTGAGCATCCGAAAGGACGCTGTCGAAGGATGCGTTGCTGCGCTCAATCTCAGTCAGGATGAAGTTGCTGGTGCCGTTCAGAATGCCGAAGAGCCCGGTGACGCGGTCGCCGGCGATTCCTTCGCGCAGTACGGCGTGAATTGGTATTCCCCCGGCCACGCTTGCTTCCATCGCCAGATTGACGCCGCCCGCAATCGCCGAGTGCCACAGTTCGGCGCCTCGCAACGCCATCAACTCTTTGTTGGCCGTAACCACGGACTTATTCGCCTGGAAGGCGCCCTCAATCACCTGTCCCGCTGTCCCGACACCGCCGATCAGTTCGGCAACGATATCCACTTCTGGATGCGCAACCACATCGCGCCAGTCGGTCGTCCGTACCATGGACGCATCCAGGCCCGGCAGGGACTTGGTGTGAATGCTGCGGCTGCAAACAGCCTTCACGCGCAGCGGGAAGCCCAGTTTCTCCTCGATCGAGTGCGCATTCTCAGCCAGGATCTGCAGCGTTCCCGTGCCCACGTTCCCGACGCCGACGATGCCGACTCCTACTTCCATCCCTCGCGGCTCCCTTCGAGGGCATTTAAACCGCTTTCATGCAGGCTCATGTGTGCCTTATCATAGCAACGGTATGCGTTTGAATAAGAAGCGCGCGGCCGCGGTCGCAGCACTCTGCCTGTTCGTTCTACAGGCGGGAGCAGTGCCCCAGGTTCCCCAGGATCCGACCCTGCAATTGCCTGATCTTCACGACAACGAAGACCACAAGCTGCCGAACGGCAAATCGCAAAAAGACGCCGTGGCCAAGTCCGAGCACGATAAAGCGCTCAAGGAGGCGAACGACTTGCTTGTGCTGGCGCAGCAGCTGAAAGACGAGATTCAAAAGGCCGGCGATCACGTGGTTCCGATATCGTCCGTTAAGAAGACAGAGGAGATCGAGAAGATGGCGAGGCGAATTCGCAGCCGCCTGACGGAGTGGTAGGGGCGAAGGTAAGAGCAAGCGTCTGATACTCTGTCGTTCAGCAAGAAAACCGGGAGGAGAGCATGCCGATTACACGCGAGAAGAAGCAACTGATGAGCGCCTCCGAGATCGACCGAACCCTTGTCCGCCTGGCGCACGAGATTCTGGAGAAGAGCCCCGATCTCGACAAGCTCGCTTTCATCGGAATCCGGCGGCGCGGCGTCCCGCTGGCCCAGCGGCTGGCAGCCAAGATCAAGAGTCTCGAAAACCGCCAGATCCCGGTCGGAATCCTCGATATCACTTTGTATCGCGACGATCTCTCGACGGTTGCGGAACGCCCGATCATCAATTCCACCGACATCACGTTCTCCATCGTGGGGCGTGACATCATTCTGATGGACGATGTCCTCTACACCGGCCGCACCGTGCGTGCCGCGCTCGACGCACTGTTCGATTATGGGCGTCCGGCTCGCGTCCAGTTGCTGGTGTTGATCGACCGCGGCCATCGCGAGATACCAGTCGCGGCCAGCTACATCGGCCGTGTGGTTGAGACCACGGCGAACGAGATCATCGAGGTGAAGTTCCAGGAGATCGACGACCACGAGCGAGTGTTGCTGGTGGAACGGGTGGCCGAAACGGTGGAAACAAGCTAGGTGACGGTTATGAAATCGGGGCTGCTTGGTATAGAGGGGTTAAGCCGAACTCACATCGACGCGATTCTGTCGCGCAGTCACGACTTCCAGCCGCCCCCGAACGAACCCTTCAAACGCTTCGACGTTCTAAAAGGCAAGACGATCGTCAACCTGTTTTTCGAAGCCTCCACCCGAACAAGGACCAGCTTTGAAATAGCCGCGAAACGTCTCGGCGCTGACGTCCTCTCCATCACTGCCTCGGCTTCCAGCGTTTCGAAAGGCGAGTCGCTGGTGGACACCCTTAACACGCTGGGCGCCATGCGGCCCGATGCCATCGTCATGCGGCACGCAGCCTCCGGTGCGCCGCATTTCCTCTCCCGCTATTTGCCGGTACCTATTATCAACGCGGGCGATGGTACGCATGAACATCCCACCCAAGCGCTGCTCGACGCGCGTACCATCCTCGACCGCTGCCTGACACTCGATAATTTACGCATCGCGATCATTGGTGATATCGCCCACAGCCGTGTGGCTCGGTCGAACATCTATCTCCTCTCCAAGTACGGCGTGCAGATTGTGCTCTGCGGACCAGCCTCCCTTTTGCCCAGCGACATGAAACAGATGGCACCCGGCGTTGAATTGACCAGTGATATGTGCGAAGCGATCCGCGACGTGGACGTCATCATGATGTTGCGCGTGCAGTTGGAACGGCAGCACGAAGCCGCCTTTCCGGCTGATGAGTATTTTTCGTTCTACGGTCTCCGGCCGGAGCACATCTTGCTGGCCAAGCCGAATGTGATCGTCATGCATCCCGGGCCCATTAACCGTGGGCGCGAGATCTCTTCTGAAGTGGCCGATTCCCAGCGCTCCGCCATCCTGAACCAGGTTGAAAATGGAATCGCCGTGCGCATGGCGGTCCTGGAAAGGGTGCTGGGGCAATGAGTCGACGCCTGGTGATCAAGAACGGACGCGTCGTCGACCCGGTAAACAATGTCGATCGTCTCTGCGACGTGGCGACGGAAGACGGCCGCATTTGCGAAGTCGCAGAGGGGATCGACGCCACTGGCAGTGAAGTGATTGATGCGAGCGGGCAGATTGTGGCGCCAGGCTTCATGGACATTCATGTCCATCTGCGCGAGCCGGGCTTTGAGTACGCCGAAACCATTGAGAGCGGGTCGCGGGCCGCTGCTGCGGGCGGGTTTACTTCGGTCTGCTGCATGCCCAACACACAACCGATCAATGACAACGCAACCGTCACCAGCTACATCAAAGAACGCGCCCGGCAATTCGCCGTGGTGAATGTCTACCCCATCGGCGCTATCACCAAGGGCAGCGCCGGCCAGGAATTGGCAGCCATCGGATCCATGAAGCAGGCCGGCATCGTCGCCATTTCCGACGATGGCAAACCAGTGATGAACGCCCGGTTGGTCCGCCGGGCCATGGAGTTCGCCCGCTCGCTCGATATGCCGCTGATTGAACACTGCGAGGACCTGAACCTGAGTGCAGGCGGCGACATGCATGAGGGTTTGGAGTCCGTTCGGTTAGGCCTTCGCGGCATTCCCCGCAGTTCCGAAGACGTCATGGTGGCGCGCGACATCATCCTCGCGGAAGTCACGGGGGCCCGATATCACGTCGCCCATATCTCGTCCCAGCACTCGGTTGAGATGGTGAGGTTCGCAAAGTCCCGCGGCCTGCGGGTCACCGCGGAAGCGACCCCACACCATTTCGTGCTGGCCGACTCCGACATGCACCCGTACGACAGCAACTATAAGATGAAGCCGCCGCTACGCGAGCCTTGCGATGTGGAAGCGGTCACCAACGGGCTCCTCAGCGGCGCCATCGATGCCATCGCCACCGACCATGCGCCGCACCCCGGCAGTGAAAAGATGCAGGAGTTCGAGCGCTGCCCGTTCGGCATTATCGGGCTCGAGACCGCACTTCCACTGGCGCTCGAGCGTCTGTTTCATGGCGGCAAGCTGTCACTCTCGCGTTTCGTAGCCCTGTTTACGCAGAACCCGGCCAAGATCCTGGCCCTGCCCAAGGGCTCTTTAGCCATCGGCTCGGATGCCGACATCACCATCTTCAGCCTCGATCACAAATGGACCTACGACGTAAACAAGTCGCCGTCGAAGAGCAGCAACACGCCATTCCACGGGCGAGCGCTGACGGGTGGCCCACTGGCTACGGTCGTGAACGGGCGGGTCGTCTGGCGCCGGGGCGGATTCTGATCTGGCTTCTGACCGGCTCGCATCAGCAGGCGAATGCCGAAGTGAGCCGCGACGTGCTGGAGCGCCCCTGAAGTTTACGAGCCGCCACCTCGCTTCGGATCAAGCCATCCGCGTTTGCCGGTCTTCATCCCGGCCAAAGCTCTGGCGTTCTTATAGCGCGAAGTACTTCGAGGCGCCGTATACTAACCCGAGTGTGACGGCGGCAACTGCAATCTCGCCCATCGTGCCGACTACCAAGGGCCGTAACCCCTGCTTCCGCATTTCGCGAAGATCGGTTCTCAAACCGACACCGGCGAACGTCAACAGAAAGGCCCATCGCGAAAGGTTTGCCAGACTTGTGATCTGGGGCTTGGAAAACAGGCCGACGGTTGCCAGCACTGAAACCAGCAAGAAACCCAAGACAAACTTGGGGAATTTCTGCCACAGGAATGCGGCCTTGTTAGTCACTTCCTTCACTCGCGCCTTGCGAGCCCAGTAGACGGCGTAGGCCAACACGACGAAGCCAATCGTCGCATTTCGTGCCGTCTTGGCCAGTACGGCAATCTTGCCGGCAGCGTCCGAATAAAGCGCACCGGCAGCCGTCGCTTCCGCCGTGTTGTCAACCGCCAGCCCAACCCAAAGTCCAAACGCGTGATCGCTCAAACCCAGGACATGCCCGATTAAGGGAAACACGAGCAAGCTGACGGCCCCAATTGCAAGTATGGCCGCAATGGCGTAGGATGCATCTTCGTCGTCGGCATCAATCGCACCCTTCGCGGCGATAATCGCCGAAACACCGCAAATCGATGAGCCGATCGCAAGCAGGCTGGTTAGCTTATCCGGCAGGCCGAACCATCGCCCGAGCCACGTCATTACCGCGATGGAAACCGCTAGCTCAATGACCACCGCCAACAGGCTAATGCCACCCAGCTTGAGTACGTCGCCTAGCAGAAAGCGAACCCCGAGCAAAACGATGCCGGCTTTCAACCAGAACTCGTAGGTCGCCACGCCGGCTCGAAACACCTCCGGCACGCCTAGCGTGTTGGCCAGGATCAGCCCGAACACAATCGCCCACAACACGTATTCGATGTTCGGAAGCGTTAGATGGTGAGCCTTGCCGTACCTTGTAATCGACTGTTCAGTAAATTTCCCGGCATACCCGACTGCAGCCAGTAAGAGAACACCCGGCACCAGCCGAAATAGCTGCTTCGGAAATGAAATCGACGACCTATCGTCCAACACGCTCGCTGCGGTAGCCATACTCGCTTGTCCTCCTTCACCAGGAAACGCCCGGCAACCACCCCAGCTTCACCAGCAAAACCGCTATCAGCGCCGCCAATACCGCAAACCAGTCCAGAGAGATGCCAAATTTGGCCGCTTTGACGGCTGTCTCTTGTCCTTGCCCAGTGCTCATAATGGACCCAGTGTAGCAAAGGCAGATTCGTCGAGCAAGTTAATGTCTATCTACTTAGTAGGAATTGAGGGCGTACCTGCTACCAAATGACTTTGAGGCCGAACTGGAACTCTCGTGATGGCGTTTGTGTTGCCGTCAGCACGCCGGCGGAGGGCACCAGGTGGCCGGTCGAATCAAAGATCACCGGGCTGGACGAGTTCGCGGAAACGGGCGCCGCGAAATTGGTATGGTTTACTGCGTTGAATGACTCGATGCGGAATTGAACATTGGCCTTCTCTGAGATGAACTTGACGTAGTTGTTCTTGAATAGCGCGACGTCCAGATTCGCCAGTCCGGGACCCGTCAGTGTATTGCGGCCTGCGATGTTGGTGATCAGATGAGGCGTCGGGAAAATGAAGCACTGCTCTTTGATGTAGTCGGATGGATCGCCTGGGTTCACAGTTGATGCGCAAGCTGGGCTGTTTACGGGAATCGGGCGCTGAGCGGCATCACTACCCATTTTCGAGCCGGCCACATCACCGGCGATTTCAACGCTGAATGGTTCTCCCGTAGCGGCGGTAAAGATGCCGCTCAGTTGCCAGCCCTGGGTAAGCCATTTGGCCGCCCCGGAAAGCGAGCCGGCCGTTGGTATGTCCCACATCCCATTGAGAGCCAGTCGCTGTCGCTGGTCGAAGTCCGAAAGGCCTCGATTGATGCTCGTATCGAACGGAACCGGAATGCCGATGGTATTCGAGTACTCGTTGCTGGAGAATGCGCCTGACGCGTCGTCAATGCTCTTCGAAAACGTGTAAGACAACTGCGCTTGCACACCATGGCTGAATCGCTTGACGAGTGATGTCTGCAGGGCATTGTAGGTGGAATCGGCATTGAAGAGCGTGCCGGCGATTCTCCCAAAGCCGGGATTCAAAGTTGTTCCCTTCACTGGGTAAACGTAGCCTTTGCTGGTTGCCGTCGGTAGAACAGTGTCCATGTTGTTGTCGCGCCAGGGCAAATGCACGCCCCGCGAACCCACATAGCCGGCGGTTAGAACGAAGTTGCCTCCCAAATCCCGCTGAATATTGAAGTTCCACTCCATCTTGTACGGCCGCGAAGGATTCGGCTGGACATAGACCGTACGCAGAGTCGCCGGTGTAAGCAGCGCATAGGCGCCGGACGGGAAGGAATCCAGCGGCAGGTTCGAGGCTTGGCCTTCCTCGTAGAACGGAGTGGCGCGCGCAAACGCATTTGCGAAAACGTACGGCAGCGGCAAAATATCGAATATCGCGAATGCGCTCCGCACCGCGGTCTTCTGGTCGCCAAATGGATCCCAGGAGAAGCCGACGCGAGGCTCGAAGTTGTCAAGAGAGGGATTGGAATTGAAGTACGGACCTATAGTGCTGGCCTTGTCGGTGAGATTTTTGAGGCTGGCCAGCAGCCCGTTCTGCTCCGCGGGCTGCGTGATCATTTCGTAGCGCAACCCGAGATTGACTGTGAGGTTCCGGCGCCACCGGATGTCGTCCTGAATGTAGCCGCCCACGATGGTCTGGTGAATTCCCCGGATAGTGTTGGAACCTGGCAGCAAGGCTGCAAACGAAAACGGCTTATCCTCCAGGAAACCGGCCAGTGAGCTGAACGTCATCGTTCCGTCGGAGGAGTCCTCGGAATCCGAATCGTCGCGAATATTCTCAACGTTGAAGCCCAGTTTGATGGAGTGGATGCCTCGCGTTAGGGACAGGTCGTCATAAAGCTGGTAAGACGTGTAATTGAAGATGTTTCCCGATGCGCGCCCGACGCCTCCCGAGAAATTGGTCAACCCCGTGACCTGAATCGGGCCCACATTATGGCCCGGAACAAAGCCCAACGATGGGTCGTCAAGCAGCGGGTTGTACGCGCTGGTGTAATAGCCGCCGCTGGCGTCAACTCTCGACACGCCGGCTCGCAGCGAATTGATCATCGATGCACTGAAAGCATGCGATTCATCCACCGAGCCCGAGTATCTCTGCGATGGGAGTGACGAAGGCTTATTGTCGAACTCGTCAGGTTGAACCACCTGCCCGTTGTCATAAAGGAACGTCGCATTGAAACTGTCCTTGTCGGAGAACTGATTATCGAACCTCGCTGCGGCAAAGTCCTCGTTCGAAACCACCTGGCCGGCAAAAGAGAAGATTCCGACATTCGGGTCACTGGTGAGTCCCCGGTTGGGTAATGGGTAAATCCCCAGAAAGGGTTCGATCAGCGGGCTCACCGTAATGTGCGTCGGAACACCGTTCGTTACGTAGGTTCCTTCGCGTGCCGCTAATGAGGGCACGAGCGAAGTTTGCGTCTGGCCTAAACTCTGCCGCAGGCCCTCGTAGTCGGCGAAAAGGAACATCTTATTCCGCTTCAATGGTCCGCCACCCGATCCTCCAAACTGATTCCTCTTGAACGGCGGAGGGCTCGATGTCGTGTCGAAAAAATTGCGTGCATCCAGGACATTGCTGCGAAAAAAATAGTACACATCTCCGTGTACTGCGTTGCCGCCGGATTTCGTCACCGCCATCACCACCCCCGCGGCGGAGCGCCCATACTCAGCCGGAAATGTATCGGTCAAAACCGCAAACTCCTGGATGGCATCCACGCCCAGGTTGATGCCGAGCGAACTTCCTGGCGCGGCATTCGCGTAGTCGTTAATGGAAATACCATTCAACAGGTAGTTGTTCTCTACCGGCCGCCCCCCGGAGATGGTCAAGTCGATTCCATACCCGCGCTGGACGCGAAGTGACGCAACTGCCTGCTGGGCGTCGATCGTAGCTACGCCGGGTTCAAGAGTCGCAAGCTGCGTCCAATCCCTCCCATTCAGCGGCAAATTGAGCATGGTCCGCTCCCCGACCACGGCGCCCATCGTGGAACTGGCCAGATCTACGTCCGGAGCCGCCCCGCTTACTTCCACGTGCTCCTTCACATTGCCTACCCTGAGGCGCACGGGAACGGTCAGCTCTGCGCCGACCTGCACAACAAGCCCCGGCAAGACCTCCGTGGCAAAGCCCTTGGCCGTGACCCGAACAGCATAGACACCGGGGTCCAGGTTCGGCACTCCAAAGAGCCCATGATCGTTTGTTCTCGTGCTTCGTTCTTCGTTGGTGGCAGCGCTTGTCACCACCACGACCGCATGCCCGACTGCAGCTCCGCTGGAGTCGACGACTGTTCCTAGAATCTGGCCTGTTGCCCCTTGGTAGGCGAGCAGAATGGTTGGTACAAGCATCCCCAACCCACAGCGCGCCATTGCCAGAGCAACTCTCATAAAGCGAAGATTGCTAAGAACGATAACACCTTATGCCTCATAAATCCGTAAAAATATGTACTGCGCGTTATACTCGCCGTATTGCTTTTGAGCACATTCGATGGCGGCAACGGTAGTACCCGGCATAACTAGCGATTCGATCGAGCCACCGCGGCGCAGCTTTTTTTCGGGGCCCGGCCTGTTATTCGCGCTCTCGATGCTCGGGCCGGCGGGACTGGTTTCCAACGTTACCATTGGCGCTACCCAAGGCTACCGTCTGCTCTGGGTACTCGCCCTGGTCCTTGCGCTTCGCTTCGTGTGGCTAAGTACCTCGGCACGCTACGTCCTCGTTAGCGGTGAGAGTTTGCTGAGCGGCTTTGCCAGGCTGGGCCGCTGGATTCCATGGTCGGTTTTCGCCAGTCTGCTGGTATCCCGGCACCTCTCCAATCTATACAAGGTGCTACTGATGGGCGCGGCTGCTCAAATTCTGCTGCCGTTGCCTGGAGGGTGGGGCGCCGTCGTTTGGTCCCTGGTGTTCACCACGGCAGGATTCGTTCTGATGACGCGACGGGTGAAAACTCTCGACCGCTGGTGCCGGCCCATGATCGCCAGCATGGGGTTCGCACTCATCATCGCGACAGCGCTTTCACATCCCGACTTCCCTGCCCTGCTGCGCGGCCTGTTCCTGCCGCTCATCGGCGGAGGGGAGAGCGGGTACGGGGCCGTCCTGCTGATTACCGCGCTGATCGGAGCGGAAGCCGGCGCCGTCGACAATGCGTCGTATACGTACTTCCTTTCTCAACGTGGCTGGGCCGTCAATTCGTTCCTCCGCCGGCAACGGATTGACCTCCTGATGAGCCTTGGTTGTGTGTTCGCGATGGACGCGATGCTGCAGATCGCCGCCGCGGGCACGCTGCTTCCTGCGCATCTCGTGCCGCACAAGGCGGAGGACTTGGTCCCGGTCTTCTCGATCGCCCTGGGCATGGCAGGGCGAATCATCTTTGCGTTTGGCTTGTGGGCGGTTTGCTTTTCGGGCTTCGTCGCCGGAACCACCGGTTCTTCCCTCATCGCCGCGGACATCTGGAGCAGTCCATGGCTCTTCCATCGTCAGCGCGAGCCGGCGCCGATGGCTCAGCCGCGGGATGAAAAACCCTCCAAGATTCGTTTCTACCTGGTTGTTTTTTGGTCCTTCTCGCCGCTCTATATTCTCTTGACCCACGTTCAGCCGGTTTGGCTGGTGCTGGTCGTCAGTTCGCTAAAGGCTTTGCTCATTCCAGGCATGGCGATTGCCCTTTTGATTATTTCCAACGATCGCCGGCGGCTTGGTGAATACCGGAACGGTCCTCTTACTAACACGCTTCTCGGGCTGCTGGTGCTGAGTACGCTCTACTTTTCTGTCCGCAATGCCGTCGAGCTCATCCACCGTCTCTGATCCTGCTTAGCTCTTGCTGGATTGTTCCTCACGACAGGATGTGAAGCGCATGCACCTTTCCCGCGCTTGTCGCATACGGTTCGCGTCGATCTACCCGCAGCGTCTCGCCCTTCACCCAAAAATCCGTCATCACCTGGTGGCCGCGAGAACGTGTGCTGAGGAAATCGACCGCCGTCGCCACCACCTTTTCCGTATCGAGTGGGCCAAGGCGCGGGCTGACCACCAACCTGACCCTCGACAAGCCGCCTTCTTCCTGATGGACCAACTGGTAGTCGGTTGGACCTCCGCCAAAAGCCTTAGGCAGAACCTCATCGATCAATGCCACTAACTCCGGACCAAGGAAGTTAGTGCCCTCACTGGTGAGTTTCTCTGAACTACGAATGCTGTGCAAATGCTGGGGGAAACCAATCTCTTCAAAGGGGCATCCGCACGATCGTTCTTCAATAACGCCCGTGTCCCCCGTTTCAACATTCAGCATGAGCTTGGGAGAACTTCGGGCTAGCGAAGTCACCAGCAGCGCCCCCCCGGGCCGCTGAATAATGGCAACTTTCGACTTCATCAGATGCACATCATCGATTTCTACTCCGTTCGCGCACGCCATCCCGACATGACCCAATTCGGACATCGAGTAATGGCAAACCACGCGGCACCCCACTTCGGCGATGATGCGGGCCTTGCCGGGAGTGAGCGGCTCGCCACCTACCCGGAACAGCGTGCCACGGATATCCAGTCCGCCGGCCTTCGCTGCCAAACAGACCCGAACTGCGCTGCCGGCCAACGTGTCCAAGTGGGCTGCGCGGCCCGAACGGCGCTCTTCGGCAAGCCATTGCGCAACCCGGCCGGCTTCTGAGAACGGCGTATATTCGGGCGGAGCTTGCGGCGTCCCAAACAACCTGAATCCGAGGAGAGTCTGCCAGGTAAATAGGAAATACCTCCACTGGCCGCGGGAGGCTCGAAGGGGCGCATGGGTAAACCAGCGGCTTACCGGCATCCCCAACCGGCCTTGGGCGAGCAGCTTTTTGATGCCGGAATTGTCGGGTGGCACCGAGCGCCACACGCCCATGCGCCGGTTCAAGAGATCGAAGCCTTCCAGAAAAAGATAGTGGCATGCCGCGTCGTGCGACAGAAGATCGAGGTCCAGCAGTAACCGGCGGCCTGGCCCCCGTGATCCGCCGGTTCGGCCCTCGAACTGTGGGCGCACCAGCGGATTGTCAAAATCCTCACTCCGGGCGGTCAAGGTTTTGCCGTCCCGCACAATCGGCTGGCGCCCTTTAAACTCAGCAAGTGAGAGTGAGACACCCGCCTCGTACAGACGTCTGAGTGCTCCCTCGACTCCCAGATCGGCGGTCCATTGCGCCACGTCGGCCAGGCCAATACCGGCCCACTCAAAGAGTACCCGGTACGGACTCTTCGGGTTGCCGAACACGCCGTCTTGCAGCGTCCCGAGAAGGTTCTGAGCCCGGGCCGCCAACTGGTCCGATATGTAGCGCCGGCAGTCGTCGGGGCTTAACGGGTGGCGGACAAAGGACGGCAGCCCCGCTGCGTACCGTGCCGTCATCTTGATTTCGTCGAGCAGACCCAAGGGGTTTATAAGAATCCGGATACTATGCTAAAGCATCCACATGGGCTCAGCCATACTGACCTACCACTCGCTGGATCATTCCGGGAGCGTCATCTCCACTCGCCCCGAGTTGTTTCGCGCCCATATCGAGTCCCTCGTGGAGAGAGGCATCCCGATTGCTTCCCTGGACGATGTTCTGCAGATTCCGCGGGCGGTCGCGCTCACTTTTGACGACGGTTACGAGAACTTCGCCGAGGTGGCGTTGCCGCTATTGTCGCGCTACAGCATACCCGCAACCGTCTTCATCGTTAGCGGGCAATGCGGCCAGTCTAATTCCTGGGAAGCTGCGTCCCGTGTTCCCCGCCTGCGACTGATGACCTGGGAAACCATTCGCTCCTTGCCGCCGGGCCTGGTTTCACTGGGGGCGCACTCCGTCTCGCACGCTGACCTGACCCGGCTATCGATGGAAGAGGCAGAATCAGAGTTGCGCGTGAGCCGCACCGAGATCGAGGGTCGGACCGGCCGAGTCGTCTCCTCCTTTGCGTATCCGTTCGGAGCCGTAAACGAGAGCGTACGGGAGGCGGCGGCACGCCAATACCGGCTCGCGGTAGGTACTCGCTTAGGCCGTGTACGCGATGACCCTGATCCTCTGAACCTGCCGCGCATCGACGCCTATTATTTGAAGCGGACAAACCAGTTCCGCCGCCAGACGGCCGGCGAGGGCGGGGGTTACCTCGCCATGAGGCGATGGCTGCGGCAATTGCGAAGTGCGCTCCGATGAAGCCGATGCGCTTCTGCATGCTGACCACGTTTTACCCGCCGTACAACTTCGGCGGAGACGGCCTGTTTGTCCAAAATCTATCCAACGCGCTGGCTAAGTACGGTCATCAGGTGGACGTCGTCCATTGCGCCGATTCCTACCGCATTCACGCTGCTGAGCCCGTGGAACCTCGTGAGGATCAACCCGGTGTTCGCATCCACACGCTGCGAAGCCCGTTCGGTCTGATCTCGCCCCTTGCAACCCAACTCACGGGCCGTTCTTTTTTTAAGCAGGAGGCTCTGGCGCGCCTACTAGAAGCAAACTTCGACGTCATTCACTATCACAATATGTCCTTGATCGGCGCCGACGTTCTGGCACTCGGCCAAGCCGTCAAGCTGTACACGCCCCACGAGTATTGGCTGGTTTGTCCCACTCATACGCTGTTCAAGTTCAATCAAGAACCCTGCGAAAGGCGGCAGTGCACCTTGTGCTCGCTGGCCTATAAGCGCCCTCCACAGTTGTGGCGCGCCTCGGGCCTGCTGGGTTCGGCAGTCGAGAACGTCAATGCGTTTCTGTTTCCCAGCCGCTCTTCGATGGACCTGCACCAGCGGGCCGGTTTCCAAGGTCGATCAATTCACCTGCCCGAGTTCGCCCCCGATCGCGTCACGGCCGCAGGACCTGCAGGCAACTGCGAAGACCAGCAGCCCTATTTCCTCTTCGTCGGCCGCCTGGAAAAGCTGAAAGGCCTCCACACCTTGATTCCCGTTTTTCGCCGCTCCCGGCGCGCGCGCCTGCTGATCGCGGGCGACGGTGGCATGGCTTCGGAACTCGCTCGGCTTGCAAACGGCGCCGGGAATGTCGAGTTTCTAGGTCAAGTATCCGCGGCGCGTCTCGCCGCGCTCTACCGCGGAGCCGTCGCTGTCATCGTGCCGTCGTTAGGCTATGAATCCTTCTCTCTGGTCACCGTTGAGGCGTTCCGCGAGCGAACGCCGGTACTGGCCCGAAACTTAGGCGGCCCCAAAGAGTTGGTCGAAGAGAGCGGCGGCGGCATCCTCTTCAATACCGATGAAGAGCTTGAGGCCGCCATGGGCCGTTTGCTCGACGATCCGCGCCTTGGCACCGAATTGGGTCTTCGCGGTGAGCAGGCCTACCGGCAGAAATGGACCGAAGCGGCTCATCTCGAACAGTATCTTTCGATCATTGAGGAATTCGCTAAATGTGGCACTGCCTGAGGCCACGTTTCTCCAGGTACCGCTGGTGATACTCCTCGGCCCGCCAGAACGTCGTCGCCGGAACAATCTGAGTGGCAATCGGCTTCTTGAACCGTCGCGACGCCTCCAGGTCGGCCTTCGACGCTCGTGCTATCCGCTCCTGTTCGGGTGAGTGGTAAAAGATCACCGTTCGATATTGCGTTCCCCAATCCGGCCCCTGCCGATTCACCTGCGTGGGATCGTGGGCGTTCCAGAACACTTCCAGCAATTGTTCGTATGCCACCTTGGAGGGGTCGTACTCCACCTCCACCACCTCCGCATGCCCGGTGGCGTCGGTGCAGACTTGCTTGTAAGTCGGGTTCTCCAGTGAGCCGCCCTCGTAGCCCACAGCCGCGTCGACCACGCCGGGGATTTCCCGGAACGCCGCCTCGACGCCCCAAAAACAGCCGGCTCCGAATGTCGCTTTCTCTGTCATCCTCTTGCCTCCTAAAGCCTTTTTTCAACCTTGTCGTAACATTGGCGCGTCTTGGTCCGCCTTCTTCCATTACAGGACAACGCCTCCAGCTAGGCCCTGCTCTCGCACGCCCGGTTATCCTGAAGACTTATTCGCCATATGCTTCAAAAACGTTACTCTGTTCCGCTGGCCGCCTTAACGGCGGTGCTTCTCCCGCTTTCCCTTGTCGCCGAGGAGAAAGTCGACCTCTATACGATGCATCGCATCCGTGCCGAGGAGCGGGACAATTCCAAGCTGATGGATACCCTGTTCTACCTTACCGATCTCAACGGCCCGCGACTGACCAACTCGCCCAACTACTTCGCGGCTGCCAACTGGGTGGTGAGCCGGCTGAAGGAGTATGGCATCAATGCCAAAGAGGAGAAGTGGGGGCCGTTCGGCCGCAGCTGGCAGCTGAAGAAGTTCTATGCCGCGATGGTGGAGCCCCAGTATCAGCCGCTCATCGGCTTCCCATTGGCGTGGACAGCCGGCACCAATGGTCCCGTCACAGCAGAAGTCGTATTTGCTCCCATCTACACCGACGCGGATATGGAGAAGTGGAAGGGCAAGCTGAAGGGCAAAGTCGTCATGACGGCCCAACCCAGAGCGGTGCAGCTTTCCACCAAGCCACTGGCGACTCGCTGGACCGAGGCCGAACTCGCGCAGCAGGAAACGGCGCCGGAGCAAACCGGGCCTGATGAGCAGCGCATGCAGGCCTATCGGGCGCGCCTGCCGCAAGCCTGGCAGAGCCTCTCGCGCGAACAGGTCACGGCCATTCGCAAGAAGATCAGCGCGTTTCTCCTCGAAGAAGGCATTGCGGGGGTGCTCAGTTTCGGGTACTCCGGCGATAGCGGTACGGTGTTCGGAGCGCAGGATGGCAGCCGCGAGCCGAACGATCCGGTGCCGCCCGCCAATATCTGCATCACGCCGGAGCATTACAACCGCATCCATCGTCTGCTCTCTCATAACATTCCGGTGAAGGTGAACTTCGAAGTGGATTCCGAGATTCTCGAAGCCAAAGACTCGGTGAACGTCATCGGCGAAATCCCGGGTGGTAGCAAGAAGAACGAGGTCGTCATGCTGGGCGCGCATCTGGACTCCTGGCACGGCGGCACGGGCGCAACCGACAATGCGGCCGGCAGTGCCGTGATGATTGAAGCCCTGCGCATTCTCAAAGTCCTCGACCTCAAGATGGACCGGACGGTTCGCCTCGCTCTCTGGGGCGGCGAAGAAGAAGGCTTGCTCGGCTCGAAGGCCTACGTCAAGGAGCACTTCGGCGATCCGGAAACCATGAAAGTCACCGAAGAGCACGCCAAACTCTCGGGTTACTTCAACGTGGACAACGGCAGCGGGAAAATCCGCGGCGTCTATCTTCAGGGCAACGACATGATGCGGCCCATCTTTGAAGAGTGGTTCGCACCGTTCAAGGACATGGGTGCGGGCGCGATCTCCATCCGCAATACCGGCGGAACGGACCACCTCAGCTTCGACGCCGTGGGTTTGCCCGGCTTCCAGTTCATACAGGACGAACTGGAATACTCGTCCCGGACCCACCACTCGAACATGGACGTTTACGACCATGTTTCGGAAGCCGACCTGCGTCAGGCCGCCACCATCGTAGCCGCCATCGTCTACAACGCCGCCAACCGGCCAGACATGCTGCCTCGTAAGCCGCTGCCGAAGGCCAAGCCGAAGCCCGCACAAACGGCCGATTCGCAGCCGGCAGCCAATTATCCGAGGGCCGCTGCGGCTGGCCGCTAACGTCGGTCCATTCCGAGCCCGCTCATGCCGGTGTTACTTCCGGCTGCTTGCGCAAGGCGGCCGCACACACCACCATCACGATGAAGCTCAGCCCGACATAGACCAGATAAGCGATCTGGCTGGATTGTGCCGGCAAGAAGGGCTCCATCATGTTGCGTAGGCCGCTGCTGGCAATCTCAAAGACGAACAGACGCCGCATCCATTTGAGATTGCGCTCCGCCGGCACTACCCCGCGCCGTAGCTTCCCGACCAGGAACCCCAACACGCCTAGCGTGACGGCCGTGTCTAAAAGATACGCGGTCGCGTAGGCGCCTTTCAAAGACTCATCATCTGGCCCGGTTCCCAGATAGCCTGTCACGATGCAGCCGGCCAGCATCGCCGCCACGACCGGGCCCAGAAACCGAAGCGAGGCAGCATCGTCAGCCTTGCTTGAGCGATACAGCTCAAAGGCCACGAAAGGAGTCAGAGTGACATCGATCGCCGTTGCCAACAAATCCACATTCAGCAGGCCTCGAGATCCGGCCCCGAGCAAGACCATGGCCGCGCCGAAAACCATATCCAGGCCGTTCGAGATCACAAATAGCGGATACCGAAGCTGAATCCGCAGCATCATTAAGCGGAGCAGAAAGACCGCGAGCGCCCCAAGAAACAGGACCAGCAAAACCTTTTCGACCGCGTCAACTGACATTGGCTCTATTGTCGCAACGGCCCTCCGCGACAGCCGAAAATTTCCTGTAGGCTGGTAACCAGGAGGATCATGCGCGCCGCTTGTATTCTCGTCAGCTTCGCGAGCTTGTTGGCCGGCCAAGGGCCCGGTCAAAGTCGCCTGGAAGAGATGCATGCGCCAGTGGGCCAGTCCGAGCAGCTTCCACCAGAGCTGAGAAAGAACGCACCGCACTTGGTCTCCATCACGATAAAGGTGGCACTGGAAGGCGGCGAATCCCTCCCAGTGGCGCCAATGGTTATGGACTCCCGTGACGAAGACGGCGTTTGCCGATTGGCCAACGTCTTCAAGGACGGCAGCATACGCCTGGAGATTCCGGCACCGAGGGAAAGCCAGGATAAGGTGGCCAGCGGGCCGGCCAAGGCTACTTGCTTCCTGCGCAGAATAATGCTCCCCGGCTACCGCTCCTTTTCCGGCACAGTCCAGGATCAACAAGTGATCGTGCTGGCGCGACTGGGCGAGCACGAAGGCTCAACCGTCTCCGTCACTTCCCTTAGCGCGCCCGAGAAGGCTCGCAAGGCCTACGAACACGGGGAAGTTGCCCTGGCCCGGCAGAAGTACGCTGAAGCGCAGAAGCACTTTGAACAGGCCACTGGCTCTTACCCGGAGTACGCGATGGCCTGGAGCGAACTAGGCACCGCGCTGGAACGCCAGGGCCAAATGTCCGCTGCCGCCGAAGCGTATCGCAAGGCCTCCGCAGCCGACGCAAAGTACATCAAGCCGCTGGCCCAGTTGGCGAGCCTCGCCGGCCGGCAGCAGCACTGGGAGGACGAACGCGCGGAAGCCGCCGCTGCACTCAAGCTGCACCCGATTGAGTTCCCCGTCGTTTACTACTGCCTCGCGGAGGCCTCGTTCCGCCTCGGCCGCTACCCCGAGGCGGAAAACGCCGCCCGTGGCGCGATCGAAGTCGACCTGCATCGCGAGTTCCCGCAGGCTTACCTGTTGCTGGCAGCCGTTCTCGCTCAGAAGGGCGACCACGACGCAGTGGTCAAGGAGTTGCGTGAATATCTGAAAGCCGCACCCCAAGCCGACGACGCCCCCCAAATCCGCCAGCAGGTCGCACGGCTCACTCAAACCAGCAGCCGCTAGCGTTCCAAAGCATGACCGCTGTGTCTCCTGGGGCGATCACCATATCCTTTGTCAGCTTTGCCGGTTCGCGGATCTCGTCCCTTGTAACCTGAGCCTACTTCGGCGGGAACTTCTTCAGCGCCTTCTTGACGGCGCGCTCTACATTCTCATGCCGTTGCTTGGGATCGCGGATGTCGTCTTTGCAAAAGGCGCGCCAAACTAATCGCTTCGTGTTTGCGTCGACGATGTCGAGAATCAGAGTGCCTTCGGTGTAATGAGACACCATCACGGTGGTCCACATCGGGTACCAATAGGCGCCCCAGGTGTACCATCCCGTATCAAGGGTGGTCACGTCCGTCATTCCCTTCGATCCAAGGAACAGCGTGACGTAGAAATCCGGGTTGAAATCGACGGGCACGTAGCCTTTCGCCATCAATCCTTTGTTGACCGCCGACCGCACCAGATCAATGCCCACCGCGTAGCGTGCCTTGAATTCCGGCTGTTTCTCGAACTCCGGGGAGTCGCGCCACTCATAGTGATGAAACTTGGAGAAGTCCACCGACTTGTCGTAGTCGGTCTTGACGCTTTGTGCCGAGGCTGGAACGGTGCTGACGAGGAGCAGAGCGCCCATCTGGATCATGAGCGTGACCATGCCCCGCGAGGCGCTCGTGAAGTTAGGCAACGGCGGCTTCCTTTCTTTTAGACGCTGTCTTGATGAGGATGAAGGAGCCTATGCCGCCGGCGATGACCGAGCCGAGTATGATTGCCACTTTGGCAATATCCAGATGATTCTCATCACCGAAGGCAAGGGCGGCGATGAAGAGCGACATCGTGAAACCGATACCGCCCAGCCAGGCAGCGCCGTGAATCTGAAGCCACGACAAGTTGGCTGGCTTCACGGCGATGCGCATGACAACGAACAGCCACGACATTACCGTAATGCCGAGCGGCTTTCCAATGACGAGACCTAGCACGATCCCCAACGTGATGGGGTGAACCAGTTCGCCAAGACTGAAGCTCCGGATGTCGACGCCAGCGTTGACCAAGGCGAAGAGAGGCATGATCAACAGCGCTACCCAGGGCTGCAAGCTGTGCTCGATGCGCTGGAGCGGCGGTTGCGCCGCGTTACACTGCTCCTCTAGTTCATGGAACGCCACTTGTTGACCCGAGGAGAAGAACTCGGAATCGGGTTCATCGGCGGCCTGGAAGCGATCGAGAATCTCGTGGCTGTTGGCATAGAACGCGGCTGGGTTCAGTTGTGTTCGCGCGGGGATAGTAAAGGCCAGGAGCACTCCGGCCAGCGTGGCATGGACGCCTGACTGCAGCATGGCGAGCCAGAGACCGACTCCGATGAGCGCGTAGATAATGGTGGAGGTTATGCCCAGCTTATTGGCCAACAAGGCCAACACCAGGCACAGCCCGGCAGCCGCGAGGTGATACCAGGAAATGGTGCTGGTGTAGAAGACGGCAATCACCAGGACCGCGATGATGTCGTCGACGATGGCCAGGGCCGCAACAAAGAGCTTTAGTGACGTAGGCACACGCGAGCCAAGCAGCGCCATGATGCCGAGCGCGAAAGCGATATCGGTCGCCATAGGAACTCCCCAACCGGCTGCCGATGGAAGATCACGGTTGATGCCCCAATAGATCAGAGCGGGCGCGATCACACCTCCCACCGCGGCGCTCATAGGTAGCGCAGCTTGCCGGAACGAAGCGAGTTCGCCGATCAGAACTTCCCGCTTGATCTCGAGTCCGACCAGGAAGAAAAAGAAAGCCATCAGGCCGTCGTTAATCCAGAAATGAAGCGATTCGGCGAGGACCCGGTCCTCGAAGCCTACGAAGGCGTGGGCATGCCCAAAGTGCTCATACAGCGCGGCCCACGGAGAGTTGGCCCAAACCAGCGCGACAAGCGTACACGTCAACAGCAGAATGCCCCCGGCCGCCTCCATCTTGGCGAAGCGGAGAAACGGGCGCATGATGGCTGGCGTTGGCAGAGATTCAGTCATGATTTCATCCCGGTAGTCGAGGGAGTCAGGTTGTATCTTACCGTGCCATCTGCCGATCTTCGACGGCCAGGCCCGCAGGGGTAATCCTTCCCACTGCAATCGCGCCCCGCGAATTGCTTAGCCGTTCAGGGTTGGCCCAGTCGCAGTCCCTTGTCGTACCCCGTTGTGGCGTAGCGATCACAATTCTATGAAATAAAAGATCTCTCTTCTGCTCAGTATCTTACGGCTAAAGACCGGAGGAAGTTGGAGCTGCGGAGGATATGACTGTGTCAGGCAAGCGGGCTTCTTACCCGCAGCTCTCGAAGGGGTTTTCATGAAAATACCGACCGCTTTTGCCATTGCCCTTCTGTGGTCAACGTTGGCGGCAGCGCAAGACAGGTTCACGGTCACTGGTACGGTGATTCCGGCCTTCTTGCTGACTCGGAACTACGGCAGTATGCCCAAAGGCATCGTGGGCTATGATCTGACAATCTGCAACGCAACAGATCAGGAACAGTCCGTGATCAACACCCAGGCTTACCAGGCTTTGGCCGCGTCAACCAGTCAAATCGTGCCGGTGGGCAGCCAGCTACTTCTGGCTCAAATGCTGGGAGCGGAGCGCAAAGACGTACTTTCGCTCGCCACATTCGGGCTGAACACAGCCGCGGGGATGTTCGCTTTACTGAGTACTTCCAGGAAGCTGAATGCTCCGACAGGCGTTAAGACCGGCGTAGGTCTCGCCAGCATCGCGCTGCCGCAGTTCATGGACTATCTCCAGTCGGCTCGTCCGGCGGATAAACTTCAAAAGTATGAGGCCGATGTGCTTCCACAGGCATTGGTGCTCGATTCCCGTTCTTGTGTCGAGAAGACCCTGTTTGCGGTCGCTACGTCACCCCACATAAAGCCCGCGGCGATAGCTTTCCACATTAAGTAATCGCGCGTCCGGGGCTTTGGCGCCGGTCTGCCGGGCAAAGTCCCGGCGGGTCAGGCCCAGGATAGAGTGCGAACGGACCAGCCCGGGAAAGCGGGCTTGCAGACCAACCTCAAGCGTGACAAAGTAGCAGGTTGTACAGTCTTTCTCGACGCCTTAAGTGGAATACGCCGCTCACCCCCTTCAGTGAAGCCATACTCCAGCAGCGGCAACAAGCGGGAGAGCCTCTCGACCTGACCTCGTCGAATCCGACGGCCGTCGGCTTGGCTTACCCCGATCGGGAGATCGCCTCCGCGCTGTCCGGGATCTCTTCCCTGTCGTACGACCCCCAGCCATTGGGTCAATGGGAGGCCCGCGAAGCCATTTCCGCCTATTACCGCGAACGAGGGTTTGCCGTCGGCCCCGACCGCATCGTTGTCACCGCCAGTTCCAGCGAGGCCTACTCGTATCTCTTCAAGTTGCTGTGCGATCCGGGAGATGAGATGCTGTCGCCCAGGCCCTCCTATCCCCTATTCGAATACCTGGCGGCACTGGATAGCATTCGCGTCCAACCCTATTGGCTAACCTACGACGGCGCCTGGTATGCGGACCTTGACGAGCTGGATGCGAGGATTACCGATCGGACCCGAGGCATCATCCTCGTTAACCCCAATAACCCAACCGGAAATTTTCTCAAGCCCGCAGAGGCAGACCGCCTGTGCTCTCTGGCGGGCGATCGATCGCTGCCTCTCATCTCGGATGAAGTCTTCATGGATTACAACCTCTGGGGAAGCACGCAACCCGTGCTCTCCCTGGCCGGTCGGTCGGACGTGTTGAGTTTTTCATTGAGCGGCCTTTCGAAGTCGGCGGGCATGCCACAGATGAAGATTGGCTGGATCGTCATCAACGGCCCCTCCGATCAAGTTGAGGCGGCGCGGCACGGGCTCGAGCTGATTGCCGACACCTACCTGTCGGTCAGCTCGCCCTGCCAACTAGCGCTTCCCCAACTCATCTCTCTCGGCGCCGGAGTCCGGAGTTGCATCCGTGAACGAATCCTCAGGAACGCGCAAGCGTTGCAGGACCTGCTTCAAGGCGCGCCCGCTCATCCGCTTTACACCGAAGGCGGATGGTCGTCCATTATTCAGTTGCCTCAAACGAGGTCAGAAGAGGATTGGACCATGCGGCTGCTCACTCGTTATGGCGTCATCGTTCAGCCCGGCTATCTCTTCGACATGCCCAGCGAGCCTTTCGCCGTGGTGAGCCTCCTCACCCCGATTGGAACGTTCGTCGAAGGCATCACCGCCATTCGTGCCGCCTCGGAAGAGGTTGGCTAAGAACACAGCACGCAACCGCGCGTGAGCAGGCCGATTTCGCGAGCTGGCATTCAATCCGCGTTCGGCGGCGGCCATTCTCGCTTCTATTTCATCAACCCTTGCTCTCTGAGCCAATCCGCCAGCCGCAACGGCCACGAACTCAATACCGGATCGGCCTGGGCCAGCCCCACGCCATGCGGGCCTTTCAGGTAAAGATGCATCTCGGCCGGAACTCCCGCCTTCTGGAGAGCCGTATAGAACATCACGCTATTTTCCACCGGTACCACTGAATCATCCGAGGTGTGAAACAAGAAGGTGGGCGGCGTGTTCTTCGTGACTTGCTTCTCGTTCGATAACAGTTCCAACAGTGCAGCATCGGGATTGGGTCCCAGAAGAGCGTCGCGAGATCCACGATGGAGATAGGGCTCCGTGAACGTGATCACCGGATAAGAGAGAATCATGAAGTCCGGGCGCGAACTCTGCTGTTCCACGCGATCCGAATCGCCGGCCTTGCCTGCGTCAAAGTGCGTTCCCGCCGAAGACGCCAGATGCCCACCGGCACTGAATCCCCAAATCCCAATTCGATTGGATTCGATCCCGTACTCGGAGGCGTGCAAGCGCACATATCGGATGGCCCGCTGTGCGTCGCCCAGTTCAATTGGATGATGATACTTCGGACCGAGACGGTACTTCAAGACAAAGGCGCTGATGCCGTGGCCATTCAGCCACCGCGCAATCTGTTGCCCCTCATGGTCCATCGCCAGGGTTACGTATCCGCCGCCGGGGCAAACCACCACGCCTGTACTCACCTTCCAGGGCGATGTGGCGGGGACTGTGTAGATGGTCAGGGTCGGCTTATCTTCGTCGTTCTGGCCCAAGGCGCCGGGAGCGCCATCCGGCCATAACAAGATGGTCTGCGGCTTCGTCGGTTGCGCCGTAGCGGCAATGGAAAACGCCAGCGCGGCAAAACAGCAGATCCTGGAACAAAGCAAAGCTCGTAACATGATCGCTACTATACGCCACGGACGAAGGGTAAACGGATCTTTCGACCAAACAAACCGTTCGGCAGACTACTCCAGACGAAAAGGGTACTTGTGCTCGAAGGTCTGTTTCCCGATCTCATCCTGGACAGTCAGCACAATCGTGTACTCGGCATGCGGCGTGTCGTCCGTGGTCGTCAAGCTCAACACTCCCGGGATGAACTGAGCCGCATAAAAATCTGCAGACGATTGCTCGCCGGCTTTCGGCGCCGAAAGAAAGACGCTGCCATCCGGCCGGTAGACCGTCAGGGCGTAATTCACTTTGTAGGCATGCTTCGCATCCGTCTTAAACCCGACGATATCGTAGCGAGCCCAGATGGTATCGCCAGGACGGAATGCAGCCAGTTCCAGGGGCTCTGTATCGTTCTCGGTTCGATAAAAATGGAAATTTTGAACATCGAGCGTGTCGCTCGGCTGCAGCTTTCGGCCGCCGATTCGAAACGAGAACGTCTTTTTTATCTCTACTTTAGCCACCAGATCGCGAACCACCACTTGCAGTTTGAAGCTACCCGCGGCCACCTGGGACGGCAACTGAAACGACATCCGGCGCTTCGGCAACCAGTCGCTGTCCTGCGGGTGCAATTCATCCTCGATGGAGCCAGACTTCGGCGGCGCCAGCGGAACTCCGTTGGAGTCCTCTACATCAACCACGTACTCCAAATGCAGCCGCATCACATCTGATTTCTTTTCAGATTGATAGCCAGCGATTGTGAAAGTAAAGTATAGGTACTCGCCCGGCAGAAATGTGTAGTTCGGCCGGACAAACGGCTCATCCTCACTGGCCTGTATACCGGCCTGGACGATGGCCAGCGACAATTCGGCCGAGCGCGCCACTACGAAAGGCGAAGCCAATAGTGCGAGAACGCCGCCTGCCAGGAATCCCCGGCGTGGAAGAATGTGCATCGCCAAGCTCCTCGCTCCAGGTCTAACATGGATCATCAGCCAAGGTGTGCGGCTCCATCAAGTCGGCGAGGCGTCGATTGCATTCTGGGACTACCCTACTTCATCTTTCGCTTGAAGAAATCGGCAGACGCCTCGTACGCCGCTAACCAATCCCGGTAGAGCAGGAAGTCGTGAATCTCGTTGGGGAATATCAGTTGCTCGAAGTAGACCTTCTGCTTGCGTAGTGCTTCCACCAGCAACACCGTCTCGTTGAACGGGACATTGCGGTCGTCATCTCCATGGATCAGCAGCACGGGCGATCGCCAGGTATTCACCGATGAGAGAGGCGAAGACTCAAAGGCCAGCTTTGCCGCTGCCGCCTGCTTGGCCGGGTCATAGGCCGGAACGAAATTCCGGATCACGTTGTTCCAATCGTGCACGCCGTGGAAATCCACCCCGGCGGCAAATAGATCGGAAGCCCGCGCCAGCCCGAGCGCCGTGAGATAACCGCCATACGATCCGCCCCACAGGCCAATTCGCGTGGGATCCACATCCGGCCGGTTCTTCAAATACAACCCGGCTCCGACGACATCGTTGTACTCGCTGGCTCCGGTGGCCCCGTAGTTCAAGGCCTCCCGGAACTTCATCCCATACCCGATGCCGCTGCGATAATTCACTGCCAGCACAATGTAGCCTTGGCTGGCCAGGTATTGATTCATCGCGTAGGCGTTCGAGTAGTAATACATGTAATGGAAGCCCAGCAGCATTTGCCGTCGCGATCCACCATGGAAGAAGACCAGCGCCGGTCGCTTCTCGCCCGCCTTCAGGCCAGGAGGGAGAAACAACTGCCCATGAATCGACATGCCATCGGCGGCCGTGAGAATCACTTGTTGCGGCGCTACGAGCTCAGCAGCCGGATAATCGGCCGCCAGCGTGTCCGGCGCCAGGTCCTTCAATTCACCCTTCAACAGCACCGCCGCATACGACGGATGACGCGCATCGGAAGCCAGCGTCACCACGCTGCCGTCCGCGCACGCGATCGCACCCCACTCAATTCCATGACCGCTGGTAACCGGCTGTACCGGACCGCCCGTCACCGCAACCTTCCAGATGTGGCGCCGGTCAATGTCATTCAGGTTTGTCGAGTAGTAAACCGTCTTGCGGTCGGGCGAGAAGAACACATGTTCGACTTCCGCGTCTCCGGGCGTCAGGTCTTTCGCCTCACCCCCATCAACAGGCACAGCGTACAAATGCTCCCAGCCGGTTTTTTCCCAAGGGAAAATGAGTTCGTCACCGGCTCCCCAATACAGTTGTGATCCGCTGACGATCGGGTGGAACACACTTCCCTGCCCGGCATCGGCGTGCCAGACCTCGTGACCTTTCCCAGATGCAACCTCGGCGACTCGAATCGAAAATGGCTCGGCTTCCCGTTTCGGACCGAACATGAACGCCGTACTGGAAACCGGTATCCGCAGGAAGGCGATGCGCCGCGAGTCAGGCGACCATACGGGCTCGCCATCGGTATCCACGCTGGGGTCCAGATAGTGCAAACTGTGGTCGGAAAAACGGTAGACGCCAATCAAGCTGTGAGCTTGTCCGATCGTTCACGAAAGCAATCGCGGAACCGTCGGGCGACCAGCGGAGGTTTTCGATCTTCCCCTGCACGGCCACGGTGGACGCAGCGTTCTTGCCGTCCGGCGCCATGGTCCACAACTCGCCCTTCTTGATGAAGGCCACCAGATCACCGTTCGGCGAAACGGCCGGCGCCTTCCCTTCGCCCAGCTTCACGGGCTTGCCTTCGTCGATCTTCACCATCCAGATGGACTGATCCGGCAGCACCGCCTTCATGCCTGGATTGGGATTCTCGCGGCCGATTCGCAAAATCGCCGCCGCGCACGAAATACACGCTGTTTCCGTCGGGCGCCCAGGCAATCTCATCGATCTCCTGGCCATCGTCCTCGTTGAATTGAGTGATGGGCCGCCCCGTCCAGGCCGGGGCCTCGGCCGTGTAGAGATTCCGCTTCCCGCCTTGGTTGATCAGCCACACAACCCTCGCGCCTTTTGGGGAGGCCGATAGCAGCGAGGCAAATGGGGCGGCCAGCACCTGCGTGATCGAATAGGCGGCGTGGAGCGGCCCAGAGAAAATCGAAACGCCAAGCAGAGGCAGGACGACGGACAAGCGTTTCATAAGTGAATTCATCGAGGTCTCCATATTCTGCCACTTCCCGCGTTGACGCCGGGCCGAAGCTTCTACCGAAGGTCTGATTCGCATGCCCTAAAGCCATGAGCCTGTTGATATTACACAAATCTTACACACCCCTAGTGAATTCGCTGGTAGCTTCAGATTAGAGGGGTCGAAAAGTCGGCCCACTCGTGGCCTGCTCCGTCAACTTGGGTGCGGGCAAATCTCAACCAAGTTTCCCGGAGATCAATTGAGCACTGACGTCATAAACATGCCCCAGAACGAGCGCATGAACTGGATTACCACTGTCACGCTGGTCATCTTTCACATTGGGGCCCTGGCCGCTCTCTTCACGTTTAGCTGGAAGAACCTCGCGGTCGCCGCGTTCTTGTATTGGATGTGTACCGGTCTGGGCATCAGCTTGGGCTATCACCGCCTGCACACCCACCGTTCCTTCAAGGTCCCTCTGCTTCTTGAATACTTCTTCGCCGTCTGCGGCGCTCTTACCTTAGAGGGCGGTCCCATCTTCTGGGTGGGCACTCACCGGATCCACCACCAGAAGTCTGACCTGCCCGGCGACCCGCACTCGCCTCGCGATGGCGCTTGGTGGGCTCACGTCGGCTGGCTCTTGGTCGGCGAGGCCAAGCACAACAACACCCGTCTCTTGTCCAAGTACGCACCCGATCTCGCGAAGCATCGCTTCTACGTCTGGCTAAATAACTGGCACTGGGTTCCCATGGTGGTGTTGGGCGCCATCCTCTTCGCTTTCGGTGGCCTGTCCATGGTTCTGTGGGGCGTCTGTCTGCGTGTCGTTCTCGGCCTGCATGCCACGTGGCTGGTCAATTCCGCCACGCATATGTGGGGCAAGCGGCGTTTCGCCACGCGCGACGATTCCCGCAACAACTGGTGGGTCGCTCTACTGACGTTTGGTGAGGGCTGGCACAATAACCACCACGCTCATCCCACTTCGGCCCGCCACGGTTTGGCGTGGTACGAATTCGACATCTCCTGGCTCACCCTCAAGGTTCTCCGCGCGGTCGGTATCGCCAAGGCGATTCGCGTCGCCAAAGTGGACGCTGTCTTCACTGAAGAAAAAGCCGCTTAGTTCTTCGCAGACTGTTTCGAAACAGGCCGGGTGGCGTCAATGCCTCCCGGCCTTTTCATTTGCGGCCTTCTGCACTCCCCGTCAATAGGTCTTGGCCCGTGGCGTAACCTGGATTTATGGTCGTAGCGGGTCGCCAGAAATCGATCGCCTTCTTCATCGCGCTCGGTGCTGGTCTGATCGCCGTCGTCGTGCTGTTTTACGTGGGAGGGTTTCTCCTCAACTGGCGGCAGGGCATTCTGCTGTTCTTCGGCATTCTGCTGCTGGCCATGATCATCGCCGGCGTGGTGCTCAACACCACCTTCCTGGTTCGCGAGATCCGCCGCAACGAAGAGCACGACGCGTTTATCAATGCCGTCACGCACGAGTTGAAGACCCCGGTCGCCTCCATTCGCCTGTACCTGGAAACCCTGCAAACGCGCAGTGTCGACGAAGAGAAACGCCAGGAGTTCTACCGCACCATGCTGGCAGATAGCGACCGCCTGCTCGCCACTATCGAACAGGTTTTGCGCACCGGCCGATTGGGCCGCGGCGTCCCACTGGCTATCTCCTCACCCATGAATCTGGTCGAAGTCGTCCGTGATTGTGTAACGCGCGCCCGCACACTTCACAACCTGGGACCCGACAAGATCTACTACGAGCCGGCTGCCCCGGTCACCATCACCGGAGATATCGACGAGGTGCGCGCAGCCGTCTCGAACCTGCTGGACAATGCCGTCAAGTACTCCGGCCGGGATGTTAAGGTAACAGTGACGACCGCAACCCTCGACGGCAAGTACGTGGAAGTGCGTGTCACCGATCTCGGCCCGGGCATTCCACAAACCGAGTTGAAACGGATTTTCAAGCGCTTCTACCGGGTTCCGGGACCTGTGGCTGCTCGCGTGAAAGGCACGGGGCTAGGCCTGTTTATTGTGCGATCGGTCGCCAAGCGCCACCGCGGGCGCGCCTGGGCGCAAAGTGAAGGACCGGGACGTGGCAGCACCTTCGTCTTGGAGTTCCCGATATCAACATGAGCCGAGTTTTAGTAGTCGAAGACGAACAGCATCTGGCCGATGGATTGCGCTTCAATTTGGAAGCGGAAGGCTATGACGTGGAAACTCTCGAAACGGGCGAAGAGGCCCTCCAGCGCCTCAACGCCAGCCCACCGCCGTTCGATGTCATGGTGCTCGACGTCATGCTGCCCGGAAAAGACGGGTTCGCCGTCATGGCGGAACTCCGCAAGGCCGGCCAATTCATTCCCACCCTGATGCTCACCGCGCGCGGCCATTCCGAGGACGTCCTGAAGGGATTTGCGGCGGGAGCGGACGATTACCTGACCAAGCCGTTCGAACTCAAAATCCTGATCGCTCGCATCCGCGGTCTTCTCCGCCGCCGGGACTGGTTGCGCTCAACGCCTAACGCTTCTCCGGCGACTGCGACGACCGACACCTACACGTTTGGCAAGGACGGCGAAAAGGTCGTGAACTTCGATCTGCTCCGCCTGACAGTTCGCGGTCAAGTGTTCCCCTTGACCCTCATGGAAGCCAATGTTCTCCGCTACCTCATCCAGAACGAGGGCAAACCGGTTGCGCGCAAAACCATGCTCGAGCAAGTATGGGGACTCCAGGAAGACACTGATACCCGGCCCATTGATAACTTCATCGTTCGATTGAGGCGCTACGTCGAAGACGATCCCACCCATCCGCGCCACCTGTTAACCGTACGCAGTGTCGGCTACCGCTTCGTTGCCTTACCCACAGAAGACTAGTAAAGATTTTTCTTTTCACCCCAGGCACTTTCGCGCTAAGTTGTAGCTAAACCCGCATACAGAGCCATCCGCGGCCCTCGATCGAGTGACGCACCCGCCGGCTCGCCGCCGCGGCCAGGCTCAACGAGAGTGCGTGGAAGGGGGCACTATGTTTGTTGTCCTGAGAAGGTTCTTACTCGCTCTGCTGTTCTTTATCGCTGCTCGTCGCCGCTGATTCAGATAAGCCAAAACTGGCCGGAACCTGGGAGCTTGACGGAGCCAAGAGCCAGTTGGAGCACAGCCCTGGCACACTCGAACTGGTCCTACAGGATGCATCCGGCAAGATCCAGTTCACCCGTACAACTCACACTCCGGAAGGCAAAGAGTTGGTCGCGAAGTTTGAATGTGCGCCGGGTGGCCCGGATTGCGCGTTTGATGAAGCTGGCCATAAGTCCAAGGTTTCCCTCTGGTATCAGGGAGCCGCTCTGGTCATTCTCAAGACTGCCGGTCCCAGTGACGACGAAGTCACGCAATGGACTCTGAAGTTGGACAACCAAACCCTCCAGATTGAGGTGTCCCACATCACGCCGGCCGGAAAGACCGAGACCATGGTGTTCACCCACAAATCAAGCCCCGGCGGCCCGTCAACGTAACTACCCCGGCGCTCCCGCCTTGGTCGTCGCTGCGTCTTCCGCAACCGCGTCCGTGGCCTTCTCGCTGATCATGTAGACGGCCGAGACAATGAAGTACCCCGGAATCTTCGGGAACACCGAGGCATCGGAAACCCGAAGCCCCTTCGTCCCACGCACCCGAAATCGGCTGTCCAGTACCGCCATGGGATCGTCGCCTGACCCGATTTTGTTGGTGCAGGAGGCATGATGCCCCCAAGCTTCGTTCCGAATGAACTCCCGTAGTTTATCCGGCGTGTCGTATTGCGGCCCGGGCACTAACTCTTCCTTGATCAGCCCAAGCTTTGCCAGGTGCTGGTTCATCTCCCGGGCAAACTGGACACCATCTACCACCGCATCCATATCTTGCCCCAGCTGGTCGGTTCCCTCACCGAAATAGTGGAAATCAATTTCGGGCATGTCGCATGGATCGCTCGACCTTAAACGGACTTGCCCGCCGGTGTTCGCCGTGCGGGCTTTAAGAACCGCCCAAGTGAAACGATCGTGGAAGCGCTCAAACTGAGTCGAATACCCCGGTACGTATCCCTTGAAATAACCAGGCAGTCCGAAGATATACAGATCGGGCTCGGTCTTCTGGGGACTCGATCGCTTGATGACCCCGATCAGCGCGCCATTGGATGCGTAAATGCCGTGGCCCTGCTTCCATTGATCGAAGAATGGATCGTCCGGGCCGCCTGGGGTTGGTGGCGAGAAAGACGCTCCCTGCAGAAGGTCGAATGGACGCAGGAACGTTGACACCACGCCCACCTCGTATCGATCCTGCAGATTCCTGCCCACCCCCGGAAGATCCACCACCACCGGAATCCCCAGCTTTTCGAGCTGTGCCCGCTCGCCAATACCGGAAAGCATCAGCAGCTGCGGGCTATTGAAGGCGCCCGCTGACAGAATCACTTCCCTTCCCGCTCGAACCTGCCGCTTCGGCGCTTGGGAGCCTCCTCCGGCTTCCTGCGGATCGGCCTTATAAAGATGCCTTCCTTCCAGGTATTCCACGCCCACCGCTTGGTTGCCTTCAAACAGCACCCGCGTCGTAAGGGCGCCCAACTGGATGGTCAGGTTCTTGTGCTGCTGTTGCGTCGCCAGAAGGTAGTCGCGAGGTCCGTTGCGCTTTCCCCCCGAAACTGCCAGCGGCGTAAACGCGAGACCCTCGGGACTGTTTGTTCCATTCCGGCTGTCGTTGGGATCGAGCCGGGTCTCGATCCTCGTGAACGGGTTCCCAATGTGATCCCGCAGGGCCTCCTTGACGCCGCCCAGGAGTAGCGTCACTAACTCGGGGTCCTTCAGCACCAGCACGGGATCCGCTTCACTGGTCGAAAGCCAGCCGTTAAAACCATGCCCATGGGACCAGTCCCGCCAGTCCTCACGGTGCTTAATCAGCTCCGCGACCGACGACACCAATCCTTCCGCCACGTACTCCAGCGTCCCGGGCCGCGCTACATAGTGACAGTTCTCGATCCGCTGGAAGTATTGCCGCATGTGGTCGGCCTTCCAACTCGCATCGCCCGTTAGTTGGGCGATGTAATTCCAGTCCTCATCCTGAGGGAGGACCGTGATCATGGCGTTATGCGCCGTGCAGCCTCCCAGGGTGCCGGCCCGCGGATACCAGATCCCGTCATGGGCAGCAACATACTTGGAGTCGCGCTGTTGTTGGACGTCGTCGGCGTAGTGCCTGACGAAGTAGTCCCAGGCACAATCCTTGAACTCGGTCGACAGTCCATGGAAGATTGGCACCTCATACATCCAGCGCCCCAGTTCCGCTTCGGCACAGGGATCTCCGCCTGCCTCGAGCAGGAGAACGGAGAAGCCTAGTTTTGCCAGATTTGCCGCGAGCGGTCCGCCGCCCGCGCCTGAGCCCACCACGATATAGTCAAAGTCGCCTGCCATACCCGTTGCCTCCTGGTTTCTGCCGTACCCGCTAGAACGTCTTGAGAAACGCGATCAGCGCCTGCTTATCGCTGTCTGAGAGCGCTGGTTCGTCCTTGTAATAGCTCGTTCCAAAGTAATGCCCGCGGTTGATCACGAAGTCGGGACACTTGCTCAGCTCCAGCAGCGGGTCGGCCAGGTTCGCCAGCACCTTGCTCGCTTCCTCATCGGACGCGCCGACGGGAATGGCGTTGAGATCGTGCTTCACCTTGATGAGCAGCTCCAGCATCTTCTTCTCATATGCCAGCCGTTCCGCCTCACTGGTGGTTTCGGGTTCCAGGTTCAAGTTCGCCAGAATGTTCACGGGAGTGCCGGCCGGAATGGGTCCGATCTCGAGGCCTCCCCCGCCGAAGAAATTCGGGAAGAAACGATCACCGAATCCGAGTAGCGGCTTCAGGTACTCCGGCAGGTATCCTGCGGGAACACGCAAGTAGCTTCTCGCCGTGGTGCGCGCGATGACACCGGGGACCTTATCGCCGAGCACCGGGTCTTTCTCGCGTTTTTCCGGCCACAGCATTTGCTCAATCGAGTCTTGAAACGACCCCATCCGCGCTTCAACCGAGGGGCTCGGGTTGAATGTTCCCACGCTGTTGTTCAGCAGGAACGGCGCTGTGGACCAAACGCTGATCAACGACGCGGGACGCGTGTAGCCCCGGCCGCCGGCGGGCATCTTATAGGATCGCGGTTCTCCGGTAAAGGGATTGTGTACCGTGATGGTCCCGACCGATGGCAGCTGCTTGTAGGTTCCGGACGAGAAGTTATCCCAGATATTCCCGCCGATGGCATTCGTCGCGAGCGGGCTGCAGGCATTCGTCTCGAGCAGCGTGACGGGTACGCGTAGTTCGGTCGACAAGTAGTTGTCTTCGAGGAAATCGTCCTTGAGAACAATCTCGCGCATCTTCTTTTTGTAGTCGTCGGTCTTGGTCCAGGCCCAGTAACGATTCCAGCAATCCAGATAGTTCGGGCCGGAACAGCCGCCGGGATCAACGCCTTCAGCCGGCGTCGGCGCTTTGCTCGAATGGCAGCGTGCGCAAGTCTCGGCGAACACGATCTTCCCGCGCTTCAACTGCGCCGGGTCTTTCGATAGGTAGGCCGCGCCGCCCGGCGCATCTTTGAGGTGATGCGGGGCGGTGCTCTTCAAGAAGAACAAGGCCATGTTGGGGGTCTGCGCCTCGGTAGCCTGCCAGTACGCGGAGTTCTTCCGCGCCACGGCGATTTCGATGGGCGTGGTTTTCTTGCCTCCTACCAGCGGGTTGAAGTGCAGCAGCCACTCTTCGCTGAACAGACCGATGTTCAGGTAGACGCGATTGAGCGCGCCCAGTGCGCCCACCGAGTCGGAACCATCCTTCAGGACCCTGGGCGACCATACCGTATCCGGCTTCTGAAAGAACTCGGTCAACGGGCCGGACGTCACGAAGTCGTTAAACTGCTTGTTGTTCAGCCCCCCGCCGGCCAGCGTCTCTTTACCCCAACGCTTGGCAATCGCCAACCGCGGCCCGAGCGAGTAGACCGCGTTCATGGTTCGCGGGTTGTTGATGTTGTCGGTGGAAACCAGGGACGTGTCGATAGAGCCGGGCTTCGAACTGTGGAACAGTTGGAACGCAAAGCTGCTCTGGTCAGCATCCCAAGAGAAGATGCGGTCAATCCAGAAGTACTGAGCGCCGACATTGGAACTGAGGTTCTCCCATTTCGGATTCTCGGGATCCTGCGGCGGCTTAACCGGATTCGGCCCCACGTGGCAAAAACCGCAAGACATGCCGACCCGGTACGGCTTGATGAGCGTCTTGGACAGGTAATAGGTGGGATCGTCGTAGTAGCGCTTGGGATCCCACTTCTTAGCGGCGGCTTCGTCGAAATCCGGATTCGGAAACAGCCGCACGCCGACGATGCCGCTCCCATAGCCGTATAAAGAACCCACCGGCACCGTCTTGCCCCGGGCTCCAATCTGGACGCCCGGATACTTTTGCTCGTTCTCGAACGGATCCGGACCACAATCCGTACGCCGCTTATCCAGCCACAGTCCGTATCGGTTCGGATCGGGCCCGGTTGGCTTGTCATAACAGGGTTCATTCACCAGGCCCAGGTAATTCCACCGGTTCTGCCGCCCGAACTTGAGCGTGGGATAGGAGGACACGATCTTGAGGAAGTCCAGCGTTCCGACGCTATTCACTGAAATCGTGTCCCAGAACCGGTCGTTGCCTCCGGTCCAGACGATCCACATGTTCCGGCCCTTCACCTCATCGGGCGTGAGGGGAACACCGCTGTCCATGTCGTGGAAGTAGTCCTCGTCGGCCGCCGGAAGAGAAGCCGGGCTTCGGTTGGCCCGCATGGCCTCATCCTGAACCTCGCCCGACTGGGGCTTCGGCTTCCCGCAGCCACTTACCACACCTAGCATCATTAGTAAGCCAGCAAACAGTGCCAGCCGCCAACTGCTCCTCCATCGCATGCGCACCCTCCAGGAACCGACAGCATTAGATACTCTGCGTTTTGACAGCCCTTGTCAAGCACAAAAAGCAAACGAGCGAGGCGCTGGTACGCCCCGCTCGCTGAACTAGACCAAACTGCAGTTGAGCTGCTTACGCTAGTCGCCGTTCTTGGCGGCATGATACCCGGCAGCCTTTGCGTCGGCTTCCGTCATGAACTTACCGCTCGAGGTGGCGCCATAATACTTGCTGCTCGACATGTGGTAGACCTTGGTGTTCGTATTGACCCAAACCTTCCCCGAGGCCTTCGCAGAGGCGATGTCGGAGGCTGAAGCGACTTGCTTCGGGGGAGCGGTGGTAGCTTTTGTGCTGGCCATCTTATCGGAGGAAGCCATCTTGCCGCTGTCGGCAGGAGCCTTGGCCGTAGTCTTGGTTGTATCTGCTGCCGCCATCTTGCCCGTGTCAGTGGCCGTGGTGTCCGTGGTCTTCTTCTTGGACGAGTGGGTCGCCTTGGTCGCGCTCGTGTCGGCAGCCATCTTACCCGTGTCAGTGGCCGTCGTGTCCGTGGTCTTCTTCTTGTGGGACTTGGTGCTCTTGGTGGTCGTGGTGGTGGAATCGTCCGTCGCGGTTCGAGCGAAGGCGCTGCCCGCCAGAGCGCCGAGCAAAAGGCCTAACGTCGCTATCGTAAGCTTTCTCATATCGATCCTGTTCTCTCCGAATTTAAATTGGACGCCGGCACGCAGTCACTGAGCATGCGATCTGGCACGCGCCCATCCCAACTGATGAACGCCTGGATGGCAAGTAGAGACTCGCAACCCCCGAATTGCCTCAGCCCTAGCCGACAACCCTACTACCCGAACATAATACACGAAACACACGATCCTGCGCTTGGCGCGCTTCCCTGCTCACGATAGGGATCCCAGCATACTGCCGGGTGGGCAGGCACTGATATGGGACTAAGGTCCCATTCCTTCGTCACTCAAAAAGTCTTTACAAGCCCGCCAAGTTATTCAATAATCTCACCAGCGTGTTTATCGGGCTCATTCCCGCGCTTCGATAGCGCGGCCCGGGTAATCGGTTGGACGGCCGGCGTCAGCGCTTCCGTTCAACGAACGCGCCAAGAAACCAAAACTCACAGGAGCAATATGCAGAACACAATCTTACGTCGATCCCTCGCCGAATGCCTTGGAACCTTCTGGCTGGTATTCGGGGGCTGCGGCGCCGCCGTCCTGGACGCGGCCTTTCCGCAGCTTGGCATCGGCTTTCTCGGCGTCGCCCTGGCCTTCGGTCTTACGGTCTTGACGATGGCGTTCGCCATCGGCCACATCTCCGGATGTCACCTCAATCCAGCCGTCTCGGTCGGGCTGGTGGTCGGCAAGCGCTTTCCTGCCTCGGAACTTCTTCCTTACGTGGTCGCTCAAGTATTGGGCGGCATCATTGCGGCGGGAGTACTGCTGGTGATCGCCAGCGGTAAAGCCGGGTTTGATCTGAGCGGCGGCTTCGCCTCCAACGGTTACGGCGCCCACTCGCCAGGAGGTTATTCGCTGCTGGCCTGCCTGGTGGCCGAGATTGTTCTCACCTTCATCTTTCTGATCGTCATCCTCGGTGCGACAGACAAGCGCGCCCCGGCTGGCTTCGCCGGCATCCCGATCGGCCTCTGCCTGACCCTCATTCACCTGGTTGGCATCCCAGTCACCAACCTGTCCGTCAACCCGGCGCGAAGCACCGGCCCAGCCCTGTTCGTCGGCGGCTGGGCGATCGAGCAGCTATGGCTCTTCTGGGTTGCGCCCATCGTGGGCGCGGCCATCGCCGGCGTGGTCTATCCCATCATCGCGGGCAAAGACGACAAATAGCCTCCCAGCGCAGTTGAAGCAACGCCGCCGGCGACAGTAAAGGAGCGCGCTCGAAAGCTCGGATCGTCGATCCGGTTCCGAAATAAATCGGCGGTGACGCGCGGCCATCATTCCGCCACTTGCGACGCGCGCCGCTCACGTGCCAGTGAGTTCCACCGTGGTCATCGCAAGCACCGCGTGCGTGCTTGCGTCGACCAGCACAAACACCATGCCATTGGTGACCCAGTCCCCGGTCTCAGCAGAACCGGATGAACCGCCTCCGGCAAACAGAGTTCCGGTTGCGCTGCCGATGTGAACTTCCACAGCACTGGATGCGGGCGCGCTCCAGGAAATCGTGGTTTCGCCGAGCGTCGTCCCCGGGGCGGGATTGGGATTCGCTGTAATGGTGGGCGTTCCACCGGAAGCGCCTAACGTGACCGTAACGCTTGCCAGCGTCGCATGAGTGGCGCCGTCCACCAGCACGAACACCATGCCGTTGGTGACCCAATCGCCGGTTTGCGCAGAACCCGCCGACGTACCTTCGGCGAACAGAGTGCCCGTGGCGGTCCCAATGTGCACTTCTACGCTGCCGGAGCCCGGAGCGTTCCAGTTGATCGTCGTCTGCCCGGCGGTCACGCCCGAGGCGACAGGGATTGGATTGGGATTCGCCGTGATGGTGGGTGTTCCACCCGAAGCGCCAAGCGTGACGGTGACGTTTGCCAGCGTCCCGTGTGTGGCGCCATCCACCAGCACGAACACCATACCGTTTGCGACCCAATCACCGGTTTGCGCGGAACCCGCCGACGCCCCTCCGGCGAACAGAGTGCCCGTGGCGCTGCCGATGTGGACTTCCACACTGCTGGAACCCGGGGCGTTCCAGTTGATCGTCGTCTGGCCAATAGTCACGCCCGGGGCGACAGGGATTGGATTGGGATTCGCCGTGATGGTGGGAGTTCCGCCCGAGGGTCCCAGGGTGACGGTAGTGCTTCCCAGCGTGGCGTGAGTGGTTGCGTCCACCAGTACGAAAACCATGCCGTTCGAGACCCAGTCGCCGGTTTGCGCAGAGCCGGTTGAACCGCCGACGCCGAAAAGAACGCCCGTAGCGCTACCAACATGGACTTCCACGCTGCTGGAACCTGGGGCGTTCCAACTGATTGTTGTCTGACCCACGGTCACACCCGTAGCAACGGGTATCGGGTTTGGGTTGGCGCTGATCGAAGCAGGAGCGCTGGGAATCACCAGGAGCGTGGCCGAGTTCGCCGGGAAGGTCGCGCTGAAACCGGTTGCTGTCACAGGCTGGTCGGGTTGGGGCTGGATCGCGGTCAAATTTGCGGCGCTGTAATTGAAAACCTTGGCCGTAGACTGTGGCGAGAAGTTCGCCAGCGAGACGCTGCTGGTCAAATCGTTCGCGGTCTTGTTGATCACCATCACGGTTAGCGCACGGTCGCTGGTGCGCTGTGCCGCATAAACGGACAATTGGCTCTGGTCGCCGCTGACTGCCGAAACGCCGGTGTCGCCGAACGTGCTGTTTGCGCCATCGTAGTTGCGATACATGCGGAAGGCAAAGGTAACGGGCGCATTGACCGGATCGGCCGGATAGCCAAGAAACGGCCACATGACTCCGACGTCCAGCCCTTCGCGGCCGAAGATGCCGAGCAAATCAGTTTCAGCCAGAGCGCCGTTGATATCGTTCTGCGCGCCCAGGTTGTACTCGGTGATGGAGAGCTTCGTGCCCGGGTAATTGGCGTTTACCCAGTTCTTCATGCGCGGGATGAGGCAGACGCAGGGCGCGTTTGGATTGTTGTAGGAATTCGACGGCGTGTTGAGGATGTATTCATTCGTGCCGGGCGGAGTGAACGTTTCATCCCAGAAGACCCGCGTGGATTCGAATCGTGCTATGTCAGACGCCGCGTCGGTGGCATCTCCGCCGGTACCAGGCATGTAACCGTGAATGTCGAAATAGTCGAGCAAGCGCTGGCCGTTTTTTTGTTCGTAGTTGGCGAACTGCTGCAGATACCAGGCCACAAAGTCCTGGTTGCCATGCGCCGTGCGGTCCGTCGGATTGCCCCAGTAGACATAGCCAGGTCCGGTGCTCCAGCCGGATTGCATGTCCACGCGAGAGAAGAACAAGTCGGACCAGCCCGCCGTGATGGGACCGGCGACTTTCGCGGTGGGGTCGGCGGCTTTAACAGCCTGCGAATAGGCCAGGCCCTTTTGCCAAACTTCGTCGTAGTCCGTGTATGCAGGGTGGATGTTCTGGTGGACGTTGGCCCACCAAACGGGCTCATTGTCGAGTTCCCAAATAAAGACGCCGCCGTTCGCGGTGGAACCTATGTTAGGGTTCGCGACCAGCGTGCTGACCCAATCTTGCATAAAGCCCGGGCTGACTTGCACGTCTGCATCGGTCGGATCGATCGTCTTCTCCTGCGACACCGGATTCCCATCGGCTAGAGTCCCGTTTCCGCAAGTCACGCCGTTGTATTCGGATGCTCTGCTGTTGGGCGCCGTATTTTGTGACGCTGAACGCACAGGAAGTACTATCTTTCGCAACCCACCCGTTGATGGGAATGGTGCCAATGGTCTGGACGCCGGCCGCGTGGTTGGTAGCAAAGAACGTGTCGAAGTCAGGAGGACTCGAACTGGGGTTCTGAGGGCTGTTTATGAAGTAATAGTCGGCGCCCGCGTTGGTGAAGCCCAGTTGCTGCCCCGCCTGCCAGTTGTATTGAGAGGTGGCATCGCCGCCCCAGCGGATGATGGAGGGGTTGATAGCGGGAATCTGATTCTGGTCGTAGTCAATCCCGTAGACGTAGGGGCTGATGGGATGCTGGCCGCTGCCAACGTCGATGGTCAGGTTCGGCCCGGCGGTTGCCGCTTCGGTGTGCGGATGCAGCCGCGTTGCCGGCGTTGCCGCAGGTTTGGACGTGGCGGCCGACGCGAGCTTATGGGGAGGTGCCTGCTGCGCGCGATCGGAGCCAGCGGCTTGTGAACTCTGAGCGCTGATCGAGCCACCCGACGGCGACATATGCCAGGGCAAAGCTTAGCACAACCCGCAAAACTACTATTGAATTCTTCATGAATCCCCGGGGGCGTAACACGCCCGCAACACTTTCTGTCCGGGAGTATATCAGCGGCGAGAGCCTCAATACGCGACGGACACTCAACCAACAGACGGACACTCAACCTCCCGAAGACTGCTCCGAAGCGGAATGCGGGTTCGTTCGCTTTCTTTACAGTCGTGGCTCGGCTTGGGCCCGAACGGAGCACCGCTCCTTTACAGTCGCGGCTCGGATGGCGTTTGTGCGCGGTTCGGAGGAGACGGGGCACCGCTCCTTGACAGTCGCAGTTCGGATTGCGTTGGTGCGCGGTTCGGATGAGAAGGAGCACCGCTCCTTGACAGTCGCGGCTCGGATGGCGTTTGTGCGTGGTTCGGATGAGACGGAGCACCGCTCCTTGACAGTCGCGGCTCGGATGGCGTTTGTGCGCGGTTTGGATGAGATGGAGCACCGCTCCTTGACAGTCGCGGCTCAGATTGCGTTGGTGCGCGGTTCGGGGCTGTCCAACAAGACACGTTGGGCTTGGATCTTCCCTGCTTGGAATTGCTGGAGGGGTTTCTGCATCGTTTGGGGCCGACTAGGCGGCCTTGGGAGGCACCTTTGCGACGTAATCGACGACCTTTTTCTCGACGACGCCGTTTCCGACGGAGAACTGAGCCATTGTCCTGGCACTGGCCAGGTGGGCCTGGTTGAACACAAAGTCGCGTGAAATAACGAAGCCAAACTTGGCTGGATCGAAGGTAGCGTTCTGCTGTATGTGCGAGATCGCAATGCCCTTTAGTTGCTCCAGTGCGTGCAACTCCTGGTCGCGGCGGGCTTGTTGGGCCAGGCGGAGTTCCTTCATGGTCTTGGAGAAACGAGTTTTGGAAGCGCGAATCGTAGAGCGAAGCCAGGACCATCGGGTTCTTCGACTGGTGGAGATAGCCTTCCATGGTGTCGATGGGGAGCGCCTCGTCGGCGTAGACTTTGAACTCGGCGGTGCGCAGCATGTCGAGCCGGAACTGGATGTCGGCGGCGCGACGGGCCAGGATGGTTTCGAGGTCGCCGACCGGAGCGAGATCGTTGACGATGCCGTCGACGAAGCGCTGGTAGCGCTGGGATTCTTCTTCGGTGCGGAAGTACTTAGTGACGTCGGCAGCGAAGAGGCCGTGCTTGACGGCGTTGCGGGAAGACGCAGTGCGGCCGGCGTCGGTGCGAGGGCCGGTGGACTTCTGGGCGTTCTCGCGATTGGTGCGAGTGCGCGCATCGACCTCCGGGCCGTCATCGGAATGAAAGCCGTTTCCTTTCTCCGCGCCGATGTCGGCGGGTGAAGCGGGTTGCCCTGCGTCTGGCTGTTTCGATTCCGGCGAGGCCGGATTTTGATCAGAGGCCATGTCGCCCGTGTTGTCAGGGCGGTGTTTGGTTAGATCAGTCATTTTCTTATTACCTTTGCTAAGAATTGGCGGAGTACGCCTGAACCAGACGTAGCACCGGGTGTGGTCACGGGTTGCGAAACGCTGCCCCGCGTTTTTCGGGAACACGTTGGCAGTAAGGAAGTTAAGTCGAGAAAAATAAACGTCGATTGCGTGTGACTGGCTTTTGGGTCAGGAAGAAGTGGCCGCGAGAGGCCACTTTCGCGAACACCGCAGACCGCTCTGCGGTGTTAGAACCGCGCCCGCAGCTCTCCCCTTCGGAGCAAGCAAGCGGGTATCCGAAGCCGCGACTGCCGCATGGGTGGTGGGCGCACGGAGTGCGGCTAAACGCTGCGCGGCTATACTTGCGTTGATGCAACCAGACCAGGCGGTTATTGACGGATGGAGCGGCGCTGCGCCGTTTTGGGAGAAGCATCGCGAGACGATCCGGCAGATGTTTGCACCGGTGACGCAGGCCCTGGTTCAGGATTCGCTGATTGGCAGCGGAGACGCCGTTCTGGATATTGCTACGGGTCCCGGAGAGCCAGCCTTGACGGTAGCTGCTCTGGTGGGACCCGAAGGCCGGGTCGTTGGGATCGATCCGGTTCCGGAAATGGTGGCGGCCGCGCGCCGGGCGTCAGACCGGCTGGGGCTCAGGAATGCGCAATTTGAGGTCGCCTTTGCAGACCAACTGCCGTTTCCGGACGGCAGCTTCGATGCCGTGATCAGCCGCTTTGGTGTGATGTTCTTTCCGTCTCCTGTTGACGCAGTTCGCGAGGTGTTGAGAGTGCTCAAACCAGGTGGAAAACTGGCGCTGGCTGTCTGGAATTTCGCCGAGAGAAATCCTTTTCTCAACACGGTGACAGCAGTTATCGACCGGTATGCCGATTCGCCTCCACCTGCAACCGACGCTCTCGACGCTTACCGGTTTGCCATCCCGGGCAAGTTGCGAGATGTTCTCGGCGAGGCCGGGGCGGCGGATACGTCGGAGCGCCTGTTGGCTTTCACAATCGAAGCGCCGGTCTCGGTCGAAGAGTTTTGGACACTGCGATGCGAGATATCGGATAAGCTTCGCGGGAAGGTCGCGATGCTTTCGAAGGAGCAGTTGACGGAAGCGAAGCGTGAGTCGTTTGCGGCTGTTAGAAAGTACTCGGCGGGCGACGGGATGCGTTTCCCGGCGGAGGTTCTTATTGTCAGCGGAACGAAGCAGTAACCCTCCTCGGCAAAACAACTTAATGACGGAGACAACGTTGCGGCAGCGCCCTTCGTGGCATGCGGGTTTTCCATAGGTAACCGGCGGACGGGGCGGCGCGTCTCGTCCGTACCGGAAAAAGGTCGATACATCCAAAGGGTTCAGCCGCCATCTACTAAAATTTAGGAAGGCGATCTTTCGAGACATAGGTGGTTTGCCCCCGTTTTGCGCAGACGACGAATCCGGTCAAGGCGAAAGAACGGCCGATCCGGCGAAGTAGTAGCCAATAGATGCACCCGAGGTGCAGAAGAGGACGGTGAATGCGTACTTCCGAGGTGTTAGGCGCGTGGGGAAAAATTCTGCGTGGAGAAGCTCCTTCCCTTTCCATAGAGATCACGCGGGAATGCCCCCTGCGGTGTCCCGGTTGCTACGCCTACGATGACGGGCATCTGGGCGGCGGCGTGACGTTGAGGGAATTGAACGATCGCAAAGGACAAGAGTTGGTCGACGGAGTTCTGGAGGTCGTGGATCGGCTGAAGCCACTGCATTTATCCATCGTCGGCGGCGACCCATTAGTACGGTACCGGGAACTGGAGCAGATGGTTCCCTTGCTCCTGGCACGCAAAATTCATGTACAGATTGTTACCAGCGCGTTTCGAACGTTTCCGATGGAGTGGAGCGATCTGCCGGGTCTGAATGTTGTGGTCTCCATCGACGGCCTGCAACCTGAGCACGACGTTCGCCGTACGCCAGCTACCTACGAGCGGATATTAAAGACCACCGAAGGCAGGAAAATCACGATTCATTGCACGGTGACCGGTCAGATGATGAAACGCCCTGGTTACCTCGACGAGTTCCTTCAGTTCTGGACGGAGAAACCCGCCGTCAAGAGGGTGTGGTTCAGTCTGTTCACTCCGCAGATCGGAGACGACTTGCCGGAAATGCTTTCGCCGGGCGAGCGCAAACAGGCCATTGCCGACATGATGAGACTGCGAAAGCGTTACCAGAAGCTGGACATGCCGGAGGAACTGATCCGGCAGTTTGCGAAACCACCCAGGAATCCGGGGGAATGCACGTTCGCGCAGACCACCAAGACGGTTTCTGCCGACCTTCAAACCAGCATTACGCCGTGCCAGTTCGGCGGAAAGCCGGATTGCCAGTCCTGCGGCTGCATCGCCTCGATGGGCCTCGAGGCGATTGCCGCATATAAAATCGCGGGGTTGCTTCCGGTAAAAGCGATCTTCGAAGCTTCCATTCGAATTGGCCGGAGTCGCAGCCGGTCCAAGGATTTGCTGCCAGCGCCACACCGCGAAGAGCAGTTTCCCATCCTGCAGTGAGCGGGAAGTGGAAGCGGCTATAGCGCCAGTCGCTTCAAATAGGAGTTCCAGATCTCGGCCAGTTGACGCCAGTCCGATTCGGGAACCTCTTCCATCGTGCTCTCGGTCTGATAGACGAAGTAAAGAGCCGGTATGCCGATGGATGGCTGTTGCTGCATGTAGCTCCACCATTCCTCGAGGTTGGTGGAGGAGGCGTTATCGCAATCGACCAGCGGCCATCCGGCGATCTTGGCAATACGGGCGCGCTGCCGCATCATGTCCGGAACCTTGCGCGCTCCGTACCAGATGTCGTTCAGGCGCAAAACGTCTGAGGAATCGCGCATCAGCGGATTGGGCGTTTGCGTCTCAACCAGCGCATCCGGCCGCCACTTATGGGTCTCGTCATGCAAAATGAACTGGAAGCGGCGAACGAACTCGATGCCAAACAAGGGAGCGTAAGACTGGATACCCGGCGCCGGCGGCATGCCGCCCACCCAGTCTTCCTTGAATCCGTCGACACCCAGATCGGCGACCAGGTGGTGAACGCGTTCCCGCAGCAGTTTCTCGTAAGCGGGATTGGTGACATCCGCCGCGACCGGCTCGCCGTGCCGCGTCACGCACAGTTCTACGGGCAGCCCTTCCTTGTGAAACGCCGGGACCCAGAGCAGCACGTGGCGGCCTTGGGCATGCTGGCGGGCGATGAACCCTTTCATGTCAGGCCACTTCTTTTCGTCCACGTCGAAAGTCCCGTAGTGTTGCTGCCATTTGTCGTCGATCACAATTGTCCCGACGGGCAAGCCTCTTTGCTCCAAGACCTTGATCCATTGCTCGTACTTGGCCTGCGTCGCCAGATCGTGCGCTTCGATTCCAGCGATCATCGCCTCTCGGGTTTGCTCGGCCCAGCCGCAGAAGATCGGCCGGTAATGCCAAGCTGCGTTTGGGAATCGCCGTTGGGTGCTGAAGCCGTTCTGGTCGATCCAGGAAATGTATTTAGCCAGAGTGTCGTATTCGCTGAATCCGAATTGAATGGCCATGCGAGGTGAGGTAAAGCCCGAGGCCGCGGAGTGGTATCCGCCATAGTTCACCCAGAACGAGGCTCCGGCGTAGCGCGAACCGGAGTATTCCAGCGCGTTGAACAGATAGTTGCCGGGCTTGTCGCCCAGACCGATCCCGGCCCAATCGCCGCCTTTTCCGAAAGCTAGGAACAGTGGCGGAGGCGCGAATAGTCCGCTCATCAGTTCCGGATGGTAGTCGTCCGGCTGCGGCGTTTCCCCGGCGATGCCGACGGACTGAGGCATAGCAATTGTGAAATAGGATTGGTCGGCGTGGTTCACGTTGGGCGAGAAATAGCGGTCTGCCAGGATCGTGGTGTTGGCGAAAACACCGGGGCTTGAGCCATTGGCCCATCGGTCGGAGATGCCGTTGGAGAAGAAGTAGCAGCGCTGGATGGGGCGGGCGCCTGTCGCGAACTGCTGGAACTCGATGTGGTCGGGAGCAAACGTCCATTGGAATCGGCGGCCTGTCCATAGCGAGCTATCGGCGGTCGCCTCCCATCGGCTTGCTGATCCCTGCCCCGCGACAGCCTTCAACTGAATGTTTGAAAGCTTCTCTTCCTGGCCCGGCGTGGAGAGGCCCGATACCAAAGGCAAGCGGAACAATCGACGACCTTCCTTGAAGACCTCGATCGCCGGGTAGTCCCCCGGGGCGGGGCGAACGCTGTAATATGGCGTGTCGATGACAGGCGCTGCGGCTGAGAGTGCGAGCGCGCCTGCAACCAGAAGAAGTGAGGCTCGAAGCATACGGAATAGAAAGCGTATCACCGTCTGAGAACCTCCTTGAAAGCGGAGGCCTTTAGGTGAGATTTTGGGAACTTGGCAGTTATTGCGTCGTAGTCACTCTTAGGCGCGTATACCTGTTCAGAACGACCGTCGATCGAGGTGAGTTATGAGTTCGTACGGCAATCAGTTCAAACACGTTTTGCGCAGGCTGGTACGTTCACCCCTATTTACCGGCATGACGCTGCTCACGCTGGCGATTGGAATCGGGGCGAATACCGCAATCTTCAGCGTCATCGAAGGTGTTCTGCTGAAGCCCCTGCCCTATCCGCATCCGGAAGAACTGGTTGGTGTTTGGCACACCGCGGCCGGCCTGAACATCCCGGAAGTGAACATGGCGCCCTGCTTGTACTTTACCTACAAAGAGGAAGGCCGGACCTTCCAGGACGTGGGCATGTGGCAGAGAGGCTCGGCGAGCGTAACCGGCCTGGCTGAGCCCGAAGAAGTGGACGCTCTCAACTTGACGGAGACGGTATTGCCGCTGCTGGGTGTCAAACCCTTACTGGGCCGCGAGTTTTTGCAGAAAGACGAAATAGAAGGCAGTCCGAAGACCGTGATGCTGGCCTACGGCTACTGGCAATCCCGATTCGGCGGCGACCCGTCGGTTATCGGGCGAAGAATTATGGTGGATGGAACGGCTAAGGAAGTTATAGGCATACTCCCACAAAGCTTCCGATTCCTGGATACGAAGCCTTCTCTGGTAGAGCCCTTCCAATTCGACCGGCAGAAGGTGATGCTGGGTAACTTTAGCTATGAGGGGGTCGCGAGGCTGAAACCCGGAGTGACTCTGGCGCAGGCCAACGCCGACGTGGGGCGTATGCTGCCTATCGCCAACCGGAAGTTTCCACCCCCTCCTGGCTTCAGCGTGAAGATGTTCGAGGACGCCCGCATCGGTCCGGATGTGCGCCCATTCAAGAAGGACTTGGTTGGGGATATCGGGAACGTTCTGTGGGTGCTGATGGGCACCATCGGCATGGTACTGCTGATAGCCTGCGCGAACGTAGCGAATCTGCTTCTGGTAAGAGCGGAAGGGCGTCAACACGAACTGGCAATCCGTGCTGCATTGGGAGCGGGCTCAGGCCAGATTGCGCGTGAACTGCTTATGGAAAGCGTCACGCTGGGGCTGACGGGTGGAGTGTTCGGTCTGGGCTTGGCATACGCGGCGCTCAAGATCCTGGTGAAGATGGGCCCCGCGAGCCTGCCGCGGCTGGATGACATCGGAATCGATCTGAATGTGCTGCTGTTCACGCTGGCGATCTCGCTAGCAAGCGGAGTGTTGTTTGGTTTGATTCCGGTATTCAAGTACGCGGGCCCGCAACTGGCGGGCGCCTTGCGAGGCGGAGGGCGAACGTTGAGCCAAAGCAGGGAGCGGCATCGTGCCAGAAGCACGCTGGTTGTCGTGCAGGTGGCACTGGCGCTGGTCTTGCTGATCAGCTCCGGGCTCATGATTCGGACGTTCCAGGCATTGAAACAGGTTCAGCCCGGATTCACGAATCCGGAATCGGTGCAAACCCTAGCGATTTCGATACCCGAGGAGCAGGTGAAGGAACCGGAGCGTGTGTTGCGCATGCAACAGGACATGCTCGAGAAGATAGAGGCCATCCCGGGTGTTGTGTCGGCTGCGATGGCCAACTCGATTCCTATGGATGGTTCCGGCTGGACCGACCCTGTCTTCGCGGAGGACCACGCCTATTCCGAGAACAAGTTGCCGGTCCTCCGGCGATTCAAATTCGTGTCTCCCGGCTTCTTCAAGACGATGGGCACCCGGCTGGTTGCCGGCCGGGACTACACATGGAGCGAAGCCTACAACCAAACCCTAGTGGCGCTGGTCTCCGAGAACATGGCGCGTGAGTTATGGCACGATCCGGCTTCGGCGCTCGGCAAGCGAATTCGAGAGAACAAGCAGAACCCCTGGCGCGAGGTGATCGGTGTAGTCGGTGATGTGCGCGCTGACGGCCTGAACAAGCAGGCGCCCACAATCGTCTACTGGCCCACCTTTATGAATGGTTTTGAAGACGATAAGGCGTTCATCATGCGCAGCCTGGCTTTCGTGATACGGAGCAATCGCACCGGATCCGAGAGTTTCCTGAAGGAAGTCCGGCAAGCCGTGTGGGCGGTCAACCCCAACGTTCCGGTCGCGGAGGTGCGCACCATGGATGAAGTCTACAAGAAGTCGCTGGCTCGCACTTCTTTAACCCTGGTGATGCTCGGTATTGCGGGCGCGATGGCGCTGCTGTTGGGCGTGATTGGTATCTACGGCGTCATTTCCTACTCGGTATCGCAGCGAACACGGGAGATCGGTATCCGGATGGCCATTGGCGCCCGTCAGCAGGAACTGACGCAGATGTTTGTTCGGCACGGCCTGGTGCTGGCGGCTATTGGTGTGGCGTGCGGGTTGGCGGCGGCGTATGGCCTCACCCGTTTGATGACTTCGCTGTTGTTCGGGGTGAGCCCGTCGGACCCGTTGACCTACGCCGCGGTTTCGTTGGTCCTGGTCGCGGCGGCGGTAGTGGCGAGCTACGTACCGGCGCGGCGCGTTTCGGCCGTGGATCCGGTTGAAGCTCTGCGGGCGGAGTGAGCGTCTCGGACCTCAGCTACTGAGGCGGACGGCGTATTCGATCGCCTTCAACAAACTGGTGGTTGAGGCAACGCCTTTGCCGGCGATGTCGAAAGCGGTGCCGTGGTCGACGGAGGTGCGGACGATGGGCAGCCCCAATGCGATGTTCACGCCGCCTTCGAAATCGAGCAGCTTAAGCGGCACGTGACCTTGATCGTGGTGCATGCAAACGATGGCGTCAAATTGCTTCCGGCGCGCCGCCAGGTAGAACAGAGTGTCCGGCGGGAACGGGCCGCTGACCGGAATGCCGCGAGCTTTCGCCCATTCCACGGCGGGGCGGATCTCGCGAATCTCCTCATCGCCGAACAGGCCGTTTTCGCCGGCGTGCGGATTGAGGCCGGCCACGGCGATACGCGGGTTGGCCTTCAGGCGACCCACCGCGCCGGCCGTTAAGCCGATGATGGTTTGGATTCGTTCGCGTTTCACAAGCGCGATGGCTTCAAGGAGCGAGACATGGGTGCTGACATGAGTGACGATGAGATCGTCGGAGGCCAGCATGATGGTGACATCCTTTGACCCGCAAAGGGCGCCGATCAGTTCCGTGTGACCAACAAAATGAGGGTCGGACAGTTGCGTCGCTTCCTTGTTCATCGGTAGGGTGACGACCGCGCCAATCTCACCGGCAATGGCCGCTTTGGTTGCGCGGACAACGTACTCGCGGGCCGCGGCGCCGGATTCACGACTAAGCTTGCCGGGCGTAACGTCCCCTTCTGCCATCATGCCGGCGTCGATAACATTGAGGCTGCCACGAACGAGATCGGCCGGAGACGACGCGATGCGCACTTTTACGCCATAGCCGAGTAGATCGTTGTAATAACGAAGTACGGCAGCATCGCCATACGCGACGAAGCGCTGGCTGATCAGACCCTCGTCGAAACTCTTCAGAAGGATCTCAGGGCCGATGCCGCTCGAGTCGCCGATGGTGATTCCCAGCCGAACATTCATAGGTCGGTTCGTGTGGCGGCCCGTTGGAGCCGCGCCAATAGATCAACGTCTCCGAAGCCGCCGGCCTTGGTCACTAACTGCCATGGCCCGACCCGCGAAACCGGAACCCCGGCAGCCACTTCGCCCATGGGGTAGACAACCCGGGCATTGAGAGCTGCCAACAGCGCGAAGGCCGAATCGCCTCCCAACACAATCAATGCTTCAAAGGGCTCCTGTTCGAGTCTCTCACGCACAGCGTGCGCCAGCTTCCGGGCGAACTCCCCAGCGGTTTCGGCGTCCGCGTTTGCGCCCGGCGGATTCTGCGTTTCTTTGGCACCGCGCCGCGCGGTCTGTGCGCCTTCAAAGTCCATAACCACCCAGCCCCCACCGGGACGAATCCGGCGCACCTGTTCCTTTGCAACAGGATGAAGGCTCCCATTTACGATGAGGCATCGTGGCGACAGACGGAGTTCCGCGCGTGGCGACGATTGAAGGCCGAAGTGGTGGCCGATCCAGCGGGCAACGCTGGCCGGTCCCGCCAGAATTGGCAAGGGGCGAATTTGAAGCGCTGCGTGAGTGACCCGTGCTATGTCATCGTCTGTGGAGGCGTCGACAATCGAAACGCTCATGAGCGGCCGTTCACCTCCACCAATCAAAAGCCGAGACGAATCTCGGCTCAGCAGGCTGACAGCCTGCGCCACGTTTTCGGAAGTAACCCGAATGTCCGGGTGAAAGAGCGCGGCAAGGGTACTGTTTGTAACCGGATTCAGAGGATCTGAGGCGAAGTCGGAGAGGTGCACCGGGACGCCGTGAACCAGCAGTTCCCCCTGCACGACTGTGCGTCCCATGACCGGATAGGCTGGCATAAAAATGAGCTGGCGCTCCGGATAGGCGTTAGCGAGAGCTGTCAGTTCAGCTCCAATGTTGCCGCGCAAGGTTGAGTCGGTCTTCTTATAGATCAGGTCTGGCTGTCGGTTGCGGATGCATTTCAGAATTTTGGCGGAGGCTTCCGTAGGGGCCAGGTGGCGGGTTTCGGTATCGATGACGCAGAAGCCCAAGCCTTCGGCATCCGCATCCAGAAACACCGGCGCCTGTAAGAGCGCGCCAACTTCCAACGCCCCGGTGACATCGTCGGCTAGGGCGATAAGATTCATCGGAACTGTCTGTACGCTATAGCCCTGCGGCCTGCGTGCCCGCGTCTTTGACGACCTGGCTCATTGCTTCGAGGCACGACGCGACGACAGCCGTTTCCTGCGCTGCAAGCTCCCAGTTTTTGGCATCCACGGCTTCACGGATACCGGGAAGCGTTTTCACCCCGTAGCCGGTATAAAATCCGGGGGCGTAGATCTGGTGCTTATACCAATTTCGGTTCGGCAAGCCCTCCGGCTTTGTCAGCGCGCGTTCGGTCTGGATCAAGGCACGGTTTAACGCAACCAGCCGCACGCCGTCCAGGGAATCTTTGGCCAGTCCCGCTTTCAGGGATGCCTCGTAAGCGGCGCCGTTGGCCTGGAGTGCGTCGAGCTGCTTGCGGATAGAGGAAAAATCCATTTTGTGCCCGCTCTTCTGTGCTTCCTTTTCAATTTCGTCCAGGTAGCCTGAGACGGTCTTGACGAAACGACCAAACTCGAAAGGCAGGACTGAGGCATCCGCGAGGCGTAATATCGCGGTCGTGGTGAAACGCGAAAGAGCCTGGCCATGCACAAACGTCGCGTCAGAGAAATGAGTGTACCAATAGACGGAGTCGTAGTCGGAATGATAGATGCCGCTCTTTCCGGCTCCGCCGAAACCGGCATTCATGCTGGCGACGCCAAGGAAATCGATGAACGCCACGTAGTCGGAGCCGGCCCCGAGAGCTCCAATGCTGAAGGCATCTTTTTTCTGCGGCGCTGGAGCCGCGGGATCATCATCGAAAGGCTTATGGTGCAGCGAGGCTTCGGCGAGACTCTGCTTCGAGTTGGGCTGTTCTACCGATTGCGCTACTTCTGTGACGAACTGTTCCAGTGTGTGGGAACCGCCGACACCCAGCCAGCCAATGCCATTCGAATCGGAGTTCAGGTAGGCGACGGCCTTCTCTTTCAGCTCGTCCTGATGCTTCTCAGCCCATTCGGTTGAACCGATCAGGCCGAACTCTTCGCCATCCCAAAGAGCCAGTTTGATGGTACGCTTCGGCTTCCAACCCTGCTTCAGTAAAGAAGCCAGCGAGCGCGCGGTTTCAAGCAAGGCAACCGTGCCGCTGATAGGGTCGTCCGCACCGCTGACCCAGGCATCGTAGTGATTGCCCGCGATCACCCATTCATCCGGAAATACATCGCCGGGAATGGTCACGATTACGTCGTTGACGGGTTTGGTGGTCCAGTCGAAGTCGGTCTTCATGTGGACCTTGGCGGGACCTGGGCCAATGTGGTACGTCAAACCCAATGATCCACGCCAGGAGGCCGGAGCAATGGGTCCGGCGAGTTGTTCCAGGATCGGCTTCGCATCTCCATACGAGATGGGCAGGACGGGAATCTTCATGAGCGATTTGGCCTCGCTCCGCGCGAGCCGCTTCGATCCTTTTTCGGAGGCCCAGCCGGGGGACAACGGATCGCCGGGATAGAGCGGCATGTCGAGAACGCTGCCGCGCTGCACACCCTCCTCGGGACGCATCGGCCCTTTGGGATAAACGTCGCCATCGTAGTATCCGTCTTCGTGGGGATCGGAGTAGATCAAACAAGCAATGGCTCCATGCTCGGCGGCCACTTTTGGTTTAATGCCGCGCCAGCTTTTGCCATAACGGGCCAGCACGATTTTCCCCTTCACGTCGATGTTGTGTCTTGCCAAGAAATCGTAGTCGTCTGGAACGCCGTAGTTGACGTAGATCACATCGCCGGTCACGTCACCGGATGCGGAGTAGGCGTTGTAGGTGGGCAATCCAGTGGAGTCAGCGCTATTGGGGTCCTCGGAGACGGCGGGCTCTTTCAACTTCAGCGTGAAGGGCTTCGGCGAAACGATGGAAACCTGGCGAACGGTCGGCCAAGGCAACAAGGCTTCAAACTCCTCGATGTGTGCATCCAGCCCCCATTCCTTCAGCTGCCCCACGGCCCACTCGGCGACGACTTTGTCGCGAGCCGAGCCGGCATGGTGCGGTTGAGCCGCCATAAACTCCATGTACTTGCGAAGGCGGGCCGGATCAGGAACCGCGCGGGCCTTTTCTTCAAGCTGGCGTTGGGCGGGCAGATCCTTGGCCGGAAAGCCGCGGATGGAATCCTGCGCGGGCAGGATAGAGGCAGAAATGGCAAAGCAAAGCAGGAGTGAAAACAGAGACTTCATGGATTGAGATATTGTAGCGTTCAAGGCGCTATCTTTTTAGGCGGCACGGAGATCCAAAAGCCTTTTGCCCCGAGTGGCTGATACATCCTTTACGACGGTATCGATCCGCGCTTGATCACATTTGTCATCACGTCGGTGAAGGTGTCGATCTCTTCGAGCGTGGTGTAGACGTTCGGCGTAATGCGCAGGCCTTGATATTCGCCCGGGGTCACGATGGCAACGGTCCAGATGCGCCACTTGTCCCAGAGATACTTCGAAAGCTGCGGCGCGTCGAAACCATCCACGCTGACGAATCCGATGGCGCAGGACTGCTCGGGATCTTCGCTGTTCAGGATCTTCACGCCGGGTAATTGCCTCAACTGCGCGGACCAGCGTTTGCGCAGGTAGCGGAAGCGCTCGGCCTTTCTCTCGCCGCCGATGCTGTCGTGGAAGTTCAGCGCCTCGGTGATGGCGTTTCGCTGGGAGGCGGGATGCGTGCCGATCTCTTCGAACTTCCGGATGTTATCGTTCATCGATTCCGGCGCGGCCATCATGGGCCAAATCTTGGCGATCTTCGCTTTTGGCACAAAAAGGAACCCGGTTCCGATGGGCGCCAGCACCCATTTGTGCAGCGAGGTGCCATAGTAATCGCAGCCGAGGTCGGCGTACTTGAACGGGAACTGAGCGAAGGCGTGCGCACCGTCCACCATCACCTCAATGCCATGGCTGTGCGCCATGTCGCTAATCTTCTTTACCGGGAAGATCTGGCCGGTGCGGTTGGTGATGTGGCAGATGGAAATGAGCTTGGTCTTTGGTGTAATCGCCTTTTCGAAAATATCCACCAGGTAGTCCATGCTGGGAGGCGGGACCGGGAAGGTTAACTGTTTCAGCACGATGCCATCGCGGCGTTCGCGCTGCTGCCAGGTGGTGATCATGCGCGGATAGTCCTGGTTTGTGGTCAGAATCTCATCGCCCGGTTTCAATTCCAGCCCAAGCTGTACAATTTCATTCGCTTCGCTGGCATTGCGGGTAATGGCGATTTCTTCAGTGTCCACACCGAACATCTTCGCCAGACGACGGCGCACCGTCTCGACGCCGGGATCGAGCACGTTCCACATGTAATAAGAGGGGCTGAGGTTCTCGATTTCCAGATAGCGGATTTCGGTGTCCATCACGATTTTCGGTGCGGGTGATACGCCGCCGTTGTTCAGGTTCACCATATTGCGGTCAACGGTGAACGCGTGACGGACGTTGAACCAGAAGTCTTCATCGCGGGCGACGGTATCGGCGGGGCGGTTACCGACAGACGCGACAGCGCTTTGGGCGCGAGCTAGCGAGTCGGTTTGGAAAGCGGCGAGGAGACCGGCAGAGTAGCTAAAAAAGCGGCGACGATCCATGCATTAGAGTAGGCAACGATGGCCCCCAAAGTCAACCTACGGGGACTCGAGGGCCCTCTCCTTCACCTTACATAACAGGCTTCGCGTCAAGCGCGAACTGCATCAGAATTTCCAGTGGAATTACTTGCAGCGCGAGTTCGTGGGTACTGGCCAGGAGCACGGGAGGCGCCATGCCGTGCTGGTAGGCTTCCAGCCAGCGAGCGGCGCAGAGGCACCACCGGTCGCCCGGTTGCAATCCCGGAAAGCCCCATTCCGGATGAGGTGTACTGAGATCATTGCCGGCCTGCTTCGAAAAGGCCAAGAATTCCTCACTCGCCAGGACACAAACTGCGTGCAATCCTCGATCCTCCGGGCCGATATCGCAGCGGCCATTCCGGAAGAACCCGGTGACGGGATCGTCGCAGCAGCCCTCAAGCGGACCACCGAGTACGTTCCGGGGGGTGTAGAGAATCGGAGTGTTCGACATAACTCTCTTTCTAATGATAGCGGCGTTGGCGCGGCGGCTTCAGACCGAATACTGTTGTGGTTCCAACGGGAAGGCACGCGGACAGCCCTTAGCGGGCGATTCGCGCTGAGAAGGACCTATGGTGTAGCCTGAAAAGTAATCCTACATGGGCCGTTTTCTAAATCCGAAGGCGTTGAAAAAAGTCCGTTCGGAGCCCATAGCCCCTCCTTACCGCGCTCCGCAGAAAGCGATTTCCGATTCCAGATCTGGCACGCCGGCGGCTGTCGGTGTCGCCGAAGCACCAGCAACGGCCAAACTTGAGATCCCGGAGCCGCCTAGGGCTCTCTGGAATTCGGTGGGATTAATCAGTTTAGGCTTTTTTCTTGTCTCGCCCGAGCTGAACGACCTGTTCATGCACTATTGGGGTCTGAAATCTTACGTTAACGTGGTTTCAGAGATTCTACTCCTGGTTTCGTTCCTGGCCAGCGGCTCGGCCACCCGGGGATTAGCGTTGCCAATCGGCAGATATTGGGCGCTGTTTACCTTCCTGCTATTCTGCACGGTCCCTTTCAGCTATTGGCCCTCAAGTAGCCTGTCTCTGTTGGTGACTTCATACATACCCCGAAGCGTCCTGCTCTATTTTGGTATCACGGCATTTGTGATGGATGTGGCCGCGGTAAGGTTTTTTTTCTTGATGATGACCATCAACGGCCTCCTGCTAATGATGAATTGCGCTCTCTGGGGCTCCGCGGACGACAACGGGCGGTTCTCGCTTGGAGGAAGTTCCTACTACGAAAATGCGAACGACCTCGCCCTGGCGCTGACAAGTGTAGTCGGGTTTTTTCTGTATTTGCTCGTCCAGAAGAACGTCGGCAAGCTCTTGCTCGGCGCCGTCGCATTTCTCGCCGACATCTTCTTTCTGCTGAAGACAGGCTCTCGCGGCGGCTTCGTTGCAATGGCAGCGGTGATTGGGGTTAGCCTATTGTTCTCAGCCCGTTTTCGATCCCGCCTTCTAGCCATACTGGTTGTAATTCCGCTTCTGGTAGCGGCGATCCCGAACGACATGCTGCATCGAGTGACCTACATTTTCGCCGACCCGACTTCCGCCTCCGTAAAAACAGACGCGGATGAAGTCGCGGTCGATTCTCAGATCGAGCGCGCGGACCTGTTTTGGAAGAGCGTGAACATGATGGTAGAGCATCCGTTGCTGGGGGTGGGGATGGGCGAATTCATAGATGCTGTGTATGTGAATGATGTGTCGAAGCACACTCACAGCCCTGCGCTCGGAACTCACAACTCATATACCCAAGTGGGAGCTGAGGCTGGGTTTCCGGGGCTCATTGTTTACCTGATGATCGTCTTCGCCGGCATTCGTATGAATTACCTGATCTTCCGGCGAACGCTGAATGACGAGCGACTGGCATTCTTTCCCCCTGCTGCGCTCTGTCTGCTGACCTCAAGCGTAGGCTTTGCCGTGGGATCGACCTTCCATCACGTGGCATGGACCATTACGCTTCCCTTGCTGACCGGCGCCTCGGCAGGGCTGTGGCAAGCCTGCCAGAGGGAGGCCGTCAAAGTGGGGGCCCCTAACTTGCTCAACACGGATAGAGTCTAAAGCGACGTCTTCCGACGGGAAGCCCAGCGGCCATGAAGACCAACGCCATGCGTCTACTGGATGCATTCGGCATTTCTTATTCGACTCGTGACTACGCAGTGGACCCGGACGACCTATCAGCCGAAAAGGTTGCCGCCCAACTCGCTCTGCCAGCCGAACAGGTCTTCAAGACGCTGGTCGTAAAGGGAGACCGATCGGGTGTGTGCCTCGCGGTGATCCCAGGCAACCACGAACTGGATTTGAAGGCCCTCGCCAAGCTGAGCGGCAATCGCAAAGTTGAAATCGCGACGCTCAACGAAGTGCAACCTCTGACGGGTTACATTCGCGGCGGAGTGACTGCGTTGGGAGCTAAGAGAGACTACGATGTGTATCTGGACGAAATGGCCCACCTGTGGGATGTTATTTCCGTTTCCGCAGGCGTCCGCGGCACGCAGATCCTGCTTAGTCCGGACGACTACATCAGGAGCACCAAGGCGACGATCGGCGAGATCTCACGGCCTAAGCGGCAATGACATCCACTCACTAATTCGTGGAAGACGGCTGCGGGGCCGGCCGATTATTTTGCGCGTAGCGTTCAAAGAACTCGATGATTCGCAGCATATGATCCATCCGTTGGCGCGGCTCGCCCGAGCGCGTCAGCTCATGGCCGGCGCCGGGATAGCGTATGTATTCGACCGGCCGGTTCAGCTGCTTCAACGCGCGAAACATCATCTCGCTCTGCGCGACGCCGGTCCGGTTATCCTGGCTGCCATGAATGATTAAGAAGGGCGTCCGGATATTGGCAACGTAGGTGATAGGTGATTGCTGATCGAGTAACCGGCGCGTCTCAGGCTCCCAGGGGTAGCCGCCAAATTCTTCGGGCACCAGGATGTAAGCGTTTGCCTCGCCGAAGAAGGTGGATAGATCATAGACGCCACGCTGTGCGGCCGCGGCCCGAAACCGGTTGTTGTGGCCGATGATCCACGCTGTGAGGTAACCGGCGTAAGATCCGCCGGTCAGAAAGAGCCGGTCGCGATCGATGAGTGGCTGGTTCGCTGTTGCGTCATCGAGCGCGCCCAGAACATCGCCCATGGGACCTTCGCCCCAGTTCTTATAATTAGCGCGCTGAAACGTATAGCCGTAGCCGGAAGAACCCCGCGGGTTTGCGTAGACGACGCCATAGCCAAATGAACAGAGGATTTGGAATTCGTGCCACATGGTGAATTCACCGGGCCCCCACATCGCGGACGGCCCGCCATGCATGTCGAGTACCCAGGGGTATTTCTTGCCAGGTTCCGCATGGGTCGGCTTCATGACCCAATATTGGACGCGAGTTCCATCGGGCCGCGTTATCCAATGCTCTTCGGGAAGCGAGAGCTCTTTGTTCTCAAGCCATGCGGTGTTCAGATGGGTCAACTGCCGTGGAGAACTGTCTTCACGCACATATAGTTCGTTAGGGTCCGGCACGCTGATCAATCCGTAAACCACGTGCTTGCCGGCGACTGCAAGCGCGCTTACACCTACCGGACCATCCACTAATGTCACGTTTTCGCGCGATCTCAGGTTTAATTGCTCGAGCCGGACTCCGCCCTGAAATGGGCGCAAGAAATAGACATCACCGGTTTTCGCCACGCGGGGTTCTTGCACGGAAGGATCACCATCCTTGGTTAACCAAGTCAGGTGGGTTCCATCCGCATCGCATAGGGCGAGCATGTTCTGGCGATAGGTGGGTTGGTCACTCTGTGCACCGAGCAGAACCAGGTGCGCGCCGTCGGGTGCGAAATGCGGCGCAAAAAAATTGTAGTTGGGGTCTGTGATCAGGGGGTGCTCATGGTTGCCGTCGGCATCGACCGCCCATATTGTCGAGGCGCGCCGCTCACGATCCGGGTGCGTTGTGGAAGGAGGCCGTGACGAAAACAGAATGTGTGAAGCATCGGGCGAGTAGAGCGCCTCGGAATGCGGATAGAAGCTCTTCGTCAGCTGGGTCGACTTAGGCTCGGCCTCACTCGTGGCGGGGAGCTCGATGCGAAAGAGCTCCGAAACCTCCATTTCTTCCGACAGGGAGAGCTCGCCCAGGAATGCGAGCCTGGTGATGTCCGACGGATTTTGCTTTTCGGCATTGTGATCGAGCCAGCGGCGAATGCCAGTCAAGTCGGTATCGGGACTAAGTGGTGACGTCTTCGCCGTGCCGCTATCAGCTTTCTGGGCCGCCGCATCTTTTGGATCGTGTTCGGGCCAATCGCGCTCCGGGCGTTCCAGGGAAAAGGGTGGTTTGCCGGGCAGCTTTGAGAAGGGCACGGAACTGGTGACGAGCAGTGCTTTACCATCCGGCCTCCAGCGCGGGGCCCTGGCGCCGAACTCCAGGTGAGTCAGCTGGCGCGCTTCGCCGGAAGAGCTGAGCGGAAGAATCCAAACCTGCGGCTTGGGCTTGGTCTGCGAACGATCGACGCGTACGAAGGCCAGCTGGCTTCCGTCGGGGCTGATCTCGAAGTCGCTATCGTTCCTCTCGCCAAACGTCAGCTGCGACGGCTGAGCGGAGGGGTTCCGCAGATCCACCATCCAAAGGTGTGTTTGGTAGCTGTAGGTTGGGTCGCCGCCAGCATCGCCCTTGGGCGGTTCAGTGTGAATCAGACTGCACGCCATAGATCGCGAACGATCCACTGGGAGCTACCTCCACTTCCGTGATGCGCTGAATGCGGAGAAGGTCGCTGGCGACAATCGGTTCTTTCGCTTGCAACCAGGCGGCGGGCAACAGCGCGACGGCCGGCAAGAGTGCCGCAAGATGTCGGAGGTACATGGAGAATATTGGAGCACACCGGGTGTGGTGGACCGACAGGCCTTAAACTACCGCTGCAAACTCCCGCCACTGCTTGCCTTGGGATTCGGCGACTCCTTGATAAGTGATCTCACCCTGATAGGTGTTCACGCCTTCGCGGATGGGGGCGCTTTCCTCACAGGCGCGCTCCAGGCCCTTGTTTGCCAGCGCGAGCAAATACGGAGCGGTCGCATTGGTCAATCCGAACGTAGAGGTGTGGGGCACCGCAGCCGGCATGTTCGACACGCAGTAATGCAGAACGCCATCCACGTAGTAAACCGGGTCGGTATGAGTGGTTGCATGCGCGGTTTCGAGGCATCCACCCTGGTCGATGGCCACGTCCACCACTACCGAGCCTTTCTTCATTTGCCCGATCATGTCGCGGCGAACCACCTTGGGCGCCGATGCGCCCGGGATCAGCACGGCCCCGATCACCAGATCGGCAGTCCGCACGGATTCGCGTATCGTGTAGGCGTTGGACGCGAGCGTCAACAGTTCGTTGCCATAGATGTCTTCCAGCTCACGAAGCCGGTTCAGATTGCGATCGATGATGGTGACGTGCGCGCCGAGGCCGCAAGCCATTTTGGCGGCGTTATGGCCCACCACTCCGCCGCCGACCACCACTACGTTGGCAGGAGCGACGCCGGGGATTCCGCCTAGCAGGATGCCTCGTCCGCCGTTTGGACGTTCCAGATACTGAGCGCCCACTTGCACGGCCATGCGGCCAGCCACTTCGCTCATGGGCGTCAAGAGCGGCAGCGATCCATCCTTCTCACGGATGGTTTCATAGGCCACGGCGTTGACGCGCGAATGCAGCAGGGCATCGGTCAGTTCCGGCAGTGGGGCCAAATGCAGGTATGTGAAGAGAATGAGGCCCGGCCGGAAATACGGATATTCGGAAGACTGCGGCTCCTTGACCTTCACCACCAGGTCGGCGCGATTCCAGACATCGGCTGCCGAGTCGACGATGAATGCGCCAGCGTCGGCATATTCCTGGTCGGTCACCGAGCTGCCAAGGCCGGCTTTGGCCTCAACCAATACCTCGTGGCCGTGCTCGCGCAGGGTGGTCACCATGCTGGGCACGCAGCCAACGCGTGTCTCGTGGTCTTTAATTTCCTTCGGAACTCCGATGATCATGAAATATCCTCTACTACCGCTTGGTTGGTTGCCGAAGGCGGTGTGGGTTGGGGTGGGTCGGGCGTTGGGCTAGCCGGTGAGGCAGAAGGTACTGGAGTGCCAGGCTGAGGCGTGCCGCCGGGAGAAGTGGCCGCGCCGGGCTGAGTCGTGCCGGGCTGATCGCCGCTGAGTCGTGCCGGGTTGATCTGTACTGGACGTTCCATGGTTGGGACCGAGTCCGAGATCAATCAGCGCCTTGGCAGTGATCTTTCCATCGTCCGGCAGATTTTGCGATTCTTGAAACCGCTTCATCGCATCCTGCGACTCGGCACCCCAGACGCCGTTGACTTCGCCTTTGTAGAAGCCACGGTCGGCCAGCGACTGCTGGATCTGCTGGTATCTCTCAGGGGTGGGAGCAGTTTGATAGCTGGGACGCCGCGCCCTGGCCACCTGCCCTTTAGCCCCGTGCTTGCTACTGGTATGGACAGTCTTGGTGGAGGCGGACGCGGCGTTCTTTGCGTGCGCGGCGCTGCCTTGGGCGGACGTAGTGGACTTCTTGGCCGTCGACGAGGCAGGCTTCTTGTTGGAGGATGCCGCGGCCGTAGACTTCGTGGCGGTGGATGCCTTTGCGGTTGGGTGGGAGCTGCTTGTGGAACTTGTTTTCTTGGCCGAATCGGCGGTCGCAGGGACGGCCAATACGGCGCAAGCGCCGAACCAAGCGCTGAACAACGCCGCGATCCAGATTCGCTTCATCGACTCAATTTGAAGATTCAATTTGGGATTATACCGGCAGGCATGGGCCTAAGCAGCCGGCAGGGTATGATCGGCCACGCCCTGCCAACTATCTTAACTTGGGTTTTCAGCGAAACGGAGCCGGACTTGCGCAATTACTCGCCGGGCAAACGCCCGGACAGGAACTGCCGCTGTGGCGGAATCTTGTGTCCGCCAAACGAGTGCACCACCCGGATGGCCACGGCCTGACCACTCTTGAGCGCTGCCTGTATTCGCATCAAGTCCGCGGGTGAGGCCACGTCCTGGCGATTGATTGAAATAATGACATCGCCACTCTGCATGCCAATATCTTCAGCGAAGGATCCGGGATCGACGCTGACCACCCGGACGCCGGACTTGTCTTCGATGCCCAGCTCCTGGCGTTCCTTATCCAGCAGGCGGGTAATCGTAATGCCGAACTTCACTTGCGTGGCGGCAGAATCCTTTGATCCGGGCGCATCCGGTTGTTTCTCTTCGGACTGGAATTCCCCGCGCCAAACTTCGGTACGCTCTTCAATCGGAACTTTATAGTCGATCTTCTTGCCGTCACGGTCGACCGTCAGCAGGGCCAGCGCGCCAATCTGCATGTCGGCCACCTTGGCCACCAGTTCGTCGCCATCGCGGACCGGCTTGTCATTCAAAGAAACAATGACGTCGCCTTCTTTCACGCCCGCTTTACCGGCGGGCCCTTCCTTGGGTGCTTCTTCGACCACCACGCCGTGGTCGAGCCCGAATGCCTGCAGTGTGTCATGCGATTCGTTCTTTCTCCAACGCACACCGATGGAGCCGCGAACCACGCGGCCGGAGCGAATGATGTCGTTATAGACTTTGGCCGCCATGTTGGACGGCAGAGCGAAACCGATGCCTTCATAGGACCCGCTGCGTGTCGCGATCATGGTGTTGACGCCGATCACCTCGCCACGAATGTTCAGCAGCGGGCCGCCGCTGTTGCCGGGATTGATGGCGGCATCGGTCTGAATGAAATGTTGGAACGCTTGCGCGCCGGGCAGATCGCGGCCGGTAGCGCTGACGATGCCCGCTGTGACCGTCGCTTCCAGGCCGAAGGGGGAGCCGATGGCCACTGCCCAGTCGCCCACTTCCAGGCTGTCAGAGTTGCCGATTTGGACTGGAATCAGCGGCTTCTTGGCATCGATCTTGATGACGGCGATGTCCGTTTCAAGGTCGGTGCCGATCACGTGCGCCCGGTACTCCGTGTCATCGCCGTGGATCCGGACTTTCAGGCGGTCCGCATGTTCTACGACGTGATTGTTAGTCAGAATATAGCCGTTCTTGTCAACGATGAAGCCCGTCCCGGAACCCTGCTGGCGGAACTGCTTTGGAGGCTGGCCGTTGCCGAAAAACTTCTTCAGCATGTCCGAGGGGTCGCTCTGCTCGGAATCGCCGTCACCCTCGTCTTGCTCCAGCCGCGGGCTCTTCTTGGCGGCGGCTTTCGGTATGTAGTCGGCTTCAATGTAGACCACCGACGGCTCCAGTCGCTTGGCGAGCTTGGTGAACTCGTTTCCGACCGGCGCAGCTTGAGGAATTGTCAGCGGAGTCGCATCCTGGGCGATAGGGCCCGCGTCGCGGGCAGCTTTCACCCGTGTATCGAGCAATTGACCGAGGATGATTCCGATGATCAGCGTGACCAGCAACAGACCGACGCTGAGCAACTTCTGCTGCTTCATTTTCTCAAGGAACGGCATTAGCAAAACCTTTCAAGCGCGAGGCGTACTTTAAGTATAAGGAAAAGGAACCAAACTCGGCCACGATCGACGACGGACTTCCTTCAAGAAGACCGATGTCGCCGCTCGCGGATTGGTTTCAATTCAACCAGCAGGATGCCGGCCAGGATAAACGCACCCCCCAGTACCGCCGCGAAGGTGAGCCTTTCGCCACCTACGGCGACTGCGGTCACCAGCGCGAAAACCGGTTCGAGGGCAAAGATCAAGGCGGTTCGCGTAGCCGTTGTATATTGCTGCCCCCAGGTTTGGAAGGCAAAAGCGAGCGTGGTAGCGAACAGGCTGGTGAGGCCGAGCGCGAAAACGATCTGGCCATTCCAAGACGCATGCGGCGGTTCCGCCAGCAACGAGACGGTGGAGAGTGCGGCGGCGCAGAGGATTTGCCCCAACGCGACCGCTTCGTACCGCGCGCGCTGGGAATAGTAGCCGAGAATCAACAGGTGGAAGGAAAACGCCACGGCGCAGCCGATGGTCAGCAGGTCGCCCTGGTTGATGTCGAGCAGGCTGCCGTGCGAGCCCAGGGACGGCAGCGTCATGACGGCCATCCCAACGAACGCGCACAAGATGCCGAGCACCTCCGAGGCCTGCGGCCAGCGCCGGTAGGCGATTGCACCGATGATGGGAACCAGCGCGATGTACAGCCCGGTGAGAAAGCCAGACTTGCCCGCCGTCGTGTATTTCAGGCCGAATGTCTGCAAGATGTATCCGGACCACAGAAAGATTCCGGCGAGCGCACCGCCTTTCAAACCGCCCATGACTGCCTTGAACCCCGCCTGCCGGAGTGGCCGCCAAAACAGCAGGGCCATAAATAGGCTGGCCAGCCAGAACCGCAGCGAGAGGAAGTAGACCGTGGAGATGCCAAGCAGGGCCTGCTTGACCACGACGAAGGTGGCGCCCCAAATCAGGGCCACGAACGCCAAGGCCGAATCAGCGCGCCAGCGGGCCGGGGCTTTCCCGGGCCGGGGCTCTGTAGAGAGAAACGTCAAAGAGCGCGTCTAAAACTCGCGGTCGGCGATGCCATCGCTCCCCAGTTGGGCGTGCAGAGACGCCAGAAGCAGGAGGATTCGCCGTAGGCCCAGTTCGCGGCCATCCGGCTGAAACCATTCCTGAGAAGAATGCGCGCCGCCTCCCTGACCTCCTGTGCCGATGGAAATGGCAGGCAGGCCAAGGGATAAAGGGATATTGGCGTCGGTAGAGGCGCAGTCCACTCGCGAACGGATATTAAGATAGGCGTTCACCGCCTGAATCGTCTGCAGCACAACCGACGATTCAGACAGCTTGCCGCCAGGGCGCGACCCCAGCTCTTTGATCTTCGCGGCCAGCCGTCCGGTCCGGGCCGCCCGGTTTTGCTGCTCCAGGGCCCGCTCCACCGCTGAAGTTAACGTGGCGGCGAGTTCATCCAGCAGGGTATTTTCTTCGCTGCGCAGATCGAGCTTAGCGCGGGCGCTTGCCGCGATCGAGTTGATGCTGCTGCCGCCCTCGATCACGCCGAAATTGTACGAGCAGCGGATAGGGTTTGCGGATGCGATGCGCGTGTCCGCCGCTTGCCCGAAGGATGTGATGGCCATAGCCAAGGCATGTACTGGGTTGCCGCTGCCCTGGTCGTTCCAGCTATGGCCGCCGGGGCCAGAAAAGCCGACCTCGAATCGCCGACTGGCCAACGCCTGAGCCGTCACATGTTCAATCGACGGGCCATCCAGCACCACGAAGGCCGCAATCCGGGCCAGCAGCGGCGTCTGCCCGCAGATGTAGCGCATGCCGCTAAGATTACCCTCGCCCTCTTCGCCCACATTGGCGATCAAGAGGATGGAGCGAGCCAGATCGGCCAGATCGGGTGTTTCGACCAGCACTCGCGCCAAGGCTAACAGAGCGGCTAAACCGGAGCCGTTGTCGGACACTCCGGGGCCCGTCAAGCGTCCATCCGGTGTTACAACAATCTCTTCGGGACGCGATGGTGCGAGCACCGTGTCCAGATGAGCTGTAACTGCAAGAACGGGCGCGTCTGCGTCGTTTTCGTACGTCGCCAGTGCGTTACCGGCGCGGTCGAGCCGGGCATCCCAACCGATCGCCTTCAACTGATTGCAGAACCATTCCGCGCGCTTTTGTTCAAGAAATGTGGGCGCGGCGACGCGGCACAGTTGCAGGTGCCGATCGTTGATCCACGACCGCTCGCGAGAAAACCAGCGTTGTGCCTCAAACAGACCCGGTTGCCCGGCCAAGTGAGCCACTCGCCGCGCGTGCGGCGAGAGCCGGCGGCTGAGTGTAAGTAGCGATCTGGTTTGCGTGGCCAAACGGAATCCTAACCCTCAAGGATAACGGAGGACGCAACCAGGCCGCCAGGAATTACCGTCGTTTCCAACTCCGAACTCACTGGGCTCCGGGTGTTACTCTGGCGATTAATTCCGATGGAAGAAACTCCCCAGGCCGGCCCGAACGCTTCCAGCGACTTGACCATCACCGAGCCGCCGAATCAGGGCCTTGGAGAGCGGTCTGAGCAGCGCGAAGTTCCAATCGACTCGGCCACCGATCAAGGGCCACGCCTGGACTCCGAGAAAACGGCTGAAGATCTGCCGGACGTGCCTGGACCCGAAGACCAAGAGCCCGCTGATCAGCCGCTGACCTGGGTGCCACCCGGACACTTTTATTCGCCCCTGGTTGACCCAGCTAATCCGCATGTGCGGCGGATCCTGGACAATCACCCCAAGAGTGTCCTGGCACCAGACGAATCGTTGCAGATTGACGACGACGCGATTCTCGAAACGTTCGCGAGGATCGTCGATTTGTCGGCACTCATGCGCTTTCAAGCAGAAAAGTCATCGGGCTGTCGCTTTTATTTGAACAACCCGGCATTTTCCTTCGGCGATGCGACCGCCTACTTCGGAATTCTGCTCGACCGTGTGCCCCGGCGTGTGATCGAGATCGGGTCGGGGTATTCATCCTGCTTGCTGATGGACACCAATGACCGGCATTTCGGCGGCTTGATCAATTTCACGATGATCGAGCCCTACCCGGATGTCCTTCGCAGCCTTCTGGAAGAGTCCGATCCGTACTGGGCAAATTTGTTGGTTTCGGATCTTCAGAACGTTCCAACCGAGACGTTCCGGGAACTCCAGGCGAACGACATTCTGTTCATTGACTCTTCTCACGTTGGCAAGATGGGCAGCGATGTCAATGACTACTTGTTTCGGATCCTACCTTCTCTTAATCCGGGCGTATTGATCCACATTCACGACATACCGTACCCGTTCGAATACGGAAGCCAGTGGATCGACGACGAGAATCGTTCCTGGAACGAGGCTTACCTTTTGCGGGCGTTTCTTCAATACAACCGCGCCTTCAAAATCATCTACTTTTCCCATTACATGATTCGTGTCCACACCCAGCTAGTCGTCGAACAGCTACCCCTCGCTAAATTCAACGGCGGCGCCAGCATCTGGCTGGAGAAACTCGCCCGCTGATCGAGTCCTAGGGCACGACGGGCAGTACGATATGCGAGGCCATCTTCGGGGTCGAGTAGACCCTCTGCGTCGCCGGAACAAAATCGCTGGCTTTCGCCACGTAGATACTGCTCACATACGTTTGCGGGTTGCGGTCGATCACGGGAAACCAGGTCGATTGGACTTGAACCATCAGCCGGTGGCCCTTCAGGAAGACGTGGTCGTGATCGCGCAACGGAATCGTGAATTGCGCCGGTTGATTTGCGACCAGCGGCTGGGGATTCGAGTAGCTCTTGTTGTAGCGGCCGCGCCGCACTTCCATGGCGATCGGTAAGAGGTAACCGTTGAGCGACTTGGCATACTCCCCTGGAGCCGGCCCGCCGTCGGGCTTCCAGGCGTTCTTGACAGCGTCCTCCGGATAGACATCGATCAGCTTCACGACAAAGTCGCTGTCGGTACCCGAAGTGGACGCGTACAGTTCGGCAGCCAGCGGACCAGTGACGATCAGGTCATGATCGAGCGGCGCGCTGATGTAGCTGATGACATCGGGCCGGTGATCGACAAAGCGCTGGTCGGCGGCTTCCCAGGTCCGCCAATCCCCGCCGGGATAAGTGGGTGAGATCGGGCGCTGGCGGTAGGGAACTGGGTTGGCAGGGTCTGACACGTACTGAACGAAGTCTTTCGCGCTTTCAGCGGCCGGAGCATCGAAGGACAGCGTCCCGTCCGAATGCAAGTATAGATTCGTCGGCCTGGCTTCCTTCGGCGGCCACTGGCTGTAGGTGTGCCAGGTGTTCGACCCGGATTGGAAGGTGCTGGCTTTCCAGGGAAACTTCTCGCCCGCGCCATGCAGATAGTAGCGGAAGAACGGCGCTTCGATGTTCTCCCGGAACTCGCGCGCCGTGTCGTGCCCGCCGAAGGCGATTTCGCCAATCCGGTCCGCTGTGTTGGCTTGCCACTGACCATGGGACCATGGGCCCGCGACCATGAAGTTGTGACCCTGCGGGTCGTTTTCCTCCGAGTTACGGAAGATTCGCCATGGGCCCCAAGGGTCTTCCTGGTCCCAGAAGCCGGCGACATTGAGGTTGGGCACCGGGCTGGAGTGCAGCTGATTCACCCAGGCTTCTTTGCGCCAGAAGTCGTCATAGTCGGGGTGCTCCACCGTGTCGTTCCAGTAAGGAAGAGCGTTGTGCAGAAACCTGGCGTTGATGTTCGAGATGGGACCCAGATCGAGATACCACTGATAGGTATCGTAGATGTCGAATTTGAAATGCGTGTTTTCGTTCTTGTCGGCTTGCTCCATCACAGCGTACTCGAAGGAGTAGCTCAGCCGGAGCGCGCCGTAGCGGTGGTCGTCGTCGTTCATCCACTGATCGGCCGGCGAAGCCTGCTCGGAGACCGCCTTCAGCGCCGGATGCGGATGCAGCAGCGTCAACGCGGCAGTGAGCCCGTCGTAGGACACGCCGTAGATGCCAACGCGTCCGTTGTTGTTGGGAACGTTCTTCACCAGCCAATCGATGGTGTCGTACGCGTCGGTGGTTTCATTGGTGTCCTGGGGGTCGCTTAGGTTGACCTGAGAAGACAACTTGAAGACGCCCTCGGACTTGAAGCGACCCCGAAGGTTCTGAATTACGAAAACGTAACCGTCCTTGGCGAGCAGCTTGAAAGCATCGGGGAAGGTCTTGGGAGGCCCTTTGGGGACGCCGTATGGCGTGCGCTGCAGCAGAATCGGCAACGGTTCCTCATGATTCCGAGGCGTGAGGATAACCGTCTGAAGGTGGACTCCGTCTCGCATGGGGATCATGACTTCCTGGAATGTGAAGTCGGTGCTACCCGCTGGGCTCGAAACCTGCGCCGGCGCAGCCGCCAGCATCGATCCTGAAACAGCGATCACGCACAGCCAGGCTAGTGCCCTCATTCCTTCACCTCCAAAGCGATGAAACTGAGAATGTTAGCAGATGCGGCGACCGGTCCTTTGCGCGTTCCGGCGACTCGAATCAGGCGGCGCCGATGAAGGCCCTAAGGCCTGGATGGAATCGGCTTCCCCGCGATTGAACGGGCCTGTGACTGGAGCAGGAACGATTTCTTCATCAAGACTGCCTAGCGGGCGTTGGTTTCTTCGGTGGCGCCGGTTGCCACTTCGGCAAGTTGGTCAGACTCCGCGAGTTCCGCTGTGGGCGTCCGCTCATTCACTGGCTTGTCGCCCTCGGCCGGACGGCGGCTCATCCATTGTTGGCACTTCTTAGCCAATTCTCCCGCCCTAAACGGCTTGCCTACGAAATCATCCATTCCCGCTTCGAAGCAGCGCTTCGAGTCTTCGCTGTAGACGCTTGCCGTCAGGGCAATGATGGGCACCCGGCCGGCCCAGCCAGGGAAGCGGCGGATCTCTTTGGTTGCCGCGCAGCCATCCAGAACGGGCATCTGGACATCCATGAGAATTACATCGAATCGCTGTCTCTTGGCCGCTTCAACTCCTTCGCGGCCGTTCGCAGCAACCTCGACCCAGTAGCCGGCCTTCTCCAGTATGCGGCGGGCTAGAAGCAGATTCGTCGAGTTGTCCTCCACCAGCAGGACTCTGGGCTGAGAGGCGAAGTCACAACTTGTCGCGGGGGATGGCACGGAGTTCAGCATGCTAACCCGGGAGTGCGCATCTCCTTCGTTGGTTTCCGAATCACTCCATTTGCGGGGCATGCTTAGTGAGTTTATCGGCGGAACGCCAGCGAGACTGTAGCGCGAGAGCGCGCCATGCCCTTGGCACCCCGTCCGCCCTTCAGAGGCGGTAGGCCGAAAGGGCAGCCTGCGTCCCTGGAGGCGATGCGTCACACTAGCCAGATATGGGTTTCTTAGACAATCTCGAAAACAGTCTTAAGAGCCTCGAATCGCAGGGGGAGCGCGATGGCAGTGAGCGCCTCCGGCAGGAAGAGGAGCGCAATCGGAGGTCCGCCGAAGCCCCGTGGGCGGACCAGTTGAGGCAAAGCGCGTTCACCCGCAAGCTGTTCGATGACGCGGCTGCCGCCGGCCATCGTCTGCGCACCAAGATCTACGTCGCCTGGCTCGACACGACCCTTCGCCTGGAAGCGCGAGGGAGGCGGCTGGAACTCAGGCCAACCCCAACCGGCATTGTCGCTGTTTTCATCCCTGGCCCAAGCGACGGCGCCACCCTCGAAATCGAGCGGCCGGTGCGGCTGGAAACCGATCCTGCCGAGCTCCTGAAGGAGTGGCTAGCCTAGAACGCGAGATTAGTGTTTGTTAAGAATTGCGATGGTGGAATACCTCAGGCCCGCAGCTACATCTAAATAACCGCGAGTGGGGATTTTGGAGGTCTGAATGGAGAACCTGTCAACGGCGACAGTTATGCAGGGTTTCGGTTCTGCTACCATCAATTACAGTCTCGCCATTCAGTTTTTGCTGCCTATCCGAAAGGGTAAGGCGCGGAGTTAATGTTTGAACAGAACAGCTTGGGTGCTGGTTTTAGGGTTTTTCGCGACGGCGATGGTTGCGCCGGCTTACACCGGACTTGCCGGTGAAGGCGCAGACGACCCGGAAACCATCCAAATCATCAACAAATACCTGACTGCTTCTCAGTCTCCCTCCAACAACCTGCGCGGTGTGTCGATGGAGGTAGAGATCAGCGCTTCGGTCCCCGAACTGCAAAAACACGGGAAGCTGCACGCACTCCAGAACATTTCAAAACTGGGCCAGATCACATACAAAGTATTAGGGTTTCAGGGTGACGACACGGTGAAGAAGGACGTCATCGCCCGTTATCTGTCGGCAGAGCAACAGTCGCAGAGCGATAATCGCATGGCCGTAACCCCGGCGAACTACAAATTCAAGTTCAAAGGCAGGCAGAATCTGCCCGGCGGTACGGCGGCCTATGCCTTTCAGGTTTCACCGCGCAAGAAGGCGGTTGGGCTGTTTAAAGGCGAGATCTGGCTCGACGCTGATACCTGTCTCCTCATTTTCGAAAAAGGGCGTCTGGTCAAGAATCCAACGGTCTTTTTCAAACAAGTCGATTTCGAGCGTGCTTTCGAGATCAAGAACGGCGTGGCTATTCCGCAACACATGAGCAGCGTAATTGATACGCGCCTGGTCGGCCGGATCGAGTTGAATATCGATTACAGCAACTTCGAGCCGGATGCCAACCCGGACCGTTCATCCTTGTCGACGATGCTGTGGCAGCAGTAATACTCTCTGCTCCGAGGAAATCCCCCGCGTCGAACTGGCTGCCAGGCGCGTCATAACCTCAATTCTTGCCAGTGACCGCGGCATCAACCCCGGCGGAGCCAAGGCGGTTGAGATTACTGAACAAAACCCGCTACGCTGGAGGTTAACGCTTGAAAGAATCCATGAAAACGCTTTTCTTAAATCCTCCTTCGTTTGAAGGCTTTGACGGCGGGGCCAGTTCTCGCTGGCCGGCCTCGCGGGAGATCGAGTCGTATTGGTATCCAGTGTGGCTTTGCTACCCGGCGGGGATGATCCCAGGCAGCAAGGTGGTGGACGCCCCACCGCACAAAATCTCGATCGAGCAGACGGTTGAGATGGCGAAGGATTACGAGCTGCTGGTGCTGTTCACTTCAACGCCCGGTTTCCACGTGGACGCGAAGATCGCCGAAATGATGAAGGGCAACAACCCGAACCTGAAGGTGGCGTTCGTGGGTCCGCCGGTCACCGTGGAGCCGGAAAAATGTCTGGCCGCTTCGAAGGCGATCGACTTTGTTGTCAAGCGCGAGTTCGACTATCAGATCCGCGATTATGCTTTGGGCAAGCCGCTCGAAGAGATACCCGGTGTCGTGTTCCGCAAAGACGGCGGTTTCGTTCACACCCCTGAGTCAGGTGTCATTGAGAACCTGGATGAGCTTCCGTGGGCATCCAAGATCTACAAACGCGATCTCGATTTCCGCAATTACAACGTTCCGTTCCTCCTGAACCCATTCATCTCGCTCTACACGTCGCGCGGCTGTCCGGCCATGTGCACCTTCTGCCTCTGGCCGCAGACACATTCCGGCCACCGCTGGCGCCTGCGTTCGTCCGACGACATCGCAAACGAATGCCGCTGGGTGCTGGAGAACTTCCCGGGTCTCAAAGAGATCTTTTTCGACGACGACACGTTCAATTACCAGAAGGCTCGCACCATTGAGCTCTGCGGCAAGCTCAAGCCGCTGAAATTCACCTGGAGCTGCACGTCTCGCGTCACCACCGACTACGACACCCTGAAGGCGATGAAAGAGGCAGGCTGCCGCCTGCTCATTGTGGGCTACGAATCAGGCGACCAGCAAATTCTAAAGAACATCAAGAAAGGCGCCACCATCGACATGGCGCGCCGGTTCACAGCTAACTGCAAAAAACTGGGCTTGATCATTCACGGAGATTTCATCGTGGGTCTGCCGGGCGATTCGCGCGAATCGATTCGCAAGACCATCGACTTCGCAAAGGAACTGGATGTCGAAACCATTCAGGTTTCCATCGCCCATCCCTATCCCGGCACCGAGTTCTACGACTACGTCAAAAAGAACAATCTCATCACCATCGACTCCATGACCGATGAGACCGGCCACCAACTGCCCAACGTTATCTACCCGGGGCTCGACCGCGGAGAGCTGGTGGAGTGGGTGGAGCGCTTCTACGGCGAGTACTACTTCCGTCCGAAGGTCGCTTTGCGCCTGGTCGGTAAGGCCATCTTCGACAACAGCGAGCGAAAACGCCTCTACAAAGAAGCCCGCGAATACCTGGCTCTGCGTTCAAAGCGTAAACAGTTCATCAAAGATCAGAAGCAGCAGCCGTCGGTTCTCCCAAGCACAGGCGACTAACTCAAAGCAGGGAAGGTCGTCTTGGCATCTACTGAGACAGCAGCGGAGCAGGGGCGGCTTCGGCCCAAGACCCGGACACAATCCGAGGCGTTAGTGTTGACGCTGGCGGTGGTGTTGCTGAACGCGTTTGGCAACCTGGCCTTGGCCTGGGGTATGAAACACCGCGCTGCGGTCTCAGCGAATCCGCTGGACTACATTCAAGCGTTGTTCGATCCGTTCGTTGCGCTCGGCGTCGGCCTGCTCGTTCTCTGGCTGCTCACGCGAATGGCGCTGATGAGTTGGGCTGATCTGAGCTTTGTCATTCCCATGACCGCTGTCGGCTATTTGCTCTCCGCCGTTTTCGGGCACATCTTTCTGGGCGAACACATCTCTCCGTTGCGTTGGCTTGCGACCTTGCTCATCGTGGTAGGTATCGGCCTGGTGGGCAGTACGCCGCACAAATCCAAGCTTCTCCCGGCACCGGATAAAGGCGACCTTGAATCATGAAGTGGGTCCTGGTCTCCATCGTGGTGTGCTGCACGGTATGCGCCGATCTCCTGCAAAGCCGCGAAATGAAGCTCGCCGGAGAGCAGTGTGCCAGCGCGCGCGGTCTCCTGCATATCCTGAAAATGATCGGGAGCCGCGCTTATCTTGGCATCGCCATCTTCCTGATGGCTATTTCCTTCTTTGCCTTCATGGCGCTGGTGCAGCGTGAGCCGATGAGCTTCGCGGTGCCTGCCTCGGCCGCCCAGGTAGTGCTGGAGGTCGCCCTTGCAAAGCTCCTGTTGCGTGAATATGTCGGTCCTCGGCGCATCGCCGGCGCGGCCTTGGTTTTGGGGGGCGTGATACTGCTCGCGCAGTAGCGCAAACCGGCCAACCAGTGAAGATTCTTTGGATCGTATTCCTGCCGGCTCTCGGCTACCAGTGTCTTGCCATCGTAGCCAGCCTCCGGCAAATCTTGCGCAAGAAGCCCGGACGGCAGTTTCATCCGGGCGTCTCCGTCTTGAAGCCGGTGCGGGGCATCGACCCGGACATGCTCACCGCGCTGCGTTCCCAAGTCGTGCAGGATTATCCGGTGTTTGAGGTTCTTTTCGGCGTGCACGATGAAAACGACGCTTCGTTGCCCGAGATTCGCAAGCTCCAGGACGAGTTCCCGGGTAGCGCCATTCGGGTGATTGTCGGACATGAGTCCGGGCTGAATGGGAAGGTCGGCATCTTGAAGGGCCTCGCTAGGCATGCCCGCCACCCCATCTGGGTCGTCAACGACAGCGATATACGGGTCACGCCCGGGTACCTCAGTGAGGTGGTGGCACCGCTGGAAGATCCACACATCGGCGTGGTGACCTGTCTCTACCGTCCACGACCCCACGCCCTGCCGCCGGTCTGGGAAGCGCTGGGGGTCGCCACCGATTTCATGCCCAGCACGCTGGTGGCTCCGCTGGTGGGAGTACGCGAATTTGGTCTGGGCTCGACCCTTGCGTTTCGTGCGCAAGAGCTCCAGGAGGCGGGCGGGTTTGCCGCCCTGGAAGACTATCTGGCGGACGACTATCAGCTGGCCCGCCGAATCACCCTGCTTGGCAAGCGCGCCCTGCTCTCCACCTATGTCGTCGAGACTTCGCTCGGCGACACCACGTGGCGGGGCGTTTGGGATCACCAGTTGCGTTGGGGACGAACCATTCGCATGTCCAAGGGCGGCGGATACGCAGGCCTTCCCATTACCCATGCCGGCCTCTGGATGTTGATCGCCCTGCTGCTGCAGTTGTGGTGGGTGGCCGCCGCGCTCGCCGGGCTTCGCTCGCTGACGGCCCTGCTCACCGGTTGGTTCGTCTTGCGCAGTCGCGTCGCACTGGGGTTGTTCCCATTGAGCGCGCTGTGGGACGTCTACGCGTTTGCCATTTGGGTGGCCAGCTACCGCTCTAACCTGGTGCGCTGGAGAAACCGGGCGCTGCGTGTCGCCGACGACGGTCGAATTGAATCGACCGGCGCCGCCCGCGATTAGCGGCAGTCTGCGATCTGGGGCGGCAGTTCGGAATTCTCAATGGCGTAAGCCGTTGGTATACTGGTGAAGCGTTTGCGCCCGTAGCTCAGCTGGATAGAGCGTTTGGCTACGAACCAAAAGGTCGCATGTTCGAATCATGCCGGGCGCACCAGAAATCAATAACTTACAAGTCTCCTAGCGTTTTTCCACCTGTCGCTCCCGACAGTTGGCGGGTGGACTTGTTCCTGGTTTACTGGATGGATGAAAGGTTCGCCGGTTGAAGCAACAGGTTGAGGCTTACCGCTTGATTTTCAAACGCTTACCATGCCATTCGGCGTGTCTCATTCTGCTCGTCGCCATGGGTTTTGTCGCCCAAGCGAGTGGGCTTCAGATAAAGACCGGCCACAAAGCCAAAGTAATCGGCCCCATCATGTCACGAGATGGAGATTTCCTAATCGTTCGGGACCAAAAAGCCAACGCCTTTGTCGTGATTGGGATGAACGATCAAACCCGGATCGAACGCACAAAAAAAGGGTTTAAGTTTCGTCACGCGGACATGGATATCACCGCACTGGTCCCCGGCTTGACCGTCCAGGCGGAAGGGGTGGGCAATGTCCGGGGAGAACTCGACGCCCGCAAGATCGCTTTCGACCCCAGTGAGTTTGGAGCTGAAAAGCCTTTCGTACAGCAAAGCCTGGCGGACAATTCCGGATCAGAGCAGGGCTCCAGTCTTTACCAGCGAGTCTCAAACCCACCGGCTAATCCACCCGCGGCTGGCATTTCCACGACCCAGCAAGTGAACTACCGGGTTTCCGACCTGGGCGATTACGAGAAAGTTGCCCAGGCCGGCCTCTATTTTGAACCCGGCAAAACAATTCTGGATAATGCCGCCAGGAAGTCTCTCGACCGTTTGGCGGATTTTGCCCTTACGAGACCGGGTTACATGATAGAGGTTGCTGGCTACGTGGCGGGCACCGGATCCGCACAACTGGACGAATCGCTGAGCGCCGCGCGCGCCGAAGCCGTGACACAGTACCTGCTGAAGAAGAACATACCGATGCGCCGAATCCTCGCCCCGGCCGGTTCCGAAGCAACCCATCCGAATGCTCCCGCCAGTGACCCGGAAGGGCGCTCGCTAAGCGGTCGCGTGGATGTCACCGTACTGGTAAATCAGGGGCTGGCGTCGCGGCGTGCCGGTTTGTAATTGCGGGTGTCGCTTTCAAAAGCGCTCGTCACCCAACTTGCTTTGGCCAACCAAGCAGGGTGTGGATTCTTAGGAGTTCACGCCAGAGGCGAGGAAGCCGCCGTCCACTGCGATGCACTGCCCCGTGATAAAGCTGGAGGCGTCGGAAGCAAGCAGCATGGCGGCGCCGACCAATTCCGCGGTCTGACCGAACCGTCTCATGGGTGTTCGCGTCAGAAACTCGCGGCCGCGCTCGGTGCCTTCCAGCAATCCGGCGTTCAGGTCAGTCTTAAAGACCCCGGGAGCGATAGCATTCACGTTGACGCCTTTCGGCGCCCACTCCACGGCCAGGCTGCGGGTAAGTCCCAACACGGCCGATTTCGATGTGGCATAGGCCGCTACCTCTAGCAGGCCCAAATACGAACTGAGCGACGCGATGTTGATCACGCGCCCGCGGCCGCTGGCCACCAGCGGTTCGTAGAAGCTCTGGCTGGCGCGCAGAACGCCGTTGACATTGATATCCATCAAATGAGCCCATTCCTGCTCGGTCACCAGGTGGGTGGGCTTGCGGAAGGTCTGGCCGGCACAGTTGACCAGAATGTCCGCCCGGCCGAACTGCGCCACAACCGCATCGCGCAGGCGGTCGACCGATTCGCGGCTCAAAGCATCGGAGGGATGTCGCAGGGTGCGCTTGCCGAGGCCTTCAATCTGGGCCGCGACTTCATTCACTAATCCTTCCCGGCGGCCGGTCGCCACCACGTCGGCGCCTGCCTCCGCCAATCCGAGCGCGAGAGCCCGCCCGATTCCGGACGTGCCGCCCATGACCACCGCCAAACGTCCTGTGAGGTTGAAGAGTTCTAGAGACATAGTTGTTTATTTAAATCGCGTAGTTGATCTGGGGACAGGCGAGCGGCTGGAAAACTGCTTGTTGATCTGTGAACAGGCGAGCGGCTGTTCGGAAACAGCTGTTGTTGATCTGGGGACAGGCTCGCTGTGTCCACGCGGCGACGGGCCTGGGTGACGGAATGCGGAGATGTGTGCACGCCTTGGGACACAGGCGCCTGTCCCCGGTCGGCACCCGGTCGGCATGGTCGGCATGCATTCCGGCGCTCATGCTGTTTAGCGATCCGGGCGCTGCTCAATGCGCGCGATCCAGGAATTAATGGAATCGTAAAACTCATGGGCCTGGATCGGCTTGGGAAGATAGTCGTCCATTCCGGCCTCCAGGCAGCGGTCGCGGTCGCCGGACATCACGTTGGCGGTGAGCGCGATGATGATGGCTCGCTGCCCGCCGCGCTCCAGGCTGCGAATCATGCGAGTGGCCTCGTAGCCATCCATTTCGGGCATCTGCGCGTCCATCAGAACTAGCGGATAGGGTGAACGCCGAAAGAGCTCCACGGCCTCTTCGCCGTTCGCGGCGACATCCACCTGATGCCCTTGCCGCTTCAAAAGCTGCAACACCAGCTTCTGATTAATCAGATTGTCTTCGGCTATGAGGATTCGGATTCCCAGGCGTTGGGTGCTGGTTCCGCCGCTAGTGACTGACATTGCTGGTTAAGTGATGGCCAGACAAATCTTACCGAAATGCCGCTGGCTTTCCAAGTACTCGTACGCATCTTTCGCTTCGGTCCAAGGGAAAACACGATCAACGACTGGGCGGATGGCATGAAGTTCAAGGGCCCTGTTCACGCGCTCGAACATGGCCCTGGAACCAACATAGATGCCTTGTACACGGATGCTATTCATGAGCACGGAGGCTGGGGCAATCGCCTGCGCGTTGCCTCCGAGGACACCTATGACGCTGATCGTTCCCGCCATTCGGACTGCCCTAAGAGACCGCGGCAGGGTGTCGGCGCCACCAACCTCAACGACATGATCGACGCCTACGCCGTTGGTGAGGCGCCTTGCTTCCTCCTCCCAATCGGGCGTGCGCTTACAGTTGATGGTTTCGCTCGCCCCGAGTTGCCGGGCACGCTCAAGCTTCTCGTCACTACGGGAGGTGATGATGACTCGGAATCCAGCGGCCTTCGCCAACTGTAAGGCAAACAACGATAGTCCACCTGTGCCTTGCAGCAGAACCGTGTCCCCAGGATAGGAGGGCGCCTCTTCAAACAGGGCATGCCATGCAGTCACCGCCGCGCAGGGGAGCGTGGCCGCTTCCGCATCCGTCAAATGAGCGGGCGGCTTCACCAGGCCGGACTGATGGAAGAGCATATAGTCCCGCAGCACACCGGGAATGGCTCCGCCCAGCGCGGAGGCGAATTTTCTTTTGTCTACGCGCCCGTCGATCCAGTCCTGCATGAAGATGCCGGCCACTCGGTCGCCGGAAGTGAAGCGGTCCACCCCTTCGCCGAGGGCCTCTACGATGCCAACTCCGTCCGAGAGCGGCACCATGGGCAGTTTCATCTTGGGGTTGTAATGGCCGCGAACAACCATCAGGTCGCGATAGTTCAACGAAGCCGCTGTCATGCGGACCAGCACATGTCCGGGTCCGGGTGCGGGCTTCTCCGTTTCGACCAGCCGCAGTTGATCGATGCCGAATGCGGGAATCTCGTAAAGTTTCATAGCCGGAGAGAGAAGAACCGGTTCACCTTATGCATCCACCAGGTCGGGCCGATGCTTGCTGGTGAACTCAGCCAGCTTCTCCAATTTTTCGCGCGCAGCGCCGCTCTCAATGGCGTGAACGGCCAGTTCAACAGACCCCTTGATGTCCTCCGCACGGCCGGCCATGAGCAGGGCCGCGGCGGCATTTGCCACCACGATGTCACGGCGCGGTCCGGGTTCCCCGTCGAGAATGCTGCGGATGATGGCGGCATTGGCAGCCGTGTCGCCGCCTTGCAGATCTTCGATGGAGGCGGTCTCCATGCCAAAATCCATGGGTGTCCACTGACCTTTCTGGACGCGGCCGGATTCCACCTGGAACACCGTCGTGGGGCCCGTGGTGCTGATCTCATCCAAGCCATCCGCACCATGCACCACGAACGCGCGTTCCGTTCCGAGCCGTGCGCTGGCCAGCGCCAGCATCTCCGCCGCGCGCACCGAGTAGGCGCCAATCAGTTGCACCCTGGCCTGCACCGGATTCGTGAGCGGACCGAGCATGTTGAAGACCGTCCGGCCCTTCAACAAGAGGCGAGCTTCCTGGGCGTACTTGACGGCCGGGTGAAGCAGCGGCGCATAGAGAAATCCAATACCCGTCTCCTGAATGCAATCCACCACGTGCTGAGCGGAAAGACTGACATGCACGCCCAGGCCTTCCAACACGTCGGCGCTGCCGCACTGGCTGGAGATGCGCCGGTTGCCGTGTTTGGCGACGCGGAGACCCGCGCCCGCCGAAACAAACGCCGTTGCCGTGGATACGTTGAATGTGTTGGCTCCATCGCCGCCAGTGCCGCAGGTGTCGAGAACACGCTCCTCGCTTTGGTCCAGTGCCACGTGGTCAGCCAGTTCTCGCATGGCACTGGCGAAGCCCACCAGTTCGGCGACGGTTTCGCCCTTGCGTTGCAGATAGCGCAGCAGTTCTGTGATGCCGGCGGTGTCCATCTCACCGGACAGCATCTTACGCATAAGCGAGTGCGCTTCGGCCTGACTCAGGTGGACCGAGTTTCTGAAGGGAAGGTGAATCATGCTTCCGCCTTCCATTCGACCACAGGAGTTCTTCTCGCCCGCCGATTGCGCAGGAGGTTCGTCCGCCGACATCTTCTTTACACCGGGTAATGAAATCAAGTTTGTCCTTACCAGCCTCGCAGCGCGTCTGGCGCCACGACTCCCCTCGGGTCTACTGTCCAATGCAACGGAAACACGGTTTCCGTCATCAAGCCGCTATCCCGGCGTTATTTCCCACTACGAAACACCCGAAACGCGCAGCCGACCTGGGTCGAAGCGGTACTCTTCTATTGTGAACTACGGCGTCTCCCGAAGTTGACCCCTTCGGCGAGATGAGCCGTTTTCGATAGCGGAGAAGCGGTGGCAAACTTCGACCCATCCTGTGTTTTTTGCAAGATCATACTGGGCAAGATCCCGGCACATCGCGTCTATGAGGACAGCGAGACGTATGCGTTCCTGGACATCAACCCGCTGTTCCCCGGGCATGTGCTGGTGGCGCCGAAACAGCACTTCGCCACGCTCTACGATGTTCCCGGAGAGCATGTTGGCCCGCTATTTGAAAGCGCCCAACTGCTGGCAAAGGCCGTGGAATCTGCAGTTGAGGCAGAGGGGACATTTGTTGCCATCAACAACCGGGTGAGCCAAACGGTGCCGCATTTGCATATCCACGTGATTCCACGGCGGCGCGGAGACGGGCTCAAAGGGTTCTTCTGGCCGCGGCACGACTATCGGGATGACGAAGCCCGTGAAGCGGTGCGAGCCGCGATCGAACGCGAGGCGCAGCGGCTGGCAGGGTAGGGCCTTCAGTGGGATTCTCGAATTGGTCACCGGCAGGTACCGGTGCAGCCCCCGGAGCCCCCGGTTGCAAGGTGACATAAAGACGCTATATTGTTTAATGCGGCTCTTGACATAGCGAAAGCCGTGGAGAGAATCTATGGCATCCACAGTCTGGAAGGGCTACATCACGTTCGGCCTGATTTCCATCCCCGTGCGGCTGTTTGCAGCTGCCCGGTCTGAACGCATCAGCTTTAATCAGATCCATGAAAAATGCGGCAGCCGCATTAAGCAGCAGATCTTCTGTCCCACCTGCGAGCGGGTTGTCGAGCGCAATGAGCTGGTGAAGGGCTATGAGGTGGAAAAGAATCACTACATCTTTGTGGAAGACGAAGAGATCAAGAAGATCGCTCCGCCCTCCGGCGACACCATGGAGATTCTGGAGTTCGTCAAGGCCGACCAGGTGGACCCGATCTACTTCGACGCCTCGTACTTCATGGTCCCCGAAGATGCCGGCAAGAAGGCCTATCATCTGCTGTTTGAAACCATGAAGAAATCCGGCTACAGCGCGGTTGCGAAAATCTCCATGCATCAGCGCGAGTACACCGTGATTATTCGCCCCCACGCCGACGGGCTCACGCTCCACACTATGTTCTACCCGGAGGAAGTCCGCGAAGTGCCCGAGTACGGCCACACCGATCAAGTCACCGTGAAGCCGCAGGAAGTGGCGCTGGCCGAGCAACTCGTGGAGGGTTTGGCGGTGGATTTTGACCCATCGAAATACCACGACGAATATCAGACCCGGCTAACGCAACTCATCGAAGCCAAGCGCGAAGGTCAAACCGTTGCAGAAACCGCGCCCAGGAAACTAGCGCCGGTCATCGACCTGATGGCAGCGTTGCAAAAGAGCTTGGGTGAACTGCCCGCGCGCAAGCCAGCCACGATGGAGACGGAACGAACCGCCGCCGTTGTGCCCGAGAAGGCGAAGCAAACAAAAAGCCGCACACCGAAAGCGGCGCGCGGCTAAGGATGGTTGCTTCACGAAGGAGGTAATTGCTGCTTTCTAGGCGACCTTCCGCTTGGGAGCCGCCGGCTTGGCGGTCCACTCGATAGCTTGCTTGCGGGTGATGCTTTGAACCTTTGGGCACCTCGGTTTCTGCAGGTTCCGTCCGGCGGTGCGGCGAGCTCTCAGCAAGCGAATACGCACGGCGGTCGCGGTCCATCCATGACGCTCGGCGATCTCTTGGACCTTGTAGCCCTCGATATAGTAGCCCTCGAGCACGACCCGGTCGTTCGGCCGGCATTCATTTAGAATCCGTTTGGCGTCGATCACCGCGGAGGTGATGCGCGGTGGGATCGTCATTTCGGGGAGGGCATGCATAGTGGGCTCGCGGCGCAGATAGGTGCGGTGGATGTTCAGTGCGATGCTGTTGGTCCAGGTCAGGATCAGGTTTGGGTCTCGAAGCTGCGCTCGCCGCTCCCAACCCTTTGTCCAGGCCGACTGTGCCGTGTCAAGCGCGGCATCGTAGGCCAAGCCGCGCGAAACCAGGAACCGAACGGTTGCGCTGAACCCTCGCTGGTATGCGTTGCCGTATTCTTCTGCTGTCATGTTAGGTTCTTGCCCTCTCTCGAACGTTTCCGGTGCCCCGTGTTTTATTTTTCCTTCCGCTTTCCGAGCCGGTTTGTCGGGGGCACTCAGGCAACCGTGTCGTTGCTCGATAAGATTGAGGCAGTTTTCATGCCAAGCCTGATTCGCGGGGCCGCCGGCAGGGATCCCGGCGCTGAAGCGTCTGAAACGCTTTGTTCTCAACCTGAATCAGACTTCGCAGACATTTGACAATGGAGTCGCTGGAAGTCGACGCGAATCCTTTTGAGAGCCAAAACTTCAGGTTGTGAAAAATTTTCCGGTTTGTGGCCGCTAAGTTGCAAGAAGCGGAAGCTAAACCGACCCGGTCCGGACGATCTCGACACTGGCGATTTGCTCCGGTGTTGCCAGCACGTAGACCGGCCGAACGCCTTCGGTATGGAGGGTGTCGAGATGGTTACGAAACTCGGTGAACTGGGCCTGGACGACCGCGCGAGATATCTGCCGATCCGTGCGCAGCCCGGTACGCTCCAGATGCGCTTCGAGCGGCAGATTGAGAACGATGGCGGCACAGGTGCAACCCGATTCGCGTGCCAGGTCCACGAAGCCGCGCCGATCCTCAGGCCGCAGGTTAGTGGCGTCAATCAGGCACAACTTCTTCCGCAGCAGCCGCTTTTGCGCAACCAGATACAGCAGGTCGAAGGCATCCTGCGTGGCGGATTGGTCGTTTTCGTCGTCTGAAACCAGGGATCGGAAGAAATCGGAGGAAAGCACCTCGGTTGCTTTAAAGTGCTGTTTGGCGAATGTTGATTTTCCGGCGCCGGACGGGCCGACGAGCAGGACAACGCACCACTCTGGAATAAGAAGCTTCGTGATCAAAATTGAATGGCCTGATGGAGTTTCCGGACGTGGCTGTACTCTGATAGGTCCGGTAATCGGAGCGGATTCAGAACTCTTTAGAGTCGCAATCAGCGAGCGCGTTCACACCGGCTGGAGCAGTCTTCTAGCCTTGTCCTCTCTTATTGTAAACGCCAGGCTAAGGCAACTCCGCTTTTGCCAATGTGCTTTGCGTATAGAATGTCCATCGTGCGAACACTTCTGATTCCGGCCGCCCTCCTGCTGGCCGCTTTCCCTTCCTGGCTTGCTGCTGCCCCTGCGCCGATTGAATACTCCGCGGCAAAAAAAATGTGGGTCCTGAATACCGCGACCAGCACCTACGCCTTTAATGTCAACAACCGCGGCGAATTGCAGACGGTTTACTGGGGTGATCCGCTATGGCGCTCGGACGACCTCCCGGTGCCCGACCCCGGTCACGAAGGATCGTCCTTTGACCCCGCGCAGTCGTGGATCAACGAAGAATATGCAGGCTGGGGCGGGACCCGCTATCTCGAGCCTTGTTTGAAACTCAGCCGGGCCGATGGTAACCGCGACCTGGTGCTGCATTACGTGAGCTATGACATTCAGGGCAACCAGCTGATGGTCCGGGTAAAGGACATCAAAGACGAATTGTACGTCACGCTTCGCTATACGGTTTTCCCCGATGAGGGAATTATCGAAAAGGAGGCGACCTTTGAAAACCACTCCCAACAGCCCGTTGACCTGGAGAGCTTTCAGTCGGGCGTGTGGTACGTGCCGCATGGACAAGGCTACCGGCTCAGCTACTTGACCGGCCGCTGGGCGGATGAGACGCAACTCACCCGCGAAGAGATCCATACGGGCCAGAAGATCATCGAGAGCCGTAAGGGCCACACCAGCCATAACGCCAACCCGTGGTTCGCGATCGACCAGGATGGCGCTGCTACGGAGGAGACGGGCCGGGTGTGGTTTGGTGCGCTCGGTTGGAGCGGGAACTGGCGTATCGACGTCGAGCAGAGCGCATACGGCCAAGTGCGTGTCACAGGCGGATTCAATCCGTTCGATTTCTCGTATCACATCAAGCCCGGCGAATCCTTGGCCTCCGCGCCGTTCTACGGCGGCTTCAGCGCCCACGGCTTCGGTGCGGCTTCGCGGCTCTTGCATCGTTTCGAACGCACTCAGATTCTGCCGCACGGTGTCCAAGCTCGCCCTCGTCCCGTCTTATATAACTCCTGGGAAGCGACCGAGTTCAACGTCGATGAACCCGGACAGCGCGCGCTCGCTGAAAAGGCCTCAAAGCTCGGAGTGGAACTGTTCGTTATGGACGATGGCTGGTTCGGCAAGCGCAACGACGACCACGCCGGCCTGGGCGATTGGACCGTTAATCCCAAGAAGTTCCCCAACGGGCTCAAGCCGCTGGCCGATTATGTCCGCAGCCTCAATATGGACTTCGGTTTGTGGGTCGAGCCGGAAATGGTCAACCCGGACAGCGACCTCTATCGCGCCCACCCCGATTGGGCCATGCATTTCCCGGGACGCCCGCGCAGCGAACTCCGCAACCAACTGGTTTTGAATCTGGCGCGCCAGGACGTGAAGGAGTACATTTTGGGCGTGCTCGACAAGCTGGTGACCGACTATCCCATCAAGTACCTGAAATGGGATATGAACCGGACTTTCTCCGAACCCGGCTGGGAAGGCGCCCCCGATGGCGCACAGAAGGAGATCTGGATCCAGTACGTCCGCAACCTATATGAAGTCATGGACCGTCTGCGGGCGAAGCACCCCGGGCTTGAAATCGAAGGCTGCTCCGGCGGCGGCGGCCGTATCGATCTCGGCATCCTGCGCCATGTGGACGAGGTCTGGACTTCCGATAACACGGAAGCTTACGACCGGCTTACCATCCAGGAGGGATTCAGCCAAGCCTACGCGCCGCAAACTATGTCTGCGTGGGTCACCGATGTGCCCAACATGAATGACCGCAGCGTGCCGCTTAAATTCCGTTTTCTTGTGGCTATGCAGGGGGCGCTGGGTATTGGCGCGAATCTCAACAAATGGACGCCCGAAGAATCCGCTTTCGCCACCCGGATGGTCGCCTACTACAAAAACATCCGCCTGACCATTCAACACGGTAATCTCTACCGCTTGCTGTCGCCGCGCTTAGGCCCGCTCACCGCCAACCAGTACGTGGCTGAAGATGGCAAGCAGGCTGTGCTGTTTGCGTTTCTTCATTCGCAGCAGTTTCGCAATCCGGCGCCGGCGATCCGGCTGGCCGGCTTAGACGAGAAAGCGGTCTACCGTGTCCAGGTGCTCGATTCACCCGGAAGCCGGGAACTCAGTGGCGCTTACCTGATGTCGGAAGGCCTCACGTTGCCGCTCAAGGGCGATTACGACAGCGCTGCGGTATTGCTGGAGCGCATCCCTTAGCGGCGCAGGGAGGGCAAGTGACGCCGTTGATTACGCGATAAAGTAATAAGCGCATATGAAAATCGTCATTGGAGCAGATCACGCCGGATATGACATGAAACAGGCGCTGATTGGGTATTTGAAGACTCTTGGCCACGACGTGCAGGATGTCGGTACGCATGAACCAGGGAAGCCGGATGACTATCCCGATTACGCGATCCTAGTCTGCGAGGCCATTCTGGCAGGCAAGGCGGAACGGGGTGTTTTAGTTTGCGGCAGTGGGGTCGGCGTTTGCGTGGCCGCCAACAAGTTCAAGGGCATCCGGGCCGGCCTGACCCACGATCACTACTCGGCGCACCAGGGCGTCGAACACGACGATATGAACGTGCTGGTGATGGGCTCTCGCGTGATTGGAAACAACACGGCGTTCGATCTGGCGGAAGCCTTCCTGGGCGCCAAGTTCACGGGCGAGGAGCGACATGCGCGGCGACTCGCCAAGGTGAAAGCGATCGAAGCGGGACAGTTGAGGTAGTCGGTCAGGCCACGGTGGAAAGCCGGGACGAATCTCGGCTCAGCAGGCTCGGAGCCTGCGCCACGACTATTTATAAGCGGGGATGCCGGTGATCTTCTCACCGATGACCAGGGTGTGGATATGATCCGTTCCCTCGTAGGTCTTCACGGTTTCGAGGTTGCACAGATGGCGCATGATCGGATATTCGTCCATGATGCCGTTTGCGCCGAGCAAGTCACGGCTCAAGCGGGCGCAATCGAGCGCGATCGCAACGTTGTTCTTCTTCAGCATTGAGACATGAGCAGGGTCCAGCTTGCCCGCATCTTTCAGGCGGGCCACATGCAGCGCTAACAGCTGCCCCTTGCTGATTTCTGTGATCATCCAGGCTAGCTTTTCCTGAACCAGTTGATGCGCGGCCAAGGGCTTGTCGTCGAACTGTTTCCTCATCAGCGTGTAGCGGAGAGCGGTGTCGTAACAATCCATCGCGGCGCCCAGCACTCCCCAGCCGATGCCGAAGCGAGCCTGGGTCAGGCACGCCAGCGCGGCCTTCAGACCCTTGCCGCAGGGGAGCAGATTGGCAGCAGGTATTTCACAAGCTGAGAACTGAAGGCTCGACGTGACTGAACAGCGCATGGAGAGCTTGCCGTGTATGTCCGAAGTCGAGTAGCCGTTTGTGCCTTTCTCCACCAGGAAGCCGCGAACACCTTCTGCGGTTCGCGCCCACACGATGGCGACATCCGCCACTGAGCCGCTCGTAATCCAGGTTTTCTCGCCGTTCAATACCCAGGCATCACCCCGCTTCTCGGCGGTGCATCGCATTCCGCCCGGATTCGAACCGAAGTCTGGCTCGGTCAGCCCAAAACATCCGATCGCCTCGCCGGACTGTAGCTTGGGTAGCCAGCGCTGCTTCTGCTCCTCCGAGCCATAGGTGTGGATGGGATACATCACCAACCCGCCTTGCACGGAGCAAAAGCTGCGCAAGCCGGAATCGCCTCGCTCGAGTTCCTGCATGATGAGGCCGTACTCGACATTGCTCATGCCGGCGCAACCGTAGCCATCCAGGTTCGCGCCCAGAAACCCCATCTCGCCCAACTTCGGGATGAGGTGCTTCGGGAACTCGCCCTGGTTGTATGCTTCGCGAACCACGGGAAGCACTTCTTCATCCACAAACTGGCGCGCGGCTTGCCGCACCATCAATTCCTGCTCACTCAGCTGAGAGTCAATCTGCAGGTAGTCCACACCACGGAAACGGGACATTTTTGCCACCTGTTCCCCATTCTAGCGACTGAGATGTCGCCGAATGCGAAGCAAAGCGTGTGGCTGATTGAGACAATCGCGCGGGCTGCTCCACTACTCCAGTGGTGATACCCCATGCTGCCTAGCGATTTCAGCCACACGCGTCACCGCCGCCGGCATGCATGGCTTTTTCCGCTTTCCGCTGTGACGCGGCATGCTGCCCTCAAAGTGGCATTCTCAATCCTGGCCCTTCTGCTGGCGTTGGTATTGGCTCCGAGATTGGGCCGCGCTGCAGACTCCCCCCCTTCGCCGGAACTGGACCAGGCCTACCTGGCGCTGAATGTCAGAGACTACGACCGCGCCGTCGAGCAATTCCGGCTGGGGTTGTCAAAGCAGCCCGGCAACGCGGCAGCCCACAAGGATTTGGCCTACACGTTGTTGAAGACAGGCGACAATCTGGAGGCGCGGGATGAATTCGAGGCGGCGCTCAAGCTGAGTCCACACGATGAGACGGCAGCGCTGGAATACGCTTTTCTTTGTTACGAAACCAGGAAGCCGATTGAGGCACGGCGGACGTTCGACCGGCTGCGCACGCACGGCGCATCGGCCACCACCAGGAAGACGGCTGAAGAGGCGTTCCAAAACGTCGACCAGCCGCTGGCGGAAGGCATCGCCCAATGGAAGGAGGCACTGGCGAGGCTGCCAAATCCCAATGATCCGTCAACATTCAGCGCGCACTGGGAGTTGGCACAAGTGGCAGAGCGACGCGACGACTTGAATCTGGCCGCGGAACAGTATGAGGTCTGCCGGCAACTGAAGCCTCAAGTGGCTTCCCTGCTGCTGGATGAGGCGCGGGTCTGGCAACAGCTGAATCGGGTCGACGACGCGCATGCGGCGCTGATCGCTGCTTCCTGGAGCAAAGACCCTCGCACGGCCGAACAAGCCAAAGAGTTGTTCGGCACGAGGTATCCGTATGTGTACGAGTTCCAAAAGGCTGTGGCGCTTGACGCGCAGAATACGGCATTGCGGCGAGAGCTGGCCTATTTGCTGCTGCAGCTACACCGGGATGAAGAGGCGACCAAGCAATTCGAGGTGATCGCGCGCGCCGACCCGGGCGATCGCATCGCTGTAGCGCAGCTGGCTGCGTTGCTGGCGCCGAGGGCTGGCAAGCAACAGGCACAACCTGCGGCAAACCGGCCGGCATTGAACGCCACCGCAGATCCAAAGAACCCGGAGCAAGTTACGAATCCCAAGGTCATGGCGCAGAAGAGCCTGGCGGCCGGATACGTAAAGGACGCCATCCGTTACTACCATCAGGCGATTGAACGCAATCCGGATGACGCCGAAGTGGCAATTGGACTGGGATGGGCGTATAACATTGCCGGCGACGATCGGGAAGCCGTCCACTGGTTCGACCGCGCGCGCCATATGAACAATCCCGCTGTGGCCAAGGAGGCTGACCACGCGTACCATAACCTCACCAGCGGCGGCGTGCCGGAAATAACGATCTGGGGGCTACCAATATATTCCACTCGCTGGCAGGACACCTTTGCCTACAGCCAGGTCAAATTGCGAATACCGGTGCTGGGGAGGGCTCCGGTCCAGTTCTATCTATCCGCGCGGCTGGTTGGCGACGCCGACAGCGCGATGCCTGGCGGGGAAGGCGCGCCACCAAAGTACTTATCGGAGAGCGCGGTCATATTTGCCGCTGGCGTTGCCACACGCACGTGGCATCACTTCATGGCATGGGCTGAGGCCGGCGAGGCGGTCAGCTACCTGGTGAATACGCCTGGAATGCCGCGCGCCATCCCCGATTACCGCGGCGGCGTGAACTTTACGAAAGGCTTTGGCCACCTGCTGAACGCAAGACACTCCGGCTGGTTCTATGAGACCAACACCGACGGCGTCTTCATCAGCCGCTTCGACAAAGACTGGCTGCTCTACAACCAACACCGCACCGGCCGGACTTTTCGCCTGACCGAGCACACCAGCGCGCAAATCCTATTCAACGGGAACATAACGGTCGACATGAAGGATCAATACTGGGCAAACACGTTCGAAATGGGTCCGGGCATCCGCCTCCATACGCCCTTCATGCCCCGGAACGTCTATTTCCTGACTGACTACCTGCTGGGCTATTATCTTCGGCCCAATCAATACACCCCGCAAACCAGCTATCGCGACTTACGGATCGGACTATGGTACGCCTTCTCGCATTAAGGCTCGCTTTTCTCTGCTGGGGCATGTGCGCACTGTTGCGCGCCGATACGGGCTTTTCGGTCGAAGCAACGGATCCGGCACCCTGGGTTACGATTCTCGGCTCGATCGGGCTCGAGCGGTCGGCCAAAGACGCCATGATTCGCGTAATAGGATCGGCCGGCGGTGCTGCCGCCGGTCTGGCCAAACTCGATCTGGCCAAGCTGGCGGCCGATCACATCCTGATTCTCGAAGGCGCCGTTCCCGGGTCGGCACAAGTCGGAATTACGCCTCGCGCCGATCAGATTTCCATCCGCCAGATACGAGACGTACACGGGCCGAACATACAGATCATCTGGGCCGAGGCAGTGCAGGCGAACGGGGCCGATCTGACGAATGATTATCAGGTCTTCGCCCGCGATCGATGGTCGGGGCAGCCGGTACTGGCCGGGAAGAAGACGCGTCAAGGCGCCGTCCTATGGCTGGCAACGCCACCGGGGGCGACGGGAATCGAGCGCTATCCGTATCTGCTTCAGGCACTCGCTGATTTGGATTTCACGCCGCCTGCGCAGGCAACGAATTTGTGGGCTTTTTTCGATTCGGCCTATCGCAGCCGGGCCGACGTGGATTACCTGGCCCGCCGCTGGCGCCAGACCGGCATTGCGGCTCTGCACATCGCTGCCTGGCACAATATGGAGCCCGACGATGAGCGAGACCAGTATCTGCGCCAGCTGATTGCGGCTTGCCATCGCAATGCCATCCTGACCTATGCCTGGCTGGAGTTGCCGCATGTCAGCGAGAAGTTCTGGGCCGACCACCCGGCATGGCGTGAGAAGACAGCCTTGGGCCAGGATGCAAAGCTCGATTGGCGGAAGCTGATGAACCTCGAAGATCCGGCGTGCCGCAAAGCAGTGGAGGTGGAAGTTCAAGCGCTGCTGGAGCGCTTTGACTGGGATGGCGTAAACCTTGCCGAACTATACTTCGAGTCGCTGGAGGGCGCCTCCAACCCCTCGCGCTTCACGCCGATGAATGAGAATGTGCGCGCCGCCTTCAGGCAATCGGCCGGATTCGATCCGAAGATGCTGTTTGATCCGGCTTCGGCCAACGCTGCCGGACGCGATCCTGCGTCTTTGCGCAAGTTCCTGGACTTTCGGGCGCACTTGGTCACCCAGATGCAATCTCAGTGGATGGATACCACCATGCGCATTCGGGAGCGCAAGCCGTGGCTGGATATCGTTCTCACTCACATTGACGATCGGTTTGAGCCCAGCGTGCGGGATACGCTCGGCGCTGATGTGGCCGGCACGCTGCCGCTCGCCGAGGCCCGCGGCGTAAGGTTGATCATTGAGGATCCAGCGCCGCTCTGGAACCTTGGTGCGGAACGATACACCCAGCTGGCCGCAAAGTACGCGGCACTTACTCCCAACAAGCCCGGGGCGAGTTTTGCCGTCGACATCAACATCGTGGACCGCTATCAGGATGTGTACCCCACCAAGAAGCAGACCGGTGTCGAACTGCTGGAACTGGTTCATGCAGCTGCCGCTTCGTTCCACCAGGTAGCGCTGTACTTTGAAAACTCTCTCGAAAAGCAAGACTTGACCCTGCTTCCCGCCGCAGCGGCGCTGGCGCGGGCCAAGCATCCGGCGGCTGACGAACTGGATGTGACCACGCCTCAGGTCTGCCGCATCCCCTGGACCGGCGCGGTGGAGATCGACGGGAAGCCCTGGCCGGTGCAAAGCCCGGTGGCCGTATTAACGCCGGCCGGACACCATCGTTTGGCGCCTGGCGTTACCACCCCCGGCGCTTCGGCCCCGTTCCACGTCATTGACTTCAACGGAGACCTACAGGCCGCACAAAGCACCCGAACCGGCATCGAACTGGCTTACAAGAGTCAGACGCGCGCGATCGCTGCCCTGGACGCCGACGTGTCCGCCGTGGAGGTAGACGGCAGTCTCTTCTGGCGGCCCGCCGGCGGGGAGAAGCCACAGTTCTTTGTTCTGCCGGCGGGACAGCATCTGGTCACGTTTCGACGGTGAGGGGCGCCTTACACTTTCCTTTACGCCGATCCGCTGCCGAGTTGCCGCAAAACCTGCCCCCGGATCAACTCTTCGACGTCGGCCATCTGCTCGGCCAGCAGGTTGATCTTCTGTGACAAGCCTTTGATCTCGGTTTCTGCCCGGCGATTCACTTCGAAATCCAATTCGCCGCGCAGGCGGTCCTTCTGGTCCTGCCGGTTCTGGCTCATCATAATGACCGGAGCCTGGATTGCCGCCAGCATCGACAGGAACAGGTTCAACAGGATAAACGGATAGGGGTCCCATGCCTTCTGGCCCAACATGATGTTGATCGCCGTGTAGATCGTCAGGACGACGGCAAACAGAATGATAAAGGACCAGGACCCGCCAAAACGCGCCACACCATCGGCCACCTGCTGACCAAAGGTCGTGTCTTCCTCAATTACTTCATTCGGATTACGAGCCGCCCGCCCGCGCACCAGATTTTGGGCGGCATGGAACTGGCGTCCCAGAACCGTCAACAAGTCCATTCCCGCGTGCGGCTTCTTGATCAGGAGCGTGTTGATATCATCGCGATCGATCTCGAGACAAATGCTGTCTTCAATCGCGAGCGCATCGGTTTGATGCGGCGTCTCGTCCAGCATCGAGGCGAAACCAAAAAACTCGCCCGATCGGGGCTCATCCACCACAACCTCTTGATGGTCGTCGTCAATGGTACTGACCCGGACCGCGCCCTTCACCAGCACGTACGCCCGTCCGCCCGCATCCCCCCGTTTGTAAATCCGTTGACGGACCGCGAATGTCTTTACCTCCACCTGAGCCGCCAAGACTGCCAACTCGTCGGCGTCCAACAGACTGAAAAGGGGTACCGCACTAAGGATCTCGGGTTCGCACGCCATGGATCACCTCTTTCTCTCGCATTAGAAGTTGATCCTGTATTTTAAGCGCAGGGGCAAGCCGGATTACAAGGCCCGCGCGCTGGCTGCTGCTGTTAGGCGCCCAGGCGCTCGCGCGTCAAATTCATCAGCGTCTGGTGCGTACCCAGTGTCTCTGGATCACCGCCCTTTCCTTCGGGCTGTAGCTGGGTATAGCGGCCGTCGGATCCCAGCACCCAGGCTTGCCTGTGGTCGCGCAGGCAAATGTCCAGCACTTCCCAAAGCTTATGCTTGGGACCGGCGGCGAACACCGGCGTCACAACTTCCACGCGGTTTGACAGGTTCCGATACATCCAATCCGCGGAGCCGATGAAGAAGTCGCCGTCCACGGGATTCTCTTTGCCATTAGCGAAGTGGAAAATGCGCGAGTGTTCAAGAAATCGTCCGATGATCGACCGGACACGGATGTTCTCGGTCTGACCCGGGACGCCCGGGCGCAGGCAACAAAAGCCGCGAATAATCAAGTCAATCGATACGCCGGCTCGTGAGGCCTCACATAGGGCCTCAATCACATCCGGATCTTCCAGTTGATTCATCTTGGCGACGATCCGGGCTGGGCGGCCGGCGGCCTTGTTCTCGATTTCGCGCTTGATCAGTTGGAGAAACTTGGGCCGCATCGTTGTCGGCGCCACCAGCAGCGTGGAACAATCGGGAGCTTTCGAGTGCCCGGTCAGGTAGTGAAACAGATTCACTACGTCCCGCGTAAGCAGCGGGTCGCACGTCATCAGACCGAAGTCGGCGTAGAGCTTTGCTGTTTTCACGTGGTAGTTGCCGGTACCGATATGCACGTAGCTGCGGAGACCACTCGATTCTTTTCGCACCACCAGTGCTGTTTTCGCATGCGTCTTGAGGCCGAGGACGCCGAAGGTCACGTGCGCTCCGACCCGCTCCAGTTCGGCGGCCCAATGCAGATTGCGTTCTTCATCGAACCGCGCGTTGATTTCCATCACGCAGGCCACCTGCTTGCCGGCTTCGGCCGCCCGCATCAGCGACTTCACGAATGGCGTATCGTCGCCGATGCGGTAAGCGGTCATCTTGATCACCACCGTCTGCTCGTCGTCAGCAGCGGTGCTGATGAAGTGTTCCACGCTGGCATCGAAGCTCTCGTAAGGATGATGAACCAGCACATCACCGGCTTGCAGCGCGGAAAATATCGCCGCCGCCGCATGCGGACCATCGTGCAGTGCCGGGGGCGGAATGGGCGTCCAGGGTGGATCACGCAGCTCGGGAATCGGCAGCCCGGCTAGTTCGAACAGGGTGGAGTAATCCACGTCCTCCGGCAAATCGTACAGATCCAAGGGAGACAAATCAAACCGTGTCCGCAGCATCTCCTTAATCGTGGGATCCGAATTCGGCCCAAACTCCAGACGCACCACCGGCTCATACCGTCGCTGCCGGACCTGTTCCTGGACCAGTTCACGCCGCCCCATCCCCAAGTCGTCTGTGATTTCCACTTCCGCATCACGGGTCAGCCGCACCATCGTGAAGGCATCCAGGCTCATCCCGTTGTAGAGTTTGTGCACGTTACCGCGAATCACTTCATACAGCGGGATAAACAGCCTGTTCCCGGTTTCAACTTCCGCCTCAAGAGGAATCCAGTGCTTGAGGCGCGAGGGCACCTTCACCCGCGCATAGATGAACTCGCTCCGCCCCGGGTCGTGTACCAGAAACGTCAATGAAGTCGACAGGTTCGACAGGAACGGAAACGGATGCGCGGGGTCTATAACCAGCGGCGTCAGTGCCGGCGACAAGTTCGCGTCAAAGTACGCGTTTGCTTCGTCCCTTTGGCTTGCCGTCAGTTCGCTCCAGCTCCGCAATGCGATTCGGTGCTGCGCCAGCTCGGGAATGATTTGCTTGCGGTAACAGTCCGCCTGCCGTTGAAGCATCGGAATCAGCTTCTCGCGGACTTGCTGAAACTGTGCGCGCTCCTCGCGGCTCTCACCTTTCCGCAGTACGGCTATGCGTTTCATGAAGAACTCGTCCAGGTTTGAGGTGAAGATCGCCAGAAACTTCGCCCGTTCCAGCAGCGGTGTACGTTCGTCCAGGGCCTCAGCGAGAACCCGCTCGTTGAAGTCGAGCCAGCTCAAGTCGCGGTCGATCCAGATATCCGACAACGACTCGGACAATGGTGTGTTCAGGACTCCAAGGTCGCCAATGGATGCTAATGCCGGCGCTGCGGTCATAATTACCCTCCTAAACTACAATCTTTGCTACGAAAAACAGTGAGACAAAGCCTATTCTATTGGCGCTCGCGAGCTGCATTATGAACAATACGTTTCAGTTCGAAGATTCTTCCTTAACATCGCGGCGCCAATCTGTGTGAGCCCCAAGGCCTGGCTGATCCCGTCGCCCGATTCCTGCCCGGCCCGCATGTCGTCCTCGGTCAGGTAGTCGGGATATCGGGCGAGGGCAGGCTGCGAAGCCAGAGTCCGGGCGAGAAAGGACGGCGGCTTTACCAACACAGTTCGCTGCCTAGGATGTACCGGGTCTTCCCGTCTGGGCGAACTCAGTGAGATTATGAGACATGAAGTCGCAACACGCGCCCTGAGGCGGTGAGACGCGGGCGACTATCACGGGAATACGAGGAGGCCCATTCGAATGGAGCAGACCACTTCTTTCACACTAAACGGGAAACCGGCCAGTGTCACCACGGATAGCGAGCGGATGCTGTTGTGGGTGCTCCGTTCGGATCTTGGATTGACGGGGACGAAATTCGGATGTGGCGAAGCGCAATGCGGCGCCTGCACCGTGATGGTGAATGGGGAGGCCGTGCGATCCTGCGTAACGCCTTTGAACGAGGTCGCCGGCAAGAAAGTGCTGACGATTGAGGGCCTGGAGTCGGGGGGACAGCTGAATGCGCTGCAGGAGGCATTTGTGAAACACAGCGCTTTCCAGTGCGGCTTCTGCACTTCAGGGATGGTGATGAACGCCTATGCGCTGCTAGTGAAGACTCCCGGCGCGAAGCGTGACGAGATCATCCGGGAAATGGACGGCAACCTGTGCCGCTGTGGAGCACACGTGCGCATACTGGCGGCGATTGAAGAAGCCGGCGCGGCGATGCAGGGAGGTGCGCGATGAAGAGGGGCAGAGTGACGAAGACACCGGTCGGATCCAGAGTAGAGGTCAGCCGCCGCGACGTGCTGGCCATGGCCGGGTCCGGGCTTTTTCTCTTCTTTTCGGCCGAAGAGTTGCCAGCGCGCATGCAGGAGGAGAAGATCCCCGATCGGCCTACCTTCCCCACCGATTTGAACGCTTACTTGCGCATCGCGCCGGATGGCAAGGTGACCGGGCTAGCGGGGAAGATTGAGATGGGGCAAGGCTCGCGGACTGTGCTGGCACAACTGATCGCCGATGAGTTGGATGTCGACTACGACTCGGTCGAGATGGTGATGGTGGATACGGCGGTGTGTCCGTGGGACATGGGGACGTTCGGTTCTCTGAACGTCCGCCAATATTCGCTGCTGGTGCGAGCCGCGGCGGCCGAAGCGCGGGCGGTGCTTCTGCAGATGGCCTCCGAGAAACTGGATGTGCCCGTTGATAGGCTCACGGTCAGCTCCGGGGTGATTTCGGAAAAGGGCGTGCCGGACAGGAAAGTCACCTACGGGCGATTGGTCGAAGGGAAGCGGATCGAGCGACATCTTGGGAAGGTACCCCTCAAGCGGTATTCTGAACTGCGGCTCTCGCAGCAGCACCTGCAGCGCAAGGACGCGCTCGCAAAGGTCACCGGGAAGGCCGAATTCACGGCCGATGTGAAGATACCCGGAATGCTCTATGCGCGCATCCTAAGGCCGCCGGCGCACGGAGCGAAGCTGAAATCGGCTAACACGGACGCGGCGGAGAAGGCCGGAGCTCGAGTCATCCGGGACGGCGATCTGATCGCGGTGCTTGCCGAACGGCCCGACGTCGCGGACAAGGCGCTGCGACTGGTGAAGGCCGACTTCGATACACCGCAATCGAACGTCGACGAGAAGTCGATCTTTGCGCATCTCGAGAAGAGTGCGCCGACGCCGACGCTGGTCAAAGAGAGCGGCAGCATCGCCGAGGGCGAAAAGCAGGCTGCGAGCGTGGTGGAAGAAACCTACCTGAACGCCTATGTCGCACACGCGCCGATTGAAACGCACTCCGCGTTGGCGTCCTTCGAGAACGGCAAAATGACGGTCTGGGCCAGCAGCCAAACGCCGTTCCCGCTGCGGGACGAGATTGCGCAGACCTTGCAGTTGAGTCGTGAAAACGTCCGTGTGATTGTGCCCTACGTGGGCGGTGGATTTGGCGGCAAGGGTGCTGCGGACCAAGCCGTCGAGGCGGCGCGCTTGTCCAAACTGGCAGGTAAGCCGGTACAGGTGGTCTACGACCGGGCTGAGGAATTCTTCTACGACTACTTCCGTCCGGCGGCAATCGTCAAGCTCAAGACCGGCCTGACCTCGGACGGCGAGATTTCATCCTGGGACGCGAAACTGATCGGCGGTGGCGACCGCGAGGCGATTCCGTTCTATGCCTTTGCAAACCAGCGAACCGTATCGGCGGGTGGTTGGATGGGCGGCAACCCGAAGGGCATGCATTTCTTCGGCGTGGGCGCGTGGCGGGCGCCATCGGTCAACACCAACACGTTTGCCCGCGAGTCGCACATGGACATCCTGGCCACAAAGGCGGGAATAGATCCGGTGGAGTTCCGCATGCGGCATCTTACCGATGTCCGCATGAAGCGGGTACTGGAAACAGCTGCCAAGCAGTTCGGTTGGCAGGCGGGGCGGGCTCCACTGTGGCGCGGCCAAGGGGTCGCTCTCGGCATGGACGTTGGCACGTGGGTCGCCACCATGGCTGAAGTTTCAGTCGACAAAACGACCGGGAACGTAAAAGTGCACCGCATGGTGGTGGCGATGGACCCGGGCTTTGCGGTGAATCCGGACGGGGCGCTGCAGCAGATGGAGGGCGCGACCACCATGGGGCTGGGCTATGCACTCACCGAGGGGCTGCGGTTCCAGGGCGGCAAGATTCTCGATCGCAATTTCGATACTTACGAACTGCCGCGTTTTTCGGGGTTGCCCAAGATTGAGTGCATTCTCGTAGAAACGCCCGGAGCGCCGGCGCAGGGGTGCGCGGAGCCCCCTGTGGTTACGGTGGGCGCAGTGCTTGCCAATGCCATCTTCGACGCTACCGGGGCACGGGTGCTAGAGCTTCCCATGACGCCCGCGCGAGTCAAAGCAGCGCTGACAAGGACGTAAGCCGGCGCGCCGCCCTTGCCCAGGGTCTTACGTGTAAAGAGAGACAGCCCATGGAAGCGGCGGAGATACGCGACCCCGGCCGGTCCTTCGCAAGGCGACTGCCCCGCTTCCTATTCGCCCGCTTTTCCCATACACTGGTTGTATGGCGATACCGTCATCCTCTCGCCCTTCCCTCTTTGGCTCAGACTAGGCCCGCCGGGACTCTTGTCTAAGCAACGTTCTCCACGTCCTAATTAGAAAATTGAGGTGAAGCATGCCGACGGATATTTCCTGTCATCCGCTGTTGCCGCATTTGGTGACCGCTCTGCCGGGGCCGCGCGCTCGGGCAATTATCGACCGGGACCATAAGGTCATTTCCCATTCCTACACCAGAGACTACCCGCTGGTCGCCAAGCGCGGCGAGGGCGCCATTGTCGAAGACGTTGACGGAAACCGTTTCCTCGACTTCAACGCGGGCATTGCGGTAGTCGCCGCGGGCCACTGCCATCCGCGCGTTGTCGAAGCTGTCCAGCGCCAGGCGGCCGAGCTCCTGCACATGTCGGGAACAGACTTCTATTACGAAAACATGGTGACGCTGGCAGAGAAACTGGCCCGGCTCACTCCTGGTGGCGTCGACCGGCGAGTCTACTTCGGCAACTCGGGGACGGAAGCGGTTGAAGCTGCCATCAAGCTTGCTCGTTATCACTCGGGCCGCGATAAGTTCATCGCTTTCCTGGGTGGATTTCATGGCCGCACCATGGGCTCTTTGTCGCTCACCGGCAGCAAGATCACCCAGCGCCGCGGTTTCGGCCCCATGCTCCCGGTCCAGCATGTGCCGTATGCCTACTGTTACCGCTGCGCTTATGGCAAGCATCCCGATACCTGCGGCGTGGAATGCGTCAAGGTCATTGAAGATCAGCTCTTCAAGACCATCCTGCCGGCGGAGGAAGTGGCTGCCATCGTAGTCGAGCCCATCCAGGGTGAAGGCGGCTATCTCCTTCCACCGGCGAAGTTCCACGAAGAGTTGCGCCGGCTCGCCGACAAGCATGGTATCCTTCTGATCCATGACGAAGTGCAGTCGGGCATGGGCCGTACCGGGCGCATGTTCGCATCGGAGCACTTCGGTGTAACGCCCGATATTGTCACTCTCGCGAAAGGCATCGCCAGTGGCATGCCGCTGGGCGCTACTATCGCCAAAGCTGAAGTCATGAACTGGACGCCCGGCGCGCACGCTTCCACCTTCGGCGGCAATCCGGTCGCATGCGCCGCGGCTCTCACTACCCTTGAACTGCTCGAGGAAAGCCTGACCGAAAACGCCGCCGTGATCGGCTCCCACATACTAGACCGCATGCGCGCTTGGCCACGCCGGTTCCGTTACGTTGGCGACGTCCGGGGCAAGGGGCTCATGATCGGGTTCGAACTGGTCACCAACCAGGAAACCCGCGAGCGGGCCCCGGAACTTCGCAAATCGCTGGAAATGATGGCATTTGAACGTGGACTGCTGGTGCTGGGCTGTGGCCAGAACAGCATCCGTCTTTGCCCCCCGCTGGTTATCACGCGCGACCAAGCGGACTTCGCGGTCGATACACTGGAGAAATGTCTGAGGGCCCTCGAACAGTAACAACCTTGGAGCAGGCCCCTTTCGTCTCCCGCACGCTCAGCCAATTACCCGTCCTCGACGTCGGCTGCGGAATCAACAAATACCCCGGTTCTATCGGGCTCGACCGCAACGTCAACACCAAGGCCGACGTCATTGCCGACCTGGACCACTTCCCATTCCCTTTTCGTGACAATTCGTTCCGGGAAGTGCGCGCCGCCCACGTCATCGAGCATGTCTCGGATGTAATCCGTACCATGGAGGAATTCCACCGGCTGCTGGTCCCGGGCGGCCGTGTTTACATCCTTACACCTCACTACACCGACTTCAGCTCCTTCTGCGACCCCACCCACCGCTGGCACCTCAACAGCTTCTCGCTACGTTACTTTGGCGACGATAACGCAGGCTTTGGCTACTACTCAAATCTCCGGTTTCGTGAGATTTCCGTATCCCTGAAGTTACTAGCGTTGTGGAGGTATCTGGGATTTGAGTTTCTGGTCAACCACTTTCCACGCTTCCGGCGCTTCTGGGAATACTACCTCTGCTACATCGTGCGGGGGAAACTGATCGAATGGACGCTCGAAGCGATCAAGCACGGTGCGGCCACCCCGCCCGGCAGTGGTACTGGCGCCAATGGTTCTGGCGCCTGACCGACGCCCTGCGCCAAGCGAAGCAAAGAAAGCTGCTGACCCCTGACGCGGCGCTTGGACGCCGCGGCGAAGACCTTGCGCACCGTTACCTTCGCCACGCTGGCCTAACCATCCTGGCCCGGAACTACCGCACCCCTAACCTCAGTGGCGAGATCGACATCGTCGCGCGCGATCAGGACATCATCGTGTTCGTGGAGGTGAAGGCCCGTACCAGCGCCGACTACGGCGCGCCCGATCGGGCTATCGATCCGGAGAAGGAACGCCGCATCATGGCCGCGGCTCGCCACTATGCCAGCCACACCGGTACGGATTGGGACCACGTGCGTTTCGATATCGTCAGCATCGTCTTTGGCAAACAGCCCACCCTGAGCCATTACGCCGACGCGTTCTTTGCGGGACGAACCGTGTAGCGTGGAATGGGCGCCGAAATCCGCTCGCTCACCCGCACGGTTTCAGTGGTGGAGTCTTTAGCACCCCCGTGTCATCATGGTTCACTAACAACATGAACTCAACGCGACGACACTGGTTATCGACTTGCTTTGCGATGGCGGCTTGGGCCGACGTTTTATCAGCCCAGCAGCACGCGCACGCCACTGCGGGGTCGGCAACCCCGCATTTTGAAACTCTGGATCCGGCAACCGCGGCCGAGATCGAAGCCATTGCAGCGCAAATCATTCCGTCCACAAACGGCCCTGGCGCTCGTGAAGCCGGCGTCATCTACTTCATTGACCGCGCCCTCTCGACCTTCGCCGCCGATCAGCGCGAGGCCTACCGCCTCGGGATGGCCCAGCTTCAACAGAAACGCCAGGAACTGTTTCCGAGCTCCACCACGATTGCGTCGCTGGCCAGCCAGCAGCAGATCGCCCTGATTCGTGCCATCGAAACGTCCGACTTCTTCGCACTGCTCCGAACGCACACCGTGCTGGGCTTTCTGGGCAACCCAAGCTATGGCGGCAATCGCGAGGAGATCGGATGGAAGCAGATCGGCTTTGAAGATCGAATGATGTACCAACCGCCGTTCGGCTACTATGACGCCCAGGTCACCGGAGAGAACAAGTGAGCGGCGTAGCGTTCCCAACCTCCGACCCGGTTGACTTCCTGGTATTGGGCGCCGGCGCGGCGGGTGGCGTGGTGGCCAAGGAGCTATCGACCGCCGGATTCAACGTGGTCGTGTTGGAGCAGGGCCCTTATCTGCGCGAGACGGACTATACGCATGATGAGATCAAATACACCTTTCAACCTGGCTTGACGAACGACCCCAAGACGCAGCCCATTACCTACCGCAAATCGGAGGTGGATCGCGCCAAACCAATAAAGGCCCTCGAATACGGGAGGCAGGTGGGCGGCGGCAGTGTTCATTTCACGGCCAACTACTGGCGTTTTCACGAGAGCGACTTCCACGAGCGCAGCTTGTTCGGCGAAGTGAGCGGCGCCGAGCTTGCCGATTGGCCCATCACCTACGCCGATCTGGAGCCCTACTATACGAAGGCGGAATACGAATTGGGCATCTCCGGTTTGGCGGGCGCGAACCCCTTCGAAGGGCCGCGCTCGAAGCCGTACCCGCTGCCGCCCATGCCCGTCAAATCTTCCGGCGTCCTGTTCGATCAAGCCACGAAGAAGCTTGGGCTGCACCCGTTCCCTGCCCCGGTGGCGATCCTGTCGCAGCCCTATCGAGGCCGCGCAGCCTGCGTGAATTGCGGTTTTTGCGAATCCTTCGGTTGTGAGATGCGCGCCAAGTCAAGCACTTTGGTCAGCGTCATTCCGGTCGCCGAAAAGACCGGCCGTTGTGAAATCCGGCCTAATTCCTACGTGCGCAAGATAGAGACCGACGACAATGGCCGGGCAACCGGCGCCATCTACTTCGATGCCAACCGGCGCGAGGTTTTCCAGCGCGCCAAAGCGGTCTTCGTTTGTGCCAACGGAGCGGAGACTCCGAAGTTGCTGTTGATGTCGAAGTCGAAGCGATTCCCGCAGGGGCTGGCGAACTCTAGCGGCATCGTGGGCAGGTATCTGATGTGGGACAACGGCGGCGAGGCACAAGGACTGTTTGAACATCCGCTGAACGAGTATAAAGGCATTCAGGTGACGCGGCTCATCCACGATTACTATGCAGCCGACCCCAAACGCGGTTTTTATGGCGGCGGCGGCATCGACGCCCGGTTCGACTTCTATCCCGCCGGTTTCGCGCTAAATGGACTGCCCCCAGAGGCGCCCAAGTGGGGCGGCGAATTCAAGAAACTGTTTGAGAGCTACTTCACACGCAGCATGTCGCTGCTGGCCCACACCTCCTCGTTGGCGCAAGCCAAAAACAGCATCACGCTCGATCCCGACCTCAAGGATGCCTGGGGTCTGCCGGCCATCCGCGTCACATTTGAAAACCACCCTGACGATGAAGCCACCATCAAGTGGTTAATGTCCAAACAGATTGAGATCCTTCAGGCCGCCGGCGCCCAAAAGATCTGGCACGGGTCCCTGGCGCTTGAGGACAACATGCCCTCGCGTCACCTCATGGGCACCTGTCGAATGGGAAAAGATCCAGGCACTTCTGTTGTGAATGCGTTCAGCCGCACGCACGATGTTCCGAACTTGTTTCTGGTGGACGGAAGCAACTTCGTTACGGCGGCAAGACAGCAGCCCACGGCAACGATCCAGGCTTTGGCTTACCGCGCCGCGGATTACGCCGCGCAGGCCGCGAAACGGGGCGAACTGAGCTAGACGTGGCAGGGGAACAGCTATGGGCAAGCGCTCCGTGACCGTCGCGCCTCAGAAAGCATTCCACGACTCATTAGCTTTTGCGTGTTTTCAGAACAACGCGGATTCGATGTTAAGGTGTGGCTCCGACGCTCTTGGGTGCGCTCCTTGACTTCGGCTTCGTTTATTCCGCTTGCTGGCTTGGGGCGGAGGGTATGCGCGCGGCTCCGAAAACATCCCTTTGCTGACGCGCGCCGGGCAGCGTTTTTCGGCATTAGTGGATTTCGCCGAAGTGCACGGCCTCCGGGATGCTGCCATCGAGCAGTTGAATGGTCGTTGCCGGCCCTAAGTCCGGGTTATTCCATTCACGAAGCGCCCACACCACGCGCTTATCCGGCGTGATTTCCAAGGCTTGCACCTCGGCGTTCGACTTGTCGATGGTTGTGCTCCACATGTTGACCCAATTGTTAACCAGGGTGTTCCCATTCGGCAGGCGACTGGCAGTCTGGAATCCTGAAAGGCGGTATGCCGGCACATCTTCAGGCTTGAATTCCCAGACCGTTTGTCCTTCCGGATCTACTTCGCGCACAACCTTCTTATTGCTCGCGATCAGGGTATTGCCGTTTTTCAATCGCACGGCTGACCACGGGCCCTCAATCGCCACCGACCAGACTTCTTTGCCGGCGGAATCGTATTCCGAGACCTTCTTCATATCCATGTGGGCAACCAGAAGCGTTCCGGAGCCGGTCAGGCGCGCGCGGCGAAACTGCCCGTGAACGCTAGCGGGATTGCCGGTCTCCAGGACGAACTCCTTCTCGGTTGCCCCCGTCATGATGTTCACCACCCGGAGAATGGCTGGATTGCCGTTCTGAATAAACAGCACCCGGTTCTTTCCAATTGGCTGGGCCGTGTGGATTTCAGTCCCGGCGGGCGCATCGAAGTTCCACACGACATCCTTTGCCGGATTGATCATCGTCACGCCGAACTGGTGCGCAAAGACGATGTTGCCGTTCGACATGAGCACCGCGTCGCTAATCTCGCCCTTGCCGTTGGGTTCCAGGTAAGACCAGACCACCTGGCCCTCTTTGACGATGTACATGTCACGCAGCTTCTGCTCGCCGGCATAGAAGAAGTTGTGCTGAGCCAAGCCCTTCCCCGGCAGGACTGTGGGCGCCGCGGGTGTGCCTGCCGAGGATGGGGGCTGGGCTTGCGCTACCAGGCACGCTGCCCAAAGGACACAGGTCAGCGCACGAATCCGAAGTTTCATACCCCAACGATACACCTCGCGGTAGGTACACTGGAAGCTTGTTGCAGCTTCGAAGGTGCAACTCCCGGGGGTTTCAACTGTCATTTGTACAAATAATCAGTCGAGCAGCCGCGGCATGGGCGGCATTCTCATTCTTGTGGTTGCCGGCGGACGGGCGGGCGGGGGAAGATACGAAGCCGGCCACGCCGGTGTTTACAGTTGCCTATAGTCCGAATGGCGGGAACAATCCCTACCCGTACTTGGAGCGCTCTGGCCTCTTGAAGAAGTGGGCCGATCGATATCACCTGGAGATTAAACTGGAGCGCCTGGACTATTCCTCGGCGATTGAGGCCTTCGCCGGTAAGAAGGTGGAAGCATGCGTGATGTCCAATATGGAGAGTCTGGAAATCCCCGCCACATCGGGCATCGACACAACTCTCATATATGTCAACGATTCCTCCAACGGGAACGATATGATCCTGGCGCGCAACGGCCTTGAACTCAAGGATCTGTCGGGCAAGCGAACCCTGCTGGCGCAGAAGTCGATATCGCTGTACCTACTGGAGCGGGCCATGCGGATGCAAGACCTCGAGCCTCAGATTCCGGGCCTGAAGGTGATCGACGCGCCTGCGGATGGACTGCCGGCAAGGTTCCTCAAAGATCCCGCCATCGATGTGGTGGTGACTTGGAAACCCATGGCCAGCCAGATCCTCGCCGGTGCAAAGGTCAAAGATCTCTTCAATTCCTCCCAGATCCCGGGTGAGATTGTTCACTTCCTGGCAGTGCGGACGGAAGTCATCGACAGACCTGACGGCTCGGGCGACCGCTTCGCCAAGGCGCTGACCGGCGCCTGGTATGAGGTCATGACGCAGTTGTTAGCGCCAGCGACTCAAGGTGAAGCAGTGAGCGGGATGGCGTCCGGGTCAGAGAACACGCCCGAATCAGTCAACGATCAACTAAAGACTACGCGGTTCTACATGGAGCCCCGGCAGGCCTTGCACTTTGCAAACGGCGGTATCACCAGGGAGAAAATGCGGGCGATCCGGCGGTTCTGTTTCGAGCACAAACTACTCGGAACTGCACAATCCCCAGACGATGTAGCGATCGAGTACCCGGACAAAACCGTTGAGGGGAATCGAGATCATGTCCGGCTGCACCTGGTATCGAGGTACATGCTGCTGGCCGCGGTACGAGCGCTCTGAGAACCTTTAGGGCTTGGGAGCTGGCGCGGCGGCCGTAGGAGGTTGGTTCCCCATCCACTGAGGATCGGTGAGATTCCAACCACCGCCGAGGGCCTTGTAGAGCTGAACGATCACAGTACGGCGGTTGGTTTCCGTGACCGCCAGCGCGGTTTCCGCAGGGAACAGAAGCTGCTGCTGTTGCAGGACTTCGTAATAACTGGCTTTGCCGGCGTTGTAGCGCAGCAGCGCGATTCGGACGGCCTCCTGGTAGTTCTCCACGGCCCGCTTCTGATCGATGCGGATGGCATCATACTTCGTGCGGGAGATGAGCGCGTTGGAGACGTCCTGGAAAGCTAACAAGGCGCTCTGTTCATACTGCAACTTGGTTTCTTCCCAGAAAGCGATGGCCTGCAGCTTGGCAGCTTTGAGCTGGCCACCCCGAAAGAGAGGGCCGGCCAGACTGGCGGCGGCGCTCCAGGTGGTCGCCTTACCGGAGGCAATATCCTCGAGCGGAGCGGTGCCCTGCCCGAAGAATGAGGTTAATCCGATCTGCGGAAAGTAGTTAGCAATGGCCACGCCAACCTGGGCGTTGGCAGCCGTCACCTGCTGCTCGGCGGCGAGGATATCCGGCCGGCGCTGAAGGAGCGCCGAGGGCAGGCCGGCTGGAATCTCGGGAGGAATGATCTCGTCGAGCAATTTGGTTTTCGTCGCAATGCCATCGGGGTTCTGACCCAGAAGCACGCTGATCTGATTCTCTTTCAACGCGATCTCCAGTTCGATCTGGGGGATCTGGGCGGCAGCGGTGGCCTCGTCGGCAGCGGCGGCGGACGTCTGCAACTTGGAGGCAACGCCACCCTCCAGGCGTTGGGTGAAGAGCTTCAGGGTTTCGCCGAAGTTCTTGGTCGCCTCTTTGGCGATCTCCAGTTGAAGCTGCAGTCCGAGCAGTTCGAAATAGGCTTGCGAGACATCGCTGACCAGCGACAGCATCACAGCCCTTTTGCCTTCCTCAGTCGAGAGATACTGTGCTGTGGCGGCCTCGCTCTGGCGCCGGACGCGACCCCAGATGTCCAGTTCCCACGCGACATTCAGATTGGCCCAGAAGGCTGCTTGCGTGGTCCCGTTATTGGGAGCGATGGTGCCGAGAAACTCGTTCTTCCCGCCGCTGATGGCGGTTTGGTAACCAACTTGGGGATACAACTGCGAACGCACCTGGGCGGCCATCTCGCGTGACTGCTCAATACGCGTCACCGCGATCTTCAGGTCGTAATTGTTGGTGAGGGCCTGCTGAACGAGTGCCTTTAGCGTATCGTCCTTAAAGACCTCCCACCATGGCAGGTCGGCCAGCGAAGCTTGCTGAGCCGCTCCTTCCGCTCCACGAAAGGCGACCGGGGCGTTCACCGGCGCCCGCTTGTAATTGGGCCCGACCAAGCACCCTGAGAGCATCGAGGTAACGAGAACAACGACAACTGTTTTGACTTGGATCGCGCGTCTCATCAGGATTCGGCGCCTACGATTCCGGGTCCGGGTTGCGCCGATTCCTTCGGCTTCTCGGTCCGCTTTGCCCCGCCCAGTTTTTCAATCAAATAGAACAAGGCCGGGATGATGAAGATGCCGATCATACTCACTGTCAGCATCCCTCCGATTACGGTCGTCCCCATGACCTGGCGCGAGACCGCGCCAGAGCCCTTGGCTACCCAAAGCGGCACGCATCCCAGGATGAAAGCAAACGAAGTCATCAGAATGGGCCTAAGGCGCACCCGGGCGCCCTCGACGGCGGCATCGAACAGCGACTTACCGTCTTCGTAGCCGGCCTTGGCGAACTCCACGATGAGGATGGCATTCTTGGCGGCAAGACCGATCAACATGATCAGCCCGATCTGCGCGTAGACATTCGTCTCGATGGAGAGATTGTCCAGCCGCCGCAAATAGAGCGCGCCCAACGCTCCCATGACTGCAATCGGGGTACTGAGCAGAACGCTAAACGGCAAGGTCCAGCTCTCATAGAGTGCTGCAAGGACCAGGAAGACGAACAGGAACGACAATCCGAAGATGGCCGATGGCGGCACGCCCTGTTGCGCCAGCTGCACCTGGTAAGCCATGCCCATGTAGTCGTATCCCATCTCGGGTGGCATGGTGTCCTTGAACACGCTCTCCAGCGCTGCCATGGCCTGATTGCCCGTATAACCGGGGGCGGGGCCCGCGATGATCTGAGCACAGTTGTAAAGGTTGTAGTGCATCAGGTATTCCGGCCCGACTTGCCGCTCGATGTCGATCAGAGTGGAGAGCGGCACCATCTGGCCGGTTTTGTTCTTGATATAGAACTGACCGAGGTATCTGGCGTCCGTGCGGTAGTCGCCCTCGGCCTCAACGTAAACCTGCCACTGACGGCCGAAGCGATTGAAATAGTTCACAAACGCGCCGCCCATGAAGGCTTGAAGGGTATCGTAGACGTCCTTGATGGGCACGCCCTGAGTCATCACTTTGTCGCGATCGACATTCACGTAGACCTGCGGAACGGCGGGAAGCGCCGTGGTGAAGAGCACGCCCAACTCGGGCCGCTTTCGACCCTCGGCGAGGAACTTACTCACCTGAGTCGAAAGGAATGTGTTGTCGGCGGATCCCGAGCGATCCTCGATGACAAACTGAAGGCCGCCGGAGCCAACGCCGGGAATGGCGGGCGGCGCGAAAGCCAGCGCGGCGCCTTGGGGCATCGCTCCCAATTCCTTGTTCAGGTGCGCCTTGATCGCTTCGTACTGCTCTTCCGGTGCCTTCCGTTCGTCCCAAGGCTTAAACGTAATCCAGAAGAACGCGCTGTATGTGTTTTGCACGCTGCTCAGCATGTTGTAGCCGACAACCGTCGTGTTGTACAGAACGCCGGGAGTGTTTCTAATGATCTTGTCGGCGATCATGGCGGCCTGATCCGCTCTCTGCAAGGAAGAAGCGTCCGGAAGCTGGATGACAGCGAAGACATAGCCTTGGTCTTCATCGGGCAGAAAGCCGGCGGGAACATGCTTTCCAAAGTAGCCCGCCATGAATGTGAACCCAAGCAGAAGGAGGATGCTAATCACCATCTTGTGAATGAGCGCGCCACAGGTATTGGCATAGCCGTGAGTGGCCTTGCCAAACACCTTGTTGAACCCGCGGAAGAACATCCCTAGAGGTCCGCGCGATTCTTTCTTGGGACGAAGCAGCATCGCCGCGAGTGCCGGGCTAAGGCTGAGGGCGTTGAAAGCGGAAATGATAACGGATACGGCGATGGTGACGGCGAACTGCTGATACAAGCGTCCCGTAATGCCCGGAATGAACGCAGTGGGTATGAATACGGCAGAAAGAACCAGTGCGATACCGATGACGGGAGCAGAGACCTCCTCCATCGCTTTGAAGGCAGCGTCCTTGGGCGTGAGGCCTTGCTCTATGTGGTGTTCGACTGCCTCCACCACTACGATGGCGTCATCGACCACCAAGCCGATGGCCAGCACCATGCCAAACAGCGAGAGTGTGTTAATGGAGAAGCCGAGCAGCGGGAAGATGATGAACGTGCCGACAAGCGAAACCGGCACGGCCATGAGGGGGATAAGAGTAGCGCGCCAGCCTTGGAGAAAAATGAAGACCACGATGATGACGAGCACCAGGGCTTCACCCAACGTTTTCACGATTTCGTCAATGCCTGCCGTCACGGGAAGCGAAGTGTCCAACGCGACGGTATAGGCGAGGCCAGGCGGAAACCTTTTCTTGGCCTCCTCCATAAGCGTCTTGGCGCCGGCTGCGGCCTTGACCAGATTGCTATCGGGGAGCTGGTAGATGGCAAGCACAGCCGACGGCTTCCCATCGAGCCGGCCACGGATGTTGTAGAGCTGCGCGCCGAGTTCAACCCGGGCAACGTCCTTCACTCTCACGATGGACCCGTCGGGCTTGGCCCGGACCACCATGTTGCCAAACTGTTCTTCCGTAACGAGACGGCCCTGCGCCCGGACGGCGTAGGTGAATTCCTGTCCTGCCGGTATCGGATCGCCACCGATCTGCCCGGCTGGATTCACCGTATTCTGGGTCTGGATGGCATTTACGATTTCCGGAACCGTGATCTGCAGCTTGGCGAGTTGATCGGGCTTGACCCACAACCGCATGGCGTACTGTCCGGCACCGAAGACGGTAACACTCGCAACCCCTGGAACCCGTGTCAAGGCGTCGTTGAGGTTGATGATGGCGTAATTGGCGAGGAACTCGGCGCTATATCGCCCGTCGGGCGAATACAGATCAAACAGCATCATGGGCGCGGCGGTGGACTGCTGCACAACCACGCCGTAGTTATTGACGGCTGAAGGAAGCTGAGAAGCGGCTTGGCCTTCCCGCATTTGAGCGAGGATTTGATCCGTGTTGGGGTCGGTTTTGATATCGAAGTCGATGGTCAACTGGCTCTGCCCGTTGTTGGCGTTGAGCGAATACATGTAATTCATGTTGTTCACTCCGCTCATCTGCTGCTCAATGGGCGTGGCGACGGACTGCGCGACGGTTAAGGCGTCGGCGCCGGGGTAGGTTGCTTTGACCTGAATCTGGGGGTCGGCGATATTCGGGAACTGTGCAGTGGGCAAGACCAAGATGCAGATGGCCCCGGCGATGAACATGATGATGGAGATCACCATGGCGACGATCGGGCGGTTGATAAAGAACTTAGACATGTCGTTTCAACTTAACCGTCGGATGCTAGGAATTGGCCGGCCTAGCCTTCTCGATATCCGGCGAGTAGGGCTTTGGATTAACCTGCATGCCGTCTTTGACTTTCTGTATGCCTTCGGCCACTACGTGATCGCCAGGTTTGAGACCGCTGTCGATCACCCACAGGAGACCAAACTTTGAACCGGTCTTCACCGGCACGATAGAGACTTTGTTATCGGCACCCAAGACCGCGACCAAGTTTGTGCCCTGCACATCGGACACTGCGCGTTGCGGTATCAACAATGCACCCTTTTGAACGTTGACCACCGAACTGACCACTCCGAAACCACCGGGACGAAGGACACTGGTGGGGTTTGGGAATGAAATCTGGACCAGAATTGTGCCAGTCGTCAATCCGACCTCTCGGTTGATTGCCCATATGCGCCCTGGGTGCGGGTAGTCCGAGCCATTGGCAAGGGTCAGGTGGAACTGAAGCTTCTGAAGCGCTGGATCGTTCGCTGCACCTGGCGTAGCCCCCGTGACCTTGGCCACATTGAGATACTGGTCTTCACTCGGATTTATGTTCGCCAGGATCGGATTGATGGTCGAGATCGTGGTAAGGGCGCCGGATTGAGGGCTGACCAGGTTGCCGACCTGGGCGGTCGCAATAGCGGCTATGCCGTCGACCGGTGCGACGATTTTTGTGAAGCCGAGATTGATTTGGGCGTTATACACGGCTGCCTTAGCGGCATCAATGTTGGCTTTAGCTGCTTCAACGTTGGCCTTATTCGCCTCGATGCTCGCCAGAGCGGACAGGTTGTTCTGGACGGCGTCATCCAGTTCCTGTTGGCTGATAGCGCTTTCTTTGGCCAGAGGCGTATAGCGGTTTACGTCCAACTGGGTCTTCCCTTGCTGCGCCACCGCTTCGGCTAGCTGGCCTTGGGCCTGTGCAAGTTTGCCCTGAGCCTGCTGAAGTTGTCCTTGGGCTTGATCCAGCGCTGCCTGAAACGGCCGGGGATCAATCTGAAAGAGCTCGGTTCCCTTCTTGACGTAGGCGCCATTGGCATATTCCTGCTTGAGCAGAATGCCGGAAACCTGGGCAACGATCTGGGCATTGACCAATCCGTCCAGGGTTCCGACCCAGTCCCTGGTGATCGGCACGTCCTGCTGCGTGACCTGAACCACTTCAACGTCAGGTGGGGGCGGAGCGGCCGCTTGCTTCTTCTCGCCGCAGGCGGCCAGGTAAAGTGTTGCCGCGGCCAGTAGGGCGGCCAGAAGTCGGATGTGTTTCATAAAACGGATAAATTCTCCGGGAGGCGAGCTTGTATTCAATCTGACGGACTGCCTGGTTCGAAACATAGACGTGCTTAACCTATATTCTTCCTGGCGCGCCCGCACCCCGAACTAAACCCCTCGGGCGGTGCTGCACAGGTCGTTTGCGGCCCACTTAAGAGAACAAGGCGAGTATACCGTAGGCGAAATTACCGATTTCAACAGATTCCGCGGCCTGCGTCAAGATGTCAGCTCGCGATTTTCCTGGCCGCTACCAAGCCCTTCGACCCCGCATTTGACCAACTCCGTCACCTCGCTGTCATCAAAACCGTGATAGCTTGCACAAAAGGAGGACACCTGCATTGAACCGACGATATGGAATTGGTCCGGGCAATTCGCATGAGCCTTTCTCGCGGCGCCGATTTCTGCGCACTGCCACCGTAGGGAGCGCTCTGACTTTGGGGCCCCTACTGGGGGGCCCGGGAACGCTTCTCGGGCAAAGCACGCTCACCCCGGATGCCGCGCTCGAGGAGCTAATGGCCGGCAACCGCCGTTTCGTTGCGAACAAGATGACTTCCTTTGAGCACGACCTGGTCATCTTGAAACAACACACGGTCGAAAAACAGGAGCCATTCGCGTCGGTGCTGTCCTGTGCCGATTCACGCGTTCCCGTGGAACTGCTGTTCGATCAAACGATCAATCACATCTTTGTCAACCGTGTGGCCGGCAACGTCATCACATCGGAGGTCATTGCCAGCATCGAGTATGGTGCAGCGGTACTGGGCACCAAAGTGATACTGGTGTTGGGCCATGCCAACTGTGGAGCGGTTAAAGCGACCATCCAAGCCAAGTCAGTACCCGGGCAAATCAGTGCGCTCTATCCGCACATCCAAGCGGCGGTCGACCAAGCTGGCTCGAACCTGGAGGCGGCGACAAAACTGAACGCGAAGATGCAGGCTGAACTGCTGAGCAAGGCGTCCACTGTGATCGCAGGCCTCTTGAAGGAAGGCAAGGTCAAAGTAGTCGCCGGGTATTACGATATCGCAAGTGGAGCAGTGAGCCTGCTTTCGTAAGCGTCTGCCTTCGCTGCTTTCTTCAACGCACTTCTCATCGTAGGTCACCTTCGATGCCGAAGACCCTACGAATGGATCAGAAACCTAAGCCCGGTGGATCTGACGCAAAATCGTTTCATCCCGGATCTCCTTGTCGTTGGCCAACAGAAACGCCTTACTGAGGATGACCGCCAGCATTGAGTCGCCCTCAAATGGCAAGGGAACCGTTGCGGCTGTGTCGCCGGCGCCGCGGACGATGCAGAGGTAGCGGCTGGCCGGCTCCATCAGGACGTTGCCGCTTCCCAGGTGAATCCGGTATTCGTTCGATTCGCCGCGAACCACCAGATACCGATCAGTAATTCGACAGCGCTCCCCAATCGTCAATTTCGGCAGCAGCCTCTCCAGAACCGCCTTGCGATTCTCCGCGAACGCGGAAAGCTCTGCATCGGCGAAACGCTGCCAGTATTCCTCGTGCTCACCGTGGTGATCGATGGCCCAGCCGGCATCCGCGCCGATACTGGTGACGCCGACCAGCAGGTCTGCGTCGCGCATCACTTCAGAAAAAACAACCGGGGGGACGTCGGCCAGGTTTATCGGCCTCGGCGGCGGCCGCAGTTCGAACCGGCGCCGCTTGGCCTCGATCGGCAAAAACCTGACGCGATCCGTCCTGATGACCGTATACACCATATGGCCGGAGACTTCTGAATCTTCGAAAAAATCCACATCGAATTCAGCGCGCAGATTGTATTGCGGAAGCTCCACTTGGGGGGTGTTGTGCGAATCCCATTCGCCCATCAGCTTGAACTGCCAGCCGCGCTCCCGGCACAGCGCCGAAAACTGGTGCTGCCGCACGATGTGCCCCGCGAAGCGATTGGAGTAAGTCGCCGTTTCGCGCTCGGCGTCCGTCAAAAGATAAACTTCGCGATGCGCCTGCTTGAACGGCTGCCGGATGCCGTGGTCCTCCAGCCAGCATCGCCAGCTCAGCACCTCCTGCACTTGCGCCCGGATGGGATGCCACAGGCGAACCCTGGAACCAGGCGCGGCCGCCACTGGGTTGCCCGACCAGTCGACCAGGCGGCCTTGCCACCACATCGCCGTTTGCGACGTATCGCCGGTTTGAATTTCCCAGATAAGGCGTCTGGCGAACGCGCCCGTCAGGGGGTGATTCAAATACCAATCCTGCCAGCGTTCAAAGAGGCAGGAGCTCTGCGACTGGAGCTGGCGCTCCAACCGCAGACGTTGGGTGGAAAGAACGGCCTGCAGCTCTTTCTCCACTTTCTTGAGATCCGCGACCGCCTCGCTGTGGTTCGTTTTCAGCTCGGCCGGAGCGCCCTTGAGAGGCTTACCGTCACGCCACCAGTTCATCACCGCCGCGCCCTCTGCCACCGCAAGCCTGGCTTCACAACTCCCCAGCGCTTCGATGCGCACTCCCTCGTCGTTCAGTCCGAACGAGGGAACGGCCATCGCCTCCAGGTCGTCGCGGCCCACCTGGTTGCGCACGGCGGCCTCGGCCAGCGCTTTCTCGATCAGGCGGCGTGCGACGTCGTATTTCACGCGCATCGCCAGGCGGCTGATTTGCGTCACAGCATCCAGTCCGGGTATCGCAGCCAGGGCGTTCACACAAGCATTGCCGACGCGGTGCGACACCGCGCCGATCTGCGGGATTTTTCGGAAGCAAGCGAACGCGAAATCGGCGATGCCGGGCGCAACCGAGGCATCTCCCAGCACGCCCAGCGTCCAGATGAAGCCCTTCTGATAATCCGCTTCTTCCTCGGGAACCTGCAGCTGCGCCGCCATTCCGGGCATCGGCCCCAGTGCAAGCCAGCGACGGGCGGACTCCAGAAGCTCCGGCCGGCCGATTTGGTCGACGCAAGCGACTGCCTCCTTTTGCCACTTGGCCGACGGGCTGCTCTGCGTCAGCGATCGCGCATGCAGCAGCAGTCGCCGCCATGCGATCTGCTTACCGGAGCGGTCGATTTCCTCAAAAACGTGACGGCTCCAACCCGAAACCGGCGCCTCCGGCTTCTCCTTGACGCCGTGCAACAGAACATCGATCCGCTCCTGGATCTCATCCATTCCATGTGTGTTACCGACGAATTCACGCAACCGCAGCAGTTCGTGCTGCAACGCGGGAGTCATCGTGACGTTTTGCAGCGCGGAAAGCATCGCCTTGTAGGGAAAATCAAACCGGTACCACCGGTTGGAAATCTTTTCGATCATGCCCACCGCGGTCAGACTGTTGAGAGGCAACCCGCTCCGCAACAAATCGGCGACAACGCCCCTCAGCGCCAACGACAGCAAGATCGAGTCGGGTGTGCCCATCACGGCCAGCGCTTCAAACAAGAATGCGATCCGCTCCTCAGCGTTGGCCGCCTTCAATCGCTCCAAAGGCTCTTTCACGATTTTGAGACTCGCGCGCTCCTTGTAAACGACCGGGTGCGCATTCAGAGTACGGATGATCTCCTGCATGTGGGGGCTCGCACTTTCGGGAACGTTGATCTGTGTTCGCAAACGGATGAGCCTGAGTGCTTCACCGATTTCCATCGTTGTCCTCCGTGGCCTGGATTCGACTCTAGCCGCCCACCAGAGGCACGAGTTTTACGAACTGCACTTCAGAATCGGCGCGTAAGTCGATTCGCTCGTCGAGGTCGGTGGCCTGGCGCCCATCCACAATTAACAGGAATCCGTTCCGCTCAAAGCTGGAGCACGCCCTTTCAAACTGCGCTTGCCAGTTGAGAGGCCGCTTTACTCTCATTCGAAATCCGTTCAGGATACGCTCCGATTCCTCGGGCTGCACGAGGCCGCAAAACACCTCCGGCAAGGACTGGTTATGGCGCTCCACCTCCTCGCAAACGCGGCTTCGGATGATCTCCCTGGCCGTCGTCTCTGCTTCCGGCACGGTGACCAATTTGGCCGCGGAACGCGTTCCCGGGACCACTTCATCCCAGATGTGTATCGTCATGGGCATGAGCCATTATCGCCATTTGGCCAAGCGGTGGCAATTGAGGTGAACGTCACCGGCATCCGCATCTAAGACGCGATTTTGGCTGGTTCGGATCGGCGATCATTGGAACGAGAAGGCCGTAGCCGCAACGGGGCGACCGACATTTTCTGCCGTACAAATGGCGGCAAGGGCGTGGTTGCCTACGGTGCCAGTTTTCCTGCCGCTCCAGCGGTGAGCGTAAGGGCAATGCCGAGCAGCAGGCCAAGCAGGAGACACAACGCTCCAACCAGGCCAACCGGCAACGGCGAACGAAACCTCGAGGGCTTTGCGTGCTGCGGGAGGCTCGATTCATCGATCGGGGAGAGTTGGGCAGGGGGTGGAACTGTGCGCTCTTCCACAACCAGTTTGTAGGCTCCGCGCGGAATGCTGATCACGATCGGGTCGGCGGCGCCCGGACCAGCATAGTACAGCGCGAGTTTCGAGCGCAGTCGCATTACTTGCACCCGGACGCAAGAATCGAAGGACGAATCGTACTGGCCCGGATCGCGGCCCAGGACTTGGGTCGCCAGGACGAACTCCTTGACCGAGGTGTCGGGAGAATCAACGGCGTGATTGCCGAGAAAGCGAAGGATGCGGCAAAGCGCATCACTTCCCCGGATCAGTTCGCTAGTCACCAGACGTTCGATCTGCTCAGTTACAGCGGGCGAGAGCCCCTGAGAAATGCTCAAAGCTGCCATGTTTGTCTTCCCCCGGGCACCTTAGCGGCCCCTTTTCGAAGCGCCGCACTGACGTTGCGTAGGGGCACGCGAGTTGCCAGACTCGGTTAGCCGCAGCCACACGGGAGGCCGGTGCCGGATTCTCAATCACCCCTGCCGAACAATGGGGCGTCGTGGGGTTGTAACGGAATGTTCTGACGTTTTACTTACAGTGATTTACCATCTCGAACCGGGAATCGCTCAACTCGCCGCAAGAACGGTGAACAGCCAAGAAACCCACGGGTAGGAGTGGTTCCATCCTGCGGACCCGGGAAATCAACAGGGTTAAAGCGCACACTCGAGGGTCTGGCACGCGCGGGATCACGCAAAAGGGTGAAGGGCAGGGCTTCGGCAGGTCAGGAAGACGCTAGAATGTACCTACCGGCCTGGATATGCGACTAAAGGTGCATATCCCTGATGCGTTTCTTGCTCCACCATAGAGACGTTCATTATGAATGGTGAGCCGTTTCGCGGCCTTCCCCTGGGAGATGTCGCGTCAGTTTGGGGGGATCGACGAAGCGTTGATTGCGGGCCGGGGCCTACCCACAATTGTCATGTACTTCGGAGGCGGCTGGTCGCCGGCGTTTTACCAGCAAACAGTCAGTAGACAAAGGAGTGGTTCGTCGTTATGAGCTTTATCGGGAAAGTATCATTTACAATTGCTTCATCTCTCATCGTTATCGGGTTGAGCGTTACGCCCGCGATAGCGCAACAGAAGAAACCGAACATTCTCGTCATATTCGGGGACGATGTCGGCTACTGGAACGTCAGCGCTTACAACCGCGGCATGATGGGTTACAGGTCGCCCAACATCGACCGGATTGCGAAAGAGGGCGCGCTGTTCACAGATCACTACGCGCAACAGAGCTGCACGGCAGGGCGCGCCGCGTTCATTACCGGGCAGAGTCCGATTCGCACCGGACTGACCAAGGTGGGCCTTCCGGGCTCGCCGCTGGGACTTCAAAAGAAAGATCCCACGCTGGCCGAGATACTCAAGCCACTCGGCTATATGACCTTTCAAAATGGTAAGAACCACCTGGGCGACCGCAATGAATTCCTCCCCACGGTTCACGGTTTCGACGAGTTCTTTGGAAACCTGTATCACCTGAATGCAGAGCAGGAACCGGAGAATATCGACTATCCGAAGAATCCTGCGTTCAAGGCAAAGTTTGGGCCGCGAGGCGTCCTCAAGTGCAAGGCCACGGCAACGGAGAATCCAGCGCCCCCCGATCCGCGCTTCGGTGTTTGGGGCAAGCAGACCTGCGAGGACACGGGCCCACTCACGATTGAGCGGATGAAAACCGTCGATGATGAGTTTCTTGCTACATCGCTGGAGAACATGGAGCGCTCCGTCAAGGCGGGCAAACCGTTCTTCATCTGGCACAACACAACGCGGATGCACATCTGGACCCATCTTTCGCCCAAATACGAGGCGATGATTCCTCAGTACGGCCTGTACGGGGCGGGCATGCAGCAACTCGACGACAATATCGGGACGCTATTAAAGAAGCTGGATGATCTTGGGATCGCCGACAACACCATCGTGATCTTCAGCAGCGACAACGGGGCCGAAGTGATGAGTTGGCCCGACGGCGGCGCGACCCCGTTCCGCGGCGAGAAAAACACCAACTGGGAAGGCGCTTACCGGGTGCCGTTCGTCATTCGCTGGCCGGCTGTCATCAAGCCCGGGACAGAAATCAATGGGGTCACCGCGCATGAGGACTTGCTGCCCACGCTGGCGGCAGCAGCCGGCGCGCCGGACGTCAAGCAGAAGTTGCTGACCGGCTACAAGGCGGGCGACTCAACCTTTAAGGTCCACTTGGATGGCTACGACTTGACCTCGTACTTAAAGGGGGAGACGCCGGATGACCCGCGTAAAGAGTTCCTATATTGGACCGACGACGGCGACCTGGCCGGACTTCGCTATGACAAATGGAAGGCAGTTTTCATGGAGCAGCGCGCAGAGGGTTTCAACGTGTGGGAGGAACCGCTGGTTACGCTGCGGGTTCCCAAAATGATTGACCTGCACGCCGACCCGTTCGAACGCGGCCCGGTGGAAGGCATGGACTACCTTCACTGGAGGCTCGACCGTGTATTCCTTTTGCTACCGGCTCAAGCCTTCGTCGGGCAATGGCTGCAATCGTTCGCAGAGTTCCCGCCGAGCCAGAAGCCAGCCACGTTCAATCTCCAGCAGGTGATCAACAAACTGTCGACGGAAGCGGAGAACGCCGAGAACTAGGATGGAGTAGACACTCGATAAACAGCCGCCGCGTTCTCATGTTGTACAGGGTTCCCGGCGGCTGTGCTTTCTCGCTGATGGCCCTTGCTGAGCAGAACGAGGCGAGGCGTATAATCACAGCAACTGAGAATTGGCCTTTGGGATTGGGGGGGACCTGCTTTAGCTATGCCAGCGGGCCTAGTTCGGGTTGTGATCGCTGACGACCACCTGGCTTCACTGCCGGTGTTTGCCCGCATGCTCCAGCCTGAATTCAACGTCGTGGGGACGGCAAAGAATGGCCACGAGGCCCTAATGGCCGTCAACGCGCTGCATCCGGACGTCGTGGTGCTCGATATCGAGATGCCTGTGATGGACGGCCTGTTAGCCGCCCGCCAGCTCCGCGCTTCGGATCCCGCCGTCCGCATAGTGTTCCTGACGGTCTACGCCGATTCAGATTACGTCGATACGGCGTTCAACCTGGGCGCTTCCGGGTACGTGCTGAAATCCCGGGCTGCTCTCGATTTGCCTCGCGCCATTCGACTCGCGATGCTCGGACAGTCCTTCATTTCCCCGGGCGCATGCCCGCCCTAATAGACTCACCACCCAGCGGCACAATAAGCGCGTGGAACAAACACAGACCAACATAAACGGAGACCACTGATGTTTTTTCGTTCGAAGCCGTTTAGAGCGTTGACGCTTCTGGCTGGTCTGTTCGTCCTGGTGGCAGCCATCGGCTGGCAGAGTGCGCTGGCAAACAGCATGTTCAAGGACATCAAAGGCGTGGTGAAGAGTGTCGACAAGGGCGCCAAGACGATGGTTGTCAAGACAGCTGACGGCACGGAGCATACCGTCAAGTGGACGGGCGACACGACCGTCGAGGCTAGCAAAGGCATCGGAAAGGTCAGTATGGATACATACGACGGCCTCCTGACGGGCTCCAAAGTCTCGGTAAAGTACACCGAGAAGGCCGGTGAAAAGACCGCCGTTGCCATCAAAGATTCGAGCAAGGCCAAGGCAAGGGCGGTTACGAAGTGATGAGTTCCTGACTGCTCAGACAGCCGACCGACATTCTTAGGAAAGGATCTGAATGGGTGGGAAGAAGTATGGCTTCATTCCCACCATGACATCATTTTTGTAGCTGCCGCTTAGATCTCTTCGGCAGTGCTGACTTCTTCAACCGGGGCCGTATCTTCGTTGAGTCCACCCGTGTAGATACCTCGGGTTTCATCGTTGTAGTCGGACAACGTGTCGCTGAGTGACAGGTCTTGATCGGGCGCCGGCTCTTCCTCCACCACATCCTCACCGGCAATCTTCACTCGCCGGTAGTATTCCATGCCGGTGCCGGCCGGAATCAGGCGGCCCATGATGACGTTCTCCTTGAGACCACGAAGATAGTCGACCTTGCCGTTAATAGCGGCTTCAGTCAACACACGCGTCGTCTCCTGGAAACTGGCAGCCGAGATAAACGAATCGGTTGACAGAGAGGCCTTGGTAATGCCGAGCAGCAGGGGCTTGCCCGTTGCCGGGGCGCCACCCGACTCGATTACCCGCTGGTTCTCCTCACGGAAGCGGAACTTATCCACCACTTCTTCCGGCAGGAATTCCGTATCGCCGATGTCCTCCACCTTGATCCAGCGCATCATCTGGCGGGAGATCACCTCAAGGTGCTTGTCGTTAATGTTGACACCCTGCAGGCGGTAGACTTCCTGGATCTCGTTGACGAGATACTTCTGCAGTTCCTTCTCGCCCAGCACCGCGAGAATATCGTGCGGATTGCGCGGCCCGTCCATCAAAGGATCGCCCGACTTCACCCGCTCGCCTTCCTGCACGTTGATGTGGACACCGCGAGGAATTGAGTACTCCTTCTGTGTTCCATCATCGCCAACGATGTACAGTTTGCGTTGGCCCTTCGTCACTTCGCCGTACTTCACGTTGCCGTTGATCTCAGCGATAACCGCAGTCTCACGCGGTTTGCGCGCTTCGAATAATTCCACCACGCGAGGCAAACCACCTGTGATGTCTTTGGTTTTGGTGGTAGCGCGAGGGATCTTGGCGATGACGTCGCCCGCGTGCACCTCTTCGCCGTCCGTCACCATTAAGTGAGCGTGAGTCGGCATGAGGTAGCGTTTCTCATCCGCGCGGGTTCCGCCGCCCGGCCGTACGATAACGGTTGGCATGCGCTTCTCGTCAGGCGAATCGGTAACAACCACCTGCATGTTGCCGGTGATTTCGTCCACCTGTTCCTGGGTCGTGATGCCGTCGACAAGATCCTTAAAGTGGACCGCACCGCTGACTTCCGTGAGGATGGAGAAGGTGTAGGGATCCCACTCGAGCAGAATCTTGTTCGCCTTGACCGCTGCGCCCTCTTCGACATTGATTTTCGCTCCGTAGACAACCTGGTAGCGCTCACGTTCGCGCTGCTTGTCATCAACGATGGCGAGGATGCCGTTGCGGTTCATGGCGATCAACTCGCCCCGCTTGTTGCGGACCGCATTGATGCCGATGAACTTCGCGAAACCGTCCGACTTCGCGTCCTGGGTGGATTGTTCGCTGACTCGAGTCGCCGCTCCACCGATGTGGAACGTACGCATCGTCAGCTGTGTCCCGGGCTCGCCGATGGACTGGGCCGAGATGATGCCGACCGCTTCGCCCCGTTCGACCATCCGGCCGGTAGCAAGGTTGCGACCGTAGCAAAGCTGGCAGACGCCGCGTTTGGATTCGCAGGTGAGCACGGAACGGATCTTCACCCGCTCAATACCGGCAGCCTGGATGGCGCTGGCCAGTTCTTCCGTGATTTCCTGATTCACCTTCACGATAATGTTGGTTTCGTAGTCGAGCTGGTCTTCCAGCGCAACGCGGCCCACAATGCGGTCGCGCAACGGCTCGATGATTTCGCCCGATTCGATAATCGGTTCCACGTAAATACCATCGGCCGTACCGCAATCGGTCTCGGTGATGATGACATCCTGGGCCACGTCGCAGAGTCGGCGCGTCAGATAGCCGGAATCGGCCGTCTTGAGAGCCGTATCCGCCAGACCTTTGCGAGCGCCGTGGGTCGAGATGAAGTACTGCAGAACGGTGAGGCCTTCGCGGAAGTTCGCCGTAATGGGCGACTCGATGATTTCGCCGGATGGCTTGGCCATCAGGCCGCGCATACCGGAAAGCTGGCGAATCTGTTGTTTCGAGCCGCGAGCGCCGGAATCGGCCATGATGTAAATCGGGTTGAGGACGCGGCCGGTACGATCGTCTTCTTCCATGGTCTTGAACATTTTGTCCGAGACCGCTTCGGTGACCTTCGACCAGATTTCGATGATCTTGTTATAGCGCTCCGACTGGGTGATGGCGCCGTCCTGGTACTGCTGGGTGACTTCGATGACCTGCCGCTCAGCCTCTTTGACCAGGGCGGCCTTCTCTTCGGGGACCACCATGTCGTCGATACCGATGGAAATACCGGAACGAGTTGCATAGAGGAAGCCAAGGCGCTTCACTTCGTCCAGCATCTGTACCGTGACCTGGAGACCAAACTTCAGATAACAGAACTGAACCAGCTGGGCAAGACCCTTCTTCTTCAGCAGACCGTTCACAAAAGGCATCTGCTTCGGCAGCACATCGTTCAGAATGACCCGGCCCACCGTTGTTTCCATGTACTGCTTGGCAAACTCAATGGGCTCGGTGTGCATCACGTTCTGGCTGTCGAACGCCTTGGTCAGGTCGATCACCCGGCCGGTGTAGCGCAGTTTGATAGGCGTGAGCGTTTCCACTTCGCCCATTTCCAGTGCGATCAGCACATCGTCGATGGATGCGAACGTGCGTCCGGCGCCCTTGGTGTTCGGACGCATTTTGGTCAGGTAGTAAAGACCCAGCACCATGTCCTGAGTTGGAATGGCGATGGGCGCACCATGCGCAGGCGACAGAATGTTGTTCGACGCGAGCATCAGTGTCGACGCTTCGATCTGCGCTTCCGGCGACAGCGGAATATGGACCGCCATCTGGTCGCCATCGAAATCAGCGTTGAATGCCGTGCAGGTCAGGGGATGCAGCTTGATCGCCTTGCCTTCCACCAGCACCGGCTCAAACGCCTGGATGCCCAGGCGATGCAATGTAGGGGCGCGATTCAACAGGATGGGATGATCCTTGATCACTTCCTCGAGGATGTCCCAAACCACGGGATCCTGCTGCTCCACCAGTTCCTTGGCTTGCTTGATAGTGGTGCAATGGCCGCGCTGTTCCAAGCGGTGATAGATGAAGGGCTTGAATAATTCGAGCGCCATCTTCTTCGGCAAACCGCATTGATTCAGCTTCAGCTCGGGGCCCACAACGATAACCGAGCGGCCGGAATAGTCGACGCGCTTCCCCAGCAAGTTCTGGCGGAAACGGCCTTGCTTGCCCTTCAGCGTGTCGGAGAGCGACTTCAGCGGACGATTGTTGGCGCCACGTAATACACGGCCACGGCGGCCATTGTCGAACAAGGCATCAACCGCTTCCTGCAGCATGCGCTTTTCGTTACGGACGATGACATCCGGAGCATGCAATTCCATCAGCTTCTTCAGACGGTTATTGCGGTTGATGACACGGCGATAAAGATCGTTCAGATCGGAGGTTGCGAAGCGCCCACCATCCAGCGGCACCAATGGGCGCAGTTCCGGCGGAATGACCGGAATCACGTCGAGAATCATCCATTCCGGCTTGTTGCCGGATTTGCGGAAGCTCTCAACCACGCGCAGCCGCTTGGCATACTTCAGCTTTTTCTGCGCTGAGATCTCCGTCTTCATCTTTTCGCGGATCTCAATGCTCAACGACTCGACGTCGATCCGCTTCAGGAGTTCCTTAATGCCTTCGGCGCCCATCATCGCGATGTACTTGCCGCCGAATTCCTGATCCACCTGCCGTTTGCGCTCGTCGCTGATGACTTCGCCGGCGTTCAGGCCAGAGCCTTCGCCGGGCTCGATGACTACGTAAGCCTCGTAGTAGAGGACCCGCTCCAACTCGCGAAGAGTGATGTCGAGTAGATAGCCGATGCGGCTCGGCAAACCCTTGAAGAACCAAACGTGCGAGGACGCGCTGGCGAGTTCGATATGACCCAGGCGCTCGCGCCGCACACGCGACAACGTCACTTCAACGCCGCACTTGTCGCAAATGACGCCGCGGTGCTTCATGCGCTTGTACTTGCCGCATAAGCACTCCCAGTCAGCTACCGGGCCGAAAATACGAGCGCAAAACAGCCCATCGCGCTCCGGCTTGAAGGTCCGATAGTTGATGGTTTCCGGTTTGGTGACTTCACCGTGTGACCAGCTCCTGATCTTTTCCGGAGAAGCCAGACTGATTCGAATCGAATCGAAATCCGCAATTAAATTGGCCCTATCGTAAGGAGAAGAACGATACATGAATGATCCTCAGTAACCCTTCAGCACCCGTCAGAAAATGGAGACAGACGCCATTTCCCTCAAACCAGCATCAGAAGTCCTAGTGTGGAGCGCGACGTCTGCCGGTCCCGCTCCACACCTATTGAGAAGCTAATCCGCCGCGTGCGCCAGATCCGGCAACTCACGTGGCTTCTTCATCAGTTCCACGTCGAGGCACAGGCTCTGCAACTCGCGTATCAACACGTTGAACGACTCCGGCACGCCCGGTTCGGCGGCCGCTTCGCCCTTTACAATTGCTTCGTAGATTTTGGCGCGTCCGTACACGTCATCCGATTTCGCAGTCAGCAACTCCTGCAAGATGTACGCAGCACCGTAAGCCTCCAAGGCCCACACTTCCATCTCGCCGAAGCGCTGGCCGCCGAACTGCGCCTTGCCGCCCAGCGGTTGCTGGGTAATCAAAGAATACGGTCCAATCGATCGTGCGTGAATCTTGTCGTCCACCAGATGCGACAACTTCAGCATGTAAATGTAACCCACTGTGATGGGCTGCTCGAAGGGCAGGCCGGTCATGCCATCGTGCAGGTTAATCTTGCCCGACGTGGGCAGCCCGGCCTCGCTCAATCGGCTCTTGATGTCCTTTTCGGTTGCGCCGTCGAATACCGGCGTCGCGAAGTGGAGACCCAGCTTTTCCGCGGCCCAGCCTAAGTGCGTTTCCAGGATCTGACCGACGTTCATACGGGACGGAACGCCGAGCGGATTCAAGACGATCTCTACCGGGGTTCCATCCGGCATGTAGGGCATGTCCTCTTCGGGCACGATGCGGGCAATGACGCCCTTGTTGCCGTGACGGCCGGCCATCTTATCGCCGACCGACAGCTTGCGCTTCATCGCGATGTAGCATTTGACAAGCTTGATGACGCCCGGCGGCAATTCGTCGCCCTTGCGCAACTTGGCGACTTTCTCTTCAGTGATCTTCTCGAGCACCGCGATCTGACGCGAGGTCATCTCCTCGATCTCGTCGATTTGCTCGTTCAGCCGCGGATCCTTATTGGACAGGCGCATGCGCTTCAAGTCACGGGCGCGCAGCTTTTCGAGCACGTCGCGTGTCAGCGGCATGTCTTTCGAGATCAGCCGCTTGTTGGTTTTTTCGTCGTGCAGGTCGGCCTGCAGTTGTTTGTCATGCAGCAATCGCTCCAGACGCTTGGCGCGCTCGTCGTTCAATATGCGCTTTTCGTCCTCCAGATTGCGGTGCAGACGCTCTTCCTGCTGGCCGAGAATCTGCTTGGAGCGTTCATCGAGTTCCGCGCCCTTCCGCGAGAACACCTTGCAATCAACGATGGTGCCTTCAATTCCGGGCGGGCAGTAGAGCGAAGCGTCCTTGACGTCGCCGGCTTTTTCTCCGAAGATCGCGCGGAGCAGCTTCTCTTCCGGCGTCAGCTGTGTTTCGCCCTTGGGCGTCACCTTGCCTACCAGAATGTCGCCCGGCTTCACCGTGGCGCCGATGCGAATCACGCCGCTTTCATCGAGGTTGCGCAGGAAGGACTCGGCGATATTTGGAATGTCGCGAGTAATTTCCTCCGGCCCCAGCTTCGTGTCTCGAGCCTCGATCTCGAACTCTTCAATGTGAATCGAGGTGTAGTAGTCTTCCTTCACCAGCTTTTCGCTGACGACAATGGCGTCCTCGAAGTTGTAGCCGCGCCACGGCATGAACGCGACCAGCACGTTCCGGCCGAGCGCCAACTCACCACTTTCCGTACAAGGCCCGTCGGCCAGCACGTCGCCCTTTTTCACCTTCTGGCCCTGCTGCACAATCGGCTTCTGGCTGATACAGGTGTTCTGGTTCGAGCGCTTGAACTTGGTCATTTGGTAGATGTCCGCGCCAACTTCGCGCGACATCTGGCCCTCATGGCCACCGCCCTCCACGCGGACAATAATGCGTTCACTGTCGACCGAGTCGACCACCCCGGCGCGCTTGCAGATCACCACCGCGCCTGAATCGCGCGCGGTGACCATCTCCATGCCGGTACCGACGTACGGCGCTTCCGCTCGCAGCAAAGGCACGGCCTGGCGTTGCATGTTCGAACCCATGAGCGCGCGGTTCGCATCGTCGTTCTCAAGGAACGGGATCAAGCTTGCCGCTACCGAGACCAACTGCTTCGGGCTAACGTCCATGTACTCCACTTCGTCCCGATGTTTGAGGACAAAGTTGCCGGCTTGTCGTGCATCGACCAGGTCATCCACAATGCGTCCGGCCTTATTGATGGTTACATTGGCCTGCGCAATCAGGTACTTGTCCTCTTCCCAAGCCGAGAGGTAATCGCAATGGGCTTCCGTTTCGGCGTGTTGCTTGTTGGCTGCGAGGGCTGAGTTGGCCTTATCGAGATCCGCACGGGAAACGACTTGGCCCACTTTAAAGTGAGTGTCGCCGGGGTTGAGGATCTTGACCTCGTCGACCAGCGTACCGTCTTTGACGCGGCGGTATGGGCTTTCGATGAACCCATATTCATTGATCCGCGCGAAGCATGACAACGATGAGATAAGGCCGATGTTCGGGCCTTCCGGCGTTTCAATCGGACAAATGCGGCCGTAGTGCGTCGGATGTACGTCGCGAACCTCGAAGCCCGCGCGTTCGCGGGAGAGACCACCCGGTCCAAGTGCCGAGAGACGCCGCTTGTGCGTAATCTCAGACAGCGGATTGGTTTGATCCATGAACTGCGACAGCTGGCTGGAGCCGAAGAATTCGCGAATGGCGGCCATTACCGGCTTCGCATTCACCAGGTCGTGCGGCATGGCCGTCGACATTTCCTGGTAGACGGACATTTTCTCCTTGATAGCGCGTTCCATACGGACCAGGCCGATGCGGAACTGGTTCTCGAGCAGCTCACCCACCGCCCTGACGCGGCGGTTGCCCAAGTGATCGATGTCGTCGACTGCGCCGATGCCCCGGCGCAGTTTCAGCAAGTAGAGGATGGTGTCGATGAAGTCATGTTGATCGAGCGTCCGGCGGTCGAGCGGGGTTGAATCCGCTTTGTCGTAGAGCTTGATGTTGAACTTCATCCGGCCGACGCGCGAAAAATCGTACTTGCGCGGGTCGAAAAACATGCCTTGGAATAACTGGGTTGCCGTATCGAGCGTCGGCGGGTCGCCGGGCCGAAGCTTACGGTAGATTTCCAGCAGCGCGTCGTTCTGGCTTTTCACGCCATCCTTGCGCAAGGTAGCGGAAATGACGTTGCCCGCCTCGTCGCGTTCGGGGAAGAAGATCTCGAAACTCGGTGATGCCTGCATCGGCCAGCTTCCCGATGGTGGTCGAAGTCAACTCGTGGTTGGCTTCCACCAGCACTTCGCCGGTCGACATGTCGATGACATCAGCTGCAACAAATGCGCCCTCTAGATCGTTCGGCGCAACTTCCACGTGGTCAATCTTGTGCTTCTGGATTTCACGGAAGACCGAGTTCGTGATTTTCTTGCCTTGCGCCACAACCGTCTCGCCCGCTCTGTTGGCGATGAGGTAAGACAGCTTCGTTCCGATGAGGCTTTCGTTTACCTTCCAGAACAGCTTCTTATCTTTGAGGCTGATGTTTGAGAGCTTGTAGAACGCCCGGATGATCTCGGAGTCGGTTTTCAAACCCAAAGCGCGCAGAAACACCGTCCCATAGAACTTGCGCTTCCGGTCGATGCGGACATAAAGGAGGTTCTTGTTGTCGTACTCGAACTCCACCCAACTTCCGCGATAGGGGATGATCTTGCCCAGAAAGTAGCCCTGCGCCTGCACGCGCTCGAAAAACACGCCGGGCGAACGATGCAATTGCGAAACAATCACGCGCTCGGTACCGTTGATGATGAACGTTCCGTTCTCGGTCATCAGCGGAATTTCACCGAAGAACACTTCCTGTTCTTTGATGTCGCGAACCGTCTTGTTCCCTGTCTCGGGATCCTTATCGTAGACGGTGAGCCGAATGGTTACCTTCAGCGGCGCTGCGTACGTCATGCCCCGCTCTTCGCACTCGGGAACTTCGTACTTCAGTTGCAGTGCCACCGGGTCGCCGCAGCGGTTGCAGAACGTAACGATGTTCTTGTTGAATGTGCCGCACCGGTGGCACAAGACATCGCCGGCATGGAACGGATCCGTTTTGATCTCGGCTCCGCAGTTCGGATTGCGGCAAATGGTCCGCAGGTGATGCAAGCCTTTCAGGTTGCCGCACTTGCACTCCCAGTTGCCGATGGAATAATCGACAAACTCGAGCTGGCTCAGGCCACGGAAATCGGAAATCGGGAAGACGGAACTAAAAACGCTTTGCAGTCCACCGTCTTCACGTTCCTTGGGGAGCAGGTCCATCTGCAGGAAGCGCTCATAGGAACGCTTCTGCACTTCGATGAGATTAGGAATGGGGATCGAAGTCTTGATCTTCGAAAAGTCAACTCTCTCGCGGGGAGAACCGTATGACACGTTTGGCATCTAATTGCTTTTCCTTTGGGCTCCTAGGAATACACCCGGCAACGCTCGGCGTAGCGCTTGGCGATTCCCCTGTCTGTGTTGTCCGGCCGCCGCGGTGGGGCCAAACAAATCCTGTGAAAACCGACGGCACGAAACAAATAGCACCACTTCCTGCCCGAGACCACCACCGGCTCGACCGCGATTCACTAATCCAGCGCGACCGAGGTCGTCCCTAACAGAACTTGGTGCCATGCGCATCCTGATATAACCGAACGCCGGAAAAAACTATGCGACGTTCACCATCTGCCTCGAACCGGGGCGGTCCGCCAACAGAAGCTTGCGCAATCCCGGGGGGTGCGCGAGAAGAACAGCTTTAAACGACGGGCCAACAACCGGTCGAGGTCTGCCGGATATCATTTCGATTCTGGCCTTGGGGGAACCTTTCGGGGAAAGGGCGAGCACACCACCCCGCCAGGCATTTGGGTCGCAAATTGGGCCGGCGATTTTTGGGCATGCCAAATTCCCGCGCTGTCACCCAGACCGCGCGGGAGTCTACACAGGAAGATGGGATCACGAGGCGAAGCCGGATTTCTCCGGGAACTACCTCTCGAGGATAACAGCAAAGGGCCGACCGAGTCAAATGACACGATTGGCACACCTCTCCTGACGGGCTGGTGACCCGTACCCTCTACTTAACTTCAACAGTGGCGCCGGCGTCAACAAACTTCTTCTTGATCGCCTCAGCTTCTTCCTTATTCACGCCTTCCTTGATGGGCTTCGGAGCGCCATCGACCAAGTCTTTGGCTTCCTTCAGACCAAGGCTGGTTACTTCGCGTACCGCCTTGATGACGTTGATCTTATTGGCACCTACGCCAGTCAGAACCACGGTAAACTCAGTCTTTTCTTCCACCGGAGCCGCAGCAGCTGCACCGCCGCCTGCCGGGGCTGCCACGGCCACACTTGCCGCTGCCGCCGACACGCCCAGCTTCTCTTCAAGTAGCTTCACGAGCTGTGACGCCTCAAGCAACGTCAAGCCCTGAATCTGTTCTGCAATCGCGTTGATATCCGCCATATTCCTAATACTCCTAACAAATTAAAGTTGCTTAATTACCCTCTGCCGAACGGCGGATCGTTTGAGGTCCCGCCAAGACAGAACTTGTTACTGCGAGAACTTGTTCTCCTGCACGCCCTGGTCAAGCACCACGGCCAGATTGCGTCCCACACCGCTCACGGAGGTGACCAGGCGGGTTGCGGTTGCGTTGATGAGATACAACAGCTTCGCGTAGATTTCTTCCTTGGGTGGCATGGCAGCCAGCTCGGTGATCGCTTTGATGTCGATCACGCGGCCTTCCACCATACCGGCCTTAAACGTGAAAACCGGGTTGTCCTTCGCGTACTTGGTCAGCGCCTTCGCCAGCGCCACCGGATCCTTGGAGGTATACGCGAGCGATGTCATTCCCTTCAGATCGCTCAGCAGATTCGCCGCTGCGGTGCCTTCGGACGCTATCGCCGCCAGGTTGTTTTTCACGACGTTATAGTTGCCGCCCGCCTCGCGAATGGTCTTGCGCAACTCATTATCCTGGGCCACGGTCATCTTCTCGTAGCTGGTCACGAAGAAGTTCTTGTTCTCTTCGATGTGCTTCTTGAGCGCTTCCAGGTCTTTCTTTTTTTCGTCTTTATTCTTCATACGGCGTCCTCGTCCCTAATTCTCCGCGCTTCGTCGGCGCTATAGCGCCTTGGCGTTGAAGGATGTCACGTCCAGTTGAACGCCCGGCCCCATGGTCGAACACAATGTCGCGCTCTTGACGTATTTCCCTTTAGCGGCCGAGGGCTTTGCCTTGATCACGGCCTGAATCAGACTGCTCGCGTTCTCGAGCAACTTGTCGTTGGCAAAACTACCTTGCCTACCGGCGCGTGAACCACGCCCGTTTTGTCGACACGGAATTCCACTTTACCGGCCTTGATTTCAAGCAGCGCCTTCACGACATCCGTGGTCACGGTTCCCGTTTTCGGGTTGGGCATTAAGCCCCGGGGACCAAGCACCTTGCCGAGCCGGCCGACCGAGCGCATCATATCCGGCGTCGCGATCACGGCGTCATAGTCGATCCAGTTTTCCGTCTGGATCTTGGTAACCATCTCATCGCCGCCGGCGTAATCGGCGCCCGCTTCCTGCGCTTCGCGGATCTTATCGCCCGAGGCGATCACCAGCACCTTCTTGGATTTACCGAGCCCATTCGGCAGAACCACCGTGCCTCGAACCATTTGATCGGCGTGCTTCGGGTCCACGCCCAGGCGCAAATGCACCTCGACGGTTTCATCGAACTTCGTGAACTTGATCTTTTGAACGAGCGTTACGGCTTCAGCGAGCTGGTACGGCCTTACTTGAACTTGCTGAGCCGCGGCTTGATACTTCTTACCGTGCTTTTGACTCATAATGTGACTGGTCCAAACGGCTTAGGCTGCGTCGGAAGCCCGAACACACCTTTGCCTCCCAAGGTGAAAATAGCTAATTCGTAGGATAGCAGCCTTGTCATACGAACGCAACTTGGCTGCCTAAAAATTGATCCAGAGGCGGTAGACCCTCATTATCAGGTTCGTCAATTCTCTGGATTTCCTGTCAAGCCTTCGAAAGTTCTGATCCCGGACACATCTGCATTGTGGAAAAGAATTCCGCACCCGAATTGGGGGTTATACTGCCGTTCTCTGCGCACAAGCCGCGCACCGCGCCGCCCGACGAAAGAAAGACCGCGTAACTTGGGTGCGGCGTGCGAGTCCGTTGTGCGCGTGTGACGGTCTGATTGGAATTGCCATGTTGGGGAACGAAAACACCCTCGCCGTCCATTGCAGGATCGACGGCCATACCCTATATCGCTACTCAAGAACGGTGGAGCGATTCGTGCCCTGGGGACCGGACGCCGGCGCGTGGCGGCTCGTCCAGGGCGACTGGCGGCCATTTGAACCGGTAATCGACATCTCTTTGATTGAAGAAAACGCACTCCGCTCCAACTCTACTCGTTCTCCGCGCCGCTGCGTCGCAGCCTGCCGCTTTCTGGTTGAGCGCTGGCCTCAGGAGGCGCGCGATGCCGTTCGCAGCTTTCCTTCCGGGCACTGGCAGCTGCTTCAGTTCGTAAACACAGCCGGCGCGCCGGCACTCGAATTGCTGCGCTCCAATGCCGCACTCGGCTATCTGGCTGCCACGGCGGGCGCGGCCTGCCAGGTTGGTTTACGTCGTCGCTCGCTCGCTGCCCTGTGCGGCTTTCCCGAAACCGAGCACACCGTGCGTCTGCTCGGGAAGGTGCCCATCGAATGGATCTCCGCTGAATTCCTGGCCCAGTTGCGTGCCGCGATGACCGGCGAACGCGGTGCTGATGCCGTCCTATCGCACCTTCTGCGAATCAATCCCATCGCGCTCGAAGTGGCGCGCGATCCCGAACTGCGCCAGCTTGTTGCGCCGGACTGCCTCGCTCGCCTGAGTCGCGTATCCGCTTCCCTGTCGCATTGTGATCTCATCGCTCGCATGCGCGACGTAACGGCAAGGACGCGCGCCCGGGCGCTCCCGCCGCCACGCTTCCGCACGTTCTCTGATCTGGACCAGCCGGTAAGCACAGCTCCTGTGCCTGCGCCCCGACCAGCCCGCGCTCTCCCTAATCTCGATGGTCCCGCCCGGCCCGGACGCATACCGGCGCCTCCGCAGCCTCGGCGGCGTGCCGCGGTCCTCTCGTTTCCCGCTCCACCCTTACCGAACCTCGCCGTACGTGGCATCCGGATCTGCGCGATCAGAAGCCATTTGGAACTGATTGCCGAAGGCGATGTGATGGAGCACTGCGCGGGCAGCCAGAAATCGTACGCGCGCCGCGTGGCCGCGGGACGCCTGTTCTTCTACCGGATGCTTCAGCCCGAGAGGCTCACCATTGCCATTCGCCCCGGAGTGCGCGGCTGGGCCCTCGAAGAGATGAAGGGTTTCCGCAACCGCTCACCTCACGACTCTTCCTTTGCTCTCGTCTTGGATTGGCTCCAACATGGCAGCGAATCGTCAGGCGAGACGAGCCGCGCCGATCCACCGTGCTTCGGCCGCCCTGCCCCTGCTGCGTTTCGGCCAGTCCGGCCCCGCCGTCGCGCTAGGCCCGCGAATCAGCTTTCATTCGATTTCGGCGCCGGCTCAGCACACACTTGATTATGGTGCGGAAAAGATCGCCGGCATCCGGGGACGAGCGGCGGTCGAACGATCCGATGCCGCGCGCGGCGGGAAGAACGGTGGGAAAAAGATTATGTTCGGTGAAGGACTACGCCCGGCTAGCTTCCGCTGGTGAGTGCCACCCGCTTCACTTTGGCTAGTTCTTTCCTCAGCAGGGGGTTTTCGGGGTAGGCGGCACTTAGTTCTTTCAAGAGCTTTTCCGACTCCAGAGGTTGTTTTTCACGGAGGTAGATGATGGCCAGCAGGATTTTGGCGAAGGGCGCCAAGTAATGGCCTGTCTGCGATACTTTCTGAAGTTTAGTGATCGCCTCGGTTTTGTTTCCGTCGGTGTTGTCGAAGTGAGTGAACCACTTTACGAAGAAGGGCAAACTGCCAACCAGATATTCGCTAAAGCCAGTGGTGAGGTAGGCGTCTCCAAAGTTTGGGTTGATCGCCAGCAACCTCACGGCGTAGGATTGCGCCTCTTTGGCATAGCCAAGACTCGTTATGTTCTTTTTTTCAATAAGGGACGTGAAATCGGTTAGCAGTCCGCCGGAGATGGTCATTACAAACAGGGCGTTTTGATCATTGGGATCTTTCGCCAGTTTGGCCATCGCAAGCTTACGTGCAATATCGATTTCGCCGTAGAACTGCTCACGAACAATCGGATCGTAGCGAAGGCCCTTCTTCTCGGCGAACTTTTTGTCGTCCTCGAAAAACTCGCTTTCGAGGATCTGCAGGCGGGCAAACTCGCCGAACATGAAGGTCGCCGCTTGCAGGGAATGACCAAGGGCGTCGTCGGGATGGGCGGCATTAAAGGCATCGAGAACCCGGTGCGCGCCGGTGAAATCGAAGTTGTAGAGCCGATCCATGGCGGCGTCAGGGGTATTGGCGCCCGCGGTATCAGCGGCTAGCGGCGAAGAAAGTGCCAACCAGGCGCCTGTGGCCAGGACAGCAGCCCCCGACACGCGAAAAAGACCGCTCCGTAGAGCTATTAATAAATAAGAAAAAGCTGGAATCGACAAGTACCCTCAAACATATCAGACGCCGGATCGCCTTACATTGACCTACAGACTAGCTGAAGATGCGTTCAAATACGCCCCTGGTCCGATCTGTAAGGCTTGCCAGTTCGGCTTCAATATCGGTGAAGCGCCGGGATTCAGGCGTCCAACGGTTAAGGAGTTCGCAAACCATCTCGAGCTCCACCCGCGATGAGGGGAGCTTTCCCTCCGCATGGCCCGTGACCAGTCGAATGGCGTGATCGAGCGCCCGGTAGAAGGTAGTGGCATGCAAGAGAAATTCGGCATCAACGCGATCAAGATGACCCATTTCCTCGACAATGTCAATCCGTTCGGGCGTATTCAGAGTCTTGAAAAAGAGACCAGCGCCCCGAAGCCGGAGGTACATCAGGATGAAGTCAGCGTCATAGTAGCCGCCCCGGCCGGCTTTGAGCGGGCTAGCGCCGCCCTGTTCGCGCTCTAAGCGGAGGCGCATTTGCCGAAGGTCGTGTTTGGACCGGCCGCCTTGTCCATAACGGCGCCAGTCAACCCGCTGCAGTTTGTTGAGGAAATTCAAGGCGCGGTCAACATCACCGGCGACGGCGCGCGCTTTCATGTAGGCGATTCCCTCCCAAGCCTCGCCTTTGTTGGTGAAGTACTCGTTATAGCTGGATTCGGTTTGGACCAGCGGTCCTTCGCGGCCGTTAGGCCGGAGCCTGGTATCGATGGATAGTATCGTACCGTCGCCGGTATAGGCGGTGAGAATCTCGATCAGGTGCTCGGCGACCCTGGTCCAGAACTTGTGACGTTCCAACTCCGAATCCGGGATGATGAACAGGAGATCGGCATCCGAGGCCAGATCGAATTCGCGCATCCCGAGCCGGCCGAGCGCCACCACCATCATTTCGTCACGAGGCTCGACAAATGGTTTTAACGCAGTGGCGCGACGCTGGCCATGTTGAATTGCCTGTTCGAGTGTGATCCGGTAGGCCCGGGCGATTACGAATTCAACCAGAGAAGAAGTGCGATCGAGCGTTTCGAAGACAGGCTCGGGGATGCAGATGCTCATGGCCTGTACACGAACCATTTCGCTGCGGTAAAAACGGCGCAGCGCGGCGATATCGTTCAAAGGAGCTGCCAGGCCTTCAAACGACCACTTGCGTAAAGGATGATCGGAAACGCGGCGAATTTGCTCCAGCAAACCAGGCTGCCGCATCAGCTGTTCCGACAGGAATGGACTGGTCTCGAACAATTGCATGACGTAGTCGGTCAACAGCCGGTTGGAGTCTAACAGCTCCAAGTTTGGCGCGTCGCCGAGTATGGACCCCAGGAAATGTTCGAAGGCGGGCCGGGCGCGGCGCAGCCCGCGCTGCCGAAGCTGCTCCGCCAGCTTTGGCGCCCGCTGCTCGAGCGAGTCAAGGAGTGGGTTGGAAATGACTTTCAGCTGGTCATTCGGGGCCAAAGGAGCCGCGGCAACCACGGCAGGCGTGTCCACAGCTCTGGAAGAGTTCGACAGGGGACGTTGGGCATGGACGATCCGATCGTAAATGGCTTGTACATTCTCCAAATGCTCATTCAAATCCTGAAGGAGCTGCGTGGAGAGCGCAACGCCAGGTGACACCTGACGGGGCGCGGGCATCCGCTTCGCTACCCTTTCCAACTCGAAGGGATTGGTAGGAAGGGTGTGAGTCTGCCGATCGTCCTCAAACTGCAGGCGGTGTTCGAGGTGGCGCAAGAACTGATAGGCGTTGACAAGACGCGAATACTCGGTCACGGAGAGCAGGTCCTTGTCCAACAGGCGCGACAGCGCGAGCATCGTCCCGCCATGACGGACCCATGGCTCGCGGCCACCATGAAGCCGCTGAAGACACTGCACAAGAAACTCGATGTCGCGAATTCCGCCGCGCGTGAGTTTGACGTCATATTGGCCAGGGCGCAATCGCTTGCCGGCCAGCTTCTCGCTGATCCGCTCGCGAGTGGCAGACATCGTCTCGATGGCCGTGAAATCAAGGGTCGTCGAGTAAATGGACGGTTCCACAAACTCAAGCAACGCGTGGCCGGTGGCGTAGTCTCCCGCCGCGACGCGTGCCTTGACCAGCATCTGCAGTTCCCAATCGCGTGCTCGTTTGGCGTAGTAATCGCGCGCGCCATCGAGTGAGATGCAAACTTCTCCCAGACTTCCTTCCGGGCGAAGTCGAAGATCGACCCGGTAGCACAAGCCCTCCGTCGTATAGGTGGACAGCAGAGCGGTAAAACGATTGGCGACCCGCTTGGCGAATTCCTTATTGGAAACGACGTCCGGCCCGGTGGTCTCTCCGTTGCCGGTGTATAGGAACATGAGGTCGATGTCCGAGCTGTAATTCAGTTCACGGCCTCCCAGTTTTCCCAAGGCAATCACCGAGAATCCGCAAGGAACGACGCTCCCGGTACTGGCCGGGCAGGAGGGGAGTCCGAATCGCCGGCTCGCTTCGGCGATCACGGAAGCGAGAGCCATATGGAGAATCGCATCCGCCAGGTTGGATAGCTCCTCCGCGATTTCAGAAAGAGTGGCCAGGTTGAGAACATCGCGCAGTACGATGCGAAGCATCTCCTGGCGACGGAATAAGGCAAGATCCAGGGCTGAGGCCCGACCGGACTCCGGTGTGACTGAAAAAGAGGCGTTACGGCGTGCAAGCAACGTCAATAAGCGGTCCCGGTATTCGGCCACCGAAAGCACGCGGTAGAGATCGGAAACGTCCAGAATCCATTCCGGATGCTGGAGCAACTCTTCCGATAGAAAGTGGCTGTAGCCGAAAACGGTCAAAAGCCATTGCAGGCGTTGTGGGTTTTGGTCGGCCAGTTGTCGAAACAAGGTCGGATGGCGAGACTGAAACTCCGAAGCGTATTGGAGTGCCCGGTCAGGGTCGGGAGAAGACTGGCTGGTGCTTTCAATGGCCAACTGAACGGAGAACGGAACGTCAGCCAGCTTGTGGCTGATTTCGACTGGGGCGTACTGTAGGCGCTCGTCCGACGGGGGCGACATATTGGTCAGGCGATCCGCCTGCTAGACAACCTGGTCTAAACAAAACGATTATATCGTTGTCGAAGCCAATGTCACCTTGCCACTTGCCGCGGCGCCAACTCGAGAGAGCGGCTCCGCGGCAAGCGAAAGGTACAGAAGGGCTAGATGTCGTAATACAGAGCGAATTCGTAAGGGTGTGGGCGAAGGCGGATCGCATCGGCCTCCGCTTTGCGTTTATAGCTGACAAACGCCTCAATCAGCTCCGCTGTAAAGACCTCGCCTTTCAGCAAGAAGGCATGATCCTCCTCCAGGCAATTCAACGCTTCCTCAAGTGAGGCCGGCATGGAGGGTACCATCTTCAACTCCTCAGGCGACAAGTCGTAAATGTCCTTGTCGAGCGAAGAGCCGGGGTCGATCTTGCCGATGACACCGTCCAGGCCCGCCATCATCATGGCAGCGAATGCCAGATAGGGGTTGCAGGCTGGATCGGGGGGACGGAACTCCACGCGCTTGGCCTTTGGACTCGCGGAATACATCGGAATGCGAACCGCAGCGGAGCGGTTGCGGCTGGAATAGGCCAAATTGACCGGCGCTTCATACCCAGGGACCAGGCGTTTGTAGCTGTTTGTGGTGGGAGCAATGATGGCAGAAAGCGCCCGGGCATGCTTCAATAAGCCGCCTATGTAGTAAAGAGCCGTCTGGCTCAGGCCCGCATAGCCGTCGCCGGCAAAGAGAGGCTTGCCCTCTTTCCACAGGCTCTGATGTGTATGCATGCCGCTGCCGTTGTCGCCAAAGAGCGGCTTGGGCATAAACGTAACCGTCTTGCCGTACTGGTAGGCCACGTTGCGGACGATGTACTTGTAAAGCATCATGTTGTCGGCGGATTTAACGAGCGTGTCGTAGCGCTGATCAATTTCGCACTGACCACCCGTTGCGACTTCGTGGTGATGGCATTCGATCGCCAGGCCGCACTCGATCATCGTCGCGACCATCTCGCTGCGGAGGTCCTGGTAGTGGTCGGTGGGCGGGACCGGGAAATAGCCCTCCTTATAGCGAGGACGATAGCCGAGATTGTTGTGTTCGCGGCCGGAGTTCCAGCGGCCCTCCTCGGCATCAATGAAGTAGTACCCGGAGTGCTGATTCTGGTCGAAACGGATGTTGTCGAAGATGAAGAACTCGGCCTCCGCCCCGAAATAGGCGACGTCGGCTACCCCTGAGTTCTGGAGGTAGAGTTCAGCCTTCTTGGCGATCCAGCGCGGATCGCGGTCGTAGTGCTGGCGGGTGATGGGGTCAATCACCTCGCCCAACATCACCAGGGTCCGGGTTTCGGCAAACGGATCCATAAACGCCGTGGTGGGGTCGGGAATAACGAGCATGTCGCTCTCGTTAATGGCCGCCCACCCGCGGATACTGGATCCGTCGATGCCGAATCCGTCCTCGAAGGAGCCGTCGTCGAGCATGTTGATGGGATAGGAGACGTGCTGGGAAAGCCCAGGCAGGTCAGTGAAACGCATATCAAGTTGACGTGCGTCGTTTTTCTTGGCGTAGTCAAGCACTTCTTTCGGACTCATTGGACCTCCATGCGTGGGACAATACTGGATCGGGCAGCGAAGGCCCCCACGTCGAGCCATCAACACGCTGACAGACACCTTTTGGGGTGCATATTAGCCGATCGCGACTTGGCGTCCGGCGGTTTCCGATAGCCGGTTAAAGAATAACGAATCAGCTTCGGCGGAGCAACCGCGAAAATCAAGTAGCTCGCAAAGACGGAACAAGTCACAGTGTTTGGTGAAACCAGCCCTCCGACCAGCCAATTGAGTCTTTCGCTCGAACCGACGCGGCGTGTTTACAGCGTCAGCGAGTTGAACGCACAAATTCAAGCATTGTTCGAAAGAGAGTTCCGCGCCATCTGGGTCGCGGGCGAGGTTTCCGGTTGCCGGCAAGCGGCAAGCGGCCACTACTACTTCAGCCTCAAGGATGGGCAGAGCCAGCTGAAGTGCGTTCTTTTTCGAGGGAATGCCCGGTTGCTGAAATTCCGCCCGCAAGATGGATTGGCCGTGCTGGTGCGGGGCAACGTAGAGGTCTACCAAGAGCGGGGCGAATACCAGCTTATTGTGGAGTTGCTGGAGCCTCGCGGCGCGGGTGCATTGCAACTCGCGTTTGAACAACTGAAGAAGAAGTTGGACGCGGAAGGCCTGTTCGACGCGGCACGCAAACGCCCGCTACCCGCGCTTCCGCGGCGGATCGGCATCGTTACGTCGCCGACCGGAGCCGTAATCCGCGACATTTTGCACGTATTGGAGCGGCGCTTCCCCGGGCTGCACATTCGTTTGTTCCCTGCCCTGGTGCAAGGCGAAGGCTCGGTGGAACAGGTGTGCCGGGGTGTCGAGTACTTCGGCAGCGGCGGCTGGGCGGACGTGCTCATTGTGGCTCGCGGCGGTGGCTCGCTGAACGATCTGTGGACGTTTAACGAAGAAGCGGTGGCTCGGACGATTGCCGATTCGGCAGTGCCTGTGATCTCGGCCGTAGGCCACGAGACGGACTTCACGATTGCTGATTTCGTCGCCGACTTGCGCGCACCAACGCCCTCGGCGGCAGCGGAGATCGTGATCCGCACGCGCGAGAGCTTGGTGGATCTGACAGACGCCGCACGGGCCAGACTCATTCAGGGGATTCGCTACAAGCTGATTCTGTGTTCTCGCGAATGGCGGCAGCAAGGTCTGGAAAGAGCCGAGGCCGTGATCCACCGCCTCCTGGGCCGGCGGACACAGCAATTGGATGACGCCGATTATCGATTGCGTGAGACCGAGCGAACCTTCATGGCGGCAAAGGACCGCGAGTTGAGCGCCCTGTTTCAACGGCTAAGAACGATGGATCTGCGGCTGCGCTTCGCGCGGTTTCGAGAAGCGGCCATAGCGGCTGAACGAAGCCTCGTCACGCTCATGAGAGATGCTGTCTCGCAGCGCCAGCGGAAATTCGAACCGCTCGACGCTCGCTTGTCGCAGCTAAGCCCGTTGCGGGTTCTGGCTCGCGGGTACGCCATCGTTGAGACTGAAGGCGGTCAGGTGCTGCGGGACGCAGAAGAGACGGGAGCCGGGGAAATGGTGCGAATACGCTTCGGCCGAGGAAAAGCCGAAGCGATGGTTACCAGAACTGACTTGGAAGGGCCGGTAACCTAAGGAGCGTAAACGACGACTACTCCAGGCGGTAGTTCGGCGCTTCCTTGGTGATGATGACATCGTGGACGTGGCTCTCGCGCAGGCCTGCCACTGTCACCCGGAGAAACTTCGCTCGCTCCTGCAGTTCCGGGATGGTGCGGCAACCGCAGTAACCCATACCCGCCCGGAGACCTCCCACAAGTTGATAGGTAAGATCGGCCACCGGTCCCTTATAGGGCACGCGCCCTTCGATACCCTCCGGCACAAGCTTGCCATTGGGATCCTGTGAGTACCGGTCTGTGGCGCCCTGCGACATGGCGCCCATCGACCCCATGCCGCGGTAGCTCTTGAAGGTGCGGCCCTGAAACAGGATGGTCTCGCCCGGGCTCTCATCGGTACCGGCGAACAGACTGCCGATCATGACGCAATCCGCCCCGGCGGCAACGGCTTTCGTCACATCGCCCGAGAACTTTACGCCCCCGTCGGAAATGAGCGGTACGCCCGCATCCTTACAAGCGCGCGAACATTGAGAGATGGCAGTAATCTGAGGTACACCTGCGCCACTAACCACGCGGGTTGTGCAAATGGAGCCGGGCCCAATGCCGACCTTAACGCCGTCGGCTCCCAGCCGAATAAGGTCTCTGGCGCCTTCAAACGACGCAACGTTCCCCGCAACGACCTGTGTATTGGGAAGCAACTGCTTTAGCTTCTTGACGGCATCCATGACACGCTGGCTGTGGCCGTGCGCTGAGTCGACGGCAATCACGTCCACCTTCATGCGGACCAACTCCTGAGCACGTTCGAGGAAGTCGGAAGAGGAGCCAATCGCCGCGCCGACACGCAGTCGCCCCTGCACGTCCTTCGCGGCGTTCGGGTACTTCAGCTTCTTCTGGATGTCCTTGACGGTGATCAGCCCTTTTAGGGCGAAGTTGTCGTCAACAACAAGCAGCTTCTCGACACGGTGTTTGTGGAGAATATTCCGCGCATCCTCAAGGGTGGTCCCCACCGGAACCGTGATCAGGTTCTCCTTCGTCATTACTTCGGAAATTGGCAAGTCGTAGCGCGTTTCGAACCGAAGATCGCGATTGGTGAGGATCCCGACCAGCTTCCCGTGAGTGGTTACGGGAACGCCCGAGATCCGGTAACGAGCCATCAGTTCGAGAGCCTCTGAAATTTTGCGCTCCGGCTCGATGGTGACCGGGTCGACGATCATTCCGCTTTCACTTCGCTTCACCCGGTCCACTTCTTCGGCTTGGCGATCGATCGACATGTTGCGGTGAATGATACCGATGCCGCCCTGTTGTGCCAGCGCAATGGCGAGATGCGACTCCGTCACGGTGTCCATAGCGGCGCTAACGATTGGAATATTCAATTCCATGGTCCGCGTAAAGCGCGTCCTTGGATCGGCCTCGGCAGGCGTCAATTCGCTGTGGGCGGGCTGCAACAGCACGTCATCGAACGTGAGGCCCTCCTGGATCGCTTCGAGGTTCATTTGTTGTTCCTATGGTAACAAGCGAAGGCTCGTTTAAAGGCTCACCGCAGCGGGCAAGAAGCCCAAAAAGACGACCTTATAATGAAGGTGCGTGCAGCAGATAAGCCGCTACGAAATTGAAAGCGAGTTGAATCGTGGCCTGCTTAGCGCAACCTTTCGCGCGCAGGATAGCTCGGGAACCGCGGTGGCGATCCGAACCGTACATATCGCCGCTCTGGAAGACGAAACTGAACAGAAAGAGCTGCGTAGCGCTCTGCATCAGTGCGTAAAGACTCAGGCCGGGTTACGGCATCGCCACATAATCACGGTGCGCGAAGTAATCGAAGAACGGGATTTCGTTCACTTAGTGAGCGACTTTGTTGAAGCTCCCCGGCTGGCTGACGTCATGCGTGCAGGGGCGGCGATACCAACCGGGATAGCCATCAACTGGTTGTGCCAATTGGCGAGCGCGCTCGACGAAGCACACCGGCTGGGAGTCATTCACGGAGCCCTGTGGCTAAACAACATTTTTGTTGAGAATGCGGGCGCGCCGGACGCCAGGCAGGATGACTCGCTTTTACGCATTTCCGATTTTGAGGTTGCCAGGCTGGTGGCAAAATACTCTCCACACACCGATCCGCGGGAAGAGGCACTGCGGTTTTTGTCACCAGAACAGATCCAGGAAGCCTCTGTCAGCGGGCAGGCTGACCAATTTGCGTTGGGGGTGCTGGCCTATCTCTTGCTGACGGGAACGAAGCCGTTTGACGCTGACCACCTGGCCACGCTCTACTTTCGGATTTGCAAAGCAGAGCCGCGACCAGCGAAGGAACTCGCCCCCGCCTTGGACGACAGGGCAACTGAAGCCATCGCACTAGCGCTGGCTAAATCGCCCGGGCAAAGATTCCCCAGTTGCCTGGACTTTGTGAACGCATTAGCCGCCTCTTGCGCGGTCGTAGCCGCCGGTGTAGAGCAGCCAAATGAGCCGTCAGTTCCCACGGCAACTGCGGCCCCGGAACACCCCACTGAGGGAGACTGGCCCGTTCCACAAGTGCCGCCACCTCAGCCGCGCTCTGGCGAGCGCGCCTATCTGCTCCCGGAAAAAAGCAAAAGCGGACGAAAGCTGGCCCTGGCCTTCGTCTTTGGAATCTTGATTGGGGCGGGGGTTTGGGTAAACCGCTACTGGAAACCAAGTCAGCCCGTGCCGGTGCAAGTGGCGGATCCTGCTCGCTCGCCTTCCTCACCGCCGCCGGGGGAGGTAGCCAAGGGTGTTCCGGAACAGGGCCCGGACGTGGGGTCTGGTAACTCATCCCCGGGCGAGGGTTCATCTACCGCAAAACAGACTCAGGAAGAGCCGGCGCTGAATTCGAGGGAAGCAGCCCGCGATGAGACGAGAGAGTCGCCCGCAGTTTCGGCAACGCCGCCTTCGGCCCCTGCGTCGCATCCGGCCGCGCCGGCAGTGAAGCGGCTGGAAAACGTGGCCGCTTCAGGCCAGCCTCGCGACTCTCACGGGATGACGGGCGTGCAGCTGGTCAGCGACCCAGTGGGCGCGCGGATCGTCGTGGATGGCGATGACGCCAGCAGCTGCAGCGCACCGTGCACGCTTGACCTCGGCGCGGGGCGGCACACCTTAATCGCGACCATGGCCGGATCGGAGCCGGCCCGCAGGATATTTCTTGTGCCGGAGGATAAAGCGGTCACCGTGGTTATGGCGCGAAGTCTGGGCACGCTGTTGGTCGCCTCTTCTCCTGCTGGCGCCGAAGTCCTCATTGACGGGCAGAATCGGGGCCTGACGCCTACCAGCGTTCGTTTGCCGGCAGGACAACACAGACTTGTCGTGGTCTTGAACGGCCAACCGGCCGCGGAACAGACCGTACTCGTTGAAGAGGATCAGATTGTCACCAGGACCATCCGTTGGTGAGCGCCAACCGCCGAGCGGGTAGCTAGAACGAAAGCAGGCGATCGCCCTCTTTGACAAGATCTTCAACCTGGGGAAGGATTTCGTTTTCGAGCTGCGGGTTGTAGCCAACCCATGTGTCAAGAGCCGCGACCCGGCCTACCGGCGCGTCGAGGGAGGTGAACACCTCGCTGGCGATGCGAGCGGCAATCTCGGCTCCATAGCCCCAGGAGAGCGTGTCTTCGTGAGCGATCATGACGCGACTCGTTCTTTCCACCGACTCACGAATAGCATCCCAGTCGTATGGCGCAAGCGATCGCAGATCGATGACCTCAATTGAGGTACCGGGCCAGCGCTGCTCGAGTTGTACCGCCGCCTGTAGAGATTTCTGAACCAGGGCGCCATAGGTGACGATGGTTAGATTCTGCCCCATCTTCACGGTCTTCGCCTTGCCGAACGGAATCGTGTAGTCAATGCCGGGATGGGGCGCCCGGTTGTACGGCTCCCGATAGAGACGCTTGTGCTCTAGGAAAAGCACAGGATCGTCGCATCGTATGGCCGTGCGCAACAGGCCGCAGGCGTCCAATGCATTGGACGGGAACAAAACGCGAAGCCCGGGAATATGGGTGAAGGCGACCTCACCACACTGGCTGTGATAAATCGCGCCGCCGTTCAAGTAACCGCCGATAGCCACACGAATCACCATCGGGCAGGAGAACGCGTTGTTGGAGCGCCAGCGGACATTGGCGAGCTCATCGCGAATTTGCATCATGGCTGGCCATATGTAGTCGAAGAACTGGATTTCGGGAACCGGCTTAAGGCCCCTGGCTGCCAGTCCGATGGCGCGGCCGACGATGGCTGCTTCCGCAATCGGTGTATTGAAGCAGCGGCGCGAGCCGAACTCAATTTGCAGACCAGCGGTGGCTTTGAAGACTCCACCTTTGCCCTTGACCTGATTCAGGCTTTCCTCTTGGCTGCAGTCTGCTACGTCCTCTCCAAAAACGATGACGCGATCGTTGCGGCGCATTTCCTCGGCCAGCGTTTGGTTAATGGAATCGACCATGGTTCTCGGCTCGCCTTCAAACTTGGGCTGCTGGTCGAATTCTTCAGACGAGGGATCTACTTTCCCTGAGTAGAGGTTTACGAGAGCGGAGCCTCGTGCCGGCGGATCTTCCTTCAAGACGCGGTCCGTAGTCCGACTGAGTTCCGAGTCGATTTCGTCTTCAATCTGTTGAAGCGTGTTGCGATCGATAATTCGCTCGCGAATCAAGTAGTCGGCGAAATTGACCAGAGGATCCCGGGCAGCTTCCCGCTCACGCTCCGCCGGTGTTTTGTAGAGGCGTTCGTCGTCGGAGAGGGAATGTGAATAGGGGCGGACGACCGACGCCAGGACTAAGGCCGGCCCCTGACCACTCCGGCAGTAATCGGCAGCCTCATTGAGTACACGGTACGACTCGATGAAGTCGGTGCCATCGACTTCGCGCCGCAGCAGGCCCGGAAAGCCCTCGACCAACCGCGCGATGTTCCCACCGGCCGTCTGTCGTTCGACCGGAACGGAGATGGCATAGCCGTTATCTTCCACCAGAATGAGAAGCGGCAAGCGGTCCAGACAGGCAATGTTCAAACATTCCCAGAACTCACCTTCGCTGGTGGCGCCTTCACCGGTGGTGACGAGAGTGATTTCGTTGCTGTCGGGATTCAAGTACGATTTGGCGTTTGCGCAACCAAGCGCCTGGAGGAACTGGGTACCGGTCGGCGAAGAACCGGTGAAGATGTGCAGTTCCGGGGAACCCCAATGAGACGGCATTTGGCGCCCCCCTGACGACGGGTCGGCGGCCGCACCAACGGCCTGCAGCAGCATGGCCTCGGCAGTCACGCCTAGAGTCAGGGCAAGAGCGCGGTCCCGATAGTAGGGGAACACCCAGTCGACGCCGGGCCGAAGGGCCATGCCGGCGGCGATCTGAACCGCCTCATGGCCCGCCCCACTGACCTGGAAGAAGATCCGGTTCTGGCGCTTGAGCAGAATCTCACGGTCGTCCAGGCAGCGGGATTCGTACATCAAACGAAGAACTTTAATGAGACTCGGGTGGTCGAGTCCGAGTGGGACGCGCACCGAAACCGTCTGAGATGTGAGTCGCGTCACCAACTTGACATTATCGCCTGACACGGCCTGCTATTCCAAGCGGTAAAGCTCCTGGAAACGACCGCCGACTTAATGAACGGCTCTTGCCTTTCGGCCAGCGGCTGCCTTGCGAAGGTCTTTCGATTGTGCAGTTAGATTGCCATTGCCTTCCAAAACCCGGAGAGCGGGTTATAGAATCGAAGACGGGAGCGATCAGACAAACTTCATGGCGATCACTGGAGCAGGCCTCGAAGGAGTAGTTGCCACCACCTCGAGCATTTGCTTTATCGACGGCGAGGCGGGGATTCTCAGCTACAACGGCTACAACATCCACACGCTGGCCGATAACGCCACATTCGAAGAGGTGATCTTCCTCCTGTGGAACAGCAAATTACCGAACCAGGCGGAATTGCAGAGCCTTAAAGCTGACCTGGTCGCGAACCGGGAGATCCCCACCGAAGTCGAGGCCTTCCTGAAAAGCGTACCGGCCGCGCCACCGATGGATGTTCTGCGGACAGCCGTTTCCATGCTAGGCCTGTATGACCCGCTGGTTCGCGAAACTTCGGACGAGGCAAATGTAAAGAAGGCGGCCAAGTTGATGGCCAAAGTGAGCACGCTGGTCACCAGCTTCTCGCGGCTGCGCGAGGGGAAGGAGGTCATTCCCGGCGACCCAAGCCTTGGGTACGCGGCGAACTTCCTTTACACGCTGTTGGGTAAGAAACCGAACTCGTTGATGGAGCGGGTGTTCGACATTGCGCTAATCCTGCACGCAGACCATGAGTTGAACGCGTCGACATTCGCCGCTCGCGTTACCGCGGCGACGCTCTCGGATATGTATTCCGCAGCCACTTCGGCGATCGGCGCGCTCAAAGGTCCTTTGCATGGCGGCGCGAATGAGGACGTAATCAAGATGCTGCTGGCCACGGGGACGGCGGCTGACGCCTTGCACAAAGTCCAGCGCGATCTGGTCAACAAGGTGAAGGTGCCGGGCTTTGGGCATCGCGTGTATCGTGTGCTCGATCCGCGGGCAATCCACCTTCGGAAGCTGAGCGAGGAGCTTGGGCGGAGCACGGGGCATATGGATTTCTACGAAAAGTCGGCGCTCGTCGAGAAATTCGTCAAAGAGTTAAAGGGCCTGAACGCCAACGTCGACTTCTATTCAGCCTCTACCTACTACTCCCTGGGTATTCCCGTCGATCTATTCACCCCGGTATTTGCCGTGAGCCGAATGTCAGGTTGGACTGCCCACATCCTGGAGCAGTACAGAAACAATCGGCTGATCCGCCCCCGGGCGGAATACACCGGCTCTCCTGACGGTCAGGTGTGGGTGCCGCTTACGGAGAGACCGTAACGGAGCAGCTGGAATTCTCGCGCTATCGGTTCTGGATGCGCGGCTGCCTGATGGTCCGGCGACCCTCGGCCCGGGACTTCGCCGCGACGCGTCCGGGCGCGCCGTACCTGAGTTGATCCTGAAAGAAGGCGTGATCCTAAAATGCACGATCTCAATTCTTTTCGCAGCAATCTAGAAACGTTCCGGCAGCGTCTCGCGACGCGCGGCTTCGATCTCGATGTCGCCGCGTTTCAGAGCCTCGACCAGCGCCGCCGCCAACTGGTTACCGAAAGCGAGCAACTGAAGGCTTCGAGCAATAGCGCAACGGCGGAGATCGGAAAGCTGCGTCGCGAGGGCGTCGATACGACTGAGCGCCAGGCCGACGTGCGGCGACTGTCCGAGCAGTCAAAGGTCGTGGACGAGCAGGTGAGGCAGATCGATGAGGAGTTTCGCCTCTTGTTGGCGAGCATCCCCAATGCGCCACACGAAAGTGTTCCGGTCGGCCGTAGCGCCGACGACAATGTTGAGGTTCGGCGTTGGGGAACACCCCGTGAGTTTGGTTTCACGCCCAAAGCCCACTGGGACCTCGGACCGGAGCTGGGCATCCTTGATATGGAGCGGGCAGCCAAAGTAACCGGGGCCCGGTTCGCCGTCTACGCAGGCCAGGGCGCTCGCCTGGAGCGGGCATTGATCAGTTTCATGCTTGATGTACACACGCGCGAGCATGGCTACCGGGAAGTGCTTCCACCGTTTCTGATCAACTCAGCGAGCTTGTTCGGTACGGGTCAACTTCCCAAGTTTGCCGACGATCTGTTTAAGTGCGAGGGGCATGACCTTTGGCTGGCGCCCACCGCGGAAGTGCCTGTCACAAATCTGTTTCGTGACGAGGTTCTCAATGCCGGCAGTTTGCCAATCTGTTTATGCGCGTATACGCCTTGTTTCCGCAGTGAGGCGGGGTCATACGGAAGAGACGTGCGGGGCATTATTCGGCAGCACCAGTTCCAAAAAGTGGAACTCGTTAAGTTTGCTCAGGCGGATAAGAGTTACCAGGAGCTTGAGAAATTGACAAATGACGCCGAAGACATTCTGCGGCGCCTGGAACTGCCCTACCGGACCGTTGTGCTATGCACCGCGGACATAGGGTTCAGTTCCGCGAAAACCTACGACATCGAAGTGTGGCTTCCCGGCCAAAGTGCCTATAAAGAGATTTCTTCCTGTTCGAACTTCGAGGCATTTCAAGCGCGCCGCGCGCAGATTCGGACCAAAGGCGCGAAGGGCAAGAACGAATTTGTGCACACGCTCAATGGCAGCGGATTGGCGGTCGGCCGGACGTGGGTGGCAATCATCGAGAACTACCAGCAGCCCGATGGGAGCGTTCTGATTCCGAAAGCGCTGCAGCCCTATATGGGCGCTGAGCGAATCGAAAAGTCCTTGATTCTGGGTTAGCCCGCCAACGAGAGTTCTTCCGAAAACTCGACGTGGCGCTGGCTGTTAGCCTGCTGAGCCGAGAGTCACCTCGGCTTTGATCAGCGGGGGTGAACAGAACCCGCTCATAGAGGTTTCTGCCGAAAATTCGGTTCGCGAAGTGGGGCGGGCGCCTACGCCCGCGCCGCTCTCCGTTTCGGAGCAGGATGCTCACATCCGGCTCTGCGATTTACACGGAAAGGTCGGCATCTTCATTAGCGGGGTAAGCGTAGACCCGGTCATGTTGGTTTCGTTTCGAAAACTTGATGTGGCGCGGGCTGTTAGCCTGCTGAGCCGAGAGTTATCTCGGCTTTTCTCATTACGGGGTGAAGGCGATCGCAAAACGTTTTCATCAGCGGGGGTTAACAGAAACCGCTCATAGAGGTTTCGTTTGGAACTCGGCCAAGCTTTAGAACGCCTCGATGCCGCGGCGACGAACGAGATAATTGGGTGATGCTCTCAGCGAACCGTCTACCCCTCCTGGTCTTGTTGGGCTTGGTCCTTTTGCCTTTGCGGGCTGATATCCAAAATTGCGACTGCGATTTGAGTAAAACCATCGACCTGGAGAAGCAGCGCGAGTGCAGCCTCTGCGTTGAAGCTGAAAAGCAGCCGGCTTATCTTGAGGTCTTCTTCCTGAAAGACAAGAATCCGACCAAGCCCAATCGCCTCCTCGCATTACCCCGTGTGCACACCCCGGGCGGCCATCCGTTATCGTCTCTCAGCCCCGAAACCAGGCATGTGCTTTGGGCGGCGGCCATTATACGTGCGCAGGAAACTTGGGGCAACGATTGGGGGATTGCCTATAACGGAGATGAGCGTAGGACCCAGTGCCATACCCATCTGCACATCGGTAAGCTTTTGCCCGGTCAGGAGAACGATCACTTTACGGTAGTGGACTCCGCGGCGGCCATCCCTGTGCCAAATGGAACGGGGCTCTGGGTACACCCGGTGGGTGGAAAACTCCACGTCCACATGGGTGAGCAGGTGAATGAGACGGTCCTGATGCGCTGAGCGGACCAACACGTGAGAGGCCGAGACGCAAATTGGCCTGTACACTAAGGAGATATATGCGCGTTCGTGTTCTTCCAGCCGCCACTGCTGGCGTGATCATCTGTTTGGCTACCGCGGGGCAGGGACTCCTCGCTGCTGCGCCCGAGCCTTTGCCAAAAGTGGACAAGGCCAAGCTGGTGGCATACCTGCGCTACGCGGAAGGCTGGTCAGATAAGGTCGAAGCCGTCATGGACGATCCGAAGCCGAGCGTCTTCCCCGGCTATGCCGAAGTCGATGTGCATTTGTCGTTTCAGAAGCAGAAGCTGGATCGGACATATTACGTTACGGCAGACGGCCAGCGGATCATCAGTGGCGCAGTGTATGAGTTAAACCAAAGCCCCTTCAGAGCCGCCCTCAGTAAGCTCGACACAACCGGGGCGCCGTCCTTCGGACCGGATTCCGCCCCCGTCACGATCGTAGTCTTTAGCGATTTTGAATGCCCTTATTGTCGCGAGGAGGCCAAAACTCTACGGGAGGGCCTGGCCAAGAAATACCCCAAGGAAGTACGTGTCTTCTACAAGGACTTTCCCCTGGAAGCGGTCCACACCTGGGCGAAACGCGCGGCGATCGCCGGACACTGTGTGATTAACCAAAACCCACAAGCCTTCTGGCCGTATCACGATTACATGTATGAGCATCAGAAGGAGATTTCCAGCGCGAACCTGGATAGCAAAGTCCTGGAGTTTGCCAAAGAACAGAATCTCGACGCCCTTCAGCTAAGCAGTTGTGTCCAAAATGGCGCGACCGCAAAACTGGTCGAGGACAACGAGGCACAAGGCCGGGCGCTCGGCGTTCAACAGACGCCCACGTTGTTCTTGAACGGACGTCAGGTTGCCGGAGCCGTGCCTCTGGAACAGCTGGATTTAGTCATACAGATGGAACTCAGCCGCAAACAGCAGGCCGGATCCAGCCAGACAGCAAAAAAAGAAGATAAATGCTGTGAAGTGGCCCTACCCGTCGTTGGAAAGCAGTAGCAGATCAGCCACCGGTCTATCCACCGGAATCGCAGCGCTTTTCTTCATCCCGCGCCTCCAGGTGTCGATAAAGACAATTGGAGGCAGCGGCTTGCAAGGACCAACGCACTTACCTCGCCTGTCAATTGACCCAAACAGGCAGCCAGAGCCTGCCTCTCGCTCATAGAGGTGGGCTGTATGAGTAAACAAGAGGCTGGCAGGTTTAAGCTGCCGCCCCTGATTCTCCACCCGTTCTCCGCCCCCGAAGAGGCAACCGTCTTGGCACAGAGTTCGCGGGCCAGCTTGATACTGACGGGTTACCTGCCGCCTCAGTTGATCCCGGCGACTGAACTCGACCGGCATCTCATCCTGGGACGCTATGCGGAACTGCGAATGTTGTTTTACGTCGGAAAGGATCTGGGCAGGTGGATGGAACAGTGCGTGGAGGTGACGGCCACGTGCCAGGAGTTTGCTCATCTGGGCTTAGGCCGCGAAGCGTTTGCCTGCCTGTTGGTTGAGGAGGCTCCCGCTAACGTTCATAAAAAGCTCGAGCTATGGGGTGTCCTCGACTATCGCTCGCTGTTCCGGCGGGCTATTGGCCTCCACTGCGTATTCGAAGAAATTCCACCCGCCCAATGCCTCACCTCGGACTTTCTGAAGCGTTATCATCGGCACGCTGACCGTTGGTTTGAGTCCTGGATTCTCAATCACCCCTCGCCCACAGTGAATTGGTGTGAGTTTGGCTTCGATCTGTATGCTTCTGGAGAGTACGCGCTCATGCTCGAGCGCTCCTGGAACGTGGAAGCCGGTCAGTAGCCTCCTTCCCCTGGCTTTCTCGTGCCACTCCCGGTCCCTGAAGGCCTTGCATTGCTCGATTCGGCCACTTAAGTTTAAGGTATTGAATAAGATAGGAGATGGGAGTTCATTATGACCTGCCCATTCTGCGGCCATCGGGAAGACAAAGTCATTGACTCGCGCGAAAGCAAGGAGGGGGATTCTATCCGCCGGCGGCGGCAATGCCTGGCCTGCGACCGCCGCTTCACCACCTACGAGCGCTGCGATGAAGTGCCGTACATGGTGATCAAGAAAGATGGCAGACGCGAGAAATTTGATCGACAAAAAGTCCTGAACGGTCTACTAAGAGCCTGCGAGAAACGTCCAATTAGCATGGGAAAGCTGGCCGACCTGGTCGATGAGGTCGAATCCATGCTTTCTGAGAGTCCGGAACGTGAACTGGCCACCACCCTGGTGGGGGAACGGTTGATGGAACGGCTGAAAGGCTTGGATAAAATTGCATACGTCCGGTTTGCCTCGGTTTACCGCGACTTTCAGGATGTTGAGGAGTTTCTAGGCGAACTGAAGAATTTGGTGATGACACGCAAGCCCTGAACGGTTAGATAAATTACACAAAGTCTGATCCTCGGGGGCTTACCGGACCGCCCCACGTCCCTGGCCCGGCGAGACCTAAGATTTGTGAAACCAATCACTTTGGTGCACATCTTCATATTAGGGACTTAACTTCGGCGGCGTTTCAGGTTATAATCAGGGCGCATTACGCGCGCTTGGGTGGCGTTGCTTTGTTTATGCGCAGTCCTGGCCGCGGCGAACGTCAAATTCCTCCCCTAAGGCAGGCGACTTTTCAAACGGACCTCATGTTCTACGCGGAACAGAGGCTCTGTGGTAGTGTGCGGGCCGTTATGCAAGTTGAAGGCAGCAAAGAGAGTAGTGAAGAGGTGAGTACATAAAGGTGGATCATTTCGAAGATCAGTTTTTAGCTGAAGTCCATGAGCCCCTGGGCCTGCCTTTCGATGAGGAAGCAAATTTCTTCCATCCCGAAGAGGTGCAGGACGGGGACGAGTTTCATGGAGCTCAGCCCGTAGAGGAGTCGATCTACACAGACGACCCGGTTCGCGTCTATTTGCGCGAAATGGGCTCGGTCCCCTTGCTGACGAGGGAAGGTGAAGTTACGCTCGCCCGCAAGATGGAGCGCGGCAAGCTGCGGATGCAGAGGGCGATCAGCCGCTCGCCGCTCATTCAAGCACTAGTGCTCGAGTTCTCAGAACTGGTGCGAAAAGACAGCGAAGACGTGGATTGCTACGTGGACTTGGGTCAGAGCGATGCGGAAGAAGGCAGCGCCGCCGACCTGAAGCGCCGCAACGAAGTAAAGGAACTGTTTTTCGCTTATATCGCCGCCCACAAAAAGCTCCTACAGACCATAGACAAACATGCTGTGGTACCGGCCGCCAACAAAAAGCTGCGCAAAAAGTGGCTTGGCAAGGTAGCGCGCGCCAAGGTTGAGCTTTCGCGCTCGCTGCGGAATATTCCGTTTCTGGTTGTGCGATGGAAGGAATTTGTTCGGACAATTGAGCGGGCGGCCGATGAGATTTCGCTGCTGGACGCCGAAGTAAAGCGCCTGGAGGCCCGGAATTCGTCTGCGGCTCAACTGAAGTTGAAGGAGCTGAAGCGCGAGCTGAAGAAGAAAGAGGGTGAAGTTGGCGCCTCGCTTCCGGACTTGCGGCACAGTCTCTCGGTCATCCGGCACGGTGAAATCGAAGCCGAGCGCGCCAAGAAGGATCTGGTGGAAGCCAACCTGCGCCTGGTAGTTTCGGTGGCAAAGAAGTATGTCAACCGCGGCCTGCATCTGCTGGACTTGATTCAGGAAGGCAATATTGGCTTGATGCGTGCGGCGGACAAGTTCGAGTACCGCCGTGGCTACAAGTTCTCGACCTACGCCACATGGTGGATCCGCCAGGCCATCACCCGGGCGATTGCCGACCAATCGCGCACCATCCGGATCCCGGTTCACATGAACGAAAGCATGAACAAGTTCCTGCGGGCGACTCGTGAGTTGGAGAAGGAATTAGGGCGCGCGCCCACCAACGAAGAAATCAGCCGGCGGATGGACATTCCGGTTGAGAAGGTCCAGAAGCTGAAGACCATTTCGCGCGATCCGGTGTCGCTCGAAACGCCGGTGGGCCGGGACGGTGAATCGGCTCTCGGCGACCTGATTGAAGATCGCTGGGTGGGATCGCCGGTCGATGCAGTCATCGATTCGAATGTTCGTGACGAGACGGCCAACATCCTGAAGACGCTATCGCCGAAGGAAGAAAAGGTGATCCGGCTCCGCTTCGGGATTGGCTGTGAGCGGGAGCATACGCTGGAGGAGATCGGCCAGGAGTTCGATGTAACGCGCGAACGTATCCGGCAGATTGAAGCCAAAGCGTTGCGCCAGCTTCGGTCGCCGGAGCGGGCTCGCCATCTGCGGGCACTGCTGGCAGCGCGCTAAGACCTAACTCCCCATTCAGAAAAGAAAAGGGCAGCCCTGGAGCCTGCCCTTTTTCATTTGGCAGCGCCGCAGGAAGCGGCGGGTGCATTCAGAACCGGTGAGACAATCAATAATTCGGCGCCACAGAGCCTGCTAGTATGCCTCAACCCCCCTACGAATCGACCCAACGCCCGGTAGCCTATCGAGACGAGGCTTTCCTGGAAAGCCACGAAGGAAGGCCGCTGCGCATCCTCTCGGAATATCTGTGGCCTTACGCGCATTTCCAGGAGGAGAAAGTCCAGGACACGATTGTTTTCTTCGGATCGGCGCGCATTGAAGAAACCGGTGCGCTCAGCAACTATTATCAGGAGGCTCGTGAACTCGCACGGCTGGTTACGGAATGGAGTTCGAGCCTGCAGGAGCCGACTCACCGCTTTGTCATCTGCTCCGGCGGCGGGCCTGGCATCATGGAAGCGGCCAATCGCGGTGCGAGCGAAGCCGGAGGTAAGACGGTCGGCCTGAATATCGGCTTGCCGTTTGAGCAGCGCCCGAATCCGTATATCACACCGGAGCTTTCCTTCGAGTTCCACTACTTCTTCATGCGCAAGTTCTGGTTCGCTTACCTGGCAAAGGCGCTGGTTGTGTTCCCAGGCGGGTTCGGCACCCTGGACGAGCTCATGGAGGTTCTTACGCTGGCTCAGACCAAGAAATTGGAGAGCCATATTCTGATCGTTCTCTACGGTTCGGCGTTTTGGAATGAGGTACTGAACTTTGAGGCGTTGGTGAAACACGGCGTGATTGCCGAATCCGATCTGAACCTGTTTCGATTTGCCGATGATCCGCAGGCCGCGCTGAACATCATCAAGGAAGACATGACGCGCATTTACCTGGAACCGGAAGGTGCGTTGGGAACCGCTCTTGAAGAGGCGCCCGAAATCGCCCGCTCGCGGACATCGTAGGCCGATTCTGGCGGGCTATTCGTAGCGCAGCGCTTCGGTTGGATTCAGGCGCGACGCCCGGTTGGCCGGCAAAAGTCCGAACCCGATTCCCACCGTGAAGGAAACCAGAAACGCCGCGAGCACAGAGAGCGGAGAGATCGGCACCCTGACTTGATCGGTTAGTAGGCGGACGCTCAGCGGTAACGCCAGTCCCATAATGATGCCGATGATGCCGCCCACCAGGCTGATCATGACCGATTCGGTGAGAAACTGGCCCAGGACATCGCGCCGCGATGCTCCCACGGCCATGCGGAGGCCGATCTCCCTGGTCCGCTCCGTCACGGTAACCAGCATAATGTTCATGATGCCGATCCCCGAAATGATCAGCGCGATGGCCGAGACAATAATCAGGACAATGGTGAGGACGGTTGCAATCTCATTGGCTGTGTCAAGAATCGAGGAGAGATTCTGCACGGTGTAGTTCGCACCCGGACGGTGTCGGCGCTGCAAGATCTGCCGAATCTCGTCTGTCACCCGCGGTACTTCCTCGGCGAACTTGGCTTGGACGTACAGCGGATCGATGCGCTCGACGGGCGTGAAGTAGCGGCTGATCGTGATGGGGATGAGAATCGTTTCGTCGAGCACCTCGGATTCGCCGAAGGTGCTGGTCTTTTCCCGGAATGCGCCGATGACGGTGAATTGGAGGTCATGGATCTTCACCTTCCGCCCAATCGCCGCTTGCGCACTACCGGCCAGACGCTTGGCCAGTTTCTCGGTTACCAAAGCAACTCTGGAGCGAAGCGCGATATCGCTGGGGTCCATGAGTCGTCCAGCCAAAACCACGATGTTCCGGACCTCAGGATAGTATTCATCGATGCCGTTGATGCTGACATCGCGCTCTTTGCCGTTGATGACGATACGATCGTTGCTCGGCATCACAGCCGTGGCGGCGATGATGTCGCTCGACAACTCGTCGCGAATCGCCTTTACATCGGAGAGCTTGATGAAGTCGGAGTCCACTTTCGCCCCGCTCTGTCCACCCGCTTCGTATTGTGCATAGATGAGGTTCGAACCGATACCCCGGATCTGGTCCAGAATCAGATCTTTGCTAGCGAGGGAAATGGTTACAACCAGAATGACCGATGCGTTACCGATGATCAGTCCGAGCGCCGTAAGAAAGGTTCGAAGCCGGTTCGCTTGCAATGCTTGCAGGCTGAAGCGGATCGCTTCAGTAAGATTCATGCAATTTGAGTGTACCGGGAGGCGAGGCCGCCGTTATGCGCCCGTCGCCTGCTTCAACAGCGCCTCGGCTTCACTTCGTGGGGGGTCGTCCACGGTGATTGGGGCCTGAAGATACTTGTGCAACAGCTGCTTCGCCTCATCGAGGTTGCGCCGTTGCTTTACCAGAATCTTGGCATGGGCAAACCAGAGCTTGGGCGAATTGGGAAACTCACGTTCCGCCGTTAAGAATAGGGCATCGCTCTCGCTGTTTCGGCCCTGGCTGGCCAGGAATTTGGCTAGTTCGATGACCTTTCCCACTTGACGAGGGGCGGACGCGGCTGCCCTTCGCAGATCGCTCTCGGCGTTGAAATAGTCTTTTTTCTTCTGGGCGAGACTGGCCCTGGCAAAGTATCCCTCGGCGGGCTCAATTGCGGCAATTTGGTCAGCCACTCCGACGGCCTTGTCGTAGCCGCCGCCGAGGAATCCAGGAGCCTCGAGGTAATAATCGAAAAGGTCGCTCAACGCTTCTTTGTTCTTGGGATTCAGCTTGACCGCAAGCTCGAAGTTCTGACGAGCTTTGGAAGCGTAGCCGGGAGCGGCAAACGGGCTGGCGGTTTCGGCACAGCGTCCGTAGGCACGGCCCAGCCACATAGCCTGATCACTGCTTGTCGGGTCGGCTGCAAGAGCTTTGGCGAAATAGTCACTAGCCTTGTGAAATTCGCCCATCATGAAGAAATCCCGGCCAATGAGGTTGAGAACCTCGGGGTCGCCGGAATGCTTGTCGAGCAGCGCGAGCGAACCCTGATAGTCCGTCGCGGTGTAAAGCTCTGCGGCCTTTGGATTCACAGCCGCAATTGCTGCCGCAACAAACAACCACCCGAGGACTACTCTGCCCGCAAACCATTGAAATCGTTTAGCCATTGAGTCCGTATGTCTTATTCTACCGATCCGCCCCACCCATAGCTACTCAGATGCGTATTGTCCCACCCAAGTTGCTTTTCCTGGAGTCCAGCGGCACCAATTGGGGATTCAAGAGACCCATGCGGATTGGAACAAAGATTGTTGCAGGTAGCCTAGCTGGTTGAAAAGTCAGGACATACCCTGCGCTCTGTACACAAAGAAACTGGCATGTAATACCTTATTGTCAGTTTCGAGCGCAGCCCTAGTGTAGTATTCTGAGGCTGAATTATTTCGAATAAGGAGTCCAACCTAATGATCGCCCAGTTGCGACGATTTACGATTTCTGCCGGTCTGCTGGTGGCGCTGTCCACCACCCTCTTTGCCCAAATCACCACCATGGAAGGTGACGTTAAGGGCGAGGATGGCAAGCCCTTAAAAGGCGCAATGATTCACCTCACGCGGACCGATGTGAAAGGCAACTATAAAGTAGCATCCGACAAGAAGGGCCACTGGTTCTATACTGGCCTGCCGCTCGGAACCTATGACATCACCTGCGAAGTCGATGGCCAAGTCGTCGACAGCATCAAGGGAGTCCACTCCCAATACGGCGAGAACACGACTGTTAATTTTGACGCCGGAAAAGCGAAAGCCCAGAGTGCAGCCTTGGCACAAGCGGCCGAAAGCGGAACGTTGACCAAAGACCAAGCCCGGGGCATGAGCGCAGAGGAGAAGGCCAAGCTCGAAAAGCAGGCCAAAGAACGCGCTGAGCAGATGAAGAAAAACAAGGAGCTGAACGATGCATACAATGCAGGCGTAGCGGCTCTGGAAGCTGCCCCGCAGGCTGCGGACACGGCCGCGAAGGCGGCGAAATACAACGAGGCGATCACGAACTTCAGTAAGGCCGGCGAATTGGATCCTTCGCAGTTAGCCGTGTATGAGAAACTGGGCGCCTCCTACCTGGGGCTGGCAGCCGTTCAAACCGGCGCCGACAAGGCCGCCACTTACGAAAAGGCGGTCGACACCTACAAGAAGGCGTTAGCCCTTCCAAACGTTGACGTGCCCACTCAGGCTGGCTTCTACAACCAGATCGGCAATGCCTATGGCGCCGAGCGCAAGATTCCGGAGGCAACCGAAGCCTTGAGTAAGGCAGCTCAGCTTGATCCATCGATGGCTGCAAAGGCTTACTTCAACTTGGGCGCCAATCTGGTAAACAGCGGGCAGAACGATCCGGCCGCTGAGTTCTTTAAGAAATCGATCGAAGCCGACCCAAACTACGCGGATGCGCATTATCAATACGGGATCTGTCTCTTGTCGAAGGCCGCCGTCGATCCGAAAACCGGCAAGATTCAGCCGCCGCCCGGCACCGCCGACGAGTTCCAGAAATACTTGCAATTGAAGCCGGATGGCCAGTTCGCCCAGCAAGCCAAAGATATGCTGGCCACGCTCGGCGAAACGGTGCAAACGAATTACAGCAACCCCACAGCGCCGGCGAAGAAGAAAAAGCCCTAGGTCCTGCTGACAGCTAGCTAACCACGGCAGCCGGCCTTCAGGCCTCTCAAATAGGGCAGCCCGCACCCCGGGCGCCCGTAGCAGGATCCTGAGCGTCGGCCGCTAGGCCGTGGCGCGGCTGAGCGATCATAGGAGAAGGAGAGCCCCCGCAAATGTTCCGCATCTTCCGCATCATCCCGATCCTTCTGCTTATCGTGATGCTGATCACCATCCTTCGTTCGGTGATTGGCATTGTCATGAAGATGTTCGGCAATCTTGTTTCGGGGCCCGGAAACGTATCAAATGGTGCAAAGCGCCCTGCCATGCAGGTCAGCGGGGAATTGCATAAGGATCCTGTGTGCGGCACTTTCGTAGCTGGATCGACCGCATATCAGCGCCAGGATGGAAAGCAGACGTTTTACTATTGCTCGGAAACCTGCCGTTCTCAACACGCTCTCGTATCCCGCTAGAGCCGCGCACCGCAGGGGCGCCCCGGCTGGATGTACCCGCCGGGGTTGACCGGAGCTGGATCCCGCTCACCAAGGCGCTTGCTGGTTGAATAGTGGATATGATTTCCTTTACGTTGGGCGAACTTGCGCAGAAGCTTGGATGCCAACTGGTCGGCGATCCAGATGTAAGGATCACGGGTATGTCGACGCTGGAAAGAGCGGGTCCCCAGCAAGTCAGCTTTCTGGCCAATCTCAAATATGCGCCCAAACTGAAAGCCACCAAGGCCGCGGCGGTGCTGGCAACGGAAGCACTGCAAGGTATCGGCGCTGCGACGCTGGTGTCGACGAATCCCTATCACGATTTCGCGCGGGCGCTGGCTTTCTTTTACCAACCCACGTGTCCCTTACCGGGCATTCACCCGACTGCCGTCATCGCGAGTAGCGCGCAGGTGGGACCGCAGGCCTCCATTGGGGCCTACGCGGTCCTCGGTGAGAATGTCCGCTTGGGAGCGCGGGCCGTCATACATCCTCACGTCGTTCTATACGATGGCTGCGAAATCGGTGACGATTTCACCGCCCACTCCCACGTCTCAGTGCGCGAATTCTGCCGTATTGGCAACCGGGTGACACTCCACAACAGCGTAGTGATCGGAGGTGACGGCTTCGGTTTTGCAAAAACCAACGCGGGCGATCAGTTTAAAATCGTCCAAACCGGAATCACAGTCCTGGAAGACGACGTGGAGATTCAAACGCTGACTTCGGTGGATCGCGCGACCCTGGGCGAAACGCGGGTGAAGCAAGGAGCAAAGATCGATAGCTTGGTGCAAATTGGTCACGCGTGCGTCGTGGGTGAACGCAATATTATCTGCGCTCAGGCGGGACTTGCTGGAAGCACCGTGCTCGAAGAAGACGTCACGATGGCCGGGCAAAGCGGTTCGGCCGGGCACCTGACGATCCACAAGGGGGGCACGGTGTACGCGCAAGCTGGTGTGGGGCACGACGTTCCTCCAGGTGCCGTCGTGGCGGGGTCGCCGGCGTTCGAAGTCCGCCAGTGGATCCGCGCAGCGACTGGTTTCCCCAAGCTACCCAACATGCTCAGCCACCTCCGCGACTTGGAAAGGCGCGTGACGGAACTCGAGGCTGCGCTAACCGCGAAGGCTGTTCGGGACACCGGCGCTTAAAGGACGCCGTGTGTTGCGGCAGGGGTAGGATTGGAATGTGTTACTCCCGAAACCCCTTACTTCGACACGGGCCGCTCAATGCGCCAGGCGCCTCTTTGCTAGTGCAGCGTGCGCGCCGACCATTGTCTTTCTAGGTTGCTGCGTAACGGCGTCAGCGGAAGTCCACACACTGACGCTTCGCCAGGCACTAGACTTCGCTGCCAAACAGAACGCCGACGTCCTCCTGGCGCGCCTCGACGCCCAGCGGGCGGAGCAAGGCATCCGTGTTGCCAAGGACCCGTTTTCGCCCAAGGTAATTGGGGGAAGCGGCCTGGCATGGACTTCCGGCTACCCCAATTCAATTGATGGGAATGCGCCCAGCATATTCGAGGCGAAGACCAACATGTCGCTTTTCAATCGTCCGGCGAGTTACCAGGTGGCGGAGGCGCGAGAAAATGCACGCGGCGCGCAAATGGATGCGCAGGCTAAGTCGGATGAAGTCGCCTACCGGACTGCGATTCAGTACCTTGATGTGCTGGAAACTGCCAAACAAGTGGAGGTCTTGTCCCAGCAGGTGCCGAGCCTCACCAAGGTCGTGGAAACCATGAAAGCGCGGGTTGAGGAAGGATCGGAACTGGCCGTGGAATCCAAGCGCGCCGAGGTGAATCTGGCTTCAGTAAACCAGCGTTTGGAAGCGGCAACGGCGGACCTCGATTACGAAGAGATGCTGCTGGCGGTTACCATCGGGTATCCAGCGACCGACCGTGTGCAGGCGGTCCAACCGGAAAAACTCCTGGCTCCGGAACTCAAGTCGGAAGACGAATGCGTTGATTTGGCGCTGAAGCAGAGTCGTCAACTACAGCGTTTTCAGTCTACCGTTTTGGCCAAGGAATTGGAGATCCGGGCCCAAAATGCACAACGGCTGCCTCAAGTTGGCCTGGTTGCCCAATACGCGTTGTTCGGGAAATACAACTATCAGAATTACTTCACAAAGTTTCAGGCCAACAACGGACAGCTTGGTGTATCCATCACGATCCCTTTACTGGTGGGCTCGGCCGCCAAAGCCTTGGCTGATCAGGCCGCCACAGATATCGCCAAGCTGCGGCTGCAGATGAATGACACACGCAACCAGATTTCCATGAACACCCGCCGCAGCTATCAACAGTGGAAGAAAGCGGAAGGCGCCCGCACGATTGCCCAGATGCAACTGGAACTCGCCCGCGAGGACTTGTCCGTGCTCATCGCGCAAATGACGGAGGGCCGCGCTCCTTTGAGCCGCGTGGAGCAGGCGCGGGTAGCGGAAAACGAACGCTGGATCCAACTCTACGCCGCGGAAGTACAACTGCAGCGCGCGCGTCTGGCGGTCTTGCGTGACACTGGAACTCTGGTGGCGGCCCTGCGAGCCGAACCCGAAGTGCAAAAGCCTTGAGATAAACGGCCTCTGGGTCGAAGGTGGCCGCTTACGGCGCTGCTGAGGTCGCTGCGCGATACTCATAGAGACGAAGATGGACGATTCTCAAACGGAAGCGCCAGTCACGAGCCTGGAAAGTCTGGTTCATGAAGTCGAAGACGTGCGCCCCGCCTCCGCTGCGCCGCCTCCGGCGCCGGCCATTGAAATTGTCGAACTGCGCAAAGACTACAACGGATTCTTCGCCGTTGACGGCCTTACTGTCACCGTGCCCGCAGGCTGTTTCTTCGGGTTTCTGGGACCGAATGGCGCGGGAAAGACAACTACCATTCGCATGCTGATGGGGCTTGTTCAACCCACCTCCGGCTCCATCAAAGTGCTCGGCCTGCCGCTTCCGGAAAAGTCGTACGAGATTCGGAAAGAGATCGGGCTGGTGCCCGATGACAGCCTTTTGTTCGATCATCTGACCGGCTCCGAGTACCTGCAGTTTGTCGCGCGCATGTACGGTCTGCCGCGCCCGATGGCGATTGAACGGGCCCGTGAACTGATGTCTCTATTTGAACTGGACGAACACGAGAAGAAGCTTATCGGCGAGTATTCCAGAGGCATGCGCAAACGAGTGGCGATGGCGGCTGCGCTGATTCACCGGCCGAAACTGTTCTTGATGGATGAGCCATTTGAAGGCGTGGATGCAGTCGGCGCAAGGTTGATGAAGGACATACTGCTGGAGCAGGTGCGGCGGGGTTGCACCATCTTCCTGACATCACACGTATTGGAAGTGGTGGAGAGGCTATGTGACCGTCTGGCGATCATCAATCGAGGCAAGGTTGTGGTGGAAGGCACGCTGAACGAATTGCGAGCCCAAGCGGCCGAATCGTCAAGCACGCTGGAGGAGATTTTCGTCCGGGTGGTCGGCGCGAAAACCTCGGAAAAGCTCGACTGGCTCTAGAAGACCGGCCCGAACGTTTATGTCTGCACAGATCCGCGCTATCGTTTGGGCCCAATTTCGCACGATCCGAAATTATCTGCCGAGAACCAGTTGGGGCGCCGCTCTGCTCGCCTTTCTGACGCTGCTGTGGTACGGGCTGTTCATCTGTCTGGGCGGCATGCTGGCGGAGGTTCTTCCGAAGGCGCCTTTCTCGGGGCTAAGACAATTCCTGCCGGCGGGTCTGCTGGGCCTGCTCATTTTTTGGCAGGTATTGCCTGTCATGACAATGAGCAGCGGCTGGTCGCTGGAGCTGAACAAGCTGCTGGTCTACCCAATTCACACCAGCACGTTGTTTCTGGTGGAAGTTCTGCTGCGGCTGACCACCGCCCCCGAAGCGGTTTTCCTGCTGCTTGGCGTCGTCATTGGCCTTCAGCGACATCCGGCAATTCACGGGATATGGCCCCTGACGCTACTGCTGTTTCTGCCGCTCAATCTTTTTCTGTCGCTGGCGATCCGCGAGTGGATGCTCCGGCTCTTCAAGAAGAAACACTTGCGTGAAGTGCTCGTGCTGGCGATTATCCTGATTAGCGTCCTGCCCCAGGTGTTGACGCAGACTTCGCTGGGTAAGCAAGTACAACCCTTCTACATTCTTGTCTCGCACGGGTCCATCACGCCCTGGCGCGAATTCGCGGTGACAGCTCTCGGCTTCCCTAGCGCGCTTTCGGTGTGCGCCGTTCTGGCGTGGGTAGCGCTGGCATATTTCTTGGCAAAGCGGCAGTTTGCACGCTCGATGCTGATCGATTTCGGAACCGCCGAGGCCGTTTCCACCGAGCGGGAGACGCGTTCATCGAAAGCAACGCCCATGGCCGAATTCGGTGCATTTGTGCTGGGCTTGCCAGGGCGACTCTTTCGCGATCCCTATGCGGCCCTGATCGAAAAGGAACTACGGTCGCTGGTTCGAACCCCGCGCTTTCGAGTGGTATTCGGCATGGCCTGCCTGTTCGGTGCGCTAATTTTTTTTCCCATGGCGTTTGGTACCACCGGCAGCCGCTTTATGGCACGCAACTATCTCGCCTTCATCAACAGCTACGGAATGCTCATCACAGGAGAAGTGCTGGTGTGGAACATTTTCGGCTTTGACCGGAGCGCGGCACAGCTCTACTTCATAACGCCCGTGAGTCTGGCTCAGGTCATCAAGGCCAAGAACTTCGTCGCGGCGATTTTCATCGCCTTGCAAACTGCGCTGACCACTGCCATCCTGCTGGTTCTTCCAGTACACGTCTCGCCGAGCTCGATTCTCGGCGGTCTGGCCATCTCACTGGTAGTCGCCCTGTTTTTCATGTCGATGGGAAACTACGCTTCGGTCTCAAACCCACGCCCGGTGGATCCAAATCAGACGTTTAAGCGGCAGTCAGGAGGCAAGACCCAGCTCATTTTGCTGGCTTGCTATACGTGTATGGCCGTGCCGATTGGTCTGGCCTATCTGGCGCGCTGGGCAACCGACCTGGAATGGACGTTCTTTGCCGTCCTTGCATTCGACATCTTCGCGGCGGCGGTGTTTTATCTCGTGTCGTTGGATACGGCGATCGCCACGGGTGAACGGAACCGCGAGCAGATCATTGAGGCGCTGTCGAAGGGCGCCGATCCGATTGGTCTTGGGCTATAGGGACTCCCAAACTCAGGGCCAGACCGATTTTATCCGTGAGATCTTAAGCGCTTTGACGTGCGCTTCGCCGCCGGTTGAGAACAAGCTGACGCCCCGGCTGCTGGCTGACGGAAAGACGCGCTCCGCCAATGTCGTTTCGCCGTCGCCGGCAAACACTTCGACGCCCGACCAATCCACATAAATGCGCAGCTTCACCGTCGCTCCTGTCGAAAGTGGCCCCGCGTCGCTACTGGCAAAGCTCTTGTTGAATGAGACGTCGCCCGACTTGGTTCGGTCAATGAAGACTTTTGACTCGGCCGGATTAACTCCGATTACTGTTTTTTCGTCCCCGCCTTGCAACACGACAACGCCGAACTGCTTGGCAGTGCCCGGTACAAATTCAGCGTCGATCAGCAAGGTATTGCCCCGCAGATCATCACGCCGGAAACGTGCGTTAATCTGCTCGGTCGTCATGTTGCGCAGTTGATAAATGGGGCTCGCCAAGGCGTCGAGTTCCTTCACGGGCAGCTGTTTGAGGCGGATTCCGGCACTCGTTTTTTCCAACGTCACTGCTCGAGGCATCGCCATTGCGCCGCGCCAGGTCGTCTCCGGCGTGTCGTTGGCGTAGAGCCAATTGGAGTACCAGCCCAGCATGATGCGCCGGGTGTCCCTAGGCGGCCCGCCAAAGAACGAGACGGCGGCGTAATAATCCTTGCCGTAATCGAGCCAGAGTTGCGTATCGGGCGCGTTCTCGTTCACAAACGCCTTGCCGTCGAAATTTCCGACGAAGTATTGTCCACCGGACCCGCCCGCAATGCCGCCCGGATTGATGTTCACCACCAGAACCCAGCGATGTTCCTCCGTGCCTGCGACCGGAAGCTCGAACAGGTCCGGGCACTCCCAAACACCGCCGGTGGCGCCTTGCGGACCGAAGTCGCTGAGCTGGTCCCAATGAATCAGGTCGGGTGAGCTGAAGAAGCGGATCTTTTTTTCTTGGGAGACCGCCGTGGCCATAATCCATCGCTTGGAAGGCTCGTGCCAAAGCACTTTCGGATCGCGAAAATCCTTCAAGTGCAGATCGATGACCGGATTGCCCTTGTATTTCGTCCAGGTCCTGCCCTGATCGTTGCTGAAGGCAAGGTTCTGTGTCTGCAGCGCATCGGTATGGCCCGCATAGATGGCGATCAGGCAGGACTGATCCTTAGGATCGGGGTTCTTGCACAGGCCGCTGGTATTGTGTTCGTCCACCACCGCGCTGCCAGAGAAGATCATGATGCCGTTCTCCTCCGGAATCGCAACCGGCAAGGCTGTCCAGTGGACCAAGTCGGGACTGACAGCGTGTCCCCAGCTCATATGACCCCACTTGGAGCCAAACGGATTGTGTTGGTAGAAGAGGTGGTACTCGCCTTTGTAGTAAACCAGGCCGTTGGGGTCGTTCGTCCAGTTCTGCGGAGGCGTGAAGTGAAACTGGAGCCGGTAAGGCTCGTGATATTGGGTGGCGGCCGCAAGCACTCCGGAGACCACCAGAATCGCTAGACGCTTCATAGGCGGAAGGTCCTGGCCAAGGAATTGCTGCACGGGCCATCGAAGATTCGTTGCATAGTGAAGAGACGTGAAAGTGTATGTATACTACATCGGCAAAGCACGCGACTTGCATGCCAATGCCATCGCCGCGGAGTTCGTGAAACGATCGTCCCGGTACGCCATCTGCGAAATGCGGGAGGTTATTCCAGGACGGTTTGATTTATTCGCGAAGCACCCCTCGGCAAGGCGGGTTTTCCTGGACCCCGCCGGTAAGGCACTCGATTCTGCCGGTTTCATCGAACTGGTAAGCGATGCGGAGCAACGGGCCCAGGACCTCGTGTTTCTGATCGGTGGGCACGATGGGCTCCCGGCGGAGTGGAAGCCGAAGGGCGCCGTCCTCTTGTCGTTGTCGCCGATGACCTTTCCGCACGAGCTGGCCCGCGCCATGCTCGCCGAGCAGATCTACCGTGCTTTCACCACCCTGCGCGGTCACCCTTACCCGCGGTGACCCCTTGGTCTGTGGCGCATGTTACCGTAGTGGCTGATTAGAATGGCGTGGTTCACTCGGCAAAAGCCGTCCATGGAAGGCGGGGGAGACGCGGAAAAGAGCGTCCGCACGGAAGGCCTATGGCAGAAATGCGACGGCTGCAATCAGATCATCTGGCGCAAGACTCTCGAAGAAAGCCAAATGGTCTGCCCGAAGTGCGGTTTCCATTTCCGCATTGATGCGCGAACCCGTCTCCAGCTCTTATTCGACGACGGGCAGTACCAAGAACATGACATCGGGCTGGTGTCAGCCGATCCCCTTCATTTTGTTGATTCTAAGCCCTACTCCCAGCGCCTGGCAGATATGCGCGCGGCCACCAAACTCCCCGACGCGCTGCTCTCGGCAACCGGGAACCTGAACGGTCGGCGCGTCCAGATCTGCGCCCTCGAGCTGAAATTCATCGGCGGCAGCATGGGCGCGGTGGTTGGCGAGAAGATCACGCGCGCGATCGAGCGATGCCTGACCGACAGGATTCCGCTGATTATCGTTTCGGCTTCCGGCGGCGCACGTATGCAGGAGGGCGCGATTAGCCTGATGCAGCTTGCCAAGATCTCCTCGGCTCTGATGCTCCTCGACGAGGCTGGAATTCCCTACCTGAGTGTGCTCACCGACCCCACCACGGGCGGTGTCACGGCGAGCTTTGCCATGCTGGGCGACCTCAACATCGGAGAACCGGGCGCCCAAATTGGCTTCGCCGGCCCCCGCGTCATCGAACAAACCATCCGCCAAAAGCTGCCGGAGGGATTCCAGCGGAGCGAGTTTCTACTGGAACACGGCTTCCTTGACGCCGTCGTCAAACGCGCTGATCTGAAGGAATATATCCACCGCTCCCTCGATTTTTTTATAGGTTAGAGACAATAGAGTGAGGGGCGCCGATGTGCCTCCAGACGACCGATGCTGCAACTCACCGGGGCCGGAAAACGCTTTGGCCCGAAACTTCTCTTTGAAAACCTCGACTGGCTGATTACGCCGAAGGAACGCGTCGGGCTGGTTGGCGGCAACGGCACCGGCAAATCGACGCTGCTCAAGATACTGGCCGGGCTCGACTCCCTCGATTACGGCTCCCTCACTTCGATGAAGGGCATCCGCATCGGCTATTTGCCGCAGGACGGCCTGAGCATGACCGGACGCACGGTGTTCGAGGAGTGCATGTCCGTGTTTTCGGGATTGCTGGAAATGGAGCGGGAACTCGAGGTCCTGACCGGCAAGATGAGCGAGCTCGATCCGTCCGGCGAAGAGTATTTGCAGGTTGCCGAGCGCTTCAGTCGCATCGATGGCGAGTTCAGGGCTCGAGATGGATACGCTCTCGACGCGCAGGTGGGGGCCGTTCTTACCGGCCTCGGATTCAACAAATCCGACTGGGCCCGCCGCACGGAAGAGTTTTCGGGTGGCTGGCAAATGCGCATCGCCCTGGGCAAGCTGCTGCTCGAACAGCCGAATCTGCTGTTGCTCGACGAGCCCACCAACCATCTGGATCTCGAAGCCCGTAACTGGCTGGAAGACTATTTGAGGAACTACCCCAATGCTTTCATTTTGATTTCCCATGATCGCTATTTCCTCGATGTGACGGTAACCAAGGTGGTTGAACTCTGGAATAAGCAGGCGCACTTCTACACCGGCAACTACGAGAAGTACAAGAAGCTGAAAGCGGATCGGCTACTGCTGCTGGAGGCTGCTTACAAGAACCAGCGCGACAGGATTGAGCAGTTGGAATCGTTTATCAATCGCTTTCGCGCCCAGGCGACCAAGGCAAAACAGGTGCAGAGCCGTATCAAAGAGCTGGAGAAAATAGAGCGCATTGAGCTGCCGCCTGAGGAAAAGACCATCCACTTCACGTTCCCTCAGCCGAAGCCGAGCGGCCGGGTGGTGGCTGAGTTTAAGAATGTCTCCAAGAGCTTCGGTGAAAAACGCGTCTTTAGCGGCGTAAACTTCACCATCGAACGAGGCGATCGCATTGCGCTGGTTGGCGTGAATGGCGCCGGAAAGTCGACCCTGATCAAGCTGCTTGCCGGCACGGAGACGCTGTCGGGCGGCGACTATTCTCTAGGGCACAACGTGGAGCCCGATTATTTCGCGCAGGATCAATACAAAGTGCTGAATCCGGAAGCACGAATTCTGGATGACATCAGCGAACTGGCGCCGCGCTCCACCCAGACCGAACTGCGAAGCCTCCTTGGTTGTTTTCTCTTCAGCGAGGACGACGTCTTTAAGCGCATTGGCGTGCTATCGGGTGGTGAGCGCAATCGTTACGCGCTCGCGCGATTGCTTCTCCGGCCCTCAAATTTCATCCTGCTCGACGAGCCCACCAACCATCTCGATATGCGTGCGAAGGATGTGTTGCTTGAGTCCCTGGAGACATTTACTGGAACCCTTGTTTTTGTGTCCCACGATCGCTATTTCCTGGACCGGCTGGCCACGCGGGTGTTTGAGATCGGCGGTGGTGAAGTGCGCGTCTATCCGGGTAACTATGAGGACTACGTCTGGCGGAAAGAGGGCGGCCATGAGCAACCGCCGACTCTGGATGATGTCTTGAATGGCGTCCCCCCCGCCCTGCCGATCCCGATATCGACGCCCCAGGAAGCAACTACGAAGCGCGTGAATCCGCTGAGACTGAAACAAATGCAAGAACGCGTCAAGCAGCTGGAGGTTCTGATCGCCGGTTTGGAGGGCTCGATTCTCACCGCCGAGCAAACGCCGTTCATCAGCGCCGAGGAATCACATCGCCTGGCCAATCAGCTGGAGGAAAATCGAGCTGACCTGGAGGCCGCCATGGCTGAATGGGAAAACCTCACGCAGCAGATTGAAGCAACCGCGTAGGAACCTGACAGCACCGTCAGTTGGATTCTTGTTGTTTCTGGCGGAATATTTCTCGGCGTTACTCAGACCAACCGCGCACACTTCGGAGCCGCGATAAACTCCTGCACTGAACCGCGCACACTTCGGAGCCGCGATAAACTCTGGCACTGAACCGCGCGCGTGAGCAAGGGGATGGGGCAACTCCTTAGAGCCGGCTTGGTTCCGGCTACGCCGCGTAAGGAAGAGGCCTTCTTCGGATGGTCTATTCGTCGCGATAGCGCGAATGAAAGTCGTCTAACCATCCGCGATTCCCGCCTTTTGAAACACGGCCCTGGCCTTTTCGAGCCCAATTCGCGCCGCTTCCTCCGGCGGCATCGCTCGCACTGCCTTGCCGAAGATCTCGATGCTAAGCGCATCCTGGTAGCCGATTGTCTGTAGCGCCTGGAGAAATCCCACCAGGTTGATAACTCCATCACCGGGCATCAGGCGTTCATCGTCCCGTACCTGCTCCGGCGGCAGGTCGGCCGAATCGTCAAAGTGTACGTGCACAATCCGGTGCTTGCCCGCCTTAAGGATGTCTTCGGTCGTCGCGCCCGCATGGTGCCAGTGCCAGGCGTCCAGTAATAACCCGACGTTGGGCCCGCACTCCTTCGTGAACTCCAGCATCTCGTTCATCTTCCAGATGAACTCGTACTTGTTCGCTTTCCGGATGTGCAGTGGCCCGAGAAACTCGAGCCCCAACCGCCCATGCGAACGCGCCAGAATGTGTGCGCAATCCGTGAAGCGCTTTTTGTAAATCCGGCGTAACTCGTCCTTCGGCGTGTCGCTGGAGGACATGATCCAAGTCACCATTCGCGGACAGCCCAGTGCCGCCATGAACGGCGCTGCCTCTTCCAGCTTCGGCAAGGAGGCGCGGAACGCTGCTTCATCCTTTCGGAACTCAACGGGCAGATCGGTTACGGCCGGCCGCACGTGCAATTCCTCCAGCAGCGTCTTAGTTGGTTTCAGGCCCTCCTTCTCCGCTGCCGCCAGCATGACGTCCACGCCTTTGTAGCCCACCTTGGCCGCAAGCTGCGCAAACTCGGGCCACGGTACGCGGCCGGCCACTAAAACACTGTTTAGGGCAAGATACATGCGTTCATTAGATCGCAGATCGCACTTCTGTCAAAACCGCCTCGTCATCTCGCGGACAGACCTCACTTGGCCTTTGGACCCGGATTGTGTTTCAAAACACATCTTTTGGCCACTCACGTGTTGCCAGACCTCGATCCTTAACGCTTTTGCGACCGTTTATGCCCCCAAAGCCTTTCAAAACATTACTTACCCGGTCTGTTTCATCGGGAATTCATGGAAACGAAATCGCGTTGTAGACCTTCCCGTCGCATTCTATGAATGACTCTGAAACCGAGACTCTATGACTACTCCTATCCAATTCCTCTGGCGGGATCGCGGTATCAGCGCGGAGTTCCAGGCTGGCGTCTCCTTGCACAGCCACACCATGTACTCCGAGGAGAGCCTCGCCATGGTCCCCCACTATACCGCCAAGGTTCCTTACCTCGGCGCGGCCATTCGCAGGCACGCACAGGAATACCATGTCGCGAAGTCCGACCGGCTCGACTTCGGTCGCGCCTTTTGGACGCCGCCCCTCTCTCCTCGCCAGGCCCACCGCCTCGAGGAGAAACAGATTCAGACCGCCTTTAACTTGCCCGGCTTTGTTTCGCTGACCGACCACGATGACATTCGGGCCGGCTCGCACCTTCAATTGTTGGAGCGTTTCAGCCACGCCCCCGTCTCCACGGAATGGACGGTTCCTTTCGGTCCCACCTATTTCCACTTCGGCGTGCACAACATGCCCGCGTCTAAAGCCAGTGGCATCATGGAGGAACTGAAGGCCTTCACCGCGAACCCCCAGGAGGCTAGGCTCGGCGGGCTGTTTTCCATGCTCAACGCCTATCCCGATGTCCTCTTGGTTCTGAACCACCCGCTCTGGGATGAAAAGAAGATCGGCGTTTCCGAGCACGCTCAGGTCTTGGGTCGTTTGATTGAGCGTCATGGGGCGGCCTTTCACGCTTTGGAGTTGAACGGCCTTCGTTCCTGGGACGAGAATCGTCAGGTCATTTGGCTCGGAAGTCAGACGGGTCTGCCTGTTGTGGGGGGCGGCGACCGTCATGGTCTGGAACCGAATGCCATCGTCAACTTGACGCGCGGCCGGAATCTGGTCGAGTTCATTCATGAGGTTCGTTACGCTCGTTTCAGTCACACGGTGTGTATGCAGCAGTACCACGAGCCACTGAAACTGCGCGTTCTGCAGACCATGGTCGACGTGGTTCGAGACTATCCGGACAATTTCGAAGGACGCCGCCTTTGGTCCGATCGGGTATTCTTCCGTCCCTCGGAGCATGCAGAGCCGGTCCCGATCGGGTCCATTTGGAAGACCGGAGGACCGGCTGTGGTTCGCCAGTTCATTGGTGTCATGCGTCTGATCGAACGCCGCTCTGTACGCTCTGCGTTGCGCCTCGCCTTGAATGATCGAGCGTCGGTCTGGTCCGATCAGGAGGTAGCTGTTTGAACCAGTACCTTCGGGCGGCTTTCTTGCCCGACACATTCCATGAAGTCAACGGCGTCGCTCTCACCAGCCGGCAGCTGGAGGCTTTCGCCCGCCGTAAACAGATCCCGTTCCTGAGCATCCATTGCGGAGAACGGACCTCCACCATCACCGATGGCGCCGTCACCATGATGGAATTGAAGCGCGGTGGGGCTTCCATCGGTTTGGACGCCCAGCTCGACTACGACCCTTTCCTGATGCGATATTTCGGACGTGTTCGCAGGCAGGTTAAGAGTTTTGGAGCGGAAGTCATTCACGTCACGGGGCCCGGAGATATGGGCTTCCTCGGCCTTTGCGTGGCTCTGAGCCTCCGGATCCCTCTTGTCATTTCCTGGCACACCAACCTGCACGAGTATTCAGGCCGCCGGCTGGAGCGCCTTCTGGCGTTTGCGCCCCGCAAGCTGAGGAAAGCAGTTGCCCACTTCGGGGAAATGGGCTCTTTGCTCATTCTGCAATTCTTCTATAGCTTTGGCCGGGTTGTCCTGGCGCCGAACAGCGAACTGGTTCAGCAGTTGCACGAGCTCACCGGCAAGCCGACGTTCATCATGCGCCGTGGCGTCGACACCAATCTATTCACGCCCGCCCGCCGCAACCGCACGTCGGGGGCTTTCCGAATTGGCTATGTAGGTCGTCTCACCGCCGAAAAGAATGTCCGTTTCCTGGCGGAGATCGGCTCGGCCCTTTTGAAGGCGGGCCGGAAGGATTTCGAATTCGTGATTGTCGGCCAAGGCAATGAACAGCCATGGCTACAGGCAAACGTTCCCAACGCCCACTTCACCGGCGTCCTGCGCGGCGAGGAACTTGCCCGGGAATTCGCAAACATGGATCTGTTTGTTTTCCCGTCCACCACCGATACGTTTGGCAATGTCATCCTCGAGGCAATGGCCTCCGGTGTGCCCGCCGTGGTGACCTCCGAAGGAGGTCCCAAATTCCTGGTCCAGTCAGGTGTCACCGGGTACGTTGCCTCTGATTTCAGCAGCTTCAAGCGCTGTGTCAAGGGCCTTTTGACGGATCTTGACACTCACCATGCCATGCGGGAAGCGGCTCGTCATTATGCCTGCGGTCTCTCCTGGGACAGCGTCTTCGAGAAACTCTTCAGCACGTACCGTCAATGCTACAACCACTCTCGGCCTTCCGGGGCCAAGTCCGCCACTCATGCTGACGCTGCACGTCTGACCGCCTAGTCTTCCCGGCCCGGCTCAGCGCTCGATTCCCCGCCCCAATGGCATACTTGTACGAACTGTCAGGCAGGCTTGGCGTTGGTCGAGTGAGGCGCTGGCGCAATAATGAATCTTCGAGAGGACTCCCTTAAACCCGCACACGATGCTGAACTGGCTGCTTGTGTTTGTGCCGATCGCCGCCGCCCTGGAGTTCCTGGCGCCGCAACACCAGAGTTGGATTTTCATCTCTTCCTGCATAGCCATCGTTCCGCTGGCGGGCTGGCTCGGACAAGCGACCGAACAGATCGCCGACAAGGCGGGCGAAGGTATTGGGGGCCTGCTGAATGCGACCTTCGGTAACGCCGCCGAACTGATCATCGCTTCCATTGCGCTGAGTAAAGGTCTCGATAGCGTGGTGAAGGCGTCGCTAACAGGCTCAATTCTCGGCAACATTCTGCTGGTCCTGGGAGCCTCGATTCTAGCCGGTGGCCTGCGGCACCGGGTTCAGACCTTCAACGCGCTCGCCATCAGTAGCCAGACGACCATGATGATGCTGGCGTCGATAGCACTGATCGCCCCGGCTATTTTCCACTATTTGGCCGGCCCCTCCGGATACGCGAAAGAGAGAGGACTCAGCGTAGAGATCGCTATCGTGCTGGCAGGCACCTATGTGTTGAGCCTCCTGTTCTCTTTACATACGCACAAGCGCTATTTCCATGGAGAAGCCCCGGAAGAAGACGGCTCGCCCGCTTGGGGAATGAAACGATCGTTCCTGGTGCTGGCAGCGGCAACCGCCCTGATTGCCTGGATGAGTGAGATCCTGGTCGGGTCGGTGGAGGCCGCGGCGGCAAGTCTGGGCATGACCGGCGTTTTCATCGGAGTGATTATCGTAGCCATTGTCGGCAACGCGGCCGAACACAGCACGGCCGTAATGATGGCTATGAAGAACCGCATGGACTTGACGTTCGGGATTGCCCTGGGATCGAGCGTTCAGATTGCGATGTTTGTCGCGCCCGTGATGGTAGGCCTCAGCTACTTTATCGGACCCCATCCGATGGACCTGGTATTCTCACCGGCCGAAGTATTGGCCGTTGGCTTAGCCGTGGTGATTGCCGGGGAGGTAGCATCCGATGGACAATCGAACTGGCTGGAAGGCGTTCAGCTGCTTGCCGTATATCTGATTCTGGCGTTGATGTTCTATTTTCTGCCCGAAGCGGCAAGGCCGATTCCGGCAGCGGCAACCGGTGCACATTAACTTCGCGCAGACCGTTAGCGGGTTGGCTCGGCCCGGTTCGGAGGTGGAGACAGCACCCCTCTGGCCGACGCATCAATGCTGCGAACATGCAGGTCGCGTTGCGGGAATGGAATCTCGATGCCGGCCTCCGCAAGCGCCTTGCCAACGGCGACCGACACATCGCTCTTGAGCTGGAACCAAACCTCCTGGCGGGCGGACCAGAAGCGAAGCTCGAAGTTCAGCGCGCTGTCTCCAAAGCCCAGGAAAAAGGCCGACGGTTCGGGAGACTGCATCACTCCCGGATAAGCGTTCGCCACGCCGACCAGAAGCTTGATGACCTGTTCCGGATCCGTGCCATACGCCACACCCACTGGTATATCGACTCGCCGCCACGGTGAGGACAGTGTCCAATTGATGACTTGGTTCGAGATTAGGTTGCTGTTGGGCACAATCACCTCGGCTCCCTGAAAGGTCTGGATCGTGCTGGAGCGAGCCCCGATCCGCCGGACAGTGCCCACCAATCCACCAACCTCCACGGTGTCTTCGACCCGGATGGGCCGCTCGAACAACAGAATCAAACCCGAGACAAAATTGTTGACAACATTTTGCAGGCCGAAGCCTACGCCCACGCCTAAGGCGCCCGTGATGACCGTCAGCTTGTTCAATTCGATTCCGGCGTTCGCTAGAGCAGCTACGAAGACCAGAATGATGAGCACGTAATAGGCGATCTTGGAGGCGGCATACGGCAAGCCGCGCTGCAGCGAGAAGCGGGCCAGCAACACCCGCTGCAACGCATAGCTCAGAAACACCGCAATGCCATAACCAACAAACACGACCAACAGAAGGCTGATTACGCCCCCCAGCGTGATGCGAAGGGTTCCGAATCCGACCGGATAGGTGAAGGTCTTGACCAGCACCTCCATCGCTTTGTCGCGGATTGCAAACACAACCAGCACCGAGTCGAGCCACAGTAAAGCCCCGCCAAGGTTCAAGACGCGCTTGCCCCAGAGCAGGATGGGCCCAGGAGCCACCGGCCGTGACCGCACCCAGGGGCTGCACAGAAGTATGGCCAGCATCAAAGCCAGAATGCGGGTCGCGCAAAACAGGACAACGCCCATGAAGGCGGCCAGCAGTGTGCTGATGCCTAAGAGTTGAGATAAGGAGACATAGCCAATAATGTTGGCAATCAGCGATCCGGCCAGCAGCAGCAACCCGAACCGGATCGCGGCTACCAGAAGAGCCCGGTTTCGCTGCGCCATGCGCAATTCGAGAATCTTCGCCGGGCGTGGCAGCCAGGCAAAAACGATCAAGGCCGCCAAAATAATCAGGGCGAATAGTTCCCGTTTCAACACCGGCGAAAGCTGCGTCGCCAGGTGTAGGCCCTCGACAACGGAGAAGCATGTCAACGCACGCACCAGTGGCAGCAACCCTGGCTCGACAAAAGGCGGGAGCAGCCGTAACACGAGGACTACATACAACAAGAGAACAACAAAAGCGACTCCCACCGGCGCCATCGAGACACGGCCGATCGTGAGCAGCAGCGCGGCTAGTAGCGCTAGCGCAAATGGGTGCTGGAGCACCACGTGGGTTTGCGGCGGTACGCCGGGCCAAGTTCCGCTGCCGACAGAACCCTGCAGTTTGAGCGCTGCCAGCACGGCCAGGAAGTAAGCCACGAAAAGTCCAAACAAGCGAAGTTTTTCCGTCTTCAGAAACTCGCCCGCTCCCAGGAATTCCCGATTCACGGAGCGCTGAAACATAGGGGAAATCGGCTGATCGAACTGGCGGGCTTCGCGGGTATCCCAAAGCGGATGAGCGTCCCTTTCGAGCAAGTTCCCGCGCAGACTATCCGTGGCGGTGTCAACCCTCGCGAGGGCATCGGCCACCTGCTGATCTTGCTGCGAGATGTCGTTCTGGAGCGTCAGGACGAGGTTCAATTGCTCCTGCGCCTGCGAGCGAACGCTGCGCATCTCTTCCAGCTTCTGCCTGATACGGTCAACCACCGATTCAATACCCTTGTTTTCCTCGTTGGCGTCCAAAGTCGCTTGCCACTGGACCTGTTGGACTTCAAGGGCTTCAATCTGCTTCTGGAGGTCGGCCGCGCGGGTAACTAGGTCCTTTCGCTGCCCAACGTATCGCTGGCTCAGGCCGCGCCAGTAGCGGTCCTCTTCTTGGAGTTCAAGACTGTTGGGAGAACCAGCGAGAAGCTTGTTCAGGTCTTTGATTCGGTTGTTGATCTCCTCACCCTGCGCTTTGGCTTCCTTGTCGGACTCGATCAGATCGCCCGTGGAGATCAACTTCCTAGTGATATCGCGAAGAAGGCGGTCGAGTTCCTCGGCACGGCCGGCGATCTGGGGCAAAGGGATGGTGAGGTCGGCGGGCGGTGCGGGAACAGCGGCCGTGGCCGGTGGCGGCGGCTGAGAAGGTCCCACCCCGGGCGGGAGAAGCGACTTGGGTAGCCCTTGCGCAGCGGCAATCATCGCCATAGCCGCTAACAGGACAATTAGCGAACGGCCGGCTAGGCGAATCGAGTGGCGAATGACCATTTCAAGTGGGCAACGGATGCCGACCACCATTATCGCCACCCGGTAACTCCGCCTGCCCGTGCGCTACGGGGCGGCTTGCTTGGGAGCGTTCTGAACTGCGCCCATTTTGGCGAGATTGGCGGCGGCCATGCGCCCGCTTTCGCGATTAGCCCCATACTGGGCGGCCGCTGTCCAATACTGGCGGGCCTCGTCGAGATCACCACCATTCGCCGCGATGAGCCCCAGGTTGTAAAGTGCATCCACTTGGTGCGGATCCTGCCGTAAGACAGCCTGGTATTGCCTCACCGCTTCCGCTACATCTCCGGTCTGCGAACAAAGCAGGCCCAGCTCGAGCCGCGCGTCCATCGCATTCGGATCGCTCGAAATCGCCTGTTCGAAGTGCCCACGCGCCTCTGCGTTCTGGCCTAGAGAGCGCTCCACCTGAGCGAGCCTTACCAGCAGAGGTGCACTGCCGGGGTTCTTTTGCAGCTGCGCCTCAAAGTATGCCTTCTGCCGGGCCGGGGTTTGAGTCGCGCCATTGACCATACCGGATGGATCCGCTGCATTGCCGGCACGGACAATGAACCAAAGCAGTACCGTAAGAAAAAGTCCGAGACCGCCGGCGATCGCCGCTGATTTGCTTTTACTCATGCTGCAATGACGAGTTCCACTCTTGGCTCAGGCTTATCCACGGCCGATGCTAGGTGCGGCGATGCCCGAAGCGAGGCGGCTGTCGGGGATGGGCTCGTCGAACTGCGGCTTCAGGGGGACGACGCCCGCCCAAACCGGCAGCCCATAGTCTTCTTCGTCGTCGATCGGAGGACCGGTGCGAATCTTCGCCGACACTTCATTCAACGGCAGCACCAGGACCGTGGTGGCCCTCATTTCCCGCTCGGTTGGCTGCCGGACCTGCTCCCAACGTCCGGCGACGACATGGTTGGTGAAGCAGCGCAGCGCCGCCCACTTTTCTTTCGCGTCGGTAACCACCTCGGCCTTCCCAAACACCACGACCGAGCGATAGTTCATGGAGTGATGAAACGCGGAGCGCGCCAGCACCAGCCCATCCAGGAGCGTCACGGTGACACACACGTCAACGCCCTCAGCGAGGGTGCGAAGCATCCGGCTGGCCGCCGAGCCGTGGATGTAGAGTTGCTCGCCGGAACGCGCATAGCCAGTTGGAATGACATAAGGTTGCCCATCCAGCACGAAGCCAACGTGACACAGAAAGCCTTCGTCCAGGATGGCGTGGATCTGGGCCTGATCATAGGATGCCCGCTTGGGAAGGCGCTTCAGTTGGGTCCGCTCAGTGGGCGCATACATAATTAGAACCAGTGTAAATGTTGGCCCCGGGCAGCTCGGCGTCCGGTTGCTTGCCGGTTACTTGGCGGCGCCCGCACAATGCAATTCGAGCCCCACCGCCCAGCGCCGTTGGAACCCTTTCCAAACCGTCTGGTTGTCCTTCGCCTCGCCCGTGCTGAAGTTCCCGCCCACATTCTGGCCCGGCTGAAGCTGCCACTTCCCATCATTCGATTTCTCCACGGCAGGGTGCAAATAGGCGCGGCGTGACTCGTCGCCCTTTAGATAGAGATCCAGAAATGCCGTGATGAAGTGCTGGTTGATGGCGTTGAGGCGGTCGTGGCGCCAAACGGGCTCATCAAAATATTCTCGCGTTACAAAAGAGACTGCCTCCGGAGGCGCGGGATTTCCCCCAATGTTGTGGCGGGCGTTTTCAAAGACCAGGAGACAGCGGTCGGAGTTCACGGCGCCGTTGAAGGCACGCTTGACGCCCAACTCATACCCGGATATGTCGTCCTGGTCTCCAACGATGAACAGCGATGGAATACGGATCCCCGCGAGTCCTTCGGCATCCCAGCTGTCGTAAGGCGGCTGCTCGCCCCAGGGAGAGATCGCGACAACGGCCTTCAGGTTGGGAAGGGCTCGCGCCGCGAACTTCGGTGAGCCGGCCAATAACCCTTCCGAGTATTCGGCGGGAAGTCCCTTAGCCAGGATGGAGTTCCTGCTGTAGCCAGCTCCGGCACTGGCGAGTGCGCCGTATCCGCCCATGGAGTAACCGACAATGGCTACGTTCGCGGAGTCCAGCAAGCCATGCAGAAAGTTGCCGGGCTTGGAAGCTTGCTCCGTGAGAGCGCGAATCGTGAAGAGCTGGTCGCTGGAGCGATTGAAAAGAGTACTCGGAAACGGCTTGATGTCACCCCATACAGAATCTGTGTGATCGATGGCGGCAACCACGTAGCCCTTGGACGCCAGGTTCTCTGTCAGGTACGTCAGGAAGGTGCGGGAGCCCGGGTAGCCGTGGGATACCACGACCAGGGGAAACGACTTGCCGGATACGGGCTTTGCATCACGCAGCGCCATGCCGGCAGTAAGGAACGTCTTTGGGGCGTCGGGCGCCGGCGGAAGCGACAGGGCCGCCTCGTAGTAGGTTCGCTCCTCAGCGCCCGCCGGGATGACAGCGGGGTACCAGATTTCGACTCTCAACGGTCGGTCGTACAGCGGGGCTTTGCCGGTCTTGGGGTCGAGCTTTAGAATGTCGACCTGTTGCGGGTTGACCAGATCGACCGTGCGGACACCCACGGAATAGGAGCCCCGTGGAGCAAGCTCGGGAGCGTCCACTGGCGGAACACTGTAGAACGTGGTCCGCCCCTGCTCTGCGAAGCAGACAGCACTCAGGCAGACTAGGGCGGCATGAACGGCGAGAAGCCGGCGTGGACTCATGTAGACATAGTGCCATCATGCCAATCACCCGCCACTCCTCAGGAGCGAAACTCAATCGGGTTTGGGAGCGGTGGTCGTCAGCTCGGCGTCCAACTGCTGGAGCAGCGTCGCCAAGCTTCGCGACCGCTGATCGACCGACTCTCGCAGCGCGTTGAGCTTCGTTTCAGCGTCACGGAGCTTGTCGGCGAGGTGCAGACACGCTAGAACCGCGGTACGGGTGGAATCCAGATTGCCGCCGCGGCGCGCAATGGATGACATCAGTTCATCCACTTCATGAGCGGCCTGAATGGTGTCTTCCGGGTCACCTGCCGTGGCCACCGTATATACCTGGTTGAAGATCGTGACGCGCACAGTCTGCTTGCGGGATTCGGCGGCGTCCATTTGACCACTAGGTTAGAACAACCAGCCCGGAAGATCCATCGCGCCCCGGGCCGGAAGCGATAGCAATGGAGCGCTTGCCATATCAGGGCGGCCATTCGCAGCTTCTCACCCCAAGGCGCAGGACTGCCCTATTCGCAACGCGTATGAGCCCTCTAGACGTCGCTGAGCAGGTCCATCTGGCCCAGAAGCTTTTCGATGCGGGTCTTCACTTGTTTGCGCTCCTGGCGAAGCTCTTCCAGTTCCTGTACCGCAATCCTGGCTTGCTGTTTGGCGGCCGTCAATTCCTGGTGCCCGCCGCTGATCTGTTTCTTGGCTTCATCCTGCTCCACACGGGCGGCCGCAAGTTGCTCCTTCAGCGACTGGTTCTCCGTTCGTAACTCCGAAAGGAGCTCCAACACTCGTGCAATGCGGTGTTCCAGACTGGCTAGGGTATCCGCGCCTTCTTCTACGACTTCAGTGCTCATAGTGTTCTTCAAGTGCTAAGCGAAAGGCGCCAGATGTACTGGCGCCTGTCCTGTTCCAACTGTCAAAAAACAAAGCGGGTTTGCCCCGCAACTCCTCAACGCCTGACTACTGCACTTGCGCTTGATGGGCGGCTTTCGCCTTCTCCACCAGCGTTTGGAAGCCGGTCGCATCGTTAATGGCGATATCCGCCAGAACCTTGCGGTTTAGATCGATGCCCGCGCGCTTCAGCCCGTTGATGAACTTGCTGTAGGAAATCTGCGAATTGCGGCACGCGGCATTGATACGAACAATCCACAGAGACCGGAAGTTACGCTTCTTGAGACGGCGGCCGACGTAGCCATAGCGGAGTGCCTTTTCGACGGCTTCCTGCGCAGACCGGTTCAGCTTTGACTTGGTGAGAAAATAGCCCTTCGCTAGGCGTAGGGTTTTGTGGCGATAGTCTCGCCGGCTGGTTCCTCTTTTTACTCTTGGCACGTTTTCTCCTTATTTGAGTGATCGCCGGTTTCCCGGCGGCTGGGAGAGGTTACAGGCACGTGCGGCGCGCTGGACCTGCTCCGAAATGCTCTTATGCGATCCCTAGTAGGGAAGCATCTCCCGCAGCTTGGCCTGGTCGGTCGAATCCGCGACCACTGTTTGGCCCAGCTTGCGCTTCCGGGAGCGCGTCTTCGAGGTCAAGATGTGACGCGCGTTGGCATGTCCGCGGGTGATCTTGCCGGTTCCCGTCTTCTTGAACCGTTTAGACGCACCTTTATGAGTCTTTAACTTGGGCATATGAATTCCTGAGCTTCCGGGTAACGCGAGACGCAGACCTGCTCTCGCCTCTACAGGGGTGTAACTGTAGCGGAACTACTCTGAGAGTATAGCATGGCCGAACGGGGGCCCCGGGAGACGCCGGCCTTCTGCGGCCGCCCCTTCAGCCTTCATTGCTTCCAAACAGGCGATCAGTAATTCGCCTGCCGCTTTGGCCCCTTCTTCGTCGCTGTCGGCCGCTGGTTCGTAGGAGGCATAACCAAGCGCGCCAATCGGTAAGCGCGCACTGAATTCACGAACAATGGTGATGATCTGATCAACGTTCAACCCGCCGGGCGAAGTCCAACTGTTCCACGAGGCAACGCCGGAATCCAGCGCGTCGAGGTCGAAGTGGATGTACAGGGACGTGCAGTGGCGCGCCGCCTCGACGGCCGACTTCAAAGCAGCAAGATGACTTTGTTGCCGGACCGATTCGGCCCGTATGACGTGGATGCCGGACCGTCCGAGGTTTCGTTCTTCTTCAGCTCCCAGGCTCCGCACGCCGACAAGAGTGATGTGCTGGGGCGGAATCGGGTCGAATCCAACGATCCGCTCCGACATCTTGCGCCAGCAGGCTCCCGTGCCGATCGCGAGCCCCATGCCATCTAGGAATCCGCTCCGCGTGGTTTCCGGCGTTTCAAATTCACCGTGCGCGTCGAACCACAGCACCGCCGTCGACGACGTGCCGAGTCCGGCGATGGTTCCCAGTGCGCCGTTGCAATTACCGCTGAGCACAACCGACGTGCCGCCGAGCGCATGAATCGCCGAAACGCGTTCCGAGATTTGGCAGGCGAGGGTGAAGGTGCTGCGGATCTCGGCCATGTGCTCATCCCGGCATTCCAGAATTTCGCATGTCTCCTCGATGCCCTTGGCCGAGACGATTTCGCGTAAGCCGGCGCCAAGCAATGCGTACGGCCCCCGTCCCATTCGTTCCTGCTTGCGACCCGAGTCGTAAGGAACAGCTACAAAGTGAAGGTGCACTAACGGACCATTAAATCAGTTTCGGCAACAAATTGCCCAGGAATTTCGTAAATTGGGCCGCAACGCGGTTGCCCGCTTCAAGGACTTCGTCTTGCGACAATTTGTTGGACGTGAGTCCGGCTGCGATGTTAGTAACACAGGAAATGCCCAGCACCTCCAGCCCAAGGTAATTGGCGAAGATCGCTTCGGCCGCGGTGGACATTCCCACCAGATCGGCCCCAATGGTTCTTAGGTACCGGATTTCAGCCGGCGTTTCATAGCTCGGACCGAGCAGCGCCGCATACACGCCCTCGCCCAGCCCGAACCCCTGCGCGAGGGCCGTCTCCTTTGCCCGTGAGCGGAGGCGCTTTGAATAGACTTCGCTCATGTCAGGGAAGCGCGGCCCCAGCAAGTCGTCATTTGGGCCAACCAGCGGATTCATTCCTTGAAGGTTGATGTGGTCGGTAATCAGCACCAGGCCGCCCTGCGCAAAGGCGGAATTAATACCGCCAGCCGCGTTCGTGAGCACCAGCCGCCTGATTCCCAAGGCGTGAAACAGGCGCACGCCGCTGACCGTTTGTTGGGCCGTGTAGCCTTCATAGAGATGGAAACGCCCAGCCATGATTGCGACGGCGATTTCGGGAGCCTGTGCGTTGGGCAGCGTGCCGATAACCAGCTCGCCTTTGTGACCGATGGCGGTGGAAACGGGGAGCCCTGGAATCTCGGAATACGGAATCCGAACGGCGCCATGCAGAGATTCCGCGAATGCGCCCAGCCCGCTGCCGAGAACGACGCCTATCTGGGGCCGGAGGGAGGTCTTCGTTTGCACAAACTGCGCTGCGCTCTGCATGTTCCAGATTAGCCTTGTGGTTTGATGGGATGGTATGGCTGACCATGACGAATGAAGTCGCCACTACAATCTGACGTTTTCACGGCCCACTTTCTTCAACGCAGTTGGAACCGTCTCGCGCAGTGGGCGGAGGGGCTGCGGCAGCGCGAGGGCCAGCTCTTCCTGGTGCTCTCGCTAGTCATCGGAGCGCTGGTTGGCGCCATTGTCGTCGCCTTCATCCTGGTCACTGAGAACCTTGGTTCGCGCATGTACCCGCATGGCGGCTCGGCCTGGCGGCGTCTCGTGACGCCGGTGGTGGGCGCCTTGTTCTCCGGCTTTCTCCTGAAGCGGTTTTTCCCGGACGCCCGCGGCAGCGGTATTCCCCAAACCAAGGTGGCCCTGTTTATTCAAGGCGGGCGCATAAAACTGCGCACCATCATCGGGAAGTTCATTTGCTCATCGGTTTCCCTCGCCAGCGGACTCGCACTGGGGCGCGAAGGGCCGTCGGTGCAAATCGGCGCCGGAGTCGCATCCGTGATCGGCCGGCGGCTCAACCTGGCCCCCGATAGGTTGAAGCAGTTGCTGCCGGTAGGAGCTGCCGCTGCCTTGGCTGCGGCATTCAATACACCCATTGCCGCCGTGCTCTTCTCACTCGAAGAGATCATGGGAGATTTGCACGCGCCCTTGTTGGGATCCGTGGTGCTCAGTGCGGCAACCTCCTGGGTCGTACTGCACTTGTTTCTAGGAGATGAGCCGCTGTTTCACGTGCCCGCTTACCATCTGACGCACCCGGGCGAGTTCGCGGCGTACGCCTTGCTCGGCCTGGTGGGTGGCCTTGTTTCCGTTGCGTTCACCAAACTCACGCTCTATTGGCGTCTACAGTGTCGCCGCCTTCCCGCATGGACCATCTGGTTCCAGCCGGCGATCGGGGGCCTGTTCGTCGGAGTGCTCGCTTTGTTCGTGCCAGACGTGCTCGGTGTGGGATATGAGTTTGTCGGCCATGTATTGAGCGGAAATTACATTCTGTGGACAGTGGCCCTGTTGGTGGTCTTGAAGCTCCTGGCAACCGCCGCGTGCTACGCAACCGGAAATGCAGGCGGCATATTCGGCCCGAGTCTTTTTCTCGGCGCTATGCTCGGCGCGGCGTTTGGCGGCCTCCTGCACCAGTGGCTTCCTATTCACACCTCCACCGCGGGCGCCTACGCACTGGTGGGAATGGGTGTCACATTTGCGGGCATCATACGCACGCCCCTCACCAGCGTCTTTATGATTTTTGAGTTAACCCGCGACTATTCCATCGTGGTGCCGCTCATGATCGCCAACCTCACCAGTTTTTATCTGTCCAAGCGCTTGCAGCCTAAGGCGATATATGAAGCCTTAGCCGAGCAGGATGGCATCCATTTGCCGCGTGGCGAGGCAGGACGAAAGCCCGTGCAACGGACAGTCGCCGACTTGATGCGGCCCAGTCCGCCCTTGATCCACCCGCAGACTAAGATCCGGGATCTGTCGCTGCTGATCGATGGCGGCTTCTATTTTGTGGGTGAGGACGATCTTCTTTGGGGCATTGTCCCGGTTGCGGATGTGATGGCGCTACTGCACAGCATGGTGCTGGAGGAGTCCAGTCACGCCGATGACAAGCCAATCCTTGAACTGGTGAGAACAGACCTCAGAAGCGCCGAGACTCTCGATGAACAGGCCTTCCCGCACGTCCATGAAGATCATTCTCCGGCCACCGCGTTGGAACGGATGTCCGCCCAACACTGCACCACGCTGCCGGTGGTGGACCGGGCCAACGTCCGATGGCTGAAGGGAATTGTCGCATTCGACGATCTGATTGAATCCTACGGCTTGCCCCGCAGGTCCATGAGTTGGCGGCCTTGACCGCGAAGCGATCCACCCCGGGATCGCCCGTCGGACTAATCTCCGGTGGCCTGAGGTCAGTCGCCGCTCGATGCGGGCCTGACGTAGACTTTCGACGCAGAAGTCAACGTGACGCCCGGCAGCTCGGTCTTGACACGAACGTCTTCAAGGGCAGGCTTCCCGCCGCCCATCGGCGATTCAAACACCAGCCTGTACTGGTTATCCAGCCGTTGTTTGAACTCGCCCAGATAGGGGATCAGCGATACGGGAGTGGCGAGACCCTGCCAGTAAAGGTATCCGCCGGTCTGTTCGGAGAGAATTCCTAGCTTGCTCTGACCTTGATTGACGCCATAAAGCGTACGCCCTATGCCGCCTTTGCCCGATAGATAGATGGAGTACACCTGAATACCTGCACGCTGCGCGTCAGCCACGGCCGCTTGTAAATAGATGTCCTGAGACAAGTCCATGCTGAGGTCGTATGGGTCTATCCCATTTGTCAGGCACAGCACTACCCGGCGCGCATCGCTGGCCGGTGCTGGCCAGTGTTTGGCGAGGTCGGAAATTGCGAAGTACGGGCTGGCATTCGAACCCACTGAGCCTCCTGGCAAGCCAACCGCAGCAGCAGCGGCTTCGTGGTCCGTCGTAAAGGCTTGCGCTACCTGGACTCGGCCGTTGGTCATATATCCAACCGCGGTGCTAAACGTGGCAGGCAGAGACCGCAGGAATCCTTGCAGGTCCCCAATGTGAGTTCCGACAGCGCCTGTTCGCGAGGAGCTATCGAGTACGACGAAGAGCTGTACGGCTGCGTCCTCCCCTTTGAGCGCCGACCACGAAACGACATTGGCGCGGTGTCCGTTCTCAGTCACCCCTATATCTTGCTTTTGAACATTCGGGGCAGGCTGGTCCTGATGCTTCGATTGCACGGTGACAATCATTTGAGCAGTGCCGCCATCATCCGTATTTCGGGATGCAGCCGCGAGTGGTGTCGCGGCAAATGCGACCGCTGCGGCGAGCGCCGCGCACCCTAACAGAATGGAGCGTTTCATATATGTCCCTAATAGTGTGATTAGGAAACACGGTCCAACGTTCCATCTATTTGCCCCGCGCAGACTAATGCTCTTTCATTAGAGTCATCGCCTCCGCCCCGGAATCCCCCCGACTCGACAGCACAGAACCGCGCGCGTCAGCAAGCGGATGCGCAACAAAGCCGACCAGTACGAGCCACCGTCACAAGCCAGCTTGCACGCCCGCGATTTCCTCACGGCTTCTCACGGAGTGGCTGCCCGGAATCCCCAATCCGCTACATCGGCCTGGAGTCGCGGTCTTTGTTGCCCTAAGCATTCAGAACGTAATGCCTGGAAATGGTGTCAAACGCTGTTAATTGAGCTGCTTGCCAGGCTTCATCGCAGCCCAGTTCCCGGGCCATGATCCGCACAACGGCAGGAGCCATCTCGCGAGCCGCTCGAGCATTGAGTACCAGTGCGCGTGTGCGCCGTGCGAGAACATCGTCCAGTGTACGAGCCATTTCTTCGCGGACCGACCAGACCACTTCGGCGGCGGTGTATGGGAGCTTGGGATGAAGCGGTTCGCCGCTGCCCGGATCCTGTGAAATGAGTGCCTGGATGGCAAGCGCATCCGATCCATACACGCCAAGTTCGCCGAACTTATTGGCCTGCGGATGGAAACCGTGCACATTCAGGTGCTTCGTCACGCAATCCACGTCCGGGAGCCGGGCCAGCATGGCGGCCTGGTTCACGCAATCTTCCGCCATATGGCGATAGGTGGTCCACTTTCCGCCGGTGATCGTCAGCAGACCGCTCTTGTCGATATGAATTGTGTGGTCGCGCGACAAGGCCGCGGTGTTTCCCCCATCCCCGGATTTCACCAGCGGGCGAATTCCGGCAAAGACGCTGAGCACATCCTCGCGAGTAGGCGCTTTGGCCAGATAAAGCGCAGCCGTTTTGAGGATGAATTCGATCTCCTGTTCCTGCGCAATCGGTTCGAGAACCGGCCCCGGTATGGGTGTGTCGGTGGTTCCAACCAGTGTGTGATTGTGCCACGGTATGGCGAACATCACCCGGCCGTCTGAGGTATGCGGAACCATGATGGCCGTGTCGCCGGGCAGGAACGCGCGATCGAAAACCAGATGGATGCCCTGGCTAGGCGAAATCATCGGCTTCACCGATGCATCGGCTTGACGCCGGATGTCGTCGGTAAATGCACCCGTGGCATTGATAACAACGCGTGCCTGAACGTTAATCTCGTCACCCGATTCCGATTCCAGCGCGACCACGCCATTCACGACACCTTCCGCGTCTTTCGTAAGACCTGTGACGCGCGTGTAGTTGAGTAATGTCGCGCCTTGTTCCGCCGCGGTGGTAACCAGGTTGATCAGCAGGCGAGAATCGTCGAACTGCCCGTCGAAATACACCACCCCGCCGCGCAGCCCTTCCGTCTTGATGTTCGGGAGGCGCCCTAGCGTCTCGTCGCGGGACAGAATCTCCGACGAGCCAAAGCCATACTTCCCGGCCAGCAGGTTATACATCTTCAACCCAATGCCGTAAAAGGGGGCTTCCCACCAGTCGTAGTTGGGAACCACGAACCCCAGGTTGCTGACCAGGTGCGGAGCGTTCTGCAACAGTAGGCCTCGCTCCTTCAGAGCCTCCATAACCAGAGAGATATTTCCCTGCTCCAGATATCGGACGCCACCGTGAACAAGCTTTGTGCTGCGGCTTGACGTCCCTTTCCCAAAATCGGATTGCTCCAGTAGCAGGACGTCATATCCGCGCGAAGCCGCATCCACCGCGACGCCCACGCCCGTGGCGCCTCCCCCCACGATCACCATGTCCCAAGGCTCCCGGTGACTCCTCAGGCGCTCAATCATGAATTGCTTATTCATAGAGTTCGTTCGGCTCCAATTCCGCCCGTGGTTTCTCTGCCTGACCGGCTGCTTGGGTTCCGACTATAGGACAATCAAGTACGGCAAGCATGAAACCTCGCTGCTAATAGCCGTATCACATCACATCGGCTGAAACCGGCATGCCGCCATCTCGAAAGGAACCAAAGCCATGGCCTCTTCTTCTCTCGTATTCTTGTTCGACGTCGACAACACGCTGATGGACCACGACCACGTCACAGCAGACTTGCGCCGTCACCTGGAAATAGTCGTGGGACCACGGAAATCCAAGCGCTATTGGGAGATATTCGAGCAACTGCGCAACGAATTGGGATACGCCGACTACCTGGGGGCGCTCCAGCGTTACCGCGTGGAGCATCTCAGCGACTACCAGTTGCTGGAGGTCTCGTATTTCCTGCTGAACTATCCATTTGCCAACCGTTTGTTCCCCGGCTCCATCGATGCTGTGCAATACGCGCAAAACCTGGGCGAGGCGGTCGTGCTTACCGACGGCGACGTCGTGTTTCAGCCCAGAAAAATATACGGCGCCGGACTGTATGAAGCGTTCGACGGAAAGGTGTTGATCTACATCCACAAGGAGCAGATGTTGGCGGACGTCGAAGTGGCCTACCCGGCTGACCACTACGTCATGATTGACGACAAGCTGAGGATTCTGGACTCGATGAAGAAGACCTGGGGCAACAAGCTGACAACCGTATTCGTCCGGCAAGGACACTACGCGCACGATGTGAAGAACAACGCGCAGTTTCAGACCCCGGACATCGCCTTGGAACGCATTGGGGAGCTACCGGAACTGGATCCGGCTTTGTTCCAGCAGGCAGCCAACGCGGCTAGAGTCTAAGCGAGCTATGGAATAAGCGATGGACTGGGTGGCTGTTTCAGCACTGGCGTCCTGGCGGCTGGATTGGGGCATTCTGGTCCCACTGCTGATCACGGCCGTGCTGTATGACCGCGGCTGGCGCATCCTGCATCGCGAACAGCCCCATCGTTATCCGGCCGCCCGCTGGTGGTGTTTCTTTGGCGGCCTCTCGGCGCTGTTGATCGCCATCCTCTCGCCGCTGGATGCGTTTGCGGCTCTGCTGCTCCAGGTGCACATGGTCCAGCACTTGTTGCTGTTGATGGTGGCGCCGCCGCTGCTACTGCTGGGCCAGCCGGTCCTGCCGCTGGTGCGGGCGGTACCGGCTCGATTTGTACGCGCTGCCTTCGGCCCGTTTCTTCACTCGCCGGCCTTGCGAAAGCTGGCGGCATTTTTTGTGCATCCCGTCGTGGCGTGGCTGCTCTTCAACGCAATGGTCGTCGGCTGGCACCTGCCCCGGTTCTACGATCTGGGGTTGCGAGACCGCGGCTGGCATGAATTTGAGCATCTTTGCTTCCTCAGCACAGCGCTGCTGTTTTGGTGGCCGGTCATCGAGGTCTGGCCCAGCCGCCGTCAGTGGCCTCGCGCCTTGATGATTCCTTATCTGCTGCTGGCCGACTTCGTGAACACCGGCCTTTCGGCCTTTCTGGCTTTCTCCGGCGGCGTGCTGTTCAACACCTACCAGACAGGTCCGCGGTTGTGGGGCATTTCGGCGGCCGATGACCAGGTGACGGCGGGCGTCATCATGTGGGTGCCCGGTTCACTCGCGTATCTGCTGCCTGCCGTGGTGATCGCAATGCAATTGCTGACGCCCCAGCGGCGCCATAGGCCCGCATCCGTCGGCAGGCCAGGCTTTGCTGCAAGCCTGCGAGCTGCGATGCCCGTTCCCCCGCGTTGGGATCTTCTCCGCGTGCCATTCGTAGGCGCTTTGTTGCGGAAGCGATACACCCGGCGGATAGCGCAGTTCGTGATGTTTGCGGTCGCCATCACCGTCGTGTGGGATGGGTTCTTCGGGCCGCAGGTAAGTTCAGAGAACCTCGCCGGAGTAACGCCGTGGATCCACTGGCGCGGACTCTTAATGATCGGCCTCCTCGCCGCGGGCAACGTATTCTGCATGGTTTGCCCGTTCATGCTCCCACGGGAGTTGGGCAAGCGCCTGTTCCCGGCAAAGCATCGGTGGCCGCATTTCTTGCGATCGAAGTGGCTGGCGGCGGCGCTGCTGCTGGCGTACCTGATCGCTTACGAGGCCTTCAGCCTCTGGGACCGTCCATCCTGGACCGCATGGATTATCGTCGGATATTTCGTTGCTGCCTTCACCGTGGATGCCTTCTTTAAAGAAGCCAGTTTTTGCAAATACATTTGCCCCATCGGGCAGTTCAACTTTGTGCAGTCGCTGGTATCGCCGCTCGAGGTGAAAGTGCGCGAAGCCGCCGTTTGCAACAGCTGCAAGACCTACGACTGCATTCGCGGGAATGAGAATCAACGCGGCTGTGAACTTTATCTCTTCCAACCCAGGAAGCGCGGCAACCTCGATTGCACCTTTTGTCTTGATTGTGTGTACGCCTGCCCGCACGGCAATGTCGGAATTCTCCCGGTTCTGCCAACCGCCACCTTGTTAGTTGATCCGCAGCGCTCATCCGTCGGGCGGTTGTCGAAGCGATTCGATCTGGCGGTGCTGGCGCTGGTCGTAACCTTGGGCGGCTTTGCGAATGCGGCGGGCATGACGGAACCGGTGATGATATGGATGCGCGACTGGCAGGCGCGCCTGGGGATGGCTTCGCGGCTGCCGGTTGTCGTGGCTTACTATGCGCTGCTGCTGGCAGCGGTCGCCATCTGGATCGGCATCAGCCGGCTGCTCTCTGGCTCCTCGGTCGGACGGGATCGCGGGGCGGCATGGAAGCGCATCGTAAGCAGTTTCTCATTGGCGCTAGTCCCGCTCGGGTTTGCCATGTGGCTGGCGCATGTCCTGTTTCACCTCCTTACCGAGAGGAGCGTCTTCGCAGCGCTGCAGCGTTTCCTGGAAGATCACGGTCAGGCTTTCGGCGCCGGACTCAACCGGATGATGCCATCGCCTACTCCGGATGGTTTGTTGTCGCTGCAAATGATCGTGCTCGGAATCGGGTTGCTCCTGTCGCTGTACGTTTGTTGGCGAACCGCTCTGCGTGTTGCCAACCGGAGCCTGCCTGCCTGGCGAGTCGGCGTGCCGTGGATGGCTTTGGCATTGGCGCTCTATGCCTGCGGTATCTGGATCTTCTTCGAGCCCATGGAGATGCGCGGAGCGGGCGCTAGTCACGTCGCAAGCGCCGCCTGGCATCGAGCGGAAGGCATTCGGTGATCTGGCGGGTCCATCGGTTGTTGATGCTCCTCTTCTCGCTAGCCGCCGTGCTGGCCGCCGACGGTGGGACGCTGCAGGTGCGCCGGACTTCCGGGCCATTCGTGCTGTCGGTCTTCACCTCGCCGGCAGTGCTGCGAGCCGGAAACATAGACTTCAGCGTCTTGGTCCAGCAGGCTGCCGGCTTGGCGCCCGTGCTCGACGCGGACGTGGAAGTCCGGGCGAACAACCGCCAAGGCATACTCGTGTCCAAGGCCGCAACCCACGACAATGCGCAAAACAAGCTGCTGTATGCGGCGTCGCTCGACCTGTCCAGGCCGGGCGAGTGGACATTCGACGTACTCGTACATCAGCAGGAACGGGCGGCACAGGTTTCCGGGACGTTGATCGCCGCGTCCGGCGAGCCGCGCTTCCTGGCCCACTGGCCCCAGTGGGCGTTCGTCCCGGCTCTGGTCCTGTTGTTTATTCTGAACCAGTGGCTCAAGAACAAACAGCGGGCGCCGGTCTAAATGCCATCACCAATCATGGTTTTGTCACGAACCCGTTACAGAAGGAAACATACAATGCAGAACAGCCCCTGAGTGGGTAAGCATCTCAAAGCGAAAGGCAAACCGGGAACAGTACGCCCGCCTGAAAGGAAACAAACAAGCTCTCATGAACCCTGTCAAACCTGTGAAGAATCTGGTCCCCGATCCATGCGTCATGGTGATTTTTGGCGCCAGTGGCGACTTAACCAAGCGGAAACTGATTCCAGCCCTGTGTAATCTTGCCAAATCGAATCTGCTGCCGCAGCAGTTTGCCATCGTCGCGTTCGCCTTCGATGGCCTGACCACCGATTCGTTCCGTCAGCAATTGAGTGACGGCATGAAAAGCTTCGAAACCAGCCCCGTCGAGCCGAAACTCTGGGACTGGTTCATGGAACGCACCTATTACATCCAGGGTGACTTCAAAGATCCCGCTGCATTCCAGCGGTTGCACGCGCAGCTCGACTTGGTGGATACCGAACATCAGACCCACGGCAATCGATTCTTTTATCTCGCTGTCGCCCCCACTTTCTTTGCTCCTATCGTCCGGCAACTCGGCGCTTCCGGCCTCACCAACCAGGAAGAAGGAAAATGGCGCAGGGTGATCATCGAAAAGCCGTTTGGCCGCGATCTCGATTCGGCTATCGAATTGAATCACAACATCAAGGAAGTGCTTGACGAATCGCAGATCTACCGCATCGACCATTACCTGGGTAAAGAGACCGTACAAAACCTGATGGTATTCCGGTTCGCAAACAGTATCTTCGAGCCGATTTGGAACCGCGCTTATATCGACCACGTGCAGATTACGGCGGGTGAGACCGTGGGGGTCGAACATCGCGGCACGTATTACGAGACCTCGGGGGCCCTCCGCGATATGGTGCCCAATCACTTGTTTCAACTTCTGACGCTCACTGCCATGGAGCCGCCCGTGTCCTTCGATGCCGACGCGGTTCGCGGCAAGCAAGCCGAAGTTCTGCAGGCCATTCAGCCCCCCTATCCGGAGGAGGTTCTCACCAAGATGGTGCGTGGGCAATACGGCGCCGGCGCGGCGCTCGGCCAAACCATGCTCGGCTATCGTGACGAGCCCAAGGTCTCTCCAAACTCCAACACCGAGACGTTTGTGGCTTTGAAACTGGAAATCGATAACTGGCGCTGGGCCGGCGTGCCGTTCTATCTGCGCACGGGCAAGCGCCTGCCCAAGCGAGTCACAGAGATCGCGATCTATTTCCGGCGCACACCGTTTGTGCTGTTCCGCGACACGCCGGTGCGCGATCTGGAAGCAAATAAGTTGATGGTTCACATCCAGCCCGAGGAAGGCATCTCGCTGCAGTTCGGCGCCAAGATCCCCGGCCCCATCATGGACATCGGCCTGGTCAAAATGGACTTCGATTACGTAAAGTACTTCGGCGATACCGTCGCCACCGGCTACGAGCGCCTGTTGCACGACTGCATGGTGGGCGACGCCACGCTGTTCCAACGCGCGGACATGGTGGAGGCCGGCTGGCGTGTCATTCAGCCGGTGCTGGACGTCTGGAGAGCCCTCCCCGACCGCCACTTCCCCAATTACTCGGCCGGATCGTGGGGGCCCGCGGATTCCGACGAATTGATGGCGCGCGATGGACGGGCCTGGAAGCAATTCGACTGATCGGGTAGCATATCCTCTAGGTTCGCCGCTTTTTGCGGACGACGGTAAGGGAGATATGGCAGACACAAAGCAACCCGCCACGAAGCGGGCCGCTGCAGCAAGCGGATCGAAACCGGCTGCGCGCAAGACCGGCAAGGTCCTGGTAATCGACGTCGGCGGCACGAACATCAAGCTGCTCGCTACTGGCCAAATGGAGCCGACCAAAATCCCGTCCGGCCCGGACATGACGCCGCAGGCCATGGTCGACGCCGTGAAAGCGGCCACCACCGGCTGGGACTACGACAAGATCGCGATCGGTTATCCGGGAGTGGTGGTGGACGGGCGTCCACTGCTAAATCCGGCCAACCTGGCCAAGGGCTGGGTTCGGTTTGATTACGCCAAGGCGCTGGGGCACCCCGTGCGGGTCATCAACGATGCCGCCATGCAAGCGCTGGGCAGCTACGAGGGCGGCCGGATGCTCTTTCTGGGACTCGGCACCGGATTGGGCTCAGCCATGATTATCGACGGCGAGCTTCAGCCTCTGGAACTCGCCCATATGCCCTACAAGGACGGGTTCACTTACGAGGATTTCGTCGGTAAGCGCGGCCTCGAGAAATACGGCAAGAAGAAATGGCGCAAGTACGTCGCCGAAATTGTCGAAGATTTGAGGCACGCTCTGGAAGCCGGCTACGTTGTGCTGGGAGGCGGCAATCTGAAGCTGCTTAAGGAACTGCCGCCCGGTTGCCTGGCTGGAAATAACGCGAATGCCTTTGAAGGTGGCTTCCGGCTGTGGGGCAAACCATTTCCCACCAAGCCTGTGTCCTGAGCACAGACCTGGCGAGACGGAGACATACCCCCGGCCCGTCGTGGCCGCCGGCTCGTTTTCCTGGCCTTTGGTCCAGTGAAGCCATTATTCATCGCCAAACTGCGTCATAGTTGACGTATGCTTTCGGCAGAGTCACACTCCAGAAACAATCGCTCAGTATTCTTGGATAGGCTTTAGGAGGAAAAATGCCAACCGTAGACGATTTGAAGCAGAAGTACGATTCCGTACTGCAGCTCATTAAGAAACAGGGTGTCGTGCTCTCGCACCTGCACCTGCAAGACGACAAGCTTTACATCGAAGGCGCTGCGCCGTCCGAAGACATCAAAAATCAGGTCTGGAGTCAGATCAAAGCCGTGGACGCGAGTTACAGTGACCTGACGTGCAACCTGACGGTGGATTCGAGCCTGCCGCAACCGGCTCCGCCCCCACCCGCCAGCCAGACTTACACCGTGGTCGCGGGCGATTCGCTTTGGAAGATCGCGTCGCACTTCTACGGCGCGGGCAATCTGTACCCGAAGATTATCGCTGCCAATCCCGGAAAACTGGTAGACGACAAGAGCATCATCCACCCGGGCGATGTGCTCAACATTCCACCGAAAGACTAGTCTGAAAGGAAAAGATCTATGAGTTTTCTATCCTCCATGGGGGGCCTGGGCGATCTGCTGCAGAAGCTCTCCTCCGGCAATGCCGCCCCTCACGAGCAGTTCGATCAAGTCGCGCAGGCAGCCCCCCAGTCTTCTCTCGCGGCGGGTATCGCCTCCGCTCTTGGTAGCGGTGGCACAAATGAGTTCGCGCAAATGGCCACCCAGTTATTCACCAATGGCAATGGCGATCAGAAGTCGACCATGATCAACTCGCTTCTCGCCACGGCCGGTCCCGCTTTGCTCTCTCAACTCGGCGGAAGCGGCGCCGCTGGGAGCTTGACTTCGCTGCTGGGCGGGGGCGCCACTTCCGTTACGCCCGCGCAGGCCGCGAACATTTCACCTGAGGCCGTCCAGGAACTGGCCGCAAAGGTTCACCAAACCAATCCCTCGATCGTCGACAAACTCGGTGAGGCCTATTCGGCGCATCCCGATTTGTTCAAGACCCTGGGCGCTGCGGCAATGTCAATCGCCGTCGCCAAGATCGCCGAAAAGCACAAAGCCTGACAGCGCGTGTGCCCGCAGGCCATCCGCGTTGATCGGCGTTAATCCGCGGCCATAAATCTTCAGCTCGCGAAAACCATGTTGGCGGGCGTTACGCCCCGCTGCTCGCAGTCTTTCATGTACAGCCGTACATAACTCTCCAGAACGTAGTCGGCTGTTGTCAGCCCGAGCTGCCGTGCCGTTTCGTCGATCCAGGTTCCCGGGCCCTCCAGTTCCAGAAAGCTCCCAATGGGCGTCTCATCGGCTGTAATGACGCCGGGTTGGCCGCCCAGCCGGTATTCCCGGCGGTACTTCTCGTAACGGAATACCGGTTCATACCCAAGCTCGCCAAGAATCTGGGCCATCCTTTCAAGCGAACCCAGGGTGGTCTCCAATTCCGGTCGCGCCTTATGGGGTCCCGCTTGATAGCGGCCCTTCCAGGTGATGAAGTACCGTCCGCCGCTCTCTCTGAGGCGCAGCAGCGTTCCGGACGCCAGGAGGGATTTGGTTGGGGTGTCGTAGAGCGTGTTGGCCTCAAACTCGCGGTCTTGCGACATCTGAAAGCCTAGCGTCTCGATCCGCCGGCACGTGCCGGCCAGGTCAGCGATTCGAATCTTGACTTCGGTTTCCACGGGACTCTGCATATAAAGATTGTGGCATTCGCGGCTATCGCGCCAATGCGGTTATACTGCCAATAGTGTGCGCCTGTAGCTCAGTTGGATAGAGCGAATGACTTCGAATCATTAGGTCGGGGGTTCGAGCCCCTCCGGGCGCACCAGACAAATAAGTCAAATGTAATAAGCGACTTGCGGGCTAGTTCGGTTTGGTGCTCTGCTCCCCATCACGCCCCGGTTTTGCCCTTACTACAGGGACTTTCACAGGGACCGCCTCAGAATTCACTTCTCGCTTCAGGGTGAGGCCCGAGACCGCGGTTCGTTTCGCGGCCATACGGATGTGAGAGTAGCGCTCAAGCATCGACCGGCTCATATGGCCCATTAAGGCGAGCATCGTGGATTCAGGAACGTCGTTCTCTGCGAGATGTGTCGCGAACGTGTGCCTGAGATCGTGAAGGCGGCACTGAACGCCCGTATCTTCGCGCAGTTTGTCCCACGTTCGGCTGACGTCTGTCGCATGCCTTGTCGGATCGGACGGAGGCGAGCCCCAGGGGAACAGGTATTGCGCCGGGCGTGGTTCGCCGAAGTGACCCACAAACCAAGCCCTGTGCGCCGCGAGGATCAATGCCAGTTCACCGTTGATCGGCAGAACGCGACCGGTACCGCTGGCCGTCTTTGCGCGACCGACTTGGAGCGTTCCGGCCATAAGATCGACTCTCGCCCATGTGAGCGAAAGCGCCTCACTGACGCGCATGCCGGTCAAGAGCAAGAGCGGAAGCACAGTAGGCAGATGAGGAGTTACCATTCGATCCCTCATCCCTGCGAGTAGCCTGTTCTGTTCCTCGCTCGAAAGGGCGCGGCCAACGTCCTTTCGTTCCTCCAGCTTTCGAATCTTAGGCCACAACATCGACCACGGCCGCCCGATTGCCCGGCTCAACTCGCCCAGCTCCGCGTTGATCGTGCGCCCGGACGCTTTGCTACCTAAGCGCTTGCGAACGTAGCTTCGAATGCGGTCTTCCGTTAGATCGCAGAGAAGGACGTTCCCGAGATCCCCAGCCACTTTCGCGAGACGCCCTTCCGCAAACAAAATGCTGTGTGGGCGATGATTCAAGCGGTAAGCATGCAGATATCGGGTGATAACCTCATCCACGTTTCGCAGTCGCGCTGCCTTCTGAGGCGCCGGCATCCCTGCGAGCGCCCGCTCAAGTTCACCCTTGCGCCGCTTTTCGTACTCCCTGGCGACAGTCTTTGTCGTGGCGCCCGTTGACTCCTGAATGCGTTTGCCTTGATACTCGAATTCGCAAACGAAGAACTTCGATTCGACGCCCTTGCGCTTCGGTTTATAGACGGCCATGCACCTTCTCCTTATCTCTCGTCCGACGCGGCATTAGCGAGTCCAAAGCGCATTATTCTCTATGTAGACTCGCACGAAGGCGCCAACGAATCGGATGAAATGTGTGTAAATCTCAAAACCGAAACTGAGAACGTCGTTAGCGTCTTCTGGCAAGTTCGGCCCGGGTGCAAGTTTCCATGCGCGAGTACAAACGAGCGTGTCAACAACATCATCCGCCAACTGGAAGTGGGCCAGTCTAATATCGTCCGCCTCGCAGATTAGATGGGCCACATCGCCCTTTCGTTGGGACCGTTCAGATAGCGCATCCTTCACTTCCCGGAGGTCATAGTGGAAAGCAATCGTATGCCTCAGGGACTGGAATCTGTCCGCAAATAATTTCCGCTTGTTCCCCCCGAGCGCGTAGGATATGAGTTCCGTAAAGTGGTTGGCAGTGGAATCCCCACACTGTGCGACAACTGCTAACAACGTCGCGTTTCGATCGACTTCCTTCACGAGATCCAACGCTTCAAAGAGGTGGGCCATCTGGATGCGAGCGAAATAGATCCCAGCTCCGCGATCGTAGTTGGTATATCGAGAGGTGTCCTCGTTGTAAAGCGTGTGGGCTACGTTTGCCATGCTGAGGTCGTTGAATGCAATCATTAAGCCAACGACGATTGCGCCTTCGTCTCCCCTACGGCTAAGCTTTCCGATATCGACAAGACGTGTCCTACCTGCCATTGCGAACTCCTTAAGTACCGCGCTTTTTTGCAGCGGCCTTCTTGCTTCGCACCTTTGCTGAAGCTGCGGCGGCCTTCTTGGCCCGCTCGGCCCGCGCCGCGGGTGTCATGTTTGCTGCGGCTTTCTTGCCGCCCTTCTTGCCGCCCTTCTTGCCGAGAGACGACAGGTAGGCTGAAACAATTTCGTGCACTACTGTTTTCTTGGCCATGTGTCTCCAAAATAACACAAACTAAGGCGGCCTTAGCTGTTGAACTTGTGTAATACTTAGCTTAGTCGGCTAAAGCTCCCAGAGGGCGCAACGAAGAAAGAGGAATCAACCCATGCTCACCGTCTCCGCCGAAACGCGAGGCGCGATGGTCGCTTACAGCTTCGGGGGCGTGAATATCGCCCCCGAGGTGGCGCCACCACCCCAAACACGGAACGAAGAGCGCCTCATTGAGTTGTGGCTTCACCAGCGAAGCGAACACACGCGCCGGGCCTACCTTGCGGATATCGCTCGCTTTCGCGCGTTCATCGGCTGCCGCCCGCTCGGCACTGTAACGCTGGATGAGCTTGAACGGTTCGCTCAAACGCTGGAACACATGGCGCCGCGGAGTCAGTGCCGCGTCCTGGCTTCCGTCAAGAGTTTGTCTCATACGCCGCGCAGTTGCGTTACGTGCAGTACGACGCCGCCCGCCCGCTCCGTCTGCCGAAGATTCCCTGCGATCTCGCGAAACGCATCCTCGACGAAGAGCAAGTGGTCAAAATGATCTCGCTCGAAACGAAGCCTCGGAACGCTGCCATGCTGAGACTCTTCTATAGCGCCGGCCTCCGCGTTTCTGAGCTTTGCTCTCTGCGTTGGCGCGATCTCCAGCCGCGGGGCGAGTCCGGACAGGTGGTAGTAACCGGCAAAGGCACCAAGACGCGCTCAGTGCTCGTTTCTCCGTCAACCTGGGCCGCCCTGGAAGGCATCCGCGGCGACGCTGGACCGGACGCCCCCGTATTCCTCAGTCAAAAGAACACGCCCGTTGGCGCGTCATGGGCGCTGCAACTGGTTCGCCGGGCCGCCCATCGCGCCGGCATCGCCGCGAACGTATCGCCGCACTGGTTAAGGCACTGCCACGCTTCCCACGCATTAGACCGCGGCGCGCCGGCTCACCTGGTCTGCGCCACGTTAGGCCACGCGAGCCTCGCCACTACGACGAAATACGCGCACGCTCGGCCGAATGAGAGTAGCGGGAAGTTCCTGGCGGTGTGAAATGGCTACCACCGCCCGCGGCAATTAAATCCTTGTCCCAAGGGAGCGTCAGGGGGCGCTTAAACTTTCAGGGTAGGATCAGTCCTAACGCCCAAGGGAAGCATAAACCCCGGAGCGAATTTCCGGTACCTCGCGCGATTGAGCGCACGGTATTCCGCAGACTGGGGTGTATGCTTGCCGAATGGACAATTTCGTTCTTAAAGAATCTATTCGACAGTTTAGAGAGTCGATCATCGTCACCCTTTGCGACCTTCACGCCGAAATAAAGGCCTTAGAGAAAGGCGTGAAAGAAGCAGGTCTTCCCGAGGCTCGACTTGCTCAGCTTAGGAGCGAAGCCCAGGACCATTCGCGCGAATCTCACTCACATTTTGATGCTCTGATTTTTCGCTTGCAAGACTCTCTATAAAGACCGTTCGGTCATCGAACAGACGCTGTAACGCCAGTTTTCGTTCTCGTTCTACAGACACGCGCCATGCCTCCAGACTCTCGCGCGTTAACTCCGGCCTGCAATTCTCAATTACTGTCATAGTGCTTACTCCTGTAGGACTGCTGATAAGAAGCATTATCCGGCTTCACGGTTGCCAGTTCTGCCCAGTCGCCGTTCTCGCTGATCCGGAGGAATCGTGAGAAACTGAGGCGGCAGACTGCCACGCCCCGAAGTGTACCACTTCGCCTTTTATTCGCGTACTTCGATCTCGAGAGTAAGTTGAGAGTGTTGGCTGCCATACGATACCGTTTGATCGTGGAACACATTTCAGAGGGCGACTTGCTGCTGTACTGCACGGGACTGATACGGAGCGAGCGTGAGTTGAAGCCGATTGAAGAACATCTACTCTGGTGCCATGACTGCCTTGATCGTGTTGCCGAAGTTGAGACAGCCCTCACCATCGGAAGCGCCGATCTCGGCTTTAGCCCGAACGCTCCGAACGCCCTCAGTTCTTAACGGTCAAAGCTTCCGAGTTCACGGCTTTCTTGCCGGTGATGCCTTCGAGGCCTTCCAACACGCCGCGGTAGTCGTTCTTGTCAGCCTGAAACGCGGCGCCACCCTTCTTGCCGGCGTCGTCCCAGGTCAGACCAATAAAGTGCTTCTTCGATTTGGTCAGGGCCATAAGTGCTCCAACGCCAAATGTGACTAGGCCAATTCCGATAGCGGCCCCCACTCGCCGGTGAACATCCTGGCCGTAACTGATCTCCGTCACTGAAGCTGCCGGTATCGTCACGACTTCAGCTTTGTCTTTTGTGAATCGAATCTGATTCGGGTCAATGTGGAGCTTCATGGCCGTTCCGGATTTGGTGTCCGGAAGCGAACCACCGTCATAAGCGACTTTGTATCCGCTGTCAGCAGAGAAGAGCGCCAGCGGCATTGCGGCGCAAAGCACGATGGCGGTTAGAGTTTTCATTTTCAGCCTTTCCGAGTCGCAACAAGTATATGGGAAGACGCCGCCGTTAATCCGAAGAATTTGACGAATCCAAAGCCGCTAGCCGATACGATTCGAGGCTTCCGACGCCTGCCTTCGCTCCCAGTTGCGGGGCCGAAGTGGTTCAATGCTCGCCGGCCGCACGCCGCGAGCCAGCCACGGCAGCCTAGGGGCTCAAGGGATTGTCCGGGGTGAGGCAGAGCCAGCCGCAAGGCCGCGGGTTGCTACAGGGGCTTTCACAGGGACTTTAGAGAAATATCTTGACCGCTAGCGACTTTTCACGACTGGGCGAAACCTCTCAAAAACTCCTGATAATACCCGTTCGGGCGACATCAAGCAGTCGTCAGCTATCATGAGATAAACAAGCGTTCGACGACTTCGAATCATAATAGAGACCTGCAAGCGTGTGTAAACTCCGGCACGGAACCGCGCGCGTAAGCAAGCGGATTTTCGGCGCGACAAAGTGAATCAATAGAGACCTGCTAGGTCGGGGGTTCGAGCCCCTCCGGGCGCACCACAGCTCCCAAAAAATCACGGCATGACCCGTAGCCCACAGACCCCACCCGAGGCGGAGCTTCCCACTGCTTACATAAACCTGATTGCTGAGATCGTGCCAAGAACCGTCGAAGCACTGACGGCCTTGACGAGTGATCTGGTGAATCGTGGGCATACCGCCATCTACCTGATGATCTCGTCGCCGGGTGGTTCCGTATCGGATGGCATCGCCCTCTACCACTACTTGCGATCTCTTCCCATAAAGCTGACGGCCCACAATACAGGCAGCGTCAACTCCATCGCCAACATTGTGTTTCTGGCGGCCGAGACGCGGCGCACCTGTACTCACACCAACTTTATGTTTCATGGCGTCAGCATGCAAACCCAGGCTCCCCAGTCGTTCGAAAGAAAAGCCCTGCGTGAAAGCCTGGCTTCGGTGGAAGGCGATGAAAAGCGGATTGGCGGCATTGTTGCCGAGCGGACCAGGCTGAGCCAGGAAACCATCGACACATTCTTTCTGGAAGCCAGGACCCTTAGTCCGGAGGAAGCTCTGGCGGCCGGTATCGTCCACGCAATCGATCAGGTCCGCATCCCCAAAGGCTGCCCCGTCTTTTCTTTGGTGTTTCAGGGATAACACGCCGCATCGAAGTTGGGCGGCGTCACTGGTAACATATGTTCGCCGTGGCGCAATAGAGAGAGGAACAGTCTCATGCAACTGAGGGATAACACCATCCTGATTACCGGGGGCGGAAGGGGGATTGGCCGCGGTCTTGCCGAGGCTTTTCACGCCGAGGGGAACCAGGTGATCATTGCAGGCCGTGCAAACCAGCCGCTGGAAGAAACGGTATCGGCCAACCCGGGCATGAAGGCCGCTGTAATCGATGTCGCCGACAGCGGCGCCGTCCTTCGCTTCGCCCAGCAGATGAAGCGTGATTATCCTGCCCTGAACGTGGTCATTCTGAACGCCGGCATCATGCGGACAGAGTCGCTGCAAAGTGGTGAACTGGCTGATGCGGAAGCGATCGTGGCAACCAATCTGCTGGGTCCGATTCGCCTGACAGCGGCGCTGCTGCCTTTGTTGTTATCGAAGCCGCGCGCGGCCATCATGACAGTATCTTCCGGATTGGCATTCGTGCCGTTAGCGGTGACCCCGACCTATTGCGCCACAAAGGCCGCCATTCATTCCTATACGCAATCGCTCCGGTATCAACTGCGGAACACTTCGGTAGAGGTTTTGGAGCTGATCCCGCCCTACGTGCAAACCGAACTTCTGGGGCCGGGTCAGCTCACGGATCCGAACGCGATGCCGCTTAAGGATTTCATTTCCGAAACGATGCACATCCTGAAGCACTCCCCCGAGGTGACGGAGGTCTGTGTGGAACGAGTGAAACCATTGCGGCGAGCCGAATCGGGCGGCAATTACGACACCTTTTTCAAGACTTTCAATGAACGGGTGTCAGCCTCGCACGAGACGTTGTAGCGGAGAGGTTCGCGTGGGCGGCTGAAACGAAAGTACTGTACCTTATAAAGCCCTGAGAGCCCCCGGCACCCTTTTCACGGCTTGAAGAAACTTCACCCCGTAACGCTTCGGGCCGCGTCTTCTAGAATGAGGTAAACATGATAAAAGCCTCGGATGACGCGGCCGACATTGCGGGCGCCACCCAATCACTCGCCCAGGTACGCAACGAAATCGCGAAAGTGATCGTCGGCCAGCGGGATGTCATTGACGGCGTTCTGATCTGTCTGGTGGCCGGCGGGCACGTCCTGCTCGAAGGCGTCCCGGGCCTCGGCAAGACCACCCTGCTGCGCACCTTGGCGCGGGTCATGCACCTGCAAGTATTCCCGCATCCAGTTCACGCCCGACCTGATGCCCGGCGATATCGTCGGCAGCATGATCATGGAAAGCGACGACCGGGGCAACAAGGCACTGCGATTCCAGCCCGGGCCGATTTTTTCGAACCTCGTGCTGGCCGACGAAATCAATCGCGCCACGCCCAAAACGCAATCCGCCCTTCTCGAAGCCATGCAGGAGCGGACCGTCACCAGCGGCAACAGCACCTATCAGCTGGAAGCGCCATTCCTGGTCATGGCGACCCAGAATCCGATTGAAATGGAAGGAACCTATCCTCTGCCCGAAGCGCAGCTCGACCGCTTCCTCATGAAGATCCTGGTCACCTACCCGTCGCGCGAAGATCTCAGCCGCATTCTGGATGTCACCGTGAAGCAGGAAGAAGTGGATCTTCGCCAGATCATGAACCGCGAGCAGATTGCCGAGCTGCGTGCCGTTGCCGAAGCAGGTGATTGTTGCGCCCCATGTGCAGGAATACGCCATTAACGTGGTGATGGCCACCCAGCCCGGAACGGCGCAGGCTCCCGCCATCACCAACAAGTACATCCGCTATGGCAGTTCGCCGCGCGGCGCGCAAGCGCTGATGGAATGCGGCCGTGTACTCGCGCTGATGTCGCGGCCGCGTCCATTTGAGTGTGGAAGACGTCGAGAAGGTGGCGCCCGCCGTGCTGCGTCACCGCATCATCCTTAATTTCGACGCCCACGCCGAGGGTGAATCCACGGAAACCTTGCTGAATAAGATTCTCGGTGGCCTCGCGGTTCGCGCGTAACGTCGCGGGGCCATCCCACAACACCACATCCGCAACACCATGCCCGCACCGCTGATTGATCGCGATTTTCTCGAACGGCTGGAGCGGCTCACGCTGCATTGGAAGAAATCGTTTCCCGGCCTGGTCGGCGGGCACAACGCTTCGCGCTTCGCCGGCTCCGGACAGGAATTCCTCGATCACCGCAACTTTCATCATGGCGACGACCTCCGCGCAGTAAACTGGCGCGCCTATCATGCGGCTCGAGAAGCTGTTCCTGAAGATGTTTCAGGTCGAGCCGCGCGTGCCGGTGCGCCTGCTGCTCGATATCAGCGCGTCGATGACGGCGGGATCCTCTCCCGGGCAGCCGTCCAAATTCGACTACGCCAGAAAGCTGGCCGGCGCGCTGGCCTACATCGGTTTGGTGCGCCTGGATAGCATGACGCTGCAGCCGTTTTCAGACCGGCTGGCCGATCCTTTTCTTTCCAGCGGTGGCCGCCATCGCTTTCAGCCCGCCGAGGAGTTTCTCCGCCTGCTGCCCTCCACCGCCCATACGAATTTCCACGAGGTGGCGCGCCAGTTCATCTCCACGTATCCGCAGCGCGGTCTGCATTTTGGTCATCTCCGATTTCCTCGACGACGGCGATTGCCTCAAGCCCCTTCAGTATCTGGCCGACTTCGGCCACGAGTTGTTTCTGATTCAGCTCTGGGGCGACGAGGACAGGGAGCCTTCCGGTCATGGTGAGCTTGAATTGGTGGATGCCGAAACCGGCGCCACCGTCAAAATCGCACTGGACGATGAAGCGCGTGCACAATACACCAGCGCCTTCGACAAGTACTCTGAGGAGGTCCGGAGGCTGGCCCTTAGAAATGCCGGCCGCTACGTCGGCGTTTCCACCAGCACCTCCGTGGAAGAGGCGGTGTTCGGCCCGCTGGTCAAGTCGCAGGTGGTCTACTAGCAGCCCATGTTCTTCCTGAACCTCAGCCTCGGCGAATTCCTGGCACTGGCCGGAGCCATCTCCGGCATCGTCACGGCGCTGTACCTGCTCGACCGCGCCAAACGCAAGAAGGTTGTCTCCACGCTGCATTTCTGGACCGCGGCCACCCGGGCCGAAGAAGAGCAAAGCCGCAGGCGTGTGCGCGATCCCTGGTCGCTGCTATTGCAGATCTTCTCATTGCTTTGCCTCCTTCTCGCGATTGCCCAATTGGAGTGGGGCAACCGCGAACGGCGTGGCCGCGACCACGTGCTGCTGCTCGACACCTCGTCCTGGATGGCCGCTACGGCCGGCGGCGGCCTGATGCCGCAAGCCAGACAACGCGCCGCGCAGTATGTGAATGCCCTTCCGTCCCGCGATCGTGTGCTGCTGGTTCGCGCGGGCGGCTTGATTACGCCCGTAACAACATTCACCTCCGATCACCGCGAGTTGCTCGATCGCATCCGGGAATCCCAGCCATCGTATACGGCGCTTTCACTATCGGACGCCATCGGCTTCGCTCGTCAAGCGCAGTCGTGGTCGGGTGGCCAGCCCGGCGAAATCGTCTACCTGGGGCCGGAGCGTGTCAGTAGCGATGATGAAGCCGTGGCGCTGGTGAAGAATCTGCGCATCTTGCCCTTAAATGCGCCTCAAAGCAACTGCGGCATTCGCCGCATTGGCGTGCGCCGGTCCGATGAAGCACCGGACGTATGGGACGCTTCTGTTTCGTTGAAGAACTACGGAGACCAGACCCGCAATCTGCGGCTGAACCTGGCCTTTGCCGATCTTCAATTCTCGCCGCGCCCCGTCAGCTTGGCGCCCGGGGAAGAAAAGAGCATCGCATACTCCTTCTCGACCCATGTCGCCGGAACCCTTCTCGCCTCTATTGAACCCGGCGACACCTTGCCCACCGATGACCACGCTGCACTGGCGCTGCCTAAGCCGGGACTCCTGCGCATGGCCGTTTACACCGGCCGCCCGGAAGTGTTGAAGCCCTTGCTCCAGGCCAATCACCGGCTTGTGGCCGAATTCCTGCGCCCTGACCAATACACACCTAAACCCGCGGCCGACGTGATGCTTTTGGATCAGTTCGCGCCACCGCAGAATCCGGCGATACCCAGTCTTTGGATCAAGCCCCCGGCGGAGCACTCGCCGGTGCCGGTTGCCTCACGCGGCCAGGACGTCACCGTCTCGCACTGGAACTCAGAATCCTCGCTGGGCGCGGGCCTGCATGCCAAGGCCATGAATCTTCCCGAAGCCGAAGTCTTCGAAACCTTCCAAGGCGACATTCCGGTAGCCGAGATTGATAAAGGACCGGTGGTCGTGGCGCGCCCTTCCACCAATGGATCCCCGCGTCTCGCCGCGATCGGCTTCGATCCGCTGGCTGGCGACCTGCGCTTTGAATTAACCACCCCGTTGCTGTTTGCGAATCTCACTCGCTGGCTGGCGCCCGAGGCGTTTCGCGCCTCCGATTACACCGCCAGCACCGTGGGCTCCATTTCCTTGGCGCTCGACCCCAATGAGCACGCTGAGCAGTTGAGCGTTCTCGACGACCGCGGTTACCACGTGCCATTCACCGTCCGCAACCAAACCCTCCAGCTCTACGTCAGCCGCCCCAGCGTGGTCCACATCGTTTCGCCGGAACGCGAGCGCATCTATTCGTTCACGCTGCCGGAGGTTGCTGATAAACAGTGGAAGCCGCCCGCATCCGTCGCGGAAGGCCTTCCGCCGCCCGCCTCCCTATCGCCTTCCGCGGTTGATTTGTGGCAGTGGCTGGCCTTACTGGGTGGGTTCGGGCTGCTTGCGGAGTGGCTCTGGTTCGGGCGTCGTAAGAAGCAGTTGCGGCCCGCAGCCAAGAAATCGCAGCGCCAGGCCGGCGATATTCGCGCCAACCCGGCGCGAGAGGCGGTGACGAAGTGACCTTCGCCCATCCTTGGATGCTGCTGCTGATTCTCGCCCCGCTCGGTTGGGCTGTGCGTGAATGGCCCTCCAACGCCCGGCCCTTGAATCTGGCCATGAAAGCGGCCAGCTTCGCTCTCATCCTGATCGCGCTGGCCGAGCCCACCATCACCATGCCCGAAACCAAGACCGGCGCCGTCGTGTTGGTTGATACCTCGGCCAGCGTCTCGGATGCCGATCTCCGCCGCGAATCCAGCCTCGTTTCTGGCATGGCAGCCAGCCGCGGGCGTAACTGGATGCGGGTAGTCCCGTTCGCGCGCCGGCCGCGTGAGATGCAGCCTGGCGAGACCTCCGCCGGTTGGCGCATCCAGTACACGCCCGGCGATGAAGGCAAAGCCACCAATCTCGAAGCCGCTTTGCGGGACAGTATGTCGGCCGTTCCCTCTGGCCGCATTCCGCGCCTGGTACTGATCAGCGACGGCAACGAAAACGAAGGCAGCAGTGCGCGCGCCATTGCCCAGTTGCAGCGCGTCGCGGTGCCGGTTGATACCTTCGCTCTCGACGGCCGTGCTCGAAGCGGGCTTCAACTGCTATCGGCCTCCATGCCGCGCCAAGCCTACGCCGGCGAGCAGATTCCCATCGACCTGCGCGTGGAATCGCCCTCCGATCTCGAAGCCTCCATCGACGTCACCGCCGATGGCAAGGAAATCGGCGCGAATCCAGTTTCACTGAAGGCCGGAACCAATGAGCTGCGCGTGCATGCCCGTGTCAAGACAACCGGGGCCGTTGCCATCGCCGGTAAACTCACCGCAGCCAGCGGCGGCGATGTCGAGTTCGAACAAGCAGTCGAACTGCGCCGCGCCAGGTTTTGTATCTCTCGCAGGACCCGCCCGGCTCGGAAACCAACCTGCTGCAGGCGCTCAACGAAGGGCAGTTCGATTTGCTGCGCGAACGCTCCGCGCTCGATAAAGACCTCAGCGATATTCAACTCATCGTTCTCAACAACCTCGACCTCAATACCTTCTCCGCCGCACAGAAAAGTCGCATCGAAGAGTACGTCAAGAACGGCGGTGGTCTGCTTCTGATCGGCGGCGAGCGGCAAGTCTACAAGGAAGAAAAACAGATGGACGCGCTCGACCGCGCCCTGCCCGCCAAGCTCGCGCCTCCAAAGTCGCCGGAGGGCACCTGCGTAGCACTGATTATCGACAAGTCGTCCTCCATGGAAGGCCGCAAGATCGAGCTCGCGCGGCTCTCGGCGGTGGGCGTGGTCGAACATCTCCGGCCCGTGGATCTCATTGGCGTGCTCATCTTCGACAACTCGTTCCAGTGGGCCGTGCCCATGCGGCGCGCGGAAGACAAATCGCTCATCAAGCGCTTGATCTCCGGCATCACGCCCGACGGCGGTACCCAGATTGCCCCCGCACTCTCGGAAGCCTACCGCAAAGTGCTTGCGTCCAAAACAACCTATAAGCACATCGTGCTGCTGACCGACGGCATTTCTGAAGAAGGCGACAGCATGGAGCTGGCGCGTGAGGCGCAACAGCACGATGTCACCATCTCCACCGTCGGCTTGGGCCAGGATGTGAATCGCTCCTATCTGGAAAAGGTCGCCGCCACGTCCGGCGGCAAGAGCTATTTCCTCAACGAGCCCCAAGGCCTGGAGCAGATCCTCCTCAAGGACGTCCTCGAGTACAGCGGATCGACGGCCGTTGAGAAGCCACTCACGCCCATCGTCAATGCCAAGGCAGAGGTGTTGGAAGGCACCGGCATCGAATCCGCGCCTCCGCTCAAGGGCTATGTCCGCTTTGAGACCAAACCGGCCGCGGAAGCACTTCTCTCCATCGACGCGGAGAAGAAGGATCCGCTCTACGTGCGCTGGCAGTATGGTTTGGGACGGGCAGCCGTCTTCACCTCCGACGCCAAGAGCCGTTGGGCCGAACAATGGATGACCTGGCCCGGCTACGACAAGTTCTGGATCAACGTAACCCGCGATCTGCTTCCGCGTTCGAATGCCGGCGAAGCCGCCGCGCAATATGATGCCGCAACCGGGGACATCGTGGCGGAATACCGCATGGGCGCCGGAATGCCGGAGCCGGCCGCCGCGCCGGAGATCTATGTCATCGGCCCCGCCGGCTTCGAGAAGCCGATCGAAGTGCAAAAGGCTGCGCCGCGCTTGTATCGCGGACGGCTTCACATCGGCTCCCTGCGCGGCCTGTTTCGCATCCGGCCCCTCACCGAATCGCACGAGTTCCCCGAGATCGGTCTCTACCGCCAGCAGGAAGAGATGCTGGACTTCGGCGCCAACCGCCCGCTGCTGGCGCAAATCGCTAACCTGACCGGCGGCCGCTTCAATCCACCGGTCTCCAGCATCTTCGACGCCGGTGGCCGCGCCCTTTCCACCACCTGGCAACTGTGGCCGGCTCTCCTGGCGCTCGCCATCGCACTGACCATCGCTGAGCTGGTTGTGCGCAAGTGGTCAGGCCTCGTCGGCATCTTCCATACGCAGTAGTCCAGCACTGAACCGCGCGCGTAAACAAGCGGATGCCAGCCCGCCCAAAAGCCCACCGGGGACATAGCGGCGCGGCGTCTCGCTTCTGCGCAAGTGGTCAGGCCTCGTCGGCATCTTCCATAAGCAGCAGTCCAGCACTGAACCGCGCGCGTAAGCAAGCGGATGCCACCAATAGCCCACAGCCCATCGGGGACATAGCGGCGTGGCGTCTCGCTTGTGCGCAAGTGGTCAGGCCTCGTCGGCATCTTCCATAGGCAGCAGTCCAGCACTGAACCGCGCGCGTAAGCAAGCGGATGCCAGCCCGCCCAAAAGCCCACCGGGGACATAGCGGCGTGGCGTCTCGCTCCCTGCCAATGTCATCAAGCGCAGGCGAGGCGACAGCCCGCCCTGCGCGTAGCAGCTTTGTCCCCAACGCGATAAAGCTCACCGCTCACCGTCCATCACTGACATCCCCACCCCTCTGCGTTATGATCCGACTTACTCCATGCCGGCTCCGGCTCCCATCCGCCTTTCGAAGTCAAAGTTCGTCGCCGGCGTCCAGTGCCTGAAACGACTCTACTTCCAGGTTCATCAGCCTGAACTGGCCGACGAGGCTGGCGACGATCAACAGGCCCGGCTTGAACAAGGCCAAGAGGTCGGCCTGCTCGCTCAGCAGAGGTTCCCCGGCGGCGTCGCGGTCGGCTTTGAAAATGGCGTCGACCATGCCCTCTCACAGACCGCGGCGCTGCTGGACAATCCCTCCGTCCCCGCCATCTTTGAGGCCACCTTCCAGCACGCCAACCTGCTGGTCCGCGTCGATATCCTCCAGCGCCGCCCCCGATGTGGGGCAGGATGGAATCCTGCGGCGGGATGGCATCCCGCCCCCAAAAACCGCTGGCGGCTGATTGAAGTCAAGTCCTCACTCGATCGGAAGGACTACCACCTGCCCGATGTCGCCATTCAACACCACGTCCTCATCGCCTGCGGCCTCGATATTTCGTCCGCCTGCCTGATGCACCTGAACCGCGCTTACATCTACGACGGAATACAGCACGACCTGGCGAGCCTCTTCACCATCCGGAACCTGACCAGCCAGGTCAAGAAGCTGGATGCCGATCTGCCCCGCCTGCTGAAGCTCCAACGTAAAGCCCTGGCCCAGACCGCCCCACCCGGCATCTCGCCAGGCCCTCAATGCTCAGACCCCTATGTGTGTGAGTTCTTCAGCCACTGCAACCCGTCGCCGCCGGAGCACCACATCTCGTCCCTCCCCAACCTGAGCGCGAAGAAAGCCCAGACCCTCGCGGATCGAGGCATCAGTCTCATCCGCAATATCCCTGACGATTTCCAGCTAAGCGACCGTCAGGCGCGGATCTGTGCCGCCGTCAAAACCGGCCAAATGTGGCTGAGTGAATCCATCCCAAAGGAACTATCCCGGCTGCGGCATCCGCTGTTCTTCATGGACTTCGAGTCGTGTTATCCCGCCCTCCCTCGCTTTGCCGGGATGTGGCCTTACTCGCAGATTCCTTTTCAATGGTCCGTCCATCGGCAGCTGGCCGATTCCGCCCCGCTTGAACACTTCGAGTTTCTTTCCGACGATGAACGCGATCCGCGCCCGATGTTTATTGAGTCGCTTTGCGAGGTCCTGGGGAAGCGCGGGCAAATTGTCGCTTACAATGCGACCTTTGAGTCACAGCGCCTCGCCGAACTGGCTGACGCGCTCCCGGAATACAAGCAGCGCATCCAGAACATTCGCGGCCGCCTCTGGGACTTATTGCCTTTCGTGCGTGACGCACGTCTACCATCCGCAATTCCACGGCTCCTTCTCCATCAAATCCGTCCTGCCCGCGCTGGTGCCCGGCATGACGTACGAGGGCATGGACGTTGCCGACGGAACCGACGCCGGCCTCGCCTGGGAACAGCTGACCCGGGGCGAACTCAATCCAATAGAACGGCACCGCCTAAGAACGAGCCTATTAGCCTACTGCCGCCAGGACACGCTGGCGATGGTGAAGATTCGTGGAACGGCTGCGTGGACACGTCATGGCCCAGCACGGCTGACCCGGCGCCGGAAAACCGCACCCGCTCCACTGTGCAGCGTAAGCTGGGTTTCAGGGGGTCCATGAGAACGCTCTATGTCCTCCGCAGCTCGAGTTGCCTGCGTGAAAGCCGTGTCCGGGCGCTGATCCCTCAATTCTTGCGCGTTCCTATTGCTTTCCAATAAAGACGTGATACTCTCATATTGGTAAACAGCAGGAGTCGGCGTGACTGAGAAAAACGACGTCTGGCAAGGTACCCTTGCCCTGATGGTGCTGAAGACTCTGGAAACGCTCGGGCCATTACACGGATACGGCATTGCTCGGCGCATCGAGCAGACCAGTGGAGATTTGCTCGCCGTACGCTACGGAACCCTCTATCCGGCTCTCATGAAGCTGGAACAGGAAGGATACATCTCCGCGGCATGGGGCGTCTCGGATAACAATCGCAGGGCCAAGTATTACGCGCTGACTCGCGCAGGACGGAAGAGACTCGACAGCGAAGCGCGGGATTGGGATCGGACCACCGCCATCATTGCCCGATTCTTTACTCCTTCCGGGGAGGAGGCTTCATGAGAGCTGTTCGCGCGTTCCTCTTCCGGCTCATGAGCGTGATAGACAGGGGCCGCAAGGACCGTGAGCTGGCTGAGGAGCTTGAGAGCCACCTCGGGATGCAAATCGAGGACAACCTGCGCGCCGGGATGAGCACCGAGCAAGCCCGCCGCCAAGCGCTCCTGAAATCCGGAGGCCTCGAAGCATCGAAGGAGAGTTGCCGGGACCGCCGCGGGGTTCCGCTCATCGAGACGGTTGGCCGTGACTTCGCCTATGCCTTGCGTCAACTGCGCGGGAGCCCCGGATTTACGGCAGTAGCTGTCACCACGCTGGCGCTGGGGCTGACCGTCAACACCACCATCTTCTTTTTGATCAATGATCTGTTTCTCCGTCCATTGCCGGCAGCGGACTCTGGGCGACTGGTGATAATTGCGCAGAAGGCCCCTCAGGTAGGAATGATGATGTTTCCCTTTTCCTATCCGGATTTCCTGGACTTTCGGCGCTCTGTCGAAGGTGACAGCCACGAAGTTCCGGAGATGGCTGGAACGTTTTCCGGGGTAATGGCATATCTTGAGTCGGCGGTCCAACTGAGCCGCACGGGCGAGGTCGCCAATCGGACCTTTGTACACATGGTCAGCGGCAACTACTTCACGGTGCTGGGCGCACAACCCATGCTGGGGCGGCTCTTCCTGCCCGATGAAGGCCGCACGGCGGGGGCGGATGCGATCATCGTTCTGACCTACGATTGCTGGCGCAGCCGCTTTGTTTCCGACCCGCGCATTGTCGGCCAAACGGTGAAGCTCAACGGGCTGCCGTTTACCGTGGTGGGCGTAACGCAGCCCAAGTTCGTGGGCGCGGAGTGGGGCACGGCGCTGAGCGGATTTGTGCCGATTTCGATGCTGCCACAGATGAATCCAGGGAGCGCCGAAGTCTTCTTTAACCGCGGCGCCACATCGGTCTTCCTGATGGGCCGGTTGCAGCAAGGCGCCAGCCTTGCGCAGGCGCGCGCCGCGGCGGCCCTGGTGATGGAGCGCCTGATGAAGGAATATGGCCCCCAGCACCCGCAGGGCGCCTCCGCCGTGGTGATTCGTGAGTCGATGAGCCGGCCTTCGCCATTTGTGGCCAACTACACACCGCTGGTTGTCTCCGCCCTGACGGTCATGGCCCTGCTGGTGCTGGCGATCACGGTGGCGAATGTGGCCAATCTGCTCTTCGCGCGCACTGCCGATCGCGAACGGGAGGTGGCCGTTCGCGGCGCGTTGGGCGCCACGCGGTCGCGTCTGCTGAGCCAGTTGCTCGCCGAGAGCACCCTGCTCGCCCTCGCCGCCGGAGCGCTCGGCGCGATGGCCGCCATCGCCGTCACACCCATGCTCAGCAACCTGATCGTCCCCGGCGACATGGCGCCCCCGGCCAACACCGGCACCGACTGGCGCTTGTTTGTCTTCACCTTTATTGCGTCGCTGGCCACCGGCATCCTCGCGGGGCTGCTGCCGGCATTGAAGGCGACCCGGCTTGAGATTCTGCCGTCGCTGAAGAATGCGCCCGGCATCGTGGGAACCCGCCATCGACTGCGCAGCTTGCTGGTGATTGCTCAGGTAGCCTTCTCATCCCTGGTGCTGATTTGCGCCGGGCTTGCCGCGCGCAGCGTGCAAAAGCTCTCGCAGATCAATCTCGGCTTTCGACCGGACCATATCTTTCTCGCCTCGGTCGATCCACAGCTGCAAGGATACAGCGATGAACGCAGCCGGCGGTTTCAAGCCCAATTGCTCGACAAGCTCCGCGCACTGCCCGGCGTCAGCAGCGCCAGTCTCGCCACTCATCTGCCATTCGATGTTGGAGGCGGTCTGCGCGCCGGCGTCTGGCCGGCGGGTCAAACCCCGACGGAGAGCCAGAAGTTTCTGAGCGTTGTTTGTACATCTGTCGATCATGCGTATCTTGCGACCCTGGGCACGCGCGTCCTTGCGGGGCGCGATTTTACCGGGCACGACGATGAGGCCGCGCCGCGCGTGGTCATCATCAATCGAACGCTTGCCCAGATGCTCTGGCCAAACGCCGATCCCGTCGGGAAGCGCCTGGCGCTCCAGGGAGACGCGATGCAGGTCGTCGGCGTGGTCGATGAGCTGCGCTTTTGGGCGATAGCCGAAACCCATCGTCCCCTGATCTTTTACCCGCTGGCGCAGCATTTCCAGAACAGCGTCACCATCGTTGCGCGGACAGGAATGGACCCCATCGGAATCACCGCGTCAGTGAAGCAAGCCGTCGCACAACTGGACCCCGAGATGCCGGTGTACAACATTCGCACGCTCGACCAGCAGATTGCCAGCAGTCCAATGGGAATGGGTCCGCTGCGTTTCGGCGCGGCCATCGCGGGCGCGCAAGGCGTGATCGCGCTGTTTCTCGCCACCCTGGGCCTCTACGGATTGATCTCTCACTCGGTGCGGCGGCGCACTCATGAGGTCGGTATTCGCGTGGCGTTGGGTGCCACATCAAGCTCAGTCGTGAACCTGGTGCTGCGCAACGGTTTGAAGCTGGCCGGCATCGGCCTCGCGCTCGGCTTGGTCACTGCCCTCGGCCTTACGCATTTTCTGCGCGGCTTGCTCTACGGGGTATCGACTTTCGATCCGGTGAGTTTTGCTGCCGTTGCGGCCGTGCTGATCGGCGTCGTTATCCTTGCCTGCTGGTGGCCCGCGCGCCGCGCAGCGAAGGTCGACCCCGTGGTGGCGTTGCGCAGCGAATGAAGGAACACACCGAACAGGTCAGCCTGACGGAGGCCGAACAGGTCGGCCGAACAGGTGGCCGAACAGGCCGAACAAGGCCGAACAGGCCGAACAGGCCGAACAGGTCAGCCTGACGGAGGCCGAACAGGCCGAACAGGTCGGCCGAACAGGTCAGCCTGACGGAAGCTCTCGGCGAAATCATCCAACCTGTCGGAGCGCTCCGACGTGTTCGAAAATCCCGCATTTCAGGGCATATTTCTCAAAGGATCGGTGGAAATGCGCCCCTGTCGTCCCCGGACTGGCCCACCAAGCCACGTAGCGGCGAAACACTCACCAAGTTCTTGTCTCTCTTCCGGCCCGTGATTCCGGGGCCTCCCCGGTGTTCATGTCCAAATCGCAAAACGAGCGAACTTGTTGAAGCGCTCCGACACGTTCGCATGTTTCGCCAACATCACCTAGGAAAATGTAAACGGGACGGGCGTTTTGTCTGAGAATCCTCGGTTCAATCCGGTACTAACGTCACGTGGCACGCCAACCTCGCCTCGTCGAAACTGATACCGCATTTCACATAACTTCGCGAGGGAACTACCGCCAAACCGCATTCTTCTCCGAGTTCGCGACTCAGGAGTTGGGCGCTCTTCAATTGGAGATAGGGGGAAAAATACCACAAGAAAATGCGCGTCCAGTGCAGGGTCGAAGGACGCATGCTAAAGGATCGCGGTCTTCATAATTTCTTCTTGCGCAAGCCGGGTTTCCTTCTCAAGCGGGACCAAGCCAAGTCGCTCCGCCTCCGCAGCGATACGATCCATGGACCGGGCCGCTTCTGCGCGGCCTCCGGTATTCGCAGCCACGAAACACTGCGCCACATGGAATTCGATTACCGCGGTAATCGGGAGCAAGCGCCCGTCGGGAGACGGAAGCTGCGCCAGGACCCGCGAGGCTTCGCCAATATCGCCGCGAGCGATCAGCGCGCGAGCTAGTAATGCGCCGGCCTGCAGCCGGTCGCCTTCGCGTCCCGCCTTGGTGAAAGTGTTCATCGCTATCCGCGCTTTGGCCGCAGCATCCTCCGTCCGTCCGGCAGCCAAACTGAGGCGCGCAAACGCCATCTCAATTTCCGGGCGCGCGAAGTTGTACTGGCGGTCGAGTTCGCGGGCATCTTCGAGACTCTTGCGCGCCGACGCCAGGTCGCCCTGTTCGAATTGAGCCTCGCCCATTTCGATCAGCGCCATACCCAGTTCCCGAGGCTCTTGTATCTCGCGCAAAATGCGAACCGCGTCGTTGTACTTCGCGATCGCTTCCGAAAATCTGCCTTCGAAAGCGAAATCGCGCGCCAGCGCTGTTTCGCTGAGGGCGATGGTCAGCTGTTCGTGGGACTCGAGCGAACCCTTGAGAGCCTCTTCCCCAAAAGCCCGCGATTCCACAATGCGTCCTTCCGCCGCCAGCACTTCAGCGAGATCCCGGCAGACGGCATGCCTTTTCGTCGGCCCCATTTCGGACGCCACTGCCAGCGCCGCACGATAATTCTGTTCAGCAGCTTGTAGGTCTCCCTGCAATTGCTCGGCATAAGCGAGCCCTTCAAGACCGTTGAGCTTTTCAAGTTGATTGCCGATCTCGTTGGCGATCTGGAGAACCGATGCGTACAAAGGTCTAGCCATGGCAGCCGAGCCGGTGCCCACCAGATTATTCGCCTCGATGCGATACGCGGCGGCCACGCAAGCTCGATCGCCCAGTTCCGCGCAGATGCGGCGAGCCTCAACGCGGACGTCCGCGAATCCGGGCATTGCCAGGTTCTGCATGGCGCCCGATTCGAGCAAACGGGCTCGCGCATATTGAAGTCTCGCGCCCCGCTGGCTCGCCTTTTCCGCCGCGGCATGCGCCGCGCGCCGGGTATGCGCGAAATCGCTTAAGGCCCCCGCAGCCTGCGCTTCCCGCAAGTCGATGCGCGGATCGTCGCGCAGCGGCGCGGGCAGATTATGGAGTATGCCGACCGTCGAAAGCGCATCCAGACCTTTGCCGCCCCGGGTCTGCGCCGACGCGAGCAGGAGCCCGTATTCGAGATCGTCGGGCAAAAGCGTAAATAGAGCCTGATACACCTGGATCGCGCGCGGCCAATCGCCATCCATCTCGCGATAGCGGCCTTCGATCTCGAGTTGTTCCACGCGGCCCAGCCCCGCCGAGGAGTCGAACGCCTGCTTCGCCTCACGCCGTGCGCGATCGTCCAGTCCCAGCATGGACAACGCCGCCGCCAGACCCGAACGAACCAGCGCATTCGAGGGCGCAGCCGACGCTGCGGTTTCCAGATATGGCCGGGCGCCCAGAGCATCCGACTGGCGCAGCCGCTCCATTCCGCGCGCATAGGATTCCATGCCTGCGGGATCGAGGGGTGGGTATGAGGACGGCCCAGTAGCCAGCCGGACACCCAACTGCGCGCGAATCCGCTTGGCGCAATCCTGCGCGAGTTGCAAGAGCTTGTCGCGAGCCGACTCGCCTCCGACGGCGGCAATCTGCCGGCCGGTGCGTGCGTCGAACAGCACAACATCCAGCCGGACGCGAGCTCCGCTCGGCAGATACTCGCCCCCGACTGCGTAATCGATTCCGAGATTGGTTCCCATTCGGCGTAGCGCGTCGGCGGCGTAAGTCGATTGCGGCTTCATCGACAACTCGGTCCGCATGCGCGCCACGTTTTCAGCCGGCAAGATGCGGAGCTGCCGTCCCGCGCTCAGTTCGATGTTCATCAGTTCCGAGACAGCCGGATCGATCCAGCTTGTCTCGGCGCTCCCCGAGAGATCACGGAATCCGAGCACTGCGATCGACGCCCGCACCGCCGGTCTCTCGCCGCGTCTGAACAGCAGATATCCGGTTACGGCCGCGAGACAAACGATGGCGGCAGCCAGGCCGAGCCAAAGGAGAAAGCGCGGGCGCTCGCGGGCAGGTGCGGGTTCCGGCTGAGGCGGCTGCCGCGTTCGGAAATGCGGAACATAGGCACCCTTGGGAAGCTCGATCACCACCGGATCGTCGAGCCCCTCCTGTTGGTAATACTCCGCCAGTTTCAGACGCAGCCGCCGCGCCTCGAGCCGCACCACCGGATCGGTTCGCGGATCGAAGGATCCCGGCCGGTCGAAGACGGAGATCCCCAGGGCGTATTCTTTCAGCTCACCGACGCGGCCTTCGAGCGCCCGATCGGTGACGTAGCGGAGCAGGCGCACACAGCGTTCCGCTTTGCGGAAGCTGGCCGATGCGGCGATTCTCTCCAGTTCGCTCGCGACCGCCGCTCGATCGGGTGAGGTTTCCGCCGATGTGGTTGGCATAGGTCCGCCCCTATACGATCATCCCCGCTATTATGCACCATCCGCGGATGCATTCGAAAGTACCGGCGATTCATGGCGTTAGCACACGTAGCCTACCGTGCACTTCTTGAATCGCCCGGGGAACTTGTTTAACGTTCGAACACGAGGTTCGAACGAAATGATCCTGAGACTGTGCATCACGCTGGCTCTCGCGTCGGTCTTGCCGGCGGTCGCCGAAACTGTATACTCCACCGGATTCGAGAGCCCGACTTTCACGCCCGGCACCATCCAGGGACAGAACGGTTGGGCGGTCTTTGGAACGACGCCTTCGGCCGCGCAGGTGGAAAACACGTTCGCCCAATCCGGCTCCCAAGCCCTGAGCGTGCTCCCGGCGCTCGCGATTCCGAATCAGACCGGGCCCTACTACGGCGTCTCCACCACCGCGAGCATCGTCGAAATGTCCGCCGACATTTACCTGGCCAGCAGTTCCAACCGAAGCGCATGGCAGTTCGCGGCGACCGGTCCGGCATTGACCGGCTTCATCGGCGGCATCAACATCCAGTCTAGTGGAGCAATTGACTTGATCACCAGCGGTGAAACGTACGTCGGGACAATCACCTATAACGCATGGCATCCGGTGGATTTTGTCTTCAATTTCACCACCCAAACTTACAACTTCAGCCTGGACGGCACTTTGGTGAGTTCGGGCGTCCCGTTCTGCGGGTCCAATAGCGGCTGCACCGGCACGAGCGTATCCAGTTTCGGCGACGCCTTGTTCGATACTTTCCCGGCTGCCGGTGCCAACGACATCGGCTACATGGACAACATTACGATTTCGTCCGTCGCTGCACCGGAGCCAGCGGAGGCGGGTTTGCTGATGATGCTGCTGGGAGCAGGCTTGGCCGCCGTGATCGCGCGCCGTGTGAAGCGCTAGCACCTTCACCAATTCAGGCGGGTTGACGCCAATGGGCTCGAACTGAGAAGTAGATCTTTTGCTTCCGTGCTACTTCTGGCAAACGCTTCCGCGTTCGCTCGGCAAGGTTATCAGCCCGCCTGGTCCACCCTGTCATACACATGACGCATCAGAAATCTGACCGGCCGGAAAATGGGGACGGGACGGGCGTTTAGTCTGAGAATCCTCGGTTCAATCCGGTACTAACGTCACGGAAGCTTGCGTTGTGCGGCTCCGGCAAGCGGTTACTCAAAAAGAACCGCACCCGCCCTCAATTGCAGTGTCACCTGCCTTCGATATTCTCCGCACCAGGTCAGCTTTTACAGAAATAGCGAGACAGATTGCTTCTGTCTCGCTCTCAGCTCGGGCGACAGCCCGCTAGACCGTTGTGACCGGATCAAGGACAGGTCTTTCTACCGCCTGCTTTCGATGCCAGGCAGGTCCCTGTGCCTCCACCACCGCGATCGCCGCCATGTTCACGATATCGTTCACCTCGGCACCTCGTTGCAGAACATGGACCGGCTTGGAAAGACCCATCAGTATCGGCCCGATTGCGTGCGCTCCGCCAATGCGGGCCAGCAGCTTGTAGGCGATGTTGCTCGCTTCGAGATTGGGAAAGATCAACACGTTTGCCCCCTCTCTCAGCTCGCTGAACGGGTAGGTTTCCTCAATGATCCGCGGATCCACGGCCGTATCGGCTTGCATCTCGCCATCCACCATGAGCCCTGGCGATTGGTCCCGGATGATCGCTACTGCCTTAGCGACTTTCTCAGCCGCCGGGTGCCGGGTGCTCCCAAAGTTAGAGAAGGAGAGCAAGGCAACCCGGGGCTCCACATCAAACTCCCGGGCTAGTTCGGCCGCGCACAAGGCGATTTCCGCAAGATCCTCCGCGGAAGGATCGATGTTCACAGTACAGTCCGCCAGAAAGTACAACTTGCCTTTACCGGTGATGACGAGGTAAAGTCCCGAGACCTTGCTGATCCCTTGCCGCATAGCGATGATTTGCAAAGCGGGCCGGATTGTTTCCGGGTAGTGGCTGGTCAGGCCGGAGATGATGGCGTCGCTGTCTCCCAAGTGCACCATCAACGACCCGAATATATTCGGGCTCAAGATGAGCTCTTCCGCTTCTTTTCGTGTAATCCCCTTGCGCTGGCGGAGCCGATAGAGTTCCTCAACGTACAAAGGGCGTAGGGAAAACGCCGCCGGCTCCACGACTTCCACGCGGTCAAGATGAAGATGAAGTTCGGCGGCTCTGGTCCGAATTCTCTCCTCGTTGCCCAGCAGAATGGGCGTCGCGATCTTCTCGTCAAGCAGAATCTGGCACGCGCGCAGAATCTTGCTCTCCTCGCCCTCGGGAAAGACCACGCGTTTCGGCTTCGTTTGGGCCTTGTGGATGATGACACGCATCACCCCCTGGGCGGTACCGAGACGTCTCTCCAACTGGTCCTTGTATTCGCCGATATCCAGTTTTATGCGTGCGGCTCCCGTTTCCATGGCCGCCCGCGCAACAGCCGATGCGACCCAGATCAGCACGCGCGGATCGAACGGCGTCGGGATAATGTAGTTTCGTCCAAACTCCAAACGATCGACGCCGTACACACGGCACACAGAATCCGGCACGTCTTGCTTGGCCAAGTCGGCCAGCGCGCGCGTGGCGGCCAGTTTCATCTCGTCGTTAATCGTGCTGGAGCGCACGTCCAGTGCTCCGCGGAAGATAGAGGGAAAGCCGAGGACGTTGTTCACCTGGTTAGGAAAATCGGATCGTCCCGTAGCCATGATCAGGTCGGGGCGGGTCTCGACCGCGATTGGGTACGGGATTTCGGGATCCGGGTTCGCCATCGCGAAGACGATCGGGTTCGGCGCCATCGACCGAAGCATTTCAGGTGTGACGCAGTTGGCGGCGGAAAGGCCACAGAACACGTCGGCGTTACGCATGGCATCTGCTAGGGTCCGTGCCTCGGTTTCAATGGCGAATCGCGCCTTGTACGGGTTCATCCCTTCAACCCGTTCTTTCCTCAGTACGCCCTTGGTGTCGCACATCGTGACGTTTTCACGGCGAACGCCGAGCTTGATGTAGTGTTCGGCGCAGGCGATGGCCGCGGCGCCCGCCCCATTGAAGACAACCTGAACCTGATCGATCTTCTTGCCCGCTATTTCCACCGCGTTCAGCAACGCGGCTCCCGATATGATCGCTGTCCCATGCTGGTCATCGTGGAACACGGGAATACTCATCGTTCGGCGGAGCTCCTCTTCAATCTCGAAGCACTCGGGGGCCTTGATGTCCTCAAGATTGATGCCCCCGAAGGTCGGCTCCAGCAGCTGGCAGGCACGAATGACCTCCTTCGGGTCCTCCGTCGCAAGCTCGATATCGAAGACGTCGATATCCGCGAAGCGCTTGAACAGGACTCCTTTCCCTTCCATCACGGGCTTGCCCGCGGCGGCTCCTATGTTGCCCAGGCCCAGCACAGCTGTGCCATTGGTTACCACCGCCACGAGGTTGGCTTTGGCCGTGTATTTGTAGATAAGGTTGGGGTCGCGCTGAATCTCAAGACAGGGGACGGCAACGCCTGGCGTGTAGGCCAAACTCAGGTCTCGCTGAGTTAAGCAAGGCTTTGTCGGCGTAATGGCGATTTTGCCGGCCGGTGATGATGAGTGATACTCGAGAGCATCTTTGTCTCGAATCATGGAGTGCCTCCTCGACATAGCTTTCAGCTTTGCCTCGGGTCACCGGGTTCCAGAACTATAGGTGGCTCATAAACTGCACATCGCTGAGTGTCGGCGCTGGCGCCAAAATCTGATTCAGGATCGCTAGCCCCGGTACACCCTGATTGTACGCCCGAAGAGCAGATTCCTTGCTCTGAGATTGCCTAAGAGTCGTTAAATAAAACAACGACATAAATAGAACGACGAAACACGCCCGGGCAGACTAATTGAGATATAGTAGCGCCGTACCGCACGTCGCCCCGCAACAAGGAAGAAGGGGGCCCGCCAGAGATGCCGCACCCTGCTCTTGCCCTAATCGCCGCCACGCTGCTGATCAGATTCGGCGCCTGTGCCGCCGGGATCCCCGCGCCCACCCGTCACGACGGCGCCAACGCGCAGGTGACTGTGCTGAAGACGCTGGACAACACCCAATTGGCGGTCAAGGTCTACTCGAACTCAGCCATCGAGATCGAAGACCGTTTGAATGGGCGAAGTTGGAAGACGGGGCCAGTCGCGATCCAGGACAAGACCGTCGTTGAGGTGGGCCAGGTATGGCTGACCACGACGCGCGACCAGACCATCCAATACCCCGGCCGTTTCCGCGGTCAACTCGAAGGCCCAAACATCCGCTTTGAACTGCTGGGGCGGCAAGACAAGATCGTCGGGCGGTTCCTGTGCCACGTGGAACTCGACGGCGCGTGGCTGGTGTTGCGCGTGCTTGAGATCGATGACACAATCCCGAGCCTCGCCTACCCGCCACCGATTCAATCCGACGCCATCGTACTGCCGAAGGGAGCGGGAGAGATTCTCCGCGATCCGGAGCGCAGCGGCAACTTCTCGCGCAACATTTACCCCTTCTTCACGCGGTTGAACATGCGCTGGCTGGGCGGAATGAAAGGTGACGCAGCGTGGATCGGCATCTTCGACGAGGGCTTTGAAGATGCCGCCGGCCTGGTTGCCAACCGCACCGCCACACCCATCCTCATGCGCTCGCTGAACCGTTGGAGCCATCCCTACAGCTACCGTTTGCGATTCATCAAAGGCGATTACGTGGATCTGGCCAAGATCTACCGCCGCTGGATTATTGACCGCGGCGAGTTTGTCTCCCTGGCGCAGAAGATGAATGCCAACCCCGACCTGAAGAGCCTCCTCGGCGGCCGTGCTTTCTGGCTGCAGTTGGCCTACCCGGCGCGCAGTGCCGCGACCCGCGAAGACCTGCTGATAAGCGAGCCGGATGCGGGGACAACTCCGCCGTCTGGTGCGGTGCGAGTTGAGTGCACCTACCAGCAAGCCGCGGAGTTGATTGAACGCTTGAAGAAGCTTGGGCTGCAGCGCGGCTTAGTCAAGATCGGCGGCTGGATCAACGGCGGCTACGACTATTCGCACCCGGACGTGTGGCCGCCGGAGCCTGCCTTGGGCACGGTCGATGAGCTAAGGCGGTTGCTTGCCTCGCCGAGCCCGCTGCTGGTGGCGCTGCACGATAACAACCAGGACATCTACCCGCACACGCCGAGCTTCCCGAAAGGCGTCGACCGCAACGCCAACGGCGATCTGCTCACGGGCGGCGTGTGGGCCGGCGGGCAGGCCTACATTCTCAATTCGCGATACAGTGTCGAGTACGCGCGGCGCAATTGGGAGAAGATCCAGACGCTGCACCCGAAGGCGATGTTCATCGATATCGTCACGGCAATGCAACTCTACCAATCCTTCGAACCGGGCGACGAACTGACCAAGGCGCAGGATCTCGCGGCGAAGAAAGAACTGCTGAAGTTCTACAAGCGGCAGGGCGTTTTGCTGGGCAGCGAGGAGTCGGCCGACTTCGGCGTGCCCTACCTCGACTGGTTCGAAAACCGCCACCAGCGTGTCGCCGGCCGCACCGTCCCCCTGTGGTCGCTGGTGTTTCACGACGCCGTGTTTAACACGCGCTACGGTGGCGTCACGCGCGAGGAAGGCTACCCCGGCTGGCTCGAGGATATGCTGTGGGGCTATCTGCCGCACTTCACCATCGGCGCCAAGTGGAACCAGGAACAGCTTTTTCAATCCATGGACCAGGTGGACCAGTGGAACGCGCGCATCGGCATGGCCGAGATGACCGCCCACCGCTTCTTGACCAAGGACTACACCGTCGAACAGGCGACCTACTCCACGGGCGATTCGATCATCTGCAACTTTGGCGACAAACCTTACGACTATAAGGGAAAGTCGGTCAAGCCGAAAAGCTATCTGATCCTGAACTGACCGCTCGTGGTCGGCGGAATCCCGGAGCCACAGCTTTTCTCTCCGCCCTGTTCATCCAGCACCTCCAGGCCTTCATCTTCAAAACGCGAAACTTGCGAACTCGTCGGAGCGCTCCGCCAAGTTCGCCTATTTCCCCACAGGTTCACCCCGGGTTGACCGCCGTCCCACGGCGGGCACCTTCGGACACGTACAAACCACAATTGACATTAACCCGAATCGAGGGTATTGCTCCTTGCTAAGGGCTTAAGGAGTGAATATGAACAGAGCTTATTGGAGCATGCCGTACTACTATTCCTAGCGTGCGGCGCCCACGCGGACACGTTCGTCGACGCCACCCTCAGTTTCACGGTCAGCCACGGGGGGCCAGCCCCTACGGGGTCCTTCATCTTCGATTACACGACGAACCAGTTTACGAGTTTCATGGTCAGTTGGGACGGAAGCGTGTACGACTTTGCGTCCGAGGACAATGCTGATAGCTACTATTCCTATTTACCTATCTCGGATAAAGCTTGGTGTGCCATCGGGAAATCGCTCGACTCTTATTGCGGCGGGAACGACTCATTGTTCCTCTCTTTCGGCCCGGCGTACCAAATGGGCGCCTCCGTTCCCTTTGCCACGGATATGGCTGGCAGCGATGAGGCTGATGGAACCTACAGCGTGACATGCCAGGGCGCAAATGGTCCAATCCCGTGCCCCGCCGAGCGGCCGGCGGTTCCGGAACCGAGTGGTCTACCACTGGCCCTCCTTGCTACGGGGTCAGTGGGCGTGCTGGCGCTCGGGCTCCGCCGCAAGCCGTCCGACTCAGCGAAATAATGAGCATTTCCTATCCCCTCGGTAGTGCGCTCTTCATTCCGGTCCGGATCAGCGCCGTCATACGATCATCTATGAGAGCGCCGCTTCTGTCAACGACGAAATTGAACCCGAAATCGGTGCCGACAGGCACCGATCAGCGATTTCTGGATACACTTCCACCAGCCGGACGGAGGATAGGTCCACGCTGGAGAGCGAACCGAGCGCCGATCCGGACCGGAATGAAGGGGGGTGTCAGCTCCCCTTCCCGCAATGAGGGCTGAACTGGTATTCCGGCCAAAGCGAAAAACTCCGGGGTCTGGGGCAGAGCCCCAGCGATAACCGCGGCAATCCCGGTCGCCGGTTAAGACCTCCTTTCGTTTCGTCCAGTTGTGCTCTACAGTCCGTCTCGTCCACGAGTCATCTATCCGCCCTGACTTCGGGCATGAGCTTCTTCGCCCCGGGTTTCGCATTCACAAACACAGCCTCACAGGCTAGACCGCCGTCGCGCTTACCCGTTCTTGGACGAAGACATCGTCGCCGGCGCCGGCTCACGATAGGGTTGTTTCTTACTCAGAATCCACCAACTGGACTCCGCCAGATGACGTGCCACGGCCGTCGCCGCCTTCCCGTGGCATTTGCTGGCTCTCAATCGTTGATACAGTCGCACGGTATGTCGCTCCGCCCACGGCTTCTGCCTGGTCACAATGACGTTGGCCGCCTCCACAAAGGCCCACTTCAGGAAGTGATTGGCCGATGGCGGCGTTGGGCCCATCCAGCACTTTCCCCCACTGGCATGCACGGTCGGAACCAAGCCGGCATAGCTGGCTAAGTGGGGCGGCGCCGGGAATCGGGTCACGTCACCAATCTCCAGGTAAATCGTGGCCCCCAGAATCGTGCCCACGCCCGGCAACGTCTTCAGCAACCGCACCCAGCCGATGGTGTCGATGCGCTCTCGAATGCGAACCTCTAACGCGTCGATGTGCTCTTCCAAGGCATCCAGCAACGCCCATTCGTGCGACGTCGCGATGCGTGTTTCCTGCGGTAGCCTGGCAATCGAAACCGCCAGCTTGGCCCGGCTTTTCAAAGCAAACAAGTCCGCACGGTCCGTGTAATCACGCACGCCGTAACGCCTCAAAGCCGCCTGGATGCGACACTTCAACATCGATCCCTGTTGCCGCACCGACAACCGGGTCCGCATCAGGTCGCGCAAATCCAGCAGCCTCGCTGGTGGAATCCACACCTCCGGCAAACAGCCATTGCGCAACAGCAGCGCCAACCCTCTCGCATCCAAACGGTCGATCTTATTCCTCCCCGGCATCCGCTTCTTGACCTCCAACGCGTGTGCCAACCGCGGATCGAGCCCCGCCTCTTCGATTGCTCGCACCAGCCAATACCAATTCCCCGATGTTTCCAGTGCTACCGGTGATCCCGGCGGCAACGTGGAAAGATACCTCCGCATCTCACCCTCATCGTGTTCCACCCGCACCGGTGGAGCGCAGTTCCCGTTCTCCTCCATGACCACGAAAATCGAATACCGCGCATGCGCGTCGCACCCGATATACTTCTTCATTGCTGCAGTACCTCCTCTGTGTGCTCCCAGCACAACGTCGATTCTCCTCGATTCGGCCGGGAGTTGCTGCAGCGCTCTCATACGATCACAGATCGCAAAAATAAATTTTTCTCCCTAATAAATCAATCATCTGGCGGGAATTTCCCCAACCCGCCCGATCCGTTTTTTGCCCTTCGTGTGCTACGTTCAATCAGCATTTTCTTGACACTGATTCAAAGCCGGCCTAAACAGCCGGCTTTTTCTATTGGTGCATGGGCCGCCGCGCCCGTCACCATCAACCCGCTCGCGCTTCACCGTCGCGTGAATCGCGCGCGGGTATTTTTGTCACATCCTCAGGAGAAAACACGTATGTCCTCAGCCGCCCAGGTTGCCGCCAACCAAGCCAACGCCCAGCTCTCCACCGGTCCCAAGACCGCCGAAGGCAAGGCCAAGTCCTCCCGCAATGCCCTCAAAACCGGCCTCACCGGCCGCACCATCCTCGTGACCAACCAGGAGGCCGAACTCTATGAAGAACACGTCCTCAATTACGATGCCCGCTTCGACCCACAAACCCCTCGTGAGACCGAACTGGTCCAGTCCATCGCCGACTGCCGCTGGCGCCTCGGCAGCATCCCCGGTCTCGAATCGGCCCTCTACGCGCGCGGCTTCCGCGAATTCGCCAACCTGTTTGACGACGAGGAAGACGAAAAGCAGCGCAACCTGCTCATCATGGCCGAAGTCATGACTCGTTACCGGAAAGACTTCGCCAACCTCATGCTGCAGGAACAACGCCTGTCCCGCCGCGCTTACCAGGAGGAGGAACTCCTCAAGACCATGCAGCGCAAGCGCATCGCCCACGAGGAAGAGCAGCTGGCCCTCGCCACCCAGTTCTATCTGGCCGCTAAGCAAGACAACAAACCCTTCGACCCGGCCAAACTTGGGTTCGAATTTTCAGTGGAGGACCTCGAGCTGCACGCCGAGGCGCAAATCCATCACCAAACCATCAATAAGATGAAACGCGCCTCCTGAACAGACGACGTGGCGCGCTCTCCGCTTCGGAGCAGGGCTTTAGCCTGCTGAGCCGAGACTCGTCTCGGCTTTTATCACCCAATTTCGACGAAAACCTCTCACAATTC
>CAWIQM010000013.1:0-440138 GCA_963838245.1 uncultured Acidobacteriaceae bacterium | reverse complement strand
GAGGTGCGTAGCGTAGGCCCGCAATCGACGCCTCGTCGATTCCCCGGATGTTCAAAACACGTTCAGCCTCTCGTGCGCATAACGGGAGCCACGAACCTCTGCAAGCGGATTCTCCCGGCTCGCGGATTATGCTCTGATAGATCGACCAAGACAATGAAAAAGCTCTTACTGATGTTTCTCTTCCTGCCGGTGCTGTGGGGCGCGGATGGGAAGAAAGTCTTCAATGATCACTGCGCGGGATGCCACGGCGCCGATGCGCGCGGCAGTGGCAAAGGGCCAGGGCTGGCAGGCAATCCGCATCTGGCGGGCGACTCGACGGAACTGCTGCGAAGCCTGATCCAGCGCGGGTTTCCCGCCTCCGGCATGCCTTCCTTCGATCTGCCTGCTGACGAACTCGACGCGGTCGCCAACTACGTTCGCGGCCTCAATACCGGCGCCCCGGCGCAAGCGGCTCCGGCGGCGAAGCGCGTCATATGGGCCAAGCCTGGGCCGGGTGACTGGATCACTTACAACGGGAACCTCAGCGCCAACCGGTATAGCGAGCTGAAGCAACTCAACACCGCCAACGTCGCCGGCCTGAAGTTGAAATGGATTTTCCCCATCAACTACTTTGGTCTGGAAGTGACCCCGCTTGCCGCTGGCGGTGTCTTGTACGTCACCGGACCCAATCAGGTCTTCGCGCTCGACGCCGTCACGGGCAATCTGCTCTGGAAGTACTCGCGCCCGCAGACTCCGCACATGGTGGGTGATGCGTCGCTCGGAACCAATCGCGGCGTTGCCATTCTCGAAGACAAGGTCTTCTTCGTCACCGATAACGCTCACCTGCTCGCGCTCGACCGCGCTAGCGGCGCATTGGTCTGGGACAAGGCCATGGCGGATGAACCACAGCACTACGGGGGCACCCTGGCGCCGCTGATCGTCAAAGGCCAGGTGATCGCCGGCGTGTCGGGCGCCGACGAAGGTATTCGCGGCTTCGTCGCCGCACTCCGGCCGGAGAGCGGCGAACTCATTTGGCGGCATTGGACGGTTCCCCGCAAGGGCGAGCCGGGCTCGGAAACCTGGCAGGGAAGCGAGCCGTTCGAGGGAGGTGGCTCGACGTGGCTGACCGGCTCCTACGATGCGGAAGCCGATACGCTTTTCTGGCCAACCGGAAATCCCTTTCCGGATGACGAGGACCAGGACCGCGGCGGCGACAACCTTTATACCGACAGCATCCTCGCGCTAAACCCCAATAACGGCGAGCTGAAATGGCATTTTCAATTCACGCCTCACGATCTTCGCGACCGCGATGCCACCGAGCCGCCGGTGCTGGTCGACACTACCTACCATGGCAAGCGCCGCAAACTATTGCTGCATGCGGACCGCAATGGATTCTTCTACGTGCTGGATCGCACTAACGGCGAATTGCTGCTGGCGAAGCCATTCCTGCGTCGCGTGGATTGGGCTTCCGGCATCGATGCGAACGGGCGGCCGCAAGTCGTCGATCCCGGCGGATGCCCGGATGATGCGGCGAACTGGAGTTCAACCGCCTACAGCCCCGCGACGAAACTCTACTACATTCTGGCGCTTGAAGAATGCGTGGGAAGCCCGCTGGGCTATCCCGATCAAACCGGCCAGCGCTTTCTGCGAGCACTCAACATCGAGACCGGACAAATCGTTTGGGAAGTTCCTCAACCGGGTCCAGCCAGGGCTAAGACCTGGACGGGCGTGCTGGACACGGCGGGCGGGTTGATCTTTTACGGACAACCCAACGGCGGCTTCGCGGCCGTGGACGAGCGAAATGGGAAGACTTTGTGGCGCTTGGAGACCAATGTAAGGATGAAGGCCTCGCCCATGACATTCACCGTTGCCGGCAAGCAATACGTCGCGGTAGCTGCCGGCCCGAACATACTGTGCTTTGGATTATGAGCGACCTTCTAACACCATCTTCTGAGGCGCGCGCGTCAGCAAGCGCTCTTCGGCCGTTCTCCTGCAACTGTCTACGGCACAATCACCGACGAACCATCCACGGCGTCGCTCTTGATCGCTGCCAGCGCTTCATTGGCTTGGTCGAGGGAGAAAACCGTGACTCTGGGCTTCAGTCCAATCTTGGCCGCCAACGCGAGGAAGTCATGCGCATCCGCACGAGTCATGTTGGCCACACTGCGAATCTGCCGCTCTCCCCACAACAGCCGGTCGTAATCAAATTGCGGAACGCGATCCAGGTGGATGGCATTGATCGCTACCACGCCGCCCTTTCGCAGGCTTGCCAGCGCCGCCACGACGACATCTCCACTGGGAGCAAACGTAATGGCCCGGTCAAGCGCAACCGGCGGCTTCTCCGCCTCGGTGCCCACCCAGGTTGCACCCAGCGAGGACGCGAGTTGACGATGCGACGCTCCCCGCGTCGCAACGTAAACCCGGCAATTCCAGGAGAGAAGAACCGCAATCGCCAGAGAGGCGGACGAGCCAAAGCCGAACAGTCCCACCCGGTCGCCCGGCTCAACGCCCGCCACGCGCAGGCTGCGGAAACCAATGATGCCCGCGCACAGCAACGGTGCGGCGTGCAGGTCATCCAGAGTCGAGGGCAGGGGATAGGTGAAGTCCGCGCGCACCACCGCGTACTCCGCATAGCCGCCATCCACGGTGTAGCCTGTGAAGGTCGGAGCGTCGCACAGATTTTCCAGACCGCGCCGGCAATAGGGACACTCTCCATCCACGCCACCCATCCAGGAGACGCCCACCCTTGCACCACGCGGCACATCGCTGCGGCTGCTCCCCAAAACCTCGCCCACGATCTGATGACCGGGAATCAACGGATGCCGCAAGCTCGGCAGCTCGCCCTCGACGATATGCAAGTCCGTGCGGCAGACACCACACGCCCGGACGCGCAGCAGAACTTGTCCGCCTCCGGGCTCGGGCCTGGGAATCGTCTCGATGCGAAGCGGGCGCGTGTGGACCTCACCCGGCGAATGGAGAATGGCGGCCTTCAATCGGAGTACCCTCCTAACTTCATTAGAATAGGCTCAGGAGCGCCGAGTACAGCTTACCGTTTTTTCAAGGAGAAAAGACATGTTGAAGAGCGCCAGTAGCATGAAGGGTCTGACCATCAAAGCGACCGATGGCGAGATCGGCAAAGTCGATCAATTCCTCTTCGACGATGAGAACTGGGCAATCCGCTACCTGGTGGTCAATACCGGCAACTGGCTTGATCAGCGGCTGGTGCTGATCTCGCCCATCTTCATCGGGAAGGCAGACTGGACAGCGGAGCGCCTCGAGGTTCGGCTGACCAAAGATCAGGTTGCCAAGAGCCCCGACATCGATGCGCATAAGCCCGTCTCTCGCCAGCACGAAGCAGAATACCTGAACTACTACGGCTATCCCTACTATTGGGGTGATTCTGGAATGTGGGGGTCGAGCATGTATCCCTCCGTGATGGTTCCTATTCCCGCTTATGTGCCGCCGCCGGCTCCCTCGTCCGAGAAACGAAACCGCGGATTCCCATCTTTGGAGCACGCATGATGTCACCGGTTATCACGTCGAAGCGAGCGACGGCGAACTCGGCCATGTGGTCGATTTCATCGTTGACCTGGAGACCTGGGCCATCGTCTACGTCGAGATCGGTACACGCAATTGGCTGCCCGGCAAGAAGGTATTGCTGTCACCGCAGTGGATCAAGACCGTGAAGTGGGACGATGCCAAAGTCTATGCCGCGCCGACTCGGGAAGCGATTAAAGACGCGCCCGAGTATACCGAGTCGAAGGATATTACGAGAGAATACGAGACCGCGCTTCACGACCACTACGGCGTTCCGCCCTATTGGTCACATGGCAACAGAAAGCCCGCATAACAAGTGGCACGGCCTTCAGGCTGTGCTTTTGCGAGGCTCGGGGGGTGAGTGAATGTCCTACTTGTTGTTAGCTGGTGAATCAACAGCGGCAGGAATCAAGCGGGTGATCGAGGAGGAACTCGAATCGGCGGCGACGCAGCTCAGCCAAAAGAGCATTGCCCGGCGAGATGAGGCAATTCATGAAGCCCGTAAAAGCGTTAAAAAGATTCGGGCCGCGCTGAGGCTGGTAGAGGACGATCTCCCCGTGTTGTTTAACCGAGAGAACCGGCGCCTCCGGAACACGGGCCGCAAACTGGCGAGTTTTCGGGATGCCGCAGCCTCCATCGAGATATTCGACAAAGTAGTCGTTGGACTCGCGGACCGCCCAGGCAAGGCTGCTCTCGGTTCAATCCGGCGAGTGCTCCACAAGCACAAGCGGGAGACAACCCATGGTACGGGCCTGCAGGCGGTGCTGGACGATCTTGTTACGCTCCTGCGCGCCACGAACCAGCGAGTGAGTGATTGGCCGCTTGAAGCGGACGGGTTCCCCATCATCGCGAAGGGGTTCGAACGAACCTTCCAGCGCGGTCGGCTGGCTATGGCAGTGGCCCAGCAGGAGGAAAGCCCCGAGAACTATCACGACTGGCGCAAACGCGTGAAAGACCATTTCTATCAGCTGATTTTGCTGGGGAATCTCTGGACCGCCCAGACGCGGGCACGGGTGAGAACCCTGAAGGAACTGGAGACCTGTCTTGGCGACGATCATGATTTGGTCTTGCTTCTGGAAAGGCTGAACGCGAGGCGCGGCGATTTCAACCCGAAGGATCTGGAGTCATTCAAGGCAGCCGCCTGCCACCATCAGAAGAAGCTGCGAGAGCGCGCCGTTTCACTGGGCCATAAAATCTATCGTGAACCGCCGGCGGACTTTGTCGGGCACGTCAACAAGCTGTGGGACATCTGGCAGAAAGGGTTGTCGGCTAGCTCAATGCGAAGACGTACCCGTAGTTCGATGGCACGGTAATCGCCTGGGTCGCACCATCGGCTGCGACGTCAATTTCCCAGGGTGTCGGGCGGACATCGTCGTCGATCTTTTCGATCCACTTGCCGGCCTTGGGGAACGGCACTTGAATGGTATCCGTGTACGATGCGAAGTTGAGGATGACCATGGCGTAGTCGTCAGGGTTCTCAGCCCGGCGATGATAGGCAATCATCTGGCTGCCCTGCAGGGACTGCTGCCAGTAGTAGAACGAGTCACGGCCGCGCAGCGAACGCAGTGAACGCCGCAATAGCGCGAGTCGGCGATAGAGCCGGATCAGGGCCACGCCGTAGTCGTCATAGAAGTACTCCCAGTGTGTGTCGCGGCGAAGGTCGATGCGGGCGAAGCCGCTGCTGGGAAGGTTGTAGTCGTCGGCAAACTCTTCACCCTGCCAGAGCATCGGCACGCCTTGTGATGTATAGAGCGCGATGGCTAACGGCTGCATTCGCCAGTACAGGCTGCGGTCTCCGGGCGCGCCTTGGTCGCTGCTGGTGGTTCCGGCAAACACGATCAGGTGGCTGTGATCGTGCGAGTTGAGGTATTGAAATGGTGCGACGGGCATATCGACCGCCTGCCCGGCGGCGTTCACGACTGTTTTGGTGGCGGGATAAGTGTTGTTGAAGAAGGGATCGAGGAAGTGCGGCAGGGCATCGGTCACCGGTGCACCGGCCGCAATGCCTTCGGCTTGATCCAGCAGGTTGTCTTGCCAGGCACAGCTGGTATAGGTGTTGCGCAGGACGTCCGGCGCCCTCCATAGCGCCTCGGCGCATTGGATGATTCGGCTGTAGCTCGCGGGGTCCTGCTGAAAGCGCGGTATGCCGAGCGAATAGTTATAAGTCTCATAGGCCAACAGCGAATAGCCGGAATCAGTCGGGCCCACGTACAGATCAGTGACTTCGTCGTAGCGGAAGCCGTCCACATGGTAGTCGTCCAGCCAGTGCCGGTTGGCCGCCGCGAAGTACTGTTGCGTGAATACCTGTGAGAAGTCTGATTCGGGGCCGAACGGGCCGTTGGCGCCAATCATGGGGCTGCTGATCTGAGGCGCGCCCGGGGTACCGTTGATGTCCTGGTAAACGAGAGTGTAGGCGAAGAAAGGATCCACGTGCTGATAAACGACGTCCAGGATGACGGCCATCTTCGCCTGGTGGCACGCGTCAACCAGTTGCCGCAGCCCATCCGGGCCTCCGAAGTGGGCGCTGGGAGAGAAGTAGTGCAGCGGACCGTAGCCCCAATCGAAGTCGAGCTTGGTGCTCGTCACGGGCATGATCTCGATGCAGTTCACGCCCAGGCCCTGAAGGTAAGTGAGACGGTCGATTACACCCTGGAAGGTGTCGTTGAACTGCTCGATCTGCAGTTCGTAGACGATCAGGTCGTCGAGTTCGGGTGTCTTGTGGGCCGCATCCGTCCAGTTGAACAGTTGAGCATTCTTTTGAAGCAGGACTGCGGACAGAAGCCCGACATCGGTTTGGAGTGCGAACGGATCGACGAACCAGCGCGTGATCAGCTGGCGATTGCCGCCGGCGGGCGTCCACCAAAGCTGGAAGCGGTACAGGTACAACCCTTCCTCGCCGAAGTGGGTACCGGCGAGCGGTTGGATGGGTACCGTTGCGCTCCAAAGGTCGAGCGGGTGGCCAGCATTCCAGGTCAGATGCGAATCCAGAGGCTGGACGGTAGTGTCGAAGCGATCCAGCTGAGGGATGACGCGCACCACAACATCGAAGCCATCCGACGAGCGAATCCCAGGGAGGTAAACGCCAAAACGAATCTGGAATGCAGTTCCGGTCAATGAGGGAAATGCACCAACTTCTGAGACGTCAATCATGAGGACCTCGGTGGGGTCAGAATAGCGCGTTTTTGTGTCGTTTTGAAGAATCAGTAAAGCGACTGGTCACCAAAGCCTTGGTAATATTCCTAGAAACACAGTTCGGAGGTTTGAATGTTACCGCGAGCATTCACGGCGCTTCTTGCACCACTTCTGTTCCTGGCCCTTTCGGTCTCCGCAACGCCGGCGGAAGACGCTCCGGCGGCCAGCGAAGCCGATCAGCAGAAGATCTTGAAGATGGCCAAAGACATTCATAAGGCGGTCGTCACCCTTCCTCAGTACGGCGTGTTTGACAGCATCACTTACGGGATCAAAGGATCAACGGTCATTCTCAGGGGCGAGGCCTCGCGGCCGGTCTTGAAGTCCAGCGCCGAGAACGTGACGAAAAAGATTGAGGGTGTCTCCGCTGTGCAGAACGACATCGAAGTCCTGCCGCTGTCGCCGAATGATGACAAGATTCGAGCCGGTGTTTACGCCGCTATTTATCGATATGCCCCACTCCAGAAATACACCAACAATCGCGGTCCGCGGGGTGGGCCATCCGTGGCTCGCATGGCTGGCGGTATTACAAACGATCCTCCTGCCGGCTGGCACGCCATCCACATCATCGTGAAGAACGGGAACGTAACTTTGAACGGTGTTGTCGACAACGAGACGGATCTGGCACTGGCCGAAATGCGAGCCAACTCCGTGTTCGGCGTGTTCAGCGTCCAGAACGACATTGAGGTTGCTACCAAGGGCAAGTAGCGGGAGCCGCCTCAATTACTGCGTAATCTGGCCTACGGCGTCCAGTTCGATCTTGACCTTCTTATCGACGCGAAGGAGGAACGTGCTGGGGTCTTTCATCCCCCACTCGACGTAGGGGATTTCAAAGCGTACGTTGCCCGAAATTTGGTTGCCGTCGACCTTCAAATCAGCCGGCACTGTGATTGCGTGTTTGCCACCGTGGACTTCGAAGATACCCGAGATTTTGAGTGAGGAACTCCCTTGCACGGCGAATTTGCCGTCGATGCGCTCGGGGACGAATCGGATCTCGGGGTACTTCGAGCTCTCGAGTACTTCCTTGTGCATGCGGCGGTCGCGGGCGCTGTCGCCTGATTCGCCGCTGGTAGCGTCGACCACGGCTTCGCCAGAAACAGTCCCGGTGCTGGGATCCAGGCTGATGTGGCATTGCTTCAGCCGGAACGTGCCGTGGGTGTTGTGGACTACGCCATCGAGTTCCCATTTGATCTGGGTTTTTTCGGGATCGAGCGATACGTTCTTTAAGCCGGCGTCTGCAGCCAGAGCCATCGCTGAAGCGCTAAGGAGGCATCCGATTAAGCGGAGCAGTTTATGAGGAGTCATCGGTAGAACTCGTAGTGCGTCCACGACCTCAGGCAGAGAGGAACTCGCGGCTGAAGCCGAGAATCTGGCTGGGCTTGAATTCGTGGAAGGATGAGGCGCCCACGTGGATGGCGAGCAAGCGAGAAAACACGTCCGGCCCGTCAGCGAAGCCAGCCAGAACCCGACGGCGCAGCCGCGGATGTTTCCCCAAGAGAAGCAGAAGAGATGCCATCCTCCATGGGTTCGCTTGAAAGCGCTCATGGGCGCGCTGATACTGGGTTAAATCGCCCGCCTCAAAGGCCTCCGCAAGGGCCATCGCTGCCTTGAACGATAGGCAGAGACCCTCCCCGGTGATCGCGTCGACAGAGCCCGATGCGTCACCCGCCAGTGCAAAGCCTGGTTTCGAGATTCTCTTCAACTTACGAGAGACCGTCAGCGCACCCATCTCGTTCGACGAATAGGGCTGACCTTCGAGGCGGTGAAAGACCGCCGGCACCAGGGCCAGCGCGTTATCGAGGCGAAAGCCGGCGTGGCTCGACATCAGAACGACGCAGACCTCATCGGGAGCGACGGGTGTGACGTAGATCTGGAATCCATCGCCCCAATGCAACTCCACGTACTCGGACCAAGGCGCAACACGATAGTGACGGCGAAACCCGTAACGGAACGACAGACTGCGGGTAGCCTCCAGGCCGGCGCGACGGCGAAGCAGCGATTTATGGCCGTCAGCGGCAACGATCAGATCGGCCTGGATGATCTTATTGCTGACGAACAAACCTTCGGGGCGCAAGTCGATTCCTTTGACTCCCCACTGAAGCTCCACGCCGAGTTGTTCGGCTCGTTCGATCAACAACTGTTGGAGCACTGGCCTGCGGACACCGAAACCGGCGCCGTCGGGGAAGTCACCCTGGACGGTTGTCTGTCCTTCCAGGAATCGCACACCACGAAAAGGAAACCCATGCGCCGAAGTAACCACGACGCCGAGTTTCCGAAGGGCCACCTGCGAGTCGGGCATAAGACCCTCGCCACAGGCTTTCTCAACCGGCGGCACGTCACAATCCGCCAATCGCACCGAGTATCCCTTCAAACGGAGCGCAATCGCTGCCGCCAAGCCGGCGGGCCCGCCGCCGACCACAAACACATCCAACCGTTGCAAAACCCAGCTTCCCCCTTGTTTGAGCGCTTTCATTTGCGCCGGGCCTTGCGGAACATAGCCGAACCCGGTCACCTACGATTCTGGTGGTGACCGGCGCAGGCGTGGCGGGCGGTTACCACTTCAATAGAACAAGTTCCGAGCAGAATCCCGGACCCATAGCCGCCAGTAGCCCGAGAGTTCCGGGCGCAGGCCGGCGATGGGCCATGACTTCCTCCAGCACGAACAGGACAGAGGCCGACGACAAATTGCCGGTTCGGGCCAGACAATCCCAGGACGCGGACAGGGCATCCTCAGGCAAGCCGAGAGATTCCTGCGTTGCTTCTAAGACGCGCGGGCCGCCCGTGTGGAGTACCCAACTTTTCAGGTCACTTCGCTTCAGGCCTTGAGCGGCGAGAAATGAGTCGACGTCCGGCCCCAGGTTGTCCCGGACCACGTCGGGCACTTCCCTGGAGAGCACGATGTTGAAGCCTTTTTCGGAGATGTCCCAACCCATCACACGTTCGGTGTTCTGGTAGAAAACCGACCGGGTAGCCACAATCTCCGGGCCACTGCGGCCGGCGGCTTTCTCCTTGCCCGCAACAATCACGGCCGCAGCGCCGTCGCCGAACAGCCCGGCACTAATCAGATTCGCTACGGTCACATCGTCCTGCTGCAAGGTGAGCGAGCATAGTTCAACCGAGACCAAGGCCGCCACCTGATCCGGATAGGCCTTTACAAAATCGGATGCACGCCCGATGCCCGCCGCTCCCGCGACACAGCCCAAGCCAAAGATGGGATTACGCTTGACATGCGGATTAAGCCCCATCCGATTGACCAGCAACGCATCAATCGATGGACTGGCAATTCCAGTAACCGAAACGAAATAGAGCGCGTTCACATCCATGGGCGTCAGGCCGGCTTTCTGGAGCGCACAACTCAGCGCCTTCTCTCCCAGTTCCTGGGCTACACGGATCCAGACATTATTGAATTCACCCCAGCGTTTCATGTCGAGGTACGCGTCGATTGGCAGTGCCAGATAGCGACCGTCAACCCGCGTGGCGGAGTGCAGCCGGTCGAGAATGTCTAAACGGCCAAGCCGTTCTCCCCAATGCAGCTTGAACGCATCCAGTAAAACCTGCTGCGGATAATAGTTCGGTGGTAGCGCACTTGCTGCGCTGAGAATCTTCATGTTTGATGAACAACAGCCACCCAACGGACCGTGGCCGAATTTTCCCCTTCCCAAACATCATGCCAAGTTTCAATATGCACTTGTCGCAAGTTGAGGCCCGGATGGCGGAATTTTCGCAGAAAAAGTGCCAAAACCCCTTATTTTGCTCAGATTTGCACCACCCGACCCCCAATTTGGCAGCTTCACTCGAAAAAACGGGGAGGCGAGTCGGCCGATTGGATGGTTATTTCATCGCCACGGCTTTGGGTTCCGGCGGTCGGTCGGGATTCAAGCTGTAGAGGTAATCTCCCAGATCGTTGATTTCTTCCGGTGAACCAGTTAACGGAGGCATGAAACGGCGATAGGGGGAATCGGGCTTGGGCACGTGGAGCAAAGTCAGGAAATTGCCGAGTGAGCGGCGGTCGCGTCCAGCGGTCAAGCGGCGAAGCGAACGATATCCGTCGATGGTGTGGCACGATGCGCACTGGCCGCGATACATCGCCACGCCACGCTGGGTGGGCGTTGCGTCTTGGCGAGTCCAGATGCTCGTGGTCAGGTACCCGTTGGCGTTCAGGTTCGCGACGTTCTTCACGCGCACGCCGTTGGAATACATGTGCTGCCCGATCACGTAAGGTTTGCGCAACATTTCGCGGGCATATTCGCCGGAAGCGGTCGCGGCGAGGGCGAGGAAGAGAATGGACAGTGCATGAGCGAAGGTGAAGTCACGCGGGCTGCGATAGCCGAAGAAGTAGACCAGGCCGGTGATGGTGGCTGAGGTCATGATCATGATCAGCGCGATACGGGTGACCTGGGAGAAGGCGCCTGAGCCGATGGTAGAAATGCCGAGCGTCAGCAGATCGCGCTGTGACGTGGGAACCATGGCCAAATACCAAAGCAGGAAAACGGGCATCAATAAGAACGACGGAAGAAGCCACTGACTGCTCCAGCGAACGAGACTGGACTTCAGGCGCGGATTGGCATCGCCATCGATACGGCTGGCGCTGATCAGGCTCCAAACGCCCGCAAGAGCGCAGCAGACGGTGATGCGCATGCAAAGGCTCGGCCAGTAGGTTGGATTGAAGAAGCCTTGCCAGAAGCGGCTGGATTCCTGACCGGTTCCTGCGACGGCCAGCCAGGAATCGCCGGGCGTGAGCATGAACGTCAGGATGCCATTGATGATGACGAGCGTGCAAAAGGACGCCGCGGCGTACAGCCAGCCGACTTGAAGGTGGATCTTGTTGGGGATGCGATCCCAGGTGTAGTAGTAAACCGCCGCGGCAGTCAGCTCAATGAGAAAGAAGACCCACTCGATGGCCCATCCGAAGACGAAGTTATGAATGAGCGTGCTGGTGGCTTCGGGGTGAACCAGGCCAATGGCAAACCAGATGCCAACGCCGGAGACGACGCCAAAGACACCGGTAAGGATCAGGAAGAACTTGGAATGCTGCTTCAGTACGGGGAGCCAGTCTGACCGGCCGCCGCCAAGCGCCTTCTCCTCAGCCATTACGAGATAGAGACCGCCGCCGACGGCGAACTGCGAAATCATGACGTGGAAAATGGCGATAATGCCAATGACCCAAGCGCCGCCCAAATAGGGCACATCCCAAAGCGGATAATTCATTTCGTTGTCCTAACCGTCATTTCAGATCCAGGTAGCCAACTGCCGTGGTCACAATCAGCACGAACACCACGAGCAGTCCAAAGTAATTCGCCAACCGGCCGCGGCGGCCGTCCTGCGATGAGCCGTCATAGAGGGGGATGAGCGTCCAAAGAATCAATCCCGCCGTAAACAGAACGATGCCGACAGACTCGCCGATTGAGCCGGAGAGCAACCGGCCAACGATCTTCAGGGTTTCAAAAGAGCTCATGAAATACCACTCGGGATGAATGCCCATCGGCGCAGGCGTCAGGATATTGGCCGGCTGACCGAGGTCCCACGGATATAGGGAGGCGAAGATTGCGAGCACATTAAGGGCGATGAGCCACATGGCCAGATCTTTCCACAGGAAATTAGGAAAGAAGGGCATGGTCCTCTTCTCCGCCGCGGGCTTCTCGAGTTCGGAGGGCGGTACGGCATTGCCGTGGCGCTGCAGAAGCCAAAGATGGAAAAAGAGAATCGGGATGAACAACGCGGGCAAAACGACCACGTGCAGCGCGAAGAAGCGTTGAACGGTGAATTCGCTCACGTCCGGGCCGCCTCGTATCAAGGACGCCAGAGCGGGCCCGACAAACGGAATTGCCTTCGGGATCTCTAAGCCGACCTTGGTTGCGAAATAGGAGAGTTCGTCCATGGGCAAGAGATATCCACTGAATCCGAAGCCGAGCCCGAGTACGAGCAGGACCATTCCTGAGAACCAGCCGAACTCTCGCGGCTTGCGATACGCCTTCATAAAGAAGGTGGAGAACATGTGTACGAAGACGGAGAAGATCATCAGATTGGCGCCCCAGGAATGCGCGGAACGCACCAGCCACCCGAACTTGATCTGATAGCTGATTTGACGAACAGACTCGAAGGAGTCGGCGCCCGGGCGATAGTAAACCAGCAGCAGAACTCCTGTGAACGCCTGGAGCAGGAAAAGGAAAAGTGAGATGCCGCCCCAGTAATACCAGAAGGACTGAGCGTGGACCGGAACTGTTTTCTTTCGACCGAACGCCACGATTTCTTCGAGCCCGAGGCGTTCATCTACCCATTCATATAAGGCTGATGCCGACTGTTTCATGGAGTTTCCTTATGCCCTCGACACGAGTACGCCGTCGGCCTGCATGGCGACTTTGTATCGCTTGAGCGGCCTTGGCGGTGGGCCCGATACGTTGAGTCCGGTGAAAGAGTCGTAGGTCCCGCCGTGGCAGGCGCAGTGGATTCGGTTGAGGTTCGGCTGGTACTCAACGGTGCACCCCAGGTGGGTACAAACCGCATCAAAGGCGACCCACTCGCCCGTATTGTGGTGAATGAGCAAGGCCGGCGTGTTGCCGAACTTGAACATCAGCGCGGAGTTCTCCGGAAGCTTCTGGGCGTCCTTCAGCAGGATTTCCGTGACGGCCGACTGGCTGGCTGCCATCTCGACGGGCGAAGCCAGGTAGCGATAGATGGGATAGCCCAACGCCGCTGCGTAGCAAGCTCCAGCCGCCACAGTCACCGCGACGAAGGCACGCCTTGAATGAGTTTCATCGAGTTCCGGAGAATCTTTTGCACTTCCGGGAGGGCGGATAATAAAGTCGCTCATAAGGTTGCCAAACTCTCGTTTTCTTTGGTTGCGTGGGCCACGACCCACACCAGCCATCCGACGACGACCAAGGCGATGACAAACAGCAGGACGAAGATCAGGACCACGCTCCAATTCGTGACCACCGGCTGTGACCAAACGTCATAGCCCTTGAGCGCCAGCGTTATGTCGCGGATCCCGTCGCGATAGATGGTTGCGGTGGCCATCGCCAGCAGCGCCAGAACGGGTGTGGCAAGAGCAAGATGCTTGGGCGCACGCTTGGTGCGGACGACCAAGAGCCCGGTCAGAATTACCAAAACCATGACAGCCATGAAGCCGAAGCCGGCGATTCGGTAGAAAAGATTTGTGATCAACTGCACCTGGACGGTGCCGGGCTGAACGGCGCCGACTTGAAGACCGACAAAAGCGGTCACCAACGCACCTAGTACAGCCAAGGTTCCACCAAGGTGGGCCATGAACTTCTGGTCAACCTCTGCAAATGTGACACGGCCTGAGAGGTAAATCAACCATAGGCCAGCCATCATGGCGCCGCCGGTCATCATGAACAACCATCTCCAAATCAGGGTGGGATCGCCGGTTGGGAGGCTGGTGCCGGAGGCCGCGGCCGAGTACATGCCCTGCCAGATCTCAGGCCGGACCATCAAGGTCATGTTGCTCGAAAGGATGCGGGCAATGAAGCCCGCGATGATCCATGCCGTGAGGCCGAACGGCCAGGCCCGCTGCCCCGACTCGAGCCGCATTGTGAAGCGATAGAGCAACCAGTAGGAGAGCATCAGCAGGAAGATGACCGAAATCCAATAGGCGCCGATCAGAACGCTGCTGGTGTAAAGGGCGCGACCGTACAGAACCTGAGCGAACAGTAGGGGCGGTACGCCCAAGTTAATGACGTACGTCATTACCACCGGCATGCGCCGGGCCAGCGCCCGGGCCGTGACCATGGCCTCCGGCCGTCTGGTCGAAAGCGCACAAAGCACGCAGGCCACAATCAGGCCACCCAGCAACATCTCCACCGCGACAAAGTGCAGTGAGAGGGTCACGATGTGAAGAGTTTTGAGAAGCCAGACTGGTGCTGGCAGAGGGATCGGGTCCGAGGCCGGGAATCGGTTCATTCTGAGCCGCCTTTACTCGCCAGAGGCTGCGCGCATCAGCGCTACTGTCACCGCCGGCCAAACGCTTTACACTCGCAGCTTAAGTTCCAACCCGCGCGAATGCCAAAGCCAAGAAGGCACCGCACATATGACGTGTGAATAGAGACAGTTAGAGCGGATGAGAGTTGTTCCTGGGCATAGGCGGACGATTGCCGGGAGTCAGCAGTTTGCGCCATATTGCGAGACGTTACACGGACATGAGGTATTTCACCCAGCGGGGATGGAAAAGCAGCAGGCTGTATCCTGGAAAGTTCATGCATAAGCTGTGGTGCCTATTGCTTCTGCCCGCCATTTGTGCGGGTCAAATAGAAAAGAACCTCGAGTCCCTGTATGCGGTCCGGAGTTTTACGCAGGCATCTATTTCGCCGGATGGAAAGAAGCTGGCATGGGTAGAGAGGGGCCGCGCCAAGGATCGCGTCGAATCGCGCGACACGATGATCTATGTGGTCGATCTCGACCGGCCGTCCGCTTCGCCGCACAGGCTGACGGCGGGCGATGGCAAGAAAGCCTGTGAAGAATCGGGGCTGGCCTGGTCGCCGGATAGCAAGCGCATCGCGTTTCTCTCCACCTGCAAGGAGCCCGGCCAGCGGCAACTCTATGTGGCATCGGCCGAAGGTGGAGACGTGCGCAAACTCACCAGCCTGACCGGATTTCTTTCGGACCCGCGATGGTCACCGAACGGCGACCGGATCGCACTACTCTTCACTGAGAATGCAGTCAGAGCGGCCGGACCTTTGGAGCCAACCGCGATTGAAACAGGTGTGATCGAAGAGAATTTTTACGAGCAGAGACTGGCGCTGGTGGATGCCGAGTCCGGTAAGACGAGGCAAATCTCCCCAGCGGACACCTACATCTACGAGTACGACTGGTCGCCGGACGGAAAGCAAATCGCGTACACCGCTGCCAAGGGTAATGGGGATAACAACTGGTGGCTGGCCCAACTTTTTCGCATCGATGTAGGGACCGGCGAAATACGGTTTGTGTTTAAGCCGGCCACGCAAATCGCTGTTCCACGCTGGTCGCCGGACGGATCCACGATCGCCTTTATCCAAGGCCTGATGAGCGACGAGGGATCCACCGGCGGCGATGTTTATAGCGTTCCCGCCGCCGGAGGCAACGCGAAGAATCTAACTCCAAACCGTAAAACTTCACCGGCCTATCTTGCATGGCTATCGAATTCGAAACTGCTGGTTACGGAGCGAGTGGACGGCGGCAGCGCCATCACCTCGCTCGGCACCAACGGCGCAACCGAGACGCTTTGGCAGGCCGACGAGTCTATACACGCGGGTAGCGACGACCTCAGCATCTCACTGGCGAGGGATGGGAAGACCTCGGCGCTGATACGCTCGTCCTGGTCGCGGGCGCCCGAAGTCTGGGCTGGCCCGATCGGCGACTGGCATTCCAAGACCGACGCGAACCAAGCGGCGCGGCCTCTTTGGGGTAAGGCGAAAAAACTGCATTGGAATTCAGACGGAGTGGCGGTTGAGGGCTGGCTGCTCTACCCGAAAGACTTCGACAGCCAGAAGCGGTATCCGCTGCTGGTCGCCGTGCATGGCGGTCCCGCGTCGCAGCGTTCACCCGGGTGGCCGATGCCGGGCTTCGATCTGAGCCTGTTGTCGGCGGAGGGTTACTTTGTTCTTTTCCCGAATCCCCGTGGCAGTTATGGCGGAGGCGAACGCTTCACCGCTGCTAACGTAAAGGACTTCGGCTACGGAGACCTGCGCGATATCAACGCGGGTGTGGATGAGGCGGTGAAGACCTTGCCGATCGACGAGAACCGGGTTGGGATCGGGGGATGGAGCTATGGCGGATACATGACGATGTGGGCCGTTACCCAAACGAACCGGTTTCGGGCAGCGGTGGCCGGCGCGGGGATCTCGAACTGGGAGAGTTACTACGGGGAGAACTCCATTGACGAATGGATGATTCCGTACTTTGGCGCATCCGTATATGATGATCCCGCCGTGTATGCGAAGAGCTCGCCCATTACCTACATCAAGAACGTCAAGACGCCGACGCTGATCCTGGTCGGCGATCGGGACGCGGAATGCCCGGCCCCCCAGTCGTACGAGTTCTGGCACGCTCTGAAAACGGAGGGAGTGAAGACGCAGTTCGTGGTCTACCCCAACGAAGGGCACAGTTTCCACGATCCAAAGCATCGCGAGGACGTACTGAAGCGAACCGTCGCCTGGTTCAATGAAAACCTCAAACCGGCGGGCACGCCGGCCGGATCAAACTGAACTGGCGGCCGAGCCCGCGAGACCGAGTGAGTCAGCCGAGGCTTTCATCGCCTCGATACAAAAGGCGATGTGCTCATCGAGCGGCACGCCCAGTTCCTGGGCTCCGTTGACGATGTCATCGCGATTGACATTGCGGGCAAAGGCTTTGTCTTTTAACTTGCGCTTGACCGAACCCAGATCGACTTCATGAATGCTCTTGCCCGGCTTGACGTACGAGCACGCGGTGAGGAACCCCGCGAGTTCATCGCAGGCATAGAGGGTCTTCTCCAGCAGGCTTTCGCGCGGGACTCCACTATAGTTGGCATGCGAAAGTATCGCGCGGCGAATCTCAGGGCTGACGCCACGCTCGGCGAGGATGGCCTCGCCCTTCATGGGATGATCGGGGGCGGCGGGGTGAATCTCCCAATCGAAATCGTGAAGCAGCGCGGTGGCCGCCCACACGTCCTCGTTCTCGCCGAGCTTCCGCGCGTAGGCCGCGACACAGCATTCAACCGCGAGCATGTGCCGGCGGAGGCTTTCCGACTGCACAAACTCACACACCGTGGCCCACGCCTGGTCGCGATTCATTGGCAGCTCCGGCTTAGACTTCTTCGATTTTCACGGTCTTCAAGGTATCGCCCTGCTTGATGCCGTTGACGACTTCCTGGCCGCTCCGAACCTGCCCAAAGACAACGTGTTTGCCATTGAGCCAATCCGTTGCAATGTGGGTGATGAAGAACTGGCTGCCGTTGGTGTTCGGCCCGGCGTTGGCCATGGAAAGAGAGCCGACCTGATGCTTCTTGTAGCCGGGTTTAAACTCGTCTTCGAACTTATAGCCCGGGCCCCCGCGGCCCGAAGCAGTTGGATCGCCGCCCTGGATCATGAAGTTCTCAATGACGCGATGAAACGTGGTGTTGTCATAGAACCCTTCCTTGGCCAGGAAGACGAAGTTGTTCACGGTCTTGGGCGCCTCGGCTGGGAAAAGGTCCACAACGATGTCTCCGCGCGATGTTTCGAAAGTCGCGGTATAGGCCTTGGTTGCGTCGATCGACATCGGCGGTGGTGCATTGTACTGTTTGCTCATAAGCTCAGTGTACTGTTCCGGGGGTTAGGGAGCCGCATCATCTCGCCGATCAGCGAAGCGGTGGTTAGGCACAGAGGCCGGGCCAGAGGTTAACGTTTTTGTGCTACCTTTCGGAGAATAGGAGCCCGAATGAACCGACGATCCTTCTTGAAGAATTCACTTGGCAGCGCGGTTGCCCTGAATGCGTTTCCTTATCATTTATTCGCTGGAGAAGCAAAGAAGAGCGCGACCGATCGAATCCTGCTGGGGCCCAAGAAGATCGAACTGAGCCGCTTAGGACAGGGCTCGGGTACGAATGGAGTCGGCGGCAGTTCTAACCAGACTCGAAAACTGGGCTTCCAAGGCTTGGCGGAGCTGTACCGGGCGTGCTACGACAACGGCATCACGTTCTGGGACTCGGCGGACCAATACGGAACGCACCCGCACATCAGGGAAGCGCTTAAGACGGTTCCTCGGGACAAGGTGACCATTCTTTCCAAGACGCACGCCTCCACCGAAAAGGAAATGCGGGCCGATCTGGACCGTTTCCGCAAGGAACTCAATACGGATTACATCGATATCCTGCTGCTTCACGCCGTAATGGACGGGGACTGGGATAAGCGGAAGGCAGGCGCGATGAACGTTATCACCGAAGCTCAGTCGAAAGGGATTATTCGTACGAAGGGCACGTCGTGTCACACGCTGGAAGCGCTAAAAACGGCGTCGAAGTCACCCTGGGTGGAAGTGGATCTGGCGCGCTTCAATCCCGCCCAAGTGGCGATGGATGCGGACCCGGCCACAGTCTATGGAGTGCTGCAAGGAATGAAGGCACAGGGCAAAGGCGTGATTGGCATGAAGATTCTGGGCGCCGGAAAGCTGAAGGATCGCCCGGACGAAGCCTTGCAATATGCCTTGGCCCACAACGTGATCGACTGCTTTACGATCGGCGCCGAAAGCCGCGAGCAAATGCAAGACCTGGTCCGGAGAATTCCACCGGCGAGCGTCCGCGGTTAGTGTTGACGAAGGCCTCAAGCGATTCGAAACTGTTGAGAACGCCATCTGCTGCCTGGTTGCTCGCAGTTTCATTCGCTTAATGCCGATAGTAAGCCACCAATGTATCGCCCGGGTTGGGTAGGGCACCGTTTATAAAGGTGATGGTGCTGCCGAGGAGATTGTAGTCGAGCGAGGACTCGAGCAGGACACCGTTCTTGTACAAGCGAAGGGCCGAGGCGTTTGCCGGCGTATTTGCCAGCGTAAAGGCGGTGTTTATGCCGTTGATTGTGCCGGCGGGAATCTCGCCATCAACGAATGTGACGCCCGAACTGGAACCCGCGATGCGATAGTACGCAAGCATCACATCGTTCGGCTGAGGCGTGGCGATCGCGGAAAAGGTCACAGTGTTCGCCGACAAAGAGAAGTCCAAGCCGGCATCCATGAGAACGCCATTCCGGAAGAGTTCCAGGCTGGTTGCCGGGGAAGGTGTTTGCGATAGGTTGAAAGTCAAGTTGGTTCCGTTGAGAGTGCCCGACGGCACCTCGGCATCGACGAAGGCCACGCCGAGAGACGAGCTGCTTCCACAGGGACCGGACGTCCCGTTGACCTTGACGCAGTCGGTCGGGTTACCGGGAATGGAACCGATGTTCCCGGAGCTGTCGATCCAGGCCGTCGTGGAGGGGTTGTAACTGGTACCCATATTGGGTTTGGCTGCCAACGCCACGCTCAATCCTGAAACGTCGCTGATGGGGATAGGTACCGTCACGGTACCGCCTGAGCCACCACCCGTGCCGCCACCCGAACCACCACCGGTGGACGTTGTACAACCGCTGGAAACGGTAAGCACTTCTGCGATCGTCAGGGTCGCCGTCGATAGCGGTACATACCAGAGCTGGGTCCAGGTTGTTTGCCCATCGTTGGATGTGAAGGTCACGGTGTAAAACGCGCAGGGCGAAACCGTTGTGGTTGGAACAAGCAGTAAGGAGATTAACCCGGCATAGACGCGAGCGCTGGATGTTGTGGGTGCGACGGAGCTGCCACTGCCGCCCGTCCACGTTACTTTCACAATGCCATTGAACACACTGCCATTGGGTTGTGTGACCGTATCGCTGATGGCAGTCAAGGATTGTGCCTTTCCAAGGCCGTTCAAGAAGGCCAGGCACAAGACGGAGCTAAATAAGAGTTGGCGTAAGTTCACCATGTCGCCTCATTTCGAATTCACCCGGATCATCGGGGCGTCTTCAGTGAACCATCGAGCAGCACCCGCAGAGCGCTTGGATCAAAATCGCGAAGTCTGTAAGTGACTGGCAGGAAAAGGCTTATTGGGGCCAACTAAATTTTCAACTTTTGTGATCGAACTTTCGGTGCAAAACGTAGCGTCGCCAATAGGGTTGGAAACGGCTTGGGCGACAGGCTGGATCGAGGCAAGACCCTTGGCGATTGCCTGGCCGAAGCTGCCGCCGGAACAACCGCGGGTTTTTTCGACCCTACCTTGAGAGAATGCGTCCGCGCGGACCACTGCCTTTTCGCAGGGCAAGCTTGGCTGAACGGCGGGGAATGACCGAAATGATGGATGCCAGAGAAAAGCAGATACTCACGACGTTGATTCAGATGGATAAACAGTTCGGCAAGGGGTCCGTCCTCATGCTGGGGTCCCGGGCATCGGTGCCGGTTTCCGTCATTTCGAGCGGTACCATCTCAATCGACCACATCTTGGGTGTGGGAGGATTTCCCCGGGGCCGGGTGGTCGAGATCTATGGGCCAGAGGCTTCCGGAAAGACAACCCTTGCGCTGCATGTCATCGCAGAAGCGCAGCGGGCGGGAGGTGCTGCCGCCTTTATCGATGCCGAGCATGCGCTGGATCCGAAGTACGCCACCAAGCTGGGCGTTGACACGGAACATTTGATCGTCTCGCAACCTGACTTCGGTGAACAGGCACTGGAGATCACGCAGGCGCTAGTTGCCTCGAGCACGATGGACGTTATTGTGGTGGACTCCGTGGCGGCGCTCACGCCGAAGGCCGAGATTGAGGGCGAGATGGGCGACAGCCATATGGGTCTGCAGGCCCGCATGATGTCACAGGCGCTGCGCAAGCTGACAGCCGCCGTTTCGCGGGCGAACATTTGCCTGATTTTTATTAACCAGATCCGGGAAAAGATCGGAGTGGTCTTCGGCAACCCGGAAACCACGACAGGCGGGCGCGCGCTAAAATTCTTCGCATCTGTCCGGACAGAGGTCCGGCGTATGACTCCCATCAAAGAAGGCGATGCCGTGATCGGAAACCGCACGAAGATCAAGATGGTGAAGAATAAAGTGGCTGCTCCGTTTCGGGAGACTGAAGTGGATATCCTCTATGGGATCGGCATATCCCGCGAGGGCGACCTGCTGGATCTGGCCGTGCAGCAGAATCTGGTTGAGAAAAGCGGGTCCTGGTACAACTTCAGCGGCGAGCGGATTGGTCAGGGACGGGAGAACGCGCGCCAGACTCTTATCGAGCGGCCCGACCTTGCGAGAAGTCTAGATGGAAAACTGCGAGAGGTTCTGGGACTTCCGGCGACCGAGTTCTCCCGTATGACACCCACCGCGGCCAGCCCGGCTGCCAAGGCGGCGTCAGCGCTGACTGCCTGAACCCCCGGCTCTACCGGCTGTTGCCAGGCGCGAGAAGTAGGACTCGGCCGCCAATGTCTCCAGTTCCATCTGTTCCTCCGAAGTCCAACTGGTCAGTTTTCGTTGGCGCAACTTCAAGAGCAGTGTCACTTTTCGCTCCGTTTCGATGACGATGGTTTGTTGCCGGCGAACCTTCAGCTGAGTTTCACGCCGCTCCAGATCGAGAATCGCGACTCGATTTCGAATATGCCGTTCGAACCCGCTTAGGGCGGAGAACTCCTCGCCTGAGACAGAAGCAGATCGAGTGATCTGGTCGCGAGCATCGGCCGCCTGGCTCTCGAAGGATTCCTTTTCGTCGTCGATGCGCCGGACTTGAGCCAGCAAACTCTGAAGGCGTGAACGCTCCAGCTCCGCCTGCTCGCGGCGAAAATCAAGCACCCGGCTCAGTCGAAACTCAAATCGCTTCATAGTCGCACTACACCTGACTTCGGCGAAAAAGCTGGGATGGCCGCTGATGAACGCCGATCAACGCGGATTGAATCGCAGTCAGGTGGCGGCCCTGTAGTTTTCGGGCACGCTGCTTTACAGTCGCGGCTCTGTTCCGGAGTTCGCTCCCTGCCGGTATGGCTCGGCCGGTTTTGGCGCGTTTCCGCTTGCCGAGTTCTTGCACAAAATCTGACGGTCGTCGCCCCGTAGCGCCCGCGCTCGTTTGCAATGAACTTCGAATTGGAGATGGCGTCATTCAGCATCGTCTATCAGCTGTCCTGGGCTGTGGCATGCGAATTAGATCGTCACGGCGGCGGCGAGCTGTCCTAAGCCGCGCAGCGTTTCAGCGAGCGGAGCGCTCGCGCCAGCCTCTTGCTTTAGGAATTTGGCGATTTCCTCGCGCACCCGAATGGCTGCATCGAGGCGTGGATTCGACCCGGATACATAGGCACCGAGATTGATGAGATCCTCGGAGCGTTCCAGGATCGACAAAGCTCCCCGCACGCTGCGCATCGAATCCCGCTGCTCAGCCTCGGCGATACGAGCAGCCAGACGGCTGACCGAATTCAGTACGTCGATGGCGGGGTAATGCCCGGCGGCTCCCAACGCGCGGGACAGTTGGATGTGTCCATCGAGGATGGCCCGCACCGCATCGCAGATCGGCTCGCTGAAGTCGTCTCCCTCCACGAGAACCGTGAAGAATCCGGTAATGGTGCCTGCTTTGAAAGACCCTGCACGCTCAAACAGCTTAGGAAGCAGCGCAAAAACAGAAGGCGTGTATCCTTTTTGGCTGGGCGGTTCTCCGGCGGCAAGGCCGATCTCTCGCTGGGCCATAGCGAGCCGGGTAACCGAATCCATCACCAACAGCACGTCTTTGGCCTGGTCTCGGAAGAACTCCGCCACGGCTAGAGCGACTAAGCTGGCTCGAATTCGCAACGGCGCGGGCCGATCGGAAGTAGCCACGATCACCACCGAACGAGCCAATCCTTCGGGGGTGAGCTCTTTCTCCAGGAATTCCCGGACCTCGCGATTTCGTTCGCCGATCAAGGCAATCACGTTCACGTGTGCCGAGCTATGACGCGCCATCGTTCCGAGCAGCGTGCTTTTGCCAACGCCGCTTCCGCCAAAGATCCCGATGCGCTGGCCCTTTCCACAAGGCAGCAGACTATCGATGGCCCGAATGCCGGTGACCAGCCGTTCTTCGATATGCTCCCGGTCGAGCGGGCCGGGAGGAGTGGTCATCAGGTCGTAGTAGGCTTCAGCGGGAACCGGCCCCAGGTCATCGATGGGACGTCCGAAGCCATCCAAAACGCGCCCGAGCAGGCCCAGTCCCACGGGGACTTGCGCCTGTTCGCGGCGAGCCACGACCCGATCGCCCAACTGAATGCCATCGATTTCTTCGAGTGGCATGGACAGCACCCGCCCATTACGGAAACCAATCACTTGCACTCGAACCAGCCGTCCACTGGCCGAATGAATCTCGCAAAAATCTCCGACTGCCGCGGCGGGGCCCTGGGATTCAATCAGCAGGCCGACGATTTCCGACACAGTTCCGCTCCACTGCAAGGCACTGGCCCGATCCAGACACTCGAAATAGGGCGAGAAGTCGATCGCATCGGTCTCGATGGACTTCCTTTCGGATGAGCCGATCGCCGGCACACTCATGTCTGTCTCCTCTGGTCCTTGGAGCGACCGTGGACAAAGTCCGTAAATCCCCGTTGAATCTCATCCAGTTGTGTCTCAACGGAGGCATCCAGTTGCCCCCGGGATGTGTCGAGGATCAACGAACCCGGGCGCAGCGCCGCGTCCATGACCAGGTTGATCTTGCGCCCAGGGTCAAGCGTTTGAATGATCCGTTGCATTACGCCCATCAAGGTAGCGTCCGTTCGCACCTGGACGATCTCACGCTGGTCAATGCGTGCAAAGGCGGCTTTTACGAGCCCGAGGATGGCGTCGCCATCGACGGTAATCTCGCGGTGGAGCACGCGTCGGGCAATCGCTACGGCAAGGCGGACCATGTCTTCCTCTGCCCGGCGACGGAGTTTAGGACCCGCTGCTATCAAATCCTCCATCAGACGCCCCACTCGGGCCATTTCAGTTTCAAATTGCTGATTCACTGCCTGGCGGGCCGACGATTCACCTTCCGCGCGGCCGCGCTGAACCGCTTCTTCAATGCGACGATCGGCATCAATTCTCAACGCAGCCAGCTCGTGCCGCAAGGCGGCGAGCTCCGCATTCTGACGGCTTATTTCCTCGGGCCGCCGCCCATCCTCGGGCGTGTCTTCGCCTCGGCCGGCGGAAGTCCATGCGCGCTCCTGTGCGGCAGGCCAAGAGATTGGTTCCGCTATCACTGAGCCTCGTTTGACGACCACCTTAGCTGACATACTGGTCGCCCGAGGAATCGGTCAGGTTGATTACGCCTTCAGACTCGAGCAGCCGAACCGTGCCGATGATCTGCTGTTGCGCAGCTTCTACCTCCTTAATCTTTACGGGACCCAGCGCATCCATATCCTCGCGGAGCATTTCGGCTCCACGCTGCGACATCGCCTTTAAGAAGTGCTCCCGCAATGCTTCGCTGGTGCCTTTGAGCGCCACAGTCAGAATCTTCCGGTCTACCCTAGCGAGCAGTTCCCGAATGCCACTCACCTCCACTTTCAAGAGATCTTCGAAGACGAACATGAGATGACGGATCGTTTCGCCGAGAGCCAGGTCCTGGCTCTCAATCGTCTCAAGGAGTTCCTTACCCGCGTTCTGATCCAGGCGGTTCAACATTTCCGCAACGGCACGAACGCCGCCATATGCTTCCCGGCTCGTCTCCCCCAGCGCCTTCAGCTTTTGGCCCACAATGCCGGCGATTTTTGCGATGATCTCCGGTGAGATCTGATCGAGGCTGGCCATTCGCAGCGCGACGTCGGCGCGTAGCTCGAGAGGCAGAGACTCCAGGAGCCCGGCAGCTTGAGAGGCTCCGAGGTGAGACAGGATCAAGGCGACGGTCTGCGGATGCTCACTGTGGATGAAATTTGCCAGCTGCTGAGGGTCGGCTTTCTGAAGGGCATCGAAACTGGCCGCATCACTACCTAGACCCTTGCTAACACGGTCAAGCAAGCGGCGGGCTTGGTCTGGTCCAAAGGCTGTGACCAGAATTTTTCGTGCGTAATCCATGCCACCCTTGAGGACGTAATCCTGGGTGACGAGCATTTGGTAAAACTCGCTCAGCACACCTTCCGCAATCTCGCTGGTAATGTTCGGGATGCCGGCAATCTCACGGCCAATACGTTGGACTTCGTCTTCGTCCAATTCGCGCAGCACATCGGCACTGGTCTGCTCGCCCAGGATGACCATCAAAATGGCGGCCTTCTGTATCCCCGTCAACGAGGTTAGGCCCGACGCGACCGCAGGCTTGGCGGCGACGGGAGCCGGGAGAGGTATCGGTGCGCTAACTGCAGCAGATGTGCTCATTGACTGGCCTGTCCTTGTTCAGCGCTTTTGAGTTCCTTCGTTCAACCAACTGCGGATAATTTGCGCCAGCGCGACGGGATCCTTTTCAGCCTCCTCCGCCAGTTGCTTGGTCAGAATCTCCGTCTTCGATGTCAGCAGGGGAGGCAGGTTGAAACTCTCCCCGAGTTCGGCACGCTTCTTTTGTCCATTGCGCTCCATCGACCTTCCCTCCAAAGCTGCCGCCGACTCAGCGTCGATCGCGGAGGTCTCCTGGCGGGTCGCTTCTGCCTGAACTGCCAATTGCTTCTGCATCGCCGCTAGCCGGACCTTGGCACGCTTTTGAGCAGCGATGTGAAAGGCCGCCGCCGCAACCAGCAACAGAAGAATTCCAGCGCCTGCCCCGACATACCGCAATGGAACGGGTAACTTCGGTTTTTCCGCTTGAGGATTGATGGGCACCGGGACGGGTGGTGGTTCCGTTTTGAGCGTCGCTTCAAAGGGAAGTGTTTCCACAATCAACTGATCGCCCCGGTTTGCATTGAAGCCGGCGGCCGCCGCGGCGACATCGCGAATCACTTTCATGCGATCCGCAGAAGGAGGGTCGATGATCCGTTCGAAATGAGCGCCGCTCCCCTTTCCTGTCAGCTGCCATCGGACGCTCTGATCGACCAGAACGGAAACAGACATCCGGCGCACCACGCCTTGCGGCATCTTCACCTTTCGGACCAGGCGACTGGTTTCGTAGTTGATGTTTTCGGTTCTTCGGGCCACGCCTCCGCCCACCGGGGATGGACGAGGTGTTGGCCTGGGCAGATTCGAGGGCGTCCCCGGTACCCCCGAGGAATCGGCCTTGACGGAGCCCTCCTCGGACCGTTGCGAGGTGGTCATTACGGACCTGTTGGGGTCGAATGTCTCTTCGCTCTGTTCCCCGCTGGTCTGGTCACAGTCGAAATCAACACTAGCCCGGAATTTCTCGGCGCCCAGGAGAGGCCCCAACACCGATTCTATTTTGAGAAGCGTATCGTGCTCCAACTTGGTCTTAAAGTCGAGCAGATCCTCAGAAGGCTGCGAGCCGTCTCCCGGCTTCTTGGGCCGGATCAATAGATTACCCTGCATATCCAGAACGGACACCCCTTCCGGAGAAAGACCTTCAACCGCGCTGGCGACCAATTGTGTGATGGCCGAAGCATTCTGTCCGGTGAGCTTTGCTGCCGGTCTTAGCTTGACCATTACGCTGGCCTTGGCCGGCTGGCGATCCTCAGTGAACACCGAGTCCTTCGGGAACGTGATGTGGACGCGGGATTGCTCCACCTCCGCCAGCAGCACAATCGAGCGCTCCAGTTCTCCTTCGACTGCCCGGTGGTAGTTCACCTGCTCGGCGAAATCCGTAGTTCCCAGATTGGTCCTATCGAATAGCTCGTAACCAATGCGTCCGGTCTTCGGGATTCCCGCGTTCGCCATTTGGAGCCTGAGTTCCGCCACCCGCTCCGAGGGCACCAGGACGGAGGAATTGGATTCGGCGAGACGATACTCCGTGCCACTCTCCTTGAGCTTGCCGACAATCGCTCCAGCGTCTTCGGCGGAGAGGCCGGAATAGAGCGGCTTGAAATCACGCTCGCGATTCCAGTGCACCAACGTTAACAAGCCGACAAGAACCAGAATCGTTACCGCCGCCAGGCTGAGGCGCTGGCGGAGATTGAAACGACTCCATAACTTTCGCAGTTGATCCATTGATGCGGTCGGGGTTTCCCAAACTAAATCTTTTTTCTGTAATTACCTGCAGGTCGACGACGCCGAACCGAACTACCAATAGCTCTCAGACCAGAGCATCAGTTCTCAGAATTTTGGGCCAGCGCAGTTCTCAAACCTGCATCTTCATCACTTCCTGATACGCCGCTACGACTCGGTTGCGAACCTGTTGAAACAAGCTGAACGATAGGTCCGCCCGCTCGACCGCTAAAACCGCCGTGTGCACGTCCTCGTTTTCGCCTGAAAGGAAGCTCTGGACAGACTGATCGGCCTGTGTTTTCATCTGCTCCACGGTATTTACAGCCGAACGGAAAGCCGATTGAAAGATGGACCCGGCATCAGTGGCGCCCGCCGGCTGAGCCACTGGGGGCGTAACGGCAGTTGATGGGTTGGCAACTTGAATCGGTGAGATCGGTGCGAGCATCAGTTTCCTTTTCTCAGATCGTGTATTGCAGGGCGCTGAGTAACGCGCGGATTTTCAGACTCGCGCGCCGCGGCCGCCGAACAACTCGCGTTTAGGAACCCGACGGCCATTGGTTGTCTTGCTCCGCTTCTCTGTTGGTCGCAGCCGCGCCGATAGGTTCTCATTCGATTGCCTCCGCATTCAACTCAGCAAGCCAATTGATTTGGAAATCATGTCTTTCACCGCGGTCATGGCGGCCACATTACCTTCATGGGCGCGGTTCGCCGACATCAGGTCAACCATGTCCTCCGTCGGATTGATGTTCGGGAAAGCGACATATCCGTCCTTGTCCGCATCCGGATGTCCCGGCAAATAGCGTTTGTCAGCCGCACTTTGGTCCACCACGATCTGCGAGACGGCTACACCCGTTCCGGTCGCGCTCATCTCGGCCTGAAACACTGCTGAAAACGCTCCTGTCTGCTGCTGGGTCTGAAACACGGCGTCCTTGCGACGATACGGACCTCCGTCCGGCGTGCGAGTGGTTTCAGAATTGGCAATGTTTTCCACTAACAGCTCCGCGCGTTGGCGCTGGGCAGCCATGCCTGAGGCCGCAACTGAGAGAGATGTGAACAGGCTCATCCTTGTGTATCCGTGATTGCAGATCGAACTTCCTTGATTTCGTCCTTGAGGACATTTGTGGCAAAGGTAAAGCGGAGACTGTTCTCGCTCAGCAACCGGGCCTCCCGGTCCAGGTCGACATCATTCCCGTCGTTCTTAACCTTCAAATTGGGCACCTCGACGATGTCCGGTGACCCACCATTTGCCAGTGACTGGAACTCGAATTGAAAGTCAATATCCTTGCTGCGGTAGCCCGGGGTGTCGGCGTTCGCGATGTTCGCCGTGACGAGCTTTTGGCGCGTGGCAACCAAATCCATGTATTTTTCGAGCTGTTGTGAGATCGGATCCAGCATCCATGCTGCAGGAAGCACGTCGCGTGCCAGGGTCAGGGATCCGCTCAAGTAGTGCTCCAGGGATTACCGCCCTCGGCTGCAGATGAGCGCTTTGAAGCACTTACACCTAGCCGATTGGGGATGGTAGGATTTCCGGGCTTAGAAGCCGGTCAGTACATGGAAGGGTAAGCCCGTTTCATTTCGAAGGCGGTCTCGCAGGCGGTCCCAATTTGAATCAACTCGCCTTTCCCAATGCCGGGGCAAGACTTGCCTTCCTGCTTCCAGTTCCGACGGTCTTCCACCAGCTCCGGCCAGAAAGGATAGAGGCGGCACTGGGTTGGCTTGGCCGGGTGGATGGAGCAGCCGCCGTCCTTCAAGAAGTGACATTGGCCGATTTTCGGCTTGCGAAGCCGCAACAGGTGCTTGAACCGGACCACGTAGCGGCGCTCAAACTGCCTGACTGATAGGTTCACGAAGGCGGCCGCTCGTTTCAGGTCGTCCTTCGTCAGGTAGACGTAGCCCGTGACCTCGCAGCATTTTGTGCAGCCGGGTTGGCAGGTGAAGCGGATGCCTTGCATTGATGACGGCTTTTCCAGCGCGGGTACCAGAATTGTACAATCCGAAGCGTGGCCCAACCCGAGCGAAAGCAGGCGATCGATTTCAGCGTTGCCCGGCAGATCGTCATCAGCACGGTTGGCCGGCTGAGTCCCCGGCTTACCCCCGAGCATGTTCCGATTGGAGCCGCGCGCGGCCGGGTACTCGCCGAACCGGTTGCTGCCGACCGCGACTATCCCGCCCTCGATCGTTCTCTTCGCGACGGCTTTGCGGTGCGCAGCGGTGACGTGCCGGGCCTGCTCAACGTGCGTGGCGAGCTACGGGCCGGCGAAGGTACAGAGGAGTCGCCTCTCACTGCGGGTAACGCGATCGAGATTATGACGGGCGCCCCCGTGCCAAACGGCGCCGATGCCGTCGTCATGCTGGAGCACGTAGAAAGGATCGCATCGGGGGCCGGAACGCAGATTCGCGTCGACACCCGGTTGGAACCAGGTCAGTGGATTGGTCGGCGTGGTTCGGAAGCCTTGATGGGAACGGTCTTGATCCCCGCCGGCGAACGCCTGGATTCAAGCCACGTTGCAACGCTGGCGATGGTTGGTTACACGGGCGTGAAGGTCGCGCGCAGGCCATCGGTCGCGATCCTGGCAACCGGTGACGAACTGGTGGAAGTCGGGGAAAAGCCGGCGGCGCACCAGATTCGCAACTCAAACTCCTATGCTCTGGCCGCGTTGGTGGAAGGTTCCGGCGCATCGCCAACCATCCTGCCCATTGCGCGCGACACCCAGTCCGCGCTCCGCGAGCTTCTCGCTCAAGGCCTCCAACACGATGTCCTGTTAGTGAGTGGAGGCGTCTCGGCCGGCAAGTACGATCTGGTGAAGCCGATGCTCGCCGAGCTCGGCGTCCATTTCCAATTTGAGAGAGTACGAATTCAGCCCGGCCAGCCCACCGCTTTCGGTATGGCGAACAACAAACCAGTTTTCGGACTTCCAGGCAATCCTGGATCGTCGATGGTGACCTATCGGCTGTTCGCGGAACCGGCGATACGGCTGCTGGCGGGCGAAACGGAGCCCACGCTGCTGCTTCTCCTGGCGCGCTTTTCGGAGCCTTTCCGCCACAAGGGCGGCTTGACGCGGTTTCTGCCGGCCCGACTGTCGCCGGATGGCATATCCGTGCGCCACATCCCATGGCAGGGTTCCAGCGACGTTCCAGCGCTGGCCAAAGCCAATGCGTACCTCATTGCAGACCATGATCGGGAAAGCTGGGACGCGGGCGATCTGATTCGCGTGATACCGAAAGTATGAACAAAACCTCGCCAAACCCGGGCAGCGCCAAACCAACGACTGAGCCAACTCGGCTCTCTCACTACGACCGGGCCGGCCGGGTTGCCATGGTGGATGTCTCTGAAAAGACTTCAGCCAAGCGCACGGCGGTTGCCCATGCCTTTGTGACCATGAGTCCGTCGGTTATCAGAGCGCTTCCAGAAAACGTGAAAGGCGACCCGCTGGAGATCGCTCGAATTGCCGGTATCATGGCCGCCAAACGAACCGCGGAAGCGATCCCGCTGTGCCACCCCATACCGCTGTCTCATGTGGATGTCCGTTGCACGATACGCACGCGCGGTGCTAATAAAGGTGTCGAGATTCGCGCCGAGGCATCCACCACCGCCCAGACGGGAGTCGAAATGGAGGCCATGATGGCGGCCTGCATCGCGGCGCTCACCGTTTACGACATGACCAAAGCCCTCGACAAGGGAATTGAGATTCGCGAGATCTACTTGCTTGAGAAGACCGGCGGCAAGTCCGGCCCCTACCGGCGTGCCAAGTCATGAGTCGAGACGTGCCATCGGTGACTGTAGCAATCCTGACCGTGAGTGACTCAGCTGCGGCCGGCACTCGCGAAGATTTGTCAGGGCCCGCGCTCGCTGCCCGCTGCGAGGAGCTGGGGTGGCCGGTGGTCGCGCGCGCGGTTGTTGCCGACGCGGAGTCTGCTATTTACGACGCCATCACCCGCTGGGCCGATGCTCAGGCGGCCACGCTCATCCTGACCACGGGTGGCACGGGTGTGGCGAAACGAGACGTCACCCCGGAAGCTACGCGTCGTGCGGTGGAGCGGGAGATTCCGGGTATGTCAGAGCTGATGCGGTTCGAAGGCCGCGCTCAAACCAAGTTCTCAATCCTCTCGCGGGCCGTGGCCGGAAGCCGGGGTCGCTCACTGGTGGTCAATCTCCCCGGATCGCCGCAAGGCGCTGTCTTTTCCCTGAACGTGATCGCCGGCCACGTCCCGCATGTCACCGACCTTTTAGCGGGTCGGACCCCGCACTAAGGAACTTGCAATGCGAAACTGGAAGGAACCGTAACGGACACTGCCGTGCGAACATCTGATCAAATGAGGTTTCTCTTGCCGACTACGAATTGGAAACGGTTGACCCGTCTTGGTTTGCTCGCGTTGGCTTGTTCAGCGATCGCACCATCTCAGATTCCCGGGCCGGGTCAAATCGAGCCTCCCAAAGCCCAACCCGGCGAATTGCCGAAGCCCCAGGTACCCGCACAACCCACGGAAGAACCCGCCGCTCCGGCGAGCCAGGAGGCGCCCGTCTTCACAATCACCCGCCGCACGGTCCTGGCGCCCACAACGGTCATGGAAAAGAAGGGCGGGTCCTTCGTCAACGGATTGAGCACTTCGAATTTCCAGCTTTTCGACAACGGCAAGCCGCAGAAGATCGATTCCGATTTCAGCTTTCAGCCTATCTCGCTGGTTGCGGTCGTGGAGGCGAATGCGAACGTCGAGCCGGTGCTGTCGAAGTTCAGGAAGACCGGTATCCTGCTGCAGGGGCTGATCACCGGCGAAGCGGGGCAGGCGGCCATTATAGCCTTTGATAGCCGCGTTCAAGTGAAGCAGGATTTCACCAATAATGCCGACAAGCTGGACGATGCGATGCAGAAAATCACTGCCGGAAACAGTGGCGCAGTATTGATTGATGCAGTCGTGGAAGCAACGCGCATGCTGAGCCACGCACCGAAAGAGAACCGGCGCATCATCCTGTTAATCAGTGAGGACCGTGACAATGGCAGCCACGCGACCATCGACCAGGCTGTTCACGGCCTGGAATTCAACAGCGTTCAAATCTACGCCGTCGACGTGCAGAAATACTTTGCTGCCTTAATGCGAAAACCCGAAGATCCCCGGCCGCTGAATGGCGGCATCCCCGCGGCAGCCACACCGAATCTTCGCGGTGATACCTACAATGACACCACGCTGGTTCAAAACCAGCAGCTTGGCAACTGGCTGGAAATTGTTCCGCCCGTCTACCGCAGCGTTCGGGACGTTTTCAAATTAACCCCGGAAGAAGCCTTCACCCGTTATACCGGGGGCACCACCTATACATTCGCGGCTAAAGAGAGCACACTGGAGCGCGCCATCGACGACATCGCTAAGGAACTGCATGCCCAGTACGTGCTCAGCTACAATCCCAATAATCAAGGCGAACCAGGATTCCACACCATTAAGGTCACGGTAGACAAACCGGGTTTGGAAATCCGTACCAGGCCGGGCTACTACTGGGGCGGTGGACAACCCTAAGCGCGATTCGGGTTGATCCTCGATGTCGCGTTTGACGGCGTTACCACTCCTGCATTCTAGGCTCCCGTAGATGGCGGCGCGCCGCACTCGATGGTTTGTCTGGGTACTGAGCATCGGGGCTTTGTTGCTCATAACCAGTTTTATAGCTGCGGCAGTTCTGACCGAGGGAGCACTGCATCCTTTGCTGAAGCGGCGCGCCAGCGACACGGCGGCTCTTGCCTACAGCCTCAGTCAGTCCGTCGGCGCCACAGCCCACAAAGTCAAGATTCAGGCCAACGATGGCGTGACATTGACCGCTTGGTGGCTCGTGCCCTCGCGTCAGAATGGGCGCGCTGTCGTCGTATGCCACGGCGTTGCTGATTCGGCGTATGGAGCGCTGGGATATGCCCTGCTGTTCCTGAAAAACGATTACTCGGTCCTCGTACCGGAAAGCCGGGGTCATGGCGAGAGTCTCGGATTCGTCACCTATGGCGTTCTCGAATCCGGAGACATCGTTCAATGGCTCGGCTGGATGAAAGACCACGGGATCAAAGAGACCTTCGGGTTCGGAGAGTCCCTGGGAGGTGCAATATTAATTCAATCTCTCGCCCGAGGTGCGGATTTCCGGGCGGTTGTCGCAGAATCTTCCTACTCTTCTTTTGAGGCGGTTGCCGACGAGCGCGTTGGCCGCGTCGTCGCCGCTCCCTTGGCTTTCATCCTGGTCAAAGAAGGCATGGCGTACACCCGCTTGCGCTACGGAGTGAACTTGGCCAACGCGCGGCCCGATCTCGCTATCGCCAACGCTCACGTACCCATTCTGCTGATTCACGGGCTAGCGGATAACGAGACCAGCCCGGAAAACTCGATGCGGCTGGCAAGGGGTAATCCTGTCTTTTCCAGCCTCTGGCTGGTGCCTGATGCCAAGCATACGGGCGCCTACGCAGAGGGTCCACAAGCCTTTGAGGCAAAAGTCCTCGCATGGTTCGAGAATGCGGCACAGGTGCGCCAGCGAGCGGAATGAAATGGAAATGGGCAGGCGCCCTGCCTGCCCAGCCGATTCGAGCCTTTCCCAGCCCTCAAATTACTTGCTGTAGTAGAAGCGCTCGTGGACAACTTGCCCGTTTTTCCACTGACGAACAGCCACTTGCGTCAGTTTGACACGGTGGCCGCCTTTGTAGGTGGCGTCGAACTCCCATTCTGAGTAAGAACGCTCGCCATTCACTGCGCTGCCCAACAGGGCTGCTCCGTGAAACTGTTCGATCGAGCCCAGGAAATCCTGCTCCGCCTTCCGATTCACGTCCTTCCCCACTTTCGGTGTGGTGAGGTTCTCCTGCATCACCACATCCTCGGCGTAGAACTTTTCAAAGGCGTCGAGAATCTGGCCCTTCAGAATCATCTGGTTTAGCTCGTGGTCAAGAGCCGCCACGTCGGTTGCATGTGCTGCTGTGCTCATAAACTGTTCTCCTTTATCGTTTTGACAATTGGGTTTGAAGTTGCTTCCACGGAGCCGCCACTGAAAGGACGGCCCCAAAACATGTTGATAACTCTGTGACAACGATACTCGTGTAAACGATTGTAGTGCCTGAAAAATAGGTCAGCATTCTTCCCGGACTTCCTCCAACAGGTCAATCAACTTGCGCAATTTCGTCACGCCCAGGCGGCCAACCAGCTTTGCATGAAACGCCGAGACGCCTTCGTCCAAAGAATCCACCAGATCCCGCCCGGCCTTCGTGAGCTTGATGAGGACGATCCGGCGATCATTCACCGTGCGCTCGCGCGTGATGAGTCCGCGCGCCTCCATTCGATCCATCAGTCGGGTAATATCCGGGTCGTGGTTGACCATCCGCTCGGCTGCAGCCGAGCACGTTAAACCGTCCTCTCCAGCGCCGCGAAGGATCCGCAACACATTGTATTGGGTCCGTGAGAGGTCGAACTGGCGGAAGTAATCGGCCGCCTTTTGGTTCAGTAGTTCCGCAGTCCGTACGAGATTGAGGACCGCCTCTTCCTCGACATGCTCGAAGGGTTTTCGTTGCTGTATCTCGGCCGCTAGCTTGCCCGCCATCCATCTTCAATATAATCGTCATCACGACTATCGTCAAGAGGAAATATTAACGGAACCTCGCGTTTGTTGTAATGGTCACGACTCAAAAGCCATGCTGGCTGGTGGACGCGGTAACCGGGTGGTGGTTCTCCATCGCCTACGTATCAATCAAGGAAAAAAGTGAAGCACCGCTTTCGCGGCCACTTTAGTTGCGGACCGTTGCTGTTCCCTGAGGCGAATCGCCAATGCTCACCGCTAAATGTGCAGGGGTTCAATCGGGTCCTAGAATCAATGGGATAAGGCTTCTGCTGACTCCCTGAATGGGTAGTGGAAAGAGGACATAATGAAGCGTAAGAATGGCAGGAGCAACCCAGCTTCCCGCCGCGGATTTCTGAAATCGGCCGGTGCTGCGGCTTTTGGCGCGGCCTTTTGGGCCGAGAGCGACATCCAGGCTTATCAGTCGCACGTCAACACGAATTCAAAGCCATCCGAACTAAAGATCACCGACATGCGTGTCGCCATGGTGGGTCATGCTCCGATGAACTGCCCGCTGATTCGCTTGGACACAAACCAGGGCATATACGGCTTGGGCGAAGTCCGCGACGGAGCCAGCAAGACCTATGCTCTGGAACTGAAGAGCCGTTTGCTGGGGGAGAATCCCTGCAACGTCGACAAGCTCTTCCGCAAGATCAAGCAGTTTGGTTTTCACTCGCGGCAGGCAGGCGGCGTGTGCGGCGTTGAGATGGCGCTTTGGGACCTGGCAGGCAAGGCCTACAATGCCCCGGTCTATCAGTTGATTGGCGGGAAGTTTCGCGATAAGGTCCGGGTCTACGCCGACACCGACGAATCGCAAGACCCGCACGACTACGCCAAGCGGCTCCTGATGCGCAAAGATCTTGGGTTCACCTGGCTCAAGATGGACCTGGGCATCAATTTGATTCAAGACAAGCCGGGCATGGTAATCCGCCCGACAGGTCTCGACCCAACCAAGGACGTGGTTCGCACGGAGCATCCGTTTACCGGCGTCGAAATCACGCAGAAAGGCATCGAGGCTTTACTTGAATACGTTTCGATAGCCCGCGACGCCGTGGGCTGGGACATCCCCATTTCGCACGACCACTTCGGCCACATCGACGTGAAGTCCTGCATTCGGCTTGGCCGCGCCATGGAGAAGTATAGTCCGGCCTGGCTCGAAGATATGATCCCCTGGTACTACACGGACCTGCTGAAGGAGATCAAGAACTCTATCGCCGTTCCGCTGATTACCGGAGAAGACATCTACCTCCGCGATGGCTTCGAAACCCTCTGCCGTGAGCACGCGGTCGATCTCATTCATCCGGATCTGGCGACCTCCGGCGGCATCCTCGAAACCCACCTGATCGGCGACATGGCTGAGAGCTACGGCGTCGGCATGGCGATGCATTTTGCCGGCACGCCCGTATCGTCGTTCGCTAATGTTCATTGCGCCGCCGCAACCAATAATTTCCTGGCGCTCGAAAATCACTCGGCCGAGGTGCCTTGGTGGGGCGACCTCGTTAACGGCGTCGAGAAACCGATCGTGAATAAAGGATTCATCACGGTTCCCGACAAGCCGGGCCTGGGCATTGAACTCAACGAGGCCGCTATCAAGGAGCACCTCCTGGTTCCAGGCTATTTTGAGCCCACTCCCGAGTGGGATCATGAACGGTCGGCCGACCGCCTGTTCTCGTAGAACCACCGTCGTCGCTTTCGCCGCGCCGCGCGCCGGGATGAAGTTTGTCCCGGCGCGGACAAACAGAGCTCGTGCCTCCGTTTCATTGCAAGAAACAAAATGCTTCGGTAGAAGTCTCTCTAACAGGAGCCAAAATGCGAATTCTCTCCGCAACATTACAATTTGCACTGGTATTCGGATTGGTCGCGTGCAGTTCTTCGGACCGGGAGAAAGCCAAGGAAGAAGCGCGCCGGGACGGGCAGAAGGCGTCCGAGGAGGCGAGAAAGGTGGCCCGGGAGATCAAGGACGAGGCCAAGGATCTGAATCGCCAAGGGGGCGCCGCGGCTCGGCCCGGCGATGGATCAGCCTCAGATCAAATGGCTCGCGCCGGCGACAAGGCGCGAGATGCCGCTTCCCGGGCTGAGGTCCATTTGGACCATGCAGCCCTGCTTGCCCGTGTGAAAACCAAGCTGGCATCGGACGCCGGACTCGCCACGCTCAAGAATGTAGATGTCAACCTCACAGGCACTGTGGTTACGCTTTCTGGAACCGTCGCCAACGAGTACCAGAAAAAGGCCGCCGTGATAGCTGCATCTCAAGTCGAGGGCGTCAGTCGTGTTGAAGACCACATGGCGGTTCAAAACTGACACGCGACACTGCGGGAAGTGAGGACTTGTCAGCAAACTACCGTTTCTTATCTGCAGCGGCAGAAGAAGGAGCAGCGTCGCTGGCCTTCTCCGTCAACAGCACCCAAACGACGCCGACGCCACTGCAACGGGGACATGGTGCAACGGCGGTGTCCCTCCCGGTTCCGGAGCATTCAATGCAGTCAGCCGTGAGGCGAACTCCCTCAGGCGCATTGTCGAAGAATTTTCCGGCCTGTTTTATCACCTTCGCATGATGTTGATAGACAAGCCAGTGCACAAGCCTATGTTCCAGGGCGGTCCGCTCTTTCACCGGAAGTCGTGGGCACAAGTCGTTCCACCAATCGTAGGCGCAGCCGTAACAAACCAGTTGTTGCCCTGCATCGAACAGAGCCCCTGGCACCGCGAAGCGCACGTACTTCCTGCACCACGAGCACTGCTTCAACCCAAGCAACGCCACGGCATTCCTTAGCATTGCTAGCTCGCGCTCGATATCCGCAAGCTCCTCCTGTACTCGAAGATCGGAGGTTTCCGACATCCTAGCCTCCCGTAGCCTTGTGGTCGTCCTTTTGACCAGGGCAACCTCCTAATAGAAGAAGATCATGTCGGCGGCAAACATCCACTGGCTCTTTTTTGTGCCCGTATCATAGGCCAGTCGCGTCGAAGGCGTGTTCGTATCTGACTTCGGGCCGGAAGACAATCGTCGAGCCAATCCAGTGGTTCCAGCTGATGCCGTCTTCAACATACTTGGTCTGAAACCCAGTCCGCTGGCCCTTGATGTCATCAAAGTATTCGTTGCGAAAGGCAATAAAGTCTTTCTTCGAAATCTGCCGGTTGAGATAGGCGAGAGTAGCCCACTCTGGAGCAAAACAGGTGAGCTCCGTCGCATATTTGCAATAGGCACCGTTGGAATTCGTGGTCAACAGAGGCGCCGCCGCGGGGTTTTTGACGTTGGGCGTGTCCTCCATGTATTGGTACCAGGTCTCCCAAGCCAAGTGCCATTTTGATTGGCCAAACTTATGATAGTAGGTAAAGTAGTAAGCGGCAAGATTATTATAGCTATACTTACTGTCGTTGAGCGAGTTGGCACAGATGTATATGTTGTCCTTGCCCTCGGTCCACTGCATAAGACGCGCATACATTGCCTGTGAGCTTTCACATTTGGAGCCCAGGGTGAGGCTTCGCAACCGCCGGAGATTCCAAATTGAGTGGTCCAGTGATTATTCCACTTGATGGTGGCGTTCGCTCCCGTTTGCGTATAGCAATCGTAGCGTATAAAGAAGGGAGTGCGTGTAAGTGTAGTTGTTCGGGGCCAGCTGGGCTTCGATGTCCGGTAACGAAATATAGCGACCGATCCGAAGGTCCATGCCGTCTGCCAACGTGAGGGAAGTAAAGGTCCACGTAGGCCATCACCGGGTCGTAACCATATTTATTCCCGATGGTGCCATTTGGCTGCGGGTTGTTGAGCAACTGCTGGCTGAAATAGCCCCGAGCAGTCGTGAAGCGATAGTCGAAGCCATAAAGGTTGGTGAAGCGGAAGCCCCAATCAAAATGATCCGTTTGAACGGTGTCCGGCACGCGCTCGATGTAGAGCGTCAACTGGTCAAGTATGAATGAGTCTGCCAGTTGTGGGTAAGCGGCCGGCGCATTGGGGTAGGGACCGTTATGAGAAGTACTGATGTCCATGCCGAGATCGGCCCAGCCATAAATCTGGATGTTGGCCTTCTTCCACCAGTCGCCATGTGGGCCTGTTTGCAACGCAGTCGTTAGTGGATACTGGGTCGCCCCGGGATAGCCGATGTTCACTGTACCTCCCATGGGCCAGATCGTGAAGGGAAACGGTGGGTTCGTAACTGGCGCAGGGTAGCCGCGGTAAGCGGGAGTTGGGTCGGTGGATGCTGACGGATGCCAGTCGCTCCAGTACGCGTCTCCAAAGCGCTTAAAGAAGTCCGGCTTGGCGGCAGCGCTAACGTTGGTTGGGGCAGGGGCTGACGCTACCTTGTCAAGATACAGGTCGGTATATGAGCTTTGACGGATGGTCACGACTATCGAAACAGGCGGGGAACTGGCAAGCCCCGGCGCTTGCGCCGACATCAGGTACTCGCCCGGAGGCAGGCCCGTGACGGAGTACTTACCGTCGGCTTGACTGGTAACAGTCCGGTCTGTGTTGGCTTTTGTGCTGTGCGCCGTCACCTGCACATTCCCCAAGGGTTTGCCATTCAAGTCTCGGGTCACTCCCGAGATACTAACTGGCTTGGGCTCAACGTAGGCCGATAAGATGGCACTCAAAAAAAGGCCGGCAACGACAGCTGACAAGACGCGAGTTCCGCGATACATACGAAACGATGTTAGGAAAAAGTTCCTAAGGAACGGCTAAGGGCGACCTAAAGAAAAAATGAAAGCGACTACGTTGTCAGGCGGAAAGCCTCGGCCTAACAAGCCACATACGCACTTCTCCCGCCAAATCGACTGGGGCGTGACCAGCAGGACGGTGGACAGCGCTTCGCCGCGTGCCACTGCGGCGCCTTTGGCATCCTGCTGACCCAGCCAGTAAGCTTGACAGGAAGAGCTCGCCGAACAAGATCGTTTTAGGTGAGGCGAACCGCTAGTCCCTCAGATGGTAAGAGGCTGAACTGAAAGTATTCCAAAGACGGTGCCAGCCGACGGGTACTGTCTGGCGCCCTGTGTGCGAAACCGGCTCATCGCCTAGCGGTGAGGAGCTGCATGCGCCGGTTGAGTGACGCGCAACCTGGATTGCGTCAGTTCTTTGGCGTCCAATTCCCCGTTCTTGTCCTTGTCCAGCCTTTCGAACTCCGCTTCCATAAACTTCATATACTCTTCTTTGGATATCTTGCCGTTCTTGTCGGTATCCATGAGAAGCAGCAGCTGCACGACCTCGTTTTGCCCGAGCGCCAGCTTTTCCTCCTGCTTCGGAGTTGCCGCCGGGGCGCCCGGCTTGGGACTGGCCGTTTGGGCTCTTCCAATGCCGGCGATCGCACCGGCGGCTAGCACGATGACCGCAAGTGCCCGCTGGACATTCGACCTCAACATGATGGACTCCCTTGCCGGGTGACTAAAGTGACGTCTCGCCTTTGCCATTCCGACTTGAGCTGATTCTACACCCAACCAAGGTCTGCCTGAGCTGGACACCACTTCGTGCACCGGCACAATCATGCCCACAAGCCGCTCCTGGACGCTTAGACCTGAGACCGGTTAACGCCGGCTTGCCGTGACCACCGGCGAGGTCTCGTAAGCACGGGCCGTTCTCAGATTCTCGTCCGCCTTCTGAGCGGCTTGTTCGGCTTTGCTTTCGTAGTAAGCGGCTAGCAGCTTCGCGCTGTTATACGGATTGGGTGTCTTGGTTCGACCGGCGTAGTAACTGGCGCACTGCGCAGCTGACTGCTCCTCTTCGGCCTCCTTAATCCTAAAATCACTGGCTTGGGCGCGATAGTAGTACCCGAGCGCTCGTAATCGGCGGGGGTACCGGCATTGGCTTCGGCCGCTTTCAATTCCTGCTTCGAAGTGATCTGGGCAGGCTCGGCTGCCCAAAGCACTGCAGCGGCGCACGAAGTCATCAGCACCAGAATGAAGGTCTGTCTCATGGCAAAAAACTCCTAACTGGAGAGGCAAAAGCCCTCCACGAAAAGAATGTCGCCGATAATCAATGAAAAAGTCATGAAGACGAGGATGAATCGGGCAGCCATCGGGCCGATTCGCCAAGTCGCTGAAGCTCAGAGCGTTATCTGGTTGGCCTGCGGCGGACTAATCGGCTTACGCAATGGGTCCGCAAAGCCGGTATCCCACCCAAGGTTCAGTAACCAGGTAAATAGGGTGCGCGGGATCGTCTTCGATTTTCTTGCGCAGCGCCCGGATGTAGGTGCGCAGGTACTCGAGTTCGTTCCCATACTCCGGCCCCCACACGATGCGCAATAACTTCGTATGTGTCACCGGCGCTCCGTGTCCTCTGAAAAGGCAAGCGATCAGGTCAAACTCAGTTGGCGATAAGTGGATCTCCACCCCGCGCTTTCGGAGCAACCGTTCTTCCAAATTGAGTTCCAGGTCGCCCACTTCCAGTACGGATGGCTGTGGAGCATCGTGTATTCGCACGCGGCGCAAAACCGCGTTCATCCTCGCCAGCAGTTCCCGAAAACGATACGGTTTGGTGACGAAATCATCAGCGCCGGCGTCCAAGGCCCGGACTTTGTCATCCTCTCCTCCGCGCACTGTCACCATAACGATCCCGACATGTCGCGCCGTCTCCCGAAGCTGCCGGCAGGTCTCGACGCCGCCTATCCCGGGCATATTAATATCGAGCAGTACCAGATCCAATGGTGCGCGATTGAAGACCTTAATTGCTTCCTCGCCACTGGCCGCCTCCTCCACTGCAAAACCACTTGCCACCAACGAAGTTCGCAGTGCGTGCCGTAAGGCGGTTTCGTCATCGACAATCAAGACACGAGCGCCAACAGGCTGAATCGGCACCGCTACCTCCCCGAATTGGAAACACTAACCGGAACGATACCCCTTCTGGGACGGAGTGCGGCGGCATCAGCTCCAGGCTGCCCCCGTGAGCGATGGCGATCTTACGCGCAACGTATAAACCAAGCCCTGATCCCGGCAGCTTTCGGCTCTCCTGGCCGCGAAAAAACCGCTCGAAATATAAGGCCGCGTTCCGACGGCAGGATGTTGGAGCCCGGACTTGCCACGATCACGGAAAACGCATGCGCATCGCTTTCCAGGACTACATTGATCTCGGAGCCGGGCGGCGAATACTTGCAGGCATTGTCCAGCAGCTGGCCCAGCGCAAGATGAAAGAGTTCCGAGTCCGCAACAACTTCCTTGGGAGTTCCTCGATTAACAAACGTGATCCTCCGCTTTTGGCATTCCGCCGCGTACCGCTCCACGGCATCCATCACTTCCTCTTCTAACGCGAATGATCCCAGCCGCGGCCTCACATCCTCACTCTCCAGGCTGGCCAGCCGAAGCAGTCGCGAACTCAGGTGCCCCAGCCGTTCTCCTTGAGTCTCAATGATCTCCGCCATTTCCGCTTGTTGAGAATTCAGCGCTCCGGCTTCGCGAAGTCCCCCGGCAGCAGTCAGGATGGTGGCGAGGGGCGTCTTGAATTCATGCGCCAGTGCATCCAGGATGGCCGTGCGCAACGTCTCGGCTCGCGCCGCATCTTCGGCCTGTGAAGCGGTCTTGCACGCTTGCGCTCTCTCCAGGCCGATCGCGGCGAGTGCAGCGGCCGGGCCCGCCAAGGTTTCTGCCTGGTCCATTCCTTCAAATCCGATAGCGCCCAGGTCTCGTCCCGGCGGCCCACAACTGCCGGAGGAAGGTCTCGATTCTCCGGATCGGTGAAGTTCTCTCTTCAGGATGTAGGAGCTGCGCGTCCTCTCCGCAAGGCCACTTTCGGCGTCCCCGGCCACAAACGAGACTGCACTGAACGCATCGAAATAGCACGCGGCCTTCAAACCAAAGACAAGCCGGATCACGTTTAGAAAGTCCGTCGGCTCCGAGCGGAGTGGATCCAGGGCCAGCAGCCTTTGCGAGCACTCGTAGAGCAGTTCCAGGCCGTGGCGATCGCGGCGCGCGGCGCGCGCCTGCTCACGCGCGCTCGCCGCCAGCACCGTAGTCACCAGCGACGCCGTCAGAAAGGCGGCCAGCGCGGCTACATCCACCGGGTCGGCTACCCGGAATGAGAACCGAGGCTCGACGAAGAAGTAGTTTAATAACGAAACCGCGATGGTGGAAACGACGACCGCCGCCAAGCCCCCGCTGTCCAGGCAGTTCAACACCACTGCCATCAAGAACAGGAACCCGGTCGCCGCCGAGTTGAGATGCAGCGGGAGCGCCAGGGCCGCAATGAGTGCCAGCACCACGCAGCCACGAAATACGGGAACCAACGATCTTGAGAGGCCCGAAAACGCGGGAGCCATTTGAGCGGAAGGCCGCCTTCAGTTACATGGTTTCAGGCGCCAGCCGCTACGGCAACCAGTCTTACGAATTCCTAATTGTTTTCCGACGAGTTTCTTACGAACGCCCTGCCCATAGCCCCAGCTACAGCAACATTCCCGCGATGCACGCTGACATGAAGTTCGCCAGTGTGCCCACAATCATCGCTTTGAATCCCAGTCGCGCCAGGTCCGACTTGCGAGACGGCGCCAGTGCTCCGATCCCGCCGATCTGAATCGCGATCGAACTCAGATTCGCGAACCCGCATAAAGCAAACGTTGCAATCACGAAAGAATGGCGGCTCAGCGTCGACCCGACCTGACCCAAGTCGACAAACGCCACAAACTCGTTCAGGACCATGCGGGTGCCGAGCAAGTTTCCCACTGTTGCGCAATCATTCCAATCCACTCCCAATAGCCATGCGATGGGCGCAAATACTCGCGCCAAAACTTGCTGTAAAGAGACCGGGAACCAACCTACATGCGAATGCACCCACCCCATGCCGCCATTCACCATCGCGACCAGCGCCAGAAACGCGATCAGCATGCCCGCGATGTTCAAGGCCAAATGCAAGCCGTCACCGGCGCCACGCGCCGCGGCGTCAATCAGGTTCACGCCAGGCTGCTCGACTTTCACTGTGACTTTGCCGCGTGTGACCGGTATCCCCTCCTCCGGCATGAACATCTTTGCCAGCATGATGGTCGCCGGCGCGGTCATGATAACCGCCGTCAGAAGGTGCGCGATGGAGACGTGGGCAATCATCACATAGGCCGCCATTACGGATCCGGACACGTGCGCCATGCCGCTGGTCATGATGGTGAACAACTCCGACATGGTTAGCTTTTCGAGGAACGGGCGAATGGTCAGAGGCGCTTCGGTCTGGCCCATGACGATGCTGGCTGCCACGCTGGTCGACTCCGCACCGCTGGTTCCCATGAAGCGCTGCATGATCAAGGCCATGCCCTTAACGAAGAGTTGCATGACGCCCAGATAGTAGAGGATGGAGAATAGCGACGAAATGAAGATGACGATGGGCAGGACTTGGAACGCGATAATTACGCCAAATCCACCATCAGGCAGACCGAGCTTGTTGCCGAAAACAAAGCTCGCCCCCGCCGACGAATAGTTGAGTAGCGCGTTTACGGCCTGGCTGATGACGTAGAACACATCGCCGAATGGCGTCTTCAAGACCAGGAAGGCAAAGCCAAATTGCAACAACAGGCCCCAAACGATGACGCGCTTTTGGATGGCCTTGCGGTTCGATGAAAACAGGAAACCACACAGGACGATAGCGATCATTCCAAGAAGACCGCTGTACTTTCCCATGGATGGCCGCGGGCTTAGCTCACCACTTCCAGAATCAAGTCGCGTTCTTCCACTGGCTGCTGCGAGATCTTAAAGGCGTCCTCCACCAGCGTGGCTGCTTCTTCCAGGTTGGTCTCGCTGGTGTGATAGATGCGGCACAGAATGCTGCCTGCATCGATCTTCTGGCCGACCTTTACTTCGAGAATCACGCCTACGGCGGGATCGATTGAGTCTTCCTTTGTATTCCGGCCGGCCCCGATCATTGAGGAAGCCTGGCCGATCAGTTCGGCGTCGATGGCGCTGACGTACCCGCCGCGGCTGGTGGTAATCTCCTGCGCGCCCGTGGCATTCGGCAGCAGGTCGAAGCGGTCGAGCACGTTCGGGTTGCCGCCTTGCGCGGCGATGACGTCTTTGAATTTCCGGTAGCCGGATAGGTCCAGCAGCTTGGATTGCGCCAGTTCGCGCGCCTCGTCCAGGGTCTTGGTGATCTTGCCCAGATGGATCATCCGCGCTGCCAGTTCCAATGAGATCCGCGTCAGGTCGGTAGGTCCCGCATTCTGTAAGGTCTGCGATACTTCCATGACCTCCAGCGCATTGCCCACCGCGTAGCCAAGCGGCTGGCTCATGTCGGTGATCAGCGCTTGAACCCGTTTGTCCATCCGGCGCCCTATGCCAACCATGAGCTGGGCGAGCCGGCGCGCATCCACCTGCCGCTTCATGAACGCCCCGGAGCCAACCTTGACGTCCAGTACCAGAGCATCCAACCCGACTGCCAACTTTTTCGACATGATCGAAGAAGCAACCAGCGGAATGGACTCCACTGTCGCCGTGGCATCGCGCAAGGCATACAGCTTGCCGTCGGCGGGCGCTACCTCGGCCGTTTGTCCGATGAACGCCAGTTGGTGGGCGATTAACTGCTCGCGGAACTCGTCGATGGTCAGATCGGTGCGGAACCCTGGAATGGATTCCAGTTTGTCCAGGGTGCCCCCGGTGTGCCCCAAAGCGCGGCCGGAGATCATGGGGACAACCACGCCCGCCGAAGCCGCAATGGGCGACGCGATCAAGCTGGTCTTGTCGCCAACGCCTCCGGTGGAGTGTTTGTCAACCTTAACTCCCGGTACGGCGGAGAGATCCACCAGGGTTCCGGAGTTCATCATTGATTCGGTCAGGGCGCTTACTTCACGGTCCGCCATGCCGGAAAAGAAAACAGCCATCAAGAAGGCAGAAACTTGATAGTCGGGGATGTCGCCACGGGTATACCCGTCGACTATGTATTGGATCTCTTCGGCAGACAGCTCTTCGCCGTCACGCTTCCGATGGATAAGGTCGACTGTACGCATTCGATTACTCAGCGTAGCAGGTTAATTTATTGAAAGTAAACGAACTGGAGCAAGAAACAGCGTCAAAGTACCGTAACTAGGGCCTTCCGGCGCAGCCGCCGGGCGGCAAACCAAGGAAGCATTTGGTCGAAGATCCTACTCCTGATGTGGGGCAGGTTGCCAACCTGCGGCGGGCTGCTTAACCCGCCTGCCCGGGCCGCCCAGCCACCAATCGGGAGGCTGGCCTTGTTCAGCTCACGAAGGCTCACTCACCGGTGGGTGCGGAGAGGAGTTGCCCCAGTTCGGCCACCTTAACCCGTGTCCCGACGTAAAACGCCCCAAATAGCGCGTAGATCGCGCTGACTTCATCGAACCGCATTTCGTAAATCAGCTTCTTGAACACCACCGGATCTTCTGCGAACAGGTCGACTCCCCACTCCCAGTCGTCAAATCCGATCGACCCTGTGATGATCTGCCGGACATCGTCCGCGTACCGGCGGCCAATCAACCCGTGTTCCTGCATCATGCGCTGGCGCTCCGCCATGGGAACCGTGTACCAGTTCTTGACTTCACCCCGTTTGCGATCCATCGGGTAGAAACAGAGGTATTTCGAGTCGGGAATCCGCGGGTATAATCGCGGCGCCATGGCGGCTTTCTGCCGATTCACGACGTCCTGGATGCCGGCATTCCATTCGGGGGAATGAGGGGCGAAACCCTTCTCTTCCAGCGCCTGGTAGGTCTTCGAGGTCGACTCGTAGAGACCCAGCTCCACCACCGACAAGTAGGAGTGAACAATCTCCAGGTACTCCGCCAGCTCCAGCTTTGCCAGCGCCACTTCGGTTTGGTTCAGTTCTTCAAACGAATCCCGGAAATGCACCAGCATCAGGTCACCCTTGTGACCGAGCAGGGAGTAGAGGGCGCTCTGGTTCGGATGGCCGTCGGCCGAGCCCAGTTCGAGCGGCGCCAGAAAGGCCGTCGCCTCCGTCAGAATGCGCCGGCGGTGAAACGAGTCCAGATTCAGCCAGGCGCGCCAACGGATCCGAAACATCTGGTGCAGCGTGCTCGCCCCTTCGAGAGTGAGCGGGACCGGAGGAAAGTCAGCCACGAATAACCCCGGTCGCGGCCTCTTCCTCGATCGGAATCGTCGGAATCGGGAAGCGGTAGCGTCCGTGGAAGATCTCGTCGAACAGCTCCAGCGTCTCTCTGTGGATCAGAGCGTTGTCAGCCAGGAGATAAGGGCCGTGAAGATCCAGCGGCTCGCCGCGCATTCCGGAGACAATCCCGCCCGCTTCTTCGATCAACAACGTCCCGGCCGCCATATCCCATGGATTCAACCCGAACTCCCAAAAACCATCCAGTCGCCCGCAAGCAGTGTAGGCCAAGTCGAGCGCGGCCGAGCCCGCTCTGCGGACGCCATGCGTGATCATGGCGAGCTGGTAATAGAAATGTACGTTCACGTTCTGGTGCCGTCGCCGGCTGGGAAACCCGGTCGCAACCAGCGAATCCTCAAGCACCTTAGCCTTACTGACGTGAATCGGCTGGCCGTTCAGGAACGCGCCTCCACCTCGCTCGGCTGAGAACATCTCGTCGTGGATCGGGTCAAACACCACTCCGGCAATCACGCGATCCCGGTAAGCCAATGCGAGCGTTACGTTCCACATCGGGAAGCCGTGCGCGAAGTTGGTGGTTCCGTCCAATGGGTCGACAAACCAGCGGTATTCGGAGTTCATCTCCGCACCGCCGCCTTCTTCGGCCACGATCCCATGATTCGGGAACAGTTCATGCAAGCGCTTTACAACCAGATGCTCGCTGGCACGGTCTGCTGCTGTAACCAGGTCAAATTCACCCTTCAGTTCATATCGAACACCGCGGTGATCCAGCAGTATGGTTCCCGCTTCGCGTGCGATGTCCATCGCCGCGTGGAGATATTCATTCATATATTCCTATTGTGGCGCGTGCCGGTCGGGGAATCATCCCCGATCCGTGTTTGGTCACATTTCGCGTCTAACTTCTCAATCCTCGTCCACCGCTATGGCTCGTAATAGCCTGACCTCGCCGCGACCCGCAATCCCTTGTCCTTCATCACGACCTGAATTCGATGGTATTGCCGGGGCTTCTGTAAGCTGCCTTTCGGATAGAATCCCAGCAGGTACTGGGTCCGCAGCTCACGGAGGATATCGCCGAAGGTCTGGTCCAGCTGGTCGAATCCGGCCGGGTAGAAGATGCGTCCGCCCGTGTTCGCCGCCAGTGTATCCAGCGCATGTTCTCCCCCCGTGTTTCTTCCGGCGTCGTTCGGAATGGGCACCACGACAATCGGGTAGATGACGGCGTCGGCCATCTGCGCGCTGCGCAGGGCGTCGGCGAATTTCTTGTAGCTGGTGGTATCGCCGCCGTCCGTCACCACCACCATGACGTGCCGCCCTTCGCGCGTGGCCAGTTCGTCGCACGCCAGGTAAATCGCGTCATAAAGCGACGTGCCGCCTTCACCCCGCAAAGCGCGCAGTGCCGCTTCAGCCCGGCGGGCGTTGCGCCCGTATTCGGTCTCCATTCGAACCTGCCAGTTGAAGCTGTAGAGCGCGAAGGTATCGGAAGGGTTCCCATCCCTCACCAACGCGTGAAGGAACTTCGTGACCGAGTCCACCTCGTAATGCAAATCGGCTCGCGTTGAACCACTGGTGTCGATCAGAATCGAGACCGACAAGGGAACCGACGTGTTCCTTTCGAAAACGGCAATGTCCTGGGGGATGCCGTTGTCGATCACCTGAAAGTCCTCCCGGCTGAGGCTGGTCATGATGGCGCCATCGCGGTCGCGAACGGAGGTCAGCAGCCGAACCAGGTTCACTTTCACCGAGAATGTCGGCGTGGAGCGCTGCGAGGTTTCGCCGCCTGGTGCCGGCGGCAAGGGCGGCGGTTGCGCGGGCTTGAATTGCGCCCATCCGGCAGCAGCCACCGCGAAGCAGCCCTAGGGAGGCACGGAGGCTTGCTTGCCTCATGAAGACTGGCGTGAGAGCAGCAGGTCGTCCCATTCTCCGTCTACCCACACGGCGCCGTCTTCGAAGTGCTCTTTCTTCCAGATCGGGACTTCGCGCTTCAGTCGATTAATGCCTTCCAACGCCGCATCAAATGCCGGCTTGCGATGAGGCGCGGTCGCGACGATGGAAACGCTCGCCTCACCGATTTCGAGCCGGCCCAGCCGGTGAATCATCCCCAGCCGCCCGATTGCAAACTGAGCCGCAACCTCACGCCCTATTTGGGCCATTTGCAAGATGGCCATTTCCTGGTAGCACTCGTAGTCGAGAAACAGCGTGCGTCGCCCCTTGGTGTTATTGCGTACCACACCTTCGAACACGATGACTGCACCGTCCTCGGGCCGTTGTAGTTCGCGCGCCCAGTGCTGGGAGGCAATCGGCGACCGCGTCAACGCAAACAGATGGCCCGCGGGCTCGCGTATCTCAGCGACAAAGCTCGCCAATGGGGTTGTGACGCCAGGCACGGTGGTCATTGGCCGGGCGCCGGCGCCAAGAGAGCCGCCACTGACTGGCGGCAGGAACGCCACCTCATCGTCTTCCTGAAGCACGGCGTCGGATTGGGCGAACTCTCGGTTCTTTGCAAATAGAATGGACGGGCTGCCCGCCCGCAGGGTTTCGAATTGCTCCGCATAGCGTTGAAACAACTCGCCAACCGTGGTTCCTGCCGGCACCTCCGGCCGGTCGGCCGAAAGCCCTGTCAGGTCCTTCAAAACCCCAAAAAACAACACCCTTACGTGCACGCCACAATCGTACCGAACTGCAACCGGATCCAGATAACGCTATCCTGACGATGCATGTCCGTAGCCATGCGAGTACACACAGAACGCAGGTCAAAGAGAATGGGCAGGCACGAAACGTCTCTCCGCGTGCGCTATGCGGAGACCGACCAGATGGGCGTAGTCCACCACGCCAACTACTATGTTTGGATGGAAATCGGCCGGGTTGAACTGGTCCGCGCGCGGGGCATCAACTACAAACTGCTCGAAGAATCCGAAGGGCTCTTCTTGTCGGTCATCGAAGCGCGCTGCCGGTTTGTTCATCCGGCGCACTACGACGACCAGATCGTAGTGAAAACCGAAGTCACAAACTCGAATCCGCGCACGGTAGAGTTTTCCTATGAGATCTGCGACGCGACTCAGTCACGCGTACTCGCCACCGGGGCCACGCGCCATATGTGGCTCAACCGCGCGATGAGGCCCTCGAAGTTGCCGGAGAAGTATCGCGATTTGCTCGGCGTCGGCGCTACAGCAGTAACGCAATTCCCGAAGTGACGGCACACCAGAACGCCCAAGCCATGAGCAGGTGATGGTCAATCAGCAGGTTGCCGGCGATCGGCGCAGTGATCTGGGCCACCGATGTCAGGGATTGCGTTAGCCCGATAATCACGCCCTGCTCGCGCCGGTCTGCCTTTTGTGTGATCAGGTTGGTAAGCGCGGCGCGCAGGCCGGCGCCGCCTACTGAGGAGACAGTATTGGCGCCGAGCAACTGCCAGACTGTCTGAGAAAGCCCAAGCAAGACGTAACTGACTGCGCTTGACGCAAACCCCAGGCGCACGACATTCTTGTCGCCAATCCATTTCACCATTCGTCCAACCACCGCACCCTGCATGAAGATGCCGAGGAATCCGGCGTACGCAAAGACATAGCCGACTTCACGCGGGCCGAACGGCCGCCCTTGCCATGTGTAGCGGCGTTCGCAAAACAGAGCGAAACCCGAGACAAAGGTCGCGAACGAGAACGCAAAACAGAACCACTGGGCCAGTAACCGCCCCACTTCGCGATCCTGGAAATATTTGATGTAGGCGCCCCAGTCGAAGAACGTGAGGCGGCGTCCACCCGGCCCGGGATCGGCCTCGTTTTGTTCATGCACAACTTCCCGGCGCGGCAATAAAAAGAACGTACAGAGAACGCTGGTCGCCGATAGGCCGGCTGCGGCGAAGATCGGACACTGGTAGCCGAACCTGGCGGACAGAAAGCCGGAAATGGCCGGCCCCACCAGGAATCCCAGGCCAAACGCGATGCCAATCAGGGCAAATGATTTTGTCCGTTCCTCGGGCTTCGTGACGTCACTGATATAGGCCTGCGCGATGGTAAGGTTCCCCGCGGTGGCCCCGTCAATCATCCGCGCCAGGAAGACCATCCAAACGTTGGTCGCAAACGCCAGCATCAGAAACCCGGCCAGCGTTCCCAATTGGCTAACCAGCAGGACTGGGCGTCGCCCGATTCTGTCCGACCACCGGCCCAGGAAAGGACCAGCCAGCAACTGGCAGAACGCATAGCTCGCCACAATGAAGCCGATCAAGGTTGGCGAGGCTCCCAACCGTTCTGCGTAGAACGGCAGCAGCGGGAGCATGATCGTCAGTCCCAGGACATCCACCGCAACGACTAGGAAGATCGGCAACAAGGAGCGAGACTTGGGGCTCTCTGTTGCCGCTTCAGCGTGTTCTACCGGAGGCGATTCCACAGATTGATTTTAGCGGGAGGCCTCTTCGTCAGCACGGCCAATCCGCTTGGTTGAGTCGGCAGATGGCGGCTAAACTGGTGTCATGCCTTTGCCGAGCGATGACTTTTACCGCATCAACAAACTTCCTCCGTATGTATTCGCCGTAATCAACGAGCTGAAGGCAAAGGCGCGCGCAGACAACCTGGACATCATCGACATGGGGATGGGCAATCCGGACGGGGCCACGCCGCAGCCGGTAGTCGACAAGCTGATTGAAGCGGCCCGCAACCCCCGAAATCACCGCTATTCTGTCTCTCGCGGCATACCGAACCTGCGCGAAGCGATCGTGGCGCGCTACAAGAAGCAATACGACGTGACGCTGGACTCCGAGTCGGAAGCCATTGTAACCATTGGCGCCAAAGATGCCCTGGCCCACCTTCTGTTCGCCATCATTGGACCCGGCGATGCGGTGGTCTCGGCGAACCCCGCCTACCCGATTCATCAGTACGGCGTGATCATGGCGGAAGGCGAGGCCTGCATGCTGCCGATGCCGGATGCCGGAACGTTTCTGGAAGGCCTGAAGGGGCTGTATAGGACCGCTGCCAGGGTTCCCAAGGTCATTCTGATCTCGTTTCCGCACAATCCAACCACCACCTGTGTCGACCTTGACTTCATGCGCGAGGTGGTTGACTTGGCGAGGCAATACGGGTCGTATATCATTCACGATTTCGCCTATGCCGAGCTGGGCTTCGATGGCTATCGGCCTCCCAGTATTCTGCAGGTGGAGGGAGCGGCCGATTACGCGGTTGAGATCTACTCAATGACCAAGAGCTATAACATGGCAGGCTGGCGGGTTGGGTTCTGCCTGGGGAACCGGAAGCTCATTGCCGCTCTTGCGCGCATTAAGAGTTACCTCGATTACGGTATTTTCCAGCCGATTCAGATTGCCTCGATCATTGCTCTCCGGGAGTGCAACGAAGATCCGAAGCGCATCTGCGCTCTCTATCAGAGCCGGCGCGACACGCTGGTCGAAGGACTGAACCGCGCCGGCTGGCCGGTCGAGCCGCCCCGTGGATCGATGTTTCTCTGGGCTCGCATCCCAGAGCCGTTCCGGGAGCTTGGCTCCCTGGAATTTGCCAAGCTCCTGATGCGCGAGGCCTACGTGGCTGTTTCGCCTGGAATTGGCTTCGGGCCGATGGGCGAAGGCTTTGTCCGCTTCAGTCTGATTGAGAACAATCACCGCACGCGGCAAGCGACCAGGAACATCCAACAGTTCCTACAACACCAGCCTGTGTTGACCGGATCCCGTGCAATGAACATATAATCGCGGGAATGGCTGCCTACAAGGAAGCTTGGCTCCCCGAAGTCGAAGACCTTCGAAACGTGCCCGCTTCAGACCTCAACCGTCTCCTCGAGGAAGAGGCAAGGCTCTGGGACGCCGAATACTCCTGGGATTTTCGTCCATCGGCCGACTTGGTCCGTCGCTTCGTTCAAATGCACTCTCTGACCGGCTATGCCTTGCGTCAAGGGCATGAACTGATCGGTTACGGCTACCAGGTCTTTGAAGAACGTAAGGGTCTGATTGGGGACTTCTATGTACGCCCCGGCCCCAACAGTGCCTCCGAATCAATGCTGCTACTCGGCGCCATTGTCCAGAACCTGATGCGCACGCCGGGAGTGCGCCGGATCGAATCGCAGTTGCTACTGGCTCGCGTCCCCCCTCAACTCTCCATCCCCTTTGACCGCTACGCCCTGCGTCACGACCGCCGCTTCATGATGATCGGCAGCGAGGCGATTCGCCGCCTGAGCGAACAGACCATCTCTTTCCGCGCCAAGCTGGTTCCCTGGGCCGACCGCTACCAGGAGGATGCTGCCCACGTCATATCGGCCGCTTACCGCGGTCACGTCGACAGTGAGATCAATGACCAGTACCGCACCATTCCGGGCGCTCGCCGCTTCCTGACCAACATCGTGAAGTACCCGGGCTGCGGCCGTTTCTCACCTGCCGCGTCGGTGGTCGCAGTCGACGAAGGTTCGGGCCGGGTTTGTGGCGTTTGTTTGGCCAGCTTGGTGTCGGCAAACTCGGGTCACGTCACGCAGCTCTGTACCCTGCCGGGAGTCCGCGGTTCGCGACTGGGCTACGAACTTCTTCGGCGATGTCTACTCGAGATCATCAACCAGGGCTGCACCATGGTTAGCTTGACGGTGACGTGTACCAACATCGAGGCCATACGGCTCTACGAGTCGGTGGGCTTCCGCCAGCACTCCACCTTCCCGGCCCTGGTCTGGGAGGACTTCTGAGTTTGCGTACTCGCCGCTAGAACTCACGCTTTGCAGGCGGCTGGTCCGCCCCGACCCGGCCTTTGACAATTTCTGCCTGGAAGTAGTTCTCAGGTCGAACCGCCGAGCCTGCGATCCGGCGTAGCTGCGCAATCTGCCCAATGTGAGTCAGGGCGTCGGCCATCGGCCCTTGAAACAGACGTTCAGCCTCTGCCGCTGTCACCGGCTTTCTTAGCAGGGCTTCGTCGAATGCTTTCAGGCTGCTGTGGAAGCGCGCTACCTCTTCATTCCATGGCAGCGGTTTAGAATCCTTCCAAGTCTGCCGGCCTTCAACCAGCGATACGGCCCAATCAAAAAGGTCGCCGATGTGCGCCAGGATCTCAGCGGCTGACCGGGCGCCGGCGCCTGCCGTTGTTTCCGAAAAGCCTTCGGGCGCACCGCGGAGCACTTTACCCCCTCGATACGCTGCCGTTGCCAGTGTGTGGCGTAAGAGATCGTTGGCGCCTTGGTCGATAGCGGAGTCAGAGCTAGACGGCATGGAAAAGTCCCAAGAGGCCAGTCTACAACGCAGAAACCTGTCCCAGCGTGTACAATGCGAGTCTTAAGTCGCGTCGCACCGTATCGCGCAGGAGTCGTATGAGTTGCTCGTCGGCAAAGTCGCCGTTAAGTGCCCTCGGGTTGCTTCTACTGCTGCCTGGTTTCTCGGCTGCCGCTATCCTTTCGGGAACGGTTCGGGACGAAACCGGTGCGGTTCTGAGCCAAACCAGCGTACAGATCAGCGGCGCTTCACTCCCGCTGCCCTTGAAGCTGCTGACCGATGCTACGGGCAAGTATGTCACTCCCGACCTGAAACCCGGTTCTTACGTTCTTACTATCACGAGGGACGGCTTCCAACCTCTCACCAAGACGGTCTCGATAGAGTCGAAAGACGTCACCGTCGATGTGAGTTTGGCCCTCGCGGTGGTGGAAACGGAAGTCACGGTCGCCGGCAAGGGCCCCAGCGCACAATACGCGAACTCCGATCCCGTCTACCGGTCCCTTCGAGCAATCGGTCTAGGTGCTTCGTTCATCGTGGACAATTTCACGTTCAAGACTGATATCGGTAGTTTTGAATTGCGCCATGGAACCCTGACGTTCCTGGCGCCCATTTTGGGGCGTGTCACCGGCGCAATTTTTGTAGGCGACGGCCACTTCCAGCTAAAACCATTCACACCCTCTGAGCTGGGCAGCGTCCGCCGCTACAACGGTAAGGAGCAAGTCGACGAGGACGTCGATGAGATAGTTTTCCGCTTTAGTGACAGCGCCAGACGCGCTTTTCTGCAGGGAATCAAGGAGCAGACCACGGCGCCGGAAGCAGCAGCGGCTTTTCAGCGCTATACCGACAAACTGAGGCACAGACGAGAAGAGCCGCTCAGCATGACCGAATATCTGCTCCACGGCGAGGGCATGGACAATGTCGATGCTGACGTGCTGGCGTCGGTCTATAACCCCAGCCACCCTTTCTTCTTCAACGCCTATATTCGGGGCCGGAAACACAAAGACCTTCGATTTTTCCTGAACAGCTCAGGAGCTATCCCCCAGCTGCAATCGCCGGAAGAGGTAGCCCTCATCAATTTTGACCCCGAAGGCATGGAGGACGGCATTTGGTATTTGGCCCACACTTACAAGGAGTTTCAGCAGGGGACCGCCAGTTCTCTGGAGGACAAAAGAACCGTAGCCGCGCGGAAGTTCAAGATCGAAACGGTGATTGGCGCCAATACCCACCTTGCCTCTTTGGCCACTGTCACGTTCGAGCCTCTGATCGATGGCGAGCGAGTCATCAAGTTCCAGTTGCTTCCAAATCTTCGGGTGCAGCGGGTTACCGGTGGCCCGGACCAGAAAGAACTTTACTTCATTCAAGAAAGCCGCAAGGCCGATGGATCGTTCTATGTGATTCTCCCTGAAGGGGCGAAGAAAGGGCAGCCGTCGTCGGTCACCATTGAGTACTCGGGAGACAAGGTGGTGCGGGAAGCGGGTGGTGGCAGCTTCTCGGTGCGTGCGCGGGAGAGTTGGTATCCCAATCTGAATGGCTTTACCGAGCGCGCCACGTATGACCTGACGTACCGTGTTCCGGCGAAGTATCACCTGGTCAGTGTAGGAAGACTCGATACCGAGCACGAAGAGGACAAACTCTCGGTGAGTCACTGGGTGACAGATCATCCCATAGCAGTGGCTGGGTTTAACTACGGTGCCTACAAGAAGATCACTCTGCCCGAAACGAAGGGCGATCAGAAGACCCCGTACCTGGTAGAGGGCTACACGCTAACTGAATTGCCCGACATCCTTAAGGCGCACCAGAACCAGTTGCCTGGGATGTCGCCAACCAGCATGACCAAGTTTGCGCTCGAACAGACCAAGGCTCAGCTTCAAGTTTGTGAGTACTTTTTCGGAAAGAACGGATTTGACCGGATCTACATCACGGAACAGCCAGATATGTTCTTCGGGCAATCCTGGCCGAACCTGGTCTATCTCCCGATTACCGCCTACATCGATTCCACCCAGCGCTACCTGCTCTTCGGGGGGATCAAGAAGGGGATCACTGACTTCGTCAGGGAAGTGACGCCGCATGAAGTGTCCCATCAATGGTGGGGTCACGCGGTCGGATGGGCCAGCTACCATGACCAGTGGCTCTCGGAGGGGTTTGCTGAGTTTTCTGCCGCCCTCTTTATCCAGAACACCCAGAAGAACTGGCAGCCGGATTACATCGAATTCTGGAACACGCACCGCAAGCACATTCTGGAGAAGAACCAGTTCGGCATCTCGCCGAATGACGCCGGGCCTATCTGGATGGGTATTCGATTAAGCACGCCAAGGTCTGAAGGAGCCTATAACCGCCTCGTCTATCCCAAGGGCGCGTATGTACTGGAGATGCTCCGGTCTATGATGTGGAGCTCGCAAGACCAGGACAAGGCTTTCATCGACATGATGCACGACTATGTCGAGTCTTACAGAGACCATCCGGCATCAACAGAGAGCTTTAAGGCGGTCGCCGAACGTCATCTACCCAAACGGATGGACGTTCAGGGCAACGGTCGCCTGGACTGGTTCTTTAACGAATGGGTCTATGGCATCGAAGTGCCGAAGTACCAGTTCGACTACCAGATCAATCCGGGGGAAGGCGGGAAGGTCAAGCTGCACATGACGCTGACCCAAAGCGAAGTCGGCAATGACTTTGCCATGCTGGTTCCCGTGTTCGGTGAGTTCGACGGCAAACTGATTCGAATTGCCCAACTGCCTATTACGGGCGCAAACACCCGCACCTTCGACCTCGACCTGCCCAAGGCACCCAAAAAAGTGACCTACAATGCACTCCGCGAGATTCTGGAGCGATAACTCTACGCCGCCTGGCCGGCACAGTAGCCGGAGGCCCAAGCCCATTGGAAGTTGAATCCGCCCAGTTGTCCCGTAACGTCCACCACCTCGCCAATGAAGTACAGACCCGGCACCTTCTTGCTCTCCATGGTCTTCGCGGACAGCTCGCCGGTATCGACACCGCCGGCGGTGACCTCGGCCTTTTCGTAGCCCTCGGTGCCATCCGGCACAACCTGCCACGCATGAAGCTGGCGTTCAAACGCCAGCAGCGCCTGGTTGGTCCAGTTGGGAGGCGCGTGAACCTGGGCCCAGCGGGTAGCCAGCCGCTGTGCCAGCGCCTTGTTCAGTGCGGCGCGCAGGGTGGGTAGATCGCGCCCGGCCGGCGCCGCTCGCATGCCGGCGGTGACGTCGAAGCCTGGCGCCAGATCGATGGTCACGGGCTCTGCTTCACGCCAATAGGACGAGATCTGGAGAATGGCCGGGCCGCTGAGCCCACGGTGCGTCAGCAGCATCTTCTCTCGAAACGATTGCCGGCCGATGGAAACCAGAACGTCCGCCGACACGCCGGCGAGATCGCAGTACAGCCTCTGCTCTTCAGGAGAGAGGGTGAGCGGCACCAGTGCAGGGCGCGGGTCGCGAATGGCCAGGCCGAACTGCCGTGCCAGGTTATAGCCAAGCCCGGTGGCTCCCATCTTAGGAATCGACAGGCCGCCGGTGGCGACCACCAGCGACGGTGCGCGGAAGGTCTGTGATTCCGATCTCACCACGAACTCCAATTCCCGGCTTACTTCGAGGACCGGCGTATTGACCAGCGTGGCTACGCCTGCCGCCCGGCACTCGGTTTCGAGCATATTCGTAATGTCCCGCGCGGCGTGGTCGCAGAACAACTGCCCCAACGTCTTCTCGTGATAGGGAATCCCATAGTGCTCCACCAGTCGGATGAAATCGGCCGGCGTGTAGCGTGCCAGCGCCGACTTGGCGAAGTGCGGGTTGGCCGACAGGAAGTTCTCGGGACGGCAGTGGAGGTTCGTGAAATTGCAGCGGCCCCCTCCTGAGATCAGGATCTTCTTGCCCGGCCGTTCGGTGTGCTCAAGCAAGGCGACGCGGCGGCCTCGCTTGCCGGCCTCGATGGCACACATCATTCCGGCCGCGCCTGCGCCGAGCACCAGAACGTCGAACTGGCTTTGCCTCACAGGCCGAGCTTCGCCATCATCATGGGTGGGTACCGATCGCCCGCCGCAGCGCCCTTCGGAAAGATCTCATCCAATTCCGCCAGATCTTCTTTGGAGAGATGAAGCGAAGCTGCCGCCACGTTCTCTTCCAGATAACTCCGCCGCTTGGTGCCTGGAATCGGCACAATGTCCTCGCCCTGCGACATGACCCACGCAAGGGCGAACTGAGACGGCGTTGCGCCCTTCTTCGCCGCTAAGTGCCCAACTTTTGTGACAAGGTCCAGGTTCTTCTGGAAGTTGTCCCGCGAGAAGCGCGGCTGGAGGCGTCTCACATCGTCCTCAGGCAAGTCGTCATAAGTTCTCAACTCGCCGCTGAGGAAGCCACGGCCCAGCGGGCTGTAGGGGACGAAGCCGATACCAAGTTCGCGGCACACGGGCAGGATCTGCTCTTCCACGTCACGGCTCCAAAGGGAGTACTCCGTCTGCAGCGCCGAAATTGGGAAGGTCTTCATGGCGCGCCGCAGCGAGGCTGGCCCGGCTTCCGATAGTCCAAGGAAACGCACCTTGCCTTCCTCGACCAGCCTCGACATCTCGCCGACGGTGTCTTCGATGGGAACATTCGGATCGACGCGGTGCTGGTAGTAGAGGTCGATGGTGTCGACGCCGAGCCGCCTAAGGCTGCCTTGGCACGCCTGCCGGACGTAATCCGGTCTGCCGCAGACCTCGCGAGATGCGGGATTGTTGGGGTCGCGAACGAAGCCGAATTTCGTAGCGACGATGACCTGATGGCGGTGACCCTTCATCGCCCGACCCACTAATAACTCATTGGTATGAGGCCCATACATGTCGGCGGTGTCAAACATCGTGACGCCTAAGTCAATGGCCCGGTGGATCGTGGCGATGGACTCCGCGTCGTTGTCTCTAACGCCGTAGAAGTCCGACATGCCCATGCAGCCAAGGCCCTCCGCGGAGACCCACAGCCCCTGAGCTCCAAGCTTTCGATTTTCCATTTGCCCTATTGTCTCGCTATGCACCAGTGGCAATGGAAGTCAACGCCACGCTGAAAAGCAAAAGTGCCGGAACTCATAAGAGCCCCGGCACCTTTGTGGGACTGCGATGGTATCGATTACGCGGCTGCGAAGGCCTCTTCGTGCTCTTCGTTGATTTGGCCGTCAGCCTTCTGCTGGTCAAGCAGTTCCTGGCAGGGCACGCAGTACGCCGCCCACGGGAGCGCCTTCAGGCGCTTCTCGGGAATATCTTCCTCGCACAGCAAGCAGGTTCCAAAGTGGCCATGCTTTATGCGTCCCAGCGCGGCTTCCACGCTGCGAAGCAAACTTGCCTCGCGGTCCAGATTGCAGATTGCCAATTCGCGATTCATCGCCAGTTGCAGTTGATCGAACTCATCGGCGGCTTTCTCGATTTGGATTTCTTCGCGGTCCGCTGAAGTTGGCAACAGTTCTTTACGTTTGGCTTCGAGCACCCGCTTGTAGTTTTTAATTTCTTGGTTTGTCATTCTTTCTTCTCCAACTCACTTTGTCGTTTCGGGTCTCGCTTCCTTGCCAGTGTTTGACGTTGTCGAGGCTCCGTTCGCTGCAATAATCTTCAATACTAAACACCCATCAGCGTCATGAGATGCTACAACAATTCCCCGGGTTGCAGCAACTTTTCTTATCGAGTGCCAAAGCTAAACCCGCACCATTCATCAGGCGTAATTGCATTGACGCTTGGTTACTCGACTCGTTTCTAATCAAAACGTACTAGATTTCAACCCTAAAACATTAACCATTCAACATGTTCGTTGCAGAACCACCGGCGGTTACGGTTCCGCGATAACCGGATTCCGCAATTCGCCGATAGCCGGTATCAATACTCGGACGTCATCCCCTGCTCGCAACCATCGTGGCGGCTTTCTGGCCGCACCCACGCCGGAGGGTGTTCCAGTGGAAACGATGTCGCCCGGCTCCAGAGTGAACACGCTGGACAAATACGCAACCAGCTCTGGAATCTTGAAGATCAGGTTCTTGGTATTGGAATCCTGCAGCACTTCACCGTTGATCACCATACGTATGTCGAGCGCGTGCGGATTCGCGATTTCGTCTTTCGTCACGATCCACGGCCCGATGGGGGCAAAGGTATCGAAGGTCTTACCCATGAGCCACTGGCTGGTCGCGCGCTGGTAGTCGCGAGCGCTGACGTCGTTGACGATGGTGTAGCCAAAGATATGATCGGCCCAGCTTTCAGCCGGCACATGGCGGCCACCCTTACCGATGACGAAGGCGAACTCCGCCTCGTAATCCGGTGAAGTCGAAACCTTGGGCAGAATGATCGGCTCGCCCGCGGCGATCACGGCTGTTGCGAACTTATTGAAAATGGTCGGTACCTGGGGGATTTCCTGACCGGTCTCCTCGGCGTGATCCCGATAATTCAATCCGACGCAGATGAGTTTGCGTGGTTTTGGAATGGGCGCCTTGAGTCGTACCTGAACCAGCGGCGTGCCGGTCTGCCCACGAACGTAAGCAGCGACTTTGTCAAGACCAGCGCCACCAGCTTCAATCACCTCGAGAAGAGACGAATAGCCAAGCGGGGTCAGGTCGATAACCGAGTTCGCGGAGGTAACGACTCCGGGCCGGCTGTGAGAATCAGATTCACTTTGAGCAAAAGTAACGAAACGCATAAGTAGTCATCTTGTCGAGTTGCCTGTTGAAGCGCAACCCGGGAATCTATTATCCCGGCGTGAGTTTACGAAACGAACCCGGCAGGCTGCACCGGCCGGGAAAAAACGAAGCCAAACCTGCAACGAGCAGCGTAGCTGGCACGGCGGGCACGATGAAACTGGACCTTGGGCCAGCCCGCCGCGGTGTGCATTTGAACTCAAATTACTCATAGAGAAGGACGATATCTCTGTCTTGGAGGTCCTGGAAAGAGCTGACCGGCTGCGCTGAGAACCAAGTCCGTCCCCAAATAAGGGTGGGGGCTTGTTTAATGCGAAACGACGTGTCCCGGGCTGCTGAAGCAGTGTGCGTTCGAACTCAAATTATTCATAGAGTGTGACTTAGTTGGATTTCGCCAGGAACCTGGAGCCCAGCTGTCAGTTGACAGGCTTGAAGCCGTGTCCTCATGGCGACCCCGGCCTACAACAAAAAGAAAAAACGAAGCCAAGTTTCCGCGGGAAACTCCACGCCCTGTCTCCTTACAAGAATGGAGCGTCTGTAAGCGGCTTCCTGGAACGGCCCCGCTCAAACTATTGATTGTAAAGGTACGATTAAGGACTTACGCGAGTGATTCGGTTGAGCGGCGGGAACCGCCAGCTTCAAGGACGATGCTTAACCGGTGACTTCGATTCGTAATTCAGGCAACAGCGGACTTGACGGGGGCCTTCTGGACCTTACCATCGCGAATACAGCTGGTGCAGACGCGAATGCGCTTCGCCGCGCCCTTCACAAGAGCGTGAACCGATTGAAGATTCAGGTTCCAGCGCCGCTTGGTCACGTTATGGGCGTGACTCACTTTATTACCGAATTGCGGCCCGCGGCCGCAGACTTCACATACTTTCGCCATTGAGACAAACTCCTCCCCGGACAGTTCCAGGTACGAAACCGTTAGTTTAGCAGCCGGAGGGCCTGGATCGCAACTGACGGGGGCCTAGCTCGGTTGGCCACGCTTCATACTGGAAAGATTGTGTCTTTCGCCCGCCCATCATCCAGCCCCTGGCTGCGCCCGATCGTGCGGCGGGAGTACCAACTGATGCTGAAGCTGGCGGTTCCCGTGGTGCTCTCGGAATTAGGCTGGATGGCGATGGGGATCGTAGACACGATCATGGTGGGACGCCTGGGCGCGGAGGCGATTGGGGTGGTCAGCCTGGGCAACGCGCTGTTCTATTCGCTGGTGCTATTTGGACTGGGCCTATTTCTGGGGCTCGACACCATGGTGGCGCAGGCCTATGGAGCGGGCGACCTGAAAGACTGCCAGCGATCGCTGCGGCAAGGCATCTATCTCGCCGGCATACTGGCTCCGATCCTCATGGGCATTCTCTGGCTGCTTCCGCCCTTGCTCGCCGTTTGGGGCGTAAATCCGGCAGTGCGCGTGGGCGTCAGGCCGTTCCTGTGGGCTTTGAGCTGGGGCACGCTGCCGCTGTTGCTCTACGCAGCATTCCGGCGGTATCTGCAAGGAATCGGCTTAGTGAAGCCAGTGACATTCGTGCTGGTGTCGGCGAATCTCATCAACGTGGCGGGGAACTGGCTTCTGATTTACGGGAAGCTCGGGTTTCCGGCCATGGGTGTGACGGGATCGGGGTGGTCGACCGCCGCGTCCCGCGTTTACATGGCAGTCGTGCTCGCGCTATTCATCTGGCATGGCGACCGACGGAATAAGACGGGCTTGTTCCACGAGTTCCCGCGCTTTGAGCCGGCTAGGTTTGTGCGATTGATCCGGCTGGGGATTCCGGCTGCCTCGCAAATTTCTCTGGAGGTGGGGGCCTTCGGGGCGGCGACCATTCTCGCAGCCAGGCTGGATGCCGCGTCGCTGGCGGCGCACCAGATTGCTTTAAACTGCGCTTCGGTCACGTACATGGTTCCGCTAGGCATCTCATCCGCCGCGGCAGTTATGGTGGGTCACGCGGTCGGGCGGCGGCACTTCGATGTGGCGCGACGCGCAGGATGGATTGCCATCTCTCTCGGCGTGGGGTTCATGGCTTGCGCGGCAATCGCCTTCCTGACAATTCCGCGCGCCATTCTGCGGATCACGACACCGGACCTGCGCGTGATCGAAGTGGGCGTCGGGCTGCTGGCGGTGGCCGCGGTCTTCCAGTTGTTTGACGGCACGCAGGTGGTGGCGACCGGAGCGCTGCGGGGGTTGGGCAACACCCGCTCCGCCATGATCGTGAACCTGCTCGGCTATTGGGCGCTCGGCTTGCCGCTGGGTTATGTACTGTGCTTCACGGCCGGCTGGGGCGTGGTGGGCCTGTGGCTTGGCCTATCGGTGGCTCTGATTGGAATTGCCATCGCATTGCTGACCGTGTGGTCGCGGAATTCCAGGCAGCTGGTGGTTTGAAGCGCCGCCGAGATACGGCGTTTGCGATTCGCCTTAGCCGTTGGTGAGTGGCACGCAGGCAATGATGGCGGTCCCTCGGTCCGGCTGCGATTCGATGCGGAACGTACCGTTGACCAGATGAACGCGTTCCTGCATGCTCACCAGGCCGAGTCCCTGGTTCCATCCGGCTTCCGTTTTGAAGCCCACGCCCCAATCTCTGACTTCGAGTTGGACCTGACTCGGGCCGCCCCGCAGGCTCACAGCGAAGCTTTTTGCGCCGCTGTGCTTGAGCGCATTGTGCAGCGCCTCCTGAGCCACTCGAAAGAGGCAAAGCGAGACGTCTTTGGGTATCGGGTTCGGCACATTTTCGTCCGAGAACTTGACGTCGACGCTTTTCAGTTTGGAGAATTCCGCACAAAAGCCCCTGATGGCCGCGACCAGGCCCAGGTGATCGAGCTTCGAGGAATGCAATTCATGCGACAGGGCCTGGACGTCGGCAGCGATTTCGGCGCACTGACGCTGGATGTCCATGATGCGGGCACTGCGGTGAGAATCTGAAACATCCGAACCCGAGTACGCGCGCTCCAGGTTAAGGCTCAGCAAGGCAAGCCGCTGGCTGATGTCGTCATGAAGCTCCCGGGCGATGCGGGCCCGTTCCTGTTCCTGCGCGTCGATCAATTTGCCGCTTAGTTTCTCGAGTGCTTCCTGGGCATGCTTCTGGTCGGTGATGTCGACAGCCGACCCGATGAAGCCGGAGAAGGTTCCGTCGGAGCTGAGGCGCGGCACGGCCAAATCAAACATCCAACGGTAGGCTCCATCGCGGCGCCGAAGCCGGTACTCCTTGGAGAAACCGGAGCGCAGCTTATGGGCATTAGCGTTTGCCTCCAGAACTCCCGGCAGATCGTCGGGGTGGATGTATTTCGCCCATTTCTCACCGAGCGCCGCATCCGACGAGCTGGTGGAAAAATTGAGCCGCTGGTCGTTCTGATACGTCACTTTCCCGTCTTTGTCGGAGGTCCAGATAAGGGATGGCGCAGCGTCCGACATGACGCGGAGGCGTTCTTCGTTTTCCCGAAGCGCGGCCTCGGCCTTTCGTTTACGGAGCCGCTGCCACAGCAATCCAGCGATCAAGATGGACTGAAGGAAAATCACCACAGCCACTGCTACGATGTACTTCCAATAAAGGTCCCAAACCGAGGGCTGCCGATACAGAACAACGCTTCCGGTGGGGAGCGCGGTCTCCGAGATATGCCATCGGTGGAGCTGACGCCAGTCAACGCAGGGATGGTCCGGCGCATCGCGAACGACAGAAATGCTCGTGGCATTTTCTCCGGAGAGAATGCGGGCGGCCATTTCGCCCGCTCTGGTCTCGTGTTCCGACAAGTCGGTGCAGACGCCACCAACCGCTCCATAGTCAAAACAATGATCGTTCACGCAATAAGTCGGGAAGCGGTGCGCGATGTCTTCGAGAACCTTGGTCGTCGGAATAGCCGGCTGCGATGAGGATGTGGGCACAAGCAGAAAAAGAACCAGGGTATGGGGAGGGAGCGTGGAAACGCGTTCGAGCAGCTGGCCGGGAGGGAGGTCCACCAGGTCGATGTCATTCAGCGTGTCGGCATGCAGACGCAGCTCTTCGTCAGCCCGATCCAGCCAGAGCTGCCCATAGGGGGTGTTCGCTCCGATCACAGCCACATTCTTTGTGTCGGGGTCCAGCCGCAAGGCGAGATCGAGGGTGGAACGAATATCGTATTCGCTGGTCAAGCCCGTGACGCCGGGGGGCAGATCAATGCCTTGAAGCCGCAAGGCGGCGACGTCCATGAAAACAACCGGAACATCTTCGAATATTTCCCGGCGATGATGGAGGACAAACAGAAGCGCCGGATAGTGATGCGCAACAACCAGATCAAGCCTCTGTCCCTGGTAAGAGTGGCGCAGCGTCTGGACAAGGCTGCTCTCGAAACCCTCACCGTAGCGATAAGATTCAAGGCGTTCGACCTGGAAGTTTACCCGAGCCGGTACGTGAGACCGCACCGTGGATTCGAGAGTCTCCAGAGAGTCGAACTGGTCGCCGAAGGAGAAACTATCCAGGATCAGGACGGTTTTCTCAAGCGGGGCGGGCTGTGTAGCGAAGCAAGGAAGGGAAGCGAAACTCAGGACCCAGAGGGCAATGAGGAGCGGGCGCACCAGTAATGGTGCGGCATCGTTAGAGCCGGGCCGGTGACTACGTCTTAAGACTTGAGCCTCCTTCATAGTCGTCGGCAAAATTTGGTCTCCAATTCCACCGCAAGACGGGCAACCCGTGAGCCCGAGGCTCAATCATGCCGGTCGGCGGCGGGGTAAAGCCCCATCGTTTATGATACGTGCTCGAGGGGCGGGGAGGCCGACCGGGGCGGGCTGGGCGGAACTCGTTCGCGGATGCCTTCCCCAATCGGCCCCGTGCGGCTAAACCTGGCATTCAGCCATTCGACCATCTCGCGCTCCCAAGCCGGCACATCCGGCAAGGTGTGCCATTTGCCGGTCCCATGGGCCCCGCCCGGAATTCTAATGATGTCGCACCGCACGCCCACTTGGCGTAGAGCCGCCTGCAGATTCGTGTCCTCTGAAAACGGGATGTATTCGTCGTTATCCCCCTGGATGAGAAGAAAGGGCGGAGCATCTTTGCTGACGTACGTGATGGGGGATGCCTCCTGGAGCGCGGCCCGCTCGCCTTTCTGCTGGATGAGTGGGTCGAGCAAGGCATGAACATCCTTGTTCAAGGGAACGGTCGCGAAGCTGCTCTGGGCATATAGGGTGACGACGGCTTCGACTTTCGCGCTCTCGCGGTCGACGGGATCTTTCGCTTTCGAATCGCCGGGTGCATTGAGTAACCCCACCATATTGCTGAGAAAGCCGCCAGCCGACCCACCCACCAAAGCGATTTCATTGGGATCGGGATTCCACTGCCGGGCATTGTGACGGATATAACGGACTGCTCGCTCGACGTCGTGAACCATATATGGATAGGGGTATTTGGGAGCGAGGCGATAGTTAATCGAGAACACTGCATAGCCCGCCGGAGCAAGAAAGTCGGCGCAATACGCTTCACTGCCGCTTTTGCTGTTCCCGCGCTGATAGCCTCCGCCATGGATGATGATGGCGATGGGATGTATGCCGGGGCCGGCGGGTGCGTAGTAATCCATGGTTAGCGTTTCGTCGCCAGCCTGGCCGTAGACCAGTCCCTCCTGGGTGGGCGTTCGCTCGCTCGCCGCGAAGAGTGGCGCCAACGGAAACACGATGAGTGCAAAGAGAAAAGTTGCTATCGGCAGCGGGGCGCGCATAGAAACGAATATATGCGAGAGCTTTGCCAGCTAGGTGACGACCCGCCGCATAAATGTCCGGGTACCTAAAACAAACATCGCGACGACGGATATGGTCAGCATGACCAAAGTCCAACCGATCCCCAAGGTCGGGAAGTTGTGCCCGCCAATCGGGGGAACCATGGAATAGCGGAGGCCCTCCGATGCGTAGGTGAGCGGGTTCAACAGCGTCAACACCTGAAACCACCGAATGTTCCGAAGCGCGGCCCAGGGGTAATAGGTGCAGCCTGTGAAGAGCAGCGGCGTGAAGATCAAGGTAAACATCAAGCTGATCTGGTCGGGTTTGATGACGGTTCCCATCAATAAGCCGATGGTTGAACCGACAAATCCGGTCAAGAGCACCATGCCGATGAGGAGCGGAATGCGATCTGCGCGCACAGCAAAGCCGCTGCCGAGAATCAACCAGCCCAACGGAAAGATGACAGAGCTTGCGATGACTCCCCGCATGGCGCCGAAGATGACTTTCTCGAGCGCCACCCACCAGACCGGAAGCGGCGAAAGGAGCCGGTCGTCGATTTCGCGAGCAAAGCCGAGGTCGAGGACCAGGGGCAGGGTTACGCCCTGCATGGATGCAATCATGCCGGTGAGCGCCACAATGCCCGGCAGCATCAGGGCAGCGAAGTTCCCAGCAGCTAACCCGATCCCGGGCAGAACCTTTCCGAAAATGAAGAGAAAGAACAGGGGCTGCATCAGGGCCTGCAGAAGAAAGGGCAGGAACTCGCGCGCGGTCACACGGAGGTCACGCCGCAGAATGGCAAAGAATGCATTGAAGGCGAGGAAGGTGCGGTTCTCCAGGCGCCCGGTGTAGCTTCGGTCCATGATTTTCGGCGCAGCGATATCACTCATCAGCGAAGATGCCTCCCGGTAAGGAAAATGAAAACTTCTTCGAGCGAGGGCTGTTTGACGCTTAAGTCGCGGACCTGCGCTCCGGATGCCAGGACCGCCTGAGCTGCGGGGCCGATCAGGGTATTGGCGGCCCCGGCATAGACTCGGAAGCTCAGGGCGGCCGGCTCGGAACCCTCTTCCGTGGAGCCCTTGTCGTCCTCCACCATCTCCACCTTGGCTACGCCCGGAATCTCGCTGAGAGCCATGCGCACCGTCTCGCCCGCAGCAGCGTCATTCGCTGGGGCGTCGGCATGCACCTCCAGAACGGTGCCGCCTGGAATCAGCTTCTTCAGGGCAGCTGGCGTATCGTTTACCAGAATCTTGCCGTGGTCCATCACGGCGATGCGATGGCACAGGCGATCGGCCTCGTTCATATCGTGTGTGGTCAGTAGAATGGTCAAGCCGCGCGTGTTCATCTCCCGAATGCGCTCCCAGAGAAACAACCTGGATTGTGGATCGAGGTTGTTGGTGGGCTCGTCCAGGAACAGGACGTCCGGCTCATGCATCAGCGCACGGGCAATCATCAAGCGCTGCGACATGCCGCCCGAATAGCGATTCACCTTCTCGTTCTTTCGCTCGCCCAAGCCAAGTTCGTCCAATAAGCTGTCGGCCAAGGCTTCGCGGGCTTTCCGCGGCATCCCATGGTAAGCGCCATGAAAGGTGAGAATCTCGCGGACCTTCAGGCTCCGGTCGAGGTTGCTTTGCTGCGGAACGACCGCAATGCGCTGTTTGACGCTGATGGGATCGCGCGCGACGTCGACCGACATGATGGACGCCGAACCCTGGGTCGGCACAATCGAGGTCGTCAAAATGCCGATGATGGTGGTTTTGCCGGCGCCATTGGGACCCAGCAAGCCGAAAATCTCGCCGCGCGACACATTAAACGATACTCCGTCCACGGCGTTTACCTTCGACTTCGCGTAGCGCTTCACCAAGCCCTGCACGCTGATGGCGGAGGGGCTCGCGTTTTCCAGGCTGGTAGAGTTGTCGCTCATGCGGTTCTACCTTTGTACCGCAACCCGGCTGGATTCAAGCTGGTGAGCGGTGGTGGTATCGCGGCACGGCGGATTTGGCACACTGGGAGTTCGCCATGACGTCTATTTCCCGTCCTCTTCAGACCTTGCTCAGCCGCCCGGTGCTCGGTTGCCTGCTCGTGTTCTGCGCTCTACCGCTTCTGGGAGCGAAGAAGCCGGTGACCATTGCCGACATGTTGTCGCAGCCGCGCAGTTTCCCGCCATCGCCTGTTTGGCGGCCCGACGGTGAGGCATTCGCCTATCGGGACCAGGGAAAAGTGTTTCTTTACGATGCCCGCAGCGGTAAAGCCAAAGAGTGGTTCGACCTGGCCGCGCTGGAGGAAAACCGCAAGAAGTCGAGCAGCGCCGGGCAGCCGTTCAACTGGCAGAACCGGCGTGTCTCCGAGGCGTCGCTGCAATGGTTTCCCGATGGCAAGGAGCTGCTGGTCTCGGCCGGCGGCCAGTTGTTCGTGGTGCATGCCGGTGGAAGGAGTGACCGGCTCGCTTCAGCCGCGGACGACGCGGAAGATCCAAAGCTTTCTCCGGACGGCTCCCGTATTCTTTACCGCCGCGACTTCAATCTGTATGTCCTGACGATCAGTGACGGCAAGACGACGCAACTCACCAGCGACGGCACGCCGACGCTGATGAACGGCAAGCTGGATTGGGTGTATCCGGAAGAGCTGGACTTGGGAACCGCTTCCTGGTGGTCGCCCGATTCGAAGTCCGTCGCGTATTTCCAGTTCAACGTCAGCAAGGAGTTTGTCTATCCACAAGCGGACCTGCTGGGCGAACGGGCCGTCGCGGAGCCGGAACGGTATCCGCAAGCCGGGACGCCGAATGCACAGGTGAAGCTCGGAGTGGTGAGCGCAGCCGGCGGGCCTACCAAGTGGATGGCTCTCGGCGACACCGACTACACGCTGCTGGCGCGCGTGAACTGGCTGCCGGATAGCAAGACGATCGCGGTCGAGCGGCTTACCCGGGTGCAGGATCAATTGGAGTTACTCTTCGTCGACCCGTCGTCGGGCGTGGGGCGAGCCGTGCTTAAGGAGAAATCGAAGACCTGGATCAATGTCACTGACATTCTGCACTTCTTCAAGGGAAAGAACGAGTTCCTGTGGGCGAGTGAAGCGAGCGGGTACCGTCACCTGTTCTTGTATTCGGACGACGGCCAGCCCATTCGCCAGCTCACCTCGGGCGATTGGGAAGTGCGGCGCGTTGTGGCGGTGGACGATGCGAAAGGCGAAGTCTATTTCACGTCGAGTCGCGAGAGCCCGCTGGAGGAGCACTTGTACAAAGTCTCGCTGGATGGCGGCGAACCGCAGCGGCTGACCAAAGAGCCCGGCACCCATTCCATCAACGCGAGTGCGCAAGGCTCTTACTATCTGGATACTTATTCGCGCATGACCGATCCGCCGCAGACGACGCTCCATGACGCCGAAGGAAAACAGGTTGCGGTGTTCCGCGCGGCCGACCGCAAAATCGTGGACGAGTACGAGATTCTACCCGCGGAGTTCGTCAAAGTAACCGCCCCGGATGGAACGCTGCTCTATGCCAGGCTGATCAAGCCAGCCGGGTTCCAGGCGTCGGTGAAATACCCGGTGGTGGTCTTCGTGTACGGCGGGCCCAGTGCGCAAACGGTGCGTGATTCGTGGTCGGGCCTCACTTGGGAACAGGTGCTGGCGCATAAGGGCTACGTGATCTGGCAATTGGACAACCGGGGCTCGGCCGGACGAGGCCACCAGTTTGAGGAGCCGCTGTATCGCGAAATGGGGCGCGTCGAACTGGCCGACCAGCGCGCCGGCGTCGATAAGCTGATCAGCCTGGGCTTCGCCGATCCCAAACGGGTGGGAATTTTTGGCTGGAGCTACGGCGGCTTCATGACCCTCTACTCGCTTTTGCATGCGCCTGAAGTCTTCAAGGCCGGCATCGCTGGCGCACCGGTTACGGACTTCCGCAACTACGACACCATCTACACGGAACGCTACCTCGGTTTGCCCGGCGAGAACAAAGTTGGGTACGACAAAAGTTCGAACGTGCTGGCGGCCGATAAGCTTCAAGGGAAGCTCCTGATCATCCACAACTTCGAAGACGACAACGTGCTGTTCCAAAACTCTCTGCAGATGGCGAACGCCCTCGAGAAGGCCGGAAAACAGTTTGACTTCATGCTCTTTCCCCAGAAGAGTCACGGCGTGGGCGGACCGGTGCGCAAGACGATGTATGAAGGCATGACGGAATTCTTCGATAAGAATCTGAAGGGCGAATGAGCGCCGAACTTCCATCGTTAGATGAATATCGGGTCAGGGAGCTTCGCCGCGTCCAGACTCCGGCGTTGTTGCTGTACCCGGCGTTCGTCGACTGCAATATCAAAGCCACCATCCATGCCATGAACGGCGATGCCAACCGCTGGCGTCCGCACGTGAAGACGGCGAAGAGCAGCGAGATTGTCCGGAGGCTGATCTCTCATGGAGTGAATCAGTTTAAGTGCGCCACCACGCTGGAGCTCAGGACGACCTGCGAAGCGGGAGCCAGGGACGTTCTGGTGGCGTACCCGCTGGTGGGCGCCAATGCCAGGCGCGCGGTCGAGATCGCGGAAGAGCATCCCGGCGCGGCGATCTCCGTGCTCGCAGAGAACGCAGAACAAGTGGAGCAGTGGCGTGGCCGTCCAGTCGGTGTCTTCCTGGATGTCAACCCCGGAATGGATCGTACCGGAATTCCGCAGCAACTGATCCAAGAGACGGTGGAGTTGGCAAAGCTTGCCGGCGCTCAGTTTCGCGGCTTGCATTACTACGATGGCCACGTTTCGGACCCCGATCCGGTGGCACGGCAGTCGCATGCCGAACAGGGCTATCGGCAATTGCTCAAGTTGATCGGCGCTCTTGCAAGTGCGGGCGTTGCCGCCGGCGAAGTGATCACGGCGGGAACGCCGGCGATGCCTTGCTCACTGGCATTCGAGCCGTTTCGCGAGGGCGCCTTCGTGCATCGTGTCTCACCGGGCACGCTGGTCTATAACGACCTGACCAGCCTGAACCAGCTGGGAGCCATACCGGGCCTTCGTCCCGCGGCGCTGGTGATTGCGAACGTAGTGAGTCATCCAAAGCCCGGGCGATTCACCTGCGATGCCGGACACAAGAGCGTTTCCGCTGATGCCGGCGTGCCAACCTGCGCCGTGCTAGGGCATCCGGATTGGACACCACTGAAACCGAGCGAGGAGCACCTGCCGGTCGATACGGGCAACCCTGAAGATGTTCCCGCCGTGGGTGAATTTGTGTATCTTCTTCCCAGGCACATTTGCCCCTGCATCAACCTGTTTGATGCCGCGCTGGCGATTGAGGGCGGTGAAATGACGGGCACCATAGGGCTTGACGCACGCGGCCACGAAGGACCACTTTTGGTCTCCGAAGGGACACATGGCTGAAGATTCGCGACCGATTATCGTTCCCGTGGGCGGCTTCCTTGGGGCAGGGAAGACACGGCTTCTTCTGCGCGCCGCACAGATCCTGAAAGAGCGGGGCATCCGCGCAGGAATCGTCACGAATGACCAGGGCGAGAAACTGGTCGACACCCAATGGGCGGAACGTTCGGGTGTATCCACCGAAGAAGTGACTGGAGCTTGCTTCTGTTGCCGCTTCTCGGAACTTATGGAAGCGGCTGGGCAACTTCAACGTCTTGAGCCGGCGGTGATCTTCATAGAACCCGTGGGCAGCTGCACCGACATTTCGGCCACCGTGTTGCAGCCCATCAAGGCCTATCACCACGCCGATTTCCGGCTGGCGCCGTATACGGTGCTGGTGGATCCGGGCCGGGCAAAGGAGATGAGCGGATCGAAGGCCGACCCCAAGCTTCAGTACCTGTTCTGGGAGCAGATGGAGGAGGCCGACCTGATCTGCTGGACGAAGATCGACCTGTTCCCTTCACAGCCGGCCTTGAAGGACTTTTCAAATGTTCGGAGGCTCAGCGCGAAGACAGGCGAGGGAGTCGCGGCGTGGCTGGCGGAGGTGGTGGGAGGCTCCATAGAGCCCGGGGGGAAACTGCTTCACGATATAGACTACAAGCTTTACGCGGAGGCGGAAGCGACACTGGGCTGGCTGAACTGGCAGGTGACGGTGAGCCTGGCGGAACCACTCTCGCCGGCTGCACTGGCTGGTCCTTTATTCGATGCCATCGAGGCGACGCTCACCGGAGCCAATGCGCCCATCATGCATCTGAAGTTGCTGGATCGATGTGCGACCGGCTACGTGGAAGCGGCCGTGTGCAGGAATCAGGCAGAGCCGGAAGTAGAGGGCGACCTCACTGCCTCGCCGGCCGCAGAACACGAAATTGCCGTGAACATCCGTGCGAGGTGCGATCCTGAGCGGTTAAGCAGCGCGGCGGCCGAGGCGTTTCAGAAGGTGCCGGGAACGGTAACGTTTGTCAGACAGGAGTCTTTCCAGCCGGGCGCCCCGCGCCCGCAGCACCGCTTCAAAGAGACTGTGAAGACCGCCTAGCTTTTCGGGAAGACAGGGGGCGGCGCATCGGCATCGTCGGCGACAACGATCTTCTTCCGGGCGATGGCGCGCTGGAAAACCTCAAAGTCTTTCTCGACAAGATCGGCATAGCCGAGTGCGAATTCGACCAGGCTCTGAATGACCCGCTCTCCGTTTCCGATATACCCGAGGATTTCAATGGCGTCACCCGAACGGGCATGACCATGAGCGATCAGCTCGCCGGCGACGGTGGCCAATTCGGTCAGTCCGTCACCCTTCAGTTTTCTGATGTCGATGCTGCCCTTCCGGTCGTTCAGCTGGCGAACCAGATACTGGTACTTGCCGATGTTAGTCCAGCCCAACAACAGATCGGCAAGAGGTTGAATACGGCGTTGTCCATCCACCACCCGGTGCCCCTGGTGGTCGTGCCGGGTCCGACCCAGCGCCCGGGTGTAGGCGGACTCCACTTCCTGTTTAATTTGCAGGAACAGAGCGTCGGAAGGTCCGTTGCCAAACATGAGGACTACCCAGTCGCGGAGGCCGACGCTGCCCGTGCCGACGATTTTGAAAGCCACATCAACCGGCTGGAAGAAGTCGAAGATGTGGCTGCGCTCGGGAGCAAGCGATTGGCGGTATGCGGGTAACGCAGCTAGAACGGCGGCTTTCTCCTTGGGCGTGGCCCGGCGAAGATCGGGGCGCGTATCGTGGAATACAACGCTGCCGGCGGCGTCGGTGGTGGTGTATTTCTGAAGCAGATCGAAAGGCAGCGCACGGCGCGACTGGGCGATAGCTCCGGAGACCGGTTTGGACTTGTCCCGGTTGGTATGATGACGAGCCGCTGCGAGCAATGGCATGCCGGCCAGTTCGGTGATGGCCCCCTGGTAGGCGACTCCGAACGCCGCCACCGCCTCGGCGCATCCGGCCTTGCGATGGCCCGAGTCCCGGCCGGCCAGCACGATGCTGGCTGCCATGCGCTTGGCGTCCCATTCCCAGGGACCGGCGATGGTCTCATCAAAGTCGTTCACATCGAACAGAAGGCGGCCATCCGGGCCGGCGAACGAACCCAAGTTCTGCACGTGGGCGTCGCCGCAGAGCTGAACCATGATGCCGGTATGCGGAAGACGTGCCAGGTCGGCGACCATCAGGCCAACCGAGCCGCGAAAAAACGCAAACGGCGACGCCGACATCCGCTTGTACTTCACGGGCAGCAGTTCCGGCACCCTGTGTTTCTCGAACTCATGGAGAATACCGATGACATCGAGTTTTCGCTTGCCGATTGCCAGCTCCCCGATTGCGGCGCGGCTGAGAACCTCACGCTGGGCCCGGCCCCGCTGGAAACGCTGTTCCAAGTCGCCGCGCTCGATGACGGTCGTATTCACAGCGACTGCGTCAGAGGCCAGACTGATGCGTTTTGCGCGCGCCGCTTTCTTCGTATTCTTCACGATGCTAGGCATGTCGAAACCCTTTGTAATTGTAGCGGACCAATTGGTTCTCAATACCGCTGCCGGGTTGGATTCGCGATACAGAAGCGGCGTTCACAACGGAGGGTGAGGGGATTGCATTTGGGCAGCCCCGACATGACAAACAAGGGGTATGGAGCGCCGCTGACGGGAACGGGCATAAGGCGGTTGAACACTTCCCGGACGGTCCAGGTGTAGAGAATATCGCTCGCTTTGTTCAGCGACCGTAAGTGCTCAAGCAAGGCAGCTCACTCTTTCGCTTCTTGTCGTAATCTTAAGTTCGGGCAGAATCCGGGTTTCCATGCGTTTCTCTATCATCATCCCAACCCGTAACCGTCCCGGACCGCTCGACCGGTGCCTCAAGGCAATAGCCGCGGTCGACTATCCTCACTCGGACTTCGAAATCCTGGTGGTGGACGATGGCAGTCACACGCCTCTCGATGAACTCATTGCGTACCACGCAGCCCGGCTGCCGCTCCGTTACTTCCGGAATCACGACCAGGGGCCGGCGCGCGCCCGCAATCATGCTCTTCGCCACGCACGCGGCGAATATGTAGTCTTCACCGACGACGACTGCCTGCCCCGCACGGACTGGCTAAGAGCCTATGACCGCGCCTTCTACCTGCACCCCGGAGCGTGTTTAGGCGGGGGAGTTGTCGGCTTCCCGGAAGACGGAATCTTCGGGGTCGCCAGCCAAACGCTGATCTCGTTTCTTTACGAATACAACCGGACGGCAAGCACACTCTCCGGATTCTTCTGTTCGAACAACCTCGCGTTCGGACGAGCGGCCCTGCTCGACCTGGGCGGCTTCGAAGAGGCGTTCCCGCTGGCGGCCGCGGAAGACCGCGATCTGTGCGCTCGATGGGCGGCCCGCGGAGAACTCCACTTCGTTCCGGAAGCGGTGGTCGAGCATCGCCAGGATCTGAATGCAGTCTCGTTTTGCGCTCAGCACTTCCGCTATGGCAGAGGCGCATTCCAGTTCTGGTCTCGGCGGTGCGCGGAGGGTCACGCAGGCCGGCGGCTGGCGCCCTGGGGCTTCTATAGGAGGATGCTTCTGTACCCGTTCCCTCGAACATCACTGACGCGCGCGCTTGCGATATCCGCTTTGCTGGCGCTCTCGCAGGCGTTCGGTGCTGCGGGCTACTTCGCGGAGCGGCTGAAAGGCTCGTCGCTTGCGAGCCCTGTGACCAGGGAGTCGGAGAATTGATCCTGTTGGTCGGGGTGGGCACAAAATCGGGCATAGTTCACCATCACGGTGCGGTTTGGTGTATTCTGGTGACAGATGGGAACCACGTTCACCGGGACCGAATCGATCCGACGCAGCATATCCCTGCCGGCTCAGATGGCTGAGAAGCTCGACAGTATTGCAGAGGCGCGTCATGTGAGCGCCAACCGCGCGATTATCGATCTGCTGACAGACGCCATCACGGCGTACGAACAGCGTCGCAAGACATTTCTCGAACTCGCGGACCGCTTCCAGAAGTCCACCGATCCGGCTGAAACGGAGCGCCTCCGCGACGAGCTGGCGAACATGACTTTCGGCCACTGATGCCGAAGATTCAGTGGCTCGATCTCCCGCCGCAGCTTCGACAACATCTTTTCGACCGGGCGAAGGAGCGGCAAATCACAACGCAGGACCTGTTCGCGCTAGAGGAATGGCGGCGGCATTCCCCGGACGTTCCCGACGGCCCTTGGTACAAGGATTTCGGTCTTTCAAGCTCTGCGGAGAAGGTCAGTATCCCAAGACCTTCCTCCTGAAAGGGCAGGCTGCGCACGGTCAGGAAATCGAATAGAAAAGCGCCAAGCGATGCCGTGGCTCGCCGGCCAAAGAACTGAAGGGATTTAGTGAATTTGGTCGGGGCGGGAGGATTCGAACCTCCGACCTCCTGGTCCCGAACCAGGCGCTCTACCAGGCTGAGCCACGCCCCGAACAGCCCCTAGTTTAGCAAGGAGCGCGAAAAGCCGCCGAAATGGCAGAACGCGCTAGGTTTGGTAAGGCTGGGGCAGGGGAATAAACTCGAAGCGGGTCGCGTCGAGGCCGCGGGAAATCAAGTGTTGAATGCACTCAGCGGCGCTTCCGCCCACCGCCTCGATCAAGCGCAAAGGCAGCGTCTGCGGCGTGTAGATCTCGAGCGCCACCCAGACGCCGCTGAACTTCCACCGGTCGGCCAAGCTCAGCCCGTCTATGGGCCGGCCGATCAGCTTCCTGGCCAGCTCGGCCTGACTTTTGGGTTGCGCCACCACGCCCTTAGTTGACCTTTTTCAACTCAGCCGCGAGAGCAGCCAGGCCTTTTTTGCGATAGATGTCGGTAAGCCGCTGCTGCTCGGGCGATGCGCCCATGCCTCGCCGCACGACAGGATCCACGTTGGCATTGGAAATGTCGGTGCGGGTTGGTATCCAGAGATTGCCGTCCGCAAACTCCACGTTGCTGATGAATGCCGAGACTGAACCGATCAGCATGGGCTGGCCGGAGGGGTGTGAGAAGCGCAGCACGCCTTGTTGGGAAAGCCGGCCGGTTTGCACCGGGCCCAATTGCAGGCTCTCCGGCAGCGAACCGGCCATGTAATCGCGCCCTCGATCGTCGCGAAGAATCCAACCGAGTTCAATCGTTTTCACGGCTTTGGTGGAGTTATTCCTTACTTCCACGTGCGGCTCACGAACCTCATTGCCTTGGATGTGAGCGGCGCCGGTCAATGGCTGAACAGGCGAGGTGGGAAAGGCGACGAAAGAGACCTGGACCGGTTGATCGTTCGGCCGCGGTTTCGGTTTCAGTTCACGCAACAGCTCCAGGCCGAGTTGCGGGGGCCGGAGATCGATCAAGCCGAAGTTCAACTCCTCGCGTAAAGCGGAAATCTGCCCGGTTTCGATCAGCTTATTGAAATATTGGCGGTCCCGGCGCGCTTCCAGCTCATAGATTGTGAGCGTTCGACGGGAATCCAGTTTGTCCTGACCATAGAACGACAGATCGCTGAAGATAACACCATCGAGCGTCACCTGAACCAAGGGGCCGCTGCCCTTCGAGACGGGAAACGGACGCAGCAGTTCCAGGTCAATTCGCACGGCGAACGACTCGCCGGCAGGCACGTTCAGGCTGGGCACCGTCACCGAACCCTGGCCGCCGGGTGTGACGTCTTGCGCTTCGACCCGCAGCGTGAGGCCGCGAATCGTCTTCGGGCCGCTGTTGCGCAGCAGCAGCTGAGAGTGTATATCCAGCAGCATCGACACACCGCGAATGCCGGCCGTCGATTCTCCCAGGCTAAAGTCGATCAAACCGACTGGAGAGTCACGCGGCAACGCAACATGCAGCCACGGCGATGCGCCATGGTCCTGTGCGAAGCCCGCCGCCGCGAACGTCAGCAGAAGCATCAGCAGGCAGAGCGCCCGTTTGCACCCACCGGGCAGCATCACAAAGCGTCCGGATCGGGGTGTTGACGAACGGCGCAATGAAGAGCTACTGCCCATATACATTCGTAATGGTGATCTGGCCCGTTTCATCGTCGATGTAACGGGCGCCCACCGCAGACGCGCCAGAGAGCGAAACCGTGGCCGAGGAAGGGTTCAACAAGGTAAGCGTGGCGCCCTGCGACCGGACCGCGATGCCATTCGGTGTGGTCTCAACCACGGTGCCGCCCGCAGCGGGCGCGGGGTAAAGTCCCGTGATCCTCCTGAGCGAATCCTCCAGGTGGCCCCGCTGCGCAGCCGGGATGTTCATGATCCAGCCGGCCGTCAGGACCACCGAAAGCAGCCCCGTGGTCAGCGCCACGCGCCAGCCTGTAGAACGGCTTCGGCCCACCTTCTCTATGCAGCGTGCCGCATCCAGCCCAACCTTGATGTTGCCGACCATTTCGCGCTCGAGCGCGCTCCAGTTTGCGATCGGCTCCGAACCGGCAAGGGATTCTTCCGTCGCTTTCTGGCGCAGGGCAGCGGTTGCCGATTTGAACTGTTCCACCTGATAGCCGCACTGCCGGCAACGCTGAACGTGTTTACGCACACTCCATCGCTGTCTCCATGAAAGGTCGCCCCTGGAGTAGAGCGCCAACACCTCGTTACCCGGATGAACCTCGGAATTCCAGCCAGACATTACGGCTTCCTTCCTTCCAGGTAGCGTTTGAACTTCACGCGTGCGTTCGCGATGTGCGAACGCACTGTCGCCATGGAACAGTTCATCTGTTTTGCCACTTCATCGGCCGGCATATCCTCCACATCACGCAGCAAAATCGCCATTCGCTCCCGTTCGGTGAGCAAAGCCAGTCCGCCGTCAAGGTGCACTCTTCGCTCCCCGCGCAACACACTCTGCTCCGGCGACTCGTCTTTGGAAACGGCTGCGCCATCCGGCAGGTCAGCGACGTCACCAAATGACATTTTTCGGCTCCGGCGCAGATGATCGATTGCCGTGTTGCTGGCTATGCGCGACAACCAATGCCCCGCCTTCTCCAGGTCCTTGAGTTGAGATTGCCGTTGCAAGGCCTTGATAAACGTCTCCTGCGTCAGATCCTGGGCATCGTCGACATTGCCCACGATGCGGTAGATCAGCAGGAACACCCGCCTTAAGTTGTCCTGAATGAAGCGGGTTTGCGCATCGGGAGCGGCATCCGCCGGGGCTTCAGACAGTCTGCGCGCGGGGTCGTTCACAGGGCCCTCGCGGAAACGAAATTCGAACTCGAAACTGACTGGGAAAGCGGCCTGAGCAGCTGTTGCGACAATGTTCTGGTTTCGATACATCCGTCCCTGAAGAGTTGACGGGATTGCGGCGCAAACGTGCAGGATCGGGGAGGCATCGGCGCTATCCTTAAGTTTATATGAGACCTGTTGCCGTCGTAGGAATCGGTAAAACGGCATTCGGGGCCTTCGCAGACCGGGATCTCCGCTCCCTGGCGGTCGAGGCGATTGAGCATGCGCTGAAGGATGCCGCTCTTACGCCGTCCCGGATTGAAGCCTTTTACCTGGGCAATTTTGCCGGTCCGTCGTTTGTTGGCCAGAATCACCTTGCCCCCTATGTCGGTCTGGCTGCAGGCCTCTCGCCGGGTATCCCCTGCACCCGTTTTGAAGACGCTTGCGCCTCCAGTGGTGCCGCACTTTTTCATGCCTGGCAGACGGTCGCCAGCGGAGCCTATGACCTGGTTGTGGCGGGAGGAGTCGAGAAGATGACTTCCCAAACCACCCCGAGGGTTGCGGAGATCCTGGCCGGAGCCGGCGATATGGCCGGTGAAGGGAACGCCGGCGCCACGTTCCCGGCCCTGTTTGCGATGATCGCCCGGCGCCACATGCATCAGTTTGGTACCACGCGCGAACAACTGGCTGCGGTTGCCGTGAAGAACCATACCAATGGAGCGCTGAATCCGCTGGCGCATATGCGCAAGAACATCACCATCGAGCAGGCGCTGGCCGGCAAGCCGGTCGCTGAGCCGCTAACGGTCTATGACTGCTCGCTGGTGAGCGACGGCGCCGCGGCGGTGGTGCTGGCTCCACTCAGCCGGGCGCAAGAGTTTACCGGCCGGTTCGCTCGCATTCTGGGCATCGCCCAAACCTCGGACCACGTCGCGCTGGATGCAAAGGACGATATCACCACGTTTCGAGCCGTTCGTCTGGCCGGAGAGAAGGCCTACCAGATGTCCGGACTCGGCCCGGGACAGATTGAATTCGCGGAACTCCACGATTGCTTCACGATCGCTGAGGTGATTGCCTCGGAAGACCTGGGCTTCGTGCCGCGCGGCGAAGGCGGCCCGTTCGCCGCTGCCGGCTGTTCCTCCCTGAACGGACGGCTCCCCATCAATACCAGCGGCGGCCTGAAGTCAAAAGGACATCCCGTTGGGGCGACCGGAGCTGGACAGGTGTGCGACATCGTCATGCAGCTGCGGGGTGAGGCCGGCCCGCGCCAGGTGCGCCGGCATCGCATTGGGCTGGCCCAGAATCTGGGCGGCTCGGGCGCCACCTGCGTCGTCACGATCCTCGGAGCACCTTAGGGATCAGTTGACAGGAGTGGAGAAGTCGAGAATATGGACCAAACCAAGCCCGGGAGCGGGACCGTCTACACCGAGACGGTTGTGTTTTCGGCGCCTGAACAGTATGTCAACGATGCGCCTTACCAGCTGGCCATTGTCGACTTGGATGACGGCGGGCGCCTTACCGCTAGAATTCTGCCGGAGGCTGGCCGCGTCCAGATCGGGGACCGTGTGGTCTTCGCAGAGAATCGGAATGGCGTCGCCTTCTATGCCAGGCAGTGAGGTTTCGCTCTCTTTCTTAGCTGCGTCACCATGGTTCCAGACAAGCGGGCCAAATCGCCCCTCGCGTCTAGCCCTGTTCTTTCTAATCCTGGCCGCAGCCTCGGCTCAAACCACGACGACACCCTCCTCCAAGACGCTCAGCCAGGTGATTGATGGCTATACCGCAGCGGTTGGGGGGAAAGCCGCACTGGACGGGATCTCCAGCTGGCAGATCACGGGCAAACCACCCGGTTCCGGCCCCATGGGCCGCACCAGCCTGGTGTTGTATTGGAAGGCGCCGAGTAAGGCTCTGCAGTTGTCAAAATCAACCTTCGCCACGGTTGAAACCGGTTACGACGGCAAGCAGGGATGGTACCTGCCGCAGCATGGCAGGAGTCACCACATGACGCAGGAGAAAGTAGATCTTCTGCTGCTCACGTGTAATCCATTGCGTTTTGTACATCTCCAGCAAATCTATCCAGGCGCGACACTGGAGGGCGAAGCCAAGTTGGATGGCCAGCGCGGTGGACGTTGTCCTGGCGCATACCTGGGAAGGTGAGCGCCGCCTGTTCTTCGATTCTCAGACGCATTTCCTTGTGCAGCTTGAAGATCGGCTGAAGAGCGGCGACAAACCGCGCCTGACTCGTTTTTCGAATTACAAGCAATTTGGCGACATCAAGATGCCGTCGGAGATCGAACAGGATCCACCTTATGGCACGCAGCCCAATGGGGTTCACATCGAAAAAGTGCATTTCAATGTCCAACTCAAAGACATCCAATTCGAGAATCCGCGCTAGTGAATTTCGAACCTGCCTCGCGTCCTGTGCACTACTGCTGCTAATCAGTTGGCCTGGAACAGGGAGGCTCATTCAGACAGCCTCGCCGGAGGCTTCCGATGCCCCTCAAACCGCGCAACAGGTCATTGCAGCTTACACGTCCGCACTGGGAGGCAAGGAAGCGCTAGCCCGAATTACCAGCCGCAAGGCCGAGGGCCGCATTGAAATGGCAAATCGCAAGGAAGGAAGTCAGAAGTTCACAACCTACTGGAGCGCACCGGACCTCAGCCGGATGAATGTGGAATCGGACGGCGAAGATATTCAGGTGGGTTTTGATGGGAAGGCAGGCTGGAGAGTGGAGTTCGCGGGCATCACTGAGAGCGTGCGTGGACGCAGTCTCGAACTGCTGCTGAGGGATGCGAATCCTCTGCGGTATGCGCGCCTGGCGGAGCTATACCCGGACGTCACGCTTGACAGGGACCCTCCGGACGACGCGCCCAAGGGCACGGCCTTGGTTTATCGTGGCTCGGAGGAAACACTCCGCTTCTACTTCGATCTCCAGTCTCACCTCTTAACCGAGATTGTGGCTGACAGCCCCAAGGACGAAACAGGGCCGCGCCACTACCTTTTTGAGGACTACCGGAACGTCGACGGCGTCTTGTTTCCGTTCGCGATTCGGGAGATCGTTCCGCTTCCCAACGCGGATCCGCGCGCTGTGCGAATCGAACACATTGTGCGCTTTCACAAGGTGCAGCAGAACGTCAGCATCCCCCCGTCGATGTTTTCACCACCTCGGTAAACGCCGTGTGCGGGCGGGGAGGAACACCAGAGGCTTTCTGAAGCGCCACCGGGAGGTGTGCATGCCAAACACCCGCAATGATGAAAACGCAACCTATCGACGTGGGGCGGGTCCCCAGACCGGCGCCGGGCGCCCACGCCCGGCTCTGCGAACGATGCGTAAGCCATTTTACTCGCGAATCAGTGTTTTCAGAGCAACCGCGCGCGTCAGCAAGCGGATACGCATTTTTTCGACCTGCTACTGAATGAAGCCCAACTTTTTCAAGTCGGCTTGTGGGGCTGGCGGTGTGAACTGTGCTTGTCCAAAAGCAGCCTTCTCTCTGCCATCCACCAGCGCGACGCCGTACGGCGGATCCACAAACTGGAACGTCTTCCGGAGCTTCTCCACTTCCAGCGCAGTACCCGCTTTCAGGCCGTTATCCTTCAGGAAGCCCGCCGCAAACTGAGGCATGGTGGTGGGAATCGCAATCACCTTGGTGTCACCCCAATTGAAGCCCGACATGAACTTCGCAGCGGCGTTGCAGTGCATGCAAATCGGATCGTAGAAGAAGAGAAACACCTGGCCCTCGCGGATCGACTGGGGTTTTCCATCGACAACGATCGGGCTTGGCGCCTCCAGGCCGGTATGCAGCGACGCACCCAACGAATAGCTTGCCATCGCGGCGACAGCAAGGGCCGCAAACGCCATCAAAGGAACCCGCAGGTTCTTCTTGACAGCAGGCGACCAGAAGAATGCAAAACCGGCGAGCAGCAGCATAACTCCATCACCAACGAAGAAGCCAGGCCCAATCGCGCGCTTGATCAGCGGGAAACAACTGCATTCCTGTCCCACTAGGGCTGGGTAGTAATAGCCGATCCATCCGATGAAGAACAGCAGGAGTCCGCCACCAAGCAGTGCGCCCCAGCGCCTGAACCTGGGCATGAAGAGCAAAAACGCTGCCAGCAACTCCAGTGTTCCCAAGCATGCAGCTCCCAGCACTCCGAACCCGGCCGGCACCTTTGCCTGTTCCAACAACTCACCTGTCTTAAACGGATCCAGCACTTTCCATGCGCCGGCAACCAGGAAGATCAGGCCCAGTAGAATTCCCGATACTAAGGCCAGCATTGTTCTTCCATGAGCTTGTACGCAATTCCGGAAGATCGGTGGCTGAAACGACCTGCGAAGTCATATCTTTTAATTCTAAACGCAAACGCCCTGCTCAAAGATGGCAGTCGCCTTGCACTTTTGACGCGCCGCAGTGCACACTGTCACGTATGCCTTTGTTAAAGTTCGCAGCCGGCGCTCTCGCCGTGTGCCTTGTTCTTGCCGCCTCGAAACAGTCTGGTTTCGCTGCCAATGCCCCCAAAGTGACCGATGCGCAAGTGGCCGCCATCACGAAATCCGCCATCCTCATCGATACCCACAACGACGTTCCAAGCTTCACGGTGGATGGCGCCGATATCGGCAAGTCCGATCCCGATCATTACACCGACATTCCCCGCTTGCGCCAGGGCGGCGTCGGCGCGATCTTCTTCTCGGCCTACGTCGCATCGACTTACACCGACGGGAATCACTCGGCGAACCGAGCGTTGCAGATGATCGACTCAATCCGTCATGACATCATCGGCCGCTATCCCAAGGTCTTTATGTTCGCTACGACAGCCGCGGATATCGAGGCGGCTCACAAGAAAGGCATGATCGCCGGACTGATCGGCATTGAGGGCGGTCACGCCATTGAAGACAGCCCGCGCCTGCTTCGCGACTACTATCGCCTGGGCGTTCGCTACATGACCCTGACCCACACCAACACCAACAACTGGGCGGATTCCTCCGGCGATCTGGATAACCCGAAGGTGACCCGTCACAACGGGCTTACGCCACTGGGCAAAGAGATCGTGCTGGAAATGAACCGCCTTGGCATGATGGTGGACATCTCCCACGTTGCCGACAAGACTTTCTGGGATGCATTGGAAACCAGCAAGGCGCCGTTGATTGCCTCGCATTCCTCGTGTCGCGCGCTGGCCAACGTCCCTCGGAACATGACAGACGAGATGATTGTCGCGCTGGCCAAGAAGGGCGGGGTTATTCAAATCAACTTCAATTGCGGCTTCGTCTCTCAACGAGCCGCGGACGCGGAGAAGAATTCTCCTTTGATGCCCAAGTTCCAGGCAATCATGAAGCAATACGCCGACCAGCCTGAACAGCGAAAAGCAGCGCTTACTGAGCTAATGAAGGAAGCCAAGCAGAACCAGGTTCGCGCCACGCTGGATGAATTGGTTGCGCACATCGACCACGTGAAACAGATCGCCGGCATCGACGCCATCGGCATCGGCACCGACTACGACGGAGTGACCTGCGTGCCGGAGCAACTGGATGACGTTTCCAAGTTCCCCGTGCTCACGCGAGCGCTGCTGGAAAAGGGTTACTCGGCCGCGGATATCAAGAAAATCTACGGCGGCAACACGCTGCGCCTCATGCGGCAGGTCGAGAAGGTCGCCGCCACAACCCAAGCTGCGGAAAAACAATCGGGACGCGCGGGCAATGCTGAGTAAGCAAACATCTCGCCTAAACCGTGCGATCATCTATAGAATCGCAAGTCCAACTCACGCCCAAAGGAACACTCTCATGAAACGCTCGCTGCTCCGCTTCATCGGCTTGGCCGTATTCGCCGCCGGCTCCCTCGCAATCGCTTCCGCCGCAGAGTTCGAAGGCGTCCTGATGGATCAGGCGTGCGCCGCTGACAGCGCCAAGGATGGCCAGAAGGCCGCTTTGAAGCACGATAAAGACTGTGCGCTCATGGCAGCGTGTGTGAAGAGCGGCTACGGTATCATCACCGCCGACGACAAGTACGTGAAATTCGATCAGGCCTCGACTGACAAAGTGGTGGCGGCGCTCAAGAAGACCGGCAAACCTGACAACCTTACAGTAAAGGTCACCGGTGCGCTAAAGGGCGACACCATTACGGTAACGTCGATCACAGTTATCTAGCAGCCTATCGTGGCACAGGCTTCAGCCTGTGAAAGCCTTTTTTCAGCAAGCCTGCTCGTTAGGGTGAGTCTTCCGACTCGCCCAAGTTATTCTTTGGCGTTGTTTAAGAACCTGCCAATGAACTGGTCATAGACGACAGTTCCAATCAGCCCGCCCAGAATCGGTCCCACAATCGGCACCCAATATCGATTGGATCCGTCCGTCAGTCCGTTGTTGCTGAACCCTGCCACCACCGTAAACAGCCGCGGACCGAAGTCGCGGGCGGGGTTGATGGCGTATCCGTGCATGCCGCCGAAACCCATGCCGATGGCGATCACGCTGGCGCCTACCAAAATCGGCGCGTACCTGGCCGAAGGTCCAACGTTTCGGTCGTCGGTTACCGCCAGAACACAAATCAACAAGAGCGCTGTGCCGACGATCTGGTCGAACAACCCCGCCATCGGCAAGTCGGGGAAGGCTGGGAATGTGGTGAAAACTCCGGCCGTGTGATCGCGCAGCGGGTCCACTTTATTGAATTGCGGCAGATAGTTCACGAACACGATAGCAGCCCCGCAGAATGCTCCGGCAACCTGGGCCACGATGTAAGGTACGACCTTCTTCCACGGGAACCCGCGAAAGGCCGCCAGCGCCACGGTTACTGCCGGATTCAAGTGCCCGCCGCTGATCTTCGCGGAAACATACACGCCGAACGTCACCGCCAGTCCCCACCCGATGGTGATGTTCGTGTATCCCCCTTTCACAACTTCGCCGGGGATGTTATTGCCGAAGAGCAACACCATGGCCACCACACCATTGCCGAACAAGAGAATCAACATGGTGCCGAGAAACTCGGCTAGGAGTTCGGCGGTCAATGAAGGCGCGGCGGGCGGCTTAGACATTCCAGCAGAGCATATCAGACACCCCCAGGAACTCTACCCCGTAGGATCGCCGTGGATCTCCACGGCTTCGTCTTCTTCCACCAACTGCGGCTCGGGCAGCTTGCCACTCCAGTTCGCCCAGCCCCAGAAAATCGCGGTGGATGAACTTAGCAGCCCCGAGACAGCGCCGATGAGGCGAATTGGGTAGGACACGGAAGCAATGCCGGCGCCCATCATAGACAGCAGCATGGTGGACCAGTTCATGGTTTCGACGGTCGAAAAAACTCGCCCTCTATAACGATCCTCAACGTGTTTCAGCAACGTGGACCAGTTCAGCACGGAGCTAACTGCAACCGCTGCGCGAGAGAGGCACATGAACCCGAGCGCCCAATACCAGTTCGTCATCTGGCTGAAGACGATGTAGGCGCCGCCGTGTATCAAATAGCAAAAAAAGACGGTGCGCTTGTACGACTCGAACTTCAGCGTGCGGCCCAACCGGTTCCCAATGACCCCGCCAATCAGCAGGCCAACGCCGGCGATTCCCCACAACTGGCCTAACCCCGTCGCGCCGCGCTTGAAAACCAGTTCGCTGAAGAGTGTGAAGAGCACCTGTGCCGCTCCGCCGCCACTCGCCCAACCCACTGAGATCAGGCCAATGCCAAGAATCAGCGGCGATGCCCACATGTACTTCAGGCCCTCGGCGTATTCGTGCCACGGCCGAACCACCTGCGTCTCATTGAGCATCGTATGTTCCGCGCGGAAATGACCCCTCGCAGTTCGCAACCGCCAGATGCAGAATGCCGAGACAAGAAAGGAGAGTGAATTGAACACGAAGGCAATCTGGTAACCAAATTGATCCACCATCGTGCCGCCGAAAAAGGCTCCCACAGCCAGCGTCATCCAGCCCGTCGTCTGCGTTAGCGAATTCGCTGTGTGCAACTCTTCCTTGGTTGCAATGGTCGGCAGGATCGCCGAACGTCCGCTGGTAAAGAAAGGCGATGCCAGCATCAACAGCGCGCTGAGCAGATAGAGCAGCCAGGTCTGGCTATAGAAGATGGCCAGAATGAAGCCCAGCGCAATGCAGGCGCGCACCAGGTCGCTCGCGATCATGATCTTGCGACGGTCGAAGCGGTCGAGCAAGACTCCCGCCAACGGGCCGGCCAGCACGGCTGGAATCGCACGGGATAACATAATGCCCGAAATCACGTCCCCGCGATGCGTCAGCCGAATGGCCAGGCTCAACACGGCCACGTTGTTGAAGTGATCGCCGATCTCGCTCACCACCTGGCCGGCCCAGGTGTAGCGATAGTTGCGATTCTGCCTCAGAAGTTGAGTGAATTCGGGCACGTTTTGAGAGATACCGAGATGCGAGACCAGGGGATTTCGCCCGACGCAACAAACGGTGCTCAACGTTGAACCCGGCGCTTGTCTACGGCGACGAAGATGCTTTTATAGATTGTCTCAGACCGTCCCCTAAGGCCGCATAGACGGCCCACGAATGGGCGGTCTGGCCTACTGGATGATCTCCGTGAGCACTCGTCCCGAAGATCCGCTTGGCGTTTCGATGTCCAGCATCGTCGCCAGCGTCGGCACGGCATCATTGATGGAGGCCATATGGTTGTAGCGCCCCGGCTTGATGCCCGGTCCGAAGAACAGCAGGGGCACATGCCGGTCGTAGCCCCAAACCGAGAAGTGTGTTGTGCCGCTCGTGCCCGGCACGAAGTAGGGATCGTAGACCAGATTGAGATCTCCGCTGCGGCTTGGGAAAAAGCCAAAATCCTCGGCCTGCGCTACCTCATCTCCCGTCACCCCAACCTCCAATTGATCGAAGCTGTAGACCCGCGCCAGATGTAGTTGCGGAACTGACAGAAGCGCCTCGCGGGCGACACGGTACACTTCGTGCCGGTCCAACCCGCGACCGTCCGGCGTCTTGAATTCGTCCAGTGTTTTTCGGTTGAGACATAAGCTTACCTCGCTTACGCCGGGAACCAGCCACTCTGCCTCTCCAAATCGCTTCGTGAGTGCTGCGCTGACTATATCCTCCGCATCCACGTAGATATATTCACCCGGCATGTGACGCTTTTTGCGCGTTTCCTCATCGGCGCTGGGCACCGGTGCAACGCCATGGTCCGCCGTTAGCACGATGACAACGTTCTCGAGACCCACTTTCTGGGCGATCAACTGAAAGAGCTTCGCCAGCAGCTGGTCTGTCCGGATCGACATGTCTTTCACTTCCGGAGCGTCGGGCCCAACCCGGTGACCCACGTAATCGTTCGAGGAGAACGAGACAGTCAACAGGTCCGTCACGCCGCGCTGACCCAACTGTTCCGCTGTAATGATGTGCTCGGCGAAGCGCTCAATCAATTCATTGCCCCAGGGGCTTGCCGGCAGCTTGCTGTAGGGCGTTGCGCTACCGGGATCAGGCTGGAAATCCCAGTTGTCAAACCCGTCCCATTTCTGTTGTGCGTATTTTGCCGCCAGCTTCTGATTGTTGAATGCCTGTGCCCAGTCCGGCAAGTCTTTCATGTAGTACGTGCTGGTCACAAAGTTTCCGGTGGCATCGTCGAACCAGAAGGCGCCGTCGGCGCGGTGGCCTGCCGGTAGCACCGCGCCTCTGGCCTTAATCGAAACGCCATAGACCCTGGCTCCTTCCCAGGCGTTCTTCATCTCATCGCCCAGCGTAGTGACCAGCAGCCGGCGCGGAGACGCCGGGTCCGAGTCCGTACACTTCGCTCCCTTCGAAAACTGGCGGCCGCCGACAACCTGCTCGTTCCAGTCGCAGACGCTGGTCACCACCTTGCCCTCCTCCCGGTCGTACCAGGTGTTCCCCACCACGCCGCTGACAGATGGCATGGCACCCGAAAGGAAGATACTGTGGCCCACCGCAGTGACTGTGGGGGATTGCCGGTAATAGGCGTTCGTGAAATCCGCCCCTTTCGTCAGCAGCATGTCCAGTCCGCCGTGATAACTATCGCGAAACCGCGTCAGATAGTCGTAACGAAATTGGTCGATGACAATCGCCACCACCAGTTTCGGCCTGGGCTTGGTCTGCGCCTCCGCCAATCCGAACGACAACGAACAGAACACAATGCCACCCGCCAGGGCAGATCTGAGCCATCGAAAAATGCGCATGCGGCCTCAGGTTAGCAGAGCCATGGCGGTGCCGCCGCCTCTCGACCACAAGTCAGGCTGAGAGACTGTTGGTAGGCCCATGAATCGCAGATCGGCTCTACGACTTCTTGCCGCGGCGTGGTTCGGATCAGGCACTCTCCCGCCTCATGCGTTGAGCGAAAACGATGCCCTTGATCCGCTGACTTCCATTCCCCTGAAGCCGCATCCCCGTCTGATCGCCTCCGTCGACCACATTACGGAGATCCGCAAACTCGTGCGGACCGATCCCATCGCAAAGGCGTATTACGCCGACCTCCGCGACCAGGCCCACCAGATCCTCAGCCAGCGGCCCATCGAATACAAGCTGATTGGTCCGCGTCTGTTGGATAAGAGCCGGACTTGTCTTCAGCGCGTCTACGTGCTCGCCTTTCTATGGCTCCTTGATCAAAGGCCGGAACATCTTCGCCGGGCGCTGGCGGAACTACACGCTGCCGCCGCGTTCCCGGACTGGCACCCTCCGCACTTCCTGGATGTTGCCGAGATGACGCACGCCTTTGCGATCGGCTACGACTGGCTGTTTGAAGGCCTGACCCAGCCAGACCGGGACTTGCTTGCCAAAGCCATCATCGAGAAAGGCCTCGATCCCGGGCTGGCCGCTTACGCATCGAAAGCTTTCTGGGTGGCGCCGCACAACAACTGGAACCAAGTCTGCAATGGAGGCCTCGGGTTGGGGGCGTTAGCGGTCGGAGACGTCAATAAGGAGAAGGCGAACGCCATCCTCAACAACGTGCTGTCCTCACTGCCGCCGGCCATGGCTCTCTATGCGCCGGATGGTGGTTGGATTGAAGGCCCTGGCTACTGGGCGTATGCCACTCAGTACGCCGTGAACCTGATTGCGGGTCTGGACAGCTCGCTGGGCCGCGACTATGGCTTGTCCGAATCCGCCGGCTTCCGTCACACTGGCGACTTCCGCCTCCAATCCACCGGTCCGCTCGGGCTTGCGTTCAACTATGCCGATGCGCACGAACAAGTAGATCCAGCGCCGCAGTTGAGCTGGCTCTCGACTCGATTCGAACAACCTGCTTACGCGTGGCAAGAACAGGCATTCGCGTCAAGAAAGGGCGAAGCCTCGCCTCTCGACCTGGTCTGGTTTCCCAGCCTCAACAAGAGCCCAGCAGAGACGGGTTTCCCGCTTGCCCAGCAGTTTCGGGGCGCCAACGCCGCCTTTATTCGCAGCTCTTGGACTGACCCGAACGCGCTGTACGTCGGCGCCAAGGGAGGAGATAACGCCGCCAGTCACGCACATCTCGACCTCGGCTCATTTGTCTTCGATGCCGACGGCGTGCGCTGGGCCATGGATCTCGGCCCTGACGATTACAACCTGCCCGATTACTTCGGCAAGCGGCGCTGGACGTATTACCGCCTCCGCACCGAATCGCACAATACACTGCTCATCGATAACGACAACCAGTCGGAAACCGGCAGGGCTTCTCTTCATCTTGCCGGTTCTTCCATCGAGATCGATCTCGCCGCTGCCTACCCCGACCGGCTGCAGAGTTGGAGCCGGCAGCTCTCATTCTTCGACGAAAAGACTTTGAGGATCGTCGATGAAGTGGCCGCCAGTCGTCCCGTTGCGCTCTTGTGGGGCATGGTGACTTCGGCCAGCGTCGACGTCTCGGACCGCAAAGCGATATTGCGAAAAGACGGCAAGACCCTGCTGGCGCGAATTGAATCTCCGGAGACTGCCCGTTTCGATACTGTTTCAACTCACGCGCCCGCGCCGCAGAATCCGAACACCGGTACCACCAAACTCGTCGTTCGGTTGCCGGAGAAGTCGACCGAAATCCGGATCGATGTCCGGCTCACGCTGAACGGGAACCCAGACTAGGGTAAACAGAGGGCGACAGGGTTCACCTGGTCTGCCAAAATGGCCTTGATATGCCAGAAACCGTCATCTACGTCGCTAACGGGGATCTTCGGCTGTCCGCCAACCAGAAGTGTTGGCCCGCACAGCAGAAGGTCGAGCAAGCTTTGGTTCAGGCCGTTCAGAATTTCGGATTTGAGATCCAACGCGGGCATTCCGTCGACCCTGTGAAGCAGCATGGCTTCATCGATTCGCAGAAGAACGGCATGGAAATCTTCCGGCACATTCCGGTGGATGCGCCGCTCATCGTTGTGGAGGCGGTCTGGCAGTACAGCCACCACATCCTCCACGGCCTCATCACGCACAAGGGGCCCATCCTGACTGTCGCGAATTGGAGCGGCGAGTGGCCCGGCCTGGTCGGTATGCTGAACCTCAACGGCTCACTCACCAAGGCGGGCGTCAAGTACTCCACGCTCTGGTCGGAAGACTTTGCCGACGAGTACTTCCTGTCGCGTCTAGAGGCTTGGCTTCACCGCCGGCCGGTTGAACATGACGCCAGCCACGTCCGCCCGCTGAGCCAAGTCCAACTCCCCGGCGCCGCTGAAGAAGTCGGCACCCGTCTGGGCCGCCAGTTGAAAAAAGACAAAGCCATCATGGGCATCTTCGACGAAGGATGTATGGGCATGTTCAACGCCATCATTCCGGATGAACTCCTGATGCCGACCGGCGTATACAAGGAGCGCCTCAGCCAGTCGTCACTCTTTGCGGCGATGCGCGAGGTAACGAATGACGAAGCTCACGCCATCCGTGTTTGGCTGGACGCCAAAGGGGTAAAATTCATCACCGGCAAGAACCCGGAAACCGAATTGACCGACGCCCAGATTCTGGACCAGTGCCGCATGTATATTGCTGCGCTGAGAATTGCCGACGAATTCGGATGCGCCACAATCGGCATCCAGTATCAACAAGGGTTGAAGGACCTTGCGCCGGCGTCGGACCTCGTCGAAGGCCTATTGAACAACCGGGAGCGTCCGCCGGCTTATTCCAAGGATGGCCGTATTCTTTACCCGCGTGAACCGCTGCCGCACTTCAACGAGGTGGATGAATGCGCGGGGCTGGATGGCCTCATCACCTATCGCATCTGGAAGGACATCGGACTGCCACCGGAGAACACGCTACATGATGTTCGCTACGGCGAAGTCTACAACGGCGAGTTTGTCTGGGTGTTCGAAATCTCGGGAGCGGTTCCGCCCGAGCACCTCATCGGTGGCTTCAACGGCGCTGTCAGCGAGCGCCAGCCGCCCATGTATTTTCGCCTGGGCGGGGGCAGTCTGAAAGGCATCAGCAAACCAGGCGAGATTGTCTGGAGCCGTATTTTCGTGGAGTCCGGCAAACTCAGAGCCGATCTCGGCCGCGCACTGGTGGTTGAGCTCCCTCGCGAAGAAACCGAGCGCCGCTGGCGCATCACGACGCCGCAATGGCCCATCATGCACGCCGTGACTTATGGAATCTCGCGCGATCAAATGATGGCCCGTCACAAGGCGAACCATATTCAGGTTGCCTACGCAACCGATGCCGGCCTCGCCAACTTCGCGCTCGCCGCGAAGGCCGCCTTCTTCCGGGAGATTGGCATCGACGTCAGCATCTGCGGGAGCGAGACAGGGCTCTAATGCGAGTCGGCATCATCGGCACCGGCGCTATCGCCGACAAGCATGCGCAGGCGTATCGCAACATCGGTTTCACGCTGGCGGCATGCTCCAACCGGACCGAAGAGCGCGGCCGTGCCTTCGCCGCGCGCTGGAATACGGAGTTCATCCCCGATTACCGTGATCTCTGCCGCCTGCGCGGCCTCGATTTCGTCGACGTTTGCACGTTCCCCGATTTCCGCTTGCAGCCGCTCGAGATCTGCGCGGAGATTAAACGCGCCATCCTGGTTCAAAAACCAATGGCCACGGACTTGGATACAGCGAAGAGGATGCTCCGCATCGCGCGGGAGGCCAAGATCCCGTTCGGCGTGGCCAGCCAGCACCGCTTCGACGACGCCACGCTCTTTCTTAGCCGGGCTATTCCTGGTGGCCGTCTTGGCAAGATTCTCGAAGCCGATGCCTATGTCAAGTGGTTTCGTAGTGACGAATACTACGCGCGGCCCATCAAGGGCTCCTGGCACACCGAAGGCGGCGGCGCGCTCATCAATCAGGCGATTCACCAGGTCGACATCCTGCTCTTGCTCGCGGGCCCGGCGAAATCCGTCAGCGGCATGTGGCAGTTGGGTGCGCGCCATAAGATCGAATCGGAAGACATCATCAACTGCCTGCTCCAATACGCTTCCGGCGCAACCGGCGTGATCCAGGCCTCCACCGCCTTCTGGCCCGGTTACACCGAGCGCATTGAGATTCATGGCGCCAGGGGCACGGCCATCATCTCCGGGGACCAACTCACACATTGGGATGTTCTGGACGACGGCGAAGCCAACGCGCAGGACCCCGCGCCCGTAGCCACAAACGTTTCCTCGGGCTCATCGGATCCCATGGCCATTGCGCTCACGACGTTCGAGCGCCAGTTTCTCGATTTCGCGAATGCCGTAAAGTTCAAAGCCGAACCATTTGCCGACGGCGAATCAGGCTATCGCGCACTCGAGCTGGTGATCGGCGCCTACGAGTCGTGCCGGAAAGGTCACCGGATACAATTAGGCGTCGGATCCCTAACCTAATGATGAAGCTCCATCCGCAATGAATTGGCGTCTCCGCGTTCCCGCATCCAGCGCGAACCTCGGCCCCGGTTTCGACGCTCTCGGTCTCGCTCTAGACATCCACCTGACCTGCACGTTCTCTCCCGCGGCAGCGCTACGTATTAGCGCGAGCGGCCTCGATGCTGCGGAGATTCCTCTGGACGAAACCAACCTCATTTGGCAGACCGCGCTGCGCGTGGCCGATGACGTGGGCCGGAAACTGCCTTCTCTCGATCTCGACATCGCGAACGATATTCCATTGGGTAAGGGCCTCGGGTCCAGCGCGGCCGCTCTCACCGCGGGCGTCGTGATTGCCGATAAGCTTCTGAACCTGAGCTGGTCGCGCCATCGGATTCTCGACGAAGCCGCGCAGATTGAAGGCCATCCCGACAACGTCTCTGCCTGCGTGCTGGGCTCGATTGTCGCGAGTTCCATCGATTCGAAGGGCATCACCCATGCAGTGCGCCTTGAACTGCCGTCCAACTACGGCGTCGCCGTTGTGGTGCCGGACTTCCCCTTGCCGACGGTGCAGTCCCGCGCCGTGCTGCCGGCCTCGTACAGCCGCGAAGACGTCGTGTTCAATGTGCAGCGCTCTGCGCTTCTTATCGCCGCGCTGTGTACCGGGAGCACGGAATCCTTCTCCGCCGCGCTCGAAGACCGCGTGCATCAGCCCTACCGCGCCCACCTCATCCCGGGCTTCAGCGAAATGCTCGAGTTGAAAGCGCCCGGCCTGCTCGGCTGCGCACTCAGTGGCGCCGGCCCTTCTGTGCTCGTCTTCTATGAGCGGGGTAAGGAACACGTCACCGCACTCTTCGAAGAATCGTTCGCAAGCCATGGCCATGCGGCCAAGACCTTCTTCACTGAAATCCAACGCACCGGTTTTTGCATCGCCGAGGTCTAGCTAGGACGTCAGACCCCGCGCTTCGCTCCCCACAAGTCCACGTGCAGTCGCGGGCTAAACCGGTAGCCGGTTCGTTTACAGATTTCGGTCAGCCACAGTCCTCGTTGTTGCAGCGTGTCGCGGTCGATGCCTTCCGGCATGAGAATCACGTGCTTTCGCGCTGCGCCCAGTTCGGCGCACATGGCCTCAATCTCCGCCAGATCTTCCTGCGCCGCCACCACGAACTTCAGTTGGTAAGCGTAGTCCGTCATCAACTGCTTAAGCACTTCCGGCTGGTAGCGAAGCCGTTCGTGTTGTCCCGCCCAGCGGCCGCCCTCGCGAGTGACCGGCACGGAGTTCTTCAGCTTCGGGCTGATGCTCATCAGATCGCAAGCCAAAGCCACGTGTACGGTCCCGGCGGTCTCGATCGTGATATGCAACCCTTGCTCGTGAAGGCCGCCCGCCAGTTCGCGAATCTGCGGTGCGATCATCGGCTCGCCGCCGGTCACCACCACATGCCCGGCCCCAAATTCGCTCACCTGTTGCAGAATCTGATCAACGGTCAGGTCTTCGCCCTCCGGTTTCCAGGAAGTGTATGGGGTGTCGCACCAGACGCAGCGCAGATTGCAGCCGGACGTTCGCACGAACACCGACGGCACGCCAACCAGCGAACCCTCGCCTTGAACCGAATAGAAGATCTCCGCGATCTTCATGTAACCTGGTACGCCAGCGGATCGGGTACGCCGGCTTCCTCGAAGCCCTTCTTGCGCAGCAGGCACGAATCACAACGGCCGCAAGCCCGGCCGTCGGCATCCGGATCGTAACAACTGTGTGTGGCTCCCAAATCCAAGCCCAACGCCACCGCCTGCTTCACGATATCCGCTTTCGTCAGTCTTGCCAGCGGCATGTGAATCTTCAGCTGGGTGCGCCCTTCCACGCCCGCTTTAGTGGCAAGATTGCCCATCCGCTGAAAGGCCTCAATGTATTCGGGACGGCAGTCCGGGTAGCCCGAGTAATCGATGGCATTCACGCCGATGAAGATGTCCGAGGCCTCCAGCACCTCCGCGTAAGCCAGCGCAAAGGACAGGAAGATCGTATTCCGCGCCGGCACATACGTAATGGGTATGCCTTGCGCCAGCGCATTCACGCTGTCATGTTTGGGCACGGCGATGTCGTCCGTTAGCGCGGAGTGCCCGAATATGCGCAAATCGATGTGCGCTACTTTGTGTTCCTTTGCGCCGAGGCTGGCCGCAATCTTCCGGGCCGCCTCCAATTCCACCTTGTGCCTCTGGCCATAGTCGAACGACAGGGCATAGCAAGTGAACCCTTCAGAGCGCGCAATTGCCAGGCAGGTTGAGGAATCCAATCCTCCGCTTAACAAACACACAGCATTCGGCATAAGGTCCGTCGCCTCCAGTATAAAGACGCATGTTCGACCAGGTATTGCCATACTGAAGTCGCGTGCGGCTTTGCTTCCTCACTTCTACGCCCCTGAACTACGCGTCAGGCAGCGGGACTTTTACCGGCATCACTACGCTTGCCGCCGCGGTCAAGAGCGAGGGCGTTCATGTTGACGTCGTGAACGGAACGCAAGAACCCTCCACGGAAGCACGCCTGGCGTTTAATCGCGATATCGCGCAGCTCGACTTCAGCTCCTACGATGCCACCATCGGCTTCGACCTTGACGGCTTCCTGCTGACCCGCTTCGGGCCACCTCACATCGCCTGCTTAAAAGGGGTCATCGCCGACGAGCTGCGTTTTGAAACCGGCGCGGTACGGGCAGCGTTGACGGTCCAAGCGGACTACGAAAGACAGAATGTTGCCCGGGCCACCCACGTTGTCACTTCCAGCCGCTACTCGGCCGGCCGCATCCGGGAGTACTACGGTCCGAAGGCGGAGATCAGCGTCGTACCCGAGCCTATCGATCTCCACTACTGGTCGTCGCTGTTGGATGAGGCTCCCCGTCGCAAGCCCCCAGACTTCTTTTCGCTGCTCTGTGTTTGCCGGTTCTATCCGCGCAAGCGCCTCTCGCTGTTGCTGGACGCCATGGCGCTGTTGCACAAGCAATCACCTCAAACTGGCATTGCCCTCCGCATTGTCGGTAACGGACAGGAGCATGAGCACCTGCGTGCCCAGTCCCGATCGCTCAACCTCGGCGTCGCTTGCCGATTCCTGGGCGATCTCGACATGCACGAACTGGCGTCGGAATATCAGGAGTGCAATGCTTTTGTGTTCCCCAGCGCGCAGGAGGGATTCGGCATTGTTCTGCTTGAAGCCATGGCCGCCGGAAAGCCGATCATCGCCACGCGCTCGGGCGCCATTCCCGAGGTGGTTCCTCATGCGCTGTTTGCCGCCGGCGATCAGCCCGAAGACCTGGCCCGTGCCATCGTGCAGCTAGCCACCGACGAACGGCTCCAATTGGACCTCGCCAGGCGTAGCCGCCAGCGGGTCAGGCAATTCGACGCGAGCCGCGTGGCCCGGCGGTTTATTGCTCTGATCCAGAGCAAGCTTCCCCTCAGTAAAAAGGCGGCGCGCCCGGAGGCCGCGTTTTCCATCGCCGATGGATCCACATCCATTGCTCGGGGTATTGCCGGATAACGGTTTCAAAGAACGAGTGAATGCGCTGCGTGTCAGCCGTGGCATCGCCCGTCATCGGAATGGCCGGATAAAAGCGCAGCACATATTTCTGCCGTTGGCTTTCCCAGAAGGCAAATCCTGGAATCACGGTTGCACCCGTATGTGCCGCTAGCTTCGCAAACGCCGCGCTCGCGCAAGCCTTCTCGCCGAAAAAGTCAATGAACACGCCTTCGGCGGCTAACGTGTTTTGGTCGATCAACATGCCCACCGCTTCGTTGTCGTGCATTCCGCGAACCAGCATCCGGGCCGTGTACTTCTTTCCGATCACTTTGTTGCCGGAGTACCGCCGGTACGATTCGACCAGCGCATTCACCCTCGGGTTGTCGAGCGGCCTTACGATAACGCCCATCGGCTCAGTCATCAGTGCATGAGCGAAAGCGCTCAGCTCCCAGTTGCCCAGATGAGCTGTGGCCACCAGCACGCCGCGGCCGCGGGTCTTCGCGCACTGGTAGTGCTCCAGCCCTTCATACTGAATCCAATCCTGAACATTGCGCGCATTGATGTCGGGAAACTTGGCAAAGGCCACCAGCACCCGCGCCGCAGTCTGGAAAACGCCATCGATGATCGCCTCGCGCTCTTCCGCCGATCGCTCCGGCAGCGCGAAGGCCAAGTTGGTGCGCGCAGCGCGCCGAAGCTTGGGAACCAGCTTGTCTAGCAGTCCCACAAAGCTTGAAGCGACCGGTTCGGCGACCCGCCGGGGCAACCTTCGCAGCAGCCCCAACAGCGCGCGCACGGCCCAATACTCAGCTTCGTTCTGAAATGCGCTTCGCGGTTTTGCCACCTTGAAGTAGCCTAATCGATCCAGCCGCCGCCCAGCACCAGGTCGCCGTCATAAAACACAGCGGCCTGCCCCGGTGTGATGGCCCGCTGGGGCTGGTCGAACCGGACCATCGCCCGCGTGTCGTCGCCGGCCGGCATCAGCGTAGCCGGGGCAGCGGTGTGTTTGTTGCGGATCTTCACGGATGCGCGGCGCTCCTTACGAATCGGTTCGATGGAGATCCAGTTGACTTCGCGCGCCGTGAGCGAGTCGCGCAGAAGATCGTCATTGCGCCCCACGACCACTCGCTGCGTGGAAGGCTCGGTGGCAATCACGTACAGCGGCTCGCCGGCCGCCACCCCCAGGCCTCGCCGCTGGCCGACCGTAAAGTGATGCGTGCCCTCATGCCCGCCCAGCACGCGCCCGTCCGTGTCGATAATGTCGCCGGCTGTACGCTCGGTTTGAATGCCTTGCTCGCGGAAGTAGGCATCGATGAAGGACGCGTAGTCTCCGTTCGGCACAAAGCAGATCTCTTGGCTATCGTTCTTCTCCGCCACCGGCAGTCCCAACTCCCTGGCTAGGTCGCGCACTTCCGGCTTTTTCATGCCGCCCAGCGGAAACAGTGTGCGGGCCAGTTGGGGCTGCGTCAGGCCCCACAGGAAATAGGTCTGGTCCTTGCTGAGGTCCACGCCGGTTCTCAATTCATAACGGCCAGTGCCGGTGTTGTACTCCACGCGCGCATAGTGGCCGGTAGCGATCTTCTCCGCGCCCACACCGTCAGCCATCTCCAGGAACTGATCGAACTTGATGAAGTTGTTGCAGAGCGTGCAGGGAACGGGCGTACGCCCGTGCAGGTAATCGTCCACGAACGGCTTCACCACGTGCTGCTCGAACTGTTCTTCGAAGTTGACCACGTAGTACGGAATGCCGAGTAATGACGCCACGTAACGGGCATCGTAGACGTCGTCGAGCGAACAGCAGCGGCCGGTCGCGCCTTCGGTAGCCAACTCCGGCAGGCGGCGCTGATTCCAAAGCTGCATGGTGAGCCCCACCAGCGCGCAACCCTGGCGTGCCATCAGCCCCGCTACGACGGAGCTATCGACACCACCCGACATTGCCACGGCGATCAGGCCGGGTGCTTTGGCGGCAGCCTGCGGCACGTCGAGCGTGTTCACATCAGACACCGGCATACTCGGCTGCCTTTCGTGCCTTCTGCGTCACCCTCAATTGCTTCGCCGAGGAGATGACGGCCTCCGCGAGCGCCAGCACTTGTGCCTCGTCATTCCCGCGCCCCAGTGAGAACCGTACACAGGAGCGTGCATCGTCGTTCGACTTTCCCAGCGCAAGCAGCACCGGCGACGGCTCCACGGATCCGCTCGAGCAAGCCGCCCCGCTCGACACCGCGAAGCCCTTCAGATCGAGCCCGATCACCATTGATTCACCCGCGATGCCCGGCAGCAGCAGGTTGCTCACATTCGGCAACCGATGCGCTCGATCCCCGTTGACCTGGGCTTCGGGCCATCCAGTCAGGACGGTGGCTTCGAAGAGATCGCGCAGTTCCTCCAATTGCCGGCTATGGGAAAACCCGGCTAGTTCCGTGGCTCGCGCCATCGCCACCGCCCCGGCGACATTCTCCGTGCCCGCGCGCCGCTCTCGCTCATGCCGGCCACCGAATACGATTCCACGAACTGGCACACCCTTGCGAACCCACAGCGCGCCCGTTCCCTTCGGCGCATAGATCTTGTGCGAGCTGACCGAATACAGGTCAACGCCCAGAGCCGCAACGTCCACCGGCACTTTGCCAAAAGCCTGCACACCGTCGGAATGGAGCCAGATGCGCTGGCCCTTTTCCCGCGCCTGGCGTACTGCCGCCGCAATCTCGCCGATCGGCTGAAGTGTCCCCACTTCATTATTGGCGTGCATGACGGTGACCAGCACTGTCTCTTCTCGAATGGCGGTTTCGACAGCCGCGGCAGACACTGTGCCTGCTGCGTCCACGGGAATCACGGTAAGAGACACGCCTTCGCGCTCTAATTGCCGGCAGGCTTCGAGCACCGAAGGATGCTCGACAGCGGTTGTCACCACGTGCCGGCGTCGAACATCCATACCGCGAAGAAGCCCCAGGATGGCGAGGTTGTTGGCCTCCGTACCGCCGCTCGTAAACACCAGCCCCGCCGCGTCGCCGCCCAGCTTTGTGGCCACGGTGCGCCGCGCGCCTTCCAGCAGCTGCCGCGCCTGCTGGCCCTCCCGGTGAATGCTGGATGGATTGCCATAGCCCAGCCGCAGCACATCCGCCATCGCGTCCAGCACTTCCGGCGCGACCGGTGTAGTAGCGTTGTGATCAAAGTAATAACGAGGCATACAGCAAGCTTCCAGAACAGCCGGGCACTGGGTACAATTGAATGCTCAGTCCCCAGGGGACTGGCGGTAACACGGGGGCTTCCCTCAATTTTAGCAGCCTATGAAGACCAGCCGGACGGCGCCAATCATAACTCTCACCACCGATTTCGGGCTCTCCAACCACTATGTCGGCGTCATGAAGGGCGTGATCCTGGGCATCTGCCCGGCCGCGCAGATTGTCGATATCACCCATGAGATACCGGCGTACAATATTCTCGCCGGCGCCTACGCCATTCAGCAGGCGGCCGGATTCTTCCCCGCCGGGACCATCCATATCGTCGTGGTGGACCCCGGCGTGGGTACCGCCCGCCGAGGGCTGCTGGCCGATTCCCATGATCAACACTTCCTCGCTCCCGACAATGGTGTGCTCAGCTTTATCATCGGCCGCGATCCCCGCGCGGTACTCCGTGAACTCACCAATGCGGACCTGTGGCTCAAGCGAGTCTCCGCCACGTTTCACGGCCGCGACATCTTTGCACCGGTGGCCGCTGCCCTCGCCGCCGGCAAGGTGAAGCCGAGGGACGCCGGGGCGCGGGTCGAAGCTCCGATCCTGCTCGAATCGACGCAGCCTCACCAGTCACACCCCCCGGGTACCTGGCATGGGACCGTGTTGAGCACCGACCGTTTCGGCAACGTCATCACAAACTTCCCGCAGGAATCCTTTGCCGCCCTCCCTGAACGGGACTTCGAGATCGACCTTGGCACGGGCGTCGCTCGCCGCAAGACGCAGCGCTTCCGCGCCACGTTCGGCGATGCCAAGCCGAGTGAGCTCTTCGCCTATTTCGGCAGCTCCGGCTTCATCGAACTGGCCATCAATCAGGCATCCGCTGCCGCCCGGCTGGATGTCTCGGCCGGCAGCCCGGTCACTCTCCGCTGGACCAGCCGGGGGTGAACTCTCTTGTGAAAACTCGGCCGGGGACAGGCGCCTCTGGCGCAAGCGATCTCTACATTGCATTTGTTCCTCCCGCGCCTCGCCGCCGCGTGGGCAGAGCGAGCCTGTCCCCAGACGCCCCAACGTCCCGCAAACCGCACTGCGCCGCGACCGTCACCCCACTCGTTTGCGCGGTACAATTCGTTTTATAACGCGCAGGCAAGCCTTCACGGGCGTCGCAAGCACCGTGATGACTTCCATCGTCTTGTGCCTAACTAAATCATGACCGCAGCCGAACCAACCACTGCCTCCCGTGCCGCCGAGTTCCGGCGTAAGCTGGAATCCGGCCTTGTTGTAGCAGATGGCGCCATGGGCACCATGCTCTATGGCAAGGGTATCTTCATCAACCGCTGCTTTGACGAGCTCAACCTCGCCTCGCCGCAGATGATCAAAGAGGTCCACCAGGAGTACGTCAAGGCGGGCGCTGAAATCATTGAGACCAACACCTTCGGCGGCAACCGGCTTGCGCCTCACGGCGTTTGGTTTGGGTGAAAAGCTGAAGGCCATCAACGAAGCGGGCGTACGTTTGGCGCGCGAAGCGGCAGGCGACAAAGCGTTCGTGGCAGGAGCTATAGGACCACTGGGCGCACAGATTGAGCCGTTGGGCGCCATCTCTTTTGCGGAAGCGCGCGCCATCTTCAAGGAACAGGCCGAAGTGCTGGTTGGCGCGGGCGTGGACCTGCTGGTGCTCGAGACATTTTACGAGCTCGACGAACTGCGCGAAGCCATCTTTGCGGCACGCGAAGCGGCGGGTCCGGAGATGGTGATCATCGCCGAAGTCGCCGTGGAGGACGAGGGCCATCTGCGCGACGGAACCTCTACTCAAACCTTTACCTCCCGATTAAACGAATGGCCGGCCGACGTTATCGGCGTGAACTGCTCATCCGGTCCGAAGACCGTGCTGGAAACCATCGAGAAGATGGTGGCCTACACCTCTAAGCCCCTCAGCGCCATGCCGAACGCGGGCCTGCCGGCCAAGGTGGAAGGCCGCAACATCTATCTCTGCTCGCCCGAATACATGGCCCAATACGCGCGCCGCTTCATTCAAGCCGGAGCGCGCGTCATAGGCGGCTGCTGCGGCACCACGCCCGAGCACATCAAGCTCATCCGCAGCGAGGCACGGTCGCTGCAACCGGCGCAGCCCACCGCCCGCGGCAACCCGCCGCAGGCCGCGGTGACCGTGGACCCGGCGAAACCCGAAGTCAAGAAGCTGGCGAAGGCGCCGGTTGCCGATAAGTCCAAACTGGGCGCAAAACTCGCCGCCGGCAAGTTCGTGGCTTTCGTTGAGATTCTCCCGCCGCGCGGCATTGACGCATCCAAAGAGATCGCCGGCGCGGTCTTGTGCCGCGACCACGGCATCGATTGCATCAACGTGCCCGACGGACCCCGCGCCAGCGCCCGGCTCAGTGCCCAAGTCACTTGCCAGCTCATCCAACAGCACGCCCAGATTGAAGCCGTGCTCCATTTCTGCTGCCGCGACCGCAACATCCTGAGCATCCAGTCGGAACTTCTCGGCGCGCATACCACCGGCGTGCGCAACCTGATTTGCATCACCGGCGACCCCCCGCGAATGGGCACCTATCCGGACGCGACAGCGGTATTCGATGTCGATTCCATTGGCCTCACCAACATCGCCAACAATCTCAACCAGGGCCTCGACATCGGCGGCAATCCCATCGGCTCGCAGACCGCCCTGCTTATCGGCGTCGGGGCCAATCCGGGCGCGCTGAACATGGATGAAGAACTGCGCCGCTTCGAGTGGAAGGTCCAAGCCGGCGCCGAATACGTGGTGACACAACCGGTTTTCGACCTCGACCTGTTGGAGCAGTTTTTGCTCAAGACCCGCCAATACAAGCTGCCCATCATCGCGGGCATCTGGCCGCTCACCAGCTATCGCAATGCCGAGTTCATGGTGAACGAGCTGCGCGTCCCGGTCCCGGAGCAGTACATGCAGCGCATGCGCCTGGCTGATTCTGCTGAGAAGGCCCGCCAGGAAGGTATCGCCATCGCTCAGGAGATGGTCTCCCGTGTCCGGCAGATGGTGGAAGGCGCCCAGCTCAGCGCACCCTTCGGCCGCTACGACATGGCGGTGAAAGTCGCCGAAGCCATGGGCGAAAGGTAGCCAGCGTCCAAGGCGGCCCGATGCTGACCAGCGCTTAACCTAACCTGCGCTGGTTGGTCCCTGCCTTCGGCCGGTTGCGTTCCCGTGCTTGCTACAGCGACGATGAACAGTGAGCCCTCGCAAGTTAACTGGCGGCGACGATCCACTCACGCGCTTGCCTGGTCTCCGACGTCGGAAATGATCTCAACGCGCCCGGCATCAGGAAGCCAAAGAAGCGTATCGAGTGCTTGATCCATTCGACATCGCTGACAATAGCGACGCGCTCCCAGCGCGTGAAATGTTCAATGCCGACCTTAAAGTCCTCCCACATGGCGCCCACCTCGAAGCCCGTAAAATCCGCAGCGGTTTCGTAATATAGGCGAACCTTGCCCGGCTTCTTGAGCGCATTCAAAACCGCCGGAACCAAAACCGAATCATAATCCGCCTTCGCTACGTGTCCGTGGCAGACGAACCCGAGAACATGGTCTGGAAAGTCCTTCAGCTGCTCGATCATGGAATCCTCCAATGTGAATTATGCTTACCTCGCTGCGTAAGGGGAGGGGAGGAACCCCTTGCCCTGGCAGTTCCACTCCATAACTATTCTCGGTCAATCGGCCAGCCAATAGTGGAAACGTCTCGAACCGAAGCCGGCTTGGCTGATATGATGCCCCCCGATGAACCGCCGCCAGTTCTTCCAAAGCTCAGGCCTGATGGCCGTCGCGGCGCAGGCTCAGGCGGTTCAGCCCGCACCTGCTTCTCCGGCGGAAATTTACAAGCTGCTCGGCTTCACCACAATGTCTGGAGAGGATCCGCTCAAATTATGGGCACGCTTGCGAGACACGCGCGAGTGGCTGGCTGGCCCGCTAGCCCCGGACGGCTGGTGCGGTCAGGTTTTCGCCGCGGATCACGGTGACATCTTTGCATTTCGCTTTCTCTCCTTACCGGCATCCTGGATAACGCCCGCCGGGGGCAAAGAGCAAGCTGCCTATTGCGCGAAACAGTGGCCCAAGTGGTTCAACTTTAAATGGGCGGCTTGGTGGCGCGTCGTCGGGCCGCGCGCCGGGGACGACTCGTACGCACGGCTGATCTGGCAGATGCCCGACGGTGGTCCCGAAGTCACTTACGAATGGGCCCGTACCGGGCCTCATGAGATCGTCTGCCGAATCACTCACTCTGCCTCAGCGGACATCGTTCTACAGGGCTATATGCCCTGGACCTCCAATACGCCCGAGCACGCCGTCCTCTATTCTGGGGGTCCAGGGAAACCTTTCCTGCGGGGTCGCTCATGGGTGCCGCATACCCGTGACGGCATGCGCTGGTCCGTCGCTTTGTCAACCGCGCCTGAGGATGTCACCGGTAATGGGTCGGGCGAGTGGAACGGTTACATCCCGAATGTGAAGACGCTCTATCTGGTGGCGCGCCAGGGGCAAAGCTACGAAGCCATAGAGCAACTCACCATCCCGTGGCTGGCAGACGGCCTCATCGACAAGCTGTTGGAGAGCAACCGTGCGCGCTATCTGGACCTGCGTCCGCTCGGCAAGGGCGCGCTGGCTGATCTACCCGCCGCCATCAACGACCAACTGGAGTGGAGCGAGGTCTGGGCCCCGCGCCGCCGCCGTCCATACATCACGGTGTCTCGTAATTGGGCAGCGTTTTACGGCACCAACACCGGGCCCGACTTTCTCTGGGACAGTTTTTTCAACGCCGTTCTGGTTTGTCAGGAGGACGAGCGCAAATCCTTCGACATGATCCGCGACATCACTTCGTGGCAAAATGACCAGGGCATGTTCGCGCAGTATGGCGAATGGGCTTCCGTCGCGCGGCCGCAAAACTCACCCGTCGCCTGGGGCCATACGCAATATCCGGTTGGCGCGTTGGCCGTGGCCAAGATCTACCTGCGCCGCCCTGACCGTAGCTTTCTCGCCGAGATCTATCCGCGCCTGCTCAAGAACCACCGTTGGTGGTTCGCCGACCGTGGCGACGGCCAGCCCTGGCGCGACGGCAATCGCAACGGCCTGCTGGAACTGGGCGCCAACTATCCCGAAGAGATTCCCTATGCCGATCGCCAGCAGGTCGCTTATTGTGAGTCCTACGACGACAATCCCCAGTGGTGGCACATCGCCCGGTTCAACGAAAAAACAGGAACGCTGGAACAGGACACGGTAGAGCGAAACTGCCTTTATGCCATGGACTGCTGGATTCTGGCCTGGCTCGCCCGCCAACTGGGGCGCGTTGCGGAAGCCACTGCGCTGGAAGCCGAGCACCGGCGTATGGCGGCCACCATCAACCGCTTGCTCTGGGATCCGAAACGCGGGTGCTACTTCAACCGGCATTGGGATAACTATTCTGGCGACCCGTTCTTTCCTCAGCAAGCGCCCGACATCTTCATGTCCCTGCTCGGCAAGGTGGCCACGCCTGCGCAAGCCGATTCACTGCGCAAGCTGTTCCACGATCCCACCAAGTTCGCCGGCGAATGGATTCTGCCCACCATCAGCCGCGACGATCCGGACTACCCCAAGCAAGACTATTGGAAAGGAAAGGTTTGGGCGCCGGTCAACTGGCTGGTCTATCAAGGCTTGAAGATTTACGAGTGGGACCTGGAGGCGTCACTACTGGCGGAATCGAGCGCTAAGATCTTCCTCAAGTCCTGGCGCCCGCACTGCGAGTGTCACGAGAACTACCTCGCCACCACGGGTGAAGGCTCGGGCGACCCTCACTACACCTGGGGCGCGTTGATGGCCTTGATCGCAGTGGAACAGTTCATCGACGCGAACCCCTGGCACGGTTTGCGTTTTGGAAATCTGAATCCGGCCGAGCCCGGGTCCCTGGAACGCTATTACGTGGCGGGTGCCCTCTATGACGTGGCCCTGGCGCCCGACTCAATCGAGGTACGGCGCGATGGTAAGCTTCTCTTCGCAGCGGACGCTCCGGTGGAGATCCGGCAAGTCCGCTTCCAGAATGGCCGCGTGAGTGGTGAGGTGCGCGCTTTGAGAGCGGCTCAGCTGCGTGTAGGTTCAGCGCCGGCGCGAATGGTTAAACCCGGTCTAACCCGGCTTTGAGTCGAAAAGCGTCCGGGTCAAAAACGGGGACGTCAGTGGGATATTGCGCGTTCGGTCAATACAGCCCTATTGACGACAACGGGACTTTGGAAACATTCGTCGGCCTGCCAGCGCGGGTTGGCATGTTGCCGAGGCAGTTGGCCGAACTCCCACCCGCCTTCCAGCCCAATCATTACGAAAGCAACTCCGGGCGGTGGACAAACCTGACCCAACAATCAAGTGTCGGATTCGTAGCGACCGCTTCGCAATCGGGGCCCGGGCGAAACGGACTTCGTTTTTCACTTTGGCTACTATCATTCGCGAAACCTCATCCCAGTCGCTCCCCAATTAAATGATCGGCAATCCGGATTGCGTTGGCTATAACGGTGAGAGAGGGATTCACCGCACTGGCCGAGACGAAGCAGGAAGCATCAACCACATAGAGGTTATCGAGGTCATGAGCCTTACAGTACGGGTCGAGGACGCTGGTGGCGGGATCGGTACCCATACGGCAAGTGCCGTTCTGGTGGCCGACCCCTTCGATGGGTATGCGCTTCTTGAAGTAAGCATGGAGCGGAATGGACGCGCTCGCGTGACCCGCCCTTTTGAGGACATCTACCCAACGGTCCTTAAGCCGCTCGAAGGACTCGACGTTGTTTGGCACGTAGGAGAGCCGGATCCTTCCTGGCGCCGCATTTGTAACGGTCTCGGACTCGTTGGTTTGGCCGGTGTCGCCTGACGGGTGGGCTCCGGCCAGACCTGGTTGACGCGATTCGACCGACAGCGGAGTAACGTTATGCAGAGTGACGCGATTCTCAGGGTCGGGCAGATCTTCCGTGGTCAGCCACCAAGGGACAGCGTGGTGTTTCATTCCTTCCAAGACAAAGTCTGGAGTTAATCGTGGAGCATCGCCCTTCATCATCTCGAAATGAAAGCTGCCGACCGGCTGCACCTGCCCGAGCGGAAATGGATAAGCGGGGTCGGTATCTTTGAGGTAAAAGTCATTCGTGCCCCAGGTTTTGGTGTAGCTATCCTCATTGCGATGAGTGCCGATCGCGAGGAGTGCGTCGGCCTGATGGTACATAAAATTGCGCCCAACCTGATCCGACCGGTTGGCCAAGCCATTAGGGTGCTTCTGGTTGGCAGATGCCAGAAGGATGACTGCGGAGTTTATTGCGCCGGCGCAAACGGCGAAAATAGCGGCGCTGTAGATGGCAGTTTTGCCGCTGGTTGATGCCGGTGGGGCACTGGGGTCGGCGCGATCGAGAGCAGTCCCCTGAGTCGCGGCAGCGCCGGAGTGGATTACCTCGACTGAAGTCACCGCGGTGCCGCTGCTGTTCGTAAGCAAGCGGATCACGCGAGAGTTTGTCATCAGCGTCACATTGGGCAGGTGCATGATTTGCCGGATGCAGTTGATATCCGCGTCGGATTTGGCGTGCACCAGGCACGGATAGCCGTCGCACGTGTCGCAGCGTATGCATTTCGAGGCGAGAGGGTTCGCCTCGTTGCGCTTGAGCCCGAGCGGAATTGGGAAGGTATGAACACCGATTTTGCGGACATCGTCCTCGATGGACTGCATACGCGGTTCGTTGGCGAGGGAGGGGTAAGGATACTTTTTGGAATGGAACGGCTCGGTGGGATCGAAAGAGGAGCCGAAGCCGCCAGGTACCGTAGGTGTGGTTCCGAGATCGCCGTGCACGTGAAAGAGCTCCTCGGCGCGGGTGTAAAAGGGTTCCAGATCGGAATAGGAGATGGGCCACGCCGGCGATATCCCGCCTTTGTGGCGGATGATTCCGAAGTCCTCGGCACGCATGCGAAACATTGCCGCGCCATAGACTTTCGTCTGTCCCCCTACAAAGTAGGACTGCTGTGGGTGCAGCTCCCTGCCATCTTTATCCAGCCAGGTTTCCTTGGTGTGATAGCGGTTGTCCAGAAAAACCGCGGAGGTGTCCCAGTTCAGTTTTTCCTGAGGCATGAACGGACCCCGCTCCAGAATGAGAACATTCTTTCCGGCTCGAGCCAGGAAGAAAGCAAGCGTTCCGCCGCCGGCGCCGGTTCCGATAATGATTGCGTCGTATTGAGTAGACATAATGGATGAGATGCGAAAAGCAAATTACCTCTTCCTGGAACGATCAAACAGACGAGGCATCACTTTCGCTTGACTCCTTTCCTGGGGAGCTAAAGGGCGATCTGTTTCGGCTGTGAGTTCCCCTCATGTGAGTGACGATGGAAGGGGAACTGACAGAGAAATGGGCACGGATAACTTGGATCGGGATGTAGCTTGGCGCATAGGACACGCTCTGGGCCGTAAACACGCAGATAAATCTCGGCCGATGTGAGCATGCCGAGCAGCGGCGCAACAAAGTAGAGCCATACCGCAGTCCACACGTTGGCAAAGACGGCGGAGGCAGTTGTTCGCGCGGGGTTAATACTGAAACCCGAAACGGGCGCGAAGACAAACACGTAAAACACAATCAGAAGACCGACGGAATAACTGGTGTATTGAGCGAGCGGCGGCCGATTCGAGAGCCAGAGCACGATCAGCATGAGGAGAGCGGCCATAAAATACTCCGCGCCAAAAGCCGCGGCTGCTCCACCCAATCCAGGGATCGTAACCGCGTAGTCCACGGTGGGAGCCGCTAGGCTGCCGCGCAGGCAAAGTGCTGAAAGGGCAACCCCACAGATGCCCCCGATGAATTGAGAGACCACATAGAAACTTGCATCCCATTTGTCGATTTTGCCGAGCCGAAAATAGGTCAAGGTGATGGCGGGGTTGAAGTGAGCACCGGATCGCTTTCCCATGGGCGAACGGATGATTAAAACCGCGGTGGCGCCCATAGAGACGCCCATTGACAGTCTTCGCAAGGCGCTGCTGGACAGAAGATGCAGAATGGGCCAAGCCGGGTTAAAAAGCCAAACCGTGAAGAAGCAGGCGGAAATCATGAAGATCGCAAGTTCGACGCCTTCATCGAGGTAGAGGCGCCAATGGCGCAGGAATGCGGCCCGCAATGAGTGCGTTGCATTCGCTGAAGTGAAACTGGTTTGCTCTCCAGCCAGACCGTCCTCCTTTTTTGCAGAATGACAAGGGCAGCTCCTTCGGATCTCATTCGTCCAAAATCCCGACAGCTAGCGAACCGTAATTTCGTAGTTCTGGCCCTCCCAAAGATTACCCTCCGTCCAAAGAAACGTGAACGAAATAATCCCCGCCATGCTTGATGCGCCTTTTAGATCGACATAATCAAATTGGAGCGCATTATGCGTGGACTTGGAATCGTTCACGCTTTTCCACCGATCGCTTGACCAGCGAAGAGTAAACGGTGCATCCGCGTGCACGCGCAATAAATCTCCGACGCGCATGAATCGAACCTGCCGCGTAGGCTTCCATATTTCAATTCGAAGTTGGCCATTTGGTTTGCCCTGATAGCGTTCGGCAACTTCGGGGATGGCATCGTAGACCTTGCCGTCCGCTGCGGAGCGAAGCAGTTTGATGTATTCGGCGTGAGCCCACATCAACGGCATTGCGGAGCCTGTCGGCTTGCCGAGCCACTCGAAAATCTCCGGCCTGTCTGCCTGGTCCCAGGATTGCTCAGGAAGCAACCCTGTTTTGCTCGCGAGCCCTTCGATTGTCCGGATGTACTTCTCGGCGCTATTGCCCGCGGCAAGTTCGTAGTGCCCGCGTTCGCCAGTAAGCAGCGGCCATACGCGGCCTATTCCGTAATGAGTGAAGGGGGCGCCGTTGACGCCCTGTCCGTATCCGTCGTGATTGTAGCGATGCCAGGTTGATCCTTGAGGTGTGTCGGTCTTGAGGACTGCATCGATCACCCGGATGGTCGCAAGGATATTCGGATCTTTCGGGCTGCGAATACCGTAGCGAACCAACTCCAGAAAGCCCCCATCGACGACATTGCGTGCCGGAAAATCGCATTCTTCGCCCGGTGCATGGTTGGCAATGTGGAGAATGCGTTCTTCCTTATCTTCCGCTGGATTTTGCTGCCCAACCTGCTCCGGGAGAATGCGCATGTAGTAGCTGCTCTCACCTTCCAGCAGCGTACCCGTCGTGGTTAAAGTCCAATCTTCAATGTGCGACTCGAGATAGTCGGCGTACTCCTCAATGAATGCGGCGCTCTCCTTATCCCCGGCTTCTCTCACAAATACTGCCGCGCAAATGAGGGCCGCGATATTCGAGGCCAGCGTCGAGGGAGAATAACCGGAGGCTTCCTCCCAACGCTCCTGCGGCGTAACTGGTCCGTTGCGGATCAGATAAGCCGCGGCTTTGCGAACCATGTAGGCCGGATCAAAGTCAGACAGGCATTTCTCGGCGCGGAGACGCCACGCAAGCAAGATAGGAAAGGCAACCTCATCGAGCTGAACGCCGCTCCAGTATGCATTTCCGTCGACCCAGAAGTTCTGTGCAAACCCGCCGTCGGCATGTTGCGATACGGCGAGGTAAATCAATGCGCGGAGCGGGGTATCCGTATCGCCGGCAGCCAGCAGCGCGGTTGCGCTGTTGATCATGTCGCGCGTCCACACCAGGTGATATCCCCCCTGGTCGTTATCGCCTTTCGCTTCGCCCCAGGGGATCGCTAACGACGCGATAATCGCGCCGGGGTAAGACTTGTCTTCGTGCGCGAGGAGCAGGCTGTAGCTGCTGTGATACAAATTGCCTTGGTCGAAAGAGTTTCCGTCCAAGGGCTTAAGATGCGCCACCGTATCATTCCATTGAGTCGTGTATTTCGCGAGATGCTCGTCAAAAGGAATCCCCAGCGACTGGAGCAGGTTCGAGATAGCCCGATGCTCACTGTTGCCGAAGGCCAGGCCCAGCGTAAATTCTTCGTCTCCACGGCAAGCCAGTTCGCCAGTCAGGGCGACATTTCCATCGCTGGCTTTTTCGAACTCCCAGTCCATTGTGAAATTCTGAAGATCGGTCCAGCCATCGCTCGATCCCACGTATCCACATGATAGGCGCGAAAATGGAACGGTCGCGCCCAGGGCCAGCCATTTGCTTCCTTTGTGCGCCATCAGAATCCGTTGCCCGCTGGCGGCCGTAATGTATGCGTTGTTTCCTGCTCCTCCGCCTTCAAGATGGGGGGCACAGAGGGCAAATATTTTGAGGCTGGACAGGAACGATTTGCTTTTTCCTGTGATGCGCGTGCGTTGAAGCAGGCAAGGCAGATGTGGGTCGCCGATCACTTCTTTTGTAATGACGTAGCGGCCCTCTGGGTCGGCATTCGTACAGCGATGGCCCAGGGCGTGTTTGGAGATGCGCTCGACCGAAGTTTTGAGATTGCGCTTCTCTTCCTGAAAGAACGTGCTGCCATCGGTTACCAGATATTGCAGATCGCGAAGCTGCGGTCGATCGATTGTTGGATAGTAGGCTTCCGTCACAATTCCATTCCAAATTGTGAACCAGAGATGGCTGGAGGCGGAGTATGCCGTGCCGACACCCAGCTTATTGCTGTGGGTCCAGCGGGGCTCAATACCTGGTTTTCCAAACGCCTCCATTCCGGCACCTCCCTCTACTTCAAGTCTATGGTTGTGTAAATGAGCGAGACTGACTTACTATTGCTCAGTCGGTCTACGGTTTTCGCTCGAGGAAGTGGGCTGTTTTGCGACAGAGTCTCCTGCGTCGATGGGTTAGGATACGTCTTGAGGTGAAGTATGCGTTTGCAGGGGAAAACTGCAGTCGTGACGGGCGCAGGAACGGGAATCGGCCAGGCGATTGCAATCGCGTTCGCCCAGGAAGGGGCAGCCGTGGTGGTAGATTATGTTGGCAACGCCTCCGTCTCGAAAGACACAATCACCAGGATCAATGCGCTGGGCGGGAAGTCCCTCGGCGTCGCTGCGGACATCTCGAATCCGGATCAGGTGAGGGCCCTGATCCAACAGACGGTTGCCGCTTTTGGCAAGCTCGATATCTTTGTGAATAATGCGGGTATTGAGAAGAAGTTTGTTTTTGTCGACTACCCGCTGGAAGACTGGCAGAAGATCATGGCGGTGAATCTCACCGGGCCCTTTCTATGCTCTCAGGCTGCGGCGAAGCAAATGATCGGGCAAGGGGCCGGCGGCCGCATCATCAATATTTCGTCGATTCATGAAGATCTTCCCATGCCGACGAACGCTCCTTATTGCGCGACCAAAGGCGGCCTTCGCATGCTGATGCGTACCATCGCGGTCGAACTGGCTCCTCATCAAATTACGGTGAATAATATTGGTCCCGGCGCGATCTATACACCGATCGACAAAGATGTCGAAAGCGATACAAAACTGAACGATAAAATCTTGGCAGAAATTCCTATGGGACGATGGGGCAAGCCTGAAGAGGTGGCGCACCTCGCGGTTTATCTTGCATCCGATGATGCCGCCTACATTACGGGCAGTACTTATTTCATCGACGGGGGAATGCTGCGAAACTCGGGAAGCCTCTAAAGCTTGAAGGGCATAACCGCCGATCGACTTCTTGAAACTAAGGTGGCTTGGGATTTATTGGGCCCGCTCCACCGCGATACGCAGTTCGGTTCGCGGACCATCCAGCCAGAATTCCATGTTGGGGCCGGCGGGACGATAGCCCTGCTCGGCAATCCACGCCAGCAGCTTTGGCCATGGCTTCATGGCGGAATGTTCGCCTGGGACGGTCACAACAGCGATGCTGGAGTCTTCGAGCGTGCGTATCTCGAATGGACTGCCTGCCACCAGGGGTCCAGCGACCGGAAAACCCACTTCCCAGCGTAGCTCGGCGTCAGGCACGGTACCGGGAGCGTCGTAATAGCGGCCGAAGGGCGCTCCGGCGGGTGCGACACCGCGCGAGGCCAGGAAAGCAGTCAGCAGTTCCAGCGCGATTCCGGTTTGGGCGTAGGCCCCGCGCATAGGAATGACGACCACCTGGAGAGGCGCGGCCGTTTTGATTTCGGGTTGGAACCGCGGCGGAGCACCCTGCCCAGCGGGCACGGCCGGCGCTGAGTCAGATGTCGCCTGGGCTTCCAGTCGCCGTGCCTCAACGCTGCGCCCGTCCTGATTCAGAATGAGCCGGTTCACGCTGCCATTCGGCTCTTGCAGGAATTCGGCGGTCACCTTGGCTTCCAGCAGGTAGAAAAGTTTGGCGGAACGCGGATAGAGCTGCATCCGAGGCTGTCCGTTCACCCGGACGAACAGCAGGTTTCCCTCTGGCGCGATCTCGATCGTCTGACCGTTGGAGAGCCGGTACTTCCCGGCATATGCGTTGAGCAGCGCGAGAGGCGGATCCATTAGCCGCGGCGCCCGAAAGGCCTCGCCATCCAGCGAGAACACGAGATGACTCACTTCGGCTGCCCCATTCCGGACGAACTCGACATCGGCGTCAAAAACCTTCCAGTCTTCGAAGAACCGGCTGCCGTCACGCGGAAACAACTCGACGCGGCCGTGGTTGGTGGTCTGCTCATACAGGTGACTTCCCGAACGAGTCACCTGCATCACTCCGTAAGATCCCATGTCGTACAAACCGGTAAAGGCGTCGTAGGTTCCGGGATCGACGTGCGTATCAACCGCGGGCGGATCGCTCGGCTCCAGCTCATCGTGCAGGTAGAGCTCGGCAATGGTTCGTGCAGTCAGTCCCACATCATAGGTGGGCAAGGGAGCACCTGCATTGGCCAGGATGATGACCGTGAATCCAGCCTCGGGGAAATAGTAAAGAGCCCCGCAATATCCTTCTCCGCCGCCGGTGTGGAAGACGGCCCGCATACCGCGCAGACGCCCTATGCCCCAGCCGAAGCCGTAGCCGCCTGGTCTGGCGGGCGTGTTGACGGAGCGGCCATTATCCGCCGGCGTTATCGCGGCCTCGACGGTCGCCTTCGGGAGAACCCGGCCGTTGAAGTAGGCATCGGTCCAGCGGTATAAGTCCTGAGCCGTTGCATCCAGCAGCGCATGGCCGCCGGCGAGCAACGGAGAGCGGTTTTCGACCATGTGCTGCCGCCGCTCGATTCGTCCGTCGGCGTACCAGTAGGGTTCCGCTTTGCACGCCTCGCCCGGCCGGAATACACCTGTATGCGCCATTCCGAGTGGCACAAGAAACCGCTCGCGCAGGAAGTCGAGATATGAGTGGCCGGAAACCATCTCGACGATTGTGCCCAGCAAATAGTAGTTGGGGTTGCTGTAGGCATAGCGCGAGCCTGGCTCGAAATCCAGGGGCAGGTACTTGAACGCGGCAATCACGTAGTCCCGGTTCGGCGGCGTGAAGAAGCCGGGGAGTTGACCGGCTCCGCCCAGCCGGTCGGGGATTCCAGACGTATGCGTCAGCAAGTGGCGAAGGGTGATGAGATCACCGCGCGGATAATCGGGAATGTATTTTGAAAGCGGATCATCTATGTGCAGACGGCCTTCTTCCTGAAGCTTGAGAATCGCTGCTGCGGTGAATGGCTTGTTGATGGAGGCGAGGTGGAAGCAGGTTTCCGGGGTAATCGGCCGCGAGTGTTCCACATCCGCCAAGCCGTACCCTTTCTCGAACAAGATCCTTCCGCTGCGCGCGACCAGAACCACGGCACCGGGTTCGCCCGGATGGACGTAGTCTCGAAACATGGCATCCACCACCAGGCCGGGGTCGCCCGCCGGGGCGCTTCCGTGTATGCCGGACGCTTCCAGTATCTTCGTCATGTTCCGATGTCCGCGCACCGTGGCCCACTGCCAAGCCGTCAGGCCGTACTTGCCGCCGTTATCCGCGCCGTCCGCCAGTGGCGCGGCTGCTCGCAAGCCATCCAGATCGCGGGCAAGCACCATTTCCGCCAGTCGTTCCTGGAGACGCGCGGAGTCTACGGGTCGGAAAGAGAAGCCCCAGCCGCTGCCGCCGCGGTTCTGCACCTTCAGAAGGAGCCGGTTGGTGCCCTTGTTCAGGTGAAGACGCAGGATGTCGTCATCCAAACGAACAGCGCGCTCCGTCCAGTTCCGGTGAACCAAACGGCCATTCAGCCAGACCTTGACCGCGTCGTCGCTGCCGAGGCCGAAGAGAGTGTCAGCGGGCGCGGCCCGTTCGATTGTCGCAAAGGCATAGGCGATAGCAGCCTTGTCACCGTGCGATTTTCCGAGATCGACGTTGTCAGAGGAAGCCTGCAAACGCTGCCAGGCGTATGTCCGTCCAGCCAGATCGATAACCTGGCCTTCGGCGGGATTGGCGCCTGTCTCACCTCCTTGCGAAACCAGCGCGTCTCGCTCGAAAGCTTCTAACTCGGCTGCCTCGTTTGGCGCAGTCCCGGTTACCGCCGGATACGCCAGAATGAGCCAGGAACGAACCACGGCGCCAGGCTTCAGTTCGATCACCGCGACGATCCCGCATGCGGCGATGGCCGTGATCGCGATCCAAATGCGGCCCTTGGGCATAGGCACCCCCCGCACAGGATAAAAGAGGATCTACTAAACCGATAGTAACGCCGCGCGACGCCCATTTGGAATCTATGGATTCCGCACGCGCGCTATTCCGCCAGGTTACTCGAATCAATTCCGTCCAGCGGCGGTCATCGGGACTCGTTTCCGAAGTGCGCTTCGCGAGACCTCGTCGATCAATCGTTGCGCGGCGATCTCCGCGCCATCGGTGCGCACAGAGGCTGCGACGGCTCGCGCACGGGCCGCCACGTCCGGCTGGAGAGTGCGGCTCAGCGCTTCGGTCAGCGAGTCGGCAGAGGGCGCGCCGGGCGCGTGTGCGGTTCCTATCCCGAGCTCTTGGACTCTCTTTGCCCAGTAATGCTGGTCGTACATCTGAGGCACGACCACCTGGGGTGCTCCGGCCTGCGCGGCAGCGGTGGTGGTGCCCGCGCCACCGTGGTGTACCACAGCGGCGACCCGCCTGAAGAGCGCCTGCAGGTTTACTTCCCCGATGGAAAGGCAGTCGAGTTCGTTGTCCGGGAGTGTCACGCCGGCCCACCCACGCGACACGATTGCACGGCGGCCGGCCGCGCGCGCGGCCTTGATGATCGCCTGGCTTACGTCCTGTGGAGCTCGCATACTACCGAAGCCGAAGTAGACGGGTGGCTCGCCGGCGTCGAGGAACGCCTCCAGCTCCCGGGGCAGTTGCCTCTGGTCCGAACGAATCCAGGCGCCTGTCTGGACGACATCCAGGTCCGCAGTCTCGGGCCATGGCGCCAACGTCTGGTCGGCGGCCAGCCATGGCCCGTCGGTGAAGATGTGGTTCCGCACGTCGGAGACCGGCGCCAAACCGGCGGCGGCCCGATGGGAGTTGATAGCTGCGCCCCATTGGTCGTTCCAGCGTTTCGCGTCCTGAGTCCAGAGCGTTCGATTGTCGGCCCTGCCGTCCTTTGCAGGCTGCGCCCACGACGGCAATGGGGGCGGCGCATGCTGTAGGGATGGCAGAGTGATCGGGCACCAGGCCGCGTAAACGTAGGGGATTCCCATCTGCTCCGCAACCGAGTGAAGGGCGAATTGTAGCGCCATGCCCGCTACCAAAACGTCACAGCCCCTGGCTGCCGGCGTGATTGCCTCGAACTGGCCGGCGACCGTGTCCTCCATGAGCTGACGAAGCTGCTCTGGCGTTGGCGGGGCCTGCGCGGCTGATGAGTTTGGTGCCGCGGTCTGGCGCACCTCGGGTCCGACCGGCACGAACGGAATCCCGAGCGTGCTAATCCACTCGCGAAAGTCAGGCGGCGAGCAGATACGGACTTCCTGGCCAAGCTCGATCAACTGCAATGCCAATGCCACCATTGGCTGGACGTCGCCACGAGAACCGATTGTCGACAGCAGCACACGCATGGGAACCCTCTTCGCTAAGAAGTGGTGAAGGATAGCGGCCTGCATATCGAAGTTCCAGGCCGCATGCCCATGTTACTCGGATTCGTGGCTGAACATTACTCTTAAACTTGCTTTTTGCTGGCCTCTATCTCGTGTGTTTTATGCGTGTTAGACTTCAGCATCGTAGCCTTGCTAAATTAGAAATAGAGGGCGTCGGCGCTGGCGTCCAAAACTCCGGCAACCACCCGCTTACGAGTGGGCCAGACAGAGCCGGAATATACACTGACGGGCGTTGCACTTATTGCATTGCCGGTCATCGCAGCGACGATCAATATCGGTTTATTGGGCCGTCCCCCTGCGTCGTCCATATTCTGGCTAGAAGCGGTTGCCGTCTGGGTGTTTTCGTTCTATTGGTACACGAAGACCGGCGAATTGCAGAAGGCTATAGAGCAAGTCACTGCGCGCGGTGCGGCATTAGGCGCATCTGGTCAGAGTCGGTGAACCAGCTGCTGGCCCGAGGAAGTTTCATGAAGGCGCCCTCCGTGGCTCCCAAACGGCATTCGGGGAGATCGCTTCTGCGAAATCGCCGTCACCTACGAGTGGCTTTTCACGGGGCGCCGGGTGTCAGAGAACTACCACCCGAAATCCGCGCTTGGCGCCGTTAGGTTTTCATGAGCAGCCCTCATTCAAACCATCTGACGAGGCTTGTGACCGCTACGACTTCCGCTGTAAGCTCGATCTATGCGTGACACGATCTTCGTTAGCTACTCCCACTCCAACCAACACTGGCTGGCTCAAATACAAGCTGTGTTACGGGGCGCAGCGGAAGGCATACGAGTGGACGCGTGGGACGATACGCGCTTAGCTCCCGGATCACGCTGGCGCGGGGAAATAAAAGAAGCGCTGGACACAGCCGCGGCTGCGATCCTTCTTTTGAGCCCGGGCTTCTTCGCTTCGGTTTTCATTCGCGACTTTGAACTGCCGGCGCTTCTTGAGGCGGCTGGCGCCGGGGAACTTGTCATACTGCCGCTGATTGTTGAACCGTTGGACGTCTGCGATCATTCGGCGATAACGGCGAACTATCAAGCTGTCAACGATCTGTCACGGCCGCTCATTTCGCTTGACGAACCCGGTCGGCAAACAATTTGGCTGCGACTTACCACGAGCATAAACCAGGTTGCGGCAAGAATTAGCGACGAAACCCGCATCGCCGCTGAGATGACTCGGCTCGCCAATGATCTGGCCGCAGACGAACACATCGCTCATGTCTTGGATAAGATCGCGCGGGCGACTGCCGATCCTGTATTCGATGAGAAGCCGAAGATGCGCGAAAACACATTGGTATTTCTTGAAGAACAACGCTGCCAGGCGACTATCGCGAAGCTGATGGAGGAATTCAAGCGATCAGACCTAACGCCAGTGCGCAGTAAAGCCTTGGTGCGAATGCTCGAGAAGGTCGGAAAAGAACAGGAGCAGGCGTTGCGACGAGCCACTGAGCTGACGCAGGATTTTGCCCAGGAGATGATGGCCTTGGTCAACGAGGCCAAAACAGCGGTTAAATAGCTGGTTGGCGCGGTGCTGACTACCACTCCTTCACCTTTGAGCGGATCGTCGGCCACTCGGAGAAAGCTCGGGACGGTACGCAGAATCGATCATCTGCAAAGTCCCTTCACATCAAGTTGACGCATCACGGCCAAACCGCGCAAGTGCCGGCGAACGCAGGCCGCGACGATCCGAGTGCTCCAGCCGCTGCAACCGGACGTTATCAGCTAATATCGGTAGCGAAACCAGCCGCTACAAGTCGCGTGGCCAAAGATGAAGCCGGATTGGTTCCAGAGCTGTTGCATCCCGGTAAAGGAGTTCCTCAATATGCGTACCGTTCTTCCGTTCCTGCTTCTTCTCGCTGCGCACGTCGCGGCGCAAGATTTACAACTGGGCGTGATCTATACGTGCAGTGGCGAGCGCCTTTACTTGGAGAGCTGCAACATTCGTGAACTCTCTGATACGGCCACCTGCCAAGTGGCGCATCCAGATCGGCCAAAGCATAACGGATTCATGGCATACACGAGCGAAACGCGGGGAGCGTTGAAAAAACTGCTGCCGGCTTGCCAGCAACCGTCTGCCGCGGACGTGGCAAAAGCGCAAGCGCATTACAAGAAGCAAAACGATATCATGGCGGCCAACGAGAAGAAGGCCAACGACGAAGCTGATGCGATTGAGGCCCGTGCGCGAGCGGTGCCGGGGCAGAAACCACAGACTCCCGAAGAGCGGGCCATCAGGCGCTGTATCACGTCAGGCCGGTTGCCGGCCTCCTGCACGGGTAACATGCTTCTGGGCGCGTTCGGCCAGATGTTTTCCGCGGTTCTGCCCACTGACGATAAGGCAACCGCCCCATCCGCTGGTCCGGTGATGGCGGGTGTGTTCGAAGGGCCGGGAAACTGGCGTCTCGATTTTATAGACGGAGGCGTTCTTGTGAATTGCGCTGGACTTTCTCCGAATCAAGAAGGCTACAGCCTGGACTTCAAAAATAATCGAGCCGCCATTATCATCAGCACCACGCCCAAGCCACTGATTCTTACATTGAGACCCGATGGCACCATCGTGGGGCCCGGACCTGTCACCATCAATGGCGTCGTCGCTGCCGGATATAGCGCGGGCAGCAGCAATTCTTATAGCGGCGGATACAAAGACCAATCTGGCATGACGATCTCGGATGCCCAAGCGGCCTCGGGAGCTGGGCCGGTTTATGATCGGTCAGGCAATCGCGTCTCTGGTCCGGTAAACACTCCTTCCGCACACACCAACTTTGCCCGCAGGACGGCCACCTGTGGGGCATTGAACCTCTCTTCCAAAGGCGCGAGCGTCGGCATGCAGACGATGCAGACCGATCTGCTAAAAACCATGACCGGCGGCGATAAAGGACCACCGACGCCGCCCGGCATTCGCATGCATGGAATCTTCGCGGCGGCCTCAACCGGGTTTAGTGTCCAGTTCTTTCCGGAGTCTGCGGTTCTAGGCTGTGGACCCGACGTTGCCCGTGCATATCCATACTCCGTCGTCGCTGATGGCACCAAGACGTTCATCAAGATCGACGCTCCCGATCATCCGCTCACCGTGGCCTTCCGGCCGGACGGCTCTCTTGACCCGGGTACCGGCCCTTATCAGGTGCATGGCCGGACCGTAGTCGGCCAAACCGACGACGGCGACTTCAAATTCGCGCCGATTGAGCAGACCTGCAACCTGGACGTTCTGAGTGCCAGCAAGGCAATTCCCTCAAGCGGCGGTGTGCCCGCAACTTCGGTGGCAGCTAACACTGGCGGCAGCCTTTCTACCGTGGGCGCGCCGCTCGGTAACGCCGTTTTATCCCTCACTTCTGGATTTCTCACCCAACCGGGCGTTCCCAATCCACTCGCAGGACGTCCTTACGTTCTGCTGCGCGATACCTATGCCAATGGACTTAGCAAGGCCGGCATCTCCGTCCCGCCGGGAATGTCGCCATTCAAATACGTCGGCACTGTCTGTACAGCCAGAACACCTGAGTGTCAGAAGATCTTGGCCGCAGTCAACGCAAATGCCATTTCAGCCGCCCGCGCTGACGTCAATGGCACTGCGGTCTTACCGGGGGTGCCACCCGGAACCTACTACCTGATGATCTCCGCTCGCTATAACAACCAGTCCCTGATTTGGGGCCAGGCCATCCAACTGAAGCCCGGTCCGAACTCTCTAAAACTAGATCAAAGCAACGCCACTCCAATGAATTGAGAACGGCGGCAATTCGATGGCATCATTGAGTCAATATCAACTCCGGTGAAGCTGGTTTGTTATCGGTGATTGTCCCGAAGCCTTCTGGGAGATTACTCCTGACGAACGCCGAACCGTTAGGCAATGGGTGCTCCGAGCGAATTGTCCGACACTCCTACAGAGGCACGCCGCCAGGACCATGGTCACGCGCCAAGGTCAGCTTTGGAAGGGTGGCGCATGACTCGATTAGAATCGTCCAAAACTCCGGCAACCGCCCGCTTACGAGTGGCCTAGACAGCGCCTCCATGAAGCTCTGCGCAGCGCTCCGGGCTGCAATGCGCTCTTAAGCCTCCGAGAGCGCACTGATCGTAACGTAATATCCGTCCGGATCTCGAAGCGAGAACTCCCTGGTGCGAGTGTTCGGATTTACGTGTGATTCCTCTTCGAGCCGCGTGACGAGCGAGCGCGCCCTTTGAAGCGCCAGGTCAAAGTCATCGACACGGAAGAACAGCAGGAGCCCGTTGCCGGGATTCCCGAGATCGGGGCTCATCAATGAGGGATGCCCGTGGGCGCCCCACTCGTGTAGGCAGAGCAACACAGTTCCATCTGTATCCAGGATTTGCCCAAAGTAGTCGTGGGCAGGAAGGGTAGCAGGCTGGCCGAACAACGCCTGGTACCATCTGAAGCTGCCCGGCACGTCGCCTACACCGATGATTGTCCACGTGCGCTTCATCGCGTTCCTCTACGGCCAAATTCTAGTTTAGAGCGGCCTGCCGGTTGGCATATCGCGTCACTGTCGTATGCCATGGTCGTCACACCCATGCCCCAGCCACCCAATTACCAACGCGCCCAGGTCAGGGTTCAGGGAACAGAAATCAGGCATCGCAAAATTACCAATTGACATTCACAGACAATCCACTACCATATGGTTGTGGATCAATTGGGTACAACATTTGCCGCTTTGTCGGATCCAACCCGGCGGGGGATGATCGAACGACTCTCACATGGTCCTGCCTCTGTGCATGGATTGACGGAACCGTTTGCACTCTCGCAGCAGATGATTTCAAAACATATTGCCTACCTGGTGCGGGCTCGGATTGTGATCAAGACCAAGCGTGGACGAGAGAGTGTGTGCACGCTTAGGCCAGAGGCGATAAAGAAAGTCAGCGACTGGGCGGCTTATTATCGCCGGTTCTGGGAAGAGAGTTTCGACAAGCTGGATGTAGTTGTGAATCAAATGAAACAAAAGGAGGCCAGAGATGGCAAGAAACACGGTTAACGAGACAGAGCGGATGGTGGTCACAAGAGTTTTTGATGCCCCACGCGAATTGGTTTGGAAGGCGTGGACAGACCCGAAATACGTGATGCAATGGTGGGGGCCGAAGGGTTTTACTGCGCCTTTTTGCGAGATCGATTTTCGCGTGGGAGGAAAATTCCTCTGCTGCATGAGAACGCCGGACGGCCAGGAGTTCTGGAATGCTGGTGAGTACCACGAGATAATTCTGCACGAGAAGATCGTTTCCTCCATGTACTTTTCCGACCCGAAGGGAAACAAGGTTGAGCCTGCGCACTATGGAATAGAACATGAGGCCATAGAAGGTGCGCGCGATGTGACTATCTTTGAAGATTTTGGCAACGGCCGGACGAAACTCACCTTCATTGGAAATGAGCCCATGGAGAGCGCAAAAAATAGCGGTCAACTCGAGGGCTGGAACCAGATACTCGATAAAGTTGCCGCGGTTGTTGCGGGGCTGGCGCAGGCGAAATAAGAAGTTGAAGTTTTGATGATCGTCATGCGCGAGATACTGAAGGTCAGAACTGCGGCTGCGCCGAAAGAGTCATCTTTTTCGAGATTCAACTCCTCAACTCGGCTCAACTTCGCTCTTGCTGCGGCTGAGATCGTGACGCACCGATCAGAAGAGGTAAGGCACCAGCGCAGCAGTCTGATGTGTATAGGCGGCATACGTCTCGCCGAATTGGGAACGCATCCACTGTTCCTCCATGCGGAGCTTCATCCACAGCGCGAGGAAGATGAGAACGAAAACGATGAACCCGCGCACTTGGCAGATGGCAATCGCCATGCCAAGGAAACCAGTCAGAATGCCGGTGTAGATGGGGTGACGGACCATGGCATAGGGGCCGGTGGTGATCAGCTCGTGGTCCTGCTTAATGGTGACGGAGCGGCTCCAGTTGCTGCCGAGGTGCTCACGCGCCCAGACGGCGAACAGAAGGCCGGCGATGGTGACGGCAGCTCCCAGCCAGAAGGGCCCAAGGCCAGCCGGCCAGAGCTGGAGATAAAGCAAGGGCAGCGGGATGCGAGTTGTCGAGAGGAGGACGATCGCGATCAGGAAGACCAAGGCACGCAGGATGCGCGAGGCAGCCGGCTCGAGGCGTTGGGTGGATTTGGCATGGGCGGCCTTGATCTGCCAGTAGAGAAGAAACAAAATCCAGACCGCGGGAAAGAACCATTCGTAGAACCAGTGCATTCAGGACCTCACGGCCTTAAAGGTGTTTACGCAGCTGAGCGAGGGGAAGTTCCAGGGCACGCGACATTTCGCCGTCCCATATAGCCGACTTGCGAGGACATCATCCCATAAGAACAGCTCACCTGTCTCGCAGCGTAAAGCCAGTCTCGATAGAAGTTCGGGCGAGGCGTTTAGAGAATCGACAACCGATCGTCACGCCGAGGCGGGGTCGAAGAGCGTGTAGTGAAGGCAAGACCGGGTAGCAGCGTGACGCAAACTGCCCAAACCACTACATGCATGCACATGAGAGCACAGGCCTCCGGCCAGCCCCCACCCATGTCGTGGGAAATCGCTAATAGAATGTCAGGTACGAACGACAAGACGAGCGCCGCAGCCGCCACATAGCGCCATAATCTAACGCTATTTGGATAAGACGAAATCATCAGGAACACAAAGATCGCCACGACCACACAAAGTATCGTGTCAATAATCGGAGGTCCAAACGCGAGTGGCGCAAAGGCGGGGCTCGGGTGCAAGATGCGAATCGCAGCCTCGCGGACGGCCAGCACCAAGATCACTGAAACCGCGATTGTCAGAGCTGCAACCCACAAAAACCGAGGCGACTCGATCTCTCCAGCGCCTTCCACATTGGGCTCCTCAGGACACATGGTAGTACATACGAAGGGCGATTGGCTTTGGAGACGTAGGCTGTGGCTTGAAAGCGCTTGGGCGACTAGCCGACTTCCAACACCCAACAAGGGCCCTCTCCTAAATAGCGACGGACCTAATTCTCACCCAGAGGCTGAGTATCCGTCGCTCAGTTCCCAACCGGCACGCGCATCTTATCGCTCGCGAACTCAACCGGTCCTGCGAACGACGCTTGAATCGATTTCCGCACCGCGCCCTCCCGGCTCTCGACGTCCGGCGCAACATGGCTTAGCAACAACCGCTTCGCCCCACTGTCGCGCGCGGCCTCGCCAATTTTCCTCGGCGGAGTATGCAGTTCGTACAACTGCGCTGGCGAACCCGGAGGGTCCAGCACGGCACAATTAAAAATCAGCAAATCCGCATTCTTCGCCAGCTGCACCAGATTCGCCAGCGCCGATGCATCCATGTCTCCAGAGAAAACCACCACCGCGCCCTTATATGAAATCCGGTACGCCACTGACGGACAGTCGCCGTGGTGGGTGGCAATTTCTTCCACCGCCAGGCCATCCTCATCCAGGATTTTGCTGCGCGGGGAATCCAGCTGAATCGCCAGGTCGCGAACCACAAATCTCTCCCGCGCGCCAAACGTCTTTTGATACGCAAACGCGCCGTCATCGCCCACCAGCAGATCCACAAATCGCGAGGTGCTGGGAAACAGTCCTGCTCCGCCTGGGCCAAAAATCCGGTACTCGATGGGGCCGTCACTGGTCAGCGCCCGCGCATTGAAAAAAGCAGCCAGGTCCCCGCTGTGATCGATATGCAGATGGGTCAACAAAACCGTATCGACTTTTTCCAGATCCAGTTGCAACTCGCCAATCCGCAGGAAGGCTCCCGGTCCGGCATCCACCAGAATCCGCGGCCGCCCTTCCACCTCCACCAGGAAGCTGGACCCAGCCCTCCCAAACGCCCTTGGCCCACCGGAACCAAGCACCACCACTTCCAACGCTGCTCTTCTAGGCTTCGCCTGCGCGCACGACGGGAACAACGCAAAAACAGCCGCCAGCACCATCAGGGTTTTCAACGGGACTTTCCTTCTTTGATCTCTGATTCGCCCTAAATTCTACCCCGGGCGGTCATTCCGCGCACTCCCGTCCATGACAGGCTACCGGCGATGCCACCGTGTGGTTTTCTGCGAGCCGGGTGCCAGACTCTTCGACCCGCACTCAGTCGCTTGAGTCCAAAGCGCCGGGACACGCATCCACCGATCATGGAAATTTTGACTGGATTCAGCCTGGCCGAGGCCCTCGCGCTTCTCAGTCGCACTCCCGCTACCCTCAGTGCGCTTTTGCGTGGCCTACCCGACATGTGGGTGCGCCGCAACGAAGGAAGAGATACCTGGAGCGCGTTCGACATCATGGGCCACTTGATCGTCGGCGAGCGCACCGACTGGATACCGCGGCTGCGCATCATCCTGGAGAAAGGCGAAGCGCTGCAATTTGATCCCTTTGACCGCCTTGCGCAGTTCGAAGAGAGTCAAGGCAAGTCGCTCGACCAGCTCTTGGACGATTTCGCCCGCCTGCGAAGCGAGAACCTGGCTGTCTTGCAGACGCTGAATTTGCAGCACGAAGACTGGACGCGGCGAGGAAAGCATCCATCGCTAGGAGTGGTGACGCTGTCGGAACTCCTGGCGACATGGGCCGTTCACGACCTCACTCATATCCATCAGCTATCTCGCGTGATGGCCCAACAGTATCGCAACGCAGTCGGGCCGTGGAGCGCCTATCTGGGGGTGCTGCAGTGTGCTGGTCATAGCGCTTAGGCAACCGGACTCACCTGCGCGCCCGCTCCGATAGGTGCGACTTTGCCCTGCACGCCCCGCCGTCGGATGGGCTGCTTCCACCTGAAGTACTCCCTATACTTAGGAAGAAACTATGGCTGCGCTTATTGAGGCGATCAACGTCAAACGCCGGACCTTATTCGAGATTGAGAATACGCCCTTCTTGTGTCTGGAGGCAGAGGTCAATAGTCCCACCGCTCGGGGCGGTCAGACTCTGGTGCGCTTGAAGATGCGTAATCTTCTCACCAGCGCCGTTTTTGACAGGACGTTCAAAGCCAGCGACAGATTCAAGGAACCGGACCTCCAGGTCGTGGCTGCATCATATCTATACAGCGACGCCGATGGTTCGCACTTCCTCGACCAGGCGAGCTACGAGACGCTCACGCTAACCCAGGCGATGATCGGAGGCTCATTGGATTTGCTGATCGGGGGCACCTTGGTCCAGGTGCAAAAATACAACGGCAATCCGATCGCCGTGGAGCTGCCGACGTTCGTTGAACTGGAAGTGACTTCCGCGGAACTCGGAGCTCGTGGTGACACAGCAAGCGGTGGCGCTACCAAAAAAGCGACGCTCGAAACCGGCCTCGAAATCCGCGTTCCCTTGTTTATCAAGGTAGGCGAAAAGGTGAAAGTGTCAACCGAAAGTCGAGAGTTTTCAGGGCGAGCTTGAGTGTCAACCACGGTGTCTCTTCGTAAGACTGAGGTCAACGGCCCCGCCACGATGCCATGCCTGGCTTTCCTCTTAAGATTTCGCTCGCGATTGCATGGCCATGGCGACGAGCGCACCTATCAAAATCGCAGGAAAGAGTTGGCCGACGGCCGCCTCCGCTACCGCGAGAGAACGCGCAATGGGAGATACCGGGGTCACGTCGCTGCCAACGGTCGTGAGCGTAGAAAAGCTAAAGTATGTCAATTTCGCGATCAGCTGATCAAAGTCTCTCGGCGCTGTGACGAAATGAATCGAGCCTGGCCGCGATTGCTCGACGACTTGAAAAGCCGAAGCCCACGCCATCCCGAGCAACAGGTACGCACTGACTCCACCCTGGATACGGCTCCAAGTAATCGGACCTCCGCGAAACATCACGACCAACACGATGCGAACATAAAGCACCAAGGTGATGGTTGAAAGAAGACTCCCGAGCTGGTGCAGAGACGGCGTCGGTTGCAAGCGTGCCGCCCCCAGAGCGACAGCCGTTGCCGCTATCAATGTGATTGCCAGTCTGGTTACAATGCGATTTTGCTCGCTGGCAATGGCTCCGAAAACCATGAGCGCCATGATGATCAATTCGAGCGCCAGCCGGCCGGAGAGGCCCGCTTCTCTCATCGGAATGATCACGAAGACAAGAACGGACAGAGAAATCGTGATCAAGGTAAGGCCCATATCACCGGACCAGAATTCTCCCCTTCTTATGCCGACTAGCCCCATGCCGGGGAATGCAACGTTGGTTGCCATGAAAAGTGCCTCCACTGGTGAATTAACAACTTCGCTCTGGACGACTAAGAAAAAGGCAACTGGTGGGCCAAATCTAACTGCCTTGTTTTGTTGGTCTTCCTTGTCTACTCTCGCGATGCTCCAAGGATCCTCTCCCGAACTTTCGTGAATTCATAAAGACCTCGGGACATAGGAGGTCAGATCTTGCCAAAGGAATGCGCAGCTGCGGCTCATCGAGAAAAAAACGGGAAATGCAGTTTGGCTGCATTTCCCCACTGCCTTCCGATTCACTATGGCCAGCTATTCGATTCGGGACCAGTTGCCGTTCGGGTTGTACTCCTGAAGCGACGCGGCGATCCTGGCTGTGTCCGGACCAAGATCGCTCTCGTACACGAAGCCCTCCCGGCCGAGCACAAAGCTCATGATCCCGGTTTCGCCATACCTTACGGGAGTTGCGAGAATAGCAAAGCCACCGGACATCTTTGCGTTCACGATGTAACTCTGCGCGCCACCCGTTGCCTCATCGCCCTGAGCGCTGAGGATACGCAGTGTGTACCCGTCGATGACGAAGGGCTGGTCTGGCGACAGCGACGTGAGGGAAGACTTCGGAAATTCCTCGAGTCGTGCCAGCGGGCTGGCGCCGAGTGAATCCGAGGCCGGCCAATACAGGCCGTCTTGTTTGCCTGGCTTGCTGATGATGCGTTGCGCATATTCTCCGGAGGCGCTGTTGTCAAAGTAGAACTGCTCGGCGTTGGCGAGTGCCGCCAGCGCGTCGATGGTCAGCAGCTCGTTCCTGCCGATTTCGCGCGCCCGGATTTCCTGGGCGCCGGCGACGGCGTCGAAATACCAGCTGCCCGAGGCGTTCTTCGCCAAAGGCACGGGAAAGGCGAAATTGTCCGCACCGATGTAGAGAACGCGACTGCCATCGGACATGTCCACCCAGCGGTTCATCTGCTGGTACTTGGAGAAGAACTGCTGCATGGCAGTCTTGTCGGACTCGCTGTCGCCGGATGTGAGCAGGGCTTTTGCCTCACCGCCCAGAACCTTCCTCAGCGCGTTTTCATCCGTATTCTTCGTCGCCAGAGCCAGCGCGGTGGCTGCTTCCTCCGGCGACGGGAACGTCATTTGGGGCGCTGCGCTGGTGGCGAATGCCAGCTTGCCTGTATCTTCCGCTCGGACCGTGAAGCCGAGGCCGGCGAGAGCGAGAATTCCGGCCAGTGCCCATCCTCTCCACTTGCTGTTCGTTTTGTTCTGATCCGTGTTCATTCTTAATCTCCTTAAAGTTTTCCGATATGCCTTTCCCTGATTCCGTTGCTCGATTCAGACCCCTAGCGACGACGCCCGCCGCCGGAAGACTGATGTTCCACAGGCGCATGCTGCCTGACCTGGTGTTGTTGAGGGCGCTGCCTGGCCATGCTGGCGTAGCCACGAGTGCTCTCGGCGCGATTGGTTCTGCCGTCGCCGCTCATGCGCGACCCGCCGAGATTGGAGCGATTGTCGTTTCTGGCTTGCAAGGCGCGGCCGTCGTTGTGATAGCCGCCCGCAGGTGCGACGCCAGGGCCGTTCATGCCGGCGTTGGGATTCTGGACTCCGTTGTTTCCGCCAATCAAACCATGGTTTCCGTTGTTGCCGCCATTGGGCAGCTGCTGACCGGCATTTTTATCCTGGTGCCAGCCGCCGTCAGCCCCGAAATATCCGTTCGGATGATAGGCGCCGTTGGGGCCGTAGTGCGTGTCTTCGCCAGGCTTGTAGTTGCCGTCGGGGTGAAAGGTGCCGTTATTGCCGTACCAAGCCTGATTTTGTGATCCGACCGCTCCGCCGTTGGGAGTGACACCTGCCCGCTCCACACCGCCATTGCCGCCGATCAGGCCGTGATCGCCGTTGTTGCCGCCATTGGGCATGTTCGCTGGACCCGTTCCGGGCACATCGTGGTGATAGGCTCCGTTCGGGCCGTAGTAGCCATTGGGATGATAAGCGCCATTCGGCCCGTAGTGTGTATCGTCACCGGGACGGTAGCCACTCGGGTTAGTCGCCGGGTTATACGGACGGCTGTTCGAGCCCGGACCCCAGGGATGATAGCCGTTGTAGTTGGTGGTGTGCCAGGTGTTGTTCGAGATGTAGGTGTTGTGGTTGAAGATGATCGTGTTGCCACCGCCGCCTCCGCCCCAGCCGCCCCAGTTGCAAGCCCAGGCATGAAAGCCCCAGCCGAAGCCGCCGCCCACTGCCCAGCCTCCGCCACCGAAGCTTACGCCGATGCCGAAACTCAAGGCCGGCGTGGCAAAAACCACGGGAGGCGTGTACATCGGCACAACGATGGGCGCGCCGTACACGATCGCCGGGTTGTACTGCGGCACATAAACGACCTGCGGATTCGCCGGCTGAATCGCGATGACTCCCGGCGATGACGTCGTCACGGTAAGCTGCGAATTGGATTGAAGAGTGCCCGCCGCCTGCGCCTTCGCGCGCATCACTTGAACCGCTGCCATCACATCCGACTGCTGGAAATGAAATGCCTGACCGAGGCTGGAGGTCCACGTCAGGTTGGTGGCTAGGTTCGCCAAAACGGACGGGAATTGCGTCAGCGCCTTGACGCTGGGATCCCAATCCTGTTGATCCACCGCTTGCTCGAGCGGCTGGCCGGTGAGGTTTGAATTCTGATCAAGCCATTGCTTCGCCGCTGTGACTTCGTCCGGGACTGTAGCCGCAGCGAGCACTTGTGCCACCAGAGCATCTGGATAGAGCGCGATCGGAGCCACAAGGCTGTCGAGTTGGTCCGACGAGAGCGGCGCCGGAACCGGCCGATCGCTCGCGTTGGTCGGCGGGGCATAGGAGTCCGACGGCTGCGAATCATTGACGACCGGCGCCGCGGCCACGAGAGCCGGTTGCGGGCTCGGCGGAATCAGCATGGGTTGCCCGTAAGCCGTCATGGCTTGCGGACTAGCTCCGATGCCGGTAGTGCGTACCGCCTGCCAGGGAGCCTGTTTCCCGCGAATCCCATAATCTCCGGTCATGTTGGAGCCAAAAACGTGACCATGGAAGTTCAGAATGGTGCGCGTTACGGTGCTGAATCGAATGAAGTGTCCGTTCACTTCACCCTGTATGGGACCCGATTGATCCGGCCCCTCGAAGTATCCAGTGATTTGGTTGCCGTATTGCGCGATTTGGACGTGCTTAATGACTGTCGAACCGTCTTTTATGCTAGTGGAATAGATGGTCCAATTGCCCTGCACGTTGTCTGGCGGTTGCTGGGCCAACGCGGTCCGGCTGAAAATCAGCGACAGCAGAGCGAGGGCTAGCACGCTTAGAATCGCCTCGAGTTTCTTCATAACTTCCTCCTTGAATATTTCGCGACTGCTCTTCTCGCAATGTCGCTGCACGGAAATAAAGCAAGGTATGCGCCACATTTAAGTGCTTGAGAAAATACAACTTGCGTCGGCCGGCAATTCACAGAGCTTCGAGAATTCACGAAATCTCGGGACAGAGTAATCCCACCCGCTTCGGAAGTGAAGGCGCAGGTGTGACCGGCCGCACCGCGAGAATTGCAGTTTGGTGTAGTATGACGAACGTGACGGGGTCTTACCTTTGCAGGCTGAGTCCTTACTTTCGCTAGCTGCGCAGGTGGCCGGGGAGCGGCACCCTGCAGACGTGCTTAGTGCCCTCGTAAAGGGCATTGCCGCGCAACCCGGAGTGGCTCTTACGCGTATCTGGCTGCGCGCACCAGGTGACCTATGTGAGCAAGGATGCTTCCTGCGGAACGAGTGCTCCGATCGCCGGGAATGCCTTCACCTGGCCGCCAGTGCGGGCACGGCCTTGAACGGAAAAGAAGACTGGTCGTTTCGGGACGGATACTATCGGCGCATCCCGCTCAGCAAAGCAAAAGGAAAGGTGGGAGTCATCGGGGCCACCGGCAATTCGATTCGAATCGCTAACATTACACCGGAAAGCGAGTGGATACGCAGGCCGGAATGGGCCAAGAGTGAAGAGATTCGTGCTTTCGCCGGCGAGCCACTGAAGTTCAGGGGACAGATCCTGGGGGTCTTGGGCATTTTCAGCCGCGAGAACTTGACGGAGCAAGAGTTTGCCTGGTTACGCATGTTCGCGGATCAGGCGGCTGTGGCCATCACGAACGCTCAGGCCTTCGAGCGAGCGAGGCAAGCGCTCGAAGAATTGCGAAAGAGCGAAACGAAGTTCCGTTCTCTTCTGGACCTTTCTCCGGTTGCGATTTACCTGATGGACAAAACCGGACAATTCATGTCCGCGAATCAGGCAGGTCTGGAGCTGCTTGGCTGCACAGCCCACCAGCTCCAAGGCATGTCCGTTGGCGCCACTTACTCGCCGGACGAGCTGGCTCGAATCAAGACGCCCATCGAGGCAATGGGATCCGGCTTGACGCGATTTGAGCGGACCTTCTTGCGTAGAGATGGCGCCATGCTGACAGTGGAGGTTTCTCTTTCTCCCATACTGCCGGGCGGACGGCAGGTGGTGATGAGAGATATCACAGACCGGAAGCGCGCTGAAGACGCGCTAAAGGAGCAAGCAAGTCAACTGCAACAGGTCATTGATGTTGCACCAGTCCACATGTTCATTTGGGAGGCGGACGCAACTGTCTCTTACGGAAACCGCGCAACGGTGGACTATTTCGGTCCCATCCCGCGAAAACATCCGATGGAGTTTCTTGATCTCGTTACCCATTCAGAGGATGTAGTGGCACTCAAGAAGGGGATACAAGCAGCCTTTCAGCGCGGCGAAGCCTTTGAGACAGAAGTGAGAATGCGCCGGCACGATGGCGATTTCCGCTGGTTTTTGTATCGACTGAGTCCCCTTCGGGATGAACGAGGGCGAATAACACGCTGGTGTGGTGTTCGGACAGACATTGACGATCAGAAGCGGGCGCAGGAGCGAACCCAACGGGAAAACATCGCGCTGCGTGAGGAAGTCGACAAAGCTTCAATGTTCGAAGAGATTGTCGGGACCTCGTCCGCTCTCCAAGCGGTGCTCCTGCGTGTCGCAAGAGTAGCCCCGAGCGACAGCACCGTTCTCATCACCGGTGAAACCGGCACGGGCAAGGAACTCATCGCGCGTGCGATTCACAAACGCTCGCAGCGGGCGTCGCGTCCATTTGTGAGTGTGAATTGTGCCGCGATTCCGCGCGATCTCATCGCTTCCGAACTATTCGGCCACGAGAAGGGCGCCTTTACCGGTGCGTTGCAACGGAGGCTGGGACGCTTCGAATTGGCCGAAGGCGGCACAATCTTCCTTGATGAGATCGGCGAGCTGAACGCGGAGACTCAAGTGGCTTTGCTCCGGGTTTTGCAGGAGCGTGAATTCGATCGCGTGGGGGGCACGCGCCCGATTCGCGCCGATGTTCGTGTCATCACGGCCACCCACCGCGACCTTCCCGCGGAGGTTTCAGCGGGCACTTTTCGTAGCGACCTTTTTTACCGCATCAACGTCTTTCCCGTGGAAGTGCCGCCGCTTCGGGCGCGCAGGGAAGATGTTCGCCTGCTGGTCGAATACTTCATCGACCGCTATGCGACGAAGGCAGGGAAAAGGATCACCAGCATCGAGAAGAAGAGCCTGGCTTATTTGCAATCTTATTCCTGGCCAGGCAATATCCGTGAACTGCAGAATGTCATTGAGCGCTCGGTGATTTTGTGCGACTCCGACGAGTTTTCCGTTGATGAGAGTTGGCTGACCCTGAAGCCCGCCGCAGTCCAGCCCCTGCGGGAGGACTTGGTCGATCAAGAGAAAAAGCGCATTGAAGCCGCCTTGGCCGAAGCGCGGGGACGAGTTTCGGGACCATCGGGAGCGGCGGCGAAGCTCGGCATGCCCGCCTCCACGCTCGATTCCAAAATCAAATCACTGCACATCGACAAGCGCCGCTTTCAAACTCACTAAGATTCGTTTGCCGCCTTCACGAAGTTTCGGAAATTCCCGAATTCATCGCGAGCTTGTTTTCTGCTCAATTCCTTTGTTTTCTTTTTACTGAGGCGTGGCCGCGCACTTGCGAAAGAAGAGAGCGAAAGGAATTCAACGACCATGAACTTGAAAGCACACCTGAGAGAAAGAAACATATCATGCGCGTCTCTAGTCGCGCCAACTCTATTTGAAAGTTTTTACACAAAACTGCACATCAAAGAGCTTGTCACTACTAGGCTATGGCTGCTTTGCACGCTATTCCTGGCAGCGATTCTTTGTTCGTCTGGGGCGCAAGCTGCCGAGACCGTGATTCTGCCCACCAAAGCGACGCGCGCTGAACTGGGTAACGCGAGGAAGGCTCTCCAGAACGGTTCCGTTGTGGCGATGCTCGACGCTACACCGGCAGTTTTTAGCGGCGATCTCCACATTGCAATGCCACAGAGCAAGGAATCGCGGCAGCGGCCCGTTCACTATACGATTCTCGGCGCATACCGCGCCTCAAACGGCGCAATTCACACCTATACCGGTCCGCGCTCCTCCGGGCGACTACCCGAAAAATCCACCTGGTACGACGATTTCCAGGCCTGGGCGCAACAGCAAGGCAGCCTCGAAGACCCTAACTCCCCGGATGCAGCGGCCTGGACGGGGCTTTCCGTCAACACGATGACTGAGACAACCTCGAGCGGAAATCTGCTTCAGGAAACAGTGAGCGTTTATCGCGCGAATTCGAGCAATACCCAGGACGACTTCTACATGATTACCAAGACGGTTGACAGCAAACCGAACTACTCGGGCGGCTCTAGCGGATGCCAAGCTGGCTTGTACTGCAGCTGGTTTCAGACCGACCGATATCTCGCTATTCAAACTGATATTCCGCCGGGCCCACAGTACTCCCTGTTCGATCACGGCCCCACACAGATCAACGGCTCAGGAAGCGGGGGGTTCAGTATCGGCGGAGGCGTCTCCGGCCTGGAGCCAAATGTGTCAGCGAGTTATAGCCAGACTTGGAACACGCAGGACGTAACCACCATCGACAACACGAATCTTACGACGAATGTGGCTTCGTGGGACGACCACTTCGCCACATCCACATCCTGGCCGGGCGGCAAGCCACCGCTACCCGTGATATCCCTATGGGAGAGCGATCAGGCGGCTATTTTTGCGGTTCCAGTCGGCACTACCACGTTTAATGTGGAAGTGAATGATCAAGCTAACTTCGAGAAATACGGGAATTTCTCGAACACACAGTATGACTCGGCCACAATCGACACTTTTGTCGCCGTTCAGCCACCTTCCCTGTCCGTGTCTCCAACCACCCTAAACGTATTACCTGGTCAACAGGTAGAGTTCAATATCTCTGCCTATATCCTGTCGAGCACAGGCGAAAATCTGTCCTGGACTATCTCCAATATTCCAACCAGTTTGAGCCTGAACACTACAACCGGTGCGGGAAACCAAACCATTTCGTTCAACGTTCCTTCCAATACGGCACCAGGCTTACTGGGGACGCTCAACATCGATACCAGCCCCGTCTATGCTTCTCCCGAAACACGCACTGGACCCTTGCAGCTTCCCATAACCGTGGTAAGCGGTGCGGTAAGTTCCGGCGTACTCATCGCTGGGGGAACGGTCTGGAACAGCGCCGAACCGTCCAATACTGCTGAAGTGTGGAATCCAGTTACGCAAACTTCCAAGCAGGTGGAAAACATGATCGTTGGACGGGCATTCCACAGTGCCACCGCCATTGCCAATGGCGGGATTTTTATCGCCGGCGGGAAAGACTTCACTTACAATCCCATAAGCGCTACGGAGATTTACGATGAAGCAACTCAGCAGTTTACGGCTGGGCCGGATCTCAACGTAGCTCGCGCCAACCACACCGCTACTCTTCTAAAGAATGGGACCGTGCTTTTGGTCGGCGGCGAAGATCAAAACGGAAATGCTCTATCTTCGGCGGAGATCTACGATCCCGTGAGCAACTCGGTCACCCAGACGGGGAGTATGTCCGTTGGCCGTGTTTACCATACGGCAACGCTCCTGCCCGACGGCCGCGTCTTTATCGCGGGCGGTACTGGCTCTCTTGATAACTGTCCGACCTTCTATTCCTCGGAAATCTACGACCCGCTGACAAAAACGTTTTCTCTCAGCGGATCACCCTTGCCTTTCGAGGAGGGGCTCATGGATCATGCGGCCGCTCTTCTCACCAGCGGAGAAGTCCTGATCGGAGGCGGCTTGGGCTGTGCCGGCGTCGGTGTCTCTCCGCGGGCCATCGTTTACACTCCTTCGACGGACTCGTTCACATATTTTGATCAGGTCTACGGGGGTAACGAAAAGAATCCTGCCCTTGTCGCCCTGCCGAACGATGGCGCTCTTCTGGTGGGCGGCGGTGGCACACACTCCTATTTCAGCTACAGCTGGAATTCCGCTCAAGAAGCGTATGATCAGCCAGCCATCATGCAAGAGGAACGTGACCTGCCTCAGGCCGTGTTGCTTCAAAACACCAATTCGACGCTGGATGGCGACGTCGTAGTCGTCGGCGGCGTGCAGGCCGGAACCGGAGTGTCCAACGGTCAGAGGATCGAAGTCTACAACCCTGCAACAAACACCTGGAGTTCGGCAGGGAACATGACCATTGCCCGGAGCGGAAATACCGCGACGCTCTTTGGCCCCGTCAACGTGGCCACAGGCAAAACGAAGACAAGCAAATAGGTGATCGCTTCAAGTGCGGCGCAGTCCGGCGCCGAACTTGGCCTAGCCGCCTTGAAGAATCAGTCAGTCAATTACAACCGCTAGCGGTTGGCCCTCCGGAGAAACTGCCGGAGGGCCTCATTTTCCAGCGGTCATCGCCCACAGCGGCAAATTCAAAAGATGGAGGGAGAAGGTTTCATGTGGAAGATCCAAAAATTAACCGACGGCGGCGGCTGCGTCGTGCTGAACATCAGCGGCAGGATTGAGGCAGGGGAATTGATCGAGTTGCAGAGAGCTTTGTTCTCTGAAGAAACGGCACCCAAGGGAGTCGAACTGGACCTTCAAAACGTAAGGCTCGTGGATCAGTTAGCGGTCACCTTTTTTGCGTGCTGCGAGGCGGGTGGCACGAGACTTCGAAATTGTCCTTCTTACATTCGTGAATGGATTGATCGAGAAAAAGCTGGACAGAATCACCGAAGCAACCGGGAAGGTCTGGACTTGAGTCGCAACTGAGACGCGAATGACCGACGCAGTGGTCGTGCTTTTTGTCTGGAGGAAGCAATTGGGGAACGGCTGATTCCAACCAAGGTCATTTCCAGATCACTCAGCATAAAGCGACTTCTCCTAATAGGGACGGACCCAATTCTCTTCTAAACCGCTGAAACAAAAAGAAAATACCCTCATCTATCAATCTAGTATATTTCTAAGCGAACAAACCGCGGTCACGGACAACTCAACTTTATTTTTGCCATCTTTTCAATCACTTCCAGAAACCGCCTTCAGGAAAGTGCATTTCCCCCTGAGATAATAGTGTTGTAAGAACAATTTCGTCCGAAAGGGCCGTCGCGGTAACCCCGCGTTCGGCCCTTTTGCTTTTTGTGGCCAGATGCCACCAACCGAAAACCCGGCCGTTGCGCCCTTCGCCGCTGCTCACGCCGCATAGCCTTAGGCCGCGTGAGCAGCGCAGCACTTCCATCCGTCCGAAACCTCAACGCAAAGGACTCTGAATCCAATGTCATCGCAAGCCCAGATCATCGCCAATCAAGCCAATGCCCAGCTCTCAACCGGTCCGGCCTCAACGGAAGGTAAGGCAAAATCATCTCGCAATGCTCTGAAGACCGGCCTCACCGGCCACACCGTCCTGCTGCCCGGCGACGACGCCGAACTCTACGAAGCCAAACTTCTGCACTGCGTCGAGGCCTTCAACCCGGTTGGCGAAAAGGAAACCGCGCTGGTCCAAGCCCTCGCCGACACCGAATGGCGCCTCGCCCGCATCCCCGGTCTTGAATTTGGCATCTATGCCCTCGCGCGCATCGAGTTCGCCCACAAGTTCGATGACGAGCCCGAAGAACTCCGCCCCAGCCTCATCCAGTCCCACACCTACCTCGCCTATCACAAGCAGCTCAACAACCTGAGCATCCAGGAATCGCGCCTCCATCGCCAGCTGGTCAAGATCAACGCCGACCTCGCCGCTCTCAAGCGCCAGCGCCAGCAACAGGAACAGGCCAGGCTCACCCAAGCCGCCCGCCACTACATCGCCGCCAACCAGGCCAAGAAACCCTTCAACCACAAAGAATTTGGGTTCGATTTTTCAATGGACCAGATCGATCGCCATGCCAGGCAGATCCAACAGAGCGAGCGGGGTTTCTCCGCTGCGTAAGCAGGCTCTGCCCGTTGGCAGCCACCAAATATCGACGAAAATGTCTCACATTTCGCGAAGCAACAGCCGCGCAGGCCTTGCTTCAAAGTTTCGCCGCGGCGGGTCCGGTCAGAGTGCGCCCGTTGCGCTAACGAGTGTCTGTGGTCTTCTTACCGATGAGGTGTTTTCCGGCGGGTACTTCGTCGTAGAACTTCCACCCGGGCTGGAAGTCTTTAGAGGGCTTTTGGTTCAGCAGCGAGGCCCGGATCATCTCTACCGGAATCGAGTTCAGCTTCAGGACGCCGTCGTGAAATTGGCGGTCGGTCATCTTGCCGGATCCGACTAGCTGCGCGTGCAGGGCGCGAAACTGCAGCGCGCCGATCTCATACGCACACTGATAAAGAGGTCCGTAGGATTCATCTTCGAACGAGCGGCGGACTTCGGCCATCGCGTTATCGCGCTCATGGCCGATGTCGTTCACCAGAAAATCGACCGCTTGCGGCGCGGTCATTTGGCCGAGGTGAAAACTGAGCGAGAAGATGACACGGGCCGCGCGGTGCATGCGCCAGAAGAGCATGCCGATGCGGTCCTCGGGCGAGCGCGGAAAGTCGAGGTCCCAAAGCGCCATCTCCCAATAGAAGGCCCAGCCTTCCACAAAGAATGGTGTATCGAAGACGCCCCGCCAGCGCCGGTAACGGTCGCTCATGTACTGCTGCAGGTAGTGGCCGGGGATGAGCTCATGAAACACCGTGGCGCGGGCGAAGTGGATGTTGTTGCCGCGCATGCTCATGAGCTTTTGTTCCTCGGTCATGTCCGCCGTGGGATAGGAAACGCTCATGACATCGCCGCCGGTGAAGAACGGATTAATGCGCTGGCGTTCGGGAGACATCATGATCATGCGCCAGGAATGCTGGGCCGCCTCGGGAACCGTGACGAGGTTGCGCTGGGTGACGAAGGCGACGGCCTCATTCGACAGGTCGCGAATCAACGCGGGCTGTTGGCCGGGCTTCACGTAGTCATTCTTGACGTGTTCCAAGGCCTTCTTCCAGTCGTCGCCGTAGCCAAGTTCGCGGGCGTTGGAAATCATCTCCGCCTGGCACCAGGCCAATTCCTTGCGGGCGATGGCGATGAGTTCTTCCGGGGTGTAGGGAATCATCTCCGCCGAGAGCGCCGCGATCAGCGCGTCACGGCCGACGGGATCGCCCACGATGGTGTCCTTATCAGTGGCCTTGATGCCGGCCAGTTTTTCGTTGACCAAAGCGGCGTAAGCTTCCAAGGCAGCGTCGGCGCGTTTCCAAGGCTCGCCGGCCCACCAGGTGAAAACCGGGTCGTAGCCGTTATAGAAATCGAACCAGCCTTTCAGCGTTTTGCGCAGCGCCAGGGTGGTGCGCCCTGCGCGCCTGGCGGCTGGAACGGAAGCCTTCAACTTGCCGCCGTTGATGTCCGCGGTCAGCGTCTCTATTTGCTTCGTGATCGCGGCGATCTGTGAGGCCGCATCCTGTCCATCGATGAACACCAAGCGGCGAAGGTCCATCGTCGAGTGATCGGATTGCTCGGGGCGAAGGGCACCAGCGGCGCCATCTCGGCTTCGCGCTTGCGGAGGTTCACTCGCTCCTGACGGGCGCGTTCAAGGCTGGCGCGGAGCAACAGGTAATCCACGCGCGCGTCCACCGAGAGCGATTCAAAGGGAATCGGCTTCAGGACGGCGAACCAGGTATCGGCAAACTGATCTTCCGCCGCGAGGCGCTCCGGCGAGCCATGGCGTTGGTAGTAATGCTCAAGTGTGTCCAAATCGGTTGAATAGCGTTGGACCACGGCCGGCATGTCGTAACCGGTGGACGTGATCCAGCCTTCCGCGCGCGGGTCGTACTGAAAGACAGGCCCGGCTGCGGGCGAAATCGCAGGTTGGGTCTGCGCGAAGACGGTGACGGACGCGACGGCAAAGACCAGCGCGGCGGCGCGGTGCAGTGGCTTATGGATGGTGGACATTCGAGGCAGGCTTCTCCTTGGTGGAACGCCCATTATCGCGAAGTGAGCTTGTGAAACGGCGCCCTGAAGGGGTTCGGGTTGACGTTACGGCGCCTATACTCAATCGAGGAGCAACTCATGCGACGATTTAGCGTGCTTTGTAAGGCGGTGGTTATGGCGGCAACCATTCTTGGATTGGCTCAGGCAGCGGACGGGCCATACAAGGTCTTGAAGACCGTCAAGGTTGGAGGCGCGGGTGGGTTCGACTACGTTTATGCTGACGCGGAGGGCCGCCGGTTGTACATCCCGCGCACCGGTTCTGGTGGCCGCGTGACCGTATTCAACCTGGACACCCTAGAGCCGGTTGGCGAGATCGCCAATGCCAATGCCCGCGGGGTTGCGGTGGATCCAAAGGTGCATCACGGTTTCGCGACCAGCAAACCGGTGGTGATGTGGGACACCAAAGACTTGAAAACCATCAAGACCATTGATGTCCAGGGCGGTCCGGACGGCATTCTGTTCGATCCGTTTAACAGCCGCGTGTATGTCTTGAGCCACAGCACGCCGAACGCGACGGTAATTGACGCGAAAGATGGCTCTGTGGTGGGTACCATCGACTTGGGCGGAGCGCCGGAGCAGGCTGTCAGTGACGGCAAAGGTCATCTATATATCGACATCGAAGACAAAGACAACATCGCCGTGGTGGATGCCAAAACCATGACGGTGACGGCGCATTACGATCTCGCCGGCAAGGGCGGCGCCTGCGCGGGCCTTGCCATGGATGTGAAGAACCAGATCCTGTTTGCCGGCTGCCGCAACCCGCAAGTCATGGTGATACTGGATGCGAAAGACGGCAAGATCCTCGACACGCTGCCGATCGGCAAAGGTGTGGATGGCGCGGTGTTCAACCCCAAGACCATGGAGGCGTTCAGCTCGCAGGGTGACGGCACGCTGACCGTCATCAAAGAAAACAGCCCGACTAGCTTCGTAGTGGAACAGACGCTCGAAACAAAGCCGAGCGCCAAGACCTTGACGCTGGACAGCAAGACCCACCAGATCTACCTGATCGCTGCCGATTTCACGCCACCTCCCACACCGCCGCCCGCTGGAGGCCGCCCGAACCGCGGCCAGATGGTGCCGGACTCGTTCTCGATTCTGGTGGTCGGGAAATAAGTGTGACCCGCCGATCCTTCCGAGCCGCGACCGTTAGGAAGCGGTTCTTCCAGTGCCAGGAGGAGGCCAAGCTGTGTTCGGAATCGTGAAACTACTTTCGGTTGCTCTGGCCGGAAGCCTCGCCGCACTGGCGCAGTCGCGGATGCCTGAATTGCCGTCCGATGTGCCGAAGGATGCGACTGTCAGCATTGTGCTGGCCGACAAAACGCCCGCCGGGCAGGACGCGGTTTGGAGAACTCCGGATGGGACCATTCATGAGTTCTTCCAATTCAACGACCGTGGAAGAGGCCCCAAGATCTACACCTCATACCGGCTTGACGCGCAGGGGCTGATTGCGTCGGAAGAATCCAAGGGTGTGGACTATGCGAAGAAACCGGTGGAGGAGCACTTCTCGCTGGTATCGGGCACGGCGGCATGGACGAATCAATCGGAGAGCGAGAAACAGGCCAACGCCGCCGGTAAGTTCTACGTCGCTCTCAAGGGCAGCCCGGAATCGCAAGCGATTCTCGCGCGAGCGCTGCTGCATTCGAACGACGGAGGCAAGCTCAACCTGCTGCCCGGTGGGACAGCGAGCATCCGACAGATGCAATCCGTTCCAGTTGAAGGCGGTGGACAGAAACACACCGCGACTCTTTACGTGATCACCGGCCTTAGCTTTACGCCAACCTACTTGTGGCTAGACGAGGAGCAGCAATTCTTCGCCGGCATCGAGGGGTCGGGTACTGTCATCCGGCAGGGTTTCGAATCGAGCGCCGATACGCTGCTGGAATCGCAGCGAAAAGTCGAAATCGCCAGGGCGGCCGAATTGGCGAAGACGCTCACGCACAAGCCGCCCGGCAGCTTGGTCATCAGCAACGTGACGGTCTTCGATTCGGAGCATGGCGCTCTGCTGCCGAACCAGCGGGTGACCGTAAGAGGAGACCGCATCGCCAGCGTGGCGCCAGACAATGGTCAGCCAGTTTCGCCCGGCGCGTCCCTGATCGATGGCAAGGGCAAGATGCTGTTGCCCGGCCTGTGGGACATGCACCAGCACCTCGGCGCCGAAGGGGCTTTCCTGGACATCGCGGCGGGCGTGACCACAGCGCGTGACCTTGGCAACTCGATCGAAGAGCTCAAGAAACTTAGACAGGAGATCGCGGCCGGAACACAAATTGGTCCCCGCATCGTACTCGCCGGTTTCATCGATGGTCCAGGCCCGTTTGAAGCGCCGGTCAAGGTTCTCGCGTCCACACCCGACGAAGCAAGGCATTGGGTAGACCGTTACGCCGACCTTGGGTACGTGCAGATCAAAATCTACAGTTCTGTGAAGCCGGAGCTGGTACCCGTGATTATCGAGGAAGCACATAAGCGCGGGCTACGTGTGAGCGGGCACGTCCCCTCCGGCATGATCGCGGAGCAGTTTGTTCGCGACGGCGCCGATGAGATTCAGCACATGAATTTCATCTTTCTGAACTTCATGCCGGACGTGAAGGAGACGCGAACCCCGGCACGCTTCATCGAACCCGGCAAGCGCGGCGCAGGTCTCGACCTGAACTCGGCGCAGGTGAATGATTTCATCGCGCTTCTGAAGCAGCATCACACGGTGGTGGATCCAACCATGGCAATCTGGGAAGCGACTTACGTCGATCGGCCGGGCGAGGTCGCCAAAATGGACCAATGGATGTTCGATCGTTTGCCGGTGCAAGCGCAGCGCGGCGCCAAGAGCGGCGGTGAGGCGCTGCCTGTCGCCGATCCCGAGACCGACAAGCTGTATCGTGCTTCCTACGCCAACATGCTTCGAATGGTGAAGAAGCTCTACGACAGCGGAGTGCAAGTGGTCGCCGGTACCGACTTGGGCAGCGGATACGCGCTTCACCGGGAACTGGAGATCTATAACCAGGCGGGCATCCCCGCGTCTGAGGTTCTTCGGATCGCGACGTTCGAGGCCGCCAGGGTGATGAGCAAAGAGAAGGAACTGGGATCCATTTCGCCGGGCAAGTATGCCGACATGATCCTGGTGAACGGAGATCCAACGAAGCAGATTGGTGATATTCGCCGCATCGACACGGTGATCAAGAATGGCGAGATTTATCGGCCTTCCGAAATGTATCCGGCATTTGGAATTAGGGCGCAGTGACGGCGCGGCGGGTTAGTCAGTTGAATTGAGGAAAAACAGCATGAAACTTTGTCCTTATTTGTTTTTCAACGGCAACTGCGCCGAGGCATTTACGTTCTATGCGGAGTGCCTGGGCGGAAAAGTCGAGGCCACGTTCCACTACGGGGATTCGCCGATGGCGGAGCAAGTGCCGCCGGAATGGCGAAACAAGATGATGCATGCTCGCGTGGTTGTGGCCGGCCACGAATTGATGGGCGCCGATAGCCCGCCGGGGCGCTATGGGCAGCCCGAGGGCTTCTCCGTATCGATCGGCTTTGACCAGCCTCAAGAAGCGGAACGAGCGTTTCACGCGCTGGCGGAGCGTGGGAAGGTCACCATGCCCTATCAGAAGACCTTCTGGTCTGCCGGTTTCGGCATGCTGGTGGACCGATTTGGCATCCCATGGATGATCAGCTACGACCAAGCCGCCTGAGCCGCATTGGCTAGCGATTAACAGTTGCTGTCAGCGGCGTGCTGCGCGAAGAACCACCGGCCATGAACTTGTACTCGCCAGGCATCAAGCTCCAGTCGTTCTTCTGCTCGTCGAAGATGGACAGGAACTTCGGTTCGATGGCCAGCGTTACGGTCTTGGATTCGCCGGGCGCGAGTTCCACCTTTTCCCACGCGACCAGGCGTTTCGGCGGCTCGTTGGCGGCGGCGGGCAGGCCCACATACACTTGGGCGATTTCCGCTCCGGCGCGCTTTCCTGTGTTGCGGACGGTAAACGAGACTTTGTCGAGATCGGCCTTGAGGCCGGAATACGCGAAGGTCGTGTAGGAGAGTCCGTGGCCAAACGCGAAAAGAGGCACCTTGTCTTCCGCGTCGAACCACTTGTAGCCGACCTTGAGGCCTTCGGTGTAATCGATGTTGAAGTCGGGCAGCTTCCAAGGTGCGTTGGCAGGGCCCTTGAGGTTGCTGCCGGGGATCTGCGGATGAGGCAGTTCCGCGTCTGACTTAGCGAACGATACCGGCAGCTTGCCGGAGGGATTCACGTCGCCAAACAGGATGTTGGCGAGCGCTTCCGCGCCACGTATGCCGGGATACCAGACTTCAATCGCCGCGCTGACCTGGCCGATCCAGGGCATGGCGGCCGGTCCGCCGGTCTCTAGAACCACGATCGTGTGGGGGTTCGCCGCGGCGACGGCATTGACGAGCGCGTCTTGATTGTCGGGCAAGGTAAGCGTGGGGAGATCGTGCCCTTCGCTGGTGGGTTGGTTCACAAACACGATGGCGACTTGGGCCGATTTGGCCAATGCGGCTGCGGCAGCGAGGTCGCTACCATCGTTGAACTCGACCTTGGCTTTGGGCGCTTTGGCACGAATCGCCTTGAGCGGCGATGAGGGAATCCACACCGGCGGGCCGCCGAATGCGCTCGGTGGTCCGCCCGGTGGATCGACTTGAGCCGAGCCGCCCCCGGACAAAACGCCAGTGTCGGCATGTGAGCCAATGAGGGCGATCGAGGTGACTGTTGCCGCATTCAGCGGGAGCTGACTGCCGGCGTTCTTCAATAGGACGGAGCCCTGCTCGGAGATGGTCTGCGCCGTGTCCGCGCCGCGGAAGGGATCAACCACGCGGCCTTTGGGCGGATCGTCCACGATGCCGGAGGCAAACTCGGTTCGCACAATGCGGTGCACCATGTCGTTGACGCGGGAGAGTGGAACTTCTCCCTTCTGGACAGCCTGCTTCAGAGCGTCGCCCAGATACTTGCTCTCGGGCTGTTCGTTATCGAGGCCGGCCATTACGGCCTTGGCGGTGCTGTGCGTACCGCCCCAATCGGAGACGACGAAGCCTTGGAATCCCCACGCTTTCTTCAGCACATCGTTGAGCAGGTAGCTGTTCTCGCAAGCCCAGTCGCCGTTGAGCTTGTTGTAGGAGCACATCACCATCCCCGGTTTCGCTTCAGTCACGGCGATCTCAAACGCCAGCAGGTCGGTTTCGCGGCCCACCCGCTTGCTTACGATGACGTTGCCGATGTTGCGGCCGGTTTCCTGGTCGTTGAATGCGTAATGCTTTACGTCGCTGATGATCTTCTGGTCCTGAACCCCTTTGATGAGCTGCGCGACCATCTTGCCGGCCAGGATGGGATCTTCGCCCTGGTATTCGAAGTTGCGGCCGTTGCGTGGTTCCCGCGTGATGTTAACGCCACCGCCCAGGGTGACGTTATAGCGCTGGTCGCGGAGTTCGCGCCCGATGAGCGCGCCGTATTCGTAGGCCAGTTTCAGATCCCACGTCGCTGTGCCGCCAACGGCGGACGGCAACAGCGTGGAGTAGCGGCCCATCTTGGCAGCGTCTCGTACGCCGACGGCTGAATCGGCCAGTTGCAGATCAGGGAGGCCCAGGCGCGCTATGCCGGAAATCACGCCCGCACCGCCGTTGGAGCGCGCGGCGGCCTCAAACCAACCCATGCCGTGCAGCAGCGAAAGTTTTTCATCCAGCGTCATCTGAGAGATGACCAGATCAGCGCGCTGGTCGGGCGAGAGGCTCTTATCCATCCAGGGGCCTTTCACGGTGTCCGGTTGCTGCCCGGGGCGCTGGGCGAGTAGCGGTGAAATGACAAGCAGCACGGTGAACGCGGCAGCGCTGGGCCAAAACAGTGGATTTCGATGCTTACGGGCCATACTCGTTCCCCCCTAATTCGCTGCCAGCATATCAGGGAGGATTGGGCATTGTGCCGCTCGCCTGGTAATTTCCCAACTGTGATCTGAAGGCGACGAGTTGAATCTGAAATTTGCCGACTGGCATCAAAAGTCGCATGAGCGACAAGAAAGTGGCGCTGGTTACCGGCGCAAACAAAGGATTAGGACTGGAAATCGCGCGCCAACTGGGTAAGCAGGGCATCACGGTGGTGCTGGGCGCACGCGGAGACAAGGCGAAGAAAGCGGCGGAGACGCTGAAGAAGGAAGGAATCGATGCGCACCCGGTGACACTGGATGTAACCAACGCAGCCGACATCGCGGCGCTGCCAGGATACTTCGACAAGACCTTTGGGCGTCTGGACATCCTTGTGAACAATGCCGGAGTGAACCTGGACCCCGAGGGGGACAGTGTAGATGTTCTGAAGCGCACTTACGAAGTCAACGTCTTCGCACCATACGCGATCACCCAGGCGCTGTTGCCGCTGCTGAAGAAGAGTCCGGCGGGGCGGGTGGTGAACCAATCGAGCATTTTGGGTTCGCTCGAAACGGTCAGTTCGGGAGGGGCGGGGAAATGGCTCGTTCCTGCGTACTCGTCGTCCAAAGCAGCCTTGAACATGCTTTCGGTGGCGATGGCTCAGGGTCTGAAAGAGACCAAGGTGAAAGTGAACGCGGCGCACCCGGGCTGGGTCAAGACGGATATGGGCGGACAGGAAGCACCTTTGGGTGTCGAAGAGGGTGCCAAGACCGCCGTGCTGCTGGCAACGCTGCCGGCCGATGGCCCGAGCGGAACGTTCACCCACGCCGGGAAAGAACTGGCGTGGTGATGCGGCCAGCCAGCGCATGACTGAAGCAGGCTACGAAATCGCGCGAGCGATACCGTAGGCGGCGGCTGCGGCAAGACCGCCGATCAAGGTTGTACGGAAGGCGCTGCGGAGGGGCTTGGTGCCGGTGAACGTGCCTTTGAAGTAGCCAAAAACGAACAAAGCAACAAGTGTCGCAGCGACGGACACCAGTAAAGCCTGCTTGGGATCGTGCATCAGGATGTACGGCATGAGAGGAATGAAGCCGCCAACGATATAGGAGAGAGCGATGGTGACGGCGCTATTCAGCGCGCGTTTCGGGTCGGGTTCCTCAAGGCCGAGTTCGAAGCGCATCATCCACTCAACCCAGGCGCGGTGGTCTTTCTTGAAGGCATCGATGATGGGTCCGCACTGATCACGGGTGAGACCGTAACCTTGGAGGATATCCGTGACTTCCTTGATCTCCGCGGCGGGTTTTTCCACGATCTCCTGTTCTTCGCGGCGGCGTTCGCTGGCATAGTGTTCCGCGTCACTGGTGGCCGCCAGGTATCCTCCCAGGCCCATGGCAATGGAGCCTGCCGCAATCTCGGCTAGTCCGGCGATGACGATCACGCGGGTAACGTCGACAGCGCCCGAAAGCCCCGCGGCGAGGGCAAATGGCACCGTGAGTCCGTCCGACATGCCGATGACAATGTCGCGAATGACTTCGGAAGAAGTGAAGTGTTGTTCAACGTGAGTGGCGGCGGGCACTCGTTTATTCTAGCCAGCCGCGCCTTAAACGATGTAGCGTTTTGCTTCCAGAAGACGCTTGGCGACGTCGCGGCGCAGTTCGATGACGTTAGGCATTTCGCGGCGGGTCAGTTTTCGCAGTACGGCCAGGTTTGTGCGCCGGGCATCGCCCTCCGAGCAGAAGCTGATAACATCCGTGGCGGCGCGCTCAATGGTATTCATCGCATCGTGGGAAAACAGTGTCACGTAAGCGGACGCGTTGCGGCCGGCGTTGCGGGCAGCCATCTTCTCGGCGCGCAACACAACCGATTCGAGGGCGAAGGCGTTCATCATCACGTCGCTGATGCCGGCGAGCACTTCCTGCTGGTCCTCAATGGCCGCTCCGAACTGCTGATAGGCCAGCCCGAGCAGCAGCAGTGCAACCTTCTTGGCTCGTTCAACCTGCGCGTGTTCAGGCGAAGACTGGGTGGCGCCGGCGGCTGAGAGCGGTTCCAGCAATTGAGCTTGCAGCTTCAGGACGGCCTCTACCAACGGCAATTGCTTTTTCTGTGCGCGCTTCAAGAGCATGCCGGTGGCCAGCAGGCGATTGATCTCGTTGGTGCCTTCGAAGATGCGGTTGATGCGGGAATCGCGATAGGCTCGCTCGACGGCATAGTCCTGGTGGTAGCCATAGCCGCCATGGATCTGCACGCCTTCATCCACCACGAAATCGAGCATCTCGGAGGCAAACACCTTTACGAATGAGCATTCGATGGCGAATTCTTCGGCGGCTCTTAATACACGGGCGCCCGCATCGGCATCCCGCCAGTTGAGTTCACCGGCGGCCTGGCTCACCATGCCTTCGACGCGATAACTCATCGATTCAGCGGCGAAGAGGTAAGTGGCCATCTGGGCGAGCTTCTGCTGGATCATTCCAAACTGACCGATGGGCTTGCCGAACGCCACTCGTTCCTGAGCGTAGGCGAGCGAATCGGCGAGCACGTTCTTGGCGCCGCCCACCGCAAACGGGCCGAGTTTTAGACGCCCCAGGTTAAGAATATTGAAAGCGATGACGTGGCCGCGGCCCACTTCGCCGAGCAGGTTTTCGACCGGCACCAGAACGTTGTCCAGATAGACAGCGCAGGTAGAGCTGCCTTTAATGCCCATCTTCTTTTCTTCAGCGCCCTGCTTGACGCCTGCGAAGCTGCGCTCTACCAGAAAAGCGGTCAGCTTGCCGTCCACTTTGGCGAAGACGGTGTAGAGATCGGCGGCGCCCCCGTTCGTGATCCACATCTTCTGGCCGTTGAGCAGGTAGTTCTTCCCGTCCGGCGTGAGTTGGGCAGTAGTGCGGGCAGCCAGGGCATCGGAGCCGGCGTGGGCTTCGCTGAGACAGTAGGCGGCAATCATCTCGCAGGTGGCAAGTTTAGGAAGATACTTCTGTTTCTGCTCAGGCGTGCCGAAGAAGAGGATCGGCAAGGTGCCGATGCCGGTATGAGCCCCGTGCCAGGAAGAATAGGAACCGTCCCGCGCGACGCCTTCGGCCACAATCATCATGGACGTGAAATCCATACCCATTCCGCCATACTCTTCCGGAATGACGACGCTGGTGAGGCCGACTTCGGCTGATTTGCGTAGTAAAGCAACTGCGACGCCGGCTTCCTGATGCTGAATCGCTTCCAACTTAGGAACCACCTCCGACTGCCAAAACTCTTCCGTTGTGCGGGCGATGGCCCGATGTTCCTCCGTGAAGTCCTCCGGAGTGAAGACATCGCCGGCGCTGGTAGCGCGGAGAAGAAACTCGCCGCCTCGCAGGGTGCTCCCGGCCGGAGCCGTAATGGTCGCCATACAATCCTCCCGAGCCAGCAGCTGGTTTGCAAAGCCCAAGTCAACACTACAACAGTTTTCTCTACAGGAGCTCGAAAATGCCGGCGGCGCCCTGGCCACCGCCTACGCACATGGTGACCAAGCCGAACTGTACCGAGCGGCGGCGCATTTCACGCAGGAGGGTGGCGGTGAGTTTGGCGCCGGTGCACCCGAGCGGATGGCCGAGGGCGATGGCGCCGCCATTCACGTTGACGATGCTCTCATCGAGACCCGCCTTGCGGATGACGGCCAGCGCCTGCACCGCAAACGCTTCGTTTAGTTCAATGAGCCCGATGTCTTTGAGCGAAAGTCCCGCCAGCGCGAGGGCTTTCGGGATAGCCACCACCGGACCGATACCCATCACGTCGGGCGGGACACCGGCTACGGCGAAGCTAATGAATCGAGCCATGGGCCGCAGTCCCCACCTGGCGGCGTTTCGACGAGATGCGACCAGCGCCATGGCTGCGCCGTCGCTGGTTTGCGAGGAGTTGCCCGCAGTGACCGAGCCCCGGGCATGGAATACCGGCTTGAGCTTGGCGAGGGCTTCGATCGAAGTATCGGCGCGAGGGCCTTCGTCCTTGCGAAACTCAAAGGTGCGAGTCAGGGCAGCGCCGTTTTCGAACTGCTTCTGTGTCACGTCGACCGGCACAATCTCATCGTCGAAGCGGCCCGCCGCTTGGGCGGCCAGTGCGTTTTGGTGGCTGCGATAAGAAAAGGCGTCCTGATCGTGGCGGGAGATGGCGAAGCCGCGGTAGAGGCGCTCGGCAGTTTGACCCATGCCCATATAGGCCTCAGGCAGTTGATCGACCAGATGAGGGTTCGGTGAAAAGTTGTTGCCCGCGCGAGGCAACATGCTCATGGATTCACTTCCACCCGCAAGGATGGCCTGCGCAGAGCCGCCTTGAATCCGTTCCACGGCCAGCGCGATAGCCTGCAAACCCGATGAGCAGAAGCGGTTGATGGTCATGCCCGGAACGCTATCGGGCAACCCGGCGCGCAGGCCGGCTATGCGCGCCATGTTCAGGCCGGCCTCGGCCTCCGGCATTGCACAGCCGAGGATGATGTCGTCGATGTCGTCGGGAGCGATGCCGGGATGTTTGGCTGTCAGTGCGCGGATAGTGACCGCGGCCAGATCGTCGGGCCGCACATTCCGCAACGACCCACGAGGGGCTTTGCCCACCGCGGTCCGCACGCAATCAACGATGACTGCCTGTTCCATGATTCATTCTCTCCGGAGTCTAGTTTCTGAGCGGTTTGCCGCTCTTCAACATGTGCTGGATCCGGTCCTGCGACTTGCGCATGCCGCAGAGACTGAGAAACATTTCGCGCTCGAGATCGAGCAGATACTGCTCGGTGACAACGCTGCCTGCGGTGACGCGTCCGCCACTGAGGACGTAGGCCAGCTTTTCACCGATGGCGAGGTCGTGCTCGCTGATCATGCCGCTCTCATGCAGCGACCAGGCAGTCAAGCGCATCTTGGCGTAGGCCGGTTCGCCACCAACTACGATGTCGGTGCGCGGCGCCCCGGGGCGATACGCAGGCGACAGGGCAAGCGCGAATCGCTTTGCGTCGTCGATCAGGAACTCCGGGTTCATGGAGATCGCGTCCTGGTCACACAGATAGCCAAGCTGGCGAGCGTCGGCGGCGCTCGCTGACACCTTTGCCTGCCCGATCAGATCAAAGGCCTTCATAGGGTCGGCAGATCGCAACACCATCTCTTTGCAGCCGCCTGCCGCGGGGATCAGTCCGACGCCGACCTCCACAAGTCCCATGTAAAGCTCAGCCGAGGCCTGCACGCGATGGCTCTGGAGCACCACCTCGCAACCACCGCCCAAAGCCCGGGAAAAGGCCGCCGCGATCACCGGGCGCGGCGCGTACTTGATTCGCAACATGCATTGCTGGAAGTGGTGAATCATGGTGGCGATGCCATCGAAATCTTCTTCCTGTGCCGCCATCAGCAAGAGCACAAGGTTGGCGCCGACGCTGAAGTTCTCGCCCTGATTGGCAATCACCATCGCTTCAAATTTCGACTCCAGCAGCGATACGCCATGGTCAAGCATCTGCATCGCGTCTTCGCCAATCGCGTTCATCTTGCTATGGAACTCCAGGCACAAGACGCCATCGCCCAGGTCAATCAGGGAAGCGCCAGGGTTTCCGGCGACTTTGCCACGGGCCCGCTTAAGGTCGCTGAGCACGATGACGTTGGGCCGGTCTTCGAGGGGCGCGTAAATACCGTGCGGAACGTCGAAGTATTCCGTATGCGGAAAGCCAAGTGTATCGGCCGGCCGGTAGAATGAGCGCGCTCCTTCCGACAGCATCTGGGATATCGATTCGGGCAGGCGGCTTTCCCCGGCCTGCATACGACGGGCGACCTGCTCAACGCCTAACGCGTCCCACAGTTCGAACGGACCGAGGCGATGGCCATAGCCCCAACGCATGGCGCGGTCGATTTCCACAATGCGGTCCGAGATCACACCGACCATGGCTGACGAGTATTCAAGGTAAGAACGCAGCACGCTCCAGAGGAAGCGGCCTACCCGATCGTCGCCTGAGATGATCGTGCGGAGGCGCTCGCCGAAGCTGGTGATTGGTTTGGTTGCCTCGACGCTCTCAAACCTCGGTTTCTTGGCTGGCTGATACTCGAGGGTCTTCCAGTCGAGCACTTGAATCTCTTTGTGAGGGCCGACACGTTTGTAGAAACCTTGACCCCGCTTCTCGCCCAGCCAGCCATTCTCCACCATCCTGGCCATGAAGGGCGGAGCTGTGAACCACTCGCGCCATGGATCATCGGTGGCTGCCTCATAGAGGTTCCGCGACACGAAGTGCCATACGTCCAAGCCAACGATGTCAAGCAGCCGGAACGTCGCGCTCTTGGGAATGCCAATCAGAGGCCCGGTTAGGGCGTCTACCTCTTCGATGCTGAGGTCGAACTCGATCATGGCGCGGTGAATGGCGGCCCCGAGAAAGCTGCCGATGCGGTTGGCAACAAAGTTCGGTGTGTCCTTGCAAAGCACCACACCTTTGCCCAGCGCACTCTCTGCAAAGTGCTGAACGAAACTCAGGAGTTCCGGATCAGTGGCAGGCCCAGGGATGGCTTCGAGCAGGTGCAGATAGCGCGGCGGATTAAAGAAATGCGTACCGAGGAATCGCCGCTGGAAGTCGGCCGGGAAATCGCGCGAGATTTCCTCGAGACGGATGCCGCTGGTGTTGGTGGAGAGGAGGGCACTGCCATGGCGATGGAGCGCGACTTTGCTCCAGAGCGCACGCTTGATTTCCAGGTTCTCGGTGACCGCTTCGATAATCCACTGGCAGTCAGCCAGCCGCTTGAAATCGTCCTCGAAGTTGCCAGCCTCTATCAAATGTGCGCCGGCTGGCGTGAAGAACGCGGCCGGCCGATGGGTTAGGGCGGCCTCAATGCCTTTTTTTGCAATTGCGTTGAGGTCGTCGCCGTCAGCGGGAAGGTCCAAAAGCCGCACCGGGATTCCGGCATTTGCAAAGTGGGCCGCAATCCGAGAGCCCATGGTTCCAGCACCCAGCACCGCTACTTTTTGAATTCTGATCATCCACGTCCGTCCTCGAAGACCAGTCATATCCCAAAGCGCGGTTCGATGGCGCGCATTTAAGTCCCCGGATTTCGTTTAACGAGAGTGTATCGAAGTTGCCATCACCAAGCGTGAAACCAGCCGTGGGGCACTTTCAGCGAGCTTGGACAAGCCGACGCTATCATGGTCAGCGTGGGCGTCCCATCGATCCCCAATATCGCGTCGGAACGCTCCCGGCAGGTGCGGTCGTGGGTCATCATCATCGGCACCTGCGTGTTCTCGCTGGTTTGCATCGCGTGGGTTCTGCACGGGATGGACCTGCCGCGCTTCTGGGGCGAACTGCGGCGAATGCATTGGGCCTGGGTCACTGTCGCGATTCTCTCGGATGTGCTGGTATTCCTGGTTCAAGGCTGGCGTTGGGAGCTTCTTTTGCGGCCCATCGAGCGCGTTTCTTTCTGGCGGCTGATGCGCGCTATCTATACCGGCTTGTACGTCAATGAAATCCTGCCGCTTCGCGCCGGGGAGTTGATTCGCTGTTTCATGGTTTCCCGTTCGTCGCAGATTCCGCTTTCGGTGACGTTCGCCTCTGCGCTGATCGAGCGCATTTTCGACGGTGTTTGGCTGGTGGCTAGTTTTTTTCTGGCACTGCGAATCGGCAAATTGCCGCCGGTCTTAATTAAAGGCGGTTACATGCTGGGGTTAATGGTGGTCGCGCTGGCCCTGGTAATCGGCTATGCCATGTATGCCCGGAAGCAAAGCATCAATTTGTTTTTCGACATTCAACCTCCGGCATGGTTTAACACGCTGATCGACGATCTGCACCTGATCGGGCATTCCCGGTACCTTTACTATTCGTTTTTTGTCAGCGGCTTATATCTGTTGGTCCAAGTGGTTCCCGTCTACGCGATTGTGCGGGCATTCGATCTGCCGGTGCCTTGGCCGGCGTCGATCACGCTGATGGTGATGCTGCACTTAAGCGCGGTTGTGCCACAGGCGCCGGGCAATCTTGGATCGGCCCAATGGGTGACAGTGCGCACAGTAATGCTATGGGGCGTGGCTCGACCCTTGGCGAGCAATTTCGCGATGGTGCTGTGGGGCCTCATGTTCTTTCCGCTGGTTGTGGTGGGTTTTTTTGTGGTTGCTTTCGCGGGCATCAAGATCTCGCATCTGCATCGGGAGGCGACGACCGCGGCGAGCAGCAGCGGTTCAAAATGACGCCGAGAGCAATGCGCAGACCGGTTCTCGTTGTATCGCTGGTCTTGCTTGCCGCAATCAGTGCGCCGTGCCAAACCACGCTGCCTCTCAATCCGGTGAGTTCCTATTCCGAAGACGACGGTCTCAAGGCAATGGATCGCCAGGACTTTCAACAGGCTTTTCAGATCTTTACGAAGCTGGCGGCGGATGACCCGAAGGACTACAGCGCCTGGTTTAATCTGGCGCTCGCGGAGGCGGCGTTGCAGAAGTACGACCAGGCGATCGGGCACCTCGAGAAGGCGCTGGAGCTTAAGCCTGGGCTATATGAAGCCGAGTTCAATCTAGGGCTCGTCTACCTCCGCAGCCACCAGTTGGCAGAAGCCGAACCGCACTTCGAGGCGGCGGTCCGCCTCAAGCCAAACGAGCTTCAGGCACGAATGGCCCTGGCGGACAACCAACTGGCGATCGGGAAAGACGACGCTGCCGCAAAGTCCTACGAAGCCGTGCTCAGGATGAACCCGAAGTCGGCACGCGCCGAACTCGGCTTGGGACAAAGCCTGTTGCACTTGGGTGCACTTGATCAAGCGGCGGAGCACTATCGCGCGGCCGCGGCTCTGGACCCGAAGTTGAGGCCGTACGAGCTGGAGCTCGCTGCTGCCTATGCCGGCGCGAAGCGGCCCACGGAAGCGATCGCCATTTTGAAGGAATCGCAGGGGACGGCAGGCGCCGCGAAGCAACTGGGGGAACTTTATCTCGCCACCAATCAGCCTCAACTCGCCGTAGAGCAGTTTGAGTTGGCCGTGAAGCAGTCTCCGACTCTCAGCAACCAAATGGCTTTGGCGACGGCGTACATCCAGAACAACCAGGAAGGCCTAGCCGCGCCGATTCTCGAGAAATCCTTGGCGACGAATCCGGATGATTATGAGGTGCAGATGGCGCTGGGCCGTATCTGGCGCGACCAGAGAGACTATCGGAAAGCGGTTGATCGTTTCTACGTGGCAGCGAAGTTGAAACCAAACGATCCCGTGGCGTGGAGCGAAATCGCCACGGCGTGCGTCATTGCGGAAATGTATCCGCAGGCGATCGCGGCCCTTGACCAGATCCACCGGCTAAACGCCGAAAAGCCCGGACACTACTACTTGCGTGCCATCGTTCTCGATAAGCTAAGACAAATCAAGCCTGCCTTGGAGAACTACAGGCGTTTTCTGGAACTAAGCCAAGGGAAAAGCCCGGACGAAGAATTCAAGGCCCGGCAACGAGTGCGAATTCTAGAGCACGAGGTGAATCGCTAATGCGGGCATGGAGGTTCAACTACCAGGGCATCTTGAGAACCGGGTCTTTGGCAATAATTCTCCTGCTCACCGCCTCCAGGCAGATGGTCTGGGCGCAATCGCCGCTCACCGAACTCGACACTGAGCACGACCCCGGGAAGCGATCACAAAGAGCGCTGGCGCTGGCGGAAATGGAGTTCGAGAAAGCCAAGGTGTCTTACGGCGCGGGGGAAATCAAGAAGGGTGATGCGCACCTGGATGATATGACGAAACTTCTGAATGCCTGCGTATCAGCGCTGGAAGAGGCGCGCAAAGCGGGTCTCTACAAACAAGCTGAGATCCGGGTTGCGACTTTATTGCGCCGGCTCCAATCACTGATAGACGACTTGGCCGTGGAGGACCGGGGGTGGGCGGAGTACACGCTTCGACAGGTGGATGCCATTCACGATAAGCTTTTAAATGGAGTGATGAAAAAATGAAGTGGCTCGCTCCAATGCTCCTTCTTGTGTCGATGGCGCCGCGTTTAGCGGCCCAGGCGCGCGACTATCTGAGCACCATCGAGGTGGACCAGATACGCGATGTTCAGGAGCCCAATGAGCGGATGAAGCTGTATGTCAAATTCGCCCGGCTGCGGTTGGACATCCTCATGCAGACCCTACAGAAGCAGAAGCCCGGGCGTAGCGCCTTCATTCACGACACGCTGGAAGACTACTCACACATCATCGAGGCGATCGATTCCGTGGCCGACGACGCACTGCGGCGCAAGATCCCGATAGATAAAGGCATGCTCGCGGTAGCGGAGGCGGAGAAAGAGTTTGTCGAAAAGCTAAACAAGATTGAACCGATGAACCCGCCCGACATCAGCCGCTACGACTTTGTGCTGAAACAAGCGATCGACACGACTTCCGACAGCTTGGAACTCTCTCAGGAAGATTCGACCAAGCGGCAAGCCGAGGTGCTCGCCTCCGACGAAAAGGAGAAGAAGGACCGGGAAGCGTCGATGTCCACCAAGGAGGCTGCAGAGCGTAAGAAGCAGCAACAGGACCAGCAGAATCAGGATCAAAAGAAGAAGATCCCGAGTCTATACAGGCCGGGCGAGAAACCGCCCGATCCGAATCAGCAACCCAATCAATAGTCCTCTCCCGGCTTTGCTATAGTTCTTCCTGCCGGTATTTATGAGCCGGCTCGGAGGAATTTCATGGCATCTGGCCACCACGCAGCGTCGGCGCCGTCACCAGGCCTTATTTTTGACACCTTGCTGGCTTTTCAGCAGACGGCGGCCTTGCGCGCAGGGATTGAACTCGATCTGTTTCGAGCTGTCGGCGAGGGGCCAGGCGACGTAGCTTCGCTTGCTCGCCACTGTTCGGCCTCCGAGCGCGGGATTCGAATTCTCTGCGATTACCTGACGATCCATGGATTCCTCCAGAAGGAAGGTGATCGTTACCGGCACACGCCGACGAGCGAGCTCTTCTTGGATCCCCGTTCGCCTGCCTGTGTGGCGTCGATCTCACGCTTCCTGGGCGACCCGCAAGTGCAGGACATCGCGCGCCGCCTGCCGGAGATTGTGCGGAGCGGCCGCACGCTCCTCCCGGGAGACGGGACGGTGGAGCCTGAGAATCCAGTCTGGGTCGAGTTTGCGCACAGCATGGCGCCCATGATGGCGCCGATGGCTGCTCCACTCGGAAACATCGCTTTGCAAGGCATGGATGGACCCCTGCAGGTGCTCGACATCGCAGCCGGGCACGGCTTGTTCGGCATCGCGGTGGCCAAGCTGAACCGCCAAGCGAATATCGTGGCGGTGGATTGGGCGCAAGTGTTGGAAGTCGCGAAAAGCAATGCGCGTAAGGCGGGCGTGGAAGACCGTTACCGATTGCTTCCGGGCAGTGCCTTTGAGGTGGAGTTTGGCGGTCCCTACGACATCACTCTACTGACGAACTTCCTGCACCACTTCGACCATCCGACCTGTGTGGGGATTCTGAAGAAGATTTATGCCTCGCTGAAGCCTGGCGGCCGTCTCGCCGCCCTGGAGTTCGTGCCCAATGAAGACCGGGTCTCGCCGCCGATGGCCGCGGGGTTTAGCCTCACGATGCTGCTTACGACGCCTTCAGGGGAAGCTTATCCGTTGAGCGCGCTGAAAACGATGTATCATGAGGCGGGATTTACCGATGTGACCGGGCAGCCGGTTCCCAACGGCCCGCACACGGTGGTGTTGGGCCGGCGGACGTGACGTTCGACGGTTTCAGCCCAGGTTAGCCGCTGGCTTCGGCGCCTAACTTTCCGAACCAAGGAGCGTCCTCGAAAGCCTTTCCCGGTTCCGCTCGTCTTCTCCGAATCGCGTGCTTCTGACAGGAGATTGGTCCGTTCGCTTGTAGAGTGTTTGTAACTTTCTGGTTGTAGACTAGCGGAATCAGTTGAAACACAAAAGAGTTGGGCGCTCGCTAGAGTCCTTTCGTAACGCCCGCCCGGCCGCGCGCCGGCTGCGGGCCTTCCAGTGGGTAAGTGCCCTTGCCGCGGCAGGTTTGGTGCTGCTCGCCGCGAGCTGCTCCGGCCCGCGCGACGACCGTAGCACGTTGACCATTGCAGCCGTCGGGCCGTTGACGGGTCCGGCTGCGCTTCGCGGCAAGGATCTGGAGCAAGCGGTGCGCTTGGCCGTCGATGAAGCCAACGCGGCCGGAGGCGTAAACGGCCAGCGCCTCCGGGTTAATGTCTACGATGATGGCGATCAACCGGCGCTTGCGCGCGAGTTGGCGCTCAAAATCGCAATAGAAACGCCCGCGCTGGCCGTGCTCGGCCAGGTAGCAACCCCGGCGGGTATCGCAGCGGGACAAATCTACAAACAACAGGGAATCCCGGCCATAACGGGCGCGGCTTCCGGGCTGATGGTGACCAAGAATAACGATTGGTTCTTCCGGCTGTTTCGCGATGCGGGCGGCCAAGGCCGCATCCTGGCGGACTATGCGCGTTACCAGTTCGGAGCTCATGAAATTGCCGTCATCCGTGAAAAGGGCACGGCCGGAGACGAGTTCGCTTCAGAACTGCGCGACCGAGCGAAGAGCGAGGGCATAAGAATCGGGGCGGATCTTGCTTTCCTTCCTGCCCAGGCGAAGGACCCAGGCGCGATGGCCGAGATCGCAGAGAAGCTGGCGAAGTTACCCAAGGGAGATATCGTCGTGCTGGGCACCCAGTACTCCGAGACACCGGCGGTGCTGCGCGCTCTGCGCGACAGGCTCGGTCCCTTCAAGTCCATGGGCTACAGTTCCCTGGCGACGGACGGATTGAGCGCGCAGTTTGCGAAGACGGAAAGCGATCGCAACCTCCCGCCCGGATATTACACGGCTGAATTCAATGTCGCGGCGCCGCAGCTTGACGATGTCGCCGGCTATGCGCAGACGGCGTTTGCGAGCCGATACAGGAGGCGTTACGGCGCAGACCCCAATCCGGAGGCGGTGCGCTGGTATGAGGGGGCGCGTCTGCTGTTCGATGCGATTGCGGCAATGGGTGTAACGGGCTCCGACCGCCCGGCGGACCGGCGGCGCATTCGGGATTGGCTGGCTTCACTGGACCGCGCGCAAACTGCGGCAACGGGAGTTGCCGGGCCCATCTATTTCGACAAAGGCCACAACGTCCAGCAAGGTGTCTCTGTCGGGGTGTTCTACGAAGGGCGGCTGGTTTCGGCGCCCGTCCAGTTCACGCCCGTTGCCGATTCGGCGGAAGTACCGGGATGGGACCGGCTGGTAGCAGACGGCATGATAGTAGACGCGGACGGCACGAAGGTCGTGAAGACGCCGGTTGTATACGCCGGCATCGATCTGAATTCCCTGGATGACGTCGAGGTCCGGACGAGTACTTTCGCGGCCGATTTTTTCCTCTGGCTCCGGCACAAAGACGACCTGAAGCTGGATCCGCTCGAGGTGGAGTTTCCGAACGCCGTATCTGGCGCTCAATTGGGAAATCAGGTCGCGCGCCACGCCGAGGCGGGCTTCACCACGGTCACCTACCACGTCAAAGGGGTTTTCCACGCCGACTACGATCTCTCGCGCTTTCCGTTCGACCAGCAGACGTTGAAGATCCCGATCCAAGTCCGGAACAGCACCAGCTACAGTTTGATTCTGGCGTACGGAAAGACCGGCGCGCGAGGGCCGAGCGGTAGAGCGAGCGCCGGCACGTCCATCGCCGCCAACCCGCTGCTGAGCTCTCATCTCTGGCGATTGAAGGATCAGGTTTTTTACCGCGATGTCGTGGCGCTCGAGTCTTCGTTCGGGGATCAGGCAGCCAACGCGCATGAGGCTGACGTGGAGATCAACCGGATCAACGCCGCAGTTACGATTAAGCGCGATTCGGCCGGCTTCGCGGCGAAGAGTTTTCTGCCTCTGGTTTGCATCCTGTTTTTCGTCCTGATCGGGTACTCTGTGGCTCCCGACGTCATCATCGCTCGGGTTTCTATCGGCGTCACGGCATTGCTGACGACCTCCGTGCTGTATCAAAAGCTGGGCAGCGATTTGCCGACGGTCAGCGACATCATCGCGATGGACTATATTTTCTTCGCTTTCTTCGCGGTCTGCGTGGCGTTCCTGCTGGTGACCGTTGTCACGTATGAGATGCAGAAGGCCAAGCGCCAAAGGACGACAAAGCTTCTGACGCGGGGCGGTGTGGGTCTCACGCTTGCCGTCCTGGCGACAACGCTGGTGTTCGTTTGGTTGCGATACTGGGGCCCCGCGGCGTAGCCATCCGGAAACCACGGCCCGCAGGCTGCGCCGCGGCTAAGGGTGGCACTGGTTTGCGCGGCGTTTAACATGTCGGATTCAGGAGGATTGGAACGATCACTGACAAGCTCGATAAGGCACGGGTCGCCGATCTGCACGCGGCGATGAAGGGTTACGTCGAACGCGGCGATATTCCCGGCGTCGTCACGCTGATCGCCCGCGGCGATGAAATTCACGTTGATGCCGTGGGGACGATGACCGCCGACGGAAAAGATCCGATGCGCCGAGACACGATTTTCCGGATCGCATCGATTACCAAGCCGATCACCGCGGCCGCCACAATGATTCTGGTCGATAACGGCGCGCTCCGGCTGGACGATTCGGTGGAGCACTGGCTGCCCGAACTGTCGAATCGCAAGGTGCTGAAGCGGATCGACTCACAGCTCGACGACACGGTTCCGGCCAAGCGCTCGATCACACTCCGCGACTTGCTGACGTTTTGCCTCGGCTTCGGCAGCGTCATGGCGATGCCTGGAACCTATCCCATTCAGAAACCCATCGGTGACGGGCATCTCGGCGGCGACGGGCCTCCGCGCCCATCGTTGACGCCGGACCCGGATGAATGGCTGCGCAGACTAGGCGAACTGCCGCTGATGTATCAACCAGGCGAGCGCTGGGCCTACAACACCGGTTCCGATGTGCTGGGTGTTTTGATCGCGCGTGTTTCCGGGAAATCGTTCGGGACGTTCTTGCGCGAACGCTTGTTTGAGCCGCTGGGGATGAAGGACACCGCGTTCAGTGTTCCAGCGTCAAAGCTGGATCGGCTGCCGAGCTGTTATCAATTCAATCCCATCAGCCGGAAGCTGGAGGTGTTCGACAGCTGGGAGAACAGCGAATACAGCCTCCCACCAGCGTTTGAATCGGGCTCGGGCGGGCTGGTATCCACTGCCGATGATTACTACGCGTTTTGCCGCATGCTGCTGAACAAGGGCGTGTGGGGTAAAGAGCGAATCTTATCGGAAGCCGCGGTTGAAGCGATGACGCGCGATCAACTCAGGCCTGAGCACAGGATCGGTGCGGAGATGTTCTTTGGGGGTCACAGCAGTTGGGGCTTTGGCATGGCGGTCGACATTCATCGTGAGATGCCATGGACCGTTCCGGGCCGATTCGGCTGGAACGGCGGTTTTGGTACTTCCGCGTATTCGGATCCGGCCAACGATTTCATCGGGATACTGATGACGCAGCGCATGATGGATTCACCGGAACCACCCGCGGTGTTCAAAGACTTCTGGGCGGGTGCGTATCGGGCGGTGGAAGGTGAAGGGCGATGAGGGACGTCCCGGACTCCCTTCCCCGATGTTGGGGAACGCGGTCGAAGACCCTCTCACACTACTGTTAGTGGCGCTTGAAAAGTCTCTGGTTTATGTCGGGCCAGAACTCCTGGATGACGTTGGCCATGCCGTCGTTGATTAACTGGCTGCCCCATCTCTCAAGAGTTTGACCGGAGCCGCGTGCTTCGCGCGGGTAATAACGACTGGAAATTCCCGCCGCCACGCCGCTGCCAAGAATCTCGGAGAAATTGAAGGTTGAGGCTTTCGCGTCGCTCCTGGTTATCCAAAGACGGCTTATGGCATAGCGCGCACGCTCCAGGACCTGTCCCCGGCCCAGGGTGTAATAGCGAGGGTCCTCGTGTGTGATGGCCGGGAAGATGGCTCCGACCAGATAGTTTTCCACCCCCGAGTCGGCGAACGTGTGCCAGTAGTAACGTCCGTAGGCGGCCGCGCCCTCATGGAACTCCGGGTATTGGTTCTTTGCCTGCTCAATGGCCGCCTGCATCCCGACGGAGATCAACGACGAATAATCGAAGGTGTTCTCGGTGGCCAGCCAGAACTTTTCCTTGAGGGATAGCGGAGGAAGATGAGTGTTGGCGCTGACGGCCTCGAAGTTTGGCATGATGCCCAGAATGCGCTTGGTTTGCTCGCCGGTGGAACTGAGCGGGGATAGCATGGCCTCGAACGACGGCATCTTTGCGCTGCTGGACAGCAGGCTGCCGCCGGTGCCCCCACCCGTGACGAAATCCGGCACGTTATCGCCACTTGGATCGCCTAATGTCAGGACCGCCGGCTGCGGACCCGCCTCAGAGAGAACTGGTTGCAGAAGTTCCGGCGGTGCCGAGGCATCCGAGATAAACGTCGACATCTGCTGGGCGCTGAGAATCCCTGACGTCAACAGAAGTCCTGCGACCGCGACCAACCGCCCCGCACATAGCAGGTGGTTTCGGCCAGCGTATTGCTTCTCAGGGACTCCAATTACCATCAGGCGCCAATTAGCATGACTGGTCGCTCTATGCGCAGCAGAAGCAGGCGGCTACGAGACATACATTCTTTCCCCAGGAGCAACATCAATAGGCAATGATAAACCAACTAATCCTTTAGTAGTAACGCGGAAGAGCGAATACTCGTTACAGATCATTCGGATGATCGTGGTCCAGCCGGCCGATGGGGAAACATTCAAGCTTGCGCACAGAGTGAATCGGCAGAGTCCGGTCCTTACTTTATTTCGAGAGCGTTGATCTGATTGAGGACATGGCACTTCCGGCCACTTGAGGAAATGGGGATTGCGTTCCGTTTGCGGCGCCTGCGCGCTTGTTGCCTCATCGCTCAAAACCGCAATGCTTGTTCTTGCTGAGACAGAGCTCGAACGTTAAGAACTGTTGCCAAGCTTCAAAACGGCCGCCGATCCGGATCGAGGCCGAAGATTGTTTCAACACGTTCCTATCGGTCTTCCTGAGCTGATATGAGGATCAAGGCGCGCATGGGATTCGACCTAGGCACTGGCTTTCGCCGTGTTGGGAGGGCCCGCCGTGGGCGCCAGGCGGAGGTCTGGGGACCCAGCCCCACGTGAATTACAGCCTCGCATCCATTCGTAGTCGATGCGGAAGCCCCGTTCGGCAAGCTCGCTTTCCACAAAGCTCCGTTCGAGCTCGTTCACGCCGAACTGGCCAAGTTGCGCCGCGCAGGGCGGCTGGCTATAGCCGCCGGGGCGAACCTCGCCGCAGCGATACGTGAACACGTCGCCATCCAGCAGATTCCGCAGATTCATGTCGAAGGTCTCGCGCGTTTGCAGCCAGCGGCCCGCTTCGGGAACAGCAATCTTATAGACCATCAGCACCGTCTCGTAAGCCCGATCCGAGACGCGGGTTGGCACCCGCAGTTCCTGGCCGGCGATGGGCTGCAAGCGGGCGGTGCCGAGAACGAACGGCCCACGACCGTGCTCGGCGACGAAGTGACGCGACTTGGCCACTTGCATCAGCGCGTCATAACGGAAGCCGGCGAGACCAAGCAGCGCGCCGGTTGCGACCTCGAGCCCGGCCGCCAGTGCCCGGTCGTGATTGTCCATGCGCGCAGGGAAGTTGCGTTTACGCGGGCTTAGCGCGTGCCAGCGGCGGTACGCATCTTCATCCAGCGTCTCGTCCCACTGGACGATTCCGAGCAGGCCCGCTTCGCGCAGCGCCTGGTAGTCCCGGTCTGACAGATATTCGGTGCACAGCAAAACGCCGGAGCCCAGCCGGCCTTCAAGCGCTGAAACGGCGCGAGCCACATGGCGGACCAGCGTCTCCTGATCGCATTCCGGGTCGGTTGCATAGACCAGCTCGATGACCCGCGCGTCGCGGCTGATTACCGCGTCGATTTCGGCGTCGAGCTCTTCGAGGGTCAGGCGATGCCGCTCGGTCTCCGCTCGCGAGACCGAAAAATTGCAGTACGGGCAGGCATCGATGCAGAAACTGGAAACGTAGATGGGCGCCACATAGCGCACCCGATTTCCCTCAGCGCGGGACCATTGCCCCCGCACAAATGAGCGCAGCAATTCGAACTGCTCAGTGGCACTGGGATCCGCGCCAATCTCGAGCAGCTCAGCGACTTCGGCCAAGCCCGGCGTCTCCACCCGGCACTGGCTCAGGAGTTCTTCCAAGCGCCGGAGCGAAGGGCAGCGAACACGGTCGAGGATATGGCGCACTTCTGAATTCTTCTCGCCGTAAAGGCTGCTGAATGTGCGCATGTTCTCCAACCGTGAAATGCGGTCTACGCCCATAGAATAGCTGGTGAACTCTTTACGTTTGTTGAATAGGGATGCCGTGTTGGCACGGCCTTGCGATAGAGTGGCGGTTTACAAGAGGGTGAGGACGGATGGTGACGAAACTCAGAGAAAGGCTGCGTAACGGGGCAGAGCGTTATCTGCAATCGATCGAGGTGCTGTTTTACGTTGTACTCGGCGCGCTGCTTGTCCTCACTGCTGCAACAACCATCGGGGACGCGGCTTATCGCCTCTGGACGCAGCTCGCGCAGGGATCGTTAGCCAACGGTGTGCTCCAGGTACTCGATCAATTGCTGCTGGCGTTGATGCTGGTGGAGATTCTGCATACGGTGCGGATATCCATCCGATCGCACGTTCTTGAAACCGAGCCCTTTCTGATCGTCGGCTTGATTGCCTCCATCCGGCGCCTGCTGGTGATCACGATGGAAGCAGCGAACTTTGGCACGCAAAGCATGCCGGCGGCCGAGCATGACCGGATCTTTCGTGAATCGCTGATGGAACTGGCGGTGCTCGGACCGTTGATTTTGATTTTGGTTTTCGCGATCTGGATGCTTCGAAAACGTCCTCAATCGAGCGAGGTGGAGTTACCTGCATGAACACGACTCGACGTACCTTTCTGAAGACCGGCGCGTTGCCGCTGATCCTTACGCGCGGCATGCGCGGCGCAAACGACCGCATCACCGTGGGAGTGATTGGCGTAGGGTTCCGTGCGAACCTGTTGATCGACCAGTTGCCGAAGCCGGGGCAGGTGGTCGCGCTTTCGGATTGCTATCTGACGCGAGCCGAGGACGCCGCCACCAAACGTGGCGCGAAATGGGATGTGTACCAGGACTACCGCCGGATACTTGATCGCAAGGACATCGACGCCGTGATCATTGCGACGCAGGACTTCGATCGGGTGATCCCCTGCATCTACGCCTGCCAGGCCGGTAAGGATGTCTATGCCGAGAAGCCGCTGACGCTCTATCCAGGCGAGGGAACCGCGTTGGTGAAGGCCGCGCGGAGGTACAACACCGTGTTTCAGGTCGGCACGCAGCAGCGATCCATGGAGATGGACCAGATCGCGTGCAAACTTGTGCGCACAGGTGGCATGGGCAAGATCAAGCTGGTCCAGTGCCTGAATTATCCTGATGCCAAGCCCTTCGGCGAAGCTCTTCCGGCGGAGGCAAAGCCGGAGAAGCTGGATTGGGACACCTGGACCGGACAAGCGCCGATGCGCCCCTACAACAGCCAATTGCACAGCCATTGGGGAAGCTACCAGGACTACGGAGGCGGCGAGACGACGAATTGGGGCGCACACGGCCTGGACATGGTTCAGATGGCGCTTGGGATGGACGATTCCGGCCCGGTGGAGTTCTGGCCACTGGCGGAGCCGGCAGGTGGTGTCGCGTTCCGGTACGCGAATGGCGTGGAAGTGCGGCTTGAATTGCCGTACAACGACCAGAACAAAGACCTGCAAGGCGGCGGCCGGTTCATCGGGGAGAAGGGCACCATCGACATCTGGCGCAATAACTTCAAGATTGATGCGCCGGGTGTAACACTGGATCTGCCGCCGCAGGAAGAAATCGACAAGTGGCATGACAAGCGTGCCCTTTGGCAGGCGCAGTACCACATGGGCTTCTGGCTGGAATGTATCCCGAGCCGCAAGCGGCCGAACGCGGACGTCGAGATTGCGCACCGGTCGGTGACGGTCTGCCATCTGGCGAACCTGGCGCGCCGGTGAACCGCAAACTGCGCTGGGACCCGGTGAGCGAGCAGGTCGTCGGCGACGAAGCTGCCAACCTGTTGGCCAACCATCGTCCGCGCCGCAAGGGCTGGGAGCTTCCGAAGATCGAAGAGCCGACTTCTCCAAGAACTTGAGTAGGCTCACTCCACGGTCACGACGATCAGCGAGGCATCGTCGTGGAAGTTGCCCTTGCAGAAACGGGTGACGTCTTCCAGAATCCGCGTTCGGATGCCCTGCGCACCGAGGCTTCGCGCGGCTCGGGCGGAAGCGATTACTTGTTCATTGCCGAACTCTTCGTCGGCCTCGTTGGCGGCTTCGGTTACGCCGTCGGTGGTCAGCAAGAGGCAATCGCCCAGCTGGAGCGCGAACTGGCGCTCTTCATACGTCGACTTTGGGAACAGGCCCAGAACCGTGCCGCCTTCGGAGAGGATCGTCGCGTCGTCTCCTCGCAATACGATTGGCGCTGAGTGTCCGGCATTCTCAAAGTGTAGAGTCAAGCTCTCGCCGTCAATCACGCCATAAAAGAAAGTCACGAACTTGCCTGGCGCAATACTGCCGCACAAGACCTCATTCAGCTTGCAGCACAACGCGCCAGGGCCGGCGATTTCTGGAGCGAATGCGCGCACGGCGGCCTGAAGGTTTGCCATCAGCAGTGCTGCCGTGATGCCTTTGCCGGAGACGTCGGCGATACAGATGCCGAGTTTGCCGGGCGCCAGTGTAAGCACATCGAAGTAGTCGCCTCCCACAGAGCGGGCCGGCTCCCACGCGCAGGCGATTTGGAAAGGCTTCACCTGCGGAATCTCCCGCGGCAACAGATGGGCCTGGATTTCGTGGGCGGTCTTCAGTTCGGCCTCGTGGGCCTGCAGCTTGATTTGGCCCAGCGTGACCTGCTGCTCCAGCTGGCGGTTCCGCTCTTCCAGCTTTCCCCGTGCCTTGGCTGAGACGTAAACCACAACGCCGGTGATCAGCGAGAGAAACGTGCCGGTCCGTATATCAAACCAGTCCAACTGGAGCAGTTGTTCCGTCTGGCCATACGCGATCCGGTTTGCTACTGACGCGATGGAACTGGCGACCGCGCTGACAGGGAGCAAAATGCATAGGTAAATGAACCAGTCCCAGGGGAAGGGGCGCTTTCCAAAAAACGGTGTCGCCAGGGTGATCGCTAGTGTTGTGCAATTCCCGATGATGAAGGTAAAGAGAAGATTCGCGGGTAAGTGCGCATAGCCTCGCATCACCCAGAACAGGCCAGACACAGCCACTGCGATCGCTAACAAGACCAGCTGCATCTGCCAGAAATTGACGCCGAGCAGCGTCTTGAGCTGAAGAAAAGGACGAAGATTTGCGGGCATGAGCGGCGGCTTTCCTATTCTCCGCTATCCGGCGATTGGGGCTGGGGTGCGCCGATACCCGGCTCTGGGCTATCGTGGAAGACGCATGGCCAATATACTCGCTGTTGCCGGATCGAATTCGAAATACAAATTGCCGGGAGCCACGCCTGCCGGGTTCTGGGCCGGGTTGTGGCATGGCATCATCGCACCGTTGCTGTTCTGGATCAGTTTGTTTATGCCGGGTGTGCGCATTTACGAAACGAATAACAAGGGACGGTGGTACGACTTCGGATTTCTTCTCGGCGTGGGTGCATGGGCTTCGCATCACGAAGCTCACGACGCGCTACAGAACAGTTCCGTTTGACCGCGAACCCATCTGGGCGGCGGCTCACTCTCCAAACGCGAGGGTGAGCCGCCGGCGGTTATCCGTTGAGGGTCCAGCCCTTCCGATAACTGCGCTTCAGCCAGGCGTTGGCCACTTCATCGTTGGTGATGCGGCCCGTTGCCGGGTCGTACTCTAGGCGCTTGCCGGCCTGATGCGCTACGAGGCCGAGCAACATCTGCTCCATCATGGAACCGGAATAATCGAAGTCGCAGTGCGTTTTGCTGCTGGTGCCGTGGGTTTCGGAGTTGTTCTTGCCTTTGCAGGCGTCGATCCAATCCAACTGGAAGAGGCTGTTGTTCAGGTTCGGGGTATGCCCCTCTTTTTCGGCAGCGAGGATCTGCTCGACATCCGTATTGGGCAAACCGAGAGCGGCGGGCAGGCCGTTCTGCATGAACTGGATGACCGGGAATCCACTGGCTGTGGGTTCGGGGTTGGGCCAGGCTGTAAAACCCGGCGGGAGCGGCGGCTGTGCGTGCGCGGCCTGCTGAGTTTTTGGGCGGGGCGGCGTTTGTGTGACTTGCCCAGTGCCTTGGATCAGCGGCAACACGTCGCTCTTGGAGCGGTGCTTGTAATACGTCAGGTCGCCATCGTCATTGTTGGGAATGATGGTGCGGGTGGTGAAATCAGCCAGAATGCTGCCCTTGGTGCCTTCGAAGATGACGCCGTTGCCGATCTTTTGAATGTTGATGTAGTCCTTGGGCGGATTGGGTTTGAGCCCGCCTTGATACCAGACCACTGTGATTGGCCCACGCCACTGGTTGGCTGGGTGCTCGAAGGAGACCTTTAGTTTCACCGGCGTGATATTGGGATTGAACTTGTCGCTGACTTCCTGATCGACTTCAATCGAGGTGGGTGCACCGGCATCGATCGCGTTCCACAGCAAGTCCATGGTGTGTGCTCCCATGTCGCCCATTTGGCCGACACCGAAGTCGCGATACATGTTCCAGAAGATGCAGTTCATTCCGCTGCCGCCGCCGAAATATTGCGGGCTGTAGGGATGGTAGGGCGATGGGCCGATCCACTGCTCGTAGTGCAGCGCGGTGGGGACCATGCCTTCGCCTTGGGGATAGCCCGGACGCGGGAGTTGACGGGAGTCCCAACCGTAAACCGTCTTGAGTTCGCCCACGGCGCCGTCGAGGACTAGTTCGCGCAGGCGCTCGAAGTTCGGATAGGCGTGACGCTGTGTGCCATGTTGAGTGGCGATCTTGCCGCGATTCTTGAGATAGGTGGCGCGCAGCGTGCGCACTTCATCGACGGTCATGCCCATGGGCTTTTCGCAGTAAACGTGCATGCCGCGATTCATAGCCCAGTTGGCGATGAAGGCATGATGATGATCGGCCGTGCAGATGATCACGGCTTCAATATCCTTCTGGTCGAGCATACGGCGCCAATCCGAGTAGAGCTTGGCCTTGGGGAAGATCTCGAGCCCCTCTTTGGTGCGAAGGTCATTGACGTCGCACAGCGCCACGACGTTCTCCTTGAGCATCACGTTATAGTGCGCCGTTCCCCGGCCCCAAACGCCGACCAGGGCGATGTTGAGACGGTTGCTGGGCGCCGTGTCGCCGCGCAGCAGACCGCTGCGCAGAATGGTCAGACCGCCGGTGGCGGCCGCGGTCTTCAGGAAGTCGCGTCGTTGCATAGTTATCCCTTCGCTACATGGCATATCACTTCTGCACCGAATACGCAATAACCGGAACCGTCCAGCTTGCCTGGAGGCGGTGCTTGGCCCTATACTTGGCGGAGTTTGGGGTTGTTCGCGGAGGCTACTTGGGACTGACACTAGAAAGCCAGCTAACGGGAGATGTCGTCGTAATTCGATGCCAGGGCCCCATTTCACTGGGCGACTCGGTTACTGCACTGCAGGCCGAGTTGGATAAGCAGACGAAGCTCCGGAAGAAGGTCGTTCTGCAGTTGGCAGAGGCGGACTACGTCGACAGCTCCGGGATGGGCGTCTTGGTTCGGCTGTACGGCGCTCTGCGGTCCGTGGGCGGGGAAGTCAAACTCTGCCAGATGTCGCCTTTTGTTCTACGGGTTCTTCAAGCGACAAATTTGTTGAGCCTGTTTATGTCGTACGGGTCGGAAAGTGAAGCCATTGAAGCCTTTTCCAAGTCGCCGCGATCCGCCCGCGAGGGATTGGCGCCGCCCGGAGCTAAAATCCTGTTCATTGACACGTCCAGGGATCTATTGGCTTACGTGAATGCCTTATTGAAACGCTCGGGTTACGAAGTCACTACGACGCAATATCTCAGGGAAGTGGCGACACTTGTGACTGCCCTGCAACCTCGCGTGGTGATTTGTGGCCCGGGGATGTTGGGGCTGCCGGGAGCTGAGGCGGCGGTTGAGAAGTTGCGGCGGTGCGGGCCCAATCTGCACGTTCTGCATCTCCCGCCCGATTTTTCCACCGCGGACGCCGGCCACGCTGGATCGGACTTAGTAAGCCAGGTGCAGTCGCTACTCACTGCTTAGGTCTGGCTACTCACTGCTTAGGCATGGTTGCCCGGGTTTACCAAATCCGAACGCGGTCCGCGGGGGCGAGGTAGAGCGTCTCTCCGGGTTGGGGATCGAACGCGGCGTACCAGGAGTCGATATTCCGGACGGTATCGGCGCGAAACTCCGCCGGGGCGTGAGGATCCGTCAGCACCTGCTGCCGGAGAGCGGCTTCGCGCGACTTCCTGGCCCAGTTCTGTCCGAAGGCAATGAAGAACTGCTGTTCGCCGGAGAAGCCGTCCTGGGTTGGCGCCGTCTTTCCTGCGAGTGAATCGTGATAGCCATCGTGGGCAGCGGAGATGCCTGCTACGTCAGCGATGTTCTCTGCGAGCGTCTGTCTGCCGTTCACGGAGAGATCGGGAAACGGTTTATAGGCGTCATACTGCGCGGCGAGCTTTGCCGTGGCGGCTTCAAAGTGCGCCAAGTCCCCGGATGTCCACCAATTGCGCACGCGGCCTTTGGAATCGAAGGCACTGCCTTCGGTGTCGAAGGTGTGGCTGATTTCGTGTCCGATCACGGTGCCGATAGCGCCATAATTGGCGGCGGCCGGTGCCTGCGGGTCAAAGAAGGGCGGCTGAAGAATGGCTGCGGGGAAGTTGAGCGCATTCTGCAACGGAAGGTTTACAGCATTCACGGTCTGCGGCGTCATGGACCATTCCGTGCGGTCAACGGGGTGGCCGAGACGCGCGACGGCGCGATGGTAATCAAACAGGCCGCCGCGCCATAGGTTGCCAAACGCGTCGTCCGACTTGACTTCATAGGCAGCGTAATCGCGCCAGGTCTCCGGGTAGCCAATTCCCACATAAAGGGTGGTGAGCTTGGCTTGGGCCTCCGCTTTTGTCGCCGGATCCATCCACGGGAGCGCTTCAATGCGCTTCTTGAAAGCGGCGACAATGTTCGCAACCATCGCTTGCGCCTCAGCCTTGGCCTGGGGCGGGAAATAGCGCTGCGCGTAGATCTGGCCGACCGCGTCGCCGAGAAAGCCGTTGACCAACGCGACGCCGCGCTGCCAGCGCGGGCGCTGCTCGGGAGTGCCGGAGAGGACCTTGCCGGCAAAGGCGAAGCGCTCGTCGTCGAAGGCTTTCGGCAGCACGCCGGCATAGTCTTCGATCAAGTGGAAAGCCAGCCAGTCCTTCCAGGTTTCGACGGGCGTGGAGGCGACCAGAGCGGACTCGGCCACGAAAGCGGTCGGCTGCCAGACGATGAAGCTAGCCTGTTTGCCGAGGCCGGCGGCGCGGAAGTACTCGTTCCATTCGAGGCCAGGCGCTTTCGTGGCGAAGTCGGATTGCTTCCAGGTGTTATTGGCTTTGTGGACATCTTCGTTGTCCGCCAAACTCAGGTGTTTTTCGGCGATGGCGTGTTCCAACTCGAATATGCGGTCGGCGCGCGCGTCCGTGTCGGTGAAGCCCGCCAGCTTGAGCATCGCTGAGATGTGGGCTTTGTACTTGGTGCGGATGTCGCGCATGCGATCGTTCTCTGCCACGTAGTACTCGCGATCGGGCAGTTGAAGCCCACCTTGCAGCAGATAGGCGGTATAGTGCTCGGAGTCGTTAAAGCCAGGCGCGACCCACAGCCCGAACAGATTGGGGGTGTGAAAGTTGGTGTTGTTGAGAGCATCGACGTCGGCCCGAAGGCTCTCACCCAAAGCCCGTGCCAGTTCGTGCTGATTGTGGATGCCGGCAATCGACTTGAGATGAGCGCGAAGCGGGGCAATGCCTTTCGACTCGATGGCGGCTTCGTCCATATAGGAGTTGTAGAGCGCGGCTATTTTGCCGCTGTTGGAACTGGCCGGCGATTTGCTCTTGGCGGCTTCCTCAATCAGTTCCCGGGTGCGCTGGTTGCTCAAATCGTCCAGGGTCGAGAAGACCCCAACGCTCCTTCGATCGGGAGGAATTTCGGTGCGTCTCATCCACGCGCCGTTGGCGTAGAGATAGAAGCTATCACCCGGCTTGATGGCCGGATCCATGTTGGCCACGACGATGCCATGCGTATCCTGCTTGGCAGCGCCGGAGGCGCTCTGTGGCTGAGCCGCGCCTACAGAGACACTGATGAGGCCGCAAAACGCGGCGCTCGCGAAGATGACTTTCGGGGACTTAAGATTGACTCTCATGCACAGTACTCCAGATTATTGGCCGAGGCGCTAGAACCGCAGCTGCGCCGATAGACAGCAGCCAAGCAGAGAGTATCACGGGCTACAAGGCCGTGATTGAGGTGACATTGATCCGTCGCCTCTGGCGGAAGGTTGCCATTACTTGGCCGCCTCAGCCTCAAGTTGCTTGCGGACGCGTGATGGGACCGTCGCCGGTGTGGATGGAGGGAGCAAAGCCAGTCCCTCTCGGGCCGCTTCCCGGGCCTGGGCGGACTCGCCGTTGGCGCGATACGCACTTGCCAGGGTTAGCAAATATGAGGGTTTCCGGCGATGGCTCATTTCAACGATTCGCTCCGCATACTTCACCGCCAATGCCGGCTCGCGCAGATGTTGCGGAACAACAATCAACAGGCCAGTAGCAACTTGATCGAGGTGAAACCCCTGCGCATCCTTTTGCTCTCCGACGTGTTTGAGGACCCTGACACCTCTCTCAGCAAGTTCCAAACTCTCGCCGGATTGATGCCGTGCCCCTTGTTGCAAACTTGTACGAATCAAAGCGAATCCGAGCGTAGCCTGCCAGTCGAGGTTGGCTGGTTCGAGCCGAAGCAGGTGCTCGAGCCTGGAACGCAGCTCCGAAAACAGCCGCAGCGCGCTCGCCGCGTCTTCTTCACGATTCGCCTTTTCGTATGTGAAAACACCACTGGCGCGATCTTCAAAGCACTCCGCCTCATCTCCTAGCGCCGCTATCAAGTCATTTCCGGCTCGGGTGTCGTTCGGATCGGCGGCCACAAACGGCTGGAGAATGGCGCGGGCCTGCCCAAAGTAAGGCAGCGCTAGTCGGTACTCCCCAATTTCCTTCAAGGCTACGCCGTTCTTACGCATCATGACCGCCACTATGCGCTGATTGGGTAGAGACTTCCTGACATCCTCAGGCAACGCATTCATGCCGGCAATCGCCTTATCGTAGTCCGATAATGCCGCGGCCGGATCGGTTTCGGTCTTGATGTTGGCGACCTTCATCAGACACAGGGCAAGGCCCCGCCGCACGCGGATGTTTGCTGGATCCATCTTGAGGATGCGCTCGTCGATCTCCAAGGTTTTCTGATAGGCGGCCAGCGCTCCCGCCGAATCGCTGAGGCTCGCGGTCCCACTCTGCCCCAGTTCGTCGCCGAGGCCTCCATACGCCGTCGCAGCGTCAATCAGCGCCTCCACCTTTGCCCCGGGCCTCGATGCCAGGTCATTGAAAACCGCCGCTGCGGCGCGCATAGATGGCACTGCATCCAGTGTCTTTCCCATCCCGAACAAAACTTCGCTCCGCGACTGCTGGACCCATCCCAGCGCCCGGTGCGCGGCCTGCGTTTTCAGGCTCTCTCCGAACTAGCCTCGTGGCGATGGAGAGGGCTTTGTCGAGGCTCGCAACCGCACCTTGCTGATCGCCGATGTTCTGGTCATATGGATTGCCTTGGACATTACCCAATTTTGTATAGGCATTCACCAAGTCGAGTTGCAGTTTCGGATCGTCGGAAGTATCTTTCGCGGTTCGATCCAGATGCTCCAGCACAGTATCCACCAGTAGCTTCTGCGCCGGAGTGGACCCCGGAAGCTTTTGGATTGCGTCGTCGATGTCGGAAATCAGCGTGTTGCTCAACTTGCGCAAGTCTTCCAGGCGCGACTCCGCTTTGCGGCGCTGCGCATTGGCGACCTGCGCCTGCCAGACCACGCCGCCGATTCCGGCGACGAGCGTTGCCGAGAGCACAGCCGCGGCCGCCAGCGCGAGTTTGTTTCGGCGAGCAAACTTACTTGCCCAGTAGCGCCAGCTACCGTGGTGCGCCCCAACCGGGCGGCCATTCAAGTAGGCATCCAGATCGCTGATCAGTTGATCAACGCTGGCATACCGTTCTGCCGGCTCTTTTCGAAGGGCTTTCAGAACAATGGCGTCGATGTCGGAATCCAGCTTGCCGATCGTGGCTTCATCGCTAGGCTTGAGCGGCGGCTCTTCGCAGATCAAGCGCACCATCTCCGCTGTTGTGAACTCTTTCAACTCATACGGAAGCACGCCGGCGGTCAGCAAGAAGAGAAGGACGCCCAAAGAGTAGATGTCAGACGCCGTAGTGATGGGATGTCCTAAGACTTGCTCCGGACTGGCGTATTGCGGCGTAAACGAGTGGAAACCGAGGCGTGTGAATTCGCCCTCCGCTCCAATTTCACTGGGCGCCAGCAGTTTGGCGGTGCCGAAGTCGAGAAGTTTTGGAGTGCCATCTTTCAGAACAATAATGTTGTCCGGCTTCAAATCTCTATGAACCACCAGGTTCTGATGTGCGAAGCGGACGGCTGAGCAGACTGAGAGGAAGAGCCCAATCCGCTCGCGCAGCGGCAGCGATCGTTGCGAGCAGTGCTGTCCAATGGGGAGACCGTCGGCGAATTCCATCGCCAGGTACAACTCGCCTCCTTCGGTAACGCCGCCGTCCAAGAGCTTGGCGATGAACGGGTGGTTGAGCCGCGCCAGAATCTGACGTTCCTGTCGGAATCTTTCGCGAAACAGTTCCGTGGCCAAGGGCAAATCAATCAGCTTGATCGCCACCTGCTGATCGAACTGGCCGTCGACCCGACTGGCAAGATAGACCGCTCCCATTCCGCCGCGTCCCAATAGCCTGTCCAGTCGATACGGACCGATTCGCTGGCCGGCCGTGGCATCAATGTGCCCGCTTTCGACAGGCCCGACCTCACTCCGGGTTGGTTCCGAAACTGTCAGGCGTTGCTGAGCATCCCACGCGTCGAGGAGGGAACGAACCTCACGGAGTAAAGCCTCGTCGCCGCCACAAAGCGATTGAAGCCGTGCCGCTCTGTCCAACGGTGGTCCTTCCGCAACCTCATGAAAGGCCGTTTCCAGCCGCCGCCAGCGTTCTAAGTCAGCGTCGTTGGTTGACAATCGATCACACCTGAGTCGAAGCCATCTGTTTGCCCGTCAGAAAGCCCCTCGGATCGGGGCTTCGGTTCGGAAAGCCGCATGTGCGTATTCCTCGAAACTGCGTGATTCCCGGGATAAATGAATCAGGCATCCTCCGACCTGACATTCAAGTCTGATGTTCACCCGTCAGGTTGCTCTCCGCCTCGCCCGAGTTGGCGGTGATCCTCTGGTAGAGCCAACTCCTCACGAACTTCAGTTCGCGGTCAACGGTTGCTTTCGAAATCAGCATCAGGTCCGCGGTTTCCTCTGCTGTGCATCCGAGGAAGTACCTCAGTTCGACAAGCTGCACCTTCTGGGGATCCAGTTCCTTCAACACATCCAGGGCCCGGTTCAGCTCGATCATAGACTCGCCGCCGATCTGGACCCAGGGGATCTGGTCGTCGAGGGGCACTGGTTGTGCACCCCCGCCTCGCTTCTGCGCGTCATTGCTCCGCGCGTGATCCGTGAGGATCATGCGCATCACCTTCGCTGCGAATGTATAAAAATGAGCGCGATCTGCCCAATCAGCCTTTTTCTGGCCTAACAGCCGCAGGTAAACTTCATGCACCAGCGCCGTTGCCTGGAGTACGCCGGGATTCCTTTCCCGTCGCACATAGGCAGCTGCAACCTGGCGCAATTGGGGGTATACCAGCGGCATGAGCTGTTGAAAGGCATCGGGCTCGCCCTCCTTCCATCTCACCAGTAATAGAGTGATATCGCCGGGCGAGGATTCCAATGAAGGCTCCGTATGGGTCCGTTGGCAGACTCGGTGCTGTTTGAGAAGCACTGATTCTATCGCAACGAAGAGACGTTTTGTTTTAGTACTCAGGTTCCAGTACTTGCGCTCGGACTCACCAACCCCCGGGTGAGGCATTCCGCCTCGGGTTCTCGCAGTCTCTTATGAACCCCTACCGAGGTTCCAGAAACAGGAGGAAACAGCATGGCGTGGGTCCAATATTTTGCAGCGCGTCTAGAGGACGCAGCAGCAGGTTTACTAACGGGAAGAGTGAAAAGAGTGATGGCGCTTGGCGCCCTCGCGGGTCTTGCTCCATGGACCGTTCTGGCAGATGGTAAGGCCAGCCAGAACCCCACGAAACCAGGCACTTCAGTTTCGGCCCAAACGAGAGTGGACGTTCTGCGCGCACCACTGAGCTTCGAGCTGAACCAGGGCCAAACCGACGCTGCTGTGAAATTTCTCTCTCGCGGCGATGGATACGCATTGTTCCTAACTTCGAAAGAAGCCGTTTTCAAGCTGCGGAGGGCAGGGGCTGCCACCCCGAACAGGGACCTGTCAAATCCATCGGCCATGGCAAATCCCGACAACCAACCATCCGTCCTGCGTATGGAACTCCTCGGCGCAAGTGAAGCGGAGCAAGTCTCGGGCGCCGATCCACTCGGCGGAACCGCAAACTACTTCATCGGCAACGACCAGGCGAAGTGGCGGACCGGCGTTCAGACTTACCGCGAAGTGAAATACCACTCCATCTATCCGGGCGTGGACGCCGTTTTTTATGGTAACCAGCGGGAGTTGGAGTATGACTTCACGGTCGCCCCTGGGGCGGACCCCGCGCAAATCGCACTCCAGTTCTCCGGAGCAAAGCCCAAATTGAATAGGGATGGAGACCTCATTCTCTCGCTCGATGGACAAGAGGTCATCCTCCATAAGCCCGTCCTCTATCAAGGCTCGGGAAACACGAGAAAGACGATTGAGGGCACTTACACCGTTGCAGCGAACCAGGTTCATTTCAACGTCGGCTCCTACGACCACAGCCAGCCTCTGGTGATCGATCCTGTTCTCACCTATCTCACCTATCTGGGTGGAAGCGCCCTTGACAACATCGGGAGCGTCGCGGGCGTTTTCCCCTATGGCGGAAGCAACCCCACGCAAGCCTTGGGGATTGATGCCGCCGGCAATGTCTATGTAACTGGTTACACCTATTCGTTCGACTTTCCGCTGCAGAACGCCTATGACAGTGCGATTAAATGGCTGACTCCTCGCTATTACACAGCGTTTGTCACGAAGCTCGATCCGACCGGTTCAACCGCCATCTACTCGACTTATCTTGGCGGCTCTGTGTACGACCAAGCCACGGCCATCGCGGTCGACGCCTCGGGCAATGCCTACGTAGCGGGTTATACGAACTCAGGCGACTTCCCTGTGACCGCGGGCGCTTACCAGACGATCTGCGGAGCGAACTGGCAGGGTACCAGCAGCGGACCAGTCAGGATTAACGGATGCGGCTACGAGGCGCAAACCTCGGGCTTTCTGACCAAGATCAATCCCACGGGCTCGCAATTGCTTTATTCCACTTTTCTTGGCGGCCAAGTCAACGACCTCATTTACTCGGTGGCCATTGATGCCCAGGGTCAAGCGTATGTCACCGGCTTTTCCGGAGACTATTGCAATTTGAGCTACCAGCCAGCGTACGCCTGTTTCCCAACTACTTCCAATGCATTGATTCAAGGCACCTCGGTGTATGTTGGCACCACGGGCATGGGGTTCGTCACGGTTTTTGACGCGGCGGGAGCAAATCTCCTTTACTCCACTTATTTCGGCGACTACAGTCTCATCGCGGCCAGTTTCGGAACCACGACAGGCATTGCCGTGGCCGTCGACGCGAGCGGGAACTTCTATCTGACCGGAGCTACAATTTCACCAAATCTGCCGACGACAGCCGGTTCTTTCCAGCCAGCAAAACTGGTGATTGGGAATATCGTAGCGGGATTCGTGGCAAAATTCGGCCCGGTTGCCGACGGGGCCCCGCTGACGTACGCCACGTACTTGCAGCCCACTGCGGACAGATTCGAAGTCTTACCGTCGGCGATTACCGCCGACAGCACCGGCAGCGCGTATGTCACGGGGTTTAATCAATCCCCTACCTTCCCGGTCACCTCGGGTGCCTACCAAACCTCCTGCGGCCTCGGGGTTGGCTATATTTGCAACTCAGGATTCGTAACCAAGATTAAGCCCGATGGCAGCGGTCTGGCTTGGTCCACGCTATTGGGTTACCAAAACACCGATGGAAGCGCGATGGTTGCAGGCATGGGCAATATTCAGCTTGATGTCGCCGGCAATGTGTACGTGGCCGGCCAGGCATCTTCGGGATTCCCCCTCGTGAATCCCATCGAACCGCCCGTCGCCGGCTCCTATGGGCAGGCCTTTGTTTCCAAGTTCGACCCGACTGGCAGTACGCTGATTTTCTCGACGATGGTCGGTCCCGGAGGCAGTTCGTATCAATCAGCTGCTGGCCTGGCGGTCGACAACCAACAGAACATCTATCTGGCGGGAAATACCAATGCAGGCGGACTTGCGACCACCCTCGGGGCGTTCCAACTATCGTACGGCGGTGGCGTGCAGGACGGTTTCATCGCCAAGATCTATCCATTTGTAAGCACCACCGCTGCTCTGGTCGTTTCGCCTAGCTCCGCAACCACTGGTACGCCGGTGACTTTCACCGCCACAGTGACCGCGGCTAACTCGGGCTCCCCAACCGGCACGGTTACCTTCTACAACGGGACCACCGCTTTGGGCGCCGGAGCTCTCGGCTCCAATGGAACCGCAACCTTCACGTCCTCGACACTCGCCCCAGGGAGCTATTCGGTGACGGCGCAGTACGGCGGAGACAACACGTACGGTGCCAGCACCTCAACCGCGCAGCCGCTGGCGTTGCAAGCTGCACAGACGATCACTTTCACAGGTACGCCGGCCAGCGCGTCCTACGGTACCACCTTCCCCGTGTCGGCATCGGCCACTTCCGGCCTGCCGGTCACAATTACTCCTTCGGGTGTTTGCACGCTGTCGGGTAGCTCGGTGACCATGACAAACGGAACAGGCATCTGCACGTTGACCGCTTCCCAATCCGGCAACGTCAATTACGGTGCGGCCGCCAACGTAGTGAACACCGTGACGGCCCAGTTGGCCTCTCAGACGATCACCTTCTCCGGCACACCGGCCACAGCGGCTTTGAATAGTACGTTCCCGGTGTCGGCGACGGCTACGTCCGGCCTGACGGTCACCATCACTCCTTCGGGTGTTTGCACGCTGTCTGGCAACACAGTGACTATGACCAGCGGAACTGGTATCTGTACGCTGACTGCTTCACAGCCGGGTAATTCGAATTACGCCGCAGCCCCCAACGTCGTGAATACAGTGACGGCCCAGACGAGTCAGACCGGCGCAGGCTTCACGATTACGCCCATTCCGCCGCAGGAAACCGTGTCCCGCGGCGACATCGCAGGTTTCATCCTGCAACTCCAATCCGTGCATGGTTTCAACGGAAACGTGAAACTGAGTTGCTCGGGTGGTCCAGTGGGATCGACGTGCGCGGACCTCCCAATGACGGTTCGGGTGAACGGGACGGCATACGCCTTATCGGGAATCTATTTCCCGAAGAACTCGACGCCGGGCCTTTACACCATCACGTTCACCGGGGTCTCGGGTGCGATCACTCAGACCGCGACCGCAAACTTCACGGTGAAGTAATCGCGAAAGCGTTCCGAAGCAGACGTCGAGCCGTTTGCGGCTTGCGCTGGAAGTTCACCTCAGGTGGGTTTCATGCGCAAGCCCCAAACGGCGACATCCCGCGGGCCGAAAGGTCAGAACCCCAAATGTGGTCTAGCGCTTGTCCCGGCCTTTGGCCGGGTTCTTTGCGCTTCCAGAGCCTTTTGCAGAAGTCTTGCCGGTGATCCAGTTAACCAGCGCCTCCGGCGGATTTACAAAGAGAAAGATGAAGAAGCCGGCGGCCAGCGCCAGACCGATCATCAGCAGAATGTCAGCCAACGTAAACGGCAATAGGTTTCCTTGGCCTTAACAGCAGGGCCATTTGCAGGTTAGCGCATCCGTGCGAAGCAATCCGAGTCTGCTGGCGGGTTCGCCTCAATAGGCGATGGGGATATTATCTAACCGGGCCTGGAAAGCCCGCAAGCTAGCGCGACCCCGGACGTCGCTTCAAGGTTAAAACCGCTTTGAAGCGGCCAACCCACGGCGCTTTGCAGTGAAGTAGCGTGCTGATCCCTAAGGAGGGGCATCGAGATGGGCAGGTTGGCAATAAGCATTTGTCTGACGGCGTGGTTGTCCACGCTTTCGCTGGCCGCGGACCAGCAGAACGTGTGCAAAGGCGATCCAAATCAGTGGCAGCAGCTTTTCGATGGCAAGGACCTGACAGGTTGGAAGCACGTGGGCCCGGGCCACATGACTGTTGAGGACGGGTTGATCCACACCCACGGTGGCATGGGCTTGCTCTACTGGACGGGCGGACCCATCGCCAATTGTGTGATTCGCGTTATTTACCGGATGCGCGATGAGAATGACAACTCAGGCGTGTTTGTACGCATTCCACTAGAGCCCCGAGAAGCATGGATGCCGGTGAACTATGGCTACGAGGTGCAGATTGACAATCACCCGGAGCGGGGCGATCCGCCGGAAGACGATACGCACTCAACCGGCATGCTGTATTCGCTTACCAAACCCCTCGCCACCGCGTGGAAGCCGGGGCCGGAGTGGAACACGATGGAGATTACGCTGGACGGGCCGCGCACGATCGTGGTGTTGAATGGCGTAAAGGTGACGGACTATAAGGAAGGCGATCCGGTACCGGAGAAGAAGCTCAGCTTCGAACCAGAACGCGGCCTTCGTCCGAACCTCGGCTGGTTCGGATTGCAGAATCACAGTGACAACGACATTGTGTTCTTCAAGGAAGTCGCGATTAAGCCGCTCAAAAAGTAAACAGGAGACCCATATGAAGAACAAGCCTTCACGCCGCGAACTGTTTCGGACGGGTGCCGCTGCCGCGGGCAGCCTGCTGGCGGCCAGAACGATCCGGCTGGATGCGGCAAACCTTGACGCGACCCAGACTGTGGCGCCGAGTGATCGCATTCGGTTCGGCCAGATCGGAATTGGCATGCAGGGATCCGGCCTGCTGCCGAATGCTATTTCGCTGCCGGGTGTTGAGTGCGTGGGTGCGGCCGACCTGTACGACGGGCGGCACACTTTGGCCAAGGAGATCACCGGCAATCCAAAGCTCCCGACTACCCGTCATTACCAGGAATTACTGGATCGCAAGGACATCGATTGCATTGTGGCGGCGGTCCCCGATCACTGGCACATGAGAGTCGTGGTAGATGCCTGCAACGCGGGCAAAGACATCTACTGTGAGAAACCGATGTCGCACACTGCGGAACAAGGCTTCTTGATGGTGGAGGCGGCCAAGAAGAATAACCGGATTGTGCAAATTGGGTCTCAGAGGGTTAGTTCCGTGCTGTGCCACAAGGCCGCGGAACTGTACAAGGGTGGAGCGATCGGCGATGTGGAGATGGTGGAGCTTAGCCTGGGCCGCAACGATCCGACCGGCGCCTGGGAGTACCCTCCGCCGTTCGACCTGTCTCCGCAGAACCTGGATTGGGATACCTGGCTCAACGACGCGCCGAAGATTCCGTTCAATAAGTACCACTTCGCGCGCTGGCGCTGTTGGAAGGAGTACGGCACGGGCGTGGGCGGCGATCTGATGGTCCACTTACTGAGCGGAATGCAGGTGACGCTGGGCTGGAACGAGCCGCCGAGATCGGCTCAGGCCTTGGGCGGCATCTTCCGCTGGAAGGACGGGCGTAATATGCCGGACCTGCACGCGGTCCTGTTCGACTACCATGGAGTACCTGTATATGTAAGGCTCGGCCTGGGTACGGAGACTCCCGAACTCGCGCGCTATATGGGCCCGAAGGGTATTCTCGATACGTCGGAGTTTGATATCCGCTACTCGCCTCAATCAGGCGTGGATACGTCGCCCAGCTATTACACGTCGAGTTTCCCGCAAAAGATGCGCGACGAGTACGTGAAGCAATGGTATGCCGAACATTATGTCGTGCCCGGACACGAACCACTGTCGGAGGCCACAATCTACAAGGGCGACGATTGGGACGATGTCAAGCCGCATCTGTGGAACTTCTTCCAGGCGGTTAAGTCGCGCAAGCCGGTAACCGAGGATGCTGTGTTCGGCAACCACGCCGCCATTGCTTGCCACATGGCCAACGAATCGTACTTCCGGAAGAAGCCAGTGTACTGGGACGCGGCGTCGCGTACCATCACGAGCTGAGACGTATGCCAAAGACCGCTCGGACGGTACGGTTTTCGCCGGACCGTCAGGTACGTTTACAATGAAGGCGATGAGTGATGAACCCCAACGCTCCGCTAGCTTTGAGGTCAGCCTGCAGGAGCTGGAGCGACTGGTTAAGGAATTGGAGCGCGGCGATTTGCCCCTCGAGAAAAGCCTGGAAGTGTTTGAGCGGGGCGTGAAGTTGAGCAATGAATGCCGCAAGCAACTGGAAGCGGCTGAAACGCGGGTGGAGATGCTGATCAAGCGCGGCGGCGAGACGGTGGCCGTGCCGTTTGATCCCGAGAAGCCTCAAGGCTGAGCATGACGGAACGCGAGTCCGGAGAGTGACGAGTGAGCGCAGAAGTTGGGACCGTCGAAACGGATCTCAAACACTACCTAGCTGAACAGCAACACATTGTGGACAGCGTGCTGACACACTGGGTTCCCGCTGAATCGACCGAGCCGCATTCCATCCACAAGGCCATGCGCTACAGCCTGTTTGCGGGGGGTAAGCGAATCCGCCCGGTGCTGGCCATTTCCGCGGCCCGCGCGGTATCCGATTTGCCTGACGGGGTGGAGAACGCCGCCGCGACGGTAGAGATGATTCACACTTATTCGCTGATTCATGACGATCTGCCGGCGATGGACAATGATGACCTGAGGCGCGGCAGGCCAACCTGTCACAAAGTGTTCGGCGAAGCGGTGGCGATCCTGGCTGGGGATGCCTTATTGACGCTCGCCTTTGAAGTGTTGGCGGACCTGCCGCTGGTATCGGCCGAGCGCCGGATCCAGCTGGTCAAGGAGTTATCGCAAGGGTCTGGCAGTGTGGGTGGCATGATTGCCGGCCAGGTGCATGACATGGAGGGCGAGCATCGATCGCCGACGGCGCACCTCTTGGATTTGATACACCGGGCCAAGACCGGAGCGCTGATCCGGGCCAGCGTTCGCATGGGAGCGATTTACGCCGGAGCCGCGGAAGACGAACTCACAGCGCTCAGCGCCTACGGCGAGCACATCGGCCTAGCATTCCAGATTGTCGACGACATGCTCGATGTAGAGCAGTCGTCCGAAAGCTTGGGCAAAACGGCAGGGAAGGACCAGGCTCAGCACAAAATCACGTTTCCGGCTGTCTACGGTTTGGAGCGGTCGCGCGAAATGGCTGAGGAAGGCCGGCTGAACGCGCATCTGGCGCTCCGCCCCTTCGACGACCGGGCGGAGCGGTTGAGGCAGCTGGCGGACTTCGTCGTCCACCGTAAGGCTTGAAACCGGCACCTGAGCATTTCAAACCCGCAAAGCGACGGCTGGATGTCGAGATGCTCGACCGCGGACTGACGGAGTCGCGCGAGAAGGCGCAAGCCTTGGTTCTAGCCGGCGAAGTCTACGTGGACGGGCAGAAGGCGTTGAAGCCGGGGCAGATTGTCACGGCGTCGACTCGGATTCAAGTTAACCAGCCTCTGAAATACGTAAGTCGCGGCGGACTGAAGCTCGAAGCAGCGCTCGACCACTTCCACATTTCCGTCGAAGGACGGGTCTGCGTGGATGTGGGAACATCCACTGGTGGATTTGCCGATTGCCTGCTGCAGCGGGGTGCGACAAGAGTTCACTGCGTGGACACCGGGGCAGGCCAGATTGATTGGAAGCTGCGAACGGACCCCCGCATTGTCTTGCATGAAAACACGAATGCCCGCTATCTTACGCCGGCGACCATCGGCGAACAGCCCAGCCTGATTGTCTGCGATGTCAGCTTCATCTCGGTAACGTTGATCCTCCCGGCCGTCACGCCGATCCTGGCGCCGGGCGGAGAGTTGTTGATTTTGGTCAAGCCTCAGTTTGAAGTGGGGCGCGATTTCGTAGGTAAGGGCGGAATTGTCCGGGACCGCGCACAGCAGCAGCGCGCCTGTCAGCGTGTGACAGCTGCCCTCGAGGAACTGGGGTTCGACACGGAATTGATGGAGAGTCCGATTCTCGGAATGGAAGGGAACCGCGAGTTCCTCTCGCACGCATGGCGCCGAAGCCCCGGGAATTCATAGGTTGAGGCCCTGTCGCGCTAATCTAAGATTCACGAACTTGGATGTCTGCCTGAGGCCGTTTACGGTGCTGAGCCGAAGGAGGAGACAGTTCAACGGGAGCGTCAACCAGCATGCAGATGATCAACACAGTCGGCATTATCTCCAAGCCGAATATCGAGCACGCTGGCGAGATCGTGCGCGAGTTGTTGAAGTGGCTGGACGATCACCACCTCCACTATCGCTGCGACGAGCAAACCGCGCTATATGCCGGCTTGGAGCCGTTGTACTCTCGCGAGGATCTGCCCGACGGCACCCAGATGATCATCGTGCTGGGCGGCGACGGCACTCTGCTTTCAGCGGCCCGGGTGATCGCCGGGCGCGACATCCCTCTGCTGGCCGTGAACCTTGGTTCACTCGGCTTCCTAACCTCCATCACGCTCGATGAACTGTATCCGGAACTGGAACGCGCCTTGCGTGGGGAACACCGGATTGGCCGGCGGCGCATGTTGGATTGCGAACTGGTGCGTGACGGTGAGATTGTCGCCGCGTACTCGGCGCTGAACGACGTGGTCATCACGAAGTCCATGATGGCGCGCATGATTGACCTGGACACGCACGTCGATAATCACTTCGTTGCCGCTTATAAAGCAGATGGTCTGATTATCTCCACCCCGACCGGCTCCACGGCCTATTCGCTCTCGGCCGGCGGGCCCATCATTTTCCCGTCCGTTGCCGCACTGTGTCTCACCCCGATTTGCCCGCACATGCTGACCAACCGGCCCGTGATCGTGCCGGATACCAGCGTGATTCAGATCGTCTCCCGCGGCACCGAGGGCACCTTCCTGACCGTTGACGGTCAGGTGGGCGAGCCCATCTCGAAAGGCGATCGCATCGTTTGCCGCTCCTCGTCGAACGCCATCAGCCTGATTCGGCCGCCCCGCATGCTGTTTTTTGACGTGTTACGCGAAAAACTCAAATGGGGAGAACGATAACGGTGTATGGCATTTCTTAAGAAACTGACACTGACTCACTGGATCTTCATAGCCTTGGTGTTGGGCATTCTGATTGGGAACTTCTTTCCCGAGTTCGGCAAGTCGCTTGCGCCCGTCAGCAACATCTTCCTGCGGTTGATCAAGTCGATCGTGGCGTTGCTGTTGTTCGGCACCATCGTTTCCGGCATCGCGTCCGGCGGTGAGTTGAAGGCCATGGGCCGCATTGCGCTGAAGTCGATCCTCTATTTTGAGATCGCGACAACGCTGGCGTTAGTCATCGGCTTGGTCACCGTGAATGTGATGCGCCCGGGTGCGGGCCTCTCCTTGCAGATGGGCACAACCGCAGGGGTCCCGGCGAACCTGGCGAAGCCGGCGACACTCAGTGAGATCCTCGAGCACGCTGTGCCAAGCAACATCTTCGATGCGTTGAATCGCAACGACGTCCTACAGATGGTGGTGTTCTTCTTTCTATTCGGCGCAGCCTGCGCGGCGATCGGCGACAGGGCAAAGCCCGTAGTCGAGTTCGCGTCTTCTGTGGCGGAAGTGATGTTTCGCTATACGAAATACGTAATGTATCTGGCGCCGTTCGGTGTTGGAGCGGCAATAGCTGTCACGGTCGGACAGAACGGGCTGGGCGTGCTGAGAAACCTGGGCAAGCTGGTTGGCACGCTGTACCTGGCGCAAGCGCTGTTTGTCGTCCTGGTGCTGGGGTCGGCGCTGACCATCGCGCGTGTTCCGCTGCGGCGATTCATACGAGCCGTGCGGCAGCCTTTCATTCTGGCTTTCTCCACGGCGTCCAGCGAGGCGGCTCTTCCCTTAGCACTTGAGAACATGGAGCGCTTCGGCGTTCCCAAGCATATTGTCGGATTTGTTTTGCCGACGGGTTACAGCTTCAACCTGGATGGATCGACGCTTTATCTGGCTTTGGCGTCCATCTTCGTGGCACAGGCTGCGAACATCGACTTGCCTCTCATCACGCAAATCACCATGATGCTTACGCTGATGCTTACCAGTAAGGGCGTAGCGGCAGTGCCGCGCGCTTCCTTGGTGATTCTCTCAGGAACCCTGGCCACCTTCAATCTGCCGATTGGGGGAATTGCACTCATCCTGGGAGTGGATGCGCTGATGGACATGTGCCGCACGTCGGTCAACCTGCTCGGCAATTGCGTGGCGAGCGCGGTGGTAGCCCGCTGGGAGGGCGTCGCCCTTCACGAGACCGGCGCCGAGGTAGAAGTGGTGGCGGCCGAAGCGTAATGCCTGAGGGCTGCCGGGATCAGCTCATCAAAGCGGCTTGCCGTCGGCGTCGATCAGTTTGACCTCGCCGATCTTGAGATCGCGTATGCCTTGCTCGATTTTCGAACGGTCGCCGACTATTACCCAGACTGTGTCCTTGGGGGCTGATCAGTGATTTGGCGGCATCGTTTACATCCGCGGTGCGGAGCGATTCTACTTTTTTCGCGTAGGTCTGATAATAGTCGTCGGGGAAATTGAACTTCAACAGTTTCTGAATGGAGCCTCCGACCTCCTGCATGGTCTCGCGAGAGCCAGGAAGTTCCAGGATGTCCTGACTCTGCGCCTTCGTCAACTCCGCCTCAGTGATCGGTTTTGAGCCGGCGATACCGCTCAGCTCTTTTTGCATCTCGGCCAGCGATTCCTTGGTCTTGTCGGTTTGGACCGGCGCAAACGAAACGTAGGGGCGCTGATGACGCGCGTCGACTATCTGCGATTGCGCGCCATAGGACCAATGCTTGTCTTCACGGAGGTTCATGTTGAGGCGTGATCCGAATGCGCCACCATAGACGTCGTTCATGACTTGATAGGCAGGCTCGATGGAGGCGACAGGCGCCGGCGCAATGGTTCCAGTCAGGATAACCGATTGCAGAGCATCCGGCTTATCGATTAAATAGACAACCGGCTGCGATGGTCGGGCTACCGGCTTTACGTCCTTGGCCGGAACAGTACCTGCTTTCCAACCGGCGAAGTACCGCTCCAATTTAGGCTTGATCTCAGCGAGTGTCGTGTCGCCGACGATGATGAGCGTGGCGTTATTCGGCTTGAACCAAACCTGGTGGAACTTCACGAGGTCCTCGCGGGTGATCTTCGAAACGGAATCCGTTGTGCCGGAACCCGTGAAAGGAACGCCGTAGGCATTGCCTGCACCATAGAGGATGGGAGGCATAACGCGCAGGGCCATGCCAAAAGGCTGCGACTTTTCCTGCCCGATGGCCGCCAGCTGAATCTTTTGCTGGCGAGCGAAGTCGGTTTGCGGAAAGGATGGATTTAAGACGATGTCGGCCAACAAGTCCAGCGAGGGATCGAGTTTGGTCTTTAGTGCGGAGAGGAAGACGGTGGTGAAGTCGAGGTCCGAATAGGCACGGAGTTGCGCGCCGAGCGATTGCAAGTCATCGCTGATTTGGAGCGCGTTGCGTTTGGCCGTGCCGCCGGTCAGCAGGGCAGACGTCAGGTTGGCGGTGCCGGGAAGAACACCGTGATCGGCCGAAAAGCCCGCGTCGAGAGTCAGCCAGAAGTCAACAACGGGGATCTCATGACGTTCGGCGAGGATGATCTTTAGTCCGTTGGAGAGGGTATCTCGCTGGAGTTTGGGAAGCTTCAGCTCGGGAGCAGGGCCCAGTTCAGGAAGCTTGGAGCGGTCCGCACCCTTGGTTGCCGCGGATAACTGGGGCGTAAACGGGAGAACCTCCAGCGTGTAAACCCCGTCGGCCAGCCACGAATCGGCGGCATCTTTGAGGTTGCCCGGCGTGGCCGAATCGACATACTTCAAAGCGTCTTTGTAGGCGGCTGCGTTGCCGAGGTAGGTCTGGTTGGTAGCCAGGATGTCGGATTTCCCGCCGAACCCGCCGATACGCTCGGCGCCGCGAATGAAGTTTGCTTGGTATTGGGTGCGAGCGCGATCGAGTTCAGCAACCGTCGGACCATCCTTTAGGAACCGCGCGAGTTCTTCATTCACCGCCGCCTCGACAGCCTTGAGACCTTGCCCGGGCTTGGCTGTGGCGATGATGTAAAACTGGCTGCTGATTTCCTTCTCGTCGACGAACACTTGAACATTGGTTGCGATCTGATCGTCGTAAACGAGGCGTTTGTAAAGCCGCGACGACTTGCCCGTGCCGAGAATGCGCGCGACGAGTTTCAGGTAGCTGGAGGTTGCGGTGCCGAATTCAGTCACGTTCCAGACCTTATACAGTCGTGCTTGGGGCACGCGATCCTGGACGGTTTCGCGATGCTCTCCCGACATCTTCGCCACCCAGGATTGCGGGTGCGCGACCGGTGGCCCTGGCGGGATATCGCCGAAGTACTTGGTCACCTTTTCTTTCGCAGTCTTGATGTCGATATCGCCGGCGATCACAAGAACGGCGTTCGATGGCCCGTAGTAGGTCTTGAACCACTCCCTGACGTCCTCGAGGGAGGCGGCATTCAAGTCATCCATCGACCCGATGACCGTATGCGAGTAAGGGTGAGCGGCGGGGTAGGTTGCTTTCTGAATCAGCTCTTCGGATACCGCGTAGGGCTGATTCTCGTCTTGCCGCTTCTCATTCTGTACGACGCCGCGCTGCAGGTCGAGGGTTTCTTTGTTGATGGTGGAGTAGAAGTGGCCCATGCGATCGGATTCGGCGAACAGCGCGTAATCGACAGCGGATGTGGGTACGTTCTCGAAGTAGTTGGTGCGGTCCTCGTTGGTGGTGCCGTTGAGATCGGTGGCCCCGATCTTCTCCATGGCTTCGATGTAGCGGCCCTTGACGTTCTCGCTGCCGCCGAACATCAGGTGCTCGAAAAGGTGGGCAAAGCCGGTTTTGCCGGGCTTCTCATTCTTCGAGCCGACGTGGTACCAGATATTGATGGCGACGATTGGCGCTTTATGATCTTCGTGGACCAGCACCGTCAGGCCGTTCGGCAGTACGAACTTTTCAAACGCGATATCAACGTTCTGGGCGGTCAGGAATGGAACCGTAACCAGAGCGAGAACGCCAACCAGGTTGCGCATGCGAAAAGAGCTCCTCTTCTAGGACGAGTTATCTAAATGCAAGGATAGCGTTTTGGGCTTGGCAGGAGCCGAAAGGCTGCGGCGGGTGATGATGGTGGCATGAGTTGGTCCGATGAATCGAGATCTTCCCGCCGGAGCGTCCTGCTGGGGACACTGCTGGGCGGATTGACGCCCGTACTGATGCGACCTGCCGGTACCGGTGACCAGGGCGGCGCTGGTACTACGGCAGGGCCGGCGGTGGCTCAATTGCAGGGTGCGCCCGATGTGGTGATTGCGTTCACCGAGAAAGACCGGAATGTTCTGGCGCGGAACGGGGATGGTTGGGAAGGCGGCGGTATCAGCGTCCGGTTCGTGACGAACAAAGGCAAAGCGGGCGCCGAAACCACGATTCTTGTCCACGCCCCGAAGGCTGCGCTCACGCGGATTCACGTGCGATGGCAGCTTGTGTTGAAGCCAGGGCTGCGTTACATGGGCGACCACTGGGAGCGGAGCTATGGCGACCTTGCCTGGCGAGGACTCGAGCCGGAACGCGCGCTGCCCTGGTACTTTCTGGCGTCCGACGGACAACGCACGCTGGCCGCTGGAGTGAAGACGAATCCGGCCGCGTTTTGCTTCTGGCAGATTGACGGCGGCGGGGTCAACCTATGGCTCGATGTGCGGAACGGTGGAAGCGGCGTGTTGCTGGGTGTGCGGGAGTTGACCGCAGCGACCGTGATCGCCGAACAGTATGATGGCATTTCCGCCTACGCGGCTCAGCACCGCTTGTGCCGCCGCATGTGCGAATCTCCCCGTTTATCGAGGCAGCCGGTTTACGGCGGGAACGACTGGTATTACGCCTATGGGCACAATTCGGCCGCGGGCATTCTCCGGGATTCTGCGTTGATTGCCTCGCTCGCCGGAGACCAAAAGAACCGGCCCTTTATGGTGGTGGATGATGGTTGGCAACCCAACCCAACCGGCGGGCCGTGGACCGAAGGGAGCAGCCGCTTCCCAGACATGGCGGAGCTCTCAGCACAGATGCGATCGGATGGCGTGAAGCCGGGAATCTGGACGCGTCCTCTTTTCACCATGGAAAATGTGCCGAAAACGTGGCGGTTGAATACGCCGGCGATTCGAAAGGACGAAGGTGGGCGGGGTGGAGCGACGCAAGATCCCACAGTGCCCGAAGTGGCCGCGGCCATTGAAGCGGATATCGAGCGCATGAAAGCGTGGGGCTACGAGTTGATCAAGCACGATTTCTCGACATTCGACTTGCTGGGCCGCTGGGGCTTCGCGATGGGCCCCCAACTCACCGACGACGGATGGTTCTTTGCAGACCGGAGCAAGACGACCGCGGAGGTCATTCGGGCCTTCTACGAACTGCTCAGAAAGGCGGCGGGCGATACGCTCTTGCTGGGTTGCAACACAGTCGGCCACCTCGCAGCCGGGCTTTTTGAAATGCAGCGAATCGGCGACGATACCAGCGGCCGGGATTGGAACCGCACGCGTAAGATGGGCGTGAACACGCTGGCGTTCCGCGCGGCGCAGCATGAAGCGTTCTTCGCGGTAGATGCGGACTGCGTCGGCCTTACGCATCAAGTGCCCTGGGCATTGAATCGCCAATGGCTTGATCTGGTAGCCCGTAGTGGTACGCCGCTGTTCGTTTCCGCGGCACCCGACGCCCTTGGACCGGAACAGCGGGCGGCGCTCAAGGCGGCCTTTGTGGAGGCCGCACAGGGTGGAAGCACGGCTGAGCCGCTGGACTGGATGGACAACAATCAGCCGCAACGCTGGCTACTGCACTCAGAGACCACGAAGTATAACTGGGCCGGGGAAGACGGCGCCTCGCCGTTTGCGACCTGATCAATGCTGCATGGCACCGAACCCGGCCTTCTTTGTCAACGGTCCGGGACGAAGTGTCCGGCCTTGCTTGCGGACGGACCTATTTAGGGAAGATATAGTGAAACTCTAGCGCGGCATTTCGATCAGCAGCATCAATTGCCTTGTTCGAGGAAAATCAAGGATGTACGCCCCGCAGATGCCGGGCATCTTCTTGATATTCCACGGGTAAGTGTTTCGAACTTCTGTTCACTACTCCGCCGCGGACCGTCCCAACTACGCCAAGCTGGTTCAGACGGACGGCCCGGATACCGATAGCGCTGTCGCCAGCTGAACCCTTCCGGTCCCGCAATCTTTCCGGGCACGCGGCGTAGCTCGCCCCGAACTCATCCAACGGGCAGCAAAACAAACGCTTAGTTTTTGGTGACAGAGCAGCTTCGCTGTCCGCAAACGGGCAATTCCGCTAGGGAAAGGATCACAATGCAACACCGTGTGCTGATTGTTGGTGGAGGGTTTGGTGGACTATACGCCGCACAGGCCTTGAAGCGTGCGCCAGTGGATGTGACACTGGTCGATCGCCGAAATTTTCATCTATTCCAGCCTCTGCTGTACCAGGTGGCGACGGGGTCCCTCTCGCCAGGCGACATCGCGGCTCCCATACGCAGTGTGCTCAGCGATCAAAAGAACACCCGCGTGCTGTTGGGAACCGTCAGCGACTTCGATCCACCGGCGCGGCGGGTGCTTCTCGAAGAGGGCGAGGCCCTGGAATACGACTCGCTGATCGTCGCAGCGGGATCCCAGAGCAGCTACTTCGGCCACGACGACTGGCGCGAGTTTGCGCCCAGCCTGAAAACAGTGGAAGAAGCGACCGCCATCCGGCATAAGATCCTGTACGCGTTCGAGGCTGCCGAGCGGGAGGACGATGCGCAGCTGCGGAGGGCGTGGCTCACATTCGTCATTGTGGGCGCGGGCGCAACGGGCGTTGAGCTGGCCGGTGCAATGGCCGAAATCGCTCGCCACACGTTAAGAAGCGAGTTTCGGCGCATTCGACCGGAAGAGGCCCAGATTCTAATCTTGGACGGCTCGCCGCGAGTGCTGCCCGCGTATCCGGAAGACCTCTCTCGAAAGGCGGAATACTCGCTGATCAAGCTCGGCGTTCGTGTTCGCAGCGGAGTGCGCGTGATTGGAGTCGATCGCGAAGGCGTCACTTTTCATGCCAACGGCGCGACCGATAGGATTCGCTCGAAAACCGTGCTGTGGGCCGCCGGGGTCTCGGCTTCGCCCTTGGGCAAGATCCTGGCTGAACGCACCGGAGCAGCGTTAGACAAGTTGGGGCGCCTCACTGTGAGTTCCGATCTCACGCTCCCGGGCCATCCTGAGATTTTCGTGGTGGGAGACCTCGCAATCCTCAACGATGGGAAGGGGCACCCACTGCCCGGCGTTGCCCAAGTAGCGATGCAAGGCGGGGCGTACGCGGCAAAAGTAATCGTGAAGCGTATTCAGGGTCAAACGGAGGTAAAGCCATTTGCTTATTTCAACAAGGGCGATATGGCCGTGATTGGCCGCGCCTCCGCGGTGGCTGATGTATTTGGCGTGCATGTTTCCGGCGCGCTTGCGTGGCTCATCTGGCTGTTTATCCACCTGATGTACATCGTCGAGTTTCAAAGCCGCGTCAAGGTTTTCCTTCAATGGGGGTTTCAGTACCTCACGTTCAGCAGGGGCGCGCGACTCATTACCGGGCCGATCGTCGGCAGGTCGGAGTCGTAATTGGAGGTCGTTCCTAGCCTTCGACGCGGCAATCGAAAACCCGCACAGGCTTCCGCTGGTACGACTCATGTGCCTTCTTGAACGCGACCAGCTCACACATGGCGCGCTGGTCATGTGCGCGCTGCAGACGCACCATTGTCAGCGCCCAAACTGCCAGTTCGTGGGCGCGCCGAGCGTGCAGGGGGGCTTCGGTGTGATCCGCGCCGGCTTGTTCGAACACCTCCCGTTGTTGGGCGATGAGATTTTGAACCTGGGTATAGTTGCGGTCTTCGACGGCATGACGAAGTTGCGTGTGAATGCCGTCGAGTGCGAGGAAAGCGTCTGAATCCGCTGTTCCGTCGCCTAGCTGGGGCCTGCCGGTTCGTTCGTGCTGCATACGTGGTCATCCTCCTGGCTATCAGCTCGAAGTTCCATTGGCGTTGGGGAAGAAGAGGTCCTGGAAGTAAGTCACCTGATTCGAAAGAGTGGCGATGGTTGCGTCGCTTTGCGAGAGCTGTGTAGCTAGATTCTGCTGATACAGGTTGATGGAATTGACCTGGTCGGTGATTTGGCTTCCGATGTTGGTGATGTCGGTACTCAGAGTGCTTTCCTCAGACGTCAGGATTCCGGTTGTGGGATCCTCCAGCGAACTTACCGCGGAGGTGATGTTCCCCAGAAATCCTGAGGTAGCGTCCCCGAGGAATTGACTGAGCGCGTCCACGTTAGCTCCGCCACCGGCGGCGAACTCGCTGGCGTTGAACGTCAGGTTTCCGGAGGTATCGAGATCAAGCCCGATATCGCTGAGTGTTTGGACGCCGCCACTGCTCACGCTGTAGGAATTGATATCCTCGAGGACTGACTGCGCCGTTTCAAGCACACTGTCACCGGCCAGTGGACCGGCATTCGTCCCATGCTGCGCGTCGAGTTGCGCGACTACCGCATTGTAGGCCGTAGCAAACTGTTGGAGGGCGCTTTGGGCGGCCGTGGTGGTTTGTTGGACGGTGACCGTGGTTGGAACTCCGGGTGTACTCGTACCAAGCAGGTTGACTGTGACGCCAGGGGCCAAGGTGATCGTGGACGACGAGCTCGATATGGTGTCCGGAAGGTTATCGACCTTGTAGGTGGCGGGCGACCCTGTAGAGATGGTATCCAGTAACGAATTTGAGCCGTCAGTCAACTGAATGGCGACATTCCCTAAGGCAGTGGACTGGACCGCAAGCCGGTAGTCAGGCGAATCGGGCGAACCTACATTGACGATGGAAGCGCTGACGCCCAGCGCCGAATTCTGATTGATGGAGTTGACCAGGTCCTGGAGCGTGTTCCCTGAGGGTGTGATGGTGGTGGACGTCGAGCCAACCGTTAACTGGAAGGACGATGCCGAGCTGATGTTCTGCGAGGTAGGGTCGGTGACGGTTTCCAGGCCACTGGCGCTAACGGTTTGAGTGGTTGAGCCAAGACTATCCACTTCCAACGAATAGACGCCGCTGGTGGCGTTGCTCCCGACAGCCACGGAGGCGATGCTGGAATCCGCAACCGACCCGGAGTAGGAGCCCGACCCTATTGCAGTGGTTAACGTACTAATGGCGCTCTGCAGGTTACCGAAGGTTTGATCCAGTGACTGCACGGCGGCGAGCTGGTTTTGATCGTCCGTTTGTTGGGTTTGCAATTGATTCAGTTGTAGGGACTTCAACTGTACGGCGCGATCAATGATGTTCTGGAAGTCGGACGAATACTTGCTTTGTCCGTTGAATGTAACTGGGGTAACGAGGCTCGACATAAGACTCCGTCTTGACTCTTATCGGGCCTTTGACGCTGAGACTTTAAGCCGGCCCTGGCGCGGTTCGACAGTCACTCAAAAAAACGGCTGGACGACGCGCAGGAGGCGCCGTCCAGCCGGGAAGGGGTCATGTAATACAGCGGTTCAGGATTACTGCAGGAGCTTGAGAACTGCTTGCGGCATCGAGTTGGCTTGGGCTAGCGCCGCCATGGACGACTGGCTCAACACCTGCTCTTTGGTGAGCATCGACGCATCCGTGGCGATGTCCGCGTCGCGAATCTGACCCTCGTCAGCCGCGTAGTTTGTAATCTGCGACTGAGCGAGGCCGATCGCGAAGTTCAGCTGGTTCACACCGGCGCCTACCACGCCTTGAACATTACCCAGTTGCACGACCGCGGCCGCGATTGCCGTGATTGCAGCCTGCGCACTGGCGACATCCGTGATGCTCAGGTTCGTCGCAGCGGTGACCGCCGTGCCGGTGGCCAAGCCCAGACTGTACGCATCCACCGAATTGAAATACGTGGCCGATATTGCTAATTGCGTGCCGAACGACGCGCTGGCGGTGTTGGTGTTGCTGGTATTGGACACCGACATGGTGCCGGTCTGCGTAACAGCCGCCTGTGTCGCCGTCGCGTTGCCCAGGTTGATGTTCTCGACGGCGGTGCCGATCTGCGCGCCATTGTTGTTGCCCAAGCCCGCCACCGACGTAGACGTTTAGTGCCGCGTTGAATTGGCCGCCCGTGTTCAAGCCGATGTTCGAGGCTTGGCGGTTGATTTCTGAAAGGTCCGTCTGGAATTCATTGTTCAGCGTATTGAAGTTGCCGGTGAAGGTGCTCGAAGCGGCCTGGGTTGCCAGAGTCTTCAGTCGGTCCAGAATTTGCGAAATATTGCTCAGGCCGCCATCGATGATCTGCAGCTGGCTGACACCGTCGGTGGCGTTCGCGACGCCTTGCTGCAGCTCGACTCCTTCTGAGCGCAGCGAGTTGGCAATGGCCAAGCCCGCGGCATCATCAGCCGAGCTGTTGATCCGAAAGCCGGAGGTGAGCTGTTGGATGGTCTTGGTTTCGGCCGCCGTATTGAGTTCGAAGTTTTGCTGGCCGTACAGGGAAGCGACGTTGGTTTGAATGGAAATCACTTGGTTTCTCCTTGGGTTTAATCATCTTCAGCAGCGTCCCGACATCGCTGCCGGCCAGGTTTTGTTTCCTGAACTTCTGCTGTCACTATGCATATCGGTGTCTGGCTTTGAAGCTTGAATGTTTTTTTGTCGGAGACAATTTCTTGTCGCTCGCCATGTTCAATAAACCGAGCTGAATAGAACGGTGTGACAAGATTTTGGCGCTTCGGTGAACGCTCTGACAGAAAAGGCGCACGAGTGCCGCGAGCGATGTCGCTGCCGAATCGCCAAGGGTTGGTCATGTCACGATCACCGGCTCCGCTTGCCGGTTCTGGCGGACGGCCTCCTGCAACTCCGAGGCACGAGCGCACCAGCGCGCGAACATCCGGTAATAGGCGTCTTCAAGCCCTCGGGTGAATAGAGGATAGTCAAACAAGGGCGTATTCACCAGATGAGTCCGGAAGTCACGGCGAAAGCGGGCAAGCAGCTCCGGCTGGCGGGCCAGCGCCGCCGCCTGCTGAACGTACTCATCCGGATTTGCGGCGACCATGCCGCCTAGGCCGCTATAGGTGAGCAGGGAAGCGCCGACGCGAGCGGCAAACCGATCGCCATACAATGTCACAACCGGAACGCCCATCCAAAGCGCCTCGCATGTGGTGGTGGTTCCGTTGTAAGGAAACGTGTCCAGGGCGATATCGAGACTGTTGTAGGTGTTCCGGAAGTTTGTTCCGCCGCCGCCTCCGAAGATCTGATAACGGCCCGCTGGAACGCCTGCCTGACGAAACATTTTGTCAATCCGCGCTGCAACAAGCGGGTCGTCGTAAAGCATGTACCTCAGCAGAAGCTTAGAATCAGGCACTTCGCGCAACAGACCGGCCCACCAATTGACGACATGCTGGTTGATCTTCGAGGGGTTGTTCAGGCAGCCAAACGTGATGTAACCGTTCTTTTCAAACGGAAGCGGTCCGATGTCAGGTGAATCTGCAGGAGGCGTAAAGCAAAGGAAGGAGTTCGGTAGCCGGACGGGCTTTTCCGTGAAGAAATGCCTCTCACCGGGCGGCGCGATGATGTTGTCGACAATGATGTAATCGACCACGTCCAGACCCGAGGTGTTCGAATACCCGCACCACAGTGCCTGCACCGGCGCGAGTCGCCGTCCCAGCAACAATAGGCGGTTGGAACTGGTGTGTCCAACCAGGTCGACGACGATATCCAGCTCGTGCTCTCTGATCAGCTCGAGCGCCTGGTCATCATTCAGGCCGTGTATATCAATCCATTCGTCGGCGTTCTGCCTGATTCGCCCAGTCACTGCATCATGGTTCTTCGTGTTCGAGATGCAGCAGACTCTGACTCGGCTTCGGTCGTGTGCCGCAATAGCGTTCTCCGCGAAACACATCACGACATGCTGAGTGAAGTCACTGGAGAGGTACGCAACGCGAAGCGGCCGATCGAGTGAACGTGCGTTGGGAAAACTGGAGCGCGGTGGCCCGACTACCGTGCGAACGATATGGCCGTACTCTTTATGCTCGGCGAGAACCTGTTCGTTCGGAATGGCCGCATCGTACTGCAGGCCAAACAGCAGGTGTGTCCGGGACGGCCAGGAGTCTGGATCGGCTTCAATCAGCCGCCGGTAGAGCGCCGTGCTCAACTCGGGTTCTCCCAGCGAGATGTACGCGCCGGCCAGGCCCTTAATTGCCTCGAGGTTATCTGGCTCGCCTGCCAAAGCCAGCAGATAGGACTGAACCGACTCGCCATATCGCCGCTGGTTCTGGCGAAGCGTGCCCAGTGTGCACAAAACCTTCACTTCTGACGGATTAATGGCAAGCGCCCGCTGGCAGGCCGCATCACACTCCGCCCAGCGTTCGGTGAGTAGATACACGGCGGCGAGGTTGATATATGCTTCCAGCTGGTCGGGATTGTGCTTCAGGCTCAGCTTGAGCGTCTCCTCGCATTCCGCGAAGCGCTTGCAATTCAACTGTGTGAATCCCAATGACGCGTATAGGTTGGAAGGGTTGAGTTGCAGCCTGCGGAAGGCGGCGATCAATTCCCGGTAAATGGCCTCGGCTTCTTCAGGATGGCCCACTTGCTGCAGCGCCTTCGCCTCAAGAAACCGCCGTTCGGCCACGCGAGCGAAAAACGGGTCGGACTCGCGCTTCAGAGTCTTCGCTGTTTGGCGTCTTGGTTCGAAAGGATAGCGGCCCATGCTGGTTTCGCCGGCGGCGGTGCGCCTTTGAAGGATCTATCGGAGGACGGCAGGTAGATCTGTAGGGGCGCCATTCCAAGCGCTTTCACCTGGTCCCTCTGCGTCAAGAAGGCCGTTCGAGCCATCAAAACGCTACGGATTTTCCGTCGTGTCCCGCGAGAGAATTCAGCCGGCCGCGCCACCATTTCAGTGGAGCGGTGCGCCACTATGATCCTCACCTATCAAAATCTTTCGGATGAACAACTTCGCTCGGCCGCTGATAACTACGAGTACGTCGCGCGGGGCCTTGAACAAGCCGGGCATCCGTGGCTTGCTCAGTTTGGCCATATCGCCGCCGCCGAGATCGACTTATTGAGCGACGGAAACAGACACAGCTGGGGCGGCCCATTCAACGGACAAGCCGGTCGCACCGCGATCATGGAGGCTATCCTCCGGACATGCCTGATCGACAACGTGGTCGAAACCGGGACATTCCGCGGAACGACGACCGAGTATCTTGCCAGGCAAGTCACTGGGCGGGTCTACTCGTGCGAAAGCGAACCCCGTTACTTCCTGTATTCGCGGCGCCGCCTGGAGCCTCTCGGCAATGTAGAAATACACCTGGGCGATTCACGAGCGTTCCTGCAGACGTTGCTTTCCAGGGACGGCGTTCGCCAGGCGAGCACCCTGTTCTATCTCGACGCGCACTGGAGTATCGATCTGCCGTTGGCCAGCGAAATCGAAATCATTCTCAAAGGCCATTCCTCAAGCATCATTGCAGTTGACGACTTCGAGGTACCCTTCGATCGCGACTACGGCTTCGATGACTACGGGCCGGACAAACGCCTTTGGCTGCCGATTCTGAGCGCGTTCCGCGACGCCGTGCCCAACTTCTACGTGCCATCCCTTGGAGCGGCAGAAGAGACAGGCGCCAAGCGCGGTTGCATCTGGTTTGCTTCCAATGAGTGCCTGGATCAACTGCTGGCGCAAGTGCCGAACCTGCGTAAGTTGGACGAGCAGGACTGGGCGCTTTATGGCCCCGCCGCGGAGATGGTTCAGGGCAGTTGAAGCGCCGGTTCGCGGAGCATTGACTGAAGCAAGAGTAGCGATGTCTGGCGTATGAGATCGCTCCTGTATTGCCAACACCGATACCAATGACCGTCCTCGGCCGGGGTTGAAAATCAGGTAAGGCGTAAGCCGAATTTCGTTACGCTCGACCGCTCCGATTTCAAAGATCCCGTACCGGCGCTCCGCCAGCATTTCAATTAAGGCTCGCCCCGTCAAAAAATCATGCGTGTCCACCGGAAGCTGGACAAAGTCAATCCGGCCCTCTGCCAGCAGGTTCCTGGCGCCTCGCAAAACGTGGCGCGCCATCGCCATGCCTCCAATGTTGAGGAAATGGATATGGGGAATGCCTTCGGCAGCGGCATCTTCATCCAAATTGAGTCCGGCGGTCCTGGAAGATTCCGGGCCGAGTTCCTTAGCCTGGTTCAAGCCGAGCCTGCCGCGCGCGTCTCGTTCTGCCTCAGTGCTCGCATAGAGTAGCGCGCGGATATTCTGCCGTTGGGCGAGTGCCGCCTCTACCCATTCGCTGCCCGCGGAGGACACATGAACGATGGTCTGGCCATCCTCGATCAGGCTGCGAATCAGGGTCCGTTCGCTGATCGAAAGCTCTTTGAATACGTTGATTGCCGAAGTCATGATCTCTCTCCCTTGGCGCGCGTTCTAACATAAACCGCATCGCCCCAGGCGCGATGGATGGAATAAGTACTCACGCGTTCAAACCCATGAGTCTCGAGGAGCAGATCGATGTCGTCAATCTGGGCGCAACCCTGGTAAAGCTCTTCGAAATGGATTTCCGTGATGATCGCCTCAACATGCGCGAGCGTGCCGGCCGCGCCCCGCAGTGCCAGCAACTCCGCTCCTTGAATGTCCATCGTCAGAAAGTTGAACTCCGCCGGATCGAGCCCGTTTTCCCCTAACACCGCGTCCAGCGTCGCGCCTTCAACCATCACGCTTTGAACCGCTTCTACGCCTGGGTAGTGCCGCCGATGTGTTCCCAACGACAGAATCGAGCTGCTCTGGTCGAAATTTGTCACGTTTAAGCGTATGAGCCCGGCCTTATCCGTGACTGCGCGGTTCACAACCGTGACGCCCACAGCGTCGTTGGTATTCATCCGGAGCTTCTCAAACACCGCTGGATTGGCCTCGATGAAGAGAATCTTCTGAAACCCACACGACTGATACCAGGGAAGTTCCGCGCCCTCGTGAGCGCCCACGTGAATCATGCCGCGCGGCGAAATCCGGTGCGTCGCGCAGATTTTGGGAATCATTGGGCCAGGAGCGACATGAGCGGGCACCAGGCCGAACAACTTCAGTAGCCTCTCATGGACGGCCAGGAGAGTAACCGTTGCCCTGGGCCGCTGTGGGTCGAAGAGCACATACGGCGATAAGATCGCTTCCATGTCCTCGATGACTCGATATTCCAAGAGCACGTACTTCCGGTTGATGAGCGATTCAACCAGGGTCTGGATGGTGAGGAAATGGTACGTGTCGAGGGGAAACTGCACGAAGTCGATGCGAGAGTGCTTCAGCAGGCGGTCGGCGCCGCGCAGCACAGCCCGCACTGCGCCTGGATCGGAAATGCGCAAGAAGTGGATATGGCGGATCCCCTCGGCGGCCATGTCAACATCCAGATTCCGGCCGGAGCCGTCTTCACAGCAGCGGCCGAGCCGTGTCCCCGTGCCGGAAGTTAACGAATCGAGTGCCTGCTGTTCTACAGCGGGTGTCGCATACAGCAAAACGCGCATTTGCTGGCGTTGTGCCAGGACTTGATCGGCCCAGTCCGTCCCGCCGTTCGAGATGTCGACGACGGTCTGCTCATCCCGGATAAAGGTGTCAATGAGCTGGCGGTCTCTGGGCTCCAGGGCAGTGGTTGCGGATTCGGGCATCACGGCTTCTCCGCGAGACCGCGCAGGGCAGTCTCGGCGCGAGGTCCGCTTACGCGGACCAGGTTACTGTTATTAAGAAGTTGCTGCCTGACCCGATTCCTCTCAACGTAACTAGGCGCCCTCCGAGATTGAAGAGCTCTCTAACCGCGAACCAGTTCTCGCACGTACGCCTCGAGGGCCGGCGTGCACCCATAGCCACTTCCGGCGTAGATGGTGTCTTCGCCGTCCAGGCTGCGGAACTTACCGCCTGCCTCCTCGATGATGATCTTTAGCGGTGCGAAATCCCAGGGCTTTGCACTCGGCTCAATCCACACATCGGCCTGCCCCTGCGCGACCAGCATCGCATCAACCGATCCGCCCATGCTGCGCACCGCCCAAAAGCGGGATACCCACCCCAGCAGATTGTGCGAGAAGCGACTCACGCCATCCTTATTGAATCCGTTGAAGGAGACCACTGCTTCGCCGGGCGAACTCTTCGTAGAAACGTGGATGTGCTTGCCATTGGCGGTTGATCCGCCCCCACGCGCAGCCGACAAAAGCAGCCTTTGACCGGGGCTGAAGGCAGCGCCGGCGGTGATTTTGCCTTCGTTCTCGAAACCGATCAGGACTGCCCAGAGCGGAATGCCCCGGACGAAATCGCGGGTGCCGTCAATGGGATCGATAATCCACTTGCGTCCGTTGGAACTGGCACGGCTGGCGCCTTCCTCACCCAGAATGCCGTCTTCCGGGTACTCCTTTGTGAGTCGCTCGACAATCAAGCGCTCGCAGGCGCGATCAGCGGCCGTGACGGGGGATGCGTCCTCTTTCTCTTCTGCCGTGATGCCGCGCCTTTGGTAATCCAGGGCAAGCTGGCCGGCCTCCTGCGCGAGTTCTTCGGCCAATGCCCGTTCCCGTTCAAATGCCATGCCTTGATTATGACGGCATGCCCTAAAAGGTGAACCTTTCGTTGAGGTTTCAGGGGTAGCTCACCCGAAGAATCGGTTGGTACAATTCGAGAGCGAATGCCGCCACGTACCGCGTTCTCTGTGCTTGAGGAATCCGCCCATAAGTGGGGCGATCAAGCTGCGCTGCATCAACCTCTTGCCGGCAAACAGGTCGGCTACCGCAGTTTCAGCTGGAACGAATGGCTGCTCTCCTCCCGTGAAATCGCACTAGGGTTACGATCCATTGGCCTCAAAAAAGGGGATCTTGCCTGCATCCTCTCCGAGACGAGAGCCGAGTTCTACCTGGTGGACCTCGGCATCATGGGCGCCGGCGGAGTAGCGGCTGCGCTTTACACAAGCAACCCGATGCCTGAGCTGGCTAAGAATGTCCGGGCTGCCCAACCGGACTTCTTTTTCGTGGAGGATGCGAAGTCCCTCGCAGCAATCACGGCGGCATTAGAAGGCGCGCTCCCGCCGCACGTCGTTCTCCTCGAGGGCCTGGCCGAAGGTGCCATCACTCTGGATGCCCTCCGGCAGAAGGGCCGTGAACTGGAACAGAGCGACCCGGGCATTTTCGAGCGCATGCGTGAGGAACTAACGCCCTCCGATCCGGCGATCTTGTACCTGACGTCCGGCGCCACGGGCGAACCCAAGATGGGCCTCACCAGCCACGCGGCGATCCTGGCCAACATCGACATGGCCCCGGCGGTTTTGCCGGTCGGTCCGGACGATTCCACCCTCGTATTCCTGCCCTCCGCGCATATCGCCCAGCGAATTGTGCTCGAATTCGTCCCTATGCTTATGGGCACACCGGTATGGTTTTCAGAGAGCTTGGCCAAGCTTCCGGGTGAGCTTCGAAGCATACGGCCCACATTCTTCCTGGCCCCGCCGCGCGTCTGGGAGCGCATGTACGCCACCATTTGCAATGAGGCCGGCAAACGCTCGGCCGTTGCGAAGAAACTGTTCTACGGCGCGTTGGGGCTTGGTATGGAGGCGCATCGCCTCAAGCTGGCGGGCAAGCCCTTGCCGGGCTGGATGCAGACCGCGCTGAAGTTGGCAGACCGAATGGTGTTTTCCAAGGTTAAGGCCCGCTTGGGAGGACGTCTTCGGATTGCCGCCTGCGGAGCCGCGCCGCTGGGCAAAGACCTAGGTGAATTCTTCGCCGCCATCGGCATGCCCCTGGTGGAGGGCTTCGGGCTCACCGAGGCGGGCGTGCTGGCGCTCAACCCGCTTCATCGTCCCAAGCCCGGCAGCATCGGGACTTTGCTCCCCGGCGTCGAAGCCCGAATTGCAGACGACGGCGAACTGTTGGTTCGCACGCCTTGCATCTTCATGGGCTATTACAAGGACGAGGCCGCGACGCGTTCCGTTCTCGCGCCCAACGGTTGGTTCGCCACCGGCGACATTGCCGAAGTGGATCAGGAAGGCTACTACTACATCACGGGCCGTAAGAAGGAACTGATTGTCTCTTCGAACGGAAAAAAGATTTACCCGGCTCGCATTGAGAATTTGTTCAAGATGGAGCCGATCGTCAACCAGATTCTGCTCATCGGCGATAAGCAACCATACCTGACGGCGCTATTGACCCTCAATCTGAATCAGGTCCGGACGTTGAAGGGAATGGACGGGTTCGCAGACAAGCCTGCCGCCGAACAAATCGAGTCTCCCGTCGTTGCGACAGCGGTGCAGGGCGTAGTGGCTCGGGTGAACAAACAACTCGCCGATTTCGAGCGCATTCGCCGCTACCGTGTGCTCGACCGCGATTTCAGCATTGAGCATGGCGAACTCACACCCACCATGAAGATCCGCCGCGCCCGCGTGCTTGAGAATCACCGCGCCACCATCAGCGAGCTGTACCTGGGACGCGGCGAGGCGGTCTAGGAGGTTGTTGGAAAAATGCCGGCCCTCGTCGCTTGCTTGTTGCCGCGGTTCGACAACTCATTGCAGACAAATTCACGAGCACAGAACCGCGCGTGTGAGCAAGCGGATACATGCCGAAGCCGGCAGAATGCTAACGGAGCCGTGACCGTCAGCGATCGGTCGGTAATAATGCCCGAAAAACAAAAGGGAGCAGGCTCTCGCCAGCTCCCTTAGTTGACTTAGAAAGGTTATCTTCCCGACTTAGAACGTTATCTTCGCGCCGAGTTGCACATTGAACGGTGCACCGACTCCAATTCCTGGCGCGCCGTTGCCGACGTCCTGGGTCGACGTGATTTGCCCTAAACCGCCGCTGGTTGCGGTGGTATTAGGCCCGGAGAGGTTGACCGTATTGAAAAGATTGAACATCTCAGCTCGCAGTTGCAGAGCAAGCCGTTCCTTGATCTGAAAGTTCTTGAAGATGGAGAAGTCCACCTGGCTGGTGCCGGGTCCGTAGTATTGGTTCCGGCCCTGGTTGGAGTAGGTTCCTAGGGTAGGCACGGCGAACGCGGCCGGATTAAACCAGTAACGGGTTTGGGTCGCAGCGTTGGCCGCCGGAACTCCCTGGAACGGGTTGCCAATAACCTGAGCGCGATCGTTGTTTTCGCCGGTTAGACTGCTATCCGTCCCGGAATAGACAGTAAACGGCGTCCCCGTGTTGAAGGTGAGCAGCGCGTTCAGTTGCCATCCACCCAACAGCGGCTTCCATTTCGAAGGATTTGGCAATGCATAGCTGATATACATCACAAACGTGTTGCGAATATCAAAGTCCGAGTTGCCGTAGTCGCATCGCAGGCAGTAGCTGTTTTGCGGGATAATACCGCGTGCGCCTGAGAGGTCGTCTAGGGCGTGACCCAGGGTGTAGTTCGCTTTGATATTCAGGCCGTGGTAGTTGACTGCGGTCAGCGAAACGATCATTCCGTTGTAATGGCCGTTCGCCACCGATTCGACCTGATTGATGACACCAAGAGTGGGAAACTCGCTCGAATAAGGCCGCGAGGAGTTGACCTCGGGCGAACCGATGGGGATTTGATTGATATCCAGCGTGGTCGGCAAGTGACGGCTTAAGCTACCGATGTAACCCACCTCAAAGATCAACGAGCGATTGATCTGGTATTGAGCGTTCATATTGAAATTCTGAACATAGGCGGTCTTGAAGTTCTGGCTAACCGAAAACGCGCCGTAAGGGGGCGCCGGGAAGGCCGTGCTCCCAAAGATAGGCACGCCAGTCTGAATTTGAAGGGGTTCGCTGTTCGATAGCGTATAGATAGGGACGATGCCGCCTGGATTGGCCAGGATTCCGGTGGCACCGCCATTGGGCGGCACGTTATTGCCAAAGTAATTCACGTTAGGAACCTGGTAGAAGATTCCGTATCCGCCGCGAACCACCATCTTGCTTGAAAACGTGGGTTGATAAGCAAAACCGAAACGCGGTCCGAAATCCTTCCAGTCTCTCGGCCACAGGCTTGGAAGAGGCTGCCCAATGATCGTTATGCCTCCGTCCTGCGGGACAAAGGTTGAAATTTGATTCCTCTGTTCCCAGATCGGGCTCTGATAGTTCCAGTTGAGCCCATAGTTCAGGGTAAGGTTCGGCGTCACTTTCCAGCTGTCCTGGGCGAACATCGTCACGCCATTCAAATAGTAGTTCCGATTCAAATTTCCTGACGTAATCGCCCCTCCATTGATCGGGACTCGCTGGGAGAGGAAGTCCGCCAATGAATTGAGCGATCCGGCCAGCGGATTGTCGCCAAACCCCCAGGTGTCGTTGGGGCTGCTAGCAGCTAGCGGTCCCTGTGATCCGTCGAAGTTGAATCGGCCCGGTACGAGGCTGTTGTAGAAGACGTTCAACTCAGCGCGCCTGTACCCACCTCCAAAACGGATTTGATGTTTGCCTTGCGTGTAGGTGAAGATCTGGTTCAACTGCCCGGTCACGTCAACACGTCCCAACGGCGGCGTTTCACCGGTTGAGTCGAATCCTCTGATGTTCATGTTCGGCGCATAAAACAGGGCCGGGTCCGTAACGCCGGTGTTAAATCCAAGTGCCACCATGTCGAAGCCAGCCGTGGCGTCGCCGAATACTTGCTTAAAATAGTTCACGCCGGCGAGCGTCTGACTGACAAAGTGGGGATTGATAACCGCGTTATAAACAAGGTTGTAATTCTGCATCCGACTGGGTGCGGTCTGGAAGTAATACGGCATTGCCGAACCAACGTATTCGGTCTGCGCTCCCGTGCCGCCAAACCAACGGAAGGAGATATTATTGCGTTCATCGAAGATATAGTCCACCTTCGCGATGCCGTTGTAACTGTTCGAAATGTTATTGGCCGAACTGGTGTAATTGTTCTGTGTGGCGGGACCGGTCAAGCTGTTTGCGGGCCACAAGTTATTGAGCAGCGTTATCGCCAGCGGATTAATTGGCACCCCATCGCGCGCCATCACTTGCTGGGCTTGGGAAACCCAGGCGGCTGAAGGCGTAGTGCCGAGTGCGGTTTGGCCCGCCACGTAGTTTTGCTGCTCGTAAGTCATGAAGAAGAAAAACCTGTTCTTCAAGATGGGTCCACCCAGCGACCCGCCGGGTTGACTGTTTCTCAAAGCCGTGGTCGGAGATCCGGGCGCCACGAACCAGTTCCGGGAAGCAAATACCTCGTTGCGGTTGAAGTAGTAGGCGGAGCCATGGAACTGGTTGGTGCCTGACTTAATCACTAGGTTCAAGACGCCGCCACCGTTGCGTCCTTGCTCCGCGCTGCTTTCGCTTTGCAGTGAGAACTCGTCGATGGCATCAATCGGCAACAGGGTGCCGGCAATGCCGGAAACGCCGCCCTGATTTACGGCAGCCGAGTTGTGCCACTGGTCGTTGTTGTCCGTGCCATCAATCTGCCAGTCAATCGAATTGGTGCGCGTGCCGTTTACCGAACCCGAAGGCGTAACGCCCGGATTCAGCTTCAAGAGCTGCGTAAAATCGCGCCCGTTTAAGGGCACGTCCGTCATGGTCTGCGTGGAAATAACGCTCGTTATAGCCGTTGACGATGTTTCTATCTCCGCCGCGTTGGCCTCTACCGAGACCTCCGTCGCTTGACTGCTCACCGAGAGCTTCGCATCCACATTGAAAATCTTGCCCGCCTCAACGTTGATGTCTTTGACGCTTTCGGTTTGAAATCCGGCGTGTGTCACGGTTAAGGAGTACTTTCCCAAAGGCAAATCTTGAAAAACAAACTCGCCAGCCGAAGTTGAAGTCACCGTGCGGGTAAGACCGGTTTCAGGCGCTGTGAGCTTGACCTCGGCCCCAGCGATGGTCGCGCCGCTTTGGTCGACTACCGTCCCAGATATGCCCCCGCGAAACGACTGCGCGAACACAGTCAGATGCAGAGCTATTAGTACTGTTACTATTCTCGAAATACGTACGATCATGTGTCAGGCCTCCTGAAGTTTTGAACTCTAAGGCAAGCGTTGCCTCCACCAAGGCCGGACGAGGGCCGAATGAGAATAGGATACACAACATCAAACGAGCAGTAGGCGGGGAATACTTGCTTTGCAGGCGTCGGGCGATCGGTGTTTAAACTCAGGTTTTACACAAACTTGACCTTTAGATCACCGATCCGCGAGGCCTTTGACGACGATCCTCCGCGCCTCGTCATCGCCACTGCTCAGATGTATCGAGATCGCATCCGCAGGCAACAACTCCGGGAAGCGGTCTCCCCATTCAAGCAGCACCAGCGCATCCTGGTCGAAAATGTCTTCTAATCCCAGGCGCCGCGCCTCCTCGGCCGTCGTCAGGCGGTACAGATCGATGTGGTACACACTGACGGGCTCGCCATATTCGTGAATCAGGGTGAAGGTTGGGCTCGATACATCTTCCGCTCGGGCGGCTTTGCGGCCTTCGACGATGCCCTGCGAGAGAGTGGTCTTCCCGGCGCCCAAGTCCCCCGTCAATGCCACCACCGCATGGTGGGGTAGCAGCGCGGCCAGCCGCCGCCCGACCTCCCGCGTTTCCTCGTCGGAGTGCGTTTCGAACGTGAAGTTCACGCCAGCCTGTCCGGCATCTTCAAAGAGTAGATCGGAGCTCACGCATGGCCTCAGGCAAGAAATGAAGTAGATCGGTCGCGAGCATGAATTGTTCGCCCAAATCACGCGCGCCCAGCTCTCCGCAACGCCCGTGCAACCAGACGGCAGTTACCGTAGCCAGTTCCTGTTCGTCAGGATGCTGCGCAACGAGGCCGGAGATCATTCCCGTCAATATATCCCCCGTGCCGCCCGTGGCCATCGAAGGCGAGCCGGTCGGGTTGATCCACAGGCGGGCACGCGCGGCCTGCGCCGAGGCCGGGAAGGCCAGCAGTGTTCGATCCCCCTTCAGGACCACAGCCGCTTTGCTGACCATACTGAAGGCATTAGCCACCCGCATCCGTTTCTGCTGCACTTGCTCGACGGTCATGCCCGCCAGACGGCTCATTTCGCCAGGGTGGGGAGTCAGCACGCGCGGATGTTCCGCAGGCGGCATCTTTCCGGCAAGCGCATTGAGCGCGTCGGCATCCACTACCATCGGCAGCGCGATTTCGGCGTACAGCTTGTGGACCAGTTGCGCTGTCTCGGTCTCCGTGCCCAAGCCCGGGCCCAGCGCGACAACGGTCTTCTTCTCCAGCAATTCGTGAATACGGCCCAGCGACTGCAAGCTGATGTGGCCCGACTTCGTTTCTTCGAGGGGCTCGGTCATCAGTTCGGGGGCAAAGGAGCTGATCGCCGAAATTGCTCCAGCCGCCGATGCTACAGTCACCAGGCCGGCGCCTGCCCGGTATGCCGATATTCCTGCCATCGCCGCCGCTCCCGGCTTGGTGCTGGATCCGGCAATCACCAGTACATGGCCATACTTACCTTTATTCGAGTCCTTCGGCCGCGGAGCGAACAGATGCGCAATATCGCTGGGCATTGTGAGCCGGGTGGTGAGTTCCGGATTGGATTCGCAAAGGGCGTCGGGGCTTCCAATGGGAACGACCTCGAGAGTGCCCATCCATTCGTAACTCGGCGACAAACACTGGCTCAACTTCGGAGCCGTGAAGGTTACCGTGTGATCCACTTTCACGAAATCGCCCATTTGCACGATTTCATCCGACGGCAGTCCCGAAGGGATATCGACCGCGACCTTCCTGGCGAACGGGAAACTGGTGTTGATTACGCGGATGGCATCCAGTGCCGGACCGCTAGCTGGTCCTTTCAAACCAGTGCCCAGCACAGCGTCGATCACCAGGGTGGCTGTGAACGCCCGCGCGGGAAACCCAAGCTGGACCGGACAGCCGGAGGCGATCAGCATGTGGAAGTTGGTGAGCGCGTCGCCCGTCAGTTCAGTGAGTTCGAAGAGATGGACAACCAGGATTTCCCGGCACAGGCGGCGTGTAAACAACTGGCGTGCAATGACAAAACCATCGCCGCCGTTGTTGCCCTTTCCGCAAACCACCACGACGCGCTGCTCTCCCAGATTGAATCGAGCCATCAGGACCTCGACCACCCGGCTGCCGGCGTTCTCCATCAGAATCAAGCCCGGAATGCCGCGGTCGATCGTCAGTCGATCCACTTCGCGCATTTCGCTTGTGGTCAGTACCTTCACGGGTTCACTCCCGGAAGCGGGGGCGGACTAGCGTTCTGTGCCGCGTCAGGCTTGCTGTTTCCATGGAACCCCTCGCCATGGCGGGCAATCAGCAGGGTCATGTCGTCCTGCAACTCAGGCGTGCCGGTCCAACTTTTCACGGCTTCCATCACAGCGTGGATAATGAAAAGCGGATCCTGGCGCTGGTGTTTCTTGACCAGTTCCACCATGCGTTCCTCGCCGAACATCTCGCCATAGGCGTTCTCCGGCTCGGTGATCCCGTCCGTGTAGCAGACCAATAGATCCCCGGCTTCCAGCTTCAGTTTAGTCTTGTCGTACTTCGAGAATGGGAACAAGCCGACCACCGTACCGTTGGTTTCGAGCGGAGTCACGTTGCTGCCGCGGAACAACATCGGCGGCAAGTGGCCGGCGTTGGTGTATGTCAGCGTCTCGCTGGCATTGTCGTACAGCCCGAAGAAGAACGTGGCGTACTTTTCCGGAGATGTGTTTGCGTAAAGCTGCTTGTTTAGGTGAGAGACAAGTTGCGACGCATCCAACGGCACGCCGTCCTCCCCACCTTCAATGTGATAGCTGATCTCGGAGCGCAGAGAGGCTTGCAGATTGGCCATCAGCAGCGCCGCTGAGATTCCTTTGCCGGCAACGTCGCCAATCGCAAACGCCAATTGCCCGGGCTTTAGCAGTTGGTAATCGAAGTAATCGCCGGAGACCATGCGCGCCGGGTCGCACTGCACTGTCAACTGCAGCCCACTACTCGGGGGTAGCGTCTTCGGGTACAGCTGGTTTTGCACTTCCCGGGCGATCTCGAGCTCTGTCTGAAGCCTTTCTTTTTCCTTTTCTACGGAGAGCAGTCGCTCCAGGTTGTCGGTCATCTGGTTGAACGACGTCGTTAGCTCACCCACCTGGTCTTTGCCCCTTACGGGAATCCGATGGCTGAAGTCGCCATAAATGACGCGGCGCGTGCCCTCGTAAAGGGAGTTCACTGCCCCGGTGACGCGGGTTGCCAGCGCGAAGCCAATGAAGCCGGCAACTACCTCAAGCATGAGAAACAAAATGGCAGATCCCACCAGCACGTAGAGCAAGATGCCGCGCAAAATGTCCGTGCCCGCGAAGATGCTGGCATAGACCGCCGACGCGCGCGTCTGAACAATCAGCGCCGCTTCATGCAACCGTCCTGGAGCGTCCCAATGGTAGTGTGCCCGCGTTGAGGCCCAGCTGACCGGCACATCCCAGCGATTCATCGCCGGAGGCAAAGGCCTCGGATTATGCTCCACAACCGTCGCCTTTTGAGCGCTGCCGGTTGAGATCGTGAAACTGTTTGGCTTTTTAGTTTCCCCTGAATCAGTCTGAAACTGAAGCGGGCCCGCCTCGAATGCTTTCTTCTCCGCCACACCCTTCTTTGCAGCCGGGCTGCCGGTGTCATCGTCAGCCTCTACGGAGCCGGTAGTCTCGAAGAGCGAAATCACACCCAGATTGGGGACCAGATTCGAGACCAAATCCCGGGAAAGAGGCGCCAGCAGCGTGATTTCTTCATCGTCATCCACCAAGTGGGACCAACCATAGAACATGCCGCCTCTCACCACCAGGCCATTGGCAGTCTTCCAACCCGCGGGCAAGCCAATCTCCGGAGCAGTAGCGGGAACCCGCAGCGGGCCTCGGGAGTCTGTGACATACAAGGCGAGTCCCGGAAACTCCTGGGTCAGGTAGCCCACCATTTTCGGCGCTTCGACTCGGCGCTCGTCTGGTCTTGCGTTGTGTATCGTTTCGGCCGCGAACTTGATCTGATCCAAGCGTCGGTCCAACGCTGAACTCGCCAGGTAAATCGCCAGTTCACTTGTCAAGGCATAGGCGCTGGCCCCCACCAGAATCAGAATTAGAAGGATCGGCAAAACCCCGAGCAACACGTAGACGAATAAGAGGCGATTTCGCAAGCTCCACAACGAGCGGCGGGCAATCAGCCGGCTCAGCCGGAACAAGAGAATGATGCCGGTGGGGATCAGTACCAGGAGCGACAATAACCTTCCCACGCCGCCGTTCGGAACTAGCGAGGAAAGAACATACACCAGCAGAGCGATCGTGAAGATGATCCCAACCCTGCCAATGCGATTGCGCAACTTCCTATACCAATCGCGGGGCTGTAAAGAAGATGACATCGTTCAGGTTGATTATCTCTCCCCGAGGTGGCCAGATTCTGGTTTTCTGGCGCGACCTGCAAGTTGCGGGGTTCGGGCGGTGCTTGACGCTGGTTGAGCGGTCCGAAGACGGCCCCGCAAATCTTTTGCGGGCAGCCTGATGATTTTACGAGTCAGCCAACCTCTTGATTCGTCAACCCGTTCAGGGCCGCGACGATTTCGTATGATCTCGGAAGAGGTCCTGCTGATGATTCGGCTCTTTTGTCTTCTGGTCGTCTTGACGTGTTCCTTGCTGGCTGACGAACATCCCACTCTTGCGGTAGGCTCTCCGGCTCCGGACTTTGCTCTGCCGGGAATCGATGGCAAGACTCATCAGCTCGATGAATACTCAAAAAGCCCGGTACTGGTGATCGTGTTCACTTGCGATCATTGCCCTACCGCGCAGCTCTACGAAAGCCGCATCAAGAAGTTGGCGAGCGATTACGAAGGGAAGGGCGTCACCCTGGTGGCGATCAATCCCAATGATCCGGACGCCGTTCAGTTGAGCGAGCTCGGCTACACCGACGTGAGCGATAGCCTTGACGAAATGAAGATCCGCGCCGAATACCGGCACTTCAATTTTCCTTACCTCTACGATGGTGAGACGCAGGCGACGTCACGGGCATACGGTCCCAAGGCCACGCCCCACGTCTTTGTGTTTGACCACGAGCGAATTCTCAGGTTCGAAGGGCGCATTGACAACAGCCAGCGGGAGTCCCTGGTGAAAACTCAGGATACCCGCAACGCGATCGATGCCTTGCTGGCCGGCAAACCCGTTCCCGTCGACCACACCGGTGTCTTCGGTTGCTCAACCAAGTGGAAGTCAAAGCAGGCGGCGCGGCTGGCTGAATTGAAGAAGATTGAAGCTGAGCCGGTCACGCTCGAGATGGCCGACGCGGCCGAATTGAAAAAGCTGCGCTCGAATCCGACCGGCAAAGTGTTGCTGGTTAATTTTTGGGCAACCTGGTGCGGGCCGTGCCTCAGCGAGTTTCCCGACCTCCAAAATACCTGGCGTATGTATCGGGGCCGCGATTTCGAACTGGTCACCGTCTCGGCCAACTTGCCCGATGAAAAGCCGGGTGTGATCAAGGCTTTGGAGAAACAACACGCTTCATCTAGAAACCTCCAATTTGCTTCCGATGACACGTATGCCATGCAAGCCGCTTTTGACCCTAACTGGGAGTCGGCAGTGCCGTTCACCATGCTCATCGCGCCGGATGGCAAAGTGATCTACCGGAAACAGGGTGAGATTGATGTTCTGGAATTGCGGCGAATCATTCTGGCGAATCTTCCGGACCCCGACTACATCGGCCACCGGGCTTACTGGGCGACTGAATGAAGTACAAAATCCGCGTCCATCGGCGTTGATCAACGGCCAATATCAGCCTTTTATACACCCCAACCGTAATCCTGCAGAATCGGTTCGAACGGTTCGCCCACTTCTTTTTCTTTGAGCCGAATCAACTCCAGCCGAAGGGCATCCACCAGCGCATGCCAACTGGCGTCAATCACATTGTCCGAGATGCCGATCGTGGCCCAAGTGCGACGGTGATCGGACCACTCCACCAGCACCCGAACCTTCGATTCCGTGCCGCCCTTGGCGCCCAGGACGCGAACTTTGTAATCCACCAGGCGCACGTCGCTGATGGCCGGATAGATGGACGCAAGCGTCTGCCGCAGACACACATCGAGCGCATGCACCGGGCCTGAACCGGTTGCCGTCGCGGAATGGACATCCTCCCCAACCATCAGCGTGACGCTTGCGGTGGTGAGCGTCGTCTCGCGCGCTTGCAGTTTTGTGCTGACCTCGTAGCCGACTACGTCGAAAGGATGGAAGTCCGGGTTGGCCGCTTCCCGCACCAGCAGTTCAAAAGTGCCCTCGGCGGTCTCAAAATCGTAGCCCTGGTATTCCATCTCTTTGATCCGGGAGAGCAACTCGCGGCGGCCCGCATCATCCAGCCGGTCGGCCAGGCCGTGCTGATTGAGCTTGTAACTCACGTTGCTGCGCCCGGAGAGATCGCTGAGCAATACCCGTTGCCGGTTACCGACCATCTCCGGCTTGATGTGCTCGTAGGTGGCGGCGTCCTTCTGGACAGCGCTGACATGAATACCGCCCTTGTGCGCGAAAGCGCTCTTGCCGACGAAGGGCTGTTCCCGTCGTAACGTCAGGTTAGCCATTTCGGAAACGAAGCGCGCAACATTGGTCAAGTTCTGCAGCTTGTCCCGGCCCACCGTTGTGTGGCCGAGCTTCAGTTCGAGGTTGGCAAGCACGGAACAAAGGTTCGCATTGCCACAGCGCTCCCCGTACCCATTGATGCAGCCTTGCACGTGGGTGATGCCCGCCTCAACCGCCACCAGCGTATTGGCAACCGCCAGTTCCGAATCGTTGTGGCAATGAATTCCCAACACGCCATCGAATTGGATTCTGACGTCCGCAATGATCTCCTGAAGGCGCATTGGCAGTGTGCCGCCATTCGTATCGCAAAGACATAGCACGTCGGCGCCGGCTTTCTTGGCGGCCTCAAGAGTCCGCAGCGCAAAGTCGCGATTAGCCGTATAGCCGTCGAAGAAGTGCTCAGCGTCGTAGACCACCTCGCGCCCATGTGCTTTCAAATAGGCAACCGTGTCGCCGATTAGCCTTAAGTTCTCCTCCTCGCTGATGCCTAGCGCTCGGAACACATGAAAGTCCCAGGTCTTGCCGAAAATGGAAACCACCGGCGTTTCGCTTCCCAGCAGCGCGGCAACGTTGGCGTCTTGCTCCACCGGATTCTTCACAAAGCGTGTGGCGCCAAAGGCAGTCAGCCGGGCGTGTTTCAGCTTTAGTGATTTGGCCCGCGCGAAGAATTCCTTGTCCTTAGGGTTCGAACCAGGCCATCCCCCTTCGATATAGTCGATCCCCAGTTCATCGAGTTTCTCGGCTATCGCGAGTTTGTCGTCCACGGAGAACGAGACGGACTCGCCCTGGGTTCCATCGCGCAGTGTGGTGTCGAAGGTGAATATCTTCATTTGACTTCCTGGTCAGCTTGCAATTCGGTCACAAAATATTAAGGCCACCGGCGGGCTAATTTCTCCCCCGCCGGTGGCCTCGGAAATGATCATCCATGAGGTCTCAGGCAGGGCCGCTAATGCCCAGGCTAATGAGAATTCCGCCTTGGAGGAGGATCAACATGAGACTTCGGATGTTCTTTGAGTATAGAACAGTTAAGCACCATCTTGCAAACAATCGTGTTTCCGCAACGAACACCACCCCTCAGCAACAGGTGTTCCGCTAGCGTACTAAACAAAGAGCGTTCGAGCCTACAAGGGCTGCTCACAGTCTTCTGTCCCCTCGTACTTCTGAATGACCGTATTCCTCTTAATCTCCTCCGCTCGATCGCGCCCCTGCTTTACGAATCCGAGGAACCGAAGTGCTAATTCGCGGATCCGCCGCGTCTGCCTGCGCGCGATCGCCTCAGTCGGAATCAATTCCGAGCCGACGCCGATGGCGGTGGCCCCAGACACGATGAAGTGGGACGCGGTTTGCTGAGTGATGCCTCCTGCAGCGATCAGCGGAATGTGTGGAACCGATGTATGCAATGCCTTGATGTACTTTTCCCCACCGATCAGGGAGCACGGGAAGACCTTGATGAAGTCGGCGCCGGCCCTCCAGGCCGCAATCACCTCCGTGGGTGTCAAGGCCCCTGGCGCGACGGTCAGTTGCTCCTTGGCCGCGAAATTCACAATGTCAAGGTTGAACTCGGGCGCGGTGATGAAGCTGGCGCCGGCGTCTGCGCAACGGCGCGCCGTGTCTATATCGAGGACGGTACCAGCGCCGACAACCGTGTTCGGATCATGTTTTACAAGATGCGAGATCAAGTCGAGCGCACCCGGCACCGTCATCGTAATCTCTACGATCGGTATTCCGCTGCGTGTCACCGCTTCAGCGGCAAAGTGAGCATCCGCGCCATTAGAGACGCGGATGGCTGGGATAATGCCAATTTTCCTGATAAGAGCGCCAACTTCGTCTTTTTTCATATGCGGTGCCCCCTATATGGGCTCTTCACTCTCGGCCTCCGGAAGTCGATCGGTCTCACGCGCTATCCACACGTAGATTGTCGGCAGCAGAAAGATGCTCATCAGCAGGCCGGAGATCAGGCCTCCGACAATGACGATGGCAAAAGGGCGCTGCGAGTCCGATCCGATGCCGTGTGACAAGGCAGCGGGGAGCAGACCGAGTGTCGCAACCAGCATCGTCATCATAATGGGCCGGAGCCTCAAAACAGCGCCTTCCACTGCGGCGTCTTCCACCGAATAGCCTCGGGCTCGCAGTTGGTTGATGTATTCGAGCATGATGACGCCGGTTTGCACCGTGACCCCGAAAAGCGCCAGGAATCCGACGCCCGACGAAACGCTGAAATTCGTATGCGTGATCAGCAACGCCAGAAGCCCGCCGATGGGAGCCATCGCCAGGTTTGTCAGGATGAGCAGCGCCCATTTAACGGACTTGAACATTGCGTACAGGATGATGAAGATCAGCAGAATGGTGATCGGGAGCACCAGCGCAAGGCGCCGCTGGGAGCGCTTTTGGCTTTCATATTCGCCCGCCCAGTCAATGGTGTACCCGGTTGGTAACTGAACAGCGGCACCGACTTTTGTGATTGCCTCTTGGACTGTGCTACCCAAGTCCCGATCTCTCACGCTGTACTTAACCGCGACGTATCTGGAGTTCGCCTCGCGATAGATCTCTGAGCCTCCGTCAGAGACTCTTGCCTGCGTCAACTGTGCTAACGACACGCGCTCCCCTGATGGTGCCAACAAACGGATCTTTTCGATTGCCTCTCGCGTGTCCCGGTATTCGGGAAGGTAGCGGAGGACGAGATCATACCGTTGCTCTCCTATGAGAACTTGGCCGAGCGCATTTCCTCCGACCGCGGTTTGAATTGCATCCTGAACGTCCGACACGTTGATCGCGTATCGGGCGGCCTGAGCGCGATCGACTGAGAAGTCGAGGTTGGGTTGGCCCAGGACGCGGAACACGCCCAGATCCTCGACGCCCCGAACGCCCCGCAGAACACCAGCGATTTCGTCGCCCTTCTGCTCCAGCGTTTTGAGATCGTCGCCGTAGATCTTGACGGCGAGCGCGCCTTTGACGCCGCTGACAGCTTCTTCGAGATTGTCCGAGATAGGTTGCGAGAATCCCCACAGGGCGCCAGGAAGAGCCTTCTCCAATTCGCGGTTCATGGCGGCGATTAACCGCTCCTTGTCCTGACGGAACACGGGACGCCATTGCTCTTTTGGGAGCAGGTCGACGAAGTATTCCGTATTGAAGAAGCCCGTGGTGTCGGTGCCGTCGTCCGGACGTCCGACCTGGGTAACGACCGTTGGAACTTCTGGAAATGAGCAGAGGATTTGGCGAGCCTTCTCCATGACCTGCGCGCCCTCGGTAGGTCCTGTGCTGGACGCCAGGGTTCCGCGCACCCAAATGGCGCCTTCGTCCAAATGCGGAAGGAATTCCGATCCGATGGCTCCGCTAAAAGCAAGCACCATCGCTCCGGAGAAGGCAAGGATCGCTGCCCCAACGGTCAGATAGCGCCGGCGCGTGGCCCACGAAACCGCACGTCTGTAGCGGGCTGTGAGGAATTCCATCACCGGATTCCGCCACTGTTTGGCGCCTTTGCGAAAGAAGAAAGTCGACAGCGCGGGCGCAATCAGCATGGAGTAGATCAGCGCACCTGCCAATGCGAATGCGACGGTCCAAGCCATGGGCTTGAACAGCTTCCCTTCGACACGTTGCAGAGTAAACATGGGCAGATAAGCCGTGACGATAATGGCGATGGCGAAGAACACGGGCCGCTGTACTTCGTGAGTAGCCGAGCGGATACGTTCGATGGTTGTGCGGGGATCCGGGCGGTTCAGGTGACGCACGATGTTTTCCACCATGACAACCGCCCCATCGACCACCATGCCGAAATCGAGCGCGCCTAAAGAAAGCAGGTTAGCCGAAATGTGTCGCAGGTTCAGGCAAATGGAGGCGAACAGCAACGCGAAAGGTATGGTGATCGCGACGATGAAAGCTCCCCGGATATTGCCCAGGAAGATGAACAGGACGATGACTACCAGGATCATGCCTTCCGCGAGATTGTGCAGCACCGTTTCCGTGGTGTAGTGGACCAGATCGTCGCGATCAAGGTACGGAACGATCTTCACGCCCTTGGGAAGTATGTGATCGTTGAGGCGCTGAACCATGGCATGAATGCCGTCCAGCGTAGTTGCCGTGTCGGCGCCCTTTCGGAGAAACACGACGCCTTCCACCACATCGTTGTCATCGACGCATGTGCCGTCTTTCCGGTGAATCGCTTTGCCGATCTGCCCCAGACGAATCTTCGGTCCTTGCGCGACAACGGCGATGTCCTTCACCCGCACCGGCGTGCCATTTTGCGTCTTGATGACGGTTTCTTGGATGTCCGTCACGTGCTTGACCAGACCCAAAGACCGCACGTTGATCTGCTGTGAGCCTTGTTCAATGAAACTGCCGCCCGCGTTGGCGTTAGCGTTGGTGAGCTGCTGCTCTACCTGCGCCAGGCTCAAGCCGTAGGAGATTAACTTGTCGGGATCGATCCGAACCTGGTACTCGCGCGTAATCCCGCCGAAGGAGGAATCGTCAACCACGTCGGGAACGGATTTGAGGTACTTGGCGATGACCCAATCCTGAAGAGTCTTAAGCTCCATTACGTCGTACGCCGGATTGGTGGACCGCAGTGTGTACCAATAGATGGAGCCGATGGGACTGAAATCGGGACCAATCTGTGCAGTCACATTGGGGGGAAGTGTGACCTGCGCGATCCGCTCCAATACCTTCTGACGATCCCAGTCGTTGTCGGAATTGTCGTCGAAAATCAGGTTGACGACGGACAGCCCCGCCAGCGATGCCGATCGCACATGCTCCAGGTGGGGGATACCGTTGACTTGGATTTCGATCGGTATTGTGACCTGTTGCTCAACTTCCTCGGCAGCCCGGCCGGGCCACTGCGTAATCACCTGGACCCAGGTATTGGCGACGTCCGGGTATGCCTCTATGGGGAGATTCTTGAAGGCAATAAGTCCGGTGCCAAAAACAAGAATAAAAATGCCGAGCACAATGTAGCGATTGTTTAGCGCTGTGTCGACCAGCGATCGAATCATTACTGTTGCACCATATTCTGGAATTCGAGCGCGTTCGCGATAACTTGCTGGCCTGGCTTCAGTCCGGAAACGACTTCCTGCAAACCTCCCGGGAGCATGTCGCCGCCGACCACTTCGACGCGCCGGAATTGTTTGCCGTTGATCGGCACATAGACCCAATCGCGGTCGTGTAAATGCAGAACCGCGGGCGCCGGGACCGCCGCGCGGGCCTCTTTTTGTTGACCCTGGAAGGTGGCCGTCACGAACATGCCGGGACGCATTAGGCCCGGATTTGAAACCTCGATTCGAACTTTGGCGGTTCGAATGTTCGGGTCCAGGACGGGACCAACGTTGCTGATTCTGCCCGTAAACACCTTGTCTGGATAAGCGTTCAAACGAATCTCCGCCTTTTCGCCGAGGTGCACATTGGCGAGATCGTTTTCGTACACGTCGCAGACGATCCAGACCGACGACAGATCGGAGATCGTGAACGGATTCGGCGACGCCAGACCCTGTACGCCGGCCGCATTCGTCACCTGCTGATCGGTGATCACTCCTGAAATCGGGGCCGTGATCTCAACAATGCCCGGAGACGGACGAGCCGGATCGACGCCTAGGACGTGCAGACGCTCGGAAGCAGCCTTGATGGCGACTTTGGCCTTGTTCTCGGCGGCCTGCGCGATTTCAAGGTCCTTCTGCGCAATCGCACCTCTTTCGTAGAGAAGCTTGGCGCGATCCAGCTGGGGGTGGGTCAATTCTTCGTCCGCAACCGCTTGTTGATAGTCGGAGTACGCTCCCGAGATGTCGGAGCTCTGGACTTTCAGAAGCAGCTGACCTTTTGTAACCGTGTCGCCGAGGCGGGCGTGGATCTCGATAACGCGACCGGCTGCGAGCGAGATAACGGGAACTGTTCTAGAAATGTCCGGATTGACGGTGCCCGTGACGCGAAGCTGTGAGGTGGCATTGTGCGACGAAGCAGTTGTTAAGGGGAACCGTTCAGGGCGATCCGCCTCGAACACGTTGCGATCCTCGACACGCTCGACCTTCAGCGCTGGAGGCGCCTCGGCCTGGGGCTCACTCGGGGGTGTTTTGCAGCCCGCCTGTAAAAAGATCACGGCAAGAAACAGAACCAATGGCCAAGACCTTGTGTAGTTCATCGGATCACCTCCAGCCCGACCGCAAAGTTGACTTGCGCCGCGGCCATTAAATAGGTGCCAACCAGGTTTAGGTAATTCAACTCGGTGGTCCGGTAATCCTGCTGCGCCTGCAAGAAATCCAGCAATGCCGCTCCACCATGCTGGTACGAGAAAGAAATCGTTTCCCGCACTCGAATCGCTTGTTGCAGGTACCGGGTCTTGTATGACCTTAGCAGCGTCAGATTACTGCTCATCGTCGCGTAGGCCGAATCGACAGCGGAGAACACCTGCACCTCTGCGGCGGAGACAAGCCTCTCGTTACGCCCAACGTCCAGCGCAGCTTCTCGCCCTGATTGCGATCGAAGATACGCAGCGGAATCGAAATGCTGGGGCCGACATCCCGTTGTCTCAGCCGCGCGAGATTCGTCGATCCTGATCCGGCCGGCGACGATCGCGGGATTATTCGCTTCAAACTTGGCTCGAAGTTCTGCCCACGTAAATGTCGGTTGGGCGAAGCCTCGATCCGCGTACACTACGGCGAGAAGACCAAAGAAGCATAGGCACCTCATGAATTGGCTCACGGCGGTTCTCGGTCTGTTTACTTGTCTTCACGCGTCTGTAACACTGTCGAATTAGCCCTGCGATCAGCGAGCAACACGTTCAGATTCGAAAACTTTCGACTGATTATAGCCAAGATGAGGTGCGCCTTGATGAAGTGAATGACGGGCAGTCTTCCAGGCCGTCGCGTGGATTCATTTTCGAGCCGGGCCGCGAGGACGGCGGAGAAGGCGAAACCCGAGAGATGCAGCGTTCGACGCAGGACGAGATTCGTACTAAGAAACGGGCTATCGTCGGTAATCCCCCAAGTGCGTAACTATTCTTCAAACATCGCCGACACAGAGTTCTGAAGTTGACATACTCACTAAGCCCCGAAAGCTTAGGTTAGCGCTTATGCGCAGGGGCACCCCAGGAAGTGCCAAGCCGTCTCCCGTTACAAACCTGTGAAGATTCTCCGCGGAAACTGCAAAGAACTCGTAATAATAGCCTTATCCCTGCGATCGCATCGCGGATTGACGGCTCGCCTCGATTGTAAGCTCTGTATAATGAAGCCTTACGATTCTGGTTCCGGACGGCACATCTGACGTGACGGTCGACTATTGTCTTAATCTCATCTGGCTCTGCTTCGGCGCCGTCGCATTGTGCGCCACACGTGGCTCAAGGCCGATTGGTGGGAGCAAACGCTTCCGTTCGTTCCGGTTTATTAGTGTGGTCCTGGTGACCTCAGCGCTTTTCCCGTACGTCTCAGCTCTGGATGACACCTTGCAGCTGACACTCTTGGGGCGCGCTCCCGGCGCTCGAAACTGGACACAGCGGCGCGCCCTTGACACCCAGCACGCAAACGAACTTGTATGGCTGTTTGAATCCATGGGCAATTCCGTTCTTGCTCCCGCGCCGGCCATCGTTCCACGGTTTGCTTGTTTCAAGCTGGTCAGCCTTCCTGAGTTCAACGAACTGGGACGCCCGTCTCCTCCCTCCCTCGGCCGGTCGCCCCCCCGCCCCGCGCCGGTTTGAGCGGCGCGTAGACTAAGCACCTGTTAGTTAAATGTTTTGAAGGAGGGGACATGCATCGCCTCACCCGGCGCATGTACGTCGGGCTTCTTCTTGCTGTCATTGCAGCCCAGCATTTGCTGGCGCAGAGCACCTACAGTTGGGAAGAGATCCGAGAAAAGTTCAGACTGACGAACCCGACGCTGTTAGCCGACGAGGTCAACATCGACGAGAACCGTGCACAAGAGATTACCGCCTTCTTGCGGCCGAATCCCAACTTTAGCTTGCTGCTTGACCAATTCACGATTTTCAAGACGCCCAACACGGCGTACCAACCGGTGTGGGACGTTCTGGAATCGGGCACCGTCAGCTATCTATACGAGCGCCAGCACAAGCGCGACCTCCGGCTGCAAAGCGCCAAGAAGGCGACCGCCATCTCCCAGTCCGCTCATGAGGACCTCGAACGAACCATGCTCTTCACGCTCCGAACGGGGTTTGTGAATCTGCTGCAAGCCAAGGCTGTGCTCGATATCGCTCGCCAAAACCTCGACTACTACAACAAAACCATTGAAGTGAGCCGCAGCCGTTACGCGGCCGGGGATATGGCGAAAGTCGATCTCGTTCGCATTGAACTCCAGCTCGCGCAATATCAAAGTGACGTCGTAAACGCGCAGGTCAATGTGAGAACGGCGAAGATTGCGCTGCTGACTTTGCTGAATGATCGCACGCCCGTTGACCGTTTCGATGTGACAGGTGTTTACGATTTCAAGGACACACTTCAGCCGCTGGAGGAATACCGTCAGGTGGCAATGGAGACGCGGCCGGACCTAAAGGTTGCGGTACTGGCAATAGATAAGGCCAAAACGGACAACCGCCTGGCGACTGCGAATGGCACTGCCGATCCAACCTGGGGCTTTGACATCGGACGCAATCCGCCGCTGCCGAGCTACGTAGGGTTCAGTGTAAGCCTCCCGTTGCGGATCTTTGACAAGAACCAGGGCGAGAAGCTGCGGACCAAGCTCGAGATCGATCGCACCGACAAGTTGCGCACGGCTGCCGAGGCTCAGATCTTGAGCGACGTCGACTCCGCCTACGCCACAGTGGCAAGTACTGTTGAGTTGCTGAAGCCGTATCGCGAGACCTATCTCAAACAGGCCACGGAGGTTCGGGAAATCGTGACCTTCTCCTACCAGCGCGGTGGTGCGTCGCTCCTGGACTTTTTGGATGCGCAAAAGGAGTATCGCGACACGCAGTTGAACTATCTCAATTTGATTGGCTCTTACCTGATGGCGGCTGGCCAACTCAATATGGCGGTAGGACGTGAGGTTGTTCAGTGAAACGGACGACTGCACCGGCCTGTGCCTTTGCGGCGTTGGCGCTGAGCGTGCTCCTCGCAGGCTGCGCTCCGAAGGAGAAAGTGGATGAAACCGCGGCTGCCCCGCCCGCCGCCAAGGTAGAAGAAGTTCACGACGTGAACGTTCTCGAAGTCGAGCGCCCCGACCGTTTCCCCATCGTGAAGGTGGGTGAACTGAGCGTGGCGCCATCGCTCGAAGTCACTGGCTCGGTTGCGCCCGATGTCTCAAAATCCGTGCCGGCCATCTCCCTGGCCGCGGGCCGTGCGGTTGAAGTCACCGTAAAGCTAGGTGACCAGGTTCAGAAGGGACAGTTGCTGCTTCGGGTTCAAAGCAACGACATTTCCAACGCCTTCAATAACTATCAAAGCGCCGTGGCGGATGAGAAGCTGGCTCGGACTCAACTGGAGCGCGCCAAGGCTTTGCTGGAAAAAGGTGCGATCGCGCAAAAGGACGTCGACGTTTTCACTGATGCTGAAGAGAAGGCCGCTGTCGCCGTCCGAACTACCACCGAGTCACTGCGACTGTTGGGAGTCAGCACTGATCATCCCAGCCCAATCGTGGATGTTTTTGCACCCATCTCTGGAGTAATCATCGAGCAGAACGTGGTCGCCGGTGGCGGCGTCAAAACCCCGGACAACTCTCCCAACCTGTTTATGATTGCCGACCTGTCGACGGTGTGGATCGTTTGCGACGTCTACGAGAACAATCTGGCTGACGTACAACTCGGCGACATTGCCGATGTTCGGCTCAATGCCTATCCCGGCAGAGTCTACCGAGCGCGCGTAGTAAACATCGGACCGATTATGGATCCCAACATCCGAACCGCCAAGGTGCGGCTTGAGATGCCCAATCCTGGCAACATGCGTGTCGGTATGTTTGTGACCGCGACCTTTTATGGAAAGGTCAAGCAGACTGTTGCTACGGTCCCAGCCACCGCGATCCTCCATCTTCGCGATCGCGACTGGGTCTTCCTTCCGCTCGGCAACGGCAAGTTCCGCAAGACGGAAGTGGTTGCCGGGCGCATGCACGAAGGCAACATCCAAGACGTGATTTCGGGGCTGAAACCTGGCCAAGAGGTGGCTTCTAACGCCCTTCAGCTTTCCACCGAGGCAGGTCAATAGTTATGCTTCCGTTGTCCTCTAGCAGAGGGCGTCTGTGATCAGCTGGATCCTCAACTACGCGTTGAAAAACCGGTTGTTGATGCTGGTGCTGGCGGTCGGCTTGCTTGGCTGGGGGGCATACTCATTCAAGCAGTTGCCGGTTGAGGCCTACCCCGACGTCGCCAATAACTACGTCCAGATCATCACCCAGTGGCCAGGGCGCGCGGGCGAGGAGGTGGAGCAACAGATCACCATTCCCATCGAAACGCAGATGAACGGCATCCCCCACATGACGAACCTGCGTTCCATTTCCGAGTTCGGACTGTCCACGGTCACGATGATCTTCGACGATTCGTCGAACAACGATGTGAACCGGCAGAAGGCTCTCGAGAAACTGGCCCAGGTTGCGCTTCCCAACAATGTCCAGCCTTCCTTAGGGCCGGACTACAGCCCGGTCGGTCAACTCATGTTCTATTCGCTAAAGAGCACGAATCCATCCGTTGATCTCACGGAGCTGAAGTCTCTCCAGGACTGGGTGATCGTAAAGCAATTGAAGTCGGTACCCGATGTCGTTGACGTGAATACTTTCGGAGGAACGACGAAGGAATACCAGGTCGCGGTTGATCCCGACAAGCTGGTTGCTTATGGCTTGAGCATCGCCCAGGTTGAACAGGCGCTGGCAAATAACAACCTGAATGGCGGCGGGAGCTTCATCGAGGAAGGGCAACAGCAGATCAACGTCAGAACGGTCGGTCTGTTTACCAGTGTCGACGAGATCGGACAGACGCTGCTTAAGACTCAGAATGGCACCCCAATTCGCATCCGGGACATCGCCACCATCCACGAAGGCGCGAAGATTCGGTTGGGCCAGATCGGCAAGGCGATCCATAGCAAAGACGGTGTGGTCGTTGACGACCGGGATGTTGTGGAAGGTATCGTGCTTCTTCGCAAGGGCGCAGAAGCAGACAAGATGCTCGAAGCGCTCCATCAAAAGATTCATGATTTGAACAACGGCATCCTTCCGCCAGGAGTGGAGATTATTCCGTTTCTGGACAGAAGCGATCTCGTAAAGCTCACTACCCAGACCGTTCTTCATAACTTGACTGAAGGCATCATCCTGGTGTCGGTGGTTCTGTTTGTCTTCCTGGGCAACATCCGAGGCGCTCTCATCGTTTCGATGACCATCCCCTTCGCACTGTTGTTCGCCTCGATTCTGCTCGATCTGAACCACATTCCCGCGAACCTGCTCTCGCTCGGTGCGCTTGATTTCGGCATGGTCGTGGACGGGACAGTTGTCATGGTCGAGAACATCATGCGCCATCTCGGACGTCGCGAGTCTGCGGAGAAGACGGTCATGGAGCGGATTCGCGAAGCGTCGTTCGAGGTGCTGCGCCCGGTTTTCTACGCCAGGGCCATCATCATTACTTCCTATCTGCCGATTTTCACGCTTCAGCGCGTGGAAGGGAAGCTGTTCCGCCCCATGGCGCTCACAGTTGCCTTCGCACTCATAGGAGCCTTGGTCTTCTCCATTCTGATCGCAACTGTATTGTGCAGTCTGCTTTTTTCGAAGGGCGTAAAAGAATGGCGCAACCCGCTGATGGAGTTCCTCAGAACTCATTACCAGCGATCGTTAGGCTGGGCAATCCACAATCGGCTTATCGTGTTTGGCACCATCGCTCTACTGTTTGCCTCGGTGGCCTACTTGGTTGTAACTGGGAAGATCGGGTCTGAGTTCTTGCCCCACCTGGACGAAGGAGCGCTCTGGGCTCGCGGCACGTTGGCGCCCAGCACTGGTTTGACGCAGGGCGAAGCAGTAACCACACAGGCCCGCAGGATCTTCGCAAGTTTCCCTGAAGTGAAGCAAGTCGTCACCCAGGTCGGTCGCCCGGACGATGGAACCGATTCCGCGTTGTTTGCGAACACCGAATACTTCATCGACTTGAAGCCGAAGGAGCAATGGCGGCCGGTGTTCCGCCAGGACAAAGAGGAACTGGTCCGGGCCATGGACCGTGAAGTTGAGAAGATCCCGGGTGCACTTTGGAACTTCTCGCAACCAATCGCCGACAACATGGAGGAGGCGGTCAGCGGCGTCAAGGGCGAGTTAGCCATCAAGATCTTCGGCACAGATCTCAGACTGCTGGAGAAGAAGGGCGAAGAGATCGTCGAAGTCATGAGCAAGATCCGTGGCGTCCAGGATCTCGGCCTATTCCGCGTGATTGGCCAGCCCAATTTGAACTTCACCGTCAATCGCGACAAGGCAAGTCGCTACGGAATCAACGTCTCTGACATTCAGGATGCCATTCAAACTGCCGTAGGTGGAAATGCTGTCAGTCAGGTTCTGGAGGGCGAGCAGCGGTACGATCTGGTATTGCGCTATCAAGCGCCCTATCGAACTACCCAGGAGGCAATCGAGAGAATACGGCTTCTCGCTCCGTCCGGTGAGCGGGTCTCTTTGGCGCAGTTGACCGATGTCGACATCCGGGACGGCGCCTCCCAGATCTATCGTGAGAACAACTCGCGCTACGTGGCTCTGAAATACAGCGTGCGTGGCCGCGATCTCGGCAGCACGGTGGAGGAAGCAATTAAGGCAGTTCACGACAAGGTCAAACTGCCGGTGGGGTACTACACGGAATGGGCGGGTGAATACGAGAGCCAGCAGCGCGCGAATAAGAGGCTCTCTCTGATCGTCCCCGTGACGCTGCTGGCGATTTTTTTCCTTCTCTACTCCATGTTCAGTTCCTTCAAATGGGCTTCGTTAGTCATGCTGACCGTTGCGATTGCCCCCATCGGCGCGCTCTATGCGCTCTACCTGACGGGCATGCACTTCAGCGTCGCCGCTGGTGTCGGAGCCCTGGCGCTATTCGGTGTCTCGGTACAGACCGGCGTCATCATGGTCGAGTACATCAACCAGTTGCGTGCGCGTGGGCATACGGTGGAAGAGGCGGCCATTGAGGGTGCTGTACTTCGTCTCAGGCCTATCATGATGACGATGCTGGTGGCTACCCTGGGCCTGCTGCCGGCGGCTCTCTCGCACGGCATCGGGAGCGACTCGCAAAGGCCCTTCGCGGTGGTTATTGTCGGCGGCCTGTCCGCAACCCTGGTTATGGCCATCTACGCCCTGCCCACTCTCTACGTTTGGGTTGCTGGAGACGACGATGTTCTCCCATCGCCCGACATGGACTTCGCGGAATAGTGCTACTCAATCAGCATGCAGTCGCCGTATGAGAAGAAGCGGTAGCGCTCTTTGACGGCGTGCCCGTAGGCGGCGAGGATTAGATCCCTGCCGCCAAACGCGCAAACCAGCAGTAGAAGGCTGGATTGCGGCAGATGGAAATTAGTGAGCATCGCGCCCGTCGCGCGGAAGCGGAAACCCGGATAGATAAAAAGGTTCGTGTCGCCTCGCATCGGCGCTAAGCCTCCGCGTAGCATCGCCGTCTCAACCGTTCGAACGCCGGTCGTTCCGACGCAGAACACACGCTTGGCCTTCCTCAGCAGAGCGGCGTTCTGCGCTTCAATCTCGAAGTATTCTTCGTGCAGCGCGATTTTCGCGATCTCATTCTCGCGCAGCGGGGCAAATGTTCCCAGCCCTACGTGTAACGTGATTCGCGCAATCTCCGCCCCGGCCTCGCTGCACGCTTCCAACATGGCTTCAGTGAAATGGAGACCAGCCGTCGGCGCCGCCACCGATCCCGGTTTCTCGGCAAACACCGTCTGATATCGCCCTCGGTCCTCGTCATCCGGCTCGCGATGAATGTATGGCGGCAGCGGAACCTTTCCCAGCCGTTCAAAAGCCTCTTGCAGAGGCTCGATGGAATGAAATCGCAAAGTCCGCTCGCCATAATCGCTTTGCGCGATGACCTCGGCCTGCAGCGACTCGTCGAAAAGGATCGCATCTCCCGTGCGGACGCGCTTGCCCGGCCGTACCAGTGCCTTCCAAGTGTCCACTGCACCGGCCTCTTCCCGGACGAGAAACACCTCGACCTCAGCGCCGTTGGCGCTATTGCGCCTGCCGTGCAGGCGGGCCGGGAAGACTTTCGTCGTGTTCAGCACCAGGCAGTCGCCAGGCCGGATGTACTGCGCAAGATTACGGAACTCGTCGTCGTGGAAACGCTGCTGATCCCGGGACACAACCAACATGCGGGACGCACCCCGGGTCTCGGGCGGCGTCTGCGCAATCAGTTCCTCGGGCAGTTCGTAGTTGAAGTCGGAGACCAGCACCGACGGCCAGTGTAGCGAAGCCTTCGGCGACTATTCGTAGCGCAAGGCCTGAATCGGCTCGGTACGCATGGCGCGGGCGGCCGGCACGTAGCATGCCGCCAGCGTAGCGAGCGCCAGAACCGCCACCGTCGCGCCCAGCGATGTGACGTCCAGGCCGCTTACGCCGAAGATCAGACCTTCCATGAACCGGGTCAAGAAGAAGGCGACCACTGTTCCAACAACCATTCCGGCGACCCCCAGCAGCATGCCCTGTCGCAGCACCTGGCGAAGCAGCATTGCAGGATCGGCCCCCAGCGCGATCTTGATGCCGAACTCGGCGGTCCGCTGGGCAACCGAGTAAGAGATCACACCGTAGATGCCGACTGCGGCGAGTACCAGCGCCAGCACCGAAAACAGCCCCAGTATGAGTGTCAAGAAGCGCGGCCGCGAAGTAGCCGCCGCGACCACATCCTCCATGACGCGCACCTTCGCTACAGGCAAGCTCGGATCGAGCGACCGCACGGCTTCGCGCACCACATTTGCCAGCTGAGCGGGATTACCATTCGCTCTGACCAGAATGTAAGGAGAATCTGTGCCGCCCAGCTTCGCATCGTTGTTGTAGGGTACGAAGAGTTCCGTCCCGGTGGGGCGGTCGGCGCCCGCGTTCTTGATGTCAGCCACCACCCCGACCACCGTGTACCATTCTTTCGTGCCCGGCTTCACCCGATGGCCGATGGCGCTCTGGTGCGGCCAAAATGTATTGGCCATGCTTTGGTTGACAATCACGCTGTGAGCCGGACCGTCATGCTGATCGAACCAGCGGCCCTCCATCAGCCGCGCGCCGATTGTCTCAAAGTATTTCGGCGTGACAATCTGGTAGAAGTTGACGCTCTGGATGGGTCCGTTTGGCACCTTAACAAAGCCTTCGATTTCGGTGTCGTTTTCATTCGGCGGACGGGAGGGTGGCATGCCGGATGCGAGACTGGCCGCAGTCACGCCCGGAGTCTGATTGAGTCGGGCTTCGAGACGTTGCCAAAACTGCTGCTGGGCGCCGTCGGCCTTATAGGAGGCTTCGGGCAATTCTATTCGGGCCGTCAGGACGCCCTGCGGGTTAAATCCTACGCCGACCTGCTGCAGGCGCCAGAAGCCACGCACCATCAGACCGGCGCCCGCAAGCAGCACGAAAGCCATCGCCATCTCGACAACAACCAGGACCCTTCGGAACTGGTTCGAAGAGTTCGTAGAAGAAGACCGGCCGCTTGCGGCCTTCAGCGTTTCGAAAAGGCGCAGCGCGGAAACCTGAAACAAGGGGGCCAGTCCGAAGACCACGCCGCTGGCGATGGAAACACCCAACGTGAATAGCAAGACCCGCCCATCGAGTGTAATCTCGTCGGCGCGTGGAATGCTAGCAGCACCTGTATCGAGAATCAGCCGTAGGCCGGCAAATGCCAGGACCAACCCCAGCACCGCTCCAGCCAGCGACAACACAATGCCTTCGACGGTGAACTGCGCCAGCAATTGCCCCGTGCTTGCGCCGAGCACCCGCCGCACCGCAATCTCGCGCTGCCGTCCCTCGCTGCGCGCCAGCAGAAGATTAGCCACGTTCACGCAGGCAATTAAGAGCACAAAGACCACCGCGCCCAGGAGCAGCAGCATCGCCTTGCGGACGCCCCGGACCGTTTCGTCATAGAAGTCGTACATCACAACCGGATGGTGGGCCGGACTGAACACGTGGTTCATGGGCGACTCCGCCTCGCCCCAATGGGCGACCAGTCCCGCCATCTCCTGGCGGGCCTGCTCTAGGGTCACCCCATCTCGCAACCTTCCGAATACGTTATAGTTGTGCCCGCCGCGATTCTTGCTCGCGGGGTTGAGCTGCAATGGCTGTCCAGGCTTCAGCGGCATCTGTCTCACCGGGAGGGAAAATGAAGCTTGTCGGCATGATGCCGATGACGCGACACTTGACACCGGCGAGGAACACGTCCTTGTTCAAGATGTCCGGGTCTCCGGCATACGCTCGCTGCCAAAGGCGATGCGAAAGCAGGATCACCGGGGGAACACCGGGCTTATCCTCTTCCGGTGTGAAAAGGCGCCCCTTCTCGGGTGCAATCCCGAGGGTTGCCAAGCCTTCGGCGTTCACAGCAGCCGCCGTCACTCGGATTGGGTCCGTTGCGGTTGAAAGGTTGACACCGCCGGTCGCATAGGCGCCAATCGCCTGGAAAGATTTCGCGGTCTTCAGATCGAACACCTCGGGCTCGGAAACCCAAAACCGGCGCAATCCACCGTTCGGAAAGTCGGGAAACTCGGTGTAGATCCGGGTCAGCCGATCCGGCTGACGGTATGGAAGCGGGCGCAAAACCACCGCGTTCACGATGCTGAAGATCACCGAGGTCGCGCCGATCCCCAACCCCAGGCAAAGCAGTGCAGCGATACTAAAGCTGGGAGAGCGTAACAGACTACGCAGGGTATAACGGAGGTTCTGGCCCATACGGTTCATCGTTCGCAGGTCTGGGACCAGTTGGGTTGTCGAGGGATATTCCTTGCGGCTGAATCAGTTGCGCGTTTCTGGAGCCGCGTTGGATTGTCCTGTTGTCCGAATATGGGACTGGATTTGACTACTTGTGAACGTTTTCGCGGGTGCCGATGCGTATTTTAGGCATTGAAAGTTCCTGCGATGAGACCGCAGCTGCCGTGGTCGAAGACCGGGGCAAACAGTTGTCGTCTGTTGTGGCCTCTCAGTTCGACGCCCACGCGAAGTACGGTGGCGTTGTTCCTGAACTCGCTTCGCGGGAGCATTTGCGCTCCATCGTTCCCGTCGTGAGACAGGCGCTCGACGATGCCGCGACACCGCTCGAGTCTTTGAGCGGAATTGCGGTGACGGCTGGGCCTGGTTTGGTGGGTTCGCTCCTGGTCGGAATCACCTATGCCAAGGCGCTATGCTTTTCCACTGGTCTGCCATTGATCGCAGTCAATCACGTCGAGGGGCACATCTATTCGGTCTTGATGGAAACCCGGCAGCTTGGCGAAGAGGTTTTCTTGCCGGCACTTGCGCTGGTGGTGAGCGGAGGCCACACCCACTTGTTTGAGGTTTGCGACGGCGGCCGATATCGTTTGCTCGGAAGGACGCGCGACGACGCGGCCGGCGAGGCCTTTGACAAAGTGGCGAAGCTGCTTGGGTTTGGCTATCCCGGCGGCCCGGTGATCGACCGCCTGGCGCCCTTTGGCGACCCACGCGGTGTACCTTTCACGTTCGCCAGGATGAAAGGGAATGAACTGGACTTCAGCTTCAGTGGGTTGAAGACCGCGGTGCTGCGCTGGGTTCAGCAGCATGACATTGCCGCGGAAATCGCAGCCCGCCGTGAATTGATCCGCCGTAACCCTGCACCGAACGTCGAAGCTTGGTTGGAACATACTCCCCAAGCCACTCTGAACCTGATCGCGAGTTTCCAGCACGCTGTCATCCAGGAGTTGATGCGAAGAGCCGCGACGGCGGCGGAGTCAATCCACGCCCAGGCCATCATCATCTCCGGCGGAGTTGCCTGCAACGCCGGGTTGCGCGGAGTGGCTACGCAACAGCGCAATTTCAAATTCTATTTCCCCACCGCCGCACTCTCTACCGACAACGCAGCCATGATCGCCGCCGCCGCATTCCCAAAGTTCGAACGAGGAGAGTTCGCCGGCCTCGACCTTCGAGCGCAGGCCAATCTGTCCCTGGCGTGAGTTTCTTTTCAAAGTCGATGAGGGCCTAAGCATCGAGTTAACAAACCCGAAAAGGAGCCGCGAACGTTAAGGAGCGGACGCCGACCTGTTCTCCTGGGACCCGAAGTCTCGTAACGGGCAATGCTTCGATGACTTTGCCTCGTTACCCGCAACGCGCTTGCTAGCATCAGAGGATATGGGTCCTCAAGCTCCCGGTGAGCAGCCGAAGCTGCCGATTCCCGGCGTCCAAAATATCATTGCCGTCGGATCTGGAAAGGGCGGCGTTGGAAAGAGCACGGTTGCCGTCAATCTGGCCATCAGCCTCTCGAAGCTCGGATACGCCGTCGGTCTGATGGATGGCGATGTTTATGGACCCAATCTGGCAACCATGTTGGGCCTCCGCGCAACGCCCAACGCCATTGGCCAGCGCATTCAGCCGCTCGAAGCGCATGGCGTGAAGGTCATGTCCATGGCGTTCCTCAATCCCGGCGACAAGCCGCTCGTCTGGCGCGGGCCCATGCTGAACAGCGTCATCCAACAATTCCTCCGCAACGTCGATTGGGGCGCACTGGACTACCTCATTATTGATCTGCCGCCAGGAACCGGCGATGTTCAGCTCACCTTGATTCAGACCACGCCGCTTACAGGCGCCGTCATTGTCACCACGCCCTCCGACGTCGCGCTTGAAGATGCTCGCAAAGCGGTCCACATGTTCGAGCAGGTGCGTGAAGAAGTGCTGGGCATTGTAGAAAACATGAGTTATCTCGACCACGCCGGCGAGCGCCTGTACATTTTCGGGAAGGGCGGCGGCCACAAGACGGCCGAAGCCATGAACGTTCCGTTCCTGGGTGAGATTCCGATTGATCCTCTCATCCGCGAGGGCGGCGACACCGGCCAGCCGGTCGCGGCTTCGGACGAACCCAGTTTCCAGAAAACGCTCTTTGAGAAACTGGCCAAAACGATCATCGAACAGGCTGAGGCGGGCAAGGCCAAACAGCGTCCCACCATCACCATCGCCGACTAAGAGCGCTTCATCGGCGTTCATCCGCGGCCCTAATCTTCACGTTTTCCCCTGCCCCTGGGCGTATCTTGGTTAGGGAACCGCGGCGTTCCAACTTTGATCGAATTTGCGGCTCCCGGGAGGGAACTCATGTTCGATTTCTCCTTTGAATTTCTCAGCGTTGTAGAAGAAGCTGCCATTGCCTCGGCTCGGTCTATGGGTTTGGCGGATGCCGAGACCTCCGATCGGTTGGCAGTCGAAAAAATGAGGGCCGCCATGGACCTCATCCCGATGCATGGCACCATCGTCATCGGCGAAGGCGAGCGCGACGAGGCGCCTATGCTCTTCATCGGAGAGCACGTCGGAATGCTAAAGGATCAGCCCGACGCAACCCGGGTTGACATCGCTGTCGATCCGCTCGAAGGAACCCACCTGTGCGCCACTGGGGCCGGCGGTGCCATTACCGTCCTGGCCGCTTCCGAACCCGGTGGCTTACTGCACGCACCGGATTGCTATATGGAAAAGATCATCGTGGGACCAGCGGCCCGCGGTGCGGTCGATCTCGATGCGCCGGTCAAGGACAATCTCAAGGCCATCGCCCGTCGTCTCCAGCGCGGCGTGGACGATTTGGTGGTCATCGTTCTTGAGCGTCCGCGTCATGCCGGCTTGATCAAGTGTATTCGCGAGGCGGGCGCCCGCATTCGCTTGATTGGAGATGGAGACCTGTCGGCGGGAATTGCCGCAGCCATCGCCGGCACCAACGTTCATGCCGTGATGGGCTCCGGAGGCGCGCCCGAAGGTGTGCTTACCGCTGCCGCGCTGCGTTGCCTCAACGGCGAGATCCTCGGCCGCTTGGTCGTCGCCAATGACGAACAGAAGGAGCGCATGCAACAAATGGGGATCAAGGATACCAAAAGAATCTACAGGACTAACGAACTGGCGCCCGGTCGTAATATCGTCTTTGCGGCCTGTGGTGTAACCAACGGCGACCTTCTCCAGGGTGTCCGGTTTACCGGCGACGGCGCTAAGACGACCAGCATCGTCATGAGTTCCACGCCGCCCACCGTGCGCTTTGTCCACACCACGCGGCTCGAAAATCGCCCTGACGTCAAAGTCAGGCTTTAGAAGAGTTCTCGCGAAAACCTCAGCGCGAGCGTGACAGCAAGCGGATTCCCGCTCTCCCTAGAGGGTCTTGCCTTCGAAGTGATGCGCCATTTCAGCTCCCACGCCGCCGAAGTCGTTGGCGATCTGCCGCGCCCGTTCCAGTGCCGCTTCGATATGCGGGCAGACGTTTTCGGCGCCGATATGATCCAGCACCTCCGAGTTTTGAATCAAACGTGCTGGTTGATCTAGCGCGCCGCAGAGAACCAGCGTACGTCCGGACTTGCGCAGCCGTTCAGCCAGCACCTCGAGCGCGTGCAGTCCGGTCAGGTCGATCGCCGTCATGTTGCGGAGGCGAAGCACCACCACGGTCGGGAACTTGCTGATATCGGCGGTGGCGTCGGCCAGCTTTTCCGTGGTGCCGAACAGGAACGGCCCGTGGATCCGTAGCACCGTGAGGTAAGGAGGAAACTGCTTGTCCTGTAGTACATGTGGCCGGCTGTCTCGGATATACTCCTCGGTCACGGGCACAACCGTGGTTGTCTGCGAGACGCGGTAGATGTAAAGTAGTGCGGCTAGAACGATGCCCACCTCTACCGCCACAGTCAGGTCGGCAAACACAGTCAGGGCAAACGTCGCTGCCCACACCGCCTTGTCGGAGTTCGACAGGCTCAGGATGGTGCCGATCTCACGCCATTCGCCCATGTTGTAGGCGACCACAAACAGCACGGCGGCGAGCGTGGCCAATGGGATGAAACGTGCCAGCGGCGCTGCCACCAGCAGGATGGCCAGTAGTGTGGCGGCATGGATCATGCCCGAAAACGGAGTGCGGGCTCCGGAGCGAATGTTGGTGGCCGTTCGTGCGATGGCGCCGGTTGCCGGGATGCCACCGAACAGCGGCGTCGCCAAGTTGGCAATGCCTTGCGCCACTAGCTCCACGTTGGAGCGGTGTCGCGTGCCGCTCATGCTGTCGGCGACCACTGCCGATAACAGGCTCTCAAGCGCGGCCAGCAGCGCCACGGTGAAGGCGGATGAGAGCAGCGGCATGATGTGCTCCGACCGGAAGTCTGGTATGGCAAACGGCGGAAAGCCGGTGGGTATGCCGCCGAACTTGGTGCCGATCGTCTCAATCGGAAGGCGCAGCGTCGCCGTCAGCACCGTTCCGAAGATCAGGGCCACAATGGAGCCCGGCACGCGCTTGGTGAGGCGCGGCCAAAAGATCACAATGGCTAGCGAAGCGCACGCCATCGCGCACGTCCGCCAGTCGATGGAATGGATGCTCGCCATCAGCACCCTCATGCGCGCGATGAATACGCTTGGTATCTCGCCTGTCCGCAAGCCCAGGAAGTCCTTGATCTGCGTCGAGGCGATCAGCAGCGCAATCCCGTTGGTGAAGCCAATGGTGACGGGCCGCGGGATGAACTTCACCGCCGCGCCCAGCCCGGTCACGCCCATGATCAGGAGCATGCCGCCGGCCATGAACGTGACCATCGCTAAGCCCGCCGGCCCAAACTTCGCCAGGATTCCAGCGACAATCACCACGAACGCGCCCGTCGGCCCGCCGATCTGCAGCCGGCATCCGCCCAGCGCCGAGATCAGGAAACCGGCTACGACCGCGGTGTAGATTCCGGCTTGCGGCGTCACACCCGACGCGATGCCGAAGGCCATGGCCAGCGGTAGCGCCACTAAGCCCACCGTTACACCGGACAGCAAGTCTAGGCCGAAGTCGTGCTTGGTATAGCCGCGGAGACAGAGCACCGACTCTGGTAGCCATCGGTTCGCCGAGCCTGCCAGGTTCTTGATACCCCAAGTGCCCATGTAGCTTTGAGGATAACGCCGATGGTGTTTGCCCTCGGGTCTAGGCCGTCCAGGGTTTCACTTCGCCGCCCAATCCCTTGTACCCGTTCTTGAGGCGCTCTTCGATGATCGCCCACACTTTCGGGTCGCAGCCGTCCCAGTGTGTGACCACGGTGTTGCCCAGATACGGAAGGTACGCCACACCCGCCTTGCTCGACAGGAAGCCAGTCGCAGTCAGGTTACGGAACGTGTTGAAGAAGGCCACCCAGGCTTGATCCGCCTCGGCTGCTTTGGCCGGGAATGCGACCCGATCCAGGATCTGCTTCTGCTGGTCCACCGCCGCGTCGGCGAAGTTTTTGCCGGAGAGCTTCTGCGACTCCCGATCCAGCCAGACCAAACCGCCAAATACCTGTGCCTGGAGGTTCTCGTTGCCGTCCTGCTGGGTTCGGAAGGCCAGCCAGTCGTCAATGAACTCGGGCACTCCGGCTTGCGTGGCGCTGGGACCGTGCTCGTCGGCGGGGATGATCAGGTCGCACAAGATGTGTACCGTGCGCCATTGCTGATCGTCGAAAACCTTCCGCGTGAATTGCGGACTGGAAGCGGAGCTCGCAGCGGCGTGCTCATGCGTCTGGGCCATCGCCGAGCCGGCCGTGACAGCAGCCATCGCCGGCACAGAGCCCAGGATGTGGAAGACATCCCGGCGGCTCACGCCGCGAGACGGTGGTTCGTTCGACTGGGTCTTGTTTTCAGCCATCGTCTTGTTCCTTCTCCGTTAAACGCTCAGGTTTAGCTTCTTCACCTGGTCGGCGATGTGCTCCGAGGTGCGCCAGCCAAGTGCGGAGATGGTGAGCGTTGGATTTTTGTCGGCGTTGCTGACGAACGGTGCCGCATCGGTGACGAACAGGTTCTTGCAATCCCAGGCCTGGCAATATTGGTTGAGTACGGAAGTCTTGGGATCGTTGCCCATCCTGGCGGCTCCGACTTCGTGTATGATCTCGCCGCCGCGTGCGATGCCCCAATTGGTGTCCGCGCCATGTTTCTCGGTAACTCGTCCGCCGCAGGTTTCGATGATCTCCTGGAAGGTCTCCTGCATGTGCTTGGCCTGCAGGATCTCGTCGTCGCTCCACTTGAAATGAAAGCGCAGCACCGGGATACCCCACTCATCGACTACCTTGGGATCGATCTCGCAGTAGCTGTTGTCATTCGGGATCATTTCGCCGCGGCCGGCAAAACCGATCTCGCAGCCGTATATCTTTCGCAAGTTGCGCTTGAACTCCGCGCCATACCCGCCGCCAAGAATTTCCTCCGTACCCTCGCCGATGCCCAACCCAGGCATCTCGCGCCCGCCGCCCATCTCGATGTGATAACCGCGGGCGAACGGCATTTTCGCGTCTTTCTGCTGCTTGTAGTTCCACCATGGCATGTACATGTGCATGCCGCCCACGCCGTCCTCGTTTTGCGGGGGCAAGTCCTCGAGGATGGGTAGATATCCGCTGACGTCCGAGCCAACCGTATCCATCAGGTACTTGCCGACCAGGCCGGATGAGTTGGCGACGCCGTTCGGAAACAGCGAACTCTTCGAGTTCAGCATGATGCGAGCCGTCTCACAGCAGCTCGCCGCCAGAACCACGATCTTCGCCTTCACGGTCACATCCGACCGCGTCTTCTTATCGACGTAGCTGACGCCGCTCGCCAGGCCATCGGAACCAACTAGCACCTCGCGTACCATCGCGCCGGTGCGAACATCCAGGTTGCCGGTCTTCATGGCGGGGAAGATGTGGACACCGGGGGAGTTGAAGTTGGCGTTGATGCTGCACGCCCGCCCGCACTGTGCGCAATAGTGGCAGGCGTTGCGGCCATGAATTGGCTTGGTGAGAATGGCGAGGCGCGACGGAATACAGGGGATGCTCAATTTGTCGCACCCCATCTTCACCAGCCGTTCGTACCCGCGAGGCGCGGGCGCCGGAAGAAACTTCCCGTCGGGCGTGTTCTCGATGTTCTCATTCGTGCCGAAGACGCCAATCAATTCCTCGGCCTTGTCGTAGTACGGCTCCAGGTCGTCGTAGCTGATGGGCCAATCAAAGCCTTTCCCATCGCGGCTGTAGGGCTTGAAGTCGTATGGGCCCATGCGAAGCGATATGCGGCCATAGTGGTTGGTGCGGCCGCCCAGCATGCGCCCGCGCCACCATCTCCAACTGGAGCCCGGCGCATTCGTGTAGGGCTCGCCGGGGACTTCCCACCCGCCCACCAGTGTCGCGTCAAAGTAGCCGAATGGCTTTTGGTGGGTACTTGCGGCGCGATGTGGCGCGTTGTAGGGCCACTTGAACATGTCGGATTGCTTGGTGCAGTCGTACCAATCGCCTGCTTCCAGCATGCAAATCTTAGCCCCGGCTAGTGCGAGTACATGCGCTGCCACGCCGCCGCCCGCTCCGGAGCCAACAATCACGACGTCGTACGCCTTCGCTGCTGCATTAGTCTGTGCCATTGTTTGTTCGTTCGGCCGCCTGCGCGAACCGAGCTGAGTCCAAGCAGGGAACCAGTCGAAAGGGTATCAAACCTGCGTCGAATGGACCTCCCAGCGAGTTTACTTGGCCGCTGCCCTAGGCTTGGCGAGTACTTCAAATGAGTCCTTCGCCTCGATGCCGAGCGTCGAAGCCTCGGGATCGCTGACGCGGTACATCGTCGCGCGCAAACGGTCTTTCTCGAGAACGAACTTCACGTAGTGATAATTAGGGAACAGGTTGCTTTGGTAGAGATCGTCGGGCGTCCGCTCGACATAATACGGTCTGGCGCCGCCTCCGCCGGAAACCAGGTAGATCACGTCGTCCTTGACCAGTCGCTCATAGTTGTGAATATGCCCGGCGCTCACGATGAACCGAGCACGAGACTGTGGAGCAACTCGGGATAGATAGTCCCGGAGCGCGATCTCGTTCGGCCGCGGATTGTGGTTCACTTCAATGTGAGCTTGAATGTCGGCCATCGGGGGATGGTGCATGGTGATGACGACGAAGTCGACGGAGCCGGGCAGCGACACAATCTGTCCGGCCAGCCACTTGGCCTGGTCGCTGCCGGGAAGCAGCGAGGTGTCGCTGTCCAGCGCGATGATGTAAATCCGCGGCCCAAGTTGAGTGGAGTACCAGCGTCGATTCCGCAATTCGGGGAATGTGCTCCACCAGTTCTCCAGGCACTGCTGGGGATCGTGCCCAATGAATTCGTGATTGCCGAGAGTCGGCAGAACCAATAGATGTGCATCGCGCCATGGTTTGGTTTCGCTCTTGAAGACCTCATAGTCGTTCTTCACGTCGCCGGCTAAAGGAACATCGCCATTCAAGACCACCGCGTCCGGCTTCTCCTCGGCAATCCTCTGAACCAGGTACTGCCGGACCCTGGGGTCCGTCGCCTTCGTGTTGGCCGGGTCGGTGAATCGTTGATCGCCGTAGGTAATGAACGTGACAGGAAGGTGCAGTTGGCCTTCCGCAAAGCGAAATGTGGGTCCCGGCTGGCTTAACAACCGACTGGTAGGCAAGTCAGCCGCGGTTTGTTGGGAGCAGGCACTTTGAACCAGCAGAGGCCAGATCAGCCCGGTTGTAAGGAACAGCACGCGCCGAATCGTCATAACTAACAATAATTCTGTCCCTCTGCCACTCAATGAGTCGGCGCATTCGCATTAGGCCCCGGTGCGGTCCCTCCCGGTGCATTGCCTGGCGTCTTCGGAGTCTTGGGCTGTTTTGCGGTTAAATCCCGCACTGACGGCAGCTGTGAGGTGTTCCAGCCGCCTCCCAATTCTTTAACCAGCAGAATGCTCGAAGTCATTTGACGCAGTTGGATATTGATTTCGGAGAGCTGATTGGTGAGCACGCTGGTTTGCGCAGTAATCACATTCAGATAGCTGTCGACCCCACCCGTGTACCGCACCGTCGCGAGTTGTAGCGTGTGCTGTGAATCGGCCACGGCAGTGTGCTGCTCCACAACTTCCTGAGCGAGTATCCGCAACGCCGCCAGGTTATCCTCGACTCCCTGAAACGATGTCAGCACCGTCTGCCGGTAATTCGCGACCGTTCCGTCGTAGGCAGCGCGATCTGCTTCCGTCGTTGCGTGTCGCAGGCCTCCATCGAACAGCGTCTCCGCCAAGGCTGGGCCCACGGACCAGAACCGGGCCGGCCAGGTAAACCAGTTAAGAAAGCTGATGGCCTCAAACCCGGCGCTTGCGCTCAAGGTGAGGTTTGGGTAATAGGCGGCTTGGTCGATGCCGATCTGAGCGTTGGCGGCGGCGACACGCCGCTCTGCCGCTGCGATGTCGGGCCTTCTTTCCAGCAGTTCCGAGGGGACGCCTACCGGGACCGGAGGGGGATTCGGTTTGAACGTCGCAACCGGGAGAGAAAAATCGGAGGGCGGTTTGCCGATCAGCATGGCGATCGCGTGCTCATATTGGGCCCGGGCGACGCCCAGATCTGTGGCTTGAGCAATCGCGGTGTCTAGCTGCGTTTTCGCTTGCGAGACGTCCTCATCCGAGGCGATGCCGCCGTTATATCTTGCGGTGGTCAGGCGCAGCGTTTCCCGGTAAGCCAGCGTGGTATCGCCGAGAACCTTCTTCTGTGCATCAAGCGACCGGATCTCGAAGTAATCCTGTGCAAGTTCAGTTTGTGTCGTCAACAAGGCCGTTGCCAGATCGCCGGCACTGGCCTGCGCCTGGAATGCGTTCTCTGCGATTTGGTTGCGCACCTTATGCCAGAGATCGACCTGATAGGAGAGATCGAACGGCAAGGAATAGGTGTTAATGACGCCGCCGGTCGATGAGACGGGAACCGTGCCGCTTGAGGTCCCGAGGTTCCTGGTTTGGGTGGAGTTGCGTGAGTTGCTGAAGGATGGCGATGTCGTGACTGTTGGATAGAGTTGGGACCGCGCCTGGTGAACAATCGCTCTCGCCTGCCGGAAGCTTGCCTCGGCCTGCGCGATGGTTTGATTTGACACGCGAACCTGTACTTCAAGTGCATTCAGATCAGCATCGCCATAAAGCTCCCACCAGTTACCTCGGATTTGATCGTCTTTGGGATCGGCCAGCTTCCAGCCGGTTCCCTCTTTGAACTCCTTGGGGACGGCTTCTTTATAAGCTTGAGGCGTTGGCGCGGTCGGTTTCGCGTACTTTGGACCAACGTTGCAGGAACTAAGGCCAACAATGCTGGCCACGGCCAAGATCAGTGCGGCTGAACTGGCAAGGCTGCCCTTTTGGGCTATTTTGCTACTGTTGGACGTCATCTGGCACCTGTGTTAGCCAACGGCGAAGATAGACGGGGCAATTCACCAATGTGATGCCTTGGCTTGCCTGGGCGGAAATGTAGCGCACCAACATCCGATCGACCAGCGTTACTTCGCTCAGGTCGATATAGACGCGGCAGTTCGCCTGCCGCGCCTCTCCGATTGTCTGTTCGAGAGCTTCGAGCGATTCTTCCCCAAACTTTCCATTGAGAAGGAGTGTCACGGAGGCTTCGCCAGGGTGTACTTCGGTCTTGATTGTGGACTGGCTGTGCATACATCCTCTATGTCGCGGGCCCCAGGGCGTCCGGGGTGGTCGTGATCGACGCTTTAGAGCGGCCCCTCAGCTTGTTGAGCCACAGACTCAGCCGGTCCATATAAACGTAGATCACAGGGGTCGTATAGAGCGTCAGCAATTGACTCACGAGCAATCCGCCCACAATGGTGATGCCCAGTGGGCGGCGCAACTCCGAGCCGGTTCCGGTGCCGAGCGCTAATGGCAGGCCCCCAAGCATAGCCGCCATGGTGGTCATCAGAATGGGCCGGAACCGCAGCAGGCAGGCGTCATAGGCCGCTTCCTTGGACGATTTGTGTTCGCGGCGTTCTACTTCCAATGCAAAATCAATCATCATGATTGCGTTCTTCTTGACGATGCCGATGAGAAGAATTACCCCGATAAGGGCGATCACACTCAGATCCAAATGGAAAAGGTTGAGGGCCATGATCGCGCCAACGCCCGCGGACGGCAGCGTTGACAGAATGGTGATGGGATGAATGAAGCTCTCATAAAGAATGCCCAGCACGATGTACACCGCCCCGATGGCGGCGGCGATCAGATAGGGTTCATTCTGCAGAGAGGATTGGAAGGCCTGCGCTGTGCCGGAAAAGGCGCCCTGAATGGTCGCCGGCATTCCCAGTTTGTTCTCCGTGTCGTTAATAATGTTGACCGCGTCGCCCAGTGCGACACCTGGCGCCAGATTAAACGAAACAGTTACGGAGGGATACTGGCCTTGGTGGTTGACGGTTAACGGCGCAACGGATGGTTGGTAGTGAGTGACCGCCGCGAGCGGGACTTGGCCGCCGGTATTGGAATTGATATAGATGTTTTTCAGCCCCTCGGGGCTCTGCCAGTAGATGGGATCCACCTCCATGACCACGTGATACTGATTGAGCGAGGTATACATGGTGGCGATCTGGCGCTGGCCAAACGCTGAGTAAAGCGTGCTATCAATGTTCGCCGGGCTGATGCCAAGCCGGGATGCAGTTCCACGGTCGATTACGAGCGTGGCTGCGAGGCCGTTGTCTTGCTGGTCGGAACTGACATCAGTCAGGGCCGGGATCTTAGCCAGGGCATTTACGAGTTGCGGCGCCCAGTAGCTCAGCACGCTCAAGTCGCCGCTTTGAATGGTGTACTGGTATTGAGCGTTACTGCGGCGGCCTCCGATACGGAGATCCTGAACGGCCTGCAGATAGAGGGTGGCGCCGGGAACCCGCGCCAGCTGCGGACGAAGGCGGGTGATGATCTGATCCGCGTTTGCCTTTCTCTCCGGCAGAGGTTTGAGAGAGATGAAGACGCGCCCCGTATTTACCGTGGTTCCGCCTCCTCCGCCGGTGAACGCCGCCACGGAAGCAACGCCCGGATCCGCCATCACGATCTTGCAGAGGCGCAACACGCGCTGCTGCATGGCCTGGAATGATGAGTCCTGAGCGCCTTGAATGTTGCCATTCATGCGCCCTGTGTCCTGCTGAGGGAAGAAGCCCTTAGGAATCTTGATGAACAAATAGATGTTCAGGCAAAAGGTGGCGATGAAGACCGCGAGCATGAAAGCAGAGTTGCGCAGGGTCCAGCCGAGGCTCTTTTCATAGCCCTTCAGGATCGCGTTGAATATTCTTTCGTTAGCCAGATAGAGTCTGCCGTGTTTTCGATGATCCTTCAGCAATCGAGAGCACATGGTCGGTGTGGTCGTCAGGGAGACAACCAGGGAGACAAGGATCGTCACGGAAAGAACAACCGCAAACTCCCGAAACAGGCGGCCAATAATTCCACCCATCATCAGAATCGGCGTGAAGACGGCGATCAACGAAATGCTGATCGACAGGACGGTGAAGCCAATTTCGGAGGCCCCCTTGAGGGATGCCTGCATCGCGTTCATACCCTGCTCGCGATAACGGGTAATGTTCTCGATGACCACGATCGCATCGTCCACCACGAAGCCGGTCGAGATGGTGAGCGCCATCAGAGAAAGATTGTCGATGGAGTAGCCAAACAGGTACATGGCGCCAAAGGTGCCAATCAGAGAGACCGGCACGGCGACGCTGGGGATCAGAGTCGCCCGGGGGTCGCGGAGAAAGACGAAAACCACCAAGACGACCAGCGAGATTGAAATCAGCATCGTCCGCTCAACGTCGCGCACCGACGCCCGAATGGTGACGGTCTGATCCATGAGGGTCGTCAACTCGATGGTCTGATTGATCGACGCTTTCATCTGGGAAAACTGGGACTTGATGCGATCGACGGTATCGATGATGTTGGCTCCCGGCTGGCGGAAGACGATCAACAGGGCTGCTCTTTGCCCGTTGGCGAGTCCCACCGACCGCAGGTCTTCCACCGAATCCTGGACGTTCGCGATGTCGGCCAGCTTCACCGGCGCACTATTGCGGTACGCCACGATCAGCGGTTGATAGTCAACAGCACGCAAGAGTTGGTCGTTGGTCCGAATCTGCCAGGACTTGGTGGCGGCGGTGAAACTGCCTTTTGGCTTGTTCACCGTCTGTGCCGCTATGGCGGTGCGGATGTCATCAAGCTGGAGGCCAAAGCTGTTTATCTGATTCGGGTTGACATCGATGCGAACTCCCGGCAATGAACTGCCGCCCACCACAACCTGCCCGACGCCCTGTATTTGAGAGAGTTTCTGCGCCAGCACCGTGGAAGCAGCGTCGTAGAGCTTCCCTGGCGGGAGCTTATTTGAAGTCAGGCCGATGATCATGATGGGAGCGTCGGCGGGATTCACCTTGCGATAGGTCGGATTACCGGGCAGATTCGTGGGCAGGTATCCGCGAGCGGCATTAATGCCGGCCTCGACGTCGCGGGCCGCGGCGTTGATATCACGACTTAAATCGAACTGCAGCGTTACACTCGTCTGGCCCAGTGTGCTGCTAGACGTCATTTCCGTGACCGCGGCGATACGGCCGAACTGACGTTCAAGCGGCGTTGCAACGGACGATGCCATGATCTCCGGGCTGGCGCCTGGTAAGGCGGCTGAAACAGAGATTGTGGGGAAATCGACCTGCGGCAGTGGAGAAACGGGCAGCAGTCTGTAAGCAACCGAGCCCGCGAGCGCCACCGCTATGGTGAGCAGTGTCGTGGCGACGGGCCGTGCGATGAACGGCGAAGAAAGGCTCATGCAGGCTCCGCTTCAGGACCGTTGCCATCCGCTGCCGGCGACTCGTTCGAGTCACTCTTCCGGCCGGCCAATCGCTGCGCGATGCTATCGAAAAACAGATAAATCACCGGCGTCGTGTAGAGCGTAAGAAGCTGGCTCAGAAGTAATCCGCCGATGATGCTGATACCCAGAGGCCGCCTCAGCTCCGAACCCACGCCGCGGCCGAATGCAAGAGGCACAGCGCCCAGTAGGGCAGCCATGGTGGTCATCATGATGGGGCGAAAGCGCAGCAGACACGCCTGGTAGATCGCGTCATAGGAGTTCTTTCCCCCGTTGCGCTCCGCGTCCAGCGCGAAATCGATCATCATGATGGCGTTCTTTTTGACGATTCCGATCAAGAGAACAATGCCGATGATCGCGACCACCGTCATCTCCTGCCGGAACATCAGCAGCGCCAGGATGGCGCCCACACCGGCTGAGGGGAGGGTCGACAGAATCGTGACGGGGTGTATGAAACTCTCGTACAAAACGCCCAGGACAATGTACACGGTGACCAGCGCCGCGAGAATCAACAATGGTTCATTCGTTAACGATGCCTGGAACGACGCGGCCGTCCCCTGAAAAGCGGCCTGCATGGCCGCCGGCAGATGCATGTCCTTTTCCGCTTTGGAAATGGCATCCACGGCCTCCCCTAATGAAGCGTTAGGTTTCAGATTGAATGAAATCGTGGTCGCCGGGAACTGCCCCTGATGGGTGATCAGAACGGGCGCAGCGGAAGGCTCGTATCGGGTGAACGTGCTGAGCGGCACAACCCCACCCGCGGCCGATTTGATGTAGATGTTCTCCAGTTGCGTGGGATCGTGCTGGAATTCCGGCTTCACCTCCATCACGACGTGATACTGGTTCAACTGTGTGAACAGCGTCGACACTTGGCGCTGGCCATACGAATCGTAGAGCGCGGCATCTATGATCTGCGGCGTGATTCCAATGCGAGATGCCGTCTGGCGATCGATCGTGATCGCCGCGGCAACGCCATTCGCTCCCAAATCGCTGGCTACGTCGGCTAGTTCCGGCAAGGTCTTCAATTTGTCGACGAATCGGGATGCGTAGCGTGCCAGCTCATTCGCATCCGGATCCTCCAGCGTGTATTGAAACTCTGTCTTGCTCACCCGGTCTTCGACGCTGAGATCCTGAACGGGCTGCATATAGAGGGTGATGCCGTCGATCTTCGCCAGTTCAGGCTGCAGCTGCCTGATGACATCCGATGCCGATTTGCCGCGATCTTCGAGCGGTTTCAGGTTGATCTGAATGCGACCGCTGCTCATGGTGTTGTTGGTTCCGTCGACGCCGATGAAGGACGACAAGCTTTCCACCGCGGGGTCCTTCAGAATCGCCTTGGTCAACTCCTGCTGCCGCTTCGACATTTCAGGGAATGAAATATCCTGATTCGCTTCGGATATGCCCTGAATGACGCCTGTATCCTGAATCGGGAAGAAGCCTTTGGGGATGATCACGTAGAGGTATATAGTCAACACGAGAGTGGCGGCAGCCACCAACAGCGTGATGTTCCGGTGCTTCAGCACGTGCGTGAGCGTTCTGCCGTAGAAGGCGATGGTCTTCTCGAAGACGTGCTCCGATGCCCGGTAGAACCGCCCCTGCTGAGCCTCGGGCTTGTGGCGCAGCATTTTGGAGGACAGCATGGGCGTCAAAGTCAGCGACACGACAGCCGACACCAGGATGGTGACCGCCAGTGTGACGGCGAACTCACGGAACAGTCGGCCGACGATATCGCCCATGAAGAGCAGCGGGATCAGCACGGCGATCAGCGAAATCGTCAACGACACGATTGTGAAGCCAATTTCGCCCGCGCCCTGCAGCGCCGCTTCGAGCGGCGGGATGCCTTGCTCGACGTAGCGCGCGATGTTTTCAATCATCACAATGGCATCGTCGACTACAAAGCCGGTGGATATAGTCAGTGCCATCAACGTCAGGTTATTCAGGCTATAGCCCAACATGTACATGGCGGCGAAAGTGCCGACAATTGACAAAGGAACCGCGACGCTCGGAATGACGGTGGCTGCAAGCGTCCTCAAAAACAGGAAGATCACCATGATGACGAGTCCAATCGTCAGCATCAATTCGAATTGCACGTCAGCAACGGACGCGCGCACGGTAGTGGTGCGGTCGGTGAGAACTTGGACCTTAATGGACGACGGCAGTGTGTTCCTCAGCTTTGGGAGAAGCGTCTTGATGCTGTCCACCACCTGAATGATGTTGGCGCCCGGCTGCCGCTGGATGTTAACGATCACGGCCGGCGTCTGGTTCATCCAGGCGGCGAGCTTTACATTCTCGGTGCCGTCCAAAACTTGCGCAACGTTCTTCAAAAGAACGGGCGCTCCATTTTTGTAGGCGACGATGACCTCCCGATAGTCTTTGCTGGTCAGGATCTGATCGTTAGCGCCGATCTGGAAAGACTGATGCCTGCCATCGAAGCTGCCCTTGGCTTGATTGACGCTCGTACTGATGAGAGCTGTACGGACATCGTCGAGGTTCAGTCCGTAGGAAGCCAGCTGCGTTGGGTTCGCCTGAATACGAACGGCCGGCTTTTGTCCGCCGCTGATGCTGACCAGCCCAACCCCCGGAAGTTGCGAGATCTTCTGCGCCATGCGCGTGTCAGCGAGGTCCTCAACCGCGGAAAGCGCCAACGAGGGAGAAGTCAGGGCAAGCGTCAGGATGGGTGTGTCGGCAGGATTCGTCTTGCTGTAAATCGGCGGAGTGGGGAGATCAGAAGGAAGATACGTCTGTGCGGCATTAATGGCCGCCTGGACCTCCTGCTCCGCCACGTCGATGTTCAGGCTTAGCAGAAACTGGAGCGTGATCACCGACGCTCCATCGGAGCTGATGGAGGTCATCTGATTCAGCCCCGGCACCTGCCCCATCTGCCTTTCGAGCGGCGCTGTTACGGCCGAAGCCATCACGTCCGGGCTGGCGCCGGGATAGAAAGTCAGAACCTGGATGATCGGATAATCGACTTCAGGCAGCGCCGAAACCGGCAACTGCGTATAAGCAACCGCCCCGACCAGCAGAATCGCAACCATAAACAGCGTGGTTGCCACCGGGCGCAGAATAAATGGCCGGGAAGGGCTCACTGCTTGGCTCCGCCCGTTCCTGCAGCTCCTGTATCGCCCGTCGTTCCGGAATCGCTGTCATCGCCCGTTGAACTGCTACCAGTTCCTGGCTTGCGGACACTCACTTTGATGCCGTCTTGCAGCTTGTCGAATCCATCAGTGACCACGGTGGCGCCCGGATTGACGCCGGTGATCGCCGCGGTGTTTGCATCCGTCGTCGCCACCGTCACCTTCTGGCTGATCACCGTTTGGTCGGGTTTCAACAGGTATACATAGGCGATCTGCGCATTCCGCTGGATCGCGGCCGTCGGAACCAATGTCGCGTCGTGAAGGGTTCGCACCAGCAATTTGGCGTTTACGAATTGATTCGGGAACAGCTTGTTGTCGTGGTTTGCGAAGTTCGCTTTCAGTTTGACGGTGCCTGTGGTGCTGTCGATCTGGTTGTCGAGCGTGAGCAGCGATCCATGCGCGATTTGCGTCTGCTGCTGAGAATCCAACGCCTCAACACTGAGCGTATGGCCCGCCCGCATTTGCGTCACCACCTCAGAGATGTACCCTTCGGCGATGCTGAACACAACGGTTATGGGCTGCAGCTGGGTTATCACTAGCAGCCCGTTGGTGTCGGCGGCGTGGACAATGTTGCCGGGATCCACCAACCGCAGGCCAACCCGTCCATCGATGGGCGAGACAATCTTGGTGTAATCCAGGTTGACTTTGGCGCTGTCAAGCTGCCCCTGGTCAAGCTTGACGGTGCCTTCGTTTTGGAGGACGGTTGCTTCCTGTGTCGCCAGTTGTTGCTCCGGAATGGCGCGCTGGGCATAGATCATCTTGTACCGGTCAAGATCGATAAATGAATTCTTTAAGAGTGCCTGATCACGAGCCAACTGCCCCTCGCCTTGTAGTACCGCGGCTTGATAAGGGCGGGGATCGATCTCGACCAGGAGGTCGCCTTTTTTCACAAGCTGGCCTTCCCGGTAGTGAATCGATATGAGTTGGCCATCCACCCGGCTCTTCACAGTGACCGTGTAAACCGGCGTGACGGCGCCCAGCCCGATGATGTATTCGCCGATGTCGCCCTTCTTTGCTTGCGTCACCGACACCGGAACTGCTCTGGCTGTGCCGCCAGCCTTGCCGCCGGTACCTTTACTCGATTTGCTATTGCCCTGCGAGAGCAAATAACCGGCAGTCATCAGCAGCAACGCCGCAGTCAAGGCGACGGCCCACCAGCGGCCTTTACGTCCATTCCGATCTAGTTTTTTGGAAGGCGATTTAGGGGGCGTAGCGGAATCTGGCGTCACACCCTGAATATCGCGACTTCCGGCAAAACCCGCCTCTGCCTATCGACCTATCCTTTGTTAGGCCAATCGGCATATATGCGGGTAACAAACCTGTCGGCCGGGAGCGTCAATGAAATGAGTGATGACTAACGGTGTCCCTGTTCGCCCCATTCGTGTTTTGTCCGTTGACGACCATCCATTAATCTGCGAAGGGTTGGCGGCGCTGCTAATGCGGCACCCCGACATTGAGATGGTGGGCGATGCCCAAACCGGGGCCGGCGGAGTTGCTTTGTACCAATCCTTGCGGCCGGACGTCGTACTGATGGATTTGCGCCTTCCCGATATTTCCGGCTTGGAAGCGACCGCAATAATCAGAAACGAATTCCCCGATGCCAAAGTCATTGTTTTGACTTCCTACGACGGCGATCAGGATGTGTATCGCGCGTTGGGGGCGGGCGTGCGAGGCTATCTTTTCAAAGAGATTGTTCACACGGATCTCGTCCATGCGATCCGGGCTGTTCATGCAGGCAAGCGCTACATCCCCGCACAGGTCTCCGAGCAACTAATCGAGTATTTTCCGGAAATCGCTTTGACCAGTCGCGAAGCGGAGGTTCTGGTCCATGTCGCCAATGGCTTCGGCAACAAGGAAATTGGCCACCGCCTGGGCACCGCGTCAGGTACCATCAAAGCCCATATTGAAAACATTCTGGGCAAGCTCGGAGCGCGAGACCGAACGCACGCTGTAAGCATCGCATTGAGCCGTGGAATCCTTCACCTCCGGCATCGCAGTTCCTTCCCTGATAGGGCCTATCCCGTTCAGCAATGAGTCTCTGAGCCTCGGCCGCGGTTCGAACGATACACCGGCCCTGATGAGCGTTTACCAATCTTAACGGCACGCATGGACCAATCGTTCGCAAAGCCGCGTGGCGGACCGCTCTTTTGCGAGGCCGGGTTGAGTGCTCACGGTAGAATCTTATTTGCACAATTACGGCGAGCAAGGCGTGGCGAGAGATTAGCGGGTGGGCTTATCCGCATCATCGGTGATCCGGCAGGCTGCCCCCTTGCCCGCGGCACCCGATCCAGCCCTCCAGCGACCTCGAGAAGAGCGGTTCGTCTTCCTCGACTCTCTTCGCGGCCTGGCTGCCTTTTGGGTTCTGCTCTTTCATTATTTTGAGGCGGGGCACGCCAAGAACCTGGAAAGCGTACTCCCGGTCTGGCTGACAGCGTTCTTTCGTTCGGGACACTTCGGTATACAAATTTTTTTCGTCCTCAGTGGCTTTGTCATCGCCCATTCTGTCGGGAACCAGTGTGTTGATTCCCGGTTCATCGGGCGATTCATGTTCCGTCGATCAATCCGGTTGGACCCCATGTATTGGTTCTCGATTGCCGCCGTCATAGGAGTCGGCTTCTTGAGCCCGATGCCTCCGCCAGTGCCCTCCGTGCCCCGCTTGGCGGCGCATCTGTTTTATTCGCAGGGCCTGTTCGGATTCAAGCAGATCAATAACGTCTGCTGGACGTTGTGTCTCGAAGTCCAGTTCTATCTGGTTTTCTGCTTGATGCTCCTGGTGATCCAGCGCTTTCGACGGTCTGATCAGGATCATCGTTCGCTAGTCGGTATGGCGGTTCTCTCCGGCGGCGTTGCCGTGCTTTGGCCCTTAGGGTTGGCACACTCCGCCCTCTGGCCCGGCCTCTTTCTGCCCCAATGGTATAGCTTCCTCGCTGGAGTCTTTGCCTATTGGACGTTTCAGAAACGGCTGCCCGGTTATTGGTTCTACTTGTTCGCTGCTTCACTGCTGGTGTCGCCCGTCGCCTATCGCCACTTCCCGGGGCTGGCGGCGATTACCGGCCTATTGATTCTCTTCGCAGGCCGGCGCAGAAAGCTGAGTGAATGGCTTACGTGGCGGCCGTTGCAGTTTCTGGGCGCCATCTCTTACAGTCTGTATCTACTCCACAATCCGGCGACCTCTATGATCGGAGGCCTCGCTTACACCACTCCGCGCACGCCTGCCTGGGAATTATTCTGGCTGGTTGTGATCGCCGTCCTGGTTTGCGCCATCGCCTACCTGGCCTGGCGTTTCATCGAGCGTCCCAGCATTCTGCTCAGCAAGCGCTTTAAGCTCCAAAGCTTGCCCGAAGCGAGCCCGCGCGAATCAGCACTGCGCGGTCCGTCAGAGCCGCTGTTGCAGGCCGCTGCTGCACCCGCCGTTTTGTAATCCTCGCACTTTGGCACAAATGGCTGCCCCACGAGCTGAGCAGCAGGGTTCGAAAGCTACGGAATTTGATTGCCGGAGAGCTTGAACTCCGGCGTCCCAGGCGCAAACGCCAGGCGAGCATTCGAGAGGTCGTTGTTGACGAAGAGCCGCTCGCCGGAAACGTCCGTCGCCGAAAGGAAGATGCCGGTGTTCTTCACGGCCCGGCTGTTACGGATTACAACATCCGTGCCACGCCGAAGAACGATGGCGGCAAGCGAATCCGATGGAGCGGCTGCTTGGCGTCCTTCGAAGCCGGTGACGGATAGGCCTCTGAAGTCCTCGCACTCGATGGCGCTCGAAAAATAGTCCGGTAGAGTATTGGCCCAGGTCAATTCGAAGTCGCGAATCGTCAGGCCGCTGATGTAGCGGGCGTAGAGCGCTGGGATGTCGTGTTTAAAAATAGCTTCGCTGAGAGCCTTGGCGGTCCACCGAAGATCGAAGTTGCCGCCAACCGATTGCGCGATCTCGGGCTGAGGGGCCCGGATGGCGAGCCGTATTCGATCGAGCGTGACGTTGCGGACGATATAAGGTTTGCCCGGCGCAACCGGGCTGCCGTAGATGAGAATGCCGCTCTCCGCATCGCCGGTGATATTGGTGAAGCGGACGTCGGTGATGTCTCCTTCGCCGGACTCGGATGTGGCGGCAATATAGATGGGCTCGCCTTTGCCCCACCAGTGACCGGGGATTAGCTGCGTCTCCAACGTGATGTTAGAGAAGAGCACGTGAGCAGTGTGCTCATTACCCCGGCCGAATACCCCGATGCCGCGGTTGGCATGGATGGAAAGATTGTCGAAGGTGCTGTAGCTGGTGTCTTCCAGGCGAATGGCGGCCGAATACGAAGTGAGCGAGCAGTTGGTGACCTGGATGTTGGCGCTGCCGACAATGGCGAAGTCGTCGTCGCCGGCGCGGATGTCGCAATCGGAGATATGCACGTTCTTGCAGCCCATGCAGTCGATGCCGTCGTTATTGGGAAGCAGCAAGTCATTGCGAATGTGAAGGCCGGTGATGACGGCGTCCTCCGAGCCTTGCAGGTGAAGCGTCCAGTTGGGTGCATTGCTGAGAGTGACGTCGCGAATCAGGATGTTCCGACAGTTGGAGAAGATGATCATGGTGCCCGGCCGGCCCTGCGGCTTTAGCTCAACGGGCCCGAAGCGAACACTGATCTTCGGGTTATCAAAGTCGCTGCCCTGGCGCGTGAATTTGGCATCGAAGTCCGGCGGGCTGTGTGGCTTGGTGAGGTCGAAAAACGAATCGCCATTGCCGTCGATGGCGCCGCGCCCGACAATCGCCAGGTTTTGCGCATTGCGGGCCACCAGCATGCCGACTTTGAAACCTTCGCCGGTGCTGTCGACGCCGTAGTTCCTGCCGAAGCCGTAGCCCTCCGTCGATCCGTAATCAGCAGGGTTGGCGCTGCCTTCAAGAACGGAACCGGCTTCGAGGTCGAGCGTGACGTTACTAAGAAGCTCGAGCGTACCTATGACGTACTTGCCGGGTGGGAAGAGGACGGTTCCACCGCCTGCGGCACTGGCGGCGTGTATGGTGCGGGCGATGGAGGCTGTGTCGAGTGTATGGCCGTCGCCCAGCGCTCCGTAGTTTCGGACATTGAAGATGTTGGTTACGGCGGTTGCGACGTGGCCAGGCAGCTGCCGAGCGGAGCTGGGGCATGCGCATGCGAAAAGGACACAAGCGAACAAGAAAGCCACCACCCGGTGGCAGAGACTGGGTTGCGATCGTGGCGGCGGCATCGACCGCCAATGTATCAGAGGGTGGTGCGAGCGGCGCTGCCGGGATGCGATCGATTAGACGATCAGGAATATGGACAACACGATGAGGACTAGGCTGCCGAGCAGCGCCCATGACCAGCGGTTGGCGAAGTTAAACGTGTAACCGGCGCCGAAGCGCTTCTCCACCATCAGCGCGGGATCATCGGGGTTGTAATAGATGACTCCTCCGCCCTTCCAACATTCGTCCGGAGTCGGTTCAGGCGGATCTTTCGGTTGGGCCATTGCGCGCATCATGACGATAATGACCGGAACAGCAAAGATGAGGGGACTAAGAACGATAGCCCAAACGGGGATGTGAACCAAGGGGGTGATGGCGACAATGCCGAACATCGTTCCAAGCAGGTATTCGACCGCGATCAGGCAGCCGAGGACGGCTGAGCGGAGATGGGAGCGGCGTGCGCCGAACCAGGAAGCCAATCCCGCGGCTACGAACCAAAGGCACAATTCCAACGCAAACACCAATGGCCCGTAGACGCCTTGGACGTTTCGTTCGCTCCAACGGTTGGGCACCCCATTGGCGCCCCAGTGGACTGGAAACCGTTCGGGAATGCGATCCCAGTTGGCCTGCAGAAACAAGGCGCAGGCGGTGAGAATTGCAAACGGTCCGGCGGCGAGCCAGGCGAACCAGGGCAAATGATCGGGCGCGGTGCTGAGCGCGGCCTCGCGCGGCAGTTGGGTATGCACCGCATAAGGCTCGAGTTTGTGGTGTTGCCAAAAGAAGCCGAAGCCGGTGACCAGCATAAGTAGAAATGGCGCGGCTACCGCGACGGGTCCGAAGAGACGGTCGGGCGAAAGCAGCATGGCGCAGAGCACGGCGAGCAGCGCAGCGAGGATCAGGCCGCGGAAGATTGCGATGGAGCGGCGGCCAACCGGTCCTTCACGAAAATCGGCCGTTACGGGCACGGCGAATAGAATGCTGCGGCGGGTCATATTCGGAACGGCGAACATCACGGCCCCGACGAATGCGTAGATGCAGACCAACGCGAGTTTCATGATCGTAATACCACCTTTGCCGCGTCGCGTAATTCAGCGGCGATTTCGCCGGGCGCGGCGCCCTCAGCCCGGACTTGGGCGATCAGGCCGTGGAGACGGTCCCGGAATTCCTCAACCCAGTCCTTGGGGCTGGTTTTCGAGAGCGAGCGGGCGACGACCAGCGCGCCCCGGCCATGTTGCAGGTCGAGCCATCCCTCCGCTGCGATTTGCCGGTACGCTTCGGCCACCGTATTGAAGTGAACGCCCAGTTCCATGGCGAGACGGCGCACGGACGGTAACGACGTGCCCGGCGCCAGCCGGCGGTTCACCAGCAGCACGCGCAAGCTGTCGGTGATCTGGCGCACGGCGGGAACCGGCGATGCCGGATCGAACCGAATGCTGGGAGCAGCGCTCATCTGTGTATACTGTACAGGAACAGTATACACATGTCAAGAGGGAACGTATCGGGCACAGGAGCCTGTCTCACGAAGTGAGCTTTCGGCATAGAATTGTTCCGATATGGGGAAAGTGAAGATCACTTATCAATTGCATCCTGGATTGGCGATGATGGACGCCATCGTCAGGAACATGAAATCGAAAACCGGGAAGACGCTGGAGGAGTGGACGGCACTCCTTATGAAGCAGGGGCCTGCGGCCGTGCCGGAGCAAAAGGCGTGGCTCAAGGAGCGGTACGGGCTGGGTGGCTCGACCATCGGCGTCATTGTGGACCACGCGCGGGGAGCGGATGAAGAGCTGAACGCGGAGGCTTACCTGAAGAACGCGCCCGTTTATGTGGATGAGTTGTTCAGCGGTGCCAGGGCCCATTTGCGCCCGATCTGCGATGAATTACTCGCGCTGGCAACCAGCTTTGGCGACGACGTGAAGATAAGTCCCTGCAAGACGTTCGTTCCGCTGTATCGCAACCATGTGTTTGGCCAAATCAAGCCGACCACGCAGACCCGCGTGGATCTTGGCCTGGCGATGGGCGACGCGAAGACGAGCAAGCGCCTGATCGATACCGGCGGACTGGCGAAGAAAGACCGCATCACACGGCGGGTTGAATTAACGTCGGTGAGCGATATCGACGCGGACGTAAAGAAGTGGCTGAAGGCCGCGTACGACAGCGATGGTTCTGACTCTGGCGCCCCGAAGCTGTTGTACAATCAGTGAATATTTGTAAGTGGCCGCGTCGATTTATGCGGTCCGGCTCTTGCCTAGTTGCACACCACAGAGCCGCCCCCGGGAGCATGGGCCCGTCTCCTTTGCCGCCCGCAAGTGCCCTGTCCGGCATCGTTCCCCCGACACCACGCCGTAGCGCCCGGAACGCTTGTGCGGCTCGCCGCACAACCCTTTTTCCCATTTGCTCTTCCTCTGTTGTCGCTAAGGAGGCAACGACGAACCGTCGATGCGGAAACTGCATCTGTTGGCCCCACTCTTATCGTGCTCAGCTTTGCCAACGCTGGCTGCGCCCCCCACGCTTCACCGTTGGATGGTCGATTTACGTCGGCTGGAATCCTTATTACTACATGGCCAAGTCCGGCATCCTGAAGCGATGGGCGGACAAGTACAACGTCGATATTAAAGCTGCAGCGATTCGACTACGCGCCATCGCTGGATGCGTTCGTGGCGAAGAATATCGACGCCTGCACCATGACCAACATGGAAGCGCTGGATATGCCGGCGGCTTCCGGCGTGGACACCACGGCTATTCTCATCGGCGACTACTCCAACGGCAATGACGCCGTGATGGTGCGCAATGGCCTGGCGTTTCCGCAGCTACCGGGCAAGCAGGTGATGCTGGTGCAGAAGACAGTGTCCGAATACCTGTTCGAGCGCGGCATGGTGATGAGCGGCCAGCAGAGCGAGTTGAAGAAGGTGAAGTTTCTGAACACTCCGACTCCGACATCGTGCCGTGTTTCATGAACAATCCAGCTCAACTCAGGTGGTGGTTACCTGGAAGCCGCTCGTGTCGCAGATCCGCGAGCAGAAGGGCGTCTCGACGATCTTCGATTCGTCGAAGATTCCCGGCGAGATCCTCGACCTGCTGGTGGTGCGGACCGATGTTCTGAACCGGCCTGACGGTCAGGCGCGCGTTTCGCGAAAGCCATTGCCGGCGCCTGGTACGAGACGCTGGCGCAGTTGAGCTCGAAGGGGCCCGTTGCCGATAAGGCGATGGCCGGCATTGCCGCCGCGCAGGAGACAGCATTCCCGTCGTTCAAGGAGCAGCTTGCGACGACACATCTCTTCTACACGCCACAATCGGCCGTCGATTTCACGCAAGCGGCGGAACTGAAGACCAAGATGGACCTGGTTCGCCAGTTCTGTTTCCGGCATGGGTTACTGGGCGAGAACACCGCATCGGCGGACGATGTCGCCGTGCTCTATCCCGACAAGACGATTCAAGGAAAGAAGGATCGCGTGCGGCTGCGGTTTGACGCGAGCTATATGCAAATGGCGGCGCAGGGCAAACTGTAACGGCTATGACCTGGCACCCCTTCCAGATCGAAGCGAAGCCGGCGAAGTTCACCTGGATGGCGCTTTCCTGGGCGCTCTTTGCGATCGGCATCGGCCTGTATCTTCAGCAGTCGGTGAAGCGGCATCGTGAGAACCCGGAAGACCGTGTGATGCCTACTATCGGGCAACTCGCGATTGGCATCAAGAACGCGGTGCTCAATCCAGCCGAAGAGGACGACGACGGGTCGGCCGCGCAGATGAGCACCTGGCAGCGGCTACAACACAGCATGATCTGGAAGGACACTTCGGCCAGTTCGCGCCGCTTCCTGATTGCGCTGGCGCTGATGATACCGGCGGTGCTGTTGGGCTTGCATATCGCGCTGTTTCCTTATATCGGCGCCGTTTTCCTGCGATTCATCGTGTTCTTCGACAAGATCATCGCTCTTTCCGTGCTGCCGATCCTCTTCATTGCCTTCGGCATTGACGAGCTGTCGAAGATCATGCTGATGGTGATCGGCGTTGCCCCCACAATTATTCTGGACACCTGCAATCTGGCGAAGTCGGTCCCGCGCGAACAGATCGTGAAGGGTTTCACTCTGGGAGCCGGCAATCGCGACGTGGCGTACCGGATCGTGTTGAAGCAGATCCTGCCTCGCATTATTGCGAGCATCCGTCTGAACCTCAAACCGCTGATGCTGTTCTTGTTCGCGGGCGAGATGATCGCTTCTACCGACGGCTTGGCGTATCGCATCGCCATCATGCGGCGGCACATGGGCATGGACATCATCATTCCCTACGTTCTCTGGGTGGCGTTGCTGCTGTTCTTTATTGATGCGGCACTGCGATATCTGAATCGCTTCTGGCATCCCTGGTTCAAGGAAGACTAGTCGGGACACGATGAGCGCCCAAGCATTGACCGTTCACAAAATCGCCGGCCCGCAAGCGGTTCCACGGAAGCCCATCATTGAGGCTGTGGGGCTGGCGCTCACCTTCCCGATGCCGCCGCGGCAGACGCGGACGATTTTCCGGAACCTCAGCCTCACGGTCGAGCGCGGCGAGTTCGTTTGCATTCTGGGCGAAACGGGTTGCGGGAAGAGCACGTTCCTGCGGATGATTCTGGGCGAGGATCGGCCCAGCGAGGGGCGGCTGCTGGTGGGCGGCCGCGAAGTGAACGGGATCAACCGGCTGTGCGCTATGTGCCACAGAAGTATTCGCCGTTTCCCGACCTACGTGATGGGAAATCTGGTGTTTGGGCCGGAGTGCTGTGAACTGGGCTTGTGGAAGCGGTTGTCGCCCAAGGCGAGAGCGTTCCGGCGTAGCGTGCGGGACGAGGCCTTCGGCCGGCTGAAACAAATGGGACTGCAGGCTTCAGATGCGGCAAAATATCCTTATCAGCTTTCAGGCGGCATGCAGCAGCGGGTGGCAATCGCTCAGGCGTTGATGATGAAGCCGGAAATTCTGTTGATGGACGAGGCGTTCAGCGCACTCGACCCGAATACGCGGGCCGGGATGCAGTCGCTGATCCATGAGCTTTGGCTGGAGACGAGAACGACGATCGTGTTCGTGACGCACAATACACACGAAGCAGCACATCTGGCGAGCCGGTTGATTGTGCTGGCGCAGAAGAGAAACGAGGCGGGTGCGCCAGTGGGTGCGGAGGTCATGCTCGACCAGAAAGTGCCGTTTGCCGAGGACACGCTGGCGCAGCGCCGGCGCCGCCCCGAGGTGGCCGAACTGGTTCACCGCATTGAACGCCACTCACATGGTGCTTTCAATGCTGCTACCGTCGAACTGGAGGAGTCAGAATGAGCGTGTATATCGCCAAAGAACCCGCTTGCTTGAAAGCTTCAGCACTGAACCGCGCGCGTAAGCAAGCGGATTCTTTCGGTGCCGTGACCATAGCTCTCCGCCCGGCCGCGAGGGAGCGCACTCAACGGCTAATGTATTTTCAAAACCCTCGGCATTTCAGCGGCTTTCTGACCGCGCGTCAGCAAGCCCTGGCTCCTTCACAGTCACGGCTCAGAAGCGGGATGGATAGGGTTTGAAGGACCGGAATTCAAACAGTGAAACCATGGCATCTCCGAAGCTGCTGACATTGGCGGCATCGGCGGGCATTGCGGCGCTTCTGTCGACAGCAACCTGGAGCCAGACGCCGGCGCCGGCTCAGCCGGAACTGCAGGGAAGCCAGTTCTACACAACTCGCGTGAAACCGATCTTTCAGAAGAACTGCTATGCGTGCCACACGGCTGGACAGGCAGCCGGTTTGCGGGTGGATTCACGCGAGGCGCTATTGAAAGGCGGCGAATCCGGGCCTGCGGTAGTTCCAGGCGAGCCGAAGAAAAGCCTCTTGATTGAAGCCGTCGAGCAGACCGGCGAAGTACGGATGCCCAAAGGCGGACATCTGAAGCAGGAGGAGATCGACGATCTGATCGCCTGGGTGAAGATGGGTGCCCCCTGGGCTGACGCTGCGAAGCCTGCCGGCGTAGCGGACATGGCTGCGAACTTAGCAGGAACCGCAACACCTGTGCCGGCCCCGGCGAATGAAGCAGCCGCGAACGATTTCTTTGAGAACAGGATCCGGCCGATACTCGCGGAAAAGTGCTACCCGTGTCACACCGACGCACAATCGGGGGGGCTGCGTCTGGACTCGCGTAACGCCATTCTAAAGGGCGGTGAGACCGGCGCGGCTATTGTAGTGGGCGATCCGGATAAAAGTCTGCTGATTCAAGCCGTGAGGCAAGTTGGCGTGCTAAAGATGCCGAAAGGTGGGCATCTGAAGCCGCAAGAGATTGAGGACCTGGTGGCGTGGGTGAAGATGGGCGCGCCATGGCCTGCGGCGAAAGCGGTGTTGCCGGCCGCGAAGAACGGGCCAACCTTCGTGATCACGCCGGAACAGAGGCAGTTCTGGTCATTCCGCCCGCTGGCAAAGCCGGCTCTCCCGGTGGTGAAAGATAGCAAATGGGCGCATACCGACATCGATCGATTTGTGCTGGCGAAGCTCGAAGAAAAAGGCTTGAGGCCGGTTCAAGCGGCCGACAAGCGCACGCTGCTGCGCCGGGCCACGATTGATCTCACAGGCCTGCCACCGACGCCCGAGGAGATTGAAGCCTTCGAGAAGGACAAGAGTGCAGGGGCGTTTGCGAAGGTGATCGACAGGCTGCTGGAGTCGCCGCGCTATGGTGAGCGCTGGGGAAGGCACTGGCTGGACGTGGCCCGCTACGCCGAAGATGACGTGCGCGGATTAGATCCCAAGGGCCGTGGCTACATGCCGTTTAACGGGGCATACGTTTACCGCGATTGGGTGATTGCCGCCTTCAACAGTGACATGCCCTATACCGAATTCGTGAAAGCGCAGCTGGCCGGAGACCAGCTTGATGCGAAGTTACGCGACAAGATGATTGCTGGAACTGGTTTCCTAGGACAGGCGCCCTGGTTGTGGGATCAGGCCGAGCCGGTGCAAGGCCGGGCCGACGAACGCAACGAACGAATCGATGCCGTGACGCGCGGATTTCTGGGGCTGACGGTTCAGTGCGCGCGCTGCCACAATCACAAATACGACCCGATCTCGCAAAAAGATTATTATGCGCTGGGCGGCGTTTTCGCCAGCACCACTTATACCGAATACCCACGTGTTTCCGATGCTCAGGTAAAGGCTTATCGAGAGAAGGAAAAACAGATCGAAGATCTCGAAACTGAGAAGTATGACTTTGAGAGATTAGAGGGCGAGCAGCTGAGCGAGATTCTGGCACACCAGACGGCCAAGTATATGGTCGCCGCGTGGCGCGTCATCGGCAAACCCAAGCAGACTCCGGCGGAAGTAGCAGATGAGGACAAGGTCGATCCGGAAATGCTGGCGCGCTGGGTGAAGTACCTCTCCAAGCCAAAAACGCACTACCCGTATTTGAACGACTTCCAAGCCATGATCGCGAATGGCGGCGGCACGGAAGCGCAGGCCAAATTCCTGGCCGACAGCTTTCAAAAGCTAGTCCTGCGCACCTTGGCTGCCAACAAGAAGATCAAAGAAGAAAACGACATTATCAAGGCCAAGAACGACGTTCCCAAAGCGCACCATGAAGGATGCCAAGCCGAACGAGTTCGAGACCAAAGACCAGTTTTGCCCCGGCTGCGATCTTGAACTAAAGGCGTTGCCGACCGAGCAAGGCAAGCTGTATCTGGACCTCTTCCGATCCTCACTCGACGAGGGCGATGAAGACAAGCCCGAGCCGGGCCTGTTTACGTTCTACGGGTATTCGCTGGAGCGGCAGATGGGCACCACCTGGAAAGAACACGTTGAGGCGCTCGACGCGCAGATCGAGGCTTTGAAGAAAGCACTGCCGAAGGAATTTCCTTTCGTGCACGGCGTGGGCGACCGGACGAAGGCCGTTGACTTGCAAGTGAACCTGCGGGGGAGCCCGTTCAGCCTGGGAGACACTGTGCCGCGCCGCTTCATTCAGGTACTGTCACAGAGTCCGGACGGCGACCGATTCATGGAAGGCAGCGGGCGCCTGGAACTGGCCAACAAAATTGTACAGAGCCCCCTTGCGGCCCGAGTGTTCGTAAACCGCGTTTGGAAATGGCACTTTGGCACGGGCATTGTCGACACACCGGATAATTTCGGCAAGATGGGGGAGAAGCCGACGAATCCAGAACTGTTGGAGTACTTGGCCGCGAAGTTCGCCGCGGACGGCATGACCTTGAAGAAGCTGCAAAAGGAAATCATGCTGTCGGCGGTGTACCAGCTGAGCACCGACGGAAAAGCTGAGGACATGGAGCTGGATGCCAATAATCGTTATTACTGGCGTTTCAACCGGCTGCGGCTGAACGCCGAAGCATTGCGCGATTCCGTCCTGTTCGTCGCGGGCGATCTGGACCTGAAGAAGACCAGCGGGCCTTCGGCGGAGTGGAGCGAAGACAACACGAGCCGAACAGTGTTCTGTAAGGTAAGCCGTTTCCGGCTTGACAACTTCCTGCAGGTTTTCGATTTTCCCAATCCGAGTGTGACGGCCGAGCAGAGATTTGCAACCAACGTTCCTTTGCAGCGGTTGTACTTCATGAACAACGCCTTTGTTTATGCGCAATCTGCGAAGCTGGCGGAGAGGGTTTATCCGAAAGGAACGGATGAGGAACGCATTAAGGAGTTGTACCGGCTCCTGTTTGGTCGGCAGCCGAGCGCTCAGGAGTTGCAGCTCGGGCTGGACTTCCTGAAAGCAAGTCCGGAGAAGCCTGGTCACGAGATTGCCGGTGAGCCGACGACGGCGCTGAAGCAGTACGCCCGGGTATTGCTAAGTTCGAATGAGTTTGAGTTCTTGAATTAAGAGTGGTATTTGGGAGACACGAAAGATGCGACATAAACCATCAGGACAACCAGTTTCCCGGCGAGAGGCGCTGTGCCGGATGGGCGGCGGTATGGGAATGGTGGGTTTTGCCAGCATGATTGGCCAATCCATTGCCAGGGCAGGCGTGAGCTCGCCAACCAACCCGTGGATGATTACCAAGCCCGATTTCAAGCCCAAGGCAAAGCATGTCATCTTCTTGTTCATGAATGGCGGCATGTCGCAGGTGGACACGTTTGACCCGAAGCCGGCACTGGCCAAGTACAATGGCCAGCCGATGCCGGGCGGCGATCTTCAACACGAACGCAAGACCGGCGGCCTGATGCAATCGCCTTTCACGTTTAAGAAGTACGGGAAGAGCGGGATTGAGGTTAGTGAGATCTTTCCGCATATCGGCGGCGTGATCGACGATGTTTGCGTGGTGCGGTCGGTTCATACCGAAATTCCAAATCACGAACCGGCCTTGATCATGATGAACACCGGCGCGAACCAGCCAGGACGCCCGTCCATGGGGTCGTGGATTACGTACGGTTTGGGCCAGGAGAACAAGAACCTCCCCGGTTTTGTGGTGATGTGTCCCGACGTTCCGACGACCGTGGGTCCGCCGTTGTGGAACTCCGCGTTCTTACCGCCGATGTACCAGGGCACTTACATTTCAGACAATGTGCGGGAGAAGGAGTTCGATCCGCTGAAGCTGATCCCTAATATTCACAACGATCAATTCGATCTCGCCCAGCAGAAATGCGAGCTGGACTTGGTTGAGAAGCTCGATCAGTTGAATATGCAAGGGCTCACAGTGCGCGATCCGCAGCTCGAAGCCACGATTAACGCCATGGAAACCGCCTATCGTATGCAGACGGAGGCGCCGGATGTCTTCGACGTGCGCAAAGAAAGCGCCGCGGTTCAGAAACTCTACGGAGAAGGAAGCACGGCGCGAGGGTGTTTGACGGCGGCCCGACTCGTGGAGCGGGGGGTGCGTATGGTGCAGGTGTATTACGCGAAGGCCGATCCGTGGGACCACCACTTCGACATTGAGCTTCACCGAAAGACTGGTAAGGACTCCGACCAGCCTTTTGCCGCGCTGATTACGGATTTGAAGAGCCGCGGGTTACTGGACGAAACGCTCATCGTATGCGGCTCGGAATTCGGTCGCACGCCGGTGGTAGAGATGGGCAGCGGCTTTATGGGCGGCCAAACACATAATGGCCGGGACCATAATCCACATGGCTTTACGATGTGGCTGGCCGGTGGTGGCATTAAGGGCGGGATGACGTATGGCGCGACGGATGATTTTGGATGGAAGGCCGTCGATAAGCCCGTGCATGTTCACGACATCCATGCCACCATTCTTTATCTGTTGGGGATAGACCATTTGAAGCTGACTTACCGCTACAGCGGCAGGGACTTCCGGCTGACGGACCTGGCTGGAAATGTAATTTATGACATCATTGCCTAATCGCGCTCTCCTGTATGCGAATCTCAGTGTTTGTGCGTTTATTGCGTTTGCTAGCGACGGCGGTGGCCTTGGCCGGGCTGGTTCAAGCGGCTTCGTCGGTCTTCGACTTCTATCTGGTTTCTCTCGAAGGCAAGAGCGTGCCGTTGAAGCAGTACGACGGGAAAGTCCTGCTGATTGTCAATCTGGCAACCAAAACGGAGTACAAAGACCAGATCCCGAAGTTGGAGGCATTGTATGAAAAGTATGAGCCACAGGGACTGATGGTGATCGGCATCCCGAGCAACGATTTCGGAGCGGGGCAACCGGAGAAGCCGGGAGAAATCCAGCAGGCCTACGCCGGCTACAAGCTGAAGTTCCCACTGTTCGGGAGGTCGGCCGTGACTGGAAAAGAACAGATTCCGTTGTACGCATTCATAACAGGGGCAAAGAAGGCCGGCGACATCAAAGCCGAGGTCAAGGACGAAGGGGAGAAGAAAGACACATCGCCGACAGCCGGCGAAGTTCCGTGGAATTTCACGAAGTACCTGACCGACCGGAAGGGAAAGCCGATTGCCCGATTCGATGCCGACGTCGCGCCTGACGCGCCCGAGTTGATCGTGGCAATTGAAGACGCGCTTGAACGCGAAGCCCGGCGCGGGGGATAAGGAGACCGAGAAGGCCGGGAGAGAAGTGTTGAGGGCGAGATAAAAGGTCGGGAGAGCCGGTCGTAGGCGACCGGCGCGGCTGTGGGCAGCCGCCCCACTTCTTGAAGCATGAAGCATGAGAGACGTGGGGATGGGAGCGATTTCGGATGAACGTAAAACGTCGGCTTGCGGGGTCCGGCGCGGCTTGCGCATTTTGCCTTCTAGTAGGCGCTGAGCAAGCGGCAAAGAAGCCGGCTCCGCCAGGAGTCGCAACGCCGGGCGTCCAACGTTCGATGGCCTCCATCACGCCAACGGCCGTGTTCGCAGTCGATGGCGCGCCGGATTGGATGGCGGTGACCGAAGACTCGGTTTGGGTGGCGACTTCTCCGAAGAATGCCGTTGTGCAGCTGGACGTCAAAACCAACAAAGTAGGCCGCAGCGTCACCGTGGGCAAGCCGTGCTCGGGACTTGCGTATGGATTTGGAAGCATCTGGTCGCCAAGTTGCAGCGAGCACAAGCTGGTGCGGTTTAACGCTGCTAACGGCGCGGTCGAAGCGACCATCAACGCAGGCCCGGCCGATTCGGAAGGCGGAATCACGACGGGAGCAGGTAGCGTCTGGATGCTGACGGACAAGAAAGGCGTGTTGTCGCGCATCGACGGAAAGACCAACCGGGTCGTTACGACGATCGAGGTGCCGGCGGGATCGGTGGCGTGCACGTTTGGTGGCGACGCAGTCTGGGTGAGTTCACCGGATCAAAGCGTGGTAGCGCGCGTCGATCCGAAGACCAACCAGGTGACGGAAAAGATTGCAGTGGGCAAAGGGCCTCGCTTCATGACATTTGGCGCGGGGTCGGCGTGGACGCTGAATCAGGGCGATGGAACCATCTCGCGGATCGACGCTGCTACACGGCAGGCGATCAACATTGACGCAGGCCTCCCAGGCGAGGGCGGAGAGATTGCCTATGGCGAAGGCGCGGTGTGGGCGACGCTGTTCGGCTTTCCCATCACGAAGGTGGATACGGCGACCAACAAAGTGGTCAAGCAGTGGAAAGGCAAAGGCGGCGACAGCATTCGCGCAGCGCATGGGTCCGTGTGGTTGACTTTCCTCCACGACAAGAAAGTCTGGCGTATCGATGAAGGTCAGTTATAGGTTCCTGTGAAATGCAAAAAAAAGGCGCAGCCGAAGCCGCGCCTTTCATTCGTTTCTTGAGTCTTGGGCTAGCCGTTGAAAATGTAGAGCGGCGTGCCGGGGGCGTAGGTGCTCTCGCCGGAATCGCCCGCCGCGACGGGCTGGCCTTCGAGGTCGCCGATCTGGCGGCAGAAGAGGCCGTTCTCACCCAGGTAGATATCGAACTCGGCCGGACGCGGCAGAGAGCCCTGGATCAAGGCTTCCGAAAGCGGATCCTCCACATACTTCTGGAGTGCGCGGCGCAATGGGCGCGCACCGTAGCTGCGATCGGTACAGGTCTTTTCGAGAATGTACTTGGCCGCTTCCGGTTCCAGCCTGATCTTGATCTGCTTGGTGACCAGGTTGACGTTTACCTGTTCGACCAGCAGTTGGATGATCTTCAACAGGTCGTCGTCCGTCAGCGAAGTGAATAGGATCACCTCATCCAGGCGGTTCAGGAACTCGGGATTGAACGCCCGTTTTACTTCGCTCAGAACCTGGTCCTCAATCTTCTGAGGAATGCCGCCACCCTCGGTGGGGGCGGAGAAGCCGATCTGGCCGCGCTTATCCAGGAAGCGAGCACCCAGATTGGAGGTCATGATGATGATGGTGTTCTTGAAATCCACCGTGTTGCCGAGGCCGTCGGTGAGCTGGCCGTCTTCAAACACCTGGAGCAAAATGTTGTAGATATCCGGGTGAGCCTTCTCGATTTCGTCGAGCAGGATGATGGAATACGGCGCGCGCTTGACGCGTTCCGTGAGCTGGCCGCCTTCCTCGTAGCCGACATAGCCGGGAGGCGAGCCGATCAGTTTGGAGATGGCATGCTTCTCCATGAACTCCGACATGTCGAAGCGGATCAGCGCTTTCTCACTGCCGAAGAGGAATTCGGCGAGCGCGCGGGCCACTTCCGTTTTGCCGACGCCGGTGGGGCCGAGGAAGAGGAATGAACCGGCCGGCCGCTTGGGCGACTTGAGGCCGGCGCGCGAACGGCGGATGGCGCGGGAGAGGGCGGAGATGGCTTTCTCCTGGCTGATGATGCGGTGGTGGAGTTCTTCCTCAATGCGGAGGAGTTTGCTGACTTCCTCCTCTTTGATGGAAGTCATGGGCACGCCCGTCCAACGTGCCACCACGTCCTCGATATCGTCCTTGGTGACAACACCGGTTGACGTGTCGTCGAGGTTGTACTTCTCACGAAGCTGGCGCAGGTTCTCGCGCTCTTTACGCTCTTCGTCCGAATAAAAGCGCGCTTTCTCGAACTCGTGATTCGCAATGGCGTTTTCCATGCGGTGCACGATGAACTTGATGCGCTTCTGAATGTCCGAAACTTCGGTCGGGAGCGTGGTTTGGCGAAGTTTGACGCGCGCGCCGGCTTCGTCGATCAGATCGATCGCCTTGTCGGGCAGGAAACGATCGGGAATGAAACGCGTCGAGGTGTAGACGGCGGATTCGATGGCCTCGTCGGTGTAGGCGACCGCATGGAATTTCTCGTAGCGCTCCTTGATTCCGAACAGGATCCGGACGGCATCGGCGTCGTTGGGCGGCGGAACCTTCACCGCTTGGAAGCGGCGCTCCAGGGAGCGGTCCTTTTCAATTGACTTGCGGTATTCGGCAGGCGTGGTGGCGCCAATGCACTGGATTTCACCCCGCGATAAAGCGGGCTTCAGGATATTGGCCGCGTCGAGCGAACCTTCCGCCGAACCGGCGCCGACCAGTGTGTGAAGCTCGTCAATGAAGATGATCGCGTTCTGATTCTCCATCAACTCCTTCATGATGGTCTTCAACCGTTCTTCAAACTGGCCGCGGTATTTGGTGCCCGCCACGATCAGCGACAAGTCAAGCGCCAGGATGCGTTTATCGGATAAGAAAGATGGGACATCCCCATCGGCGATGCGCTGCGCGAGTCCTTCGACAATGGCCGTTTTACCAACGCCCGGTTCGCCGATCAGCACCGGGTTGTTCTTGGTCCGGCGGCAGAGGATCTGGACGACACGGTCGAGTTCCGAGTCGCGTCCGATGAGCGGGTCCAGCATGCCATCGACAGCGGCCTGGGTCAGGTCGCGGCTGAACTCAGCCAGCAACGAGCTCTCTTTCGGGCGGCTGGCGGATGTCTTTTCAGATGCCGACCGCGCAATCTCTTCGCGAACCGCGGATAACCGCAGCCCGCGCTCGTGCAGGATTTCCGCGGCAAAACTCTTCTCCTCGCGCAGCAGGCCGAGAAGTAGATGCTCGGTACCAATATGTTTGTGGCTGAGGCGCTCCGCTTCTTCGGCGCCATAGGCCAGCACACGCTTGCACTCATGGCTGAGAGGCAGATCGACCGAGGTCGAAACCTTCTCCCGGATGGTGGTGTGCGCTTCAATCTGCTTGCGAATCGATTCGATGGCGGCGTGAGACCGCAGGAAACGATTGGCAAGCGCTTTGTCCTCACGCAGAAGGCCGAGCAACAAGTGCTCTGTTTCTATATAAGGGCTTCCGAACTGGCTGGCCTCGTATCTTGCAAAGAAGATTACGCGACGCGCTTTTTCGGTATAACGTTCAAACATATTTGGCACCGTCAAGACGGGTTGCGTCTGGTACAACTCCAGCCGCTTCGAGATCCCCTTCCGCAGGAGTCTGGAGGCGGCCATCTACTAACTCTAAAACGCGGTCACAGCGGAACGCGAAGTGAAGATTATGGGTAACGAAGATGGAAGTCAGGCCGTGGGATCGATGGAGTTCACCCAAGAGGCCGATGATCATCTCGCCGGTCCGATGGTCGAGGCTTCCGGTCGGCTCGTCAGCGAGAAGAACCTTGGGCGACCCGACCAGCGCCCGGGCCAAGGCGACACGCTGCTGCTCGCCGCCGGACAGTTCGCCGGCGCGGTGCGATTCACGGGTTTTGAGACCAACTTCATCTAACCTCGCCCGCGCTTTTGAGGCGGCCACATCCGATGCTTCGCCGCGAATCAAAAGAGGCATCATCACATTCTCCAATGCTGAAAACTCCGGCAACAGAGACGGATTCTGCCAAAGAAAACCTAGCTGCCTGTTCCGAAAGTCCGACAAAGACTCATCGGAAAGGAGCGAAATGTCTTGATGGCCGAAGTATACCGTACCATTTGAAGGCCTGTCCAGCGCGCCCAACAAATGGAGCAACGTGCTCTTCCCAGCCCCGGAGGCGCCGATGATGGCCAGGCGTTCGCCCGAACACACATCCAAGCACAGGTCATGAAAGACGACTAACTCCCGGCTACCCGACCGAAAGGTCTTACCCAGGGACTCCGCGCGAATGAGACTCCCGTTGTTCAAGAAACTACCCTTTGCCTCCAGAATAGAACACAGTCTCCGAGGAGGAACCGCGGCGATTCGTTTAGACGGTTCTGGTACTGCTGCGGCATGCAGGCGGGCTGCCGGCAGGTTCTTCCGGTAGATTCACGGGGGTGCTCGCTGCCGGGTACCGCAGAATGGTGGGTACAGCCTATGCCACACGAACGAATCCGAGTCTTCATCACCGGCGGCACCTTCGATAAGGAATACGACGAACTCACGGGCCGTTTATACTTTCGCGATTCCCACTTGCCCGAAATGCTGAAGCTGGGGCGCTGCAGCCTGCCGGTAGAAGTCACCACGCTGATGATGATCGACAGCCTCGAAATGACCGATCACCAGCGGCAGGAGATCGTGGACCGATGCCGGCAGGCGCACGAACGCCGGATTGTCCTGACCCACGGGACGGACACCATGGCGTTGACGGCCCGCTTGCTTGACGACCACATCGATGACAAGACCATCGTGTTGACCGGGGCCATGGTGCCGTATAAGTTCGGCAGCTCCGACGGGCTGTTCAATCTGGGGAGCGCGCTGGCGTTCGCACAGACGCTGCCCGCCGGTGTCTACGTGGCGATGAACGGCAGATACTTTCCGGCGCGATCGGTGAGAAAGAACCGAGAGACCGGGTTGTTCGAAGCAGCTGCCGGAGGTGGCACAGCCTTCAGGCTGTGACGTCCGACGTGAGAACTCCAGCACAGAACCGCGCGCGTCGCGGTCACGGCTCCGAAGGGCCTCTGTTTGCTTGCAGTGAACTGCCGAGTTCCGGCCGCTACACCGAGATCTTCCACGGGCTGCGAGTCTCGCGCCACGCCATCCATTTCTGCAGGCTGGGGTCTTTGATGTTCTGGGCCGCCGTATCCCACTCAACACGCTGGCCGCTGCGCAGAGCGACGTTGCCAAGCAGGCAGGTCGCGGTGGACTTGAAGCAGATCCCAATGTCGCTGTTCGGCTTTTCCCGCGTCTTAATGCACGAGACGAAGTTGGCCCAGTGGTTCGCATTGCCGCTGGAGACGCTTCTCATGGAAACTTCCTTCATGGCGGCTTCCTGCATGCCGCTTTGGCCGGGCTTGAGCGGTTTCATCTCGGGAATCACAAAGAACTCCGAGCGGTCAACGAACATGGTCCCGTATTCGCCGAAGAATAGGATGCCTCCGCCTTTCTTCATCATGGATTGCGCGTTGGAGTTGCGGTTCTCATAGGTGGCGATCCACCCACTCGGATATTCGTAAGTTACTTTGAGCGTGTCGGGTGTTTCGCGATCGTCGGTGAGGAAATACTTGCCGCCGCTGGCGCTGGCGAAGCGAGGCTGCTCCTCGTTGAAGGCCATTTGCACGATGTCGAGCCAGTGCACGCCCCAATCCGTCATCATGCCGCCCGCGTAATCCCAGAAGTAGCGGAAGTTCGAGAACCAGCGCGGTTTATCGGGGTACGCTACATCGAAGCCGAAGCGGTTTGCGTTGTACGGACGCGCGGGCGCTGGTCCCAGCCACATGTCCCAATCGAGGCCGGAAGGCGCGGCGGAGTCCGGCGGGTTGCCGATGCCGGCGCGATCATCGTTCGCATAGTTCCAGGTGTGAACCATAACGATCTTGCCCAGTGCGCCACTCTTAACAAACTCGGTTGCCTTCTGGAAATGCTCCGAACTTCGCTGCATGGTTCCAGCCTGGACGACGCGTTGATACTTGGCGGCCGCCTGCACCATCTGCGCGCCTTCTTGAATCGTCACCGAGATTGGTTTTTCGACATACACGTCCTTGCCCGCCTTGCAGGCCTCGACGGTCATGTAGGCATGCCAGTGGTCGGGCGTGCTGATGCAGACCGCATCGATGGATTTGTCGGCTAGGATTTCCCGAAAGTCTTTCACCTGCCTGGTCCCGCTCTTCGCTTTGGATGCCCCGTAGTCGAGGTTGGGCTGATAGACGTCGCACAGAGCGACCACCTCCAGGTCCGGATGTTTCAACGCAAAGCCGAGGTTGCCGCGGCCCATGTTTCCAATGCCGATGAACGCGATGTTGATTTTGTCGTTTGCGCCTTTTATGGCGCCAGTGAAAAGCGAAGTCGTAAGTGCCGCGCCGGCGGTCTTGAGAAAGCCCCGGCGATCTGGCGAATCATTCTGCATGGAGTGATCTCCTTCGATCGATTGTCTTCGACGATCATTCTTTCACAGAGGGGTGAAAAGACTTCTGGATCGAGGGCAGGGAGGCCGGCGAACTACGGATCTCTTCGTTTGGCGGGCGACGGGAGCGCGACGTTCTTCAGGCGGACAAGTTCCCCTTTTTCGTTCGTCCGGGCCTTGCGAGCGCACAAATCTGTCATTAGTGTTGGGCTAAACCTGGCGGGCTGAAAGCAGATCCAACAATTGCCGGGCGTTGACGACTCTGGTACTCCTGTGGTCCTTCTTGAAATGCTTCAGGTTGCCGGTTATGAGGAAGTTGGCTTGGGCTGCGTCGGCGCATTCGTAGAAACGGTTGTCGGGTTCGTGGTCGGAGATCCTTAAGGTATGACCTGGGTGAAACAGGCTGCTGGAGCTTCCCAACTGCTTTAGTGTCGTGTCAATCTCCGCTGGCCTGAGCTTGAACTTGGGAGCTGCGAGTACCCGGGCGTATTCCTGCAACACTGCCGGAGAAGTGCAAAGGAGAAGCCTGCCAGCGAGAGCCAGGCGGAGGATCTGGTCTTCCAGGCCTTGAGGTTTGAGGAGGGCCGAAACTACCACGTTGGTGTCGAGCACGACGCGGGGAATCATCAGATGGATGGCTTCATTTTCTTTCGTGGCTGACCCTGGACTTTGGCGATCTCGGCGTCAACCTGTCGCATGGTCAGCTTGTCGGTGCCTCTGCGCTTGGAACGGACCTGGATGTCCGCAAGCCATTTCGGCGCCGGCGCGATGGTGTCGACGTAGTCTTTGATGCTCATGATGATGACGCTGGGTTCGCCGCGGCGGTCGACAACGAAGCGTTCATTGTTCTTGGTCGCCCGCTTGAGGATCTGCCCCAGTTGGGTGCGGGCGGTCAAGGCGGAAACGACATTGGTCATGGCCTTGGATGCTGGTTTGATGGTGAACCTCTCGCGAACTGATTAATCAGTTCAGCTTCAGTTTAGCATCGGAAGCTTCATCAGTTGATTGGCCAGGTCCTCGCTGGTCTTGGGGCGAGGCGGTGATATCGGACCAAACACCTCGCCTCCATATCTCTCCGTCCCGGAAGTTCCGTCGCACAGAGCGACCACCTCCAGGTCCGGATGTTTCAACGCAAAGCCGAGGTTGCCGCGGCCCATGTTTCCGATGCCGATGAACGCGATGTTGCTTTTATGGCGCCAGTGAATAGCGAAGTCGTAAGTGAAGCGCCGGCAGTCTTGAGAAAGCCCCGGCGATCTGGCGAATCATTCTGCCTGGAGTGATCTCCTTCGATCGATTGTCTTCGACGAACATTCTTTCACAGAGGGGTGAGTGGGATTGCCGATTCGGTGGGGAGACAGCAGAGGACGGGTCTTTCCCTTTGGCAGGCGGCGGGCGCGCGACACTTCAGGCGGACAAGCTGCGCCGCCCGCGGCAGGGAGGATCGCCGACACCGGGCGTCTCGATCTATTCAGTTGTCGAGAAGCCAGGGCTTGGCCGTCTTTACGGCGCAATACCAACTATCCGGCTGCCGTCGAGCGGCAGGAACCGGCGTAACGGCGACTCGGTGAGCATTACGCAGCGGAGAAAGCCTTCTCGCGCTGTTCGATCCGCTTGGCAAAGCGTTCGATCTCGTCCATTGAGAATTCGAACCCAAATTCTTTGTAGTTGAAGGGCTTCTTCGCCTTGTTCGCAGCGATGTACTGCCGGGCGGCTTCCGTGAGCTTGGCTTGTTCCTGTTGCTGGCGCTGTCGTTTGAGAGCAGCGAGGTCGTTGCTGAGCTTCACGAGCTGTCGATTCAGCCGCGATTCCTGATGCTCAGGTTGTTGAGCTGGCGGTGATAGGCGAGGTAGGTGTGGGCCTGGATGAGGCCGGGGCGGAGCTCGGCGGGGCTGGTCGTTGAACTTGTCGGCGAACTCGATACGGGCGAGGGCATAGATGCCCGTATTCGAGACCGGGTATGCGGGCGATGCGCCATTCGGTGTCGGCGATGGCTTGGACAAGCGCGGTTTCCTTTTCGCCAACCGGGTTGAACGCCTCGACGCAGTGCAGGAGTTTGGCCTCGTAGAGTGCGGCGTCGTCTCCGGGAAGCAGGACGGTGTGGCCGGTGAGGCTTCCGTTGAAGTAGGACCGGTTGAGAGCTGGGCATTGGCTTGATTGGGGGACAGGAGATAGAGAGGCTGAAAACTGCCCACCTGGACTAAAGGGTGAGTGGAAAAAACTCGTGGGTTACTGACGACAACCCCGTGTGAACGAAGCCGCTGGCGCGGCGGACGCTGCGCGTACTGGGAACCAAGCGATTTCTAACTTTCAGCAGCACTGATTTAGAGGCATAATCAGGGTCGTGTACCGCTTTCTACCGCCGAAACGTCAGTCGTCCACGAGTTCGGGGGCGATAGAAGAGCGAAACACGATTGAATACCCATAGCCAGCCGCGTCCGCCGCAAAACACGGTCGGCTTCCTTCAAACGTCTCTATCTAAAGTGACCCGGCGCTCAGCTTGCCGCCGCCTCACAACCCTTTTCCGCCGGTTCACTCCAGATAGAGTCATAGCGTATATCGTTCCTAATCCGCCGGAGGTTCTCGAACCGACATATTAGCCGATAAGCATCAACCGCGTGGCCTTGATCTACCGACTTCTACTCCGCGGCCTTGTTGTTTCGAACAGCCTCCCTCAGTTTCTGCTCATCGGCCGGTGTCAGCTTCGGCCGATCGATGGTGAGTGTGAGCTTGACGAGTTTGCCGGTAAAGACAAATGGGGTCTGATAGTCCTGATCATTAACCGGCGTACCGGTGTCGGCGCCGACGTCGAAGTTCTCGTCCCATTGCAGGATGAGAGGCAACGTATGTTCCATGGCCTGAGTGTCCACCACCTTGCCATCAACCTTTAGAACACCGGTGCCGCCTCGGCCGATGCCGCTCATGTTGTTGAAAGCGAGCGTGCCCATGCCGAGGCCGTCGTACTTGAAGTCAAATTCCAGCGTATGTTTGCCCGGCGACAACACCTCCGAACCTTGCCAGCGAATGCGCTTCAAGTCGACAAGGTTCCACAGGAAAACAGGCTTGCCCTTCAGGACGTAGAAGCCGTAGCCGCCGAAGCGCCCGCCCTGGGTGACGAGCATGCCTTCTCCGCCGCCCTCCGGAACCTCCACCTCGGCCTTGAAGTTATACGACGAATTCAGGATGCTGGGCGCTACTCCGTTTGGCGTGCCGGTTATCACGCCCGCATATGTGAACACGTTCCGTCCAGCAGTGGCGCTTGGGCGCGGCGTAACCAAGCGGGTTGCCACCGTTGCATCCAGCGGCAGCACGTTGTACTTCTTGGCCTCAACCCAGAACATGTCCTGCAGTTGTTTCAACTTTGCCGGGTACTTGGCGGCCACATCCTCAGACTGCGTCCAGTCCTTACTCAGGTCGTACAGTTCCCAAGGGAAGTTAGCCGGATCCTGGCTCACCGGCCCCGCGGTCACCCAGGGCGGCCGCATGACCTTGGTGCTGGCGATCCAGCCGTCGCTATAGAGCGCGCGGTCGGCCATCATCTCGAAGTATTGTGTGTGATGATGCGAGGGTGCGTTCGCATTGGCCTTGTCGAAGGTGTAGGCCATGCTGACGCCTTCGATGGGGCTCTGCGGGATGCCATCCACGGTGGTCGGCTGTTGGATTCCGGCCGCCTCGAGAATGGTCGGGACGATGTCAATGACGTGATGGAACTGATGGCGAACACCACCCTTATCCGTGATGCGCGCGGGCCACGAAATCGCTGTTCCTTGACGGATTCCGCCGAAATGCGAAGCGATCTGTTTGGTCCATGAGAACGGTGTGTCAAACGCCCAGCTCCAGGGGACCGCCATATGGTTGTAAGTCTTATCCGAACCCCAGGCGTCATAGAAGTACTTCAACTGAACGTCGACCGGCACCGGTACCTGGTTGAACATGGCAACTTCGTTCGGCGTCCCAACCAGGGTTCCTTCGGCGCTCGAGCCATTGTCGCCGCTGATGTAGATGATCAGCGTGTTGTCGAGCTTGCCCATGTCATCGATCGCCTGGATCACCCGGCCGATTTCGTGATCGGTGTACATCAGGTAGGCGGCATACACGTCGACCTGCCGTAGAAACATCTTCTTCTCGTCGGCGGAGAGCGCGTCCCATCTCTTGAGCAGGTCATCGGGCCACGGCGTCATCTTGGCATCCGGCGGGATCACGCCAAGCTTCTTTTGATTGGCGTAGATTTGATCGCGCAGTGCGTTCCAACCCTGGTCGAACAGGTGCAGGTCACTCGCCTTCTTGATCCATTCCGGCGTCGGATGGTGCGGCGCGTGCGTTCCGCCCGGGGCGTAATAAACCAGGAAGGGCTGGTCCGGCGACAGCGTGTTGAGCCCGTTCATATAAGAAATGGCTTCGTCAGCCATCGCAGTGGTCAGGTTGTATTCGGGATGCCCCAAAAAGGGATAGATATATGTCGTGTTGCGGGCGAGGTTCGCTGGCTCCCACTGATTTGTATCACCGCCCATGAAGCCATAAAAATACTCGAAGCCCATGCCGGTCGGCCATTGGTCGAACGGGCCGAACGAACTCGATTGGAAGCCCGGCGTGTTGTGATTCTTTCCAAACCACGAGGTCCTGTACCCGTTGTCCTTCAGGATCCGGCCAATGGTCGCCTTGTCCCGGGTAATGAAGCTGTCATAGCCTGGGTATCCGGTCGCCTGCTCCGCAATCACGCCGAAGCCCACCGAATGATGATTGCGCCCGGTGATCAGCGACGCCCGTGTCGGGGAACACAGCGCGGTCGAATGGAAGTTGGTGTAGCGCAGTCCATTGTTGGCGATGCGGTCGAGCGCTGGCGTAGGGATCACGCCGCCGAAGGTGGATGGCGCGCCGAAGCCCACGTCGTCCGTAATGATCAGCAGGATGTTCGGCGCACCCTTGGGCGGTACGATGCGCGCCGGCCAATACGGCGTCGACTGCGCGGCGTTGCGATCGATCTTTCCTGCGAACTTCGGCGGAGGAGCCGGAAGCTGTTTCCCATTGATGCTGGTAGTCGCACAAGGCGAGCCCGCCGGGCAGTTTGGCTGCTGCGCTTGTGCGGAGTAGTTAGGTACGAACGTCAAAAGGAGAACAGCCGCCATTGTTGCCGCTGCATTGCGCGCAAAAAACATTAGAAGACCCTCTTTCTTCGCTGGATCTGGAAGTAATCCGGGTGTTGCCGTATTACGGAAGTACAATCGTCCTCACGGCAAACCCGCCTAGCTGTGCAGGGATATCTGTACTGAACTCTAGAGTAGCCTCCCGGCACTTCGATAGCCACTTTGTAACGAAACGTGCCGTCCCCTCTTCCGGTTGTCCGTAAGGAGCTTATGCGGAAGGAGATTGGATAGCTGTTGGCAGTGAAAGCATTTCGCGTGAAGCGGATTGCGTGAATTGACGCATCACTGCGTCCCTGGCGCGGCGGGCCGACGCTTCCAACATCGCTATGGGAGAGTCCAAGCCGGATGTATCAGCGTTTAGTTGGCTTCCCAGTCAAGCGCGTAAAGCTCATCCGTACCGGTACCGCGCGCGGTAATCAGTGTATTGTTGAGACCGGGCGCGAACCAGCCGTCGCTGGCCACGGGAATGTTTTTGAGAGAGACGATGCGCTCCAGTTTCCGCTCGCTTAGTCTGAACCGCCACCAAGCGGTTTCACGGTTATCAGCAACAAAGAAGAGCGATTCGCCGTCGCGGGACCAGTCCGGCCAACCGGAATGGTCCGCGTTGATCTCGGTCTGCTTCCGCGCGGCAATATCATAGAGTCTCAAGCTCATCTTCATCCCCGCCAACCCGGCGATGTAACGGCCGTCGGGCGAGAAGTGAGGGCTGAACAAATCCTCCGAACCCATCAGAGTCGAGACCGCCCCCGTCTTCAAGTCGAGTCTGTGGAGGAATGAGTGGCCTGACGGTGCAGGGCCATAGCCTCCAAAGACCAGGGAGGCCCCGTCCGGAGACCACGAGAAGTAGGCGTCGCCATATGTTCCGGCCTCGCCGTGCGTCACCTGCCGGACCGCGCCGCTCTCAAAGGGCACTGTGTATATCCGGGGTAGCGAGTCCGGCGGGCCGCCGAAAAAGGAGATCTGCTTACCATCCGGTGACCAGTGAGGCACTTGGACATTCAGCGGAGGGGTGGTGAGTTGGAGGCGCTGGCTGCCGTCCGCGGCCGCTCTCCAGAGCGAACGGTCCGGGATGGAGACATACGTGACCCATTTCCCGTCCCGTGAGTATTCGAGCTCAGTGCCGGAGATCCCGCTCAATACGGGCGTCACCTTGTCGGACTGAGGATCGTAGCTGAGAAACTCACGCCGATCCACGAAACCGTCGATGAACAGGCGCTTACCATCCGGGCTAAAGACCGGAATATAGGCTGCCATGGGCCCGGTGGTGACTTGCACTGGATCACGCCCTCCGCGGTGAAAGCCGGGGTCTTCACGGATGACCCAGATGTTCGATGTCCCGCCGCCGCTAGCCCGAAACGCAAAGTATTTTCCATCCGGCGACCAGTTGCCGCAGCACACGGAGAGCGACGGCTTCCAGTCCGGAAGCAGTTGATGAATGGCGCCGCTCTCGACGGAGACTTCCCATAAGGAGAGCTTGAAGGAGTCCTGCTTGTCGCGAAGAGAGAAACGGACTTTGCTTCCGTCGGGCGACCAGCGCAGAAAGCTCGGAGGCTCAACGGCCGTCGCCAGTTTGCGTAATTCCGTTCCATCGCTGCGAGCAATGTGCAGCTCTTTGTTGATGGCGTAAATCAGTTGCTTCCCATCTGGTGACCACGCGGTAGCTGTGGGGTTCGCCAAAAGCGTGCCCAATCGACGGGGAGCCTCGCCACCGAGCAGCGGCTTGATCCAGAGCTCGACTGGAGGAGTTTGGGATCCGTTGTTGGCGATTCGGCCCAGCAGAAGTTCCGAGCCGTCCGGCGACAGGTCGGTCAGTTTGGCCTTCATCTGCAGCGGAATTGCGACCGTCTCTCCCCCGTGGGCGGAAACCTGGTCCGCCTCTAAGCCATCAAGGCCGGAGCTGTAGATCAACCGGGAGCCGTCGGTTAGAAGGGGCACCCATTTGGGCAGTCCATCATGCGTGATCTGGGTTGTTCCGGTCACCCGCGGGATAGGGAGCGGGCGCGTGAACCAAAAGGCCGCTGCGGACAATGCCACCACGGAAATGACAACTGCACCAGCCGTGAGGGGCAAGCCGATGCTGCGGCGAGGAAGTGGCCGGCTCCACGAGACAGGGGTTCTTGAGGTGGCCGGTTGGGATTTCCCTGAATTTAAATCGCGCTGCAGCCGCTTGAGATCGGCACGCAGGTCAGAGGCAGTCTGATAGCGAATGTCCGGATCTTTCTCTAGAGCCTTCCCGATAATGGCCTGGAGTTGCTCAGGGATGTCCGGGTTCAATAAGGCGGGAGTCTCAGGCACGTCGTGGAGAACGGCGGCCATCACCGCACCGAGAGTCCTGCCCTGGAAAGGCATCTTCCCGGTCGCCATTTCATACAGCACGATGCCGACGGCAAAGAGATCGGTGCGCGCATCGAGTTCGTCACCACGGGCCTGTTCCGGCGACATGTAGCCGGGTGTTCCGGTGGCGGAGCCTGGAGTGCTGAGGTTGGCTACCATCGTGACCGTTTCATCTGAGTACGCAGCGCCCGCGTGCGATTTGGCGGCGACTAGTTTCGCCAAGCCGAAGTCGAGGATTTTTGCCTGTTGCCGGGCGGTCACAAAAATATTCGCCGGCTTGATGTCACGATGGATAATGCCATGTGCATGCGCGGCCTCCAAGCCATCGATAACTTGGATCGCCAGAGTCAGCAGCAGATCCAGAGGCACAGACTTCTCGTCGATGCGGCGTTTCAGGTTAACGCCTTCGAGAAGCTCCATGGCTAGGAAAGGACGTCCTTCGTGCTCACCGACTTCGTAAATGGTGCAGATGTTGGGATGATTGATGGCCGCCGCGGCCCGGGCTTCGCGTTCGAAACGCTCCACGGCGTTACGGTCGCGCGTCATGTCTTCCGGCAGAAACTTCAGCGCGACTTCGCGGCTGAGCTTGAAGTCTTCAGCCCGGTACACCACGCCCATTCCGCCTTCACCGAGCTTCTCAAGGATGCGGTAATGGGAGACGTTTTGGCCAATCATGAACCCGCCCCGGAACCGGACTTTAGTTCAGCGTATCAAGACGATCAGCTCATCTCGCGCAACTACGCGTTGGTACCAGATATAGCCGGGTTCCGCGAACGTTCACACGATCAGTCCCGAAAGTCCCGTTGCCGTCCGTGATCCGGAACCCTGCGGCGTGACCGCTAACTGGCTTGCATGGGGAAACCGGGACAGTATCCACGTTTACCAGGTTTCTTCGGTCCGGCATCTGGTGCCGGGCCCACCCGGATTCCAGCCGTAGTATTCTCCGCGAGGAGCGTCCTCCCACCGCGAAACACCGATTGGATCCCAGTCCTTCCAGAGGATTTCATCGGGCGGCAGCTTCATGCCCATTGGGGGAAAGACTACCACGGAGCGCGTTCAGGCCAGGTTTTGATGCCAACACAGCGGACGATACGACTTATTGCGGGGCCCCTGTGACTATCCGGACCGAATCACCGGTCCAGACTGGCTCGGTTTTCGGTTCGAACGGCAGCCACCCGCTCGGGCTCGGCAGATAAATCGTGGCCTCCGGAAGACCCTCATCCCGATCCAGGCGCGAGGACTGATTTTGAACGCCTACCTGGGCCAGCATCGTAGCTGAACCAAGAAACTTCCACATCGGATACTCGCCCGCATCTCCGCCGGACACCAAACCCAGTCGCCTCCAGCCATGCTGCGCCACCACGTCCGCCGTTCCTTGATACGCGCTGAGGAGTTCCGGTTTGCTCGCCAGATACTGCTCCAGCCGCGGCGTCCGAAAGAGGCTGTTTTGCCCGGCCAGCGGCCGCGTCGTGTTATACAACGCCCAGGGAAGCGAACACGCCAACAGCAACCCGCAGACAGCCCAGCGTGGCAGCGAGCGCCAGTATTTCGTGGCTAACGCCACGGCGGGCGCGGCGGCGACAAACAGCGGCAAATGAAGCCTCGTATGCCATGGCTGCCATCGTAGGGCAACGCAGAAAAATAGAAACCCGCAGACTACCGCGGCAACGTAAAGGCGCGTCCCGCGCCCGGTCCGCCGCGAGGCCAGCAATAGCACCGCAGCTCCCAGTGCCAGCGCCATGTGCAGCGGATTCGGGGCGTGGTCTTCTTGCAGGAATACCGCGACTGGATTCCGCGTCCACCGGCTCGACTCGCCGGGAGCAACGGCTAGCAATTGAAACCGGGCGGCCGGGAAGGTGGTTCGCGCATCATCGGCTCCGATTCCCAGCCCGCGATGGAGCACTCGAACCACGGTCTCCAGCGACACGTTCCACCACGACAGCGGAAGCGCCAACTCCAGTGCGACGTTACGCGTAACATTGGAAACCCAATAGCGTGGATCTATCGTCCGATTGAGCAGTTCTCCTTCCGGGCCGATGGGACGGCCGAATACCCGCACGTTTCCGCTCCAATGCCCGATGTTCATCACCACCGCGACGGCGGCCATTGTGAGCGCGGGTCTCCAGATCCGCCCGCCGTAGCGGGGCCACAGGCTGACCCCCATCCAAAGCAGCAGGGGCAATGCGAACATGTATGCCGTACCTTTGGTGATGACAGCGAGTCCCAGGCTTGCGCCGGCAGCCAGGGTATAGATTTCGCCCCGCCACGCTTTCGCCGCGAAGAAGGCAAGGCAGGCCAGCCAGAATGCCACTACCAAATCATTCTGCGTGCTGGACGCCTCGAGAATTGCCATCGGGAGCGTTGCGACAAACAGCGCTGCCGTCAGTTGTGCTCTCGCGCTGGCGCCCAGTTCCCGGGCAACCAGCGAGACGGCGGCCTGGCATCCGATCCAGGACGACCATTGCACCAAATTCACCCATCGATCGCCGCCGGTGAGCAGCATGAGTTGGGTGATGGCGTACTCCGCGCCCGGTTCCCGGAAGAGCTGACGCAGGATGTGAGTGGGGTACGGCGCGACGCTGCGATTTAGAATCCAGTGCACACAACGTGGCATGTGGTAGGTCATCGAATCCCAGGTGTTCGGCGGCGCTACCACAGCGGTGATTCCGGCCAGCACGACGATGACTCCGATTCCAGCCGTCATCGTCAGAACGAGCGCGTCTTTTGTTCGCGGCAACTTTGGCAGGCCCGGCCCCCGCCACAGCACTAAGCCACCGGCGGCTGCAAAGAGCGCCCACCCACCGGCCACGCTCGCGGGAGTCAGTGCGTTCCAGGCGCTGAGTATCTCGGTCATCAGGACCAAAATGGTTCCGCATAGAATCGCCGCCACGAGCGCCGCCTGTCTCCAGGGCGCGCCACTCGACGCGCGGCCCAAACGAGCGGCCGCACACAGCATGGCGAGCACGAACGCAAACACCGGCAGCAGGACCATCAGGAAGTCTCCCGGGAAATCGTCACAACGCGCACGAGGTCCGAACCCGTGCAAACACTAGCGTGCGAGGCGTTGCTGTTCCTGGAGACGCTGCGCTTATAGAAGGATAGTCGGCGCCTGGTGGCAGCAGACGCATATGCGCGGCGAAAAGTCGCTTGTCGGTGAGCATTTCGAAGAACACCGCGCCGAAATCCGAGATGTCGGCGTGCTTATCGACGATCTTGCTGCACGCCAGATCGGGTGCTGTGGCGAACGTCTCTGGCGTGTCGATATTCATCCTGTCCCATATCGGATCGAGAACAGACCAGTAGTTTTCTCCCCGTTCCATGAACTGAAGTGTTTCACATCGCGCTCACTAGCCCAAGCCGTCTCGCAAGGGTCCTTTGCGAGACAATCAGAAATCAGTTGTATTCTTACTCGGGTGATAGTTTCAATTGGGGAAATAGGGACGTTTAATCCGATTGCGTACCACTTACGGAATCGAGGGGCCCGGCGCAGCTACCGACGCAAGGCGCGGTCGGGCCGTGACAACGCCTCGATGGATGTCTGCGAACGACTAAATCCTGTGGGCACAGGGGCCTCGGGAGGACCCCGCCCCCCAAAGTCCCGTTTATCCTCCGCGATCCGAAGGATTGAGCCCTAACTGGTTTGCATTAGAACAAACAGCGGTCACGCCTTTCCCAACTTTATTTGCGCCTTCCTTTCAATCACTTCCAGCTCCCGTCACTCCGGAAACCGCACTCCCACCTGAGATAATGGTGTTGTAAGAAGAATTTTGTGCCAAGGGCCGTCGCGGCTAACCCCGCGTTCGGCCCTTTTCTATTTTGTGGAGTGTTCGACAGGGGACAGGGGCCTCTGCCCCAAGGCGGCCACAACAGCCGCTTCTGTCAAAATCACCTCGGCGCCGCGTGGGCAGAGCGAGCCTGTCCCCCCCACATCGACCGTTCGACCGCGGGCGGAAGACCGTTTTGAGATTCTGTGGCCCCCCAGCCACCAGCCAGAAACCGGGCCGTCGCGCCCACCAACCGCCGCTCACTTCGCATGGCCTCATGCCGCGTGAGCGGCGCAGCAATCACGAATTTCCGAGACTTCAATCAGTAGGACAAAGGAATCAAATGTCATCGCAAGCCCAGATCATCGCCAATCAAGCCAATGCTCAGCTCTCGACGGGTGCCAAGACGTCTGAAGGCCGCGCAAAATCGTCCATGAATGCCCTGAAAACCGGCCTGACCGGCCACACCGTCCTGCTCCCCGGCGACGACGCCGAACTCTACCAAGCCAAACTCCAACACTGTGTCGAGGCGTTCAACCCTGTTGGCGAAAAAGAAACCGCGCTCGTCCAGGCGATCGCCGACACCGAATGGCGCATCGCCCGCATCCCCGGTCTCGAATATGGCATCTACGCCCTCGCCCGCATCGAGTTCGCCGACAAGTTCAACGACGAGCCCGCCGAGCTCCGCCCCGGCCTCATCCAGGCCCATACCTATCTCGCCTATCACCGCCAGCTCAACAACCTGAGCATCCAGGAGTCGCGCCTCAATCGCCAGCTCCAGAAGATCACCGCCGAGCTCGCCGCCCTCAAACACCAACGCCAGCAGCAGCAACAAGCCAACCTCACCCAAGCCGCCCGCCAGTACATCGCCGCGAACAAGGCGAAGAAACCTTTCAACTACAAAGAATTTGGGTTCGAATTTTCAATGGACCAGATCGATCGCCATGCCAAGCTGATCGAACAGCGCGAGAAGGGGTTTTCCGCTGCGTAACGTCCACTGAATCGTGCTTGCCCCGGTTCGTGCCGCCTGGCGGCAGCCGTAAAGTTGGTTCTGCGCCGCGAAGACGGCCAAGCCCTGGCTCCTTGACAACTGAATAGAACAGGCGTGGGTGGTCCAGTATTGGCGCGGGCTCGAACGTCCGAGAGGCGACTTATTTCGCAGGCGAAGGGGCGGCCAGCTCGCGCAGGGCACTCTCGTAATACGCTCCGCCGGCCGCGCCCGAAGCTTTGTGCCGCTGAATGAAATCGATCAGCCGGCGCCTGAGGTTCTCCGCTTCCGGGAACGGTTGATCGGTCCAGAAACGTCTGGACGCATCGAAATATCCCGCCCTGGCGAGGAAGGCGACGCCAAAGTACTCGTCTTCTTCCAGGGAGTCTTCCCCACCGGTGCCCGCACGAAATGAGCCATCAGGCAGAACAGAGTCTTTCAGACACCACTGCAGCATTTTCCCGATTTCGATTGACGCGGCCCGGCGCTGCACCTCATTCATGTGAGGCCATGCATATTGAAAGAGAACCACCACGTCCATATTGTGATGAGTGAGGTAGCGCCCGTTCTCGAGCCAGCCGATCGGGTATTCCTGATCCTTCAGCTCGAGCAGGGTGTTGGCGACTTTGTCGAGATCGGGGACTTGGCCTTTCAGATAGCTGACGATGTGAAATGTCATGCTCATGTCGTCGACAAAGTCGATTCGCCCCTCGCGCTGGTAGCGCTCTCCCCACCAGCCTGTGGCCGGATTACGCAGTTGCGTCAGAAGATCGAGCAAGGTGGCTTTCATTTCCGGATGCCACTGGTAGGCGCTGGGCAGGCCGTGGACAATCAGACGGATCAGGGTGGAGAGCGCTTCATTCATTTCGCGACGATGATCCACGCCGCTATGAGGCACATCGGAAACAGAAATCGAGTTGATGTACTGGGCGAGTTTCTGAGGGGAATTCACGCGATCGAGCAGCGGGATATGGCTGCCACCCTGATCGCGGGAAAAGTGGCCGTCATAGGATGCGTCGAGCCGAAAGAACCATGCGTCATAGCATCGACCCCAGCTTCCATCCGCATCCTGTTCGCGCGCTCTCGCTTCCAGCTCGGGATGCGCGAGGCTCGCGCGCAAATCGTCTAGCCGGGCGTCGATGCGTTCCGTGTCCACTGTGCTGCCCATGAGCCATCGGAGTTCCGTGACGATTTGGTGCGAACAGGACACATCGTGCAGCTCCGCTTCGCGCTTCATCACCTGCTGCTCCAGTTCCTTCAGAGCACGATAGCGCGGGAGCATCTGCGCGACGTAGCTCGGATTGAAGGCCATCATCTCGCGCCGGACCAACGCCTTGTTCTGCAGGTCCGGCGTTGGGATCTGTGCGGCGAGGGTCATTACTAGCGTCTGGAATATGGCGGCAATTCCTAAGGCGATCGGAATGCGGATCGGCATGATCGGTCTCGTGGCGATCGTATCGCAGCCGGTTGTTGCGTTGGGGACACGCCTACAGCGCGCGCGGCGGGCTGGCGCTTCGCCGGCGCTTTATGACGCTGGAAATGAGCATGACATCAGGCCGGGGTGTCCCCGATCCGCTGAGGAGACATTGGCAAGCGCTCCCTCACGGTCGCGCCTCAGAAAAGGCATCCGCTTGCATCTCGTGGCATAAGAAAGCCGGAATCCGCTTGCTCACGCGCGCGGTTCCGTGCTGACGTTTTCGTTCCGGGCGCCACAGCCTGAAGGCTGTGCCACGGTGCTGGAGTTCTCTACTTCACAACGATGTTCACGAGCTTATCCGCGAGGACGATGACCTTCACGATGTGCTTGCCGTCGACGAACGGCTTCACTTTTTCGTGCGCCAAGGCCAGTTCCCGTACCTGGGCTTCGGGCGTCCCGAAGGGCAGGGACAGGTGGGCGCGAAGCTTGCCATTCACCTGAACCACGATGGCGGCCAGGTCTTCCTTGGCGAGTTCGGGATCGAACTGGGGCCAGGGTTCGCGGAAGGCCGGTGTTTCATGACCCAGCACGGCCCACAGATCCTGAGCCGTATAGGGCGCGAAGGGCACCAGCATCAGCGTGAACTTTTCGCAGATCTCACGAATGGAGGCCGACGAGAGCTTGGCTTCGAGCGAATACAGCTCGTTGAGCAGCTCCATCAGGGATGCAATGGATGTGTTGAAGTGCCAGCGGCTATCGAAGTCGTTGGTGATTTTGCGAACGGTCTGATGCAGCTTGCGCAGGGCTTGGCGGTCGGCATCCGCGTTGTCGCTGGGCGCGTCCGCTACCCGATCGGCGTTGCGCGTGACGAAGCGGAAGACACGGCCGAGGAAACGATACTGGCCTTCGACGCTGGACTCATTCCAATCCATGTCCTTTTCGGGTGGCGCGGCAAACAGGGTATAGAGCCGGCACGTGTCCGCGCCATATTTCTCGATCATTTCGTCGGGATCGACGACGTTGCCCTTGGACTTCGACATGGCTGATCCGTCTTTGAGCACCATGCCTTGCGTGAACAGGTTCTTGACAGGTTCCCGGTTTTCGATCACCCCGATGTCGCGCATCATCTTGGTCCAGAAGCGCGAATAGATGAGATGCAGAATGGCATGCGTGACGCCGCCGATGTACTGGTCGATGGGAAACCATTCGCGAATGATGGCCGAATCGAACGGCGCACGATCATTCGTGGGATCGCAGTAGCGATAGAAATACCAGGACGAATCGACGAAGGTGTCCATGGTGTCGCTTTCGCGCTGCGCGGGTGTGCCGCACTTTGGACACGGCACATTCATGAACGACTCGACGGAGCGCAGCGGCGATTCGCCTTTGCCGGTAATGGTGACATCCAGCGGAAGCAATACCGGCAGATCGCGCTCAGGAACCGGAACGGTTCCGCACTTCGGGCAATGGATCACCGGAATCGGCGTGCCCCAATAGCGCTGGCGCGAGATGCCCCAATCTTTGATGCGGAACGTGATGGCCTCTTCGCCGAAGCCCTTCGCTTTCGCGTGTGCGGCCATCTTTTTGCGAGCCTCGACGCTGGTAAGCCCGGACCACTCCCCCGAGTTCTCCACGATTCCGTAATCGGTGAAGGGCGCTTTGACGGGCACATCGGACAGGGGCCCGTCTTCCGGGCGAATCACCGGAACAATCGGGATGCCGTAGGTCTGACAAAACTCGAAGTCGCGCTCGTCGTGAGCGGGCACTGCCATGATTGCACCCGTACCATAGCCCATCAGCACGAAGTTGCCGATCCAGATGGGGACCTTTTCGCCGGAAAAAGGGTGTAGGGCATAACGGCCGGTGAACAGTCCTTCTTTCTCGAGGTCGCCCGGATCTTTACGGGCCGCGGCATCGAGCATGGCCTTGACATGCGAGCGGCCGGTGTCATCCGTGATCAGCTTGCCGACCAGCGGATGAGCCGGCGCCAGAATCAGGCAGGTTGCGCCGTAGATGGTGTCGATGCGCGTGGTGAAGACGCGGATCGGTTCGCCGGTTGGCTCGAGATGGAAATCGACTTCCGCACCTTCCGAACGGCCGATCCAGTTGCGCTGCATGGTGATGACCCGTTCCGGCCATCCGCCTTCGAGCGCCTTCAGGTCTTCGAGCAGCTCATCCGCATAGGAGGTGATCTTCAGGAACCATTGCTGCAAAGCACGCTGCTCAACCGGCGTGGTTTCGTGCCGCCAGCAGCAGCCATTGACGACCTGCTCATTGGCCAGCACCGTGCCGCATTCGGGGCACCAATTCAGGAGCGCCTGCTTGCGGTAGGCGAGGCCGCGCTCCAACATCTTCAAAAAGAACCATTGGTTCCAGCGGTAAAACTCGGGCTCGCAGGTGGAGATTTCGCGGCTCCAATCGTAGCCGAAGCCCATGCGGTGCATCTGCTCCTTCATCTGGGCAATCTTGCTGATGGTCCAATCGCGCGGATGTGTACCGCTCTTGATCGCGGCGTTCTCCGCCGGCAATCCGAATGCGTCCCAGCCCATGGGATGGAGGACGTTGTAGCCGCGCATCCACATATAACGGGCCAGCGCGTCGCCGATGGAGTAGTTGCGGACGTGTCCCATGTGGAGCTTGCCGCTGGGGTAGGGCAGCATCTCGATGACGTAGTACTTGGGGCGATCGGGAGCGTCGGCTACGTAGAGCTGGGGTGAGTTCTTCCAGCGCTGGTGCCACTTGCCTTCGATTTCCTGGTGGTTGAACGCTTGTTCTGGAATACGAGCTCCTTCAATGCCGTCACGTTACGTAGATCATCACCCGGGTTGTCCACGGGGGTTTCGAGGATGAAGGCTTTTTCACGCAGCTTCGGATGGTTCAGGATGCGGCGGAAACCTTCCTTTCCAATATAACCAGCGCCGATGTTCTCATGCCGGTCAACATGCGAGCCTCGCTGCGCCTTGGCATCGTTGGCGTGAATGACCGGCACATTCGCCAGCCCCAGCGTCTCTTCCGCCTGGTTGAGAAAAGCATGGAGGCCGGCCTCGCTCGCGACGTCGAAGCCCGCGACCCAGCAGTGGCAAGTGTCCAGGCAATAGCCGATAGGAATATCGAGATACGGACCTGCCAGTTGGCGGATGGTCTGCAATTCCGAAAGCACCCCTCCCAACTGAGCGCCTGCGCCAGCGGTGTTCTCGAGCAGGAGCGTCAGTTTCGCGTTCCCCTGAATGGCAGCCGGAACAGCGCGCCAAGCCAGCGCAAGGGCTTCCGCCACGTTCAGCAAACCCTGCTCCAGGGAGAGGCCTTTGTAGTTTCCCGGATGCGCCACCAGGTACTCTGCGCCGATGATGACGGCGCGCTCGATTTCGCCGGCGAGCGCGGCAATCGACTTGGAGCGGATTTCCGGATCGCCGGCCGCGAGATTGATGAGGTAGTTGTCGTGAACGACCAGGGGTGTCAGGTCGTGGGCATCGCGCTCGGCCCTCAGGAAGCGGACCTGCTGGACATCGGGTGGTTTCGCACGCCACATTCGAGGGCTAGCGGAAAAGATCTGGAAGGTGTTCGCCCCGAGTTCTGTCGCTTTTTTAGCGGCGCGTTCCAGTGAGCCCGCCGTCGAGCAGTGGATTCCGATTCTCAATCTTCCAGCATAGGGGTATAGGGTTTTGGCAGCCGCGCGGGATTGGATGAGGCTTGTTGTTACACTAAGCCGCAGGGATGTTACTTGCGCGCGAGTTTGTAGGTTATTTGTCTCGACAGTTGGTCAAGCGCCTCACGCCACAGGCGTTTGAGGTGGCTAACCCCGCGTCTGCCGCCGAGGCAATTGCCCAAATCATTCAGGATGATCTGTCGATTGAAGATCAGCTCAACGACGAAGTCCGTGAACTGCTCGAGCAATATAGCGATTACATGCGGCGCGAAGGCGTCTCCTATCAAGAGATGTTTCGCCGCGTGAAGAACCAGATGCTGGCGCAGAAGAAAGTGATTCGCGCCGCCGGGCGCGATACCGGGGATGCGATGAAGCTATCGCGCGACAAAGTAAATGACCTCTCGCACAAAATCGTGGATTCGATTCGGAAGTCGCGGGACTTTCGCGTGCGCAAGGATGCCAATGAGGTCCGCCTGGCGATCGTGAAAGAAATCACCGATTTGCTGCAGCTTGAAGAACGCATCGACAAAGCGGCGCGCGCGAAAATCCGCTCCCAGAAGCGCGAGATCGCCGAAGGCGGCGAAGAGTACGATCTGCTGCATAAACGCTACTACGCGGAGGAACTGAAGAAGTTCGGTATCGACCTCGCGCACGGCTAGCGCGCAGCTGCTTAGGATCCCTCTTACCGCATGCCTCCCATCATTACCGTTCTAGGCAGTCTCAACATGGACTTCGTGGTGCGCGTGGACGAACTCCCGGCGCCCGGCGAGACCACGCTCGGAAGAGACTTCCAAATGATTCCCGGAGGCAAGGGTGCGAATCAAGCCTGTGCGGTGGGACGCATTGGCGCGAAAACCGTCCAGGGCTATATGATCGGGCGCGTCGGCTACGATCTGTTCGGAGACCAGCTCAAGGCCAGCCTCTCGGCGGCCGGCGTCGATGTCAGTGCGGTTCATTCAACCAAGGCGCAGCCGACCGGTGTCGCTCTCATCTGGGTCGACCAGCGAGGCCAGAATTCCATCGTGGTGGCGCCGGGCGCCAATCACGCGATGACCGCCGCTGATGTGAGCGGCCACCGGGCGGTTTTTCAGGGCGCACGCTACGCTCTGTTCCAACTCGAAGTGCCTTTGCCAGTGGTTGCCGCCGCCCTCTCCGTCGCTCGGCAGATGGCGGTGCGTACGATTCTGGATCCCGCGCCTGCACAGCCGCTCCCCGCTGATCTATTGGCCAACGTCGACGTCTTGACGCCGAACGAACAAGAGGCCAGCCTGTTATTGGGCCGGCCGGCCGGGCCGAATCGAAGAGAGCGAATATCGCCGGGTTGCAGGAGCATTGCGAGGCTTGGGAGTGCGCTCCGTGATTCTCAAGCTAGGCAGCCGAGGGGCGCTTTATTTCGACGGCGACGTGGAGATGTTCCAGCCCGCCTTTGCCGTGGATGCGGTGGATGCTACGGCAGCCGGCGACATATTCAACGGAGCACTCGCCGTGGCGCTGGCGGAAGGGAAGCCGATGCAAGTCGCACTTCGGTTCGCTGCTGCCGCCGCGGCCATCTCAGTCACACGGGTGGGCGCTCAGTCGTCCGTCCCACTGCGCAGCGAAGTCGAAGAGTTCTTGAGATCGCGCGCGTCATAGACCACGTAGACCTGATTCTCAAAAACCGGCTTCGGGGACGCCAGGCGGTCGGACCGCTTCAGGACGTAGTAGTCGATGGGGAGATCGAGCATTCCCTGCAGCCGCTGGGCCGTGAAGGCGCCCTCCATGGTTTGTTGCCATCGCGACCACCATTCCTGGCCCAGCGACTCAAAATAATTCACCTGCCCGCCGCTCTTCCAGTCGACCCACAACGCCCGCCGGCTCAACGCTCGAAAGATGCCTGGCGCCAAGTCGTGCCCCGCGTCGGGGAACAGAAACACGGAACTGCCCCAGGTATTCGTCTCGGCCCAGTGCGCAACCTCTGCAACGGGCCGTTTGTCGATGTGAGGATAGTTGGACACGCCGGCCAGGGGAAGCAGGAACATAGCGAGTACCGGGACCATGAGCGCTGCACCACGCATGGCCGGTCGCCAAACCAGGTTTCTCGCGCTGAGCAGCCAGGCCAGCAATGCCGCTAAGGCCAGCCACACGGCAAACAGTTGCACCGCGGTCCGGTTGGTGAGGGTGAACATGTCGAGGACACATGCCTTGATGGGTATCGCCAGCACGGGTAAAAACCACAGAAATGTCTCCCAGCGACGATGGTCACGGGCAGCTTGGACTCCCGCGATTCCACAGGCGACAGAGGCACTCACAACGGCGAAGACCAGCAACCGTGCCGGTTGCAGTCCTGGGATGATCGCCAGTCTTAGCTTCTCCAACAGGACGAAAGAGAGCGGCACGCTGAGGATGCCGGTCAGCGGCAGTAGGATCAAAAACCATCTCGCCGGGCGGTTGAGGGAGTCCCAAATACGCGTGGTTGCCCAAATGCAACACGTGCAGAGCGCCAGGTAGCTCCAAATATCGTGGCCCGCCCAAAGCGACACCCAGATGTATTTGGTACGAAAATGCTGGATCGCCGCGAGGGACGGTGAGAGGTGCCCGATCATCCGCTGTGGTTCGACGACGCCGGGCTGCAGTTGGGCTAAGTTCGCCAGCAATAAAGCGGCGATGACAAGCGCGATGAACGTTGACCGGGACAGCGGCCGCACTTGCCGGTCGAAGAAATAGCTGACCACCATAACCGCCCAGAAGGGCGCAGCCGTCGGCGGGTGGTAGAGGAAGGCCAGCGCAGCCGCCAGACCGGCCAGCAGCGGAAGACGATGCGCGAACAATCCGAGCGAGAGAAAAATAAGATTCAACGCGTAGGCGCGCGGGACCGGTTCATATTCGACCACCAGCACCGCTGGGCCCAGCAAGGCGCCGCCCAGATTCAGCAGAGCGGCGACGAGAAACGCCTCCAGACCAGAAAGTCCGGCGGCCGTGCCGAAGAGATAAATCCCGGCAAACCCGAGTATTCGGAACAGGATCTGTTGCCCGACCAGAATCTGCTCGAAATTCAGATCGAACGTATGCCGAAGAGCCAGCGCCACTTCGTCGTATATGGTGTAGGCAACGTGGGGGCGAGTGGCAACCAGGTCGCGCGAAAGATAGCCGGGCTCATCCAGCCGTTCCAGGATGGGCAGGTAGATTTGCGTATCCGACTGCAAATACGTATGGCCCGGGAAGACTTGAAAGCCCAGCCAGGTAAATACGAGGATGCCGAGGCACAGCAACGCCGACCGCAGCATTTATTGCGCCGGCGTCTTTTCCAGTTGCTGCTTGGTCCAGAGGCTATCGGGATTTAACTTCAGAGCGGTTTCAAGGGATTGCCGCGCCGCGGCCCGCTGATTCGCTTTCCGCAAGGCGATGCCCTTCCAGAGATACGCTTGGGCCAGTTTCGGGTCGAGCGCGATGGCTTTATCGAAGTCCTTGATGGCTTCCTCGATGCTGCCGCCGAACTGGGGTGGAAGGTAGTAGTTGCCGACGCCGCGGCTCACATAAGCCAGCCCATTCTTGCTGTCGAGCTCGATCGCCTTATTGATTTCATCGCGGGCGCACTGGCCATATTTCAAGGCGCCCATCAACGCGTTCGCCGGGATCACCTGGCCACACAATTCACCGAGCAAGCGGTGATATTCGGCATTGTTGGGGCTGGCTTCGACCGCCTTTTTCATGGCTTCGATGCCGGCTTCCGCGAAGCTCTCGGCTTTCGCTTTGTCCTTCACCTCAATGGAGACCTCGGCGGCATAGGAATAAGCGGTTGCCAGTTCGTAAAGCGCGGCCGCTTTGGCCGATTGCGCGGACTTCTGAAGCTCGGCAATATAACGCTCCAAGGCGGCCCGGTCCTGCGCGTCGCGCGCTCGCGCCAGGTCGTTGTTGGTGACGGTGGCGTTGAGCATCAGTGCTCCGCACACGGCTAAAATCAGGCTGCGTATCATGCAGCTTTTATTGTAGGTTGCGCCAATCTGAGGCATGGTTGTTGGATGCCCATTGGCGGGCGCGAGTTCCCGCAAGCTGGCTTCTCATGAGCAGGGTCCATCACCCCGCCTATGAAAAGCCGAGACGAATCTCGGCTCGGCAGACCTGGCGGTCCGCGCCACACGTGCAGCTATTTTTTTGAAGATTTGGCGATCTGGATTCTGGTCGGCTCGAACATTGCTCCCGCAGCTGTAATCCGCGCGGGTTTGACTGGGGAGAACTCGATCATGCTGGCCATGGCTTGAAGGGCCAATCCTTCCTGTTCCTTATGGAAGACCAGTTTCTCGCTGTCGGCTTCGAAGTCCACCTGGATCAGGTCACCGGCACAGATCTGGTCGGTGGCCAGGAGATTTGAGAGCGGCTGCACCAATAGCCGCTCAATGGCGCGTTTCAGGTGACGTGCCCCGTACTTCAGGTCGGTACCTTCGGCCAGCAGAAACTGCCGGCCTTCTTCGGTGGTTTTGAAAATGAAGGGTTTGTCCATCTGCGCCTGGAAAACACGCCGTTGGACCTCTGCCAGTTCCAGATTCAGGATCTTTTGCAATTCGGACTGGCCCAGCGGTTTGAACACAACCACTTTGTCGATGCGGTTCATGAACTCCGGTGTGAACTTGCGGCGCGCGGCCTCGATGCCGCTTTTCGACAGCTTGGCAGTGAGTTTGTCGTCGACTTCCGAGACCTGCTCAGTAAGCTGCGCCTGGAAGCCCAGTTTCGGCGAGACCAGCGACGCCATCTCGCCGGCGCCGATATTGCTGGTCATGAAGATCATGGCGTTGGAAAAATCGACCTTGCGGTTGTCTCCCAGCGTCAAGGTTGCTTTGTCGAGGATGCCGAGAAGCAGGTTCCATAGTGCGTCGCTGGCCTTCTCAATTTCATCAAAGAGAATGAAGCTGATTTTGACAGTTTCGGTGTGATGCTGGTTGATCACTTCCTGGCTGAGAAGGGGATGCGTTTCGCGATGTCCGAGATAGCCCGGAGGTGAACCGATCAGTTTGGCAATTTCGTGGCTGTGCTGGAATTCCGCGCAGTCGATCTTAACCACTGCGCGAGGGTTCTGAATCAGAACTTCCGCCGTCGCTTCCACTGTGCGCGTCTTACCCGAGCCCGTGGGCCCCAGAAATAAGAAATTTCCAATCGGGCGTCCCGGTGCCGCGAGGCCGGTCAGGTACATCTGGTAAATACTGACAATCTGGTCGATCGCCTCGTCTTGGCCAATAATCAGATGCCGTAGAGATTGATCAAGCGACTCCGCGTCTCGTCCGGTTCGCGTCGGGTCAAGCGGTTTGTGCAGCCGGTTCATTAATCAGGCGCCCCTTTCGTTTCCACCTGTCACCTGGACTCATAGCAAGCAGGCTGCCAAATCTGGTGCAGCTCTCTTCCTGCTTCCTTTCATCGTCTTGGCCGGTGGATTCGTGAAGGTTTTCTTGCTCAGGCTGTTCTGAGGCGTTGCGGCTGTTTCACGAGGATGTTTCGTTTCGAAACGAAACGCGGCGATGAGAATGACGGCCTACTTCTTGGGTGGCCGCGAGGGACGCACTTCCACGCGGCTGACCAGTGTCCGGTCGGGCTTGCGAAGGATATCGAGCGCAATCTCGGCAACATCCTCGGGCGCGATTTTCCACTCGGACTTCTCCCCCTGCACATGCCCGTTGAACGCCGTGTCCACGCTGCCCGGCATGATGTAGCTGACACGCACATGATCGTGGCGGTGATCGAGCATGAGGGCTTCGCTGAAGCCATTCAAACCGAACTTCGAAGCGTTGTATGCGGCCCCGCCCGCAAACGGGTTCTTGCCCGCCAAGCTACTGATATTGATGATCCAGCCGCCATTCGGCTGGAATCGGTGAAGCGCTTCGCGGCTGCAATAGAACGCGCCGGAAAGGTTGGTTCCGATCATGTGGTCCCACTCCTCCACGGACAGTTCGCTGACCGGCCGGAAGACGCCGCTTCCGGCGTTGTTAATTAGGATGTTCAACGAGCCGAACTCGCCATCGATGAATTCGAAAAGCCGGCTCACTTCCACGCTGCTGCTGACATCGGTGACGTGGCCCACGATTCTGCCGGATGGTGACCCTTCCTTGTGTTTGCTCCGGAGATTGATCAAGGCCTGATCCAGACTCGCCTGCGATCGGGAACAGATCACCACATCGGCGCCCGAGCCTGCCAGCGCTCGTGCAATCTCGAGCCCGATTCCCTTTGAGCCTCCGGTTACGAGCGCTTTCTGTCCGTTTAAGAATTGCTGCATGAAGGTCCTTTCATATTGAGGCTAGTGGTTCCTTTGCACCACTCCACCGGTTTTCCTGCGCACAACCGGCTACACCCATTCAACTAGATCCGCCCGCGAAGGCTTGCGACCATTTCTTGCCGTGAGCCGCCCGATCCGGGCTGCAACTGGGGTTGGTTAACAGTCCCCATTCGAACGCAAAAGTCAAACCTCCCTATACTGGAGGCAGAGTATCCAGCATTGATGAGTATCCTCTGGCTGCGAACGGCAGCCGCCCTCTATTCCTTTGGGTTGATCTACGTCCTGATGTTTCTGTTCCGGAAAAGCACGAAGTTGTTTATTCCGGCACTGATCGCGTTCGCGACCGGAACAGTGCTGCACCTGGTGTCGCTGGTAGAGCTTCGAGCAGAGACGGGCCATTTCCCGCTGAATAACTTCTACGAGACCAGCTCGTGCTGCGCCTTTCTCATTGCGGTGTTCTTCCTGGCAGCGTATGCCTATTACCGCATTGAGATCTTCAGCATTTGCCTGTTCCCGCTGGTCTTCTTCATGACCCTGATCGGCGCCACCGAGTTCTCATTTCCTGGTTGGGACACCGAAGTCCGAAATGCCTACTTGCACGTCCACATCGTTACCGTGCTCATCGGCTACGCGGCCTTGATCATAGGCGCCTTATCATCCGTTTTCTATTTGCTGCAGGAACGCCAACTTAAGCGCAAGGACGCGGAACGATCGTGGCTGCACTTGCCGCCGCTCGGCACACTCGACCGGCTCATTAGCCAATCGATCAACATCGGGTTTGTTTTTATTACGATCGCGACGGCGAGCGGCGTGGTTTGGGCATCCATCGAGAAGGGTCCCCGGTGGATTCTCGAGCCGGAGATTGCCTTCTCACTCTTTACCTGGGCGTTCTATCTCGCCATGATTTTTCTGCGCGTGTCGGCTGGCTGGCGGGGCCGGCGGCTGGCCTGGATGGCAGTCAGCGTCCTGGGCTGTTCGCTGATCACCTGGGCCACGCATGTCACCCTACGGAGCCTGCTGATCCGATGAAGCTCGCTCTGGCTGGGCTCAATCACCGCACGGCGCCGGTGGAGGTGCGCGAAGGGCTTGCTTTCCGGCCGGAGGATCTGGGCGGCGCGCTGCAAAAGCTCCGCGACAGTAAGGGCGCGCGCGAAGCCATGATCCTTTCCACCTGCAATCGGGTTGAAGTGACTGCCACGCTCGATGACGACGTATCCGCGCAAAACATGCTGTGCGAGTTCCTGGCGGAAGCGCACGGGATGAGTCCGGACGGGCTTCGCTCCTTCATTTACACATTTGAAGAGCACCACGCCATCCGGCACTTGTTTCGGGTTGCTTCGAGTCTGGACTCCATGGTGGTTGGCGAACCGCAGATTCTCGGACAGCTCAAAGCGGCCTTCGCGCAAGCCCGTGAACAGGGCTGCATCGGTACCTATCTCGATGCCGTGCTGACGCGGGCGTTTAGCGTGGCCAAGCGGGTTCGCACCGAGACTGAGATCGGCCAGAACGCCGTGTCCGTGAGCTATGCGGCTGTGGAACTGGCGCGCGAGATCTTCGGCTCGCTGAACCGCAAGACAGTCTTGATCATCGGGGCGGGCAAAATGTCGGAGGCCGCTGCGAAGCATTTGCAGCGTGCCGGAGTCACTGAGGTTCTCATTACGAACCGGACGCCGGAGCGCGCGGAGCGCATGGCGGTTCTGTTCGACGGCCGCAACATTCCCTACGACGAGTTTCCCGGACGGCTTCACGAAGCCGACATCGTCATAACCTCCTCGGCGGCGCCCGGGTACATCCTGAATCGCGAACAGGTGAAGCGCGCACTCGATGCGCGGCGTAACCAGCCGATGTTCCTGATCGACATCGCCGTGCCGCGTAACATCGATCCAGCGGCACATAGCCTGGAACATGCCTTCGTTTACGATATCGACGACCTGCAGCGCATCGCGGACCAAAACATGAAAGGCCGCCACGAGGTGGCCGAGCAGGCCGAAGGGATTATCAATGAAGAGGTCGACCGGCTTCTGGCCCGCCTCCGGACGCGCGATGTCGCCCCGACCATCGTCAGCTTGCAGGAGCAGTTGGAGTCGCTTCGCCGCAACGAGCTGATGCGTTTTCGCAGCAAGCTGGGAGCGCTCACGCCGGAGCAGGAAGAAGCCTTAGAGGGCTTGACGCGCGGCATCATCAACAAAATCGCCCACGGCCCGATTTCTGAGCTGCGCCGCCAGGCCGAACACGCCGCGATGCATGACGGCGCTGCATCCGAAATTCATAACGAGATTGTGAACGTGGTTCGACGCGTATTCCGCTTGAAGGACGGGGAACGCTAGCGCTCACATGGCCGCTGCTATGTTAACCATCGGCTCACGCGGGTCGCAGCTTGCCCTGTGGCAGGCCCATCACATTGCGGACTGCTTGAGGGCGATGGGCGTGGAAACGCAAATCGAAATCATTCGAACCACAGGTGACCATTTGCAAACCGCGTCGCTGGCTCAAGCCGGCGGCAAGGGCCTCTTCACCAAGGAAATTGAAGAGGCGCTGCTAGCGGGACAAATCGACTTGGCCGTGCATAGCCTGAAAGACCTGCCCACCGATTCGCCCGAAGGATTGGACATCGCGGCGATTCCCGTGCGCCAGGATCCCCACGACGCACTGGTCGGGTGCATGCTCGCGCAATTGCCAACGGGCGCGCGCGTCGGAACCAGTTCGCAGCGCCGCTCGGCCCAGTTGCTATTACTTCGGCCGGACCTGGTGATCGAGCCCATCCGCGGCAACGTGGATACCCGCATCCGCAAAGTGAAGGAAGGCCAGTACGCAGCCAGCCTGTTGGCCGTGGCCGGGCTGCGGAGGTTGGGACTCGAGCAAGAGATCGCGCAAATCTTCAGCACTCAGCAAATGTGCCCCGCGCCGGGGCAAGGCGCGCTGGCGGTTCAGACCCGCACGCAAGGTGAAGCGAAGGAAATCTGCCGCCATTTGGATGATGCGGCGACTCGACAGGCCGTGACCTGTGAACGGGCCCTGTTGGCTGCCTTGGGAGGCGGGTGCCAATTGCCGGTCGGCGCGCTGGCCGAAACCCAGGGAGATGCGCTACGGGTTTCAGCCATTATTGTTTCTCCGAGAGGCGGCCAAGTCGTCCGTGCGACCGCGCAGGGTGCAGCCGGAAAGGCTCGGGAATTGGGCGAAGCCGTGGCGGCCGACCTCCTGGCTCGAGGCGGATCTGAGATTCTGGAAAGCCTGGCGGCGTCCTGATGTCCGGTGGCTGACGTTTCGCCGGTGGATCCCGCTCGCCCACTGGCAGGCCTCTCGATGGTTGTCACTCGGGCCGACCAGCAAGCCCAGGAGTTAGCCGAGCCGTTACAGAAGCTGGGCGCTCACGTGAGCCTGCTCCCCATGATCGGCATTGCTCCTCCCACCGACGCCCGGCCGCTCAATCGGGCCATAGAATCCATCGATCAATACGACTGGATCTTTTTCACCAGCGCCAACGCCGTTCAGGCGGTCGTGCCGCACGTTGAGGCGCGGCCCAGGTGCACGAGTGGGCGTAGTAGGAAAGGCTACGCGGATTTGTGCAGAAGAGCTCGGCTGGACGGTTGATGTTGTACCCGGAGAGTTCACCGCAGAAGGTCTGTTGACGAGTCTCGAGAGCTTTGATCTGCGAGAGCAGCGGGTGTTGATTCCCAGCGGCGATCTTGCCCGTGACGTTCTGCCGGTCGCTCTGCGCGAGCGCGGCGCCTTGGTAGACGTTGTAGAGGCTTACAGCAATCGCATGCCCCCGGACGCCGAGGTTCGCGCTAAGCGAATATTTTCGGCTCCTACTCGTCCGGACTGGGTAATCTTCGCCAGCCCGTCGGCCGTCGACAATCTGATATCGGTGCTCGGCGCAACCGCGTTGCAGTCTGTCAAGACTGCTTCCATTGGCCCAACGACCTCGGCGGCCGTGCGGCGGCATGGGCTTACCGTTGCCGCCGAGCCCGCAGAGCATACAAAGTCAGGGCTGGTAGCGGCGATCGTCCGCGCTGTGGTTTCCTAAGGAAAGACATCCTTTGAGGGGAGTTTCCCTGTCTGCCGGCGAACCGACGAAAGCGGTGAATTTTGAAGGCGTGACGCCGATTCTGCGAGTCGAGGACGTCGCTCGAAGCGTCGACTACTACGTTCAGAAGGGTCGCGGTTACCAGATATACTGCTGCGCGTCCTTGCGCCGGTCGTAGCTATCCAACACGTGCACCACGCGAATCCGCTTGAGTTTCGCCGGCGAAAGCTGGCCGAGCGGAATATAGACGATTTTGCGATTCACCCGCGCGGCGATGGTGCGGAAAACGCTGCGCGGCGGGCGGGCCGCCACGTAGACGACGTAGCGATCCATCGAGTAATCCAGGGCGGCCATCAGCAGGCGCTCGGCCTTGGTTTCCGCCATATCGTAGTCGGTGTCAGACCAGACGTCGTAGAGGCGCCGAGGCGGCAGCGTCATCAACAACCCCCCGTACTCGGCGCGTCCGATGCCCGGGCCGACAATGTGGTCGAACGGATGCGTCGAGTAAAAGGACATGTCCGATTCATTCTGGTGTTCGCCGAGCCAGGTCGTCAGGTACGGGTAACGATTCGCTTCGATCCTCGTCGAAGATTACCACCAGCGCGCCCACCTCGCCGGAAAACTTGCTGAGCTCGCGAACGTAAATCTTCTGCTCATGCCAGTTGCGAATCGTCTCGCGGAGGTCGATGCCATCGCGCATCGACGTCGAGAACACCTCCACGCGCGAACGCTCTTCGGACAGCATGGTCTTGGCATACTGCTTCAGAAAGCGGCCGTAGTTCTCGATAACGACGTCTTCCGGCGGGTACGAACAGATCGATGCGCCGTCGGTCTGCTTGGGCCCACTCGCCTTGGTGGCTCTCCCGTTTCCGCGATTTCAAACCCGCCGGCTTCAGCATCTGCTTCATCCGCGGCAAGCGCCGTCGAATTCGCAGTTTGCGGGTTTTCAGCCACACCTCGTCGCCGGAAAGGTTCAGTGTTTCAAGCGGCGGATCTTCGGTTTGTTGGACGCTGTAGCGATTCGCCATTTGCCACACCTCGTAGGCGAAGTTATCGTCCACAATCGATCGTGCGCCCAGCGTCAAATCGTAAACGCCCGGGCACCAGGTGACCATCCAACATAGCCAGGTTTCGTGTGAATTTCGCGAGGCTCCGGCGCTGCCATGTTTGCATCGTGTCGCCGGTGTTGACGCTATATTCCTTCTCCGCGTCACGCAATAGCGCGAGTTGCCAGCGAGGCCGTTCGATGCCCGCCAAGCTGGAGCCGGTTTGCCGCAGGTCTTCATAGATTTGCTGGAAGTAAGGCGCTTCCGCCGTAACCTCCGCGAGGCAATCCGGGTGTAGGTTGAACAGTTCCGATTCGTCGAACAAACGGGCGCGTCCGCGCGGAGGCTCATCCTGTGGGATCTCCATCGCATCCAGCAGCGGGTCGAGCAAGATTAATGCCGACCACCACCAGCGTGTCGGCCGAGGGATCCGCGCCTTGCAGCTTCCAGGCCATGGCGCCGGCATGCGCTTCGCTCTCCGGCGTGCGCGGCTGGGGATACACCCGATACGCCTCCACGTAGCGTTCCATGCCAATGAACTCCACCGAGTAGCGGCTCCGGATAGGTGTCGGGCAATGCGGCCGTTCCTGCGTGGCCGGTTCGAGCAGCGAGGTAGGGAATGCCCAATTCGCGGGCCGTGCGGAGCGCCTCCACAAATGGATCGCAGGGTTCCACTGGAATGTAGGATGCCTGTTGCTCTTCCTCCGAGTTGTATGCGCTTCGGCGGCCGCGTCGGGTATGACGATCACCGACATCTGGGGCAAGCGGTCCAACGCTTTCCGATAAAGATCTTCGAGCGAAGCCGGCAGTTCCACGGCCACCAGATTGGGGCGATGCTCCAGGATGTAACGCCGTACGCGGATGGCAAATTCCAAGCGGCCGGGAACGACCGGGAAGTAGGTCAGCCGCCCGCGCTTGAGTGTGCCGGCATCACTGGGTTCGGAAAACATAGATCCCAAGGCGCCTCGCTAAAACATGTATCGCAGCGCTTCGTCGCCGAGTATGCCCAGCACGGCGGTCTCGAGCGCCACTCGATCCGGCTCACCGGATTCACGCTTCAACTTGAGCGCAAAACGCGCCACGTTAAGTCCGTCGCGAACCGTGTAGTTCTCATCGGCGGCATGCGCCTGCTGGAGAAAATCAGTTACGTACTGCAGAATTTCGTCATGCGAAAAGGGCAGGTTCTCCCGCAAGATCGCCAGTTCCTCCTCACGCTCGGGAAAGTCAATCAGAATCTGCGGCTGCAGGCGGGAATGAATGTATTCGGGCAGGTCGAAGGTGGAGGAATCTTCGTTCATGGTGGCGACCATGCGAAAGTTCGGGTGCGCCTTAATCTTGATACCCGCGATAATCGATTCCACGTAGCGCCGAGTGTCCAGCAATGGCGCCAGGCTGGCCCAACTCTTCTCGCTCATGCGATTGCCTTCGTCCAAGATCGCGACACCGCCGCGGATCATCGCCGAGACCAACGGTGACGCGACATACTTCAGCCGGGCAGCGCCTTCAATCACCGGAGTGATCAGCAGGTCCTCGGGCCGCGTGTCGACGGTGGCTTGGAGAATGTATACATCGCGCCCCAGGCGGCGGCCGGCCGCGTACGCCATAGTAGTTTTGCCCGACGCCGGGTTTGCCAAGCAGCCGCGGATTCATGGCGAACATCCCGGTCGTCCAACACCATCCAGGCCGCCATGAGTTGGCGCATCGCCTCCTCCTGGCCAACCCAGGTGACCTCCAGTTCATCCGGGTGGGCCAGATGGAGCTCAATTCCTTCGATGGTGACTTTCATGTACAGTGCGTATACTCCACACTCCGGTATACCAAGCGAGCGACGCCGGCTGCGACCGGCGGCATGGAGCGGATCTCCCCCTCGGGTCGCCATCGTAGAATGAGATAACTTTTACGATGACCTCCGAAATTACTCCGGCTCGTCTACGTGCTCGAGTTTCTGGTAGCCATCATCGCTATTTTTACGGCGTGGTCGGAAATTGGCGGCCAGGCGGCGCTGGATCTGATGCACTGGGGGTGGAAAATTGGACTCAGCCTTCTGATGGCCGGCTCGATTGTCGCCTATACCGACGCGATTATCACCGAGGACTCCCTATGGACCCGCGGGCGGCGCGGCGGCTCACCCTGTTGCTGATAACGGGGGTGGCAATGGGCATAGTGACGTATTATTACTTCACGCAAGAGGATAGCGGGGACAGCGATGAGCCGAACGGGACCCAAACCAGTCTGAATACCATCGCCACAGGTCTTTCGAGCTTCATGAGCGCCTCGCCAACCCCAGGGTCGTACGCTTTTTGGAACCCGCCTAGCGCCCTGTTCCCGATCCGTTACTCGTTAACGCTTGTTTCGGGAAATTGACTTTTTCGTCGGCGACGGCTACCGGCGGATTCCGCATGGCGGTCTGGAAGTAGGCGCCGTACTCTATGGCCATGAGGAACCTTCGGGGCTCACGATCGAAACGTACCTTCCAATCGAGTCGCAACACAGCTTTGGGCCAAGCTTCACGCTTCTCCGCATTCGACCTGGAGCAGTTGGGCAAGCAGATAGCGGCGCCACTCACCATGGAATCAGGTGAAGAACTCGAAGTGGTGGGCTGGTTGGTCTCCAACTGCCGAACCGACCTGGTTCTGACGGAGCAGGAAACCAGGATCTACGATGAGTATTTCCCAGGGCCGCGCCAAATAACGCTGCTGGCGAAGCCGGAAAAACTTAAGCCGACGCGTTACGGTTTTCTGGCGCGCCCCCGGGGGGGCGGTTTACTCGACAAAATGTGTCGCGATACTTTCATTCTGCCGCTGTCCACCAAGGGCGAAGCGACAGCGGTACGCGAAACCCCCGAAGAAACACCGCCATTGGTCGTGCCAGCTGCCTCTGCGCCCCCGAGGATCCCCGCGCGCGAAGCTCAGCCGCTGATCCCGGTTACTCCGCCGCAAACGCTCGTTACGCCTCCTACGCTCGTGAGGCCTTCAACGCCGACAGCGCCCGCGGCGCCGGCACTTCATAACGCGGCACCCACGCCCGCAGCGTCAATGCCTCGTCCGGACGTGCCGCCTACGCCGGTTCGCACCGCACCGGAACCCGATCCGAAACCCGTCCTTGCGAGTACCGCTCTGGCCTCACCGCCGTCCAGACCGGTCGAGCCCGAACCAACCGAGCCGCTCGCCCCGCGGCCGTTGGCTGCGCCGCAGCGTATCCCAGCGGCTTCCTCTACGGCGTCAGCGCCGGATGTAAGGGCCGTGCCTCTCTCAACCAAAACAAACGACTCTCCCGCTTCGTTGCCCGTGAGCGCTCCGGCGCGCGAAATCCCATCGCCGCCCGTAAACGCTGCCGCAACTTCCGCGAGCCTGCCGGGCGAAAAAGCTGAGGACCACGCGGGTCCCGTTGGCGAGCGCAGGGCGGAGCGAGTTCGGGATCGCCGTTCCTCGAAAAGCCGGAGCATTTTGATGCTTCAGCCCGAACCGCCGGAGACGGAGAGCGAGCCGGACGAGGTGTCCGAACCGGCCCCCGAACGGCAGCAATTCTCCAAGCCGTTCCCGTGGCGTGAATTCGCATTGGCTATGGCCGTGATCGCCGTGCTTGCCGCCGCAGCCATCTGGACATACTTGCGCCTGCCGCCGGAGCAGATTCCGCTGAGCGCCGAGGTCCAGCCCGGTCAGGTGGTGGTGACATGGCCGCCGGAACGGACCAAGAACGCCGACCGGTGTTCCATTACGACCTGGATTAACGGCCAGCCGGGTTCTCAGGCTCTTTCGGCGGATGAACAGAGTGAAGGCAAGGCAATCGTCCGGACCAGCAGCCCGGATGTGACCATCCAACTCCATGCACCGCATTGGTACCGGGAGAGCACCGGGCAGATTCGTGTTTTCCGGATTATTCCGCCACCCCCTACGCCGGAGCCCGTTCCGCCTAAAGTAAGACGTACTGAGGGCGGCATGCCGCTTCCACCGCTAGTCGGAAGGCCTGTGGATCCGGCGACACGGAAGCCGCCTCAGTAACTGCGCCGGCATGAAGCCCAGCCCGAAGGCCTTCCGCGGTGCAGTCATAATGAAAATACGTCATGTGCGGAATCGCGGGGTATCTCGCCTTTGGAGGCGAAGCGGAGCAACCGGTCGTCCAGGCGATGTGCGACCAGATTCGGCACCGCGGTCCTGATGACGAAGGCTTCTTTGTGCAAGGCCCGGTGGGGCTCGGCATGCGGCGCCTTAGCATCATCGACCTTTCCGGAGGCCACCAACCAATCTCGAATGAAGATGGCGCCGTCTGGGTGGTTTTCAATGGCGAGATCTATAACTACCAGGCGCTTCGGCAAGACCTCCTGTCGCGTGGCCATCGCTTTCGCACCGACAGCGATACGGAGACCCTGGTTCATCTTTACGAGGAGTTTGGCTCAGGTTTCGTCAACCGCTTGCGCGGTATGTTCGCGTTTGCCATTTGGGATGCCAGGCAACGCTGCTTGTTGCTGGCGCGCGACCGGTTCGGAAAGAAGCCGCTCTACTATGCTGAGACCCCGCGAGGCCTTTTCTTTGGGAGCGAACTCAAATGTCTCCGCGTCGCCGGCGTGCCGCTCGAGCAGGACGACCAAGCCATCCGCTTATTCCTGCAGTTCTGCTATATCCCGGATCCCTATTCCGCATTTCGCGGCGTGCGGAAGCTGCCCGCCGGCCATACGCTTCTGATCCAATCCAACGGCGGTTCCGGGCAATTGAAGATCGAGAAGTACTGGTCTGTTCCGGAGCCCAGCAGCGAGAACTCCGCTGGGCTTTCCGAGGATGAAGTGTGCGAAGAGATCCGGCAGGTCTTCGACGAGTCAGTACGGCTGCGCATGATCGCCGATGTGCCGCTGGGTGCGTTCCTGAGCGGCGGCATCGATTCCGGCCTGGTGGTGGCGTCCATGGCCCGGCAATCCCCGCGTCCAGTGAAGACCTTTTCCATCGGCTTCAAAGAACAGCAGTACAACGAGCTTCCGCTGGCTCGCCTGGTGGCGGCCAAATACCAAACCGAGCATCATGAACTGGTCGTAGAACCCAATGCCGTCGAGCTGGTGCCGCGCTTGATCCGCCAGTTTGACGAGCCCTTTGCCGACGCTTCGGCCATCCCCACCTTTCTGGTGTCGGAGTTCGCCGTCGGGCATGTCAAAGTGGCCCTCAGCGGCGACGGTGGCGATGAGTTCTTCGGCGGGTACCCGGATTTCTTCGAGGCAGAGCGCAGCCGTCGCTTCGACGCCATCCCACGATCGGTTCGCGCCGCCTTGTCGAAGGTAGCGGACGCCTTGCCTTATTCGGCATACGGCAAGAACTATCTGCGAATGGTCAGCCGTGCCAGCGCAGCGGAACGGTTCATCGAAGACATCAGCTTTAGCAGCTATTTCCTGCGTTCGGAAGCCCTCAATCCCGGTTGGATGCTGCCCCAGGATGCCGCCTCCCTGGAGCAATTCTTCGGATCGGCGATTCCGGACGGCACGCGCGATCCCGTGTCACAGGCGATGCACTTTCGCGCGGTGGCCACGCTCACCGGCGACATGCTGGTCAAGGTGGATCGCATGTCGATGGCCAATTCGCTTGAAGTCCGGTGTCCGCTGCTCGATCACGTCTTGACCGAAGTGGCCAACCGCATCCCGAACGGATGGAAAATTCGCAACGGAAAAGGGAAACAGATTCTTCTCAAAGCGCTCGGCGACCGTCTGCCGGTCGAGTTGCTCTCCGCGCCGAAGCGCGGGTTCGGCTTGCCGCTGGAGACCTGGTTGCGCGGTCCCTTGCGAGAGCTAGTTCGCGACACACTGCTCTCCGCCAAGGCGCGGCAGCGCGGCATCACCAACGCCCGGAAGGTAGAGGCAATCATCCAGGAACACGAGTCCGGCCGCCGCAACAATTCCTTCTTCCTGTACCTGTTGGTGGTGCTCGAGCTTTGGTTGCTGGAGTATTCCTCGCCGGCCCTATCGCCCGTGGATGTCGTCCACGCATCCAGGGCGTAGCCAACATGCCGACCCCTGTCCTTCTACTAACCCGGTCCCTGGGCGAAGGTGGCACGGAACGGCAGCTTTCGGAGCTGGCACGCTCTTTCGATCGGGAGCGTTTCACTCCTCACATTGGCTGCACAATCGCCTCAGGATTTCGAGCCGATGAATTGCGCCGACAGGGTATCCCGATTCTGGAACTGCCGATGAAATCCCTGGCAAGCCGTGCCGGCTTAGAGGCGATCGGGCGGTTGCGGCAATACGTTCGCACCAACGGCATCCAGTTAGTTCACGCGTTCGATGCGCCCATGGTCGTCTTCGGCGTTCCCGCCGGCCTTTTGTCGGCGGCGCGCGTGGTCCTGTCCAGCCAGCGATGCTATGAAGACACCATCTTCCCGCCGCATCAGAAATATGTTCGCATCGCCCAGCGGCTTGCCCACGGGATCGTGGCTAACTGTGAGGCAATGCGTGAACACTTACAGGAGCACTATCACGTCCCGGAAGCCAAGATTCGCGTCTGTTACAACGGCCTCGACACAACCGTTTTCTCTCCAGGCCCTCGTCGCCCGCCGCCCGAGCTGAAACAGGCGAGCGTGGTTATCGGTGTCGTCAGCGTGTTGCGCCCGGAGAAGGCGCTCCACCTGTTGCTCGAAGCCTTTGCCGCCGTTCGCAACGCGACGCCGGGGCTCATGCTCTTGATCGTCGGAAGCGGTCCGGAAGAGACGGGGCTCCGTCAGCTCAGTGAGAATCTCGGCATCGCCGGCCAGTGCGTATTCCAGCCCAACACCAGCGACGTTGCCGCCTGGCTCCATGCCATCGATATTTTCGTATTGCCCTCAAGGTCAGAAGCTCTTTCCAACGCCATCATGGAGGCCATGGGCTGCGGCTGTTGTGTGGTGGCTTCTCGCGTAGGCGGCAATCCGGAGTTAGTCGAAGACGGTAAGACCGGCCTGTTGTTTGAATCCGGGGATTCAAATGCGCTCGCCGAACAGTTGCGAAGGCTGATTGAACAACAACAGCTGCGGGAGACCCTGGCCGCGACTGGGGCTCAAAAAATTTCCACCAGGTTTTCCATCCAGACCTCTTCAAACCGCATGCAGGAAATCTACGACGAGTTCCTGACGGAACATCGGGGGTGAGGCTGGAGCCGAACAATGGCGTTCGAGGGCTCCCACAACGCACGCCGGTGGGACGACAAAACGGCACGCTGGTGAGCCGATGTTTACTGCGCCCGGTTTCAGTCCCGAAACTTATCCTTTGCGAGACTTCTTTCCGATAACGCGACTCGCAGCACAATCGTCGCAAGCCGATGCGCCGGGATATCTATCGAGCAATAGCTTCAATCCTATGCTGAATCGTAATCCTCATTTGATTTTGAAGAAAAAGCTCGAAAGCGCTCCTTTCTCCGATATTCAAATTCTTAATCGGGAGAGATTTCCCGGTGCGCGCAAGGGGACCTCCGTATCCCCAATTCATGTCACTATCCGCGTCTACCCATACGACCGCATTCCACGCCTCGTACATTGTTTCATCCCTTTGTGGCTCGGCGAGGTCTGGGAACATGCGGGCTAGCGCTTTGGTCATCTCGTCGGCGGTTCCGTCTGGAACTGTTGCTCCAACTGCCAGGAGCGCTTTAGCCCTAGTAAGGCCAAACAGCTCCAACTGATCGGTTGCCGCAGGTTTGTGCTGCGGCCAGCCCGTCTTCAACCATTCTTTTCGCCAGCCGAGCCAATCGGGTTCTTTGGCCAAGGCGCGTTCAAGATCACGGAAGGAGAGATCCGGATTGACCTTGGCGCACCATTGCTCCACGGAAAGACCAATTTGGGCGGCGTAGACGAAGGCCAGTGTCCTAGTAGAATTTGGCCGCGCAAACTCCCATCCCGCAAGGTGAACAAGTTCGATCCAAGAGCAACCCATCTTGTGCGCGGCGTTCCACCCCTTAGTTTAGTCTTACCGCTCGGGTTTCAACACAAACGAAACTGCGGTCTGCCAAGTTGTGCCCGTATTACACCGTTATCGGGAAGCGGGAGGTCTTGTCCCGAAACTTAACCTTTTCGGGAATCCCGCACAGGACCCCTTTGGGACATTGGAATCGGTCGAGCGTCGGGCATGGAGCGTCGTCCTACTGGTTAGGATCGTTGCCCAGCGCCGGTTCCGGGGTGTTTCTTGTTTCGGGTCTTAGTCGCTGCGCTTTTCTAACAGAATCCGCGTCCGCAAGGTCCTGCGGTCGCCCTGACGCCAATTTCGAAGCTATGAGGTCGTCGGCGGAAATGAAATTCGCCTTCTGGCCGGTGGCCGCGTCAACCACGATTTCAACGCGCCTTTCCCAGGCCGCATCAAAATCAACGCCCGGAATATCAGGAAGAATATCGAAGCCTTTCGGGTCGCGCCCAAAGCGAAAGAAGGCGTTGCGGTCGGTGAACTCGTCCGGGCGAATGCCTTGAAGCGGTGCGCCGAACTCGGCAAGGGCGGCATAGATCGCCTTCGCGTTGGCGAGGTCCGCCTTTATGAAAAGGTCCATGTCCTTCGTAAAGCGCGGCTGCGAATGATAGATAACCGCGAAGCCTCCGACAACAAGGTACTTAACGCCATGGGACTGGAAGGCGGACAAAAGGTCTTTGTAGTCTTGGTACATCCGGCTCAATCTCCCAACCTTTAAGTGCGTAGGCAGTCTCGATCATTTCGTCAACCGCGTCCAGTCGTTCATGCGCGGGCCGACTTTGCCAGTAGCGGTATTCGTCCGCTTTGATGTCGTCAAAGTTGGTGTACTTGCGCATTGTGATTGGCGTGTCGTCCATGCGTTTCTTTTCTAGCATAGGCTGTTAACCCGACCTTTGCCACGGGTCTTTCCACCTCCGCAGAGCTTACCGGCCTTCTCATGGAACGCGCGACGGCAGCATCCACCTGCGGACGCGCGCGTTTGCTCTGAAAACACCAGTTGCGAATCTGGGGACAGGCTCGCTGTGTCCACTCGGCGACGGGCTTCGGTGACGGGATGCGGATACTGTGCGCGCCTTGGGACACAGGTGCCTGTCCCCCGTCGGCATCTCAACCGGCTTTTCCATCCAGGCCTCGGTCCATCGAATGCAGGAAATCTACGATGAGTTCCTGAGCGAACATCGGAAGTGAGGCCGAAGCCAGGTAAGGGGACAACAAAACGGAACGTTGGTGAACCGGCGCTTACTGTGTCTGGTTTCCGTCCCGAAACCTACCCCTTGTGAGACAGTCACACCCCAAACTGGCGCAAATGATGGTCGAGATGTTTGTACATTAAAATCGCCCACTCCTCCGGTGTCATCTTCCCAAAGAAACTATGAGGATTCCTTGTACACCCTGCCGCTCCTCCCGCCACAAATTTGTCAATTAGTCCCGATAACCGGTCCCGTTCCTTGCCCAAATTCCGTTCGTCGGCCACAATGAGGCTCTTGGCCGTCGGCGAATTCTTCCGTAGCGGGTCTTCGTTCCGAAACACCATCGGCTTCACCAGCCGCCCCATCAAACGCGCGGGTAGCGCCAGCTTTTCGGGCACCCGTTCTCCCACCGCCCACTGCATACTCACCGAGCAATGTGCCAGCATCTGCGCCGCCGTCATCTTACCCCAGTGCCTCTCACTTTGCGGTCCCAATTTTCCCAGCCGGGTTTTTACCTGATTCGCTATCGTCGCATCGAACAGGTTTTTCATGATCACGTGCCTCCTTTGAATGAGAGTAACCAAGAGCGCGTGTCAGAGAAAGGTCATTCGTGCTTAGCGTGGACAACATGAACGCCTGCGTGTCCGGGCGCGAGTCCTTGAACGGCGCGGCCGAACCTGGTCGCGAGGCATCTTCCGCAATCCGGCTTCGCGCGGCGGTGAACAGACGTCCGATGCTGGCCAAGGGGTGTTGGTTCGCAAATTGAAGCACGTCCTTTTCGTCGTCACGCAGAATCTTCATGGCAAACGGGTCATCGAGGATTGAGCCATGATCGAGCAGCTGATGAACAGCTCGTTGCCGGGCGATCATCAGGGCTGTGCGACTGGGTTCGTTAGGCTTCATGTTCGGGGCCTCCGTTCCGATCAATAGCTGATCGCAGGAGTTGTCGTATGGCGTCCGCTTGCTGACGCGCGCGGTTCTGTGCTGGAGTAGTCGCACAGACTCTAAAGCGCGTGGTTCTGAGCTGGAGTTGTACTACGCCTGCTCTTTAACCCGCAGGTCGTTGCCCAGCATTTGCCGGGGCTTGTCCAGTCCCAATATGCCCAGCAGGGTCGGCGCGATGTCCTTCAGAGCACCCCCGGGAGCCAGCTGCACTTTGTCGTTGGTCATGAAGATGAGCGGAACCGGGTTCGTGGTGTGGTAGGTATGTGGCCCTTTGGTCACGGGGTCGATCATCGTCTCGGCATTGCCGTGGTCCGCCGTGACGAGCCATGATCCGCCGCAGCGCTTCAGAGTGCTGTAGATTTGCGACAGGCCGGCATCCACCGCCTCACAGGCTCGCACCGTCGGCTCCATCTTGCCCGAATGCCCCACCATGTCGGCGTTGGCGTAGTTCATCACGATGACATCGAAGCTGCCTTGCTCAATCGCCTTCATCACCTTATCGGTGACTCCTTGCGCGCTCATCTCAGGCTTCAAGTCGTATGTCGCGACCTTGGGAGAAGGAACCATTTCCCGTTCTTCGCCGGGATAGGGCTTCTCATTCCCCCCGTTGAAGAAGTACGTTACGTGAGCGTACTTTTCCGTCTCGGCCACGCGGAGATTTTTCCAGCTGGCCTGGGCCATCACGTCGGCCAGGATATTGTCCGGATGCTCCGGCGGCAGGATATAAGGCAGCGGAAGGGTCTTGTCGTACTGCGTCATCATGGTGTACGTCAGGTTCGCGGGCAGGGAAGCTCTCGAAGGCTTTTCGAGCGAGGGATCGGTAAGCGCGAGCGTAATCTCGCGAGCCCGGTCGGCGCGATAATTGAACATCATCACGCTGTCGTCGTCGCGTATCAGGGCCACTGGCTCATTGCGCGCATCGACGATGGTCGCCGGCTCGATAAACTCGTCAGTCACGCCATGCTCGTACGACTTCTTGGCGGCTTCCACGGCACTCCTGAACTTGGTTCCGTTGCCGAGCACCATGGCGCCATACGCCCGCTCGATCCGGTCCCACCGTTTATCGCGATCCATCGCGTAGTAACGGCCGGAGACGGATGCAATCTTACCGAGGCCCAGTTCCCGCAGACGTTTCTCGACCTGTTCAAGGAAGCCGGCGCCGCTCTCCGGCGGGGTGTCGCGCCCATCCATGAAGCAGTGGACAAATACATCATGCAGGCCCCGGCGCTTTGCGATATCGAGCAGTGCGTACAGATGCGTCAGTTGCGAGTGCACTCCGCCGTCGCTGCACAAGCCGATCAGGTGAAGCCGGTGTCCTTCAGCCTTCTGCATCGCGTTGATCAAGGCCGGGTTGTTCTCAAACTGGCCGGTCGCGATCATCATGTCGATGCGCGTCACGTCCATATACACCACGCGGCCGGCTCCCATGTTCATGTGGCCTACTTCGCTGTTGCCCATTTGCCCTTCCGGCAAACCGACTGCGGGTCCCGAAGTGTAAATGAGCGAGTTCGGATAGGTCGCCAGGAGATGGTCGTAGGTAGGCTTGTGGGCTGCGGCGATCGCATTCCCCTCAATAGCTGGCGAGTATCCCCATCCATCGAGGATCGTCAAGACGAGCGGTTTCAGTTTCATTGATCTCTTCTTTCGTTGTCTTTCTGATGAATGCAGGGTGCATCCGCTTGCTCACGCGCGCGGTTCAGTGCTGGAGTTGCGGCGAACCGGTGCGTTCGCCGCGCCCAACACACGTCCCGCGATCGGCTTTAACTTACTGGTGAAAGGCCTTCTTGCCAAGGTAGACAGCGGCCGAACCAAGCTCTTCTTCAATACGCAGCAACTGGTTGTACTTCGCAATGCGATCGGTGCGGCTCGCCGAACCGGTCTTGATCTGGCCCGCGTTGGTGGCCACGGCGAGGTCGGCGATGAATGCGTCTTCCGTTTCACCCGACCGATGGGAGATCACTGTGGTGAAGTTGGCACTGGCCGCGAGACGCATCGCTTCCAACGTCTCGGTCAAGCTGCCAATCTGATTGACCTTCACCAAAATCGAGTTCCCAATACCGCCGTCGATGCCGCGCTGCAAACGCTCGGTATTGGTCACGAAGATATCGTCCCCGACCAGCTGGATCTTGCCGCCCAATTTGTCGGTGAGCACCTTCCAACCATCCCAGTCGTCTTCAGCGAGGCCGTCCTCGATGGAGATGATCGCGGGATACTGGCGAACCCAGTTCGCGTAGAAATCCACCATCTGCTCAGAAGTCTTTTCGCTCTTGTCGGACTTCTTGAACACGTACTTCTTCTTGGCGCCGTCATAAAACTCGCTGGAGGCTGGATCCAGACAAATCGCAATCTGCTCGCCCGGCTTATAGCCGGCCTGCGTGATAGCTTCGAGCAAGACTTCCAGCGCTTCTTCGTTGGATTTCAAACTGGGTGCGAATCCGCCCTCGTCGCCGACCGCCGTCGAATAACCGCGCTTCTTCAATACCGTCTTCAGCGTGTGGAAGGTCTCGACACCCATGCGCAACGCTTCGGCAAACGTCGCCGCGCCGACCGGCGCCAGCATGAATTCCTGCATGTCGACCGAACTGTCGGCATGCGCGCCGCCATTGATGACATTCATCATCGGGACGGGCAACACCCGCGCTGCAATGCCGCCCAAATAGCGGTAAAGCGGGGTCATTTCGGAGGCGGCGGAGGCGCGGGCGGTGGCCATGGAGACGGCCAGGATCGCGTTTGCACCGAGCTTGCCCTTGTTGGCCGTGCCATCGAGCTTGAGCATGGTATGGTCGACCAGCGTCTGTTCGGCCGCATCCAGGTTCACCAGCACCGGAGCAATGTGGTCGTTGATATTGGCGACTGCTTTCTTGGTTCCCTTGCCCAGATAACGCGACTTGTCGCCGTCGCGCAATTCCACGGCTTCGTGCTCACCGGTTGAAGCGCCCGACGGCACGGCGGCCCGGCCCATGGTCCCATCCGCCAGGTGTACGTCAGCCTCGACGGTCGGATTGCCCCGCGAATCCAGAATCTCTCTGCCCACAACTTTGACGATTTCCATTGGTTGTCCTTTTTTGTCGTTAGCGCGCTGGGCCAAAGCCGTGCGCGATTTGTTTCATTTGTGTACGCGTAGTCGGCTGCGCGCATCCGCATTTTTGCAGTTTGCGAAGTACCACTTTATCAAGCGGGGTGGTTCTTCCCGCCGAATACGCAAGCGCGAATTCCAAGGTTCGGAAGAATCGCTCTGTCAACATCGAACCCCGCTGCACCGACGCCTTGGGGTCCCGCGCTAACTTCTCAATCCCCGGTCCCTCGAAAAACCATGCCTCAAGCAAGCGGAGGGTTACTTTCGACGGGGCGGACGCTGACTCTGCCATGCGCGGGCCCAGTGGTAGCCACGCGCGGCAAGCGTACAGGGCAATCCCAAAACCGGACACCCGCCTTCTGCCAGGCTGGGTGCGCCCCTTGGAGACCCCTGTAGAATCAAGTGATTATGGGTGCTAGTAGGCTGGCCTGTGAAGTGCCCTATGGAAAGCGGACGACTGCATTAAATGGATATACCTAGGGGGGAAGAAGTAAAGCGGCGGCGGACGTTGCGCCGTATCGCCTTAATCGCGCTAGGTGTGGCCGCCATAGCCGGGATCACCTGGGCGATGAAGGGCCTGAAGCCGGCGGCGCCCAGCGTCGACGGCGGCACCGTCTGGCGCGATTCTGTGAAGCGTGGTCCCATGGACGTGAATGTGCGAGGCATCGGCCGGCTGACTCCGGAAGAAATCATCTTCTTACCGGCCGCCTTTGAGAGCCGCGTGCAGAAGATCAACCACCGGGCCGGCGACAAGGTCAGCGCGAACGACGTCATTATGGTGATGAGCGACCCTGACATCGAGCTCGAAGCCGAGAAGGCGCAATGGTCGGTGCGGCAGGAAGAAGCCAAGCTGTCCGATTTGAAGGTGACGCTCGAAAGCACCAAGCTCGACCAGCGCGCCACGCTGGCCAGTCTCGAGTCGGATTACACGCAGGCCAAACTGACCGCCGATCGCGACCTCGAACTGACGCGGCTGGGCCTCAAGTCAGAATTGGAATCGAGGCTCTCGGTCGACAAGGCCGAACAGCTTTCCAAGCGTCTCGCGCTTCAAAAGCAGCGTCTGGCGATTGGGGATGACTCCATCAAAGCGCAGATCGGCGAACAGGAAGTGGCCGTCGACAAGGCCAAGGGCGATTACGAGTTGAAGCGCAAGCAAGCCGACGAGCTGAACATCAGGTCGGGTGTGGATGGCGTGGTGCAAGAGGTGCCTGTCGAGGTTGGACAGCGCGTTCCGGCCGGCACGATTCTCGCGAAAGTGGCGCAGCCGACCAAGCTCAAGGCCGAGTTGAAGATCGCGGAAACCCAGATGAAGGGAATCGTGGTTGGCCAGATCGCCTCCATCGACACGCGAAATGGTTTGATCCCCGGCCATGTGATGCGCATCGATCCGGCCGCGCAAAACGGCACGGTGATCGTCGACGTGAAGCTGGATGGACCGCTTCCCCCGGGCGCCCGGCCGGAGCTGAGCGTGGATGGCACCATCGAGCTGGAACAACTATCCGAAGTCGTTTTTGTCCAGCGGCCCGTGTTTGCCCAGCCGAATTCATCGGCCAGCGTCTTCAAGGTTGACCCGGATGGCAAAGGCGCTTCGCAAGTGAAAGTTAAGTTCGGTACTTCTTCAACCAACACCATCCAAGTGTTGGACGGGTTGAAGGTCGGTGATGTCGTGATTCTGTCGGATATGTCTCAGTGGGATTCTCAACCGCGAATCCGGTTGAACTAACCTCGCGCGCGGTTCGTATGTCACAAGGAAGTGGAGGAGCTAACAGCATGAGTGCAGCACCAGATTCGATGATTCACCTGGACGGTGTCACGAAAGTGTTCGTGACCGATGAAGTGGAGACCCATGCCCTGGCCGGGATCCACATCGATATCAAGAAGGGAGAATACGTTTCCATCTCCGGGCCTTCCGGCTGCGGCAAGTCAACCTTGCTGGCGATCCTGGGCTTACTCGATTCCCCCACGTCAGGCACGTATGTTCTCAACGGCAGGCCTGTGCAAGGTTTGAAATTGTCGGAACGGGCGCGCATCCGCAACCGCGAAATCGGCTTCATCTTCCAGGCGTTCAACCTAATCGGCGACCTGAATGTCTACGAAAACGTCGAGTTGCCGCTCACCTATCGGGGCATGGGCTCGGCCGACCGCAAGAAGAAGGTTCACGAAGCACTGGAGCGCGTGGGCATGTCGCATCGCGTGAAGCACTACCCATCGCAGCTCTCCGGCGGTCAGCAGCAGCGTGTTGCGGTTGCCCGCGCCTTGGCGGGCGATCCTTCCATCCTCCTCGCTGACGAGCCGACGGGAAACTTGGATTCTCAAAACGGCGAACAGGTGATGGACCTGATGCGCGAACTGCACCGTGGTGGCGCAACCATCTGCATGGTGACTCACGATCCCCGCTACGCCCGCTACGCCGACCGCGCCATCCATCTGTTCGACGGCCGGGTGGTGGAAGAAAACATGGAGGTGCCGGTCTAATGCGAGAACAGAATCTGCTTCGTAGACATATCGACTTGCTGGCTGTTGGAGTGGTCTTGCTGGGCTACTTCGTGTTCAGCGGTGTGCACAACTGCATGCTGACGCCACCCGGGGCCGCGGCCCGGATCCGGCTGGAGAAAAAGATGCGGCCTGTGCATGTCGACAACCGCCACTTCCGCTGGATGCGCATGGCCAAGGCGTTCCACCTCCAACTGGCCTGAGGGCCGCGTGGTGTGCCGGCTTGGTCCGGGAGCCTCACGCTGTGGGTGCTTGGTTTGTCTCTGGCACTCGAAATCGACCTCGCGCATACGTCCGTCGAGGCTCCGCGATGCGAGGGATGCCAAGATGAGATGTCATGATTAGTCTGCGAAACGTTGAGAAATACTTCGAACATGGGCCGACCAAAACCTTTGTCCTACGGCGAATCGACCTCAATATCAAAGAGGGCGAATTCATCTCCATCATGGGGCCGTCCGGGGCCGGGAAGTCGACCCTCCTGCATCTGCTTGGTATGCACGACAGCAGCTGGACCGGGGAATACTACTTCGTCGATCATCCCATCCACAAGCTGAATAAGAAGGACCGGTCGGAACTCTACAAGAAGTACATCGGCTTTGTCTTCCAGAGCTACCATCTGCTGGATTCCCTGACCGTCTACGAGAATCTCGATATCCCGCTGTCGTACCGGAATATCAAGAAGGCGGAGCGCGAGAGCATCGTGTGCGACGCACTCGACCGGTTTAATATGGTCGGCAAGAAAGACCTCTACCCAAACCAGTTGTCGGGTGGCCAGCAGCAATTGGTGGCCGTCGCGCGGGCCATGATTGCCAGCCCCAAGCTCATTCTGGCGGATGAGCCGACCGGCAATCTGCATTCGAGCCAGGGCAAAGAGATCATGGAGCTTTTCAAGAAGCTGAATGATGAGGGCACGACGATCGTCCAGGTGACTCACAACGAAAAAAACGCCGAGTATGGGCACCGCATCGTCAATATCGTGGATGGATGGATTGAGAAGACTTAGACCTGGAGAAGACCCCGCGATGGGGAACTTGCTCCGTTACAATTGGCTCCGGGCAGAGCGAAGAGCCACATGAAACTTGTACCCTCGCAAATGCGCATTCTGATCGCGGACGACCAGCTCGACGTCCTTGAAGCGCTGCGGCTGTTGCTGAAGAGTGAAGGCTACAAGATCGAGGCCGCGGAATCGCCTGAGCAGGTTCTGCGAGCCATCGAGCAGAAGGACTTCGACCTCGCCATCATCGACCTTAACTATAGCCGCGATACCACCTCGGGTCAGGAGGGGTTGGACCTGCTGGCGAAGATCCAGACCACGGATCCGATGCTGCCGGTGATCGTGATGACGGCCTGGGGCAGCGTCGACCTGGCGGTGGAAGCCATGCGCCGCGGGGCGAAAGATTTCATTCAGAAACCCTGGGAAAACGAGCGGCTTTCCTCGATCGTACGGCTGCAACTGGAGTTGAGCGAGGCGTTGCGGCGTGGTCAGCGGTTGGAGGCAGAGAACGCGCTGTTGCGCGGCGACAATCTGCCGACCATGATCGCGCAAGCGCCGGCCATGCAGCCCGTGTTGCAGTTGATTTCACGCGTCGGTCCGTCGGATGCGAACGTGTTGATTACGGGCGAACCCGGCACCGGTAAAGAGGTGGTGGCGAAGATCCTGCATGCCATCTCTCCCCGCGCGAACAAACCCATGGTCCCGGTGAATGCGGGCGGGCTGGCCGAAGGAGTGTTTGAGAGCGAGTTGTTCGGTCACGTCAAGGGAGCTTTTACCGACGCGAGAGTGGACCGCGTAGGGCGCTTCGAGCTGGCTGACGAGGGCACCCTGTTTCTCGACGAGATTGCGAATGTGCCGATGAACCTGCAGGCCAAGTTGCTGCGGGTGCTTGAAATTGGAGAGATGGAGCGGGTGGGGTCGTCGAAAACCAAGAAGGTCAACGTGCGGGTGATCTCGGCCACCAACGCCAAGCTCCTGGAGGAAGTGGAGAACGGACGCTTCCGGCAGGACTTGCTCTACCGGCTGAACACCATTGAGATCCATTTGCCGCCGTTGCGCGAACGACGGGAGGACATTGGGCCGCTCGCCAGCCATTTCCTGGGCGTTCATTCGCAGCGCTACCGGAAGCAGTTGGCGGGCTTTGACCATGCGGCCGTGCAGGCCATGCATGAGCACGTATGGCAAGGCAATGTGCGCGAGCTGAACCACGTCATCGAACGGGCGGTGCTCATGGCGCAAGACAACGTCGTGAGGGTCAGCGATCTGGCATTGAAGGCCGGCGTGAGCGGTTCGCCGCGCCTCGAAGACATGAGCCTGGAGGATGTGGAAGCGTTTCTGATCAAGAAGGCGCTGGCGCGCTACGGCGGAAATGTAAGCCATGCCGCAAACGCGCTGGGATTAAGCCGCAGTGCGTTGTACCGGCGGCTGCAGAGATACGGGCTGTAGGGAAGGCGTGAGGGACTTAGAACATGGCCGCCGATGAACGCGGATGAACGCGGATTGGCGTCGGGCCCACCCTGAGAAGTTAAATTGCCTGCGGGACGACTTGGGGCCGTAAACTGATATGGGCAAGCGCTCCATTACTGTCGCGCCTCGGAAAGCTCGCCAGGCCGCATCGGCTTTGTTTGGTTTCAGAGCGACGCGGATGAACGCGGATTGGCAACCGAAAGAAGCGCTCTCCGACGGTCGCGCCTCGGAAAGCGCTTGCTCGGCCTCGCGGTTGCGGGGAATCCGCTTGCTCACGCGCGCGGTTCTGTGCTGGGGTTTTCATTCCGGGTGCCACAGCCTGAAGGCTGTGCCACGGTGTTCCTAAGACCATGAAGTTTCGCGTCAGCCACGATCAGCGCGTGCTACTGATGGCCCTGCTGGCAGGACTGCCGGCCGTGGTGGTGTGCCTTGCGTTGCTGTTCGGCGAAAGCCATGAGGCGCGTGAGCGCTGGACGCTTGGTCTGCTGGTAGTGGGCTGCTGGGTGAGCTTCTGCTTCGCTGCACGGGAGCGGGTGGCAGGGCCGCTGAGGACGCTGGCCAACCTGCTGGAAGCGATGCGCGAGGGCGATTACTCGATCCGCGCCCGGGTTGACGATCCGGCCGAACCGATGGGCGAGGTCATGGTGCAGGTCAACGCCATGGCGGCGACCTTGCGGGCGCAGCGCCTGGGTGCCCTGGAAGCCACCGCCCTGTTGCGGAAGGTTATGGAGGAGATCGAAGTGGCGGTGTTTGCCTTCGATCCCCAACAAACCTTGCGCCTGGTGAACAAGGCAGGCGAACGTTTGCTGGGACAGCCAGCGGAGCGCTTGCTGGCGCGCGATGCCACCTCGCTGGGACTGGCTGAATATCTGGTGGGCGAAGCCGAAGTAACGCTGCAGCGCAGTTTCGCCGGTGCGGCGGGACGCTGGGGCATTCGCCGCAGTGGCTTTCGTGAAGGCGGCGTGCCCCACCAGCTGATCGTGGTGACGGATCTGACCAGGCCGCTGCGGGAAGAAGAGCTGCAAGCATGGCAGCGTCTGGTGCGCGTTCTGGGGCACGAGTTGAATAACTCCCTGACTCCGATTAAGTCCATCGCGCGCAGCCTGGAAATGCTGGTGAAGGCCGACCCGCGGCCGGAAGATTGGGAAGAGGACATGGCCAAGGGCCTGAACGTGATCGCCTCGCGCTCAGAAGCCCTTAGCCGTTTCATGAGTTCCTACGCCCGCTTGGCCAAGCTGCCGACACCCAAGATCGCGCCGGTGGAGCTGAACACCCTGCTGCGGCGTGTTGTGACTTTGGAAACGCGGATGGCGCTGATCCTCGAGGATGGCGCTCCGCTGACCATTCAGGGCGACGCCGACCAGTTGGAGCAGGCGCTCATTAACCTGGTCCGTAATGCGGTCGACGCCTCGCTCGAGACGGGTGGCCGGGTGATTGTCCGTCATCACCAGAACGGGGAGAAGGTGGAGATTGTGGTCCGCGATGAAGGGCACGGGCTGTCGAACACCGCGAACCTGTTTGTACCGTTCTTCACCACCAAGCGGGGCGGATCGGGCATCGGGTTAGTGCTATGCCGGCAGATCGCCGAAGGGCACAACGGCTCGGTGGCATTGCGGAACGCAAAGCCCGGGCCGGGGTGCGAGGCGATACTGACCTTGCCGCTGTAAAGCGGCTGGCGAAAAAAGACCAAGAAGCGCTCCCTGACGGTCACGGCTCCGAAGCGCCTGGGGGCGTTAGCTCGTTAGGGTCGCGAGGGCGCTCTTTTCAGCGCCGTCTGCATGATAGGAACTGCGGACTAACGGGCCGGCTTCGATGTGGGCGAAACCCATCTCGTAGCCGGCCCTTTTGTATTCGTCGAATTCCGGTTGCGGAACGTAGCGCAGGACCGGCAAGTGCTCAGCGGAAGGCCGAAGGTACTGGCCTAGGGTGAGGATGTCCACGCGATGGCGCTGAAGATCGCGCATCACGTCGAGCACTTCACTCCTGGTCTCGCCGAGCCCCAGCATCAGGCCTGACTTGGTGGGCACATGCGGGCGAACCTGCTTGGCATAGCGGAGCATGTCGAGCGACCGCTCGTAGCGCGCGCCGAGGCGCACCTGCGCGATAGAGGCGGGGCACGGTCTCGGTGTTGTGGTTGAGCACGTCCGGGTGGGCATTCATGACAATGTCCATGGCGGCGTGCGAGCCCTGGAAATCGGGCACCAGCACTTCCACCTTGCAGCCGGGGACGCGATGCCGGATAGCCTGAATGGTCAGGCGGAAGAGTTCGGCGCCGCCGTCCGGGCGGTCGTCGCGGTTGACGCTGGTGATGACGGCGTAGCGCAGGCCCAGGGTTGCGCAGGCCTCAGCCACCCGACGCGGCTCGTCCATGTCGACTTCGAGAGGCGCGCCCTTCTGTACGGCGCAGAAGCCGCAGCGGCGGGTGCAGACGTTCCCGAGGATCATGAAAGTCGCGGTCCGGCGATTCCAGCATTCACCGATGTTCGGGCAGGCCGCGCTCTCGCAGACCGTGTGCAGATGGAGGTCGCCGACCAGGTCTTTCAGTTCGCGATAGTTATCGCCGACGGGAGCCGGGGCGCGCAGCCAGCTCGGCCGCACCGGCTGATGGGAGATGGTGACAAGCACTCTCTTCAGTTTAGACGGGGCGTTTTGTGTTGAAGGGTCTCGAGGCGATTCTCAATGACGCGTTGGGAATCGAAACCGGTGAGCTGGAGCAGGCCGGCGGCCGCCTGCTCCAAAGCGCGCCGTGGGATCAGACCGATCAGTTCGCTTTGAGCCACTTCCACGCCGCGTTCGCCGGCGAGGCGAGCGACGGCCTGATAGACCACATGGAGCGGGGTTTGATTGAAGTCGGTGAGGTTCATGGACACCTGAACCTGGCCGCGTGATGGAAGGGCAAAGCCAAGCGCCTTGACGGCAGGGAACCCTCCGCTGCTGGTTCGGATGGCCCGGGCGATGTCCTTCGCCACGCTCAGGTCATTCGTGTGAAGGTTGATGTTGAAAGCGACCAGGAGCTTGCGTGCGCCCACAATCACCGCGCCGGCGGTGGGGTGAAGGGTAGGCCCACCCAGGTCAGGTTGTCTGGTTTCGTCCAGTACGACTGCCTCGCGCAGGCCTTCAAACTGGCCGCGGCGAACGTCTTCGAGGCGCATCCGTTCGGGCTGGCGCGCCGCGGCCTCGTAGAAATAGACTGGCACGCCTGCTTCGTGCCAGATGCGCTCGCCGGCGCGATGGGCGATCTCGACGCAGGTGCTGAGCGGCGTGTCCCCAAGCGGAACGAAGGGCAGCACGTCGAGCGCGCCGAGGCGTGGATGAACGCCCTTGTGCTTGGTCAGGTCGATGGTTTCCGAGGACTTGATCGCAGCGCGCACGGCCGCTTCGAGGACCGCCTCTTCGGGACCGGCAAACGTGATGACGCTGCGATTGTGATCGGGATCACTGGTACGGTGCAGCAAGAGAATACCCGGCACTGCTGTGATCTCGGCGACGACGGCATCGATGACGGCGGGGTTCCTGCCCTCGGAAATGTTAGGTACGCATTCGATCATATTGACTTCGTGCCCGCGCAGAACTCAGCGCAAAGCTCAGTGGCGCAAAGCTCAGTGGCGCGCGGCGCCGGCTCTCCAGCTAGTCCGATTAAACACCACCGCACCGCGGCGTATCACCATGCCGACGTAGTTGATGCCCAACTGGTAGGTTATATCGCGATAGTCGGAGAGGTTAAGGACGAGGATGTCGGCGCGTTTACCGACTTCGAGACTGCCACGGTCCGTGCCCCAGCCGGCGGAACAAGCCGCATTGATGGTAGCGGCTGAAAGCGCCTGTTCAAGGGTCATGCCATGACGGAGAACCGCGAGTTCGACAGCGGCTTGCATGCTAAAGCCAGGGCTGTGTTCGCCGTGGCCGCTGGCAAGCACCGGGGCGCCACCGTCGGTGATGAAGTTGGTCAGACTGTATTGCTCGGAAGGGGGCTGCCTTAGGTCGAGAAGCGGGCGGAAAACGGCGCCTGAGGGAAGAGAGGCGATGGTCTTGAGGCTTCCGCCCGGACAGAGAGACGGACCGGTGACGCTGATCAATCCGTATTGCGCGGCAAGCCGCAGGAACTCGTCCTCCGTCTCGGACCAGGAGTTTAGCTTCAGCTTCAAGCCAGCTGAGTGCGCCATGCGCACCGCGCGTCCAAACACGTCGAGCGACACGCCGCCCTGATGCACTGTGAGAGATTGGGCCTGACGATGCTTCGTGACGTATTGAAGCTGGTCGTAAAGATGAGTCTCCCAGCTTCCGCCGGGGTCCTTTGGGGGCAGGTGCAGACGCCAGGAGTAAGCTACGTCGCCGTCTACGCCAACCTTGAGGGCTTGACGAAGCAACGGAAGATCGTCGGCCGGGCACTCGCTTCCGCCCGACTCCAACTCAGCCGAGGTTGTGCCGTATTGAAGACAACAGCGTAGCAGCATCGAAGCGGCATTCCTGATTTGGATGAATGGCCGGCGCTTCTTAGCCGGCAGGAAGACGCGCAGACCGAGGTCGATGAAACCGGGCATGACCACACGACCGTGGACTGGAATCTCAATTGCGTGGCGAGCCTCCCGAAGGTTCTCCACGCGCCGTGAAGGGCCAACCGAGTCGACGAGCCCGTCGCGGATTAGAACGGCTCCGTCTTCGATGATCGACAATTCCTGAAGGGCAGCGCCACGACGGAAGCTGGGGATGCCGCGCAGTGTCAACAACTGCCGGGCACCTCGAAGCAGAATCGATTGGGGCAGACATCTTTGTTCTAACACATATCGAGCCCTTCGTTATGTCTGCGCTTACATCCGTAGCCAGAAACCGATCACAAAAGTTGAAGATTTTTCTCGAAAGTGCTTTTCTCAATCTTTTTCAACGATCTATGGAGAACTCCCGGGGCGGGAAACGGTCGATGTAGTTCGGATTTCGACTTTGATGTGCTTTACTCAAATCGCCGGTGGAGTTGAGCGCTTCGCCGGCTGGGACTTGCGTGTTTCCTTTATCGAGGCCAGCAGGTTGGTTACCTGCCGGCCTCTTTTTTTGGGTGCACCAAGGCCACAATTTCACCGAACTGCGGAGCAACAGATGGGAAAGCTACAGGTAATGCCTTCGCCCCAAACCGTCATTGCAGATCCTGGAGGGAAGGCTGCAAAGCAAGCACACACAGCACTGCCGGACCTGACGGTCTGGAAATCGGCGCCGCGCGAGCGGACGCAGGAGTATTTCCCGGTTTACAGCAAGGTATCGCGGGCCATGCAGGGCGCGATGCGGCGCTGGGTTCGGACGTGGTTCCATGCAAACCCCGAACTGCTACAAAGGCCGCACTCTGCCTATCCATTTCTGGTGTACATGTGCACTACACCCTTTTATGGCAAGCCTTCCAACGTCTTTACCTACGACGTACAGCGGACGGACGTACTTGCGAAAGCCTACAAATCTGCGTCAGCCAAGCTGAAGAGTGAGTTGGCAGCCTTGAATACACGCAGGTTCGACTGGTTCACACGGGAACATTATTTTGCGTATCGCAGCAAGCATGTGGTGGAGTATGTCTCGAAGAACCAGCGTTCGATCTACCGGATGTTCAATACCGAAACCGAGTTGATGGATGCGATCCTGAAGTTCACCCAGATCGACATTCCCTCGATGAAATTCGACGATGCGTTGTCGGCACTGCGGCGGAGCTTTCGAATAAACCTGCGCCGGTTTTCGAAAGAAGTCGATTTGAGTGAACACGCGGACGATTTGCTTCGAATCGCAACGGAAGTCTTGCTGACTAGCGAGGCGGAAGCCTCGTCGCTGCCGAAAGCGGCGTAGAGGCTAAAGAGCACGAAGCTGGCGTGTAATCAACAAGAGCCGCACCGCGCCAAAGTGCGGTACGGCTCCATTCGCCTTGAGGAAGACTTACAGCTTGACGGTAACGGTCTTGACCTCGGTGTACTGCTGAAGGCCGTACTCGCCCAGTTCGCGCCCGAGGCCGGATTGCTTGAATCCGCCAAAGGGAGCGGCGGCGTCGAAGACGTCGTAGCAGTTGACCCAAACGGTACCCGCACGAACGTTATTAGCCACGTGGAGGGCCTTGGTAACGTCCTGGGTCCAGACAGCGGCGGCCAAGCCATACATGTTGGCATTGGCCCGGTCGACGAGGTCGTCCATATCGCGGAACTTGAGGATGCTCATGACGGGCCCGAAGATCTCTTCCTGGGCGATCTTCATGTTGTCCTTCACATCCGCAAAGATCGTGGGCGCCACGAAGTAGCCGCGGTCCCCAACGCGCTCGCCGCCGCACAGCATTTTAGCGCCGTCGCGCTTGCCGGACTCTACGTAGCCCATCACTTTGTCGAATTGATCGTTATCGACTTGCGGGCCCTGCTCGGTCTTGGGGTCAAGCGGATTACCGACGGTGCGGGCCTTGGCGCGCGCGACGCTACGCTCCACGAATTGGTCGTAGATTTTCTCTTCGACATAGGTTCTTGAGCCGGCGCAGCAGCACTGGCCCTGATTAAAGAACAGGGCGAAATGAGCGCCTTCCACGGCCTCGTCGAGGGGGGCATCGGAGAAGACGATGTTGGGACTCTTGCCGCCAAGCTCCAGCGTGACGCGCTTTAGGTTGGTCTCGGCGGCCGCCTTCATAATGAGTTTCCCTACCTCAGTGGAACCCGTGAAGGCGACCTTATCGATATCCATGTGGCGAGCGATGGCGCCGCCGGCGGTGGGGCCGTATCCGGCGAGGATGTTGACGACACCGTCCGGGAAGCCGGCCTCGAGGATGAGTTCTCCGACGCGCAGCGCGCTTAGCGGGGTTTGCTCGGCGACTTTGAGGATGACGGTATTGCCGGCAGCCAGCGCCGGCGCCAGCTTCCAGGCCTGCATCAGAAGCGGGAAGTTCCAGGGGATGATTTGCCCCACGACGCCTACCGGCTCATGCCGGGTATAGCAGAAGTAGTCGCCGGCAATGGGGATGGTTTTGCCCTGAATCTTGTCGGCCCAGCCCGCGTAATAGCGGTAGCAGGCGATGGTGAGCGGCAGGTCGGCCGCCAGGGCGATGTGGCGGGGCTTGCCGTTGTCGAGAGACTCGAGGGTGGCCAGTTCATCCCGTTGCTTTTCAATCAGATCAGCCAGGCGGTTGAGCAGCTTGCCACGCTCGGAAGCGGACATGCGCCGCCAGTGGCTCTTCATATGGAAGGCCTTGCGGGCGGCCTTCACGGCTAAGTCGACGTCCGCGGAATCGGCCTCAGCGACCTTAGTGAGCACCTCGCCAGTGGCGGGGTTAATGGTCTCAAATGTTTTGCCTGATACGCTATCGACCCATTTGTTGTCGATCAGTAGTTTGGTCTGCCGAATTGCGACGTGGGTTTCGGGCGGGTTAAGAACAGTAGCCATAGTTCTCCTTTAGAATGCCCACCGTGCTCGATTCCCTCCGGCTTACGGGGCGGGAGGAACGGAACGGTGATTACGGCATGATATGTCAGATTTTCGATCCTGACAAATGGGAGACGTGGCGACCTGGGAAATCGTCGGCTCCTTCGGCGCTAAAGGGTGCCAGGCTTGGTCGGCATCGGGACGGGGCGCTTCAAAAACTGTCGCTCCCCAAGAAAGCGAGGGGCACGGCTCGTTTAGCATCCTGTGCCGGCTCATGTAGAATTGTTCTCCGGAATACTTTCGATTCCAGATCGACAACAGGGATAAAATCGTAAACGGCAGAGCCATGAACATTTCCGTGAAAAGCGAGTACGCGTTAAAGGCGGTTTTCGATCTCGCGGTTCAGTATCTGAATGCCCCTCCTGGAACCGTGCAGATGAGTCCCATTAAGATAGCGGATATCGCGAAACGGCAGAAGATTCCTCAGAAGTTTCTGGAACTGATTCTGGCCGGTCTGAAGCAAAGTGGGTTCGTGGATTCCAGGCGGGGGGCGGAGGGGGGCTACCTGCTGGCCCGGTCTGCGGACAATATTACGGTCGGCGATGTGCTTCGGGCGGTTGAAAATGTCAAGGGCGGCCCGCGCCCGCATGGGAACGATCCGTTCGGGGAAGTGTGGCGGAAGGTGGATCAGGCGATCTCCGACGTGTTGGACCAAACCACCTTCGGAGAGCTGGCTCGGGGTTGGCAAGCAAGGCAATCGCAATACATTCCGAACTGGGACATCTAAGGAAGAGGAGGCTGTGTGGTTTACCAAGACAATTCACTAAGCATTGGCAGGACGCCACTGGTGAGGCTGAACCGAGTAACCGAGGGCACAGGCGCAACAGTTTTGGCGAAGATTGAGGGACGGAACCCCGCATACTCGGTGAAATGCCGAATCGGCGCAGCGATGATTTGGGACGCCGAGGAGCGCGGGCTGCTGGGGCCGGGAAAAGAAATCGTTGAGCCGACGAGCGGGAACACGGGCATTGCGCTTGCATTTGTTGCGGCGGCGCGTGGTTATCCCATCACGCTGACGATGCCCGAGACGATGTCGATTGAGCGGCGAAAAGTGCTGAAGGTACTGGGCGCGAATCTGGTTTTGACCGAGGGGCCGAAGGGCATGAAGGGTGCAATTGCCAAGGCCGAGGAAATCCTCGCTTCTGATCCAAACCATTATTTGATGCCACAGCAGTTCAAGAATCCGGCAAATCCTTTGATCCACTTCAGGACGACTGGTCCCGAGATATGGGAGGACACCGGCGGTGCGGTTGACGTGCTGGTTTCGGGCGTTGGGACCGGCGGGACGATTACCGGTATTTCCCGCTACATCAAGCATGAGAAGAAACATCCCCTGATTTCCATCGCGGTGGAACCAACCCACAGCCCGGTGATCACCCAGACCATTCATCACGAAGAGGTGAAACCCGGGCCACACAAGATTCAGGGCATCGGCGCGGGATTCGTGCCTGACACGCTGGACCTGACGATTGTGGACCGAACAGAGCTGGTCACCAACGAAGAATCGATTGAGATGGCCCGCCGGTTGGCGCGTGAAGAAGGCATCCTTTCCGGCATTTCTTGCGGCGCTGCCGTAGCAGCTGCGATCCGTGTCGCCAAAGAACCGGAGATGCGAGGCAAGACGATTGTGGTAATACTACCTGACTCCGGCGAGCGTTATTTGAGTTCGGTGCTATTTGAGGGCATGTTTGATTAGCTAAGGACTAGCAAAACAACGGGTTTTCGAGAAAAACGTAACTTTTTGCCTCGGAAACCAGTTATAAAGGTACATCCCCGTAACGACGGCGGGCGCTTCACCCCAATACCCGAAACCCCGAGCGCCCGCCACCCCTGATTCGTATCGCAAAAACAACACCTGGGATAAGGCACTCCGGTTGGTGCATTTTGTGCATCAGGCTCAAAACAAAACGGGCCGGGAGATTCCGGGCAACCGCTCGGTGACCGTCGCGGCTCGGTAGGGCTTAGGTCCTATTGGGGATGCGGGCTTGCCAAGTTACGAACAGCCGTGTCGACGTCAGGATCCATGGGGATGACCTGATTCAGGCCGATCATCTCAAGGACATTTGCCACCGAGCCGACCGCTCCCGCCAGGCGGAACGAACCGCCCAGCTTTCGCACCTCAGCACTAGAAACCACCAGAACACCGATGCCGGAGCTGTCGATGAGGTGCAGGCCACTGAGATCTACCACGACCTTCTTGGGCCCCTCTTTGAGTATTTTGTTGAGCGAACCCTCCACCGAAAGCAAAGTGTTACCGGCGTGGAGTTGGCCCGTGAGTTCGACCACCGTTATGTCGGGCTCGATCTGGCGGGTTTTAAATTCAGTGACCATCATGGGCGGACCTTACGCGAATTGACGTGGGATGAGTGCCTCGCATTACTATAGCTCTCCCGGCCGGCGGGAGCTAGCGAGCCACCAGTCCGGGAGGCTCGCTATGGAGTCAAGAACAGCGTAAGGGCGGACTGAACCCTGTAGGTCGGAAGGCCGGAACTTGCCGGTTTTCACCAGTGCGCCTTTCAGGCCAGCCGCTTGTGAACCGCCGATGTCAGTCTCTAAATCATCGCCGATCATGAGCACCTGCCCGACCCGCATAGCCAGCCGCTCCGCGGCAGCCTGAAAGAAGGGCGCGGCGGGCTTCCCGAATACCAGCGCCTTGCGGCCTGCGGAATGCTCGAGCGCAGCCACGAACGGCGCGACGTCCAGCGAGATGCCGTCTGACGCCAGCCAGTAGCGGGTCATGCCCAAGGCGACCAGCTGCGCCTGCGGGTTGTGGTGGAGTAACCGGAAGGCGCGGTTGAGCGTTCGATAATCCCACTGCTCGCCGAGGTCCCCGATCACCACATAAGCCGCGCCGCGTTCGGCGTGATCAGGCAGGCACGCCAGATCCGCAAATTCCGGGCGCGCCGAAGCGCGAACAAACAAAGCGATTTCTTGTCCGCCTTGCGATCGCAGCCACTGGGCCGCGGCGAGGGCTGGTGTGAGAATCTCTGACTCCGAGGCCGAAAAGCCGAAACCGGCCAGCTTGCCGGCCAACGCGGTGCGGGATCGGGAGGTTGTGTTGGTGACGAACAAGTAGGGGATGCGATGCTCTTGAACCCAGCGGACGGTTTCGACCGCGCCATGAATGGGTTCGCTGTCGTTGTAAAGCACGCCGTCGAGGTCGAACAAAATGCCGCGGGCGGGGTCGTCCATATGGATGTAATTCTAAGGGGTTCGACTGTTCTAGCGCGGAGTTAGGCAGTTCGACGCGTGTCTATACTGGCACTTGGTTCTCAATCTGCTCGCGGGTATCACAAGTCTGGTTAGCCTCAGTGGCGTAGGCCGACTGTTGATCCGGCCTTTGCGTCCCCTGCCGCTGCATTGGTACCTCGCCTTGGCAATGCTGGCCGGATTTGCGGCGTGCTCCGTCTCTGTCCAGGTGCTGGCGATCGCCGGATCGGGACGGACCGGCTTCCGGTTACTGGCGGCCGGTATGGTTGTCCTCGGGCTACTGGGCCACTGGATTGGACGGGGGCGTTATACCAACCCGCCGTGGCGTCCGGCGGCACCGTTTCGAACATTGATGTTCGGCCTACTGGGCCTGGTGCTGATCGTGCTCGTGTTGATCAGCCTGGCACCCTCAACCAAGATCGACGAACTTTATTACCACATGCTCACGGGCCGGCGGGTATTGGAGGATCACGGTTTACGCGTCTACCAGCTTCCCTACGAGCAAGCCATTGTCCCGCAAATGGGCTACCAGATTGCTGAAACGGTTTTTCACGCCACGAATACGGCCGACGCCGGCAACATTCTGAGCCTGGGATTCGGGATGGCTCTGTGGCTGCTGATTTTACGGCGTTGTGACGGAGGCAACGGGACGCACGGAAGTGGGTTTGCTGGCCACCGTGGTCAGTGCCATCGGCTTGTACCCAGCCGTGTGGTACGTGACGGCCGGGGCGCATGCATTAGGGGATCTGGCCACTTTCACTGGGTTGGCAGCGGTCTTCTTTCCAGGAGGGCTGGCCAAGAGCAGTGATCACACCACCTGGGATAAGACCGTTCGCCTCAGTGGTACTCGGCGCGACCACACGCGAAGATTTTCTGAAGCGCTATGTCGCTCTCAGGGAGGACTTCGTAGCTCTGGATAAAATCCTTCCGCCCAATGCCCAGCTCTACGTCCCTAACGATCGCGTGCCGGCGGTTTACGCTCCCCGCGCCGTGATCTTCACCCTCGCGGATTGGGACCGGCGGACCGCCTTGTACAGGATGCTGGTGCAGCCTACCGGCGCGCCCTCTGATGTCTCAGGGCTAGAGCCGCAGACGGGCCTGATTTGCGGCGACGTGGTGTACGAGAATCGGGATGCAGTTGTCGAGACGTACCGGACTCCGAGCCGCAAGCCGGAGCGAGGTGCAGTTCTGGTGCAGCGGTGCGCTTCTGAGGCCAGCGGCCAGGAGGGGCTACCCCCACCCCAGTAAGAGCCTGTTTAAGCGGCCGACCGGGGCAAGACGATCCCGTTCGTGGCGAGAAGAGTTGGTAGCGCTAAGGGGAATCGAACCCCTATTTAAGCCTTGAGAGGGCTCTGTCCTAACCGTTAGACGATAGCGCCACAGGAGTGGTGAATCTTCACCAGTATAGCAATTGGAGGGAGGTCCACAACTTGCGCTGAGGGCGGTCCACGGCGTGGTTGGACGGGGTGTAGAATCAGGACGACCTTATGAAACGAGTCGTTCTTTCGGTAGTGCTGGTGGCGCCGCTTTTTCTGCAATTGCCTGTTCGGGCGGAGTCGCCGCGTTGGACGGAGCAGGCGGCGAACGTCTGGTACAGCAAAGAGCCATGGCTGGTGGGAAGCAACTACATTCCGGCCACCGCCATTAACGAGCTGGAGATGTGGCAGGAGGACACGTTTGACCCCAAGCGTATCGACCTGGAGCTGGGATGGGCGCAGAGCCTCGGCATGAACACGATGCGGGTGTTCCTGCACGATTTGTTGTGGGAGCAGGATGCGCCGGGTTTCAAGAAGAGGATCGACACGTTTCTGACGATTGCGAATAAGCATCACATTCGACCGCTGTTCGTGCTGTTCGATTCCTGCTGGGATCCCGACCCGCGGTTGGGTAAACAACACGCGCCCGTGCCGGGCGTGCACAACTCGGGCTGGGTGCAGAGTCCGGGCGCGAAGGCGCTGGAGGACGAGAACGAACGGCCGCGGCTGGAAGAGTATGTGAAGGGCGTGGTGGGCGCGTTCGCAAAGGACAAGCGTGTTCTAGGCTGGGACGTCTGGAATGAACCGGATAACTACAACGGCTCCAGTTACGGTAAGCGCGAACCCAAAGACAAAGTTGCGCTGGTGGAAGCGCTGCTGCCCCAAGTGTTCCAATGGGCGCGGGCTGCGGGGGCAACTCAACCGTTGACCAGCGGTGTGTGGCAAGGAGACTGGTCGTCGCCCGAGAAACTATCGAAGATGGCGAAGATCCAGCTGGACAATTCCGACGTGACATCGTTCCACAACTACGACGGGCCAGCCGAGTTTGAGAAACGCATTGAGTGGTTGAAGCAGTACAACCGCCCTATTCTGTGCACGGAATACATGGCGCGAGGGAACGGAAGCACGTTCCAGGGCACTCTGCCGATTGCGAAGGAGCATAAAGTGGCGGCCTACAACTGGGGCCTGGTGGCCGGCAAGACGCAGACTTACCTGCCGTGGGATTCCTGGGCACATCCCTACACGGATCGGGAGCCGGCGGTATGGTTCCATGAGGTGTTCAGAACCGATGGCACACCGTATAAGCTCGAGGAAGTGGAATTCATTCGTGAGATGACCGGAGTGAAGCGTGGGCCGAAGAAGGCGCAAGGGGCGGGAATGTAGAGGGAGCCAAAGCCGAGACGAATCTCGGCTCAGCAGGCTAAACAGCCCGCGCCACGGGGGGGAAGACTCTTGCGCTAGAGGGCGGCCGGCATGGGCAAGCCGGACTTGCCTAAGGCCCGCTCGATCAACAAGATCGCGTCGAACTCCTTGACGGCCTTGGCGATGGAGGTTTCCATGATGATCATGTGCCGCGCTCGATCGAGCATCTTCTTCTCGCGGAAGGAGAGCGGCTTCTCGGTCTGAATCATGAGCAAGGTTTTGAAGACCTCGGCAATCTCAAGCAGGCTGCCGTTCTTCATCTTGTCCGAGTTCTCCTTAAAGCGGTCTTTCCAATCCTGAACGCAGCCAGGACGGCCAGCCGCAAGATAGCTCAAAACGCGCGTGATTTCAGCGCACTTTGTCACCTTTCGGAGTCCCACATCGCCCACGTGGGAAAAAGGAACCATGACGGTCATACTGTTCGGGAGGAGTCTAAGAAGGTAAAAGCGCTCGTGTTGGGCACCGAAGCAGCGAGAGCTAATATTCTCGATGGTGCCAATACCGTGGTTTGGATAAACCACTTTTTCGCCAACCTGGAAGGTCATGCATGGACCTCTTTTCTGAAAGAAGGAGTCAAGTACCAGTACAGGGCCGAAACCGAATAGTAATCCCCCGTAAAGATTTCGTCAAGTATGAAACTTGGGAATGTCACACACAAAACGTGGTGTATAGCGTAAACAGGGAGAAAGCCGATGAATAGTAGCTTTTAAATATGCCTTACACCCGGCTTGGTGGCAGGGGTTGGGGAGGGTGGCGCTGGCGGGAGGGCTGAGGTTACGTCTCTTGGAATTTTCAAGGGACGGGTTGAACGCAATGGGCCGGGATTCGATGGAGCCGGGAGAACTGCGGTCGAAGGGAGATTGAAAGGCCGGGACGATGAATCCCGGCTTTTGCCGTTGCGGCTCAAGTACCGCATCGGGGTTCCTGATTCAACCTAGAGGATGTCGGCGGACCAGTTTTCCAGGATCGACTTGACCTTCTGGCAGAACTGATCGGCCAGAGCGCCGTCAATCAGACGGTGGTCGAAGGTGAGCGCCAGATGGGCTTGAGAGCGAATGGCGATGGCATCGCCTTCCACCACAGCCGGAACTTTCTCAACCGCCCCGATTCCGAGGATGGCAACCTGCGGCTGGTTGATGACGGGTGTGGCAAAGATGCTTCCGAAACTGCCGAAGTTGGTGATGGAGAAGGTGCCACCCTGGACTTCGTCGGGCTTCAACTGGCGAGAACGGGCCCGCGTGGCGAGATCGACGATGGCTCGCTGGAGACCGGTGACATTCTTCTCATCAGCGTTGCGGATGACGGGGACAATCAGGCCGCCTTCCAGCGCGACGGCAATGCCGATGTTGATATCGCGGAAGTAGACGATGTTCTTGCCATCGATGGCGGCGTTGAAGATGGGGAAGGCACGTAGTGCTTCGGCCGTGGCAGCAGTGACGAATGGCAGGAACGTGAGAGAGAAGCCGTTCCGCTCCTGAAACTCTTTCTTGGCCTTGTCGCGGAGCTTGACCACCTTGGTGAAGTCAATGCGGTGGACGGTGGTGACGTGGGCGGATGTGCGCTTGCTGTTCACCATATGCTCGGCGATTTTCTGGCGCATGGTGCTCATCGGTTCGATGCGCGTCTTGGCGCTTTCGGCCAACGGGAGCGGGGCAGCCCCAGCAGGTGCGGGCGCGGGTGCTGTGGTTGCTGCGCTGTAGGTTCTAGCTGCCTGGGCGGCGATAAAGGCTTCAACGTCCTGTTTGCTGATGCGGCCGCCGGCGCCGGTACCCTTGACGCTGGCAAGATCGATGTTGTACTCCCGGGCCATTTTGCGGACCAGCGGAGAAAGCGGGCCGAGGTCGTCTTCCTGGCTGGATGGGGCGGCGGGCGGAGGTGCGGACGGAGCAGGAGTTGGAAGGGCTGCAACCGCCGGAGACGGTGAAGGAGCCGGGGCGGGAGCGGGAGGTACAGCCGCGGCAGGTTGCGCCGCCGAGGCGGAAGCAGAAGCGCCGATCCGGCCAACGACTGTATTGATGCCGACGGTGGTGCCCTCCGGGACGAGGATTTCCGAGAGAACGCCGGCTTCGGGCGCCGGAATCTCGGTATCTACTTTGTCGGTTGAGATCTCAAAGAGCGGCTCATCGCGCTCAACTTTCTCGCCCACCTTTTTCAGCCATCGCGTCAAGGTGCCTTCCACGATGCTTTCGCCCATTTGGGGCATAACCACGTCTGCCATTTGTTCTCCTTCGAGGATCCCTAGACTTCCTGATGCGCCATTACCAATTGATAGTTAAACGTTTTCGCAAACGAGTCAGCGATGGCCTGCTGCACCTCGTCGCGGCCGGCCGTCGAACCGAGGCTACGCAGCGAACAAACCGGCTTGTCGAGACCGCAGGGCACGATGTAATGAAAGTAGCTTAAGTCCGTATCTATGTTGAGCGCAAAGCCATGCGATGTGATCCAGCGGCTAATGTGAATGCCGATGGCAGCGAGCTTGGCCCCACCGACCCAAACACCTTCGTGACCTGGTTCCCGGCCGGCACTCGCCTGCACGCCGAGAGTGGCTAAGGCATCAACTAGAAGCTGCTCGACTGCCCGGAAATAAGCCCGAACATCGCGCCTCCATTCTCGCAAATCGAGGATCGGGTAGCCCACCAGTTGTCCCGGCCCATGATAGGTGGCGTCGCCGCCCCGGTCGGTTTCGACGAGGCCGATGCCGGCCCGTTCCAGGATTTCGGGACTGGCTAACAGGTGCTGCGGCTTGGCATTGCGCCCCATCGTCACGACGTGTGGGTGCTCCAGGAAAAGCAGGCGGTCGCAACCTTGGCCGCGCTTCCGTTCTTCGACGAACTGCTGCTGGATGCGAAACGCTGCGTGCCAATCGAGGCGTCCGAGATCGAGCAGTTCACATTTCCGCATACCGTCCGGCGCTTTGAGCTGCACTAGATATTGATGGCCAAGCCGTTGACGGCGTTGAAAGCCTCTCCCACGGCTTCGTAGAGCGTGGGATGCGCGTGGATGGTGTTGACCAGGGTGTCGACGGTTGCCTCAGCCTCCATGGCGGCAACCGCTTCCGAGATCAATTCGAAGGCTTGTGGGCCGATGATGTGCACACCGAGGATCTCGCCGAACCTTTCGTCCGAGACCACTTTGACGAAGCCCTCGTGCATGCCAAGAATGGTGGCTTTGCTGTCGCCCACAAACGGGAACTTGCCGACCTTTACCTTGTAACCCTGGGTTCGGGCCTGCGCTTCTGTCAGACCAACGCTGCCAATTCCCGGTTCCGTGTAGGTTGCGCCGGGGATGCGATTCCGATTGATGGGTGGGCGAAGTTTGCCGGCGATGTTTCCGACGGCTACCATACCTTCGGCGGTGGCAACGTGCGCGAGTTGGGGCGTTCCGGCCACGATATCGCCAATGGCATACACGCCGGGCTCGGCGGTGCGCTGCTGGCCGTCCACTTTCACGAAGCCGCGATCGAGTTCAACGCGGGTCTTCTCGAGACCGAGGTTTTCCGTGTTTGGCTTGCGCCCAACCGCAACCAACAGCTTCTCGAACTCCAGTTCTTCCTTGTCGCCGTTCGAAAGGGTCGCAGACAGGCTAACGCTGGCTGCGTTGCGGCGGACGCTTTCCACTTTCGTGCCCGTTTCCACGCGGATTCCCGTCTTCTTGAAGTACTTTTCGAGCTCTTTAGAGACTTCTTCGTCTTCCACCGGAACCGCGCGCGGCAACATCTCCAGGACAGTGACTTTGGAACCGAAACGGTTGAACATGGAGGCAAATTCGACGCCGACGGCGCCCGCGCCGACGATGCCGAGCGTCTTGGGTACGGTGGTCAGATTCAGAATTTCGATGTTGGTGAGAATGAGGTCCGGGTCAGGCACCAGCCCTGGCAGCATGCGCGCTTCAGAGCCGGTGGCGAGGATGATGTTCTTGGCTTCGACAATCTGCTTACCCTGCTCGCCTTCCACCTCGATGCGCCCGCCTCCGAGCAGCCGCGCATAGCCCCTGATGACGTCGACCTTGTTCTTCCTCATCAGGAACTCGATGCCCTTGGAATGCTTGGTGACAATCTTGTCCTTGCGGCCGACCGCTGCCGGGTAATTCAGTTGAGGATTCTGGCATTGAATCCCTTGCTCTTCGGAGTGCTTGAAGTAATCCCAAACATCAGCCGTGTGGAGCAAGCTCTTGGTAGGAATACACCCCACCAGCAGGCAGGTTCCACCGAGCCGAGGTTGCTTTTCAATCAGTGCGGTCTTGAGGCCGTATTGGCCGGCGCGTACCGCCGCTGAGTAGCCGCCGGGGCCGCTACCGATCACCACAACGTCATATGCCATTTCCTACCCAATGTAGCATTCACGCGCCAGGTCGCCGGAGCCGGCACCCGAGCGCGTAAGCCCAACGTAGAACGGCCTTTATGAGCAAAGAGCGGCGCATCAGGTTAATGCGGAAACGAGCGGCGTAACCACTACGTAGAATGAAGTATGGGGTTCGCCAGAGCTATCTTCGTGGCTGCACTGGGAGCGCTAGCGCTTAGCGGGCAAACCTCGGCCAAAAAGCCGCCAGAGAGCAACCCGCAGAACAGCCCGCAGGCTGCGCCAGGCTTCCTTCACAGCGTTCAGGTGAAGGGAAACCACATGTACCAGACGGCGGACATCGTGAAGGTGATCGGGTTGACCCTGGGCCAGGCTGTGACCGCTGCCGACTTCGCTGCGGCGGACCAGCGAATCACAGATACGGACTTGTTTGCCGGCGTGACCTATGAATTCGCGTTCACAGGTAAACCTCCCCAATACGACCTTACGTTCAACGTGATTGAGTACGACCAGGTATATCCCATGCGGTTTGAAGACCTGGGAGTGCCGGAGGCGGAGCTACGGAAGTATCTGCGGGAGCGCATTCCGCTGTATATCGACCGCATTCCCAGCTACGGATTTGGTGGTGAAACACTACCGGGATGCCATCCAGGAATTCGTGGACCAAACCAAGCCGGGCGTGAAGGTGGTGGGACATTTGAGCCCTGAGGATCCCAAACAACTGGCGGTATTGTTCCGGCCCAATACGCCGATTCCTACCATTGCTCGCGTCGAGGTCAGCGGAAACAAGGTGCTGGAAACAGCGGCGATCCTCAGGTCAGTCAATGAGGTTGCCGTTGGCGCGCCTTACACCGATATTCGGCTCAAGCAAATACTGGACGCTTCGGTGAAGGGGCTCTACGAGACCCAGGGCTATGTGGGCGTCTCCTTTCCGAAGATCGAGGCCGAGAAGGCCAAAGACATCAATGGCTACCTGGTGAAGGTGACCATCAATGAGGGGCCGCAATACAAGTTCGGCCCCATGACGTTTCGCGGCGGCGACTTGAGTGCCGACGACGTCAAGGCGATGCTGAAATTCAAAGTGGGCGACATCTTCAACGGCGAAAAGGTAGACAACTTCCGGGCCGACCTGGTTTCGGCGATGAAGCGGCACGGCCACCTGGATGCGACTGCCGAAGTGGAGCGCACACTCGATGAGAAGAAGCAGACTGTGAACCTGGTGTTCAACATGGCGCCCGGACCGTTGTATACGTTCCAGACGTTGGAGATCCATGGGCTAGACATTGAGAGCGAACCCGTGATTCGCAAGATGTGGGGTGAAAAGGAGGGCAAGCCCTTCAATCCCGAGTACCCGGATTACTTTCTCAAGAAGGTGAATGAGGCTCAGCTATTCGACAATCTGGGAAATACGCGTTCGGATTTTTCGCCCGACGACACCTCACATCACGTTACGGTGCGGCTGTATTTCAAGGGCACCAGCCCGGAGGAGCGGCGTAAGGCGGAGGAACAGCGCCGCCAGAAGCAGGGGCAAAGTCCGGGCTCGGGCGGGCCGCCGTACTGAGAAAGGCGGTCGCCTCGCTCGCTTCCGGGCTAACCGGCGGCCGCAGGCATTGCTCGTTCCGGGGCGATCTGTTGCATCATGCCGTGAAGATCCCAGTTCTGCCAGGCCTCGGCTAAGCGGCCGTTGTGGAAGCGGATCAAGCTCATGCCAGTAATCGCAACGTTTCTTCCGGTTTCTTTATGCTTTCCACTGGAAACCCACCGCACCGATACGTAATCGCCTTCGCTGATTAACAACTGCGGTTTGACGCGAACTTCGGAGAGCGTGCTCTGGATTGTGTCGTAAAAACGTTTGAAGCCGTCCGGGCCGACTATGTCCTGCCCCGCGTCGTGAATAACGCAGTCCGGCGCAAGCAACTGATCGATCGTCTCGCGGCATCTTTGGTTCCAGACGTCCTCAAACCAGCGCTCGGCAACCTGCTTTAGAGAATTGGCCATGGGTCTTCTCCTTGAACTGAGTGAGCTTTCAGGGTTATCACAGTTTCGGCAGATGCGGGTGATCGCCCATCCCCGCGGTCGTCGAGGACTCGGACGACAGGTGATCAGCTGAGGGCGACAGACCGGGGAAAAGCGCCCGTCCAGACGTCCAAAACCGGCCAGATTCCAAGTATTTTAGGCCCTTTCTGCATGCTATCGTGGTGCTAGTGTCATCGCTTCTGAACTTTCACCTCGAGCGCTACGAGGGGCCGCTGGACCTGCTGCTCGACTTGATCAAGAAGCAGCAAGTCAACATCTATGACATTCCCGATCGCACAGATTACGTCTCAATATCTGACGTACATGCAAAAAGCGACCGAACTCGACATTGAATTGAGCTCGGAGTTTGTGTTCATGGCCGCCACGCTGATCCACATCAAGAGCAAGATGTTACTGCCACGGGATCCCGAACTGGACCGAATCTCGCCCGAAGAAGATCCGCGAACGGAGCTTGTGGAACGGCTGATTGAGCACGAACGTTTCAAGAACGCGGCTGAGATGTTGCAGCAAAAACGAATTGTTGAAGAGGCTATCTGGTCGAATCCTCAAATTGAACTTTTCTTGCAGGAGGATGAGGGGCCGGGGTTGGCGGTCTCGATCTTCGATCTGGTCAAGACGTTTCAGGACGTGCTGGAGCGCCTAAAGAATCGCCCGATCTACGAAATCGGCAAAGAGGATGTCAGCGTACCCGACATGGTGCGGTACTTACGCGATCAGTTCGAAAAGCTGAAGAAGGACAAAACGCTCTCGGCGACGAAGCTGTTTGAGCAGCAACGCAGCAGACGCGCCATGATCTGCTTGTTCCTCGCCATTCTAGAAATGGTGAAGCGCCAGGCAGTTGAGCTGGTACAGGGAGAGGCGTTTGGCGACATCGCGCTGCGCCGCCATGAGAGCTACGACCAGGCCTTTATCTCGGACGACCTGACCGCTGTGGAACAGGATTATCAATAAAACAGGGATGCAAGAAGTGAATAAGATGAACGACGCGGAAATCGCCGCGCCGGAAGTGACGCATCAGACGCAGGGCGGGGAGGCTGATGTTGCGGAGGCGGACCGTCAAGACCCAGAAGGGGGGTCTTTGCCGGAAGAGGTCGAGGGAGAAGGGTTTCTAGAAGTGTCGGACTTTGTTGCCGAGGTGGTGACGAACTCCGTTCCCGGCAAAGAAGCCCGTGACCGGTTGAAGGCCGTGATCGAAGCAGCCGTTTATATTACTGACGAGCCTCTTTCGACGGACCAGATTGCGGCGGCGATCGAGCAGCCATTGGATTTGGTTCAGAGCATCCTCGAAGAATTAGTGGAGGAGTACGCCGCTCCGGCTCGGGGCCTCGCGATACGCGAACTCGCCGGCGGCTATAAACTTTCGACCAAGCCGGAGCATCACGAGGATATCCGCAAATTTGTGAAGCGCCTGCAGTCGCCTTTGAAGCTGTCACTGGCTGCGCTGGAAACGCTGGCAGTGGTCGCCTATAAGCAGCCCATCACGGGCCCGGAGATCATGGAAATTCGCGGTGTGCAAGGTGCCGGTGTTGTAAAGACACTGCTGGACCGCAAGCTCATTGCGCCGGCTGGGCGCAAGAACGTGCTCGGGAAACCAATGATGTACAAAACGACGCGAGACTTTCTCGTGCAGTTCGGGCTGAGCTCGCTGGCCGAACTGCCGACGCTGAAGGAATTCGAAGAGCTGGGGCGGCTTGCGCTCGGGGACGGAGACGTGGACACGCGCGTCAGCGCAGACGCCACGCACGGAACTACTCTAACCGCTGCCGGCGGAATGGCGCTTGATGAGCCCATCCAGCTGGATCTCGAAGCCGCAGAGGACGAACAGGAGCCGGGCAGGGAAGAAGCGCCGGCTGCCGATTCGGACGCTGACTGCACAGGTGGATGAGTCTGAAGCGCCAGTGAAGCAGAGCGAAAATGGCTGAAGAACGTCTGCAGAAGATCCTCGCAGCCGCAGGGATCGCCAGCCGCCGTAAGGCGGAAGAGCTGATCGTGGCTGGCCGCGTTTCGGTAAACGGGAAGACAGTGGTGGAACTCGGTTCCAAGGCTGATCTCTCTGTCGACGAAGTGAAAGTAGACGGCCAGCGGCTTTCGGCTCCGAAGCACTTCGTTTACTTCGCGCTGCACAAACCGAAGAATTGCGTCACGACCGTTTTCGACCCGGAAGGCCGTGAAACGGTGATGAAGTTCTTTAAGGGCGTGCGGGAACGGATTTACCCCGTTGGGCGGCTGGACTATGCCAGTGAAGGCTTATTGCTGCTTACCAACGATGGCGATTTTGCGGCCAAGCTGATGTCGCCGGCCAGTCACGTTTCCAAGACTTACCTGGTGAAAATTAAGGGCCTGTTGACGCCGGAGCAGGAAGAGCAATTCAGGACCGGTATTCCAATGCATGGCCGCCGCACAGCGCCGGCTGGGCTTCGCATCTTGAAGAAGACGCAGAATCCCTGGTACGAGGTGCGGCTGATTGAGGGCCGCCAGAACCAGATCCGCGTGATGTTCAAGCATTTCGGCCACCTGGTGGAGAAGCTGAAGCGCATCCGGATCGGGTTTCTCGATTTGGGGGCGTTGAAGGCCGGCGTGTACCGAACGCTGACCAGCTCTGAAGTGGAGAAGTTCAAGAAGCTGCTCGATACGCCGCCCGAATCGCGGCCGGAGAGCTTTCCGAAACCGGAAAAGCGCGCGAGCGGCAGGTTTACTGAGCGCGCTACCGGTTATAACGAGAAACGATGGGCCGCCGAACGGAAGGCCGCATTCGGTGACGCGCAATCAGCGCCGGAGCGAAAGGACGAAGGTCGGCCTACGACACCGCCCGTAGAGGGTGGCGGCTCGCCGGTAAGGCGCGTGCAGCCAGCCGATCAGCGCCGTCAACCGGCCAGCGACAGGCCGCGCCAGATCCCGCCGAAGCCCTTCTCGCCCAGGCCATTTGCGAAGACCGGGGCCAAGCCAAGCGGCGCCAGTCCTGACCGCGGCAAACCGAGCGATGCTAAGCCCGGTGGCGAAGGACAGGGCCGTTCCGCGGCGGGGCCGCAACGGGCTCAGTTCTCGCCCAAGCCATTTTCAGCGACACCATTTTCAAAATCGCGGCCGGGCGGGAAACCTCGCGGGGACAAGCCCAGCGGTGGACGTACGAGCGCCGAGGGGCGGGGTTCTTCATCTCGGGGACCTGCACCCCGCAAGTTCTCATCGAAACGATTTTCAAAGTCAGGGCCTGACCGGAAACCCGGAAGCGATCGAGGGCGTGGTCCGAACCGGGGCGGGGGCCGATGACCGGCACTGCCAATCAAGAGACAATCGCAACGCTATTGCGTGAAGCGAAGACCATCGCGGTCGTCGGTCTTTCGAGCAATCCAGAGCGTTCGAGTTACGGCGTTGCCCAGTATTTGCAGCAGCATGGCTACCGGGTGATACCGGTGAACCCGGCGCAGACTGAAGTGCTCGGCGAGAAGAGCTACGCATCGCTCAAAGACATTCCCGTACCTGTGGACATTGTCGACGTATTTCGCCGTTCTGAGTTCGTGCCAGGGATTGCAGACCAAGCCATTGAAATCGGCGCGCGGGCGCTGTGGCTGCAAATGGGTGTGATTCACGAAGAAGCCGCCCGAAAAGCCGTTGCCGCCGGACTTACGGTGGTTATGGACCAATGTATTGCCGTTGATCACAACCTCTTAGTCCGCTGAAACGAGGCGATAGCCTGCCAGGCCGCGAGGCGCGCCCTTCCGTTCATCGCCCAGGGCCCTGCCGTTCATCCAGTGGAAGCTTCAGTTCGTCCCAAATCCATTTCCGTCGCACGCAGCTCGCCCTATTCTCGAAATTAAGGAGCAGCCGTATGAACCCCAAACGCATTTTGCTGATTCTGGCAGGCCTGCTGGCGTTCACGGTCGGATTAGTGAGTGCGTTGCACGCACAGGACCCCTCCCGACGATTCGAATTGGGTTGCTCCAGATGTCAAGTCGGTCAATCCAGTGACGCAACCCGATAATGTACGCTGGGTCAAAACAGCCACGGAACCTACGATGATCAAAAGCCGCATTCGCTGGATGTTGCGCATGATCGCCTCGAACTCGTGCATTGCCGTCAGCGTTCCCTTGTTCAGGTGGGCGTTCAGTGAACACGTGACAGTTGATTGGCTGGCGAAGCAGTACCTGGTTTCGGTCATCTATGCCAACTGCATCGGTCTGCTGCTGGGCTGGCTAGCCCCGCGGGTTTGGAAGCGATCGGAGCGATGGTCAGATTTGGCGCGACGGGGCTCCCGTGCCGCGCTACTGGTGGGCGCAACCTGGGTCGGCTGCATGCTAGGCGGAGCGATCAGCGTCTCGATTTTCAAAGGGTGGGAATTCTGGCCTGAAGTGAGTTATTCCTTCAAGATCGCGCTGCCAATCTCTTTTGTCGCGCTGGCCTTCTCGGTCCTCTACGACACCTCAAAGGCCCGGCTGGAGGCCGCGGCTGTCCAACTGAAGGTGAAGGAACTGGAGCGCCAGCGGGCGCTGACGTTGGCGACGCAAGCGAAGCTTTCGTCGCTTGAATCCCGCATCCACCCACATTTTCTTTTTAATGCCCTGAACTCCGTGGCGTCGCTTATTCACGACGACCCCAAGCAGGCCGAGCGGCTACTGAACCAGCTCGCGGCTTTGCTTCGGTTCTCGCTCGACTCCGTGAAAGCGAGCCTCGTCCCGCTGGATCAGGAACTGAAGATTGTCGGCGATTATCTCGAAATTGAAAAGGCTCGCTTTGCCGGCCGGCTCCAATATGAAACAGAAGTGCCGGAGGCACTGCTGTCAACCCTGGTACCACCACTTTCGATCCAAACCCTGGTAGAGAACAGCATCAAGTATGGAGTGGCGCCCAAACGCCGCGGTGGCTCGATCCTGGTTCGCGCCTCACGCGATCTTCAAAACGTCACGGTCTCAGTTATTGACGATGGTCCAGGCTTTGGTAATGAGGATCTGACGGCGGGGCATGGGCTGGACAACTTGCAAGAGCGGCTCTTGGCGCTGTTTGGCGAGCGTGCGAAACTCTGCATCTCAAGCGAAGAAGGGAAGACGGTTGTGAGCATCGTACTGCCGCGGCGTGTTGAGGTGGCAGAGCCAAGCCGGCCGGTGCAACCGACCGCTGCCGTGGCTCCCTCGTCCTGGGGGGAAGTCGGATGAGCTTGAGATCATGATTCGCGCTTATCTTGTGGATGACGAACCACTCGCGCTGAATCGGCTCAGCCGCTTGTTGACTCAGACGGGGCGCGTCGAGGTAGTCGGTTCAAGCTGCGATCCCGTCGAGGCAGTTGAACAGGTCCGGGCTCAGGCCATCGATGTGTTGTTCAGCGACATTCAAATGCCCGGTCTTTCTGGTTTTCAGATGCTGTCGAAGCTCGAGTCGCCGCCCTTTGTCGTTTTCACAACTGCCTATTCGGAGTATGCCCTGCAGGCGTTCGAAGTGAATTCCATTGACTACCTGGTGAAGCCGGTTGATGAAAAGCACCTGGAGCGGGCGTTGAACAAACTCGAGCGCATCCGAAGCGGCGCAGAGCCAAGGCCAGAGTTGGAGTTGCTTTTACAGCGGCTTGCGGCAACGCTACCCAAAGCGAAGGAGCATCCTTCCCGGCTGCCATCGCGCATCGGCGACAAGATCGAGTTTGTCGAAGTGGCGCGTGTGACGCACTTTTACGCCAGCGATAAGCTTACCTACGCGGCTACCCCGAAGAAGGATTATGTGATTGACCGCACTATCTCCGAGCTTGAAGAGACGCTGGAAGCCGAGCGCTTCATTCGGATCCATCGCTCGACAATCGTCAATCTGGAGTACGTGAAGGAATTACATTCCTGGTTTGCCGACCGGTTGATGGTACGACTGAACGACGGGAAAGGGACCGAGCTGACCGTGGCTCGAGACCGCGTAAAGCGGTTGAAAGAGAAGCTGGGGCTGTAGGTTTACACGTTTTCGAGCGTGCTCTACTTAGTGATAACGGTATGCGCCCCTTGGTCGGTCTCTGCGTTTTCTGCTTATTGCTATCTATCATCCTTCCCGGGCAGGCATTAGAGGCCGGACAAACGGCGGCTTCATCGCCCGTGAAAGCGTGGGAAGACACGATTAGCCTCCCGACCTACGATGAGGGCCTGCCGCCCGAAGACCCACCATTTGATTTTCTGCGCACAGAAAACTGGTTCTATCCCTACACCGTGCGCAGCGCACTTGGATCGACACCTAAAGCAGAAGTCTGGCGCATTATTCACCTTGAAAACGAATTTCTGGCCTGTTCGGTGCTACCCGATCTGGGTGGACATCTCTATCGGTGCATCGATAAGGCAACTGGCCATGACGTGTTTCATCCCGCGCTCAGCATTAAGAAGCAGGGGGTTGCCCTTCGCGGCGCCTGGATCAGCACGGGGATCGAGTTCAATTTTCCCGTGGGACACAGCTGGGATACGGTTTCTCCTGTCGACTTCTACTACCGGCGAAACGATGACGGCAGCGCCTCGGTATTCGTGGGCGACATCGATCGCGTGGAGAGTATGCAATGGCTGGTTGAGCTGATTCTGCGCCCGGGCAGCCGGGTTCTCGAACAGCGGGTGACACTTTACAACCCGGGCGAGTTCAGGCAGCGCTATTACTGGTGGGCGAATGCAGCGGTTACCGTGGACAGCCCCGATTTAACCTTCGTGTATCCGACTTATCTGATGCGCCCCGACGGCCACCCGGACACTATTGTTTCCTGGCCCCGCAATGGGGACGGTGTGGATCTCAGCCGCCAGGGCAACAGCAAGGACATGCTGGGGCTATTCGCGGCCGGCAGCAAAGAGCCGTTCATGGCGGTCTACAATCCGGCCTCGAAAACCGGAGTTGTTCACTATGCCGAAGCTGCCGCGGTCCCAGGCAAAAAGGTGTGGAACTGGGGAACGAAGATGGACGACTGGGTTCGCAAGAACCTTACGGACAACAATACGACCTATGTTGAACTGCAGGCTGGGACCCTGGACACCAACAGCGATTACGCATTTCTTGATCCGCAGGAACTCAAGCATTTCACCGAGTACTGGATGCCTGTCCACGATATGGGTGGCATTACCCGCGCCACACTTGATGCAGTGCTCAACCTCCAGCGCCAAGATCAAAACGTGCTTATTCAGATCGCAGCCAATCGCGACATCGGCCGGGCGAAGGTTCGCCTGATGGCCGGCACCAACGCGCTGCTTGACGAAACAGTGGATCTAACGACGGGCGTTGTGTATTCAAAAAGCGTTCCCGTTACGGATAAGAGCCCGGTTTCTTTTGAACTGCTGGATGCTCAGGGCAAATCGCTACTGCGGCATAAGGAAGGTATTTACGATGCCGTGATGCCTGATCAAGCTGCGAGCTTACAGAAGCCGCCCGGAGGAGCTGTCAATTGCAACACCAAGGAAGGCTGCCTTGCCGAAGCGCTTTATAACGAACGCATCGGCGCTCTGGCTTGGGTCCGAAACAGCTACCAGGTGGGTCTTAACAGGTTTGGCAAGTCCCCGGAGGGCATTAAGGGACTGGCCCGGCTGGATGCGAGGCAGGCCCACTTTGCGGATGCGGTGAGTGGTTATCAGAAGATATCTTATGGCGGCGCGCCGCTCGATGCGCAGTCCGAATACTACTGGGGAGTTGCTCTGCACCACGCTGGTAATGCAGCCGCGGCCGGCCGTCATTGGGAGAACGCGCTGAAAGACCCCACCTTCGGTGCGGCTGCCCAACTGGAACTTTCGCGCGACCAAGCAGCGCAGGGCCACTGGAGCGAGACGCTGGCCGGACTTGCCCGGCTGGATGCTTTGTCCGGGCGCCGTACGAGCGCGGGCGAGATCGAGGTGATTGCCCTGCGACACATTGGCGACAAGGCCAAGGCGGGGCAACGACTTCAAGCCTGGCTTGCGATCGACCCAACCAATAACGTTCTTCGGCATGAGGCGACTCTGCTGGGCAAAGACGATCCATCGCTCTGGCTGCATCTGGCAGCCGAGCCCGAGCGCGTTCTCAACATTGTGGACACGTACCTTCGCGTGGCCGATTACTCCGCCGCGCTGTCGCTGCTTGAGCGAACCTATCCCCAGGTTCCCGCTAATCAGATGGAGCCGGGAGCCGTGTTGCCGCAGCAGAATCCGTTGATTGTTTACTACCGCGGATATTGCAAGGAAATGCTTGGAAAGCCGGCAGTGGCCGACTACGCAGCAGCTTCCCGTTTGCCGGTGAAATATATTTTTCCCAGCCGTCTCTCATCACTTGAAGTGCTGCACGCGGCCACGCGATCGAACCCGGCGGACGGCACCGCCCATTACCTATTGGGCAGCCTTCAAATGCACTTTTTGCTGCCTTACCCGGCCCTTGAAGAGCTGCGAGCGGCGGTTCGGGCGAACTTCAAGGAGCCAGTTGTTTTTTGGGAGCTTGCCTGGGTATTGGATCAGCTGGGCGACCCGCGAGACGCGCTGGCGGCCCTGCGTGATGCCCAGGCACTCGCGCCCTTGCCTGCCACATTGCAGCAGCTCTCCGGTAGGCTCTCAGCTAAACTGGCCCCTGCCGTACCACCTACCAATCAACACGCCAGTCACTCGGCTGCCGTGCCGCCACCTTCTCCTTCCCCGGTTTCCCGGCTGAAACCGGAGGCGGCTCCGCCGCCTCCCATCCCCGCGCCCAAAATGACAGTGGACACAGCCAAACTTTCGCCCAATGAATTGGCGAAGTATGTCTTCGATCAGCTGACCGGCAATGACATCGACGCGGCCGAGGAAGTCTTCAAACAAGACCGGCTGAAGCAAGTCTCTTCCAACGACCTGCTTCGCCAGGCCTACTACGAGACGAAGCTGCAGAACGCCCTGTTCATGGCTCGCAAGCGGCAATGTGACGGCATGCAGTCAATCGTAAAGGCGGCTACGGAAGCCGAATCGCAACGCCCGTTTACCGAGCCTGGCGGCAAGACGCTTCTTGAGAGTCCCCGGTTCCTTTTCTACCTCGGCCGCTCCTTCGGACTGTGCGGCGACGTAAAACAAGCCGAATCCCTCTGGAAGCAGGCTGCCGGCAAGCATCGAGATATCACGTCACCGGAGTATGCCTTCCCCGTGCTGTCACGGGTGCAGCTTAATGCGCTGCATGCCAAACCCGTCCGCCCAGAATTGGAGGAGGCTTTGAAAGAAGTCGATGAGAAACTCAAAGTGGCTTCAAAGGACCAGTTGATTGCCTTAGATTATTCCGCCGGTGTGCTGCTTCAGGCTCTGGGCCGCCTGGACGACGCCGACACACAATTCCGAGCCGCGAAGCAGGGAGACCCGCTAGTGACTTACACCGCGGGCATCGGCCTCAGGGATAACGATTTGGCCCGCCACGGCGTGAAGTAGGATTGCGAAGCAGATCACACGCCATAAAACAAAAGCGGCAGCATCCCTTTTCGAGGGCCGCTGCCGCGAGTTCACTCAGCTAAGGGCTGATTATTCGGTCTTTTCGGAGCCGGGCTTCAGCTTCTCGCGCTGTTCTTTCAGGATCGCCTTACGGCTCAGCTTGATCTTGTTGCCTTCGAGCGCCAGGACCTTCACCAGGATCTGGTCGCCTTCGTTCAATTCGTCGCGGACGTTCTTGATGCGGCTTTCAGAGATTTCGCTAATGTGGAGCAAGCCGTCGGTGCCGGGGAAGATTTCAACAAACGCGCCGAAGTCAGCGATTCGCACAACCTTGCCCAGATACGTCTTTCCAACTTCTGCTACCGCCGCAATATCGGCCACCATTTGCAAGGCCTTGGCGGCGGACACACCGTCGGAAGCGAAGATGTTTACAGTACCGTCGTCGCTCACGTCGATCTTGACGCCAGTCTGATCGATGATGCCCTTGATCACCTTGCCGCCGGGGCCAATCAGCTCGCGGATCTTGTCGGTGGGGATCTTGGTGGTGTAGATCCGCGGCGCATACTGCGAGAGCTCAGCGCGCGGCTTGTCGATGGTTGCCAGCATCTTCTCAAGAATCTCCAGGCGGGCCTGGCGAGCCTGAGCCAGCGCTTCCTTCATGATCTTGGACGTAACGTTCGGCACCTTGATGTCCATCTGGAGCGCGGTGATGCCATCCTTCGTGCCGGCTACCTTAAAGTCCATGTCGCCGTAATGATCTTCGGCGCCTGCGATATCCGTCAGCACGGCATATGCATCGCCTTCCTTCACCAGACCCATGGCAATGCCCGCAACCGGGGCCTTGATGGGAACACCGGCGTCCATCAACGACATCGTGCCGCCGCAAACGCTGGCCATCGAGCTTGAACCATTTGATTCCAGGATGTCGCTGACCACGCGGAGCGTGTATGGGAATGACGTTTCGTCGGGAATGACGGCGGCAAGAGCGCGCTCGGCCAGTGCGCCGTGGCCGATTTCGCGGCGACCCGGTCCGCGCATGAAACCCACCTCGCCCACGCTGAATGGTGGGAAGTTGTAGTGCAACATAAAGCGTTTTGAGGTCTCGCTCAGGTCGAACATCTCAATCCGCTGGGCGTCGTCCTTGGTACCGAGCGTGGTGGTGACCAGCGCTTGCGTTTCACCACGCGTGAAGATGGCTGAACCATGGGTGCGGGGCAACACGCTCACTTCGTTCCAGATGTGGCGAATGGTATCGAAACTGCGTCCGTCGGGGCGGCGGTGAGACTTCAAAATCTCATCGCGGAAGATGCGCTCCTTCAGTGCATCAAAGAGTTTGGCGGCTTCCGCCTGCTCCTCCTCGGCGAACATTTCGAGGGCCTTCTTCTTGGCTTCCTTGACCTTGTGGTAGCTTTCGAGCTTCGGATATTTTTCCGTGTTGAGAGCGTCGGTCAATTCCGCGCGGACTGCGTCGGAGATCTTCTTGCCGATCGCTTCGTTGACCGGCGCAGGCGTGTAGACGCGCTTCGTTTTGCCGGCCAGCTTCACGAGCTGGCGAATGCCGTCTGCAATCTTCTTGCAACAATCGTGCCCGAACTCGATCGCATCGAGAACTTCAGCCTCGGTCGCTTCGGTGGCTCCGGCTTCCACCATCACAATACCTTCTTCCGTGCCGGCGACGACAATGTTCAGTTTGGAGTCTTTGGTCGCCTCATAACTCGGGTTGGCCACCAGGCCGCCGTTGTGCAAGCCGACGCGCACGCCCGCCAGCACATGGTGGAAGGGAATGTCGGATATCGCCAGCGCCGCGCCGGCGCCAATGATTGCGAGCACGCTCGGGTCGCGCTCGGGATCAGCCGAGAGCACCATCGCAATAATCTGGCTTTCGTTGCTGTACCCTTCCGGGAACAGGGGTCGCACCGGGCGGTCAATCAACCGGCTGGTGAGGACTTCTTTTTCCGAGAGGCGTCCTTCGCGCTTGATGAAGCCGCCTGGGAACTTACCCGCGGCGTAGGTGTACTCGCGGTAATCCACCGTGAGCGGGAAGAAGGAGGTGCCCGGCTTGGGATCCTCATTCGAACAGGCGGTGACCAATACAACCGATTCACCGGACCGGACGACTACCGAGCCGTCCGCTTGCTTGGCAACCTTGCCGGTTTCAAGCGTAATCTTCGACCCAATCAGGTCGATTTCAACTGTGTGTGACATTTAGCTTTCCTTGATTCGTGATGTAGCCGCCCGATCTAATGCCGGTTAGCCCACCAAGTTTCAGGATTAAGTAGGGACTTAGAGCGTGTAGCGGAGGAAGGACCGTCCACCAGGACAGTGTTACGCCAGACTCGGCCGGCGCCTACCTGAGAAACCGTTTCTAGCGGCGTATGCCTAGGCTCTGAATAAGAGCCTGATAGCGTTCCGGACTGCGATCTTTCAAGTACTTGAGCATTCGCCGGCGCCGGGCCACCATCAACAGCAAACCGCGCCGAGAATGGTGATCTTTTTTGTGCGTCTTGAAATGCTCAGTCAGGAAAAGAATTCGCTGACTCAGCAAAGCTACCTGTACCTCTGGCGAACCCGAATCCGTTTTGTGAACCCGGTATTTACCAATTACCTGAGACTTCTGTTCTGCCGCCAGGGCCATCTTAAAAACGATACTCCTCGTCTTACCTTAATCTTCCGTGTTTATACCCCTAAAGGTTAACACATCCGCAACTGATGTAGGAAACACAGCGCGGGGGCCGCATTAAGGTGCAGCGAAACTAAGGATAACACAGCGGGACTTGTTGCCGGAGGTCCTGGTTACCGGATTGCGCGACCATTCCGGCGCTACCCATCCCGACTATGCCGTCGTATCTTGGGTTGTTGGCGTACCGCGCGCGTTCGAAACCGACCGGCTCCAAGATGCCTTCGAAAGGCGGTGGCTCTCGGCCTGGAGGTTCGCGAGAGGGCCTCTTCAGGAGGCTCTCTGTGTGGAAGCGCGTGCTGCTTGCCGCCGGCCTCATCATCCTGGCGTTCTATGGCGCCGTGATTCTTGCCTTATTCGGTCTTCGTTGGATCGATCCTCCCACCACTTCGGTCCAAATCGCAAGACGAGTCGAGTCCTGGTTCAGAAAACCCGGGCCGGGGTTCCAGCCGTACCACAAGGAATACATCCCCGTGCCGCTGAGCCGAATTGCGCCCAACCTGCAACACGCTGTCATCTCAGCCGAGGACGCCCGCTTCTTTAAGCACAATGGTTTTGATTGGAAGGAGATCGAACAGGCGGCCAATAATGACCTGGAGGGGCGGCGGCTCCGCGGTGCGTCGACCATCACTCAGCAGTTGGTGAAGAACCTGTTTCTGACGACGTCCCGAACGGCGATTCGTAAAGCGATCGAGATCACAATCGTGCCGCTCGCGGAGGGAATCCTCGGCAAGGAACGCATTCTGGAGCTTTATCTGAACGTCATTGAGTGGGGTCCGGGTGTTTACGGAGCAGAAGCCGCCGCCCGCTATCACTACCGGACCACAGCTGCACGCCTCACGCGCGAGGAGGCCGCGCGACTGGCCGCTATCATCCCGGCGCCCCGGCACCGCAAGCCCGCGCACATGGACGAATCGAGTGAACGTATCCAAAAGCGGATGCGTGAAGTGGGGTGGTAATGAAAGGGCCTGCCGTATCTGAGGCGGTGTTCGGCCCTGCAGGTTGCTCCGAACTGGGCGAGCGCCGTGGAGTCTCGCTTTCCTAAGCGCTCTGCCGGCTGTGACGTCCGTGCTTGTTACGATTGAAAATTACGCAGTAGCCCTCATTGCCGGAACTGCTTTAGCCGAAAACCCATGCCCCTTCGTCTGTACAATACGCTTACGCAGGAGCTGCAGGTGTTTGAACCCATGCGGGATAACGAAGTCCGCATGTACACTTGCGGCCCCACTGTATATAACTACGTTCACATCGGAAACCTGCGGACCTTCACGTTTCAGGACATCCTGCGCCGCTGGCTGAGATACCGCGGCTACCGGTTGAACCACGTGATGAACATCACGGACGTGGAAGACAAGATCATCGCGGCGGCCGGAAAATCTCATCAGACACTTGCCGAATACACCGAGCCCTATGAGAAGGCGTTCTTCGAGGACGCGGCCATTCTCCGTCTGGAACGGCCGGAGCGGATTGCAAAGGCGACGGAACACATTGATGAAATGGCCAGGGCGATTGAAGTTCTGACTGCCAAGGGCTGCACATATGTCAGCGAAGGGTCTACCTACTTCCGCATCGCTTCGTTTCCGGGCTATGGCAAGCTTTCGCACAATAATTTCGAGGGCATCCTGAGCGGCGCCCGTGTGGATGTGGACGAATACGAGAAGGCCGACGCCCGCGATTTTGTCTTGTGGAAAGCCCGCAAAGGCGACGAGCCTTACTGGCACGAACCCATCGGCGACGGCCGTCCCGGATGGCACATCGAATGCTCGGTCATGGCGATGAAGTACCTCGGTGAGACGCTGGACATCCATGCCGGCGGGGTCGATCTCACCTTTCCCCACCACGAAAACGAGATTGCGCAATCAGAGTCCATCACCGGCAAGCCTTTTGCCCGCTTCTGGCTGCACTCGGAGCACCTCCAGATTGAATCGCAGAAGATGTCGAAATCACTGGGAAATTTTTATACGCTGCGCGACCTGATGCAGGCCGGCTATCAGCCGGAGGCAATCCGCTATCTTCTGGCATCAGTCCCTTATCGCAAGAAACTCAATTTCACCTTCGACGGATTGAAGGCCGCGGCCACCTCGATTGAGCGCTTGCGGAACTTCGAGCATCGGTTGAAGAACGCGAAGCTGCCGGCGGGACATAATTCGGACCTGGCCGCCCGGGCCTCCGCGGCCATTCGTCAGTTTGAAGAGAGTCTGGACGACGACTTGAATACGGCCGAAGCCCTGGCGGCCGTATTCGAATACGTCCGCGAAGCCAACACGCTGCTCGATGAAGATCAATTCCCCGATGGCAATCGCGAGGATGCCTCCAAGCTGCTGGCTGCCTTCGACGCGGTGTTTGATGTGCTTCGCGGCAATGAGGCGGCCGGAATTCCGGCCGAGCTTCTGTCGCAGAATGAAGCAGCATCGGGGCTCGCGGAAGCGGACATTGAGGCGCTTATTGCCGAGCGCACGGCCGCCAAGAAGGCCCGCAACTTCGCAGTCGCTGACGAGATTCGTGCGACGTTGTTGGACAAAGGGATCGTGATCGAAGACACCAAAGACGGTGTCCGCTGGAAACGAAAATGAAAATTGAATCGCAGGTTGTTCACGTAGGAGACCGCAAGCGGACCCCCCTAACTGCTGTGCCGTCTACCACACCCATTCACCTGGGAACGACGTTTTTCTATGAGACCGCCGAGACCCTCGACCGCATCTTCGGCCACGAAGAAGAAGGGCTCAGCTATGCCCGCTATAACACTCCAACCAACGAGGCGCTGGAAGAACTGACCACGGCCCTCGAAAACGGCCACGGCTCGCTTGCGTGCGCATCGGGCATGGCCGCGCTGCAGATCGCTTTCCAAGCTGCCCTGATCGAGAAGCCGAAGTGCGTGGTTGCTTCCCGAGCCATCTACGGCGCGACAATCAAGATGCTCGACCTGGTGCTGGCGCCCATGGGCGTGGATATCAATTACGTCGATATCTGCGATCTGGAACAGGTTCAAAAGACCATTGCCGACAAGAAGCCGGGGGTGGTGTTCATGGAGAGTATTTCCAACCCCATCCTGCGTGTCGGAGAGATCGACAAGGTTGCCGGCCTCGCACGCGGCGCAAACGCATCGTTCATCGTTGACAGTACCTTCGCTACGCCGATGCTGATGAAGCCGCTTGATCTCGGCGCGAACATGGTTGTTCACAGCGCCACCAAGTATCTTGCCGGGCACGGCGATGTCCTGGGCGGCGTTGTCATAAGCGACAAAGAGCATCACGAGACGGTTCGAATGATTTCCCGCATTGTCGGTCCCGTGCTAGGTCCGTTTGAGGCTTACCTCACCATGCGCGGCATTAAGACGCTGGCAGTGCGTTTTGAACGGCAATGCGAGAACGCCTGTAAACTCGCCTCGTGGTTGTCCTCGCACCCTGCCGTCGACCGCGTCTACTATCCGGCCGACCCGAAGCATCCGGATGCGGCTGCGATTGAACGCCAGTTTGCAAAAGGTCTGTTCGGTGGCATTCTCAGCTTTGAAATCAAAGGCCTCGACCGGGCCAGCGTGATGCAATTCATGAACCGGCTGAAGATGATCGTTCCCGGCACCTCGCTAGGCGATGTCCATACGCTGCTGTTGTTTCCGGTAATGGCATCGCATCGGGACGTGGCTCCCAAGATGCGCGAGCGGGTTGGCATTAAGGACAACCTGGTGCGAATCTCAGCCGGCATCGAAGCGGTGGAAGATATTATTGCCGACCTCGATCAGGCTCTCCAGGCAGTTTGAAGCAGCAATGCAATCGTGACATGGTAGTAGCTATGAAACGGTTGTGGTACGCCTTGTCGCTGACCGCCACAGGGTTGTTCGCGGTAGCTAACATGCAGGTTCCAAAACCAAACTACGACGAGAGCCGAGTTCCGGCTTATGACCTGCCGGACCCGCTGGTTACACTAGACGGCCAACGCATCAGCAGCAGCAAGGATTGGCTCGACAAACGGCGTCCGGAGCTGATTCGGCTGTTTGAGGAGAACGTCTACGGGCGGAGCCCGGGCGCTCCCAAGTCGCTTTCGTTTCGAACGCTCTCCATCAACCGCAATGCGCTCGGCGGCGCCGCGGTTCAAAAACAGGTCCAGGTACAGTTCTCGCCGCAAGCTGGCGGCCCCGCTATGACCATTCTGCTGTATCTCCCCAAACAGGCGAAAGAACCGGTGCCGGTCTTCGTAGGGTTGAATTTCGATGGCAACCAGACCGTCCAGGCCGATCCGGGCATCTTACTGCCCGCGGGTTGGATGCCGGCTGGTCCTGGTGTGGAGAACAACAAAGCTACCGAGGCCACGCGCGGAGCCGATGCCCACAGTTGGCCCGTGTCGATGATCCTGGCGCATGGCTACGGAGTAGCTACGGTCTATGCGGGCGACATCGCACCGGACCATGCCGACAATTATCAAGAGGGCGTTTTACCGCTGATGTACCGGCCCGGTCAGAGCAAGCCTGATGCCGATCAATGGGGCACAGTCGCTGCCTGGGCTTGGGGGCTCAGCCGAATTGTCGATTATCTTGAGACGGACCCGGATGTGGACAAGCGGCGGGTGATCGTCATTGGCCACTCGCGGCTCGGCAAGGCTGCGCTCTGGGCAGGCGCGCAAGACACGCGGTTCGCTCTTGTTATCTCGAATGACTCAGGGGAGGGAGGCGCCGCGCTGGCTCGACGGAAGTTCGGCGAGCGCACGGAGGACCTGAATACCAGATTCCCGCACTGGTTTTGTGCCAACTACAAACGCTACAACGGCAAAGAAGAAACGCTGCCAGTGGATTCGAACGAGCTGCTGGCATTGGCCGCGCCGCGGCCCTTGTATGTAGCGAGCGCGGAAGAAGACCTTTGGGCCGATCCGAAAGGCGAGTTTCTCGGGGCCAAGGGCGCGACCCCCGTCTACCGATTGTTTGGCGAGGAAGGCCTGGGCGCCGAAGCCATGCCGCCGCCTGAGCAGCCCATCGTGACCATCGTTGGCTATCACGTCCGTCATGGCAAGCACGCGATCACAGAATACGATTGGACGCAGTACATCAGCTTTGCTGATAAACAACTGAAGAGAAACGCCGCTCTTGACATACCGCTTCAGTACAATAAGTAGCGGTCCGGGGCGGCTATCGACCCTCCGCGGCCGGCAGCGAGAACCGGAAGGTCGCTCCCTCGCCCGGCCTGCCTTCAGCCCAGATCCGTCCGCCGTAACGCTCCACAATGCGTGCGCATATGGCTAAGCCTAGTCCAGTGCCCGGGTAGTCGTGGTTGTGCAAGCGCTTGAAGAGCCCGAAAACATGGTCGGCGAACTGCCCTTCAAAACCGATCCCGTTGTCCTCCACGGAGATGGTCCATTGGCTCCCTTGCAACTGGGCAGAAACGTGAATTTCAGGGCGGGTCCCTTTCTTGCGGTATTTCAGAGCGTTTGAGAGAAGGTTCTGGAATACGTGGGTCATTTGTAACGCATTTCCACGAACGCGGGGCAGGGGTTCAGCGATTACCACGGCGCCGCTCTCCCTGATACTGTTCTGGAGCAGAGATAAAGCATCATCCAACGAAGCCGAGAGGTCGGCCGACTCGATGGCGTGTTCTTCGTTAAGCACGACGCGCGAGAACTTCAGAAGGTCGTCGATTAACGCGTCCATTCGGATAATTCCGTCGCGAACAAAGCCAGCGTACTGGTTGAGCTTCGCATCTTCACCACCAAGGCGCTTGATAATCAGTTGGGTGTAGATGTTAACGGCACGCAAAGGCTCGCGCAGGTCGTGGCCCGCGACGAAGGCGAACTCCTCCAAGTCACGGTTTTTTCTCCGGAGTTCCGCCTCGGCCTGCTTGCGCGCGGTGATGTCCGTGGTTGCGCCCAGCATTCGAATTGGCTCGCCTCTTTCATTGCGTAAAACTCGGGCCGTGGTGGCGACCCAATGTGTCTCTCCATTGGGGTGGAGCACCCTAAACTCGACGTCGTAGGGAACACCCTTTTCGAGTGCCGCCTGAACCGATTTGACGATTCGATCGCGGTCATCTGGATGAAGGAGCGCTGCGAAATTCTCCAGGCCGCCCGGAAAGGTGCCGCGTTCCACTCCATGAATGTCGTAAACCAAGTCTGACCAATCAATCCGGTCGTTGACGATGTCCCAATCCCAAACGCCGATTTGGCCCGCATCAATTGCGAGTTTCAATCGCTCTTCGTTGCGCCTGGTTACGTCTTCGGCCGACTTTCGGCGATCGGTTTCAAGCGTAAGTTCCCTGAGTCGTTGTTCGCTCCGGGCCCGCGACCGCCTTACGGATTCGTTGAGAACGCTCACAAAGATCGAAAAGCCGAAAAAGACAACGGCACGAAGGGCATCCGGCAGAGTAGCCGGAATCAGGCGGTGGAAGGGCGGAAACAAAAAAAACTGCGCCGCGGCGACGCCCAGTACGGCAGCCAAAACTCCCGGACCAAATCCGCCGAACCAAGCAGCGAATAATACGGCCGAAAACAGAGCGATATATGGGGGGGACTGAGCTGGGCCAAGGAACCGTGCCAGGGTAGCTCGGAGTGCCACGCCGGCAATGACTGCGGCCACGGCCACGGCGTATCGGGCGATGGTTGCCCGGATGACGTCTCTCCGGGAGTTAGCCACGTCAAGCACATGTCCAAGATGGCATATTTCGAAGACAGACTTCTGCTATGCCGCGCGCTCCGCAGCTGCCCGATATCTTGGCATGAAGCAAAACACAGCGCCCGCGGCCGCCATAAACGCGACAAACACGAACAGCGTGGTCTGGTAGCTGTGGGTGCGGTCGAACATCTTGCCCATCACGAGAGGCCCAATGGCCCCGGCTACGGCATATGCGGACCAGGTGTACCCGTACAACTCGCTGAACGACCGTAACCCGAAATAGCGGCTTAGCAGATAAGGCACCACATCGGCCTCGGCGCCGAGCCCTACGCCAATCAGGATGGCCCCGCCATAACTCATGTAGAGTTGGTGCGCTGTTGTCACCACCCATATTCCCAACGCGCTTAGGAAAAACATTACCGCGGCGACGCGCGGAGCAAAGAACAGGTCCAAGAGATAACCGGTACCCAGCCGGCTGGTCAGCGTCGCAGCGCCCAATAGTGATGCGGCCAGCGCCGCCTGCTGGCCTGAGAATCCGCGGTCTGTGATCAACGGCACCAGATGGCCGATGACGCCGTTTGTGCTAAGCGAGATCAAGACAATCGCCACGACAATGCCCAGGAAGGCATAAGTTCGCACGCCCTCTGTGACCGACGAGCCCTCCCGCCTGGCACGGCCTTTTCCCGGCAACTCTCCGTCTGCAGATGGCCGCGTTGGATCTCTGACGAAAGCGGCGGTCAGCGGAATGCCGAATAGCAGAATCAGCCCGCCTAGAACTGCATAGGCCATTCGCCAACCCAGATTGGTAATCAGCCACTCAGAGAGTGACGGGAACACAATCGCTCCAGTGCCGACTCCTGCCATCACCAGGGCCAGCGCAAAGCCCCGTCTCTCGTCGAACCATGCTGTGATCACTCGCGAGTAGCCTAGTTGCGTCGTTCCGTTTCCGACAATGCCCAGCAGCAGAAACAGCGCATACAAATGCCAGATATGATTTGTCAGAAGCGAAAGCGAGCCGAACGCCAAGCCAAACACCAGCATGCACGGCAGGATGACCTTACGCGCCCCATGCCGATCGAGCAGCCGGCCTAGTACCGGCGAGCAAACAGCCACCGTCAAAGCGGCAACGGTGAAGGCCATTGAAACGTCGCCGCGCGACCACCCGAACTGCTTCGTGAGCGCCGTCAGAAAGATGCCGAACGTGAACACCATCAATGAGCCGAAGCTCACGAAGGCGCCGCACATCGCTGCGACCACCATCAGCCAGCGGCTCCGCGCGTGTTGGTTTTGCATGGCGCGATCGCCAGGATGGGTGCTACTTCGGGGGGTCGGTAGGAGCGGGTTGCGAGCTTCTTGAGTATCCATGTTGTGCGGATCGTCTGGCGCCGGCGCGATGGGCTTCATCGCTCATTGCATGAACACCGCTCGCATCAATCCAGCGGTTATAAAAGTTGAACAGCGCGCAAACTGTCAGCGCATAATAAACTGCTTCGTCTGTATAGCCAACTGCATGCAAAGCGTCGATGTCAGCCGAGCCAATGTTCACCGAGTCAAAATTAACTTTGCGTACGAACCGGAACAGCGCCTTCTCCGGATCGGAAAGGGCCGACGACTCCGGGTCGGCGAGCACTCCGTCGACAAGCTCGACGGCCCCAACTACACCAGCCGCGACGGCGGGATGATTTCCTAACAGTTCCGCCGCGACCGCGGCGTGCGACTTCGTTCAAAACGGGCAGTGATTCAGCTTCGAAGTATACCCTGCAATCAGCTCGCGAATGCCCGGCGAGAGCGGCGCCTCTTCGCGCATGATTTCCTGTGTGAACCGCTCCAGGTGTGCAGTCGCTTTGATCTTGAAGGAGAACATGTGCAGGATTTGCGGATGCTCCATGCCTGCGCGCCTCATCATGTCGATGGCTTTGGTGTAATTATCGTCGCCGCGATGTGTTTCGACATCCCTAAGAAACATTGGATCCATAAGATTCCGTTCACCGGCCCGGGGCAAGTTGGTCACTGTATCTGACCGAGGGCCATTCACTCTGTTTACCATTCACCATAGCGGATTCCTATGGAGAGTTTGGAGAAGAAGATGTCGCAGGCCCCTCACTTACGCTCTTTCAGACACGACACACGGTACCGCCCATCGCTCGAATCCACCCCATGTATTTCATGCGTGAAGCCTGGGAACCGTTCATCCCAAGCCTCGAGCGCCCGCAGATAGCTGAGAAACGGCCTGTCCGCCGCCCCGGCGCGTTCGCCGGGCATCAACAGCGGAATGCCAGGGGGATAGGGGACCACGCCCACGGCGACCACGCGCCCAGGCATCTCGTCCAGCGGTACCAATTCGGCTTCGTCATGGAGCGATCGTTGGAATGCGTTTGCCGGCGTCATGGCGGCCTCCGGCAGCTCCGCGAATGCCCGCTCCTGCCACTGGACCTGCTGTGAGGCCCTTAGATGATCGTGCATCTGACGCGCGAGGTCTTTCAATCCCAGTTTGCCGTACCGCTTCGGGCATCCGGCGACGCACACCGGCATGATGTGCTCTAGTTTTGTGTTGGCGTCGTAGTCGCGTTTGAATTCCAGCAACCCGTTTACCAGCGTTCCCCACTTGCCCTTCGTAATGCCAAGGGTGAACAGAAACAGGATTGTGAAATCTGCTGTCTTCTCCACTTGAATGCCTTGAGTGTCCAAGTGTGCGGCCACCAGCTCCGCAGGAATACCCCACTCGCTCAGGCTGCCGTCCATCTCGATGCCGGGTGTAATCACCGACACCTTCACTGGGTCGAGCATGGCGTAGTCGTCTTCCAGCCCGTCGAAGCCATGCCACGTACCGGCCCCGTTCGCGGCAGGATGCAACACCCAGCAACCCGGTTCGCTGAGCAGCAGTTGCTCGGGCGCTTCTTCAAAGGCGAACTCTCTTCCGCTTGCAGGATCCCTGACGAAATCCGCATTCCACGTTTCGAAGAACCATTCGCCCCGTCCCTCGAACTGCTTCCGAATCCTGCCGATCATCTGCCGGAAGCCCACTGCCTCTTCGATCGACTCCGTCGTCAGTGCCACCCCGGCCGGCCCGTCCATCATCGACGTGGCGATATCGTTCGACGCAAGAATCGGGTAGAACGGCGACGTGGAACTGTGCATCATGAAGGCCTCATTCAATCTCGGCGCCGGAATCGCCCCACGCCCCTCGCGTACATGTATGTAGGAGGCTTGCGAGAGCGCTGCAAGAACCTTATGCGTCGAATGAGTGGCAAACACGGTGGGGCCAGTGTGGGCAGCCGGATCGCCGCTCATGCCATAACGCTCGCGATAGATCGGATTGAACCGAGCATAACCGAACCAAGCTTCATCGAAGTGAATGCGGTCTACCGTCGGCTCAAGCAATTCGATCGCCCTGGTCGCCTTCAGGCAAAGCCCGTCGTAAGTCGAGTTGGTAATAACGCAATGCACCGGTTTTTGACTATCCGCGCCGGCTGACAGCGGGTTCTGCTCGATTGATAAAGCAATCGCTTCCTTCTTTAATCGTTCAGGGTGAATCGGACCGATGACGCCGTACCGGTTCCTCGAGGGCAGCAGATAGACTGGGATGCCGCCTGTCAAGGTGAGCCCATGTTCAATCGACTTGTGACAATTGCGGTCGCACAGCACAATCTGATCGCGGGCCACGGAGGCCGTCAGAATGATCCGGTTCGAGGTTGAGCTTCCGTTCGTCACGGAATAGGTCCGGTGCGCGCCGAACACGCGTGCCGCGTAGCGCTCGCTCTCGCCGATCGGGCCCGTATGGTCCAACAATGACCCCAACTCGGGTACGCTGATCGAAAGATCGCTCCGGAACAGGTTTTCACCGAAGTGATCGTAGAAGGCGCGGCCCGCTGGAGATTTCAGAAATGCTGTGCCTCCGGTGTGGCCCGGCGTATGCCACGAGTATTCCGATACGCCAGCATACTCAAACAGGGCAGAGGTCATCGGGCCCAGCAGTTGGCTGCGATACCGATGGATGGCTGCGACTACCCGCCCGGCAATGAAGGGCGCCGTATCCTCCAATGTCCAGACAAACTCGTTAGCCAGTTGCAGAACTTCCAGGGGAATTGTGCTCGCCTCATCACGCTCGGCCATCAGAAAGACCGGGATGTTCTCGTTCCGCGCTCGCAGCTGTTGCAATAATGCCCGTGCACGTGAATGGGTCGCGGCATCGTCGGCACCGAAACTCCAGTCCACCAGCACCGCATGAATGCCTGCGTCAGACACCACGACGGCTCGTCCGTCTTCAGGCGAAGTGGCCTTTACCATCTCCACTTGTCGAGCTTCGAGTTCTTCCACCAGGGTCCGCGAGGCCCGCCCCCACGCGGTCGGGTCATTCAGTTCGTCGTCGACAATTAACGCTTTGAGCTGTGTCGCCCGGTTGGTCCGCTCGATCATGACGCCTCCGCCCCTGACTTCAGTAAAGCAAGTTAGCTGCGGACTTTTCTTCCGGGATGAACACAGTTCTGTTACTGCTCCAGCTCGAAGATCGGTACGCCTCGCGGCCCGTAACCCAAACCGTATCGGGTGACAGGGGAGGAGAACACTGGTTTTAGGATGCCAAACTGCTTTGCTAGGGCTTGGGTTGCGGCCTGCCCGTTGGCTTGGCGCCTTGTGGTTTGGCGCCTTGTGGTTTGCCGCCGCCGCCAGTCCCGCCCTTGGGCTGCCCGGTGTTGGCCGGACGTGCTGCCGGCTGGTTTGCCGGGCGTGCTGCCGGTTGGTTTGCCGGACGTGACGCTGGCTGGTTGGCCGGGCGTGTTGCGGGCTGGTTCGCCGGACGTGCTGCCTGCTGATTGGAAGGCCGAGACGTCGTATTGCCGGCGCCGGTGTTGGGACGATTGCCCGTGCCGGCGTTAGTAGGACGGCTGGTACCTGTGTTGCCCGCGCCTGGACGATTCCCGCCCGTGGCGGTATTGCCCGTCGTGGGACGGTTCATTGTCGTTGGGCGCTGGCCGGCGTTGCTTGGGTTGGCATTAGCCATTCCCGATCCGGGTCTTTGATTTCCGGTCGTGTTCGGACGCTGACCTTGATACTGGCCTTGGTTATTGCCGCCCGGCCGGTTGGTCGCGTTCTGGCTACCGGGCCGATTACCCGCCGGAAGCTGGTTTGGCTGCCGATTATTCCCGCTGTTCGGGTAGTTTCCTGGCCGGTTGTTCCCATTGTTCGGATAGTTGCCCGGGCGATTGTTCCCGCTGTTGGGATAGTTTCCCGGCCGGTTCTGGGTATTTCGATTGAAGTTGTTGTAGTAGTTGTTGTTTACGGTGACGTTCGTCTGCCGGTTGTATTGGTTCCAGTGGTAGTTGGCCGGCGGATGGTATCCGTAAGCGGGACGGTAGCCTGGATAAACGGGTCGATACGGTGGCGGGTAATAAGGTCTGCCGCCGTAGTAGACGCCGCCATAGCCCCAGGAAGGATAAGGATAATAGTTCGGGCGAGCGATCAATGCGCCCACGGCCATCCCGACTCCGAATGACAGCAATCCGATCCCCACAGCCGTGCCGGTGCTTACGCCCTGCTGCACCACCACGGTTTGCGGGGGGGCCGGAGTGGTGTAAATCGTGACTGGGTTGTACTGCGGCACGTAGACCACGGTCGGACTGGCAGGCTGAATCTCGATGACCTGCTGGCCGTTATCCGTCTTGGTGTCCACAACCATTTGCGGCGTGGTTGCCAGATTGCCCATCTTCTGTGCTTCCCTGCGGCGAAGCTGAACTGCTTCCAACACGCCCTTGGGGTCGGCCTTGAAGGCTTCGCCCAACTGTGTTGTCCAGTCAATCTCCTGACACATCTGGTCCACAACTTGAGGGAAATTCACCAGGTATTGGACACTCGGGGAGAAGCCGGCTTTCTCAGCGGCGGCCACTGCGGCATCGCCTTTCAGATTCTGATTTTGGATCAGCCAATTGCCGACATCTAACACCTCTTGCGGATTCGTCGCCGATGCAAGAACCTGTGCCAGCAAACCGTCTGGATATAGCGCGATAGGCGCCACAAGTTCGGCGTTGCTCATGAGTGGTGGAGGCGGCTGATTGGGTTGAGGCGCGTTGGCGGAATCCTGGCCTACCACCGGCTGATTGCCGGCTTGCTGAGCAGCCGAATTTTGAGTCGCCGGCGGTGGATTCCCCGCGGGGCTGGCCGCAGGCGCTGCGGCCGGGGGTGGAGTGCCAGCGGGCGCCGTGGAAGCTGCAGGGCTAGCGCTATCCGCCGAGACTTTTTTCTCTGATGAGCAGGCGGTCAGCGACGCAAACGATAATGTCACGGCCAAGAATGTCGCCGTAGCGCTACGAAAACTGGAATTCATTAATCACTCCCTCAAATCCTAATGACCGGATATTACCAGTTTCAAGTCTACTTCAAGCCCATGTGCCTTTTTGTTTGGTCGAAACCGGCACTGCACCGACCCTCGCTGCCATGGCGCTTGATGACGAAACGACGTTCATGGCGAGCGATGGACGGCTGAAGAGCGGCGAGGCGGCCAAGCCGAAGTAGCGTCTGGCGGCTCTGCCGCGTGCCATACTCAAAAATAATTGTTGTTCCACGTCAACTGGATACTATGCCCAATCTGTTCCGGAAGCTGTTTTTTTGCGTCTTTAGCGCTGCATTCACCGCGCTCGCGCTTTTGTCCGCCGCTGATACGCGTTATGTGGTCGTCTGCGGTTCCCTGCTTGATCCCGCCACCAACACCGTAAAGCACAATGCGGCGGTTGTGACTGACGGCGCCACCGTCCAACAAATACTCACCGATTCCGACCCCATACCAGAAGGCGCGACGAAACTGGATATCTCGGAGGGCTTCTGCCTGCCTGGCCTCATTGATGTGCACGATCACCTGACTGATGACCCCACGGACGAAGGCTACTCATCACTCGGTATTTCCGTCCCGCGGTCGACGGTCAAGGGTGTTCGTAACGCCCGGACGACTTTGCTCGCGGGCTTCACGACGGTTCGCAACGTGGGAGCCGCCGGATACAGCGACGTCGCCCTTCGGGACGGTATCAATGCGGGCGACATTCCGGGCCCCCGGTTGTTCGTCTCCGGGCCGGCCTTAGGTATTACGGGCGGCCACTGCGACAACAATCTGCTCGCCCCCGAGTTTCACTACAAGGAGGAGTCCGTCGCCGATGGCCCCTGGGCCGCCCGAGCCAAGGTTCGAGAAGTGATCAAGTACGGCGCTGACCTCATCAAGATCTGTGCCTCCGGTGGCGTGCTTTCAAAAGGCGACCTTCCGGGCGCGCCTCAATACTCGCTCGAAGAAATGCAGGCCATCGTCGAAGAAGCACACAAACTGGGACGCAAAGTGGCTGCCCACGCGCACGGAACGCAGTCCATCAAAGATGCGATCACGGCAGGTGTCGATTCCATTGAACACTCCAGCCTTATTGACGATGAAGGCATCCGCCTCGCGAAGGAACACCACACGTTCCTGGTGTTCGACATCTACAACGACGACTACATTCTGAAGGAAGGCGCCAAGGCGGGCATGCTGCCGGAGTCGATTGAGAAGGAAAAAGGAGTGGGCAAGTTGCAGCGTGCCAATTTCCGCAAAGCATATCTGGCTGGGACGACCATGGCGTTCGGCACAGACGGTGGTGTCTATCCACATGGCGATAATGCCAAGCAATTCGCCACCATGGTTGAGTTCGGCATGAAACCGTACGAAGCGATTCAGGCCGCCACCGTGAACGCCGCCCAGCTGTTGAGTTTGGCGGGGAAGGCCGGTATCGTTGCTCCCGGATCCTTTGCTGACATCATCGCGGTGGACGGCGACCCCCGCTCCAACGTGGAACTGCTGCAGCGCGTTCGGTTCGTCATGAAAGACGGGAAAGTCTACCGGGACGAATGGCAGCCATCCGCGGCCCTGCTGGTTCCCTCGCCGGCTCCAGTTAACTCAACTCCGTGAGTGACAAACGCATCGTTATCGCCATCGATGGCCCGGCCGGGGCGGGGAAGAGCACGCTCGCTCGCCGCATTGCCGAGCGGCTAGGATTCGTCTATATCAACACGGGCGCCATGTACCGCGCGATTGCCCTGTGGGCGCTGCAGCGTCAGACCGACCTGACCGATATGCATCGCCTGGAACAGCTGGCGAAGGAGGCGAACATCGAGTTCGGTCTCGAAGGCGGAAAGATCTTTCTCAATGGCGAAGATGTCAGCACGGCCATTCGCACCGAAGAGGTTTCCGTCGCCGCGTCTCGAGTATCCGCCGTGCCGTCCGTCCGTCGTGCGCTGGTTGCTACCCAACGCCGGATGGCCGACCGCGCGAGCGTAGTGATGGAAGGCCGCGACATCGGTTCGGTGGTTTTTCCCGAGGCACAGGTGAAGATCTTCCTGGATGCTGACCAGCATGAGCGGGCCCATCGCAGAACTCTGGAACTCGAGCATCGTGGCGAGAAGGTGACTGAGGAGCAGGTCACACTGGATATTCAGGCCCGCGATGAGCGTGACCGCAATCGGGAGGCGTCACCCTTAGTGCAGGCGCCGGACGCCCAGTTGATCGATACCACCGGCCTCTCGCTGGAACAAGTGGAGGAGGCGGTGCTGCGCGTCATCCGTGCCCGCACAGCCAATGGAAAAGAGGTTACGAGTTGAGTCAGTTGTTGGTGATGAAGTTTGGTGGAACCAGCATGGGCACCGCGGAGCGCATGCAGGTGGCGGCGCAGATTATCTCTGCGGAATCAGCGCACCGTCCGGTGGTTGTGGTTGTGTCGGCTATGTCAAAGGTCACCGACCTTCTGCTTGAAACGCTGCGCCGCGCAGAGCTCGGCGACCGCCAGGTTGTGGATGCGAATCTGAGGAAACTGCTTGACCGCCACGTGCAAGCCTGCGATGAGTTGTTCGCTTCTACTGAGAGCGCGAATCGGTATCGAACGAAAGCGGCCGAAGCGGTCCAGTCGCTCGTGTCCGAGTTTCGTCGCATCGCGAACGGCGTCCTTATGTTAGGTGAGCGCCCGCCGCGATCGGTCGACGAAGCAATCGCTATTGGCGAGCGACTCTCCTCGGTATTGCTGGCTTACTATCTCGAAGCCACCAGCGTAAGAGCGCAGTCGGTAAACGGCGCTGATGTGATTGTCACCGATGCTGTATTCGGGAACGCGTCGCCGATCATGGATCTAACCGCAAAACGCAGCGCCGAACGGCTACGGCCACTGCTTGAAAAGCAAGTCGTTCCGGTCGTTACCGGCTTCAACGGCGCCACGCAGGATGGGCGCCCCACTACGCTCGGGCGTGGAGGATCCGACTTCTCAGCCGCGATTCTTGCCGCTGCGCTGGATGCCGCGGAACTCTGGATATGGACGGACGTGGACGGTATCATGAGCGCCGATCCACGGCTGGTTGAAAACGTCACCGTTCTGAATGAAGTGACTTATGCCGAGGCGGCAGAACTCGCCTACAACGGCGCCAAAATTCTCCATCCCCGGACCCTTGCGCCGCTCGTTGAAAAGCAGATTCCGGTATGGAGCAAGAACAGCTTCGATCTCGCTAAGCCGGGCACCCGGATCGTGGCTCGCTTCGACGAGCCGAAGGGCGTGCGCGCGGTAACGTCCATGTCGGACGTGGCGTTGATCTCCATGGAGCCGGCCAACGCCGTGTTGAGCGGTACGCGGTTGATGGCGCGCGCTTTGGACGCGCTTGCACTGGGCAACGTAGAGGTGCTGGTCTTCACCAGCTCGAGCTATCGCCAGAGTTTCTGTTTCCTGGTGCGCAAGCAGGAGGTTCCGGCGGCGCTCGAAGCAGTAGAATCGAACCTCTCCATCGAGCTGGCCCATGGCTATCTCAAGCCTATTGAAGTCGATCAAAACGTGGGGCTGCTGGCCGTCGTTGGCGAAGGCATGCGCGGAACGCCTGGCTTGGCCGGGCGTGTCTTTACCGCCATCTCGCAGGAGAGCGTGAACATTATCGCGATTGCCCAAGGGTCAAGCGAATTGACGATCGGGATAATCGTCAGTCGCGAAGGCCTGGAGAAGGCTGTGCAAGCGGTGCACCGCGAATGCCAGTTAGGGGCGAGAACTACATCGTCGTCGCCAGTTTCCATATAAGACGTTGAGGCAAAGCATGGCCCGACTTTGACCGCAAGAAACGGGTAGCATGAAATCCAAATCAGCCTTACAGTCGGATCATGAGTCAAGCGAAGGTGAATTCAAAGCCGCTGACGACGGATCAGGATGAACTCTGGCGCGCGGTTTTGGCGCGAGACCGTGGTGCTGACACCAAGTTTGTTTATGCCGTGAAAACCACTGGTATCTACTGCCGGCCGTCCTGTCCAAGCCGGCGGCCGAAACGCGAGTCGGTGGAGTTCTTTGAGAAACCTGTCGAGGCGAAGCGCGCGGGATATCGCTCCTGTCTCCGCTGCGTTCCCGATCAACCGGACGCGCAGTCGAAAAGGATCGCGGCGTGCTGCCGCTTACTGGAGCGCGACCTCGACCGATCCGTCCCGCTAGCTGAATTGGCCGCTCACGCCGGCATCAGCGTGTTTCATCTACAGCGCACCTTCAAACAATACTTGGGGGTAACGCCGCGTGAATACCAGGACGCACTGCGCATGCGTCGCGTCAAGCAGGGTCTAACCAATGGATCAAGCGTCACGGATGCCATTTACGACGCCGGATTCAACTCGGTCAGCCGCTTTTACGAGAAGGCCGGCGAGCATTTTGGCATGTCGCCCTTCACCTTTAAACGGGGAGGATCCGGCCAAGCCATTCGCTTCACGGTGTTTCCCTGCGTACTAGGCGCAGCGATGATTGGCACCACCGATCAAGGCGTTTGTAGCGTGGCGTTTGGCGACGACGAACCAACTCTGGAGCGATCCCTGCGCGATCAGTTCCGACAGGCCTTAATCGTGCGGGATGATGCGGGCCTTCAGAATCACGCCGAGGCCCTGAAGGGCTATCTCGATGGGCATCGTATATCGTTCGACCTGCCCCTGGACATTCGCGCGACCGCTTTCCAGGAGCGCGTTTGGCGTCTGCTGGCCGCGATTCCCTATGGTGAAACGCGTACCTATAGCCAGATTGCCCAGCAGTTAGGGCAGCCATCGGCGGTCCGGGCCGTCGCGACCGCCTGTGCCTCAAACGCCGTGGCGCTAATCATTCCCTGTCATCGCGTGGTGGGCAAGAATGGTGATCTTTCGGGGTACCGCTGGGGCATCGACCGGAAGCGAAGACTGTTGGAAACGGAGAGCCGGCAGGCGTCGCGGCCTTAATACTTGCGCATCACGGCCAGGACGCGGCCCTGAATGGCTAGCTGCTCCGGCTTTACATAAATGGGCTGCATGGCGGAATTGGCGGGTTGCAGCCGGACGCGTCCGTCGGCTTCCGGGTAGTATCGCTTCAGCGTGGCTTCGGTTCCATCAACCAAGGCAACCACGATCTCGCCGCTTTTGACCGAATCGGTTTTTTCAACCAAGACATAATCGCCGCTGCAGATATGATCCTCGATCATCGAATCGCCACGCACGCTGAGCGCATAGGTGGTGTCGCTTTTTGCAAAGTCGGAGAAATGTAGCATCTCCGGATTGCTGATCGCCTCGACAGGCAAGCCGGCCGCGATTCGGCCCATCAGCGGAACGCCTGGGTCGGCAGGCTGAGGCTTGCGCGCCCTCTCTTCGCTCCAAAATCGCTCGCCGACTTCCAGCGAACGGCTGTGGTTGTAGGAGCGGCGCAAGTACTGTTTGGCTTCGAGGGCCTGGATGTGTTTGTGGACAGTGGCCAGCGAAGCCAAATCCAGCCCCTGCGCGATTTCTTCGTAGCTTGGGCTGTATCCGTTCTTCTCAATGAATCCCGCCACAAAGTCCATGAGCTCTTTTTGCCGCCGTGTAAGCGCCATACGCTAACTGCACTCCTCACCATATTGTTGGCGAAGAAAAAACGAAAGTCAACACATATGTTTAGTCGCCGGGCTGGAGAGCGCGTCAGCTGGACGGAAAGACGGTGGCCAGTGAAGAACTCAGCAAACCTTCCAAGCGAACGTAGGTCGCCTCCATTCCATGTTTGGGCGCACTTGCACCTCGCACAACGACGATGCGCAGCACGTGTTGAGAGCGCGATACGCCCCGTTTTCGGGGCGGCAGGTTATTTGGTTTCTTGCAGGCGCGCCTCAACCTCAGTACCCGACGGCGCGATCGCCGAAACGGCCCAGGCCGTTGCTGCGGTAGAGATCCACTGGTCGTGGTCGTAGGGGAAGCCACTCTGGAAGTACGGCTGCAACTTCATTGCGCGGCTGCGCACGAACCAGGAGCCATCAGGCATTTGAGTCTTCAGCAAATAGCCAACGCCGGCTTGATAGATGGGATCTCCGACTTTCATCTGCCCGGTGACCCGCAGCGCATACAGAGCCAAGCCGGTCGCATAGGCGTCCGAATTCAGGTATTGCGTTTGCGACCAGCCGCCGTCTGCCTGCCGCGCCATAATCAACGCTCGCGCGGCTTCGTGGAGATCCGTTTCCGTCGCGCCGGCATAGTAGAGCCCCAGTAACCGGTCAGCCTTCTCGTAATTCGTTTGCGGTTTCGCTTCCAGCAACCAGTGCTTGGCGCGCGCCATCCGCTCATTGAACTCCTCCTGCCGAGCGGGCCACCCATAGGTCTTTAATGCCCGGATCACCGATGCGGTTCGCGAGATCGAACTTTCTTGAAGCGGCGGACGCACATCGATTGGGAAACGAGCCCATTCACCAGTTCTCTCCTGCCTCGTCGACAGGTAGTGCAGCATGGCGTCAGTCGTCTGGTTGGCCGGCGTGCTCATGTCGGCCATAGCGTCCAGTTCCGTCAATATCGAATCGTAGTCACCGCCAAGCGTGAGCAGGAATGGCGACGTGTTCAAGGTCCGTGGCCTAACCGTCAGCATCCCGTCGGTAAACATCTTCTTCATCGGCCCGGGCGGGTTCATCCCGGCGTCCCGCATAGCGACGTAGGCCCGCGCGGTCAGAGGTTGAGCATGGCACGCGACGCAGCCGCCACCCGCAGGCCAAAACCGCTCCATCGTTGTTGAAAGTAAATCGGCGCTGCGCTGGAGGGCTTGCGCGATCGTTGGCTGATAATCGGCGGGCCGCACGGGCAAAGGATTCGGAGTGCTGTGCGTTCCTCCGGCGGCTTCGAGCATTCGATCGATCTCCGGGTTGCCGTACTTGCGCGCCCAATCGAGCGCCGTTTCGCCGTTGTAGTCTTTCGCGTTCACATCCGCGCCCGCATCGAGCAGTACCTTGACCGTCGTCGGATTCGCATTGTCGGTTGCCACTGCGCGCATCAGCGCCGTGATTTGCTTGACATCTTTCTCATTCACATGCGCGCCTGCTTTGACAAGCTTCGACACGACGGAAGGCCCGCAAAATGGCGCCGCGGTCATCAGCGCGCTCATGTGAGTCAATGAAATGGGTCCGTTTTTCATCATGCCGGCGAATGTGTTCAGGGCATTCACGTCCGACCCCGGGAGCAACAGGTCCGTCTTCTCCTCACACTGGGAGAGCGGATCGCCGCCGACCGCCGACATCAGAGGCGTTTCACCGAAAGCATCTATCACCGTGACGTCGCCGCCGTGCGCCAGCAGCAGTTTAATTGTCTCCAGGTCACCCCGTTCCGCCGCTTCCGTCAGCACATACGACTCCCTGCCCGATTTGACGTCCGGCTTTACAATCTCTGCGCCGTGATCCAGGAGATACCGGACCGCGGGGGCATTGCCGTGCACCACTGCAGCCACATCCAATGGCGTCACGCCGTTCTTCGCCGCCACTTTCACCCGCGCCCCGTGCTCAACGAGCAGCTTGGTTTTCTCGAAACTGTACGCCGCATAGACCAGCGGCGTCGCGCCGCGGTTATCCAACGCGTTCGGGTCCGCGCCGGCTTCGAGTAGCGTCTTCACCGACGCCGCATTGCCATACAGCGCTGCGAAGTGCAACGGGCTGGTTTGCAGCTTATCTTTTACGTTTGCCCCACCGGCCTTGACAAGGCTCTTCAGTTCGTCCAATTGATTCGCTCGAATGGCCCGAAACACATCCTCAGCGGTTGGCGTTGAAGCGGACGACGGTGGGGCTTGCCCGGCCAACATCATCCCCGCTGTAAACAACAGTGCTGCACCCAACGTCATTGCATGCCGAGGCATCATGGCTTAAGCTCCTTTGTGTATCGCAACCTTAGCAAGCCACTGGCCGAAAGGTGAGAAAACCGCGCTGGCCGTGCAAGTGTAAGCGATTCAACAGTCTGGTATAAAGCGGTGTTTGGCCACAAGAGTCAAGCGCGGTTAAGCTGCAGCACTCGCTCAGCGGAGGCCTCACTTTTTGGATAGCGGAACCAGAAAAAGCGGGAACCGCCAATCACGCTGATCAGAATGTCGGCCGACTCTTGCAGAGAGCCGGACGTAGGCGTCCGGCGCGGGCGTGGGCGCCCAGCCCCACTTCTGAGCCGAGTTTTCGGAAGAACTAGACTTGTTTCCAGAAGATCGTCGTGTCGCACCAAGTCCCATCGGGATAGAGGGCATACTTGGGGATGACGCCGACCCGAGTCCATCCCAAGCGAGTGTACAGTCTCTCGCCATGACCTCCGGTGGCAGTATCCAGCACGAGGAGAGTTCTTCCTGCACGCCGGCACGCCTCTTCGACATGTTCCATGAGTTTGCTGCCGACGCCTTGCCCGCGAGCCGATCTCACGACGAGTAGCTTGGCGACGTCGGCGCGGTGGGGTTGGTTGGGAGGCGTGGCAAGCAGGATCTGGACGGTGCCGACCATCTTCGAGTCGATAAAGGCAGCCAGCAAGATGCGATCACCCTGATCGACTCCTTCGAGAACCCTTGCAAAAAAGGATTCAGCTTCGCTGGTTGAGAGCGATGACATAAAGCTCACCGATGCGCCGCCTTCGACGCAGTCGAGCAGCACTTCGGCCAGCGCGCCCAAGTGCCGACGCCCCTCAGCAGCGGTCAATTGCCGGATCTCAACCACCACAACAGCTTACGACTTTCTGGACTCTTTTCGACATTGCGAAACGAACCGGAAAAGCCGAGACGAATCTCGGCTCAGCAGGCTGACAGCCTGCGCCACGGGCTTAATTAGACAGCAAGGGCTGCAAGTTGCTGGTCGGCACAATTGTAATCGGCGACCGAATGCAAATTGTCGACGGACGCGACGATGGCAATTCTGTCGAACTGCGTATTTCCAGTCACGGGCTCATTGTCAACAATCAGCTTCGCGATCTCGGCCGCACTCTCGTTTCGCCAATTATGGAGCACGCTGGCCAATGCACCCTCCGCCACTATGTCGCCTTCGTCTGCCCACGCTTCGACCACGCCGCTCGTGAAGGCCACAAGTCGATCTCCGGGTTTCAACTGCACGGCCCCGTCGGTGAACCGTGTCCTGTCCCACAGACCTAATGAAGGTCCACCTTGCTTCAGTCGCAATATCTCGCCGGGATTCGTTCGTATCAACAGCGGGGGTTGATGGCCAGCATTGATAAATCGAAGAACCCTGGTGCTACTCGTGTAGTGCCCATAGAAACAAGTCGCCGTTGATTTGCTTTCCCAAACGTTGAAGACGAGGTTGTTGAGCTCAGTTGCGAGCCGACGAGGCGCTGGAACTCCCTGAGAAACGGCGGTACGGAAATAGTGGAGGATCAGGGAATTAGAGACGAGGCTTGTATCACACATGTCGGCACGCTCGCCGATTATGAAGACCATTTCTTCCGGCGAAGGTGTGAGCCATCCGACGTAGCCGTCTAACAGGTCCTCGGCCGGGCGGGAAACACCTGCGAAATCCAGTCCGGGTGCATTGGGCGTGTGAGGATCTTCCATTCTCTCTCGCACGAGGCGCTGTCTTACCGCGTAATATTGAGAATCCTTCATGCCTTGAAGACGCGCGAGGTATCGGACCCGACGGGAGCAAGATCGTAATGATTTGTGTCGATGCAGTCTCGTGTTGACGCAAATGTAAGCCAGGGCGATTCGGATGCAACAGGATGCCGGAAAAAGCTAAACCCCCGGGCTACCGGCCGATTGGCCGACCCCCTGGGGCTTATGCGTCACGCTATTTATTCCTTGGCTTAGAACTGGAAACGCAACTGGATGTCAATCCGGCGGTTCTCAGACGAGGTCTGTTCGGCGCCGAAGCCGCCTGTGATGCCCGTTGACTCAAGAAATCGGCCCGAGACCAAGGCGCCGATGGGTTGGTTCAGGTTGACGTTATTGAGAACGTTGCGCGCGTTGATCGATAGGGTGAGGTTGTAACGGTGCTCGGTGAGAGTGTCGCCAAAGCCTCCACGACCGCCTGGGCCGCGACCGCCCCCCTGGTTGCTGCGGGAGCCGCCCACCATGCCGGAGAACTTGGTGGTGCCAAAGCCCCAAGTGCGACTCAAGCGGAGATTGAGACTGAATGACGGCGGTCCGTTGCCGGCGTTACGTTCGAGCATGGATTCGGTCGATACGGTAGTAGGATCGAGGCAGCCGTAGGGCGAGGGCGTACAGGTGCTGCCGGTGCCGCCGACCACGCCCGGGCGGGTCGTGACCAGCCCCGTGATGGGGTCGACATTGCCCGTGATGATGTTAAACGGGATGCCAGTTCGAGCGACAATGAACGGCGAAAGGCGGATGCCCTTCCAGGTGGTAATCGAGCCTCCCAGGAACAGGCGGTTTTCAACGTCATTGATTGACCGGCTGTATTCGATGTGATCGTCCCACTGGTTGGCAGGGATGCTGTTGAGGCCGTCCGTATCACTATGTGCGTGTGAGAAGACGTACCCGCCAAACAACGTAAACCAGCTCCCAATGCGGCTGTTGACTTGGGTCATGAGCTGATTCTGGCGGAAAAATCCGGTGGACTCGTAGTTGAGGAGTTGCAGGCCCGGCGGACCGTAGACAGTTTCATAATCGGCATACGGGTTGGGCGCATTGATGTCGCGTGTCCGATATTCGTGCACACCGCGGGTGTTGGTGTAGTTCACGGTGATGGTCGTGTTCTTGGCGACCTGCCGCTCAATTCCAAGAGCGGTTTGGAGTACATAGGGGGCCCGAAGCGAGGAATCGATCTGATAGGTCTTCAGGTTGGTCTGCGCCTGGAGTTCGCTGATGCTCGGAACGTAGGGATAGAGGAATTGAGGATTCTGCAGCACGTATTGCGTCTGGTTCTGGCCGTTGTAGAGAATCGTGTTCAAGACGTTGTTGGCCGCAAAGCGGTCGTAGAATATGCCGAAACCGCCCCGGATGACGGTCTTCGGCCGACCGGTCTTGGCGGCTGGGCCAGGAGACCAGGCAAAGCCCAAGCGCGGCGCCCAATCGTTCTTGTCATTGATGTTGGTCTGGCCTTCGTAGCGAAGACCGGTACTGACGGTCAGATTCGGTCTTAACCGCCAGTCGTCCTGGAAGAAAACACCCCAATCAACCTGGTCAACCCCAGCGTACGGCGTGCCGCCCACCATGGTTAACTGCGACGCTCCAGCACCCTGGGCGAGGATAGTCGCCAGGGATGCGCCCGACTGCTGCAGAAGAAGAAGGCGTTGGTACTGAAGAATTGGAGCTAAGGTTGCAGCTGGATTGAGCGGGTCGATGGCGCGGCCGCTGTAAATATACGTTGGAATAAATCCGATGTCCGAGCTATCCCAGATGGTTGATGCGCGGATACGAGCGCCGAATTTGGAGTTGTGCAAGCCCCAGGCAATGGACGTATAGTTTTGAAGCTCGTAGCCATTGGTCGTGTTGTATGAACTGCCTACGTTCGCGCTTCCAGAGACAAATGCGTTCGACACGGACAACGTCGGTGTGGTCTCGAAGGCATTTTGATTGAGCCGGGTGGAGTCGAACTGAAAGCGGGTTTCGTTGATGACTTTGGCACTCAGGACCGCCGTTTCGGTGATCTGGCCGGTCTGTTCACGGGTGACATTCTTCTGGGCGTTGGAGGGAAGGTCAAATTGCCCAATGCCCGAAACTTCCTGATCGTTTTCCAGATACGCGTATCGGAAGCTCAGGGTATTGTTGGTGTTCAACTGATAGTCGATGCGTGGGCTGACCGTGGTACGCCGCTGCGGGGTGGGATAAAAAGACTGATTGTTGTACGGCGTGAAGGTAGGGGCCGGTCCCAGTTCAACCGCATTGATAATCGCGTTGTCGTCAATCATGCGGCGCTCGGCATCAATGAAGAAACTAGCCTTCGAGTTGATGGGGCCACTTACGTTGCCGCTGAACAACTGTGTCATGAAAGGGGCCGCTTCGGGTATGAAGGGGTTTTTTGCGTCCCAAACACCGTCGCTGACGCTATAGAGTGCCGATCCATGAAACTTGTCGGATCCAGGCTTGGTAAAAATCTCAATCCGTCCGAAGCCCAGCCTGTCGTATTCGGCTGAGAACGGGTTCTGATTGATACGGATTTCGCGGATCGACTCCTTGGGAGGCAAGCGACCGCCGGTGAAACCGTCGATATAGATTTGCGCGCCGCCGGGACCGGCTGAAGGGCCAGCCAGGGCTTGTAAGTCCTGTTCCAAGTCATCCGGATCATCCGGCAGAGCATCGAGGTCTTCTTTTCTTAGTACCAGCGCACTCGCGTTCTGTGAGGGGTCGATGCCAACAACCGTATTGACTTCGCCGGCCACCGTCACTTCCTGCGTAGTAGATTGCACCTTCATCACGATCGTGCCAGTGATGGTATGCCCGGCTGTGACCTGAGCTGAAATCAAGTTCGACGGAACAAAACCGGTGAACGCCGCGGTGACCTTATAGGCGCCGCCCGGAAGGTTCTTGAATGAATAAGAGCCATCGCCTTGTGTTGTGGTGGTCTGCGTTTTTCCGTTGGCGTCGGTCAGCGTGACGGTCGCATTAGGAATGACGCCGCCGGTGTCGTCGGTAACAGTGCCCGAAACCGTTCCTCCGCCGACGGCCGGCCGTAACGGCCCGGTCGCCGGGGTGTTGGGTGGGGGCTTGGGCGGCGGGGCCGTTTGGGCAAAGGCAGCCATCGATGCAATGACGAACATGCCTCCAAAAATCACACTAGTCACACGAGAGTTCATGAATCCTCAGATAAACGAAAAAGTTGTGGGCAAGCGAAACCCAGTTATTGGGGGCCACCAGCGCCGCCCAAATCGGAGACGCCGAGATTCCACGAGCTGCCCGCGTTCTGGCCAGCTCGCGGTGGGGCGGAAACGAACAAGGGTTCAACGCCCGCAATGATGTTGGTGGCGGTCAGCTGTGTTTTATCGGCACCCGTACCGCCCGAGACGACCACCGCGTCGCCGGGTTTCAATTCGCTGATGGAGATTTTGGGAAGGCGTTCAATCATCTGCGACATGTCGCCATTGGCCGAACGCATACCGCCCCCGCCGCCTGGACGGCCAGCCCAGCCACCGCCTTCCGCCGAGCCTGCCTGACCACCCGGGGCTCCGCCACTGCCTGGCGGCCTGCCTTGGCCGCCGGCCCATTGACCGTTACCGCCCTGGCCATTGCCAGAGCTGCCGCCGGCGGGCGCACCGGCGCCAGGGTTTCCTTGCGCAGCGTTTGCTGCAGCGGGATTGCCCGAGCCAGGAGCACCAGCCGGAGGACCGCCAGGGCCACCAGCACCCGCTTGTGCCTTATATGCGGGATTGAGCCGCATGGCCAGCATCTGCGCCATCATCGGGGGCAAGCGGCGGACGACCGATTCATCCGTCAATGCAACGGTCACTGGCTGCTTGGTTCGCAGATCCGTTATTTTGATCTCTTTGCCATCGGGCGAGATCGAGACGATCGTGGCTGGGATGGTGCGGAAAGATCCCGAGAACACCTTTTCAGCGACAATCGCGGTGCCGTCTTCGTTCTTGTTTCCCAGGACGCGTACCTGATCGCCCGGTTGAAGGTCGGCGATCGTCCCGGGCTTGGCATCCGCTATTTTGCCGGAAGCGGGCGAGTAGCGCATGTACTGCACGGAATCCGGCAAGCTGACCGTCACCGTCTTGGGCCCATCGGCTCCTCGCATGGTCATGGTGGCCTGGTGAGTGGCGGCATCAACCGCCGTGAGTGTCCCGGCGCTGCCGCGCTTCTGCCAGTCTTGCAACTCGGCTTGGTGGATCTTCGCGAGATCGCCGGCCGTCATCAGCAAAACGCTGGCCGCTTCAAACGTTTTACTGTCCTCCGTCTTCTTTCCACGGAGTGCAACGCGGTCGCCTATGGACAGCGCTTCGGCGTCGATGCGAGTTGCTTTTTTTAGATCCTTCTCGCCAGGCGGCACACGCAGAAACGTCTTGGTGTCCGCCAGTGAGACAGAATACTCCGTCTTGGTTGCGTCGTCTTTGACAGTGATCTTACTGCCCGCCATATCGACGGCTGTGATTTCGCCGATGAGCCGGTCAGTTGGTTTGGCGGCGGGCTGCGCAGCGTCCTGTGCCAGCAACAGGCCGGAGCAAAGACCAATCAAACCGAGTAGCGGGATACGGCGAAGAATGGAAGGAGGAAATATCGGCCTTTGAGTGCGCTCCGTCGCTCCGTCGCGGAGCGCTACGGTCGCGGCTCCGAAAGGCGCCCGCTTGCTCAGGCGCGCGGTTCTGTGCTCGGCGTTTTCACACAGACTCTGACGCGGGCGCTTCAGTGCTGGAGTTTTTGTGCGGATTCCGGGCGTCCGCTCCTTTACAGTCGCGGCTCGGTTGGTTTCGCCCATGCTCGCCGATTCGCCGCTTCCTTTTGCGCCTTGTTCCCCGGCTTGCGCTTTGTAAAGAAACCCTCTCATTACATTGTGAGGCGCAAGCGCCCCGGGATTAGTTACGCTTTAGGAATCAATTCGATACGAAAGAATCTGTTGTCTTTTGTAAAGCGATTCGGCAGTGCCAAAAATGAAATGCAGATGAGAGGACTCGGCTCATTTCGTCGATGAAAATGTTGCGGGTCCGTCTCGCTGGTGGGCGGTCCTGCTCCGGTGCGGGCACCCACGCCACGAGCGCGTTGTCAGGGCTGCTTATAGGGAACAGAACGCGAAAAGTCAGATCTTTGGGCCGACGACCAGCTCGTTGTCGACGGACTTCACGCCTTTGACCTTCTTGGCAAGCGCTTCAGCCCGTTTTTTTCCGCGGTCGCTTTCCACTTTTCCGGTCAGTTTCACCGCGCCGTCCTTCACCGTAACCTCCAGATCGCCGCCCTTCACGTCGGCATCATCGGCGAGCTTCATGCGGACCTGATCATAAATCCGGTCATCGCTCGAGGAGGGTTTGTTCTGAGCCAGCAAGCTGGAAGCAAAACAAGTGGCGAAGAGGACAAGCAAAACCAAAGCTCGTTTCATCTGGGTTACTCTGAGCCTACCATTGAGCGCCAGTCGAGCGTGTTCAAGAACTGTGAATCCTCACGCCACTTCGGCTGAACTCTCACAAACAAAGAAAGATAGACCTTGCCGCCGAGCATTTGCTCGATTTCGAGACGTGCGTCGGTGCCGATTTTTTTCAACATAGCGCCTCTCGCGCCAATCAAAATGGCTTTCTGACCCGGCCGTTCCACGATGATCGTGGCGGCGATCCTGGTGAGGTCGCGCTTCTCCTCCCACTCGTCAATCAGCACCGCGACCGCATGCGGAACTTCCTGGGCCGCCTCGCGCAGCACTCTTTCGCGGATCAGTTCCGATGCGAGAAAGCGCTTGGGCAGGTCTGTGAAGTGGTCTTCAGGGAAAAGCGGCTCACCTTCCCGCAAGTATTGGACCACTGCTTTCAGCAATTCATCCACGCCGGTCCCCTTCATGGCCGAGATTGGCAGCACTTCCTCAAAGGGACGAAGCTTCATGTAAGCCTCGATTAGCGGCAGGAGCAGCCGTTTGTCTTCAAGCCGATCGATCTTGTTAAGAACCAGCACGGAGCGCGAAGTGTCGCGCAAAGCGCTTACGGCGTGCTCATCTTCCTGTGTCAAGGGCTTGGTGACATCGGCGACAAACAAGACCAGGTCTCTCTCTTCTAATGCGCCGCGAACCGTATCCATCATGCGCCGGTTGAACAGTGTGTCGGATTTATGAATGCCGGGGGTGTCGATGAGGACGATTTGCGCACCGGGGACATTGACCACGCCTTGAATGGTGGTGCGGGTGGTCTGTGCCTGTCGAGCAATGATCGCGACCTTTTCACCGACGAGCGCGTTCAGCAGCGTTGACTTTCCCGCATTTGGCCGTCCAGCAATCGAGACGAACCCCATCCGATGGGGGCCGGCGGGGGCGTGCGTGGCGGGGTTCGGGCGCACCACGGCTTTTGCATTGACGGTTTTCTTCAGAGCAGGGCGCCGGCGCGCCGGCTTCACTGGCGGCTTGGGCCTTGACGCTTGTACGTTCGAACCCGGCTTCACGTTTTTGATGGCGGCTCGCCGGGCCACACGCGCGATACGCTTGCCAGCTTTGTCTTTCTTCATACGGATGCTTCGGCTTCCCATCTTGAAACCAGCATGAACGGGTTCCGTTCAACACAGTCGATGAAATTGTTGTCCCAGGCCGAGGTCGAGTTTTCGGTTGAACTTGGGCGGGTTGTACAACCCGCCGCAGGTTGACAACCTGCCCCACAGCTTCGGTTGATGTTTTTCATACGGATGCTTGGGCTTCCAGTTTCGAAACGCGAACCTGTTCCACTCTCAGTTCGTTGCCGGCAAGGACCTCAATGCGAATGCCGTCGCGCTCGACGGACTCGCCAACCTGCGGAACGTGGCCCAGCCACTCAGCGACCAAGCCGCCGACGGTGGTCGACTCGGTGTCTTCTTCGGGCCTGAATCCCAGTAGCTCATGCAGGCGATCAAGGTCCAGGCTGCCGGGCGCAACAAAGGACGTATCGGATTCCTGGCGCACGTCGCGATCCGGCTCATGCTCATCGCGGATTTCACCCAGGATTTCTTCGACCAGATCTTCCATGGTCGCCAAACCGGCGGTGTTTCCGTATTCATCGACCACGATGACCATGTGGGTGCTATCCCGCTGCATCTCGCGCAACAGATCGTGCACCGGCTTCGTTTCAGGCACCAGACGAATCGGGCGCATCAGCTCGGATAGCGGTTTGCGCTGGCGTTCATCCTCGTCCAGCTCAAACATATCGCGTACGTGAACAAACCCGATGATGTTGTCGATGGTGTCCTTATAGACCGGGATGCGAGAGTACTGCTCGTGAATCACAAGCTGGCGCAGGTCCTCCAATGATTTGTCCGCGGAGATCGCCACGATGTTGGGCCGCGCGGTCATCACGTCTCTGACGGTCTTGTCACCAAATGCCACCACCGAGTGAATCAGCTCGCGATCTTCTTCTTCGAGAATGCCCTCTTCGGCGCCGGCATCGATGAGCGCTTCGACATGTTCGGAGGGATGCGGTGTCTTTTCGGGTTCGCCGTTGCCATTTTCCCGATAGTCGAGCACAGAATGAAACAGGCTGAGCAGCATCGAAACCGGGCCAATGATGATTGCCAAGAGCCTCACCAAGGGGATGAACCCGCGCATCCAGGACCCCGTCGTCCGCCGATACAGCACTTGCGGCACGACGTAGGTCATGAGAAACATGGAAGCCATCGACAGGCCGATGGCCTCGAGGACGCTTTGCCAGGGTGGCGCTTCGGGCCTGATCAGGGCGCATAGAAAAAACACGCCCACCAGAGGTAACGAGATGTGTTTGATCAGCGAAAACGAAAGCGAGCCGCGTTCACTATCCAACTTGATCGCAGCGGACAGTTCTTCCCGGAAGTGCTCCAGGGCCGGAGTCTCCCGCCGCAGCAGCCGAAGCGACTCCAGATAGAGCAACTGCACATACGAGACGAACGCCATCAGGACGGAAAGAACGATCGCCGCGGTCCAGCAGAGAAAGGTCATTGCTCAGACCTCGATGCGCCGACGTGTCTCATCCTGTGCGGCAGTGAGCGTGAGATGAGGTTTTCTGGAAGGTCGAACTCGGCCCGCCACTTTCGCTCGACCCGCGCCATGCGTCCCTTGTCGCGTTCATGATCCATCCCGATGAGGTGAAGCACGCCATGCAGGAGCAGGATGCGGATTTCATCGACTATTGAATGGCCGAATTCGCGCGCCTGAGCAGCCGCGCGTTCCAGCGAAATGGCGAGCTCGCCGAGCGGGCCCGATTTCAGGCCGGATGGAAAGCTGAGCACGTCGGTCGGGTAATCGTGGTGCAGAAAGTCGCGATTGAGTCGCGTCAGCTCTTCATCGCCGGCCAGCAGACAATCGAAACCACGGCCACCGGCGACTCGTTCGTCCAGCAGGCGAGCGAACTCGCGAATGGTTCGCTTATCCGCGCCGCTTAGGCGGAACGGGGCGGCCACTGTGGTGTACCGGATGCTCGGCACACGGTTCCGGGCATTGCCGGAAACCGGTGCCAACGTACTAGGTCCAGATGGAGAAGGGGACATCGATAGCCGTTATGCCAGGGACGGGAACTCCGGGATTTCAACCCGAGTGTCCGCAGGCGGTTCTGCAAGTGGGCCAGGAGTTGTGTCGCCACCCAGCTTTAGAGCCAGTTGGCGACCTGTTCCAATCAGTTCGTTGTATCGCTCGTAGGCTTTTACGATCCGCTGCACCAAGGTGTGCCGCACGACATCTGTTTCGTCGAAGTAGACGAACGAAATGCCTTCCACACCGGTCAGGACGTCGACGGCGTCCTTCAGGCCGCTGCGCCTGCCAGTGGGCAGGTCTACCTGTGTCTGATCGCCGGTAACGACCATTTTCGAATTGAAGCCCTGGCGCGTGAGCACCATTTTCATTTGTTCGGAAGTGGTGTTCTGCGCTTCGTCCAGGATGATAAAGCAGTCGTTGAGCGTGCGGCCGCGCATGAAGGCGAGGGGTGCGATCTCGATCACGTTGCGCTCGATCAGCTTTTCTACCTTCTCGGAGTCGATCATGTCAAAGAGTGCGTCGTAGAGGGGACGCAGGTACGGATCGATTTTTTCCTGCAGGCTGCCGGGCAGAAATCCAAGCCGTTCGCCCGCTTCGACGGCGGGGCGGGTGAGAACGATCCGGCTGACACGCTTGTTCAAGTAAGCGGACACGGCCATTGCCACCGCCAGGTACGTCTTGCCCGTCCCGGCGGGCCCAATGCCGAAGGCGAGATCGTGATGCTCGATGGCATCGACATAGCGCCGTTGGTTGACGGTCTTCGGTGCCAGAACCTTCTTGCCGAACGATCGCGACTTACCACTCTCCACCAAACGTCGAAGCGATACGTTCGGGTCGCGGACGACCACCTGCATGTAGCTGTTCAGGTCCCCGTTATTGAAAATGTGGCCCTCGCCGACCAGGTCAACGTAGTCCGACAGAATGCGCTCAGCGCGACGTACCTCAGGTTCGTTGCCTTCCAGTTCCAACGAGCCACCGTCGGTGAGGTGGGTATGGAGATTGAGTTCTCGCTCGAGCAGGCGAATGTTCTCGTCGCGAGTGCCGTACAAAGACTCTATTCCGCGGGTGATCTGAATGCTGGTTTTCATCAAAAGAGCGGTGCCAATCTCAGGTGCAGGCGCGTGCTTGAAAAGCCGGTTTCCGGCTGGGGCTGGTGGACGTATGCAAGAGGGGAGAGTCTGACAGCAAGCGCGAATTGGTATGGAAACACACGAACCTGCTCGCGCGGCCGGGTGAAAATCATCCAGTTCTTAGTCTAGCATTTTGCGTACCGCGGGAAAGGCGCCCGAAGAACCGCCCAGGAAGCTGTTGGCCAAGCGACGGACTGAAAAGCAGCTACCCTCCCGCCAGGCCCCTGGCGACACTGAGTACCTGACGCCCCCACTGCAGCAGAATTCGCGGATCGATGAACGCTGTCGGCAGGCATGTCAGGCGCACAGCCGATGCCGTTTGGGGGCGAGCAGCGAGACGTTCCAGCGCCAACAGGAGCAGGAGTGGGCCCAGCGTCCGGCCGAATCCATAGACATCGGCCCAAGCGTCGGGATTTCTGACAAACACGGCGATTAAGGCGTACCCGTAAATGGCGATCGCAACCGGAGTCGCCCGATGGGAGCGGGCCAGTTCAATCGCCTGCCAGATGGCCAGCGCCATGCCGGCGAGGGCGAGGTAATCGAGCGCCACGCAAAGCGCGGCCACAACCGCCGGTAGGTTGTTGTAGGGATGCTGATTGAAGAGGCGGGTGACAAGCCCTTGAAGTGGTATCCAGCCGAGCCAACGAGATGGATCCGCGGGAGTATGAAAGGTGCAATAGAATTTCCAGGACTGGGCTGGCGCGACCGCCAAGACGAATAGGGCAGCCCGCCGCCACTCCCCTTCCCAAACGAAATACAAGATCATCGCCGTGGCAAGCACCAAGCCTGTATCCCTTGTCAAGGCGGCCAGAGCGCAAACCAGCCAAACGGCGGCCCACCGCTCGGTTCTTGTGTAGAGGGCAAACCCCACGGATAGCGCAGCCAAACCGCTGTCGGGCAAGAGACGGTCAATCGACACCAGTACCGGCGGAAGGACGAGAAACCACAGACCGCACCAAATGCTCCTCTGCTGGAGAGTCGCGAGCCGCGACAGCCAGTACACGCCGAGGCCACAGAACAGCAGTTGCACGGCGATCAGCGCGGCATCAACGTAAGAGTCCTGGCCAAAGGCCAGCAGCCAGGCGAGCAGCGGAAACAGGATGCGCTGGGTCCGCAGGCGAGGGTCGTCGAGAGACTGGCTCAGGCCGCGCTGGAAAAACGGATCATGCGCGATGTAATGGTAAGCTTGCCCGTCGTACCCTACGCTGCCGGCGTTCAGGTAGATGTGCTCTCCGGCTAGAGAGGCCGGCGGCGGCAACAGCGCGCCAGTGCAGAATAATCCACTCCAGTTGCCCCCAAACGAATAGCGCACGGTGAGGCTTTGCCACGCGAAAATCCCGCAAGCAGCAAGCAATGCGGGCAACACCAAGCGCGCAGGCCTAAGCCTGGGTGAAGTGCTCACGGTTTGGGGTACACGCTGAGCATGACCTGACGCATTGTAGCCTGTACACGCAGCAGCATGTCAAACCGGAAGCCAGCCAAGGATGGAAGTTGGCCACGGCCCCGATCCAAGCCGCTAAGCCGCGATGAAGGCGGTATCGAGCACGGACATTCTATGCGAAAAACACCGCGGGGCCCGTACGGCCAGAGTGCTTCTGCATGCGAGCCCGCAACTCCGAGCGCGCACGCAATAGGCGGCTCTTGGCCGCTGCCACAGTGATTCCCAGCGCGCCGGCAACGTCAGACATCGGCAACTCCTCGACGTCGCGCAGCATAAATACCGTGCGCAGCAGAGGAGGAATGCGGCGGATCTCATGTTTCAGTACTTGGGCAACCTCTAACTGACTGAATTGTGCTTCCGGAGTCCGATCCCGATCTGGGAGGTCGAAGGTCATGACCTCTTCCCCGACCACGGTATCGTCCATGTAAAAGAACTTCGCGCGGCGAGTTTGACGGAGTCGCATCAGGCATTGGTTCACCACAATACGCGTCAGCCAGGTGCTGAACTTGGATTCATACTGGAATTGATTGACGTGTTCGAAGGCCTTCCAGAAGGCATTTTGAACTTCATCTTCCGAGTCCTGCCTGTCTCTCAGAATCGACATCGCCAGCTTGAATGCAGAGGACTGGTGCTGGCGCATCAGTTCCGCGAAAGCTTCCGTGTCACCGCGCTGGCACCGGCGGACCAGTTCGTGGTCGTCTCTTTCGCTCTGTGTCGTGACCTTTTGCACCTGTTGTTCGAGCTGAGAATCCATCAAGGTGAGTCCCCTTTCCATGAAAAACGATAGCAGCGCCCAAATCTTTCCGCCAGACGTGACTGAAACTAGTTTTATTGACACAGAAATAAATTGGGCTGATATTAGTAATGCGAAACTGACTTTAATGGAAACTGAAACAGCAGAGCAGACGATTCGTCGAGTGTTGGGCAGTTATGAGATCCATCTCAAGCTGCGACAACTCCGGCTCCGCAAGAAGATTGCGCTTGTAGATCTAGGAAAGCACACGGGTTTATCCGCGTCGATGCTGTCGCAGTTGGAAAACGGTAAGCTGATTCCCACCCTGCCGACACTAGCCCGAATAGCCATGGTCTTTGACGTCGGACTGGATCACTTCTTCTCCGACAAACGCTTGAGGAAGACTTTTTCGATAGTCCGGGCTGAAGAGAGACTGAGATTCCCGGACCGTCCTGATAACCCTATCCCCAGCTACTTCTTTGAGGTATTGGCGTTTGGGACAAGCGACAAGAGCATGTCGGCGTATCTGGGTGAGTTTCCTAAGCGGAGTCCGAAAGAAGTGAGGGACCATCTTCACGACGGGTCGGAGTTCGTCCACGTCGTGGAAGGCGTCCTGGCGATACACTATCAGTCAGAAGACCACATTCTCCGGGCAGGGGATAGTGTCTACTTCGATGCTTCCGAAGCGCATTCTTACTGTGGCCAATCCGAGAACCCGGTTACGAAGGCGATCATCATCACGACGCCTCCGCATATGTAAGGGTAACCGGCCGATGGCCAAGCAATGGGCGCATTGTTTCCGGCCGTTGGCGCTTCTGACAGCTGTCCTTCTGGGCTGCTTCAGTCTTTCCGCCAAGGACCGGTGGGCCGAGTTCAATATCGGGCCGTTCCTAGTTGCGACGGACATGGATGAAGGACAGGCCCGGGAGGTTTTGACTCAGCTTGAGCAGCTGCGTTGGACGCTGGGTGGGCTGCTGGACATCCGTGAAATCAGTCCGTTATGGCCCGTTCGTGTTCTCATCACCTCAGCAACGAAACCCACGGCGGGAGTGGTGCAGGCGCGGGATGGGTACGTGGTGGTGATGGCGCCGGGCAGCCATCCGCCCATGGCGGCGCTGGCCCAGTTGTTTCTCCAGGAGAACACGCCGCGCTTGCCTGTCGAAGTGGAACGAGGCTTCCCTGAGCTGTTTTCCACGTTCGAGGCAAAAGGCCCGCGAATAACCTGGGGCGCTCCTCCGGCGGCGCCGGATCTGGACTGGGCGCGGATGCAGTTATTCGCCACGCAGCCGGATTACGCAGGGCGCTTCCATGTCTTCATGACCAATGTTCGCAACGGCTCCAACTTGTCGATCGCCGCCCGGAACGCGTTTGGGAAGTCCTTGGCGGATCTGGATCGCGAGGCTGGGGCGCTGCTGGCACCGGGCGCCGCGCACGCGGTGACGATAGGCGGCCGGCCTCTGGATCCGAAGCGGGATTTCGGCGAGCACGTGCTGGATGCCACGATGGCCGCGGTCTACCTGGCCGACGCACACGCGACCGATGATCCGCAAAGCGCCCGGCCCACTTACCAGGCCGCGATCGAGAAGGGTGGGGCGACTGCGGCGCTCGGACAGGAAGGGCTGGCGTTGCTGAGTCGGCTGGAGCAAAAGGATGACCATCGTTTGCTTGAGGACGCCATCGCCGCAGGAAGCAAGAGCGCGCCCGTCTACATGCTGGCGGCTGAGGGCCAATCGACCGAGGTCGCGGTGGATCTTTTAAAGAAAGCCCAGGTCTTCAACCCGCGCTGGGGAGAGCCGGTGTTTCGTGAGGCGGAATTGATGAAAAGCAACCAGGAGCGCGAGCGGTTGTACCAGCAGGCTGCGAAGCTGAACCAGCGCAGTGCCGAATACTGGCAAGCACTGGCGGAGGTCCAGGTGGCGAGCCAGCACCTGGTTGCGGCACAGGGGAGTTGGTTGCGCGCCGAAGCCGACTGCGATACCGATGCGCAACGGCAGAAAATACAGGCGCGGCGCCTGGCCCTTGAAGACGTACGGCTCGACTCAGCGGAACGCGAGCGGCGTCTGAAACAGGCGGCCGTCGAGGCGGACTTGGCCCGGGTCCAGAACGAACAGATGCAACGTATTCACGAGGCCGAGAAGAAGGCCAACGCAGACCTGGATAAATCCTCCGGCGCGCCCGCAGCGAACCCCATTCCGTGGTGGGACGATCCCGCTAAGCGAGCGCTCAAAGGTGATTTGGTCCGTGTGGATTGCGTGGATAGCCAGACCAAGTTCAGAGTTCGCATTGCGGACGGTTCGACCAGGATTCTGTTGATCCGCGATCAAAAGCTGGTTTCCATCGAGGGTCGCGAGAGTGCCTTCACCTGTGGGCCGCAAGAGCCTCCCAGGAAGGTGTCCGTCAATTACTCAGCCCATCCCGACAAGCGCGCCGGCAGCGACGGCGACATCATCGCAGTCCACTTTGACTGACGCGTCTATTCGTGCCCATGTCCGAAGTCAGCATTCGACGCGTACTCCCGGAAGACACCCAGGCTCTTTACAGCATTGAAAGACGCTGTTTCGCCCAGCCGCACTGGGACGAGAAGAGCTTTCTGCGTTATGACTGTTTGGTTGCCTTCGTTGATGGCGTCATCGCAGGCTTCCTGGTGTCGCGGCATGTTTTCCTGGCCACCAGTGATGCGGCGGGCGAACGCGAAATCCTGAATATCGCCGTGGACTTGCCCTACCGGCGGCAGGGTTTGGGAGAGCGGCTGTTGCAGGCTGAATTGGAGGGTGGTGGTATCCACTTTCTGGAGGTCCGGGAGTCAAATCTCGGGGCCCGCCGACTGTACGAAAAACAGGGGTTCCAGGAAGTGGCCGTGCGCAAACAGTACTACCAGTCGCCGCCGGAAAATGCAATCGTGATGCGCCTAGAAGCTCCCAGCGAAGCCCTAGCGGACCCGTCCTGAAAGACCGCCCAAAGCAGCGGCCCATTCCACCCGCATTAGCCTATTGTCATGACCCCGAAATAGTGGTAGTGTCTGAGTGCGGATGACCTTACGCGCAGTGTCGATCCTTGCCAGGGCAGAACTGGGGAGAGCCATACTGTGAGTAAGATGACTGCACCCCCAAGAAGCACGCAGACCGAACGAAATCAACCGCATGCTGGGGTGCACATCCATCTATTCCCCACGCCACTTGAATCTGCGTGGCTAACTACCAAGCTGACGAACCTGCGAAGTGATGCAGGAGAAAGCTACCTAGGAGGTTTCCTTCATGGAGAATCATACGCAAGACGAAGCACTAAAAGCGCACCTGCTAGCCACGGACGAAGCGTTTCGTTCGTTGGCGGAACAACACAAGCAGTATAAGCAGGCTATTGATGCCATTGAAGCCAAGGCGCATGTGACGCCGGCGGATGAGATTGAGGAGCATCGCCTCAAGAAGTTGAAACTAGCCGTGAAGGATCAGATGAACGAGATCCTGGCACACAGTAAACACCTGAGCGTCAGTTAAGTTCTATCGTTGTGGGGGCAGCGCAGAAGCCCAAAGGTGGCTCAGACGCTGCTCCTCACTTCTTCTTTCCCCCCATATAGCCAAGAAGCCAAAGTTACAGCGACGGCGTGAAGTTTGCCTCGGCCGGTCAAGGCGTGGCCGGCCTTTCGGGAAAAGAAAAGCGGGTCTAATTGCTGGGAGGATTCGGACTATCCGGCGCCGTTGAAGGCGGGGTAGTCGGAGTGCTAGTTGTGCTTGAATCCGGGGTATTATCAGTCGGCCGGCGTTTCAGCGTGGGACGCTCATCGTCATCGCCCTTCGACTTCGCCCCTGTCGTATCTGTTTCGTCCTCAATAGGCGTTGTCGAGTTCGGATTCCGGCGCAGGGTAGGCTTATTGGGATCGGCGTCCTTGCTCGGCGTCATTTTGCGTACGTTGTGCATCGCCAGGAGCCGGCCCTTCACATCGTTGAATTCTGAGGTCGTCACGACATACTCCGGCTTGGCCTTTAGAATCGTGGCGATCTCCTTCTGCGAAGCGACAATGCGGTCTTCCGTCATGGGGTGCGTGGAGAACACCTTCGCCATGGTGCCGGGTTTCCGCTTCTCCATCGTCTCGATCTTTTCGAAGAAGTCCACGAATGCCGTCGGATCATAACCGGCCTTATACATGTACTGCAGGCCGAGGTAATCGGCCTGCTTCTCATACTCACGCGAGAACTGCAGAAAACCCATAGGAATCAGCAGACTCACGCCTTGCCGGATACCGTAACCGGCCCAGCCGCCGAGAAAGATTAGAGGGATGGTACCGATTTGCACCATCTCACCTTTGGTCTGCTGACAGGTGCCGTGGCGGGCCGCAACGTGCGCAATTTCGTGCGCCATGACACCAGCTAGTTCAGCTTCGCTGTCAGCCTTGAGGATCAGGCCGGAATACACGAAAAAGAAGCCGCCCGGCAGCGCAAAAGCGTTCACTTCCTCTCCGTCGATCACCTTAATCGTAAACGGCACTTTGGCGTCCGAATTGCGCACCAGGTTCTGGCCCAGCCGGTTCACATACTCGGCAATCACCGGATCGTTCACGATCTTCGCCTGGCGCTCCACCTCTTGAGCCAGGCTCTTGCCAAGGGCAATTTCCTTCTCGATCGAATAGAAGTTTACCTTGCACGCCACATTGCGGTCGCCTATGGCATCGGTATCGTTCTTGGCGTTCTTATTCGTCGTCTTGGTATTGGCGGGAGCGTTCGAATTCGTGGTTGTGTCCGTGCTGCCACTGGAACTCTGATCCTGGCCGAGCATTATTACGGGAGCAGCCAGCAGCGCGCACAACGCCAGACTGGCGGGCTTGGAGACAGACGACATGGAGAAGAGACGCCGCATAAGGCTCCTTATCAGCTGGCGGGACGAGTGGTCCTGCCCCTACGAATCCAGTATAGGCTCCTTTGCCGCATGCCGGAAGCCCAAGCCGGACAGTTCACATACATTAACGTATGCTCAGAAGAATGGGTTACGAAGAAATCGGCGGGGTGGTGGCTGATGGGAACGCGGTCGCCCCGGTTCATGAACGGTATCGCGAAGAATTCCCGGTTACCCGCGACCTGATCTACCTGAACCACGCAGCCGTCGCACCGTTGCCGCGGCGCGCGGCCGAGGCTATGAAGTGGCTGGCCGACGATGCACTCCACAACGGTTCACTGCATTACGATGTCTGGATGGCCGCTTTCGAAGGCCTTCGGGCGGCAACGGCCAGACTCATCAACGCTTCTCCGCGAGAAATCGCGATTGTGAAGAACACCTCCGAGGGCATCGCCACCATTGCGATGGGCCTGAACTGGCGCTCGGGCGATCGCATTGTTGCGTTTAAAGAGGAATTCCCGGCCAACTACTATCCTTGGCTTCGGCTGGCCTCACGGGGCGTGAATATTACATGGCTCTCCATCTACGATCCCATCGATAAGATTGCCGAGGCGGTCCCAGGGGCGCGCCTGCTTGCCATCAGCTACGTGAACTACTTGAGCGGCCACCGGGTTGATTTGACTGCTATAGGAAAGCTCTGCTTCGAGCACAGATGCTTCTTTTTTGTCGATGCCATCCAGGGTATGGGGGTTTTCCCGATCGACGTGCGCGCCTCGCACATTGACGCCCTGGCGGCCGACGGCCATAAATGGATGCTCGGGCCGGAAGGCAACGGAGTCCTTTACATTCGCGAGGAACTGTTCGATTCCATTGAACCCGCGGAGTTCGGCTGGACGAATACGGCCAGCCATGCTGACTACTCGTCACGCGATATGACCCTGCGCGCCGACGCCGGGCGTTACGAATGCGGCACCCTGAACACCATTGGCTGCTTCGGCCACCGGGCATCGCTTGAATTGCTGCTGGAAGCCGGCACTGCGACGACCGCTCCGGCAGTCCAAGCTCTGGCCGATCGGCTGTACGAAGGTGTTCGGGCACGCGGCTACGAAACGTTGGTCGATCGCGCACCTGAAACGGGGGCCGGCATCGTCAGCTTTCGGCATCCGGCCATAGATTGCCGGGTGATCGTGAGCGATTTGAAGAGGAACAAGATCACCGCTGCTCCACGCCAAGGTTGGGTCCGCATGTCGCCGCATTTCTATATCAGCCCCGACGACATTGACCGGGTGCTGTCGGAACTTCCCAAGGTGTAGCTGGTCTAGGGGTGGTCCGGTTCTACTTGCGGCGCGCGGTCCTCTTCCGATTAGCCTCTTGCTTCTCGAACATCGGCATCAACTCCTGTTGGATCCACCGAAACGCCGCCGCGAGTCCTTCGGAAGAGTAGATACGCCCGATGCGCGCCTCCACGTCGCTCGGCTCGCCCAAGCAATTCAGAAACTGGTTCGACGTCATGCGGGCGTATCGTTCCCCGTCCACCCGGCCGTCTTCGCGCAGAATCTTCTCGCGGGCGTAGAGACACAACACGGCATCCCCGACCCACGCCTCCTTGAGAATCTGCTCACGATGGGAATTGGTTGCCATGATTAGTTCCTTTCCAACCAGGCGGCCGCTGCAGAATCCTCGGCCTCGTACTCGCTGGGCGATGGACCCGTTCCGGGCGGATGCGAGCGTTCCCAATCAATAGTCCGCGCCAATCCGGTCTCGAAGGATACTGGCTCCCTAAATCCAAGTTCGGAGCGTATCCGCTCGCTCGAAGCTTCCCAGTGCTGCTCGCTTCGGTAAAGCAGTTTGAGATGAGCCGGAACCTGCGAGGCGGGCATAGGAATAACGCGCCCGGCCCAAGCGGCTGCTTGCCCAATTCGCGTCACCCAGGCTTGTTCGTCAAGCGCGTCCGGCTCAGCTACGTTATAGATTCTTCCAACTGCCTCTCCAGCCGTCGTTGCCAACGCCACAGCGGCGGCCACATTCTCTACATAGCCGCGAGAGCCCCGCCATCGTGCGGCATCCTCTTGCAGGAGAATATACGGCCGGCCATCGTCCATACGTTTCAAGTAACTGAAGAGCCGGTGCAGCGGATCGCCTGGTCCATACACCATAGGAAGCCGCAGAACGGTTCCGCGAAGGCGGGCATCGCCAAGGATGACTTGCTCCACCGGAATCTTGTCATACTCGTCGTCGAGCCACGAAAAGACCCGTTTCATTTGCCGCAAACTCTCCTTGGAATAAGGTCCGGGAGCTGTACGCATTTCAGAGGACTCGGTCAGCGGCACGGGCTGCAACGGACCTTCTTCAATTCTGTGCAGCAGGCCAGCCGCACGGTAGACATCCTGGCTACTCAATACGACAACCCTTGGCGTCAGGTCACGAAAGAGTGTTACCAGGGCCTCTGCCTGCCGCCGACTGCTGAGAATGCAATCGAGGACCGCATCCGGCGCAAATTCTTCGAAAGACCGCCGGCACTGTCCTAATTCCTCCCGACTGCATTTGATTTCGGTCACGTTTGCGGGGGGAGTTCGCGATGCGGCGCTGCCCCGGTGTACCACGACGAGTTGGTGGCCTTCCGCGGCCAAGCGTTCTACGACGCGCGATCCGATGAAGCCGCTCCCGCCAATGACCAGAATCCGCACGCCCGTCCCATTTTCTCGCCAAGAATCGACAAGGGTCCTTCAGCATTACAGACCCTTGAGGTTTCTTTTCTGGCGAATGGCTCTTGACGGAAGCTAGTAGCGGTAATGGTCGGCTTTGTACGGCCCATCCACCGCCACGCCAAGGTACTCGGCCTGCTTTGGGGTTAACGTGGTCAGCTTTACCCCGATCTTTTCCAGATGCAGCCGGGCCACTTCTTCGTCCAGACGCTTGGGCAAAGTGTACACATCCACCTTGTAAATGTCCTTGTTCTTCCAGAGGTCGAGTTGAGCCAGCGTCTGATTCGAGAAGCTATTGCTCATCACGAAGCTCGGATGGCCGGTGGCGCACCCCAGGTTCACTAGCCGGCCTTCGGCCAGCATGAAAATGCTGTGACCGTCGGGGAAGGTGTATTGATCCACTTGGGGCTTGATCTCAATCTTCTTCACACCCGGCGCCTTGTCCAACAGATCCACTTGAATCTCGTTGTCGAAGTGCCCGATGTTGCAGACGATCGCCTGATCCTTCATGTGCTTCATGTGCTCAAGCGTGATGATGTCGACATTTCCCGTGCAAGTGACGTAGATATCGCCCCGGCCCAGGGTATCTTCCACGGTTGCCACCTCATAGCCTTCCATGGCGGCCTGCAGCGCATTGATGGGATCGACTTCAGTCACGATGACCCGGGCGCCCAGCCCTCGCAGCGAATGGGCAGAACCCTTGCCCACGTCGCCGTAGCCGCAGATCACCGCGACCTTGCCCGCGACCATCACGTCGGTGGCGCGCTTAATGCCGTCCGCCAGTGACTCACGACAGCCATAGAGATTGTCGAACTTCGACTTGGTCACCGAGTCATTGACATTGATGGCCGGAACCAGCAGCTTGCCAGCCTCCTTCATTTTGTACAGGCGGTGTACACCCGTCGTCGTCTCTTCCGAAACGCCGCGCCACTCCTTGACGATGTCGTGCCAGCGGGTCGGATTCTCGGCGTAAACCTTCTTGAGCAGTTCTTTGATCACCTGCTCTTCCTTGCTGCCCGAGGGGGTGTTGACCCAGTCGCTTCCTTCCTCCAGTTCGTAGCCTTTGTGGATCAGCAGCGTTACGTCTCCGCCGTCGTCCACCACCAGCTGCGGGCCCTTACCCTTGGGGTGGAACACAGCCTTCAGCGTGCAGTCCCAGTACTCTTCCAGCGACTCGCCCTTCCAGGCGAACACCGGCACGCCCGACACCGCAATCGCCGCCGCCGCATGATCCTGCGTTGAAAAGATGTTGCAGCTTGCCCAGCGCACATCCGCACCCAGGTCGACCAGGGTCTCAATCAGCACCGCTGTTTGGATCGTCATATGCAAGGATCCAGTGACCCGCACACCCGCCAGCGGCTTGTCCTTGGCGTACTTCTTGCGAATGGCCATTAGCCCCGGCATCTCCTGCTCAGCCACCGTGATCTCTTTACGGCCCCAATCGGCTAGCGCCAAGTCTGCGACCTTATATTCCGTTGCGATTCGGTTCAGTGTTGCAGTGCTCATTCTGTATGCCTCTTTCAATTCGTATCTACAAATCTTGATACGTTGATTATCATAGCTGGGATGGTGCGATGCGGTCAATCCTAAAAGCGCTTCGGTTACTGGGCGATCCCAGCCGCCTACGCATCCTCCTCCTTCTGGCGCAGGAGGAACTCTCGGTCGCCGAGTTACAGGAAATCCTCAACATGGGTCAAAGCAGCATCTCCACCCATTTGTCGCACTTGAAGCAGGTCGAGCTGGTGGAAGACCGGCGCACGGGCAAGAATAGCCTCTATCGCCTGCTTCGAGCACAAGGGGAAGAGGATCGAGAGTTGCAGCAGCTTCTCGAACTGCTTCGCGCCGCCGCAAGAGAATTGCCTGAGGCGGGGCAGGACGAAGCGGCCCTCAAGTTAGTCCTCCATAAGCGGCAAGACCGGATGCGAGCTTACTTCAACGAACTGGCGGGCAGATTCGGCCGCCAGTATGTACCAGGCCGCTCATGGAAGGGGATGGCGGAGATGCTTCTGAAGCTGATGCCGCCACTGGTGATTGCCGACTTGGGCGCCGGCGAGGGCACTCTTTCGCAGCTGCTTGCCCAGCGCGCCGAGCGCGTTATTGCCGTGGATAACTCCGAAAACATGGTCGCCTTTGGGACAGATCTGGCCCGCAAGCACGGTTTGGCCAATCTCGAATACCGGTGTGGCGATCTCGAAGAGCTTCCCATCGAAAGCGCGTCGGTCGATCTTGCAATCCTGAGCCAATCGCTTCATCACGCCCAACATCCTCAGGCTGCGGTCCGGGAGGCCTGGAGAATCCTCAAGCCAGGGGGACGCATTGCGGTTCTAGATCTACTAAAGCATCATTTCGAAGATGCCCGCGAACTGTATGCCGACCTGTGGCTGGGGTTCTCCGAGGTGGAACTCGAGTGCTTCTTCGAACACGCTGGCTTTTCGAGCATCGAATCGGGCATCGTGCACCGCGAGCCCGAGGCGCCCTTTCTCGAGACTGTACTGATGCTCGGACAAAAACCATCCTAGCCAGTGCCCAGGCCGGCACCGCGGTGCAACCCGTCTTCGAACGGTACTTATCCCGTTCTTATCCAGGTGGTTACGGGGAACCGGACTAGTGGGCGGGCCTTCTGGGCCGATCAGTAAGCTAGCGTCGGCTTCGTTGTTATCCTTACCATTGCAGGTGTATCCTGAGCACTGCGGTCTCTGAATTGCAAACTCAAGAAGTATTAGTACCAGAAGTGTAGTAATTGGTAATGATGACCGTGGAATGCCCCATTTGCCGAGCCGAGAACGAATCCGATTCGCGAATCTGCGTCAAATGCGCCACTCCCTTCGACCTGCATAATCCGACCCTAGCTTGGTCTGGCGAAACCGATGGCGCGGAGACTATTGCTCTCAGTCCTCCGCCGTTCTCCCCGGCGTCGCCGCCTCAAGCTGATGTAGGGGTGCATTCGCCGGTCGGCGACTCGCAACCTGATACAGCGGGCAGCGATCCTGGAAAGATTTGGTCAACCAGTGACCAATCAGCCGCAAAAGGTGTCCTCGCTCTGGGCTACGTGCTCGCGGGTCGCTATCAGATTCTGAAGGTTCTGGGTGAAGGCGGCATGGGGGCCGTCTATCAGGCGCGGGACCGCGAAGTGGATCGCACCGTCGCGATCAAGGTAATCCGCCCCGAGCTCTCCGGCCATCCCGAGATACTCCGCCGCTTCAAGCAGGAACTCATCCTTGCCCGCCAGGTGACACATCGCAACGTCATTCGCATCTTCGATCTGAATCAGGCCGAGGGATGCCGCTTCATCACCATGGAGTACGTCGCCGGCAAAGACCTATCCAGCATCGTCCGTGAGCGCAAGAAGTTGCCTGTGGACGAGGCCGTCGAAATAATCCGCCAGGCGCTCATGGGTCTCGAAGCAGCGCATAACGAGGGCGTCGTCCACCGCGACTTGAAGCCTCAGAACATTTTGGTGGACGCGGCCGGCCGCGTCTATCTCATGGACTTCGGCATCGCTAAGTCGATGGAACTCGCCGGCATGACTCGCACCGGTGTTCTGATGGGGACACCCGACTACATGTCGCCCGAGCAAGCCAAAGGTGAGAAGGCCGATGCGCGGTCCGATCTGTTCACGATTGGCGTGATCTTCTATGAGTTGCTCACCGGGCAGCAGCCCTATCGCTGCCAGACCGTCATGCAGACGCTGGTGAAGCGAACCAAGGAACGCGCCGTTCCGACGCGCGAATTGGATCCCTCCATCCCCCAATACATTTGTGATGTGGTTTCCAAGTGTCTCGAGATCGATCCTGACGAGCGCTATCAGAGCGCCGGGCAGATCCTGCGAGACTTGGATCCCAGCGCGCCGAAACTCGAATTTAGCGCCCACTTCGATCCTTATGCAGGCATGGCCGCCGGCACCCAGTTCGGCCCCCGCTACCGAATTGAAAGCTTACTCGGCGAAGGTGGTATGGGCAAGGTCTACAAGGCCTATGACACCGATCTGAATCGTCTGGTGGCCCTGAAACTGGTTCGCCCGGAATTGGCGAACCATCCAGAATCGATGGAGCGGCTAAAACAAGAGCTGATCCTCGCCAGCCGCATTTCGCATAAGAATATCTTGCGGATTCACGATCTGGGCGATGTCAATGGCGTGAAGTTCATCTCAATGGCCTACGCTGACGGGCTCGATCTGCAGGCGCTCATCAAGCGCAAAGGCCGATTGGATGTGGAGCAGGCCACCAACATCGCCAAACAGCTGTGCCGGGCGCTGGAGGCGGCACACCACGAAGGCGTCATTCACCGTGATCTGAAGCCGCAGAATGTGCTGATGGATCAGCAAGGCGTAGCCTACATCCTCGACTTCGGCCTTGCCAGTTCCGCCGAATTGGGAGCGTCGCTGGCGGGCGAGTTGATGGGCACCCCGCGCTATATGTCGCCCGAACAGGCCGAATCGTTGCCGCTCGACCATCGCAGCGACCTTTACGCGCTCGGCTTGATCCTCTACGAGATGGTCACCGGTGATTTGCCTTTTGAGAGCGAAACCGTGATGCAGGCTATGTATCAGCGGGTGACGCAGGCGCCTAAGAATCCCAAACTGCTGAATCCGGAACTTCCGGACTACCTCTGCAAAATCATCCTCAAATGCCTCGAGAAGGAGCCCGACAAGCGCTACCAGCATGCCAGTGAGATCCTCAGCGACCTCGATGCCGGGGCCGGGGCTGCGCCGCGTAATGTCACGCTGCATTTACCTTCCCGGCGCACTCTTGCCATCGCAGGTGCAACCCTGGCAGTGCTGCTTGGCACCGTGTTTGGAGTTCCACAGATCCGGCACAAAATCTTTCCTTCCCAGGCCTTCGGTGAGGACGAAGCAAACGCAAAGTACGTCGCCATCCTCCCCTTCAACCTGACGGGAGACACCACGACTGTGGGCTATCTGGCTCAAGGTATGGCGGATTCGCTTTCCGCCAAACTCTCTCAGGTAAAGGATGTGCACCTCACCTCTTCCCCGTATGCTCTCGCAAAGCTGAAGGAGAACGAAACGCCGCTGGACAAAAGGCCACTTGAAGAAGTTGCCCACCAGTTGGGTGCCACGCTGCTTGTGACGGGCTCGATCCAAGCATCTCAGGACCGCCTCGAAGTGGTGGTTAACCTGAATAACTTCCAGGGGCAGGGTAGTCGAAAAAGTAAGATCTTTTCGGGTGTTCCGCAAGATGTTCTTTCTCTCGAAAACGACATTTACAATTACTTAGTCTCGGAGATAGGCTTGAGCCTGTCGAACGAGGAGTTGGCGAGTGCGGCCACCCGCGCGACAACGGATGCTGCTGCCTACGACCTCTATCTGCGGGCCCAAAACTCGGTCGCTACGAAGCGTGATCCCGAGTCGCTCAAACAAGCGCTCGACCTGTTTCAACGTGCCGCCGACAAAGACCCTTCGTTCGCGCTGGCCTTTGCGGGCATCGCAGACACCAGCATTAAACTATACAATCTGACCAAGGAAGAACTGTTCGCATCACAGGCCCAAGGCGCGGCCGAACATGCTCGGTCCCTCAACGACAAATTACCTGAAGTTCACTTCGCTCTAGGCAGCGTATATCTCGCGCGCGGGAATGCCGCCGCGGCGATTGCCGAACTTGAGCGCGGTGCAAATATGGCTCCCAACTCTGACGAGGGCTGGGTTCGCCTCGCCAGAGCCTATGAGACGCAGAACCGCCTAGCTGAGGCGGACGCTGCCTATGGGAAGGCAATAGAGGCGAATCCTTACAATTGGGCTACCCTCAACCGGCTGGGCGGCTTCTATCTGGATCATGGGCGCTACGACAAAGCTAAAGAGGCCTATGAGAAGGTCACCAAACTGGAACCCAAGATTCCCATCGGCTGGGGCAACCTGGCACTGGTTGCCTGCCTGGAAGGCAACTACGAGGGGTGCATCCAGGCTTCGCAAAAGGCGAATGAGCTGCAGCCCAACCCCGTTGTCTATCAAAACATCGCGCAGGCGTACTACTTCCTGCATAAGTACCCACTAACCCGCGAGAACGCCCAGAAAGCGGTCGACCTGAACCCCAATAACCACTTTTTTTACTCCATCATCGCCGATGCGTATCGCATTGAGGGCGACACGCAAAAGGCAAATGAGCTGTATGACAAGGCTATAACTCTTGCACTCCACGACCTGCAGGTGAATCCTCGCGATGCGGCAACTATGGGTAACCTGGCTGTTTACTACGCCCGCCGTCGCTCGGAAGAGCGCGCCCTCGACTTCATCAAGCGTGCCCGGGCGATGGACCCGAATAGCAGCGAGCTGCTGTACGATAGCGCGCTGATCGACGCGGCCTATAATCGCCCTGCCGACGCCATAGCCAATCTGACACTCGCCGTGAAAAACGGCTTTTCGCTGAAGCAGATCGCCAGCGATCCCGATTTCCAGGTGCTCGAAAACGACCCGGCCTTCAAAAAACTGATCGAACCCGCTCTCGCTGCCAAATAGTTTGGGCCAGCCGTTGCGGTAATAACGTTTTCCCCAGCAGCCTGGTCCTGCCTGAGTTAGCCGCTTTCCACGTTGCGTTCCACTCCCACCCGAGTTTGTTACCCTTGAAAAGTATCTTCATGCGACCGACCGCCATAGGCAAGGTGACGCGCACTCAGCTTTTGTCTGTCGTTGTTCTGGTATGGCTCGTTCTTGTCGCACCGGCTGCCTCTTTCGCGACCTCGCTTATTGATCTCTCGCCACCATGTTGTCGCGACCATCAAGGCGGCGGTCTGGCGGGGCTGTTTGCCCGGCACTCCTGCTGCTGCCGCAGAGCCGTCAGCCATAGCTCGATGCCTGCGATCCACAGTCGCTCGCACTGCGGGTCGGCTTGCGGTCACGCGCCCAACAGCGTCGCTTCCTCGCTGAACCTCTCTGTCGCGGGCCTAAATTCCTCGATCGCACCCGCGGCGACGTTGGAAGCGCTCGCCCCTGAGCGTTGGTCTGCACCACCGGCTCAAATCCTGGCCCTTCGTCGTTTCCAGCGCCCGCCTCCGTTCTTGTCCTGATTCCAGCTAGCTAGTTACTCCTCACAGATCTGAAGCGCGCTCGTCGTCTGGCTTAACGCTCACGCACGCGCGGTTCGGATTTCCGAGAAGTGTTGGTTATCAGAAAAGCTCGAAAGGCTTGGTCTATGAGTACGCGTTTAAGAGAGTTTCGAGGCCCTGCGCGCACCCCCCGCGGTGTGTCGATCACCATGACGGCACTTGCCCTATTTATTCCTCTGGCATTTGCCATTTCGTCTTTTGCCTCAGAGCCGGCAACGGTCCGGGGAGTTGTTCACGATCCGCAACACCGTCCGATAGAGAATGCCACCGTAACCGTCCAGGGACCGCCGGGAGGATGGTCAAAAGCGGCGCAATCGAACGCAAATGGCGAGTTTGAAGTGGATGGCGTTCCCGAAGGAGACTATGTCATCACCGTGAATGCCGCGGGCTTTGGCGCGCTGGATCAAACCATCAAGGTGGCTCCGGGTAAAAACCCGATATTGCATTTACAGCTTGAAGTCGCTGCGCTTCAACAGTCTGTGGAGGTTGCTGAAGCTGCCAGTAAGTTGAACACGCTAACGTCTACTGTGCAAACCCACGTCACCGCGCAGGAGATTGAGCAGACGCCGGGTGCGGCACAAACCAATAGTTTGGCGATGATCACCGATTACACACCTGGGGCGTACATGGTCCACGATATGCTTCACATGCGGATGGGCCACCAGGTGAACTGGTTCTTTGATGGCATTCCCGTAATCAATACCAATATTGCCGCCAACGTCGCGCCCCTCATCAACCCGAAGAACGTGGAGGACCTGCAAATAGAGCGCGGCGGGTATTCCGCCGAATATGGCGATAGAACTTACGGATTCTTCAATGTCATCACGCCATCCGGATTTGATCGGGATAACCAGATGGAATTGACCACTTCGTACGGCAATTTCTACAGTACTGATGACCAGTTCAATGCGGCCGGACATACGCAGCGATTCGCATACTACGCCAGCATCGACGGAAACCGATCCGAACTTGGCCTCGAGCCGCCAGTACCGCAGATCATCCACGACCAGAGCAGCGGCCTGGGAGGCTTTCTGTCACTGATGTACAACGCCACTCCCAAGGACCAGTTTCGCTGGATCGCCTCGTTGCGCGAAGATCACTACCAAATCCCTAATACGCCCGAAATGCAGGACGCCGGCATTCGTGATGTCGAGCAGGAGCGGGACGACCTCATCGGCTTCCAATGGAACCATACCTTCTCAGACGGCGTTCTCTTCTCGCTGTCTCCCTACTACCACTTCAACCAGGCTCATTACATCAGCGGGCCCGGGGATACGCCCGTGATTCTGGATGACAACGGTAAGTCGAATTACTTCGGCGGCCGGACCTTCTTGCAGGTGCAAAAAGGGAAGCACAATGCAAGGGGAGGCCTCGAGATTTGGGCTCAGCACGACAATACGGTTTTTGATTTGACAGCCAATCCTGGTGGACAATTCCTGAATCAGCAGGAAAAAAACTGGGCGACCTCGACTTCTGTCTTCCTGGAAGATCAGTATAGGGTCACGTCCTGGCTCACCTTAGATCTGGGCGTCCGGCTAACACATTATGCCGGGCTCATCGTTAACAATGCCTTCGATCCGCGCCTTGGTGGCGCCATCCGCATACCCCGCTTGAATTGGATCCTGCACGGCTACTACTCTTACTACTATCAACCGCCGCCACTCGACAGCCTGAGCGGCCCGTTGCTGGAGTTCGCCATTCAGCAAGGCTATGGATTCATTCCGTTACAGGGCGAACGCGACATTCAGCATGACATCGGCCTTGACATTCCGCTCCGGGGTTGGTCGCTTGGCGTGGACCAATTCCACACCAGCGCCAAGAATTATCTCGATCACGACGTCATCGGCAACTCTGGGATCTTTATACCCCTGAGTGATCTCGGCGCCATCATCGAGGGCACCGAAGTCACGCTGCGATCCCCAAGACTCTTCAAGGTGGCTCAACTTCGTGCCGCCTATTCGAATTCGATCGGCCAAGGTATCGGACCCATTACCGGTGGTCTGATCGAGTATGCGCCTATTGGAAACTTTCTCCTCGACCACGATCAACGGAATACCGTTAGCGGGGTCTTGTCGCTGAGCTTGCCGCACAACTTCTGGGCTACTCCGGCCTACCAGTACGGATCGGGATTCCTCGATGGGGATGGGCCCGGGCACCTGCCGCCGCATTCCACCTTTGATTTCTCGTTTGGCAAAAGCATAGGGGAGAGCTGGTTGCTCTCCCTGAATGCTACAAATCTTGCCAACTACCGCTATCTCCAGGACACGAGTAACACCTTCGGCGGTACGCATTGGAACTACCCTCGGGTAATCTATTTCCAAGTACGCTACCGTTTTCACTTTTGAGGGTACCGGCGCTTTACGCGGTCTGGATCGTTGGCACCTGAGATACCTCGGCGCGCACGCGGCACGGAAGCTGAATATAACCGGCATCCGACGGATCGGGTCCATCAAAATCCAGGCTCAATAAATCCTCGACGTAATCGCAAACGTCAAAGGTCGTCAGATCGCCCTCGGCCACGGCAATTGTGAAAGTGTAGCGTTGCTTCACCAGGCATGGCGCGGTAAAGCGAAACGAGAGAGTGTAACAATCGCCCGGCTGCAAGGCAGGTAGAGCATGGCCTTCTGATGTTGTATTAAGGCCATAAACGGTTTCCCCACGTTTGTTCCGCATCAGGAAGCCCACAATCGGCTGCTCCAATTTCTTGTGCGCCAGTGCTCTCACTGTTATCACCACCTCGTCGCCAGGCCTGGCACTATGCTTTTCATCCCCTGCCGGGTTGCGCAAGTCGGCCGCGAGAATCTCCGCTGCCTGGTTCCCATACCGATGCCCTGGTTCGCCAATCGGAGTTTCCGGCCGTGCGAGCCCGGACTGTTGCCCAATCCAAGCGAAGTTGCGATTTACCGCATCGTCCACGGAAGCAATGGGCAGGCTGGGCATCGAATGAGTTCCGGTCGCCCGGGCGAGGTATTTAGCAACGACCTGATCGGAATCGCCAATCTCTTGAATTTGCCCGTGCTCGATCCACACGCTGTGGCTGCACAGTGCTCGCAGCTCGCTTGGCGAGTGGGACACGATCACCATGGTGATGCCCCGCTCGCGGAGGCGGTGCAGGTAACGCAGACAGCGTTGTGTGAAATAGATATCCCCCACCGACAATGCTTCGTCGACGATGAGCACCTGGGGATCAATATGAACCGCGATTGAAAATGCCAGGCGCATCAGCATACCGCTGGAGTAAGTCTTCACCGGCTGATCGATGAAATCGCCGATCTCCGCGAATTCTTCAATCGCCGGAAAGCGGTCCTTGATCTGCTCGTCGGTAAGGCCCAGGATCGCCGAGTTCATGAATACGTTGTCGCGGCCGGAGAACTCAGGATTAAAGCCTGCTCCAAGCTCCAGAATCGCTGAGATACGCCCATTTACAGTGACGCTGCCAAGCGTCGGCTGCATAACGCCGGCGATGATCTGCAGAAGCGTGCTTTTACCCGAGCCGTTCGAGCCGATAATCCCAAAGCTCTCGCCAACGGCCACCGAAAAGCTGATGTCCTGCAGCGCCCAGAAATCGCCGTGGCGCGGCTTGCGTCCGGAACCCACCAGGTCAAAGAGCCGGTGGATAGGAGACGTAACAAGCGAATACTTCTTCCCAACCCCGGCTACTTCAATGGCATTCATGCGTTGAAACTGGTTCCAGCGTAACACTCAGTGCCCGCGGAGCCACAACCGGTGACCATGTTACTCTGATGATCAGCATATGAGTAGTCCAGTGCTGTCGCTTACGGCTCAGCACGAGTTGCGCCGCGACCACTTCTTGGCGCAGGCCGTCGAGCTAGAGCCGATTATTGAACGTTTCTTCTGGTACCACACGATTGACCTTGGTGGCGGCCTCATTACTCCCGGCTGCTATGATTACCGAGACACGGTGCGGGATTTTCACTTTCCCTCGGACCTGAGAGGCAAGAAGGTTCTTGACATTGGCTCCGCTACCGGCTTCTTTGCGTTTGAGTTCGAACGCCGCGGCGCGGACGTGACGTCGGTGGAGCTTCCGTCACTAAGAGAACTCGATGTCTTCCCCGGACAGACTGTTGAGCAATCGATTCGCAAGATTCAGCGGATGATGTATCCGCGGAGGCCTGGCGGCCTCGATCAGTACAAGCAGGAATTTACGCCGGAGCAACTGTACACTTATCTGCTAGAAGGTCCATTCCGATTTTGCGCTAAGCTTCTCAGCTCGAAGGTCCGGCGCATATACTCGACAGTTTACGACCTGTCACTCGACAAGCTGGGTGTGCCCGAAGGCTTCGATCTCGTTTTTGTGGGAGATGTCTTAGTGCACACTCTCGATCCCTTTCGCGCCTTGGCGGCATTAGTTCCGTTGTGTAAGGAAACGTTAGTGCTTGCGCAGGTTATGCCGGACCTGCCCGGAAATACGCCTGCCATGGTGTACATTGGCGGCGCCGATCCAGAGGAAGATGAAATCTCCTGGTGGTACCCAACCAGAGAGTGCTTCTTGCAGGTACTTAAGAAGTTCGGCTTTCGCCAAGTCTCGGAAGTCGGCCATCACCGTGGCTTCGTTATGCCGGGTGAGCATCCGTTCGACCGGGTCGTCCTTCACGCATCGAGATAGGCGCTCGCGCTTGCCCAGTGTTGACAGCGCTTCTGTTTCTAGCAGCTACCGTGTGCGCCTCAGCCAGAGACTCCCGCCTTCGTTTTTCATGAATAGGGGCATAAGCTTGGCTAAGTCCTCCGCCAATTGATGGAAAACATAATTATTCCAATATAAATCTCAAAGAAGTTGTTGCATTCGAGAAAGGCTCTAAGTGCGTAGGCCTCGTATAATGTCCAATCCTCCAGATACTCGAAAGGGTAAAGGATGTCGTGTACTTGAATCAGTACGCCAGGCTTCAGGCGTCTGGACCCTTCATTGTTCCGTAATAGGAAACTCGAAATACAGAATCTCTTCCCCTGACGGCTGTTCTCTCAGTTTGTTCAGATACAGCTTCATCCCGGGTTCCGCCTGAGCCTCGAAATAAAAGAAGCCGCTGGCAGAGTCGCCCGGCGGAATCAGCTTCGACACAAACGCTCGCCCTGTCAACTCAGGCACGTTGAGCGGATTTTTCTTTTTAGGCGTTGGAAACGGAAGCTTCGCGGTGGATGGCCTCTGGGCCGGCAACGCGATGTACGCTACTTCATCGGGCTTCAGCGGATCCACATGCTGCCCCTTACGTCCAACCAGTGTCACTTCCAGGTCGCGTAGATCCAATGTCTTCGACCGCCGGTTTTCAATCACCACCAACACAGGAAGGATGCCGTATTTGTTGAAATCGGCTTTCTTGCCGAATACGGGTTCCGTCTCCGTTTCGGAAGCGAATGGCTTGGCGCCGATCGTAATCTGACTGGCCGTTTGGTTCGGGTAGTCACCCGCCTTCCCGATGTGCCAGACGTCGCTGGCTAAAATCGCCAGCCTTCCCGCCAGCGCCAAAGTTATACTCAGAGTCACGAAACCCGCTGTTGAAATCCCTCGCATTCTGCTCCTGTACCGGATCATACTGATCGTTTTTTCTCCCATCGTTGTGCTGTACACCCTGGTCCGTTTATTGGCGAACAGGGCCTATGCGAACCACTTTAGCGAGCGTCTCGGCTTTCTACCCCGGCGTCTTCATCGGACGGCCCCCGGCGCCATCTGGTTGCATGCCGTCTCAGTGGGCGAGATTGCTTCTGCGCTACCTCTCATCCGTGCGCACCAAGCGGAGAATCCCAAAGTCCCCATCTTTGTCTCCACCACAACGCTGGCCGGCCGCCGTGCTGCGGCCCAGAAGCTGGCGGGCCTCGTAGACGCGTACTTTTACTGTCCCTTCGATTATGTCTCGTGTGTCCGCCGGGTTCTGCGCGCGCTGCGGCCTTCTCTGCTGATCATCCTGGAGACCGAAATCTGGCCCAACTTGTACGCGGAATCGAAACGATTTGGCGCATCGCTCGCGCTTGTCAACGCGCGTATCTCCACCCGCACCTGGCACCGCTACCGCGCTAATCGCTGGCTGTTTGGGCCGATACTTCGGTTGGCCGATATCGTTCTGCCTCAGACGCCGAAGGATCGCGACCGCTATGAGGGTATGGGTGTTCCATCCAGCTCCATTTATTTGGAAGGCAATCTGAAGTACGACGCGCCTTCCGCATCGAAGCGTGTAGACCTGCCCACGTTCGGGGCCACGAAAGTGTGGATCGCCGCAAGCACGGTCGGTCCGAATGAGGCCGGTAGCGTTCAGCGGCACAGCATCGACGAAGACGACATCGTTATCGAGGCCTTCCGCCAGCTTGGAAAGCGTCACCCAAAACTGTTGATGATTCTTGCGCCGCGCCAGCAGGATCGCTTTGATCTCGTGGCGGAGAAACTCAAGAATGCGGATGTGCCATTTCTCCGTCGGACCGATCTCGACCCCAACGTTAACCCTTCTTTCTCCCTGCCCAGCCTGGTGTTGCCGGGCGTGCTACTGCTCGATTCCATCGGCGATCTCGCCGGTCTCTATCACTTGGCGGACGTCGCGTTTGTCGGTGGGTCCATCGCGCCCCGTGGAGGCCATAACATTCTCGAGCCCGCCGCCGCCGGTGTCCCCGTAGTAGTCGGCCAGCACATGCAGAACTTCGAGACCATTGCGAATGACTTCCTGGCCGCCGAAGCCCTCATTCAAGTTCGCCATCCCAGTGATCTTGAAGCCACTATTGATGAGTTGCTTCTCAATCCCGAACTCGCGCAAACCATTGGCCGCCGGGGCCGCGCCATTGTCGAGCAGCAACAGGGCGTGAGCTACCACATCGTCGCTCGCTTGGTGCCCCTCTACTACACGGCCACGCCGGTACTGCCGATGAGCTTCCTTGCCAAGCTGCTGCTGACGCCGCTTGCAATCCTGTGGGAGGTTGGCGGCTTCCTCAAGCGTCACCGTTCGCTGCGTCATCTGAAACGATTGCCCGTTCCTGTCATCAGCGTCGGTGGCGTAACAGTCGGCGGCTCGGGGAAAACGCCCTTCGTGAACTATCTCGCCGGTGTTCTCCGTGCGCGGGGGCTGAAGCCCGCAATCCTGACCCGTGGTTATTACCGCCGTTCGTCGGCCACAGCCCTGGTTTTTGAAGCAGGCGCGGACGTTCCGCCTGCGCTCACGGGTGACGAAGCGCAGATCTTCTTGCACGCGGGAACCGCCGCAGTCGGTATCGCTGCGGATCGTTTCATGGCTGGCTCGCTGCTTCTCAAGCACTTGCCTGCCGACGTTTTCCTCTTGGACGATGGCTTCCAGCACGCAAGCCTCGCTCGCGACGTCGACATCGTCTTAATCGACGGCCTCGATCCGTTCGGCCAGTACGCAACCGTGCCTGTTGGGCGCCTCCGTGAGCCGCTGTCCGCGCTGGCTCGCGCCAGTGTGTTTGTCGTTACGCGTGTCACTCATCCCGCCCGTTTTCGCGCCATTGCCGCTGAACTTAAGCGCTACAACCCCTCCGCTCCGGTATTTCAAACCTTCACCCTCACTCGCCGGTGGCGCACCTGTAGCGTCAAGAAACGCGCCGAAGCTTTGTTGAAAGGACCCGTAGCTGCCTTCTGCGGTCTCGCGAACCCGCAAGCGTTCTTGAACACACTGGCGTCGCTCGATCTTGACGTCGTGTTTTCTTGGCCGTTTGCCGACCACCATTTCTACTCGCCCATGGAAATACACCGCCTCCGCGAAAATGCTCAAGCCAATGGCGCGGCGGTCCTCGTCACCACGGAAAAAGATCGCATGAATCTCCCACCAGGCGTCGAAGACATCGTCGCTCCGCTCGACCTCGCCTGGCTTGAAATTGAATACAAGCTCGATCGGGAAGACGAGTTTCTTGCGTTTCTTCAACAAAAGCTTAGTCGGCGCTTGACGCCGACGGCCTTGCAGCCTTAAACGGTGAAACAGATGCGAAAGAACGGAAGCTTATGGCTTCGCTGTCGCGTCGACTTGCCGGACCGATGTGCGGATTGAGGTGGTGCGATGTGCCGCCCGCAAGTATTGCGGAGGCCACGAGACCTGGGCATTCAGTCGTTCGGCCGCATGCAGTGGCCAGTAGGGGTCTCGCAGGAATTCACGCGCCAGCAGGACTAAGTCTGCCTGCCCGTTGCGAACGATTTGGTCTGCCTGTGCCGGGTCTGTAATCATCCCGACGCTGGCGGTCGCAATACCGGTCTCCCGCCGAATTCGTTCGGCAAACGGGACCTGGTAGCCCGGTCCAGTTGGAATTTTTGCGCCCGGAACCATGCCACCGCTAGATACGTCGACCAGGTCCACATCATGCTGCTTGAGGACGTGCCCCAGCGCCACCGACTCGTCGATGTTCCATCCGCCTTCCGTCCAATCCGTGGCGGAGATGCGGACAAAGAACGGCAGGTGCAGTGGCCATTCGCTGCGCACCGCCTTCACCGTCTCAACCAGCAACCTCGTTCGGTTCTCGAAAGATCCGCCATATTCGTCCGTTCGCCGGTTACTCAGGGGCGACAAAAACTCGTGCAGCAGATAGCCATGGGCCGAATGGAGTTCCAGAATGTCGAAACCCGCCGCCAGCGCCCTTCCTGCGGCCAACCCAAATGCTTCCTTGACTCGCCGAATGCCGGCGCTGTCAAGTTCATCCGGCTTCGCATAGTTCTCCGCAAACGCGATGGTGCTAGGCGCGACGACGTCGGTCCACCCGCCTTCCGTCGGCGATAAAAGTCGCTCGTTCTCCCAGGGCCGGCTCATGCTGGCTTTCCGGCCTGCATGAGCCAGTTGGATGCCAGCGTGTGCGCCCTGGGCGTGCAGAAACTTGACAATCCGTTTCAACTCGGCAACGTGCTCGTCTTTCCAAATGCCAAGATCCTGCGGCGTTATGCGGCCTTCCGGCAGCACGGCGCTTGCTTCCGTGAAAACCAGCCCAGCGCCGCCTACCGCGCGGCTGCCCAGGTGCACGAAATGCCAGTCGTTGGCGAAGCCGTCCTCGCTGGAGTATTCGCACATAGGCGAGACGCCGATGCGGTTCGGCAACGTAATACTGCGGAAAGAGATCGGCGCAAACAGATGAGCTGTCATACGAGAGAGTAAGGCCTCCGAGCCCTGCTATCACTGTATCCCCATAGGGAAGACCGCTCCGGCGATGCGGTCGCTGCCAATACTCTTACCTGGCCTCTCTGCCTAAGCTCTTTCGCCCTCCGCAGAATCCTGAGGAAGCTGCGCGCTAATTGCGCATTCAGCCAGGGTTTATACTTGTCGAAACACTGAATGCGACACAGAATGCAGACGGCCAGCTAACGAATGAGAAGCACAGTCTGGCAAGCGGCGCGGCGCTCGGCCATCGGAATCGGTCTCATCGTCATGACTTCCGCCGTTCTGTTGTTGTCGGACTTGGGTCAGAGGAGAACCGCAGCCTCAACCATTCCCAAGGCGACAGCGGGCCGCCGGTTTAGAGCCGGTGTTGTGTACTTTGCGCGAGATATTGGCACCGACCTGTGCGTCCAAGGCATGGTCGATGGACTCCGCGCCGGCGGAATGGTTGAGGGGCAAAACCTGGAGGTCCTCCGTTCGGATGCCCAGGGCGAGATGTCCAACATCCCAGCCATGTTGCAGAACTTCGACAACTCTGACGTCGATATTATTCTCGCCGTCACCACGCCGTGCCTCACTGCGGCGTGTAACCTCGTGAAGCACAAGCCGGTGGTCTTCACCTGCGTGTCCGATCCAATAGCGGCTGGCGCTGGCAAGAGCCGCACCGACCATCTACCTTTTGTCACCGGCGCCGGCAGTTTTCCGCCTGTCGAACAGGTGCTGAAGATCATGCAGAAGTTGGTTCCCTCCATCCGTGCCGTGGGCGTTCTTTATAATCCAGCCGAAGCAAACTCGGTCAAAGAGATGACAGTAGCGCGCGAAGTATACAAACGACGAGGAATCCGCCTGGAAGAGGTTGCCATTACCAGTTCGAGCGAGGAATTACAGGCTGTGCAGATCCTGGCCGGACGAGACATCCAAGTGGTGCTCGCGCCATCCGACAACACCGCCCTACAAGGCCTCGAGGCGGCCGCGAAAGGCGCCGGCGAGGCGAGGCTGCCGCTGTTCGTGGAAGATTGCGATTCGCTCTACCGGGGACCGGTGGGTTGCATCGGGCTAGGGGCACATCCCGCGGGAGTGGCCTCCGGACGGTTGGCCGGACGTATCCTGGCCGGATCGGATCCCAATGATCTGCCCATGGAAGAAGTGGCCGTGTTAGAAGTCGGGATCAGCAAAAAGCGGGCCGCGCAATTCGGAATCGTCGTCCCGCCCGAATTAGCCTCAGCCGTGCGGGCAGATCAATGAAATTGACACGCAACGCGATCGGCGGCGTCTGTCGATGAGCCTGCTCATCGGCGCCTTCACGATTGGTTTGATTCTTTCGCTGCTGGCCCTGGGTGTCTTCATCAGCTTCCGGATCTTCGCGTTCCCCGACATCACCGCCGATGGATCGGTGACCCTAGGCGCAGCTGTGGCGGCCACACTCCTGGTGCACGGGATCAGTCCGCCGCTGGCGTCGATCGCCGGATTCTTTGCGGGCGCGCTGGCCGGCGCCTGCACCGGGACCTTGCATACAAAATTCAACATCAACCCCCTTCTTTCGGGCATTCTTACTATGACATCGCTTTACTCCATCAACCTGCACATCATGGGGCGGAGCAACGTTCCGCTCCTCAACGTCAGCACGTTAGTCACGCAGGCCGAACGTATCGGCGTCAGGGTGGTCGGCGCACCGACCTTTCGCCTGGCTGGCTGGGAGGTGAGTGTGCGCGACGCCGCAGCGTTCTGCGCCATCGCCGTGGCCATCGCCGCGCTGGGCGCACTCCTGTACTGGTTCTTCGGAACCAATCTGGGAACCGCTATGCGGGCCACGGGCGACAACGTGCAGATGATCCGGGCGCTTGGTGTGAACGATGGCAACATGATCATCCTGGGCGTGGCTCTTTCGAACGGCCTGGTCGCACTGTCCGGTGCGCTTCTGGCTCAATATGAGGGTTTCGCGGATGTGGGCATGGGAATCGGAATGGTGGTTTGGGGTCTGGCCAGCGTCATCATCGGCGAGGCTCTGGTGGGAACCACGCAACTCGGCATGACCATCATCGGAGCGGTGATGGGCTCTGTTCTGTTCCGGTTGCTCGTAGCTGTGGCGCTGCGCTGGGGTTTGAACCCCAACGACCTGAAGCTCATCACAGCGGTATTCGTGTTTCTGGCATTGGTGGTTCCCACCCTTCTCCGGAAATTGCGTCCGCGCGTCACCTCCACGGCTTGAGGACCAGCAGTCGGTGCGGACAGGAGATCAGTATTGGGGCGCGGGCTCCCATTTGGGAGCTGACTCCAGGTGAAACTGCACGTGGCGCTCGTTGTTCAGCCGCTCAGAGAGTTTCACATCCACTTGCGAAAGCGGCACTTGCTTCTGCTGGCGCGCGGGCGTCACGTACTTCAGTTCATTCCGGTCGGTCCAATAGGCGATTGCGGTGACAATGTTCTGGTCCTTCAGCGCAATCAGAACCAATCCGTCATTCAACGGTCTGCCGGCATTGGATGTGCCAAGCCCGTTCGCCAGAGCGTTGGCGGCCTCCATGCTTTGGCTCAGGGCTTGTAACGCGGCAGCATTCTGGCTAGCAACGGCAGGGGAAGGCGGCGCCGGTGGCGTATCCTCGGTCTGTGGGTGCGCCGGAAAACTATATACACTCACCGAGGGTGTGTCCGGAACTGGAGCGGATAACATGGCAGGCGGCGGCAGCACCACCGCGGGCGCATTGACCTGCTCCATGACGGCTGGAGGCTGAGGCGATGCGGTGAAATAATTTGGGTAGAAGCCTCCCCACGATGCGAACCCGCCTAGGTACGGATTTCCGTAATACCGCCCGGGCCGCATATTCAAGGTACCCTGGACAGAGTTCGCAAGGGCACCCGCAAAGCCGGGATCAGTAATGATGCCGGTTGGTGCAGCCGGCCTGGATGCCGGTCCGCCTTGCCCCGCTAAGACCGCCTGCGGCGCCAGGGCCAGGAAAACAAGAATTGCCCTGTGGGCTTCCATCACTCTAATAAGACAATTTCATGTTTTCGCAGGTTACGCAAGGGGCTATAAGGAACCTGCCTAACCTTCGCTCACCCAGCCCAGCGCCACCAGCTGTACTTCGATGTTGGTCTTCTTCAGGCGCACGCTGACCGGTTCGAGCTTCTCCGTCGCCGGGTCGATCTTCGCTTGCAGCTCCGCCAGTTCCGTCTCGAGTTGATGCTGAAGGTCCATTGCCTGCTGGCCCAGCTGCTCAACGTTCCCGGTGGCCTGGTTTACGTCCTGCGTCTCTTTCCACGTCCGGCCTGCCTGCCGAGCTGCAGTCGCGGCCTTGTTCATGGAGGTCATGCTAATCGCTTTCCGCCCCATGAAGGCACTCAGTAGTCCAGCGCCCACCGACACGGCAGTCTGCAGCATCGCTTGGCCCTGCTGCGATTTTTGCTGCTCCGCCGCCAGCTGCGCCCGACGCTTGCGGTCTTCTAATGCCGCCAGCTTCGGCGCATACTTTTGCCGGAGCGCTTGTGATTCGCGGTCTACTTCCTCGCGGGCCGCTTGTTGCAGCCGGATCCGAAAATCGCGTTCTGATTCGCCCGGCTTCGATCGCTGACCCAAACTCGGGCTCTCGACCAACTCCAGTTTCTGCGCCTGGAACAGCCATGTGGTAAACGAACGCTTCCAAATCTCGTAGTTCTTGGCCTTGGCGGCGGCTGCAGGCAGGTCTTCGAATTGCGCTCCCTCCTCTGGCTCCTTCTCCAATTCGTCGATGCCGGCGTCCACCGGCTTCGCCCGTGTCCAATCGACGGCCGCAGCCCCATCCCCGAACGGCGCTAGCACCACGACGTTCTGCACCTCGTCGAGTTTCTGCTTATCGTCCAGGTAGTGCAGCTTCGCCGCGCCAATCAGCACCGGTTTGTACGTGACCGCACCGGTGGATGTCACCGGTACAAAGTATTGGGGAATGTCGGGTGGTAGCACGGGTGCGACACCCGTCGACGCGGCCTTGGCCCCCGCGACCGGCGAGGCAGGCAGACGGCTCTCCTCGGCAGACGGCCTGGTGGCGGTCAGGGCCCGGATCTGATCGCGCGTCATCGGTCCACGGAGATATGACAAAGTCCAGCGTGTTTGAAACAGCACCGGACCGCTCTCATGCACGTTGTTGAGCAGGAACGTCCGATTCCCAAGTCCGGCCAGAATCTTCTCCATGCGTGGCCGGTCGAATTGCGCGTGAGCCTCTCCGGCCGCGCCCTCCAGCCCTTCGAGCACGCGCATTTTGTCCCGCTCCGTCTGCAAGCGTCCAATGAACCAGGTGCCGGTGTTCGAGAGGCCTTTGTAGTCCAAGTCTACGGGATTCTGCGTGGCCAGCACGATACCGAGCCCATACGCGCGCGCCTGCTTCAATAGCGTCAGCAAGGGCCTCTTCGAAGGCGGATTGGCTACCGGCGGAAAGTATCCAAAGATCTCATCCATGTACAGCAGTGCGCGCAAACTGGTGGTTCCGGGTTGCGATCGCACCCAGCCCAACACTTGGTTCAGCAGCAGCGACACAAAGAACATCCGCTCCGCATCGCTAAGGTGCGCAATCGAGAGAATAGAGAGCCTGGGCTTGCCATCCTTGGTGTGCAGAAGCCGGCCAATGTCCAACGGCTCACCCTCCAGCCAGCTGTGAAAGCCCGGCGAAGCCAACAGGTTGTTCAATGCCATGGCGAGCGAAAACCGTTCCTTAGCTGGATAGAACGTTTCCAGATCCATCACACCGGCCTTCTGGAAAGGCGGCGTCTGAATCTGGCTGATGATGGCCGGCAGGTCGAGGTTCTTGCCGTCCCGCCACGCCGCATCAAGGATGTTCGAAAGCAGTACGTTCTCGCGGCTCTTAATGGGATCGGCGTCGATCCCGAGCAGTCCCAAAAGGCTCGTCGCGGTAGCGCTGATGCGGTCTCGCAAAAGTTCCTTATCCGCCGCCAAGCTTGCGTCGGGTGCGTCAAAGGACTTGAGGATCGAAACCGGAACACCTGCATCGCTGCCCGGAGTGAAGATGGTAAATTCTACGGCATCGCGCAGGCGCTGGATCCGGGCGCCATCCTGCCCGTAGGAAGCGAGACCGTTCTTCCATAGCTCTGCCTGCTGTGCAGCGAACTCGTCGGCCCCGACCCCCTTGATGCGCGCTTCGTCTTCGTTAATCCATGGCCGGAAATCCTCCGGGCGAAGTTGAGGGAACGTCAACAGCAGATTCGCCAGGTCGCCTTTCGGGTCAATGATGATAGCCGGGATGCCGTCAATAGCCGCCTCTTCCAGCAGCCCGATACAAAGGCCGGTCTTCCCACTCCCGGTCATTCCGACGCATACCGCGTGCGTTACCAGGTCCTTTGATTCGTAGAGCAGCGGAGTATCCGCCGGTTTCCCGCCTGTTGCATCCAGCGGCTTCCCGAGATAGAAGACGCCGAGTCCCTCAAAATCCTTCGGTGATGGAACGCCCATGAATCGATTGTTGCGCAACGGCTCTTCGAGGGCTGTGGCGGCTCGCCAGGTTTCGATCTCGAAGAGCTACTCAACCGCAACCGTAAGTCACCCGTTGGCCCGCTGCCGCGCTAGTCGCCGGTTGGCCTGTCATGAATACAATACAGAGTAAGGCGTATAAGACAGCCCGAAGCATGGGAAACAACCTCGCGGCCTTGCGGCAGAAGCGCGGAATCTCGGCGGCACACCTCGCCGCGATGGTCGGCGTTGCCCGGCAATCCATTTATGCCATGGAGGCCGGGAGCTTCGTTCCGAATACAGAAGTTGCCCTGAAAATCGCGCGCGAGCTGGATTGCCGGGTGGAAGACTTGTTCTGCTTAACAGAGGAGACCGTTCGGCCGGCTTCGCGAATCGAGAAGGCTTCGCTTCTACCAGGCTCGGAACGGCTGTTGCCCGGACAGCCGGTGCAGCTCTGTCGCGTCGGGCAGCAACTCGTCGCGACTCCCCCCGCCCCTACTTCGTGGTTCTTTGCATCGAGTGACGCAACTGTCGCCCGGCCCTCAGCAAAGTCAGGTTTAACCAGCGTAAGCCTAACCGAAGCCGATCGCGAGTTGGGCAAGCGAGTGCTCGTGGCAGGGTGCGACCCGGGTATCTCGGTCCTCGCCAGGAGCGCCCAACGCGCTGGAGTGGAGTTGGTTCTCGCCCACCGTAACAGCTCGCAGGCTCTCCAATTGCTAAAGAACGGGTCGATCCATATCGCCGGCACGCACTTACGGGACGAAGCAACCGGCGATTCCAACATGCGCGCGATCGGCGCTCTCTTCCATGACGACTCAGCCGCCGTGATTTCGTTTGCCGTCTGGGAAGAAGGCATTGTCACCGCTATGGGAAACCCAAAGGGCATCCGCGGAGTGGAGGACTTAGCCAGGAAAGACGTCTCGATCGTCAACCGCGAGTTGGGCGCCGGCAGCCGCAAGCTGCTCGATGCTCAGCTGAAGCGCTTGGGTATCCGGCACACCGTGGTTCGCGGTTATCGGACGCTCGCAAGCGGTCATCTGGATGCGGCTTGGCAGGTGCGAAGCGGGGTGTCCGATTGTTGTATCGCCCCTGGTGCAGTGGCCCGCTCACTCGGCCTGAATTTCATCCCCCTGGCAACGGAGCGCTATGATTTGGCGCTGCGAAGGCGAGATCTGAACGACGCTCGAATTCGAGTTCTGATCGAGGCGCTCAATCGCTCGAGCTTCCGCCGCGAACTGGAGAGCTTCGGCGGCTACGACGCCAGGGAAGCCGGCAAGCAATTGCTGTAGCCGGGGTAACTTACTTCTTCTCTAGTTCACTCAACGCTGCCAGAACATCGGCGCTGTGGCCGGCCGGTTTGACGCCGATCCATTCCTTGGCGATCTTGCCTTCCGGGTCCACCAGGAATGTGTTGCGCGACGCCAGCGTCATGCCGTTATAGTCTTTCAGCGAACCATATTCCTCAACTACTTTCTTGTCGCTGTCGGCTGCCAGCTTGAAGGTCAGGCCTTGCTTGGCACAGAAGTCCTTGTGGCTGTCGCTTGAATCCACGCTTACGCCGAGTATGACGGCGTTCAGGGCCTCATACTTTGGCAGATCCTGCTGGAAGTTGTGCGCCTCCACCGTGCAGCCGGGCGTATTGTCTTTGGGATAGAAGTAAAGCACCACCCACTTCCCACGAAACTCCTTGAGGCTGACCGGTGTGCCGTCCTGCGACGGCAGTGAGAAATCTGGTGCGGCCTGACCCACCTGGGGAACGGTGTCGGCGGCTTTGGCGTATGGCACGGCAACAAACGGGACGGCGAGCAGCGCGGCCAGGGTGATGAGGCGAAGCTTTTTCATAGTTCTGATAACTCCTTCAACTGTTCTAGCAGGAATTTATCGAGGGCCCTCTCGCTTCGTCAGACCTCATGAATGGATGTAGAAGAGGCTTAGGCGCGGCAGGTCCGAGCGCTGCAATACGGCCGTGTCGAGGTAGCGCCGCTCGAGCATCGAGATCTGGTCGGCGGTCATCTTCCCGCGAAACGGATTCAGTTCCGAATCCAGGTCGCGGCGAATGGCCAGCAAGTCGTCGTCAGGCAGCATACTTCGTGCGCCCGCTACCAGCTTTTCTTCCAGCGCCGTCAGCCGGCGCTCCAGATCTTCCAAGTCGCCGCTCAGCGCTTCGATGTCCGCCGCAATGGCATCCAGGCTCTCCGCAACCGAGGCGAACGGCGCCGCGCTGTGCGCCCGCACTTTGCCCGCCGCTTCACTTACGTACTGGCGGAGCTCTTCGACCGCAAACGGAGACTCCGCCTTCTTGAGTGCCCGGCTGGTTCCCGAGCCGGCCATCTGCTTGGCGGCTTCCAAAACCGCCTGCGTGCAGTAAGCAAGCGAGTTGACCATGCGGGTTTTCCGCTTCCGCGAGCGCCATTTGTCAAAGGCCTCATCAATACCGCGCAAGGCCGCTTCCAGAGGCACGCCGGAATTCTTCCAACTTTCGATCAGCGCCCAATCGAGCGGCGAAAGCAGGAACAGGCTGGTCCCTCGCGCACGCTGGAAGTGCTCTTCGATTTCCGTGAAATAGTTGAAGTAGTTTTGCGGCCAGGATGAATCGTCCGCCGTGACCGCTTCAGATTCATTGCTCATGCGGCATGTCTCACAGCACTGTGTCCAACCGCACGCCGCCTGTGTAGACCGTGCTCAGTTGGCCCGCCTCGTCGCGAACCAACAGGAACCCGTTCGCATCCAGGCCCGCTGTGGTGCCGCGCTCGGGGCCGGTCTCGCCTTCATACACCACGCGCCGGTTGACGATGTAGCTGGAGGATTCGGCAAATGCCTTCAAGATGGCGCCCGGTCCTTGCTCCACCAGGATGGTGCAGAATTCTTCGACCCGGTTGACCAGGGCCGCCACGATGGGCTCTCGAGCGAACAAACATCCGCCGGCCGCGAGGCGCAGCGAAGTGGCAGGCGTCCGAAGACCCTCGGGTAATGCGGACTGGTTGACATTGATGCCTACTCCAGCCACGATGCGGCTGTCGAGCAAATGCGCCAGTATTCCAGCCACCTTGTCATCGCCCACCAACACATCGTTGGGCCACCGCAAATCGCAAGCGAGGCCGGTGGTCTGTTGGATGGCTTCCCCGGTAGCCAAACCCAGGGCCAGCGTCGCGACAGCAACCGCACTGGCGGGAAGGGGAAGCCTCAGGACCAAGCTGCAGTAGATGCCATCGTTCGCTTCCGAATGCCAGGTTCTCCCAAAGCGGCCAACTCCGGCGGTTTGCTCATCGGCGATCACCAAGGTGCCGTGAGGCGCGCCTTCCGCGGCCAAGCGCGTTGCCTCGATCATGGTGCTGTCGATGGTTGGGAAATAATGGATCGGCGTCTGCGGGAGCCGTTCGTTGAGCTGTCGGAGATCGAGGGCCATTAGCGCGACATGGTAAGCACTTAGTCGAGTCCTTCGAGCAGTTTCTTGTTCTTGGCCAGCTGCGCCTGGTAGTCGGACAACTTGGCGCGAACCGTTTCCACCACCTTGGCCGGCGCCTTTCCCAAAAAGGTTTCATCGCTCAGCTGCCGATTCGAACTCTCAATCACCTTTTCGAGATTCTGAATCTCCTTCTCGATGCGGGCGCGCGAGTCGGAGCCCCCGGCGCCGTTAGAGGCCTCTGCCGGTTGGGCGTGTATGCGGAGATCGAACTCCGGCGTCGATCGCAGCAAGCCGCTGTCATGGGACCTGGATTGAATACGCAGTTTCGTCAGTGCTTCCAGCACCGGAGTTTCTAACGGTGCCAACGCAACGCCATGGCACTGAAGGCTCGCATCGTAAACCAGCTTTGGATCAAGCTTGTTGTCGGCTCTCAATTCGCGAGCAGCCGTCACGATGCGCCGCAGCAGCTCGAACTGGCGTTCCGCGTCCGGAACGGGCGTTGATGCGACTGCGAGCGGCCGCGGATAATCGGTGATCGAGATGGATGCCGGATGCTGGCCGGCCTGCGCATCCCGAACCAAACGCTGCCACAGTTCTTCCGTGATGAAGGGCATGAACGGATGCAGTAGCCGAAGGATGGTGTCGTAGACATGCAGCGTAACCGCCCAATCGGCAGTACGCCCGGAGGCTTCTTCGAATCGAAGTTTTTTTACTTCCAGGTACCAGTCGCAGAACTCATGCCAGACGAAGTCCCAGAGGGTCTGGGCAGCTTCGTGGTAGCGGTGTTGCGCCAGCGCCCGATTCACAACGTCGGTGGTGGTATCGAGCCGGCTGAATATCCACCGGTCCTCAATGCGAGACGACTCCAGCCCCGGAACCAGCGCTGTGCCATCTCCCGATGCCTTTACCCCGCTACGCTCCATGTTCATGAACAGCAAGCGCGAGGCGTTCCACAGCTTGTTGGCAAACCCGCGCGCTGCGCCGAGACGTTCTTCCTGCAAGGCAATATCGGCACCCGGCGCCGCTGAAACCAGCAGTCCGACCCGGCAGGCATCGGTACCGTATCTATCGATGAGATCCAGAGGATCCACCACGTTGCCTTTGGTCTTCGACATCTTCTGCTTCTCGGCGTCGCGAACCAGGCCGTGCATGTGCACCTCGCGGAAGGGCACATCGCCCGTACACCAGATGCCAAGCATGATCATGCGAGCTACCCAGAAGAACAGGATGTCGAATCCCGTAATCAATAGCGAAGTCGGATAAAACGTGCGCAGATCTTCGGTGTCACCAGGCCAGCCCAGCGTCGAGAAGGGCCATAGGCCGGAACTGAACCAGGTGTCCAGCACATCGGTGTCCTGCTCAAGCTCCGTCGAATGGCATTTCGGGCAAATGGCCGGTGTCTCGCGCGCCACGGTGATGGTTGCGCACTCCCGGCAATGCCAGGCCGGGATCCGATGCCCCCACCACAGCTGCCGCGAAATGCACCAGTCGCGGATGTTGCGCATCCACTGGAAGAACACCGGCTCGCGGTCGCCGGGCACAAACCGGATGCGCCCGGATTCCACCGCTTCCATGGCCTTATCCGCCAGCGGCCTCATCTTCACGAACCACTGGGTGGAGACCAGCGGCTCGATAATCGTCTTGCTGCGATCGCACTTGCTGATGTTGACCGCATACGGCTCTGTCTTTACCAGCTCGCCGGAAATTTGCAGCGCGGCGACAATACGCCGGCGGGCCTCGAAGCGGTCGAGCCCGCTATACGGTCCGGCCGCGGCCGTCATGCGCGCGTCCTCGCCAATGACCTTCACCAATGGAAGGTTGTGGCGCTTGCCGGCTTCGAAATCGTTGGGATCGTGAGCCGGTGTGATCTTCACCACGCCGGTGCCGAACGTTGGATCGGCCATCGCATCCGCAATGATCGGGATCTCGCGATTCATCAGAGGCAGAATCACATGCTTGCCCACCAGGTGCTGGTAGCGGGCATCGTCCGGATTCACCGCGACGGCCGTATCGCCGAGCATCGTCTCTGGTCGCGTGGTGGCCACCACTAGGCCCTCTTCGCTGCCCACCACCGGGTAGCGGATGTGCCACAAATGACCCTCCACCGTTTCGTGAATCGTCTCCACATCGGAGATCGCCGTTTGGCATCCCGGGCACCAGTTAACCAGGTACTCGCCCCGGTAGAGAAGCCCTGCCTCCCAAAGCCGGACGAAGGTCTCGCGCACCGCGTGGGATAACCCGTCGTCCATGGTGAAGCGTTCGCGGGACCAGTCCACACTAGCGCCTTCGCGCTGGATCTGCTGCTTGATCCTGCCGCCGTACTGTTCCTTCCACTGCCAGACGCGGCGCTCAAACTCGTCCCGGCCGAGATGCCGCCGGTTCAGGCCTTCTTCGGCCAGCTTTCGCTCCACAACCATTTGGGTAGCGATGCCGGCGTGATCCATCCCGGGCAGCCATAACGTGGTGTCGCCCAGCATGCGATGCCAGCGCACGGCGACATCCATGACGGTGTGGTCGAGCATGTGCCCGATGTGCAGCGAGCCGGTGACGTTGGGTGGCGGAATGACGAGTGAGAACACCGGTTTGCCCGGTTTGATCTCCGCATTATAGAGGCCGGATTCGATCCACCACTGTGCCCAATGCGGCTCAAAACGTTGCGGTTCATACACCTTGTCGAGTTGCATCGGAAACCTTCAGCGTAGCATTCACTGGCGAGCCGTCGAGACCAGTTATTGACCAAGCTGGCACACCGCAAACGCAGTGTGCTTTAATGAGATCGTACGGATCGCGAGCCTTGCCAAACGCACGTGGCAACGCCCGCAACACATGCTCCTCAGTAGCTCAACGGTAGAGCATTCGGCTGTTAACCGAAGGGTTGTAGGTTCGAATCCTACCTGAGGAGCCAAAAGAATCGCCGTTTTCAGACTTTCCTCTTGTACTTCTTCAACTTGCCCGTTCGAACGGTTATTGAGTCCCCAGACGGGACTCGAACTCGATACATTTAGAACGTAGACGATGTCCAAACGGCCTCTTCTTTTTGCGCCGTGCGCCTTCAACCTTGCAGAGACGAGCCGCATGGTCGAAATTGCTAAAGCGATCGAACGACACCCTGCAGCCGGCGCGGTTTTCGACATCCAGTTCATTTCCGACGGCGGCGACTTCGAGGGCCTGGTCGAGAAGCACGGGTTTCCGTTGACGCGAATGGAACCACGGCTCACGAAGGAAAAAATCGAACACATTGCCAAAGTGGACCGCGGAGAGAAGTTTGCGCCCGCCTTCACCGATCTCGAAATGATCCAGCGCGTAGACAGCGAGATTGCCCTTCTGAGGAAGGTCATGCCTGCCGCCGTGGTCACCGGGTCGTACCTGACCATCCCGATTTCGTGCCGGGTCGTTCAGATACCCCTCGTTTGGGTTATTCAGTCGACCTGGCTTCCGGAGTTCTTTCGGCACGGTGCGGGCATGACCGATAACGTCAGGCCGGCCGCACTGAAGGCGGTCGCAGACTGGACCATGATGCAATTCATTAACTTCTGGATCAGGTTCGGATTTCTCAATCCCGTCAACAGGTCCGCCAGGCATTTTGGGGTTCCGGGATATGCCTCGATCTTTGAGTTCTGGCGGGGCGACATTACACTGGTCGCAGAGCCGCCCGAGTTTTCCGGGGTCAGGCTGCCTTCCAAACACTATTTCACCGGTCCCCTAATCCCTCAGAATGAATTCACCCTCCCTCCGGAACTCACCAGCATTCCGAGGGATAATCCTCTGATCTATTTCGCAATGGGAAGCTCCGGCACGCCCGGGATCGTCGCGAAAATCGTTGAGAGCTTTGAAGGCAAACCCTATCGCGTGATTGCTCCGGTGAAGTTTCAGTTGGCTCAGGTAGCTAGAGTCCGCGTACCTTCCAACGTCCTCGTCACGGACTGGGTTCCCGCGCTTCAGGTCAACAAGATGGCGGATCTCGCCGTCATTCACGGAGGCATCGGAACCGTCATGACCGCTGCGCTGGCGGGCAAACCCGTTGTCGGCGTCGGCATGCAGATGGAGCAGATTGCCAACCTCGCCTGTCTCGAGCGGCTCGGCTTTGCGATCCGGGTCTCGAAATCCAAAGACCCGTCCCGGCAGGTTCAGGCCGCAATCCACAAATTGCTGCAGGACGAGCGTGCGAAGGCAAAAGCGGCTGCCTTTGCCAAAGTAATCGCGCAGTGGGACGGGCCGAAGCTGGCGGCCGCTATTCTATTTGAGCATTACGGCGACGCGAGACCATCCCCGCTTCCAAGCCCTTCGCGGCCGGCGTCGAATGACCTTGGGGGCTGAGTGGCTGGAAATGGGCCGCTTTTTACGACGGGCTTGCACAGACTGGCGTCCATCGCAGGCTTGATGCTCCGGAGAGAAACATCTATGCCCGACCTTCAGCCATTCGCCAAGAACCTCCTGATTGTCGATGGTCCCGCCGTCCGCGACATGGGTGTCCTGTTTACGACCCGCATGGCCGTCGTGAACCTTTCCGACGGTTCATTATGGGTGAATTCTCCCGTGTCCGTGCCGTTCGATACGACTCAAACGCATAACTGAACGGGGGCCTGTCAAATACCTTCTTGCAGCAACCCCGAGGCATGTCTGGAGGCTCGCAGCATGGCACGCCCTATTTCCCGAAGCACAGCTATGGGCACCCCGCCCCACCCCGTTTACGTTGGAGGAAGGGCACCTGCCCTTCACCGGCATTCTGGGAGACCAGCCGCCTCAAGCCTGGAAGGATGACTTCGACCAGCTGGCCTTCAAAGGCAACCCGCTAATCGAAGAAGTTATCTTCTTTCATAAACAGTCGCGCACGGTCATCCTCGACGATCTGATCCAGAGTCATCCCATCGCAAGGGGCAAGCCTTTTCGCAATGCGCTGTTGAAACTGGGGGGCGTTGCATCTCCGCCTGGCGGTGTTCCTCTCGACATCAGGTTGTCCTTCACCAATCGCGACCTCGCGCGCCGATCACTCGAAAAGCTGCTGTCGTGGGATTTCTGCAAGCTTGTCATAGCACACGGCCCGTGCATCGATAGAGACGCAAGGCCATTTGTGGAGCGGGCCTTCAAATGGCTCGCGAGACCCCACGTCGCTCCTCACGGCCCTGGATGACGCTCACCCATTGAGCGAACGAGCAGGGAGAGACTACAGCCTAGGCCATTGCGCTAGCACCACCGGTTGAACCACGTTCAATCGGCCACCTTGGTTCACACGGGCAGTGACGCCAGTACATCCGAACGATGGTCGAGCCGGAGTTAAGGCTCGCCCCATCAAGAAGGCAGTTGGACAAGCGACGTTCTGTGAGGAACTCCGGCGAGCTCGAGACGCGGCCAGCCTGTTGCGCTAACATCTCTGCAAGAAATGAGCAACGACACCCATCATGATTCAACTGACGATTCGGTAACACGCCGTGGTTTTCTGAAGCGTTCATCAGCCGCGGGCATCGTGACGTCCGTAACAGCTGAAAGCGCCGAGGATCGGCGCATCGTCCCGGCCGATCACGAGCGGCCAAACGTAATCCTTATCATTTCCGATCAGTTCCGCTGGGATTGTCTGGGCGCGAACGGGCTGACCCCCCTCCAGCTGACTCCGAATCTGGACGCAATGGCAGCAGAGGGCGTAAACTTCGCAAACGCGATTACGAACCAACCGGTCTGCGCCCCTTCGCGAGCCTGTCTCTTCACCAGCCTCTACACGAATCGGCATTCGGTTTGGCGCAACGGGATCGCACTCCCGGCGCAACAGCTAACACTCGCCACCGTTTTCCGGCAGGCAGGCTATACCGCGAATTACATTGGCAAATGGCACCTTGGCTTGCCAGCAGTTCCCGGCGAAGTGGCCCCCGAGTATCGTGGCGGCTTCGCCGACTTCTGGGAAGGCTGCAACGAGCTGGAACTCACCTCTCACCCTTATGAGGGCACCATCTGGGATGGCAATGGCAGCCCGATCACGTTCAAAGACGAGTACCGCGTGGACTTCCTTACAGGCCGCGTCATTCGATTCCTTCGAGAGCAAAGAAGTAGGCCCTTCTTTCTAGTAGTCTCCTATCTCGAACCCCATTTTCAGAATGATTGCAACTGCTTTGTGGCGCCCAAGGGATATGCGGACCGCTATCGAAATTCGTTTATCCCCAACGATCTGAAATTTTTTCCAGGAGATTGGGAGTCGCAGCTTCCCGACTATTACGGCTGTATCGCACGCGTGGACGAGAATGTCGGTAAGCTCCGGAGCGAGATGGCCAATCTAGGGCTTACCGCCAGCACGATTGTAGCCTTCCTGAGTGACCATGGATGCCATTTCCGCACGCGGAATACTGAATACAAACGCAGCGGGCACGAAGCTTCTATCCACATCCCTCTGGTGATGAGCGGACCGGGCCTGAATCGGTCACTCACCGTGAAAGAATTGGTAAGTCAAATAGATGCCGCGCCTAGTTTGCTGGACGCCTGCCAAATCGCGCCTCCGTCATCTTTTCAAGGGCGCAGCGTCATGCCATTGGTGGAACGCCAGGCTGCTGGATGGCCGAATGAAGTGTTTGTTCAGATCAGCGAGTCGATGACCGGCCGAATGTTGCGCACGCCGGAATGGGCCTATATCGTCGCACAACCGGACGGGAAGTCGGAGGCGTCATCGATGCAGTATGAGGAGTATCAGTTGTACAACCTGTACTCCGATCCGCACCAGCTTGTGAACCTTGCCGGGCGGGCTGAAACGCGCGCAACGTCGGGTGCGATGCGCGAACGCCTGTTAAGAAGAATCCATGATGCGGGCGAGGAGGTCCCTGAAATCAAGCCAAAGCCGCTATACCCCTGACTTGTCTCCGTGTATCGAATAGCTCGATCCCAAACACCTTGCGCTCCGTGTCGATTGCGGTTTTTCCAGAGCTGCTTGCGCAAGCTGCTGACCGGCGCATCGCGCACGGAGGTCTCACTTCATTCCGGCTGGGCAACATCGTGCCAGGAGCGCCGCAATGAGGATTCAGCGCAGACCCGCACTCTTTGCGCGAGCGAGTGTCCGGACCAATCTCCAGCGTTTTCGCGGCATGCGCCACATAGCCACTGCAAGCTCCTTGAGCCGCATTCTCAGGCTGACGGGATCTCTTCCATTCGATTGTTCGAATATTTTCATGTAAGAGCGATAGCGCCTCCAGCCCGAAGCAGCTCCTCCCACAATCTGGCGAATGGATCGAGCATCAAAAAGATAAACCAGGTCAGAGTTCAGCAGACCTTCGTCCAGCTGGCTTCGAAACCATTCGGCGAGATCGGCCGCCGAGCGAAGATCCGCGCGCGCAGCTTCCGCAATGAATGTTTCGGACACGCGCGACTCGCCAAATTCGGCGCTTAGATACGCCAGCCCGAGGGCGGCCTCCCAGACCCGGTTTCGTTTCGCGATTTCAATTGCACTCCGGACTTCGCCACGCGTTTCCATCCAGGGCAGCCAGTCATGAAAGTCCAACAGGTCGCGGATCATTTCATCCGGAACAAAATCGTTCCGCAAGGCATGATGAGCGGCGATGGTGATGCAATAGGGAGCCGCAAGTAGGGGAACTCGCCTGCCGAGAAGCGGAACGGCTTCGGCTCCAGCTATTAGTTCCTCCGTGTCGACCCGGCCGAGACACCAATGCAGATCGATGGATGCCCCCTGCGCATCGGTCAATTCGATCGCTTCGTTGCCGGCGAATCCGGGCGAGTTCCGCACGAACGCGATATAGTCTTCAAGCGGCTGCGAAATCACGGGAGAGTATCCATTGCACGCCAATTCAGAAAGCGCCTTTGCAAGGTCTGCCCGCCGGATCAATATATCGACATCCTGAACGGTCCGATCGGGGCTGCCGGGGCATAGAATGGCAGCCGAAGCGATGCCTTTGAAGCCCGCGCACGGTATGCTCGCGCGGCTCAGGAGTTCGAGCGCCGCAGCTCCGCGCTCCAGACGCCGCGATGTGCGAAGAAACGCGTCGGTGGCCGCCTTGCGAAAGTTTGCGCGCGCTTCGGGCGGAAGGTGAATTTGAAATTCGCCAAGGCGACGATTCAACCTCAGCAAGACACGCCATTCGCGACACGTATTCACGACGGCCGGCCAGGACCGCGACGATTCGACGGCCCCCGCGGCAGCCATGGCCTTCGGGCGGCTCCCCAGCAGGAGTTCGAGGATCGCGCCGCGCATTTCACCAGACTCCTTTTGCCTGGGCGAAGCGCCGCAAGCGGCGCAAATGAAGCATCGGCGATGGACCGTCAGAATGCTCGATCCAACGCAGAACGCGAGCATCAGGGAGCGCTAACTGGCGAAACCAATGCAGGCGTTCGGCGACTCCTTGGGTTGAGCGCAGTAGGTCGCTCGAGCGTCCCAGCGAGCAAAGCATCGCCGCAGCTGTGGCCTGCTGAATGGTGGCGTCGTCGCGCGGCGTTTCGCTATGCTCGAAAATCCCGGAGGGGACGGGCGCGCCCAATTCCTCGCGCAGCCAGCCCAAAGTCAGCCGCAGCGGAATAGCGGGGCCGGATCGAACGACACGTTGCCAATCCATCGGTGGATGCGTCGCAATGAGATACCAGGCGTCCGTGATCCAGCATGGCGAGTGTAGACTTCCGACCGTCGCCGCATGGACGCAAACCGCGGCCAACATCTCCTCTGGTTCGAGCGTTCGGAAAGAAACGCCCTCCCCCACCTGCGCTCGAGAATGCGCGAACCAATCTTCCTCCTGATTCCACGGTGCGAGCCGAACGAGTCGTACATGAATTCCCACGGGAAACCCGCTCGAGTGCACCATCCAGCGCGATTCTCGATCGGACCCGGGCGGCGGATCGCCCGGTCGAAATCCAGCTCTTGCCAGCAACTGGGCTGCGCTGTCCGCCTCCGTGGGACGGACGAGAAGATCGAGGTCATGGCAGTGCCGGAAAAACGGCCGCGGATAGATGCTGCTGGAAAGCGCCATGCCGCGCAGCACCAGAAATTCTATTTTCTGATCGATCGCGGCCAAGGCCGATTGAAAGGCGCGATCGACCTGCTCACGTCGCATCTTTTCGTGAGCCGCTCCGATTCGCAGATAGGCTTTGATCGCAGTATCCAAGGGAACGCACCCGGCACGAAGATTCGCATCGATCAGCGGAAAGAGCCGCCGAAGCCGAAGCGCGGGATTTCGCAACGCCGCGTCGGCCGGTATTGCGTCCGATTGCCATGCCTCCCATTCGCCGAGAACATCTTCGGGCGGGAACAGCGCGATGCGGAGCGCGCGCCGCAATTCGCTCCGCGGCAGGCAAACGCGGGCGAGCGTAGAAACCGCGTCTGTCACGGCGCGGCTCGCCTTCGAGACAATGTGGCTGCGATCACGGCAGCGAATTCGGCTTTGCTCGCTTCGCGTCGCCGCCGCGTCAGATTCGAGGCATGCATCCGATGCAGCACCAAGACTTCGGTTAAGACATGTAACGCGAGTTTCGCCTCGCGAAACCGGATAAACCAGTCGGTGGCATCGGCGAACCAGAGATCTTCGCTAAACATCCCGATACGGTCAAAAACCCTTCGCCGGACGAGTAGTGTCGTGCTGGCGTACCCCGGAATCGCCTGTCCCCGAGGATGATCGTGATACAACGTTTCCTCTTCGACCATGTCCCGCGCCCAGAACATTTGCGCGTGGCAGACGCACGCATCCAGCTCAGGCCGTTGGCGGAGTACGGCAACCTGGCGTTCCAGTTTGTCGGGTTTCCACAAATCGTCGGCGTCGAGGAAAGCCAGCAGATCTCCGCGCGCGGCGCGCACACCCAGATTTCTGGTGGCGGCGGGGCCCGCGGTCATCTGCGATAGCCAGCGCAACCGATCGCCATACGTCTCGGCCACGGCGCGGCTGCCGTCTGCGGATCCATCGTCGGCTACGATGACCTCAATGGGGCGATAGGTCTGGGCGAAGATGCTGTCCAATGCCTCGCGCAGATATTTTTCGCCGTTGAACACCGGAACGATGCAGCTGACCAGTGCTCCGGACGCACCCGAACTCATTTTTTTTCGTGGTTCGCGAAGAGGCCCGGCATGGGTGGATCGAGCGCGAGGAGGTCGCGCATATCGGTGTACATCTCAAGCGTCGGGGTGCGATAGGGCGACCGGTGATCGGGAAGCGGTTCCGGAGCCGATGGCTCCGACGGCGGCGCTTCTACGATCAAATCCTCCTCTAGGAGCCTGAGTACCAGCGATTCGACATCCGAGAGGGCCTGCGCCGGTGTTGTGTCATATTGCGCAGCCAGCCGCTGAGCAATTTCTTCAATGGTTCGGCCATTTTCGATCATCTGCCAAACCGTCCCAGCGGTACCATCCAAGCTGTAATAAACTCCGGTGGCCAGATTCACCAAAACGGCGTCGCCGTCAATGACTGTGGACGCCAAGCCATCGCCGTTGGAGCGATAGCAGCCAGATGAATTAAGGTTCAAGCGGATTTCATTCTCTCATAAAGCGCTTCATGGCGGTCCACGTAAGTATTGAAGGCGAATCGGCTTGCGGCCGTTTTGCGCCCACTGCTACCAAGGCGTTCGGCAAGTTCTGGGTCGGCCAGCAGTCGAATCGCCGCGTTAGCCAGAGCCGCCGCGTCGTCGACCGGCGTGATCAATCCGGTAATTTCGTTTTCGACCACTTCGGGTAGCCCGCCGCTCGCGGCGGCGAGGACCGGCCGGCCCATTTGCATCGCTTGTAAGGCGACATTTCCAAAGGCCTCCCGACATCGTGACGGAACGATCACCATTGTGCAGCATCCGGTCAACTTCGCGAATCCCCGGGGTTCAACCCAACCCTGGAAAACGACCGATTTAGCCACTCCGAGACCGGCCGCCTGCTTCTGCAGTTCGGGTCGCTCTGGTCCGTCCCCGGCGATCCATAGGGTGGCATTGGGGAACCTTTGCAGGATCGCCGGGAGCGCCTGAATCGCCACATCGAATCCCTTTTCGCGCACCAGGCGCCCGCCACATAAAAGGATAGGGAATTCGAACGGCAGCGGATCGCCGCTTTCCGTCGGCGGATCCAAGCTGTTATAGATCACCGAGCAACGCGGCTCGACTTCGGGCAGCAGAGCAATTGTTTCAGAGCGCATAGCGCTGGAGATTGCGAGGATCCAATCGGCCTGCCGCAGCGTCCGCTGAAGCAGAGTTCCGTCTCCCGAGCGCAATCTGCCAAGGCCGACGGGGATGCCGACGATCGTCGGCGCGTTCCACGCGGACTCTGTCATCCAGTGAAACAACACGCTGGGATCGGTGAAAAAGACATGCACCACGTCCGGACGGAAGCTACTCTTAAATTGGGATACGCCTCTCCGCGCCGCAGCCAAGAGATCCAGCCGGTTGGCGGAAAGAGCGTCCCAGAAACGGTAGCGGCGGATCTCAATTCCTTCATGCCAAACCTGGTCGTCGAGCGCAATGCCCGTATGGGAGGTCACGACAGCGACCTCGTGACCGCGCGCGCGCAACGCAACAGCAAGCCGGTGGGATCGCACCTCGACGCCGCCAATGTGGGGCCAGTAAAGCTCCGTCCAGAGTAGGATTCTCAATGAACCTGTCCCGCGAGTTGCCGGTAGAGGCGAACATAATTATCTACGCAGCGATTGAGGCTGAAATCTCTTCCCGCCCGGGCTCGCCCCGCGGCCCCCATTTGCGACGCTAACTTGACATCATCCGCCAGCGCGAGAATCCGTTCTGCGAACTGCGCCGGATCGGGCGAATCGACCAGGAATCCGGTTTCGCCGTCCACCACAACTTCGGCGAGCCCACCCTGACGGCTTGCAACCACAGGCCGCGCCATGTGCATCGCCTCGACGGCGACGTTGCCGAAGGGCTCCACGGTGCGGGAGGGGACAACGACGATGGCTGCCTCATTCAGGAAATCCGGTACTCTCTCGGGTGCTATCCAACCGCGAAACTCGACCCGCGGCGTTAACCCCAGATATTCTGCTAGCCGCTCCAGGTCCGCGCGGCACGGGCCATCGCCCGCGATCAAGAGTCGCGCATTCGGCATCCTCTGCTGGACTACCGGCATTGCACGAAGAAGAATATCGATGCCCTTTTTAGGCACCAGCCGGCCGATACAGGCAATCACCGGCGGATCGAAAGCCAAGGGAACCGCGGGCGCGCTGCCGGCGACTAGGCCGTTATAGATCACAGATGACCGCGTCTCGATTTCTTCGCAGGCGGTGCGGGCGAGACGCAACGTCGCCAGGGAATTCGCCGTGACCCACCTGCTCTGACGCAGCAATTTGCCCGAGAGCGTATTCGGACCGGCATCCCAATCGGGCACATAAGTATGCATGGCGAGCAACAACGGCGCCGCGCAAGCATCGAGGGTGTGCAAGTGAAACATCCCCGACGGCCCGGGAAAATGTAGGTGAACGATTTCCGGCTGCCAGGAGCGCTTGAGCTCGTGAATGCTGTTTCGTATTCTCGCGAAGAGATCCAGGCGCTTTAATTGAAAAGCTTCCTGAAACCGGAAACGACGGACCGGGACCCCGCCCCACTCTTCGTGATCCGGCAGTTCGCGCTCGCAGTGCGAGGTCACGACCAAGGGTTCGAATCCGCGGCCCCGAATCTCGCGAACAAATTGCGCGCCGAGCACTTCGATTCCGCCGGTCAATGGCAGCCAGGAATCTGTCCAATACAAGATCCTCATCCAGACTGTTGCTCCACCAAGTTCTTCAGTAGCACGCCCACTTGATCGAGGTCCGCGCCGAGATCGAGCCAATAGCAGTCGACCGAGTGGACGAGCCGCGTGAGACGGTCCAGTTCGCTGGCACCTAATCTCGTGAGCGTCACCATGGATTCCAGCGCGAATCGCTTCAATCCATCGCTGCGGCTGGCTCTACAAAGAGCCGTACGGCCGCTCTCGCGCACCCGCGGCAACACCAAATAGCGAATAGGAGTCGATGCGCGGAACCGATTCGGATAGATTTCGTGAAGCAGAAGAATGCTCTTGCCGCTGGCCGCTTCATCGCCAGGAATGGCCCGATCCGCTAGCATCTGAAATCGCCAGAGGTGATGGTCCTCGATCCAAGCGGAACTATAGAGGCTATGCGCGAGAAACGCTCCGGGACCGGTTTCTTCCAGAAGCGTGTAATCTTCGGCGAGCATATCGAGACCCGCCTGGAGAGCGGCGAGTGATGCCGTCGTTTTCCCCGAACCTCCGCGACCGCCGAACAGAATTCCCGTTCCTCGCCAGCTCACCATGCCCGCATGCAACGGAGTGAGACCACGTTGCTCCAGCCACAGAAGCAGCGGACGAACCACGGGCTTCGCCTGCTCAAACGTTGACATTCGATCCACCGATTCCACGCATCCCACGATTTCGTTTTCGGCACGATCGATGCAGTACCAGGAGCCGGAAGCAAGTAGCGTGTGGCAGAAGTAGCGCCGGTCCGGCGAGGTCCAGAATCGATGACCGCCCACGGTCTGTCCGCTTTCAAACGTCCCGGCGTCCACCAATCGGGAACGCGGACGTTCCGTAATTCGAATTGTTAACGCCGCTCCGCTTGGACTCGCAGGAAGATGACCGAATGCCCCATGCAGCCGTTCGAGAAGGGGTGCCGTTGTGGCTTGAAGAGAGATCGGATTCCCGGCCAGGGAAAAGCTCCGTTCTTGGAAGCTCAGGTTATCGAGTAAGTCCCGGACTTGGCAATACAATTCCTCGGCTGGGTTGGTTGCGACCGACTTCAATCTCCTGAGCTTAATATAGCCAGTTTCGCAGGTCACCCCCGAACGGCAGACCGATTGATGATAGGAACGCTACTCTGCTTCAGTCGAGCCCCTTGTTCAAAATCCACCCGGCCCCGCCGGCCACGAAGAGAAGGGACCGCTGGCGGTGAACGCCCCCGGGGTGCCCCGTTTGGGAGTAAAATTGCTTCGCGCCAGACGAGGCGCTTAACGAAGTTGAGGAGGCCGCGCAACCTTGGAAAGAGAACTTAATCCAGCGCTTGAGGCCCAAGAAGGCACTTCCGAAGGCGTGCTACCGGTGCCGGCGCCCGCACACGCCAAGACCTACCCGCATCCACCTGCCTATTTCAACGATGCCTTGGAGGATGCGGAGCGCCTGCTGCAGTACGCGTCCGAGACCGGCCTCGACATTGAGGCCGACATACGCGACCAGGTCTTGACCGCTCGTGCTGCTGCCACCGCGGGTTGGGATGAGCCAACGGCCGCCAATTTGCTCACTGCCCTCGCCACACTAGCCGCCCGGCTGAAGCCTGTCACCGCCGAGAGCCTCAAGGCCTGCGAAGCCTATGCGTCACCCACCATTCGTCATCATTTGCGAGTCGCCATCTGTCTGGCCGCTTTCATTGTTCCCTTTTCGCTGGCCAGTTTCGTCGCTACCGCTATCTCAAACACGATTAAAGCGGACATCGCCACCGCCAACGACCTCGCTGTAACGCTGCGAGCGCAACTCGGCCCCCCACCCAGCGTCACCGCCACGCCGGGCGCGTCCGCTCCCGCCACGGGTACCCTCACTGCAACTCCGGACGCCACCGTGATTTCCGAGCTTCAACAATACGCGACCACCATCCGCACCATCGATGCACGGGCCCGTCAGTTGAACGTCCTCGTGCTCTTCATCGAGCGCGATCCGTTTGCGGCCATCCGAAATGACTCCGGCCAAGATCCACGCGACGTTCCAACTCCCCTCGGCGCTGCCGAACTTCGCCGAGGCCGCGAACGACCGAACCGTCGTCTACCAGGACGTGCGCTATTTTGCCCAAAATCTGGTCGACGACGTGTCCTTTTTCTACGGCGCCATCAGCGCTTGCGTTCTCCCCGCTCTGTACGCTCTGCTGGGTACCTGCGCGTATCTCTTGCGGAGCTTTGAACAGCAAATGGCCAACCGGACGTTCACGCCATCCGTGGCCAACTCAGCGCGCTTCCTGATCGCGGCGATCGGCGGTGCGGTTGTCGGACTGTTTAACAATTTCACCATCGGGCAGGGAGCATCTATTTCCCCTCTTGCCATCGCCTTTCTGGTGGGCTATGCGGTGGATGTGTTTTTCACATTTCTGGAGGGCATGCTCCAGGCCTTCACCAAAGGAAATGCAACGTCGGCACCGCCAGCCGGGGGACGTACGTAGCTTCAACTTCGGGCTATCACTTTGGAAATCATCGGACCGATTCGATTCCGAAGCGCGACCGCTCTATTCATTTTTCCAGTTTCGCGCGGGTCCGCTGCTGGCGAGGCCGCTGGCACAAAGAATTCAAAATCCAATCGGGCGCCGCTCCGAAGGGTTGAGCTTGACAACCCTCATGCGATAGGAACGCAAGTAGTTTTACTAGTTCCTATTCCAAGATTAGTATTTTATCTTACACTGAATCCTGGTGATCTTTCTTTTGAGGGCTCTAGTAATTTCGCTGTAGTGCCGGAGGAGATATGGACCGTCCAAAGCCTTTACGCAAGCCAATGGAAAGGGCTGAACCTGGAAAGTTGCCCACCCATGCTGCAGCCAGCACAACCGCCGACGAGACAGTTCACCTCCGGAAGGCGCGAATCCTGTTGGCTGATGATCACTTTCTAATCGCCGAGACGTTAGCCATCTTGCTCGCTCCGCATTTTGATGTGGTAGGCGTGATCAATGATGGCAAATTGGTCGTGGACGAAGTAATACGCTTGAGACCGGAAATCGTGCTGCTCGACGTGACGATGCCGGGTCTCAGCGGTATCGACGCCGCCCGCATGATCCTCGAACAGGCCCCAAGCACCAAAATCGTCTTCCTTACCATGCATGCCAATCGCTTGATCGCAAAGGAAGCATTCCGGGCCGGTGCGTCCGCCTTCGTCGTCAAGAACTGCGCCGCAAGCGATTTGGTGCTGGCGGTAAGAACCGTTCTGGCCGGTGGCACCTATATTTCGCCCAAGGTCCTGGAAGACGCGGCACAGGCGCCTTCCGAGGAGTTGTCCGAGCGCCAGATTACCGTGTTGCGCCTCATTGCACAAGGATGCAGCGCCAAGCAGATCGGCTTCCACCTCAACATCTCGTCGCGCACCGCCGAGTTCCACAAAAACTGCATCATGGACAAACTCAAACTCCGCACCACCTCGCAGCTGACGCGCTACGCGATCGAACTCGGAATCGCGTCATAAAGAAGCACCCTCGGCAATAGGTTCGGGGACGGCTTCCGGTAACACCAGACATCGGGCTGCTCTAGACTGCAGCTCGATCGCGGAGCGAGACTCGCCCACTGCTTCGCCTCGCCAGCAGTTTACTCTGATCGGCTGGCGGCTGCGAACGCAATCGAAACCCGCACGAACAAACAAGTCTATCGCCAGTCGGGGTTACAGAGATAGCTGGCGATATTTACCTCTTAACGCCCATCTGTCCTGCCGCGGACCCGTCTCACCAGCCTGTTTCGGCATCCCGCTAGAAAGCAAAGTGAGCCACGAGCTGTATCTGCCGTGAGTTGCTGCTATAAAACTGATCGAAGCGGCCAAATAACGGGTCGCCCGGCACCAGGTCATTCCGCGCACCGGTGAAGCTGTTGAGATTCACGTCACTGAGATAGCCGCCGGTGTACTGCGCGTGGTTGAAGAGGTTGAAGAATTGAGCGCCAATATCGAATGACATGCTTTCGGTGATATTGAAGCGCTTCTTGATGCCAAGGTCGATGTTGTCAGTGGGCTTCAGCGGGAAAGTGTTGCGGCCTCCGTTGGCGAGCGCGCCAAGGCCGGCCACGACGTAGCGGGCGTTGGCGCTATTGGCGACGTATGCAACCGTGGTGGGATCACCCATGGGGACGACGTTTCCAGCGGCGTTGTAGGCAGTGACACCAGTGCCCGCGCTCGCTGCACCGGCCGGATTGATAATGGCGCGGTCGCCTGCGCTGTCGTTGTTCAGATTGGAGTCAATGCCGCTCTGAACTGTGGCATACTCGGGAGTTTCGTACGTGTACGTGCCGGAGATGTTCCAATTGCCGAGGATGTTCTTCACAAACCAATTGCCACTCTTAAACGGCCGAAATTCATAGATCGGCGTGAAGGTGAAGCGTTGCCGGTGGTCGAGCGCCGAATTTGACCAGTCCGCGCGGAGGTCCTGGTAATCCTGGGCGCGGCGTGGCGTGAGATACGTCGAGAAATTGGTGGCAGTGGCATCGTCCTCGAGATGGCTCCATGTATAAGCGGCAATGAACGAGAAGTTATTGGAGAAATGCTTGTTCAATTGCAAGGCCAGCCCGTTGTATAGCGAATTCGCCTGAGGCGCATACGAGGTGATGTTGGCCTGACTGCCGAGGGTGGCGAGCGAATTATAAGGGTCGTCCACCGTGCCGCCGGGCACGATGTAGGAGGAGACGTCCTTGAGGGTCTTGGTGAGCGACGCCAGCGTTGCTGCGGAGGGCATCGTGAAGAATGTGGGGATGTAGTTGGTCGGGCTCACCTGGGGGTAGATATTCAGGCGGGATTGATTCCAGAGGTGAACTCCGCGGGTCCCGACATAGCGTGCCTCAAAAGTGTAGTTCTTGTGGAAAACGTGCTGCACGCCCATCGTCCAGGTGAGGCCATAAGGCCGCTGGCCGCCGAAGGTGTAGGCTCCAACGACACCTAATGCAGCGGCCGGTGTTGTCGGCAGAGGCACCAGCGCCCCGGACAGCCCCCCGCCCGCCAAAAAGCCGGGAGCGTTGGACGCGAGGTTCACATCGTTGGTCTGCTGGAAATAGGCCGGCGCTGCATTCGAGGTTAGGTTGGCATAGGACAAATCATATGACTTGCTGAAGCCTCCACGAATGGCCCAGGCACCGTCCTTGCCGGGCGAATAGGCAAACCCGACCCGTGGAGCAAAATCCGTGGGACTGGGCAGCGGATTAGCAAAGGTGATTCCGCCGTAGACGTTGGCCGGAGCGCTATAGATCTGGTAACGTGACGCCACAGGGGTGGTGACGTACTCGTAGCGTAAGCCCAGATTGAGCGTCAGGTTCGGCAGAATCCGGTAGTCGTCATTGAAGAAGGCAACATTCTCCAGGAAACCCGTCGGGTAGCTGGTGGGGCCGGCGCTGCGCTCGCCGAAGACGTCGGGCGTGAGGTCGAAAAGATACCGCTGCAGCGTGGAGTATTCGTAATTCCCGTTCACGCGCTGGATGAAGTAATTGGTGAGGATCACGTCCGTGAAGTGATAGCCGAACTTGAGCGTGTGCTTGCCCAGCACTTTGGTCATGTTGTCCTGCACCTGGAACAGATTCTGGATGGAGCCGCTGGGGCCATCGGGACCGATGGTAAGGCTGTTCAACTGGTCAATGATGAGGGTGGGGAACATGTCGAGCCCCGGAAAGGTCAAGTTTGGAAAGCCGAGTTGATTCACGTTGCGGCTGAAGGACGCCCGGAATTCGTTCTGGAGCGTTGGATCGAAACTATGGAACTCCGAAATAGAGAGCAGATAGTTGTTGTTGGGATAGAGCAGGGCGAAGGCGGGAATCTGGGGGCCGGGGACTTCGGTGCCTTCGCTCTTGTTGTAGATCCAGCGGCCGCGAAGTTGGTCCTTGTCACTTACGTTGTAGTCGAGGGAGACAATCGCGTTGTAGTCGTTCGCATATTGCCGCGGAAAGAACGAAACTGACCCAACCGGGATATCAACTCCCGCGACAGTAATGTTTCCTTCGTTATTCGTGGCGGCGGCCGGAACGTACTTCTGAAACTGCTGCAGGTTCGTCGTGCTAAGACCGGGGATGTTCGCCAAGGCTGAGTAGCCGGCAGCGGTGGGAGCAAAGAGGGGCGCACCGGCCGTTCCGACCTGTCCGATGGGATTGTATTCAAAGTTGCCGAAGTAGAACAGCTTGTTTTTAATAATTGGGCCGCCGATGGTTGCTCCCAGCCGATTGTTGTCGTAGCGCGGGTTTGAGGTGAGACCCTGCGTCCAATCGAGCGCATCAACCGCGTTCAAATGACGGTTCTGAAAGTATTCATAGATGGACCCGTGGGTGGAATTTGTGCCGCTCTTGACAATGGCGTTGAAGACTCCGCCTGATGCGCCACCGAACTCGGGACTGAACTGGTTTTGGAGAAGGGAAACCTCCGCAACCGATTCGTTGGAGACATAGACCAGCGGACCGGTGGTGTAGTGGTTGTTGTTGCTGACACCATCGAGGTTAAAGGAATTGTTCTCCGGCCGCTGGCCGGAGATGGCCGGGCCTGTCCCTTGCCCGACGCCTCCTTGTGAAGCGACGCCGGCGCCGAGCAAGCTGAGATTCCAGATGCCGGCGCCATTGATTACCTTCGAAAGACCCGCCGATGGAAGGTCAACTGATTGCTTGGAATCAAAGGTGGTCTGCAGTTGAGCGGTGGTTGTATCGACAGCGACGGTACCGCCGCTCACCTCAACAGTGGTGGCCGTGGCTCCGACTGCCAGCGACAAGTTGGCCGTCACTACGGTCGTGAGCGTGACATCCAGGTTCTTCAGGGAGTTGGACGCGAAGCCCGAAGCTGAACCGGTGATGGTGTATCTGCCTACCGGCAAATTCGTAAGGCGGTAGACGCCTTCGGCGTTGGTCGCTGCCGTCGCCTTGGCTCCCGTCGCGTCGTTGACGGCCGTCACGGTCGCGTCGGGGATAGCCGCGCCGCTGGCGTCCGAGACGGTGCCGGTCACGTCGCCGCTAATCGCCTGCCCGCGAACGAATGACGGGCCGGCCAATAACAAGATCAGAAGAAATCCAAACCCCGTACCTCGAAGAAACTGATTCATGACTAACCTCCACTTGATGATTTCGGAATTTACCGGGTACCACCTGTAACCCGTGGGCGCGTGCTGCTGACCGGGCACCATGCACAATCCGTTTGCGAAGAATGTAAACCCAGCCGGCTTCGGTCCGGTATAACTTTTCCCTAAAACCACTGGCGGCCTGCGTGGCGTCACGTTCAGAAATGGAAACTCTGGCTGCTGAACTAAGAAGTTACGGCGTTAGACGAGGTTTTTGGGGCTCGCGGCTTTCGAGAGCGGATGGGGTAAATCTTCGTTGCAAGCGCCGGTCGTGGCGTCGATTCGACCCACGCCGAGGGCGTTCGTTCTACGAGACTCTGGGATTCAAAAGGTCCGCCAAGCCGGTCCTTTCAAATAATTGGAGCAGCAGGCTGCGTTCAGCCAGACCGCTTGCGATTACGAGATCGGATTCGAGACTGCGCTTGGAAAAGACCAGGGTGCTCCAATCCCAGGAAGCGAACGTCGGCACCAGACCTTGCGGCGCTTCGGGGTCAGGGAGATGGCGGTACTGCGTCATTGCTCCGTTGGACGGGTTCAGCAAGAAGAGAGAAATGTACCCCCGGTCGCGCACTCGCACCAGAACTTTTTGCTCGTTTGCAATGGCAACAGGCGTTACCCGTTGATTGATCTTGATCGAGCGTTTGGTGCCAGACTCAAGGTTGAGCATCAACAGACTCGGACCGGGGGCGCGGGCGATCGCAATATGCCCGCCGGAATCGATCACCGGTTGCTCCATCAGAACGTCCTCGAGTACCAGGGACGAATCTCCGTCGTGCAGTTTCTGCCGGTAGAGGTTCGAGGGCTGCCCCGGCGGACTTCCGTAGAAGAGAACCTCATCACTAGTGGGGAGAAACTTTGCCCAAATGTACTGAATGCCCTGGCGCGACAAAGTGAAGCGGTGACTGCCGTCTACGGAGACCAGATCGAGGCGTGCGGTGGTGTCGGCGGGCTGCGTAATGGCCCAGCGCCCATCCGGAGAAAGGTCCATGGCGCGGCCATCGCCGATGCGGTCGAACACGTGGCTTCGAACGTGGTAGAGGTACACACTGTATCCTTTGCCGCCACCCTCGCCAGACTCGTCAAAGAGAATGGAATCGCCGTCGGCGCTAATAGCCGCAACGCGAGACCAGTCGAAACGCGAAACGGATTGGACCGAGCCTTGCTTCAGGTTGACGAGTGACATGCTCATTCGCTCGCTGGACCGGGCAAGCAACACTTGTCCTGACTTCGAGATATCCTCCAGGTCGAGACTCCCGGGCGTACGCATAACCTGGCGGGTGTGGCCGGTCAGATCGACGCTCATCAACTGCCGCACCAGGCCAGAACGCGCCGCAGTAAACCACACTTCATCACCCGAGGCGGGCCAGGCGAGTCCTTCAGCCGAGGCCCAACCCGAGCTGAGCACGCGGGTGCGGCCCGTAGTATCGATTAGCATGACCTCGCCGGCGTCGTCGCCAGGAATCGGATGTTCAAGGAAAGCCACTGCATCCCCGCGAGGAGAGACGCGAGCGTGGCTGATCTGGTGATTGGTCGTATAAAGCCTCCTGCCGGGCGGGAACTCCAGCGAGTACTCGCGCCCGTGGATTTGAGTGAGGCACAGGCCGCGATCGGGTCCAAAGTCGGCGCCCAATACACCCTTGGAAATGATGCGAGGTTTGCCTCCGTGCAATGGACATTGTTCAAGGACCATCGGATAATCGTCCGCGGTCTTCTGAAACAGTGCAATATCGGCGTCGGGCGAGACGGCGGCCAGCCACGCATCGCGGTAACCCAAATCGTGCGCGTCGGGGTTTGCCAAATCGGCTTGGTACAAACGGCTGCCCTCGTCGCCCCATTCGGCGCTATACACGACGCTCTTGCCATCAGCAGTAAACCTAGCCTGGCCAACAGAACCAGACTTGAAGGTGAGCGGACGGAAGGCTAACGCGGACTCGGCCCGCTTATGAGCGAGCCAGTAGACACAGGCTGCCACCGCCAAAGTCATGACAAGAAAGATTCCGACCCGCAAGCCGAGTGGGAAACTTCGACGGGCCGCCGCTGAATTGAACGATTCGACGAACGGCGCAGCATGGCCGGTTATCGCTGTCGGCGGCTCGAGTTCGAGTGCGCCGGAAGCGAGGTTCCTCACGCCATTGTCGGCGGCCTTCCGAACGGTGACCGGTGTTAAGAACCGATAACCGACGCGAGGGAGGGTTTCAATGTAGATGGGATTGTCGGCTGAGTCGCCGAGCGCGCTTCTTAACCGGTTCGCAGCCGTGTTCAGACCGCTTTCGAAATCGACGAATGTGTCGGCCGGCCAAAGGCGCATACGCAATTCTTCGCGGCTAACAACGCGGCCCGGAGTTTCGACCAAGGCTCTGAGTATTTGGAACGACTTACCCTGGAGCTTGACTCTAACGCCGTGTTTCTTGAGCTGGCCTGTGTCAATTGATAACTCAAAGCTGCCGAAACTTACAATCTGGCCTTCTGGAACAGGACGGATTTCGGACATGAGTTCATCCATACATCTCCTGCGCTTCCCGATTTGACGTGCGAGACATCGTTTCGTGAGGAGCGATCCTTAACAATCAGCAATCGAGCTTCCACGATTTATGAGACTGCAGCTTTGGTTTGTACGAGCGTCTGGAACGTAAGGAGAAAGTTAGACGCGATCCATTGAGGTTGCCTTTAAACCTGCCAATAATGCTGCTCAGGCGTTCGGAGCAAAGGAGCAGTCATGAGCCTCAAGATCGCGTCGCGAGATTTACTGGCAGCGCTATTCGGTTCGCTGCTGTCCGCGGGCACTTTGGCGGCGGCAGTTTGGCCAAACAACACCGAGGCGGCACCGAATTCTTTCGCGGAAGGCTTTGAACTTCGGTTGAAAGCGATTGATGCCTACCGCGCGGGCGCTTATGGCGAGTCGGTCACGCTGTTTAAGCAGGCGCTGGGTGCGCTTACCGATCCCGGAGGTTTGGGCGCCGTGGTGTTGTGGAATGAGTTGGGGGCGGCAGCCATGGCGAATGGAAGTCCTGCCGACGCCGAAGAGGACTGCCTCACTTCGGCGCGCCTGAACGAAAAACAGAGCACGCCAAGTTTTCGCGAGTTGACGGTCTCCGATCGAAGCTTGGCCATCATCGCCGAAAAACGTGGCCAACTGAAACGAGCTGAGGAGCTTTACGCGCAGGCGGAAAAAGCGGCCAGCAAGGGCGGCTTACTGGCTAGCCCGGAAGGCGCCTCCGTGCTGCGAGGCGAAGCGATCTGTCTGCTTAAACAGGAGCGCTACGAGGAAGCTCAACCACGGTTGGCAAGAGCATTGGATATTCTCCGCGGAGAGGACGCACAGAGCGCGGATTATGGAAAAGCGCTTTCCAGCTATTCGCTGCTAGAGCTTCAGACCGGGCATTACAAAGACGCGGAGTCCGCCGCACGAGACGCATTGACTTTGTTAGTGAAGTTTAACGGCGAAGAAGCAACCATGATCGCCACACTGAACAACCTGGGCGTGGCACTAACCAATAGGGGCAGGGCCGCCGAGGGACAGGTGGAGTTTCTACGCGCCGTCGACATCGGACGAAAAAACTCGCGCGCACTGGCGGTCCCGCTGGCGGAGGCGCTGAACAACCTGGCTGCAGCGGAAAAGTTGAATGGGCATCTGGTGCTCTCGCGGGACCATGGTTTGGAAGCCCTGAAACTTACGGAGCAGAGCTTCGAAGACACGTCTGCATTACAAGGAACCATTCTCAATAACCTCGGGCTGGTCGCATTGGCGCAAAAGGATTTGGCAGACGCCTGGGCCTATTGCAGCAAGGCTGCCGAGGTGTGGGAGAAGTCGGGAGGACGGCAGAACTCAAAGTACGCGGCGGCACTTTCGAATCTAGCCGCGATCGAGCGAGCCCGCCGGCAATACCGGAAGGCCTATGAAATGGAGTCGAAGGCACTGGTCATTAACGAAGCAGTCCTCGGGGAGGATCATCCGGCCGTCGCGGCAAACCTTGCGAATCTCAGCGTAGACCTCTTCTGTTTGAAGAAGTCTGACGAAGCGCTGGCCACATTGGAACGCGCCGAACATATCCAGGAGGAACGCTTGGGGCAAGACAGTGTCGCAACCGCCTATACACTCCATAACATGGCCGCCATGCTGGCTCAGCTAAAGCGCTATGGCGATGCTTCGGAGACCTACGACAAAGCCATTCGCGCAAGAATAGGAGCCGTCCCTGACCCGTACGATGCGACAGTGGGCCAGTGGGTGCGAGAAGACGCAGCGGTGCTTCGCAAGGTGGGCCGGTTCCGTGAAGCGGAGATTGCAGAGGTCCGCGCCATGAAGATCGAGGTAAAAAACGCAATCGGCGCAGCTAAGTTGGAGACGACTGCTGAACACAGGCCGTCATCTCCTCCACAGCCTGTAAACGGTATCAATGCGATGACGTCCGACGCGCCCCCGCTGTGACGTGTCGTGTTTCCGGGACTTGGTTGTTCGGATCTGGGACACTATGCCTAGTGTTGCACCTCGAGCTGACGTATGGAACCGGGGAGCGACGCGAGGGACTAAGTGCCCTTCATTGGAGAAACAAATGCGGACGAACAATATCAGGATCACAGCGTTAGCATTCGTCATTCCGATTTTTTTCCTCTGGCCCGCGTGTGCGCGAGCGCAAGCTGCGAAGGCTCCCTATCCGGCGATGGCTCCTCTCGATCAGTATTTGATTCCAGACGAGAAAGCTGAGATCGCGCTGGCCCGGAGTGCGGCTCCGGCATCGATTTCGGATGCAGCCGAAGTGATGGTGCTGCGACGGGACGGCTACGCAACTGCCGTGAAGGGCTCGAACGGCTTCGTCTGCATCGTAGAGCGATCCTGGGCGAAGCCGACCGATGACCCGGAATTCTGGAACTCCTAAGGTCCGCGCCCCGAATTGCTTCAACCCGGCGGCCTCAAGGACGTTTCTGCCCATCTTTCTCGAGAAAACCAAACTTGTGCTGGCGGGAAAATCTAAAGCACAGATCCTTGCGGCTACTACGTCCGCATTGGAAAGGAAGGAACTACCCGCGCTAGCTCCGGGAGCGATGTGCTACATGATGGCGAAGCAGCAGTATTTGAGCGACGAGGACATGAACTGGCATCCTCATCTCATGTTCTTCGTTTCGGGCTATGCCGCGAAAAGCTGGGGAGCCAATCTGCCCGGGTCTCCTGTCATAGCGGCGAACGATCCGGAAGAACGGGTGACCATTTTCATGGTTCTGGCGGGCACCTGGTCCGATGGAACGACGGCACCACCCGTGAAGCACTGACGGTAAATCGGAACATCTGCCGGCAGCATGTTTCCGCCTCGCGTGGATCGCTTGATCGCCTAAACTGAACTGAAGTCTGCTGATGCTGCTTCCCTCCGGCACAGAACTCACCACCTACGAAATCCTCGACCTGATTGGCGCGGCCGGCGTCGATACGAAGGAGTCGTGATGGCGGACGTAAAGATTCCCACCGTTCGGGGTGAATTGCCAGCGTACTTCGCCAAGCCCTCAGGCCCGGGGCCCTGGCCGGCGGTCGTGGTCATTCATGACATCTTGGGAATGAGCCACGATCTAAGGAACCGAGCTGACTGGCTGGCGAGTAACGGATACCTGGCCGTGGCGCCCGATCTTTTTTATTGGGGCGGGAAGATGACGTGCATACGCACCGTCTTCCGCGATGTAATCGCCCGTCAGGGAAGGACGTTCGACGAGATCGATGCCGCCCGAGCCTGGCTGGCTGGGCAGGAAGGGTGCACGGGCAGGATCGGCGTCATCGGCTTCTGCATGGGCGGCGGATTCGCCTTGTTGCTAGCACCCGGCCATGGTTTCTCGGCATCGAGTGTCAACTACGGCAACATCCCAAAGGACGCCGACCGCTTCCTGGTTGGAGCATGTCCCATCATCGGAAGTTTCGGCGGGAGAGACCGGTCGGTGGGGCTGAATGGCGCCGCAGACCGGCTTGAGCGGGCTCTTTCAGCGGCAGGAGTCGAGCACGACGTTAAAGAGTATCCCGATGCCGGGCACTCGTTCCTCAACAACCACGATCCCGCGGACGTAGCGACGCTGTGGGTCGTGATGGCCAAGCTGACACGGGCCGGGTACCACGACCCGTCCGCTAAGGAAGCGCGGCAGCGTATCATCTCGTTTTTCGACACGCACCTGAAATCGTCGGCCTAAAGCCGGATGCCTTCGTCGACATCGTACGGGCCTGATCACTGCGCCGCGGACAGACGGTGAGCGTTTGCATCGAGACAAGGCTTTGAAGCGCGGCCAGCGCGGCCGTCA
>CAWIQM010000012.1:0-218297 GCA_963838245.1 uncultured Acidobacteriaceae bacterium | reverse complement strand
CACACAGTTGCGCGCAGCATAGAACCTCCCGGGCTCAGTCACGGGAACCCTATTCGCCCGGCGTCGACAGTTTCTTCACGAACTCATACAAGAACGTCTGCCCTTCATAGAAGGATTCCACTCCCATCCGCTCATCGCGGCCATGGGCACGGACATCATTGCGATCGAGGAAGAATCCCTGGATGCCATATGTCGGGATGCCCGCCTCACGCAGATACCGTCCATCAGACGCGCCGGTCGACATGCTGGGAAGTGTGATGACACCGGGCCACATGGAATCGGTCACCTGGCTGAAGGCCTTCATGATGTCCGGCCGCATGGGGGAGGGCGGCGCCTTGCCTTCGTCCACCTTGATGGTCACGATCACCTGATCGTCGGCCACGACTTTCTTGAGTGTGGCCAGAACGTACTCAACGGTGTCGTCCGGAAAGATACGGCAGTTGATGTTCGCCGCAGCCAGTTGCGGCAGGGCGTTCGGCGCATGGCCGCCTTCGAGCTGGGTTGCGACGCAGGTTGTTCGCAGCATCGAGTTCATGCCAGGCGACTGCACGGCAATCCGCTTCATCGCCTCTTGCGAACCCTGCGCCACCTGCGCAAGATCGACGGCAAACTGGCCTTTTTCAATCTTCGCCATTTGGCTGAAGTAGGCGCGCGTCACGTCGTTCAACTGCATGGGAAAGGCGAAGCTCGATAGCCGGTAGAGTGCGCCCGCCAAGTGATAAATTGCATTGTCCGGTACGGGCCGCGAACTGTGGCCGCCTTTGTTGCGCACCTCAAAACGGAAATCAGCGTAGGTCTTCTCGGCCAGCCCGATGTCGTTGGCAACGCGCTTGCCGTCGACACTCTCGCCCCGCCCACCTTCGTTCAAGGCGTAATCGGCCTCAATCAGCTCGCGCTTGTTTTTCAGCAGCCAGTCGACGCCGTTGTACGGGCCGCCGCCTTCTTCGTCGGCCGTCAGCGCGACGATCAAATCGCGATCCGGTTTGAAGCCTTCACGCTTATACCGGATCAGGTTTGCAATCCAAACAGCCGCTTGCGCCTTATCGTCGGAGGTGCCGCGCCCATAGAAGTAGCCGTCTTTTTCGATGAACTGGAACGGGTCCATGCTCCAGTCCTCGCGTTTGGCTTCCACCACGTCGGTGTGAGCCAATAGAAGAATCGGTTTGCGCGCCCCGGTGCCGTGGTAGCGGACCACCAGGTTGTACTTCGTGTCCTTCGCTCCGCCGACCCAGATATCGGAATCGGGGAAGCCCGCGACTTTGAGCCGTTCCGCCATCGCTTTGGCAATGCTGGTGGTCTCGCCCGTGGTGTATCCCGACTCGCTTTCGATCATCTCCTTGTAGATCTCACGAGCCAGTTTCTGATCCTCCTCGGGCGGTAGCAGCGAAGCCGCACTCAGAGAGGCGAGGCCCAACAGGACGAAGCAAGAGAGCTTGAACATTTGTCTATCTTGGCATGGAGCACGCGGCTGGCATACTCTTCGATATGCGCGGTTGTATCCGCTTGCGGACGAGTGTGTGTGGAAACTCCAGCAGTCGCTCCGACTCGGGAAGGGAACGAAAGCCGAGATGATTCTCGGCTCAGCAGGCTAACAGCCCGCGCCACGAATTCCGTTTGAGTCAGTTTCTTTACGACGGCTGCGAAAAAACGAGTTATGATCCTCATACGGCGCGGGTGAATAGTGGTTGCCGGCTAGAGACTGCCCGCGCGCTTACTGTGAAACAGAATACGGAGGGACACGATTATGGCTTCGAAGAAGACGGTTTCGATTCCGGGCAGCAACAAGGTTCCCTATCAGGGCGCTAAAGCGGTCGCGCCAGCACCGGCCGATGAGCGGCTAGAGGTGACCGTGCGGCTGCGGCCGAAGAACCCGATGCCCGATATGCTCAGCGCCACTGGCCCGGTGAAAACCGTGACACAGGAAGAGTTCGAGAACCTGTATGGCGCGGGCGCCAAGGATATTGCTCAGATCCGGAAATTCGCCAAGGAACACAATCTCATCGTTGTACGGGAGAGCAGTGCTCGCCGCAGCGTGATGCTGGCAGGCACGGTTGCGGATTTCAACAAGGCGTTTGGCGTGAATTTGAAAACTTACGCGTACGACAAAGGTACCTATCGCGGCCGCACTGGATCCATCCAGATTCCCGCCGACTTGGCGGACATCGTCGAAGGTGTGTTTGGTCTCGATAATCGTCCGGTGGCTAAGCGACATAGCTCGCTGGCGGCCAACCCGGCGGCAGGAGGGACGCCTAAGGCGTTCAACGGCGCGGAACTGGCGAAGATTTACAATTTCCCAGCGGGCTTTGACGGGACCGGCCAAACCATCGGGATTATTGAATTGGGCGGCGGGTATCGGCCGGGCGATCTGACGACTTACTTCGGCGGCCTGAACATCCCGGTCCCGACTGTGATTCCGGTCTCGGTTGATGGCGCCGCGAATTCGCCGAGCAGCGCCAATAGCGCTGATGCGGAGGTGGTGCTGGATATTCAGGTGGCGGGTGCGGCCGCTCCGGGGGCGAAATACGTAGTTTATTTCGCGCCCAACGATGCCAGTTCCAAGGGTTTTATCGACGCACTGACGAAGGCGGTGCACGATACGCAGAACAATCCGTCCGTGATCTCGATCAGTTGGGGCGGTCCGGAGAGCATTCCCAACAGCAGCTACCAGAAGCAATTCGATGAAGTGTTGCAGTCGGCGGCCATGCTAGGCGTGACGGTATTGGTGGCGGCGGGCGACAACGGCGCGGCCGACGTAGGGCCGAAGGAGTGGGATGGACAGCCGCACGTAGACTTCCCGTCATCCAGTCCTTACATTTTGTCTTGCGGGGGGACGCGACTGATCACCAACGGTTCGGCCATTTCAGCTGAGTCGGTATGGAACCAGAACCAAGCGGACGTGTCGCAGGATTCGTTCGGTGCGGGCGGCGGCGGCGTGAGCGGCGCGTTCCCGCTACCGGCCTATCAGAATTCGGCCAACGTACCGAAAGCGCCAAAGCCTAAAGGATTCAAAGGCCGCGGTGTACCGGACGTGACCGGCGACGGCGACCCGGATACCGGGTACAACATCCTGGTGGACGGACAAAAGGTCCAGGAGGGTGGTACCAGTGCGGTGGCGCCGCTGTGGGCGGCGTTGATTGCGATCATCAACCAGAAGCTGAAGGGGCGAGTGGGCTTCATCAATCCGCAGCTGTATGCGTTGCCGGCGGGATCGGGAGCGCTTAATGACGTTACGGTTGGCGGAAACCGCGTAACCTATGGGAGCCACAAGAATGTGGGCTATGATGCGGGGCCAGGATGGGATGCGGCCAGCGGATTGGGATCGCCCAATGGAAGCAAACTGGCAGATCTTCTAAAGGTGACAACGGCGGCGGCGCCACCGTCTAAGCCGGTGAAGAAGAAAGCCGCGGCGAAGAAAGCGAAGAAGAAGGCAACGGCGCGGAAGAAGTAGCGAGGGCCGGGATGCTTACTGCGACCTAAGCCATAACTTTGCCGTTTGGCAAGGTTATGGCTGGATTAGGTTCAATCGTACGAAAGACTAGATGCTTGCGCCATCGGGATCGGTCAAGGCTACGCCGGCAGGGTAGCGGACGTGCGACACGTCAGCAACCGGCACTTCCCAGATCGCCGTATCTTGGGATCCTCGTGTTATGATTCCCAAAATTCCATGAAACGGCGTCAATTCTTTCGACTTCCTTGGGCGGTTACCACTTTGGTAGCGGGTTCATTGTCGGGCCCCGTGGAGGCGGCGACGGAAGAGGTTATCGTACGGGCCGGAGCTGACCGGGACGGTAAGCCATTTGAGATCCTAGGCGCAACGTTTGAAGTAAAAGTATCGGGCAAGGACACCGAGGGGCGGTGCGTCATCTTCGATACGATCCGACATCAGAAGCTCGGGCCTGCTTTACACCTTCACACCGATTGCGACGAGTGGTTTTTCGTGAAGGACGGCGAATTCAAGGTCCAGGCCGGCGAAAAAATCCTGCGGCTGAAGATGAATGACTCTCTCCTTGTTCCGCGGGGAATGCCCCATACGTTCGTGAAAACCAGCGATGGCGATGCAAGACTGATCGTCATGCACCAACCCGCCGTGAAGATGGAAGAGTTTTTTCGGCTGGTTAGTCAACAACCAGATCAGCTCGGGTCCATGAATAGACTTGCCGCACAGTATGGCTTCCGCGTACTCGGCCCGCCTCTCTCACCCGATTAGCCGCGTTTAAACCGATCGCAACAGCTTTGCCCGCGCGCCTCAATGGGCAGTTCTCGAAACGGTGCACATCGAGTTTCGGCGATGGGATCGAGCTGAGAGAGATCGGAGCGACCACGCGGGCGGTAACCGCCGGCCAGATGCTGGATAGTCGGCGGCCTCCTACGCCGTCGGTTCAGTATGGCGGGTATCCCCCGCCCCGTGATTGATGCGAACGCCGTTTAGCGTTCCTAACCAGCGAAGCCTTCGAGAACAGGACTTACCGGACAACGGCGACTTTTGAACGACTTCGCGTGACTAATCTCCGAGCGACGACGGCGTTCCGTCAGCTAGCGCCCATGCTTCAGTGCACCAACTAGTCCGTGAGGCTTGAGGTGGTTCGAATTGAAGTCCGCCCCAGCGATGCCTCCGTTCGGTGCACGGGCCCCCAGGAACACCAATACCCTATTTCGACTATTGCAGTGTTGGGTTGGCAGCGATAGATCTCAGCTATGTGTAGAGACAGGTCGAGTCGAAATGACGACCGACCTCCATCGAAACCTCAACCCAGTGCTTAAGCGCCACAGGGGCATGGCGAGGAGACGGGCCATGGCTACGACTATTCTTGGGTTTTGCTTGCCTTGGCTGCCCGGTCGGCAACTTTATCGGGCGACCCTCCTGAAACAAGTTGATTTTGATACACACTGCCCTAGCGTTTAGCTTTGGGCGGGTTGGCTATTGCCGTCCCCGCCCGGTTGACGTACGTGAAACGCGCGGTCAAGTAGCGCCGGAGGTCTAAATAAGTGCGCTGTAATGACTGGCGCCGCACGCTCCGTCGGGCTTATTGACACTAAGGCACCTCCTGCAAATTCCCATGGCAGGAAGGCGCGTATTAATAGGCGGAATCATCGGACCGCAGGTAGCAGGCGGTGCGACGTGAATTTGCCTCAACGGCGGCCGCTTCCAGAACTACTACTCGTCTGTATTTGAGACATAGATTTGAAACGTGATAGGAGACTCAAAAATGAAATCCAGAGCTTTGTTGTTGACTCTTTTCGCCGGTTTTGTTTCAAACGCGTGGCCACAAGTAGAGCCACAATGGACACACATCACCACTTTCGACGCCCCAGGCGCGGGCACGAAAGGCGGTCAGGGTACCATCCCCAACGGAATCAATTCAGCGGGCGCGATCGCGGGATGGTACGTAGACGGAAACAATGTGAATCACGGCTTCGTGCGAGACCCATGGGGCAAGATCACCACCTTCGACGTTTTAGGTGCAGGAACCAGCGCGGGGCAGGGCACGCAGGCTATCGGCATGAATACGCAGGGCACGATTACAGGGTGGTACGTAGACGGAGACAATATACATCACGGCTTCGTGCGCGATCCCTGGGGCAACATCACCACGTTCGACGATCCAGAGGCGGACATGAGCGCCGGGCAGGGCACCTACCCCGTTTGCATCAGCCCGGCGGGAACTATCAGCGGCGGCTACGACACGAACAATGCGAGCCACGTCTTCCTCCGCAATCCTGACGGCAAGTACACTACCTTCGACGTTCCTAGCGAAGGAACAAGCGCAAGCCAGGTACTCTCACAGCGGAGTTTTATGCCTAACCCCAGCAGGAACAATCACTGGATGGTACGTTGATGCAAATAATGTGACTCACAGCTACGTGCGTAACCCTAAGAGCAAGTTCACAACCTTCGACGCTCCGGTGCGGCACTAACCCCTATCAGAGCACCTACGCCTTCGGCGTGAACCCGAAGGGGAAGGTCACCGAACCTACTGACGCAAACTTCATGCCTCACGGTTTTCTGCGCGCTCCTAACAGCAAAGCGACAACCTTTGACGCCCCAAACGCTGCGAAGCACCCTTGCATTAACAGCAATCCAGCAGGAGATCACAGGTTTTACTACAACGCAACCATTTAACTCACAAGAATCGTGGGCATCGGTTCGCAACCCCACGATAAGGAGTCGCTGACGTCGGCGGAAACACCTGCCTGCTACGTTAAGAGTGCATGTTCAAATTTCGACTAGCAGGCGCAGTGGTTCTCCTTGTCGCAGCGCCGTTCGCCTTCGGGCAGAAGATACAGGCCAAGGCCTATGAGAAAGTGCCGCCGGGCACTTTCAAGACCTATCATTGGCGGCCCGGGCGAACCTTCACGACCAAAGGCTTTCAGGAAGAGCCCCAAGTCGAGGCGCTGGTCAGGCAGGCCGTCGAGAAGCAGATGCAAGCCAAGGGATTCAAGGAGGCCCCGGATGCCGCCCTGGAACTCAGCTACGCGGCCGGCGTGAGCAAGAACCTGCGCCTTGACGTAGCGTACCTGGGCGACTACATGACATGGACCCTGGGGACACCGTTTATATCAAATGCACGCCACTATCAGACGAACGGATTACTCATCACGGTGGTGGACACGTCGCAAAACCGGAAAGCCGTTTGGGCGGGGCTGGCGACCGCCAACTTCGAGCCGAAAGACCTGGAAGCGCTCATCAACAAGTCGGTAGAGAAAGCGTTCCAGAAGTTCCCGTTGAAGCCGTAGCTCGGTGAGCTCGCCGGACACGGACGGTCACTCCGAGGATCCACCTGCTAATTTAATAGAACGATGAAGACTCTCATGTTGTCGCTAACATTGGCACTGCTGACAGTGGCGCCGTGTGCCTTTGGGCAGAAGATCACAACCCAGAGCTGGACGAAAGTCCCGCCGGGAACTTACACCACGTATCACTATCGATCGGGCCGGAGCTTGACGTCCACGGGCTATAAAGAGAATCCCACCTTGGACGCGATGATCAAGGCGGCTGTCGAAAAAGAGATGAACAAGCTGGGGTTTACGGAGGCGCCGAGCGGCGGGTTGGAAGTCAGCTACCGGGCCGGCGTCACGATGAAGGTGCGCATCGACGAGCAGAACCTGGGTGACGATATGCAGTGGGATTTCGGGTCGCCGTTCGGTGAGGGTGGGCGTGCCTACCAGAAGAACAGCCTGAACCTGTTTGTTGTCGATTCGGCTACACAGAAGGCGCTATGGGCAGCCACGGCGACTGACAACTTCGTGCCGAAGAACCTGGAAGCCACGGTCGACAGAGCAATTGAGAAATCGTTCCAGAAGTTTCCGTTAAAGCCGTAGGCCGCCAAAAAACCTCCCTGCACATCTAACCGAAGGGCGCGGTGTCGTACCATCGAGTATTTCCCAGGGGGGGAATGCTCATGTACCGAAGAACTACTTCATTTCGGACCGCGCTGTTCGTTTTCGTCTTTCTGGCTCCGGCTTTGCTGGTCGCGCAGGTGAAAGCCATTCGAGCGGGGCGATTGGTGGACCCGGAGACGGGGACCATTACGCAGAACCAGGTCATTCTGGTCGAGGCGGGCAAGTTCAAAGAGATCGGCCCGAATGTGGCCATTCCTCCGGGCGCGGAGGTCATCGATCTCTCTAACCAGACGGTGCTGCCGGGCCTGGTCGACGCGCACAATCACCTGGCGCTGACCTACAAGAAAGACCCCGAAAACAACTACTACTACCTGACCACGGTGATGGATTCAACCGCGATCCGCGCCATTCAGGCCGTGTCGAACGGGATCACCATGATGTCGTCGGGTTTCACGGTGGTGCGCGACCTGGGCAACGCAGGGAACTATGCCGACAGTGCGCTGCGGATCGCGATCGATCAGGGATGGGTGCCGGGACCGACGGTGATCAATTCCGGCATCATCATCGGCGGCTTCGGCGGGCAGTTCCACCCGACGCCTGAGCATGCCGAGTTGGTCTATCCGGAATATATCGATGCCGATACGCCGGACGAGATCGTGAAGGCGGTGCGCAAGAACGTGCTGTTCGGCGCGAAGGTCATCAAGATCATGGTAGATGCGCAGCCGTATGGGTACACGGTGGACGAGATGAAGCTGTTTATCGCCGAGGCGGCCAAGAGCGGGATGAAGGTTGCCGGCCATGTGCAGACGCACGCCGGCGCGATGCGGGCCATCGAAGCCGGCATCTGGTCGATTGAACACTCGGTCGCCCTCGATGATGAAGCACACAAGTTGATGGCCAAGAAAGGCATCTGGCGGGTTGGCACCGAGACGCCGATCTCCGACTACTACAGCCCGAACCCCGAGCGCTTCCAGAAGATGGTGGATGGCATGAAGAACGCCTACGCAAATGGCGTGAAGATGGCGTTCTCCACCGATGCCGATTACTACATCCCAGGCAAGACGCGCGGCGAGGTGGTGATCGACTTTCTGCGCAGTTGGAAGGCGGCTGGCATTCCGGCGCCCGAGATACTGAAGATCATGACCACCAATGGCTACAAGGTTTGCGACATCGACACCAGGCGCGGGCCGATCAAGCCGGGCTATGCGGCGGACCTGATCGCGGTGAAAGACAATCCCCTGGAAGACATCGACACGCTAAAAGACGTGCGATTTGTGCTGAAGGACGGCATGGTGTTTAAACGCGACGGCGTCATGACGCCCGAGAAGTTCTTCAACAGCGGACCAGTGAACGGCTGGCGAATCCACTAGTTTCGATCATGCGCTTCCGCGCGGCTTGGAACGGCCACCGGGGCCGAACTCATCGGCGCGTTTCCGGTGTCCGTTGTACTCGTAGCGAGCCGTCACGCGCCTAGCCGATTCCAGCAGGTGCTGTTCTTCCGCCGTGAGTTCGAGGCCGGATGCCAGGCGAGCTTCGAGCACGGTCTGCAGATCGTAGGAAGTATGAACTCCTTCGATCCATTCGCCCCAGGAAAGCGGAAAGTGGCGGCTCATGGGTTTCCCGACGCCGGCAGAACGGTAGCCGCGTTCGCTTGCGCGAAGTACTGTTCGACGCGTTCTGAAACGGCTCGGCTTTGCGACGCGTAATCGCCGGCCATTGCACGAACGTGTGCCGCGACCACATTGTCGCCCGCGCCCGAAACTGTGGCCTCCAAATGTTGAGTGAACCCGGCGAGCGCGATCTGTTGGGCGTTCATGGCGACGTTCATATCGTTCGGGCGCGCAGCAGGAAGCGCTATCGAAGTGGGGCAGTCGGTTCTTCCCGACGTTCGCGCAGCCAAGGCCGTGCCGAAAGAGTTTGCCTGTGGAACGCGAGCGCCTAGCGGACCCAGGCCCCACTTATCAGTTAGATATTTGAGCAGACTGGTATGGTCAAATACCGTGGAAAGCACGCCTGCATCGAGCCAGGGTGAAATCAACACCGCGGGAACGCGCACGCCCAGCAGATTGAACGCGAACGTTTTGGTATTGCCGTCGGGTGCCACGGTTGTGGGCGGAGGGACGTGGTCGCAAAAGCCGCCGTGCTCGTCGTAGAGCAAGACAAATAACGTGGATTGCCACAGTTCTTCGTTCTTGCGCAGCGCATTGTAAACCTGGGCGATCAAGACTTCTCCGTGCGCGACATCCGTTGGCGGGTGTTGATCGTTCTGATTGGCGCCAAAGTAGCTCGGCTCGATGAACACGTACTGGGGGAACGATTGCGCGTTTTGCGAGTCGCCGGCGAACTGATCCATGCGGCGGTAGAACTGAGGGAAGCGGAGCTGTTCCGTCATCACCAGTGATTGCGGCACGTCGCCGTAGTAAATCCTCCATGAAACGTGCTGTTCTGAAAGTCGCTGAAAAACGGTGGGCTGATTGTAGAGGTGAATGTCGGGATGGAAGATGCCCTCGGGCATATCCGTGTGGCCGAGCGATGTTCCGCTGTGCACAAAGAACCGGTTCGGCCAGGTTGGCCCGGGTACGGACGAATACCAGTGATCGCAAACCAGAAAATTACGCGCCAGCGTGTGCAACACCGGCAGGTCATCCAGCGGGAAATAGCCCATGATTTGATATCGCTCTTCCGGTTTAGCCTGCGGACAGTGCTGCGCAAAGTCAGCCACAAATCCCTTGCAGTCGTTATTACCTATCTGCCGCAGGACGTCATCCAGATCATGACCCGGGTCATTCGCAATAGCGGTGACATCGTTTGGCAATTGGGCGAATAGATGAGTCGTGTCCGGGTAGTCAGGGTTCTCAAATGGTTGCGCAGTGTTCACGCCATCCAGGCCCGGGTAGATGGCGTTCAAACAACCCAGCATGCGGTCGAAGGAATTGTTCTCGAGCATCAGCACTACGACGTGTTTGATTGGGTCGGCCATTCTCAGATTCTATTCCCTTCAGATGCACCCTTGGGGGACGCTGGGCCGCTCCGCCGCGGCTCGGTTTGCGGCGCCCTCAGGCATCCAAGGCCTAGGCCCCTAATCCCCTGAAAACAGATCAATTGTCACGAATTGCCGCCGATTTCCGTACCGAAAACGAACACTCATTCACGCGACCGGACACGCGTCGTTCGGTGGGTCACCGCCACACCCACATCCCGTTTGGATGTGAACGCTTTGTTCATAGGTTCTTAGTGCGATCTGACCGGCTGCCGGCCCCTGGCCGGAGTGGACGGCCAATTGCCCCTGGTAAACGTTGCTTCTACCAATCCCAAGCTGCTTTCATTCCACGTTCCCACTTGCGCCAAAGGCGATGGTCACGTCGGTTGCCCGCGGGCGCGATTCAGAACGCAAAGCTGAAGCTATTTTCCAGGAGTCGACCATATCATGAGGAATCTTCCAGGTTTTCGGGGCAGGGGATTGCGTGCCATCGCGATATTGAACCTGGCGACGCTGGGGTTCGCGCAGTCGCCTGAGATCTCGATCACCAATCCACCGCCGGTCCCCGTTGTGGGCCCGATCCTGAAGCCATTCCAACTGCAACGGCGCATCGTCTCTCCGGTCACGCTGACCAACACGCCACGGCTCGAGTCGCTGGTGCGCGCCGGCAACCTGTATCTCTCGGTTCAAGATGTGATCGCGCTGGTGCTTGAGAACAACATCGACATCGCGATTCAGCGCTATGGACCGCCGCTCGCGCGGGAGGTTCTGCGCCGCGCCGAGGGCGGCGGATTTCTGCGGAGCGTCGGCGTGCCGATCTACCCGGGTCCGTCCAGCGTCAGCCTCGCAGGTGTCAGTGCGAACGCGGTTGGTCTTTCGGAAAGTGGATCGGGCGTAGGCTCCGGCGGCGGCATCGTCATTCAGATTGGTACTCCTCCGCCGAATCTCGACCCGTATTACTTCGCCTACGGGAATTTCGCGCACAACACGACTCCCCTCAGCAACACGTTTCTGAGCGATGTGAATTCGCTACAGAACAACAACATAACGTTTCAGACCGGCTACGGCCAGTCATTCATCACCGGGACCAGCGGGCAGCTGACATACACCACCTATCGCAGCTCCCTGAATAGCCCCGCCAACAGCCTGAACCCCTACACAGCGGGCTCCCTCGATTTGTACATCACGCAAAATCTGCTGCAGGGTTTCAGCCGGGCCGTGAACAACCGGAACATCCGCGTGGCGAAGAACAACATGAAGGTGACGGATCTTCAAGTCAGGCTGCAGGTGATTACCACGGTCTCCGCCGTGCTCAATCTCTACTGGGATCTGGTGAGTTTCAATGAGGCGCTGCGCATCCAGCAGCAGGCGCTCGAGACAGCTGAAAAGCTCCTGGACGACAACAAGAAGCAGGTAGCTCTCGGAACCCTGCCGGCCATTGAAGTGACGCGTGCTTCGGCCGAAGTCTCATCGGCGAAAGAGAACCTGCTCATCGCGCAGACCAACGTGGCGCAGCAGGAAACGGTGCTGAAGAACGCGTTGAGCCGGAATGGGGTGGCGAGTCCCTGGCTCGATGATGTGCACATCATCCCGCTCGATCACATTGTGGTGCCGGAGAAGGAAGAGCTGCCACCGATTGGCGAACTGCTGCAGCAGGCGCTGCTAAGTCGCCCCGAACTGGAGCGGACGCGAGTGAATATCCAAAGCACGGTCATCAACCTCGGCGGCACCAAGAACGCGCTGCTACCCAGCTTCCAGGCCTTTGCTGAATTCACCAATAACGGTTTAACGGGCCAACCCAATGCCTTGTCGAACGGCGAGGCTCCGCCGCCCGATCCGTATCTGGTGGGTGGCTACTCCAACATGCTCGCGCAGATATTCCGCCGTAACTTTCCCAATTATTCGGTTGGCTTCTCGCTCAACATCCCGTTCCGCAACCGCGCGGCGCAAGGCGATTACGTGGCCGATCAACTCGCTTTGCGGCAAGCCGAATTGCAGTTGCAGCGCAGCATGAATCAGGTGCGCGTGGATGTGAAGAACGCCGTGATCGGTTTGCAGCAGGCGAGGGCGCGGTATGAGACCGCTCGTGCAACCCGGGTGCTGGCGCAGCAGACGCTGGAAGCCGAAGAGAACCGCTTCCGGTTCGGGCAATCGAGCATCGCGTTGGTGGTTCAGGCGCGCCGCGACCTGGCGACTACGCAGAGCGCCGAGGTGGAGTCCATGGCCAACTACACGCATGCCCGCATCGCATTCGATGAGGCCGTCGGGCAGACGCTGGAGAAGAACGGCATATCGCTGGAGGAAGCGGCCAGCGGCCGTGTAAGGCGGGTATCGACGATTCCGGATGAGTTGGGAAAGCCCAACCAACCCAAGTGAGGAGCAAAACGATGAACTATCGACAACCAATTGCAATCCTCCTGGCCTGGTGCTTCGTAACGGTCCCGATAACGGCACAAGAAGCGGCCGTCTCCGTGGAAAAGCCGGATGTACCGTTTATTGTGCGGCCCTATTTGCCCACCCATGTGCCACCTGTGAACCTACGGGACTCGAACCGGCTGGGTAAATTGATTCGAGCAGGTAAGCTGTACCTCACGGTGCAAGATGCGATTGCGCTGGCGATTGAGAATAACCTGGATTTGGAAGTGGATCGCTATGGTCCATTGGCGGCGGACTGGCAACTGGAACGAGCCGAAGCGGGAGGTCCACTCAAGGGCGTCACCAGCGGCAATTCGGTCGTGAACCAGGCCACCAGCGGGCAAGGTGTCGTTGGAAGCCAGATCAGCGCCGGCTTGGCGAGCAACAACAACGGCGGCTCGAATTCGGGGGGCAATGCGATTGTCTCTCAGATTGGCCCCATTAGCCCGAACCTCGATGCGGTTGTGCAGAATACCACGGCGTTCTCCCATATCACGACGCCACAGCCGAATGAGACCCAGAGTCAAACTGCCGCCTTGATTGACACTCACCATGTGTTCAACACCCTGTTGCAGCAAGGACTGGTTACCGGTGGCTACGTCCAGCTGGCCGTGAATGAGTCTTATTTGAAAGAGAACACGCCGACTGACGTATTGAACCCATCCGACGCTCCCGTGGCGCAGTTCTACATCCGGCACAATTTTTTGAACGGTTTTGGGCCGAACGTCAACAACCGCTTCATCCGTGTGGCGCGCGTGGGCGTGATCTCGGCACAAGAGACCTTTAAGTCGCAGCTGCTGAATATCGTGGTCAACACGCTGAACCTGTATTGGGATCTGGTGACCGACAACGAAGACTTGAAGGCCCGGCAGCGGACGCTCCAGACGGCCCAGAAGTTCTTTGATGACACGAAGGCGCAGATCAAACTGGGCGTGGTGGCTCGCGTGGAGGAACTTCGCGCCCAAGCGGAATTGACCACCCGGCTGCAGGAGGTGTCGATTGCCCAGGCGGCCGTGCGCCAACAGGAGAACCTGCTGAAGAACCAAATCAGCCGCAGCGGATTCACCGATCCTGTGTTTGACAGTGCGGAGATTGTCACGCTGGACAGCATCCAAGTGCCGGAGCAGGATAACCTTCCGCCGTTGCGCGAGCTCGTAGCGGATGCCCTGGCCAAGAGGCCGGACGTTGCGCTCGCGAGGCTGTCGCAACAATCGGCTGAGATTTCTTCGATCGGTACGCAGAATGGCTTGTTACCAAGCCTGCAAGGTATTGCGGCGGAATTGAACGCCGGCTTGGCCGGCACTGCAGTACCGCAACCCGGCGGACCCGAAGCACAGGCCGATCCATATTTCGTGGGAGGGCTGGGAACTGCGTTCGGCCAAGTCGTACGCCGCAACTTCCCGAACGAGCGCGCGGCGGTGTTGTTCCAAGGCAACATCGGCAATCACATTGCCCAGGGCGACTATGGCGTTGATCAGCTGCAGTTGCGGCAGGGCGAACTGGTGAACCGGCGCAGTTTGAATCAAATCGTGGTGGATGTCTCGAACCAGGTGATTGCGCTGCGGCAGGCCCGCGCGCGCTACTCGACGGCTGTCGAAACGCGAATACTGCAGGAGCAGTTGCTGGAAAAGGAGCAGCAGAAGTTCTCACTGGGCGTGTCATCCGTGAACGATCTGATCGCGTTGCAGAGGACTTTGGCCGCAGCGCGCGTCACGGAGGTGGCTGCGTTGAGCGTTTACAGCCATGCACACATCTCGCTCGATCAGGTCCTTGGAGAGACGTTAGAGAACAACAACGTGGTGACGGCGGATGCGCTGAAGGGGCAAATGCCTGCCGAATCCAAACTCCCGCCCGAAGCAGGGAAGTGAAGGGCTCAAGCGTTGGTGTTCGCGGCCGTCGAACTTAGTGCCGCGTTCAAGGACCCCTGGCGGTAGCCTTCAAGGTCGATGGTCACATACAAGAAACCGAGCGGCTTAAAGATGGATGTGAACGCACCGAACATTTCCGCTGTGAGGGCTTTAGGCAGTTCGTCCTTCGCGATTTCGATGCGCACCAGTTCGCCATGAAATCGCACCCGGAACTGCCGGAAGCCCAGCGACTTGATGGCTTCTTCGCCCTGTTCGATGGTCTTGATGGTTTCAACCGTGACCGGCGTTCCGTAAGGAACGCGGGAGCTAAGGCAGGCAGCGGCGGGGCGGTCCCAGGTGGAGAGCCCGGCCCGCCGGGATAATTCGCGGATCTCAGCCTTCGTCAGTCCAGCCTCCACCAGCGGCGCCTTCACTTGGTGCAATTTGGCGGCGCGCTGTCCGGGCCGGTAATCGCCCAAGTCATCGCGATTGACGCCGTAGATGATGTGACTGTAGCCATGCTCGGCGGCAAACGACTTCCAACTGTGCAAACAGCTCGTCCTTGCAGTGGAAACAGCGGTTCTGGTCGTTCTTGATGTAGTCCGGGTTCTCGAACTCGTGGGTGTCGATGTACTGGTGCCGGAAGCGCGCACTCCCGCGCAAAGGCCTCCGCATCGCGTTTATGCGACTCGGGAATCGACGCGGAATCCGCGGTAACGGCGACAGATGCCTCGCCCAGTACCCGGTTTGCCGCCCAGGCCAGATAGGCCGAATCCGTGCCGCCCGAATAGGCGACGATCACGCGCCGCAAATCGCGCAGCAGCGAAAAGAGGCGTTGCTCTTTGGCGTCGAGTTCCGCGACGTCCAGCTTTGCAGGCTGGGCTTGGAGCGAGACGAGAGCTGACATACCCGAAGTATAGCCCGCACGGAACGGGAGCAAAAAAAAGCCCCCGGGACGAGTCCCAGGGGCTTGCTTCCTTCGGTACGGGATTTATTACTTCTTGGTTGGCTTCTTGCCCTTCTTAGCTGGCGCGGCAGCTTTCTTCAAGCTGGGCACTTCGGGATCCTTAAAAACCAGCATGAAGGGATCCTTGACGAAGCTGTCAGCGACACCGTCGAATTCCAGCACATCGCCCGCCTTCACTGGCGAAGTGACCGGGTCTTCAAACGTCAGGGTTGCGTCCGGCTTGGTTGGATCGAAAACGCCAAGCACGATCTTGGTGGGTTTGTCGGCCGGATCCATTGAGATGACCGTGCCTTTGAAGTATTTGACTCCGCCAGCGCCGCCGGGGATCTCCGCATCCTTCACGTTGGCATCGAAGTAGCTCTGGCCCTGGTCGCCGACCAGGCTTTGCTGAATGGCATACCACATTTTCAGAGCCGGGTCAGCGTCCAACTTTTTCTGCAACTCCGCACCCTGCTGGTTGGCGATGTCGGCGGTGCTCACAATTTTGAAGTCAGCCGGCGGATTCGCGTTCGCCTTGGCCGTCGCCAGAACCGCATCAGCGCCGTCCGGACTGCCATGGAATTGAGCGTAGATCTTCTTGAAGTAGGCGGCCACCTGCGGACGTCCCGCCGGGGGCAAAGCTCCAGGCCCGTCATAGGCGGCTGCGCGGGCGTAATAGAACAACGCGTCCTGATACTTCTTATCGGCCAACAGGACACCAGCCAGCGAGTACGCAGTCTGACCATTCTCAGGGTTCAGGCCGACACTCGTCTTGTATTCGGATTCGGCTGTCGCGTAGTCCTTCTTCACTGTCGCTTCCCAGCCGAGAGCGTTATGGGCGACAGCCAAGGTCGAGTTCTTAGCCTTGTTCCACTGCTCATCGGTCATCTTCGATGCTTCCTTCTTCTTGGAGTCGAAGGCCGTGTCGATGCTGTCGATCACTCCGTGGGCAGCCGAGTCGACAGTGGCTAGTTGGTCGGCAGTCGCGCTGGAGCCATACACGCCCGGTCCGTAGTAACACAGGTAATACAGCGAAGTAAAGTCCTTCGGATCGAGCTTAAGCATCTGCTGGGCGTAATCAACGGTCTTGGCAGGCTGGCCGGCCTGCGCTGTCGTGGCCACGTAGAACTGTAAACGTTCTCTGGCATAATCCGTTGTCGGATACTTGTCCGTCCACTGGTTCAAGAGTTCCAGGCGCTTCGCGGGATCGGAAGCCTGGGTGATCGAAACATACAGATCGTACTCGCCGCGATCTTTCCAGTTCTTAGCCGGCGCGGCAGCCTGTCGGGCATGCAGCACTGGAGTATATCCAACAACTGATAACGAAAGCGCGAGAGCTGCGACGGCGGCAGCTGACTTCGTTGCTCTCAATAAACTAGACTGCACGACAACCTCCCGAAGGAAAGAATATAAGTGAAATCCAGAATAACGTGAACAGGTACCGGAATCCCTCATGGCTCGGTTTCGATCCCATTCAATCTGGTTCTCTGGCATCCCAGACCATTATGCGACGTGGCACTGCAACTTGCGGAAAAACAAGCGTCGCCCGAACGACAAGGCGGCGGAAAAGCAGCGATTGGAAGCGCAAAGCGGAGTATAACGGAATCTTGCTTTAAGTCGCAACATTTCTATAGGCTTTGGATGCATAGTCAGTCGATCTTGTTCCCTATCCTCACACCTGGATTGTGGAATGCAACGCCAAAACCACGTCAATTGCCGCTTCGGGCGCTCAGATTGGACCTTGGTCCAGTCTCCATTGGCGAGTTACCCGGTTGAATGGCGCTTGCCGACCGACAATCCGCTGCATGCTATGATCCACGTTTCGAATGCACGTCCTTGATCTGGCAGTGATTGTCGCGTACCTAGTCGGGATCACCTGGTTTGGGACGCGGTTCAAGAAAAGCCAGCGAACGCTGAGGGACTATTTTCTGGGTGGCCGGAATGCCCCCTGGTGGGCCATCTCGTTTTCGATTGTCTCCGCCGAGACCAGTACCTTAACCGTCATCGGTACGCCGGCGCTCGCCTTTGCCGGTAACTACGGGTTCCTCCAACTGATCCTGGGCTACCTGTTAGGCCGTATTGTCATCTCCGTCCTGTTCCTGCCCCAGTATTTTCGTGGCGAACTGTTCACGGCCTATGAACTGATGGAGCGCCGCTTCGGAACCAGAATCCGTAAATTTACCGCCGGGACGTTCTTGTTGCTGCGGGCGATGGCCGAAGGTGTTCGCGTTTTTGCGGTTTCTATTGTAATTTCGGTCATCCTGGGCACGGGAGAGGTGGCTTCCATTCTGGTGATCGTCTGCCTGACATTGCTTTACACCTTCGAGGGCGGCATGACAGCGGTCATCTGGACAGACGTGGTGCAAATGGTGCTTTATGTGGGCGGGGCGCTGCTGAGTTTCTGGGTCATGCTGGGGAAGATTCCCGGCGGCTGGGGCCACGTGGCGGCGGTTGGCCAGGCAGCCAACAAGTTCCAGATCTTCGACTTTCGTTTTTCGCTGACGGCCGGTTTCTTCATGCGCAACTACAGCTTCTGGGCCGGCCTGATTGGCGGCTGTTTTCTGACGACGGCCAGCCACGGGACCGAACAATTGCTAGTGCAACGGCTGCTTTCGGCCAAGAGCGAACGGGAAAGCCGGCTTGCCCTGCTGTCCAGCTGGGTTGTGATCTTCTTCCAGTTCACGCTCTTTCTGGTAATCGGCACCATTTTGTACGTCGACTATCGTGACAAGGGCTGGGCAGCGCCCAAGGTCGCCGAGCGAATTTACCCCGAGTTTATCTGGAACAACCTTCCGGCCGGTGTGGCGGGACTGGTAATGGCTGCCATTCTGGCCGCCGCCATGTCGAACCTTAGCGCGGCGCTGAACGCGCTCGCCTCGACCACCGTGATGGACTTCGTGAGGGCCTGGTCACGGGGCATGCGGTCCGAAAGCCACTATCTGAAATTGGCGAAGCTGGCAACTATCGTTTGGGGTGTGGTGCTTTTCGGGATCGGTTTACTCGCTCGCCACTGGGGGCGGGTCCTGGAAGCGGGGCTTTCCATCGCATCCGTCCTTTATGGAGCTCTGCTGGGAGTATTTTTGTTGGGTCTGCTGACCAAGAGGCCGGGGGAACCAGCCGCGATCATCGGGATGGCAGCCGGATTCATAGCCACTTTTGCCGTCCGTGGCTATGTCGCCTATACCTGGTTCGTGCTGGTGGGATCGACGGTCACCTTCGCGGTGGGCTGGGCGGCAGGGTTCTTTTTCCCCGAGACCCGGCCCACGCCGTCACCGGCGGTCGTGACGGGCAGATAGCGTTTCGAGCGGCCGAACGGTAGCGCGGCAGGGTTCTTTTTCCCCGAGACCCGGCCCACGCCGTCACCGGCGGTCGTGACGGGCAGATAGCGTTTCGAGCGGCCGAACGGTACAGGGACGGACCTTATTATGGAACAGAAGCCAGACGTAACGACCTACTCGACGGTGACGTCCCGCGCCGCGGCTGCCCACCCCCAACCTGCGCTGCGACGGGCGCTGGGGCTTTGGGGTGCAGTTTCCATTGTCATAGGAACCGTCATCGGCAGCGGAATCTTCCTGGTCCCGACCCGGATGATCAGCCTCGTCGGCTCGGTCGAAACGCTGTTTGTGGTCTGGATTGTGGCCGGCGTCCTCAGCCTGTTTGGCGCCCTGACCTACGCGGAACTCGCCGCTGCCATGCCGGAAGCGGGCGGTGAATACGTCTATCTGACGGAGGCCTATGGTCCGTTCTGGGGCTTCGTGTACGGCTGGACGCAAATGTGGGTGGCGAAGAGCGGATCCATCGCCACGCTGGCGGCCGGCTTTTACACCTACCTCACGGTGTTCTATCCAATGCTTGCCAAGCCCGTGGCAGTGTTGCCGTATCACATTGGACCGGGCGGCAGCCTGCTGGAGATTCACTACGGCCAACTGGTGGCGATTGTCCTTATATTGGTCCTGGCCGGCGTTAACTACCTCGGGGTGGAGGCCGGTGGCGCTCTTCAGGTGGCCGTGACCGTACTGAAGATGGCTCTGATTGGCTGCGTCATCGCAATCGGTCTTTTCTCCGGAAAGGGCGACTTTTCGCATCTCGCTCAGTCCATCCCGGCGGGAACGGCTGGCGCGGCGGGTTTCCTGTTGGCTATGGTCAGCGCTTTGTGGGCCTACGACGGGTGGAACAACGTCAGCATGGTGTCCTCTGAAATCAAAGAGCCGCAACGGAACCTCCCGAAGGCCCTGATTTTCGGCACCATGGCGGTGATCGCAACGTACCTTCTGATCAACGTCGCGTACTTTTACGTATTGAGCCCGGAACGGGTGTCCCAAACTCCCCGTTTGGCAGCGGACATGATGACCACCATCTTCGGGCCGGCTGCCGGACGAGCCGTGACGATTGCCGTATTGATCTCGATTTTAGCCGCGCTGAATGGATCGATCCTCACTGGGGCCCGCGTTCCCTATGCGATGGCGCGCGGCGGCCTTTTTTTTCAGTCGATCGCCAAGGTCCATCCGCGGTTTCGAACGCCCGGTAATTCGATGGTGGCGCTCTGCCTCTGGTCGTGCCTTGTGCTGCTTAGCGGGTGGTTCGACCAGTTGTATACTTTTGTCATTTTTGGCAGCTGGATTTTATACCTAATGACCGCGGTTTCGGTGTTCGTTCTGCGACGGAAAAGGCCGGACCTACCCCGGCCATATCGCGTCGTGGGCTATCCGGTAGTGCCGGTACTTTTCGTACTGGCGGCATTACTTCTTCTCGCCAATACGCTGCGACAATCCCCGCGCGAATCCCTGATGGGATTAGTTCTGATGGCCCTTGGCATTCCGTTTTATCTTTACTGGAAAAAGCCGCGCCGAGGACGCCCGGGGCGCGGCGCACTCGGAGAGTGAGGGATAGTCCTATTACTTTTCACTTTGTTCCGGTGACGTTGTTTGCTTGAGTTTCATGAAAAGGCGCTTTAAACTTCCCTTTAATAGCATCGCGGCCGTCCACGAATTAAGAAACTCGAAGATTCTAAAAAGAGAGCGATGATCGTGGCCGCCCGGTCCTGTGGGCTAACGCGGAAAGCGAGGACAAGAAGTTTGGATATCGACAAAATGCTAGCTGATTTGCGACTGGAGCGGGAGCAGATTGAAGAAGCGATTCTGACACTTGAGAGGTTGGCGCGCGGCAGGGGACGCCGGCGCGGCCGTCCGCCCTCATGGCTCAAGGACGCAACCGCGGCCGCAGCCGCCGAAATCTCAGGCACGGACACGGGGAACAGCGAACCCAAACGCAGAGGCCGTCCGCCAGGCGTCAAGGCGGCCGCCCAGGCTGAGATTTAGGCCGAGGCTTCGACAGGCAGCACGGGGATTACTTAATCACCAGGAAACCTGCGGGGCGCTCGTCGCCCAGCGCTAACCGGGCTTTTCTCAGCGATCCACGGTTAGCCAGCCACACCGGAAGCCGACAGCACTCCAAAACTACACATTTCCTGTAGCCCAGCCGATGAGGAGCGTAGGACAAACTCCTCGACGGAACCAACATGTTTTCATTGATCGGGATTGCAGTCGTGATCGGTGCGATTCTGGCCGGCTACCTCATGGAAAAGGGCAACCTGCTGGTCTTACTCCAGCCGGCCGAACTAGTAATTATTGGAGGGGCGGCTCTGGGCACACTGCTGATTGCCAATCCAATACATATTCTCAAACGAATCGTCGCCGGACTGATGATGATTCTGAAGGGGTCGCCCTTCACCAAGCACGCCTATGGCGAGGCGTTGAACATGCTGAACGAGTTGTTCCAGCTGGCGAGACGCGAGGGGCCAGCCAAACTTGAAGAGCAGATCGAGGAACCGGAGAAGAGTCCGGTTTTCCAGAAGTACCCTACCTTTCTTAAGAACCAGTTCGCCGTCGACTACGTCTGCGATACCTTGCGCATGTCGCTGGCCGGCAACGTGACACCCTTCGAGATGGATTTGCTCATGGAGAGCGATGCCGATGTTCACCATCACGAGGAGTCGATTCCCGTGGCTGCATTGACGACGGTCGCCGACGCGCTTCCGGGCTTAGGCATTGTGGCAGCCGTGCTAGGGGTGGTTATCACGATGGGAGCACTGGGCGGTCCGCCGGAGGAGATCGGCCACAAGGTGGCAGCTGCTCTGGTGGGCACGTTCCTGGGCATTCTTCTCTGCTATGGCTTCCTGGCGCCCCTTGCCTCCAATGTGAGCAAAATCAACGACGAAGCGAATGACTACTATCGCGTCCTGCGGCACGGTGTGGTGGGTTATCTGCGTGGGCTGCCGCCGATTCTGGCGGCCGAGAGCGCCCGGCGATTGGTCCCCGTCCACGTTCGCCCATCAATGAAAGAAATGGAAGCTTCCTTCAAGGAGGCAAAGAGCAGCGGAAGCGCCGAGGTGAAGACCGAAGGTGTAGCTGTCAATGCCTGACCCAAGGCCCTCAGCGCCGATTATCATTCGGAAGAAAGTGATTCACGGCGGGCACCACGGTGGCGCCTGGAAAGTTGCCTACGCTGATTTCGTGACAGCGATGATGGCGCTGTTCATCGTTCTCTGGCTGTTGGCCAGCAGTGAACAAGTCAAGAAGGCCGTAGCAAGCTACTTCCTCGACCCGATGGGGAAAACCAGGGAACTCGGCAGCGGCCTGGTGGGGTCGGGCGAGTCCATGGCCTTCAGCACCCAGGACCTGGAGAAGCTGAAGAAGAAGTTGGAGGAATCACTCCGCAAAAAGATTCCTCATTTCGAGAAGCTCAAGGACCAGGTGGCGATCAGCATTACCGGGGAAGGGCTGCGCATTGAACTGCTTGAAAGCCAGAAGGGGGTCTTCTTTCAAAGCGGCAATGCAGATCCGACCATGGCTGCGAAGGATACGTTGACGATTCTCGCTCAGGAACTTGGCACGCTGCCGAACCACTTGTTGATTGAAGGGCACACCGACGCGAAGCCGTTTGCAGCCGGGGACAAGGGCTATTCGAATTGGGATCTTTCTGCCGACCGGGCCAATGCGGCGCGCAAGTTTCTGCAGCAGCACGGCGTGCGCCCCGATCAGGTCCGCCAAGTGCGTGGGTTCGCGGACCAGAACCTGCGGAACAAGGCCAACCCGAACGATGCGTCCAACCGGCGGGTCTCCGTGATTGTGCAGTATCTGGAACCGGAGGCTTTGACCCAGGTCTTTTCAGCCACGAAAATGGCGGCGCTGGCCGGGCAGACCCCGGAGCCCGCTTCCAAGCCCCCAGCAGCCAACCCGGGTGCCGTAAAGGAGCGAGGCGCGCCAGCGACAGGAAAGCATTGATCCGGCGAAGTGGAGCAGTCGCCCGCGCTCGCGCCGCTTTCCGCTTCGGAGCAGGATGCCTGCTTCCGATCCTGCAATTACGGTGCCAGACTCAGGCGGTGAGCGAATCAGCCCGGCGCCTGGCAAGCAGCAGGCCAATCCAACAGCTCAATGGCCACGTAAGCAGCCAGGATAACCAGTACCAGTGCGGCCAACCCTTGCTCCAGTTGGGAATGGTCGCGCCGATGCCCATCACTTCCCCGATGATGAAGAACCAGAGCACATGCCTGGAGGCGCGGCCCGGAGCAAAGCGGGCGCAGACCCAGGCACAAAGGATCGAGACAACCACGAAAAAAGCGGTGCTCGCGAGCAGAGCGGTGTCGGAAGGGATGTGCCCCCTTTCGAAATCGCCCGGGAATAGCCGCGAAAGCAATGGATCCGTTGCCAGCACAAGAACAACCGAGAGTGCATAGCTGCCAAGCACGACCGCGATGGATTTGAGCATCGGTCACACCTCCCTGTAGACCTTGAGATTAATACAGAAGATAGGCTCTTCGCCGGGCGGCAAACTGAGCAAGGTCTTCTTGTTGAAGACGAATCGCGATCACCTTAGGATCCACGCCGTTTTTCAAGTCGTCCACCACACGTTGGCTCCCAATCAGAAACCGGCAAGTCTCCCATTCGATGTGGCCCGGAAACAGCTTCTCTAGTGCGGCCGCAATCTCAAAACCGAAAAGGACGCTGTCGAACGATTCACGGTCGGTGACGACAAAGCGCACACCCTCCACCTCGCGACCTGCAAAGTTGGAGGCAGTGGGTCGGAATCGCGTGGGGTAGACGCGCACGCCCGGGATATAGCGGCGATTCAGCGATTCAGCCAGTTGACCGCCATTGATCCAGTCTGCGCCAACTTGCTCGAAGGGCGCATCAGTTCCTCGGCCAACTGAATAGTTCTTTAATGCTTCCAGCATCGCGACGCCGGGGTAAAGCAGGGCGGCGTTCAAGCTGCGCATGTTGGGCGACGGATCGACCCAGCTCAGGCCAGTCGAGTCGAACCAGTCTCCGCGCTGCCAGTTCCTCATTTTCACGACATGCAAGTCGGCATTCCAGTGGCGTTCCGCATTGGCCATGGTCGCTAGTTCTCCCAACGTCAGGCCGTGGCGGATCGGTATGTCGTAGCAACCGACAAATGAGTCGAGCGCCTCGTCGAGCAGTGGTCCTTCGATGTGGGTTCCCGTGATGGGATTGGGACGATCCAGAAGGTAGAAAGGTGTTCTCGTCTTGGCCGCTTCTTCCAGTGCATACAGCAGCGTGCAGGAATAGGTATAAAAGCGCGCGCCGACATCCTGAATATCGAAGACCAGGACATCCACGTCTTTGCGCTTGTCCGCCGTCAGTCGCCGTTGGTCCGGCAAATAGAGGCTGACCACAGGCAGACCTGTCTTTGTGTCCCGTCCATTGGAGACGTCGGTGTCGTCACGCCCTCCAAGGCCATGCTCCGGCGAATACAGCGTAGTCACCTTCAGGCCGGCAGCCAGCATGGCGTCGATATTGCGCCGGCCGCCGCGATCGAGACCTGTGTGATTGGTGATCAGGCCGATCCGCTTGCCGCGCAGTCCCGCGAACTGATCGGCTTCCATCACGTCCAGCCCGGTGAGCGTCTCCGCATTGCGGGCAACGACGCGGTGTATGCCCGCACCGGTCAGCGTTTCGTTGTAACCGGTTAGCGTGACGCCCGGCACATCCACGCCAAGTGACGCGGCCACCGTCGTGGCAAGTCGCGACCGGAATGAGGACAGCGACTTTCCACGCTTCGGATGTACCACGTTGGTCAGTATGATGACGTAGGTTTGCGTCGACGGGTCCAGCCAGAGGGAGGTCCCCGTGAAGCCGGTGTGCCCATAAGAGCCAATAGGGAATAGTTCTCCGCGGTTGCTGCTGAAGGGCGAATCGACATCCCATCCGAGGGCCCGGATCACGCCCTGGTCGGCGGGACTGCCCGGTTCCGTGAACTTGCGCACCGTGAGCGGGCTGAAGATTCTCACCTCTTTGCCGGTCGCGGGATCAACCCAAGCGCCAAGGCCGAGCATCATCTGCGCGAAGCGCGAGAGATCAGCGGCGGTGGTGAAGAGCCCCGCATGGCCCGCGATGCCGCCCATGAAGCGCGACGTTTCGTCATGCACAATGCCGCGCAGTGGCAGTCCCGTGTCCTCGTCGATCTCCGTCGGAGCAATGCGCCCCTTCAGCGCCGCCGGTGGCTGGAACAGCGTGTCACTCATGCCTAGCGGGGCATAGATCTCTTCGTGTGCGTACTCGGCTAGTGTCTTGCCGCTCAGACGGTGGACGATTTCCCCAAGCAGGATGAAGTTGATGTCGCTATAGACAAAGCGTGCACCCGGAGAAGCAGTCGGCTTATCGGCCAGCGCCTTCTGGATGCCCGTTTCGTAACCGGACCACTTGGGCCGTAGAACCAAGTCCGGGGCAAGGCCGGAAAAGTGCGTCAGCAGGTTGCGGACCGTGATGTCGCTTTTTCCGCCCTGGAACTCTGGCAGATACTTCGTCACGGGATCGTCGAGCCGTAGCTTGCCCTGTTCGAAGAGCTTCATGAGGCACGGCGTTGTCGCAATCACCTTCGTCAGTGATGCCGCGTCGAAGATGGTGTCTTCGGTCATCGGCTCCCGTTTCGGTATCAATGCACGATAGCCATAGGCTTTGTGATAGATGACCTTGCCGCCGTGGCCGATCACCAGCACAGCGCCCGGAATGAGCCCGGTTTCGACAGCTCCGTTGACCTGCGCATCCACGGCGTCCGCTGCCGCGAACTGCGCCTGCGCCTTCAAGGAGGGGCAAAAGGAAAGCAGCGCTAAGAAGAGCGCCAGTCCGGTGCGCATCATTTTGCGGCTACTGTAACCTGCCGGCAATGGCCTCAAGCACTAAGGCAAGGTCGACATCCTTCTGCGTAATGCCGCCTGCGTCGTGTGTGGTCAAGTCGATCGTGACGCGGTTGTAAACGTTGAACCACTCCGGATGATGGTTCCTTTTCTCGATCGCGATCGCAGCCGTGGCCATGAAGCCAAACGCATGGATGAAATCGGGGAACTTGTACTCTCGGTGCAATTTGGCGTTGACGACCGTCCATCCCTGGATTTGGCGCAGCGCCGAATCAATTTCATCATCCGTCAGCTTGTGCACGGGCATGTCGTTATTGTACGAACCTGAGAACCAGTCGACCGGTCCGGGCTCGCGGTAAAAAGGCAGCTCCCAAACCGTTCCTGCCACTGTCCGACGCACTATGCCGGCCGGGTTTGGAGGCGCTTATCGCTTTCATCAAGGCGCAATAATACCGGTCTTAGACTGGCGTAAGGGTTATGGAGAGGCCCCACATATATGGCTGCTGCTGTCACGCATGACATGTCCTTTGAAGATCTCCTGGTTGACACGCCTTTTACCAACACGCAGCGAAAGCTCTGGGTCTTGTCAGCCATGGGCGTGCTTCTCGACGGATTCGATTTCTTCATTATTGGTGTCGCAATACCGCTGATCACAAGGGACTTTCACTTGGATCCCGCAACCAAGGGTCTGGTCGCGGTAGCTGCCGTGGCCGGGGCGCTGGTGGGTGCGTTGTTCGGAGGCCAATTAGCAGACCGCATTGGCCGAAAGGGCATGTTTGTTTTCGACCTCATCATGTTCGTTGTCTTTGCCGCCGCGTCGGCTGCGGCCTGGAATGCCGCTTCCTTGATCTTTTTCCGCTTCATGCTCGGAATCGGTATTGGCGCCGACTACCCGATCGGTGTCTCCTACATTGCCGAGAGTGTTCCGACACGGTTACGTGGCCAGTTGGTGGTCGGCGCGTTTGCCTTTCAGGCCATTGGGTCGCTGATGGGCGTTGTCATGGGGCTCGCGATTCTTATGGTCGATCCGTCGATTGGGTCTTGGCGGTGGATGCTGGCTATTGGTGTCATCCCCGCGGTGGTCGTGGTGCTCATGCGCGACGGTCTACCGGATAGCATCCGCTGGCATCTGGCGAAGGGCAACTATGAGCAGGCCTCCAAGTCAGCTACCCAGCTGTTGGAACGCCCGGTAGTCCTGACGGCGGAAAACTCGCCCAAAGGCGAGTCGGGGCTTTCCTTCTCTTCGCTTTTCACACCCGCATATATCCGCCGGACGATTTTCGCTTCGGTTCCGTGGTTCTTGCAGGACATCTCGACCTACGGGATCGGAATCTTCACGCCCACCATCATGGGCGCCCTCGCGTTGGGGACGGCTAGCAGTTTCATCGCCAAGGACATTGGAGCGACGGAAGGTGCGGCCGTCGTCGACATCCTGTTGGTGGTCGGATTTATGCTCGCCATCATCCTGGTCCGCCGCGTCAGCAGGGTTTCATTGCAAATCATCGGCTTTCTCGGTATGGCGCTCGGCCTTTTGCTGGTTGGCTCAGCTGCGCTGCCGGGCACGGGCGGGGAATCACAGATGGGCCTGATCTTTCTGGGCTTTATGGTCTTTAACGCGCTGATGAATATGGGCCCGAACTCAACCACCTACCTGCTATCCGGCGAAACCTTCCCGACCGCGATTCGTGGCACAGGCGCCGGGTTCGCCGCCTCGATGGCGAAACTGGGAGCGGTCTTAGGCACTTTCCTCTTCCCAATTCTGAAGGTGAAGATCGGCATTCCAGCTCTCCTCGCCTTGCTGGCGTTTGCCAGCGTACTGGCCGCAATTGTTACCTACGTGTTCCGCGTAGATACGAGTGCCTCGTTAGATGAAGGGGTCGCTGCAGCCCAGGAGAGAATCGAGGCGTTGAGGGCGTAATCTTGCGGGGTAAGACCCTTTAGATCTCTCCCCCGCAAGATTCGGAGGTTTAACTTAACTCTAGAGTGCGTTGATGCTCCCGCATTTCTCACCTGAGACCGCTGTTTTCCCCAGCTGTCTCAGAGAAAATGCTCCAGGGCGTGCCATCACGCGCTTTTCGCTTTAGAAATCGCGCCGCTTTCTTCCTTCGCAGCCCCCTTCTTGGCTGTCAACGGGACGGTAATGCGCAACTCTTCACCGTGAAAGCTGGCCGTGGCGGCGTCCACATCCGCTGTTTCCGGGAGGGGGATACGGCGAAAGAGCTTCTGCTCGCTGAGCTCGTGGACCGTTATGCCCTCTCTTTCACTCTTCTCACGCTGCTGGGTTTCGCCTTCCACCACGACCGCCCCATGAATAATGCTTACCTTCAGCTGATCTGCGTCGAATCCGGGTGTCGTCAAGGTGACTGTCACGGAAGTTTCACCGCTTTCGATGCGAACCGTCGACTCGGCGTTGATCTCACGCTCCGCCTGCAGCCAATCTTCCAGATCGTGTCCGTGCTCGTGCCCGCGCCCTTCAAAGAGCTGATGAGCGCGTTTTTCAATCTTCCTGACATGATCTGCCCACCGCCCAAATAGGAAGTCGTTGAAATCGTATTGCTGCGGGGTTTTCTGGATTTGCACTTGTGGCATCGTGCTTTGCCTCCTGGCAATTTAGACGCATTCCGGGCGCCGAAAAGTGACACAACATCGCTCATTAATTCCGCGATTTCACCGTTATCTCGATAGTCGCCCGTGCCACGAACCTTCTTCGCGTAGGGTTCACATTTCCATGTAGGGCATTGGTGGCACGTACCCCAGTTGGCGCGAATACACCGTGAGCGCGCCTCGGTGGTGCGCCGTGTGATCGGCCAGTGCAAAGAAGAGGGCGAATTTCGGCACCTCGCCCATGATGGGATTGGGCGGAAACTGCGCTTCCCAATCAGCCTCCGAGTGAGTGTCAATCACCGTCTTGGCCTTGTCGCAGGCACGGTCCATCCAAGCGCGCGCAGCGGCTATGGAGCTCACGGCGCGGACCTCTTTATCCATCCGTTCGAAATCCATGTCAAAGCCGGCCGGGGCGAATGCGCCGTTGACGAACCATTCAACCGTTTGTGCCGCGTGCGCAATCTGCTGCGCGGCCGTAAGCATGCCTGTAACCGGGCTGTAGTTGGAATCCTTTTCCTGGAGCACTCGCGTCGAGCGGTCGAAGTACTCTTTCATTGCGGCGAGTTGAGTCTGAAGAGCTGCTTTCACGGGGTATCCTCCGCCGTCCATCATGCCTCAGCCGGGGGCACATCGCAAGTGGGCTCCCGCTCGCTTAATGTAGGGCTGGCGGTATGTTGAAAGCCGTAGAAACCTGCTGGAATTCCGAACGAACCTTGGCCCATGCGGCATTGGTTTGTGAGTCCAGGTGGACGCTCTGGAGTAAATCATCGATCTGAACTGCCGCCGACTGGACCTTCGGAAACGTGAGGGCAACTAGCTTCTTCCTCTTGAACTCATTGCGCATGTCCCCGATGTCCTTAATGAACTGGTCGACTAGCGCCTTGGATTGCTTCTCCTGGCTCGTCTTTCGAATACTGCTCTTCGAAATCGCGGGATTGAAGCTCGACCGGAACTTTTTCGCGTCGTCGTACATGTTGGCCATGAGCCGTTGAACGTCCTTATCGCTCATGCGGTTCTGCGCTGCCGCAAGCGGTGCTTGCGCCAATGTCAGCAACAGAGCGGCGGGAACCAGAAAATTCAATAAGCAAGAAGGGCGATTCATGAAAACAGCGTATCAATTGGACCGGCGATTCCGCTACATTCAGGCCCCGGCCAGCCGAACCACGAATGATGCCCCGGCAGGCGAACGTTTCCAGCTACTTCTGGACGCTTACGCGTCTACCGGAGTATTGAACCACCTTGCCGGCGGCCGCTGGGGATTCGATGCCAGCGCCATGTTCGGTATCGACAAATACCACGCGGAATGAACGGCCGGTCACCAGCCCCGGGAAGGATCCGTGGCGATCGCCAATCGTCAGCGCTCCCGCTGCATTGTCCCAATGGATGGGAATGGTCGAGTAAGCGCCCTTTTCATAGTTGTAATTGTCATTCTCGTCTTCATACAGCTCAAAGTCGCCGTCGGCGCCCGGGTAGACGCGGATTTCGATCGGGGATTGAGGGCTTTGGGTCGAGTATTCGACGTTAGGTCCCAATGGCAGAATGGCTCCGGCGCGCACGTAGAGCGGGAGTCGTTCCAGGGGCGCCGGCGCGTCGAAACTCCTGGCGCCGGACATCGATTCACCCGTCCAGAAGTCAAACCATTGGCCCGCCGGCAGGTACAGATGGCGGCTGGATGCTCCTTGCTCCGTGACCGGGTTTACGAGAAGCGATGGGCCGAACAGGAACTGGTCACCAACGTTGAGCACACGCGGATCGTTGGGGAAGTCCATGACCAGCGGCCGCATGATCGTGTAGTGGTCGCTTGTCACTCTCCAGGCGAGCGAATAGATGTAGGGCAACAGGCGGTAACGCAGCGTATCGAATTTCGTGAGAATGGCCTGCGCTTGTTCTCCATAGGACCAGAGCTCATTTTGGTTGGCCGTGCGCGTGCCATGCACCCGGAAGATGGGGCAAAAGGTGCCGTACTGGAACCACCGTACAAACAGCTCCCGATACTCCGGCGACTTGTTGTCGCCCATGATGAAGCCGCCGATGTCGGTCGTCCAGTAAGGGATCCCGGACAGCGCGAAGTTGAGGCCCGCCGGGATCTGGCGCTTATAGGTTTCAAAGTCCGATAACACGTCCCCGGACCAAGCCGTCACGCCATAACGCTGCGATCCGGCAAAGGCGGAGCGGGAAAGAATAAATACGCGCTTCTGGCTGGATTCGGAGCGCTGTCCTTCGTAAATGCCTCTGGTATCGAGCAGCGGAAAGATGTTCGCATAGCGGGTGCCGCTGCCGATGGCCAGTTTGTGGTGCAGCATGATGTTGTCTTCTTTACCCTCGGTCTCGGGCTCGGTTGTGTCCATCCACCACGCATCGACACCCAGTTTGAATAGCGATTTGCTGACGAGGTCCCAATAGTATTTGCGTGCCTCGGGATTGGTGGCGTCGTAGACAGCCATCCCCTGCGGATGGAAGGAGGGGACCTTGGTCTTTTCAAACAAATAGCCACGCTGATCCATGTCCGCGTAGGTCGCCGTACCGGGGTAGAAGAACGGCCAGATGGAAACCATCAAATGGAAATTCTCGCGGTGGAGTTCATCTACCATTTTCTGCGGGTCGGGATAGTTCTTGTTCCACTTGAACTCGCCCGTTGAGGTCCACCAGAACCAGTCCTGGACGATATTGTCGGCTGGTATATGCAGTTGGCGGTACTTGCCGGCGACATCCAGCACTTCTTGCTGCGTCTGGTACTTGTTCTTGCTCTGCCAGAAGCCATACGCCCACTTGCCGTATAGCGGTGCGTTGCCCGTCAGTTCCCGGTAAGCGCCGATGATACGGTCGAATTCAGGCCCATAGAAAAAGTAGTAATCAATCGTGTCGGCAACTTCAGAGCCGATGTAGAGGTAATGGATGAACCGGTTATTAACATGCGTCCGTGAGGTGTTGTTCCAAAAGATGCCGTAGCCATTGCTCGATAGCAAAAGCGGCACGGCGATGTTGGTGTTCTCCTGCGAAAGATCGACGGTCTCGCCACGATAGTTCCAGACACCGGCCTGATGCTGGCCCAGACCGTACAGCGCTTCATGCGAGCCATAGATCTTCGCTACCGTCTCGGCGCGGAAGGTGTGTTCGCCATCCACCTCCTCCGGTGTCATGCTCCTGGGGCCTTCGTTGAAGAGTTTTCGCCCTTGGGCGTCCTGGTATTCGATGACGCCGTCTTCGAGCGTAATCTTTAGCGTGAGCCGTGCGGTGCTCAGGGTCGCGACACCCGGCGCCGAGCCCGTCTTGAACTCGACCGCTGGCCAAGTGTTTTTCACGACCACATAGTCGGGGCGCGTCGGGAACGATCCCGTGGGAGTGTACTCCACGTGGATGATGGAATCCGTGCAAACCGTGAGGCGCATCAATCCGGTTTGCATATGCAGAAGGAGTCCCCTCGGCTGTATCCCGACTGATGTGACGGGATTCGCGGCGTTCCACTGTGCGGAGGCAGGTGTGGCTGCAAAGAAGCCGGACAAAACAGAGTGTAATGAGGGCGAGCCGGATGCGAATCATGGTGGACCGTTCGCTGTTAGCTTATATCAGCAGCCCTTGAATTCGCTGCAGCAAGGTGATGTAAACTCTGGATACGCCTTTGCAGCGCGGCGTGACGCTCAGTTGATACGGGGGATCCGCATGGCAGCACGATACGAACTGAAGCACAGCAAAAACGACGAGTTTATATTCAACTTGGTGGCAGGCAACAACCAGGTGATTTTCACCAGCCAGATTTACAAGGAGAAATCGGGTGCCTTGAACGGCATCAAGTCGGTGCAGAAGAATGCGATCTTGGATGCGCGATATGAGCGCAAGGTCGCCAAGGACGATGAGTCCTATTTTGTCCTGCTCGCAGCCAACAAGGAAGTGATCGGCCGCAGCCAGCTCTACAAAAGTAAGGAGTCGCTTGAGAAGGGAATCGCCTCGGTCAAGAAGAATGGACCCGTGGCCCCAATCAAAGACCTGACGCACGCCGCGGCCAAGACGAAGTAACAGCGGCGCCGCCCTCCCGCCGCACTGCGGTTCCCGCTTAAGAGCCTTGCTCCTTCTGGGGCCTTGCCCCCAAAGGCGCCACGTTACTGCCAATTAGTACGGCCGCGTCGAATCTGTAACCAGTCATTCACTTGACGTTAATCATCGCCTGCAATCCTAACTGCAAGCAGTTTTAAATCAGCGGGAAGGGTAGATAGAGCATGAGGATCGCGATCTTCACGGAGACGTTTCTGCCCAAGGTCGATGGTATCGTTACGCGGCTTCGCTTTACGATTGCCGAATTGCAGCGGCAAGGCGACTCCGTGCTTGTATTTGCACCGGGCGAAGGACCCACCGAATACGAAGGCGCGCAGGTGGTTCGGATGCCGGGGAGCAGGTTTCCGCTCTATCCCGAACTCACCCTTTCGTTTCCCAGCGCTTCCTTCCGCCGGCGTCTGGTTGAGTTTCGGCCGGACGTGATCCACACCGCCGATCCTGCGTCGCTCGGCATCGCAGCCATCTACTACGCCGATGTGCTGAAGCTGCCGCTCGTGGTGTCCTACCATACCCGGCTCCCGAAATACCTTCACTACTACGGCTTGGGTGTCCTGGAGCCATTGACTTGGAAACTCCTGCGCCTCCGGCATCACAAGGCCGACGTGAACCTGTGCACGTCCACGCCCATGATGGAGGAGCTGCGATCCCACGGCATTGAGCGTGTGCATCTGTGGCCGCCGGCGGTCGATACGGACCTCTTTCATCCGCGCTTCGCCTCCCGAACCATGCGCAACAGGCTGAGTTTCGGTTGCCCGGAAGATCCCCTGCTTTTGTATGTGGGGCGGCTTTCGCCCGAGAAGAACATTGAGCAATTGCGTTCGGTGTTGGAAACGGTTCCGCGCTCGCGTCTGGCAGTGGTTGGCGGAGGCCCTCACCAGCCCTCGCTCGAGAAGCACTTCGCCGGAACCAACACGTCGTTTGCCGGCTACCTCCAAGGGCAGGCTTTGGCGGAAGCCATGGCTTCCGCGGACATTCTGCTTCTGCCTTCGCAAACCGAGACGCTGGGCCTGGTTCTGATTGAGGGCATGGCCGCAGGTTGCGTCGTGGTCGGCGCCCGCTCCGGAGGGATTCCCGACATCATCCAGAACGGCGTGAACGGGTTCCTGTTCGACCCAGGGCAGAACGGGGACTTGCAGCGAGTCGTCCAGCGTATCGTCAGTCAGCCCGCATTGGCTGCCGCGGTTCGCCAGCGAGCACGCGAGCAGGCTGAAGGATGGAGTTGGACGGCGGCCACCAGACAGCTGAAGTTGCATTATGGCGCCGCCATAGCTCGGCCCAGGCGCGACAAAGGCGCTCAGCCGATCTGGATGAAGGCCACCAAAAAGACTGCAATCAGTGTCATCAAATGGGTGCTCCCCTGAGCCGTGGTGAACTAATGGGTATGGGATTCGCCGTTTGGCTGGATGAACAAGGCCAAACCGCCTGGGCGCAGGGCACACACGAATATCGGCCCATGGGCACAGCTGTGATTGCCATAACCGATCAATTCCGCCACCGGGATTTTCACCAAACACGCCCTGCACCCGTGCATTTACGGGCAGCATTCGTTGGCTTCTTCGGTTCTCTCGAAACGGTTAACCATTACCTGCGATCGGCGATGCCCCGTCGCCCGCGCGAAACCCCGGCCCACTTGCGCTAAGCCGCCGCGTTGGCCCGCCCTGTTCTCAACCGGGCTTGTCGCCTGAACCACGTAACCAGGCTCGATCTATACTCATACGTAACGTGAATTCCACGGACCTGCGCCCGCCGCCGGGCGCCTAGAGACGGAGTGCATAGTGGGAACCATTGCAGACGCACAGTCGATAGCAGCGCAAGCATCGGCTCCAATCGTCAAGGCGCCGCCGAGAAATGTCGCGATCGATGCTTACCGCGGCTTCGTGATGTTGCTCATGATGGGCGAAGTCTTGCAGTTCGAGCGGGTGTACCATGCCTTCCCGGACAGCACATTCTGGTCGATTCTCTCCTATAATCAAACGCACGTGGAGTGGGCGGGATGCTCGCTGCACGATATGATCCAGCCCTCGTTTTCGTTCCTGGTCGGCGTTGCACTTCCCTATTCGTTAGCCAGCCGGATGGCCAAGGGGCAAACCGAAGGCCGGCTGTTCCTGCACGCCCTGTGGCGATCGTTCCTGCTGATCGCGCTCGGCATATTCCTGCGTTCCACACATTCGGCGCAGACGTACTTCACCTTCGAAGACACGCTGACGCAGATCGGTTTGGGCTATCCCTTCCTGTTCCTGCTGGGATTGCGGACGCGTAAGTGGCAATGGACAGCGTTCGGCTTGATTCTGTTTGCCTACTGGTTGGCTTGGGCTCTGTATCCGCTGCCGCCGGCCAACTTCGACCCATCCGCCCTGGGCGTGTCCCCGGATTGGCATCGCACGTTTGACTTCACTGGATTTGCGGCCCATTGGAACAAGAACGCCAACTTCGGGACTGCCTTTGACCAGTGGTTCCTGAACCTGTTTCCACGCGAGAAGCCTTTCGTCTCCAATCAGGGCGGCTACCTGACGCTGAGCTTCATACCGACCTTGGGGACCATGATCCTCGGATTGGTGGCAGGTAACTGGCTGCGCGAGACCGCTCCGAAGATCCCGTTCAAGAGGCTTTTGTTTGCCGGCTCGATCGCCGTGCTGGCGGGACTGCTCTTGCATTTTACCGGTATCTGCCCGATCGTGAAACGGATCTGGACTCCGGCTTGGACGTTGTTCAGCGGCGGCGTATGCTTCTTCTTTCTTGCCGCATTCAGCTGGGTCATCGAAGTGAAGGGCTATAAGAAATGGGCTTTTCCGTTAGTTGTGGTGGGCATGAACTCCATTGCCGCGTATCTGATTGCCCATTTGTTCGAAGACTTCATTGCCGATTCGCTCCGAATTAACCTGGGCGCCAACTTCTTCGCCTTTCTCGGCGCCGGCTTGCAGCCATTGTTGAACGGAGCAGCCATGCTGCTAATTTATTGGCTCATCCTGTTCTGGATGTATCGCCGCAAACTGTTCCTCAAGGTATGAGACGCTCAGACGCCGTTTCATATCAAGGCCGGAAATGAGTACGTCGCGCGAAGCGCCGTTTCAGTCGAAGACTGGGCTCCGCCGCACTCTGTCCCTCTGGGATCTCGTTTTCTACGGCATCATCGTCATTCAGCCGACGGCGCCGATGCCCCTGTTCGGGGTGGTGTCGCAGGAAGCGCGGGGCCACGTTGTGACCACGGTACTCCTCGCCATGGTGGCGATGCTGCTCACCGCGGTGAGCTATGGGCGCATGGCCCGCATCTACCCCAGCGCCGGGTCAGCCTACGCCTATGTCACGGGAGAATTCGGCAATTTTACCGGCTATCTCACCGGATGGGCCATTGTCATGGACTACTTGCTGAACCCGCTGATCTGTACCATCTGGTGCAGCAAGGCGGCCGCCAACCTTCTGCCATTGCCCTATTGGATCTGGGCTACGTTCTTCGCCACCCTGTTCACGCTCCTGAACCTGCGCGGCGTCGAGGCATCGGCGCGCACCAATAAGTGGCTGGCCATCTTCATGGGCGCGGTCGTAGCTTACATGCTCGTGGTGATGACGAATTACATTCTGCATTTCACCACGCTCTCTGTCATCGCCCTCACGCGGCCGTTCTACGATCCCCAAACCTTCTCCTTGGCGGCCGTCTCCACCGGCACGTCGATTGCTGCCTTGACTTATATCGGCTTCGATAGCATCTCGACTTTGTCGGAAGAGACCATCAACCCGACGCGAAACATCTTGCGCGCAACTGTGCTGACCTGCCTGTTCACCGGCGTCATCGCAGCCATTGAGGTTTACGCGGGACAACTCGTTTGGCCTGACTACCACACCTATCCCGACGTCGATACTGCTTACAGTTTCGTCGCAGGCCGCGCGGGCGGAAAGGTTCTGTTCCATCTCATCAATTCGACCTTGCTGCTGGCGACGATTGGATCAGGCATTGGATCGCAACTGGGGTGCGCGCGTTTGCTGTATGGCATGGGCCGGGACAATGCGCTGCCAAGGAAGCCATTCGGCCATGTCGACCTGCGTTCCGGCGTCCCAAACTACAATGTGTTGATCAGCGGCGTCATCGCGTGGTTTGGCGCCTTGTCGATCAGTTATCAATTGGGGGCGGAGCTGCTGAACTTTGGCGCATTCCTGGCCTTCACCGGCGTCAATGCGGCTGCGTTCTGGCGTTACTACGTGAAAAATCGCGAGCGTACTTGGAGCAACTTGGTCATCCCGATAGCGGGCTGTCTGGTTTGTCTCTACATTTGGAAGAGCCTGCGGTGGCAGGCTCAGTTGTTGGGAATCTCCTGGTTGGTAGTCGGCATTAGTTACCGTCTGGTGCGCACTAGACTAGCATGAGCATGAGAGTTCCACTACCCACGCCGAGGCCAATTCTGTGAAGACTCCAGCACAGAACCGCGCGCGTGAGCAAGCGGATGCGGAAACGTTCCAAGACCCGACTGATTCCAGTTGTGCCGGGTTAGGGAGTCTGCGTGGCCGCTGGTAACGGGAATGCGCTGGTCGCCCACGGGGGTGGTCCAACCGCAGTTTTGAATGCAAGCCTGGTCGGGATCGTGGAGGAATGCCGTCGCCATGCCCAGATCGATTCGCTGTACGGTGCTTTGAATGGCGCCGCTGGTTTACTGGACGAACACTTCATCGACCTTTTCGCCGAGTCGCAGGATACGTGGGACGCCATCGCCTGCTCACCGGGGTCGGCGCTCGGCACTTCCCGGAAGAAGCTCAGCGATGAAGACTTCGGGCGAATGGTCGAACTGCTTCGTCGCTACCATCTTCGCTACGTGTTTTTGACCGGCGGAAACGGGACCATGGAGATGGCGCTAAAGCTCTCCCGCTCTTGCCGTGATGCCGCGTATGAAGCTTCGGTGATTGGTGTCCCGAAGACCATCGACAACGATCTGTATGGCACCGATCATACGCCGGGGTTCGCTTCCGCAGCGCGATTCTTCATACATGGGCTGCGCTTCGTCGGGGCCGACAACCGGGCGCTGCCTGGCGTGACGGTGGTTGAAGTTCTGGGCCGTAATGCGGGATGGCTGGTGGCATCCACGTTGCTAGCCAGGCAAGAGCCCGATGACGCACCGCACCTCGTGTACCTGCCCGAGCGTCGGCTGCCGTTTCAGCAACTTGCTACGGACGTGGAGCGCGTGTATCGAAAGTTGGGGCGGGTTGTCGTCGCGGTCTGTGAAGGCCAGTTGGATGAGAACGGCGACCCGTTCGGGGCGGATACGCGAACCACGAGCAAGGTACCGCTGGCGCTGAACCTGGCCCATGTGTTGTCGATGAAACTTACTCGGAGCCTCGGAGTCAATGCGCGTAGCGAGAAGCCGGGCCTGCTCGGCCGCTCCTTCGGGTCGCTGGCATCGTCAGTAGATCTCGATGAAGCGCGGCGCTGTGGTGCCGCGGCCGTGCAGTTTGCGCTGCAAGGCGAAACAGGCAAGATGGTTAGCCTCAACCGGCTCGCTGGAGATGAGTATCGAACGACCATTGGCCTGGTTCCCATCGAAGAAGTGGCCGGGCGTGAGCGGCTGTTTCCCGAAGCATGGATGCCGCATGATGCTGCTGGCGATTCACCCGGGTATCGAACTTGGCTCCTGCCCTTGGTCGGACCCATTCATCATCTCGGCAAGCTCGCCCGGATTCCGGTCGTGCGTTAGGCCAACCTGCGTCGTCACGACTCGAAGGGAGCTGGCCGCTTTCGGCCAGCGAGCGGTGCTGATGCACCAAGCTGCCTTAGAAGTAACCATTTATTATCAACTACTTAACTATGGCAACAGCCGTGCACTATAGGCAGTGAAAGCCGCGAAGGCGGTGCCCTGAAAAAGGAGAAATCAAATGAAACTCAAGTTGCTCGCTCTCTTCCTGTTGGCTGGTGGTTGTCTCTTCGCCCAGCGTGTTGTTGTCGGTGTCGGAGTCGGCGGCTATGTTGCGCCGCCCGTGGCCGCGTATGCACCCGGTTATGCCTACCCTGCGCCCTACGCCTATCCTTACGTGGCGCCTGCTTATCCTTACTACTACCCGTACGTTGGCATTTACGGCGGTTATTACGGCGGCTACTATGGCCGCTACCCCTACTATCGCGGCGGATACTATGGCGGAGGCCGTTACTACGGCCGGCCAGTCCCCTATGCGGGCGGATACCGCGGTGGATATGGATACCACGGCGGCTACGGACACCGGTAAGCGTTGATTTCGAGCGTAGCGCACGAAGTTTTTCCTCAGAAGGCCAAGTGAGTCCCAGGCGGGCGCCCAACCCGCCTGGGCATTTTTTTGCCTCTTCTCCGCTCCTATGCTTCCCGTGACGCCGCAGTCACTCTAGATCCCGGCCATTTCCCGTACTGCCTCGCGAGCACGCTCCACTGCCAGTTCTGCAATCGGTTCTTCACGCAGGCAGCGAACTCGCTCACCGCGCGGCCCCCAGACCCTGGGGTCTGTCGGCCCGAACAACGCCACGGTCGGCGTTCCGACGGCCGCTGCCAGGTGGGTGATGCCAGAGTCGTTGCCAACATAGACCCGGGCTCCGGCCAGCCAGTTGGCGACTTCGCCCAGGTCGTCGAAGCGATCAGCACCCGGCAAAACATCCTCCGGTCCTGCCAGCCAGCGCACGGGTTCGTCGAGCCGCGCCGCCAGTTCTTGAAAGCGCTCCAGCGGCCAGTTCTTCTTCCGGCTGCCTGAGAAGGGATGCATCACGGCGGCGCCGTGCGCCGTAGACTGCGGCACCGGAATCCTCGGCGACACACCGGCGGGCGCACCAACCTGTGCGGCAAAGAAGTCAGCCGCGTGCTGGCTGCACCCATCCGCTGGCAGCGCTTTTAGAAAGCGCCAGTTTCGATTAAGCGCCGCCGCAGCTTCTCGAAACTCCGGACGGTTCTCGCCGTACCAACTCACAATCGAATCGAAGCTCTGTATCGTCGCGACTAGCGGCTCGGGGGGATGGTGGTCTGCGACGCCCAGCAGATCAAGGCCCGTGGCAGCTATCGCTCGCACCCGGTCCACGAATCGCACCAACGGTGCAACCGCCGTGGGAACCCAAACTTCCGTATACTCGGTGCGCAGGAATTCCATGGCGGGGAAGGCGAGGATGCAATCCCCAATCGCGCCGGGCCGGATTAGTAAGCGTCGCAAGGGTACAGAATCGCTCCGGTTCTAGAAGCGGTACAGGCCGCGCGCATTTTCCCGCAGAACCATCTTTGCCAGCTCCTTGGCGCGCACTTCCGTGACCTCGCCGTCTGCGACCATTCCGGTCAATGCCAATCCCAGCGCCAGACGACCGAATCGTGTTCCTGTCCAGGCCGTTTCCTCCCAGCCGATGTCTCCGCCCAGCGGGCTCGCATCGGTCCCGAACAGCACTTTCTCAGGCGCTGTTTCCAGATAGTTGCGCATCGCTTGAGCTGCCTCTGTCGGGTAGGCGAAATACAACAGCCCCGACGTGTCCACGTAGACGTTCGGCTTTAAGGTCATGCTGGCCGCCTGCTTCGTGAATGGCCATCCGCCGTGCAGCAGGACAAACTTCGTTTTGCGTAGCCTTGGATCGTCGAACAAGCTCTCCAGGGCCAACGGGTCTCCATTCGGTGTCCGATAGTAGGAACCAATCCCGGAGGCGCAATGAATGTGAACGGGCATCTCCAACCGCCCCGCCTCCAGCGAGATATACCGGAATAGAAAATCCTGAACGGTTTTGTATTCCTCGCTGGTCGGCTCCGACGACCGCGCATAGATCGCGTACACGCGCTCGGCCGCCTCCCGGCTGGGATTGTCGATTTGCAGATCCCGCAGATAGGCAAACTCGAACTTCAACGCCACCGCCCCACTGCTTTTCCATTGCTCGAGGGTGTGGCTGATGAATGTGAGGTACTCGTCGAAGCTCGCCGGCACGGTCCCATTGCCGGCCTCGGCCAGTTGTTTCTTAAGTAGCCGTTCCTCGCTCCCGACAAAGGCCCGATGGTCTGAATCCATCCGGTAGAAGCTCTCGTTATTTAGCGGAAAGAGGAACATGTCCGCGAAGGGCACCCACTTGAAGCGGTCATTGGGCAGGCTCTTGCCCATCGCGACACGGTTCGCCAGCATGATGTCGGTTCCCGTCTTGTTCAACACCCAAGTTGGATACCGGTCACCCTGTGCCAAGGCAATCCGCTTTTTGGCCTCACGGAGGGACTTCAAATGCGCTTCCGTGGCGTCTTTGTACCCGTAATCAAACAGCTCGCGCCACGCGATGATGAACATGGGATTGTCCGGCCTCGCTGGCGCGGGCAGGGCAGGGTCCTCGATCGCATCCGCGGGTAAGGCGTCGAAATCGCGGTCCCGCGCTTCGCCGGCGGCAACGTTTTTCATCGGATGCGCGTGATTGTCAATTACCCGGGTGTGTTTGATCTCGGCCGCGATCCTGGAATTGACTTTGTCTTCCAGCCCCAGGCCGCCCGGCGTGCTGATGTTTCCGCACGAGCAGAGAATCAGAGCCAGAGCGAAGGCGACATAGGATCGAGCAGGCACGAAATCCCTACGCATCGCTCGATTCTAGCGAAACATCCCTACTGGATCGTGACTTCGAGCGGAATATCGAGGGTCACCGGCCGCAAACACATTTCGTTGTTGCACGCCTGGTACTTCAGCTTGCCATTCACGGTGACTGTACCCGGCGCGGCGTTCGGCGCCACCTGGAACTCTGTCTGAATGGGAAATGTGCCGGTGAACACCGTGAGTGCCTGGCCGTTCACCTTGATCTCTTCGGCTTTCGGATAAACCGTCGTCTTCGCATCCAGCGGACCGGCAGTCCACGTCAACTTGAGCGGAATGATGAATTCATCCTTCGGCCGGTCGCTGTTCACGTGGTAGCCGGGCTTTACGGTCACTGTCAGTGTCTGAGACACTGTGGCGCCCCGATGCGCAGTCAGCGCGTCGGTTGGCGCTACGGTTACGACTTTACTTTGCGCTTGCAAGCAGGGGGCCAGCGCCAGAAAGAGAAGTGCGACCGGCGGTAGCGGTCTCTTGGCCACCCTTGAGCAAAGCTTGGATTTCGCCAGCATATTCATTTTTTCCCACCAGTCCCACGTGAGCCGAGGCAATACGGCCATCCTTGTCGATGACAAAGGTCGTGGGTAAAGAATCCACGCCACCGTACAGCTGTGTCACAGAGTCGTTGCCGAGGAGTATCCGGTAGTTCACTTTGCGTTCGGAGAGATACGGCTTGACCGCCTGCCAGCCTTCGTCGTCCATCGCAACGCCAAGCACCGCGAAGCCCTTGTCTTTGTACTGCTGCTCAAATTCCATGAACCAGGGGATTTCCACTTTGCAGGGTCCGCACCAGGTTGCCCAGAAATTCAGCAAAACCACTTTTCCGCGGTAATCGGACAACTTGACGGTTTTCCCGTTCTCGTCCTTGAGCGAAAAGTCCGGCGCGACCTTCCGGTCCTTGGTCGCGCGCACCTGGGCCTCGACCGGCGGCATCGTTGAGCAGGAGAATAAGATGCCCAGCGTGGCGATTGTCAATAAAACTGTTGACTTAACGTTCTTCACTGTCGATTCAGATCCTTCTACCAGAATACCGTCTTACTGGACAGGGCGGGGCTTCCGGATTCATCGATATTCTCGGTTTGCGCTTGCTAGACGCGGAGCCCGTTCCCTTCGAGTTGCAGCCATTCTTCGAACCACTTCGCCCGTTTGGCCTGCCAGCGGTCTGCCAAGGTCACCGGTAGGCGCTGCCTTCCGTCGCTCAAATACCACGCTGCCGTGTCGCAAAAGCTTTCGCAGACGTACTCCCGCAGGCATCGGTCGCCCGTGGCGCGATGACTCCTGCCCGCTTGCCAGGCGTTCTTCCAGGTCTCCGCCGATTCACCCAACTCGCCCCGCGCGTTTCTGGTTATCTCTTCGCGCAGCAAGTCGCCATAGTTACGGCGGCGCTGATTTCCGCAGCGTACCCAGACAAAGTGGAACAGCTCATGCAGCAGAATTGCCCGCAGCAGTCGCTGCCGCTCCAAGAGCTCGCGCTCGAGGACGATGGCGCGCTTCCTGATAAAGGTTGCCGCGTGAACCGCATACCCCCGCTCGATCTGTCCGGAGAGCAGCTCGCCGCGACAGGCTGTCAGTTCGGGCCGGACATCGATCAGCACCGGACGTCCCACGAGCGGCAGCCCACGCTCGACTTCATGCAACCAGTCGCCTAAGTAGCGTCCGCCGACCTGCTCGTTGTGTGCCCGGCTAGTGGCTTTGAGTTTGACCGGGAGGTTGTGGTGCGGGTGCCTTCTGGCCAGGTTGAGCGGGCTTGCCACCGGCGTCGAAGAAGTCATTGTCTTCCACCTGGATCTTGTACTTGGCCATGGTGGCCTTCATCACCTCGTTGGCATGGGCCGATCGAAGCTCCTCGATGATCCGCGACTTGGCCTCATCGAACGAGATTTTGGGTCGGTCGCTCATCAGAATGATGTAATAGCCTGTCCGGGCCTCCAAGGGGTCCGTGACCTCGCCCTTCTTAAGCTTAGAGACAGCATCGTTGATGTTCGCCGGGAGGTTGTTCTTGCCTGTCGGGAAACTCCCAATCTCGCCGCCTTTTTGGGCAGACGCCGCGTCGTCCGAATCCGTCTTGGCAACGTCGGCGAAATTCGCCCCGGCGCGCAGCTTCTTCACGACTTCCTCGGCCTTTGCCTTGGCTTCCGCCTGGGTCCGGGTCGGCTTTCCGTCGGCTGGTGGCTTGGCGCCCGGAGGCAGGAAGGAAACCTGGATGACGGCCAGTTTCATCTGCTCGAATTCCGCCGGGTGGTCGGCGTAGTACTTCGTGATATCGGCATCTTTCACCTCGAAGTCGGCGGTGGTCAGGTGCTGCAGGTAGGCCTGAAACAGAATGCTGCGGCGCGCTGCCTCCAAGTCTCCTTTCCAGGGGGGTGAGTCTGCCATTTTCAGCTTGTCCCCTTCATCGGCGAAGCTCATCCTGATGTAGGCGTTTTGAAGCGCCTGTTGAATACCGGCATCGGTCTCAGGGAAATGCTTCCGTTCTTCAGGAGTAAGCGTGTCCAACACGGCCACGGCTTGTTTCGCGGTTATCTTCTGGCCATTTATTACCGCGACCACGCGGTTCGGGTCGGTCTGCGCTACCGCGATTGGGCCTCGCACCTTCAGCCCCGCCATGCCGTTCTGTGGCAGAGTCTGTGGGGCTGGGGGCGTCGTGGCTCCCGGTGCTGCTGGTGCTGCTTGCGACCATCCCAGGGTCGCCGCGAGCGTCAGTACAGCCGCCGAAGAGGCCCAGACGGCCATTGAGTGTCTGCGTGGCCCGCAGAAGAAATAAACACAGTTCATGATGAGAGTTCCGCTTTCCGGAACCCTCAATGTAGCATGTGTCCTCGCATCGCCGGTCTTGAGGGATTGCGGGCTTATTGTGGCTTCACGGTGGCATGGTGCAACTGGCTCAAGGACTTAGCCTTTGCCTCGTCGCTGACCTGGATGTTGTTGACCACTTGTACGGCTCCCGCCGTCCGAGCCATGCGGGTTGCCGCTCCCTTGTGCTGCGGGACGTTGGTTTGTCCTTCCCACGTCACCACGCCGTGCTGGACGTGAAATTTGAACCCATCCTTGCCCACCTTCGATTTCGCCAGCTTGGCGCGGATGGTCGCCTCCAACTGAGCGTCGCTGACCGTGCCGGCCGCGGGCTTGGCGGCCGTCGTGGTGGAGGGCGCCCCTCCGGGTGATCCTGCTGCCGCGTGCAGGGTCGCGCCTATCAGGATCACGCAGGATAAGGCTGCGTAGCGAAGCAAGGCTTTCCCGATTCGTCGTATTCGGTACATGGCTCGAACCTCCCGGTTCACAGATAGAGTGCGCTCGACGGGATATAATTCGCACGTGCCGACGAATAACAGACGAGAATTTATCCGAACCGCCACCCGGGTGGCCTCTACCAGCGCCGTGGCCATGACGGCCGCTTCCTATTCCCGCGTCCTGGGCGCGAATGACAAAGTCCAGATGGGCGTCATCGGCGTGGGTGACCGCGGTCGCCATGTCATGAGCCTGTTCATGAACAACTCGGACATCCAGGTTTCCGCGGTCTGCGATGTTTACGCCCAGCAGATTGACTTGGCGAAGCAGAAAGCGACCGCCGCCGCATCCTTTTCCGACTACCGCAAGCTCTTGGAAATGAAAGAGCTTGACGTCGTCCTGATCGCAACGCCCGATCACTGGCATGCCGCATGTGCCATCGCCGCCCTGAATGCCGGCAAAGACGTATACGTCGAGAAACCGCTCACCCGCACTCCCGAAGAAGGCCCGCCCATCGTCAAGGCGGCCCGGGTGAACAACCGCGTGTGCCAGGTTGGCATGCAGCAGCGGTCCGGCAAGCACTACCTGCAAGCGAAGAAGGAGTACTTCGATACCGGTAAGCTGGGCCAGATCACACTGGCCCGCACCTGGTGGTACGGCAACGGTTATCACTTACGCAAAGCGCCCCAGTCGTTGCAAACCCTTCCCAGCAACCTGGATTGGGCGCAGTTCCTGGGGCCCGTCAAGTGGCGCGACTACGACCCCCAGCAGTACTACAACTGGCGCGCGTACCTCGATTTCGGCGGCGGCCAAGTTACCGACCTGTTCACCCACTGGATCGATGTCGTGCACATGTTCATGGGCAAGGACATTCCTATCGCCGCAGTCGCCATCGGAGGCGTGTATGCCTATCCGGATGGCCGGACTGCCCCGGACACCATCAATGTGCTGCTCGAATATCCCGGACCGCAGCAGTTCACCGCAACGTTCGAGGCCACGCTCGTTCCGGGAATCACCGGTGATGCACTGGAGATCGCGGGCACTGAAGGCCGGCTGTACATCGATCGAACCCGGTTCAACTTCTATCCCAAGGGAGTCAAGGACCCCATCACAGTTCAGGGGTACCCCGCTCCCGATCACGCCGATCTATTGACCCAGGACCACGTCAACAACTTCCTGGAATGCGTGAAGACCCGCGCGCGGCCCAACGGCGACGTGTTGATCGGGCACCGCTCCGCGCAGGCCTCGCATCTGGGCAACATCTCCTACGTCCAGAAGCGCCGCATCGACTTCGACCCGACGCGGGAAGAGATCCTGCCGCTCTAGCTCTGCAGGGAAAACAGCTTCCTACCTTGCGGGGGTGCCACCCTGCCGGTTGATGTCGTCGCGCAGGCCCATGTTGCGCACCAGCCGCAGCAGATAATTCGGATGAAGACCGAGTATTTTCGCGGCCGCCTTGTAGTCGCCGCCGCCTTGCGCGTAGGCTTCGAGAATGGATTCGCGCTTGGCCTGACCCACCGACAGGTGATACTTTGCGCTGGCGTCGCGCGGCGCCGATTCCAGCAGTGTTTCCGGCAAGTCCTCCGGCAGCACCCACTCGGAGACCCCCAAGACCACCGCCCGCTCCATGGCGTTCTCCAACTCGCGCACGTTGCCGGGCCAGCTGTATTGCGTCAACATCTGCTCGGCTTCTTTCGTCAGGCCTTCGACCTGGCGTTTGCAACGCTCGGCGGATCGCCGCAGGAAATATTGGGCCAACAGCGGAATATCTTCGTACCGGTCGCGAAGCGGCGCGGAGTGCAGCGTCACCACGTTCAGCCGGTGGTAGAGATCCTCGCGGAAGCGGCCCTCGCGTACATCGTCGGCCAGTTCGCGGTTGGTGGCGGCGATCACCCGGATGTCGAGCGGATGAGCCTGCGTGCCCCCCACGCGTTCAAACTCACGCTGCTGCAGCACCCGTAATAGCTTGGCTTGCAGCCCGTGAGCCAACTCGCCCACTTCGTCCAGGAAAATCGTGCCGCCCTGGGCCAGCTCAAAGCGCCCGCGCTTCAACGAAATGGCTCCCGTAAATGCGCCCTTCTCGTGCCCGAAAAGCTCGCTCTCAAACAAGCTGTCCGAGAGGGCCGCGCAGTTCACGGCAATGAAGGGCCGCTCGCGCCGCGGGCTCTTCTCGTGCAGTGCCCGCGCCACGAGTTCCTTGCCCGTGCCGCTCTCGCCGGTTATCAACACGGTGGTGTCGCGCGGGGCAACACGGTCGATCAAGTCCAGCAGCCGCTTAATCGGCGCGCTCTTACCGACGATGCCCGTGCTGCCAATCTGCTCCTCGAGCAGCGCCTTCTCGACTCGCAGGGTTTCAACTTCGCGGTTGGCTTCAAACCCAATGGAGGCCAAGGACGCGACGGCGGTCAGCGTCTCCAGATGGGCGCCCATCCGAGGCAACTCTGCCGGCGGCAAGGCCAGGATCATGACCCCACCCAAGTCTCCCGACAAATACAGGGGCACCCCGATCGCAGGGCGGCCGCTATCCTCGATGGCCCCTTCCTCGCACACGTGCTCGATCACATCGAGCAGGCCCGGCGCGTCGCCCGGGTGTAATTCGCGGTAGCGAGCCTGCAGGTCGGCGGGGCTGGTGCCCAGCAAGAGTACGCCCTCCGTGACCGGAATCAGGTCGCCAACCAGCCTCAGGATTTGGCCTTGCAGCAGCTCGTTCTGGTCTTCACCGATGCTGGCCGCCAGCGCCCGGAAGAGGAATACCAGCGAACAGGCCGACAGCAAGACGGGCTTGGTATCAAGTCCGCCACCGGCTGCGTCCAACACAGCCCCGTGCGCAGTCTCAGCGACCGCGCCTTCGCCGCTGCGGAACATCAGAATGGTCTTGCCCACACCAATTTGGTCGCGGTCTTCGAGCCACCGTTCCGCGGACCTCATCCCGTTTATATACGTTCCCAGGGAAGAGCGCAAATCCACAATCACAAACCGGCTACCTTGCCGGCGGATCTGGCAGTGACGCCAGGCCACCTCCGGCTCCGGCAGCACGATGTGGGCGTTGGTCGCCCTCCCGATCAGCGTTTCGCCCGCCTCCAGGGCGAAGCGTGTACCCGCCGCCGGACCATTCACCACGATAAGTTCCGAGTTCATTTGAAAGAAAGTATTACTTGCGTTCGCCAATCTCCCCCAGGGCGACGCGTTCTACAATCCTACCGAAGCAAAAAAAGCGGTGCCACCCGAAGGCGACACCGCCGAGACTCACCAACGGAAGGAGACTGTAAACTCTAACTGCAGCCGGAGGTACCTCCGCAGTTTTCGCACTTGTAGCAGGACCCGTTTCTGGTCATCATGCTGCCGCACTCGGCGCACAGCGGCGCATCCGACACGACATTCGCCTCAAACGGCAACGCTTGCTGAGGCTCCGGTTCGGTAGGACGCAACTTCAGGGTGCTGCCCGCCTCGGCCGGATCCACAATTCCCAGGAAGCGCGCTCCCAGCCAGCGGAAGATGTAGTCGATGATCGACTTCGCATAGGGCACCTGCTGGTTGCCCGTCCAGCCGCTCGGTTCGAACCGGACATGGCTGAACTTGTCCACGAAGAACTTCAGCGGCACTCCGTACTGCAAGCCGTAGCTGATGGAGGTAGCCAGTGTGTCCATCAGGCCCGAAATGGTCGAGCCTTCCTTGGCCATCGAGATGAAGACTTCACCCGGGGTGCCATCTTCGTACAAACCCACCGTGATGTAGCCTTCGTGCCCGCCGATGGAGAACTTATGCGTTACCGACTGCCGCTCATCGGGCAGCTTCCGCCGCACAGGCCGGTACACAATCTTCTCAGTGGCCTGCGCCGCGGCCGCGGCCGGTCCGGCCTGCTTCTTCTCGCCCTTGCCCGTGCCCGAGCTCAGTGGCTGTACCCGCTTCGAGTTGTCGCGATAGATCGCCACCGCCTTCAGCCCCAGGCGCCAGGATTCGGTGTAAGCATTCATGATGTCTTCCACCGTGGATTCTTCCGGCATGTTGATGGTCTTTGAGATGGCGCCGGAGATAAATGGCTGCACCGCCGCCATCATCCGGATGTGGCCCATGTGGTGGATGAAGCGCGCGCCGTTTTGCGGACGGAAGCTGCAATCGAATACGGCCAGATGCTCCGGCTTCAACGCCGGCGCTCCTTCGATGGTGCCGGTAGAATCGATGTGCGTCACAATCTGCTCCACCTGCGCCGGGGAGTATCCCAGCTTGATCAGCGCTTGCGGAACGGTTTGGTTGACAATCTTGATCACGCCGCCGCCCACCAGCTTCTTGTACTTCACCAGCGCCAAGTCCGGCTCAATGCCGGTTGTGTCGCAATCCATCATGAAGCCGATGGTGCCCGTCGGAGCGATCACCGTGGTCTGGGCGTTGCGGAATCCAACCTTCGCGCCCAGTTCATAAGCCATGTGCCAGCATTCTTCCGCTGCCGCAAACAGGGCCGGCGGAACGCGTTTGCTATCGATACCGTTCACGGCATTCCAGTGCATCCGGATGACGTCGATGAACGGCTCTTCGTTGTCGGCGTAGCCCGCGCACGGCCCAACAGCTTCCGCGATTCGCGCGCTCGTCAAATAGGCTTGTCCGCACATAATGGCGGAGATGGCTCCCGCCAGGTCGCGTCCTTCATTGCTGTCGTAGGGAATGCCCATCGACATCAGCAGCGAACCCAGATTCGCAAAGCCCAGACCCAACGGCCGGAACTCATGCGAGTTCTTAGCAATTCTTTCGGTTGGATAGCTGGCGTTATCGACAATGATCTCCTGCGCCAGAATGACCGTGTCCACGGCGTTGCGGAGCGCTTCGACATCGAACTGGCCGTCCGGCCCCACGAACTTCATCAGGTTCAGCGAAGCCAGGTTGCAGGCCGAATCGTCCAGGAACATATATTCCGAGCACGGGTTGGATGCATTGATCCGCGCCGTGTTCCGGGATGTGTGCCACTTATTAATCGTGGTGTCGAACTGCATGCCCGGGTCACCGCATTGGTGGGTAGCGTCTGCAATCTGGCGCATCAGTTCCTTCGCCTTATAGCGATTGACGGGCTGCCCGCCCACTACGCTGCGCGTCCACCAGTCGCCGTCTTCGGCGACGGCGCGCATAAACTCGTCGCTCGCGCGCACGGAATTGTTCGCATTCTGGAAGAAGACCGAGCTGTACGCTTCGCCATCGAGGGAGGAATCGTAGCCCGCATCAATCAGTGTGTGCGCCTTCTTCTCTTCCTTGGCCTTGCACCAAACAAACTGCTCGATGTCCGGGTGCTCGGTGTTCAGGATCACCATTTTCGCCGCGCGCCGCGTCTTGCCGCCCGACTTGATCACGCCCGCAAACGCATCGAAGCCCTTCATGAAGCTCAACGGACCCGAAGCCCGGCCGCCGCCCCATAAGCCGGCGTTCTCTTCGCGAATGCTAGAGAGATTGGTTCCCGTGCCGGATCCCCACTTGAACAGCATCCCCTCGGTTTTCGCCAGGTCCAGAATCGACTCGAGCGAGTCGCTGACCGAATTAATGAAGCACGCCGAGCACTGCGGGTGGTTCTCGCCCGGCTTCAGCTTCTTGATACGCTGCTCTTCTTCTTCGTGATAGAAACCGTAGCCGCGCGCTTCCTTCACGCCGACGTTGAACCAAACGGGCGAGTTGAAGCAGGCCTTCTGGTGCAGCATCAAGTGCGCCAGTTCCTGCCGGAAATTTTCGCCGTCTTCGGGCGTCTTGAAGTAGTTGCCTGCCAGTCCCCAGTCGGCTATGGTGTCGACCACGCGATGCACCAACTGGGCCACACTGCGCTCACGCTCCGGCGATCCCAGCCGGCCGTGGAAGTACTTGCTGGCGACGATATTGGTGGCGGTCTGAGACCAGTCTGCCGGGACCTCGATATCTCTTTGCTCGAAGATGACCGAGCCCCGGTCGTTGCCGATCGTGGCCGTCCGGAGTTCCCAAACGACTTCATCGTAGGGAGTCTTGCCGGCTTCCAGCTTGCTGGTGAAATACCGGGAAAAGTCGACGCCTTTACGTTCGGCGCGGCGCAGTGAACGATGCAGTTCCTTCACCTTTACGCTTAAGTCTACGCTCAATTGACCCATTTGATTGCCCTTCCGAAATGCCTTTCTCGCCATCCAAACCCGCCCCACGCCGACCCTCAACCCACAGCCCAAAACCCGGTATGCCGGGATGTCCTTGGGAATGGATTGAGCGCTAGAACCATCTTCCGGACAGCTGCCTGCCGAAGTAACGCAGAACTGCGCTAGTGCCAATACTCCGCTATATCTAGTATCCCGTCAAGGAAAATATCTACATACAGTGCACCACTTTACAAAGATGCTACAAAACGGTCAAAAGTGGCGATGCCCCTCCGTGCTTCGATCCCGTTTGGAATGAACCGGAAAGCGGTTGCCGCAATGGGTGCAACAGAACGGCCATTACAGGCCGGACTCAGCCTTTTCTTCGGTACCAGTACCATCAGTTGCCGCCACATTTCGACGTCTTCTGTGCCGCGCTCAAGCCGGGGAGGTGAGTTCCAGGGTAGGAACCTCGGGGAAGGAACTTCAGTCTATCAGCTTTCGGGCTTTGAGGGGCGACGGAACCCCGCTCCTTTACAGTCGCGGCTCGTTTGCGGTTCCGAGGTGGGGCGGGCGCCTACGCCCGCGCCGCTCTCCGCCTCGGAGCAGGATGCCCACATCCGGCTCTGCGAGTTACACGGAAAGCTCGCTGCAGCGCTCTCACCCGATCACAAACCAAGAAAATATTTCTGGTTCTCTCAAACCCTTTGTTCCGCAATGCGTTGCAGTGCCCACTCGTTCTCTCCGGTCGCAGTCGAACTCGCGCCCGGGCTGAAGATCGGGTAGGCGGTCATCCGCCACTCCATAAGTGAAAGGTGTAACAGATGTCAGAGGTGTATTCAAAACCCCCGGAAACTCCGGGCACAGTGACAGATGAAAAAGTCCGGGCGAACCAGGAACCGGTCTTGAACGAAACCCGCTCGCTGCCGAGCGAACCATCCGCGCCAACCTATAAGAACGCGGAGAACAACGACCCGCAGGTCGATGCCCGCACGCAATCCAATCGCGAGAACGCCCAGAAGTCCACCGGGCCTCGCACCGACGCCGGCCGCGCGGCCTCATCCAGGAATGCCGTCAAGCACGGCCTCTTCGCCGCCGACGTCACGAAGTACTTCCGCACCGAAGAAGAATCCCAGCGCTACCAGCGCTTCGTCGACGGCATCGTCAACGATCTCGCCCCGGTCGGCGACCTCGAAACCGTCCTGGCTCGTCGTGCCGCCGACATCCAGTTCCGGCTCGATATGTTGCGCACCGCCGAGTTCAAGGTGTATTCCGGCGAGGCTCTCCCCATCGACACCATGGAAGGCTATCTCCACCAGCTGAAGAACCCGATGGCCCTGGCTTCGCTCTACGATTCGCGCTTCCAAAACTCGTTTTCCAAGACCATGAAGGAGCTTCGCCTGGCCCAGCAAGCCCGCCGCGACCGGGAGTTGCACGCACTTGAGCAGCTCAAAGGCATTGCCATCTCGCACATCCAGCAGAACGCTACCTTCGATCCAGCCAAGTTTGGCTTCGTTATTTCACGCGACTTTGTGTTCAACCAGGCCCACTTGGCCAGTGCCAGGACAATGGCCCAGTTCTCCGTCGGAAACGGCGTCGTCGAGAAAAAGGTCGTCGATTACGTCGCAAAGGTGCCCCCCAAGGCCGCCTAATCAGCCCCAAACGATGCAGAAACCCCTCCAACAATTCGAAGCCTTGAAGACGCCAACGCTACGTGTCGTTGTGGAACAGGCCCGAACCGCGCACCAACGCAAAGTTTCGGAAGAACTGGTCGTGTCGGGCTGTCCCTCTCGGCGCCCTCTCTCAAGTGAGATGGAATTCGATTCGACGAATGTTCTAAGGGTCTCCTTAATGTTGCAGTGGATCGCCCTTAGCGGGGGCTAACTCTGGGAGGTCATCGCAGTCTGTAGGGAATAGCGGAGTCTTCAACTTGTGCTCGATCATTTGCCTGTAGAGGTGTTCCATATTTCTGGCGAAAGTTGCCGTATCGCACAACGCGGAGTCCTGCAGGGAGGATCGCATGTTACGCCGGAGTTCGGCCAGTCTGCCGGGTGTCTCGCTCGCATTGCCCAACCGGACGGCCAGAGACACATAGTCCTCGAGGCTGTTGGCGACGAACCCGGCCAGGTTGCCTGCCCGCAGAAGGGAAGCGCTAGTCCGCGATGCCCAACGGTCTCCCCAAAAGGTCAGCACGGGAACCCCCTGCCAGATTGCCTCGGTCGTGGTAGTGCCGCCACTGTAAGGAAAGGTATCCAGCGCTAAGTCAATCTCGTTGTAGGTCTGAAGGAAGCGGTAGTGCGGCGCCGGGCCACGCAGCATGACGCGTTCGGGCGCGATGTTGCACTTCTCGAAGAGGCTAAGCACAAAGCGCGAGTTTTCCGGCGAGGCCAGCGCTGTGTTCCTGAGTACGAGCGCGCTGCCTGGAACTTCCGACAATATCCGGCACCATGTGTGGATAACAGCACTGGTGATTTTATACTGCGGCGCCAGGCAACCGAACGTGATCGCGCCCTTCGCCAAGCAGGGCGGAGGCGCCACGGGCGGTACCGGATAGTCGACTTCAAACGTCAAATAACTGCCGGGCACTCGAACTACCTTCTCGCAGTAAAACTTTTCTTCGGCGCGAGGAATAACCTCGTCGTCTCCGACCAGATAGTCGTAGCACTCCATCCCGCTGGTGGCATACATGTTGAACCACGCAACGATCAGAGGCGCCGGCCTCAGGGCAACGAGCGGTAGGCGGCTTTTTTTGCTGTAGCCATTTAGATCCACCAGTAAGTCGATTCCGGAGTTCTCAATCAGGCCGGCCGCGGTTTCGTTGGATAGTCCGGTGATGTCGTAAAACCGGTCAGAGCCGTGCGCGCGATAGCCGTGTTTGATCCGGTCTCGCGGCGCATCTGAAAACAGATGAACCTCAAATCGGCTGCGGTCATGGTGGTTGATCAAGCCCCAGACGGGTTTCATCCAGTTGTTGTGCTGGAAGAAGGCGGAAAGATAGCCGACTCGCAAAGGCCGCTCTACAGCCGGTGAAGCGTTGGAGGAATCGACGCGGTGAGGACGCGGGGACGGACAGCTCTGTCCACGCGCCACCGAGCCGTATCCCGCTTCATCTCCCACATCGTGGCCTGGGACAGAGGAGTCCGTCCCCTTGATGGACCAATCGCGGTGAGATAACCAAGCGGGAGAACGCGGCGGCGGGAGAGATTGCTGGGCCCAAGAGCGACGTGCATCAAGAACAGTTTGGTGACCGCTCTCCGGGCTGCCCGGGATAACCACGGCGATGGCGATTCGCGATGGCTCAGGATTCGTTCCGGCTGCTGCCTGCCGAAACAAGGCGAGCGCTTCCTCTATCTGCCCAAGCTCGAACAAGACCTTCCCGAGACTGTGTTGGGCTTCACACCATCCGGGATGGAACTCCAACGCCTTTTGAAAACACGCTACTGCGGCGGCATATTCCTTACGCGAAGCCTCATTACATCCGGCCGAGTACCACGCCTGCGCATCGTTCGGCTGGTACTCGTCCGGATGTGTGCACTGCCCGGGCGCTTGTGGAGGCGACCCGCATTTTTGCGAGGGGTTCTCCAAACTGAAGAAGCGGGGCCGCGCCGGCCGGCGGCCTCGCTTCAGCCGATTCCACGCCTCTTTCATCTCGCACGGCTGAGAGACGCGTTACGTTTGGTGGTGGCTATCAAGGATCAATCCATTCGTTATGGACCCCTAATATCCCACCCGAAATCTCTTCCTGTTCTTCTGGTTTCAACTCGTTGGCTAGCACTTCCGAAGCCTCAGTTTCAAGCGTTTCGGCATTGGATTTAGGATCATCGTTCACCTGTGTATACCTCCTAAGGACGTCCCCATTTCGGGGATGGAAGTAGAGTAATCGAAAATGCCAGGATGAAGCAACGGGTATTCGGTGACCAGCTTGGATAAAACGAAACGCCTTTCCGTGTAACTCGCCGGAGCCGGATGTGGGCATCCTGCTCCGAGGCGGAGAGCGGCGCGGGCGTAGGCGCCCGCCCCACTTCGGAACCTGAGTTTCGGAAGAACTGGTCGCGTCGGGCTGGTCCTCTCGGCTCCGTCCAAGAAAACTGGCGCTACTTCGTCCCGCTCAGGCTGTACGTTTGAGTCGTTACCCCATCCGGCGCGGTCACTGCAATCACCACCGGAGCGGCTCCCGGACCCAACGGCACATCCACCGCAACGCCGCTTTTCGCATCCGCGCCGTTGATCTTCAGCCGGCTCCGGCTCGACGTGGTGGTCGCGGTGACATGGCTTTTCCCGGCGTTCCTGAGACCCGCTGCGCTGAGTTTCAACTGACTCGGCGTGAAGCCCCGCACCGGGCCGCCATCCAGCACCAGATTGCTGAGCGTCGACATCTTGTCGGGCGAAGTCGTCAGACACCGGTCTTTGGTTACGTTGATCGACACCCAGTTCGGATCGGTCAGCCGATCGCCAACGATCACCTGCGAGTAGCCCGCGGGCCGCAACGACGGTACCAGCACCTCGGTCCCGCGATCTACCACCATCTGGGCAGCTTTTTGGAGATTCTCCACGTATCCTTCACCTTCCAACGGGCGGTCGTTGTGACCTGACATCAGGCGTGTCACCGGCCGCCTCAGCTTCGACCGGAAGACCTCCAGCGTCGACAAATACACATCCACCGCCGGACTCGACGCACTGAACAGCCAGAACGAATCCGGGATCCCAGGGCCATTGCTGCCCACCGAATCACCAGTGAACAAGTAGCCGGTTGCCTCATCGAACGCGACCACGGATCCGGGCGTGTGCCCGGGCACCTGGTAGACCATGAACTTCCGATCTCCCAAGTCCAGAACATCTCCGTCTTTGATGTTTCGCAGGTTCCGCGCGACGACGTCGGCACCGACGCCCTTTCGCTTCAACATTCCTTCCACCGGGGCGCGGTCGGCATCATTGATATATTCCACGCTCTGCGAGATGAACTCATCGCTCTGCCCCGTGTGGTCGCCGTGGAAATGTGTGAATAGAACTTCAATTGGCACGCTGCCTGCGATCCGCGCAACGTACTCTCGCAGCTTGCCCGTGCCCATCCCGGAGTCGATAAGCAGCGCCTTCTGGCTGCCCCGAATCAGGAACATCTTGTCGTTCGCATAGTCGCGAATCATCGTGACGCCAGGAAGGATTTCCGCCGAGACATACTCAGTCGTATCGCGCCGGTCAATCGTGTACTGGAACGTGGCGACGTCGCTATCGTTCATGCCGGCCTTCATCGCCACTGCCCGGATCGTGTATCCGGTCTTGAGTCCCCTCTCGTGATCGTTGATCGCGCCGACCCACAGCACTTTAGTTGGATCGAAGACCGGGCTCGTTGCAGTGGGGCGAGTGCCGTCGAAGGTGTAATGGATCTGTGCACCCGGCGTCGACGAGAGCAGCGTCACCGAGTAAGTCGTTGGGTAAATCCCCGGCGCGGGGAAGGCCGTCGGTAGCGCCAATGTCGGCGCATTCGGATCCCTCTTCGGCGGCGGCCCAAAATCCTGGGCTGAACTGACCGCACTGACTGCGATACTCAGCAGCAGAAAGTTGCCTAGAAACCTGCGAGTCATAATCACCTCGAAACGATCATCTCACCGAGGTGTTGTTACTTCCCGTTCCCAGAGCCTCCCGAACCGGTGGGCGCCACCGCCGCCGGCTCGACCTTCTTCAGGTATTTGTCGTACCAGGCCAGATAGCGTTCCAAGCGGTCGCGAATGTACGACGGTTTGGTGATGCCGTGAAACTGGTTGGGGTAAATGACGAGCTCAGTGGGCACGCCGAGGCTGCGCAAGGCTTGATACATCTGCTGGCTGCCTTGAACCGGCACATTGAAGTCGCGTTCGCCGCCGAGGAACAACGTGGGCGTCTTGATTTTATCGGCGTGCAGGAACGGGTAGGAGATCTTCTGGTAGGTCTCCCAAGCCTTCGGGTTCCAGGGCGGGCCAATTTCGTAGTCGTACTGGATGATGTACTGGTCGGTGCCATAGAACGCCACGGTGAAGGCTGTTCCCGCGCCGCTGGTTGCCGCTTTGAAGCGCGTGTCGGTGGCGATGACGTAATCGGTCAGAATGCCGCCATAGCTCCAGCCGCCGACGCCCAACCGGGCCGGATCGGCGACGCCCATCCGGATGACATGGTCGACCCCGGCCAGCAGGTCTTCCACTTCGTAGTGGCCCCAATCGGCATAGATGGAACGCGAGTACTTCTGCCCGCGCCCTGAACTGCCGCGATAATTCACCGCCAACACGGCATATCCATTGGCCGCGAACCACTGGCGTTCCAAAGACCAGCGGTGGTCATCCTGTCCGTTCGGGCCGCCGTGGATGCGCAGCAGGAGCGGCACTTTGGAGCCCTGAATGTATCCCACGGGCGTGGTCAGCAAGCCGTGCACGTCCGTTCCGTCCTTGCTCTTGAAGCTCACTTCTTCCGTCTTCGGCATGATGAGCTCGCTTTGCAGCGCATCGTTGCGATGCGAAAGCTGGCGCAGGGAGCCGCCTTCGAGTGCGTATACTTCCGTGAACTTGCTTTCGCTTCCCGAAAGCACCGCCGAGCAACCGCCCGCCCTGGTTGCGTTCGACACGACGATGGGCGAAGCCATCAATCGCTCCACGCTGGAGTCTTTTAGCCCCAGCCGCGCCGGATAATCGGAACGGTCGTCGCCGACCAGGAACTCAATCGCGCTGCCATCCGGGGTGAAGCGCGGATTCATCACATCGCGATCGAGCTTCTCGGCCGCTTTCACCCGGGCCGGCGGCGCGCTGCCATCGCTCGAAGCCAGCACCAGATAAGACATCCCGTAGGCGCCCCATTGGCGATCGTCGGTGTCGAGGAACGCGAGCAGCTTACCGTCGGGGCTCCACGCTGGCTTGGTCCCCAACACCCGCATCGCGGCGGGGGTCAGCGGCTTCTCGACCGCGCCCGGCTTCGCTTCGGCCACAAACACGGTCAACGTCTGCTGGCGGTCAGGCTCTTCGGAGTGGTCACTCAGGAACGCGATGTAATTGCCATCGGGAGACCACGAGGGTGCCCGCTCATCCCACTGGCCCCGGGTCAATCGCTCCATCTTGCGCGACGCTATATCGAATAAGTAGATGTAAGTGTGCCGGCCGGAGAGTAAGTAGCCCTCGATGTCCTGTTTAAAGTGATAGCGGTCAATAACGATGGGCTTCGGCGTCTTAGGCTTCGCGCCCGGTTCGGGCTCAGGCTCCGGATCAGGATCGGCCACCAGCAGGGCCAGCCGCTTCGAGTCTGGAGACCATTCAAAGCCGGACAACTTGCCCTTTAGCTCGGTGAGCTCCTGGGCCTCGCCGCCGCTGAGATCGAGCAACCAGATCTGGCTGCCCTTGGCTTTACCGGGCCGGGACGATTCAAACGCGAGCAGCTTCCCATCAGGACTCCACTTGGGCGAGTTCTCGCCATCGGCGCTGAAGGTAATTTGCCGGTCGCTTTTTCCGTCGAAGCCCGCGACCCAAATATGCGAGACGCTTTTGTCTTCTTTGAAGTCCATGGCCGAAACCACATAGGCCACCGATTTCCCGTCCGGCGAGCACTGCGGATCGCGCACATCCTGCAATCTCGCCAGATCATCCAGCTTGAACGGCCTTGGGGCAGGGGACGTTTCGGCGAACGCCGCAGCCGTCCCTAGAATCAAGCAAATCAAACCAAGTCGGGGCATGTGTTTCAGGGTACAACGGCTCTCGGGGGCAAGCGGTCTGGGTGCGCCGCATGGCCCCCCGGCTTGGGTAGAGGGCTACTTTGAACTTCTCCTCCGTGACCTCCAGGTCTCAAAGGCCGTCGGCAACAGTACCGCAGTCGCGAACGCTACGCCAAATGGATGTTAGTAATGATTCATCGTCGAAGTGTTTATTACGCCACCCGGAAGAGCCTCGCAAACTGTGTTCCTTGGAAATGGCACGAGTACACAGACAACGAGTCCAGCAACGAAGCCGATGGCTCCGAGAGCGGTATCCCAACTGACTTTCGGCTTGTGTTTCAAGCCAGGAATGCCGAGCAGCAGCCCCGCAACAACCGCTCCCGTCGCGGAACTCGGCGATAGCCGCCACAACAAGAGCCTCAAGCAAGAACCGGCCTGGTAATGGAATCATTTCGTCAGTGGCTGTTGTCCCGCTTTGCGCCGCTCTTTCCAACCTCCGTACGCTGGCTTCGCACGCGGCCATTGCCGGAGTGACACGCGGTGTGTGGTGCCGGGGCTGCCGCTCGCTACGCGAGATTACGCCTATGGCATTTCCTGCAAGTCTTCTTCTCCAAGAACTTCGCGCTCCGGGCTGCTGGTTTGAAGCCCTTTGTTCAGAAGGTGGCGCGGTGAGAAATATGCATTCGCAATGGCGGTTGGGACGATAGCGGTCCCAATCACCGTTGCAACCAGAAATGAATATTGGGCCTGGCTGATGACATGATGCTGCAATCCGAAGAGAGACGCGATGGTACCGAACGTGAGTCCCGTGGACATCATGAGGGAGTAATAAAGCCCTTCGTGGCCGAGGTAGTTGAAATACCGAACAGTCGGCACGAGCGGAACCAACTTGGCGACCATTTTTGCGGCGAGCAGAACGACAAACACGAGGGGAGCTGCAATGATGTCGGGAACCGACACGAGGGAGCCGGCTCGAATGAAATAGAACGGCGTAAGCAGCCCGAAGGTCAGTGTGCGAAGGCGGCGGATCAGCTGATGATCCTTGCCAACTGTTCCGGCCAGAACCATCCCGATGATATAGGCGGGCAGGACAGCTTCGCTTCCGGCCCAGGTGGCGAGTCCGCCGAGACCGAATAACAAGAGCAGCAGGTATTTCGCTTCCAGTTCCGATACCCGTCCGCCGTACTTCCGAAAGAACCAGGGAGTTAGAAACGGCAGTATCGCGAACGCGGCGATGGCAACCACAACGAAGATCACTGTCCTTAGCGTGAACGGCGCGAAGATCAGACCGAGTGCGATGACCGTTCCCAGATCGTTCACAAAACAGGCGGCGAGAATCCCCTTGCCGAAGTCCGTTTCGTTGTAGCCTGTTTCGAGCATGACGGCGTAGACGACGGCAACAGAGGTAGTGGACAGGGCAACGCCGGCCAGCCAGCTTGCCATCAAGCCCCAGTGCAAAACGTAGTAGGCGACTGCGGCGGCAACCAGAAACGGCCCGAAAAAGCCGACCATGCCAACGCCGACGGCCTCTTTCCATTTGCGCCTGAACACGGAAGGGTCCAGTTCGGCTCCGGCAAGAAACGTCAGAACAATGGCGCCCGTACCTGCGAGGAAGCTAACCCATGGAGATTTTGCTCCCAGCGCGCCCGACCCCATCGCCGCGCCGATGATGAGCTGCGCCACGGTCCCGACCACGATTTCGGAAAGCGCCGTGGAGATTCGGAACCAGATTGAAAATAGGGTTGCGAGCAGAGCCAGCCCGAGCCAGAGCGCTGCCAGCAGCCAAACGTTTTCCATCGCTTCACCTCACGAAGTGTTTCGTGCGGGAAACGAGAGGACGGTCAACGACTGCCTGCAGCGATCCCGCTGTAGGAGTCATTGGCTACCGAAGCAGCATTAAGCGAACTCCACCGCTTGTTTAGAGCTTACCCCTAAGCTCCGACGACGGGCAACCGGCACTTATCGCGCGAAGGCTGCGCGGCCCGCGAATCGGGAGGTCCCCTTCAGCTTTTCCTCGATCCGAAGAAACTGGTTGAACTTGGCGACGCGCTCGCTGCGAGAGCCGGAACCGGTTTTGATATGGCCTGCCCCCGTGGCAACCGTAAGATCGGCAATGAAGGTGTCCTCCGTCTCGCCAGAGCGGTGGGATACAAAGCAGCGATAGTTGTTGCGTCCGGCCAGCTCGATGGTATCCAGCGTTTCCGTCACGGTGCCGATCTGGTTCAGCTTGATGAGAATCGCGTTTCCGATCCCCTTGTCGATCCCCTGCTGGAGGATCTTGGGATTGGTGCAGAAAATGTCGTCGCCTACCAGTTCCACCGTTGAGCCGAGCGCGAGTGTCAGATTGCGCCAGCCCTCCCAGTCGTTTTCACCCATTCCATCTTCGAGCAAAACAATTGGATACTGTTTTACCCACGACTCCCAGAGCCGGATCAGTTCATCGGAAGTCATCGCCTTCTTCGTCGACTTGAAGAGAATGTATTTGCCGTTGTCCCACATTTCGCTGGATGCGGGATCGAGGCAGATCGAGACATCTTCAGAAGGCTTGTAGCCCGCTTTGACGATGGCCTCGAGAATCAGCGCAACCGCTTCTTCATCGGACTTCAGATCGGGCGCAAAGCCGCCTTCGTCTCCCACGGCTGTGCTGTATCCCTTTGATCGCAGAACTCCTTTTAAAGTGTGGAACGTTTCCATGCCCATGCGGATGGATTCCGCGAAGGATGTGGCATGATGCGGCGCGATCATGAACTCTTGAAAATTGACCGTATTGTCGGCATGTTTGCCTCCGTTTAGCACGTTCATGCAGGGAACCGGCAACGTGGCGGCGTTTACTCCGCCCAGATACCTGTACAACGGGAGGCCGTGAGCCGCGGCGGCAGCGCGGGCGACAGCCATGGAAACGGCAAGAATCGCGTTCGCTCCCAAGTTCGACTTGTTGGGCGTTCCATCGGCCTTGATCATGGCCTCGTCGATGGCGCGCTGATCGGTTGCATCCTTGCCGGCCACCGCTTCGAACAGCTCCTTGCCGACGTGGCCGGCGGCTTTGAGGGTACCTTTCCCGCCGTACCGCTTCTTATCGCCGTCACGCAATTCGGCGGCTTCCTTCTCGCCCGTGGATGCGCCCGAAGGCACGGCGGCGATCCCAACTATGCCGCCCGCGAGGGTAACTTCGGCTTCCACGGTCGGGTTGCCACGTGAGTCCAGAATTTCGCGACCCCTGACATTGACGATTTGATTCATAAACGCTCCTTGTTCAAAAAACATTGGCTTACTCTTGAAGATTCGCTTGCGCCTGGCGCACGCGGACCAAATCCGATCGAATATCAGGCGCCCGAGCTGACGAAGAGGCCGTCAAACGGTCGACGGTCTGAATGAGATCTTCCAGCCTGCGCTCCGCTTCCCGCTGCATCTTGATGGCGGCTGCTGCCACGATGTCTGTCCACTGCGTTGCCAGGCGCGACAGATTCTTGAAAGTCTCGTAGTCCACCTTGTTTAGAAACCGCATTTTCACCGCACCGCCCAGTACGGTCATCGGAATGATTGGCGAAAGCAGCTCCCAATTGTGGTCGAATATGCGGCCGATATCGATGTCGGGAGCTTTCGGCGATTCCGGTTCGATTTCGGTTTCGGTGGTTCGCAGCGGCACGCCGAACATTTCCAACATCTGTTCCGACAGCCGGTCCCGGAATGCTTGCAGAACCCGCAAATACTGTCGCTGGACATCCCGCAGAGGTTGCAGGAACTCGGTTTTGTGAGCGGCCGACAGATCCTTCAACCGGGAGGTGAGCTCTCGGCGAAGCCAGGATGCAAACTGTTCGAGCAGCCCGGCGAAGGAGCTGTGCCATGTCGGGTACTCCCGCTCCAGTTCCCTGCGGAGACCGGATTGAATCGGCTTCTCCTGTGGAGCGAGTGTCTTCTCGATGTGGCTGCGCGCAGAGCCAATATGGTGACGCGCGATCAGTTGCAGCTCCAGCCTGGTATCCGCAAGGCCTTCTTTCTCGCCGCCGGCACGGAGCCGAAGCTGCTGCCTCTCTGCATCCAACATTTCGGCCGACCGCAGCATCAGTTGCAGGTAATCGCCGCACTCACGCAGCAGGGTCTGAAGCTTGTGGTTCAGGATTTCGAGTTTTTGTTCGCGAATCGTGCTCAGTGTGGGGTTGAAAAGCTGTTCTTCGACAGACGATCGCAAGCGCTCGAAGCCCGGCCGGGTTGAGTATGAAAACACCTCGATGCGCCGCTCGAAATTCCGGTTCAGTTGCGTCCGCACAAACTCGAAGACTTCATCGCGTTCGGCTTCGGTTAGAAGATCGACCTTGGTAAGGAGAACACAGACCTTCGGCGTGTACTCGAACAGTTTGTGAATTAAGACTACATCCTGATGAGAGAGTGGCGGATCGACCCCGACGGCTACCAGCGCAAGGTCTACGTTGGGTATCCAGGCGAGCGAGGCATCCGTGTTATGAGTAAACGCGCTCTCCAAGCCGGGCGTGTCGATAAACCGAAGCCCTTTGAAGGCTCGAAGGCCGGGTAAATGCAAAACGACGCGGCTCACGTGCTTCTTGTTTTCGGGGTTGTTCGGCTCGGTGATGAAGTCGCCTATGGCTTCGACAGGCACAGGCCCGGCAGTGCCATCCAAGAAATGAACTTCTGCCCGTTGCTCCGGTCCCCAGAGCATTTCGGTGATCACGGAAGTGACGGGAACCACACCCACAGGAAGCAGATCCCGGCCCACGAAATGGTTTAAGAAACTGCTCTTGCCGGCCTTAAAACGGCCAAGAACCGCGATGCTCAGGTCCTTGCTCACCGCAGCGGACCTGCAGACGTCAAGAAGTGGCTGCAGTGCCGTTATCTCGTGGCGTGCGGCCAACTCTTCGGCCAATGCAATAACGTCAAGGTTGCTTGAGGGAGTGGTCGAGCCCAGCCTGCCCTCCTCCGATACGGTTCCCGATGCCATGTGCTTCTCCTGCATTCTCGATCGGGTTAGCAGGCCGTGAAGGCCCTGCTAAACCCAGGCAGGAGTTATTGGCCGTTTCCGTGCCGGCGTTAAGCGAACTCCACCGCTGACGAGAGCGCCGTTCAGCGCTCTTAAACTAATATGGTATGCAATTCGGAAACCAACGCTTCGGGGCCGATTTCAAGGCACATGATCGAAACCTTTCAGTCGCAGGTGGGTGATCTCGCCCCGCCCTGGGTGAATTGGCGAAAATCCCTCGCTAAACCTTTCGCTGGCGCGACCGCGTACAGCGCGTTATATTCTATAGGTGGCGGTGGAGTTCGCCATTGCCTGCCGCACCGGGCGGCCGATGACTCCTACAACGAGAGAGTTCGTATGTGGCGAGTTATTTTCACAGCGCGTTCCTTTTCCGCCCGCCCCTTCCTGACGACGCGGTGGTTGCGCCCTGCAATCCCACAAGCCTGTTCAATTGATTCACGGCCCCTAGAAAAGACCATGCCTCAGGAAGAAATCGGCACATCGTTGCTGGAAGGAGGTTCGACTCAATGCTCCCCAAGGGCGGCGCTAAGAAAGTGACACTATATCTGAACCAGGACACACGGACGCATATGGAGCCGCTGTGGTCTGCCGTGCTTGGATTCCTGCGGCACAAGCACGTCGCGGGCGCCACGCTGTTTCGTGCCGATGCCGGATTTGGAACGCATGAGCAATTTCAAAATCCTAAATCAGAATATGTCGCCGAACGCAGCGCGGTTCGTATCGAGTTCATCGAGGTTCCCGAACGAGTGGAGGAGTTGCTGCCCACTCTTTACGACATGGTGACCGATGGGCTGATTACTGTCCAGGATTTGACGGTGGTGAAGGCGGTTGCCAAAGACGCCAAGGCGAAGCAGGCAGAGCCGGAAGCTGCCAAGAAGATCGTCAACGCGCCGGCGAAGCTGGTTCGCATCTACCTGGGTGAATCCGACAAATGCAAGGAAGAGCCGCTGTATGAAGCCATCGTCAAGAAGCTGCGCATGATGGATTTCTCGGGCGCCACCGTCTATCGGGGGATTCTCGGCTATGGAGCCAAGGGCCACACGCACAAGGGCGGACGATTCCATTTGTCACACGACCTGCCGATTATGATCTCGGTGGTCGAAAAACCGGAGAAGGTAAACGATCTGGTTCGGGTTGTGGCGGAGATGATGCAGGACGGAATCATTGTGACTTCCGATGTTGAGCTGCACCATATCGTGCATGAAATGCCCACTGCAGGAGGAGTGACATCCAGTGAACGGTCAACCGGGTAAGCTGCTGCGCTTTTACGTCAATGAGCATGATCAGTTCGGCGGGAAGCCAGTCTATGCAGCGATTGTGGACCGCTGCCGGGAACTGAAGGTAGCGGGTGTTACCGTTTTCCGCGCGATGGAAGGGTTTGGCGAGAGTGCGGAGCTGCACCACCACCACTTGTTCCGAAGCGACCAGCCCATTGTCATCACCATCGTGGAGAGTCCTGAGAAGGCGCGACAGATTCTGCCCGTGCTCGAGAGCATGATGAACAGCGGGGTTATCGCCCTTACCGATGTCGAGGTGACGGTGGTTTCGAACGGCGCTCGCGGCGCGCTCAGCTAAACGGCGCGAGTATCGTGCCCGTGCCGGGCAGTCTACTTCTTCGCCGCGGCCCGTTGCGCGCTGGGAGTGCTATCCGCCTTCAGATCGCCGAGTGCGTATTGGATGCCGGCCAGGAAGTGCTCGAGCAGAGGCGCATTCCAGAACACGGGCGCGCCGTGCCCGAGCGAGCTGTAGAAAACCCGGCCTTTCCCGTAGGCGCGGATCCACGTCACGGGGAAGTCTTTATCCGCCGCGCGCACCGGCAAAATTCTATGTTTGGGCGAAAGCCCGGTCTTTTCGACATCGATGCTGAGGAGCACGTGGAGATGGTCGCGCAGGACCGGCTCCTGAAGCTGAAACGCCTGGTCGGCAATCTGGAACTCCTGGCCGTGAAATACGGCCGTCAGCGGGCTATCGGGGTCGTCGATCTTCACGGTCATCATCTCGCCGTCCCAAGGATGTCCGCCGTTTTCGGTCCCGCCCAGCATCTGGCCGAACGGCGGCCACTGGTCGTACTTGGGATACTGCACAAAGGTCGCGATGGCATCGTGAATTCCCACGAACCCCTTGCCTCCGGCGATGAAGGCGAGCAACGACTTCTGTAACTCCGGGTCTTCAAATAGAACGCCATTCGTATTCAGGAAACAGATCGCGTCGAATTGCCTGATCCGTTTCGGGCGGAACATCTCGACATCGTTGCTGAAGACGGCCTCGAACGCGCCGGTTCGTTTGCCCATCTCTCCAATCGCGTAGTTGGCGATTGGGATGAAGTCGTACGAGCTGCCGTGCCATGGATGGCCGTCGCGCATCTCCAGGTTGGTCACCAGCAGGCGGCGAGGCTTCTTCGGTTTGGCCGCGGCTTTGGCTGGAATGGCCTCGTCCACTCTCAGCTTCTGCTCGGGCGGTAGCGTCTGCGCATGGAGAAGCGTGAAAGCAAGCGTTCCCGCCAACAGCACGTTCGACAGCACGTCGAGTGACCCTGCCTTCATTTGATCCCCACAGCACAAAGATACGGCAATGGGCGGCGGGCGCGCACGCTTAATAACGAGAGAGGCAATGCCGGGGCGGGGGCGGCCTTCACCTGCCGGCGGCGCGGCCCGTGTCTTGCGGCACCAGCGCGGGATGGGTTCGCTGCAGTTCTTCCACCGTCAGGTCACGCAGGTCCTGCAGCAGACTAATGGCGGGACCATCCAGCGACCGGACGCGCGTGTCAATCAGGCAGAGCGTTCCGACGCAACTGCCGTCGGCCAGAATCAGTGGTGCGCCGGCATAGAAACGGATACGCGGTTCGTTGATGACCAGTGGATTATCGCCGAAGCGGGGATCGCGCAGCGTGTCCGGGACAATCATGTTGTCGCGCTGGTAAACCACGTGCGCGCAGAAAGAAACGTCGCGAGGCGTTTCCCGCACCGCGGTGCCGAAGCACGACTTCATCCACTGGCGGTCGCGATCCACCAGGCTGACCAAAGCGACGGGAACGTCGAACAGGGCGGCGGCCACGCGCGTGATGCGGTCGAAGCGAGGTTCGAAATCGGTGTCGAGAATGCCCAACGATTGAAGCGCGGTGAGCCGGTGCTCCTCGTCTTCGGGGATCTGGGCCTTCACCCAGTGGCAGGCCATGCGCAAAATCCAGGCACGGACCTTGGTACGGATGTAACTGGCGGTGAAGGGCTTCACGAGCCATTCGGTTACGCCGGATTCCAAGCCGCCGGCGCGGTCTTCGCGAGCAGCCACCATGATCACCGGCAAAGATTGTTCGTCGGCCATGGGGAGCTGGCGGATGGCCCGGCAGATCGCCAAGCCGTCCACGCGCGGCGGATCGTGCTCCAGAATTACCAGTGATGGGCGCTCGGTTTCGAGGAACCCAACGACCTGCGATGGATCGGCAAAGGTCTGGAGCGGGAGGTCCTCCGCTTTGGCTGCGGCTGCGAATATCTTGGCGGATTCCGGGTCGGAAACGGCCAGCACAACGGATCGCCGTTTTCGCGCCGGATCAATGGCGGCCTTGGCCTGATGATCACCTTCGGGATTCTCGGGAAGGTGGACGGTGCCGGGGTTGACCTGGATTGACTGCCCTTCGGCGGCCGCAAACACTTCCAGGCTGGAGCCCTTCTTCTTCAGGTCGGCGCGCAGATCTTCGACCAACCGATCAAGCGATTGATCGTCGCGCAACGGATCGTGGTGGGTCAAGGCGAGTGTGGCCACGCCGGCATGACGCGCAATGCGAACGGCATACTCCACCGTGCTGTGGCCCCAGCCGACCTTGGCCGGATACTCGGCGGCCGTGTATTGGGCATCGTGGAGCACCAGGTCCGCGCCGCGCAGAAACTCGGAGTGGCGCTCATCCTCTCCGCCGATGTCTCCGTTGCCGGTGGCAAGCTCTCTGGAGTGCGGTTCGTGGTCGCACGAATAGACGACCGTGGCTCCGTCCGCTCTGAGCCGGTAGCCGAGTGTCAGCGCGGGATGATTCAGGTAACGGGTGGTGATGCTGACATCGTCGATCTCAAACGCGCCCTCCACGAGATCGTGATAGCGCACCGTGGCACCGAACTGCTCCAGCGTAATGGGGAAATACGTGTATTGCATCTGGCCGGAGAGCGATTCGCGGACAGACTGGTCGAGACCCTTCGGCCCATACACGTCCCACTCACTGCCGGGCGCAAACAGCGGCGCGAAAAAAGGCAGACCTTGAATATGATCCCAGTGCGTGTGGCTGATCAGGAGATGGCCGCGAACGCCATGCGGATTCTCCTTGAGCAGCGACTGTCCCAGCGCATGTGCGCCCGTACCGCAGTCGATGACGATCAACGTCCCGCGCGACGAGCGGACCTCCACGCAGGACGTATTGCCTCCGTACCGGGCCGTGGTCGGGCCGGGTTTGGCGATGGAGCCTCGAGTTCCCCAGAATTGGACGCGCATGCGCGACAGTTATCCTTCCAGCACGATTCCTGGCGCTCGCCGCGCCGATTGGCCGAAACCGGCTCTTCTATTTTGAACGGTTTTCTGCCAGTCTACACCCCGCACGCCGGGCAATCGCTGCGGGAACCGAGGGACGGTCCATAAGCCCGGGCAATATCACCTGGTCTCAGCAGGGTTGGCGATCACTCGGTCCAGAAGGAGTCGCTGAGATACTTCATGCCGCCGTCGCAGAGAATGGTCACTACCAGGCCGGACTCGCCGCGACCGGCGACCTGCTGAGCCACGCGGCCGGCGGCGACAACGTTGGCGGCGGCCGATACACCGAGCAGTAAACCCGCTTCGCGCGCCAGCCGGCGTGCCATCTCATAAGCGTCTTCGGTATCGATCCAAATGTTGTCATCAGCCAGGCTGGGATCGTAGATGGCGGGCTTGATGGCCGATGGCATATGCTTGGTGCCCTCCAGTCCGTGCAAGGGCGTGGAGGGCTGCACAGAAATGCAGCGGACATGCGGCAGCCGCTCGCGCAGCGCGCGCGTGATGCCGGTGAACGTGCCGCTGGTTCCCAGGGCCGTCACAAAGTGCGTGATGCGGCTTTCGGTTTGTCTGATAATCTCGGGGCCGGTGATCATGGCGTGGGCATGCCAGTTGGCCGGGTTGCCGTACTGGTCGGCGAAGAAGTAATGCGCGGGGTCGTCCGCATAGATTTTCTGGCAAACGCGGATGGCTCCGTCCGACCCTTCGGCTGCATCTGTGAGCACCAACTCGGCGCCATAGGCCATCAGGATCTTCTTTCGCTCGGGTGAGGCGTTGGCCGGAAGGCACAGCTTGACTCGATATCCCTTCGCGGCGCAAATCATTGCGTAAGCAATGCCGGTATTGCCGCTGGTCGAATCCAACAGCACCTTGTCGCGGGTCAACCGGCCGCTCGCCTCGCCTTCGCGGATGATATTCAGCGCCGGCCGGTCTTTTACCGAACCGCCGGGATTGAGGAACTCGGCTTTACCGGCAACCCGAACTTCGCCGCTGGCAGCCAGCGGGATTTCCAGCAGCGGCGTATTCCCGATGCGGTTCAGGACGGTTTCGAGGTGCAGCGAAGTGACCGTATCCAGCATCGTTTACAGGTTAGCGCGATTAAGTCGAGGACGTTGATCGACAAAGCGGGTAAGGGTCCGGAGGAGGAATGGCCGCCGATGGACGCCGATGAACGCGGATTCGTCTCGGGTCAGACACGGATCATGAACGCGCTGCGGAATAAGGGCTGAGCGCGCGACGCGTGGTACGGTATTCCTACGATGATTGGTCCTTTTCTGAATCGCCGGGCACTGTTGCTTGGTTCACTGCGAGCGGCGGCCGCCGGCGCCGCTCTTGCTCCTCTGCGGGCCATTGACTCTTTCGCCGCGGAGGCTGCCGCGCCGGGCGAGTTTCACCAACTGGATGCGTTTATCGCGGCATACATGCAGGCGATGAATGCGCCGGGCCTCACGCTGGGCCTGGCCAACACTGACGGAACGGTTCGCGCGGCTGCTTTCGGCTTCTCCGATCTAGAGGCGAAGACACCCCTCACCGCCGAGCACATGTTTGAGATTGGATCCATCACCAAGTCATTCGCCGCGCTGACCCTTCTCCAATTGCGCGAGGAAGGGAAGCTGGACCTGAACCGGCCCATTCTCGAATACTTGCCGTGGCTGCCGATTCAGACGAACTACGGCGTCGTCACGGTCCACCATTTGCTGACGCACACCTCGGGACTGCCGGATTCGCTGGGGCTGTTCAACACGGATCCGCAAGCGCGGCTGGTGCAGGGATTTAAGCCGGGAGAACACTTTCATTACTGCAATGCCGGTTTTGAGATCCTCGGGTTTCTTATTCAGAAGCTCGATCAGCGCCCGTGGGCGGAGTCGGTGAAAGCTCGCATCTTTGAGCCGCTGGGGATGAAATCTTCGTCGGCGGTGATCACCAACGAAACACGCGCGCAGCGTGCACAGAGCTATGTGCCGTTCTTCGATGACTTGACCTTTGAACGGCAAGGGCGGCTGGCGCCGGCAGGCAATTTGGTCTTCGACAATGCGGCCGGAAGCGTTACGTCCACACCGTGCGACATGGCGCTTTACGTTCAAATGCTGTTGCGCAAGGGGCAAGGACCGGACAAACGGATCGTTTCGGAAGAGAGCTTCGGATTGTTCACGCATCCCTATATCGCGGCGAAGGAGTTCAGTTCCACGTCTTCCTATGGATATGGCATCGGCATCGACAAGCTGGATGGCCGGACGATTCTGCGGCATACCGGCGGCATGGCGTCTTTTATGTCGGCGCTGATGGCGGATCTGGACGGCGGTGTGGGCGCGTTCGCCTCCATCAATGCTCAACTTGGCTATCGCCCGAATCCGGTTGCACAATACTCGATCGAGACAATGTACGCCAGAGCGCAACAAAAGCCCCTGCCGGCGCCGCCTGCGTTGACGGACCCAGCGGTGGTGAAAAACGCGGCCGAGTATGCCAACAGCTATGTTTCAGCGGATGGGCGCCCGGTAGAAGTTGTGGCGGAAGGGGAACGATTGTCTCTGCGGAGCGGTGGCCGCAGCACGCCACTCCAATCCGCTGACGGCGATACGTTTCTGGCAGCGGAAGCGCCGTGGCACCGGTTTCCGATTATCTTTGTGAGAGCGGAAGCGAAGGGCGCTGCGGTCGCGGACAAGAAGCCTCCGGTTACAGAGCTCATCTACGGGGAGGATTGGTACACCAATTCGAACTACACTGGTCCAAAGGCAGGGCCCTCGAATCCTCAACTGGAGCCATTCCCGGGCTACTATCGGGCGGATAGCGGCTGGGTCACCAGCATCCGCATTGTTCAGCGGAAGGGCCAGTTGTGGGCTGAGGGCGTGGTTCCGTTGGAGCCATTGGGCAAGGCGCTTTTCCGCGTGGGTAGCGAGCCTTTCGGGCCGGAGACCGTGGAGTTTTTCTATATCGTGGATGGCAAGGCGCAAATGATGAAGTTCAATGGCCAGGATCTGTGGCGCGTGAACACGGCGTGATGGAGGCCCGTTATTGGCCGCTGATTAACACCGATAGCTACAGATTCCTGACCGCTCAGTGCGTCATGGCGTAGACGATATAGTTCACGCCGAGGCGCATGCCAAGCGCAGAGAATTTTTCCGGGTACTCCGGGCTATCGGCCCACTCCCAGGAGTCGCCGATGTCGGAGTTGAAGGAGATGGCGATCATCACACGGCCCTTGTCGTCATAGATGCCGCGCCAGTGGGCTCCATATCCGTCAAGTTTGTATCCGCGCTCCAGGTGCTCCGCGCCGGGAACCTGGTAGCGGTCGTTCAGATCGTAGACGGTGTGGAAAATCGGATCATTGTCAGCGATTTCCACGATCGGCCGGTCGGGAAAGACCAGCTGCATGCTCTTCTGGAACACCGACCATTCCACGGTTCCATGGAAATCGTCAGCCATGAAGAATCCGCCGCGCAACAGGTACTCGCGCAAAACCTTACCCTCTTCGGCGGTCAAGCCCCATTCACCCACCTGCACCGCGTACAGCCAGGGCCAGTTGTAGACCTCATTGCCGTCTTCCAGGTTGACCACTTGTTCCACGGAGCGCACCTTGATTCGCGTCAAGCGCCGGACTGCCTCAGAAAAATGGCGGTCGGCGCGCGGGTAATCCTGGGTCCACAAAGACAAGCCGCGGTGCCAATCGCCATCGAACCGGTTCCGGTAGCCGTCGTTCCAGCCTGGCGGGTACATCAGGCGGGCGAAAGTCCATTCGGCCTTTACTTGATAGTCCGGAGGCAGCGGCATGCCATCATATTCAACGCCCGGATATTCCCGGAATGGTCTCGGGGGTTCGCGTCCGGGCAGAAGGGTTGAAGCGGCACGGACAAAAGCCGGGACGCCGAACTCTTGCATCAGGCTTCCGGCTGCGGGCGCGCCGAGCAGGCCATACACGGTGCCGAGGCAGGCGACAGATATGCCCACGCGCAACAAAACCTTCCGGATGCTCATTCGTGTTGCCTACTTCGAGCGTAACGCGGGAGGAGCGAGCAGCAAAACGAGCCGGGGCGAGCCGCAGACGCGCAGTGTTTTTTCCGCGATAATTGCAGCCGGACGTGGGCGTCCTGCGCGGGCGAGGGCGCCCAGCCCCACCACAGCCTGGTCAGGCGCCGCTGTATTCTTTGTCGGCGTCATCTTTGCGGCCAACCAGCCGCAGCGCCGCCGAGGTTACATGTTCGGGTGTAAAACCGAAGTTCTTCATGATCAACTCTCCGGGCGCCGATGCGCCGTAATGGTCAATCCCGATGGTGATGCCCTCATCGCCCGCCCATTGCCGCCAACCCAGGCGCGTCGCAGCTTCCACCGTCACGCGCTTCTTGATGGCCGCCGGCAGGACACTTTCCCGGTAGGCTGCATCCTGGGCTTCAAACAGGTTCCAGCTGGGCATGCTGACGACGCGGGCCTTAATGCCGTACGTCTTCAGCTTCTCTTGCGCCTTAGCGCAAAGTTGAACTTCCGACCCGGTCCCGATGAGCAACACCTCGGGCTTGCCGCCTTCGGCCTCGGACAAGATGTAGGCGCCTTTGGCAAGATCCGGATTGACTGCGTTGGTTCTATCCAGATGCGGCAGGGCTTGACGGGTCAGCACAAACAACGTTGGCCCGTTGTGATTTACGGCGAAGGACCAGGCCTCCGCCGTCTCATTTGCGTCGGCGGGACGAATCACGGTCAAGCCGGGAATGGCTCTGAGGCCCGCGATCTGTTCAATGGGCTCGTGAGTCGGCCCATCCTCGCCGACGCCGATGCTGTCGTGGGTGAATACATAAAAAACTTTCAGCTGGCTCAATGCGCCAAGTCTGATGGAAGGCTTCATGTAATCGGAAAACACAAAGAATGTAGCGCTGAAGGGCAAGAGGCCGCCGTGCGCCGCCATACCGTTCACGGCAGCGCCCATTGCATGTTCGCGGACGCCAAACGCCACGTTGTTGCCTGCGTAGTTCCACACGCCGCCCACCGCACCCTGCGTGCCCGGCCCGGCAAGTTCGGGCGGCTGGAAATCGCCCAGAGTCTTGAGCGCCGTATCGGTGGAAGGATTGAGATCCGCGGAGCCTCCCACCAGATTGGGAATGTGCTTGGCCAGTGCATTCATGACTGCGCCGCCTGCTGCGCGCGTGGCAATCGGCTTGTCGGTTGGTTTCCATTTCGGCAGATCCGCGGCCCATCCTTCAGGAAGTTTGCCGCTAGCGATCATTTCGAACTCGGCCGCTTCCTTGGGGAAGGCCTGCTTGTAGGCTTCCACCCGCTTCTTCCAATCGGCTTGGGCGGCCTCACCCGAAGCAATGGCGGCTCGAAAATGCGCCACAGCCGCCTCCGGTAGGAAGAACTTTTCCGTCGACGGCCAGCCGAGCGCCTTCTTGGTGGCCAGCAGCTCGTCTTCGCCCAGCGGATTGCCATGGGCGCCGAAGGTGTCTTGCTTGTGGGGACTGCCGTAGCCGATGTGCGTGTGACAGAGGATCAGCGACGGTCTCCTGGTTTCCGCCCGCGCCTCACCGATCGCTTTCGCGATATCTACCGTATCGTTGCCCTCCAGGACATGGCGGGTATGCCACCCATACGCTTCGAAACGCTTTGCAACGTCTTCTGTGAACGTGAGGTCAGTGCTACCCGCCAGCGAAATGCGGTTTTGGTCATAGAGATAAATGATCTTGCCCAAACGCAAGTGACCGGCCAACGAAGCTGCCTCTTGTGTAACGCCTTCCATGAGATCGCCGTCGCCGCAGATGGAGTAAGTGAAGTGATCGATAATGTTATGCCCGGGCCGGTTGTAACGTGCCGCCAGCCACGCTTCGGCAATGGCTAATCCCACTCCATTGCTGAAGCCCTGTCCCAGCGGCCCGGTGGCGACTTCCACGCCCGGCGTGTGGCCCCGTTCCGGGTGACCGGGGGTCTTGCTGCCCCACTGCCGAAAGCGCTTCAATTCGCTGAGCGGCAGATCGTAACCGGTCAAATGCAATAGGCTGTACAACAGCATGGAGCCGTGTCCAGCCGAAAGCACAAAGCGGTCCCGGTCAAACCAGGTGGGATCCTTCGGGTTGTGCTTCAAGAAACCGGTCCAGAGCGTATAAGCCACGGCCGCCGCGCCCATAGGCAATCCGGGGTGGCCCGAGTTTGCCTGCTGCACGCCATCCGCCGAGAGCATGCGAATCGTGTTAATGCAGAGATCTTCTAATGCAGTCGATATCGTCGTCGCCAAGTTCTTGTCCTCCTCTTTTCACGCTGGCCGGCCAGACATCTTCATTTCAATTCGGTTAGCTTGCCGCCAGCTTTATCCACATCCACAATAAGTCACGCCGATGCGAGATGTTCCAGTTTTGCAAAACGCAACAGCGGTATACGCCGGGAGCACGACCGCGCGGCCACACATGCAGCTAACGGAACAATCCTCCGACGCGCGGTGTCTCAACCTTCATGGACGACCTCGCGCTCGCCGTCCGTCTCCTACGCAAGTCGCCCGCCTTCACCGTTCTGGCGGTCCTCTGCCTCGCGCTCGGCATCGGCGTGAACAGCTCCATCTTCAGCCTGCTCGATTCCATCTATCTCCGCCCCCTGCCGGTGGGCAACGCCGACCGAGTGGTAGTGCTCAGCCGCGGGGGCAGCCCCCTGCTTCCTTATCCCGAATACTGCGCCCTCCGCGACCGCAACCAGTCGCTCGAGGGGCTTGCCATCTCGGAGCCGGAAGAGTCCGATCTCAGCTTCGAAGGCAACGCCATGCTGATCGGCGCCGAGCCAGTCTCGGCCAATTACGCCGCGGTGCTCGGCGCGCGCACTGTCATGGGCCGATGGTTCACGCGCGAGGATGAACCCGCAGCCGTCATCAGTTATCACGCCTGGCAGCAGCTGTTTCATGGCGACCCAGGCGTACTCGGCAAGACCATCCGCTCGGAATCGCACGTGTACACGGTGGTCGGGGTGACGCCGCCGGAGTTCGCCGGCATTTACGCGCCGCTGCGCATCGACCTTTGGGTTCCGTTCCGCTACTGGGCCGGCAATGCCGCAGAAAACCGCCGGGGAATGGTATTCGGATGCCTGAAGCGCGGCGTCGGAGTGTCGCAGGCTGCCGCCGAGTTGAAGGCCGTCGCCACATTGATCCACCGCGAGAATCCGGACATGGCAAAAGATGCCCAGGCGCCTCTCCTGCTCGAAACGGTGCGCGGGATTCCGAATCCGGTGGGCCGCCGCCGGGCAATGCCGGTCGTAATTCTGCTGATGACGGTGGCGGCACTGGTACTGCTCATCGCCTGCATGAACGTTGGGAATCTACTGGTGGCACGCGGGATGGGGAGGCAGCGTGAGATCGCGGTGCGTTTTGCGTTGGGAGCCGGCCGGGCGCGTGTGCTGCGCCAGTTGATGACCGAGAATCTGGCGCTGGGCCTACTCGGCGGCGCGGCCGCGGTGCTCGTCGGGTATACCACCAACCGTTTGTTGGTGGCGGCGCTTCCCATGCTGCCGTTCGGCGAAATGTTCCGCATCGATCTGCCGCTCGATTATCGCGTGCTCCTCTACACCGGTTCCGTCGCGCTGATCACGGCGCTGTTGTTCGGGCTCCTTCCCGCTCTGCAATCGAGCCGCGGCGACCTCGCGGCTGTGCTCAAAGGCACGAACATCGCCGGGGGACGGCTGCGGCTGCGCCTCGCGATGCTCACTGGCCAGATCGCTCTTTCGTTAGTGCTGCTGCTGACGGCGGGCCTGTTCGCGCGTCTTATCGTCCGCCTCCACAATCTCGATCCCGGCTTCGCCGTGGCGAATTGCCTGTACGCACCGGTCTTCGTGCCGGCCCCGCGATTCACGCCAGCGTCAGGCCGTGTGTTTTACGATCAGACGCTCGCTCGCCTCCGCGCGATCCCCGGAGTTGACAGCGCGTCGCTCAGCACGCGGCTGCCGATGTACGCCGCGGGCATCGCTGGCACATGCGCCGCGCGTGAAGGAGACCAACCCACGCCGGCCACCAGCATGACGATCGATCGAGACTTTCTCGATACGCTGCGGATTCCGCTGCTGGAAGGGCGAAATTTCGCGAGAACAGACAAAGCGGATGGCCCGCCGGTCGCCATCGTGAATCAGACGTTGGCGCGCCGGCTATGGCCCAACCAACCGGCGGTCGGCCACACGCTTCAGATCGGCTGCGACCACCCCCAGACCCTCCAGGTGGTAGGCGTGGCGCGTGATTCTAAGATTCGCTCAATGAACGAGGTCACGCTGCCGCATGTATATCTGCCGTTCTCGCAAGCCTACGCAGGCGGCATCGTGTTCCTGGTGGTGAAAACAGCCGGCGACCCCGGCCTGCTGGTGGAACAGGTGCGCCAAACGTTGGTCTCCGCCGACCCCGATTTCCGTACCTACGGTGTCCGCCGTCTCAGCGATTCGCTCGACGCGTCGTTCTGGCAGGTGCGCTTCGAGCTGTGGGTGCTTGGGATTCTTGGGGCGCTCGCGCTGGTGCTCGCGGCGGTGGGAATGTACGGCGTGCTGGCGTACCACGTTTCGGCGCGTACGCGCGAAATCGGTATCCGCGTGGCTCTCGGTGCGCGTCCGCGCGAAGTGGTCCAGTTGGTGATCGCGCAGGGTCTCCGCGTGACGATCGTTGGTATTGCGATCGGCCTGCTCATTTCCGCGCTGGCGTCGCGCCTGCTCGCGACCCTGCTCGAAGGCGTGAGCCCGACGGACGCGGTCACCTGGTCGTCGGCGGTGGGGGTTTGGATCGCGGTGGCGCTAGTGGCTTGCTGGGTGCCCGCGCGTCGCGCCACCCGCGTCGAACCGCTAGTGGCGCTAAGAGAGGAGTGATTCGTCGAAGTGCTCGCATGCACCCCCGGCCACTCGGGCTTGGCTTTGGAGACCTGTGAACGCCGGGCGGCGAGTTCACGACCGCGCGGATGGGAATCGCGATCAATTCTTCCCATGTTGAGAGAAGCCGGGTGGTTGCCGTTATTCTCAAAGGAGCTTCTGAAATGCTAACCCGACAGCGGACGAGAATCGGACTGGCAGCGTTGCTCGCAGCGGCGGTGATAGGCGCCGCATGCTGGTGGGCAGGCCAATGGTCGTACCGCCTCACACCGGGCAGTGACCGGATTTTTCGCGAGGCTTCGAACGCCGGAGCCTGGGCGGGGTTTCTGGTATTCTGGGCCGCGGCGATCCCGGGCCTGGCCGCCTTGTTGGGGCTCCATGATCGTAAGTTTCACGAAGCGGCACGCGCGGGCTTGGTTTGTGCTGTCATCGTTGTTCCGTATGTGGTGGCGTTAGCGCTGGCGGCGCTGTTGACTCCGGGAACCATCGTCAATATCGGCGACAGTTACTGCTACGACCTTTGGTGCCTCGGCGTGAAGCAAGTGAATGCCGTTCGGAGCGGCCAGGACAACCTCTACACGGCCGAAGTTCGCATTTTCGTCGATTCCAGCCACCCTCATCATGTACCGGCGGAGCTAGCAAAGGACTTTTTCTATGTGCTCGATGACCAAGGCCGGCGCTACCCTCTGCTAAAGGACGCGTCGTTCGTGGACGCCGATGTCACGGTTCAACCTGGCAAATCGGTGAAGTCGTCACTAGCTTTTCTCGGCCCGGCGAACGCGCGGAAGCTCTATTTGATTGGTTACGGTGGACCGCTCAGGGTTTTCCCGCCCTGGGTGTACCTGTATTTCGGCAGCGACATCAGCCTGTTCCACAAGCGCGCGCTTCTGCGGATTTTGTAGTGGAGGGCAGGCCGCTAAGAGCGGCGGCATTTGGCTCCCGGGCAGCACGATCTCTGTAGACTGAATCCATGATCCGTCGAATTGCCCCTCAGTTTTTTACCACGGACATCCCCACAACTCTTGCCTATTACAAAGACATGCTTGGCTTCGAATGCATCGGTACGTGGCAGGATCCTCCGGTCTACGCCATCGTTGCGCGCGATCAGCACGCGATCCACTTTCGCTGTGCCCAGCCGCCCAGAGCCAACCCCGCCAAATATGAGGAAGAACTGCTCGACGCTTACCTATTGATTGAGGATGCGGACGGGCTCTACGCCGAGTACGCGTTTCGCGGAGTGGAATTCACTCGCCGAATCGCCGACATGCCGTGGAACTCGCGCGAATTCGTGGTGAAGGACTGCGACGGCCGCCTGCTGGCCTTCGGCGCGAACGGGGTAACGAAGTAAGTGTCCGCCAATTCTGACGCTCACGGAAAGCAGAGGATCGCCGTCGACGATGGACGACCTGACCTGGCCGATAGGCTGCTTCAGCTATTTCCAACTGAGTGAATAGATTTGCGCGATTCCGGTGTCGCTCATGATGGCGGGCTGTCCGTCCGGCGTCACGCTGACAAACCCCGCCATGGGATCGCGCGGCATCTCAATCTTAAGGTCGCTGAGTTTCTCCCAGGTACCTTGCGGAACCGTCAACCTATAGAGTCCGTTCGCGCCCTGGATTAACGAAACATAGAGAGATTTGCTGTCGTTCGTCCAGGCAAACCAACCCCACTCCACGTCAAAGCGTTTCAACTCGCTCCATGCTTTTGTATCGGAAGAGTAGAGCATTAAACGCGAGGGCCTCTGGCCGATGGCAACCAGAAATTTCCCGTTTGGCGACCACAATGGCACATACAATCCCTGCGAACCCGTCATGGTCGAGACCTTTCGACTAGCCAGGTCCAGCACCTGAAGACCCTTGAGTGGCCGATCCGGATAGGGAAAGTAATTGAAGAAGATCGACCGGCCGTCGGGAGACCAAGTAGGTGCAACCTCCTGGTCATTGTCATCGTTGCCAGCAATCAGCCTTTCAGGAACTCCACCGTCCGCCGAAACGCGATAGAGTTTAGACCAATCGGAAAAGACCAGCGACTTGCTATCCGGCGACCACTGCTCCATCACAGCCGGGGAATGCGTCAGCTGCAGTTTTTCGCTTCCATCGAGTCTGCTTTTCCAGAGAAACCCGCTTGGATATTCGGTGTACGCCATCCATTCCCGATTGGGTGAAATCACAAACTCAGTCGCTGGTAATCCTTGGAGGAAGGAACTGAACTGTTTCGTCCGCAGGTCAAAGAACTGCATCGCCCCCTGTTGCAATCGACCCAACACGAAGAGTGCGCTGCCATCGCGCGCGGGCGCTGCTCCCTGAATATCCAATTGGTTGCCGGTAAGTCGCACAGCTTTGGCCGCTTTCCAGAATTCGTACCAGTGCGGGCCAACTATTTCATAGACGTTGGAGTGACCCTCGCGATCGGACATAAACAGAAAGTGCCGCCGGTCAGGTGTCCATTGAGGGGAGTTTTGATTGGCGTTTTCCGGCCAGTCAAGACGCAGTGGATGTGCGTCCCGGCCATCCGCCTTGATGGCCCAAAGGTGGGAGGACTGAGATGTTGCTGTCGCTGCAATCTCTCGAGAATCCGGCGAGAAGCAAAGGTCGGTCAAATACGCGGGTCCGGTCCAAATCTCTCTGGCATTCGCGCCGTCGAAGCCGCTGATGTAGAGCTTCTTTTTATTGGAGAATGCGAGCGAGCGCCCGTCTGGCGACCAGCGCGCCGTGAGCGCCAGGTCGCTGCCAAGTCTGCGCGGCGTTCCACCCAGTGTGGGAACTGTCCACAACGAGCCGAGGCCGATTTCATTATTTGGTTCTATCTTCAAAGCCAATATCTGTGAGCCATCCGGAGAAAGATCCAGCATCTGCATGCCCGGTTGCAAAATCCGCAGGGGTGCGATTGTTCCACCGCTCACGGCCATCTCCGAAGGCTCTCCTCGACTGCTGAAGTAAAGTCGCGCGCCATCGGTGAAAAGCGGTCCTTCTTTAGGTTCCGGTGAAAACGTGAGCTGGTGGGAATTGAGCGGACCGGAAGGAGGCGTCGGCGTCAGGAAAACTGCCAGCGCAACGGCGAAACCTGCTGCCATCACGGCCATTCCAGTGGATTGCAATCTGCCAGGCAATAAAGCCCGTCGCGAGTGGGCGGTGGGCGGCGCCGCGCTTTCGCGTAACGGCAACTCCTTCATCAATCGGCGCAGGTCGATTTTCAGTTCCGTCGCAGATTGATAGCGATCGGCGGGATCCTTCTCGAGCGCCTTCGCAACTATACGCTGAAGCTCTTGCGGCAATTGCGGATTCGTAGCGCTCAGCGGCTTAGGGTCGCCGCGCAAAATTTCGGCCAGGATCAATGTTGGCGATTTGCCACTAAAGGCGCGAACCCCCGTTGCCATCTCATAGAGAACCGCGCCGAACGAAAAAATGTCGCTACGGGCATCAATAGGATGGCCTTGTGCTTGCTCGGGCGCCATGTAAGGGGCAGTGCCCAGTACTTGCCCAACCTGCGTCATAGAGGCGGTACGGGTCAGATCTTCCGGCTCGACACGATCCGAACAAATCACCTTAGAAAGACCGAAATCCAGCAGTTTCGCGTCGCCCCGCTTGGTTACGAAGATATTCGAAGGCTTCACATCGCGATGGACAATTCCTTTTTCGTGAGCGCACTCGAGGCCCTCGCAAATCTGAATTCCAAGCTGCAGAACACTCTCCAAAGGGAGCGGGCGACCGGACATCTTCTGAGCCAGCGTCTCGCCTTCCATCAGTTCCAACACGAGGAACGGCACCCCGCCATCCTCGCCGGCATCGTACACAGTACATATATGCGGATGATTGAGGCTGGAAGCGGCGCGAGCCTCGCGGCGGAACCTTCCGAAAGATTGTGGGTCGGCGAGCGAAGCGTCCAAAAGCAGTTTCAACGCAACGAAACGGCCGAGGCGCATGTCTTCCGCTTTGTAAACCACCCCCATGCCACCGGCGCCGAGCTTCTCAATGACGCGATAATTGCCGATGACCTGGCCAACGAATTCCGATGGGCGGTGCATTGATCTAATCTCGCATAACAAAGACACACTCATGCTGCCAGGGGTGAGCTATCAGGGACCAATGTTTGGACCGTGTCATGCGGCCTTCCTATCGATAAGGAAAAAAGAAGTCGGGTAGTCGTCGAATAATTGGTCTGCACTCCCGGCCACTCAGTGCTTGGCGCCGGCGCCCTGTGATTGCCTTGCGACGAGTGTCACGACCGAACGGGCGGGAATCGAGTAGACCAACTTGCCGGAGGCGTCGAGCGGTGTAAACGCGTACTCTTTGAGATCGTCACCGGGGCGGTCGGAGGTCACAAAAGGAACCATACCCGTCATGCGTGGCGCTTTGGGACTGACGGAACCCGCGAAGGTGACCTCAATATCTTCGGCGAGGGAGCCTTCATTGATATACACCAGGACCACTCCGCCGTCTCGCTCGTCGATCCAGGCCGAACCCAATAAACCACTCTTGTCGTGGCCGTCGCCGGTGAGTTCCACGCGGCGCATTCCGGGCCTGACAAACCGGCTGAAGTTGCCGAACGCCCAAAGCAGTTTTGATGGAATGACAGACGGTTTGTCGCCAGGCTTCTGGTAATCGGTGTAAATCAGCCCGTCTTTGAAGTCCCATCGCGAGAGCGCCAGCCACCACTGCCAGGCGGAGACGTCGAGCAACGTCAGATCATAGTGCATGACCCTCACCACATCCAGCGCGGTCTTCATGGAGAGGTCGCGGCCGCCGCCGCCTTTACCGTCCGATCCGGTCAGAATGCAGTATTCGGATTGCCAAAGTGAAGCGCCAGGATATTTCGCCAAAGCGGATCGCGCGGTTTGCCGGTTCTGCACTAACTCGGTATTGAGCCGGTCTGATAAGTAGGCGTGAAATGCTACCCGTTGATGCAGGATGTTACTGAGGGTTGGATCTCCCAATAGATACTCGAGATAGTTACCGTACTCGGCCTTGTATTCCTTGCCAAGGCCGCTGACCGGTTTCGATAGCGCTTGAATCGAAGCGCTCTCGGGGGCGATGATCTGCGTATCCAGCTTGCGGTCATGCAGCGCGGCATCGAGGGCCACCAGCACACCGCGTATATCGGCGTTGCTATAACGGCTTCCCTCCTGATCGGGCTTGTCCCACTCCCAGGACGGCTCATTGACCGGACTTACAAACTGGAATGGAGTGCGTTTGACCGTGCGAAAGTGTTCCAGGATATCGGCGAGGTAGCGGGCGAACTGCGCATCGTAGCCAGGCTTCAGGTTGGTCGATCCATCACCTTTGGTGGTGTGAGTGAGTCCGTTGCGGGTCATCCGCGCCGGCGGGCTATTGGCGAACGCCAGCAGCTGGGGGACACCGTTGCGTTTGGCGGCCTCGAGAAACCATTGCTGGCTGGCCTGGCGCGTCCAGTCGTACTTTCCCTCGCCGACCTCGAATGTCTCGGCGGTCCGCCACGGGTCAACGATGGTTGCGTCGGGCCCGGCGCCTACGTTGAAGCGCCAGCAGGATAGCCCGATGCCACCCTTGGTTGAGAACAGCAGCTTGGCGAGCTGCTCTTTCTGGGCCTCGGGCCAGGCTCCGATCATTTGGATGCTCCAACAATCCGAAGCTCCGAAGTTGTCGATGACCTGGCGCCGAAGATCGAGGTTCACCTGGTCGTGATGTGTGGCGCCGAGCAGACTCCACAGCGGAAGTCCCAGCACCAGCAGCAGCCGCAGTCCGGTTCGCACGCACCTATTCTTTCACGGGTGTTCGGTTTTGCGGCGTGCCTAATCGGGCGAAAGTTCTGAACCTCAAGACGGGTGCGGCTCACCCAGGATGCAACGCACGGTGTCGCGGGCGATCAGCAGTTCCTCGTCAGTTGGGATTACCCAGGCGTGAAGCTTGGAGTCATCCGTGCTGATCCGGCCTTCGCGCCCTACGGTTTGACGGTTTCGCTCGTCATCCAACGTCAGACCGGCCCACTGCATCTCATCACAGATACGGGCGCGGACCGCGGACGAATTCTCGCCAATGCCGCCGGTGAAGACAACCGCGTCAGCGCCGCCGGCACAGGCCAGAAGCGCCCCGATATACTTCCGGGCCCGATAGCAAAAGACGTCGATGGCGAGGCGCACCCGGCGGTCGTCTTCCTTCTTCAGTTCGTCCTCCAGCACCTTCATGTCGTTGGTGAGCCCTGAGACTCCCAGCAACCCGGACTGGGTATTCAAAAGCGTTTCCACTTCCTGTGGCGAAAGGCCTTCTTTGATGGCAATCAGGTTGACGATGGAGGGATCGAGGTCGCCCGAGCGAGTGCCCATGACGAGGCCCTCCAGCGGCGTCATGCCCATGGAGGTATCCACCGGCGAGCCGCCGCGAATCCCGGTGGCGGAGCAGCCGTTGCCGAGATGCAAGGTAATCAAGTGCGTCTGCTCACGGGTGAGTTGGTTGATGGCCCGATAGCGGTAGGCCACGTAGCGGTGCGACGTTCCGTGAAAGCCATAGCGGCGGATGCGGTGCCGGCGGTAGAGATGATAGGGAACCGCGTAGAGGTATGCGCGCTCGGAGAGGGAGGAGTAAAACGCGGTATCGAACACCGCCACCTGCGGGATATTGTGGCCGATGATGTTCCAAATGGCGCGAATGCCCTTTACGTTATTGGGGTTGTGAAGCGGCGCAAGGTCTATGCAATCTTCGATGCCTTTCAACACCTGATCGTCGATGACGGCGGACTGGTGGAATAGTTCGCCGCCATGCACGACGCGATGCCCCACGGCGTGAATGTCGCCGAGATTGCGGATCTCGGGGAGACCGGTCTGATCGGAGGCCAGCCAGCGGAGCACGTAGTCGATGGCGGCGGAAACATCGCGGATGGGCGCGGTAAGTTTCTGGCGCGGGCCATCGTGGCTCTGCACGGTGACGATGGCTTCACCGCCAATCCGCTCCACCTGCCCGCGGCACAGCCGCTGGTCGGTCTGCTGCTTGATGCGCTCCAGATCCGTGGCAATGATTTGGAATTTGAGACTGGAACTGCCGGCGTTCAGTATAAGAACATTCATGGGCTCCACTATTGTCCCTTCTCCAGGCAACAATCATATGAATTATTGGTGCGCGGAGCCGATGGCGGGATCAAAATGGCCGTCCGCTCACCCCAGCCATTGTGGATTGTGTGCGGTGCCGTCGAACATGCTGGTGGTCTTGAAGAGTTCGAAGCGGCCACTTAGGGCTGCTTCCCTGGTTTTCGCCAGCAGGGCTGCCATCTGCTGGGCATCCATTGGCTTGAAGGTTCTGGCGACTTCAAACGCCTGGTTCAGGCGTTCCAGGCTCTCGCAACCGGTGATCACCACCGAGGTGGGAAGACTGAGGGCATAGGTGAGGCATTCCGCCGGGGTCACCGTACCACTTTTCAGCAGCAACCCATCGCCCATGGACTTCATGCCAAGCACCGCGATGCCCTGTTCCACCAGCTTCGGCACGACCTCTTTCTGAAAACTGCGGAATTGAGCATCCATTGGGTTCAGCGGCATCTGGCAGGCATCGAAATGGAAATCGTGAACGGCGGCCAGTTCCAGCATTCGGAGGTGCACACTCGGATCTTTGTGGCCGGTGAATCCGATGAAGCGGATTTTCCCGACCTTCTGCGCATCCAGGCAAGCTTCAAGCGCGCCATTGGGAGCGAAGAACCGGTCGGGATCCTCGAGCCGTATGTTCTCGTGAAACTGCATCAGGTCGATGCGGTCGGTCTGCAGGCGCTTCAGGGACTCATCAATCTGTTGTGCGGCGGCCTGCTTGGTGCGGCCGTCGAATTTCGTCATCAGGAAGGCTTTTTCGCGGTAGCCATCGCGCAGGGCTTGGCCCATACGTATTTCGCTCTCGCCGCCGTTGTAATCCCAGCAATTGTCCAGGAAGTTCATGCCGCCATCGAGCGCGGTACGGATAATCTGGATGCCCACGGCGGGATCTTTGGGCCGCCCGATGTGGTGGCCGCCCAATCCAATCGCCGATACTTTCACGCCGGTTTTGCCCAGGGTGCGGTAAATCATTCCAGTTTCCGCGCCCTCAGCGTCTGAATGGGCGCCAAGCGCAGCCATTCCAGCCAATATTCCAAGTGCCTCACGTCGGTCCATAACCACTACGTTAGCCGAAAAATGGAGGCGCCGCGTTTTTGGATTTTCCCAGCCATTCTCCAGCCGGATAGAATGTTGGCTTGGATTTGGGAATTGAGGATTTATGCCTGTCAGCTCTGGTTTTGAATTGCGCTTCCTGAAAAACCTGTGGGATGCAGCCGCCGCGAAAGCGATCAACGGCGATGCCCTCGATCTGCTCCGCTATCGCTCCAACCTGCTGGGGGCGGATCTGCGCATCACGAACTTCGCCGGTGGTAATACCAGCTCGAAGATTGATCTCGCCGACCCCTTTACCGGCAAGCCCGTGCGTGTCCTGGCCGTCAAGGGCAGCGGCGGCGACCTCGGCTCCATCACCAAAGCCGGCTTTGCCCTGCTTTATCTCGACAAGCTGGAGAGTCTGATTGCGCGCTACAAAGGCGAAGCGCACGAGGACGAGATGGTGAGTTATTATCCGCTGGCTGCGTTTGGCGAAAGCCGGGTGGCGGCCTCCATCGACACGCCGCTGCACGGGTTTCTTCCTTTTCCGCACGTTGATCATCTGCATCCGGATTGGGCCATTGCGCTGGCAGCCAGCGCCAACGGGAAAGCCAAACTAGAGGAGTTCAATCAGCGATTCGGGCGGAAGCTGGCGTGGCTCCCGTGGCAACGGCCCGGCTTCGAACTGGGGCTGATGCTGCGCGACGCGGTTGCCAATAACCCCGGCTGCGACGGCATCATTCTGGGCAGCCACGGGTTATTCACCTGGGGGACAACCCAGCGCGAGTGCTACCTGAGCAGCATCATCACGATTGATCAGATGGGAGAGTTTGTCGCCGATCATCAAAAAGGCAAGAAGATTTTCGGCGGAGCTAAGTTTCTGACCGTGGCCGACCGTGAGGCCACGGCGGTTGCCATTCTGCCGGCTCTTCGCGGCGCCGTTTCCACCGCGAAGCGCAACATCGGCCACTATGCCCATTCCGATGACGCGCTGGAATTTGCCAACTCGGTTCACGGGCCTGCACTGAGCCAGATGGGCACCAGCTGCCCGGATCATTTTCTCCGTACTCGCATCAAGCCGCTGTTTGTGGACTGGAATCCGCAGACGGAAGATGTGGCCGCTCTGAAGCAGAAGGTCCAATCCGGCGCATCGAAGTACCGCGAGGAATACGCGGATTACTATCGGCAGTTCGCCGAACCGAATTCCCCCAAGCTGCGCGACGCGAATCCTTCGGTGGTCATCATTCCCGGTCTGGGTCTGTTTGCGTTCGGCAAGAACAAGAAGGAAGCTCGCATTACGAGCGAGTTCTTCATCAATGCGATTCACGTGATGGCGGGAGCCACGGCTCTGGAAGAACCGGGCACAACTCCAAACGCACTGCCGCAGGCCAAGCGGCCGGAGGATTCGGCGCACTTCAAGAGCCTGTTCAACTATGTTGCGCTGCCGCCAAGAGAGGCGTTCCGCATCGAATACTGGGCATTGGAAGAAGCCAAGCTGCAGCGTATGCCGGCCGAGCAGGAGTTCAGCCGCAAAGTGATTGTGGTTGTAGGCGGCGGCAGCGGCATTGGCCGCTCCACCGCTCTAAAGCTGGCTCAACGCGGCGCTCACGTGGCAATCGCCGACCGGGACTTGGAAGCTGCAAAGTCTGTCGCCGCGGAAGCGGCGAAAGCTTCGGCGAAGGACATGGCGCTGGCGGTGGGCCTGGACATCACTTCACGCGCCAGCATCGCCGATGCCTTTTGCGCGGTGATCGCCGAATTCGGCGGCATCGACGGCATCATTAATACGGCGGCTATCTTCGGCACGCCGGACCGTGACGGCAGGGTGCCCGACGATGTTTGGAGTACTACCTTCAACGTCAATATCAGCGGCAACTACTTTCTGGCCGATGAATCGCGCGCGATTCTCAAGGAACAGAACTTGCCCGCGGTGATGGTGTTCACAAGCTCCGCCAATGCGGTAGTCCCGAAACACGGCAGCGAGGCCTACGACGTAAGCAAGAGCGCCGTGAATCAGTTGATTCGCGAACTGGCCGTTGGCCTGGCTCCGCTGGTGCGGGTGAACGGCATTGCGCCGGCTACCGTGGTCGCCGGTTCCACCATGTTTCCACGCGACCGCGTCATGAGCTCGCTGACGAAGTACAAGATTGAGTTCGCTGAATCGGAATCGACCGAGGAGCTTCGCAACAAGCTTGCGCAGTTCTACGCCCAACGCACCCTGACGAAAGTGCCGATCCACCCCGATGATTGCGCGGCCGCGATTGTGTGGCTGGCGAGCGACGCCAGTGCGAAGACGTCCGGCCACGTGATTCCGGTCGATGGTGGCCTTCCCGAAGCATTCCTCCGGTGACGCCTGTCCTTCGCGCGGTCGGAATCACGAAGAGTTTCGGCGGAGTCCGCGCGCTGAAGGGCGTCTCGTTCGACCTCTGCGCCGGCGAAGTGCACGGCTTGGTCGGCGAGAACGGGGCGGGGAAGTCGACCCTCATCAAAGTTCTGACCGGAGCCATCGAGCCGGACGGCGGCGAGGTCATCCTGGATGGGAAGCGGATTGAACACAACGACCCTTTTCAAGCGCGAGCGCTCGGGATTGCTGCGATTTACCAGCAGCCCGCTCTTTTCCCGCACCTCAGTGTGGCCGAGAATATTGCGATTGCCAAAGACTCGGGGAAGCCGTGGCGCCGCATCTCGTGGCCAGACCGGATCGGCCATGCCAGGAAACTGCTCGATACGGTTGGCGCGAAGATTTTGCCTGAAGCGCCGGTCAGCTCGCTGACAGCGCCTGAGCAACAGTTGGTTGAACTCGCCAGAGCGGTGGACGCCGAGGCGCGGATCCTCATCATGGACGAGCCGACGGCGTCGCTCGGCGAGCTGGATGCGGAGAACCTGTTTCGGATTGTCGACGACCTGAAGGCGCGCGGTGTGGGCATCGTGTATATCTCGCATCGCTTCGAAGAATTGTTCCGGCTGGCGGGGCGGGTTACAGTGCTCCGCGATGGCAATAGCATCGACACACGGCCCATGGAAGGCGTTACCACGCATGAGCTGATTCGCATGATGGTGGGCCGCGAACTGGATCTGGTGTTTTCCAAACGCCACATCCAATTGGGCGAGACCGCACTTGAGGTGCGGCATTTGTGCCACGAGGAAAGCGGCGTGAGGGATGTCAGCCTGACGGTGCGCCGCGGAGAGGTTTTGGGATTGGCCGGTCTGATTGGCTCAGGCCGCACGCAGTTCGCAGAAGCGCTGTTTGGTTTGACTCCTGCTGATTCGGGTGAAGTCCGGATTCGGGGCCAGCGTGTTCGTATCCAATCTCCCGCAGACGCATTGGCGCTCGGCGTCGCGTACGTGCCTGAAGATCGCCGCCGCCATGGTGTGGTGATGGAGATGCCGGTAGGCCAGAACACCACGCTGGCGAGCCTCAAAGCCATTTCGAGGAAAGGCTTTTTGCAATTCCGTAAAGAACGCGAAGTCGCGCAAGACTATTGCACCCGGCTCGGCGTAAAGACGCCGTCGATTGATGCGCCCGTAAAGAATCTCTCTGGCGGGAACCAGCAGAAGGTTTCTCTCGCTCGCTGGCTGCTTACCAATCCCAAGGTGCTGATCCTTGACGAACCGACTCAGGGTATTGACGTCGGCGCGAAGGCGGAGATCTATCACCTCATCGGCGATCTGGCCGAGAAGGGGCTCGCCATCCTCATGATCTCGTCGGAACTGCCGGAGATTCTCGGTATGAGCGATCGCATTGCGGTCATGAGTAAGGGTCGAATCGCCGGCATACTGGATCGCTCTGAAGCCGACCCTCACAGCGTCATGGAACTGGCATTGGGCCATCAAGCGCCTTCCACACGAGGCGGCGGATGAGATCGCATCTGAGCCGCCAGGCCGCAAGTGTCATCACGCTGCTTCTGTTCCTGAGTGTGCTGGCGGTGGTCGCACCGGCTTTCTATAGCTTCGAGAATCTCCGCGACCTGGCGTTGACCAACATCCCCGTGCTGCTGGTGGCGGCCGGAATGACGCTGGTCATCGTGCTCGGGCAGATTGATATCTCCGTCGGCTCGATCTTCGCTGTGGTGAGCGTCGTGGCTGGGCTGCTGGCACAGGCTGGGGTTCCCATCGCGCTGGTTATCCCATGCGCCGTACTGGCAGGTGCGCTGTTCGGCGCGGTCAACGGCGTGCTCGTCTCTTACGTCAATGCGCCATCGATCGTTGTGACCCTGGCCACTATGGTGGTGTGGCGCGAATCCTTGCGCTGGATAACCGGCGGTGCCTGGGTTGAAGGGCTACCCGCTACCTTCCAGTGGTTCGGCTTGGGCCAGTCTGCCGGTCAAGCAGTGATCGTGCTGGGGTCGGCCACCGTCTTCGCCGTGCTGGCTTGGGCTTCCCATCACCTGGTCGCATTCCGTTCCATCTACGCGACCGGATCCGACCGCGAAGCCGCCAATCTTGCCGGCATCCCTACCAGGCAGGTTTTGTTCGCCGTATTCGTTCTGATGGGCGCGTTCACCGGGTTCGCCGCGATCCTCAACGCGGTGCGTTTTTCCGATGTGCCGGCCAACGCAGGCATCGGCCTCGAATTGAAAGCCATCGCCGCGGTAGTTGTCGGGGGCACGCCGATCACGGGCGGCCGTGGTTCTTTTGTTGGCACGTTCATTGGTGTTTGTCTCTTGGGTTGCATTGGTCCGGCGCTCACTTTCCTGGGCTTGAGTGCGTACTGGGAGAAGGCTATCCAGGGCGCGATCATTTTGCTGACAGTGCTGTTTGACGCCCTTGCCGCCCGCACCTCAAGACCAGCGGTTCACGCGTAGCCTGCGTATGAAAGCCGCCAAACAGGAAGTGTTCGTCGGCATTCTGCTGCTGGTGGAGATCGTGCTGCTCAGCCTGGCGGCTCCCAGCTTCCTCTCCGTCACCAATTTTTTTGAGTGCATACGGCTTGGCGTGGAGATCGGGCTTCTGACGCTTGCCCTGACTCCGGTCATCATCACCGGCGGGATTGATCTCTCCGTGGGATCGATGATGGGACTCTGCGCGGTTAGCTTCGGAGCGCTTTGGCATGATGGCTGGCCGATTCCGGCCGCCGCCGGCGCCGTGTTGTGCATCGGCATCGCTGGCGGCTTGTTGAACGGAACGCTCATCGCCCGGCTGAACGTTTCACCACTTATCGTCACGCTCGGCACGTATTCGCTGTTTCGAGGCCTCGCGGAAGGTCTTACGGGCGGAGCCCGGAATTACTCCGGCTTTCCGGCCGGCTTCCTGTTCTTAGGGCAGGGGTATCTCGGCGGCATTGTGCCCACGCAAACAGTATTTCTCGTCGTCGCTGCCGTCGCGTACTTTGCATTGCAGCACCGGACCGTGGTTGGGCGGGCATTGCGTGCGGTCGGTTACTCCAGTGAAGGCGCACGGTACGCTGCCCTACCGGTGGCGCGCCGGCTGCTTCTGGTCTACGCGCTGTCCGGATTTGCGGCGAGTGTTGCGGCCATCATCTATGTCGCTCACCTGGGGCAGGCGAAGTCGGACGCGGGCAATGGTTATGAACTGACCGCTATTACGGCGGTTGTGCTGGGAGGAACATCCATTTTCGGCGGTTCGGGTACAATTCCGGGCAGCCTGCTGGGGATCACTGCTATCGTTGTTCTCCAGAACGGGCTTCGACTGGCCGCGTTGCCGGCGGAACTGGCAGGAATTCTTACCGGCGCGCTGCTGGTTGTCACCATTGCATTGGAGCGCTTTGCCAACCGCATTCGTCGCCCTGCTGCCGGCGAGAAATCCGGCGCTGATCGGGAATCGATTATGAAGAACTCGCAACTCGCCATCCTGTGCGCCACCGTCCTAGCAGGTGCAGTGATTGTTTCGCTCAGCAATTGGTATCTCGTCAAGAGCCTGCGTCCGGCAGTGCGTGGCCGCATCACCGGGGCCATCGTCCCTAACAACACGGGAACAGCGCGCCGCGTCACGGTTGGCGTTATGCCAAAGGCAAAGGGAGACCCGTACTTCATCAGCTGCCGGCTGGGCGCGGAGGAGGCAGCTCAGGAACTGAATGTCGATCTTATCTGGGATGGCCCCACTGGCCTGGATGCCGCCAAACAGAATGAAGTGATCGAGGGCTGGATCACTCGACATGTCGATGCCATTGCTGTCGCCGTGGAGAATGCACCAGCCATCTCTACAGTCTTGCGAAAGGCGCGGGCGCAGGGCATCAAGGTGGTTACTTGGGATGCCGACGCCGAACCGGATTCCCGCGACTACTTCGTCAATCAGGCCACACCCGAAGGCATCGGTACGACGCTTACGGATGAAGCGGCGAAGATCATGCACGATGAAGGCGAGTTCGCTGTCATCACCGGCGCGCTCAGCGCAGCCAACCAGAACAAGTGGATTGACGCGATCCGCGCTCGCGTCGCGGCCAAGTACCCGAAAATGAGGCTGACCGTGATTCGTCCCAGCGACGACGATCGCGACAAAGCTTTCTCCGAGGCGCAGACCATTCTGAAGGTCTATCCCAAGGTCCGCGTCATCATAGTGATTTCGGCGCCTGCCGTGCCCGGCGCCGGCGAAGCCATCAAGCAGTCAGGCCGCTCCGATGTGAAGGCGGTCGGTCTCTCGCTGCCCAATCTCTCGAAGCCGTATGTTCGTTCCGGCGACGTCGCGGCGGTGGTTCTTTGGAAGACCCGCGACCTGGGTTATCTGGTCGTGACAACGGCAGCCGCGCTGGTCCGGGATCAGTTCCCGATCGGCCAGCCTGCGTTCGACGCAGGCCGGTTAGGCTCGTTGAAGATCCGGGGCACCGACATCATCCTAGGGGCACCATTCGTCTTCACCAAACAGAACATCGATCAATTCGACTTCTAGGCCTTCCTGGCGGAAGGCTGGCCCGTTGTAGATTGGTAACACCGACGTAGGACACACATGGACTTCACCACACTTGCATTTTCCATGGGATCGGCGTGGTTGTCCGGCATCAACCTCTATGCGACTGTCCTTACGCTGGGCCTGCTGCAGCGCTACAACCTGGTCCACCTACCCGGCCATCTGAGTTACGTCAGCAACTGGTGGGTAATTGGCATTGCAGCAGTCTTCTTCGTGATGCAGTTCATCGCGGATAAGGTCCCCGCGGTCGATTCCGTTTGGGACGCCATCCACACCTTTATTCGAATTCCGGCTGGGGCAATCCTTGCTGCCAGCGCCTTTGCTGACTTCGATCCGTCCGTTCGCCTGCTCGCACTGCTTGCCGGCGGCACGTTAGCGCTCAGCTCGCACGGCACAAAGGCAGCTACGCGGCTGGCCGCAAACACCTCGCCCGAACCCTTTTCAAATGTCGGTCTCAGTCTGTTTGAAGATGCGCTCACAATTGGCGGAACGTATCTGATGAGCGTTCATCCGCTGGTCATTCTTGGAGTCGTGGCGGTGGGCTTGCTGGCATCGGCCCTTATTTTCCGCCTCATCTTCAAAGCATTTCGGGCCATGTTCCGGCGCCAGTCCGCGCCTGCCCTGCCGGCGAGCTGAGACACCTCGCCAAAAAAGCGATCACCGGCCATTCAATGGCAGGCAAGTAAAGAAAAAACATTCTCAAAAGCCATTGTTTTATTGGCCTGTTATCCGGCAGCCATCTGATCGAAACAGGAAACGGCGATTCTGTTGCCGTGAGATGCTTCCTAACACAGCAGGCACTTTGTTTGTGATGCGATCGCGGGTTTCCGCCGGAAGCGCTATGTGGCTTGCGCTGGTGGCGGCCCCTTCGGCCGGCTTCAGCCAGCACGCCGGGGTGGTTCCAGCGTCGCGAACTCTCAGCACCCCACCGAACAGCCTCTACCGCCATTACGATGCGTGCGCCCACGTCACGGTATTTGGCATTCCGGTTTTCTCGCGCTGCGGAGTCGGCGGCGGATTCGCGAGCATTGCCAAGGATGCCGATCAGTCGGTTGTTTTGCAGTTCGTGAGCGGTTCCAGCCCGGATCGTGCACACGGTCTCAATCGGATGGGCCTCATCCAGGAGGTGGTCCGGGAGGACGGCGGCGGACCTACCCAGTCGTCATACTTCGGGTTTATGACCTCGAGCGGTGAGGAATCCATCTCGCAGGCAAAGGCCGCGCTGGAAGACGCCAAGCGGGGTAAACAAGTGCCCTACACGGTTGCACAGGGCTTTGCCTCCGGCTCGTCGATGCGCTATTCGATTTGCCAGATGCAACTGCCCGCTGCTTTTCAGTGGTCGGACTCCGTCGAGATGCTACGCCAGATCCAGCAGCAACTCAAAGCGCAAACACTGCCGGGCGCTATTGTCATGAAGAGCAACGATGCCGGAGCTCAACCTGCCCAGCTTCGGACCTTCCTTTACGCCATGCGCTCGGCGCTGATGTCACCCGCCGCACAGACCGAGCAGAGCATCGTTCACAACGGAACCGTATTCCGCCTGACCATCGTGAAATCAGCTGACTTGAAGGTGGGGGCCGAGCTCGCCCGGGAGGGGCTCATTGTTGATCAGGAAAACGCGACGCGCCTGGCCGGTGTTATCAGGAACTCGAAAACCGGTTTGGAAACACCCTTCTTGGTTTGGTATGACGCCTCGTCGGCAAACATCCTGCCACTGCGGTTCGAGTTTCGTCCAAAGTCGTACCTGAAACTTACCTTCCAGGCCGACAAAGAAGCTTCGCCGAGTTACAAGTTTGATGTTCGCGCCAGCATCCGCTAAGCGGGGACCAGTTACGTTCCCACCATCGGCCGCCGGCCACTTTCCAGAATCTCGCGAACGGCAGCTACGCGCGCTCGACGTACCGGTCCATTGTGAACGGCGGGCATGCGCGCTGCGCGGCCTACGTGAACTTCCCGGATCACGTCGCTAGAGGCCAACAGCCGCAGGGTCTTTTCGTCCGAGCCGCCTGCCGCAAGGATGGTAATCTCAGGGCCAGCATGTTCCTGAAGTTCCTCCAGGCAGCGCAGCCTTGTGGCACTGTCGCCGTCGCATCCACAGGTCAGAACGCGGTCCACCTGAGGAAACTGTTTGAGAGTTCGCAGCGCTTCGTGCTGGTCGCGTACCTGCTCGAAGGCCCGGTGGAAGGTGATGTGCGAGTTCGGCACGATCTTAATGATGCGTTCCAGCTTCTCGGTTTCAATGACGCCTTTGCGCACGAAGCCCACCACTACGCCGTCGAGCGGAAGCTCGCTCAATCGGCGCAGCCGGTCTTCGATCAGCCGGAACTCTTCCGCGCTGAAAACGGTAGGTGCGTCGCTCTCTCTGACCATGACCCGCACCGGGATCCTGACAGCGGAGACGATGGCACGAACGATCATCAGATCGGGCGTAAATCCGCCTTTAGCGAGAGCGCGCACGAGTTCGATACGGTTCGCCCCGCCCAATTCGGATTCGATCGCATCTTCAGCCGAACACGCGATCACTTCAAGCAGCTTCTGCACTAACTGCAGTTTATCGCGCGCTAAAGTCTTCCAGCGCTATGGCGCGAAGGCCCGCGTCATTCCGTATAGCGCCGCGATGAGCAGGCCGAGATAAAGGATCACCATGGCATAGACCCGGCCCCAGGTTCCTAGAAACGGAGGCGGCTCATCGCGCTCCGCCTGGTCCGGCCGCCGTTGTGACTGTCGCGCCTCGTTTTGCAGAGCGTCCCCCCGGTCCTGCCCGGCTTCATCGTTCATCAACGCCCCGCCCGATTTGTCGCCGCCGCACCCGCCCCTAGCGTCTTTGAGGCGCTCAGAAAGTTTGCAAACAGCCGGTATGCTCCGGGCACGCCCGCCGGGAGCTCCCTGAAGAACGAAAGCGCCGTGAAGATGTACACGCCTTTGCCGTAGCGCGTCACCAGTGTGGAACCCTTCATGGATGGATCGCCCGGGTCATGCATCTCAAACGGTGTTTCGTAATGCGCGTCCCATTTGGTAGCGAAATACAGACCTCGCTCTTGCACCCAACCGTCGAAGTCCCGCTGGGTGATGCGGTTCGGCGAGGAGAGCAATGGATTGGCCGCGTCGAAAACGACCGGGGCCTCCTCCACGGTCACCCGCTGGTTCCCGATCTCAAAGGGATAGGGGCCCATGTGTTTTAGTAGCTCGGAACGGTCGCGTTCAATACGGTTGTACTGCACCACCAAGGTTCCGCCATTTGACACATACTCCATCAAACGCGCTTGATTGGCTACCAGATCGGGCCGTTCGGTATAGGCGCGGATGCCAGTGACAATCGCATCAAACTGGCCGAGGTCGCCTTGTGCCAGGTCAGCCGGGCTTAGCAGCGCCACCGTGCAGCCAAGTTGCAGCAGTGCGGCGGGAACATCGTCGCCTGCGCCCATCACGTATCCCACGCGGCGCGCCAGCACCACGGCGTCCGCGCGAACCAGTTTGGTTTCGGACGGCGGGAAAAGCGTTTGCAGCGGAATATGAGGGTAATCGATGTGGCGCACGTCCACGGCAATCCGACGGCCGTCCGTCTCGAGTGAAGCCTTCAAATCACCTGCCGCTGCATCCTGCGCGGGCGTCACGTCGAACGTCAAAACCTCCTGTTGACCGGCGCTGTTGAAAGCCACCTGCCGATAGGCGGGCTCAATCTTCCAACCCGCCGGCGCTTGCAGCGACACGCGGCCTTCTTTTATCGCAGCGTGTGAGTTGACCTCCACTTCAATTTTCTTGCCCGACAGCCCTGGGAAAACCTGCGTAGGTTGAAGAAACCGCAGTGAAGCCGGCGGCATGGCCACGACCGGCTTAATGGACTCACCGTGCATCCGGTCCATGTAGCGGTAAAGAACCGGCCGCTCCAACTTGATACGCTCTTGCCCAATCTGTACGTCAGCCTCAAGGGTCAACAGCGGCGGATTCTCCGGCAGCCCGATCAGCCGGGGATCCGCAACCTGATAGAGATCACCCACCGCCGGCTTCTGCAGCCAGTACGGCTGCGTAGTCACGCTTTCAGCGGCGATTGTATGCGGCGCCTCAATCGCCTTGACTTCATTGAGCTTCAAAGCGATGGGCGTCTTCGTCCCGGGAAGTTCCTGGCCGTTCACGCGCAGCGATTCAATCACGACCGGCAGCGCTGTTCTCTGGATTGCCGTCACTTTGAGCTTGAACTCATTGCCGGCGAGAATCTGTTCGCGATCGGTGCTGAAATCGAGCCACAGGCCGGCGCACTTCGCAATGGTCTCGTCAATCTGACGGATCCGATCCGCTACTTCCGGCGAATCCAACCTGGCTGCGGCCTCGCGAGCTTTCACCAGCCACTCAATGCACACCGTAGGATCGTCAGCTTTCCAGTTACGAGCGGCTTCAGCCAGCATCTTTCCGACTGCCTCGCCGCCCGGATAGCGGGACCATGTCAGGTCCACTCCATCGAACAGGTCCGTCTTAGCCGGCGGCCCGCTGAGCGTCACCAACGTGGTTTTCAGGTCACCACGCATGCGGGGAGTGCCGTCACTCTGACTGCTGTTCAAGCTACGGCTAATGCCCGCCAACTCTCCGTAGCTGTAGCCCAGCAGGGGATCGTATCCGCCGATTTCCAGGTCGACGCGCTCCGTTAAGGCATCGATCTCTTTTTGCATTTCCTTGGTGAACCCGCGCCGGTTCACCATCAGACGGGTTGGGCGCCACGGTTGAACGTACTTCAACTGTTCCGGAAACCTTTTCGGGTCGCCCGCGGCGTCATAGGCCTCGCGGCCCAGAATCGCCGACGCCTGATGCTGGCCGTGGCCATCGCGCGACGTCCCAGTGAACTGCAAAATCACCACATCCGGACGGAAGGATCGGATCACCCAGACGATGTCTCCCAGAACCGCGTCGTGCCCCCACTTGTCGAGTGATTCCTTGGCGCTCTTGGAGTAGCCGAAATCAATGGCCCGGGAAAAGTATTGCTGTCCACCGTCCACTCGCCGGGACTGCAGCAACTCTTCGGTTCTCAGAACGCCGAGGTCGGCACCCTGCTCAGGCCCGATGACGTTCTGTCCTCCTTCCCCGCGCGTGAGCGACAGATACGCTGTCCGGACCTTTCTCCCGCGGGCCAGGTACGAAATAAGTCCTGTGTTTTCATCATCAGGGTGCGCTGCAATCATTAGAACGCTGCCCGTCACAGCAAGCCGGTCCAGCGATTGCTTCACGTCGATGGCGTCCGATTGAGTTTCATTCGGAGCCGATGCGAACGCCCAGCCGGTGGTAAGGCAGAGAACAAATTGGAAAAAGCGGCGACGCCTCATTGTTGATCAGTTTAGAGGATTCCTAGGTCGAATTGATACCTGGCAGACGTCAGGGCCGGGAAGCCGCCGCTGTTACATCAGTTACACTGACTTCGTGGGAACCCAGCCGCGCTCAGCGTCGAACGTCCTTATCGTCGATGACGAGGAGTCCCAACGCCAGCCGCTGGCTGCGCTGGTCGCCTCCTGGGGATTCACGGTTGAAACCGCAGCCGACGGTCTGGAAGCGCTTGAAAAACTAGCTGGTTTCCCAGCCAACGTCATCATCACTGATTTGATGATGCCGCGGATGGATGGATTCGAGCTCATGCAGCGTTTGGGCGCCGATGGCCAAATGCCGCCAGCCATCGTGCTGACCGCTTTTGGGAATATTGAAACCGCCATCCAGACCATTCACGATTTGGGAGCGTTCTGGTTTCTTGAGAAGCCCATCCAGCCCAACGCGCTGCGCATTCTGCTCCAAAGGGCCTCCACCCAGAGCCAGCTCACGGAAGAGACTGAGCGACTGCAACGACAGCTCTCCTACCAGGGTGTGCTGGTCGACATGGTGGGGACTTCCGAAGAAATGCAACAGGTTTTCTCCATCGTTCGCCAGGTGGCCTCCAGCAAGGCCTCGGTCCTGGTGGCCGGTGAGAGCGGAACGGGCAAGGAGCTTGTCGCACGCGCCATACATCAGCTGAGTGATCGCCGGGCAGGCCCCTTCATTGCCATCAACTGCGCTGCCTTGCCGGAGACGCTGATAGAAAGTGAGCTGTTCGGCCACGAGAAGGGCGCGTTTACCGGTGCACTGGAACGCCGGGCGGGCTGCTTCGAACTGGCTCAGCACGGCACGCTACTGCTGGATGAGCTGGCAGAGATGCCCACCGGAACCCAGGCCAAGCTCTTGCGCGTTCTGGAAGACTCGCGCGTCAGGCGGCTGGGCGGCAAGACGGAAATCTCCGTGGATGTGCGCGTGATCGCCTCCACCAACCGCAACATCGAGCAAGCCCTGAAAAAGGGCGACCTGCGCGAAGACCTCTACTATCGCCTTAACGTCTTTCAGATGACACTGCCGCCGCTCCGCCAGCGCATGAGCGATCTGGAATTGCTGTGCGAAACACTGATCGCGAATCTGAACCGCAAGCACAGTTGCAACGTGAGCCATGTGAGTCCCGATGTAATGGAAGCCTTCCGGAAGCACAATTGGCCGGGCAATGTGCGAGAGCTGCGAAACGTTTTGGAACGTGCCGTCATCGTGGCCGGCGAGGGCGCCATTCTCATGGCCCATCTACCCTTCGACTTCGGTGTCTCCACCGGCCAACGCTCGGCGTCTACGGTGTTTGAGCCAGGAAATGTCTCCCTGCCCGTCGGCACGACGGTGGCACAGGCCGAGCGGGCGCTGATTCAACTCACCCTGCAGCACACCAAGAACAACAAGACGCGTGCCGCCGAGATTCTCGGCATCAGCCTGAAGACTCTGTTCAACAAGCTGAAGGAATACGGAGCCGAAGGCGAAGCGCATTAGCTCAGCAGCTTTGCTGGCAGGTGCACAATAGAGCCATGGCCAGAGCTCAGGTTCTAAGTACTTTGCTGCTTGCGTTAAGTGCCGCCACAAACGTCATTGCGCAAGGGGATAAGATTCGCATCATCGCCTTCGGAGCCCACCCGGACGATTGCGATATCCGCGCCTCCGGAACGGCTGCGCTTTGGGTCAAAGCGGGCTATCCCGTGAAATTCGTCTCGGTCACGAACGGCGATGCGGGCCATCAAACGATGCACGGCACTGAACTGGCTAAGCGGCGGCTGGCGGAGGCGAAAGAATCGGCCCGGCGGCTAGGGATTGAGTACGAGGTTCTCGACAATCATGATGGACAGCTGTTGCCTACACTCGAGGTCCGCGAGCAGATCATTCGCGAGATCAGGAGCTGGAAAGCGGACGTAGTGCTAGCGCCGCGGCCCAATGACTATCATCCGGATCATCGCTACACGGGCGTGTTAGTACAGGACGCTGCCTACATGGTGGTGGTGCCAAACATCGTGCCGGATACGCCCGCCCTGCGCAAGAATCCAGTTTTCTTCTACTACCAGGATAATTTCCAGCGCCCGAATCCTTTCAGGCCCGATGTTGCCGTAGCGCTGGACGACGTGATCGATCAGAAGACCAACGCGCTGGACTCCCATGTCTCGCAGTTCTATGAGTGGCTACCCTGGGTGGACGGGAAGTTGAGTGAAGTTCCTCAGGATCCCGCGGAACGGAAGGCTTGGCTGAAGCATCACTGGAATACCGAGCCAACGCCAGCCGTCCGTGCTGCGCTGGTGAAATGGTACGGTCCTGAAAAAGGGAACAGCACAAAATACTACGAGGCTTTTGAAATCTGTGAGTACGGCGCGCACCCCGACGATGCGCGTCTCCGAGTGTTGTTCCCGATGCTGCATTAGGAAGCCGATTTCGACGGCGCGGTCACCAAGAAAGCAAACGGCAATTCCGGCTTATGAGCAATTCGAAATCGCTCACGCTCTATTTCGTTGCATCCGTCCTCTCCACCGCCCTTGCCAGCGGTCAGGCGCTGCCTGATTATCACGTCGGGCCGCAAACCAACGGAAGCTTCGTCGTCCCAACCAACCAGATTGTCTCGCCCGCCGGCCGGCAAATCAGTTTCAACGGGCGACCGCTGGCTGTGGCCGTCAACCCGAACCAGAAGACAGCCGCCGTGCTGAACACCGGCTCCGAACAATCGAATCTCCCTACTGCGCCGGTGGTGATTGTGGATCTGATGGCCGGCAAAGTAATACAGGAGTTCAATCCGGGCGACAACCATGCCTCTTACGACGGCGTGATCTATTCGCAAGACGGAAGCAGGCTCTACTTTTCCCAGGACGACGGGTTGGTTTCGATTGCCAAGGTGGCAAACGACGGGCGGCTGGCTCTTGACGATCAAATCAAGCTTCCCACCGGCGCTGGAGCTGTCAACAACGGCGGATTGGCCCTTTCGTCCGACCAGAAAACGTTGTACGTCGTCTTGAACATGGCGAATTCGCTCGGCGTGATCGACCTGACCAAGCGTAAGCTCATCCGCAAAATTTCAGTCGGCAATGCGCCTCGCAGCGTCGTGATCGCCGGCGACTTTGCCTACGTGACCAATCAGGGCGGCCGCCAAGCAAAGCGAGGCGAGTTCACAGACCTCTCGGCCGGCACCCCGATTGTGGCGGATCCCCACTCCGCCGCCTCTATTACCGGCACGGTGAGCGTCATCAAGTTGTCGACTCAGAGTGTCATTCACAGCGTCCAGGTGGGTTTGCAGCCAACGGCGATTCTTTACTCGGGCGGATATGTTTTCGTGGCGAACAGCAACAGCGATTCTGTTTCCGTGATCGACACCAAGACGAACACGGTGGTTGAGACACGTCACATTCAGACCTTTCCCAATGCGCCTTTTGGAAGTTCTCCCAATGGTCTGGCGATGACATCGAGGAACGAACTGGTGGTGACCCTGGGAACTAATAACGCTGCCGCTTTCTATCGCTGGACGAATCGGCATCTCGATTTTGAAGGCTTCGTACCGACAGCATGGTACCCCGCTTCCGTAGCCATCGCCGGCGCGCAGACCGCGCGGCAGACAGGCGCCGACGCAATTCCGGAGAAGCTAATTGTCGCGAGCACGAAAGGCACTTCGGTGGGTTCCGCTGTCCCTGATTATGGCGCGCCGCCCGGCAAGAATACCCACACGTTTCTCGGCAGCGTCTCTATTGTTGCCCTTCCGACGCCGGCGGAGTTCAAAGAATACGGCGCGAAAATCGCTTTCAACAACGGCTGGACAGACCGGGACAAACCCCGGCACAGTACTTTGCCTTTCCGCGAACACCTCATCAAGCATGTTTTCTACGTGATTAAGGAGAATCGAACCTATGACCAAGTCCTGGGTGACGACGGGCGTGGAAATGGCGACCCGAATCTGGTCCAGTTCGGCGCCACAGTGACTCCCAATCAGCATGCGTTGGCAGATACCTACGTATTGTTCGACAATTTCTACGACTCGGGCCTTCTGTCAGCCGACGGCCATCAGTGGACCGATCAAGCCATTGCTCCCGATTACATCGAGAAGCAGTTCACCGACTTTGTTCGCAGCTATCCCTTCAATGGCGGCGACAGCCTGGCCTATTCGCCCACCGGCTTCATCTGGATGGATGCGCTAGCCCACGGCTTGAGCGTCCGCATCTATGGCGAGTTCGCTCCACACTTCAACGGGCCTGGTGAGGAGTTCGGGAGCTGGAGTTCCTGGTACGACGATGCTCTCATTCTGGAAGGAAAAAAGACGGGCACGCTGCATGTTCCACTGGGCCGGTTCCAGGCGGTTGCGGATGTACCATCGGTTGAGGAGCACCTTAATCCGGACTTCCCCAATTTCAACACTGGGATTCCAGATCAATACCGGCTGGATATCTTTCTGAGAGAGTTTCAATCCTACGTCAAGAACAGCAACTTGCCGAACCTGATTGTGATGACCCTCTGTACGGATCACACGAGCGGGACGAGTGTAGGATTTCCAACGCCAGCCGCACAAGTTACGGATAACGACTTGGCGGTTGGCCGTCTCGTGGATGCCGTCAGCCACAGTCCGTACTGGTCCAGTTCCGCGATCTTCATCGTCGAGGACGACTCCCAAAGCGGCGTGGATCACGTGGATGGACATCGCTCCACGGCGTTCATCGTCAGCCCGTACATAAAACGCACCCAGGTTAATCACACATACTACACGCAAATAAACATGGTTCGAACGATTGAGGACTTGCTGGGCCTTCCGCCCATGAACCAGCACGATTTCCTGGCATCAGCGATGACGGATGCTTTTGCGGAGTCCGCGGACCTGAGACCCTTCACGGCGGTCCCGAATCGGATCCCGCTCGACACCCTGAATCCGGCGGCGAAGAGCAATCTCGAAAAGGCTTGGCGAAAGGAACTCACGAAATTCTTTCCACAGGGACCGAATCAGGCGCCGGATGTCGCCGATCCGAACTTGTTGAATCACGCCATCTGGTATGCAACCAAAGGCTTCTCGGTTCCGTATCCAGGCGAACGCCGGGTCTTCTATCCCAGCCAGCTGAACTCAAGAGTGATCGAACCGGACGTCGATTAGGGTGTTGAGTAAGATGCAGTTACTTCACAAGCTCAGCAGGTTCTGGAAAAAGTCGCCTCGTGAGAAATGGACGTCAGCCCGGGCGACCGTCGCCTACAATCTGGTGCACCCTCTTCGCGTCAAAGCCAATATCTTCTTGTTAAATCGTGGTTGGAGAGTCCCCCGGGCCGGTAACGACAGGACCACTTATGTGATTGGCCTCTTTGGCACCGGACGCTGGTATGTCAATCGGTTATTACTTTATAATATTGGCGAAAGAGCAAATTACTTTAGGGATACAATCAGCCTCCACCCGGGCCCAACCTCGATGATCTACAGCGGCCATGTGACGATGCGCCACGTTTCCCGTCTTCAGTATCCACCGGAGGTAACGAGCCAGATCTTAGAAGCAGTTAACTCAGGATTCGCCGACTTAATCTTTGTCTATCGGCACCCGCTCGATTCGTTGTTAACTAACTGGGTTTGGTGGCGGACGAAACTTCGCGACGGTAGAATGATTCGCGGTATCTCGGAGGTCTATGCGAACACGGACGAACTGTGTGCCGATCTGGAGCAAAACTTCACTGAATTCGAAGCGTTCGCCCAAGGCAATGCCGAGTTTTTCGCGGCAGCACCGGGCCCTCCATTTCTTTCTTTCGCGCAGTTTGTCGAGGAAACCGAGCTGTTTCTGCAATTCGCTGCGCTCACGCTTCGACTCGAGGACTTCAGCATCGATCCCGTCAAGGAGTTCTCTAAGATCGTTCAAGTGATGTCCGCCCCTGTTGATTTGAGCCGTCTGCGGGAGACTTCCCTGATGACCAGAGTTTATGGTTATTTGACGGTAAGAGAAAGGGTCCCGCGATTCAGAGACTTTATCCACGGACTGGACGAGTTAACAAAAAGCCGGATTGCAAAGATTGGCTACGACCTCGGTGTGTAAGTTGAGTGTGCGAACGTGATGATCAGAATCGTCGACCTGCTGGACTGCAATTTGTCCAGCCCTGTAGAAGAGTTCATTAACGTCAACAACGATGATCCGGATACGGTGTCCGCGGAGCTGGCCGAATACATTGCGACGGATCGCATCACGGCCGGGTACGAACGCCTGTTCTCCGCGATGGCGGCAGCTCCGAAGTCCCCCGATGAAAGAGTTGGAGTCTGGATTTCAGGCTTCCGAGGCTCCGGCAAATCTTCCTTCGCGAAAAACCTCGGATACGTTCTGGGGGACCGCGTAGTACGCGGCGTTCGCGCCAGTTCGCTCTTCGTGAAGCAGGTGGAATCCGAGCAGGTCGCCGGGTCCGTTGAGTTCCTCAATCGAGCTGTTCCGTACGAGACATTCATGCTGGACGTTGCCGCGCTCCCGTCGCTAAGCACCGGCTCGGAGCACATAGCCGAACTCATGTACCGGGTCCTGTTGCGCGACTTGGACTACGCCGAGGCTCGGCCCTTCAGCGGGCTGAATATCAAAGACCTGGTCGAGAGGTCGTTTGATCTATGCGATGTCCGCCGTCCTGGTAAGGCCTTCGCTTTCGTCCTGGACGATGTAGACCACTACGTCGCGCACGATGACGAACGCCTTCAAAACCTGCTGGCCGCCGTCGAGGAGTTTGGCCGGCAAGGCGTTCAACGGCTGAAGGCCGGAAAGATGCCGGGCCCCGTGTGGATCATCGCTACGGCCCAGCAGAAGGTGCAGGATGTCTACGCCTCCCTTGTGGGTGGCGCCATCGACCTGCCTAAACTGCAGGGCCATTTCAAACACCAGATCGACCTCTCAGACGCCGGCATCCGCGAGGTAGTGACCCGCCGTGTGCTCCGCAAGAAGCCGAGCCAAGAGCCGATCCTCAAAAAGTTATTCCGCGATCACGGCGCGTCTCTGAGACAGAGCGTCAAGCTGGAGCACTCCTCCCGCCGCACCGAGTTCGGTGAAGATGAGTTTGTCCGGTGTTATCCTTACCTTCCGCATTTACTCGACCTTTCCATTGATGTCCTGGCTGGCCTGGGGCTGCAGCCCAATGCGTCAAAATACGTCGACAGCAGCAATCGCACCATCGTCAAGCAGTGTTTTCAAATGCTGGTGTCCGACCAGACCCGGCTGGCCAATCAACTCGTCGCCGCTCTGGTGAGCATCGACAAGATCTATGAACTGGTGGAAGGCAATCTTCCGTGGGAGAAGCAGAAGGACATACTAGACATTCGTCAGCGCTTCGACGAGGACAAAGACTACCCCGGAATGGCATCCCGGGTGGCGAAAGCAATTTGCCTGATGGAGTTTGTCCAAACGGACTTGCCGCGCACCACCAGCAACATTGCTGCACTGCTTGTGCAGCGTGTAAACGAAGCTCCGCCCACATTCGCGGTCGCCGCCATCCTCAAACGTCTAAAGGTGGCACAGTTTGTCCGTGAAACCGAGTACGGCTGGAACTTCTATGGCTTGGATGAACTGCGCCGCACGGTCGCCGACCTGGAACGGCTTGGCATGGCGGTGGGCAGCGTCAACCCGAGGGCCCCCGGTTGGCACAATGATCTGATTCAGCGTCTCAAGAAGTTGATCGCTCGCTCGTTGGCTTGGTACGTTCGGCCATTGCAGGAAGTCAATGCCGCCGTGAACCGCTCGCTCGACGAAATCGTCGGAGCCCTCGACCACCTTTCCATGAACATGGTTGCCCGGGAGCGTTTCTCCATTAACAAGGTTGGCTTAGGTCAAGCCGCTATCCAGTCCGAAAGCACTGCCGTTAGGCTGGCGGCAATCGAAAAGCGGCTTGAGATATTGCATGAGCAGGTACAGGCGCTGGTCGGCCTGCAAAAGACAGCTCAACTAGAAGCCGCCGCTGGCGGCGTAAAAACAGACGCGAAAAAACCAGCTCGCGAGAGTTCCGCATCGCACAGCGATCCGGACCTGGGAAGGGACAGGACAGCCTACGTTATCGGTTTGTTCGGCACAGGACGTCAATATGTCAATGAACTGATTCGGCACAACATTGGAGAACGGGCGAAATACTTCAGGGATGAGATCCGGGTACATCCAGGCCCGACACCAATGATCTACAGCGGCCATGCCACCATCCGGTATGTTTCTCGTGGTCAGGAGCCGCCGGCCGTGACCGGCCGACTGCTGGAATCGGTCAGGTTGGGATTTGCCGATCTGATTTTTCTCTATCGTCACCCCCTCGATTCGTTGTTGACCAATTGGGTTTGGTGGCGCACGAAGCTTCGCGACGACAGAACCATCCTTGGTATCTCGGAGGTTTATGAGGACGCGGACGATTTGTGTGCCGACCTGGAGCAGAACTTCCCTGAATTCCAGGCCTTTGCCGAAGGCGATCCTGAATTCTTCGCAGATGTGCCAGGCCCGCGATTCCTATCTTTTCGGGAGTTTGTTGAGGAAACCGAGCTTTATACGCAATGCGCCACGCTCAGCTTGCGGCTTGAGGACTTCATGACCGATCCGCTCAAAGAGTTCTCCAAGATCGTTGAAGTCATGTCGGTCGACGTTGACTTGGGCCGGTTATACTTGGTCCCTCCCCGAAGCTTGCCTTACGGCTACTTGGCCGCTAAACAAAAGGTCCCGCGATTCAGTAACTTCATCAGCGGACTGGACGAGTTAACAAAAAGCCGAATTAACAAGCTCGGTTATAGCCAGGAGCCTTAGGTTCAACCACAAACGAGGTAGGTCAGCCCGCGTCGAAAACGACAGCCGCATCGCGACCTCAGTCTTTCCGGCGCGCCGACCAGGCGCGAGTTGTGTAGGTCGCCTTGATCGAACGCTGGCCGGCAACGCGTCGCTCGACAAAATCAAGGAATGCAGCAAACTGCTGCTCGCCAAGCTGCAGTCGCAACTCGTTGACGGAACGCCAGACCCCCAGATAGCGCTCAGGGGTCATGATGACGTCATGCCGGCCTTCCATGTAGACCACGTCTTCAAACCAGGGTGACGACCAAAGTCGCTCAGAAAGCGTTTCCTTCATGTCGGTCGATGCGCGCTTGATGTTTGGCCGCATCGCGGATAAGTGCGCCTCGATCTCGACCAGGAGTGGATTGGTTTCTACCAGGCGGGCGTTCCATAGAGCCGTAAATCGTCCCTGTGGGCGCAGCATACGATGAAACTCTCGAGTGGCTGCATCAAAATTGGTCCAGTGAAAGGAGGAGGCCATTGTCAGCCAATCACTGGAACCTGCTGGCGCGCCTGTTTGTTCGGCGTGGCCAGCCAGCCAACGAATGGTGGTATCGGCGCTATCCGCCATGCCGGCCGCCCGCATGTCGTCGTTCGGTTCGATGGCCGTAACTGACTTCACGCCCTTGCGGTAGACCATTCGCGTCCAGATGCCTGTGCCTGCACCCACGTCAACAAAGTCGACATCTGCCGCAGGCTTATTGAGTAAGCCCAATAGCGCATCGAGCACGGACGGGCTGTAGTCGGGACGGTGCCGTGAGTAGTCATTAGCCAGCCCGGTGTAATCGCCGGATTTTACGATAGGTTTTAAATGCCCCACGGCTGCGTTTTCACCTGCCCTGTTACGTGCCTACCCACTAGATTATAGATGGAGCCATGAGTGGCTGCCGTTCATTAGCGGGTTGCTGAAAAAAGGGCCGAAGACCGCTCCCTGACGGTCACGGCTCGGAAGCGCTTGTGTTTGTTTGTAATGAGTCGCGGATTCCCGATGGTGAGAGACTGAAGACTAAATGGCCTTTTGCGGCCAGCCGTTAAGATAGATGCGCAAGACCTATCGAGAAAAGAAATCTCCCGAGTACTGGATCACACGATGGAACCAGATCCCTGTTGACGCGCCTGCAGAAGGGCACGACAGCTATCCGCTTCTGTATGCCAACATGGTCGTTCGGGACCGTGATGGTGAAGTCCTGGAGCTCGGCTGCGGTGCCGGGCGCCTCCTGCGCTACTACCATGCGAGGGGCACAAGAATTGTCGGGGTCGACAACGTCGCGCCGGTCATAACGAAGCTACAGGCGTGCGATCCTGAACTGCGTGTCGTGCATGCAGACGCTCGCACACTGCCATTCGAGACCGGACGCTTCACAACGGTTCTTTGCTTCGGCGTCTATCATAGCCTTGAAGATGATGTAGCCGCCGCCATCAGCGAAACGTTCCGGGTGCTTCGACCGGGAGGCCGCTTGTGTGCGGAGTTCCGCTCTGACAGCCTGCATAACCGGATGATCGACTACTATAAGGGGCGCGGAAAACACGCCACTGAGTTCCACAAATGGAATTATCGGCGGCAGGAAGCTCGGGCCATGCTCAAACAAGCAGGCTTTCTTATTGAGAAGGAGTATTCGGCACTCAATATGCCACTGCTCTATCATGTGCCATTTTTGCGCCATCCCTCGCAAAGGCACAGCGACGAGCACTCAGCCAGGATTTCCGGCTATCGCCTGCGGACGTGGCTCCAGACCTTGCATTCTGTTGGCCTGCGACTCCTGCCCGGGCTCCTGGCCAATGAGTACATCTTTGTTGGCCGCAAACCTGGGGAACTTACCCATGCCAACTAGTATGAGCTGGATGGCGGTACGGTGTCGAGCACCAGCTCTCCAGCTTCGATCATGTTCCGGTAAATCGCTACATCGTCAGGATTATCGATTTCCCCCCAATTCCCGTCGGTTGCGAAGGTTTGAATTGGCAGCTTCTCTTCACTAAGCAGCCGGCGTAATAATCCGGTCACGTCCAGCCGGTCACGTCCAGCCGGATCGAGCGTGCCGAGTAAGGCTTCAACCATGCTCCAAGCTGACGGTGTGAATTTCAGCAGGCCCATGTACTGCCCCTCGATATCGTCAATCAGCGTCGCCTTGCCGCCAATCTCAAGTAATCGGCCCGCCGCATTGACCCGGAACGTTTCGGCATCGGCCAAGGGATCGGCGAAACGCAGGGTCCAGAGCCGGCGCCATGCCCGGTCGTAACTGATCACCAACTGGCCTGTCGCGGCGGCAAGACCACGCACCAGTTCGCTGCGGTAGAAGATGTCGCCATAGCTGACGATGACCGGCCCCGAGCGTAGCCAGGAAACCGCCGTGGCGAGCGACATGACCATATTCGTTTCGGCCCATCGTTCATTGGAGAAATAGATGAGACCGGGAAAATCGATCATCTCCGCGCGATAGCCGCGCACTACGCCGATCTCATCGACGCCGCCACGCCGGAGCGCCGCGATCTGGCGCTCGATCAGCGGCTTGCCTTCGAGTTCCACCAGGCACTTTGGACGCTGGTTGCTCAAAGGCCCCATACGGCTGCCGCGGCCTGCGGCGAGAATGAGTCCGCGCATCATTCAACCCGGAAGACTCGCCGAAACAGAGCCACGTCGGCGGGCGAATAGGGGTCGCATCGCTCAGGGTGCCACATGATTCCCGTTATAGGTTGGGCTGTGTGTCGAATCGCTTCGATGGCGCCGTCGGCGGCGACCGCCCACACATCCAGCGGCGGCCGCGAGTCGAAGGCAGCAAAATGATGGTAGCTGTTGACCTGTTTGGGCTCGCCGTTGATTCGGATCACCTGACTTTGCGCCACATGGCCTTCCACTCGCTGTAACGGAATCGCGAAACGCTGTTGGATCACCTGCATGCCACGGCAAACGCCCAGCACCGGTAACCCGCGACGCCCGGCCAGATCGAGGAGTGCGTTCTCGACGGCGTCGCGTTCCGGAGCATCGCCGCCCAACGCTGCCAGGTCATTACCGCCGCTCAACACCAGGCCCGCCAGGTCGGCTCGCTCGCACAAGGGAAGAGCTGCCTCCGTGATATTGGGCAGTAATACGGGAAGCAGCCCGCAGGCCCACAGGAACTTAGTCCATGCTTGATCCAGGCAGTCGCGGCGCTCGCCATATTCCGGGACCACCGATACCCGCTGGGTGATGGCCACCGCCTTCATGCAATAACCAGGACCTTCTGATTTGTGCAATCCAGGCAAAGCTTGCGCGCAGCGTGCCATCGCTCAAAGAGGGCCTCGCCCGCCCCGATGACAGCCGGTATGCCAAGCTCGCCGGCGCGGATCGCCATGTGCGAATTGGCGCCGCCATACTGGGTGACGAATCCGGCAATATCGCGAGTGAAGATCCAGTCGAAGCCAGGGTCTGCGCTGGGAACGAAGAGAATCCGTCCAGCGAAACTCTCGGGCGGATCGCCGATGGAGGCGACCGGCGCGGTCACGCTCTTCCGCGTAATAAAGTTCGGCTGGCTCGGCGGAATGTGGAATGCGAACACTTCGTCCGGCGACGCGATAATCGGCGGAAGCACCAGGTTGCGCGTCAGTTCGTGACGCTCCCGGCCACGTGCAACACTCTCCAATAACACCTCGCGCACCGAAGCGCTCTCGCTATACAGCGTGCGGATGACGTCGTAGTCCAGAAAAGCACAATCCTCCGTAGAAAGACCGTGTTCCTCGCCCAATTGCCTGATCAGCGACAGCGCGTCGCTCAAGCTTCGTGTGAACACGAACTTCGAGTGTTCGCGGCCCTCAATACCAGCCTTGATGAACTCGATCAAACTCAGCACATCGATGTCCAGCTGGTGTTCCTTGAGCAACTGCTCGATGCGGCGCAATTGCTCGATGGAGAGCGTGAAGCGCGGGGGCGAGGCTGGCGCCGGCCTTGCACTTGACCAGTCGAAGTACAGATCGGGCGCCTCGTCGTAGCGCGGCGACAGGATGTCATAGGTCCCCGGCCGCAGGTGGCCGTAGCGCGCCAGGAAGTCCGCTTTCGGCAGGCGCGCGAAATCTTGCCCGATTCGCGACCCAACGGTATCGAGGCTCGCCATGAATATGGCGGCTTCTTCGGCATTGAGAACGCCCACCTCGACGAAAGACTGCAGCATTTGAACCGCGATGAAGCCCGCCCGGGCCAGGCCTGCAAAGGGCAGAGTGCCGTATCGCTTGCAGTCCTCAATCAGCCAGTAAATGCGGCTGATCTTGTCGATCTCCGCGTTACACACCTCCGGAAACCGCTGTTCCAGCAGATCGATCTTCGCGCGGTCTTGTCGCCATAATGCGGTTTCGCCATGCGTGATGCGGTTGGTGAGCCGCCTCAGGGCATTGGACAGTTCGGCCACGTCTCCTGTGGAAAATCCGTGCCCGGTCAGCCTGGCCATCCGCTCAGGCAAATCCAGCGTGTAGCAGGAGAAGATAATCTCAAACTCGACCTTGTCATGCAGATGCGGCTCCGCAAGCAGGCGATCGATGTAGTAATTCACCAGGCGCCCGGCGAGTTCGTCAGGCACGTCGCGGGGCACGAAGGAGTTGAAGCTGACCCGCACATCGATGTAGGGCAGTCCGTTAAAGCTGACCAGCAGCGGAAAGCTGCGCAGATTCTGATACCCGTAGTTATCTCGCTGATAAGCCCAGATCGCATCCGTAATGAGCTCGCGATAGAGCGACAACGAGAGCGGCCAAGGCCGCAGCCCGATAATCTCCGCCGGGTTCCAGTCCGGCATCACGCCGAAGATGGCGCGGCTCCCGTGCAGGTAAGGATGCGGGCGGCTGAGTAATTTCACCTTGCGCGCAACGTCCGCCAGTGCCGCCGCGACTTTTGAATCCGCTAACCGCCCCTGCCGATCGACAGCCAGCGGGCGGACTTGCAGCAGGTAGAGCTGCCCCTCGCCGCCCACGGCGAATTCCACGTCGATGGCATCGCACCCCAACAGAGCTTCCAGCTCACTGAGCAGCGCAATGACCGGCGCCAGCGAAGGTGGGCAAGAATCACGCCGCGATTTGAGGCAATAAAATGTCTCGAGATTGTCGCCCGCGCCCGCCGTCACCCGCTCGGTCAGGCCGGTACGGTCGTCATAGTTGATGATGAAGTACGGGCCGCCGCTGGGGCTGCGCGAGAAGGCAACTCCAGCCATCGCCACGCCTTCCAGCATGGGCTGCACGAAGATCTGGTCTTGGTCGCTTTGGTCATCGCCGAACGAGTCAATCACCCGCTTGATTGCCTGTCCGATCGCTTCGCTGCCCTCTACTCCCAACACGGAATCGTACCTTCCAGCCTGGGAGTTCCCGGCGCGGTCCTCACTACGGGCACTGCTTCGTACGATGACCCGGCCGGAACCCCAGGGCGCGGCAGTGACGGTAGCCAGCACGCCGCCCGCATCCGAGCGCCACTCACCGATCGTGAAGCGAACCTGCGGCAGGACCCGCCCGTTGCGTAGAAGCGGAGCCAGCGCCTCCAACGATTCCGCCTTGGTTTTGAAGCCAACGTGGCGTGCCGGTCCAACCGCAAGGTGGCCATCCCTTCTCGCTTCCGAGCCTAGAATACGATCGACCGCGGTGCCAACGTCGAGCGCCCCGTAATTGTCCAGTATCAGGTCCGGCGCCTCCGGAGTCTCCGCTGCCACGTCCAAGCCGACCACGTCCCGCAAATCGCCCCGCTGAGCACCCGCGTAAATACCCTTGCTGTCCCGGCGCCGCACCTCATCCATCGGTACTCGCAAGTAAATCTCTCGATAACCGGGGATGTTCTCGCGGTTCCAGCGCTGCACCTCATGGAATAAGGAAATGGTCGCGCAAACCACATCCGTGCCTTGCTCGGCCAGCAACCTGCATAGCCGCGCATTGCGCATCGCCGAGCGCCGCCTGTCACTTCCACTGTGGCCGAGATCTTCCGCGATCGTAGTACGGAGCGCGTCGCCATCCAGGAAGATGACCCGATGACCGGTCGCACGCAGCCGCTTCCACAGTTCCCGCCCCACGGTCGTCTTACCGGCGCCCGACAGCCCCGTAATCCAGTAAACGCGCCCTGACGGGACATCCTGGTCGCCGTCTGGCTCCTGTGAGGCTTTTCTTACGTTTGTCCGCATCCGAGGCTGTAACCGCTCTGTGACAATCAATAAACAGATCTCGGTGCCGGATTTCCGGTTTCCTATCAGTTTCCCTAGCCGAGGCCCTTTGTTGCACCAAATCCCGATGGAACGCGGCCGGGCCACCATTACGATTCATTCAGGGGCTTTGCTTGCAGGTGCACAATAGGCGGGAGCGCCTCATGGCAATCCCGCCCCGAACCGATGAGTCCGGAGTGTGGAAGTGCCATCTTTGGCAATTTTTGTCGCCGTTCTTGTAAACCTTTGCCTTACTTTCTACGTGTTGACTCTGAGGGGGGAGCTTCATGTCTTTTCCAATCCTGCGCCAGCTGATTGTGCTGTCATGCCCGCTGGCTGTGTTCGCGGCCGCAGTGTCCGCGCCGCCTACTCCTGTAACGACGCGTGCGGCGTCACGCTTCCTGCAGCAGGCCGCCTGGGGTGCGTCACCCGCCTCTATTGCTGAGGTGCAGAAGATGGGTCTAAGCGGCTGGATCGATTACCAAATCGCTCTACCATCCTCAAAGTGGTCGCCGATTCCGCCGCCGTCGGTCGATGCGAACGGCAACACGTCGCTGGATCCCGCGCGCAGCGCGTTCTTCGTGAACGCCTTGACAGGCGACGATCAGCTTCGCCAGCGCGTGGCCTTCGCCCTTAGCGAGATCGTCGTCGTATCCGGCGTCAAGCTCCGGCCCGAGGCCATGGTGCCCTACCTCCAATTGCTTCAGAAGGACGCCTTCGTCCCTTACAGCCAGCTTCTTGCCGACGTTACGCTCAGTCCCGCCATGGGCCACTACCTAGACATGGCCGATAACAACAAGCCCACGCCCGGCCGAGGCCCCGACGAGAACTACGCGCGTGAAGTGTTGCAGCTTTTCTCCATCGGCCTCGTCGAACTCCACCCAGACGGCACACCGAAGCTCGACGCAAGCGGCAATCAGGTCCCCACGTATACACAGGACACAATCGAAGGCTTCTCCGACGCGTTTACGGGCTGGACTTACGCACCACTCGCGGGCGCCGTCTCAAAGTTCCCCAACCCGGAAAACTGGAATGCGCCGATGGTTTCCTTCGACGCCCATCATGATACCGATTCCGGCAAAGTGCTCCTCAATGGCTACACTCTGCCCGCCGGCCAGACCGCAGCGCTCGACCTCCAGGACGCGCTCAACAACATCACTTCGCACCCCAATGTTGCGCCCTTCATCAGCCGGCAGCTCATCCAGCGCCTGGTTTCAAGTAACCCGTCGCCCGCCTACGTCGCGCGCATCTCCTCCGCATTCAGCGCCAACAGCGGGAACATCGGCCTGGTGGTGAAGGCCATCCTGCTCGATCCCGAAGCTCGCGCCGGTGACGACGGCGTGACAGAGAATAAGGCCACCAAGCTTCGCGAGCCAGTGCTCTGGATCAATACGCTTCTGCGCGGCCTCAATGCCACGGTCGTCTCGCCGAATAACCTGCCTGCGAATGCGGCAAACCTCGGCCAAAATCTTTACTTTTCACCCACGGTCTTCAATTATTTTATGCCGGGCTACGAAATCAACCTGACCGAAACCACCACCTACAACGCGCCGGAGTTTCAACTTCTCAGCGAAGCGACCGCCTTCTCTGCTGTGAACATCATCAACACGCTCGTCTACGGCAACATGACCGGCGTCACCATCGACCTTACGCCTTACATCACGCCGCTCGGCAGTAAGCCTACTTCCGCGCAGATCGACGCTATGGTCGATTCAGTTAGCCAAGCTCTGATGGGCGGCACGGCGCCGCCGGCCATGCGCAGCACCATCATCACTGCCGTCTCAGCCCAGACCACACCAAAGGCTATGGTCCAGACGGCGGTCTACCTCATTGGCTCGTCCTGGGATTTCCAGGTCGAAAGATAGCGAATCAGTTAGCGACCACTCTCAGGAGATCCCCCCATGACTTCACGACGCCACTTCATTCAACGTTCCGTCGCCCTCAGCACGATGACAGCTCTGGGCGGCTTCAGCCGGCTCGGTTTGCTGAACGCACTGACGCAGCCTTCCGGCAGCTATCGGGCTCTGGTTTGCGTCTTCCTGTACGGCGGCAACGACAGCAACAACATGGTGATTCCGATGGATTCCGCCGGTCTTGCGAACTATCAGAAGTATCGCCTCGGCCTGGCGCTCGACCCCACGACCCTGTTGCCGTTCGCCAACAAGGCGTACGGGTTTCATCCGAAGTTCACGGACATTCTACAATCGTCGATCGCTCCGAATGTCGCCGTCGTAGCCAACGTCGGCACTCTGGTACAGCCCACCTCGCGGACGCAATACCTCAATAACCAGGTCCCCGTGCCCGACAGCCTCTTCTCCCATGCCAACCAGCAGGCCGAAATGCAATCCTCTGACCCGACCGACCTTACCTTCACTGGTTGGGGCGGCCGTCTCGCCGATCAGATGAGCGGCCAAAACACCGGCAGCTTCCCCACGCTCCTGACCGTTGCCGGCAACGCGGTATTCAACAACGGCCTCACCACTCACCCGGCCTCGGTTACTCCTGGCATCGCTCCCGGCTTGAACGGATTTGGCACCGGAGCCGGATCCGTCGCCCGTATGAGCGCACTCGAAGCACTCGTCGCCGCCGATTCTCTCGCCACTGACTCTGGCGCCGTTCTTCTGCGGCAAGCCGGCAAGAACATGAACAACGCGCTCACCGACACGGCCTCGCTCACGAAGGCACTGCAGTCAGCGGTGACGCTAAAGACCGTATTTCCGACCACCGCAATCGGCAAGCAACTGCAACAGGTGGCTGAACTGATTTCAATCCGTCAGCCGCTCGGCATGAACCGGCAGATTTTCTTTTGCTCGCTCGGCGGCTTCGATACCCACACTGCCGAACTCGATACGCAGGTCAATCTTTACTCGCAGTTGAGCCCCGCACTTGCGGCCTTCTACAACGCCACCATCGAGTTGAACTTGGCGGATCAGGTCACCACGTTCACTGAGTCGGATTTCAGCCGTACAATGGCTCCCAATTCCAACGGCGGCACGGATCACGCCTGGGGCAGCCACCACATCGTGATCGGCGGGTCGGTCAAAGGTAGCGCCGTATACGGTTCATTCCCGACTCTCGAGCCGAACGGCCCTAACGACGCGGGTAGCGAAGGGCGCTGGATCCCAACGACTGCCGTTGATCAATACGGCGCCACGCTCGCCCAGTGGTTCGGCCTCAGCGCCTCGAACCTCGCCAGCGTCTTTCCGAACATCACGAAGTTCGGGACTAGCGACGTCGGATTCTTCGGATGATCAGCGCCATAGGGTAGTTAGTTGTGGATTTGGCACAGCGGAACTCGGCGTAAAGCTGAAGCGGAGCGTGGAACTGAAAACACTAACCGCCACGCTGTTATCGGCCAAAGCGAATAGGGACGGACCCTAAGCGAATAGGGACGGACCCTGATCCCACCTTAGACCAGAAACGCCCAGACCTTCGAGTTGTCCGGATGGATCGCCAGGTCGGGCTGGCGACCACCCGCATGCTACGCTGAAACTTCTCTCCTCGATGACTCCCACCCTCGATCTGAAGAGGACTCCTCTTAACGGGACGCACCGCTCCTGCGGGGCCAAAATGGTTGATTTTGGCGGCTGGGACATGCCTGTCCAGTACTCCGGCATCCTCGATGAACACCATGCCGTTCGCAAAGCTGCCGGGCTCTTTGACGTCAGCCACATGGGCGAGATTGAGGTACGTGGTCCGGAGGCGCTCCGGTTGGTTGACTACGTCTCCACCAACAACGCCGCCAAGCTGAAGCCCGGCCAAGCCCACTATTCGGCATTGCTCTATGAACACGGCGGTTTCGTGGATGACATCCTGGTTCACAAGATCGACGACCATCACTTTTTCCTGTGCGTCAACGCCTCGAACCAGGAGAAGGACTTCGAGCACATCTGCCAACACAATCGCTTCGACGCCGAAGTGGATTTCGCCGGTCCTCGCTACGCCCAACTGGCCATCCAAGGGCCAAAGGCCCTGGGTGTTCTTCAGCAATTGACTCACGTCGGATCTCTCCGCCATTCGCTACTACTGGTTCACCGATGGTGAAGTCTCCGGAACGCCGGCCCGCATCGCTCGCACCGGTTATACCGGAGAAGATGGCTTTGAAATCTACGTGAGCCCCGATCAGGCGGCCCGCCTGTGGCAGGAGATTCTGGCCGCAGGTCAATCCGTGGGCATCAATCCGGCCGGCCTCGGCGCTCGCAATACGCTGCGCCTGGAGGCCAAGATGGCGCTCTACGGCCATGAGATCACCGCCTCGATCAATCCCTGGGAAGCCGACTTGGGCTGGATTGTGAAGATGGACAAGGGCGATTTCGTGGGCCGCGCTGCGCTCGAGAAGCTGCAAGCGGCCGGCCTGACGCGCAAACTGGTTGGTTTTGAGATGACGGGGCGGGGAATTGGCCGCGATGGCTACGAGGTTTTTTTCGACGGCAAGCCAGCCGGCTGGGTCACCAGCGGCGGACCCTCGCCGACACTGGGCAAGAACATCGGCCTGTGCTACCTGCCCGTCGACCAGGCCCACCCCGGCGTTGCGATTCAAATTATGATCCGCGACAATCCGGTCGATGCCGTCACTGTGCCGACGCCCTTCTACAAACGACCCAAAGCATAGGAGACTCACGATGAGCTATCCAAACAACTTCAAATACACGAAAGAACACGAATGGGTATCGGTGGAAGGCGACACCGGCACCATCGGCATCACCGACCATGCTCAGGAAGAGCTGGGCGACATCGTCTTCGTCAACCTTCCCAAGGTCGGCAGCAAGACCGAGAAGGGCCAGTCCTTCGGCTCCGTCGAATCGGTGAAGGCGGTCTCCGACATTTACTCGCCTGTCTCGGGCGAGGTGACGGCGATTAACGATCTGCTGTCCACGACTCCGGAGAAGCTGAACGAGGATCCCCATGGCGCTGCGTGGCTGGTCAAACTTAAATTGTCCGCGCCCGCTGAAATTAACGATCTTCTGTCCGCTGACGACTATCAAAAGTACATAGGGGCGGAATAAGTCCTTTTTCCCGCCCGTTTCAAGTTAGGGATCGAATTGCGCTACTTACCTAAGTCTGATTCTGAGCGTCGCCAGATGCTCGACACGATCGGTTTACGCTCCCAGGATGAGTTAGTCTCCTATCTGCCCGAGGATGTACTCTTTCGCGGCCGGCTTGCTATCGAAGACGGCAAGAGCGAGTACGACATCATCGACTATTTCCGCCGCCGTGGCGAAGAGAGCGGCGCCGGATATGCCAGTTTCCTCGGCGCAGGCGTCTATCGTCACTACCGCCCGGTGTTGGTCGATACCATCGTCTCGCGCGGCGAGTTCCTCACATCGTATACGCCTTACCAGGCGGAGATCGCCCAAGGCACGCTCACCTCCATCTTTGAATTCCAGACCATGGTCTGCCAACTGACCGGCATGGACGTCGCCAATGCGTCCATGTACGACGGCTCATCGGCGATTCCGGAAGCGGCCATGATGGCTGTCCGCATCAAGCAGCGCGACAAGGTTCTCATCGCGCGCTCCGTGCATCCCGAGTACCGCGAAGTCCTCCACACCAGCACACAGCATCAGGGCATTCCCGTCACAACGCTGGCCTACGACAAGCACGGCCGCCTCGATCTCGACGATCTCAAGAGCCAGCTCACCGAAGAAGTTGCGGCGGTCATTCTCCAAAGCCCGAACTTCTTCGGCGTCATCGAGCAAGTGCCCGAGATCGCGCAAATTGTCCACGCCAAAGGCGCGCTGCTGGTGGTGAGTTTCACCGAGGCGGTTGCGCTGGGGCTGGTAGAACCGCCTCGCGACGCCGACATTGTCGCCGGGGAACTGCAAAGCTTCGCCATTACGCCCAGCTACGGTGGGCCGCACGCCGGCATCATCGCAACCCGCGAACAATTTGTCCGCCAGATCCCCGGCCGGCTGGTTGGCGAAACCACCGACCGCGACGGCAACCGCGCTTTCTGCCTGACGCTCGCCACGCGCGAACAGCACATACGGCGCGAGAAAGCCACGTCGAACATTTGCACGAATCAGGCGTTGATCGCCCTGATGGCGACCGTCTTTATGACCGTCTACGGCAAGCGAGGCTTACGCGAACTCGCCGCGCAGAATCTGTCAAAGGCTCACTATCTGGCTGCCGGTCTGCCGCTGCAATTCGATGCACCCTTCTTCAATGAATTTGTGGCCCGTACAAACGGCACGACTCCCGAACAGATCAATGCGGGCCTGCTCAAAGAGAACATCATTGGCGGCCTGCCGCTGGGCCGCTTTTATCCGGAACTTGCCCACTGCGTTCTGCTCTGCGCCACTGAAATGAGTAAACGACAGGATATGGACCGCGTCATTGCGGCGTTCAACAAACGCCTTTACCAGCCGTTGAGACCCGGCGCAGCGAAGGCACAAGGAATTTAGGCGAATGGTAAAAAAGGTTTCTCCTCACATCACGCAGAATGAGCAGCTGCTGTTCGAGCTCAGTTCTCCGGGCAAGATCGGCTACCAGCTTCCTGAGCTCGACGTGCCGGCAGTTGATCCCGGCGCCGCGCTGGGTGAGCACAGCGTCCGCGCGGAAATTGAAGGTTTTCCCGAGGTCAGCGAAGTGGATGCCATCCGTCACTTCACGCGTCTCTCCACCTGGAACTACGCCATCGATCTTGGCCTTTATCCGCTGGGTTCCTGCACCATGAAGTACAACCCGCGTGTGAACGAGCTTGTGGCTCGCACCGAAGGTCTCGCCTGGGCGCATCCTTATCAACCGGAATCGCTTTCGCAGGGCTGCATGGAAGTGGTAGCCGCGCTGGAGAGCGCTCTCGCCAGCATTACAGGCATGGATGCGGTCACGCTGCAGCCCGCCGCCGGCGCCCACGGAGAGTTCACCGGCATCCTTATGATTCGGGCCTTGCTCGAATCGCGCGGCAACCCTCGCAAGAGAATCCTGGTGCCCGATTCAGCTCACGGCACCAACCCGGCCACCGCGGCAATGGCCGGCTACACGGTTCAGAACGTGAAGTCGAATGATCGGGGCATGATCGACGTCGGCGCGCTGGCCGGTCACGTCACGGATGACGTGGCGGGCATGATGATCACCAACCCCAACACAGTCGGTGTCTTCGAAGAGAACATTAAACAGATCTGCCAAATCCTGCACGAAAAAGGCGCTCTGGTTTACATGGATGGCGCCAACATGAATGCGCTGGTGGGCGTCGCCCGCCCCGGCGATTTCGGCATCGACGTCATGCATCTCAATCTGCATAAGACGTTTTCGACACCCCACGGCGGAGGCGGGCCGGGCTCGGGTGCCGTTGCGGTCGCCAAAGATCTAATCCCCTTCCTCCCCGGTCCTCGGTTGAAGCGTGTCGACAACCAGTGGACCTGGAACTACGATCTGCCGCAATCCATCGGGCGCGTTCGTTCCTACTATGGCAACTTCGGCGTGCTGGTGCGGGCGCTGGCCTACATCATGGCGCATGGCGGCAACGGTCTGCGTCAGGCAACCATCGATGCGCTGATGAATGCCAACTATATCCGCACGCAGCTTGAGCCGTACTACGATATCGCCTACAAGGCGCCCAGCATGCACGAATGCGTGTTCAGTGACGATCGCCAGGCCAAGCGCGGCGTGCGCACCGGCGACATCGCCAAACGTCTCATCGACTACGGCTTCCATCCTTACACCGTCAGCTTCCCGCTGATCGTGCATGGCGCGCTCATGATTGAGCCGACCGAGACCGAAAGCAAGCAAGAACTGGACTACTTCGTCGATGCGATGATTTCCATCGCCAAGGAAGTCGAGGACGACCCGGAATTTGTTTTGAAGGCGCCCTATTCCACGCGCATCAAGCGAGTTGACGAAGTGAAAGCCGCCCGGCATCCGATTCTGCGCTGGAAGCCGAAGCAAACCGCCAGCCAGGCAGCGGATTAGCTAATGAGTGCCAAGCGTAGAACAGGCGCTCGCAAGACCAAAGATCCGTATACATCGGCGTCCATCGGCGGCCGCTAGGTATTCGCGCCAGCCTCTTGCGGTAAGATCGACTACCCCCTTTGAGTCGTCGATACTTCTACCTGCTCCTGCTCTGCCTTCTCGCGATCATCACGTATCTCGACCGGGTCTGCATCTCTGTCGCCGGCCCGCGGATGCAGGATGCGCTGCATATCGCCCCTGAACAGTGGGGCTGGGTCGGAACCGTCTTTCTAGCCGGCTACGCTCTGTTTGAAATACCGAGCGGCCATCTGGGCGACCGTATCGGCGCGCGAAAAGTTCTCACACGCATCGTTCTGTGGTGGTCGCTCTTTACCGCTATGACGGGCGCGGTCTCCGTCTATCCCGTCCTGCTGGGCGTGCGCTTCCTGTTCGGCGCCGGCGAAGCGGGCGCGTTCCCCAACGCCGCGGTTGCCATTTCGCGATGGTTCGCGCCCGAACGGCGTGGCCGCGCCTTCGGCCTGTTCACGATGTCCAGCCAAATCGGCGGCGCGCTTTCGCCGTTGCTGGTGATTCCGATACAGCAGTCCTTCGGATGGCGCATGTCATTCTATGTTTTCGGCTGCCTCGGCGTGATCTGGGCCGCCGCCTGGTTCTGGAAGTTTCGCGACTATCCCTCCCAGGCGCATCGCCCCGCCGCTGCCATCCACGTATCCTGGCGGCCGATGCTGGCCAGCCCGAACCTGTGGGCCATCATGGTGGTCACCTTCGGATACGTCTACACCATGGGTTTCTACCAGACCTGGATCCACACCTACCTGGTCAGAGGCCGGGGCTTCAGCGAGAAGGCTCTTGCGCTGTCGGCGCTGCCCTACGTCTGCGGCGCTGCGGGCAATCTGCTAGGCGGACTCAGCTGCGACTGGCTGGCGACAATGGTGGGCGTAAAGTGGTCCCGCCGCGGCGTAGGAATGGCCGGCGCCCTCCTGTCGGCCGTCTCCATCGTCGGCTTGATGTTTGCCACCGGCCAACTGGCGGTGATTGCCTTCCTCAGCCTGGTTTACGCCGGCATTGCCTTGCAGCAACCCGTGGTGTTCGCTGCCTGTGTCGACATCGGAGGCAACCGGGGCGGCGCGGTGGTTGGGTTCATGAATACCGCAGGGCAGGTCGGCGCGGCCTTGTCGTCGGTGATCTTCGGCTACCTCGTGAAGGCCACCGGCAACTACGACGCACCACTCATCCCAATGGCGGTTCTGCTGGTCGTGGGAATTGTCATGTGGATGAAGGTTGACGTAACCGTCCGATTGCGATTCGGCGAACCGGTGCCGCAACTGGTTGTCGGGTGATCTCCGCTTCGAAGCAGCCCGGTCTGCAACCCACGCCCGTCGTTTCGCCAATGGGCTCGCTGTCGTGGCATCCCGTCGCGCTCCCAAGAAAACTTAAGTAGCCACTTGACAATTCCCAAGCCGCTCGGTTATTACTTAAGTACGCACTTAAGCAATGAGTGCCGAGAGGAAGAGTCAAATGGAGACCATGCAGCAGCAATCCGTCATTCACCACACATTTGTTATCGAGCGCAGTTATCCCGCCGCGCCCGAGCGCGTTTTCGCCGCTTTTGCCGACCCGGCCAAAAAGCGCCGCTGGTTTGTGGAAGGCAAACACCACGACGTCGAACACTATGAGCTCGACTTCCGAGTCGGAGGCCAGGAAAAAGCTCGTTTCCATATGAAGCAAGGTACTCCGATAGCGGGCAGGGTTTTAACAAACGACACTACCTATCAGGACATCGTGCCCAACCGGCGGATTGTCTTTGACTCGACGATGGCGCTGGACGGGAAGAATTTCTCCGTGTCGCTGGTGACGATTGAGTTGTTGCCATCGGAAACAGGGACGGACCTCATTTGCACACACCAGGGAGCGTTCTTCGAAGGTTCCGACGGCCCGGAGATGCGCCAGGAAGGTTGGCGCAAACTCCTCGACAAGCTGACCACGGAATTCGCAAGCTAGCTGAAGAGAGTCGCTGGAGAGCTGGCATTGATGGATAGAAAAGGACCCGATGTCGACCGTGTGTTTCACGCTCTCGGCGATCCCACCCGCCGGACCATTCTGGAGAGGCTCAGCCAAGGACCCATCTCGGTGTCGCGGCTAGCTGAGCCCCTTGGCATCACCCTTCCGGGCGTGGTCCAACACTTACAAGTGTTGGAGGATAGCGGCTTGGTACGGACGGAGAAACTCGGTAGGGTGCGCACTTGCAGTATTGATCCCGCCGGACTTTCGGCGGCGGCGCAATGGATCGGCGACCGCCGCTCGACCTGGGAACGCCGGCTTGACCGGCTAGGCGACCTGCTCGCTGAAACCGAGGAGTGAGTCTTGCTCGACCAGGCCCAATGAGCAACTACTGCGACACCCGTTTGGCCAGACGCCTTAGCCGCTGTACCTCGCTGATGGCGATACCCAGTTCCCGGCCCGCCTCGCCGAGCGACATGGAAGAGAGCAGAGCGTTGCGGATCTGCGGCGTCCGCCACCAGCCGGCAGGCCTTCCGCGCCTGACCAGCTTGATACGCCATTCGAATGCGGCTGCCGGATCAACTCCATGCTTCGCGGCAAATTCGCGGGTCGGCAGTGACGCTAAGTCCTCGGCGCGCTCTTTCCAAAAGGTCTTCACATCCTCGCGATGGTAGAAGCGAAGCCGTCTCAGCGCGAGTTTAAGCCCGCTGGAGCTGACTGGCAGATCCAGAAAAAAGCGCAGGTTCTTGGTCCGGTTGGCATGCCAGTAGTCCCGCAGCGCTCTCGTGACGATCAGTCTCGGCGAGCCACGATAAGGGCCGAAGTACGTTTCGCTAGGAGTCCCGAAATAAAGATCAAAGCCGTGTTTAGTAGGCCTGATTTCCCGAACCTTCCACGAAGCTTTATTGAAGTCCTTCACCCGCGCGGCGATTGCCGGTTTGGGGGCCGCGTCGGGAGGTGCGCTTGTGCCCATTTGTTCCATTTACTCCCTCGATTCTTCATTCAATAGAAAAAGCCGGCGGGTTAGGCCGGCTTCAAGACGTTCAATTGCTGATTGAAACTAGCACAAGAAGGCTGAAAATCGGATCGGGCCGAGTCCGCACAAGTGGCCTAGCTATCTGATTACGAAGGAATAAAGATTATTTTATCCGTTTGTGATCGACTTGCCAAACCCCAGTGATTTGGGATTAAAGCGTTCTTTTTGGGAAGGCTAACCGATAGAAATCATCCCCGAGCGAGGAATAGAGCTCAAGATTCGCAAACGGATAACCCAACAACCGCACCCAAAACCGATCACAAAAAACCAAAATAAAAGAAATCCCTATTATTCAGTTGTTTACCGCTCTCCGGAGGGGCCGGCTTGAACGCAGCAGATTCTAGGCTCGTGGGAAAAGGAGGGTTTCACAGATGCACGAGCCAATCGTTTTGTGGCCGTTGATTGTGTTGTTGCTGGGCTACTAAGTCCGGGCTTCTCTTGCTACGAGGTTCATTTCCGCAGCAGGAACATCCTGAACGGTTAATGAAGAGTGGTCTAAGGCACACTAATCCTGATAGGATTAGGTTGTCCTAATCCAAATCGTCCGTAGGGATTCGCCTGCCGAACAGATTGAAGATGGGGCGGCTATGCGGCGCATGGCTGCCTTGTCTCATTCTCAGTGCGCGGTTGATGGCGGCACACGCTGTGTCGGCTGGCCTGAGTGAAGGGTCTGCGCCCAACGGACGAATCTGGGACGCCGATTTCAAGGCAGCCCGCGAGCTTGGCGAACGCGGTGATCTCGCCCTCGCTCAACGAGCCTATCAGGAGATTCTAGAGCAGGCACGCGAGGCTCGCGATGATTATCAGCAGGCCAGGGCGCTGGTTGGTCTTGGCAGCTGCCAGCTCCGCCGCTTCGCATTCCGGAAGTCGCTCACGTTACTCCTGGAGGCCAACCAGTTGGCCCAGCAGTTACATAACGCGAGGCTTTCAGGCACCATTTGCACCAACCTGGCATCCATTTACGCACAGCTCAACAGTTTTCCCGAGGCCATCGAAGAAGCGGAACAGGCGATTCGAGAGTTCCAGGCAGCTGGCGAGCCCGCTTACCTGATCCGGGCGCTCGCGGTAAAAGGAGACCTTCTATCCGACCAGCACGATGTCGACCGTGCACGCCTGACTTACCAGGAAGCCATTGCCCTGGCTCAGAAATCCGCGGATGTGCGCAGTGAGGCACTAGCCTGGAAGGGACTGGGCGTTGCTCTTTCCGACGCAGGCGAATACGCATCAGCCGAGAAGGCGCTCAACCGGGCCCTTCAGTTGCGGGAGAGTGCCCACGACGACGCCGCGGCGATTTCGAGGCTGGATCTGTCCCTACTGAAACTTCGAGAAGGCAACGCCCGGCTCGCCTTGGAGATGTTGGACTCGGTTCTGGCTAATCCTGGCCCAGCCGTCGCCCGACTCCCCCGCTATCAAGTGCTGCATCGCCGCGGGCAGATGCTGGTAGCGTTGGGCCGTGACGACGAGGCTTTGCGCACGCTGCGCGAAGCGACGTTAAGGGCTGACCAATGGCGGTCCTCGGCGCTTCCTGGGGATGTTTCGAGCACCGCCACGGTGGCTTATTTGCATCAGGTCTATGCCGACTACACAAACTTCGCCGCGCGTGTGGCGATTCAGAGACGCGATCCACTGCTTGAGCGCCAAGCGCTGGAGGTTCTGTCGGCCAGCAGGGCCGCCAACCTGCGCGAGGAATATGCTCTCGCTCTGGCGCAGCAGGAGCGCTTGCCGGATGAGTATTTCGCGCTGTTAAGAAAAATAGAGGCCGCGGAGGCTGCTGAAATCCTATCGCCGGGCGCCGATGATGAGGCGAAGATCCAGCAATTGCGTGGGCGATTGCAGTCGATTCAGGACGAAACCGGAATAAAACTCGCGAATTTCTCTAAAGACAGCGAGAAAAATGCCCACCAGAAAACACTTAGAAATATCCAGCAGAGCTTAGGCCCCGAAGATGCTGTCCTCAGTTTTTCAGTGGGGGTGGCGGCGGATGCACCGTCGTATCTTTGGGCCACCACCAGGAATGCAGTCCACCTGTATGCCCTACCAAATCGTGAAACGATCGAGAAGGCCACGACGGCCTTTCGGGAAGCCGTCCTTGCGGGAAGAGGCTCCGACACGGCCGGACAGACCCTCGCCAGGCTGTTGTTCCAGCAGTTGGACCGTGACACCTGGAGCAAGCGGAACTGGCTGCTGGTGCCTGATGGCGCGCTGCTTGACTGCGTTCCCTGGGCGGCGCTTCCGGAACCCAGGGCGAATCCCGTGAGCCTGCTTGTTCAACGGCGCTCCATTCGGTCGCTTCCGAGTGAGTACCTGTTGCTGCAGCGAAGTTCAGCACATTTTTCGAATTCGTTTCTTGCCCTGGGAGATCCGGTTTACAACCGCGCGGATGTGCGCTTCGAGCACGTCCGCACAACCGATTCCACCGCATACGTCACGCCTTCCAAGCCGGTGGCCGTAGCTCTCGCCCGACTGGCGGGCAGCCAAAAGGAGGTGGAATCGTCCGCTCGAGCTTGGAACGCAAAGTCGACGCAATTGCTGATGGGCCCCGACGCGACTCTCAGCCGGCTTCAGTCGGCTCTCGAACAGCGGCCGAGCGTCATCCACTTTGCGGTCCATGTGCTCAGTCCGGACAAGCACCCTGAACTCGCCGCATTGGCGCTCAGCATTGATGCGCATGGGTTGCCGGAATTGCTAACGCCGGAAATCATCTCTACGTTCCGGGTACCCGGCAGTATTGTCGTGCTAAGCGGTTGCGCTTCACAGAAGGGCGCGGTGGTGGCGGGCGCCGGTCTGGTTGGCTTAAGCCGGGCCTGGCTGCTGGCCGGCGCTTCAGCGGTGGTGGTGAGCGCTTGGCCCACGCCGGACGATTCAGGACGATTCTTCGAGGTTTTCTATGAATGTCTCAGGAGACAGAGCTTGCGAGGCGGTCCCGTAGTTGAGCAGGCGTCCAATGCGCTTCAACAGGCACAGCTCGAGATGAGGCGCGATACCGGTTACCGCCGATCGCCTTCCTATTGGGCCGCGTATTCGCTCATATCAAAGGAGTAAGGAATGTCGGCTTTCCAGGCTGCTAAGTTATCGCCAGAACCCTCCCCCGAGGCTGGCCCGACTCGCGATTCGGAAGAACCAAGCATTGCCGTCAATTGGAGCGTGTTAGTCGATCAGGTGAGACGCGGCGAGGACGCAGGCATGGAGCAACTTTACAGGCTGTTCAGCCGGAGCATTCGCTATTACCTGTGCCGCCAGCTCGGCGCGCAGGAACTGGACGACAAGGTTCACGACACGTTCTTGATTGTCGTGCACGCCATCCAGCGCGGTGACTTGCGCGAGCCGGAACGCTTGATGGGCTTCGTGAGAACCATTGTGAGACGGCAGGTTGCGGCCTACATTGATGAGGCCGTCCATAGCCGCCGCGAGCAGGCGGAGCTGGATACGGGCCATGCCATTGCTGACCTAAAAGAAAACCCCGAGCAGATTGCAATGGCCCGTCAGAAGGCCGATCTGATGAAGTCCGTGCTGGCCAGTCTTTCGCAGCGCGATCGGGAAGTACTTGAACGCTTCTACATTCAGGAGCAATCCCAGGACCAGATTTGCGAGCAGATGCATTTGTCGGAGACTCAGTTCCGGCTGCTCAAATCGCGGGCCAAGGCCCGGTTCGGTGAGATCGGCAAGAAAAAACTGCTGAATAGCGGTCTGCTCACGGTTTTCTTGAGAACACAGACAGACTAAAGCCACTATCCATGAAGGGTGCTGATGATTAGAAAGCCAGCAAGGTTTGCGGGGCCCGGAAAAGTTCGAGCGCAGGACTCGGGAGGAGCTATGCAGGAGATTCGCATGCCACATCCCACGGAAGACGCACTGGAGCGTTTTGCAATGAGGAAATCGGAGGATTCAGAACTGGAGGAGGTTGAAGGCCACATCTTTGGATGTCCGGCCTGTCTGGACCGCGTTCTGGAACTGGAGTCTTTTGTGCAGGCTTGCCGCGACGCTTTCACCGAACTTCATCGGGAGCAGTCGCTGTTGCCGGCGAAGGCTAAGCCACGCAGCTGGATCAGCCGCTTTACCCTCAGGTTGCCAAGGTGGAGTTGGGCACCGGCGCTGGCTGCGCTGGTTTTGCTGGCTGTCACAGTTCCAAAACTACGTCAGCCAACCGGGGGAAGCGTCGATGCGACCCTTTCCGCGTCGCGGGGAACCGGGACCGGACCCCTGCTTCCGGCCCATACGGTAGTTCGGCTCCGTGCTCGATGCCATTGACCTTCCGTCCGGCGTTTCGCAAGTTGAATTGGTTGATGGAGAGGGACAGCTTCTGTGGTCGGGCAGCGCCACTGCTCAAGCCGAGCGGATTAGCGTCGAGACGCCGCGCCTCGAGCCTGGCATCTATTTTGCGCGGGTGTATGCGGTCGAGGACGGCCACGCGGACAAGGACCATTTGCTTCGGGAGTTTGCGTTTCAAGTCAGGTAGTTCACGGAGTCGAGGCTTGCTCTCCAGAAATGTTCGTTAGGAAACATCTGGATAACGTACTGGCAGTACCAGGGCGGGCGAAATAGCAAGGGAAGCTCCGTCCTGTTAGAACACGCGGCGATGGAGGCGGTCAATCGTGAACTGGGCCGTATCGGCGACAGCCATGACTGCCATGACGCCCGCTTGCACAGGATCCGTCACAACGAGATCGGAGGCATCCGGGACGCTCCCCGCCATATTCAAGCTGATCACCAGCATGCCTTGGCTGCGAATCTCGCGAACTGCAGTCTCTATATCGCCGCCCATCAGGCTGCCCGCCAGAACCAGGGCGCGGACGCGGGGAAGACGGCGTGTGGCGCGTACGGCGGCCGCGAGCGTTGCCTCTCCGACCAGTGGGATGGTGTCGATGGAGATGTGCTCGCCGCGAATGTTATGACGGTCGGCTTCAGCAATCGCGCCCAAGGCTACCTGGCCAACTTGCGCGCCGCCGCCCACGATGATGATGCGCTTTCCGTAGATCTTCTGTAGGGTCTGGACCAGCTCAACGGAACGGACAACCTCGAGCTTGCGAAGGTCCGCTGCCAGAGCTTCCTCCTCGCCCGGCAGATCGAGCTCGAAATAAATGCGCGTGTCGGGTGGCTGTTCCTCAATCAATGAGATAGACCGGATGTCGCCATGATGCGCGGCAATGACGCCAGTGAGCTGGTGAAGCACTCCAGGCCCGTTGAAAGCAACGATCACGAACCCGCTCTTATCTGCTGGAAGAGAGCTCATCGTGTCACCTCGTACTTATCAAGGATTCCCTGCCAGAGTCCTTTGGCACGCAAAATCAACTCCACGGCTTCCCGAACGGCGCCGGAGCCGCCAGGCAGTGACGTGACGCAATGAGCGATGCTTTTCACCTCCGGGCGAGCATTGGCAGTCGCGATGGCGAGACCTACCCGGCGCATGATGACGACGTCCGTCAGATCGTCGCCGACGTAGGCGATCTGGCTGGAATGCAGACCCGAGTCCGCGACTATTTGTTCGAGGATCGGGATCTTCTCGACGTGACCCTGAAAGACGTAGGTCATCTCCACCTGGCGCGCGCGCTCAACCGTGGCCGGGGAATCGCGGCCGCTGATAACGCCGGTTTTGATCTTGTGCCACGCGAGCCAGCGGAGGGCGATCCCATCCTGGGCGTCAAACGCTTTGGTCTCCACCATACGGCCCTGCGCATCCGGCGCAAAGTGAATTTTGCCGTCGGTCAGAGTTCCGTCCACATCCATCAATAAAAGCTGGACGCGGTGAGCAAGGTGGTGCAGCTCAAGCTCGGGTAACGCAGAGTGTGTGAGATTCATAAGCGGTGGGTGAGAGGTTCTGTGTGGGACACGGCCAACTCGTATCGTAACTGAGCAGCGCGCCGGCACTGGATGTGCCGCTATCGAGACTTACAATGTGGTTATTGTCCGACACATTACTCGAGCGGGTAGCGGGGTTCATCGCCCGTACCGGTATGGCGAAGGAGGGCGATCGCCTTGGCGTGGCCGTGTCCGGCGGCGCGGATTCCGTAGTCCTGCTTCACCTGCTCAACCAGTTGCGCTCGTGCTTCCATTTTGACCTGGCGGTGGCGCACGTAAACCACCGGCTGCGAGGTGACGAGTCCGACCGTGACGAGCAGTTCGTTCGCGCCCTTGCAGATCGGCTGGCATTGCGCGTGTTCGTGGAATCGGCTGCCCCTCCAGCCGGCGACAATCTGGAGCAAGCGGCCCGCGACCAGCGCAGAAAGTTCTTTGCGCGGCTGTTGAACCAGCGGCATTGGTGACTCGTGTTGCCTTGGGACACACGTTAAGCGATCAGGCTGAAACCGTGCTCTTCCGAATGATCCGCGGTACGGGATTAACGGGCTTGGCGGGGATGCTGCCGGTCAGTTCCAACCGGCTAATCAGGCCGCTGCTGGAGATCACCCGGGCTGAGGTGCGGAACTATGCCTCGCTCCAGGGTTTGACGTGGCGCGAAGACGTCTCCAATGAGCAGCGCGAGTTTCGGCGAAATTTCATTCGTCTGGAATTGCTGCCGCGGCTGCGCAGTACGTTCCACGACCGGGTGGAACAGGGACTCGCCAACCTGGCCTCTCTGGCGCAGGTGGAGGAAGAATACTGGTGCGCCGAAGCCGCCCGGCTGTTGTCTTCGCTGGTCTCCTTTGTGCCGGGTCCGGCGGGGGGTGAGGAACTGTTGCTGGATTCCCCGGGATTGATGGAGCTGCCGCTCGCCGCTCGCCGAAGAGTCGTTCGGGAGGCTATTAAGCGGGTCAAGGGCGACCTGAAGGAGGTGGATTCCGTCCACATTGATGCAATTCTGAGGCTGTGCGAGTTAAGCGAGGGTCATGACCGGGTCCAAGTGCCTGGAATCGATGCCTTACGGTCATTCGACCGGCTGCGTTTGACGGCCCTCGGCGGGGGAGGCGGTTCCGCCAGGCACTACCAATGCCCGGTTGATCTCGCCTGTAATCAGCACATTTCATTGCCGTTCCAGGCTGGAGAAATAGAGCTAAAAAGGTCGGATTCAGTAGCTGCAATCCGTGCTAAATTCAAGGAAGAAAGTGGTTTACAGTTCGCAGATTTCGATGCGGACAAATTGGCCGACGCGGCGCGGCTGATCCTACGGAATTGGGAACCAGGAGACGAATACCAACGGGTAGGCCACAGCCACGCGGAGAAGGTGAAGACCCTGTTTCAGGAAGGCCGGATCTACTTGTGGGAGCGGCGCCACTGGCCGGTGCTTGAAGGGGACGGTAAGATTCTGTGGGTGAAATGCTTCGGACCGGCTGCTGACGTTGCCGCTACGGCAGGCACGCAGGCGATTGTTCGTTTGTCATACTATAAAGGACCGCTTCGGGGCGTATCTGCATGAGCTGAGATATGCAGGAGATTCGGCCTTCCGCGGGCCGAACATGAATCGAAAGCAACGATTCCAACGTCATAAACAGTAGCGGGTGGCCGGGTTTCGTTCCGGCCGGGATCTGATTTCGGGATCCAAGCGAAAGGGAGTTCATGAATTCTAATGCAAAAACGGCCGTATTCTGGCTTGCCATCCTAGTTGCCTTGGGGCTTGTATATATGGCAGTCAAGACTACGCGCACCCCCCAGCCGCGGATGATGTCGACGTCTGAGTTTGTCACGCAGGTGCAGGCTGACAAGGTAAAAGACGCCAATATCACTGGCTCGGACGTTCAAGGGACGCTGACCGACGGGGAAAGCTATCACACCGTCATTCCCCCGAATTTCCCCAAGATTTACGAGATTCTTCAGGAAAAGAACGTTCACTATAGCTGGAAAGACTCGGCCGGAAATGGTTGGGTCGGGATCCTGTTCAACTTTATCCCGATTTTGGTTCTGCTCGGCTTGTGGATCTTCATGATGCGGCAGATGCAGAGTGGCGGGAACAAAGCCTTGAGCTTCGGGAAGAGCCGGGCTCGGTTGCACTCTTCGCAACAGAAGAAAGTCACGTTTAAAGACGTTGCCGGCGTGGATGAAGCGAAGGAGGAACTGCAGGAAATCATCGAGTTCCTTCGTGAGCCGCAGAGATTCCAGAAGCTGGGCGGACGGATTCCGAAGGGCGTACTCTTGATCGGACCTCCGGGAACGGGCAAGACTCTGCTGGCGCGTGCTATTGCAGGGGAAGCGAATGTCCCGTTTTTCTCGATTTCGGGTTCCGATTTCGTGGAAATGTTCGTTGGCGTCGGCGCCAGCCGCGTGCGTGATCTGTTTGAGCAGGGCAAGAAGAATGCGCCTTGCATCATCTTCATCGATGAAATTGATGCGGTCGGCCGGCATCGTGGCGCGGGCCTCGGCGGCGGGCACGATGAGCGTGAGCAGACGCTGAATCAATTGCTGGTTGAGATGGACGGCTTCGAATCGAACGAAGGCGTGATTCTGGTGGCGGCGACGAACCGGCCCGACGTGCTGGATCCCGCACTGCTGCGCCCGGGACGCTTCGATCGGCGCGTGGTTGTCGACCGGCCCGACGTCCGCGGTCGCGAAAGCATCTTGAAGGTCCACACCAAGAAGAGCCCTCTGGGCGACGACGTGGATCTTTCAGTCATTGCACGCGGAACTCCCGGCTTTGCCGGAGCGGACCTTGCCAACCTGGTCAACGAGGCGGCGCTGGTGGCCGCCCGCCAAAACCGCAAAGTGGTGACCCAGGCCGACTTCGAACTCGCCAAGGACAAAGTGCTGATGGGCGTGGAGCGCAAGAGCCTCATCATCAGCGACAAAGAGAAGCGGATGACGGCTTATCACGAAGCCGGCCACGCACTGGTGGCCGCCTCCATGGAGCACGCCGACCCGCTGCACAAGGTGACCATTATTCCTCGCGGCATGGCGCTTGGCTTGACCATGCAGTTGCCGCTGGACGACAAGCTCTCGCACGACAAGCTGTACCTTGAAGCGCGGCTGGCCATTCTGATGGCAGGGCGCATTGCCGAAGAGATCTTCCTGAACCAGATCACCACCGGCGCCGGCAACGATATTGAGCGCGCTACCGAAATGGCTCACAAGATGGTCTGCGAATGGGGCATGAGCGAGCTCGGACCCATGAGCTTTGGCAAGAAGGAAGAGCAGATCTTCCTCGGCCGCGAGATCAACCAGCATCGCGACTACAGCGAATCGACCGCCATCGACATCGATAAACAGGTTCGGAAGCTGGTAGAAGCGGGTTACAGCCAGGCGCGACAGATCATAACGGAAAAGTCGGATGCCCTGGTCCGGATCGCCGAAGCGTTGCTGGAGCGCGAGGTTTTGGACGGCGCCGAAGTGTTGGATCTGATTGCCGGCAAGACGCTTCCTGCCTTCGTACCAACGCCCCCGGCAGGAGATGGCGGTAACTCACAGCCCGTGATCACCCCGCAACCTCAATCCGGTCGTCCAGGCCTGATTGGTGGCGAGAGTCCGCAACCCGCTTGACCTCGCAAGAGCTTCAGAAGAGCGGTAAGTACAAGGGCCAGGCAATGAGCTTGGCCCTTTTCATTTAGGGAGACGGTCAGAGCGTGATACCAACATTTCCCGTCTACTTGTTTGATGTGGACGGAACACTGCTGCACTCGGCGCCCGACATCTGCGGCGCGATTCGGACTGTGCTTGCCAAGACAGACCGCCCGGATGTCCCGGAGGAGTTCTTACGCTCCTACATCGGCAAACACCTGACGGAGCTGATGTCTGATTTGTTCCCCCAGGCCTCACCCGAGCACATTGAAGGGCTGATCGCCGAGTATCGGACGACCTATTTATCTCGCGGTCATGCTTCAACCGAACTATATCCCGGCGTGATTGAAGCGCTCGGCAAGCTGAACGGCAAGAAGGCGACGGCGACCACCAAGGGGACGCCGACCACGCGCGTTGTACTGGAGAAGTTCGGATTAGCCTCTTTCTTCGACCATGTTCAAGGAACGGACGGTTTTCCGGCAAAGCCCTGTCCCGACGTGATTTTCGCGGCGTTGGAGGGATTAGGCGCAAAACCGGAGCAGGCCCTGTTTGTCGGAGACTCCGCAGCGGACATGGAAGCGGCACAGCGAGCCGGAGTGCGAGCCTGCGCTGTGACCTACGGATACGGGAAACGGGAAGAGTTGCTGAGGTGGACGCCTGCCTACGTTATCGAGGACCTGCGCGAGTTAGTGGCTGCCTGCGTCACGACGCGGGCGTAGCATTTAGGGCGGCGAGCTCGCTCAGGCTCAATGTACCCGTGTAAATCGCCATGCCGATCGCGCAATTCACGTTGATGTTCGTCAGGACGTAGACGTCGTCGATGGTTGTGATGCCGCCCGCGGCGGTGAGTTCGTGATCGGTGGAGAGCCGCAGTCTCCCGAACCAATCCAGATCGGTTCCCTGCATCATTCCTTCCTTGTCGACGTACGTGCACAGATAGCCCGAACAATACGGATCAAGTTCGCGAACAACATCGATGGCGCGGATCTCGGTCGACTCCCGCCAGCCCTTGACGACGATGTAGCCATCCTTGCTGTCCAGGGCGATGACAATGCGTTCCGGGCCCACGGCTTCGGCCAAGGCCGTGAGAAACGGTGTATTCAAGCCGGTCGCGGTGAACGCCGACGTGCCGACGATCAAACGATGCGCACCGCACCGGATCAATTCCTTGGCTCGCTCGACGCTCCGAACGCCGCCGCCCACGCGAGCCTTCACGCGTTGCGAGATGTGTTCAACCAACTGGTTGTTGTTCGTCCCGTTGCCCATCGCGGAATCGAGATCGATCACTTGGATCTCAGGGAAAGCATGGAAAAGCTGCAGCATCTCGTCGGCTGAACCGCCCTCCAGAGCGGTTTCGCGTCCCTGTATCAGTTGGACGATTTTGCCCTCCATGATGTCAATGCAAGGGAAGATCATTGAACTACCTCCGGACGAACGGGTATGTGCGCGGCGGCGAGCTCGCGTTTGAGGTCGCCAACCGTGTACTTGCCGTAATGGAATACCGAGGCCGCTAATGCGGCGTCGGCTTGGCCGATGGTCAGCACTTCGATGAAGTCCTCGGGCTTGCCGGCGCCGCCCGATGCGACGACCGGAACCGAGGTGGCGCTTGCGACGCTACGGGTCAACTCGCAGTCGAAGCCAGTCTGCACGCCGTCCGTGTCCATGGAAGTGAGCAGAATCTCGCCGGCTCCTAACGATTCGCCCTGTTGCGACCATTCGACCACGTCGATGCCCTCGTCGCAGCGGCCGCCCTTGGTGTAGACACTCCACCGGCCAGGCTTCGCGCGCCGTGCGTCAATCGCCAGAACGACAGCTTGCGCACCAAACTCCTCGCTCAACTCACGAATAAGGTCAGGCCGGTGCACCGCGGACGTATTCACGCTGATCTTGTCCGCGCCGGACAGGAGGATCTTACGGGCATCGGCGACACTGCGAATTCCGCCGCCGACGGTGAGGGGAATGAAGACGCGACGTGCTGTGCGGGCTACCACATCGGCCATGATTTCACGGGCATCACTGGACGCCGTAATATCGAGGAAAACAAGCTCGTCGGCGCCTTGTGCATTGTAACGCTCGGCGAGTTCCACGGGGTCTCCGGCATCCCGCAGGCCAACAAAGTTGACGCCCTTCACCACGCGGCCGGCGGTGACGTCGAGGCAGGGAATGATTCGTTTAGCGAGCATTACAAGTCCAGGAAGTTTCTCACAACCTGCAACCCTACGGGGCCCGACTTCTCCGGGTGACACTGGATTCCGTAAACATTGTTGAGTTCCAGGACCGAGGTGATGGGATGAATATACTCCGTCGTCGCCGCGGTGAAATCCGAGACTGGAACGTAATAGCTGTTGGCGAAATAGGCGTATGACTGGTTTCCCAAGCCTTCCAATAAACGGCATGGCCCGGTTGGGATGAGCAGATTCCAACCCATGTGGGGGATGCGAAAGGTCTTCCCGTTGGGGTCTTTCACCGCTTGAAACCGTCTCACAGCGCCGCGGAAGAGTCCGAAGCCGGCAACGTCCGGCGCTTCCTCGCTGGACTCAAAGAACGACTGCAGGCCGAGGCAGATGCCAAGCGTGGGAATGCCTGACCGGATCGTCTTCAGGATCGCGGCCCGTATGCCGAGGCGGTCAATGGCCTGCATCATCTGCCCGAAATGGCCAACCCCGGGAAGCAGGAGCTTGGACGCGCGCAGGATGACATTCGCCTGATCGGTCACCGTATAGACAGCTTTGAGCTCATCCAGCGTATTTTGAACGGAGCGAAGGTTGCCGGCGCCATAGTCGACAATCACCGTCATAGCAAGCCCTTGGTGGATGGCAATTGATCCTTGAGTCGTTCATCGGTCGAACAGGCGTAGCGCATGGCCCGGGCAAAGCATTTGAAGATGGCCTCGATCTTGTGATGATTGGAGCGGCCGTACATGACCTTGGCGTGGAAATTCGCTCCTGCATGGTGGGTGAAGCCGAGAAAGAAATCCTCGAGCAGTTCGGTTTCGAGGTCGCCGACGTGAACCACGTTCACCTGCTGATCGTAGACCAGTGCAGGCCGTCCGCCCAGATCCAATGCGACCAGGGCAAGCGTCTCATCCATGGTCTGTATAAAGTAGCCAGCGCGATTGATGCCGCGGCGGTCACCGAGCGCTTTGGAGAATAACTGGCCGAGAACGATACCGACGTCTTCTACCGTGTGATGCTGATCGACGTCGAGATCACCAACTGCCTTCAGGGAGAGATCGAACCCGCCGTGCTTGCTGAACAGCTCCAACATGTGGTCGAGGAAGCGGACACCGGTGGAGATATCGTAAGCGCCGGTGCCTTCGATGCGGAGTGAGCCGCTGATTTGCGTCTCCTTCGTATTGCGTTCGACGAAAGCTTCCCTCATGCCCGGCTCCGGGCGGCTGCTTCGATCAACTCAGGAAGCTGATTCACGTTGGAGATAACCGCAATCGCACCGAGCGAGGCAAGCCTCGCGGTCAATTCCTGGTGGCGCGGCGCCAAAACGGACGAGACGCCAACGAATGGAACCCCGGCGTCGGCGGCGCTGCGGGCATCGTCCACCGTATCGCCGAGATACCAGATGCTCCGGTTGGGATACGTGCTCTGAATCATGAGTAGTCCGTCGGGAGCGGGCTTTGGACGTTCCACATCATCGGTGGTGATGGCCGGCTCAAATGAAATGTGGCGGGCAAACCGGTTCAACGTGGGCTCGAGCTCGTATCGGAGGCGGCCGGTGAAGATAGCAAGTGCCGCTTGGCCGGAAAGTGATTCAAGAAAGCCAGGGAGGGGAATCCACTCCTCGCGATTGATCAGACCGTCGCCGTTCTCGCCCAGGAAAATGCGGTTGAAGCGATCGACCACCGTCTGGTAATCGACTTGCTTGCCGCGATCGAGAACGAACTTATGAGAAAGGTCCCAGTCATTATTCCATCCACCGGCGTTCTTGTATTCCTGGATGACATCGTTTGAGATTTCGTCGCCGGTGAAGAAGCGAACGGTGGCGCGGATGGTTTCACGGTAGGACGCGGTGACCTCTACCAGCACGCCGTCCACATCGAAGACGATTACTTCCGGTGCGGCGACATCTTCAACAAGAAAGCCCGACACTACCAAATGCCCTCCAGTTCAGCCAATAGTTTTCGTACCTGGTCGCGTGTGCCAACCGTGATGCGCACGCTACCGGGAATTTCATAACTTCGATCGCGAACCAGGATTCCGCGGTTGCGCAATTCGTCGCGAATCTCGGCTGCGCGGCCGCCAACCTGAACCAGCACGAAGTTAGCCTGGCTTTCGACGTACGCGATCTGGAGCTTTTCCAGGCCCACATACAGCAGCTCGCGGGCGGCGAGCACCTCAAGGACATACTCTTCCACGAACCGGCGATCCTGAACGGCGATACGGGCAGCCATGGCCGCCAGCATGTTCACGCTATACGGCGACTGCGCTTTCTTGATAAAGGCCATATTACCGGCTTGCGAGAACAGGCAGCCGCACCGAAGCGCCGCCATGCCATAGGTCTTGGAGAATGTCCGGCTGACAAACAGGTTCGAATGCTGCTTGATGAGCGGCAGCAAGGTGACGCCATAGAACTCGTAATATGCTTCGTCGACAAAAACAGCTGCATTTGGGGCATGTATGAGGATCTTCACCAGCGCCGCTGCGGCTGTGCCGGTTCCGGTCGGGTTGTTCGGATTGCTGATAAAGATAGCGCGTGTGGCGGGCGTAATACGGTTCAGCAGCTCCTCGAGCGGAAAAGCCAGTTTCTCGGCACGGTAGCCGACGAGGCCTACCGACGCGCCGGCCAGCTCGGCGTAGAACTTGTACATGGCATACGACGGCTGGAGGATCAGTACCTCGTCGTTGTTCTCGACGAATGTGTTCACCACCAGCTGTATCGCTTCATCCGTACCGTTGGTGAGAGTCATCTCGTTCTGTGCGACGCGAAAGTGCGCAGCCAGTTCTTCCAGCGCGTGCTCGTATTCGGGGTAGATGGTGAGATCAGCTGCGGTCAGGAAGCGTTTGATGAAATCGAGGACGTGTGGCGAAGCGCCCACCGTATTCTCATTGAAGTCCAGGCGAAGCTTATTGCGGCGTCCACTGCTCGGCGGATGGTAGGGGGACATCTGCAGAACGGCATTTCGCGGCTGTAAGGAGCGGTTGTCGGCCTCACTTGTTTTCGCAGCGGGCTTCGCGGTAAGCGGTTTATTGGATGAGCTAGGCAAAACGGATCTCCACGGAACGGGCGTGTGCTTCCAGGCCTTCGGCGCGTGCGAGGGCCGTGATCGAAGGAGCAAGTTCCCGCAGTGCGGCGGACGACAGCTGTTGAACCGCGATGACCTTTACGAAGTCGGCTGCCGACAATCCACCACGTAAGCGAGCGGCGCCTGAAGTAGGAAGCACATGACTGGGCCCAGCCGCGTAGTCGCCGGCGGCTTCGGGGGAGTTCTCGCCCAGGAAAACAGCGCCCGCGTGGCGAATCTGCGGCAGCAGCGACGCATCCAGCAGGCTTAAGTGTTCCGGGGCGAATTCATTGGCAAGCTGAACGGCGGTCTCCGTGTCGGGAGCAACAATAATGGCACCGTTCTTTTCAATGGAGGCGCGAGCGGTTTCAGCTGCCGGCAAGGCGGCGAGCTGCAAATCAATCTGGCGCGCCACTTCTTCAGCCAGTCGCCCGGAGAGAGTGATCAGAACGGCGGCGGCATCGGTATCGTGCTCGGCCTGGGCGAGCATGTCGGCCGCGATCGTCCGAGGGTTGCCATCCGGGGCGAGGATCAGTATCTCGGTGGGGCCGGCAATAAAATCAATGCCGGCTTCACCCGCCAACAGTTTCTTGGCAGCGGCGACATACGCATTGCCGGGACCGACGATGCGATCCACCTTGGGCACAGTGGCTGTTCCGAAGGCCATCGCGGCAATGGCTTGCGCACCACCAATCCGGAAGACATTTGACAGGCCCAGGAGGTGGGCGCAACCGAGGATCTCCACACTTGGCTTGGGAGACGCGATGCAGATGTTCGCGACACCCGCCGCTTGCGCCGGAACCGCCGTCATCAAGAGCGTTGACGGAAGCGGAAAACGGCCGGAGGGTATATAGCAGCCAACGGCATCCAGCGGCCGCACGATCTGGCCAAGCTTCCGGCCATCACTGAACTCACGGATATACTCGGGTGGCAGCTGCGCTTCCGCAAATTCATGAATGTTGCGGCGAGCCACGGTGACGGCATCCAGGATAGGGGGCGCCATTTGTGCTGCGGCAGCCGCCAACTCCGCTTCAGAAATGCGCAGGGGCCTATTTCCCAGCTCGTCGAACTGTTGCGCATAACGGATGAGCGCGGCATCGCCTTCCGTCCGAACTGCTTCCAGTATGGGCGCCACGGTTCTTTCGGCTTGATCCAGGCGCGTACTCCTCCGGGTGATGATGGAGCGCGCATCGAGATGGGAAATGATTCGGATCATAAGCTGCCGGGACTAAAGCACAATCTTGTTCAACGGGTATTCGACGATGCCTTGCGCGCCGCCCTCTTTCAGCCGCGGAATAATGGACCGCACGGTGGATTCTTCGAGGATGGTATTCACGGCGACCCATTCCTGGTCGCTCAACTGCGAAATGGTGGGATTCTTCAACGCGGGCAGCAGGCCAAGCACGGTTTGAAGGTCGGCCTTCTTTACGTTGAGCATCAGGCCCACCTTGCCCTGAGCATTCATAGCGCCCTCCAGCAGCATCTTGATGTCTTCCAGTTTGCGCCGTTTCCAGCCGTCCTTCCACGCGACCGTATTGGCGATCAGCTGGGTGTTCGACTCCAGGATGGTTTCAATGATTCGTAGTTTATTCGCGCGAAGCGACGATCCGGTCTCCGTGACTTCTACGATGGCATCGGCAAGTTCAGGCGGCTTGACCTCGGTTGCGCCCCAGCTGAACTCCACTTTGGCCGTCACGCCTTTACTTGCCAGATAGCGCTTGGTGGTCGCTACCAACTCGGTCGCGATGATCTTGCCCTCCAGATCTTCCACGCACTTGAATGGCGAGGCTTCCGGCGCAGCCAAAACCCAACGGACGCGGCCAAAGCTCTGCTTGGCGTAAATGAGATCGGTAATGGTGACGACGTTGGCTTCGTTCTCTTCCACCCAGTCCCGACCCGTCAATCCCGCGTCCAGCACGCCATCCTCTACGTATCGCGCCATTTCCTGGGCCCGGATCAGCATGCAGTCGATATCCGGGTCGTCGATGGCGGGGAAGTAGGACCGGCTGCTGGTGGCGATATTGAAGCCTGCCTTCCGGAAGAGCTCGATGGTCGCGTTTTCCAGGCTGCCCTTGGGGAGACCGAGCTTTAGCTTCACTTCGTTCCTCCGTAGACCGCATTGGGATCGTAAACGGGTTGGTCGGTAATCACCCAGTCGCCGTCCTGCCAAGTGCGAAAGAAGCAGCTTTCATAGCCTTCATGGCAGACTCCTGGCGACGTTTGCTCGGCCAGAACCAGAAGCGCGTCCGTATCGCAGTCGGTTGAGATGGATTTCAGCAAGAGGAAGTGGCCCGAACTTTCGCCCTTGGTCCAGAGCTTCTGCCGCGACCGGCTGAAGAATGTGACGTGCCCGGTGGCGAGCGTCTTGTCGAGAGCCTCGCGGTTCATATAGCCAACCATCAGGACGCGCTGCGAGGTGGCATCCTGCACCACGGTGGTGATCAATCCATTCTGTTTGTCGAAGTCGAGTGGGAGACTCATAGCAATCCATCCAGGCCTTATCCGGTAAATGAAAAAGCCCGCCGGTGAGGGCGGGCTGCTTCGTGAAACTTCAAACTCACATCCAAGCAACGACACCGCCGTCTCAGGCCATCGGGTGATGGTGATGATGGAGGTGGTTGGTGGAAATCATGAAATCACAGTATAGCGCAGGCGGGTTTCCGAAGCGGCTACGCGTCGGTTCGGTGTCGGAACCACTCGATAACTCAATGCATGCATAGCTTACAATAGTAAAGACTCTGCAGAGCCGAGTCAGCCCAAGCGGAAGGTGGTGATTTTAGCTTGGCAGAAGTAGTTCTTCAAGACGGTGAAACCCTTGAGAGCGCGCTTCGCCGCTTCAAACGCAAGGTCCAACAAGAAGATATTGTTAAAGAGATCAAGCGTCATTCATTCTATTTGAAGCCCGGTGAAAAGCGTCGCACCAAGGAAGCCCTTGCCCGGAAACGCAATCGCAAGAAGCGTCCGCGCGACATAGAGTAATTTAGACCAGTAATAGGCGGCCCACTCGCAAAAAGAGAGTGGGCCGCTTTGTTTTGGTGCACCGGTAGAAATTCGTTACTACTGATCCTGTGGCGGACGTTGTCCCCGGCGGGGGCCCATGTTGCGCTCCGACTTCTGATATCCCGCTGGAATTGCGAACTTCGCATCGTCGACCGCGCCGCTGGCGTAATTCTTGTTTTGGGTGGACGTGATCAGCGCCGGTGCGTTGGGATCGCCGCCCTGTTGGGCCATGGGACCCATCGGCAATGCGACGCCGCTGACTTCCACATGTGTCTCCACCGAGACGCCATCCATGGTGGCGAGCTGGGCGCTCACCGCTGCGAATCCTCTCCCCGCTCCACCCATCATCGGGCCACCGCCGCCACCCAGCGCGTCCTTATACTGCGCCGCCACTTTCTTGTAAAAAGCCCGAATTTCATCGGCGCCGGGCTCGGTTGGAACCAACCAGACGTGCGAGACGACCTTCATTCCGCCGCCCGAGCCTCCGTCTTTCGGTGTCATGGTCATCAGGTATTCCGTTGCCGTCTGCCCGTCGATCTGCTTGGTTTTTCCGGTTTGGTCGACCTTGACGGCGAAGTCAAGGTTTGTCTCGCCGCCTCTCATCCGGCTCTGCATCTGCTTCATCTCTTCGAAGGTGGTTACGGTATACGTCTTTCTGGTGTGGTTAATGTTGGTCAGGGTTCCGGCATCCAGATCCGTGATGGTGGTGGTGTTGGGGCCGATGCGAGCCATCTTGTTCCCCTTCAGATAGACCGTGTAGGTTTGGTCTTGGAAGGCCTGGCTCATCATTTTGCCCATGGGGCCCTCGGCCATGCCGCGCATCATTTCAACCAGGCTGCCTCCGTCGAAGCTGACCGACTCGGAGTAGCTCGCGTCCGCCAATAGACAACTCGCTGCCGTCGCAGCCAGGATGCCAATACGAATTGCTGTTTTCATCTGTATCTCCTCGTAACACCATTCCTGATGACCAGGGTTCTATGCTGTGGATGTGACCATCACTCAGCTCGCTGAGCTTCTGCGTACGCGCAAACTTTCTCCGGTCGAACTGATGGACTACACCATCCGGCAGATTGACCATCATAATCCCACACTCAATGCGTTCGTCGTTACCTACCCGGACCGGGCCCGCGAGGAAGCGAAGCAGGCTGAAGCGCGTTACCAGCGGGGCGAAGCGCGGCTGCTCGAAGGTCTGCCCGTCACCATCAAAGACAGCATGGACGTGGCCGGCTCAGCAACCACCTGCGGAAGCCTGCTTTATAAGGACAACCGGCCGGCGCACGATGCGACCTCCGTCCGGCGGCTGCGGGAAGCGGGCGCGATTGTCGTAGGGAAGACCAGCTGTCCCGAGTTCCTGATGAACTACGAGACCGACAACCGCTTGATTGGCCGCACCAACAATCCCTGGAATCCGGAGCGCACCGCGGGTGGTTCATCGGGCGGGGAAGCCGCTGCCATCGCTTCTTTCTGCTCTACCGGCGGCATCGGCAGTGACGGAGGCGGTTCCGTGCGCTGGCCCGCGCACGCCTGTGGAATCGCCGGCCTAAAGCCGACCCCAGGCCGCGTATCGGCGGCTGGACACCTTCCCACCATCAGTCACCCCGGCGGTCTGTTGGGCGTTGCCGGGCCCATGGCGCGCACGGCGCAGGACGTGAAGCTCCTCTTTCAGGCGCTCGCTCACTTCGACCCGCAAGATCCCTTCTCCACGCGCATGCCGCAATGTTGGCCCGACCTCACGGCGTTTCGTAAACAAGGTCTGAAAATCGGGTTGATGCCGGGCTGGTATGACGTGCCCGTCCAGGCTCCCATCGCGGAAGCTGTCACCAAGGCCGGCGCCACCTTCGAGCAGCTCGGCTACGCCGTGGAGCCTTTTCGGCCCACCGGCCTGGAGCGCGCACCGAACCTGTGGTGGTTCTTCTTTGGGCAGCTCTTCGCGCGGGTCACCCTGGCTGATATCGCCGGACGCGAGGATCAGCTGCATTGGACCGGCCGCGAACTGTTCGATATCGCGATGAAGCAGGAAGAGCCCACCATCCCGAAACTGCTCGAGAACCTGGCGCTGCGGGACAAGCTGCGCAGTTCACTGCTCACCGAGATGGAAACCCACCGTGTGCTGCTGCTGCCCGCCGCGGGCGTCACCGCCTGGCCGCACCGGACCCGCCGGTGGCCGACGCCTAAAAAGGAGATTGGCCTCTTCGAAGCCATGATGCCCTTAACGCCTTTCAATCTTTTCGGTATGCCCGGTCTCGTCATCCCTTTCGGCGTGGATTCCGACGGCCTCCCGTGCGGCATCCAACTCGTGGGGCGGCCTTACGACGAAGAGTTGCTTCTCGATTTGGCGATCGAACTCGAATCGGCTCGCGGATCTTTCCCCGCTCCGCCCGGATATGATCCACTCGTTTCATAGGTAGTAAGACGTCACATGGCGCTCGAGGAATATTCCCGCAAACGAAAGTTCTCGGCGACTCCCGAGCCGAAGCCGCACTCGCCGACGCACAAGGGTGAGGCGAAGGCGCCGTTGTTCTGCGTACAGCGCCATGACGCGTCCCACCTGCACTACGACTTTCGGCTGGAAGTCGATGGGGTCCTGGCGTCCTGGGCGGTTCCCAAAGGCCCCAGCATGGACCCGGCCCGAAAGCCGCTGGCCGTCCACGTAGAAGACCATCCGCTCGACTATGCCCGCTTTGAAGGCAACATTCCGGAAGGCAATTATGGCGGCGGCAGCGTCATGCTCTGGGACATCGGCACTTACGAACTGCTGGGAGACGCCACTGCCGCTGAGCAGATCAAGCGCGGCGACTTCAAGTTTGCCCTGCATGGGCACAAGCTCAATGGAAGCTTCGCGATTGTCCGTATGAAGCCGCGGCCGGGAGCCAAAGACACCGGCCGCGAATGGCTGCTTATCAAGAAGCCCGACGAGTTTGCCGTTGCCGGCTGGAACGTGGAGGACTACGCGCGTAGCGTGCTTACCCAGCGCACCCAGGAGCAGATTGCCGCGGAGGACGATCCGCCGGGTCTGGACACCATCAAGGGCGTCAAGAAGGCGGCCATGCCGAAGCACGTCGAACCCATGATGGCGAGCCTCGCCGACGCTCCTCCCGCGGGCGAGGACTGGGCTTACGAGGTGAAGTGGGACGGCGTGCGGGCACTATGCTTTGTGGACGATGGCCAGTTGTACATCGAATCGCGCACCGGCAACCGCTGCGAGCAGCAGTATCCCGAGCTTCACGGTTTGCCCAAGTCCATCCACGCGAAGCAAGCGATTCTGGATGGAGAGATCGTGGCCATGGATGAGAATGGCCGCGGACGCTTTGAGCTGATCCAGCACCGCATCTCGGTCAAAGGCAGCGCCATTCAGAAGCTGGCCGAGGAAAACCCCGTGACGCTGATCTTGTTCGACCTGCTTTACCTGGATGGTTATGATCTGCGCGGCGCCACCCTGGCAGACCGCAAGGCCCAGCTGGAGCGAATCGTCACCGAAACCGAGCGTTTCAAGATCTCCAAAGCGTTTGCGACCGATGGCGAGCAAATGCTCGAAGCAGCGCGTCGGCTGGGCCTGGAAGGTTTCGTCGCCAAGGATCCTGACAGCGTCTACCAAAGCGGCCGCCGCTCCCGAAGCTGGTGGAAGGTGAAGGTTGTCGACGAGCAGGAGTTTGTCATCGCCGGATACACCAAAGGGGAGCGCGAGTATTTTGGCGCGCTGGTGCTCGGCGTCTACGAAGATAAGAAGCTCCGGCATGCCGGCCAGGTAGGAACCGGCTTCGACCAGGCAACCATGAAGGCGATTCACGGCCGCATGAAGCCGCTGGTCTCCAACAAGTGCCCACTCGATCCGGCTCCTCGCCTGAAAGACGTCATCTGGCTGGAGCCCGAACTCGTCTGTGAGGTTCGTTTCCTGGAATGGACTCACGACCACATGCTGCGCGCGCCCGTCTTTCTTGGCTTGCGAGACGACAAGCCCGCCAGCGAAGTGGTGAAGGAGGAACCCGTGAAGGTTAAAGCTCCAGCTAAGAAGGCGATTAAGAAAGCCGCTAAGACAGTATCGTCAAGCGATCCCGCTGCTGCGGCCGTCCATCGCAATTCCACGCCAACGATCGAAGCGGCGCAGCTTTCCGGCAAGGAAGCAGTCGTGGAGGTGGATGGCCACCAGCTCAAGTTCACCAATCTGAACAAAATCTTTTATCCGGCCCAGAAATACACCAAGCGCGACGTGATCGAGTTCTACGACCGCGTGTCCACCTTTCTTTTGCCTCATCTGCGTGACCGGCCTCTCTCCCTCAAGCGCTACCCGAACGGTATTGCCGGCGACTATTTCTTTCAAAAAGACACGCCGGAGTACTACCCGGATTGGATTCAACGTGAACCGATCCTGGAGCATCAGGCCACCGACCGTCAGAAGGAGAAGATGAATCACTATGTGATCGCCGACAGCCGGGCTACTCTGCTCTATCTCGCTAATCTCGGCTGCATCGATCAGAATCCCTGGTTAAGCCGGATCGGCTCTTTAGACCACCCTGACTGGGTCCTCATCGATCTCGACCCCGTGGAATGCTCGTTCGACCAGATCGTGGAGGCGGCTCAGATCGTTCATCACCTGTTGGAACGCTTTCACTTGCGGGGCTATGCCAAAACCACCGGCGGCGACGGCTTGCACGTCTACATTCCGCTTGAACCTGTCTATACGTTCGATCAAGCGCGCAGCTTTGCCGAGATTCTGGCGACTTTGGCCGCGCATGAGTCGCCCGATCTCTTCACCACGCCTCGCAGCGTGAATAAGCGCAAAAAAGGCCGAGTGTATTTTGACTGGATGCAGATCGGCACCGGTAAAACTGTGGCCGCTCCGTATGTCCTGCGTGCTTACGATCACGCACCGGTTGCAACGCCGTTGGATTGGAAAGAGGTCCAGCGCGGTTTGAAGCCGGTCGACTTTCACATCCGCAACGCCATCCAGCGTTTCGAAAAGGTGGGTGATCTTTTCGCTCCGGTGCTAGCCGGTGGCCAGCGAATTGAGGACGCTCTGCAGCACGCGGGGGCCTAAAATCAGTGGCCGCGGATGAGCGCCGATGAACGCGGATGAATTCCGTGCTGAGGTTTTCAGCGTCTTCAGCGTCTCGAGGTTTGCGAAGAATTCACAGCGCGGTTCGACCCACCACACACCGCCATTCTCCGTCGCTGAGCACCTGTTCGCAACGCATGGAGCTGCGGAAAACCGCCGATTCCGCTTCCGTGAAACCGGTGAGTATCAGTTTTCCGCCCGGCTTGGTCGCATGAATCAAATCGTCGAGAATCATCAATAGTACGGTGCTGCTGATGTTGGCCACTGTGATGTCCGCAGAGCCTCTCTTCATGCAGTCCACCGAACCTACTAACAGCGTCGCCGGCAGGTTGTTCAGCGTGAAGTTCTCCCGGGCCGCGCCCAAAGCCACGGCATCGGGGTCGGCGCCAACGGCCACCCGGGCGCCCAGGAGCCGCGCGGCGATTGCCAGCATTCCCGATCCGGTTCCGATATCGAGAACCGTGTGCCGCGCAGTTACGAGGGATTCGAGCGCTTCGAGCGCCAGCCGGGTACAGGGGTGGTCACCGGTGCCGCAAGCCAGACCCGGATTGTGAACCAGACGGACACGTCCAGCGGGTGTCGGCTCCTCACACCAGGTTGGCGCTAGAAATAGCGTCTGACCCACAGCGCGGCCCGGCCATGAGTCTTTGGTGTATTGCACCCAATCGACGTCGTCTTCCTGTTCCCAGGCTGGTTGGCACTGCGCAAAGCGATCCAGCAAGGACGTCCGGCGCTCATTGCTTTCAAAAGCGGCGATGAGTTGTACCGACTCCCCCCGATCCACCTCGCGCACACCCACCGTTCCCTCCTCCCAGAGTTCACTGGAGAGCAAGTCGACGTCGCCCGCTGGGCAGTAAAGATAAAGAGAGTACATCCGCTAGATGGAAGCGGTGGCTGTCGTCGTGGCCGCTGAAGCGTTTACCGGCTCAACCTGCATCTGGTGGCTGGTTTCGTTCCGCTCCGCGTTCATTTTGTTGTATCTGCGTAATCCATCAAATGCAGCCGCAACCATGATTAGCATCAAAGCGGCTACCAGAACGGTGCGGATTGTCAGTTTCAGCGGTTTCATGGGTCGTCCTAACGAATGGTTCACTTGTCTTGGATGCAACCCGAACGCCAAAGCTTCCACCTTCAGCGTTTCAGTCATATGACCCACCTGAAACTGAAAATATGGCACTTAGGCGCAATTCGCGGAACTGCCCACTTCAGTGTGGCAACGCGGGCTAACGGAACAGTGAAAGCGCGGAACACGCCGGTTAACATTGCCAGGTGAACCGCCTGATGGGAAAGGCTTCTTACGCCCGTTTCTTCCGCGACTCCAGCCACAGGAAGTAGCCGATCAACGTCTTGCCATCCTCGATTTTGCCGCCGAGGACCAGATCCCTCAGCTCCCGTTTTGTGAACCAACGGCATTCTATTCGTTCATCGTCCATCTGGTGCTGCTCGCCGGCGGTCAGCCCGGTTGCGAGGAAGATAGTCATTTTTTCGCCGACGTATCCGGGACTGGGCCAAAACGAAACCAGCTTTTTCCACGTCTTGGCGTGGTAGCCGGTCTCTTCATGAAGCTCGCGTTTGGCCGTTGCAAGCGGCTTTTCGCCGGGGTCCAGCCGTCCCGCCGGTAATTCCCACAGTGACTTTCCAGCCGGCAATCGGAATTGCCGGACCAGCAGCACGCGATCCTTTTCGTCGACCGCCATCATGACAGCCGAGCCGAGATGCCGGACAATGGAGCGCTTAATTTCAAATCCGTCCGGATCGACAGCGTGCTCTTCGGCAACGGTGAATATCGGGTTCTTGAGAATTTCCCGGGAGGAGATGATCTTCATACCTCTACGGTAGCGAATGCAGCAAGTCAGCTAAATTGCGGGCGCTGGATGAGCTACGTCGCGCAGGGCTACTCCTGCGTGAGCGGCCTCTCCATCAGCGCCAGCAAAGCGTGTCGAACATCCTTGCCTTCGTACAGAATCCGGTACATTTCCTCCGTAATCGGCAGCTTCACGCCGCACTTTTCCGCCAGATCGCGGGCTGCCCGGCAGGTGGTCACGCCCTCCGCCACCATGCGCGTCGAGGAGATGATGGTGTCGAGCGATTCACCTCGCCCCAGGCGCAGGCCGACTGTCCGGTTTCTCGAAAGATCGCCCGTAGTGGTCAGAACCAGGTCTCCCAGGCCTGCCAAACCTGCCATGGTTCGGGCTTCTCCGCCCAGCGCCACCGCCAGGCGCGTGATCTCAGCCAGCCCGCGGGTTACCAGCGCGGCTCGGGTGTTACTCCCCAGCCCAAGCCCTTCGCAAATGCCGGCACCGATTGCAATCACGTTTTTCAGTGCCGCTCCCACTTCCACGCCGGTCACATCCTGGCTGGTGTAGGCGCGCAGCGACCGCCCTGAAAACGCTCGTTGTACATGCGCGGCCACGGCGGGAATCTCCGACGCCACCACCACAGCGGCGGGCTCGCCGGCGGCCACTTCACGAGCGAAAGTCGGACCGGATAGAACGGCCACTTTGGCCTCGAAGCGCCCACCCAGCACTTCCCCGATCACCTGAGACATTCGGAGGAAGGTTCCCTCCTCGATCCCTTTCGTCGCGCTCACGAAGATTGTCTCGGGCTGGCTATGCGGCAACATTTGAAACGCCAGTTCGCGGACATGGGTCGATGGCGTCACCAGCAGCACCACGCCCGCGCCGCGAAGCGCCTCTGCCAGGTCAGCCCCCACTGACACGTTGTCGGGGAATCGGAACCCGGAAAGGTACAGATCGTTCTGCCGCTCCGCCTGCAATCTCTCAGCCTGTTCAGGCCGCCGTGCCCACAGCCGCACCGTATCAAAGCGCGGAGCCAGAACGATGGCCAGCGCCGTCCCCCAACTTCCGGCGCCGAGAATGGTGAGCCGGTTCGAAGCTGGCTCGCTCATCGCACGCTGCTCGTCACGCCGATTTGATGCCTCCGCCTTTGAAGGAGAATACGTTTTCTTTGCCCTGCCTCAGCCGCACAATGTTTGCTTTATGCCGGTACACGATGAACAGCCCGGCGATGATCGCCGCCACCAGAATCGGGCGATCAGGGTGAAGAATCAGCCACACCGCCACCGGAAACAACAGCGCGGCCACGATCGAAGCGAGCGAAATGTACTTACTCAGCGCCACCACGATGACGAAGATGCCGAGCACCGCGGCCAATGCCACTGGCGCGATGTACAGAAATGCGCCGATGAAGCTCGCCACCGCCTTGCCTCCTTTGAATCCGAGGAAGACCGGGAATGCGTGGCCCGCCATGACTGCCAGGGCGGCGAGTGCCAGGCCCAGGGACGAACCGCCCGTCAGCTTCGCGGCAATGAATACCGCCAGAAACCCTTTGGCGATGTCCAGCAGCAAAACCACGATGCCGGCTTTGCGCCCCGCGGTCCGGTGCACGTTGGTTGCGCCAATGTTGCCGCTGCCCATCTTGCGGACGTCCTGGCCCATCGTGTAGCGGACAAACAGGTAACCAAACGGAATGGCGCCCAGGAGATAGGCTTCGGCAACCGCGAGAATCAAATTCCAATTCATGATGAATGAGTCAAACTGCCGGCGTACCGGATAGTAGCGCATAGGAGCGAGCCGCGCCAGTAGGAGTCCGCCTTAGAACCGCGGCACGGAGCCGCGCGCGTAAGCAAGCGGATTCGGGTGGGCTTCTTGCAACCGCGCGCGCCGGCAAGCGGAGAAACCAGTATCATCCTAGAATGCCGCCGCCGCCGATTCAAAGGTTTCTGTGTGCAGCTTGCGATAGATGGACGCCTGTGCGCCCGGGTCGCTTCGATAGAGAGAAAACCCGTTGACCGTAAAGGATCCAAGGCTGGTGGGCTCCAACTCGTCGATCTTCTCGTGCAATCCTCTCAGTGGGACCGGACTCTTGATGCGCGCCAGTGTCAGGTGCGGATGATAGACGCGATCTTCCTTCCGAATGCCGAGCTTGTTGAGCCTCTCGTCCGTTTCGTGGGCCAGCCGAGGCAGTCCCTCGCCGCTTTCGACGCCCAGGGTCAAGGCGCGAGGCCACTTTTCATTCGGCAGCCAGCTCAGATGTTTCAGCTCAGCCTGAAAAGGCGGCCGCCGATTGAGGTCCTTCAGCGCTGCCACCAACTCATTCAGCCTTGCCTCCGGCCACTCCCCGATGAACTTGGTCGTGATGTGCAGGTTATCGATCGGGCTCCACTTGAGCAGCGCTTCCGGCCTCAGCACCGCGAGCAGGCGATCCAGCCGGAGCATGATCTCGTTCGGAAAATCGATCGCTGTGAACAGTCGCATGGGTCGCCGGGCCGGGCTTCGTGCTAAGTTCTATCGTAATTTGACAAGCACGCGAAAAGCTATGCTACCGGCGCAGGATTTATCGATCGCCCTGGTGGATCCCTGGCCGCTCACACGGTTGCGGGCGGCAACCACGGTCGTACCGCTTTCCTTTTACGAGGCGCCCACCATCCAGGTCGCACGTGGCTTACTGGGCTGCGTTCTGCTGCATGGCCCAACCGCGGGCATGATCATTGAAACGGAGGCCTACCTGGGAGGTGCGGATCTCGCAGCGCACTCAGCTCGCGGGCTTACGGAACGGACTAAGGTCATTTTCGGGCCGCCCGGTCGGGCTTACGTGTATTTCATCTATGGCATGCACGAGTGTTTCAACGTCGTGGTCGGACCGGCGGGTTCGGCGGCCGCCATCCTCATCCGCGCGGTCGAACCCGTTACGGGCCTGGAGCTAATGACGGAACGGCGCCATTGGGCCGGCCCTGTCCGAGGCTTGACCAACGGACCGGGAAAACTGACACAGGCGCTCGACATCACCCGCCGCCAGTATGGTCACCGGCTCGATCGCGGCGCACTGACCATCCGCCGCTGGAAGAAAATGCCGGAGTTCGAAATCGAGGTCACGCCCCGCATCGGCATCTCGCAATGCAAAGATTGGCCGCTGCGGTTTATATGGAAGGATAATCCGTTTGTCAGCCGGCGGTGATCGATGGGGCTGGGTCCGCGCCGGTCGCTCACGACCGGCTCCTCCAAAGTCCGCTAGTTCCTCTGCCCCGTGTGCTCTGTCCGGCCTGCCAGCGGCTTCACGGCAGCTCCCCCGCACACTCCTACGCCGGTGTTCAGCAGTGCGTTCAGCAGGTTGAACAGGATTGCGTACACCACCTGCTCGGTGACCGGCTGTCTCCCCGGCATGCGGAAACTTCCTGGCAGCTCTTTCGCAATTTGCAGCCGCACGGCTTGGGGAAGCACTCGCCCGCCGCGGTCCCGCTGATTCGCTAGTGAAATCGGTGTCTGGAGGATTGCGCCGGTTCGGCCGTCCACATAAAACTGGCAACGCGAAAACCAGCCCAGATTCCCGGGGTCGGCAGCGTCAAACAGCAACAACGGCGCTTTTCGATCGCCCGCCATTAAATCGATGGAGAGCACTCGCTGTTGATTGTCCAGCTTATATTCGAAGCCCGCTTGCCTCGCAATGTTCCCAACAAACTCGGGATCGAGTTCTAGGAACAGGAACTTGTGAGGGCCGGCCTCAAGCACTTGCATGTAACCCTATTCTAAACGGCGCTCGGGGGCTGCCGCGAATACCGCTGCATTTCATTGGTCTCTCATGTGCCGGAAAGGTCCGCATTATCAAACAGTTAGGTCTGCCAGGCCTATCCTTCCTGGCTGGCAATCTGTTGCAATCGAAAAGCTGGCAATTTGCATCTAACCAAACCGGAAGTCTTCGCGAATAGATAGTCGAAGCCGGAACTGAGTTCGGCTGAAGGATACTTTATGAAACGCATTCTTGCCATCGCGCCGCTCGTGCTCGCGGCTGCTTCGATCTCTTCCCCCGCACTAGCCGCCTCCGCGAATCCCTTCCCGGACCCGGCCATCGACGTTCCCGCCGACACTACCAAAGGCACGCAAGTCGCCGTCTTTGCCGGCGGATGCTTTTGGGGTGTCGAGGGCGTTTATGAGCGAGTCAAAGGCGTGAAGGACGCCGTCTCCGGCTTCGCTGGCGGCTCCAAGGAAACGGCGCATTACGAGATCGTGAGCACCGGGAGAACGGGCCATGCTGAGTCCGTGAAGGTGGTGTTCGATCCTTCTCAAATCACTTACGGCCAGCTTCTGAAGATCTTCTTTTCGGTGGTGCACGATCCAACCGAACTCAATCGTCAGGGCCCCGATGACGGCACTCAATATCGCTCAGCCATCTTCTATGAGAACGAAGACCAAAAGCGCGTTGCCGAAGCCTACATCGCGCAACTGGATGCAGCCCACGTCTACAAGCACAAGATCGTGACAGAAGTGTCCCCGCTCAAAGGCTTTTACGCCGCCGAGGGATACCACCAGCACTTCCTGCAAAACAATCCGACTTACCCGTACATCGTTTATAACGATCTGCCCAAAATCGCGGCGCTCAAAAAGGAATACCCCGATCTGTACAAGAAGTAAAAGCGGCGGAATAAACGTTGGAAGCGCTTCCTGGCGCGTCGCGCCTCGGAAGCGGTTGTGCCCTGTTCTGGTCAGGTTCGTCCCAGCTTCGGACAGGTGCGGCGCTTCGTCATGCGATCTAACCTGAATGTTTGCAACACGCTTTGAGCGGACCGCCGCGTGCCTCCTGATTAGTTCGAGATTTCAAGGAGGCACGATGAGAAATCTTTCTCTGATATTGACGGCAGGCGCTCTGCTGATGGTCCCGGCGCAAGCGGTCTGGGCGGCACAGCATACCTGCTCCGCGAACAACTTTCATGTCAACAATCTGGTCAGTTATGCCGAGACGCGCGAACAGCATCTGGCGCCGCAGTCGATGAACGCTATTGACCCAGGGACGAATGGTTCGGTGGCCGTACATGGCTGGAACAATAATGACGTTCTGGTGAAGGCCTGCATCCAAACCGCGGCCGGCAGCGACTCAGAAGCACGCGCACTGGCGTCACACGTCTCAATCACGCGCGGACCCGGGCAAATCAAGCCCGATGGACCATCGAGTGATAGCGACCATTACTGGGGTTTGTCATACGAAGTCTGGGTGCCGAACCACTCCAACCTGGAAATCAACACCCACAATGGCAGCATTTCGATCGAGACGGTAGAAGGGAAAATCCAGTTCAGAACGCTCAACGGCTCGGTCCACCTGGCGCAAGTCGGCGGCGATGTCGACGGCGCCACCACCAATGGATCGCTGCACGTCGACTTGGCGGGCAGCTCATGGGCCGGACGCGGGCTCAACGCGACAACCACCAACGGCAGCATTCAGCTGAATGTCCCCGAGAACTACTCAGCCAATGTGGAAACATCAACCGTGAACGGCAGGGTGCACGTTGATTTTCCGGTGAAGGTGAGTGGCGACCTGAGTAAGGACTTGTCGTTCCAGCTGGGATCGGGCGGCGCGACCATACAGGCCCGGACCACAAATGGCGGCGTGCATATCAGTCGGACGTAATGTCTGCAGCGAAAGGTTCCATCACACCCTAAGCGCGGCCATCGGATCAACCATCGTCCCGTCGCCCGACGCGTGGGAACGTAAGTCGCGGCGAGCGCCACCACGGGCGCCCCGCCGGGCGAATCTTCCGCCGGAAGAAAGCTCGAAAGATGCACCGCGACCACGCACTTTTCAGGTGCACCTGCCGGAGATTTCACAACCGTCGGGTGGCCAGGTTTCATAGGGGTCTTCTCGGGCATAGCTCCCGGTCGCTTTGCCATTACCCTCAACGCGGTACTCAGTCCGGAGCCGGTCCAGGCGGCAACGCCCGTGGTCCTCCTCATCCGCGCGGTACTGGAGGAAGCGCGATCCTTCAGCGATGCGCTTGAAACCCTCGCGAACGCTATTTTGCCGTGTGACTGCCTTCTGTTGCTGACCGGAGTGCGCACCGGTGAACTAGTTGTGATCGAGCGCACACCCTCCCGATATTGCGCTCCGGCATGCAAGAGATGGCTACGTATGCGTCACAAACGGCTATTTGCAGCTGGACGCGGGACTAGGTGCGTCACACTCCGAGTTGCTTGCCACTTGGTGTGCGTCTCGAGCGAGTCGGAGCACTCGTTTCCCGAAATCGGCCTGGCAGCCCAGAGGAGTGTTTCGAGTACCTCGAGGATCCAAATGTTCGAATGAACCTTACCGTCCAGCATATGGTTTTTTGCGCCGCCACCGGCGAGTATTGGATCCGAATCCCCGATCCGATGCCAACGGTCGCCAGTGGACGGGTTAGGTTGCCCGTATAAGATCTTTCTCCTCGCCTGAAATCCGGACGGCTTCTCAGCTATCCTGTTTCTTCTATGCGAAGCCGCCCACTCTGCCTTGCCCTCATCTGTTCTACCGCCCTGTTTTGTGCCTCAGCCGCGTTCTCCCCGGACGCCAAGCTTCTGCCGTCCTCGCTTCAGCAGCAAGCCGAGTTGCAGCAGGCCTGGCTCAAGAGCCGGCTTGATAACAATCTTCCGGCGCTGATGCGCAAACACGGCGTAGCCATGTGGATCGTGGCCTGCCGGGAATACGCCGAAGACCCGGCCTTCTTCTCCCTCGTTTCGCCAACCGTCTTCGCGGCCCGCCGCACCACCATCTACGTCTTTAACGACAAGGGCGGCGCGGAGGGCGTGGAACGCCTGGCTCTGGGCGGCGATTCCAACGGTGGCCTCTACACCGTCTACCGCGATCCGGATGCACCCAACCACGAAATTTACGGCGACAGCCAATGGCTCACGCTTCGCAAGCTGGTGGAACTTCGCAAGCCGAAGAACATCGCCATCGACATCTCCGACACGCATGCGTTTTCAGACGGCCTGACGGTGGGTATGCACGACAAGCTGGTGGAGGCCCTCGGCGCCGACAACGCCAGACGAATCATTCACGCTGACAATCTTGCGCTGGAATACCAGGAACTGCGGGTCCCGGAAATGCTGCCGAGTTATCGCGAAATGATGCGGGCGGCGCATTCGTTCATCTCGCGAGCCTTTTCGAATGAAGTCATCACGCCCGGAAAGACCACCGATCAGGAGGTTGTCTGGTGGCTCCGCCAGGCCGTCAACGATGCGGGCTACGGCACCTGGTTTCAGTGCTCGGTCATGGTGCAGCGGGCCGGATCCAAACAAGGTCTCGACTTCCTGCATAAAGAGAACGGCATCGTGATCGAACGCGGCGACGTCCTCCATACTGACTTCGGCATCACCGTCATGCGTCTCAACACCGACACCCAGCACATGGGCTATGTTCTTCGTCCGGGCGAGACCGATGTGCCCGCTGGTTTGAAGCGCGCCCTGGTCAACGGCAACCGTCTGCAGGACATTGTTCTCGAACGCTTGCAACCCGGCCACACCGGCAACGAGATCCTGAAGGACTCCTTGGCTGCCGCGAAGGCCGCCGGCATCAAGGCCTCCATCTATAGCCATCCCATCGGCGACCATGGTCACGCGGCCGGCCCGCTGATCGGCTTGTGGGACCGTCAGGAAGGCGTTCCGGGGCGTGGTGATGTGAAGGTTCTTCCCATGACCTGGTTCTCCATCGAACTCTCCGCCTGGACGAATGTTCCTGAATGGAATAACCAGGAAGTCCAGATGGCGCTCGAAGAAGACGCGGCCGTGGATGCATCCGGCCATGCCTCGTGGGTTCTATCGCGCCAAACTGAGTTTCACTTGGTGCGCTGAGAGGCAGCGGCCAAGTCTTCCTTCACGATCCAGCCGGCGATCTTCTCGAGCGCCACGGGAGACATGGTCTCTTCAATCTCTGCGTATTCCCTTGGCGAGCCGGTCTTGGCCGTTTGGAACAGATGGTTCAAGCCCGGTAGCTCGTCGACTTCGAAATTCGGATTGCCGCCCGCTTCGAGCGCTTTTTGGATCGCGGGCAGGTTCTGTTTGGGCGGCACCTGCAGATCCTTCTCTCCGTTGATCGCCAGCACCGGGCACTTCACTTTCATCAATGCTGGTGCGGGATCATAGACCAGGAAGTAGCGAAACCAGGGGGACATGATCTGCTTGATCTGGGCGCCTATCTGGGCTTCCGGCACTGTCGGGCCCAGGAGTTCCCGTAGTTTCTTCTCGGCCACGGCTGCGTCCGTCTCCTTTTCCACAATCTCCAGCGCCTTGCGTTCCGTGGCGGCGCTTTCCTCCGCGGCATCGTGAGTGATGCCGCTTGCCTCCGAGATCAGTTTCCCCTGCATAACCAGCAGTTCATCCCCACGCACGCCCGAACCCGCCATCATCACGATGAAGGAGACATCTGGATTGCGGGCCGCCACCATGGGCGCAATAAGGCCGCCTTCGCTGTGCCCGATCAATCCAATCCGGCCGGCGACGTCGGGCCGGCTCTTTAAGTAGGCCACGCCTGCCTCGGCGTCTGTGGCAAAATCGGCCGTGGTCGCGGTCGCGAAGTTCCCGGTTGACTTCGCGACTCCGCGGTCGTCTGCCCGCAGCACCGCAATACCGTGGCGAGTCAGGTAATCGGAGAGAACGAGAAACGGCTTATGCCCCATTAAGCTCTCATCACGGTCTTGCGGGCCGGAGCCCGTGATCAGCACGACGGCAGGGAACGGGCCCTTGCCTTGAGGAATGGTCAGAGTCGCAGCCAGCGTGACGCCGGCTCCCTGGTTGTTATACGTGACCTCTTCCGGTTTGTACGGGTACGGCTTCACGGGGTTCTGGGGCCGCTTTCGCTCCACGAGCTGTAACCGATGTTGTGTGCTTGAGCACCAGCGCCAAGCTCGCGCCGCCCTGCGTCCAGGTTCCGTCGATGGTGGTAAGATCGGCGCTGATTTTCCCTTCGAACTTCCCACCGATCTGCTTCATCTCCATCACGAGTGAAGAGCCATTCCGCGTCACCGTCGTGACCGGCAGCCCATTCGCGCCCTGGTCGGGACTATCCATGGTCGCCATCAGACCGTCTTCCATATTCGTGATATGGAACACGAGCCGAATTCTCGTCGCTCCGGATCCAGCGTTCCCTGCCAGACGCCGTCGATGTCGGACGGCTTCGCCTTCTTACGCTCGGCTGTTGCACCCGGGGCACCACGCTTGAAGTCGAGCTGAAGTGGCTGGCCTTGGCTCCAGGTGCCTTCAATCATCGTCGCGTCAGGGTTCAGCTTGCCTTCGTAGGTCCCGTGGATGGCATCTACTGTGAAGTTCAGCTTTGAGCCTTTCAAGGCTATCGAAGTCACCGGTATCCCGTTAGCTCCGGGCTGATCGATGCTGTCGAGTGTGGCCTTCAACTGGCCTCCCTCACCCTCGCGGACATGCAACACCAGCCGCAGTTCCGCCCCGCCGGCCTTCAGCGTCCCTTGCCAGTCGCCGGCGATTCCCTTCGTCGAGCTGTCTTCGCGGCCGGACGCCGATCCCAACGGCACCATAGCTGCCAGTAACGCAACCATCGAGATCTTCGCTCCCTGCATGATCTGGTTTCTTATACGCGGTTTCATTTCTCCTCCGTAGTCACTTCATATTGGCTCGTGATCGACAGCAGCTGAGCGCGCTCGTTCCGCAGGCGTCTTACGGCCGGGACTTCGTTCAGCCACCAGAGGAAGCCGAAGACTACTGTACAGATCGTGGGCCCGATTACATTCACCCACGCTGGAACCCCGGCTTTCGCCCATTGTATAGAGGTCCCAAAACTCAGGATCAACAAGCCCGATGTACATCGGCAGCAGATACCAGTACTTAACGGATTTGAGCAGACGGATCTGCTGGTCGTACCGCCCCACCAGGGCCTGCGTATAGTTGGCGAGGTTCTCACTCGGGTCGGCAATCATCTTTGCCCTCCCGTACCGGAGCATGTAGAAAATGATCCACGCAGCGCCTGCTGCTACCACCAGGCTGCCCGCCTTCATCACAACGTTCGGCGCGCGGACCGCTGTCCAGGTGAAGAAGATCACTACCGCTGCGGCCGCAATACACTCCACCCGATTTCGCATGGCGATCATGCGATCGAACTTCTGCATTTTCTTCTCGACGATCTCAAGCATTTCATTTCCTTTCACGATGCCGGAGGCAGGCTGGCTCTTCCACAGTTCTTTCAATTCGTCTTCGTTGTTCATATGCTGCCCACCTGCTTGCTTCTTATTTGTTCCTTCAACTTCGTCCGCATCCGCGTCAGGCGAACTGCGATGGCACCTTCAGACAGCCCCGTGACCTGTTTAATTTCCGCGAAGCTCAAACTCTCCAGATGAAGAAGCATGATCTGCCGGTCAACTTCCTGAAGGCCTCGTATGCATTCGATCAACAACCGATGCCTTTCATCCGCCAGTACTTCCGCCTCCGCGCCGGACTTTAACGACGGTGGATCGAACAACTCGGGAACTTGGCCCTCCCGATGCGAGGTCCGCCGTAGCTTGGCTGACCATGAAATCGCCACGTTATGCGCGATGCGGTACAGCCAGGTTCGTTCGCTCGCGTCACTGCGGAAGTTTGGTATGGCCTGCCAGAGGGCGAGCGCGATCTCCTGCACCAAGTCGTCCCGGTCAGCCGGCTTCTGTAAGTAAGCGCCCGCCAGTCGCCGCAAGGGTGGTCCATACTGCTCCATCAGCCGCAAGAACGTTTCGCGCTGGCTTTCAAGCTGCATGACCTCTGTCCATTTCGCTGTGGCTTCGCTGACCATCAGTTTACGTTTCTAATCAGGTAGTCTCCGTCCAGCGGGTTTCCTTACATAAATAGACGACCATTTTGGGCAGCGTTTTTGTGTTGTATAGCTCGTATATGTTGAAAAATCAGTCCGTGCCGGCGGATACCGTGCTTCCGCACATCACCTATCAGAATGTTGCGGATGCGCTGGTTTGGCTGGCGAAAACATTCGGCTTCGTCGAGCACTACCACTATGGATCAAGCGGGCGGGTCGAGGGCGCGCAAATGCATCTCGGCGATGCCTGGATCATGCTCAACAGCGCGCGACCGGGCCGCACGAGTCCCGCGCAGGCCGGGAATGCGACGCAGAGCCTCACCATTTTCGTCGAAGATGTTGATGCGCACTTCGAAAGAGCGAGGTCGGCCGGCGCCCGGATTGTGGAGGATCTGCATGAGACCGAATATGGGGAGCGACAGTACGGAGCCGAAGACCTGGAAGGCCATCACTGGCTCTTCTCGCGGCACGCACGGAACGTAAGCCCGGAAGAATGGGGTGCGACGATCGCCGCCGCGCATACCGGCTGAGCCCGGGCTCCCGGAGCTATATCGTTCAGCGATCGAAAGCATGAGTCTTGGAAAAAATATCCAGATTAGATATAATCTAAATCTTAATGGACGCCGAGGCGATCAAACGGTCCTTGGCAAGTCAGCGGGTTGCGGTGCACTCCGCAGCGCTACGCCGTGATGGCATTCCTGATGGAACACAACCGGCATCCCACGGCTGCGGAAATCTTCGAAGCGGTGAATCGCGTGGATCCGCGCTCTTCGAGGGCCACGACGTATAACAATCTGCGGGACTTGGTGCAGGCGGGCTTGGTGCGTGAAGTGGCCGTCGAGGGCCGCGCCGCGCGATTCGACGCGAAAGGCATGCGGCATCACCACTTCATCTGCGACCGCTGCGGCAATGTTGAGGATATTGAGTGGTACGACGTGCCCAGGCCTGCCTCAGGCTCCCTCGGTAAGCGGGTTCTTCGCGAATGTGAACTCATTTTCCGGGGGCTCTGCGCGAAGTGCGCTCCCAGGCGCGCTTCCCGTTAAGTGTCGCAGACGTGTGAATTGGGGATGAATGGCGCAAGCGCGGCTGGCGGCGATTGCGCGAATGCGAAAGCCAGGATGGATTGGTAATTCGTCACATTCTTTTGACTGATTCGAAGGAAAGATAAGTATATGGATAAGACACTCACCACCGAAGCGGGGACGCCAGTCCCCAGCAACGAGCAAAACTTGTCAACCGAAGGCAAATGCCCGTTCACGGGCGGCGCCCGCAGACACACACTGGCCGGGACCCCGACAAACGCAGACTGGTGGCCCAATCAACTGAACCTGAAGATCCTGCACCAACACTCCCCGCTGTCCAACCCCATGGGCGAGGAGTTCAACTACGCCGAGGAGTTCAAGAGCCTTGACCTGGATGCCGTGATCAAGGACCTGCATGCCTTGATGACGACATCGCAGGACTGGTGGCCCGCGGACTACGGCCACTATGGGCCGCTCTTCATCCGTATGGCGTGGCATAGCGCAGGCACGTACCGTATCGCCGATGGCCGCGGCGGCGCGGGCGCCGGAGCACAGCGATTTGCGCCCCTCAACAGCTGGCCGGACAACGTCAGCCTCGACAAGGCGCGCCGGCTGCTCTGGCCGATCAAGCAAAAGTACGGCCGGAAACTCTCCTGGGCCGACCTCATGATTCTCGCCGGTAACGTCGCACTGGAGTCGATGGGATTGAAGACCTTCGGTTTCGGCGGCGGGCGCGAAGACATCTGGGAGCCGGAAGAAGACATTTACTGGGGGCCTGAGGGCAAGTGGCTGGGTGACGAGCGCTATACAGGCGACCGTGAGCTCGACAATCCTCTCGGCGCTGTTCAGATGGGCCTGATCTACGTGAATCCGGAAGGGCCCAACGGAAAGCCGGATCCGGTTGCTGCGGCTCGGGATATCCGGGAGACCTTCGCCCGCATGGCGATGAATGACGAGGAGACGGTGGCCCTCATCGCCGGCGGACACACGTTCGGCAAAGCCCACGGCGCTGCCGATCCGGGCAAGTATGTCGGCCCCGAACCCGAGGCTGCCGCCATCGAAGAGCAAGGCTTCGGCTGGAAGAACAGCTTTGGCAGCGGCAAAGGCGACGATGCGATCACCAGCGGGCTGGAGGGCGCATGGACCACCAACCCGGTGAAGTGGGACAACAACTACTTCGACAACCTGTTCGGCTACGAATGGGAACTCACCAAGAGCCCCGCTGGCGCCAACCAATGGACGCCGAAGAACGGAGCGGGCGCGGGTACCGTACCGGATGCCCACGATCCGTCGAAGAAGCACGCCCCGATGATGTTCACCACCGACCTCGCTCTGAAGGTGGACCCGGCCTACGCGAAGATTTCGAAGCACTTCCACGAGAACCCGGCCGAGTTCGCAGACGCATTCGCCAAGGCTTGGTTCAAGCTGACGCACCGCGACATGGGGCCTGTTTCGCGCTACCTTGGCCCGCTCGTTCCTAAAGAGCCGCTCCTCTGGCAGGATCCCGTTCCCGCCGTGGATCATGAACTGATCAGCGAACAGGACGTTGCCGCTCTCAAAGCCAAGATCCTCGCCTCCGGACTTTCTATCTCCCAACTGGTCACGACGGCTTGGGCGTCGGCAGCAACCTTCCGCGGCAGCGACAAGCGCGGCGGCGCCAACGGTGCGCGCATTCGCCTCGCTCCGCAAAAGGATTGGGAAGTCAATCAGCCCGCCGAGCTGGCAAAGGTCCTTCGGACGCTGGAAGCGATTCAGAAGGATTTCAACGGCGCTCCGTCCAATGGGAAGTCCGGCGGGAAGAAGGTCTCGCTTGCCGACCTGATCGTTCTGGGTGGCGATGCAGCCATCGAGGCAGCTGCGAAGAAGGCCGGCCACAACGTGAAGATTCCGTTCTCGCCGGGACGCACGGACGCTTCCCAGGAGCAGACAGACGTCCATTCGTTCGCTGTCCTGGAGCCGGCCGCAGACGGGTTCCGCAACTATTTCCGGGAAGGAAATGGAAAACAAAGCCTGGCGCCTGAGCTGCTGCTGGATCGGGCGAACCTGTTGACTCTGACCGCTCCTGAGATGACGGTTTTGTTTGGCGGTATGCGCGCTCTGAATGCAAACTTCGGGCAGTCCAAACACGGCGTTTTCACCAAACGGCCCGAGACGCTGACCAATGATTTCTTCGTCAACCTGCTCGACATGAACACGAAGTGGCAGAAGTCCGCCACATCCGAAGGCGTGTTGGAGGGGCGCGATCGTTCGACGGGTCAGCTCAAGTGGACGGGCACCATCGTTGATCTCGTCTTCGGTTCCAACGCCCAGCTCCGGGCAATCGCGGAAGCCTATGCCTGTGACGACGCGCAAGGAGACGTTTGTGCAGGACTTTGCGGCTGCGTGGAACAAGGTGATGAACCTCGATCGCTTCGACCTCGCCTGAGTTCGGCGGAAGAGAAGCTGTCAACTTCCAGGGGTCGCGCCGTCTCGCGCGGCCTCTGATTCTACTAGCGTCTTAATCACTGAAGTCACCCCGGTGGCTTCGAAACTCTCGGGTCGCGTACAACCACGCTCGTTCCGCTCGCGTTTTCTGCGAGAATAGTCCAAACCTTCGTGCCCGAGAAACATGCGAAACCCATAGCGGTTCCCATCACCTGGCCCTCTCCGTCACCGATACCGCGCCGGGCGCTGAGTATCGCTGCACTGCTCATCGTTCCCGCCGCACTGCTCATTCTGAGCGTCGTCCTGGTGAAAGCACAGGGGCCCTGGGGAGCTAATAATCGTTCCGATCCCGAATACAACTATCTGCTGAACTCGCTCGACCTTCTCACCTTCCACGTCCCCTTCCACATCGACCACCCCGGCACGACGCTGCAAGAGTTCGGTGCGGTAATCATATTTTTCAAGTGGGTCGCCGCCTCCCTGACCGGCGGATGGACTTCCATTCAACGAGCGGTGCTGTCCCAGCCTGACGACTACTTAAGGCCCATCAACCTGGGTGTCATTCTCGTGCTGTCCGCCGCCGTGTTCCTCGCCGGCTTGCGCCTGTACGTCGCTTCGCGCTCTTTGACGGCCGCGCTTGTGCTGCAGTTCACCTTGTTCCTGTTTCGCCAGACCCTCCTCGCGTTGCCCCGCGTCTCCCCTGAGCCTTTTCTGATAGCAATCGGTTTCGCGCTGATGATCCCGCTGATCCCGATCCTCCTCGGCCAGGAGCGCAATCCCGCTCGGGCGTCCACGGCCGCCGGCGCCGTCTTCGGATTCGGGATGATCACTAAGGTGACATTCCTGCCCTTGGCCGCTGTGGCCGCTTTGGTCGGAGGCCGGGAACAGCGCAAGCGCTTCGCCATTGCATCCCTCGTGACCGGCTTCTTTCTTGCTGTGCCGATTCTTCCGAGAATTCCGGCGATCTGGGCCTGGCTCACAGGCATTCTGATCCACAGCGGCAGGTATGGCGGTGGGCCGGTAGGATTGCCTGCAGGCGCCGAGTGGTTGGCTCATCTGAACCGTCTGTTCTCCGAAGAGCCTTTCATTTTCTGCTCTCTGCTGTACTATGCGCTGGTTCTGCTCGCCATGACGCGCGCCAGGCGCGATCCACTCACGATGTCGGTAAGGCGTCTCGTGTGGGTGATATGCGGCGCGATCTTACTTCAACTCGTGATGACCTTGAAGCACTTTGCCGTGCGCTATATGCTTCCCTCGCTTGTGATCTGCGCCCTGCCGAATGCCTTCATTCTGCTGTGGCTGTCGTCGCCTGCACTGCCGGTCGCGTGGAGGCGATCCCTCTCTGCTCTCGGCCTGTTCCTGATGGCTTTCGGGTTATGGAGTTCTCAATCGGGGGTTGCAGCCTGGATTAGAGAGGCCGCCTCGAACCAGGCCAATGTGAAAACACTCGCCGCTGTCCGCCGCGCGGCGAGCGGCTGCTTGACCATCGGCTACTACAAGGCATCCAATCCGGGGTACGCGCTCGCTTTTGGCAGTGAGTACACCGGCGGTGTGCACGCAAAAACTTTGGACGAACTGTATCCCGATTTCATCTTCTATGACCAGTTCAGCAACACGTTTCGCGCCTGGAGTCTTGAACCAAGAATTACGCAAGTTCGACAGATGCTTGCCCAGGGTCGATGCATCTTACTCCAAGGCGCTCCGGCCAACAGATTTCTTATGCCCTTGGAATCTGAGTTCTCGCTGGAACAGATTGCCCAAGCGGGTGACCAAGCCATCTATCGCCTGCGCCCAGGGGCCTCAAGCCTTTCGACGAAATAGCCATTGGCTACAATACCGGAACATGCGCGTCTTGTTCGCCCTGATCGCGTTCGCTGTCCTCCAGAACCAGGCGTTCACTGCCCAGCCGAATCCGCCTGCGGCCGAGACATACGACTTCGTCATCCTCGACGGCCGGGTAATGGACCCTGCGTCGAATCTTGACGCGGTTCGCAACGTCGGGATTCGCGGCGGAAAAATCGCCATCATAACAGCCAGTCGAATTTCCGGAAAGCAATCCATCAACGCCCGTGGCCTGGTCGTCGCGCCTGGCTTCATCGACCTCCACTCGCACGGCCAAACGCCGGAAAACTACGCCTTTAAGGCCCGTGACGGCGTGACCACCGCCCTGGAGATGGAGGTCGGCGTGTGGCCCGTCCTGCCCTGGTACGCGGCACGCGAGGGGAAATCGCTTGTCAACTACGGCGCAACGGTTGGCCACATTCCCGCGCGCATGGCCGTGATGCACGATTCCAGCACCCTGCTGCTCCCACACGATGCCGCCGTCAATCGCTCGGCGACGGCGGACGAAGCGGCCTCCATTCGCGAGTACCTCGAGGAAGGTTTGAACCAAGGCGCTCTTGGCGTGGGTTTCGGTCTCACCTACACGCCGCTCGCAACCCGCGAGGAAATTCTCGATCTCTTCCGTCTTGCGGCCGCGCATGAGGCGGTCTGCTACGTCCATGTCCGCAACGGTGGGCCGGTAGAGCCGGGCGTCGTGGATGCCGTTCAGGAAGTCATTGCCGACGCGGCTATCTCGGGCGCTTCGCTTCACATCGTCCACATCACCAGCATCGGTCTGCGCCAGACGCCGTTGCTACTCAGCATGATTCGCGACGTCAAGAAACGCGGCCTGGACGTCACCACGGAAGCCTATCCTTATACGGCCGGTATGACGGATCTCGGCTCCGCGGTCTTCGCAGAAGGATGGCAGGCTCATCAAGGCGGTATTACTTACCAGGATCTGCAATGGGTCGTCACGGGTGAGCGCCTGACCGCCGAAACCTTTGCGCTGTATCGAAAACAGGGAGGCATGGTGGTTATCCACAGCATCCCGGAAGACGTGGTGCGCGCCGCCTTGGCAGACCCGCAGGTGATGATCGCCAGCGACGGCGTGCTGGAGAACGGAAAAGGCCATCCCCGGGGCGCCGGCACTTACGCCCGGGTCCTCGGCCATTACGTTCGCGACGAGCAGGTCCTGACTCTGATGGAAGCATTGCGCAAAATGACGATTCTGCCCGCGCAGCGCGCCGGATTGGCGCAAAAGGGCCGGCTGCAAATCGGCGCCGATGCCGACGTGACAGTCTTTGATCCCGCACGGGTCATCGACCAGGCGACGTTCGAAAAGCCGGCGCAATACTCCACCGGCATTCCTTATGTTCTGGTGAACGGTGTCCTGGTAGTGAAGGAGAGCGCCGTACAAGACGTGCTTCCGGGACACGGCGTACGGCGATAGCCGGCGAGAAACTGAAGGGGAATGCCTGGATGCTTAAAGGCTTCTGAGTGGCGCGGTCAGCGCCGCCGATTGAACCCACTCGCCACGCGCGTGGCGCAGGCTGTTAAGCCTGCTGAGCCGAGAGTCATCTCGGCTTTCGATTCGGCATGAGTTTCGGAGCCACGAGTTTTGAGCGCTTCCCCGAAACCCAGAGCCCGTTTCGCTCCGTCAATGTCGGGTTCGGGGAATTGTGCCCCGCGCAACACGGCTTGACATTATGGACCCGGAGCGATAGATATTGGCAGGACCACATCTGCAAATGGCACGTTGACGGTCATTGTTCTCTGCAAGGTCTCAAGCATCTGAGGCGTAGTGGTTCGGGTTCCTGCGGGGAGTCTTGCCACCATGCTCGAAATAGGTTTTCATACAGACGCTTTCAACTCCAGCTACTGGAGTTTTGAACAATGCCTGGAATGGGGCCATCGTCAGGGGCTTCATTACATTGAGTGCGGTGCCATCGACGGCGTGAGCTGGATTCACGGTCTCGGCTACCAGCCGCACATCGCCCTGTGGCAGGATCCGTTGCAGATGCGCCGCAGGATGGACAAACTCGGCATTGCTTTCTCGCAAATCGATGCTGCCTTCCCGCTCTCCATCCCCGAGGGAACGACTCTGGGCGTGGAGTACATCCTACATACGATTCGATGGGCCAGTCTCGCCGGTTGCCCGCGCGTCGATACCACCGACGACCGCTTTGCCCCCAAGGGCGCCAGCGAACGCGAGACCTTGGATAGGATGCGCGCGATCTACCGGCAGGTCGTAGCCGTCGCCGAAGACTACGCGATCACGATTAACATCGAACCCCACGGCTACTTCACGACGAAGCCCGAATTCATGGCCGAGATGCTGGCTTATGTCGATTCGCCATTCCTGCGCATGAATATGGATACCGGCAATACATTCATCGCCGGTCAGGACCCCGCGGCCTTTCTGGAGCCATTGATCAACAAGGTGAGCCACGTTCATATCAAAGACGTCAGCGAAAGCCTGGCGGCCGCGGCGCGCGGAGGATTGACGGGCATCGCGGTCAGCCACTGCGCTCTCGGCGACGGCGTCAATGCCGCGAACATCATCCGGTGTATCGAGATGCTGGTGGCGGCCGGCTATTCCGGCGTTCTCAGCATCGAATGCGAAGGTCAAGGCGGACCGATGATTGAGAAGAGTCTCGCCTGGCTGCGCGGCGTGGTGGAGCAGGTCGCCGCGAAATCGGTTTCGGCCCATGCCGAGCCTGTTCGCGCGTAAACGGATCGGGGGAAATGTGACCAGGATTCTGATTGCGCTGGCGGCGGCCCAACTGCTGCTTAACGCGCAGCCGCAGCCGGAACGCTTAAAGGTTTTGATTCTGACCGGCGCGAGCGATACGCAGTACCACGACTGGCGCGTCTCGACTCCGTTTCTGCGCAGTCTACTGGAGCGTACCGGCCGTTTCGACGTGAAGGTCGCCGAGCAGGTGAGCGGCCTGGACGCAGAATCGTTGCGCCCCTACGATCTCCTCGTCTTGAACTACATGGGGCCGCGCTGGAGCGCTGTGACCGAGCAAGCCGTCGAGGATTTCGTGCGTCAGGGCAAGGGCTTGATCTCGTTCCACGGTGTGACTTACGGCCCGATGTGTGGAATGGTATTCGACGGCCATTGGAAAGCAGGTGCGGATACGGGCTGGCCCGATTACCCCTCGTTGACTGGCGCGCGCTGGGATCCTCCAAAGGTCGGCCACGGCCGGCGGCACGTCTTCACCGTGACGTGGGTCGACCCCGCCCACCCCATCAGCAGCGGTTTGGAGCCGTCCTTCGTAGCCAATGACGAGCTCTACCATCGTCTTGAACTTCTGCCCGGCACGCACGTGCTTGCGACTGCCTTCAGCGATCCGGCTACGGGCGGTACAGGCCGTGATGAACCCATCGTCTGGGTGGCCGCTTTCGGCAAGGGCCGCATCGTGCATACGACTTTGGGCCACGATCTATCGGCAATGTCCCAACCTGGATTTGTCGCAACATTCGCGCGCGGCGCCGAATGGGCCGCGACCGGCAACGTCACTCTCCCGGCCGTGATTCCTTTGGTTGCGCGCCGCAGCGACGCGGTGCGGGTGCTGGTTGTCACCGGGGGCCATCCCTACCCGACGTCGCTCTACACACTGTTCGAGGGCTACGAGGACGTGGTTTGGTCACACGCGACCTCGCCCAAGGAGGCATTTCCTCCGGATCTGGCGGCACGTTTCGACGTGATTGTCCTGCACGATATGCATGAAGACCTCGATCCGCCCTTGCGCGAGAATCTACGTGCCTTTGCGGAGGCCGGCAAGGGCATAGTCTCGTTGCACCATGCCATCGTCGACTACACGGACTGGCCCTGGTGGTGGCAGGAAGTTACCGGTGGCGTCTTTTTCATCAAGGAGCGGCCAGGGCACCCGGCGTCCAATTACAAGGAAGGAGTCGAGATGGTCGTCACTCCTACGCAACTCGGTACTACGCATCCGGTGACGCGTAATGTGGGTCCGCTGGTCGTCACTGACGAAGCCTACCGGGGAATGTGGCATTCACCCGATGTCCAGGTACTGATGGAAACCACCTTCCCGCTGAACGATCGGCCCGTCGTTTATCTCGGTCCGAATCCGAAAGCGCGTGTCATCTATATACAGCTCGGCCATAGCGATTCCACCATGCGCTATCCGGGCTATCGAAAGCTCGTTCACAACGCAATCCTGTGGAGTGCGGGCAGGCTGCAATGAGCGCGAGCGGCCACGGTCAGTATGCGTGGCACTCGGATTGGAATGGAGAAAAAACGAATGAACACCTCAAGCGATGCCACTGAAGGCGCCTCGCGGCGCTGCTTTCTGAAGACCTCTGCTGCCCTGGTCCCGGCGGCTCTGGCCGGACTGGCAATTCCGGCCGCACATACCGAGGGAAGCGCCATCTTCAAGGTCGGTGTGATCGGATGCGGCGGACGCGGCGAAGCCGCCGCCATGAACGCCATGAATGCCGGCAAGGACGTGCACATCGTCGCCATGGCAGATATTCTGCTCGACCGCATCCAGGAAAAGCGCTCCTCGCTGAAATTGAAATATCCCGGCCAGGTCGATGTCTCCGACGACCACTGCTTCACCGGCTTTGACGCCTACAAGAACGTCATCGCCGTATCCGATGTCGTGATCATTGCTAACGCGGCAAAGTTTCATTCCTTACACGCCCTCGCGGCAATCGAGGCGGGCAAGCACGTTTTTGTGGAAAAGCCACATGCCATCGATCCGGTCGGCATTCAGCGGTTAAAGAAGGCTTGCGATCTCGCGCAGAGCAAAGGTTTGTCAATCGTGTCTGGCCTGCAGAGCCGCTATCACCTCGGTTATCGCGAGACCATGCAGCGAGTCCACGATGGCGCCATTGGGGACATCGTCGCCATCCAGGAAACCTGGCTGCGCCCTCCCTACGTGCTTTACCCGCGACGGCCGGGCATGAAAGAGATCGAATTCCAGGCCAGTAACCAGTATCACTTCCATTGGCTCTCGGGCGACGACGTGCCGCAGACGCTCATTCACAATCTCGACCGGGCCAGCTGGGCGCAATTGAATGCCGCTCCCATCCGCTGTTACGCCATGGGCGGACGTTCTACCCTGCATGGCGAAGTCTATGGAGACGTCTTCGACCATAACGCCGTGGTTTACGATTTTCCGAAGGGTGTGCGGGTCTATGCGTTCTGCCGCACCATCGACAATTGCTACGAGGAGAATTCCAGCCTGATCCTCGGGACCAAGGGCCGCTGTGACCTGCTGAAGCTGCGCATCACGGGCGAGACCAACTGGGAGTCTAAGGAGGCCGCTTCTAAGCGCAATGCTTACGACCTGGAGCATGTGGCGCTGTTTAATAGTATCCGCACCGGCAACCCCGTGAACAACGGCGACTATATGGCGCGCAGCACGCAGATTGGCCTCATCGGCCAGTTCTCTTCCTACACCGGGAAGGAAGTGACGTGGGAGCAGTTCGACAAGTCTAGTTTCTTCTATCCGCCGTTGCCGGAAAACTTGAGCATGGACACGGAGCCGCCCGTCAAGCCGGGCCCTGATGGCACCTATCCGGTCTTCATCCCAGGAGTAACCACGCTGCTCTAACCCGGGCTCCCGAAATGGAGCCGCGCGCCGTGGTCCGGCCACTCCTCACGCGAAGCAATCGCCCGCCAGCACATGCGATCCCTCCGGAAGCTCCGGAAGAATCGACGGCTCCTGCTTTTCCTGATGTGCCGGAGAACACTGTTTGAGAACCGCCTGCCAGGCATCCTTCATGTCGCCGAGCAGGGAGATCACCTCGACAAAGCAGCTGTCCGACGCCGTTGTATGTCCCGCGAGAACGCGGCGCTGGCAGTAGTCGTAAATGCGGGCGTAGTTGCGCGCGATTTCGCCGCCCTTCTCAAAATCCAGCGAGTTCTGCAGTTCCACCATCACATCGAAGGCTTTCAGGACATAGCGTCCGCGGCTGAGCACATCACCCTCAGCGTGGGCGTCGCGAGCTGCCTCGACTGCGTCAATAGCCAGCCGGTAGAGAATGTCGATGAGTTGGACGGGATCACTGCTCAGCACGCGCGCTTCGAGAGTGTTGGTGTAGGCCGAAAGGGACATCGTGTCATTTCCTCTTTAGATCAACGCCTCGGACCAGCTTGTGCTAGCTGGCATCGTCCTTTTGCCACGAGACGACCGGTTTTTCCTCGCACGCTGGTCCTGCCACATATATCGGCGGAAATGGTCGACTCTTTATAGGGAACGAGCCGCGTGCAGACTCCAGCACAGAACGGAAGTGGGGCGGGTCCCCAGACCCGCGCCGGGCGCCCACGCCCGGCTCTACCAACAATGCGTCAGCCCGGTATTTTCAGGCGACCGCGCGCGTGAGCAAGCGGATGCGCTTACCGTTTCACGGCCACAAACTGCAGCCGCCTGTAGTCTGCGAACCAGCCCGCACCGCCATATAGATGTGGGCGCAGCTGTTCAATCACTTCAACCATCGCGCTCTGCCGCTCCCCCGCCGGCAGCGCTTCGAAGTAATACCACTTGAATTGGTGGATCCAGTTCTCCATGCCTGCCTCGCCTTCGAGCGGCGTTGGCCGGTCAAAAAGACGCGCGTAGACCGCCTCGAAACCGTGCGCTTCCAGGATCGACGTGTACTCCGGAATCGACGGGAAGTAGTTGCGGCTGGGTGGCACGTGGCCGCCGCTATAACGCCGGACTGCGGCTTCGATGGTGTCTACGATCCTTCGGATGTTCCCTTTGCCGCCCATCTCCGCCACGAATCGGCCGCCCTGCCGCAATGCCCTCGACACCGCCGCGACGACGCGCTCGGGTTCCAGCATCCAGTGGAGAGCGGCGTTGGAAAAGACGGAGTCGAACTCGCCTTGATATGTGAGTTCGGTTGCGTCTTCGAGTGAAAACGTAAGCTTCGGGAAGTTCTGCCGCGCTTGCCCGATCATGTCAGGCGACGCGTCCACCCCCACCACTTGCGCTCCGCACGCAGCGATGCGGTTCGTGAGATGGCCGGTGCCGCAGCCCAGGTCCAGAATCCGTTCACCCGGCTGCGCGTTCAAAAGGTCGAGCGCGCCTTGTCCCAGCTTCCAGACAAAATCGTGCTTGGCTTCGTAAAGTTCCGTGTTCCAGGTGTTTTGAGGGGGCACTCCTTCATGGTACGAAGTGCCTCAGAATCTCGGATGGCCGAGGCCGGCCATCAACTCTCATTCGCTATTTGGCGGGGATGTAGCTCAACTCCGGTTGGAACTTCCAGACCGTCCACTCGGTGCCTTCGAGCAACGGCTGGATCTTGGCGAGAAATGCTTTGTATCCGGCAGCTCCCATTGCCTTCTGTACGCCGACTGGCCCGTCGAAGTCGCCCCAGCCGTTCAGTGACATATAGCTGTGAACTTCGTTGGTGGGTGTGCCAAATCGAGCCACCGCGATTCCGAAGCTCGAGACGCCTGACTTCTTTGCGGCTGGAAAAACCTCATTCTTGAAAATAGCCATTACCTCGTCCATCCTGCTGGCAATGACGCGGGTCCTTCCGGTGCGGACCATCTTGGGAATCTCCTGTGAAGGAATCACCATATCCGGCTGCAGTTCATCGATCCAAACCTCGAGACTCTGAGTGTCGCTGTCGAGCCGTGACATGAGCCTTGCCACGTCGGCGGCTACCGGCTTCGTCTTTGGATCGTCCTGGTCCATCTCGCCCCACTTCTTGGAGTAGAAGACGACCGCGTGTTGGGAGGGTCCAGTCTGCGAATCCCAAACCGTGAATCCATTGTCCACTCCCGCCTTCTTCATCACCGCCGCGTATTCTTTCACCGTGGCGCTCCAACTATCGGCGCGGCCTGGCAGCAACTTGACGAAGAGCACGGTCCGGATATTGCCTTCTTGTGCCCAGCAGGGTATCGAAAGGGCCGCTATCGCTAACGCGCCGAGTAGGCGGTGGCGTAACGAGGATGGTTTGAGCATGCATAGTCTCCTAAGCCGGAGTTTCTGTTTTCATACCGGCGCTGGAAGTATATAGTCGGTAGGCCCTAATACGAAGCCCCAATGCTGTTCTTCGTTCTAGTGAACAGCCCGTTCAGTACCACGACCTTAGTTTGAGCCTAAGGCTTCTCCCGCTTCGTGCGTTCAGCGGGCCCAGCACAGTGGCACAGCCTTTCAGGCTGTGGTGTTCAGAATGAAAACCTCCAAACAGAGCCGCGCGTCAGCAAGCGAGGCTCGCCTACAGCAGCGGTCTTACCTGATACAGCAGCACATACACCACCACGCCGGTGACGCTCACATACAGCCAGATCGGAAACGTCCATCGTGCAATCTTGCGATGCCGGGCGTCTTCCCGCCTCAGGCCGCGACGCAGCGTGATGATCGCCAGGAACGGAACCGTCGCCGCCAGCACCGTGTGCGTGAAAAGGATCACCAGGTATACCGTCCTGACCCAGCCTGGCTTATCGAACTTTACCGAACCCACGTTGTAGTGATAGACCAGATAGCAAACCAGGAACACACACGACACCGCGAACGCGGTCAGCATGGTGCGGCGATGCGCTTCAATCTTCCGCTGGCGGATGAATGCATAGGCGATCAACAACAGCACCGTTGCCGTTGCATTGAGTGTCGCGTTGACGATAGGCAGATCGTGTACACCAAGTAAAGCAAGCATCAGGCAGCTTCTTCCGATGTGGGGCGGGCGCCCACGCCCGCGCCGCTCTCCGCCTCGTAGCAGGACGCCCACGTCTGGCTCTTCCAGGTCTTCACGTAGTTTCCCTTCTCAGCCGCTTCACATCATTCAACAGCGCTGGAATGCCTTCCTGGTCGAAGGTCGAGTAGTAGCCCCGCAGGTGGCCGGCCTTATCCACCAGCATGAATTTGGTGCTGTGATCCATCACCCCTATCAGGTCGCCGACTTTGAACACGTCATGCGCCAGCAAATGCACCGTCGCCGGCGAGCCTGTCAGAAAGTACCACTGCGCCGTCGGGCCCCCGAAGTGATGCGCGAATTCCGTCAGTGCGGCCGGTGTATCGCGGTCGGGATCGACGGAGAACGAAACCAGCCGGACATCTTCGAAGCCGTTCACCTGCTGCTCAATCTGGTGCATTTGTGAAGTCATGCGCGGGCACGGACCGGGGCAGTTCGTATAGATGAAATCGCACACCCAGACTTTGCCGTGCAGGGACTGGCTGTCGAAGGGCTGTCCGTTCGAATCGGTCATGGTGAACGGCGGTACCAGTCCATAGTCGGGCAGCGGCGGCTTCGAACAGGAGACGATCAGCCCGGCAAGCGTCATCAGCAACAGTGACGATCGAACCCGCGGCATTTCTAAAGCCGGCTGGGAAGCAGCATCAAGCCGTAGAGGACAGGCAGATAAATGACGGAAGCCAGCAGCACGCGCCGCGCCTGCAGGACCGTCCGGTTGCCTTGGACGCGCACCGTGGCGTACAGGAAGATTGCGCCCAGCACCAGTGCGCCAATTGAATACAGCGTGCCGGTCATACCAAGCAGGTTGGGCAGCAGGCTGATCGGAATAAGCGCCAGGCAGAACCAGAGCATCTGGCGGGCTGTCGATTCTCCGTCCGGCTCAACGACTGGCAGCATTTGAATGCCGGCGCGCGAGTAATCTTCGCGGTACATCCACGCAATGGCATAGAAGTGCGGGAACTGCCACAAGAACAGAATGGCGTAAAGCGCCCACGCCTCGCCGTTCAGGTGACCGCTGGACGCGGCGTATCCAATGAGTGGCGGCATGGCGCCCGGCACCGCGCCCACGGTGGTCGACCACCAGGTTTTCTGTTTGAGCGGCGTATACGCGAAAAGGTACAACAGCAGCGTCAGCACACACAGGCCCGACGTCAGCCAGTTGACGCCGAAGCCCAACTCGAGAGCGCCCACGATCGCCAGTCCGATTCCGAAACACAGTGCCGGGAACGGTCGGATGCGGCCCGAGGGAATAGGACGCATCTGCGTCCGGCGCATCTTGAGATCGGCGTCGCGCTCGTACCACTGATTCAACGCCGCTGTGCCCGATGCCACGAACCCGGTTCCAATAATGGTATGCAGAAATGCGATGATCGAGGCCCAATAGAAGAACGGACCCTGGTGGCCAAAGTAGTAGCCAATGGCGGTGCTCATCAGGATGAGCCAGGTGATACGCGGCTTAGTGAGGTCGACGTAGTCCTGAATGGACGCTTTGAGTGAAGGAACAGCGGCCGCGGATGTTAGCCCGCCTGGGTCGGCGGCTATCTCACCCGAAATCGTTTCGTTTACCATTTCCATCCTGATTGGGAACGCGCTTCATAACCCGGCCGCCAGCAGATCCACCCTTGCATCATCTACTTGAGCTGTCGAACCGGGAAATCGTGCCGCAAGTAACGGGCATCCAAAGACACTTTTCTTAGTGTACTCCGAAGCCGGCGGCCATCAGAGGGTAATTTACGGCCTTGACTTCCGGGAGGAGAAGATTTTTTCTTGTTTGCCAGGAATTGAATGCCGTGAAAAGCCCGGCGCTCAAAGCCCCCTCAGTCCGCGGAAGCTCGAATACCTCCCGCCCCGCCAGCGGCCGTAGGTTCGGTCACAGAATCAAATCCGCAATTTACCTAACAGAATCAACCTCGTAGGCAGCCCCCAGCGTGGAGGCCCCGCTCGCCTGAATTTACACTGGTTGGTAGATCGGCTCCCAGCTCGCCGATCCGTGGGGCGTTGGGATTGGGTTCGAATTTTCCGATGCGTGCAACCGGGTAGGTGCCACCGGCTCATTGGGGAGTTCTTCCGAAAATTCGTTTCGCGAAGTGGGGCGGGCGCCTACGCCCGCGCCGCTCGCCGTTTCGGAGCAGGATGCCAACATCCGGCTCTGCGAGTTACACGGAAGAGTGGCATTTTCATTAGCGAGGGCGAACGGAATCCGGTATTGTTGGTTTCGTTTCGCTAAACCGCTCGCACTTTGTGCTCGTTCTGCAAACTGGCTTCGTATTTTCACATCACCCAAGGTCGTGGCCGGCCAAGGGGACTTCGTTTCGCAAGAAGGCCAGATCGGCGAAAACGATTCAGGAGCGCTCGCCTCCCGGCGTCGCTTCTGTGGCCCGCGAGATTTAGCTAAGTCATTGTTAGTCAGTATCTTGAGTTCGAATGCAATGCCGGCGTATCGGCCCCGGAGACCCATCGGAGGGGGAATTCGGGGGCTCGTCCGGGCGCTCGTGGGTTCGTTATTTCGGTTCGTTTGACCCCGGTTTGTCGGCACAGCGGGCCAGTCCTTCTGAAACCCTGACGGAACAATAACGGTTTCGGAGAGCCCATGCGATATCGTTAATCTTTTGGCATAGATCCGTTTCCAACTACTAGAGAAAAGACACCATCATGGCATCCAACTTAGTTCCAATCACGGTCGCGCACGGCGACGGCATCGGCCCGGAAATCATGGCCGCAACCCTCCACATTCTGACGGGAGCCGGCGCCCGCATCGCGCCTGAGACCATTGAGATCGGCGAAAAGGTCTATCTGCGCGGCATCTCGGCCGGCATCGAGCCGAGCGCTTGGGAATCGCTGCGCCGGACCAAGGTGTTCCTGAAAGCGCCCATCACCACGCCGCAGGGCGGGGGATTCAAGTCGCTCAACGTGACAACGCGCAAGACCCTTGGCTTGTACGCCAACATCCGCCCGTGCGTCTCCTATCATCCTTACGTCGACACCAAGCACCCGGTGATGAACGTGGTGATTGTCCGCGAGAACGAAGAAGACCTTTACGCGGGCATCGAGCATCGCCAGACCGACGAAGTCTTCCAGTGCCTGAAGTTGATCTCGCGGCCCGGGTCGGAGAAGATCGTTCGCTACGCGTTCGAGTACGCCCGCCGGAACAATCGCAAGAAGGTCACCTGCTTCAGCAAAGACAACATCATGAAGATGACCGATGGATTGTTCCATAAGGTCTTCGACGAGATTGGCCTGCTGTACCCTGAAATCGAGAAAGAACATTGGATTGTCGACATCGGAGCGGCGAAGCTGGCCGATTCGCCGGAGGCGTTCGACGTCATTGTGATGGAAAACCTGTACGGCGACATCCTGTCGGACGTGGCCGCGCAGATTGCAGGCTCGGTGGGGCTGGCCGGCTCAGCCAACATCGGCGATCTGTGCGCTATGTTCGAAGCCATCCACGGTTCAGCGCCGCGCCGCGCGGGGCTCAACATGGCTAACCCGTCGGGCCTGCTGCACGGGGCATTCTTGATGCTGGTCCACATCGGCCAACCCGACGTAGCCGAACGCGCCCACAACGCCTGGCTTCGCACCATCGAAGACGGCGTGCACACCTACGATATCTTCCAGGAAGGCGTCAGCAAGCAGAAGGTGGGCACCAAGGAGTTCGCCGAAGCAGTGGTGGCCCGGGTTGGAAAAGAACCCGAGAAGCTGAAGCCAGTAAGGTATCCGAAGCTAGCCCAGGAAAGCATGAAGCAGACGCTGACGGTCTATCCGCCTTCGAAGAAGGAACTGATCGGCATCGACGTGTTCGTCGATTGGAAGGATCGCAACCCGGTCCCACTGGGCCAGAAGATCGAGACGCTGAACGGCGACGGCCTGAAGCTTTTGCTGTTGAGCAACCGTGGTGTGAAGGTCTACCCCGGCGGCTTCGAAGAAACCTTCTGCACCGATCACTGGCGCGCCCGGTTCAAGTCAGCGACGGAGGGCGGAGTCGTGACACACAAGCAGATCATCAACCTGCTGGCGCGCTTCGAAGCGGCGGGGTTCGATTTCATCAAGACCGAGCATCTGTACACGTTTGATGGCGTGAAGGGTTTCGTCTCGGCTCAAGGCGAATAAGCGGAATCATGTCAGAACTGCCCGCTGCCGGAAACACGCCGATGGGGACCAGCCCCCTGGTCGGCGTCATCATGGGCAGCAAGTCCGATTGGGAGACCATGCAGCGCACCTGCGAAGTGCTGACGGCGCTGGGTGTCCCGTTCGAGCGCCATATCGTTTCCGCCCATCGCACACCCGATTGGATGGCCCAGTATGCGAAAAGCGCGGCCGGGCGTGGGATTGAAGTGATCATCGCTGCGGCCGGCGGCGCGGCTCATTTACCGGGTATGGTTGCGGCGCACACGGTGCTGCCGGTGCTCGGCGTGCCCATCAAGAGCAGCATCTTGAACGGTATCGATTCGCTGCTCTCGATTGTCCAGATGCCGGCGGGTGTGCCGGTTGGAACTCTGGCCATCGGCAACGCGGGGGCGACCAACGCCGGCTTGCTGGCGGCGAGCATTGTCGCCAATAAGTATCCCGAGCTGCGCCTCAGGCTGGAAGCTTGGCGGAAGCAACAAACAGAGTCCGTGCTGCAGGATCGTCTTCCGTGAGCGGGCGCCAGCGGGAACCAGCGCTTCCAGGCAGCACGATTGGTGTTTTAGGAAGCGGGCAGTTGGGCCGCATGTTCGCTATCGCGGCGCGCCGGATGGGCTACCGGGTCCATACGCTCTCGCCTGACGAAGACACCCCCACCGGCCAGGTGGCAGATAGGGAGTTCAATGCGTCTTACGACGACTTGGACGCGGTCCGGGAGTTTGCGAGCGGCGTTTCGGTGGTCACCTTCGAGTTTGAGAATGTGCCCGCGGCCACGGCTGCCGCAGCCGCCGAATGCTGCCCGGTTCGGCCCAGCGGCCATGTCCTGCACATCACGCAGCATCGCTTGCGCGAAAAGACCTTTCTGGCCAAGACCGGCTTGCCGGTTACGCCCTTCCGGCGCGTGGATAGCTTCGAGTCCCTTAAGACGGCAGCGGCCGAGCTAGGTCTGCCTGCCATCCTCAAGACCGCTGACTTCGGCTACGACGGGAAAGGCCAGTTTCGTATCTCGGATCCTGGTGATTTGGCTGCCGCCTGGAAAGGTGTCGGTGAGCGCGAAGCAGTGCTGGAGGCGTTCATTCCTTTTGAGCTGGAACTCTCCGTGGTAGCGGCGAGGGCCGAAGACGGTTCCTTTGTGCATTACGGCGCCGTTGAGAACCAACATGTGCGAGGCATTCTCGACCTGACCATTGCACCGGGCCGGGTTCCGGAGAAGACCGCGCGTGAGGCGGTCGAGATCGCGCGAGCCGTAATGGAAGCTCTGGATGTCGTCGGCGTGCTTTGCGTCGAGTTCTTCCTAAAGAAGGACGGCAAACTGCTGATCAACGAACTCGCGCCGCGGCCGCACAACTCCGGCCACTTCACTTTCGATGCCAGCGTCACCAGCCAGTTTGAGCAACAACTGCGCGCCACCTGTGCGCTGCCGCTGGGAGGGGTGGAGCAGTTGACGCCTGCGGCGATGGCCAACCTGCTGGGCGAAATTTGGGCCGATGGCGAGCCGGATTGGGAAGCGGCGGCGGGAAGGCCCAACGTGAAGCTGCACCTGTACGGGAAACTGACCCCGCGGCCGGGCCGGAAGATGGGGCACCTGACCGCGCTTGCGCACTCGGCCGAAGTGGCGCTGCGGGATGTGCTCGAGGCGCGAAGGCTCTTAACTCGCGGCTGACAACCTGCCGTACAGTTCCACGAACTGCTCTACCGATATCTGCTCCGCGCGCAGACCGGCTTCGGGCAGCGCTTCCAGCGCCTCCGCTGGGTAGAACGCCTTCAGGTTATTTCTGAGCGTCTTCCGCTTGTGGCTGAAACAGCGGCCGACAAACGTCACCAGCCCCTCGGGACGAGCGAGCGCATCCGGTTTGCGCACCAGCCGAACGGCGGCCGAGTCAACCTTCGGCGGTGGCGAGAATGCCCCTGGCGGGACCCGGCACACCAGCTGCACATCACAAGCCAACTGGGTCTTCACGGTGAGGTAGCCGTAGTCCCTGGTATGCGGCTTGGCAAGCAACCGCTCGGCCACCTCCCTCTGCATCAGAAAGACCGCTGACGGGAACGCTGCGCCGTCGAGTTCAAGAAACCTTTCGATGATGGGCGACGTGATGTAATACGGCAGATTCCCGGCAATTACCGCCGGTCCCCACTCGGCGAGGTTCGCCTGAAGCACGCCCATATGGTGGACTGCCAGGTTAGGTTCGTGCGCGAACTTATCTTCGAGATAAGCGACCAGCTCGGGATCGAGCTCAATCGCGTGCAACTCGGCAACCTTCGGCAGCAGATGCCGGGTCAGCGCACCCCGGCCCGGGCCAATCTCGATCACCCGCGCTGGATGATCCTGGCAGGCCGCCGTGGCCAGGCGTTCAAGAATGGAATCCCGGATGAGGAAGTGCTGACCAAGCTTGCGAGGCAAGCCCCAGTTTAGAGCAACCTCGCCGCTACTGCCGGAAGCCGAGCGGCTGGAACGAAATCTGGATATCTCCTGAAATGGGCTCTGCAACACCCAACACGGAGGGCAGGGAAATGTTCGGCGTCAAAAGCTTGGAGGAGTCCCCTGCGAATGACGCTTTGCCGTCGGCTACCGCATATTCGGTAATCTTGCCGTTGTGATCCAGGCTCATGGTCACTGTGATGTCCTGTGTGCGAAGTTCCACGGGAACCAGCGTCGCTTCGACACGCGGCGGATTGTACGACAGCGGTACGTCGTAGGAAACCACATGCGCCGTCGTGCCGATGGCCAGAACCAGGGTGGCGAACAGAACAAAACTGGAGATCAACCCCCCGGTAGCAGGCAATGCAAACGGTCGCATCAAGCCTTGGATCTCGAACCGCCAACGCTCCAGGAGCGCTCTGAGCGGTGATCCTCCGCTATTGAGGATCAGGTCCCGTTCCCGCGACGCAATCACCTGCAGAACAGCAGTCAGGTGCTCCGGCGCCTTTGGGCTGGGCGTGGAACGAAGCAAGTCACGGTTGTATGAAACCTGCTCAAAATAACCCGCACAGGCGTCGCACTCCCGCAAATGAGCAGCAATACGGGCGCGCTGTGGACCGCGCAGCCGGCCGTCAAGATAGGTCGTCGATCGTCGTAGAGCTCTGATACAGGTCAGGCGCATGACTTTCTTTCCATCGCTTACGAAAAGGCTGCGATGTAGCCGGGTTCAAGACGTTGATTCAACTCACGGCGCAAAGCACCCCTGCCCCGGAGTATTCGTGACTTAACCGTGCCGAGCGAAACCTCCAAAATCTCGGCAATTTCCTCGTAGCTCAAATCTTCGATATCCCGAAGCACAACTGCGGCTCGAAACGTCGGATTGATATGCTTCAGCGCACTGTCCACCAGTTGCCGGGTTTCCCGGTCCGACGCGCATTCGAACGGCGACCGGCCTGGATCGGTAGCGAAATCGTAAGCCTGGCAGTGGTCCGATTCATCTCCGCCGATCGCAACTTCGCGCTTGCAGTGCCGGCTGAACCACCGCCGGTGGTTGTGCGCCTCATTGACGGCGATGCGGTAGATCCAGGTACGCAGGCTGCTCTTCTCTCTGAATGAGCCCACCCCGCGAAACACCTTCAGAAACACTTCCTGGACAACGTCGCACGCGTCGTTTTGACTACCCAGCAACCGGTACACCATCCCGTACACGGGCTGTTGATACTTCGCCAGGAGCTCCTCGTAGGCCTCCTCGATACCCGACCGCAGTCCGCGCAACAGCCTGGCGTCGTCAGCGGAAAGCCCGCTGGATTGGACACCGAGAATCGAAAGAGCATTTGAAACGCCGGCCAAGGCCTACTCCGCTAGTGAAATTGTAATCCTTGCCTTCCGGAAACCACTGCTAAAAAGAGCTTTGTACTACATTAGACTCCATTACGGCTGATTCGGTTCCTGCCTCGCAGACCCTCCGGTAGTACGCCTCATAGCGCGGAATCAGGAGTTCGGTTGCGAAACGGCTTTCGGCGGTTTGGCGGGCGGCTGCGGCCATCCGGCCGCGAAGAACTTCGTTGGTCAGCAACTGCGTCAAACGGGCCGCATGTGCCGGGATGTTCCCAACTTCTTCCATAAAGCCGTCGACCCCATCAGTAATCAGGTCCGGAACTCCGCCGGTCCGGGTGGCGACCGGCACGACGCCACAGGCCATTCCCTCCAGTGCGGCCAGTCCAAAGGCTTCCAGTTCGCTGGGAAGGTGAAGCGCATGCATGCGGGGAAATAGGCGTTCCACATGATTCTGCTTTCCGAGGAAAGTGACGGAGCCCTCCACGCCCAGTTCGCGCGCCAGCACCTCGGCTGAGCTTCGCTCCGGGCCGTCGCCGACCATTACTAGCTCCGCATCTACATGCTCTCGAACGAGCGCAAAGGCGCGAACGCAATCGTGCACCCGCTTCACGGCCCGAAAGTTGGAAATGTGCATGATCCGCTTCTGGCCGGTCTGGGCCTCCGGGCAGGGCTTGTACAGCGAACAATTGACGAAGTTGTGGATCACCTCAATCGGCTTTTGAATGCCGAAAAAATCTACCGTTCGCTTTCGCATGTATTCGCTAATCGTGGTGACGCCGTCCGAGCGATTGATTGAAAAGCGCGTGATGGGCAGATAGGAGCGGTCGGTGCCCACCAGCGTAATATCGGTGCCGTGCAACGTTGTGATGAACGGCAAGCGCCGCGAGGTGGTCATCTCCTGCGCCAGGAATGCGGAGATGGAATGCGGGATGGCGTAGTGGACATGTAACAAGTCGAGTTGATGCCACTCGGCTACCTCAGCCATCCGCGAGGCGAGCGCCAGGCAATAGGGCGGGTACTGAAAAAGCGGATACGTGGAGACTTCCACTTCGTGGTAATGAATCCGCGGCGTATCCGGATCGAGGCGAATCGGGTTGGCGTAGGTGATGAAGTGAACCTCATGCCCGCGATTCGCCAATTCGAGACCGAGTTCCGTAGCGACAATGCCGCTGCCGCCGTATGTGGGATAACACGTGATACCGATGCGCATGCCAATCAGACTCAAGCTCACTCGAGCAGGGTGCAGCCTGCCCCTTGTTTTCTTTGACTATCTCACGAGAACCTTGGCCTGTTCTGCCTGGCATGCGCCTGCCATATTCCAGCCGCCGGGTATTCTGCTAGCCTGAGGCTGTGTGGGCGGCCTGGCGCCCGCACTCTATCGAGCCTTGGGCCAAGGTAGTCCGGGGCAACTGGAAGGAGCGCAGTTGACCCGCACAATCCTGATTATTCCCTGGGCGCTGTTGTTGCCCCTCGCCGCCGAATGCCAGTTGAATAACTCTGCCGGGCAAGATACCGACGCGCGCGCTACCTACGTGGAGGGGCAGGTTTCAAGGGTGAGCGGACAGGAACTTCCATGGGCCTTGAGTGCCGGCGAACACGTCGCCGTGCAACAGATGATCACGACGGGTCCGGATGGTCTGGCGCGGTTTGAAGTGCTTGGCGGCACCACTTTTGAGATTTTTTCCAGGTCGCGCGTCTACTTTCGTAAGAACGCAGCCAGCGCCGGCGACCTGATCGACATTGACGAAGGCCGCGTTAAGGTGGACATTCGCTTCGGCGCCCAGCGTAGCGCCGTGCAACGCGTGTTTACCGAGGCGGTGGTGATAACCGCGCGGGCTAACGCGTCCATCACCGTTGCCGTAGAGGACGACGGAACCACCCGCGTCGATGTGCAACAGGGCCAAGTGTTCGTGCAACACGCCCTGCACCCGAGTAGCGATGCGACAGTCGTCAAAGCGGGTGATGCGATCTCCGTTCACAAGAACGAGCCGATTTCGCGCAAGATTGATCGCGGTTCGCTGTACCGCTACGTTTTCCGGTCCATCGTCGATGCCCTCGCCGTCTACGCCACGAAGCACGTTCCGGATCATGACTTTCTGGGCGATGCCGGCGAGTCGACGGTTGCCCAGAGCCTGCCCGGTGGGGCGTCACACTTCAGAACCGGCCACTAGGCCGAGACGACCCGCTGACCCGGCGATCGTCGTCCGGAACCTGACTCATACAATTGGCATATGAGCTGGTGCGGTTCCTGTGCTTTGCTGATAGCGGTTCTGATCGTGGGTTTCAATGCGCATGCCCAGTCTCCTCCTCCAGCAAGCCAGTCCAGCACCGACGCGGGCATCGAAACGCCGTGGGATGCGCGCAAACTGCTCTTCGAACTGGACAGCCGGAATCAACAATTGAAGCCCTTACTGGAGAGCATCGATCCACAGGCGTGGTTCGATCAAAAGGGCGCTCCCAGCACGTATATCATCCAATGGCATACCGCGCAGGACCAGCTGAAATACGCTGAGATCTCCGTCCAGAAGTTGAGCCTGGAGACCGAAAGCATTGCCGCCTGTCTGGATGCCTACTTTCGAATGGAAGCGCTGGAATCCACCGAGCGTTCCTTGCTGGAGGGAGTGCGCAAATACGGCGAGCGGACGGTGGCTGAACAATTGGAGCAATTGATTGCCAGGAACTTCAATGATCGGGAACGGTTCCGCACCTACATGGTGGACCTTTCCGTAAACAAGGAGCATCTGTTCAAGATTGCCGATCAGGAAGCACAGCGATGCCGCGGTATGATCAGCAAGGAAGCCCCGCAAGCTCCCAAGAAACCTAAGAGCAAGTGAGCGGGTTTCCCGGCCAATCGGGCCGGTTGCTGTACTTGGGTCGAAGAGGTATTGTGTTGTACTGTTCCATCTGCTCGGAATCGTCGGTCAACATCTGCGTCTACTGCACGAAGGACGCCTGCGCGAACCACATCTGCGAACGGTGCCTGTGTTGCAGCGATTGCTGTAAGTGTGAGTTTCACGAAGGCAAAGATCCCCATGCCATGGCGGCAGAGGTTCCAGGCGTTGTGACACCGTTCTTCCAGCCCTATGACGATGCCATCGAAGCCCAGGAAGCCCAGGCCAGGCAGGAAGCCGGCAGCGAGGAATCCGAACCTCCCGAAGAGCCCCCAAATGGGCCCGACGAACACCTCGAAGGCCAACCAACCCATTCACTGTCATAAGATGCGCTATAGAGGGTCGCAATGAAATACAAGGCCAAGATCGATTGGTGGATCGGCGCCGCGATCCTGGTCGGATTGGCTGTGCCTTTCGTTGTTGCGGCAATGGTCCACCTACCCTGGATGTACGCCGTAGGTTTAGGTACATTTGTACTCGTTTTTGGATTCTGCTATCCGCAGTCCTATGAGACGACTGCTGCGGCGCTCGTTATCCGTGCCGGGCTTTCAAGGCGAATCATTCCTTATGGGGAGATCACGGCGGTCCGCCCATCCACGGACTCCCGAAGCGCCTTGGCACTATCTCTTGACCGGGTTCAGATCCGGTACGCCGCTTCCGGCGATTTGCTGATCGCCCCTGATGACAAATCGGCCTTTATCGCGGATGTCGCGGCACGAACTCCTCAGCTGAGGAGGCACGGACAAGAACGCGTCGTTTCTTTGAATTAGACCTTCGGCGACGCCTCTGAACCTCTAAACCCCGTGGTCCCAATGGGTTGATGGTCCGCTGGTCCATCCAATTCAACCCGCCAGACCAGCGGCTGCTTCCCCTCGTATACTTACTAGTGCTAAAGTTCATTTGTAACCGTTTGCAACAATGATGTCCCTTCCTCGTTTTTCCACTTTAGCCATGCCGGCGGTCTTCGGCCTGGCCTTGATTTTTTCGCTCGTGCGCGTCACCGCCACAGCCTCCCATGAATACTTCGTCGAGAAACCGCATGTCATCGCCCCTAGTGACGCCGGACCTGCGGCCGTCGCGTGGCTCTCGCCCGACAGCGATGCCAACTGGCTGGTGCGTTACCGCACCGCGGCATCCGGCAAGTGGCAGCAAGAACCCGCCAACCTGGTTCGCAGGGTGGCGGGCGAGGAAATGCGCACACGCCGCTTGTATGAAGCCGTCCTTGAGCATGTGGCCGCGGGCCAATCCTTCGAATTCGAAGTGATTCGTAACGGCACCAAGACCTTCGCGACCACCGGGACAATTGCTGTGCCGGCACGGAGCGTGCCTCCAGCCAACGGCCTGTAAGAGGTTGTTCGGCTGCTGGCAACCAGTGGTACGGGCTACGGCTTTTCCCCTGGATTAGAATGGGTCCGAATTCAGCCTGACCCTTCCATGAGTCGGAAAATCCTGGTTCACGGCCATCGCGGAGCGCGCGCCCGGCGTCCGGAGAACACCATTCCGGCATTCCGTTACGCGATCGAGCACGGCGCCGACGTGTTGGAGCTCGATCTCGCGGTCACCCGAGACAACGTTCTGGTGGTCTCACATGACCCGTGGATCAACCCATCCATCTGCACCGGCGGTAAGACCGGCGTTCCCATCCGCACAATAACGCTGGCCGAGCTGCGGCAGTACGACTGCGGCTCTTTGCAGAATCCTGGCTTCAAGACCCAAATCCCCGTCCCGGGAACAAGAATCGCAACCTTCGATGAAGTGCTGGATCTCGCGGAATTGGGTTCGTTCGAGTTCAACGTGGAGACCAAGATCTTCGCCGACCAGCCGGAACTCGCGCCCGGCCCGGAGGAGTTCACTCGGTTCGTGTTGGCCGAAATTCGCCGGCATCACTTGGAGAGCCGCGTCATTCTGCAGTCCTTCGATTTCCGGACGCTGCACGCCATGCGAACGATGACGCCGGAGATCCGTCTGTCTGCCCTCTACGAAGGGAAAGATCGCAGTCTTGTCGAGATTGCCCACGAAGCCGGGGCCACAATCGTCTCGCCGGAATTCCACCTGGTGACGCCGGAGCAAGTGGCGTCAGCCCATGCCGCAGGTTTACAGGTGGTCCCTTGGACGGCCAACACTCCAACCGACTGGGACAAACTGATCGCCGCCAACGTCGATGCGATCATCACGGACGATCCAGCCGCCTTGGTCGTGTATTTAACGGAGAAGAACCTGCACTAGGGAAGACTGGCATCAGCGAACGATCCGCCCAAGCGAATCGATAGTCGCCGAAGCTCCCAGCCACAGGGACGAGGCTCGAAATGATACGCTGAGGCCGTCAAGAGCTCACCGCCATCGTCGATCAATCCGAGCAATGCGAAGCGGCCGCATCCTCACGGTCCCGAGCGCATACGCTCGCGGTATCGAATGATTCGCAATGGAGACAAACATGAAGTACCTGTCACGTCGTGATGCGTTGAAAGCCGGTGCGCTGCTTCCGGTCGCCAGCGCAATTTCGTCTTTACCGGCGCTGTCCGGAGGAATTCCATCCAGTTCCGAGCAGGAGTCCAGTGCGCAACGAAGCGGCGACGGTTCATCTGCGCGCGAGCGTTCACTACTGGATTTCGGTTGGCGCTTCCACTTCGGCAACGCCAACGACCCTGCCAAGGACTTTGGCTTCGGCAGCGAAAGGGGTGGATTTCAGAAGACCGGCAACTTTCTTGAGCCGAGCCGATTGACGTTCGACGACAGCGACTGGAAAACTGTCGATTTGCCCCACGACTGGGCCATCAGCCTGCCGTTTCAAGACGATCCCGGCCTCTCCAGCAAAGGTTTCTACCCGCTCGGCCGCAATTACCCGGAGACCAGCGTGGGCTGGTACCGGAGGGTGTTTGAGCTTCCGGCTTCCGATGCGGGCAGACGCATCACAGTGGAGTTCGACGGCGCGTATCGCGAAAGCATGGTCGTATTCAACGGCTTCTACATCGGGCAACACAGCGGCGGATACGATCCGTTCAGCTTCGACCTGACGGATTTCGCGATTCCGGGCAGCCCCAACGTGCTGTTGGTCCGCGTGGATGCCACTTTGAGCGACGGCTGGTTCTATGAAGGCGCCGGCATCTACCGGCACGTTTGGCTGGTGAAGACGGCGCCGGTGCACGTCAAGAAATGGGGTACGTTTGCCAGCGCTCAGGTCGGAGAGGGCCAGGCTACGGTTTCCATTCGAACCGAAATCGAGAACCACTCCAAAGGCGCGCGCAACGTTCGCGTAATCTCGACCCTGGTGGATCCTTCCGGCGCGGAAGCGGCCAAAGGCGCGACCCAGCCCGTGTCCATCCAGGAATGGCAGGAGCTCAGCTACCATCAGCAGCTTCGCGTGAAGCAGCCCGCCTTGTGGTCGCTCGAGCAGCGGAATCTCTATCGGCTGGTGACGGAGGTGGAGTCGGACGGCGCAATCACGGACCGATACGAGACGCGTTTCGGCATTCGCTCTTTGAAATTCGATCCGGAGGTTGGCTTCCTGCTGAACGGCAAGCCGGTCAAGGTGAAAGGCACCTGCAACCACCAGGACCACGCCGGTCTTGGAGTGGCGTTGCCGGATGCGGTTCAGTATTACCGGGTTCGGAAGCTGCAGGAAATGGGCTGCAACGCCGATCGCACGTCACACAATCCGCCCACGCCGGAGTTTCTGGACGCCTGCGACGAATTGGGAATGCTGGTTATGGATGAGACTCGCATGATGTCGTCGAACCCGGAGGGATTGGCACAGTTTGAGGATCTCGTCAGGCGTGACCGGAACCATCCCAGCGTGTTCCTGTGGTCGATGGGGAACGAAGAGGGCGAGGCTACCACCGAATTCGGCTTGCACATTCTCACCGGCATGAAGCGGGTAGCGATGGAACAGGACGGCTCGCGGCCTGTGAGCATCGCCCCGCCGCCATTCACGGCGCTGGGAAAAGGCGGGCTGGCTGTCTGTGACGTGATGGGCTACAATTACGCCGACCCGGCAGCGGAACAGTTCCACAAGTCGAGCCCCAGCATTCCGGTGATTGGAACCGAGACCGTCAGTGCGGTGGGTACTCGCGGCATCTATATAACGGACAAACAAAAAGGGTACGTGGGATCGTACGACCCCTACACCACCACCGGGCGCGCTTCCGCGGAAGGCTGGTGGCGATTCTGCAATTCCAAGCGCTGGCTGGCCGGTGGCTTTGTCTGGACGGGCTTCGACTATCGCGGCGAGCCATCTCCCTACCAATGGCCGAACACCGGTTCGCAGTACGGCATCATCGATACCTGCGGTTTCCCCAAAGATTCATTCTTCTATTACCAGAGCTGGTGGACGCAGAAGCCCGTGTTGCACCTGTTTCCGCACTGGAACTGGCCCGGATTCGAGGGCAAACAGATCGCTGTTTGGGTCTATTCGAATATGGACCGGGTCGAGCTGTTCGTGAATGGCCAAAGTCTGGGCACCAAGGATGTGCCGAAGGATTCGCACGTGGCCTGGAACGTTACGTACGCGCCGGGCACGATCGAAGCGCGAGGCTACCAGGAACGGCCAGCAGGCGTTAGTGGTCAAGCGCGAAACAACCGGGGCGCCGGCCCAGCTCGTCATGCGCGCGGACCGGCAGCAGATCTCGGCTGACGGCGAGGACGTCGCCATGTTCGCGGTGGAGGTGCAGGACGCCGCGGGGCGTGTCGTGCCGGTCGCCGACAACGAAGTCAGGTTCCAGGTGAAAGGCGCGGGGGCATTAATCGGAGTCGGAAACGGTGACCCTACCAGCCACGAGTCGGACATCGGATCCGCCCGTAAGGCTTTCTCGGGATTTTGCATGGCGATCGTACAGTCGACCAAACAGGCAGGCCAAATCACCATCGAGGCCAGTTCGCCGGGACTGCAAGCCCGCGTACCGTCGCGATATCGAGCCAAGCAGTGAAGCTGCGTCCTCAGGTGGCCGTTTGGGAGCGCGAAGTTCCGACCGGCACGGGTATCACGGGCCTGTGGAGGCCGGTGCCCGCCGAAGCAAGCTCAGACATGATGGCCGCGTTATTTGGCGGCGGCAACGACACGGTCTTCACCCTCCGTCAAACCGGGAACGTCATTACCGGCAAAGTGGAGGCGCCGGGCGGTTTCTTCGGCGGCGGCGGCGCGAACGCGATTGAAGACGGCCAAATCAGTGATGGGAAGATCTCATTCAAGGCGGGCGGCACGACCTACTCGGGCACTCTGAACGGCGACCACATCGAACTACAGAAGAGCGCGCCCCAAATGCCGGGGGGACTTTTCAGCCAGCCCAAACCTCCTGACACACCGCGCCCGGCCATCGGCCCGCCACCGGATGGCAGCGACCCCTCTATCGACAGGAGCGCCTTTGCCGGCCGTACGCCAGCGCCGATGATACTGAGACGTGTGACGAGATAACGAATTAGTCATGTCCCTCGCGCAGCGGTCGCGGGGCATCTACGCAGGCGAGCGCCCGTTCCCGAAGTCCCTGGTTACTGGCAGCCTTTCTGAAAGCAAAGGTTCTGGCTGAAGAACATCATCACGTGATTCTGGAACCGGTCAGCGACGGCGCTGGTGTGCGTGCCCGGGTAGACTTCAAAGCTGTTCGCGAGACCGTACTTGTCGAAGACATCATGTAGTTTGCCGGCGTCGACGCGCAAGCCGTCCTGGTCGCCGACGTCCATGGCGATGCCGTGATACTGCTTGAGATTCCCGATGTACTGGTCCACAAACGCCAATGGCGCGTTCGCCGTCCACTTCGCGAGAATATCGGGCTGGGGAACACCATCCTTCACGGGCAGGTCGAAATAGAGAGGAGGATTCTTCGGATCGGGCGACCAGGCCGCCGCAGAGGCTAGCTGAGCCCGGGCAAAGAACGGGAGCTTCGCAGAATCCTGGGCTGTCTTCACCGCCTCCAGACTCTTCTCGAACTCCGGATTCGCCGGGCCGGCCGGTCGGGGAGAGAGGCAGCAGGGGCTCATGATGTATAGGCTGCCGAATACATCGGGATGCTTCATGCCAATGCGGGCGGCGCCGTAGCCGCCCATCGAATGGCCGACCAGCCCGCGGCTCATGCGATCCGGGATGGTCCGATAGTGCGCGTCAATATAAGCCACCACATCGTGGGAGATGAACCTCTCAAAATCGCCGGTGGTGACGGAACTCGAATACATCGACCCGTTGTGGACGGTCTTCGAATCCGGCAGGACCACGATCATCTCTTTCGCGCCCTTGGCGAACGCACCCTCGATGGTCTGTGGGATATGAATCTCATGGCTCCACTGCTCAGCGCCGATGGAATAGCCATGCAGGGCGTAGACCACCGCGTAGCGGCGATGCTTCTCCTTCCCATAACTGGGCGGCAGGAACACGAGCACGTCACGATCCACCGCGTCTCCTTCCAGATTGCCTTCCAAGGCCGTGCCGTGGATCTTGATGCGCTCCACCGTAACCGGCTTCGCGCCCGGAACCACCGGCGGCACAATCGTCTGCACCTGCGCCCAGAGCACGGGGGCCATTAAGACGGCAATCCCCGGCATTATTGCCCACAACTTCCTGGTTTTCATCGCTCTCCTCACCTGAACGGGAAACGTTCGTGCCGGCACAGAGCCGGCAAAGCTGCCCCCGTCCCACGCGGTTTTTCGATCGCCTCTCAGAATCTTCCATGCATTACGCACGGCTATCTGTTGTCAGCACGTGCTACTACGAATGCCCTGAACAGAGGCACCACAATCATATCCGGCCTCGGGCCGATTTTCTGCTGCATGATCTTGCCCCCGGCTTCTGCCCGCACGGGTTCGCCAACCTGAGCACTTTCGCGCAGCGCACCCTGCGCCTCACCGGCCCGCCCCTGCGTAAGATCAACAAAACAAAACCTCGCTTGGGGCAGCTGGATTGCTCAATCAATGGCGGACTGGTGTGCCATGCCGCTCGTCCTGAAAAACGTCCTGCGAAATCCGGGCCGCAGCCTGTTGACGACGGTCAGCGTTGCCGTTTCCTTCTGCATGCTGGGCGTGCTGATGTCGATGTACCGGATGTTTTTCCTGGCACCACCTGACCCCGACCAGGCGCTACGGCTGATTGTTCGAAATCGCATTTCTTTCACCAACCCCTTGCCGCTTTCGTACCAGAACCGCATCGCCTCGGTTCGAGGGGTCAGCCAGGTGATGAAGTACCAGTGGTTCGGCGGCATTTATAAAGACTCACGCGAGCCACGAAACATGTTCGCGCGTTTCGCGGTGGACCCGCCGACGCTGTTTAAGGTGTATCCCGAATACAAGATCTCTGCCGATGAGCGGCAGGCCTTCCTTCGTGAGCGCCAGTCGTGCATCCTGGGCAGACCCCTAGCCGAGCGCCTGGGCGTTAAGGTGGGCGACCACATCACGCTGGCGGGCGACATCTTCCACGCCACGCTGGATCTGGTGGTGCGCGGGTTTTACGACTCAAAGCGCTATAACGAATACCTTTACTTCCACTACGATTATCTGAACGAAGCGCTATTCCCCAACGGCATGAACTTCGTCAGCATGTATGCGGTCACCGTGGACAGGCCCGAGGATACGGGGCCGGTTGCGCGCAACATCGATGCGGTGTTTCGCAACGCCACGAACCAGACCAAGACCGAGACCGAAAAGAGCCTGCAACTCAGCTTTCTCGCCTACATCGGCAACGTGAAACTTTTCTTACTGGCCTTGTGTGCGTCGCTGACCTTGGCAACCTTGTTCGTGTCCGCCAACACCATGGCGATGAGCGTGCGCGAGCGCGTGCCGGAGATTGGGATCCTCAAAACTCTCGGCTTCACCGACGACTTCATCGTGAAGCTATTCGTGGGTGAATCGCTGGCCGTCGCACTCGCCGGTGGTGCGGCCGGCTTATTTGTCGCGGAATTGATTATTGCGTTGCTCCGCCACGCGCCCGCCATCTTCGTCGATTTGAAGGCGCTCGCTCTGCCGGCCGGTTTGCTGGCCGCCTCGCTCGGGCTGGCGGCCGTGCTGGGTGTTCTCAGCTCCGCCTTCCCGGCCTTGGCTGCGTCGCATCGCGGCATTCTCGATTGCTTGCGCGTCACGGACTAGGTGAAGACTGATGCCCATCCCGCTCACGTACAACATTCGAAACATCGCCCAAAGACGCGTCACGTCGTTGATGACCGCACTCGGAATCGCGCTCTCCGTCTTCGTGCTGGTCGCCGTGCTCGCGCTGGTGCAAGGGTTGCGAACCTCGTTTGAGGGAACGGGTGGAGATCGTGACCTGTTGATTGTGCGCAAGGGATCCACCGCCGAACTGATTAGCGTGGTTTCGCGCGAGAATTATCAGGACATTCGCGAACACACCGGCATTGAACGCGATGCGGAAGGCCGGCCGCTGGCCTCGCTCGAGATGGTCACCGTCATCAACATTGGGGATGAGACGAAAGGAGAGGACCGGAACTTTAATGTGCGCGCGGTGACGCCGGCTGCCTTCCAACTGCGCCCTGAACTGCGCATCATCAGTGGCCGGAACTTTGTCCCAGGCCGCCGTGAAGTGATTGTGGGGGCATCCATCGCCCGGAAATTTCCTTCGGCCGCAATCGGGAACACGCTCACCTTCGGGCGCGGCGATTGGAAGGTGGTGGGTGTTTTTGAGGCGGGTCGCACGCCGTTCAACGGCGAAATCTGGGGCGACCTGAACCAGATCAGCGCGGACTACAATCGCGCCGGGTACTTGAGCTCGCTGCTGGTGCGCACGAAATCAGGCGAGATGCAGGCGCTGGCGCGCTCCCTCGAAGCCGATCCGCGCTTCAATGTAGCCGCCATTCCGGAGCGCCAGTATTACGCCGACCAGACCGGCTCGGCGGTGCCGGTGCAGTTTATGGGTACGCTGGTGGCTCTTATTCTCGCAATCGGCAGTGCGTTCGCGGCCATGAATACGATGTACACCGCCGTATCCCGCCGCACGGCCGAGATCGCCACCCTGAGGGTTCTCGGCTTCAGTCGCCCGGCGATTCTGGGCAGCTTCCTGGCGGAGTCCCTGCTGCTGTCGCTGATGGGTGGCATCGTGGGTTGCCTGTTGGCGCTGCCGCTCGACCGCGTGAGCACGGAGATCAGCAGCTACCGCACCTTCAGTACGCTCACCTTCAACTTCCATGCGTCGCCGCAGGTGATGCTGGCGGGGCTGGCATTTTCCCTCTTGATTGGCGCTGCGGGAGGACTGCTCCCAGCCAGTCGCGCAGCCCGCCTTGAGATCATCACCGCGCTGCGGGCACGCTGAAGACGGTACGCGTGCCAGTCGGCTGTGTGGTGAAGGCCAGATGTGCCATACGCGGCGACGCGGCAAGGCTGGATTCCCTGATCGCCTTGGGACACCATGGGCCAGCTCCGGATGAGCGAAATCGTGCTTATTACTCACACCACGCAACCACCCATCCCGCTTGACCGTCCGAGTATTTCGGGGCAGATCCGCTAGAATTGTCCCGTCTGGAGTGTTGATGCAAAATTCTCACAAGATTGGCCCGGCCGTCCTGGCGGGTGCGTTGTTTGCGGGTCTGTATGCCCTTAGGGGGGCGACGCCGCTCAGCTGGATAGGCTCGGTCGCCGGCATCACGTTGCTGCTGATTCTCTTTTCCTTCGATGAAGAAGGGAAGAGGTCTGTCCTGCAGAGCATGGCGTTCAGCCTGTTGTGTGGTCTCGGTTTGATGTTGACAGCCGTGGGTGTCGTGAACATTGTGCGTGGAAATGGGGACGCCAAATTCGACCCTCTCTCCGAGGGCGTGATGAGCCTGATTTGGGCAGGCGCCACAGCACTTTTCCTGATGCTGGATCGCATACGCATGTCGAACCGCGTGGAAGAGCCCGAATCGGAAACCCCCAGAATGGCCGTGAAAGCGCAGACCACCATGTCGGGCTACACCTCGCTGGGTTCCGTTTCGCCGGCCAGCGCCCCCGCCCCGGCCTATTACCCGCCCGTCGCTCAGCAACCGGTCCCTCAGCCTCAGCTATATCAGCCCCAACCGGTGCCGCAAGCCCAACCTGCTCCACAGCCGCCGGCGCCGCCACCCCCGCCACCACCCCCACCACCCCCACCGCCGCAAGCCGCACCGGAGCCGCAGTACGTTCCTCCGCCACCGCCGCCCCCGCAGTACGCGCCTCCTCCGCCACAGCCCGTTGCGATGCCGCAATATGCGCCGCCGCAGTATGCCCCGCCTCCACCGGCACCCTCCTGGACTGCCCCTCAGCCCCCTCAGCCCAGGGGCAAAGAGGCTATGATCTACGTCGGCATGGTAGACCAGGGTCTCAACGTCCTGCGCTCCGTCCGCGCAGTGGAAGTGGGAAAGAACTACTTCCAGATTGTCGAGGAGCGGCCCCCGAATGAAGCCTGGCAATTCACTACCGGCCAAGTCGTGAAGTGCGAGAAAAAGAACCTCTCCACCGGCAAGGGCTGGGTGGCCGTGGAAGAAGCGCCCAGGAAGTAACGCCCGCTACGGAGTCGGCTCGATCTTCAGGACATCCTTCGCTTCGACTTTTTCAAACTGCATCGGGAAGCTGGTGCCCAGGTAATAGGCGTCCCACTGGTCCTTGTAGTGGGATGACGTGACGAATCCGGATTCGCCCGATGTCAGGTTCTGAACCGAACGATCGATGTTTCCCCAATCGACCACCATCCGCATGGATGGGCCAAAGTTGACGCCGGTCTGCTTCACCGTGACAGCGGCTCCGCTCATCGCGACCGGGCCGATGTTGAAGAAACGGTCCACCAGCGGGAATTGACTCCCCACCGGATTCACGATCTTCCAGGTCTGGGCCTTCCCCCACTGCCAGGCTGAGATCGGGCTGCCCTGGCGTTTGCGGCCCTCTTCAATGGCCACGGCCAGGCGTTGCAGCAACCAGGCGTCCCAATCATCCTTCGGCACCCAACCCGCGGGACGAGTGCGCAGCAGTGTCTCCAACACCTGCGGGCGCGGAACCCGCTTCACCTTCACGTTCGGCGCCAGGCTCGCCACCAGCCAGTGGCCCATTTCGTAATTCAGCAACTCGGTGATGAAGGGAGACGCCTGTTCCTTGTCCATCTGCCCGTTCCATCCTTGCAGCACGCTGGCGGCTTCTTTAACCGTGGCATCGGAATTTGCCTTGGCCTGGGCCGCTTTCACCACTTGGCCGGCGAGAAAGTGATGGTAGGCCGAATAGACATCCTTCTGAATCGACAACATGTCGTCCACGGAGAGTTTCGGCTTGGCCCGCAGACGATCCAGAATCTGATCAATCCGGTACCGGTCCGCAAAATAGCCGCTCAGTCCGAAGGTGGCGTCGGCAGGGAACGGGTTCTGGTTCGCCGTCGCAATGATGCCAGGTGCGGGATTGATGTAAGACGGCATCTGCGCGAACGGCGCGTAGCCGTTCCATTCTTGCGTGCCTGACGCTCCATCCAGCGGAACATCGCCCGTAAAGCCGTTTCGGATCGGCATGCCGCCGCTGGCTTGGTAACCGATGTTCCCCGCACGGTCGGCGTACACAAAGTTTTGCGCGGGTCCCCAGTATTTGGAAATCGCCGCCCGGAATTGATCCCAGTTGTGTGCGCTGTCGATTTCGAGAAACGGAAAACCGAAACCCTCGGCTGCAGTCCACTTCACCGAGTAGCTGACTCCGTCTTCTTTGAACATCACCGGTCCGTGTTTTGTTACCCACACATCCATCGCGACAGGCGCGCTGCCGTAAACGCCGATCATCTGGTGGTCGAGCCGTGCCTGCTGCTGCTCACCGTTGAACATGTACCGGCCGGTTCGCAGGTCTATCTGCTCGGCATACACGTCCATGTAATCGCCCTCAATGTTGGTGGCGCCCCAGGCGATGTCCTGGTTGTGTCCGATAATCACCCCTGGTACGCCGGGTATTGACACGCCCGAGACGTCGATGCCGCCGCCCTTCAGCTGGACCATGTACCAAATGGAAGGTATCCGGATCGCCAGGTGGGGATCACTCGCCAGCATGGGCTTGCCGCTGGTTGTGTGTGCGCCGGAAACCGCCCACGCATTCGAACCAGGGCTGAGCGATTCCCCAGCCACATGCGGAAACAGCATCTCAACCCGCTCGCGCGGCGCTGCTTTGAGGAGTCTGCCTTTTTCCAGATCGCCCTCTGCCGTATTGGTCAGATCCCGGTTCATCATCAGGCCGACAAGCAGGGAATCCAACGGCGTCCAGAGCCGCGGCGAATAGAAGTGTCCTGGAATGGAGTACTCAAAGGCATAATCTCCGCGGTGGCTCGCGATGAAGAAATTGACACCTCGGGCGAACTCAATAAAGGCTTCCCGATCCGGCGGGGTCAAGCGGGTAAACTGGGCCTCGGCGATCGGAAGCATGCGGAGGCTCCGCGACTGCTTGTCAGTTTCCAGGGCGGCGGGACCCGCGATCTCCGCTAGCTCACCGGCCGCGAATCGACGCAGGATATCCATCTGCCACAGCCGGTCCTGGGCCGTAACGTACCCCTGGAGGAACATCAGGTCCCCTTTTTCACGTGTTTCTATATGGGGCACGCCCAGCCGGTCGCGTGATATGGTAGCGTTCCACTTAACCGGCGCGCTTAAGGTTCCGGATACCTTAGGCAGCGGCCGGTAGGCGAACCAGTAGATCAAAAACAGAACGAGCAGTGCGAGAATCGCTATGCTCACATTGATGAGGCGCAACAGGCGCGTAGACACCACCCGATTGTACTCCGGACCCTCGAACGCTCTAGCTGAAGGACGGCGACCGCGGCGGGGCCTGCGGCCTTCCGATTAGCCATGGGCCTTCGATTCGTTGTTTTGCTCCTCATTCTGGCCATGAACGGCTTCTTTGCCGCAGCCGAAGTGTCCCTCGTCTCGGTGCGTCAATCGCGCTTGAGGCAACTGGCCGAACAAGGCGTCGCAGGCGCCCAGATCGCACTGAATCTACTGGCTAATCCCGGGCGGCTGCTGTCTGTGACCCAAGTTGGCGTCACCCTCGCAAGCCTCGGGTTGGGCTGGGCCGGAGAAGACACCGTCTACCAGCTGCTCGACCAGCTGTTCGGTCCACTCGCGGCCCATGCTTCGCCGCTGTTGCGGCACGGCTTCGCATTTGCCCTGGCGTTCCTGACCATCAGCTATTGCCATGTGATCCTCGGCGAGGTGGTTCCGAAAAACCTCGCCATTGACAAAGCGGACCGCGTGGCCGTGCTGGCCGCGCCTGCGCTTGCCGTCTTCTACCGGGTTTCCGCCCCATTTGTTATCGTTGTTGAGCGTTCCTCAGCGCTGATTCTCAGGATTCTGGGACTTCATGCCCGCCACGCCCGCGGCGGCCATTCTCCGGAAGAGCTGAAGTACATCATCGAATCCAGCCGCAGTGAGGGGCATCTCGACCAGTTTGCCCAGGATGCCATCGAGCATCTCATCGAACTCGCCGACCATTCCGCGCGCGAGATCATGACCCCCCGTCACAACATTGTGTCCATCGCCGTCGATTCCGACCTGGATCACATCCTGAGCGTCATGGCCGAGAACAAGTACACCCGCGTGCCGGTTTATGAAGACCGGCCCGAACAGATCATCGGCATTGTGCACTACAAGGACCTGATGAAGGTGTGGGAGGACCGGCGCTACGCCCATGAAGCCCGGGGCACACGGCCCTTCCGGCTGCGCCGGTTCATCCGGAAGCCGCTGGTCCTGCCGGAAACCAAGCCGCTCAATCAGCTCATTGATGAGTTTCGCAAGAGCCACACTCACATGGCTTTGGTGGTGGATGAATTCGGAACAATCGTCGGCCTGGTTACGCTTGAGGACGTACTCGAGCAGGTGTTTGGCGATATCGGCGATGAGCACGACGCGCACCGGCCCGTCGTGTCGGGCGAAGACAAGCTGCTGCAGCTGGATGGGACCACCACCATCCGCGATCTCGAAACCCGGTATGGCATCTCACTGCCGGCGGACGCTGGATTTGAAACGCTAGCTGGCTTTCTTTTGTTTCACTTGGGCTATATACCGAAAGTAAAAGATTCAGTGGACTACGACGGCCGGCGCTACACCGTCACCAGCATGGAGAAAAACCGCATCGCTACCGTGCTGATTGAGAAGCTGGACCCGAAGGTCGTGCCCGATCCTGTGAATGAGGGATAGGCTCTCTTACTGCAAGAGCATTCTCACCGCCACCACCATCAGGAATACCGCATACACCTTCTTGGCCGGGCCTGAGGGTATCGACAGCATGATGCGTGAGCCGAAGTACGCACCGATGAACAAGCCGCCAGCGATGATGGCAGCTGCTTTCACGTTGATGTGACCGGAGCGGTAGTACTCCGCTGCGCCCAGCAAACCCACGGGAGGGATGAGTGCCGCCAGGCTGGTTCCTGTCGCACCCCGGACGTCCATGCTGGTCGCCAGCAGCAGCGCCGGTACAATCACCACGCCGCCGCCGATACCGAACATTCCCGAACAGACCCCCGCGGCGAGGCCAATCAATATGAAAGTCAAATAGCTAGGCATATAGGGCCAAGTTTAGAAGATTCAGCGTCGAAATCCTGTAAACCTTTCGCCCGCAATGTCGTTCAAACAAATGTGAGCCTATCTTCCAGACTCTGTTTAGCACTTGATGGAAGACTCGGAATTAGGGTCGAAATGCCGAAACACCTATGATGAGCGTTATGGCTGATAGCCTGGAGGCCGGCATTCAATCCGACGTTGAACTGCGGGACTTTGGGGCCTGGATGGCGTCCGAACAGAAGCGCGTCTTCTTGCTATGCTGCCGCATGTTGCAGGACCCCGATGAGGCGGATTCGGCCACTCAGGACGTTTTTCTGAAAGCCTTCAAGGCCTTGAACAAGGCCGAGCCGGCCGTGCTGGAAAACCCCGGCAAATGGGTCGCCCGGATCGCCGTGAACACCTGCCTGGATCGTCTGCGGTCGCGGGCCTGGCAAATCTGGCGCCGCCGGCCGGCGCCCGGCGACGAGACCCTGATTCTCGAGATGACCACGGAACAGTCGCCGGACGCCGAAGCGCAGTTATTCGCCAAGCAAATTCAACGGCGCTTGGACGCCGCACTCGAACGCTTGTCGCCACGTCAACGCGCCGTTTTCACCCTGCGGCACTACGAGGGACTGAGCCTGGAGGAGATCGGAGGCATTTTGGATTTGGACGTTGGTACCGCGAAGGCGCACCTCTTCCGCGCCATCGCCAAGCTGCGTGAAGAGTTGAAGGACATTTACACCGCACGAAGTGGCGGGACATTGGCAAGGCAAACTTAAATGAGGGAAGTTTATGAACACCGAACATTGGACGGATGAACAACTGCTTGCTCATCTGTATGGCGTCGGACCCGAAGACGGGCACCTGGACGACTGTGCCGCCTGCCGTCTGCGGGTGACCGAAATGCGGGCCAACCGGCGGTCGTTCGAGGCGCTTCGCGCGTCCGATGAAGACGTGACGTTTGAGTTCCTCGCCCGACAGCGCCGCGCTATCTATGCCGCGCTAGGCAGAAAGCGAAGCCTATTTGGAATGGGGCGCTGGACTTCAGCCGTGGCCATGGTGGCCGTGGTGGCGGGCGCCCTCATCGTGACCGAAGAGCGGCAACAACGGGACAAACATCAGATTTCCGACGCCCAATTGGTTGAGGAAGTCAGCCGTATGGCGCAAGATCCGACACCAACCGCCGTTGCTCCCATTGAGGGCCTTTTCCAGCAATGAAACACACTTTCGCAATCCTCGCTCTTGCCTGCTTGCTGGGTGCGTCCCGGCCCGCTATGGCGCAATCCCCAAGCTTCACTTGGTGGAATAACCCTGTGCTGGTCAAGGAGCTCAACCTCACGCCGGAACAAACCCAGAAAATCCGCGCGATTGTTCGCTCGTACCGGGATCGGTTGTTCGATGCACGCAATAGCGTCCAGAAGGCCGAAGCTCAGCTGGAGGACATGATGAACGACGAAACGGTGAACCCCGCCGCCGCCAAGCCGGTCATTGACCGTATCGTCGAGGGACGTTCAAACTCGCTGCGCTTGGTGACCCAGATGAGCGTCGAGCTTCGTACTGTGATTACCGTTGACCAGTGGCGCCAGTTGGTCCGCCACTGGCGCGAATTGCAAAAAGAAAAGAAACTCGCCGACACCCAAGTGGCGCAATAGCGATCCGGCCGCTTGGCCCGCAACTCTTGCGCACTCCGCTGCCGGTTCGCTACCTTGGTGACTGGAGGAATGGCCGAGTGGTTTAAGGCGGCGGTCTTGAAAACCGTTGAACCTTTACGGGTTCCGGGGGTTCGAATCCCTCTTCCTCCGCCAGACTCATACTTGTCCGCACCGGACATTATTCTGAAGCGAAGGGTGTTTCGCGGCGTTGCTACAATCCGCAGTGAATGCTGATTTTGACCAACTTCCAGCGATTCCCGGAGAACTGGCAATCGTCTTCGGGAATCAATGGCAGGGCCATCCTGCTGAAGACCCCCTGGGAGTTTTTGCGCGCATCCCGCCGGGCGGACCTGGTGATCATCAACTGCGATGTCGCGCTAGCGATGCATCTGGCTGCCCTGTACCTGCTATTCCCGTTTTGGCGCCGCCCGATACTAGGCCACGACATCGTGTTGCGAAAGCCCACCAGCTTGCGCTCGCGACTAACTTTGCCCGCGAAACGGTTTCTGCTGTCGCGAATCGACCACTTCTCGCTGCACTTCCGTGTCCTGGATGGCTATAGCAAGTACTTCGGAATCGGGCCGCCCCGGGTCTCGTACCTGCCGTTCAAGCCGAACCTGCGATACCGCTACCAATACCGGGTGGGACCGGACGGAGAATACATTTTATGTTTCGGCTGGTCGGAACGTGATTACGACACGTTCTTTGAAGCCATGACGAAACTGGCCGATTTGCCGGCCGTGATTCCGCCGCCGAATTTGCCGGCATTCCGGAAACATGCCGCGCGTTTCAGCCGCGGCTTGGACCAGCTGCCGCCCAACGTGCGGATCATCGAGGATGATGGCAGCGTCGAATCGATGATACGGATTATCGAGAAGGCCAGGCTCGTTGTGCTGCCGACGGTGGCGTCGGGGATCGGGCCATCGGGCATCTCGACCTATCTCAATGCGATGCTGATGGGCAAGTGCGTCATCGCAAGCCAGAGCGTCGCGACAACCGGCGTGCTTGTGGAGGGAGAAGCGCTGCTTGCGGCGCCCGAAGATTCGGAGGCGCTGGCGAAGCTGATCCGCCTGGCGTGGGAGGATAAGGACCTGCGCGAGCGGACTGCCGAAGCCGGCCGGAAGTATTCGGAAGCGTGCGGGGGCGAGCCGGAACTTCGGCAGCGGGTATTGGATCGTGCCTTGGAGAAACTGGCGATCGCGCCGAAGGCGACCTGACCTCGCCGTAATTACGTTCCGTCGCCGTTTGCCGCGTGATGTTGAACTCGCAAGCGGTCACCGCTATCCGGGATATTAGTCCAGATGCAGCAATTGCTCGGTCAGGTCGCGCAGGATGTTGTCTCTATGCTTCCACTCACGTGGCTTCGGAGTCGTTCGCGAGCGGTGGGGAGCCGATCATAGCGCGAATGGCACGCGCCGCTGCCGGCAGGTCGTCCACGACGAGATCCGCCTGGAGACCAGCCGCTTCAGATTCGCGCCCGTAACCGGTTCGCACGAGGATTGTGCGCGCTCCGCAGTTTTTCCCCAGATTAATGTCGCACGGCTTGTCGCCGATGACGAACGAGTCGCTTAGGGTAAAACCAAAGTCGGCGGCGGCCCTTCTGGAAAGTAGTGGCAGTGGTTTGCGGCAGTCGCAGAGGTCTTCCGGGGCATGCGGGCAATGATAGAACGCGTCGACGTGGACGCCCCCGCCAGCCAACTGGCGGCGCATTTCGGCATGAATGTCGTCGAGGGTTTCGGGCGTCAGCTTCCCGCGCGCGATGGCGGATTGGTTGGTGACGACGATCAAGCCGAAGCCAGCGTCCCGCAGCAGGCGCAACCCTTCGATGGCTCCCGGAAGCAACTCGACCTCATCGGCCGAGGCCAGATAGAACTTCTCGACAATGATCGTGCCGTCGCGGTCGAGCAGGATGTACGGGCGGGTCGTGTTTGCCGTCATGAGAAGAAACGTTGCGCGAGTGCGTAGGATTCAGGCGCTCCGATATCGATGAACCGGGCCTGCGACGTGAAAGCAAAGATGCCGTTTGCTAGCCATGACAAGATCGGGCAGGAAGGTCGAGGTGGAAGTCACTAGTCGAAGTTTACTCCACGGTTACCCGCCCAACAAACACCGAGCCTGGGCAGGCTGCGGCGATATGTTCGGCTTTCGTTCGTGCGCTGGGGACTATCAATGAACAGCCACGCTTGTTCATTTGCTTGCATCATACGTCGAGTATGCTTTACTGAATCTGTTGTGAACCGGAAGTTTCTCAGAGACGCCATCGCGATTCGCGTTGCGACAAACAAAGGCAAAGTTCCTATCAGTGCCGGCTGCATTGTAGCGCTTGTGGAAGGCTTGAAGCCAACTGGCCAGGACACCATCCGATTCATCGTGCCTGGTGACGCAACCGTCTTGGAAATGCCCAGCGACGACTTCCGCGACGTCACGGAGCGCATCGATTAAGAGCCTTTAGTCAACGCGCAAACGGCTCACCCAGGAACAATACTATTCGCGCGATACTAACCAAGTGGACCAACGGTCCCGAACGGGGCTTAGGGTTGGCTATCGTTGTCTGGAGTGATAGCCTGGCACCCAAACCCCGTATCGGGGACCTCCTCCGAGAATTGGTGTGATGACAGAGTATTCCCGGCTCATACGAGTGTCAACACTTATGTTGCTTAGTGTGGGCCAATTAACGAAGAACTTAGGTATTCGCTTCGCGACTCGTCGAAAGCCACCAGTCAGCCATTCGAAACAGCGCGAAGGCTAGTAAGATTCCCAGTGCGTCATCTCGAAGGTCCCACCACTCAAAGTAGCCGTCGGATAGACATTGCAGCGTTTCCAGGCTCAAGCCAAGTGCAAACGCGCCGCTGACGGCAATCCATTCCTGGCGGCGAGTGTTCGATATCAGCAGGAAGAGCAGTGCCGTGGCGCCGAACGCAATGAGATGGTACGGGCGGTGATGGCTGTGTGTGCCGATGCTGTCCTTGACGGGGTCCGGTAAAAGCGAGCCAACGATCAGGCACAGAGTCCACGGCACGGCAATGACTCGAAACATTCGCTGCGGGATGTGCTGCCTCCAGTCGCCGCTCATCTTCTCGATTGTCCCAAACGCCGCTCGGACAAAGTTCTCTGGCGTATACTTGCCTCGACGCCGCACAGGTGTCCACGAAAGTCACGGCAAGTGTCATCACGCAACCTCACCCGACGAAGTCTGCTGGCTGGCGGACTGGTTGTAGTCACGTCCTCTCTCACTGCTCGTTCGGCCCTACACCAGAAGCTCCAGCAGCGCGGCGTCCGTTTTGGAGTCCGCACACCGTTTCCCCAAGGCATGACGTTGCGCGAGCGAGCCATGCTTGTCACGAAGTTAGGTTACGATGGCATCGAACTTGGCCCGGAGTGGCTCAACCAGCCGCTCGACACGATTCAGGGGGAAATTGAGGGCACTGGCGCCGCGGTCAGCGCTATCGTAGGTTCCTTGCAACTTCTGAATCCCGATCCGCAAAAGCGCGCCGAGGCGGTTGAACTCGATCGCCGGCGTCTTGATATGGCCAAGGCGCTGGGCGCCGATTGCGTTATCGAAGTGCCGGTCTTTGGCCCCGATCAATTCACCGACATCACTCCCGTCATGACGCCCCGGGAGGTAGAAGACCGGCTGCTGGTCGTGGGGCTGAAGCAACTCGTGGACGATGTTGAACGCACCGGCGTCACGTTGCTCCTCGAGCCCCTCACTCGCAAGGAGACCCACTACATGAATAGGCAGCGTCACGGTATGGAGATCGTCAAAGCCGTTGGCTCGCCCGGTATCCGTCTGCTCAGCGACTTCTATCACATGCAACTGGAAGAGCAAGACATCGGCCAGACGCTGGCACGCACGGGCGAATACACCGCCTACGTTCACCTGGCAGACGGCGACAAACGTACCGAGCCCGGTTCACTCCCCTTCGACTATCGTCCGGGCTTCCACGCCCTCAAGAAGTGGAACTACGCGGGTTGGCTCACGGTCGAGTCTCACGCAACGGATAATCCCGAAGCCGCCTTGGCGCGTGCACTCCCGTATTTGAAACGTCAATGGTTTGAGGCCTAAGAGTCTTTATTTGTCAAGACACTCAGGATGTCCGCAGCCGCACCTTATGTCCGCAGTCTTCGCCTCGCCTTCACAATACGTGCTGCAATACTTGCTGTCCGGCTTGGCGCCGCAGCGACAGCTCGGATGGGCGCATTTTTCTGATTTCTCCGTTGACGGTTTAGATTCGATAGCCATAAGTGACCTCGGTGGGGTTGACTCGCTTGAATCCTGTGGTGTTTCGACAATTATTGACATTCTGCATAAGCAAAACTTCGTATGTCGCTAGACCGAAGCGACTTTCGTGCTGTTAGGCAGTCTCAACCGGAGCACGCGCTCGCGGGCCCGTTCTTCAGAAAGCGTCCTGAGCCGTCCACCCAATAAGTCCTCGAGCGAAACCATGCCGACCAACCTGAACCCGTCCTCAGGATCGACCACGGGCATCCGCGTAAACTGTGTCTCGGCCATTCGATAGACGACGCGCCGCAGCGGTTCATTCGCATACGCCACAATGGGCGGACGACGTGCGAGGCCGCCAATGGTTGCGTCAGCTGTCTGCGATCCTTCCAGAAGTTGTTTGGCGTCTTTGCGCGTGATGACCCTCACGACCTTTTGGTCCCTATCCACGACTGGGAATAGATGTTGCCCGCGAGGTGAATGGTCGGGCCGAAACCAACCGGCAAAGTCCCGAATCGACTCGTCCGAACGAAACGCCAAGACTTTTGTCCGCATCACTTCGCGCACAAAAAGAATTTCCAGTGGGTCAACCGAGTACTCGCGGCTCAGATGAAAACCACGACGGCTGAGCTTTTCGGTGAGAATCGACCTCTTCAGCAACAGCACCGTCACTCCATATGCGATCGTGTTAGCCACCAGCAGGGGAAGCAACGCATTCAGGTCGTGAGTCAGTTCGATCGCGAAGACGATCCCGGTGAATGGCGATCGCATGGTGCCGCCCAGGATGGCGCCCAAACTGATCAATGGCCAGAATCCCGCGCCTTCATAAGGAAGAAACACGGCTTCCACCCCTCCCAGCGCCCCGCCCATCATCAGCAATGGCGCAAGCACGCCACCCGAAGTACCCGATCCCAGGGCCACAGCCCAAATCACCGACTTCACCAGTAGAATCCCCGCGATTGTCGCTCTCGGAACATCTCCCTGGACCAACTCACCGATGGTTTCGTACCCTACACCCAGGGCCTGGGGGAAAATCAACCCGCCCAGCCCAACCACCACCGCTCCGATGGCGGGCCACCACATCCAATGCACACGTAGGCGCTGGAATCCGTCTTCGGCGGCGTAGACCGCCCTGGTCAAGAGCGCGGAGAATAAGCCGGCCAGGAGGCCTGCTACCACGCAACCCGCCAGTCCGGCCGGGCCGATAAACACGTTGTGCGCCTGCACAGGGAAGAGCGGCCCCACGCCAAGTAGGTATCGTCGCGCCGCGCCCGCCGTCGCACTGGCCAGCGCTACTGGTATGAGGCTGCGTGGCTTCCATTCAAATAGCAGCAACTCGACCGCCAGCAACACGGCTGAAAGAGGCGCTGCAAAAGTGGCTGACATGCCGGCCGCCGCGCCCGCTACCAGTAGCGTCTTGCGCTCCGCGCTACTCAGGTGAAAAAGCTGGGCAATCAGGGAGCCGAAGGCTCCGCCGGTCATGATAATCGGACCTTCGGCTCCGAACGGTCCTCCGGAGCCGATGGAGATCGCCGACGATAGTGGTTTCAATATCGCGAGTCGCGGCTGCACCCGGCTCCCATTCAGCAGAATGGACTCAATCGCCTCCGGGATGCCGTGACCGCGAATCCGTTCCGAACCGAATCGCGCCATTAAGCCCACGATGAGCGCGCCAACCACCGGTACAAGCACGGCGGCGTAACCCAAGTGATTGCCGGCTGGCGAAGCAACGGCTACGCTCCAACGTTGAAAGTAGAACAGGTTCGTGAAGAGATGAATCATTCGCAGCAACGCCAACGCGACAAATGCGCTGATAATGCCGATCACTATTGCCAGCATCGAGAGCGGGATGAGACGCGCCGACGCCGTGAAATCTCCCAGCTCGCCGGTATCGTATCCGTGGTGTAGCGATTGTGTGACTTTGTCAGTGCTCATCTGTCCGGGTTGCTCCTGCTTCTGCGAATAATGGCCTGTAGCGCCCGCGCCAGCGCAGGGCCGGTTTTCTCAAGCTCTTCGCGGTGAGCTAGACTGAGACGCTGCAGGATGGCGTTCCCGTGCGGTGTGAGTGCCACAACCACCTGCCGCCCGTCGTCTTGGGATGGCATCCGCACTACGAGGTCCCTACGTTCCAGGCGATCCACTAATCCAACTGCGCTTTGATGTTGGAGGAACATTCGTTCTGCGATCCAGCCGATTGTGCACCGGCCTTCCTTCGGCATCGCTTTGAGCGCCAGCAGGGCCTGATGCTGCGTGGCCGCAATCCCCGTACTCTGCGCGGCGTCTTCGCTGAAGTTCAAAAAACGGCGGATTTGATATCGAAAATCAGCCAGTTCCTCATATTCCTCTTGCGAAAGATCCGAATGTGACGAGCTCATATATATATCGTACTACGATATAAATATGAACCGCCGGCTGGCCTTTACGTATCGGTTACGAAACCTTTATTCGAAGCTTACGGTTTATCGCTTTTAATGCCTTCAGTAGGATGCCTCCGATCAGTCCCTGAATCGTCTGGCATCCGGGCTTGAGTCGCTGAAGTGATCTTGACTGCCTTAATGATCGGAGTGTGTGCGGCGGGAATCGCATTCAATCTACGATTCCTTGCTGCACTATCCAGCGAGCGGAAGGTCCGCCCGGTTGTGTATCAGGTGCGCATAAAACTCGGCACTGGCGAGGTTCTGGTAAGCCCGGCGCCGAGTGCGGTGAGCTTGAGGCGCCGCGTTCGCTACCGGCTGGGTTGCGACCTCTCTTCCAGACACGGCTCACTCAAGCCGGCCTGCGTCGACGCGGGTAACAAGGGCTCACGCGCAGCTGATGCCTCGCCGGACCTGCCCAAAAAAACATGACCGGCTGAAGAGCCTTGCAATGGGGCGGAAAGGAAGGCCCATGGTAAAAAGAGCGGGCTTTCGATTGTCCTAACCGGGCTCGCACTCCATTTCGTCCATGAGGTCGATTGCTGCGGCGTGGCTCGGATCGAGCGAAAGGACGTGGTTGAGCTTTTCGTGCGCAGGCGCTGTCTGTCCTAGTCCCAACAGCGCCTGCGCTTCGAGGAACGCGGCCTGAATGCGGTTTCGCTCGCCTAAATCCTCGTTGAATAAAAGCATGGCCGGCAGGGATGTGGCGAAGTAGTCAATCTTCGGCGGCTGCTGGGCCACGATTGCCGAATACTCGAGGATCTGCTTAAATCGCTCCGTGGCTTCTTCGTCCCGCCCGAGTTTCCGCAGCGCCATCGCCCCGTAGTACGTCATTTCTGAAATCGTTTGCGCACTCATCTGCTGGAAATCACCACGCGCTTCCGCAGCACGAGACCACCATTCATTCGCGCGGTTCAAATCGCGCATCGCCATAGCGGCGACACCACACCAGTAATAGATGTTGCTCTGGTTGACGAGCAGGTGTTTAGCCTCGCCCAAATTCCGCGGCGCCTCGAGCGCTGTCTCAAAATGGCTCAGTGCCGTTACTGCATCGCCTGCTCGCAGCGCTCTTCGCCCCAGCCCGAGTTGCGTTCGCACGTGCTGTCCCAGGGCCAGCCCTTCGCCACCCTCCCAGGGTTGAAACTTCCTTGCCGTGAGGATGGCCGCTGCTTCCTCGTGCCGCCCTGTTTGGTTGAGTAACGTTGCCAGTTCCACCGACAGATCGTCCCGCTGGCTGACCAGGCCCTCATTCGACCTCAGTTCAGCGAGCCGCTTCTCTGCGGGCAAACCGATACGCTTCCACAGTTGATCGCGCTCATAGAACACGCGTGCATCGGCTCGATTGCACTGCCATGCCTTCTCAAATGCCTCCGTCGCTTCGGTCGTGCTTCCGTGCACATTGAAATACGCGATGCCCAAATTGCGCCAAACCGTCGCCAATGAGCCATCGAGCTGTGCCGAACGTTCCCAATGCTCGATCGCTTCAGCATGTCGGCGCCGGTCATAGAGCAGATTGCCGAGGTAGAACGGCGCCCGTGGATCAACTTCGCTCGCCTGGATGGCTCGCTCTAATAGGACCAACTCCTCAAGGCGGCTGGGGAAACAGTAATCGGGCTTGGCCAGCGTGGCTTGTGCACGGTAATTCCGCGCCCCCGTGTGGTCGCCAGTCCGATCGCACAGGTCGGCCAGCTCATACAGCACAATCGGGACGGTCCCATCGTCGGCATTCAGATCAGCCGTATTTAGAAGGCGAATGGCATCGGCAAACAATCCGCATCTCTGGTAATCGATTGCCACATCCAGCAACAGCTGGTTGGCGGTCGCAACGGCTTGCCCATCGAGCTCCCGAGCCCAGGCGTTCAGCGGATCCAACGCGAGCGCATTCGCCAGCGCCTCCTTGGCCTCGATCGCGTGCCCCATGCGCCGGAGCACAATCACACGCAAGCAGAGCGCGTTGCCTTGCTGGGTGTCATGACGCAGCGACATCTCGAGATGCTCCAGCGCCTTCGTCCACTCGCCGCGCCGGGCGTCGTCCTCGGCCAGCGCCAGGTAGCCGGCCGCGCGCCAGGCGAAGTTCCAGGTGGATTTATAGAAAGCCGCGTAGGCTTCCTCGAAGCGCTCCTGATGGCGAAGGGTTAGCCCCAGGTTGTAATACGGCTCGCCATCATACGGATTCGCGTTGCGCCGCGTCAGGCGGGCAATCGCCCGGCGAAAGTGGGCTTCGCTCTGCGCAAACTCGCCCCGCCGCAAATGCCACAGTCCCAATGCATTGTTCGAGCGGGCATCACCCGGATCGCGCCGCAGCGCCTCCTGCCAGTAGATCTCCGGCGGACGGGTCGCGTGCCGGTACTGATCCAGGTGCAGCCCCGTGATGAAGAGTTCATCGGCGGAAAAAATCTCACCCGGCAGCGGCGGCTCCGTGGCAGGCTCCGGCGCAACGGTCTCGGTGAGCGGGGCAGGGCAGTACGAAATCAACCGTCTACCTTCGGCCTCCCCCTCTACCTGCAGTTCGGATGCGCGCACGGAATTCGGAAGGCGCCACTTGTGAAACAGTGGGCGTCCCGGTGCCAGGTCCACTTGTACGGTGCCAAGGTTCTCCTCGCGGTGCCGCAGACGGAGCGTCGCATCAGGAATGGGCCGCGTAACACAAAGACCAGCGCGAGCCAGGCCGTCGCCAATTTGCAAACTCATCGCCGCATCCAGGTTCGCGGCGTGCGCCGGCCCGATCAGCTGGATCGGATACCAGTATTGGCTGAAGGTCTTCGTCTCGCCGGGTGCAAGGAAGGAGAAATCAGGCTGATTGTCCGTGTAAGCACCGGCCATCAGTTCGATATAGGGCCCGTCTGAATCGGTCAGGTTGCGGTCCCACGCGTATCCGAACTCCTGGTTGCCCCACGTCCACTGCTTTTTCCCTGGTGCGATGTGGTGATTGGCCACATACACAACGCCCGCTTGGCGCTTATGATCGTAGCCGCCGCTGAAGTCCTGCCTGCACTCTAGCGCCATGTAGCTGGTCGGCACCGGGATATTGGCATACCAACTCAGGTCATTCGCCGCATAACTTCCATCCGGCACGAAGTGGGCCGGGCGTTCATCCGCCGGCACTCCATTCCAAGCGCGCCCGGCATAATCCACGCCATAATACGAGCCCTCGCACAACGGAAACGTGCTCATCGCCCGCCTGGCGTGGTCGGCGACATAGTGCACATCCGGCGGGAAGAACGACTGGTATAGCTCATGCACCTGGGTCGCTACATTTGCCCACCACAGAAAGGTCTGGACGAACGGCGTCCGGTTGTAAAGACGCACCTTCACTTCCACGAAGGCCCGGCCTGGATGCAGACAGACGCCGTGCATCCCTTTCATGCGGTTCATCGGCTCGTGATCGCTGCACCAAATGGTCTGTGAGCCGTCAGCATGCCGCTCAATGAATGTTTCCACAGGCATGAACGTCGCCGGGCGGTGATGCTGCGGCCAATTAAATTCCACGCCGCCCGACGCCCACGGTCCAGCCAGTCCCACTAGTGCCGGCTTGATCACGTTCTGCCGGTAAAAGAAGTTGTAGTCGTTGGTTTTGTCCAGTCCGACGTGTATGCGCCCGCCGATCTCGGGCAGGATCATCAGACGGAGATATTCGTTCTCAATGTGCAGTGCCCTCCATGTGCGATCGACGGCCTCCGTCTCGATCCGGTCGATGAATGGAAGCGGATAGACGCGTCCACTGCTGCCCTGGTAGACGCGCTTCTCCAGAAACATCGGGTTCCTGTCGGGCCGATTCGGCAAGTACGTGGGAATCGTGACCCGCTCCTGCCAGGCCTTCACCGCGCCGGTCTGTTCAGCCGGTGCTTCCGGCAGATCAAACGGCTTCACTTCTTTCAAGCCTTCCACTCCAGCGTGTAAGCCGAGTCTCCCCCCGGCCGCAACACGTCGAATTGAACATGCAGCGGTTCGGTCGCCGAGAAGCTCAGCTTGAGTGCCGCCGTCTGTCCCGGCTCCAACGCGGGAATAGCCGTTTCCTTCCGCTCGATGGGTATCTCGCCGTACCCAAAATAGATTGCGCGTAACGTATATCCCGTCAACCGGTAAGCCGGGATCGTTTTGCGGCTGGTAACTGTAACGAGAAAGCCTTTCGGATGGCCCTCCACTTTCAACGATTCAATCGGGCTGGACTCAACTCGCAACACTTCGTACGAAGGCTTGCGATTGCCATACACATCCACCACGCCGTGAACGCGTTGTTTCATCACGCCCAGGCCGCGGTCGCCGATGTGGGTCCGGTAGTCGTTGTAGCAAAAGAAAATCAACCCGCCGATATAAGGCTTTTCACGGAACACCGCATTGTGAGTTCGCAGTATCTCCATGCGCCGCTGGTCGCCTTCAGGCCGCTCGGCCGTGCACGCGCAATAACCATATTCAGAAATCACGATGGGCTTATTCGGAATCGCCGCCGCAATTTGATCCAGGCACTTTGAGAGATCGTTCACGTTGCCCGGATACCAGCTCTCGAAGTATTCGTTAAATTCCACAAAGTCCATCAGAGCGGCGACGTCCTTCGCCGGTGTCTCGCGCAGCGAGTTCGAGGCATACGAGCACAGCCGGTTCGGATCCAGCTTCTTCGCCTCGGCCAGCATGTTCTTGGCGAAATCATAGGCCGGCGGATTCTGCCCGCCGATCTCATTGCACAATCCCCAGCAAACCACCGATGGGTGATTCCTGTCCCGCGCAATCATCTCCCGCAACTGCTCCAGGCCGTTCTCCATCAAGTCCGGGTCGCACTTGGCGCCCATGTTCTTAAACGTGTCTCCGCCCCACGTCGGCACTTCCGTCTGAATCAAAATGCCGTGGCGATCGCAATAGTCGAGCACCCGCCGGTCCTGCTGCCAGTGCACGCGCGTAAAGATGCAGTTCAAATTCCGCAGGTCCGCATGGTCGTGCTCAATCCATTCGAGCGGCTCGGCCATTCCGAACTCTGGATTGCTGCCCGCCATCCGCTCCACGCCCATCAGCGTGACCCGTTCGTTGTTGAGATAGAAGTTCACGCCGCGCGCTTCGAACTTTCGGACCCCGAACGTGGATTCCATGGTGTGTTCGCTGACACCGGTCACCCGCAGCGTAACCTCGGCCCGGTATAGGTGGGGATGATCAAAGTGCCAAAGTTTCGCTGCATCCAACGACGCCGAAATGGTTGCCCTTTGCGGAGTCTGGGCATAAAGCGGGATCGCCTCCGCGAGGGTCCGCGTTTGGACCACCCGCCCCGTCCCTTCCTCGACAATGCGTACCGATAGCGTGCCCCGCCGCGTCTCCTCGTCGGCGTTTTGCAAGACAGCCGCAATGTGGATCGCAGCCTTGCCGGTCGTGAAATCAGGGACAGCATCGATCGCCACGCGCTCGATGTAAGTCTTCGGCGTGATGAGCAACCGCACCGGCCGGTATACACCTCCGTCATGCGCCCAGTCACTCGATCGGCCCCTCGGCAGCATATGCTCGTCGAACCGGTTGTCGACGCGCACCACCACAGTGTTCGGCTGGTCCCCAAACATCACCAGGCGCGTCACGTCCACGGTGAAAGCCGTGTAAGGCTTTCGCAGATGCTCGCCGGCCAACTGGCCGTTCACCCACACGCGCGCCGAATGGAAAACTGCCTCGAACTCAATCCGCAGATGGCTCCCTTGCCACTCCGGCTTCGCTGTGAACGCACGCGCGTACCACGCCACACCACGGTAATCCGCCAGTGCCTCCTCAATCTGCCAGGTATGTGGAACGGAGACGGCTCGCCACGCATCGCGCTTTTTTGCGACATGGAACCACAGCTCTTGCTCGCCCGAATCGCTCGGGTCCGTCGCGAAGCTCCATTCGCCATTCAGGCTGAGTTCGCTGGTCGTCGCTTGCGTGGTGTCAGGAGATGCTGCGAGGGCCTGTCGTGGTGCGAGCGCCCCCGCCGCCAACGCCGGAGTGAGCCGCAGAAATCGTCGTCGGGAAGACATGGGCTTTAACCAAATCTAGTGTGTCAAACGCCAAAACCCACGCTTCGTAGCCTACCGCTTCAATCCCCATCCGCGCCGAGCTCTTCCAACCCCTCTGGCGGCTTCACCTGCCGGCCTGTCAGGAAGGCCGTGTTCAGCGGATACACCTCAGGATCGAAAATCACCGAATAGAAGTGCCACACCAGCACGGCGAGCGTCGCCAGTACGGCTTCGTAGAAATGGATGGACGTCGCGGCATCCAGCCAGATCCTCGGCAGCAGGCGCATGACCAGGTTGTTCGCCCACAGCGCCACGCCGGTGCCGATCATCACCAGCGAGCCCCACAGCACGGCCCAGTATTCCAGCTTCTCGACGTAGCTGTGCGCAGATCGTCCCTGGTCGCGTGCGCTTCAGACCCAGGTTGTAGGCAAAATTGGACAGCCCCTCGCCGGGGTCCTTCAGCGTCGGCAGCAGTTCCTTCCAGTGGTTCCGCAGCCTGCGGTTTACAATTAGCGACACCAGATGACTCACGGATAGTGCGATGAACGCCGCTCCCGCAACCCGGTGAATCAGGCTGCGCATGGGCCGCTCCACTTCCTTCAGAAGCAGCGGCTGTGCCCACCATTGATCCGGATACCGCAGCGCAAAACCGCTCCAGGCCAAGACCACGAACGACACCACCAGCAACGCATGCTCCATCCGTTCGAACGGAAACATGCGCACCTCCTCCTGTGGTGCTCCTGCTCCCGCAGCCTTCATGTCCCCCGCAGCAGCGGCCCCCGCCGCGCTGGAACCGGGAAACCGCAGCCGGATCATTTTGCGCACCCAATCGCCGCCCTGGTGCAGCAGCATCAGACCAATCGTCACGCAAATGATGGTCACATAAATCAGGCGGATCCACTTCAGCGGCACAGGCTCCGCGTTGGTGGTCGAAACGTGCACACGGCTGACGCCGAAACGCTGCCCGGCGCCGGCATGGCACTTCCCGCAGGTCTGGGGCAAGTTCTTTGCATTAATGGTTGATTTCGGGTCCGACGACGGCAGTATGTTGTGAACGCCGTGGCAGCTGGCGCAGTTGGCCACCGTCTGCGAACCGGCTTTCGCCGCCAGTCCGTGAAATGACGAGTCGAATGTCACCAGGCGGTCCGAAGGCATTCCGAATTTCCGAGTCAGCAGAACGTTGCCGTGGCATCCTCCACAGGTCATTCGGATGTTGGCGCCATTCACCGGCGAATTCCCGTCGGTGTGCTTGCTGATGTTGTGTTCACCATGGCAGTCGGTACACAGTGGCGCCTGGGCTACGCCCCGGGCCATCGCTTGGCCATGTACGCTCGCCTGATACTCTTCCGCGACCTTCGTATGGCAGCCGCCGCATGTATCGGGCACCGCCTTTCGGAACGCCTCTGATTTGGGCGGCACCAATTCGTGAGCGCTGCCATGGCACACCCCGCAATCCGGCGCGTTCTTACTGCCACGGGCTTGAGCGAGCCCGTGCACGCTGGCCGCGTAATCGGCTGCCTGGTCCGTGTGGCAGGTTGCGCATGCGGGCTTTGGGATATCGGCTTTATGCGGAAAGGTCTCGTGGCCTTCGTGGCACGTATCGCACGCCAGCGATGCGTGCGCACTCTGGGCCAGCTTTTTGCCGGCCCGATGACACGCAGCGCAATTCGTTGCATTGGCCGTCTTGGTCTTGAGAAGTATCGCCGGCTTGCTTGAGGCAGCCTGCAGTGGGCCGCAGCCGGCCCACAAAATCAACCCTAGTAAGATCCAGCCGGCCTTTCGGGCCATTGAGGAAAACATGCCGTACCAACTCACTCGTCCGCTCCTGCCCACGTGGGCCGCAACATGGTACACGACGGTTCCAGTCTACGGCCAATCCCCGCTAGAGACACTAATGAAAACCTTGCATTCACGGGGATAAAGCCGGGCCGCGCCACGTTCGACGACGTTAAAAGACGTTACGGCCCTCCACGAAACCCCGCCGTTGGGCTTTCGTTGATATGCTGTGCAGGGTCATTGGGGCGGCAGCGAGCCTCTTCTCAAAGGGAGATAAACCGTGCGATCAACCATCAATCAGCTTGCCGTAGGCGCTCCCGCTTGCCTTCTCGGCATGCTGTTCTGCGTGAGCAGCCTGGCACAATCACATGGCCCGTCCGCCGACCCGTGGTGGAAGCATGCGGTGATCTACGAAATCTACCCGCGCAGCTTCCAGGATTCAAACGGCGACGGCATGGGCGACCTGAAGGGCATCACCCAGCGGCTCGATTACCTGAAGGACCTCGGCGTGGACGCCATCTGGATCGCGCCCATCTATCCTTCCCCACAAGTCGATTTCGGATACGACATCTCGGACTATGAAAACATCGACCCGCAGTATGGCACACTGGCCGATTTCGACCGGCTTGTCGCCGAAGCCAACCGCCGTGGCATCCACGTCATCATGGACGCGGTCTTGAATCACACCTCCGACAAGAGTCCCTGGTTTATCGAATCGGCCAGTTCCCGAACCAATCCCAAGCGCGACTGGTATATCTGGCGTAGCGGCAAAGCCCCCGGCCAGCCACCCAACAACTGGCTCAGCATCTTTGGCCACTCCGCCTGGCAGTACAGCCCGACGACCGACCAGTACTACTACCACTACTTCTACGTCCAGCAGCCCGATCTGAATTGGCGCAACCCGCAAGTTGAAAAAGCCATGTTTGACCAGCTCCGTTTCTGGCTCGATCGCGGTGTCGCCGGGTTCCGCCTGGATGCCGTTCCAACGCTATTTGAGGATCCTTCCTTGCAGGATGAGGAGCTCCTCCCGGGCACCAACAAGTTCGGAGACCGCCGGGAAATGACCACGCTGCAGGAGAATCTCCCCGAAGTGCACGGCGTCATCAAGCGACTGCGCGCCATGATCGACAGCTATCCCGGCGACCGCGTTCTGATTGGCGAAACTTACCTTCCCAACGTGGAGGAATTGGACAAGTGGTATGGCGGCGCGAAGCACGATGAATTGCAGTTGCCCATGGACATGCAGGTCGGGTTTGAGCGGAAGCTCGACGCCAACGAATTCCGCAGGCGCATCGCCGATGCCGAAACCAAGCTTCACGGTAACCAGCCGCTCTTTGTGTTTGACAATCACGACACCCCCCGCACCGCGGCCCGCTATGGCGACGGCGTGCATGACCAGGCCATCAATAAGATGCTTGCCACTATCCTCTTCACTACCCGCTCAACCGCTTTGATGTACTACGGCGACGAAATCGGCATGCCCACGACCGAGCCGGCCAGCAAGGCGCAGGTGAAAGACCCCATCGGTATCTTAGGCTGGCCCGCCGAAAAGGGCCGCGATGGCGAGCGCACCCCCATGCAATGGAACAGCTCAACGGCGGCCGGCTTCAGCAGAAATCCGAAGACCTGGCTGCCGGTCGCGCCGGACTATAGGCAGGTCAATGTTGAAGCAGAATCGCAAGACCCCAACTCCATGCTGAATTGGTACAAGCGGTTGATTGCTCTTCGCCGCACGAATCCGGCCCTTCACGGCGGCGGTATGACAATACTCGAAACCGGCAACCCGAATGTCCTGGCTTGGAGCCGCACGGCACCCAACGCCAAAAGCGTGGTCGTCGCCTGCAACTTCACCGCTGAACCCCAAGTGGTCTCACTTCGGAATGTGCTTGCTGGATCCGCCAAAACCGCAGCCACTCTGGCCTCCAGCGGCGGCCCGCAGAAAAGCACGGTCGACCTGAACGAAGTCTCGCTTCCCCCCTACGGCAGCCTCATCGCCGAAGTGAACTGAAGAGCAGGTCCGCGATAAAGTCCAGCGCCCGAAAGTCCGGCCGGCGGAAGCACTCTTCTTGTGCCGCCCGCCGCCACGTGGTATCTGTTGGGGGCGTATGGATGAGCTTCTAACGTCGATCGCCTCAAAGAAGAGCAGTCTCGACAAGCTGCGGCCTTTCTCACCCCAGGCTCTTGCCCGGCTTGAGCATTACTACGACGTCGAACTTACCTATACTTCAAACGCCATCGAAGGCAACACGCTTAGTCCGGTCGAAACTACCCTCGTCATTGAAAAGGGAATTACCGTCAGCGGTAAGCCGCTCAAAGACCATCTTGAGGCGCTTGATCACTACGATGCCATCCGCTATGTCCGCGAGCTTGCCCGCCAAACGCCACCGCTAACGGAAAGCGACCTCCGCAATTTACACCGGTTGGTCATGCAACGTTCTGCCCTCGAGATTGCCGGTCGTTACGCCGATCTCGCGCGTTACGTGCGCACGGAGACCGGAAGACATACGTTTCCACCTCCCGCCGAAATCCCTTCGCTGATGGGCGACTTTGGCAATTGGCTCGGACCCGCGCCCGCCACGCCTGAGACGGCCTTCGGGGCGCATCTCCGCCTGGTTGACATCCATCCGTTTAACGACGGCAATGGACGCACGGCGCGGCTCCTCATGAACCTGATCCTGATCCGCGGCGGCTATCCTCCCATTAGTGTGCGCCCGGAGGATCGCCTTGAATATATCCGCAGCTTGCAGCAAGCCCAGGCCGGGCAGGGAAGCGAGACCTTCAACCGTCTTCTCTATCAGCGCCTGGACGCAACGCTCGATGAATACTTGAGTGCCTTGGAAGAGGCGCGGTCGATGGAATCAGGGCGCGATGAGACTCGCGGCTAGATTCCAAGCTCTGACACCCAGACCTTCCCCACCGGCTGCGTCGCCCCGGCGCAACCCTCTGTGCCACCACCATCCATCAGTGCCGCTCTGACGTCGTTTTCCAGGAGATCGTCTTGCCGTCGGGGCCCGCAATCTCCCAGTGTCCCGTCATAGTTCGTCCATCCGCGGAAACCGTGGAGCGAACACTCCCCACATCAGCCCCGCCCTTTTTCATCTTCGCGTCAAACGAGCCATCCTCCAATCGTCGAAAGCTCAGAGAGTCGGACAGCACACTGCCGGTGACCGGACACCAACTGCCATCCAACTGAAGGAGAGCGCTGACCTTTGCTTTCCGCCCATCCGACCAGGCTCCTTCGTTGCTGTAGTGAATACCGTCGGCTTGCTGAGCGAATGTCGTGGTCCCCGAAGTGGGGTGGGGCAGGTCCGGCCGCGAGGTTTCACATTTCGTGAGTTTCCAGGCACCCAAAAAAGGGAGTGGTGTTTTGGATGGTGTCATGAGGATTTGCTCCTTTCTGAGCGGATCTATTGTTTCATGTTGTTTCGCGGGTCTGCAATGGCCGCCCGATTCACCGCGGTTGCACAAAATCCTACACGGCCAACCCCTTTGCCGTGCAGCTAGGGCGCTGTCTATTTCGCGCCCGTGTTCTTCGCGAAATCCAGCAGCGGCCCGATCCCCCGCAGCGGCCCCGAGTGCGCAAACTCCATGTACTGAATAGTCGCCGCCTGCGGCTCCAACTTTTCCGCCAGCTTCTTCAGCGATTCATGATTCTGCTCGACGTCGTTGCTTGCGAACAGCTTCGCCGGCAGCAGGCTTCCGTCTTTGCCGGCGTCCGCGCTGTCGCCTAAGTACAGCGTCCCGGCAGCCAGGTAAGCCGCGCTGCCGTCCGTATGCCCGGGAATCAGGTACGCCGTCACCATTACGTTCCCAATCGGAAACGTGTCTCCGTCCTGCAAATACCGAGCAACGTGTAGTCCGGAGTTCTTCTTCCCCATCAGGAATCCGATCGGAGATCGCAGGGCCGCTCGTCCCTCCAGCACCGGCTGCTCTGCGGCCATCGCATAGACCTCAGCATTCGGAAACGCCCCGCACCCGCCAAAGTGGTCCGGATGCCCGTGAGTCAGCAGGATCGTTCGCACAGCGTCCCTGCCGTAGCCCATCCGTTTCAGCCCTTCCAGAACGGCAATTGCTTTGCGATCATTCCCGCAGTCAACCAGAACCACTTGCCCGTTACCGGCCGGAATCACTGCCACCGAAACAAAACCGTCTTTGAGCTGAACCGCTCCCCCGGAAAGCGGCTGATCGTCCTTGAGCGGAATCGCTCGCCAGAACGAATAGAAGATGAGCCCGAAAAGCAGCGCAACGACGGCCACCACCACGATCAAAACATTTCGCAGGATCTTCACATTTCCCCCATGCAACTTCAGAGTATCCCCATGGAACTCATTCCGGTCCCTTGGTGCGGCTGTTGCGTGGGCGGGCCATGCCGCGCACCCAGGCCGCCCCAAAAGCCGCATAATGATCTTGTCCGCCGGCTCAGAACGAATTCAGGGAGGTTGTCGTGGCTTGCATCCGATTTCTCATCTCCCTCATCGCGTTTTCTGTTCTGTTCGCGCAAGACCCGCGGCAGGTAATTGTCGTCGCGGGCCGTTCCCCACTTCTCGAGATCATCGATCCCGTCACGCTCGAAACGCTGTCCGCATCCGCTTCAGCTTCCCGAATGGAAGTGTCGGATTCAACGGCGTGACGATCGGCGCGGACGGCTTGATCTATTTTGAAGGCCCGATTCCCACCAACGCAAAAAGCTGTTGCGCCACGTACGCGCTGGACCCCACCACGATGGAGGCGAAAGTCGTGGCCTCCATCCCCGGGACAAGATCACGCGATCAATTCGTCGTCTCCGACGGTCTGACGTTTCTTGCTGCCGATCTCTTCATGCCCATTGCCAAATTCAATTGAGTACCGAAGGGTGTGATGCACCTCTCTCCCGATGCCCATTGGATTTTCGAAGTGAGTAACTTTCAAGGCCCGGCGCTTTGGCTTTACGACTTGACCCGCGACGAATACCCGCATGAACTCACGTTGGCCCAATCCGAGGCGGGAGGCCGAGCGAGCGGCGGCTGGGCTGGCAATCACTTCTATTTCTTTGTTGAGTCAAAGGAGAATTCCGGCCGTCTCTGGAAACTGTGACCGGACTCGACTGAACTGGGGCCCGGAGTGCCGGTTGAGAATATTGGCTTGGCGCGCGGTTGTACGGAACCCGTTTACGCTGACCTCCTGACAGCGGGAGACAAGGTATTTCTCTACGAACCATTCGGCTTCAAAGTAGACCGCCGCGAACGGTGCCGCGTTCCAGTCCCCGGAGGGATTTCGATTATTGATCCTACAAGCGGCAGGTCATCGCGGACAACGTCGCTGTCGACGCCCACTTCTCCGCGGTCATCGCAGATCGAGCCGGCGCCTTCCTCTACGGCTTGGCTTCCGAAGGACTGCTCCAGCAAGGGCCGGGGCAACTGTTCCGCATCTACGTCAACGACGGACACGTTCTCAAGTCCCGGGACCTCGAGCCACGCTTCTTTCGCATGACCGTTGCACCCCTGCGCGTTGTGCCCACCGGCGACGTCTCCGCCACGGTAGACCGCTGACACGTCGTAGGGTATGTGCCCTCGCGTGCAATCAACGCCTTGGCGAGTCCGCTCCCCACTGCGCCAAAGTCCAAGCGCGTTTGTCGAAC
>CAWIQM010000011.1:0-313901 GCA_963838245.1 uncultured Acidobacteriaceae bacterium | reverse complement strand
GTCGCAACGAGATATGGAAGAGGCCAGCGCAAGGCGGCCCGGCAATCCAGTTGACGCACAATGGCGGATATGTCGCATTCGAGTCGCGGGATGGCCAGTCCTTGTATTACTCAAGGCCAGATGCCCAATGGCGATGGTCGCTGTGGGTGCTTCCTCTTGCTGGCGGTGAGGAGAAGCAGGTGCTGAAGTCTGTTTGGGTTCGGAACTTCGCCCCGGTAGACGGCGGACTCTACTACATGCCTGAAACCGCCGCGGACGGCACGACCTCGCTGCGATTCCTTCGCTTCGGGACTGGCCAAGATACGGAAATCGCTCCGGTCAAGAACCCATTTTCGGGATTGACGGTTTCGCCTGACCGGAAGACGATCCTGTTCCCGCTGGTCGTTCGCAGCGGCAGCAACATCATGGTGGTGGACAACTTCCGGTAGGGGCAGCATCGGCTTCGTCCGAAAATGTGGCGCAGGTCGCCAGACCTGCCGAGCCGAGAGTCGTCTCGGCTTTGGGCGGGTTGTATAACGCCTGCCGCAGCACAGGGACTCAAAGCTCTCGGCGCCGAGATCCTTGACCCCAGCGCCTCTTTCGATCACCGGATGCCGCTGACAGTGAGAGATACTCGGACTGTAGTGGCGTTAAGTGACACATCACCGAAAATGAGCCAGGTCTATTTCCAACGACTCGGGGAAATGACTCCTGCCGAACGCTTGCGCCTTGGTGCCGCGCTTTGGGAAGCGGCGAACTCTCTTCAGTGGGCTGCGGCCCGCCGCAGGTATCCGGACGCTGACGATGCCGAAATTGCTTTTCAAGTCGCAATCACCCGTTTTGGAGCAGAACTGGCGCGAGCGGCTTATGGAAAGGCGTGATGTCGCCCGCCGAAGCGTTCGACATTCTACGCTCTGCGCTGGAGCAGGCCGAAATTCGCTACGCAATCGGAGGCTCCTGGGCGAGCACTGCTTTCGGTGAGCCGCGTTTCACAAACGATGTCGACATTCTGGCGGAGGTCACGCAAGAAAACCTAGCTGTGTTTCTGCGCCATTTGCCGGAGACGTTCTACGCGGATGCGGAAGAGGCACTGAACGCGATTCGCCGCGGGAGACCTTTCAACGTGATTCATATGCCCACCGTCCTGAAGTTCGATCTGTTTCCTTCCAGTGCATTCCCGCTCGGCAGTGAAGAATTGGACCGCGCTGTTTCATTGGAAGATACCGGGCTGTCGAAAGGACCCGCATGGTTTGTAACACCAGAGGACATATTGCTCGCGAAATTGTATTGGTTCAAGTTGGGAGGTGAGGTGTCCGAGGTGCAATGGCGCGACATAATGGGCATTCTTCGCGGATGCTCTGCGACGCTAGATCGGGCGTACCTGGAACGTGCCGCCTCCCAGTTGGAAGTTCGCGATCTGTTGCAACGATCGCTTGGCCAGGCCTAGCGAAACGCGGCCCCGCCCGCAAGTTGGCAGCGCCTTGCAGCCAAAACGCGGGGCCGAGTGGCCGCCCGTGCAAGGGGCCATGGCTTGTAACGGCTCCTAGCCGGGCATATGATTCAGGTAGGGCAGGCGGGTGCGGGAAATGGAACAGCAGCGGCCCGCCGCTTTCCAATTTGGCGCCTTCGAGCTCGACGTCCCGAACGGGGAGCTGCGGAAACACGGGATCAAGATCAAGCTGCAGCAGCAGCCTGTGCAGATTCTTGTGCTCCTGCTGGAGCTGAGCGGAGGACAGGCACATGCAGCCTGAACGCCGGCGCCAAGTCGAAGATCTCTACCACCGCGCCTTGGAACTGGACGCCAACCGCCGGGCGGCGTTCCTGGAAGACTCCTGCGGGGACGACAAGGTACTCCGAGACGAGTTGGAGACGCTGCTTGCCCACGAGAACCGGGCGGGAGAGCCGGCCGCCAGGGATGCAGTGATGCCGGGCGGCGAAGCGAAACTCATCGGCAGTCAGGTCTCCCACTATCGCGTCATTGAGAAACTGGGCGGCGGTGGTATGGGCGTTGTTTATAAAGCCGAGGACACCCGCCTGCATCGTTTTGTGGCGCTGAAGTTCCTGCCGGAAAGTGTCGCCAACGACCGCCAGTGGTTGGCCCGTTTCCGGCGCGAGGCCGAGGCCGCTTCCGCGCTCAACCATCCCAACATTTGCACGGTCCATGACATCGGCGAACATGCGGGCAGTGCGTTTATCGCGATGGAGTTCCTCGACGGCATGACCATGAAGCACCTGATTCGCGGCAGGCCGCTGGAGACGGAGCGCATCCTGGACTTGGGCATCCAGATCGCCGACGCGCTGGACACCGCCCACGCCACGGGCATCATCCACCGCGACATCAAGCCCGCTAACATCTTTGTCACCACCCGGGGTCTCGCCAAGCTGCTGGACTTCGGGTTAGCGAAGGTTCACGGGAGGCCGGGGCACCCGGCGGACGAAGAGAGTCCGACTATGCCCGCCGAGTCCTACCTGACCAGCCCAGGCACCACGGTGGGTACGGTGGCCTACATGTCGCCGGAGCAAGTCCTGGGCAAAGAATTAGACGCTCGGACCGACCTGTTCTCCTTCGGGGTGGTGTTGTACGAGATGTCGACGGGCAGGCTGCCGTTTCGAGGCGAGACGACCGGTGCGATGTTCGATTCGATTCTGAATCGTGAGCCGGTGCCTCCGGTTCGCATCAACCCGGACATTCCGCCCAAGCTGGAAGAGATTATCAGCAAGGCGCTGGAGAAAGACCGCGATGTTCGATGCCAGTCCGCAGCTGAGCTGCGGGCCGATCTGAAGCGGCTGAAGCGGGACACAGGATCAGGCGGGCATGGCTCCTCGCCGTCCCTTCCCAGCCCGGACGCTAACGACATGCCCGCACCCGCCGGTGCGGAGGTTCGCGAGGAGTCGGCCAGGATAGAGCCAGTTCCGAAGCGGAGGATCGGCAGGGCAGCGGTGGTTGCCGGGGCTGTGCTCGTTGTGCTTGCGGCTGCGGCAGCCGGTTGGTGGCTGCTAAGACCACGCGTGGTCACAACAGCGGGTCCGCTGGTTCCCGTGCCGCTTACCTCCGCGCCCGGTTGGGAGCAGTATCCGACCCTATCGCCTGACGGCAATCAAGTCGCGTATTCGTGGGACCAGGGACAAGGTAAGAGTCCACATTTTTGTGAAGTCGATTGGGGAAGGAAGACCTGTGCAGCTGACTTCGAGCTCCGAGCGCGATCTCTGTCCTTCCTGGTCTCCGGACGGCCGCACGGTCGCGTTTTCTCGATCGCTCGACATTAACGGATCGGCCATCGGGATCTACACGATTCCGGCGCTGGGCGGCGCGGAACGCCAAGTGGCGGAGGGCAGGTTTGGCTGTAGAATTTCATGGTCCCCCGACGGGCGATTTCTGGCTGTGTCGGAAGGCCTTTCTCCGACCGAATTTCGGTCGCTGGGGCTTGTTGCCATCGACACCGGCGAGAGGGCCGGTTTAACCAAACTGCCGGATGCGAAGACCGTAGACACGGATCCGGTCTTTTCCCCGGATGGGCGCATTTTGTTATTCACTCGTTGCAGCGGAATTCCCTGCAGCGTGTATCTTCTGGACTTGTCGAAAGATTACAGGCCCGCAGGAGAGCCCAGGCTGGTCAGACGGGAGATCGGCCCAGTATGGGGAGCCACATGGGCGGCGGACGGGGTCGTGTACGCGGTTTCGGAGGACACCGGGACGAATGTCCACCTAATGCGAATCCGAGCTGAGCCCGGGTCGCAGCCGCAGCGGCTGACATTCGCCGGCGATCACACGTGGGGACCGTCAATTTCAGCAGGCGCACGGCGGCTGGTTTATGTGCAGGATCTCTCCGACGCGGACATCTGGCAGGTCCATCCCGGCCAGCCGCCGGCAGTGTTTATTTCTTCGACTCGATGGGAGGATGCCCCCCAATACTCGCCGGACGGGCAGCGGGTGGCTTTCAGCTCTGACCGCTCGGGCATCCGGCAGGTGTGGGCTTGTGATGCAAAAGGGGAGAACCCGATTCAGTTGACTCGCTTCGACAAAGGGCCCTCGGGTACGCCGCGTTGGTCGCCGGACGGCCGCTGGATCGCGTTTGATCATCAAGAGAAGGAAGGCTGGCGCATCTGTGTGATGGCAGCCGATGGCGGTCAGGTCCACCGGCTGGCGGAGGAAAAGGGCGACGCAGTCATCCCGAGTTGGTCGGGTGATGGAAAGTGGATTTACTTCTCAAGCACAGGAACTGGGCGCTACGAGATCTGCAAGCGGCCGGCGCAAGGCGGCCCGGCAGTCCAGTTGACGCACAATGGCGGATACGTCGCGTTTGAATCGCGCGACGGCCAGTCCGTGTACTACTCAAAGATGGATGCCCAATTCCGGTGGTCCCTGTGGGTGCTTCCTCTTGCAGGGGGTGAGGAGAAACAAGTGTTGAAGTCTGTTTGGGCTCGGAACTTCGCCCCGGTAGACGAGGGACTCTACTACATGCCTGAAACCGCCGCGGATGGCAGCACCTCGCTGCGATTCCACAGCTTCGCGACCGGCCAGGATACGGAAATCGCGCCCATAAAGGACCCATATTCCGGCGTAACAGTGTCCCCCGACCGGAAAACGATCCTGTTCCCAGTGCTTATCCGAACCGGCAGCAACATCATGGTGGTGGACAACTTCCGGTAGGGGCTCCGAAACGCATCCGCTTGCTGACGCGCGCGGTTCCGTGCTGGACTTTTCACACAGACTCTCACCCCACAGGCACCAGCAGCACTTTACTCGTCACCGCTGCCGGTTGAGCAATTCCCTCGGCCACAAAACGTGCGCCGAATTGCTGGATTACGTTACCGCGCCGTCCGTGACGCTGGCATCCTCGAGATTCAGGGAGTGGAGTAAGGTGCGGCTGTTGCCGGCTCCTTTTGTAGGACGATGTGAAAACTCTGGTGGCAAGCGGACTGGCTGCCGGATGTTGACACAAATTCCGAGCAACCGCTCCGTAACCGTCGCGGCTCGGATGGCGTTGGTGCGCGGTTCGGGCCTGTTCCACAACGACACGTGGCGTTGGCATCCTCAAGGCTTGGAATTGTCGGAGGGGTTTCTGCATCGTTTGGGGCTGACTAGGCGGCCTTGGGAGGCACCTTTGCGACGTAATCGACGACCTTTTTCTCGACGACACCGTTTCCGACGGAGGACTGAGCCAATGTCCGGGCACTGGCCAAGTGGGCCTGGTTGAACACAAAGTCGCGTGAAATAACGAAGCCAAACTTGGCCGGATCGAAGGTAGCGTTCTGCTGTATGTGCGAGATCGCAATGCTCTTTAGCTGCTCAAGTGCGTGCAGTTCGTTGTCCCGGCGGGCTTGTTGGGCCAGGCGGAGCTCCTTCATGGTCTTGGTGAAAGAGTTTTGGAAGCGCGAATCGTAGAGCGAGGCCAGGGCCATCGGGTTCTTCAGCTGGTGGAGATAGCCTTCCATGGTGTCGATGGGGAGGGCCTCACCGGAATAGACCTTAAATTCGGCCGTGCGCAGCATATCGAGCCGGAACTGGATGTCGGCGGCACGACGAGCCAGGACGGTTTCGAGGTCGCCGACCGGGGCGAGATCGTTGACGATGCCGTCGACGAAGCGCTGGTAGCGCTGGGATTCTTCTTCGGTGCGGAAGTACTTCGTGACGTCGGCGGCGAAGAGGCCGTGCTTGACGGCATTCCTGGATGAGGCCGCGCGGCCGGCGTCGGTGCGAGGCCCGGTGGACTTCTGGGCGTTCTCGCGATTGGATTGCGTGCGGGCATCGACCTGCGGGTCGTTGTTCTCCGCGTTCTTATAGGTTGGCGCGGATGGTTCGCTCGGCAGCGAGCGGGTTTCGTTCAAGACCGGTTCCTGGTTCGCCCGGACTTTTTCATCTGTCACTGTGCCCGGAGTTTCCGGGGGTTTTGAATACACCTCTGACATCTGTTACACCTTTCACTTATGGAGTGGCGGATGACCGCCTACCCGATCTTCAGCCCGGGCGCGAGTTCGACTGCGACCGGAGAGAACGAGTGGGCACTGCAACGCATTGCGGAACAAAGGGTTTGAGAGAACCAGAAATATTTTCTTAGTTTGTGATCGTATGAGAGCGCTGCGGCAACATTTCCGTGTAGCTCGCAGAGCCGGATGTGGGCATCCTGCTCGGAGGCGGAGAGCGGCGCGGGCGTGGGCGCCCGCCCCACTTCGGAACCTGAACCGAACAGTTAGTGAAGTGCTTCACGGAGACTCTCCACTAGTGATGAAAACGCCGCCAAATTGATACCGCTGTAACTCCTGTAAAAAGAAAAGCGATCTACGTTGCGCTGAATGCCAGCGACGGCACGCCTGGAGTTAGTTCTTACTTACCGTAAGACCGGTTACTGTTGTGATCGGGTTTTCGTGGTGCGAGATCCTGGCAATCCTGACGATGAACTTTCAGGCGGTCAAAGGACTAGCGCTTGGCCGGGGCGACTACGCGCTGGTCTGTCGAGTGCGTCAGGGCAGCGTGCGCACCGAACAGTACACCCGCGTAGAACAGATTGCCGACCAGCGTTCGGGAGAAGAACGGAAGCGCGGCTACGAAACACTCGATCAGGCCGGCCGAGGTATGCGGATAGAGTACGACGGGTATTCCCAGCCAAGTGAAGAAGTTGGTCACCACGAAAAAGATGGTGCTGGCCAACAGGCTGACCGAGCCGATCCGAAGAATGCTCTGCGAGCTCCTGAGCAGGGCGCGGCCGAGGAACACGTTGATGGCCAGGCAAGCATAGACAATCGGCGTCATGGTCGAATAAGCGGGATATCCGGCCATCCAGCTGACAATCGGGTCCGTAATCGCCATGGCGGCAAGCGGAATGGCCCAAGCCTGCCAGCCTGCCAGTCGCGCGCCGCCGAACAAAGCCATCCCCTCGATGGGGGTAAAGTTGGCCGGGTGCGGCGCCAAACGCAGCAGTGCGGCGAGAATTGTGAGCCCTGGGGCAACGAGGCGGGAAGCAGGCTTGTTCGGTTGCATCAAACGCTTATTATAGCGCCTGGCTGACATCAATTTGGATACGGTGTTTAGACTGGCAGCCCCACCGCCCGCATGAGTTCCAGCGCGTTGCTACGAACCACCACGCCTTCACGCAACCGGTAATCGAATTCCATCCGACCGTCGACGATCTGGTCGTCGAAATGCACGTTCTTCGCCGCCCGGCCCAGGCCCTGTTCGATTTGCGCCAGCGCGAGGTCATGCGTGGTGATCAACCCCATCGCGCCGCGTTCCACCAGCGCCTTGACAATGGCCATAGCGCCAATGCGCCGATCGTGTGAGTTGGTTCCACTCAAGAGTTCGTCGAGCAGAAAAAGCACCGGCAGGTCTCCGGAGGTAAGATCCATAACCTGGCGGATGCGGCTGATCTCGGCGAAGAAACGCGAACGCCCATCCTGCAGCGAATCCACCGCACGCAGCGATGCACCCACCCGCAATGCGGAAATGCGAAGCTCGCGAGCCGCCACCGGCGCACCGGCCCATGCCAGCACTGAGTTCAATCCGATCGCGCGCAATAAAGTGCTCTTGCCGGACATATTCGATCCGCTGACGATCAGCAATCGCAGATCGCCGCCCATGAGCACATCGTTGGGAACAGAACGGGCCGCAGGCAGCAGCGGGTGCAGCAAGGCTTGCGCTTCGAAGCGCGGCTCCGCTTCGCCGGCGAGAAGCGGGAAAGCCCAGGCCGGCCGTTCATACGATAGCGCCGCCAGTGACGACAAGGCTTCAAAATGCCCGACTGTTTCGAGCCATGGGCCCACTTGCGGCCCGTTGTCACGACGCCAGGCCTCAATGCCCATGGCGATTTGCTCGCGCCACAGGACCACCGGCGCCAACGCACGCACCAGCACATGATCACTGGAATCCAGCAATTCGACCCACCGCTCCAGGCGGCCAATGCGGCGCGAAGCGGGCCGGTGCTGGACATCCAGCGCCTGCCGCAAATCTCGAAGCAATGGCGATGTGAACTGCTCCGCTTCCAGCCGTGAAAGCAGGAGGCTGAGGACACGCAAATCGGAGGATGGCGTCTCGACGCTTCCGAGGATCTGCTTAACGCGACGCCGCAGCAGCGCGATGAAGACGGCGTTTCCGGCCAGCACGACGAAGAACGGTGAAAGCGGAATGCGCCCGGCGAAGAATGCGGCCAAGGTCGCGATGGCTGCCACCCCGAGCATCAGCGCCAGGGGACGCAATCCCGGCGCGAAGCGAATGGCGGGAGCCGATCCCCACTGGTTGAGGGCATCGGAATGCACTTCCGCGCGCACATCTTCGCCCAACAGGGCAATGTCCTCGCGCAAGTCGAGCCGTTCCCGCAACTCACGGCCTGCCTCCTGCCGGGCCAACACAATCTCCCGCGGGGCGGGCGCCAGAAACCAGTTCGCCAGAGTCTTCTCACCGGCCGCGGTGCGGGCGGTATCGATCAATTCAAAGAGCGATCCACGGCCGAATACGTCCAGATCATCCGCATAAACGTGCTCTGGATTCCGGAATGCTTCGCCGGTGTTGCCGGCGCCGGCCCAGCGGTCGTCCAACCGGGCGAGCCCTCGATCGTAGTAGGCGAGGCCACGCTGGGCGAAGGTTTGGCGGCGGGCAATCCGGGCATGCCACACGACCAGTCCGACAAACAGCGCCAACGGCGCCAGCAGCCACCATCCGCTGAACATCCCGCGCCACAAACCGAGCCAGGCCAGAAGTGCCGCCGCCAGCACGATCACCAGCCGGTAGTTGCCGATACGAATGTAGAGACGATCGAGGCTCTGGCGGTCGTTCAGCCAGTGCTCACGGCGCGCGGTGTATTCCTGCTGTGGGTCCATCGAATTGATCGACTTAAAGGATAGCGGCGGCTAAAGCCATCACGGACAGTGAAAGGCGACAATCAACTTGCCGCCACCCCAAACTACCCCGCTGTTAGTATTGTCAACCACCCCCTCGCGGTGTTTGTCTGGAACTAGGCAACACCGGTTCGGAACCCAGACGCCGGCGACGAAAACTCCGAACAGAGAGGATTGGTCTGACCGCCATGCCTGATGCCGCCGCAGCTCCCGCTATCCGGCCGCCGACACCGCCGCCCGCGGATGCGGCTCCGCTGCCGTCGCCCGCAGAACAGAAGCTCTCAAAAGAGACCTTCATTGCGGCCCTGGCGGCTACCGGCATTGCCCTATACCTGGTCGTGCGCTATGGCCTGCAGGTTCCATCAGCGCACGCGCAATGGGCGCTTTGGGCGGTGCTGTTTTTCGGTGGCGTGCCCCTGGTGCTGGATCTCGCCCGCAATGTCGTGAAGGGCGAATTCGGGTCGGACTTTCTGGCCGGGATGTCGATCGTCGTCTCGGCCGTCTTAGGTGAGTATCTCGCTGGATCCATCGTCGTGCTGATGCTCTCCGGCGGCGCCGCGCTGGAGCAGTACGCGATGCGACGGGCCTCAGCGGTGCTGGGGGCATTGGCTAAACGCATGCCTAGCGTTGTGCATCGAAAGCACGCCGACGGTTCCATTGAAGAGATCCGCCTGGACGACGTCCAGGTGGATTACAAGCTGGTCGTATTTCCGCATGAAATCTGCCCGGCTGACGGCGTCGTGATGGAAGGCCGGGGCTCGATGGACGAGTCGTATCTTACCGGCGAACCCTACCAGATGTCGAAGACTGTGGGTACCGAGGTGTTGTCGGGCGCGGTGAATGGCGAAGCCGTGCTGGCGATCCGGGTGACGCAGTTGCCGGTGGATTCGCGCTACGCAAAAATCATGCGCGTGATGCAGGAAGCCGAGACAAACCGGCCGCATATGCGCCGTCTCGCCGACCGCCTTGGCGCCTGGTACACGGTCATCGCGATCTCTATCGCCTTGGCCGGCTGGGCGATTGGAAACGATCCCACACGGTTCCTGGCGGTGTTAGTCATCGCAACGCCTTGCCCATTGCTGCTAGCCATCCCGGTGGCCATCATCGGCGCCATCTCAGTGGCTGCGAGCCGCGCGATCATTATCAAGAACCCGGCGATCCTGGAGCAGATTCCGCTCTGCCGGACCATGATTTTCGATAAGACAGGCACGCTCACCTACGGAAAACCTGCCTTGTCGGAGGTGCTGTGCGCGGAAGGCGTGGACCGGAATCGCGTGATCGCGCTAGCGGCCAGCCTGGAGCAGTATTCGAAACATCCTTTGGCGGCAACGATTATCGATGCGGCGACCAAGGAAGGCCTGGCCCTGGAGCTGGTTTCATCGGTCACCGAACGGCCCGGCCACGGGCTGAGCGGCACGGTGAGCGACATGCTGGTGGAGATTACCGGGCGGAAACAGGTGTCGCACCGGTCCACCCGTTTGGCGGAACAGTTGCCTCCGCACGCCGCCGGCATGGAGTGCATTCTGCTGCTCAATGGAGAATACGCGGCCACGCTGCGCTTCCTCGATCAGCCGCGGCGGGAAAGCCGATCGTTTGTGGGGCACCTGGGACCAAAACATCAAGTTGCCCGCGTGATGTTGCTTTCGGGCGACCGCGAGGCGGAGGTGCGATACCTGGCCGGCGAAGTGGGGATCGACGAAGTGCTGTTCGGCAAGAGCCCGGAAGAGAAGCTTGCCATTGTGCGGGAAGAAGCCGCACGCGCGCCCACGCTATTCCTGGGCGATGGGATCAATGACGCGCCCTCCATGCAGGCAGCGACCGTGGGCGTCGCATTCGGGCAGAACAGCGACGTGACCGCTGAAGCAGCGGACGCGGTGGTGATGGAGGCGTCACTCGGGAAAGTGGATGAGCTGATGCACATTGGCCGGCGCATGCGGCGAATCGCGTTGCAGAGCGCGGTGGGCGGCATGGCGCTGAGCGCCGCCGGCATGCTGCTGGCCGCTGCAGGCTACTTGCCGCCGGTCGCCGGCGCTATCGCTCAAGAAGTAATCGATGTGGCCGCCGTTTTGAACGCACTGCGGGTAGCGCTGCCCACCAACGACCTGCGCGACGAGGGAGTATAAAGAAGTATTGCCGCGAGAGCGGCGCGGCAGACCGATTGCCGCGAGCCAGGCGTTTCCGCAACCAAGTTCGATGCGCAACCGAATCCCCAGTTCTGAAATCCTGGCGTTCTACCGGGGCAGCTCGAGCGACCCTCGCGGCCGCCGCCTGATGGACATTCAGCAGTGGCCCGACGATCTGCTCGAATCGAATCACGATTTCATTCAATGGATGTTTCCTTTGATGGAACCGAGCTCCGTGCATCCCGAAGCGCCGATTCTTGACCAGGAAACCATCCGCGAGTTCAAGGCCCACCCGGAGTTGCAGCAGAACCTACGTGAGTCATTCCTGCGAATGCTCGCGTTTTACGGGTTCGAGCTGAACACGGATCGCGGGCTTCAGGTCTGCCGCCGGGCGGATTTTGCAGGTCAATCCACCAACTGGCTCTGGCCGGGGAATCATAATCACCTGCGCATCACGCGCATCATCAAGAGCCTGAGGCTGCTGGGCCTGGAGCCCGAGGCGCAGGCGTTCTTCAAGTGCCTATCGGAGCTTTACGCAGAAGAGACGGGCCGCGGCATTCCGCGGATTACTGCGACCACCTTCCAGTTCTGGTCGGCAGCCGCGGAGGAATCAAAAGCCGGCTCGCGCAAAACGCCCACTCACGGCAAGAGCGCGCACTGATAATCCGCCATTACAATAATTGGCACTGGCTGGTAGGGCCATGCCTGCGAATTAAGTTGCCACGGCGCGTCGGCGGATGACCCAAAGCGCAGCCAATCCCGCCGCGAGCAGACCGCACATCCCGGGCTCGGGAACCGCGGTGGTGATCTCCAGTTCGACAATGCAAGCCGGACAAACACCGGTCCCTGAGGAATCAAAGATGAACTCACCGGTCGGATTTGAGCCCAACGTGGTGATACGGCCGCCGATGCCGAACGTCGTGTTGGAGACAATAGCGGCTATGCCGGCCGCGTTCAGGGTTATCGATTGGTTCGTGCCCTGAGGCATGGAAGGATCGTTGGCGCCGTCGGCCCCCGTATAGACCCGGCTGCCGTACACGGTACCCGTACCGAGATCGTTGAATCCGAACACAGCCGGGATTGAAGTGATTTGATAGGTCATCGAGGGACTGTCTGCCGTGTCGACGCCGGCTGTGCTCAGAATCAGCACCGCGGAAAGGACCGGGCCATCCAATTGCGGAATGGCAAATGTGAAGAAGTCGCGAAATTCCGCGGGGCCGCTCATACAGCCTTCGGGAGGAGCAGGGCAAAAACCGGCACGGTAATTGCCGCCCGAGATCCCGGTAATGCTGGTGGTCGGCGTGAACCAGCCTCGGGTCGCGTCGCTGACCACGATGACCGTGCCATGGGCGTTTTCGGCGAGTCCAGCAAATACGAAAGCCCAGAAAAGAATGAAGCGAGTGAATCTCCTCATGGATTCTAGCCTCCGACTGAATGTGATTGAGACGTCTTACTCCCCGGCGCTCGCCTGGGCGGTTGTGAACCGATCGTCCTGAGCGAGCCGCCGCTTTCTGACGCCGCGGATAGCCAGGAAGAAGAGGACAACGCCAAGGTCAATCGGGAAAATCGGCTCTGGGACTTGCGACCAGGTTCCCGCATCGTTCTGGAGGAGTGCAGCCACAGGTCCTGCGAACCCTGTGAATGGAGGAGCGTTATCGCCAAAACGAACGTCATCGGCAGTGATAGCCGGGATATTTTCAGTGAGAATTCTTGCCGAGATGCTTGATTCGGGACCCAGTACCACCCAGGACCAAGTGGATATCCCGCCGGCAGCATTGGTGGAGACCTCAAGGGAGGTATTTGCAGGATCTCCATTCACGAGCGTCGTGAGACCAGCGGACAAACTGAATGAAATAGGCGTAATCAGGGTAAGAGGCAGGTCTGGCGCCAAGGGCGTTTCCACAGTGAATGAACCGGTCACACTGCAGGTGGGAGGGCAAGCTCCTCCATTACGAAAATCGTTGAATAGGTTGCCTGTGTAAACGTAGGTGACGTCGGCGCGTGCAATCCCTGTCAATACGCTGATGGCGATTAGACAGAGAAGTGCCGTCTTGCCTTTTCCAGCCGCGTTGCTCATGAGAGCCGTCCTCCGCAGGGCCCTCCCCGCCTCAACTTCGCAGAACACCGGGCAGGAGGCTTCCTGTTTTTTCTTCCGTAGAGTGTAAAACTTCTGGGCTTTCACTCTCAAATCGGAAAAATACGAGGATTCCGATGCTTCAAAGCCGGGCGCACACGGTAGGCCCAGCCGCGCAGCAGGAACCCGACGGGCGCCGCGACTGCGCCGGGACAGCCTCACGGATCGCCCCCGATACAATCGCAACATGCGTGGCCCAACTCTCCCCTTGCTTCTTGCTTGCGCAGCCCTGTTGACGCAGACAACCGCCGCTGCGGTCTTCACCAGCGATATCGAATACGCAAAGCGCGGAAACACTCCGCTTCTGTTAGATGCTTCGGTTCCCGACGGACCCGGCCTCTTCCCGGCCGTGATCGTGGTCCATGGAGGCGGCTTCACCGGAGGCAGCAAGAACGTGTACGTCACACCGATGTTGCAGCCGCTGACGGCCGGCAACTTCGCTTGGTTCAGCATCAACTACCGCCTGGTTCCCGAGGTCAATTTGCACGGCCAGGTAGACGACGTGATCAGCGCCATCCAATGGGTTCACGATCACGCACAGGAGTACAAAGTGGATCCCAAGCGCGTGGCGCTGCTGGGCGAATCCGCGGGGGCGTTCCTGGTGGACTACGCGGCGATAGTGGCGCCCAAAGACCTGCGAGTGGCCGCCGTGGTCTCGTTCTACGGCCCGCACGACCTGGCTTTGCAGGTGCAAGAAAAGGGGCTCAGCAAAGGAGTCAAGGCTCTCACCGGAGTCGAGGAACTGAATGCCGAAGGCACAAAGCAGCTACGCGCTGTTTCGCCTTATTACATGGTTCGAAAAGGTCTGCCGCCCTTCTTGCTGCTGCATGGCACGGCGGATGAACTGGTCCCCTACATCCAGTCGCCTCGCTTCTGCGATGCGTTGAAAGCCAAGCGCGTCGACTGTGAACTCTACACCGTGCCAGGCGGCCTCCATGGCATGGGCAATTGGGAAAAACACGCGGATCAGGCGGAATACAAATCGGTGGTCATCGCCTGGCTCAAGAAGAAACTGCAATGATGCGACGGGCGGGTTACTCCAGCGTGATCCCGCCCGAATCGGCGTGAATGTCGATGAGCGGGCCTCCGCCATGGATCTTGCCGTCGACCCGATGTCCTGAAAGCGCGCCGTTAGCCGTCATCTCGGGAACGCGAATGTGGCCGCTGCCGGTCGCGAGCTGAGCGTCGTATCCTGCGCCGGGCGCCAACTTCACGGTTACGCCACCCGAATCGGATCGGACGTGGATGGGTGCAGCCTTGGTCTGGCTGAGCCGGATGCTGCCTGAATCCGCTTTAGCGTCAATGCTGCCGCCCACGTCGCTGGCTTCGATGCCTCCCGAATCCACATGGGCCGTCACCGTTCCGTTGATGTTGCTGACGTGTATGCCGCCGGAATCGGCTGCGGCGTGTACCTCGGATGCGATGTTGTGCACTTCAATTCCGCCGGAATCGGTATGCACATCCACGGGACCTCGAATGCCATCCACGCGGATGCCTCCCGAATCGGCACGCGCGCGAAGTTGCGTATCGGCGGGCGTCTCAATTTCGAACCGCATGGAAACACCTTTGAGCAGATCGCGGTCACGCACGTAACCGATGCGCACCTGATTGCCGTTTTTCTCCACAGGCGGGTTCCGCTCGAGCTCCCGAATGCGGGCCTCCACGTTACCCGACCCGGACCAGCTGTGCTGTCCCCTCAGAACGGCGTGAACGCGAACCGTATCCGAGGCGCCCCGCACCACGGTGATGCCTCCCGAATCGGTCTGCACGTCCAGTTCGACGGGGCCCGAAACCGCCACCGATTTGTCAAAAGATCCTTCCGTTTGGGCCGCCAAGGCGGCTGCCGAAAACAGAATCATGACCACACCCCAAGCCAATTTGCGCTTTTGCATAACCTTTACTGTGCAACTCATGTTCCACCCATGGGCTTGATCCGCGCAGCTCTACGCCACTGAAAAGACGGGCCTTTCAGCGTGCGGGTGATGCGGCGGTTGCAGCGATTGCCCAACCGCTGGCCTATTGCGCGACGTTGCCGTCCCAGGAATGAACAACTCGCTCCGGGTGGTTCCGCGCCCATAAATGCGCGCGAAGCTCTTGCTAAAGAAGGACGTAATGATGGCGATAAGTCTTAGCGAAGATGTATGTCCATGATCTCTCTACGAAGCGAATTGGAAACCGCCGACCGGCTCGAGTTGCAGAAGCGAGAGCTCATTCGTTATTACCTCTGCGCCATTGAGATTTGCGCCAAGCACGCCATCGAGGTGCCGAGCGATGCCATCCCGGCAAAGACGGAACCGGCCGGGCTCAGAACAAGTCAGTTCAAGCCGAGGGAAGCCCAGCAGGCAGCAGCGCAGCTGAAAGCCCTTTACGATTCGTTGGTCGGGGATAACTCGCCGGAAGCGCTGGCGGGCAGTCTGGCGGATTTCGAAAAGTGCATGCACGGCTATAGCGACGTGCTTCGCGGCGCCCTCGCTGGAGCGAATCAGGACGTCAAGCTGGTGCTCGAATTTTTGCGCGAAGCAACGCAAGCCCTGGAGTGTTCGCATCACCGGATCGGATGGGACGTCACCGGCTTCGCATCGCGGCTTCAGGAAACCATCGAAACCAACGACCTGGGCCGCATTCGAACGGTGCTGGCGGAGCAGGTTCAGCAGATGAAGGAGTGGGTGACGGAGTTACAGTCGGAGAGCGCTGCACAATTGGACCCGCTCCAGCTGCGCTTGCGCGCCTTTGAGGAGAGGCTTCACGATGCCGAGCACCTGGCCGCCACCGATCCGCTAACCAAACTCTGGAACCGCCGTGAAGGTGAACGCCTGGTGGGCATACGCATCGGCAAGCAGTGTCCTTTCTCTCTGCTGGTCATCGACCTCAACAGCTTCAAGTTCATCAACGATAGGTATGGGCATCAATGCGGAGACCGTGTACTGGAGTTCGTTGCGGCAAGGCTCAGCGAGTCCATACGGCCCATTGACACGGTGTGCCGTTGGGGCGGCGATGAGTTCGTGGTTCTGTTGGATTGCGGGCTCGACATCGCGCGGCGCCGCGCCGTGCAACTGGGCGAACAAATCGAGGGGCATTTTCTGTTTGAAGCCGACGGGCAGATCGCCGCGGTCCCGGTGAGCGCCGCCATTGGCGTCGCGGCTTACGAGCCCGGCGACAGCTTCGAGGACGTCTTCCATCGCGCCGATATCGAGATGTACCGCCGCAAGAAGAGTCAAGCCGCGTCAGCCGGCGAACCGGACCCCAAGAAGGCGTCCATCTACGCCAAGCTCTGAACCTCTATATCGGCCACCAGGAATTGAACCACGTCACTCCGCGGGGCGATATTCGTGATTCACGCGGAAGGCCCGTTTGTGACCCTCCTGGACGATGTTGCCCTGAAACTTCAGGCGGCCGTTCATGATGAAATCGACTTCGCGCCGGGTGTTGTAGTCGAAGGTCAGGACGTCGCCCGTTTCCACGGCCAGCAGATCCTCCAGCATTACTTTTGGCCCATTCAGGCGGGCTTCCACATTCACCGTTCCGGGCTTGATCAGTTTCAGGACACGCGCGTGTTCGGCCTCCGATGAATGCGTTTTCCGCACAGTCCATTGCTGGTCGAACTTCTGGCGCAGCATCTTGATGATGATGGAAGGGATACCGATGTTGACAAGGCCGTTGTATTCGCCCACGCGCAGTTCCATCCGGATGGCGACGACAGCCTCATTCGGCGCGAGCATCTGCAAGAGCGCGGGTTCGGTCTCATGGCTTTCGACCGTGAAATCGATAAAGCTAACAGCCTGCCAAGCGGCGCGGAGATCCTGCAGCATAATGCGAAACAGTCCGTCCAGTATGCTCTTTTCGATTTCGGTGATCTCGCGGTTGATCTTGGCGGACCCCTTGCCGTTACCTCCCAACAACATCTCGAAGATGGGGAAGGCCAGCGAATGGCTGAGTTCGAGGATGGCGCTGCCTTCAAAAGGACGCAGAGCCAGGGAGACGATGCAGGTGGGCGAGGGCAGGCGGCGGGTGAAGCCGGCAAAGGGGAGCTGTTCCACCGAGACCAGATCGACCGCTACATAAGCACGGAGAAACGCGGATAGGCTCGACGCCAGGGAGCGGGCAAAGGTCTCATGCAAGAGATGGATGGAGCGAAGCTGATCCTTCGCAATACGATCCGGACGGCGGAAATCGTAGGGCTGGGCGGTCTTGCTACTGTCGGAGGGTTCATCCGGAGGCAACTCCGCGATCAGGGTATCGACTAGTTCCTGGGAAGGGGGCAGATCTGCCATATCTCTTCTATCGGTAGAAGAGGAGGGAGAGATTACCGCGAGGGCGTGGATGTGAGGGTTCGGCAAGAACTGCGGGATTCGGACGATCGCGGCGACGGCTATAGTCCGCGAATGGAGCTGATCAACAGAGGATGACGGCGCGGCGGATACAACGGGAAAAAAGGTCAGTTTACCTTAGGCGTGTTGCGCAAAGGACCCATTGTGAAATCCGTTCTGGGAGCCATTGTGAGAGCCATTGTGAGAGCCATTGTGAAGCCCGTTGTGAGAGCCGTTGTGAGTCCCGTTCTGAGAGCCATTGTGAGGCCCGGCGAGGGCTAGATCGGGCCGCCACCCGGACGTCGGCACCAAACCAACCTGCAGAAGCAATGAAAGCAGGTCAGGTTGACTGCGTTCCTCGACGAACTGCCCGCCGGAGAGGCGATAGAAATTCATGGCCTGCACGGCAAATGCCCTGCCCGTGGGAGGTACGCCGAAGAAGGTGCCGCGATGTGTGCCGCGCATGGTGAAGCGTGCAGCCACCCTGTCGTCTTCAGCAACCATCTCGTCGAGCGTCCAGTGAATATCGGGGAACCCGCTGCGCAACATCCATATCGAAGCAAGGTAGCCACTGGGGCCGAGCATTGGTTCGTCGCGTCCTGGAACCTGAAATACCGCATCCGGGGAGATAAGCTCTTCGGCAAGGTCCTCGCTGGCCGTGTTAATGAAATCCACGAAGCGGCGCATGATGGATTGGTTCGTTTCGGCCGTCGTGGGAGTATCCATTATCTCGGCGCCAGCGCAAGTGGAGGTAACCGACTCCTCGGGATCGAACGGGGCGTCGGCAGTGGATCGTATGTCGGTTTCACGCACTGGAGCCTTCTTGGGCAGCATGGCTGCCAGTTCTCTTGCAATCTCCAAAATGCCGTTAGAAGCTGGGACTCCTAAGTCAAGAACACGGCTATGGCGAGTGGCAGAGCCGCCACCGAGCACGAGCCGAGTTTCTATTTCATCCGTTCGTGGTAGAGCTGACACGTACACCTCCGCTTCCGCAGGCATCTCCATCCGCAGAGTGTCACGTAGCTCGCGCTCGAACTTCTGACCCCCAATACCCCGAACGGCGACGACATGCATAGAGGAAATCTATTTCTCTCCCAGCAAAGCAACCCCAGCGCGCTCCAAGAACTAACTGGGAGCAGCTAAGCTATTCAAAGATACGTGTGCAATCAAACAACCAACGATATGTGAGGTAGCTTACTAAACAAGAACTGCCTACCGGACTTGGCGTCGTTAGCCCGTTGAGGCTCTCCGAAGACGCTTAGAATGGCATAGCGGATTGGCAGTGGGACGTGGTGCCGAGGACCTCCAACCAGACTTGAAAACACGATCCCGGTGTTGAGCGTTCTTGAAACCCCGCCGCCGGTTCGCCAGCTGTCCGTAAACGAGTGGACACGCGGATGTGCCAGTTTTGTATCCTTGCGTACGCTTTTCGACCCGTTGGACTAAGTAACTCGAACCTTTCTGCGGTGTGGTTGCGTTGGACAAGGCTCCATGGATGTTCAAATGCTGAGAATGTGTGATTGGGTGTCCTACTCTGGCCTGCTTGTCAGGTAGTCACAGAATGGATACCGAATGCCGAAGGTTTCGATTACCTGGGCAGCATTTACCGAGGCAACCGTTGAGGTCGAAGCTATGCTTTAGCTGGTCAAACCCCGGCGCAGAGTGTTGAATAACTAAAGGGTCTCGACCGCTCTAACGTGGGCTGGATTACGAACGACAGGCCGAAGGTCGATGCGACCGCTAACCGAAAGGCTAATGCGGTTAATACCGTTCACCATTCGGTTAGCCAACGTTCTAACAACGGGACCGGGGTATCTGGTGACGGCCTCAAGAAACAAAGCGGCCAAATCGTGGTAGGGGCGGCAGGAATCGAACCTGCGACCCTCAGCTTAGAAGGCTGATGCTCTATCCGACTGAGCTACGCCCCCACATCAAACCAGCGTTCTTCTTAGTTTAGAATGCGCAGCGCCATTCAAGAAAGAAACGTTGATCCCCGGACTCGGGCCGGGCGAGCTTGACGTCTTCCGCGCTCGGCAACCTGCCAAACCACCCTCACTTATTTTGACTCATCCGGGGCGTTGAACATTTCGAGTGACAGGGTCGGCAGGTATGGGCCGATGAGGCTGCGGTTCCAGATGTCTCCGGTTTGCGCCCTCTGTTGCGGAGTGGTGAACGTATAAAGGTAGCGCTGCGCGCGGATGTAGTGCGGCGGAGTTTGAAACGGGACCTTGCTGAAGAAGCGGACAACTTGCGGATCACCTTGCAACAGACGAAGAGCCAATACGCCCACCCAGGGGTCCTGCTGTTCATTAGAGAGAGCGGCAAACCAGAGTTGCCAATCGAGGCGCGGTTGGAGCGGAGCAATCACGGGCAGCCCACGATGTACGTTCCCCGGCTTGTAAGGCAGTTCGTACTCCTGCCAGGTTTGCTGATCGTCGGAACCCTCGAACACGATCTCGGGGCGGGTTGTGGTCATGACGGCAAACAGGCCGTAGGAGTTCACAACTTCAAACGGAGCGGTCCATGCCAAGGGAGCGGAGAGGCGGCCCGCTAAATCGGCAGCAAACAAAGACAGCACCTGGGTCGCACCCAGGAACAGGGCAACCGCAAGCACTGCGGACGCAATCACGCGCAAGGCCCGGAAGCGGGTCCAAAACGTTAATCGCAAACCGGGACGCAGCCACTTCAATCTCGCCGCGATGCCCTCGAACGATTGGTCATCGAACGCCCATATCAACAGCGCAAGGGTCAGCAGATTGAAATAGGCGTAATTGCCGGTTAGTGCAATGCAGACTTGGAGGGCGATCAAGAACCTGGCGCCGAGCTGGCGCATACGCCTGGGCATGAACAGCAGGAAAGGCGCAACCAGTTCGATCAGCAGAGTCCAACCGGTGAGCGAGTCGAGCAGCCACGGTTGGAAATGATAGACGTACCAGGCTACCGGGTTGGGCAGCGGTTGGGTCATGAAGTGGAACCGCAAGGCGTGCAGGTTCTCCCAGTTGTGGTCACCGCTGAGCAGCTTGACCATTCCCGATTCAAACATCAGCCGGAAAATCAGGAAGCGATAGACCCAGACCAGCCACGGGATGCCGGAGAAGATGGCCAGGAATCCCGTCTCCAGCAGCAATGCATCCCACTGAAATGAGGTGAAGGGCTGGCCCACCGACGCGATGGAGAGATACAGCACAAAGCAGAGCGCGGCACTGAGACGGGGCAGCACGTTGATGGCAAGCAGCAGGGCAAAGAAAACCCCCAGGCCGCAACACCAGCTCATGGCGTGATCACTCATGTTCAGCCACAGAAGGGTCGGAACATCCCAATACGCACGGCTGCCGAGGGCTTGATGCATGGCCTGCATCGTGGAAGCGGCGTGCAGGATGCCGTGCTCGCCGACCAGGCCGAGGATCTGGGTGCCGAGAGACCCGAAGGCAAACGCGTAGGTAATGCCCAGCGCCCGAAGGAAGAGGAACTCGGTTAGCTGGAATCGGTGTGGCCGGATGGTCTTGCCGAAGGTCAGCGCCGTCAGGTGATAGCAAAAGTCGCGGTGGCCGGCGATCCACGCGTAGGCCGCGTCGGTCGCTGCGCGGAACGGCCCGACGGTTTCGTAGAGCCAAAGCAGCAGGCGATATCGAGCTGCAACCGGAGCAAGCGAGCGAAACACGGCGTGCGCGCCGCGAAAGGAGGCGCCGTCGGGCATCACCAGGTAAACCGCGCCCTTCATCGCCTCCCGATCAAGCTGCGGGAAGTCATCCAGCGCGAGATCCTGCGACGCAACGTAGTCCATCGAATCGCCCAGCAACTCCCGCCAGTAGTTCAACCATATGCGGCAGAAGCCGCAGTGGCCGTCGAAGATCAGAACCGGCTTGGTGCGGATGTCAGGCATCGGGGAGTCGAATGACGGTGTTCAAGCAATCCGAACATAGCAGAAAGGGGGGCGTTCGGAGGCGGAACAAAACACCGCTAAGAATCGACAGATCGCCAGCGCCAGGTCACATATAGGCTGATATTGCGGGCGGTGTTATAGTCGCTCGGACAGCGCGGGCGAGCGGGCTTCGCGAGTTTGACTTGGGCGAGCGCTTCGCGGTATGTTTGCCTTGTAGCAACCCCGCTATCGGCGCGGTAGCCAAGCGGTAAGGCAGAGGTCTGCAAAACCTTTATTCGGCGGTTCGATCCCGCCCCGCGCCTCCAAGAATTCATTCAAAACACAGCACCTAAGGTCACGGCATCAAGCCGGTCTTCGGTCTCGAGCCGGGCTAGGGAGAAAGGGTTCCCACAACCTGTCGAGAAACGGGGCAGGCGGGGGTCTCCGGGCGACCGCTCCGTAACCGTCGCGGCTCGGAAGGCTTGGCGGAACGTTAGGGGGCCCTTGCGCGAAGCGCCGCTCTGAAACGCCAAAATAACGTTACCTGCTTCACACAATGGTCGAGTACTATCGGTGGGCCAGTTAACACAGGCTAAGTTGCTGAGGCACCTCTCTTTAATCGAGGGCCCCCTAGCAAAAAGACTTGAAAAGTCTGCAGAACCATGGTACTTTCAATTTGTCCTGAGAAACTATCCAATGAAAAAGCTTGCCATAGCTCTCCTCATCTGCAGTGCCAGCGCGTTTGCTGATACGGCGACGTATACGACCACCGGAATTTTCAGCCTGACCGGCACCAACACGCATCTCAGTGGAGACGCAACCATCGCGTTTACCGGCATATCAACGCCGGGGACGACGGTGGGGTTGCCCTCGTTCAGCAACCTCGGGACGTTCACTAGTCAGACGACTGGTGACGCGGCTGGGTCTTTCTCGGACCACTTTACTTTGATATTCGACCAGACCAGCCCGACGCACGGCACTGTCAATACGGTCAACCGCCGGTGAGTGGCATGATTACAGGCGACTCCAGCAATGTCATCTGGACTTCGCTCCGTCCGTCCTGACGATTGGCAGGGTCACGTACACGCTTTTTCCGACAACAGTTACGGCCTTAACGAGCCACACGCCACCGATGGTGGGCAAACGACCATTCAGGTCGATATCACCGAGTCGGCAGCGGTTCCGGAGCCGGTTTCGATCGGTCTTCTGTATGGTTCGGCGCTGGGCCTTGGTCTATTGATTCGCCGTCGCGTTGCGAAGTAGTCTCAATTAAGATTTTTCCTCAACAAAGGGCCACGGGAGTTTCCCGTGGCCCTTTCCATTTTCCGGCACACCTGAAGCGGTCCTTTGTGGGGAAGGCCACAGTGCGACGGCTTCTCCGGTTGTCCACCTATGGACCATTGGTACTGGACCCCAGCAGGGCCGTGGCGACCAAAGTTCCAGTACTTCCCGTTCCCTCCGAAGCCGACGCACGGATGCCGGAGCGCACATTCTTAGGCGATTCCAGGCGCCCGGCTGCCGCTCCGCGTTGCGCTGGTATCGCCAGGAAACTAAGGCACTTCCGATTTCCGGCTGGAAGAATCCCGCCCACGCAGATCAACTTCGACGACCGCCTTCGGAACCGAATTTCGAGGCAACACATAGTTCTAAGACCCACGGGCGTTTTCCGGCGAGAGCACTGCCGGGGCCATGAAACCGCTACCAATCAGGCCCACCAGTACCCTAACGGCCAGGCTTCTAATAAGCCAAATCCAATGCTAACTTTCACTTGAGGGCGTTTTTATCATGAGGCTCCGGACAATACTAAACCTACTCTTGTTCTTGTTCATAACCGCTTCTTTGGCATTGGCGACCGGCATTGCTAGTCTCGGCCCAATGATGAGTTCTGCCGCCCTTGATCGACGCAGTCATAGCGGAAAACTCGAACGGGAGTTCGCAGCCAAGTTCCGATATCCCCTTGCATGGCGACGCCGTCAGCATCACCGGGAGCGTCCTTCTGGCTTCCCCAAAGCCCGGCTCAACCGAGAGCATCGACGATCCAGCCGACCAGTTGACATCGGGATTCACTGCAGCAGAACTGGCGCCCGACGCGCCGGAAAGGCCGATGAATTTTCTCTGGCTGTTCGGTTTTAGCGGCCTGTTGGCGGCTGTCGCATCGGCCAGGATGATCAAGTACAACAAACGAAGCAACGAGGTCGTAGGAACTGGCCGCAAGTGCTCAAGCTGCTTCTCGACGAAAACGCTAACCTCCCGGTGGCGTTGGTACGAACTGCCGCTTTGGTTGTTTGCGGCGAGACCCATCCGTTGCTTCACATGCCAGCGCCGCCAATTCGCATGGGCCTGGGCCCGCAAGCAAAGCGCCGAGAAACCCGCGCAGCACTTAGTCCCGGCGCAGTAAGAGCCGGCTCTAAGCTCGGGGCCGCGCACACCATAAACAGGTTATGTACACGGCACCACGCCTCTGATACTCTGCCCGTGACGAGATTCATCTTCAAGCTGCTTGGGTGACTCCTGGCGTTCACGATTTATCGAAGTGCCAGCGCCTTCGGCCTTAACTTGAGGGTGATCGGGAATGTTGAGGGCAGCAATATGGCAATCGATTCCACTGTTGCAAAGACTCCGTTTCACATGCGCGGAGGCGCGGGCGCGGGGGTTGCGCTGTTCAGCTTTTTCGCCGGCTTCACGATATTCGCGGTGATCCCCTATATTGGATGGATCGTTGGCGCGCTCATCATGATCGCCTCGGCGGGAGTCTTCGGCTTCATGTTCTATCGCGGGCCCACGTATGTTGGCAATTGCCCCTATTGCGGCGAGCGCCGTCCGGCAGGCGAACCCGGATCGGTCGGCAGGTGTCCAAAGTGCCAGAACCACTTCGTGCATCGCGACGGGCTGCTCGTAAAGAATGAGTAGCGGAGCGGAAGGCCATAGGTCCGATTTCGTTCCAAGAATCGCCCACGTCACCCTACTTTCGGCCCATCCGGGCCCCCGGCCGTACTACACTGCCAGCATGCGAACTCTTTCGGCCGGTTTGATTCTGGTTTGTGCGGCGGCGGCTCTTGCGATGGCCCAGGGTGATGTCGCGCCGTTCCTCGGGCGATGGGATTTTAACGTCAAGAGACCCTCCGGTGTCGGCGCCAATTGGCTGGGCATCACCCAGAAGAACGGCGAGCTGGAAATCTGGTTCCAGCCCACCGGCGGCAATGTTTATCAAGTGAAAGACTTTCATCTGGACGGCTCGCATCTGACAATCACCGTCTCACCGGCTTCGGCCTCCGGAAACCGGCCGGCGACTACTTGGGAATTAGATGCGGCCGGTGGCGAGCTGACCGGCATCCAAAAGCGCGGCGAGGACTCCATTTCGCTGAAGGGCGTACGCGCGCCCGACTTGAAGCGCAATCCGCCGGCCGCATGGACCAAGCCGGAGCCGCTCTTCAACGGGCAGAACCTGGACGGCTGGGAGCCGGTCGGGAAAACCGCCAAGAGCCACTGGGTGGTGAAGGACGGACTGCTGGTCAACGAAGCGTCCGGCGCCAACCTGAAATCAAAGCGCGAATTCGAAGACTTCAAGCTGCATTTCGAGGTCAACTGTCCGGAGGACGGGAACAGCGGCTTCTACTTGCGAGGGCGTTACGAGGTCCAGATTGAATATGAGAAAGAGAACTCGGAGCCCATGGAACGCGAGATGGGTTCTATTTATGGACGGCTTGCGCCGAGCACGCAGCTGGCTCGCACGCCGGGCAAATGGGAGACATTCGACGTAACGCTGGTGGGGCGCACGGTGACGGTAGTTCGCAACGGCGTCACCATCATCGATCACAAGGAGATTGAGGGAATCACAGGCGGCGCCTTAGACGCCAATGAAGGCAAGCCCGGACCTTTCTATATACAAGGCGACCACACCGGCGGCCTGGAGTTCCGTAACATCACGGTTGCGATCCCGAAGACCTGAATGGGGACATAGCGCACATGTCCAGTCGTTCGGAGCCCTTCCGGATCGTAGCCTGGGAGACGGGCCGGGGTGTGCTGGGACTTAACGGTGCTCTCGGCTATGAGGTCGATGGTGCAACGGAAGTTCAGCAACCGGATCTTCCAGTGGATTGGTCGCCGTACACGCTTCTTTCCGGACATGCTGACTGCGTGATCGAACTCGAGGTGGAACGGCCGGTTGGGATCTTCGGGTTCATGGAGGGCCACTCGTGGAACTTACCCCAGGTTCCTGTGACGTTCTCCATCGACGGTCAGGTCGCGGGCCTGCTCGCCGCCCCCGGAGAGCGTACTTCGGAGCAGCGCTTGACGGCCGGCCGTCGCATCCTCCGTATGACCACAACCAGCATCAAGTCGCGGAGGTATTCGGCCTGGGCCCTGCGGGAACTAGCCGGCGGCGACCGCTTTCGCATTGTGATGCCGACCAGCAACCGCTACACAGCGCCCCTGCGGAGCACGCTGGCGCTGCTGCGGCGCTATTGGCCCAATCATCCGCCGGTGGATATTGTGCACCATGAGCAGCACCCCGATGATCCGGATGTGCGCGGGTTCTTTGCAGGCCCACAGTCGGAGGTTTCGTGGTGCGAAGCCATGCTTCGGTATCTTACCGGGGAGAATCGGGACGAGCTCGTCTTTCTCCTTCTCGATGACTACGGGCTGTGTCAACCCGTCGACGCCAAGCGTGTGGCCCAAGCCCATGCGCTCATGGGCGAGGACCTCTCGATCGGCGCCTTCTTTATGACTTGGATGATGCTGCCGTCCGCCGAGCCCTACACAGCACGCGACGATGTCATTATTTGGCCAAGATGGGCCTATTCCGTTCATGCCCAGGCTGCACTGTGGCGACGAGCCAGTCTGGTTCGGACTCTCAGACGGGTGGGCCACCGATCGATTGAGGCTTTCGAGTCGGCGGGCAGCCACATTTTCAACGAGCACGAGTTCGGATGGGAAAAGCACGTGTCGTTCCGACTGCCGGAGCCCCCGGTGCCGAGCCTCTTCCTGGATCGCTGTGACAAGACTCACTGGCCGGTCTCCTACCACAACTTGTGGAGGCGAGGGCGGCCCGATCTGCGGCATGAGCAATTCTTGCGCGCCGAAGGCTTATGGGCGGGTCTGTCCGAGGACGGGGCACAGTAGCGCGCTCACGACTTCTTCTTCAGGCGTTCGTAGTAACTGGCGGTCAATTCGCGGATGGATGGGTCCTGCTTCGCGGTTTGCAGGTTTTTCAAGATGCCGGCCCGGTCCGCCTCGCTGCGTTCCTGGCCCAACTTGAACTTACCTTCCAGCGATTCAATCTGCATCTCGAAGCCAATGATGGCGCCGATCATCCGGTAGACGTAGTCGTCCGGCAGCTTCCGAAAATCGTACGTCGACGCCGGTGCATACCGGCTCTCAAAAGTCGTGATCAGTTGCGCCAGGAACTCATGCAGCGCCTGCTTGTCGGTGACCGGCTTCAGCGTGCCGCCGGCATGGACCACGGCAAAGTTCCAGGTCGGCACCGCTTCGGTTTTGGCATACCACGACGGCGAGATGTACGAGTTGGGCCCTTGAAAAACGATCACCGCCTGCTGGTGTCCATCGAAGGTCGCATTCTGGGGATTGTTTCGCGCAATGTGCCCGTAAATGGTGCCGTACGGCCCGGCCGTCCGGTCCAGCAGAACCGGGATATGCGTAACGCGAATGTTGGGCGCCGCGGTGACCAGGCTCACAAAGGCGTAATCCTCCATGAAGTCGTGCATCAGCTTCCGGTCTTCCACCAGATGCGCTTTCGGGATGTACAACGATTCGCGTTCGGGCTGCGCGGCCTCTGCAGCGCCGGCGGCAAATGCTAATCCGAGGAGAAGGTTGCGGCGGTTCATGGGAGATTTCAGTCTAGCTCGAAAGATCCAGGCTGGCGGCGTATTCTTGATATTGAAAGTTTTCAAATTGGAGGAGCACGTTGCATAAAAGGACCATTGCGTTCGGTATCTGGGTTTCATTGCTTGCCGGCAGCGCCTTCGGCCAAAAGGTGACCGTCGATTGGGATAAAGCAGTCAACTTCTCAGACCTCAAGACGTGGGTGTGGGCACAGGGGACTCCGGCCGCGAATCCCCTGATGGATCAGCGGATCGTGAAGGCGATTGAACAGCAACTCGCCGCTAAAGGGTTGCAGAAAGTGGATCCGGGCAACAATCCCGATCTTATGGTGACCTACGCCGCGGCCACGACCTCGCAGACCCAGCTGAACACCACAAATATGGGGGGTTATGGACCGTGGCGCTATGGTTGGGGCGGCACCAGCACCACGACGGTGGAACAGATTCCCGTGGGTCATCTGGTGGTCGACATTGGAGACATCAAGACCAAGGATTTGATCTGGCGTGCGATCGCTTCCGACACTCTGAGCGACAATCCGCAGAAGAACGAAAAGAAGATCAACAGCGCGGTAGCTAAGATGTTCAAGAAGTACCCGCCACCCAAAGGGAAGTGATACCCGCCGCCCAGCAAACGCGGCACGGCTGGTGCGCGAGGCGAGGACACTCGCCTTTAGTCGTGCCTTAACGCCTCTGCCGGCTGGGTCCGTATCGCGGACCGGGCCGGAAGCACGCACGCAGCGATCGTCGCAGCAATCAGCACCGCCGGAACCATGACGAACAGAACCGGGTCTGGCTTTCCCATGCCTGCCATGTGATCGGCGAGCGCGCGGCTTGCCAGGATGCTGGCTCCGAGTCCCACCAGGAGACCCACCGCGAGCACACGACCCGTGGCCGTCAGCACCAGCTTCAGCACATCAAAGGGTTGCGCGCCGAGCGCCATGCGGATTCCGAACTCGCGTGTGCGGTGAGCAACTGCGTAGGAAACTACGCTGAATACACCGGCCGCAGCCAATGCCAGGCCGATGCTTCCGAAGACGCCAAACAGGAAGGCCGCAAAGCGTGGATAAGCGGTTGCGTTTTCGAGCCAACCCTCCAGAGTCCGTGTCAGCGTAATGGGCTGGTCTTTGTCCACAGCCCGTACTGCTGCTCGCGCCGGACCAATCAGCTTCTCCGGGTCGCCCTTGGTTCGCGCAATGATGAAGGTGTTCGGCGGCATTAGCAAGGAGTAGGGAATGAAAACAGCCGGCTCAGCCGGTTCGTTCAATCCCCGATTCCGGGCTGTGCCGGCCACGCCCACGATCTCGAACGAGTTGTTGAACTGGGGCGCCTTCACGATCCGAGGAGGAAGCGCCTCATTGAAAACGCCGATTTGAATGTGATGGCCGATGGGGTCCTTCCCGGCGAAGTGGCGCTTCGCCATGTCCTCGGTGATGACGGCCACGGACCGGGCCTGCAAGATGTCGGACTCGGTCAAATCGCGCCCCTGGAGGAGTTTGGTGTCAACCGCCGCGAAGTATCCGTTCTGAACCAGGTTCACTTCGACATCCGGCGCCTCGGCAGCCGGCCGGTCATCCAATATCGCTTTACTCCGAAAGCCGTTGTACGGAGGCGTGCCCGTTTGGCTCACCGCGGCAGCCGTCACGTCCGGATCGCGCCGCAACTGGCTAACGATGTTCTGGTACAGCGCCACGCGGCTCGCCCACTCGGTGAAGCGGCCTTCGCTCAGAGGCATTAGAAAGGTCAGCGCATGCTGCGGGTTGTAGCCGAGGCTCTGTCCCTGCAAGGCGAACAGGCCCCGTATCGCCAGCCCCGCCCCGGTCAGCAGCACCAGCGACAGCGTGATCTCGGCCACCATCAGCAGGTCGTGGAGGCGTCTGCGACTCGCTCCCCCGCTGGTTCCCCGCCCTGAATCGCGCAGCGTGTCGGCCTGCGTTTCGCCGGAGGTCTGGAGTGCGGGCGCCAGCCCGAAGATGATTCCGGTCAGCACGGACGTCGCCAGCGCGAACCACAGCACCGGCCAGTTCAGCGCGATCACCGCTTCGTGCGGAATGGAATACTCCGGCATCAGCGCGATCACGACGCGCACGCCCCAATACGCCAGCAGAACGCCCAAAACGCCACCCGCCAAGGCCAGCACCACGCTCTCGGTCAACAGTTGTCGAATTAACCGGGCCCGGGTTGCGCCGATCGAAACGCGGACGGCCATCTCGCCTTCTCTCGTCGCCGCGCGCGCCAGCAAGAGATTCGCCACGTTGGCGCAGGCGATCAGCAACAACAGCGCTACCGCACCGAACAGCACCAGCAAAGTGTCCTGGAACTTGCCCAGGATGCCTTCGTTGACGCTCAGGAACTTTACCTTGAACGCATCCTCCGGGTACATGTAGTGCGGCACCTGCCGCCGGTACTCCTCCAATAAGGGAACGAACTCGGCGTTCACCTGGTCGGGGCCCACGCCTGGCCGGATCCGGTACCACACTTCTACAAACTCTGTTGTGCTCGGGTGCTGGTCCATGGGCACATACACGTCCGTATCGTGCCAGGTGAAGCGGACGGGCAACACGCCGATCACGGTATACACGTCGTTATTCAGCCGTAACTGTTGGCCCAGAACGTCCGGGCGCCCTTGCAGTACCTGTTGCCAAAACCGGTAACTCACGACCGCGACTGGCTCGGGCGCCGTTCCCGGCTTCGCCTCCTTCTGGGTAAATGTACGGCCCATTTGTGGCGGCACGCCATAGAAATCGAAGAAATTGTACGAGCATTGTTCGCGGACGACCACTTCAGCCAGTCCCTGCCCGGTCATCACCGTTTCGTTTCGATCCATGGCGACGGCATCTTCCATCGAGCTAATCCGCGATTTCAGGTCCGCATACTGTGCCTTCGTATAACGGACGCCCCACTGCCGGTCCTTCTTGCTCGTAAGCGACAACGAGCCGATGCGGTCCGCCGCACGATATGGGTAGGGGTCGATGAGCACCGCGTAAACCACGCTGAAGATCGCCGTACTGGCCCCGATGCCGAGCGCAATCGACAATACCGCGACCGCTGTAAATCCCGGCTTGGCGATCAGCATCCGGATGCCATAGCGCAGGTCTTGTCCCAGTCGATCGAAGAATTCTGCCCACGGCGGCATGTTTATACCCTCATCAGAATAGATGTGCGGCTCTCACTTCTAAGCTTCGACGATGCCGGACTGCATTTTGTTCCGAAACTTTCATGAGCGGTCGCCGTTCATCCCCGCTGAATGAAAAGCCGAGACGAATCTCTGCTCAGCAGGCTGACAGCCTTGCTCCGAAGTGGAGAGCGCGCCACGTTTTCTTCTTCAAGGCTTCCAGGCGGGCCCGCGGATGACTTTGCCCGGCAGGGCATTCGTCATGGCGCCGCCGGCGATCACCGGCACGCCGTTCACAAGCACATACTGGATGCCATCGGAGAGCTGGTTCGGATTATCGAAGGTGGCGCGATCGGTGATCGTATCGGGGTTGAAGACCACGATGTCGGCCCACATGCCTGCTTTGATCACACCCCGGTCAGCCAACCGCAGCCGTGCCGCGGGCAGAGCGCTGAACTTGCGGATGGCGTCGGGAAGGGTTAATGCTCCGTCTTCGCGAACGTACTTGCGCAAGATGCGCGGAAAGGTCCCATAGGCGCGCGGGTGCGGGTGCTCCTGGCCAAGCAGGCCGTCAGGCGCCGTACCCTGAGAGTCGTTGCACACGCTCACCCAGGGCTGCTGGAGCGCCAGCCGCACATCCGGCTCCCACATGCCGAACACCGCGACTCCGGTGGCCGCGTGGTCTTCAATCAGAATGTCGAAGATGGTATCGAAAGCGTCCTTGTTCCAGAGCCTGGCGATCTCGGCGATCGTCTTGCCCTGTAGCGGCAACAGTTTAGGATTCTGCACCACGCTCAACAGGATGGCCTCCGGGCCGGGGATCTCGTCCCACTCGTTGTCCCAGGTTGTGCTGGGCGTCAGCATGTCTTTGCGAATGCGGGCGCGCATAGCCGGGTCTTTGAGGCGTTCAATGAGCTTTGCGTCGCCGCCATCGTGCGCCCACGGCGGAATGAACGCCGAGAAACTATTGAACCAAGCCGTATACGCGTAGGTATCCGCGCCGATTTCGACGCCTGAGCGGCGCGCCCAATCAATGTGCGCGACGATCTCCGGCATGCGCCCCCAATTCCGGCGGCCGGCCGCCTTGAGGTGCCAGATCTCCACCGGCACATGCGCTTCACGCCCGATGCGGATGGCTTCGTCGATGGCGGGTATGACCGTATCGCCTTCGCTGCGCATATGTGTGGCGTAGATGCCGCCGAGCTTTGCGCCCTCAGCCGCCAGCGCGATCAGTTCCTCGGTGCTGGCATATGGGGCAGGCGCATATTGCAGCGCTGTGGATACGCCCACTGCGCCGTCGCGCATCCCTTCGCGCACCAGCGCTTTCATCTGGTCGAGCTCAGCCGGTGTCGGCGCACGATCGCCATCGCCGATCACGGCTCTCCGTACTTGCGTCGCGCCCACGTAGCTGGCCAGGTTGATGCCCATGCCCTGCTTTTCCAGGCGCGCAAAATACTCGCGGAAGGTGCTCCAGGATGGGTCGATTTTGTAGTGTTCGTAGCCTTCCCGGTCAGCCGACCGGAGAGCATCCGTGAGTGGTGCGGCCGATCCGCCTTCGCCGGTAATCTCCGTCGTGATGCCCTGATAGATCTTCGACGGGAGATGGGGATTCACGAGCATGGTTGCTTCCGACTGCCCCAGCATGTCGATGAAGCCCGGCGCTACCACCATGCCAGCCGCATCGATGGTTTGCTTCGCGGTTGCCGAATCGAGACGGCCAATCGCGGCAATGTGCCCGTCGCGGATGCCAACGTCCGCGCCATACCACGGCGAGCCCGTGCCGTCGATGACGTGACCGTTGCGGATAATCAAGTCGTAGCTTTGGGCGAGCAGGCTCAGTGGAACAAGAAGCAGCAGCGAAAACTTCATTCAGCCACTATAGCCACCGCCCTTGGTGGATCCCTTCGGCCTCTGCGGCGCGCTCGAGCACGGCTATGCCGGTCTCTCCCTCGGAGCGTCTTGCTGGTTACCGCGCCCGATCTCATCGCCGGCTTCCTCCAGTACTCCAACAAAGCGATAGCCCAGCCCAAAACGTGTTTCGATAAACCTGCTTTCGCGCGGCGAATCGCCCAGCACCTGGCGCAGAACATTCATCGCGGTGTTCAAGTTGTGCTCAAAGCTGAGAGGCAGGTGCGGCCAGAGCTCGCTAGACAATTCACTGCGCATGACAAGTGATCCAGGGCGCCTCAGCAGCAACTCTAGAATGCGAAACGGTTTGCGTTGCAAATGTATGCGAGCGCCGTTCTTTCGCAGCTCGCGCCGTTCAAAATCCACTTCAAATGAACCGAAGCGCGCGGCCCGCGCGGCGTAGGTACTTTGCTGAGAAACTTCTTGGTGTGGCATCGACTATACTTCGTTGTCTGTCCACCCCCTTTGACAGATTATTGACCTTTTCTTGACCAGTACTCAGCCCTCGCTTCCCGTCAAATGTACAGACGGATTGGAGCCTCTGTGGTTCCGCCGTTCATGTTCAGCAGCAGGAGATCAGATCATGAGTTACCTCCCAAAAAGAATATCCACTATTGTTTGCTTTACCTTCTTACTAGCCGCGACCGCAGCCACCGCTTCGGCGCAGCAAGCGCATTTCCGTTTACCTTTTGAAGCGAAGTGGGGGACCCTCGTATTACCACCAGGGGACTACACCATACAGGCCCCGCAGCTCACGACGACGCAGATGGCGCCCGAAGTGATAATCCGCGGGCCTGTTGTGGGAATAGTGATGACCGTGGCCAGCGACGCCTATGGCGGCCGCGTGACTCGAACGCGTGACAACGAATACCTGCAGCTCACGAAAGTCGGCGGCGTCTTCTGCGTCACGGAGTACCATGACGGCTCCGAGGAGACGAATTTCTATTTTAGAGCGCCCAAGCCCGGCCCCGAAGACACGGCTTCACGAGAAGTTGTCAACATCCCGGTGGGGCGAACATAGGACGCGGCCGGCGACCTCATCGTTTTGGGGACTGCCTGGTTCGGGAACTGGGTAGTCCCGCATTTTGCGCTTCGCGCGGCGGGCTCCACTCAGCGTGTCAGCCCGCTGCCGCCTGAGCGTTCCGCGAGCCTCGCAGACCCAGTCGCTGCAGCAAAGCCTTAAAGCCGGAGTGCGTCCGAAGCAGGTCAAAACCCGGATCCACTGCCAGCCAGAGCAGCAGCGGATCGCGTTGAGTGCAGGCTGCGCCCAACGCATCCAGCGCGGAAGCCGGCTCATCCTGCCTCGCATGGATTGCTGCGCGCCAGTACCACGATGTGTAAGTGCCGGCTGCGCCGGGATCCAGTTCCCGCAGAGCGCACTCCGTTCGCTCAAGCAAGCCCATGGATGCACTCACGCATCCCAGTGCACAAACCGCCGCGGGATGCCGGTCGGAACAGACGCACGCATTTTCAACTTCGGTTATGGCTTCCTCATGCAACCCCATCTGCGCGCAAGCCAGCCCGAGAATGCGTTGCGCGGGCCAGAACCGCGGCTCAAGCGACAGCAGGTTCCAGCACTCCCTTATGGCGGCGTCATAGTCACGCGTCACATACAGAATCCGGGCCAGCTCCAGCCCAATCGGTAGCGAGAGCGGCTCCAGCGCCTGCGCAAGACGCACCTGTTCCAGTGCTTCATCGTGTTTGGCGGAGGCGCTGAGCAGCAAAGCCAGGACGCGGTGCGCATCGGCCAGGTTTTCATCGAGCCCGATGGCCCGCAGCAGATCCGCCTCCGCGCTTTTCAAATCGCCGTCGAACACCATCCGCGCGAATCCAAGTGACACGTGCGCCGCCGCTAGATTCGCATCGGCAATCACCGCCTCCTGCGCCGACTCTCTGGCTTTGTGGCAGACGTCCGATGCCGCCACCGTTCCCGTCAGCGCCAAGCGGGTGTACGCGTCGGCCAGCCCAGCCCACGCCGCCGTACAACTCGCGTCCTGATCGAGCGCCGATTGAAAGCACCCAATGGCTCTCTGCAACGATTCGCCCGTGACCTTATTCAGAAAGTACCGGCCCTTCAAACAGTCCTGATGCGCATCGCCGTTTTCAGGCCGAGAGTACGGCGCGGGCCGCGCACCCGGCAGTACGCTGGTGCCGTCCACTTCTCCCACAAAGCGGTAGCCCAGTCCGGAACGCGTCTCGATGAACCGGCTCGCGCGCGGCGAATCGTCCAGCACCTGGCGCAGCGCATTCATGGCGGTGTTCAAGCTTCGTTCGAAGCTGAGCGGCAAATGTGGCCAAAGCTCATTGGCCAATTCCGTACGCGTCACCAGTGAACCGGGTTGTCTCAACAGTAATTCGAGAATCCGGAATGGTTTGTGCTGCAGCGGTACGCGCACTCCGGCCTTACGCAGCTCACGCAGTTCAAAGTTCACTTCAAACGAGCCAAAGCGCACCGATCGCGCCCGGCAGGTACTTCGTTCAGAAACGTCTTGGTGCGGCATTGACTAACTTCGTGGTCTGTGTCTCGTCGCGCTAACAATTTCTTGATCTTTTCTTAACCGGCTCCGAGCCCTCGCTCTTCGTCTTAAGCGTTGTACGGATCAGGAGCCTGGATGGTTCCACCGTAAAGGTCAGCAAAAGGAGATTACTAATGAGTTACTTCATGAACCGCATTCTCAGTTTTGCCCTCTTCACCGTTGTTGCGGCGTCTACGGTAGCCACAGCTTCGGCACAGCAAGCGAGCTTCCATTTACCGTTTGAAGCCAAATGGGGGACGCTTGTGCTGCCACCGGGCGATTACAAAATACGTCTTCCGCAGCCGGCGCTCGGTACTCGCGAAGTCCTAGTCCTGGGACAAACCGAGGGATTCGTTATGGCAATGACTATTGATAGTTATGGGGACCGCCCCGCACCCCGGTTGGACGGCGATTATCTGCAGCTTGTCAAAGTGGGCGACGTTTATTACGTGGCGAAGTATGAAGAAGGCTCGATGGAGACGACACTCTTCTTCAAGACGCCCAAACAGTCTCGTCCCGAACACACGGCCGCTCGCGAAGGTGTCAACATCAAGGTAAAGCGAGGCTGAGACTTCTTCATCACTGGTCTTGCCGGGACTGCCCGATTTTGGAATCGGGCCGTCCCATTTCCGCTTAATTTCTGAGATAGACCTTCCCTCGCCTGCCGGCAGTCCCGCACGCCGCGCCGCCCTGTAAGAAGAGGGGCGACATTTGCGTTGTTATCCTCAACTCATGTCGACTATGCGGGACGAGATCAAGCAGCAGCCCGCTGCGATTGAGCGCACCCTGAAGCTGGAGTGGGGCAAAGTGCAGCGCCTGAAACGGCATCTCGAAGCGCACCGTCCGCGGCTGGTTGTGCTGGCCGCCCGGGGAACTTCGGACAACGCCGCTCAGTTCGGCCGCTACTTGATCGAGATCACGACCGGCATTCCTGTCTCGCTCGCCGCTCCTTCTGTCTTTACTCTGTATGGCGCTCGCCTGGATCTCCGCGACACGCTCGTCGTCGCCATTTCCCAATCCGGTGAATCCACCGACACGAACCTTGTCCTGGAACGGGCCAAGCAAGCCGGTGCCCACACGATTGGCATTACGAACGAAGCGGACAGCACACTCGCGAAGCTCGCGAGGGATGCCTTTCTGGTTCGGGCGGGCAAAGAAAAGAGCGTCGCCGCCACCAAAACCTACACGGGCCAAATCTTTTTGTTCTATCTACTCGCTCATGCGCTGGGCGCGCCGATTCGGTTGGAGGACTTGCAAGTGGTTCCCGAGTGGGCGGCCGCCGCTCTCGAATTGGAGACCGAGCTGCGCGCCCGGGCGGAACGCTACTGCTTCATGCAGCATGCCGTGTGCATCGGCCGCGGCCTGAATTACTCCAACTCCTTTGAGTTCGCGCTGAAGTTGATGGAGACCTGTTACGTAATTGCGGAACGGTTTTCGTCCGCCGATCTGCTGCATGGCCCCATCGCCATGCTCGACGCTTCATTCCCGGCATTCGTCTTTGCGCCGCCCGGCGTCACCTGGAAATCAAGCCGCGAGATGCTGGAAAAGCTCCAGTCCCTGAAGGCCGAAACTCTCCTGATAACCGACCGCAGCAATAAGGAAGCGCAGTCTCTTCCCGGCCTGGAAAAAAGCGCTGTCGTGATACCGGCCCGGTTGGGCCGGAAGAACGCGATTCCGGAAGAGATCTTCACGCCGATCCCGTACATTATTCCGGGCCAGTTGTTCGCCGCCAGCCTCGCGGAAGTGAAAGGCCTCGATCCGGACCGGCCACGCACGCTCAGTAAGGTCACGCAAACCATGTAGCGCAAGAAGACAGCCCCTAGAGTACTTAAAAATGCTCGATAATAGGCGGTTGTAAGAGGCCATCGTTCTTTGGCCGAACATGGATCGAGTTGTGCTTCCCGAAGGAGATTTGGATGACCACTATTGTCGTTAACGGCGTAAAACGCGAAGTCCAAGCCCCGACTGATACGCCTTTGCTTTACGTGCTGCGAAATGATCTGGAGCTTACCGGACCGCAGTTTGGCTGTGGGATGGCGCAGTGTGGCGCCTGTTCGGTGCTGCTCAACGGGAAGGAAGTGCGTTCCTGCATCACGACTTTGGGCTCGGTGGCCGGCAAGGAGGTGACCACGCTGGAAGGCCTTCCGGCGCGCTGGGCCAAACAAAAAGGCGTTCCCGAAGCAGATGCGGCCAAAACCCTGCACCCTATTCAGGAGGCGTGGATCGAGGAGCAGACGCCGCTGTGCGGGTTTTGCCAGAACGGCATGATGATCAAAGCGACGGAACTGCTGGAGCGCGTGGCGTCGCCGACCGTTGCTGAAATTAAGGAGGCATTTACAACCTCTGGCACGTCGGCCCATCTTTGCCGCTGCGGCAGTTATACAGCGATCATCCAGGCGGTGCAACGGGCTGCGACGACGATGGCGAAGAGGAGTCAGGCATGACCGCGAAGGAGGAGCAGATGGCGAGCTATTCGAGCGACGTTTTTGGCGCATCCCTTTCGCGCCGCGGCTTCGTGAAAGCCGGTGGAGCGCTGCTAGCGGGCTTCGGGTTGGCCATGCAGAAGGCCGGGGCCAGTGTCAGCGCCGGCTCTTTGAATCCGGCACTGCCGGAATCATGGATTGAAATTCACGCCGACAACACGATTTTGATGCGGACAGGCAAGTCGGATTTCGGCCAGGGCACCATCTACACGGCCTACCGGCAAATTGTGGCGGAAGAACTCAGCGCACCGTTTGAAGCCATCACCACGGTGATTTCGGCCGATACAGACCGCACACCCGACGGCGGCGGCACGTTCGGTTTGCTGGGAGAAGGCATGCCGAATCTCCGAAAGGCGGCGGCGTATGTTTATCAGGCGCTGCTCGGTCTAGCTTCCGAGCGGCTTGCTGTGCCGAAGGATCAGCTTTCCGTGAAAGACGGCGTTGTCTACGGCGGCGGCAAGAGCGTGTCGTACGGCGACCTCGTCAAGGGCCAGAAGTTAAACCTCACGATCCCTGTCAAGGGTGACATCCACAGCATGTTCGGATTGACGATCGATGGGAATCCTCCACTCAAGCCCGTGAGCCAGTACACGATCATCGGCAAGTCGTTCCCCAACTCCGTGACCGTTCCGAAAGTGACAGCGAAGGAGACCTGGGTTACCGACGTGCGCCTCCCGGGGATGCTGCACGCCCGCATGGTCCATCCCAAGACGCTGGGCTCCAAACTCACTTCAGTAGGCGCTCTCGATAAGACTCGCTTTCCGAATGCGCAGGTGGTGGTGAAAGGAAACCTGGTCGGCGTGGTCGCCCCCACCGAATGGGAAGCCATCAAAGCCGCCCAGCAAGTTGCGTCAGGCACAAAGTGGACCGAGTGGAAAGGACTGCCTGGAGATCAGCGCCTATTCCAATTTCTGAAAGAAGACGCGGATTGGAAAACCGCTCCCGCCGCGTCCAGCAAAACAAACAAGGGCGATGTGGCATCCGCCCTCGCCAACTCGCCGAAGAAGTTCTCTGCGACATACCAGCTGCCGTACCTCAAACATGCGCCCATTGGGCCCACGATGGCAGTAGCCGACGTTCGTTCCGACGGCACCGTGTACGTCTACACGCACACCCAGAATGCACAGGCTCTGCGCACAGGGATCGCGCACATGCTCTCGACCTCTGCAGACCAGGTCGTCGTGCGGACATTCGCCGGGGCCGGCCACTACGGCCGCTCCAACGGCGGCAATGCCGGGGCCGAGGATGAAGCCGTGATTCTGTCGCAGGCGGTGGGCAAGCCGGTTCGGGTGCAATGGATGCGCCCGGATGATTTCCAATGGTCTACGCAATCGTCGGCAGCTCTTTCCGATGTCAAAATCGGTCTCGACGCCAATGGGAGTTTAAGCGCATACGAGATTGACCACTACATGCCTGCGATGCAGGACGACCGCTTGGTGGGCGCGATTCTGGCTGGTCTTCCCACCATTCCCGCGCCCGGTGATAAGGGCTCGCTCTTCGGCATCGCCAATGGCATGCACGACCCGTGGGTTTACAACGCCACGCCGGCAGTGCTGGAACGCGCTTATGGAACATTTCAGGTCGGGCAGAGCTCTTCGCCGCTGAACGTCGGTCTGCGCGATCACAGCATGAGGACGCCGGGGCAGTATCAGCAGAACTTCCCGCGCGAACTCGCTATCACGGAGGCGGCTGCACTTGGCGGAGTGGACGCCCTTCAGTTTCGGATTCAGCATGCGCGCGAGAAACGATTGATCGGAGTGTTGGAATCTGCGCGGCAGGCTTCGGGTTGGGAAACGCGGTCTGAGCGCCCGACCGCAAGCAACGGGGTGAGCCGGGGCCAGGGCGTGTCGGTCATGTTCCGGGCGGGAACGTACTGGGCCTGCGTGGCGCATGTCGCCGTCAATATGACCAGTGGCGCCATCAAGGTAGAAAAGATAACGGTAGCCGTGGACCCTGGGATCGTCGTGAATCCCGCACAGTTGAAACGCCAAGTGGAAGGTGGCTCCGTCATGGGAGTGAGTATGGCGTTGCTGGAGGAACTACGCTTCGATGAAAGCGGAATCACGGCCAACGACTGGCGCAGCTACCCGATTTTGACCATGGCCGATGTGCCTGAGATCAACGTGGTTCTCATCAACAACCCTGAGGTTGGGGAGTACGGCCAGGGTTCCGAGGCTGCCAATGCTTTGGCTGCTCCGGCCATCGCCGGAGCACTGTTTGACGCAACCGGCAAGGCTGCGCGCCGGCTTCCGACTGAAGCCCGACTACGTTCAAGCGTTGCTGAAGGCCTGAGACTCGGCAGCATCCACCTCGCCGCTTACCGCGGCCGCGGTTTAATCCCGGCCCGTGTGACGCTGGGCGGGGATAACAGCGTGGCCGGACCCCGTCCCCCACAATCCCCCAACCACGGCGTCCGGTGCCGCGACTCCGCCCTCCGCACTGCTACACTAAGATGATTCCTTTTCGGAGAAATCATCAGGGCCAGTCTGCCGCGATCCTCGTTTTATTTGTCCGACAACGTCGGTCGGTTTCGCCTGGAAGGTAGCCTGACCTACACAATATCTAGGAGCCCTTGCCGTTTTTCATGAAATACATCTTTACGTCTGAATCGGTCACTGAAGGCCACCCTGACAAAGTCGCAGACCAGGTTTCCGACGCGGTGCTGGACGCCGTTCTTGCCGCGGACCCGATGGGACGAGTGGCTTGCGAAACGCTTGTGACCACCGGCCTTTGCCTGGTCGCCGGCGAAATCACGACGACCACCTACGTCGACGTTCCCAAACTCGTGCGCAGCGTGATCGCCGACATCGGTTATACGGACGCAGCGTTCGGCTTTGATTCCAAGACCTGCGGCGTTATGAACGTGATCCAGTCGCAATCGCCCGACATTGCCATGGGCGTGGATACGGGTGGCGCCGGCGACCAGGGCCTGATGTTCGGTTACGCTTGCGATGAGACTGCGGAACTGATGCCGCTGCCCATCATGCTAGCCCACAAGCTGGTTCGTCAGCTGAGCGAGGTCCGCCGCAGCGGCAAACTGACGTACCTCCGGCCGGATGGCAAGAGCCAGGTCAGTGTGGAATACGTCAATGGTCATCCGAAGCGTATCGCCGCTGTGGTCCTGTCGACACAGCATCACGACGACGTCACCACAGAACAGCTTCAGAAGGAAGTAAAGCAGCACATCATCGATGCGATCATTCCTTCGGGCATGGTTGATTCTTCGACCGCTTATCACATCAATCCTACGGGCCGCTTCGTGATAGGCGGACCGAACGGGGATACCGGGTTGACCGGCCGCAAGATCATCGTCGATACCTACGGGGGCATGGGACGCCACGGCGGCGGCGCCTTCTCCGGGAAAGATCCGACCAAGGTCGACCGCTCGGCCTGTTACATGGCCCGCTACGTGGCCAAGAACATTGTGGCGGCCGGCCTCGCCAGCAAGGCCGAAGTGCAGCTGGCTTACGCCATCGGCGTCGCCGAGCCGGTCTCGATAAACGTTAATACCTTCGGCACCGGGAAGATTGAGGATCACCGCATTGCCGAACTGATCCGAGAGAATTTCAAGCTCACGCCGGCCGGCATGATCAAGCATCTGGATCTGCGCCGCCCCATCTACCGGGCGACCGCCGCGTTCGGCCATTTTGGCCGGACCGAAAAGTCGTTCAGCTGGGAAGCCACCGATCGCGCCGAGGCGCTCCGCGAAGGCGCGAAGCTCGCGGCCACGGTCTAAGGCAACGGCCAGGCAGCTTGCTGATTTGAGTTTCTCGTTAGTGGATAGGTCCTGGTGATGGCAACTCCCGCAACCGATTCGGCGACCGGAACACTTGCCTATGACGTCAAGGATCTATCCCTTGCGGACCAGGGGAAGCGACGGATCGAATGGGCTTTTCAGTCCATGCCTGCGCTTCAAAGCATCCGCAAGCACCTGATCAAGACTCAACCTTTCCGTGACCTTCGCATCAGCGCATTGATCGACATCAATGCGGAAACCGCCAACCTGGTGATCGCCCTTCGCGATGGCGGCGCCGGCATCGCGGTTTCGAGCCCCCATCCCATCGCGATACAGGACGACGTAGCGGCTTCTTTGGTGCGCGACTACTCCGTGCCCACATTCGCGATTCAGGGCGAATCCGAGGAGGTCCATGGACAGCATCTGGAAGCGACCCTCGGTTCCAAGCCGCACTTCGTTGTCGATCATAATGGGGAACTCCTGTCGCGGCTCACTGCCAAGTCTCAAGACGCACCCGATCAGCCTGTCGCCGGATCGGAAGGGACCAATCGCGGTTTGAGCCGGCTGCGCGCCCTGGCCGCGGATGGCAAGCTTCCCTACCCGGTCATCGCGGTTGGCGACTCCCAAACCAAACACCTGGTCACCGACCGGTACGGCGCCGCGCAAAGCATCGTGGACGGCGTTATTCGCACAGCCCATGTTCTGCTGGCGGGCCTTACGGTCGTCATCGCCGGTTATGGCTCCTGCGGGCAAGGCGTTGCGTTAAGACTCAAAGGCCTCGGCGCGCATGTCATCGTTACGGAGATCGATCCCTTCAAAGCTTTGCAGGCCCTGATGGATGGACACCGGGTGATGTCCATGAATGAGGCAGCTTCGCTCGGCGACCTGTTCATTACGGTCACCGGCGGCAAGGGCGTGATTGGCCGCGAGCATTTCGACAAGTTCAAGAATGGCGCGATTCTTTGCAATGCGGGACACTCCAATCTGGAAATTGAGCTTGAGATCCTCGGCCAGTTGACTTCGTCACGCCGTTCCATGCGGGCATGGGTGGAGGAGTTTACTCTCCGCGACGGCCGCCGAATCCACGTGCTGGCCGGCGGACAAGCCATCAACCTGGTTGCCACGGAAGGCAGTCCCGCCTCTGTCATGGACCTGTTCCTCGCCAATCATGCACTGAGTGTCGAATACCTGCTCAAACAGCACGGCTCGCTCACAAAGACAGTACACCCCGTTCCGTATGAAATCGATTGCCAAGTGGCACGCGCCAGACTGGAAGCCATGGGCCTGAAAATCGACCGGCTGTCTCTGGAACAAGAGCAATACCTGGCGAGCCCTTCGGAGCCCTCGTAGACCGCCGGCCGAAACATCGGCGATGGCAATAGCCCAAAATAGAAACTGAGGATATTAACGTAGTGACTACCGCAGTCGATTGTAAACGCTCCCTGGAGATTGAGATCCCGCTCGAGGAAGTCCAGAAGGCCAAAGACGAGGTCACCGAGTCGATCAGGAACAAGGCCCGGCTGCCCGGTTTTCGCCCTGGCAAGGCCCCGGTCAGCCTCATCCGATCGCGCTTTTCGTCCGAAATCCGCAGCGAGGTCCTGGACAAACTTCTGGGCCAGGCGTTTCGCGCACGGGTTGAAAAGGAAGACATCAAGGTGGTCGGCACGCCCGACATCAGCGATCTGCACTTTGAACCCGATCAGCCTATACGCTTCAAGGCGGAATTCGAAGTCGCCCCAAGCTTTGAGATCAGCCCTTATCACGGCCTGCAGGTGCAGTATGTGGAGCCCGGCGTCACGGACGAGGAAGTGGATGCGCGCGTCGAATCCATGCGCGAGACCAAGGCCGAGTATGTGAACGTAGACCCCCGCCCCATTGAGACCGGCGACTATGTTGTGGTGCGCGTGAAGTCTGTTGCCGGCCTCGCCGAACCAATCGAGCAGGATGCTCTGCAGGTTCAGGTCGGTTCGGACGACACGCTGCCCGAGTTTTCCCAGAATCTCCTCGGCGCAACCCCTGAGGAAGTGAAAGAGTTCGATGTCACTTACTCAGAGGAATATGGGCAGGAGCGCCTGGCCGGCAAGACGGTGCGCTTCCAACTGACACCCAAAGTGATCCGGCGCAAAGAACTGCCTGCGCTGGATGATGAGTTTGCGCGTGACCTCGGCGACTACCAGAACTTAGAAGAGCTGAAAGCAGCTGTCCGTAAGTCCATTGCCCACGAGAAGCAGTTCGCGGCGCAGCAAACCGCGAAGGAAGCCCTCATCGACAAGCTGATCGACGCCAACGACTTCCCGGTTCCGGAGGCGTACATCGATCGCCAGATCGAGAACCAGGTACGCGCCCAGCTCAGCCAACTGGCGGAGAAGGGCATCGACCCCAACACCCTGAAACTCGACTGGGCCAAGGTCAAGGAATCGCAGCGTGACAAGGCCGTGCGCAATGTGAAGGCCGCGCTGCTGCTCGAAAAGGTCGCCGATCGCGAGGCCATTCACGCGACGCGTGACGAAGTCGACCGCGAGGTGCAACTCTTCGCCAAGCGCGAACGCGAACCGATCGCGGTGGTTCGCGCCAAGCTTGAAAAAGAGGGCACCATCGGCCGCATCGCCGATCATATTCGGACCGAGAAGACCATGCAGTTCTTGTTCGATCACGCCGAAAAACAGGCTTGATGCGTAGAATAGATACGTGGACGAGCGAGCCTTTTACAAAGAGTCTCAGGAGACGAAGAAGGCAAACCTGAACTGCCCGTATTGCCGGACGGTTGAAGCCTACGATCTGCGCTGGCTGGTGCGGCGAAAACTGAATCGGCTTCCGCCTAACGCCGACGAACGCGACCGCGCCAAGTTCGCCAAGTCGCAAAGCTACATGGTCCTACTGGATGACAAGGCGCAATGCAAGAACCAGCGCTGCCGCAAGTCCTTCGATATTTCCGGTGTGAAGACCACCGCCTTTTTGACTGACTAGCCAGGCGATTGGGAGTTAGTCCGCCCTGCCGGTTCGTTCCAGTTGGTTGCGGAACATCTGGCTGAAGTCGCGCGCCTCCTTCAACTCCCGCAATTCCTCCACCGTCCATTTCATCTTGCGGCGCCAGTTCGGATACTCGGCCGTGCTGCCCGGCAGGTTCTGTTGCTCGGTCTCCTTGGTGAGATCTTCCTGATTGAGCAACATCAGCTTGCTCGGTGTCTGGGCCAGGAAGCCGATAATGGCGTTGTGCAATGGGCCGTCCAATTCAGGGACGTCGGCCGCGTTGCGCGTGTAGTCCGATGGCAGCAGCTCTTCGGCGTGCAAGACGTCCAACATCCGCTGTTTGTCGGCCTGGCGCTCCTCCATCTGCTTTTTCCAGACGGCCAGATCGGCGAGGCCCGCTTCGCGCCTTGCCTCGATATCACGCCCGGTCCAAAAGCCGGCGATGGTGGGCAAATCGTGAGTGGTGGAAGCGACCAACGCATGGCGCGGATATTCATCACTGGTCTTGAATGTTCCATCGGACCGCTTCTCGAAGTAGAACAGCCGGTAGCTGAGCGAACCGGCGCGGTCCAGTGCTTCGCGAATCGCGTCGGTCACGGTGCCCAGATCTTCCCCGACGATGACGTTCTGTTCCTGCACGCTCTCGAGGGCCAGGACGCGCAGCAGGTCGGCGGAGTTGTCTTTCACATACACGCCCTGAGCAGCCTTGACACCATCGGGAATCCAGAACAGATGGAACAGGCGCATCACATGGTCAATGCGCAGCGCTCCGCCGAAACGAACGATTTTGCGAATGCTCTGTCGGAATAACTCGTAGCCATTGAGACGGTGCGCCTCGGCGTTGGGCGGTGGGAACGCCCAATCCTGTCCGGTGGGTGAGAACGCGTCGGGCGGCGAGCCTACCCGGCATCCCTGGACATAGAAGCTGCCGTGCGCCCACAGATCGGAACCGAAGCGGTCCGTGGCCAGCGCGAGGTCATGATAAAGACCGATGGGCATGCGCTTTCGCGCATAGGTGTGCACTGCTTCGAGCTGGGCCTCCAGCACAAACTGGATGTACTTGAAGTAGCGAACCAGCCGGCGGTGCTCGGCGGCAAAGCGGGCGCATGCGGTGGACTCCGGGTCGTGGTATTCCGCCGGCCAGTCGCGCCAGGTCCAGCGCTTGCGATCCTGTTTGTGCAGCACTTCGTCCAGGGCGCAGTAGAGGGCGAACCGGTCGAGCAGTAAGCCCTCGCGGCGGCAGAAGTCCTCGAACTGCTGCTTTCGCGCATCACTGGCAGCGCGCTCGAATTGGAGGTAGAGGCACTTCAGAAAAATCTTCTTTAAGCGGTCGACCCGTTCGTATTCGACGAACTCGCTGGCGCGCAATGCCTCAATCTCCCGCTGCACGCGCGGGCCCGCCAAGAGGCGTTGCGCGAAGCCGCCGGCGGCGAACTCCGGTACAGCTTCGACGTCGATGTAGAGCAGGTTCTTGTAGAAGATGGAGAGCGGCAGGTAGGGGCTCTGGTTGTACGGGAACCGGTTGTGCAGGGCATGCAGCGGGTTCAGACCGATGAAGGCGCCGGCCAGATCATCAGCGACCCAGTCGACGACTTTGCGCAGATCGGTCAAATCGCCGCAGCCCCAGTTGCGGCTGGAACGAAGGCCGTAAAGAGTGATCGCCAGCCCGGCACACTTGCCCTCGCCGGCCAGCCGCGGCGGGAGGTAGGCGCGCTCAGGCGTCACGATCAAGCGGCCCTCCGCCACCAACGGATCGTCGATCTGGACACGCAACGAGTGGTAGCCGAGCGGAACCTCGGGCGGCAGCGGCAACAGGTACGCGCACCAGTGACCGGACGCCAGCAGCCACTCGCCCACCATCTTTGAGTTGGCCCAGCTTGTAGTTGGCCCGAAGCTGCTCGCCGGATTCCAGCGTTATGGCGACCTCGATATCAGCGGAGGTATAGGATTTGGCGAGCGACAGGATAATCCACTTCTCCTGTTCGCTGGTGATCGAAACCGGCTGGATGGGAAGCATGACGCGGCGCTGGAAACGGCGGATACGCTGGTCTTCGATGGTCTTTTGCGACGAGGTGTCCATTCCGAGCGCGGACAGGATGCGGCTCTCAATGGCCGCCGATGGCACGTGTCTCTTGCCGAAGATGTCCCAGAACTCGCGCTCGATCCCCCACTCGTCGGCAGCCTTGTGCAGTGCATCCTCGTAGCTATGGGATGGCTCAAAAACGATTTGGGGAGGAGGCATAGACTCTCCTTGATTCTAGAAGACCGAGTGCAAATAACCCTCTCGCAAAACCTGCTGCTCTTCACGTCGCCCTCCATACTTCGCCCCGTTTGCCGCGGGGGCATGGGATAATCTCGATGTGAACTCCGAGCAGAAGTTTGAGCTGAGCCAGCCGGAAGAGTTGTTCGCCCGCATCGACGACGGCTGGGCCACTGGCGCCGGCGAGAGCATTCTTACCACCACGCTAGACAAAGCACTGAACTGGGCGCGCAGCAACTCGCTGTGGCCCATGACCTTCGGCTTGGCCTGCTGCGCTATCGAGATGATGTCGACGGCCGCTTCGCGGTTCGACAGCGCGCGTTTCGGCGCCGAAGTTTTCCGCGGCTCACCCCGGCAATCGGACCTGATGATCATCGCCGGCCGGGTCTCGAACAAGATGGCGCCGGTGATCCGTCAGCTGTACCGGCAAATGCCCGAGCCCAAGTGGGTGATCTCCATGGGCGCCTGCGCGACGTCCACCGGCGTGTTCAGCAACTACGCCCTGATCCCCGTCAACCAAGTCATCCCGGTGGACATCTACGTTCCGGGATGCCCGCCTCGCCCCGAGCAGCTGATCTATGCCCTGATGCAGTTGCAGGAGAAGATCCGGGCCGACCACGGCGTGACGAAGCAGATCCTGAACATCGCCTAGAACCCAACGGTTGACGTCTGGGGCCGCGATGCACCCAAATCGCTGAAAAGCCGAGACGAATCTCGGCTCAGCAGGCTCACAGCCTGCGCCACCTCCCGCGTATGCTGAGAGGAGCCGAGAAACAACATGGTCAATCTGGAAGCCATCCGGGCGGCCCGCGAGCGCATCCGCGGTGCGGTCTATGAAAGCCCCTGCGCCTACTCCGAAACTCTGTCGCAGCTTTCGGGCAACCGGGTGTGGCTGAAACTCGAGAACCTGCAGATGACGGGCTCGTTCAAAGAGCGCGGCGCGCTGAACCGGATCCTGACGCTGAGCAAAGATGAAGCGGCGCGCGGAGTGATCGCGGCGTCGGCCGGCAACCACGCCCAGGCTGTCTCCTATCACGCCACCAAACGCGGCATCCGGGCGCAAATCTGCATGCCGCTTTCGACCCCCCTAGTGAAGGTGACGCAAACCCGCAACTATGGCGCGGAAGTGATTCTATTTGGAGACAGTTATGACGAGGCTTATCAAGAGGCCTGCCGCCGCCAGGAAGCGTATGGATTCACGCTTTTGCCGGCCTTCAACAATAACGATGTCATTGCGGGACAGGGAACCATCGGCCTGGAGATCCTGCAGCAGGCGCCGGCGATGGAGGCGGTCATCGCTCCGATTGGCGGCGGCGGTCTGCTGGGCGGCATTGCCTGCGTGGTGAAAGAGTTGAAGCCGACGGTGCGCGTCATTGGCGTTCAGACGGAGCGCATCCCGTCCATGCTCGAAGCGGTGAACCTGCACCAACCCGTCACGCTGCCGGCTGCGGCGACGATTGCCGAGGGCATCGCCGTTCGCCGGGCCGGCGAACTGACGCTTCCGCTCATAGAGAAGTACGTGGACGAACTGGTGACCGTCTCCGAAGAGGACATCGCCAACGCCATTCTGATTCTGCTCGAACGTGAGAAGACGCTGGCCGAAGGAGCGGGCGCGGCGGCCACGGCAGCCCTCGTGCAACGGAAGACGAGCCTCTCGGACAAGAACGTGGTCTCGCTGGTGTGCGGCGGCAACATCGATGTGACACTTCTTTCGCGCATCATCGAGCGCGGCATGGTGAAAGACGGACGGCTGGTCCGGCTGCATGTTTACATTTCCGACAAGCCCGGTGGGCTCAAGGGATTGGTTGAGATTGTCGCCGCCAAGCGCGCCAATATAGTGGACTTACGCCACGAGCGGGCCTACTTCGGCGTGCACCTGGGAGAGACAGTGGTGGATATTACCGTGGAGACTCGCGGGCCGGAGCACATCGAGGAACTGAGCAATGCGCTTGAAGAAGCGAAGTACACCGTGCAACGAGTGATCTGAAAAGTCAGTTATAGTTCATTCCGCACATGCCGTTTTGGCACATGCCGCCGCCACATCCGCTGGCGGGTTGAGCGCAGCTCTTCGGACTGTTGTGGGCGTGAGCCGCAAAGGTGGAGTACTCGGTGGTCAGATGGTCGGTTCCGCAGGAGGGGCAGCGGATGGCATCGGCATCCGCGCTGCGCCGGACGAGCTTTTCAAACTTCGTCCCGCAATCGTCGCACTTGTATTCGAAGATCGGCATGTCTTTATCTTAGAGCAGGACGGGGGCCCTGTCAGGCATCCTTTGGGGATTCCCGGCATCATATATGTCTGTTGGATAAGGAGAGTGGGCGTAACCTGTTCGTGGCCGATTGCGAATACACTGACGGAATGGAGATCAAGATGAATCGCAGGATGTTTGTGCAGGGCCTATTCAGCCTGGGTGGCATTTCGATGGGTCTCCTGGCGCGAGGGAAGAGTGAAGGCGGCCGAACAGCAACGCCGAAGATGGTTAAGATTGTGGAGTTTACGGACAAAGGTGAACGTAAAGGAGTAGTTCAAGTGGAGAAGATCGTATTGCCTGATTCAGAGTGGAAACAAAAGCTGACGCCGGAGGAATATGACGTTACGCGGCACGCGGGTACCGAGCGCGCGTTCACCGGCAAATACTGGAACAACCACGAGCACGGCATCTATAAGTGCATTTGCTGCGAAACCCCGCTATTTTCCTCGGACACGAAGTTTGAATCGGGCACCGGCTGGCCGAGCTTCTGGGCGCCGATCGCCAAGGAGAACGTGACCACCAAGACCGATATGAGCTACGGCATCCGCACGGAAGTTCTGTGCACCCGCTGCGAGGCTCATTTGGGGCATGTCTTCGAAGATGGCCCGAAGCCGACCGGCCTGAGGTATTGCATGAACTCGGCCGCGTTAGACTTTGTGAAAAGCTAAGTTACCCTTTAGCAGCCGGCTGTTGAAAACCGCGATCGACGGTACGTGTGACCTCCGATCGCGGTTTCGTTTTCTAACCTACGTTCGCAAATCAACGCAGGCTCTTTGCACTGTCAAGTACTTGACGTAGAATAGCTGGCATGCAAGGATCCGTCCCCAGGTTATTACGCCAAGCGCTTCTGTGGGTTGCCAAGGCTGCGGCTGCCGTCGCAGCCTTGGTGGTAGCGCTCGTGGCCGTTCTCCTTCTTGTCATGTGGTGGGAGCACCGAACGGGCATTAGTTTGCCAACTCCGACGGGACGCTTCGCGGTTGGACGGATCACTTACGCCTGGACGAACGAGTTGGAGCCGGACGAGCTGGCGGCCTCACCAGGTTCGAAACGACAGGTGCTCGTGTGGGTATGGTATCCGGCGGCCGCTTCCCATACGGACGTGCCGACCGAATATATGCCTGGCCCTTGGCGAGCAGCGCTTGCGAAGCAGGAGGGCCTGTTCATGCGATCGTTTTTCAAGCGTGATCCGGATCTTGTACACACGCATAGTGTGTCTGGCGCGCCGGTCTCGCCGGAACAGCGCACCTATCCTGTTGTGCTACTCAGAGCCGGAGGCAGCGCATTAACGACGGATTTTACGACGCTAGCGGAAGATCTTGCCAGTCACGGCTTCTTCGTCGTCGGGTTCGATGCTCCATACCGATCCTTCGTCGTGGTTCTGCCTGACGGACGCGTGGTTGGCAGATCCCCCGCCTATCACGTCGAAAACGCGAGCGGCAACCTGGCTGATCCTGTCATCGGCAGGCTGCTGCAGATGTGGACGGCCGACACGACGTTCGTCGTGGACCAACTGCAGCGGCTGCATGCGGACTCCTCCGAAAAATTAGCGAGACGTATGGACTTACAACGTCTCGGCATCTTTGGTCATTCGTTCGGCGGCGCTACCGCGCTGGAGTTCTGTCACCAGGATTCAAGGTGCAAAGCGGCGCTCGATATGGATGGCATCCCGTTCGGTAGCGTTGTTCCACAAGGGCTGAGCAAGCCTGGCATGTTTCTTCTCAGCGACCACAGCAGGGAAATGGCCGATCCAGAGAGCCGCCCGATCCTGGCAGAAATCCAATCGATTTATGAGCGGCTGCCGGACGGGAGGTTGTACGTCGTCATTCGTACCGCGAATCATTTCAGCTTTAGCGATCAGATTCTGCTGAATAGCCAGGCAGCCATGAGGATCTTGCGCCTGGCCGGATTCGGAGGATTGGACGGACGCCGAGGGCTCGCCATTTCGGCCGACTACGTACACACTTTCTTCGACGTATACCTGAATGGAGCACCCGTCGCGGCATTAACAAACCTCGCCGGAAAGTATCCGGAAGTTCACGTCGAAGGGCAGTAACTGACCCGAACCCAATGGTCTGCGGCTCCGGCGTGAGCTTCCCATGTGGACCGAAGCCGACCGATTACTCAGATTTGAGAGAGGCCATATCAATCGAGAAGCGGTACTTCACATCGGCCTTGAGCAGTCGCTCGTAGGCTTCGTTGATCTTCTGAATCGGGATGACTTCGACATCGGCGGTGATGTTATGTGCGCCGCAAAAGTCGAGCATCTCCTGGGTCTCGGGGATGCCGCCGATTGGCGACCCGGAGAGGCTGCGGCGTCCCATGATGAGGCCGAAGGCGGGGACCGCGAGAGGCTTCTCGGGCGCGCCGACGAGGGTGATGTTACCGTCGCGGCGGAGCAATTGAATGTAGGCGTTGATGTCGTGATCGGCCGAGACGGCGTCGAGTATGAAATCGAAGCTGCCGGCGTGCTTTTGCATTTCGCCCGCATTCCGCGAGATGACGACTTCGTCGGCGCCAAGGCGGCGAGCGTCTTCCTTCTTGCCGGGTGAGGTGGTGAAGACAACCACGTGTGCTCCCAGCGCATGGCCGAACTTCACGGCCATGTGGCCCAGTCCGCCGAGACCCACTACGCCGACTTTCTTGCCTTTGGTGACGCCCCAGTGGCGCATGGGTGAGTACGTGGTGATTCCCGCGCAGAGCAGAGGCCCGGTACCGGCGAGATCGAGGTTGGAGGGGACGCGCAGGACGAAGCGCTGGTCGACGACTATGCTGTCCGAGTAGCCACCATACGTGACGCCTCCCAGGTGCTTATCGGGGAAGTTGTAGGTAAGGGTCAGGTTCGGGCAGAACTGCTCGAGGCCAGCCTGGCACTCGGGGCAGGTGCGGTCGGAATCGACCATACAGCCGACTGCTGCGAGGTCCCCGGGCTTGAATCCGGCGACCGCGGAGCCGACCCTGGTGACACGGCCGACGATCTCATGGCCCGGGACGCAGGGGTACACCGTCGGCATCACGCCGCTCCACTCATTACGGACCTGGTGCAGGTCGGAGTGACAGATGCCGCAGAATAGGATCTCGATCTGCACGTCGTGTTCGGTTGGATCCCGGCGGGCGATGGTCGTCGACGCAAGCGGCGATGTCGCACTGCCTGCAGAGTAAGCTTTTGTCTTGTACATGGGGTTTATGCTCCTGTTGGTTCGTTTTTTTGGATCGTTGTTAGAAAATGCCGGAATCCGCTTGCTTACGCGCGGTTCAGTTCTGAATCGGCCTTCACTCAGGCCTTGTATTGTTCCTCGCTGACCTGTTCCATCCAGTCGACGACCTTGCCGTCGAGCTTTTCCTGAATAGCGATGTGTGTCATGGCGGTGGTTGGTGCGGCGCCATGCCAATGCTTCTCATGGGGCGCGAACCAAACCACGTCGCCCGGCCGGATTTCCTCAACCGGTCCGCCCCAACGCTGTGCGCGGCCGCAACCGGCCGTCACGATCAAGGTTTGGCCGAGCGGGTGTGTATGCCACGCAGTTCGCGCGCCGGGCTCAAAGGTGACGCTGGCGCCCTGAACAAACGCCGGGTCGGGCGCCTGGAAAAGCGGGTCGATACGTACCGTGCCGGTGAACCACTCTGACGGCCCCTTCACGGAAGGCTGCGAGCCAATTCTCTTGATTTCCATTTCAGAAGTCCCTTTTCGAGTTCTTTGTTTACTGATGGTGGTAGTCGGCAATCAGGCATCGGCCTCGCGCGGCACAACCTTGACGGTCGCGGAACGGGCGCGAGCGCCGATCATCGGGCTGAGATACGGGCTGCCATGATATTTCGCAGAGTAGGCCTCGTCGACAAGGTTGTTAACCGGCCCGTTGACCGGCTCGAAGGTGACTTCCTTCGTCAATCCGGCGGCAGTGATCCGCCCCGCCTTCTGCCGCAGCGCGGCCTGGTACCAACGAGAATTCTGCCCGTTGTATGCGCGCACATAGAGGGCGCCGCCGACGGCGACGGACCAAATCCATGTCGGCGTTCCGTACGTGGCACCGTCCTCACGGAGCGGTGAGACGTGCAAGTCATCGGCTTCGGTAATTTTGCGAAGCTCATCTTTAGGCCATGCGCTCATAGTGAAACTCTCTATTCCTGTGGCGAGCGGTGGTCGCAGCCTGCTGCTGACGCGGCCGGATCGACTCTGTGCTCACAAAGCAGCAGGGCTAGCCGAAAATACATTCGAAGGTCTCCCGGGGGATTATCTCAGCGGCCGACCAGGCTTTGATGAAACTCCGGATATCGAGCCCCTTCGAGCTTGATGCTTGCACTGGCGTCTTCGATGGCGCGGAGATCTTCAGCCGTAAGTTCGAGGCTTACCGCTCCGATGTTTTCTTCGAGGCGATGCAGCTTGGTTGTGCCGGGAATCGGAACGATCCATGGCTTTTTGGCCAGCAGCCAGGCGAGAGCGATCTGAGCAGGCGTCGCCTTCTTCTGTTTCGCGAATGTCGTGAGCAGGTCGACGATGGGCTGATTCGCTTTCCGATTCTCGGGGCTAAAGCGGGGGACAATGCTACGGAAATCGGTACTACCGAGCTTCGTATCCTCGTTGATCGTACCTGTCAGGAAGCCTTTACCAAGGGGGCTAAATGGAACGAATCCAATCCCGAGTTCTTCCAGGGTTGGTATCACTGTTTCTTCCGGCTGCCGCCACCAGAGCGAGTACTCACTCTGCAGGGCAGTCACAGGCTGAACGGCATGAGCACGACGGATGGTCTTCGCTCCTGCCTCCGAAAGGCCGAAGTGCTTTACCTTGCCCGCCTGGATTAATTCCTTCACCGCTCCCGCCACATCTTCGATCGGCACGTTGAGATCGACACGATGTTGGTAGAACAGGTCGATCACATCGGTCTTCAATCGCCGGAGCGACGCCTCAGCAACTTGCTTAATGTGTTCCGGCCGACTGTTTAGTGCATTCCACTTGCCCCCGTCATTAGGATTGGCCTCCCAACCGAACTTGGTGGCGATCACAACCTGCCCACGGAGCGGAGCTAGCGCTTCTCCTACCAATTCTTCGTTGATGAACGGGCCGTAGACTTCAGCAGTGTCGAAAAACGTGATGCCGCGTTCGACGGCTGCCCTGATAACTGAGATCATCTCCTGCTTGTCTTTGGCCGGACCGAAGCCGAAGCTCATCCCCATGCAGCCGAGCCCGATGGCCGAAACTTCCAGGTTGCTCTTACCCAATCTGCGCTTTTGCATTGTCTTCCTCTGGAACCGATTTCTCTCATCTCCAGGGTAGGGTTCGGCGCCGTGGAAGCGGTATCCCGATCCTTCCGATTTATTGCCTATTCGTCTTGCTGTAAGGAAAACCTATTCCTCGAAACACGCCGTTCAAAGCTATCCTAAGGGCAGAGGAACGCCAAATGGTTGTGGGGAAAGAAGCCAGTGAAACCGCTAGCCGGCCGGCAGACCAAGCGCGCGAATTGCGGGTCGAGCTGGCTCGTAAAATTGCCTTGTACATGGGTTCAGCAGAGAATCGGGCAACGGGCATTTCCGGCCTGACGTTGCACCGGCGGACCGCTCCGACCGCACCGTGCTCAATGACTTATGAGCCCGGCGTCACCGTGATGGCGCAGGGGCGAAAGCGGGTGGAACTTGGCAGAACCACTTTTATCTACGGCGAGTCTCAATACCTGCTGACGTCTCTGGATTTGCCGATTGTGAGCCAAGTCATCGAAGCCAGTGAAGCGGCGCCCTGTCTCGCGATGTCCCTCAAACTCGAGATGCCTGTGATCCGGGAACTTCTTGGACGGGAGGAGATTCAGGTGACTGAGCCGCCGTCAGACTGTCCGGCCATGGCGACCGGCGAAGCTACGGCGGAGTTTCTGAGCGCGTGCTGCCGGCTGATGGACCTCTTAGACACCCCGAAGGACATTCCCTTCCTCAGTGGCCTGATTCAACGCGAGATCATCTACCGAATCCTGCGGGGACCGGAGGGAGCGCGTCTTCGCGCCATTGCAACGCTGGGAGATCAGAGCAACCGGACCGCAAAAGCGATTGCGTGGATCGGCACGAACTATGCGAAGCCGCTGCGGGTAGAAGATCTCGCCCAGATGGCGGGGATGGGCGTCTCCACGCTGCACCACCACTTCCGGGCGCTGACCGCCATGAGTCCCGTTCAGTATCAGAAACAGCTTCGGTTGCAGGCAGCGCGGGGACGCATGCTGATCGATGGTCTGGACGCTGCCAGTGCGGCCTATGAGGTGGGGTACGAAAGCGCCAGCCAGTTCAATCGCGAATACAGCCGCTTCTTCGGCCAGCCGCCGATGCGGGACGTTCGCACTCTTCGCTCGCCGGGTGCTCCGCCGATGGAGTCGGTGAGCAGCCGATAACACTTCTTGATCGTGCCGGTTCAACAGGCTGGTTTGGCTTAACGCTCTTTCAAGAACACAGACCATTCCCGGATTAGGTTGGAAGCTAGTGAGACTTACTCTCCGTCTGTCGTGGACCCCTTGAATATCGTTCGGCTGCGGCCCGCTGCATTAGTTAGTTGCGACTATTCACGGAAGCTAGACCAGGGTGTAGGGTGGCAGTAGCTAGCACGGCAGGTCTATTTGCGCTCGGGGGGTCTTTGGAAAGGATCGAAACCAAAGATGACTTCACCTCAAGCCCGGACATTCATTCTCAATCTGGATAGCCCCCAGGCGACACTCGAACGGGTGGGTGGCAAAGGTGCATCGCTTGCGCGCATGGCGGCGGCCGGCTTGCCCGTTCCGCCGGGCTTCCACATCACGACCGATGCCTATCGCCGTTATGTGCTTGAAAACCATATCGGCGAGGGCATTCTGAGTGCCGCAGCGCAGGCAAAGGCCAACGACCCAGCCTCGCTCGACCGCGCGTCCGGGCAAATCCAAACACTCATTGAGAACGGCACGATACCCGATGACATCACGCGAAGTGATACGGCGGTGGTACGGCGAACTGGGCGCCGATGCCCCCGTGGCGGTGCGCTCGTCGGCAACGGCGGAAGATTTGCCGGGCATGTCGTTTGCGGGCCAATTAGAAACCTACCTCAACGTGCGCGGCGGCGATGAAGTGATCCGTTCAGTCAAGCGGTGCTGGGCGTCGCTGTGGACCGGCCGCGCGATCGGCTACCGCCAGCGACAAGGGATCCGGCCGGAAGACGTCAGCATCGCCGTCGTCGTACAGCGCCTTGTTGCGGCCCAGGCCGCGGGCGTGGTCTTCACAGCGAATCCGATGACGGGCGCGCGTGACGAACTGATGATCAACGCCGCATGGGGGTTGGGTGAGGCGATTGTGAGCGGACGCGTTACTCCAGATACGATTGTCATCAACAAGCAAACGGGCGCGATTACGTCACAGAAAATCGCCAGCAAGAGCGTCATGACGGTGCGATTGGACTTGGGGACCCGCGAAGAGCCTGTTCCCGCCGATAAGCAGCAGCGAGCCACATTGGAGCCGGCACAAGCCGCGGAGTTGGCACGGTTGGGCGTGAAGATCGAGCAGCTCTACGGCCAGGCGATGGATATCGAATGGGCCATAAGCGATGGGCGGATCTTCATTGTGCAGGCGCGGCCGGTCACCGCCTTGCCCGAGCCTCATGCAGCGCTCGAATGGAAGGTCCCGCGAAAGGGAGCGCGATATCTCCGAAACAGCGTGGCCGAATTGCTGCCCGAGCCGCTCTCACCATTGTTCGCGACAATGGCACTGCCGCTCTGGCAAGAGGCGACGCAACAGAAGATATCGCAGTCGATGGGGCTCCAGAGCGACTCGTTTGCGCTGCTGACCATCCATGGCTATGCATACTACGAATTGGCTTTGAACGCGGCGCAATGGGCGCGAATGCTTTTCACATTGACTGTGAGGGGGCGCAGGATAGCCGGCATGCTGCGCACGGCGCGGGCGCAGTGGGCCGATGAAGCACATCCGCATTATGCGAAGGCGGCCGGCGAGTGGACCGGGCGCGACCTGTCAGCTACGCCTGCGCAGGAATTGCTCGCCGGCTCGCGCCAGATCGTGGAGGCGGCTGCAAACTACTATGTGAGCATCCAGTTCGTGCTGGCAGCCGCGAATCTGAGCGAAGCCGTTTTTACGACCGTCTACAGCCGCCTCATCAAGCGCAAGAACGACCCGCCCGCGCTGACTTTCCTGCTGGGTTTCGATAGCGCTCCGATCCGCGCCGAGAAGTCGCTCTACGATCTCGCGATGTGGGCACGCCTCAAAGGTGAACTAGCCGGATACCTTGCGGGGGCGAGCGGCAAGGATATTGCGGCGGCATACCAGGCGCAATCGGCGCCTATAGCCGACCGGGAAAGCTGGAGCGAATTCACCGAACGCCTCGCGGATCATCTGAATCATTTTGGTCACTCCGTCTATGATTTGGATTTTGCGAAGAGCCTCCCCGCCGAGGACCCGGCGTCGCTGCTCGAAACGCTCAAATATTTTGTTGCGGGACAAGGCCGCAACCCGTACGAGCGGCAGGAGGAGGCCGTGGCCACGCGGGAGAAGGCCACCGCACCTTTGCTGGCCCGCCTCGGCGGCCTGCGACTGCGATTGTTCAAGCGCGTGCTCGGCTGGGCCCAAGGCACGGCGCCACTGCGCGAGGATGCTCTCGCCGACGTCGGCCTGGGATGGCCAGTGCTGCGCCGGATGTTGCGCGAAGTGGGACGCCGGATGGTTGTGGCGGGTGCAATCGCTGAACGCGACGAGGTGTTCTGGCTGAAGTGGGAAGAAATGCGAGGAGGCGGCACGCTTGCTCGATGCCGGCCAGCCCGCGGAGAATTATCATCGCGCGATAGCCGAGCGGCGCGAGACCTGGCGGCAGGAGCATTGTGTTACGCCGCCGGTCGCCCTGCCTGTTAAGGGTGGCACCCGGATGCTGGGCCTTGACCTGAGCCGTTGGATGCCTGCGCGCTCCAACCAGGGGACAGGCGACACCATTACAGGAGTTGGCGCCAGCCCAGGAAAGGTGACGGGCCTAGCCTGCGTGATTCACGGTCCTGAGGAGTTCGATCTGATGAAGCCGGGCGATATTCTCGTCGCCAACATCACCACGCCGGCGTGGACACCGCTTTTCGCGATGGCGTCGGGCATTGTTACGGATGTCGGGGGACCACTGAGTCACAGCTCGATTGTGGCGCGTGAATACGGCGTGCCCGCTGTACTGGGAACCGGCGTCGCCACCAACCGTATCCGCGGCGGGCAGCATATTACGGTGGACGGCGACGGAGGCGTAGTGACATTGGGCGGATGATGTGAATAAGTCCGGTTATCGTCAGTCATCTGCTTAGCGGCATTGCCGGCATCTGGGGCGGGGCCTTCACGAGATCACGCGGCCAGAGCTGCAGTGATAGTCTGCGGACTTGGACCGAGCTGCTTGCATTCCGTCTCTACTTCTCTCGATAATCCTGGCCGGTGTTCTCTGCGGGCAGGGCGCTGTGGGGTCTTTTGCGGTGTTGTGGCAGACTGATAACTTATCTCCCCCAAAATCTTCTGCCGATGGGCAAACTCAGGGGCCGGGCACCGCTTTGCGACACACGCTGACTGGGAACATCCAGGTTCACCATAACTTTCATTCCCGGCACTTGAATTCGGACCGGGACGTGATTGTCTATCTGCCGCCGGGCTACGACCACGATCCTTCGCGACGCTATCCGGTCCTCTACCTGCAAGACGGCCAGAACCTGTTTGATGCTGCCACTGCGTTTCTCGGCAACGAGTGGGGGCTGGACGAAACCGCCGAACGGTTGATTTCCACTGGACAAATCGAGCCACTGATTATGGTCGGGGTTTACAACACGGGCATGAAGCGGATCGAGGAATACACGCAAGTGCGCGACCGGCGTGGCCGGGGGGGCCAGGCCCGCCGTTACGGCAAGCTGATTGTCGACGATCTGAAACCGTTCATCGACCAACGCTACCGGACCTATCGCGACCAGGCCAACACGGGGCTGGGCGGCTCGTCGCTGGGCGGGCTGGTGACGATGTACCTGGGCCTGGAATACCCGAATGTGTTCAGCAAGCTGGTGGTGATGTCGCCGTCGGTGTGGTGGGCGAACCGGGACATCATGCACCGGGTTCAGAAGCTGAAAAAGAAACCGCCTCTGAAGATCTGGCTGGATATCGGTACGGCTGAGGGCAGCAATGCGCTGGCCACGGAGCGGGATGCCCTGAGCTTGCGCGACGCGCTGATCGAAAAAGGGTGGGAGCTGGGCCGCGACCTCGCGTTCGACATCGACGAGGGAGCCGGGCACAACGAGCAAGCCTGGGGTCACCGCATCGGCGACGCGCTGAAGTTCTTGTACCCGGTTCCATAGGGAACAATGGCCGCCGATGAACGGGGATGATTTGATTCATTGAAGATGTTCAGCGCCCCTGACGCGGCGGAGTATTCTTGGCCCCGCGCGGGCCATTTTCGTTACTATGGCTAGGCTATGGCTTTCTGCACAAATTGTGGGACCCAACTCAACGAGAATTCGAAGTTCTGTGTAAACTGCGGCCGGCCGATGGGGGCAGCCGGCACGACCTACACCGCCCAACCCGTGGTGGTTGAACCTCTGAAATACGACATCGAAGGTCACAACCTCCAGATTGCGCGGGTTCATTTGCAACCCGGCCAGGAGATCTACGCCGAAGCCGGCAAGATGATTTACAAGTCGGCCCAGATCGAGTGGCAGACCAGGATGACCGGTCAGACGATCGGGGATAAGATTATCGGAGCGATTAAGCGCAAGCTGATGGGCGAGAGCCTGTTCTGGACCTTCTTCCAAGCGACCGCGGCCGGCGAGGTCGGCTTCGCGGGCCACTATCCCGGCAAGATACAGGTCTTCGAACTGGCGGCCGGCCAAGTCATCATGGTGCAGCGCGATGCGTTTCTGTTCGCGCAGAGCAGCGTCAACCTGGACATCACCATGGTTCGAAAGCTAGGAGCCGGTTTGCTGGGCGGCGAAGGATTTATTTTGCAGAAGCTGACCGGCCCCGGGGCGGTGTTCATTCATGCCGGAGGCGATCACGTCGACTTCACGCTGCAGCCCGGCGAAATGCTGCAAGTGCAGGCCGGGCACCTGGTCGCGTTTGAGCCCACCATCAACTACGACATACAGATGGTGGGCAGCATCCGCACGGCGATCTTCGGTAACCAGGGATTATTTCTTGCAACACTGACGGGGCCCGGCCGCGTGATCTTGCAAAGCATGACGCTGGAGCGGCTGCGGCACGAATTGTCGCCGTCGGAGCATGCGCATGCAGGTGACGAGAAGAGCCCGTTGAAGGCGCTGACCGGCGGCATTGGCGGCTTGGGGAGTTTTCTCGGAACGGACGACTAGTCGGCCCGCAAGGCGATCATGGGATCGATCCGCGATGCCCGCCGGGCCGGAAGATAACCGGCGAGTGCCGCGACCGCAGTCAGGACAATCAACATTCCCAGGAAGGTGGCCGGGTCGGTCGAGGTGACGCCGAACAGCAGGCTGCCGAGCGCCCGTGCCAACAGCCACGAAGCAACCACGCCGATCAGCATGCCCATGGCCGCCAGGCTGAGAGTCTGCAAGATGATGCCGCTTTGGAGGTCTAACGCCGAAGCGCCCAGCGCCATCCGGATGCCCAGTTCCTGGGTCCTCTGGTTGACCGAATACGAGATGACGGCATAGATTCCGAGTGACGCCAGAATGAGCGCGAAGGCCGAGAATCCGCCCAGCAGGAGGACCACAAAGCGGCGAGGTGAAGTGGCCTTGTCCACCAACTGCTGTAGGGTGCGAAACTCTCCCGGCAGGTTGGGTTCAATGGGCTTCAGCGGCATTGCGCACCGCCGAGGCCAGTTCCGCGGGAGCCAGAGTGCTACGCACTACCAGGTCGACCGACGAGTAGTCGCCGGTCTGACGGATGGGCAGGTACATCTCAGGACCGGAGGCTTGTTCCAGCGCCAGGTGCCGCACGTCGCCCACCACGCCGACGACGCGCCGTCCTTTGTCTTGCGCCATCATTTGCCCGATTGGATTCTGACCCGGCCAGAGAATGCGCGCCAGCGTTTCGTTGACCATAATCACCTTCTCGCCCGTCAGCGAGTCTCGTTCGGTGAAGTCCCTTCCCTGCCGTAGCGGAATGCCCATCGCTTGCAAATAGCCATCGCTCACAATGCGGACGAAGGCGACGGGATACTGGCCCGGCGGGTACACTTGACCGAGTGCAGGGGCGCCCCACGTTCGATTGCGGCCCAACGGCAGCACGTCTGTGAGGCCCACAGCCTGCACGCCCGGTATGTCTCTGGCGAGGCGAAGCGCTTCATTGAAGTAGGCATTCTTCTCCGCCTGAGTTTTATAAGTGGAGCTTGGATCGATGCGGATGGTGGCAGCCCGCTCAGGCTGGAATCCGAGGTTGACGTCGAGGACGCGCAGGAAGCTTCGAATCAGCAACCCGGCCGCCACCAGCAGCACGCAGGCAAAGGCGACCTCGGCCACCACCAGTGTGCCGCGAATCCAGGCGTACCGTTTCCCTTCGCTCGCGCCGCGGCCGCTCTCCTTCAAAGCACGATGCACAGCAATGGAAGGAACCTGCAGCGCGGGAGCCAATCCGAAAAGCAGGCCGGTGGCAACGGCGACCAGCATCGTGAAGCCGAGCGAGACGGCATCCACGCGAACGCTCTCGAGCAGCGGAATGTTGATGGCATCCAGATGCGACAAGACCCGGGCGCCTGCCAGTGCCAGAATCAAGCCCAGCACGGCTCCGCTGCACGAAAGCACCACGCTCTCCGTCAGCATCTGCTGGATCAGGCGGCGACGGCCTGCCCCCAGCGCTGCGCGAATGGCGATTTCCTTTTGACGAGTTGCGGTGCGCGCCAGCAGCAGGTTCGAGAGATTGGCGCACACGATCAGCATGACCACGCCGACGGCGCAGGCCAGCACAAACAACGCGGGCCTGAGCCGTCCACTCACATGGGTTTCAAGCATCGTGAGAACCGGATCCAGGCTGTTGCGATCGCGCGGGTGTTCGTTGGTCAGCTGCTTCCCGAGAATGTCGAACTCCGCTTGGGCGGCCCGAAGGGAGATGCCGGGCTTCAGCCGGCCTACGATCGACAGCGTGTTACCCCAGCGATCGGTCTCCGCTGTCAGCGGAAACGGAAAGTACAGATCGATATGGCTGCCCGGATGAAATACCGACGAAAAATCGAAAGACTCCGGCAGAACACCGGCGACCGTAACGGGCGCATCGTCGAGTGTGAGGCTTTTTCCGACGATGCCTGGATCGGAGGCGAAGCGGCGCTTCCATAAACCGTTGCTCAAGAGCACCGCCTTGGGACCGTTCCATTTGCATTCGTCGGCGGTGAACAACCGGCCGATCAATGGCTTCACGCCGAGCAGCGGGAAGAAGTTCTGCGAAACTGGAACACCGCTCAGCCGTTCAGGTTCGCCGTCGCCGGTGAGCTTGCTGTCGCCCACCCCATAGAACGCGAAGTACGCCGCCATATCCGAGAACGACTTGTTGCGCTCGCGCAGGTCCGTGAAGTGTCCCACTTGGACCGTCTGCCCCGACAGGCCGCCATCCGTGTCCTTGTTCGCGACCCACACCAACTGGCCGGGATCGTTGAACGGCAGCGGGCGGAGCAGCAACGCGTTGACGACGCTGAAGATGGTGGAACTGGCGCCGATACCGAGTCCGACGATAAGAATCGCAAACGTGGTGAAACCCGCATCACGGCGCAGCGTGCGAAGTGTGTATCGCAGGTCTTGCCGGATGGTTTCGAAGAACGGTAGGGGTCTTGATTCACCGTTGCGCGTCGGGACATTACTCTCTGAGGTCATCATGCTGTTTATCTCAAATGCCCTCATGGGGCGAACGCCTCCGCGAGCAGGGCGTCTATACGAGCAGTCGAGGCTCGCGGCTGGGACTGGGAATTCCGTCGAACACAACGATAGCGGCTTGCAACGCCCTTTAGACTCACAAAGGCGGCCGGTCGTTGGCCGAATCCGAACTTTATTTTGAAAGTTAAGAATCGGTTCTGAAGTAGAGGCTATGCGCCCTGAGAAGACGGTACTACGAAAGCCTTCGTAGAGTCAACAGAGAAATGCGCCAGGCTCACGGCGCGGTGAGGAAGCGCAGCATATCGCGCATGACTCGCTCTCCCTGATCAGTTCCGAAGAGATACTGCGCGTGCGCCGAGCCGTCCACGATGATTAGCTCCTTCGGGTTTGGCGCTTTGTCGTACTGCGCGCGAATCCCAGGGAGCCTCGGTACACCCGAGCTTGCGTCGTCGCGGGCCACGATGAAGAGCGTAGCCGATTTGAGTTTTTCGGCGGGCCGGTTCGGAGCTGCGCCCAAGAGCACAATGCGATCGATCTCATTCGGGCCGGCTGTAATGGATGCGTCGCCTGCGGCAGATCCGCCCATGCTGCCCCCGACCACCGATACGGTTTTAGCACCCGTCTGCCGCAGATAGCGGACGCCGGCTAACACGTCCAGGTAAAGAGGTGCGCTCAGAGGATCGGCCTGCCCCGGACCTCGCGACTGGCCATAGCCTCGAAAGTTAATCGCCAGCACGCGAAAGCCGGCGGTTGCGAATACCTGCGCTTGCTTCTGCCAACTCTCCTTGTTGAACTGCCCACCGTGCGCGAACACAAGTCCCCGGTCACCTTTCCCATATAGGTCGGCATAGATAAGCCCGCCATCCTGAGTCGGAAAGGAAACGAGTTCTTGTGCCGCCGCTAGCCCTGCCAGGGTGGCACACGCTATGAGTGTCTTGGTCAGTAGCAACCTAACCAACTTTGCATCACTTCTCTTTTTGGAACGAACTGATCATTTGCTCGAAGTTCTTGAGATTGGCGGCGACCATCCTCGACGGACCGGTGAACTTCACGAAAATGTTTCCACCCGGTCCTTCGATGATGGCGCCAAGCAGCCGGTAGTTGGCGTGAACCGTGGGCGAGGCGTTCATCGGGCCGCCCATACCGGTGTAGGAGCCCGTGGTATCGATGGTGGTTACCGGAAGACCGTGGACGGTCTTTTTCTGTATGTCGGCCTTGGCTGGCTTGCCCGCTGCGTCCACCAGCTGTCCCTTCCAGCGTTCGATGTTTGCGTCGACGGTGCCGCCTTTGCCTTGACCGAAGAAGTAAACCGCGCACTCTGTCTTGTCATTTGGCCCGGTCGGCAGTACGTATGTGGCAACTCGCATCGAAGTTGAACCTTCACTCTTCCAGCCCGGCGGCGGAGTCCAGCGAAGCCCACCCGCGGTTTCCGCGAGCAGACTCATGGCAAGGCAAACGAGGAGCAAGGTTGTGCGCATGGGACCAGTGTAATCTGGTTGGCCGGATAAACTAGACGTGATGTCCGGAGAGATTGCCGGCCAGGCGGACTCTCCAGAGTTTTCTCATCCCAGGAGCTCGATGCAAATCTGCAAAATCCGGCCGACTCATTTCATCGTCGCCGCGCTGATGGCACTCTCGGCACTGCCGCTTTCGGCTGCGGTCACTCTGCCCGCGGTGTTAACGGACCACATGGTGGTGCAACGAAACTTCCCGCTCCACATCTGGGGTTGGGCGGCCGCCGGCGAGGCCGTTACCGTCACGTTTCGCGGAGCGAGCGGCACAGCTTCGGCAGACAGCTTGGGCCAGTGGAGCGTTTACCTGCCGCCCGGGGAAGCAGGCGGGCCCTTCCCAATGACGATCAAGGGAGAGAACACGATTGAGTTCAGCGACGTGCTGGTTGGCGATGTATGGGTGGCGTCCGGTCAGTCGAATATGGAGTTCACACTGGTGGAAGCGATCAATGGGCCAGCTGAGATCGCGGCCGCCAATCACCCGCGGATCAGGTTGTTTCAAGTCGACCACGCGGTTTCCGCCTATCCGCTGGATAACGTAAAGGCGCAGCCTTGGACGGCGTGCGCACCCGAAACGGCAGCCACGTTCTCCGCCGTCGCCTACTTCTTTGCGCGGCGGTTGGAAGAAAAGGAGCACGTGCCCATTGGGCTGATCGAATCCAATTGGGGCGGCACGCCGGCGGAGGCATGGACCAGCATGCGCGGCTTGGGTTCCGATGCTTCACTGATTCCGGTGCTTCTATCCTGGGCCTCCCTGGCGGATGAATTCAGCGCAAAAACAAGACGGCTCGAACTGGCGCGCCAGGCGCAGGAGAAGGCCAAGGCCGAGGGCCGCAAGCCCGAGGAACTCCCCTGGGAGCCGAACGAACGGCTTTCGTGGAGTCCCGCGGGCCTGTTCAACGCGATGATCGCTCCGTTGACGCCCTTTCCTATTCGCGGCGTCATCTGGTACCAGGGAGAGAGCAATACGTCGGCCGACCGCGCCCCCATCTACCGGCTGCTGTTCCAGACCATGATCCGCGACTGGCGCCGCGCCTGGGACGAAGGTGATTTTCCATTTCTGTTTGTGCAAATTGCCAACTTCAAAGCAAAGTCCGCGTGGCCCGAAGTCCGCGAGGCGCAACGCAAAACGCTTGACCTGGTAAACACCGGCATGGCCGTCACCATCGACATTGGCGATCCGGAGAACATCCATCCGAAGAACAAGCAGGACGTCGGATTGCGGCTGGCCCTGGCGGCGGAAGCGATCGCTTATGGAGAGAAAGTCGAGTATTCCGGACCGATGTTTCGACAGGCCACACGGACGGGCGATTCGCTCGACGTGTGGTTCGATCACGCCCAGAGCGGTCTGGCCGCCAAGGGCGGGTCGCTCAGCGGGTTTGAGATCGCGGGCCCTGATCGGAAGTTCGTTACGGCGGAGGCAGTCATCGAAGGTGACCATGTTCGGGTATCCAGTCCGGGGGTCAAGGATCCGGTGGTGGTCCGCTATGCATGGACCAGTACGCCGGACGCCAGCCTGTTCAACGGCGCTGGTCTGCCCGCCTCGCCATTTCAATCCAGGGACTATTAGCGTTGGGAGAAAGCGGCTGGAAAGCCGCCGCGAATGATAGCCTAGGGTCTTTCCATATGTCTGTTTCACTGAAGGATCAAACTGTTCTTGTGATGGGCGCATCGAGCGGTATCGGACGGGAAGCGGCCGTACTGTTCGCGCGTGAAGGCGCGAAGGTGATGGCCTCCGCGCGCCGCGACGACCGGTTGCGCAAGCTCGAGACGGAGCTAAAGCAGGAAGGACATGGCATCCACGTTGCGGCGGCCGATGCGGCCGACGCGAAAGCGATGAAGGCTCTTGCCGAAAAGACCATCGCTGAACTCGGACGCGTCGACATCCTGATTTATGCGACTGGAACCAACACGCCCGATCGTTCGTTGAAGCGCCTCAATACGGATATTTGGAACGAACTATTGACCGTTAACCTGGACGGTGCCTATTACCTCACGGCGGCGCTGCTTCCGGCCATGCGTGAAGCGAAGTCCGGGCACTTGATCTATATCGCGTCCATCTCCGGGCTTGTGCCGGATGTCTCCGGCGCTGCGTATCAGGCCTCGAAGCGGGGAATGCTTGGCCTGGCACACGCCATTCGTGTGGAGGAAAAAGAGAACGGGATTCGCACCTGCGTGGTGTGTCCGGGCTTGGTGGACACGGAACTCATGGAAAAGCGTCCCGGTGAAGCCGACGGCGGAGACTCTTCAGAAGGCATTGCAGCCGGTGGATGTTGCGGAGCTGGTTCTGGCCGTCGCGAAGCTGCCGCCGCGGGTGGCCGTGCCGGAAGTCCAGATTCTCCCCACGGTTTTGTAGAAACTCATAAGCATTTGAGCGCTGTGATACGTTGCTAGTTTAATGACCAAGTGGGCACCGGGATCGTGGCGCAATAAGCCCGCCGCACAACAAGCAACGTACGCGTCGGCAGAGGATCTCGCCAAAGCTGTGAGCCGGCTCGCGAGCTTTCCGCCACTGGTGACCTCATGGGAGATTGAAGAACTCAAGAGCCAGTTGGCGAAGGCGGCTGCGGGGCAGCGGTTCCTCTTACAAGGCGGTGACTGCTCCGAGAACCTGAGCGACTGCACCGCGGATGCCATTACCAGCAAGCTCAAAATTCTGCTGCAGATGAGCCTGGTGTTGGTGCAGGGCAGCCAGAAGCCGGTGATCCGGGTGGGGCGGTTCGCCGGCCAGTACGCCAAGCCGCGATCGGAAGAGTTCGAGACGCACGATGGAGTGACGCTTCCCAGTTATCGCGGCGACCTTGTGAATCGTCCCGGCTTCACAGCCGAAGAGCGTGAGCCGGATCCGCACCTGCTGGTGCGCGCCTATGAACATTCGGCCCTGACGCTGAACTTCATCCGTGCCCTGGTGAAAGGCGGTTTCGCCGATCATCACCATCCGGAAAACTGGGATCTCGAGTTCGCCCGGCACTCTCCACTGGCCGGCGAGTACCACAATATCGCCCAGCGGTTAACGGACTCTCTGCGATTTATGGAGAGCATTCTGGGTGTGAGCGCCGCCGACATGAAGTGGGTGGACTTCTTCACCAGCCACGAAGGCCTGCACCTGGTCTATGAGGAGGCGCAGACCCGGAGAGTTCCGCGGCGAGAGCCCTGGTACAACCTGTCGACGCACTTTCCCTGGATCGGCATGCGAACCGCCGATCCGCAGGGAGCGCATGTCGAATACTTCCGGGGCATCGCCAATCCGATTGGTGTGAAGATCGGGCCGGGAATCAAGGCGCAGACGCTGGTGGAGTTGGTGGAGGTTTTGAATCCGCTGAATGAACCTGGGCGGCTTACCTTGATTCACCGATTCGGCAAGAAGGGGATAGCGGAGGATCTGCCAAAGGCCATTGAGGCGGTTCGCTCAACCGGACTGACGGTTCTGTGGTGCTGTGATCCGATGCATGGCAACACGCAATTGACCGGTGACGGCACGAAAACACGCCACTTTGATGACATCCTTTTCGAACTGGAACAGGCCTTTGCCATCCATCGCCGAGGGGGCAGCAGTCTGGGCGGGATCCACATTGAATTGACCGGTGAAGACGTGACCGAGTGCCTGGGCGGCGCACGCAACCTGAAGGATGCCGATCTGAAGCGGGCTTACCGTTCACAAGTTGATCCGCGCCTGAACTACGAACAAGCCATGGAGATGGCGATGCTGCTTGCGCGACTGATGGGAGCGCAAAGCGAGCGCCAACACGCGGAAACAACGGTGGCGGGGTAGCTTCGGCGCAACGGCGCCCCCCGGGGTTCGAGCGCGGCCCAATGCTAACATGGCTCTGCGAGTGTCCGCACGTCTCTCGGCGGTCCGGAAACACTGACGGTCTTTCGCCTGTAAGACCGTTTGTTCGCCGAACAATCCTCACCATTCCCTAAACGACATGGCGCCATACCCAGGAAACGACGGAGCTACAGCCAGGAGCATGGCGCGATCTCCGGCCACAGGCTGGAGGAAATACGTTGCGACGCTGCTTGCCCACGAACTCAGTTCGATAACGAAGTACTATGACCGGTTGATTCAGTGGATGCCGCGTGATGAGGACGATTTAACTCTGCTGGGTGCGACGGAAAACCCCTTGAAGCAGGTGGTTGTGCAGGATGAGGAGTTTCCGGATCTAAGCGGCGAACGGGATCAGCGGACCGCGATTCTGGTCAACGGCACCTTCAACCATCATTTCGATATCCAGGGCTTGCTGATGCAACTAAAACCCAGGCTGTCGCGTACGTCCCGGCTATTAGTCATTCTCTACAGCCCCTATCTTCGCTGGCTCTACAAAGCTGCCAACCGGATGAACATCCGCAGGGGCGAGCTGCCATCGACGTTCCTGACGCGAGTTGACGTCGAGAATCTCGCCGAGGTATCCGGATTCGAGTTAATCCGTGAACGGCAGTTGGCTTATGTCCCATGGAGGCTCCTGGGCTTGGGAGATCTGATCAACCGGACGCTGCCGATGGTTCCCCTGCTGCGATGGTTTGCACTTACGTATCTGGTCGTGCTTCGGCCGCGCATCGCCAGTCCACCCGAGGGCCTTTCTTGCGTGATCCCAGCGCGTAATGAGCGGGGGAACATTGAGAACGCTTTGAAAAGGCTCGAGAACTTCCCTGGGCCGATTGAGATTATCTTTGTGGAAGGCCACTCGAGTGACGGAACCTGGGAAGAAATTCAGCGGGTAACAGCGGAATATAAGGACCGCTTCCGCATACAGGCCTTTCAGCAGACCGGCAAGGGGAAGGCCGATGCCGTGAGGCTGGGATTCTCAAAGGCGAGCGAACCGTTGCTGACGATCCTGGACGCAGACCTCACCATGCCACCCGAAATGCTGGAGCGTTTCTACTGGGCCTACTGCGAAGGTCATGCCGACTTCGTCAACGGGTCCCGGCTGGTGTACCCGATGGAGGGCGAGGCGATGCGGTTCCTGAACCACCTGGGAAACGTGTTCTTCGCGAAGGCCTTGAGCTGGGTGCTGGATATGCAAATCGGCGATTCGCTGTGCGGAACGAAACTGGTAACCCGCGCCGACTACGGCCGCATCCTGGCGTGGCGGCGGGACTTTGGCGACTTCGATCCGTTCGGAGACTTCGAACTCCTTTTCCCCGCCGCGACGCTGGCGCTCGGAACCGTCGACATTCCCATCCGCTATTTGGCGCGCACCTACGGATCGACGAACATTCACCGGTTCCGACACGGTCTGCTGCTGCTGAAGATGACGGCGATTGGGCTTTTTCGGATCAAGATGCGCTAAACAGAACGAGATCCGATTCGACCGGCTTGAGCACGCCGGGAAACGATAAAATAGCCGGAGCGGGGGCCGGTATGTTGTTTTGCGGCCGGCCGAGGATTGAGAGTGACGAATGTATCATGATTCTTTCCATACGGCTTTCACTCGGCTAACCCTGCCGATTACGACGATTCTGTAAACCAAAGGCAAATGGACTACTACGAGGAGCTGGGATTGACACCGGAGGCCACTCCGGAGGAGATTCACCAGGCGCACCGGAAACTCACCAAACTGCTGCATCCAGACCAGCAGACGGACGAGACACTTCGGCGTCTTGCCGAGGCACAGATGCGCCGGCTCAACTCGATCGTCGATGTCCTCTGCGACACCGATAGCCGGAAACAGTACGACAAAGGTGTCAACGCAGCTAACGAGAGGCTCCACTACACCCCGAGTACCGGCAATCTGGGAATGGCCGCCGGTATGGACAGAGAGGATGCGCGCCAGTTTCTCACGAGAATACGGCGCTACGTGCCGTGGTGGGTATGGTCCACGGTCGGCGCCCTCACGCTAACAACAGCGGCTGTGTGGTTTTTTGCGGACGATCTGGGGAGTTCAATTGGCGGCAAGTCGATGGGGTACGTCCCGCCGCAGGATCCACCCGCCGCCCAATCGGGCTCTGGAGCATCGATAGGCCCGCCGCCGAACGTTAGCACCAACGCGTCCCGGGCCGAGGCCCGGCCGCAAAGTCTGTCCGCCCGATTGCGCAGCGTTTTTGAGGCGAAGCCGAGCAAGCCTGAGGTTGCAGACGCTGGGGGATCGCAAGGCCCCTCCCCGGCGCCCCCGAACAATGTGACGGCCACCACTCCGCAGGCAGCGGCTCCTGAGCAGGCAACTCAGCCGGCCCCACCGTTCGTCGCAACCGTAAAGCCAGTGAACCACAATGAACTGGCTCGCGAAACAGAAATCGCCATGGCACGCCAGACGCCACCTAAGATCGACGGCACACCGGCCGCCAGCATTCCAGCACCCCTGATGCAAGCGCCGACTTTGCCGAAGCCGGCCCCGCCGCAACCGGTTCCAGCACCGGTCGTTAGCCCGCAAAATACCCCGGCCGTTGCTTCCAGTCCGCTCAACAAGCCGCCGGTCGCGGCAGCCGTTGTTCCTGTGGCAAGTTCCCCTTTCGAGGGAGAATGGGTTTACGCCCCTCCCAAGCCTGAAAAACGGAAGGCCGGCCTGTATCCGCCGGACTTCATCGAACTGAAGTTCTTCCGCGCCCAAGGTGAACTGCATGGCACTTATCGCGCGCGCTACCAGGTTGACCAAACCCGAGCAGATATCTCTCCCGACGTCAGCTTTCAACTCACCGCACAAGAAGTGAACGCGAAAACGCTCAACTGGGAGAGCGCAAACGGGAGCAAGGGCTGGCTGACGATTCGCCCGTTGGACAAATCGACGATCAAGGTGCAATGGCAGACGACCGTTTACAGCAAGCAGCCAGGTCTAACGGCAGGCGTGGCAACGCTGGTGCGCCGTTAGCGGGTTGCACCGTCGCGGTTCGAGTCTACTTCGGTATCGGGATTGTCAGGTTGTGAAAAACAACAGCTGAGAATACGCCTGCGGCGATGAAGTTCACAACAGCGAATTTCTTCTTGGCTTCCTGGTTGTCACGCATCAGAATTTCAGGCGCAATCAGGGCGCCAGCCAACCCACCCTTGATCATGAACCCCCGCATTCCGAAGGTGCCGTTCGCCGAGCGCAGGAGTGGGTTGGTCTCAGACTTACCCCACGATGAAGCAGCGTCCATCGCAGTTCCCCCCAAGAGTGCTGCCAGGCTGGCGGTCCAGATTTTGTTGATGGTCCCGCTGTTTTTGTTCGCCGCGACAGCAGCCGTGTTCGCTTCGGCTTTAGCCGGCGCGGGTTGAACGAGAGCAACAGGCGCCGCTTCCACAGTAGGCTCGAACGCATCGGCGGCCGCGGCGTCCGCAATTGGGGTGGCAGGAGGCGTGGCGTCGGGGCCATCGATCAGAAGAATCATAGGCACTGGTTTCGGCAGCGGGTTCAACAACGGCAGCGGGTCGCTGGCTGCGGCGAGCAACGTGACACCGCAAAATGTCAAAGCGGCGCCGGCAAAAAACAGGGACTTCATGATAACCCTCCGGACCGCTAGCGGCGGTCATTAGGCTTATCGTCTTTAGACGGCGTCGCTTGAACCGCCTAGCAGATTCTCGGCAGTTGTTCGCCCAATTGCATAGGCACAACGCGCGTGCCGCCGATTGCGGTCCTGGTAACCAGCAAGCCCGGATGCTGGTCTGTAATGGTACCGATGATGGCAGCCCTCGCGGCCACTTTATGCCTGCGCATGCGTTCGAGAATCGCATCGGCAGACCCGGCGCTTACGATGGCGAGCAACTTCCCCTCATTGGCGACGTAGATGGGATCCATCCCCAGCAGGTCGCAAGCGGCTTGCACTTCCGGCTCAACCGGTATGTTGCGCTCATCCAGGGCCACGCCGACTTTCGAACTGGCAGCGATTTCGTTAAGTGAGGAAGCGACGCCGCCGCGAGTGGGGTCGCGCAGCACGTGAACGCCGCCGAGAGGGAGAATGTCGGCAACCAGAGCGCTCAGCGGGGCGCAATCGCTCTGAATCACGGTGTCGAACTCCAGCCCTTCGCGGACACTCATGATTGCCATGCCATGGTCGCCGATGGATCCGCTGACGATAACCACGTCACCGGGCCGCGCTCCCGAGGGACCGATGTCAACGCCCGGCGGAATCACCCCGATGCCGGCCGTGTTGATATAGCAACCGTCGCCGTGGCCCCTTTCGACGACTTTGGTGTCGCCGGTCACGATGACAACACCGGCTCTCCGCGCGGCGGAGGCCATTCGATCGACGACTCCCGCAAGTGTCGCGATGGGAAAACCTTCCTCCAGAATGAAGGCCGCGCTGAGATACAGGGGACGCGCACCGCTCATGGCCAGGTCGTTGACCGTGCCGTTCACGGCCAGATCGCCGATACTGCCACCGGGGAAGAACAGGGGACGCACGACATAAGAATCCGTCGAGAACGCCAGCCGTCCCGCCGTCTCCGGCAATACGGACGAATCTCCCAGGTTCTGCAGCACGGAATTCTGGAAAGCAGGGAGAAAAAGATGCGCCACCAGCTCGCTCGAAAGCTGCCCGCCGCCGCCGTGTCCAATGACAATCGAGGGATAGTCGCGCAACGGTAACGGACAAACCCAGTTTTCGAAGTTCAATTCATCTTTCATTCAGCTTGCCGAAACCGAGGCGGTTGCCGGAGCCGAACCAATGGTCAGGAACCGGCCGTAATTGTAGTAAGCCGCGCAAGCGCCTTCGCTCGAAACCATGGTCGCCCCCAGCGGATGCCGAGGGGTGCACTCATTGCCGAACGCCGGACACTGGTTAGGCTTCAGTCGGCCCTGCAATACTTCGCCGCTATGGCACTTGGATGATTCTTGGGTCTGGATGTTCGAGACATGGAAGCGGTGCTCGGCGTCATAGTCGCGATACGTTTCGCGCAGCCGCCAGCCGCTCTGCGGGATTACTCCGATGCCTCGCCAGGCACGGTCCGTGACCTCGAAGACGTCGGCCAGCGTCTGTTGAGCGACGGTGTTGCCCGGCATGGTTACCGCACGCTCGTACGCGTTCTCAACCTCAGACTGGCCGCCCTCGAGCTGAACAATCGTCCGGCGGATACCCTCCAATATGTCGAGCGGCTCGAACCCGGTGATCACAATCGGGACACGATACTTCTGAGCGATTGGAGGATACTGCCAGTAACCCATGACGCTGCAGACATGTCCGGCCGCCAGGAACGCCTGAACACGGTTGCCGGGCGATGTCATGATGGCTTCGATCGCCGGCGGCACCAGCACATGAGACACGAGCAGGGAAAAGTTTTTCAGACCTAATTGATGCGCCAGCTTGACGGCCATGGCATTGGCCGGCGCCGTGGTTTCAAAGCCAATTCCAAAGAAGACGACTTCCCGCTCAGGGTTCTGTCGGGCAACGGTGACCGCATCGAGCGGTGAGTAAACCACCCGCACGTCACCGCCTTCGCTCTTCACGCGGAACAAGTCCTGGGTACTGCCCGGAACGCGGAGCATATCGCCGAACGAACAAAAGATGACGCCGGGCTGCGAGGCGATCGCCAACGCCTGGTCGATGAGAGCCAGCGGCGTGACGCACACCGGGCAACCGGGGCCATGGATCAGCTCGATTTCTTCCGGCAGCAGCTGATCGATACCGTTCCGGATGATGGAGTGTGTTTGCCCGCCACAGACTTCCATCAGTGCCCAGGGGCGCGTGGTTATTTGGCGAATATCGTGCGCCAGCTTTTGTGAGAGTTCGCCGTCTCGAAATTCATTTAGGTACTTCATGACTGTCACCTGCCGTTGCTTCTGCCTTTGCGCCTAGCTCCTCCTCGAGGACCCCGAGATCACGGAACATTTGCAGGGTCGCGTTGGCGGATTCTTCATCGACCTTGGAGATGGCGAAACCGACGTGCACAATGGTGTAGTCGCCGACGTTGATTTCCGGCAGATAAGCCAGGCACACTTCTTTCACAATTCCACCGAAGTTGACTCGTCCCATCCGGATGCCCTGGTCCTCGTAAATCTGCTTCACCTGCCCTGGCACGGCTAAACACATCGACTGACTCCTTCGAAATCCCGTATAAAGGGGTACGGTCAAAGTATATGCTGATAACCGCAAGAACGGGTTTCCAGTTTTACGTAGGATTCCCCCCGGTACTGGTTCCAGACAGATGCACAAGAGCAACGAACTGACCGAAAGGCTGCGGCGGCGCATCCTCATTGACGGCGTGGTACAGGGCGTCGGCTTTCGTCCCTTCATTTATTCATTGGCCCGCGAACACGGCCTGACGGGCTTCGTCCTGAACCACAGTTCAGGCGTGCGCATTGAAGTGGAAGGGCCGCCTGCCGCCATCGAACGTTTCCAAAGCGACATCCGTCTTCGCCGGCCGCCTCTGTCTGTGATTGAGTCTCTCGACGCGGGGGACATTGACGTTACTCACGACGAGGCCTTTGTGATTCTCGAAAGCGAGAGCAAGCCATCTGCCAGTACGCCGGTGTCGCCCGATATCGCGATCTGCGATGACTGCTTACGCGAGTTACAGAACCCGGGAGACCGCCGTTATGGCTATCCGTTTATCAACTGCACGAACTGTGGGCCACGCTTCACCATCATTCGCGATTTGCCGTACGACCGGCCGGCGACCACCATGGCCTCGTTTCCGATGTGCCCGCTCTGCGAAGCCGAATATCGCGATCCGCTCAACCGGCGTTTTCACGCGCAACCGAATGCCTGCGCGGCCTGCGGACCGCATGTGTCGCTCATCATGTCAACCGGCAACGGATTCGAAGAGCAGGCCCAAAGCACCGGACCTGCATCGATCGCCGCGGTGAAGGCCATGCTGGCCTCAGGGGCCGTGGTTGCGATCAAAGGCATCGGAGGGTTCCATCTCGCATGCGACGCAACCAACGATGCGGCGCTGCGATTGCTGCGCGAACGGAAAAGCCGCATTGAGCAGCCCTTCGCACTGATGGCCCGCGACTTGGCGGCAGTAAGCCGGTTTGCCGAAGTCAGCGGGGAGGAGGCAAGGCTTTTGAGTTCCCGCGCTCGCCCGATTGTGCTGCTGCGAAACCGCAAGCCCAACTCCATCTCCAGCCTAGTGGCGCCGCGCAACGAACATCTGGGCGTGATGTTGCCCTACGCTCCGCTGCATTATCTACTGCTTGAGGAAGCGCCGCTGGTGATGACCTCGGCCAATGTATCGGGCGAGCCGATCGTTCGCGAAAACGCCGAAGCGCGCATCCGGCTGCATGGCATTGCCGATGCTCTCCTGGTCCACAACCGCGAAATTGAAGTGGTCTGCGACGATTCCGTGGTGCGCACGCTCGAGGACAAGGAAATCCCGCTGCGGCGATCCCGGGGCTATGCTCCATTTCCGGTTGTGTTGAGACAGCCAACGGACGATCTGCTTGCCGTTGGCGCCGAACTGAAAGCCACCCTCTGCATCACGAAAGGGCGCTTCGCCTATCTCAGCCAGCACATCGGCGACATGGGCACGCTCGAGACGCAGCGTGCTTTTGAGGCCGCACTGAGCCACATGCTCCGGCTTTTTCGCGTGGATCCCCGCTGCGTGGTTTGCGATCAGCATCCCGGTTATTTATCCACGCGGTGGGCGATTGACTTTGCCAAGGAACGCGGCATCAAACGGTTTGAGGTGCAGCATCATCACGCTCACGCGGCAGCGCTAGCGGCGGAGAACGGATTGGAGCCCAACGAATCCGTAATCGCCGTGGCGTTTGATGGCACCGGGTATGGTTCCGACGGGGCCATCTGGGGGGGCGAGTTTCTGGTTGCCAGCCAAGCGTCGTTCCGGCGTTTCGCGCATCTCCGCTATGTTCCGCTGCCGGGCGGCGATGCTTCCATCAAACATCCCGCACGCACGGCGCTTGGCCACCTATGGCAAGCCGGGTTGGAGTGGGATCGTGAACTCGCGCCGGTGGCGGAGTTTTCAGAAGCCGACTTGCGTGTTCTGCGGCGCCAATTCGAGAGGAATCTCAACTGCGTGCCCTCCAGTTCCATGGGTCGGCTTTTCGACGCAGTGTCAGCATTAATAGGCGTGCGGCAGCGAGTCAACTATGAAGGGCAGGCTGCCATGGAATTGGAGGCGTTGTGCGAAGCGAGCGGCACAGACAACACCTACCCATTCCCGATCACGAGCGGGGAAACGACAACGCTGGATTCCGGCCCTCTGCTCGAAGCCATTCTTCGCGATCTGCGTTCGGGTGCGTCGCGATCATCGATTGCGGCGCGATTCCACAGCTCAGTGGCGACTGCAGTTGTCGAGGTATGCAAGCTCGCCCGCGAAGCCACAGGCTTGAATACCGTCGCACTGACTGGCGGTGTTTTCCAAAATATTTTCCTGCTTACCCTGGCGGTCGAACGCTTGCGCAACTCGGGCTTTCAGGTGCTCTGGCACCGCGTTGTGCCGGCGAACGACGGCGGTCTGGCATTGGGACAGGCAGCCATCGGCCACGCTCTTCTGAGGCAGCAGCGCTAAGGTAACGTGGGCTCTGAGCGGAGCGTTTATTGCTTCGGCCCCGTGGTGGTGCTATAGGGCGTAGAGAACGTCCAGCCCGGGGACGACCACTTCTTCCAGATCGCGGGATCATCGAGCATTCGGATGAAGATTCCGCCCACCACCGACCGCGCCTGAAAACCTACTTGCTTTCCGGTCACGGTGTCGTACCAATCGGTCAGCGGAACACGGCTCGGCGATACGTCCGCGAAATGATAGGCCGGCGCGAAGAGAGCCTCAAAGCCCTGCTTTGAATCGGCCAGCGTCGCGGTCCAGGCGAGCCAATCGATCTTCGTGTAGACGGCTCGATTATCCAGCGGAAGCCCATAATCGTTAGCGTGCGCGGAATAGAAAGAGGTTTCCTTTTTGGTTACTGATTGTGGAAACAGGTTCAACCCGAGCAGCTTGTCCCAAACCAGGTTGTACTTCTGGCTCCAAGTGCCGGCGTGATCGAATGTGAGCCGGTAGTGATCGCCATCGTCGGCCATCTGTACCCAGCGCTGCGCAAAGTCGCGAACGGTCTGCTCGTACTGCGCGGCCGCTTCAGCATCTCCCAGCGCAGCGGCCAGCTTGCCATAAGCTCCCAGGGCAAGAATCGCCTTGATCGAGAGATTCGCGTTATGTGCCAGATGGCCGGCGAAATCGTCCGTGCAAAGCTGGTTCTCCGGGTCGAGACCTTTTTCCTTTAGGTATTCAGCCCATTTCGTCAACAGCGGCCAGTAGGGCTTAGCGAATTCCGCATTGCCATCGACGTGTGCCACGGCCGCTATCATGATCAGCATGTTGCCGCTTTCTTCCACCGGCATCTGATCCGTTTCCGATGCCTCACCAGCGCCGTATTGCTGGCCGTTCGCTAACGGGTACTGGCCGAGATCGTGAGGCGCAAAGGGAAAGCGCCAGCGCGCCATGCTTGCGTAGTCGAGAATTGGCTGCAGTTGTCCCTTCAACAGGCGCGTATTGAAGAGCAGGAAGAATGGAGAGCTGGGGTAGGTGACATCCACCGTGTCGATGGAGCCGTTACTGAAGTTCTCTTTGGAAAAGAACAGCAGCGTGCCATCCACGTCGGCCGTCAGTTTATGGGCAGCAACGGCCTGCGGATAGGCGAGTGCACACAACCTGGCGTAGGATTCTCCACCCGCCGCGACCAAGTCAGCCATGAGCTCCCGGTCGAACTCCGTGGAGCGTTTCTCGAGCGATTCGTAATCGCGCAGCGCCCACCGCAGCAGATCGGAGGCCTCGGCGCCGTTGCGGCGCCAGTAAGGGCGCAACTGGCGATGAAAGTACTCGATGGAATACAGGTCGTCGTAGGCGAGCACAACGTGGCGAGAAACCGCTGCCGCCGTTACCGGACCAAGCCGAAACACGTAGGCCAGCACGGGCGTCGGCTGCGCATAGGGCTGGACCACCCGCAGATCGTCGGCCTCCGGCAAGCTGCCTTTACTAAGAAACGCATCGAATGCGGCCTGCCTGGTGCCGGCAAACTGAGAGGAAGCGTCATCCGCCGGAGCAGTCAGATACAGATAACCCCAATCGATGCGCAGGTCGTCGCCGGCCTTTTTCAGAATGGGTTGATGCTGGCTCCCCATACGCAAAACCTGCAGGTTATCCAGCCGGAAACGGGACCAGGCAACCGGCTCATCGTTCCTGTTCACCACAATCTCCGACCCCGCGTCCAAGTAGACTTCCACTTCGTGTTTGCCGTCATCGGCCGATTGAACACTCCAGCTTATATAGGTCGCCGGACGCGACAGAACATCCAAATCCTGAGGCAGAGCAGGCGTAAGAAACGTCAGCGTGGCGCGAATACCAGCGCCCTGGAACGAATAGATGGTGTGCGTCGGCAGAACTTCCAGCTTGGTCTGCTCCAGCGCCGGGACGCTGCGCGGCTCACGCCCCATGATTCGGTAGGTCTTGCCATCAACTCGAACCAGACTGGAGAGCGAGTGCGTAACGCCGGTCCAATGTTTGGTTTGAGAATCCGTCAGATGATCGGACATCGACCAAATACTGAAATAGGGATCGTGCGTGACGAGCGGCACGGCAGGCGGGCGGAAGTCAGCCCCCAACGCAAAAGAACAGCCCGCCCCGCACAGGGCTAAGAACAGGAAGCCATCAACGATTTTCATGGTGGTGCCAGTTCAGTTAATCACACTTGCGCTCTCGACCTCTTGTTTGAGCCGGCCTGAGGGATATTCTGGTGGACACTTATGCGAACCACTCAGAGCATTGACTACGCGGAAGCAAAACGGATCATCGATGCCATCGTTGAGAAGGCGCTCAAGATGGGGAAGGCCGGCGTAATTGCGATTGTCGATCCGCATGGCGAGCTGATTGCATTCGCCCGAATGGATGGCGCGCCAGTTTCGTCCATCCCCATCGCGATGAACAAAGCCTACTCGGCCGCACGCGAACGAACCACCAGCCAGGAAATCGGCGAACGCGCCCGACATCCGGAAAAGGGTTTCGACATTGCCTATTTCGGCGATCCCCGGTTCGTCGGATGGGGTGGCGGAGTCCCGGTTTGGCGGGGTGGCGAAGTAGTGGGTGCGGTCGCTGTGAGCGGGCTGCCCCAGGAAGCTGACATCACCCTGGCGACGTTCGGAGCCGGACTCGTTGCAGGCAGCGACGGGCCCAAAGAATAGGATCAGCATGGCTATAAAAAAATACACTCTCGCGGTTTTGATTGCTTTGCTCGCTATCGCCGCGGCACTCATGCCGCTGAGGGCGCGTTCCGCCGGGGACCCAAACGATCTCATCGAGGGGTTCCGCCTGGTCGAAGCCGCCTCGGTGGCCGACGCCATGGAGCAGCTCTACGGACAAAAAGCCCACATGACTCACGACATGCGGCCCTTGAATCAATGCAAGTTCGCTGGACGGGCCACCACCGTATTGCTGACGAAAGAGGAGCATCATGAAGGATCGAAGGCACAGCAAGGCATGCTGGACGCCATCGATGAAGCACCGGCCGGCTCGGTCTATGTGATGGTGCTTCAGGATGGCTTAGATTATGCCGGCATTGGCGGCCTGATGAGCACCGCGATGAAGTACCGCGGGTTGGCGGGAGCGGTTATCGATGGCGGCCTGCGTGATACGCCACAAATCACCAAACTCCAGTTTCCGGTCTTCAGCCGCGGGATTGTGCCATCCACGACCGTGAATCACTACCGCTTCGCGGGCCGCGATATTCCGGTGACCTGCGCCGGCGTCCAGGTTCGCCCGCGCGACATCATCGTTGCGGATATGGATGGGGTGGTGGTTGTGCCGCAGGAAAAGGCGGCCGAAGTGCTTAAGAAAGCGCAGGCACTGGACGAATCGGAACACAGCATGATTCCCTTCATCGAGAAGTACATATCCATTCGCGAAGCGGTCGCCAAGTTTGGACGGCTATAGGGATGCGGCCGATCCGCACCTTGAACCGGCAAAAAGCCATAGCCAGGATTTTCAACCGAAAAGGAGCGCCATAATGAGCAAGTCGGATCGAAGAAGTTTTCTGGGTAAGGGGGCGGCGGTGGCGGCGGGCATCGCGGCAACGGTACCAGCGGCCGCGCAGTCGAATCCCAGGAAAATGGTCCATTGGGAAAACGGCAAAGCGCCCGAGAAGACGCCGCTCTTCAGTCCCGCCGTGTCGTACGGCAATTTACTGTTCCTGTCGGGAGTCGGCTCGCATATAGAAGGCGATATCAAAGCGCAAACCAAGCACGTGCTGGACGAGATCAAGGCGAGGCTCGAGTCTTGTGGCTCGTCGATGGATAAGGTGCTGAAGTGCAACGTCTACCTGGCCGACCTCAAAGATTTCAAGGCGATGAACGAAGTCTACCTGGGCAGTTTTGGCCCCGAGCCTCCCGTGCGGACCACCGTGGCCGTGGCAGGCGTGCCCGCCAACTCACTGGTTGAGATTGAAGTCGTCGCGTACATTTGACGGCCATCCGGGGATCAAAACGCCCGATAGATTAGAATCAAGAGAACCAGAGAGATCGGGGCGTAGCGCAGCCTGGTAGCGCACCTGCCTTGGGCGCAGGGGGTCGCAAGTTCGAATCTTGCCGCCCCGACCAAACTTCCGTTGATTCCAAAGGAGTTGTTAGACCCGCGCTCCATGGTATTCGCCTTGTCTTTGCCTCTACTGTGCCAAAACTGTGCCAAAACCCCGCCCGGAATGGCCCTGCACTGTGCCAGAACTCACCCCACTCTCGTTGGCTTGGCGGTTCAGTTTGGCCAACGCCTCGCGTTTCATTTGTAGCTTCATCTGTGAGTATTTCTTGAATACCTTCGCATCACCCTGTCGGAGCAACTGGGTGACCCACTCGTCAGCAACACCACCGGCACTGAGCCGAGTGGCATACGTCGAACGTAGATCATAAATACGAAAGTAGGGAACACCCGCCCGGCGCAACGTCGCGTGCCAAACGGTCTTGAACGTACTCTGATAACCTCTGGCATTCTGGTCGCTCGGAAATATGAAAGGGCCTGGACCTGAGATCGCAAGCTGACTTCGGAAAGCATCAGCCGCGATGTCCGTAAGCGGAACCTCAGCGACGCCGTTCGGCGTCTTCGAGTCTGGGATCCACACCGTTCGATTCTCCAGATCAAGCTGGTCCTTCTTCATCGGCGCCAGCTCTTTGTAGATCCGTAGTCCGGTTTCTGTGATGATGCGGATCACGTATCGCAGGTACTCTGGCGCGTTGAACTCGATCTTCTGTTGCTCCGACCACGTCACGTAGTGCGGTCGGAACAGTCCATCGACCCGCGCCGGAAATTCGACACCTGCGCATGGATTCGCAAAGAGGAACTTCTTGCGCACCGCCACATTCAGCATGCGGCGCAGCACTCGTAATTCCTGATGCACTGTCGTTGCCTTCAGCACTTGCTTCTCAACGAATCCACTCTTGGTCTTCACTAGAGCTCGCTGCTTGAGCCGCTGGCGAAGGTACATCTCGATATCGTCGGCCGTCAGGTTTGCGAGTCTGGTGCTCTCGAACACTCTTCTCAGGTGCTTCAAGGCGCGCTGATTCACTTCGTGGGTCCTCAACGCGCGGAACGGAGGCTTGGAGAAGTTCTCCAAATAAAAGTCCGCCCATTCCCCCAATGTGAGATCCTGCCCACGGCGCAACGCCGGCAGAGTGTTGCTGTCTCGGGCTTGTAATCGCTCCCTGAGGCGCTGTTGCGCTTCGTTCCAGTCCTCAGTTCCAGTCGTCTCTCTCTGGCGATTGCCGTCCTTGTCCCGGTACTGCATCCACCAGACATTCGATCCCTTTCGTTTGTACAAGCCCCCATCATGTTTCACTGGTCTTGCCATTCCACCACCTCCTGTTTGAATTGGGCGCGGAAGGGCTCTAAATCCGATTTCAGGAATCGAATGTTGCGGCCCATCACGCGGAGATGGGGAATCTGCTTTCGCTCTACCCAAAGATACACCGTCTGCGGGCTGACGCCGAGGAACCTCGCCGCATCGCGAACTGTGAGAGGGAGGTCTTCTCGCGACCCTTGGTTTGTACCATCGTGCGAGTCCAGCAATGGAGGGGGGGTGTAAGCGGATCTCATGTTTTTCTGTGTTTCGCTCTACGCGTTTTCGTCGTGAACTTGGGTCAGCCTCTCTAGATTGAGCAGGGAAAGCACTTTCATCTCTCTCCGTCCATCCCTCCTATAGGGAATCGGTTGTCCGCAGCGGCCCGGAGCGGTCAAGGGCGCGCGGGAAGCGCGCGGCTGAGCGGACTCTTGACGGCGAGGACCGCTGCGGAAAGTGGACAAGGAGGGAAGGAACGGACTCCTCGTCGGAGCGCCAGATTCAGCGACTTGTGGTGCCGTGCGGGACGAGCGCTCCGACGACCAGAGTGGCACCAAGGTTTCGACGATCAATAGACAACCGTTCATCCGAAGGTGGCCATCCCTTGCCAGTAACCCTCATCCAGAGTCGGTTGCGATTGGCCACGTTCTTTCGCCGGAGGGGGCTGTTCCAAAGAAATCGCTGAAGCATGGGACACCTCGCGGCTCAGTGCGGCGCCGAGACTCGCGGCGTCGTTGGTATAGATCTGCACATCGTGTGAGGCGCGAGAAATGGCGACATAGGCGAGCCGACTGTTGATCAGCTTCTCGTGGGCCATTTCGCTATCGACGTGGATGAGCACTCGGGTTGCCGTCACGCTCTGGCTGGAGTAGCTCGTGACTGCGTAGCCATAGTCGAGGTGCCGATTCCTCGCCAGGTTGAAGTGAACATCGCGGCCGGAGTCGAGACGGATCTCCACGTTCTCCTGTGCGTCAATACTTTGGATGGTGCCGAGGTCGCGGTTGGCGATCCTCAGCACCTTATCGGGCGCAGTGAACTGCACGCGGTCGCCCTCGGCAAAGTTGCGTTCGCTCTCGCGGTAGACCGTGACGCCTTGTAGTCGGCGCGGGTCGTACGAAAGCGTCGTGCCGTCGGTCCGGCTCACCGTGAGGAGATTGCTGGTCGCTTCGAACTCCTTCACCTTTGCGTACTCCCCGGCGCCCAAGCCTATGGCGCGACTGCCCTTGCTGTAGCGCACCACGTCACCCGGCTCGTATTGCCCGGCCCAGGCTCGGTCGACTCCGGTCATGTCCTGACGAGGAACCAGCGCTGGGACCGGATGCTCATCGCGGCCCACCGAGCCCTGCTGTTGCAATGCCAAGTGGATCACGCGGTTCAGTTCCGTTCGCGATTGGTTATCCGGCGAGATCACGAGCGTCCCGTCCGGCTGCGCTGCATAGCTTCGCGCGATTTCCCGCATGCGGGCGTCGCGGTTACTCACTTCATGGACACGGCCCTGTTGTTGGAGTTCGCCGATCGCTTCACGCACAGCGCCTCGAGCCAATTCCTCGACCACGTGCCTCAGGCCTTCCTCCTTCTGCCGAACGATCTCATCCAGCCGCGCGGTTCTCATGCCGGCGGCTTGCAATTGCTCGAACGGCTTGCCGGCGTCTACTGCTTGGTGCTGCCGCGTATCTCCAACCAACAGCGCGCGCTCATTCGCCCTGAGGCGGCTGAAGAACTCGTGCACCTGACGGGTGCTCGCCAGGCTCGATTCATCCAGAAAGTACAGCCGCTTCGCCGCGCCTTCGTGGGCTCTCGCTCCTTGCGTCAGATGATGCTGTAAGGTTTCGGAAGGGATACCGGCAGCTTCGAGCTGATGCGCCGCCCGCGACGTTGGCGCAAGACCCTGCACTCTGTATCCCTCTCGTTCAACGGCGACACGAATGGCTGCCAAAGAGGTTGTCTTTCCGGCTCCGGCTACACCCTGCAGTCCGAGAATCTGATCAGGGCTTGCGAGAACGGCTTCGACGGCCTGGCGTTGCCCCGGACGGAGGTGCTCGAAATGGTGATGCGTCGTGGCGAGCGGAGCGGTCTGCCCTTGCCCCGCTTGCATCCGGCGAATGTTGCTTTCTTCAAACGCCACCATTTCCGGCGTTGTAAACGATCTGCCCAATGACGTCTGCCTTTCCATCAGATCGCCGGTTGTGATGCGCTGCGCGAAATTACGCCGTAAATCCTCGAGGCTGGCGTGGCCCATCGCGCGCTTCAGCGCATCGCGCAGCAGAGCGCGTTCGTCCACCACCGCCTCGCGTTCCAGATTGCGATCCCGTGCAAACGTGATGGCTGACCGTGCGTGCTGCAGGCGGTCCTCCCGGTCTGAGCGCAGAGAGTGCCCCCGCGCCTTGGCGGCCTCAAGGACAAGCTCCGGTTGATTGCCGTAGGCGGCGGCCAACTCACGATGGCGTGCGAGCGTCTCTGCCCTCGTGAGGACTTGTTTGGCGTCCCGAGTCCGGTGCGCCGCGATCTGGGCCGCTGCCGCCCCACTGAGCCCTTGCTCAGCCAGGTGCGCCTGAATCTGTTGGCGACGGGGACTCGAGGCTTCGAGATATTCGACGGAATATCCGCGAATCTCCGGCGCGCCGCTTGGACCGCGTTCCGTTTCATAACCCAGTTCGCGTAGCCGGAGGGCGAGTTCAGCCCGGTAAATGGCCGTCGCGTACTGCTGGGTTCGATATAACTCGCGAGGCTGCAGCGGTCGTGTTTCTCCGTTCTCTAACTCGGTGAGATTAAAGAACACGACGTGCGTGTGGAGTTGCGGCGCCACATATCCCGCCACCGGCCGCGAACTATCGTGTTCGAACTTCGCCGCCACCCAAGCTCCGGTCGAAACAGCCGCGGCATTGCCTCCCATTCGCGCCTCGACATACTTCTCGAGTTCGTTGAGGGCACGATCGACGCTCTCGCGGTGTGCTTCCCGGACACGGGCATCGCCGCCGACCAACGCGGTGAGGCTCACGCTCTTGGGCGCGCTGAAGGTGGCGTCCCATCCGGCGCGGTGCTCAATCGTGCGGATTAGGTCGCCGTCCGGGTTGCGATACTCTCGAGCGGTCTGATGCTTCACCAGTTGCTCGCCCGTGAGCGGATGCTGTCCCTCCGCGAGCCGGGTGAAGTGCTCTTCCTGCACTTCGCCCCGTAAGCCCCAGCGTTCGGCGAGCTGTCCATGCCACTCGCCGCGAATCTTGTCCACCTCGGTGTAGTAGCTGGCGCGGGCGTTCTGGAACTCCTCCTGGTGATACGCCCGCGCCTGTCCGGCACTGATTGGTTTGGAAATGGTCAACATAAACAACGCGATGACCTACTCGAAGAACGGCGTTTCCTCCTCCAGCGCCATGATGGGTGAGATCGTTTCCTGCCTTGACTCCCGCTCGGTTTCCGAAGACGCTTTAGACACCAGGACGACCTCAGCAGGCATCACGTCCATCGGCTCACGGTGGACCTCAGTGAGACGTGGTGTTTCCCCAGAGTGCTCCGTGCGTTCGGTTTTCCTACTTCCGATGTCTGCAGCGCAGGCTGCCTGTTTGGCCGCGAATCGTCGCTGCTCGAAGGCTTCGATCTTCCGCCAGTGATCGCCCCGGTTATAAGCGCGCCGCCTTGCCCGATCGAGGGGTACAGCGACCAACAGAAACAGGATCAGCGCGGCCATCGTTCTGCAAACGGAACTTCTGAGGTAATCCCACACCGTCAGGTCGTGATAGACCCAATGCGATAGGAACCGATGCCAGCTGCGCGACAGGAACTTTCCGTCCGTCCGTACCACCACGTCCGTCAGTCCGCGCTGTCGCCCGGCGTCGGTCAACCGGTAGATTGGTTCGCCTTCGGCGCTCTTGTCCACATCCACTTCGTCGAAGAGCGCCAATCGCACCTTGCCTTTACCGGTGACCACTTGGAGCAACGGGTATTGCGAGGCATCCTCCGGCCACACCGCCATCCACGTTCTCACATAGGACGCCAGATAGAATTTCTCAACCGCCGACCAGTTGCGCGAGTAATCGAGGCCGACCGACAGGACGAACACTCCTGCGGCGGCGAGCACGGCTCCCGTTGTCCAGAGCGGCCTCGGAGGCTGGCTCAGATTCCAGCGTTCTTTGAAGGTGAGCATCAAAACGCCTTGTCCTTTACTCCTATTCCGGCGTCCTTCCCTCCGACGGAGAACTCCAGCGCCCAGTCGCCGCCTGGCGTGCTCGCTCCCACTTGCCGGCGTCGGCTCTCTCGATGAGGGCCCTCAGATCGGCCGCGCTCGTTGCCTCTTTCTTCGCGCTAGCGAGCAGCAGGTTCACCAGAATCGTGCGGAGCGCCAGCAGTTCGGCGAGCACCATGTGTTCCCGCTCCGCCGACCCTGCCCGCTCCAGTCGCTCCCGCAGTATCGAACGCACACACTGGCTGAGGCTCACGCTGGCGTCGCTAGCCAGCGCTTCGAGCCGTCGATACTCTGCCTCGGTCACCTTCGTGCCGACCGATCGGGTGCGCAACGCCGCCTTGCTCATCACATCTCTCCGTATTCCAGACTCAACGCCTCCCAGGCCACCTTGACCTCCGGCATCTCCCAGCCGCGCCGGAACAGCTCAGCCACCGTCTTCCACTCCTCGCTCGAAAGACCCACCGTGATCCCGTTGTCTTTGGCGCGAAACCAGCAATCAATCGGATCCCCCGGTGTGTGGGCCTGCGTGGTGAACGCGAACAACCGTTCGCCATCCCAGATCTGTTGTGGTCTCGGCTCAGGGAACGCACGCAGCATGGAACGAAACTCGGCGATCATCGGGTACGGCGCCAACGGATAAGCCGGGCCACGCGTCCCCGGCAGGCACAGCAGCATCGACAGTTCGCCATCCATACCAAGCGAAAACGCCAACGTGAAGCCGTTCTCGTGAAGCGTCGGGATCGGCGGTCGAAAGAATGTCTGGCCGCTGGCCCGGATCGGCTCGCGCGCGGCGGCGTAATGCCCGCGAGCGGCCACGCGCCACAGCACACGGAAAAAGGGAGCCAGCGCTTGGTTGAGCTCCGCCACACTGCGGGGTTTTTCGGAGTCCTCGAGCAACAGGTACAGATTTCGTCCTGCCATAATCGGCGGCCCACACCGGCTCGCTGGATCCTCGAGACGCTGAAGCAACTTTGCGATTGCTTCCCGAACCACTTCCGGTGCGATCGGACCCGAACCCAGCGGCCGTTCCGGCCACGAGTCCGGACCCAGGTTGCTGAAGTATTCCCCGTCGTACCTCGATCGCTTGTTGCTCAACTTGTACGCCGCACGGAACGCCTTGAGGATTCCTATGAATGACTCGCGTGAAGGGGGGGTCTTCGAAAAGCCTTCCGAGCCTCGCTGCACGTAGTAGGCGAGCAGGGTCCACTGCGCCCGTGAAAGCATTTGTCCGGCCTCACCCTTCCTGCGAATCTCCAGCAGCGATTCCGTCGCCTTGCCCAGCAGTTCCACCAGCTCCATCCGCTCGTGCTGAGCGGCTTCGAGCAGCCGCTTGGCGATCTCCGAGGTCGAGACGTTATCTCCCTTCCGCAGGGCTGTCACCTTTCTGAGATCCTCGAGCCGATTGCGTAACGCTTCGCTGATGCGGAGCGAAAGAGTCAGGTTCTGGGGTTGCTGCGGGAGGGCTTCGGTCACGTAGGACAGTCTAATGGATGTATGTCATACGTGCAAACTAGGACATTTACTAGATACCTATTTTTGCAATCTCACCCATCGCTGCTTCTCTCGTTAACCATCGGAATTTTCGGTCGTGTGATCGACCATCGGCGAACGAGGGTTGCCCGGCCCTTCGGTCGTCTAGCCCATTCCAGACGGCGAGGACCGCTTTACGGCGAGGACCACTATACAAAGTAGAGAGGGAGGGTAAGGGAGCAGCTAGAGCTGAATGACCTTCAGACCGGGGATCGCTTGAAAGTGGCGGACGTTGGCGGTTCCCACTCCATAGCCGAGTTCCAGGGCACTCACACCGATCAGAAGATCCGAGAGAGGGATGCGCACCCCCTTTGCCTGGCTATGGCCGTCGACCTGACCGGCACGGAGGGCGATCGGCACAGTCACTGGCTGAATCGGAACACCGCTAAGGAGATCATCTAGGAAACGCTGTCTGCGTTCGCGGCGCTCCGTCGTATCACCTCGCGTAATGCCGTGGGCTAGTTCGAGGACCGTTATAACCGAAAGCGCGATTCCGTCGTCCCCAGTTTCCAGCGCCACGGATTCGAGCAACTGCCGGGCATTCTTGCCTTGCCGTTCGGCGGCAACAGCGGCCGTCGAGTCAAGCATCAATCCCAAGCGGGCTGCTCCAGCGGCTCACGATGAGCGGCGATAGCCGCTTCGACATCCTTCGCGAAGTCGGGATCGATAGTCGCCGCGGACTCAATCGGCATCAGGGCAATGCACTCGGAGATTTTGCGACGCACCGGTTCAGCTGGACGGATCACCGCCACCGGTTGCGCGTCGCGCTCGATGACGACCTCGCCTCCGGTCTCGACCCGCTTGAGGATCGAACGCACATCTCTGACCAGGTCGCCTTCGCTGATGTGGAGCGTCTCCATACCTGGGATGATAGCAGTCTTATTCCTACTCTCTGTCTTGCTCAGGCTGGGCTTAACGAGCCTCGAACAACCCGGTGGCGTCCTTGCCGCCGCCGTTTCGTGCGTACTTATTGCGGAGGCATCCGCGCTGGTTGCCGATGCCGCTGTCGAGCATTAGGGGGGTGCGACACAGATCGCAAGAGCCGCCTTGCCGATCTTCGCCGCACTGACCGTGCAACCGCACCAGGTTGCTCAGGTGAAGGGTTCGCCCACATTAACAGGAGAGAGGTCCATCGTCCCGGTCCACGACGGGATGCAGCCTGGCCACAGGGAGGTATTTGTCGATCCATGCCGCGGGGCCGTTGCCGATCGGGATTAGCCCTTCCCTTGTTTCGATTGTCTTGGCGGATGGTCCGCGCTGGGCTTCGGTATCCGGCTCAAACGGCTTTGGGTTGGCGAGTTCAAGGCGGTGCAGCCGGCTGAGTAGAGCGTCTCTACCAGGAGACGATTCGCCGAGGCTGAGCGGGTAGCCGATGTCCGGCTAGTTCGCTCGCCTGATTGCTTAGGATGAAGTGTCGCCGCGCCATCCAGCGGAACCAGCCGCGAAGGGAACCAGGCGCGCTCACGGGGAAAGTTGAGTGGATTGCCGGTCTTCTCCATGGATCCGGTTGGCCGAATGAGACGCGAAGCTTACCTCCGAACGAGCCCTAACCTTGCCCAAAACATGTCCATTGCCATGCCATGGACCAGGCCTTCTTCCTGCGCGCGGGTGTGGTCCAACGCCGACCCTGAACTTATTTCGGCCCCGACTACTCGCTCAACCAAGTGGCGGTCGCGGGCGTCCATCGCCTTCGCCTGTCTCGGGGACGCCCGGCTCGCGTCGCCGCGCCGGCGGCGGCCTTCCCGCAGCTTGAAAGTACCGGCGACTTATGACTGGGCTCCATGCTCCCGGCGACTGCGTTTACCGCCTGGCCAGGGCGAGCGTCAGTAAATGACGCTTGTGCTGGGCAACAGGAACGGATGGGCCGCTTCGATTACGGCTAAACACTGGCGAAACAACGTCTCTTCAGAATCAACAGGTTCCCCTACAGGAACCGCTGGCAAACGCTAAGTCAGCGAAAAGGAGTAACTCGCTGTAATTTGAATAAGTTCCTATATAGGAACCATGGTTTCTCTGCAGCAACCCAGGCTGGGGTGACGTGTCACTAGTTAAGCCGGTGCGAAGCACCGTCGGTTTGCCGGGGGGCGGCCGAGAAGCAATGGAATCGGCCGATCTGGCCTTTCAACGCCAATAGACGCTGGCTCTTGTTACGCCGCTGAAATCGTCCTGAGCAACATTTCACACCGGCACACTAACAACGCGTGCACTTGTGCTCGCATGCCGTCATCGGGATACGCAACGTCACGAGACGCTGGCTCTTGTTACGCCGCTGAAATCGTCTGAGCAAACATTTGTGACACCAGGTGACACAAAACGCGCTGTGCACTCGCGCTTGTATGCCGTCACTGGGATACGCAAACGTGCACGAGACAAGCGGCGGCGTTGGTTTGTCGGCACATCGGATTCCATGGCCGGTGTGTGATTCGAGTCGGTCCTGGCGTTCCGGAAAGTCGTTGATTCTGACCGTCGCTCTCGGGCTATCGGCCCCTATCTTGGAGCCGCCGACGTCCTCAGCGGCCCGTGCGACCAGTCGGCGCATCGCCATTTCCAGCGACTCCTGGGTCGGGTTGGCTTCCGGTCGCTCCGGGTCTTCCTCCGATCCGCCGGATTTTTGCGGTCGGTACGGAGCGATCAGATACGCCCCTGCCGCTTTAAGAATCTCCAAGTCTGAGCCAACTTCTCGGAAGTCGAGAGCGATATCACCCTCGCGTATTTCAGCGGACCGTCTTCCGGGAAGTTGTCGCGTGCCGACGTAAGAACGGTTGGATTACGCCGCGCAATCGCTCTCAGTATTGCGTCTTCAACAGCTTTTCGGTCGGATACTTCCACAAACGCAACCGGGTCGATTTCCCTGTAGAAACCGGCCTCAGTTTGGGCAATAGTCGGTGCGAAGGCTTGGCCCTTGCGGATAGTTCACATTCGGAATTCATCTTTGATGGTGGCGTCATCTTATTGGGATTACGACTACCCGTTCGCCGCGCTGGGCAGCTGCGGCTGTTGACGCGGCTGAGCACCGCAACGGCAGCTACTCTGAACACAATGAGTCTCTGCATAGCCGTCTGATGGACCTCACGATTCCAACAGTATAAATAGGTCCTGCGAGCTTGACGGGTGCGGCAAGTCAGGCAGGTGGTGGTTCTATAGTCTGTAGCGTCGCCGGAATTTGGCAAGGCCCGTGGCCGGCTTATCCATGCAGGGGGCGCGATGCTTTGCGCGGTAGTGGGTACTGACAGAGTTATCAGGTTGCCATTACTCGCAGTAGCGTTGGATTCCCCGCGAGCCCTGCAAAGAATCAAGGACAATCAGTGGAAGACCGCCCGGCAAATCTTGAAGCTGGGTCAGTTGGGGCACATGGACAAGCTCAGACGCGATGCCCTACGGAGTGGGGCACGAGAGCTCGGGGCTGCCGTGGAACTTCACGTTCTGGATGCTCCCGGAAGATGTTCTTTTCGCTACAATCCAGCTGCGGAACATGGAATCGCCTGCCATATCCCTCGAAGATATGCAGAAGTGGGACGTCCTGTTTGAGCGGGCGTCTTGCGGAAGAAATGGCTGTTTTCGACCAACCGTCTTAACCACCTTCGTGGGAGTTCTCGCTCACTTCCCGAGAGTTCGGCTGTGTCCGCTCATGTCCGGTAACGTTCCTTGAAGTGGTCAGAGACCATTAGGGCGGATAACCAGACTATCAGGCGGAATCCTGGCAAAGCCGTGTTTCGGCTTGAGTTAGGCTCAAAAGTAGCGCCGGAACGTCCCGACTACTTTTGTTCACCACACCCGATAAGGGCGGCTACTCTCGAGGGCCAGCGGCTCTTCTTGCACGCTTGGAGGAGGCAGGATTCCAAGCACTACTGTGCCGTTTGCGAGACTGACTCCGCCCTCAACGTGCGCTCAGCCAGTTCGGGGTTAATGCTGGCCACGGCATCGTACTGACGCAGGTGGACCTTGCCGGTCAGCTCTTCGAGGAAATGCGACTTCTTCAGGCGGTCCATGATCGGGCCTTTCACCTCGGACAGGTGGAGCGTAATCCCGCCATCTTTGAGGCGCTGGTTGATTGCCTCCAGACTCTCGAGCGCCGAATAGTCGATTGCGTTGACCGCGGGACATTCGAGGATGACGTGGCGAATGGCCGGATTGGCTGCGACCGCTCCGTTGACTAGGTCCTCGAGGAAGCGGGCATTCGGGAAGTAGAGGCTCTCGTCCACACGGAGCGACAGGATTGACGGGTCGGTCACCGCAGTGTGGCGTTTCACGTTGCGAAAAGTCGCCGTTCCCGGGATCTGGCCCACAACCGCCACATGCGGCCTCGAGGTGCTGTAGAGATGGAGAAAGATCGCCAGGCCCACGCCGACGATCAGCCCGGCTTCGACACCCTCCACTAAGGTGACGAGGATGGTGGCGGCCATGGCCGCGAAGTCAGTTCTGGAATAGGCCCAGGTGCGCTTGAGTGCGCCGAGGTCTACCAGCGACAGCACCGCGACGATGATGGTAGCGGCCAAGGTGGCGTTCGGCAGGAAGAAGAGCAGCGGCGTGAGGAACAAGGTGGCGAGCGCGATGCCCACTGCCGTGAAAGCCCCAGCGGCGGGAGTTTCGGCGCCTGCTTCAAAGTTCACTACGGAACGAGCGAAGCCGCCTGTAACCGGGAATCCGCCGGAAAGCGCCGAGCCGATGTTCGAGGCGCCCAGCGCGATCAGTTCCTGGTCGGGATCGACGCGCTGGCGCCGTTTGGCAGCAAGTGTCAAGGCGACCGAGATGGACTCCACGTAGCCCACGATGGAGATCAACAGTGCAGGGACGAGGATAGCCCACCACAGCGCTAGATTGAGCGGCGGCAGGGCAATGTGGGGCAGGCCCTGCGGAACCTTGCCGACGATGCGAACGCCGTGTTCGGCCAGCCCGAAGCCCCAGACGGCCGCGGTGGTGGCGGCGATGGCCACGGCGGGTCCTACTTTTGCGAGGATGTCCGGCAGCCCGCACGCCTAGCCCAAAGCGGAGCAGGAGCGGCTTCAGGCCGCGGCGGACCCAGAACAGAAACGCCAGAGACGCGAAGCCAATCGCGGACGTGTAGAAGTTGGTGTGGCCGATGTTACGCCAGAGCGAGACAAGGAGGTCCACCAGATTTTCGCCTTCCGCGTGAATGCCGAGGACGGGCGCGAGTTGGCTCGCGGCGATTTGAATACCCGAGGCCGTGATGAACCCTGAGATGACGGGATGGCTGAGGAAGTTCGCGAGGAAGCCGAGCCGCAGGAGTCCCATAACGAGCAGCAGCAGGCCCGAAACCATGGCGAGCGCGATGGTTGCGCCGAGGTACTCGGGCGTCCCCTGGGTCGCGATCGCGGTCGCCGCGGCGGCGGTCATCAGGCTAGCCACCGCCACGGGGCCGACCGCCAGCGTACGCGAGGTGCCGAAGATCGCGTAGATCAGAAGGGGCGCAATGGAGGCATAGAGTCCCACCTCCGGCGGCAACCCCGCAAGCAGCGCGTACGCGAGCGATTGCGGAATCAGCATGATGGTGACGATAGCCGCGACGATCAAGTCGTTGGTGAACGTCCGGCGCGAGTACTCGGCACCCCAAGTGAGGATCGGGAGATAACGGCGGAGTATGTCCGGCACGGTCTTAGTCATGTTCAATCCTCAGGCGATGAAACGTGTCGTGGGGCCACGTCGACCCCACGACATCGAATCCAGAACAGTCCACAGCCTAAAGGCTGTGCCACGGGTCATGCCCGCTACCCCATCCGTAGCGAGGTCTTCTCGGGGAGCTTGGCCGAAGTGACCTTCTGCCAGCGTTCCTCAAGCAGTTCTTTGGCAGCCGTTTCGAGGAACTCCGGCGCGGCCCACTTCTGCACATCGAAGTCGTGCTTGATGTAGCCGTGGCTCAGCATGAAGTTCTTCCCGATCTCGACGGAGGCCAGGTTCTGGGGCGACAGGTTGGGCACGAGGTCCATGTCCTTGATGCCCCGATAGGTATCCTCAACGTCCAGATAGAAGGTCTGCTTGTCGAGGATGGCCGCCGCGGCATGCTTGTGCTCGTTGGCCCACCGGCCTACTTTGATCATGCCCTTCATGAACGTGACGACGAGTTCGGGGTGCTTCTCGGCCATGACGTCGGTGCATGTGATGGCGGCGGGGATGTTGGCCACCTGCAAGGTCCAGTCCGGATACCGCGACAGATCCTCGATCGCTTTGAACTTGCCGGTCGCCTCCTGGAGATGCTGGAAGGGCTTGCTTTGGGTATAGATCGCGTCGACGAGACCCTTTTCCAGCGCCGTCTCCAGCGGACGGAAAGCCAGATCGTGTTTGTGGTCGCGCTTCAGCCACAATTCCGACGCGTTATCCATGGTCGGGCCCATCATCTTGGGATCGTCATACCAGTCGTCCGGATAGGGGAACTCGACGATCTCCACATCCTTGCGGCTCATACCGTTCAACCGGAGCATCAGCTCGATGCCTTGTTCCTCCTGGATGCGCCACCAATCGCACTTAATGGTGTTCAGACTCTTGGAAAGGCCGATCTTCTTGCCTTTCAGCTCGGCCATCCGGTAGATGTCGTCTTTGGCGCGCACCATCAGGCAGCCGCCTTCCGTTGGTGCGTGGGTCAGCCCCAGCAACCTGGTCTTGCGGAGGTCCGCGTGAACGTGGATGGGTGGGAACAGACCGCCAAAGCGGATGAGGTTGTCGAGGTTGTGGATGTAGTGCGGGTACCAGTTGTTTTCTTCGCGGGAACGGAGAAAGGCATACTTGACGCCGATCTTCTTATACTCTTCCCTGGTCCAGCCCAGCTCCTGGTCGACGTTGCTGGCGGAAATGAGGGGACAGTTGGTGTAGTACACCTCTTTCCAATCCAACGGCACCGTTGTAGATTTCTTCTCGTGCTCAAGGACTGCAGACTTACTCATTGACCTTCTCCTTTGTTGGTTCACTCTTCTCTTGACTTTTGTTTGTCCAGACTTGCAAGCCAGCTCCGGCTTAGCCGGCGCAGGCCCGGAAATCGGGACGGGGCGATAACAGCGGACCAGACTGGGGTGTTCTGGGTGAGCTTCAAGCAGTAGCTCCTACAACAACCCCGCTGGCCTGCTTGGCAAATATTTTGGCGGCGATGGCCGCGAGGACGACCGACCACAGGGTCCACATAATGACCATCACGACGATGCGCGGGTCTGCGTTGGGAATGGCAAGCGCCGCCGCCAACACCGCCGCGACGTTGCGCGTACCCATCCCCAGCGCCATGACGCTTCGCTGATTCCGCTTGAGGCCGAAGCCGAAGCGATACGTGATCAGGCCCATACCGACCATGAACAGGGTCAGTGAGAGGAGGGCCAGTTCGCCCGCCGTGTTGACCATCCCCCGGCCGTAGATCAGAAGGCACCACACGATCGTCAACAAAGTGGAGAGTTGGGCGATCAGCTTGACCGCCGGGAAGATTCTCGTCGCCACAGTCGCGGCGTATTGCCGGATTCCAGCCCCGATCATCAGCGGCAGAAGTATGGTCAGGAGGAGGGGTTTCGCGAGTGCCCAGGTATCGATGGTCAGCCCCTGAATCAGCAGAGGCGCCATCAATGGCATCAACACCACAGTGCCGACTGCCACCAGCGGTATGAGAGCCCCCGCGAAGGCCATGTCGCCGCGGGCTTTCCCCACCACCTGCTGGAGGAACGGCGCGCAGGGCGCGAGGCTGGCGAGGAGCACCACTATCACGTACGGCTCCGCCAGAGGAAGAACCCGGGTGATCAGATAGCCGAGCGCCGGCCCGAGCACCCAGCCCCACACGAAAATCAGTAACACGGATTTCTTACTGCGCAGCACCACGGCAACTTCGGGCGCCTTGACCTGGAGGCCCATCGCCGCCAGGTTCCCTACCGTGAACAGAAATACCAGTGGGGGGAACGTGGCCTGAAGAAACTGCATGACAGCGTTCATCTTTTTTTGCCTTTCAAGTCAACTGCATCATGGCCCGTGACAGCATGCCGCCGGAGATGTTTTTGGCTTTGAAGCCGTTCTGCAAGAGGATGCGCGTGGCGTAGTAGGCGCGCTGGGCCGAGCGGCAAATGACGTGGATTTCGCGGTCGCGGGGAAGTTCGCCGAGGCGCGAGCGGAGCTGCCCCATCGGGATGTTGACCGCGCCCGGCACGGTCTCGACGACCAGTTCCACCGGCTCGCGCACGTCCAGAAGGAATGCGCCGATCAGTGGCATCCCAGTGAGTGAGCGGCATGTCGCCACGAAGGACATCGGCGGCGACCATCCCGGCGAAGTTGACCGGATCCTTGGCGCTGCCGAACTGGGGCGCGTAGCACAGTTCGGCTTCTTCCAGGTCGTAGATGGTCGCGCTGCATCTGGATCGCCATGGCCAGGGCGCTGATGCGCTTGTCGACCGCCGGCCCGTCCTCGCCGAGCGCCTGGGCCCCGAGAACGCGCCCGTCCGATTTGCGGAAGATGAGCTTCAACCCGAGCATCTTGGCGCCCGGGTAGTAACCGGCGTGCGAGTTCGGGAAGAGGTAGACCTTCTCGTAGTCCTTGTCGCCGAGCTTGCTTGAGCGTTTTCTCGCTGACTCCGGTCCAGGCGACAGCACCGCCGAACAGGCCGATGATCGCGGTGCCCTGGGTGCCACGGTAACGGGAATTGCGTCCGGCAATCACGTCGGCCGCGATGCGGCCCTGGCGGTTGGCGGGCCCAGCCAGCGCCACGAGGCTCCACTGTCCGGTCGACGAAGTCCTTGACTTCGATGGCATCGCCGACGGCGAAGATGTCCGGGTCGCTGGTGCGCATGTGCTCGTCCACGCGAATGCCCCCGCGCTCGCCGATTTCGAGGCCGGCCGACTTGGCCAGCGTGGTGTCCGGCCGCACGCCGATCGCGAGGATGACCACGTCCGCCGGAAATGTCTTGCCGGAGGATGTCTCGACTTCGAGCGCGCCGCCGTCCAGTTGCTTGAATCCGGCCACGCCGTCATTGGCAGTACCACGCGAACGCCATGGCTTTATACGTGGCCCTCGACCAGGCGCGCGATCTCCTGATCGAGCGGGGCCAGGACCTGATCGAGCTTCTGGATGAGGGTCACGTTCGAACCCGGTTTGGACCAGGTTCTCCGCCATCTCCAGACCGATAAACCCACCGCCCACGACGACCGCACGCCGCACGGGCTTCACCATCTGAATGCCCGAGTAGTTGAACATCCCAGTCAGAAATGATCGTGCCTCGTTCTCGACCCACTCGCGGATGGCCCGTACGTCCGGCACGGTCCTGACATGGAAGATGCCCGGCAGATCGATGCCCGGCAGGGGTGGATGGACCGAGGGCGCCCCCGGCGACAGCACGAGCTTGTCGTAGGACTCGGTAGTGATCTCGCCGGTCTTGACGTTGCGCAGATCCACCGTCTTCTTCTTGGGCGCGATGGCAACGACCTCGCAGTTGGTCCGCACATCGATGGCGAAGTGAACGCGGAACAGCTGTTCGCTGGCGACCAGGAGGCTCGATTCTTTGGGAATCACACCGCCCACGTGATAGGGAAGACCGCAGTTCGCGTACGAGGGGTACGGCCCGCGCTCCACCATCATGATCTCGGCCTTTTCGTCCAACCGGCGAAGGCGCGCCGCACACGACGCACCTCCGGCCACTGCACCAACGATAATGACTTTCACCCTTATCTCCTTTTCGCAGCTGCTCTGCGTCACTTCACCCAACACACGTGCGCCTAAAACTCGGGCTGCAAACGTTTACAGTCCCGCGATGGCCTTGTTCTGAAGTATCCGGACCACGACGCGGCGGCTGGCGGCTTCGGTGTCCGGCGCGTTGTCGGCCTTGCCCGCCTCGCTCTCACCCATGGCGCCTGGAGCCAGCATGTTGGTCAACGGGATATGACCCTGCTGTATCAGGATGTTGGTAACGTTCTTGGCCCGTTCGTCACTGAGCTTCTGGTTCAAGGCAGCACTACCGGATGCTGAAGCGTAGCCCTTGACCTCGATCATGTAGCCTTTGATGGCCTTGGCTTTTTCAGCCAGAGCAACCAGCGGCGCGTTGTCCTTGGGGTCCACCTTCGTCTTACCGTTGCCGAAAAGCACAGTTACTTCGTCGATGATGTAGTAATCGTGGAGCTGGCCAAAGCGCGCGCTGTTCGCGGCGATGGCTGCTTTATTGGCGGCGATCTTCTTCTCCTGTTCGGTCAACGCTTCCTGCTGCTGCTTCAGCGCTTCGTTCTGCGCGGCCAGCGCGGCATTCTGCTTTGCCAGCTCCTCCTGGTTCTGCTGGGCCTGCTGGGTGGTCTTTTCTAAGGTCTCTTTGGTTTCGGACAGACCGGCCTGGATGGAATACGCTTGCTCCAGATCATTGCCCTTGAACCGAATGGTCTTGGCAACCAGCTGTTTTTGATCGTTGTAAGCCCCCTCCACCTGAATGGGGAGCCCCGGTATGAGAGCGGCCATTGACATTTTCTTGTTGCGGGCCTTAAATGCGCCCTGCAACTGGCCCACGTCCGTGCTGTCGGTCAGCAGTACGATGACCTTGGGCGAGTCCGCGGTCTGCAAGACGATTTCCAATCCGCTGCGTCCTGTGATGGTCCCCTGGAGCTTGGTTTGAGCGAATGCAATTGTGCTGGTCAGTGCCGCCAGACCCAGCAACAATGCCGCGACGGATATGGTTTTTGGTGTTCTCATGTCTCTCCTGTTTCTCCTTCGGCAATCCGTGAGTGCATCTAGGTACGAGCCGGGATTGGTTAGATTCACCCTTGTGTATGGCATCTGGGCTGCCAATGCCGCCGGTGTGCAGAGTGTGCCCAGAAACCCATTGGGATGAACAGTTAGGCCGCGACTGACGAAGCGGGCTGGCCAGAGCGAAGATCTGTTTAGGGTTGACATTTCGTCCTCGGGTTGGCTTGTCGTCCTTAGACTGATTGGCGAAACCGATTTCCAGTCGCGAGTGAATCGACGAGGTGTCGATTGCAGGCCGGGGCCTACCCTACAGACAAAGTTCTCGTGTGGTAAACGGCGAGCGATTTGCAATCGAGGTTGAAAACGGGTCCTAGAGGTTCTTGATGTCCTGGTTTATGTTCTTGATGTCCTCCGCTTTTCGGCTGTTGTAGTACTCTTTGTAGCGCCCGAGCGCATAATCGGGCCATTCCCCCTTCATCCCGCGCGGTTTGAAGCTAGGATGCAGCATCCATCCGCCTTCCCAGTCGCGCAACGGAGTGCGCTTGACCGACATCTTGCCCTTGAGTGTACGGTCGAACTCATATACTTCATTACAAGAGTCTTCCGGGAGACAGCTGAGCTTCCAGATGGAGTATTGCGGGTAGGTTGGATCCATTTCTTCGCCGTCGGCGTTGAAGCGCGGCTTCGGTTTCGCCGCTTCTTCGAGATCTTCCATCTCCTCGTCCCGCATTTTCTCGAGAATCGCCTCCTGCTCCTTTTTGTAATCCGCCAAAAGCTGCTTCAGTTTGTCCAGATGCAGGTAGTAAGAACGCTCGCAACGTGTGCGATGCATCCCGACGTTGCCGACGCGGCGCAAAAATTTGTCCAGGTCGGTGCGGTCGGACGATTCGGCCAGGTACTCGGCGCGATTACAGCGGCCCAGACGATAGAAGGCCTGTACGTGCAGTTCCAGCATCTGAGCGCTGGTTTCGTCGATCGGCGGATACTCCGTTCGCAGACGATCGAGGAGCGCGTCGTATTCCTCCTGGCTCTCGTTCGGCATGAGGTAGAACGGCAAGCGCGAGTACATACCGTGTTTGAAACCGTTGAGGCAGGAGATCGCCTTACCCTCCGGAGTCTTCACTCCGCCCACGCCGTCCCGGTTCTTTTTCAGGAGATTGTGTTCGCGCTCTGGCTTGTTGGGCCGTTCCGAGCGCGGCGGCTTGGGTTTGGGAGTGCTAGTCGTGGGAGGCGCTGGGGCCTCAGGTGTGCCGGGGTCCGGCACGCTTGTGGATTGCGCATCGCTTGGCGAGGCAGGAACGTTGAATTCGGAATCGGCGTCCGGCGTACCGGGCGCTTCGGGAAGTGCAGCTTCGATGGGCCGATCCGTGGGATCGGCCGGAGAGTTGTTCGGAGGAGCGGCGTCAGAAAGGCCGTCCGGAGGCACGAGTGGGTCGGAGACCGAGTCGTGATTAGAGGGTTCTTTATTTTCCATTTCGCCCACGAGTTTAGAAGTTGCCCGTGCACGACGGCCTTTCGGAGAGGACCTAAGTGATTGATTACTAAACCGGGTAGAGAATTATCATCGGCTGTGATTGGATGGTGGCGGCTGCGCGACGACGAGTATGAGAAAGGCCGCCAGAGGCTGGGCCACGAGCAAACGCCTCGGAGAATCGACGGGGCGTCGATTGCGGGGCAGGGACCCACCCTACAAGAGTTGTATTGCCGAACTCGGCGGATGGCATCAGGGAACGGGGTTGGTTCAGTCCCGGCCCTTGGGAAGCACCGTTCGGTCAGGAGTGAGCTTGTACGTCCACGGACACCCGGAGTTTTTCCAGCCGTTCACCAGCCGCTGGCCTACAAAGACGCTGGTGGGATCTTCCACCGCATCTCCCTCCATGCCATCGATAACGTTGTAGACGTTCTTGAAGCCGGCTTGGGCAAGCATGTTCGCGGCGATGGCGCTGCGGCCTCCGGACCGGCACATGACAAAAATCGTGTCACCGGGTTGGGCCACCTCGTTCACGCGGGAAACAAAATCGGGGAGGGGCTTCATGGGGAAGCGAGCCTTATCGGCGTCCCACTCATAGATCTGAACCGCGACGGGGATCTTCCACGCCATGGTTGGATGGCCGACGAAGAGATACTCTTCCGGCGTGCGAACATCGATGATCTTCACCTTCTCCGGCGCGGCCTGCCACTGTTGGTAGGCCTCCTTTGCCGTCACATACAGCCCCAAGGCCGTCTGTTTCTCTTTCGGGATATTTGCAGTTGCTTCGGTCATAATCAAACTTCTCCTTCGGATAGCGGTGATAAGTTCCGCGAACCTTGCTTGGCTCAAATGTTCGTGGCACATGGCATGCCACTCCAGCCCGACTGCGGACATTCTTACGGAACACGATTAGAATGATCAGCTAAACCAAAAGTGACCATGCGCAAGGCGGATAGGACGTTCCAGTTCAGGGTTGAGATTTCGTCCTGCGGTTGGCTTGTCGTCCTTTAATAATGGAACGCTTGCGGATCGTTACGTTGAGGCGACAGGGGATCCCATGTCGCATTCCGGTCTCAACGACTTCAAGCTGCTCCGTCCCACACACGTTGCCCACTGCCTGGCTCCGGGCGGAGTGTTAATTAACGCTCAGGGTCCGGAAAGACAGGTTCGCGGCCTTCGTTGAAGGCCCGTATTCCCTCAACGCGGTCGGGATGGACGACCGATCGCCAGTGCGCTTCCATCATGATCGCGACGGCCTGCTCAGTCGGCTCGCCGGCTCCCATCAGGACAGCCCGCTTGACCGCCTGCACCGCCGTCGGCGAGTTGTTCGCGATGGCTTCTGCGATGCGCAGCACGGCATCCATCAGTTCGGCCTTGGGGTAGAGTTCGTTGACCATGCCAAGCCGGTGCGCCTCTTGTGCCGTGATCCGCTCTCCCGTCATCAGCATCTGCATGGCTTTGCCGGGCGGGAGTACCCGCGGGAAGGAAGACCGGCGCCCCGCCGCCCGCGCTCAGGCCAACCATCGCTTCTGGTTGGCCGAAGACGGCCTCTTCGGACGCGATGATGAAGTCGGTGCTAATGGCGATCTCGCAGCCGCCGCCATAGGCCATGCCGTGGACGGCAGCGATAACCGGCCGGCTTAACTGGCGCAAGGTATAGAGCACGCGATCAAATACCTGGCGCTGGCGCAGCCATTCTTCCTTCGTCATGGCTTTGCGCTGCCGCAGGTCCCCACCGACGGAAAAGGCTCTGTCGCCGGCTCCGGTAATGATGGCAACACGCACCGAGGGACGTGCCGCAATCGTCTCCAGGATGGCGATCAACTGCGCCGCCAGTTCCGTCGTGATGGCGTTGTCGGCATGCGGCCGGTTGAGGGTGATAATGGCCACCCGCCCGCCCGAGACGTACTCGACAAGCACGAGTTGATCAGGCTCCGCCACCTCATCCGGCGTCCGGTAGCCGAGTCGCTGCACGCGTGTTCGCGGGTTGTCGCTCATTCGATATTCCTCCTTGGCAGTGTCGGTATGAGACGCACTTTTTTCAGAGCCACATCACATCGACCGGCTTGCGCACAGGGATCCGGAGGAATTTCTCCGCCGGGTATCCGATCAAACAGGTCGCATGTGGGATGTATCCTTCGGGTAGCCCAAGGAGTTCAATCAGGGGCGGGTAGCCCTGGCAAGCCGTGTTGATGCTGCCGGTAAAGGTGGTTCCCAAACCGAGCCCGGGCGCGGCTAGCTGAATCTGATGAATAGCGATCATGGCCGCAGGAGGGGCCGTCCGCTCATCTTTTGGGGCACAGGCCATGAGGATGCACGGCGCTCCTCTGGAAATGCGATCCTGGCCCAATTCCCAGGGTTCGACGAACAATTCAAGTTTGGCCTCCGCGTAGAGCGTTGGGTTCTTCTCCTTGACGGCCTTCATCCACTCGACGGTCATCTCAGCAATCCGGTGCACACGCGCCGGATCGTTGATCACGATCCAGCGGATTACCTGCCGATTCGCACCGTTGGGGGCATATCGGGCCACATCCAGCAGTTGGAGGATCTTCTCTTTTTCGACGGAACGGTTGATGTAGACGCGCACCGAGCGCCGCGAGGTCATGTACTGCCTAACCCGATCCCACCTGGGGATCAGATGAATATCGATCTCTTCGCAGTCTTCCGGCCCCATCGCACGCTGATGCATCGCGCCCGTCGGACAAACGGCTACGCAGTGACCACAATCAATGCAGAGATCCCATCCGCCTTCGATTGGAATTGGAAAATCCTGCTTGGTAATCAGGCCACCCGGGCAGGTGCGGATGCAGGCGCCGCAATGGATGCACAGCGTCTCGTGGGCTTTGATCATGGTGTCCAGCTTGTAGTTCATGTAATCTCCTTTGTGACCCTTCACTTGACGGGCGGTGGCTGTCAGATCAACGGCCGAAGGCTTCGTCGATGCCGTCGTGTTGCTTCAGTCCCGGCCGTTTGAGAGCAGCATTCGGTCGGGAGTGAGTTTGTATGTCCAGGGGCACCCGGAGTTCTTCCAGCCGTTCACAAGCCGCTGGCCCACAAAGACGCTGGCGGGATCTTCGACCGCATCCCCCTCCATGCCATCAATGATGTTGTAAACGTTCTTGAAGCCGGCCTGGAAAAGCATGTTGGCGGCGATCGCGCTGCGTCCGCCGGACCGGCACATGACGAAAATCATGTCACCGGGTTGGGCCACCTCTTTCACTCGGGAGACAAAATCGGGGAGGGGCTTCATGGGGAAGCGAGCCTTATCGGTGTCCCACTCATAGATCTGAACCGCGACGGGGATTTTCCACGCCATGGTTGGATGGCCGACGAAGAGATACTCTTCCGGTGTGCGGACATCGATGATCTTTACCTTCTCCGGCGCGGCCTGCCACTGTTGGTAGGCCTCCTTTGCCGTCACATACAGCCCCAAGGCCGTTTGCTTCTCTTTAGGGATATTTGCAGTTGCTTCAGCCATGATCGCTTCTCCTTCGGTTTTCGGCGGCGGTTCAGAGAACCTTGTACCCGACTCAACTGTTCACTTGGCACCTGGCGTGCCACTCCAGCCCACTACGGAACCTCTTGCAGAACACGATTAGAATCAGCAGCTAAACCGGCAGCAACGATGCGCACAGGCCAAACAGAAAGTCCTGCCCCGGGTTGAGATTTCGTCCTCGGGTTGGCTTCCCGGTTCGCCGAGGGATTCAGCCGGTTTCAGCGGAGGCTGCCCGCTTCTTCGGCCAATATCTTTCCACATGAATCTGCCCAGGCTTTTGCCCCTTGATCTCGGCGAACCCCTCTTCGCCTAGCATTTCGACCATGGACTCGATCATGTCGGGGCTGCCGCACAAAAAGACATGCGTATTGTCCGGACTTGGACGGAAGTCCCATGCTCTCTCGATGCAGCCGCCTTTCCAAACGTCTTGGACGTGCGGTGTGGCTCCCCGCCAGGGCACCGGCTCCTGTTCAGGGCGGCTTACGACAGGCAGGTAGGTGACGTTGGGGTGAAGGTGTTGCATCGACATCAGGATTGATCGGTACGCCAAATCCCACGAGTGCCGCACACCGTGAACCACTGCAAGTCTACGCGCTGTCTGTAATGTCAAATGGGTGGATAACATGCTGACGAATGGCGCCAATCCGGCCCCACTCGCAATCATCACGACATTGGCGTCCGCAGGCACCTGGTCAAAGGTAAATGCGCCGGTGACTCTGGGCGAAAGCCAGATACGATCGCCGATCTTCAGGTTGAACAATCGCGGTGTGAGGATCCCTCCGGGAACGAGGTTGAGGTAGAACTCCATAAACTCCCGGTTCTGGGGGAAGGAGACGATCGAGTACGCGCGGCGGATCAATTTATCGGATGAGGCAGGAAGGCTCTCCGGTTCCGCCAGTGCGCAGCGAGGCGCCGAACCGAACAGACCCAACGTCGTGTACTGCCCGGGCAGGTAGTCAGGCAAATCCCACCCATCCGGCACAACCTGGAGAATCATGAGCCATGGTGATACGAGATTACAGAGAGTGACCACGGCGTTGAGTTTGGGTTCGTCCATTAATGTATGTAGTCTTGGCCTTCACGAGCGCTACTGCATTTGCAACCGGTTTTGCAGTCGCAACTCTTCCCATTCGGCCATGCTGGCGGGAACGTGGAACCATTCCTCTTCGGATACCGGCTGCAGTTCAATCGCCTCCGACACGCAACCGATCACGCACACGCCACAACCGATGCATTTCGTCCGATCTACTTGTGACTTGGAATGCTCATCATCCGAAATGGCGTCCATTGGACAGCGGTGCTGGCACTCGCCGCAGGCGATACACTCCTCGGAATTGATAACGGCGCGGTAATTCGACCGCTGGCCCCCCGGTTCCGACAAGCCCGCGTGATTCACGCCCGCGAATAACCCACAGCAGCAGGGGCAGCAGTTACAGCAGCCAACGAACTGAGGAGCCTCGGTGAACATCGTGAACCCATACAGGCCGTGATGAACGTGCCCCATCTGTTCCAGTTCGCCGAAGAGTTTTATCGCCTCTTCCCGGCCGAGCACGTGATCGGAGAGTGGGGTTTGGGGAGGCAGGCCCACGAAGCCACAGCGCTTCATCGGCTGCCCACAGCTATGGCCGTGCAGCACCTCCTTCTCCCGTTTGCACACGCAATCCAGCACCAGGAAACGCTCATGCCGCTGGAAATGCGAGTCGATGTCGTCATAGGGTTGCATCAACTCAGGCTTCAGCGAGCCCCGAGCCGGAATGACGCCCATCAGGCCCGGCCGGGGCGCCAGGATGCGTTCACCCCCGCCTTCGACCACGTACTGCTCGAAAAGCTTGGCGAATTCCGCGTCGAGCAGCCGCATGTTGGCTTCATACCAGCCAACGATGAACGGGCCCAGCCGGTACTTCTTCTCGCCCGCTGCCTCAGTTGCGACGCCGGGAATCGCATAGGCGGCCCCTGCATCAAGGCGAACCAGTCGCCGCGGCGCGAGGCCCTCCAAGATTCTCGTCACGTCAACCACGTCGCGGCCGACCCGGTTGGCAATCTCGGCGGCGGTCTCTGCCGTACGACTCATGTGGCCGGCGAGCCAGACCTCCTCGGGCGTGAACGCCATCTTGATGAGTTTCAACTCCACGCCGGAAGGTGTCCTGGGAAACCCGTGGGGGAGGGCGTCCAGCACATCCGCCAGGTGCGCGTAAATGCCTTCTGAATACTCAACTGGGGACATAAAAAGCCTCTTCCCTCTTCCGTTCTCCTGACGCTGAACCGGAAGCTACTTCGCAGCAGGACTCGCTTTCGCGGTGCGGCCAAATGCTTCGTCGATGATGGCTTGCAGGTGCGCCACCAATGCCGGACTCGGCGATGTATAGTCCTCCAATTCGTACACCCTGCCGAGGAAGTCATACTTGCCCAGGCCAAAGCGGTGATAGGGCAGCAGCTCGTAGTCGATCACGTTCTTGTGCGGGCGGATGAATGCGAGGACCGCCCGGATGTGTTCCTCATCGGCGTTGATGCCCGGGATAAGGGGCGTGCGGGCGATGAAGTCGGTGTTGGGAAACGTCTCGTAGGCCTTCTTGAAGTTCTCCAGGATCCGCTTGTTGTCCACGCCGACCCACTTCTTGTGGCGTTCCGGAATGGTCATTTTGTGATCGTGGAGCATGGTGTCAACGTGGGGGAGCACTTGTTCGACGAACCGCCAAGGCACGTTGCACGCCGTTTCAATTGCCGTATTAATGCCGCGCGCGTGCGCTTCCTTCAGCAGTGCGGCGCTGAAGTCGGGCTGCAACAAACACTCGCCGCCGCTCAGCGTGATGCCGCCGCCAGATGAACGGTAGAAAGAGGCGTCCTTCTCCACTTCTTCCAGCACCTGATCCACCGTCATGCGTTCGCCGAACATCGAGAGCGCCTTGGTCGGGCAGACCGCGGCGCATTCTTCGCCGCAACCGGCGGCCAAGTCCCAATTGACGTGGATTTTGTCATCGGGACCTGGCAGCACATAGAAAGCGCCTTCCGGGCAAGGAGGTTTCAGGCACGCGCCGCATGCCTTCTTGCCGGTACACAGCTTGGGGTCATAAGCCAGTTCCGGCTTGGGATGGATGCTCTCGGGATTAGCGCACCATTTGCAGCGCAGCGAACAACCCTTGAGGAAGACGGTGGTCCGGATACCGGGACCATCGTGGCTGCAATAACGCTGGATATTCAGGACTATACCGGTGGGAGCCGTTGTGTCGGTCATATCTCCCTCCCCAGACAAATGCCGAGTGATGTGGCGATCTGCATAAACAAGCTGTCCGTAGCAACCGTCCTGACTTTGTTGATTGCGTCAGTCAGCGGAACGAATTGGATGTCCGGAGGAACAAAGGCAACCATTACGCCGTTCTTGCCGGCTCGAAGCGCCCGCACCGCGCCAGCCCCGTAAGCGAGGCCGAGTTGGCGGTCGACCGCAGTGGGGGTACCGCCCCTAACCCACGGACCGAGGACGAGAGGATAAGTTTCTTCAGCCATCAGAAGTTGCAGCTTGCTTGCTACGGTGTCCGCGGCCTGACCCGAACGCTTGATGACATGCTCGCCGGCCGCATCGGTCGCCAGCGGCGAAAGAGAGGCTTTGAGAGAGTTGAGCTCTTTCTGCGTTTCCTGCGCTTCCGTGAACTTGGCGCCTTCCGCCACCACCACCAACCCGTAAGGTCTCCTGAGTGTCACCTTGTCTTTCAACCTTGCCGCGACCACTTTCAGATCGCAGGGGATCTCGGGAATGAGCACGGCGTCGGCACGCGCTGCGATGCCGGCCTGCAGCGCGATCCAACCGGCCTGCGCCCCCAGCACTTCCACAACCGCGATCCGGTGGGCCGCCTGGGCCGCCTGACGGGCCCGGTCGAGCATTTCAATGGTGAAGCTGAGCGCGCTATTGAAGCCAAAGGACACCGCAGTGGCGGAGATATCGTTTTCAATCGATCGTGGGATGCAGACGGAATTGAGTCCTTTGCGATGAAGCTTATAAAAGATACTCATACCAGCGCCGCCGACGATGGAGATCAACGCATCGATCTTCTCTGCTCGCAGTTTGGCCAACAGCTGATCGGATAGGTCGGCCTCTTCCACCATGCCGTCTTGATTCACCTGGCGGACATGGAACAGATCGACCCGGGGCGATTGCCCCAGAAGGCCTCCGCTGGAGGGATCCAGATTGTCGATGATCTGGGGGTCGAGTGTTACCGTTCCGCCATCGGGATACTTCTCCGGATGCAGGATCCCGTCGAACCCGTCGCGGATGCCAACCAGTTCCCATCCCAACTGGCCTGCCGCCGAAGCGGCTCCCATCACCACGGCATTCATGCCAGGAACATAGCCGGAGCCTACGTTGATCGCAATGCGCCTGAGGAAACTGCCATGACCGATTTCTATCGACACTGATTACCTCTTTCGTTACTTCGCTTGGTATGCATAGACAGCTCGCCTTCCTTAATTCCCGTTCGTGAGTGAGCCTGCCGGTACGGCGTGACTGAACGCCACGTCGTACCGGGGGTTAGGTTAAATCTCAGCACTAATCGAAACTTTGCAAGGTCCGTTCGATGACCTCGTCCTGCACGCCCTTGTGCAGCTTGGTGAAGAAAGCGCTGAACCCGGCCACGCGAACCACCAAGTCACGGTAATTTTCAGGATGCTTCTGTGCGTCTCTAAGCATTTCGGTATCGATCACATTGAACTGAATGTGATAGCCCTGATTCGCGAACAAAGTCCTGACCACCGTCATCACGTTGTCCCGGCCCTTGCGCGTCTTCAACTGATCAGGCGGGAGCTTCATGTTCATGTGCGTTGCGCACCACTTAACGGCATCGTTACCCTTTGCTGCAGACATCACCAGCGCGGTTGGTCCCTTGGTATCGGTTCCGGGCATGGCCGACAGACTTCCGTCCGTAAGCGCAACTCCAGCCTTTTTGCCGGTTGGCAGAGCCCCCGTCACCAGCCCCATCATGTTATGGATACTCTTTGTGTACTGGTCGAGCGATGTCTTGATGTCCTTGCTGAGGTAATTGCCACCTCCGTCTACGCTATTAAACGCGTGCAAGATGCTGTCGTTGACCGTGTGGAGGAGCTTGTTCACTTCAGGAATGTCGTTGCCGTGCTTGGGAGCCTCATAGCACATCTTCCTGACTTTCTCGTATTCCCCCTCGAAGTTGGCAGCCAGCGCTTTTTTCAGCTCGGCCATGGTCAGTTTCTTATCCTCGTAGACCAGCTTCTTCACAGCCATCAATCCATTTGCGGCATCCACTTGGCCTACGGAGATTTGGGCGACCGTGTAGTAGTTGGCCCCGCCGCTCCAGGTGTCTGTGCCTGTCTCAATGCATCCTTTGGTAAGGAGGGAGCGCCAGGTAACAGGCAGGAATTCAGCGGTCAGCATGCTCGCTATCCAAGCCCCGCGGCGGAGGGTATCCTCGCAGAATTGGAGTTGTTTCTCGAACGCCGCGTACAGTTCTTCGAAGTTCTTGAAGGTCTCGGGATCGCCGGTCTTGGGCGCGATCTGCTTTTTGGTGCGGGGATCGAAGCCATTGTTGATCGTCAACTCGAGGACCTTCCCCAGGTTGGGTTGTCCTTCCACCGGATGGCCGCTCTCGTAGGGGATGTAGCTTCCTACGCAAGCCCCGACGCAGGTGCGCCTGGCTTTCTCAGGGAGGTCGCCCACCCTCTCGTTGTGGCCCCAGAGGTGGAGGGCCCGTTTAACCATCACATCGCCATTTACGAACTGTGGAAGGCCAAGGCCGGTACCGATCACATCGAGGACCTTTTCAATGAACTTGCCGCTCATGTTCTGTGAGCACGCAAGTGAGCGGGGGCTGCGGCAGCATCAGGTAGCCGCGTCGAGGATGACGTAGTCCATTTCCGCAGTGGCGTCCTGGCCATCTTCGGAATAGCCGCCGAGGGAGATGCTTTGGCCGAGATCGGCAGAGTTTTGCATGGCGACTTTCTCGCCGTAGTAATAGCCGATTTCATTCAGCTTGATAACAGGTTCTCGAACAAGACTGCCTCTTCATGTCCAATCAGTCCCGCCGCTTTGTCGCGCTGATAGAACGGCTCGAGGTTCTGGCCAGGTAGGCCTCGGAGTAGCCACAACCCACCTGCTCGATTTCCGCGCAGATGACACAAGAAGTGGGCCTGCATGGCTTCCCTCAGGTTGCGGGCTGGATGTTCGGGCACATGTTCGCAGACCTCCGCGATGTCCAGCAGTTCCTGTTTGCGTTCAGCGTTCTTCTCCTTCGCCGCCATCTCTCGGGCCAATTCGGCATAACGGTGAGACAGGCGGATAATCGCCCGCATCATAATGAGAGATGCCTCGTAGAAGTAGAACTTGGAGGCGTTCGGCAAGCGCATCTCGAGGGACATCTGGCGCTCCTGGACCTCCTTGATCATGCTGGCAAGCCCCTCGTTGTACACCCTGGGGTAGTTGAGGTTTCCCCCGCCACCCGGCCAGCTAAAAAACTCGATAACAAGGCCGGCCTCGTACACCGGTTTCGGGTCAAAGCCATACCTCTTGATGAATATCTCGTCGGCCCGGGGCCTCAGCGACCGCTTGTCCCAGTATTCGAGCGCCCACTCGTTCGCCTTCCGATCTTCCGGGGTCTTCGATTTCTCAACGGTCTTCTCTTCCTTCATCCACTCGACGTTCCATTCCGGATAGGTATAGACGGCGTTGACGGAGCCCGCCATGCTGCCCACGAAGAGGTTGTCGTCGATGTACAACTTTTTCCTGTCAAGCAGGGTTGCCATGAACTTGGCTCTACGCATGACCTGCTGGTAGCCGACAGTGTCTCGTACACCTCCGCCATGATCCTGACCCGCTCGGAATCGATATCCTGAGGGGTGCTTCTGAGTTGTTCTTTGAGCCGGTCGATCCTCTCTTTATCGACCTTAATCCGCGTTGCGGGTTTCTCCATAACTGGCGTTCCCATTTCGATTTCTCCTTTGGCTTGACTTGTTAAACTGTCTCGTCCTGCTCGCCTCCAGCCGAGTCGCGGCGCGCAAAGTGGCCGAAGCAGGGCGATGACGACACCTTCATAAGGGCACGTGCACTGCCAACAACGCGGCTGGCGCAATCTGGCACGGAAGCCTAATAGGATCAGCAGCTAAGCCGATAGCGAAGATGTGCGCAAGCAGGATAGAAGGAGCAGTTAAGGGTTGAGATTTCGTCCCGGGGATGGCTTGTCGTCTCCGTGTGAATTGGTTCCATGAGGCCGCCGCTCGGGAGCTTACAGCCGCTTCCGTGCGCCGGCTGCGTCCGATTGCGAAAAGCCGAGATGAATCTCGGCTCAGCGGGCTGGACAGCCCGCGCCACGCTTCAGAGCGGCTTATCAGCGATGCCCCTTGGGCGTCAGTGTTCCATCATCACTTCGAGTTTGCCCGTTCGCGCGGCGTTTTTGAGGAGTGCGTGGTCGCGCTCGGTTTGATCGGCGTAAGCGATGGAAAAAGTGGCGATGGCTTTGTCGAAGGTATCGCTTTTGCCAAGGTACCCGCCAATCATGGCCGGCTCACCGCTGCGGGCGTGCGCGCGTGCCAGCGTCCAGCCACACCACTCGCCGAACTGGATCAGGTCAGTGGGACTGAACAGTTCCACCATCGGTTTGATCTTCACGTCGCGCATCTGCCGGACATAGAAATGCCGCCCCGCGGAACCTCTGAGCCAGCCGAGGAAGATGTCACTGGCCGATTGCATCAACCGGTGTCCATTCACGACTCTCTGCCCGTGGTTGGGGAAGATGCTCTTGCCGGCGTAGGCCTCCAACACCGAGGCGCGCGCCTCCTTCAATTGCAGGAACAGTGGGTCCTTGTCGTCTTCGGCCATTAATAAGATCACGGCGCAGTAGGTGCCGACGCTGCCGACGCCGACCACTTTGATTGCAAAATCCTTGAACTCGAATCGGTCCAAGAGCACGCGCACGTTCGGCTGCAGGCTCTCCCGGTACTCCGCAAAGGATTTGCGGACTCCGGCATCGAATTCGCGGCGAGCCATTTCCCCATGCGGGTGGTAGATGGTTGGCCGGTTCTCCTGGATGGAGTACGCTCCGGCTACTTTCTGGGCAAGCTTGGGAAAATCGAGTTCGAGGGAGGCGCGCTCTTGTTCCTCCTTCAGGCGTTTCTTCGCCCTCCGGCGGCTTACCTCATCCCGGACTGTGTCCATCAGTTCCTCGGCGTCGAGGCTTTCATACCACACGTCCAGCACCCGCATATCGCCGTACTCGAGCATGTGCTCGCGGTAGGACTGCGCGCAGGCTTGGGCTGCGTCCTTCCCACACTTGTCGCCGAGCCCTACGGCACGAGACGCCAGTACGAAACTCGCCGCCAGCCGCTTCACGTCCCACTCCCAAGGGGCGGGGAGGGTTTCATCCAGGTCGTGAATGTCGAACTGCACGCGCCGCTCCGGAGTATAGAAGCCGCGGAAGTTCATCAGGTGGGCATCGCCGCAGCACTGCACATGCGTTCCAATGGAGGGTGTGGACGCCAGGTCCGCAGCCATGTTCAGCGCCGCCCCACGATAGAACGTGTACGGCGATTGCAACATCCGCCCGTGACGGATGGGGATTAATTCCGGGATGCGTCCACGATCGGATTGTTCGATCAGCCGCACCGGATCCGGCCGGTCCTTCGGCGGTTTCCACTCGGCGTGCGAAGCTCGGGGACACTTGTCCCGCAGTACCTTGCCCATGGCAGCCAACTCGGCTCGTGAGTGGTGTGCCTGGAAGGATGGGATCTTGACGGGTTGTGGGGGCTTCATTTCCGTAACCTTGGCTGCTTTGCTCATAACGTAACTCCCTTTGTTGAATGATTGCACGCGGAATTCCAATTTCGACGGAGGATGAAGTGGCTCAAACTCTTGGGATATACAGCCACTTAGGCCTCACGGAAATGCTGCACGGCCAGAGTGGGAAACTGGTCGGGTTGATATGTCGTCCTGGGGTTGGCCTCTCACACTTCGGTGATCGGCCGCTCAACGGAAATAGAACTGGGCAGCTACGCCAAGGGCATTGACGTATCGAGGTGCGGAGCCCCAAGTGTTTTGCCGGAGATAATAGCCTTCGAGAACGATGTGTTTGGTGATGCTCCACTCGGCGCCTGCGGCGTAGCGGGCCCGCGTCCATTTTTGCGTTTCGAATTCATAGAACACCTCGGCGTAAGCGTAGGGGGTTACCTGAAACCTGCCGGCGTCGAAGGTCCGCTCGAGCTTCAACCTGTTCCGGTAACGATGTGCAGGGTCACCGTCGAGCCAGCGGAAATCGACGCGACTTCTATCGCTCAACAGCAATTCGCCGGGCAAATGAGCCCGCCCCGTCGCTTCGAGTGTCAGCATGTTCTCCGTGACGTTTCCGGAGTTGTTCTTCGGTCGATTGTAGCTGTAGCCGCCACGGAACATCAGCAGCTTGGAACGGGACGGGTCGGAAGAACTAATGAGCCGTGGGCGTAAGCCCCGCCCTGCCCAGAAATCGATATACGCCCCAAACTGGCCGTCGGCATAGGCGTTTAGGTCCTGTTGTTTGGTCGCGGCAACCAGGAAGAAGAGGCGCGACTTCTCGTTGAGGTTCACGTAGAAATCGAACTCGGGCCAAAACTCATTGGAGGTGTTTGAGGGCTGGGTGGCCGCCATGACGGTGAAGGCTTGAGTCACCAACAGCAGTCGCAAAAACTGCCGGATTGTCGACGACGCTCCCATGGCGGAGCGGCCATGCGCAGCGCCGTTGGCATTCCGGGTCATCAATCCGGCCTTGCGATGACAGGAGCGACACCCAGTTCGGTTAACAAATCGGCCAGGGTTTGATTGGCGGAGACCGGGCCGCAGTGGTCCATATAACCTGCACGCTGGAGCGTTTCGCAGACGCTGCTGCGGGCTTCCGCCAGCTTCAATTCAATGCCCTTGCTCTTGAGCGCTGTGTGCAGCTCAGTCAGGAACTCCGCTCCGCCCAGGTCCACCTGGGGAACCGCGCCGAAGTAATAGATGGCCAGTTTCACGGGATCCTGGCGCTGCGCCAACAGCTCGAAGAATCGGTCACGAAGGTAGTCCACGTTGAAGTACAGCAGAGAACTCTCACTGCGGAACACAAACACGCCCGGTATCCGTTGGTTTTCAGGATGCCGAACCGAGTCCGCGAAATACGAGGTTCCCGGCACACCGGCCAGTTCGGCGGTGGGCGGGCGCGAGGCGCGGCGCAACAACAGCAGCAGCGACAGCACGACACCAATCAGCACGCCGCGCAGAATGCCCGAGCCCAGGACGCCAATGATCGCTGCTATCGCAATGGCAAACTCCCCACGGTTGAACTTCCAAAGGCGTGCGAGGGCATCCACCTTGAGCAGCCCGGTCACGGCCACCAGCACCACGGCTGCGAGTATGGATTGCGGCAGATTGCTCAATAGGTCGGAAAAAAACAGGGCTACCAGCAGTGTGATCAGTGCCGCAACGAAACCCGAGAGTGGCGTGCGGGCTCCTGCGCTCTCGTTGACCAGCGATTGAGACATTCCCCCGCCGACCGGGAAGGCCCGTCCGAGACCGGCCATCAGGTTCGACGCGGCCAGGGCGAGAAACTCGCGGTCGGCGACGAAACGCGTGCCATGCTTGAGGGCGAACATCCTGCCGATCGCAGCCGTTTCGACGGCGCCAAGCAGGAAACAGGCCATCGCCAGCGGCAGCAAGTCGTTCACGTCACTGGCATGTACGGCAGGTAGACCCAGGGCTGGTAGGCCGTCCGGGACGTGCCCAAGCAACATGACGCCGCGTTCGCCTAACTTCAGAAAGGACGCCAACGCGATACCGGCGATCATCACCACCAGTGCCACCGGCTTGTTCTTCAGAAACCGTTTGCCCAACAGGAGCAGCACCAGCGCACTCGCACCCAGCATCAGCGAGAGCGGCTGGGTCTCGGCGACATGATGGAAGAAATATCCCATCCGCTCCCAGAAGTTGCCATGCGAGCCTTTGAAGCCGAATAGCTTCGGTAGTTGGGTGCTGGTCAGGACCAATGCGATTCCGCACTTGAAACCAACCAGCACGGTTTCTGAGACGAAGTTGAGGACCGCTCCCGCCCGAATGAGCCAAGCGACAAACGCGAGCGCTGCAACCAGCAAGGCGGTACACGCCGCCAGGGCGCCGAAGCGCGAGGTATCACCCGCAGCCAGATCGCCCAGCGATGAGCCGACCAGCAGCGAAATGGCGGATGTGACGGCAATGGCGGTGTGCCGTGAACTGCAGAATAGCCAAAACACCAGCCCGGAAAACAGGCACGCATAAAGGCCGGCTTCCGGAGGCAGATTCGCGAGCGAGGCATCGCCCAGAGCTGACGGCAGAAGGTAAGCGGCCAGCGTGATCCCGGCGATGATGTCGGGCCCTAGCCACGCCGCTTCGTACCCCCGAAGCCAATGTTTTGCCGGAGGGTTGCCGTTCATGGTGAGCTTCCTCTGACCAGCCTTTTCGAGCCTGCGCGGGACGAATTCTCAATGGTCGCTGTCGGGCGGCCAGTTGTCGTCGGTTACATGCCAGGTCTTGTCCGGGTTGTACCGATCCATATTCTTCACAATGTTCAGTGAATCCGGACCCAAGTCCTTCTGATAAACCACTCCGTCGTAGCTGACCAGGAAGGTGTTAACACCTGTGACACGATAATCGGCGGGTACGGCGACCATCGCAAAGCCTCCGATCATCGCTCCCTCGATGACGTAGTCGAGCTGGCCGAGGGGCGCATTTGGCCCTTGCCCTTTCAGCACTTTGAAATAGTAGCCGTGGAAGGGCTTGGCTTTGTCACCATAGCCCTCCGCCAAGGCCTTCGCTACCGTTTCTCCGATGGGGCCTCCCCACGTGCCGTCCGGGTTTTGCCAGGCCAAACCATCCTGTTTGCCGGGCGTGCTGATGAATTTCTGCGCGTATTGATTCACGCCCGAGTTGTCGTGGATCTGTTCCGCGTACTCGATCTGGGCATCATCAAAGCCGCGGCAAATGGTGATGGCGTCGAGTTCGTTGGCGCCGATGCGGCGGTACAGAATCTCCTTCAGGCCCGCCTTGGTGTCAAACTGCCATTTGCCTCCTCGGTTCACAATGGGAATCGGAGCGGGCCAGTCCTCGTTGCCCACTTGCAGAATAGCCCGCTTCGGGTTCTTAGGGTCGATGACGACCTCCATCTTTTCGTGGGCTCTCGCAGCAAATGCGGCGGCATTGTTCTTGTCGGCGACGGCGTCCGCGGAGGAAACGATATCCTTGCCATCCGGTCCAAGAATCTGCAGCATCGCGGACACATCGTAGTCCGATGCCGCCTTGACGAACGCATCGGCCGCTTCTTTGGGTGTGGCGAACGTGAGCTGTGCGGGCTGCGCTGCAGGGGCCGGATTCGATTGCGGCACCGCATGGGCGAACCCTGCCAGGGCAAACAATAGAGTGGCCGCCTGGAAAGCCAGAATTGATTTTGATGCGAAGGTGCTGTGAGTAGTTGGTCTCATGTCTTTTTCCTCAATCACGGCTGTGCCTACTTTCGCCGCCCTCCGCCGCCACTCCTGGAGCCACCGCCGCGCGAACCGCTCATGCTGGAAGATCCGCGCGAACTGCTTGCTTTCGCGCTGGCGCCACTGTTTCCGCCGGAGCCACCGCCGAACGCTCCGCTGCCGCCCTTGGAAGCGCCGCTGGAAACGCTCTTGTTTCCGACGCGATCCTGACTGCTGCCGCCACCCCGGTTCGCGCTGCTCGGTTGTTGCCGATTGGAGGCCGAAGCGCTACTGCGATTCGATGCGCTGGGCTGCTGACGGTTGGAGGCAGAAGCGCCGCCTCGGTTGGAAGCGCCCGCCTGCTGGCGGTTGCCCTGATTCTGGCGGTTTGCAGCCGAACCGCCGCGAGTTGAGCCGCCGTATTTGTTCGCAGTCGCCTGGTTTGAGTAAGGCGCGCCTCCGCGGTGCTGCGGATTGTGCTGCCAGCTGCCGTTGGCTCCGCCTGCCGGTCGGGTGGCTGCGCCACCGGAACGATTGATATTGTTGACGCTGTTCTTGTTGTAGCTGTTGTTCACATTGACGTTGACGGTGTTGTTCCCGCCCCAGCCGCAGTTGTAACCCCAGCCGCCGCCCCATGCGGCCCCCATGGCCATGCCGACGCCAAAGGCGATGGCGGCGGTTGCCACGTATGCGCCCGGCGGAGGCGGTGGCGGATACACGATAGGCGGATACGGATAGACAGGCGGCCCGTACACAACCGTGGGGTTATAGCTGGGGACGTAAACCACTTGGGGGTCGGCCTGTTGAATCACGATAACCGGCTTACTCTCCACTACCTTGGTCTCCACTTTTTGCTGTTGGTTGGTTGCGAGGGCGCCCGCATCCTTGGCCTTCTTCCGCATGCGCTGCACGGCCTCCATCACGCCGTTCTGCTGCGCTAAGAAGGCGTTACCCAGGTCGGTGGTCCACTTGATGTTTTCAGATAGTTGCTTGACCGCATCGGGCATGGGCGCCAAGCCCTGCACGCTGGGATCCCAATCCTGCTTCATGACGGCATCCTCGAGCGCCTTGCCCTTCAAATCCTTGTGGCCCGCCAGCCACTGCTGAAGTTGGATGACTTCAAGCGGGTATGTGGACGCCGCCAGCATCTGTGCCAGAAGAGGATCCGGATAGAGCGCAATGGGCGCAACCAGCGAATCGAGTTGTTCCGGAGGCAGGTCCGCTGCAGCCTCCTGGGCAGGTGGCGCAGACGGTTGCGCGGACTGCGCGAACAAACCGGCGTCCCCCGGCATAAGCAGCAGCGCACACAGCACCGCAACCCACTTTCCTAGCGTCTTCTGCGGCCCCTCAGATGGGGACTCTGATCTCATCATGGTAAATTCGCTCCTCTTCACTTCATCGCGACGATTTGTTGGGTTCAACCCAAGGGCTCTCATTTAGGGTGCTGCTCTGGTTCCTAGTGCGGCCATCTCTCGGCCTCGCTTGTTCCGCCGGCGTTGCGCAATCGCTCAATTAACTCCATCCCGGCCTTACCGGACACGTGTTCGAAGCGAACCTCGGGTGGACCTCCTGCGAGTTCGATGGCGCTGAGAATGCGGCGGTAGGCATCCGAGCGAATATGTGACTCGAGCGCTGCCTCCGTTTCCCAGCGTTCGACAAGCACAACGGCCAGGTCCGGCTCTCGCTCCTCATAGATATGGCAGCCGGCACACCCCGGCTGGGCCTGCACCGGTCCTTGAATCGAGCGCAGAACCTCTAACACAGCAGAACGCAGGTCCGGTGTCAGCGGAATACGGAGTGTGCCAACGACCATGCCTTCTTAGTAGGCACGATCCATGCCACAGCGATCAGCGGCCGGCAGCCCGGGCGTAAGTCGTTGACTCCGCTTGGGGCAGCGCGGTGTTGTGGGGCATCGATCCGCGTGCGGAAGCCCTTCAAAAGGACGAAGTGCAGTCTTGGAGTTGATATTTCGTCCGCTGTGCTTTCGAACAGGTTGGTGGCGAAATCAGTCTGGCCCCGTCGTTTCCTAGCCGGGGTCGCGTTGAATGCCCAGTTTTTTCATGCGGCTGTAGAGGGTTGCCGGGTTGAGCCCCAGTTCAGCCGCTGCACCCTTAGGTCCCTTGATGTGCCAGCGCGCGCGCTCGAGCGCTCGAACGATGTGCTCGCGCTCGCCTTCGGCCAGGGTCTGCCTCGGCGTTGCCACTGTCGTCGTTTCATCGGGCAGCGGGATCCTCAGCGTGTCGCCGGTCGTGATGATGGCGCCATGTTCGATTACGTTCCGCAGTTCGCGAACGTTTCCCGGCCATGGATAACGCTGAAGCACGTCCATCGTCTTTCGTGGGACCTGGGTAATCTTCTTTCCCATGCGGGAAGAGAATTCCTCCAGGAAGGACCAGACCAGCAGCGGGATATCCTCCGCCCGGTCGCGCAACGGCGGCACGTGGATTGGGAAGACGTTGAGGCGATAGTAGAGATCTTCCCGGAATTGTTTCTTCTGGATGGCTTCTGACAAGTCGCGATTGGTGGCTGCGATCACACGCACGTTGACTTTGATCGTCCTGGGGCTGCCCAGTCGCTCGAACTCGCCCGCCTCCAGCACGCGCAGCAGCTTTGCCTGCACATCCAACGACAATTCGCCGACTTCATCGAGGAAGAGGGTCGAACCGTCGGCGACTTCGAATCGGCCGATCTGGCGCGTCATCGCGCCGGTATAGGCGCCCTTTTCCCGGCCGAACAGTTCGCTCTCTACGAGTCCGGACGGCAGCGCGGCGCAGTTCACCTTCACCATCAAGTGGCCCTGGCGAGGGCTAAGCCGGTGGATCGCCTGGGCGATGAGTTCCTTGCCGGTGCCCGGTTTCGCCGCGCACCAGCACCGATGAGTCCGTGGGCGCGACCTGCTCCACCATGCGCAGCACCTTCCTTATGCCGGCGCTCTTCCCTGTGACCTCGCCATGGGGGTGGACCACCTTCATCTCAGCCCTAAGGTAGTCGGTTTCCGCCTGGAGCCGGTCTTTCAGTCGCTCGATCTCGGCGTGCGATTGCCGAAGCGCCTCCTCGGCCTCGCCGCGCGTAGTAATGTCGCGGAGGACTCCGTAGGTTCGAATTGCGTGTCCGGTGGCGTCGCGGGTGGAGACGCCGGCCAAGTGATCAATCCACCGCTGCCCTGCGGTGGGATGCAGAAAACGATACTCGGTCGAGAGCCTGTCGGACCTCCCATCCTGGAGTTGCTCGCGCAGTTCCATCACCTGCTGGCGGTCGTCGGGGTGCAGATGCTCCATCCAAAACTTCAGCGGCTCAAGACCCGTGTCCATGTCAGCCGGGAAACCGCATATAGCGCGCATCCGGCTGTCCAGGTACATCACGCCTGCGCGGAAGTCCACCTCGTAGAACCCAAGTCCGGCCAGGTCGACTCCGGAAGCCAGGCGAGCCTCGCTCGCGCGGAGTTCGCTGAACATCTCGTGTCGTTTCAGGGCGCCCACGAGCATCTCGCCAAGGACCCGGAGCCGCGACACGAAGGCATCCGGCCACTCGCGCTCCTGATTTACGCTATTCAGGGCGATGATGTGGGTGACGATACCACCGGTCTCGATCGGCAGGTCCAGGGCGGACCGGACCTGCAGTTGCACCCAGCTCTTGCGCTCGACGTGCGCCTCGGGAGGAAGGTCGGTCATGCTCACGAAACGAAGAAGTTTGTGGTCGACGAGGAGCCTGTGACTCGACCAGGGAAACAACTGCGCCAGGTTGATCTCCTTCGACACGGGTGCGAGGCCTTCGGATTGGGACTCCAGGTGGACCTTTACAGTTTGCTGATCGGCACTTACCGAGAGCAGGGCACAGCGGTCCGCATTGAAGAAGACACGGACACGCTCCAGGGCCCGGTCGACCGCTAGGTCAAGCTGTTCCAACGGTGCAGCGAAGAGCGACGCGGAAGTGTCGGAGATCAGCGTCTCAAACTCGAGACGGCTGCCGAGACAGCTCGGGGGAGAGTCGCGCTTGATCGACTGCGGACATCTGCCAAAAGTATATCGATGCTGCAGGAAGATAGGCCTTGCCTGGAACGTAGAAGCTCGGCTAACGGCTGAGACCTGAGACTTTGGCGCTAGTTCAGCTTTCGCCTATAGAGACTGACAAACGGCGATATCGTCTGCAATCCTCTTGGGCGCCAGGCAGTAATGGTGGCGTCCGCGAGAAAGATCAGCAGAACCAAGAAGCTTAGCTGGGCCACCAGCATCCAGGGATTCGGCACAGTCTCGGCAATCTGGACGGACTCACCCAGAAACGAGATCGACCGAAGACGGGTGACCTCTAGGTAGTTGAGATTCTGTCCTACCAGAAAATTGAGAACGAGTGCCAGTGTTCGCAGGCCGCAGACCAGCCACGCGAGCCACAGCTGCCCGGCGTTCAAGTAGAGTCTCACGAACCAGACGAGGGATATGATCAACAGCCAAACCGGAATGTGCCCCCACTTCAGCACGGACGCGAACTCTGCCGGAGTTCCCGCTCGCATCATCCGCAATTCAAAGTACGCGAAAACCGCAGTCCCCGTCGCCAACAGGGAAAACAGCAGGTTCGCCCAAGCCTTGCGATTCTGGAACCAGACCAGAACGTTAATTGCCGCCAGCGTGAGGCACGCCGAGGCGATCATGGACCAGATGATTGTAACCAGGCTCATTCGTAGTGAGGATCACTCATGATTCAGTCTCGCTATAGCAACGTAATGACACCCGGCGGCACTGCCCACCCTATAACAATAGCGGCGAGGCAAACGGGTTCCGAGCGTACGCGAGCCGGTGCGCTGGCCCCGCCAGGAAATGAAAAACTGCCCCTTCATGCCAGACGTCGTAGGAACGCGCGGGAAGGCTCGCTTGCGTCACGTCCGCTAGCCCAAGTGACGGAATCCCCAGCCGCGCCCAGCCGCTCCTTTGCAATTTCGAGAGCCGCCTGCGAGATATCAAGGACCGTAATGTTCTTGTATCCTCTCGCAATCAGATCGGCGGGCAAAGCTGGCGCAACGACACCGCTGGCTGACAAGTGGCCGATGGAAGCTGGTCCACACATCCTGTGCGCGTGTAAACGCGGCGCCTGCACAACAGTGAACTAGCCACGGGTGCTCACCGAGGTAGTGCACCTGCTTTTTCTCTGTGCCAAAACTGTGTCAGAATCCGTTCGGTTCCAACCACGGGGGTTGTTCTTTTGAGCGAAAGCAGATTCCCCAGATTGTTGTAATAGTTAGACTTCGGCGAAAAACGATGGAGCCTTTGGATCTGACTCTTATCCCTTGGGCGCAGGGGGTCGCAAGTTCGAATCTTGCCGCCCCGACCAACCACCTGCCTCTGCTTCAAGCGGACAAGGGCCGAGCAGTTACGTTAAACGGCTTTTTGAACCCGGCGACGCACGGCAAGACCCAACAGGACGAGGCCGGAAAGCAGCGCCGAGCATTCGACCGGTTCAGGAGTCGTCGCCACCAAGCTGACATCGTCAAGGAGGGTGAAGCCCGGATCGTTGACGGAAGTGAAAACGAGCGTATCGGATCCGGCACCCACGACAGACGCCGAGAACTGTTGATACACGTTCACATGCCAGGAACTAAACATCTTCGCGTTTGAACGGTGGTGTGATGCACGATAATGGCTGCATGACGGAAACGGTTGGAGCGACCTTTACGCAAAAATATCGTGGCACGAAACTTGTCTTTAACTTCCGAGAAAAGGCCGTCGCATTCACTCATGAAGATGCCACCGGAAGAAGGAACGTGGAAGTGCCGTACGAGACGATTGATCTGCCCAATCCGTATGACTTGCTGGTCAAGGGCTATATTTTGAGGCGGCCTGAGTTGATTCCATTAGCGGCGGCGGCAGCCCTGATGGCTGCGCTACGCGGAGCTAATACATCCGTAATTTTAGTAGCGGCGGCTGGATTCCTTGGTGCAGCGGTATATCTGTATTTCGTTCGCCGACGAGGAGTGAAATACACTTTCTTCACGGCCCAAAACCACAAGATTCGCATCATGCAAAACAATCAACATGACGCGATTGTCGCGGAACTTAAGACCCATTGGGTCGCGCGTCTTAGAGAGCTATTTGGCACCGTCAATGTGTTGAACGACCCCGCTAAGGAGTTAGCGAAATTCCAGCGGTTAAAGGATTTGAAGATTATTAGCGAAGAGGAATTCGAACAGCGTCAAGCAGAGATTCATGCTCTTCAGGTCGGCACGCCACCTTCAGAATCCGGCCTAAATGAGCAAATAGGGACGGACGTAGCTTAAGTCCGATACTCCCCAGAGCCTCTCGAGAAGGCCGCACGGACACCCTTTCCGGAGGCCCCCGCTGATGTCCATCTAGCGGCTCTTACCCCGCGTCGAACCTAGCAGTGTCGGGAGTACGGCGGCAGTACAATGAAAACGAGGCGCTCTATGGCTATTTCGAGACCAGATCAACCACGCAACCGCCGGTTTCAACTTCGCACCACGGCCTCGGAAGAGGAACTAATCAAGATTGCGGCAGAGCGTGAAGGCGTCAACGTCACAGAGTTCATCATCCGTAGCGCGCGAGAGAAGGCGGAGCAGTCACTCGCCGACCAAACGCGCTTCGTGCTCGACGAGAAGCAGTGGCGAGCCTTCATGGCCGCGCTGGATCGTCCCGTTCAAGACAAGCCGCGCCTCCGTCAACTGTTCAGAGAGCCGCACGTCGCCAAGCGCCGGTCATGAGCGCCACGGCGAAGCCTGCGTTCTTCATCGAAAAGCTCAGTCGCGAGCATGATCTGAGCGGCTTCAACTGCGCCATCGTCGCCCTCAACGAATGGTTGGTTCGGTTTGCGTGGCCGAACCAGCAAGCTGATTCCGCTAAGACATACGTCGCCGTTGCTGGGAATCGTGTGGTGGGCTATTACGCCCTCGCGGCCGGATCGGTACATAAACACGAGAGTCCGCAGCGGATCGCCAAGGGCTTGGCCAATCATCCAATCGGCGTGGTGCTCTTGGCGAGATTGGCCGTGGATCACACGCAGCAGGGAAAGGGACTTGGTAAAGCTCTATTGTTCGATGCGTTGAGCCGCATCGCCGAGGCTGCCGATATCGTTGGCGTCCGCGCGGTTCTTGTTCATGCCATTGACGATGTGGCACGCCGTTTCTATTTGCACTTCGGCTTCGAGGAATCGCCGGTCGATCCCTACCAGCTATTACTACTGCTCAAGGATCTACGGAAAGCGATCATTGAGGGGTCGTAGCAGCTTATGCCGGTCGCCCCGGCACAGTACTTGGCGCCTCGATTCACCCAGTACTCCTGTTGCCTTTCTGTAAACCCAGGTTTACACCTGATAACATTCTCCCTGGCTTTAAGTTATTGATTCTCCGTTACTAAGCGAATGGTGCGGGAATTGCCGTGACTAGTGAATTGACCAGTACCGAATGGAATTGGGCGGGACATCCATGCAACCAAACGAGACGGCCAACGCCGCAGGAACCACTGCCGGTCTCCGACTAGCGGAAGGGGCTCCAACCGTGAGCGACGAAAGCTCACCCACCGCGCAGTCGTTTGCCTCTGCTTCAAGCACGAAAGCCCCGATGACGCTCAGGGTGGCGTTATTCACCTCGACGATGTTCTTGAGTGCATTCTTGCTCTTCTCGGTTGAGCCGATGGTCGCCAAGATGGTCTTGCCGCGATTGGGCGGCACGCCGGCGGTGTGGAACACCTGCCTGGTCTTCTTTCAGGCCGTGCTGCTGGGAGGGTACCTCTACGCTCATCTGTCTACAGATCGCATGAGGCAACGGCCGCAAATCGGCCTGCACTTGTTGGTGCTGCTCACAGCATTGGTGGTGCTACCCATACATGTTCCCGCCGGATGGGCGCCGCCTGTTCAACAGAATCCTGCACTCTGGTTGCTGGCACTGCTTTCCGTTTCGGTGGGGTTGCCGTTCTTCGTGCTTTCCGCCACCACTCCAATCCTGCAGAAGTGGTTCTTCCATTCCGGCGATCAGGCGGAGAAGGACCCTTATTTTCTCTATGCGGCGAGCAACGCCGGGAGTCTGGCTGGTTTGTTGAGTTACCCGTTCTTGTTCGAGCCTACGCTGAACCTGTCAACACAAAGCCGAATCTGGGAATATGGCTATGGGTTGCTTTTCCTGCTGGCTTGCTTGTGCGCAGCAATCGCCTGGCGGGCACCACAAACGGTGATCGAGTCCGCCCATCAACCGGCAGAGGCTGAGCCGGCGATTGATGAACTGGCTGCCGACGCTCGGCCTGCCATGAAGACGCGGCTTCGCTGGGTCGTCCTGGCCTTCGCTCCGGCCAGTCTCACCCTGGGTGTTACAACCGCGCTCACCACCGATATGCCGCCGATTCCTCTCTTCTGGGTTCTGCCGCTATCGCTTTATCTGCTCAGCTTCGTCGTCGTCTTTGCACGCAAACCTCTGGTTTCCTTCGGCGCGCTGAATCGGAGACTTCCCTTCCTGCTTCTCCTGGTGACTTTCTCGATTGTTTGTCAAACCAGGCTGCCGTTGCTGTTTGTGGTTCCGCTGGATCTGCTTACCCTGTTTTGTGTAGCCGTGCTGTGTCATGGTGAACTGGCCCGCAGCCGCCCCTCCGCCAAACACCTCACTGACTTCTATCTTTGGATGTCGGTCGGAGGAGTCCTTGGGGGGATATTCAATGCCTTGATTGCGCCCGTGATTTTCAGTTCGGTGATTGAGTTTCCACTGGTCTTGGTACTGGCCGCGCTGCTGCGTCCGCCGATTGGTGTCAAGGAAAACACACTTCGCGCCCGCAGGCTGGACTTCTTGCTGCCGGCCGCCCTGGGGCTAAGCCTCGTTTGCGTCATTTCTGTTGTACAGAGATCGGACCTTCAGCATGGGCTCGCGATGGGCATTCTGGTCTTTGGGCTATCGCTCGTGTGGTGCCTGTCATTCGGCCCGCGTCCCATCCGGTTTGCTGCGGGCCTGGCAGCCGTGTTTCTGGCCAGCACCATGTATATGGGATCGCACGGCCACGTGCTACACACAGAACGCAGTTTCTTCGGGGTCTATCGAGTGTCTGAGGACGAGAAGAGTCAATTCCGAACGCTGACGCATTCGGCCACTGTACACGGCTTGCAGTTCTTAGACCCCCAAAAGGCCCGAGAGCCACTCGCCTATTACAGCAAGATAGGACCCATCGGACAGGTGTTCGACGCCTTCTCCGGAGACGCCAATGAGAACCAGGTTGCAATCGTCGGTCTTGGCGCGGGCTCAATGACCTGTTATGTAACTCCTCCTCGGCAGCTGACCTACTACGAGATTGATCCGGTTGTGGAGCGGATTGCGGGAGATCCGAAATACTTCACGTTTCTCCGCGATTGCAATCCGCAAGCCCGGGTGGTGCTCGGCGATGCGCGGATGTCGCTTCAGACGGCCCCCGATCATAGCTACGGAATGATCATCATCGATGCGTTCAGCGGCGACTCCATTCCCGTGCATCTGTTAACTCGCGAGGCATTCCGGCTGTACCTCACGAAACTTACGCCTGGCGGAATTCTCGCCTTCCATTTGAGCAACCGCTACCTCGACCTTTTACCGGTGGTTGGGACCCTCGCTGGAGACGCCGGTTTGGTGGGCTTGGTGGAAAAGGACACACGCCTGACCGAGGCCAGGGTAAAGAGTGGATCGTGGGGGTCCATTTGGGCTGTCGTTGGACGCAGTTCAAAGGACTTTGGCCGGCTGGCAAGTGACTCAAGATGGACGCCGCTGGTCGGTAAACCGGGGTCGGCGGTCTGGACCGACGACTTTTCAAGCGTCATGTCCGTCTTTGCGTGGACGGACGACCTTTTGAATTTCAAGAACATGCTCCTCCGATCCTTCCGGGAGAGCCCGAGCGGACCGAAGAAACCTTAGCACTGAACTGACTAGGGTAGAATCAGTGACTTATGAGCAGGCCATCGATGAGATGGCCTGTCGCCGTTTTAGGGAACCGCTGATCTTCGGGAGTATCTCCACGATGAGAAATCTGATTTCGATGGCGTGTGGCGTGATGCTGACCGCCCTGCTGGCGACCCCAAGCTATTCGGCAGTGGCCCGCGTTGCCGGTAATCGTGCTTTCGCTCTGGCCCTGTCCGCCGTCGTAGAGGAACGCGCCGATGCCGGGCCTTCGACAGAGGCGAAACAACTCAACGAAAAGGGACTCGAGCATCTCAAGAAGAAGGAATTTGACCAGGCCATTCAGCTCTTTCGGCAAGCCTTAGACGTGCAGCCGGATTATCCGGAAGCACTGGACAACCTGGGAAAGGCGCTCGATGCAACCGGTAAAGACGATGAAGCGGTTGCCGACTTCGATAAAGCGCTGAAAGTTGCTCCGCAAGACGCCTCCATCCACTTTGATAAGGCACTCGCTCTTTACCACGAAAAGAAAATGGACGAGTCGGCGGCCGAATATCGAAAAGCCATCGAGCTGCACCCCAATTTCCCGGAAGCCGAGAACGGACTGGGCGCGGCACTGATGAGCCTCGGGAAGACGGGCGAAGCCGTCACGGCCTACCGGAAAGCCGTTGCCCTGAATCCAAACAACGTGGACGCCCTGAGCAATCTGGGCGGGGCGCTGGTGGCCGAGAACAAGGCGGAAGAAGCGCTTCCTTTCTATCGAAAAGCGCACCGGCTTCAGCCCGACTTACCCGACATCCTGGGGAACTACGCACATGCCTTAGGCGAGGCGGGCCATACCAATGAAGCGATTGCTGCCTATCACAAACTGGTAGTGAAGCACCCGGAACAGTCCGATGCATGGGCCCAGTTGGGCCATCTTTATTACAAATCCAAACGCTATGACCAGGCATCGGCGGCATTTCAAAAGTCCTTAGCCGTGAAGCCCGGCCAGCCTGACGTCGCACTCGCCCTGGGGATGACGGAGTACGAGCAAGGGAAAACAGCCGAGGCAATTCGGTCTTTCGAGAAATGTCTCACCCAGGAGCCGAATAATTTTCATGCGCTGTACTCGTTAGCCAGCGCTTACTACACGCAGAAGGACTACGCCAAGGCCGCTGCCCAATATGAAAAAGCCCTGGCGCAAAAGCCGGACTACGTTGATGCGCTGGCAGGCTTGGCGGCAAGCCAGTTCGCTTCCAACGAATTCGACCTGGCGATCGCGAGCTATCAGAAGCTGGCTCCTCTGAAACCGGATGACCCGAACGTTCAATTCCACCTGGGAACTGCGCTCTTCAACAAAGGGAAGTATCAGGAAGCAGCCACGGCCTATCGTGAAGCCATTCGCCTGAAACCTGATATGGCTCACGCCCACTACAACCTGGGTATGGCGCTGATGCGCCTGAACGATTCCAAATCCGCTCAAACGGAGTTCGCTGAGGCGCACCGCCTGGATCCAAGTCTGAAGCCGCCCACGGGCGCGACCAAGTAATCGCGCGGCACGAAAAAATACTCTTGTGAAATTCGACAGCTCGGCCTGTGCCCTTTCACCTGCGCCGGGCGGCGGATTCCCAAAAGAACCCTAGCGCATTCGCAATCTGCGATATCCCCAGCAACACCACCAACCGGTCCTTCTTCTCTTGAAGAACCGTGATCGGATACCGCAACAAATCGAAATAGAATCTCGGCGGCTCCAAGGAAATGCGCCCGTTTGCGCGCCGGGCTTGCAGGAGACGGTACTGGAATGTCCCCCGACCATAACCGAAATGCTGGCGGCAGAAGCTGCGGAACGTAAGCGGATGGCTATGCGCCACAACGGCTTCATGAGCATATGTCATTTCATAGCCGGACTGCAGCCAACGGTCGCAGAATTCACGGTCTTCCCCGGTGGAGTTCACGAAGGAAACGTCGAAGCCGCCTATGGCTCTGAAGAGGCCGGCTGGGACGGCGAGATTGTTGGGCGTGAAGAACCGGGCCTTCTCGGGAAGAGCGTTGTAATGCCGGTACAGGTACATGATGAGCAGGTGGCTGGCGGTTGAGAAGCTGTTGGCGGGAAGGGCGTTGATAATCTTCCCGCCGATGGCGCAATCCGGACGGGCCGCAAATCGCGCGGCAAGGGTCCGGAGCCAATCCGCGGCCGGTACGCAGTCGTCAGCAGTGAACGCGAGGAACTCCCCTTTGGCGTTTTGTGCGCCGGCGTTTCTGGCGCCTGACGGCCCCATGCGGCGCTGTTGAAGCAGCGATAAAGCGAAGGTCTCCTTAAATGGAGACAGGATGCCGTCGAGTGAGACGCTCGCCCCCGTCATCGACGACGATCACGTCGAAGCGATCGCGGGGATAGTCCAAGTGACTCAGCCCCTGCAGGCACGCCGCCAGTTGGCGCGGACGACGAGTAAGTCGGAATCACGATGGAGAAGAACGGTGGATCCTGGCCCATCAGACATTCCCAGGGCGAATCATCGCCTGCGAGCGCTGCCGGGGCCACTCCGAAGCCATCCCCACCGCCGCGATCACCTGCGATGCAAACAGCAGTGCCGCCAACCCCAGAGCCTTGTGGAGGGGAAATTTGGCAAATGGCGCGCGCAGCAGCACACGGTAGTAGTGCGGATCCGGCGAGAATACTTGCCAGCCCTGCCGCGCCCGCGCCTGCTGCAGACGAGCCGCCCCGCGACCGTAATTAAAATGCTGTTGAATGAAGGTTCCCGCCGTCAGCGCATGGGCGTGGTCCACTACCGCCTCGGGCGCGTAGATCATGCGATAGCCGCGGTGCTGCCAGCGGCCGCACAGTTCCCGATCCTCCGACGCGGTCGTCCCGAACGACTCGTCGAACCCGCCAAGTTCATGAAAGCGATCGGACGGAACTGCAAGGTTGCTGGTCGTGAAGAGACGGGCATTGTTTGGATCGCTGTTGTGATAGGCATAGCCGACGTCTACGATGAGCTGGCTGGCGGTGGCGTAAAGACTGTCCGGCAGCGCGTTCACAACGCATCCTCCGATGATGGCAGGACCGGGCAGCGAAGCGAACCGCGCCGCAAGCCTGTTCAGCCAATCGGTACGCGGCATACAATCATCGTCGGTGAAGGCAAGTATCCGGCCCTTCGCCAAGCGGGCGCCGCTGTTGCGAGCCGGCCCGGGTCCCGCGTTCACTTGCCGATGGAGTCTGATGTCGAGTCGGCCGTTGAGAGCCGCGATGACCGCATCCGGCGAGACTTCTCGCTTCCGTCGTCCACGACAACCACCTCAAATCGATCGCGGGGATAGTCCAGCCGAGCCAGGGCAGTCAGGCAGGCTGCCAGTTGCGTGGGACGGTTGAAGGTCGGGACGATGATCGAAAACTCCGGTTGCATGATGGGACTCGTTCGCTCAGGCATGATCCGGCTCAGGGTTCGGTCTGAGACGCCACATCGAGCGACCAAGTTTCCAGCTTGTGCCTGTCTCGCGCAGTCACAAATTGTAGCTTGAATAATTCCATCCTGGCCGTCTGCTGCAGGGCGTTTCCCGCCCCGAATAGGTAGCCCGCCATTTCGCCGGCGGCGCCTGCCATCAGCCCAATCGTGATCGGCGGCAGGATAAGGGGCCATCGCCTGCGCGGGAATGTGGATCCGAGGAGATCCCGAACTACGCGAGGGACACGCACCAATGGGATTAATGGGGAGCCCCCGAAATAGAGCAGCCGTTTCGGTATTGACCAGTCCCGGCTCCGACGAGCGGCAAACCGGCGGCCGGTATAAAACCGCTCTGGCAGCCAGGCTGCGAGCGTTGAGATGTTCACGTGGTAAATCCGCGCGGCCTGCTCGAGACACAACTGATACCCCTTGGCGCGCATATCCCAATGCAGCAGAATCTCCGAATCCATCACCTCGTCCAACTGAGAGTCGTACTGCAGTAGGATCTCCCGTTTGTAGCAGGTGTGATGGCCTGGCAAATACGTCGCGCTCGCAGGGGAAGCTGTTTCCACGCAGCGGCCATAATCCACAAAGAGGTTGGCCCAGCTAATAACACCCGGATTGGCATTGCCGATCACCGCACCGACGGCGGCCCAGGGTTGCCGGTGCGCCTCGATCAGCGCCTGCGCCCAGCCGGGTGCGGGGAACGCGTGACTCTCAGCCAGAACCACCAGCGGCGCGGTCGCCCGGCGGATTCCCGCCGAGGTAGCCAGGGCCAGCGGAAGGATGGCAGGAACCTCGACGACTTGCACCCGGCAAAAGCAGGCGGTCTCGCCGCGGTCTAGCCCGAGGGCGTCCGCGGATTCCGTAACGATCACCAGTTCGAGATGCTGACGCCGCCTCTGTGCTTTCAGATGCCTTATGGTTTGCCGAATCGTCTGGTAGCGATCGGCGGCGATGATCACCGACAATGCCGGATTGGCATTGCTGGGCGCCGTCCCCTCCTCAGGCAAGTCGAGCGTCATACTTCAAGAACCGCTTCTGCTGTGGGATACCGGCGTCACCTGGCGGGGCGACTGGGACACCCGGACGGCCTGCCCGCTGGATGCCGACGCCATGGCCGTAAAAACAATCTCCAACGCCCGGCGTCCATCGTCCAGCGTGCAACCTACCAGGCTATCGTCGCAAATCGCCGCAAGAAAATGCCTCCATTCCTCTCGATAGGAGGCAAGAACATCGCCGCCATAACGCAGTTGCGCGAGACCCCCCGGCAGTTCTTTGAGCGTTCGTGCCATTGCCTCGAGCCGGGATCGCCCATTGCCAGGCACACTGCCCTGAGGAGAAAAGGCGAGGCCATCGAAGCGATAACAGGAGACTTGCAGGCGGCCGCGCCGTCCGTAGATTTCTACTTCGTTGTTCTCGCCGGTTCGCTCCGAGCAGGAGGCGGTAGCCAGTACGTCATTGCTCAAGCGCGCCGTCACCGTGGCTGTCTCATCCTCCCAGGGACCGGAGCGGGTGCTGGCAAAGACTTCTTCTACCTCGGTTTCCAGCAAGAACCGCCAGAGGTCGAACAGGTGGATCGCTTGATCGAACAGAGCGCCTCCTCCGGAGGATCGGCGCTTTTGCCACTCGGACGGCGCCTCATGAGCGCTGGCGAACACGCTTCGGACCGTCTCCACGTCTCCCACGATTCCCTGCCGCAACAACGCTCTTGCTTGGAGGATGAGTCGGTGCCATCGAAAGTTGAACGCCATCAAGATCTTGCTGTTGGAGCGCATGGCTCGTTCACCGATTCGGTCTGCTTCGTCAAGGTCCACCGCCAGCGGCTTCTCAATGAAAACGTGCTTTCCCGCTTCCAGCGCGGCCAGTGCAACCTCAGCATGAAACGCAGCCGGCACACACACGGCGATGACCTCCACCGGGGTCTTATCCAAGAGCGTGCGCACGTCGGGGTAGCGCGCTGAAACACGAAATTGGTCGCCTACACTCTTGAGCCGAGTTGCATCTTGATCGGCCAGCGCCACGACTTCTGCGCCGCGCAGCGTAGTTAGCGCGGGAAGGTGACGAGAAGCCGCCACTCTCCCGCAGCCGACGACACCAACTCTAAGAGGCTTTCGCATATATGACGTTAGCGCATCGCGCTAGCGTCGCGGTCGGCTCTGTGCCAGTCGGGAATTAGTAGAATGGCCCGAGACGTCAGCGGTCACCTGGAAGGAGAGCGAAGCTATCCGCACGGGCCCGAGTCACTTGCAAGCAATTGAGCAGAAATCAGCGACTCTGAAGCATCCGCGATTCAGCTCCGCACCAACAACCGCTGCACCCGCTCGGCGTTCTCTCGCACTTCATCTTTTATGCGTGGGAAAACGCCGACAAAGATGCCGTCGTTGGGCTTGATACTTTCAAACGCGGTCTGGAAGGCCTGGTCTGCGTCGTGGCCGCTGATGCGCCCCGCCGCCAGGATCTTGAACGCGAAGCAAGGCTTCTTGGTCTGGCGCATGACGCGATACATTTTGGGCGGGTCGCTCTGCAGGTACACCTCGCGGGGCATTTCAAGCATGTCGCCGTTCAGGATCTTCCGTAGTTCGTCGGCCGTGCGAGTGCGGTTGTAAATACACCCGGCGTAGAAATCGACATCCCATCCCTGTTCTTCGACCAGTGCGATGACTTCCGGCTTGTGGGTGCCGACGCCCACCACCGCGCCCAAATCCCGCTCCTGCTTGCACCATTCCCGCACGGTGTCCATTTTCCCGGTCTGGAAGGCCACATCCGTCTTTTCACCGTGGTAGTAAACGGCCATCGGCTTGAGCGTCTTGTAGAGAGGATCGAGATCTCCGCCCGCCTGGGCGATCAAATGCATGTGTCCGCCCTCGGCCTCAAAGCGCTGCAGGTCCTCAAGAGCCCGGCCCTTGGGGAAGTAGTTGAATGCGTTGATGCCGTAACTGTTGCACTGATGCAGAACTTCACACACCCGCTCCGGCGTGTAATAGTCCTTCATCACCCTCGCCAGCACGTCGGTGTAATGGCAATACCCATAGAAAGGATTGGTGCCGAGAACCAGGCGGCTGATGTCGTGGTCGAAGAACTTCATCTTCGGAACCTGAATTTCCGTGGACGGCTTCGCCGGGCCGGATGGTTTTTCCCGGCTCTCGCCCGGGACAGGAGACGGCGTCTGCCCGCCCGCCAGAACCGAAACACCAGTGAATCCCAGCGCCGCAGATTGCAAGAACGTCCTTCGCGTGTTCGACATGCCAACACCCCTTTTTCGGAAATCCATCGACAGGCTACGCTCATGCGGCCTCCGAAGCAATACTATTGACCTACGAGTTTTGCGGGGAAAGCGTCGCGGACGCCGGTCATCGAGACACGGAATACACTCTTTCCCACATCTCTTTTTTGCCGGGATGCGTACTCCCGATAGCGACGTCTGTAATGGCCTCGTCCGGTGCCGAAGTGAGCGGTATTACAATATTTACAATAGTGCTACGGCGTATCGTGCGCTTCGGCCTTCGGTAAACAGCAATGCATATCCCCGACGGATATCTAAGTCCGGTAACTTGCGTTTCCCTTTACGGTGCGGCCACTCCGTTCTGGTATGTCGCGCTTCGCAAGCTTCGCAGCCGGCTGCACACGCGGCTGGTTCCGCTGTTGTCCTTGTTCGCTGCTTTCTCATTCGTCATCATGATGTTCAACATCCCGCTGCCGGGCGGGACCAGCGGCCACGCCATAGGACTCGGGATTTCGGCAGCCGTGCTTGGTCCGTGGGCGTCGATGATTGCCATATCCATTGCGCTGCTGATTCAGGCGGTGGTATTCGGCGACGGCGGAATCACGGCGCTCGGCGCAAACTCTTTCAATATGGCGATCGCCGGCTCGCTCGTCGCGTGGCTCGTTTACCGCGTCATCAGCGGCAACTCGCCGATCACGTCCAGGCGCCGGGTTGTGGCGTGCGCGCTGGGTGGGTACGTGGCGATCAACGCGGCCGCTCTGCTGGCAGCGATCGAGTTCGGCATCCAGCCGTTGTTCTTCAAGGACGCTAGCGGTGCACCACTGTACGCGCCCTATCCGCTTAGTACCGCCATTGCCGCGATGATGATTGGCCACCTGAGCTTCGCCGGCTTGGCGGAATTGATTGTTTCCGGCGGCGTGTTCGCCTATCTGCAGAAAACCAACCTGCCGCTCTTGACGCGGAACGGCGCCCCCGCCGGTCAGGCTATTATGACGCCGCTCTCCTATCGCCCGTTATGGGCAGGACTGGCGATACTCATGATTCTGACTCCGTTGGGACTTCTGACGGTGGGCTCAGCCTGGGGAGAGTGGTCGCCGAAGGACTTTCATGATCCGGTCAAGCGCCAACGGATTGCCGCGGCCTCTGGTCACGTCGCACCCCCGCCCGACGCCCCATTGGGAATGAAGAAACTCTCCAGGGTCTGGACAGCGCCCATTCCGGCCTACGCTCCGGCCGTGCTGCGAAGCACGGCTTTCGGTTACGTCATGTCGGCGTTGTTGGGCGGCGGCGTCGTCATACTTACGCTGCAGGCCTTGCTATGGATGATCGCGAGGAGCACACAGGACGCGAACCGTGGCCCGTCACAGAACAGGGCATCCGCGGAGCTGGCCGCGGCCGGTGTGTCCGTTGTGCGCGACCTTCCTCGACGAGAAAGGCCGCTCGATGGCTAGCCGGGCTAGTGCACCGCCGGAATCTCGTGTCAGCCGCCGCCCCGCCTCGCGCCGCGGCTTCTTCGAACGCAGCATCGGCCAGTTCATGGAGGGACTGGATCGGGCCAACCGCGCTGAGAGCGTCAGCACGTCACACGGCCTGCTCCAGCGTTTATCGCCTCAGGCCAAACTCTTCTCCCTACTGCTGCTAGTCTGCGGCGTGGTTGCCGCGCACAGCCTGCCGGCGATCGCCGGAATCCTGGCATTTTCCGTTGGCGTCGCGCTGGCTTCGCAGATTCATCTGTCCTTCCTGGTGCGGTTCGTTTGGCTGGGCGTCTTCGGATTGAGCGGGCTGATCGCCATTCCTGCCCTGTTTCTGACACCGGGCAACGCGCTGGTTCGGCTTCCCCTCCTCGGGTGGCCGGTCACCGATCACGGGCTTCACGTCACCGCGTTGCTGTTGCTGCGAACGGAAACCACCGCGACGCTGCTGGTGCTGCTGGTACTTACGACGCGCTGGATGGATCTGCTCCGCGCGCTGCGCGTCCTGCGGGCGCCCAAGGTTCTGGTGGCATTGATCGGCATGACGTACCGCTACGTATTCCTGCTGCTGGACCTTTCGCTTGAAATGTTCGAATCGCGCCGCAACCGGATTGTGGCGCCGCTACGAGGGGCAGAGCGGCGGAAGATGGTTGCCGCGACGGCCGGCGTGCTGTTGAGCAAGAGCGCCGCGATGAGCGAAGAGGTTTTCGATGCAATGCAGGCGCGCGGTTATCGTGGAGAGATCCATCTGCTGGATGCGGCGCCGATACGCCGGTATGATTGGGTTGCCGTGTTGCTGGCGATTGCGGGTACTGTGTTACTGATCTGGCGCTGAAAACGACTGCCATGCCTGCCGACCTTTTTAATCCCGCTCATGCCTCTGACGGAACTGGCTCAGAGCCCGCCAGCGCCACTCTGTTTGAGGCGGAACAGGTCGCTTTTGCCTATGACGGCACGCCCGCTCTAAACGGGCTGACGATGACTGTCAGGCCTGGCGAGAAGATCGCGCTGCTGGGAGCAAACGGTTCGGGAAAGAGCACGCTGCTGCGGTTGCTGGATGCGCTTCATTTTGCCGGCTCCGGAACGCTGCGGTTCTGCGGAGCGCTGCTGACGGAGGAGCGCTTTGCGGACGACGCATTCGCCTACGCGTTTCGCCGCCGCGTGGGATTTGTCTTTCAAAACGCCGACGCGCAGCTATTCAGCCCCACCGTTTTCGAAGAGCTGGCGTTCGGACCGCTGCAACTTCGCTTACCGGAAGACGAAGTGCGTCGCAGGGTCAGCGAAACACTTGATCAGTTTGAGATCAGCCATCTTGCCCAGCGCGCTCCTCATCGTCTTTCCGGCGGCGAAAAGAAGAAGGTGGCGCTGGCTTCCGTCCTGATCATGAAGCCCGACGTGATTCTGCTGGATGAACCGACCGCGGGTCTCGATCCCCGCAGCCAGACACACCTGGTGGATCTCCTGATGGGTTGGACAGACCAGACCAAGACCATCATCACGGCCACCCACGACTTGCACATGCTCGAAGACCTGGCGGATACGTGCCAGGTGCTGGAGCGAGGCCAAGTGATTTGCGCGGGTCCGACGGCCGAGGTCCTGGGCGATCGCGATCTGTTGGAGCGGGCGAATCTGATTCACTCGCACCGCCGCGCCAGGGAGAGCAAGGCTCACACCCATCCGGGCTTGCACTCCCATCCCCACTAGACGTCCGTATCATGATTGTTCAAGGGCCCACATGCCGGAACTGCCGGATCTCACGGTTTACGTAGAAGCCCTGGAACAACGCATCCTCGGCGCGAGACTTCAAAGCATTTCTCTTGCCAGCTCTTTCCTGCTGCGCACCGTGAAGCCTGCGCCCGGCGAACTGGAAGGACACACCGTCCGCCAGTTGCGATTGGTCGGCAAACGAATCGCGATCGGCCTCGACGCAGGCTACTGGCTTGTGTTGCACTTGATGATCGCCGGGCGATTGCACTGGCGCGACAAGCACAAACCGTCTAAGAAGATCGTGGAGGCCTTTGAGTTTTCGAGTGGCGCCTTAACATTGACGGAAGCGGGCTCGAAAAAGCGAGCGTCGCTTCACCTGCTCCATGGTGAAGACCGGCTCCGTGCCATCGACCCCGGCGGTATCGATGTCTTTCGCAAAGAGCTCCCTGATTTTCAAGCGGCGCTGACCCGTGAAAACCACACCCTCAAGCGGGCTCTTACGGATCCTCGCTTGTTCAGCGGCATTGGGAATGCCTATTCCGACGAGATCCTTCATCGTGCCAGGATGTCTCCCATCGCGCTGACGCAGAAACTGGGAGGCGCACAAGTCGCACAACTCTTTCAGGCTGTTCGGGAGACACTCGAAGACTGGATCAACCGGCTTCGCGAAGAGGCTGGTGGTCAGTTTCCGGAGCACGTCACCGCCTTCCGCGAAGGGATGGCCGTTCACGGCCGCTACGGACAACCGTGCCCGCGCTGCGGAACCAAAGTGCAGCGTATCCGCTACGCGGAGAATGAGACCAACTACTGCCCGGAATGCCAAACCGGCGGCAGGCTTCTGGCGGACCGTGGGCTTTCCCGCCTGCTGCGCGAAGACTGGCCCCGGACCATGGAGCAGCTGGAGCAAATGACTACGCGGAAGACAATCGCATCAAAATCAGTCGGGCCCACACACCTTGATTTTTTGTAGCCGATGAGATACACCAAATTGCCCCGGCGCTCCACTCGTCACGATTACCGGTGATAACGCCGTTTAACAGTCTCTATTTGCCCTGTGAGGCCAAAAGGAGTTTGTCTGCCCGCAACTATCTGAGAGGTGGCGGCGCGGGAGACAGGGTATATTGTGAGGTGTTGCGATCCCAGGTAAAGGACAAGTGCCGAGTCGGCTCACCAGGCGCGGCGTCCAAGCTAATACCGATCGCAGTTGAATCGAGCCGATCAACGCGCAAAGACATCCCGTCGCGATGGAAGACCTCCTGCAGCTTTCCGCCAGAGCAACGAAGACCGGTGACATAATAGCGCCAACCGCTACCCGTCCGGTGCGAGTCGTGGATGACCAAGAACCGCACGATTACATCTGGAGCGGACTGGATGATGCTGTCCTTCTCAATCTCTGCTTTCCAATCTGGTTGAGTGTGCTCTGTATCTTGCCCCTGCGACCCGTCCCAGTTCGCCGCGATGCCATTTTGGAAGGCGAACCTACGCCGGGACGTCGTAACGGTTAAGTTTTTGAAATCAAGTTCCCTTACGTCGTCGCACCGCACTGTCGACGTTTGGCTTGAACTCGAACGGACTGACTGGCCGCCGCAGGCACTTTGGTGGACCGATGCGACCGCCGCCGCAAAAGCGGCAAGAAGGAGCGCTCGGCGAAGGTTCCGCATGTCCTATTCTGTCATCGTGCGTGTCGTTTACCGGTAGAGTCGAGGTTGGGCGCGGGTGCTGACGCCGAGCGCCGCCCCGTTTCCCAACCCCGCTCATCAAACCGGACGTGCCGATTTCCGGCATCCGGCTTTCCGACTGGCTTCATCGCAGACTCACGAACGATCCGCGATGCACCTGGTATCCCGCAGGAAATGCCGTACTCGCTCGTTCTTCGCCTTTCGATACAGCTTGATCTGAAGTTCCCGTACCTGACTCGGTGTTGTTAGACTCATCGTCAATCACCGCTCCTTCCCTCCTTCACAAGCACACCAGAAGTAAGGGCCCTTTCCTCCGCCGCCATTACCCGGCCTCATCGGTCGTATGGCCCTCTCCGAGCTCCCAGATTGGCCGCCGCCCTTTCTGGCGACGTTCGGGGTCGCGACCCCCAGCCAATCCCGAGCCTCCCTCACTAACCCAGATCACCTTCTCTGCATGCCGTGCTCACTACCCCGGTGGACCGGATCAGGTGCTCGTTGGTTGGCGAGTTGCGCGTTCCCGCGCGGGCTTCTCTTCCCTGTCCGTGCAGCCTTCCCCGTTATCGTGGCGGGTCGGCGTCCACATCACTACTTTCGAGGCCTGCTCAAGCTTCACACGCGTTACGGCCTGCAGAGTTGCTCACCCACCATCCGTGGGCTTTATCAGAGGCTTCGCCCTGGCCGGTTTCCCGGCTCGGACGCTCGCAAGCTACCAAGTTCAACCAACAACCTCCTTGGGTGGGTCCTTCCCCCACTGGTGATCTACGCCGTTGAGGCGCAACGATAACGCCGTGTATCGTTCCTAATCAGGCGCGCTGGAAGGGTGCGGGCGATATGCCTTCCACGTCCGTTCTTTATGTACCCGCACAGGGTTCTACTTTCTCGTCGCAGCCGCTTTGCTCCGCTGCTGCAGCCCAGCCAGCCCACCCCCTGTGTCCATTGGCGAACATAACTAATCGATAAGAGTAAGCTCACGTACACACCCGGTCCCCTGTGGAGAATCCGTCCATCATTTGTCAGTTTTCGCTTGACTCTGCCCCCCCGGGCCACTAATCTCTCAAGGTATCGAGGGAAGGGGAACGGGCGGCGTGACTGTTCAAACGTTCCTAGCGTCCACAGACGTGCATCGGAGACTAACGCTCGTTACCTTGAGAACGCTGCCCATCGGGATCCTTCTCGCTGTTGCTTCGCTCCTGACCGTCACCCTCCTCCGTTCTCAGAGTTCAACCGAAATAGGGCGCGAGGTCGCTATTCCGCGGCATATGGCCGACGGGGAGGAATTCGATAGGTCCATCCAGACCTTGTGGCCTACGGGAAGAAGATATTTCAAGCTCACTTCACTGTGCAGGAGGGCGCCGGACGGCCGCTCACCAAGGGAACAGGCGCACCGCTCTCCGACAAGACCCAGCCGTTGGTCTTCCCGCGAAATGTGAATCGCGTTTCCGGGCCGGATTCCAACTCATGCGCAGGTTGCCATAACCAGCCCGTAATCGGCGGCGCTGGAGACCTGTCGAACAATGTGTTCGTGCTGGCCAGCGCTTCGATTTTGCGGAGTTCAGTTCGAACGATCGCACGCCAACCAAGGCAAACGTGGACGAGCGTAGCCAGCGGGTTACTCTGCAGTCCATAGCGAACAGTCGCACGACGCCCGGCCTGTTCGGGGCCGGATACTACGAGATGCTGGCCCGCCAAATGACGGCCGATCTCCAGCGAACCCGCGACGGCATTAAGCCAGGGGAACATGCGGAACTCAAATCCAAGTCGGTCTCGTTCGGCGTCCTGTCACGAATGCCTGACGGTTCCTGGGATACCTCCTCGGTGGAAGGCTTGCCGTCCGAATCCATCGCATCGTCAGACGCCCGACACCCGCCGACGCTGGTCATCTTTCCCTTTCATCAGGCGGGCGCGGTTGTTTCTTTGAGGCAGTTCACAGTCAATTCGTTCAACCAGCACGAAGGAATGCAGGCGACAGAACGTTTCGGCATTGGCGCTGATCCCGACGGCGATGGAGTCGTGAACGAATTGACCAGCGCGGATATAACTGCCTGCGCCATCTTCCAGGCAACGCTTCCGGTTCCAGGTCGGGTCACCAGCCAGAATCCCGAGATACAGAGCGCGGCGAGAGAGGGCGAGCGATTGTTCCAACGCATCGGCTGTGCATCATGTCATGTGCCCGCCCTCCCATTGGACCAGCAGGGCTGGATCTATTCTGAACCCAATCCCTATAACCCGGCCGGAAACCTCCAGGTGGGACAAGCGCGAAGTCTGTCAGTCGACTTGTCCAGCGACAATCTGCCTCAGCCACGTTTGAAGCCCACAAACGGAGTCATCCTCGTTCCGCTCTATACCGATTTCAAACTGCATGATATCTGCAGTGGGCCAAACGATCCGAACCGTGAGTCTCTAAATCAGCAGCAACCGCCTGGATCGAAACGATTCTTTGATGGCAACGCGCGGTTTCTGACGACCCGCCTGTGGAGCGTCGGAAGCAAACCGAATTATTTCCATCACGGCCAGTTCACCACCATCCGCGAGGCAATCCTGAACCATTTTGGCGAAGCCTCGGCCAGCCGTAAGGCTTTCGAGGCCCTCTACCCGTGGGGACAAGGTTCAATCATTGAGTTCCTAAAGTGTCTGCAGGTTCTTCCGCCAGGAACGAAGTCGTTAGAGATTGCGGAGGAGATACAAAACCGGTAGCAAAAGGCGAGACGCCAGGAGCACGCGCTCGCCGTAGACGTAAATCGAGAAAGGCTGAGGAGGAAAGCCGGATGTTTCGACTTGAATGGAAACAAATCAGTTGCCTTGCGCAGCTTGTACCTCTAATGGCTGCGAGCTTGGCGGCAGCCGGCGCGCAAGCACCGGCACCGTCGCCGCAATCAGCGTCCATCCCAACGGAACCACCCCCCAACAAGCAGTTGCCCCTCGCTGCGCAACAAGCCGTAGGAGGCTTCTGGAGAACGGATTATTCGTTCAAGGCGTCCATCCGAATAACAAATAGCCTGGCCATTGCCCCGTTGTTGGTGACCCCGGTTTTGTTTATGGCTGACGGAACCGAATACCCTCTCGCAACCGTGCAAGTGCCGCCGACGTCCGTGGTCACAGTGGTGATTAATGATGCTCTGGCATCCGCCCCGGCCGCAGTGCTGCCTCACTTGTCAACCTATGGAAGCGCTGTACTGAAATACACTTGGCGTTGGCAGTCCGCAGTCAGCGCCTCAATTGTGAGCTTAGATGTTCCCCGCAGCCTCACTTTCACCTCCCGGTTTGTGGCGCCATCGAAAAGCAGCGAGACCGCGCAGAACCACACGATCGAGGGCCTCTGGTGGGTGCCATTCGCTGGGAGCGGAGGCTTCGTAAGTTTCGTGAACACGGGCGGTTCCCCAATCGAGGCGTCGCTTCACACCTACGATCCTTCGGGACAGTTGTTAAATGCTACGAGTACGGTCGTTGCGGCGCGGGCAACCGCTTTGCTCGACCTGCGCGAGTTACTGGGCAAATCGTCCGGCGTCCAACATGGCGGTGTTCGGGTTTCTTTCTCCGGCCTTAGCGAGGCATTAGTCGTCAATGGCGGCATCGAGGACGACAACAAAGGATTCTCGGCCGCACTTCCATTCGAACCCTCGATGGCTGGAATGGCGATGGGCAGCCCCTTGGCCTTGGCACACGCGGGCCTCATGCTGGGCCAACAGGACCCCATGATGGGATACCCGAAGAACATTGTATTCAAGCCCTACGCATTCGCCCGGAACGTCAGCAGCAGCGCTGTTACCGTGACGCCGGCACTGAACTACCCGTCAGGCGCGCAGGTTAAGAACCTTCAGCTCCCCGCCATAGTGGTTCGGCCAAATCAGACAGTACCACTGGTCCCAGCGTCTGGCTTGGCCGTAGCGGACGCGGATCACGGCTACGTCAATCTCGTGCTAAGAACGGATGCGCCGCCCGGTTCTCTCCTGACGGTTGCGGGCAGCGTCGACCAGACAGGCAGCTATGTGTTCGAAATCGAACCACAAGCAGTTTCACCGAGCGAAATCAAACAACTCCCATATTGGAGCACGGCCGACGCGAACGACACAATGATCAATCTTTGGAACCCTTTGCCGACTCCCCAAGACCTAATCATCTCATTCTTCGCGGGAACGACTAGATATCGTTATCCGGTGCATCTGGAAGGTAATGCGTCGGCGATGTTAAGCGTCAAAGAAATCCAGCAGACGTCCCATCCCGACATGAGCGGACACGTGCTTCCTGCCAGCGCCACCGAGGGGTCCGCGCTGGCTCGCAGGGGCCGCTGGTGACGATCAGTCCATCACCGTTGTGGTGAGTGCGGGAACGTTCAATATCCTGTCCGCAACCTGCGGCACAACGTGCCCAAACTGCACCGGATACACAACGTACTGGATTGCCCCCGATCCCTTCGGCATTGACTATGGCTACGACTATCAAGGCGCCGCCTATGCGCAACTGGAGAACGGATACGTCGCTGACAAAACGTCGGTAAGTACTTGGAGTAGCGATCAGACGTCCATAGCCAGCGTTGCGGGGCCAGGGCTCTACGCCGGGGTCGCCGTCGGCTCCTTCAACGCCTCTGCCTCCGCGACTCTCTTGAGTTCCGATCACTTAGACTGCATGAACCGCAACCCTTGCCCCACCAATCCCAACCAAGGCAATTCGCCAGGAGCAGTGGTGAAAATGCTCGTCTACAACTCCGGGGCGCAAATAAGTCAGAATCAGTCAGTGTCCATCACAGCTGCGCCGCAGATGCCGAATATCCAGTCGCAGCTCGCCGGTGCAAGCTCCGGCACAACTGTAAGTTGGTCCCTGAACGTTGCCTACACAGCTGCAGATGGCGTGACGTATCAAGCTCCCTTTGCCGGAAGCACCATCGGGAGCGCCATGTGGACGGTGCCCTGGTCGACATCGTTTGTGGGCGGGACGGCGACCCTTACGGCAACATATCAAAAGGTGGTCTTGAGCTTTGTGTTTTCAATACAAGGAACGAATCCGCTCGCCTCCGCTATTGACGGGTACATCAATGGCCAAGGAGGACCCTGGTTTTGGCCTCTAATGGTTAGCTGGGAGAGCACTTATCGCCAGTTCAACCCGGTGCTGCCTCTTTTTGGTGGGCCTCACGGATTTGGACTTAGCCAAGTAGACCCACCACCCGTAGTCAGTGACCTTTGGGGCTGGCAGAACAATCTGAACGACGGGCTGGCGCTGCTGAATAGCAAGAACGGTGGGGCCATCAGTTGGTGGAACAGCCAGATCCAACAATGGACGCAATATAATCAGCAACACCCAACCTCACCATTCCCCAGGTCCGGCAACCTTTTCGGCAGGGGGCCCCTGCACGTTCTCTTATCCGGCACAACAAGGCACATACGATTACGGTCAAGGTGTATGGATAAAGCAGTACAACGGGGCGGCGCACAACTTCATGTCGTTCTTCGCCACGGGGGGCACCGGCAATGGCCCCTATTGGGACGTTGATGACACACCCCAGGCATACGTCGAAAAAGTCTGCCAGTCGGCCCGCCTCTAGGACGGATATGTGGGCCCGGCTTAGATTGTTGATTCTCCTAGCGGTCGTTGGACCCGTCGCGCCCCGACAGGTCACGGTGTCGCAAGAAATGTACCTGCTCGCGGCAACCCCAACAGTGTATCGCGGCAGCGGCTATCCAGCGACCTTGTACCACATCGAAACGGAAAAAAAGCTTCGGGCGATCCGGCAGATTGTCCCAGCCACCGATGGCGTCGAGTTCGTGCTCCGCGGCCCCGGCTTCTTGGCAATCGGGCAGCCCCACGTGGCCGCTAACACGGTGAGCTTCATACACTACTCATCACCATTGACCCCCGATACTGTTCATTTCGACAGAGAAGTTGGAGCGGATCCTCTCGGCGCATTTCTGGTCCGCGATTTGTTCGGCCGTCATATTGTGGCAGTTGACGTCCTAAAAGATGGTAAGCGACTGCTGTTTGGTATTTTGCCCGATCCGGGAAAGGGTAATTCGCGCGTGGATCCTCTTACGTGGCCCGATCTGCAAAGAGTCGAATTCGGAGGATCCATCGGGGGTGCTGATCCCGGTTTCGGAACTTTTTTCCCAACCCTGACTAGCGAGGGCCTTTACGATTTAACGCCGCAGGGGCCCGTCTTCATCGGACGATTGAAAACCCCTGCCGCGGCCGCCGAGCGAGATACCCCCGCAACGCTGCTCTGCGCGAACGGGGAATTCGTCGTTGCCTCCAGGAATAGTGTTGACCCCGGCGCGCCGGCTTCCACAAAGCTCTGGATATACAGCCGGCGTTCGCTAACGGGACTTGATCTAGTTGTCCCTGGTGATCGGAACCGCTATCGTCTTTTCGGCAAACGCCTGGCCATAGTAGTCAGCTACTCAGGCGAAGGACCATCAAGCACCTCCACGAACGAGATAGCCAGCGGCACCAGGATTACGACCTATTCAAGCAGTTCGGGCGCATCCGATCCAGGCGAAGACCAGCAACGCGCTGATGGGACCGCCGACTTGCCACCTGTGCGCTCCTTCTATCATTTTCCCGCGATGAAACAATGGTTCCCAGGGATGCTACTGGTCGTCGATCTATCAACCGATGGGACGGTGGTATATAACACCGGGCAGGCCGACAGCGAAATCCTAGACATCGAGGATCAAAAGGTGCTCTATCGGGTTAACGACCAACTTTACCTGACTCGCATCTCGCAGGGGGTTTTTGAGCCCCCCGCATTGCTCGTTAAGGAGGAGCATGTCCCTGAGATCCATTGGATATTCTGGGGCCCGCCGCTCTGACCGACCCGCGCTTTTCCTGGGGGCCGAGGGGCGAGAAGCGGGGAATCAGTCGGGTGCGGCCGCACATTTTCCTTCGGGGTCACCGGAACGATCAGGCAATACCTGTGGAGCCTAAGTCCAGCCAATGCAAAGTCTTGCACGGATTTCGCCTGATATGTCCCGTTATCGTCTGTGATCCGGTACTCGGCCAACATTCCTATTAGAACAAACAGCGGTCACAGATCTTGCAACTTTATTTCCGTTGTCTTTTCAATAACTTCCAAGCCTTGCCGCCGAAACCAATCTCTCACATGAGATAATGGTGTTGTAAGAAGAATTTCGTGCCAAGGGCCGTCGCGCTAACCCCGCTTTCGGCCCTTTGCTTTTGTGGCCCCCGCCATCAACCGGAAACCGGGCCGCTGCGCCCACAAACCGCAGCTCACGCCTCATCGCCGCATGCCACGTGAGCAGCGCAACACTTCCGTCTGTCCGAAAATTCAAATCAAAGGAATCCGTGAATCCAATGTCTTCTGCTTCCCAGATCGCCGCCAATCAAGCCAATGCCCAGCTCTCAACCGGTCCTACGTCGATTGAAGGCAAGGCCAAGTCGTCCCGCAATGCCCTGAAAACCGGGCTCACCGGCCACACCGTCCTGCTTCCCGGCGACGACGCCGAACTCTACGAAGCCAAACTCCTCCACTGCCTGGAGGCCTTCAGCCCCGTCGGCGAAAAGGAAACCGCGCTGGTCCAAGCCATCGCCGACACCGAATGGCGCCTCGCCCGCATCCCCGGTCTCGAGTACGGCATCTATGCCCTTGCTCGCGTCGAGTTCGCCGACAAGTTCAACGATCAGCCCGCCGAACTCCGTCCCGGCTTCATCCAGGCCCACACCTACCTCGCCTATCACCGCCAGCTCAACAACCTGAGCATCCAGGAATCGCGCCTCAATCGCCAGCTCCAGAAGATCACCAACGAGCTCGCCGCCCTCAAGCACCAACGCCAGCAACAGGAACAAGCCACAGACCAAGCTCACCGAAGCCGCCCGCCACTACATCGCTTCCAACCAAGCCAAGAAGCCCTTCAACCACAAAGAATTTGGGTTCGAATTTTCAATGGACCAGATCGATCGCCATGCCAAGCTAATCGCACAGCGCGAGAAGGGTTTCTCCGCCGCGTAACGCTCATTGAACCGTCATTATCCCGGTTCGTGCCGCTGAACGGCAGCCGGATCGTTGGTTTTGCGCCGTGAAGACGGCCAAGCCCTCGCTACTTGACAACTGAATAGACGTCCGGTGTCGGACAGCCTCGTGGGGCCGGTTGACATCCGGCGGCGGATTGTAAATCGGCCCACTGGCGAAATGTGGTCAGCGGCAAATTTCCCCTGAGTGCCTTGAGGATAATCCGGGACTGCTTTGGGATCCTGAACCCTGCCGATACCGGGCCTTCCGAAGATCAGTCCTATCCAAGTCCGGTTATCGTCCGTATTCCGGCAATCGCCTGCTTGAACGGAAACGGCCAAACCGTGGAAGTGTTTAACCCACCTGTTTAACAGACCCGCCCTTTCTTTGCACGCTCCTGCTAACCGGATTGAATCGTCATAGTCTAAAGGGCAGCTGGAATGGAATGGACGGATTCAGCCGCCGCCGAAGAGGCGCGTAAAGGCAACCAACACGCCTTTCGTGTGCTCGTCGAACGGCATAGCCGCCCCGTATTCCGGCTGGCCTTTCGTATGACTGGTAATGAACAAGACGCAGAAGATGTCGTGCAGGAAAGCTTCCTGCGCGCCTACCGGCAGATCGCGCGCTTCGACGGCCGCGCCGCGTTTGGCACCTGGCTCTATCGCATCGCGGCGAACTGTTCGCTGGACCTGATCCGGGCCCGCAAGATCCGGGAGGATCGCCGTGTGTCGCCCACGGAAGAAGAATCACTCGGCTGGTTGGAAAACGTGGCCACGCAGGCTCCCTCACCCGAACGCCTGACGCAAAGCGGCCAGATCGCGAGCCTGCTGCGGCCGGCTCTGGCCCAGCTCAGCGACATGGAGCGCACAGCGTTTATCTTGCGCCATTACGAAGGCTGCGACATCGAGCAGATTTCGCAGGTGCTCGGCGTCAAAGCAAATGCCGCGAAACACACCGTCTTTCGTGCGGTTCAGAAACTGCGGCGCGCCTTGGAGCCGGTCCTGGGGGTGGCCCAATGAATCATCTCAGCGAAGATCAACTCGTCTCGGCCTATTACGACGGCCCGGATATTGACCAGCGAAGCCATCTGGAAGGTTGCCATCAGTGCCAGTCGGCGCTCGCAAGGTTGCGGCAGTTTCTCGACGACACGCGCGACTTTCCGGTCCCCGAGCGTAACGCTTCCTATGGCGCCGAGGTTTGGGCGCGTATTCAACCCGGTCTTGCTCCGCCGGCTCCGCGCCCCGCCTGGTTACGTTGGTGGGCTCTCACGCCGGCTCTGGCAGCCGTCGTGGCCATAGCGTTCTTCGCGGGTGTGTTCATCCAGAAGCGAACCAACTTCGCGGGAAGTTCGCCCAACGATCGCGCCCGTGTTCTGCTGATCGCTATGGGCGACCATTTCGATCGCTCGTCAATGGTGTTGGCCGAACTCGTCAACTCCAATCCCGAGGCCGTCGATCTGGAAGATGAGCGTACGCGCGCCCGTGGCTTGCTCACTGAAAATCGATTGCTTCGCGAGACCGCCTCGCGCGATGGCGACGCATTAAATGCGGCGCTACTGGACGAGCTGGAGCGCGTTCTGATGGACATTGCCAATACACCTCCTAACGCGCCGCCGGCTGACCTGGAGGCTCTACAGCAACGCATCGAAAGCGATGGCTTGCTCTTCAAGGTTCGCGTCATCGGCGCCAATGTTCGTCAAAAAGGACAGAGATTATGATTCGTCAGACTATTCTTCTTATCGCCGCCTGCGCCGTCCTGTACGGGCAGGGGCCGCTCGATTCCGCCGCCTTCAGCTTCCAGCCGCAACAGGAAGTTCGCGAGGATAACGATTACAAAAGCGGTCGAAGCGCTTTAGACGCAGGCCAATGGGATCAGGCAATTGGCTTCTTCGACGCTTCCATCGCACACCACAGCGCGGTCGCCGACGGCGCCCTCTATTGGAAAGCCTATGCACAGAATCGCGCCGGGCACCGGGACCAGGCTCTCTCGACCATCGCCCAGCTGCAAAAGTCATACCCGTCGAGCCGCTGGGTGAATGACGCGCCAGGCGCTCGAAGTCGAGATACGAGCGAAGAACGGCGACCCGGTGAATCCAAGCGCCGAATCAAACGAGGACTTGAAGATCATCGCGCTCAACAGCCTGATGCAGTCTGACCCGAATCAGGCATTTCCAATCTTGCAGAGGATCCTGCAGAGCAACAATTCTCCCAAGGTCAAGGAGAAAGCGCTGTTCATCCTCACCCAGAGTTCATCGCCACAATCTCAGAAGCTGTTGAGTGACATCGCACGCGGCTCCTCCAGTCCTGATCTTCAGATGAAGGCCATCCGGTATATGGGCATGATGGGCAGCGAGGACTCACGCAAGCAGCTGATCTCCATTTACGAATCGACGTCCGACGTTGAGATCAAGCACGCCATCCTCAAGAGCTTCATGATTTCCGGCTCGCGCGGCTTCCTCCTTACCGTCGCTAAGAAAGAAACCAACCCCGAACTGCAGCGGGACGCGATCCGCCAACTGGCGCTTACCGGAGGCCAGGACGAACTCTGGCAACTCTATCAGTCCACCAGCTCAGTGGACCAGCGAGCCGAGATTCTCAAGTCGATGTTCCTGGGCGGAAACTCGACCCGACTGGTCGAAGTGGCGCAGAACGAAAAAAACCCGCAACTTCGTATCGCCGCTATCAAGTCACTCGGTCTGATGGGCGGCAACGGCCGGGGCGAAGTTCTGGTCTCGATTTACAAGTCCGACCAGAATCGCGAGGTGCGGGAGGCAGTCCTGAATGCCCTCTTCATACAAGGCAACGGAAAAGCGCTGGTGGATCTGGCAAGAGCTGAAACCAATCCCGGGATGAAGGCGGAAATCGTGAAAAAGATGTCGCTGGTCCAAAGCAAAGAAACGACGGACTACATGATGGAGATCCTCAAATGAAGACGCTTCTGTTTCTGCTCCTCACGGGCACGCTGCTTGCCCAGAACCAGCCGGCCGTCAGCAATAGCAAAGTGGAAACTCGAACCCATTCGGGAGACCTTGCCGCAGAGATTCGCAGCCAGTCCCCAACCTGGTTCGGCTACGCCGTCAAGACGATGCCCGGCGATCACCAGAACTGCTGCTGGAACAACTCAGTTCAGTGCGGATGCCGGCTGGAAACCGGCTCGGGAACTATCGTGACCGGCTCGCAGCCCCCTGCGCAGCCCCAGGGTCCGGTGCAACTGGAAAGCCCGGCGGCCGTCGCCGTCCTCTTCCGCGCGGCTAACAATGTCGTGGAAAAAGTGCAGGTCTACTCGCTCTCCTGCCCGCTGGATGCGGGTGGCGTTCCGTTTGTCTGGTTGACCGGTGTGCCCGCTGGCGCGAGTCTTACTTATCTTGAAAAGCTCGCCACCGGCAACCCTGTGGACCACGTGATGGATGGTGCGATCCTTGCCATCTCCGAACACGACGACCCGCAAGCCGACAGGGTGCTCGGCCGTCTGGCTCTGCCGCCGCAACCGGAAAAAATTCGCGAGAAATCGATTTTCTGGCTCGGCGCGAACCGCGGCGCTGCCGGCGTGCCGATTCTGAAGAGCCTGATTGGCAACGACACCAGCGAGCATATTCGCGACAAAGTCGTGTTTGCTCTCTCCATCAGCAGCGGTCAACCAGCCGCGCTCGACACTCTGATTGCGACCGCGAAGTCGGATCCTTCACCGCATATCCGCGGTCAGGCGCTCTTTTGGCTCTCGCAAAAGGCCGGGAAAAAGGCCGCCGCCGCCATCACTGACGCGATCGAAAACGATCCCGATACTCACGTGAAGGAACGGGCCGTTTTCGCCCTGTCGCAGCTGCCGAAGGACGAAGGCATCCCTAAACTGATTGAGGTTGCCCGCAACCAAAAGAACCCGGAGGTCCGGAAAAAGAGCCTTCTTCTGGCTGGGCCAGTCCGGCGATCCGCGGGCCCTGGCCTTTATTGAGCAGGTTCTGGTCAACTAGCCGGCACTCGTCACGCGACCGTTTCCCCTTGCCGCGACTCCCCGTCCGCGGCGCCCGATAACAAAGCAGCGATCACGCAAAGTGCCACGATCATCCACAGTGCATAACGGAGTGACGTCAGCTGTGAAACGAAGCCAATCGCGGGCGGCCCGAACAAAAAGCCCAGGTAGCCAATCCCGCTAACTGTTGCGACGCCGGCGCCACGGCCCACTGATTTCACCCGGCCTCCCGCGCCAAACACCAGCGGAATAATCACGGAAAAGCCGGCGCCAGCCGCTGCGAACCCTGGCAACGCCCAATAGGCAGACGGCGCCAGGAGTGCCATGCCTAGGCCCGAGGCCGCGACCAGGGCGCCTGTGCGGACGCTGCGCGCTGGACCAAGCCGCGCGGTGATGGCATCCCCGAGCAGGCGAACGATCGCCATGCCGGCGGAGAATACGGCATAACCCATGGCGGCCAGGCCGGGCCCAGTGGATAGCACCTGCTTCAAATACACCGCCGTCCAATCGGCCATCGCCCCCTCCGAGAGGAAGATGCAAAAACCGATGACGCAAAGCGCCAGCAATACCGGAGGGATGCGCCAGAACGGCAGGCCATGCTCTCGTTTTTCCAGATGGTCATGAACCTCCAGCATCATCGGATTCGTTGCCAGCGTGATGGCGATGAATATCGCCGCTCCAACCGACAAATGAATCCAGGGGAGCACATGCTGGGCGGCTACCCACCCGCCGAGCGCCGCCCCAACCATGCCACCGATGCTGAACATCGCGTGAAAGCGGGACATGGTTGGGCTCTTCATCTTGAGTTCGATAGCCACCGCTTGCGAGTTCATGGCGACATCATTGGCCCCGGCCATGGCGCCATACGCAAATAATGCCGCGAATAGCGTCACCAAGTTGACCGCTAGCGCAGGCAGTACTAGCGCCAGACAAAAACCAATCGACGTCCAGTCCGCCACCCGCGAACTGCCGTACCGGGTGACCAGCCAGCCGCAGGCTGGAATCGCGCTGACCGATCCAATCGCCGCACCCAGCAGTGCCATGCCCAGCGCACCGTTCGATAACTGTAGCGACGCCTGCACGGCCGGGATCCGCGAAACCCATGCGGAAACCACCAAGCCATGCACCAGAAACCGGGCGGCCATCGCCCACCACGCAGAGGTCATCCCCATATCGGAAACATGTGTGTCAGTATAGAGCCCTCGCTGCGCCAGACAATGAGGTTTGCCTGCTGGTACCCTGGAAAAGTTCGGTAATCCAAAGCGAGGCAACGTCAGTGGAAGTAGTGGCCGGAGTAGATCTTGGCGGCACAGCCGTCAACTATACGTTTCTGACTGGTGACGAGAAGTTTCTCATCGAAGGATTGTGTGAGCATCCCGCCCGCTCCAAAGAAGGCCCGCCCATTTGTCTCCAGCAGATCGCGGACGGCTTGAAGATCGCCGCTGACAAGGCCGGCGTCTCATTGGACGATGTCACCGTGGTCGGCCTCGATACACCTGGACCAGCCAGCGCCTCAGGCGTGCTGAGCGCCCGTGGTTCCACCAATTTCCTACACCCCGATTGGGCCGGCTTCGACATTCGCGAACATCTGGCCAAGAAGCTCGGCAAGCCGGTTACGTACCTGAACGACGGGAATGCCGGGGCGCTCTGGGGCCACTTCGTGTTGTTCGGCGCCAGCAGCAAAGCAGCCTCTATCTCGTTGATCATCGGTACGGGTCTCGGCGGCGGAGTGATTCTGGAAGGCAATGTTGTGAAGGGCCGTAAGGGGTTCGGCGGAGAACTGGGTCACGTTCTTCTGCCGTATCAGAATATTCGTGGCCTCGCCGGATTGATGCCGTACTGTAACTGCGGTCGGCTGGGCGACCTCGAGTCGGTCTGTTCTCTTACGGCGATCGGAAAATCGCTTCTGCCGTTTTTTCTACCGCAGTACCCGGATCACGAATTGGGCAAGTTGGACATCGGGAAGGCAGCGAAACTGGTGCGCGGCTTGGCCGAAACGGGCGATCCGATGTGTAAGGAGATTTTCCGGGTGCAGGCCAACGCGCTTGGCCTCGTTTTCGACGAAATGATCAACACCTTCGACCCCGACGCGTTAATCGTCGGCGGGGGCGCCATTGAGACCGGAGTCGAATTCCAGCAGTGGTTCCTGAGTGAAGTTCGCGCCGGCATGCCGCGCCAGCGGGAAGAGCAAGCGGATATCCCGCTGCACATTATGCCCAACGGCGACACAGCCGGTGCTCGCGGCGCGGCCATTGAAGCACTGCATTTAGCGCGCGAAGGTGGGCTCGCCTAACACCGCGCGTGGCGCGGGCCGCCAGGCCTGCCGAGCCGAGATTCGTCTCGGCTTGCCTCGCCCTCACTGAGTGGACGGTGGCCCTAACTGCCGCCGATTTCGAGCAACTCGACCTCGAAGATCAACGTCGCTCCGCCAGGAATCACCGGAGGGTGACCATTCTCGCCATAGGCAATGGAAGAAGGGCAAACCAGCGTCGCCTTGCCCCCGACCTTCATCTTTTGGACGCCCTCAGTCCAGCATGGAATGACCCCGTTCAGAGGAAACTTGGCCGGCTCATTGCGCTTGTAGGAGCTGTCGAACTCGGTGCCGTCCACCAGTGTGCCGCGATAGTGCACCTTAACCGTGTCAGTCGGCTTTGGCGAAGGGCCGGTCCCAGCCCGAGTCTCCTTGTAGATCAAGCCGGAAGGCTCCTTAACGGCGCCGGGCGCAGTCCCGGCCTTATCGAGATACGCCTTGGCTGCTATCTTCTGGCGGTCCGCGACACGGGCTCCGCGGGATTTGGCAAGCGGCTCAATCTTCGGGCCCCACTGATTCAGTTCGATGGCCGGCTTGCCGGCTGCCGCGTCAGTCAGCGCGCGCTTGAGGATATCCACTTCACTCGGGGATAGATCGAACGTCGCGAGTGACCGGTAGATGGTTAGTCCAAGTGCATAAATGGCTTTTTGTTCGTCAGTCATGGGAGCGGGCGCGGCAGGCTTCGGCTTTGCGGCGGCGGGTTTTGCTGTCGTTGACTTCGTAGTGCTGGTCTGGGTTGAAGCCGCCTTGGGGGCCGGCGAGGAGGTCTGGGCCATCAGACTCGCCGCAACAAGAAACAAAATTCCGCGCATGTGTTCAGACTAACAGAGCAAGGCTGCCTGGCATTGCTGAACTCGAGGCTAGGAATGTGCCCCGATCGATGGAATGAGACGCGGTCGCACCGGCCTTCTCAGCCGAGTGGGCGCGAGATGACGCAGGCGTTGATGCCGCCAATCCCCATGGATAGTTTGCCGCCCAGGCAGGAACCCACCGCTTGAGCCTTATCAAACACAAAAGCTTCGTGGATATCGCCAATCGTCTCGTTCAGTTCGTCCCGCGTCAGAGGTGTTGGGAAAAGCCGGCCCTGTTCCTGGCCGAGATACTGCGCGGTGAGTTCCCATCCCCCGCCCGCGCTCATGCCGTGTCCGAACGTGCCCTTCCTGGCTGTCACCAGAACCGCGTTTGAGAACAGCGATCGGAACGTGGACATCTCTGAAAAGTCGCCCGGCGTGGCCGTCGCGTGCAGATCCCAGGTCCCAATGGCATCGCTCGTCGCGCCAGCCGCGGCCAGGGCCTCCAGGATAGCTCTCGTGGGACCCTGCGCGGACGGCGTGATGATATGTTCGGCGTCGGAACTTACGCCGACTCCCAGTGGCTCCATGCCGATCGGCTTGAAACCCCTGGACTGCAGGTATTCCATGTCGCCCACAATCCAGACCGCCGATCCTCCGGCGACATGTGTGCCGCGCAGGTCCGTCAGCGGTACGGATACCCGCCGGTCGGCCGATGAGACACGTGCGCTATAGAACGCGCCAACCGTCAGTGCATGCGGCGGCGGATCGGTGGCGCCCATCACCACCACTTTCGCGTCTCCGCTTTGGATGGCTCTCATCGCCAGCCGCAGCGTCACGCCAAACGTGGAGCACGCCGCCACCGGTGCAAAGGCCAGACCGGTGATCTTGCCAAGTATGGAGATCTGCGAAGCCGGCGTGTTGTGAATATTCCAGATGAAATTGGCTGTGACCTTCCACGGAGGCTCGGGCGCCCCCCACTTCTCCTGAAGCTTCGCGCGGCCTTTCTCCTTCTCGCGGATGGCATGCAGCTTCCCTGCTTCGATTTCTCCTTCTACCTTGCCCGCTTCGATGCCGGCTAGCTCGACTAAGTACTCCTCAAGTTCCGGCGAGCGCTCCATCCAGTGCCGGTTCCAGGCTTGCTGGGCAGCATCGCGGTCTTCGCAGGCAATGGACGCGGGTTGCGGCGGAACGTCAGTTTGCAAGCGTTGCTGATCCAGAGGCAGCTCCAGATAGGCGCGCAGCGCCTGGTTCCGTTCCGGTTGTGCCCAGAACCGGTCCCACCGCTTCTGTGCTTCATAGAGCGTGATGCTGGCGTTGTACGCCGTACCAATGGCGCCCAGGCCGGTGCCTACGTAGACATGAGCTTGCTCTTTGAGCTCCTGAAGCAGGGTCTCGATGCCCGGATTCTGCCCCAGCGCCTGTATGAATGCGCCGATCGCATACAGTGCCGGCAGATCCATTTTCTCTTTCAATTGCTGGAAACGGCGCGGCGCAAACCGTTGCCCGACCCACTCCTGGTAGTCGGCCAGCCGGAATTCGGGAACACCAACCAGGAAGTTATCCGGGCCGAAACCATTGAATGGCGTCAGCCAACTTTCGGAGCATTCGAGGTTCTTCTTGAAAGCGTCGATGTTCGGAGATCGGGGCGCGACAATACCCCACCCGAATACGCCAATCCTCACCGCCAAGTCGATCCTCCCGGAAAAAAGCCCACGTTACCATAGGCGGCTTCTGTTAATCGCAGCCAACCTCGTGCTGCGCCGCTCAAAACGCCGAAAACAAGTCATCCGCGCGATGCCGCGTGCGATAAGCTGGCGGACGTGAACAGGAGGTAATCCTCATGAGCAACCAAGACGGGCTCACCACGCGACGCCAGTTGCTGGCCAACACCACGCGCGCGGCCGCGGTATCCGCATTGGCCGGCATCGCACTTCCGCAGGTGCATGCGGCAGAGGACAACACGATTCGAGTAGCGCTGGTCGGCTGCGGCGGGCGCGGCACGGGGGCGGCGGCGGACGCGCTCTCGGTCACAAACGGCCCCACCAAGCTGGTGGCTATGGCGGATGTCGTTCCAAAGAATGTGAACGATAGCTTAGACAAGTTGACGACCAAGTTTGCCGGTCAAGTGGACGTTCCGGAGGAGCGCCGCTTTATCGGCTTCGAGGCGTACAAACAGGCGATGGATGCCTTGAAGCCGGGCGATGTCGTGATACTTGCAACGCCGCCCGCGTTTCGCTGGGTGCAGTTTCGCTATGCCATTGACCGGGGCATCAACACCTTCATGGAAAAGCCGGTGAGTGTGGATGGGCCCACCACGCGCCGGATGCTGAAGCTGGCCGAGGAGGCGTCCCAAAAGAACCTGAAGGTTGGCGTGGGACTGATGGTGCGCCACTGCCGGGCGCGCCAGGCCCTTTATGACCAAATCCAGTCGGGGCAGATCGGAGAGATCGTGGCGATGCGCGCCTACCGGATGGGCCAAAGCGGCGGCACGGCCCCTCCCAAGCCGGACGACATCAGCGAACTTGCCCACCAGATCAAGCTATTCCACGCGTTCCTATGGGCCAGCGGCGGCGTGTTCAGCGACTACTACATCCATCAGATCGACGAATGCAGTTGGATGAAGGGCGCCTGGCCGGTGGAGGCGACCGCAGTGGGCGGTCGGGAGTACCGCGGCGATTCGCTCGATCAGAACTTCGACGTATACTCCGTGCAGTTTACGTTCCCCGATGGCACGAAGCTCTTCCTTGATGGGCGCAACATGCAGGGTTGCCGCGACGAGTTTGCCAGCTACGCGCATGGCTCGAAGGGCTCGGCGGTAATCTCCACGCTGTCGCACACGCCGGGCATGACGCGGATCTACAAGGGGCAGAAGATGCCGACCGTGCTTTCAAAGAAGGATTTGCCTTTGCCGCCCGATCCGAACCTGGTATGGGCGTTCCCGCAACCCGAGAAGAGTCCCTACCAATGGGAATGGGACGACCTGACGGAAGCCATCCGCGAAAACAAGCCCTACAACGAGGTGAAGCGAGGCGCGGAGGCAAGCCTGGTGGCCTGCATGGGCAGGATGGCGGCACATACCGGGCAGTTGATCACCTTCGATCAGATGCTCAACTGCGAGCACGAGTTTGCGCCGGACGTGGACAAGCTGGTGCTGAATGGCCCGGCGCCGCTGCAGCTGGGTCCCGACGGAAAATACCCGATCCCGCAGCCCGGCATCAAGAAGGACCGCGAATACTAGACCGCTCGGCCAAAACCGGGCCCGCTTGGCCCGCCCAGTAGAATGAAACCATGCGTATCGCCCCGCTGCGTACACTGCTTCTGTGTGTAGCACTCGCCTGCAGCACAGACGCTTTCGCCAAGTCCCCTTTCACGTTTGACGCCATGATGAAGCTGGCGCGGATCAGCGAGCCACAGCTCTCGCCCGATGGCAAGCTGGTCGCCTTCACCGTCCAAACCGTCGACCTGCCGAACAACACCAAGCCTTCGCAGATCTACATTGTGCCCCTGGCGGGCGGCGTGCCGAATCAGATATCGCACGACGGTACGTCCAATACGCGGCCGCGCTGGACGCCCGACGGCAAACGCATCTTCTTCGTCTCCAATCGCAGCAATGGGTCGCAGATCTGGTCCATGAACCCGGATGGCAGCGACCCGAAGCAAATCACCAATCTCCCCACGGAAGCGGAGGGCGTGACCATCGCCGCCAACGCCAAGCTGATCGTGTTTACCAGCGAAGTCTACCCCACCTGCGCAGCCACTCCGGCCGTGGTCGGCGCGGAATACAACGCCGATTGCAACAAGCAGCACCTGGACCAGGACGCGGCCAGCAAGGTGAAGGCACGCATCTACACCACGCTCTTGTACCGGCACTGGACTGCCTATCAAGGACCACGCCGCAGCCATTTGCTGGTGATGAATCTCGACACTGGCAAAGTACAGGACTTCACGCCGGGCAACCTCAGCGTGCCGCCCTTTTCCCTCGGCGGACCCGAGGCCTATGCGTTCTCTCCGGACTCCAACGAGATCGCCTACGTTTCAAACACCGACCCCGATCTGTCCACCAGCACCAACTCCGATATCTTCACGGTTTCCGTTGCCGGCGGCGAACCGAAGCGCATCACCAACAACCCGGGCGCGGACGAGGGTCCGGTCTATTCGCCCGACGGGCGTTATCTCGCCTACCGCACCCAATTGCGCTCCGGATACGAGAGTGACCAATGGCGTCTTGCTCTGCTCGAACGGGACACCAGCAAGCTCACCACGCTGACCGATTCAATCGACCGACCGGTTGACAGCTACACTTTCTCGCCCGATTCGAAGCGCATCTTCTTTGTCACCGAGGACCACGGCTCGCATCCACTGAACATGATCGCGGTCACGGGCGGTGAGATTCGCACCATCGCCCACGGCCAGAGCAGCATTGACGATGTCCAGCTCACAGCCGACGGCAAGACCATGATCTATTCCGAGCAGAGCGGATCGAAGCCGGTCGAGATCTACCGCACCACCTCCGCCGGCGGCGCAGGCATTCCGCTCACCAATCTCAACCAGGGCGTGTTTGATCAATATGTCCTAACACCTCAGGAAGTCATCACCGTGGATGCCGCCGACGGAGCAAAGATCGATAGCTTCGTCATCAAGCCGCCGGGCTTCAACCCGAGCACCAGGTACCCGGTTGTGTTCCTGATCCATGGCGGCCCGGAAGGGGCTTGGGGCGAGAGCTGGTCCTATCGCTGGAACGGGCAGGTGTTTGCCGGCGCCGGTTTCCTGGTGGTGCTGCCAAATCCCCGCGGCTCAACCGGCTATGGCCAACAGTTCACAGACGGCGTGAATGGCGATTGGGGCGGTCGCGCCTACCAGGACATCATCGCCGTAGTCGATTCGGTCGCAGCGCTGCCCTACGCCGACAAAGATCGGATGGGCGCAGCCGGTGGTTCGTTTGGCGGCTACATGATCGACTGGATCCTCGGCCATACGGACCGCTTTAAGGCATTGGTCTCACACGCCGGGGTCTTCGATCTGCGCAGCGAAGCCGGCACGACCGAAGAACTGTGGTTCACCAAGTGGGAGTTCCAGGGCTTCCCCTGGGAGAACCCCGAGTTGTACGAGAAATGGTCGCCTAACAACTTCGTGAAGGACTTTAAGACGCCCACCCTGGTGACCCATGGTGAACTCGATTACCGGGTGCCGATCGGGCAGGGGCAGGAGCTCTTCACCGCCTTGCAGATACAGAAGGTTCCCTCGAAGCTGATCCAGTTCCCGGACGAAGGCCACTGGATTCTGAAGCCGCAGAACGGCGCGCTGTGGTATTCCAGCGTAATCGCGTGGCTCAACGAATTCTTGAACAAGAAGCCGTAACCCGCTTCATGCAATAACCTTGCCCGTAGAGGTACACAGCCAGCTATGGCTGAAGCTCCAGCGTGGCTTTTCCGCTGGGGCCGTTGTACATCAGCTCCACCGAATGGATGCTCTGGGCCTTGTTGCGATAAAGAAAGAAGAGCAGGCCGGCTTGGGGAAGCGGGCGTTCTCCTTCCGGCAGGCGGGCCTTTTGAACCTTTTGATCCATGATGAGCACCAGCGGCATCGGCATCTTGGGAGGAGGAGGTTTGCCGCTATCCTGCCCGGGCTTTCCCGTGCTGAGACCGCCGGACGACTTGTCGGCGTCTGGATCGACCGGCGGCGACCATTCCGGATCCTTCAGAGAATGCTGCACCACTTCGAAGGGCTGGCTGGACAGGATCTGCTTCTTGTTCTCATTGATGCGAAGCGAAAAATCCGAAGGATTCAGTCTTAGCTTCGCGTCGGGCGGCCCGAATAACCCCACTTCCACGATCACGTACTCTTCCGTCGAAAAAACCCCTTCTGGCGTGGGCACGGAGTGTCCCATGAACTCGGCTGCCACGGTCAGCGTTCCGGCCTCGGCGTGGGCCTGGTATTCGGCCGGACTCACCCGCGGAGGCACGCCTTTCGCCTTATTGGTCAAAGCGTCAGGGGCGGCGGGGGCCGGCTCTTGTCCATAGAGACAGAGGGCGCCCATCAAAACCGCGGTAATCGGGCCACCAGCTCTCAACACAGAGGAGTATCGCATTTCAGATCACAAAGTAACATAGCCCGAAATGATGGGGGTGGGCCTCAAGCAGCCGCCGGCGGCAGCTTGTAAACCCTGTGGGCGTTCTCCCAGGTCATCTTCCGGAACTCAGCGGGCGTCACTGTCTTCTGCAGCAGCGTCAACGTCTCGCGCGCCACGCACTTGCCGGCGAGCCGGCTTGCGGCGGGGTTGTTGGCTTGCGAGATGCCGCCGCCATGGCCGTCGCTGCAACTGCAGTCGCTGCCGAAGATCAACTTGTCCTGATGCCGTTCCAGGAAGGCTCGCGTGAACTCGGGGTCGCGCGAGAGCCCGTTGTTGCCTGAGTTGGCGGAGAGATCGCCGAACAGGTTGGGGTAATCGGACAGCAGCTTGTCCGTCACTCCTCCCGGCACCACCTTGCCTGTCGGATAAGCCACATCGTTGGCATAGGCAGCGCTGATGTTGGCCCAGAAGGCATCCGCGTGACCGATGAAGCGGGTCTTCGGATAGGCCTTCAGGATTACCTCGAAGTTCTTGAAGCCGGTGCTGAAGACACCCTCGGTTGGCGTATGAGGAACCTCCTGAAAATGAATCAGGATGGGCACATTCAGATCGGCCGCCAGCGCATACGCCCGCCGCAGCTCCGGCCCATCGGCAGCGACATGAAACTTGATCTCGCCGAAGCCGATGGCGCCGTTCTTCACTGCGTTGGTCAAAAGTTGTTCCGCATCCGGCTTGGTGATGTCGGCACTGGCAAACCATCCCGGGAATCGTCCAGGGTAGCGGGCCTGCAGATTTCTGATCTGCTCCACGGCGTTTTCGCGGGCTAATAACACGGCATTCGAAACGCCGCAGCCGTCGAGATGCGCCACATTCGATTCCGGCGAGGGACGCAAGTGGAAGTGACAATCCACCACCGGGCCGCCCCACGGATTCGCTTCCGGAGCTTGAGACTTCAGGGCTGGCGCACACAGCGCCGCCGCGATGGATTGCGCAAACTGGCGCCGGTTGATGTTCATAGGCTGCTGTTGTTCATGACGTGACTTGGAACAGATCACGAATCGTAAATCGCGGGACCTAACCGCGCTTCATGGTGATGGCGCGGGTAGGGCAAGACTCCACGGCGTCTTCAATCAACTCCACCTCAGCATCAGTCGCCTCGAAGGTGTACTCCGTGCCCTGTAAAGTGCCGCTGGCGTCGATCAACTCAACATGCGGTTCCAGACCGATCCGAAACAGCTTTGGCTCCATCCCAACGCAATTTGCGGCGAGTATGCAAGTGGAGGGTTCAATCGTCAACGTGATCTTCGGCATGGTTCGTCTCTATGGTCGCAGAAGCGTCTCCATCACGCCTTATGTGCTCTTTGGACGGTCTACGTCAACGCCGGCAGTGCTTTCCGGGCCTCCCGGTCGGGGTCATTCTTCGCCACGCAGACGTTATCGAAAATCATGGTTTGACCCAGAGCCGCCGAATACCTCGGCCATTCAGGAAGGCCGCCTCCATTGGGATCGCCTGTCTTCATGAACTGCAGCAAGGCGCCGGCCATTTTCTTCGACAGCGCCCTTGGTGTTGCGCCGCCGCCTGTGTGAGTCAGCATCACGTCGGTGTTGTAGAACCAGAAACAGATATCGACACAATGAAACGCACGGATGCGCTTATCGAACAACGGAGGCTGCCAGGTAAACCAATCCACATACACCCCGGCCGGCTGTTTTGATTTCACGTCCGCCAACGCCACCACGTTTTCGCGATTGCTGCTGACCAGCGACCAGATTTCCACGGGCTTCCGGCCTGGAAACGCCTTCACGTACGACTCCACCACTTCCGGCGCTTTGTCTCCAAAGCCCGCGCCGAAACCGGCTCTTGCCCTGACTTTCTCCACCACCTGCTCCAGCGTGATCGATTCCAGCGCGGAATCGGACCAGCTGTACGATTGCTCGTTCTGGACCGAACTGATAATCATCGGCACCTGGGCTGCCGTAGGTGCTGCCACTGGATAGTACGGATCCTGAGGCAGAATCTTGCCATCCACAACCGGGCTGAATCCACGCGTCATTCCGCTGCCGGGCCCCGCGCTCTTGGCCATGGCTTGCTGCGCGCGAGTGGCAATCGCATAGAAATCCTTCCAAGGCATGGCCTGCAGCTTGGCCAAATCGTCCGGCCCCAGACCCGCTTCCTTCACCACCGCTGCACCGAGATTCTCGGAATAGGTCTTGTTTCCGGACTTCAGCGACGCCCCGCTCAGCACCACAGCTTTGTGGAACAGCCCCTTCGCGGAAGGCATAGCGGTCAGGATGCAGACTTTGGCGCCGCCGCCCGATTGCCCAATGATCGTGACGTTCTCCGGATCGCCGCCGAAGTTGGCGATGTTGTCACGAACCCATTCAAGAGCCGCCACAATGTCCAGCATGCCGGCGTTTCCGGAGGCGGCGAACCGTTCTCCGCCCACGCCCGCCAGGTTGCAATACCCCAGCGGACCGAGCCGGTGATTGACGGAGCAAAAAACCGCGTCGCCGAAGCGCGCGAAATTCTCGCCGCCGTATCCGTCCTGTTCCAGTGCGTTGCCACTGGTAAACCCGCCGCCGTGGATCCAGAAAAGCACCGGCCTCTTTTTGCCGTCGTTGATGCCGGGCGTCTGGACGTTGATGCGCAGACAGTCCTCACTCACGTCGCCATAGTTCCAATGGTCCCGGAAGGAAGAAAACTTGTTTTGAAACCGCTTGTCCATATTCTGAGGCGCTGAATCGCCCCACCAGAGCGCGGGGTACACATCGGCCCACGGCTTCGGCTTCTGCGGCGGCATGAACCGGTTTGCGCCGGACGTATCGGCCCCGTAGGGCAGCCCCAGGAAATAGTAAATGCCTCGGAGTTGGTATCCCCGGACCTTCCCGTATTCCGTCTGCGTCAGCGCGATGTTGTCGCCGACAAACAGAATCTGCCCATCCCCGCCCTCTGCGGCATGGTTTTGCGATTCTGCAGCGAGTGTTGTGCTCAGTGCGATCCCCGCTGAACTCGTCCCGAGTGTCCGTACAAACTGGCGCCTGTTGCTTCTCATACGTCTCCTGCTGCCATGCAGTATATCCGGATCGCATCATGCCGCCGGTGCGTAAGAACAGTGGCTTCGTTGAGCCTTCAGGTCTTGGGTCTTGGCCAGGGCTCGCTCTTGATGATGCCTTTGCCTTCCTGGATTACGACCAGCTGATTGGACTTTACGGCGGCAAGTTTCTCGATTGCGCCGTTGGTCCAGTGCACTTCGAGATCGGCTGTTTGGTTGGTACCGAGTCCGAAGTGGAGACGGCGGTCGTTGACTGAATAGAAGCTCGATTGCGCCAGGACTGCCTGGGCCTGCAGCTTGTCGCCATAGCGTGCAATGACGCGGGAACCGATTGCGCTGCGGTTGGACTTGGTCCCTACCAGCAAGACTTTGAGCCAGCGCCGATCGCCTGAGAGGTCGTTCCGAAGCAGCGAAGGGGGCTCGTTCAAGTTAACGATGACCATGTCGGTGTCGCCATCGTTGTCGAAGTCGCCGAACGCACAGCCCCGGCTACAGTGCGGCGCGGCGACGCCTGCGCCAGCCTCTTCGATCAGTTCCTCAAACTTGCCGTTGCCCAGATTGCGGAAAACCAGCCGCGGCGTCTTGAGCGGATAGAGCGGCAACGACTTTTCGACTTCCGGGTAGACCGCGCCTGTGACGACAAAGATATCCGGCAGCCCGTCGTTATCCAGATCGACGATCCCGGCACCCCAACTGATATAGCGAGTCTCGACGGCGATGCCGCTGCGCAGCGTGACGTCGGTGAAAACACCTTTGCCGTCGTTGCGGTAAAGAACGGCCGTGTCATCGGCGAAATGGGTCTTGAAGACATCGAGGTTGCCATCGAGGTCCACATCGCCGATGCCGAGGCCCATACCGGCCTGCTCCATACCGTCCTCGCTGAGCGCCATGCCGCGTTCGAGGCCTTCTTCTTTGAACGTGCCGTCGTGCTGATTGCGAAAGAAGAGGCTAGGCGTGGAATCGCAGGCGACATAGAGGTCGGTCCAGCCATCGTTGTCGAAGTCGGCGGCGACCGAGGTCATGGAATACGTGCCGCTGGATTTGCCAATGCCGGAAGATTCGCTGACATCCGTGAAGGTGCCGTCACCATTGTTGCGATACAGGTGGTTCGCCGAGGTCTTGAGGCCACGCGGGCCGCAGTGCACCGGAATCCCCTTCCAGTTACAACTGGCGTTCTCGCCCGGCTTCGGTAATTCGCTGAAGACGATGTCCACGTAATTGGCGACAAACAGGTCGAGGTAGCCGTCGCGATTGTAGTCGATGAAGGTACAGCCCGACCCCCAGTCGGGGCGGCCGGTGCGGAGCAGACCAGCCTGGGCTGTCACGTCCGTGAACGTGCCATTGCCGTTGTTGCGGTACAGGACGTTCTGGCCGAAATAGGTGATGAAGAGATCGTCGAAACCGTCATTGTTGTAGTCGCCGACGGTAACGCCGGAGGCCCAGCCGGTCTTGGTAAGCCCAGCCTCCGCTGTGACGTCGGTGAAGGTTCCATTACGGTTGTTCTTATAGAGCCGGTTGGTAGCTCCCGGCGGCGGATTCTCGAGGCGGGTCCCGCACAATACGAAGATGTCGAGCCAGCCGTCATTGTCGTAATCGAAGAAAGCGACGCCACACCCCACCGTCTCAATGATGTAGTTCTTCTTGTCAGCGGGCCCGTAAATCGTCGGAGCGGTCAAGCCGGCAACTGCGGCGACGTCGCTGAACTTCGCCAGAAACGGAATGCCGGATGGCTTGCCGCGCGGAGCCGGCTGGACACCACGAGATGCGATGCCCTGTGCCAGCCCGAGAGAGGGGAGAAATGGTACCGCGGTGAGGGACACCATCTCGCGGCGCGTCAGAAACCTCCGGCTGGGAGCCTTCAGGCCGTGATCAGACATTATGCTGAATCGATTCTCCTACGGCGGCTGGACGGCCAACAACAAGTGGGTCGCAATACCCAGTATGGAACAGCGGCGGGTTAGAATTGTCCGCGCAAGGCGCGCCGGCGCTGCTCTTCCGGCAGCCGCTCAATCGCGTAGCGCAAGGCCGTTCTCGGCAGCGCTGGGTAGTGTTCGGCGAGGAAGGCCACTAAATCGGGCAGCGAACACTTGCCTGCTTCGCGCAACATCCATCCGGTGGCCTTGTGCATCAGGTCGGACTCATCCTGGAGCAACAATTTGGCCAGGGCAAACACATCGGCGATGTCGCCGCGGCGGATGAAGGCCTGGGTCGAGACCATCGCGATCCGGCGCTCCCAGAGGTTGGGCGATTTGGCCAGCCGGTAGAGAACCCTGCGGGAACGCGTCAGCAAATGCTCGCCCACAATGTAGGGACTCGAGGTATCGACCAAATCCCAATTGTTGATGAAGGCGGTATTCCGCAAGTAGAAGTCAAAGACTTCGGCGCGGGCCTTAGGATCGCCGGCCTGGTATTTCGCCACCAGAATGGTCAATGCGGTGAAGCGGTGTTCGTGGAAGCGCGAGGCGAGCAACTTCTTCAAGTTGCCGAGCGACAAGTGCCGGTAGCGCCGGGCGATGCGGCGCTGCGCCGGGACCGTGATTCCGAGGAACCGATCGCCCTCACCGTACTGGCCGGGACCGGTCTTGAAAAACCAGGCCAGGTTGCGCGCGCGTTCCGGGTCGGCGGCGCGGTTCAGTTCCAGCTTGAGATCGCTGAGCGTGAGTGGCTTGGGTACGACGCTTGACTTGGGCTTTACTCGCTTCACGGCGACGATGCTCCGGCGGGCTTGCCGGCCCTTTGGCGGCGCTGCGTCCACGAGTGTACCTGGCGGGGCGTGAGCTTGTATTCCTTGGACCGTTGGAGGACCCGCACCACCAGGGGCGAGTGGGGGTCGAACCACCACAGCTTGCCGACCTGTTCCAGCGCCTGAGACGCGGCGTCATAAAGGCTGTTTGCTTCCACGAGTTGTTTGTGTTCTTGCCGGTCCGATCCGGAGAAAACGACTTCGCACCAGGTCACTACAATAATCTATCATTTTCGTCTTTTGTTCGCCTGCTGGTTCAGGACGGCCCGCTAGTGTTTTAGCGGATGGAGGTCCGCGAGGAGTGTCTCCTCAACCGGATGGGTTTCGTCGACTTCCAAGGCGTCCCGGAGGCGGCTGAGGGAGGCTTCAAGCTCCTCCCTGAGATCATCGGGGCCATCCTCAAGCGGACGGTTCCCCAACGCCATCGATTTTCCGGTAAGAACGCCGAGCGCGAGCGCCCCGACGAACCATGCGGACAAACCAAACAAGATGTTCAACCACATGAGTGTGGCCCCTAACGGGAGTGGCTGCGCACCGATCACGCGGCCTCTACTGTCTTGTCGGAAAAAGCGAGAAAAATTCTACGGAAATCCTGGGCAAGAGGCCAAAAAAGACAGACCAAGCACGCAGGCTCTCGAACCTGAGCACCCTAGCCCACGGGAGGGAGGGTCTAATTCCTTGGACGTAGTCTGCGAGAATCAGTTCCTACATGTCTCGAAGCACGGCAGTCTTGATTTTGTTCCTGGCCTCGGTTCTGGAAGCGGGAGGCGACGCGCTGGTACGGTTGGCTCTGAAAGGGCAATACCAGGCTGCCGGCCGGCTGGGCCTGTTCGCCGCTGGCGCCCTGGTGCTATTCAGCTACGGCTGGGTGGTGAACGCACCGCCATGGGATTTCGGGAAATTGTTGGGCCTGTATGTGGTCTTCTTCTTCGTCACGGCGCAGCTGCTCTCGTGGCTGGTGTTCGGGCAGGCTCCTACACGAGTCATCTGGATGGGCGGCGCACTGATTGTCGCTGGCGGTCTGGTCATGACGCTCGCTGAAAAGTGAGCGGAAGCTAGGCTGGCGCGCCAGGATCCGGGCCGGCGGGCGCAAGCTGCAGTTCCGTCGTTTCCGGGGTGATTCCATCGGATTCCACGAATCCCGGCAGCACCAGCGAAGGCAGAATGGTTGAGATGCCGGCGTAGACCAGCAGCCCGCCATAGAGGGAGTCACTCAGGGCAAATTTCTCCCGCAAGATGCCGGCGATGACCAGCGTGAAAATCAAGGTCGGGGTAAGGGCAACGGCAACCCGAAAGCTGCCTCGGAATTCCCGGCCCACGAAGAATCGCGCCTGCAGCCAGACGCTGAGCATGCGGATTGGCAGTACGACAAGCGCCATGGCGAACCCGTAAAACAGCGACTTCAGAGCCAGCGCACCGGATGGCACCCCGAGTCCACCGCGGAAGAAATAGAACGGGATGAAGAACGAAGCGAACAGGCGAATGGCGTGGAGATTGTCTTTCGAGGCCAGGGAGGCCATGCGCCCGCGGAGCGAGCCGGCCACCAAACCCGCCACGAAAGCGCCGACCAGGTAATAGACTCCCAGCGCCTTGGTGATGACTGCACAGATGAGACCAACCATCAAGAGAAGCGAGAACTCAGACCCGGGGGCATAAGGGACCACGAATCGTCCCAGTAGCAGAAAAACAAACGGGGTAAGGGCAATGAGAAGAATCAGCGCGCCTCCCGAGACCAGCAGCGATTGGGTCGATCCGGCTTGCGAAACGAAGAAGAGGAGCAGGAGGGCCAGAATCTCTCCGGCAATGGCATTCAAGGTTACTTCCGATTGTTCGCTTTCGGAGAGGCCGGAGTGCCGGAGCGAATCCAGGATGAAGCCCGCGGAGGGAGTGAACAAGGCGAGTGAAATCAGCGACGCCGATTGCCAGTCGAGGTGCAAATAGCGCATGGCCAGCCAGGCAAAGCCCGCCAGAACCAGCGAACGCACCACCAGGTGCCCGCTTAGCCGCAGGGCATTCCTGCGAATCTCAGAGAGATCCACCTCCAGCCCAGCAAACAGGAAGAGGGAGGCAATGCCGAGTGTCGCCGTCGCGTGCAGCACGCTGTCGTCGCCGAGGTCTTTCAGGAAGATGGCGACGATAATGCCAAAGGCAAAGCAGGTTAAGGGCGCCGGCAATCGAAAACGTTGGAGCGCGCGCGGAATCACCAGCAGGACGAATACGATGGACAGATAGAGGACCGCGGCCGGGGGCTTATCCATTGGCGCTTTCGGCGTCTGCTATGCAGATCATGGCAAGTTAACGCAGGCGCCTATTTGGTTTGGGAAAGCGCCCAACGCTCCTGCGCAGCCTTCACGGTCTCCACAAACCGCCGGGAACGCTCGGTGAACAGTTTGTGCAGGCCTTTTTCAATAGACCGGGAGTCGGCAATCGCAGCGCCCACGCCAATGGCGACCGCGCCAACGTGGAAATATTCCGAACAGGTCTCAAAGTGAATGCCGCCGGAGGCGACGAACTCGACCTCCGGATACTCGATGCGTAAGGCCTTCACGTGGTGGGGCCCTCCCACAAAATCGCAGGGGAAGAGCTTGACGATGCGAGCCCCGTGGGTATAAGCGGCCTGCACTTCGGTGGGCGTCAGCCCGCCGGGCAACAGCAGCACTTCGAGCTTGCGGGCCAACTCCAGCATCTCGAGGCTGAGTCCCGGCGAGACAACGAACTGCGCTCCGGCGGCTGCCGCTTGGCGCAAGGTCTCCGGGAGGAGGACACTCCCGGCGCCGACGATCATGTGACTGCTGACGCCCTTCAGCACTCCTTCGAGAGTGTGTATGGCTCCAGGAGCACAAAGGGACACTTCAACGATGGGAATTCCGCCGGCCAGGATCGCTTGTGCCGCCAAGGCAGCCTTCTTGGGGTCCAAAGTACGAACGGTCGGGATAATGCCGATTTCTTTGATTTTCTGCCACACGTTTTCCTGGCTCAAGACTCCCCCTTGGTGTCAATATTCTAAACGAAACGTTTTTCCGCTAACCGGTTAACGCTTATAGCCGAAGCGCTGAAGCAAGCTAATCCGGGCCGCGACATGCGCTTCGGTCTCAATGCCTTTGGGTGAATGGCCGTCGATCACACCCAAAACGCCACGTCCCTGCTCCGTCTCGGCAACAATGACTTCCACCGGGTTGGCGCTGGCGCAGAAGATGTGCACCACTTCGGGAACTTGAAGAATCCGGGGCAAGACGTTGATCGGGAAGCCGTCGCGAAGCGCAACGAGGAAGATGTGGCCGGCCCCCAGGGCGGTTGCGTTGGCCACAGCGTTCTCTTTCAGCGATGGATCGTTGCCGTCGAAGCGCGTGAGGCAGTCGCCCGACGCTTCGTTAAACGCGATGCCGAACTTGATGTGCGCGGACGTGTTCACGATCGCTTCGTAGATATCTTCCACGGTCTTGATGAAATGGCTCTGCCCGAGGATGATGTTGCCGTTCTCGGGGATAGCCAGCCGGATGGTCTTCAGCTCCATGACCCTCAGCATATACACAACCGCAGTTACGTCGGTATCAACGGGGCTATCGAAGTGATCGGAGATGGAGCTGGGACCTCGGCGAGGCATTGGAGATACGTTGGGGGACACGCCTACAGCGCGCACGGCGAGCTGACGCCTCGCCGAGGCGGTCGAGGACTTTGGTGGTGTGATCGACTTCAGGCCGGGGGTGTCCCCGATCCGCTGAGGAGCGCCTGTGTTTGCTCACAACGCCGCAGGTGAGAGAATCTGTGTGTGCCAAAGCATGTCACTGAGGCGACGGTCCTGGAACACATCCGCGCGCTGCCGCACGGAAGGGCGACTTACAAACAACTCGTCAAGGAGTTCCACGCCCACGGCGATGAACGCGGAGAGCTCGAAGCCGCACTGGAGCGCTTATCCGAAAAAGGCTATCTGATTGAACTTCGATCGGGCCATTTCGTAGCGATCGGCAGCAGCCCCGAGTATATGACCGGGCGCCTGTCCCAACATCGCGACGGATACGGTTTCCTGATTCCGGATCAGCGGGTGGAGGGAATTGAGGGCGACGTGTTCCTGCCGCCGAAGGAAGCGGAGAAGGCGATGCACGGCGACCGCATCCTGGTGCATGTCTCGCGCGTGGGCCGCGAGGGACGGGCGGATGGGGAATTGGTGCGCATTCTGAAGCGCGCCCATACGACGGTGGTGGGGGAGTTCCGCATTAAGAAGCGCGGCAACTTCGTGATCCCTTCCGATGACCGGATCCAGCAATGGCTGGTGATTCCGGAGGGCATGGAGATTCCTCAGCGGCAGGCCGGTCGCGACCGGGTGGGCGTCGCTGTCGCCGAAGCAAGAAGTGTGGAAGATCTCGATGGGATGGTGGTGAACGTCGAGGTTCTGGAGTTTCCGGAAGATGGCGAGTATGGGGTGGGACGGGTCATCGAAGTACTCGGTTTCCCGGATGACTTCGGCGTGGATGTCGAGATCGTGATCCGGAAGCATCACCTGCCGCATGAGTTTCCCGACGAGGTATTGCGGGAAGCCCGAGCGGTGGACGGAACCGTGGCTCCGGACGAACTGGTAAGCCGCCGTGACTTCCGGCAGCTCGACATCGTGACGATTGACGGCGAGACCGCCCGCGACTTTGACGATGCCGTCTGGGTGGAGCGGCTGGGGAACGGCAACTTCGCCTTGCAAGTGCACATCGCCGACGTCAGTCACTACGTGCGCCCCGGGTCGGCAATCGATACGGAAGCCATTCTGCGGGGAACCAGCGTGTACTTCCCGGACCGGGCGGTGCCGATGCTGCCGGTGGAGCTATCCACCGATATCTGCTCATTGCGGCCGGGCGTGGAGCGCCTGGTTCTCTCGGCGTTGCTCGAGATCGACCGGCAGGGCGACGTGGTTGCCCAGGAGTTCACCCGCGGCGTGATTTGCAGCGCCGAGCGGATGACGTATACGGACGTGTTCCGCGTGCTCGAAGGCGATCCAGGAATGCGCCAGCGCTACCGGAAACTGGTGGACCGCTTTGAATTGATGCGAGAGCTGGCGCTGATCCTCAACCGGAAGCGGTCGAAGCGCGGTTCGATCGATTTCGACATGCCGGAAGCGAACATCGAACTGGATGTCGCCGGACAGATGACGGGGGTGACGCGCGCCGAGCGGAACATTGCCCACCGGCTGATTGAAGAGTTCATGCTGGCGGCGAATGAAGCGGTAGCTTCGCATCTGGAGCAGGCCGCTGTTCCCAGCCTGTATCGCATTCACGAAATGCCGGATCCGAAACGGGTCAGCGAGTTTGAGGAGCTTGCTTCGCACTTCGGGTATTCATTAGGGATCGGCGCGTTGCCGGTAAAACGGTTTGCCGTGGTGAAGCGACATCGGGACGGAAGCAAGACCCGGCGCGACGTGGTGCTGCCGAACGAAAACTTCAGCATCTCCTCGCGCAATTATCAGAAGCTGATCGCACGGATCGCCGGGAAACCCGAGGAGCGAATCCTCAGCTACCTGATGCTGCGGTCGTTGAAGCAGGCCCGTTATAGCAACGTCAACACCGGCCACTTCGCCCTGGCAGCGCCCAGTTACACGCACTTCACGTCGCCCATTCGCCGCTACCCGGACTTGGTTGTCCATCGCATCCTGACAAACTACCTGGACCACCAGCATGGCCTGTTGGAGGAGACGGCGCTGCGCGAGATCGGGGAAGACTGTTCCTTCACCGAACGCCGGGCGGCCGACGCGGAACGTGAACTGGTGGAATGGAAGAAAGTCAAGTTCATGCAAGACCGCGTGGGCGAGGAGTTCAACGCGCTGATCATCAGCATCACCAAGTTCGGTTTCTTCGTGGAACTGGAGAATCTGTTTGTGGAGGGGCTGGTTCCGCTGGATACGCTACAGGGGGATCGTTTCCACTTTCAGGAAAACGTGCGCAAGATTGTGGGCGACCGCACGCGCAAAACGTACTCCATCGGCGACGCGGTTCGGGTATTGCTGGATCGGGCCGATCCGCTGGAACGAAAGCTGCAGTTCGCGGTGGTTGAGGCGGAAACGAAGCGGGACCGGAAGAAGAAAAAACACTACGAAGGGAAATGAGCGACTTGAGGCGGAGAGGCTCGCTCAAGTCCACTGGGGCGGCGGGCTTCGGTGACGAGATACGGGTGCTCGGCGCGCCTTGAGACACAGGCGCCTGTCGCTGGCCAGCTTTGGCGTGCATCCGCTTGCACACGCGCGCGGTTCTGTGGGTTATTCGACGACCTGGACGAACTCCGCGACAATCTGATACTTGTCTTCATCCGGATCAAGATCCCACGACGGGAACTCCGGATCCAGACTTTCCAGCCAGATGCGGGTGCCCGGGGCGCCTTGGGACACAGGCGTCTGTCGACGGACGGCTTTGGCGTGCATCCGCTTGCTCACGCGCGCGGTTCTGTGGTTATTCGATGACCTGGACGAACTCCGCGACGATCTGATACTTGTCTTCATCGGGGTCAAGATCCCACGACGGGAACTCCGGATTCAGACTTTCCAGCCAGATGCGGGTGTGGACGAAGGAGTCGCCTTGGGCGGCCTTTTCACTGTGGTAGCGCTTCACGGTAAAGCGATTCTCGTCAGCCAGCTCGGCGTTCCGTACCAGCACGAGACGGTTGTTTCGGGAGCCGATCGGGTTTCCACCGGAAAACACAGAGGCTGCCGTCCGGGATTCGAGGCTCCATGGAACGGCCGCGGATGGTTGCAATAAACATGTTTTCGTCAATCTCCAGGCCGGGCGGGGTTTCCAGCCAGTCCTGGGCTGAAATCTCGTCGGAGTTCGAACGGAACGGCCCCGCGGCGACTTCCAAAGAGTATAAAGGCAAGTGCGTGCGAAACGCCTGCACCGTGACCGGAACGTGCTCACGATACAGGCGCCGCAACGTGCGTTCGAAATCGGTGACGGAGACGCTGTTCCGCGCGGAAAGCTGCACGGTCCAGGAGGCCTCTGATTCCAGGTGCGCGAGCAAGGCCGCGCCTCCGAGTTCGCGCGCCTTCAATGCAAGATCATTCTCGAGCTCTTCCAGCACTTCGATGTCTTCCAGGTTCGCGATAGAACGCCAATCACGGCGCAGTTGCACGTACAGGGCGTCGCGTTCGAGATCGAGCAGCAGAACGCCGATCGCTTCCTGGCGCCGGCCCGGGAGCTGAGTGGCCAGCAGGCAGTACTCGCCGCGGCGAGGCTGGTGGGCGCCGATGTCGACGAGGCGCTCGGAGATGGGGGAGAAACGCACTTCCCTCAGCTTATCGTCAAGGGTCGGGCGGGAAATAGGTGGCTACAGGCGAGGTCGCCGAAAAGTGGACTCAGATGCCGCGACTTACGGCAGGGCCTCGTAATACCCCTTGCGGGCCCGGACCTTGACGTTCGCCAGGCTGACCACGATCTTCACGTTGCGAAACGCCTTGGTGGACTCGTTATTGGGAATATAGCGGATGATGTACTGCATGGTGACCTCACCCGCAATATCGGTAACGGCGCGGAACATCTTATTCGCGACGGCGGACGCATACTCGCCGGTTCCAACCTTCAGGGAATAGTTCCCGTCGTCGGAGGGATGCGAGAGATAACCGTCTGTATCCTGGTAGACATTCTCCAACGGATAGACGACGCGGCCACCGGTCTCGGTTGCCAGCTTCACCAGGTTCGCGCCAGCGGGGTCTGTGAAGCCAAAGGCCGTGGTGCTGATCCCATAAACCGTTACCAGGTTGCGCTGGGCCAGTTCGACGACTTCGTTCAAGGAGTGCTTGCTCGCGGAGTCGTGCCCATCGCCAATAATCACAATCACGCGGCGCGGTTCGATTGGCTCGCCCTGGACGAGCTTGCGGTTGGTGCAAGCCATGTAGACAGCGTCGTAGAGCGCGGCGCCGCCGCCCGGCTTCATCTTGCGGAGCTTTTCGACCAGTAGCTCCGGATCGGGTGTGGTATTCACCTGCAACTCGGCCTCGTTGCCATAGGAGATCAAATAGCCCGAATGCTTGGCATCATTCGTCAGAAGATTCTGGATCAGTTCGATCGCCGCATCCTGATAGTTCTTCCAATGAACCCGGCTGGAGTTGCTGAGATCGATCAGGAAGCCGACCACAACGGGCTGGTTGCGCTCCCGGGTAAAGAAGCGGATCTGCTGTTCCTTGTTGTCCTCGAAAACCTTGAAATCGGACTCGCCCAGATCGGAGACGAACTTGCCTTTGTCGTCGGTAACTGTGATGGGCACAATGACTTCGTTCACCTCGATACGGATCGGCGCGGCCTGTTTGTCCCCAGCCGGTTCTGCCGGCGCCTGGGCCGGTACAGGGACGGTGACGGAAGAAGTGCCTGAAGCGGGAGAAGCAGACGCCGGAGCCTGCGCTTTCGGGGCGGGCGTGGGCTGCGTCTGTGCACAAGCCAGAAGACCACCCAAGATCAAGACAAGACCGGTCAATAGGGGAAACCGCATGAATGTAGAGCCTGTTAGGGATTATAGCGAGGGGCGTGCGATCCCCCGGTCAGTGGACGTATCGGTTGGCCGCGAAGTTGCGTCGCGGACGGGCCTTGGCGGTTCAGCGCTGAACTCGACCTGATCCGCCGCCGTGTACCAACGCGTTGACCTCCGCCGAACTGAACCGGCCGAAATCCCCCGGGATGGAGTGCTTCAGACAGGACGCAGCAACGGCAAACTCCAAGGCGTCCTGATCGGATTGCCGTTGAGTCAACCCGTAGATTAAGCCGGCGGCAAAGCTATCCCCGCCACCGACCCGGTCGACGATATGGGTGATATCGTACTTGCGGCTCAGCCGGAACTCCCTTCCGTTGTATAGACAAGCCGACCAGCCGTTGTGAGACGCGCTGATGGACTCGCGCAGGGTAATGGCGAGGAACTTGAGATGGGGGAAGGCTGCGACAACCCGTTCCGCCAAGCCGGCGTACTTCTCACGGTCCAGGCTGCCGGATTCGACATCGATGTCCACGTGAATGTTGAGCGCCTTTTGGCAGTCCTCCTCGTTGGCGATGCAAACGTCGGCGAGGCGCGCGAGATTGGGCATCACGTCGGCTGCTTTCTTGCCCCAGTTCCAGAGATTCTTACGAAAGTTGAGATCGAGGGACACGGTTGCGCCGAGTTCCCGAGCAGCGCGCATGGCTTCCAGCGACAAAGCGGCGGCGTTTTCGCCAATGGCGGGCGTGATGCCTGTTATGTGAAACCAGGTTGCGCCCCCAAGAGCTTTCCTCCAATCGATGGAACCCGGCTGCGCCAGCGCGATGGCGCTGTATTCCCGGTCGTACACCACTTTCGAAGGACGCTGGTTTGCTCCGGGCTCGACATAATACACGCCAAACCGGCCGGGGCCTCGCAGAATATGATCCGCATCCACGCCGAAACGGCGCATTTCGCCAACGAACGCATCGCCGATGGGATTGGCGGGCACAACCGTGATGAAGCGGCTGCGCGCCCCAAACTGGGCGATGGCCACCGCGACATTCGCTTCGCCACCGCCGAAGGTGGCGATGAACTGGGGAGACTGAAGAAGCCGTTCAAAGCCGGGAGGCGCAAGGCGCAACATGATTTCGCCGAAGCTGGCGACCAAAGGTTCCATCGAAGGCGATTGTATCTTTACTCGCCACTCGAAAGAGGCGAAGAGGCCGCGGGACCGGCCTGGAGGCTTAGCGGATGGAAGAGATTGTCGAAGTCCCGGAAGCAACCATGATGGCGTCCATGCCGAGCGCCGCGTCCAGCGAAGGCAAGCCCTCGATTTGTTCGATGGTGATGGTGCTGCCGGGCACGTCGAACTTCGAAGCCGTCTTGCGGAGGGCCGAGGTGGCCTCTCCGCTCACTGAATAGACATCGAGCAAGGCGATCTGGCCGAAGTTTCCGGAGGCCGCTTCCGAGAACCTGCGCAGATTCTTGAGTGCCGAGTTAGCGTCGTCGAGATAACCGCCGAAGGCCAATTGCAGGCCCGTAAACACGAGCCGGGAGTGACCCGGTATCAACGTGACGCGCGCCGGCCCAAGCAAGGAGATGGAAGCGGACGAGGAGTCGCCTTCCTGTGAGCGCGCCACGGCCTCGCAGGTGGTCCGGGGACCGCCGGGCTCGCGCTGGGACTGCACCAGGTTAATGGAGGCCTTCGGAAAGACCGAATTGGCCTGACTAACATGCTGGCGATAATCTCCCATGTTGTCGGTGAAGCAGGTCAGGCTCAGCACAGCGGAAGGGGCGAGGGAAGCGGCCGACAGACTCTGCGTCAGCTTGCTGAGCGAAGCATCGAGTGTCGGCGCAGTTTGTCCGGCAAGGAAGGCAAGGCCGTCGGGATTGAGCACCCTTTTCTCAGCAATCACGGCTTCAATCACAACCTGAGCGGCGTCATCGCCCAAGGCGCCGACTTGAATAATGCTGATCACGGGAAGGTTGAGCTTCTTCTCGGTAAAGAGGTCGCTGACGATGGCCTGAACGCGGCGGGAATCACCGGCGCCGGCCACGAAGGCACGCAGCTTGATGACGGTTGATCCGCGGGCATCGCGGATCAACTCATTCAGACTGTCTCGAATCTGGGCGGATAGCTTGCCGATCTTCAGTAGCGGCGTGACGCGAAAGCTCAAGGACTCGACGTCCGCTCCGAGCGCCATGGGCGGCTCCTTGGGCAGCGGGAGCACTTGGGTCTTGGGTTCCTCGTCCTTTTTCCTCTTCTGGTAGGCCCAGAGCGGAAGAACGGCGAGCAGCACCAGTGCCGACAGCAGCAGTGGCCGCAGCGTCCGTCGTGCCATGGGAAACGCGGCGGCCCTGACGGAAAAGCGCAGGGAAACCGGTGTTTTGGCTCGCACGATCCTAGCGTAGCGCGAAGGCGGTGCGGATCCGATTGGCTGAGTCAGATTGGATGGCCACCTGCAGTCCAATGTGGTATCTTAACGATTCATGGTTCTGGAGACGATTCAGCTGGATAGTAGCTCCGAGGTGCCTCTTTACCGGCAGCTTAGCTCGAACATCGCCGAGCTGATTGGCCGCGGGCGCATTCAAGTCGGTGATAGGCTGCCCGCTACCCGTGAATTGGCTGGCCAACTTGGCCTGAACCGGACTACCGTTTCAGCCGCCTACTCCCTACTCGAAGAGCAGGGTTTGATCCACGGGCATGTGGGACGGGGAAGCTTCGTCGCGTCGCGCCGCAGTCATTCCTACGATCTGGAGGGTGACGCAGTTGTCGATTGGGACGCCATCCTGCCGGGCGAGGAGCTACACGCGAGCATCCCCGCTCATCCGATCGAAATCAGCTTTTCCAGTTCCCGTCCCGCAGGGGAAGCGTTTCCGCTGGGGTCTTTTCGACGCCTCGCCCGGGAGGTCATTGACGGTCCACAAGCCGCCGACATCCTGCAGCTTGGTTCTCCCCATGGATATGGGCCCCTGCGGCGGTACCTGTATGAGGAGGCCAGGGAGGTGGGGACGGCGGGTCCGGACGACGATCTGATTATTACCAACGGCTGCCAACAGGCGTGGGACTTGCTGGCGCGGGTACTAGCACCGGCCGGCACACCGGTGGTCCTGGAAGACCCGATTTATCACGGTCTCTGGCAAGTGTTTACGCGCGCGGGAGCGGAGGTAATTCCAGCGCCTGTCACGGGCTCCGGCGTGGACACAGGCGTGTTGGAACAGCTGTTTCAGCGCCACAGGCCGCGCCTGGCGGTGCTGACGCCGAGCTTCCAAAACCCCACCGGTGCAACCATACCGCTCAATCAGCGGCAGCGGGTGATTGATCTGGCCAAGCACTACAAGGTTGTGCTGCTGGAAAGCGACATCTACAGCGAACTACGTTATCGCGAGACAGCGTTGCCCAGATTGAAGCAACTGGACACCAGCGGGCGCGTGGTTTTGCTGGGCAGCTACTCCAAGGTTGCGTTTCCAGGATTGCGGGTGGGCTGGATCATCGCACCCCGTCCGCTGGTGGCGCACCTGGCATCGTTGAAGCAGATCAGCGACTTGCATTCCGACCATTTGTCGCAGGCGGTTTTGTTGCGCTTTGCCGAATCAGGCGAGCTGCGCAAGCACATCGAACGAACCCGCCATACGGGAGGCCAGCGGCTGGATGCGGTGTTGCGGGCTTGCCGTGAATACCTGCCAGCCGGCTCACGCTTCACCCGACCAGACGGAGGAATGAGCCTGTGGGTGGAACTGCCGCCCCCTCTGCGTTCCGGGGAGTTGTTGACGCGCGTACAGGCGCAAGGGGTGGATTTTCTGCCCGGCGGTTACTTCTCGGCGCAACGTTCGCATCCGCGGGGCCTCCGGTTGAGCTTCGGCGGACTATTGCCGGAACAGATTGAGCGTGGCGTCCGGGTGATCGGCGAGACAGCGAGGCGGGAGTTGCAGGCATCGACGACCGAGGTCAGCCAAGTGCCGGTCACCGCGTTAGTTTGATGTTTCGATTTGTCGTTATTTAGCGAAGGAGAACCAGCATGAATTTCTTGAACAACCAGTTTCGACTCAAAGTGGGTCTGGCCGAGATGTTAAAGGGCGGCGTCATCATGGACGTCGTCAATGCCGAGCAGGCCGTGATCGCCGAGAAGGCGGGAGCGTGCGCGGTGATGGCGCTAGAGCGAGTTCCGGCCGATATCCGCAAAGAGGGCGGCGTGGCCCGCATGTCCCAGATCCGCGTCATTCGGCAGATCATGGGTGCGGTCACAATCCCGGTTATGGCCAAGGTGCGGATCGGCCACTTCATGGAGGCGCGCATTCTGGAGGTGCTAGGTGTCGACTACATCGACGAAAGCGAAGTCCTGACGCCCGCCGACGAAGAACACCACGTCGATAAGCGCGAATACAAGGTCCCCTTTGTCTGCGGGGCCCGCAACCTAGGTGAGGCGCTGCGGCGCATTGCGGAAGGCGCGGCCATGATCCGCACCAAGGGTGAAGCGGGCTCGGGAAACATCGTGGAGGCGGTCCGTCATATCCGCACCATCGTGAAAGAGATGAAACAACTCACGGTTCTCGGCAAAGAGGAACTGGTACATGAAGCCAAGAACCTAGGAGCGCCTCTGGAGTTGGTTCAATATGTAGCCGAAAACGGCAAACTGCCCGTACCGAACTTCTCGGCGGGCGGAATCGCGACACCCGCCGACGCGGCGCTGGTAATGCAACTCGGAGCGGAGGCGGTATTCGTTGGGTCGGGCATTTTTAAGTCGTCGGACCCGGAAACGCGAGCCAAAGCGATCGTAAAGGCGGCGACTTACTATCGTGACCCGGTGAAACTGCTGGAGGCGAGCGAGGAACTCGGCGAAGCGATGCCAGGCCTGGAGATCTCGAAGCTGGCGGAATCCGAAATGATGCAGACCCGCGGCTGGTAAGGCGGACCTTGAGCAAAAACAAAACTCGTCCGCCGGTGATTGGAGTGCTGGCTTTGCAGGGAGATTTCGCTGCGCATGCGAAAGCCCTGGAGTCCGCCGGCGCCACAGCGGTCGAGGTACGGGCAGCGGAAGACCTCCGTGGCATTGATGGTCTGATCATCCCGGGCGGCGAGAGCACAACCATGCTCAAACTGCTGACCAATGAACAGCTGTTCGAACCACTACGGAAGTTCGGTGAACAAAGGCCGGTGTTCGGAACGTGCGCGGGCGCCATTCTGCTGGCAAGCGAAGTCCTGAATCCCCCGCAGGAGTCGCTCGGTCTCATGGATTTGACGGTGGAACGAAACGCCTATGGCCGCCAGATTGACAGCCGGATTGCCGCCATCCCGTTCGGGCCGGAAGAGCGGCCCTTGGAAGCCGTTTTCATCCGCGCCCCCATTATCCGGCGCACGGGAAACGGCGCGCAGGTGCTGGCGAGCTACCGGGGCGATCCGGTGCTGGTGAGCCAAGGCAAACACCTGGCGGCCACGTTTCACCCCGAACTCACGGCCGATGCCCGAATCCACCGGCATTTCGTCGAGATGGTTCGAGGGTCCACCAGGCCTGTTTCATAAGATTTTCAACCGTTCGTTACACTGAATACACGTTACTTCCCCATGAAGCGAGTTCTCTTTCTCTGTATCGGCAACTCCTGCCGCAGTCAAATGGCCGAAGGATTTGCCCGCAAGTATGGCGCGGATGTCATGGAAGTGGGAAGCGCGGGATTATCGCCTGCCTCGATCGTGCAACCCCAGACTCACGAAGTGATGAACCAGAAGAACATCAGCATTGACGATCAGTTCCCCAAAGACCTCAGCAGCGTGAACGTCGCGACCTACAACCTGATCATCAACATGAGCGGAGTTAAACTGCCGGGCCGAATTCCGATTGAAATTCGGGATTGGAAAGTCGAGGATCCCATCGGGCGTTCTGAAGATGTTTACATCGCCGTGCGAGACCAGATTGAGGCCCAGGTCATGCAGCTGGTACTTGAATTACGACGCGAGGCTCGACGGTCAGCACCCCCGAGCGATGGCGGAAGGGCCCGGCGCGGACGCTAGCCGGGACGCTGGCAAAAGCGCGTTTCGCGGCTCGAACTTGCGTTGCGAAGACTGGCGTGTTTCTTGCAAATTCTCACAGGAAAGTTGGCGGATGGGGTTGGCACCAAACGTGCCCGCTGACCTGCATGTTTTGCACCGCCCATTGCTATGCTGGGGGGCGCACCACCTATGTCCGCTAACCAGGTAATTGGGAAGCGCTACGAAGTCCAATACCCACCCATCGGCCAGGGAGGGATGGGTGTCGTCTACAAAGCCTACGACAGCGTGACTCGCCGTTTCGTGGCCCTGAAGACACTGCGCGGCGGAGTGGATCAGTCCGATCTGCAGCTCTTCGAAAAAGAATGGACGGTGCTGTCGCGAATCAGTCATCCCAACATTGTCGATATTCTCGACACGGGCGACTTCATCGAGGACGGCCGGACAAAACCGTATTTTGTGATGCCGTTGTTACCAGGCACCACGCTCGATCAACTGGTTCACGATCGCAGCCAAAGATTGACGGTGCAGCGAACCATCGAGATCATCTGCCAAGCCTGCCGCGGACTACAGGCCGCGCATGATCACGGGCTGGTGCATCGCGATTTGAAACCCAGCAACATCTTCGTCATGGAAGATGACGCGGTCAAGATCATCGACTTCGGTGTGGTCCACCTGGCCGATACGCGCTCGTTCACGGGAATCAAGGGAACCCTGGATTACATGGCGCCGGAGCAGTTGCAGCTGAAAGCGGCGACGCCTCAATCGGACATCTTTTCGCTGGGCGTGGTTGCGTTCGAAGCGCTGACCGGCCAGCGGCCCTTCGCACAATTCACGGGCAGTGACTTGGTTGAGGCAGTCCGGACGTTCATTCCCCCTCCGGCTACCGAGCTGAACCCAGCGGTGAATGCGCTGGTCAGCCGGACCATTCACAAAGCGATGGCAAAGCAACCGTTTCATCGCTACGCGAGCGCTCGCGAGTTCGCTGAAACATTGCAAAAAGCGGTGCGAAATGAGCCGATTGAGCGATTTGACCCGAGCCTGATTCAGCCTCGCATCGAGCGAATCAAGAAGGCGCTCCAGGAGGGTGACTGCCATTTTGCGCAGGAAATACTGACAGAGCTCGAATCGGAAGGTCACATTGAGCCCGATATGCCGGCGCTGCGTGCCGCGATCGATGTAGCGGTACGCGACAAGGCGATTCGGGAATTGCTGGAGAGTGCCCGGACTCGATTTGAGGAAGAGGAGTATCCTCTGGCGCTGCAAAAGGTGCAAGAGGTTTTGGAGCTGGATCCTTCCAATGTGGACGCCATCACGATCAAGTCGAAGATTGAGCGCCATCGCAGCGAAAAGCAATTGGGAACCTGGTTTCAGCTGGTCCGGCAGCATATCGACAGCGGACACTTCACGCAGGCGCGACAAGGCATCGACGAGATCTTCAGAATCAGCCCGTCGGATGCGCGGGCGCGTGAACTACTGCGCGAGATTGGCCGCCGGGAACAAGAAGACCAGCAACTTCAGATCGAGAAAGAGCGGTTGTATGAGGCGGCACTGGCCAATTACCGCGGCGGCGAGATCAGTACCGCGATAAACAAGCTGGAGCGGGCGCTTGAACTGGCCCGCCATGCGCGGGGCAATGCGCCCAGTGGAACCGACGCTCAATACAAAGCGCTGTATGAGCAGATCCGCCAGGAGTACGAACTGGCACAAGAACAGTACCGGCAGGGCCGCCAGCTGCTGGAAGCCCGGGACTATACCAAGGTCATCGCATTGTGCGAGGCGCACCTCGCCAAGAACGCAGGCGATCCCCTGTTCCAGGCGCTAAAGCTGGAAGCAGAAGAAATGGAGCGGCAGGAGCAAGCTACCGCAATCGGAGAGGTCAACCATCGCCTGGATAGTGAAACGGATCTGGAGCGGAAACTTCACATCCTGGAGGACGCGAGTGAACGCTATCCGAAGGAACCGCATTTCAAGCAGTCGTTGAAGCTGTTGCGTGACCGGAGGGACCTGGTCTCTTCGATCATGGCCCGCGGCCGCCAGTTCGAAGAGCGAGGGCAGTTCAGCGAGTCCATTGCGCAGTTGGAAATCGTGCGCAACATTTACCCGCAGCAGCCGGGGTTGGAAGCCGATTTAGAGCGGCTGCGGCGGCGGCTGGATGATACGGAGCGGGACAGCCTTAAGGCAAAGAGGATCTCCGAGTTCAATCTGCTGCTCAATGCCGGCGACTACCCGGCCGCGCGTCTTGTCGCTTGCGAGGCGCTATCCCAGTTCCCGGGGGATCGTGAGATCGAAGGGCTCATTAAAGCTGGCCGACGAGGGGATCGGCCGCTGTGCCAAGGCACAAACGCTATTCGAACAAGGCCAGGCTCTGTGTGCGCGAGGCGAGTACGGCGCTGCATTGCCTCACTTGCGTGAAGCTGCCCAACTCGACGACGGGAATCCCGCTATTCGGGCCGCGCTGCTGAGCGCACTGCTGGAGCGAGCTCGCGCCACGATGGATCGCGACTGGCATGAGGCGGAGCCATTGGTTCATGAGGCATTGAAGTTGAGTCCGAACGACCCCGTCGCGCTCAGCCTCGCAGCGCTGAACAACGATCACAAAGCACGCGAAACCGTCAGCGGGTTGCTTTCGGAAGTTCGAGAGTTACAAGCAACGGGAAATGCAGCCGGCGCGCTGCTGGCGGTGGAGCGCGGGCTGGCGCTCTTCCCTCGCGACCAGCGGCTGAGACAGCTTGAGCTGGCCCTGCACGGCACGTTGGGTATTCCGGTGCGCCGCGAAGTAAACGAGGCCGGTGATCAGCCCCGGGCCGCGGCCAAATTGGAACCAACCGCCACCCAGGATGAGGTCAGCGAAACCGTTGTTCATCCAGCGATATCGACGGCGCCTCCAGCGGACTCACGAGTTCCAACGGCGGGAGTAGCCCCGACGCTGCCTCTTGCGGGCAATAAACCGCCGCCTCAACGGACGGTGAATGGCGCCTCAGCGGCTCTCCCGAGCCCCACGCCGGCAGACGGCGCCAAAGTTCCTAGTGGCGAGAGAAAGGGCCGGCCCTACGCCAGCATGGCGATCGCTGCCGGCCTGGTACTGATCGCCGCGGCGCTCTCTGTTACGCAGTTCACGCGGAAGCCTGCGGCGCCAAAGGTACAAACGCCACTCGGGCAGGCGCTGGTGGAGATTTCGGAAAACATAACCGGCGCACACGTCGCCGTGGATGGCCAGCCCGTGACATCTTCGGCGGTGCTGCTAAAGCCTGGCCGCCACCAATTAACGGCAACGCTGGAGGGGTACCTCCCGTTCTCACAAGTCCTTGACGTCGCGGCGAATCAGCAGGGAACAATGAACGTGCGGGTTGATTTGATTCCGGCTCCAGCGGAAATTCGCATTGCTTCGGCTCTGAAAACTGGGCAAGCGATTATGGACGCAAAAACCGTCAGCCTGCTGGATGGCAACCTGATTCTCGGCGACATTTCGCCGGGGAATCACACACTGAAAATCGTGGACGGCGGTAAGGAATTGGTTTCTTTGTCGTTCAGTTTTCAGCCTGCGACTCTGGTTGATCTGCATGGTCCTGTTCAAGCGAGCGATGTTCCCGCGGTGGTCGTCAGCTCGTTGGGCCACACCTCCAAAGTGTGGGCTTCCGCCGGCCTAAAAGGTTCGCGCGGGACCGGCATCCCGCAGCCGATCGCCCCGGAAGGTCTCTCGTTGGAGAACGTGGCACCCGGAAATAACGATTTCGTCGTCGATGACGGAAAGACCAGTCATACGATGGCGCTCGACATAGCCGCTGCACCGCTTCTGAGCGTGGTGTTGGGTAGCGAAAGGGCTACCGGCACGGTGGTTGTGCACGCCAATGTCCCCGATGCCACGGTGATGCTCAACGGAGTCGCGCTGAAGCGACCCATGGCGAACGGCGTTCGAATTATAAGCCTCGAGCCGAATAGTTATCGCGTTAAGGTCGTCTCACCCGGTTTTCAGGACCCAGCAGAGCAAACCGTCGCGGTAAAACGGGGGGATTCCAAGAGCCTTGAGTTCGCACTGTTACCGGTTGTCCGGAAGGGCAGCCTGGTTCTGGATAAATTCCCCGCCGATGCGGAAGTCCTGGTAGATGGCAATAAGGTGGGAACCACTGGAAGCGATGGAACGTTCCGGACGGAAGTCGTCGCCGGTTCCCACACGCTTGGGTTCCGCAAGAACGGCTACGAGGAGAAGAGTGTAAGCCGCGATTTCAAAGCCGATGCCACGGTGGCTCTCTCGGGCGACATGCTTACCAGGACACCCGGATCGGTGACCTTCCGAGTCACTCCTGCAAACGCGAAGATCTCCTATCACCGCGAAGGCGAGCAGCAGGTTCACGACGCGGCGAATGGACAAACTATCTCGCTGGGGCCAGGCAATTACGTAGTGACGGCCGAGGCCGACAAATACAAACCACGATTGCAATCGGTCACCGTTCAGAGCGGGAAAACATCCGTGGTGCAGTGGACGCTGGCAACAATTGTGAAGCAAGAGACCAACAATGGCCGGACCATCGCGAATACGTTTGAAGCTCCCGGCGAATGGACGGTATCGGATGGTTGGTGGCAACATGTTGCCCCGGACTTCGGATGGTTCCGTCTCAACCAAGGCCAGATTACCCTGGACATTCTTCGGCAGTCGACCACAGTGGTGTTCATCAGAAAGTCGAGGCGAGTGGAATGGGATATCGACTATCAAGACGAAGCGAACCGCGTCTCCTACACGCTCGATGAACATCAACTCCGTCGCAAAGCCTACGTAGACGGCGTAGCCGGGCCGGAGATCAAAACCGGGCACGGCATGGAGGGGTTGAAGGTCTACCGCTTGAAGATTGCGATTAGCCCGGAGAGGATTGTTGTCAAGGACCGTGACGGCAAGGTGCTGGACGAATACGTTCGTCCCAAGCCGGAAGCACAACTTGGCAAGTTCGGGTTCCGCGGCGAAGTCGCTCTATCGATCGCCGAATTGCGCTAGATCGCCGCTAGCAGCTCATTCCTATGTAGCGGAAGCCCAGCCTGGTCAACCTGTCACGGTCGAGGGCGTATCGGCCGTCAAGCACCAGCTTTTGTCGCATCCGGTGACCCAGACTGTCCCAGTCCAATTGGACGTATTCAGCCCATTCGGTAACCAGCACGATGGCGTCCGCATCGTCGGCCACATGTTCGGCACTGCTGCAGCAATTCACGGGAAGATCAGGAAACTCTCTCCGGAAGCGCTCCAGAGCGATTGGGTCGTGAACATTCACTTTCGTGCCCCGTTCAATCAGCCGGCGGGCAATGTCGATCGCCGGGGCTTCGCGCAAGTCGTCCGTGTTGGGCTTAAACGCGAGACCCAGCAAGCCGATGGTTCTGCCTTTTAAAAGCTTGAGTTCCGCGAGCAGTTTCTCAATCACCCGTTCACGTTGCCGCTGGTTGGTGGTGCGGGCGGCTTCAATAATCGGCATGCTCATGCCGTACTCGCCCGCCGTAGCGACCACCGCCGCGGTGTCTTTGCCGAAGCAAGACCCGCCCCATCCGATTCCGGCACTCAAAAAACGCGGGCCGATGCGGGAGTCCAATCCAATGCCGCGGGCCACTTCCGTAATTTCGGCGCCCACCCGCTCAGCCAGGTTTCCAATCTCATTGATGAAGCTGATCTTCAATGCCAGGAAGGCGTTGGCGGCGTATTTGATGAGTTCGGCCGAAGCAAGATCGGTCGAAACCAACGGAACCGCCGTTTTGGATTCAGGCCGGGGCACATATCTGGGAGGACTGAACGTCTGATCGATGATGGGGCGATAGAGCGTATACAGAATCTCCAGCGCTCGCGGATGATCCGCACCTAAGACGATGCGATCGGGATAAAGGCTGTCCAGCATCGCGGAGCCCTCGCGAAGGAACTCCGGGTTCGAGGCGACGGCAAATTCATCCGTCGCCTTACGGCCGTGCTTCTTTTCAAGGGATTCGCGAATCAGAGCGCCAACCCAGTTTCCGCTCCCAATCGGCACCGTGGATTTGTTCACTACCACCGTAAATCCGGCGCCGATGTGCTGGCCCACAGCGCGAGCCGCTTGGGCCAGGTACTCGAGGTTTGGGCTGCCCGAGCCCGTCGAAGGAGTGCCGACCGCAATGAATACCACCTCAGCCTCTGGAATCGACTCGGCATAGCTCGTCGTAAAGGTCAGATGGTTGCTAGACTCTTCCATCACTTCGGCAAGGTGAGGCTCATAGATGGGTACCTTACCCTGCTTCAGTGCGCTGATTTTCGATTCATCCGTGTCAATGCAGGTCACTGAGTGCCCAATTGATGCAAGGCAAACACCCGTCGTGAGTCCGACATAGCCAGTGCCGATAATTGAGATGTTCATCTGCTCTTGTCTATCTTAGCGGGGCAACGTCGCCGCGTTAACGAAGAGTGGCCCCAGTCACGAGACTGCCATGCTCCTAGGTCACGCTCAGCGGTTCGAGATCCGGTGAGGGGAGTGGTTCAGGAAGCCCCGCTAAAGGCTGCGAAGCGTCGATGTTCAAGAAAAGCACCCCACTGATGATCAGCATGGCCGCCAGCGGATAAACGGGAATACTATAGCTGAGCTGAGGCGAAAAATGATGGCTCAGGGCCTCTACGGCAAAGCCAAATGCAACTGACGACAGGAAGGAAGCGATTTGGCCGGAGGTGTTCATGGTAGCGCTCACAGCCCCCGCGTGCGGGCCGCCGACATCCATGCAGACGGCCCAGGAGACCGGCAGCATCGCGTCCATGCAGCCGTATCCAACTGCCAGAAACGTTGCCGCCAGCCGGTTGTCCGGAACGGCGGCCGCTGCAGCCATGAACAGGCCTCCCAGCAGCAAGCCACCAGCGCCGATACTTCTGCGAGCCCACTTGATCTTGATGATCGGGACCAGTTTGTCGCTAAGGACGCCACCCAACAGAGTCGCGGTTCCGCTTAGCACAAACGGCAGCATGCCCCAGATCTTGAGGTCGTTTTCCGAAAACCCCCTGCCTTTTTGCAGATAGTTAGGCATCCAGGAAATATAGAAATACGAGCCCCAGCAATAGGTGTGGTACATCAGCAGAATCAGAATAAAGTTCTTGCTGCGAATGGCTTGTTTCCAAGGCAAGCGGTGCGACTTTGCAATCGCCGGCGTGTCGCCAATCTCTGCCAGTTCCTTCGCGCTGATGCCTTTCATCAAACGAGGATGATCGCGGTAGAAGAGGTACCAGCCTGCCGCCCAGGTGAGCCCTATCCCGCCCAGCCACATAAACGCGACACGCCAGCCGAATCGTTGCTGCAGGGGGATGACCATCCAGGGCGCAATCGCACCCCCAACGCGGCTCGCCGCCCAGGTCAGGCCAATCGCCCTTGCGCGCTCACTCTGCGGAAACCAGCGCGAGATGACGGACGACATGTTTGGGAACGCGCCCGCCTCGCCAGCCCCGAACAGGAAACGGATCGAAAGCAGGCTGAGAAAACCGCGCGAAAGCCCGGTGGACGCGGTAAAGACCGACCACCACACCACAAACCTGGCAAGGATGCTCCGGCCGCCAACGCGGTCGCCCATGGTTCCGCCGGGAATCGCGAAGACCGCATATGAAACCGTGAACGCACCGAGCACAAGACCCCACTGACGGGGATCGAGGCTGAGATCATGCTGAATCCTACCGGACGCAAACGTAATGCAAACTCGATCCAGGTAGGTAATTACCGCCAGGAGCAACAGTCCAAGCAACACTCCGTGGCGATATCGCATCGTTCGAAGATTATTTCACAACCGGCTAAAAACACCGTTTCGCAAGGCTCCGGATGCAAGAATAGTTAGGCGCCCTTCGAAGCTGACTCGCTCAAAGGGGGCGAAGCGGGCGGCGAGTGTCCAGGCCGGCTCATCAAAATACGGAGACATTATGCGAACAGTTCTCATAACCCTTTTGGCGACGGCATGCCTCGCCTCGGCTGCCTCGGCCCAAGACAATATGCAGGCATCGCTTTTGGCGCATCTCCAGACATCACATGCATTCACGGTCAAAGTAGCGGGCCAGATGCCGGAAGCCGATTACGGGTTCAAAGTCAACGCCAAACAGATGACTTTCGCTGAACAAGCCATCCACATCGGAAAGTCGATCTATTTTTACTACGGCGCGTTGGCCGGTGCACAACCGATGGACTATGAACCCGCTGCCAAGACCAAGGCCGGCATCATTGTTTTCCTCAACAACGCGTTTGATTATGCCCAGGGCGTGCTGAGTAAAGAAACAGCCGCGCAGCTGTCGAAGAAATATAGCGTGGAAGGTGTCCAGATGAGCGGCTGGGATTTGGTGATGCAAGCCTCCGATCACACCACCCACCATCGGGCCCAGATGGAAGTCTACCTGAGGGCTAAGGACATTGCTCCCACGCAGTACACGTTCTGACCTCACGCCGACCGCACACGTTCTGAGAGCGCTTCTCTGAGGCTCTGGTACCTCAAACCGCGTGCCAGAATGAGATTTCATGCTTGAAATCATTCGCGCCGGGGCGTCCGCGTCAAAAGCCCGCGTGGCCATCTTCGATTTCGACGGAACCGTTTCGCTGATCCGCACGGGTTGGGTTGAGATCATGGTTCCGCTGTGCGTCGAGCATTTGGCGGCCTTGAATACGGGCGAGTCGGAACAGGAACTGCGCAGCGTGGTGGAAGACTTCGTCTGGCGCTTAACCGGCAAAGAAACCATTTACCAGATGATGGCGCTAGCCGACGCCGTGCGTGCCCGCGGCGGCAAACCGCTGGAGCCGCTGGCTTATAAGAAAATTTATTTGGACCGGTTGTGGAGTCGCATCTCCGGCCGCGTCGAAGGCCTTCGTAACGGCACCCTCCATCCGGATCAATTCACCGTTCCGGGCACGCGCGAATTGCTGGAAGCCCTCCGCCAGCGGGGCCTCCGACTTTACCTGGCCAGTGGCACCGACGACGCAAACGTCAAGGAAGAAGCCGTTCTGCTCGACTTGGCCAGGTATTTCGACGGGCGGATCTATGGCGCCCAGGACGACCTCCAAAGCTTCTCGAAAGCCTTGCTAGTGCGTCAACTGGTATCCGGCGCCGGGCATTCAGGCGATCAACTTCTAGTCGTCGGGGATGGCTACGTTGAGATCGAGGAGGTGAAGAAGGTGGGTGGAACCGCGGTCGGCGTGGCCAGCGCGGAACCGGAGTGCCTCGCGATTGATGAGTGGAAGCGCAAACGGCTGATTGGCGTGGGGGCTGACTTCATCGTCCCCAATTATCTGAGCCGCCAGGAACTGCTCGCGGCGCTATTCAGCGAGTCAGCCGTCACGGCTTGACGTACAATCCTGGTTTCATGACGGCAAGCGAGTTGTTGGCAAAGATGGCGGTGATGCGGGTCCTGGTGGCCGGCGATATTTGCCTCGACCGCTGGTGCCACTACAGCCCCGCTCTGTCGATCCCTTCCCGTGAAACGGGCATACCGCGCATCGCCGTGACGTCGACCGAAAACACGCCAGGCGCAGCCGGAACCGTTGCGGTGAATCTTCGTGCTCTCGGCGTTAAGGAGGTCGCGGTGCTCGGCGCCGTTGGAGACGATGGCCACGCTTACGAACTGCGCCAGGCGCTAGCCCAGCGGGGCATCGGCGCCGATCTGCTGGTGACGGAACCCGGCTTCGCCACCTTTACCTACACCAAGCTGCTGAATACGAATCTTGGAACCGAAGATCTGCCTCGGGTTGATTTCATCAACGCGACGGCTATTCCACCGAGCCTCGAAGAGCGGATCTGCTCAATGCTGGACGCGGCCCGCGGCTTCGATGTGATTTGTGTTTCCGACCAAGCCGAAACCGACCAGGGTGGGGTTGTCACCGCGCGGGTTCGCCAGCGATTGGCTGAGCTCGCGGCCAAGCGCAATCAGCTAGTGTGGGTGGATTCCCGCCGCCGAATCGAACAGTTTGAAGGTGCCGTACTGAAAGTGAACCAGGACGAAGCGGCCGAGGCACGGGGTCGAAGCGGAGCGGCGTCGCTAGAGGAACTGCGCGACCGTGTCAAAGCGCCAGCCCTATTCGTGACTCACTCCGGCAATGGAATTCAGATCTTCAACGACGACGGCGAGACATGGGTGATGACTCATAGAATCCTCGACCCGGTGGACGTCTGCGGAGCGGGCGATAGCTTCACGGCCGGTGCTGCCTGCGCACTGGCGGCGGGGGCCACGGTTGAAGCTGCCGCTCGTCTGGGCCACCTTGTCGCCTCTGTCACCATCATGAAGAACGGCACCGGATTCGCGTTGCCGGCAGAGTTACTGGAGGCCGAACGGGAGTTGAACCAGTGAAGACTCTCGCGATCGACATCGGCGGCACCAAGTTCTCCATCGCCGGCTTCCATGATTCGTCCATCGTGTTGCGCGAGAGCCGCGAAACCAACCGCGATGGCGGGCCCGAATGGATGATGGATCAATTCGCCCAGATCGTCACGGAATGGCGCAGCCGGACCGGGTTTCGCGCGGATGTGTGCGGCATCGGTTTTGGTGGGCCGGTGGACTTTCCCTCGCAGACCGTCACGTTCTCTACGCATGTCGGCGGCTGGAATTCGTTTCCCCTCATTGCACGGATTCAGCAGATTGCAGAGGCTTCCGCGGTTATGGACAATGACGCGAACGTCGGCGCGCTAGGCGAAGCCGCGTTCGGAGCGGGTATCGGATTCGATCCGCTTTTCTATACGACCATTTCCACGGGGATCGGCGGCGGGATTGTCTCGCGCGGTGAAGTTTGGCGGGGCGCCGATTCCTACGGCGGCGAAATCGGGCACCTCACCATTCAACCAGATGGCCCCGAATGCCTGTGCGGCTCACATGGCTGCCTGGAACGTCTCTGCTGCGGGCTGTGGCTGGAACGGGACTACGGCAAGCCCGCCAGCGAACTTTTCCTCGACCCTGTTTTCGTCGGCGGCTATGTCGTCAATCTCGCTCAGGGCCTCAAGGCGGCTATCATGTTGTTGAACCCCGCCCGCATCGTGATCGGCGGCGGCATCAGCAAAGCCGGTGATCGCCTGTTTGTACCCTTGCGCCGGGAGCTTCGTGCGCAGATCACTTCCTGGTCACGTGCGCGTTTGGATGTCGTGCCGGCCGGACTGGGCGACGATAGCGTGCTCTACGGGGCGTACGTTTTAGCCCAAGGAATTCTATGACCTTTTCTGAATCCTACAAGCAGCAGACGCTCGACACCATCGCAGCCATCGATACCGGCAAAGTCAACCAGGTGATCGAGTTGTTCCGCGAAGCGCGCGATAATCGGCGCCGTATCTTCGTCTGCGGCAATGGCGGAAGCGCCAGTACTGCGTCGCACCTTGCCTGCGACATCGTAAAGGGGGCCAGCTTCAAGCGCGACGTGCGTTTCCGGATTCTCGCGCTCACCGATTCGTTGCCCACCATCACCGCTTACTCAAATGATGTCGGCTACGAATCTGTATTCGTGGAGCAACTGAAAAATTTTGCCGAGCCTGGCGATCTTGTGATGGCCATCAGCGGCTCAGGCAACTCGCTCAACGTCGTGCGTGCCGTCGAATACGGCAATCGCATTGGATGTAAGACGATCGGCCTGACGGGGCGATCCGGCGGCAAACTCGGCGAAGCGGCCCAACTCACAATCCATGTGCCGTTTCAACACATGGGGCGCATCGAAGACGCACACTTCATCATCTGCCATATGATCGCCTACTATTTCATGGAGAACAATTAGCCCGCCAAACGGGCTCATTTGGCTTCGTAGAGTGTGCTCCGCTTCATACTGTAGAGCCAGTAAATCACCAAGCCAATGGCTAGCCAGACAAAGAACCGGATCCACGTCTCCAGCGGCAGGCTCATCATCAGCAGTGCGCAGCAAGCCACGGAGAGTAGCGGTATCACCGGCGAGAACGGTACACGGAAGGAGCGATGCCGCTCCGGCTGGCTCTTACGCAACGCGATGACTCCCAACGAAACCAGCACGAAGGCAAACAGAGTTCCGATATTGGCGAGATCGGCGAACGTGCCTATATCCCAAATGCCTGCTGGTATGCCGACCGCCAGGCCCGCGATCCACGTACTCACATGCGGCGTGCGGAATTTCTTGTGAACCCGCGAGAAAAGGTCCGGCAACAGCCGGTCGCGCGACATCGCGTACCAGATTCGGGCTTGGCCGTATTGATAGACCAGCAGCGAGGAGAACATTCCGAGGAGTGCGCCTACAGTGACCACGAAACGCAGCTTTTCCATTCCGATGGCTTTCAGCGCTGACGCCACCGGCGCTGCATTATTCAAGGTTTTCCAGCTGACGATGCCGGTTAATACGAATGCTGTCGAGGCGTACAGCAGGCCGCAAATCACCAGCGTGCCAATAATACCGATCGGCATGTCGCGCTGCGGATTCTTCGTCTCTTCCGCCGCGCACGATACCGAATCGAACCCAATGTAGGTAAAGAAGACAATGGCTGCGCCGGTCAGCACGCCGGGGATGCCATTTGGCATGAAGGGGTGCAGGTTCTTGGCCGATACGGCGTGGGCCGCGCCGAACACGAATATCAACACCGCCAACACCTTCACCGCAACCATCACGTTGTTTGTGCTGGCGCTTTCTTTCACACCGCGCACGAGTATCCAGCTGAGGAACATCACAATCAGTAGCGCGGGCACGTTAAAGAAGCTACCGGTAAGCCGCCCTTCGACAATCGCGGGATCAGAAAGGTACTGCGGCAAATGCCTGCCGAATACGTAATCGCACATGACGTTAAAGTAGGCGGAAAAACCCACCGCTACCGACATGTTGGAGACGGCATATTCGAGGATCAGATCCCAGCCGATGATCCAGGCAAAGATCTCGCCGAGCGTCGTATAAGCGTACGTGTAGGCGCTGCCCGCTATTGGAATCATAGACGCCAGTTCGGCGTAGCAGAGCGCCGCGAAACCGCACGCAATGGCCACCAGGATGAACGAGAGCGTGATGCCGGGGCCTGCACCCGGCCGCCCGATGGTAGAAACCGCGTGCGAACCGTGCAGGATCAGGTCGAGAACTGGCGCGTTCATCACCGAGTGGTAATCGTAAGTCTGCCCGGCCGCGGCCGTCCCGGTGAGCGTAAAGATGCCTGAGCCAATGACAGCGCCAATTCCAAACGCGATCAGGCTTCCCGGACCGAGTGTCCGCTTCAGCTTCCGGTCATGGCGCTCCGCGGACTCGACAAGAGCTTCAATGCTCTTTGTCTTGAACAGTTGGGACATTCAGTCGATTCACCCCGGCCTGGATTAGATCGACCCAGTATAGCCCGCAGACTACTCGAGGCCCTCAATCGGCGAATGCCACTCGTTTAGTAAGACCGCGAACCGACCACGAGTGTTGATGTCTTTTTTCACCCCCGGTCGGTGTGGCTGAAATACCATCAGAACGTGGCCACGAAAGTCAAAATCCCAACCCTTCTTGGTTTGATCTCCGATACGCACGGCCTGTTGCGCCCCGAGGCTATCCGAGCGCTGCACGGCTCGCATCTGATCATCCACGCCGGGGACATTGGCAGCCCGGAGATTCTACCCAGGTTGAGGGCGATTGCGCCGGTTGTCGCCGTTCAAGGAAATGTCGATACGTCGCCATGGGCGGCGGGCTTGCCGAAGACGACCATAGCGAGAGCGGGCGACGTTCAGATTTACGTTCTGCATGACGTGGAGGACCTGAGTGTAAACCCACTGGCCGCAGGCTTCGAGATTGTCGTCAGCGGACATTCGCACGAGCCGGAACAGGAGGTACGGAAGGGCGTTCTCTACATCAACCCCGGCAGCGCGGGACGGCGCCGCTCTGGGCTGCCAGTGACTGTGGCGCGCCTGAACCTGGCGAGAAGACCATGGCAGGCCGAATTCGTCCGCCTGGACCCGAGCACGCCGGACTGATCATTTGGCCACGATTGGCGAAATCCAGCACAGAAAGGGCGAGTGGGCTGAAATTACCCACTCGCCCTCGCTGTTTCATGCTGGTAACTAATCCGAGGCTGGAACTGTAAACGCGAAGCGCTGCTAACGATGAAAAGGGATTAACGCTTGCGAGTTTGACCCTTGGCGATCTTCTTGACCTTGCGCTTGTTTTCGCCACGCGCTACTCCGGCGGCGCGTTTGGCCTTCGGCGCAGCTTTCTTGCGCGCAATGCGCTTCAGCTTCTTACGTTCTTCTGTGTCGGCAATGTGTTTAGTATTCATTCTTCAGCTTTGATATCCAGATACTTTTCTACGATTTTCTTGAGCCCAAACTCTTGGAAGCTTATTGTTAGTTTCGCATCATCGCCATCGCCTTCGCGACGAAGAACCCTTCCCTGCCCGTATTTTTTGTGATTAATAACGGATCCGACGCGCAAGCCGCCCTTTTTCGGGCCGCCCGGCCGGCTACCGGTTGGGCGCAATCCAGACGGTGGATGGACACCGCCCGGAGTGAGAAAACTCGATTGAACCGGTGGCCGCGGCTGCATTGGCGTGGCGCCCGGATTTGACGATGGCGATTGGCTCCCGGTACGGTGGTTGGGGATCGGCGGACCGCTCGCCGTTGATGCGCCTTGTGCAGCAGCGGGTGCGGGCCGGGTCAATCCCGAAGGCAGCGGGATCCCGCGCTCGGCGAAGAACTGGGCAATGTTGTCGACCGAATTCACTGTCCGGCCCGTGTAGAGGTTCTTCTTGGCCGATTGGCGTACGTCATGCTGCTCGCTGAAGAGGTCAACCTCGTCCACCTTGTGCTCGCGATACGCCGAGAGGCGTTCCGTCAGGCTCGGTGGCACTTCGTTGACGAAACGCGACCGCAGGCACGGTTCGAGCTGCCCGCCGCCAAACCGGCGCCGATAACGCGCCCAGCTCAAGTACAGGCGCTTCCGGGCCCGCGTCATCCCGACATAGCAGAGTCGGCGTTCCTCTTCCATGGCCCCTTCGGTGGTGAGCGAGCGGCTATGCGGAAACAAGCCCTCTTCCATACCGGCCAGAAAAACGTTCTGGAACTCCAGTCCTTTGGCGTTGTGCACGGTCAGCAGCGATACGGCCGCTTGTTCGTCCAGTTGGTCGCTATCGGCCACCAGCGCGGCGTGGTCAAGAAACTCGGCGATTGTTTCCTCGCGCTCCGTCGCTTCCGCCGCCGCATTCAGCAGTTCCTCAAGGTTGCCAAGCCTCGACTCCGCTTCCGGTGAAACATCGGTAGTTAGCATCTCGCGGTAGCCGCTTTTGTTGATCACAGCTTCCAGGGCTTCAGCGACCGTCGCTGTCCGCGCGTACTCCGATAGCTCCTCGATCAACTTCACGAAGGTCTTCAGCGCCGCTTCTGCCCGCGTGGGAAATGCCTTCGCCTGCAGCATCTCCTTCAGACTTTGCCAGACGCTTAGCTGGTTCTTAAGGCTGTAGGCATCAATCTGTTCCGTGGTGCTCTTGCCGATGCCTCGCGCCGGCGTGTTGATGATGCGCAACAGGCTAATGGGGTCTTGTGGAGTCAGCAACACTTTCAGATAGGAAAGGACATCTTTCACCTCGGCTCGCTGGTAGAAACTGAATCCGCCTACCACCAAATACGGACGCCCATAACGGCGCAGGGCTTCTTCAATCTGCCGCGATTGAAAATTCGTGCGGTAGAGGACCGCCGCCCGCTCAGCCAGGTTCGCTGAAAGCAGCCTATCGATCGTGTCGGCGATGAAGAGCGCCTCGTTCTCGCCGTCCAGCGCCTCATACATCCCGATCTTTGGTCCGTCTTCGGAGTCGGTCCACAGCCACTTGCCCTTGCGCTCTTTGTTGTTAGCGACCACCGCGCTAGCTGCTTCGAGGATGTTCTTGGTCGACCGGTAATTCTGTTCCAGCCGGATCACGGCGGCGTTTGGATAATCCCGCTCAAAGTCGAGAATGTTGCGGATGTCGGCGCCCCGCCAGCCATAAATCGACTGGTCTTCATCGCCCACTACGCAAACGTTCTTTCGACGTTCTGTTAGCAGACGCATCAATTCGTACTGACTGCGGTTCGTGTCCTGATATTCGTCGATCATTACGAATTCGTAGCGGCGGTTGTACAACTCTCGGATGCCATCATCGTGCCGTAGCAGCCGGACCGACTCCAGCAACAGGTCGTCGAAATCGAGCGCGTTCGCCTGCCGCAATCGCTCTTCATAACGGTCGTAGATCGCCGCCAGGCGCGTCAGTTTCGGATCAGTCGCCGCTTTGTACCAGTCCTGTGGCGATTCATGATGGCTCTTGCCGTGGCTGATGCGCGAAAGGGCGCCACGGTAGGGCATAAACTTGTCGTCCAGACCGAATTGCTTGTAAATCGATTTGATCAAGGCCAGCTGATCGTCGTCGTCGTAGATGGTGAATTGGCGCGTGAAGCCCTGCCGGATATCGGCCAGCGACTCGCCATCGCGGCGCAACAAACGCACGCAGAATGAGTGAAACGTGGAGACATTCGGCGACTTGCCGGCGGAAGGGTTCTCCAGCAGGCCGGTAACTCGCTGCCGCATCTCATCCGCGGCCTTATTGGTAAACGTAACGGCCAGCAGGCATGGTCCGGGAACGTGGTGCGCCTCAATCAAGTGAGCAATCCGGTGGGTAATAACGCGCGTCTTGCCGCTGCCGGCGCCCGCTAAGAGTAACAACGGACCCTCGACATGGGCAACTGCATCGCGTTGTGGCGGATTGAGGCCGGCTAGAAAATCCATTCGCTCTTTCTACAGTGGGGAACTGCCGCTAGTCGTCTCCGAACTGCCAGACGCAAACCGGCCAGCCGGTGGGAGGGGGCTGCCTTTAGAATAGCATCCTGGGCGGGTCCGGCCCGCAGGCCGGAATGGCAGCCTGCAAAGTCGCATAACATCTTCTTTTACATTTAGTTACGCGGCTCACTTACCTGTTTTGCTTGAGGCTTTGGCACCCGGTCAGCAGTGCGGTGAAATCGACTTGAGCTGTCCAGCCGTTCCGCACGATAGTATGCAAGTGATGCGAGACTTGGCCGTCACGCCTCCGCGGCGGACCCGCAAATCAGACGAAACCCGCCGCCGGATTCTCGAGGCAGCGCTCGATCTTTTCCGCGAGCGCGGCTTTGAGGCCACCACCATGCGCGATATCGCCCGCGCATGCGAAATCGCCCTCGGCGCCACCTATTACCACTTTGCTTCCAAAGAAGCGATCGTGCTCGCCTTTTACGAACTGGCCAAGGACGAAATGAGCGAGCCGCTGGGAGAGGCGGCCAAGACCGCGAAAAACCTCCAGCAGGGCTTGCGGGCCGCGCTCGACATCAAGTTCGCCTATTTCGCTCCCAACCGTAAATTCCTGGGCGCCCTGTTCCCGCATGCCGCTGATCCGCAGGATCCACTCTCGCCCTTCAGCAAACAAAACCGACCCATCCGCGTGGCCGATCAGGAATGTTTCCGGCAACTGCTTCTGTCTACCAGGACGGCAGTTCCCGACGACCTCGCTCCGTTTCTTCCCGACGTGCTGTGGCTCTATCAGATGGCTCTGATTCTGTTCTGGATCTACGATCGCAGCTCGGGACAGCGCCGCACGCAAACCATCCTGACGAAGAGTCTTCCTGTGGTTGTGAAATTCATCCAACTCGCGCGCCTTCCCCTCGCCAAGCCCGTGCGAAGCATGGTCGTGGAGTTGCTCGAAGCCGTACGCGGGTGAGGGCGCCCCAACCAATTTGCTTAGCGACAAGGCGACACTGATTAGATGACCTGGCTCACGTGGTCCCTGCTCTCCGCCCTCTTCGCCGCTCTCACCGCCGTTTTGGCTAAGCTTGGTGTGCAAGGGGTGGACTCCAACCTCGCCACGGCGGTTCGCACGTCGGTGGTGGTGATTTTCGCCTGGCTGGTCGCCTACCTCACACGGCAGCCAGCGAGCTTTCAACACTTCTCGCAGAAGACCTGGTGGTTCCTGTTCGCCTCCGGCCTCGCCACCGGGCTCTCGTGGCTATGCTACTTCAAGGCGCTTCAGATGGGCGAAGCCTCGAAAGTGGCGCCGATCGATAAGCTCAGCGTCGCGCTGGTGATTCTCTTTGCGGTTCTCTTCCTGGGTGAGCGCCTCACCTGGTTCAAGGGTCTGGGAGGACTGTTGATTGTCGCCGGCGCCATTACGATCGCGCTGGAGTAAGGCGAAGGTTGCGCGAGCGCGCCGCCTCATTGCCGCAAGACCACAAACCGGCTGATGGTGTAGCCCAGAATGCCACCAACAAACACGTCGGCGGGGAAATGGGCCGAAAGCGTTAAGCGCGAGAATCCGATTGTGGCTGCTAGTCCATAGGCGACGTAAGGTAGCCAGCGCTGATGAGGATAACGCCGTGCGATGACGGTAGCTACAGCGAATGCCGCAATGGTGTGACCCGAAGGAAAGCTATTGCCGCCGGATTCCCACCAACTGTCGGAATAGTTTGCATTAGGTGGAAATCCGGCAGGACGCAGACGCCGCGTACTGTACTTCATTCCCAGGTCAAGAATCTCAACATCGGCAAAAGCCTCGGCTGCTAACAGTGCCGTATTGCGTTCGTAGTGGTCCTTCGTGATTAAGCCGGCTGCCAGCAGCCCAACCGGCGCGGCTGCGATCATGGCGTTTGTGTTTGTGCTGCTGAACACCTGATTGAATCCGTGGAACGCCGTCGTGTTCCGGAAAGTCGGGGCAATATGCGGATCAGCTGCAATCAAGCCTGCCGTCAATGCGAGGAACGACAATGTGGGCGCCCAATGGCGGCCGTGCGCAAGCTGCACGGGAACGCCATAGATCTTCGGCTGGTCGTAAGCAATGTTCGGTAACAGCAGCTTCCAACTCATGGCCCGGGACTCGATCGAACCCGGCGCTGGAGTGCCAGGGGTCGCTGGTGGCGGAGTGCCGAGGGGAGCCTGCGGAGTGGGGGCGACAGTCTCCGGCGTTTGGCTTTGCGGAGGGCTTGCCTGACTCGGCGAGCTGGGAGCTTCCTGACCGCGTAATTGCGCGAAAGCCGCAGCTAATAGCAGCGCAACAGCAAGATGTCGATTGGGCGCCCCAACCATTGCGAGAAAAGACGCCCACCGGCGCCATATGGTTGCCGACCAAATCAATATAGGTCAGCGATCCCCAAAAGGCATGATACTTCCATCGATAGACGATGGGGACAAAATCAAGGCCGTCTGAACTGTAAGTTCTTCAAATGGTAACTCTCTTTGGGAGAGTGAAGTTCCGTTTCCGCTTGGCGCGCCGCTCAGATCGATCCGGCTAAGTCGCTGCGGGCGGATTAGCTCTCAGCGGCCACGATAAATGCTCACTTCTTCCGGCTGCGATATTCTGCCATCGCTCGCTTGTGATCCTCGGAAAGCAGCGTGCGCTCCTGGTATTCCAGGTACTTGGTTAGCGCTTGATCAAAATCAGATTCAAAAGAGCCGTTCATCAGCTTCTTCGAAAAGCCCCGCGCTGTTGCGCTGCCCTTCATGGTCTTGACGATAATCGATTCTGTGGTTTCGTCCAGCTTTTCCTCGGGCACCACCCAGTCCACCAGCCCGATGGCCAGCGCGTCCTCCGCCGAAATCAACTCGCCGGTCAAGACCATGCGCCGGGCGCGGCCTAAACCAATGAACCGTGGCAGACGGTAGATGCCCATTCCGGGAATAATCGCTTCCAGAACAGACGGCAAGCCGAAGAGTGCGTCCGGCGCCGCGATCCGAAGGTCGCAACCCATAGCGACCAGCAGCCCGCCGCCCACAGCGTAACCCCGAATTTTCGCGATTGTCAATGCTTCCAGTTGCTCCAACCGGCGCACCGCTTCGTCGAAACGGCGAAACCAGTCGATCTTCAGCTGGCCCTCCGACAAGGCCTCCAAATCGATGCCGGTTGAGAAAGTACCGCCTTTGCCGGTAACGACCACAACGCGCAGTTGAGGCGCCGCTTCGAGTTCGTCGAGAGCGGCGTGGAAGTCGTTGGCCATCTGCCAGTTCTTGGCGTTCAGCACCTCCGGCCGGTTCATCACCAGTTCGGCGACGCTTCCGCGCACTTCTACATAAACAGTGTTATTTCGCGTCATGGTTTTACGGGCCGCTCCCTCCGCCCCCAGCGCCTGCGTGTAATCTTCGAAACACTACTCCTGAATGCATTATGTGACACGGCCAAGCGCTCTGGGCTCCGGGGCAATGGGCTAAAGCCGGTGGAATCCGTTCCGACTGAAAGTCGGCTTGTGGCTGAACGCCGCCCGAAGAAGCCGCCCGCACGGTGGACGCTGTCTACGGGGATTTGAAGCCGTGTGGGACAGAAGATACTCTGGGAGCCGCGCCCTGACCAGCACCTCAATCATGTCCCTGACTTTCTCGTTCTTCCGGCGGCAGTGGCATTTCTATGAACTCGAAACTGCCCGGCTGCGCTGCCTCCACCGCTGCGACAATCAATGCCGCGTACTCGCGCACAATCGGCCAAATGTTCGAACCAAGAACCACAAGCGCGATCGTCCGCTTCGGCAAATCTTGTTTGGTAAATGATGTTTTGATCAGCCGTAACCATCACCCCGAAGCCGGCGGATTCAGCTTCAGCAAGGAGCATCCCGCTTTGAACTTTGGTCCAACCCATTTGCAGCGATGTCGACACAATTGTGGTGCGACAGAATGCGCGCTACGCCAATTGGAACATTGTTGTCGAGAAAAACTCTCATTAGCGCGGGGGGCGCGACAGATTGCCGTGCTCCGCTGCGTAGAAAAGGACAGCTCGAATGTCCTCTGCTGGCACGCCGGGGAACTGTTCCTGGATTTCTGCGATGTCCAATCCCGCTTCGAAGTTGCCAACGATGGTGTCCGGCGTAATCCGGAGACCGTTAACGTTCAGCGCACCATGAAGGTTCAGCGGATCACGCTGGATGATTGGGCATCCCGTCCAGTCGATTTCTTTGGTTACCAGCACACTTTCAGTATTTCACAAGGAAGCACCCCTCGAAGAGAGCGCCGGCGCCGTTCGGCGACGCCTTGTCCCTCAAGTTGAAAGGCATTTCGCGTTGGATTTGCATCGGAACATACTCGAACGTGGCGAAATAGGTGCGTCTGTGCCCCAAAGTGCACAGGCTGTGGATACCGAACTGCGCCTTCACGATCTAGTCGGGCTTATGTGGACCGGCTCGCATCAGATATTCTTGTGGCTGTCATGCGTGTCCTCGGCGTCGTCGGAATGGCCCTTCTCGCCGCGCAACCTATGCAGTTTGAGAAAACAACCCTCGCCGATGACCTCGCCGGTGGCTACCAGGTCATCCCCTGCGACGTGAATGGGGACGGGCGCCCGGACCTTATCGCCTTGGCCAGTGGAATGTCCGATCTGCTGTGGTTCGAAAACCCTGGTTGGGAGCGCCATGTCCTGGCCACCAACCTCCCACACATGATCAATGCCGCGTGCTGGGCGCGCAGCCCGCAGTCCCTGCCAACCATCGCCGTGGCGTACGCATTCGCCATGGAACCCAAGGACAGCCAGGGAATCTTAGCGGTGCTGACCCCGAATGGCGACCCGCGCAAACCTTGGACGAAAACCGAAATCGACCGCCTTCCGACCTCGCATCGCTTGCGCTGGGCCGACATCGATGGCACGGGCAACAAGGTGTTGATCAACGCTCCACTCGCAGGCCCAAACGCTCATGGCCCCGACTTCCGCGGCCACGTACCTCTTGTCTACTATCGCCCCGGCGAGTGGAAGCGCCGGTTGATCGGCGACCAGGAGGAAGGCATTCTGCACGGCATCTTCGTTACGGATTGGGATCGCAACGGTCGCGACGCCATTCTGATCGGCAGCTTTCTCGGCATTCACGTCTACCGGTTCGGACAGGATGGCCAATGGTCGCGGACCGAAATCGGCTCCGGCAGCCCCCTGCCTTGGCCCAAGAGCGGTACCAGTGACATCACCGTGGGCCGTTGCGGCAGCGAGCGCTTCGTGGCGGCCATCGAACCCTGGCATGGGAATGAAGTTGCCGTTTACCGCAGCGCCGGAGCTTCATGGCGCCGACAGGTGATTGATAACACCCTGTTGGATGCGCACACCATCCAAACCGCCGACCTGGACGGTGACGGCTGCGATGAAATCGTGGCCGGGTTCCGTGGTAAGCCGTACGGCGTTTACCTTTATGCCTGGGACGGCGCCAAGTGGAACCGCCGGATCCTCGACCAAGGCGGCGTGTCAGCCGCCAGTTGCTCCATCGTCGACCTGGATGGCAAGCGACAGCACTCAGTCGCCTGTATCGGCTCGGCCACTCACAATTTGGTCTTGTTTACCAAGCCCGGCGGGTAGCTAGCCCTTCGTCGCCAAGCCGGAACCCAACCTGGACTAAGGGCCTAGGGATAACCCTAGGATTTTGCGCTACACTTAGGGTGCTAGCTCTATGAGCCTACATGAGCATCCACCTCGTTAATCCAAGCGATACCTCCTTCGGCACTGCTGTCATCACCCCCCGATGGCTTTACGTCCTGGCTGGCGCGACTGACAAGTCGTTCGGCGATCCTAAAATCTGCGATGAAACCCTGGAACACCTCGATTTTGGGTGTGTTCAGCCCGGCGACGTCGTCGGCATTGGCATCCATACCGATAACGCGTTGCGTGGATATGAAGTGGGCCGTGCCGCACGCGACAGGGGTGCTTGGGTCGTATTCGGCGGTATCCATCCAACCCTCTACCCGGAAGAACCGTTTGTTTACGGCGGTGCCCACGCAGTGGTCAAGGGTGATGGCGACCTCGTTTGGAACCGCGTGCTCGCCGACTGCGCCGCCGGAACACCGGAACGCATTTACAACGGCGGCAAAGTGGCGCCGGAGGAGTTCAAGCAAGCCCGCTGGGATCTTCTTCCCCCGGACAGCTATATGTGGGCCTCCGTGCAGACCGTGCGCGGATGCGCCAAGCATTGCTCGTTTTGTTCCGTATGGCGCACGGATGGACAACGCCCCCGCCAGCGGGAGGTCGATAGCGTCATCGAGGAAATCGTCGACTTGCGCCGTCGCGGCTTCCGCTTCGTCGCCTTGGCTGATGATAATTTTTATCCCGTCACGCTAACGGACATCAAGCTTGCCGAGCAGCAGAACAACCAGCCCCGGGTAGATCAACTGAAGGCGATGCGCAGGGCGCGCTTCGAGCTCATGGAACGGTTGTCGGAAATGCCCCGCGACATGCATTTCTTTACCCAGATCACGATGGAGGCCGCCGAAGATACGTCATTTCTCGACGCGATGAAGAAGGCTAACATCAAGGGCGCGCTGGTGGGTGTGGAGGCCGTTACCGCCGAAGGCCTGAAGTCGGTCTACAAGGATTTCAACCTGTCCGGCGAGAATTTGATCAAACGGCTCCGCATTTTTGCCGACCACGGCGTGCACGTTCTTGGTTCGTTCATCTTCGGACTGCCAACCGATCGGCCGGACACCTTTGACGCCACCCACGATCTGGCCCAAAAAGCCGGCCTCACCTTCGCCCAGTTCGTCATGCTGACACCATTTCCCGGCACCGTCGACTTTGAGAAATGGGAGAAGGCTCAGGGCGAGGATCCGCCAAAAGTAGATGGAATCCCCTTGACGCGCTACTGGCTGATTCCCTATGGGAAGCGTCCGAAGATGTTCATGCCGCATCCCAGCCTGAGTTCCGAAGAATTGCGTACGCTGACCCAGGGAGTGTGGGACCGTTTCTATGACTTCGCGTCCATCTGGAAGCGATCGCGATGTACGCCGAATCTTCGCGCGCGCCTGGCCTTCGTCTTTGCCTCGAAGCTATACCGCCAGATGTATGCAAGCACGGGTATTTCTACCGACAGCGCCCGCAACCGGCGCGCCGGCGTCTGGGCCCGTTTGACGGCCGTCCCCTGCCGCAAGCTCTTTCAGGGCCGTCCCATGCCGGAACTGCAAATGCCTCGTCGAAAGCTCGCGGGGTCCGAAATGTTCCATGTCATCCAATCAGCGCCAGAGAATGCGGCCTAGGTTAACCCGCTAAGGTCAGGCCGCGGGGTTCGCGGCAATCACGGTCTGTAGAGCGGGAACTCAGTTCCAGTGGCCGTGACCATCCTTGTGCTCGTCCACAAACCGCATCAGCGCCTCGGGCTCGACCCGCACCTCCACGAAGGTCGCATCGCTGTGGTCGAGTGTCGCGATCAGCACGCGCATCTCTTTCCCGCTGGGCCGTGCGTAGATGTTGGTCGATTCGCCGGACTTCGAGCGCACCCGCACCATCGGCTTCCAACTGGATCCGACTGCGTCATCGGTGATCCGGGTGAACCGCGCCGCATCCACATCCGCGTTCTCGAAAATGGCAAGGTTCAGTTCGCTCGTTCCAGCCGGATGACCGACCGCCACCACAAACTTGGCGAGCCCGAAGAAAGGAATATGCGTCGGCTTCATGCCGGTTTCGCGGGAGAACTCGCGCACCATCCAGTCGAATTCACCGGCCTGGAGAACTGCCGGCAGGAGCAGGCAGGTTAACAGAGCGCAAACCATCGCGGTACAGCCCCGAAGCACCGGCTTGCGTGAGAGGCTCGCTGAAAAGCGCTGCATGGCTACTTCTCCTCCTCTTCTTCTTTGTCCGTAGACTTGGACTTGCCTTCACCCGAAGTCGCCGTCGTTTTGGACTTGCTCTTCGACTTTCCAATCTCAGGAATCCCCATGTGCCCCCCGAGTTCGCTCAGTTCCTCGGGATCGATCTGCCCGTCGATGTGCACAATCGTCAGCTCTTTCGGCTCGGCGGCGATCACCACCAGCCCGGCGATCTGATCGCCATTCCGGTGTATGTAGACCTCCGAGTTGTCTCCCTTCACGGATTTAACGCCGACGATGCGCGTCCACTGCGGCGACTTCAGCTGCACCCGGATGGATTCGACGTCAGCAAGCGAATACTGCCCTTCTTTCTCAAATTCGAAGCTGCGGACATATACTCCCTTCAGCTTGCCGACGAGCTTCTTTACTTGCACCTCATCCGGATCCTCCTTCGAGAGGAATTTGCTGGCCAGCTGCAGCATCGATTCGTCCAGCGTGACATCCACCGTCTCGCTGGCCCGTTCCGCCAGCTTGTCCAAATTCACCGGCAGCTTAATGTCGTCGCTAGCCCGGACAGGAACACACAGGATGCCAGCCACCAGCAACCCCAGCCACACTCGTTTCATAGCCATCTCCTCTCAGTCCTTCGCTGTAACCTACTGCGACGGCCCCTCGGTCCCGTCTGTCTCCATCGCCACAACCCGCAGCTGGGTGCGATGGAGCTTAGTGCCGGCGATCCGCAGCGCCTGCAACAGTTGCTGCTTGGCCTCCTGCCCTTGCACTTCCCGCTGATGCTCGCGATAAGCCACCACCCCGCTCATCACCAGAAAAGCAGCCATGACCGGAGCCAACCGCCACGCCTGCATCAGGGGAGCTTGGAACCAAGTCTTGCGAAACCAGGCCCGCCAGCCAGCGGCCTCTTTCCGGTGTTCCTGCAGCGCGGCCGCCGCCAGCACCCGGCTCGTGAAATCGGCTGAGGGCTCCTGCCTCGCTAGCGCCTGCTTGAGTTGTTCTTCAAACGGTGTCATGTGATTCGGGCTCTTCTCTCTTCAATCTGTTGGCTGTCTTGGCTCGCAGTAAATCCAATCCGCGTGCCAGGTTGGTCTTCACAGTACTGACGTTCATGTCCAGCATCGTCGCAATCTCTTCCGGCTCCATCCCTTCCTGGTAGCGCAACACAATCGCTACCCGCTGCTTCTCCGGTAGCGACGCCACCATCCGCTCCAGGTACGAGGCCAGCATCGAATCGTGCACCCGCTCAAGGGCGGTCGGCTCGGCGGTTTCCTCAAGGCTGGTCTCCGGCTTTGCCTTACGGCTCCGAAGCACGTCGATGGCCCGATGGCTGGTTACCTTCCGCAGCCAGAACACAATGTGGTCGGCGGATTTCATCGACCGCCAGTTCCGATGCAACTCCAGGAACACATCCTGCGCCAACTCTTCGGCCAGCGAGCGGTCGCGCAGAAAGTGCCAGGCGATGCTGAAAACCATCGATTTGCTGGAATCGACCACGTCCGGGAACGCCGGCAAAGCCTGCTCGCCCGCCGCCGCCATTGACCGTGTCAGAACGTCCGCCACCAAGGCCCTCGTATCCTTCCGTTCTCTGCCTTCACCAGCTAACTACGGAAATGGAGGGAAATGCGACTCAAAAAGATGAAGGGGAGCAGAGCAAAGCGTTCAAGGCCGCTCCATAAGAGAGTGAACTGGCGCTTCCGGAGCGCCCCGAGGAGGTTCCGCGGCGAGCCGGCCGTAGGTGACTATTGACGATTCGCCCCCCGCAGGAGGTCGGTCCTAAGAGGGCATCGCGTATTCACCTGCTGCTCCGCCGCCGCAGACTTCAGAAGCTTGTCGCTGGATCGTACGCCTTCGCTGGCGCGAACTCTCCGGCCTGGGCGCGCTGGTGCAAATCCCAAGGGGATGCGCCGGCTTTGCGTGCCTCGACCAACTTGTCCGGGTCCACCTGCGCGGGCCGACCCGCCTCTCCTTCTCTCAGGTATTCGGTTGCCGTCCATGGGCTGCCGAAGTTGTAGCAGAACATTTCGACGGAGTTTCGGTCGGGGTCCTGATAGTAGAGAGAGATTCCCGGCCCGTGATCCGCTGCCCAGCGGAGTGGAATGCCAGCCTTTTTCAGGCGGACATAAGTACCGAGCAGATCATCAACCGTGGCGCATTCGAACGCTACGTGTTGCATACCGGTATGTTGAAGCCGGTTTGGGTCGGCACTGGCCTTGGGTATCTCGAAGAACACAATCCGATGATCCATCTCGTCGTTGCTGATGAACGCCAGCGCCGAGAAAGGCGGTCCCTGATGTGTGATGCGTGCGATCGCTGGAATCTTGGAGCGATGGTTGACTGTCATTCCCAGCGCCTTCCGGTACCACTCAACCATTGGGTCCAGGTCGGCTGTAATCAGCCCATAATGATGCAACTTCGGATGAACGGTTGTTTCGGTATTCACGTTTTTCTCCTTTTCTGTTTCGATCTATTTGTATTGCTGCGATTGGTAGCGAGAGAGCTCATTCGCCTCTTTTCGTGGCTGGTTCTAATCTCAGAAATCAGCGCGGAATTTTCGACTCCTGTTGCCTGGAGGCGAGCTCCAGCCTGATGCATCGAAACGAGCAAGCTTCGCCCCGCTGCATCAATGCCGGTGACTTCGTTCAGATCGACTTCGATCTGTTTGCCCGAGCGCAGTGTCAAGCGCCAAGCGTTTGCGGTTTCAGCGACCCAGGGTCCAGCGAGTTTCCCGGAAAGAGTCAATCTCCACGTTTCATCGCATTCCTGAACTGTGATCCGTAGCATCGCCTTGCCTGCAACGCAGAATCGCAAGCATCGGGCCAATAGCTAACTTCCGTAAAAACAATGCGTTAGGTGCTGCGGGGATTGGCGTGCGGCCACGAGCGCGCCAGCGGGCTGCCAGAATGCTGGCGGATCAGTATTGAATTCTCACGCTCCTCACCGATGCACTTCGATCCGCACTACACTGGCATAAGCGAGGAAAAACATTCATGCCCTCCGGAGCAAATGCCTCGAAAACAGCGTCCTTGCCTGAGGAGGCCAGCGACCAGCGTTATCGTGAACTGATCCGCTCGCAGGAACGGCTAAGACTTCTGCTTGAAATCACGAACCACGTCGTTTCCAAGCTCGACTTGCCTGATCTTCTCCGTGAAATCTCGGCCAACATACGGCGTGTGCTGGATTGTAATGTTGTAGGCATCAGGCTCCCCGATCCGGAAACAGGCGAGTTGATGATGACTGGTATCGACAGCAAATCCGAGGTGCCACCGAACCTGACAACATCGCTTGTGAAGCGTTCGACAGAATCCGTATTTCGGAGTCGCAAGATTGCCAGACTCGCAAGCAAAGACATTGCAGCCGAGCCCGGTATTGCGGCAGCGGGGACGAAGTCGCTTTGCATGTTTCCGCTTGTGAGCCACGACCGCGTCCTCGGTGTTCTCGGACTCGGTTCGGTTGAAGAAAATGCGTTCAGCGAGGACGATGTGAGCTTCCTGGGACAGGTCGCGAACCAAATCGCGCTGGCCGTCGAGAATGCACTCGCTTACGGTGAGATCTCGCAATTAAAGGACAAGCTGGCGCGGGAGAACGTCTACCTCGAATCGGAAATCCGCAGCGAGCTTCATTTCGACGACATCATTGGGACCAGCAAAGCTCTCCAGCGGGTTCTCACGGAGGTCGAAACCGTGGCGCCGACCGATTCTACCGTCTTGATTTACGGCGAGACGGGAACCGGGAAGGAGTTGATTGCCCGTGCGCTCCACAACCTCAGCGCTCGCAAATCCAATGCCTTCGTCAAGCTTAATTGTGCCGCAATTCCCACGGGCCTGCTGGAAAGCGAACTGTTTGGTCACGAGAAAGGCGCCTTCACTGGCGCGATATCGCAGCGCGTTGGCCGCTTCGAGGTGGCACATCGCGGAACCATCTTCCTGGACGAGATCGGTGAGATTCCGCTGGAGCTTCAACCCAAGCTTCTGCGAGTGCTTCAGGAGCGGGAGTTCGAGCGGCTCGGCAGCACGCGAACCCTGCGCTCGGACGCCCGGCTGATTGCAGCTACAAATCGTGATTTGAAGGAAATGGTTGACCAACAGAAATTCCGATCGGACCTGTATTACAGGCTCAACGTGTTTCCGATCAGGGTTCCGGCTTTGCGTGATCGCAAGGAAGACATCCCGCTTTTAGTGCGTCACTTCGTCCAGGAATTCAGCCGCCGCAATAATCGCGCCATCGATACGATTCCATCCGAGGCTATGGACGCGCTGATGCGCTATCCCTGGCCGGGCAACATCCGCGAACTCCAGAATGTGATCGAGCGGGCCGTCATCATCTCCCGCGGCCCAGTGCTTACGGTGGTCATTTCTGAACTCGACGCCGACATCGCACCGAGACGGGATGCCCGCAGCAACGAGAGCCTTCAGGACACCCTCAACGAGACCGAACGCAGCCAAATTCTGCGTGCGTTGGAAGCAGCGAATTGGGTGATCTCGGGCCCTCAGGGAGCTGCGGCTCGTCTCGGGATGAAGCGGTCCACTCTTCAGCTTCGGATGCAGAAGCTGGGGATTCGCGTTTCCCGGACAGCTATTCGCGATCAGAAATAGCCACTAGCGGTCCCCAAACGGCGCCATCTCAACGTTGTCCATGTCGCTGGCAGTCGGCAGCCAGAATCCTGGCAAAGCCGGCGTGAGCAGGCTCGTCGATCGCAAATTTTTCAATAAGATCCAGCGGCAGCGGTTTGGTATGACCGGTGCTTTTCCCTTGGGCAGATTGTTCAATTCAACAACGCTTGAAGGAGAAGAACATGGCGTACACGATTTTGCACGTTGAAAGCAGCCCGTTGGGGGATCGTTCCGTTTCCCGGAAGTTGGCCGCAAGAATACTCGCGGAACTCAAGACCAAGCATCCCGATAGCAAGATCATCGAACGCGATCTCGCCCGGAATCCTTTCCCGCATCTGAACGGGCTTACTGTAAGCGCGTTCTTTACCCCACCGGAACAGCGGAATGAGATGCTTTCGGAGGCCATTAGGCTGTCCGACGAGGCGGTAGATGATGTCATGGCGGCAGATGTCATCGTAATCGGCGCCCCGATGCACAATTTCAGCATTCCGTCGTCTTTGAAAGCCTGGATCGACCACATCGTTCGCACCGGACGAACCGTCCGCTACACCGCGCAGGGACCAGAAGGGCTGGTGCCCTCGGGCAAAAAGGTAATCATCGCATCGGCGCGCGGCGGCTTCTATTCGGATGGGCCTTCGAAGGCGCTGGATTATCAGGAGACCTATCTCAGGACCGTTCTGGAATTCATCGGGCTGACGGATATTACGTTCGTCCGCGCGGAAGGCGTGGGCAGAAGTCCGGAGGCCCAAAACACCGCGATGCAACTCGCGGAAGCCCAAGTCGCTACTGCAGTACAAGCGGCGTAACCCAGCAGCGAAAGAATCGAAAGATCACCCAACAGGAGTACTCAAATGAACACGGAAATCACGATCCATCCGAAGCTTCAGCATTGCGGGCTGACGACAGGCAACTTGGACGGCATGCTTGACTGGTATCGAAAAGTGCTCGGGATCGTTGTTCATGCTCGCGTGAATGCGCCCGCCGGTTCGCCGTTTAAGACCGTCGCCTTTGCAACGAACGATGAGGTAAATCATCGTCTCTCGTTCTTCGAGACGCCCGGCCTGCCGAGCGACGGTGAAAGGGACCGGCACGCTAGGGTGCAACATATGGCGTTCGAATATAAATCGCTCGATGATTTGCTCGGCACTCACCTTCGGCTGAAGAAACTTGGTATTCCGCTGCTGTGGGCCGCGGACCAGTTTATTCAGACGGCGATGTACTACCAAGACCCCGACGGCAATATCATTGAGCTGAACGTCAACAATTTTGCCGACGACTGGGCGGTGACAGAGCAGCTGCAACACTTGCCTGAGCGGCTCCATGTGAATATCGATCTCGACAAGCTGATCGCAGCGCGCAAAGCAGGCGCTTCCGCATGGGAACTGCACGAGCGCGCTGTCGCCGGAGAGTTCACTCCCGCAGCCGCCCCAATCGTCCAGTACGAGCACCACCCGATTCCCAAGATCCAGCTGATCCCACAAATCTGAGAGATACTCGCGGTGAGTGGAGAGACTGCAAGAGCCGGGATGGTGAAGCCTTCGGCAAGAGTAGCAAGTGCATGTGATTCGACATGATCGTCCAAGCCCCAAGATCGTAGTGGCCAAGCAGGACACCACGATGCAACGACTCGGCGACCACCCGCGCGACGCGCTCCTGCGCGAGGTACAGCGGGCCCGTATTGGTGGAGTCGAGATAGCGGTCCATCCAGACGAACGCGGCGCCGGAGTTCATCTTGCCGGGTGGGGGATATTTTGCCTGCGGCAAGCTTCCATGGAGATGGCAGGTTACAAAGAGCCACCTTCCCTCGGGATGGTGATGGGGAGACGGCGGTGAAACTCGGGCATAGAAGAGAGGAGGGGCTGGGTTGGGGAAATTCTCAGTTTTACGAAGTAAGAGCGCCGAGATGAGTCTCGGCGCGGCAGACACGAGTGTCTGCGCCACGTACTTCGTGGCAGGAGAGGACCGCGAGGCAGACGTATTTGCCCCGAAGGCCTCCCTCTGCGCCCTTATGAACCGCCAACGCGCTCCGCGCAAACAACAAAAGCGGGCCGGCACACTTCCGCGCCAGCCCGCTTGGCTATACCTGAACTGATCCCTTACCTAGACGACGTCGACGCCCATGCTGCGGCAGGCGCCCTTGACCTGCGCCATGGCTGCCTCCACCGTAAAGCAGTTGAGGTCAGGCATCTTCAGTTTGGCGATCTCTTCGACTTGCTTTAGCGTGATCTTGCCGACCTTGTTCTTATTCGGCTCCGCCGACCCCTTAGCAAGGTTCACCGCGCGCTTCACCAGAATCGCCACCGGCGGCGTCTTGGTGATGAACGTAAAAGACCGATCCGAGTAGATGGTGATCACCACCGGGATGATCAACCCTTCCTGATCCTTCGCTGAGGTCTTCGCATTGAAGGCCTTGCAGAATTCCATGATGTTGACGCCCTGCGGACCGAGCGCGGTGCCGACGGGAGGCGCCGGCGTGGCTTTCCCCGCCGGGATTTGCAACTTAACCTGACCAGTAACTTTCTTCGCCATGTTCTTTACCTGATTACGACTCTCGCGAGTTTCCTCGGAGCGGCCTTCCTTATATCTTTTCTACCTGCAAGAAATCCAGTTCCACCGGTGTTGAGCGTCCGAAAATCGTCACCATCACGCGCAATGTATTGCGCTCGCTGTTGACCTCGTCCACCTTGCCGGAAAAGTTCGTGAACGGGCCATCGATAATCTTGACGGTTTCGTTCTTTTCGAATTTGAGCTTCGGACGCGGCCTGTCGGCGCTGGTAGCCTGCCGGAACAAAACCGAGTTCACTTCGTCCGCCGTAAGCGGTACGGGCTTAGTGCCCCCGCCCACAAACCCCGTCACGCGCGGAGTCGACTTCACCGCGTGCCAGAGTTCATCGTCCATTTCCATTTCCACCAGCACGTAGCCTGGGTACAGCATGCGCTTGCTGGTGACTTTCTTGCCGTTGCGAAGCTCTATCACTTCTTCGGTCGGGATCAACAACTGACCGATGCGATCGGCAAAACCAAAAGCCTGGGCACGGGTGCGCAACGACTCAGCAACCTTTTGCTCAAAGCCAGAGTAAGCATGGATGATGTACCAGTGCTTTTCAGGACCGGTGGGTATCTGCGGCTGAGGCACCGCAGCAGGCTCCTCAGCAGGCTCCTGAGCTTCCGAGTGGGTCTCATCCTCGGCTGGCACTTGCGCTTCAGCATCCTCGGAGCCGGCAGAGGCGGATTCCTCCGCGGGCGATTCGGCCGCCGCGACGGGCTCAGCCGTTTCTTCCTCTGCGTGTTCTAGTTCTTCCTCTGCCATGGCCTCAATCCTGTCCATTTGTAAGCGGCTTACTTCGTGAAGTAGTCGATGATCCTGGTAATTCCGGCGTTCACGATATAGTTGACGACGGCAAAATAGGCCGCAAACAAGAAAACGGCGGCGATCACGACAGCTGTGGTGGCTCGCACTTGCGGCCAGCTCGGCCAGGTGACCCGGCGCATCTCAGCCTGGAGCTCTTCCACGTAACTCTTGGTGGCCATCGGCCACTTCGCTAATTCCATTTTCCTTAACCTCTAAACTGAGAACGCCAACATCAAGGGCTCGCCGTGTGCTGTCGTGCTTGCACTAAAAAGGGCGTCGCCAAACCTCTCCGGCAGACTGCATCCAGGAAGCAAAAAGGTGGGAAGTCTGGCAGGGGCAGAGGGATTCGAACCCCCACTCGCGGTTTTGGAGACCGCTGGTCTAGCCGTTAAACCTATGCCCCTATACGTTCCAACTATCTCAGCCTACCAGACTACTTCGTTTCGCGGTGCGGCTGGTGCTTTCGGCAGTACGGGCAGAACTTCTTCAGTTCGATCCGCTCCGTGGTGGTCTTCTTATTCTTCGTATTGCTATAGTTCCGGTTCTTGCACTCTTGGCACTGGAACTGGATAATCTCGCGCGGCATAACAGCGTTCCTTTACTTCGACTCACTAATCTTGCGTTAACCAAACCAAACAGTTATCGGGCGAGGCATCGGCCTCGCCCGCCTGCGAATGCGTTATTCCAAAATCTCCGACACCGTGCCGGCGCCCACCGTGCGGCCGCCTTCACGAATCGCGAACCGCAAACCCTTGTCCATGGCGATCGGCGTGATCAGCTCCACTTCCAGCTGCACGTTGTCGCCCGGCATCACCATCTCCATGCCTTCCGGCAATTGCGCCACGCCCGTCACGTCCGTGGTCCGGAAGTAGAACTGCGGCCGGTAGCCCTTGAAAAACGGCGTGTGCCGTCCGCCTTCTTCCTTCGACAACACGTACACTTCGCCCTTGAACTTCTTGTGCGGCTTGATCGAGCCCGGCTTCGCGATCACCTGCCCGCGCTCCACGTCGTTCTTTTCAATGCCGCGCAGCAGCAGCCCCACGTTGTCGCCCGCCCGGCCTTCGTCCAGCAGCTTCTTGAACATCTCAACGCCGGTGACCACCGTCTTGCGCGTGTCCTGGAATCCGACGATCTCCATTTCCTCGCCGACCTTGCAGATGCCCTTCTCAATGCGCCCCGTCACCACCGTGCCGCGGCCCTGGATCGAGAAAATATCCTCAATCGGCATGATGAACGGCTTGTCGATGATGCGCTCCGGCATCGGAATGTACTTGTCGACCTGCTCCATCAGCTCATCGACCGTCTTTTCCCACTGCGGTTCGCCGTTCAACGCGCCCAGCGCGCTCACCTTCACCACCGGCAAATTGTCGCCCGGAAATTGATAGCTCGTCAGCAGCTCGCGCACTTCGAGTTCCACCAGTTCGAGCAGCTCCGGATCGTCCACCATGTCGACCTTGTTCAAAGCCACCACGATGTACGGCACACCCACCTGGCGCGCCAGCAGAATGTGCTCCCGCGTCTGCGGCATCGGCCCGTCGGTTGCCGCCACCACCAGAATCGCGCCGTCCATCTGCGCCGCGCCGGTGATCATGTTCTTGATGTAATCGGCGTGCCCGGGGCAATCCACGTGCGCGTAGTGACGGTTCGCCGTCTCATACTCCACGTGCGCCACTGCGATCGTGATCCCGCGCGCCTTCTCTTCCGGCGCGTTGTCGATCGAATCGAAGCTCCGGAACTTCACCTTCGGATTGTGCTTGGCCAGCGTCTTCGTTATCGCCGCCGTCAACGTCGTCTTCCCGTGATCGATGTGTCCGATCGTCCCGATGTTTATGTGCGGCTTGCTGCGATCAAATTTCTCTTTCGCCATCGTCTACCTTCCGTTTCGAGTCCTCTGATTCACCTGGCAGTGATTTCGGCCTGACAGTCGTCTTCCGCTCAACTGCTGTTCATTCACCCCGCCCGGCAAGTTCACCCTTGCGAGCCGGGCCGCTACTTCTCTAAGAAATCTGGAGCCGTTGACCGGGATTGAACCGGTGACCTCTTCCTTACCAAGGAAGTGCTCTACCAACTGAGCTACAACGGCTTGCATGATGGTGGACAGGGAAGGATTCGAACCTTCGTAAGCCGCAAGGGCTGACAGATTTACAGTCTGTTGGCTTTAACCACTCACCCACCTGTCCAACTACTCAAACCTAACGTATGAAACACCAACAAAAGGCCTCCGCGCGCCAAGCCGCCGCATGCAGAAAAACTCCCTGCGTTGCCGGCGAGCCAGTTTGCTTTGGGTGGGGAACTCTACGGAAGGAACTCCTACGAACGCAGAACTCCTGTTGCCTTCTCTGTCGAGAATAACATACTGGCCGCTATGGGAGCTAATTGCAGCCTCAACTCCTTCGAGCGCTTGGATTTAGCTCCTGTAAATCGGGCGTAAACCCTAGTCCGGCTGCCGATCACCAATGGTCCGGTATTTCACGGACTTCCCGTCGGGGAGGAGAACTTCATAGCGGGTGGTGAGAGTGTGGCCGTCCGTTGAAACCTTGGCAGCCACGGTCCCCGACAACACTCCCTTCCGCGTGACAGTCACCATCAGTGTGTGATGACTGGTCTGTTGGAAGGCGACATAGTCGCCGATCAAACTCCCGTTGAGAGGGTAAGGCTTCCCATCCGCTTGAAAAGTCGCCTCAATGAGAGATGTCTTCCCATCAGGATAGACGGTGTCAGCGCTGTACCGAAGCAGATCCCCCTCCCGGCGGAACACGGTTGTCGCCTCGATCGGGATCGGAATTGGCGCATTCGGCGACACGTCCGTGTACCGGGTCTTCCAAGTTCCAAGGAACAGGGAAAGAGCTCCATCAACGGACATTGTTTGGACCTCCCAGACTCGGCGTTCGGGGCTCGGTTCGCTCCATTCATAGTAATATGCCTCACAGCGCTCGCGCACCTGGGGACATGATCCGTCACTCGCCAAGAGCCGTAAATCTTCGTAAATCAAAGGTTTCACTGGTCCGGTGTCCTGCGGATTTCAGCTAATCTGAAAACAGCACCATGGCTCGACTATCCATTCTCCTGGTCGATGACGACGCCGAACTCTGCAATCTCATGGTGGAGTTCTTTGCCCAGCACGACATCGATATTCAATTCGCTAACAACGGCGAGCGGGGGCTGAACCTGGCTCTCAATGGGACGTTCGACTTAATTCTGTTGGACGTCATGATGCCCGGTATGGATGGGTTTTCGGTGTTGCGGCAGATCCGCCGGCGCAGCCCTATGCCAGTCATCATGTTGACCGCCCGCACGGAACATGGCGACCGGATCGAAGGATTGAATGCGGGCGCTGACGATTACCTCGCCAAGCCATTCAGCCCGGATGAATTGCTGGCGCGCATTCAAGCGGTGCTGCGGCGTTCCGGTCGTATCCCGACCCTTAAACCCGAAACGCTCGAGGCGAATGGCGTGCGGATGAATCCGGGTACCCGCGAAGTCTTTCGCGATGGCGTCCCGGTTGAAGTAACGTCAATCGAATACGAGATTCTCGAAATCCTGGTTCGTTCCGCCGGTCAGGCCGTCTCCCGTGACGATCTGGCGCGCTTGCTCTACAACCGGCAAGCGAACCCCTTGGAGCGTTCGCTCGACGTCCACGTAAGTCACTTGCGTCGAAAACTGGAGCAGGGCAAAACCATGATCCGCACCATTCGCGGCGTCGGCTATCTGTTCGCGGCCGGCGAAGGATCGCCTTCATCCCAGGAGGCAGTCCACTGAGCTTCGAAATTCTCGCCACGCATCGATGAGATCCGTCTACGCAAAAATCGTCATCTGGCTGGCAGCCTCGCTCGTGACCTTCATCGCCGGCACAGTGGTTACCACCTCCTACGTGTACCGCGCGAATACCACCGGCCGCAGTTTCTTTCCCCGCGCGATGCAATTCCAGGCCGACGAAGCCGTAGCGCGTTTCAAATCGGGCGGCGCTCCGGCACTTCGGGAGTTTCTTCAGCGCTGGACGACTTCGGTTCCGGGCGAGTACATACTGGTGGACAGCCACGGCATTGACGTGCTGACCGGCGCCGAACGCAACGATCTTATGCGCCAGAGGGTTCCCCGGCCCCGGTTTTACTCGCCGTTCCTGCCGCCCCGCGACAACGAAGTCTGGGTATGGCCCTCCTCGGACCACAACTACTCGCTCATCGTACACGGGGCATCGGGGCATCATAGCGCCTGGAATGCATTGCCTTACTACCTCTGGATCGTGGCGGCAACCACGGTCTTCAGCTATTTCCTGGCGCTCTATCTGGTCTCACCGCTACGCAAGCTCAAGCAATCTGCCGAGCAGTTTGGCCAAGGTGACTTCTCAACGCGCGTGAATCTCCGCCGTCGTGATGAATTCGGCAAAGTGGCGCAAGCCTTCAACAATATGGCGGACCGTATCGAAATGCTGATGACCGCCGAGCGCCGGCTTCTCCAGGATGTCTCGCATGAGCTGCGGTCGCCGCTGGCCCGTCTCGAATTCGCCGTGGAGCTGGCCCGCACCAGCCCGAATCGCGAAGCCGCGATGGACCGGATCAAGAAGGAAGTGAACCGGCTCAGCACGCTGGTGGCGGAACTTCTGCAGGTGACACGCGCTGAAGGCGACCCGGCCTCCCGAAACCTCGAGGAAATCTCGCTCGACCACCTGGTTCGCGACCTGATTGACGATTCGACCGTTGAATCCGAGGCCCGGGGGTGCCACCTGGAACTCGATTGCTCGACGCCCATTCAGATCCTCGGCGATCGCGAACTCCTGCGGCGCGCCGTGGAGAATGTTCTGCGCAACGCCATTCGCTTCGCGCCGCAGAGCACCGCCGTCTGCGTAAACGTCAGTCGCCATGACGGTAAAGCTGTTATCTCAGTCCGGGATTTTGGCCCCGGTGTTCCGCCCGAGGCACTGCCCATGTTGTTCAGGCCTTTTTACCGCGTGGAGTCCGATCGCAATCGGACCAGCGGCGGCGTCGGCCTTGGCTTGGCCATTGCCAAACGCGCCATTAGTCTGCACCAAGGCGAATTGCGCGCCCGCAACGCCGGCCCAGGCCTGGAAGTGGAAATCGAGATTCCGGTCTCCGGCGGCGACCATTAGCTTCCCGTCGCCGCGCGCCCTGCTTACTTGATGTCCGTCACTTTATCGTTATTGAACGTAATCTTGTAAGAATCGTAGACGTAAATTCTCTTGGTTCCGACGACGGCTATGCTTCTTGGTTGCCCCAGCAATGCCTGCACTTCCGCCGTTGTCATCCCCACCGTGAGTTCCTTGGTCTGAGTAGCTGTTGCATTACCGGGCGCCGGAGTCGGATTCGGGACGCCTCCCGTTCCACCCAGATCCTGCCCTGCGTTCGGCCCCGGACCCGTTGAATTCGCCGCCTCGGCCAACGCTTGGTTCTCCGCCTGGGCCCCGTCCCTTGCATCTTGGCTCAGTTCAGCCTGGAGATTTGGGTCGGGAGGCGGCGCAATCTCCGCGTAGGCGGCCGGAACTGGCTGCGCCGTAGCCGCCGCCGGAGCGGCTGGAATGCCGTTCCGTCCCTGATTCTTTTGCAGTGCGCCGAGGCCCTGATCAATCGTCTCTCGCATGTGATTCTGCATGTCCTGCAGATCGGCCACTCCAACCGTGACCACCGAGCTCTTGGGCAGTCCTGCCCTTTGGTGGCGAGAACAACCAGTGCGGCCGTCGGGGAACCAGGCGGAACACCCGGAATTAGCTGGAGCACGTCACCCTCGGTTACCGGGCAATCCCCAGCGTTCGACTGAACCGAGAGGGCCGACGAGACGACGAAGATGTGAGGCATGTTGTCGCTCAACATCCGGGCAATCCCGCTGGAACCTGGATCCGGCGCTGCCTGCGGGCCTGCCTGCGCTTCTGCCGACTCCAACGCTAACTGCCGGTGGACTTCGTCGGCGATTTGCTGCTTGACCTCGGGTGTCAGTGGAGCCCCGAAGTTAGTGGCTTGCGCATTGGCCATTTGAGCGGCCTGTTCCTGGTAGGCCGTTTGCAACGTTTGCGCCACCAGATAGTCCGTCAGCCAAAATACGGGGCTGGCATAGACAGGGTACGGCGTGAACCAACCGCCATAGTAGCCGTACCAAGGGCTTCCAGCCCAACCCCATGCGTACGGAACCGGCGCCGCCCACGGATAGTACGCCCAGCCGTAAAATGCGGGAGCGAAGTAAAAACCCGGAGCGTAAACTGCCAGCGGAACCCCGCCCCAATAATAAGGCCTGTAATATCGCCCGTAGGCAACACCACCCACATAGTAACTCCGGTAATAGAATTGAGACCCGTGATAGTAATACGGCCGCTGCACGTAACCGTACCCATGACTATTGGAAACCACGGTAACGCCTCCCGGGCCCTGCCGGATGTATGTCGTTCGACCGCCTGGCCCGCGGTGGATATCGTATCCATTCGCACGGACGTACGTCACCTGCCCGCTGCGTCCCCGATAGACTTGACTCCCGCTGCGAGTAGTGATGCTTGTCTCCCCCGGGCGCGCGCTGCGTTGGCCGTAACTGTAATTCCTCGTCGTTGCCGTATTGGAGCCGGTGTAGCCCGATCTTGTCGAAGGCGCTGTGGGCGCCATTTTCGTATTGGGCGACCCTCCGCTTTGTGTTGTGCGGTGTACACCTGTCGTAGCCGCTGCGCCGGATCCCGTTGGTGCAGTCTGAGTTGGCGCACTGGCTGATTTCGGCGCAGCCTTTGGAGCGGCCTTTGGAGCGGCCTTGGGCGCCGGCTTCGGCTCTTCAGCGGCGGCGACCGCAGAACACATCAGCACACCGATTGCCAGGATTACCATGGCGCGCAGAGCATTTCTACGAATTCGAGCCGCTCTCATAAACCCTCCGGTCATCACTTCAGCTAGGATGCCCCTATTCTAAGTCGATCGCAGTCGTTTGCGTACATGCATTTGGACTGCCCCTACAGTGGTCATGGCATTTTGACGCGGTTCCCTGCTCTGTGGAGCGGCAATAAAATGGGAGCTGCCTTGACCAGAGTGGCACGTTCAACCTGATGCTTTTCTTTAACAATTCTTACGCTCCACTTGCGTGTGAATAGGGTCTACTCAAACATGGGGTATATGGCTCGCGAATATGATTAAGTCTCATCCATACCGAACACTGCGCTTGCGCGCAATTTCCTTCACTGCAGCCGGCATCGCTCTGGGCGGCTCGTTGCTCTTGGCGTATTCCGATTGGGCCAAGAAGGATGCCAGCGAGTGGACCGACTCCGACGTGCACGCGATTCTCACCGACTCTCCCTGGACAAAACAGGCCAAGCTGAACTTCGCCGGTAGTATGGGCGGCAGAAACCAAGGCGGCGCCGATCGCATGGGCGGAGGCGGCGGCTACGGCGGCGGTGGTGGCATGGGCGGCGGTGGTGGCATGGGGGGTGGTGGTGGCATGGGGGGTGGTGGCGGATATGGCGGCGGCGGTGGCGGATACGGTGGGCGTCAAGGTGGAATGGGTGGCGGCCAGCCTGGCGGTGGCCAGCCCGACCGTTACGTGACATTGCAATGGGTCAGCGCTACGCCCGTTCGGCTCGCTCTCCTGAAGCGGCAGGCCGCTGGACAACCGTCGGCGGAAGGTGCTTCCAAGTTCGAAAAGCCCATGGATCAATATGTTCTGGCAGTCTCAGGCTTCCCCGCCGGCGGTGGAGGCTGGAACCGTCAGGGCGGCCAGAACGGCGATACCGGCGCTACCGGTGACCGCCCTCGGCGGGATCCCGCCGAGATGGCCGAAAGGCTCAAAGCAAACTCCTCGCTCGACCGAAAGGGGCACGATCCGATTCATCCCGATAACGTAACTTGGGACGACTCAAACGGATCTCGCGTCATGATGTTGTTTTTCCCAAAGACGGACGCGATTACCCTCGCCGACAAGGACGTCGAAGTTCAGATCGCTATGGGCCCAATGGAGATCAGGAAGAAATTTGCGCTCAAAGACATGGTGTACCAGGGAAAACTGGAGCTGTAGCCTGAGCCGCCAGTCGAACAGCCCTAATCCGGGTATCGGGGCTGCGGCGAGAGTTCGTTCATAATCGGAAGAAACCGTCTGCCCAGTCGATACGTTTTGATCATCAGCCCCCAATTGCGCGATTTCCTGACCATGTTTCGAAGAGTTTCAGCGCCGGCTTTGCTTGTGGTAGTTTTACTGGCCGCGGCGGGCGCGTGGGCCCAATCCGACTCTAAGTCGCACGACGATCAGAAAGGTGGCGCGAAGTCGGCCGGCAGTGACTCCGTCGACGAACAGGTCTATGACGTCGCCGGCGACGTCAAGGGGCCCCGCGTCCTGCATCGCGTCGTGCCGGAATTCACGCAGAAGTCGCGTGATCGCCACGTGGAAGGCTCTGTGATCCTCGCACTCGTCGTCACGTCAAAAGGAGAGCCGCGCCAGATTCGGGTTCAAAAAGGCGTTGAGCAGGACCTGGACGAGCAAGCGGTTCAAGCCCTCAAGCAGTGGCAGTTCGCCCCGGGCACCAAAGACAACAAACCCGTCGCCACCCGCGTCAGCATCGAGATCCGGTTTAACGTGCTCTAGGCCGGATCGACTACACCACTTTCCAGTAAATCGAATACCGCTCCCGGGTCACTTGGTTGATCGGCACCAGCTTCCTTGTCGTGTCCTGTCCCTTGGTCTTGAAGGCCAGTGTTTTCGGATCCGGTTGCTCAACCCAGTCCACCGGTCCGCTGCCGATCTTCTTCACCATCGGTGCGGCGGTATTTTGCCCCTTGAGGTCAGGTCCCATCGGCCCGAACACTTTCTTGGGGTCGGTCTCACGAACGCCCATGTCCGCCGCCAACACGAGCGGCCCATACATCACGGCCTGGATCGTCGGGTCGTCCGGCATCGATTCCACATGCAACCCCATCGGCAACTCCAGCTTCAGCGTATCGCCAGTCTTCCACGTCCGGCGAATGGCCAGATAGCTTCCGGGGCTCGCCATCGCGTCCAGTTTTACACCATTCAAAATCGCCACAGCTTTGTCGTTCGCCCACCCTGGGATGCGCAGACGAACGGTTGTCTCCACCGGCCGTTCCGCCTGAAACGTCAGGACGGTGCTGTCCGTTGTAGGATATTGCGTCTGCTGCCGGATCATGAGCCCTTTGTCTTTCCATGTCAGCTCCGATGGGACAAACAGATTCACGTACAGTCCATCCTGGTCGAAGAAGTAGATGCTATTGTTCAGCTTCGAATATTCCTCCACGCCGGTTCCGGTGCAACACCAGAACGAATCGTATTCCGAACAGAATGTCTTCCAGGCGCCCGGTGTGTGCGAAAGGTAATACATCGTGTTGCCGGTCTCCAGGTCGATGGTTCCAAGCCGGTGATTCAGCAGCGTTCGCTCGTAGTAATCGAAGTAGCGCGGGTCGCCCGACCACTCATACAGATTGCGCGCCAGCTTCAGCATGTTGTATACGCAGCAGCATTCCGCCGTGTCGGTCGCCAGCTTCCACTCGGCCGCCAGTTGGCCTGCTTCGGTCAGCCATGCTTCGTTATTGCTGGTGCCGCCCGTCGCATAGCGCCGTGATTCGGTCACCGTCTCGTAGAAGAACAGACTGATCTGGCGGAAACGCGGATCGCCCGTCATCTCATAACGTCTGCAAGCCGCGATCACCTGCGGCACGTGCGTATTGACGTGCAGTCCTTTTAGCTGGTCGCGGTGCGCCGCCAGCGGAACCAGGAAGATCGCCTTGTTGAAACGGTCGGCGGTTTCGAGATAGCGCGCCTCTCCGGTCACGGCGTAGAGGTTCAAAAGCACTTCGCCCATGCCGCCAAATTCCGTATTCAGAATCTGCTGCATGTGTGCGTAGTTAAACTGGCTGGTCCATTTATCGGTCCAGTCCGCCATGCCGGTCAGCACTGCCAGCGCCTGCTTGTTGCCGGTCAGAAGATACATGTCCAGCAGGCCGGCCATGATTTTGTGAATCGTGTAGAAGGGCGCCCAGACCTTCTTGCCGTTCTCGAGACGGTCAAAGAATTCCATCGGAAACGCACTCAGGTATCCAGTGCCCAGCGCCTGCTGGCACTTAGCGAGCTGGCTGACCATCTCATCAGCCTTGGCCTTCACGGCGGCGTCACCGGTACCCGCGTAAAGCTGGGCGCATGCCGAGAGGAAGTGACCGGTGAAGTGGCCGCGCACTTCACAATCCGGCTTTTCCCACCCACCCAACGGCTCCGCGGAAGAGGGCAGCCCGGCGTTGATCAGGAAGTTATAGACGAGCCGGTCAGCCGGCAAGCGGTGTAGCACGGCGCGGTTCGCCTCCTGCGCCTGCAGCATGGGCCCGTCGTTCAGACGAACGGCGCTCATTGGAAATGGATGCACCAATGGAGTCACCCGCGATTTCAAAGGCTGATGCGCAGCGCTGCTCCCGGTATTGGCGCCCTCATTCTGCGTAATAGCGGCCGTCGCCGGCATCGCCGCAGCGGCGATCCCAAGCGCAGTCAGGAACTGCCGGCGGTCGAACGGTCTCGGTGCACTCATATGTTCTCCTTCCTACCCTAAAGTTCGATCTTAGTTCCCAGTACTTTCAGAAACTGCGCGATCCACGCCGGATGCGCGGGCCAGGCCGGCGCGGTCACAAGTTTGCCATGCGTGTGAGCCTGGTCCACGGGAATCTCAATGTACTCGCCGCCGGCACCGGTCACATCCGGCGAAACGGCCGGGTAGCAGCTGCATTGTTTACCCGTGAGCACGCCCGCCGCGGCCAGCACCTGTGCCGCGTGGCAGATCGCCGCAATCGGCTTGTCCTGATGGGCAAAGTGCCGTACGATCTCCAGCACGCGCGGATTGAGCCGGATGTATTCCGGCGCCCGGCCGCCTGGAATAACCAGTGCGTCGTAGCGTTCGGGTTTTACATCGTCGAACGTGGCGTTGAGGACGAAGTTATGGCCGCGCTTTTCGCTGTAGGTCTGGTCGCCTTCGAAGTCATGAATGGCCGTGCGCACAAACTCCCCGGCTTTCTTGTTCGGACAGACCGCATGTACCGAGTGCCCTACCGCCTGCAGCGCCTGAAACGGCACCATCACTTCGTAGTCTTCAACGTAATCGCCCACCAGCATCAATAGTTTCTTCGCCGCCATTACATTCTCCTGAACGTTATCGTCTCATCTGCAGGACGGGCATGCCGGAGAGGCACGGAGTGGCCCACCATGTAATATGTGACCAAGCATGTGTTCCGAGGTTTTATCATGAGTAATCTGAACCGCCGGGTTTTTATGGGAGGCGCGCTCGCTACGGCTGCCTCTTACAGCCGCATCCTGGGGGCCAATGACCGCATCCAGGTTGGCGCCATCGGTACCGGCTCGCGTTGCCAGTACCTGATGAGCGTCCTCAACAAGCTCGGCTCGAACGACATTGTTGCCGTCTGCGATGTTTATGAGCCCCATCGGCTGGAGGCCAAAGAGAAGTTCGCCCCGGATGCGCGGGACTATGGCAACTTCAACGAGGTTCTCGACCGCAAAGACATTGATGCCGTTGTCATTGGCGCGCCGGACCACTGGCACGTGCCGATGATCATCGCCGCGGTCAATGCCGGCAAGGACGTGTACTGCGAAAAGCCCATCACCCACACCATCGAAGAAGGAGACCGGCTTCTAGCTGCCGTCCAGGCTTCAAAGCAAGTCGTCCAGACCGGTACGCAGCAGCGGAGTTGGGAACACTACATTCTTGCCAAGGAACTCATCTCCGAGGGCAAGCTGGGCCAGATCACCTTCATTCGCACCTATTGGTACCAGAACTACATCGCCGGCCCGAAAAATGACCCTCCTGTAGACGCCGACAAGCTCGACTGGAAGGGTTTCCTCGGAAACGCACCCGATCGTCCGTTTGACGCTGACCAATACGCCTACTGGCGCTGGTATTGGGATTTTGGCGGCGGCGCGATGACCGATCTCTTCGTGCATTGGGTCGACGTCGCGCAGTGGTACATGGGCGACGACATGCCGCTCCGGGCAACAGCCACCGGCTCGAAATTCGTCCTCAAGCAGCGGCAAGCGCCCGATACGATGAGCGCGGCGCTGCTTTATCCAAGCGCCGTCGTCGAGTTCGATTGTTCGCTGATCGGCTACATCGAGGGAGGCGGATTGATGATCCGCGGCACCAAGGCAGCCATGCGCCTGCACCGGCGGGGCTTCGCCGTCTACAATGAGCTTCCCAAATACAGCGAGAATTACGAAGCGGACGACGCCATCTTCACCGCCCGTTCGACCCGCGATGGGGCTTACGACCACATGAAGAACTTCGTAGAGTGCCTGCATTCGCGCAAAACGCCCAACGCCGGCGTCGAAGTTGGCGTAGCGGCGGCGCGCGCGGGACACATCGCCAATCTGGCCCTCCGCGGCACGGGCGTCTGGAATCCCGCCCATAGGACAAGCTGAGGCATCCGTCGCTGAAACCCAGTCCGTCCATCTTTCGAATCGCTAGCCCTGATTGCAGAAGTTCGGCCGGCCCTGTCAGCTACCACCGGACTGGCAGTGAACTCATTAGTAGCGAACTGTATCTCGATATGCCAAACTGGCAGTTCCACCTCTTTAAGATCGAACATGCGAGTTAAGCTCCTTAGCAGTGCCCATGGGCCGCTGGTTCAGTATGCGTCCACGTATCTGATTAACGACACGGTTGCGATAGACGCCGGCAGTCTGGGTTTCTGGGGCATGCCCGACCAGCAGGCGCGCGTACACCATATCTTCCTGACCCACTCTCATGCCGACCACATCGCGTCGCTGCCGGTGTTCATCGAGAACGTCTACGGCTTGATTGATCCAGGCGCGATGGTCTATGGCAATGCGCACACTCTCAAGACGCTCGAGGAGGACGTGTTTAACGACCGGATCTGGCCTGACTTTGTCGAGCTGTCCCGCCTGCATCCGCCGTTCCTCAGTCTCCAGGAACTCGAGCCCGAGCGGCAGGTCGTCATTGATGGGCTGCGCATCACTCCCGTACCGGTGCATCATGCCGTCCCGACCTTTGGCTACATAGTTACCGACGGCAAATCGACAGTTGTCTTTGGCGCCGATTCCGGCCCCACAGGGCGGATCTGGCAATTGGCGCACGAAGCACCTGCTCCGCGCACCATCATTCTGGAAGCCAGTTTCCCGAACTCGATGGAGGATCTGGCCAAGCTCGCCGCTCACCTGACACCGGCGATGTTTGCGGAAGAGCTTGACAAGCTACCCGCGGGAAGCCGGGTGTTGACAACTCACATCAAGACGCGGTTCCGCGAGGTGATGCTGCTGGAACTGGCCAAAGTGGCGAGCGCCGCCGCACAGAACGGGATCACGGTTGAAGTGGCTGAGCCGGACTTGGAATACCATCTGTAAGCTCTACCGACCAAACCGCCTGGTCGAAAGCTACTCCAGATTCGGCGGAGGCGCGTTGGCGTCCGCCGGCTGGGTTGCATCCGGCGGAGGCGCGTTGTTCTTATCAATGCTGCCCGGCGCTTTCTCGGTCACTGTCAGCGGAGCCGACAGCTTGAGGTTTAGCACCGTTTCCGACGGGACAACGGCGGGATCGCCGCGGGTTGCCAGAACGACTCCCGTGCCGGCTCCGCCTCCAACCAGGGCTCCGATGCCGGCACCCTTGCCGCCGCCCGCGATGCCACCAATCAAAGCGCCCGCACCGGCTCCTACACCAATCTTGGCAGCGTCCTTCCCCTTGGTCGACTTCGCCGCAATCTGCACCGGGGATGCACTGACGGCAAGAGTCTGGCCGTCGGCCGTCCGAATCCTGGTAATGCCGAGCGTGATGGTCGCCACGCCCTTCACACGCCCGCCCGGATCCGAGTCAACGATGGTGCCGCTGACTGACGAGCCGCGCTTGGCGATGGTGACGCCATTCACCACCAGCGCGGAAGCCAGGGTTGCCGAGAAAGGCTCGCCCGGCTTATTGGTCTTCGTCGAGAGCGAAGAGACAGTGCGTATCGAAACCGGGGTTCCTGCCGGGATCTGGAACGTCTCAGGTTGCGGTGGCGGAGGTGGTGGCGGCGGCGCGGGTGCTTGAGCCGTTTCGGCCGGCGCTGATGCGCCAGGCTGCTGCCCGTTGGGCGCGGGTTGGCCGCCAGGCTGAGCGGTCCCGTTCGCCGGTGTTGTAGCGGGTGCTCCGGTTGCTGCGGGGGGCTGCGACGAGTCCGGGCCGGGTTGCGCCGGTGCGCCGCCGGCGGCACTCGCCGGTGGATTCGTCGCCGCTGTTTCGGTCTTCTTGGAACAGGCGGCCGCACACAGTGCGACCAGCAGGGCTGTGATTGGTACAGCCAGTTTCAACTTCATCCTCATGATGTCTGGATCTCCGTCTTTTAGCCTATATCAGGCGGGTGCTCGCCAGTCGCTCCTGGCCACCGCCAACACCAAGCCGCCGGTAGATGTCAGCTTGTGCCGGAACGAGGGCTGCTCCGGCGTTCCGGTTTGCTCACAGATACAAGTCACTTCCTGGTCCAACAGCACTTCGTTACGGAACTGGATATCGAGGCCGGTTAGCTGCATCTGTTGCCGGACCGGCAGAGGAATCGTCTCCAACGCCCAGTCCACATAGCACACGTTGTTGGCGTGCCCGTTGACGTCCAGGTCGCGCCAACGAACGCGTACCTGCTGCTGCGACGTCACGCCTTGAGGCTCGACCAGCGCCAAAGACTCCACCGGTTCCGGCGTCACAAACAAGGGATGCCGTCCTTCCAGAACCGATTCCGGCATACGCACCGGCCGCCGCGTCTTGGCGTCCAACATCAGCCACAGGCTCGCGGCTTCGCCAAGGAGCGCCCCGTCCGCACTGCGCAAGCGAAAGTCCCGATACGCCCGAAAGCCATCCATGCGGCTCGTGGGCCACGTTTCGACGACCAGGGAGTCACCAACCTGCGGCAATGCGGAAAGCTGCAGAGCAAGCCTGACAATCACCCACATCCGCCCCACTTCCCGCAACTCGCTTAGCGAGAGTCCGAGCGACCGGCAGTGGCAATCAGCTGCCTCTTGCAGATAACGGCAAATAGCGGGCACCGCAGCTCGCCCGGTCGGCTCGGCCTCATAGAACCGAACCCGAAAGGGTTCGCGCCAAATCAAGTCCATAGGGCTACTCTACCCGGCGACACTCGCCTGCACCGCACGCTACACTCTAGGTTCCGCATCATCGTTCGACGAAACTCAACTGAAACCGACCAGAACCGGAGACTGATCAGTGAAGCAATGGCATCGCTTGAAAGCCGCCCTGATAGCGGCCGTCTGCGTATTGGCGCTTACGCCCGCCGCCAGTGGCGCTGAGCACAAGACCAAGTACGTGATCTTCGTGATGACCGATGGCCTACGCTGGCAGGAGGTCTTTAATGGCGCCGACGAAACCTTGATGAACAAGGAGAACGGCGGCGTCGAACCTGCCAACGTCGCAGCGCTCAAGAAAGCCTATTGGCGCAACACGGTCCAGGCGCGGCGTGATGCTCTGCTGCCCTTTGTCTGGACCGTGATGGCCAAACACGGCCAGATCTACGGCGACCGCGTGAACGGGTCCGACGCCTTCGTCACCAACGGCTTGAACTTCTCTTATCCCGGCTACAACGAAACGCTGTCGGGCTTCCCCGATCCCCGCATCAACAGCAACGACAAGGTGCCAAACCCAAATGTCACCGTGCTGGAGTGGCTCGATAAGAAGCCTGCCTTCCATGGAAAGATCGCGGCCTTCGCGGCGTGGGATGTATTCCCATACATCCTCAACACGGGACGCTCCAAGCTGCTGGTCAACGCCGGGTACGACCCGTTGGTCTTGTCTCCTTCCACATCCAAACTGGATCTGCTCAACCAGCTAAAGGCCGAAAACCCACGCGTATGGGACGACGAGCCATTCGATCCGATTCCTTTCCACACGGCGCTCGAGTATCTCAAGCTACGAGAGCCGCGCGTCCTGTTTCTCTCGCTGGGCGAAACCGACGACTGGGCCCACGCCGGCAACTATGCCGAGTATCTGAACGCCGCCCACCGCGCCGACGCTTATCTGAAGACACTCTGGGATACGGTGCAATCGCTGCCCGAATACCGCGGCAAGACCACGCTGGTGTTCTCTCCCGACCACGGACGCGGCGATGCCCCGCTGGCTTGGAAAGACCACGGCCAGAAGGTCCCGGATTCCAAGTTCATCTGGATGGCCTTCATGGGCCCGGACACGCCGGCGCTGGGGACCCGCGCCAAGGTCGCCCCGGTGACCCAGAGCCAGATTGCGGCTACGATCGCCGCACTGCTCGGCGAAGACTACGCCCGTGCCGTCCCGCAAGCAGGAAAGCCGATCGCCGCCGTGTTGGGGCACTGAGGAACGGCAGCAGCGCATTGCTATCTCTATATCTGGAGTTTATACTCTAGATATAGAGTCTATGCTACAGACCATTCAGCAGCACAAGTTCGACGCCCTTGATCCAGACCGGCGCCGGGATCCCAAGGTCCGCAAACAACTCTCCGGGCCGGCGATGCGGGCCTTTTTCCAGATCGCCGACGCGTGGAACCTCGCGGTTGGTGAACAGATCGCATTACTCGGCTACCCCGCCGAATCCACCTACTTCAAGTACAAGGCCCTCGCCAGCAGGGCCGAACGGGACACCGACGGCGTGGGAACCCTATCGTTCGACACGCTGGTGCGCATCTCGCTGGTGCTCGGAATCTTCAAAGCACTTCACATCCTATATGCCGACGAGGCGCTCGCCAACCGATGGGTCAAGCTGCCGAACAGCAACCCCCTATTCGGGGGCAAGCCTGCGCTGGCGCTGATGACCAGCGGGATCGATGGGCTGCACCAGGTCCGCCGGCTTCTCGACGGCAGGCGCGGATGACCATCGCCGCTCCCGCGATTCCCGTCAGCTTCAAGGGCACCTTCCGGCTGATCCCGAGCCGGTATCCGTCGACCGGCATCCTGGACCGCATCGCGGCGCCCGACGATCTGGAGGCCGTTATCGAGCTGGAGTCCTGGACCAACGATCGCATCTCGACTGAACTCGGCTTACTCCATCGGCTGCCGAAGGAAGAGTGGGTGGTCGGCAAACGGATGTCGTCCGTGATCATGGCAGCGTTCTCGCAGCCACGCATCGGCGGGGCACGCTTCAGCTCCAGCGAGCGTGGCGCCTGGTACGCAGCGCGTGCCCTCGAAACCGCACACGCCGAAGTCGTCTACCACCGGACCAAAGAACTGGAGGAAATCGGTGTCTTCGAAACCTTCGTTCAAGTACGCGCCTATGTGGCCGATTTTGCCGCCGAGTTCCACGACATCCGCGGGGCTAACCCCGAGTTCAGGCCACTCTACAGCCCCACCAGCTACACCGCCTCACAGAAATTTGGTCAACGCCTCCTGGCGGCCGGGTCAAACGGCGTGGTTTATCGCAGCGTCCGCCATAAGGGCGGAGAATGCCTGGCCTGCTTTCGTCCGAAGCAAGTCAAGAACGTCCGCCAGGGGGAACACTTCGAATACCGCTGGCACGGCACCCGCGTACCAACCATCCACAAGCTCCGTTAACTCCGCGCTAGTTATCCAATATCGGCGAACAGCAGGGCGTCTGCACGGGCTTGGGCTCCATCAGCTCCGCTCGAGTCAGGTCCGGACTATACAAGTTGAGCTGCCATTTGCCATCGCGGCCGATCTTGGGCCCCTGATCGATCTTCATGCCCCGGCTGAGCAGCACCTTGTAGGCTGCCTCGACACTGGGCACACCGAGCGCCATGTGATGCATCACGCCAAGCTGCTTCGGCGTCGGATTCTTGACGTTCAGCATGTACTCCAGCCAGTCTGTGCCCTCGGGAACGCGCATATCGACCCAATCGACACGGTCGTCTGTCATCCCGCCGTGCCAGATGTCCTTGAAGCCCAGCACGTCGTGATAGAAGTGGTCTGCCGCATTGCGGTCAGCCACTGTCACGCCGACGTGGATGATCCGATCGGAGATCCGGGTATCCGGCAGAAACTTCCCGAATGCCTTGGTATGAAGCGATCCCGGCATGTATTGGACAAACTCAACGTTATGGCCGTCGGGATCCTTTAGCATCATGCTCACGTTGCCATCGAGGCCGGGCTTTAGCGTCGCCGGCACCTTCACGCCATTCTCTGCCAGGTAATCCCGCAGTTGCTGAATATTGGTTGTCTCAAAGGCGATATGAGACAGCCGGTCTTCCGTGTCGCTCTTCAACTCGGGAAAGACCTCGATGTACTGGTGGTCGTTCACCTTGAAGTAGGTCAGCATCAAGCCACCGGACGGCTTATCGACAGTAAAGGGCTCTTGATAGCCGAGGTAGTGGCCGTAGAACTCGCGATCCGCCGGAAGGTCTTTCGTCTTGAGCCCGATGTGGGCTACGCCGATGATCGGCGGACGCTGAACCTTCGAGGCGGTCGCCTGAGTCCGGGCTGAATAAGCAAATAGCGCCGCCAGGGCGGCGGTGAGAAGCAGTGGTTTATAGCGCATCGCGCCACCAGTATATTGCCATCCCGGGTGGCACGTCACTTGAACAACCGGCGTTGCCGCCAGCTTACGGGATGACGATCACCTCCGCGGTCGCCGTCTTACACATGCCGTAGATGCCTCCCGACGTGCAAGCTCCGGCGGAATACTTGAAGCATCCGGGGCGCTTCGCGACCACGGGCCTCTCGCGATCGGAACCGCCAATGATGGCCCCATTCGGGTCAAAGGGAGACGCTTCGCTGACGTCCACCAGGAACCCGACATTCTTGCTCGAGCTTTTCCAAATCACCGTGGTACCGACCTTGACGCAGAAGGTGGAGTTGCCTTTTGCGCCCGGGATGCTGGGAGTGGCGGATGCCGAATCCGCAGTCCGCTTCACATCGACCACGCAGGGCGTGGTGGCCGATCCGCAGGTATTAGCGGGGGTACACATAGCCGCAGGATTCGGTTCCGAGCAGGCGTATTTGTTGTTGGGTTTCTTTTCCTCGGCCATTCCAAGACTCGCCAAGGAAACCATTGCCAGCAGCAGTCCAGCACATCGGATTGCGGAAGAAGTATGAGCTTTCACATGCACCTCACTTTGGAAGTTTTGAACATTCTGATAAGCGAAACCAGACCCTGAAGGCCCTACAATACGCCACTTCACATCAGCATGGCGAGGGGAAAATACCGGAAATTCTGCTAGGAGTATGTCGCGGCCGGGAAGGGTTGTCAAGTCAAGCACCGGCCACAAGAACCATCCCCTGACGCGACTCCGAGGCGTGGAGCTCCGCTCCTTGACAGTCGCGGCTCGCTTGGCATTTGTGCGCGGCTCGGATGAGATGTGAGCACCGCTCCTTGACAGTCGCGGCTCGCTTGGCGTTTGTGCGCGGCTCGGATGAGATGTGAGCACCGCTCGTTGACAGTCGCGGCTCGCTTGGCGTTTGTGCGCGGTTCGGATGAGATGGAGCACCGCTCCTTGACAGTCGCGGCTCGGATTGCGTTGGTGCGCGGGTCGGGGCTGTTCCACAACGACACGTAGGGTTGCATCTTCAAGGCTTGGAATTGTTGGAGGGGTTTCTGCATCGTTTGGGGCTGATTAGGCGGCCTTGGGAGGCACCTTTGCGACGTAATCGACGACCTTTTTCTCGACGACGCCGTTTCCGACGGAGAACTGAGCCATTGTCCGGGCACTGGCCAGGTGGGCCTGGTTGAACACAAAGTCGCGTGAAATAACGAAGCCAAACTTGGCTGGATCGAAGGTAGCGTTCTGCTGGATGTGCGAGATCGCAATGCCCTTTAGTTGCTCCAGTGCGTGCAGTTCCTGGTCGCGGCGGGCTTGTTGGGCCAGACGAAGCTCCTTCATGGTCTTGGTGAAAGAGTTTTGAAAACGCGAATCGTAGAGCGAAGCCAGGACCAGCGGGTTCTTCGACTCGTGGAGGTAGCCTTCCATGGTTTCGATGGGGAGGGCCTCGCCGCCGTAGACCTTGAACTCGGCGGTGCGGAGCATGTCGAGCCGGAACTGGATGTCGGCGGCACGTCGAGCCAGGACGGTTTCAAGGTCACCGACCGGAGCGAGATCGTTGACGATGCCGTCGATGAAGCGCTGGTAGCGCTGGGATTCTTCTTCGCTGCGGAAGTACTTCGTGACGTCGGCAGCGAAGAGGCCGTGCTTGACGGCGTTGCGGGAAGACGCGGCGCGCCCGGCGTCGGTGCGAGGCCCGGTGGACTTCTGCGCGTTCTCGCGATTGGATTGCGTTTTCGCGTCGACCTGGGGGCCGTCGGCGTTCTCCGGCTCCCCGTTTGTTGAGGCCGGTTTTGTTGGTTCGGGCAGAGCGGATTGTTGGCGCTGGACCGAGTTTGTTTCTTGCCGGCCGGAGTCCGGCTGGGCCGGGAGTTCCGTATTCGTTATGACGACCGGGATCTCCGGTGCGTCTAAAGATCGATTTTGCATGTTTAGCAACTTTCTAATCAAATTGACGGGACTGCCCGCCTATCAACGAGCTTGCGCCCCGAGCCAGGCGCGGCTGCGAGCGGACGAAGAACGTCTCTTGGGAAAAGGCCTGTGGTGAAAGGGTTTTCACGCAAAATATTTATTTTTGAAGTCTGTGACCGAGGGAACGGCAAGGCCGGATTTCTTCCAGCCGCACGCCGAGTTTGCGGGGCATCAGGCATGCGTCAACTGTCAGGCCTATTCCTCACAAGACATGCGTTGAATAGAGGCCATAGTTCGACGCTTCGCAGCATTCGGAGCGCGTCGGGATAGAGCACTCAACGGGTGACGCACAGCTGCAGGATTTTGGAGGCTCTAAACTATGCGGTCTTGCGGAGGCGGAGAACAAGCAGCATGCCGAGCAGGCCCGCGGCGAGGGTACCAAATAGGCTGTAAAAGCTGGGCTCCGGAGCAGCCTCGGTCGCTTGTTGGCTCAGAGTAAAGTTCCCCCCGACTCCGGCCGTCGTATAGTACAGCGCAAAGTAAAAATCCTGCTCTTGACCCGCGCCAAGGGTCAAGGGAACACTCAGGACCGTGTTGCCACCGGAGAGATCGCCCACAAGGCTAGTGGCCGTGGTGTACGTTCCAGGTCCGCTGTACGGACCAACATAGGTTCCCGCACTCGGAATACCGAACGTAGGGGTGTCGCTGAATATGTAAAACTGAGGACCGCTCAAACCAGAAAGGGTGAAAACGAAGTTGCTTAAGCTATGGCCCGTGTCGTTGACCACTGCAAGGATCAGGCGATCGCCGGCATAGGCCTGAACGAAGTCGGGGCTTCCACTGCTAACGAAAGCGATCGAACTTGACGCACTTGTTAGCTGATCGGTGGCTAGTGACGCAGCATACGGGTTCGCTGCAAATCCTGCAAAGTTCTGAGCTACGCCGGACGACACGCTGACTGTGGCGCCGCTACCTACGCCGGAGACTATCTCAGCTGAGGCAGAGGTCGCTAACGTGGCCACGAAGGCGACGAGAACGGCCGCTCTACTAAAGTTGCTCGCTAACATTCGGGTTCCCTCCTAGCTCCAAGCCACTCGCAATCCCGTCGACTGCCTCACAGGCCGGGGTATCTGATACCAGAACCCTAACAACTTAGAGGATCGATGTCAATCGGCTTGTCGACGGTCATTTGGTTGACCGGGATTACAGCCACACAGGTTTGAAACCTGTGAATCATCTTAATCAAGAGCTTACGAGGGGTGTCTTCGAGAAGTGGTCAGGGAATTAGTAATTTCACGAGTCAGGCTTTATCCTTTTGAAGGGGGAAACAGGATTCATGCGGAATCGATTCATCGTTTGGCTGGGCGTCGCAGCGCTCGCACTGGTCTTAACAGGTTGCGCGGGGCCTTCGCCGGAGAAGACGGCGGACACCATATACGTTGGCGGAACCATTGTCACCGTCAACGATGCGCAGCCCACGGTTGAAGCGGTTGCGGTGAAGGACGGCAGGATTCTGGCGGCCGGCGCGCGGGCCGAGGTGGAGAAAGCCAACAAGGGTGCGCAGACGAAGATCGTGGACTTGGCAGGCAAGACGATGACACCGGGATTCGTCGACCCGCATAGCCACTTCATCTTCGCGCTGGATATGGCGGATCAGGCCAACGTCTCCGCGCCGCCGGTTGGGCCGGCGAGCAACCCGCAGGAGATTGTGGCGGAGCTGAAAAAGTTTGCCGATGCGAAGGGAGTCAAGCCCGGCGAACTGGTTGTGGGCTACGGCTACGACGAGAACCTGATGCCGAAGGATCATCCGCTGACGCGCGACGACCTGGATGCGTTGTTTCCCGACAACCCGGTTTACGTCATCCACGTTTCGGGGCACGGCGCGGTGCTCAACTCGAAGGCCTTTGCGAAATACGGGATTTCGGCCGCGACGAAGACTCCGGCTGGAGGCGTCATTGTCCGAAAGCCAGGCTCCCAGGAGCCCGCCGGGTTGCTCATGGAGACGGCGTATTTGCCGGTTGTTTCCGATAAGCCCGTCCCGACGCCACAGCAGGAAGTGGACCGATTGAAGTTTGCGCAAGACCTGTACGCATCGGCCGGTGTCACGACGGCTCAGGACGGCGCTACCCATCCGAATGAACTCGGGGTACTCAAGCGCGCGGCAGCCCGGAAGGCGCTGACCATCGACGTGGTGGCCTATCCCTTCTTCCTCGAGCTCGACCCGATCCTGGCCGAGAATCCTGCTTCGACTTGGGGGACATATTCGAATCGCCTGAAGATTGGCGGCTGCAAGATTGTGACGGATGGTTCTCCGCAAGGCAAAACCGCTTTCTTTACGACGCCTTATCTAACGGGCGGCCCAAGCGGAGAGAAGAACTGGAAGGGCGAGCCGACGGTACCCCAGGAGGTGGTGAATGCCGCGATGAAGAAGTGCTATGACCAGGGTTTCCAGGTGCTGGTCCACGCCAACGGCGACGCAGCCATCGACATGGCGATCAAGGCGCACGAATACGCGGCCGCCGGTGACTTGGCAAAGGATCGCAGAACGACAATCGTCCATTCGCAGTTCATCCGCAAGGACCAGCTGCAAAAGTACGTTGAGTATAAATTGATTCCGTCGTTCTTCACGGAACACACGTTCTTTTTCGGCGATACGCATGTTCTCAACCGGGGCAAAGAGCAAGCTTATTTCCTGAGTCCGATGAAGACGGCGATTGGGATGGGACTGCGACCGTCGAACCACACCGACTTTAACGTGGCGCCGATCGACCAGATGTTCGTGATTTGGACGGCGGTGAACCGCACGTCGCGAAGCGGCCAGGTGATTGGCCCTGACGAGCGCGTCAGCCCGATGGATGCCTTGAAGGCGATCACTATTAACGCGGCGTTTCAATACAAGGAAGAGGCCACAAAGGGCTCGATTGAGCCGGGCAAGCTGGCCGACCTGGTGATCCTGACTGCCAATCCGTTAACGGTTCAGCCCGCCGCCATCAAGGACATCAAGGTGGTGGAGACGATCAAAGAGGGCAAGACGATCTATCAAGGGAAGATGTAAGTCAAGCCGGCTTAAGAAGGAGCGAGATTTCCCGGACCAGGCGCCGATAGTTCAGCTTGGCCACATCGTGGAACGGCACCCAGGCACCGTCGCGCCAGCTGGAGTGGTACCAGCGCGAAAGCAGTCCCAGTTCTTCGGCGCGGTTTCCCTCAAAGACCGGGCCGGCCAGGCTGGTGGAGAGGGTTTCTCTCAGGACATGATCAATGGACTTCGACTCCGAGAGGCCCTCCGAGAAATCGAGCACCAGCGGCTGTTGCCAGTAGCCGGCGAGCATGGGCCAGAGCTTGATGGCACGTTCTCCCAGACCCCGCGTGACGGCCAAACCGTTCAGCTCGTCGACGGGCCGGACCAAGGCATCCCGAGTTGCAGCGGCGGCCTTCACTTTGTCAATTTGTTTGTGAAGGCGGGCCGCCTGCTCGAAGTCCATTTCCTCGCTGGCGCGGTCGCGGGCGGAGAGCAGCGGCGTTAGCAGGCTTGACGCCTCGCTTTCGAAGAAAGCGGCGACGCGGTGCGCCTCGCTCGCATACTCAGCCGGGGTAACGGCCAACTGGCACGGGCGGAGGCAAAGATTCATCTCGCCATAGATGCAGCCTGGGTGATCGGCAGACGGCTCGAGCTTCTCTTCGCATCGGCGGAGCTGGAACAGGCCCTGGGTGGCTTGTTCAAAAGCCTCAGCGAGATCGCGGGTGCGGAAAGGCCCCAGGGTCAGCGCAGGCGGCCGCGGGATCCGGCTGGCGAGGCGAAGACGGGGAAACTCATCCGCCATCAACAGCGAAAGGAACCAGGGTGACCGCAGCTTGAGACGCTGTTTATATTCGGCGGGGTAGTAGCGGCGAGCCAGACTGTAGAGGATCAGCCAGGTTTCCAGGCGCGACTGGGTAGGCCAACAAGCGACGGAGTCAACCGACTTGCGCAGCTTTGTCAGCGGTTCCAGCCGCGTGGCGTCGGCTTGCAACAAAAGCCTTTTGAGACGCTTCTGCAGATAAGCGGACCAACCGAGGTAGGGGTCCTGGCCCGCCGCTTCGAGCACGAAGATCCCGGTCCGGCGAGGAAGCCGGTCCAGTTGGAGCTGGAGATCGGGGCTCCGCGGATCGATGAGAAGAGGGTCAGGTGGAACCAGCAAAGACCATTCGCTCCTAACGGGCCCCGGCACAGGGAAAGCGGGTTTGACTGCCTGCCGGCTGCGCGCAACGCCCGATGTGCATTTGCGATGATTGTACCCGGTGCAAGTGACTGAATTCGCATTGCCAGTTTGACACTTGACAGTCGTATCGTGCAGTCTAGAATAAGTTTTACCTCGTTATGCAGGGATGCCAGCATGAGCGGACCGAATTCCTGTACCGGCGGGACGGCACAGAATACGTCCGCTGCCTCGACTGCGGCCAAGTACTTGAGGCCGAAGATTTGGATTCGGTTCCAGTGTACGAAGACGAAGAAGACGAACCAGCGCCGAAGAAGCCGCGGCGCTAGTCCGCCACAGTGCGAGGGTCGTCTGGGCACAGCCTGCGATGCTAATAAGCAGTAATGGTGCGCCCAGCGAAACGGCCGCGGTATCGAGCAGCGAGAGGCCCACTCCGCATTGTGTCGATCGGCGGCGGAACCGGTCTATCCACGATCCTTTCGGGACTGAAGCGGTACGCACCGGGTATCCACTCGCCGCCCGCCATCGGCAACAAGCCAATCGAGATCACCGCCATCGTCACGGTGACGGATGACGGGGGAAGTTCCGGGCGGCTGCGACGTGATCTGGACATCCTGCCTCCGGGCGATATCCGGAACTGCATGGTAGCCCTGGCGGAAGATGAAGCGCTGTTAACGAAGCTATTCCAGCACCGGTTCGGGTCGGGCCGCGGTTTGAAGGGACACAGTTTCGGCAACCTGTTCCTGGCGGCGATGAACCAGATTACCGGCGACTTTCCACACGCCGTGCAGCTCTCGTCGGAGATTCTTGCCATCCGGGGACGAATTTTCCCGGCCACGGCAGCTAACGTAACCCTCACGGCAAGGCTGCAGGACGGCACGGTGGTGGTGGGTGAAAGCAAGATCAGCAAGAGCCACCAGCCGATCGATCTGGTCAGCATCCTGCCCAGGCGATGCAAGCCGTTGCCGGAGACGTTGGAGGCGATCGCGCAAGCCGATGTGATCACCCTGGGTCCTGGTTCGCTTTACACCAGCGTTATTCCGAACCTGCTGGTGCAGGGGATACCCGAGGCGATTGCGGCCTCGCCCGCGCTCAAGGTGTATTTCGTGAACCTGATGTGGCAGCCGGGCGAAACCGTCAATCTATCGGCATCGCTTCACGTGAAAGCGATCAACAAGCATGCCCGGCGGCAACTGATGGATTGCGTGGTGCTGAATGTAGCGCCCATTTCAGCGGCTCTGCGAAGAAAGTATGCGGCGCAGCAAGTCCGCCCGGTAGAGAACGACTTTGAGCAGCTCGAAGACATGGGCCTGAAGGTAGTAACCGGCGATCTGGTAGGCGATACGAAGTTAGTACGGCACGATCCGCGGGTATCGGCGCAGATTGTGGTGGAGCTGGCAAAGCGAGCCCGAGCCCGGAATTTGAAGCGGCAGATGATACTGGAGCAACAGAAAGACTCGCAATGAAAGAGAACGTAACAGTGGTCATACTGGCCGCCGGTCTTGGCACGCGGATGAAGTCGAGGAAGGCGAAGGTGCTGCATGAAGCAGGCGGAGACACGCTGCTGAATCATGTGATACGCGCGGCGCTGCCGCTGGCGCCGGCGGAAAAGATTGTCGCGGTAATTGGACATCAGGCCGCCGAAGTGCGTGCCAGCGTTAAGACACCGGGTGTGCGCTTTGCTTTGCAAGAAGAGCAAAAAGGGACGGGGCATGCAGTCGCTTGCACGCAGCAGCTGTTGGAAGCTTCCGGCCGGCTGCTGATACTGAACGGCGATGGCCCACTGATAAGAACGCCGACTCTGGAATCGTTTCTTCAGAAAGACGATCGGGACGGCATTGCCGGCAGCGTGATCACAACAGAGGTGAGCGATCCCACAGGCTACGGGCGAATCGTGCGGACCCCAGACGGACGGATTGCGGCCATCGTGGAGCAGAAGGCCGCATCGCCGGAGCAACTTGCTATCCGCGAGATCAATACCGGCGCGTATTGGTTCGACGCGGCGCTGTTCTGGCAGCATATCGGTGAGCTTCAACCTAACCATAAATCCGGCGAATACTATCTGACGGATATGGTAGAGATCCTGCGCAAGCAGGGACATTCCATCGCACCAAACCTGGTGGCCGATGAGACGGAATTGCTGGGCATCAATACGCGGGTGGAACTGGCCGTCGCCGACCGCATTCTGCGGCAGCGCAAGACAGAAGCGCTGATGCTGAACGGCGTGACGATTGAGAAGCCGGAAACGGTGACGATTGACATGGACGTCGAGGTCGGACAAGATACGGTGATCGAGGCGCATGTGGAACTGCGGGGCGCAACGAAAATCGGGGCCGAGTGCAGAATCGGGGCCGGATCTTTGCTTCGCGACTGCGAGATCGCCGATGCCGTGCGCATTCTGCCGTACGTGGTTGCGGAGCGGACGAAAATTGGGCATTCCGCGTGGGTGGGCCCGTTCTCCCGCTTGAGGCAGAATGCCGTGGTGGGAGACCACTGTCACATTGGGAACTATGTCGAATTAAAGAACACGACCATGGATCAGCGGTCGAAAGCGAACCATCTGGCCTACCTGGGCGATGCGTTCATCGGTGAAGCGACGAACGTGGGAGCGGGCACGATTACGTGCAATTACGACGGTACACACAAACATCCGACACGTATTGAAGACCATGTGTTTGTGGGCAGCAACTCGACCCTGGTAGCGCCCTTAACAATCGGAAGCGGCGCGTACATCGCAGCGGGCTCGGTGATCACCCACGAAGTGGAGCAGGACGCACTGGCCTTAGGGCGTTCACGGCAGGCCGATAAGCCAGGCTGGGCGAAGAAGCGAAGAGAAGAGCGGAAGAAAGGGTAGCGGCTTTCATGGGCTGGAGACCACTAGAGCCTCACAGCCTGAAGGCTGTGCCACGAGTTAGAGGACGGACGTTCGGGAACTTGAGTTCGCCGATGGCGGGCAGCCGCAAAGACGGGCATGCCATCCTGCCCCACAACCACGAGTTAGAGGACGATGGCGGGATGGTAGACGTTCGGGAACTTGAGTTCGCCGATGGCGATCAGCTCGCCGGAGTACGAGACTGCTTTCACATGCGGGGCTCCGGGCGTCACCACGAACGGCGAAGTGCGAAATTCCCTGCCCTGCCGGATCTGAGCTTCCAATGTGGCGTCGACATAGGCGGCTGGGAACTGAGGGAGTAACCCACTGGCGGGAATCACGGCTTCACTGAGCCGGCCCTCGGCAGCCAGTTGAGCGAGTTCTTCGAGCGAGCGGGCGCGGGAAAGATCGAAGTCGCCGCTGCGGGTACGCCGCAGCCTCGCCAGAACGGCGCCACAACCCAAGTGCCGGCCGAGGTCATGGGCGATGCCGCGAATGTAGGTTCCCGCGGAACAAGTCAAGGTGATGGTTACGGAATCGGATTGCTGGGCGTTGATGGCAAGCTCGCTGATTTCCACTTGAACCGCCTGCAGCTCCACGTCAATCTTCTTGCGAGCCAGTTTATAGGCCGGAACTCCTTTCACTTTCTTTGCGGAGACCGGAGGAGGCACCTGCGAGAATGATCCACGGAATCGATCCAGGGCAACCCGGACTGCACAAGGGTCCGGCATGGCGGCGCCAGTTGGGATGACTTCGCCCTCCACATCATAGGTGTCGGAAATTTTGCCGAAGAGGATCTCAGCCTCGTAGGTCTTTCGCTGATGGTTATAGAACTGGGCGAGCCGGGTAGCGGACCCAACTACGAGCGCGAGCACACCGGTGGCCATGGGGTCGAGCGTGCCCAAGTGTCCTACTCTCCGGGAGCCGGACAATCGTCGCCACGCGTTCACGATGTCGTGACTGGTGCGGCCGGCCGGCTTGTCAATGATCACTAATCCGTTCATTCCAGTTTCTTGACCGGGTCCGTACCTGCGACGGGCGGCGGTTAGTTCCTTCACAAGAGACCTCTACCGGGCAGCCACCAGCGCACAAGTCCACGATCACAATGCGAAAATCTTAGCTAGACCCGGAAGCAAGCTGAACCGGAAGGCGAGGAACAGGACCACTTGGAAGAAGAGGTACTCGGTAAGGCTTACGATGGCCGGTTGATGCGACGGCTGCTGACGTACCTGAAGCCGTATCGCGCAATCGTTGCAGCCTCGCTGGTCTTGCTGCTGTTAGACTCTCTCCTACAGATTATCGGACCGCTGCTCACAAAGCTAGCGGTCGACCGTTATCTGGTTCCCTCCCCACACCGCACGCCGTCGATTCTGGACAACTTTCTGTCAGCGGATGCCTGGACCGGACTCTCGCAGATTACGGGGATTTACCTTGCCACCTTGTTGTTTGGCTTCGTGTTTGATTTCGGCCAGACGTACCTGATGCAGTGGACGGGCCAAAAGGCCATGTTTGATCTGCGCAAACAGCTGATGAGTCATCTGCAGCGCCTGGATGTTTCCTACTTCGATAAGAACCCCGTGGGCCGGCTCGTGACGCGAGTGACGACGGATGTGGATGTTTTGAACGACTTGTTCGCCTCGGGGCTGGTCACCATTGTGGGCGACTTCTGCATGTTGCTGTTTGTTTTGATTGTGATGTTCAAGCTCAGCCCCGGGATGACCGGACTGCTGCTGGCCGTGATGCCGGCAGTGATTTTGGTGACGATCCAATTCCGCAGGAAGGCTTCGCACAGTTACCGCCGGATTCGCGTCGCGATTGCCCGGATCAACGCGTATCTCCAGGAGCACGTTGCCGGGATGGCGGTGCTGCAGTTGTTCAATCGTGAAAACCTCAGCAGACGGGAGTTCGACGAAATCAACCGCGCCCACATGAACGCTTTCAAAGACGCTATCACCGCGTACGGCTGGTTCTATCCGGTGGTGGAGTTCCTCGGGATGCTTTCGCTGGCGATGCTGCTGGCCTACGGCGGCTTTCGCATCCGGCAAGGCGCGTTGACGCTGGGCGTGCTGGTGGCGTTCTTTCAGTATGGGATGCGCTTCTTCAAGCCCATTCAGGATCTCAGCGAAAAGTACAACATTCTACAAGGAGCCATGGCGGCGTCTGAACGGATCTTCAAGCTGCTGGATACACAACCTGAAATCGTGTCGCCGGCCGATCCGGCTGCGTTTCCAGAGGGACCGGCCGCGATTGAGTTCGACCACGTCTGGTTCGCGTATCAGGGGGAAGACTGGGTGCTGCGCGATGTAAGCTTCCAGGTCAATCCGGGCGAGACGATTGCCGTGGTGGGCCACACCGGCGCCGGTAAGACCACGCTGATCAGCATCCTGCTGCGCTTTTATGACGTCCAGCGCGGCGCGATCCGGATTGGCGGCATCGACGTCCGGCAATTCAATTTGCAGGATCTTCGCAGCCATTTCGGCGTGGTTCTGCAGGACCCCTATCTTTTCACGGGAACGATCGGAACGAACATCCGGCTGGGCACGGAGCGTATCTCCGATGAGGATATTACGGCGGCAGCGGAACAAGTAAACCTGCTCGATTTTGTGAACCAGCTGCCGTCGCGGTTTGATGAGCCGGTCAGAGAACGCGGCAACGGATTCTCGACCGGCCAGAAGCAACTGATGAGTTTTGCTCGAGCCTTAGCGCATAACCCGCGGATTCTGATTCTGGATGAAGCGACTTCGAGCGTGGATACCGAAACAGAGTTGCGCGTCCGGGAAGCGATGTCAAGACTGGTGCATGGGCGGACGTCGCTGGTGATCGCGCACCGGCTCTCCACCATTCAAAGCGCGGATCGAATCCTGGTCATGCACAAAGCTCAACTGCGCGAAATGGGAACCCACCAGGAGTTGCTGGCATTGCGCGGCATCTACTACAAGCTGTACGAACTGCAGTACAAAGAAGAAGAAATCCAGGCGAAGGATGCAGAGGAACCCGTCGAGTCCGAGGCCACTTAGCCAGGACGCATCCGTTATTGAGTTATAGTTGCGCTGTGCCCGATCCCATTCCAACGACGGCGCCGCCGTGGACCGTCCCATTCCTCGAACAGATGCGCCTGGTGGGCGATCCAGTGGCCGACCGGGTGGTAACCGAGCTTTTCAGAGACGGCGATGTGGCAGCCGTCAACGACCTGATGCGGAATATGGTGGCGAACGAGTATCCGACGCCGGAAAGCCTGCCGCAAATTGTTCGGGACTACCTGGCGCAGACCGATGCCTTGCCGGAATGGGCCGATTCACGGCTGATCCAAACGGGCGAGCAACTGTTCTGGCGATACGGGACAAAGCTGATCCTGGTGCTGTATTGCTATTCACTGCCGTTTTGTTATCTCGGCAGAAATGGAGTGCACGTACTGGCGCTGACCACGCGGCTTGCCAGCAACCCGACACGGCGAATTATAGAGACAGCGCAATTGCTAGTGGATGTCATGCAGCCGGGGGGCTTGACGACGGACCAAGGGCGCGGCCGGCGCACGATACAGAAGGTCCGCCTGATGCACGCTGCGATTCGTCAATTGGCGCCGACCGCACCCCAATGGAAGGCTGACTTCGGCCTGCCGGTGAACCAGGAAGACCTGGCGGGGACACTGATGTCGTTTTCCTGGATCGCACTGGACGGGTTGGACAAGCTGGGCGTAGAAGTGGCGCCGGCTGAACGCGAAGCATTTCTCCATTGCTGGCTGGTGGTCGGTCATCTGTTGGGCATCCAGCCCGAGTTGCTACCCAGGGATGTCGCAAGCGCGAAGGCGCTGACCGAGGCGATTGCGGCTCACCAGTTCGGGCCATGCCCGGAAGGACAGGCGCTAACCAAAGCCCTGATTGACATGATGGCCTCCACCTTGGCGGGCGACGTGTTCAGTCACGCGGCGCCGTTGCTCATGCGGTGTTTTTTGGGCGCGGCTCAGGCTGAGTGGCTGGGCGTTGAAGAACCTCGCTGGGAGACGGCTCTGGTTGCGCCACTGAGGGCGCTAGGCTTCGAGGCCAGCGCGTTGCTGGAACATTCGAAAGCAGTCAGCGCGCTCGGGGAGCATATGGGGCGGCTGATTGTCGAATCGATCGTCTACGTGGGGCGCGGCGGAAATCGTCCGAGCTTCAGCATACCGCTGGATCTCCGGGAACAGTGGGGAGTCAACTGGCGTTCGTGACTGTCGGAAATAGTTACTATCGAGGGAAAAATGTTAACCGCATCAAAATTGACAGCATTTGTCGGCGTACGCGACCCGGATCGGGCGAAGACGTTTTATCGGGACACATTAGGGCTGACGCTGGTCAGCGAGGAACTGCCATTCGCACTGGTGTTTGACGCGGCCGGAACCATGCTGCGCGTTACTGTTGTGCCGCAGGTCGCTGCCGCCACTTACACGGTTTTGGGTTGGCGGGTTGCCGACATCGCTGAAACGGTGAAGGCGCTTCAAAAGCGCGGTATACATTTCGAGCGATTCCCGGGACTAAACGACCAACACGAGTTGAGCATCTGGACCGCTCCTGGAGGCACTCAGGTTGCTTGGTTCAAGGATCCGGACGGGAATTTGCTCAGCATCGCGCAGCACTAGCTTAAGAACGCCATAGGGCTGCACCCGCAAGGCCAGCCCTGATGAATCAAGTGGTGAACGGAGGCTACTTCCGCGGCGGCTCGGCGCTCTGGGCGGTGGCACCGGGGCCAGTAGCGGCAGGGGCCGCAGCCGGAACTCCGTTTGCGTAGGCAGGCGCGGACGAGAGCGCCGGAGTGGGCTTCTTCACCTCGGTACCTACAGGTTTACCGTCGATGGCCGTTGCAACCGCCATATTGGGCGGCGGCATGTTTCCGGCGGGCGGGGTCGAATAGACAAGCGCGTTGCGGCTGTTTTCATCCAGAAAGGTGAACAGGAACAAGAGGCTCAAAAAGAGAAATGCCGCGCAGAAGATGATGCCGTTGATCGGCTTATCGTGAAGCAGATGCATGAAAATGAGGCCGACCAGGAAAGCCTTGATGGTGGCCACGGTGACGGCGACAACGATGTTGCCCGCGCCGAAGTCGATATACGAGACAGCAACCGTTATTATCGTCAGCGTCAGCAGCGCAATCAAAGTAAGAATGTAAGTGCGCGGCGCATGAGCATCGTGATCATCGTGGTTCGCGGCGTGGGTTTGTTCGGCCAGTGTTGCAGTAGGTTCGCTCATGAATAAAGTCCTTCGTCTTTGTGCTTAGCGCTACTTGATCAGGTACAGCAAAGGGAAGAGATAGATCCAGATTATGTCGACCAAATGCCAGTAGAGACCGACCAGGTCGACCGGGGTGTAGTAGTTACTAGTGAAGTCGCCCCGGCTGGAACGCATGGTGATCCACAGCAATACGAAAATGCCGACGAGAATGTGGAATCCATGAAGCCCCGTCATCATGAAGTAAAAGCTGAAGAAGATGAACTGATGACCGGTGGGGTCTTCCTTGTAAGTGAAGTAATGGCCAGGCAGAAGGCCGTGCTCGAACTTGGCTGAATACTCGAAATATTTAACGACCAGGAAGATACAGGCGCAAGTGATGGTTGCGGTCAGATAGCGGACCAACTCCTTCCGCTTGTTCGTGCGCGCTTTGTGCACGGCCATAACCATCGTGAAGCTGCTCACCAGCAGCACGATGGTGTTCAGGGCGCCGAGTGGTTTACTGAGATGTTCGTGAGCGAGGAGAAAGGCTTCGGGAAAGCGCGATTGCATCAAAGTGAATCCGGCGAACAGGCCGCCGAACATCAGGATTTCCGTGGCCAGAAACAGCCACATACCGATCTTGCTGGTATCGAACTGCTGTTCCTTGGTGGCGAAATGGTGCTGGAGCGTGGGGTCGTGATGGTCGTGCGCGGCTACCGCCAGCGGATCGTGCCCCTCAATTGGTTGAGATAGTGAGCTCATTCGGTGAGTAGTCCCTAGTGTTTGGTAACCGGCGAAAAATCATACGGGCCATGCGTTGCGACGGGTTGTCCATCGAAGTTGTGAGGAGTCGGCGGCGAATCAGCCAACCATTCCATGGTCTTGCCGCCCCAGGGATTCTTGGGCGCATCGGCCTTCTTGCGGAGGGAGGCGAGTAAGTAGAACAGCGTCAGGAAAAGCCCCGAAGCCAAAATCCAGGAACCGACTGTAGAGAATGCGTGCATCGGCTGGTACTGGTCCAGATAGTTGTAATAACGGCGGGGCATGCCCTGGCCGCCCATGATGAACTGCGGGAAGAAGGTGGCATTAAAGCCGATGAAGACGATGACGGCGCCGATTTGACCGAGCCGCTCGTTGTACATACGGCCGGTCATTTTGGGCCACCAGTAGTGAAGGCCGCCGAGGAAGGCGATCACGGTGCCGCCCATCATCACGTAGTGGAAGTGAGCCACAACGAAGTAGGTGTCGGTGAGATGGACGTCCGTGGACAGTGCGCCGAGGAAGATGCCGGTCAAGCCGCCGATTCCGAAGAGCAGCAAAAAGGCGATGGCATACAGCATGGGCGTCTCAAGCGAAATGGAGCCGCGCCACATGGTAGCCAGCCAGTTAAACACCTTGATGCCGGAAGGAATGGCGACCAGGAAGGTGAGCGCTGAAAACACCACCACAGCCAGCTGCGATTCGCCCGCGACGAACATATGGTGGCCCCAAACGAGGAAGCCGATCAGCGCAATGGCGACGCTCGAGAAGGCGATCATGCGATAGCCGAAAATCGTCTTTCGCGAGAAGACGGGGATGATCTCGCTAATAATAGCCATGCCGGGCAGGATCATGATGTACACGGCCGGATGCGAATAGAACCAGAAGAAGTGCTGGAAGAGAACCGGGTCGCCGCCGAGCCGGGCGTCGAAGATGCCGATGTTGAATACGCGCTCCATCAACATGAGGACCAGCGTGATGGCCAGCACGGGGGTGGCGAGAACCTGAATCAGCGCGGTGGAATAAATGCCCCAGCAGAACAGCGGCATATCGAACCAGCCCATTCCGGGGGCGCGAAGCTTGTGAATGGTGGCGATGAAGTTGATGCCGGTGAAGATGGATGAAAAGCCGAGCACAAACACGGCCATGGTCATGAGGCCCACGGGACCGTCGGTGGTGGTGCTGTAGGGCGTATAGAAGGTCCAGCCCGTATCAACACCGCCCAGCACCAGCGCGCTTAGCGCCATCACTGCGCCGGTCACATAAATGTAGTAACTGCATAGGTTCAGGCGGGGAAAGGCGACGTCTTTTGCGCCTAGCATCAGCGGCAAGACAAAGTTGCCCATGGCCGCGGGAATGGAAGGGATGATGAACAAGAACACCATGATGGCGCCATGTAAGGTAAACGCCTTGTTGTAAGTTTCCGCACTCATCAGAACATGCCCGAAGATGACGTGCTTCGGGTTGAGCAGTGAGAGGCGAACCAGCAGCGCGAAAATGCCGCCCAGAAAGAACGCAAACGAAATGGAAGCCAGGTACATGATGCCAAGCCGTTTGTGATCGACGGTCGTTAGCCAGCTCTTGAGCCCCTTTGGCTCCACTAGATAGCTGGCATGGTGGGACTCGGTTCCGTGCGCGCTGGGTGCTGAAATGACGTCTGCCATGGTTAACCTTTTCTACTTTAGCGTCTTGATATACGCAATTAGTGCATTCACTTCGCGGTCACGAAGCAAACCCTGGAACACGGGCATAACGTTGTCATACCCCTTTACGATCTTCGCGCCAGGCACGAGGATCGACTCGTGAATGTAGTTCTCGTCGGCCAAGACGCTGGTCCCGTCGGAGAGCGGCTGCATAGAGCCGTAAACGCCCTTCCAACTTGGACCGGTACCCCTTGTTCCGTCGATGGAGTGGCACGTGGCGCAACCCTTGGTCTGGTAAAGAAGCGCACCCATTTGCGGAAGCGGCATATTGGGATCAACGCCACCCGTTTCCAGCCACTTGTCATAGTCTTTTGGGGTATCGACGTAAATGGTCGCGGCCATGTCGGAATGCCCTTTTCCGCAATATTCGGCACACTCGACGTGATGCTTGCCGGGAACGGTTGGAGTGAACCACACTTCGGTGTAGCGATTCGGCAGGATATCGTGCTTCACGCGCATGTCAGGCACAAAGAAATCGTGGATGACGTCCTGCGAGGACATAATGAACTTAACCGGCTTTCCAAGCGGGATATGCAGTTCATTGATGGCACGGTTTCCGTCCGGATATTCAAAGGTCCAATTCCACTTCTGAGCAGTGATCTGAATTTCGGTTGCGTCACCCGGGGGAACGGACGCTGCGAGATAGCCTTTGAAGCCCCAAAAGAAAATCATGATGACCAGGAACAACGGAATGATGGTCCAGGTGATCTCCAGGGTTGTGTTGTGCGAGATGTGAGGAGTAACATCGCCAGGTTTGTGGCGCCAGCGGATGGCGGAATAAATCGCCAATCCGGCAATCAATAAGAAGAAAAACAGACTAAGCCAAATCAGGAACATATACAGCGAGTCGACTTGCGACGCATACGCTGACCCCTGAGGCGGAAGAACGAGCGATCTAATCCATTCCATGTTGATATTGCTCTCTCATCGAAGCGCCGCGCGGCACACCTTGGCCGGCACACGCTGCACCCACAACCCAACTCACTGACACTACCGATGGGATAAGCCCATCCCCCTAACTAAGGCGACGGCAGCAGCCGGGCGCGTTGGCGCTCCGCCTGCAACATCCGGCGCACGAAAAAGAACATCAAGAACAAACAGACAATCCCGCCAGCGCGCATAAAGTTAGTGGCAAACAACGTATAAGAGCGCGCCTTGGGATCGTAATGAAAGCAATACAGCAGCAATCGATCTACGCTGAAAGCGAACTTGTCGCTGGCGGCCTCGGTTAAGGCCAGCCGTACGTCGCGGGATTTGAACTTAACACCGTACAGATAACGCGAGATGACACCGGCCGGAGTGAGGACGAAGATCACCGCGGCGTGAGCAAACTGCTGACTCGGTTCATCCCAGCGGTAATGGTCGCCCAGTTGCTCAGCCAGCTTTTTGGCGTTGCCATTGTAATCGGTCATAAAGTGCCAGCCCGGCGCCGGTCTGTCATAACTCGTCAGGTACACAGCTTTCTTCTTCACCGCCAAATCGAACGTTTCGCTGGGATTGATGCTAATGGTCACCACGTTAAACTGTTCGCCCGGCGTCCATGGGATCTGCCGTAACACTTCTACCTGCCCGTTCAAAATCAGGTTGCATAACATCGGACAGGTGTAATACACCAGGTTCAGGATTACCGGCTTGCCCTTATCGAAGAAGTCCGCAAGCGGTTCCGGATAACCTCTTTCATTCGTAAACTCAAGCTTGAGGTCAATCTTCTTTCCGACCTCTTCATCCACTCTCACGCCCTGCAATTCATACGGGGTCGGCTGCTCCGCGAACACCGCGGAGGCGGTGATCGCGACCAGCAAGGCCGCCAGACCAGCCCGGCGAACGAATTTATTTGCCTGTGGGGGAACTGCCATTTATAGCTTTCACCGGAACCGCTGCCGCCGGTGCGGGTTTACCAGTTGCATCGCCGGGAGCGCTCCCGCCTGACGTCGGGCTCTTCACCGGATACTCTTTCTGCGCGTACTTCAGTTTTCCTTCGGCCGATTCCTTCGCGATCAGTTCCATCGCGCGGCGAATCGGGATCCGAACTACACCATTGTTTTTATCCACGACCTTATAGGAATTCAGGGCTTCGTCTTCATTGCCATGAAGGTTCTTCAAATCCTCTGCCACTGCCTGCCCTACCTTCTCCTCATACTGCTGCTTGGTGTAGTCAAAGTATGCGCGAACGCCAAGAATCACCGCTATCAACGCCAGAAAGGTGGAAAGCGACAGCCCCGCGATCAGGGCGGCCGGCGGCTCCTGCTTGTCGTAACCGGTCTCCGCCTGGATTTGGTCCGGGATCGGAACTTCAGGGTCTGTATGCTCGTTTGATTCCATAACTCTACCTATCGATTCGCAACCTACATATTCTTAAAGGCCAGCGAACGTTCCAAGCGGAGGTCGCCGACCGGGATCATTGCTGTTTTGCGCAGGCGCAGCCAGAAGCCAACCGCGAACGTGCCTCCAACCGCGAGCAGCGTCGTAAGGTCGAGCCAGTGGGGGGCGAGGCCCTGCGGGTGGAGCACCGGCATCACCATCCAGTACACATCCACGTAGCAAATGAAGACCAGCCAGGTCGCCGCGAATGTCAGGATTGGAAAACTCCGCTTCGCCGCACGTGCCAGCAACAGAAAGAACGGGAAAATGAAATGGCCGAACACCAGCAACAGACTGACATACAGCCAGCTCCCCTGCATCCGGTTATAGAAAAAGATGGTTTCTTCCGGCAAGTTGGCATACCAGATCAGCATGTACTGGCTGAAGGCGATGTAGGTCCAGAACACGGTCAGGGCGAACATCCATTTGCCCAGATCGTGGAAATGCTCCAGCGTGATGGTGTGCGTCAAATAGCCGTGTTTACGAAGGCCGAGGCAAATCAGCGTTAAGGACGACATGAAAGCCAGCGCGCCGCCAGCGAGACAATAAACTCCCCACATGGTGGAGTACCAATGCGGCTGGAGAGACATAATCCAGTCATCGGCAGCGAGCGAAACGGTAACGAACAAGAGCAGCAAGCCCGGAGCGCTGAGACTCTCGGCCTTGAGGATATTCAGGACAGAACCAGACCGGTCCATATCCACCGAGCGCTTGTAGATGCGAAGGCTGAAGAAACACCAAATCGCGAAGTATGCGATGACGCGGGCGAAGAAGAACGGGTAGCCAAAGTACGTGGTACGGCCTTGCATGATCTCGTCGCCCCTGACGATGTTCGGATGCGACCACTTATAGAGATCGCTGATGCCGAAAATGATGGGAATAAAAAGGAGCGCAGCCCAGACCATGCCAACGCTGATGTTCTCCATGAGACGCCGTACCGTGACACTCCAAACCGAGCCGCTCAGGTACTGAACCTCGACAAAGAAAAGAGAGCCGGCGGCGATGACCAGGAAGTAAAAGAACGCCGCCAAATAGGAGAAGAAGAATTGTTGCCGGTCAACAAACAGCCCTGCGATGGAGAGGATCCAACCCAACGCAGCAATGCCGACAAGGATGTTGCGACCCTTTTGCCACGCTGAGTCCGGCAGGTAGTAACTGTCTTGATTTGATTGCCCGTGTTCCATTTTTATGAGCTCGCCATCCTAGTGAAGTTCGGACCGCAGGTCCTGGGGCACATCTTCGATGGTTCCGTGGGAGGCCCGTTGCAGAGCACGAAGGTAGGCAATAATGGCCCACCGGTCACTCGCCGCAATCTGGTAACGATACGCCGGCATCGACCGGCGGCCATGCGTGATCACATCAAAGAAGTCGCCATCGGCAAATGCCATCACCCTGTCGTCAACCAAGCTGGACGCGATCCATGTAGGCGTCCTGACACCCACGATGCCTTTTCCATTCGCCAACCGGCCATGACACGGCTGACAGTACGTGTTGAAGCGCATTTGGCCCAATGCCAAAACCTCCGGCGTTATCTTCAATGGGTTCGTCGTGATGTAGTTTCCGTTTGAGACGCCGGTGAAGAAAATCTCGTCGGAGCCTTCAAACTGACCGCGCGGAATCGTACCGGCGACAGGACGGCGCTCCGACCGCCCATCGGCGAAAGCGGCGAAATCGGCCGGCGACTGCGGCTGAAACTTCGGCTGCTGGCGCATGTCGTTAAAGATCTGGATTTGGGGCTCACGCGAAGTTGAGCCTGCACAAGACGTGACAGAAAGCACGCCGGCAAGCGCCAGCGCGCCCGCGGCGCAGCGCAGCCAGATCTGCCCCCGTTTGTTGAATGCTGAAAGAATCATTAGTTCTCCACCACTTCAACAATGCGAGCGCCGGCCGCTTGCAGCACCTTGGTGCATTCCTGTGGATCGAAACGGGGATCTTCGGCTTCAATGGCGAGCACGAACGCATCGTCGTTGATCCGTTCCGCATTGCTGTAATTAAAGATCGGGTGATACAGCTGAGGCAGCTTGTTCCAAAGCCCAAACATTCCGAATACCGAGGCGAAGGCGGACAGCAGAATGGTGACCTCGAACATAATCGGCACCGAGAACGTAACATCGAACGGCGGCTTGCCGCCGATCGTCAAACGATAACTGACCGCGCTCGACCACCAGATGAAAGTGGTTGCGATGGTTGTTCCGGTGAGGCCGCAACAGACCACGAACCAGCCCAGCCGCGACTGCCGTGCGCCTAGCGCTTCGTCAATCCCATGAACGGGGAACGGCGTATAAGCCTCGAGCTTGGAGTAGCCTTGACGGCGGATCTTCTCGATGGCGTGCACCAAATCACGGTCGTCGTCAAACGTGCCCACCGCTCCGTAGAAGCTGCCTTCCAGTTGTTTTTGTGATCCGAGGAATCCCATGAATTTGCTCTCCTCTCCCTAGTGGTGCGCCTTGCTGGTGGCCATCATGCCCTTCACTTCCGAGAGCGCAATCATGGGCAGGAAGCGCACGAACAACAGGAACAAGGTCAGGAACAGCCCGAACGTGCCGACCAACGTCATGATGTCGATGATGGTGGGCCGGAAGTATCCCCATGACGACGGCAGGAAGTCACGGTGCAGCGAAGTCGCGATAATGACGAAGCGCTCAAACCACATCCCGATGTTGGTGGTAATGGAAATCACGAACATAATCGGAAGGCTGACGCGGATTTTCTTAAACCAGTACAACTGGGGAATAATAACGTTGCACGTGATCATGGTCCAATACGCCCACCAATACGGTCCCAGCGCCCGGTTGAGGAAGGTGAACCTCTCATAAGGGTTGCCGCTATACCAGGCAATGAAGAACTCGGTGGCATAGGCGTAACCGACAATGGAGCCGGTCGCGAGGATGATCTTATTCATGTTCTCGAGATGCTTCATCGTGATCAGGTTTTCCAGGTGCAGCAGCCAGCGGCTGATCAGAAGCAGCGTCATCACCATGGCGAATCCCGAGAAGATGGCGCCGGCGACGAAGTAGGGCGGAAAGATGGTGGTGTGCCAGCCCGGCAGTACAGAAGCCGCGAAATCGAAGCTGACGATGGTGTGGACCGAGAGCACCAGCGGCGTCGAGATGCCGGCCAGGATCATGTACGCCTTCTCGTAATGGCGCCAATGGGTGGCCGATCCTCGCCAGCCAAGGGACATCAAACCGAAGTACAGTCTTGCGAATTGGACTAATGGCCCGATCGCGAAGAGTGGCCAGATCGGGAACCAGCCCCGTGTACCAGAACAGAAGCGACACGGTTCCGTACGTGGAGACCGCGAACACGTCCCATTCGAGCGGGCTGCGGAAGTTCTGCCACATGTTGAGGTAGGTATTCGGGATCGGGAACAGCCAGTAGATGGCGCGCCAGGGACGGCCGGTGTGGAACAGCGGGAAAATTGCCGCGCACGCCACCGCGAACAGCGTCATCGCCTCAGCGGAACGGTTGATGGAGTTTCTCCATTTTTGCCGGAACAGGAACAGAATGGCCGAGATCAGCGTGCCGGCGTGGCCGATACCGATCCAGAAAACGAAGTTGGTAATGTCCCATGCCCAACCGACTGGCGAGTTGTTGCCCCAGACGCCGATGCCGCGGGCCACCAGGTAGGTCAGCATGCCCACCAAGTTCAGCGTGATAAGGCCGGTGATGGCGGTCATCACGTACCAGGCCTTGGGAGTCTTCCACTCCGTGATTTCGCTAATCTGCTCGGTAACCTCGTGATAACTCGGGTTGCCCAGCACCAGCGGCGGGTTCAGTTCTGCCTGCAGATCAATCGCCAGGTCTGCCATCTATGCCAACTCCGGATTGGTATTTCTAACTTTGGCGAGGTAGGTGGTGCGCGGCCGCACGTTCAACTCAGCCAGCATTGCGTAGTTACGGTCCTGCTTCTTCAGCTTTGAGACCCGGCTTTCGGGATCCCGAATATCGCCAAAAACAATCGCGTCTGCCGGGCATGTCTGCTGGCACGCGGATTGGATGTCGCCATCCTTGTAGGGAATGCGGCCATCCGGTCCGGGCCGTATGCCGGCCGTCTTATAGGCGATCTTGGTCTCCTGAATGCGCTGGACGCAGTAGGTGCACTTCTCCATGACGCCGCGCATGCGGACCGTTACGTCCGGGTTGAAGACCATCTTTTCTATTTCCTGAATATCCCGATGGAAGTTGAAGAAGTTGAAGCGGCGAACCTTGAACGGGCAGTTGTTCATGCAATACCGTGTACCGACGCAGCGGTTATAGGTCATCGCATTCAGGCCCTCGTCGCTATGGACCGTAGCCGCCACCGGGCAAACGTTCTCGCAGGGGGCGTTCTCGCACTGCATACAGGGCACAGGCTGCGTTACGACCTCGGCCTCAGCTTCGTCGCCGGTGTAATAACGGTCGATGCGGATCCAGTGCATTTCGCGTCCACGCATCACCTGATCTTTGCCGACGACCGGGATGTTGTTTTCAGCCTGGCAGGCCACCGTGCACGCTGTGCAGCCGGTGCAGGCCGTCAGATCGATGGCCATGCCCCACTGGTTGCCCGTATCCCACGTCTTGTCCGGATACAGCTGAATCAGTTTCGGAACTTCGACGGCCTTTTCAGGGAAGCCGGGATCTTTTTTGTAATCGCTGAGGGAGGCCTCGCGGACGATGGGCCGGCCTTCCATCGAGTTGTGGCCCTGGGTGGTCGCTAAGGACTCTACCTTACCGCCGCTCTTCTCAAGCGCGATATCCGTGGCCAAATAGTAGGCTCCGGTTGTGCGCAGTGGATAGCCGTTAAAGCCAACGCCCTTGCCGACACGCCCGCACTTCTCGCGGCCGTAGCCAAGGAACACCGAGATGGACTGATCGGCGTGGCCGGGCTGCGCTGCAACCGCCATCTCGACGATAAAGCTGCCGCGCTTCAGATTGACGACATCGCCATCCTTCAGCCCCAAGTCCTTCATGGTCTTCGGGCTCAGCAGCGCGACGTTGCCCCATACCAGTTTCGTGATGGGGTCGGGAAGCTCCTGGGACCAAGCGTTGTTGGCGTAAGAACCGTCGAAAACTGTGAAGCTCGGATGGAAGGTGACTTCCAGATCACCAGAACTCTTTGGCAACGCGGCCGCAGCGGCCTTCACCTTGGCCAAGTCGAGGGTGACCTTGGTGGCTTCGGTGACCCTGGTTCCGTCGACCACACCGGCGTTTAGCGCTTTTTCCCAACCCTTTGTGTTGCTGGCCGCCGACGCTTGGGCTTTCCAGTAATTCTTGACGATGTCGTAACCGCGCTGGTCGCCGGCTTCGATGAGATACGCCACGAGTTCAGAAGCAGACTTGCCTCCGAAGAGCGGCTGGATCAGCGGCTGCTGGATGGCAACTGTGCCATCGGAGGATGCCGCGTCACCCCAGGTTTCGAGGTAATGCGCTTCCGGAATCGTCCACCCGGCTACTTCGGCGGTCTCGTTGGCATCCGGGCCTAGATAGACGCTGGCGGCGGCCTTCTTGATGGCTTCCCCAAAATGCAGATCGTAGGGCGCGGTGAAGGCGGGATTGCCGCCTAGAATCACCAGCGCCTTGGTCTTGCCTGAGTTCAATTGTCCGGCAAGGGTTTTCAACGCGGCGGAACCGGAGTTGTCGACGTCCGCCACCGGTTTGGTGAACGTAATCGTCGACCCGAGATTATCGAGAAGTTGATTGATGCCGAACAGCAGGGCCTGTGTCTCAGCAGCAAGGCCCGCGCCACCGACCACAATCGACTTGCCTTTGCTGGCGATCAGATCCTTGGCAATGGCGTTAATCCACTTGACCTGTTTCTCATTGCCGGACGGCTGTCTGCCTTCCAGAGCGCCTGCCAGCTGTTCCACGAATGCGGGGATTTCGCTGGTTCTGAGGCGAAGGCGATGATCGGCGTTGGCACCGGTAAGAGAGAAGTGGCTCTCAACCGAGTAGAGCCGGCTCATGGACGCTTCCGCGGCGCCTTCTCCCAATCGGCGGTTCTTCGAGAACTGCTTGGTTGGCAGCACCGTCTTGGCGTCGTTGCCCAGGAAATCACTGCAAATGGCTACGATGACAGCGGCTTTGTCGAAGGCATAATGCGGCGTCAGCGGCTGCCCAAAGGCGATCCTGGTCGCCTCGAGTGTCTGCTCCGGAGCGAACGGATCGAACTCAACCCAGGTCGCCTTGGGGTACTTCTTCAGAGCCTCCGCCTTGAGTGCCTTGTAGGAGGGCGAAATGATGGTGCTCGAAAGAAACGCCAAGCCCTCGCCTTGACCCAGTTTGGCGGCGCTTAGATCACTTTTGGCGAACTTGTCGAAATCTTCCCAACTGGAGACCTTGCCGTTCTCGAGGACGTGCTGGAGACGGTCTGGATCGTATAAACCCAATACAGAGGCCTGGGCCAATGCGGTAGCGGCGCCGAGGCTATACGGATGGTCGGGGTTGCCTTCGATCTTGGTGGGGCGTCCGCCATGGGTTTCCACCAGCACGCCCATGGCTTCCCCGTTCAGCGTGAAAACCGAGCTGTAGAAATACGGCTTACCGGGGATGTAATCCTCAATTCCTTTGGATTGCGGGAGGATATGATCGACCGGGCGGCGGCAGGCAGTGAGACCGGCAAGGCCGAAAGAGGCCGCCATGAGCTTCAGCACGTTGCGGCGTGAGGCGCCATCCAGGAGTTCAGGGGCGTTCGAGAACTCACGTCCGACCCATTCGCGGAATTCCGGCGTTTGTGACAGGTCATCAAGGCTTCGCCAATAGCGCTTCCCCGTGGCCTGAGGAAGTGAGATCTGCGTGAGATCGTTGCTCATCGTCGTTGATTTAGGAATTTGGCTTTCAGATTTCTTCGGCATTCACCCAGGCTCCTACCGATGACAACCGCTACAATTCACCGGCGGGTTGATGTGCTTCTGGGCGATGATTTCGCGACCGATTTCCGCGGGGTCGCGGTCCGGAGTCCAATCAAGCTTGGTGACAAGATTGGCAGGGCGCAGATAGGGGGCGGGATTGCGGTGGCAATCGAGGCAGAAATCCATGTTCAGCGGCTTGACCTGCTTCACCTGAACCATCTGGTCGACGCGGCCATGGCAACTGACGCAGCTCACGCCCGCCACTACGTGCGCACTGTGATTAAAGTAGACGTAGTCGGCCAGGCGGTGAACCTTGACCCACGGGACCGGCTGGCCCGTGGCATAGCTTTGGCGCACCGGCTCCAACAGCGCGCTGGTCGGCTTGACCCTGGCATGGCAGTTCATACAAGTTTCGGAGGTGGGGACGGCCGCAAAGGCTGCCTTGTACACCGTGTAATGGCAGTAGTAGCAATCCATGCCAAGATTGCCGGCATGCAGCTTGTGGCTATAAGGGACCGGCTGTTCGGGGGTGTAGCCAGTTTTTATGTAAGTCGGGGATGTGAAATAGGTGAAGCCGGCGACGCCCAAGACCGCGCCAATGCTGAGCACCACACCGAGAATCTTGATATACCGGTCAATTGTTTTAGGGAAGAATGCCGCCATTACGGGCTTGTGTCCTCGACAATTCTTGCGATGTTGCCCTTAGAGACAACTTTTCTATAATAACCGAAAATTTTACAGCCTAGGGAGAAATATTGACCAGTCCTCGCAAATCTACGAATCGGACGAAAAGGGGGCCTTACGAAAGACTGGTGCGGTTCTTCGGTGACCTGAAGGTCAGGCCGAAACTCGTAGTATTACATAACTTCTTCTTTCTGATCCTGGCGGTATCGGTGTACCTGTCGGTCATCCCGACTTTCGCCCAGAAAATCGCAGACGCCCGACAACGCGAACTGCAGATGGTAGGGCAGATATTCGCTGCTGAGCTGGCAATGACGAACAACAGTGAGCCCAGCGGATTGGAGATCTACAACTACCGGGAAGGCTTGCCGCGCGACTTGGGACTGAGCGAGGAAGGCCAGCAATTCCTGGCTGCGCATCCCAATGAGACCTGGCAGCAAGGCCGTGAGAGTTTGTTTCGGCTGGCAAAGAACCCAGGTGAATACCGCCGGGTGCGATTGCCCAGGTATTTTTACGAGGATGCCGTCGAGCAGGCTCGCGTCACCTTGTTCATTGCGCTGGGGGCGATTTACCTGCTTTCGATCCTCGCCATGGAGTTCGCCATCATGCCGCAATACGTTTACCAGCCTTTACGGCTGATGCTGAAAGCGGACGAGGCAACCCAGCGCGACGATCGCGAAAATGAACTGATCGACGAACGCCACATCCCCGGTGATGAGATCGGCCAGATCATGCGTTCCCGCAACGCGACGGTCGCGCAACTCAGGCAGCAGGAGGACCACCTGGCCACGGCGCTGCGGAAGCTGGAAGAGCAGGACCGCCTGGTAAGCCTTGGCTTGCTAAGCACCAGCGTGGCGCATGAATTGAACACACCGCTAGCCGTGCTGCAGGGCTCGATTGAGAAGCTTCAGGAAACGTGCCAGGATTCCGCCACCCGAGAGAGGATCCGGCGCATGCTGCGCGTGACACAGCGGCTCCGCAAGATCAGCGAGAGCCTGCTGGACTTCGCGCGGATCCGCCGCGAGACCATGGAAGCCGTTGAATTAAGGCCGCTGATCGATGAGAGTTGGAGCCTGGTTGCCATCGACGAAAAGGCGGCGGAGCTTCGCTTTGAGAACGCGGTGCCCGAGAAGATAGCGGTGGTTGGCAATGCTGACCGCCTGATCCAGGTATTCGTCAACCTCCTGCGCAATGCGTTGCTGGCTGTGCCGGCCGGGGGGATTGTGCGGGTCGAGTCGAAGCCGATCCATCTCAACGGGAAGCCATGGGTTTCCTGCGTAGTCCTGGATAATGGTCCTGGTATACCTTCGCATGTCCTGCCGAACTTGTTTGAAGCGTTTGTCTCGACCCGGCTGGATGCCCGGGGGACCGGCCTGGGGCTCACCGTGGCGGAAGGGATTATCACACAGCACGGCGGTACGATTAGCGCGTCGAACCGTCCGGAAGGAGGAGCTTCCTTGGAAGTAGTCCTGCCCGCGGTTTTAGGGCAGGCGACAAACGGAAGATGACCGACTTAGCAGCACAATCCAGCGGATTGGTAGAAATCGCGGTGCTCGACGACGATGTAGACTTCCGGACCTACATCGAAGACTTCCTGCGCGATGAAGGGCAGTATGCGATTCGGGCGTTCGCCCATCCCGAGGAACTGCTGGAAGCAGCGGAACAGCGCCTCCCGGATATCGTGCTGCTGGACATGAAGATGGGCGAGTTCAGCGGGGACAAGGTGGTAGAACAGTTGCTCTCACGCTGGCCGGAGCTTTGCATCATCATCGTTACCGGTTATCCGTCGCTTGAGGATATGCGGGCCACATTTAAGCTGCGCGTCTTCGATTACCTCTCAAAGCCCTTCTCGCTGGTTCAACTCCGCCAAACCCTGCAAAACGCTATCGAAAAGTACAACCTCGGCAAAACACCGCAAGACCGGTTGAGGGAACGGCTCGGCCATCGCATCAAGCTGTTACGTGTTGAACGCGACTGGTCCCTGAAGGATCTGGCCATGGCGACCAAGCTAAGCGTGTCCCAGATTAGTTCCATCGAACGGGGAGCGAATTTGCCGAGCATCGAGAGCATGCTTGCCATCTGCAGGGCCTTCAACCGAAAGCCCTCCGATCTGTTCGCCTCGATTGATTTCTAGCGGCACTTACCCCGCACGGATTGGGCTGAACACTTTTGCACGCCGACTACGTCCCTTGAGCTTGCGAAACTTGAAGAACAAGCCTCATTCCGCGCAGCCGCTACGGCGAGCGTTGTACTCTATAGCCTTGGCCATGACATCCCGCCTCAAACGCGCCCAGATCAGCCTGCGGCGGCTCAACTGCCCCCATGCTGCTCTCTTCTCGTTGTTTCTGCTTTGCTGCACGCTGGCAATGCCCTACAGCCTGGCCGAGGGCAGTGCCTCCGGCGGGTTCCCCTATCACGAGAAGCTGCATTACCGCATTGAGTGGCGGTTGATTACGGCGGGGACGGCGGATGTTGAACTGACACCCATCTCCAGCCACACCTGGGAAACGAAGATCAAATTGGAAAGCGCCGGTGTGGTTACGCGGCTATACGAGGTCCATGACGACTACACAGTAAGGGCCGACGAGAAGTTCTGCGCTGCCACGTCGACGCTCAAGGCTCTGGAGGGAAAGCGAAATCGCAACAGCACGCTGAACTTCGAACCGGCGCGTAAGAAGGTCTACTACGAAGAACATGATCTGGTGAAGAACACGGTTACAAAGAAAGAACTGGACATTCCCGCCTGCACGCATGAGATCGCCGGCGCCCTGTCGGCACTACGAACCATGGATCTCGAACCCGGAAAATCCATCCAGTTGCCGATCACCGACGGCAAGCGTTTCGCCATGGCGAAGATTGAAGCACAAGAGAAGGAAACAATCGTGGTCGATGGCAAGTCCTATGCAACCATCCGCTACGAAGCTTATATCTTCGACAATGTCATTTACTCGCGTAAAGGACGCTTGAACCTGTGGCTCACGGACGATGCGGACCGTCTGCCGATTCAGATGCGCATCCGGCTAGGGTTTCCGATATATAACATTAACCTCTATCTCGAAAAGCAAGAAAAGCTATGAGGTTAGCCAGGGTTTACAGAGCTTAACAATGGCTTGGCCGGAGAGGCTGCCGTTTTTTCCGCTACCTCGTGCGAGCCCTATACGTCATCATGAATGTATGAGGATTCGTGTCTGTCTACTGGTCGTGTTCATGGCGCTGGCGCTTCAGGGCCAGACGAAGATGAACCTCGATCAGCTGAAGCAGATGATTACGTCATCGATGGCGTTGAAGCACGACGACAAGAGTATTGCCGACTATCTAAAGCACGTGCAGCTGACCGAGCGCCTGAATGATGAAACCATCGAACAGCTGATGGGCATGGGCATTGGAGCACGCACGATTAAGGCACTGCAGGAGCTACGCGACCAATCGGAAAAGCTCGCTCCGAAGCCTGCTCCCCCTGCCGCAACGCAAGAGCAGCCTTCCATGGTACTTAGTCAGGAGCACAAGCCTATACCGATCCCCCCGCCTGACTCGGTGAAGCAGGCAGAGATCCTCGACCTATTCCGCGAGTACGCCAAGAATTACACCAAGAGCCTGCCGAACTTTCTCTGTTTGCAGGTGACCGACCGCTATATCTACTGGCCGCACGACGGGCGTGATCGCAGAATTGACAAGATCGTTGCCCAGCTCAGCTACGTCGACGGGCAGGAACACTACAAGGTCGTCTCGCAAAACGACAAGTACGTCGACCTGACTATGGACCATGTGAAAGGCGGGTCCATTTCTACCGGTGAGTTCGGCAGTATGATGTCGAAGCTCTTCGACAGTTCGAGCCAGGCCCAGTTCGAGTGGGCGCGCTGGGCGACGCTGCGGGGGAAGCGAGTGGCTGTTTTCAGCTACCACATCGATAGCGGCCATTCGTCGTACTCCATTAGCTACGACGATCAACAACGCATTATCACCGCGTACCAGGGAGAGGTTTTTGGCGATCCGGACACCGGCATCGTCACACGAATCAAGTTTGAAGCGGTTGATATCCCCAGTTCATTCCCCGTGCAGGAAGCCACCGACGTGCTGGACTACGGCGAAGTCGAGATTGGCGGGAACCCCTATATCTGCCCCCTAAAGGCCGAACTGCACATGCGGGCGGGAAACCAGAAGACGCGCAACGACATCGCATTCAAGCTATACAAGGTCTTTGGCGCGGACAGCGTGATCAAGTACAACACCGAAGACCTGGAAGACAAGAATGCCCCTGGCGGCGAGGAAAAGCCGGCTACAACAATCCCACCCCCTCCGCCACCGAACAAATAGCAGCGAAGGTCCGTTCCAGAACTGTATCCCGATTGTCGGGTCTCACCGGAACGGTCTGGATCACACCGTCGCCTGAGGGCTTCCAGCGGGCAAACATTCGCTCGGAAGCGTAGCCGCAGAATACAGAGACCAGCGGGATACCCGCTGCCGCGGCCACGTGCTGGCCGGCCGAGTCGTAGCCAAAGTACATGCTGCCGGCCATAATCTGCCGCGTGAATGACGAGAAGCTTCCGGTATGGGGGAACAGGTTCGGCGGCTTATCCAAGCGCTGAATCAGTTTGTCAACGCGCTCGGCCTCAGCGCCGCCTGCGCCGTGATCAATCACAACAGGCCGGTTCAGCGAGAGTAGTTTGCGCAGCACGGCCTCTTCAAACTGGTCGTCGATGCGCTTCTCGTCGTTTTCGCCAACGCCGAGACTCACGCTAATGGCCCCGGGATGTCCGCCGTGCTGAAGATGATTGAGTTCGGGACCGGGCGCAGTTCGATCAGGCGGATGCGCCTCAGCTTCCAGGTCATCGGACTCCGGAACGTCCGGCTCGGGCGCCAGGTACGCATGGCCACTGTGGCCGAAGGTTTCGGCGAGCCAGTTGCCGGTCAATCTTGGCAGGCTTTCGTCCGAGTCGCCTCCATAGGCCCGGCTCTCAAAGAAGAAGTAGCGGGCATCGTCGCAAACCGGAATCAAGCCCAGCTGCGTGAGCCGCGAATCCGGATCAATCACCAACGATGCGGGGTCATCGAGGATGTCCTGCAGCTCTTTCGCTGCAATCAAACGGTCGAGCAGCAATGCCGACCGGCCGTAGACCACCGAGATAGGAAGTATTCGCGCGTCCTCGAGGAATAGTTCGGCGTTCTTGGATGGTCCGACAAAGCAGATTTCCGCATCCGGAAAGCGCCGCTTCATGGCGTCGAGGACGACGCTGGTGACGGCGATGTCCGCTCCCAGGGTGATACGCGAAAGAACATAGACGCGCTCCACATCGCTGCCCTGATACCGGCGCACCTGGCTGATGCGCCGGTAGCGGTGAATCAAGTCGAGGGTTTGAAACTCGGGCAGCGCCCGCGCGATGACTAACGAGAAGAGGCGGGCGTAAACATCGCATAGCCTGGGTTCAAACAGGTCGGCCAGCCGCTCGATGACGATGCTGAAGAAGGCGCGGCTCGCTTCAGCGGCGATGCGCTTGTCTTCTCCCAGCGCGCGTTCGATCAGGGCATCCAACGCCCGGCCCGGCCAAGTGCCGTCGGCCAAGCAGGTATCGATGACCTGCTGTGCGAGATCAGGCGCCGAAGTACTTTCCAAGAATCAACCTCAACTTTTCCTTCACTGCACTGGGAACCACGGTCCGGTCAGTCAGAATGGCGTGGCTTAAAGCGGAACCGCATTTGCAGGTGCGTTCGCCCGGCATAACCGCAACCGCGTGGCGGACCACTTTCCGGGCGTTGTCGGCATTCTGGTTGAGGACTTTGATGATCTCATCCACCGTCACGGCGTCATGACCATCGTGCCAGCAGTCGTAGTCGGTGACCATGGCTACCGTGACATAGCAAATCTCGGCTTCGCGGGCCAGCTTCGCCTCCTGGAGGTTGGTCATGCCGATGACGTCCATTCCCCATGAGCGATAGACGTTGGATTCCGCGCGGGTGGAAAAAGCCGGCCCTTCCATGCAGAGATAGGTACCCTTCGGTTTGGCGTTTACGCCAACAGCTGCGCAAGCCCGCCGGATCTGATCGGCAAGTTGAGGGCAGATGGGGTCGGAAAAACTGATGTGGGCGACAATGCCGTCGGTAAAGAACGTAGAAATGCGGCCGCGGGTTCGATCGAAGAACTGGTCGGGAATGACGAAATCGAGCGGGCGATGCTCTTCTTTCAGCGACCCCACCGCACTGAGCGAAAGAATGCGCTCCACGCCGAGCATCTTCATTCCGTAGATATTGGCGCGGAAGTTCAGCTCGGAGGGAGAAATGCGATGACCACGCCCATGCCTGGCAAGAAAGGCCACGCGCTTGCCTTCCAGGTCTCCGACGATATAGGTGTCGGAAGGAGAACCAAAGGGCGTCTCGAGTTTTATCTCCTCCTGCGCGGAGAAGCCGGGCATGCTATAAAGGCCGCTCCCTCCGATGATTCCGATCGTTGCCTGTTGTGCCAAGTTGTTTGCCGCTCCCCTTAAGCCGTTTGACTTATCCACCGAATCAGTTTCGAAAAAGCGCTCCGGCCGGGGCCGGGCTGAACCACATTTTCATCCGGCGCTTATGGTCGGCCGCTTCTCTGCGCCCAACTCAAAAGCAAACCGTTGGCCAGTTCATCGGTGGCCTGAAAGGGGTCTTGCCGCTTTTCAGTCACCGCTTCCGCATGCCGCCTCAGCGCCTCGGAATCGAGAGTTGCCACCAGGCGATCGCGGAGCAACTCGCAGAGGCGAACCTCCCAGGTACCAACGCGGCCCTTCAGGCGCCCCTTGTCTCGAAACACTGCCTCAACCGCGGCCCAAAGCTCTCGAACGCCGGTGCCATCCGTGGCAACCACGCGGCAAACCGGGGCCACGCGGTTCCCGGGGTGCGGTTCCGCAAAGCTCTGCATCGTGCGGATCTCCCGTTCCAGCCGCTCGGCGTCAGGAAGATCGGCTTTGTTCACGGCAAAGACATCAGCGACTTCCATAATACCGGCCTTGATGGCCTGCACATCGTCGCCGAGACCGGGCACCAGCACGACTACGGTAACGTCGGCCAAACGCGAGATTTCTACTTCGTCCTGGCCGACCCCGACGGTCTCGATGAGGACCAGATCGCATCCCGCTGCGTCGAGAAGAAGGGCCAGTTCGAGCGTCGAGGCGGCAACACCTCCCAGACGGCCACGGGCGGCGATCGACCGAATGAAGACATCGCGGTCGGCGTGGTGCTCCTGCATGCGGATGCGATCGCCGAGGATTGCTCCGGACGAGAACGGACTGCTGGGATCCACGGCCAGAACGCCGACGTGCCGCTGTTCGGCGCGGGCGAGGCGGATCAGTTGGTTGACCAGCGTGCTCTTGCCTGCGCCCGGTGGACCCGTGATCCCGATGGTCAGCGCCCGGCCCGTGTACGGAAACAGAAGCCGGGTGAGGTCGTGGCCGGCAGCGCTCTGGTTCTCAATCAAACTGGCCGCTCGCGCCAGCGAACGAAGGTCGCCTTCGCGGACCTTTTCCGCGAGTTCCGCGGCGGAGTAGTTAGCGGCGAACGTCAACTGTACCGTTGTATCAAGTGACGCCCGCCGCAACTTCGGCTGTTACTGACCGGCGCTGAAATGCGCGCGCCGGTTCTGCTGATAACACGATTCGGTGGCTTCGGTGCAGATGGGGCGCTCCTTGCCGAAACTGACGGTCTTCAGCTTGTCGCCGGGGACACCGATAGCAATCAGCGCATCTTTGGTCGACGAGGCTCGCCTGTCACCCAGGCCGATGTTGTACTCGGCCGAGCCGCGCTCGTCGCAATGGCCCTCCACGGTGATGGTGACGTTCGGGAAGTTCGCAAAGATCATCTTCAAAGCGGCGGCATCGGCGGTTAACACTGCCCTGATCCTCGGGCCGAACATCGCTCTTGTCGTAGTCGAAGTGGAGATCTTGCAGCTGGGCCACCAGTTCGCTCACCGTCTTGGTGCTGGTGGGCGGCGGGCCCGGAGGAGGCGGCGGCGTGGCAACGGTGACTGTGGCGCTGGCGATTTGAGTCGCTCCGCCGGGGCCGGCTGCCGTCAAGGTGTAGGTGGTGGTAGACGTCGGATACACTGCACGGCGGCCGTTGGGGCTCACCTCGCCGATGTTGTGGTCAATCTGGATATTCGTTGCGTTGGTGACGGACCATCGTAGCTGGGAAGGCTGGCCCTTTTCGATGGTGGTTGGCTCAGCCGTAAAGAAAGCGATGGCGGGCGCTCCGGTCGGCGGCGGTGCTGGGGCCGGCTGGGACGGTGTAGGTGCAGGAGGCGGCTGGGGCGGGGTCTTCTTCGGGCCGCATCCAATCGACAGCGCCAGGATGGCCGCTGCCGCAACGCCGATGCTCAAGTTCCGTTTCGTCATTCTACTCATTCCTTCCTGATTTCCTCTTCCCTCAAATTACTGAACTGCTTGAACCCAAACGGGCTTTTCGTTGCTGCCCTGGTTTGTTAACTGCTGCTTTCCTCTTCCATCGGCGCCCATCACCCAGATCTGGGATTTGGCGCCGCGCTTCGAGGCGTATGCGATGTGGGCGTTGTCGGGCGCCCAGGACGGATTCTCGTTCCGGCCTTCGTTGCTGGTCAATTGCACAATGTTCCGCGTGGGAACATCCATCACAAAGATATTGTAATTACCAGGCTCAAAACCTTTGGTCCAGGCGAACGCCAAATGCAGACCATCGGGCGCCCAAGCCGGGTTGGTGGCTTCGCCCTCGCCATTCGACAAGCGCTGAAGATCGGCCCCCTCAATGCTCATGAGATAGATTTGCGGCAAGCCGGTCCGCCCGGAGACAAACGCAATCTGGGCGCCTGTCTTGGGGTTGATTTTGGGTTCCACTTCGATGCTGCCGGACGATGAGAGGCGATGTAAACTGCCGCCGTCAACGTCCGCCATGAACAATTGTGCCGGGCCTCCGTTGGCGGTGGACGAAAAAATGACGCGCTTCGAATCCGGCGTAAAGTCGACAAATGCGTTCATCGAGGCTTGCTGGTTGTAGAAGGGTAGGCGGCGCAGAGTCTCCAAGGAGAACATTACAATCTCGGGGCGTCCGCGAAGCCAGCTCGTAAACGCAAGCTTCTTGCCGTCGGGCGAGGCGGATGGGAAGGTTGTAATGGTGTTGTAGTGTGTGATCTGACGTTGATCGGTGCCGTCGTAGTTCATCGACCAGATCTCTTTGTTGCCGGTGCGATCGGAGACAAAGATAATGCGGGTGCCAACCAGGCTCTTTCCGCCAAACTGGGCGAGGATATCGGCGGCGTACTGGTGCGCCACGCGGGTCACGCCCGCCTGATCGAGGTTAGCGGTGTACGGTTTGCCAAAAACCTGCGCTTGCTGGATGGACGGCATGCTGGGACTGGTGTTGTAGAAATAGCCGAACACGATGAACTGGCCGTTCTGTTCGACGCCGTAGCCGAATCCCAGGTAGTTCGCGTTGATTGGGGGGAGATTCCAATCCGGCAAGTGAAGACCAACTTGAGTTCTTGCGGCAGAGGCTTGGGCCGGGAGAAGATCGGTTGCCGTTTGAGGAAACTGCAGAGGATAGAGGGTCTTCGGAATCACCTTGACGAGTGGAGAGCCCTGCAGATCGGCCAGCACGGTGGCATTAAATGAAGCCATGAAAGGCTGGGCTGCTCCCGTAGCGCGAAAATCGGTGACGGCGACGTTGGGCACTTGACCGGCGCCGGAGATGGGAATAGTCGGCTGCTGGGCACGCGCCGCGAAAGGAGCGCCCAGCGCAAGAGTAACCGCAACGGTTAGCGCTAATGAGAGATAGGAAGGCAGTTTCATTTATTTTAGGTCGAAGCTGAACTGGACTGCGAACGAACTGCCGAGGCCGGCAGGCAGTGGCGGCAGCGGGTTGGCTTGATAGAGAGCCCGTAGCGCCGAGTTGTCAATGGCGGGATTGCCGCTGGTTTGCACCAGACGGATATCGCGCACGGAGCCGTTCTGCATAATGACCAGGCTGATGATGGCCGGATCGCGTTGTGAGCGTGCATCGAGGCCGTTGCGCTGCCAGGATTCAGTGATGCGTTGCCGGAGCAGTTCGGCATAGGCTCCGAAGCGCGTGCCGAGCACGGTATTGCCGGTGACACCCACACCGCCGCCTCCGGGAGGGGCGCTGTACATGGGATTCGAAACGGCCTGCTTGACGCTGGAAAAAACCTGGTTATCGGGTGGAGGGGGCGCGTACTTCGATTCGGTGCGCGGCTTCACTTCCTGCTTCTTGGGCTTCTTTTCATTTGCAATCTCAAAGGCGTTCTTGGCCGGGGTCTCGACGACCTGCTTTTCCACTTTGACTTTTTCAGGCGCTGTTCGCACCGTCGAGTCGGAGTCATTCGCCACCGGATTCGGGGGGGCCTCGGTGTGAGGGAGGGGGATGTTTTTGACGGCTGACACCGTGTACGCGCCGCCTATGACCTGTTCGCTGCCCAGGTTTGGCTCAAGCTGGCGAACCCAAAATGTATACAGGAACACGACACCAACCAAGCCGGCATGCAGCAGAACGGAGCCTAGCGCTGGGAAGCGGATGGGATCGCGTTCATCGAGGATGTCGAGTTGTTCGGCCATAACGCTATGAGTTACCGATCATCTTCGCTGACTCGAATCAAGTGGCGCGGTCACCATCTTCACTTCAAACTTCGCCTCGCCAAGCTCTGACACCACTTGCGCGATGGGGTCCCAGGGCGTTTGCTTGTCAGCGCGCACATAGACCGCGGTCTGGTTGCGGAAGCGGCGGTGAATGGCATCGGCCAGCAGATGGATGTTGGTTGGGATTCCATTCAACGAGGATTCGCCATTGCGGTTAATCCCGACGACGGGAAGGTCCTGGGTTGTGGTCTTAACCTGCTTGACCTCGGGCACCTTGATATCCAAGCCAAACTCCATGACATTGGCGGTGATCATGAAGATGATGAGCAGCACCAGGACCACATCGACCAGCGGAACAATGTTGATGTCCGCATTCGTGGGAACACCACCAAAGCGCCGTCCACGACGCCCGCCCGAGCCGGTGTTGTTGACTGTGAACGCCATTAGCCGCCAAAATCCCTTTCAGCGAGGTTCTGAAACTCGATCGCGAAATCCTCCATTCGAGTACCAAGTTCCTTGATTGTGGTGCCGTACACGTTGTAGAAGATAGCGGCGGGGATCGCCGCGCCGAGACCAACGGCGGTTGTGACCAGCGCTTCCGAGATGCCCGGCGCAACCGCGCGGAGACTGGCGCTGCCGGCGTTTCCCAACCCCACGAAGGCGTCCATGATTCCCCAAACGGTACCGAACAGGCCGATGAATGGCGAGACGGAAGCCACCGTGGCCAGCCAGCTCATGTTCATTTCGAGTTTAGTGACCTCTTCGCTGATGCCGAGCTGGAGGCTGCGTTCAATGGCAGGCTTGTTGACGAGAGCGCCTCTCTGTTTGATTTGACGCTCTACTTCGCCATAGCCGAAGTCGAAGACCGCGACCAGGGGCGCCGCACTGAATTGCTCGCTAGCCAAAGCGACCGCCTGGAGATTTCCCGCCTTGCGAAAGGCCCGCAAAAAGGCCCGATTCAGCCGCTTCGCCTTGCCGAATGCACTGTATTTCGAGAACACGATGGTCCAGGAAAGCAACGAGGCCAGGACGAGAAGGGCAATGATCGCCAGGGGAACGGGTTTGAGGTTCTGGAGAATATCCACAAGGCTTACTTCGAGCCATGCGGGCAGCAGCACAAAGGGCAATCGACGTCCTTTCGTTACTTCTAATATTTGATTATAGAAACCTCGATGATTGGAACCGGTCCTTGGCTACGAGATTTGCAGCGCAGCATCGAGAGGCACAAAATCTTGGACGCATTTCATGAGGAAATCGGTGAGGTAATTTTGCGCTTCCGGCCCTTCGACAGCACGTTTTTTCAAACTTGCTCAGCGTACTGCGGCTCCGCTGCGGTGCGCTGATCGTATAATCGCGGTCAAATGCTCGTGGAGTTGCTAGTTGAGAACTATGCGGTCGTTGAGCAGGCACGGATTCGATTCCATGCCGGGCTAAACCTCCTCACCGGCGAAACGGGCAGCGGCAAGTCCATTGTCGTCGATGCGCTGGGATTGCTGTTTGGCGCACGCGCTTCGCTGGATGTGGTGCGCAGCGAGGCACAGCGCGCACGCGTCTCCGGTGTGTTTTCAGTTAAGACGGACAGCGGCCTCACCGAGCTGCTGGACGAAGCAGGGCTGGAGCTCGAAGATGGCGAGCTGATTCTAGAGCGCGAGGTGACGGCAACCGGAAAGTCGCGTGCCTTCGCCGGCAACCGCCCGGTCACGACCCAATTTCTGCGGCAGCTGGCTCCATTTCTGGGCGATATACACGGACAGAACCAGCAGCAGGCACTGTTCACGGAAACAACCCAACGGGCCCTGCTGGATGAGTATGCGCGAGCGGGCGAGTTGAGGAGCCGCTTGGCAAAGACTTACGAACAGTGGCGCGAATGCGGCGCGAAGCTGGAGGAACTGAACCGCAACGAGCAGGAGAAACTGCGGCTGCTGGATCTCTGGACCTTTCAGAAGACGGAGATCGAGTCGATCGGTCCCAAACCCGGCGAAGACATCGAACTGGAGGCCGAGAGACGTGTTCTTCAGAACGTAACTCGCCTTGAAGAGCATGCCACGGCGGCTTTCGAACTGCTGTATGAATCCCCCGGCAGCGCCGCTGCGAACCTTCGATCCGCCAACAAGCGAGTCGAGGAATTGGTCCGAATTGACCCGGAATTGAGCGACACCGCGGCACTGTTGAAGCAGGCGGCGATTGCAGTGGACGAATCCGCCGCGAATCTACGCGATTATCTGGGCCGCATTGAAAATGATCCGGCGAGGCTGGAGGAAGTCGAGACCCGGCTGGCTGGGCTGGAACGGCTGAAACGCAAGTATGGGACGGCCATCGACCAGGTACTCGCTTTCCTGGCGCAGGTAAAGCAGCAGATGGACGAAGTGGAGAACGCCAGCGAGCGCCGGCAGCAATTGGAAAAGGAACTGGCTGGGCTTGCGGCCACTTACGAGAAGCTGGCAGGTGAGCTGAGCGAAAAACGCCGGGATGCCGCGGTGCGCCTCGCCAAGCAGGTGGAGCACGAACTGAAATCCCTGGCGATGGGCCGCACTCAGTTCCAGATTGCCGTGACGCAGGGGGTTTGGACGATCAGCGGCTGCGATGTGATCGAATTCCTGGTTTCCCCTAACGTGGGCGAACCAATGAGACCACTGGACCGCGTCGCTTCCGGCGGCGAGCTGTCGCGACTATCCCTGGCACTGAAGACGGTGGCCGGCAGTTCTCAGCAGGACCAGGGGATGCTGACGCTGGTGTTCGATGAGGTGGATGCGGGGGTGGGCGGCGCTGCAGCTGCGTCGGTGGGGAAACGACTGAAGCAGTTGTCGCGATCGAGCCAAGTGATCTGCGTAACTCACCTGCCCCAAATCGCAGGATTCGCAAATCACCACTACGTTGTTTTGAAGCAGGAGAAAAAGGGGCGCACGACAACCGAAGTGGAAGAGCTGACCGTCGAGGAGCGGGCACGGGAGATCGGGCGCATGCTTTCGGGTGAAAAGATTACCCCCGAGGCATTGAAGCAGGCCGAGCAGCTGATTCACGCAGGATCGAGCTCGTAAGCCCCAAACATTTGGCTCACCTGAGAGTGCAGCCGTTACCATCGTAGGCGCAGCCGCCGGAATACGCCTGCTGCGATTTCTTTCGATTCGGCAACACCGAGGGCGGAAGTGCCCAGCCAATAGGCACCGCCGTAGATGCTCAGGGCGACGGCCGCCAATGGAAGCGGATGGTGAGTGCCGACGGCGCGCTTGATGCCATAGGCGAGAGACGAGGCTAAGAAAGCTACCGTCCAGAGTTTCGCCAGGAGTGCTTTCGGAATCGAAACGCTGCCAATCCGCCGGGTCAGGGAGTGGCGGAGGAGCGAGAACTCAACCCAGCCCGCCACTCCGGCTGACATGGTGAGGCCGGCGACGCCCCATTTGCGGTCGATTGAGAGGGCAGCCGGCAGCCAGAGTGCGGCGATGAGACCAAGAATGGTGGTCAAAATGACGCGAATGATGGCGAATCGCAGAGGCGTTCTGGTATCGAGCAGAGCATAGAACGCCGAGGAGTAGAGCCGGCCAAGCGAGGTCGCCAGCAGGCCGACAGCGGAGCCCGCCAGGACGGCCCAGACATATACGGAATCGGAGCGATTGAAGCGGCCGGTTTGATACAAGGCTCCGGCGACGATGTCACCGAGGACCAGAAACGCCACAGCGGAAGGTATAACCAGAAAGGCGATTCGTCGCAAACCGGCGACGAGCCGCTTGCGGAGGAATTCGGCCACCTCACCCTCATTGCCGACTGCGCTGGAGAGAGACGGCAGCTCCGCCGCCGAGATGGACATGCTAAACAGGCTGACCGGAAGAATGGAGATGGTCTGGCCATATCCTAGCGCTGCCACGGCGCCGGTGGGCAGCAGGCTCGCAATGACGGAATCGACGTAACTGCTGACCTGCACGACGCCGCGGCTGAGAAAGACCGGGCCAAAGTTCCGAAGAACCGTTTGCACGCCAGGCAGCGAGCTGTTTAGTGATGGCCCGAAGTCCGGAAGAAGTTGCAACACTCGCGGCAGCTGGACCAGGAACTGAAGTGCGCTGCCGGCAACGGAAGCCCATGCCAGGTAGATAGCCAGCTCCGGCTCTGAGGAGGAAGCGCCAAAGGTGACAAGCGCGCCAATCATGGTGAGGTTCAGGGCGACCGGCGCGGTGTAGGAGAGAAGAAAGTGCCGGTGGCTGTTCAGAACGCCAAGGCACCATGCGCTCAGGGCCAGCAAGCCCGTGCCGGGAAACAGAATACGAACGAGTCGGATGGTAAGGTCGCGTTTGTCGCCTGCGAAGCCGGGTGCAATCACGTCGATGAGCCACGGCGTGGTCAGCACACCGATCAAGACCAGTAGTGAGCAAACCAGAGAGAGAATTCCGAACACCGCGTTGGCAACCAGCTCCGCCTCCTTATCTTTTCCCTGAGCGCGCAGCTTGGAATAGACGGTTACGAACGATGCCGAAAGCACTCCTTCTCCAAACAGGTTATTGAGCAGGTTTGGGATGCGAATGGCGGCCCGAAAGGCATCGGCGACGGCAGAGTCGCCAAAGTAGTGGGCGATGACACGTTCGCGAACGAGACCGGTGAGCCGGCTAATCAGGATCCCTAAAGCGACCCGCGTGGCTGCGCCGCCCGACCCGGGCGGACCCGGCTTGGCAGGCGTCATGTCGGCGTGGATCGCCGGGTTCAGGGGGCTGGGTCCCGCGGGAGCTTCGTTACTCTCTTGTGCATCGATCGGGTGGGTCTGTGGAGACGGCACAGCGCGGTCGGAGCCAGCACGGCGAGAAGTAATGCGGATTCTTACCTGCAAACTGCGAGTTTACCCGCCCGCCCGATCCGCATTTACGTTGTTTAGGAGTTCGGCGCTCGTCAACGCACTAAGCTGGTACTGAGCAAGGGGCTTTGCTAGAGATGCGGCAGCTGGTCTATTTTCTTCTCGCAGTGGTTCTTTCGGCGATTCCCGCCGCTTCGCAGGCTCCGGCTGCTCAGCAGGCGCCGGCCTCAGCGGAGGAGCGTCCGGCGCCAGTTCTTCCCCCTACCCGATCGACGATGATTTTCAGGGAGCTGAGCAGCACCTTGGAGATGATCTCGTTGCAATCCGGGCGCGCCGTGGTGCAGATCTTTGCCCGTGGTTACGCAACAAATGACGAATCGAGCAACTCAGACACCCTTCTGACTTCGCAGCGAAGCAGCGGGTCGGGCGTTCTGCTAACGCCAGACGGATTCATTCTGACGAACGCGCACGTCGTAAAGGGCGCCCGGAATCTGCGCGTTGAGTTGCCGCACCAACCTGAGTCGGAAACGCAGGCGGGGGTTGACAGATTCGCAGGGCGGTCGATTCCCGCACGCGTCATCGGCGTAGACCGGCAGACGGATCTCGCCGTGATCAAGGTGGACCGCGAGAATCTTCCTTATCTCGAATTCGGTGACTCAAGTTCTCTGAAACAGGGGCAGTTGGTTCTGGCGCTGGGCAATCCGCTGGGACTGGAGAATTCGGTGAGCCTCGGAATCGTGAGTGCTGTGGCGCGGCAGCTCAAACCGGATGATCCTGTGAGCTATATCCAAACCGATGCGCCCATTAACCCGGGCAATAGCGGGGGCCCATTGATCGACGCCGACGGCCGGGTGGTGGGGATCAACACGCTGATTCTGACTCAATCTGGCGGAAGTGAAGGAATCGGGTTCGCGATCCCGAGCAATTTAGCGAGCCGCATTTTCCGCCAGTTGAAGACCATTGGACACGTTCACCGGCTGCAGTTTGGCCTGGTGGTTCAGAGCATTACGCCCACCATGGCGGACGGACTCTCTCTGCAGCGTGATCGCGGTGTCATCGTGTCGGATGTTGAACCGGGGGGACCAGCGGCCAAGGCTGGGATACAGACCGAAGACATCATTGTGGCGATGAATGGCAAGCCGCTGGAGAGCGCAGCACAATTGGACTCGGGCATCTACCGGCAGGCTCCAGGAGAAGCAGTTTCGTTGCAGATCCGACGGGGAGAGCAAATGCTGGAAATCAAAGTCACGCCCGAAGAAAAATCGGAACAGTTCGACGCTCTGGCAGACCTGATGGACCCGGCGGTCAACGTGATTCCACAATTGGGCATCGTGGGACTGGATGTCACCAAGGCTGTGCTGCAGCTGCTGCCGGATCTGCGACGCCCGGCGGGCGTAGTGGTCGCCGCGCATGTCGCCGGCAACCCTTACTCAGGGACGGCTCTGGAAACCGGAGATGTCATTTACGCGATGAATCGAAGAGTGGTGAGCACGGTCGCCGGATTGAGGTCCATGCTCGACCGGATGAAGCCGGGTGACGCAGTGGTTCTGCTGGTGGAGCGCGACGGCAAACTGATCTATGTGTCGTTGGAGCTGGAATAGCGGCAGCGGCATGAGTGAAACACGCCTTTCATTACAATCGCTCTAATTGTCTCGGACGCTTGCGACAGTGACGTCATGAACGGTACCGTGAAGACTGACATGAGTTACGGACCGATCACAACTTTTATCAAGCATCACTACCGGCATTTCAATGCCGCCACATTGGTGGACGCAGCAGACGGATATATTTCCCATCTCGAAAAGGGTGGCGTGATGTTCGCGACGTTAGCAGGCGCCATGAGCACCGCGGAGTTGGGAGTTTCGCTGGCGGAGATGATCCGCAAGGGTAAGATCCACGGAATCTGCTGCACCGGCGCAAACCTCGAAGAGGACGTTTTCAACCTGGTGGCACACGATTTTTACGAGCGGGTGCCGCATTGGCGCGATCTGCGGCCCGAAGACGAGCAAGAGTTGCTGGAGCGCAATATGAACCGCGTGACGGATACATGCATTCCGGAACACGAGGCCATGCGGCGGATAGAAGGCGTGATCCTGGAGGAGTGGGTCGCGGCCGACAAGGCGGGCGAGCGCTATTTCCCGCACGAGTTCTTTTACAAGATCCTGCAGAAGGCCGATCTGCAGAAGAGCTTTCAGATCGACAAGAAGGATAGCTGGCTGTACGCGGCCATGGAACGGAATCTGCCGATATTCGTGCCGGGCTGGGAAGATTCGACCCTCGGCAACATGTACGCGGGACATTGCATTACGGGCGATGTCAAGAATGTTCACACCGTTCGAAGCGGCATCGAGTACATGATGAGCCTGGCCGCGTGGTATGAAGAGACGTCGAAGCAGTCGTCGATCGGGTTCTTCCAAATCGGTGGCGGCATCGCAGGCGATTTTCCGATCTGCGTGGTGCCCATGATGCGGCAGGATCTGCAACGGGAAGCGACGCCGCTATGGGGCTATTTCTGCCAAATCAGCGATTCGACAACCAGCTACGGGTCCTATTCGGGAGCGGTGCCGAGTGAGAAGATCACCTGGGAGAAGCTGGGCATCGACACGCCGAAGTTTGTCATTGAATCCGACGCCTCGATCGTCGCACCGCTTATTTTTGCCTGCGTACTCGGCTGGTAAAGCTCCTTACGCCGCTTGCTCCTCACCGTCGGGACTCGGCATAAGCGCTTCAGAGCCGCGCGCGTCAGCAAGCGGTTTCTGGCCTTTTCAGCGCCCTTAAGGCTTCGAACCTGGCGGGGGCAGCGGCGTGGAAGGGCGACTCACAAGACCGCTGAGACCTTCCTCAAACTTCACTCCGTTCGTAGTAAGAGTGTTGCCCATGGCACGGTCGAGCGCGGCCTTTGCTTTCACGTAATTGCCGCCGGCAACAAGCGCCGTTGACCGGGCCTGTTCAAGGTCGCGTTGAAACTGGATTACATTGAAGGACGTTGACTGGCCCACCGCGAGCCGTTCCTGCTCGGCTTCCAAAGCCTCTTCCTGCAAGCCTACGGTTTCGACGGCGGCGTCATAGCTGGCCCTAGACCGTTCCAGCGCCAATCGCGCGTTCTCGACATCGACGCGAACCTGATTGACATTGATGCGGAGACGGACCTCGGCTTGACGAAGTTGGAGTGAATCCCGGATCAAATCAGCCTGGGCTACCCGGTTTCGCAAAGGAATTGTGAGTTGGACCCCTATGCCATAGTTCGGATAGTTACGTTCGAAGATCTGTGAAAGCAGGGTGCCGGCGCCGCCGACAAACGCGGGGTTAATGGGATTGACGCTCGCCGACCCCGCAGATGGCAGTAGTGGGTTGACACTGCCTGCCAGTGCATTATTGGTTAGCCCGCCAATGACGTCGAGTTGCGGCAGCAGGGCATTCTTATCGCCCTTGAGCGCGATGTTCGAGTTGTCAATCTGTATCTTCTGGAAGGCAATGTCGGGCCGATTCTTCAAGGCCTCGGTAATGAGGTCCCCGACCGGCGGAATCACTTCTTCTTTAGGCACGTCGATATGGTCCAGCGGAATTAAGTGCACTGAGAGCAAAACAGGATCACGGTTGCCGCTCCGTGTGATGGCATTCTTCAGGACCAACTCCTGTTGGTCCGCCAAGCCGCCCGCGGCAATCAGATCCTGGCGGGTGCGGGCAACTTCAGCCTGGGCACGTTTTAGCTGTAGGGGCGCCAGGGTTCCCACCTCGACTTGGGATTTATTGTCATCGTAAAGTTTCTGCGCGGCGACGAGGGCTTCTCGCTTCACTTCGACATCCTGGCGTAACGTGACGAAGTCCCAATAAAGCGCAATGATATCGGAGATGGTTATGATGAGCTGCTCGCTGAACACGAGATCGGCAATGCGCTGCTGATTGGCGGCAATCCGGATGAACCGCCGGTTCAGATCAATCCCGAAGCCTTGTAGCAATGGCTGATCAATCGTGAACCCCAATGCCGCGGTGGTGTAGGGATTGTAATCGGAACTGTAGGTATTTGCGTTGATACGAGGTGACGTGTAGGTGGCATTGAGCGATGCGCCGGTCGAGAAGCCTTGGGTATAGCCTCCGCCGCCGTTCAGCGTGTTGGTTTGGAGGTTGAATACACCGTTCTGCAAGAAGTCGCTTTGGGGAGTCGAGGTATGAGACCAGTTCAGATTCGCTGTCAGCGCAGGATCAAACTGTGGGACCTTGCTGCCCGCTGAGGCAGGGATGGCGCTGAGTGCGGTGATGGCAACCGGCTGCCCGGTGATGACGGAAGTTATGCTGGTATTCGACGTGAGTGACGTGGCGGGCGCCAAGCCGCCAAGAGTGGTCAGCAGCGGCCCGGCTGGCCCTCCCTCGCCGGGAGGCAACTCGCGGAAAATGTAGTCCAAGCCGCGCAACAGACCACCGCCTTTGGCGCGCTGCAAGTCGGTCTTCGCGATCAGGGGTGTGTAACGCTGCAGCTGGATATCCAGATTGTTTTCCAGTACCAGCGAAATCGCATCCTGCAGCGAAAGATAGAGATTGCCTCCTTGGATCAGCTCGTAGGTTCGTGGCGAGTTGATCAGGGAAGGCGGGCTCACCTGTTCCGCCCGGTACGGGAACGTGAGCCTGATGCCCTCCGGACTGCTTATCACAGGCATCCGCGTAAGCGGCCCGGCGTTTCCGCCGGCCTGGGGAGGCGGTGTTTCTTGCGAATAGCATGGCCATGACATCACCACGCACAAAAGTAGCGTTACGGACTGTTTCCTCATGCTGTCGATTCCGTGGCTCAACACTCGATGTCTCAATGGACCGCTGATCCGCTGGTTTGAGCCGGTTTGGCGGCAGGTTGTCGAGCCGCGCCGGGCTCGACTTCCGTCGTGGTCCTGACCTTCACCCCTTCACGCACATCATCGGTTGGATTAACAACCACCTTCTCACCCGCTTCGAGGCCCCCGAGGATCTCAACAGTAGTGCCGAAGTCCCTTCCCAGATGAACAAAGCGAAAGTGCACCACGTTGTCGGAACCGACGACGGCAACCATCGGTCCGCTAGCGCGAGTGACAATGGCGTCGCCGGGAACCAACACCGCGGGTTGCGTTCGAGTGATAGAGAAATGCACCTGAGCATACATGCCCGGCAAAAGCGTGCTCTGCGCATTGGGCACCTCAACCTCAGTCAAAAGCGTTCGAGTGTTCGTATCGAGGGCGCCGGAGAGGCGAGAGACTTTACCGGCGAACTTCTTTCCGGGTAGCTCACTCACGGTGATCTCAGCGGGCATCCCGACGTTGAACGAGCTGAAATCAGACTGCGGTACGTTGACGAAAATTCGAAGCACGTTGTTTTGTGCGATGCGGAACAGAAGAGTGCTTCCGCTGGAGATGAGAGAGCCCGTATCGATATTGCGCAGGGTAATAACGCCATCGAAGGGGGCCCGGACCTTCTTGAACGACTGGAGGTCCAGCAAACGCCGCAGGTTGGCGTCGCTTGCGCTGACGTTTTGCCGGGCCGCGTTTACGTTGGCCTCACTCGCGCTCACGTTGGCGGTCTGGGCTAGCAAGCTGGCATCCGACTGGTCTCCCTCTTGCTTGGAGAGCACGCCGCGGCTTACCAGAATCGTGTTTCGCTTGGCGGTTACATCGGCTAATTGCGCGTTGGCCTTCGCTTGCTCCAGGGCCGCCTTCGCCTGGGCGAGCGCAGCGGTGCTTTGCTGCAATGCGGCTTGTGCTTGAACCACCTGCTGGTCGAGATCGGGTGTGTCGAGCTCAGCCAGCAACTGCCCCTCATGCACGCGATCGCCGATGTCCGCATACCGTTTCACCAGATAGCCCTCAGCTCGAGCGAGAACGGCCGCCTCGGTAATGGCCTGAATGTTACCGGGAAGTGTCAATTCCGCAATCGATGCGGCTCGAGCGGCTACCGTGACGGTCACGGCAGGTAAAGCTGTGGCTTCGAGCTTTGCGTCCGCTCGCGCGGCCTTCTCGACTTCGTCGTGCCGCGTCCAGCCAAAAAGAAAGATCCCGGCGAAGAGCAGCACCAGCACGATCACGATGATCGCGACAGACCTGCCGGAGGCCCGGGAGTGTTGAGAGCTTGAAGAGCTGGTTTGCATGGATGTCGGCGTAACTATACAGTCTCGCCCTCATGGGCTTCGTGGTCAATTTCACGCTCGATGTGAATCGGCGGCTTGCTACGCAAGAAGGTGTACATAATCGGCACAAAAATTAAAGTGGTGAAGGTCGCAACCAGCAGACCGCCGATGACAGCACGGCCAAGGGGAGCGTTCTGCTCGCCACCTTCTCCGAGCCCCAGCGCCATAGGCAGCATGCCGATGATCATGGCGGCGGCGGTCATAATCACGGGCCGAATGCGCGTGTAGCCCGCCAGCAGCGCCGCGTCCATCGCGTTATGGCCTTCAAAGCGCTGCTGGTTGGCGAAGGTCACCACCAGAATGCTATTCGCGGTCGATACACCGATACACATGATGGAACCCATCAGGGAAGGCACGTTGAGAGTGGTGCCAGTGGCGAACAGCATCCACAGGATTCCGGCGAGCGCTCCTGGAATGGCCATGAGGATAATAAATGGATCGACCCACGACTGGAAGTTAACGACCATCAGCAAATAGACCAGAAGGATGGCAAAAAGAAGGCCGAGACCAAGCCTGACGAATGAGGATTCCATGGTCAAAACCTGGCCCCGCATCACGAAGAAGGAAGCAGGCGGAATTTTATGCTGGAACTCTGCAACGATCTTCTCAACGTCGCCCGCAACCCCGCCGAGATCGCGTCGATCGGTATTTGCGTAGACGTCATACACCGGCTGAACATTGTAGTGATTCACGATGGAAACGCTGGACGTTCTCTTAAACGTGGCCAGGTTCTGTAGCAGTTGGGTGTCTCCAGGCGCACCGTAAGTAGTCATATCGGACACCGAGCCGGCTTGGGTGGTGCTGGCCGTTCGCTGTGAGCCGGAGGAAATGGGCGTTTTCTTCAGATCGTCCAGACTCTGTATTCGATATTGAGGTGTTTGGACGCCGATGTCGTAGTTGACACCGTTGTCGAAGTTCAGCCACTGATTCGGAGCGACCTGACCCGAGCCGGCCAGCGAGATCAGCAGGCTATTGCTAACGTCGCGCTGCGTCAGACCAACCTGACCGGCTTTGGTCCGATCAACGTTGACTTGAACTTCGGGATAACCAACCTGCTGGTGGACATGTACATCGACAGCGCCCGGGACCTTCGCAATGTGCCGAGCCAATTCGACCGCAATGGAGTAGTTCTTCGGATCGCGGCCTACTAACTGCACATCGATCGGCGCCGGCAAACCGAAATTGAGAATCTGATTGGTTATGTTAGCGGCCTGGAAGTAAAACACCGCCTGCGGAAACTTTTCATTCAAAACCTTGCGTAGCTCGCGTTCGTAATGCTTGGTATCAACGTCGCGTTCTTCTTTCAGCGAAATGAGAATGTCGCCGTCGGCCTGGCCGATGACGGATGAATCGCTAAAAGCGAGATTAAAGCCTCCGTTGGGTAGCCCAATATTGTCGAGGATCGTATCGAGATCGCGAGAAGGAATGATGCGCCGGATCTCGTCTTCGATTTCGCCAAACAGCCGTTCTGTCTCCTCAATCCGAGTCCCGACTGGAGCGCGGACATGCAGCCGCATTTGGCCGGAATCGACATACGGGAAGAAGTCGCGGCCCACGACGAAAAGCAGCAGCATTGAGCCGAGAACGAATACGCCGAAACCGGCAGCAACCGGCCCTCGGTGGTGGAGCGAAAAAGCCAGCAGGTCTTTATAACGCGCACGCAAGCGTTCGAACACTGCGTTGAACTTGCCGTGCACCAGCCAGAAAATGCCGGTGCCCCCGACCGCATGGCCTGCCTCCGCGTGCTCCCCGTGGACGGCCGACAATTGACCGCCCAGTTTGGAGGTAGCCACATTGGCGGCATGATCCGCCACGGATTCGCTGATTTCCGGCGTGTGCACCGCAAGACTTGCTGCTGCCGTGTACAGCTTTGCCTCAGCCCGAAGCAGATAGTGAACCATGGTCGGCACCAGGGTTCGGGACAGAAGATAAGAGGCCAGCATCGCGAACACCACTGCTTCGGCCAGAGGCGTAAACAGATACTTCGCAGCGCCGCTAAGCAGCAGTACCGGAACAAAGACGATACAAATGGCGAGCGTGGAGACAAAGGCCGGGACGGCGATTTGCTGCGCGCCATCCAATATTGCTTTGGTAATGGGCTTCCGCAGGCCCAGATTGCGATGGATGTTCTCGATTTCGACCGTGGCGTCGTCGACCAGAATACCGACCGCGAGTGCGAGACCACCCAGGGTCATGACATTCGTGGTTTGCCCGAGCAAGGCGAGGATAATCTCAGACGTCATGATCGAGAGCGGAATAGAAATGCAGACGATGATCGTGCTGCGCCAACTCCCCAGAAAGAGGAGGATCATAAATCCCGTGAGCGCCGCTGCGATAATCGCTTCGCGCAGCACTCCGTTGATGGCCGCCCGGACGAATAGTCCCTGATCAAACAATTCCTTGATCTTGAGCTCGCGGGGCAGGCCCGGTCTGAGCCGAGCCAGTTCTTTCCGGACACTCGTAATGATGTCGAGAGTCGACGCGCTTCCGCTCTTGAGGACGGTCAGCAGAGCCGCTCGGCTCCCGTTTTCCCGAACGATGTTGGTTTGCACCGCGTATCCGTCGCGAACCTGGGCCACATCGCGCATGTAAACGGTCGCACCGTTCACGGTCTTGATCGGAAGATCGTTCAGCTCCTGAACCTTCAGCGGGCTGCTGTTCACCCGGATAAGGTAGTCCCGATCTCCGAACTTCGCATCGCCGGCCGGCAGAATCAGATTCTGCAGATTCATCGCGTTGGAGATATCGGTCGCAGACAGTCCTTTGGCGTACATCGCCTGTGGATCCAGATCGACCATCACCTGGCGCGGTTTTCCTCCGTAGGGTAGTGGGATAGACGCCCCCTGAACAGTCGCCAGGTTGGTCCGAATGAAGTTTCTACCAAGGTCGAAAATCTGCTGCTCGGTAAGCGTCTTGCTGCTCAAACTCAGTTGCAGGATGGGCACGCTGGACGCGGTGTACTTCAGAATGGCAGGCGGGTATATGCCAGGGGGAAGTGCCCTGAGAATGGTTTGAGACACCGCCGTTATTTGCGCGATGGCTAGTTCCACTTTGGCGTAGGGGTGAAAGAAAACACGAATGACCGCGACGCCGTTGTAGGATTGCGATTCAATGTGCTCGATGTCGTTGACCGTGGTGGTCAGCGATCGTTCACTGATTGTGACGATCCGCTTTTCCATTTCCTCCGGCGAAATTCCTGCATAGCTCCACACCAGGCTGACCACGGGAATGTCAATGTTCGGGAATATGTCCGTCGGCATGACGTAGACCGCGAGACCGCCAAGAATCGCGATCAGCACTGACATAACGACAAAGGTGTAGGGCCTGCGAAGTGCAAGCCGGACAATCCACATACACTAAACTCCTGAACAGTGAGGCAAGGCTCGTTATTTTTTGGGCCTAAGAAGCAGTGGCGAAGGATACCAGCCCCACGTTACGCCGCCGCCGACTTAAGTTATTGATGAACGTGGCCTTATAACGCAGCCCAGCCCACCCGGTGCCCCGCTTCGGCGCCCGATCAGGCGGCTTGCGATGGGACGACGGACGTTGCGAAGCCGCCGGCGGCAGAGGCGGCGGCGCCAGTTCCTGCTACTTCTCTTATGATAGCGATGTCGCGGATCAACTTCGGCTTGGTCGCGCTATCTCAGCCGTTTTGCGCTATGGCGCCCGATCGTAATCGGCGGCCGCAAGCCATCCCATTTCGCCGAACCCGGCGATGGAGTAAATGTCCGTGATGGTCATCCGGTAGATAGCGAAGTCGCCAAAGTCGACGTACAGCGCCGCACCGGGATGCCGCTTCAGATAAGCTGCGCGTGCGGAATCAGCATCGCTACCTATCACGACGCTCACCGTTCCGATCACATTGACGCGGGCGGCCGAGAGAGGATCCTGAAGCGCTTCCTCCTCGAAGACCAGTAGACTTGCTTTGGGCTCCTGCAGCAGATTGCCGGTGTGAACGGCCAGCGTGCTGAAGAGGAAAAGTGGCCGGCCATGATCATCCACGGCATAGTTGGTGAGCGAAGCGTACGGGTACCCGGCAAGCCCACTGGAAATGGTCGCAAGGACACCCACCCCGCGCTGCTCAACGAGTTGTCGCACAGCCCTTGCCCGCTGGGCTTCATCTGAATTGGAATCCACAATCCTCCTTCGTATTCGTGCGGCGCACCGCGTAGAAGCAAGTCAAGCCGGCTACTTCACCGCGCTGATTTCAGTTCCTTTTGCGGGCATCGCATCCACGTACTCAATCCAACCATCCATCATCTCCGTTTCGCTCGCCGCACCCCACCGAACCGGCTTCAACGGATCCGGGTTTACCGGGTTATTGGGCGAGTTGTCGAAATGAGCGATGATTGCGATGCGGGTGCCTTTGGGCATAAAGAGCGGCTTCTCGGCTCGATATGTGATCTGCCAGTTGAAATCGTAATGAGGAACGGATAGCAGCGTTTCCTGACGACCGTCCGGATAGGTCGCCACCATTTGCATGGCTTTGCCGCGGAGGTGCATGTGAGGAGTAAGGCTGGTGATGTAGATGTCTTTGTTGAAGGTGTGGCACTCGCTCACTTCGTGGTCTGGGTCGCCCGCGGGAATCCGGAACATTTGATTGGACAGATCGATCCGCCGTGCAATCTGCCGGGGCGGCGCTTTTGCGAAGATCAAGCCCACGCTGCTTTCATCAAACTCGGTCTTGCCCGTGGTCCGGGAATAGTGGATCTGAAACGATAGCTGCGCGCCTGCGGGGACAAGACGTGCCGTGCCCTCGGGATACACATCTGCCTCGCGCCCCGGAAGGTAGGAACTGATCAGGTTGCCCAGATCATTCGATTTCCTGCCGGGCAGCAAACCGTTGTCGTCGACGGAGCAACCATTATCAATGACCGGCGCGTCCGGGCGAATCCAATCCAAGCTGCCTTCGTGAACCATCAACCACTTTGCATACTCAGTGGGAGGATTGCTTTCGTTCTTGGTGGCCGCTGCCTGCTTTTCCGGCTCAACGACAAAAACATGCGCGTGGTGCACAATCTTGCGATTGCCGGGCTTTAACTCGGCAGCTACAACCCAACGGTCCTCTGTGAAATTCGTCGGCACTTTCAGGTAGACGTATTGATCGGGACCGGAACCTTCAATGGTCTGCCGGGGTATGGTGACTACGACATCCGGTTTGCCGATCTTCCAGCCATCCGCAAACACCGGAGGCTTCGGCATGGCTTGAGGATCACCCTCAGCTTTGCCAGTATCGACCCATGTTTTGATGGTGGCGATCTCTGCATCGGTCAAGCTGGCATCATTCGACCATTTGCCGTAGTGAGGATCAGCCTTCCAGGGCGGCATCTTCTTCGTCACGACCACTTCCTTGATAGCGGACGCCCAGGGCTTCACTTCCTGATAGGTGAGCAACGACATCGGCGCAATGTCATTCGGATGGTGGCAGGCGACGCAGTTTTTGTACAGGATGGGGGCGACGTCGCGCGAAAACGTCACCTCAACAGCCGGCGACGATCGAGCGAAGGGCATCAGCGCGAACGCGACGCTGAAGACGGCGGGTACAGTCCGGTTTCGAGGAACTCGCCTCATGGATTAAACCATTACACTCCATTCCTTCCATCCCGTCACCTCATTAACAGCACCGGTATGGCGGATCGGGTTCGCGATGATAGGAACAGGAGCCTAACTTCGTTGATGCATCTGCGATGAACCGTCGAGCCTGTTTGCTGATGATGGCTGCGCCGTTCCTGCCACGGATCGGCTCAGCCAAGCCGGGCGCGCAGACACCGGAATCGAAGCCGCCCCGCAAGGACACGGAGGGACCCCAAGATTGGGTATGTCCAATGGACCCGGACGTCCGGTCCGACAAGCCTGGGGTTTGTCCACGCTGTGGCATGAAACTGGTGCTCCACGTTCCTGAACCCGTGGAATACCGGCTCGTGGTGTCGCACGCACCAGCGGCCCTGCACAAGAACGAACCAGTGACGTTGACGTTTCGGGTATTGGATCCAGTGTCGGGAGAACAGGTTACGCATTTCGAGCTGGTGCACGAACGCCTGATGCACCTCTTCGTGGTGAGCGAAAACCTCCAGTTCTTTTTGCACGACCATCCCATGCAGCAACCGGACGGTTCGTTCCAGTTCCTTCTGCAGCTTCCCTTCGGCGGCATGTACCGGCTACTGGTCGATTTCTACCCGCAAGGCTCGGTTCCCCAATTGGCTCAGGAAACGCTGATCGCCGATGGCAGCCCCGAATTCGTAAAGCTTGTTCCATCCCTTGAGCCGTCGTCGTCAAAGAATCTAACCGCGGCTCTCCGCCTAGAGCCGGAACAACCCCTCGCCGGGCTGGAGTCACGGCTGGTCTACACTCTGAATCCGGCCGCGGGACTCGAACCCTATATCGGGGCGTGGGGTCACATGCTTGCTGTCAGCGAGGACTTGATCGACATGTTGCACATTCATCCTTTTCTGGCTGATGGCGGTTCTACGGAACAGTTCAATGTCATCTTTCCCCGCCCCGGTCTGTACAAGATCTGGACCCAGTTCCAGCGGCAGGGCGTCGTCAATACCGTTGTGTTCACGGTGCCGGTGAAATCGCTTTAGCAGGCGCGCCGGCTGAACCGGCTTCCAGCGTGAACCGGAGCGGAGTGTTGGATTCGATTTCGGTGCCCGCCGGAAAGCGCATCGGAGCACGAAAGCGGAAGGCGGTCTTCCAGGCCGGGTCGTACTGGTAAAGCCAGAGCAGTGGCTGGATGCGCCCATCGGGCAGCCGGGCGACGATGCGCGCTGAGGTTACTTTCTCCAGTGGCGCCGGCGTGATTGCAATCACCTCCAGCGGTCTGGCGAGCGTGGCCCGGGTCGATACAGAGAGCACATTCGCGAGACGGGACCGGTTCTCTGCCGGCGGCTCTGACGCGGCGCGATGGGGAGCCAACGCGGGGTCACCCTGCGGCGCGCCGCCAATCACCCATGCGGCGATGATCAACATCTCCTCCTGCGAGAGTGCGTGGTCCGGCGCCAGGTCGCCAAAGCCTTTCACGGCGCCCCACGGCGGCATGGCCCTCGACAGCACCTGCTCCTTGATGGAAACCGCCCAGGGACGCACTTGTTCATACGTCGTGAGAGGAATCGAAGATCCCTTGTGATGGCAATCCATGCACCGCTGGTTGAAAATGCGCGAAATGTCGCGGGTATACGTGAGCTTGGTCGTAATGATGTCGTGTGCCAATGCAGAACCCGAAGCCCAGGTCAGGACTGCGAAAACGACGGCCCATCGAGGAACAAGCACGAACATGAAACGTATGGCTCTATTGTCCTATGCCACCAAGGAAGAGAGGTCCTTTCTTTGTTAAGCTTAAGAGGTTCTTGGGGTTCGCCGGCGAGGACGATGCGTTTTCGCGTACTTCCTCTTCCGTCGCTGGGCGACTGACCGCGAGCTACGAACCTGCGCTTTGCCTGACCCACCGGATGCTCCTCATATTTATGAGCTCGACCCGCTGGCGGACGCCCGCTGGGTCGAATTCGTCAAAAAGCACCCGCGCGCCTCGGTCTTCCACACCCCTAGCTGGCTGCGCGCGCTGCGTTTGACCTACGGTTACCAGCCGGTCGCGCTCACAACCAACGCGCCCGGGGAACCGTTGACAACCGGGCTGGTGTCCTGCCGCGTCAGCAGCTGGCTCACGGGGAAGCGGATCGTTTCGCTGCCATTCTCCGATCACTGCGAGCCTTTAGTGGACAGGCGGGAAGACCTGGAGGCAATGCTCGGTCACCTGCGACGGATGGGGGCCAACCGGTACGTTGAATTGAGGCCGGTGCTCGCCAAGCCCTGTATTTCAACGGAATTCTCGATGAGTGACAGCTATTTTCTCCACATTGTCGATTTATCGCGCAGCCCCGAAGCACTATTTCGCACATTTCATCGAGATTCCGTACAAAGAAAGATCAGGCGGGCCGAACGGGAGGCGCTCCGGTATGAATCGGGCAACTCACGAGATCTACTGGAGAAGTTCTATCGGATGCTGGTCATGACCCGCCGCCGGCAACACATTCCGCCTCAGCCGATTTCCTGGTTTCACAACTTGAACCGGTCGTTCGGAAGTGCGCTTCAAGTCCGCCTGGCGTCCACCCGCGAGGGGCTCCCGGTGGCTGGCATTCTGACTTTGAAACACGGCGCTGCGATCACCTATAAATATGGCTGCAGCGATGCTCGTTTCAGCAACCTCGGTGGAACGGCGCTCTTATTCTGGAGAACCATCCAGGAAGCGTCTCAGGAGGGCTTCGTTGAGTTGGATCTGGGCCGATCGGCCGTCGGCAACCAAGGCCTGATCGTTTTCAAGGAGCATTGGGGCGCCCGGCGCGTTGGGCTCGAATATTGGCGCTTCCCTGCAGGGCGCAAATCCGGAGGAAACACCTGGAAGTCAGACCTGAGAAAGCACTTAGTAGGCATCGCACCCGATTGGTGCCTGGTCGCCGCGGGCCGGCTGCTCTATCCGCATATCGGCTAATCGACCCGGCCCGGCGACGGTCTGTAATCCCGCAAACACGGAAGGGCCTCCCGAGTTGATCCGGGCTCCGCTCTGTGCAGCTTTTCTCGGTTTTTCTTTGCGCGTTCTAACATAGCCTCTTGTAAAGGGGGGCAAAACAGGCTATAAAAGGACAGTGCCGTCGAACTGCACCCTAGGTGTATGCGTTGCTGATTCTTCTACCGTCCGGAGAACAAAAATGTTCCTGAGAACTCGCGCCATTGGCGTGCGGATCGCAATGCTCGCCTTGCTGGGCATTTCCCCGGTTCTGGTTGGCTTGGCAAGAGCTGATGTGGCGTACGAATCGCCCGCTTACTATGTTCCGGGTTCGCAGTTCCCTTACAATCTTGTACCCTTGCAACCCTATTCGCCCACTGGGACGCCCCCCGATTGGGACGCCCCAAACTGGCCCGGCGCGCCCGGCAGCCAAGCAGACGGGGACACCACGAGTTCTATAGGGAACACGGTCACGCTCGCTGGCTCCGACCTCCTGCTGAATACTGTATACCTGGACCTCTACGGTCAGGCGACGTTTACGCTTGATCTGTATAGCGGCAGCAATCCGAACGGGGAGACGCCTTTCAAGTCGGCAACTGTGACCACAACCATTGGAAGTCCGAATCTGCTGGTTCCGTTTTACGTTAACGTGTGGGTTCCCACCAACACCGTTACTTTCATTATCAGCCGGACACCGAATACAGGCATTGGGCCAAACTCTTTCGCCAATCTGCTCGGCCCGTTGAGCGGAACAAACCCAACGGTCGGTGATGCCACAAATGCGATTTGGTACGAGAGTGTGAACACGTCTGGCTTTGTGAGCGACAGCTTATGGGCGCCAGCCGACGGAGCCCCTGACAACTACCTGGGAGCGGAGTTCGTTACTCCCGAACCTGACCCAGGAACGCTGCTGGCCTGCATGCTGCTGGGCCTGGGCGGTTTGGCTCTTCTCAAGAAAAAGCTCGCATAGGGTCTAAGTTTTTGTATTGAAGCGGCGCGGTCGGCCTGACCGCGCCGCTTTACGTTTTACGTGGCGAAGTTTCGAAAGACGAAGCAAGATGCCTGTCAGAAGTTCCCAACCCCGCTGACTTCCGGTAGCGTTGCGCCAACCACAGGCCTTGCCCCCCTGTCATTACCGCTGGTCCGGGCTGACATGCGGTGGCGCTCCAAGGGGTTTAATTTGCGCAAGGGTTGCGGAGCAGACGACTGTTAGGGAACAGCCAGTCGATAAGCCATTTCTGGCGCTGGAGCCCCGAAGCCGTTCTCTCAGGCTCGGCGGTCGCTACTGCGCGCTCATCCCAAACGCCTGCCGGGCCAGTTGTGCCTCGGGCAAATTCGGGTTCATTTTCAGCGCGGCATTTAAGGTCTGACGACCGAGCTCGGGTTTGCCGGCTTTCAGGTACGCCATTGCAAGATGATATTCCCGGACGGCGGTGAGCTCTTTGTTGGTAGCTGCTCCCAGTTGAACCAATGCTGGTTCATAGCGTCCTTGCAAGTAATAAATCCAGCCCAGGGTGTCAGCGATCGCCGGATTATCCGGCGCGAGTTCTCTTGCCTTTTGCGCATAGGCCAAGGCTTCGTCTGGCTTCTTGTCTTCCGCAAGGGTGTAGGCAAGCGCGTTGAGCGCCATGGCATCTTTGCCGTCCAAGCCCACGAGTATGCGGTACTGCGCAATCGCCGCCGCCGTGTTTCCAGAGAGCGTTTCCAGCTGCGCCAATAACTGGTGTCCGGTTTTGTTGCTGGGCTGCGCGGCTACGATGTCCGATAGCCGCTTGCGGGCCTCATCGCGCTTGCCTTCGGCCATGTCGAGCTGCACCAGGGCGAAATCCGGCTCCATCGAGCCTGGGCGGGCTGCCTTAGCCGCCTCAACGGCACTGCGCGCCCCGGCGCGGTCGCCGCTCGAAGCCAGAACCTGCCCCAGAAAAAGCTGTATCTCGGGCGATCCCGGTTGCTTCAACGCGTATTCCCGCACCTTCTGTATGCCGGCGGCTGTCTGCTTTTGCGCGGCGTAGGATTGCAGGATCCAAAACAGAGCTCGAACTTCCTGCGGGTTCGCGGCAAGCACTGCTTCGGCCGACTTGCGGGCCCCGTCATAATCTTTCTCGCCCATCTTGAAGACTGCATCCTGCAAAAGCGCTTCCGGAACTTTGCTCGTAGCCAGCACCCGGTCGATTCCCTTGCGCGCCTCCGCCTTCTCTCCCAAAGCGAGCAGCACCCAGTTGCGCTGCAGAACCAGAGCGGCCGAATCCGATTGCTCTCGAGGCGCCTCATCCAGGATTTGTAATGCATATCGGGCGCTATGTTCGGCAACCAACGTGGAGGCCAAGTCGACACGAGCCATGAGGAAGCCTGGATCGCTCTTTACAGCTGCTTCCAGTTCTTGCCTTAGCATGCTGGGATTCGCGCGCACCTTGGCGACCCTCGAAAGCAAATAATGCGCCTCCGCTGAGTCTTTGTGGAACCGCAGCACTTGGTTGAGATCGGCTTCCGCTTCCGCGTACTTGCCTGTATCCAGATAAATCCGGCTGCGCCGCAGCAGCGCGTCCTGGTCGATCCCATTCTTCTTGATCGCTTCGGTCAGCACTTTTTCGGCATCGCCTGCGCGGTGCAGCGCCAGGTAGGCGTCCACCAGCTTGGCTCGCACATTGAGGTCGTTGGGGTCGGCAGCAGCCAGTTTCTGTAATTCGGCGAGACCCTGTTCACGTTTGCCGGTCTGGAAGAGGAATTCGGCATGGACAGGTTTATATCGCTTGTCCGGTAGCGCCGCAGCCTGCCGGAAGGTCTGGTCGGCCTGGTCGGCCTGGTTGGACCTCGCCTGGATGGCCCCCAGATTCATCAGTGCCGGTCCATATTTGGGGTCGATAGCCAGCGCCTGTCGATACTGCTGCTCCGCTTCTGATGTTCTGCCGTGGCTGAGGTAGAAATCGCCGAGATAGAAGCGCGCTTCGGGCGATTTCGGTAGTTGCCCGCAAGCTTGTTCGAGCGACTTCTCGGCACCCGCCGCATCCTTGCGGGCCAGTTTTACGGTTGCCAGCGTCACCCAGGACTGTAAGTGGCCGGGCGATTTGCTGACCGCCTGCTCCGCGTATGCCTGGGCGCTTTCAGGCTTTCCCAGTTTCAGATCCGTGACCGCGAGCACGTCCAAGGCGTCGGGGTTGTCAGGTTGCAATGCTAAGACTGCTTTGGCGTGCTTCTGTGCGTCTTCGACGGACTCCTTGAGGCGGCTGTTCGACAAGAGCTCAGCCAGTTTCAATTGCGCGCCGATGTGCTTGGGATCGATGAAGGTGGCTTTCGTGAGTTCCGCGGCAGCGGACTTCATGTCGCCTATGGCCGCGTGCGACAAGCCTAACTGGTAATACGGCTCCGCATCGAACGGTCTCACCTCCGCCGCGTTCTTAAAATGCAAGATCGCCACTGCATAGTTGTGACGCTCGAATTCCTTCTTGCCTTTTTGCAGAAACCGTGCTTCTCTAGCCTCTGGTGTTAAGTTGCACGAGGTCAGCGTCAGAATTGCGGCGGCTGCCCAGAGAACTTTTCGTTCGAATCGCATCGTATCCCTTCGGCGGGTCTCAGGTCGGTCTCAGAAATCTGGCCAGAGAAAACGTCATGCCAAATTGTACGGCGCAACCCCGTTCCCCGCTGATTGGGCTCATTTTAGCAGGAACCTGATACGGTAGGAAGCAGACGCGGCATGTCAGACCGGCGGGCGGATCAGGACCGCTTGCCAGGAGTTTCTCGCGTTCGCCGCGTCTCGCTGGAAGGGATGGAATTGCTGGTAAATTCGATAGGAATGGTGCTTCGAAGTCGGCTTTTTGTTGGCTTGCCGCCGGATTGAAATTGAATAATGACGGAACCCACCCGATCGTTCATCTCTTCTCGTCTCTTGCCCTGGATGCTGGCGGCGGCGTCCGTGGTGCTGTTTTGGCCAGTCCTGCATGCATTAAGAGTGCTAGCGGCAAGCGACGACCGCTACGCCTATCTTCTGTTGATACCGGTCAACAGCGCCGTCGTCCTTTATCTCGAGCGCGACAAGATCTTTTCAGGCATCGGCGTCGGCCGGTCGCCTCGAGCCGCATCTCTGCTGGCAGTCTTCAGTGTGTTGGGTGGCCTTGTTGCGTGGGATTTTATACCGCTGCGAGCGGAGTATCAGCTGTCGATCAAAGTCATCTTCATGTTATTGGTCTGGGCTACAGCATTCGCACTTTGTTATGGCGTTCCAGCGCTGAAAGCCGCCAAGTTCCCGTTCCTGCTGCTGCTTCTGATGGCGCCCATTCCCGCTCCTTGGATGGATAAGGTCGTTACCGTTCTGCAAAGGGGGTCGGCTGAAGCCACTTATGCGCTATTCCAGCTGGCCGGTGTACCGGTATTCAGGACCGGCGTCGACTTTGAACTTCCAATGATCGGCATTCAAGTTGCCAAGGAATGCAGCTCGATTCATTCCGGTTCCGCTTTGCTCATCGTGAGCCTTCTCGTGGGCCATTTGCTGCTGCGATCACTGCCGGCGAAGGTCTGCCTGACCCTGCTGAGCATTCCGATTGCGATGCTATCGAACGCGGTTCGCATTACGACGCTATGGTTTCTTGCTACCAAGGTCGATGTCGGGTTCCTATATGGAAATCTGCATCATAATGGAGGCATCGTTTTCGCGCTCCTCGCGCTTTGCATTCTGATGAGTTGCCTCTATTTGCTTCGAAAAATGGAAGGTCGCCGCATGAAAACTCTCGCCTCGGAGGGTCCATCTGTAGTACTCTGATGGCATGGGACTTTAGTCCCATAGACGGCTTGAAAAGTACAAATGATCCTCCGGAGCCCTAGTCGTATCGAAGTTAACAGAACATTGATTTAAAAGTACTTAATCAGTTCTGTCTTTGTTAGCGCCGACCTGCTACTCTGTACTTAGTACTTTAATGGTTGTTAGGACCAGGACCGGAATGGGACAAGAATGGCGGAGCTTGTCCAAGCGAGTCCGACAGATCCCGTAAATTTTCATACGCCGCTATTTCCGGCCGCTCCGAACGGGGCGGGGTTGAGTGTTAAATCGGCACTTCAATAAGGCAGTTAACAGTAAAATTCACATGGAAAAGATAGGCGAATCCATCCCTCAGGTCTGGTTTGCTGTTCAGGTCCGGCCGCAAGCGGAGAAAAGCGTTGCGGCAATAGCCCGGTACAACGGGTTTGAAGAATTCCTGCCCCTTTGCCGGAGCCAAACGCGTTGGCCGGGCCGCGTTCAGTCGCTCGATGTACCGCTGTTTCCCGGTTACTTGTTCTGCCGCATAAGCCCCGATGTCCGGCTCCAACTCCAGACCATCCCGGGCGTGCGGAGCATCGTTGGCGACGGCAAAACGCCCATTCCGGTCGATGACACTGAAATGGCGGCGCTACGGGCGACGGCTCGATCCGGACTACCAGTCGAGCCATGGCCGCTCCCAAGAAACGGCAATCGCGTCCGTCTGAAAGGCGGGCCGCTGACTGGCCTTCAGGGGCTGCTGGTAGCGGTTCGCGAGAGCTACCGGCTTGTGCTCTCAATCAGCGTCTTGGATCGCTCCATCGCCGTTGAAATCGAGCCCGGTTGGGCCACCCCTCTCCGTCTTCCCCGTCCCAAAGGAGCCTCAGACGCCTTCCCACAACCCCTCGCCGAAAGAAGCACGTTCCTTTAGTCTGACTGGACGCGACAAATTGCTGTTTGGTCTTGAAGCATGATTAGAATCGGCATCCTCGGATACGGCTATTGGGGCCCCCGCATCGTAAGAAACTTCCATAGCATCGAAGGCTGTGAAGTTTCGATGGTGTGCGACAAGAACCGCGCGGCGCTCACGCGAGCGGCACGCGATGTTCCCGGGGTGCACGTCACTGCGAACCCATCCGAGCTGTTGTCCAACGCCCATATTGACGCGGTAGCTGTCATCACGCCGGTCAGCACGCATTTCGATCTGGCCAAAACTGCACTTGAACATGGAAAGCACGTCTTCGTGGAGAAACCATTCACGGCGACATCCGTGCAAGCGGAGCGATTGATCGAGTTGGCGGACAGAAAAAATCTTCAGATCATGGTGGATCACACCTTTCTGTTCACCGGCGCGGTTCGAAAAATGAAGGAGCTGATCCAGAAGGAAGAGCTCGGGAAACTCTACTACTACGATTCGATGCGGGTAAACCTCGGCCTGTTCCAGCACGACGTGAACGTCATCTGGGATCTGGCTCCTCACGATCTTTCCATCGTGGATTATCTCGTGAATGAGCAGCCGGAATGCGTCGTGGCCACGGCTCAAGCCCACCTGAATGGCCTGGAAGACTTGGCGCACATCACCGTCTACTTCAGTAACCATGTGATCGCCAATATCAACGTCAATTGGCTTTCCCCCGTAAAAGTGCGGACGACATTGATCGGCGGTGAAAAGCGTATGCTGGTCTGGAACGACCTGGAAGCAGACGAGAAGCTGAAGATCTACGATAGGGGCGTGCAGTTCGGCAACGGCGCAAGCGTCGAGCAGTTGCTGGTTAGTTATCGCTCCGGCGACATGTGGGCTCCCAAGTTGGATTCGGCGGAGGCGCTCGCCGTGGAGAGCCAGTACTTTATCGATTGCGTGGCCAACAACGTCAAACCATTTAATGACGGACACGCCGGCCTGAGAGTGGTCAGGATTCTTGAGGCGGCCAACCGGTCCATGAAGGACCGCGGTCACCCGGTCAAGTTATGAGCAGCTACGTGTGTATCGCGCCGGATGTCAAGCTCGGCTTGAATGTAACGCTATCCAACTTCATAAATCTATACGGCTGCGAGATTGGCGACAACACCAAAATCGGTTCGTTCGTCGAGATTCAGAAGAACGCCCACGTCGGAAAAAACTGCAAGATCTCCAGCCACACCTTCATTTGCGAAGGGGTGTCGATCAAGGACAACGTCTTTGTTGGTCATGGCGTTAAGTTCATCAACGACACCTATCCTCGCGCCACCACCCCGAGCGGCGATCTGCAAACCGAGGATGACTGGAGCGTGGAGCCTACGGTCGTAAACGCGGGGGCCTCAATTGGGTCGGGTGCAACCATCCTGTCCAACATCGTCATCGGCGAGCGAGCCATCGTTGGCGCCGGAAGCGTCGTTACCCGGAATGTTCCGCCCGATTGCATTGTCGCCGGCAATCCGGCTCGAGTCCTTCGTGTCCTTACGCCCAGCGAAGCCCATAAGCCGCTCGCGGCGGCGTCAAACCATGCCGGGCCCTACAATAAAGACGCCGGCGAGACGAGCCTGTGTTGAAAACGCCACCAGCGGGCCTGTCCCTGGATCCCGTCGTGCGCAAACCATATCGCAGCTATTTTCGGAGGCTTGATTAACCAATGAGTGCCATCAACGGTGTTTCCTCCCCCAGCGTTCCCTTCCTGGACCTGGTCACGACGCACCAGGATCTGAAAGATGAGTTGTGCGCCGCCTTCCGCTCGGCGCTGGAGACGGCGTCCTTCATCGGTGGACCCAAGGTCGAGGAGTTCGAGAGCAAGTTCGCAGCCTATTGCCAGGCGCAGTACTGCGTGGGTGTGGGCAGCGGCACGGATGCCCTTCGCTTCGCGCTCATGGGCGCGGGAGTTCGCCCGGGCGATACCGTGGTCACCGTCCCCAACAGCTTCATTGCCACGGGCGAGGCCATCTCCCAGGCCGGCGCTGCCCCGGACTTCGTCGACGTGGATGAGCGGACCTACAATATGGATCCCGGCAGGCTCAAGGACTACCTGGAGACCGCCTGTAAGTGGGATGCCTCTCTCGGCAAGCTCGTCGTTCGCCGCACCGGCAGCCCCTTGACGGCCATCGTCCCCGTGCACTTATATGGACAACCGGCCGACATGGACCCCATCGCCGAACTCGCCGACCAATACAACCTGATCCTGATTGAGGACGCCTGCCAGGCGCACGGAGCCGGCTACTTCTCGCAGAGCACCGGCTGGATGCGCGCTGGCTCCATCGGCAAGGCCGCTGCCTTCAGCTTCTATCCCGGGAAAAATCTGGGAGCTTGCGGCGAAGCCGGTGCCGTCACCACGGACGACGCAGAACTGGCCCTCAAGGTCCGCATGCTCCGCGATCACGGCCAGGTCCGCAAATACTACCACGACATGGAAGGCTACAACGGACGCCTGGATGCCATCCAGGCCAGCGTCCTTCTGGTGAAGCTCAAGTATCTGGACGACTGGACGGCCCGCCGGCAACAGGCGGCGTTCCGCTATGAACTGTTGCTCGAATCCCTGCGCCATGAAATCACGCCACCTTACCAGCCGGCGTGGGCGCAGGCTGTCTATCACCTGTACGTGATCTGCGTGCGCGACCGGGAACGCATGATCGAAGAACTGACTGCCGCGGGAATAGGCACCGGCATCCACTATCCCGTCCCCATGCATTTGCAAAAGGCCTACAACCATTTGGGCTACTCGAAAGGCGATTTCCCCGTCTCCGAGCGCCTCTCCGATGAGGCCCTTTCCCTGCCCATGGGCCCGGAACTCACCGCCGAACAGCAGCAGCACGTTGTGGAAGCTCTGCGCAGCTCCCTTGCACCCCGCACCCAGGCCTACGCATCGGCGCTGTAGACGGGCGTAAGCGGCGTGCCCCACCCTTGGTTCTTTGTTCTGGCGGGAAGGGACACAGATTTCTAACGAGACACCGAATGAAGCGTCTGGCAATACTCTGCATGAGCTTCCTGTTCCTGGGTGGATGGAAACTCCTGCGAAGCATTCGTAGGTTGGCGGGCCTCCAGAATCCAGGCACTTGCGTGGTGCTGTATTACCACCAAGTCAGGCCGGAAGACCGTGCAGCGTTCGGCCGTCAGATGGACATCCTGTTGCGTTCCGCCACGGCGACACGGGCTGACCGGACCGAGCCGCTGAATGCCAATACGCACTACGCGGCTGTTACATTTGACGACGGCTATCAGAACATCATTGACAACGCACTTCCTGAGTTACAAAAGCGCGGTATTCCGGCGACCCTGTTCATCATCACGGAAGCCTTAGGCCGGTATCCCGACTGGCTTACGAATCCAAATGACTCCGCTCGGCTTCAAATGATAGTTTCGCCGGGCCAGCTTCGCCAATTGCCGCCGGAGGTCATGGATGTGGGATCGCATACGATGACCCATCTGCGGCTCACCACGCTCAGTGAAGAGCGCGCGAAACACGAAATAGCGGAGTCGCGCGTCAAACTAGAAGAGATCTTGAAGAGAGAGATTAAGTTGTTCAGTTTTCCGTTTGGCGCCATGAATCAGAGGCTTGTGGAGTTGTGCCTTGAGTCGGGCTACGCCCGCGTCTTTTCAATCTCTCCCACCCTGGCGCTCCGAAATCCCGCTGAGTTTATCACGGGACGCGTGTCGGTCGAGCCGACCGACTGGACCTTAGAGTTTCGTCTCAAAGTGATGGGTGCTTATCAGTGGCTGCCCGCAATTCGCGATCTGAAGCGCCGAGTCCTTTCATCTTTGGCAGGTGGGGCGTCGTCCCGGCGTCGCTTGGAAGTTGGCGTCGGGCAATAGCCGTTACTCGCTCGGCAGCACAGGATCGCTATGTTCCAGGTTGATTGGGCCCAGAAGGCTTTGTGGGAGTCCGAAAAACAGCCCATCCCCGGTCACGAAGCACCCTTCCGACGAGAAACAGTTGGCGCGACGGCGCTATTGAATTGGGAGGAGCACTGTCAGGAATGCGCGATCCCCACGTGTTACACAAGTTGTTCTCTCTATGTCCCAAGGGCAGACAAAAAGTGTTCACGCTTTGCTTACGGCATCTATCCCAATCCTCAGTTCCAAGGGCTCTTCGATTACGGTGCGGACATCCGTTTTCGCCGCTGGGCCAAACTCGAAGCCCGGTTGGTCGGCAACCGCGTGAGTGTCAAAGACCATCGTCTTCTGGACCGATTCAACCGCGCCTTGATACGCCCCTTGCCACCCAACGACAGCGGGTATCAAGGGCCGTCTGCTCGCTTTGCCCAAAATGGGCTGGCGGCGGAGAGTAACACGCTCTTGGGCAAGCTACGCAGGCGGCTTCTGTCGAAGGTCGGCAAGAACGCCGGGAACGCATCCTACGACGAGTTTGTCATGGAGTGCTTTTCCCCGGAGCCAGCCGGCTTTACGTTGATACTGGAGTGCTGGAGTCAGGATATGAAAGCCAGGCGTTCGTTTGAAATCGAGCCTGGCTGGAACCTGCACAAGCTGCCGGCCAAGATCTTCAATCTCGACCGCCCCGAACCGTCCGCCAAGATCTTGCTCTATCCCGAGAACGATGCTCAGGTCCGATTGGTGTTCACTTGGCTGGACCTGGTCGAGTATCAGGCGCAGTATCGGCCGGAACCTGCGCAAAGTCCTGTTGCAACCTTCGGCGTGGCGGCTAGCCCTGCCCCAAAGGTGAAGTGCGTTGCGTGGGATCTGGACAACACTCTCTGGGATGGCATCCTGGTTGAGGACACCGAGTCTCAGCTCTCCGCTCGGTCGGACGCTCTGGATCTCGTCAAGAAACTCGACGAGCGGGGAATCATCCAGACCGTAGTCAGTAAGAACAATTTCTCGGATGCTTGGCCCGTTGTTGAGCGGTTGGGCCTCAAGGACTACTTCCTCTATCCCGCCATCAACTGGCAGCCGAAGAGTTCCAACCTCCGAAGTGTTGCAAAAAAGCTGAACTTGCACCTCGACTCGTTTGCCCTGATCGACGATTCGCCCTTCGAAAGGGCCGAAGTACAATCCGCCCTGCCCCACGTCAGGGTCTATTCCGACCGGGAAATCGGCGCCATACTCTCCTACCCACCATTCGACGTACCGGTTACAGAATCAACCAAACAGCGTCGCGAGTCGTACCTGACAGAAGCAAGGCGGGAGGAGGAGAAAGAGTCGTTCGGCGATTACGAAGCGTTCCTTCGCAGCTGTGGCATGCGGTTGCGGCTTTTTACCCCTCGTGAGGAAGGCCACATTCAACGCTGTCTGGAACTTATCCAGCGGGCTAATCAACTGAACCTCTCCAATTCCCGCTATACGGAGAGTGAATTCCGTTCCCTGCTCTCCTCTCCGGGGATGCTTTCGATTGGGATGGAGTGCCAGGACCGTTTTGGCAATTATGGGATTGTTGGATTTGCCAGCGTCGAGGAGGCGTCCGGCTCGCCAACCATCCGCGATCTGGTGCTTTCCTGCCGCGTTGCCCAAAAACGAGTCGAGCACGCCTTCATCCAGTGGCTCGTCAGAAGGGTTTTAGACGGAAATGGCAATCTTCTTTGTGCGCAGATCGTGAAGACGGACCGCAATACGCCCATTGTTCAGGTCTTTGAAGATCTGAGTTTCCGGCCGGTTCTCGAGAAAGAGGGGCGTTCCCTCTGGCAACTGGATTGCCAAGGCTCACAGCCGTCCGACGGCATCGTCACCGTGGAAGCCTCCCCCGAATTATCAGTGGCCCATGAACTCAGCTGAGGATCGCGCTCCTGGCGCGCCAGGCTGCTTCAGCCCTCCCAAACGGCCGTTTTCAAAAAAAATGGCGAGGTTCTCATCCTCGCCGATACTCTATAGACGAAGGCTTTAATGCAACTCAAGTCAAAACCGTCGATTTTTCTTCTGATTCTTGGGGGAATGCTCCTCACCTCGGCCGCCGCCTTGGCGAACGACGTCTACATTGCCCAAAACGCCGCTGGCTCGGCGAACGGAAGCGATTGCGCGGACGCCTATGCGGCTACATACTTCAACACCGCAAGCAATTGGACCGCGGGAACACCACTCGGGGCTCAGATCGGGCCGGGGACAACCGTGCACTTGTGCGGCACGTTTACTGTAGCCCCTGGCACAACAGGGCTGACCTTTCAAGGAAGCGGATCGAGTGGCAATCCCATCACCCTTTTGTTCGAAGCGGGGGCAAACTTCACAGCACCGTATTTTGCGAACGCGATCACCGCGAACAATAAGAGTTACCTGACCATAAACGGTCAAACCACTGGTTCGTCAACGAGCGCGATTGCCAACACCGACAACGGTACCGGCCTTGACAATCAACAGGGCAGCAACGCGATCGCTCTCACTTCTTGCAATAACTGCACTGTGGAAAACATAACCATAGGCCCCTTGTACGTACACACCTGCACCCTGCCGGTCGCCAACTGCACCGATGCGAACGGGTCAGGCACGGGTGGCATCTATGTCAATGGCGGCAGTAATTTAACGATTAACAACACAGTCGTGCACGATACCAGGTGGTGTGTGCTCTATAACTTTGCGGGCGGCTCTACAAGCTCTAACGTCACCATATCCAACAACACGGTGTACAACTGCGATCACGGAATAGCCGTAGGGAGCGGAAATGCCAACGCTATCCTGAATGGGCTTCAGATATTCGGCAATACGATCCACGACGGAGCAAACTGGGATAATGCTGCCAATGCGTTCCACCACGACGGAATCCACGTTTGGTCCAGCCACCCAGGTGCAGCGATCAACCTGAATTATACGTATAACAACTACATTTACGGAAACTGGGGCGTCGGCTTGAATTCCTTAATCTTCCAGCAGGGGTCCCAGACCTCGGATTACGTCTTTAACAATCTGCTGGTTGACGGCACGACAGCATCTCACTATGGCTGCGGACTCATTTGCCTTCTACCGAGCGGGGTTTCCGTGCTCAACAATACCGTTATCGGCCAGAACAGCGCTGCCGGTACGGGGATTAACGTTTACGGAACGAATGTCGTCGTCGAGAACAATGCAATGAGCTCGATGATGATCGCGACGAGGATAAGTGGCTCTGCGACGGTGAAAACTTGGGATCATAATGCGTACTACAATATCGCGGCGGGAAAGGGATGGAACCTTTCGTCGTTCAGCGCCTGGCAGCAGTGGAAGCTTGATCTCCATGGTTCGAACAAACCGCTGAATTTAAGTCCATCGTTTTCTCCGACTCTAACCTCTGCAGCTTTGCTTCAGATGGGGGCCAATCTGTCCGGGCTCGGCCTGGCGCCGCTCAATTTCGATAAGGCGGGCGTGGCCCGGCCCTCCTCGCCCAATGCCTGGGATGTCGGCGCTTATCAATTCGTCGCGCCTCCCAACACGCCCGCTGCCCCCACCGGTCTCACCGCCGTCGCGCACTAAGGCAAACCCGGCGCACATTGACGGGCGTCGGGCAGTAGTTCAATATCTGGGGTTGACTCTTCCGCGGGGTCTTCGATCCACGCGCTGAATCTGGAAAACGTCCCAACCCCGGCAGGGCCTGGAATCAGTCCAGCTTACTGGCTTCACGTAACATGGCAACCCTTCCCAAAGTCGAGACAGCACCAGGCTCAGCCGCGTATACAATGCCGGCTGGTCCGCCGACCATCCGCATCGAGCCTCCCAAGGGTTGGTTCCACGTTGACCTTCGCGAGCTCTGGCATGCTCGCGAGTTAATCTACTTCTTTGTCTGGCGCGATCTGAAAGTCCGCTACAAACAGACCGCCATCGGGGCTGCCTGGGCCGTGTTGCAGCCGCTCATGACCATGGTGGTCTTCAGCCTGTTCTTCGGGCGGCTCGCGAAAATGCCCTCCGGGGGTTTGCCTTATCCCGTCTTCTATCTCTGTGCGCTTGTACCTTGGCTGTATTTCGCCACGGCAATGCAGGGGGCAACCTTCGTCGTCGTGGAACAACAGAGAATCATCACAAAAGTCTATTTCCCCCGCTTGGTGCTCCCCTTCTCCTCCGTCACTTCGCCGCTCGTCGATTTCGCCATCGGTTTCGCGCTCGTGTTGCTCATGATGGCTTATTACGGTATTCGCCCGACGGCCGCCATCCTGCTGCTGCCTTTCTTCCTGCTTCTTTCGGTATTCACCGCCTTGGGCGTCGGCCTGTGGCTCTCTGCGCTCAACGCCATGTACCGCGATGTCCGTTACGTTGTGCCCTTCCTCACGCAACTTTGGATGTTCGCCTCGCCGGTCGCCTATCCAAGCAGCCTGGTTCCCGAGCGCTGGCGCTGGCTCTACGGGTTAAATCCCATGGCCGGCGTGATCGAGGGTTTTCGCTGGGCGCTGACGGGCCACGGCGCCCCTCCGAACATTCTCCTGGCCGCTTCAGCCTGCGGCGTCCTGATTCTGGTTGCCAGCGGCGCACTCTACTTTCAGAAAATGGAAGGCGTCATCGCCGATGTGGTGTAGCCAATGACCGACGTCGTCATCCGGGCAGAGAACCTGGGCAAGCTTTACCATATCGGCGAGCGGGTTCAACACCGCTCCCTGCGGGACGTTCTGGCCCGTTCCCTTCGCGCACCGGCGCGTCTTTGGAGAAGGAAACCGGCCAATGCCAAAGAGGAATCCAGCCTGCTCTGGGCGCTGAAGGATGTTTCCTTCGAGGTCCGGCAGGGAGATGTCGTCGGCATCCTGGGACGCAACGGTGCGGGAAAGAGTACGCTGCTCAAGATTCTGGCGCGCGTGACTAAACCGACCAAAGGTCTCGCCGACATTCATGGCCGCATGGGCACTTTGCTCGAAGTCGGCACTGGCTTTCATGGAGAGCTGACCGGAAGAGAAAATGTCTACTTAAGCGGTGCCATCCTCGGCATGAAGAAGGCGGAGATTCAGCGCAAGTTCGACGAGATCGTGGCCTTCTCGGAAGTCGAAAAGTTCATCGATACCCCGATCAAGCACTACAGCAGTGGGATGCAGATGCGTTTGGCTTTTGCAGTGGCGGCCCATCTCGAACCGGAGATTCTTCTGGTAGACGAAGTTTTGGCCGTCGGCGACATGGAGTTCCAACGAAAATGTCTGGGCAAGATGAAAGACGTATCCAGCGGTGGACGCACCATTCTCTTCGTCAGCCACAATATGGCGGCCGTCCAGAGCCTGTGTACGCGTGCCATTGTCCTGAAGGGCGGGGAGGTCTTTAGCGACTGCGCCGATCCCGCGGACGCGGTCGAAGCCTACGTCAGTTCGGGGAGTGCACCGGGGCAGTTCTGGCAACGCCCGGCCAAACTAACCACGGACACACCGATGGTGTTCCGCACCCTGACCGCTAACGTTCTCGGCGCGCAACCGAGTCACCGGCTTCGAATCGTCGCCGAATTGGAGAGCCTCAGTCCGCACGCGCCGGCAATGATCGCTTTCGACATCCTCGACAGCGCTTCCGTGCCGATCATGCAGGCGCTTCCCTCGCTCCAGCCTGTCATACCGTACGAGCGCGGGCTCCGACAGGTCGAGGTCACCGTTGAATTGCCTCCGCTAATCCCAGGGAACTACCAGGTGGCCGCCTGGGTCGGTCAGCACAACACACACACCTACGACCTCGTCCCATCGGCGTTGTCCTTTGAAATACTGACGAGCCCAACTCCGGGGCGTTCTTACCCCCACACCCGTGATCACGGTCACATCGTTCCGCACTCGAACCTTACGGCTGTGTTCAAGTCTCATGAGTCGGCGACAGCAGCCTGCCCCGAATGAAATCTCCCCGCCGTCTGGTTCGGAACCGTCGCAACTTCGTGCGCCAACGGGCCCCGCAGGTCGGACTGTTGGGAGCTATTAACCTGCAGTTTGCCGACGATTGGAACCGCGCGGTGGGCCGGATTCGTCAGAGCTGGAAGATCAGGGAGGTGCGGGTCCGCCCGCCGGGATACAGCGCGGCGGTCACGATGCGTCTGGACTCCAGCGATTTCGAGGTCTTCAAGCAGATCTTCATTTCGCGGCAATACCTGCCGGTTACAAGCATCAAAGACCCAAAGGTCATCGTGGATTGCGGAGCCAACGCCGGCTATTCGGCGCTGTTCTTCCTGGAGCACTTTCCACACGCGCGAGTCATCGCCGTGGAGCCCGATGCCCGCAACGCAGCACTTTGCCGGAGAAACCTGCGGCGGCACAAGGACCGTGCCGTCGTCGTCGAAAAGGCCGTTTGGGGTACCGTCGCAAGGCTTGGTTTCGTGGAGGAAACCCGCCGGCCTGGCGAAGAGTGGGGAGTACAAGTGCAACCGATGCAGGAGACCGCGGCACCGGACATGGTCGAGGGCATAGATATCCCAGGCCTCATGGCGACGAACGGCGTGGAGCGAATCGATTTGCTAAAGATCGACATCGAGAAGAGTGAGGCCGAGGTATTTGGAACGAACCCCGACGCCTGGCTCCGCCGAGTGGGCAACATCGCGATCGAGCTGCACGGTACAGAATGTGCTGAGATCTTTCGTTCCGCGCTCAGAAACTACTCTTTCCTGGAGGAGCAGTCCGGCGAAATAACCGCGTGCTTGGGGCTTCGTCCCAGAATGAGTGAGCCCCTGGCAGTAGAGGACAGCTCCGAACAGCATCCCTTGGGACAGCCCTCCGTTTCTGACCCGCCTTGTTTCGGAACAGGGACGCCCAGAACTATGACCCCTTTGGTCTCTGTGGTCATGAGCGTCTTTAACGGTGAGCGGTTCCTGCGGGAGTCAGTGGAGAGCATTCTCAATCAGAGCTTTCGCGAGTTCGAGTTCATCATCATCGACGACGGCTCGACGGACGGCACTGCGCAAATACTCGGCTCCTACCAGCGCAGTGACGCCCGAATAGCCGTCTACCGCCAGGAAAACAGAGGGCTGGTCGAATCGTTGAACCGCGGCTGCAATCTTGCGCGAGGCAAATATATCGCAAGGATGGACGCGGACGACGTAGCGATCCGAGATCGCCTGCAATGGCAAGTTAACTTTATGGAAGCTCACCCTGAGGTGGGAGTCCTCGGAGGGCAGACCGTATTCATAGACAGCAGGGGCGAGGTGTTTGGCTTTAGCCGTAAGGTCCCAGTCGACGACCAGGGAATCAAATCACGCTTCGATCGACATGACTGTGCAATTTGTCATCCGACGGCATTTTTGAGGAAGGCCGTTCTGGTCGAGAGCGGCGGATATACAAGTAACTTCCCCGACGCAGAAGATTACGACCTCTGGCTGAGGATCGCGGGGCGTAGTAAGTTTGCGAACCTGGACAACGTGGTACTCAAGTACAGAATGCACACAAACCAAGTTTCCCAACGCAAGGCGGCGCAGCAATGCCTTGGCGTCCTAGGCGCCCTGCAGGTTGCCACTTTACGAAGGGCGAATAAGCTTGGCGTCTTAGACCAAGACTTTAAGCTGACACCCGCGACCCTAACGAAGTTGGGCGTGAGCGAAGCTACATGGCAGCCGCCGCTTGTTGCCAGGTTTCGAGAGGTCATCGCGTCGGCTGCAGACGCGGGCGACTATTCCGCAGGGCTCAAACTCGCGCAAGAAATGCTCAGCCTCTCCGACTGGAAGCACGTCGACAGATGGGAGGTGGCCGACGTCTGGTTCAAATTAGCACGGATTCACCGGCGTCAGGGGAACCTCATACAAAGCGGTATAGCAATAGGTCGCGCCGTCTTGATTCGCCCCGTCGTCGTAGGACGCCCGCTAAAGCTGATGTTCCGCCGAATGCGAAAGCTCCTCAACCTGAACGAAGGCGCCGGAGCCCGAGGCGCGGCCTGAGAGTCGAACCGCCGGTCAGTCCGTTTGCTGGTAAGTCACTTTACGTCTCGAAATCGGGTGCGACTGTTGAGTCGCCGTTAGTTACCCTCGATACACGAGCAAGGCCCTCGGTCCTGCTGCACCTGGAAATATGACACCTCCTCTCGTTTCAGTCGCGATGGTAACCCGCAACGTGGAGCGGTTCCTGCCCGAGGCGATCGAAAGCATCCTGAATCAGACTTTCAGGGATCTCGAGTTTGTTATTGTCGATTTCGGTTCAACCGACAGGTCCAAGTCGATCATCTCTGGCTATCAGTCAAAGGATCCTCGGATCAGATTCCACCAGATTCCGAGTTGCACGCTTGCCGAAGCGCGTAACGCTTCTTGCTTCCGATCCACAGGCCAATACATCGCAATCATGGATGCCGACGATATCGCGCTTCCAGATCGCTTGGCATGTCAGCTGAAGTTCCTGGAAGAGCATCCCGAAGTCGGCGTGCTGGGCGGCGACATCGAGTGGATCGATCATGCGGGAAACGTGTTGCGTGCCCAGGGCTATCCGAGCGGGGACTCGGAAATTCGCAAAACCTTGTTGTCCGCCAGCCCATTTTGTAATCCCGCGGTCGTGATTCGGCGGGATACCTTTGCGGCGACGGGAGGTTTTCGGAACGTTGCCCCGGCCGAAGACTACGACCTGTGGCTAAGGGTCGCAGAGCACTGCAAGATGGCGAACTTGCCGGGGGTCCTGCTGCGCTACAGAATACACCCGCAACAGGAGTCCCAGAGGAACGTCAGGCAACAGACGCTGGGTCATGTCGCCGCCCGCGCAGCCGCTGACCTAAGACACGGCGGGAAGCCTGATCCGCTTGATTCAGTCCGCGAAATCACTACCGAACTACTGTCGAGAATAGGCGTAAGCGAAGCCGCGTGGCAGCGTCCGCTTATCACCAGGTATCGAGAAGTCATCGAAATGGCGATGCGGGCGGGTGACTATTCCGCCGGGCTCAAACTCGCGCACGAAATGCTCAGCTTCTCCGATTGGAAGCAAGTCGACAGATGGGAGGTCGCCGACGTGTGGTTCAAGTCAGCCCGAATCCACTGGCGCCAGAGAAAGATCCTGCGAAGCGGGATGGCAACCGGTCGCGCCGTCTTGATTCGCCCCGTTGTTGTGGGACGCCCGCTGAAGCTCATACTACGCCGAATCCGAAAGTTCACATCTCGAAATCGGAAGCGGCTGGTGAGTTAGTCAGCCTCGATGCACCAGCAAGGCTCTCCGTAGGACCGCACCCGTAAATATGACACCTCCTCTCGTTTCAGTCGCGATGGTAACCCGCAACGTGGAGCGGTTCCTGCCTGAGGCGATCGAAAGCATCCTGAATCAGACTTTCAGGGATCTGGAGTTTGTTATTGTCGATTTCGGTTCAACCGACAGGTCCAAGTCGATCATCTCTGGCTACCAGTCAAAGGATCCTCGGATCAAATTCCACGAGATTCCGAGTTGCACTCTGTCGGAAGCGCGTAACGCTTCCTGCCGACTCTCTGCAGGCCCCTATATCGCCTTCATGGACGCCGATGATATCGCGCTCCCAGATCGGCTGGCATGCCCGCTCGAGTTCCTGGAAAAGCACCCCGAGGTCGGCATAGTGGGTGGGGACCACGAGTGGTTCGGCCACACCGGACAAGTGCTGCGAACCGACCACTATCCGAGTTCGGACTCAGAAATTCGGGAAGCCCTACTGTCCGCCTGTCCTTTCTCCCTGCCCACAGTGGTGATTCGCCGGGAGATCTTCGAAGCCACGGGAGGTTTTCGGAAATTTGCCCCCGCCGAAGACTACGATCTCTGGTTAAGGGTCGCGGAGCACTGCATGATGGCGAACCTACCGCGTGTCCTGCTGCGCTATCGAAGACATCCGAACCAAGAGACGCGGAGGAACATCAGACAAGTTGCGCTGTGCTTCCTGGCCGCCCGGGCGGCCGCCGACTTGAGAAGGAGCGGGAAGCCCGATCCGCTCAATTCCGTCGGCGAAATCACTCCCGAAGTGCTGTCGAGCATGGGAGTGAGCGAAGCCACGTGGCAGCGTGCTCTTTCTACCTGGTATGGATGGGCCATCGCGACGGCGGAAGAGCTGGGCGAGTACCCCTCAGCGCTCGAACTCGCGGCCGAAATGCTCAACTTCTCGGACTGGAAGCACGTCGACAGATGGAGGGTCGCCGACGTATTGCTCAAGTCGGCTCGGATCCACTGGCGTCGGAGAAAGTTCCTGCAAAGCGCCTTAGCGGCAGGTCGCGCTGTCTTGATTCGCCCAGTTGTTGTAGGGCGCCCACTCAAGCTCATGCTACGCCGAATCCGAAGGCTCAAAAATCTGAACGAAAGCGCCGGAGCCCGAGGCGCGGCTTGAGAGCCGAATAACCGATCAGTCTGTTTGCTGGCAAGTCACTTTACGTCTCAAAATTCGGACGTGGCTGTTGACTTGTCGTAAGTTAGCCTCGATACACGAGCGAGGCTCCCGGTAGTACTGCACACCGGAAAATATGAGCACACCCCTAGTTTCAGTCGCAATGGTGACCCGCAACGTCGAGCGGTTTCTCCCCGAGGCGATCGAAAGCATTCTCAATCAGACTTTCACAGATGTGGAGTTTGTTATCGTCGATTTCGGTTCAACGGACGCGTCGAAATCGATAATTTCGAGCTACCAGCTAAAGGATCATCGGATAAAACTCCACGAGATTCCGAACTGCACTCTATCCGAGGCGCGAAACGTCTCATGTTCCCTCTCCGCCGGCCGGTACATCGCCATCATGGACGCCGACGATATCGCGCTGCCGGACCGCTTGGCATGTCAGCTGAAGTTCCTCGAAGAGCATCCCGAAGTCGGCGTACTGGGCGGCGACGTCGAGTGGATCGATCATGCGGGAAACGTGCTGCGTACTCAGGACTATCCGAGCGGGGATGCAGAAATTCGGGAAACCATGCAGTCCCGCAGTCCATTCTGTAATCCCGCGGTCATGATTCGGCGGGATACCTTTGCGGCGACGGGAGGTTTTCGGAACTTTGCCCCGGCCGAAGACTACGATCTATGGCTAAGGGTCGCAGAGCACTGCAAGATGGCGAACCTACCGCGGGTCTTGTTGCGCTATAGAATCCATCCCCACCAGGAGTCTCAGAGGAACATTAGGCAAATGACGCTGTGCGCTTTGGCCGCCCGGGGCGGGGCCTTGGCCAGAAACAGTGGCCGGCCGGATCCATTGGATTCGTTTGGAGACATCGGGCCATCGAGGGTCGCTCGACTTTTTGAAGAGACTACGCCGGCAGTTCTTGCAGAAATTCGTGCCCGAAAAGGCACGCGCCAGGTTGCCCTTACCAGAGCGTATCTGCAGTGGATTGTCGACCTTGCCGACATCGGCAAGTGCTTGGATCTCGATGCCGCGGTTAAAACACTGCTGTCGGGCGACTGGAAACAGACAGAGAAGGCTTCAATCGCCGATGTTCGGTTCGTAGTGGCTCAGCTGTATTGGCGGCAAAGGCGATTGACCAGGAGTTTCCTCAGTGCGGCACAGGCAATAATGACGCAACCGTCGATGATTTGCCGCACCTGGAGGCCGCTCCGCCGCTTGGCTTTGGCTCTTACGAGCCGGGCAGGCCTGGGTGGAAGCTCGGCCAACCAGCCGCGACCCGCCTTTGTTGAACCTCGACCCCAGTCAAGAAATGGACATGACTCATAGCGACAGCGTGAAGGACTCTATACTCGGCTCCCCAAATCGGCGAGACAGTCATGACGGCCAGCCGGCCTCGCCACGGATCTTCCGGCCAGTGGTTCTCGCTTCTCACGAGTCCTACGCGATGCCGCTGGCCACAGCCCTTAGATCGATCGTGGACTCGAATCGGAGCAACGAAGCCCTGAATTTCTACGTACTCTCCGATCACTTTTCTGCGGACCTGCGGAAAAAGGTTATCGACTCGCTGCCGCCGGGGTCGGCATCGATCCATTGGGTGCCAATTGACTTGAGGCCATTTGAAGGGTTCGCGACAGCCCGCCACGTTTTGAAGACAACCTATGCTCGGTTGTTAATCCCCAGCATCTTTGCCGAAGGCGTCTCGCGGGTCTTATACCTGGATGCCGATCTGCTGGTCCTCGACGATCTGGCGCCACTCTGGGAAACGGATCTCAAGGGGGCCGCGGTGGGTGCTGTCGTGGACGTTCTCGATGGCTACGTCAAAGCTGGTGTTGCGGAATTTGACCACGTCCCTCCTGTTCAAGATTATTTCAACGCGGGCGTCCTCCTCATTGACCTCGATCCGTGGCGGAAGGAGCGAATATCCGAGAAGGCACTGGAGTATCTGGCTTGCCATCCCCACTCGCCCTACTCGGACCAGGACGCTCTCAATGTAGCGTGCAACGGCCGTTGGACGGCCCTGGACCCGGAGTGGAACTTTCAGCATCATTTGACAACCAAGATCCTCGCAATGGAGCCCCAGCAGCGGCCCAAAATCACCCATTTCGTGACCGCTCAGAAACCTTGGAACGCGCGCACACTAAGCTTGAATGCCGGCTTTTACGACTCATTTCGAAGCCGCACTCTTTTTGCCCGAACTGGCGGAGACAAGGTTCGGGATCTGGGTAGCAGTACGTGGTCCTATCTGAAGAGAGCGCTAAAGCGAACCTCTTTCGGACAAGCCATCCGGAGGGAGCTTAGACGCGACGCCTAGAGGCCCGGGTTCCAGCGCCACCCGAGAGGAGAACCCGAGGTGGACTCTGCGGAACAACGCGATTCGAGAATAGGCGATGAACCAGAGTCAGCTTGTCAGCGTCGTCATCCCAACCTACAATCGGGCTAACTCGATCTGCAAAACCGTCGACAGTGTTCTGGCGCAGACCTATTCGCCGGTCGAGGTCATCGTCGTCGACGATGGCTCAACCGACGATACGGAATCCCGACTTAGGCAATATGGTAAAAACATTCGCGTCGTGTACCAGCAAAACGCCGGCCCCTCTGCCGCCCGGCACGCCGGAGCATTGGTATCACATGGAGAACTCCTCGCCTTCGTCGACTCGGACGATATCTGGCTGCCCGCGTTCCTGGAGCGCTGCACCTCGGCCCTGCAGAAAGCCGGTAGCACTGTACCGTGCTGTGTAGCAAATGCGGTGTTGCAGCGCACAAGCGGCAAGCACAAGCGCAATACCTCCTTCGACAGCGCTACGCTACACCCAAGGCATTCGGAGGGCTTGTGGTGGAACGCAACCGAGGTTCTTGTGTCCCGTTTTGTCCAAACCTCCCAGACGTCGGTTATTCGCCGGGCCGCGTACGAAAAGGCCGGCGGATTCGACCCGAGGTTTCGCTGCGGCGAGGATCACGACCTGGCGCTCCGTCTCTCGTTACTCGGCCCGTGGGCCTTTATCTCGGAGCCGCTGGTCGTCTGGCGGCAAAGCCAGGAGAGCATTTCGCGCGCTTTGCAGCGTGACGACCTGCCCCTGAAGCAAGTTGAACTTCTGATGTGGAGGCGGTTTGAGAAACTGGCTGAGCCCTACGGAAAGAAACTTGTTCGGAAGGCTCGGCGCAAGGCCGAACGAACACAAGCAGACCTTGATTCAAGGAGAAAAGGCGGCCGAACTAACCTTGCTGGCCCGGAGTTTCTGAGCCGTCCTTACCATCTCTTCGGCCGTGCCATCCGGGCGGCCCATCGCCGGACACCCTGGTATCCGAAAATGAAGACCGGTCCATTCGCGGAACCAAAGCTGACTTAGGAGGATGCTGAAAATGGCCGTCTCCCGTCCGCTTCCTCACTTTCGGGACGCGGCAACTCATTCGAAAGTAAACACGCGCGCTTCCGAGCCGCGCGCGTCAGCAAGCGGTTCTTGGCCTTTTTCAGCGCCGTCGTAGTGCATAAGTGGTGAAGACACGTGGGTGAACATTTTCGATTCGGGGGTGGAGCAAGCGATACGACGATAACGCCGGTTGTCTTGGCGGCAACGTTGTTAGTGGCCCTCTTGACGCTTTTTTTGCCGAGAAGGTACGCACTTGGCCCCATTCTGGCAATCGAATTCTTGACCCCGGTCGGACAGCAGATCGTGGCCGGCGGGTTCCACTTGTATGTTTACAGGATCATATTCCTGGTGGGCCTGGTTCGCATGCTGTGTACCAAGCTGAGTGGGCGGCCGGTCTTTCCTGTCCCTTTGGGCCGGTTAGACACGCTGTTCTCCATTTGGGCGTTGTGCCGCGCCGTCACGTTTGTTCTCTTGAACCGGGAGATGGCGGCGGTTACAAACCAGGTGGCCTTTTGCCTCGACGCTTTCGGCGGGTATTTTCTGTTCCGCTACTTCCTGGGGAGCGCCGAAGATATCATGCGGGTCGGCAAGAACCTGGCGGTCATCGCAAGTATTTTAGCCGCGTGCACGCTGTTTGAGTCGGCAACACACGTGAACGCCTTCAATCTGCTAAGAGGTTACACGCTTGAGCCTTGGGTTCGAAACGGCAGGGTGCGCGCGCAAGCCGTCTTCGGTAATTCGATCACCGCGGGAAGTTTCGCTGCGACCTTGCTTCCACTGTTTTTCTGGCTATGGAAAAGCGGCAAGGCCAGAGTCCTGGGAGGCATCGGCCTTCTTTCGGCGACCAGCATCGTCCTGACTTCCGTTGCAGGCACTCCATACACGACATTTGGCGCCACGCTGGTAGCGCTGTGCGCCTGGCCGATTCGACGATCAATGAAGCTGGTGCGGTGGGGTATCGTGGCCGCCGTGCTGGTCCTGGCCCTGGTGATGAAAGCGCCGGTTTGGTTCGTCATCGCTCACCTCGATTTCATCGGCGGGGCCCACGCGTGGGATCGCGCCCAACTCATCGATCAGTTCATTCGGAACTTCTCTGGGTGGTGGCTCCTGGGAACAAGCACGAACGCATCCTGGGGATATAGCCTATGGGATGCATGCAACCAGTTTGTTTACGAGGGAGTTTCTGGCGGCCTCGTCTCCTTGGTTCTTTTTATCGCGATCCTTTCGCGGGCGTTCGGCATGGTCGGAACGGCGAGGAAAGCAGTAGAGCCAGACCGGCGGCGCGAGTGGTTCTTTTGGAGCCTCGGGCTGGTTCTGTTTGCCCACCTCATGTCGTTCTGGGGTATCGACTATTTTGACCAGACGCGGATCTGGTGGTATTGTTGCCTGGCGATGATCCCGGCCGCCACGGCCTTGCCCGATGGCGGTCCGCCGGAAGCCCAAAGCCGCCGCGTTCCGGCTGCCGCCTCGGAATCTTGGCCCGCCCCGGCCGACGACGAGCCCGTTTGGCAAAAACTGCTTCACCAATAGCGGCTGTGACATGAAACTGTCAATCGTCATCATTTGCTGGAACGACTGGAAAGTAATCGAGAATTGTCTGCGCTCTATCTATGAAGGCACCCACCAACTTACCTATGAAGTGATCGTTTCGGACAACGGCTCGAGCGACGGTTCTGTCGAGAAGATCCGTGAGTCCTTTCCCCTCGTTCGCGTGATCGAGAACGGTGCGAACCTGGGCTTCTCCAAGGCCAATAACGTAGGAATCCGTGCAGCTCATGGGGAATACGTGCTGATTCTGAATCCGGACACAATCGTCCACGACGGCTCCCTTGATCGTTGGATCGCGTATGCGGAACGCCATCCGGAGGCGGGCGCTTTTGGGTGCAAGGTACAGAATCCGGACGGGACCTATCAGGAGTCGGCCCGGCCGTTCCCAACCGTTTGGCGCAGCTTGCTCGCAGCTCTCTACTTGCGGCCGTTGGGTTACCTAAGCCGCGTATTCCTCGTGGATCGCTACGTTGGATGGTATGGAAACACGGAACGCAACGTCGATTGGCAATCCGGGTGTTGCGTGCTGTTTCGGGGAGATCTCCTCCAGCGCTTGGGTGGCTTTGATGAACGATTCTTCTACCACTACGAGGAGGTGGATTTGTGCTATCGAGTCTGGAAGACCGGCTTTGCCATCCGCTTCACCCCGGAAGCCTCCATCACCCACCTCGGAGGTCAATCTGTCGGCAGGTTCCCTGCCCGGTTTGCCATTGAAACTTGTCGAAACGGCTATCGGTATTTCTACAAGCATTTCGGCGCAGTGGGTGCGCGGCGCATCCGCCTGGTCCTCTTACTGCGCTTTCGTGTGCGGCAGATCGGCTACAGCTTGCTCCGTTTGATCAAGCCCAGCGAACAGCTGGAACGGCGGCTGGAAATGTACCATGTCAGCCTGGAGTGGAACAAGCTCATTGACCCTGTCGCGTTCGCAGAAAAAGGACTAGAGCACCCAACAGGGCCGGCAGCCGGTGTGGCTGCAACATGACTTCCGCACCATGGCACAGCCCTTAGGCTTTGATGCTCGGAAAGCAACTTCAACGGTGAGCTGCTGTGCGGGCCTTTTTCAGCAGCCCGCCGAAAAAACTCAGAGTGGAGGAACTTCAAACAAAATGCCAAAATCCTTGGTAACGGGCGGCGCAGGCTTCATGGGATCGCACGTTGCCGAACATTTGCTTCGTCAAGGTCACGAAGTTGTTGTCCTCGACGATTTGAGCGGAGGTTTTGAGCCCAACGTGCCCCAGGGCGCCACGTTCATCCAAGGTTCCATACTTGATCATGAATTAGTAGACAGACTGTTTGGGCGTCACCGCTTCACCTATGTGTATCATCTCGCCGCCTACGCCGCCGAAGGCCTCAGCCACTTCATCAAGCGATTCAATTACGCCAACAATCTGATGGGTTCCGTCAACCTGATCAACGCTTCTGTAAATTACGATGTCAATTGCTTCGTGTTCACCTCATCCATCGCCGTCTACGGCTCCGGCCGGAGCCCCATGTCCGAGGAGATGACGCCTGTTCCTGAGGATCCATATGGCGTGGCTAAATTCGCCGTTGAGCAGGAATTGCGCATCAGCCACGAGATGTTCGGCCTGGACAGCATTATTTTTCGCCCCCATAACGTCTATGGGGAGCGGCAAAACATCGGGGACCGGTACCGGAATGTGGTCGGCATTTTCATGAATCAGTTGCTGCGAGGCGAGCCCATGACGATCTTCGGCGATGGCGCCCAGCTTCGCGCCTTCACTCACATCGACGACGTGGCCCCGATCATCGCCAGGTCGGTCGATTGCCCGGAGGCTCGGAATGAGATCTTCAACATCGGCGCGGACGAGCCTCACAGTGTGAATGAGCTTGCCGGGATCGTGGCTGAAGCGATGGGCTTGCCGTGCAACATTCTCCGCCTCGATACTCGAAATGAGGTGAAGGTGGCGTTCTCGGATCATTCCAAGGCTGAGCGAGTGTTCGGTAGCGGAAACAAGAAGTCGCTGCGGGAAGGTGTCGCTGCAATGGCGGCCTGGGTCCAAAAACATGGTGCTCGGGAGAGCAGCGTCTTCGAGGAAATTGAGGTCTTGAAACGGCTGCCTCCGAGTTGGGCCAAAGTCGCAGAGTCGCGGGTTCGGGTCTGAGCCTCCCGGTGTATAGAACGGCCGCGCCAAATACCGAAGATAGGAGCGTCTCGTGACCCGGTATGTCGTGATAACTCCGGTACGCGACGAAGAGGCCTACTTGCGCTTCACTGTGGAAAGCATGGCCGCCCAGACCGTTCGGCCCATCGAATGGGTCATCGTGAATGATGGGTCCACCGACCGTACCGGAGAAATGCTCGATGAATACTGCCTGAAGTACCCCTGGATCCGTGCGGTGCACCGGAAGAACCGCGGCTTCCGCAAATCCGGCGGAGGCGTGGTCGAGGCTTTTAATGAGGGGCTGGCGACACTGACTGCGAGCGAATGGGATTTCATCGCAAAACTTGATGGCGACCTGACATTTCAGCCGGATTACTTTGAGAAATGCTTCGGACATTTCGAACGCGACCCTCAGCTTGGCGTGGGCGGCGGTGCCATCTATCACGTCCTGAACGGCGTGAAGACCCCGGATCCGGCCCCTAAATTTCATGTTCGGGGAGCAACCAAAATCTATCGCAAGGCTTGCTGGGATGGGATCGGCGGCTTCTGGCAGGCGCCAGGATGGGACACGCTCGATGAAGTAAAAGCCAATATGCTGGGTTGGAAAACCAGAAGCTTCCCGGATATCGAACTGCTGCACCACCGGCTCACTGGCTCGGCCGACGGCCGCTGGCGCGGAAACGTGAAAGACGGAAGAGCCAACTATATCTCCGGCTACCATCCCGCCTTCATGTTCATAAAGTGCGTCTCGCGGTTGGCGCGCAACCCGTTCAGCGTCGGTCCAATTGCCCTGGGCTACGGATACGTCACCGGATTCCTCAAGAACATCCCCCAGGTCGACGATCCTCAGCTGATTACCTACCTCCGCAGCCAGCAGCTCAAGAGACTTTGCGGGGGCGAAACCATCTGGAAGTAGTGTCGGGCTCCTGAGTCAGAAATTATGAACAAAGCGGTCAGTCAGGACGAATCTGAGGCTTCCGAAGCGCCGGAGAAAATAGCCAGCGTTAGAGCATATTTTGAGAAGCCGGCAGCCTACCTGGGCCGGCAGGCAGATATCCGTATTCGCGCAGAAGCTGTCCAGCATTTTGTCGGCGGCAAAGAGTGCAACCGGATTCTGGACATCGGGTGCGGAGACGGCTCTATATCGCTTCCCCTGCTAAAAGGCGACAATTCGCTCACTCTGTTGGATCTCTCTGAAAGCATGCTGTCCGTTGTGCGGTCCAGGATTCCCCCCGGGCATTCCAATGCCGTCCAACTGCTTCATGGGGACTTCATGGGTTTGAATTTTCAGCCGGACTCGTACGATCTGATCATATGTCTGGGTGTGCTTGCCCACGTTGACTCTCCAGCCAGGTTCATCCAGAAGATCGCTACCCTGTTAACCCCCGGCGGAAGCTTGATACTCGAGTTCACGGATGCAAGGCATTTCGTTGGACGGATGACAAGGCTCGTGCTGGATTTGCGCCACTTGCTTAAGCCGCCTCGATACCCGGTGAATCTGTTCTCCGCAAAGGAAGTGGCGACATTGTGCGGTGCAGCAGGTTTAAGACTGGAGTCGGTATTCCGTTATACCTGGTGGGCGCTTCCTTGGATGTTCTCCCAGGAGACTCTCTATAAGACGATGCGGCTCGTGTACGGTAGCCCAGTGCGCAGCAAAAACAGTTGGCTGGGGAACGAATATATCTGTCGCCTCACCCGCCGGTTGGAAAGCGAGCCCTGATCACCGAATTCGCAAAGGCAGTTTACCTCACAGAATCAGATACTTCCGCTGCACCTGATCTTGAAGCCACGTCGCCCTCTTGGCTAATCTTAGAAACGAGGCGCCAACAAGGCAGAGTACGCACCGTTGGAGTGTTGGCTTCGATTTTTCAAATCATGTTCCCAGTGGTCCTTTCGAAAAAAGTCCGGCCCGTGGGACGGGCTTCAGCCTGTCAATCGCTCCTCCTTTGCCGGCTGAATTTTCACTGGGAGCGGAACGGATCGCGCTCACCCTTGGTGGACTGGAATCTGACTTAAGTACCTTATAATCAATGATATGAGTTCGACTGCACAACAATTGGC
>CAWIQM010000010.1:0-112422 GCA_963838245.1 uncultured Acidobacteriaceae bacterium | reverse complement strand
GGGCATGTTGTTAGCTTCCGGACTCGAATGGAACGGCGAGGAGCCATGCCCGCCTGATCCCGTGTCCCGCTTCAGCCGCTTCAGATCAGCCCGAAGCTCCGCCGCGGACTGGCATCGAACATCGCGGTCTTTCTCGAGCGCCTTGCTGATAATCTCTTCCAGCTTGGGCGGAATGTCCGGATTGATGCGAACCGGAGGCACCGGCTCACGATTCAGGATCGAATCGAACATCGCGCCGGTCGTCTCGCCTCGAAACGGTAGCCTGCCCGTCGACATCTCGTACAACACCACCCCGAAGGAGAACAGGTCGGTCCGGGCGTCTAATTCTTTGCCCAGGACTTGCTCCGGCGACATGTAGGCTACCGTACCCACCGTGGTGCCTGGGCTAGTCAGGTAGGACTCGGCGGAGATAGTCGGACTCTCTTCGTCGGCCGGGTACCCCGGCCTCCCGTGAACTTTCGCTAACCCGAAGTCCAGCAGCTTGGCGAGGCCCCGGGTGGTGACGAAAATATTGGCCGGCTTGATGTCCCGGTGGATGATGCCGGTGGCGTGGGCGGTGTCCAGCGCGTCGGCGATCTGGGTGCCCAAGTCCAGGATGCGCTCCGTCTCCAGCGGCCTGCCGCGAATCAGGTGCTTCATGGTCACGCCGTCGAGGAACTCCATCGCGATAAACGCACTGCCCGCATGTTCGCCGATGTCATAGACCGTGCAAATGTTGGGATGGTTGAGCGCGGAAGCGGCCTCGGCCTCGCGCCGGAAACGGGCCAACCACTGGCGGTCGTTGGCGACACTTTCCGGCAGGAACTTCAGCGCCACAAAACGATGCAGGCGGGTGTCCTCGGCTTTATAAACAACGCCCATGCCACCGCCGCCCAGTTTCTCAATGATGCGATAGTGGGAGACCTGACTACCGATGAGTTTCGCTTCGCCGCGCGGCATCACTGAATCCCTGGCGGCCGGCCCTCCCGCCCGGTTCTCGTGGGCAAGCAGCGTCTCCAACTCGTCTCGGAGTACCTTGTCGTCCCCGCAGGAGTCTTCCAGGAACGCAGCCCGGCGGTTCGCGTCCAGTTCCAAGGCGCGGTGGTAGAGATCTTCGACTTGGCGCCGGCGTTCAGGCTGCATGTGCCTGTCCTCCGCTCAGCTCCAGCAGGAGCACAAGAATCTGCACAGGCTGCTGCTGCAGCTTGATCTTGATCCCGTGTTTCCGCAGCTCCCCGTTCGGGACGTCGAGCTGAAAGGCGCCAAATTGGAAAGCGGCGGGCCGCTGCTGTTCCATTCCCCGCACCCGCCTGCCCTACCTGAATCATATGCCCGGCTAGGGGCCGTTACAAGCCGGCCGTAGCCCCTTGTTTTGGAGGCATCCGGAAGCGAGCGTCGGTGAGACTGTCCGCGAGGACTGCGGAATAGCGATCCGTAGACTCGAGCCTCGGCGGCGTTTACGATTGGGACATGCCTACAGTTCAAAAGGAAAAGCACCTTACGGATCGGATCGGTTGGCTCCGGGCCGCGGTATTGGGCGCCAACGACGGCATTCTCTCCACGTCGAGTCTTCTGCTCGGTGTTGCGGAGGCGCATGGAAGTCACAGCAGCGTTTTGATTGCCGGCGTCGCCGGCTTGGTGGCCGGCGCCATGTCGATGGCCGCCGGAGAGTATGTGTCCGTGCACTCGCAGTTAGACAGTGAGGAGGCCGAACTCGCGGTCGAGCGCCGTGAACTGAAAGCCGACATCGCGGGCGAACAAAAGGAACTAGCGGCCATCTATGTCGAGCGCGGTCTTGCTCCTTCGCTCGCCAAACAAGTTGCCGAGCAATTGATGGCGCACGACGCCTTGGGTGCCCATGCCCGCGACGAACTAGGCTTCTCTGAAACAACCAAGGCACGCCCTATTCAAGCAGCACTCGCCTCCGCTGCCAGCTTCGCAGCCGGTGCCGCCATGCCACTCCTGGTCGCGGGCCTCAGCCCGGAGTCGAGTCTCGCCATCCTGGTTTCGGCATCTTCGCTACTTTTTCTCGCCATTCTTGGTGCGCTGGCCGCTTGGGCGGGTGGTGCGAAGATCATGCCCGCTGCGATACGCGTTACGTTCTGGGGTGCATTGGCGATGGCCGTAACGGCAGGGATCGGAAAACTGGTTGGAACGGTGGTTTAGAAGACGCACGCGGAGGGAATCGGTTCATTCTCACCGGAAAATGTGCGCTGTCAACACGGCTTTAGCTAGCGTGCGGAGAGCCAGATGTAGACGTCCGGCGCGGGTTGAGAACCCGCCCCACTTCGCTACGCGGAGGGTTTGTCGCGGTCGCGGATCGGGCCGACGATCTTCTCGTAATCGAGGATTCGTTCGCTCAGGATGTCGCGCAGCGCCTTCGCATGCTCCCAGGATAATGAGACCCAGGCGCGGTCCTCGATGTGAGGTTCCTCATTCGGGATACCGATGATGATGTTGCTGAAGAGGATCTTCAGGTCGTAGAAGCCGGCCACTAAGTTGGCGTTGTTGGAGTACGTGTCGACGAAGTCCGCGGACTTCTTGCGGGGCAACTCCGAGACATTCAGCGTGGTTTCTATGGCCTTATTCGACGGAACTATAATCGCGTGTTCCTCGTGAACTTCAGCGGTGGGGATCTCTTCGTCGTTCATCGGACGATCACAAACCTCTCTTTGTCGCGGTTGTAGCTGGCTCTCTCAGGTCCCTTGCGCAGATTGGGGAGTCCTTCGGAAGTGCCCCCGGCCGTGGTTCGCTGCTTCAACAGAATGACGCCTGTTTGGGGTTTATGCGCGCCTTCGATTCTCGTTTCGAGCGATTCTGCTTCGTCTTCAAAGCTCGGAACATCAACCGGCTTCGGCGCCAGGTTATCGAGCCCGTGCAGCAGGTCGCCGAATGATCCGAACGTGACGTTCAGGTCAACATCGAATGCTTGGGCCACAGATAACAGGGTGGAAATTGAAGGAGGAACCTCATCGGGGTTTTCGAGCTGCAGGACCCAGGACTCCTTCTTGCCCAGCAGTTCCGCAAATTCCAGAGGCGTCAGGCCTCGCTGCTCACGAATTGCCTTGATCTGGGCTGCCAGAGATGCCCGGACTTTCTCTTCGATGAACCCGTGGCGATAGTCCTTGCTGGTCTTGAAACTCCCTAGGAGCCGTTTTTTTAACGACGTGGTCTTGGATACGCCCCCGATCAGGGAGTACGTTTCGTTGGTTTGAGTTCGCATGTTTCTTAAACTCTCCTTGGCAACGCCCCTTCGCAGTTGCTCAAGGGAGAAGCGTTACTTGGCCGACATTTGGGGACCAATGAGAAATATGCCACAAAACAGGAAATAAGGGAAGTGTTTTGGCGAGAGGCGCTGCCACCAACGGAATAACTGTCCCCGAGCGTGACCTGGTGAGTTGATAGACTAAGCGGTTTCAGGAGAGTGAACATCTTGCATCGTCCACACCGCCGAACCAGGCATTTGCTGGGTCTGTATCTCACAGTTTTGGGCATTTCAATTGGCGCCCTCGCACCGCTGGGCCGGGCCGAATCGCTTGATTCGAAGCTGTACTCCGAGATGCACTGGCGGCAGATTGGACCGACCCGCGGAGGTCGTGCACGCGCTCTGGCCGGTGTCCCCAGCCAGCCCAACGTCTTTTATATCGGTTTCGACAACGGCGGCGTCTGGCGCTCCACGGACTACGGCTCCACGTGGATCCCGCTGTTTGACGAGCAGTCCACCGGTTCGATCGGCGCCATCGCTGTGGCGCCATCCGACCCCAACATCATCTATGTCGGTAGTGGGGCTGGGATTATCCGGCCAGACCTGGCTGTTGGAAACGGTGTCTATAAATCCACGGATGCCGGCAAGACCTGGACGCACCTCGGTCTTCACGATTCGCAGATGATCGCCAACATCGAAGTGGATCCGAAGGACCCGAACCGGTTGTTCGTCGCCGTGCTCGGCCATCCCTATGGCCCGAACGCGGAGCGCGGAATTTTCCGTTCAACCGATGGCGGCGCCAGTTTCCAGAAGGTGCTTTACGTCGACGAATACACCAGCGGCAATGACGTCCGCATCGACCCCAGCCAGCCTGACACTGTGTATGCAGCGCTTTGGCAGCAGCAGCAAGGCTTCTTCGAGAACGGAGCTTTCGGCGGAACGGATGGCGGCATCTACAAGTCCACGGACGGCGGCACGACCTGGAAGAAACTGGCCGGCGGCCTTCCGCCGATCATCGAGGCAAACCTGGCAATCGCGCCGAGCAACCCTCAAGTCATTTACGCGACCGTGGCGGCGGGTGGCGCCGCAGCGGAAAATCCTCCTGCGGCAGCAGCAGGTGGGCGCGCGCCTCGTGGTGGACGCGGCGGAAACATCTCCTTCTACAAGACCACCGACGGCGGGGAGCATTGGTTACTCGCCACGGACGATCCGCGCGTGTACGAGATGGGCTCGCAGGGCCGACATGCACCGGATAACCGGCCGATGGTGCGCATCGGCGGCGGCGACCTGCCGACCCTTAGCGTCGATCCACGAAACGAAAAAATAGTCTATAGTTGCTCGACTGTATTCTGGCGTACTGACGACGCGGGCCTCACCTGGTCGGCCGTGCGCGGCGCACCCGGCGGTGATGACTACCAGAAGAGCTGGATCAATCCCAACAATCCGAATATCATCCTGTTGGTCAGCGATCAGGGTGGAGTCGTTTCGGCCAACCGGGGCGAGTCGTGGAGCAATTGGTACAACCAACCCACCGCCGCCATGTATCACGTAACTGCCGACAACGCCTTCCCGTACCGGTTGTGCGGCGGCCAGCAGGACTCCGGTTCGGCTTGCGTGGCCAGCCGCAGCATGGACGGCGAAATCACGTTCCACGATTGGCATCCGGTCAACATCGAGGAATACGGCGAAGCGGCACCCGACCCGAGGAATCCGGATCTGGTTTACGGTGGGAAAGTAACGGTCTATAACCGCACTACGGCCCAGCGCGCCAACATCGCGCCGCCGGCTCCCGGCCATGGCGCACCGGACTCCGCGCCACCGGCGCGCACGGTTCGCACGCAACCAATCATCTGGTCGCCGAAGGATCCCAACATTCTCTTCTATGCGACGGCCGGGGTCTGGAAGACCACCGACGGTGGACATAGCTGGACGCCCATTAGCGGCGATCTTACCCGGCAGACCTGGGAGATCCCCGCCAACGCCGGAAAATACGCGTCCACCGTAAAGCCGGCTGCACAAGGCTCTGTCACCGCGCTAGCGCCCTCACCGATCGATGTGAACGTGCTGTGGGCAGGCACCGGCGATGGCTACATTCAAGTAACCACTAACGGAGGCCTGAAGTGGACTAACGTCACTCCGCCGCAGATCAAACCCTGGACGCGCATCTTCAACATGGAAGCGGGCCACTTCGACACGAAAACAGCTTACGCCGCCGCGAATACGCTGCGGCTGGATGACATGAACCCTCACTTGTGGCGCACGCACGACGGAGGGAAGACCTGGACCGAGATCAACAACGGCATCGCTCCTGGCGCCGTTACTAACTCCATTCGAGAAGACCCGCGCAAGAAAGGCCTGCTGTACGCAGCCACTGACACGCAAGTCTGGGTTTCCTTTGACGATGGCGACCATTGGAACTCGCTGCGGCTCGACATGCCTGCCATTTCGGTGCGCGACATTCAGGTTAAGGATGACGAATCCTGCATGTGTTCCGACCTCGTAGCCGGCACTCATGGCCGAGGCTATTGGATTTTGGACGACGTCACGCCGCTTCGACAGGCAGCCGAAGCCGCTGCCGCATCGAACGCTTATCTGTTTAAGCCCGCCACTGGCATTCGCATTCGCTTCGGCACGAATGATCCCACGCCCTGGCCTCCGGAATTGCCTGCCGGCGAAAACCCGCCTCCCGGTGCGATTGTCGACTACTATCTACCAACGAACGCAGGCGAAGTGAAGTTAGAATTCCTCGACGCCTCGGGTAAGATTGTCCGTACTTACTCAAGCACCGATCCCGTTCGCAACCCTGACCCCGCTACCGATCCGGTGGCCTACAACAAGCTCTGCCAGGCGACTCCCAACGCGCCGGATTGCGGTCTCCCGCTCTATTGGCCGGCTCCGCCGCAGGTGCTGAAGACTTCATCAGGCATGCATCGCTTCACTTGGGACATGCACTACGATCCGTTGCCCGGTGGTAGCGGCGGACGCGGGCCCGGCGGTTTCGGAGCCAATGGGGCAGTGCCACATCGTACCTACCCCAGCGTGAATGCGCCGTGGGTTCCCCCCGGCGCCTATACGGTGCGTCTTATTGCGAACGGCCAGACGTTAACTCAGCCCATCACGATAAGGATGGACCCGAGGGTGAAGATCACGCCCGGAGTGCAGCTACTTTTTACGCTGAGCGCCCAAGCGGAGAACGACGCCAGGAACGCCGCGGCGGCCTACAAACAGGCCCGCGACAGAATTGAAAAAGTGAAGGCAGATCCGCAATCCCCTGCCAACGACGCTCTGGTTAAGAAGCTGGAGGAGTTGGCGCCGGTTGAAGAAAAACCCGCGGCCGGTGGTGGAGACTTCGCGGGATTCGGGGCCCCGAGCATTCCGGCCAGCCCAGCGACGTTAACCAATATTTCGAGCCGATTGATTGCTTCCGTGATGAGCATGCAGGGCTCGGATATGCCACCCACGGCAGCGCAAATTGAGGCTTGCAGGAAGCAGGAAGCGGCGTACACGGCCCTGATGGCGAAGTGGTCGGCTCTCAAGACAAGTGCCGGCGGCACGGCACCGGCGAAACCTGCCCCCGCGGCGAAACATTGATGGCTGGATGTTCGCTGTACTGATCGCAACCTTCGGAGCGGTGTTTGTTGCCGAGATCGTCGGCGACAAACTCCTCTATACGACCGGGGTACTGGCCACGCGCTACAGGACGGTGCCCATCATGATCGGCATGCTGATCGCATTCATGGCCAAGATGGGCGTCGCGGTGGCGGTAGGAAACGCCATCTCGAAACTGCCGCCGTTGCTGGTGGCAGGCCTTACCAGCGTGAGCTTCATCGGCGTGGCGATAGCGCTGTGGCGCAAGCCGATGGAGAGCGCTTCGGTGGAGAAGTATCAGGGTTCTTCCAAAGCGGCGATGGTCTCCTTTGCGGCCATCTTCTTCTCAGAATGGGGAGATGTGGGGCAGATCACCGCAGCCACCATGGCGGCTCGCTTCGGATCACCCCTGCTGGTCTGGATCGGCGCTGTGGCCGCGATGACCACGAAGGGTGCGTTGGCGGCTTCCATCGGGGCCGGGGTTCGGCAGTGGATCGCCACGCGCATTCCGCCGAAGGTTGTTCGCTACGCCGCCGTCAGCGTGTTGCTGGTGCTGGGACTGCTTTCTGTTTTAGAGACCCTGACGGCGAGTCACGCCTGACGCTTCAGGCGGCCTTGCCTGGGAGCATTCCGCGCAGGCGGAAGAACATCACCGCCGCGGCGAACTGTGCGGCAATCCCGAAAATGACGAGTGCCGCCAAAGATCGCGAGTAGAGTAGTCCCATCGCGACGCTGCCGAGAAACCAACTGACGCCGTAAACGCCATTGAACGCGCCGAACGCGCTGCCGCGCTTATTCATCGACACTACAGTTGCGATGCCCGAGCGCAGGCAAGCATCCTGCGCACCGAGACCGGTGGCCCAGCAGGCGACGCTTGCCACGGCGGCCCAAGATCCGCCAAGAAATCCGAACGGAAGCGCGAGCAAAGAAATGAAAATCCCGAACACTAGTGAGTTCAGGCCGATGCGGTCGAAGAGTTTGCCGAAGAGCAGCGCTGTTAATCCGTTCACTGCCATGGCGCCCGCATAGAGCAGAGGAATCTCGACGGCTGTCGAGATCTTCGCGGCCTGGAAGTGGTATGCCAGAAGAGGGAAGTCCACCATTCCGCAAGCCAGCAAGCCGGCTGCAGCCACATACGTCCAGAAGAGGCGCGGCATGGCTTGGCTGCTCTGCGTCTTCGCCGGCCGCGCCCGATCCGGATTCAGCACCCGCGCCATCAGCAATGCGGCCAAGGTCCCCACGGCCGGAAATGCCAGCCAGAGAAACGCCGGCCCGAAGTGATGCGCCCGGGCCACGGCGGCCACCATCAACAACGGACCAATCACGGCGCCGGTCTGGTCCATAATCGCGTGCAGCCCGAATCCCCATCCATGCCCTACTTCCTGTGTGGCGCCGGAAAGCAGCACATCCCGAGCCGGTCCCCGCAGCGCTTTGCCCGTACGCTCAGTGACTATCAGGATCGCGGCGGTTTGCCAATTCTGCGCGAAAGCCAGGGCCGGCACGGCAATCACGTTCATCGCATAGCCAAAGAAGGTGATGGTCCAATAGGCGCGGGTGCGATCCGCAAATCGCCCCGAAAAGAAGCGCAGGCTGGCCCCTAGCATTTCGCCAACACCGGCAATGATGGCAACCTGGAGCGCCGTGGCTCCCAAATCCTTCAGGTATGGCCCAATGATGCTGTGCGCGCCCTCATACGTCATGTCAGCGAAGAGGCTTACGATGCCAAGGCAGACGATAAAACGGAGTGCGGACGCTCGTTTACGAACGACGTTTTCGTCCGAGCTCGGTGCGGTTCCCAAGCCGCATGGTAACGTGCCGCCTGGATTCGGATCACGGAAGAAGCGATGCGGCCATGAGGATCAAGCCGGCACGAGGCCCATGACCGCCAAGCGGCTGACCCGCGGACCCGGCAGAATGATGCCAGTGAGGTTTAGCGGATCAGCATTGGAGGGAATAACCACTGCACTGCTTCCGGGATCACGGCGAATGGTTCGGAGCAAGTCGAGACCCTCGGGGCGGGCAAACTGTTCGCCGGTTAAGCCCGAGACAAACCTCCCTCCCCGAATCTCACCGCGCGCCTCCATGCGACGGAGCACGGGTAATAGATCCCTCCATGGCGGTGCGAGCACCTCGCGAACCAGCAAGTCACGCACAAGCACGCCCCACCTGATTAGCAACTGGCGGGCGAATCGCTGGAGCCGCTCTTCCGGGTTGATCTTGGTTCCGACCTGGGAGAGTAAAGCCCATCGCCCTGCTGCATGGCGTGGCCGCTTCTTACTGCCGCGACCCTCGCCACGGCGGCGTTTGGGATCGATCAACGCGCGCAGATTGTCGAATCCGTCTGCCGTGACATATCCACCCGCCAACAACTCCCACAGGCCGTCTTCCACTTCGCTCGACAATCGTGACGACTGCCTCACCAGGTCGACGAAGAAGCTGGCGCCGTTCCTTTCCAAAGCATGCAATACGTCTCGGGCGGGATGGGAGAGCCCCGATGAATCGGCGGGGGCTGTGGCATGCATCAACCAGTCCGCGTCTTCGCGCAAGAAGAGCGTAACCGGCGCGATTCGAGATGGGCCGCACACGTCGATTCTGGGCGATGGCGGGGTGGGGCGACACTCTTGCCCACATCACTTCGCCGGAGAAGCATAGCTCGTCGAGAAAGTCGGGATCATATTTCGCGATCCGGCGAGCGAGGATCTCCGATTCCCAGGCAACCGCGGGGATCTCATATCCCTGCAGCTGGCGAATAATTTGAAGGGTCCCATCGGCGCCATGCAGCTGGCTTCCGGCAGACACATGCTGCCAGACTTGCAAGAAGCGTTCGAAATCGAGCGCCGTCACCGGTTCGATTTCACGCCGCAGCCGCCCGAGCGTGGCGCGATGGATGCGGGCCAGGATGCGACGGTTGCACCACTCAATCTCACCATCGGTGTTTCGGAAGCGCCCTTGGAGCACCTGTCCTTGCGTTTCGAGCGTCGACAGCGCGGCTTCAACCGCGTCGCGAGAAAACGCCAGTTTGGCAGCCAGAAAGGAAGCTGTTACCGGCCCGATCGAATCCATCCAACCGCTAACCACCGCATTCGGATCGCCGGCCTGGGACAGACGTTCGGTTGCAACCCAGAATTGAGAATCGTTGCAGCTGATTGTCGAGGCGCGCCCCGTCGCGGCGAGCTCATCGAAGAATACTTGCCATTCCTCGACGGGCGGCAATCGCAGCAAGGTAAGCAGCGTATCGTGCAACTCGTCGGCATCCCTGACCTCCGGCCACGCCTCCGCCGAGATCTGCTCGATGGATGCGAGATCGAGCACTCCATCTCCGCCGGTTATGTCGCTGCCCAGCCTTTGCCGTAACTGGACGGCTCGGGTGCGGCGCTCCTCCAATGGAGCGTCGTCAAGGAACGCGTACGGGTTGGCGTTCAGGATCTCGTGAGAGAACTGGGAGGCGCTCACGGTATCGATTGCCACGGTGCGAATTCGCCCGGCTTCGATACCTTGCAGAACCTCCTGCAGTCCGTCGACATCCATGGCTTCGTGCAAACAGTTGTCTATGGTTTCGTTGACCAGCGGGTGATCGGGGACGCGGATTGGTCCACTCAAATTCTCCGCACAGGCGACCTGGTCGGGGAAGACTGCCGCCAGGAGATCGTCAGCGCGCATGCGCTGGATGGGCGCTGCGACTCGTTTGCCGCCGTTGAATCGCAAAATGGCAAGTGCTCGTGTCGCATTCCATCGCCAGCGTGTGCCAAACATGGGAGCCGTGAGCAGCGCCTCGCGCAAGACGCCCTCCACGGTGGAAGACTTCAGAAAAGCAAAGACCAGCTCCAGCGGGAAGGAGTGCTGGTCGCTCAGCGATAGCACGAGGCCGTTGTCCGTGGCGGCCGCCTGCAGCTCAAAGTTGAACGTGCGGCAAAACCGCTTACGCAGCGCGAGCCCCCACGCGCGAGTAATGCGTGAACCGAAGGGAGCATGCAAGACGAACTGCATTCCGCCGGCCTGATCGAAAAAGCGCTCCGCAATTACGGTAGTTTGCGATGGTACGGCGCCGAGTTCCGTCGCGCCGGCTCGGACATAATTGGCAATTTGTTTTGCTCCGGCTTCGTCCAACCCGCACCCTTCGACAAGGAATGGCGGCACCGGTTCCGTGGCGGCCGCAACGCGCTCGCGGATCTGTGCGACCTCAGCCGAGAGCTCACGCGAGCGGCCGGGCGCCTCACCCAGCCAGAATGGAATGGAAGGCGCCGCGCCGTGCGCGTCGGTGACCCGCACGCGGCCGGATTCCACGCGTTTAATGCGCCAGGAATGAGTGCCGAGCAGGAAGACGTCGCCAACCAGGCTCTCCATAGCAAAGTCTTCATCGAGCGTACCGATGGCCTTACCATCCGGCTCTGCAATGACCGCGTAGTTTGCATTTTCCGGAATGGCGCCACCAGACGTGATCGCGGCAAGACGCGCGCCCCGCCTGCCCTTAACCCGGCCATTCACTTGATCGCGATGCAGTAGCGCTCCGCTTCTGCCGCGAGACTTCGCAATCCCTTCGGAAAGCATTTGGACGATGGAGTCCCACGCCGCACGGGTGAGATTACGGTAGGGATAGGCGGAGCGAAACAGCTCGAAGAGATCATCCTCTATCCATGCCTCGGCCGCGGCTGCCGCGACAATCTGCTGGGCGAGTATGTCGAGCGCATTTTGCGGAATCTCGATCCGTTCCAAATCGCCCTTTTGAATGGCAGAAATCAGTGCGGCACATTCGACCAGCTCATCGCGAGTGGTTGCAAACAGACGACCGCTCGGCCGGGCGCCGACCCAGTGCCCCGAACGTCCAATTCGCTGCAAGGCGACGGCGATGGCGCGCGGAGAACCAATCTGGCAAACCAAGTCGATGGTTCCAATATCGATGCCGAGCTCGAGTGACGCCGTCGCAACGATTGCCCTCAATTCGCCCCGCTTCAGACGAGACTCGGCGTCAAGCCGCATCTGGCGCGAAAGGCTTCCATGATGCGGAAGAACCAGGCCGGCCCCGAGGCGATCTCCCAGAGCATGGGCGACGCGTTCCGAAAGACGCCGGGTATTCACGAACACCAGGGTGGTGCGATTTGCGAGGATGAGTTCCGCGAGCCGGTCGTAGACCTCGTTCCACAATTCCGTGCTCGCGACCGCGCCCAGTTCGTCGCGGGGCACTTCGACGGCCAAGTCCATGTCGCGCCGGTGACCGACATCCACGATGCGCGTATTCGGGCCAAGCAGCCTAGCTATTTCTTCTATCGGTTTTACGGTTGCGGAGAGGCCCACACGCTGTGCCCGATTGCCGATCAGCGAGTCGAGACGGGCGAGAGAAAGCGTTAGGTGGGAGCCGCGCTTATCGTCCGCGATGGCGTGAATCTCATCCACAATTACCGTCGACACACTGCGCAACATCTGCCGCGGTTTTTCTGCCGTTAACAGGATGAAAAGCGATTCCGGCGTGGTGACCAGGATGTGCGGCGGCTTCTTGAGCATCTGTGCCCGTTCGAGCATCGGCGTGTCTCCGGTTCTGACCGCCGTTCTGATTGGCATCAGGGGGACGCCTTCCCGCTTTGCCAGAGCGGCGATTTGGGCCAGGGGCAACTCCAGGTTTCGGTGCACGTCGTTGGAGAGCGCCTTTAGCGGCGAAACGTAAACCACTTGCGTTTGGTCAGGCAAGGTTTGGGCACGCGCGGCCCGGACCAGCCGATCAAGACAGATCAGAAATGCGGCCAGCGTCTTTCCCGAGCCAGTCGGCGCCGAGATGAGGGTATCGCAGCCGCCGGCGATCTCGGGCCAGCCCAGCACCTGAGGCTCAGTGGGTGAGGCAAAATGATCCGCGAACCATTGCCGGATGAGCGGATCGAATGCGGAAAGCGGCATAAACGAATCTGCTACCAGGATGCCGCAATCGTTTCGGGAGGAATCAACACCTCCGTGGGTGGCACGCCTATTTTCAGGTACCCACAAAAAGTCGTTGATTGTCTGGTGCGACCGGTAAGATTCGAACTTACGGCCTTTTGCTCCGGAGGCATCGAGTGTCAGGACGGATTGCCAGTTAACTCTTCGAACAGAGGAGCGCTATGGCACCGGTAGCGACGAGTCTTCGGCCTTCTCCGACAGTCCGAAAGCCAGCAGTCTCTGCCGCTTGAAGGGGCGCCGCCGCATCTGTTCACGCGCCCGCTGCGATATTTCCTGTGTCAAACAATCGTCGGTGGCCATCAGTAGAACACGCAGCGAATCGAACTGTCGGTTATTCAATTTTGGGAACACGTCTGCGAAAGCGGCGTTAAGAGCAGACTTACACTCAGAGACGCTGATCCTGCGCTCGAGGAAGCGGTTTACGATCTCTTCAGTCTCACGCTTGAAGACTTCCATCCGGTATCTCAGTTTAGTCCATCCGAGCGCGAAGATGTCATTCTATTCCTACCGGGCCTGTCTTCTCAGAATTCTGACAATACTCCAAGATCAGCCCGGACGCGAAGCGTGGCCTCTCCACGACTCTGTAGGCCGGAGGAGAGCGCTCGATTCTCAAAATCCTCACAGTTCTCAGAATCCCGGGTCTCGTACCGGCTTTAGAGCCGGAGCACTGGACGGCTATTTCTGGCTTCGACGCCAACGGTAGAATCGATGCCCGCAGAGTAGGCATCGATAGGGCTTGAGCGCAGAGAGGGGAAAGATGACGTCTAGCCAGCGCGGCCTGGACGGATGCACCTCTGGAGAACGGCAGTGAGGGCATTGCATGGGGTCTACCGCGAACAAATAATTCTAACCGAACTTCAAGTCCCCTTGAGTTGCTCAAAATCCTCACAATCCGAAAAAAGCCTGAGCGACGGCCATAGGCCCGTCGAAGTTAGAGAAGATTCAACTTGTCCGATTTGAAGTTGTAACCGCGAAGCCACCGCGACTGTAACGCTGGCTGTCCAAGAGCAGGAGTAATTCCTGGGAACGCTAAACTTGTCCCGAGCAACGCCGAGGGATCTCCCGATGAGCGTTTTGAAAATCTAAGTGTCGCGCTTCTCGCCGGATTCCGTCGGCAGGGATGCGCCGACCCAGCCGCTGATTCCCCCGGACATTACGTAGACGTTCCGGTATCCCATGTCCTTCGCGCGGCGGGCCGCGTTCGGCGCCTTTCTACATATGAAATTCGAGCAATAGAACACCAGCGTGGAGTCTCTGTCTACTGGGAGATCGATTTCGTTGTAGCCCATCGGGTCGAGAGGCCGCGCACCCGGTACACGTGCCGCGAGCCAGCTCTGCCGGGAGTTCACATCGAGGACGCTCACGGGCTGCTTCTGCATCAATTGCTGCAGCTTGCCGGGCGAGATGACGTTGAGGCCCATCAATCGGGCGAACATGGTTACTCCTTAATCTCCGATGCGCTTCAGAGTGCGCCCGGTTTCGCCCGCCGCAGCCAGACCGCTTGCCCGACCGTGACGAGGATGGCGCTCGGCAGCAAGAGGAAGGACATCGCCTCTGCCAGATTGATCGGCAGCGTGAGCCATGCAATCGCAACCGCGAGACCCGCCAGCGTCCATATCCAGCCGGCGAGACGTTGAACCGCCTGAACCTTTACGGGGTCGCAATGCAGCGCCGCCAACGGCGTGAGGGTTTTCGGTATGGCGTTCCCGGTCACGGCCAGGAAGGCGCCCGCGATCGCCATCGTGGCGCGTAGCGCGATATCGCCGGAGTGGACCGCGCCGAGCGTCACAGCAAGTTTCGCGCCAAGCGAAATCACGAGAATCAGACCGGCTGTCAGGATCCCGCTTCGGACGGAGCCCCCGGCACCGCGGCGCGCTGCTTCTTCCTTAGGCTCGCGCGAAACGAGGACAAGAGACAGCGTCATCCCGATGAGAAGAAGCAGGACCACGAACCAGACCCCCGCGCTCTGGGGCCGCAGATACCAGTTCTCGGCGACGAGCAAAGTGTTGAGCGCGATCAACGCCGGCGGAATGTAGTTCCAGATCGATTTGGCGGCCATCGTTAGCCCTCCTGCTTCAGTGGACGCAATCTTGTCCCGCTCTTTAACGCGGCCCGGCGCGCAGCGCCCTGTGCCTTCATCTCCCAACCCACCGTTTGCGCGAAGCCGAGCAGCGCCTCCTCGAGGACGGACATCTTGAGCCGGTAGACGATTGTCCTGCCGTTTTTTTCGGCTTCGATCAGCCCCGCATTCTGGAGCACGGAAAAATGGGCGGACATGGTCGGCTTGGAGACGGCAAAATGGTCGGACAACTCACCGGCCGACATCGGCCGTTTGCGCAGCAGTTGCAGCACGCGGCGACGCGTTGGATCGGAAAGAGCTTTGAACACGCTGTCCACAAGTCTATATTTAGCTAATTATCGAATTAGTGTCAAGCGCCAATTTCGAAGTGCCAGCAGTTAAGAATGGGGATGATTCCGACGTGGATAACTGTGTCGGGCCTTAATTGTTTCCGTCCAGGCCGCAGGACGTGTAGTCGGCTACTCGCCGATGTGTAGGCATCCTTCAAGATCCCCGGATACGACCTTCGAATCGCAATATACCCTCACTGTTTTTGATCCGGCGCTGGATCGACGGTCACAAGCCGACATCTCGAGAGTACTCTTGAACGGGAGGGTCACTCTGAAGGTTCATCTCATCGACGGCACCTATGAGCTGTTCCGGCACTACTACGCGCTGCCCTTCGCAAGGGATCAGGAAGGTTCTGAGGTGGCCGCGGTTCGAGGTGTCCTCAGGTCCGTCTTGGGCATGATCAAGGATGGCGCCAGCCATGTCGCCGTTGCTACCGATCAAGTAATCGAATCGTTCCGCAATGAACTTTGGCCGGGCTATAAGACCGGAGAAGGCATTGAGCCCGCACTGCTGACGCAGTTCCCTTTGCTGGAGGAGGTTCTCTCCGCAGCTGGTATTGTTGTGTGGCCTATGGTGGAGTTCGAGGCCGACGATGCACTCGCCTCGGCGGCGGTAGCGGCAGCCCGTGATGAGCGTGTCGATCAGGTGGTCATCTGTACCCCGGATAAAGACCTCGCTCAGTGCGTGCAAGGTAATCGCGTTGTTCAACTGAACCGTCGGACACGAGTCATCCTTGATCAAGATGGCGTGACCAGCAAATTTGGGGTCGCTCCGGAATCGATTCCGGACTACCTTGCTCTCGTCGGCGATACGGCCGATGGTTATCCAGGCTTGTCAGGTTGGGGTGCAAAATCGGCCGCGGCGGTCCTCGCCAGGTATTCTCACCTTGAATTCATTCCCAGGGATTGGCGCGAGTGGCGCGCAAATGCAGCGAGTGCCAGCGCGCTTGCGTCTACGCTTTTTGGCGAATTCGACCAAGCGCTTCTCTTCCGGAGGCTCGCTACCCTCCGGACCGACATCTCCCTATTCGATGATGTCGATCAATTACGATGGAGAGGTCCGACGCAGGCCTTCGCCACCCTGGCCGCGCGTCTCGATGCGGCTGTTACAGAGAAGAAGCCGACCTCTCGCACCCGGTCCTAGGGGAAACGCGCCCAGTTTTGCATCCGATAATACAAATTATCGTTCCGAAAGAAACCGAGGGCGATAGCCTTACTGTGGCAAACGGAGAGCCAATGATATATTGCTCACGTGCGTTTAATCTTCCTGCTTGCCGCATCTGCAACCGCGAGCTTCTGTGCCGCGCCCATGGGTTGGAACTCATGGAACAGTTTCGCGAATATCGTGAACTCCCAAATCGTTCAGCAGCAAGCCAATGCTCTGGCCTCGAACGGGATGAAAGAAGCCGGTTATGAGTATGTGGTCATCGACGAAGGCTGGTGGCTGGGCAAACGCGATGCCGCCGGCAACATTCTCGTCGATCCAAAGCAGTGGCCTGCCATTAAGCCCGGGCAAAGAGAGGGTGACATGGCCAACATCGCCGATTACATTCACAGCTTGGGACTGAAGGCGGGGATATACACTGACGCCGGCCGTGACGGTTGCAGCATGTACCCCGACTCTGGCCCCAAGTACATGAATACGGGGAGCGAGGGGCATTACGAACAGGATTTCCTGCAGTTTTCGAAGTGGGGCTTCGATTATGTCAAGGTGGACTGGTGCGGCGGAGCAAAAGAGAAGCGGTCCGGCGCCGTGCAATATGCGCAGGTTGCACGCGCCATTGAGCGTGCACAGAAGATCACCGGACATCGACTGTTCTTTTCGATCTGCGAGTGGGGCAGCCAGAATCCATGGTTTTGGGGACCTGGCGTTGGTGGAATAGAAAGCGCAATCTGGCGGACGGGAGGCGACATTATCCCTCCCGTGGTGGAGAGCCTGCACGACCAGGAACACGACAAACGCGTCATTACCGTGGCAAATGTGGTCGATTCGTTTGACGCCGGGATGCATCCGGAAGCACAACACACGGGCTTCTACAATGACCTGGACATGATGGTGATGGGGATGCGTGGCATGACCGATGCCATGGACCGCATCCACATGGGGCTGTGGGCGATTTCGAGCGCACCGCTGATGGTGGGTTCGGATCTGACACGGCTTTCTCCGGCAACCTTATCGCTGCTGAAGAACCGGGAAGCGCTCGCAATTCACAATGACCCATACGGTTTACAGCCCATCAAAGTCGCGGAGCCCACTCACGGCGTGCAAGTTTGGGTGAAGCCGATGGCAACTGCCGGCAGGCGCGCGGTCGCCATACTGAACCGTACGGATGCCTCCGCGGAGGTGAAGATCGACCCGAGCAAGCTTGGCTTCGATGGCGCTCTGCGATCGCTGCGTGATGTATGGGCTGGGCGGGATGTCGCGACCGCTGACGCTGCCTTTTCGGTTCCCGCGCACGATCTCTTGCTACTGCTCGTCGATGGCGAGGATAAAAAGCCGGACGAGTATCCTGCAACCGGATCAGATATCACCCTGATCAAAGCAACCAGCGGCCCGACCTTCGCCCGTTTGGATTACACAAACAATTCCGGTAGCGTTGCGGTCATCCGGGTGAAGAGCACTTCAGGACTTTCCACCTCGCTCGCGCTCGCACCGACCGGCGCATCGGACAGCGGGTGGGTTGGCCTTATCTTGCCCCATGGAACCGCCGATCTATCTTTCGAGTTACAGCGTGTCGCCATTCGCAAGCTGGCGGTTTATGCCTGGTGACCACTGAGGCTCGCGACGCGGCCCTCAGGAAAAAGGACGCATTGGTAGGAGCCGATTTGTAGGTCGCTTCCGTGCTGGTCGCAGGGTTCCCGTGCCTCGAGACGGGGGCGTGAGAATCGATACCTTCTAAGAGCGCCTAACGCTCGTCGCACTCCGCGGTGCTCCCCGGTGGCCACCCACAGTTGATAAACTCTACGCTGTTGTGGTTGACGAAAAACTCACCCTGCAAGTCCGCGACGGTGCTCGCCCCGGCGAAAGAGTCATCGTGCTTCGGGGAGTCTTGAATGCCCAGACGGCTTTTCAACTTCGTGATGCCGTCCGCCAGAACGAATCCGGTACGCTCGTCGTGGATATGAGCCAAATCCGATACGTGGACTCCAGCGGCCTCGGCGTCCTCATCGGCTCGTACGTGTCGTTTGAGAAGAATTGCAGGCGTCTGCTTCTCGCGGGACTCAACGATCAGATCTGGGATCTGTTCCGGACATGCAAGATCGATGACGTCTTCACGCGATACCCAACGGTCGCCGACGCCGAGCAGACCGTGCCGATATAGGAATAGCGACTGTGTCCTGACCCTCTCCGTCGGGATCGTCCTCGTAGCGGCTTCAAAGACGGATGAGCGCTGTACTATGAACAATTTAATCTGGAAAACTTGGTGCGCCCGGTAAGATTCGAACTTACGGCCTTTTGCTCCGGAGATTTACGCAGCAGCGTATCTTATTGACCTCTATGGGACGCAACGAGACGGAAAAGGCCGGAACCGACCGCAAAGACCCGGCTATTATGTAGGGAACTGTGTAGGTTGTTGTTGCGACTAGGAACTAACGGCTGCGACAGTTCTTTTATCAATTGCTCTACAAAAGAAAACCGAAGAGGATGCGTGCAGCTTCGGAACACGACACATGGCGTTTCCTGAGACCTCTTTCTGGCGATTGAGAATGCCCAGTTCTCACCTCAGACTTCGGTTCGGGTCTTAACTAAGCACAAACGGAGCACACGGCCTTCTTCCGCTGATAGACAATGGGTCGGTGGAGGGCGATTCACAGGCCGACATCGATATCCAGGCGCTCGCAGAGAAGTGCGGGCGGCTTGAAGCTGAGAACCAACGGCTTCGAGCGCTCGTTGCCGAAAACGGCATTGCACTTCCGGTCACGCCAGCCGAAGCGAAGCTGCAAACGCAACCTGCGCGATCGGCGCTCAACACAGCGCAGAAGATTACCCTGTTCCGGTCGTTGTTTCACGGCCGCGAGGATGTATACGCCCAGCGTTGGGAGAGCCAGGATGGCCGGTCCGGCTACTCGCCGAGGACCGAGCGCGACTGGAAGGCTTACTATGCTGCCAAAACCGAGGACAGAAAACGAGTTGACAAGGAAACTCGCAAGAACATTCCGCTGACCGACGAAGCCATCCGCGCTCATCTCACCGGGAAGCAGACTTTGGGCGCCTACCCTCTGTTGCTGGACGAAACTTGTTGGTTCCTGGCTGTGGACTTTGATAAGAAGACATGGAAGGACGACGCTGCGGCGTTCCGCGCAACCTGCCAAGAGATGAACGTCCCGGCGGCGATTGAGCGCTCGCGTTCAGGCAACGGAGCGCATATCTGGATCTTCTTCGATCGGCCAGTTCCAGCTGGCGTTGCGCGGCGGTTGGGCTCGCTGCTGTTGAGGCGAACCATGGGGCGTCGCCATCAGCTTGGATTGGATTCTTATGATCGGTTCTTCCCAAATCAGGACACCATGCCCAAGGGCGGCTTTGGCAACCTGATCGCACTCCCGCTTCAGAAGAAGCCACGGCAGTCCGGCTTCACTGAGTTTCTGGACGACGAAATGCGTCCCTATCCCGACCAGTGGGCCTTCCTCAATTCTGTCCAGCGAATGACGCAACCCGCCGCAGAGCGGTTGGTCAGTGAGGCACTTCAACATGGGAGCGACATTATCGGGGTGCGCTTCGCGAGCGTCGAGGATGGCGAACCCGATCCCTGGACATTGCCGCCCTCCCGCAAGCGGCCGGACAAACCGATCGAAGCTCCGCTGCCGACGTCGGTCGACATTGTCCGTTCAAATCTCTTGTTCATCGACAAGAAGGGCCTTCCGCCAGAGATGATGAACCGACTTCTCCGGATCGCGGCCTTTCAAAATCCCGAGTTCTACAAGGCGCAGGCCATGCGGTTGTCCACATTCGACAAGCCTCGGGTGATCGCTTGCGGTGAAGACCTTCCGCGTCACCTGGCCCTGCCACGAGGATGTCTCGCCGAAGTCCTCACCATTCTTGAAGGGCACATGGTCAAGGTGGTTGTTCGCGACGAGCGTTTTGCGGGTAAGTCCATTGATGTCCAATTTCACGGCGCCCTACGGCCTGGCCAAGACGAAGCAGTCGCCAAGATCCTAAAGCACGACGACGGACTGATCTGCGCACCGACCGCCTTTGGCAAGACGGCAGTCGCAGCGTGGCTGATCGCGAAGCGTTCGGTCAACACTTTGGTGCTGGTGCACCGCCAACAACTTCTTGATCAGTGGCGCGAGCGGTTAGCCATGTTCCTCGACAGACCCATCGATCAGATCGGGCAAATCGGCGGCGGCAAGACCAAGAGAACCGGCGAGATCGATGTTGCTGTGATTCAGAGCCTGCATCGCGAGAAAGAAGTTAGGGATTTCGTCGCCGAGTGCGGTCATGTAATTGTTGACGAATGCCACCACATCTCGGCGTTCACATTCGAGCAGGTGTTGCGGCAAGTGAAGGCGAAGTTTGTCGTTGGGCTGACCGCGACCCCGACTCGCAAAGACGGCCATCATCCGATCGTCTACATGCAATGCGGACCAGCGCGCTTCAGGATGGCTGTCCGGACGATGACGGACTCAACTCCGTTCGAGCACGTCGTCATCCCGAAGCCTACGGATTTTCGAATGTCGAGCGCAGATGAGCCAACCATACAGGACATCTATGCCGCGCTGACTACAGACGAAGGCCGCAACAACCTCATCGTCAATGACGTTGTTCGCGCGATGGAGAAAGGACCGATCGCCACTCGTCTTAACTGGACGGACGGAACACATCACCTACATCGAGACGGCACTAGCAGGCTGGGTTCGGAACATCATCGTACTCAAAGGCGGTATGGGGCGAAAACAGCGCCGCGAAGTAAGCGAAAGGCTCGCAGCGATTCCCGATTCCGAGCAGCGGCTGATCCTAGCAACCGGAAGTTACATCGGCGAAGGATTCGATGACGCGCGCCTTGACACGCTCTTCCTCGCGATGCCGATTTCGTGGAAGGGAACGCTTCAGCAGTACGTCGGACGCTTGCACCGCCTGCATGACGGGAAGCGAGTGGTTGAAGTTCTATGACTATGTCGACGGCAACGTGCTCATGTTGGCCCGGATGTATGGCCGTCGGCTGCAGGGATACAGCGACATGGGCTACAAGATTCTTGCTGATTCGCAGCAGCGGCTGAACATCTAGCTTTAGCGCCTATCAGGCAATTGCCAGTTCTTGGGTCGGCGGAGCCATTTCAACCTTGGTATGGAGTTTGACGTTCAAAGCGTCCAGAACCTTGACGGCACGCTCTAGGGTGATTCCAAAGTACTCATTGCGTTCATCGCGCGATACCTGTGATTCGTGAACGCCGAGCCGCTTGGCCAATTCCCGCTGTGAGATGCCCTGCGCAATGCGCACCGAGATCAATAAATGGCCGAGCCCGCGTAGATTCTCTAGGTCGTCGAACTCGCCGCGCTTCAGCCGTTCATAGCTCTCGACCTCTTCTTGCAGCTGGAGGTGGAACGACTCCACAGGGTCTATCACGCGCTTGATCTCGTCGTCCTTCAGCCCGGCCTCCTTCAATCGGGCTCGATGTTCGGCAAGACGCGTGCGCTCTTCCTCCAGGCGTGTGGACGCTTCCTGGTATTCCGCCTCATTCCGAATCATACTTGTCCTCCTCCATACTTGATCTTCACGATGCCTCTCGGTTTGCCATCCCGGCGCGATTGCCGGAAGGCCGAAGGAAACTCCAACTCGTGGCCGAACTTGTCTCGGATGCCGCTGCCAAGCCCGAGTCCTGGAATATGCGGATACAGTTCAATTCGGTACCGATGCCACATCGGTAGCTGTTTCTTCGGATAACCACGGTACGGCCGCCGTGTCGCCGGGTCCCACGTCCAGACTTTGAAGGGGTCGATGCGGTTGAGTTCCCGTGTCAGCTCTCCGGTCCGGATTGCGTCGAGTGAACACTCAAAGTAGCCGTCAATATCATTCGGATGGTCCTTGTCCTCAGCGAAGGAACCGTCCGCGAAGATCTCGTGGACACCGACCTGCCAAAGCTGCCGGGAGAGAATCTCGAGATTGTCGATTAGACGTAACCTCCACGCCGCGTCCCATGATCCTCGTCCGTCATCTGGCCCGTTGGCGAGGATCGACGCCCGGAGTTCGTCCAAGGTGACTTCGTAATCGCTAGGTGGAAGGAGGCCGTCGGCGTCGAACGGCGGAATAGTCGGCACGACGAAATGACCTCACGGTCAGGGTAGAGTAACTTGACAAGAATGTCAAGCAATACCTCAAGGTCTATTATTGTGGGCGGCCATATGTGACTGCAGCCATTTCGGGCTACGCCGGCATTCTTCGGCGCCCGGAGCATGCAAGCAGTCATACTTCAACCAAGGTTGAGGCCTGCGAGAAGCGACGAAACGGAGCAGCGCCAGGTATGAGACTTTTGGTGCCCGCGATGAATCATGGATCGTCCGCCAGCGATAAAATCGCCAACTTGGCGCACCTCTGATTAGGACACAGAATTCCTAATTCCTAGACATTTTGTGTAGGTTCTGCGTAGGCTCCCCAGAGCAGGGAAGCGTGGGTTATTGCCTTTGTTCCTTTACAAGTCGTTTAGTTTCTGTCGTTTATGGAGTGCGCAAAGGCTTGCTTGGAGATTACACATTTCTCCGCAGAAGCAAACGCTCAAACCCGCCTATTGGACCAAGAAAATTTCCACCAACCTATTGAAAATAAATGACTTGGTGCGCCCGGTAAGATTCGAACTTACGGCCTTTTGCTCCGGAGGCAAACGCTCTATCCAGACTGAGCTACGGGCGCGCTTGGTAAAACTAACTCTTGGGAACGACCGGATGGGCGGCGGAAGCAGACTTCCGGGCCGTCGTGCCACTACCCAACGCTAGCAGTTCCTCAATGCGTTGTCGAATGACCGGCTCGGTCATTGATGTGTCGTCGCCCAGCGGTGGCGTTATGTAGTGAATCATTCCCTTACGGTCGATCAGTGCCAACTGGGGGACTACAAAGCGGTCCATCACCGAGAGGTTCAGGAACGCCAATACCTGGTCACGGGGCGCCCAGCCCACCGGGAAGCCCACCTGGAAGTCCTTAGCGAAATTCTCGACCAGCAAATCAGAGTTGTCATTGAAGGCAACGTCCAAGGCCTGGAAACCACGAGGCCCATACTCATTTTGCAACTTGGTCATGAGCTGTGACGCATGTTGGCAGTGTGGGCAGGTGGTGTACACCAATTCGAGGGCGACCACTTTGCCGCGATATTGGCTCAAAAGCTTCTGACCCTGGTTGGGCACGGTGAATGCCAACTCGGGGGCCTTACGTGGAAGAGCAGGGGCGTCCGCAGCCGCCAAACTGCTCACAAAGAGGATCGCGATGCCGATCGAAAAGAAAGCTCGTCTCAAGGGAAACTCCTTATCAAGTGTAGCCCAAACGCGCCCAATAACGGGAGACGCGCCCGGTTTGCCACGCGTTGGCGATCCGAGGGCCCGCCGTCCCGTCTGTGCGACGGTGTCTGAAACCGCTCCGTCTAAACTGCGAATAGGTCTCTCGCGTGCTCCTTCTCCGCTATTTGCTCTTTCGACACGGCTATCTGTTCGTGTTCTTATACGTTTTCGCCGTGCAAGCGGGCCTGCCCATCCCGGCCGATCCCATGCTGCTTGTCATGGGGGCGATTGTCGGGGAAGGGCACTATTCGCTCTGGTTGACCCTGTTGACCGGTATGTCAGCCGCGCTTTTGGGAGACCTAATCTGGTATGAAGCGGGGCGACGCCGCGGCACGTCAATTCTGAAAATTCTTTGCCGCCTTTCCCTGGAACCCGACACCTGCGTGCGAAAGACCGAGGATGCTTTTGGTCGAAGAGGCGCACGCACCTTGCTCTTAGCCAAGTTCGTGCCGGGGTTGAGTCTGGTCTCTATCCCGATGGCCGGCGTCATTCGTATGCCCCGCAGCCGGTTTCTGCTGTATGACGTAGCGGGCTGCGCACTCTGGGTATCGGCTTATGTCTTCACCGGCCTCGTCTTCCGCAAACAGGTCCAGGAGGTCATGGACCTGATCGCCCAGTTGGGGCGCTGGGGCGGCATTCTGCTCATCACGTTACTCGCGCTGTACTTGGGCTTCAAGTACTTTCAGCGCTGGCGTTTCCTGCGCGATTTCCGGATCAACCGGCTCTCGCCGCAGAGCTTGCGCGAAATGCTGGATGCCGGCGTTCCCGTGACCGTAGTCGATCTGCGCCACCCGCTGGAGGTGGAGCGCGATGGCTTCAAGCTGGCTGGGGCTCTCCTGATGCGACCCGACGAATTGCGCTCCCGCTCCCGTGAAATTCCGCGCGGTCAGGAGTTGATTCTTTATTGCACTTGACCGAACGAAGCTACTAGCGCCCGTGCGGCGCTTCAACTGAGAAATGCCGGATTCAGGAAGGTGCGGCCTCTCGAAGGTGGTCTCGAAGCCTGGCGCGCACTCGGTTATCCGTTGGAGCCGGTCGAACTAGAGCGTCTGGCACAGTAGGTTCAGCCGCTATGGCTTGCCCCAGCGCATCGCCCGATGTACCTACGGAACCGTTTCCGCAGGCGCATGTTTTTCCGCCGTTGATTCGCCGTTTCCACCCACTATTCGCGTCCACTCTTCGCGATCTTGAACGCCCTCGAGGCTGGTCACAAACGATCCGTCCAGCGCCGTCGTGAAGAATCCGTTATCTCCTTCGCCGGCCACATGCACGGCGTTCGAAATCACCGGGTGGTATTTAGTCCACTTCGCCTGAAGGACCTTTTGATAGGCCGCGAAGAACTTCCTGGCCCGCTCCGGGCTGTCCCACTCGGAGACATACTGGAGCAAAGGCGTTCGCTCCTTGCCCATCTCCAGGATCTTGTACTTTCCGCCCTTCAGGTGCGGCGTAAGCTCCGCTGCCATCTGCTTGCCGAGATACTGCTCCAGGAGGATAGCGTGGTCGAATTCTCCCATCGTTCCTTCGGTCAACAGCCTTTGCTTCCCGTCAAGCTTCCACGGGGGCAGCGCGGGTTTCGTCGATACCTCGTGGGCGAAGTAACGTTCCGGATGGATGATTTGGCTAGAATCCTTGGGCGGGTCGGTGAACACTGCCGCGAACGCCTTCTTGCCCATTTTCTTGTAGACGGCGTCGAAAAACAGCGTTCCCTCCGAGTACGGAAACAGCAGCGAGCGCTGAATATAAAGCGGCGACCCATTCAGCACAGGGTACTGCCCGGTGCTGGCATCCGAACCGTCTGTAACTTGCTTCAGCATCTCAGCGGTGGGCGCTGCCTCTGCGCCGGATTTCTTGTTCTCGTAAGCCACCATTAACCATGTGGCTTGTCCCTCAACCACAGCCGTGTGGGCCAGGTTCTCGTCGTCATTTGTAGGTCCTTCCTCCATGAACTTCTCCATGTTGAAGTGCTGGTCGACCAGAGCGTGCGACAGCTCATGCGCCAGTGTGACCTCTTCTTCAGCGAAGGAAGACGTGTCAAGCAAAAACAGCTTCTTTTCCTGATAGTCGTAAAACGCCGCGGCTTGTTCGGTCAGCAGTTCAAGCGTGGACTTCTTCAGATCGAAGTCCTGCGGCACCAGGCCGAACATCTTAAGTGACAGTTCATCAGCCCGGAGTTCGTCTGGTTTGAGTCCGCTCTTGATGCGCTTGGTCAGGAATTGGCGAAGTTGTTTCTTCGACATCCGGCCGTAAGCCACGTGGTGCTTTTGCTCCAGGCCGGTGATTTCGGAGAGTGAAACCACGATGGCGTCAAGCTGTTGAAAGGCCGGATCGTCCGAGTTCCTGCTGCTCCCCCGTAAGGCTACGGACGACAATAGTGTGCCCAGGCCCACTATCAGGGCGGCGGATTTGCGCAGCATGAGGAGAGGTGAGACGCTTTCTGTCCTTTAGAGTATCGGACCCGGTATGAATCTTTGTGCCCGCGCAGCGATGCGGAATGATTCAGCCAACCACGAATGGTCGTTTGGTTAGACGCATCCAGATGCGGCGGGGACTCTTTCTAGCTGCAAAGAAGGTTCAGCGTGGAGCCCTGGGGCGTCGGCCAGGCTCTTAAAAAATGAAGTTGACGGCACCACGAATCGAACGCGGCGACTGAACCAGCAGGATAGTTCTTCCGTCCGGCGTGCTGACTGGAACGTATCCTTCCGCGAGTAGATTGCGAAGTTCCGCCGACAGCTCGATATGACCCGGTATCCCAAAAAAGTTGGGCAATGGCTGCCGCACGATGAAGTTCAACCCCGGTGTCACAAGCACCTGCTGGGTGGTGAACAAATGCTGCGGGACAATTGCCCCTCCCGCAACCCAGCCATAATCGCCCGTAAGACGTGTACCGGTAAACGGAATCACTCCCTGCACGTTCAGCGATGCGACTCCGCGGTCGCTACTGTCGAGGAAAGACTGAGCGGTCGAGCCGGCCGGAGCTATCGACCTGGCGGTGAATCCAGTCATTGACCCATAAGCGACTTCCAAATCAAATAGACTGCCGAGTCTCTGATCCACCGAGGCGACTACGCCGTGCTGGCTGAAGTTACCAATGTTCAGAATGGAAGTCTTGGCGCCAATGTCAGACAGAATGTTGCCTGCGTTTACCACGCCCAGGTTACCCGCCGCGCTTAACTGCCCGTTCTGTACATCTTCATAAAAGGCGCTGATCCCGTATGTGCGGCTGCCACTCATGCGTACCAGCCCTAGCTCCGAATTGCGGGTCCTTTGTACCTCCATCATGCCCTGCCGGAAGGAGAGCTGCGGCAGTTGCGATAAGGCGCTGATAGCAATCATGTTATCGGCCTCGTCCGGGGCAGCCTGGTGGGTCAACAGATCGGTGGGCGTCTTTCCGTTGCTGAAAGAAGCGATGAGCGAACCGAAGCCTCCGAGGTTGTACGTGGCGCGAGCGAACGGGCTAACTCGGTTTACGTGGGTAAAGTAGTTGACGGAGTCGAACGACGTGCCATATTCCAGGTGTAGCCGGGCGAGTGGATCGGCTTTCTCGTAAAAGCTGACACCCAAGCTGCGTAAGGCGGCGTCACTGTCTGTCATGGCGGGGCCGAACATTCCCGTCAAGGGCAAAGAGAGCTGCTGCATGCTGACGGTGATCTCCGGGCTTGAAATAATATCCAGCGGCGCGCCTGGAGCGTAGGTCGCGCGAATCGCGGAGACTGGCGCGCCGGAGCGGATACTTTGGCCGAACGATCCGCTTAACTGCAAAGCGTGCTTCCCGTAAAGGTCAGTTGATACGGCGAATGCAGTCCCCATATCTTCAGGTAAGCCAACCTGGGTGAAGCTGCCATCGCCGCCTCCCAACGATACAATGCCTCGGGTGCTCGAAAAGATGCTTTGCTGGGCAGAGTTCGATGAAGAGCTGTTCGGGCCGGGTAGGAATCGCGTGATGGGGCGGGTGGCCATAGAGGATCGAAGCGCCCACTTCCAGTCGTCGCTCATCGAACCCGTGGGAATCGTGTATCGGATTTCGACGCTGCTAACCAGCGAGGCTAGATGGATTTCCAGCACGCTGCTCAAGCCGGCTTTCACCTCAACTTTGTTTCGCACAGCTGGGAAGAGCCGGGGCACCGTTACTCTGACCGAATAAAGATCGGGCGGCAGTTCCGGGAAACCAAATCGCCCATCGGCGCCAGTAAATGTACGCCGAACCAGGTTTTGATAGCGGTCGAAAAGCAGCACTGCCGCACCCATCTGTGGAGTCCCACTGGGATCACTCACAATGCCGAGCAGGTTGCCGGAAAAACTCGTCGTCAGGTCCGCTCCGGGCACGGCTACAGCGAGGGCAAGGAGGCCGCCCATCACCAAAGCCGCGATTCCTTTCGAACCGATCACCAACGAAGTAGACTCCTGACGTTTGGGCGGGCGTTCCTTTCAGCGGAACGCGCACCCCTCCGGTTACGATGTTACCGTAAAATTCGCCGGTGGCGTTGTCAACGTGGCGTTTTTCAGCTTGTCCACCACCGTCATCTTCAAGCTGTACGAGCCAGGTTCCAACTTGTTCAGGGGGAGTAATTTTTCCACCGTGACCAAGGATGGCGACGCGTTTTCAATCTTGGAAAGTTCCTCCGTGAAGGTGAACACCGTCTGCTTGCTGCCATTGTTCACCACTTCGTACTGAATGGTGCCATCCGGCTTGCGAGTCTTGTCGTCCATGGCGAAGTTGTAAAACTGAACGTATACGCCCATTTTTTCGTCGCGCTTGAAGGTCTCTGAAACGCGCGGCCGAACTTTTGAAGAGCCGATGACAAAGTTTCCGGTTCCAATACTCTTGGTCGGAACCTTTTCGATCTCATCGGCCAGTATTACGCTGCTGACTCCGAGTTGGTCCTCATCGTAGTGCGGCACGTTCAGTGCCTTCTCATAGTTGTTCACCGTTCCGCCAACCACGTCCTTGGCTGCGATATTCAACCGGTAGGTTCCCGGCGGGAGCGGAATCGACTTGAAATAAACCCGTGAACCGTTCATTGCCTGTTGCAGCATCTCGGACGGGATCTGTACTTCAACCGTGTCTTCGAACCAGTTTACCGGCCGGCGCGAGATCGACGTGATGCGGCCGTACATGTTGACCGTGGCCTTCGCTACCCCCTCCTTGGTGACATACTGCAGTTCCTTGTTTTCAAACTGAATGGTGATGTTGGTCAGCACGGTCGCGTCGGTGACCTTGATGTAGTCGACCATCACCTGCATGGGTAGCGTGTTGTATTTGATGGTCGAGTTTATCTGCGCTTCCAGGTCCTTGAACTTGATGGGTGGCGGCTTCTGCAGGTTCGCGTACTTTTCGAGCCGCGTAAACTCATTCATGCTCTCGGGCAGCGGAGCAGCCCCGGTTCCCAGATGCGTACCGTCCGTTCGCATAAAACGCTGGTTCTTGCAGGCCAGTCCCATCTGCTCGGCCTGGGTCAAACCTGCGCCAGGAACATACAGCAACGCGTCCTTTTCGGATGGGTCCATGGTCATGTGGTACTCACCGCTCATGGTGGTATCCACGAATTCGATGATGACATTCGTGCCGATCCCCTCCAGATACCGATAGCGCCATTGCTCGAAGGGGTAAGTCGAAGTCTCGCCACCACCTTCTTCCTGCGGTCGCTCATAGCTGCCTCCCGATGGGTGCGACTCAATCTCATCGGGCGGGCCGTACTTGATGTAGATCATTCCCCGGTCTGTCTTCCAACCCGGGATTCCGGAGGCGTAATGGTCATTTGCGTAGGCAATACGCCGATAGTGCTCTTCTTTATACTCGTTCTCTTCGGTATCGGGAGTCGGGTCGCGGCGCAGCCAGAACTGCTCCACAAACTGCTGTTTCTCTTCGTCCGTCTGAAGGCGCTTAAACGCTGCTTTCTCTTCGTCGGTAATGATGTAGAAGACGTCTTCGTTCAGCCACTTCTTCCAGGGGCCCTCCAGCTCCTTTCGCAGCTGCGCTTCTTTCTTCTTTTTCTGTTTATCGGTCAGCGGCTTGGCGATTGTCCCGGTGCTTACGGTGGTATCCGAGCTGGTGCTCTGGCCACTGGCTTTCTGGCCGCTCTGATCACTCGGGGTGGCAGCTGGAGTGGCTGCCTGCTGGCTTAGGGCAGGAAGCGATCCCAGCAGGACGAATGCCGAGAGAACGGCGGCCATTTGACGTGAACGGAACGTAGCCGGCGAGGTGGGACAAAAGATTAACTTCATGTATTACCTAAGCGAAACTTGGGGCTACCTTTCAGTCTACGGTCGCTTAAACCGAAGCGTCAACGACGTTCGGACGTATCGCGAGCCGGATCGGTTTCAACGTGCATCTGCGGACCGGTCACACTGAACCCTCTCCCTGCCCTTTGGAGCTTTGGGCGGTCTCGCTCCGGGCCGCCGTAATGCTAAGAAAGGAGGCACCGGGGGCAGAGAAGCTCTTATCATCATGATAGCCCCTCGAAACCGTCGAGGTTCTGATCATGTTACCGCTTTTCCTTCTCCTTACCTTAGCGCTCCCTCAGACCGCGGCTCAATCCGGTAGACCATTGGTATTGCTTTTTGTTCGCACGGACTGCCCCATCTCCAATCGTTACGCGCCGGAATTGGAGCGGATTTACGAAAGGTATTCCGCCGAAGGGATCGATTTTCAGGCGGTTTACCCGGAACCGGGCCTCTCGTTGCAAAACATGGACCGGCATCGCACGGAGTATGGTTTGAAAATTCCAGCCTCGCTCGATCTGGATCGCCATTACGTCAATCTGGCCAAAGCCACCGTCACACCCGAAGCGGCAGTCTTCGCTCAGGGCAGGCTGGTCTACCGGGGCCGTATCGACAACTGGTACATCGACATCGGGAAATCACAGCCCAAACCAACCGAACACAACCTGGAGGATGTGCTGCGACTTCTCACCGAGGGCAAAGTCCCCGTTTTTCGCGAGACCCGCGCGGTCGGCTGCGTTATTGAACCGCCTCAATAGACCAGCCCAATCGTCCTGGCGCCCCTTATCGTCATGTGTGAGCAAGCCTGTGGAATACCCTAGGAGTTGAAGGCGGCGTTCCGTTACTGCGTCGCAACCCCCATCGCGCGCGGGCGTCCCTTGAACAGGTCCCGAATGACTTTCGCCTTTCGCCAGCACCGCTCCCCCCGCTCTTTGTTGTGCTGCTTAAGAACCGCTCCCATAATTCTCCTCGCAGTCCTCCTGATAACGGAATCAGCGCTGGCCCAATCCTCAGCGGGTCCCGCACCTGCTTCTCCGCGCCCATCATCTGGACATCCGGTATCCGCCGCTCCCACGCCGCTCCCTGCCGTCACTTTCGGTCGCGACATCGCGCCGATCATTTACCGGTCGTGCGCATCCTGCCACCGCCCGGGAGAATCGGGTCCCTTCCCACTCCTGTCTTACGAAGACGTCAAGAAGCATGCGCACCAGATCGTGAAGGTCACCCAATCGCACATCATGCCGCCCTGGCTTCCGGAGGCGGGCTATGGCGACTTTGCCGAGGCGCGCCGTCTGACGGACGAGCAGATTCGGACCATCGAACGGTGGGTCGAGCAAGGAAGCCCACTGGGGCCGCCCGGCGATGTGCCGCCCAGTCCGGTGTTTCCAGTGGACTGGAAGCTTGGCCCTCCGGACTTGCTGGTCGAAGCCCCCACCTCTCTCGACGTTCCCGCGGGCGGTCCTGAGATTTACTGGAACTTCCTTCTGAAACCCAGCCTCACCGAAACTCACTACATACGGGCGCTCGAAATTCACCCGGGGAACCGACGCATCGTTCACCACGCCAATCTCCTGGTTGATCGGACGCAGTCGGCCCAGCGGATGGAAAAGACGCCCGGCGCTGGTTTCCCGGGAATGGATCTCACGATTTCACGTAGTGTTTTCGACCCAGACGGCCAGTTCATGTTCTGGAGCCCCGGGGGCGTACCGCTGGTTGAGCCGGACGGTTTCGCGTGGCGGCTGGATCCCGGAAACGTTCTGGTCCTTAACATGCATCTGCGCCCTTCCGGAAAGCCAGAACAGGTGCGGCCCGTCGTCGCCCTATATTTCACCGACAAGAAGCCCGCCAAGTTTCCCATCGTGATTCAGATGGAGAACGACCCCGGCCTTGATATCCCCGCCGGCCGCCGCGACTTCCTGGTCTCGGATGACTTTAAGCTGCCTCTCGACGCCGATCTCCTCGCTCTTTATCCCCACGCCCATTACCTGGCCAGGCAAATGGAGGTATATGCCACGCTTCCCGGCGGGGAGCGAAAGTGGCTCCTCCGGATTCCGGATTGGGACTTGGGCTGGCAAAGCGTCTTTCGCTACCGGGAGCCCGTCTTCCTTCCGAAGGGCTCGGTGATCTCCATGCGTTACCACTACGACAATTCAGAGGCCAACCCCCGTAACCCGAATCATCCGCCCATTCGCGTGATTGGAGGGAATCATGCTAACGATGAGATGGCCCATCTCTGGCTGCAGATCCTTCCGCGCGGAAGCGGCGACCGCCGTCGCGTCGTTGAGGAAGCCATCATGCAGCACCGCGTTGACAAGTACAGCGACGACTCGTCGGCCCGCTTAAATCTGGCAGTATTACGCTTGGCGCGTCTCGATCCCCAGGGAGCGGTCCCTCTACTGCTCGATGCGGTTCGCATCAGCCCCGATGACGCGGAATGCCGGTCTACGCTCGGAATTGCCCTGAGAGCGGTCGGTCGATCCTCCGAGGCGATTGACCAACTCCAGATTGCACTTCGCCTCCGCCCTGATCTGGCTGTTGCCCAATACAACCTCGGTCTCGCGCTCTTGCAGGGCGGCCGCACGGCCGACGCCATTGACCAGTTTCGAAAAACGGCCGCCACTTACCCGACTGACACCGTCATTACGGACCAGTTGGCTCGCGCCCTCGAACGCCGAGGCGGGGAACTGGGTCGCGCCGGCGATTGGGATCGGGCATCTTCGGCCTACCAGGAGTGGGTTTCGCTGAAACCCAAAGATCCCCTGGCCCATAACAGCCTTGGGGAGGCCTTGTTCAAGCAAGGCAAGCTGAAGGACGCCTTGAGCCAGTTCGACGAGGCGCTTTTGATCGATCCGTCACTTCAGATCGCGCAGGAAAACCGCGCGGTGGTCCGGCAAAAAATCGGCTCGGCACCGTGATGGGTGGCCTCGGAATGCATGTCGTCATACATTTGATTACGGTGCTGATTGGATGTTTCTATTAATAATCGAATCGGTATTTCCCGTAAACGGTTTTTGTTGGTGAGAATTCATGTAACCAAAGCCACTAAGTTGTTATATTCTCAAGGCACTAGCGATCCTCGACCGATGGAAGGTAAAATGCTTCCGATACAGCAACTGGAAAGGGGATGTGGCCCGGAGTTTGGGTAGCCACCCGGCTTGTGCGCGAGCTCAGAAGCCAATTCGCGAATACTCTGCTGCTGGTGCTAAGCGCCGCAGCGGTTGTCGCTGCCATCATCAACTTCCAGCAATTACGGAAGTTCCAGATCCCCGACGACGGTGTGACCTGGGCCGATCGAGGCGGAGCGAACGAGCCGAGCCGTGTCCTGGCGATCCACATTAGCCCCGGTGGGTCCGGGGATAAGGCGCAGATCCACCTGGGTGATGAGCTCGTAGCCATCGACGGCATTTCCGTCCATCGCGCCCTCGACGTATCACGGATTCTCTGGAGCGTCCCGCTCATCTACGAAAAGCCGACACAATACACGCTCCGTCGTGGGGGCATCGAGTTTCAGAAAGACAAGATCTTTATTCAGACGGCCGAACCCGAAGCGGGCCGGTTGTATGAGTACGCCATCGGCTTCGCGTATCTGGCTATTGGTCTCTTCGTTTTCTACCGGCGCACGAATGCCCGCAAGGCCCTGCACTTCTTTCTTCTCTGCCTGTTCTCATTCCTGGCATTCTGTTTCCATTACACGGGCAAGCTCAACACGTTTGACGAGGCCATGTACTGGGGCAACCTCTTGGGCAACCTCCTGGCGCCCACCATCTTTCTGCACTTCTGCGTCACGTTCCTGGAGCGTCCCAACGTTTTTTCGAAGGGATTTCGCTGGCTGATTCTGTACGTTCCGGCCATCGCGATTTTGGCCCTGGTGGCCGGGACGGCGCAGGGATGGGTGCGTTTTCCACTGCAGCTGATTGAGGTTCGCTGGCTGTTTGACCGAGGGCTGATGGCCTTCTCCATGGCTCTTTATCTGCTTGGGGTGATCGCCCTTACCTTCGACTATCGTTTTGCTGACGATCCCATCGTCCGCAGGCAATTGAAGTACCTGCGCAACGGGGCTGTGGTGGGTCTGCTGCCCTTTGCAATAGGGTACGTGGTGCCCTACCTGCTTGGCTCGGTGCCCACACATCTCATGACTCTCAGCGTGCTGTCGCTCGGGCTCATCCCCATTACCTGGGCCTACGCGGTTACTCGTTACCGGCTCATGGATGTCGACATCATTTTCCAGCAGGGCTACGTGTACACCCTGGCAACCCTTGCTGTCCTCGGCACCTTCTACGGCCTGATTTTTGTCATCTTCAATCCCGCCACGATTACCGCTCCAGCCTTTCTGGTCCTGATTCTCTTTGCGACGTTCATCTTTCAGCCTATTCGCCGCTGGATACAGGAGCTATTGGAGCGCTATGTCTTTTACCGGGACCGCTACGATTACCGTTCTACTTTGGTTGAGTTCGCCCGCGAACTCAGTTCTGAGACCGATCTGAAGGCGATGCTGGCTTCCGTCTCCAGTCGCCTGTTGGATACGCTCTCGTTGCAGCAGATCGCGTTCTTTATCGGAGATGAAAACACCGGTAAGTTCCGCTTTTCTTCCGCCACACAGAAATCCGGGAAGCCGCTCAGCTACGATGCCGATTCGCTGGACCTTCAATTCCTGGACGATGCCCGGCCGACAGAAGAGTATCTGTTCTTCGAGCGCCCCCGCGCCTTGCGCGACATCGTATCGGAGTCACTCCCAGCGTCGGTCCGCCACACGGTCGCCGAACTCGATCTCACCACCTATATTCCGTGCGTTGTTCGCGGCCGGACCATTGCGTGGTTTGGCGTCAGCCGCACCACCGACGGCGACTTTCTCTCCACCGAAGATGTCGAACTGCTCCGTACTTTGTCCGGCTCCGTCGCCATAGCGATCGAGAACTCCCGCCTGTATCATTCGCTCCAACGTAAGTTCGATGAGTATGAGCGCCTGAAGGAGTTCAGCGAGAACATTGTCGAATCCATCAGCGTCGGTATCCTTGCCGCGGATCTGGAAGACCGCGTCGAAAGCTGGAATCCGCAGATCGAAAAGCTGGTTGGAATACCGCGCGAGCGGGCGATTGGGCGGCGCCTCCACGAACTGTTTGATGAAGACATGTGCCAGCGGTTCGATGAGTTGAGGGGACAGGCTGGCATTCATAACTTGTACAAGGTCACATTGAGGCCGCGATCGGTGCCGCCGGCCGTGAACGGTCATAGCTCCCGTGCGATGACAGCTAACGGGACCAACGGGCCCATCAGCGGTAGTTTCATGGTGCGATCGGCCAACGGCCTGCCGCGCAATGGCCAGTCGCCTGATCCGCCGGTCGAATCCATCGTGAATGTTGCGCTCGCCCCGCTGGTCTCCAAGGATGGTCGCCAAATCGGCCGCCTCATTATCTTCGACGATGTGACGGATCGCGATGAACTAGAGCGGCGTCTCGTCCAGGCGGATAAGCTGAGTTCTATTGGTCTGCTGGCCGCGGGCGTTGCGCACGAAGTGAATACGCCGCTGGCCGTGATTTCCACCTATTCACAGATGCTGGCCAAGCAGGTCATCGGCGACGACCACAAATCGAAATTGCTCGACAAGATTTCCAAGCAAACCTTCCGCGCCAGCGAGATCGTCAACTCGCTGCTCAACTTCTCGCGCACGTCACCTACCGAGCTGGTGGAACTCGACCTAAACCGGGTCTTGCGGGAAACGCTCAACCTCATCGAGCATCAATTGGAGAAATCCGGCATCTCCATCCGAGTGGTTTATTCGGAGAACGTGCCGAAGATCCGCGGCAACTCCGGCAAACTCCAACAGGTCTTCTTGAACCTGTTTCTAAACGCGCGCGATGCCATGCCGAACGGAGGAACCCTCTCTGTTCGCTCCTGGGGCGAGGCCGGATTCGCACACATCGAGGTGGCCGACACCGGACACGGAATTGACCCCGAAAATCTGGCCAGAATCTACGACCCCTTCTTCACGACCAAAGGGGCGAAGAAGGGAACCGGGCTCGGTCTCTCCGTCACCTACGGAATCATGCAGGAACACAACGGCATTATTGAGGTGGATAGCAACCCTGGCACGGGCACCCGGTTTCGTCTCGAATTCCCCGCCGGCACTTCTGTTCCCTTCCGTCCCGAAACGCCTGCCGCCCACCAGGTGGCCGCCAAGAGTTAGGGCCCGTCTCGAATCACGAAATCCAGACCACTTATCGTGATCGCTAAAACGCGAGGCATGTTGCCGTAATGGCCCCGATTGGCAATGTCGAGAAGGCCTGCAGTCTATTCTGAAAGCGTTATGCCTCGTCTGAGCGGCTCCAATTCTTGGCCTGCACTACTTCTGATGGCATTATGCGCCGTCCAGGCACAATCGCCTCACCCAGCGGATTCAGATGAGCTGGTGAAGAAAATCCAGGGCGAACTCTTCGCGCCTTTCCCTCCCGATGAAGGCAAGCCGGACCCCAGCGTTCCGCATGGCGAGTTTCTCCGAGGCTCGATCACCGCCTCAAGAATCTATCCAGGAACAGTCAACGATTTTCAGGTCTACGTGCCCGCCCAGTACGATCCAGCAAAGCCGGCGTGTTTGCTGATCAAGCTGGATGGCATGGGCGCCTTTGAGGGCACCGTGCTCGACAACCTCATCGCCCAGAAGGAAGTGCCGGTCATCATTGGCGTCGGCATCTCCTCCGGTACGGTCTGGGGAGACCCGGCTGGAACGGCGAACCACCGTGCGGTTCGCTTCAACCGTTCTTACGAGTTCGACAGCGTGAACGATCATTTTCCCGACTTTGTCCTGGATGAGTTGCTGCCCGCGGTGCAGAAGTTGACCACGAAAGATGGCAGGGTAATTCGGCTTTCGGCCGATGGCAACGACCATGCCGCTACCGGCGGCAGCACGGGTGGTATCGGCTCTTTCACTCTGGCTTGGCGGCGTCCCGATCAATTCACTCGCGTTTACTCCGTCATCGGAACTTTTGTCTCCATGCGTGGAGGCCACGAATACCCGGCCCTGATTCGCAAGACCGATCCAAAACCGATCCGCATTTTCCTGGAAGACGGCTCTACCGACGCCTGGAACCCTCTTTTTGGCTCCTGGTACGATGCCAATCTGAATATGGAGTCCGCCCTGACTTTCGCTGGCTATGACGTTGCGCATGCCTGGGGCACGCACGGGCATGATGGCCGGCCGGGACAGAGGATATTCCCGGACGTGATGCGCTGGCTTTGGCGTGACTATCCGGCGCCGATCAGACCTGGCGTGTCAAAGAACAGCACGCTTCAGGAAATTACGCTGCCGGAGGAGGCATGGCACAAATTGCCACAGAGCTTTCAAAGTGCAGCCGGGCTGACGGCCAACGCGAAGGGCGACGTCTACCTGAGCGATGCGCCCGCGAACAGGATCTATCGGGTAAGCAGCGACGCGAAGCCAGCCGTCTTTCTAGAGCACACGCCCGGCATAGTTGGCCAGGCCTTTGGTCAAGACGGGACACTATACGGCATAGTTCCCAGCGAGAAAAGGATCATCGCCCTGAATCCTAACGGCGAGAGCCGGACAGTTGCCGAAGATATTTCAGGCCAGAGCATCACGGTGACGCATGATGGCATCGTCTACGTGAGCGAACCCGGTGCGCACAGCGACATGCCCAGCCGGATTTGGCAGATCAAGGGTGGCGAAAAAAAGGTCCTCGATCAGGGACTTTCATCGGCTTCCGGGGTCGCTTTCTCGCCCGACGGCTCCTTGTTCTATGCTGCTGAGAAAAGTACGAAGTGGATTTACAGCTTTGTGGTTCAGCCGGATGGCTCCCTCATAGACAAACAGCCTTACTTTTGGCTGCACACGGCGGACATTGCCAACGACAGCGGTGCAGACGGTCTTGCCCTGGACACGCACGGTAATCTGTATGTCGCAACCCGCATGGGCATCCAGGTCTGTGACCAGAACGGCCGAGTCAGGGCGATCCTGCCGCTGCCTACACCAAGCGGACCAGTACGCAGCCTCTGCTTCGGCGGCGAGCACTTTGATGTTCTCTACGTGACCGATGGAACGCAGGTGTTCACGCGCCGGCTCAAAGTATGCGGCTTTGCGCCATGGGAGTCTCCCGTACCGGTTCCGAGCCAGGGTGCAGGCTGACACCAGTTCTGATTGCCGTTGGGTTGGACTCTTCGAATTTCGGCCGCTCACCTCTTTATTGCGCAGCACTCTCAAGAAGCTCACGGAGTTCGTGAACATCGGAAGGGTTTGCGTCGCCGATGACGAAATAGCGCAGGCCTCCGCCGACCCACGTTTCACTGCTGAAGCCAAGCCTTCCACGGAGCGTGGATCCCGAATTCAGCCGGCTCAGCTCGGCGCGGTTCTGGAAGATGAAAACCGAAATCTGATGCTTGCGAACCCCAAACAGCAGTTGTGCTCCGGGGCTTTGTTGGAAGTAGGCAATGCGTCCGCCGATCAGCCTGAAGCGAGTGTTCTGCAACTCTGGGATGTTGAAGGAAAACGGGAGCTTGCCTTGAAACCAGGGTTTGACCGTATGCCGGTCGGTCGAAACCACATCGACCGGATTCGCGCTGGCCAACGTCGAAACATGCAGATCCGCGAATTCACCCAGGGCCTGCTCGCTCCTCGCGTGTCGCTGCCAAAGGAACGCGGAGACCGCCACTAGCCCCATGGCGGCCACGGCGGCAAGAGCCGGTATCCATCTTCTCGCCCATTCCGAGCGTCTTGGACCGCCAATGCTCTGCTCGAGCTTCAGCCGAAACTCAGGCCGGGGCGAGTACCTCTGCCCGGCAGCCCGTGTCATGCGCTTCGATTGCAGGCGGCTGAGCGCATCTGCGGCGCAGGCTGGGCATACGCGCAGGTGCGCTTCCAGGTCCGTCAACTCGCTGCCGGACAGCTCGTCATCGACGTACCTGCTGATTTTTTCGCCCCATTCGCAACTCATTTAGAAGCACCGTGCACTTTCTCCGCAAGTAATTCGCGCATCAGTTTCCGGGCCCGCGACAGCCGCGACATCACAGTGCCGATCGGGATTCCCAACGTTTCGCTTATCTCCTGGTAGCTCATTTCCTCGATGTCGCACAACAGGATCATCTCGCGGAATGGCAGCGGCAGTTGTTCCAAAGCATCCTGAACAAACTGGCGATCGGCTCGCGCCAATAGCAGAGACTCCGGCGTATCGGGCGTTACCGGAAGCGATAGGGCGTCATCGTCGGCGTCGAGAGGAACAGTCATCCTCGCGTTCAACCCCCTGCGCGAGGTCAGAAACGTGTTCCGCAAGATGCGGTACATCCACGCGCGAAAATTGGTCCCCGGTTGGAATGATGCGAAGCCCTTGAGTGCCTTTAGATAGGTCTCTTGCACCAGGTCTTCGGCCTCGTGTTGGTCTTGGGTCAGCCAATGCGCGAAGTTGTACAGCGAGCCGAGCATGGGCATCGCCAGTGTGTCGAAAGACTCGGCATTCAGGGGCCGGCCTGTGAGCATGAATTACGTAACCCCGCACCCGTTCCGATCCTCAGTGTAACGTAGCAAACGACTCCCTTGTCGTTTTGTCCCTACACGTTAGGCGGTCCGATAATCAGGCGGCAAACTCGCGAGCCGGCGAGGGGCGTCGCCCACCGAGCGCGTCCAATTGGACATCTTTGTTTCTAGGAAGCAGCGCATCCAGGGACCACCTTCCGGGTCCGTTGATCATAAGAAAGACCGTGGTCATGAGTTGAGCGTAATCGGATCGAATCTCATGTAGAACGGCCCAGATTCCGGTCTGAGGCGGCGACGGCGGCAATGGCAATGGCGATATTCCAAGAAATAACGAGACTTTCGTCGAGAGTATGGCGACGATCATTTCAATGATGAACGGAATCGCGATCAGCCGCGTCATCAGGCCCGAAAGCACCAACAAACCTCCCACGATTTCCAGGCAGGCGATAAAGTCGGCAGTCGCGTGCGGGTAGGGGATGCCCAATTTGGTGAAGCGCCCCACCCCCTGATTTGTATAAACAAACTTCAACATCCCTTCCGATAAGAACACGCCACCAGCCATTGCCCGGAGAAGGAGTGTGGACTTTGGGCCGCTCGTGGGCGGTTGACAAAGCCAAGTCAAGAAATTGTTCACTTTGGTTCTTCCTTTCATTCATGTCAGAGAATTCGTCGAGCGTTTTCGTCCGCTCATTGTCGATAACCGGCAGAACCAGTTTTTATTCCCGGAGCTATCGGATTTCTTGAACCAACGTCTAGTTGTTCATGTAGTCAGGGGTGAGTTGGCCAGGTTGGACGCCAACTCGCGTAGGTCACGGATTACTCGCCTATGGGAACGCCAATAAACGGCGCCTTATCTCAGAGAGAACCTCGCTCGGTAGCGGTGCGGGTAGTGACAGATCCGCCCGGCAGAACCGAGACTCCAGCATTGCCCTGGGTCTGTGTGGCAATCCACCTGAGCCGCGCCGTGTACATGCACTGCAAAATGGTGGCCATGGCAGTACACGGGCGGGTCGGTTGACGACATTGGCTCATTTGGCTTTATCGGCGCCCGGAACGACCTTGTCCCGAGCGACCCCTTGTTCGGAAACTTCACCCAGTTTTACAGCAGTAATTCACGGACCATTCAGATTTTCGCCCACTTAACCTTTTGAGGTGTAGATGGGCCACTGAATTCCTGGTTAGCGGCTCTTTCCAGATGCCATGAGAAGCCTGCCGGCAGGTGCGTCAGTGCAGGCCGACGATTTCGCCGCGATCGTCTACGTCCAGATGGACGGCTTGCGGGTCCTTGCCCAGGCCGGGCATCAGCAGCATGTTGCCCGCGATGACCACCACAAAGCCGGCACCTGCGGCAACGTGCGCACCGGTGACGGTCAGTGTCCACCCGCGCGGGGCGCCGGTTAATTTCGGATTGTCCGAGAGCGAGGCTTGCGTCTTGGCAATGCAAACCGGTAGCCGTCCGAAGCCCAGCGCTTCGAACTTCTGTAGTTGCTTGCGGGCGTTGCCTTCGAAGTAAACTCCCGAAGCGCCGTAGATATCGTGCGCAATGGTCTCCACCTTCTCCACGAGGCTCAATTCCGGCCCGTAGAGGGGATGCACGTTGGCAGGCTCGCCTGACGTGGCTTCTATGACCTGGGTTGCCAGGTCCCGAGCGCCCTCGCCGCCGCGAGCGTATCCCTCCGTCATCGCGCAGGCGACACCGCGCTCGCGGCAAAACGACCGGACGGCTTCAAGGTCTGCTATTTCGTCGTTTTCGAATCGATTCAGGGCCACGACGACGGGAACACCGAATTTGCCGAGGTTGCTGATGTGCCGTTCGAGGTTGGCGAATCCGCGAGGATCCGGAGCGGAAGCGTGGGACCGGAGCGCGCGCACGGATGCCACCAGAACGGCGGCAGCCGGCCGTAGCCCTGACGATGGCATGACCATGTCGAAATATTTCTCTGCGCCAAGATCGGCGCCGAAACCGGCCTCGTTCACCACAAATTCGGCCAGCCCCAGTGCCATCTTCTGGGCGATAACGCTACTTGTGCCGTGGGCAATATTGGCAAACGGCCCGGCATGAACCAGGGCGGGGGTATGTTCTGTAGTCTGCACCAGGTTGGGCATGATGGCTTCGTTCAGCAGCACCATCATCGCCCCGGTACATTCCAGGTCACCGGCGCGCACAACGCCACCATCCAGCGTGAACCCCGCCACGATGTCGTTGAGGCGACGGCGCAGGTCGGCGCGGGAGTTCGCCAGAGCTAGGATCGCCATGATCTCCGAGGCAGCCGTGATGACGAACCCGGTCTCGCGCGGTACGCCATTGAGTTTGCCGCCCAGGCCGACGATGACGTGCCGCAGTGCCCGGTCATTCATGTCGATCGTGCGCGGCCAGAAAATGTTGTCAATGTCGATGCGGAGCCGGTTGTCGTGATAGACGTGCGAATCGATCATGGCGGCGAGCAGGTTATGTGCCGCGGTCACCGCGTGGAAGTCGCCATTGAAGTGAAGGTTGATCATGTGAGACGGGATGACCTGCGATTGCCCACCGCCGGTCGCACCGCCCTTCAGGCCGAATACGGGCCCGAGCGAAGGCTCGCGCAGGGTCACGATGGCTTTTCGCCCCATCTGGTCGAGCGCCTGTGCCAGCCCAATCGATACGACCGTCTTACCTTCACCGTGGCTGGTAGGTGTGATGGCGGTCACCAGGATGAGTTTCCCCTGCGGCCGCCCGGCGCAGTGGTCAAAGAGTTCCAAACGCAGCTTGGCAGTGAATTTGCCGTAGGATTCCAGGTAATGGGCAGGGATGCCCAGCCGGTCGGCGATGCCGCTAATAGGCCATAGCGCCGCCGTGTCTTTTGGCGTTTCCAGCAGTTGTGTGCTCATTTCGCCTTCAGCCTACCTGAAAATGCCATCCGGTGACCATCGTGTTTCCGGATTAGTTACGCGGCTGATTAACGGGCAACGCCGTACTTCGGTACCAAGTCCCGCCATGGGTAACCGCGCCGGCCCTGTTCTATAGTGGGGCCGGAGCAACCTCAGGAGAATAGCCCCATGCCAAATCCCAATTTCACCCGGCGGACCTTCCTGGTTTCCGCGACTGCAGCCTCCCTATTCGGGCAGAACGAGGCCTGGGTCGAACTCTTCAACGGCCGCAGCCTGGAGGGCTGGAAGCCGCAGGGCAATTTGAATTCGTGGACCGTGGCGGACGGCCTGCTCACGGCGGACGGTCCGATGTGCCACCTGTTCTATACCGGTCCTTTGCGTGGCGCCGACTTTAAGAACTTCGAGTTGGAAGCCGAACTCATGACCCGCCCTTCCTGTAACTCAGGAATCTATTTCCACACCACGTACCAGGACTCCGGTTGGCCCAACAAAGGCTGTGAGGTTCAGGTCAATAACACGCAGGCGCGTGAAAAGAAGAAGACCGGCTCGCTGTACAACCTGCGCAATAACTACCGGCAGTACGTCCCGGACAACCAGTGGTTCAAACTCAACGTTGCGGTCCGCGGCAAGAACGTGCAGGTACGGCTCAACGGCATGCTCATGGTGAATTACTTCGAGCCCACGCCCGCCGTCATTCCCCCCAGCATGGAGAAGGAGCGCCTTCTCGATCGCGGCACTTTCGCATTGCAATGCCACGACCCAGGCTCCAAGGCGATGTTCCGGAGTGTCCGTGTACGTCCCCTTCCGGATGACCTCGATGCTCCTTACACGGCCTTCACTGCGGACGACACATTCAAGCAGATACTAGCCGAAGGCGCGCACGGCATTCCGATGCTCGACCAGCATGTCCACCCCAAGGGAGGACTGACGGTGGAGCAGGCCGTGGCGAAGTCGCTGCATGACGGCATCCAGTACGGGCTTGCGGTGAACTGCGGCCAAGCCCAGCCCGTCACCACCGACGAGGGCGCGCGCAAGTATGTCGAGAGCCTTCAAGGCCTGCCGGTCTTCATCGCCATGCAGGCCGAGGGTCGCGAATGGCTCCAGATGTTCTCAAGAAGCGCCGTCGAGCAGTTCGATTATGTCTTCACCGATTCGATGACCTGGACGGACAACCGGGGCAAGCGCATGCGCCTCTGGATACCAGACGAGGTGGGCGTCATTTCCGACCCACAGGAGTTCATGGACGTCCTGGTGAAGCGCACCGTTGGAATCCTGGAGCGTGAGCCGGTTGACATCTACGTGAACCCCACCTACCTGCCGGACCAGCTTGCCAAGGATTACGAAGCGTTGTGGACGCCGGCGCGCCGCGAGAAAGTGATCGCTGCCGCCGTTAAGAATCATGTAGCGATCGAAATCAATAACCGCTACAAGATTCCCAGCCAGTCCTTCGTTACGCTAGCCAAACAAGCCGGCTGCAAATTCACATTTGGCACCAACAACTCCGGCCCTGCCGACCTGGGGCGCTGCGAGTACGCCCTCAACATGGTGGACCAATGCAAGCTCACTGGCGCGGACTTCTTCGTGCCGCTGGCAGTGGGTTCGACCAAAGCCGTCCAGCGAAAGGGCGACATCCTGAAGGCGAGCTAGAAGGGGCTTCTGAGCCGCGACAGTAATGGAGCGGATGCCGAGACGGTCACGTCTCGTGAGAGTTCACCCGCCTTTCTCCTCACGCGCCGAGTTGTACAGCGCTCGAATGTAGCCCATGCTGTATGACCAGGCAGCTTGCCGGCTGCCCGACATCGCCGGCACATGATCGGCGATGAGGTTGCCTCGGAAATCCAAGTCCACCAGCGTCTTCATCAGCTTCCACATGTCGGTATAGCCACCGTCGATGTACGTTTCGACGAAGTCGGGGATGGGAGAGGTCACGTTACGGAAATGGATTTTCCAGAGTTTGCCCATCTTGGCGAAGGCTTGAGCTGCCTCGAACACATTCTTGCCGGTACTCGAGCCACCCTCCATCCACGTTCCGCAGCAAAGACAGACTCCGATATTAGGCGAGCTGGCGATCTCGAGAGCCCGCACATATCCGTCGAAGGTCCCGAAGATCTGCCGCGGGATGCCACCCAATTCCGGAACCGGAGGATCATCGGGATGGATTCCGATGCGCACGCCCGCCTCTTCGGCAACCGGCGCAATCTGGCGTATGAAGTACGTGTAGTTATCCCAGAGTTCGTCTTTCGAGTACGCGCGTCCATGCGTCAGCGGCCCCTGGTAGACCTTGCCGTTCCAAAAGCCCTTCGCGGTGGCCAGGTGGAAAGCGCGTGACTTACCGCCGCCGCGTGTGGTTTCCGGCTCGCTCGACCAGATGCCATTGGCCATGTGCGCATAAGTGATGTAGCCGATTCCAGCCTTGCCTGTGTTTCGAATGTACTGCTTAAGCCACTCGATTTTTTGGTCTCGCCCCGGGAGGTTGAGCGTGATCTCTTCAATGTTGCGGTTCTCATTGTTCGATATGTTCCAAACCGTCAGACCGGCTGCTTCGGCGCGTTTCCTGATGGCCAGAAAATTCTCCAAAGTGGCGCGCCCGTTTCCTGTCTGAACGTTCAGGTAGCTGACACCCATCTGCTTGATCCAGGCCAGATCCTCGTCGCTGACGCTTTCGTCGACCTGCATCGAGATCTTGATTCCAGGCGACAGCGGCTCGAGTGCATTAGCACCTCCAAGCGGCGCAAAAGCGGCGGCGGCAGTCGTGGCGGCAAATGCCCGTCGTGTCATTTGCATCATCAAATGACCTCCTGGTCAACGATGATACAGGTCATGCAGCCGGCCGGGATGGTTCCCGTTTCTTGCTTACTCTCTGGTACAACGGTTTCTAGTGGAATCTTCTGTTCTTCATGCCTCTGACATTCCGGGCGACCGCTTCTCAGCTCCTGCCCGGCGGCGAATCCTTGTCATCGACGACGAGGTCGACATCCGCGAAAGCCTCGAGCTGCTTCTCTCCGCGGAAGACTACGTTGTGGACCTCGCGGAAAACGCTGCTACCGGCCTGCAGAAATTCGAAGCCGGCGCCTACGACCTGATCCTGCTCGACCTCATGATGCCCGACCGTTCCGGCCTGGAGGTGCTCGCTGACATCCGCCAGCGCGACCGCGAAACCCCGGTCTTCATGATGACGGCCTTTGGGTCAGTCGAAGTGGCTGTACGTGCGCTGAAGGGCGGCGCCAACGACTATTTCCCTAAGCCCTGGGACAACGAAAAACTGCTCATCGAAATTGCCCGCATGATCGACAAGGGGCAGCTGGAACGAGAGAATACCCAGCTCAAACGGGCCTTCAAACAACGCTACAGTTTCCCCAACATCGTCGGCAAGAGCACTGTCATGGTGCGGCTGCTCGACAACGTCAGCCAGGTTGCCAACAGCCGGACCACCATCCTCATCACCGGTGAAACGGGAACCGGCAAAGAGCTCATCGCCAAGGCGCTGCATGCCAACTCGGCCCGTGCCGACCATCCGTTTGTGCCCGTCAATAGCGGCTCTATTCCCTCCGATTTGCTCGAATCCACTCTCTTCGGCCACGTCAAAGGGTCGTTTACCAGCGCCGTCGCGAATCGGAAGGGCCTGTTCGAAGCCGCCAATCACGGCACCATTTTCTTCGATGAGATCGGTACCATTAGTGGCGAGCTGCAAGTGAAGCTTTTGCGCGTGATGCAGGATCGCGAGTTCATGCCGCTTGGCTCGAACGAAACCGTTCGGGTGGACGTGCGCGTCATCGCCGCCACTCACTCCGATCTGCGCAAGCTGGTCGACGAAGGAAAGTTTCGCGAAGACTTGTACTACCGGCTGAACGTCATCAATCTGGCGCTTCCTCCGCTGCGCGACCGCAAGGAAGATCTTCCGCTGCTGGTCGATCATTTCTTCATCAAGTACTGCCGCGAGAACGAAAAATTCCTGGATGCCGATGGCCGATCAACGCTCTCTTTCGAGCCCGAAGCGATGCAGGTCCTCCTTGAACACAACTGGCCCGGAAATGTGCGTGAACTCGAGAACGTCGTGGAACGTGCCGTGGTCTTAGCCACCTCAAACACGGTCCCGGCCCACGTCTTGCCCGACTATCTTCAGCAGGCTCATGGCTTGAAGATCCGGCGCGACCCAAGCGGCACGTTAACGTCGGATGCCTCGCTGTTTGAGACTGTCGCCGACTTCGAACGGCGCAAGATCATCGAAGCCTTGGAGCGCTGCGGTTACAGCCAGACTGACGCCGCGGAAGGGCTCCACATTCCGCTTTCCACGCTCAACCAGAAAATCAAGCGCCTCCAAATCGAGATCAAGCGCCGTCCTGGCATCTGACCTCGGGGTTTTTGTGAAAGCCAGTTCTGGCTTAGTGGGGCAGGATGGCATCCAACATAAGCGCCCCAACTACTTCGAGCTTAGATCGAGGGTTATGCGGCGCTGCGACCCTCTTCCCGCTGTTGGATCAGCTTGGCATGACGGTCGATCTGGTCCATTGAAAATTCGAAGCCAAATTCTTTGTAGTTGAAGGGTTTCTTGGCCTTGTTCGAAGCGATGTACTGGCGAGCGGCTTCGGTGAGCTTGGTCTCTTGCTGTTGCTTTTGGTCGTGCTGGCGGTTGTGTTGTAGGGCGGCGAGTTCTTGAGTGATCTTGTCGCGCTGGCGAGTGAGGCGCGATTCTTGGATGCTTAGGTTATTGAGCTGGCGGTGGTAGGCAAGGTAGGTGTGAGCCTGGATGAAGCCGGGGCGAAGCTCCGCGGGCTGGTCGTTGAATTTGTTGGCGAACTCGATGCTGGCGAGCGCGTAGATGCCGTACTCGAGACCGGGAATGCGAGCCAGTCGCCACTCGGTGTCGGCGAGAGCTTGGACGAGCGCTGTTTCCTTTTCGCCGACGGGGGCGAAGGCCTCGACGCACTGTCGAAGTTTGGCTGCGTAGAGTTCGGCGTCGTCGCCGGGAAGCAGGACGGTGTGACCGGTAAGGCCGGTTTTCAGAGCATTGCGGGAGGATGTCGCTTTGCCTTCCGGCGAGGCGGGACCCGTTGAGAGCTGGGCATTGGCTTGATTGGCGGCGATCTGGGCGGCAGATGACATGGGATGCAGTTTCCTTTGACTGTGAGGTTTCAGATAGACGCGCCGCTCACGCGGCATGAGGCCATGAGGCGTGAGCGGCGGCAAAGGGCGCAGCGGCCCGGTTTCTGGTCGGTGGCTGGGGGCCACAAAAAGGAAAGGGCCGAACGCGGGGTTCAGCCGCGACGGCCCTTGGCACGAAATTCTTCTTACAACTCTATTATCTCAGGCGAGGTGTGCGGTTTCCGGGTGACGGGAGCTGGAAGTGATTGAAAGGAAGATGCAAATAAAGTTGGGAAAGGCGTGACCGCTGTTTGTTCTAATGCAAACCAGTTAGCTCTCAACTTCCAGGGTTCCTGATCACGGACGATAACCGGACTTCCCGGGACGGATCCTCGCAAACCATTGTGAACGCTAGGGTTAGCATCGGAAAGCAGTCCCGGCTCGAGCTTCCGACAAAATGTTCGGCTGGCCTGATTTAGCCCCTTCCTGTAGGGTGGCCGCCACGTAGCGCAAGGATGTTGATGCGGCGAGGTACTGACACCGGACCGCAACGTCGCCAGATATCTTCCCGTTCCGGAAGTTCCCGCAAGTTCCCTTTAACCAGAGAGGTTGGGCAGCTCCTGCGAGCTGCCCGAGTTGGTAATCCGCATCGCTCTTACGGCGCAAGTTCGATCTCGCCTGGACGCCACGTCTTGTTGAACCAAGGCTCGAGCGGGCCGTAGAGGCGCAGAATAGCATTCCAGCCTTTCTTAGGAGCTGTCTGGATCCAGTTCGATTCCTTGCCCACAGGCGCTTTGGGCCCGAAGTACACATCCACCGAACCGTCAGGATTGGCTTGTAGCCCCTTGGTCTGGCTGCTCACCGCTGGCCAGTCCTGGTTTGTCTGCAACATCGAACGCGTCTGATTGTCATAGACAATGACCGACCAGAAATCCTTCACGGGGACATCCTTCGGGAGATGCAGGCGGTAGCTCTTGCTGCCGTCGAGCATGTTGCCCTTAGAGTCCACGAAGGCGAGCATGTATTGCGAGCCCACGCCAACCATTTTGGAGTCCATGGCAGGAGTGATGCCGGTGGCGTAGAAGAAAAAGCCGCTGTATGCGTTCAGGTTTCTAGCGCCGTTTTCTTCGAATTGGTAGCCTCCAACAAAACCGAGCCGCCATGCGCTGTCCGGATAGTAGTAGCCATTCTCGCCCCGCCAGCGATACATGATGGTGCGAGCAGCGGCGTCGCCCACTTGAGCAGCTTGTGTGAGGATCTTCTTCATCCGTGCGTCTGGAGCAAAAGGTTTTCCTTTCTGGATGCCGATGGAGGCCCATAAGCCGAGGGTTGTTGGGTCGATCGGGTCCGTTGGCTCTTCCTGCACAACCTTGTCAAGAGCCTCCCAAAACGAGTAGTCCGCAGGAGCAAGCGTGCTCAGCATTTTTCCCGTGACGTCGTTGAAGGTAAGGGTTGGCGGATTACCCGCCTGCGACAGCGGATAAATCTTGGTCATCTTCTTTATTAGGTCAACCCCCGGTGTTGGGTCACCGTCCACGAGAAAACTCCGCCAGGGTACCCAGACCCAAAAGGTCTTCGGTCGCACCACGAAATATCCCTGCTCCGGCACATCGCCCTTGTAATCAGGCGGCAGAATGAGATACTTGCCGCCCTCCCCCTTGTCCGCACCAGTGACGCCGACATCGACGACCCAGTGGTACCACATGTCATCGATAAGGCCGAGCACCTTGGGCGGAACTTCCAGGACCAATGGGCCGTTGTGCAGGTTGAGCCAAGTCCACGTATAAGGCGTGTTGTTGTTAGCCGTAAGATTCAACGATTTGGCGTTCATTAATCTCGCGTAGATGTTCACGGTAGAATTCGGAGCACCGAGTCCTGCCATACCCTGCCGGTTGGCGTACTGGCTCACCGGGGGCAGGCCAAGCAGGTAGCCCTGCACGGCGCGCTGAAAATCGAGCATGTTGTAGATCTTGTCCGCCGACGCTTTGTCTGGAAAGCCGTCATCCAGATGGACAGGGCCGAAAGGTGTTTCGACCTTGTCCGGCGCTGGAATGCTGGGCGGTATGGGAGTGGAGTTCTTGAATTGCGCGGCAGCCGGCACGGCGCCCGCCAGAATCAAGATCAGAGATAAAGCTATGGTTATTTGGTGACCATCAAGAGTTCTCATCGATACCTTTTTTCGATCTATAACCTACTTTCTTTTAAAGTCGCTACCCGTAGCCCAACCTTGGGCAGCCCTCGCAAGCTGCCCCGTGCCTTGGTTGCGACAATAAGGATATTCAAATTACACCCCTAGTAGAAACTCGTGCCAACTGTCGCTGGCGACAGGTATCGAAGGTGGTAAAGGCGGCACGGCGCGGTGAATCGTTAGAATCGGCGTTGGCGGCGGCTGTTTGTTTCGAGCCTGCGGCGCGAGGGGTCGGAAGCCTCAAAACTCGTCCGCCACAACCGTCGCATGGGTTTCCTCTACGGTCACCTCTGGCAGCGGCCCTTTTACTCGTGCGCGGTCTGGACGGTTCTCCGCTAAACCGAGAACGGCACATCGTACCCGAAGCTCGAAACGTTGGCCGATATTGTAGGCTAAGGATATTTTCTTTTTGATGGATAGCTCATGCTCGGCCTGATCATCTCGCACTATCGCGTCCTCGACAAGCTTGGGGAGGGAGGCATGAGAAACCTGAGAAACCGGTGACAGTATCCGCGTGGTGAGAAACCGGTGACAGTATCCGCGTTTACCAGGTTTCAGAACAGCCGAGGGCCCCTATGGCGGCGGGGCTTCGTTTCGGTCGACCACCGGGCTTAGGGGCCAACGGGCGATGGAGGACCGCCTCCCACTCGGACAGCATCTGAGGCGCACAGAGCGGGCGGCCGGTCAGCGTGGCGCGGCGCAATCGTTCGAGGTCGGATTCCTCGTCGACGGTGGACAGCAGCACGATGCGCCACCGTTCCGGGGTGTACTCCAAACGCCATCGCCGCAAATCGACTAGCCGGTCATCGGCTTCGTTCGCAACGTGGACGCGGGCGCTGGACCACAGGTAATCCCAAGGCACGGCCACCAGACCAGCGCGCTGCGGGTTACGTTCGACGTAAGCGACAGTCATCCATAGGTGTTGCGGCCCGATCGGACAGGAATAAAAACGTGCCTGAAAGAGGTGCCCGCAGGAGCGTCGCCGGATGTTGAGGTAACGGGCATAGGCGGCATGAGTGCGCCCCAATGTGCGCGCCAGCGAGTCCGGGCGGCCGGGTACCGCCACCAGATGAACGTGGTTGCTCATGAGGCACCAGGCCCAGACCGCCAGATCGCATTCGACCGCATTCTCACGCAGTAAGTCCAAGTACAGTAAGCGATCAGCGTCCGTATCGAAGATTGTTCGCCGGCCGTTCCCACGCTGGGTAACATGATGTGGCACTCCAGCAACAACGGCTCGGGCCATACGCGACATCCTGCCGAATGAGTCTGTCCAGCCGTGTCAAACTCTCACGAAATCTGGTAAACGTGGATACTGTCACCGGTTTCCTCCTGAAGGCCATAGTGCCAGCCGAAACCAAATCCCAATGCTGACCCGGCGGAAACGAACGCAAACGCTCCCGCGGTTCGCTTCGCCGAGATCAGCCTTCCCCGAAAGGAAGGCAGGCACCATAGGCAAAAGACCACGGTCGGGATCGCGATGGCGATCAACGCCGGAACACCTGAGAACACCGGAATCATCAGAGGCAGTGGAAGAGGGCAGCTTATCGTCGGCACTCCATGGCTCAGCAGAGCCTGAGCGCATAGCGGGACCAGCAACAATCCTGTGGCGAGCGTCAGGCTAAACCCGAGTTTGGAAGTACCGGCAGGTGGTGATGCGTCCTCGGATTTTGGATGCAGCTTGATACGCGTTCAGCGTATCAAGTTCAAGCGGCGATTGCTTGGTGGACCTGAGTAATCCTCGGGGAAACTGCGTCAATTCTCAGCCCATAGTTCGGTGCATGGCATCGAAACGGAAAAGGACTCGGAAACGGCGTTATCGTCTTGAATCCACTTGATGTCCAGCGACAGATTACCGGACGCGACCGGATATAACGGGGCTGATCCGGCAAGCTCCCCACAACGGCGTTCGCGGGACCTGCCCAGGTGTCTGCATGTATAGGTGAGCGCAAAGGGTGCTCAGCATGTTCAGCAAATCATCAAGTCGAATCAACGACCCTCTTCAGCGTGCAGCCACTTGCTAGTTCCTGCGATTTGATCAATCGCAGATTCCAAGTCTGCAACCGACGTAGGCATTCCCACCTGCAGGCCGCCGTAGTCTGTTACCGACATACTTTGGCCGTCGATGGAAATCGAAGTGATACAAGCGGGCAGGTCAGTGACGTTTACTATATATTCCCGGTCCAATCCGTAGTAGTGGGCAGTCCGAAAGGCATCAAGCAACCTTTCCAGTTCTACGCGTGACACCTTTCCATGCTGTTCCAACTTCCCTGGAAAACTACCTTCAAAGAGAACGTCCCCATTTCCACTTATCTGCAGTTCGTAAGCTGGGCACCCCCCGTAACAGCGCGTGCGCTTTAAGGTGATTCTCATGGTCGTCCAATCGTGCACAGTGGGGAAGGGAACATTCATCCGGGCAGGCCGTTCTGGCGGAAGAAGCGAGATGTAATCCGTGAATATCGCCGCCTGTGGTTTTCCGGCCTGCTGGAAAGGCTTATACTTCCAGGTTTTCGCCAGTGTCAAAGCCGCTTCTCGAAACTCTTTCGGGCCTTCGGTAACCTCAGCCGAAGTCACAGCACCGTGCTCGTCAACGGCAATCCGCAGAACAAGGCCACGGAATTCTCCACCACCCGGAGTTCGGATCCAATCTACGCGCGGTAGGCGATGATCAAACACTTGTCGGCGAGAGGGTTCGGTTCCATGCTCGCCTTTCACGTGGATACCAACTAACACGAGTGCTGAAATGGCAGTGATGCAAATAGTCTTTGAATGCAACATACTTCTCGCAGCCCATTGGCGGGGGTCTCAATTAGCTTACTCGAGCTTCGGTTGCCTGGCCGAGGTTCGTCCGTTAAGTCGTCTCCTGGAGCTTTTACCGATTGGTCTCGTGAAACGGCGATATCGTCGGTAATCCATCAAGTGCGTAGCTACTTTTTAAGCATCGCGGACCGGGGCCCTGAAGTTGGCACGCTCACTAAGCCCCGAAAGCTTAGGTTAGGGCATGGGATGGCATCCTGCGGCGGTTTCTTCAACCCGTCCGCCGCGCGGGACTTGTTCCGTCCTCTTAACGCAGTGGCGATGAACAGAATTATGTACATCCTGGTTTTTGTTCCCTCATGGCATAGAGTAGTTGCTTAGCTATGACCATTCGCTCGCTCGCTCTAACGTTAACCCTCGCCTGTTCGGCAACGGTTCTCTCCGCCGCCCAGGCTTCTTCCTCCGCGCCACAAGCTCGCATTAAGATTGACACCGACCGGGTGATCGGCGAAGTCGACCCGCTGCTGTTCGGCAATTTCACGGAGCAGCTCGGGCGTTGCATCTATGGCGGCATCTTCGAAGAAGGCAGCCCGCTCTCCGATTCGAGTGGCTTCCGTAAGGACGTGATGGAGGCCGTCAAAGGGCTCGGCGTCTCCGTGCTGCGCTGGCCTGGCGGCAACTTCGTCTCCGGCTACAACTGGAAGGACGGTGTTGGGCCGCGGGATCTCCGCCCGCCGCGTCCCGACCACGCCTGGGGTGCGCTGGAAACGAATCGTTTTGGCACCGATGAGTTCCTCGACTTCTGCCAGCGCATCGGAACGCAGCCTTACCTGTGCATCAACGCCGGTCTCGGCTCGGTCGATGATGCCCGTCAATGGGTCGAATACACCAATGAGACGCGCGATACGTATTGGGCCCGCCAGCGCCGCAAGAATGGGCACGAGCAGCCCTGGAACGTCAAGATATGGGGCCTTGGCAATGAGATTGACGGCCCGTGGCAACTGGGGCATAAGAGCGCTGAGGACTATGCCAAGTTCGCACTTGAAGCGGCCAAAGCGATGCATCGCCAGGACGACTCCATCAAGCTCATCGCTTCCGGATCGTCCAATTTCGGGGCCGACTGGATCGGCTGGAACCGCACCGTTCTCGAAACGCTGAAGCCCGAAATCACCTATCTGTCGTTGCACACCTACATCGGCAACGAAGCAAACGACCTGGAACGGTTCCTGGCTGTCTCGCGCGACCTTGATGACCGAATCAACGTTGTCGACGGCCAGATCCGCGCGGCACTCGTCACAATGAAGGACCCGCATCCCATCTACATAGCCTTTGATGAGTGGAACGTTTGGTATCGCACCCTGCCTCCCGTCCATCCTGGCGGAGGAAACCGGGAATTCGAAATCGGCCGCTCCGGTCTTGAAGAACAGTACAACTTCGAGGACGCGCTTGCCATGGGCGTGTTCTTCAACGCATTCATTCGGCACGCCAACGTGGTTAAGATGGCGAACCTGGCGCAGTTGGTCAACGTCATCGCTCCCATCGTCACCAACAAGCAAGGCCTCTACTTGCAGACCATTTATTTCCCGCTGGTCGAATACGGCAAGCAGCGCTCCAACCTTTCCATAGACGCGCTTGTAAAATCCCCGGAGTATCAGCCCAATGGCGGCGGCCGCCCCACGGGCTATCTGGACGTCTCCACCACCTACGATCCGAAGCAGCATCTTATCTACCTAAACGTTTTGAACCGCAGTGCGGGCAAAGACATCACCGCGTCGATTGAAAACGTGGAAGGCAAAATGTCCCCGCAGGCTGAGCTTTGGCAGATGGACAACCCCGACCTGAAAGCGGTCGACACCTTCGGCGACGACCACAAGGTCCGGCCGATAACCAAAGCGATCACGCTGCTGATCGCGCACAACACGTTTACCTATTCGTTCCCGAAGCACTCCCTGACCATCCTGAAACTGAAGGCAGACTGACAGAGGTTGATTGAAGGCCGCCGCTTGGGGGCAAAGAGCACCCGGCAAGGGAAGATGCGCGTTTTTTCGCCGGCGACTGCGCTCATCGCGCGACGCAGAGCTGCGAGATGGTGAGACCCTTGCTGCCGCTCAAGTGCGGTAGGCTGTCTGGGTGTGCTTGCTGTGCGGCGAGCGGAACTCGAAAGGATTGAATAACGGTCATGGCAAAGATCAGAGCAGCAATCGTCGGTACGGGGTTTATGGGGAAAGTCCACACGGAGAATCTTCGGCGTTTGGGCAACGTCAAGATCGCGGTGGTGGTGGGCAGCAGCCTTGCGCGAGCAAAGGCCTTCGCCGACGCCGCTGATATTCCTCGGGCGACAGCCGACTTAAAGTCGGTGCTGGATGACAAAGATATCGCCGCCGTCCATATCTGCACCCCCAACGCGGAGCATTATCCGATGTCCTTGGCCGCGCTCGAAGCCGGGAAGGCGGTGCTGTGTGAGAAGCCGATGACCATGACATCGGAGGAAGCTCGAACGCTGGTTCGGGTGGCAAAGGAACGCGGGCTTCCGAACTGCGTGCAACACAACCTGCGGTACTATCCCGTTGTTCAGCAGATGCGGCAGATGATACGGCGCGGCGATTTGGGCGACATTCTGATCACGCAAGGGACCTACTCCCAGGACTGGCTTCTGTACGACACGGATTGGAACTGGCGCGTCGACGCAAAAGCAAACGGAGCGCTCAGGGCGATGGGTGATATCGGGTCCCATTGGATGGATCTGGTGCAGCATTTGACGGGACTGCCGATAACGGAAGTTTGTGCGGATTTGGCGACTTTTTACAAGACGCGCAAGCGACCCAAAGGATCGGTGGAAACCTTCTCCGGAAAAAAGCTGCAACCGGCCGACTATGTAGAGGTGCCCATTGACACCGACGATTACGGGGCGGTTATGATCCACCTGGGCGACCGTGCGCGAGGCGGATTCACGGTGAGCCAAATGTCGGCGGGCTGCAAGAACCGGTTCGCGATCGAGATTTTCGGCACGAAGGCGGGCGTCTCCTGGAACCAGGAAGCTCCCGACACGCTATGGATCGGTAATCGAAACGAGCCGAATCAAATCATCATTAAAGATGCGTCCTTGATGCACCCGGAGGCTGCGCATTTCGCCGACTTGCCGGGCGGGCACAGCGAAGGCTACGACGACTCTCATAAGCAGGTCTTCAAGCAGTTCTATGCCAGGGTCGCAGACCCATCCGTCGAAGTGAATTACCCGACTTTCGAAGATGGCCTGCGCGGGATGGTGCTGCTCGAAAAAGTTGCCGAGAGCGCGGCGAAGCGGGGATGGGTGAAGGTGTAGGTAATTCGCGTTTACCGGCGTCGATATATGCCGCTGATCGACGCCAGTAAACGCGGATCCTCTAACACGGCCGGGCTTGAAACTGCGTTTAACTTGCCGCCTTCAGGGCCTGGTCCAGATCCCACAGCAAATCCTCGACGTCCTCGAGGCCAATGGAGAGGCGAATCATGTCCGGCGTTACGCCGGCGGCCTCCTGCTCGGCGGCGGCTAGCTGCTGGTGAGTGGTCGAAGCGGGCTGAATGACGAGGCTTCGGGCATCGCCGACATTGGCCAGGTGCGAGAAGATCTTCAAGTTGTTGATGACCTTTTTGGCGGCTTCATAGCCCCCCTTCACGCCGAATGAAAAGACGGCGCCGGCGCCCTTGGGCGTGTATTTCTGCGCGAGCGCATAATACTTGCTCGACGCCAGCCCCGGGTACTTGACCCAGGTTACCGATTCGTGGCTCTCGAGGTACGTGGCGACGTGCAGTGTGTTTTCCAGATGGCGGTCCATGCGCATACCGAGCGTTTCGATGCCCTGCAGAAATAGAAACGCGTTGAACGGGCTGACGCAGGGGCCGATATCGCGAAGGCCTTCGACCCGCGCCTTGATGATGAAGCTGATGGCGCCGAATGTCTCCCAGAAGTTCATTCCGTGATAGGCGCGCGCCGGCTCGGTGAAGCCGGGGAACTTGCCGTTGTTCCAGGGGAACTTGCCGCTGTCGACGATGATGCCGCCGATCGAGTTGCCATGCCCGCCCATGAACTTGGTCAGCGAATGCACGACAACGTCGGCCCCGTAATCGATGGGCCGCGTCACGTAGGGCGTGGCAAAGGTGTTATCGATCATCAGCGGCACTCCATTCTCATGCGCGATTTTTGCAACCGCCTCAATGTCGAGAATGTTGTTGCGCGGGTTGCTGATGGTTTCGCCATAGAGGAGCCGTGTCTTGGGCGTGATGGCTCTGCGAAAGTTCTCCGGATCATCCGGCTCGATGAACACGAAGTCATAGCCCAGCCGGCGCATGGTCACGTCGAATTGCGTGTATGTGCCGCCGTAGAGAGTGCTTGAAGTGACTATCTGGTCGCCCGGCGCGGCAATGGTGGTGATTGCCAGGAACTGTGCGGCTTGGCCGCTGGAAAGCCCGAGTGCGGCCACGCCGTTTTCGAGGGAGGCGACCCGCGCTTCAAGAACCGCGGTGGTCGGGTTCATGATGCGGGTGTAGATGTTGCCGAACTTCTGCAGTGCGAAGAGTTGAGCGGCATCCTCCGCGTCCTCGAAAGTGAAAGAAGTCGATTGATAGATTGGCACCGCGCGCGCATGCGTGGTTGGATCGGGGTCGTACCCGGCGTGAAGGGCGCGAGTGTTAAATCCAAGCTCGCGGTCGATGTTGGAGGTCGGCATAGTGCCAGTATAGATTGCTATTCGATCAACAAAGTAGAAATGGGCCGTTCAGCTGGTGTGATCGAGCACAATCTGCCATGTGCCGCCGATGCGGTGGAAGACCAGGCTGAACACACCGCTCGCATCGCCACCACCCTCGGCTGTGCGTGCCAAATGGAAGTGACCAATGACCAAAGCGACTTGGGGGTCCACTTCGTGCACTTCCAAATCCGTGAACTCGAGCTTGCCCATGGCGGCGGCGTTGGAGTAGCTCGTTTGATAGCGCGCCAGCACCGCCGGCCGGCCTCGCACCACTTGCTTGCCCACGAATAGGCAGTCCTCCGCATAGGTCGTGACAAAAGTTGATAAGTCTCCCTGGTTCCATGCGTCTACTTGGGTATTCAGGACAGCGCGGATAGATGACTCGGCAGAGGAGGCCGTGAAAGCCGGGCAGACGAATAGCAGGCAGAGCGGGATAACACTGCGGATGTTCTTCATGGGGGTAGGATACTGCGCGGCGCGGCTCGTTGCTCGGGATCTGCTTCGTTGAGCGCAGGTTTTGCATCCTTCTAACGCTTTCTGTTATCGTCGTGTGCTGACGGCGGTAACGCTCATAACAAGTGGAACCGTGCGGCCAAAACTGGAGGAATGATGAGTTTTGCTAGTGATTTTAAGGCGTTTATTCTGCGGGGCAGCGTTGTAGACCTCGCGGTTGGCGTCATCATCGGTGGCGCGTTTGGAGCGATCGTCAATTCGTTAGTGAATGACATCCTAATGCCACCCATCGGCCAGTTGACCAAGGGCGTGGACTTTAAGGAGATGAACTGGGCTTTTGACGGAAAGACTTATCCGACCGTGGCGGCAGCGAAAGCCGCCGGGGTTGCCACCATCAACTATGGCAACTTCATCAACTTTACGATCAACTTCCTTATCATTGCGTTCGTCATCTTTCTTATCGTTCGCTACATGGCGAAGTTCATTCCGGCGCCTCCGCCACCTCCGCCACCGGGCCCGACGCCGACGGAACAGTTGCTCACGGAGATCCGGGATCTGCTGAAGAAAGACAGCGGGGGGCTGGCGAAGTAAAGGGGTAGTCCCGTTCAGGACGATGCGGCTGGCTGAATTGCATTCTGCGGTCCGTCCACGGAGCAAACCTCAACTCATCCGGTTCTTCTTCCGTCCGGCGAGGTGCGTCTGCAGTGACGCCGCTAACCCAATCGCCAGACATCCCCACGCGAACCAGTCCCCGTGTCGGGTATAGAACGTCATTTCCGAAACGCGACCGTATGGCATCAGCGTAGCTACCTGCGCATAAGCAGGCAGTCGCTTCAGTACCCGCCCGGCGGGGTCGATGGCGGCCGTGATGCCATCGTTGGTAGACCGCACGATGAAGCGCCGGTTCTCAACCGCTCGCATGCGAACCAGGCTGAGATGCTGCTCGCGCGCGGCGCTGTGGCCGAAGTATCCATCATTGGAGAGGTTCAGAAGGACATCCGCGCCATGCAGCGGAAACTGTCGCACCAGATGCGGAAACGCTGACTCGTAGCAGATGAAAACGCCCAGGTGATCCGGTGCGGCAGCGAGAACGTTGCTATCGTGGCCCGGGACGAAATCGCCGATCTCATGCGTGATGCGGGTCACCCAGGAGAACGCGGGCGGAATGAACTCTCCGAAGGGCACCAGGAAGTTCTTGTCGTAGCGTCCAACCGGATTGCCGTCCGGCCCCAACAAAACAGCGGAGTTTAGGGGCTCATGATTGCCGGTGTAGGCGACGGTGCCGAAAAGGAAGAAGTGCTGCTGTCGAGCGAGTTGGCCAGCGGCATCGTGAAAATCCTGGTCTTCGTAGTAATAGAGAGGTGCGGGCAGTTCCGGCCAGACCACCAGGTGAGCGGGCAGCGAGTCAGAAAGAGCGAACAAACTCCTTTCCAGATCGAGCCTCGATGCGAAAGTCCACTGGGTTTCGGGATCCACGTTGGGCTGCACGACTAGCGCGCGCTCCTGAGCCGGAATTCCCAATGGAACCGCAGGCAGCAATAGCAAGAATGGCAGGATCAACAGCGGTGCCAAGTAGTGGCGGGGTTGGCGCAACGCCACCAACGCCAACGCGACGGAAAGCATGACTAGGACGAACGACACGCCGTAGACACCCACAAACGGCGCGAGGCGCAAGGGTATCGACATATCGATGCCGGCATTGCCTAATGCCAGCCAGGCGAAGCCGAACGTTCCGTGCGTCCGCTCCAGGCCAACCCACAGCGCTGCAATGGATGGTAGAGCATACCAGCGGTACATCAGCGGGCCCGCCAGCATACTGAAGACGGCCAAATGCAAAGCCTTCAGCACACAGAAAAGAAGAAACGCGCCCCACGCGGCCCACTTCTCCATGCCGCCGTGGAACTCCAGAACGAATTGAATCCAGGTGCAGATGCCGAACCAATAGACAATGCCCGCGGCCCAACCGAAAACGAACCGCGAGGGCGCACCCTCGGCTTGAGCCGAAACCACCAGCAGGGGAGCCAGCGCGAAGGGCGCCAGGAAGCGAAGATCATACTTGGGAAAAGCCAGAACCAGGAGCAGGCCGGTAAGCAGGGCTAGGGCCAGGTGCAGCAGGTCCCACGAATCGGGGCGGCGGAAGGCGATCCGTTTCACTCCACCGGCGCCCCGGCCCGTTCGTCGACCTGGTCTGCCATGTATGAGCTGCGCACGAATGGACCGCTGAAGACCATCTTGAATCCGATTGCCTGGCCGAAGTCGCGGTAGGCGTCGAATTTCGCGGGCGTCACATATTCAGCGACAGCAAGATTGCGGCGAGTCGGCTGAAGGTACTGGCCAATGGTCGCGACGTCGACGTCGGACGCAAGTATGTCGCGGAGCAACTGATGCACTTCGTCGACCGACTCTCCGAGTCCGACCATGAGTCCGGATTTTGTTACTACTTGCGGCCGGTACTTCTTGGCAAACTTCAAGACGCTGAGTGACTGATGGTAGTTCGCTTGAGGTCGAACCCGGCGGTAGAGCCGCGAAACGGTTTCCATGTTGTGGTTGAAGACATGCGCTCCGGCGTCGAGCACTCGAGCGACGGCATCCAGGTCGCCGCAGAAGTCCGGTGTGAGGACTTCGACACGTGCCTGGGGCAGGGCAGCCCTCACGTGGCGTACGGTTTCGGCAAAATGCGCTGACCCGCCATCCGGCAGATCATCGCGGTTCACTGCCGTGATCACGACATAACGCAGCTTCATGGCGGCGGCCATCTCGGCCACGTGGCGTGGCTCGGACGGGTCCAACGTGAATTGCTGTTTAGCCGCCGAGCCTTTGGGCACGGAACAGAAACCGCAACCCCGCGTGCAGAGGTTGCCCAGAATCATGAAGGTGGCCGCGCCGCGATGAAAGCACTCGTGAATGTTGGGGCAGCGCGCCGATTCGCAAACCGTATTCAGATTGAGCCGGCGCAAACTGGTCTTCAATTCATGGACTGATTCAAAGTGGGTGTGGCCTTTACGCAGCCACTCGGGTAGCCGCGGTTGAGGGAGCGGGGCAATCTGTACCAGCGGTTCAGGAATCACTGAATCCCAATTTTCGCAGATGGTCTGACTAGCGGAGGCGACCGTCTAGTAATTCCGAACAATGACTGTCAGAAACCCTTTCGTCTTGAGGGCGTCCCGCGTGGCTGCCAAATCGTTCTTGTCCTTTACCGGGCCCACTAGCACGCGGAAAAGTTTTCCGTTGGGCGCCAGGACGACATGCGCACTAAATCCCGACTTGTTTAGAACCGAAGCTGCCGAAGCAGCTGAGTCGTGCAACTCTGCCGCTACCTGCAAGAAGGTCTGACCGGGCTGGGGCGCGAACGGCTCGGTCTGGCCGGGTCGAACTCTCGGGACCGGTTCTTCGTCAACGGGCGGCTTGGTTGCTGGTTTGGGGGAATCCCCGGTCTTTTCAGCCGCCGGTGCTGAGTTGCCGGCCGTCGGGCTGGAGGAGCCAAGAGCGGGCTCCGGTGTGGCTGTGGTGTCCGGAGTGGTTGGAGAAGGAGGCGCGGGTTCAACGACGGCCGTCCTTGCCCCGACATCGGCAGGCGGCGTCGGAGCGATGGCCGCGACGGCCTCTGCTTTCTTGCCGAATGACCCGTGGCCCAGCATGAAGCCCGCCGTAAAGGCGACGCCCAATAGGACGGCTAACAGAAAGAAGATCCCGATCAGCTGGGTGTTTCCAAGCAGGATTTCCGATTCGCTATTTGCGTTCCGCAACATTTCTACCTGAAATTGTACTTTAGATTGGCGCCGCTTGAACCCGCATTTCAGCGGACGTAGGGCTCAACTGTCAAAATTTTCCCTATTCCGATGACGCAGATCGGATCACCGGCGGAGATGGGAGCCGTGCTGCATGCACGATAGGTCCGACATCGGACCGTAACGAAGCCTTCGGGCGCGAGGGACATCTGCGCCTCGCCGAGCTCGCCAATTAATGGCTCCCGAAGCACAGATTTCTTCCTGCTGCCGAGTCTCACGAGCCGGCAGAAAGGGATCATTAGCAAGCAGGTAAGAATACTGGTTGCGACAAATAACGAAGTTATGTTCACGACCCAACCGGCTTGGCCGGCGAATGCCATCGACTACTCTTTCGCGGGGCTGACGTGTGCGTCCACGTCCCCTGCGTGTAATGGATGCAGGCGCAAGGGCAACTCGAACCAGAATGTCGATCCGGGAGAGGATGGATTGTTGTATGTGCCAATGCGGCCGCCCATCAGCTCAACCAGTTGCTTGCTGATGGTCAGGCCCAAGCCGGTCCCTCCGAAGCGCCGCCGGGTTGTGCCGTCCGCCTGCACGAAGGCGTCGAAGATGCGATCGCGTGCGGAATCGGAGACGCCTATGCCGGTGTCTTCCACCTCGCAGCGGAACTCTTCCTCACCGGGAAGAGCCGCCAAACGCACATGCACGCTGCCCGAAGAAGTGAACTTGATAGCATTTGCGATCAGGTTTGTCAGCACCTGCCGGATTCGAACGCTATCACCCGCGATCTGCTGTGGAAGCCGCGGGTCAATCTCATACGTCAAGGACAGGCCCTTCGTGGTGGCGCGCAACTTGAGTAACTTGATCACCGTGCGCAAGCTTTCGGCGAGATCGTATATACCCTCTTCAATCGCCATCCGGCCGGATTCGATCTGCGAGACGTCCAGAATGTCGTTGATGATGGTTAACAGATCGTTCGCGCACTGGTTGACAGACTGCGCATACTCGCGTTGGTCTTCGGTCAAGTCCGTTCCCAGCAACAGATGCACCATCCCCAAGATGCCGTTCATGGGGGTTCGAAGTTCATGCGAGGTATTCGCCAGGAACTGCTCCTTGAGCTGTGTCGCTTCACGCGCGAGTTTCAAGGCGGTACTCAATTCCTCGTTCTTGCGCTGCAACTCCCGGGCCGATTCCTCGAGCCTCTGTTGGGCTTGCTTGCGGTCGGTGATGTCGCGGCCAATGCCCTGTACCGCGACCGGTTGCCCGCGGCGATACAAAATGCGCGTGCTGACTTCGAGGAACCGCCGGTTCCCGTACTTGGAAACGATAGGCAGTTCAAAATGCTGAGTCGGGCTCCCGCCGAGATGCGCCCGGATACTGTCGTGCGTATGGTGACGCGCCTCGGGGGCTACCAGTTGGTCAAAACTGTGGCCGAGCACTTCGGCCCGCGCATAGCCAGTCAGGTATTCGGCGGCCCGGTTGATGGCCAGAAGCTTGCCCTTCAGATCGTGCAGGAAAATGACATCGTTCGCATTCTCAAACAGCTCGCGGAAGCGTTCCTCGCTGGCCTTTAGTGCTTCTTCCGCCAACTGGCGCACAGTCTCGTCCTGGATCATGACGATGCGCGTGTCTACGCCTTCGAAGTTGTAAGCAAATGAAATCATGCTGACAACCAAGTCCTGTCCGCGGGCGCTCCGCTGCACGAACGGCCCAATGGTGTTGATGGGGCGCCGCAGTTCCAGGATCAGTTCGGCGCTCTGCCGGCGTTCGTCGGGCGCAAACAAATCCGGCAGCCCCATCGAACACATCTGTTCATGTGTGTATCCGTAGAGAGCTAAGGCGCTATCATTGGCCTCGAGAATACGCAAGGAAGCCGTCTCGTAGACGATGGCCGGCAAGGGGTTGCCGACGAAGACCTGACGATGCTGATCCAGCTTGCGGTTCAGCCGGTCGATCTCCGCGCGCTGGCTAGCCAGTATCGTACGGAGGCGCTCCAGATCGCTATCCTGCTCGGAAGGCCCGATGACTTGGCCAAAAGCCATAGTTATCGACAAAGGTAGCAATTCTACCGACACCGCGTCCATTACCCTGCTCGTGCATTAGTTTAGGGCCCCGACAGTACTAAGCGCGCCGAAAACCCTGGGCTAGACTGGAGCTTTCTAGCGACCTCATGCACACCAACGCTCTGATCCGCGAGAAGAGCCCCTACCTCCTACAGCATGCTCATAATCCAGTCAACTGGCTACCGTGGGGAGAAGCCGCGTTTGAGCTGGCCCGAAGGCAGGACAAGCCAATTTTCCTGTCTGTCGGATATTCCACCTGCCACTGGTGCCACGTGATGGAGCGGGAGTCTTTCGAGAGCGAGGCGATCGCCGAGCTTCTCAACCGCGACTTCATTCCCATCAAGGTGGACCGGGAGGAACGTCCGGACGTGGATCGGATCTACATGTATTTCGTGCAAGCGTTTTCAGGCAGCGGCGGTTGGCCGATGTCGGTTTGGCTCACGCCGGCGTTAAGGCCGTTTTTCGGCGGCACCTATTTCCCTCCCGATTCGCGCTATGGACGGGCTGGATTCGCCTCCGTTCTGCAGCAGATCGCCGGAGCGTGGAATCAGAATCGCCAGAAGATTGAATCCTCCAGCGTCGAGATTCTCGATCAACTCCGCCGCGCCGCCGCTGAAAGCGGAGCAGAGGGCGACTCTCTCGGTCTTGGAACTCTGGACCTCGCCTTCCAACAGCTCCGGCGGTCGTTCGATTCCCGCTGGGGAGGGTTCGGCGGGGCGCCAAAGTTTCCCCGGCCGGTGACGCTGGGTTTCCTGCTTCGCTACCACGCCCTCAACGGCAACCAGGAAGCGCTTGAAATGGTCACTGAAACGCTCCTTGCCATGGCGCGCGGGGGAATGCACGATCACCTCGGCGGAGGTTTCCACCGCTACTCCGTGGACCAGCGCTGGTTTGTGCCGCACTTCGAGAAGATGCTCTACGATCAGGGCCAGCTGGCGGTGTCGTACTTGGAGGCTTACCAGGCGACGCGCGAGCCGCAACTGGCTGATACGGTGCGCCGGCTGTTTTCGTATGTGCTTCGCGATATGACGGATGCGCAAGGGGGGTTTTATTCCGCCGAAGACGCAGACAGCATGGAACCCGGCAGAGAAGGCCACAAAGTCGAAGGCGCTTTCTACGTCTGGTCCGCGCAAGAGATTGAACAGCGGCTTGACCGGCGCGCCGCCGCTCTTTTTTCTCATCGCTATGGCGTGCAGCCTGAAGGCAACGTCCTTGAGGATCCGCACGGCGAATTCACTGGGAAGAACATTCTCTCGGAGGCCTTCACCATTGAAAGCACCGCGCAGGAGTTTGGCTTGCCCGAAGCGGAGGTTCGGGAGTCTCTGAGACAGGCCGGTCAGATTCTTTTTGAGGCGCGTTGCCAGCGGCGCCGCCCGCATTTGGACGACAAGGTTCTCGTGGCCTGGAACAGTCTGATGATCTCGGCCTTCGCGAAGGGCTACGCCGTGTTCGGGGAAGCTCAGTATTTAAAGGCGGCCAAGCGTGCCGAAGCCTTCATTGCTTCCCGGCTGTTTTCGGCCGAAACAGGACAGCTGCTACGGCGCTTTCGTGACAGTGACGCCGATATCCCTGCGTTTCTCGACGACTACAGCCTTTACGTGCACGCCTTGCTCGATCTGTTTGAGATGGATCCGGCACCACAGTATCTGGAACGCGCTCTCGACATCGCAAAACGCGGGCTGAGCCAGTTCGAAGACCTTGCGCACGGCGGCTTCTTCAGCACGGCGGCCGAAGACCCTGCCATTATCCTTCGCATCAAAGATGAATACGACGGCGCTGAGCCTTCCGGCAATGCGGCGGCCGCGGACGCACTATTGCGACTGGCAAAGATCACCGGCAATGATGAATATTCGCGGCGCGCCAGTGGTGTTTTTGCATGCCTGGCAAAGAAGATCAGCCAACAACCGACAACCGCTCCCTATCTGTTGGCGGCCGTCGCACGGCATCTCTCAGCCCCCGAACAGACGGTGCTGAGGTATGAATCCAGCACGCCGGCAATCGAGCAGGTCGTGCTGCGCTATCGCCAGGAGTTCAAGCCTTTCGGTGTTGTCTTGGCGCTCTCCGATGCGGAAGCCGAGCGCCTGGCCTCGACACTTCCGTTTCTCGCCGGACTGCCACGTCAGGGGGAACTCACGCTTTACCGCTGCCGCAACTACGCCTGCGAACTGCCAGAGCTGCTGGCGTGAGAAGTTGTTGAAGGCCAATCTTTTTTTGGACGCCCCGCTCCGTTGACGTCGGCTTGCTAGTCCTCTTCTACTAACGCGTCTACTAAGCATCTACTAATTCGCTTGCACTGGGAAGTACACTAATGCTTTCACACAATAGAAATTAGGCGTTAGTAATTCTACCGTGAAGTTTATGCGAAGGGTGCTTGGGGTTGCAGCGTTCGCGGCTCTGGCTTCACTACTGACGGGACAGGCTGTACGGAGCGACCTACCAACATTCATATACACGGCTGCGCCACGTTATGATGCCTCCGCTTGGACTCACGGCGGCGAACGATTTCCAAACGGCGCACATCTGGTGTTAGTAACTCGAGAAGGGCAGCGCGACGTGGTCACCGGGTTTTTTGCATCGGCGGATGCGGCCGTTTCCTACGACGGCAGGCGTGTTTTGTTTGCGGGACGCGCTACGAAGCTGGATCGATGGCAAATCTGGCAGGCTGATCTCAACGGTGGCGCGTTGCATCAGGTTGTGACATCACCCACGGATTGCATCCGGCCATTCTATATGCCCGACGGCAGGGTGGTGTACACGCGAGTCACGGCGACGGGATCGGAGATCGCAATCTCATCCGAGAGCGGGAAAACGAACGTGCTGACGCACGTTCCCGGTTGGTATCTCACTGATGATGTGCTGCACGATGGGCGCATTCTGTTCGAATCGCGCGATGAGCTGTTCACGGTCTATCCCGATGGCACGGGAGTCGAATCACTGCGCTGCGATCACGGGCCGAAGCGCTCTGGAGCGCGGCAGATTTCGTCGGGAGACGTGATCTTCACCGTGGATGGCGGTTTGGCCCGTTACACCTCCGCGCTGGCGGTTCAGCAGAAACTGGCGACGTCGGAATTAGAGATTACTGGTCCGGTTGCTGAAATAAGTCCCGGTCGCTGGCTGGTTGTTGCCCGCCCGCGCTCCGGCGGCGTGTACTCCATTCACGAAGGCGGACCCCACGCGTGCGACCCTGCAACTGTCTTGGCCTTGAAGGGTGCCAACGCCATCGAGCCGGTGATTGTGGCGGTCCGTGTGCCACCGCGAGACTTCCCCTCCGCTTTGGTTCCGGCGCGCAAGACGGGGAACCTGCTTTGTTTGAATGCCGGCGAATCCATGAATCCGATCGAAGGAAAGACTCATACAGTGCGGCTCTACACACAAGATGCGTTGGGAAAGCCGCAGGTGCTGGGGCAGACGGCGGTGGCGTCGGATGGATCGTTTTATGTGGAAGTACCGGCTGACCGTCCGATTCGGATCGAGCTGCTGGATGCCGCGGGCGTGAGTGTGCGGGCAGAGCAGTCCTGGTTCTGGATGCGCCCGAGCGAGCAGCGCATTTGTGTGGGCTGCCACGCCGGGCCGGAGCGCGCGCCGGAGAATAAAGTTCCTGAAATCCTAAACCAAATGCTGAAACCCGTGAAAATGCTGGGAGACTACGGACGGCCACAATGAGCGTGCGGCACAGACTCAATCATTTGGTGCTGCTGGTGCCGCTGCTCGCGGCCGGCACGCTGACTGCCCAGAGCGCCGCTCCGATTCGCTTTGAAGACATCACCAGCCAATCGGGCATCAACTTCACGCACTCCTTCGGCGCGGAGAAACTCGGGTCGCTGCTCGAATCGACCGGCTCCGGGTGTGTTTGGTTCGATTACAACAACGACGGCAAGCCGGATTTGTTTGTGGCGAGCGGCCGGCCGCTGGGTAAAGAGATGCATCCGTATCCGTTGCGCCAGGCGCCGGCCATCATGCCGCATAACCACCTCTACCGCAACGACGGCAATGGCAAATTCACTGATGTCACCGAGCAGGCAGGCGTCGGTGGCGATGGGTTCAGCTTCGCCGCGATTGCCGCGGACTTCGACAATGACGGGCTCACGGATCTGCTCGTGACTTCTTATGGCCGCATCACGCTGTATCGCAACAAAGGAGACGGCACGTTTGAGGATGTCACCGCCAAGGCCGGATTGAATATAAAGGGCTGGGCGATCGGCGCCACCTGGCTGGATTATGACCGCGATGGCTGCATTGATTTGTTTGTCGGCCGCTACGTAAAGTTCGATCCTTCGTACCGCGCCTACTATGCTGCGGACAACTACCCCGGGCCGCTCGACTATGCGGCTGATACGGGCCTGCTGTTCCACAACAACTGCCACGGCGGATTTGTCGACGTGAGCGAGAAGTCGGGCATCGCCAAATTCAAAGGCCGGGCCATGGGTGTGACGGCGGCCGATTACGATGGCGACGGCTATCCCGACATCTTCGTGGCCAACGATAGGACCGAGAGCTTTCTCTTTCATAACCGGAAAGACGGGACCTTTGAGGAAGTCGCCCTAGACGCGGGCGCGGCATTCGGACAGAACGGCGAATCGTCCGCGGCGATGGGACCGGTGTTCTTCGATGTGAACAACACCGGGCATCCCGATTTGTGGGTGAGCGATTCCAAATACAACCGGCTGCTGGAAAACTCAGGCAAACTACCTTTTACCGACATTACGCAGCAGGCCGGCATTTCCCAGTTGGCGGCGCAATATACCAGTTGGGGCACCGGTGCATTCGATTTCGATAACGACGGGCGGACTGACCTGCTGATTTTCCATGGCGGACTGATCCACCTGATACCCCAGGAGCATACCGTGTTCTGGAATGCAGGCGGTGGAAAGTTCCAGGACGTGTCGACGGACGCCGGTCCGTTCTTCGCCACCAAAAGCGTAGCGCGGGGCGCCTGCTTCGCCGATTTCAACAACGACGGCAAAGTGGGCGCGTTTGTAGTGAACCTGGGCGCGCCGGGAGTGCTGCTGAAGAATACGTCGCCGTCGGCCGGTCACTGGCTGGAGATAAAGCTGGCGGGCACCAAAAGCAACCGCGATGGAATCGGCGCCAAGGTGCAAGTGGAGACCGGCGGACAGAAGCAATCTGCGGAGCGTGTGGCCGGCTCCGGATACCTGAGCCAGGACGACGGGCGCCTGCATTTCGGGCTCGGCGCGAACGCGAAGGCCGACCGCATCACCGTGACGTGGCCGAGCGGCGTTGTGCAGGTAGTGAAGAACGTTGCCGCGAACCAGGTGATCACAGTGACGGAGAAGTGAGGATGAGACTGGCGATCCTGGCGCTTATTTTCGTGGTGGCGGCGGCTGGAGAGACGCAACGCTACCGGAGCCCGGACGATATCGTTCTGTCCCCCGACGGAAAGCGCCTGTTCGTGGTGTGCAGCGGGAGTGACGAAGTGATGGTGGTGGACACCGCCACGCACGCGATAGTGGGAAGCGTGAAAGTGGGGAAAGTGCCACGCGGAATCGCGCTGACGCCCGACGGCAAACGTTTCTACGTGACCAACTCCTGGTCGGACACCGTGAGCGAAGTGGACGCCGCGTCCCTGCGGGTGCTGCGAACGCTACCGACTGGGTTTGAGCCGACGGGCATCGCACTGGATGCGGCGCGCAATGCACTGTATGTAGGGAACCGGCTGTCGGATGACATCTCGCTGATTGATCTGGCCAGCGGCGCCGATGCTAGACGATTCGCCGGAGGCAGGGGCGCCAGCTATGTAACTGCATCGCCGGACGGCGAGCGAATTTACGTAAGTCACGTTTATCCGAACCTGGGCAAGTTTCGCACGCCTCCAAAATCGGAGATTACCGAACTGGATGCCGAGCAGCAGATGGTTTGCGACCGCTTGTTCCTAAACAATGTGGCCGGGATATTCCACATGGCGTTTTCGAAGAATGGCCGTCTCGGCCTCGCCACGGAGATGCGGCCGAAGAACCTGGTGCCCCTGGCACATGTGGAACACGGCTGGGTGTTCGGGAACTCGTTGGCGGTGTTCGGCGACGACATTGGCGGCGTAGTACAGATGCCGTTGGACGAAATCGAAAGCTATCCGTCCATGCCCTTCGGCGTAGCGATATCGCCGGACCAGACGCGCGCATATGTATCCGCGAGCGGGTCGAACGAAGTCGTGATCATCGACCTGCCGAAACTGGTGGCGGCTGCCCGCTCCCCTAAAGCGGCCCGTATGGCGAACGATCTCTCAGCCTCCGCCGGGTACGTGATTGCCCGCGTGCCGGTTGGCCTCAATCCACGCAACATCCAGGTTTCACCGGATGGCACGACGGTGTATGTGGCGAACCGGCTTGACGACACGATTACGGTGATTGATCCGGCGCGCGCCGTGGTGACGGCGGCTATCCCGCTAGAACCAGCTGCACCGTTGACAGCCGAGCGCCGGGGCGAACGCCTCTTTTTCTCCTCGATGTACTCCTTTGGGCACCAGTTCGGTTGTGCCAACTGCCACATCGACTCTACGTTCGACGGTCTTCAGTGGGACCTGGAGCCGGATGGCTTCGGCATCGATATTGTGGACAACCGCTCGCTGGAACGAATCAAGGACACGGGGCCGTTCAAATGGAACGGCAGCAACAAAGATCTGCAAACCGAATGCGGGCCGCGCACGGAAAAATTCTTCTTCCGCTCGCAAGGTTTCCGAGGCGCCGATCTGGAAGACCTGGTCACGTACATCAAGTCGATTCCGCTGCGTCCCAACCGGCACCGGCTGCCAGACGGCCAATTGACCCCGGCCCAGGAGCGCGGGAGAGCGATATTTCTGCGAACGAGCAAGAAAGACGGAACTCCGTTTCCCGACGTCAATCAATGCTCCTTCTGTCACTCCGGGCCGGACTACACGAACAAACTTCTAGCCTACGTCGGCTCGAACAAGAAGACGGACCGTTCGCCGCTGGTAGACGTACCGCAGTTGACCAATGTCGTCAACAGCGCTCCATATCTGCACGACGGTTCAGCCGCTACGTTGGAAGAGATCTGGACGGTGGTGATCCCGCAGGACAAACACGGCATAACCAGCGATCTGACGAAAGATGATTTGAACGATCTGATTGAGTATCTGAAAACTTTATGAAACGCATCCAATGGGCCTTTCGGCCGAGTCTGCTGTTAGCGTTTCTGGCGATCTCCGCCACGGCTGCCGATCTGCCGCGCTTCCGCTGGCAGAACTTCACCGTGGAGAACGGCTTGCCCGATAACCGTGTCTATTCCGTGGCCGTGGATGGAGACAAGGTGTGGGCCGGAACGGACAATGGGCTGGCGCTCTATGAAGACGGCAAGTGGAGGAGCTTTGGCGTGGCCGACGGCCTGCCGCACCGAGCCGTGCTCTCGCTGGCGCTTGATAAACGCAGCCACGAACTCTGGATCGCGACCATGGGAGGGCTCAGCCGCTATTCGGGTGGACGGTTCGACAACTTCACGCAGCTGAACAGCGGCTTGCCCAACGACGTGGTTTATGGCGTTTCGGTCCAAGGCGACTCGGTTTGGGTCGCCACAGCCGCGGGCGGCGCGCGTCTGAATACGCGAAGCCGCGAGTGGAGCCTTTATAATGAGCGGAACACGCCGATGTACGAGATCTGGACTTACGGCGTGACCGCCACGCCGGAAAAGGTCTACTACGCGGTGTGGGGCGGCGGGGTTCTGGAGTACGACGTCAAGACCGAGCGCTGGAAAGACTACAACGATCCGGATGGCGAAAACGAGATAGTGCTGTTCAAAGACCAGGGACTGATTCACGAGATCACCACGTCCGTCAGTTATGTCAACCACATTCTCTGGGCAGCGACCTACTTTGGCGTTTCGCGCTACGACGGACGGAACTGGCGGAATTTCCTGGACAAAGACAGCGGCCTGCCCAGCAACTTCCTCAATCAGGTGAAGACCATCGACGGAACCCGCACCTGGTTTTCCACGGACAAAGGACTGGCCTATTACGATGGCGTGCGCTGGGCCACGTATCGCCCGGCGCTGGATACGCACTTGCCGGAGATGCTGGTGCGCGATGAACAGGGAACCGTGACGCACGTGCCGGTGGATTCCGCGCCGGCTCATCATTACATTTTCGCGATTGATTTTCAGAAAGACGATGTTTGGGTGGCTACGGCTAAAGGGGTCAGCCACGGGGTTTGCATTACAGCAGGGGAAAGGGAGACAAACTAATGAACACGATTGAATTGATGGACCGGATCGCAGGCGCTACGGAAGTGAAGAAACGCGCCATCACGGCGCTTTCGGTCCTGAATGAAGCATATGAATATCCGAAGCCCAGTTCCTTCTCGCGAGGGCTGCGCATTGATCTGGGGAGCGTCGCAATTCTGCTGATCTCCGGCACGGCCAGTATCGACGAGAACGGCCAAACCGTCCACATCGGCGATTTCCGCGCGCAGCTTCGGCGCACCTACCAGAACATCACCGGTCTATTGGCCGCGGAGGGCGCAACCTGGAAGGACATCGTGCGGACATCCTGTTACCTGCGGGATATCGAACGCGACTATGCTGCTTTCAACGAAGGCCGCACCGAGTTCTTCCGTGAGCAGGGTTTGGATCCCTTGCCGGCATCCACGGGCATCCAGGCGATTCTGTGCCGGCCCGAACTGCTGATAGAAATCGAAGCCATCGCGATTATAAAGACGTCTTCCGAGAAATAAACTATGCAGTGGCAATTGGTTGTCGCCGCGCTCGTCGTACCGGCGTGTCTTAGCGCCCAGCCGGCGCCGTGCTCATGTGGGCCGCAACCGCCGCGACCTTTGGAAGTACGGACATCGACTCCCTACGCCGGGACTCCCGAAGACCTGCGCCCGTTTTCGAAATACACCCAGCCTTACTACGAGAACTACACCAAGACGCCGGAGTACAACGGAGCGGCCCAGGATGTGCGGACCGTTCCAGCGGCAGACGTGACCGAGGTTCCCATCGGTTTTCTGGGGCCAATCCAGGAGCACAAAGACATGGCGCTGGGACTGGCCATGCTGCACGGAGCGCAGTTGGCGATCGACGAAGCCAATGCTCGCGGCGGCTACTGTGGGAAACCGTTCCGGCTGAGGATTCACAACGACGCCGCCACGTGGGGTGCCTCCAGCAACGAAGTGGTCAAGATGGTCTACGACGAGAAGGTGTGGGCCATGCTCGCATCCAGCAGCAGTGATTCCACGCACATTGCGTTGCGTGTGTCGTTACGCGCCGAACTCCCCATAGTGAACAGCGCAGCGACCGATCCGACGATCCCGGAAACCATCATCCCCTGGATACTGACCACAATTCAGGACGACCGCGTGCAGTCGTACACGCTGGCGCGCCGCATCTATAGCGATCTGGGGTTCAAACGTGTCGCTCTCCTGCGCGTCAATGAGCGCTATGGCCGCTTCGGCGTGCTGAAGTTCCGGGATGCTTCGCGGCGTTTAGGGCATCCGGTAGTGATCGAGCAGAAGTTCGAACCGTCCGCGAAAGACTTCAAGCGCCAGCTCGAAGTGATCGGTGATTCGCGCGTGGATGCGATTGTGCTGTGGTGCGATGCGCCGGCCGCCGCGGCCATTCTAAAACAAATGCGGGAAATGGGAATGAAGCAGCCGGTTTTCGGCAGCGCGCGTGTCATGGGCGAATCCCTGCTTCCAAACGCGGGCTCGGCGGCGGAGGGCTTGGAGGTCGTTTATCCGTTTGATCCACACCGCGACGATGCTTCCTGGCTGGCTTTTCAGAAACGATTCGAGGCGGCCTATCATGCCAAGACGGATTCATTCTCGGCCTTGGCCTTCGACACCATGAACATTTTGCTGGAGGCGATTTGCCGTGCAGGGCTCAACCGCGGCGCGATTCGAAACGAGTTGTACGCCGTCGAGCACTATAAAGGGGTCACGGGCGAAATGGTGTTCGATCCCAATGCCAAGAATGTGGCCACCATGTACTTGGGCAAGGTGCACAACGGCCGCGTCGCATATCGCCCTTACAGCATTCAAAAGCCTTATGCTACGGTGGGCGCCGCCGGTGTCGAATACAACGGACCTCCGACATCGTTGACTGCCGGCGCTCAGCGCAAAATCGGCCTGTTCGGGCCGGGCGCGGAAGCGTTGGCCGCAAGCCTAAGTGGCCCAGGCTACCAGGTGGTCGGCATCTCTTCGGAAGCGGCCTGGGGCAAGGCGTCCAACGAGTTGGTGAAGCTGATGTACGATCCCGATGTCATCGGAGTGGTGGCGACGGACCGGAATTCCGCTCATCTCGCCGAACAGATCGCTGTCAAGGTGCTGATGCCGGTGGTAGCCATCTCGGGCGACCGTGCATTGACGTCGGCAAACGTGCCCTGGATCTTCCGACTCGAGGCTGGCACGCCGCCGGCTGATGCTGTTCTCTGCCTCAGCGAAGCCGCGTCACGCGCCGGAGGGAACCGCGATTTGATCCGCGCCTACCTGGCCTCGGGCAATATGGTGGCGGAACGCTATTCGTTCGCATCCACGGGCGAACTGAAAGCAGCCCCATAAGCGGTGGGGCGGACGCCTCGTCCGCGCCGGAACCACGAGTTCCGGCTCTTCCAGCGCCTCGTACGGCTGGCCTCGGTCGCCGTCGCAGGCACTCTAGGGCACCTGTTTGGTGCCGACAGCGTGGCTCCCTTAAGCCGGATTCTTCGCCACTAGCCAGGACCGTGCTACGTCAACAAGAGCGTCAGCAGCCACGGGCGATGCCCCGCTTGTAAGCCGCGTCGTGGCTGCACCCGGGCCCAACACCAGCACCCGGTTCTGTTCAGGTACAGCAACCAGAACCAACGTGCGGCCGTCATACTCGACTCCCCGCAGTGCTGAGAGGTAGATGTACTCCATCAGCAGCTGCGTGTCGATAAACGAGCCTTCCGGGTCGGGCTGATCTTTCACTGGGTTGGCGCGGTTCTGATCCTCGAACAACACGACACTGCTGAAGGGCTTCAACTTCGGCCGCACGCCGAAGCGGCAGAAGGTTGCTTGGGGCGCGGCGCGGCGGAAGGCTTCGGAGGCTCCCCACTGGACAAACGAGTTGCCGAACAGCAGCGCGCCGTTGCCGCTCAGAAACAAGTTGCGCGTAAACTCGCGAACGCCGACGGGCGCCTGCTCAGGGAACAATGGTTGCAGATCGAGGCGCCGCAGGTCGTCGTAAGTGAGGTCGAGCGTCGGCAGATCGCGCTTCACGTAGTTGAGCCGCTTGAGAAACTCGTGGCGGATTGGCCCCAGTTGATCGAACGAGAGGCTGACGACTGGAGAGTTGATGTGCGTTGCCGACAGTGTGGGGTCGTATTCGAACACCCAGGTGCGTTCCAATGGCTCGATCCCGGGCCCCTGTTCGCGTTCGGCGACGTCGTGGTAAAGCGCAGGAAGGACGTTGCCGAAAGGAGCCGTCAAAGACACCCACTTACCCTCCGCTTCGAGTTTCGGCCAGATGGCGCCGGGATGCGACGCAAGGCCCGCGGGCATGACCGCCACGATGAGTTTGTTCGAACGCTTCAGCTTGCCTTGAGCCGCGACCCCGGCGTCGATCTTTTCGAAGGTGCGTTCCACCTGCGTGCGCCATTGCTGATAGTGCGGTGAGCGCACCAGAATTCCTGTGTCGGTAACGGAGAGCCGGTCGGTGCCTGGATTCCAGGGCGGCAGGTCCATCTGCTTCTCAATCGTGACAATCGGCTCAAACAGGGCGCTGAACTGGTCGTTCGGCAGCGCGCCGAGCCAGTCCAGTTGCGCGCTGATGGTGCGCCGCTCGGCGGGGAATAGCAGGTCCCAGTTGCGGAACTGTTCGTTCAGGGCGGGACCAAATGTGCGGGGGAGCCTGGCAAGCAGCGCGGTGTTGACCTGGTCCGCCATATCAACCCTCGAATTCGCGCAGAACCCGCCCTGCGGCCCGGGAACAGTTGACGTCCAGAAGCGCGCCAATCGAGGGAGCAATATCGATCTGCCGCACCTCGCGTTCGACGATGATTGGTTTGCGAACGGCGGCGCCCAGCACCATGGTCCACGCCACACGGTTGGAGCTGGTGTTGCTGCGGTGATTGAAAAAGCCGTTGGTGGATGTACCGTCCGGATCGCGCCCGAACTCAGGCATGACCACCATGGTGACGTTGTTGCGGTAGTTGGGGAGAGTCTGGAGGAAATTCCATAGCCTGTAGATCAGTGCATCATTGCGGCGGATGCCGCCCAGGTGCAGTGAGTAAGTGCCGGAGTGCGCGACTTCGACATCGGAGAAGTTCATCACGAGCACCGCGGGCGATACGCGCCGCAGCACCTCGGTGGCCACGAACCAGGTCAATTCGTCGCCGCTGGTTGGGCTATCGGGGCCATTGATGAACTGGGCAAGAGCCGCCAGGAACACCTTCTTCAACTCCGGGTCCATGATGGCCGACGGGGAAGGCACGCTCCAGCCGATGCGCTCGTAGTCGTCCTGCATGACGGCCGTCAGCTCCTCAAGCAACATCTCGCGCTGCAGATTGTGGTGAGAACTGCTACCCATGATGATGCGCTCGACGGATTCGACCAGCAGTTGTTTGGAGAGGATCACGTTCGCGCCTACGCCGATGTTGGCAGTGAGCGCCTTGTTGCTGGTCACCACCCAGGTTTCAGAAGGGCCGACCTTCCACTGTGACTGCACGTACTGGAGAAGGGTTGGGTCGGCGGGATGGTCCTTTCCCCAATCGTCGACATGCTGCCAGACGCCGGTGAGGATGCTGCCGATGGTGTTGAAGTGCGAGGTGGTGCCTTCGTTCCACGTGTAGGGATAAAAAATCGACTGCTGGACAAGATCCCCCGCCAGGTGCGGAATGTTGCGAAAGCCGGTTTCGGAGAAGCTTTCCTGCCGGCGAATGCCGCCCGTGGTTACCAGGACAACTTTGGGACGCGGCCGCCCGGGTTCATCGGCGCCGATGCGGGCCGACGCCAAGCGTCGAGCCAGCCCGATGCCGGCGAGTTTCAGCAGCGTTCTGCGGAGCACAGTGTCTCCTTGACTGGAAGCAGTGACCGGCGGGTGGGAATGGCACTTGGACTTTATCCCCGAGGCCCCGATGAGCCCTTACCCCATCCCCGCTAAGACTAACGATATCAAACCTGAATAACAGGCGATTACTTCCACGCTGGGACCCGGCCTCGCCAGGATCACAAAATTCCAAAAAAAACTTTCTCACTTGTTGTCAATGACTTAGCTCTCAAGAATGGCGTCACCCGAACGGGGGCTGCGCGACTCTCGTGGGTGAGAGATCTAGTTTGTCTCCCGAAGGAGCCCGCCAAATGAGAGTCATTCTCGCCTATAAAAACTTCGCCGCCAACCGGAATATCAGTCACATCGGGCTGGGCGTGGCGGCCATCAATACGGCGAAGGTGCTCCGCCGGGAGGGCATCAACACCGAAGTCTGGCCGATTTTGAGCCCTGCGGATCTGGATTCGAAGTTGGCTCCGGCGCCTGTTGACCACGTCATCATTTCGGCGCCGTGGATTCCGACGGCTGACCTGCAGGAGCTTTGCATCCGTTATCCCAATACGCAATTTGCGGTCAACTGCCACTCGAATGTCGGGTTTCTGCAGGCCGACCGGAACGGCGTGAAGCTTTTGCGAGAAGCCATGGAACTGGAACTGGGCAACTCCAACTTCCACCTCGCGGGTAACAGTCAGAGGTTTTGTGATTGGCTTCATGAGGCTTTCGGCGCTCCCTGCGCTTTCCTCCCGAACCTGTATTTCCTTGCGGAGGATCAGCCATCGCCGTCGCGCGTGTTCAGCGGCGGCACGCTGCGAGTCGGCGTATTCGGGGCCACCCGTCCGCTGAAGAATTTGATGAGTGCGGCAGGGGCGGCGCTGGAGATTTCCCGCAACTTGCGCGCGCCGCTTGAACTGTGGATGTCGGCGGGCCGTGTTGAGGGGGGAGGCGAAACGGTGATGGCGGCCGTGAAGGAGATGCTCCTGAATTTGCCGCACGTGACGCTGATGCTGAATGGTTGGCAGTCCTGGCCGAAGTTTCGGAAGGTCGTCAGTCACATGCACCTGCTGCTCCAGCCAAGTTACACCGAGTCGTTCAATATGGTGACGGCGGACGGTATCGCAGAGGGCGTCCCCTCCGTGGTTTCAAAGGCCATCGACTGGGCGCCGGAACATTGGAAAGCCGATGTCGACGATGTGCTCGACATTGCCCGCGTCGGGCGCCAGTTGCTGCACGACGGACGAACTACTGCGGATGGGTGGAAGGCATTGGTCAGCTTCAACCAGCTTGGCGTGGGTGCTTACCGGAGGTACTTCGGATAGCGACTTTGTCAGGTTCAAAAGGTCACGGGCTAGGCGGCACGCTGCCTTGCGGCGTTCACCTGTGGTTATCGGTTGGTGAACGGTCGTTGCCATCACTTTCTTGAAGTTCAGTTTTGGGCGGTTGAGGTCGCCTCCCCGGCGACTTCCTGCCCAAGTTCCGCGCACACAGGTGGGGACCTGTGCGTTCGGGACACCGCACGCTCGACGGTGGGGACCGTCTGAGCGTGCCGCGGCGTTCCGTGTCTGGGCGGGCACGGTCTGCCGCTTTCTGCGGGTGGGGGTTGGTGGCCCTTGCCCGCAGAAACCTGAAAGACAGGCTCGGCCGCACTTGGCGGGTACGGTCAGCCTGTCTGATGGTTTCGCTTTATAATCCTGAAAGACCCGGGCTGGATACAATCGAGGCATGCAGGCTGACGGGTGCCTGAATCTTCCGGAAATTAAGGCTTCACGATCGTTAACACTGGAGAAACGATGTTTGGTCCTATTCCGTCTCCTGCGTCAGTGGTGTTCACCGGAGTGAGAACTTCGTTGTCGGCGCCTCAAGCTTACCGGCGCCAGTTGGATATGCCGTGTTGAGAAAAACCACCTCCTCTTCATGGGCCGGGATGGCCCTCCTTTGCTCCTTCATCAGTGCCCCCTGCCTGCCAGCGCAGTCGGTTCTGCCAGGAAAACCCAAAACACCGGTGGTACAGCGCGCGCCGGAACAAACGCCCTCGCAACGCTTCTCGTTGAAAGCCGCCCCCGTGGCTTCCCTGGGCGCTCTCGACGATGCGCTCCGTGATGGAGCGCCGCGCAGGGGCATGTTGCAAGTGGGTGTGCATCGGCCTGTCACGGCAACCACGATGGCGACGGGGGCATGGCAGACGAACCCCGATGGCAGCACCGTGTGGCGCCTGGCACTCCAATCGAACAACGCCGTCGGAATCCGGGTCCACTTTACAAGTTTCTCCGTGGGCGATGGTAAGGTCTGGATTCACGACACCGCGAATCCGCCGAAGCAGGTCTTCGGCCCCTATAGCGCACTCGGTGTGCACGGCAATGGAGATATGTGGACCGAAGCAGTGTTCGCGGAGACCGTGGAGGTCGAGTATCAACCCGGTTCTGAAGTTAAGACCTCCGGCTTGCCTCCCTTTCAAATTGCCGAACTCGCGCACCTTTATCGATTCGGGGGACGGGAATCGTCGTTAAACGGGGCTGCCGCAGGTGCGGCTGGTTCCTCCGCAGATTCCTTTTATATTGCGGGCCAGCAGCCGTCGGCCGCCATCCCGCTCGCTGCCGGGCTCCCGAACTATAGCTGCTTCGTCGACGCCACTTGCGAAGAGGGGAACGCGGCCTATCCAGCCGTCTCGCTCGTAACCCCCGCCACTGCTTTTCTTCTGTTCACTCAGGATAACTCCCAGTATCAGTGTTCCGGCACCATGCTGAATGCACCCAACGGCCAACCCGTTCTGTTGACGGCAGGTCATTGCATTAACTCGAATGCGGTCGCGCTGAGCCTGTCCGCTGCCTTTGGCTACCAAAGCTCAACCTGCAACGGGAGCATGCCCAATCCGTCGACGCTTCCCCAGATCTTGGGCGCTCAGCTCCTGTCGTTCGACGACAATCCATTTACGACGCAGGACAATGCTACCCAGATTCTTGACGACCTTGACTACTCACTGGTTCAGATGGCAGGTTACCCTACGACGCCAAACTTCGTGCTCGCCGGGTACTCGACGGAGGAAATCCCCTTTGGTGAGACCTGCTCCACCCCGTCGGCAGCATGTGTTACCTCGCTTAGTTTTCCACAAGGCCTGTCGCTGCAGTTTGCCTACGCGCCTCGCGTCGACTCGCGGTTGGACGTGTATGGAGCCTCCCCATTTGCCAACGCCTATCAGATTGAATACACCACGCCGGGCCGTATTGACTCGGGCTCGTCCGGCTCTCCCATTCTCGACAATGAAGGGCGCGTAGTGGGTTCGCTCAGCACGGGCGTTCTGGATTGCAACAATCCCAACGGCGTTTGCAACCCAAACGACACCGCTTGCGATGTCGTCGGACCCTACGACACCTGGTATTCCAAGTTCTCGGCCATTTACCAGCAGATTAGCGACTATCTGGTACTCCCGCTGCCGCCAGTGCTCGCGACCAACCCAACCGTTTTTTCAGCCACGCCCAACCCGATTTACACGACCGGCGGATCCGTTCTGGGCACCACCACTCTGTTCGTGAATGCTCCTTCCGGTACAAAGTACAGCGAGATTCGCGTTGGAAGCCCCTCGGGCACTCTCCTGGCCGAGTTTAGTTCGTTAACGGGTCAAGCGGCCACGGGGAATTGGGTCTCGAATGGGCTGCAATTCTATCTGCAGGACACATCGAACGGAAAGCCCCTGACTTCCGCCAACACGCTGGGGGTCGTTACGGCACAGGTGGTTTCGCAACCAACGCTGACTGCCTCGCCCAGCACGATTGTTACGCCCAACGGATCACCCCTTGGTGAAACCACTCTCTCGTGGGCGGCGCCCGGCCATACCAGCGTCGAGGTTCTTGTCGGTTCTCCAACCGGACCGGTGCTGGCCGCTGGTGGGACGTCGGGAAGCGCGGCTACCGGCTACTGGGTTACCGACGGTATGACGTTCTATCTTGTGGACGAAAGTACGTTGGCCGTGCTTGCCAGCACCGTGGTCCACGTCAATCAGTCTGGCGCCTCGACGACGAGCCCAGGCGGTGTCGGCTCCCCGGTATTCTACTTGAACCCGAATCCCATCCAGGTAGCCCAAGGTCAGGTGTTGGGGACCACCACTGTCAACTGGAATGCTGGAAGTGTGCCGCAGATTGAAGTGCGGGTGGGTTCGCCGACCGGCCCAATCATGGTCGGTGCTGGCTCTTCCGGCTCTGCGCCGACGGGTAATTGGGTGACAAACGGAGAGACCTTCTACCTGGTCAACGCGGCGACGCAAGCGGTGCTGGCGACGACCACCGCACAGGTAACTTCCAACATCATCAGCCTCGGCAATTCCGTTCTCCAAATTACGAACAATCCGATCCCGGTGTCTACCGGCCAGACGCTAGCCACTGCTGACATCTTTTGGAATACCTCGGTCAGTAGCCAGGTTGAGATTCACATTAACGCCCCCGACGGCCCGCTGTTTGCCGCCGGCGGCTCGACCGGAAGCGCCACGGCCGCAGGGTGGGTGACGAACGGTATGGTCTTCTACCTGCAAGATGTCACGGCAACCTACACGTCCAGTAACCAACTCGTCAGCTATCCGCTGACTTTGCAATATACGCTGGCCACTGCGACGGCGACCTTCGTGCATCAGTAGACTCCCGGTCGAAGACGCCCTGGCGCGGACCGCGGCCCGCTCGCCCGCCCACGTATTGGTTTCTAATGGAATGGCATGGCCAAACCAAAACTTCGCAGCCAGGAATGGTGGGGGCGATCCAATTCCGATTACCAAAGCTTCGGCCGCCGGGCATGGCTTCGCTCGGAAGGCTTCAATCGTGACGTCTTCGATGGGCGGCCGGTCATCGGCATCTGCAACTCCTGGAGCGAACTGAACAACTGCAACGTTCATCTGCGGACTGTGGCGGAGGCCGTGAAGCGCGGCGTGTGGGCGGCGGGTGGCTTGCCGCTCGAATTCCCCACCATCTCACTGGGCGAAATGTTCATGCGCCCCACCACGATGCTCTATCGCAACCTCATGGCGATGGACGTGGAAGAATCGATCCGCGCCAATCCGATTGACGGCGTCGTCTTGCTATGCGGCTGCGACAAGACAACGCCCGCACAGTTGATGGGCGCGCGCCAGCGCGGACCTGCCGGCGATTGTCGTTCCCGGCGGGCCCATGCTGGGCGGCCAGTGGCGGGACCGCCGCCTCGGTTCGGGCACCGACGGCCGCAAGCTGTTCGACCTGTTTCGCACCGGCAAACTGAGTGAGGAAGAGTGGTGAAGAGATCGAAGGCGGAATCGCCCGCAGCGCCGGCCATTGCACCGTCATGGGCACCGCCTCCACCATGACCAGCCTCGCCGAAGCGCTCGGCATGACGCTCACCGGATGCGCCAACATTCCAGCGCCCGATTCGCGCCGCCTTGCCATCGCCGAAACCAGTGGCCGCCGGGCGGTCGAGTTGGTAGCTGAGGATCTGCGTCCGTCGCGCATCATGACCCGCGCCGCTTTGGAAAACGCTATCACGGTCGATATGGCAATTGGCGGATCGACCAATGCGGTCGTGCATCTGCTGGCCATCGCTGGACGACTGGGCATTCCTCTCAGCCTCGGTGACTTTGATGCCCTCTCGCGCCGCACACCGTATATCGTGAACGTCAAGCCTTCGGGAGAATATCTGATGGAAGATCTTTTCTATGCCGGTGGCCTGCCTGCCGTGATGCGGGAGATTCTTCCGCTTCTCCACGGCGAGGCCTTAACGCGTCACTGGCAAAACGATTCGGGAAAACGTCCAGGACGCTCCGTGCCATAACCGCACTGTGATCCGCTCACTCGCCAGCCCGATCTGTGCAGAGGGTGGAACCATCGTGCTGACCGGCAACCTGGCGCCCGACGGCGCCGTTCTCAAACAAACCGCCGCCACGCCACGCCTTTTGAATCATCGCGGGAAGGCCTACGTGTTCGAGAGCTACGACGAGATGCGTGCCTCAATCGACCGCGACGATCTGCCGGTTACCAAGGACTCGATCTTGTTGATGAAAAACTGCGGGCCGAAGGGGGCACCGGGCTTCCCGGAATGGGGTCACATCCCAATGCCACGCGTGCTCCTCAACCAAGGCGTCGATGACATTGTCCGCATCAGCGACGCGCGCATGAGCGGAACCAGTTTCGGCACGGTGGTCCTGCATGTCGCTCCCGAATCGGCCATCGGCGGGCCGCTCGCGCTGGTCCGTACCGGCGACGAAATCGAACTCCACGCGGAGTCCCGCCGGCTGACGCTGTGTGTCGAGGAAGCTGAACTGGAGCAGCGCCGCAAGGCCTTCGTGGCGCCTCCCCCGAAATATGACCGTGGCTACGGCCGCTTGTTCCTGGAGCACGTCACGCAAGCCAACCGCGGCTGCGACTTCGACTTTCTGGAAGCGATCGCGTCGCCGGCAGCGGCGCCGAACCAGGAATAGCAGGCCATCTTTTTCAGCACCGCCTGTGAGACTACCTAAACGTGCAGCGTTTCTTGCGCGTAGTCGAGCGAGAGCTTCACGTTCTCGTCTTCTCGTTTTAGCCGCTCATCCGCTGAAAGCGGGGCTAGATTGGGAAGCGGCTTGCCATGCCCGGTTTCTCTGCTCACCAGCGTTAGCGTGCGCGCCAGGTAAATGCCATTTCGATCGGGGAACGTAACCCAATATTTGTCCGTCAGGCAGGGAACTACCAAGGGTTCGCGCGTGATCATCTCGAGGGTGAGGCGAGTCGCCGGCCGCGCCTGCTGGACCAGGGAAATCATCTTGGGCAGGTCCAAGAAACCCTGGCCGAGCGGCATCTCGGCCAGCACAAAGCCAGTAGGATGCGGCCCAACGGCCATGTCCTTTAGATGCGTGGTTACTGTATATGGCGCCAGCTTCACCACCACATCCATCGGATCGTCGAGCAGCGAGATGTTATTGCCAAAGTCCAGGCAGACACCTAAGTACTCATTGGAGTACTTTTTCATCAGCGCCAGGTGTTCATCGGCAGTCCAATCCTTGTGATTCTCGATTCCAAGCGGGATCTTGTACTTGTCGAGCAGAGGAAGCGCCGCCTCAATGGACTTGTGGGCTGCAGTCACAAAGCCCTGCCAATCGGCTAAGGTCGAGAATGTCTCATAACGCCGGCCGCTCAGGTAACCGGCCCGCAAGGCTGTAGCGCCGGCCTCCTTGGCATTCTGTAGCGCATGTTCGAACGCCGCCACGTCCCCGTCCTTCGGCAGCGGCACCATCCCTTCCACATACATGCCGAGTGCTTCGGCCCTCGCGCGGAGCTTCCCAAGGTCGCCATTCAGCGAAGTCTGGATTCCCGCCGCACCGATTTCGTGACAGTGCTCCAGCATGAGATAGGCATCCTTGGGACGCCAGAAGCCCATGTAGGATGTCCATGCGACGCCCATCTTGGTGGGCGTCCCTCCCGTATTGCTCTGCTGGCCGTGGAGAAGCGGCGCCGATGCCAGCGTAGCGGAGGCAGCTTGAAAGAAGGTGCGTCTGGTCATGAAATCAACCCTTTCAATACGTCATCCCAAGGCTTGCGATATGGGCGGATCAGCATGCCGGATGCTTCGGCGTCGCCTACTATCTCCTCCTTTTCGGGATCCCAGTGGATCTTGCGACCCGTGCGCAAAGAGATGTTGGCCAGGTGGCAAGTCGTGGTGACCTGATGGCCGCCTTCGATATCGGAGATCGGCCTCTCGCGGGTCTTGACACAGTCCAGAAAGTTCCGCGCGTGAAGATCGAACTGCTGGGCGCTCGAACCGGGCTCTTTCATCGCTTCCATCCACGGTTCAGGCTTGATCGCCTCGCGCTCCGGCCCACCCGTCGGATGCCCTTGAAACACCGGGATGGCGTTGGCGGTGCCGATCTTCATGTCGGGCACAACTTCAAATCCGGACCGGCCAATCACCAGGCTGCCCTTTGTGCCGAAGAATTCCAGACCAACCCCCGCGCGCCGTCCGGCGCTCGCCTCGCGAATTGAATAGACGGCAGTGAAGCCGGGGTACTCAAATACGGCATCCTGTGTGTCGGGAGTATCGCCCAGGCTCTTCAGGACCAGCCGTCCGCCGCTTGACGACGCGGCCTGCGGGCCCTTCACCTTCATCACCCACTGTGCAATGTCAAGTTCGTGCGCCCCCAGGTTTGTCATCTGCCCGCCCGAGTAATCCCAGAACCAGCGGAAATGATAAATCCCGCGCATCTTGTTGTAGGGGCGTTTTGGCGCCGGCCCCAGCCACATGTCGTAATCGAAGTCGTTGGGCGCAGCCGAATCCGGAGGCGAACCGAACCCCGGCATAATGTTGCGAAACGACGCGGCGCGTACGCTCATGATCTCGCCGATATAACCCGCTTCAAGCAACTCCTTCGCTTTCTGATAGTGCAGCCCGGAGCGCTGCTGCGTTCCCACTTGCACCACGCGGTTGTAGCGGCGAGCCACATCGATCATCCACCGGCCTTCCTTCTGGAAAAGGGTCAGCGGCTTCTCCACATACACGTCTTTGCCTGCCGCGCAGGCCATCATCGTCATCAGTGCATGCCAGTGGTCGGGGGTGCAGACCACCACCGCCTGCAGGTCCTTATCGTCAATGAGCTTCCGGAAGTCGGAATACGCCTTCGCTTTTCCGCCACAGGCCGCTACGCCTTCTTCGAGCCTCGGCTGGTACGCGTCGGACATCGCCGCCATGTCAACGTCCCTTTGATTCTTGAAGTCGTGGACGTGCTGGCCGCCGATCAGCCCGTAGCCGATGAAGCCGACCTGAACGCGGTCGTTGGCGCCGAGCAGCCTTGAGTACGAGGCGGCCGCAATCGCAGTAAGACTCACCGCGCTGCGGCGCGTGATCTTCGGCACGTCTGAGCCACTAATTTGGTTGTCTGTTTCCATGAGTTGCGTTGCGAGATCGCTCCATCATATGTCGAATCGTTCGGCCGCGGGCCGGCTATTTCGTTTGTCGCGAGAAGCAAGTTACCGTCACCACCGCTGATGTCAGGGCAAAGAACGACAGCATCAACAGAGCAAGTGTCATGCTATGCGTGGCATCGCGAATCCGGCCTACCATAAAGGGGCTTACGAAGCCCCCAAGGTTACCAACTGAGTTGATCCACGCAATGCCCACCGACGCCGCAGTGCCCGAAAGAATACCAGTGGGCATCGACCAGAAGGTCGAATAGGCTGCCGCAATCCCAGCCGTCGCAATCGTGAGCGCCAGTAAGCCCAGCGGTCCGGATATGCCTGGCAAAGCGGAAAGGGCAAATGCCACGGCTCCCGCCAAACCCGATAGCGCAATGTGCCAGCGGCGCTCGCCCGTCCGGTCCGAATGATGTCCAACAGACACCATGACCACCGCCGCAACGGCCCAGGGGATGGTAGTTAACCAGCCGATGTACCAGGGATCTTTTGTGAGCGTCTCTTTTACGATCTGCGGCAGCCAAAGGCCGATGCCGTAACTACCCATCGTGAAGCCGAAGTACACAAAACACAACAGCCACACCTTCGGGCTGCGGAATGCATCGGCCAGCGTATGATGGCCTCGGCCCTGCGATCGCTTTTCGGCTTCTTCGGCCTCCAGATTGTGAAGCAGAATGGATTTCTCCTGAGCGGTCAGCCAGCGCGCCTTTCCCGGCCCGTCGGCCAGAACCAGCAGTGTCGCCACGCCCGCCAGTATCGACGGCAACGCTTCGAACAAATACAGCCACTGCCAGCCGCGCAAGCCGCCCACCGCCGACATTCTGCTTAACAGCCAACCGGAGATCGGACCGCCGACGACACCGGAGAGCGGCACCGCCGTCATGAACGCGGCCACCATCTTGGCCCGGTACTGTCTCGGAAACCAGAAAGTGAGATAGAGTATGACGCCGGGAAAAAACCCTGATTCCACCAGGCCGAGCAGGAACCGGATCGCATAGAATTCGTTGGCGTTTTTCACGAACATCGTGCAGGCCGACACCACGCCCCAAACCATCATGATCGGCCCCAGCCAGTACTTGGCTCCGATCTTCTGTAGGACCATGTTGCAGGGTATTTCGAAGAAGAAATAGCCCAGGAAGAAAATGCCCGCGCCCGTTCCATACACGGTGTCGCTCATTCCCAGGTCCTGCTGCATCTGCAGTTTCGCGAACCCGACGTTGACCCGGTCGATATAGGCGAAGATGTAGCACAGAAACAGAAACGGGATGAGCCTGCGGGTTACTTTGCTGTAGACGGCTTTTTCGAAGGCGCCCAGTGGCTGGCGTCGCTCAGGCATGTTGTCTTCCACCGGAAAAAGCCGTGTGACAGTCCCTCACTTCGCGCACCAGCCGCCATCGATGACAATGTCCGTACCGGTGATGAAGCCTGCATCCTCGGAGCACAGATAGAGCGCCAGCGCGCCCACCTCTTCGACGCGGCCCCACCGCCCGAGCGGAATGCTCGCCAGGAATTGAGCGTTCACTTCGGGATTCTGCATCACGGGAATGTTCATTTCGGTGCCGAAAGGGCCGGGACTGATGCCGTTCACTGTGATTCCGTCGGCAGCAAGTTCCTGGGCGAGTGCGCGGATCAGGCCCAGCAAGGCGGTCTTGCTGGACGAATACGCGCTGCGGCCGGGCAACGAAACATGGCTCATGATGGAACTCATGTTGATGATGCGTCCATAGCCGGCGCCTTTCATGTGCGGCACAAACGCGCGGCACATCAGGAAGACGCTGGTCAGGTTCGTGTCAAGTACCGTGCGCCATTCCTCCAGCGTGAAGTCGACGAGGTTCTTGCGAATGTTCATCCCCGCGTTGTTGATGAGAATTTGAACCTGGCCGAGCTGCCTGGTCACCAACGGTTCCAACTGCAGGACGCTCTGTTCCTGGCTGACGTCGGCTGCATAGACGCTTGCCTTGCCGCCCGCGTCCTCGATCTCCGCTCTTACAGCATTCAGTTTCCCAACGTCTCTGGCCACCAGGGCGATGTGCGCGCCTGCGCCCGCGAGCGCTATCGCCATCGCTTTGCCGAGGCCCTTGCTCGCACCTGATATGAGCGCGGTTTTGCCCGCGAGCTTTCTAGTTTCACTGATTGAGTCACTGCCGGCCATTGTTCCCTCCTACGACGTTCCCGCCGCGCGTTCGTTTAGAAATTAGATCACGCCTCCTGAATCAGTCCTTCGGCGCGACCTGGTTCACGACGTTCACCGGCCAACCGCCCATGAGTGTATCTGCCACGTTTTGAGCCGAGCTGGTTCGCATATCCGCGATCGACTGCTTGGAGTAGAACGCGATGTGCGGCGTCAACAGGCAGTTCGCACACTCCAACAATTGTTCATCGAATGCGGGTTCCCGCTCCACAACATCCAGCGCGGCACCGCCCAGATGGCCCGACCGTAGAGCGCCCAACAGATCCTGTTCCCGGACGACCGGCCCGCGGGCTGTGTTGATAAGGAACGAGCCGCGTTTCATCCGCTCCAATTCCGCGCGCCCAATGAGTCCCCGCGTCTCTTCCGAGAGCGGGCAATGCAGCGAGACGACATCCGATGTGCTCAGCAAATCAGCGAGATTTCTGCAGCGATCCACACCGAGTGCTTTCTCGTAGCCGCTGGGAACATACGGATCGAAGAACTGAACGGCGAAGCCGAATGCCTTTGCTCTTAAGGCCGTTGCGGTCCCGATGCGGCCCGCACCGACAATGCCGAAGCGCTGCCCGCGCAGCCGCCGTGTCGAATGCGCGACCCGCCATTGCCAAACTCCCTTACGGACATCCTGCAGGGCGGGGAAGACATTTCGCTGCAGTGCCAGAGTCAGCGCTAAGGTGTGATCAGCCACTTCCTCGGTGCCGTAGTCCGGCACATTGCACACCGGAATTCCCAACTCGCGCGCCGCGGCGATGTCCACGTTGTCGAAGCCAACTCCATTGCGCACCACCATCCGCAATCTCTGAAACCGGCGCAGCGCTGTTGCCGATATCTGGGGGAAGTGGCTGATGATCACGGCATCCGCATCCCAAACGCTATCGGGCAGAACACTCTCATCCGCGGTCCGTACCAGCGATACGTTAGCGATGCCCTTCAAGACCTCTGCCTCGATACCCACCTCTTCACACAGCGGAAACACTTCGGAATCGATCAGGTAAACGCGATACATGGCTTGATCCTCGAACTCACAATCCTAACGGAACCGTTCAGAGCCGACGTTGGGTTATACTGCCAATACCCAAGCATTCACGAGATGGCGCGGCGCTCTGCTTGGCGAGCGATTTGGAAGGAAGGTTATGTCGACAAGCCCACGAGGCCCAGAAGCTCCGCTGAAGTTACATACCTACCCGAAGGAAAACACGATTGTGGTGGAGTGCAGCGGCAAGCTCCTCTCGAATGTATCTTCCGTATTCCACTCGGAAATTAAGGCCCTGTTTCCGCAGACCAAATGCATCGTCCTCGACCTGACAAACCTGGTTCAGATGGACAGTGCGGGCCTTGGTGCCGTTGCCGGACTGTACATTGCGGGAAAGGGCGCTGGTGTTCAGATTCAGCTCATCAACCTGAGCCAGCGAATACGGGATCTGCTGAGCCTTACCCACGTCATCGCGCTGTTTGAACCAGTGGGCGAGCACTGCATACGGATCGATTAGCGCCGCCCCAGTCGGCTACCGGCTTCAAAGATCTGCGGGTCGGCTCATAACTGGCGAACCAACGTGATTGCCGTCAACCGCGTTTCCGCCGGCTCCTAAATGCTTCCTGAAGAAGGGAAACAACTCTCCTGACATGCTAAAATCAGGGAGTTTGGGGCCGGTAGCTCAGTTGGTAGAGCATCGCACTTTTAATGCGGTGGTCGCGGGTTCGAGCCCCGCCCGGCTCACCATTTTAAACCCCGTCATTTCCGTTAGTTAGGGACCTCCGCTTTTTCGTGTCGCGGATATGTCGCTGGCTCTCACGTTGGATCCGGCGTGCTCCGAATCCGGCGCGAGCTATAGCGTTCTAAGGCGCCCGGTTCGATTAGGCGGGATGGATACGATGCGCGTGATTCGATATATTGCTCTTGCGAGCCTGGGGGGTGTCCTCTTGGGGGGCACTGTCGAAGGTCATTGTCCCGTGAGCACGGCGGCAGGCCGGGTTCCGCTCTCGTTTGAACGAGCCACGAGCGTCAACAGCCGCTGGATGGCGCGCGGCGCAGCCGGTGTCGAGGCCGGATTGAACGATGGGCAGCAGCAAATGCTCTTCGCAGCCGGCAATCGAAAGGCGGAGTCCGTCGCGGACCCATTACCGCTCAGCGAGCAGATCGATTGCGTCTATTCGCTTCCGACGAACATCGTCGTGCCGGCTGATGGACCCCTCCTTTACTCGATCCCGATCAGCACCAACCTGAATAGCTGCGGCTGGGATGCTTCCAGCGATTCCGGCTGGCTCGCGCTGAGCAACGGCTCGTCGAACGGCTCGGGAGAGCTCAATTACACGGTTATCCTGAACAACACCGGCGCGAACCGGACGGCCAACGTCACTGTCGGCGGCCAGACCGCCTCCGTTACACAGGACTTCACGACCTCCCAGTTCGCCGACGTTACGCCGTGCGCCAGCTACTTTAACGCGGCGAACCTCATGTTCCAAGCCGGGGTCACGACCGGGTGCGTTCAAGGCAGCACCGCGGCAACGCGCAGCTTTTGCCCGAACGACAACGTTACGCGCGAGGAGATGGCTGCGTTCATTGTTCGGGCGGCTACCGGCACCACGACGCCGGCGATTTACAATCCAGTCCCGTATTTCAGCGATGTGCCGACGACGAATCCGTTCTTTCCGCAAATCCAGAAGATGATGGAACTGGGCATAACGGACGGTTGCGGAGCAGGGCTGTTCTGTCCGACCGATACGATCCCGCGCTGGGAAATGGCGATCTTCATGGTTCGTGCCCGGCTGACCTTGTATGGGGCCAGCTTCAGCTATAACAGCACCCCCTATTTTGCGGACGTACCAGCGAACGTGGAGGGCAATGGAGTGCCATTTCCCTTCATCCAGCGCGCATACGAGGAGCAGATCACCGACGGCTGCGGAACCAACCCGCTGATCTACTGTCCGGACGATCTGGTGACGCGGGGAGAGATGGCGTCGTTCATCATGCGGGCATTGTTCAACGAGACGATGGCTGCGGGTCCGACGGCACCGCTGTTGACGGGCGTCGGTCCCAACACTATGGCTGCGATTCAAGGTGCGCAAACCACGGTGACGATCACAGGCGTCAACACGAGCTTCCAGGCGGGGGATACGGTCACAGTGCCGAGCGGGATGCTGGCAGTCAGCAGCGTGGTGGTGAACTCGGCGACGTCGATCACAGCGACGCTGACAGCGAATGCGAACGTGGTGGCCGGACCACAGGCGCTGGTGGTGACCAGCGGCGGGCAGAATCTGACGCTGCCGCTGGCGATCAAGGTGGGGACGTACTGAGGGCGGCTCACGCCCAACTTGGGGCCGAGCGGTGACAACGTCGGGGCATTGAAGTGGTGTCCTCTGTCGCGTTGGGAGGCAGTGCTTTGACAAGGGGAGAAGACGTTAATCCGCGTTGAAGCCCACCAGTGGGAACATGGTCAGTCTTCTAAGAGACTCGTGATATCCAACACCGGCTGCTGCTCGGCCTGGGCATCGATTCGTGTACCGGTTTGCATGACCACCAGCTGTATCTGCGTGCCCGTCGGGCCGCCATTGGCTTCCAGGCCCTGGACGTTCCGCTGGCCCAATAGCTGCTTCCCCAGCCAAATCTGCATCGTGGCGTTGCCCTCGCTGGCGAGCTTCATCTGCATGCGGCGAAGGGTCATCCGGCCGCGGGCTTTGCCGCGCTATCGGGATGCTGACCAGGTACCATGGTATGAATCAGTGTCGCGGTTATGTCGCGGCTTTTAGTTGAAGTGTAGGTTTTATACGTTTTGTATGTTCGTGTTCTACGTAAGTTACAGAGTCGAAAGCGGCGTCTCAGGTTCGAGCCCCGCCCGGCTCACCAACACATCCTCTTGAAAGGCAGCTGGCAAGGGTCTACGAACCGTTCTCTTGGGTTGCAGATCGCGTTCGATTGGGGAGCTGGCTGAACAAACGGTAATCGCGCAATCCTCCCTTGCGCGAGAATAACTCAATGGCTGAAGAAGATTTGAAAGCAGAGCTCGAGAGAGCGAAGGCGGAGATCGAGTCGCTGAAGGCGCGTAGCAAGGTCGCCACATCCATGAAGGTGAGCGAAAAGGGCGCCCTTTCCGTTTACGGTTTGGGCAGGTTTCCTGTCACGCTGTACCAGGAACAGTGGACCAAGCTATTGGCAATGTCCGACCAGATCAAAGCGTTTATCGTGGAGAACAAGGACAGACTTAAGGTTAAGGAAAGCTGACAGATACCCAGCCCTGATCAGCGTGCGTAGCTCTGCGCCTCGGAGCACAGCAAGAGCACGTAGTTCGGCGAATCAAGTCATCCGCGTTGTTCTGAAAATACGTTAAGCTGCCGATGATCTTCAGCTGTGTGAACCTGTCCAGGCGGGCGGATCACTGGCCGGAAACGATTCGTCGGAGGTCTCCTGCACCAGGTCGTAATCCATTGTCCGTGGGCCAGGGGCACCCGGTTGGCAGCTGGCTTTGGAGAGTTCGCGAATGGCCCAAATAACTCCAAGCGCCAGCGCCGCGCCGCTTAGCCAAAACAGGCAACGCTTTCCATCCGTTGGCATCTCATAGTCAGGTTATCGAAATCGTTTGTGCCGTGGGAGCCCCGGGGCCCTCGCAAAACAAGCGATGCCGGAGATACAGACCATGGACGATTCGAACGTGCGTCTCATGCATGACAGCCTGGGAGAAGTGGCGGTTCCCTCCGACGCTCTCTACGGTCCGCAAACACAGCGCGCCATTACAAATTTTGCTTTCAGCGGGTTCCGGTTTCCACGAGCGTTCCTGGCCGCGCTGGGTCTCATCAAGAGGGTCGCCGCGCAGGTTAACTCCGATTTGGGATTACTCGACCCCGGTATCGCCGAAGCAATTGAGGCTGCTGCCAGGGAGGTCGAGAGCGGGCAGCACGATGGGCATTTTCCCATTGATATCTTCCAGACCGGCTCCGGAACCAGCACCAATATGAATGCGAATGAAGTGATCGCGACACTGGCCTCCGCCCGCTGCGGCACAACGGTTCATCCGAACGACCACGTCAACTTGGGCCAAAGCAGCAACGACGTAATTCCCAGTGCCATACACTGCAGCGCTGCCATCGAGGTGAAGCGCCGTCTGCTGCCGGCGCTCAATCAGCTGGCCGAAGTGGTGCAATCCAGAGCCGCCGAACTGGATGACGTTGTAAAGACCGGCCGCACCCACTTGATGGACGCAGTCCCAATCCGCATGGGCCAGGAACTCGGCGGTTGGGCGGCTCAATTGCATGCCGCGATCGAGCGCATCGAGGCGACGCTGCCGCGCATTCTTGAATTGCCCATCGGCGGAACCGCCGTTGGTACAGGGCTGAATACTCATCCATGCTTCGGCCAGGGCGTGGTGGCTGGCATCCGTCGCGACACCGGACTCGAGTTTACTCTCAGCCGCAATTTCTTCGCAAACATCAGCAGCCAGGATGCGTCTCTGGAGTTGAGTGCCCAGTTGCGCGGACTGGCTGTGTCGCTGCTGAAGATCTCAAATGATCTGCGATTGATGAACAGCGGCCCCGTGGCCGGGCTCGCGGAAATTTCTCTGCCGGCTCTACAGCCGGGCAGCAGCATCATGCCCGGCAAGGTGAATCCGGTGATTCCTGAAGCGGTGGCCATGGTCTGCGCCCAAGTGGTGGGCAACGATGCTGCCATCCTCGTGGCCGCCCAATCCGGAACGTTCCAACTCAATACCATGCTGCCTCTGATTGCATGGAACCTGCTCAGCAGCATTCAATTGCTTACCGAAGCGGTGCGCGCTCTCGGCACGAAGGCCATTTCGGGCTTCTCGGTGAACGCAACCCGGATGAAGGAACTCGCCTCGAAAAATCCGATTTTGGCGACCGCCCTGGCGCCGCGCATCGGCTATGACCTCAGCGCTGCGATTGCCAAAGAGGCTCTTCGGACCGGCCGAAGCGTTGCGGATGTGGCGCGGGAAAGAACCTCTCTGACGGAGCACGAGCTACGCGAACTGCTCGATCCGGCGAAGATGACACGGAACGAGATCTCTCGCTAGGGCATTTTCACGCTCGACACCGTGATCGTGTCGCCGTTCAGCGTGCCCGTCAAGTCTACTTTGTGGCCTAGGTGAGCCATCACCGCATCGGCGTTGGCAATCTTGAGAACTTTGCCGTCGCTGGTGACAAACACCGGCGCGGCTCCGCCTTTCACGCACTTCTCCACGCAGGCGATCGACTTTGCGGAAGCATCCAGGTGCTTGGCTCCGCAGTTTGCATCCGAGATGGTGCCTGACCACGTTTCTGCATAAGCGGCTGTGGCGGCAAAAGCGATTAGCATGGCTAGTTTTTTCATCTTCTATCTCCGGGGAACGTCAGGGCGTTCTCCTGAACGCCTATTCACCACTTATACAAGACTATTTCGGTCCCGAATAGTTCAGAAAGGTTGTTGCAACCCATATTTGTGGTGTTCGGCTGGAAAGCTCGTTCCCTGCCAGGGGCGCGTCCGCTTCTATATGATTGGTCCAGTCAACCCTGACACGATGGAGGCGCTCTTGACCACCCACGGACCTTGGCCTGACTCCTCACGCGACGAAGACGAAGAAGACGAACTCGCCAACCAAGAGGATGACGAAGAGGAAGAACTAAAACGCAAAGACAAGGATAAAGACGAGGACGATTACCACAGTGATGATTTGAGCCCCGCGTCAGGCTTCGCATGCTGAAAGCAAGCGCAGCGATCGCGCGACCCTCACGACCCGGGAACTACTCTATTCAAAAGAGGCTGCATGCCGCGACCGGTCCACTTTTGAAATCCCCGCTGAGAACCCGCAGCGGGCCATGGACTTTTATTCCACTGTTTTCGGCTGGAAGTTCACCAAGTGGGATGGCGGTCCCATGGAGTATTGGATGGTTGAAACCGGCCCGGCTTCGGAGCCCGGTATCAACGGTGGCCTGATGCCGCGACGACATCCCGAACAGCCCTGCGTGAACACGGTGGCCGTGGAGAACCTGGACAAGACCGTCGAGACGGTTCTAGCTAATGGTGGCTCCATGGCGCTGCCGAAGATGCCCGTGCCTGGAGTCGGGTGGCTCGCCTACTGCAAAGACTTGGACGGGCATATCTTCGGCATCATGCAGAACGATCCCAACGCTAAGTAATCAAGCCTCAGCCTTGGCCTCTGGCGCTCCGGGGCCGCAGCGCTGCCGCATGCCTTGCCGGAACCTTTCCCGATCCTCCGGCGTCATCTTCTCCCATCGTTCCAGACTATGCCGCCAGCGCGTGGCATGGTTGGGCCGGCTGCGAAACGACCCGAAGAAAATCTTGCAGAGGATCAGCAGCCCCACCGCCTGCCAGTAGCTGACCGTCTTCAGGCCGAAGACAGCGGGCATCAAGGCATTCCACAACAGCATCACCACGTAGCCGAACAGCGCCATTAAGAGCACGCCAAGTATGCCTATCAGCACGAACTTGATTGGTCTTGGTAAATTCATGTCTTTCATTTCGCTCTCCTCATTTCCTTCCGATTTCCTCGTAAATGCCTTGCAAATGCCGGCGCAGCTGGAGTACTGCGGAGTGTTTGCGCGAAAGCAGCGTGTTGACGTTCACTCCCGTTGCGGCGCTCAGCTCCTTGAAACTTCGGCCCTCAATCTCATGCGCGATGAATACTTCGCGCTGCTCTTCCGGCAGGTCGTCCAAGGCGGCATCCAATTCGTCCAGCAGAACCGTTCGCGCATAGGCGGCTTCGGGCCCCGCTTCCGGGGAAGGAAGCAGCTCCTCCAAGCGCAGCGTCTGCCGCTCCTGGCCGTCGCCTGCAAAGCCCGTGTCGAAGGAGCTTGGCCGTCTCTTTCGAAACAGATCGATAATTCGGTTCCGCGCGATCCGAAACAACCACGCCCCTACTTCCTCAATCGGTTGCATCAACCGGAAGGCCTCCACGAGCTCATAGAACACATCCTGCAGGATGTCCTCCGCGTCGCTCTCGTCGGGAACGCGCTTGCGGATGAAGTTTCTCAGGCGGGATTGCTCCCGCTCCACGGCTTCGGAAATCCGTCGATCTTGGTCGGCGGCCAACCGGTCTGGGCTCAGCACATCCTCCATCTGCTTGTGTAGACGGATCAGCGCCCCGAATATTGGGGGAAAGGTGAAACGAACCGCCTCACACTCTATAATTGAGCAGTCGCTGGCGGGGAGTCGCGGCGGGGGAGCGGATTCAGCAGGGTGAACAATCTCGAATTCACTGTTCTTGTTGCGCTGGGATCTGTGCTCGCGGGCTTCATCGGCGCTCTCACGGGCCTGGGCGGCGGTGTTGTCATCATTCCCATGCTGACGCTGCTGTTCCACGTCGACATTCGCTACGCCATGGGAGCTTCGCTCATCTCAGTCATTGCCACCTCCAGCGGCGCCGCGGCCGCGTACGTCAAACAAGGTTTCTCGAATGTCCGCATCGGCATGTTCCTTGAAGTGGGAACCACGGCCGGTGCCATCACCGGAGCGGTCATCGCCACGCATGTTTCCGCGGCCTGGCTGGCGGTGGTGCTTGGCTTGGTTCTGCTTTACTCCGCGGTCGCGCGAAATCCGGACGATCCGGTCGGCTCCGGCGTGCCGCCAGAGGGAAGCTTGGCAAGCCGGCTCCGGTTGACCGGCGCTTATCCAGCCAGCCCGGCACCGGTCCCGTACTTTGCTCAGCGAGTTCCGCTGGGATTCGCGCTGATGTATTTGGCCGGCCTTTTGTCCGGCTTGCTGGGTATCGGATCGGGGGCCATCAAGGTCTTGGCATTGGATCGGGCCATGCGTTTGCCATTTAAAGTCTCCACCACTACCAGCAACTTCATGATCGGTGTCACGGCGGCTGCCAGCGCGGGCGTCTTTCTGCGTCATGGCTTCATCCGCAGCGGATTGGCGATACCCGTCATGCTGGGCGTGCTGGCTGGCTCGATGGCCGGTGCGGCGGTTCTGATGTCGACCACGCCCGGAAAACTGAAAACCTTCTTTCGTGTGATCCTCGCCATTCTCGCTTTGGAAATGATCTACAACGGTCTCGCCGGGAAACTTTGACTATGTCCCAATTGAAATGGAGCGATCAGGAAATCGAAGAACGAATGGGCGGCCTGCTCCGCTGGGGCGTCACCATCGCGTCGCTCTTCATGCTGCTGGGCGCCATCCTCTACCTGACGGCGAACTGGTCTGAGCCAGCCGATTACCTTCACTTCCGGCCCGCAGCGGCCATTCAGTGGACCTTGCACGGGAATGCTGTGGTGCGCATTGGCATCTTCCTGCTGATCGCGACACCCGTCGCTCGCGTCGGGTTCGCGGCCTACGCCTTCCATCGCCAGCACGACAAGCTGTATTTCTGGATCAGCCTGGCTGTGCTCGCACTCCTCTTCCTGGGGCTGTTCGGAAGAATGTGACTTGCCGTATCGTCCACCGCGTGCCCTTGGTGACACGGCGCAGGAAAATCAGGAAATCGAAACGGGTGCCGATCGCTCGCTGCTGTGGGCTAAGACCCTAAACGTGTTGGGGACTCGGAAGTGTGTGCGGGCGAGCCACTATTTGATGCGCTCCCACAGAAGCTTAAACGTCGCATTCTTTCGGTCAATCACTCCTCCTTTTCCGTCCTCGCGGGGGATGAGGATGAGGCGATCATTGCCTTGAAATTCGAACCAGCGAACATTGTTGACGCCCCGCCAATTTGGTTGGCTTGCGTCTACCAGGTGGTGCGTGATGGTTTGCGCCTTTAGATCCAGCGTGTAGGTCCCGTAATATGCGACGTAATTATCGAAGGCGTCGGCCTTCTCTGCGCTAGTTCCCGACGCGGGCCCGTTAACGAAGGGCTTGCGAACGCCCTTGACATCGATTTGTACAGCCATCCAGCCTGACCGATCATAGGTGATCATCCCCGTTGGGTGATCAAAAGCAAAGTGAAACGTGGCGTCTGTTCCCTCCACCGAAACCAATCGCCAGGCTCCTACCACTCTCTCGCCGGCGTTGTGCGGTAGCGATTCAGAAGACAACAAGGAAACGCACGAGAGAATCAACAGGAAGAATCCGCTTTTGCTCATGGACGTTTAGTTTAACCCGGCAAGGATTCCCTTGCCGGCCACTCGAAGAGTGGAACGCGGATCGACAGTACAATGGTGGTTTCGCGACAGGCTCGTGTATTGCCACTGTAAGCAGCAATACCGGTGAGGTGAACCATGACCATCGCACCCAGTACCAGCGTTAATGTGAAGCAGGCCGTGCCGTTCTTCGGCGTAACCAACATGGAAGCTTCGCTGCGATTCTATGTTGACGGGCTTGGCTTCAAAATGAAGCACTCGTGGATTCCGGATCGCGCGGAGGACCACCCCGACGGAAGAATTCGCTGGTGCTGGCTTCAGCTCGGCGATGCCGCCCTGATGCTTCAGGAGTTCTTGCCGAAGCACCTTCCGAGCCAAACACTTGGGATTGGATCATCGGTCTGCTTCATGTGCGAAGACGCGCTGGCACTGTATCGCGAGTTCAGATCGCGCGGAATCCGGACGCGAAAGCGTCCCTTCGTCGGAAACCGCTTGTGGGTCGTACCTCTCACCGATCCCGACGGCTACCGCATGGAATTCGAGAGCCCAGCCGATGCTCCGGAGGAAAGCGAGCTTGAAGAATCGGATCTCGAAGTCGATCCATGCCAGCGGGATGATTCAGACAGAAAGACCGCGGCGTTCGCCCTGATCGAGCACAAGGAGCACACCAACATGAAGCCAAAGAACACGATCTGCCTCTGGTTCGACAAAGAAGCGCATGCGGCGGCATGCTTCTACGCTGCCACCTTTCCGGATAGTAAAGTAACCGCTGTTCACGAGGCTCCCGGTGACTATCCGGGCGGCAAGAAGGGCGATGTGCTGACGGTGCTGTTCACCGTCCTGGGCATTCCCTGTCTCGGTCTCAACGGCGGACCGGGCTTCAGGCACACCGAGGCCTTTTCCTTCCAGATCATGACGGAGAGTCAGGAAGAGACGGACCGTTACTGGAACGCGATCGTCGGCAATGGCGGCGCGGAAAGCCAGTGCGGTTGGTGCAAAGACCGCTGGGGCCTCTCCTGGCAGATTACCCCGCGCGCGTTAACCGATGCGCTTGCGGCTGGCGGCGGTGAGGCAAAGCGTGCCTTCGAGGCGATGATGACAATGAAGAAGATCGATATCGCCGCCATCGAGGCAGCGCGGCGCGGCTGACCTGAACACGCCAACCCGTCCCCTCGCGTGACGGCTCGACGGAAAAGCCTCCCTCAGGTTCTAGCCTTCTTCAAAAATCATGGAGCGACTGGCGGAAAAATCGGAGGTACTGTAAGAGCCGAAAAAATGACGCCAGAGGAACGCAGCGAAGCCGCCAGAAAAGCCGTGCTTGTTTGATGGGGGAAAGCAAAACAATTAAGCCGGAACAAATGAACTGGCACACCGCAGTCGATGCAACCCGCAATCGGCGCTGGGTCGATTGGCCGAGCCCTTTCACATGAAAGCGTGACCCGATTTCACTTCCTCGACTTCAGTTCCCGCCAGTCTTTCTCCTCGAGTTCGACTCCGTGCTCCCTGGCAGCTGCCTTGATTCGTTTCCACGCTTCGTCTCGTTCGGCATCTGTGACACCTTGAACCTGATTGAAACGGGCGATTGCGTTGCGGACGTGGGCTGCGTCGTGGATCGGCTCCTTTTCTTCCTTCGGAAATGCGAAATGCTTCTCGGCGATATGATCTCTGGTATTTTGCGAGATTTTTGACATGCATACAAATAAGCAAGCCATTAGCCAAACAACGAGCCAGTGAGCGTCCGTGCCGGGCGCGCCGAGAGCTCGCAATCCTCCCAGTGCCCGCCGCGCGGCATGGCAGCCCGTAGGAGCGTCGGGTTGCTTGCCGCTAAAGGCGGAGGGCTGCTCGCGTGCTTGTCGAAGTACGCCTTCAGGCCATGCAGTACCACGGGTGTTCGGAAGCCGGATTCTTTCATTTGCTCCCAAGCGTCACTCTTGGAAATGCCAAGGAAGTAAATCTTATAGAGCCCGGCGATCAAACTTGTGCGATCGCGGCCCACGCGGTTGGAGAAACTGGAATGACGGTAACGGGCTTCGATCCGGCAAAAATGTCTTCGTCAATATGCTCGAAATAGGCAATGGAAACGCCAGCAGGAACCTGCTCGAGCCCCGTTTGGGCCTGAATTTGCTGAACACTGGCCAGTAAAGCTACTAGCAGACAACCGGCAGCTTACCGCGCACCGAGCCCCGCTCGGTTCTCCGAGGCGCCTACGATTGCCAGGCGTTTCGGGGCCTTTTTCCTGCGCGGTGTGGCGCAGCTGCCATGAGTCATCACAAACGCCCGACCGAAATTTGCCGAACAGATTCAGGGCCTTAGAGGGCGAATTGGCGGGGAAGTTGCCCCGACTGCCTTCACAATGGGAACGACAGAAGATAGTTGGGGCGGCATCGAGTTCTTCCGAAAACTCAGGTTCCGAAGTGGGTGGGGCGGCGCCCACGCCCGCGCCGCTCTCCGCCTCGGAGCAGGATGCCAACATCCGGCTCTGCGAGTTACACAGGAAGCTGGGCCTTTTGATGGTCGGGAGCGAACGGAATCCCGCTCATGCGCGTTTCGTTTCGTAGTCTGTCGTTTCCAACGATTGGGTTCGTTTTTTCAATTCACTTCGCAGCAGTGGGGCCGTCGGCCCGATGAGCCGTTGCCCGGGAGGCGGAGGTGGGGCTGGGTGCCCACACCCGAGCCGGTCGTCCACGACCAGCAGTGCCAACACCGGTTGCGGCTCTATGGCTCCGCGGTTCGTTTCGCAAAATCGAGCCCTTCGTTGAACTACCGCGACTCGAGTCCGTTTCGTAATCTCTGGTGCGATGGGGCCGGTCGCCACTGATCGGATCTTTCAGCTCCGGGCAGGGAAGGTGGCCGTCAGTGCCGGCACAGTCGGAGAATCCAGTGGGTGACAGTTCGTTTCGCAAAGCTGCCTGACAACGTGCTCGAATCGGCCGGGCAGTCGGTTAAGTCCGTCGCGATCCGGAGCTAAGTCTTTTAGAAAGTTATATATGAGTTCGTATGCACAATCGTGATTGAGCGCATCGGTTGGAACCGGGGCTCATATTGACCCGGATGCTTGGCTTCGTTTTTTCCCGGTGCTCGGGGCAAGTTGCCGCGGAAAGAACCAGGCTTTCCGGGCCCGCAGTCAGGAATCGGGTCGCGGGTTAGTATAGGAAAACGCAGGAAGGGTCTTTCAATGAACATGAATCTACGCGCCGTGCTGGCTTTCGGCTGCATCGCGCTCGCCGCCTCGCTGCCCGTGGTCGCTCAGGATGCGACGGCAACTTGGCTGGGGGATGTCAAACAACTCACCAGCGGCGGCGAGAACGCCGAAGCCTACTGGTCACCTGACGGCAAACGTCTCATCTTCCAGTCCACCCGGGGCGACCTGAAGTGCGATCAGGAATTCATCATGAATGCCGACGGCTCGGACCAGCATATGGTCTCCACCGGCAAAGGCCGCACCACCTGTGGCTATTTCCTTCCGGATGGCCAGCACATCATCTACGCGTCCACCCACCTCGCCGGTGACGCCTGCCCTCCCAGCGCCGACCGCAGTAAGGGTTATGTCTGGGCGGTTTATCCCAGCTACGATATTTTCCTCGCGAAAGATGACGGGTCCGATTTGAAGCGCTTGACCGACGCGCCCGGCTACGACGCCGAAGGAACCATCAACTGGAAAAAGAAAGAGATCATCTATACCTCGCTCGCTTCCGGTGATCTCGATCTCTGGACGATGAAGTTGGATGGCTCCGCCAAGAAGCAGATCACGAAAAGCTATGGCTACGACGGCGGGCCGGTTTTCTCGCGCGATGGCAAGAAGATCGTGTGGCGAGCGAACCACCCCAGCACGCCCGAATCCAAGCAGCGCTATGCGGATTTGCTTAAAGACAACCTGACCAGCCCGATGAAGATGGAACTCTTCATCTCCGATGCCGACGGCAAGAACGTCAAGCAGATCACGAACTTTGGCTGCGCGTCTTTTGCTCCCACCTTCACGCCGGATGGCAAGCAGATCCTCTTCTCCTCCAACAAGCTCAACTGCGACGGACGGAAGTTCGAGCTGTTCCTCATCAATGTGGATGGCTCCAACTTGCAGCAGGTCACCAACTACGGAAGCTTCACTTCGTTCCCGGAGTTTTCGCCCGACGGGCATCGCATCGTCTTCGTTTCGGATTGGAAGGCCGCGGCCCGCTACGAGTTCAACGTCTTTACGGCCGATTGGATGCCGCCTGCCATGAAGAGCGATGGCTCCGCAAAGGCGACGAAATGACCCGCCGATCTTCTGTGTTGATTCGCGCGGCCTTGCTGCTCGCTCCGGCGCTGGCGATCGCCGCGTATGAGATAACGCCTGACGCTTACCTGTCGCATATCAAGTACCTGGCATCTCCGGAGTTGAAAGGCCGCCGCACCGGCACACCGGAACTTAACAAAGCCGCGGCTTATATCTCGGGCTGGTTCAAGAAAGCCGGACTGCAGCCGGTCGGGCCTCACTATCTTGATAACTACGAAGTCACGGCCCGTACCGGCCTTGGTAAGGGCGACAAGCTGTCTGTGGATGATAACGGCAAGCAGACCTCTTTCAAACAGCTGCAGGACTTTGTCCCCATCAACCTCAGCGCCAATGGCTCCGCGCACGGATCCATCGTCTTTGCAGGCTACGGCATTACCGCTCCGGAATATCATTACGACGACTACGCCGGCATCGACGCCAAAGACAAGATCGTCCTGATTCTCCGCCACGAACCGCAGGAGGCGGATGAGAAGAGCGTCTTCGAGGGCAAGAACTTTACCGCGCACTCCCAGGTCTCGAGCAAGCTGGTGAACGCGAAACTGCACGGCGCTCTTGGTGTCCTGCTGGTCAACGACACGCCCAACCATCCGGGCGACGACGACCAACTCGAAAAATTCCAGTCCCTGGTCGGGATTGAAAACTACGGCATTGTCCTCGAGCAGATCAAGAGCACAGTCGCCGATGAGATCCTGGCCCCATCCCAACAAACGCTGAAGGACTTGACCGCAGCCATTGACAAGGACACCAAGCCCCACTCGTTCCTGCTTCCCGCGTCCGTCACGGCCAACATCACGGTCGAACTGCAACAGCAGAAGCGGATTGTCCACAACGTCATCGGCTACTACCCTGGACAAACCAGTGAGTACATCATCATTGGCGCCCACTACGACCATCTCGGCAAAGGCGAACAGGATTCTCTTGCTCCATCGCTGATCGGCACCATTCATCCCGGCGCCGACGACAACGCCTCCGGCACGGCGGGCGTGATTGAACTCGCCCGGCATCTTGCCGCCTCCGGGCAACATAAGCGTGGCTTCCTGTTTATCTGCTTCTCCGGCGAAGAGGAGGGTTTGCTGGGTTCGGCTTACTACGTCAATCACCCGCTCAAGCCGCTCAGCGATGCCGCCGCCATGATCAACATGGACATGATCGGCCGCCTGCGCGACAACAAGGTCTACGTCGGCGGCGTCGGTACCGGCTCCACATTCAAGCCATTCTTGCAGCAGGCGACGAAGAACGCCGGCTTCCAATCCGACGAATCGGAAGTAGGCGGCTACGGCTCCAGCGATCACACTTCTTTCACGACCAAGCAAATCCCTACGCTGTTCTTCTTCTCCGGCCTGCACAGCGACTATCACAAGCCCAGCGATACCTGGGACAAGATCAATGCCAAAGATGCCGTTCGCCTGTTGGGTGAGATCTCCGAAATCGCTATTGATTTGGCCGATGCGCCCGACCGGCCTCAGTTCCTCCGTGTCGCGATCAACCCGCACGCCGCTGGCGTCGCGCCCGGTGGCGGCGGGTACGGGCCCGACTTCGGCAGCATTCCCGATTTCGGCGGCCCTGCACATGGCGTTCGCTTTGCTGACATCCGCGCGGGATCGCCCGCAGACAAGGCCGGCCTCAAACCCGGCGACGTGCTGGTGGAGTTCGATGGCAAGCCGATCGAGAACCTCTACGATTTCACCTATGCATTGCGCTCCCACAAGCCCGGTGATACGGTCGTCGTCAAGGTCCTGCGGGAAGGAAAGCCAGTCGAGGCGAAAGTGCTGCTGACCAAGCGTAACTAGGTGAAACCGCGCGCACGCTACCACTTCGTTCTGTCCCTGCCGGAGCGGGTGGTGCGATCCCTGAGCGCGCTCTCGGGTGGGCTTCTGCGCGAGATCGGCAACGTCATCCTGCCGCTGCGGATCCGGCGCACCGCGCTGTACCGGGTGATGGTCGAGGTCACGCTACGCTTCCTGATTGAAGAAGTGGGGCGCGTCGAGGGCATTTACCCGCAAGAGGGTAAGCTTGCGCAAGACTTCCTCCTTCGTTCCGGGGCCAGCCGCGGCATCGAAGTGCTCGGACTACTGACCATACACGTCTCGCCCATCTGGGTGCTGGCTGCGCTGGCCGACGCCACGGGGGCAGGGCACTCCCTGATCAGCCAGATCAGCGACGCGCTGAAGCAGGACGGGCTGCTCGACCGCAACGCCCGGTTCGAGAATGTCGAACAGTTGCTGGATGGCTTGGAACGGACCAGCGGCCGACTGGCGGAGACTCTGAACCAGCCGCCGCTGGATATCGCCAGTCTTCGCGAGGAGTGGGCGAAGCTGAAGGAAAGCTTGCCGCGTATTCCTCGCGCCAATCTGCCGCAGGCGGCCGCGCTCGAACAAGTCTGGAAACGGCTGGTTCGCGACGCGGCAGAACAGGATCGGTCGGTGTTCGCGTTGTGCTCCTTGATGGCGGTGTCGACGGTGGGCCGGATACCCGCCAATCTCTACTGGCTTTCGCGGGCTGCCCGGTCGGGCGCCAAGCGGACCGGTGCCGTGCTCGGCGACGCCTTGCTCGGCCACTACGCGCGATCGCTGGATGAGATCAAGAGCACCGGGTTCACCGAGTATTGGAAGCGCGAGTTTCGGCCCTACCTTCGCGCGGCGGCCCTGCAGTTTGCCCCGTCTAGCCGGACTCTGACCGAACGCCTTCTAAGACGGGAATAGCTGAGGCCTTTGATAGAGTATGAGCGCGAAACGCTTATGAAAACCAATACGTTGATACTCGGAGCTCTGCTGTTGGCCTCCGCTGGCTCTCTATTCGCACAGAGCTATCAAAAGGGCTACGACAGCCAGGTGAAGCAGGCCGTTGAGGGAGTGGACGCCGTCGTCGCCAAAGGCCCCTACCAGGCTTCCTGGGATTCGCTCAAGAAGTACCAGGTTCCCGAGTGGTATCAGGATGCCAAGTTCGGCATCTTCATCCATTGGGGCGTCTACTCGGTCCCAGCGTTCGGCAGCGAGTGGTATCCGCGCCAAATGTACATGCAAGGCACCCCTGAATTCAAACACCATGTCGCCACGTACGGGCCGCAATCGACGTTCGGCTACAAGGACTTCATCCCGATGTTCAAGGCCGAGAAGTTCGACCCCGACGCCTGGGCCGAGCTGTTCCGCAAAGCTGGTGCGAAGTTCGTCATCCCGGTGGCTGAGCACCACGACGGTTTCCCGATGTACGACTCCGGTCTCACCGACTACAGCGCCGCCAAGATGGGGCCGAAACGCGACATCGTGGGCGATCTGGCGGTGGCCGTTCGTAAGCAAGGCCTGCACTTCGGCGCTTCGTCACACCGCGCGGAACATTGGTTCTTCTACCAAGGCGGCATGGAGTTCGATTCCGACGTGAAGGATCCTGCCAATGCGGGTCTCTACGCTCCCGCCCACGTTCAGAAAGAGAAAGGCGCAACCCACGACACGGTGCCCGACGACGCGTGGATGACCAACTGGCTGGCACGCAGCTCGGAGATCGTGAACAAATATCACCCCGAAATCATGTGGTTCGATTGGTGGATTGAGCAGCCCGCCTTCCAGCCCTATCTGGAGAAGTTCGCTGCCTTCTACTACAATCGCGGCGTCGAGTGGAACAAGGGCGTCGCCATCAACTATAAGAACAAGGCTTTTCCCGAGGGCACGGCGGTCCTCGACATCGAGCGCGGCAAGCTGGACTCTTCCCGCAATCTCTTCTGGCAGACCGATACCTCGGTCAGCGTCAAATCCTGGGGTTATATCGATAACGACACGTTCCGCACGCCCGACTCCATGGTTGACGAGTTGGTGGATATCGTCAGCAAGAATGGCGCGTTGCTGCTGAATATTGGCCCGCGTTCGGACGGCACCATTCCAGAAGGAGCCCAGCAAGTGCTGTTGGAGATGGGCAAGTGGCTGGACGTCAATGGCGAGGCGATCTATGGAACGCGCCCCTGGACGATTGCGGGCGAAGGCCCCACCAAGTCCGTGGGAGGTGCGTTTAAGGACACCGAGGGCCAGCCGTTCACCAGCCGCGACATCCGCTTCACCACCAAGGGCCGCACGCTCTACGCGATCGCGCTCGATTGGCCGGCCGATGGCAAGGTCGTCATCACTTCGCTAGCCAAGGGTGGCGCCTACGGCCGCATCAAGAGCATCCAGCTACTGGGTTCGAACGCTAAGCTGAAGTGGACTCGCGATGCCACCTCCTTGACCATTCAAACGCCGGCCACCAAGCCCGGCGACTACGCGTTTGCGTTCAAGATTGTGCCAGCCCAATAGGTCTATTGCCAGATGGCTACGCCGGCGGGCGGAACGGAATGTTCGCCAACCACGGGGGCAACCTCGGCCGGCGCTGGTATCTGCTGGTCTTTGTCCGTGAAATTGGTCGCCACCCAGAAGCCCTGTCGCCAATCAACGAAGAAGTTGAGCGGCAGGTTCAAGGGCTTGGCGCCGGTGCGCTCGTAAACCAGCCTCAGCAAGTCGGCCTCAAATTGGCCCCCTTCCGAATCCACGCCGATGTACACCACTTGACCCTTGCCTAGCTTGTGGAACACCGCGGCCGCACTGCCTTTGTAGAACTGGTCCGAATACGTCGCCAGCACTTCGGTGCCTGGCTTTGGCTCCATAATGTCGGCCCAGTTCCCCCACAGATAGCGTTTGCCATTGCCAGTGACCGCTCCGTTTCGCCCCGGCGGCAGAACGTCATAACGCGGGATGGCCGCGCCCACCAGGTTGTAAATTGGCTCTGCCCATAAGGATTCCCAGATGTGACCGCGGCGATCTTTCTGCCCGCTGCGGCAAGTGAGTATCAGCGTTCCACCGTTCTCAACGTACTCGGTGAAGCGGCTCACCAGTTCCTTGTCGACAAGCTGGTAGGACGGCGCAACCAGGTAACGCCACTTCGAGAAGTCCTTGTCCTCGGTGATCACGTCTACCGGCGCTTCCAGCGACTTCAACGCCCGGTAATACTTCAGCCAGTGATCGGTGGTGTTCCAACGCACGCTCTGCTTGTGGTTATCGATGTCCCAGCGGTTCTCAAAGTTCATGATGAAGGCTGTGCGCCGCGCTTCATAATCCTGCGGCACGGGCGGATTCGGCTTGTACAACGTGCGCAGCTTCTGCACCTCCTGAATTGACAGGACAAACTCCTTGCCGCCCGGAGAGAGCGTTACGCCATCCGGTTCCACCATGGTCTTGTGATAAAGCTCTTGCCCGAAGGCAGGCTGGCGATAGCGATATACGCACACAAGGCGGCCGCCTTGGGCGAAGGCTCGCATAATCCAGGCATTCACGACTCCGGGTTGGAGCAGGGGATCCACGGGCGCCCAATTCACCTGGCCGGGCTGTAACTCCATAGGCCCTTCAACACCGCTGCCCAGGTTACGCAGAAAGTCGTTGGTGATGGAGACATGCGCGGGGTCCCCCATCCGGAAGCCGAGGTCACCCCTGAACAGGCCGCCGCTGACCGGATACATGGTGAAGCTCATGATGTCGAGATCCTTCTCGGATAGGGCCGGATTGATCAGCTCGTAATTCATCATGAAGTTGGTGGTGATCCACTGGTTCTTCACGTAGCGGCGCAGCACGCCGGCCTGGAAGCGCAGGTAATCGGCGGCTTCGGCAGCGAACCAGCGATGGAGGTCGAGCATGGCATGCGGATTCGGATCGGCAACCAGTTCCACGGGATTGGGCATCTCCACCTGGTCGATGCTGTTGTAGCGCTGCGACCAGAACGCGTTGCCCCAATCCTGGTTGAGGCGGTCAACCGTGCCGTACTTCTCGCGCAGCCAGGTGCGGAACTTCTCTTGCGAGGCGGGGCCGTAGGAGATGCCTTGCCCATAGTGGGAGAGTTCGTTATCGAGCTGCCAGCCCCAGACTGATGGATTGGTTCCGTAACGCTCTGCCATCTTGGCGTCGATCTTGGCCACGTACTCGCGGTAAACCGGCGAACTCCAGTCGGCTTGCTCGCGCGAGCCATGGGCCATGCGCACGCCGTTGCCGTTGAGCATCATGATTTCCGGATGTTTGCGGGCGAGCCAGGCCGGCGGCGTTGCGCTGGGCGTACAAAGAATAACCTTCAGCCCGTATTTGTGGGCCAGTTCGATGCTCTTGTCGAGCCAGCCAAACTCATACTGGCCTTCGACCGGCTCCATAAAAGACCAGGCAAACTCGCCCAGGTGGATGAATTCAAAGCCGAATTTCTTGATGTTGGCCATGTCCCGTTCCCACTGGGATTCCGGCCATGCTTCGGGATAGTAGTAGACCCCGATCGTCATCAACTGATCGGGCGGAAACCACTGTGCGATTTGCTGAGGAGTGGGCTGCGCCGTCGACGTGACGGCAAGCAGCAGCAGAGCTGCGGTGACAAGTCTCATATTCAGATGTTCCTGACTAAAGAGAGTATGTCAAACGCCTCTGGCTGAAAGCGCTCTCAGTCCTTTATCGGCGGTGGTTGGGGGATTAGCGCGGCCGGATCGGTGCTCTTTCGGACGGCCCGGAGCTGAAGGCGGCGGAGGCGCCGTTTGGTGGCCTGTTTATGAGATCGGGCGCGGTCGCCATTTTGTAAAGACATGTATGGTTACTCTTTCTGTTTTCGCGCTCGTTTTAGGAGCGCCCGTTGACGCATGGTGCGAATTCGCGGACGAGCCTGTCCTGTCGTGCCGTTCGCGATCCGGCAGCACAAGGCTCAAATCGAAACCCGGTCGGGTGACGAAGGCTGACGCTTGTTCCAACTTCGCCCAGATGTGCGATCAGGTGCGCACGAATGTTGTCGGTTTCTCCGATATACACCCATTCGCGGTTGTTGGAGAGGCCATAAACACCGGAGCACTCGGGGGCATTGTTCTGAACGGAGGCTCGGGTGAAGGACCGCGTGGGGCATTCCTGGAATAGCATCAGTTCGAGGCCTCTTCCTCAGAGTCTGCGGCATGTGCCAAAACCCGAATGATTTCGTCGCGGCGCATCATGAGGTAGGTTTCGCCGCTCAGCCGGATTTCGTCGCCGGAGTACTCTCCAAACAGGATGCGGTCGCCTATCTTCAAGGCGGCTGGACTCACGCTTCCGTCGTCCAAATGCACACCCTTGGCGACTGCAATCACTTCACCATGTTGCGGTGCCGTCTTGACGCGTTTGACTACGATGCGATCCTGAATCCGTTGCCTCTTGTGTCGAACGACACGAATGACCACTCTCGATGTTCAGCTAAGAGTAAGGGTTCAGAGTGTCTGCCTTAGCGCAGACGGTCTGAAGAGTGGGCAGGATTGCTCAGACCTCTCAAGTGTAGGGGAAAATGGCTTGTTTGTCCATCGTCCCCCACTGATGCGAAACAGGGTAAACTACATTAGCTCAGTGGCCGGTACGGGGAGAACTGCAATCGGAGGATCATTGAAGGGGCGTTGGATTAACTGGCCGGTCACCGGCTGCGTGTGCTGCGTGGCGATTCTGTTGGCGAGTTCCTGTTCATCGCCTGTTGCGGTTGCGGCATTCGCCGCGAGCGCGCACAAAGCGGTGGATCAAGGCCAAGCGATTTTTGCGGACCTGCCGAACTCCTGTGAACGCCGCGAAGCGGACCGAAGAAGCGATTCGGAGATATTGGTAGACACCTCGCCTGGCATTCCGGTTCCGGCACGTTGCGCGGGTTTCGTTGCGCAGCGAGATGCGCTCACGAAGGCCTCCGCCGTTTTGGCCGATTATTTTGATGTGCTGGGCCAAGTGGCCTCATTCGGGACCTCGAGCCTCGGCACAACCGCTTCTTCCGACGCGCAGCAACTCGCCACCGAAGCTGGCCTGAAGGATGGCGGCGCTTTATCTTCGCTGGCAGGCATCCTAGTTCAGGCTGCGACGGAGGGCTACCAGCGCAAGCGACTCGGAGAGCACATCAAGGCGGCGAACAAGGCCATTCAGAATGTGACGCTGGCGTTAGCCCAAGTTGCGGTGGAAGACTATCAGAACGGCTTGCTGATGAGCGAGGAAACTACCCTGCGGGAGCGTTACGGCGATTTTGCGGAGGGTACCACGGGCAGAAATAACCCGGTTGTGTTCCTTCTGCGCGTCAGATGGCAGGAAGATATGAGCGGGCTGGTTCAGCGGCGGGCAGCTGTCGCGACGTACGTTTTGGCGCTAGAGAACGTTCGTAAGGGACATCAGCAGTTGGCCGATCAAGCGGGCAAACTGAACAGCCGCGAACTCACCAAGGCGTTGGCTCCTTACACCGCGTCATTGGAGAGTCTGGCGTCGTCGATTCACTTTCTGCGATAGGGAGGCGGACGAGATGGATCAAGTGAATGCGGCCGACCAAGCTCGGGACCTGGCCGTGCTCTTTCGGAACTTTGCCTTTGCCGTTTTCAGCTACCGGCGGCTGCATTTTGCCGAGCTTTCCGAGGCGGAACGCTACGCACTCGAGGATCGGGCGGAAGGATTGCTCGACGCGGCCGATGGTTTCACAGAGGCTGCGATCGGCGCTACCGTGGCATCGGTAAAGGACAGTCTCGATCAGATCGCCAAGACTACTACTGACGCCAAGGAAACGCTCAAGACCATGAACAACGTGCAGGAGGCGTTGGCCGTGGTTAGCGCTGGACTCGCGCTTGCCGGCGCGGTAGCGAGTGGAAACGCGGGCGGGATACTCTCCGGATTGCAGGGCCTCATCACGGCCGTGCACCCTCCAGACGCAGCGGCAAAAGGCTCTACGTCAAGCTGATCAGGTTGCGGGCATTAGCCCGCGCACCGGTTTGCCCGAACCCGATCGTTCGGCGATCGAATCAGCCGGCAAGGTCTGACGCAACGGCCCAGATGATTAGAGTAACCAAAATAAGCAGGCCGCCCATGGTCAGAAGCCCGTTGACGGTGCGAAATGCCTGCTCGCGCCGTTTTGAGCGAATGAGTGGTCCGAGCGCCAGCCATTGCGTAACCCAGGCGAGATAGAGGCACCAGCCCCAATCCAACTTCAACCGGGCGGCCGCGTACTCCCATAGCACGCCCGTTACAATCAGCACCACCAGTTGAGCGCCGCAGCCCAATGCGAGCCCGGACAGGACCGAATCTTTTGTGCCTTGCGATTCGGCGCTGTTCACGGGCCCTTAGGTGTGTTTTCGGTATGTGTCGCTTGAGCGCCGAAACCCGAAAACTTGTAGAAGCGCCGGTAACAACTCATGCACCGATAGGGCCGAAACAAGACCAGCAGCCAAGGGATATCAAGCAGGCGCACTCTGGATCGGTGCGTGGTCGGAGTAAGGCACGTGGGACAGATAACCATTTGCTAAATATCCGCATCCACTAGTGCGAAAACACCGAGAAGGCAATTCGGGCAGTTTGCCGTCACACTAGGTCTATGACCATTCTCTCTCGTTCGAGTTGGGGGTACCAAACCAAGCGTGTTTGACCCGTCAGCGACGTAACAATGTACAAGAAACTTCAGCGTGAGCCGCTCTGACTCGTACAATTGCCTTGGTTTTGCGCACGGGGTTCGGATTCGTGCTAGAGTCCAGTTGTAAAGTCATTTTGGCTCGAATATGACAATTGGGTTAAAATCGTCGGTCTATCACAGCGTACTGGTACTTTTGTACCTCCTCTGCCTGGCCGGTCTTGGTCTTTCGTTGTGGGCGCATGTTGTCTCGTTCATGGGTATGGACCCACGTACTCAATTCCCCCGCATCTGGATCGTGGAATTGAGCTTGACGGGGATTCTTCTTCCGCTGGTGGTGGTTGTTTTTCGTCGCGGTGTTCACGAAGACCCTCTTCGCCTGTCCCGTTTGAGCTGGAAAGTAATATTGGGTTTGACGGCCTACTATGCCTTCCACTTTTACTTGTTCATTGTCCGCGCCAGTGAAGACTTGACCTCTGATGTTACCTGGCAAATGTTCTCAGCAGGCTGGATTCTGCTGTTTGCTCTTGGGTTTGCCTTTTACCGGGGGGTGCTGGCGAATCTGATTAACGGCGAGCAGCACACAACCGGCGACCAAACGCCAGTGGCGCTCTAAAGCCGAGCCCTTTTCATACCAGCGAAGGCACCCATCTTCAAAGAAGACCGAACGTCGCGGGCAATGCGGGCTGCTCAGTCCTCCGGCTTGCGTTTGCGACTTACTTGCCGACTTCCGGATAGGTGGGACGAGGCGGCTCTTCGTGACCCTGGTGGCAGGTATAGCAGCGGACTTCCTGTTGGCCGCCGAAGGTGCCTTCGTTGATGGAGACGTTCATGGCAATCATCTTCTTCGCCATCACTTTGGTTTTCTTCTCGTCGGAATCAAAGTGCCCCTCGACATGGCAGAACTGGCAGTCCTTACCCAGCGCGAAAGTGAAGTAGCGCATCGTATTGATGAACTGCGAGCGCGGCAAGTCCTTTAGCGGCGTGCTGAGATCCTTGAACATAGCGCCAGCCAGTTCTTCGGGCTGCCGGAGTGGCTCGCCGGCCGAGTCCGGTTGCTTCACCAGGACTACCGTCGTCGACCGACCGCCGCCCATGTCCACTACGTCTGTTAGCGTTTGGCCATCGGAGGAGAGCTCCAGTTTCTCAGTGATCACGCTGGGACGCCCGGCAACCGCGATCACAAGGTTCAGCGTGTTTCCGGTCCACGAGGCGGTGGTGCGAGTCGGAATACCTTGATAGGACCCGCGGCTGGTTTTACCGTCCGTGGTGAAAGTTGCCTTCTGGCGGTCTTGCCCATGCTCGCCCCAAGCTCCCGTGGTTTCGGTCACCTTGCTGCCATCCTGTTCAATCAGAACCAGGTAGTCTTTCGGCGCATGCGGCCCAAACTTACTCTTTTCGAGGTCCGCTTTCCAGACGCCGGTGATGGAAGGCGACTGCGCCAAGAGGGCGGAGACGCTGAGGGCTGTGATGGCTAATAGTTTACGCATGTACGCGAAAGTATAGCATTTAAGCCCTTGCGTGCATCGGCACACAGTTGCGCGCAGCATAGAACCTCCCGGGCTCAGTCACG
>CAWIQM010000009.1:0-82608 GCA_963838245.1 uncultured Acidobacteriaceae bacterium | reverse complement strand
TACGAAACCTTCCCCAAGATGAGATCTCCCTGAAGGGCCGTGAAAGACTATCACGTTGATAGGACGGATGTGTAAGCGTGGTAACACGTTAAGCTGACCGTTACTAATAGCCCGTTTGGCTTGACCATAAAATTAATTGTGCGTTTGAGTTTTGTAATTTTGTTTCTTGTTGGTATGTTCCGTCAATAAAGTATTCAAACCCAGCAGATTTTTTGAAAGTTTCGCTGTCGAGGCCGCCTAAGCCTCCAGCAACGACTTTCGGGTGATCACAGCGAGAGGGTCCCACCCGTTCCCATCCCGAACACGGAAGTTAAGCCTCCCAGCCCCGATGGTACTGCGCGCGCGAGTGTGTGGGAGAGTAGGAAGTCGCCCGATTAAACAAACAAAAGGCCCAACCGAAAGGTTGGGCTTTTTGCGTTCGTATCCGTCCTGGCCCTCGCTGAAAATGTGGTAGCGTGTCATGCGAGGTTGTCCATCATGCGACTCAATCCGGCTCTTGCCGCGCTCGTGATTCTCGGCCTGTCTGTGCTTCCCGTTCAGGCCCAATCCAACTACCCGCTCGTTGTATTCGGCGACAGCTTGTCCGACAACGGAAATGCAGCTGCTGCGCTAGCCTCGGTCGGTCTGACGCTAGGTAACTACGCCGCCAATGCGGCGACCGACGGCCCGAAAACGACCCCCGCCACTGGCGGCCCATTCGGTCTCTGGGTCGATCAGTTTGCAGCCCTCTCGTCGCTCCCAGACCCGCAGCCGTTCCTGGTGAGCCCTTCCGTCGGCATTCTGTCGATAGACTATTCCGCCACCAACTTCGCCGTCGCTTCGGCATTAGCCGGCAGCAATCCGGGCTTTTCTCCCACCAGTTTCCTGACTCCCGGATACGCGCAGGCTCCTGGCACAACCGATCAGGTCGGGCTGTATCTCGCCTTCAACGGCGCGCACGCATCGCAGGACAACCTGTATGTCTTTTGGGCGGGCGCGAACAACATTTATGCCGCGTTAGGAACAACAGCGACTTTCCTCACGTTTCCCAAAGTGGCGAAAAGTGCTGCTGACGCGATTGCCGCCGACACTGCTGCTCTCGCGAGCGCGGGCGCCAAACATTTTCTATGGCTCAATCTTCCGCCGCTGGGTCAGGTTCCTGAATTCAACGACAACTCTAATCTGTTGGACCGTATTCTGGGGAAGGCAGCCGCCGACAGCGCTGCCCAGATCTTCAACGTAGAAATGGATGTGGACGCCGCCTTCTTGAAGCTTCGATACGGAGTCGACATCAAAGTCGTGAACACGTATGCTTTGTTCAATGCGATTGTGGCCAATCCGGGAAAGTATGGATTCGTGAACGTGAAGGATGCGGCTTGGTGCGGCCCCGATGGTCTCGCGACGTGCGCGTCGAATAACCCGAACCAGTTCCTTTTCTGGGATGAGTTACATCCGACCACGGCTGCGCATGCGGTCCTGGCGGAGTTTGTACAGAGCTACGGAGTCAACTAATTTTCCCAGCCGCTTGGTGGCGGCTAGCTCGGTACACTGCGAAGTATGAACTTCGCTGGAATCCCTGCGCAGATTGCGCGTTTGGTCGTCGACGTCCAGTATGCCACCGGCGGCTGGTCGCCGAAAGGCTGGCAGCAGCGTCGGACGCCCGGCAAATGGTCGCGCATCGAGATCGTTGGCCACCTGGTTGATTCGGCGCGGAACAACACTGAGCGTCTCGTGCGGGCGCTCAGTGCCGATTCGCTCGAATGGCCGGGTTACCAGCAGGACCATCAGGTGAGCGTGCAGCACTATCACGAATCCGTGGCGGCCCAGACCTTGACGCTCTGGGCGGCCTTGAACCGGCATCTGGCTTACGTGGTGGGGCGCGTGCCGAACGATAAGCTCGTTATGCGTTGTCATATCGGCTCGTCGTGGAAGGTATCGCTTGAGGAAATGATGCTGGACTACGTGGCGCATATGGAACACCATCTCAGGCAGGTCTTAGAGGGCGAGCCAACCACGATCCGGTATTCCGGTTTGGCGTATCCGTTGTACTGAGGGGGAACGTGCGACTTTCGATTCGTCTGTTCTGCGCCGTGATGGCGGCCGCGGCCGTAGCAATCGCAGAGACGCCTGCGCCGAGATTACTTACCTGGGTTTACGATTGCCAGCCGGGCGGTTCATTCGGAACAGAGTTCGTGGTGGGCGGCCGGGAGGCTACGCTCTGGTTGCCAGGGCAGCCGGCCATTCAACTCACACAGATGATGAGTGGATCGGGCGCCCGCTACGGCGGAAAGACCTATGAGCTGTTCATTAAAGGGCGCGACGCCTTCCTCGAAAAAGGTGGCGCAAAAATCGCCGATAACTGCCAGGCCGTCAAACCAGGCACTCCGGCAACCCTACAGGCAGCTCTGACTGAATCCGACGCGGGCAAGGCTCTGCAATTGAAGGTCGGCGAGACCGTCGGCTTCAGCCTGCCCGTTCAAACCGGCACCGGCTATTCCTGGCAGGCGTCGGGAGAGAGTCCTGATCTCGAATTGGAGTTTGGCAAGCATAGCGCGGTGTCACAGCCAGGATCTCCCGCTACTCGGCCGGTCACTGCCAAGGCTAAGCAGCCGGGCTTTTTTGTTCTGGAGTTCCAGTATGCCCGGCCTTGGGAGAAGGGAACTGCGCCGGCCAAGACGCTGCGGTTTCCTATCCTGGTTACCCAGTGATTCGAAAAAAGAGCCGACTTCGGGAACCAGACTTGGTAAGAATGGGTCATGACAGAAGAGATCCTGTCCGTAGAACCGCGGATTCGTTTGTTGACCAGGCTAGAAGCCGGACCAGAGGCAGCCGCAACGTATGACATGCTGTTGGCGCAACGGGGCGTTGTCCCCAATATGTTTCGAGTGTGGGCTCACGCGCCTGCGGTCATGGGGAGGCTTGCACCACTGACCGCCGTTATGCTCAGCGACGGTGCGCTTCGCGGCTGGTATAAGGAACTGATCGCAACGCGCATTTCGATTCTCGCTGAATGCGAGTACGCGCGCCTGGCCCACGCGCAGCTTGCTTTGAAGAAGGGCGCCACACCGCGGCAGGTAGACGGGCTTGGTCTCTTGCTGCCCGATGCCTATTCAGAGACTGAGCACCTCGGGCTGATCTGCGCAGACCGGTTGTTCCGAAGCGCCGAAGCAGTGGACGATGAGTTCTACGCCTTGCTGCAGGCGCATTTTACAGAGGCTCAGATTGTGGAACTCGTGGGAACCGCAACCATGCTTCTGTTCCTAACCCGATTCATCAACACGCTGCGCATTCCCACAACGCCGGCGCCGCAGCCGTTGTAGCTGTAGACTGAGACCAAAGATTATGAACGCTCTCTTGCTACGTGACTACAAACACCTCGAACTGATCGACCTTCCTCAGCCGGAGATCGGCGCCAACGATCTGCTGATTCGCGTAAAGGCCTGTGGCATTTGCGGCAGTGATGTACACGGCTACGATGGCAGCACGGGCCGGCGCATTCCGCCGCTAGTGATGGGTCACGAGGCTGCTGGTCTGGTGGAAGCCGCGGGCAGCGCCGTGACCCGCTTTAAACCAGGCGACCGGGTTACCTTCGATTCTACTGTCTATTGCGGCGAGTGCTTCTTCTGCCTGCGCGGTCAGCAGAATCTTTGCGACAACCGGCAAGTGCTAGGCGTCTCCTGCGGAGACTACCGGCGAAACGGCGCTTTTGCCGAATTCGTATCGGTGCCGGAGCGCATTTGCTACCGGCTGCCGGACAACGTCCCCTTCGAGCACGCCGCCCTCATCGAAGCCATTTCCGTCGCGGTGCATGCTGTCTCGCTGACGCCGATCGCATTGAATGACACGGCTGTCGTGGTCGGCTCAGGCATGATCGGGCTGTTGATTATCCAATCGCTGAAGTTGACCAGCTGCGGCCGCATCATCGCGATTGACGTGGATGATGCCAAGCTCAAAGCCGCCGCGCAGCTAGGCGCTCACGAAACCATCAACTCGAGGAGCGAAGACGCGAAGGCCCGCGTGCTCTCGCTCACTGGCGGGCGTGGCGCGGACCTGGCTCTCGAAGCTGTTGGCGCGACCGACCCGATTCAAACCGCGGTCGACTGCGTGCGCAAAGGCGGCGTCGTCACCCTGGTTGGCAATTTGTCGCCCAAGGTGCAGATACCGCTTCAGGCAGTTGTCTCGAGGCAGCTAAAGCTGATCGGCTCCTGCGCATCGAGTGGTGAATACCCCACCTGTATCGACTTGCTGGCACGCGGCGCCATCCACGTGGAACCGATGATCAGCGCGCGGGTGCCGCTGAGCCAGGGTGTGGAGTGGTTCGAGCGGCTGTACTCGCACGAACCGAACTTGATGAAGGTCATTCTGCAGCCGTAAGAGCCCCTGCGCCGGTCGCTAACCTAAAACCGCTTGTATCTTCACGACCGACGCGGCCGGAATAGTCACTCGCAACGTGCTGCCAGAGGCCGAAACGGCCAACGGTTGCGGCTTAACCGCATTGGGATTGGCGAAGTCGTTGTGTGCGTGAATGTCAGGGCCAGCTAGGACCAAGGCACGCGCTTGGCTCGCGGTGGCGCCGCGCAGCTGAATGGCGGTGTCCAGCGCGTCGGTCAGGTGGTTGTTTACGCCCGTCAGTGTCAGTGTGCCATTCAACACGGAGGCCGAGCCGGCCAGCCGGACCACATGCTGCGACTTCCCTTCGTATTGATAAGGGATCCGGGGAGCCGAGAATTCCGTTCGTAACGCCTGGCCGTTGCGGTGGTCCATGTACATGGCGAAGACGTGATAGGTCGGCGTTACGCAGAAGTTGTCGCCGCTCGCCAGAAACAGCGTTTGGATGCAGTTCACCAACTGCGCCACGTTCGCCATAGCCACTTTGTCCACGTTGCGTTGGAACGTATCGAGGGTCAGCCCGGCAACCAGCGCGTCGCGCATGGTCTGGATGCTGCCGAATAAATGGTTCGGCGCGACGGCCGTGGTGTCCTTGTGCCACGTGCCCCACTCGTCCACAACCAGCTTCACTTTGTGCTCGCGATCGATCTCGCCCATGATGTCCCAGGTCTGCCGTATCAGCGAGTCCATGCGGTCCGCCTGATTCAGCAGTTGATAGGCATCATCCGAACTGAAGTTAATGGAATCGCCCTGCCCAGAGGTTCCACAGTAATAGTGCAGTGCCCAGCCCCAGATCCGGTTGAACAGCCCAGGCGACTTGGCGGCGATTGCGTGGAAGAAGTCGTGCGTCCATTTTGGGTCGCCGGCATTAGGGCCGGATGCGATGAACGATACCGGGTTGCCAAACAGCGGCACCCAAGCGATAAACTTCCGGAACTCCACCGAGTATTCCTCGGCGGTCATGTCGCCTCCGCAGCCCCAGCTCTCGTTACCGACGCCCCAGAAGCGGACGTCGAATGGCTCAGGCGAGCCGTTGGCTGCTCGCGCCTTCGCGAGCGTGGTAACGCCGAGCGGTGAATTGCAGTACTCAACCCACTGATAGAAATCCCTCGCCGGCAGGCTTCTGATATTGGCAGCCAGGTACGGCTGACAGTTGACCAGGCGGCAGAACTCCATGAACTCATTCGTTCCGAACGCGTTTGGATCGTTGCGGGACGGGCTGGTTTGGGGAAGGTTCTGCAAGCGGCCGGAATTGGCCCAGAAGTTATTACGAGTCGGACGCTCGGCCTGCGGCCCGATGCCGTCGCGCCAGTCGTAGCTGTCAGCGAAGCAGCCACCGGGCCAGCGAATCACCGTTCCGCCTATCGGCTTCATCGCATCAACTAATGCTTTGCGGATGCCGTGAATATTCGCGACCTTCGAATCGGGCCCGACCCAAACACCGTCGTAAACGACGCCGCCGAGGTGCTCGACGAACTGTCCGTACAACCGCGGGCTCACCGTTCCTATGGGTTCAGCGATAAACACCTCTATCTCTGCGTCGGCGGCCCGAGCCAGTCGCGGCAGTGCGAGGGCTGCCGGAAGGGATGCGAGGAAAGCCCGGCGGTCAATTGGTTGCATGCGTGAACTCCTCGATGGGACTTTCTGAAGTTGTCGTGAATGGGTGCTTGCAAACGCTTGCAGTACTCCACAGATCCTATCACTCGCCCGCTTTAATCTACTCCGGATGTTGTCACGGCGCTACGACTGTTTTCCTGGCCCCGTGTCCCTGCAGCGTCGAAGAGCCAGTTAAGGGAGCACGGGCGGATGCGTTTGCCGGGGCCTCCTGCAGTAGCCGCAACATGAGACCGCATTGTTTCAAGAGCGCCCTCCTGTTCTTATCCGCAGCTGTACTGCTGTCAGTGCGCGCTTCGTCGTCGTCGGCCTCGCCGAGCGAACCGCCGGCCGGCTCAAACCTTCCTGGGCCACAGTTGTCCGGCTATGACCTGCTGCTGCGCGGCCGCGAGGCGTCATCACGAATCTACCGGGAGCTCTCCAACGTCGTCTGCCGAGAGCGGATCGACCGCTTCAAGGGCTCCATCGCTGACACAGCGGGTAATCCGGTGGACGTGATCACCTCGGACGTGGCCATGGAACAGGGTGCCGAGCGCTACTCGAATATCCGGCAGAACGACAAGCCTCGACTGAGCATCTCGCGTATCGGCGGCGCGTGGTCGGTAGGTGAGTATTCGACCCTCCTCCGGCAGACTGCAGAGACTCTCGATTCCGATACCGCCATCCAAATGGGCGTGATTACACGGTTAAACGGCCATCCGGCGATTCTCTTTCCCTTCGACGTGCCCCAGTCAGAGAGTGACTGGGAGTTCCTAGTAAGATCCAAGCATTATTTGCTGGGATTCCACGGAGAGATTTGGATCTCACAAGCCACGGGTGAAGTGTTGCGCATTCGACGTACGGCGAACCAGATTCCCTCAGGCACCGGAATCTCGCAGGTGGATTGGAGCGTGGACTTCGGCCCGAGCGATCTCGATGGGCACTCCTTCATCCTGCCGCTGAAGGCCACATATAGTGTCACCTACCCGCACGACCGCCATCGGGAATGGAACGTGATCTCGTTCTCCGATTACCACCATTTCGGCGTAGATATCTCGATTCGCTACAACTAGCGGTGGCCATTCGAGGGCACCTGAACAAAACCGCTAAGATGTAACGTGCCTCGATCCGTCCCCTTGCTCCTGTTAATGGTGCTGATCAGCGGCTGCCTTTTCGCCGGTGAAGTGGCGATCACCATCGACGATCTGCCGCGCGGCGGGGACCTTCTTACGACGCCGGAAGCTGACCGGTCGATGACGGTCAAGCTGTTGGCGCCCTTTCAAAGCGAGCACATACCCCTAATCGGCTTCGTCAACGAGTGCCATCATGCCGATGAACTGCGGGCTCTGTTGTCACTCTGGGTCGCGGCCGGCGCCGAGTTGGGCAATCACACATGTTCGCACTTGGATTTGAACACGACCTCCGTGGCGGTCTTTGAATCCGACCTTGTGAAAGGCGAAGCTGTGACGACGGCGATCGCCGGCCGCCGGCCGGTGTATTTCCGATATCCCTTCCTGCATGCCGGCAAGGATCCGGCAACAAAGGCGGCCATGCAACAGTTTCTCCAGGTTCACGGCTATCACAATGCTCCGGTGACGCTCGACGACTCCGACTACATGTTCGCCGTCGTCTACGCGAAGGCTTTGGTCGCCGGCGATTCAGAAAAAGCGAACCGCGTTCGCGAGCTGTACCTGGCCTACATGGAGTCGATCTTTGCCTTCTTCGAAGCGCGATCCATCGAAGTCACGGGCCATGACATTCGCCAGGTCCTGCTGATTCACGCCAGCCAGCTCAATGCAGATGCCATGCCCGATCTGCTGGCCATGATGCGCCGCCGAGGTTACAAGTTTGTATCGTTGGAACGCGCACTGGAAGATCCGGCCTACGCCATGCCCGAAACGTACGTCGGCCCAGGCGGTTTTTCCTGGATTCACCGCTGGTCGATGACCAAAGGCATGAAGCCCAAGGGTGAGCCAGACGAACCCGAGTGGATCCGCAAAGAAGCCGGCTTTTGATCGGCCACACACACCGCAAGCCGGTTTGTGCGACGCTTAAGACGTGGCACGAGCGGTTGTGAGATACGCATTCGTCGCACTGCTTGCGTTGTTGTCAACGCAGGGAGTGTTGCCATCCGCCCGTGTTCTTTTGGGCTCTGAGATTGTCTGCTCAGGAGAAGCCGAACAGCAGACCCCTCGCAAACCCCAGCGAAGTCGCAACGCCATACAGGCTCGGCAACCGACACCGTCATACGTTTCACGGACCAGGCGCGAACCCGACACCGCCGCACTCTTCCAACGTCCGCCTCCCATACGCTCTCTCTTCGCCTAACCACGACCAACGTTTTGGAAATCAGAAGGAGAGTACTTGTGTCTTTAGGAAGCCTGCTACGTCTTTTTGGACTCGGAGATCGTGAAGCCGAGGATCAATTGCGGGATATTAACTGGCGGCGGGATCATCTGGCTGATTTTACGGATGATCAACTCAAATCAGCTGCGAAAGGCCTGAGCGCCGACGCCGGCGTGGTTGAAACGTTCGCGCTGGCAGCGGCGATTGCAGAGCGTGTGCTAGGGCTGCATCTTTTCGACGTGCAGATTCTGGGCGCGCTCGCACTAAACCGGGGGGAAATCGCCGAGATGCAAACCGGCGAAGGCAAGACGCTCGCGGCAGTGCCGGCTGTGGTCTGGTATGCCCTCAAGCGCCGGGGCGCACATGTGTTAACGGCCAACGACTACCTGGCTCGACGCGACGCTAAACGGATGGGCGGCATCTACGATTGGTTCGGGCTATCGGTCGGCCACATTTCACAGAACATGACACTCGAGCAACGCCGGGCTGCGTATCTGTCTGACGTGACCTACGCGACGGCTAATGAAGTCGGCTTCGACCACCTGCGCGACGGCTTGGCTCGCGGGGCGGACGAATTGGTCCAGCGGCCGTTTGCCTTTGCTGTTATCGACGAAGCCGATTCCATCCTGATCGACGAGGCGCGCATCCCGCTCGTCATCGCGGGCGGCGTGCCCGAAGATTCCGCGCTCGCCTGTCGCGCGGACTCATTGGTCGCCGGGCTTCATCCTTACAAACACTTTTCCCTCGATGAGTTCGCCCGCAATGTCCAATTGACCGATGCCGGTATTTCTTATGTGGAGCGGGCACTCGGTTGCGGAAGTCTGTTCGAAGCCCAGAACCTCCGCATTCTGACCGCGGTGCAAGATGCGTTGCATGCGCGGGTCCTGCTGCGACGCAACGTGGATTACGTGGTTAAGGAGGGCTCGGTCGAACTAGTGGATGAGTTCAAGGGCCGCATCGCGCAGAACCACCGATGGCCGGCGGGTTTGCAATCCGCCATTGAGGCGAAGGAGCGTGTTCGCCTTAAAACGCAGGGGCGCATTCTCGGTTCGATTACCGTGCAGAGCCTGGCCGGGATGTACGAAAGGATCTGCGGCATGACCGGTACCGCCGCCACGCAGGCCAGCGAATTCTGGAAGGTCTACAAGCTGCCCGTGACGGTAATTCCGACCAACCGGCCAGTGATTCGCAAGGACCTGCCTGATGTGGTGTATGCCGATAAGGAGGCGCGCAATCGCGCACTGGCGGAAGAGATTCGGAAGGTCCATGAGACGGGTCGTCCGATTCTGGTGGGAACGGCCAGTGTGGAGGAATCCGAGGCGTTGAGCCGCCGCCTTCAAATGATTGGTATTCCGCACTCCGTCCTAAACGCCAGGAATGACGAAGCGGAAGCGCAGATCGTCGCGCTTGCCGGCGCGCTGGGGACAGTAACGGTATCCACGAATATGGCGGGACGAGGCACCGACATTTTGCTCGGCGGCAATCCGCCCACCGGCCGCGACCAAGTGGTGGCACTGGGCGGCCTGTATGTAATCGGCACCACCCGCCATGAGGCCAGGCGGATCGACAACCAACTTCGCGGCCGCGCCGGACGTCAGGGTGATCCGGGCACGTCTCGCTTCTTCATCAGCCTTGAAGACGACCTGCTGGTGCGTTTCGGTATTGCGGAGAACCCGGATATCGAGAGCGTCCAGCGCACGGTGGAGAGCCAGAATCTGGAGCTCCGGGAAATGCTTTGGAAATACGACGGCGTGGTTGAGCACCATCGCCGTGAGATGTACACCTTGCGGCGCGAGATTCTGCTGTCACCACAGTGGAGTCTCCGTTCGATGCTCGCCGAAGAACAGTTTGGCGAACTGCTCCAAGCCGCCGGCGAAGAGAATGTCGAAAAGGCGGGACGTCAAATCGTGCCGGCTGTCATCGACGATCTCTGGGCCGACTATCTCGCCAATGTTGCCGAGTTGCGGGGCGGCGTGCATTGGGCTTCGTGGGGCGGCCGCGACCCTTTGTTTACCTTCCTCACCGGCGAGAAGGAGATCTACGCGGATTTTCATCACTGCTTGAAAGATGAAATTGCCGAAGCATTTGGGACAGCCGAGATCCGGGATGGCGTGATTTATTTCCAGAAACCAGAACGTTTGGAACGTGGAGCAACCTGGACCTACGTCACCACCGACCAGCCGTTTGGAGCGCTGGGCGAGCGGATCATGAAGGGGCTGCGGCGAAGGTTCTCCAAGCGATAAACGGCGCACTTTTCAAAAACAAAAGCGGAAGCCGCCTAGATCAGCAGCTTCCGCCTGAGTGAACTGGCCTGTTGACTTACTTTGCTCCGGGTGGCTTTGATGCAGCCGGCGCTCCCGGTGCAGCCCCGCTACCAGGGGCGGGCCCGGCCGGTGCGGCGTCGTACAGAGCCACTATGTCCTTCGTGATATCGATCGAAGGGTCGGCGAACACCACCGGTCCGCTGGTGTCGAGCACTACGTTGAACCCTTTTTGCTTGGCATATTGCGAGATGATGGCGACCATTTTCTGCTCTAGCGGCACCAACAGCCTCTGCTGATCGGCTGTATATTCATCCTTAACATCCGACTGGAGACGTTGCAGCCTCCGGCTTTTCTCGTCAATGTCTTTTTGCAGCTGAGCGGTTTTATCGGGTGTAAGCGTCGGACCACCCTTTTGCAGTTGTTCTTGTAGTTGCGCCAACTCGCCGCGCAGCGTATCGAACTCCTTTTGCTTCGGGCCGAACTTCGCCGTCAATTCCTGGCCCGCCTTCTGCCCATCCTTGGACGCGATGATCGCGTTCTGGATGCTGATCACGGCTACCTTGTTGCTGCTCTGGGCATACAAACCGCCCGTCATGCCGACCACGGCCAGCGCTGCCAGCAGATTCCTTCCAATTACCATGTTGTTTCCTTTACTTCACTGGTTCACTCTGGTCCACGGATCGCGAAACAGCTGTGCCATCTCCTAGGGTACCTGACGGCGCCGTCGAGTCTTTAGCGGAACGGGCGGATTTGGGCAGCCCGCTCGACCCGCGCCGTCGAAGTCTCTTCGCGTCACCGGCTACAGGTCGCGGCCGGGTCGACGTCATGAGACAGCAATTCGCCCATCGCTCCAGTTCATTTACGGGTTGTCAAAAGCACAATTTCCGTGAGCTATCTCGCCGCTTTAGGCCGTGGCCCGAGGAAAGTGATGCCCGTCCCGAGAACCTCATTCGCGCTGTTCACGAGTGCTTCGGCATGCAGTGTCGGATTCGGAGGATGCCCGAAGCGAAGCTCAATCAGTTCCACTTGCGAGAGTGGTGTGCTGCCTTCCGCTGCCGGCGACTCGCGCCACAAAGGGAAGCGGGAATAGTACATCAGGTAGCGGAACGGCTCCGTTTTTGCAGCGGCTTCGAAGCTGGGCCGCCACTCGGACTTGAACAGGGTATCGCCGCTGGCCGGATCGAACTCGCCGACGCTCGGAACCGCATAGACGTGATAGGCAGAGCTGGTTTCGACAATACCCGCCCAGATGAACGGATTGACAGCGTGGGGCAAAGCCGCGACGCGCAGCGGCTCTTCACCTTCATACAGCCGCGACTCCAGTTGTGCGATGGCGCGCTGATGGAGCACAAAGCGAGCGCCATCATACGCAACGAAAAAGACCAGCGCGAATATGGCGAGGCCGGGTCCCGGTTTCCTCCGCTCGCCGATTTCGTCGCTTACCAGGCTCGCCAGCAGCGGCCACAGTGCAGCAATGATCAGAACGGCCATGATGACGCCATCAAACAGATAGTTCAGGTCGAGGTAGGACCATTTGGACGTGAAGGGAAGGCCGAGCCGGATCCCATAGGCATTGGTTAGGTCAAGCAGGAGATGGCTCAGAACGCCGATGCAGGCAATCAGCCAGGCCCGAAGCCAGGGCAGTTTCTGGCGGCAAAGCAAAGCGGAAAGCGCCGTAGCCAGCGCGGCCATCACCGGAAACAGCAGGAGCGAGTGCGTGTAACCGCGATGGATCTCCAGGTTGGCGAGCGTGCCCTTGAACAGCGTAAGCATATCAAGGTCGGGTATATTGGCCGAAACGATCAGAAGCAGCGTTGCATGCGGGCAAAGGCGGTTCAATCCGGCGCGGGAGAGCGCTATCGCGGTCAGGGTGTGAGTGATGTTATCCATGGCCGGCGCTTCTAAGCGAAGGTGGCCGCCTGCTGGAAAACTCGCTCACGCTCGACAAACTGAGGGGGAAGCAGAAGGGTCAGCGCGTGCGGAACAATGTCGATGGAAACCGGGATGCGCCCGGCGAACTCTCCATCCACCTGCAGCGGCGCCCGCTCAGGATCGGCCGGTTCGCATCGGATCGACCTCGCCCTGAGCACCGTACAGCCCTTCATTTTGGCGACCTGGCCTAGCATCATACCCGCCAGATATGGCATGTACTCGTAAGACCGCTTCGCCTCAAACAATACAACCTCGAATTGATCGCGCAGCAACGAGGCTTCGCGCGCGATCTCGAAATCGCCGCCATAATTCCGAACGCGGGTAACCAGCGCGAAGGTGGTAGTGAACTTCTTGCCGTCCACGATGGCCTGAAAAGGCACCAGTGGTTTCATGATCTGCGAGAAACCACCGAGGTAATAGGCCAGTTTTCCAGCGAAAGCTTTCAGATCGAGGTTCATGTCGTACACGATCTGGGCGTCCAGCCCAACGCCCGCCATAAGCAGAAAATAGCGTTTGGTTCCCCGGGCATCGGTCAGGCAGCCGACCGGTATGCGAGTGGGCACCGCCGTCGAGATGCCCGCAGCGGACTGCTCGATGTGAATCTTCACGCCCAATTCATGCGCGAGCACGTTCGCCGTGCCACCTGGCAGGATTGCCAGGGGAACCTGGGAGTAAACCATGCCATTGGCCACTTCGTTGATGGTCCCGTCGCCGCCGGCGGCCAGAATCAGATCGCAGCCCGAAACGATCGCAGCGCGGGCAATGCGGTCGGCCGTATTCGGCCCTTCGGTGGGGAACAACTCCGCGGGAATGCCTTGGTCTTCCAGGACGTGGATGGTACGTTGGAGCGAGCGCGTGCCCTGAACCAATCGGCCCGCGTAAGGGTTGAAGATGATGGCGGCTTTCTTGTAATGCCCGGCGTCGGTCCGCAATTATTCATTATAGGTTTTCAGCCATGAAAAGTGCAGTTCAGCGCCAGATCGAGGAGCTTCGTGACCAGTTAGAGCGCCACGAGTATCTTTACTACGTTCTGGATCGACCAGAAATCACTGACGCCGAATACGACGGGCTGATGCGCCGTCTGCGCGAGTTGGAGGAGAAGCATCCGGAGTATCAATCGCCGGATTCCCCCACCCAGCGCGTGGGCGGAGCGCCTCGCGAAGGGTTCGTCAAAGTGGCGCACAGTTCGCCCATGCTGAGTCTGGATAATGCACTGAACGAGGGGGAATTACGGGAATTCGATCAGCGCGTTCGTTCCCTATTGAAGTCGGAGACGTTCTTCTATGTAGGTGAGGTGAAGCTGGACGGGCTCTCGATGGCAGCGCACTACGAGCACGGCAAACTGAAGCAGGCGTTGACGCGCGGTGACGGCCGGGTGGGCGAGGAGGTCACCGAAAACGCCCGCACGATTCGTTCACTGCCGTTACGCGTGAAGAAGCCGGTGGATGCCGCGGCGGCCTTCGAGGTGCGCGGTGAGGTGGTGATGCTGAAGACCTCCTTCGAGCGCCTGAATGACGAACGGGAAAAAGAGGAACTCCCGCGATTTGCCAATCCCCGGAATGCGGCGGCGGGTGCGCTGCGAGCGCTCGACCCGAAACTCACTGCCGCGCGCCAGCTCGATTTCTTCGCCTACTTTCTGTTCCGGGAAGGACGCCCGCTCCTGGACAGCCAGTGGGAATCTCTTAACGGCCTTGAGTCCATGGGCTTCAAAGTAAACCAGAACCGCCGGCTGTGCAAAGACCTGGATGAGTTGCTGGTCTTTATCCGCGAACTCGAAGCCAAGCGCGACGAATTGCCGTATGAGATCGATGGCGTGGTGGCGAAAGTGGATTCCGTCGCCCAACAGGATAAGCTCGGCTGGACCGCTAAAGCGCCGCGTTGGGCCATTGCGTTCAAATTCGCCGCGCGGCAAGCCGAAACGACGTTGGAAAATATCGAAGTGCAGGTGGGCAGAACCGGGGCGCTCACGCCCGTTGCTCATCTTGCGCCCGTCGTGGTCGGCGGCGTGACGGTCTCCCGTGCCACGTTGCACAACGAGGACGAGATAGGCCGCCTTGGCCTCGCGATTGGCGACCGCGTGCTGGTGGAACGCAGCGGCGATGTGATTCCAAAAATCGTGCGCGTCGTCGAACACGGTGCGCAGCGGAAAGCCTTTCACATGCCGTCCACGTGTCCGGTCTGCGGCGGCCATGTCGTGCGCGAGGAAGGCGAGGTCGCCCGCCGCTGCGTCAACACGAATTGCCCGGCGCGTATCCGGGAATCGCTTCTGCATTTCGCCAGCCGGCACGTGATGGACATCGACGGCATGGGCGACGCCCTGGTGGATCAGTTACTCGCGCGTGGCCTGGTGAAGAGCATTGCTGATCTTTATCAACTAAAGGCGGAGCAGCTTGAAGAGCTTGAGCGCATGGGCAAGAAGTCGGCCGCCAAGGTCATCGATAATATCGAGCGTTCGCGCCTGCAGCCCCTGGCGCGTATTTTGAACGGTCTCGGAATTCCCTTTGTCGGCGAGCGCACGGCGCAGATTCTGGCCGATTACTTTGGGGACCTCGATGTCATCGCCAAGGCTGGCGTGGAAGAATTGCAACAGGCCGAAGAAGTGGGCCCCAAAGTGGCCGCCGCCATTCGCGACTTCTTCGACGAAAAGCAGAACCAGGAATTGGTGGAACGGCTGCGCGAGGCCGGTCTTCAGTTCACCCAGCAGAAGAAGCGGAAAAAAGTTGGGGCACTAAATGGTCTAACGTTTGTGCTGACGGGAAGCTTGCCAACACTCACGCGCGACGAAGCGAAAGAACGGATTGAAGCGAACGGCGGCAAAGTGGTGGGCTCGGTGAGCCGCAAAACAAACTATGTTGTCGCCGGCGAAGAAGCGGGATCCAAGCTCGACAAAGCCAACGAGCTCGGCATTCCGGTTCTGGATGAAGCGGGCTTGTTCGCTATCCTGGATTCCGATGTCGATCAGAAGCATGCGTCGGAGTAACGACTGAAGCAGTTCATCACAACCCTGATTTCCTGGGGCCCATTCGGGCTTTTCTTTCTGGCGATTCTAGATTCCGCGGGCGTCCCGATTGTGGGCGGCGTGGATGCGCTCCTGATCGCGATTTCCACCGTCAATCCGGCTCAGGCTTTCCCTGCCGCTGGTTGTGCAGTCGTGGGGTCGCTGATTGGCAGCCTATTTCTGTTTCTGCTGGCGCGGAAAGGTGGGCACGTGATGCTGGCGAAGTATACCGAGAGCGGCCGCGGCAAGCAGTTGCGGCATTGGTTCGAACGCTACGGCCTGCTGACCGTGTTCGTGCCTGCGCTCTCCCCCATTCCGATGCCGCTCAAGATTCCCATCTTTTGCGCTGCGGTCCTAGAAGTGCGAACTGCCTATTTTCTCGCGGTCATTCTGTTCGCACGCGTCATCCGTTATTCCGCGCTCGCCTATCTCGGCCAGCGCTACGGCCAGCAGACGTTACCGTATCTGAAAACGCATTGGGAATATGTGCTGCTGATTATCCTGCTGCTGTGCGGTCTCTCGTTGTTGCTGCTGCGCTGGATCGACAGCCGGAAACCGCCTGAGGCGTACCCGGAGAACGCGGACGCTAGTCAATAGACACACCGGCGGCTATTGACCTAACGTGAAGTTCACTGTGATCGGAGCGATCACCTCCACCGCCTCGCCGTTAAGGAGGGTTGGTTTGTAGACCCACTGCTCGACGGCCGCTACAGCTGCCGCAACCAGGTATCTCAGGGCCGCCCAACACTTGCACGTCGTGTATGTGGCCATCCTTGCCAATCACGGCCATCAGTCGTACTGTCCCGAACTGGCGTATGCTCCGGGCAATCTCCGGATACACCGGAAGCACTCTCTTAAGCAGCTTCGCTTCCTGAACCCCCTGGCTTACGCGAACCGGATGGCTGGGGCGCTCGGCGGGCGGAGGGGCTAGGGGCGGCGGTGGAGGAACAGCAGTGCGGGCCATCGGCGCCCCGATGACATCGCCGACTGGGGTGCCGCTTGCTTCGGTTACAAACACCCCGGGGTCCGGCGCCGCGATGTCGTGTAGATCGACGACGCGCGAGGGAACTCGGACAGGTGCGACAAGTCGCTGGACATCAAGGACCCGGTGAACCGGCGCTTGCGTGGTAACCCTCTCAGGGCTGACCGCAACCAGTTCAGCATGCCTCGGTTGGAATCGCAGCACGACCGGAAGCTTCGGCACACTCGGCCGCCCGATCAGGAATAGCGGGACGATCACCGCACAAGCGACACCGAGCATCTCCGCTACGGTTACCGCCACGAACGCTGCGCGTGTGTTGGTAGGGGCTGCGGGCAGTACAGATTGCTCAAACATAAGGCCTTCCTTCCTTAGGCAAGCCGGACCCGTCTCAGGAGTCAGGCTACATCGATTCAGACACCGCGACCGCCGGCCGTGTTCCGCAGTAAATTTCGCGTCTAGCGGGAACCTATTTCGCTGGACGTTGTCACCCGCCTCGCGCGATACACTGAGGGCGGTGGCCACTAAGAAGCAGATTCGATATCGCGATGCGGGCGTGAACATCGACGAAGCTGATCGAGCTATTGCGCTCATCAAGAAACACGCCGCTAGTACGATGACGCCCAATGTGCTGACCTCAATCGGCAGTTTTGGCGCCGGTTACTCGCTCAAAGGCCTGCGCGATCCGGTTCTGGTGAGTTCCGCCGACGGCGTGGGCACCAAACTCAAAATCGCCTTTGCCACAGGCCGTCACGACACCGTGGGGGAGGACCTGGTCAATCACTGCGTGAACGACATCGCCGTGCAGGGCGCCAAGCCGCTCTTCTTCCTCGACTATTTTGCGGTCGGCAAGCTGGATGCCGAAGTTTGCGGTGAGGTTGTGAAAGGCCTGGCGCGAGGCTGCAGGCGGAACGGCTGTGCCCTCATCGGCGGCGAAACCGCCGAGATGCCCGGCATGTACGTCCCGGGCGAATACGATCTGGCCGGCTTCATCGTGGGCGCCGTCGAGCGCAAGCAGATGGTGACTGGAGCCGGTGTAGCGGCTGGTGATGTTCTGCTGGGGCTGCCCTCCAACGGGCTTCATACAAATGGCTATTCGCTTGCCCGCAAGCTGTTGTTTGAAGTGGCGGGGCACCGTCCGGACGCGCTTATCCCCGAGCTGGCCACTACTCTGACTGACGAGCTACTAAAGGTCCATAAGTCCTACTTGAAGCCGATTCAGACTCTGCTCGGCGCGGGTCTTTTGAAAGCGGCAGCACACATCACTGGGGGCGGCCTCACCGAGAATGTTCCACGCGTGCTGCCAAAGGGGTTGGGCGCCGAAATTGACGCTACCTCTTGGCCCAGCCAGCCGATTTTCGATTTACTGAAAAGTCTCGGTAACATTCCCGAAGAGGATTACCGCCGCACTTTCAATCTCGGCGTCGGCATGGTTCTGATCGTTGCGCCGAAAAACCTGGCAGAAGCGCGGAGCCTGCTGAAGAAACTGCGCGAACCTCACTACGAGATTGGACGCGTGGTCAAAATAAAATTGCCCAAACGTTCCCGGGTGGCCTATCTGTGAGCCAAGCCGGCCCACGCAAACCGAAACTGGGCATTCTGCTCTCCGGCCGCGGCTCAAATTTTGAGGCCATTGCGCACAACATAGCGGACGGCAAGCTGAACGCAGAAATTGGCCTGGTGTTCTCAAATCGCGGCGCCGCGCCCGGTCTGGAGCTCGCCCGCCAGTTGGGGCTTCCCACCGCCCAGCTTGATTCGAAGGGCGTCGAACGGGAAGCGTATGACCGCCAGGTAGTCGCGTTGTTGCAGCAACACCAGGTCGATCTGGTCTGCCTGGCCGGCTATATGCGTCTGCTGAGCGGGTACTTTGTCAGCCAGTTTCCCCAACGCATTCTCAATATCCACCCATCTCTGCTGCCGGCGTTTCCCGGTCTCGACGCGCAATATCAGGCGCTTTCCCATGGAGTAAAAGTCGCAGGCTGCACGGTCCACTTCGTAGACGAGCACCTCGACAGTGGGCCGATCCTGTTGCAGGCGGTTGTACCTGTGCTGGACACCGACTCAGTCGACTCTCTCTCGGCGCGCATTCTTGTCGAGGAGCATCGCATCTATTCTGAGGCCGTCGCATGGGTGCTGGCGGGAAACTACCGCATCGATGGGCGGCGGGTCATTCAAACCGAAGTAGAAAGTAAATAACACAAACCTTAAGATGTTGAAAAAGATCCTTGCACTAATCGTTCTCCTGATAATCGTCGTCATTGGGTTCATTTGGTTCCGTGGCGAGGCAGTTGTCCTAAAACCCGGAAGTCCCATCGCCGCCATCGGGGAAGCAACGCCAGTCACGTTCACTGCCATCGGTTCGCACGGCGTGAAAAGTTTCAACGCTTCGCTCGAACAGAATGGACAGCGCCAAACCATCTACACAAACGCGGAAAAGTCAGCTCAGTCGCCGCGCACGTTCAGATTCCCGGTGGGACGAAAGCAAGCCACATTCTTGAAAGAGGGCGCGGCGAAACTCATCGTCCAGGCCGCATCCAACGATCTCCGCGGCCAAACCACAACCTGGCAGCAGGATGTCAACGTCGTCTTGAAGCCGCCCTCGATCACGGCCGATGGGCTCCAACATTACATCAATCAAGGCGGCGCGGAACTGGTCGTGATGGATGTCGACGGTGATTGGTCCGAAGCCGGCGTGCGAATTGGACCCGATACGGCGCGCAGCTTTGCCATGCCGGGGCAGCCCGAGGATTCAAGACATCGCTTCTCGCTATTTCCGTACTCGTACGCGCTTTCGCCCGATACGATGCCCGTCGTCTATGCGAAGAACGCGGCCGGAACCGAAGCCACGGCCACGTTCTGGGTGAAAGTCTTTCCTAAGAAGTTCCACGACAGCATCATTGATTTAACGGACGAAAACATGCGCAAGGTGGTGAACGACATTGACCCGACCAGCACGGGCGACCTGGTCACGCGCTTTGTCCATCTCAATCGCGATATGCGAAAGGAGAATAATCAGACGTTGTCCGATCTTCGGCTGAAAACCGAGCAGAAGATACTCTGGTCGGGTCCTTTCGAACCGATCCTCGGCAAGAGAGAATCGTATTTCGCGGACCACCGCACGTACATGTATCAAGGCAAGAAAGTAGACGAACAGGTGCACTTGGGCTTTGACATTGCTGCTCACGAGCACATGCCGGTGAAGGCCGCCAACTCCGGAAAAGTCATCTATGCCGACCGGCTAGGTATTTACGGCAACTGCGTGGTTCTCGATCATGGCTACGGCCTCGAGACCCTGTATGGGCACATGAGCAAGATCGACGTGAAGGTTGGCGACATGGTCGAGAAGAAACAGTCGATGGGTCTCTCCGGATCCACCGGCATGGCGTTCGGCGATCATGTGCACTTCAGCATGCTCGTCGAGGGGGTACAGGTGAATCCCATCGAATGGTGGGACGAGCATTGGATTCACGACCGGATTCTCAGCAAGATCGGACCTGGCGCGGAAAAGCCGTCCATGGGAAAATCCGCAGCCATGCCGGAGCCGTCCTCCGCTCAGACGTCGCCCAAGAAGCATCACAAGAAAAAATAGTCGCGTATGCGTCCGGTCTGCTCATGGCTGCTGTTGCTGTCGGCTGGGAGTCTCGCCGGTTGCGCTCAGGCGCCGGGCGAATACGTGGCGGATCCTTCGCCCACACAGTCGTGCCATGCATCCACGATTGTTGAACTCAAGGACGGAAGTTTGCTCTCTGCCTGGTTCGGTGGCTCCGACGAGGGCGCGCCCGACGTAGCCATCTGGTCGGCGCGCCACCAGTACGGTCACTGGCAGAAGCCCGTCGAACTAGCCCGCGAGCATAGAATTGCAACCTACAATCCGGTGCTCTTCCACTCGGCTGATGGCGTGCTTTGGCTCTACTACAAGTTTGGACCGAATCCCGCCGAGTGGAGCGCAGCGCGGCGGCTCAGCCACGACGAAGGCCAAACCTGGTCGCCGGTGGAACACCTTCCCGCCGGTCTCTACGGTCCCATTCGTGAAAAGCCGCTGGTTCTAGCCGATGGCGTTATCCTCAGCGGAACTTCGGTGGAGAGCTACCACAGTTGGGCCGCTTGGATTGAGCGCAGCGCCGACAACGGCCAGACCTGGACCAGGCACGGTCCCATCACGGTGCCACCGTCGCCAGCCGATGGCAATGACAAAGGCCGCCACGGAATTATTCAGCCAGTGGTTGTTCCCATCGACGGCCCGCACGTTCGCCTGTACGCGCGCGCCACGAAGGACATCGGCCGTATCTGCGCCGCCGATTCTTTCGATGGCGGCTTACACTGGACTGCCGCGCATGCCACCTCTCTTCCGAATCCGAATTCCGGAATTGACGCCCTGCGCTTAAAAGACGGCCGCTTCGTGATGATCTACAACGATTCATCGCTGCTCCGTACGCCGCTGAAGCTTGCTGTCAGCAAAGATGGCGAGACCTGGCGAAACTTCGCGACTCTCGAAAACGCTCCCGGCGAATATTCCTACCCCGCGCTCATTCAATTGGTGTCGGGCGACCTGGTGATGACGTACACGTGGAACCGTAAGAAGATCCGTTTCGTGCGGCTTCCGCTGGACAGAGTTCCATAGTGTTTTGTTCCACGGTCATGCTAGAACGCCCCCAGAGTGCTTTCGAGGCATCGATTGCTGTAGTTATTTGACACCAGCTTGAAAGCCTGCGCGGAAAGCGCCTCGCCGAGTTCAGCGCTTAGCATGAGCCGGACGCAGCCATCCGCAAAGCCTTCGGGCGAATCGGCCACTATAAGGTGCGTTTCCGGACGAACCGCCAATCCAGCGCACCCCACACTTGTTGAAACAACAGGGAGCCGGTGTGCGAACGCTTCCAGAACCTTGATCCGGGTTCCACCCCCGGCCCTCAATGGAACAATGGCAACGTGCGCTTCGGCATAAGCCGAGGCCAGATCCGGCACCAGACCAAGCATGCGGGTCGCGGGCTCATTGCGCAGTAGATTCCTCAGGGCGCGGGAGGCCCCGGAACCGGCAATGTGCACCTGCACATCAGGGACGCGCGCTTTCAACGCTGGGAGAATGCCGCGAATGAAATAGCGAAGCGCATCCTCGTTTGGGTAATAAGCGAGATTTCCGACAAAGAGCAGAGTGAAAGGGGCGTGCGGCGGGCGGCGCCCGGACGGTCGAGGGTCGTTTTCGAAGACAATCGTGTTCGGAAGAACTGTCACTGGCAAATTAGGATTGCGGTCCAGCAGATAGTCGCGTTCAGCTTGCGCGGAAACAAAGATCCGTTCAAAGCGAGGAAGCCATTCCAATTCGGATTTTGCATAGAACCTGGCTTCGGTTTCCAATAGCTCGGCCAGATTCCGGTCACCGTTCCGGCGGGCGAGGGCAGCAACGCTCCAGCGGGTGCGCGCTTCGCTCTCGTCCAAATCCAGATGGCAAGGAGTCCTTCCCAAGAACATCGCTCCGAAAGGCGCCATCCCGTGGCGGAAGATATGGACACGGTCCGGGAGACGATCCGGCGGATCAAACCGAAGGGACGACAGCATCAGGCGCGTTGCCGGTGCTGTGCCAGTCCAATCTCCGGGAACCGAATAAATGCGCGTGTACCACGGGGACAGGCGATTGTAGACAAATCGGCGCAAGCGGACATCGGGGCTGACGGAGGTTTTCGGGGCTGGTGTTATGCCAGACTGCGAATCGAAGATCGGAGCCTTGCCTAACGGATAAGGGACAAACAAATGCACCTGGTAGCCGTTGGTCAGGCAGTCAGCCACGGCTTTGGCCCGCATTTCAAGACCGCTTCGTGGCGTTCGATCAGATCCGAACCAGGTAGGACTGATGAACAGAAGGTGCTTCCTCATCGACGGATCTGGCTACCTCGCTTGGGAATCCTTGCTCTATTGGTTGGGGCCGGACGAACCGCGTTGAACAGTCCTTGGACGCCTAATGGAGTGATGCTGACTTCAAACCCATCCGCCTCAAGTTTCCGCTGCAGAGTCTCGGCACCATAAGAGCGGTGTCCGTCGAGCCGGGCTTCCGGGATCAGCAAGGGCATCGACTCCTCGGGTATGACATGATACTCGCCCACGATGCGTTCCACTCGATGAAGCTGCGTGCTGGTCAGGAGAATAGGGTATTCGCTGCCTTCGCAGTCCAGTTTCAGGATTCGGACCCGGTCAAACCGCGACAGGATGGTGTCTAACGAAAGCACCGGCGACCGAGGCGGCTCGCGATCCGCTTTGGGCGCGTCGAAGCCCAAATGCTCAAACAGGTTGCCGCCGAAGACCACACCTCCACCTCCGGTATTAGAAAACACAGGCCCGGAATGAACTAGTTCTTCAAGGGCGGGGATGTCGCTTCGAAACACGGCCCCAAAATACGGCGTGACGTCCGGTAGCACAGCCATGTTCTTCTTCAAGAGAGCAAAGTTGTCGGGATCGGCCTCAAAGGAATGGATACTCCGGCTGCCCAGCCAATGGCAAGCAGCGGCAAAAATTCCGATGTGACCGCCTACGTCGACGACGACGTCCTGGGAATCGAACAGGCTGCCGAATATCTCGTACTCGTCCCATTGAATGACGTGCCGCACAATTGCGGCTTCGAATCCGTTGCGCACGGTAAGCATCGCTGCCGCCTGTTTGTAAGCCTGATAGCCGCGAGCCAGCCTCAATCCCATTTCCGCCTTCGTGCTGTGTCGCCGCAGCAAGGGGTAGACCGCGAGCCCGATGAAGCTTCGTGCCTCCAAGTTCCACCCTTGGGCTATGCGTTTCGCGCCTGTCTTCCAAGGCGCACGCCGGCTCTCTGGCACCTCGAGGGAGGCCGCCGGCAAAAAGGGCCGTGCCGCGACGCTGTAGGTTGTCTTCTCCTCTTCAACGAATCGACGCGTTAACATGCCCGCGTGGAAACGGCTGAAATCAACGCGGGACTCGCTCCACCATAAATGCGCCCAAAGGTGGATGCTATAAACGCCTTCCGGAACGGGCATCAAACCTTCAAAAAGCATGTCGAGTCCCAGGCCCGAAGCCGGAAAATGAAAAAATGACCGTTGTGGCTCAATGTGGATGAGGTCGGGAAACTGATCGGCCAACCGACGCGGGAACAGCGTGGAATGGTTGCTCCACGACCCGTCGAACTCGGCGGACATTTGGTCGAGCCATAGCCGGCCGAACTCGGCGTTCCTGGCTGACATCAGAAAAGCGTTGCACAAGGACGTAACGGTCCCTTTTGTCTGGTGCCGGACATCGCCTTCGCGTCCCATTACGAAGGGCTTATCGAAAATCGCCGCGGGCAGAGGCCGCACAAACAATGTGTCTATGTCGGAGTAGACTCCGCCGCGCTCGATCAGCTTTTCCAGACGGATGAAATCGGAGTGATGGGCATAGCGAAATTGCCTCATGCCGGAGTCACGATAGCGGAACCGCCGCACAAACGCATTCAGGCTTACTTTTTCGAGCGTCAGGTAAGGACGAATCGCCTCCCAGTAAGGGCCATGGGGTTCGTAGTGATAGTAGAAGCAAATTGCCTCCGGATTGTTGATTCGGCGACAGGACTCCAGGCAAAGATAATGCGCCAGGTGGAACGGTTCGCGTTGCTTGTCAAGGCCAAATACAAAGTGAAAGTGGTTAGGAATCATCTTGGCCGATTGACCCTTCGTCAGGAAAGCGAGCTCATGAATTGCAACAGATCCTCGGTGATACGTTCCGCGCGAAAGTGCTCCTGAACAAAGCTTTGCAATTCGGCGCCCCGCCGGCGTGCTTCGGCAGGCGCGGAAAAGACTTCCCGCATGAGCCGGGCGCCATCGGCCAGATCCGGTTCCGCCCAAAGTGCGCCCATTCGCTCGCCGTCCGGATCTTGTGGGTTCCGATAGGGCACGGTTCTGAAATCGACGTGGTAGGAAGGCGGCGATGGAAGGAAATCCAGTTGTCCGCCATGTCCGGTGATGATCACAGGCTTACCGGCAAGCGCGGCTTCGTACGCGCCTAACCCCCAACCCTCTGCGCGGGTCAAGGAGACGTAGCAGTCGCCCCGAGCGTGCAGTCCGTGCAGATCTGAATCAGTCAGGTGGTCTGTGATCGCAACGACCCGGGCCGTGGAGCCCGTTTGGCGGCGGATAGCTGCGATTTCTCTTACTGGGGCCTTGACATGCCGCTCCACTCGATGCCACCAGAACCCCGGTCTCCACGCTCGCTCATTCGTTTTCTCGGTTTTTAGAACAAGAACTACCTTTTCATCGCCCGAGAATGCAGAAAGATAGCTTTCGAGAGTAAGATGGGGGGCATTTCGTTCGCGCCAGGCAGCGATGGTATAGAAGACGAAGTCGTCTGAGTGGACCCCGCGGATGGAGAGTGGCTTTGCGGCAGGAAAAGCATGGCCAATGTGGGGAACGACGGCAATCGGCCGGGTGACGCCGCAGGCCTGGAATACACTGCGGTTCCACCGGCAAGGCACGACCAGCGCATCCATCCGGTTAAGTGTCTCGTGCGTCGAAAGGGGCAACTTATCCAATTCCCAAACGATGACGCCGACGATCGATTTGCCGGGCTCGCGCTGCCGCCAAGGGAGAAAATAGTCGGCGATCAGGTGCACCAGCACCACGTCGTAGTCAATCTGCAGATTGACGAGATCGGCAAACTCGTCGTCCGGAACATGGGACCCTTCGTAGGGTTCAAGCCAGCGGCCCCAACGCCTGCCAACAACCATCGGCGTCCATGTTATGGGGACGCCGGTCTGACGCAGGGCGCGGAGGTAGCCACGGCCGGCACGCCCGTAGCCCGTATCCAGCAGTTCGCTAACGTATTTGATTCCCCTTATTCCCACAAGGTCAAAACCGGTCAGTGGGTTCGGGCGGTTTGGCGGAAGGCACTCGGGCAGCACGGAACTCAGGAACTGGAAGTCGTCTTCGAAGATGACGCGCCAGAGTTTGCGATGCCCTGCCCAGGGCGAAACTGATCCAACCTGTCCCCAGCATTACGAACGTGGCGAAGAGCATTTCGGCCCGGTAGTCTCGTTCTTGAGCGCAGGCCCGAAGAATCCTCAGTCTCTCCCGGATCGGTATTGGCCGGTAGGCACTCGTGCGTAAGAGCGTTTCGGCGTACTCGCCACATTCAAAGAGCTTCGTGAGGCAGGTCTTGAAGCTTGAGACATCAGCATGTACAACCCGGGCGTCCGGCGAATACTCAATGAGCACGGCAGGCTCATGTTCCAACAGCCGGTGAAGGATCTCAGTGTCCCCCGCGAAAGGCATCGCTCGAAACAGCCCAATCCTCTCAAACACGTCAGCCTTAATCACAATGTTGCCAGCATGACCAAAGTAGTTCTCGCTTAGTTTGCAATTCACCAAATATTTCAACTTCTGGTCGTAATAATATTCGTAGCTGCGCAGGAAGCATGGAGGCATCGGAGGGGAAGGCGACGTAGCCCAGCACGATTGCGGCATCCGACTGTTGAAGAGTGGTCCAAAGCGCTTCAAGCCAGCCCGCCTCCGGGATGCAGTCCGCGTCAAGGAAGACGAGATTACGAGCCCTTGCCGCGACGATGCCCCGGTTGCGCGCCAGGTAAGGGTCACGACGCAATTCGGTGAGGAGTTTGATCTGCGGGTGTGCGCGAACGATCTCCACGGAACGATCGGTTGATCCGTTATCGATGAACAGAACCTCGAAGCGCGCCGGGTCGAGAGTCTGGCTCTCCAGGGCGCCGATACACAGGGGCAGCCATCTTTCCTCGTTCAAGAATGGAACGATCACTGTCAGGCTGGGATTCGGATCGTGAGACATGCATCTCTCACGTCAAAGTCTAGCGGATCAGCCCAACTGAAATCGAATGGGAGCCGCTCCGACCAATAGCTTTTAATGTCAGGAACGAGCATGAGTGGCGTTGAGCCGCTCAAGTGACCTGGTGATGAACTTGACCCGAAAACGGCAAGAGATCCGCTTTGAGCAGCCTCCGCAAGCCAGGCTCCGTCGCGTTACGGCTTTCTCGCGCGAGCGGCGTTATATCGTCCACGATCAATTTTAACCTGGCCAGTTCTCCACTAGACCGTCTTCTGGTAGAGTATAAGTCGCAACCACTCATGCCCAAAAAGCCAGTCAACGACGGCGGCGTTCTGCTCCAGGGAACCCTTGATATGCTGATTCTCAAAGCCGTGCTGCTCGCACCCGCGCACGGCCACACCATCGCCCACTCAATCGAGAGCTCTTCAGAAGACGTTCTTCAGGTAGAGCATGGCTCATTGTATCCGGCACTGCACCGCCTGGAAGATAAAGGCCTGATCGCATCGTTTTGGGGCACGTCGGAAAACAACCGGCGCGCCAAGTACTACCGCATCACGCCAGCCGGCAAGAAGCACCTTGGAGCCGAACGCAACCGCTGGGAAGAACTCGTGCAAGCGGTCGCCCGCGTGCTTGGTCCAGCGACCGAATGACCGCCCGCGAATGGCTTCGATTCTTCCAGCGGAAGCGCAGGGAAGACGATTTCGCTGCCGAGGCGCAAGCCTATCTGGAAGAGGAAACCGCGCGCAACCTAGAGGCAGGCATGGACAGCCAGGAAGCCTCCGCGGCGGCGCGCCGGAAGTTTGGCAACATCACCGCTATCAGGGAGATTGACCGCGATATGAACACGATTGGTTTCTTCGAAAGCTTCTGGCAGGATCTCAGCTACGGCGCTCGCCAGCTTCGCGCTAATCCCGTCTTCTTCATTGTGGCCGTCCTCTCTCTGGCCCTCGGCATCGGCGCCAATACGGCCATCTTTCATTTGCTGGATGCGCTGCGCCTCCGCAGCCTGCCGGTCGAGAATGCGCAACAGCTGGCTGAGGTGCGTGTTGCCGACAACGAGCACTGCTGTAACGGTAATTTCAGCGACCGCCACCCCAACCTGACCTATCCGATGTGGGAGCAGATCCGGCAACGCCAGCAAGTCTTCTCCAGCATCTTCGCCTTCGGCGATAACCGCTTCAACATTGGCACGGGCGGCGAGGTTCGTTACGCCGAAGGACTCTGGGTTACCAGCCAGTTCTTTCCCGCGCTCGGTGTAACGCCAGAAATCGGCCACTTTCTCACGTCAGATGACGATCGCCCTGGCTGCGCCACCCCCGGCGTGGTTCTCAGCCACGCCTTCTGGCAGCGCAACTACGCAGGCGATCCCGCCGTTCTCGGTTCAACCATCTCGCTCGAGGGTCACCCGCTTCCCATCGTCGGCGTGGCGCCGCCCTATTTCTTCGGCGTAGAGGTCGGCAAGCGGTTCGATGTCGCCGCTCCCGTCTGTGCCGAGCCTCTCATCTCCGGTGAAGAAAGCCATCTGGCGAAGCGGCATCACTGGTGGCTTGCCGCGATTGGGCGCCTCAAGCCGGGTATCTCCGTGGCTCAAGCCACCGCCCAACTGCAAAGCATCTCTCCGGCCGTGTTTGGGCAGACCGTACCACCCAACTACCCGCCCGACATGCAGAAGTACTACGCGGGCTACAAGCTGGAGTCGCGCCCCGCCGGCTCCGGCGTGTCGGAGCTACGGCACGATTACGAGAATCCACTCTGGATCCTGTTCGCCATCGCCGGTCTGGTGCTTCTGATTGCTTGCGCGAATCTAGCGAATCTGCTGCTAGCCCGCGCCAGCGCCCGCGAGCGCGAGATTGCCGTCCGTCTGGCCATTGGTGCATCCCGCGGCCGCATTATCCGGCAGCTTTTGGCCGAAAGCCTTCTGCTGGCCTTCATCGGCGCCGCGACGGGCGCGGCGCTCGCTCAGTGGCTGAGCCGTTACATGATTGGGATGTTGACCACTACCCACAATCCGCTCTTCATCGATCTCAACGTCGACTGGCGCGTGTTCGGCTTCATTACCGCCCTGGCTGTTGTAACCTGTCTGCTCTTTGGCTTGGTTCCTGCTCTCCGTGCGACAAGAATGGGTACCGGAGCCGCTTTGAAGGGTTCCTCCCGGTCGACCACCGCCGGCCGCGAACGCAACGGCCTTCGCCGCGGACTGGTTGTTTCGCAGATCGCACTCTCCTTGGTCCTGCTCTTCGCCGCCCTGCTCTTCAGCCGGAGCTTCGTCAATCTCATCACGGCCGAAGCGGGCTTCCGGGCCGAAGGCGTTCTCATTACCGCTGTTGATGCCAGCCGCGCGAATCTCTCGCCAGAACGCCGCGGCGTCCTGTATCGCAATCTGCTCACGCGCATTCGCTCGATCCCGGGCGTTGAAGCGGCAGCCACCGCCAGCATCATCCCCGTCAGTGGCGCCGGCTGGAACGATCGCATTGAATTGCTAGACGGTAAGCATAGCGCTTCGGTCCTATCCAACTTCAGCCGCGTGAGTACGCAGTACTTCCAGACTCTCGGCACGCCGCTGCTGGCCGGGCGCGATTTTGACGATCGAGACAACTTGTCCGCACCGACCGTTGCCGTAGTGAATGAGGCATTCAGCCGCAAGTTTCTGGGCGGGGCCAGCCCGCTGGGCCTGCGGATTCGCATCGTGACCGGTCCGGGCGAGCCACCGGCTTCGTTCCAGATTGTTGGGCTTACCAAGAATGCGAAGTACCGCAGTATGCGCGCCGAATTCGAACCCACCGTGTTCGTATCTGAGGATCAGCACCTCCAACCTGAACTCGGAATTCGCTACTTGGTTCGCGCCAGCGGGAGTGCCGGCCCGCTTTTCGCCGAGTTGAAGAAGGTCGTTTCGGAGGAGAACTCGTCCCTGATCGTCTGGAACTTCGAGCGGTTTGAAACACAAATCAAAGAATCGTTAATTCTCGAGAGGCTTATGGCAACTCTTTCCGGCTTCTTCGGGGTACTGGCCGCGGCCCTCGCCACCATTGGCCTGTATGGCGTGATCTCGTATATGGTTGCGCGCCGTCGCGGCGAAATTGGCATTCGAATGGCTCTCGGAGCCGATCGCAACCAGGTTGTCCGCATGATTTTGTCGGAGGCCAGCGTTCTGGTCTTGATCGGCTGCGGGATCGGCGTGTTATTGTCCGTCTTTGCGGCGCGGTCGGCGGCCGCCATGCTCTACGGCCTGCGGCCTTACGATCCGCTCACGCTTGCCACGGCTCTGATCTTGCTGGTGTTGGTCTCGCTCGTGGCGAGTTTCATCCCTGCCACCCACGCCGCCCGGCTCCAGCCCATGACTGCTCTGCGCGAAGAGTAGGGAGCCGTCAGCGAGGCACCGGCCGGCTCCTTGCGTGCTGTGTTCTCGCGATCGTGCCTAAACGCTCGTCTCACCGCGGGCCAAGAGCTCCCGTTTCGCCCGACGGAATATCTCGGTCTGCATGGCGGGTTCGTAGCGGTGATCATAAGTGTAAGCGTTGATGGACAGCTTCAAGTCCGGTTTGTAACTGCCTTCGCCGATCTCAATCGCGATCGGACGGCCCAAGTGAGTATACGGGCAAGCGATAGCTACTTCGCGGCCGATGCGCAGCGCGAAATCGGAGTCTGTTCCCGGGGGCAGCGTGATTTGCGTGGACACCAGCGACTCGGGCGCACCGGCGTTCGAATTGAACACGAAGCTGTTTACCAGGTCGGCATTGGGCACTGTCACCAGGCCTCCATTCGAAGTCAGAATGTTCGTACTGCGCAGCCCAATCCGTTCCACCTCGCCCTTTGCGTCGCGCACCCTCACGAGATCCCCAATCTGGAAAGGGCGGTCTAGCACGATCACCGAACCGCCCACCACATTCTTGATCAGATCCTGCAGGCCCAAGCCGATGGCCACCGCCGCTGAGGCGAGCACCGCCAGAACGGTCTCCCTGGAAGGCGCAAGCACCTCGACACATGCCATCAGAACCCCAAACCAAAGCGCAATGCGCACCGGCGGCTCGAATCGCCGGATGAGGAAGCGTATCTGCGGATGGCGATTCCCAAGCCCGTTGAAGAATCGGTGGAGCCAGGTCAGAATCAGCCAAGCCGCGCCGATCAGCAGCGCCGCCGTGGCCATCTTGCCGATTGTTAATTGACCGAGCACTCTGGCATCTGCGTTCATCGGATCCTCCTCAAGACAGATTCACCCTCTTTAGCAGGTCGTCCGAAAAACGTTGCGCTTCGGCCGTACCCGCAACCCGGGATGTTCGCGATCGTGTTCGACGATACCCAACGCCCTCAATCGATCGAGCCGCAAGCGGCTGGCTTCTTCGGCTTCGGCAAGAACAATCGCTACCTCGCGTTCGGTGAGAGAGCCGTGCTCTTGAATTGCTAAGAGAGTGAAGTGGTCTAGCTGCGTCAGCTCAGCCCGAAACTGGCTGAATCCGGGCTCAAGTGGCTGCCTTATTTTCAATGCGCGGCCTTCAAGGCCCTCAATCGAGCTGACCCACAATTCAAACGCCGACCGGAAGACGCCACCTGAGTGTTGGTACAAAGCATCGAAGAACAACTCCTGCGGTGAGTGCTGCAGCCCAAACCAAGTGCGAAGCCGGCTCACTCTAGGATCGCTGGCTGCTGGAGCCGCGAAATCAAGCCGCAGGCCTGACAGCCGATGCCGCTCCAGAATTGCGTTCTCGAGGTCTTCTCGAGAAACGCTCATGGCGTTTATCCGATGGGAGAAAACCCGCCCAAATTGAATGGCGGCATCCAGCACCCGAAAAGCTTTTTGGTTCATTGCGAGTATCCAGAGCGTAGTGCTGGCGGTGCTTTGAATCCAACGGGTCAGATGATCGGCTGCGGTAAATCCGCCTACCTTCCTCAGGTAGGTCCGCTCACCTTCCTCGATGATGATGATGCGGCGCCTTGCTGCGAAAGCTTCCGCCAGATCCGCGCCAGGCTCCAGTCCGAGCATATTGCGTAGGAACGAGTCCAGGTCTTCCCGGCTAAGCGCCCGGTCCCCAAATTGTGTGCGCACCGCTAAACGTTCCCGGAAGGCGGTGTCCACGGCGCAATTCAGCAGGCTGGTTTTACCACTTCCGCGTGCTCCGACAAAAATGCAGGCTGCAAACCGCCCACTGTCCCAGTCTTTCAACGCCTGCTCCAGGCCTGTTAATTCCTGCTCTCTTCCGATCAGAAACCTTCTGTCTTCAACCGGTGCCAAATGGAAAAGCACGCTGTAGGTCCCGGGCAATTCGCTTTTCGAGGCTGGAAGGTTCAGCGTGTCCCGGAGGGTCGTCCGGCGGATAACGGGTGTGACGGTAGGCTTTGTCGGCAACTTGCTACCAATCGCCACCAGGACGCGGTCCCATTGATGAGCGGTCCAACGGCTCGCTTCGTGAAGGGTTTGCCGGGCCCGATCGCGCCCTGAGCGTAGGGCCCTCTGCAAGACTCGCCGCCCTCGCGTGCCTTTGAGCAGCGGTATCCAGCCGGTTCGTTCGATCTCAACCGTAGTCGAAACGTCCTCTTCCCACGACCAGAAGGCGCCGCCGAGCTGCGGTTCCATCTCGGCGCCGGTAGCCACCGCCTGGATTTGTTCGCTGGGCATCGAGGCGGCGTTCTCCCGCGGTTGAACGAAGAGCGCATTCGACTCCGGCTCGTCTGTAGCGGCCACTACCCTCCAGTAGTCGACGATTTCTTTCGCCCGTTCTGTCTCTCGCAGCAGGGCGGCGCTTTGCTCCCAATACTCCACGGCGATCTTCTCGACTGGCTCGCGGCCGCGCGCTGTAAATGCCGCGAGAAAAGCCTTTTTGGGATGCGCGGGCCTCCGCATGAACGAGGCGCCTGGTCGGATCATTTGTATCTCATCCGGCAGCAATTGCTGGGCACGTTCCTCGTGCAGCCGTGTCCAGGCGCGAAGCCGTTCATCCGGCGTCGCAACTACGAGCGTGTCGGCAGGCCGGCCAACATCGTTGACGGCTCCTTCGGCAATCCACGCGAGCCTTGTCTCGGCTTTGTTAAGAACCGAGCTGCGCTCCGTTTGAAGCCCTTGAATCAGGTCCTCCGCTCTGTCGAGCCAATCCAAGCCAAGCGTCTTGATAGCAAGCTCCACCTCAAGCGTGGTGCTCACGGCCCGTTCCTGCCGCCACCCGTTTTCCAGTCCGGGATGATCATCCGTGTTCCCGCCACTGTGCGGTTGGTCTGAAGAAAGCCTTCGCTTGTAGCTTCCAAGCAGATCCGCTGCGCGAACGGCTGCTGCGGCTCGTCGTTTATCCCACGCAAGCCAATCCTGCTCGTACCCTTGGTTAATCCATATTCGCCACGGCTCGCAGAGATCCAAAGTCGTCTCGACCAGCAGCGCTTGAAACTGAGCGTGGAGGTGCCTCTGGCCAATTGGGATCTTGGCCGGCCCCTGTCGATTCCATTCCTGAGCAGCCTCCAGGCTGCGTCGAACAGGCTTTAGCCGCAAGCAGGCCTCGACTGGCTCAAGCAGCGCCGCGGCGCTTGCGCTATACATCTCCCGGATCTGCCGCAACGAACCGCGGCATCGTTCCGCATTGCGCAGCGAGGAAGTCGACTGCGCGAGTCGTGCGGTCAGGTCGGCAAGAATGTCCCAGCATGCCTGCAGTTCAACATGAAGCCGCTCCGTTGCGCTCGACGTCGATTTCACCGCTGCTGCTGATGTGCTTGCCAACTTTACCTCAACCTAACTTAGGATTCGACTATTGCGCCAGAAAATGCAAGCAACTTAATTACTAATTAGCGACTACTTGCCATTCCGGGGATGATAGCGACCTGGAATAGATGTCTCTATACGGTATTTACCAATGTGCTATGAGCAACTTAGTATGGTTACAGATATCTTTGGGCTGTGCGTCTCTTCGCCCCCTGGACCTTAGGATCAGCGAAATTAAAGCGAACCACTGCGGCATCTGAGGCCGTAATCAAACATTCATCCCTGAAGCAGAGAGGCCGTCGTCTGCCTTAGGGCCGCCAACAAAGCTCAAACACGCAGTGGCAATGGCATTATCGTCGATCGAGATGCGCTCAGTCGTCAAGGTCACAGATTGAGATTGGGCACCTATAGGCCCAAGGTCCAGTATCCAGCACCGCCCAGCGCGGGTAATCTACTCTTACTTGCGGTCGAACCCTTACAAACGAGCGTGAGACCACGTAAGTCAAGATGACTCAGCGCCGAGGTGTGCAATGAATTCCTTATTTTCTTCCGTTGTAAGTTCGTTTGACGCCCGCAGTGTGAACGAACTTGCCGCTCGCATTGGTGAGCCGTCGCAAACAGTTACACGCAGCATCGAACCCATAGCTGCCACGCTGCTAGGTGGTGCGGCGAGTAAATCCGCCAATTCAAGCTGGACTGGCCAGCTCTTCTCTCTTGTGTCGAGTACCCCATCTGAAATCAACATTTCGCATCTGGCGGCGGGCGGCCATGCGTCTGTCGGCGCGGCATCGCTCCTGGATTCAGGCAAGAAGTTCCTGGCGCTTCTTTTCGATGGTAACGAGGCTTCGGTAACCGATGCCTTGGGCAAGTCGACAGGCTTGCGTGCCAGCTCCATCGCACCCCTTCTGGGCCTCGTTGCTCCGGTCATATTGTCTTCCCTCAGTCGTGTAACCCGGGAGCGCGGGCTGTCGCAGAATGCACTGGGCAGTCCATTGGCAGGGGAAGGCGCGGGCGTGAAGAGCATGCTGCCCGCAGGCATTGCAAGTCTATTCGGCGTTGCTGCTTCTGCGGCACCACCTCGTCCGTCAGCCATTGGCGCGGTTCGCGAAACGGAGTCTCCGTTGGCCATCGGTGTTATCAAGGAAGCGCCGAAAGGCGTGTCGCCTTGGCTGTGGATCATTCCGGCGTTGCTGATCGGCGGGCTTTTGCTTTGGTGGTTCAGCCGCCCCAAGGAAACCGTTGTCGCTACCGCCCCGGTCGTTGCGGCCGCTCCATCCCTGGGCGAGATCATCACCAGCAAACTACCCGATAACACTGACCTTAAGTTCCCACAAAACGGCGTGGAAGGGCGGTTGCTCGCTTTCATTCAGGATCCAAACAAGGTGGTTGACGACAACGTCTGGTTCGATTTCGATCGCCTTCTCTTCGACACGGATTCCGCCACCCTCCGCCCTGAATCGCAGGACCAGCTGGCGAACATCGCCGCCATCATGAAGGCGTACCCCAACGTTCATCTGAAAATCGGCGGCTACACCGACTCCACGGGCGATCCGCAGCACAACCTCAAGCTTTCACAGGAGAGGGCCGAGGGCGTTGTTCAGAGCCTGGTTGCGTTAGGCGTCGCGCCAGACCGCCTGGAAGCTCAGGGATACGGTCAGGATCACCCCGTAGCGGACAACGCGAGCGAGGCTGGCCGCGCGCAAAATCGCCGCATCTCCATGAGCGTTCGTCAAAAGTAAATCCCCGTTTTGAATTGCCTTTCTAGTCTTGCAGTCCAAAGCGAGGTTCATGTGAACACCACACCCGAAAACACGGACGACCTAACGATTCCGCTTTATACCGAGGAATTGTCGACTTCGAAAAAGACCTCAGTAACTGGCCGGGTACAAGTCTCAACGGTTACGCGTCAGCACGAGTCGCTGGTGGATGAGTTGCTCGCTGTCGAACATGTCGAGATTGAACGAACCCCGATTGGCCGGCCAATACAAGCCATCCCTGCAATCCGCGAAGAAGGCGATACCACAATCATTCCCGTGGTCGAGAAACGCTGGTCGTGGAGCGGCGATTGATCCTCACCGAGGAAATACGCATTCGACGCGTTCGTGACACCGAGAGGTATCAGGAACGGGTGATGCTGCGTAAGCAGGAAGCTGTCGTGAAACGGCTCGACCCTGAAAGCGAATAAACCAGGCGAAGCCACTTCGGCGGCTTCGCTAACAAATATTACTGACAGTAAAAACGAGGAGAAAAGAGTCTATGGCATATGAGAAGGTTGTTGCGGTTTACGATACGGTGGCCAGCGCTGATGCTGCCGTAAAGACATTGAAGTCGGCCGGTTACATGGACGACAATATCAGTGTCATCAAGAATGACGCCAGTTCAATCTCTGCGGTCCAGCAGCCGGGATTCTGGCACCGGCTGTTAGGCAGCGACATTGAGAAACACGAGGCGGATGTCTTCGGCCACGCGCTGAAACAAGGTGGAGTTGTCCTGACTGCTCGTGTCCCGGAATCGGACGTCCCCAAGGTGATCGCTCTGCTCGATACGCACAAGCCAGTCGATGTCATCGATCGCGCCCGGAGCCTTGGCATCAGCGTTCCCGCCGCTGCCGTTTCGACGGCCACGGTGGCCGCCGCGGCGGTGGTTCCCAAAGCGGCGGCGGTTGCAGCTCCACTTGCCTCCACCCTCTCAAGCGCGAAGGATGATGAAGTCATTCGCCTTGCGGAAGAGCAGTTAGAAGTTGGCAAGCGGCAGGTGGAAGCGGGGCTCACCCGCGTACGGCGCTTTGTTGTCGAAAAGGAGGTGGCAGCCAACGTCACTCTTCACGAAGAACACGCCGAAGTTACACGGCGCGCGATCGCCGATCCCACCTTCATCAAGGATGTTGATTGGTCGGACAAAACCATCGAAGTCACTGAGACTGCCGAGCAGGCTGTCGTTTCCAAGAGCACCCATCTTGCGGAAGAAGTGCGCATTCACAAACAGGGCTCTGATCGTGTCGAAACGGTCCATGATACGGTTCGCAAGCAACAGGTTGAGGTAGAACGGCTTCCCGCAGAGCCGAAGAAAAGCGCGTAGTAAAGACCTGACTCTCCTTGGAGTTGGCGATGGAGCGGCCAGCTTGCCGCTCCATCGCATTTTCTCGACTTTGCCCCCCGCAAGCACGCGCCTCGGATCGGCACACACGCGTCAGAGGGCATTCCCAACGCACCTTACAGCCAGCTTGATGCTTATTGCCTGGTGATGTCGATCATGTTGTCATCGGAAATGCGGTCAATGAGCTTGTTGTAGGGGTCGATGCCCGCCAGGGTCGGCTGCTGGTCGACCACGATGACGAAGGTCCTGTGGGCGTCGGTGAACTTTTCCTTCTTCAAGTAGAGCGGCTTTTCCTCGTCTTTCTTGCCGCTGAAGACGCCGATCTCAATATAGTCGTTGAGGGGCATCGGACTCTCCACGCCGTTGCCGTCAGCTTGCACTTTGCGAGCCTGAACATCGAGGGTGACCTTGTACTTACCGTCCGGGGTCTTCTCTGACTTGGCTGAAATGGCCTTGTTGTCGTAAAGAACAATGCGATTGAAGCCGTCGTCGACCAGGTATTGCAGCTCAGGCGGGGTTTGCGCGCGGATGGCGTCCACCAACATGCGGGTGTCGGGGTAGGGTTGGTTGGCGGCATCTGGACCGCGCGGGTCGCCGTTGGCATCCACTTGGTTGTTGGCGTTGGCGTAGCGGTGCTCCATCAGGAAGTTGTGCAGTGCGAGATTGAGCTTGTCTTCGCCGATGTAGTCGGCCAGCGTGTAGAGGATCTGGCCGCCCTTCTGATACCAGACATATTGCTCTCGCTGGACCAGCGCAAGCGGCGACTCATGGCGGCTCTCCCCGGCGCGGCCACGTAGATACCGATCGAGCTCGTGGCGCAGGTATCGATGCATCAGGTCCCGGCCATACTTGTGCGCCATGACCTGGAGAGCCGAGTATTCGGCCAGGCTTTCCGACATCATGTTGGAGCCTTCAACGTCCGCGCCAGTCAGCTGGTGCCCCCACCACTGATGGCCCAGCTCGTGGGCCGTGACGAAGTAGGTGAAATCAATGTCGGTCGGCTTCTCCACGCGGCCGATGAAGCCGATTCCTTCCGAGTAGGGGACGGTATTGGGGAAGGACTGGGCGAAGGTGCGGTAGCGCGGAAACTCGAGGATGCGGTACTGGGCGAACTGGTAAGGGCTGTAGGCGCGCTGATAATAATCCAGGCCGGCGCGCGAACTCGCCAGCATGTCGTCGATGTCGTAGGTGTGGGCGGGGTGGTAGTAGACCTCCAGCGCCACGTCGCCATTGGGGGTGTGGTAGATCTCCTTGCGCGTTTGATAGCGGGCCGAGATATAGGCGAAAAAGTTCTGGATATGGGTGGAACCCATGCTGTATTCGAAGAAGCGGCGGCCGTTAGCCTGCCATTCGCGCTGCAGGTAGCCGGGTGCGAGCGCGATTTGATCGGGCGAAGTGCTGACCACCGTGTGATACGTAATCCAATCGGATTCGCCTGCGGAAAAGAGATTGTTCAGGGAGTGGGCGGGATCGCCGCGATGAGCCATCTCTTCGAGCTGGGGCAGGTTCAGCTCTCTGCGGCGGCGGGGGTCGTCGAGTTCCTCATACCGGTTGTAGCCGATGTAGGGAACGTAGTCAGCGTCGAAGAACGTACCGTTATAAGCAAACTCGGGCAGTTCGTTGCCATCCCGGAAACCGCGGGTTTGATGGCCGACGTTGCAGGTGAGAATGAGGGCCTCGCCGGGCGCTAGCGGTTGGTCGAGCACGTAGATCGAGTAAATGTTGCGGGGCGCGGAACTGACCCGGTGAAACGGGCGATCGAAATGGACGTTCGTGACGGACTGATTTGCATCGGTGAGGTGAATGCGTGGGATCGGCTGCCTGGTCTTGTTTTGCAGAGTCATGCGGACAGATCCGTCGAAGGACCGCCGCTCCGGATAGATGTTGATGGTGGCATCGACCGCGGTCACCTTGGGCTGTGGCAGGTTTTCATACTGCTTGAATTGGCGTTCGTAGTCGGCCTGAATGGCGCGTCGCGCGTCCTCGTTGAGGTACTCGTTGAGAATGTGGGCGTTGTAGAAGTACCAGGCGCCGGAACCGATCGCGATCAGCGCAAAAAGCAGCGCGGGCGGACCCAGTTGCGGAGCGAGACGCATGGCCTGGCGTATGCGATGGCGCAGCGAATCCTCCTCTCCACGCCGCGACAGGGCGATGGAGAGGACGCCTAAGAAAGCGGCAATCGACAGCCAATAGGTGGTCGCCCAGAAGATGGCGGGGACGAAATGGCCGTAGCCGTTCATGTCGGAGTAGGTGTACGTGGGGACTTGCCCGATCAGGTAGAGGGTGTTCTGCCAGCCGAAACTGTACAGGATGGGCATCAGCACGAAGATGCCGATCACGACACCGTGGCCGATAAACTTGTTGGACACGACGGTCTGGACGAAGATGGCAAGCAAAGCGAACGTCAGGACCTGCGGGAATGTGACCACATAGAGTTCCTTGAAGTACTGCAGTAATTCATAGTGGTGATAACCGGCGATAGTCTGCATGGCAATGCCGACGAGCATCGCGATGGTGAGCAAGATGAGCTCCACTACGATGATGGCAGTGAAGCGCGAAAGCCAGTCGGTGGCCTCGCGCATGGGTAGCGCGTCATGGATGCCGTCAAAGTGGGTGTCGCGCTCGCGCCACAGCAACTCGGCCGCATAGAGAGTGGCGACGATCAAGAGAAACAACATGGCGCTGCCTTCGACTGCCTGCAGCATCAGGTACGTGACCGGCCATACGTTCTGTTCAGCGACGTGGCCGGCGAAATAGCCGTTGTTGATGCCGAAGGCCATCAGCAAGGCGACGATGGCCCAGAACACGATGTCGCGAAGAATGTTCTTCAGACGCAGGCGCGTAAGCGAAAGGTATTGAGCAAAAGTGGTCGCCGGAGTGAACGCCTGATGAACACGGGGTAGGCGGGCGGCGACCATTGAGCGAACGGGCCGTTCGTCCTCCAGGTCCACTTGCTTCCGCTTGGCGGCGCGGCGCCCCTGAGCGCGCCCGGTAAGAGCTTCTACGGACATGGGGAAGAGGACCCATACCGTGGTCAGCGCTGCCAGGCCCACGGCCATCCAAAACAGGCGGTTGTAAAGGAAAACGCCGTTGACCAGGGCAGGCGACCAAGTTACGAATAGCGTGTTCTCCTCGATCACAGTCCAGTAGCGGGTGACATCGTCCAACAAGATCAAGCCGATCGGGTCGAGAATGCCGGACCAGAAGCGCTCCAGCGAGCGCGTCGCCGAGAAGACCGTGATGCCAATGACGTAAATCATGAACAGCGCGACACCCTGCAGATAGACGATGAACAGCCTGCGGGTTAGGGCGGCAACGGCGAAGAATAACGAACCCAGGAAGAAGATCTGGACCACGATGATGGAGAGAAAGGGCTGCAGGTAAGCCCACAGATGGTTTGGGCCGATGCGCGCATGGTCCGCCCAGGGCGCAAAGGTGCCGAGGTAAGCGCCGAGGAGCACGCCGGAGAAGGCGAAGACCGTGGTGACGAAGGAGCCGGCCCACCGTCCGCCCAGGTAAGCGAATTTGGAGATGGGCTTGGTAAAGAGGATCTGGTAGGTGTCGCGCTGAAAGTCGCGCAGGATGGAGGTGCCGAAGATTGCGGCTATCACGATGATGCCGAAGAGCGCCGAGCCGATGTCGTTGTAGCTATTGGCATAGGCCGAGTTAAGCAGCACCTTGCCATTGCCGCCGCCCAGCGGACCGAAATTCCGGGCTGCCACGTTAAGGAAAGAAAACGTGAGCCAGAGCGCGAAGTAGACGTAAGTGGAGAGGCTCTTGAATCGGAACTTGAGCTCGAAGGTGAAGAACTCCCAAAAGAGTGCCATGGTCGAATCCCTCTCGCGCGGGCCTAATTCGGATTCTGGCGCTTGGCCAGTTCGGAAAGGCTGAGAAAGTACACGTCCTCGAGGTCGGAATCGACGGGATGGAAACCGTCGCCCGGAGGGCTGTCCGCGTAGATCCGAAGCTCATGCTGCCCACCCACCAGGTGGCTGGAGATGACACGGAACTGGGCCTCGGTGGCGTGCAGTTCGTCGTCTGTAGCGACGACCTTTGACCAGATCTTGCCGTTGAGTGCGCTGATCGTTTCGTTTGGTGCGCCCTCCAGCAGCAATTCGCCTGAGGCGATGATCGCCATACGCGCGCAGAGTTGGCGAACGTCGTCCACGATGTGGGTGGAAAGGATCACGATCCGATCGCGTCCCACCGAAGAGAGCAAGTTCAGGAAGCGATTCCGCTCGGTCGGGTCCAGGCCCGCCGTAGGCTCGTCCACGATGATGAGGCGGGGATTCCCGAGCAGGGCTTGGGCAATGCCGAAGCGTTGTTTCATGCCGCCGGAATACGTGGACAAGGCTTTCTTGCGGACTTCCCACAGATTGGTCTGTTGGAGGAGCGCGTCCACGGTCTCCTTGCGTTCGGCCGCGGAGGTCACCCCCTTCATGACGGCAAGGTGGTTGAGCATGTCCTGCGCGGATATCTTTGGGTAAACGCCGAACTCCTGCGGCAGGTACCCCAGGACGCGGCGAACCTGATCCTTCTGGCGGAGCACATCGATGCCATCCAGGTCGATGGCGCCGGAGTCGGGATCCTGCAGCGTGGCCACAGTCCGCATCAGGGAGCTCTTACCCGCGCCATTAGGGCCGACCAGGCCGAACATGTTGTTGCCGATGGAGAGGGAAAGGTTGTTGATCGCTCTCACTCCGTTCGGGTAGGTCTTGGAAAGACCCGTGATTGTAAGTGCCAACTGCCTACCTCCTGGTGTGCCAGTACTCTGGAGCCGGATTCGCTCGCGCCGATTTGGCGGGCGCCAGCCTGAATATTTTCAACATTTTACCAGTGTTGGTCGGCCCTCAGGCTGATCGAAGAGACTGGAAAAGTACCGGGATGTTCACCCCGCAGATACCGGCTGAGGCCAACCGCCGGCCCCGTTTCTGGGTGATTCGATTGAACTTCCAAGGGCATTTAATCGTTTGTCATGTTGTAAGCCGATGCGCGATTGACCTACGATAGGCGGCGTAGCCAGTTGAGGTAGGGAATTGGGCGCGGCTTTCGTGGGAAAAACGAGAATGTCCGCCGCATCCATCGCTAACGTCCCCTTCGGCTCCAAAGCCTTCGGGCCGGGCTACACTTGGGCTACCGGCGTAACGGTAGCAGGGACCACAAGAACCTTGGATGCGGATCTAAGTCTCGTCGAGCGATGCCTGGGGGGCGATCAGGCCGCCTGGGAAGAACTGGTCAAAACCCAGAGCCGGCGCGTGTACGCTATTTGTTACCGCTTTACGGGGAAGGACAGTGAAGCCCAGGACATGACGCAGGATGTGTTCCTGCGGGTCTTCAAAACCCTGGGATCGTTCCGTTCAGGTGAAGGCTCATTTGTTGTATGGCTGACGCGGTTGACGCGAAATTTACTGATCGATCACTATCGGCGGACGAAACTGGACCGGGCTACCGACTCGATTGAAGATCAGCTGCCGGTGCTGGAAGGAAAGACGTCGCAGTTTGACCGCACGGATGGTTTGCTGGCCGGACGTGAAGCCAGTGAGCTGTTGCAGGCAGCCTTGCAGAAGCTGTCGCCGGAGCTGAGAGAGGCTGTGATTTTGCGTGATCTCGAGGAATTGGAGTATCGGGAAATTGCCAAAGTGTTGAACGTGCCGGAAGGCACGGTGAAATCGCGTCTGAATCGCGGCCGCGCGGAATTGGGCCGGGTGCTGAAGCGTCACAAGGTGGCTGTATGAACTGCGTCGAATTCGAAGTTCAGCTCAGCGACTATCTTGACGGCGTGCTCGGGGAAGCCGATCGGCGAGCCCTGGAATCGCACGCCGGGGAATGCTCCCTGTGTCACGAGTTGTTGCAGGATGCCCGCCTGGCAGTCAGTTTCATAGAGCGTGTCGCAGAGGTAGAGGTTCCGCCGGAACTGGTGACACGGATTGTGTACCACGCTCCCAACGGGCGTTTGCGTCATCCCTTGGAGCGCCGCAGCATGTTGGGCTCGGCATTCTCCAAGTGGTTCCAACCGGTGCTGCAGCCGCGGTTCGCAATGGGCATGGCCATGACGATTCTTTCTTTCGCCATGCTTGGGCGCTGTACGGGTGTGACGGTGAATAAGATCTCGCCCGCCGATCTGAGTCCGGTCAAGGTTTGGGGAGACCTGGAAGACAAGGCTTTTCGTACCCGTGATCGGGCCACCAAGTACTACGAGAATCTGCGGCTGGTGTATGAGGTGAGGTCGCGGTTAAGTGAGTTGCAGGAGCAGCAGGAGGCCGCTGGCGCGCAGGACAACGCCGCCCGCCCGGGTGGAGCTTCAAAGTCCGGCACAACAGCGCCTGAGGGGGGTAAATCGAAATGACTTGTTATCTACATCCGGAAACGGCAGCAGTGGCATTCTGCCGGTCGTGTGGGCGCGGACTCTGCGCCCTTTGCCAGCGGCCCGCTGAGGGCACAGTTTTTTGTCAGGAGCACGTACCCATGAACTACTCAGGGACCTACAGCAGCGCCCCGCCCGACCCAGCGGCCAACCCCTACACCCAGCAGGCCCCTCCGCCCGTTGCCGCGCAATCGATGCGCACCTCGCCCGGCCTCGCCTTTCTACTGGGGCTGATTCCCGGCGTAGGAGCCATCTACAATGCGCAGTATCTGAAGGGATTCATGCATGTGGCCATCTTCGGCCTGCTGATTACTCTGATTGACTCCGATCATGGGGGTGGTCAAGCCTTTCTCGGGATACTGACGGCCGCCTGGTATGCGTACATGCCGTTTGAGGCGTACCATACCGCCAAGCGCAAGCAACTTGGCATCCCCGTCGACGAATGGTCGAGCTTATTGCCCAAAGGCACGGTTTCGGGTCGCATTCCGGTCGGTCCGATTGTGTTGATCGTGCTGGGTGTCGTCTTCCTCCTTTCCGAGTTTGACTTAATCCGGTTTCGCGACATCGCCCGGTTCTGGCCGGTAATGCTGATCCTGATTGGTGCTTATTCGCTGTTCAACCGGCTCTCGCCGGCCCGCCCCGCAGCCCCACCGCTTTACCCCAACGCTGGGAATCCGCCGGACACGGGCGCGATCGAGGTGCGTCATGAACAGTAGATGGGGTTTGTACGCACAAGCCATACGCGGACCGGTTCTTCTCATCGCGCTGGGAATACTTTGCGCAATGCATCAATCCGGTGTCCTTTCGCTCTCGCGGACGTGGCCGCTGATCATCATCGTGGTTGGGGTTTTGAAGCTGATTGAGCGCGCTTTCCTGCCGGCGCCCGTTCCGCCTCCGTTTCCGAACCAATGGTCCGCCCAGCCCGCCAACCCGGGTGCCTATCCATATCAGGGCTTTACCAGGACTACGGCCGCCGGAACTCCTGGCGCACCCCGACCAAGTCAATCGGCGCCGCCCAATCCACCCACTGGAGGCTCAAACCAATGAGACCGAGAGGATCCATCGTCGGGCCGCTCATCCTGATTACCATCGGCGTTCTGTTCCTGATGCACACCATCTGGCCGGAGTTTTCGGTCGGCGACATAATCAGCCGCTACTGGCCTTTTCTGCTGATTGCCTGGGGCGCGCTGCAGCTTATCGAAGTAAGCATTCGCTTCGCTCGAAACACGCCGCTCCCCGCCAACGGCATCAGTGGCGGCGGCTGGTTTCTGGTGGCAATCATCTGCCTGGTGGGCTTGGGCTATTACGAAGTTCACGATCGCACCGACTCGTGGTGGAGGCGGGCCGGAATCGCGCAGGGTGTGGAGATGTTCGGTGACGCGCATGACTACGAGGTTGCGCTGGTCAAAAAGGATGCCGGAAAGAATCCGAAGGTCATCGTCGAGAACTTCCGGGGCGACGCCAAGATTACAGGCGCCGACGTTACCGAGGTTTCGGTGACGGGACACAAGACCATTCGCGCGCTGGATGAAGGCGAAGCCAATCGCGCCGATCAGGCGACACCTGTGGAGATCGTTAACGATGGAACCAACATCGTGATCCGCTGCAATCAATCCAACGCCAAGGGCCGCACGCGCGTTGCGACGGACCTGGATATCACGGTGCCAAAGGGATCGGCCATTGAGGCTAACGGACGCCAGGGCGATTTTCAGATCAACAACCTCGGCGGTAGTGTCGACATCGTCAGCGAAAGCGCCGGCGTGCGAATCCAGGACGTCGACGGGTACGTAAGAGTGGACACGCGGGGCAGCGACATCGTACGCTGCACCAACGTCAAAGGGACAGTTGATCTAAAGGGCCGCGGCACCGACGTGGAACTGGAGAAGATTGGAGGCCAGGTTTCGATCCTCGGCGCCTACTCAGGTACGGTCTCCCTGCGCGACCTCGCCAAACCATTGCGGCTGCAGGGAATGCAAACCGATCTCACGGTGCAGAAGCTTCCTGGACAAATCCGCATGGAGCGCGGTACCTTCAGCGGCGAGAATCTGGAAGGGCCGATCGAGATGACGACGCGAGCAACTGATGTCGAAATCAACGGCTTTACCGACTCGCTGCAATTGGAAGTTGATAAGGGCGACATTGACCTGAGGCCCTCCCATCTTCCGTTGGCCAAGATGAACGTCCGGACCCGCAGCGGCAATATCGAGATCGCCGTTCCCGAGTCGGCGAAGTTCGAGCTAAAGGCCGCCACCGACCACGGCGACATCGAGAATGAGTTCGGTGAACCGCTGAAGCAGGTAAGCTACGGCAACGGCGCGAAGCTCGAGGGTATGGTGGGGACGGGTCCCAACCTGAGCTTGGTCACCGAACGCGGCACCATTACCGTTCGCAAGGCCTCGGGCAACGACAAACTGAAGCCGGGCAGCAATGACTCCGACGATCAGCCGCTTCCCGCGCCAGCATCTCCGGCAGCGCCCAAGGCCCCTAAGGCGCCCAAGCTGCCGGTTGGAAAGTCAGTGGAACTGTAGACCGCGGCCCGAGGGCGATGGCTCGCCGGCTTCGGCTAACATCAATTAGAAGCTAGGTTCTCGTCTTTCCTCATGTCGTTGGAACGAACTCGCCCCACTTCTTTCTCTTCGGCATCCCGTCGCGGCTTCATACGTTCGCTTTGCGCCGCGTTGCCGGTCTTTTCATTCGATCAACTCACTGCCAGCGTCCCGTTGGGCGTCCAGTTCATCAATGTTGCCCGTGAAGCGGGTCTGCGCGCCCCCACCATTTTCGGTGGTGAACGGAAGAACAAATACCTGCTGGAAACCACCGGTTGCGGCTGCGCCTTTATCGACTACGACAATGACGGATGGCTCGACATCTTCCTGGTGAACGGCACGCGCTTCGAAACGGAGTGGTCCCCAGGCGAAGCTCCTGTGAGCCGTCTCTATAAGAACAATCGCGACGGGACGTTTACCGACGTCACCATTCCGGCCGGTATCGCGCGCTGCGACTGGGGCCAGGGTGTTTGTGCGGGCGACTACGACAACGATGGCTTCGACGACCTCTACGTGACCTACTGGGGTGACAATTCCCTGTGGCACAACAACGGCAACGGAACGTTCACCGATGTCGCCCGGCGAACTGGCGTTACTGCGAATCCCGGCAACGGGCAGCGACGCTACAGTACAGGCTGCGCCTTCGTCGACTACAACAAAGATGGTCATTTGGATTTGTTCGTCGCCAACTACATTGACTTCGATCCTAAGACCGCGCCGTTGCCCCAGTCCGGACCATGCCTATACAAGGCCATGACGGTTGCCTGCGGCCCTGTGGGCCTCCATGGCGGCAAGAATATCCTGTATCGCAACAACGGGGACGGGACCTTCACCGATGTCACCGAAAAATCCGGGATACTCAAGACCCGAGCTACGTATGGATTGGGGGTCTGTGTCTGCGATTTCGACAACGATTCCTGGCCCGACATCTATGTCGCGAACGATTCCACCAGTTCGACGCTTTATAGAAATAACCGCGACGGGACATTCACCGACATCGCAGAGGATGCCGGCGTCGCATACGGCCCAGACGGCCAGTTGCAAGCCGGCATGGGCGTTTCCTCGGCAGACTACGACTGCGATGGGAACTTTGATATCGTCAAGACCAACTTTGCCGATGACACCTCGAGCCTCTACCGGAACCTTGGAAACCTCGAGTTCGAAGACGTGACCCTTCAGGCAGGCTTGGGCCGAAACACGCGGTTTCTGGGATGGGGCGTCAGCTTTCTGGACTTCGATAACGATGGCTGGGCCGACATCCTGGTTACCAATGGGCATGTCTACGCCGAGATTGCTGAAACCTCGACGGAATCCGGCTATCGACAGAGGAAAGTCCTGTATAAGAACCTGGGAAATGGAAAGTTCAGCGACGTCTCGATGGACGCCGGTCCGGGTATGATCGAGAAAGTCTCAGGACGCGGCTGCGCTGTGGGCGATTTCAATAACGACGGCATGCTCGACGTGCTGGTGAACTGCGTGAACGATGTTCCGCAACTGCTCCGCTGCAGCACCACACTGAAAAACAACTGGATCAAAATCAAGACCGTGGGCGTAGAGTCAAACCGCTCCGGCATCGGGGCGCGCATCTACTGTACGACGGGGAAGCACCGCCAGATGGATGAGGTTCGCAGTGGATCATCGTACATTTCGCAAAACGATCTGCGGGTCCACTTCGGCTTGGGCTCGGCCGAAACCGCCGAGATCGAGCTTCACTGGCCGAGCGGCGTGGTGGATAAGCTGCAATCCGTGAAGGCCAACCAGCTGATCACGGTCAAAGAAGGCAGCACAGTGGGTAAGTAAGCCCTGGTCGCTACTTCTTCGGAACGACTCTGACCTCAAACAGCTTCGGCCACAGCTTCCCGGTTACGAACAAACGGTCGTGAATTGAATCGTAGGCAATGCCGTTCAGAACATCAACCGGAGTGAGGCGGTCGTTATCTGTGAGCAGGTTGGACATATCGATCCAGCGAATAACCTTACCGGTTCTTGGTGCAATACAAGCGATGCGGTCCTGCTGCCAGATGTTGGCATAGACCTCACCCTTGATGTACTCCAGCTCGTTGAGGTTCTCGACGGCCGTCCCGTTGTCTTTGACCGCGATCCTGCCAGTTTCCCTCAAGGTTTCGGGGTTGATGAAGCGCAGCGATTCGGACCCGTCGCTTTGGATGAGCTGTGTACCGTCGTGCGTCAATCCCCAGCCCTCGCCGCCATAAGCGAAGGTCCGCTGCGGCTTGAAGGTGAAGAGGTCATAAACGAAGCCGACGCCGGATTTCCAGGTGAGTTGCACCAGGCTCTTCTTCCAATCCGTCAAACCCTCGGCAAAATACTGCGCCGGGACGTCGGTCTTCTGCAATACTTGGCCGTTTTCTAATTTCACCTTGCGCAGGGACGACTGGCCTTGCAACCCCGTGCTCTCATAAAGAAAGCCATCCAGATAGATCAAGCCCTGCGTGAACGCAGCGCGGTCGTGGGGATAAACGTGAACCACGCGGTACCCATAGACCGGGGCCGAGGCCGGGGTCGCGCACGAGGCTGCCAGCAGGCCCAAGAAAAGCGCGGTAACCGGGCCGGCAGTCGAAAGGCGTTTACTCATGAAGTCCTCAAAGCAGGAACCAGGAACAGGTGGATGTCCATCACGTTGGTCCCAGTCGGTCCGGTCTTTACCAGGTCCTTTATTGATTGAAACACTGTGTAGGAATCATTGGCCTGTAAATGCGCACGCGGAGGGTAACCCGCCGAGGTAGCGCGGGCCTCGGTAGTTCCGTCGGCCACTGCCCCGGCCGCATCCGTTGGACCATCGGTGCCGTCCGTCCCGGCACTGAGCACCAGCCAGTTCGGTAAACCACTCAATTGAATCGCCGCCGCCAAGGCAAATTCCTGGTTCCGGCCCCCCTTGCCCTGTCCCTTCACGGTGACCGTTGTCTCGCCCCCGGACAAAAGGCAAAGGGGAGGCTTTGCCGGGTGCGCTGAAGAGAGGATTTCCCGCACCACCTCTGCGTGAACACCAGCCACCTCACGCGTTTCGCCGCGCATCGTGCTCGAAAGCAGGAGTGGCCGGTAGCCCAGCGCCTTGGCCCGCTCGGCGGCAGCACGGAGCGCCTGGCGATTGGATCCGACCAGCACATTGTGGACGTTCTGGAAGAGAGGATCTCGCGGCTTTGGTGTCTCCTGCAAGTTGCCGCGGGCGCCCTGCTCGAGATGGTGGAGCACCACAGCAGGGACTTTCCGAGTCAGTGAGTACTTGGCTATAGATCGCAGTGCATCACCATATGTGGATGGATCGGGCGCGGTTGGGCCGGATCCGATCACGTCGAGGGGATCGCCGATCACATCCGATAGCAGCAGTGACACAACCGTCGCAGGGAAAGCCAGCGCTGCCAACCTCCCGCCTTTGAGCCCGGAGAGATGCTTCCGGACGGCGTTCAGTTCGAAGATGTCGGCGCCGGCGCGCAAGAGTAGATCGGTGGTACGTTGTTTGTCGCGGAGGGTCAGGGGCGGGACGGGCGCCGGGAGCAGGGCCGACGCCCCACCGGAGATCACCACCAGCACCAGGTCCCGCGCATTGGCCTCGCGGAGCAACATCTCAATCTGGTGAGCCGCCTCGACCCCACCACGGTCGGGGATAGGATGGCCGCTTTCCCGCACCTGGATCCTGGTGGGAGCTGGCCTGGTGTGGCCGTGTTTGACGCTCACGACGCCTCCGGCAATGCGCGCGGCGCCGAGGACGGCCTCCACCGCTCGAGCCATAGGCGCTGCAGCCTTCCCGGCGCCAACCACAAAGATTCGGTCGAATTCAGAGAGCTTCAACCTGGCATCGCCCGCGTGTAGGACGCCGCGCTGCACGGACAGCTGGCGGCGAATCGCCTCTCCCGCGTCAGCGGCTTGGAGAGCTGCTCCGAAGATGGCGAGTGCGTCTGACCGGAGTCGCTGGAGGTGCGGCTTCACAGGTTTCAGAAAATAGGAAGATCGAGGATCCTGGTTACGATGGCCTGGATTTCCTCATCGGCGATTTCGATCCGGAAGTCTGCCCGGCTATAGAGTGGGCGCCGGTCTTCGTAAAGCCTCGCAAGCAGTTCCGGATTGCGAGCCAGCGGTCGCGTGGCGTCATCACCCAGCCGCCGCCGCACAATCTCCAATGGGCAATCCAGCCACAGAGTTACGCCGTTGTTCTCGAGTAACTCAAAGTTCCGTGGCTGCACGAAAGCGCCACCACCCAGAACAATGACCCCCGGAATACCGGCTTGCACGGACTTCACCCGTTTGTTAATCATCTTGTTTTCCAGGTCGCGGAACGCCGCCTCGCCCCGTTCATCGAAGATCCGGGCGATAGGCGTACCCTCTTGCGCTTCAATATCGGCATCGATGTCGTGAAAGGGCCAGCCCAGTTGGTCGGCCAGCACACGGCCGATGGTCGACTTGCCGCAGCCCATGAAGCCGACCAGATACAGTCCAGGAGTGCGCTTCAGCTTGAGCGTCATGAGCCGGATCGAGTCCTGAAAACAGAATTCCCGCGAGATCGCGTTGCAATCGACGGTGCGCCGAAAGGCGCTTCCACGCGTCGCATAAGTTTGGCCACCAGTATATCGTTGGAAGGCCTCAAAACGTTAGTGGGTCTTCACGTTCTGGCTTGGGCAGTGCACAGGCGCCGGAGTACGGTCACTTGCAGTCCATAATGAGTACATGCCGGAGCAGTTGCTTCCACTATTTCCGCTGTCAGCCGTGCTGCTGCCGGCGACGCCTTTACCGCTCCACATCTTCGAAGACCGGTACAAGGAGCTGATGGGCGACGTCATTCCCAGCCGCAGTGAGTTTGGGATCGTCATGGCAAAGGACGAGGGCATCGTCAATATCGGCTGCACGGCAGTGGTCGACCGTGTGGTCCAGCGTTATCCGGACGGCCGAATGGACATCATCGCGGTGGGCCAGCGGCGGTTTACCGTGCTCTCGCCCAATGATGAGAAGTCTTACCTGCGGGCGACAGTGGAATACTTCAACGACGAAGAAGCTACGGACGTGCCAGTCGAGTTACGGCAGCAGGCTATCGTCGGATACTTGAAGCTGCGCCGGACGGTTGATGAAGAACTCCTGGCCGAGCCGCGGCTGGACGATCCTCAAATGAGCTTCCAGCTGGGCCAGTTGCTGAACGACCTCGACAAGCGCCAGGTTCTGCTGAGCATGAGGTCGGAGATCAACCGGCTCGAGTACCTGGTTGCCATTCTGCCCGAGTATACGGCAAAACTGGAACTCACGCGGCTTGCCCGCCGCGTGGGCCCGCTGAACGGGCACGCCAAACATCTCGCGGAACTAAACTAGAGCATGCGCCAGAATCTGATTTTCGACGCCGACGATACGCTCTGGGAGAACAACATCTACTTCGAGGACGCGTTTGAGCAGTTCTGCGACTATCTGGCCCACTCTTCGATGTCTCCCCAGCAGGTCCGCCAGGTCCTGGATGAGATTGAAATCGTAAACGCGAAAGTCTACGGCTATGGCTCACGCAACTTCGCGCGAAACCTGGCGGCTTGCTTCCAGCACTTGGTGGAGCGCGACATTTCCCAGCGCGATCTGGAGGTGGTGATGGATTTCGCCCACCACATCCTCGAGAAGCCGATTGAGCTGATTGAAGGCGTTGAAGAAACGGTATCCGTTTTATCGACCCGGCATGATCTCACGCTGTTCACCAAGGGCGATCCGGAGGAACAGCGGCTGAAAATCGACCGGTCGGGTTTGGGCCGCTATTTCCAACACACGGCGATCGTTAGAGAAAAGAACGAGTCTGCGTATCGCCAGCTTGCGGCGGAGAGAGAACTCCAGCCTGAAATAACCTGGATGATCGGCAATTCCCCCAAATCGGATATCAATCCGGCCTTAGCAGCCGGTCTGAACGCCGTATTTGTCCCCCATGCCCGCACCTGGAGCCTGGAACACGAAGAAGTCCCCGACGGTCACCCGCGGCTGTTGCGCGTGGAGCGCATCAGCGAACTGCAGTCGCATTTCTAGCGCTCCTCGTTACTACGGTGTAAGCGCCTTGGTGACTTCGGCGGCCGATGACGAGACAAACGTCAGCAGCGTAGAGGGGAAGATCCCCAGCACCAACGTGCCGAGTGCGGCAGCCCAGATGGTGAACCGTAGCCCGGGCGCGAAGGGCTGTAGATTGTCTGTGGCTTCGCCCGGCTCCTGCATGTAGACCGCAACCAGAATCTTCAGATAGTAGTAGGCCGCCACGGCGCTGTTGAGCAGGCCCAAAATCGTGAGCCAGACCAGGCCCGAACCGAGGGCAGCGCGGAAGACGTAGAACTTAGCGAAGAAGCCGCCTGTCAGCGGTACGCCGATTAGTGAAAGCACAAAGACCGTCAGCAGCGCTGCGGTGGCCGGCTCACGACGGGCTAGTCCTCCCAGATCGCTGATGTGGACATACTTCTCCTGTCGTGAGGCCACGCGGCTGACAACGGCGAACGCTCCGATGTTCATCAGGGCGTAGGATGCCAGATAGAACATCGCCGCCGAAATGCCGAGCGTGGAGTCAGCGGTGAGCGCAACCAGGACATAGCCCGCGTGCGCGATGGAACTGTAGCCCAGTAAGCGCTTTACGTTGGTCTGAGTCAGCGCCGCGAAGTTGCCAATGAACATCGTCAATAGCGCGCAAGCCCAGACGAGAGGTTCCCAGCGCTCGTTGATGGGTCCGAACGCCGTAATGAAGACCCGGAAGAATACCGCAAATGCAGCCGCTTTGGGCGCGGCCGACATGAAAGCACTGACAGGCGCCGCGGCTCCCTGGTAAACGTCCGGCGCCCAGGATTGGAACGGAGCGGCCGAAACCTTGAAGGCGAGGCCAACGAAGATAAGTGCCGCGGCTACGCCAACCAGAACCATCGAGAGACCTTGGTGGGATAGTGGATCGGTCAAGACTCGGCGAATCTCATCCAGGTTGGTGGAGTGGGTCAGGCCGTAGACCCAAGCGATGCCGTACAGCATAAAAGCCGTGGCGAACGATCCCAGCAAGAAGTACTTCAACGCCGCCTCATTATTGCGGCGGTCGTCGCGCAGAAAGCCGGCCAGGATATAAGTGGCGATGGAAGAAACTTCCAGGCCGATGAAGACCATAATCAGGTCGTTGGCGGTGGCGAGGATCGACTGGCCGACCAGCGAAAACAGAATCAGCGCATAGAACTCGCCGCTCTCGGCCCCCTCGCGCTTCAGGTAGGCGAACGAAGCCAGCAGCGTTAAGCAGCCGATAGCCAGAACAAGCTCTATGAAAAATGTCCCGTAGCCATCCACGGTGATCATGTTCTGGAAGGCTTGGCCAGCCGATCCGTACGCATAGGCGGCGGCCAGCATCGCGGCTAAAGTACCGGCCAAGGCCAGGTAGCCCAGCGACCGTTTTTGCCGTTCGTTGGTAATTGCTTCGAGCACCATCACCAGAACGCCGACGATGGTCAGGATGATCTCAGGTAAAAAACGAATGTATTCAGCGGCGGAGGGCGGATGAATCTCGTGCATTAGCGGTGCTCCTCTGGCCGCGCGTAGCGGGATGGCGAATCCGCCCGTGTGCGTAGCGGGGCGTCTAGGTAAACGACAGGACGAGTCCGCGCAAGGCTCGGTCCCGATTCGGGGCTTGGTTGCCGATTCCGCACTTTGAACTCTACCGTCAGCCGGGTCTGTTCAAGCAGATGACTGTCAGCAGCACTGATAGAGGGAAGAAATGTTTGAGTGTAGGTCCCGAGCCACACCATTGGAATGAGCAGCAGTAGCATTGGCGCCCACTCCCCTGGCGTGAGGTCGGCAAAGGCCGCATTGCCATCCACCACCTTGCCCTGGAAGGTCCGCTGATACATCCACAACATGTAGACGGCAGAGAGAATGACCCCGAGCGCTGCCCACACTGCCCAGGTGAAGTTGGCGATCGCGGCGCCCTGTAAAACGAGATACTCACCGACAAAATTGCTCAACACGGGAAGACCGATGCTGGCGAGAGTGGCGATCATGAAGACCGCGGCCAACTGGGGTGCGGGGGTGGCAAGGCCGCCGAAATCCGCTATTTCCATCGAGCCGCGCCGCTTTTCCATGTAGCCGGCCAGCACAAATAACGCTCCGGTCGAAATCCCGTGCGCAACCATCTGGTAGACCGCGCCGTCGACCCCGAACTGTTCGAAGGTGAAGATGCCGAGTAGCACGAACCCCAAGTGGCTGATGGACGAATAAGCGATCAGGCGCTTGATATTCGGCTGCACCACCGCGATGAGCGCGCCGTAGACGATGCCGATGATGGCGAGCACGGCAATCCAGCTGGCGCATCGATGCGCCGCATTGGGGAAAAGCGGCAGGCAGTAACGGAGCAAACCATAGGCCCCCATTTTCGACATGCCGGCCGCCAGCAGGAATGTTGCCGGCGCGGGCGCCTCCGAGTAAGTTAGCGGTTGCCAGGTATGCAGCGGGAAGATGGGCACCTTGATCGCAAAGGCGAAAAAGAAAGCCAGGAACAGGAAGAGTTGTTCGTCAGAAGAGAGAACGAGACGGCCGGAGTTCAACGCGTTCAGGATCAGCGCGTAGTCGAAGGTGTCGGCTCGCGTGTAGAGATAGATGATGCCGACGAGCATCATGACTGACCCCAGCATGGTGATCACGAAGAACTTCACCGACGCGTACAAGCGCTTCGCGCCGCCCCAGCCGCCCACCATCAGATACATGGGGATCAGCGCCACTTCCCAGAACACGTAGAAAACGAATAGGTCGACCGCCGCAAACACGCCGATCAGGCCAAACTCGAACAACAGGATAAGCGCGAGGAACGTCTTCAACCGATCGGCAATAAGCTCTTGCGAGATCCAGACGCCGACCGTAACCAGCAGCGTGGTTAGCACAATGAGCCAGAGACTGATTCCATCTACCCCCAGATGGAATCGAATGCCGGCCAGATCAACCCACGGGATGTCGATGACATTCGAGAAACCGACCGGCGACTTGTAGACCGCGCCAATCAGGCCGAGTGAAAGCACGAACGTCAACAGGCTGATGGCCCGCGCGAGCGGCGACGCGGCGGCGGAATCCTTCGGCAACGCCAGCAGCAGGAAGAACCCGATCAGCGGCAGAAAGAGAACAATCGCCAACATGTTCATCGCGTGCCTCCCGCCAACCCAATAATCAGGATGACCAGCAGCGAACCGGTTAGCACCCAGGTCGCATAGTTTCGAATGCTTCCCGATTGAAGCTGCCGCAGCACGCCTCCCAGATCCCGGGCCCGGCGGCCCGTTCCATCCACCGAACCGTCGATTGAATTCTCATCCACGCCGTGCCAGAGGATCACTCTTGAGATAAAAGCGAGCGGCTTGACGATGACGGCATCGTAGATTTCATCCACGTAGAACTTGTTGAGAACCAACGTATAGAGCGGGCCGGCCGCGGTACGAATCGACTCAGCAAGGGCAGGCCGGACCCAGTACAGGAACATAGCGATGAGCGTGCCCGCCAAGCCGAATGAGGCCGAAATCATCATGAGCCAGGCATCGCCGCCTTCCGCATGGGGGAACATCGGAGCCAGCCAGTTGGGCACGTTGATGAAACCGCCGAAGGTCGAAAGGATCGCCAGCACTATCAGCGGAATCGTCATTACCGCCGGCGACTCATGCGCGTGAGCATGCCCCCTATAGGGCCCGGTGAACGCCATAAACCAGGCTCGGAACACATAGAACGCTGTCAGACCCGCCGTGATCACGCCAACCCAGTACATCCATGGAGCGTGGTGGTAGGCGGCGGCCAGAATCTCATCTTTGCTCCAGAATCCGGCCAGCGGTGGGATACCGCCAATCGCCAGGCACCCGATGAACAGCGTGGTCGCGGTTACAGGCAGCTTCTTAAATAACCCTCCCATGTGCCGCAAATCCTGTTCGCCGCTTAACGCGTGAATCAGGCTGCCGGCGCCAAGGAAGAGCAGGCCTTTGAAGAAGGCATGTGTCATCAGGTGAAATATCCCCGCGGAGTAAGCGCCTACTCCGACGCCCACGAACATGTAACCAAGCTGCGAAACAGTCGAGTAAGCGAAGACTTTCTTGATGTCGTTCTGCGCAATCGCAATGGTTGCCGCGAAAGCCAACGTCAGCAGCCCGATAAGCGTAACAACATTCATGGCGATTGGCGTGTGCGAGTACAGGAAGGATGAACGGGCCACCATGTAAACACCGGCGGTGACCATCGTCGCCGCGTGGATCAAGGCGGAAACAGGCGTGGGGCCGGCCATGGCATCCGGCAACCAGACGTACAGCGGAAACTGAGCCGACTTGCCAGTGGCGCCTACGAACAGCAGCAGCGTGACGGCGGTCAGCCCTCCCAATTGGGCTTCGACCGGCAAGTCCTTTACCGCAGTCGTGAGTTTGAAGAAGTCCAGTGTCCCAAACAGCGCCACCAGCTTCAACATGCCAAGCGAGAAGCCAAAGTCGCCGATGCGGTTCACGACGAAAGCTTTCTTGCCCGCATCGCCCGCAAACTTCTCTCCGAAATAGAAACCGATCAGCAGGTAGCTGCACAAACCAACGCCTTCCCAACCTACGAACATCAACAGGAAGTTCTGAGCCAGCACCAGAGTCAGCATGAAGAACATGAACAGATTCAGGTAGCTGAAGAAGCGGTAGTAGCCACCCTCATCCGCCATGTAGCCGATGGAATAGAAGTGAATCAGCAGGCCGACGCCCGTAATCACGAGGAGCATCACGGCGGTGAGGCGGTCGACAAAGAAGTCCACGCCGATCTTCAGCGGGCCGCTCTGAAACCAGGTGAAATAGCTCTCCGAATGCGGTCCATCCAGCGGGTACAATGCCCAAAGGGTCCACACGACGTAGGCGAACGACACGGCCACGGTCCCAACGCCAATCAGGTTGATGATTGGCTTGGAGAGGCGCTTGCCGAAAAGGCCGTTGATTAAAAACCCAAGCAGCGGGAAGAAGGGGATGAGCCAGAGATTCATGAGTGGGCTACAGTTTCATCGAGTCGACTTCGTCGATCTGAAGTGTCGCCCGATTCTTGAAGACCGTGAGAATAATCGCAAGGCCGACCGCGGCTTCCGCTGCGGCGACCACCATGACGAAAAAGGCATAGACCTGACCGTCGACCTGTTTGAGCTGATACGAAAAGGCAATAAACGTTAAGTTCACGGCGTTCAGCATGAGCTCAATCGACATGAACACCGTAATGATGCTCTTGCGGTAAATGAACCCGGCGATGCCGATCGCAAATAAAATCACGCTCAGAAACAAATACCAGCTCAACGGAACCGGGGCAATGTGTGGACCCATGTTAGTCAAGCTCCTTTCGCGCGAGTACGACGGCGCCTAGAATCGCGATCAACACCAGGACCGACGTAACTTCAAAGGGAAGTATGAAGTCGCCTTCAAACAGCGAGCGGCCGATTTCGCGAGCCGTGCCACCCGCCCAACTGCCGAACTCAACGGCGCGAAACTGCGGCAGGAAACCACGGATCACAAAGCCCATCACCGCAACGAACGCCAGCAACAACGGCAGCCCGGCAATCTGCGCGAACCACGACTTGCCGACCGATTTCTCTGTGCCTGCGTTCAAAAGCATGATGACGAAGACAAACAGCACCATCACCGCCCCGGCATAAACCACAATTTGTGCTGCGGCCAGAAACTCGGCTCCGAGGAGCAGATACAGAACAGCCAGCGAACACATCACCCCAATCAGCGACAACGCGCTTCCAATCGGATGGCGCTGCACCACCACGTTGATGGCGCAAACCACTGCCACGGTTGCGAAGAAGAAAAAGAGTATAGTGTCCATGTGCTTCTCTAAGGCTTCGATGTTCCCGGGAAAAGCGCCACGAAAAGAGCCGTCAACAGCAGGTTCACCATGGCAACCGGGAACACGAACGTCCAGGCGAATTTCATCAATTGGTCATAGCGGAAACGAGGCAGTGTGCCGCGGACCCAGATAAAGACAAACAGCAAGAAGAATACTTTCGCGCCAAACCAGAAAATCGGTGTAATCAGAAACTGTATCGCCGGTATCGCAAAAACGCCCGCCAGCACCAGCATGATCACGCCGATCACCGGGAACGAATATCGGTCCCACAACCTGACCGGTTGGTGCACGAAGGCAAAGAAGGCTGCCAGCAGGAATATCAGAACCGGCACATAGTTGGAGTAAGGCGCAGGAAACAAAGGCTGCCAGCCACCGAGAAACAAGAGCGTCGCCACGCAGGTGCTGGTGATCATGTTGGCGTATTCCGACATGAAGTAACAAGCGAACTTCATGGAACTGTACTCAGTGTGATAGCCGCCCACCAGTTCGTTCTCCGCCTCCGGCAAATCGAACGGAATTCGATTCGTTTCAGCGAAGCCTGCAATTAGGAAAAGGAAGAAGCCGAAGATCTGCGGGAACGGGCCCTGCAATATGTGCCAGCGCGGAATAAAACCGAGGTAATAGCCCGCCTGATTATTAACGATGTCCCGAAAGCTCAAACTGCCTACCAGCAAAAGCGGCGCGGCAATAGCCAATGCCATGGGCAATTCGTAGCTGATCATCTGCGCGGCGCTCCGCAGGCTGCCCATTAAGGAGTACTTGTTGTTCGATGCCCAGGCACCCAACGCTATTCCGTACACGCCGATGGACGTTGCGGCCAGGACGAATAGAACGCCGATACCTATGTCCGCGATCTCGAGCCGTGTGGTGTAGCCGAAGATGGTGATCTCCGGCCCGAAGGGCACGACACAGATCGGAATAAGCGCCAGCATCACCGCCAGAAACGGCCCCATCACAAACAGTAGTTTGCTGGCGTGCGAAGGCATCAGGTCTTCCTTGGTCAGCAGCTTCAGCACGTCGGCCATGGGCTGAAACATGCCATGCGGGCCCACTCGAAGCGGCCCCACACGCGACTGAATATGTGCGAGGACCTTGCGCTCCAGCCACTGTAAGTAGAGGAGCGTCAGCATGAAGACCGCGAACACAAAGACGATTTTGATCAGGCTGGCTACGACGAAGCTGGTTGTCACGGCGTGGGCGCCTCTTCTTCCTGGCCGACCGCCGCAGCGACGGGCTTGCCGTACAACTTGCCCGGCGCCTCCAGCACGGAGTTCAACATTTTCGAATATCGGCCTAGCGTTCCCGAGAGAAACAGCGTGTTGCGTGCCGACTTTATCAAATCGGGTCGCCATTCACCCGGCACATGGCCATTGACGGGTGTCGTGGAAACCGCGCCGCCTGTTTCGAGTACCGGCAGCGCCACGTTGTATCCGGGGACGTTTTGGCGAATCTCGGCAAACACGTTGTCCGGTTTCCAGACTCCAATCTGCGCGCCCATTTCCTTGGCAATCAATCCGATAATCTCCAGGTCCGGCTTCGCACCCATGGTCTTGGCGCCGGCTTTGAGCTTCTGCACTTCGCCACAAACGCTGGTCACTGTGCCGCTTTTCTCGTACGCTGAATTGGCCGGCAGAACAACGTCGGCACGCCTTCCGGTTTCCGTGAGGAACAAATCCTGCACCACGACGAATGAATTGGTCGCCGCTAACGTATGCGCCGATAGCGGATTCGCGCCGACGACATACAGAACGTCTAATTCGGCAGCGCTCAAAATGCCGTCGTAAGCCAGCCCTGGCTCCAGGCCGCTGTCGCGCACGCCTCGGTAGCCCGGCAACAGGTCAGGCAGCACTCCCATGTCGGAAGCGCCGCGCGAATTTGAATAATCGACCAGGCAAACATACTTCACCGGTATATTGAGCGAATCGCCGAATGCAACCAGTTTTCTGATGGCATCGCCCTTGATGGAATCGCCGAACAGGATCACCAGCGAAGTCTGCTGTGACAACTGCTCTCGGAAGCTCTCGACCGCAGCGAGTTCTTCTCCCTCGGCGGCACGCATCGTCTTCGTGGCGTAGCCATCTTCGCGAACGGGTCCCGGAGTCACGGCGTAAAGCTTGGCTTTGTGATGACGGAAGTTAGCGCGCAATTGATACGCGAGCAGTGGATGCTGCTGAGCAAGGTCGGATGAAACCACCAACGCCGCCGGGGCCGCATACAGATCGGCAGTGGTCGCCAGCGCGTCAGTCTTCCCTTGCAATGCGTCAATTAAGGTGGCAACGTCGCCCGTTCGGTGGTGATCGATATTCGATGTGCCCAGCACCTGCCGTGCAAATTTCTGCAGGAAATAGTTCTCTTCGTTCGTTGTATGGTTCGACCCGATTACGCCGAACTTGCCGCCGCGTTCCTTCGTCTCGGCAAACTTCTTTGCCACAGCGCTCAGGGCCTGCGCCCAGGAAACCGGCTGAAGCTCGCCGTTGATCCGCACTAGAGGCGCCGTTAGCCGGTCCGGATGAGTGTTGAAGTCGAAGGCGTAGCGCCCCTTGATACATAGGAACTCGCCATTGATGCCCGACCGGTCACGGTTGTTGGCGCGTATGATCTCACCATTTCGAACACCCAGTGTCGTCTTGCAGCCGTTCGAGCAGTGCGTGCAGATTGTGCCGGCGTACTCCATTTCCCACGGCCGCGTCTGGTAACGGTACGTACCGCTGGTCAGCGCGCCCACCGGACAGATGTCGATGCATTCTCCGCACTCATCGCACTCCAGATGGTCGCCTTGGTTCGGAACGATCTCCGACAAAACGCCGCGGTTGCCGACGCCTAACGCACCGACGCCCATTCCTTCATTGCAGACGCGGACGCAGCGGTAACACAGAATACAGCGCGGCGCGTCGTAGAAAACCACGGGCGACCACTGCTGCTCATCCACGTGCTGCTTAGCCTCAACGAACCGGCTCTCGCCCGCTCCATAGCGGAACACCATATCCTGCAGCTCGCACTCACCACCCTTGTCGCAGACCGGACAATCGAGCGGGTGATTCGTGAGCAGCAGTTCCAGCATGCCCTTGCGAGCCCCGGCCACCAGCGGCGAATCTGTGCGCACTACCATGCCTTCGGCCACCGGCGTTGTGCACGCTACTTGCAGCTTGGGCGTTTTCTCAATTTCAACTAGGCACATCCGGCACGCCGCCTGCAGGCTGAGCCCTTCGTAGTAGCAGAACGACGGGATCTCGATGCCCGCTTGCTTGGCAGCGTTGATGAGAAGCGTTCCGGGCGCCGCCTGCACCTGCTGGCCGTCGATCGTAAATGTAATCAAATCCGCCATAGTCCTTGCCAGTACCCAACCACTCTTCCCAGCCGCCGGCGCCGAGGCATCTCAGCGGCCGGTTTGAACGAGGGCCGGCTCAGGCCAGCGCCAGCTCAGGAATCGTCGGTCCCGGCGCCTTCTTCTTCAGATACTCTTCGAACTCGGGCCGGAACTTCTCAATGAAGCCAATCATCGGCATCGCCGCTGCATCGCCTAGCGGGCAGAACGTCCGGCCCAGCATATTCTTCGCGATTTCGTAAACCAGGTCGATGTCCTTCGGCCGGCCGCCCCCTTCTTGGAAACGGGTCATGATCTTCGTGAGCCAGGTTGTGCCCTCGCGGCACGGAATACACCAGCCACAACTTTCGTGCTTGTAAAACTTGATCGTCCTCAGCGCCACGCGGACGATATCGGTGTCCTCATCGAGAATCAACGGTCCACCCGATCCCGCCATCGTCTTTGCCTTGGCGAGTGAATCGAAGTCCAGCGCCACGTCGCACTCATCCGCCCGCAGGATCGGTGTAGACGATCCGCCCGGAATGACCGCCTTCAACTTCTTTCCGTTCCGAACACCACCGCAGACTTCGTCGATCAGCCGTAACAGCGGGAAGCCCATCGGCATCTCATACACGCCGCGTCTGTTCACGTGGCCCGAAACGGACATCAATCGCGTACCGCCGTTCTTCGGCGAACCGAGTCCCGCGTACCAGGCGGCGCCTTCACGAAAGATTGCCGGAACGTTCGAATACGTCTCGCAGTTGTTCAGAATGGTCGGACACTGGAATGCGCCAGCCACCGCCGGAAAAGGGGGCCTCAGCCGCGGTATGCCGCGTTTGCCTTCCAGCGATTCCAGCAGCGCCGATTCTTCGCCGCACTCGTAAGCGCCCGCGCCGGTGTGGGTGTAGATGTCAAAATCCCAGCCGGAACCTAGAATGTTCTTTCCGAGAAAACCGTGCTGGTGGGCCTCTGCAATGGCTTGATCGACGATCGGGATGAGGTAACGATACTCACCGCGGATGTAAATGTAGCCTTTGTTTGAGCCGATCGTGAAGCCGGCAATCATCATGCCTTCCAGCAACTGGTGCGGATCGTTCTCCATCAGCAACCGGTCTTTGCAGGTCCCCGGCTCACTCTCGTCAGAGTTGCAAATGATGTAGGTCGGCTTGCCCGTGTTGAGAGGCACGAAGCTCCACTTCATGCCGGTCGGGAAGCCCGCTCCGCCGCGCCCCCGAAGCCCGGAAGCCTTCAGCTCGTCGATGATCGCCGCTGGCGTCATCTGCAAAGCCTTCTTAATGGCTACGTAACCGTCAGTTGCCAGATAGGTGTCTATACTCGCTGAGTTCTCCAGCAGAAACCGGCGCGATATCACCTTTACTTCGAGCGGACTCGGTTCGTTGTAGACCATGCTAGGAAACCTGGTTCTTTCCGGACTCCGCCTTGCGCAGCCCGTCGATCAATTGATCGAACCGTTCTGGCGTTACCTGATGATAAAAATCGTATTCCACCTGGATCGCCGGGGCCCAGGAACAGGCGCCCATGCACTCCACTTCCTCTAACGTAAATAAACCATCCGGAGTCGTTTGTTTGTGGCCGATGCCCAGACACTTCTTCGCATGTTCGAACAACTCCTCGCCACCAACCACCAGGCAACAGATGTTCGTGCACACTTGTACGTTGTATTTCCCAATGGGTTGCCGGTGAAGCATTGAGTAATACCCAATTACTTCATCCACCTGCAGCGGTGTTACACCCGTGCGCTTCGCCACTTCCTCGATGAGTTCGCGTGAAACGCACCCTAACTCGTCTTGGGCGTACAAGAGCATGGGCACAACAGCTGACCGTGTCCGGCCCGGCGGGTAACTTGTTAGCAGCTTCGCGAAGCGTTCTTCCAGTGCGGGAGAGAAAGTCATTGCTGTCTCGTCGACCTTAGCGGTCAACGTCCCCCAGAACGAAGTCCATGCTGCCGAGAGAGGCAATCGAATCGGCAATCAGGCGGCCTTCCAGCATCACGGATAAGGATTGAAGGTTACCGAAGCTGGGCGTGCGCATAAAAACCCGGTGCGGCTTGGCGGTGCCGTCGCTCACGACGTAATAAGCCAGTTCACCGCGGGGCGATTCCACCACCTGGTACACCTCGCCGGCAGGCACGCGAAAACCCTCCGTCACAATCTTGAAGTGGTAGATCAGCGACTCCATCTGGGTCTTCATTTTCTCCCGGTCGGGCAACACTACGTGCGGCGCGTCAGCCTTCCAGTCGCCCTCCGGCATCCCCGCCACTGCCTGCCGGATGATGTTCGTGCTCTGGCGCATCTCTTCGATTCGCACTTTGAAACGCGAAAAAACATCACCCTCGGCGTACGTCGGAACTTCGAAATTGAACTTGTCGTAGCTCGAATAGGGCGCATCTTTGCGGGCATCCGCCTTCAGGCCCGCTGCGCGCAGCATCGGTCCGGTCACGCCAACTGCTATCAGTTCGTCGAGCGGAACCACGCCAACGCCTTTGGTGCGCTTCATCCAGATCGGGTTCGCTGTCAGCAGCGTCTCATACTCATCGATCTTCGAATCGAATGTCCCAATGAACTTACTCACCGCTTTGTCCCAGCCGCGAGGCGGCTCGAGCGCCAGCCCTCCGATTCGGATATAGCTGGTCATCATGCGCTGCCCCGAGAACATTTCGAAGATCTTCAGAATCTCTTCGCGCTCCCGGAAGCAATAGAAGTAGGCGCTCATGCCGCCTAAATCGAGCGCGTGCGTCCCCAGCCAAACCAAATGGCTATTCAGACGGGTCAACTCTACCAGCATCACGCGCATCCATTGCGCCATCGGCGGAATCTCGATCTCGAGCAGTTTCTCAACCGCCAGCGCGTAGCAGAGATTGTTGGATAGATTCGCGAGATAGTCCACCCGGTCGGTCAAAGGCGTGACCTGGTGATAGTGCTTCCCCTCGCACTCCTTCTCGATTCCGGTGTGAAGAAAACCGATGTCGGGGCGCGCCGAGATGATCGTCTCGCCTTCCAGCTCCAGCATGATTCGCAGAACGCCATGGGTGGATGGGTGCTGCGGACCCATGTTCAGGGTCATGCGCCGAGTCGTTGCCGGGGGCGGCGCGTGTTCATGGCCCAGCACCGCGGGCATCTGCAGCTCGTGCTCGGCATCCAGCTCTTCGAAGTGTGTAATGTTCTCCGTTTTCATCGCTTTTTCCGGTGGCCCGAAAGCTCATTCATCGCGATAAGAATACCGATACCCGTGAATCGGAAAGTCCCTGCGCATCGGATGTCCTTCAAAGTCCGCCGGCATCAGGATGCGCTCCAAATTGGGGTGGTTGCGGAATGTAATGCCGTAAAGGTCAAATACCTCCCGCTCGTACCAGTTGGCCCCTCGCCAAACACTGGTGACGGAGTCGACCTCAACTCCCTCTCCGACGCGTACCTTCAGCCGGAGCCACGCATTGCTCTTGATTGACTGCAGATGGTAGACAACCTCAAAACGGGTGGGCTCAGGCCACCAATCCACGCATGTAACAGAGCTCAGACGGTCGAATCCGAGGTGAATCTTCAGATAGGAGCAAACATCTGCAATCGCCGCTGTGTCGATCACCAACGTGACCTCGCCCAACGCCGATTTGCCTCCCAGAATGGCCGACGGAAACTGCTGATCCAGGGCTGCGGCCGCGGGATGACCAGCCAGTACTTCAGGCAGCACGCTTTTTCTCCTGTTCCGGTGCGTCCTTGGTCTCTTCAGACCAGTTCAGCACACCCTTTTTCCAGATGTAGAAAAAGCCGCACAGCACCAAAACGATGAACAGCAACATCTCGAAAAAGCCGAAGAGTCCCAACTCGTGGTAAACCACCACCCACGGGTACAGGAATATCGCTTCAATGTCGAACAGGATAAAAACCATCGCGACCAGGTAGAACTTCACGCTAAACCGCTCGCGTGCCGAACCCACCGGCTTCATACCTGACTCGTAGGGCGAGTCCTTCACTGAATCTTTGACGCGTCTGCCCAGGATCGCCGACATGCCCACCATGCCACCCGCTACCGCAATGGCAATCAGGATTTGCACCAGAACCGGAAAGTATTGCGCAGCGAATGAGTCGGGCATGTAGTTTAGGCGGTCCCCACTAAAACCAGAATTATCACTATAATGATCGGGTGAACGGGGTGTCAAACCTCGGCCGGGCCAGAACTGCCGTTCTGCGCCGGAGGGGCAATATTTCATATGACTGTCACACCCGATGCGATCAAAACGGTCGTAAATGGCGAGCCAAAGGCTATCCCAGCTGGGAAAACGGTCCAGGAGTTGCTTGATTTACTAGCCATTCGGCCCGATCGGGTGGCCGTGGAGCTCAATCGCCGCATCGTTCACCGACGGGATTGGGGCAAAACAATGGTCGAAGCGGGTGCCCAAGTCGAGATTGTGGAATTTGTCGGCGGCGGATAAGCTATTGACACGGTTTGTAGCTCCGGTACAATCAGTGTGGCTGTCCCACCTCAAAACGGAACCCAGGCGATATGTTCAAAACACGCAAGTCGCGTCCTGATTTACCTCAGGCGAGCCGTACCTACACGAGTACAGATGTGGCCAGAATCGCCGCGGTCAGCTTGCGGCAGTTGCAGTGGTGGGACGAGCGCAAGGTCGTATCGCCGCGCCACGAAGGGCATAAGCGGATCTATCTACCCGAAGAGGTAGTGGAAATCACCGTCATTGCGGAGTTGCGTCGCAAAGGCTTCTCTTTGCAAAAAATTCGCCGTGTGCTCCGTTTCCTGCAGCGCGAAATGGGTAAGCGCCTGGCCGACGTTCTTAGCAATGCGTCGAATCTGCATTTGCTCACCGACGGCAAGTCGATTTTTCTTGAAGATCAGCAGGATCGCATCATCGATCTGCTGAAGAACGCCAGGCAACCGATGTTCCTGGTGTGCGTGAGCGACCAAGTGCGCCGGCTCGATACGACGCCACGGAAGTCGGCGCGGAGTGAGACAGTCAACGGGCGCCGGGCTCGTGTGGCCGTTTAGAACCTCGCCTCGATCTGGCGAGGAGAAGCAACGAAACCCCGCGCCTCCTCGGGCCGCCAGACGTCGAACTGGCGGGAATTCAGACTTTTCTTCACAACCCTACCTCCGGCGACTGCGTCTATACTGAAGACTAGGCTTGGAGGTCTCTTTTGTCGTCCAAACGGCGTTATTTGCTTTTTATTCCCCTCTTATTGGTCTTGTGCGCCGCCATTGGTGGCCTCTTCGGACCCGGTTCGCCGACGGTCGCGGCGGCTTCCACCAAGACCAGCGACGAGGCCGTTAACAACAGCCTTAATTCCTTCACCAAGGTTTACGACTTGGTGGAAGAGAATTTTGCCGACAAGGTGACGCCGGACAAGGGCATCTATCGCGGCGCGATTCCCGGAATGCTCCGAACCCTCGATCCCCACTCCAATTTCTTCGACCCTAAAGATTTCGCCGGACTACGCGAAGAACAACACGGCAAGTACTACGGTGTCGGCATGCAGATCGGTCCCCAACAGCGCACCGGCAAGACGATCGTAATCGCCCCGTTCGGCGGTTCGCCCGCCTATAAGGCAGGCATTCGCCCCGGCGATATGCTGCTGGAAGTCAACGACAAGCGCGTTGATACTCTGAACACCACGGAAGTGGCTGACCTGCTCCGCGGCCCCAAAGGAACCAAAGTGCAGATCGTCGTCAGCCGTGAAGGCAGTTCCAAGCCGCTTACGTTCAACATCATCCGGGATGAGATTCCTCGCAATAGCGTCGACGAAGCATTTTTCGTCAAGCCCGGCATCGCATACCTCCGGGTCTTGCAATTCACTGAAACCACAGGAGACGAAGTCGAGAAACAACTGAAGAAGCTGGGCGAAGCCAACATTAAGGGCTTGGTGCTGGATCTTCGGGAGAATCCAGGCGGATTGCTCCAGGAAGGTGTCGCTGTAGCCGGTCACTGGCTCGACAAAGGCCAGACGGTGGTCTCTCATAAGGGCCGCGCGTACAACGAGAAGCCCTACACAGCGCACGGCAGCCAATTCGGCCTCAGTTATCCGGTAGTGGTCATCGTGAACCGCTACTCAGCGTCCGCCGCGGAAATCGTCGCTGGCGCGCTACAGGATCACGATCGCGCCTGGATCCTCGGCGATACGACGTTCGGCAAGGGCTTGGTCCAGACTGTCTTCCCGCTGAGCGATAACACCGGCTTGGCTTTGACCACTCAGCACTACTACACGCCCTCGGGCCGCCTGATCCAGCGCGACTATTCCAGCATTTCGTTCCTCGACTACTACTACGGCAAGCATGGCGAGACGAAAGACCCCATGGATGTGAAGCAGACTGATTTGGGCCGCGTCGTTTATGGTGGCGGCGGTATTACGCCCGACCAGAAATTCGATTCTCCCAAGCTCAACAAGTTCCAGCTTGACGTATTGCGCAAGAACGCGTTCTTCACCTTTACCGCCCATTACTTTGGTGACAAAGAAGCCAAGCTTGCGCAAGGCTTCACGCCGAGCGAAGAAATCCTGAACCAGTTCCACGATTTCCTGATGAAACAGGGCTTGACCTTCACCGAAGCGGACTGGACCGTGAACCACGAGTGGCTCCGCAAACAGCTGAAGACCGAGATGTACATCACGGCCTTTAGCCTCGAAGACTCCAAACGGGTCGCCGTTGAGGAGGATCCAGAAGTGGCGGTTGCCATTGAAGCGATGCCGAAGGCTCAGGAACTGCTCGACAAATTGAAAAGTAAGGGCGAGCAGCAGCGCGCTCACCTGTAGGTTCCTTTTTCAGCGTTCTCAAGAAAGCTCCCCGCCGAAAGAAAGGGAGCTCTTTTATATTCCCGTCCCGTGTGGCTGGAGCCCGCCCAGCCACTTCGCTAGAATTCGATATGGGCACCCTCATCGCAACTTCACCGAATCGAATGGCCCCTCCCCCGACCCCTGATCCGCAAATCACCGTCCTCGACACGGGTGGCCAGTACACTCACCTTATCGCCCGCAAAGTCAGGGAACTGGGTGTGTTCGCCGACGTGCAGCCCAGTGAAAAATCCGCCGAAATACTCCGTTCGCGCAAGGGGATTATCATCTCGGGTGGCCCCGCCAGTGTCTACGAAGAAGGTAGCCCGGACATCGATCCCGCTGTGCTCGACAGCGGTGTTCCCGTTCTCGGTATTTGCTACGGGCATCAATTGATTGCCCATCACCTGGGTGGCAAAGTTGAAAAGGGGGAGCGCGGTGAGTATGGTCTGGCGCATCTCGACGTCACCCGCCAGGACGCAATCCTGGGCGGTGTCGAGCATTCTCAGATCTGGATGAGCCATCGCGACAGCGTAGCCGCTGTGCCGCCCGGATTTGAGGTGATCGGGTCTACGGAGACCTCAGGCGTGGCTGCCATGTCGCATGCCGCACGAAAACTCTACGGCCTCCAGTTTCATCCCGAAGTGGTCCACACTCACGCCGGCGCCAAGATTCTAAGGAACTTCGTTTTCGATATATGTGGCGCCACGCCCGATTGGAATGTATCGCAGCGCGTCCCGCTCATCGAGGATCAGATCCGCCGGATTGCCGCTGACCGCAACATTTTTTTCTTCGTCAGCGGGGGCGTCGATTCGACCGTTGCATACACGCTTTGCCTCCGTGCCTTGGGTCCGGAACGCGTGTACGGTCTGTACGTTGACACCGGACTCATGCGGAAGGGCGAGACCGAGCTGGTTCGTGGAATATTCGCCTCTTTGGGGGCCACACATTTCGAGGTCGAACATGCCGTACCTGAATTCATGGCGGCCCTCGCCGGCGTGCATGAGCCGGAGGCCAAGCGCCTCGCCATCGGGGAACAATTCGTCAGGGTTCAGGAGCGTCTGCTGCAATCACGCCATTTCTTGGACGCACAGTGGATTCTCGGCCAGGGCACAATTTATCCGGACACCATCGAATCGGGCGGCACCGCCAAGGCTGACCTCATCAAGACCCATCACAATCGCGTCGCGGGGATTCAAGCCCTGATCGATTCCAATCGCATCGTCGAGCCGCTGACCTCGTTCTACAAAGACGAGGTGCGCGAGATCGGTGCCGAGTTGGGTGTGCCGGCTGAATTCCTGGCGCGACACCCCTTCCCCGGCCCAGGTCTCGCCATCCGCTGTTTATGTTCGGCCGAAGAGGCCGCGCCGCATTTGTCGCCCGATGGCTACCTGCTTCCGGTTCGCTCGGTCGGTGTGCAGGGTGATTCGCGCAGCTACCGCCAGGTTCTTGCCATTGACGAACCAGTGGACGAGTCGATCATCCGCAAGCTCGCCCCGGCACTGACCAATCGCCGGTCCGATATCAATCGTGTCGTCAGCATCTGCGGCAGCAACGCCGAACCCCTCTACTGGCGCGTCCACCGCGCTTCACTCAGCAAAGAGCGTCTCGATTTGCTCCGCGAGGCCGACGCCATCGTCCGCCAGTTTTGCACCGATAGCGGCTTCGAGCAGCGCGTCTGGCAGTTTCCCGTCGTGCTGGTTCCGGTTGGCACGAAGGATCGTCCCGAGTCCGTGGTCCTTCGTCCCATTCACTCCGTCGACGGCATGACGGCCGAAGTTGTCGCCATGCATCCCGCTGACCTTCGTTATCTCACCCAGCACTTGCTGGCGCTGCCCGGTATTACGGCCGTCTTATACGACGTCACCAACAAGCCGCCCGGAACCATTGAGTGGGAGTAGCCCTACAGCCCGGCCTCTGCGCACCACCCACGGAACCGCGCGCGTGAGCAAGCGGATTCTGACCCGTGGCGCGGGGCTTTGGGCTGCTGAGCCGAGATTCATCTCGGCTTTCGGTTCTCGAAGGCCCGAGCAATTCTTCACCGATTCTCAGTCTCAGCGAGCGGATGCGGCAGCGTCCCACAGCCCGTCGTTACTTCTTTTCATCCCCAAACTGCACGGTCGATTCCGCCCCGAACCGCTTATAGTTTGAGTACTTGATTCGAATTCGAATCCGCTGCGGGCCTTGGCGAAAATAGAGCGTGTCGTCGGCATAGGTATCCATCGGAAAGAACCACTGGCCGTCCACTGCCCGCCGTAGTGTCGTGAAGTGTGGAAACAGATTCTCTTTGCTGAGCGTTTGAATCTGGGGCACCGCGACCCCCTCGCTGCGTACCACCGCGAGGTCGCTCTCGCGCACCCACAACGTGCCTTCGAAGAAGCGCTGGCCCGCGAGAATCTGTCGGGGCCGGACGAACACCACAAAGCACTGCTCTCCATCCATCGTCTCTTCGCCCTTGAACTTGTGCTCGTAGGAGAATAACTGGTCGGGCGTCAGCAGGAATGGCTGCACGTTTCGAATGTCCGCAAAGTCTTCTTCCGTCAAAATCAGTCGCTTCAAAGTACTGCGCGGCTTCTCCACCATCACCTCGTCGCGCTCGTGCTTGGGTGAAAAGATGATGTCGCGCACCTCGCGATACTCACCGGTTAACGCACTGTGATCGTCAAATTCCTGGATCGTGACGGTCTGGCGGTAGGTATAGTTGTTGCGCTCCTCGGCGTTCTGGGCCTCCCGTTGCGCAATCTTCTTCAGCAATCCGGGAGGCGGGTCCACGGCTCGCATCGCCAAGGGAGCCATCAGCAGACCCGATGCTACGATGAGGGCAATGTTCCGGACGCTGCGCCCGTTTTGGGTTGCGCTAGTCTTCATTTGGTTGGCGCTGGGCGTGGCTTCCGTCATTCTTGCCCACCGTCTCGAAAACTCTTATTGGATCACGGCTGCGCTACTGCCGGCATTCCTGGTTGAGTCTTTCTTTTATCTTGCAGCCGGATTTGAATCCACCCGTGCCGTTTTTGCCGGCATCGGATCGCCCTCGCGGCAGGCGTTGCTGCTGCTTGTCAGCGGCCTGCTTCCCTATTTCATCCTCAGCACACCGACCGGCCTTTTCCGTCTCAACACGTTTCTGCTGCTGAGCGGTCTCATCGCGGTCTGTTCTTTCTGGCACGTCATCCTTCCTCGTCGCCCCGCGTTCGACATCGGCTTCTTGGTTCTGGCCGCCGCGCCCTTGGTTGCTCGCGCCTTCCCGCGCATTTACCTCACTCCCGACCCGAGTTTGACAACCAATATCCTCGGCCACTTGATGTGGATCCGCATCACCGTTCTGGCCTTTCTCGTTATTCGCGGTTGGGACGCGGGTCCGGTCGGATTCTGGCCCTCCTCGCGCGAGTGGCGGTGGGGCGCCCTCATATTTGCCTTGGCGGCCATCGCTCTCGGCATCGCTGCACAGTTCATCCACTTTGCGTCGTTTGCTCCAGCCCACGGCGAATGGTGGTGGGTCGTGGCGAAAGCCGTTGGCTACTTCTTCGGAACGCTCTGGGTTGTGGCTTTTTTTGAAGAGATGTTCTGTCGCGGCGTGGTTCTCCGCGGTCTCCAAAAGCTGGCGCTTCCGTCCTGGGTCGCCATTCTCATTTCTTCAGTCGCGTTCGGCTCCGTCCATCTCTGGTATCACGAGTTCCCTAACTGGCACTTCGCCATCATGGCCAGCATCGCTGGCGTGTTTTACGCCATTGCCTACCTACGTGGCGGCAGCATCCGTGCCTCCATGGTCACGCATGCGCTCACCGTCACTGCTTGGAGAATGTTGTTCAAGTAGCTCAAGCCGCAAGGCTGCCCTGTAAGATGAAAGCAGGCTCGCCTGAATCCGATACCGGCCTTACTCCGCCACCTTTACCCCATGAAAATCTGTTACTTCGACGCGTTCTCGGGCATCAGTGGCGACATGACTGTCGGCGCGCTGCTCGATGCCGGCGCCGATTGGTCGCTCGTCGAATCCTCCCTGCACAGTCTCAACCTGGGCGCCACCTACCAGCTCGAAAAGACCAAGCGCAAGGGAATCGCCGCCTCGAAATTTCGCGTCCTTGGCGGCGAACAAAAGGCACATCGCCACCTGCCTCACATCGAGAAGATCATCCACGCGGCTGATTTGCCCACACAGGCGCGCGACAACGCCATCGCGGTTTTCCGCCGTCTCGGCGACGCCGAAGCACTCTCCCACAACGTCCCCATGGAGAAGGTCCACTTCCATGAGGTTGGTGCCGTCGATTCCATCAGCGATATCGTCGGTGCTTGCGTCGCACTGGCCTCGCTCTCGATCGAGGAGGTGTACGCCTCCAAGATCAACGTCGGCAGCGGCACAGTCGCAACTGAACACGGAATACTCCCGGTTCCCACTCCCGCCACTACTGAACTCTTGAAGCAGGCTCCTGTCTATTCCGCAGGTCCGGAAACGGAACTCACCACTCCCACCGGCGCGGCGCTTCTGGCGACACTGGCCAAGGGGTATGGCGGCCTTCCGCCGGTCCGCGTGCTCGCACAGGGCTTCGGCGCCGGCGACAAAGATTTTCCTTCTCAGGCGAATGTTCTGCGGGTCGTAATCGGTGAAAGAACCGGAGCAACCGAGGCCGCCACCATCAATGTCCTCGAAGCGAATATCGACGACTCAAGCCCGCAAGTTCTCGGCTATGCCATGGAACGGCTGCTCGAAGCTGGCGCACTCGACGTCACGCTCGCGCCGATTCTTATGAAGAAGAACAGGCCGGCCACGCTGCTATCTGTGATCGCCACACCGGCGGACACCGAGCGACTTGTGCAGATCATTTTCGCCGAAACCAGCACTCTTGGCCTGCGCATCGTCGAAGCGGCTCGCCGGGTAGCCGCGCGTCAGTTCGTGGAAGTCGACACTTCCCATGGCCGGGTCCGTATCAAGCTGTCGGACAATGGAAGTTTCGCCCCCGAGTACGACGATTGCCGGACCATCGCACTGAATAAAGGCGTGCCCATACGCACCGTTCTGGCTGAGGCGAGCCACGTTTATTGGAACTCTATGCAGGTGAAAGAGAAACCCTAGCGGGGTGCCGTAGCGCTTCGGAGCCGCGACCGTGAATGAGCGGGTTTTAGGTTTTTCGGCGACGTCTGAAGCCCCGCCCATCGGTTCTCCACATCCATTGACTAAGGACCTTTTTGATGACAATTGGCAAATACTATCTCACGACCCCCATCTATTACGTCAACGCGGCGCCTCACATCGGCCACGCCTATACCACCATCGCCGCGGAGACGATCGCCCGGCTGAAGCGCATGCAGGGCTACGATGTGGTGCTCACCACGGGCACGGACGAGCACGGAACTAAGGTCGAACGGGCCGCGCGCGCCCAGGGTAAGACGCCCAAGGAATATGCCGACATCATCTCGGCCGATTTCAAGAACACCTGGCAAAAGCTCGATATTCAAATCGACCGCTTCCAGCGCACAACTGCCGAGAATCACGCCAGGCTGGTGAATCGACTCTTCGAATCTTTACTGGCGAACGGCTATATCTATAAAGGAACGTACACGGGCCTTTACGCGGTGGTCAGCGAGGCCTTCGTCAACGACGCCAAGCCGGGCGACATCGACCCAGAGACAGGTAAGCCTTACGAAGAAGTCACCGAGGAAAACTACTTCTTCAAGCTCTCCGCGTTTCAGGACCGCCTGCTGGAGCTCTACGAACAGCACCCTGAATTCATTCAGCCCGACTTCCGCCGCAATGAGGTGCTGGCCTTTGTCAAGCAAGGCCTCAGCGACGTCTCCATTACCCGCACCAGCATCTCCTGGGGCATCCCCGTTCAACACGACTTGAAGCACGTCTTCTACGTCTGGTTTGACGCGCTTGCCACCTACATGAGTGCCGTCGACGGCGAGGACCGTTGGCCGGCCGACCTGCACTTGATCGGCAAAGAGATCCTCCGCTTCCACGCCATCTACTGGCCCGCTTTTCTAATGGCCGCCGGGTGGGAGCTGCCCAAGCGGGTCTTCGCTCACGGATGGTTGCTCTTTGAAAACGACAAGATGAGCAAATCGCGCGGCAATATCGTGCGCCCGGTCCCCATTGCTGAGGTGATGGGCGTCGATGCCCTGCGCTACTTCCTGTTCCGCGAGATCCCCTTCGGTCAGGATGGCAGCTTCAGCTTCGATGCCTTAGTGGGCCGCTACAATTCCGACCTTGCCAACGGCCTCGGCAATCTGGCCAGCCGCACCCTCAGCATGATCCAGCAGTACCGCGGTGGTATTGTGCCCGCATCCGGCGGCGATCCTGCTAATACCGAAGCCGCTACTGCCGGGGCGAATACCGCTCTCGCCGCCTACGATTCGTTCGACTTCTCAAAGGCGCTCGAAACTGTCTGGACCATCATTGCGGCTGTCGACAAGTTCATCGTCGAGCGCGCTCCCTGGAAACTCGCTAAGGACGAGACCGCACAGGACCGTCTCGACGAGACACTCTACACCGCCGCTGAGGCCTTGCGTATCGTCACCGTTCTCGTCTCGCCGGTGCTGCCGCACGCCGCCGAAAAGATCTGGCAACAGCTCGGCATCAAGCAGCCGCTCCGCGAAATCAACGTCAGCGACCTCGCTTGGGGAGGCCTTATCGCCGGTCAATCCATCGGCGAACTCGGCCCAGTCTTTCCGCGCCTCGAACTGAAACCAACCGTTGAGAAAATGCAGGAACTCGAAGAGGTCGAAAAGAAACGGCAAGCCGCGCTTCTCGGCCTGGCCCCCGCGGCCGCATCCACAGCAGTGCCGGACGCCGCTTCGGTCGAAGAGCCCGTCTATATTTCCATCGATGATTTCTCCAAAGTCGACCTCCGGGTCGGCCAGGTCAAATCAGCCGAGCCCGTCAAAGGCGCCGACAAGCTGCTGCATATGAAAATTGACATCGGTGAGCCCGAGCCACGAACCATCGTCGCCGGCATCGCGCTGGCCTACAAGCCCGAAGACCTGGTGGGCCGCAAGGTCGTCATCGTGGCTAACCTCGCGCCGCGCAAGCTTCGGGGTATTACCTCGCAGGGCATGATCGTTGCTGCCAGCCTGGAAGGCGGCGCGCCCGTCCTCGCCGGATTCCACGAAGACATCTCCGTCGGCGCGCGGCTAAAATAAGGCTCCTGTGCACCTCGTCGATTCACACTGTCACCTGGACGACCATCGCTACGATGACGACCGTGAGGCTGTCATTGGGCGTGCCCGTCAAGCCGGGGTCCAGTATATGCTCGCCATCGGCACCGGCGATGGGCCGCCCCATCTCGAAGCCGCCGTTCGCCTCGCCGACACCTACCCTTTCGTTTTTGCCACGGTTGGAATCCACCCCAACGACGCGTGTAAGATAAATTTGAACACGTTCGAGAAACTGGCGGAGCTTTTGTCGCATCCCAAAGTCAAAGCAATTGGTGAAATCGGCTTGGATTACCATTGGGGAACACCCAAAGAGGCGCAAGTGCCTGTATTCGTTCGCCAAATGGAATTGGCGGCAGAGACGAGAATGCCCATCGTGATTCACACAAGAGATGCTTGGCGCGACACGCTGGATCTGTTGCGCACCCATTGGGCTCCCACTGGTCTTGGCTGCGTCATGCACTGTTTCACTGGCGATGCCGCCGCAGCCCGCGAGTGCCTCGATCTCGGGTTTCACCTCAGTTTTGGCGGCGTCACCACGTTTCCCAAGTCCGCCGAGATCCGTGAAGCGGCCCGTATCACCCCGGCCGATCGCCTGTTGCTTGAAACCGATTGCCCTTACCTGGCTCCCATGCCCTACCGGGGTAAGCGCAATGAACCGGCCTATGTTGCATACACAGCGCAGGTTATAGCCGAGGTCCGCGGCGTCCCTGTGGAGCAACTCGCGGCTGAGACAACCGCCAATTTTGAGCGTCTTTTTCACGTCCCCGGCGCGCCCGATTCCTCCACCCCGCCGAATCATGTGGGTTCTAATCAGGGAGTAAGCCTAAACTAGATAGTTTGCGGCCAAGCTAACTCTCATGTTCAGCAAGATCAAGCAGTCCATCACAGCGCGCGAGGTCTTCGAACTTGTTCAGGCTGATCTGAAGCGGGTCGAGCAGGAGATCAGTGTTGAGTCAGTCGCATCCGTCGAAGCCATCACGACCATCAATCAGTATTTGCAGGCGGGCGGTGGCAAACGGTTGCGGCCCACGCTGCTTTTGCTGACGGCGCGTCTCTTCGGTTCCACTACCGATTGTGCCCTCCGGTTGGCTGCCGTTGTCGAAATGATTCACACCGCGACCCTGGTCCATGACGATGTCATCGATGTCGCCAAGACCCGCCGCGGCCGCCCGTCCACTAACGTGGTTTGGGGCAATCACACCGCGGTCCTCGCCGGCGACTGGCTCTACATGCAGGCGTTTCAGGTCGCACTCCGCGAGCGTAACTTCCACATACTCGACGTTCTCATCTCTCTCACCCAGATGATGGTCGAAGGTGAGCTTCTGCAATTGGAGCGCCTGGATCGCATCGACAACAGTGAGACCGACTATATGGAACTGGTCGACCGCAAAACCGCCAGCCTTTTCTCCGCTTGTGCTCGCCTCGGTGCCGTCGCGGCCAATGCCAGTGAAGCGGATGAGAACAGACTGGGCGAGTTTGCCTGGAACCTTGGCATGGCATTTCAGCTCGTCGACGATATCCTTGACTTCACTTCTACCGAGAAAATACTCGGCAAACCCGCCGGTAACGATTTGCGCGAAGGCAAGGTCACTCTGCCCATGATCTACGCGCTGGAGTCCGCCTCGTCGGAAGAACGTCAAGCGGTCGAAACCGTTATCGCGGACGGAAACTACGAACAAGTGCCTTTCATGCGTATGGTCCAGATCCTGGAACGGCACGGTTCTGTGGCCCGCGCCTACGATCGGGCCCATGCCTTCACCGCGAAAGCGCGTAACCTCATCGGCAGCTTCCCTGAAAACCCCGCCCAGCGGGCGCTTCAGTCGATCGTGGAACTGGTTACAGAGCGGGACAAATAGAGGACTTTCCGGCGCAGGTTATGCGTTCCATGGTCCTCTGAGGCAATCGCAACTCAAGTTCTATCAATCCAGCTGGGAGAGAGAGTTTCCGCGCTGCGCACGAACTTGATCCACCCGGTGCATGAGCGACTACTCGTCGTGGGCTGGACAGTCAAGTGATCGGTCTGCTTCATACTTACCCGCGCCCCCCGTCCACACCGCTACTTCGTTCCCGCTGGGATCTTTGAAATGAAAATTCCGCCCACCGGGGAAATCGCAGATCGTCTTAGCAATCACACCACCCGCAGCCTTCACATTTGCCAGCGCAGTGTCTAAGTCTTCAGCGTAAATGATCATCACCACGCCAAAGCCGGGCGAGGGGATCTCCGTCGTGAACCCGCCCGCCAGTTCTCCCGCCGTGAAGCTCGTATACTCCGGTCCGATGTCCTTGAACAACCACCCGAAAGCCCGGCTGTAAAACTGCTTGGTCGCTTTGAGATCACGCGACGGCAGTTCTGCATATTCGATCCGCTTTGGTTGAGTACCCTTCGGCACGTTGTCATTCATAACCTTTCTGAGTTTAGCGTTCGCCTCATTACAGTGTTTTGACGGTCCGTTTTCGTACACTTGGGTTTGCGCGACTCCTTGTCGCCTAAAGGAAGCTGCACTTGTCCAGACAACTCTTCGGCACCGATGGTATTCGCGGTATCGCCGGCAAGCCCCCGCTCGATCCTCGGACTGCCTTTGCGCTCGGCGTAGCGCTAGGCGCCTGGGCCACCGAAAGCAAAGCCAGTCAAACTCACGGACATCCTGAGGTCATCATCGGCATGGACACCCGCGAAAGCGGCCCCTGGCTCGCCGCTTCCGTCGCCGAGGGATTGCAGCGCAGTGGGGTCAAAGCGCGCTTTGCGGGGGTCATCACAACACCCGGCGTCGCCTATCTGGCCAAGACCGGTGAGTTTATCGCCGGAATCATGATTTCCGCCTCCCACAACCCCTATCAGGACAACGGCATCAAGGTCATCAATCACGCAGGCTTCAAACTCGCTGACGAGGTGGAACTTCAGATCGAACAGCGTATGTTCGCCTGGCTCTCCTCCGGCGAAGAGGCCGGAGAAGCCGCGCTTATAGTTGATCCCACGCTCGACAATCTCTATACCGACCACCTCGCCTCAACCGTCACGGGATCGTTTCCGTTACCGGATTGTTATCGATTGTGCCAACGGCTCCGCAACCCAGGTGGCGCCTCGCCTTTTCGACAAACTCGGCGCGCACGTCACCTGGGTCGGGGCTTCTCCCGACGGTCGCAACATTAACCTCAATTGCGGATCGCTGCACCTTGAGACCTTGCGCGAGCACGTCGTGGCTGCCAAGGCCGACCTGGGGGTCGCTTTCGATGGCGACGCGGACCGGGCGCTCTTCGTCGCCGCCAGCGGCCGGATCATCGATGGCGACGCCGTGCTCTACCTCACCGGAACTGCTCTCCACCGTCAGGGGCGCTTACCAGGCAATCTCATCGTTGCCACCGTCATGTCGAATCTCGGACTCGAACTCGCCCTGCGCAAACAGGGCCTTGAACTGGTGCGCACACCGGTGGGCGACAAGTACGTGCTTGAGGAGATGCTTCGCCGGAATGCGGTGCTCGGTGGCGAGCAGTCCGGACATGTTATTTTCACGGAGTTCGCCACCACCGGCGACGGCCTGCTCACGGCGCTTCGCGTGCTCGAGGTGGTCCGTGATTCCGGAGAATCGCTCGATGCGCTGGTTAGCGACATCGAGAGTTTTCCGCAAAAGCTCGTCAATATCCAGGTCCAAACCAAGCGGCCGCTGTCCGAGCTCAAATCCGTCCAGGCGGAAATTCATGCAGCGGAAGATGAGTTCAAGGATTCCGGCCGCGTGTTGGTACGCTTCTCCGGCACCGAGCCGCTGGCCCGCGTCATGATTGAGGCCGGGTCAATGGACCGCGTTGACTACTGGACCTCGCGCATCGCAGCTGCCATCGAAACAGAACTCGGCTCCGCGGTCCCGGCGCGTTGAGCCGGCGCCTCTACATCGAGTTGTTTCGAGCTATTGGCTAACGATCAGTAGCTTAAATGAGCCGGGCAGCATCTTCGGGCGTGGCCGCGGATTGTCCGCCGTCGCAGCCGGAGCCGGGCCGAACTCAGCTGCAGGCAAATAAACGGTATGCGTCTTCAAATCCACCGCCATTGTCCGGGCGCTCTTCTGCGTCGTCACCGTTTGCACAACCGTGTATTGGTCGGGAGAATCCTGCTTGATCACCGTTAGTGTTCCATCCTGGCCATTCGACGAAAACGCCAGCTCTGTCCCTGGATCCCAGGCAGCGGCGTCCGGCCCGTTCCCAATCTTTACCTTCGCCACGATCTTGCCTGAATCGGCGTTCACCACCGGCATCACGTTATTTCCGCAAACCGGGAACAGCCGCCGGCCGGCCCGGTCCATTGCTAGCCCGGAGGGCTCGTCACAACCCACCAGTGCAATGTGCTCCGCCTTGGACGGATCGCTTGCCTTGAAGTGCAGTATCTCGTTCTTGTCTTCGATGTTGACGAAGACGTCTCCCTTGCCGTCGGCCGCCGGGAATTCGGGCTTGCCGCCCATCGGCACAGTTGCCACAACCTTATTGGTTGCGGTATCGATCACGGACGAATCCTTGCTGCGTCCATTGAACGTGAAAACCCGATGCGTCACCGGCTCATATAGAATCCCGTCCGGGTTCTGGCCCACTGCAACGGTCGCCAGCGTCCCAAGCGTCTTCAGATCGAACACCACTACCGTGTTATCTCGCCCGGCGCTGATGTATCCTTTGCCCAGGTCCGCCGCCACCGCGATCCCGTGCACGCCATTGGTCTTTGGGATTATGCCGATCACGGCATGCGAATCCAGATCCACCACGGCCACTTCCGTGCCGTGCGAAACGTACAACCGGCGGGCATCCGAATTCGCGGCCACATAGTCCCAGAACCCATCGCCAGAAATGGGGATGGAACCTTTTAGCGAGTAGTTCTGGCCCGTCAGGGGCAGTGCCGCTAGTGCCGCAAACGCCGGTATTGCGAAAAACTTCAGGAACGAAAGCATAAGAGTCCCCCTTGGCGGCCGGTACCTCGGCGCGCCATTCAGAGTCTATCCGGGAGGCCGCGGGTTCAAGCCGCCGTTCCTTTCAATTTTGAAAGGCGGCGCGTCGGCCTAAACTCCGCTGTCCTTTCGACCGATATGCGTAGTGAAGCAGCAGTCCCGCTGGTGACACTATGCATATTAATTCCAATTCCTCGACGAACATCCATACCGCATCCACCGCGCCCAGCATCAACCTTGCAACCGGCCAGGGGAGCCGTCCCGGAAGCTCTACGGAGGAATACGCTGACGGTGTGCAACTCTCCCGCCTCAGCTCCGTCTTGAACGGACTCGCTGCGGGCGCCGCTGCTGGAGCGGAGCGTATCAGTTCCCTGTCCGCTCTCGTTCAGTCGGGTGCCTACCAGGTCCGCCCAGTCCAGCTTAGCCAGCGAATGATCGACGATGCCCTTAGCGCCTACTGATCGAACCAATGCCTTGCAAATGGAACAGACGCGCCTGTGAAAAGACAGTTAATCCAATTCCTGGAATTCTTGTTGGCAAGGGTACAGGGCGTGACGCCTGACGCCCAAATCCCGCCGTCGGGCGCCACTGAGGCTAAAGCCAACCAGCCCGGCGCCAGCCAAGCGTCGGGGCAAAACTTCCCAGACATCACTCTAGCCGGTGTCTCGGCGGCGTCGGGAGCCCCGTCCGGCCCGCCCCTCGCGGAAAACCAAGCAGCCGATCTGGAGCCCCCTCCCCATGTTGACCCGCTTCTCTGGGCGCTCAACCAGGCCCGCTGGCGGCTCACCCGAACCGAGGAACTCCTGCTGAATCCGCTGCCCGAGTCCGTTCGCGAAGCCAATCTGCTGGTGGAGGAAGTAGCACAACAGGTTCTGCGCATCCGGCGCATTCTCGACCCGCAATCGAAATCGCTGGACGTCCTGCCCTATGCCGTCAGAATCACGGAATTCCAACAGCAACTGGGCCGGGTCTCACGCCTCCTCGAAGGTGCGAAGCGTGTTCAATGGGCTCGAATCCGCTGGGTTGGCGCGCTCGTCCAGACCTATACTCCAGGCGGTCGAGCCCGTCTGTGGAATCCTTTCCCGCGCAGTTGGACCGTGGAAATGTAACTCGACCCGAACCCTGCAGAGCACTCAATGGCAAACATCCTCACTTCTCTGACATCAGCCGCCAACTCCATGGAGGTCTATGAGAAGGCCATGGAGGTTGTCCAAAACGACACGACCAATGCCACGACCCCGGGCTATGTGGCTCAGACGCTGGCACTCAATGCCCAGCCCTTTTCTCTCGATGGGGGCGCGGCGGGCGGCGTTTCAGCCGGTACTCTATTGAGTTCGCGCGACCTCTACGCGGAACAGAACGTTCAAACCCAGCAGTCCGCTCTCTCTTTCTCGACGACACTAAACAACAACCTATCCGTCCTCAATCCCGTCTTCGATTTGCAGAGCACCACCGGCATCGCCGGGAGCCTGAACACACTGTTCTCAGCATTCTCGCAGTTGAGCGTCAACCCGAGCGACTCGACACTGCGGCAGGGCGTCATCACCGCCGCCGATGGGTTGGGTCAAGCCTTCCAGACCGCCTCGCAGGGGTTGGTCAGCACCTCCGCCAATCTGGATCAGGACGCCGCCAATACAGTCCAGCACATCAACTCAATCGTTTCCGACATCCAGAATCTCAATGTTCAGCGGCGCCAAAACGGGGGGACTGGCACTGACCCCGGCTTGGACGCCCAAATGTACACCAACCTGGAGAATCTGTCGCAGTACGTCAACTTCACAACCATCCAATCCCCGGACGGAACCATGAACGTGTTCCTCGGAGGTCAGGAGGCGCTGCTGGCAGGGACCAACCAGATGAAACTGCAAGTCAGCTCGAGTCCAGCACAGCTCACCATCCAGGACGCCAACGGCAATAACGTCTCCGCCATGATCACGCAGGGCTCGCTCGCAGCAGATCTTCAGGCGCGCAATACCTTGATCCCCGGCTATCGAACACAGCTCGATACTCTCGCCAAAGGTGTGGCCGATACCATCAATGGTCAGCTCGCCGCCGGCGTTGATCAAAACGGCCAACCCGGTGCAGCGTTATTTACTTACAATGCTGCCGCGCCGGCCGGCACGTTCGCAGTCTCATCGACGATCACCGTCCCCCAAATTGCCGCCGCCAGTGCCGCCAACCCCGGCGGAAACGACAACGCCATCGCACTCTCCCAACTCCAGTCCGCGACGCCTATCGGCGGCTTCACATTTACCCAGGCCTACGGTAACCTGAGCGCGCAAGTCGGCCGCGATATCTCCGACGCAAACAACAATGAAACCACCGGCCAGTCGTTGCTCGCGCAGGCCCGGACGTTGCGTTCCAACGCGTCTTCGGTTTCACTCGATGAAGAAGCCACTCGGCTCATTCAGTACCAACAGGCCTATGAGGCCACTAGCAAGCTCATCACCGTTATCAACGACATGACGCAGTCCCTGCTAGGGATCATTCAGTAACTATGCACCCATCGGCTAGGTGAACATTTATGGTTTCCATCCTCTCCGCCTCGAACCAGAACTTTCTCGCCGGCTTGTCCAATGTGGAAGCCCGTATTCTCAAGGACCAGCAGGAAGTCTCCAGCGGGTTGGCTCTGCAGCAGGTTTCCGACAATCCCGACGAGGTTTCGGCCTTGCTTCAAGTGAAGGCGCAGATCGCCCACAATAACCAGCTGCAGTACAATCTGGGCCTGGTCACCACCGAAGTCAATTCGGCCGAAGCAGCCGTCAACACCGCGGTCACATTGATGGACTCCGCTCGACAGATCGCCACGGAGGGCGCCAGTAGCCTCACCAGCTCAACCACCGATTCGCAACTTGCCACGCAGGTTAGCGCTATCATCACCCAGATGCAGAGTCTGGCCAATACCCAGGTTGGAGGCCGTTACGTGTTTAGCGGCGATTCCGATCAAACGCCGCCCTACGCCGGTATCGATCTTACCCAGCCCAACGGCGTAGGCGCCTATCAGGGTTCCAACGCAACCCGCACGATCGAGAATCCCAACGGCTCAACATTCGCGGTCTCGCTGACCGCGCAGCAGATCTTCGACAACGGCGGCCCGTCCACCAGCGCGTTCCAGTCCCTCACCGGGCTCTATAACGCTTTGATGGGCGGCGATTCGTCGGCAATCGCCGCCGCTAATGGCAACATTGCGACGGCCACCACGTACCTCGACGGCCAGCAGGCCCAGTATGGCGATTTCCAAAATCAGGTCGCCGAGGCCACCACCAATCAATCGAATCTCAATGTCCAGTTGCAGCAGCAGCTGAGCACTCTGGAAGACGCTGATACGGCCACCGCGATCACCGACATGCAGCAGGCCACGGTGGCCGAGCAGGCGGCCCTTGAATCCCACGCTTCGTTGCCTACGAAGACTCTCTTCAGCTATCTCGGCTGATACCGTTTCGGCCGCGATCTCTTCGTCTTCCAGCCGCAACTAGCCGTCACTGGTGCGCCGGTCAACTTTCCGTTGAGTTGCACGGGCCCGGCTCAGCACGCTGTGCGGTCGCGCCTACAGATTATCCGCTGATATACTTGAAAATTGCCCGTCGGCAAGCGACTTTTCGGCTTGCCCTCATTCCACGCTGGAGTGGCGGAACTGGCAGACGCACGGGACTCAAAATCCCGCGACCTTCACTGGTCATGTGGGT
>CAWIQM010000008.1:0-598745 GCA_963838245.1 uncultured Acidobacteriaceae bacterium | reverse complement strand
CCAGACCTCTTCGGCCACTTCGGCCTCTTCGGCCTGACTCAGGCTGTCCTCTTCGGCCCTCGTCGGCCCCTCGTCGGCCGCTGATTAGAAGCGTCGTAGCCGTAGGTGGCTTGCCCGTTTCCACCATAGAGTCCCGACGCCGTGGCGAGTCGATTGAAACCGTCGTAACTGAAGGTCAGGTTACTGAGCGTGTTGGTGTACTGGGTCAGATTGCCGTTGACGTCGTAGACCGCGCCGTTGCCGGTGAGGCGATTGGTGGTGGGGTCGACGTTGATGGTGAGATTGTTGGGCGCATTGCTGCCGATGGCCTACCTCACATAGTCGTGCAGTGGTCTGGGAGGCGGTAGATGGACAAATCGGTCGGACTTGCCACCGCCACCCATCGCCCCGAAGGGGAAAGGTCTGCATGATAACCACCGGCCGCACCCAAGAGTCTATTTGGACTCCCCAGATCAAAGCAGACTTCACCCGTGTTGACATCCACGACCTTGATGATTTCTCCGTTCGATTCCTCGGGTACGCCCAACAGCCGATCAAAAGCCCTTTCCCAAACCGGCGCTGATCTAATAAAGTGGTCGAACAATAATCGGCTTCCATCGGAACTCCAACCGTGTCGAAAACCCCACCCCTCTGGCGGGCGCACCCGTTGAAGCTGTTTCCCGTTGAAATCAGCGATGCGTTCATCGCCCCTGGTGCTGAAATAGAGTCGGCCGCTCCCCGCAAACTCAACTGAGCGGAAGTATCTCGCTCCGGGTTGCACCGGAGCCGCTCCCAGCAGCTTCCGGCTTGTTGTCTCCGTACGGATTGCGTCCCTCCCTTGGGAAATGAGAATACCATCCGACGTCGAGAGGAGCATACCCTGCCCGCCCTCAATCAGGGTTGGCTCAGGAGTTAGCAAAAACGCCTTCCAATTCCGTTCGCTGAACTCCCCCACTAGCCCGCTGCGGGGGAACAGGGAGGACAGGAGGTGAATTGGAAGGTCCCACTTCTGCTCGAGATCCGCCGAGTACACATACTTGTGATGAGGTGAGGCGATGATTAGCAAGCTGTTTGAGGCCGAGTAAATGTCGCTGCCATCGTCCAATCTTCTTGGCCCAGCGGTTGACTGAAGTTGCCCACGCGTCCAGCTCAGAACGACAACGGTCGGGGCGTTCGGGGTCGGGGCGCCTGAGCGCGCTAGAAGTGCAACTGACTCGTCCGATAGGAAAACGGGCGATACATCGGTCGGGTTGAGGGAAAGAAGTTGGTCAAGCCTGACTTTGGCGGTGGCCTGCGGCGATGCAGCGGTTGCACTAATTGCCACAAGCACGGCAAAAGCGATGAGCGCAGCGACGTGTAGACGCCTAGTCATACGTCCTAGAGGGGATGGAACGTCGAGTCAACCGACGGCGTTAGTAATCCCTGAAAAGAGAGGTCCCACCACCAGGATGGATCGCCGTAGCCGTCAATGAACATGCGTTGCCACCTCGAATTGTCTTGCTGGTCGAATATCGTGGGGCGCGAGCACGGGTCGCCGTAGTTAAAGGCATCCGGAAATTCTTCGGCCAAACAGGCGAAGTTGTGGCCGCAGTTGTTCCTATCGTAGTAGAACGTAGGCGCCTTCGGGGCCTGAGGGATTGAGGAAGCGGCGGCGACGAGGTTGTTCCTAGCGCCCCCGCCGATATACGAGACGTTGCCATTGTTGTACAACGGACCGTTGCTTCCGGGTGCAACGTACGTGATTGAGTTGATCATGCTGGTGATTGCGGTTCCCGCAGAGCCCTGACTGTTAAGGAACGCTACAGCCGCAGTGAACGTGCCTGCACCACCGCTGAACGCTGTTACATTGATCGGTTTACCGTCCTGGGCGGCCAGAACCAGGCCCGCCACGGCCGTGAATGTGCTGCTATTTGGGCCGAAGGCTTGAGTGGCAACCTGGACAATTCCGACAAGGGCGTTCCCGATTTTGCTGAGCGCCGAGCTGTTATCAGAGTTAGCGCTGAACGGGTAAACCGAAACGTCGCCATTGCCGTTCGCGAAATCTTGTAAATCTGCGCCGTTGATGCTGTTCTCTGTTATGCCGGCAATCACCACATCGCAGAGGCCGCTTGGATCATGACGACCTACCGGATCGCCATGAACGTATTGATACCGATTCCACGTTTGCGGATCAGCAGGGTGGCTGCTCGGGCCATACGGATCCGGTGTCATGAACCTTCCCAGCCCAGCCGCGTAATACCGCTGATACGCGTAGTCCAGCCCCGTTTCCGCGTCGCGGGTGTACATCGCGAATTTTTCCTGGCCGTTGGTGGGGTTGGCGGGAGAAGGCCTGTAGCGGTCTTCGCCGTAGGGGAAGTATTTGCCGATGGAGTTGAGGCGGTCCTGCGGCTTCAGAAGGCGGCCGCTGAACCAGGTATTGAGGGAAACGAGCGTGAACGTGCTCGATAGGGACGGGATGGTCCAGACGCCGAGCTTCTTGCCGTCCGCTCCGTAGAAGAAGAACGTCTCCGTGGTGACGCCGCCGCTGGTGATGTTCGAATAGACCCGCTGATTGGAAGCGTCGGATGTGTATCTCTTTGGCTGGCTCTTCACGTCGGTCACGGTGGCGGCGGTTCCGTCGGAATTGTAAGTATAGTTGACCTGGCCGGCTTTGGGGGTGGTCTTGCTGGTGAGGCTGCCTGTGCTCTCTTGGCGAAATATGCGAACAGGTCGGAGTGCTCTGACAGGTTCGCAAGTTTCGCATTTTCAAGATGAACAACGGAAGGGCTGAAAACAAGGGGCCTGGAGACTGGCGGGCTGATGGTGAGTGGTTCGCCGCTGCATGGCGTGGAGGCCGGTTCGGGAACGACGCAGGGCGCATTTCGAGCAGTCGTTGAGAAATATGCCCTGAATCGCGCGATTCTCCAACACGTCGGAGCGCTTCGACGTGTTCGATGGTTTGGCCGAGAGCTTCCGTCAGGCTGACCGTTTCGGCTGTTTCGGCTGTTTCGGCTGACCGTTTCGGCTGACCGTTTCGGCTGGACCGTTTCGGCTGACCGTTTCGGCTGGACCGTTTCGGCTGACCGTTTCGGCTGACCGTTTCGGCTAACCGTTTCGGCTTCGACCGTTTCGGCTGTTTCGGCTGACCGTTTCGGCTGACCGTTTCGGCGACCGACCGTTTCGGCCGGACCGACCGTTTCGGCCGACCGTTTCGGCCGACCGGGGGTACTTGTTCGGTAAAAGCAGTGCGTCTGGACTGACTCCGCTTGACACAACGCACGCCGCCGCGCTTACCCCGTTAGGTCATTGACCGCTGGCGGTCATATGACCACAGGCGGTTAGTTATCAAGCCTCGTTTCGCCTCGTTCGCGCCCTAAACCCGAGCCTCGGCCCAACGTATTCAACAGCTCCATGAATCGGTGCGGCACCTGCTCTTAGGAATCTGTTGGCGCTGGAAATCAGTGCGAATCAACAAACCGACTATGAAAACACAAAATGCAGGAAGATGTGCGGCGCAGCTCGTCGGCGCATTGCTCTTGGTAAGTGGTGTTCTCGCGGCCCAGACGCCAGTGCAGGAGAACAATGAGAATGCCAGACGGACCGGAGAAGGGCTAACGCCCATTTACCGGACGACGGTGATCGAACGGAGCACCAAGGCGATCAGTTATAAGCATCGGGGATCCACCAAGATCGACTTCGCCGGCACGCCTCTTATGCCGAGTGCCCACGGTGAGGCCAAGGTAGAGGGCAAGAAGGGCTACACCGAAATCGAGGTAGAGTTCCGCGATCTGCCGGAGGCTATTCAATTTGGCGACGAGTATCTGACCTATGTGTTGTGGGCGATTACCCCGGAAGGCCGTACTTCCAATCTCGGCGAAATCCTTCGCGATGGAACCAGCGCGAAGCTGAAGGTGACCACGGAACTGCAAACGTTCGGCCTGATTGTGACGGCCGAACCATACTTCGCGGTGTCGCGGCCCAGCAACGTCGTCGTGATGGAAAACGAAGTTCGCCCCGACACCGAGGGGCAAGTCGAGGTAATCGACGCCAAGTACGAACTGCTGGAGAGAGGTCAATATGAGCATCTGGCGAACGTCCTCGATCTAAAGCTCAACCGCAAGATGCCGCTGGAACTCTACGAAGCACGCAATGCCGTTCAAATTGCACGCTCGAGCGGCGCGGACCAATATGCGGCCGAGACGTTTCAGAAGGCGGAAAGCAACTTGAAACAGGCCGAAGCGTACCGGGCAGAGAACGAAGGATCCAAGCTGGTGACCGTGACCTCACGCCAGGCTGTGCAGATGGCTGAAGATGCACGGGCCATTGCGGAGAAGCGTCAGGATGAAGAACGGATAGCCGCCGAACGCCAGGCCGGCGTGAACCGGGAATTGAGCGCTGAGAACGGACGCGCCGCCGCGCAGTCCGAAACGGACCGGGTGAGGCGAGAGGCGGCCGAGGCGAGGACCAAGGCCGAACTCGACGCGGCTGAAATCAAGCTGAACACGGACGCACAAATGATGGCGGCCCAAACCGAAGCCGATCGCTTACGTCGTGAGAACGACCTTCAGAGAGCCGCTGCGCAGACCGAAGCCGATCGTCTGAAACAGGAGAACGACGCGAAAATGGCTGCCACCCTGACCGACCTCGATCAGGCCACCAAAGACAAGTCGGCGGCCGATGCTGAGAAAGCGGAACTGCGTGCCCAGCTGTTGGTGCAGTTCAACGCCATTCTGCAAACTCGCGACACGGCTCGTGGGTTGATCGTGAATATGTCGGATGTCCTCTTCGACACGGGCAAGTACTCATTGCGCCCTGAAGCGCGGGAGAAACTCGCAAGAGTGGCCGGCATCGTGGAGGGTCATCCGGGGCTGCGGCTGGATGTGGAAGGCCATACCGACAATGTGGGCGGCGATGATTACAACCAGCAGCTTTCTGAGGAGCGCGGTTCGGCAGTGCGCGACTACTTGACCTCCGAGGGGATGGCGCAGGAATCGGTGACCACGAAAGGCTTTGGCAAGACTCAGCCCATAGCGACTAACGAAACGGCAGCAGGCCGGCAACGAAACCGTCGTGTTGAATTAGTGATCTCCGGCGAAATCATTGGCGTAGAGATTGGCCACGTAATCGCGGCCAGGTAGGCGCCAGGACCGAGCGGGGACAGAGTGCCTACCGCCGGCGGAACAGCAATGCTCCAGATGGTCGGGATGAGGCGTCCATCGGGTGTTCGTTTACGGGTTCCTGGTTGGTTTGATTACGAGAAACAAAATGCTCGGGTACTTCCCTGGCGGGGGTTAATATGCGAATTCTTCCGGCGACCTTACAATTCACTCTGATATTCGGATTGGTAGCGTGCAGTACATCCGACCGAGAGAAAGCAAAGGAACAAGCGCACCAGGATGGGAGGGAGGTATCTGACGAAGCGAGAAAGGCGGGCCAGGAGGTCAAGAAAGAGGCCAAGGATCTGAGTAGCAAGGTGGGCGCCGACGTTCGACCCGGAGATGGATCGGCGTCTGAGGAAATGTCTCACGCCAAGGAAAGCGCGCGAGATGCCGCTTCCCGGGCCGAAGTCCATTTGGACCATGCAGCCCTGCTCGCCCGAGTGAAAACAAAGCTGGCATCTGACGCCGGACTCGCCACGCTCAAGAATGTAGAAGTCACCGTCACAGGCACCGAGGTCACGCTTTCCGGAACCGTCGGCAACGAGTATCAGAAAAAGGCGGCCGTGATAGCTGCATCCCAGGTGCAAGGCGTGACTCGTGTCCAAGACCGCATCGCGATCCAGAACTGACACGCGAACGTGTAGGCGGCAAGCTCTGACTAGGAATTGCTAGCGATATTACCTCTTATCGTCCCGGCTGCAGGATGCGACACAAAGAAAATTCCGCTCCTCGATCGGCAGGCGCTTCTTCCGGCGGGTTAGCCGCTCGTAGCTTTTCCGCCTTCAATCGTTACCGGTTGGGCGTGAATCAAGACTTGGCCCGGCACGTGCTCCACCTACTCTGATGAGACAAGGATCGTTGTTGATCCCATTGGACCTCGTGCGGAGTTTCCTGACCGCCGGGCGTCATAACGGTGCAAATTCGCCACCTCTGGCCTGTGGGTGCAACTGAGATGGCTATCGCGCGCAGCACTTCCGGCAGTTCCGGCCTCACGCTCTTCGTCATGTTGGCGGGTTCGGTCGCTGTCTTGTATCTCGCTCGGGATGTCCTCATCCCCTTCGCGATCGCCCTCACCCTCACATTCCTGCTGACGCCTCTGGTCCGCTTGCTCCAACGCGCACACTTACCTCGTGTCGTGGCTGTTCTTGCCGTGATCTTAGTCTCAACCGCTTTCACGGTTGGGCTTGGCTGGGTATTGGCTGGCCAGTTGTTCAACCTCGCCAACGATGTTCCGAAGTACCGGGCTAACATCGATACCAGAATTCAGGGCCTCCGTATGCCGAAGAGCCCGCTGCGGGAAGCTGCGAACAACGTGGAAGAGATCGGCCAGGAGATCTCCGGTGCTCAATCGCCTCCGCAGCTCACTCCAGCGGTCCCGGTACGCGGAAGACGTGCCATCGCAAGCATTCCCAGCAAGCCTGGTCAAGTGGAGATCGTTCAGGCCGACCGCAGCGACCTGCGGTACCTGCTGGACTTAGGTGCGCCAATCGTGAGGCCGCTGGCCACCGTCGGCTTGGTTCTGGTCTTCACCATCTTCATGCTGATTGAGAAGGGGGAGTTGCGCAATCGCTTGCTCCGGCTCGCGGGCGTCCAACGGCTCAACACTGTCACCGTGGCGCTCGACGACGCAGCGAAACGCGTCAGCAAGTATCTCTTGATGCAGCTTTTGGTGAACGTCAGTTTTGGAGTTCTCTTCGCGACCGGTCTCTTCTTCATCGGCATCCCCAACGCGGCACTTTGGGGCGCGCTGGCTGCGGTTCTTCGGATCGTGCCCTACGTAGGCTCGCCCATTGCGGCGGCCTTCCCGCTCATACTCTCGCTCGCGGTATTCCCGGGCTGGGTGCAGCCGGGGCTGGTTGTCGCGTTGTTCGCTACGCTGGAACTAGTCGCTGCCAATCTTGTCGAGCCATTGCTTTATGGGGCGAACACGGGTATCTCGCCGCTGGCGATTCTGGTTACGACCGTGTTCTGGACCATCTTGTGGGGGCCGGCCGGGTTGATTCTCTCCACTCCGCTCACGGTCTGCGCAGGCGTTTTAGGTAGATATTTCCCTCAATTGGCATTCCTTCACATTTTGTTAGGGGATGAACCAGCTTTGGAGCCGGCCGCCGCGTTCTATCAAAGGCTATTGGCGCTTGACCACCCTGAGGCGCACAACGTTGCCGAGCTCTTTCTTAAAGACCACCCGCTCGTGGCCCTTTATGATTCGGTATTCGTTCCGGCACTGGCGATGGCTGAGCGTGACCGTCACGAAGGATCCCTCGATCCTGATCGCGAGCAATTCATCTTCTTGAACTTCAACGAGATGATCGCCGAATTCTCAGACTACCGATCTGAACCCGTTCCAGTTGCCAAGGACGATTCACCGGCGTCACTCGGGCCACAAATCGAAATACAACCAAGGCCAGTATTCGCTGGACGCATCCTCTGCGTTCCCGCCAGCGATGAGGCGGATTCAATCACCGCTTCGATGCTGGCGCAACTCTTGGAGCAGGCCGGGCATTCGACGATTTCACTTCCCGTTGAGGGCTCTATGCCGGTACTCCAGGCTCTCACTCCGTCGCCCGACGATGTGATTTGCATCTCCGCTCTACCACCGTTCGCCCTTGCGCGATCGAAGGCGCTGGCCCGCGAGTTGCGAACACGCTTCCCCAAGATCCCCACTATCGTCGGAATCTGGGGCTTCACCGGCGAAGGCAGCCAGGCTTCGGCGCAATCGGAAACGGCCCGCTCGGAGAAGATTCTAACGACCCTCGCTGAAGCCCTTGAGCGCATCGACGAGATCAAGACCGGCTCGAACAAGACGGGCGCAGATAACGTTGAATCGGCGCTGGATGTTCACGCAGCCGCTGCGCTGGAAACAGCTCAGTTAGAGGGTGACCGAGCCGCATCGGTCTCGACTTAGCAGTTATAACAGCGAAGCATGTTCCCTATCACCCGACGCTCGTCGCCCGGCTCCATTTTGGCTCCCGGGTTCCGGGAATTCTGCACCCAGCCGCCAACCTTTGATCCTTCGAAGTAGTCTTTTCGCTCATGAGGCGCGCACGCGACTAGAAGGGGCTACCGACATTGGCTAATAACGTACCCAACTTTGGGGCCGGAACACGAAAACCGAGTTAATGCGAACGTATCTAAAGGCGATTAAGGCCGGAGAAGTCGCCGGCTTTGTCCACCGGTGCTTGAGGCGTTCCAGCCGCCAAAGTTCGCCATCGAAGCCCACCCAAGCCGCGTCGGATTGCGAAAACGCGAGAACTCCGCGCCTGACGTCAGGCGGTCCATCCATCACGGGCCAGGTCTTGCCGCCGTCCCGAGTCAAGGCCAGCTGGGAGCCCAGCCCCTTCCACAACACGACCTCAAGGCCATGAACCCACGCAATCTCTTCCCATGTGCCGGCTGGCAGAGAGATATCGTGGTCGCCTTGACAGACAGTCGGCCCCGCCGGTGCGTCCGCGGCTGCACCGCCGCAACAGCATATCAGCGAGTAATGCGAGCCCGAGTGCAATTCTCATGAAATCAGTTATTACCCTCTCCATGAACACAATCCTTCTCGAGCTTGTTGGATATCGGCTTCTTATTAGTGGGGTCCACGGTACGATCCAATGCGGTCTGCAACCCTGCATCGTCGAATCCCAGCGAGTGTATCATCGCCCTATCTCAGTGGTGTTTCCGGGCTTCAACTGGAGCTTTCCAGAAACGGCAGGTGGGTTACCAACCTTTTCCTAAGCCGGCGTAGCAGGAATCTCTGGGCATCCCGCATCCGCTTGCTCACTAGTCTGTGTGAAGACTCCGGGACAGAGTGGCGCGTCGACTGTACCGCATCCTGGGACAGGCTCGCTCTGTCCACGCGGCGATGCGGCTGAGGTTGACGAGCGTAGGTGTTGTCGCCGCCTTGGGACAGAGGCGCCTGTCCCGGTGGGCTTTGAACGGCATCCGCTTGCTGACAGAGTGGCGCGTCGACTGTACCGCATCTTGGGACAGGCTCGCTCTGTCCACGCGGCGGTGCGGCTGAGGTTGACGAGCGTAGGTGTTGTCACCGCCCTGGGAACACAGGCGCCTGTCCCGGTGGGCTTTGAAGCGCGTTCGCTTGCTGACAGAGTGGCGAGTCGACTGTACCGCATCTTGGGACAGGCTCGCTCTGTCCACGCGGCGATGCGGCTGAGGTTGACGAGCGTAGGTGTTGTCGCCGCCTTGGGACAGAGGCGCCTGTCCCGGTGGGCTTTGAACGGCATCCGCTTGCTGACAGAGTGGCGCGTCGACTGTACCGCATCTTGGGACAGGCTCGCTCCGTCCACGCGGCGGCGCGGCTGAGGTTGACGAGCGTAGGTGTTGTCGCCGCCTTGGGAACAGAGGCGCCTGTCCCGATGGGCTTGAACGGCATCCGCTTGCTGACAGAGTGGCGCGTCGACTGTACCGCATCTTGGGACAGGCTCGCTCTGTCCACGCGGCGATTAGGCTGAGGTTGACGAGCGTGAGGGTTGTCGCCGCCTTGGGAACAGAGGCGCCTGTCCCGATGGGCTTTGAAGTGCGTCCTCGTGCTGACGCACGGCTCAGTGGTGGAGCTTTGCGAGGTCGTTAGCGAGCGCGCGGTTGATGAGTGTTTTCCTTTGGGCATTGTTAAACTAACCGTTAGCGGCAAGAGGTTTTCTTGTGTTCGCCGCCCCGCTTTGCGGCGGGATCCTGCCGCGACTCGCTTCCTTCCCCGACGAAACCGAAGCAAACTTCTTGGGTCCGTGCTCTGCTTAACTAAGGAAAACCGGTGAGCTCACATTTGCAAAACGTCTACTCAGAAGAATACCCGGAAGAGCTGTTCCGTTACATCAACCTGAAGCTGGCCACGCTGGGTCAGCCGACGAGCCACAGCACGGCCGACCCGCGTGCGCTGGAAATCGCCGGCCCGCTGTTGCGCAACTTCTATCAGAAGGACCAGGTGCTGGGATATCGCCTGTGCCCGGCGGACGCCCGCATTCAGCGCTTCCTCGACGCGTATCTCAGCGACATCCTGCCCCAGGGCGCGCCCCGGCTGCCGGGGAATACGTTTGTGCTGGATCGGCCCGGCTTGGCGCGCGTGATGTCCCTGCCGCCGGGCAAAGACACGCTTGCCTCGCCGTATTTACAGTCCTATCGCGTTCCGCAGGGTATCCTCCACAACCCCCGCAGCGACCGCCGCACGACCAAAGGCGTGTTCCACATCGCGGAAGGCGGCTTCCCGGTGCCCGCCGATAAGATTGCCGTGCCGAAGCGCACGTTCGCCGCCTTGTTAGCCGCCGCACTGGCCCCTCCGCCGGACGTCATGACTCTGCCGTTCACGGCCGACCAGGACGACCAAGTCCGGCTGTTTGTCACGCTTCTGCTGCGTCCCCTGGTCTGCCCCTCTACTTGGCCGAAGCCTGAAAAAACGATGGAAATCCGTTTCTTTGCGCCGGCCAGCCTGGTCAGCAATCTCGATTTTGTTGAAGCCATCTTCGGCAACGGCGGAGATCCGCATCTCCCTGAATGCGATGCCGCCCTGGACGTCAACCACTGGACCGGGCACACCGGCTGCGTCATTCTCGCTCCGCACCTGGTTGGGCTCCGCAAGAAGGATCTCGGCCTACCGCACTACGATGAGGCAACCGAGCGCCAACGGCTGGACGGCACCTGCTGGAAAGACCCCGACGAACTCTACAATGACGGCGGAGCTTTCAAGCTAGCCTGTCGCGATCATCGCGGGGTGATGGTGACCATCATTGCCGACAATTACTACGGCTATTGCAAGAAAGAAGTCAAAACGCAGATCAGTTACGCGGCCAATTTGTATGGCCTGTGTGAAGAAGAGCATGCGGGAGGCGCGCTGGCCTTTCCCGCGTATGTGCTGGGGCAGCAGTTCTTCGCCGGCCGCACGGTGCTCACCAAGCAAGTCAAGTTCACCGAAGCCATGAACTGGCTGGGTGATCGCGTCGAAATCCATCCCGAAGGCTACGCCACCGATCGCCTTTACCCCGACCTCATTTATGTGCCGGAGAACGCGGAGTTCAGCGTTCCGGAAGGCACGGTGCAGTGGCGGCTGAACGACAGCCGGGTTCACCAGCTCACGCTGCGCGCATCGGACACATATATGTTGCCGTGGGGTACCAAAATCCGCCTCGAAAAGCAGCACGGCGGCAGTGCCTGGCGCCTGGTGGCATCGCGAGCCGACCCGACTCTCTGCCATAAACCGTGCACGGTATCCGGCGGCGGTAAGTCGGAGATCTCCAAATCCATCGCCAGCATCATGCTGCGTGGCCCCATCTTTGTGAGCGACTACGATCGCGAAATCGATCAGGTGGCTGAGATCCTGCGGAAGGATTTCTCCACCATCTATCGGAAGCCGCGGTTAGACCATCGCCCCAAACGTCCGCTGTTGAGCGCGGAGCGCTCGCTTGGCTCGGTCATCAAGCTGCTGACGCCTTCGCCGGAATATAACGACGAGCACAACCGCTGGGTTTCCAGCCTTTCACCCACGGTGCGCCAGCTTCTGGTTACCGTCAAGCGCTACTATCAGCCGGAGTGGGGCGACAACTGGCGCGAGCATTTCAGTGTCGACCGCATCAATGGCTACCTGGGCAACGAGCTGAAGTTCGAAAACCAGAAGCTGGTCGGGAACTATCTCCGGATGGGTTACGATCCCAACGGATCGTGGCGCATTTATAAGCTCCGGCCCGACTTTCATCCGGCCGACAAGGTCCAGATCGAAGACGACATCACGGCCTCCGCCGTGCTGCCTAGCGAGGCACTCGAGTATCTGGACGCCGAGTATCACAACCAGAGCGTGAAGCTGGTGGCAAATTGCGAGACGCTGCTGTTCCAGCGCCCCGACGATGCCATTCACCGCGGCTTCGATAAAGATGCCGAACGTGATATCGCCCAGCCCGGAACCTTCCTTTCAAACTTCGAACCGCTGACGTTGGAGCAAGCCCGAGCCATTGTGGATCACGTTGTCGAGTTCGATAAATATACCGAGCCGATGAAGCGTCTTCTGCTCGACTTCGTCAAGCACGCAACCACCGGATACGTGGTTTCCTCCGCGCATCCGCGTGTCGTGGATGGGGCTCCTTCAAAGAATCCGCGCTATTTGCAAAAGCGGCCCGACCTGGTAAACCCCCGGGATGTGCACGTGGCCGCGATAGGAACACGTTTGGCACGCGAAGTTCCCGCCGATAAGCCTCTGCATTTTCCGGTTAACGCCGTGCTGCCGGGCCGGCGCACCAACCCGGCCGACCTCAAAGCAGGCCTGCCACCGCTTGCGGTCTACAACCCGATCCACTATCAGGAACTGCCCCAGCTGTTCATGGATTTCATCTGCAGCCTGACTGGGAAGTCGCCCTCGACGACCGGCTTCGGCAGCGAAGGCGCATTGACCAAAGGCCCATTCAACGCCATGCCTCCGGTGATTGACGTGAACAACGCGCTGGTTTCGGCCATCCTCACCGGCGATTGCGGCTTCAGCACCGCCTCCGGGCACATCGGCCCAAACTATCGCGTCGACCACGACAACAGCATGCTGGTCCCGGAGGTTTGGTGCCGCATGCGAGTCTTCGAACGCGACCCGCGCTTCCTGATCGACAACGGTTATCTGGAGAAGATCGAAGACTTCGAATTCGAGGGCCGTAAGATCCGGGCCAGCCGGTTGGGCTATCGCATTACGGAACTGTTCGTCGATCGCTTCCTGGGACGCATTTTCGAAGTGCCGGGCGCCGTGTTTCCCGAGGAATTCCTGCGGCCCGAAAAGCAGGGGCGAGCCATGTTCGCCGCCGGCGTCGAGGCCATTACCGCAGCGCAGCGCTCGGTGGCCCTGAATTACTTTGCCGACGGGAGCATCGAGGCCGCGTGTCCCCCCATCAAGGCTCTGCTCCACATCATGGCGTATGGCCAGTATCAGGGGGCCGATGAAACCGACGCCGAGCTTCGAAGCATGTTCACTCGCGAAGCCATGCTGGAGAGCGAGTGGTACCGCGAACGCCTTCGCGCCAAGCAGCAGGTGGATATCGCGCTGTGGACTCGCCACGCCGATGCACTGACTGAGCTCTTGAAGAGCGGGATGCCGTTGGATGAGACCGACACCCACGCGCTTTTGACGAGCGCCTCACAGCAGCTGGCGCGGGTAAAGGGCGAGGGCTATCTGGGGGAATTGGTCGGTACCATCGGGGCAGACCCAGCGGTTGTCGCCCAGCCCTGAGAGGAGCAAAGTTACTTTACCTTGCAATGAAGCACTTTGTGTAGTAAAGTTGCTTTGGGAGCAACGGCAAAGCCTCATGGGCAAGAGGGCTTCTGTACGCGCGGTTTCGTTAGCCGCGTTGACCTTATCTTCATCGTGGGCGTGCAGCCGGTCCAATAACCTGCTGCTGGGCGAGGTTCAAGCCGAGGTCGGATCTCACCACGTGCGAGTGACCGACTGCTATCGAACCAGTGTGGATCCACCTCGAGAGACCAGAGGCGGCGGCGTAGTGAGTTATCGCTTCACACCGTGCCGGGACGCTGATGTATTAGTCTTGAAGAACCTCGTTGTCAATAAGATGCTCAATGTCAATGATGATGAGCTCACTGTCAATACTGTCTACTACGGGCGCATCAGTCCGAACGACTCCATACTGGTGGATCATGGAGTGGTGTCCGTCAACGGGCACGAGGCGAGGCCATACGTTTATTAGGCCGTTACCACAAGTACCAGGCGCCCCGGGCCAGAACCCACGCCGCAAGCAAGGCGTTGGTGGTAGCGTGCGCGACGACGGCGTCGCCAATCCTCCCGCGGCGGAGGAACACGGCGGCATAGACGATGCCTGCTGCAATTCCAGCGGGCCAGTGGGCCCCATGAAGCATGCCGAATACGATGGAAGACGCCGCCACTGAAAAAAACGTGAACGTTCCTGGTGCGACCGACTCGAAGTCGCGGGAGATCATGCGGCGGAGCAGGTAACCACGGAATGCCAGTTCCTCGGCGATGGGGACTGTGACGACCGCGGCTAGAGTACGACAAGCCAGCCACGCGATCCTTGCAGGCTGCGGCAATGAGGCCAATCCGGCTCCGATTTCGCTATCGGGGTGGGCGCCGTATGACTGCAGTGCCAGCCACACGACGAAGACCGCGCATCCGGCGGCTGGTGCGAGCCAGCTGAAATGCCAGTCGAGCGTCGCGTATTTCGATCGGAAGAACCACAACGCTGCAACGGCCGCGAAGAAACGCAGGGGATAGAGCCATTCAAAACCAGCGGTGGAGGCGCGGGTAATCATTGCTGCCGCGAGAATCACCAAGAACGGAGTCAAGTACGCCGCAGTCGGATCTTGAACCGGCCTGACGGCGGGCGATGCACCGGCTTTTCGAACCGCAAACCAGGGTAAATGCTGGGCGGAAAGAGAGAGTCCGATGGCCACCAGGTTAAATGCGATCCAGCCGGCTTGGGAGTGAAACCCGCGCATTGCCACATCCGGCGCACCCGCGTTCCCGATGAGGACCAGCAGGGCGATTCTGACGGAGTTGAGGAAGAAGATAGTCAACAAACCAGCAGGGATCAGGAGCAGCGCTTGAGGAAAACGAAACTCATCACGAAAAAACCACAGCCAAACACTGGCGAAGACCAGCATCAGTCCCACACCTTCTAAGCCGCTGCAGTAGCTAAGGATCGTCACGTCGAACCCGGGCGTGCCGACGGTAAAGGTGTTCGGGTCCGCCACAAAGCCCGGGAGGACCGGAGACAGGAGCGCCTCAACGAGTTTGAAGGTCAAGCGGGTGGCGGGATTCCAGAGGGACAGGGAACTCTCCCTCAATTCAATGATTGCGGTTGCTGCCGCGGCGGAGTAAAGCCAGGCGTAACCTGTGCTGCGGAGAAGAAGAAGGCACAGCGGAGGTGGAAAGAATGTAAAGACCGCCAAAATGATGGCCAGAAGTACTGAGCCGAAAAATGCTCCTACTATTAGCGGACTGGCGAAGCTGGCGGGCAGAAGAGAGGCAAGGCCAATTACGACAAAGAACACGCACAGATGAGCCGCAAAGTACCGCCATGAAATAGGACGGTTCGCTATGCCCTCAGAAATTAGCGTGTTATAAGAACTCTGCCATTTTTTGTAGCCGAAACTAAGAAACAGCGCAGCGAAGGCAACTAACCAGCCTGCTATCCCGTATCCGCCGAGACTGGCTTGATCAGTAAGCGGGCCACGAACGTGCTCGGAGACCGGAAACAGCTCCAGAATCAGCAGCGAACTAAGAAGAAGAAGGCGCGGAAGTAAGGCGGCTGAAGTTATCCAGACCAATGCCGCGTGGGCCGGAGTGCGTTTAAGGAGAGTCTGGTTCACTTCTGCGGGGCTGAAGGGGTAAGGTTTGTGAAAGTTCAGTATAGCTGATCATCGAGAGGCCCAGCTTTGAAGCGAAACCTCAGGCAGACTTTCGCATGTGCCGAAAGCCGCAGCGCTTTTGGCGGCATCGCGTGGCAGTTAGCTTCCCCGAAATTTCTATCGAAACCGTATTTTTTCTAGCTGGATGCGAGCTCCGATGCCCTGCATTATGAGTATTGGCGCCCGTGACACAAGGCCGTGCGAGTAGCAGGGCGCGGCCGATTGTCCAATAGCCACCAGCAGTACGTGTCTGCCTCGTAAGTCATAAGTCGTTGGCTATGGCGCAACTGTTTCCGCCGAGTTCGAACACGATCGCGAAGGTATCCATCGCCGCCGTGGTTTTGCTGTTGGCAGGCACACTCGCGGTGGCTTATGTTGTAGACCGCGGCGCGTGGAACACCTCCGTCCGGGTAGCACCGGTTCAGCCGATACTCTTCAGCCACAAGCACCACGTGAAGGACGACGGAATCGACTGCCGGTACTGCCACACGGGCGTGGAGACCTCTTCTTACGCGGGGCTTCCTCCCACTGAGACGTGCATGACATGTCATTCGCAAATCTGGACCAATGCATCGCTGACGCAGCCCATCCGCGACAGTTGGTCGACGGGCAATTCTATTGACTGGACACGGGTCCACGACCTGCCCGACTTTGTTTACTTCAATCACAGCATTCACATCGCTAAGGGAATTGGCTGTTCGACCTGTCATGGCGCGGTGGACGCGATGCCGCTGACCTACAAGGTGAATACGCTCAACATGAACTGGTGTATCAACTGCCACCGGCACCCGGAGCAGTACATCCGACCCCAGTCGGAAGTCTTCAACATCGACTACGTGTATCCCTCAAACCAGGATCAGTTGGGCCGGCAGCTTGTGAAGGAGTATAGCGTTCAGTCTTTGACCGATTGCGTTACTTGCCACCGATGAAAGATATGCCACATTTCGCAAGCCGGGCGGATGACCTCGCAAAGTTGCGAGACTTTGTCCCGGTGGAGGCTTTGTTCGAACGCCCACGCCGGGCTCTGAACCTGCAGGATCTTCGCGAGCGTCTCTCGGCTGGCCGCGGCCCCGCCTTCTGGAGAACCTTGGAAGAAGCGGCGGAAAGTGAAGAACTGCGCGAATACGTCGAGCAGGAGTTTCCGGGACTCTCCGGACAAGTGCCACAAGGAGTCGACCGCCGGAGCCTTCTGAAAGTCATGGCCGCTTCGCTGGCAATGGCGGGCGCGGCGGCGTGTACGAAGCAGCCGAAAGAACTGATCGTTCCGTATGTCCGGCAGCCCGAGAATGTGATTCCGGGTCTTCCGTTGTTCTACGCGACGGCTATGCCTGTCGAAGGATACGCTCGCGGGTTGATCGTAGAAAGCCACCTGAACCGGCCAACCAAGGTCGAAGGGAACCCGGAGCACCCGGCCAGCCTGGGCGCTACCGGTATCTTCGAGCAAGCCTCGGTCCTGAACGTCTACGATCCCGACAGGTCGGAGTCGGTGTTGCACGAAGGCCGCCTCAGCACCTATAGCGCATTCACCGGATCCTTCAGTACGGAGGCGCAAGCCCTCAAGCTGCGCAAGGGAGAAGGTCTGGCTATCTTGTCCGGCGCCACGACGTCTCCGACACTCATCAGCCAGGTGAGCGCCATTCTGGCGGAGTCACCGAACGCCAAGTGGTACATTCATGAGCCCTGCGTTAACCGCGCCATTGCGAATTCGGCAAGAAAGATTGCGGGCCGCAGCGCCTTGGTGACCTACGATCTTTCACAGGCGGATGTCATCGTAAGCCTGGAGAGCGACTTTCTAAACACCGGTCCGGCTGCGCTCGCGTATGCGCGCCAGTTTGCCGCGCGGCGCGGGGTGGATGGCGGCGAAACCCCGTGCCGGCTTTACGCGATTGAATCGGCGCCCTCGGTGAGCGGCTCGCTGGCCGACAATCGCATTGCGGTGAAGAGCAGCGCCGTCCCCAGCATTGCCTACCAGCTCGCAAAGGCGTGTGGGGTAGAAGGGGTTCCGGCAGTTTCCGGTGGCCAGCCGTCGTGGCTGAACGCGGTTGCCGAGGACCTGAGCGCTTCCAAGGGAAGGTCCGTCGTCATACCCGGCGAGTTCCAGCCGGAAAGCGTCCAGCTTGCCGCCTACGCCATCAACTCCGCCTTAGGCAATGTCGGGAAGACTGTGCAGCTTGTCGAAGGAGTCGAGCCCGACAATACATACTCCCTGGAAGATCTCACCAGCGACTTGAATAACGGGCACGTCGAGGTGCTCATCATTCTCGGCGCCAACCCCGTATATGCCGCTCCCGTCACACTTGGGTTCGCGGAAGCAATCCGCAAAGCGCGCCTGGTGGTGCGGCTCGGGCAGTTCTTCGACGAGACTTCCCGCTTGAGTAACTGGCACATTCCGGAGGCGCACTATCTGGAAACCTGGTCCGATTCGCGGGCCTTTGATGGAACGGCGACCATCCAACAGCCTTTGATTGCGCCTCTCTACAACGGCAAGTCAGCACATGAGGTTCTCTCGATCCTGCTGGGCAAGCCGGACGCTACTTCGCACGACATTGTCAAGGCTTACTGGCAGAGCAGAAACAAAGGCGCCGATTTTGAGGCCCTCTGGAAGACGTCGCTGAACGATGGCTGGGTAGCAGGCACCACCGTTGCGCCGCTAAAGGCCAGTGGCCCCGTGAATCTACCGCCGATCGAGGCGCCTGAAATCAGCGGCCTTGAAGTGGTGTTTCGGCCGGATCCAACCATCGGCGACGGCGCTAATGCCAACAACGGCTGGCTACAGGAATTGCCCAAACCCCAAAGCAAAATGACCTGGGACAACGTTGTCTTCATTAGTCCCAAGGCTGCGACGGAAATGCACGTGACGAAGGGCGACATGCTTCGGGTAACGGTGGAGGGCAAGAGCGTTACCGGGCCCGCCTGGATCCTGCCCGGCCACGCGGAAGATTCGGTGACGGTTCATTTTGGATACGGCCGCGAGGGGTCAGGACGCGTCGGAAACAAAATAGGCTACAACGCCTACGCCATCCAAACAGCCGCGTGCGCCATGGGTTGCAGCGGGCTCCATTGCCAAGACGGGAGAACACTACCGGCTGGCGGATACCCAGGAAACGCAGACCATGGCGGGACGCCATCCCGTTCAGGCGGCGGACCTGGCGGAATTCCGAAAAGAGCCGAACTTCCCGACCGCCGAGGACAAGCCCCTGGCTGCCGGCGAAACTTTGTATCCACCGCAGTTTCCGTACACCGGCTACAAGTGGGGAATGGCGATCGACCTCAACATATGCACCGGCTGTAGCGCGTGCATCATCGCCTGTCAGGCCGAGAACAATATCGCGGTGGTCGGCAAGGACCAGGTAGCCCGCGGGCGCCACATGCACTGGATTCGCGTGGACCGCTATTATTCGGGCGATCTGGACACTCCGGCGATGTACAACCAGCCGGTTCCCTGCATGCACTGCGAGGACGCACCGTGCGAAGTGGTCTGTCCGGTTGAAGCGACGGTCCATAGCGCAGAGGGATTGAACGAGATGGTCTACAACCGCTGTGTCGGGACACGCTATTGCTCGAACAACTGTCCGTATAAAGTCCGGCGCTTCAACTTCTATCTCTACTCCGATTGGCAAACCCCAAGCCTGTACGGAGTGCGGAACCCCGACGTGACCGTGCGCAGCCGCGGCGTGATGGAAAAGTGCTCCTACTGTGTCCAGCGGATTCAGGAAGCCAAGATCAAGACGGAAAAAGAAAACCGCCGCGTGCGCGATGGCGAGATATTGACGGCCTGCCAACAGGTGTGCCCGACGCAAGCCATCGCATTCGGCGACTTGAACGACCCGAACAGCAAGGTGGCCAAATTGCAGGGGCTACCCAGAAACTACGGTCTGCTGGACGATCTCAACACCCGTCCGCGGACGAAATATCTCGGCTATGTTCGGAACCCCAATGATGCGCTAAGAGGTCAGAGTGGCAACCAGCAATCCTGAAGAAGAACTCCTCGCCAGCGACGTCCAGGTGATCGACCCGGGCCCTGATTCCATTCTTGGTCCGGGGCACGATTACCGCAGCGTCACCGACCGCATTGCCGGCGTGGTTTATCTGCCCTTCAATCGTTCACCGAAGAAGTGGCTGGTCGGCGCGTTTATCTCTTTCTGCTTCGTGAACTTGCTGATGCTGGCGGTTGGCCTGCTGTTTTTCAGGGGCGTCGGCATATGGGGTGTGAACATTCCCATTGGCTGGGGATTCGCCATCATCAACTTCGTCTGGTGGATCGGTATCGGCCATGCGGGGACTTTGATTTCGGCGATTCTGTTTTTGCTAAAGCAAGATTGGCGCACGTCCATCAACCGGTTCTCGGAAGCGATGACGCTATTTGCGGTTGCCTGCGCGGCCATGTTTCCGGTGCTGCATCTGGGCCGTCCGTGGCTGGCTTACTGGCTGTTTCCGTATCCCAATTCGATGTGGCTGTGGCCGCAGCCGCGCAGCCCGCTGGAGTGGGACGTCTTTGCGGTTTCCACATATGGGACGGTTTCGCTGGTCTTCTGGTACATCGGCCTGATTCCGGACCTGGCGAGCATGCGCGACCATGCCCCGAAACTGTGGGTGCGCCAGGTGTACGGGATCCTGGCGCTAGGCTGGCGGGGGTCGGCGATCCACTGGAATCGTTACCAGAAGGCGTACCTGCTGCTGGCGGGCTTGGCGACGCCACTGGTGCTTTCTGTCCACACCATCGTGAGCTTCGATTTCGCCATCAGCATTATTCCCGGCTGGCACACGACCATCTTTCCGCCCTATTTCGTCGCGGGCGCCATCTATTCGGGGTTTGCGATGGTGCTTACATTGATCATTCCACTGCGGTCCTGGTACAAGCTGCAAGACCTGATCACCATGCGGCACGTCGAGGCTGCGGCCAAGCTGATGCTCGGCACCGGCCTGATTGTGGCTTACGGCTACTCGCAGGAGGCTTTCTTCGCCTGGTACAGCGGCGATAAGTATGAAAGCTTCATGTATTGGAACCGCATCACCGGACCTTACGGCTTTACCTATGCCCTTCTCATTTTGTGCAACATCGCGTTGCCGCAGTTGCTTTGGATTCGCAAGGTGCGGCTCAACCTGCTGTGGGTTTGGCTCATTTCGATTGTCGTCAACGTGGGCATGTGGCTGGAACGTTTCGTCATTGTCGTAACCAGCCTGCATCGTGACTTTCTGCCCTCCTCTTGGGGAATCTACATCCCGACAAAGTGGGATTGGGCGACGTATACCGGCACGCTGGGCTTCTTCATGCTGCTGATCTTCCTTTTCGTCCGACTTCTCCCATCGATCTCCATCTTCGAAGTACGAGAGGTGGTCCATCACGAGAAGCAGTTGGAGGCCGCACTTGAGCGCTGAGTTGAAAGCCAACAAACTGGCCGGCATCTACGGGGCCATGGCGGAGTTTGAAACCCCGGAAGATCTAATCGAGGCTTGCGAGCGTGCTTATGCCCACGGTTACCGGCGCATGGATGCGTATGCGCCCATGCCGGTTGAGGGGCTGGCAGAGGCCATTGGATTCAAGCGCAACAATGTTGCCAAGGCTGTGCTGATAGGCGGCATATGCGGATGCTCGGGCGGGTTTTACCTGCTCTACTGGATCACGTGCGTTGCCTACCCCCTCAATGTCGGCGGGCGGCCGCTTTTCAGCTGGCCCGCCTATATTCCCATCACGTTCGAGTGCATGATTCTGCTTTCGGCCCTCACCGCGCTGGTCAGCATGCTGGCGATGAACGGATTGCCGAAGCCCTATCACCCGGTATTCAACGTTCCGGCGTTTACCGCCAGAGCGTCCCGTGACGGATTCTTCTTTTGCATTGAATCGTCCGATCCGAAGTTCGGCAAGGAGGAGACCGTCCGATTCCTGCGGGAGATCGGGGGCAGGGAGGTGACGCTTGTGCCGGAGTAAGGCAGCGCTGCCGGTTTTTCTGGCCAGCGTACTTTGTGCGACGGCCTGTCGCCAGGATATGCAAGATCAGCCGCGCTATAAGCCGCTCGCAGCGACGACTTTTTTTGATGACGGACGATCTGCCCGGCCCACCATCGACGACACGGTGGCCCGCGGACAGTTGCATTTGGACCCGGCTCGCTACACCGGAAAAGAGAATGGCAAGGACGTCGACTACTTTCCCATTCAAATCACACCGGCCGACCTGGCACGCGGCCAGCAGCGCTTCAACATTTTTTGTTCCCCTTGTCATGGCCGCCTGGGCGATGGTCACGGCATGATCGTCAGCCGCGGTTTGCTGCAGCCGCCGAGTTATTACGACCCACGGCTCATCAAGGCGCCGGTCGGGCACTTTTTCGACGTGATGACTAATGGCTATGGCGCGATGTATAGCTACGCGTCTCGCGTTCCTCCTGACGACCGGTGGCGTATAGCCGCGTACATCAGGGCATTGCAGCTGAGCGAGAACGCTCCACCGGAGCTCGCTCGCCAGAAACCGAATACCGTCTCCGGCGGTGTTGCGCCGGGAGGCCAAGAGTGAGCGATCACCGGCACGGCGATACGATTCCGGTTCTACCCGAGCATCTCGGACCTCGGGCCACGAGTATCGAGCGGTTATCGGGAGTGGTCGGTTCGCTCGCTCTCATTCTGTGCGCGGGCGGCTATTTTGCGGACCGCCAAGCGTTCTTTCAGTCCTATCTGTTTGCTTTCATTTACTGGGGCGGCTTCAGCCTGGGAGGGCTCGGGGTGCTGCTGATGCACCACACCGTGGGTGGCCGCTGGGGCGTTACCATCAGACGCCTGCTGGAGGCACAGATGCGAACGCTGCCACTGCTGGCGGTGCTGCTGCTCCCGATCCTTCTTCTGGGACTGCAGCAACTGTACCCGTGGGCACGTCCGGACCTGGTTGCGCGGACTCCGATTTTGCAGTACAAGCATCCCTACCTCAACGTTCCATTCTTCGTTGCGCGAACGGTCCTGTATTTTGCCGTCTGGCTGTTCTGGGGCATGCGCGTCTATCGCATGGCGGATAAGCAGGACGAAACCGGCGACCCAACGCTTCGTGAGCGCATGCGTGCGTTCAGTGCACCGGGCGTCCTGGTCTTCACCTTGACGGGCACGTTTGCCTACATCGATTGGATACTTTCCACAGATGTTCAGTTTTTCTCGACGATCTACGGCGCGATGATCCTGATCGGCGATGTGCTGCAGACGTTCGCCCTGTCAATCACGGTGCTGGTTCTGACGTCTGGAAAAGACGGATTCCAGGGTCGAGTGAACTCGAAAGTTCTGCACGATCTGGGCAACCTGATGTTTGCGTTCGTCATTTTCTGGACCTACCTGACAGCCTCGCAGCTCATCATTGTCTGGCCGGCAAACCTGCCGCAAGAACTCCAGTGGTACCTGGTCCGCGTGCACGGATTCTGGAAATATATAGCGGCCGTCATCGCTCTATCGATGTTTGCCCTGCCGTTTCTCCTGCTGCTCTCGCAAGGACGAAAGCGAAATCCGGTGCGCCTGATGCGCGTTGCGGTGTTTATACTCTTCGCCCGCGTCATTGACGTGTTCTGGATTGTGGAGCCGACCTTCCGGCGAAACGGATTCGCGGTTTATTGGACCGACATCGCCGCGTTCCTGGGCATTGGCGGCATCTGGGTATATGTCTATATCGGTCAATTGCGGCGCAGGCCCTTATTGCCGCTGCGAGACGCCCGCATTGCGCCGGCAACTTCGGAGGCGGCCGCGTGAGTCAGGATCCGAACGCTGTCCAATTGCCGCCGGCCTCGGAGGATCCGCAGGGGCTGCATGCCCATGCGGCCGGCACAACCCGGTTTGAAGCGAACGACGCCCGCGCCTCGATGGTGATCTGGTCGCTCGCCATCATTGCCGGAATTTTGGCCGGCGTGTTCGCGCTGACAATCGGCATCCAGAAGTTCCTATACGAAAAAAACCCGATCGGCGAACTGCCCAGCCCGCTTGCTCCGGCACGAATCCTGCCTCCGAATCCTCAAATCGAGGTACATCCCTGGGACTATCTTCCCCAGTTGCGTGCACACGAAGACCAAGTCCTCAGCAGCTACGGAAAGGATGCCAACGGCCATTTGCGCATCCCTATCAACCGCGCGATGGAAGCCGTAATCCCCACTCTCAAAATCCGTCCAGGCGCGCCTCCGGGCATCACAACGCCGGGCGGCGAAGGCCGTTACTCGACAGGAGTTGAGAACGCCAGCCGGCAGCCATATCGCATCGAGATCAAGGGAGGCGAACAAAAAAGTGAGAAGTAAGGCGTTATTAGGCGGATGTGTTTTGCTGCTAGGCGCCCTCGAGCTTCCGGCACAGTACCCGCGGCCCTCCATAACCAAGGGCGTCGACATTCAGCAAAAGCTGAATTCTCCGGTCCCGTTGGATCTGATCTTCCGGGACGAATCCGGGCAGGCCGTACCGCTTCGAACCTATTTCGGTGACAAGCCGGTGGTTCTTCAATTCGTGTACTTCAAATGTCCGAGTCTGTGCCCGCTCAGTCTTCACGAGGCGGTCACCAGCTTGCGCCGCGTGCCGCTCGAGCCAGGCCGCGACTACGACGTGGTTGTTGTCAGCTTCGATCCCGCGGAAACACCGGCGTTGGCATCGGAGAAGAAAGCAGGCTACGCGAAAGAATTTGGACGAGCCGGGTTCGATGCGGGATGGCATTTTTTGACCGGATCGCAGGAATCGATATCGCGGCTTGCCTCCGCGGCGGGTTTTCGCTATCGCTGGGACGACAGGACGCGCCAATTCATCCACGCCGGCGGCATCATGGTCGCGACTCCAGAAGGGAAGATGTCACGCTACTTCTACGGAATCCAATACTCTCCGGCCGATCTGCGAATGGCGCTGGTGGACGCTTCCCAGCACAAGATCGGGTCACCGGTGGACTACGTGCTGCTGTTCTGCTTTCACTACGACGCTACGCAGGGCAAATACACACTGGCCATTGTTAACGTGCTGAAGATTGCCGGCTGCCTGACGGTCCTGCTGTTGGCCGGACTGCTTTATTTGCTGATGCGTAACGACCGTAAACAGGACACGCAGGCAGCATGGAAGGAGCGCCAGCATGTTGGGTAGCTTTGCCCTGATTGCCGACATGCCGCTGTTCCCACCCGCTGCGTCGGCGCAAGCCGGCCCGATCGACGACCTGTACTGGTTTGAGGTTATCGTTTCGGCAGTCATGACGTTCCTGATTTTCGCCTGCATCATTTTTTTCGCCTGGAAATACAGGCGCAGGCCGGGCGTCCAGTCTACTCAGATTCACGGATCGACCAAACTCGAATTGACTTGGTCTATCATCCCGTTCCTATTCATGCTGGTCATGTTTGGCTGGGGCGCCCAGTTATACTTTGCGGCCCAGCAGCCACCGAAAGACGCGATGGAGATTTTTGTCACCGGCAAACAGTGGATGTGGAAGATCCAATATCCGGACGGCAGTAAGGAAATCGACGAACTACATGTTCCGGTTGGCCAGCCGGTGAAGCTGACCATGGCATCAGAAGACGTGATCCACAGTTTCTCCATCCCGGCGTTTCGCGTGCGTCACGATGTTGTTCCCGGTCACTATGACAGCTTGTGGTTTACGGCCACCAAGCCGGGCCGTTATCGTTTGTACTGCACCGAGTACTGCGGAAATCAGCATGCGGGGATGACCGGCTGGGTGGATGTCCTCGATCAGCGCGCCTATGCCAACTGGGCCAGTGGCGGCGGAGTACAAGGCTCTCTTTCCGAACAGGGCCAGAAGCTGTTTGAGCGATTCGGCTGCGTAACCTGCCACCTGTTGGACCAGCAGGGCCGCTGCCCCATACTCCGCGGGCTCTACAACAAGCCGGTTCAGCTGAACGATGGCCGGACGGTACTGGCCGACGACGCATATCTTCGCGAATCAATTCTCGATCCGAATGCAAAGATCGTTGCCGGCTTCGAGCCAAACGTGATGCCCATTTTCAAGGGGCAAGTTAGCGAAGAGAACGTGATTCAACTTATCGCGTACATTAAGTCGCTGTCACCGCCGGCGGGGGCAGCCGCTCCTGCAGGTAGTGCGCCGACGAGCGCTCCCAAGCCACCGCAACAAGCACCAGGAAGGTAACAGGTAATGGCAACACTTGCACATGACTCACCGGAGACAGGGACCGATACGGTCAACTATCTCAATGTTGCATACGGCTGGAAGAGCTGGTTGTTTACCACCGACCACAAGCGGATCGCCATGCTGTACCTCATCTCCATTACCCTCATGTTTTTTGTGGGGGGCACATTTGCGGTTCTGTTCCGCATCAACCTCCTCGAACCAGAGGGCATCTTTTCCGCCGAGACCTACAACCGCTTGTTCTCAATGCACGGCATCATCATGGTCTTCTTCTTTCTGGTGCCGTCGATACCGGCGACGCTGGCCAATTTTCTGATTCCCATCATGATCGGCGCGAAGGACTTGGCCTTCCCTCGAGTGAACCTGCTGAGTTGGTATCTCTATGTGCTGGGCGCTATCTTCACGATGTATGCAGTCCTGCGCGGCGGTGTAGATACCGGGTGGACATTTTACACGCCATACAGCAGCACTTACTCCAATTCATATGTGCTGGCCGCAGCATTTGGAGTATTTACGGCCGGCTTCTCATCGATAACCACCGGCCTGAATTTCATCGTAACGGTTCACAAGATGCGCGCTCCTGGCATGACCTGGGGCCGATTGCCGCTGTTTGTTTGGGCGAATTATGCCACCGGCCTGATTCAGGTACTTGGCACGCCGGTGCTGGCGATTGTGCTTCTGCTTCTAGCCTTCGAGCGCATCGCCCACGTGGGCATATTCGACCCGAATATCGGTGGGGATCCTATTCTGTTCCAGCATCTGTTTTGGTTCTACTCGCATCCGGCTGTATACATCATGATTCTGCCTGGTATGGGCGTGATCAGCGAGATCGTAGCGTGCTTTTCGAGAAAACGCGTCTTCGGTTATAACTTCATAGCCTTCTCCAGCATGGCGATTGCAGTGCTCAGCTTTGTTGTCTGGGGCCACCACATGTTCATCACTGGCGAGAGTATGTACACCAGCCTCGCTTTCTCGCTGCTGAGCATGATGGTGGCGGTCCCCTCTGCCATTAAGGTGTTCAATTGGACGGCCACTATGTTCAAGGGCTCTATTTCATTCGATACGCCTATGCTCTACGCGTTCGGCTTCATTGGGCTTTTCACCATCGGCGGATTGACCGGGCTGTTCCTGGCGGCCCTCGCCACCGACGTCGCAACCCACGGCACGTACTTCATCGTGGCCCACTTCCATTACGTGATGGTGGGCGGCATGGTGATGGCCTTTCTGGGCGGCCTGCACTTCTGGTGGCCGAAGATTACCGGCCGCTTATATCCGGAAGGATGGTCCAAGTTCGCCGCGGTCATCATATTCGTCGGCTTCAACCTGACGTTTTTTCCGCAATTCATCCTCGGTTACCTGGGTATGCCACGCCGCTATCATGCTTACCCACCCGAGTTTCAAATGCTGAATGTTATGTCCACTGCCGGCGCGTCGATTCTCGGCCTTGGGTATCTGATCCCCATGATCTACATGATCTGGTCGTTGAAGCACGGACCGAAGGCCGGCAACAACCCGTGGGGAGCGACAGGATTGGAATGGCAGATCCAATCCCCACCCACGACTTTCAATTTCGATGAAACCCCGGTGGTGACAGAAGAGGCCTATCACTACGACGCCAAGGAGGGAGTCAGTGGCTGACGCAATCGTCCCCGTACAGCACGAGCCTTCCGCGGAGGAAACGCATCTTCGCCATCACTTTGCGACATCGGCGCAGCAAACCGACGCGTCCACGCTCGGCATGTGGACGTTTCTCATTACGGAAGTGCTGTTTTTTGGCGGCATGTTCGCCGCGTATGCCATCTACCGCGGTTTGTATCCCTTGGCCTTCGCCAGCACCAGCGACTATATGAACGTGATCCTGGGCGGCACCAACACAGCCGTGCTGATTTGCAGCAGCTTGACTATGGTGCTGGCCGTGCGGGCCGCTCAGCTGAGCAATCGGCGGGATCTGATTCTGTTTCTCCTCGCGACCATGGGATTCGGGACTGTTTTTCTGGTTATCAAGGCGTTCGAGTATCACTCAAAATGGGTTGAACACCTGGTGCCCGGCTTCAACTTCGGCCCCTACGAACCGGCTCAGTTCACTCACCAGGCCCAGATCCTTTTCTTTTTGTACTTCGCCATGACGGGCATGCACGCCTTGCACATGGTGGTTGGCCTCGGTCTGTTGACGTTTCTGTTGATACAGGCTGGCCGCCGCGTGTTCAATGCGAATTATTTCGCCCCTGTCGAAATGATCGGCCTGTATTGGCACTTCGTGGACATTGTTTGGATATTTCTCTTCCCACTGCTCTACCTGATTGGACACCGCAAATGACAACACACGTTCCTATTCCCACCGTAAGAATCCTGGTCGCGGTATGGGCAGCTCTGGTTCTGCTGACGTGCACGACGGTCGCGGTCTCGTACCTCGAACTCGGCGAGTGGAACATTGTGTTGGCATTGACCATCGCACTGGTGAAGGCCTCGCTCGTCGCCTGGGTCTTTATGGGAATCCGCTACAGCACCACCTTGACCAAGCTCTTCTGCGTTGCCGGCTTAGTCTGGTTAGCCATCCTGATCCTCATCACCTTCAGTGACTACAGCAGCCGAGGCTGGACATACCAGGCGCAGCCTTGGTCGCACACGAAAAGCGCCGGCAGCCATTAGGCAGGGTTACTTGGCCACGCCTTCGACACAATATTGAAACATCTGGGTTAACGCCGCGAACGCAAAGGGTCTGTCAAAACCCGCTTTTCTGTGCGAACCTTGTGTTGGAGAAAAAAACTTCATGACACTCCTCGAATCACTCAAGCAATACACCACCGTGGTAGCGGACACGGGCGACATCGACGCCATTGCCAAACACAAACCGCAAGACGCAACCACGAACCCTTCTCTGTTGCTACACGCAGCGCAAATGCCTGGCTACCGGCACCTAGTGGATCAGTCCATCGAAGCTGCGCAGTCCAAAGGCGGCAGTCAGGCCAATATGGCTGTGGAATTCATGGACAGCCTCTTCGTCGCTTTCGGCTGCGAGATTTTGAAGGTTGTCCCGGGCCGCGTTTCGACCGAAGTCGACGCTGGTCTCAGCTTTGATACCGAGGCCACGATTGCCAAGGCAAAAAAGCTGATCTCGCTGTACGACAAACACGGAGTCTCGCGCAACCGGATTCTGATCAAAGTCGCCAGCACCTGGGAGGGCATTCGAGCGGCCGAAAAGCTGGAGCAGGAAGGCATCCACTGCAATCTGACGCTGCTGTTCAGCTTCGCGCAGGCTGTCGCTTGCGCCGAAGCAAAGGTCACGCTGATTTCGCCGTTTGTAGGCCGCATCTACGATTACTACAAGAAGGAGAATGGCGGCGCGGAAATCCCGCCTGACAAGGATCCCGGCGTAGCGTCAGTTACCCGCATCTACAATTACTTCAAGAAATACGGTTACAAGACCCAGGTGATGGGCGCCAGCTTCCGCAATACGAACCAAATTCTGAGACTGGCGGGATGCGACTTGCTCACGATCAGCCCGGATCTGCTTGCCGATCTCGAAGGAGCCCAGGGGACGGTGGACCGCCATCTCGACCCGGCCAAGGCGCACACCAGCCCTGACCAGCAGATCCACTTAGACGAGAAGACGTTCCGCTGGATGCACAACGAGGATGCGATGGCAACCGATAAGCTTGCCGAGGGCATACGGAAGTTCTACGCCGATGCTCGCAAGCTCGAAACTTATGCCCTGTCGCAGGTTGGCGCGGGCGTCGCAAGGTAGTACCAGGAGGCCAAACAAGTAGTTCGGAACAGCGCCAGCCAGGGTATCGTGCCCGCTGGCGCTCTTCACTTCTGTAGCCGTGGGGAACAACCTGGGTGCACCAGCTGAAACGGCGTCGCCTGCTAGTAGTCCTACCAGTTGAGTCCGCTGATTCCTTTTATTCCTTGACCCGATCTGTAACCTGTGGTACTGTCTATCCACTTCGCGCCGTCGGCGTTCGAAGGTGGCGCATTGGTATGGTCTGAGGAGGCAACCATGAACCGGACAGCTTTCACGATTTGCAGCGGTTTAACTTGCTTGACCGCTGTCTGCTTACCAGCCTTGGCAGGCGTAGCGGGTCCAAGCCCAGTGCCGGAGCCGAGCACCATTCTCCTGGTCGCCGGCGCGGGCGGGGCTTTGATTGTTATCCGCCAGCTACGAAGGAGAAAGTAAGAACGCCGGGCAAGACGAAGTTTCGGCTCAGGCGGTTTGCGAGAGCCACTTTAGCGGTTGAGGAGAACCTTGTGAAGAGTACTTTGGCCGGTGCTTTCTGGGTAGCGGCCTCTCTGGCTGTGACGTGTGTACCTGCATTCGCACAGACGCAGCCCACGCCGGAGCCGAGCACCATGTTCCTGGTTGCCGGCGCTGGTGGGGCTTTGATCGTTATCCGCCATTTGCGGAAGAAGAAGTAAACGACCAGGCTGAGAGTCCTGACAAAGCTGATGAAGAAATGCTGCACCACATTGGCGGTGTGCCTTCTTGGAGTCTGCGCACCTTCGTTTGCGGGCGCTAACCCAGCTCCCGTGGCCGCTCCGGAGCCCAGCACCGTTTTGCTGGTGCTTGGCGCGGGCGGAGCGCTGCTATTGGTCCGACGGCTCCGCAACAAGCCGTGATCAAGCGATCGCAGCGATTGAGGGAAATCATGAAGAAACCGGTTTCGAGTTTGGCTACTACCCTGTCAAGTCTGATGGCGGTCTGTTTACCGGCTTTTGCGGGTACGTCTGTCGGTAGTTCTACGCCCGAGCCCAGCACGATTCTGCTGGTTGCGGGCGCAGGCGGAGCCCTGCTATTGGTCCGTCAGCTACGAAGAAAGAAGTAAGCAGGAGTTGAACCCTTGAGTTGGTGGTCGTCGTCGGCGGCGAACGAGTCCGTGTTCTTTTGGCGGATTATCGCTGCCGGCTTTCTTGCGATCGGGCTCTGGGAGATCCTGGCGCCGAGCCGCTCGCTGTCGCGACCGTTACTCATGCGCTGGGGAAGTCACAGCGCTCTGGTTGCCATCGCGACCGCGCTAACTTCGCTGATTCTGCCCATCAGCCTGGTTGCGGCGGCCATCGCCATTGAGAAAACCGAGTACGGCCGATTCATTGGCTCGCACGTTCCCTATGCTGTTCGATTCGTTCTCGCGGTTCTGCTGCTGGATCTCTGCCGCTACCTCGGGCATTATGCCTGTCACGTCATCTCGCCGCTGTGGCGTGTTCACTCCATCCATCACTCCGATACCGATTTCGATTTGTCGACCGGTTTCCGGCATCATCCTCTTGAAGCGCTCTTCTTCCAGGTTGTAGAGCTGGCGCTGATTCTAGCGACGGCGTCGCCGCCAGCCGCCATCTTGATTGGTGAGATGGCCTCCGGCCTGCAGTCCATATTGATGCACGCGAATGCCGTCTGCCCGCCGGCGCTGGACCGGTTTCTGCGGCACTTTTTCATTACGCCCAGCTTCCACCGGGTTCACCACTCCAGCGAGATGAAGGAGCAGAACGCGAACTTCGGCATCTTATTTCCCTGGTGGGATCGAGTGTTCAATACGTGCATCGAGCACCCGGGACTCGGCGACGCGATGCAGATTGGATTGCAGGGTGTGCCCGAACGGCGCGCACTGAACGTCTGGTATCTTCTCGCCATGCCGTTCGGCAGGATGCCCGGCACCATAGATCCCACAAAAGACCAGGAAGTTCCGGCGGCCGACGCAACGGGCCGCGTTGCCGGCTAGCGTCCTTCTGCCTGGAATAAACTGAGAGTGAGCCTTGTGAGTGGCGCCTCTTACGAAGCCGCCCGAAAACTAACCGATGAGAGAGCTTGCACAGATGGTTTCTGCCTGGCAGAAGGCGGAACGAGCGGGTGAAGAAGCCATCCTGGCCACCGTCGTCGACGTGAGTGGCTCGTCCTACCGCCGACCCGGCGGGCGCCTGCTGCTTACCACGAGTGGCACCAGGGTGGGCGCCATTAGCGGCGGTTGCCTGGAGGGCGATCTGCAGAGAAAGGCCTGGTGGCTGACGGAAGGTGGCCGTTCCGTGGTCCGCCTCTACGACACCACCGCGGATGCGGACGGTCCTATTGACTTCGGCCTAGGGTGCAACGGCGTTATACACATTCTGATTGAACGCCTGCGTCCGGGCGTCCCGTCGCTTGCTTTGAATGCGATTGAGCAAACCAACGCGTTACGCCGCGCCGCGGCATTGGCCACCGTGATTCGTTCGAACGACCCGGAACTGATCGGCAAGCGGGTGGCACTTCTTCCCGAAGGTGAGTCACTTCGGACGGTGGAAGACATCGAGCTTGCCAATTGGTTAGACGCTGAGGCGCGCGGTGTGATCGAAACCGGTTCCTCCTGCGTCGCAACTGGGACGGCGCCCTTTAGCGATGTGGCCGCGTTTGTGGAGCTGATTGAGCCCCCGGTTCACTTATGGATCTTCGGCGGCGGCGACGACGCCATGGCAGTGGTCGAGCAGGCTAAATTGCTGGGCTGGCGCGTCTCGGTGTTGGATGGACGCAGCCACTATGCGCGCCAGGACCGCTTTCCGAGCGCGGACCTGGTGTTGACCAACACCATCGAGGACCCATTGGCAGGGCTTGCACCGGATCGGTGGACAGTTGCGGTCGTCATGGCGCATAGCGTCAGCCAGGACACCGCTGCCTTGAAGGAACTGGCCCGTCATCACCTGGGCTATGTGGGTGTTCTGGGCCCGCAGCGGCGGACGAAGTGGCTGCTCGAAGAAGCGGGACTTGCCGAGCTTGCGGCCGTGCAGCAATGGCACAGCCCGGTGGGGCTGGATCTCGGGGGCGATGGCCCAGAGCAAGTTGCGCTCGCGATTGTTGCCGAAGCGCACGCCGTATCGACGGGCCGCGCGGGCGGAAAACTGAGAGACCGCAATGGGCCAATACACTTGACGGAACAATTGCGCCCGGAAGCGACGTTCGTGGTAAACACGATCGCGTGCGCTTAGATCACCGGCTGAAACACAATTTGCGTGACGGAACGAGTCACTGCATGGCGTCGCCGTAGAACCTCTGCTACTGCATCCCAGACCGCGATTCTCGCCAATAAGCCTCACGCAATACAGCGGAAGGTAATTCTTTGGCAACATAGATTGAAACATGGAGCAAACATTCTCTGAGTCGGAGTGGCCCGAAGACAGCCCCGTCGTCGAAAGCGGTCCTCAGCGCCGCCCCGTCGTAAACAGAGCATCCGTCCGCTGGGCTGGGATACTGGCGATGATCGGAGCCTTGGCGATGGGCGCGATCTGTTGGTCGGCCTCTACCCGCGCCATCCATCCCAAGGAACATGGTTACGCGTGGAGCCTGGCAACCTATCCCGATCTCCAAGCGCGCGACGTGCTCTTCCCAAGCCGGACCGGGATCCAGATTCAGGGCCGCTTCTTTGAGGGCTCGAAGCCGGCGGTGATTGTCCTGTCGCACGGCTATGGTGACACACAGGATCAGTTACTACCGTTTGCCCATTTCCTGCATCAGGACGGCTTCAGCGTTCTGACCTACAATATGCGCAGCCGGGGCGGCAGTGGCGGCTCGGCGGTCAGTTTGGGCGCGCTGGAACAAACCGACCTGGTTTCGGCCGTCGATTTTCTTGCGCAGCAGAAGGAGACGAGAGGTGAGCCCGTCGGCGCCTGGGGGATCTCATTGGGTGGCGCCACCAGTATCCTGGCGGCCGCGCAGGATTCACGAATCAAAGCGGTTGTCGACGATAGCGGCTTCAGCGACGCACCCAACGTTATCCAGAGTGCCTTTAGTCACTTCATCCACTTGCCGACGTTTCCGTTTGCGCCACTCACCGTGGGTCTCAGCGAGGAACGGATCGGAGTCAGCATTACGGATGTTCGTCCCATGGACGTCATCGGCAGGATCAGCCCGCGGCCGATTCTGATGATCCATTGTTTGGGCGACGTACTGGTTCCTCCCGACAATACAGAGCGGAACTTGAGCCGCGCCGGCGAGCCGAAAGAGGTCTGGTGGATTCCGGGCGGGTATCACGCCAGCGGCCACAGGATCGCGAAAGCAGAGTACGAGCAGCGGGTCAACGAGTTTTTTGAGAAGTCACTTTTGCCGGCTCAAGGACTGAAATAACGTTCACGCCGAGGGCCGGCTCAGCCATTGAGGAAGGGCTCAAAGAAGGTATCGTCGACATAACACCAGCCCCAGTCCTCGCCGCGTTCCAGCGAACGCATCATGGGGTGCTTGGTGGCGAGGTAATGCTTGGTTGCGTGGTTACCGATGGAGCTGTCACAGCAGCCCACGTGGCCGCAGGTGAGACAAACACGCAAGTGCACCCAGGGCTGGCCCAGTTTCAGGCATTCCTCGCAGCCTTTGGTGTTGGGCTTTTGCTGGCGGTTTACCCCGGCGACGTGTGGGCACGTTGGTTTCAAGTTAACCTCCTTCTTTGATGTGTCGAGCTTATCGTTCGGCGGATTGAGACCCTACCTCCGCCGTCCGGTCCTGTTCTTTGGGCGGATTGGCAGGAAGGTAGACGCTGAAGATGGTTTCGCCGGGCTTCGAATGCACCTGAATGCGCCCGCCGTGACGGAACGTGACGATGCGATAAGAGATATCCAGCCCCAACCCAGTGCCTTTACCGAGACCCTTGGTGGTGAAGAATGGCTCAAAGATGCGGTTCTTGAGGTCCTCGGGTACGCCCGGGCCGTTATCTTCAATTTCCACCACAACGCCTTCTTCGCAACCCATGGTACGGACGGTGAGAATGCCCTTGCCGCCCATCGCGTCTACCGCGTTGTCGATCAGGTTGGTCCAGACTTGATTCAGCTCGCCCGGATATGCGCAAATCCTGGGCGCTGATTCGTCGTATTGCCGCTGCACCTCGATCCCATTCTTCAGCTTGTGGTACATGATCTTGAGCGTGCTTTCGATGCCTTTATGGACATCGATCTCCTGGAACTTGGCCTGGTCCATGTAGGTGTACTCCTTCATGGCCTGCACGAGTTCCGCGATGCGCTCGGTGCTGGTCTCGATATCCTTGGCCAGTTCCCCCATCCGAAGCACTGTTTCCAGCCAGTTCATGGCTTTTTGGAAGGGGTAGCCGGAGCCCAGGGTGTCATGCCAGCCATCGAGTTCTTCCACGCTGAATGCGGCCGCCGCCAATGGAGGCGCCTGATCCGCCGCTCGCGGCGAGCCATGCGACTCAAGCCAGTCATAGATGGCCTGTTCGCGGTCGCTCAACTCGATGGGGTCCTGCTTGGGGAAACCCTGCAGAACGCGCTCCCGCAGACCCTTGGACGTCTGGCGAATCAGGTCTCGCTGGCTGGAATTCCAGGTCGGATCGAGCTCAAGCATGCGCAAGGGCGCTTCGAGGATGGTCTCGAGCATCAGCTTCGAGGCGCGGCGAGCGGCGGCGGCCGGGTTATTTAATTCGTGCGCCAGGCCGGCTGACATCTTCCCGAGCGCCGCCAGTTTCTCTTCATGATTGATATGCGCATCCACCTCGCGCGAACGCTGTGCCATCGCCTTCAGCACGACTTCGGCCAGCGGAGAACACTCCGATATCAAGGCTCGCAGCGTCTTCGGTGAGACACGCAGCAAGGTGGTTGGCCCGACTGTGCGGCCCGTCGCGGACGCCGCACCACCCATCAGGATCGACAAGTCACCTGAGAACTGCCCCGGCCCGTGATAGGCAAGCAGATTGTCTTCATTGGCGATTGTCTTGGTAATGCGCAGCTTCCCGGAAATGACGACGTAGAGATCCCAGACCTTGTCGCCTTGTGAAAACACAACTTCATCGTCCGCAAAGTGAACTACCTCGCCGTACGCCTTGATCAGCTCCAGTTGCTGCTGGTCGAAGTACGGGAAGGTCTCTTTGTCGTGGAGGTCGTGAAGCATCGATCGATTCCCTAGCTCACTGCCGTAGCCGTTTGGGCTACCCCCGTGAGATGCGCCAGATGCTGGTGGATCATCTGGACGCAGATAGAACCCTCCCCTACAGATGATGCGACTCGCTTAATTGATCCATGCCGGACGTCACCCGCGACAAATATGCCGGGAACGCTGGTTTCAAGCAGGAATGGATCGCGGTCCACTTTCCATCCTTGAGGCTGGTGTGCGCCGTCAACACGGGGCAAGCTTGGACCGGACAGGATGAAGCCGCGATCGTCAGTCGCGACCAGACCTTGCAGCCACTCCGTTTTGGGTGACGCACCAATGAAGATAAACAGGCCAGTCGCCGGTACGGTGCGTTCCTCGCCGGTTTGGTTGTTCCGCAACCGGAGGGATTCGAGGCGCTGCTCGCCCAATGCCTCTATAACCTCCGTGTAGGGATGAACTTCAATATTGTGGATGGCCTTAATCTGGTCGATCAGGTAGTGCGACATGCTCTTGACCAGAGATTCGGCCCGCACCAGCATGTGCACCTTGCTGGCATATTGGGAGAAATAGACCGCTGCCTGTCCGGCCGAGTTCGCGCCGCCCACCACGTAGACTTCTTCGTTCTGGCAAAGAATGGCTTCCGTGAGGGCTGCGCCATAGTAAACACCTACCCCGTGCAAGCGCTCGACGCCGGGAATATCCAGCTTGCGCCACGAGAGGCCACTCGCGATCAGCATGGCATGGCAGGGGACTTCCGTGCCGTTGGCGAGCTTCACGATGCGATACGGGTCTTCAGCTCGAACGCCGGTGGCCTCCATCGGATGGATAAACTCCACGCCGAAACGCCGCGCCTGCATGCTGGCCCGGCGAGCAAGATCACCGCCGGAAAGGCCCGCGGGAAAGCCGAGATAATTCTCGATCCGGGAACTCATGCCAGCCTGTCCGCCCGGAGCCTCGGCCTCGACCAGAGCTGTTTTTAGCCCCTCCGACGCGCCATACACGGCTGCCGCGAGGCCCGCCGGACCTCCTCCCACGATGACCAGATCGTAAAACGAACCGCCGGCTCGCGTGGTGAGTCCCAGCCGTTCGGCCAGCTCGGCCGGAGCGGGCCGCTGGAGCTTGCCGCCATCGGGAAAGAGAATTACCGGGAACTTCGGGTTGTCACCGATCTTCTGCAGCGTCCGCTGGATAGCCGGCTCCTGCTCACGTCCCGCGATATCAATCCATTCGTACGGAAAACAGTTCCGACCAAGAAAATCCTTGACCGCATGGCTTTCCGGAGACCAGCGGTAACCGATGACGCGCAGCCCTTCGTAAGGCGGGCGGAAACTCGCGCGCCAATCGCCGAGAAGGTCATCGAGCACCGGATACAGATTCACCTCGGGTGGGTCCCAGGGCTTGAGCAAGTAGTAATCGAGCCGTACTTCGTTAATTGCCGCAATGGCCGCATTCGTGTCGGAGTAGGCGGTGAGCAAAACCTTTTTGGCAGCCGGGAATATCTTGGTCGCTTTGGCTAGGAACTCGATGCCGGACATCGCCGGCATACGCTGGTCGGCAAGAAAAAGAGCGACCGTCTCGTCCCGCGCCTTCAGTTTCTGCGCTGCGTCGAGCGCCACGGTACCCGACTCCGCCCGCAGGATCCGGTAGGTTGAGCCGTACTTCCGGCGAAGGTCGCGTTCCACCGAACGTAATACTTCCGGCTCATCGTCAACCGCAATTAGCGCTGGCTTCGCCATGTAAAAATTGTCGCAGAGAGCCAGCCAGCAGCGAACCTAGTCAACTGGCCAGGGTATTCCCATTTCAATCCAAGCGCACGCGCCCTAGCCCGCTGGGTTCGAATACGCTTCATCGAGTAGTTCTACCACGTGCAGCACGCGCTGGCCCTGGCCATACAGGCGTGCACCGGCTCGCAGCTGCAATATGCACCCGGGATTCGCGGTTACAATAACCTGCGCTCCGCTCGAATTGACGATCGCCATCTTGTCCTTGAGAAGGCTCATGGCCAGCTGGTTGTGAACAATGTTGTAGATTCCGGCGCTGCCGCAACATACATCTGCCGTCTGCATCTCGTAGAATGTCACGCCCGGAATGCCGCGAAGGAGTTTGCGTGGAGCGGCAGTGATTTTCTGGCCATGAGCCAAATGGCAGGAATCCTGGTAGGTCACGACGCAATCCAGCGAGCGCATCCCGGGGCGCAGCTCAATGGATGCCAGAAACTCGGTGATGTCCTTCATCAGACCGGTGAAGCGCCGGGCCCGGTCGTGGTAGGCCGGGTCGTCTTCGAGCAGTTCGTAGTACTCCTTCAGCGTTGAACCGCAGCCGGCCGCGTTGGTGATAATCGCGTCGTATTCGCCGGAGAGCACCGCATCGATATTCCGCCGCGCTAATTGACGGGCGTTTTCTTTGAGGCCGGAGTGAATTGCCAGGGCCCCGCAGCAGTTCTGATCGGCCGGGATGACAACTTCACAGCCATTCTTCTGCAACACCCGGATGGTTGCTTCGTTCAGGCGGGCAAAAGCCACGTTGGCAATGCAACCGGCCAGGAATGCCACGCGAAAGCGTTGCTCTCCCTCAGCCGCAAATGTCTTGCCGATCTGCGGGAAGAAGAAGGGCACTTCGGCGTTGGGTGTCAGTGCTTCCAGGTTGCCGAGGTTCCCGACTACATTCAACACGCCCAGCGCACGCAGCACCCGCTGCATGCCCGAGGCCTGGTACAGATATAAGCCCGCACCGGCAATCTGAAGCATATTGCGCGAAGGAATGAAGTGATCGAAGATGAAGCTTCGGAACAGCCGGTTGAGGAACGAGCGCTTTCGCAGGCTTTCCAGTTGGGCCCGGGCGCCTTCAATGAGCCGGCCATAAGGAACACCCGATGGGCACGCGGTCTCACATCCTCGGCAGGCCAAGCACAACGAAATGTGCTCGATGTAGGAATCTGTGATGGGCCCGCCGTCAGCCACGTGCGCCATCTGATAAATCCGGCCTCGTGGCGAGTCCATTTCCACGCCGAGTTCCCGGTAGGTGGGGCAGGCATTCAGGCAGAGCCCGCAGTGCACGCACCTGTCCAGATCGCTCCGCTTTGGGCCATCTGCATGGCCAGCCAGCACGACCAGCTGGCTAGATGCGGCCATACAGACGGTCTCGGTTCAACAAGCTGTGCGGGTCGAACATCTGCTTGACTTTCTTCATCATGTCAAACGCATTCTGATGAGCAGGGCCGTTCGGAATATGCCACAGCCCATAATTTGTCCGCACGTCGTGCGGGGCATACTCAACCGTGGCGGGCACGCCTAGCCGTTGTATGCGTGTGAGAATCGGCGCCGCGGCTGCCCAGGACGTCAAATAGACATAGCTGACACCCGCCATGAGCCGCGTGATGAACGGGTCGGCGATGCCATCCAACGCCTCCGCCAAGCTATCCAGCTTGGATGAAACGCGCAGCACCACCCCGTCTGGCCGGCGCTCCAGAAATTCGGGCGTATATTCGCGGATACGGGTCCACAACCCCTCTTCCTGAGCGCCCTCCAACGCTTCGGCTTGCTTCAGTTCCTCACGGTAACGCTTCAACGTCGCGTCGCTGCCCGCCGCTCGAACCGCAACCACAAAGGGTTCCTGGTTGAGGCGGGCCGCAGCCGCGGGCGAGAGCAAGTCGACCGCGATGGGCTGCAAAGGGCTGCGCCGGATCATTTGCCGGAGTTCACGCACCGCGTCGAGCTTGGCTGCCCGCAGCAGAAATGTCATGGTCTGCGCGGGCCGCGAATGGACCCGGAAGTTAATCGACGTGATTGCCGCCAGCGTGCCAAAGCTGCCGATCATGAGCTTTGCCATGTCGAGACCCGCGACGTTTTTCACCACCATGCCGCCGGTCTTGACGAGCTTGCCTTCCAGCGTTGCGAACGTCATTCCGATGACGAGGTCGCGGGCCGTTCCGTATCCCAGCCGGATGGGGCCGCTGCTATTGCTGGCAACGACGCCGCCGATGGTCGCTTGCCTGGCGAAGGGCGGGTCCAGCGCGATCATCTGCCCTTCCGCGCCCAGCAGCGTTTGCAGCCGACCGAACGGCATTCCCGCTTCAACACTGATGGTCAGATCTTTGGGTTCGTACTGCAGCACGCGCGCCAGACCGCGCGTACAGACTACAACGTCAGCATCCAGGGCCGGACCGGCCATTCTCAGTTTGGAATCGTTGCCTGCCAGGGCAATTGTTTTGTTGCGAAAGGCCGATTCCCGAAGAACGTCCGCCAATTGCTCAGGAGCCTCAGGCGCGACGGCTGAATTCGACATGGAGATCAAACACCATTGTGCACGACGGCGGCTGTAAAAGAGCGGCGGCCCGCATCGTAGGTCGTCGCCGTCCAGCTTTCGAACTACGCCTTAACGTGCAGCCTAGGGATCCGGTCAGCCGCCGGGGGCAGAACAGGGAAGTTGGTGTAAACGTCGCTCTGATACCAGTAGGCGACCGAATAGAAGTTGTCGTTCCGGTCGTTGGCGTGTCCGTGTTCGATGGTGTAGCGCAGATACTTGCGGAATGTGACCGGGTTGTCGGCATGCCAGCGGTACAGGCAATAACGCGCGCCCGTTCGCTCGGCGTTGATAATCAGTGGCGCTCCGAAGAAACGGTACGCAAAAGGAGTCGCGTTGTCGCGTCCGCCAAAGTCCCAACTGCCCAGGAAATAATCCTCGGTTCCAGTACCATTGATGGCGGGTTTGTCGCGGTCGTCAACAAAGATCATCTCGTCGCCTTCACCAAACCATCCATCCTTATTTGCCAGAACGCCCATCGAAACGCCCATCAGGTGACCCCTGCCCTCTGTCTCGCAGAAGACGTAGTTGTGGCGACCATCCAGGTTCGTCTTGCGGTCCGCGGCCGGCGTTTCCGGGCAGGGGGCGGCTTGCCGGTACTGAGCGTGAAAATACAGCGCGTCGGCCGGGATGTCGCGGTTCTGATAATCGATGTTGGAGTAAAAGCTGCCCACCGGCTGCGTGCCTTCGTTGGTCACCGTTATGCGCGCCGACTTCTTGTAAGGCATCACGAAGTAACTGTTCAAGGACTTGCCTGGCGAACAGCACAAGAAGGCAGACTCAAAGTTCACGTATTGCCCCAACGTCAGACCGAAGAAGTCGCCGATGGGAGCCTCGACGCTCGGCTTCGAAGCGCCGTCCCAGTAAGCCCGCAGCACGAGATCCTTCAAGTGGTTGTCCGATCGGGCGGCGATCGTAAACCAGACATGCGTAATCGCGCCCGGCTGGCTCGACTCGAAGACGGGCAGCGTCTCGCTGGCGGCGATGGGGCGATAATCGGCATTCCCGCCCGTGCGGTCCCAAGTACCCTGCTTCAGAGACTCATAGTGCAGCTCTCGCGCATAGTCAGGTAATTGGTCACTGGCTGTTTGCCCGGAATCAATAGCCGCTTGACTCGCCTTCGGGCCGACGATCCAGGCCGCGCCGCCAGCGAGTGCCTTTAGTATCCCCCGTCGAGTGCCGACAGTACCAGAGTGAGCAGTAGTACTTTTCGATCTCATGAAACCGAAATTGTACATCAACCCGGGACATTTCCTATGTGCTTTAATCGCAAGACCCAAGTATACTTTAACTAAAGTTCTAGATCTTTAGTTTGGATTTGGCCAGTGTGCGGTGAATTACAATGCCGTTAGGCTGAACAGATAGGTTGCTGACAGATCTTATGATACGTGTGCTGATAGCCGACAGCCACCCGGTAGTGCGGGAAGGACTAGGGGTGATACTCGCTACGGAGCCTGGTCTCACCGTTGTTGGGCAAGCGCAGGATGGCGTTGAGGCGCTGGATCTGGTTGGTTCACTCGATCCCGACGTCATGTTGATGGAGTTGAACCTGCCCCGACTGAACGGTCTGGGCGTGCTCCGCAGCTTAGCCATGCGCTCCGCGCGGGTAAGGGTGGTACTGTTTACCGGGTCGGAGAGCAAAGAGGAGTTTGTGGAAGCCATGAAACTGGGCTGCGCGGGCATCCTCCTCAAGAACTCGCCGGCTACGCTCATCGCAAAGAGCATCCACAAGGTCAGCGAAGGTGAGATCTGGCTGGACGCCAATACCACCGCTGCGGTCATCAGGCAGTTTGCAGCGCCACAAGACTTTGCGGGGCCGGCGCAGTCAAACAGCAAAACACCCCGTGACCGCGCGCAACTGAGCCAGCGGGAGCGCGAGATCATTGTCCTCATAGCCCAAGGTTATAAGAACAAGGAAATCGCCGAGAAGATGTTCATCACGGAACAAACCGTTAAGAATCACCTTCATAATATTTTTGACAAGCTCGGCGTCTCAGACCGGCTGGAACTCGCCCTCTTCGCGATTCACAACAGTTTGCACCTGAAAGCCTAGGCCGGATCGGGGCGACCACCGGGTGGAATCGTGCCCATCCACATGGTGTGGTCTGCTACTCTCATCGAGGGATAATCTGGGCCATGCTGGTAGTGGGCTGCACGGTTGCGGTCAAGTTCGCGGGTTAAGACCTGCGAACAGGCCTTCCGCATCGCCAACATTCTCCTTGCCGATTGCATGCAAAATCGCCGTGAACAGCTCGAGGCTCTGGTAACCGAGGCGCTCGGGCTTCCCGCTGAGCAGCGGGAGGCATTTCTCGAGAACGCCTGCTCGGATGCATCCATGCTGGACGAGGCCACCCGTACATTGCAGCGGCTCCACGACCGCAGCGGGAAGCCCACTGTAGCGGCGGTCGGCGATTCTCTCCTTAAGCGGGTTCATGCCGCCGAGCGTATCGGACAGCAGATCGGCGTCTTCCGGATCGAGCGCCGGCTCGGCGCCGGAGGTATGGGAGAGGTCTTTCTGGCGCTTGATACGCGGCTGGGCCGCCAGGTGGCGCTCAAGTTCGTACCGCAAAACCGCATCCAGGACGACCAGACGATGCGGCGCTTCGAACAGGAAGCCCGTGCCGCGTCCGCGCTCAACCACCCGAACATTCTCACCATTTACGAGGTTGGAGAGTTCAACGGGGAGCGTTACCTTGCCAGCGAGTTTGTGGACGGCGTCACCCTCCGTACCGAGTTGCGCCGTGGTGGCGTAACCTTGGGCGACGCTTTGGATATCGCCATCCAGGTGGCGTCGGCGCTGGTGGCTTCGCACCACGCGGGAATTGTTCACCGTGATTTGAAGCCGACCAACATCATGATTCGCCCGGATGGCTATGTGAAGGTGATCGACTTCGGCTTGGCGAAACTGACCCAAGCCGGCAAGGGGTCTACTTCCGGAAGCGCGTTCGATATAGACGCCCAGACCACGCCGGGCAGCCTCATGGGAACCGTGGGCTACATGTCCCCCGAACAGGCGCGTGGCGAAGAGGTGGATCATCGCACCGACCTGTGGAGCTTGGGCGTGATTCTCTACGAGATGCTGGCCGGGCGTCGCCCGTTTGAGGGTGAAACCGACAGCCACGTGATGGTGGCCATCATGGAGAAACCGACTCCCGGATTGCAGCAGGTTCCGCCCGGGCTTGAAAAGATCCTCCAACTTGCCCTCACGAAGGACCGGGTAAAGCGTTATCAGTCTGCTGATGAGATGTTGGCCGACTTGCGTGAGATCAGGCAGAGTCTCGACCTGTCGGTGAGTACGCGCCGACTGACGGTGGTGCCCGCTCTCCCCAAGCAGCGTCTCGGCTGGAAGCTGTCTGCCGTGGCGGTCGCCGTGTTGGCCGTAGCTGTGGGGGGGTGGTGGGCCTGGAGCAGTTATACGGCTTCAAAGCCCGAGTTCTTTGAAGCCGAACGCCGGCAACTTACCTTCAATGGCCACATTTTGCATTCCGTCATCTCGCCCAACGGGCAACTGCTGGCGAACGCAGTTGGGGAATCGGGTGTAAACCAAGCGATTACCTTGCGGCGGGTCGGCGCCCGCGCTGAAGACGATGTGATTCTGGTGCCGCCCGATCCACAGCGTATCGACGGCATGACCTTTTCCCCAGATAGCCGCTCGCTCTATTTCGTTGCCAAAGCTAGTTCCAGCGATTTCGGCAAGTTGTTTCGGGTCGTCCTCGGCGAAGGTTCGCAAACGCAGCCGGAGGAAGTTCTTGAGGATATAGACGGCCCAATCAGCTTTTCGCCGGATGGCAAGGAGTTCGCCTTTGTGCGGTTCGCCCAGCAACCCAACTCGTATCGCAACGAGTTGGTGGTCGCTTCCGCCAGCGATTCGGGCCGAGTGCGTGTGCTTGCGACCAAACAAGGCTTGGAAAACCTGGGGCGCCGCGTAGCTTGGTCGGAGCGCGGTGACGTCATTGCTTGCGTCGTTTACGCTCCGGCGGCGAGTGGGGCGATCGAAGCGCGTGTGGACCTGGTCCCGGTGGACTTGCGCAACAAAGAGCGTTTCGTCCCCATGTCTGGCGTTGAATCGATTGGCAATATTGCCTGGCTCAATCAGAGCCGAGACCTGATTGCGGCGATGTCGTTGCACGGCGAAACTATCGACCAAGCCCAGATCCGGACCGTCTCGGTAGCGACTGGCTCCTTACGGCGCGTGACCGACGGCAGCGCCGGCTATCGTGGCGCTAGCCTTACGCAGGACCGCTCCCGGCTGGTATCGGTCCGTCTCCAGACCAATGCCCGGATATGGCTGGCGCCGGTTGGCAACTGGTCCGAGGGCGCAGCGATGGCCGCACAGCTGGAGCCTGCGGGCGATCTGGCCTGGGCGCCGGACGGCCAGGTGGTGTTTAGTTCGAGCCGCGAAGGACGCTTGGATCTTTGGTTGGGCGACCCGAAAAACTCCGATCCGAAGCCCCTCACCACGTCGCCCTCTGCCGACCGCTCACCCGCTTGGATCCCCGGCACACGCAGCCTGGTTTTTTCTTCGAACCGAACCGGCGCCTACAGTCTATGGCGGTTGGATGTCCCCGATAGTCACTACTTGCAACTAACGACAGGAAAGTACGACGATCAACCGTCGGTGTCGCCCGATGGAAAGCAGGTTGTCTATACAGCGTGGCAATCCGGGCGGCCGACACTCTGGCGCGTGCCCGCGGATGGAGGCCGCCCCGAGCGCCTATCAACTCTTCAGGCGCGAGCGCCCCAGTACTCCCCCGACGGCGACGAAGTGCTGTGCGAAGCCAAGAACGATTCACCAAACGGTGAATGGCACTTTGTTTTTCTATCTGCGACGGATGGCGCCGTGCTTCGCGAAATACCCCTATCCGCCGTACCGATCTCCTCGCATGCCCGCTGGATGCCCGGCGGCCACGCACTCGCCTTTGTGCGCAATCAAGGCGGTGTATCCAACCTTTGGGCCTACGATCTTGGGACGGCGAAGATAACGAGGCTGACGGATTTTCGAGAAGACCAGATCCTGAATTTTGCCTGGTCGCCCGATGGAAGGCAAGTTGCTTTCATTCGGGGTAGTTTGATCAGCGATGCCTTTCTGTTTACCCGGAAAGTCGGCAATTAATTGCTTCGACATGACAGTACAGATCTTATATAGTAGAATCTCCGAAAAGTGAGGAGCGCTTATGCGTCTTGCCGTCAAGAAGAAAGCTGTGAAGAAGAAAGCAGTTGCCAAGAAGGCCGTGGCGAAGAAAGTAGCCGCGAAAAAGGCCGTCGTTAAGAAAGCTGCGAAAAAGGCCGTCAAGAAGGTAGCAAAGAAGGCCGCGAAAGCAGCCCCGAAGAAGAAAACCGTTGCCAAAGCTGCGGTGAAGAAAACTCCGGCCCCCGTCCCCATGAAGGCCCAGCGGGCCAAATCGGGTCCCGGTAACCCACAAGACCCACCGAGAGCCGCCGTGGTTGCTGCCAAATCAGGTCCAGGCAACCCGCAGGATCCGCCCCGGGTGGCTGCTGCTGCCAAGTCGGGCCCGGGTAACCCGCAAGATCCCCCGATGGCCGCCGCCGCTATGGTCCGGTCCGGTCCCGGCAATCCACAAGACCCACCGACAAGTTAGGCTCCAGCCAACACGCACTCAGCGCAGTTTGTAGGTTGCTTGCGCTTAGTCCGTGGGTAACTCGAGCTTGCGTCGTGAGACGCGGTGGTACTAATTGACGCCCGCCGTGCCTTTCCAGTCGAGGACGTCGACCAGTTTCCATGGATTCTCTCGGAGATCCATTTGTAGCTGCCCCTGCTGGTCGATGATGAGCTGCGCGGCGGGATAGAGCACGCCCGTGCTCTTGCTTTTGTCCGTGTCGTTGAGGTCAAACTCGCCGGCCGTCAGGTTAAAGGACTGGGATTGGGTGTCGAAGAACGCCTCACCGAACCGGATTTGGCGGTTTGTGACGAAGCGAATCTTACGTCCAGTTGGCGTCGGAATCATCTTAATGTAGCTGCAGTCATAGCCGAGCGTGCCGGTTATCGAAATGTGGCCCACTGCCCTCATCTTCGTCAACGCATTGACCAGGCCCTGGTTCTGGCCCTTTTGAAACGCCTGGAGCAGAATCTGCTTGTCCGCGGGCGACGAGAATTCGTTAATGATCAGCGTGACTTCAAAAATCTGTCCAAGTTGAGTCCCGGAGCCCATGGCGCTGGCATCGATGGTTTCGGACTTCACTCGCTGCGAAAACGCCGGTGTCGTTCCGAGAAACAATGCCCCTGCCAGAAGTAAGCTGCTCAAAGCGTACTTATTGATCTTTGCGGTCGTGCTTTTCATATGCCGCATGTTCGTTTTGTCCTTTCAGTACTTATGCCGACTGGGAGGAGACGCCCGATTTCCGGCCGATTCCCCTCAATCGGCATCAATCCTAACACACGCAACTGGTCCCGGAAACTGTCGCCCGCGACAGGTGTAATGGATTCACACACCACCTGCGATTTGCATTCAGCGCTCGCTCACGATCGGCCGCTTCAGAACCGTGGCCGTTTGCAATCGGAGCCCGGCCTTTTCCGCCCAGTCTTTAAGGCCTCCCCAGACAGGTCGCAAGGTATCATCGTCGCAGCGGGGCCTCGTGTGGGGAAGGAGTGGTCACACCCCTAATGAAAAAGAGACAAACGTCGCGTTTGTGCGCGTTGGCGCTCCTCGTACTGCCCGCAGCCTGGGGCCAGCAGGGGAGGATCGTGACGGAAGAAAACGCTCCGCCCCCAGATCTCCCAAAGGTCGTTCCGCACCGGACCAGTCAAGGCCCGATTTGTGCAATCACGAACATATCTCGAGACGGCACCGTCACCTATATGATGCGAAGGTGGGCGCCTGACCCCATGCGCCCAAATCAGGCGCCACCTGGTGACGGCTGTCCAGTGGCGGTTACGCTCGCCGGGTATCGCATCACAATTGGCATCTTGAAGCCCGGCTCAGTGATCATCCTCAAGCGCATAGGCACTCACGCGGCCGCCATCCCACTGACTTCGGTCAACGCGCCCAAGGACGCCAAGAAAGCCTACGACAAGGGTGCGGCCGCGATAGCGGAACAGCAGTGGGCCGCTGCCCAGAAGAACTTCGAAAAGGCAGTCGCGATTTACCCCGAGTACTCGCAGGCCTGGAGCGACTTAGGCGAGGTTCTCATGCAACAATCCCGGACTGAAGAGGCCCGGGCGGCGTTCGAAGACGCCATTCGGGTCGACCCAAAGTACGTGAAACCATACGTGCAGCTCGCCAGAATGCTTGTCATAGAAGCTAAATACCAGGAAGCTCTTGAGGTCACCGCCAAGGCCTTTCAGTACGACCCCAGCGAGTTCCCGGCCATCTATTTCTATGATGCGTTAGCGAACTCCAATTTGCGGCAGTTCGATGCGGCACTGAAGAGCGCGGAACGCGCCGTGCTGTTCGATGTCGATCACGAAGTTCCCCGCGCTGAAAATCTTCTCGGTACGATTTTGGCGGCAAAAGGCGATTATTTAGGCGCCATCGAGCACCTGAAGAAGTATGCGGCCGTATCCCCCAACGCGCCCGATATCCCGAAGGTGCAGCAGGCGATTGAACAATTGGAACGCCAGACCCAAGCCGCGCCCAAGTAGCACTCACCCTCGGCCTTCCATTGAGGCCGTTACGTCGCCTTCGGGTTTGCACAAAGGTCGCAAAGTACGATGGTTGTGTGAGGATCTGTACGCGGCCGGCTGCTTAAACTGCCATGAAAAACAAACCGACATTGAGAGCGTGCCTTTTCACGCTCCTGGCCCTGCCCGCTGCCTGGGGCCAACAGTACACCGCCAAGATCGTGACGGAAGGAAACACCCCGCTCCCCCAAGTTCCGCTGGTTATGCCGGTGCACTCTTCGCAGCCCGCAAATTCTTGCCGCATCTTGAACGTATTGGGGAATGGCACTGTTATCTATGTAATGCTCTATGATCGTATGCTGCCATTTGATCCGAAGTCTATTGACGCCTGCCCCGTCACGATCAGGCTGCAGGGATTTCGCGCCACCGAGGGAGTTTTGCACGAGGGCGCCACGATTGTATTGAAGCGCGTGGGCGATCACGAAGGCTCGACCATCTCCATGGCTTCGCTCAACGCGCCCAAGGACGCCAAGAAGGCCTACAACAAAGGCTCCGTGGCGATGTCGGAGCAAAAGTGGGCTGAGGCCCAAAAGGACTTTGAGAAAGCCGTCGCCATTTACCCCGAGTACTCTCAGGCCTGGAGTGACTTGGGCGAGGTTCTAAGAGAACAGTCCCAGCCGGGAGAAGCCCGCGCCGCCTTCGAGCATGCCATTCAAGTCGACCCAAAGTACGTCAAAGCCTATCTGCAGCTCGCCAGAATGCTTCTTGGCGAAGGGAAGAGCCAGGAGGCCCTTGAGATCACCGCGAAGGCGTTGGAGTACAACCCCCGCGAGTTCCCTGGCATCTACTTCTTTAACGCGGTAGCGAATTTCAACTTGCACCAATACGACGCGGCGCTGAAGACCGCCGAACTCGCGGTCCAACTCGATGTGGACCACGAAATCCCCCGTGCCGAAGACCTCGTCGGGACCATCCTCAAGGCCAAGGGTGATTATGCCGGAGCCGTCGAGCATCTGAAAAAGTACCTCGCCCTGGCGCCTAAGGCCCCGGATGCTGCGAAGGTACAAGAGCAAATTGACCAATTAGAACGTCGCGCGCAGGGCGCACCCAAGTAACGCCCCTACCAGAGCAACTTCAGTCCGAACTGGATCTGCCGGGATGTCGTGGCTGTGCTCGTGATCAGTCCGGCGGTCGGGTTCACGCCGGAAGGGGTAAAGGTGATCGCGTTCGGCTGATTGAAGTTGGTGTGGTTCAGCACGTTGAACAGCTCGGCTCGAAACTGCAGATTCCACCGTTCGGTCAAATGCGTATCCTTCAGAAACGACAAATCCCATGTGGCCAGGCCCGGGCCGATCAGCGTGTCTCTTCCCAGGTTTCCGTAAAAGCCGCTGCTGGCGGGAGGCGCCAAGAACGCTGCCGGGTTGAAATACTGATTCGGGCTGCCCAGTATCACGGGCCCGGTGAAGGCCGGGTTCACGAACGGCCGCACAGGATTCCGCGAGTCGCCGTTGTTGGTTGGGTTATAGCTGAGCTGCGGCGTAAAGGGGAACCCGCCTTGCAGGGTAATGATGGAATTGATGTTCCAGCCGCTCACGAGCTTGTTTGCGAAGCCACTAGTGCCGCTCGCGAACCTCTGGCCCTGCCCGAACGGCAGGGCGTAAACGAGACTAATCACTCCCACGTTCTGCACATTAAAGTTCGCCAGCCCGCGATCGGCGCTGATGTCAAATGGGTTCGAAACCAGCGCTGGTTCGCCGCCCGATGTAGTAGCGTTTGGCGAATCTCCGTCATCAATCGTTTTTTGCCAGGTATAAACAGCGCGCAGCGCCAGTCCGTGGCTGAAGCGGTGGTTCAGGTCCACCTGCAGCGCATTGTAGGAGCTATCGCCTTCGGAAAAGTAAGTCCAGGTGTTGGCCAGTGTTGGGTTCGCGCGAACTGAAGTCGGCACGTAATAGGCTCCGGCAGGTACCGGAGTGCCCGCGATGCCGGGAGGAAGCTTGCTCGGGTACACGGCGGGGCAAGGGGAAGCCGGACAGATAACGGGAAACGGCTCGTTCGCGTCCACGCCGAGGAGTTCGTGATAGCCGTGCGAGCCCACATACCCCACGGTCAGCACCGTGTTGGCAGTCAGTTCCTGTTGCAAGCTAAATGTCCACGAAATCAGCGTCGGGGTTTGTAGATTGGGCTGCACGCCGCCCGGCACGAGCTTGGCGCCCGTCGGCACCGGAGCGGTGGGGATGATCGGCAGGTGGGACAGCGGAACGCTAGAAAGGCTATACGTGGGATTGAACGGCGCGTTCTGATCGGTCCGGTAGCCCAGCGCATCCTGTAAATCGTTATACATGCCGAACCCCGCATGGATGACCGTCTTCCGGGCATACTCGAAGGGGTTCCAAGCGATGCCGACCCTGGGCTGGGGCAGGAACTTCGCGTTGTTCGTGGTGAACACGCTGCTGCCAATGGTGGGTTCGCTAGCAATGACGCCGCCGGGATAAGTGTAATTGCTGGCCCGGCCGTGGGCCTCGTTCCAGCCCGTGCTCCATTCATCCCGAAAACCAAGCGAAAGCGTGAAGTTGGGCGTTAGTTTGATGGTGTCTTGTGCATAAACTCCCCCGAACCACGAGCGCCAGCTCAGCGCGGTGGGAGCTGGATCATATAGGAATGTCCCAATGGTTCCCTGTAGCAAGGTCTGCAGGCTGGTGAAGGTAGCCTGACCATACTGGCTGAGCGCCAGTGTTTCGTTCGACTGGAACTGCTGGATCCAGACGCCTGCCGTGATCAGGTGTTTCCCCCGATGAATGGACACCTGATCCTGATAGGTATAAATGTTCCTCGCCACGCTCAGATTGCTGCCGTTGTTGCTCCCCGCCAGGCCGACCTGTGCAGTTGGATTGGATGCTGCGCTCCCTCCGACCACGATCGCTCCGACTTTTTCGCCTTCGATGAATCCCGGTAAGTCGGCTGCGGACGTGTTGGGTGTCGGCTCACCCGTGAAATAGTATGCCGCGCGTGAGTAACCGAACGTCGCCTGGTTCAGCAGCGTCGGTGAGAAAACGTGAGTTTCCGACAAGCTCGCTACCTGCTCGCGCAGGCTCTCCGAATCGGTGCTGTACGCATTGGTGCTGGTTGGCGTGTAGTCGTCGCTGTCGTCGATGGTGTAAACGGCGTTCAGGCTATCCTTGGCCGAGAAGACGTGATCCATCCGGGCTGTTCCGAAATCATCTCGAATGGTTTGCAGCGGGCTATTAAAGGCTTCCGAAATGCCGCCATAGTCGGGCGCGCCCGGCGTCGGTACCGGCCAAGCCGCGACCAGAGGCGAAATGCCAACAAACACCAGCCCGTCCGGTGGGCAGTGGCTGGGGGCGGGCGTGACCAGCTTGCAGGGAAGGTACCCATTGCGCGCGTTATTGTCGGGCACCAGGTCCACGCCGGTTTGGTGGAGGTGTTGATAGAAGCCTTCGAAATTGCCGAACAGGAAGGTTTTATCTTTTTGCACCGGACCGCCGAAAGAGCCGCCAAACTGATTGCGCTCAAAACCCGGCGCCGACGCTCCGTCAAAGAAGTTACGTGCGTCCAGGTCATTGTTTCGCAAGAACTCATACAGCGACCCATGCAAGTCGTTGGTGCCGGCCTTGGTCACAATCAGTACCTGGCCGCCCGGATGTTTGCCGTATTCCGCTCCGTAGTTGTCGCGCAGCAGATTGAACTCCTGCACGGCGTCCACGCCAATGAGTTGTTGGCTGGTGCCTCCCGGTGTCATGTTGTTCTCGGCAGCGCCGGTAAATTCGACTCCGTTCAGCAGGAACAGATTCTGCTGGGGCCGGTTGCCGGAAACAGAGAAGTTGTTGCCGACGGTTGAATTCGACACGCCGACTCCGCCGGTCTTTTGCGATGTGAAATTCACGACGCCGGGATTCAGAGTAAGCAGCTCATCGTAGCTGCGGCCATTGAGCGGCAAACTAACAATCTGGCGCTCGCCGACCAGCCCCGACACATCCTGGGTGGTTGTGTTGAGGATGGGCGCATCGCCGGTGACTGTGACCTGCTGGTTCATTTCTCCCACCACAAGCTGGAAATCAACCGTTGCATCCTGGCCCACCACCAGTCGAATACCCGTCCGAACCGCCTCTTTGAAACCCTGCTTCGCCGCGCGAACTTCATAGTTCCCTATGCTCAGCGAGGGGATCGCGTAGCGGCCGTCGTTGTCGGTGGTGACCGTTCGCGACGTTCCCAGATCGATATTTTTTGCCGTGATGGTTACCGCTCCAACCGAAGCGCCCGACTGGTCTGAGACGGATCCAGACAACACCGCCGACACCTGGGCCGAAGCCTCCGGCGCCAGCAGGATAGCCACTATCAGAATCCTCTTCGCCGCGAGATAGGCCAAATTGAGAGCGTGCTTGATTGCGTGTCTCATATGTCTTGTGTACAAGACAGTGTAACCGATAAAGGTCAGGCACAAATCTTTCTAGCAGCTTGGCAAGGGCCACATCGGGGTCTGGCTGGGATACGGTTTGGTGTAGGCTCGTTCCGCTGCGGGCTACCAGTTCGCGGCGGCTCGTCAAAGCGCCCAGCACGGACATTAAAAGGGAAAGACCTGTTCCCTGGGCTCCGGGGCGGCGAGCACGGTCACGCCTCTGAAGCGCTTGTGTTTGCTTGCAGCGAGTCGCGGCTCGCGGAAGTGAGGTGACGATCGGTGGTCTTTTTCAATCAAGGTCCTGCCCGGCCACACGCAGGACCAAGCGTTCAGTACGTTCCCACTTTTAGCGCCAGCGGCAGCGTTAGATTCTGGCCGCCGGAGGTCACCGCCAGCGCTTGTGGTCCAGCCACCACGTTCGAGTTGGCCGTCAGCGTCGCTGAGATCGAGGTCGCCGAGTTCACCGTCACGTTGGTCACCGCCAGCATTCCGCTTGGCACGGTCACAGTGTCGCCGGGTTGGAAGTTCGTATTGATTGCCGTGATAGTCACAGTGATTTGAGTACCGGTCGTCGCAGCCATGCTGTTCGGACTCACTCCAGTAACCTGCGGCGAGGTCGGACCCAAAATCGTGGTCTGGTTGAACAATGCCCGCATGATGAACGACGCCATCTCTCCCCGCGTCACTAAATCGCCGGGACAGTAAATCAGCGGGTTGGTTCCGCAGCCGGCGGTTATATTCTCCTCATAAGAGCGCTGGATGAAGGGAAACGGGACTCCATTGCCCTCCACGTTGGTGGGTACATCCGCGAAATAGGGGGGTGTAGCCGCCGTAAACGCAGCCCCTTGTAGCATCAACCGGGCACGTACCATGAACATCGCCATTTCCCAGCGCGGGATGGTTTCGGTGGGACAGAAAAGACTTCCTCCACAGCCGCTGGTGATGCCCAGTTCCTCCATCTTCTGAATGTGCGGGAAGAACGGATTCGTGGCCGGCACATCGCTGAAAAGAGGAACCGGGTTGTAGATGGCTGGTGTATCGGCGCCGGTGACGGCCCGAACAATGAAGGCAGCCATCTCCTGTCGGGTAACGGTATTGTCCGGGCAGTACAAGCGCGTAGAAGGGTTGCTCGACGGTTGGCAACCGGTGGTGACACCGGCCTCGAACATCAGGTTTGCCGCGTCGAAAAAGCTGGCTGAGGACGGAACGTCGGCGAACTCCGCGGTGGTGTGTGCACTTTGAGTGATTGTTAACTGCTGGCCGCCGATGGCGATGTGTGCGATTCGATCCACACCGGTGTTGTTCTGGCTCACCGTGTAAACGAGCGTTCCCGAACCCTCAGGGTTGGGATCGTCTAGCGTGAGCCAGGCTGGCTGATCTGTATAGGCATTCCACGCGCAGCCATCGAGGTTTGTGTTGACCTGGATGGAATATCGCAGTCCATCCATCGGTATCGTGATGTTGGTTCCGTTCGGAAACGAGTAGAGGCAAGCGCTCGCGTCAGTGATTCCCGTGAATGAGCTGCCAATCCGGACGCCGAAGAAAAGGTTCTCCACACCAGTGCCGGGCGGCACCGAAACGGTGACAGATCCGCTCCCAGTTCCCGTGGATGCCGAACTTACCGCGGCGGGATCGCTGTTCTGCAACTCGACATCCCACGGGCAACCCGCAGGGGCAGTCACTGTGATAACGGCCGTGCCCCCCGCTGAGGTCAATGATGGGTACGATAACCGATAGGTGCAGCTTGCGGAAGGCTGCTCGATCATATAGATCTGGTTACTCACATTGACTGTGCCGATCCGTGTGTTCGCCGAAGTGTTTGCGTCGACCGCCAACGGAATGGTGCCGGAGCCGGTTCCGGAGGTCCGGATTAAGTGAATCCAGGTATCGGAAGTTGTGGCGGTCCAGGCGCAGCCGCTGGGCGCTGTAACTGAGAATACGAGCCGGCCAGCCGAATAGGAATACTGCGTCGACGGGTTGATCGCGTAGGCGCAGGCCGTGGTAGCATCGGCGATCTCGGCCAGAAATGCCGGGCCCAATGCATGGGTGTTCCCGTCCCGGGCGTCGGGCGTCAGGGGCAGGCTTCCGGAGGCGGCAACACCTGCCACCCAAGCATCACCCGAAGGCGACAACGCTACGCCGCCAAGCTGCGAGTTGTCATACGGCCCATAGAAGCTGGACCAGAGCAGGGTTGTACCGTCGGTGCTGAGTTTGGAAATGAACCCGCTCTGCGGCACGTAGTTGCTCACATAGATTTCGCTGGGGTTGGAAGTGTTTACGGCCAGACTCAGAACAAAGTAGCAGTCGAGCGGCGCGCCGGCCGCGGATGCCCAGCTGCCACCCCCGTCACTTGAGACCAACAGTGCGCCACTATAGGAGCTCCCGTAAACTCTCTGTGCGTTCGTTGGATCGACGGCCAGATAGTCTAAAGCAGTTCCGGGTGCAACCGTATTCCAAGACGCGCCAGCGTTCGTGCTCCGGTAGACGCTACTGCCATCGGCGGCATAGAGGGTGGAGGGGCTGCTCGCGGCGACCGCGAATGCCCGAAGCCCGGCCGGCAGGATGCCATTGCCCAATTGCGTCCACGTCAAACCCGCGTCCGCACTCTTATATAAACCGGCGTATCTCGCGACCACATAGAGCGACCCGTCCGGGCTCGCCACAGAATTTCCTCCGTAAGCCAGCGACATGGGTATTGTCATACCCGCTGAGAAAGTGATGCCACCGTCTGTGGATCGGTATTCTGCGATGCCGTCGAATAGGAGTACCGTGTTCGGGTATTTAGGCCCGATTGCGATAACCGATGCGCAAGGCGTGGAATTGGTGTATGTCGCGCCCCACGTCTGACCTCCGTCCGTTGATTTGTACAGGCTGCAGCCATCCGCGGTATAGAGCACAGATGGATTGGAGAGACTGCGCGCGGTGCTTCCGTTGCTGTTCGGTTCGACGTTTGCCCAACTGGCGCCGTCGTCCGTGCTGCGAAAGACACCTTGGCCTGTATCTAACAGGATGGTTCCCTGAGAGGAGGGATCGGGCAGGATGAAGCCGCTGTAAAACGGGAGGCCATTGTCCGCGGAGGTGAAGGATGCACCCGAATTGGTACTCTTCAAGAATGCATACGGCGACGCAGGGTACGCCGGTTGGAAGGCGCTGGCAATCGGAAGGTCGTGCGAACTCGTGTTTCCGGCCGCGATCAAGGCATTAGCGCCCAGCGCTATCGATGTGATGGTATCGTCCTTGCTGCCTCCGAGGTAGGTGACAAATCCGAATGAGCGGCCGTCGGAGCTCAAGCTTGCCACGAACCCATCTAATCCTCCTCCGTAGGCAGGCTGAACCACGCCCGCGGTCACGGGTAGATTCGGGGACGAGGTCTGGCCGCCGGCGTACACCACGCCGCCCGCGCCCAGTGCAATAGCATTCGCCGAATCGGCCCCGCTTCCTCCCAGGAACGTCGCCCATACCAGTGAGGTTGCATCCGCGCTCAGTTTTGCCACGAAAGCGTCCCCGCCGCCGGCATTGCTTGTCTGCGCTCCCGGCGGATTGTTCGCGAATGAGCCAGCTGTGCTGTATCCGGCGACGTATGCAGCCCCTTGAGCATCTACCGCGATTGCTCGGCCCACGTCAGCGCCGATGAGTGCGGCATACACTTCACCGCCGGTATTCGAGAGCTTCGCAACAAAAGCGCAGCAATTGTTCAGTGCGCCCGTCGTACTTTGAGAGCCATCCGCGTAGCCAGTCACGTACGCGTTGCCGTTGGCATCCAGCGCCGCGGCGTACCCGCCGGAAGATCCGTACCCGCCGAGATACGTCGAGTAGACCAGCGCGTTGCCGGCCGCGTTCAGCCGGAACGCGAACGCGCTGTCGAAAGCGCCAAAGGTCTGTTGTACGGGATTGACCAGAGGGAAATCCGGAGACGTTGTTTGGCCCGTGCCGACCACGTCGCCGTTCGCGTCCACCGCAATCCCTTGCAGTGAGTCAACCTGCGACCCTCCCAGATACGTGGAGTACAGAATCGTGTGCCCTGTCGGGTCGAACTTTGCGATAAAGGCATTCGTCTGCCCAAGGATCCCCGCCTGCACCGCGTTCACAGCGGGGAGCAGGTTGTCGTTCGTGTATCCAGCCATGTAAACGTTGCCAAACCCATCCACCGCAACAGCATCGACCGTGGGGGATGAGCTGCCGAAGTATGTCGCATACACCAGCGTCGGGTCAATCACCAGCCGTCGTGCTTTGTCGTAATCGCCCAACTCGAACCCAACTTCATTGCCGCTCCGCAATTCATATCGGCTATCGACGCGTAGCCGTCCGCCGCTGCCTTCCTGGTACACCTCCGCGAGCTTCAAAGACAGGGACCCACCGGCCATCTCTATCCGCAGGTCTCCGCTCCTGTCCACCGCCAGTTTGCGCGCGCCCTCAAACCGCATCCGAATGCGACTGGCATCGACGCCCGGCTGTATTTCCAGGTCGTACTCCAACTGTCCTTGCCTGCCATGCCAGACGACGTCGACACCCGGATACACGCCGGTGCACCGGACCCTGCGGTACGTGGGGACGTCGCGCAACCATTTTTTCGGATCCCGCCCGACAAAGTAGTTGACCTTGCCTGGCAGCGCATCACGACCCGATGAGACGGCTCTTGCATCGGCGCCTACGAACACAATGCGCAACGGTTCGTGGTCTAAAGCAACCTGGACATCGGCAGCCCCCACTGCCACGGAGTAGCCGTCCCCTCGTCCCGTCCAACGCTTGTTGTTGCTTGTGGCGTTCTCAAACGACAGCGGAGCCTGTCCGGTTACCGTGACCGCCGATCTGTGCTCGTCGGTGGGGGCTCCCATCAGACCACCGACCATGCTTGAGAGGGCAATGTATCCAATAATGCGCATCACACCCATGCCGGATCCAGTGGGGCGGGCGGCTTCAAGGTCAAGACACCCGGCTCCTCGACTCTGACGGGCAGCATCGCCGCGTGTTTGAGTCTGTGTATTTATCGGTCGAAGCTTCCAGCTTCAGTAGCATGTTGCCTGTCCAATTTCGCGTTCGCAGGCGGAATGGCTGATCGATAGGTCGATACCCGGAAGCGCAGTATCATGCCTCGTCGATTCGCCGGGCGGCGACAAGGCCCGACAAAATGGAAGTCGTGCCGCAGTGGTTGAAACAGCTTGTAAATTGACACCATCGCCGGAGGGCCGGCTCAAGCCAGTCAAGAAGGTGGTAAGTTGACACTAATTCATATATGCAGTCGTTCCTAAATCTCCTGCCGCTTGTCGGCAGTCTTACTAGCCCTTTCTTGACCTCTTCCGAAAATTCGAGCACGGGGCAGGTTGGCAAGCTGCGGCGCATTGGCAACCAGCCTGCGCTCACACGAAAACTTATGTTCCGGGCCGCCTGCCTTTTCATTCGAGGGCGTAAGGTGAGTCCACTTATCGGCCTTTCCTTGTTTTTCGCCGCTTGGCCGCTGGTTGCGGCGCAACCTTCCGCGCCGCCTGTGGATTTCAGCCGCGACATTGCACCCATCTTTGAGAAGTCTTGTGTAGGGTGCCACGGTGCCAATCTGGCGCAAGCCAAGCTGCGTCTCGATTCGGAATCGGCCGTGCTTGCCGGTGGCGTCTCGGGTCCTGTAATCGTGTCCGGCAAGAGCGGCGATAGCCTGCTGGTGAAACGCATTCTCGGGTCAACTGACGCCCCACGCATGCCCATGGGCGCGGCCGCTCTGTCCGCTGAGCAGGTGCAGTTTATTCGTCGCTGGATTGACCAGGGCACGTTCTCCGCAGCTAAAGCCTCACCCAAACCGCAGCCCGCTGAAAACCCCACGCCTGCGGATGCTCGCTCATCCTCTGTGTTCGCTGCGCAGATTCGCCCTATCCTGGCCTCCCGCTGCTATGTATGCCACGGCCCGGAGACGCAACAGAACGGACTGCGTCTCGATTCCCTCGCCGCTGTTCTCAAGGGCAGCGACTCGGGCCGTGTTGTTATTCCCGGTCACAGCGGCGAGAGCCGCCTCATGCGACGTTTGCAAGCCCAGGAACGTCCGCTCATGCCGTATGGTGGACCGCCCCTCAGTGCCGATGAAATCGCCATCGTCCGTAAGTGGATCGACGCCGGCGCTTCTGGACCGGATTCCAACACGCCCATCGCCGCTGCGCCGCGAAAGAAGCACTGGGCCTATATCAAGCCGGTTCGCCCGCCGCTTCCCGACGTAAGCGATCCTGGCTGGGTTCGGAACGAGATTGATGCCTTCATCCTCGCCCGCCTGGAGAAGGACGGTCTGCACCCCTCGCCGGAAGCTGACAAAAGCACGCTTATCCGCCGCGTGTACCTCGACCTCATCGGCCTACCACCGTCCCCGCAGGATGTCGACGCCTTCCTCGCCGACCGGAGTTCCAACGCCTACGAAAAGGTGGTCGACCGTCTGCTCGCGGCGCCGCAATATGGCGAGCGCTGGGCTCGCCCCTGGCTCGACCTTGCCCGCTACGCCGACACCAACGGCTACGAGAAGGACAACCGCCGCACCGCCTGGGAGTATCGCGACTGGGTCATTCGCGCATTGAACTCGGACATGTCTTTCAAGGAATTCACCATCGAGCAGATCGCCGGCGATATGCTGCCGAATCCCACCCAGGATCAAATCATCGCTACCGGTTTCCAGCGCAATACGATGCTCAATCAGGAGGGCGGCGTCGATCCGGAAGAATACTACTGGTACGAACTGGTCGACCGCGTCAACACGACCGCCTCGGTTTGGCTCGGCAGCACGCTGGGCTGCGCCCAGTGTCATAACCACAAGTTCGACCCCTTCACGCAGAAGGACTACTATCGCTTCCTCGCTTTCTACGGCAACAGCAAATACAAGATTCACGGCTACGAGAGCGAGCGTTATGCCGAAGAGCCTGAACTGGAACTCCCGACCGCCGCGCAGGCCGCAAAGAGCGCAGAGATCCGAAGCCAAATGGCTGTCATTCAAAAGCAGCTTGACACCGAAACGCCTTCGCTGCGTGAGGCCCAGCAGGGCTGGGAAGTCGAAATGCGGAATTCGGAGAAGCAATGGCAGGTGCTTTCTCCCTTGCAGGCCGACTCGGCTGGTGGCGCGACCTTGAAGGTGCTGCCCGATTCCTCCGTACTTGCCACAGGCAAGAATCCGCAAGCCGACAGCTATACCGTTCGGTTGAAGACCAACCAGGAAGGCATCACCGCCGTTCGGCTGGAAGTGCTGCCCGATGAGAGCCTGCCCAGTGGCGGCCCGGGCCGAGATCCCGAAGGCAATTTCTTTTTGAGCGCTTTTGACGTGAACGTGTGGCCGATCGCTTCATCCGGCACAGCGGCGAAGCCCGTATTTGTCCCGATGAAGAAAGTTGCCGCCAGCGAGTCGCAAAGTGGATACCCAGCCGACGGCATCCTTAGTAAGGACCCCGGTCTTCACGGTTGGGCAATCGAAACGGGCCCTTCGCCGAATGGCATTCCGCGCCGCTTCGCGGTGTTCGTGGCCGAAAAGCCATTCGGTTTCGAAGGAGGTAGCGAACTTACCATTCGCATGAAGCATCAGATGCGCCATTCGTCCCGCAACATCGGCCGCTTCCGTATCGCTGCGACTTCGGCGAATGATCCTGCCTGGTCCGCCAAGTTGCCTGCCCGTCTATGGCCCGTCTTGGAAATGAAGCCGGAGCAGCGCACTGCGAAGCAGACCGAGAGCCTGGAAGCTGCTTATCGCCAAGAGAGCCCACTACTCGATCCAGCGCGCAAGCAACTAGCCGATTTGCAGAGCGACTTGAAGAAGCTTGGCATCGCGACCGCCATGGTCATGGAAGAAAAGCCCGGCCTGGCCCGTCCCGCGACTTTCATCCGCGAGCGCGGCAGCTTCCTCAGCCGCGGCGAAGAGGTGTACGCTGACGTACCTTCTGCGCTCAACCCGTTGCCAAAGGGCGAAACCCCGAACCGGCTCGCGCTTGCCGAATGGCTAGTGAGCGAGGATAATCCGCTGACGGCTCGCGTCACCGTGAATCGCTTCTGGGAAACCATCTTTGGGCGCGGTCTGGTCGAGACCAGTGAGGACTTCGGTACGCAGGGCGAATTGCCTAGCCACCCCGAACTGCTTGACTTTCTGGCGACTTACTTCATGGACAACCAGTGGAGCATGAAGAAAATCCAGCGTCTGATGGTGACATCGGCCACTTACCGGCAATCTTCCCGGGACACACCCGAACTGATTGCGAGAGATCCCTACAATCGCCTTTACGCGCGTGGCCCGCGTTTCCGTCTAGAGGCCGAAGCGGTACACGATTTGGCTCTCTCCGCCGGTGGTCTGCTGAGTCTCAAGATGTATGGTCCCAGTGTCTTTCCGTTTCAGCCGGACGGCATTTGGGATGTCCCTTACAGCAGTGACAAGTGGATCGCGAGTCAGGGTGACGACCGCTATCGCCGTTCCGTATACACCTTCATCCGTCGCAGCGCGCCGTATCCAAGCCTCGTGACTTTCGACGCTCCCAGCCGCGAATTCTGCACCGTGCGGCGTGTTCGTACCAATACGCCGCTCCAAGCGCTAACTACACTGAACGACCCGTTCTTCTTTGAGGCTGCCCGGGCCATGGCTGTTCGCATGGTCAAGCAGGGAGGCGACACCGACGCGGCCCGCGCGAGCTATGGCTTTAGGCTGGTGGTTTCTCGCACGCCCACGCCCGCCGAACTTGATCGCGTGCTCGCCTACTATCAGGAACAACTCAATCGATACCGTGCCGACAATAAAGCTGCTGCCGAAGTTATCGGCATCAAGACCGAGCCGCCACCGAATGCCCCGGAATTGGCCGCATGGACGCTGGCTGCCAACGTTCTGCTAAACATGGACGAAACGCTGAGTAAGGACTAACGCGATGCCACACACGCTTCCACCTTCCGACAATCTGCTGCGGGCTCTCACGCGCCGCTACTTCTTCAAGCAGTCGGCGTTTGGCATTGGCGCGGCTGCTCTGGGCAGCCTGCTTCATCCTTCGCTCGGCTCGGCTGCTTCCGCAACCAATCCGCTTTCCCCCAAGCCGCCCATGTTCCCAGCCAAGGCCAAGAGCATCATTTATCTCTTCATGGCCGGCGCTCCCTCCCAGGTGGATCTGTTCGACTTCAAGCCCACCCTGCAAAAGTACGATGGCCAGAACGTCCCGGAAGAGTTGATGAAGGGTGAGCGTTTCGCCTTCATCAAGGGCACGCCACGGCTGCTGGGCTCGCCGTACGAGTTCGCGCAATTCGGCGATTCCGGCGCTCAGATCTCCGAGCTGCTTCCTCACCTACGGACTGTGGCGGACGAGATCACCGTGGTGCGCTCCATGCACACCAGCCAGTTTAACCATGCTCCGGCGCAGATTTTCATGAATACCGGCTTCCAGATCATCGGTCGTCCCAGCATGGGTTCCTGGATGACCTACGGTCTTGGTAGCGAGTGCCAGGATCTGCCCGGCTTCGTGGTGCTCATCTCCGGTGAGAACCAACCCGATGGCGGGAAGGCTTGTTGGGGAAGCGGGTTCCTGCCCACGGTCTATCAAGGCGTTGAGTTCCGCTCGCAAGGCGATCCGGTGCTGTTCCTTACCGATCCCGAAGGCGTCCCGAAGCAAGCGCGACGCGAATCCCTCGATCTGCTCAAAGACTTGAACGAAGCGTACCTCAAGGAGAACGGCGACCCCGAGATCGCGACCCGGATCAACTCCTATGAAATGGCCTACCGCATGCAATCCAGCGTGCCGGACCTGGTCGATATCTCCAAGGAGCCGGCGTCCATCCACGAGTTGTACGGAACCGAGCCGGGCAAGAAGTCGTTCGCCAACAACTGCCTGTTATCGCGCCGGCTGGTGGAAAGAGGCGTGCGCTTTGTTCAGCTCTATCACCGCGGCTGGGATAACCATGGCACCTCCAGCCACGACGACATCGTGAATCGCTTGCCCACCCTCTGCCAGGAAACCGATCGCGCCGCGGCGGCCTTGATCACGGACCTGAAACAGCGTGGGCTGCTGGATAGCACCATCGTAGTGTGGGGCGGGGAATTCGGCCGCACACCCATGAATGAAGCACGTAACAACTCCAAGTTCCTGGGCCGCGACCACCATCCGCGCGCCTTTTCCATGTGGATGGCCGGCGGAGGCATCAAGCCGGGGATGGCGATCGGCCAGACCGACGAACTCGGCTACAACATCGTCGAAGATCCGGTGGATGTTCACGACTTGCATGCCACCATTCTGCACTTGATGGGGATCGATCATACGAAGCTGACGTTCCGGTTTCAGGGCCGTGATTTTCGTTTGACGGACGTGTCGGGGAACGTGGTGCAGAAGCTGCTGGCGTAGTGGGGGGCAGAAGCTCGGAATCGGAATGGAAACCAAAGCTGAGACGAATCTCGGCTCAGCAGGCTAACAGCCTGCGCCACGTGCTGCTAGGCGTACGATGTGACGGCAACCGCGTTGCGCTCGCCTCGCTCGCGAGTGACGCGTTCCAGGTATCCACTCTCGCGAAAGACCCTCATTGGATCCTCAGCCAGGGTTCTGGATCGGCGCCACTCTCGCAGCAGTGGCCGGACGTCGGTCGAGAAGGCATCACGCAGGCACTCTTCGGCCTCGACCAGTGAGGCTTGGGCTTGCTTGATTGCCAGCGCCGCATGGTCAACCAGCGCTGCCTTGGCGAAGAGTTCCTGCGCGAAGACCACGGTCTGGATGGTGGCTTCGATCTTGCCCTTGAGGTTGTGGCTTTGGTCGATCATGTAGGCGATGTCGGCGCGGCGAACCGGCTTCCCATTCGAAGAACTGGATTTCGTGGAAGATGCGGAAGACCTGGTAGGGATCGATGGAGCCCAGGGTGAGATCGTCGTCGGCGTAGCGGCGGTCATTGAAGTGGAAACCGCCGAGCATGTTCTCGGCTAACAGCCACGCCACGATCTGCTCGATGTTCTGCGCCTGGTAGTGGTGGCCGGTGTCGACCAGCACCTTGGCCTGTGGTCCGGCGGCCTGCGACATCAGCAGCGCCATGCCCCAGTCGGCAATGTCGGTGTGATAGAAGGCGGGCTCGAAGGGTTTGTATTCGACCAGCATCCGGTCTCCCGGCGTGCAAGCGGCGATGAGCCTGGCGAAGCCCTTCCTCGAACCATTGCTTGCGCTGCCGCATGTTGGCGGTGCCGGGATAGTTGCTGCCGTCGGCGAACCACAGCGAGAGGTCGCGGCTCTTCAAGGCATGCTGGATCTCGATGCTGTCGAGGATGTGCTGTAAGGCGTGGTCGCGAATGCTGGCGTCCGGGTTGCCCAGGGAGCCATGCTTGTACTCCTGGTCCTGAAACAGATTGGGATTGATGGAACCTGCAGCCACTCCGTGCTGTCCTGCGAGAGCGGTTACACGATGGATGTCGTCCATCCCGTTGGGCAGGTCCCAAAGGACGTGCAGCGCGATAGTCGGGCAGGCGCCCGTGAGCGAATGCACCAAGCCGGCATCGCTGAACTTCTCTTCGATGGTCGAGGCAGCGGCTGGCTGCGAGAACTTGCCGAAGCGCGTGCCGGTGTTGGCGAAGCCCCAGGAGGGAATCTCGATCCGGAAGCGGTCGAGTGCGGATAGAACGGCGCGTTCTTGTGTGCCTGTCATTTCACTTTCTCCCATTGGCCGGTCTTGGCGGACCTCAAGACGGCGTCTGTTACGTAGTCGGTCGCCAAGGCATCCCGGAAGCTAGGGCCGGGAACGTGCCCGGCTTCAAGCCCGTCCAGGAAGTCCGCCACCTGGTGAACGAAGGTGTGTTCGTACCCGATCTGCAGCCCTGGCACCCACCAGTGCTTCATGTAGGGATGATCGCTGTCGGTCATGTGGATGGAGCGCCAGCCGCGCAGGCGGCCTTCATCCTGGTGGTCGAAGAATTGGAGACGATGCAGGTCGTGCAGGTCCCAGGATATGGACGCGTGCTCGCCGTTGATCTCGAAGGTGTAGAGCGCCTTGTGGCCCCGCGCATAGCGGGTACGCTTCAAACGTGGCCATCGATCCGTTCTCGAAACGCGCCAGAAACGCACTGGCGTCGTCGATGCCGACCTTCTGAACCTCGCCGGTCAGGTTGTGCTTGCGCTCCTTGATGAAGGTCTCCGTCATGGCCGTGACCTCCTGGATATGGCCGTTGAGCCAGAGCGCCGTGTCGATGCAGTGAGCCAGCAGATCGCCCGTGACGCCGCTGCCGGCGACGTCGGCATCCAGCCGCCACAGGGCTTCGCCGCCTTGCGGTAGATCTTTAGAGATGGTCCAGTCTTGGAGGAACTTGGCGCGGTAGTGGAAGATGCGGCCCAGTCGGCCTTCGTCGATGAGTTGCTTGGCCAGCACCACGGCCGGGACGCGGCGGTAGTTGTACCAGACCATGTTGGCGACGTTGGCCGTCTCGACGGCCTCGACCATTGCTTCCGCCTCCGCCGCCGTGCGGCCCAGTGGCTTCTCACACATCACCATCTTGCCTGCCTTCGCGGCGGCGATGGCGATCTCGGCGTGTGTGTCATTGGGGCTGGCGATGTCGATCAGGTCGATGTCCTTACGGGCAACCAGCTCTCTCCAGTCGGTCTCGACGGACTCATAGCCCCAGAGGCCGGCAAACACGTTTGCGCGGACTGGGTTGCGCGCGCAGACCGCCTTCAACACAGGACGATATGGAAGGCTAAAGAAGTGGGGCGCCTTCAGAAAGGCGTTCGAGTGCGTGCGGCCCATGAAGCCGTAGCCAACCATGCCAATGTTCAGGGGCTTCGGCGCCATACGTCAGAACCACTCCCAGCCGTGGGCGTCGCGGACCAGGATCATCGCACTGAGGATGTCCCGCCATGTCTTGGGGGCACGCATCACCGCGTTGGGGAACATGCAGCCGTCCCAGCAAATGTGCCGGAAGTTCTTGTTCGGCCGGCCCTTCTCGTCGCGCAGCCAGAAGCCCGCCTGGTGGACGATGTCGATCTTGCCGTTCGGGTCAGACGGCAGGCAATGGTGGCCGGTCTGGTCGTGAGAACCGGAACCCTTCACAGTGGCGTCATTCTGGGCTACGTGGAAGTCGATGGTCCAAGGCCGCAAGGCATGGGTCATCTTCCGCAGCGCCTCGTCAAGAACGTCTTTCTGAGACCAATCGAAATCCGGAGGGAGGAGCCGATCTTCGGGAGCGTTGACACCCAACAGGAACAGGAGCGTGTGAGCCAGGTCGGCCTGGAAGCCAATGGTCTTAGGGCGGTTCACCATCTGCAGCATTTCCAACACTTGCTTCCAGCTGTGTATGCCGCCCCAGCAGACTTCGCCTTCGATTGCCAGCTGCTCACCGTGTGCGTCCGCTACGGAACAAGCTTCGCGGAAGGTTTCGGCGATGCGCATAGAGTTCGGCAATGGGTCTTTGCCCCATTCAGCCGGACTGACAGCGGAATCAATGCGTACCACGCCGTAATGGCGGATGCCGAGCTCCTTCAGCTTCTGTGCAATCACGCAGGCCTTCCGGACCTGCTCGACAAAGCGATTCTGGTCCTCGGCTGTCCCCATGGCCGAACCGCCGCCGGTCTGCGGCCACACCGGCGCGACGACTGAACCAACCAGCAGATGTCGGGCCGCCACCCGATCGGCAAGGCGTTTCAAATCGTCGTCCGTGGAATCGATGCTGACGTGCGGCTCGAACAGAAACAGGTCCACACCATCAAAGTGGACGCCGTTTACTTCGGCGGCTGCCGTGAGGTCGAGCATCGTGTCCAAATCGATCGGTGGCTCGGAATCCGTGCCCTTACCGATTAGTCCGGGCCACATGGCATTGTGGAGCGCCGGATAGCGTTGCAACTTGGTGGTCTGCATGACTGAATCTTATCCTCTGTGGCTAGCCGCGGGTGCGGATTGGTTCGGCGTCCGGGTTACCAGGGCCGAAGTGCTTGAGGAGAACCAGCGGCTCGGACTGGCTACGGTTCTTTATCGAGACGCCGTGGTTGGCTGCCCCGTTCGTGACGAAGAGTTCGTCCCTGGTAGACTCGCCGAACCGGATCATGGTGGGCGTCTCGACCTCATGCCTGCCGACGGTGCCGTGACCCTGCGTGAGAATGAGCCCGTATGCGGCGCTGTCGGTGATGGTGACTGCCCGGCCGGGAAAGACCGTCAGTTCTTTGGCGGAGTAGTAGCCCGTGCCGTAGGAGACCCACAACTCCTGATAGCCGCTGGCCTTCATTTCGGCGAGATCATGCACCGGTTTCGGGAAGACCCGGTTGTGGGTTACCGAACTCCTGGTCCACATTCGCGTCCCAATCGAGCAGGCCAATCAGGTAGTCGAGGTCGTGGTGATACTCCTTCGGAACATCCTTCACGAGCAGTTCCCAGCCGATGGGACGTCCTTCGACCATGGATTGGAACATGGCGAAGACGTCGCTGTTGACCTGCGGCTCATAGGTAACCAGCGAGCCCGGTGCGTGCAGAACACCGGGGTCGATCTGCCAACCGGTTCCCGGCTGGAGGCGGTAAGCCTTCGACAGATACAGGATGCCGTTATCGCCCTCATTCCAGCGCTCCAGGCATCTGCGAACTTGATCTTTCGTCGTCCCAGGTTCCAGACCCATGAATGTGTAGGGAAAGTTGTTGTCCTTCTGGTTGTATTGAGGCGGGAAATAGTACGATTCCGGCTTGCCATGCTGTCCGACCAGCTTGGCTTGCGCCTCACTCTGGTGCATGTGATGCGGGATGGGGCCGAGATTGTCGAAGAACTTGCACAGGACGTTCCACCCGCCTCTGCTGGCCATGACCTCCTTGCCGAGCAGCTTGTCGCCGACCCACTCGACGGCTTCTTTGAGCAGGAAGCGCTTGCCGTCGAAGTCGACGTAGCTCAGGCCTTCATCGGCGGGCGTGCCAGGGCCGTTCGAGGCGTTGGTGGTGGAGGCAAACCAGCGCTCGTTGATCCCTCCCCGATGTGCGCCCAGAGCGTACAGGTCGGAAGGATGGAGTTTGAGCCGGCCGCCGGGCATCATGAACGACCGCGGTACCCAGGCCGGCACCAGGCGCAGTATTCCTTCGCCGGTATTGAGTGCGTTTTCAACTAAGGACTTGTTGGACATATACGTTGGAGTAGTTAGTGTTCGGGACAACTGGGGAACGATGGCATTGCGTGGTTGCCTTTGTAGCCCAGCTCGTCGATTAAGCCGGGTTGCGAAGTGTAGTAGCCATCAGCGGTGAGGCTTTTGATCAAGCCAAAGAACTCCACGGAACGAGGAAGAGTCGTTGAGGCCGGGTCGCGATCGTAGGCTTCGCAAAGCGGCTCCAGGATTGCGAGTTGCTGGGATTCATCCAGGCCGAGGAACTTGCTCTGGGGTTTGAGGCGCTGTGCCTCGGCGTCGAGGTATCGCAGGCCTTCGGCCACCAGTTCCTGGTGGGCTGCGCTGATCGATACGACGCGATCGATATAAAGAGGCACGCCGGCCTGGATGGCTCCGGCCGTGGCGGTTGGAGGAATGATGAGATCGGAGACTCGCGATAGGGTGGCGAAGTCGGGTTCGCGGAAGAAGCTCGCGGAGGGCGTTCCTGCGTGATGTTCGGCATCATGGGCCGTTTGGCCGTGGAGCTCGTCGCCGGCAAATGGATAGGCGCAGGTGGCACCGATGGCGCCGATGATCTTGAGCGCGCCGCGGCGATCGGTCGAATAGGTAGGCATTACACGTCCCCCTTTTGCAGGGAGTCGGCGATATGGTCTGCCGTTCTGGAGGCGAGCGCCATGATCGTCAGCGTAGGATTCTTTTCCGAAGCGCCGGGGAAGATGCTGGCGTCGACGACGTAGAGATTCGGCACATCGTGGGCACGAGCGAACTTATTCAAGACCGACCGCTTGGGATCGTTGCCCATGCGGCAGCCGCCGATCTCGTGGTTCGGCGTTGGGACCTGGCTGACCGAATGGATATGGCCGTGACTGGCCTGGAGGATGTTCACGCCCCACTCGCGCATGGCCGCGAAGTTCTTCCAGTCGTCGCTCGCGAGCTTGAAACGGCGGCGGACGGCGGGAAGGCCGTAGACGTCTTTGGTGTCGGGGTCGAGGTCGATGTAGGAGTCGGCGTTCGGGACCATCTCCTGGTAACCGGTAAACGTGATGTAGGCAGGATAGTGCGACTTGACGGCGGCTTTGTAAGACTTGCCCATGCCCTTGATGCGGCGAGCCCAGCCAACCGAGCGCTGGTTTTGATAGTTGAACTGGTAACCGAAGCTGCGCGGGAAATCGCGCTTCTTGTCGTGCATGAAGGAGGGAATGTAAGCGTGGTCGAGAAAACCTTCATCGTCCGTGGTTGGAACGCCGATGCGCTCTTCGAGAAACGCTTCGATGCCGACGTTGATGTGAGGGATGAAGTTCTTGCCGAGCTCGCCGCTGGAGTTGGCAAGGCCAGTGGGAAAGCGGCTGGATTTCGACATCAGCAGCAGGCCGACGCTTTGCACGCAGGCGCAGGCGACGACAACCACTCGGCCCTGTGCGACACCTTCCGCGCGGGTTTCGCGATCGAAGTAGCGGACCTCGCGGATGCGGGGCGAGTCAGCGGCAACCGCGAGCTCATAGACGATGCTGTTGGGCCGGATGGTGAGCGGCTTTCCGGACTTGATGGCGGGCAGCATCTGCACGTCGGCGGAGTTGTACTTGGCGACGACATCGCAGCCGGCCATGCAGTTGCCGCAGAAGTGGCAGGCGGGGCGGGTCTTCGCGGGGCGGCTGAGAGTGGCTTTCCGAACGTGGATCACCGGAACACCGAGCTTCGCGGCGCCGGCCTGGATGATCTTGTCACTGCACTTCATCGGCACGGGCGGAAGGAAGATGCCGTCAGGAAGATCTTCGAGGTGGTCGTAGTTGCCGCAAACGCCGACTTCGGATTCGATCTTGTCGTAATAGGGCTTGATGTCGGCGTAGTCGATGGGCCAATCTTCACCGGTCCCATCGTGCTGCCGGCCCTTGAAGTCGCGCTGGCTCATTCGCAGGGCGACGGCGTTCCACAGCATCGTTTTGCCGCCGACGCCGCGGCTGCGCTCGCTGTCGAAGCCCGGCTTGCCCGGCTTCATGGTGGGAATGGAGCGGCTTGGGAACTCGAACGGAAGGGCATGAGTGTTGAAGTCGGTCCGAGTGTTGACCGTCGGGCCGCCTTCGAGGACCAGCACATCCACGCCACGCTGGGCAAGCGATGCGGATAGCGTTCCCCCGCCGGCCCCAGACCCGATCACCACGACGTCATAGATCCTGGTTGCCATTGCTCTCATTCGTGCCGCGACTGGGTCTGCTTTGTGAGGTTCTCAAACAAAAACAGGCCGCTCTTGCCGGCCACGACGAAGTCGAGGTCGCCGTCGCCATCCATGTCGGCTACAGGGATCTGAATGCCACCGCCGGTGCGGCCACCGTAATCAATGACGTGCTTGGCCCATTCGACCGTGTTTGCGCCGGGGTTCTTTGGATCCGGGACCAGCATACGTTCGTACCAATAGACGCCCAGAGGTTCGCGCTCTCCGGGGTCGTGGCCATTGTGCGCCATGTATCGCTTGCCTGTGAGCAGGCCGAGGTTCCCGCTCTTGCGAAAGTCTACCAGCGTGACTGCGTGGGCTTGCGACCAGCTGTTGTCGATCATGTTGAGGTTCTTCGTATCGAAGGTATGGTCGGGTTTCTGCTGGATCCAAAAGATGCCGTAGTCGTGCGCCTTCGACGTGAGTATGTCCGGCAGGCCGTCGTTGTTGACGTCCACGACGTAGATGAAACCGAGGTCGCCCAGTTGCCAGTCGGGATGAAACTTCCAGTTGGGGCTGCGTGGGTCAGGCGGCGCTTCGAGCCAGCCATTGGGCGTCAGGATGTCGTTGCGGCCGTCGCCGTTGACGTCGCCCACACCGATTCCATGGCCGTAGCTGCGGTCGCTGACAACGTGTTTGACGATGCCGCCTTTGTGGTCTCGTTCATACCAGGCGAGGGGCGCCTTGCTGTCGCCGAATTGAGGCAAAATCTCATTCGCCTTGCCGTCGTTATCCAGGTCAACCAGGAATGTGAACTCGATCGGGTACCCGGTCTGAATCTCGTGCTCCTTCCAGGTAGCGGACGACTTGCCGGGGTTTTCCCACCAAGCCAGTTTCCGGCTGAACCAACCCGACGTCACAAGATCGATGCGGCCGTCTTCGTTGACATCGAGCGCGAGAGTACTCAAGTCGTCGATGTAGTTGTTGGTGTAGTCGATGTCGCGGAAGTGATGCTTGGTCCAATGGGGCGCTTCATACCAGTTCTCGCCCGAGACGATGTCGAGTTTGCCATCGCCGTTGATGTCGCAAATAGCAGCGGACTCGCTCGATCCGAGATCGATAGTGTGCTTCTCGAAGGGAACCTCGGGCGGCCGGACAACAACGAAGGCAAGTAATAGGGAGGAAGCGATTAGCAGGCTGGCGAAGAGGCGCATGGGAGCGAGGTGCAGCGCACCGAGGCTAATCGTATCAAGAAGGATGCCGCTGCAACTCAACTCACTATCAAAAGCTGCCATTACCGTGGTAATGTGAGGTATGCCGCTATCGCGATCGAAAGTCACATCGCAGGGCCAGATTTCCGTTCCCGCCGAGGTGCGAAGAAAGCTGGGAGTCGGCCCGGGCTCTGTTCTGGAATGGGATGAGGAAGGCGGAAAGATTGTTGTGCGGCGCGCGGGCACGTTTTCGTCTAAGGACATCCACCAGATGCTATTTCCTGAGAAGCCTCCGGAATCCCGGCCACTCGACGAGTTGAGAGAGGGAATTCGACGGCGGGTGCGAGAGCGCCATGCGCGCCGTTGACACCAACGTTCTTGTTCGCCTGCTCACGCGGGACGACCCGCGGCAATGCGAGTCGGCCGACGCTTTCATCGAGCAGGGAGCGTGGGTCTCGGTGCTGGCGCTCACGGAGGCACTGTGGGTTTTGGACGCCGTCTACAAACGCGGCCCAGCCGAACTGGCGACGGCGGTTGAGATGTTGCTGAATCACAGAAGTTTGACTCTGCAGGACGCCGATGTAGTCGCCGCCGCCCTGGGTCTTTTTCGTGGACGGCCGTCGCTGGGTTTCTCGGATTGCCTGATGCTACAACTGGCGCGAAAGGCCGGGCACCTACCTCTGGGGACGTTCGATCGTGGGTTGGCGAAGGTCGAAGGAACGCAGAGGCTGTAGCGGCTTTCGCCTACTCTCGGCTGTAGGGAGACTCCAGTGAACGCCGCAAAGGCCTCACGCGCTATGCTGACTCCAGAATGATGTTCGCGTACGGCGTCGTGTCGGCTGTTCGGATCAGACCGATGGCAAAAGGGATGCGACGCTTGAACTCCACGTGGCGCTCGAAGAGGAGCGGCGTGCCAGCGATGACCGCCTCCAACGACTCCACAACCGACGGCGGGTTGCGTTCCCGGAACTCTTCGGCCATATAGAATTGGCCAACAACGAAGTTCGCGCGAACGGCCGTCAGGACGTCGAGCACGGTTGGAATGTTGTCGACCAGCGAGATGTCGATGGTTTCAATCGGAGGCCAATAGGGAAAGCCGCGGTCTGCGATGACCAGCGTGTTGGTGTGACGGACACGACTCAGTAGTGAATTAATTGCCGGGTTGAGAATGCCTGTTCGCAACATAAGTTCCTAATCAGAGTATCTGAGGGGCAGGATTATCATTAGGCTTACGTCAGCGATTGAAACGACATGAGCAAATGGATCCCAGCGTCTAAACCAGCGGCCGATGGCGTCGATCCGGCGCTTGTTCCGCACAGAGTTCTTACGGGTGGCGCCCGAATGCCAGCAATTGGCCTCGGCACATTTGGATCGGATCACGTTTCTCCCGAGGAAGTGGCGGAAGCGGTCAAGAGCGCCGCTGCGGTGGGCTACCGGCATTTTGATTGCGCATCGGTGTACGGCAACGAACGACAGGTTGGCGAAACCCTTCAAGAGATCCTCGGCGGCGGTGTCAAGCGGGAGGAGTTGTGGGTCACCTCAAAGCTCTGGAACGACAAGCATGCCGAGAACGATGTCATTCCTTCGTGCCGAAAGTCGCTGGGCGACTTACAGCTTGATTACCTGGACATGTATTTGGTGCACTGGCCCTTTCCGAATTACCATCCGCCAGGCTGCGATGTGCACACACGGAACCCCGATGCCAAGGCTTTCCTGCACGAGGCCTTCATGAAGACTTGGCGAAAGATGGAGGAGTTGGTCGATTCGGGGTTGGTAAGGCATATCGGCACATCGAACATGACTATTCCAAAGCTGAGATTGGTGCTGCGGGATGCTCGAGTGAAACCGGCCGTCAATGAGATGGAGTTGCATCCGCACTTCCAGCAGCCGGAACTGTTTCAATTTGTCCGGGAGAATGGAATCGAGGCGGTCGGTTTCTGCCCGCTGGGTTCGCCGAACCGGCCGGAGCGAGACCGCACGCCGGAGGACACCGATCCGCTGACCGATCCGGTGATTGTGGCGATAGCGAAAAAGCACGTCGTGCATCCCGCGTTGGTCTGCCTGAAGTGGGCTGTGCAGCGCGGCCAGACGCCCATCCCATTCTCCACGAACCGGCGAAACTATCTGAGCAATCTGCGCGGGGTGGTAAGCGATCCGCTAACCGATGACGAGATGGAGCAAATTGCCGGCATTGACCGCAACTGCCGGCTGATCAAGGGGCAAGTCTTCCTGTGGAAGGAAGGGCAATCCTGGGAGGCACTGTGGGATCCGAGTGGTGAGATTACGCCTCCATGATTGTCGCGTAGCGAGGAGTTCCCGGGCAACCGCTCCATCCACTGTCGCGGCTCGGAAGGCTTTGCGAGGCAATCCCGCACTGAAGGCGATGAGGAGACATTAAGAATGGTTACGACGATGCAAGGGGCGTTTCTGCCGGGCAACAGCACCGTGGTGCGAAAGGCGGTACCGGTCCCCGAGCCGGGCCATGGCGAAGTGCTTCTTCGCATGAAGGCTTCGACAATCTGTGGCTCCGACATTCGGGCCATTTATCGCGAGCACCTCGGGAAAGGCCCGGAAGGGTACCAGGGTGTGATCGCCGGTCATGAACCGGCAGGACAGATCGTCCGAACTGGACCGGGTTGCCGACGGTTCAAGGAAGGCGACCGAGTGATCGTGTATCACATTTCGGGCTGCGGCGTCTGTAACGACTGCCGGCGCGGATACATGATCTCCTGCACGAGCTCGCGGTACCGGAGGGCTTATGGATGGCAGCGGGATGGCGGCATGGCCGACTATCTGCTCACGGAGGAAAAGGATCTGATTGCGCTACCGGATGAGCTGTCCTATGCCGACGGAGCACAGGTAGCGTGCGGATTCGGCACCGTTTACGAAGGGCTCGTGAAGATCGGCATTAGCGGCGCCGATACCGTTCTGATCACGGGGCTCGGCCCGGTTGGGCTGGCGACAGGCGCGTTGTGCCGGAAGCTGGGTGCGGAGAGTATCATCGGGATCGACGTGATCGAGGAACGGATGAAACTTGCCGTTGACCTGGGTCTGTGCGATGTGGCGCTGCGCTCGGGTCCCGATAACGTTGCGGAAGTGCTGGAACGGACGAGTGGCCGGGGCGTGGAGCGCGCGGTGGATTGCTCGGGAAACGCAACTGCCCGCGCGACTGCCATCCGCGCCACGCGGAAATGGGGGCGGATTGCGTTTATCGGCGAAGGCGGCACGGTGGAGTTCAACCCGTCAGCGGATATCATTCACGACCAGAAGACCATCTACGGATCCTGGGTCACTTCCACTTGGCTGATGGAGGAACTGGTGGAGCGGCTGGTGCGCTGGAACCTGCATCCGGCGGACCTCATCACCCATCGCTTTTCTTTAGGACAAGCTGACCAAGCTTACGCGCTGATGGCCGACGGACGGTGCGGGAAAGTGGCGGTGTGTTTCGACGAGGAATTGCCGGGGTGACGCAGCGAGAGCGGCTGGCGCCCGGCGGTGCCGGCGCAGATTCTTTGCTAGTGCTTGTGTTTTCAATGAGTTGCCAGATGAGGTAGAAAGAAAAGCCGAGGAGAATCTCGGCTCAGCAGGCTGACAGCCCGCGCCACGAGTGCTTTTTCTGTCTCCTAAATGGCCTGGAACTCGTCTGTAAGGGGTAAGCCCGAAATCGAAGAATACCCAAAAACCGAGACCCTGGCACAATGGGTGGTGTGCTTTGAAGGCGAGTACACTAAATTGTGTGGTGAGGGTACTTTACTTTGCGACCTACCTCGGATACGATGAAGCTACCCCCGAGAGACTTTCCACGATAGGGGTCCATTCCTTTTGCTGAAGCTCAAGCGCGTCGAAATACACGGTTTCAAATCCTTCTACGACCGGACCGAGATGAAGTTCAGTGGCAGCGGCATAGCTGCCGTTGTCGGACCGAACGGTTGTGGGAAGTCGAACCTCAGTGATGCCATCAGCTGGGTGTTAGGCGAACAATCAGCGAAAACACTGCGCGGTGCCCGGATGGAGGACGTGATCTTTGCCGGTACCCGCGACCGAAAGGCCTTGGGTATGGCGGCGGTTACGATGACGCTGGTGCCGGATGAGTCGGTGGTGTACCGGCATCCGCACGCGACGGAGCCAAACGCAACTGAGCCGACCGAACACGCGATTCCGCTGAGCCCTGAGCCTCATACGGAAGGCACGGCGCCCATGCTCCGCGACAACGAATCGGTTGCGCTAAGCGCGATACCTGTGGAGTCGAACGGCCACAGCCACGCTACCAATGGAACGAACGGCCACCTGCCCCTGAAGTCGGATGCGGTGAAGACCGCGGAGCGGGCAGGCGAGATTACCATCACCCGGCGGCTGTATCGATCGGGTGAGAGCGAGTATCTGATTAACGGCAAGCTGGCGCGATTGCGGGACATCCAGGATCTGTTCCTGGGAACCGGTCTGGGGCCGGAAAGCTACGCCATTATCGAGCAGGGGCGCATCGGCCAAATCCTGAGCAACAAGCCGCAGGATCGTCGTTCGGTGATCGAAGAGGCGGCAGGCATCACGAAATTCAAGACGCGCAAGCGGCTGGCGGAAGCGCGCCTGGAAGGCGCCAAGCAGAACCTCTCGCGGGTGTTCGACATTCTGGAAGAGGTCACGAGGCAGGTGAATTCGCTGAAGCGGCAGGCCTCCAAGACCAGACGCTACGGGGAGTTGAGGGCGGAAGGCACGGCGTTCTTGCGGCAGCTTCTAGGGGCCAAGTTCAAGCTGCTGGAGCGAGAGGCGGCACAGGCTGCGATTGAGTTGAACCTGGCTACGAACGAGTTGAAAGAACTGCAGACCTCGGTCGGCGCAAAGGAACTGGAGCAATCGGCGACGCAGGAATCATCCTATGCGATCGACCGGCAGCTCACCGAAGCGCGCAAACAGCTGGCCGATTTGCAGCTGGAGGCGGAGCGAACGCGCGGGCAGCTCGGGTACCAGGTTCGGCAGATTGAGCAAATCAGCCAACGGTTGTCGGCCAGTCAAGTGGAAGGGCGCGAACTGGAGCGGCAGGAGCAAGAGGGCCGAACTGAGCTGGCGCAGCAAAGCGTTGAGCTGGCGGCGCTGGAGACGGAGCGGCAATCGGCGCGTGACTTGCTCGACTCGAAGTCGCAGGAGCGGCAAGCTGCGCAGACGGGTTTGACCGAGCGTGAGCGAAGCCTGGAGACCACACGCCAAGAAGTGATTCGTCTGCTGGGCGAATCGTCGGGATTGAAAAACCGGATTACTCAGGCGGAAGCACAACAAACTTCTTCCGACCGGGAATCGAGCCGGGCCAAGGCGGAAGAACAGCAGGCAGAAGTGGATCTGGCTCGCATTCATAAAGTGCGAGAGCAACTCTCCGAGTGCTTGATGGCGCGGCAGATTGAATTGACGTCGGTGACCGATCAGCGCCGGGCCGTGGAGCAGGAACTGCAAACCAAGCGAACCGTGCTGAACGAGACGCGGCACAGCGTGGAGCGATTCCGCAGCGAATATTCACGCATCAAAGCGCGGCGCGATTCGCTAGCCGAAGTGCTTTCCCATCGCACCTACACCACGGAAACGGTAAAGCGGCTGTTTACGGCGATCGAGCAAGACAGAGCGCACGGTTTGAAGCCGGTTGGCGTGTTGGCCGATTTCATTGAGGTCGACTCGCAGTTTGAGAAAGCGACAGAAGAGTTCCTGCACGAAGAGCTGGAATTCGTGGTGGTGCGGGACTGGGCGGATGCCGAACGCGGCATCGATTTATTGCGTACCGACTTGGACGGCCGGGCGACGTTTCTGGTGGAGCAGCACGAGACGCCTTCGGATGACGGCGGATCTTCGACCCGGAAACCTTCGGGCGAAGAAGCAGGCGTTGTCACGAGCCTCAGCGCGGCGTTGCGATTCACCAACGGTTTGAGCCACGCTCCTTTAGACCTACTGCCTCGCGTGGCGAGCTGCTTCCTCACCACGGATCGGGCTGCCGCGCAAAGGCTGGCGGTTGAATATCCTGAATGTTCCTTCCTGGCTCCGGACGGCGTGAGCTATCAAGGGCATGCGGTGAGCGGCGGCAAGAAGACCGGAGCGGGGCCGCTGGCGCTGAAGCGGGAATTGCGAGAGGTTTCCGAGCTGGAACGACGCAAGCAAGAGGAACTGAACGCTGAACAACTGCAGTTGGCGGCGCTGGAGGGGGAGACGGCTTCGCTCGGCGAGGAATTGGAATCGCTCCGAAGCAAGCAACAAGCGGAAGAGAAAGACGTTCTGGCTCTGGATCACGAGAGCCGCAAACTGGCAGAAGAGTTTCAACGGGTGAATACGCGCCTATCGAGCGTGAAGCTCGAGCTGGAGCGGATTGTCCGCGACCGAGCCGGCATCGAAGACAGGCTGGAACTGGATCGAGCACAACTGGAAGCGAAGGAAGCAGCGCGAGCCGAACAGGAAGAGGCATTGGAGGCGGCGCGCTTGGAGTTACAGGGACAACAGGTTGAGTTGACACGGGTTTCCGAGGAACATGCGACGTTGCGGGCCAACCTGGCCAGTTTTGAAGAACGTCACCGGGCGTTGACGGGGAATTGTGCCCGGCTCGAAGCAAGAATCCATGACCTGGAGAATCGCAGGGCGAATCTGAGCCGCGAATCAGCGGCACTTTCGACTGAGCGTACAAACCTCGAAACGAACAACACCGAGCTGACCGCGACGGCGGAGAGGCTGGCAGCTTCCGTCCTGGAAGTGAGCGCCTCTGTTGACGAGCTTGGGCAGCAGGAATCCGATGTGCGGGCCAAGCTAGCACTAGCCGAAGAAGAGTTGAAGGCACTGCGAACTGCGGTGCAGACTGGACAGGACGCCCGGTCGGCCCTGCAAGTGACCATGGCCCGGCTCGAATCGGACTTAAAGCACCTCCAGCAAACGGCGCAAAACGAATTGGACACCACGCTGGAAGAGCTCTCCGAAGGCATGGAAGTGGTCCCGGACGAAGCGGGACTCGCCGAGATCGATGGGAAGTATCAAGAGGTTCGGCGCAAGGTCGAAGCACTGGGCCCGGTGAACCCGCAGGCGCTGGAAGAATTCGAAGAAGCACAGCAGCGGCAGGAGTTCCTGAACGCGCAACGGCAGGATTTGCTGGATTCCATCCGCGACACGGAGAAAGCCATCCATGAGATTGAGGCCGAGTCGCAGAAACGCTTTGGGGAAGCCTTCCACGCGATCAATGCCAACTTCAAGGCAATGTTCTCGAACCTGTTTGGCGGCGGCGTCGGCGAGATGCGGCTGACGGATGAAGAGAATCTGGCCGAATCGGGTATAGACATCGTTGCGTCGCCTCCCGGAAAGAGGCTGCAAAACGTGCTGCTGCTTTCGGGCGGCGAAAAATCCTGACGGCGATGGCGCTGTTGATGAGTATCTTCCAGTACACGCCCAGCCCGTTCTGCATCCTGGACGAGGTGGATGCGCCGTTGGACGAGCCGAACATCGAGCGTTTGACGAAACTGCTGCGGGCGATGTCCGAGCAGACGCAGTTCATCGTGATTACGCATGCGAAACGGACCATGGAAGCGGCACAGTCGCTATATGGCGTGACGATGCAGGAACCGGGCGTCTCGAAGCTGGTGTCGGTGAAGTTCAAGCCGGAGGCCGAGCTGGAGAAGAACCGGGCCGCCGCGCAAGCCGCCGCAGCGGATAAACAGAAGCGAGTCTACGAGACAGTCGGCGTCTAGGCGAGCGCTAGCGGCGCTTAGTTGAGGATCCCGGCTTCTTCCGGTTGGTCAGCGCGCGCCTCGCCGCCGCCTTCCTTCAGCAGCTTTAAGAGGCCGGCGGCAACTTCACCAAAAAGCTTGCGGCGGCGGTGGATGATTCGGACCGGACGGAAGAGATCGGCTGGATTTAGCCGGATCGCCACCAGCCGGTTCTTTTCGAGGTCCTCCCGCAAAGCGCGTGCCGGCAGGATACTGATGCCGACGTTGTGGGCGACTGCTTCCTTGATCATCTGCAAATTGTCGAAGTGCAGTTCGACCTTCACCGAGACGCCCCGGTCGCGGAAATAGCGGTCGACGTTGGCGCGGATCGGCAGGTCGTCATCGAACGCGATGAAGGGCTCGCCTTGCAACTCCGCGGGGTCGGTCTTGTAGTAAGCCGCGAGTCGATGGCCAGGAGAAACCGCGACAACCATTTCCTCCTCCAGCCAAGGCAGCGCGATGAGGTCGCGGGTGGACTCCGCATAGCTGATCAGCCCGAGATCGGCCCGGTCTTCCAGTACGGCTTCCACGATCTTCTCGGGGCGGAGATAGGAAACCTCCAGGCGGCCTTCGGGGAAGCGCTTCCTGAATCGTTCCTCAACCAGGGACATTTCTGAGAGGCCGACCGAGTAAATGGCGGCGACGCGCACCACCCCGGAGATCTCCTTTTTCAGCTGATTCAGGTCGGAATCGAATTGCTCCCGTCGCCTTAGCACGTCGCGGCAGTACTCCAAGTAGAGCTTGCCGGCTTCGGTCAACTGGAGGGGTCTTGTGCTGCGATCAATGAGCGCAACACTGAATTGGCGTTCCAGTTCCCGCACCTGCTGGCTGGCGGCTGATTGACTGATGTCGTTAAGCTGAGCCGCGCGACTGAAGCTGCGATAATGCGCGATGTCCCTGAAAAGGCAAAAGTTATCCATCCGTTTGAAGCTTAGAATACCATAAGATAATCTAATTGTAAACCATCACAAATTCGATTTGACGAATACTCCGAAGACGAGTATAGTAATAGACTATTCTGCTCCGCGATCGAGGCTCCCAAGTGTACCCTGTCGAACCCAATCAGTTTCCTCCCGCTCAAGGGCTCTATGATCCTCGGAACGAGCACGACGCCTGTGGCATCGGCTTCGTGGTCAACATCAGTGGCGAGCGATCCCACGACATCGTCCTCAAGGGGCTGCAGATCCTGCTCAACCTGCGTCACCGCGGCGCGTGCGGTTGCGACCCGGAAACCGGAGACGGCGCGGGCATACTGATACAGATCCCTCACCTGTTCTTCGCGCGGGAATGCGCGAAGCTTGGGTTCCCGTTGCCTGGCGCGGGGGAATACGGCGTCGCGATGTGTTTCCTGCCGGTGGAGCTGCAGCAACGGCTGACGTGCGAGGGCTTGCTCGAAAGGATCACCCGCGAAGAGGGTTTATCGGCGCTTGGCTGGCGGGACATGCCTGTGGAGGCCAACGCGATTGGCCGAGTGGCGCGCGCCTCTCAACCGTATATTGAACAGTTTTTTGTGGCGAAGCCGAGCGGCCTATCGCAGGATGACTTCGAGCGCCGGCTTTACATTGTGAAGAAGCGGGTGGAATCCGAAGTAGTGAAGTCGGATTTGAGGGACAAGAATTTCTTTTATCTGCCGTCGTTCTCATCCCGCACGATCGTTTACAAGGGGTTGTTGCTGGCCAATCAGATTGGTGACTTCTACAAGGAACTGCTGGATCCGGACACCACCAGCGCGATGTGCCTGGTTCACCAGCGGTTCTCAACCAATACGTTTCCCACCTGGCAGCTCGCACATCCTTTTCGGTATCTCTGCCACAACGGAGAAATCAACACGGTTCGCGGAAACGTGAACTGGATGAATGCGCGGCAGTCCGTTCTTTCGACCCCGCTTTTTGACGACTTCAAGAAGTTGTTACCGGTGATTCAAGAAAGCGGCAGTGACTCCGCGGCCCTCGACAACGCGGTGGAACTGCTGACGCTGAGCGGCCGTTCGCTGCCGCATGTCATGGCGATGCTGATGCCCGAAGCGTGGGATGCCGATGACACGATGCCGGATGAGAAGCGGGCGTTTTACGAGTATCACGCGTCATTGATGGAGCCGTGGGACGGCCCGGCAGCCGTGGCGTTCACGGATGGGCGAGTGATCGGTGCGACACTCGACCGAAACGGCCTGCGGCCGGCGCGTTATCTGGTGACCAAGGACGGCCTGCTGATTATGGCCTCGGAGAGCGGCGTGCTGCCGATCAAGCCCGAGAACATCGAAATGAAGGGGCGACTGCAACCGGGGCGCATGCTGCTGGTTGATCTGGAGCAAGGCCGCATCGTTCCCGATGAGGAATTGAAGAGCCAGCTGGCATCGCGGCGACCGTATCGCGAGTGGCTGACAGAGAACCAGGTGACGCTGGAAGCCTTGCCGGAACCGCCGCGCGTGATTGGGTCGGACCATGAAACAGTGATAATGCGGCAACGCTGTTTCGGTTATACGGATGAAGACATCCGGCTGCTGCTGACGCCGATGGCGATCAATGCGGAAGAGGCGATTGGCTCGATGGGTACCGACACGCCGCTGGCATGCCTCTCGGACAAGCCGCAGTCCTTGTTCAACTACTTCAAGCAGCTTTTCGCGCAGGTGACCAATCCGCCCATCGATCCGATCCGCGAAGAGCTGGTGATGTCGCTGACCAGCTATATCGGGAACGAGCGCAACATCCTGGATGAGACGCCAGAGCATTGCCACACCTTGAAGCTGAAGCGGCCGCTGCTGACCAATCGAGACCTGGAGAAGCTGCGCCGGCTTTCGCGGGGAGATCTGCTGGCCTCGACTTTGCCGATGTTGTTCCGGGCGTCGGATGGCGAACCGGCGCTGAAGCGGGCCCTGGATGGTCTGTGCCGCCGTGCTTCGCTGGCAATCAAGTCCGGTTACACGCTGCTGATTCTGTCGGACCGCGGTGTAGACGAAGAATATGCTCCGATTCCCAGCCTGCTGGCTTTGACCGCTGTCCATAACCACTTGGTTCGCGAGGGCACGCGCACGCAAGTAGCGTTAATCATTGAATCGGGTGAACCGCGTGAAATCATGCACTACTGCCTGTTGATTGGCTACGGTGCAAGCGCGGTGAATCCGTATCTAGCTATTGAGACACTTGAGCAGCTGGCGAATGACAACGAACTGCCGGAAGGGTACGACTTCCAGAAGGCGCTGAGCAACTACAAGAAGGCCGTCAACAAGGGTCTGTTGAAGGTGTTCTCCAAGATGGGTATTTCCACGCTGCAAAGCTATCGCGGCGCTCAGGTCTTTGAAGCAATCGGCCTCAACAAGGAGTTGATCGAAGAATACTTCACAGGCACGCCTTCACGCATCGAGGGAGTGGGACTCGACATACTGGCGCGGGAAGCCATAGCGAAACATCAACTGTCGGTACGGCCGGTGTCTTCGTCGGAGACCGAACTGCCGATCGGGGGTAACTACCAGTTCCGTAGCAGCGGCGAATACCACTTGTTGAATCCGGAAACCGTCAGCAAGCTGCAACACGCGGTCCGCAGTGAGAGTTTTGCAACCTTCCAGGAGTATTCGGAGCTGATCGACAAACAGAATAAACACCTCTGCACGCTGCGCGGACTGATGGAGCTAAAGACCAGTCCGAGGCCGTTGCCGATCGAAGAGGTTGAGCCTGTGACGGAAATCATCAAGCGTTTTGCTTCGGGGGCGATGTCGTTCGGCTCCATCAGCAAAGAAGCGCACGAGACGATGGCGATCGCAATGAATCGGATCGGCGGCCGCTCGAACACGGGAGAGGGCGGGGAAGACGAGGCGCGTTTTGCGGTGCTGCCGAACGGCGATTCCCGGCGGAGCGCGATTAAGCAGGTCGCTTCCGGGCGTTTCGGCGTCACCACGAATTACCTGGTGAACGCGGACGAATTGCAAATCAAGATCGCGCAAGGGGCAAAGCCTGGGGAGGGCGGCCAACTGCCCGGTCACAAGGTGGATGCCGAAATTGCGCGGGTCCGGTATTCGACGCCAGGAGTGGGCTTGATCTCGCCGCCGCCGCATCATGACATCTACTCGATTGAAGATCTCTCGCAACTGATTTACGACTTGAAAAATGTGAATCCCAAGGCGCGCATTTCGGTGAAGTTAGTGGCGGAAGTAGGCGTCGGGACGGTAGCCGCGGGTGTAGCGAAAGCGCATGCTGACGTAGTGCTGGTGAGCGGTCACGACGGCGGCACGGGAGCGTCGCCGTTGACCTCCATTAAGCATGCCGGCGCACCGTGGGAACTAGGTGTGGCGGAAACACAACAGGTATTGGTGATGAACGATCTGCGCAGCCGCGTGCGGCTGCAAACCGACGGGAAACTGCAGACCGGCCGCGATGTGGTGATTGCCGCGCTGCTGGGAGCCGAGGAGTTTGGCTTCTCGACAGCCCCGCTGGTAGCAATGGGCTGCATCATGATGCGGAAGTGTCATCTGAACACCTGCCCGGTAGGAATCGCAACGCAAAATCCGGAGCTCCGGAAGAAGTTCGCAGGTCACCCGGAATACGTCATCAACTACTTCTTCTTCGTCGCTGAAGAAGTGCGACAGTGGATGGCCACGATGGGCTTCCGCACCATGAACGAAATGATAGGCCGGGTAGACATGCTTGAGATGCGTCCGGCGATCGAACACTGGAAGGCCAAAGGGTTGGACTTCTCGTCCATCCTGCACAACCCGCAAGTGCCGGGCCGGATTGGCCGGCGCTGCACGATTGCCCAGGATCATGGGCTCGAGCAGGCACTGGACCACCAGCTACTCGATCTGGCCAAAGATTCCATCGAGAACAGGACGGTGGCCGAATTCAAGATGCCCATCCGCAACGTGCACCGCACGGTTGGGGCGATGTTGAGCGGAGAGATTGCACGGCGGTACGGATCCGAAGGCTTGCCGGACGACACGATCAGCATCCAGTTCTCCGGGTCCGCGGGCCAGAGCTTTGGCGCGTTCCTTGCGAAGGGCGTGACGCTGCGTTTGGAAGGCGATGCCAACGACTATGTCGGTAAGGGGCTATCGGGCGGCAAACTGGTTGTTTATCCACCACAGACATCGTCCTTCCTGCCCGAACAGAACATTCTGGTTGGCAACACCGTTCTCTACGGAGCAACCAGCGGCGAAGCATACTTCAACGGCGTGGCCGGGGAACGATTCGCGGTGCGCAATTCGGGCGCTACGACGGTAGTGGAAGGCGTCGGCGACCACGGATGCGAGTACATGACCAAAGGCACGGTTGTGATTCTGGGTAACACCGGGAAGAACTTCGCCGCCGGCATGAGCGGCGGAATCGCCTACGTGTTCGACGAGCGCGGCGAGTTTGCGTCTACGCGTTGCAATCGCGCGGGCGTTGACCTCGACCCGATCTTTGATTCAGAAGATATTCAGTTGCTGGAGTGGCTCATCACGAAACATGTTGAGTACACCGGCAGCCCGCGCGGCAAGTGGATCCAGGAAAATTGGGCGGCGATGCTGCCCAAGTTCATCAAGGTTTTCCCGCACGAGTACAAGCGCGTGCTTGGCATCGCGAGGACGCCGACCGCTGAGAAAATCTCCTTGAACCCGGCGCTCATTGCCAAGCCACAAGTGTTTCAAGAAGGCGCGAGATAGGCGATGGGCAAGGTCACAGGTTTTCTGGAACTCCCGCGCGAAGCGCCGCACCGCCGCCCGGTTTTGGAGCGGATTAACGACTGGTTTGAGGTCTATCAGGACCTGCCGGAGGACAAGCTAAAGCAGCAGGGCGCGAGATGCATGGATTGCGGGGTTCCCTTCTGCAACACTGGCTGTCCGGTGAACAATCTCATTCCGGATTGGAACGACCTGGCATGGAAGGGCCGCTGGAAGGAAGCGGTGCGGGTCTTGCACTCGACCAACAACTTCCCTGAGTTTACGGGCCGCATTTGTCCGGCTCCGTGCGAAGCTGCGTGCGTGCTCGGGATTAATGCGCCGCCGGTGACAATTAAAGCGATCGAGCAGGGCATCATTGATCGCGCATTTACGGAAGGCTGGGTGCGCCCGGAGCCACCGGCGCGACGCACGTCCAAGAAGGTCGCGATTGTCGGTTCGGGTCCTGCCGGCCTGGCGGCGGCGCAGCAGCTGAACCGGGCTGGTCATCGGGTTACGGTGTTGGAAAAGCACGACCGCCTGGGCGGCCTACTGCGCTACGGCATCCCCGATTTCAAGATGGAAAAGCACGTTGTCGAGCGGCGGTTGCGGCAATTGCAAGCCGAAGGTATTGAGTTTCGGACCAAAGTCACAGCGGGCGTAGATGTCACCGGATCGGAATTGTTGAAGCACTTCGACGCAGTGCTGCTGGCGACCGGCGCCGAACATCCACGCGAGGTCGACATCCCGGGCCGGGACTTGAAGGGCATACACTTCGCCATGGACTACCTAACGCAACAGAACCGGCGCGGCGCTGGGGACGTGATTCCTGCTGCTGAAGCAATCGATGCGCGCGGCAAGCGGGTGGTTATCATTGGCGGCGGGGATACGGGAGCGGATTGTCTGGGCACCGCTCATCGCCAGCGGGCAGCAAGCGTGCATCAATTGCAGATCCATCCGATGCCACCCGACAACCGGCACCCCAACACACCTTGGCCGAACTGGCCCCTCATGTTGCGCGTCGAGGCGGCACACGAGGAGGGCGGCTTCCGCGAGTGGAGCGTATTGACAACTCACTTCAGCGGCGATGAGCAAGGGAACGTCAGCAAGCTGCACGCCGTTCGTGTAGGACCGAAACCGAAGCTGGAGCGTATGCCTGACAGCGAATTCTATCTGGACACGGACCTGGTGCTGATCGCGATTGGATTTTCCGGCCCTGTCCGCCAAGGGTTGTTGGAGCAATTGCCGGTGGAACTGACCCCGCGCGGCGCGGTGAAAACCGACGATACGTACATGACCTCGGTGAATGGCGTCTTTTCAGCGGGCGACATGCGCCGCGGCCAATCACTGGTGGTGTGGGCAATCGCCGAAGGCCGCAAGGCTGCGCACTACATTGACGCGCACCTCATGGGATCGAGCACGCTGCCGTTGTAAGCAGCCTTTCTACACTGCTAGCCCGGTGCTACTGGCAACATCGGCTCTAGCCGCATTCCGGGCCACCCGCATAGGCCACAATAGAGAGAGTCTTCCCGACCAATCCTATGGAAACCACATTGCCGACCGAGCGAGAGGTGACGGCCTCGCTCGAACAGATTCAGGAGCTGGAGCGCACGTACCTGCTCCAGAATTATGCGCGCTACCCGCTGGCTCTGCATCGCGGCCGAGGCTGCTATGTCTACGACGTGAGCGGCAACCGCTATCTGGACCTGATCAGCGGCATCGGCGTGAACGCGCTGGGATACGCGCATCCGCGCCTGACCAAGGTCATCCGGCAGCAGGCGGGACTGCTGCTACACACTTCGAACCTGTACTACCACGAGTACCAGGGCAAGCTGGCGGAACGGATTGCGAAGCTGAGTGGGCTGGCCCGCTGCTTCTTCTGCAATTCCGGTACGGAGGCGATTGAGGGTGCGCTGAAAATGGTGCGCGCGCACGGTAACTCCATCAGTCCGACCAAGCACGAGGTTGTTTCCCTCGACAACTCGTTCCATGGCCGGACATTCGGCGCCTTATCAATCACAGGTCAACCCAAGTATCGAAAGGACTTCGAGCCACTCTTGACCGGAGTTCACTTTGTTCCGCGCCGCGACATGAAGGCACTGGAGGCGGCGGTGAACGAATCTACGGCCGGCATTTTTCTGGAGTTCATTCAGGGCGAAGGCGGCATTTATCCGCTGTGCGACCGTTTCGTGCGGAAAGCGCGCGAACTAGCGGACCGATTTAATGCGTTTTTGGTCTTCGACGAAATCCAGTGCGGCGTGGGGCGTCCGGGCACGTACTTTGGTTATCAGTTGCTGGAGCCACAGGTGCTGCCCGACATTATGGTCGCCGCGAAGCCCATGGCTTGCGGCATTCCGCTCGGCGTGATTGCCGCGAATGAAAAAGCGGCGGCCAGCATTAAGCCGGGCATGCACGGGTCCACATTTGGCGGAGGCCCGCTGGCGTGCCGCGTGGCGTTGGAGTTCTTCGACATTCTGGAGGAGTTGCTTCCCTCGATTCAATCCGTGGGCGGCTACTTCCGGATGCGGCTGACCGAGTTGGCGAAGAAACACACCTTCATCAAAGAGATCCGCGGCCAAGGGCTGATGATCGGCGTTGAGCTGGAATTCTCCGGTAAACAACTGGTAAACGACGGGATGAAAGAGGGGCTGCTTTTTAACTGCACCCACGAAACCGTGCTGCGTTTTCTACCGCCCTATATTTTGACTGAACAAGATGTGGATCGGGCCATCAGCGTGCTCAACAAGCTGTTCGGCGCCGCGAAGCAGCCAGAATAAATACCAGATACAGCTAAGGAAATCGAAGCATGAATATAGTTCGTTGGTTGAGCCTTGTGGGCGCATTGGCGATGGGGGCGGGGCTGCTGCTGCCGGCCGATGTCGAACCGAAAACGGTTTTGACGGGTCAGGACGCCTTCACGGACTACACTCTGGAAAAGCCGGGAACCTTTCGCAAACTCACGGTTGCCGACCTCCCGCAACCCTATGCCACGAAATCAGCCGGCAACGGACCGAAAGTGGTGGCTCAACCCGCGGGCGCATGGCCACAGACTTTGCCGGGTTTCAAGGTGGAGCGGTATGTGGACTCCGGGCTGGATGAGCCGCGAGAAATCCGCACGGCCCCGAATGGCGACTTTTTCGTCGCAGAGAGCAGGAAGGGCGAGGTGAAGGTTTTCCGAGGATTCACCAAAGACGGCAAGCCGGAGCAAAGCGCCGTGTTCGCAACCGGACTGAAGCAGCCCTTTGGCATCGCTTTCTACCCGCCCGGAAATGATCCGAAGTGGGTGTACGTCGGCAATACCGGGTCCGTGGTGCGTTTCCCGTACAAGAACGGCGATCTGCAGGCGACCGGCCAAGCCGAAATCGTGATACCCGAGATACCCGCGGGTGGGGGACATTGGACCCGCGATCTGGCCTTCACACCGGATGGAAAGACCCTATTCGTCTCCGTGGGGTCGCGTTCCAATGTTGACGATCCCGACGAGAAAAAAGAAGAGTTTCATCGCGCCAATATCCTTGAGTTCACGCCCGAAGGCAAGTTCGTCGGTGTCTACGCTTCGGGAATCCGTAATCCGGTCGGCATTGGCATCAATCCCACCACCGGCGAGCTGTGGTGCTCAACCAATGAGCGCGACCAGCTCGGTGACAACCTGGTGCCGGACTACGTGACGCACGTGGAGCGCGGCGGGTTTTATGGCTGGCCGTGGTATTACATGGGCTCGAACCAGGACCCGCGCCATGCGGGTAAGCACCCCGAGTTGAAGGGGAAGGTGCTGGTGCCCGATGTTTTGCTGCAGCCGCACTTCGCCTCGCTCGAATTGACCTTCTACCAAGGCAAACAGTTTCCGGCGGAGTACCAGGGCGATATTTTTGCGGCCGAACATGGCTCGTGGAACAGGGCGACCCGGGCAGGCTATGAAGTGATCCGTGTCCCCTTAAAGGACGGCCACGCCAGCGGCGTCTATGAAGACTTCCTCACAGGCTTTGTGACGCCCGATGGACAGGTGTGGGGCCGGCCGGTCGGAGTGGCCGTCGCGCACGATGGCTCGCTGCTCGTGACCGATGACGGATCAAAGTCCATCTGGCGCGTGATTTACACCGGCAAGTAGCCGCAGCGGATTCTCTGTTAGCTAAATCGGCGAACTGGAAAGCGATATCTCGCCTTTCAGGAACAACACAGACCGGCCGGCAATCTCAACCCGATCCCCGAGCAGCTGGCAGTAGAGTTCGCCTCCGCGCTTGGAAAGTTGACGGGCATGCAGCACGTCCTTGTTCAGTCGTTTCGCCCAGTAGGGAATGAGCGTGCAATGGGCTGAGCCGGTGACCGGATCCTCGGGCAAGCCCTGCGCCGGTGCGAAAAAGCGTGAGACGAAGTCGCAGGTCTCCCCCGGGGCGGTGACAATCACAGCGAACTTGTCAACCTTACTTAATCCGATCATGTCCGGCTGGAGGGTTTTCACATCCGATGCATGTGGGTAGACGACCAGGTAATCCCGGGCTGCGAGAATGATTTCCGGCGTCCCTCCGAGCGCTTCGACGAGCCCCGGGTGGGCCTGCACTGGCACGGGCGGCCGCGCCGGGAAGTTCAGTGCCAGAAGCTCTCCTCTTTTGGAGACGGTCAGGCTTCCGGACTTGGTCTGGAACGTGATCCGCTCTCCCGGTTCGTGCAGTTGGTGAAACAACACCCAGCCGGAAGCCAAGGTGGCGTGCCCGCACAAATCCACTTCGACGGCGGGCGTAAACCAGCGGAGCTCATACTGGTCGCCGCTTCGCACAAAAAATGCCGTTTCCGACACGTTGTTCTCCGCGGCGATCGCCTGCAGGGTTTGGTCGGGAAGCCACTGGTTGAGCGGGCAAACGGCGGCGGGATTTCCAGCGAAGACGTGATTGGAGAAGGCGTCAACCTGATAGATCGGAATCTTCATGAGAATTGCTGCATTCTCATTGTAGATGTCCTGCGGGCCCGGTTGCCAGGGTAGGGGTTAATGGACCCGAACGCGGCCCTTTTCCTTCATTACGAGTTCGTCGAAGATTGCCAAAACCCGCTTCCGATAGCTGTACATCTGGCGTAACGAATCGCGAAAGTTCTCCTCGTACCGGGCCGGCTGAAGCCACTTGGTCAAGACCGGCTTGGGCACGTCGATGTCTGCTCGGAGCGCGTCGGGCGAATGTCCACGCAGAAAGAGCCCGTAGAAGACAGCCGCCTCTCGCTGGGGCGCCAGTGGGTCGATGTCGTCGCGGCTCGAAATCATCGTGCTCTTACTTATCGTCAGCCCGGAGGACCGTCCTGCATCCGGCGAGCTGATCAGAAACCGGGCATTTCGCTCAATTATGGCAATTTCCGCCCGAGAACGTTCTCGGGGCAAGCAATCAATACGTTAGATGGTACTACCAAAATTCGGCGTTGACCAGGATTAGACGCACTGCGCGTCGTTCAGGGTGCAGGCGGGGCAACGGCCGCAAATTGTCTGCCCGGATACCGAGCATCGGGACTCTGCTTCAACGGCCGGGGTGACGACAATCCTGTACGCTAGCCCACTGCCAGCCGGCGGTGGAATAACTCCAGAGCCAAGGCGTAACTTTGAAGCGCCAGTGCCGGATCGTAGCGGTAGCCTTCGTCGCGAAGGAAGGCGTGAGCGCCGTTTACTTCGTGCCAATGGAATGATGCGCCTACTTCCTCCAGCCGGGCCTTGATCAGATTGCGGCCTTCTAAGGGCACGTGCGGATCCTGGCGGCCCCAGATGTGCAAAAGATCGCCCTTGATCTCGCCCGCCCGCTTGAGCGAATTGTCGTTCTTGCCCTTTCCTAAGCTGTGCGAGTGAATGTCGGTTGCATAAAAGCAGACGGTTGCCCGGACGTCGGGATTCATAGCAGCGCGGAAGGCCAAGTGGCCGCCCATACAGATGCCCATCGCACCCAACCGGCCGGTGCAGTCCGGGCGCGTGGCGAGGTGATCGAGCACCGCCCGCGCGTCGGCGTCGTATGACGAGAGTTCCTTTTCGTATTTGTCCCGGTTGCCCCGGTCGGACCCAGCCTGGTCGTAGGCCAGCACCGTGCCGGGATCTTCGAGCTCGTGGTAGACCTCCGGTACCGCTACCACATAACCGTGCCCGGCGATGAGGGCCGCGGTGCGCCGGATCGGCCCGGTTATCTGGAAGATCTCGGAAAAAAGAACGACGCCGGGATACTTGCCTTCGGCGGCGGGGCGCAAGACTTGGGTCCTCATCGGACCCGTGGGTGTCGTCACTTCGACGACGATGTCGTCCTTTATCGTCATGCTTGGAGCATACGACAGTGCAACGGCCGGAACGTCTTTACGATTTCTCGATACGGATTGATCCGTCGCCCGTTTTCACAATGAGACTCGCGCCACCGCCATTCATGCGGCCGCGGAGATCGTGGTCACTCTTCTTGTCGGAAAGCGTCATCGGGAGTTCGAAGGAGATGTGGCCGTCGCCCGTATGGGCCTCCACGTCCGCCGCCAAATCGCCCGGCACGCTCAGGGTCACGCTGCCGTCACCCGACTCCAGCCGCCAACTGCCATTCATCTTGGAGCCGGCGATCGCTTGCAAGTTAACGCTGCCGTCACTGGTATGCACCTGTACGCCGTCGAAACGACCGCGTATCTTCACCGCCCCATCGCCGGTCCGTGCTTCAATCGTTCCGTCCAAACCGAGCGCGGTAATGCTGCCATCTCCCGACGTTACGCGCGTGACGCCCTTCAAGTCTTCCAGGTTGATGGACCCATCGCCGGTGTGGATGGTGGAGGCGATTGCTTGCGGAACGCGCAGCTCAATCCGTACCGAACGGTTGCCAATCGAAAAGTGAACGCTGGGCACGTGCACCGTCAACTCCAAACGGTTGTTATCGAAGTGTTCGTCAATGCGAACGTCCGAGGGACCAATCTTCCAGCCATTGGTGATGACCCGGGCTTCAATCTTAGTGTTGTAGGGTGTGCCGGTGACGAAGACGGAGCCATCGCCGGTCTCCACGCGCAGTTCCGGGTTGGGACCCGTCGTCCACTGTTTGGACCATTGGTCGGCATAGGCAGATACGGAGAGGCTCAGAGCAGCCACCGTCAGAATCAAAAAGGAACGCATTCCCATCACCATTGCAGGATACACTCGTCTGGTAGTACGGATTTGGTGCACTTCAGGTTCCCTAATGGGTAACACAGCCTCCGAGCCCGCCGATGCCACAGCCGCCGTGTTAAGCCGAGTGGAGAACCTCCCGGTTCCCCTGAGCCACTCGGGGCGGTGTGATCCAGAAGCGAAGCGGCTGCTGAATTCCAGGGCCGAGGATCTGTTCCCCAACGCCCGCCACCCGCAGGCTGCGTTGGCTGGGCTTTTGCTTATCGCCGGTTGCTGGGAGGAAGCTCACCAGGTTTCCCAGGATCTGGCCAGCGCCGAGGGCAGCTATTGGCATGCTCTGGTACATCGCATGGAGCCCGAAACCTGGAACTCCGACTACTGGTTCGGGCGCGTTGGGTCACACTCGATTTTCTCCGAGCTCATGGCAAAAGCTACGGAGGTGGTTCGGAGGCATCCTCGGGCAGGCCTGCAACTTCAAGACCAATGGCGGCCGTCCCAAATGAACGGTTGGTGCGACCGCGCTCGGGAAAGCAAGGATCCGGACTTGATTTCAGCGGTTACCCAGATCCACACGGCGGAGTGCTGGCTCCTGTGGCAGTGGTGCGCCGGGCCGCACCGGAAGTGACGATTATGGCCTCCACCGAATCAGCTCAAGAAACGAACCGGGCGACGAAATGGGCGGTGGCCCTGGCACTCAGCAGCAGTTTCCTGATGCTGTTGGTGGCAGGACTGCTGATATTTACACGACTCGGCTCCGTTTTCGGATTCGGACCGGCGGCCGTGGACAGCGCTGCGGTGGTCACTCAGGTGAAGAAGCTCGATCAGCTGGTGACGGTGAAATACAGTATCCAACGGATTGTTGGACTCAAGGAAGAGCACCAGCCGGTGGGCGAGGAATCGATTCTGTTGATGGTGGAAGGGCAGGTTCTGGCCGGCGTAGATCTCTCGTCAATCACGCCCAGCGACATTCGGATCGAGGGAGGCCGTCGCACTTCCGTGAAGATCCCCCGTGCAAGGATCATGCACGTGTTTCTGGACGAGCATAAAGTAAAGGTTTGGGACCGCCGTATCACATGGTGGACGCCGTGGATCGCGCCTGATCCGGACCTGGAGCATCGAGCCAGACTTACGGCGTTGGACGACATCCAGACCGCGGCGATCGACATGGGAATACTCGAGGACGCACAGCGAAACGCGCAGTCGGCGATTCAGTCGTTCTTAGTAAGCATGAAACTCGACGCCACGGTGACGGCACGTTAATGTTGTAGGCACTCCTGAAACACATGAAAACCAAACTGCACGTCCTGGCACTGGTGGTTGTCTTCGGCGCTTTTCTCTCTTTGAACACGGTGACGCGCGCCGCTGGACAGGCAGGAGCGGCGGGCGACGAGCCCGGCTTCTTTTCTATATTTGACGGAAAGACGCTGCAGGGATGGGATGGCGATGCCCGAATCTGGCGGGTCGAGAACGGGACGATCGTCGGTGAAGTGACGCCTGAACTCAACCTGAAGACCAATAGCTTCTTGATTTGGCGGGGCGGAACGCCGGGAGACTTTGAGCTCGAGGCCGAGTACCGCATTTCGCCGAAGGGGAACAGCGGCATCCAGTATCGAAGCATTGAAATGCCCGATATCCGCTACGCCATGAAGGGCTACCAAGCCGACATTGACGGCGAGGATAGGAACGAGAAGGGCGTTCGCTATACCGGCCAGAACTACGAAGAGCGTGGACGGGGCTTTCTGGCTTGGCGTGGGCAATTGGCGCACATCGCCACGGGCCAGAAACCGGTTGTTCTGGGGTCAGTCGGCGGCAACAAAGAACTTGAAGAATACATTAAGAACGGCGATTGGAATGAGTTTCATTTATACGTCCGGGGCACGACGCTCATTCACATCTTGAATGGTCATGTGATGTGCGTGTTCATCGATGACGACACCGTCAATCGCAAGCTGGATGGTTTATTGGGAATACAGGTCCACGTCGGTCCGCCGATGAAAATCGAGTTCCGCAACATCCGGCTGAAGAAGCTCTAGCCGCGCCGCTAAGTCGCCGACCCAAACGGAGAAACGTCTATCGAACTCCGGACGCTCGCCCAAAGACGGTGTCCAGCGCGCTTTTCATTTTTTCCGCAGCGCCCTTTGCGGCTTGTTCGACTGTGGCTGCGTCCGCGCTAACCGAAAGAGGCTGGCGGCCCGTGGGCCGAGCTTCCAACCGGCAGCGCTTGTCTTGGGCACCGGACTTGTTCGCGTCCAGATCACTCAGGTGTATTTCCACCCGCGTGAGGTGGCCCGCAAAACGGCTCAGAACGTGTTGAATGTCAGCTTCGATCGCAGCACTTGACGCTGCGTCCATTTTGACGTGGTTGTCGCTGTTCACTTGAACTTGCATTGGCAGCCTCCTTTAGTGGCAGAGCACAAAATCGCCGCAGACAGGCCTTACGGCGGCCTTGGAGCCGCACTCGCGGACCAATCAGCTTCGAGGGTAGGTTAGCTCAAAGCCGCTATTTTTTCCTCCAAGTGGCTCAAAGCCGCCTGGAGTTGAGCGCGATAGCGCTCGTGGTTGGTGTTTGCAAGATCTCTGAGGACTCTGGCTCTAGACGACTCCAGCCCCTCAATCTCACGCTGCCGCTGAACTTGCTCCGGCGTAGGCTGCGGGAAGCGTCTTTCCTGCCGCTCGAGAGCACTTTCTATTTGAGATTCCACTGATTTACTATCCCAACCTCTCGCCACATCTCTAGCATGGCATAAAACGGCGATGGTTGTGGGGCGATTTGCGATTGAGGGGCCGCGTTTGCTTGAGGGGGCCGTAGTTGCGCCACCCCCAGAACCCGCTGAGACTTTGTGTCTTGAATGAACGCGACAATGCGCACCGTGTCCTTGCTCTGCCGAAGCCACCGGAATTGTAATCTCGCGGTCCAGGGGAGCTCCCACCTGAATGTTGCCCAGAGATTGAAGCGATCGGACGACGGCCACGTGTGTCAGTTGCTTTCCCGCATTCTCACCCGCCGACACCCGCGACTGCATCTGGTTCGAAGCAATCGCGAGGAGAAGCGTGGCGCGGCCACCCTCGCCCGCCGGCCAGTGCTGCAACGAAATGCGGATTCGACTCTTCTTGCCTTGCGACTCCAAGGCTTCAATCTGCAAGGGCGCCTTTTCAGATCGCGCCACTGTTTCGATTGCTTCTTTCACTTTGGCCGCGTCGCTGCCCAACAGCTCAGAGTGCCCGTCGACGATCAGTTGCGGCGTGTACACCGACTCGAGATGCAATTTGGCGGCGTAATTACTTTGCCTTTCCGTAAGAGCGCTGGATGAAAATGGATCCCGCCAGCCTAGCGAATTCCAGTAATCGACGTGCTCGCTCAGAACGATGATGTCGACGCCGGCAATGGGTTGAGTTCGATCCAGAATCTCCAGCAGGCGATCGGCTGGCGGGCAACTTGAGCAACCCTCAGACGTGAACAGCTCCAAGAGAACCGGAGTGCGTGCAGAGTCGGCGGCCGAGAGCGAACCGATCGTTGTCGCGACTAAAATCAGCAGTCGAACGAAATTCATCGTAGCTCCTCGTGTGACTTGGAGTACGGAGTAAGGCCCAGCGCAGTTACGCAAGAAAGTGAATAACTCAACGGGATCCCATTGCTATCGGCGCGGAGTGCTTCAGGCCCAACTCCTTGTCAGGATTTTAGACGCGTCTGATCCAGATTGGGAAGTGTTCTGAAACCAGAACCCTGGAATAGCCCTCTGCATTCGAAACTTTAGAAGTTTGAATTCGAGGTGAAGCGTTTGCTTACCTAGTAAAACACCGTAAACGGTTGCTGGTCCGCATTTACTCAGTTGGCTGATAGCTGCCGAGCACTCTCAGAAAGCTGGTAATTTCACCGAGATTGGCAATCGCCTTCGAAACGCGGGGCTCCTCGATGTGCCCGCTGAGGTCGAGGTAGAACAAGTACTCCCAGGGGCGCCCGCGCAAAGGACGCGATTCCAGTTTTGTCAAATTCACATCCCGCAGTGCGAAGCAGGCCATAGCTCTGAAAAGTGCGCCGGGCACATTGGGGGTGGAAAATACCAGTGAAGTCTTCCATCGCCGCGCCGAGCTTTGAATCAGGTTGTGTGTGCTGCCGAGCAGGAAGAATCTTGTAAAGTTCTGGCGATCGTCTTCGATGTTTCGCTTCAGAACGACGCCTCCGTAGATGGCCGCAGCCGCGTCGGAAGCGATCGCCGCCGATCCGGCAATCTGTTCGTCCCGCAACATCTTCACGCTGCCCGCTGTGTCGTAGTAGGGCGTTTTCTCAATCTCCGGATTCTGCTGGAAGAAAGAGAGGCATTGGTTGAGAGCGACCGGGTGTGAGAAAACCCGCACGACATCCCGGAACCGCGTGCCCGGCATGGCAATCAGCTGATGCGATATGCGAATGCTGGTTTCCCCAATGATGGGCAGTTCGTATTCGAGGAGATGGTCGTAATTCTCGTGCACGCTGCCATGCAATGTGTTCTCGATCGGCAGGACTGCGTGCGTCGAGTTTCCGCTCCGCAACGCCTCAAAGACAGCATCGAAATGTGGGCATGGGAGAACGCCGGCGTTTTCGCCCAGCAATTTCTTGGCTGCGGCATGGCTGAACGCTCCCAATTCGCCTTGAAAGGCGGCGACCGGCCTCTTTACCCGTCCGCTCGGGGGGCGAGAACGCCGCGGTTTAGGCTTCTTCGTCATCAGAAACATCGTCCCAGCGTTTAGCTCCCGCCGAGGGCAGTCCCAGCAGGTCCAGCACACGCTCCACGCTATGATCCACCAGGTCGATCACATTTTGCGGTTTTTGATAGAAGGCGGGGATAGGTGGCGCTACAATCGCCCCCATTTCAGTCAGCTGCCACCATACTTCGCAGATGGCCCAGATGAAAGGGTGTCTCACGAACCATGAGAATCAGCCTTCGGTGTTCTTTCAACGCCACATCCGCCGCGCGAACGATTAGATTTGAACTGATCCCCGCGGCGATGGACGACATGGTGTGAATGGAACAAGGTGCAACCACCATGGCGTTGGTCTGGAAGGATCCGCTTGCCAGTCTGCTTCCGATGTCTTCGATGGGGTAGTTATAGTGCGCTAGCTGCTTCCACGCCGGCGCGAGCTTGCCCAGCTCCAGGTACGAGGTTTTCTCGCCCGCCCGGCTGAGAACCAGGTGAATCTCCACACTCTGACGCTCACGCAACTTCTCGAGCAGCCGCCAACCGTAGATGGACCCGCTAGCGCCCGTGACACCAACCACAACGCGGAACTTCACCTTGCGGAGCCTCCGTTGTTCTGAAATCAGAACAAGTAACAGTTTTCTATGTTACCCTACACTTTGCGTGGGTTTTGGGGCATCGGCATACGGCTATGACGCATCACGAGCGGATGTCGGGCCGCTAGTCCTCCACGCGATTCTAGATCACTACTATAGCAACCGGGGAAGGGCATGGAAGAGCCGGGTCAAAGGCTGAAACGTGAACGAGAGCGTCTCAATCTGAGGTATCGAGACGTGGAGCAGGCGAGCCAGGCAATCGCCAACCGACATGGTAATGACGAATTCATCATTGCGCTAAGTCGACTTGCTGACATTGAAAACAAAGGGACTGTGCCATCGCTCTATCGGCTCTACAGCCTTTGCGCGATCTACCGTCTCGATCTGAAGGAAGTTCTGCGCTGGTTTGGTATTCCCTTGGATGACCTGATGCTCGATTCGTCTCAGATCGTCGTGGAGGAGACCCATCTGGTAGGATTCGAGGCGCATAAGGAAGAAGATTTGGTAGTGCCAGCGGCGTTCGGAAAGAATGTCGATTGGCTGGAAACGGGCTATCTCGGCCGCTCACTGGAGCAATGGGGGCGCTTTCCGATCGAGTTTCTTAAGCAACTGGATCTCGGAAAATTTCGTTATGGATTTATCGGCAGTGAAGACTGGTCGATGTACCCGATACTTGCCCCGGGTTCATTCATCCAGATTGACGAGAGGAAACGAAAGATCGCGGCCGACGGCTGGGCGGACGAATTCGAGCGCCCGATCTACTTCCTTGAACACCGCAGCCGGTATTTCTGCAGTTGGTGCTACGAGGCCGCCAACTCCTTGATTTTACTATCGCATCCCGTCTTCCAATAAGCCGGCCGAGGTGCTTCGTTTCCCGTCGGAAGTGGAAGTGATCGGACAGGTTGTCGGTGTTGCTAAGCGTTTGGATCTGGCGAAGCGACGCCGTACACGTTCTTGAGCAGGCCTAGAATTGCTTCAAAATCGGAAACGTGTTTCTGGCGCTCAGGACCTTGAATAGAGGCCGGCACAAGATTCTTATACGGCGTTAAACGAAGCCAGGCATCGATCAACTCGCTCTTATCGACCGGCTCCAAAGCGGAGATGTACAGCTGTACGTCCCCCATCTTCTCTTTCAGCGGCAGGTTGATCCAATCCTGGAAGATTGACTCGTGACTTCGCCGGAGGGCGCGATTGGCGTCGGCGCTGGGCGTGTTCAGCGTGAGGCCGAAGTGCTCGTACCGTCCGGTGTCCGGATGGCGTAGCCCGGCCAGGTAGACAAGGCGACCGTAGGCGCTGACAATATGGACAAGCGTGCGCTGCCAAAGGTCATCCAGGGCTTCTCGTTCTTTACCGCTCACCCGCGTGCCGAACATTGAACTTACCCGATCATACACTAGAAAACAGTGTATTTCCGCTTGCCCACCCCTCGATTTGGTACTACGTGTTCCGATCTCGGAAAACATCGGTTAAGGTGCTGCGGCATCGACCATCTAGTTGCTAGTGTTTACATAGGTGATTCTGGTTCTACGCCACTCACAAGTCATTGATTATAGGCGGATAAACAGATGAAAAAAGTTCTCGCTCTTGCTGCACTGATGGGCGTTTCGACGGCTATTTTGGGCGCTGCAACGCTCCATGGTACGGTGCCCCCTGGCCAATTGGGAACCTCAAGTACCATTACCGTTGGTACTGGTGGCAACGCGGTGCCTCCGATGCCATATCCCTGGCCTCCCCGCTAGGGCTACTCGCTAAGCATTGTCGTGTAGGTCTTCGCAAAGCGGCCGACTGCTTTGTGGCTGGGGTGTTTCCTTGCCTCCTAAGACCCTCAAGCGAGTTGCTGCTCCGCCGCTAGAATTTGATTCTTCTGACGCGCGAGTCCTGTTAGGATAAGGCCGGCGAACCTTTCGAATGGCTCTCGATGACAGTCTCTGGCTCTCACTCCTCAATTGGCTCTCAGTAGCGTCGACCCTAGGCCTGATAGCTCGTCTTGTTGTTTTGAAATTGCCAGGCGTCTTCCGCCTCTTCTTAGCTTCCCAGGTTGCCGACCTCGTTACGCTCTGTCTTTTTTCTGCGATTCAGAGTGACGGTTCTTGGGCTCAGAACCATCTTGCAATATCGGGTGGTTTATGCGTTCTATGAGGCCGTCGATTTGGTCATCGCCGTAGGCATTTTCTATGCGCTTCTTAGGTCGTTTATGAGCAGCTTCCCGGGCATTCTGTCGCTGTCGCGAAGGGTTCTTTGGATTATTCTGTCGTTGGCTGTTGGCGGTGCTTTGATTCTTGTACTGGTTCAAGTACCGATGGACCGGGGCATCGATACCCAGCACTCAGATCGGGGAAGCGCCGCTCCTCAAAAAGAGCCCGGGGTGGCTCATGCGGCCCCCCGTCCTGCGGCCAGAGAGAACCAGGTGGCCAGACTGGTGCTGCTCGACTTTTACCATCGATCAGACCGTAACCACGGTTCTGCTTTTCACGCTTGTATCCATGCTGGTCTTCTTTCTGTGGTTCCCGATCGACTCGCGCGGAATACCGCTGTTTTTGCTGCGGGGTATGTTGTCTTCTTTGCCGTGAAAAGCTTAACCTCTTTTTCGTTGCTTACTTTTCCACGAATGCGCTCTCCCGAGATCGGCATCTTGACCCTTGTCGTATCCGCAGCATGCTATCTGTACTGGCTCTTCTTCTCTAACTCCGGCTCGGCGAGACGATCGGAAATCACCCTTGGCCACCGTTGGAAGCCCCAGGAGCAAGAGCGCCTGCTGGGGCAACTGGGCGCAATCAACGCCACAATTTTGCGCTCGACCCGCAGCCCTAAGCTCAACTGAGTGTAATGCACACTACAGTCGAAAATAATTAACAGAAATAGGCTCATTGGACGCTGAATTTTGTTGAAATGCCGATAAGGTATCAGGTAAGCTCAATTTCGGAGTTCAGAATTGGCGATAGCTCTCTACATAGCCCTCTCCATCGTCCTTGGCCTCGGGCTCGGCGCCACAGTTCCCGTGTTACGGCGACTGTATCGCAAACCGCTTTTGGATGAGATCACTCCGGAATGGCTGGAGGGCTTCTCGTTGGATCGATATCGTTCGATGTCGAGCCTTTTGAGCGATGACGATTTCGCCTTTCTTTCCCGGCAGCCTGGTTTTGATCTCAGCCTCTATAAAAAGTTGCGCCGGGAGCGCTTGGCAATCTTCCGGCAATACCTGGATCGGCTGATCATCGATTTCAATCGCCTGCACGTGACCGCACGCGCTTTAGTCGCCCAGAGCCAGCAGGACTCATCTGAGATTGCCACCAAGCTGATTAGCGTGCAATTCGAGTTCTACAGGGCCGTGTTCCGCACTGAGTTGTCATACCACTTGTGTCGCCTCGGCCTGTGCACGGTGGACGTGCAACTGCTCCTGGCGCCCCTCCAGGCCCTCAGCGAACAGCTGACGGAACTGGCTGTTCCCGATTTAGCCTAACCAGTTGGTAGCGGCGACTCGGTTTACTGGCCTTTCGATACGGCCTCAACGAACCTGCGCAAGCTGGCCTTAGCTGTCTGATAACCAGGGAACTGCTTCTCTGCCGCGCGGAACTCGGGCGTATGAATGCATCGCCGCAAAGCCCGGTAGTCAGTTGGATAACGCAGGTGAAGCATTTCGTGGAACATCACGTACCTCACGGCAGCGGCGGGAGCTTCCGGCGAATCAAGCAGCCCACTCAGAATGATCGCGTTGTGTGATGGATCGTAGTGGCCGAGCGTCGAACGCGACGGTCTCAGACTCCAGCCCAGCTGCGGTTGCGACATTAATCCGCTGAAATGAGCGAAATTCAATTCGTCAAACAGGTCGCATAGATTGTAATGGCGGCCCTTCGGATCGCGATATCGTTTGCGGCCGCGTTCCTGCTTCACCTGCTGCAGTGTTCGCCGAATATCCGAGCGATTCAAATAGCGACGATAAACGGCCACTTGGCTGCGGTCCGGTCGCCGGCGATACAGCTTCGAAATCAGAATGTGAGCCAGTGCGTCCTGGACCGTCGCAGGCGCGCTTTCCAGCAGGTCGCTGATTTCCACCAGCAAGTGACCACTCGACAGCCGGATGCGGCTGTTGGCGTTGGCGTATCTTTTGAAATGCACGGTCACATTAGGCAAGGGTGCGTGCGGTTTCAGGTCTCGAAAAACTCTCCGGTATGCTTCTTCTGGCTTCTCGAGCACGGTGGTCGCCTCGCCTTGCATTTCCCCGAATGTAGCATGTTGGATTGCGGCAAGCAGCGGGGAGTTCCTTGAGAATGCCAAGATGATTTTCGGCCGAAGACCGAACTCTCATTAGTTGTGTTGCGGGTTTGCCCCAGAGGAGCTAGCTGCCGCAACTATCAGGGTGTGGTCGTCGACCAGCGCACAGGCTAATTCAGATGCGCCGGCGCTGGGTCGGGCATTGAATGCTCTGTCCTGGAATGCGCCACTCGAGTCGGACCAGGTTTCGCTAGTGAAGCCGCTTCACGGCGGGCGTATTCGCGCAGAACGCGCTCCACGTATTGCTGCGTCTCCAGGTAAGGCGGAACACCTCGAAACCGGTCCACCGCGCCTGGGCCGGCATTGTAAGCGGCTAATGCCAATCGCGAGTCGCCTTTGTAGCGAATCAGAAGTTGCCGAAGATATCGAGCGCCTCCGTTGGCGTTCTCCTCGGCGCGATCGGGCAAAACGCCCAGCTCAGCCGCCGTCTGGGGCATCAGCTGCATCAGCCCGATGGCCCCTTTGGGCGATCGCGCCGTCACCTGAAACCCGGATTCCACGTGGGCCACACTCAGCACAAAATTTGCCGGAAGCCCTTCAGCGACGCTGGCCTCTGAAATCAACCGAATCGGGTCGGGCCTGATGGCGTCAAGCACGTCAGCTCCGTTCTTCTCGTCATGTCGCTCTGCCGGAGTAGGCAGCTCCTCGATGGAAACAACCTGATCCGCTTCAACCTCAATGGTCCCGCTTGCTTGTTGCAGCACCACGGAGTGGCCGGCCACATGGTGGGAATCTGCCTCCAGCTGAAAGCCGTTCGCGAGCGAGACCAGTTCGCTGCCGCAGAGCGGCGCGATCCCAGCCAAGCCCGGCGCCAGAATCAATAGGACAAGAAGGTTGGTTGGCTTTGGCAGATGTATTCAGCGCCTCCTCTGATCTTCTAGCCATTGTTGCATCATGTCCGCCCGACACCGGAAGTTCGCGCTCCAACAGCGTCCTACAGACGTACTGACGTGGCAGCTACAATAAGCGTTCATGGGAGTCATTGCTCACCTCGCCTGCAGTTTGTGCCGCCGACAGTACTCGCCGGGCCAGCTTCTGAATTTGTGCGAGTGTGGCGGCCCGTTGCTCGTTCAATACGATCTAAAGACCCTCGGCATCTCGGATCCACAGGCGTTGGTCTCGCCGCAGGTTCCCGGCATGTGGCGCTATGAGAAGGTGCTGCCAGCGGATGCAGCGGACGCCGTCACCCTGGGTGAAGGATGGACCCCTCTGATTCGGCTTAGTCGCCTGTCAGGAGAGTTGGGCGCTCACGACCTTTGGCTGAAAGACGAAGGCCGCAATCCAACCGATTCCTTTAAGGCTCGAGGCCTTTCGACAGCGGTCACCATGGCGAAGAAGCTGGGTGTCACCAAGTTGGCGATTCCATCTGCCGGTAACGCCGCCAGCGCTCTTGCCGCTTATGCTTCCGTTGCCGGCCTGGAGGCGCACATCTTCATGCCCAGCGATGTGCCGCAAGCGAACTTCATCGAGTGCAAAGCATACGGCGCTCATGTGACATTGGTCGACGGCCTGATCAACGATTGCGGACGCATTGTCGCCGAGCGCAAGGCAGCGGAGGGCTGGTTCGATATCAGCACGCTGAAGGAGCCGTATCGCATTGAGGGGAAGAAAACCATGGGCTATGAGGTTGCCGAGCAATTCGGCTGGCGGCTGCCCGAGGCGATTCTCTACCCGTGCGGCGGCGGCGTAGGCTTAATCGGGATGTGGAAAGCCTTCGCTGAGTTGGAGACGCTTGGCATCATCGGCGCGAAGCGGCCCAAGTTGATTGCCGTCCAGGCAGTGGGCTGCCAACCGCTGACCCGTGCTTTCGAGACCGGCGCCGCTCGCTGCGAAGTCTGGAACGATGCGTATACGGTAGCAAGCGGCTTACGCGTTCCCAAGCCGCTGGGAGACGTCCAAATCCTGAATGCGATTCGCGAGAGTGACGGGACCGTCATTTCGATTGCTGACCAGGACATGCTGGATGCCGGCATTGCTCTCGCCGAACGAGAAGGAATTTTTCCTGCGCCGGAAGGAGGGGCCTGTGTCGCTGCTGCTGCGCAATTGCTCAAGAGCGGATTCCTCAAGCCGGCCGACCGGATTGTGATTTACAACACAGGCTCGGGACTCAAATACCTGGAAGCCTATTCGACGCGCTTTCCGCGCAGTAGCGCCGGCGAGCAGGACAAATTGGGTGGACTGATCACACCTCGCTGACGGCCTTTGCCGGTATCATTTCAGTCGCTGTCAACTAAGGGCTTTTGCGGGCTTTTACCCTTTCAAAGCTCGCGCGCTTTGTGCGAACATAAAAAGGTGCTTTTGGTGTTGTCAGTTTTCCCCGCAAAGAGACCCCTCACTTGTCGGTGCCCCAGAAAGCTTTCACCCCCATTACACAGTTAGGAGAATTGAGTGACTAAGCTGTTCGTGGGGAATCTTCCCTACAAAGCGACTGAATCTGACATAGAAGCTTTCTTTGCGGAGGCTGGTATCCATGTCGACAGTGTGAATATTTTGCGCGATCGTTTCAGTGGTGAGGCTCGCGGGTTTGGGTTCGTAGAGATCAATGACGACGCACTCGCCGTGCAGGCTGCCGAGGCCTGTAATGGCCGTCAGTTAATGGGTCGAGCCCTGGTCGTCAACGAAGCCCGTCCGCCCGAGAGGCGCGAGCGGCCCGCCGGCGGCGGCGGTGGTGGCGGCGCCCGTCAGCGCGACTTCGGCGGCAGCAAGAATCGCTGGTAATCTTACTAATTACCTAGTAATTTTACTAACGCGCGTTCCCTTGTAACTCTCTTGATTGGCGCGCAGTCAAGGTAGGGTCGCCCGCCTTAGCATCGGATACCATTCGCAGTTCCTACACTTACTCTTGTTCTGGCGCGGCGCTAACGCGCGCTCGATGGATTTCGCAGCGCGGCTTGGCCCGTGGGAGCCTAAATTGTATTTTGGCTTTGTGACTTCGGAAGCGTACGCTAGCGGCTGCTCCCGGACGCAGCATAAGAAGTCAGTCTCGGAGGGAGGGCGTCCGGCTCCAGAAGCCAGACCGTTCGATCGGGAAAGTAGTGCTCGAGTGTCTGGTTCTCGGCGGCGCCAAGGTCGAGCGCCATCACCACCTTCGCGGTGTCAATTTCCGCCGCGTTATGAATCCACTCATGGTAGCCATGCGCTACCCAGTAGCGTACGAATACCAGCTGTCTGCCGGGAGCTAGAGCGAGTTGCCTGTCAATCGCGATGCGATGGTCGGGGTCGCCATGAGGGATGATGTCCCAGCCCGCGTACTGTCCCAGGGCGCCCAGAATCCTCTCGTCACCTAACGCGTTGACTCCATACCAAAACAGAAAATGCGCCCCGCACAGGATAACGATCCATCGCGCGGCGACAGGGCTGAGCCTGCGCAGCCGCTCCAGTCCGGCCACTGCCGCCAGCAGGACCAGGCATGCCGCCGCCGCCACGTAGTGTGGGAAGAAGTAGACATAGAAGTTGGAGCCGAGCGCGAACAGTAGCAGCGTCGCGGCCAGCCAGGCGAAGCGGAACTCGCGCACCCGCAGCAGAAAAAAAGGCAGAGCCAGGAACAGCGGGGGCAGCAGAAAGAAACGCGCGAAGGGAAGCCGGCTAAGCAGCCTTTCCATGAATCCCGGCGTCCGATCGTGTGCGGCCGATTGTCCTTCGTAATAGATTTGTTGGGCCGCCGTGAGTTCTGCATGCGGAATCGGCTTGGGCTGGAACGTAAACGTGGTGGGCACGCCGTACTGATATCGGCTCAGCATGTACGGCAGCGTGGTCCAGTTTCCCGTTACTGCTCGGTTGTGAAAGGCGAGCAGTGCGATTGCGGGCAGAACAGCCAGCACGACCACGGGCAGCATCTTGGCGAACCGTCGTAGCGCTGGAATAACGAACAGTGCCACCGCCATGTCCAGGATGACCGATTCATAGGGCCGCGAGAGCATCTGCAGGCCAATCCCAAGACCCAACAGAATCGCGTCGCGAGTCTGGCCGTGTTTCTGCAGCCTGGGCAACGCTCCAAACACCAGGCATCCCGCCATCGCGGACACGGCGCCGCCCCAATAGGAGTTCATCCAGTAGCTCAGTGGACCAAACTCACAAACCGCGAGAAGCCCGCCGAGCAATGCCCATCCTGGCGTTGTCCAGCCCAGCAGCATCCAATAGCACAGTGAGCAGAATGCCGCCACGGAGAGCACTACGCCCGCCCAGGGAAGGTGAAAAAGCACTTGGCCCGCCGCCAGCGCCAGCGCAGGTCCAGGCGGGTAAATGGAACTGTAAGAGGGCTGCTGCAAAACGAAGTTTGTTTCGAAAAACCGGTGCCACGGATGCGGCGGATTGGCCAGGCGCAAGTGGGCCATCGTGTCGCCCAGCAACAAGTAACTGAAGTCGTCGGCCCCTTGCGGAATGGGTACGGGATGCGAAGGCAGCAGAGCCAATCGAAGCGTGATTGTCAGCACGGCAAGGAAGAACATGCACCAGCCTGTCCTCCGCGCGAGCCTTTGAACTAAAGGCTCGATGGGCACCCGTGCCAGCACCAGAACAACCAGAAGGACAGCCAGCGCCAGTTCGACGAAGTCGCTGGCACCGAAGCCGGCGGGATTGTGTAGCGGCAGGAAGGACCGGAAGAGGTCAGCGAGAGACATAGCCGGTCACGCCGGAAGGCCGGTGGCTGACGGCAAAGTCGTCTGGCGGTTGAAATCCATGCCGTTAATCTAACAGGCACCCACCAGCCGGGCCGCAGTCCCGCTACTGGCGGATGGGGGCGGTCTTCTGTACACTATGCTTAGAGTGCGGGGTTCGGTCGATATACCCATCATGAGCAAGCTACGCTTCTTTAGCATCCTGGTTTGCTCGCTGCTCCTGCTTGCGGGGACAGACCTTTCGGCGTCCATCTTTCATTCGCACCCGAAGCAGCCCAGCTACAAAGTCTCCCACAAGAACCGCAGTGCCACGCACTTTTACGGAAGCAATAAGAAGAATCACTACAAGGCGCCGAAGTATCACGCGCCGAAATATCAGGCGCCGAAGCCCCACGCATCCCAATAAAGAGCTCGCATCCTACGACTGAGGACGGAATCACGTCGCTAAGGTCAGCCGGATGCCTTACTGGAGATTCAAGATCTTTCGCTCGCCGCCGATAAGGCATCCAAAGGCACAAACATGGAGATCACTAACGATGGACTCCGGCAATCCTTGCTGTCGATGACCCCAAACTCGGGCCTCAGTCAAGTCAATTTGTCAGAGAATCGCCCCGCGCAGGAGGCCGTAAAGGCTATTAACCAGAGCGAACTGTTTGGACACGACCGGGAGCTTGTGCTGGCGCGCGATCCGCAGACCCGGCAAAGCATGATCCGGATCGTCAGTCGCTCGAATGGCCAGACTATAGGACAGATTCCCAGCGAAGTCGCCCTGCAAATGGCTGCGTTCTTGCAGTCCAAGTAAGGCCCGCTTACATTCGTTCTAGAATTTCGAGAATCTTGCTGGAGTCGTTTGGCACAACCCTCGGACGGTTTCCGAAATCAGAGCAAATCGCTGCCCCTTGTGGGGTCTTCAGTTCGCCCGTGTGATAGCGATAAATATAATCCGGGTCCTTTAGAACATTGCCCGTCAGGATGGCCACCACGCTTTCATCCCTGCCGATGACGTTCCGTCCGACCAGTTTCTTGATACCGGCCAGTGTTGCTGCCGACGCCGGTTCGCATCCGATGCCGGCCTTCCCGATCACCGCCTTCGCATTCGCGATCTCCTGCTCACTGGCCGATTCGACGATTCCGCCGGCCTCTCGCAGCACATGCCACGCCTTAGGCCATGAGACGGGATCGCCAATCCGGATTGCTGTGGCCAGAGTCTCCGGCGTCCGCACCGCTTGAAACCCATCCGGGCGCGGCGCCTTCATGAACTCGAAGAAGGGTGCGGACCCTTCCGCTTGCACCACGCCGATCTTTGGAACCCGCGGGATTAATCCTGCCTGGTGCAACTCCGCAAATCCTTTTCCAAAGGCCGCGGTATTGCCCAGGTTGCCGCCGGGAACCATAACCCAATCGGGAACGCGCCAATCCAATTGGTCCAGAAGCTCGATGGCCATCGTCTTCTGTCCTTCGATTCGAAACGGATTGATCGAGTTCAGCAGGTACAAGTCGGAACGCTCGGCAATCTCTCGGACCAGCGCCAGGATCTCATCGAAGTTTGCTTCAACCTGCAGCGTCAGCGCTCCATACTCCAGCGCCTGCGCCAATTTTCCGAATGAGATATTGCCATGTGGCAGGAAGATCACCGGCGTTAACCCGGCCGCGCTGGCGTAGGCCGACATGGAAGCGGAGGTGTTGCCTGTGGAAACGCACGCTACGCGCGTCTTTCCGAGCCGGCTCGCCTGCGTTACGCCGGCCGTCATCCCGTTATCTTTGAACGATCCGGTGGGATTGAATCCCTGGTGCTTGAAAGTGATCCTGTCGAGGCCCGCATATTCAGCCGCTCGCGTTGACTCCAGTACGGGCGTGTTGCCTTCGCGCAGCGTCACCACGCCGTGCGCCGAATCCAGAAACGGCATCATTTCTCGATAGCGCCAGACTCCGCTCTGGTTCATCGGCTGGTTGTCCATGCGCCGCGCCCGCCAAATCTGTTTCCAAAGCTCCGTGTCGGCCGAACCCCAGTCGTAAGTCACTTCGAGCAGTCCCCCACAGCGGGGGCATTGGTAGATCACTTCGGTCAGCGGGTACTTCGCCCGGCAGTTCGGTTCAAAGCACGTCAGTTTTGCCGAAGCCGCGAGCTTGTCGCAGCCTTTTGCATAGAGCGCAGCGGGCTCCTTGGCGGTCACCGTCTCGAGCGCAGAGCTTTGCATGAATGTCTCATTATAGGAAGCACGCCGGATGGCGGAAGCTTTCGCCGCGGCTTGGCCATCGCCGACGCACAATGTTACGTTGGTCGTCAAACGATAACCAACATGTTGGCTGTCCACCTCGATCACGGCATCGTCTCTGTGCGCACAGTCCCTGTCACTGATCGCCCCGCTGGCTTCGCTCGGATCCGTATGCTCGTTGCCGGTATCTGCAACACCGATCTGGAACTGCAACGCGGCTATTATGGCTTCTCGGGGACGCCGGGCCACGAGTTTGTCGGCGTTGTTGTGGAGGCCGATCAACCGGATCTTGTGGGTAAGCGCGTTGCGCGGCGAGATCAATCTATTCTGCGGCCAATGCGAGTGGTGCCGGCAGGGCCTGGGGCGTCACTGCCCTACTCGCACGGTGCTTGGCATCGTGCGACACCCGGGCGCATTCGCCGAGTACATTCTCTTGCCGGAGCGCAACCTACATATCGTCCCCGATTCCATCCCGTCCGAACAGGCGGTCTTCATTGAGCCTCTCGCCGCTGCCTGCGAGATCCTTGATCAGATACAGATTCCCAGAGGTGACCGGGTCGCCGTTCTCGGTGATGGAAAGCTCGGCCTCTTGGTCGCTCAGGTATTCGCCGCACACGGCGCGCATGTGGTTCACTACGGCCGCCACGCCGCGAAACTTGCCATCGGCGCAGCGTCTGGCGTGGAAACCATTCAGGTTGCTGCCGACTCCAAGCTCCCGCACGCCGAGTTTCCATACGTCGTCGATGCAACCGGTTCGCCGGAGGGATTGCGCACTGCGGTTCACATGGTTCGTCCACGGGGCACAGTCGTCATGAAGTCGACCGTTCACGGAGAAGTGGCTATCGACACAGCTGGCATCATCGTCAACGAAATCACGCTGGTCGGCTCGCGCTGCGGGCGCTTTGAGCCGGCCATTCAGCTGCTGGAGCAGGGAAGTGTCCATGTTTCCCCACTTCTCTCTGCCGGGTTCCCTCTAGATCGCGCGCCGGCCGCGTTCGAGGAGGCCGCCAAGCGTGGCGTCCTTAAGGTACTACTTCGGAATCCCGTTTAGCGATCGTCGCGCCGGCAATCGGTAATGCCCGCTTCGCAACCGGAGAGGACAGCACCAGGCTCGTCGTCGGGTCGCCAAATGGCAAGAGACTCTCGATGAGCTTTTCCAGGTCATCCATCGATGCCACCGAGACCTTCAACAAAAAAGCGTCGCCGCCGGTCGTATGATGGCACTCTTCCACTTGTTCAAGCGATTTCACGAACGCGAGAAACTTCCGGTAGTTCCCGCCGGAGCAAGTGAAGCGGATGAAACCAAGGATCGGCAAGCCAAGAACTTCCCGGTCAATCTCGACCGAATAGCCTTGGATAATTCCCGTCTCCTCCAGTCGTCTCAGTCGTTCCGCCGTGCGTGTCTGTGACAGGCCGATCTGCCGGCTCAGATCCGCCACCGATGCCCGCACATCACCTTGGAGTGCCCGTAGGAGGTTTCTCCCGTATTGATCCATCAATACAGCAGATTTCATTCTTTATCCCTCCTAAATAGGTCAAACACTCTTTCTATTTTGTCAGAAACGGTGCTTTATGTCTTCCAGGCAATGCTGCCAGGCATTAACGTAAAGTCAACATGCTTGTGCTTTCGGGTCAGTCTTTGACTCTACGCCAGATCGATGCGGTCGCGAATGGTGAAGCAGCCGTTGCCCTATCCGATGCGGCCCGCTCTCGCATACTGGCATCTCGTGAGGAGGTCGAGCGCCTGTTGGCGCAGAAGCAGGTTGTCTACGGAGTCAACACGGGCTTTGGAAAGCTGGCCGACGTTCACATTCCCGACTCGGATCTCGAGGCTCTGCAACTGAACCTCGTTCGCAGCCATGCCAGCGGTTTAGGCTCGCCTCTTCCTGTGAGGGAAACGCGCGCCATGATGTTGCTTCGCGCGAACGTGCTCGCGCTTGGGTTTAGCGGTTGCCGGGTTGAGATTGTTGAAGCGCTGCTTGCCATGTTGGATCGCGGTGTCTATCCACTCATTCCTGCGAAAGGATCCGTCGGCGCCAGCGGCGATCTCGCTCCCCTTGCTCACCTGGCTCTTGGCCTGATTGGCGAAGGTGAGTGTCTGTATCGCGGCACGGTTCAGGAGAGCGCAGCCGCCTTGCAAGCCGCCGGAATCAAACCCGTTCGTCTGGCGGCTAAGGAGGGCCTCGCTCTCCTGAATGGCACGCAAGCGATGTGTGCCGTCGGTGGGCTCGCGCTGCTTCGCGCACTGCGGGTTGCCGCACTGGCGGATCTGGCGGGCGCCATGACTCTCGAAGCGGTGCTGGGCACGCCGGTTGCCTTTGACGTGCGCATACACGCCGCGCGTCCGCATGAGGGCCAGATAGCCGTAGCTGCTCATCTCCGTGCAATCCTCGCAGACAGCGAGATTCGCCGTTCGCATCTGACCGGCGATCCCCGCGTCCAGGACGCTTACAGCTTGCGATGCATGCCCCAGGTTCACGGCGCCACTCGCAATGCCCTCAATCACGCTCGCCACGTCGTCGAGATTGAAAGTGGATCGGCCACCGACAATCCTCTGGTCTTCGCGGAGACCAGCGAGATTCTGAGCGGCGGTAACTTCCACGGCGCACCGCTGGCCCTGGTCTTCGACTACGCAGCGATGGCGCTGACGGATCTGATGAGCATCACCGAGCGCCGCATCGACCGGCTAATCAATCCTGACTTGAACGAAGGGCTTCCGTCCTTCCTAAGTGGTCAGCCCGGCATCTCATCCGGCTACATGGTTGCCCATGTCTGCGCCGCCGCCTTGCTCAACGAAGCCAAGGTCTTGTCCCACCCGGCTTGTACGGACAGCGTTCCTACCTCGGGCGGCAAGGAAGACCATGTCTCCATGGGGATGACTTCCGCACTGAAGCTCAGGCAGATTGTCGAAAACGCCGAACAGACGCTTGCCATCGAGCTGATCGCCGCCGCCGAAGGGCTGGACTATCGTTCGCCGCTTCGTTCGTCGCAAGTTATCGAGCGGGCACGCCAGCTGATTCGGTCCTTCGTGCCCCGTCTGACCGTCGATCGCCCCCCATCGCGCGATATCCAAGCCATGGCCGAGGCGATCCGCCGCGGCGTTTTCGACCCATTCTGCGACTAGCTGCACAGTCATCAAACGTGAGCAAATAGAAGAAAGAGGCCTACTCTCATGATCGAAACGGCAATGCAAGTGAAAGCACCCCGCGGGACGCAACGAAGCTGCAAGGGGTGGCACCAGGAAGCCGCGCTGCGCATGCTCATGAACAATCTTGATCCGGATGTCGCCGAGCGCCCTGACGATCTAATCGTCTACGGCGGCACAGGCCGTGCGGCGCGCAACTGGGAATCGTTCCATGCCATCGTGCGCTCCTTGCGCAGTCTGGAAAATGATGAAACGCTGCTGATTCAATCCGGCAAGCCGGTTGGCATCTTTCGCACCCATCAGGAGGCGCCGCGCGTCCTGCTGGCAAATGCAAACCTGGTCGGCCATTGGTCCAACTGGGACGAGTTCAATCGGCTCGATAAGCTCGGCCTGACGATGTACGGCCAGATGACGGCGGGCTCCTGGATCTACATTGGCAGTCAGGGCATCGTCCAGGGCACTTACGAAACATTCGCCGCCGCCGCACGAAAGCACTTTGGTGGCTCGTTGCAAGGCAAGCTGGTTGTTTCGGGCGGAATGGGAGGTATGGGTGGCGCTCAGCCGCTGGCCGCCACCATGAACGGTGCCTGCTTCCTTGGCGTGGATGTTGATCCGGGTCGCATCGAAAAGCGGGTCACCAAGCGCTATTGCGACCAACTTGTTCACTCTTTGGATGAGGCGCTCTTAATCCTGAATGAAGCTCGTGCGGCCAAGCGTGCAATCTCGGTAGGGCTGGTCGGCAACTGCGCCGACGTTCTGCCGGAACTGGTTCGGCGCAACTTCGTCCCCGACGTCATCACAGATCAGACCAGTGCGCACGATCCGCTGAACGGATATGTGCCCCAAGGCCTCAGCCTCACGGCGGCCGTCGCCTTGCGTCAAGCCAACCCCGACGAGTACGTTCGCCGTTCCATGTCCTCCATGGCCCGCCACGTGGAGGCTATGCTGGCCCTGCAGAGAGCCGGCGCTGTGGCCTTCGATTACGGCAACAATATCCGCACCTTTGCCAAGGACGCCGGCGTCAAGAATGCGTTCGACATTCCCGGTTTTGTACCGGAATACATTCGCCCCATGTTTTGCGAGGGCAGCGGACCCTTCCGTTGGGTCGCGCTCTCGGGCGAGCCCGAAGATATCTACCGGACAGACCAGCTCGCCCTTGAATTGTTCGCGGACGACCTGGATCTGATCCGTTGGATTCGCCTGGCTCGTGAACGAATTCAGTTCCAGGGCTTGCCCGCGCGAATCTGCTGGCTGCGCTATGGCGACCGCGCCAAGTTCGGGCTTGCCATCAATGCGCTCGTTCGCTCCGGTGAGATCAAGGCCCCGATTGTGATCGGCCGCGACCATCTCGACACCGGTTCAGTCGCCTCACCTTATCGCGAGACTGAAGGCATGCGCGACGGTTCCGATGCGATCGCCGATTGGCCCTTGCTGAACGCTCTCGTTAACACCGCAGCCGGCGCTTCCTGGGTTTCCATACACAACGGAGGCGGAGTCGGTATCGGCTATTCGCAGCACGCGGGCATGGTGGTCGTCGCCGATGGAACCGAGGAAAGTGACCGGCGGCTCAGCCGCGTCCTAACCTCCGACCCGGGCACAGGCATCATTCGACACGCCGATGCCGGGTATCCCACCGCCATTGAAGTTGCCGAGCGCCTCGGCGTCCAGGTTCCCATGCTGCATCAGCCGAAGGCCGGGGGGAGCTCCGATTGACTTCGCCCTCCGTCCGGGATTTGACTCTTCAACAGTTCGAAGACCGTATCGCCACTGACGCTCCCACCCCGGGCGGCGGTGCGCTGGCAGCCGTAACCGTGTCGTTCGCCGGCGCACTACTCCAGATGTGTTTGGCGATCACGGAAAAGAAGCGGCCAGGTGCTGCCGTCACTGTGCTCAAGCAGCGGGCCATTGAGTTCCTCGCTCTTTGCCGCGGCACTGCTGATGAAGACATTGAGGCGTTTGATTCTTACATCGCGGCGCTGCGGCTCCCCAAGGCCGACCAAGAGGAAAAGACCGCCCGCGACGCGGCCCGCCGTTCCTCCTTACTGGAATCCACGCGAGTCCCGCTTGAGGCCGCCTGCCGCGCACTGGATCTAGCCGAATTGGCGATTCAAGCTGAGCCCGAAGTCTTGGCCGCCGTACTGAGCGACTTAGGGACCTCTTTGGAGTTCCTCAGAGCGGCCGCGACATCGCTGCTTTTGAACGTTGAAACCAATATGAGAAGCCTGAGAGCAGTCGAAGACGGAGACGCCGAGCCGCTCTTCGATCTGTACGCGGAAGTCTCGGCAAGGTACGCTCGGATCGAGAATCGTCTCACTGGCGCCCTCGCTCAAATCAGGCGGCGCGTCAAGGAAGGTTCGTAGAGGATGAATCGGTGAACTCGGTTCCCCATGCTACGTTTGCCGTAACCAACTGCAGCCAGATCCTCACGCTAGCGGGTCCGGCCCGCCCCCGCACAAACGAAGAGTTGCGGCAGCTCTCTATTGTTAACGACGGCGCACTGCTCATTCGCGACGGAAAGATCGTCGCCCTTGGCGCCAGGTCGGAATTGGAACCACAGTTTGCCAATGGCTGCCCCGTCGTCGACGCTCTGGGGCGTGTCGTCCTCCCAGGTTTTGTGGACGCACACACGCACCCCGTGTTCGCCTCCACGCGTGTCGACGAGTTTGAACTTCGCGCGGCCGGATTGACCTACGAACAGATCGCCGCGGCCGGAGGTGGCATCCGCTCCACCGTCAGAAGAACGCGCGCTGCCTCCGAGGACGAGCTCTTCGAAACGGCTCGCCGCCATTCAAGCTGGTTTCTCCGAACGGGCACTACCACGCTCGAAGGGAAGTCCGGCTACGGTCTGTCTCTTGTCGACGAACTGAAGATGCTGCGTGTGATTCGCCGCCTCAATCACGACGGGCCCCTACGTTACATCCCCACTTTTCTCGGCGCACATGAGATTCCCGACGAGTATCGGGGCCGCACCACCGAATACGTCGACTTGGTAATTCACGAGATGTTGCCGGCCGTCGCCGCCGAAGGATTGGCGAAATACTGCGATGTTTTTTGCGAGCCAGGGATCTTCGATACTGCCGCCTCGGCCAGGATTTTACAGGTGGCCCGGCAGCTGGGTTTCGGACTGCGCGTCCATGCGGACCAGCTCTCCCGGTCGGGCGCCTCGGAGATGGCTGCCGCCGTCGGAGCAACCACGGCCGATCATCTGGAACAAATCGACGCACCCGGTATCGCCGCTCTTCGAGGCGGCAACGTTCAGCCCGTGCTGTTACCGGCCTCCGCTTATACGCTCGGTTGCAAACGATTCGCACCCGCACGAGCGATGATTACCGCCGGCCTGCCGGTCGTTTTAGCCACCGACTTCAACCCCGGCTCCTCCCCTATCCCTTCCATCCCATTGGTCTTGTCACTTGCATCCACTCAGATGGGTATGACACCAGCCGAGGCCATTACGGCCACCACCATCAACGCTGCCTACAGCCTCGGATTAGGCGCCGAGATCGGCTCCCTCGAAGCTGGCAAGCAGGCCGATTTCGTTATTCACGATTGCCACGACTACCGCGAGATCGCTTACTTCGCCGGCATCGAATCGGCAGCCTCGGTGTACATTGGAGGCCGCCTCGCCTATGAGCGCTGACACCGAAACCGGCTGGCACGCCGACTTGACGTACTTCCAGGGGAAGTTCGAATCCGGCTTAGCCTTATTCGTGGATTCGACCGGGATCATTCGCCGGTTCTCGCGCGAACCGGACGATCTGAAGAATGCTGTCAGGCTCAAAAATCGGGCACTCCTTCCAGGTTTGGTCAATGTGCATTCACACAGCTTTCAGCGTGCGATTCGAGCCCGGACGGAGCACCGCACTTCGGCCGAGCGCGACACGTTCTGGACCTGGCGTGAAGCCATGTATCACGCGGCCAATCGCCTGACGCCCGACGACGTTCATATGGTTGCTCGCATGGCGTTCCTCGAGATGTTGCTTTCCGGGATCACCACCGTGGGCGAATTCCACTACCTGCACCACGCTCCCGGTGGCGCACCGTACTCTGACCGTAACCTGCTCGCTCATGAAGTGCTCGGAGCCGCAACAGAAGTTGGTCTGCGCATCGTTCTCCTGCGTACCGCGTATGCACGTGCAGGCTGGAACAAGCCCCCGAATCCGGGTCAAGCGCGATTCATCACTTCACGACCGGAAGATTTTATCGCCGACACCGAAGCGCTTCGTTCCTCCGCCCCGCTGCTCTTTCCAGACGCCAAGGGCTCCGTGGCTGTCGCTCCTCACAGTGTACGGGCACTTCCACTCGATTACATTCTGGAGGTCGCCTCATACGCCCGAGCCGCGAATCTTCCTCTCCACATGCACGTGTCGGAGCAGCCCGGAGAGATTAACGAGTGCCTGGCGGAGCACGGCGTTCGTCCGATTGAACTGGTTCGCAATCACGCGGTGCTCGATGCTCGCTTCACGGGAATCCATGCCATCCATGTCACGGAGGCGGAAGTGCAGGCGCTGGCCTCTGCGGGGGCGCGCGTCTGCGCCTGCCCCACCAGCGAACGGAATCTCGGTGACGGCGCCGTTCCGGCCGACCGTCTTACCAAAAGCCGCGTTGGCATCTGTTTCGGTTCCGATAGCAACATCCAAATCGACTTGTTAGAGGATGCTCGCCTGCTCGAATACCATTTGCGGATGAACCGCCTTGAACGAGCCGTCCTTGCGCCTCCCTCCGGCGGGAGCGCGCTCGCGCAACGGTTGTTTGAAAGCGCAACAGAGACGGGGGCAGCAGCGCTCGCCACTCCCGTCGGCACGCTGGAAATCGGTAAGCCCGCCGATTTCTTCGCGGTTGATTTGAACGACTCATCTCTCGCCGGAGCAGACCTCGAATCCTTGCTCAATCACGTCGTCTTCTCATTGGAGCGAACCGCAATCCGGGAAGTTTGTGTGGGCGGCCGGATGCAAATTCAGGATGGCCGCCACCCTCGCGAAGAGAAGATTACCCGCGACTTTAGCCAGCTCCAGCGGCGCCTGTGGAGTTGCTAAGCATGCGGACTGCACCCGACATTTTGTTGGATCTTGTCGCGATTCCTTCCGTGTCGTCGATGAGCAACCAGCCCGTCATCGATTACGTGCTTCACTACCTCGATCCAATCCACTGGGCGGTGGAACTTCACAACTACCGCGATTCATGCGGCAACAGTAAGGCCAACCTGGTTGCAACCAGCAGGTGGCCGCCGAGCGGTGCCGCCGAGCTGGCGTTCGTCTGTCACACCGACACCGTCCCGTTCGAAGCCGATTGGCAGGCAGCTGTGCACCCGGTGATTGAGGGCGGCCGCTTGTATGGCCGGGGCAGTTGCGACGTAAAGGGTTTTCTCGCTTGCGTGCTCGAGACCCTGTCGCATCTGGATCTGGCCCGTGCGAAGAAGCCGCTGGCACTCGTTCTAACCGCCGATGAAGAAGTCGGCTGTGTCGGAGCCAAACACCTCGCCGCCAAGTCTGCCGTTCGTTCCCGGTTCATGATCATTGGTGAACCCACCGGTCTCCGGCCGATCCGTGGCGGGAAAGGCTATGCCTTGGCCGAAATCACGGTGAAGGGCAAAGAGGCTCACAGTGCGTTTCCCTCCCAGGGTCATTCGGCGATTGTCGATGCTGCTCGCGTCGTGCTTCAGTTGGAGGGCGTCGCCACCAAGCTGGCTGAATTCACTGACCCCACTTTCGATCCACCCTTCACCACCATGAATGCGGGTCTGATTCATGGAGGGACAGCCAAGAACATTGTGCCTGGCGAATGTTGCATCACCGTCGAATGGAGGCCGGTCCCCGGTCAGAATCCTGCGCTCGCAGCCGAGCTCATTCGGGAGCAGTTGTCTCAGCTGGCACAAACCACTCCCGGCTTTGAAGCGCGGCTGGAGGTCAAGCGCATCGATCCGCCGTTCGAGCCTTCGCCTACCAGCCAACTTGCCGCTCTGCTGGAGTCAGTCTCAGGCCGTCCTTCGGCGACAGTTTCGTTTGGCACAGAAGCCGCTCACTTTCGTAATGCAACGTCTGAAACGGTAGTCTTCGGGCCGGGCGACATGACCGTCGCCCATAAGTCGGGTGAGTTTGTCCCTGTCACCGAACTGAACGAATGTGTGGCGCATCTTCGCGCGGTCGTGTCGAAACTCTGTTACTGAGCCATCCAAATACGCACACCGGGAACGCCGCTGGCGCTCTGACCCGCTGCTTTCCCTGGTCGACGGTCTCGACAGTTTTCCGATGAGCGGCTTCCGGCAGTAACTGGTTACAGTAAGAGCTGTGATTAGGCCTCTGATCTTTGCGTTGGGTGTTGTATTTGCGTTTAGCGGTCTGAACGCGCAAAAGCCTGTCTGGCAGCCATCGCCGGGACATACGCAAGTGCCGATATGGCCTGGGGACGTGCCCGATTCCCAGCCTGTTGCTGGGCCGGAGTTCGCTGCGACGTCGGGGAAGGGGGATCTGATTGCCGGCAGGCCGGTGGTAGGCGTGAGCAACGTGTCGCGGCCTACGATCACAGTCTATTCGCCAAAAGGAGAGAATACGGGCGCTGCGGTCGTCGTCTTCCCTGGCGGGGGCTATCAGATGCTAGCCATCGATCTTGAAGGAACGGAGGTCTGTGATTGGCTGACGCCCAAGGGGATCACGTGTGTGCTGTTGAAATACCGCGTGACGGATGTGGGGCCGTATCCGAAATCGGGGCCGTATCCGGAATCACCTATGGCGTTGGAAGATGCGCAGCGGGCAGTGGGGCTGGTGCGCTTTCACGCAGCGGAGTGGCACATCGATCCGCACAAGATTGGCGTCCTCGGGTTCTCGGCAGGCGGTCATCTGTCGGCGGCGATGAGCACGCACTTCGGGACGCGTTTGTATCCCGCTGTCGATGCCGCCGATAAGGTGAGCTGCCGCCCCGATTTTGCGGTCGTTCTTTATCCAGGCCATCTGTCGCTGTCCGCAGCGGAGTGGGATGCGAAGCAAGGCACCAAAAAGTATGTAGTTCCTCACCCGGATCGTCTTTCGATTGTCGATAAAGGTCTTGCCTTGAACCCCGATGTGAATGTCACCAGCCAGACACCGCCTACGTTCTTGTTGCAGGCGGAGGATGACCACGTGGACAATGTGAATGACTCGCTGGCTTACTACATCGCGCTGAAGAAGGCCGGGGTCCCCGTGGAGATGCATTTGTACGCGCACGGCGGGCACGCCTTTGGGCTGCGGCGCACGACGTTTCCGATAACGGGATGGCCTCAGTTGGTTGAGACCTGGTTGGGGACGATCGGAATCATTCCCGTGCAATCCCGGCCGGGTTCATAGCCCAGGTAATGACTGGTTCTGCGCCATATCACGCTTTCCCCGCGCGGCAGCGATGTTCTTGGCTTCACTTCGCTCCTCCAGCCTTGACAACCAATTCCAGATCAGCCACTTAGCGGTTGGACCGTAGATTGCTGCCTTCATCTGTAACCCTAGAGCATAGAGGTAACCACAATGCCAGCTGAATCCCACCGAAAAGCGGCGGAACAACACGAGCGAGCAGCCCACGCACACAGAACGGCTGCTGCCCACCAGGAGCAGGGCGAGCACCTGAGTGCCGTCGAGCTCTCGCGTCAGGCACTTGACCACGCCGCCAAGGCTTTTCAACAATCCCAGGAAGCCTACCGGCTCGCCACTCTGAAAGAGGCATCCAAAACCGGAATCGCCGATCAGGAGCTGGTCAGTCCCGGCTCTGGTAGCGTGAAATAGGGCACTAATGAGTTCAGTCCTGACACCGGTGACTGCTGGCCCGCAGCCTGACTCGCCACCGGCGGGCAAACCATCTGACGCTGTTTCAACCCATCCGCGTCGCCGCGTTGTCCCGTTTCTCATCCTTGGGCTGGTGGCTTTGGCACTGATCTTGTGGAGAACGGTCTTCAGCCACCCCGCGCCGCCTTCTAATGTCGTTTCCCTGAGCGGGCGGATAGAAGCTGACGATTCCGCGGTGGCCTGCAAGACCAGCGGACGGATACGCGAAATCACGGTTCGAGAGGGAGACACGGTCAAGGCTGGGGAAGTTATTGCCCGCCTGGACGACGAGCAGATTCGGGCTCGCGAACAGCAATCCGAAGCCGCATTACGGCAGGCCAGCGCGCAGCTCCAGCAGGCTCAGGACGCTATCGCTGTGTTGGAGCAGCAGTTAGAGCAAAATCGGCTCGGGGTAACTCAGTCGCAAACGGACTCGCAGGGACGGGTCCGGCAGGCCGAGGCCGATCTGGCCGTTGCGGAAGCTCAGGAAGCTCAAGCCCAAGCCAGCTACAACTATGCTGAGTTCACCGCCGGCGCCTATGCCGAACTGGTTCAGAAAGACGAAGTATCGGTTCTCCAGGCCAAGGAAAAGGCCAGCCTTGCCGCAGCTCAGAAAGCCGCTCTAGCCGCCGCTCACCGCCAAGTGGAAGCGGCGCGTGGCCTTCTCGGGACGGCTCAGGCGACGCTCTCCAATCCGCCGATTCGGACCGCTCAAGTTTTGACCGTCCAGGCCCAGATCACTCAGCAGAAGGCATTGGTGGCTGGAGCCCAAGCGGATCAAGAGCGAGCCCGAGCCAACCTTGAGGAAGCTCGCGCCAATCGGGCCGACCTGAACGTGATCGCTCCATTCGATGGAACTGTCGCCACGCGGACCGCTGAACCGGGTGAAGTAGTCTCTGCCGGCACGCCCATTCTCACCGTCGTCAATCTCACAAAGGTCTACTTGCGAGGCTACATCCCGGAAGGGCAAATTGGACGCGTCAAACTCGATCAGGCTGCGCGGGTCTTTCTCGATTCCGCGCCACAACAGCCCCTCGATGCGTATGTTCAACGCATCGATCCGGAGGCGACATTTACGCCGGAGAACACCTACTTCCAAAACGATCGCGTGAAGCAAGTCGTGGGAGTGAAACTCGGGTTGAAGTCCGGCTTTGGTTTCGCCAAACCCGGTATGCCTGCCGATGGAGAGATTCTAGTGGATGGGACCGCTTGGCCTGTTGCCCCTAGAAAGTCGCAATGACTGTCCCCCCGGTCCCCGAAGCCGCCATCCTCGTGAGTGGGTTGCGCAAATGCTACGGGGAGCTCGAGGCCGTTCGCGGAATCGACCTTGCGGTCGAGGCCGGTGAAATCTTCGGGATCATCGGTCCCGACGGCGCCGGCAAAACCAGCGCCTTTAATGTGCTCGGTGGCGTTACGCCTCAGACCGCGGGCTACGCGAGCATGAGCGGTCAGCCACCCCGTGACGCCCGGCACGATGTCGGGTATCTGACTCAGATCTTCAGCCTTTACCAAGACCTCACTGTCGAAGAGAACCTGCAATACATTGGCAGGCTGCGTCTGGTTTCTGACGAAGAGATTCAGCGCCGGGGCCAACGCTACCTGGAGATGTTCGGCATGGCCCAGTTCACCAGGCGGTTGGCCGGACGCCTAAGCGGCGGCATGAAGCAGAAGCTCGCGCTGGCTTGCGCCCTCATCGGGCAACCGCGAATCCTACTGCTCGACGAACCCACAACCGGTGTCGATCCCGTCAGCCGTCGCGAGTTCTGGGATACCTTGGCCCAGCTCTCGGCCCAGGGCATGACGATCCTGATCGCGACTCCCTATCTGGACGAAGCGGAGCGCTGTCATCGCGTCGCGCTCATGTTCGATGGCCAGATCATCGAATCTGGCACACCGCGTGACTTGCGTAAGGCTCTGGGCCTCCGGCGTCTGGAAGTCCGCGGCATCGATCTGCAGAAAGCCGAGCCCGTTTTATCGGAACTCCCGTCGATCCACGACGTGCAGCGGTTCGGCGACCGGCTTGATGCCCTGGTTGCCGACGAGCGAGTCGCAGCGCACGACATCAACCACGCGCTTCGAGCGGCCCGGCTCGGTACAGCTGAACTCCAAGGCGATTTGCCGACGCTCGAAAACGTGTTTGTCTCGAAGATCTCCAGCATCGGCCATGTGGCCGTTAACACTCCCTTCCCCCGCAGCTCCGTCCGGCACCGCGCCGATGACTCGGTTGCCATCGGCTGCGACGGGCTTTGGAAAGAATTCGGAGAGTTTACAGCCGTCCGTGACCTTAGTCTGGAAGTCCATTACGGCGAGATCTACGGCCTGCTGGGAGCCAATGGCGCCGGCAAGACAACCGCCATCAAGATGCTCTGTGGTTTGTTGCCCAAGACCCGCGGCGCGATCAGCCTCGCAGGGGAAACCGGCGAACTCCGTTCCGAGCAGGTCCGCCGGAAAATCGGCTACATGTCGCAGAAGTTCTCACTCTACGACGACCTCACCATCGCTGAGAATCTCGACTTCTTCGCCGCGATCTATGGTGTGCCGCGAGCCGAGCGTGAAGTGAAACGCCGCTGGGTTCTCGACTTCTCCGGGCTTTCCGGCCGTGGCGATGTTCTTACGCGGAGTCTTCCGGGCGGCTGGAAACAGCGAGTCGCCTTCGGTGCGGCCATTCAACACGAGCCGCGCGTCATATTCCTCGATGAACCAACTTCGGGCGTCGACCCGCTCGCTCGCCGCGACTCTTGGCGCATGATCAACGACCTCGCCGACAATGGCGCCGCCATCTTGATCACCACCCATTACCTGGAAGAAGCTGAGCAGTGCAACCGTCTCGGCTTCATGGTGGATGGTCAACTGGTTGCCGAGGGCACTCCCAGCGGCGTCAAGGCTGCTCAAGACGGCTTCGTTCTGGAGATCTCGACGGACTCACCGCAGCGGGCGCTGGAAGTGCTCCAATCGCACCGCGACCATTGGCGGGTATCGCTATTCGGCGACCGCATACACTTTGTCACATATAATCGCCCGGAACGGGAGATCGAACTGCTTCGCATGGAGCTGAACCATGCCGGCATTCGGGTCGAGCGAGCCCGTCAGAGCGCCTACTCGCTGGAGGACGTCTTCCTCGCGGTCATCGCCAAGGCTCGGCAAACGCTCCTCGCAGGTGCCGCATGACGACCCGCCGCATCCGCGCTCAGGTAAAAAAAGAACTCACCCAGATGCGGCGCGACCGGCTCGGACTAACGCTTGCCCTTGGCCTTCCGATGATCTTGCTGGCTCTGCTCGGTACCGCTATTTCACTCGACGTTCTCGACATGAAAGTGGCCGTTCAGGATCTGGATCAGACGCCGCAGTCGCGTGCCCTCGCTGCCGCTATCGCTTCATCCCTTTCCTTCCGGGTCCTTACTCTGCCCCATGGCATGTCTCCCGAAACAGCATTGCGCGAGGGTTATGCCCGTGCCGTGCTGGTCCTGCCTCCTCGCTTCGAGCATGACTTGTCCCGCGGTTTTCGCACGCCCATTCAAGCCATGGTCGACGCAACCGATACCAACACCGCGAATCTGATCAAAGGCAAGCTCCAAGGCATTGTCGGCTCGTTCAACAGCCAGCTCTCGCCGCCGGCCATTTCCGTCAGTCTCATCTCTACCCAGTCGCGGTTGTGGTTCAACCCGGGCCGCGATTCGCACAAGTTCTACGGCCCCGGAATCCTAGTGCTCGCCTTGTCGATCTTTCCCCCGCTCATCGCCGTGCTCGCAGGCGCGCGGGAAGGGGAGCAACGCACCATCCTTCAGGTCTACGTTTCCAGCATCTCCGCCCACGAATTCCTGCTCGGGAAAATTCTGGGCGTGATGGTTATCGGCGCTCTCGAGTGGATGCTTCTGGTTGGCGAGGCAAGTCTCATCTTCGGGATTCGATTGGCCGGCGATCCGGTTCCATTCCTGGTCGCCAGCGCCGCGTTCCTGTTCTGCGGCATCAGCTTTGGGCTGTTAATCGGCCTGTCCATTCCGTCGCAGTCCACCGCGCTTCAGATCCTCTCGATGGCCAGCTTCATGTTTGCCATGCTGCTATCCGGTCTTATCTACCCCATCGCCAACATCCCTCCGGGGTTGCGCTGGGTTTCCGATTTCGTGCAGGCCCGCTTCTACATCGATGTGGTGCGCGATACGTTCCTGCGCGGCAGTGGCTGGTCAGCCACCTGGTTCGACATCGTTGCGATCGCTCTGCTGGGAACGGCGTTCTACTCGATTGCCTGGCTCCGGATCCGGCGCATGCAGGTGGATTGATATGGCCTTTCTCGATAACATCGTCTCGCCCCGGCTGCTGGCCCTCATCCGCAAAGAGCTGCAGCAGATCATTCGCGACAAGCGCCTCCTGATCGTGCTGGTGATACCGCCCACTCTTCAGGTACTGCTGTTCGGCTTCGCGCTCAGCGCTCAGGTCTCGAACCTCCGCCTCGGCGTTCTAGACGACAGCCGAACCGCCGAGAGCCGCGAATTGACGTCGGTCATGACACAGGGCCGCGCCTTCGTGCTGGTCAACAGCTACTCTTCCATCGACCAACTGGGAGACGCTCTCCGGGCCGACCGGATCGATCTCGGCTTGGTCATCCCCTGGGATTACGCGAAGCGCCTTTACCGCCAGGAGCCGGCCGTGGTGCAGCTGCTGTTGAACGGTGTTGATGTGAACACCGCACAGATCGCACAAGGTTACGCCGAAGCCACCATCGGCTGGCTGAACCAGCAACGGCTGATCGGAAAGGCCACCGTCGAAGCCCAAGCGCAGGTTTATGGTCAGACGCCCGCGGGCGGTTCCGTTTACCCGCGCGGACAGGCGAACCTCGTGGTCACTTTGCTCTACAACCCGGGTCTTGAGACGGCTTGGTTCGTGGTGACCGGCGTCTACGGCGTCCTGCTGATCCTGGCCGGTGGGCTGGTCGCGTCGGGCACCATGGTGCGGGAACGCGAATCCGGCACGTTGGAGCAATTGCTGATGACCCCGGCCGGCGCCCTAGAGATCATCGCCGCCAAAATGTGCCCGCTGATCTTTCTGGTCATGGCCAGCTTCTGCCTGATGTTGTTTACCGGGCATATGGCTTTTCACCTTCCCTTCAGAGGAAACCTGCTATTGGCCGGCGCTGGGGCCGCGTTGTGCGGCATCTGCGGCATCGGAATCGGAACCCTGATCGCCACCTTCGCGCGCACCGCGGCGCAAACGCAGTTACTGACCTTCTTCGTGCAGCCGCCGCTCTCGGTGTTATCCGGGGCCTTAACGCCGATCGAAGCCATGCCGAAATGGCTTCAGCCCGTAACCCTCATCAACCCCATCCGTCACTTCGACATCCTGGTCCGAGACGTGCTGTTGAAGGGCGCCGGCGTGGAGACGGTCTGGCCGGAGTTGTTCGCGCTCTCTCTTACTGCCGCGTTCCTGATCGGTTTTAGCGCCTGGCGATTCCGCCGCCAACTGGCCTAGGCACGCCTACTTCAGCGCGAGGTAATGCCGCCCGTAATACAGCCGTGTCCCGTCTGCCGCGATCACCACCTGCAACGGCCGTGGCATCTTGATGTCCGCGTCGCGCGGTGTCTGGCACTCCGCCACGCTCTTTCCTGCCTGGTCGTACAGCATGAACGTGCCTGGTTCGTTCACCCCGGTTGCGGGCCGCTTCCAACCAAACCCGTAACTCCCCGTGGTTATGGTCTTGCCGCAGACCGAGAGGCCCCCTTCGGTAATCAGCATGCCGACGTACTTGGTCGTGATGTCCGAGGAATAACCGGCTGTGTCAATCAGAGCGAACACGGCGCGACCACCGCCAGGCGTTTTGACCACGGCGGCGTTCCGCTTCTCGGTGGGGATCGCATTGCCTTCCAGGTAGAAGTCCTTCGGAACTGCTTGATCGAAGGGCTTCCCGGTGACCAACTCAAACTGCTGTTGCGCAAAGGCGGTGGTGGCGAACAGGCTCAGCGCGAGCGTCCCAGCTACCTTAAGCATTAAACGGTGCGTTTTCATAACGCCCATTGTATGCAAGCCGTCAATCCGTTTCACTTCAAACACTCACCACAGGGCAAGGGGAGTTGGCAATGATTGAATAGGCGGTCGGCTTCATACGTGCGCCCACGCGCTCGCCCCGGCCAACCACCACCAGGCCAGCATCGGTGTTGGTTGCCAACTCACAAACGGCTTTGTGAATGTTGGAGGCGGCGCGCACAATGATGTGGGCCGAGACGCCGACGTGCTTGGCCATCTGTCGTAGCCGATCCTCGTCCGATTCGCAGATTGCGGCGGTCAGATCCGTGTCTGTTGGGCCCTGGCGGGCGCCCTCAGGTGTCAGTACGACGTGGGCAATCGTGATGTCGGCGCCGATCTCGCGCCCGAAGTCGCGAGCCCAGCTCACCACGCGCTCGGAGGTGTCGCCGAGATCCACCGCGCAAAGGACCCGGGCGGCGGGCTGCGATGTTTCAAACCCGGCGGAGTTTTCGAGGTGTTTTCCGGTCATGATGGGGCACCTCGCGTCATGCAGCAGTTTGGCCGTGGTCGAGCCCAGCAACAGCCGGCGGAAGACGCCGTAGCCACGCGTCGGAACGACAATGAGGTCCGCCTCGTCCGCTTCCGCGAAGCGGCAGATCTGCAGCGCGCAGTTGCCGACCAGCACAAAGCGGTTCACTGAGACCTTGCAACTATCGGCCTTTAGATATTCCTCCAGCCGTTCCCGGGCGCGCTCTTCTTCCAGGTTGGTGGTGTAGGTGACGGCGGGCTCCGCCCAGTCAGACTGGCCGGGTTCTACTACGTGCAGTAGTGAGATCTCACTGTGGAACCGGCAGGCCAGGGAGACTGCCAGTTTGGCCGCGGCCTCCGAGTGGGGTGAGAAGTCGATCGGCACCAAAATGCGCTTTAGCTGAAACATGAGCTTCTCCTAGAACCATATATCCCGGCAATTCTCCTGCCACAACTTTGAGGGTGTTCGGCAGGATTAGAACCCGAATCATCGTGCCCGCACGCTCACAGCCCGTGTCGTTGCGTCAAACGGCGCACTTGGCCGCCTTGAGGGCAAAGCCATCGATGCACGAGGGCGTAATGCGGGCTGGCGATACAGTCGCGGGCGGGGCGCTGATTAGCTCAGAATCCGCTCCTACACAGTCACGTCGCTGGTTCGGAAAGAACGAAGCCAAGCCCGATCCGGTCCCACACGAACTGTTTTGCGAAACGAAGTCATCATGACCGGGTTCCGTTCGCCCCCCGGATCATGAAAACGTTTTGCGATCGGCTTCACCCTGTAATGAGGAAAGCCGAGATGACTCTCGGCTCAGCAGGCTAACAGCCCGCGCCACATCGAGTTTTTGAAACGAAACCCCCGCTCAGGAAAATGCCCAGCTTTCCCTGTAACGCGCAGAGCCGGAGGTGGGCATCCTGCTCCGAGGCGGAGAGCGGCGCGGGCGTGGGCGCCCGCCCCAGTTCGGAACCTGAGTTTTGCCTCTTCTATTTTGTACGAACGAACTCAAAGTATTGAATACAGACGGTTTAAGTGAGAGTCTCGCGGTCGGGGTTGCAACTTGGAGCCCCGATTTGGTTTTTGCGAAACGAACTGTCGCGGCCGCGCTTAAGCCGCCCGGATACCACCTCCTCAGCTGTGCGAACGAACTCAAAGTATTGAATACTAAATGAGTCAACTAGAAACTCCGGCCTGTCTGTGCGAGCCGAGGCCGGAGACGCACCCGAATCGAGTTGATTCAGATCCGGTTTTTGCGAAACGAAGCCAAAACGACCGGGATCCGATTCACCCTCGGATGATGAAAACGTTTTGCGATCGGCTTCACCCTGTAATGAGGAAAGCCGAGATGACTCTCGGCTCAGCAGGCTGACAGCCCGCGCCACTTCGGAACCTGAATTCTCGGAGGAAGCCCACACCATGAGAGTGAAGCGTGGCGAGCCGGCTTCCGACTAGGGCGCACGCCAAGCGACTGATTCTGTTCGGTAAATTACTGTTCGACTCTGGTGATCGTCAGAGAGCGCTGCAGCAACTCCCGGCCGATTCGAGAAGAATCGACGTTGCGCTGGGAGCACACAGAGGAGGTACTGCAGCAATGAAGAAGTATAACCGGCGGGTACGGGTGGAGCACGATGCCTTCTAGGCCTTGTGGGCTATAACGGGCGAGTGCTGCTCTGCGTGAAGCTTCGCCGCTTCGTTTGCGTGGTGCTGTGCATGCAAATGGTGGCCATGAGCGAGATGGGCGTGATGGGCGGCTTTTTCGTGATTGCCAGCCTCATGGTGCTTGGCGGCTTCTTGATGGTGCTTAGCGGCGTGGTTGTGATGCTCAGCCGCGCTCTTATGGTGCTCTGCTGCATTGTTGGTTGACATGTTGTTCTCCTTCACAGACGGGGATCAGGTTGTCGCTTGGGCCGCCTGGCAAAGAGACCCGGCGACCAGCCCCGATACTACGTCGATCAGGTTACGCGCTGATGAAAGGTCTTAGTTTGCGATCGGCTTCAGCTTGTAATGAGAAAAGCCGAGATGACTCTCTGCTCATCAGGCTAACAGCCCGCGCAACAGCATCGCTAATGAAAATGCCCACCTTTCCCTGTAACTCGCAGGAGGCCCGCCCCACTTCGGAACCTGAATTGTCGGAAGAAGACAAGGCGGAGGCCGTGTCCTCACAACAGATGTTGTGCGTCAGAACCGGTTGTTGATACGCGACCGAACTTGAAGCGTTCCGGAGGACTGTCAATATTGACCCACTAGAACGTGCTGTAAGGCCACGTAAGGTTTTGTCAATTACTGTTACACAGCTGTCTATCACTTACGACTTACGGCGACGACTACGATCTCAGGCGCGCAGTGAGTTGAGACGGGGGCGCCCCGACAGTCATCAGTACTTAACAACCCGAACTTATACTGGGGCTCGTTCGCCTCTTTCGGCTAGCTTTTTCGCAAAGCTGGACCGGCTGATCAATCGTAATATTCACAAGTCAATCAAGTTAAGTAACGAGGTCAAATGAGCCCTTATGAGATTACAGCCGGTGGTCAGTATCTTGTGCGTAATTTCAGCTTCGCCATTTCTTTACGGACAGTCTTCGGAACCGAGCGATATTGACCTGTTAAAAGCGCAGGTCGCCGCGCAAGCGAAGCAGCTGGAGGCGCAACAAAAACGAATCGACGCGCTCGAATCCACCTTGCGGGTCATCGGCTCCAAGTCCGTGGCCGATCAGCCGGTTTCTCTGGTTCCGGCGATGAACCGGGGCGAAGTCCTGCCGAGTCTTCCACGCACGGGTGGAGGGCCGGAGCCGCCGATTCCCAGCACTCCGGCCCAACAAGTTGTGCCGAGTGACAGCACCCAAGTCGAGAATCCTCCCGTGCCTTTCGATCCCGATCAGGAGCTCGATGTGCAGCCCCAGGAGACCGGGCCTGCACTTAAGTTGGGGCCGGCGAAGATTCAGATGCTGGGCTACGTGGCTCTTACGGGTTTTGTACGGAGCACGAACGGAGGTGGGAATGTCGGAACCAGTTTCGGTAGCATCCCATACTCCAGTACCGCCCCCGGCAATCTGACAGAGTTTCGTCTTTCCCCCCAGAGCACACGCCTTGCGCTACGGGCTGACGCCGATCTGGGCTCCAGCAAAGTGGCGGGCTACTTTGAGTTTGACTTCGGCGGCATCGTGCCTGGCAACGTTACCGTTACCAGCAGCAGTTATGGGTTTCGCATCCGGCAGGGATGGATGGATTACCAGGGCGGGAAGTGGGAGATAACAGCCGGTCAGACCTTCTCGCTGCTTACGCCGATGAAGAGGGATATCCTGCCTTGGCCCGGCGACGTTTCGACGACGCAGGTGATCGACACAAACTATGTCGCCGGTTTGGTGTGGGCACGGGACCCTCAGGTTCGAATTGTGTATCACGCTTCCAAGAATGCGTCCTACGGGATGTCGTTTGAAAACCCCGAACAACAGGTAGGTGGCACGGTTGTGTTCCCCGCAGGACTGGCGTCCACACTGAACGGCCAGTACGACATCGGAACGAACGAGCTCAAGGTACCGAACGCCTTGCCGGATTTCGTCTTCAAAGCCTCCTTTGACGGGAAACCAGGCGGCCGATCTGTGCATTTGGATGCGGGCGCTCTGCTGCGTGTATTTCGCAGTTCCTCTGCTATCGATCCGATCACGAACCATGAAACGGCCATCGGCTACGGCGGCAACCTCAACGGAATCTTCGAAGTTGCGAAAGGGTTGAGGGTGTTATTCAACGGTTACGCGTCACACGGCGGTGGCCGGTACATTGGCGGTCTTTATCCGGACGTTATCGTGACAGCGACGGGAAGCATCCAGCCCATCAACGCGTACTCATGGCTGGGCGGCATAGAGTACGCAGCGACGAAAACGTCGAGCTTTTACGGGTATTACAGCGGCGCCTACGGGCAGCGCCAAACTGCCATTGATCTAAACGGAAACTACATCGGCTGGGGATTCCCAGGCGCTTCGAACTCCGCCAACCGAACGCTCAATGAAATCAGCGTTGGATGGGGGCAGGTGTTCTGGAAGCATGAGGGGTTGGGCTCGGTTCAACTTGGCGCTCAGTATTCCTACTTGGAGCGCTATCCGTGGTCACAAGGCTCAGGCCCCACTAACGCGTGGACAAACATGGTGTTCTCTCAGGTTCGCTACAACCTCCCATGAAGATCCGTGGCTGTTAGATTGGTACGTTGCCACCGAAGAAGTCCAATAAGAAGCGTGCGCAGGCGTCGTCCAATAAGCCTGCGCCACCGCCGCCCTCACCCCCGCCAGCGAAAAGCATCCCGTGGCTGAAGATTGTGGTTCCGGTGCTGGGCCTGCTGGGTGCCGGCATTGTCGGTTTCGTGCTGTGGCGCATCTATTTCGTGCATCAGAAAACATTGCAGAAGGCGTCGACGGCGACGTACGTAGGAAAAGACAAGTGCGCGGAATGCCATGCCGCCGAGGTGCAGAGCTGGCTCAATTCGCATCATGAGCAGGCGATGCAGGTGACCAATGAATCCACCGTGCTGGGCGACTTCAAGAACGCGACGTTCACCAAAGACGGAGTAACCTCCACGTTCTCGACCAAGGAAGGGAAGTACTACGTGCGCTCGGATGGTCCCGACGGCAAGCTGCATGACTACGAACTTCCGTACACGTTCGGCGTCTACCCGCTGCAACAATACCTGGCGCCTTTTCCGCGCGGCCGCTACCAGAGTTTTGTGCTGGCGTGGGATTCGCACCCGGCTGCGCAAGGGGGACAGCGCTGGTACCACTTGTATGCCGATCAGAAGATGCCCTACACCGACCCGCTGCACTGGACGGGGCGCAACCAAACCTGGAACTACATGTGCGCGGACTGCCATTCCACCAACCTGAAAAAGAACTACGACCTGGCGAAGGACAGCTACCACACCACATGGTCGGAGATCAATGTCTCGTGCGAGACGTGCCATGGCCCGGGTTCGAAGCACGTGGCGTGGGGGCAGGAACACAAGAATAAGATGTCTTATCAACCGGACGAAGGGGCGACCGGACTTACCGTGGTTTTGAGGCGGCCGGTGGGGATGTGGGCGGCGATCGAACCTTTCAAAGGGACCATGCATTGGAAGGGACAACCGCGCACGCGCGTCGAAGTGAACACGTGCGCGCCGTGTCATTCGCGGCGGCATCCGATCACGCAGGACATCCAGCCGGGCCAACCCTATTCGGATGCGTACGTGCCGAGCCTGCTCGAAGAGGGCGTGTATTACGCCGACGGGCAGATTCAGGAAGAGGATTACGAGTACGGCTCGTTCCTGCAGAGCAAGATGTATGAGCAGGGCGTGAGCTGCGGCGATTGCCATGATTCGCACAGCGCCCGGCTCGCGCAGACCAACCTGAACGCGGTTTGCGGCAAATGCCATTCGCTGGCGAAGTTCGCCGGCGTGGAGCATACGCACCACAAAGCGACGGGCACAGGCGGCGTTTGCGTGAATTGCCACATGACGACACGCACCTACATGGGGGTGGACGCCCGACGCGACCACAGCTTCCGCGTTCCGCGGCCGGATTACTCGGTGGCCTACGGAACGCCGAACGCCTGCAATCAATGCCACAAAGACAAATCAAACGCCTGGTCGGTGGAAGCGGTGGTGAAATGGTACGGCCCGAATCGCCGGCATGAACAGCACTTCGTTGAGGCGATCGAGGCCGGGCGGCGCGGTTCGACGGACGCTGAAGGCGCGTTGGCGGGCTTGATCCGCGACACCAAGAAGCCGGGAATTGCTCGCGCGACGGCGCTGACGCTGCTAGCCGCCATACCTGACTGAGCAATCGATACCGGCTGTGCAGGCGGCGACCCAAGACGCCGACCCGCTGGTGCGGAGCCAGTCGATTGCCGCGATGGAGCCGCTCTCGCCGAAGGCCCGCGTACAACTGGCCGGGCCACTACTCAACGATACGGTGCGTGCGGTGCGCATTGAGGCGGCTCGCATGCTGGCCGGCACGCAACCCGAACTGCTGCAAGAGGACCAGAAGGCAGCCCTGGGACGCGGTATTGAGGAATTGATTGCTTCCGAAATGGTATCGGCAGAACGCCCTGAGAACCATGTGAATCTGGCTCTGCTCGACATGAAGCTGAACAAGCCGACAGAGGCGGAGGGGGAGTTGAAGACAGCGCTGCGGCTGGATCCGAACTTCGTCCCAGCGATGGTGAACCTGGCGGATTTCTACCGGATGCAGCAGCGCGACGCGGAAGGCGAGAAATGGCTACGACAGGCCGTGGCCGCGGCGCCGGATGCAAGCGAACCGATTCACGCGCTGGGTCTGCTGAAGGCGAGGCAGGGGCAAACGCAGGAGGCCTTGCAACTGTTCGCCAAGGCTGCGGAGATGGCGCCCAACAACGTTCGCTTCAGCTATGTCTACGCTGTGGCGCTGAACTCGAGTGGACAGGCGGACAAGGCGATCGCGGTGTTGAAGAAGGCACATGAGCAACGGCCGGCGGACCGGGAAGTGTTGTACGGCTTGGTCACGTTTGACCGTGACAAGGGCAATCTGAAGGAAGCCATCACTTACGCGCAGCAGTTGGTTGAGCTGACGCGGGGAGACGAGAGCTCGAAGAAGCTGCTGGCGGAGTTGACGGCAAAGAACCAGTAGGGCTCACAGGCTGAAAACCCCGCCGGGCAGGGCTCGACCCCGGGGTGCCTCAATTTGGTATATCCTTAGTTCATTCAGGAGGTCAGCATGATCTCGAGTCATCGCTTTCCCCGCCTTGTTCTGGCGTTCGCCACCCTCGCTCTATCTGCCTGGGCTCAGCAGCAAGCTTTGCCACTGACGGCCAGTGCTTTCACCGGACCTAATGCGAGTGTGCCCTCGGTACCGGCCGCGCAGGCGCAACCGGCGCTCACGACTGAGATGCGGGGCGACATCTTCATGGCCCGCAAGATGTATCGGGAGGCGATCGACGCATATCGCAAAGGCGACCCGAATTCGGCCGTCCTGAACAACAAGATCGGCATCGCGTTCCACCAGATGCTGCAGTTGGATCATGCCAAAAAGAGCTACGAAAAGGCGATCAAACTCAACCCGTCGTACGCGGAGGCGATCAACAACCTCGGAACCGTTTATTATGCCGAGAAGAGCTATCGCCGCGCGGTCGGTTACTACAAACGGGCGCTGCGGTTTGAACCGAAGTCGGCTTCGATCATGGTGAACCTGGGGTCGGCTTACTTCTCGCGACGCGAGTTTGAGAAGGCGTCCGAGCTTTACGCGCAGGCGCTGGCGGCGGATCCGGAGGTGTTTGAGCGGCACAGCCAGTACGGCGAGCTGCTGCAGGAGCGATCGGTAGAAGACCGTGCGAAATTCCATCTTTACCTGGCCAAGACCTACGCCAAAGCGGGCGAAAACGAGCGCGCGCTAAGCTATTTGCGTAAGGCTTTGGAGGAAGGCGTGAAGGAGCGGGAGAAGATCCCGAGCATGCCGGAATTCGCCACGCTGAAGACCGAACCCGCATTCGTGGAGTTGATGGCCAGCGCCCCAAAGCCTCTTTGAGGCTTGTCTGCAAATAAAAACCTTGTTCTTTAAACGGCTTGCCGCGCTGATCGCCGCAGCCTCCCTATTCGCCCTGGCTTCCTGCACCAGGCCTGCTTCGTCCGGACTCATCCGGGTGGGAGTTCTTCCAGCGACCCTGCTTACCAGCGAGCCCACGCTGGGTTGGGCCGGGGTCGGCTTGGCCGTGGTGGCTTTTCAGGATCTGGCCACCTCGCACCAATACGTGCCTCTGCTGGTCAACAACGATTCCATGGCCCGCCAGGCACAAGCCAAGTACGTACTCAGGTCCACTGTGGAAATCCACAATGGGAAGTACATTTTAACCGCGACGCTCACTGACCTTGCGACCCAGAAGGAAGTGGCACATGCCTCCGTGGAAGGGGTACCGGTGGAAGGCTTCATCACTCTGGCGAATCAATTAGTCAAACGTATTGACCCGGGGGCGGGCGAGTTCTCGACCCACAACGACAACGCCCTGGCTGCCTACGCGCAAGCGCTGGCCACGCCCGATAGCCAACGCAAGACGGCTGCACTCGCCAATGCGATCGAGGCGGACCCGGGCTTCGGTCTTGCCTACCTCACGCTGATGGATTCATTGAGCGCGAAGGATCAGCAGCAGATGACTGCGATTGCCGAGCGCGCTTCCAAATACCGGACGCAGTTCGTGCCGCTGGACCGGGCGCGGCTGGACCTGATGATGCGGCGACTGTCCGGAGGCTCGCCGAGTCAAATCGCGAGTGCGGTTTCGGCAGTGCTGGCGCTGTCGCCGGGCGACGTTTCGTCCCTGATGATGCTGGCGCAGTTGCGAATCGCCGAGAACAAACCGGATGAGGCGATTGGGCGTCTTCACGAAGTCCTCAGCCTGGACGCTACGAACCTGCAAGCGCGCCAATTGCTGGCCGCCGCGCTGCTCAATACGCGCCAGGAGGCAGAAGCGCTGCGGACCATTGAGGAACTCCGGGCGCTGCGTCCTGAGGATCCCAGTGTGGTGCGCACACTGGCCGAGATTCAGTTCTCCACGGGGCATATTGCGGACGCGGAAAAGACGTTTCGCTCGAGCACGGACCCGTCCGCCTTGGTGGGCGTGGCCATTTGCCGGCTCCTCGCCGGCGACCCGGCTGGAGCGAACATCGAGGTCGAGAAGTATGCGGCGTCCCGCAAGGAAGACCCGCTCATTCCATTCACCCGAGCTCTCTTCCTGGCCGCGGAAGGGGAGCGTGGCAAAGCCATTGGCATGCTGACTTCCGCGGAGCTGGCGGGACCGGAACTGCACTCCCTGGGCCTCAGCCAGGCCGCCGTGTTTCAGGCCATGGCTCGAAACTTTGAGGCAGCCAAGCAATTGGCCGATACGGCCGTGCCGCTCGCGACGGCCCGAGTGCCCAAGATCTTCTCGATGGTCGCCTCGCTGGTTGCGCGGGCCGGCGAACCGCCAGCCCAGTTCGAGAGCCTTCTGAAAGCTTCACCCCTGGATCCAGCGGGCCAGCGAATCACGTCCGGCTACGGGTACTTCATCGCCGGCCATTACGACGCAGCGCTGCCTGTGTGGCGGCAGTTGTTGCAAACCAACCCGGGCGACGTGCACGCGCAGCTGATGGTTGCCGCTTGTGAGAACCGGCTCGGGAAGACGGCCGACGCGGTAAAGACGGCGCCGCGGATGTTCCTGCCGAACTTCAGCGGCGGCGATCAGTTCGCGGTGGTGAGCTTCGGCGAAATGCTGCGGCTGAAAGCTGCCACGGCGCAACTGGCCGGGGATACCAAGGTGGCTGAACAGTACAACAAGCTGGTGGCGATGTACAAGCTGTGAAGCCGTGAGCCGGTTCTGTCCACACGGCGTCTCAGGATGGATCAAGTTCTACGGCGCGGGCTGCGGGTGCTTCTTTTCCCAGGGCTTGGGCTGCTGGCCGAAATCGCGCTTTGTGACCCGGTCGTACATGTGCTTGGCGCTGGTGGTGCCCAACGAGGTGTTGTAGAGGCTTACCAAGCCCAGGGCTTCCTTCACATCCTCTTCGAAGCTGTGCAGCGCCTTTAGCTCGGTTGCCGTAGCAGGCAGGCGTTTGCCGCCGGGCGTCTCGAGGAACATCTGATATCCGCCGCTGAGCAACACGGCGATCTCATTACCGACCACGATGCCGGCTTTATCGATCTCGGGTTGGTTCTTGCCCGCATCTCCAATCACGGCAGCGACGCCATGCTTGGTGATCTTAACGCGTCCGTCAGACAGATTCTCAGCGCCGAATCCCGCCTGCTTCAACAAGCTCACGCGTTCCTGGAAAGTGGGGACTTTGACTTGCTCGCGCCGAAAGAACATATGTTCAGTATAAGGGCGGGCGCGTTCCGTTTCCCGAAAGAAAGCTAAGATCGAGAACGGACATGACCTTCGAACCAAAGATTCCCATTGCCGCGATCACGGATGAGTTTTCCCCCGATCTCTCGCAAGCGATTGCGGTGATGAAAGAGATCGGAATGACGGCTGCGGAGCTGCGGGTGCTGGGTGGGAAGAACATCATGGATCTTACGAGCGATGAGCTGAAGCGTGCGAAGGACCAGCTCGGCGCCGCGGGCCTATCGGTAGTTTCGATCGCTTCGCCGTTGCTCAAGTGTGTGCTGCCGGGCGGCGGCGAAGTGGACGGGCGCTTCCAACAGGACGTGTTCGCCTCGCGGCACACTTACGACGACCAGCCGCGCCTAACCGAGCACGTCTTCGAAATTGCGCATTTCTTCGGCGCCGGAATCGTGCGGGTGTTTTCGTATTGGCGGACCGTCGAGCCGGAGCGCTGCTTCGACGCCGTTGTGAGAGAACTCGCCGCGTTGGCGGATTTGGCCGCCAAAGAGAAACTGCTGGTTGGTTTGGAGAATGAACACGCCTGCCATATAGGAACAGCCGAGGAAACGCGCCGGGCTCTGGATGCGGTTCCGAATCCGCATCTGGTTGCGGTTTGGGATCCGGCGAATGCGCTGGTCGCCGGAGAGATTCCTTTCCCGTACGGATACGGATTGCTGCCCGCGCATCGTATTGGACACGTGCATGCCAAAGATTGTGAAATGATCGGCCACCAGCCGGTGTGGGGACCGTTGGGGACGCGTCACGTGGATTGGAAGGGGCAAGTGGCGGCTCTGCGAGCCGACGGCTATCAGGGCTACCTCAGCCTGGAGACGCATTGGCCTGGACCGGACGGCAACAAGCTGGAAGGCAGCCGCATCTGCGGTTGGAACCTGCGTGGCTTGGCGGCGGGCTAGCGTCTGTTTTGCTGCGCGCGCAGCTGGTCGACTAGTTCTCTCACGGCGGCGACGACCAGATCGGGCTGATCGAATTGCAGCCAATGGCCGGCATTGGCGGCCTGACTGTGACGCCCGGCCCGGGCTTGGCTAACCCATGAATCACGCTCGCGCAGTTCGGCGGGGGTTGCGGTTGCGGCTGACAAGATCAGGTATGGCGTGTGGGCCGGCAGTGGCATGGCGAGTGCTGCTTCGGCATTGCCCGGCAAGGACTCCAGATAACGGGCCAGTGCCAGGAACGCCTCCGGCCTACTCCAGTGGGAGCGAATGATGGGCCAGACGGCTTGAGGCAGTTTCCTGACCTCGCCCACGATCCGCTCAATGGTGGAGGATGCGCGCTGGGCGGTTGCCTTGGAGACAAGTTGGGGAAGGTGCCGGGCGCCGGAGACTAATGCGGTGAGAGCAGCCCTCACGATGCCAAGACGAGCCAGTATCGCGCCCCGGCGCGCTAACCGCACACCCATCTGGAGCCGTTTGCGATCGAGCGACGGGGGCGCCGCCCACGCCTCCAGCGAAACCGGATCGACAAATACCAATCCCGCCACCTGCTGCGGAAAAGAATGGCTGTAGGCACGGATTAACAGCCCTCCAAAGGAGTGTCCAACCAGGATGAAGGGTCCCGCGATTGCAGCGCGATCGAGCAGGGCGCACAACTCGGCGGCTAATTGAGTTGCGGCACGAGGAAGATGGCAGCCGCTGCTCCAACCCAACCCCGCGCGGTCGTAACTGCAGACCGTGGTGAACGCGGCAAGCTTCTCCTGAACCAGGGCCCAGCCCAGGGAACTTCCGGCAATGCCCGCCTCCAGAACCACCACAGGCCCACCCGTGCCTTGCTGCTTCAGATGCAAGCGGCACGGCCCGATGTCATAGAGACGGCCGGGCGGCGGATAGCGCCGGCGGTCATACGAACTGCCCGCAAGTTCGTAAAGGAATCCCAGTGCGACGAGCCCGCCGATGCCGCACAAGATCAACAGAAACGTGTTCACGATCCTCCGTCGCTAATCGGCGGTGATCAGCTCGCCGGGCCGAATGGGCCGGGTTCTCGGCAAGCGGCCCAGCGCGGAAGCCAGCGCGGCGAGTGCCAACACGGCGAGGTAAACCAGAAGCTTGATGATGTTCGACACCGGCGTTAGCGGCAGTTGCTTCCACAAAATCAGCAGAACGATTTGCGCGATCGTGACAGTCCACACGGATCCATAGAAGTAACGCCGCTCGATGCCCTCGCCTTTGGTCGAACGCCGGGTCCTCGGCAGAATACCGGCCGCACCAAGCACCAGAATGAGCAGGCAGAGCGGGAAGTACGCGTACAGGTATATCTGCTTCAACAACCAGAGTCCGGTTATCACGGCCGCGACAAGCCCGGCCAGGTTCAGCAGCGCAAACGAGATGACGGCATTCCAAGCAAACGTGTAACAGATTTTGCGATAGAGCGGATTCGGTTTGTCTTCCGTGAAGCGAAGGATATACGGTCGCGGTTCGACCCCCGGAAGCTGGCCAAAGAGCCCGGCAATCCCTGTTCCGACAAGCACCACAAGCATCCAGGCGAGATTGTTCGATCCAAAGCCGTGTGCAAAGAGGTCGAACGTCAGGGGTCCAGGTGCGAGAAAGAAAACCCAGATCCAAATGGGCCAATGCGCGAAACGGTAAATGGTGGTGTTGCGCTCACGAATCCGGCGCGGATCGACGGCTTCGGATTTTACGTTGAACTTCATGGTCACTTTGAAGGGTACTACTCTGCCAGGCATTTTGATGCGCGAATTGGCGCACAGAGGCCCCACGCGGGATAGGCGCCCAAGCCTCAACCCAAGTGTTTTCAACGGCGAGGAGAGCGGGGACGCTGGAGATTCGATTGCTCAACTAACGCTATCGGTCGCCCCGTTCCGCGTACTGATATCGGAGGGACGAGTTGAGCGCAAACGAAGGGCAGCGACAGCCCGGGCTTTGGTGGCCATTTCCGTGGCGACCCGTCAATTGCGCCACGATAGACTCGACTTTGGTGAAGTGGCTTTGGCGCCGTGGTGGCCATGCCTCCTGTCCCAGCTTCACCTTCGACTGCCGAACTTCTGCCCGCCACCGCGAATCGCAGCGTACCATTGGTGATCTGCGTCCTGGAATACTATGCCAAAACACATTGACGTCACAGAACTAATACTAAGAGATGCGCATCAGAGCCTCATGGCCACGCGCATGTCAATCGAAGACATGATCCCGGCATGTGCGGATATCGACCAGGCCGGGTTCTGGTCGGTGGAGTGCTGGGGTGGGGCGACCTACGACTCCTGCATTCGCTTCCTGAATGAAGACCCCTGGGAGCGGTTGCGAACGTTCCGCAAGCTGATGCCGAACACGCGTCTGCAGATGCTGCTGCGCGGGCAGAACCTGTTGGGATACCGGCATTATGAAGACACGGTGGTGGATCGCTTCGTCGAGAGATCGGCGGAGAACGGCATGGATGTTTTCCGGGTTTTCGACGCCCTGAACGACATCCGCAACCTGCGGCGCTCAATTGCCGCAGTACGGCGGGCGGGGAAACACGCGCAAGGAACCATCTGTTACACGGTGAGTCCGCTGCATACGACGACGCAGTTCGTCGAGATGGCGGAACGGCTGCTGGAACTGGGTTGCGATTCCATCTGCATCAAGGACATGGCGGCTTTGCTGAAGCCACAAGCGGCTTACGACATCGTGAGAGGCATCAAGGTAGCCTGCGGGGAGTCTGTGCGCGTTCAGGTGCACGTGCATGCCACGACGGGCGTGACGATGGTCAGCTTGATGAAGGCCATCGAGGCCGGCGCGGACTGCGTGGATACGGCCATCAGCTCTTTGAGCCTGGGCCCGGGGCACAACCCCACCGAAAGCCTGGTGGAGATGCTGGAAGGCACGGGATACACGACGAATCTGGACAAGCAGCGGCTGCTGAATCTCAAGCATTACTTCAACAAAGTGCGGCCGCGGTACGCGGAGTTTCTTTCCAATATCACGGGCGTTGAAACCGAGATTTTCGACAGCCAAATTCCGGGCGGCATGATCTCGAATATGGAGAGCCAGCTGAAGCAGCAGGGAGCGGGCGACAAGATGAAAGAGGTACTGGAGGAAGTACCTCGAGTCCGGAGGGACGCCGGCTATCCGCCTTTGGTGACGCCCTCCAGCCAGATTGTCGGAACACAGGCAGTTTTCAATGTGATGATGGGCCGCTATAAGGTGCTCACAGGCGAATTCGCAGATTTGATGCTGGGCTACTACGGCGCCACGATCGGAACGCGCGATCAGCAGCTGATTGAGCAGGCAGCGCGGCAGGCCAAGAAGGATCCGATCGAAGTTCGCCCGGCGGAGTTATTGAAACCCGAGTGGCATGAACTGCGGGAGGCGGCCATTCAGTTGAAGGGATGCAACGGTTCGGACGAAGACGTGCTGACCTACGCTATGTTTCCGCAAGTGGCGTCCAAGTTTCTTGGGACGCGCGACCAGGGTCCCAAGAACCTGGGCAAAGATCCAAGTGCGAAGGTTGCCCCAGCGGCAACGCCTGCGCCAGCGCATCCGGCGCCAGCGGACAACGGACAGGGCCCGTTGCGCGGACCCATTAGCTATGACGTTAAAGTCAATGGCTCGACCCACCGAGTGACAGTTTCGCCAGTCTGAAGAGGGGGAAAATCATGATTAGCCTGGACGAGCAAATTATCAGTCCGATGCAAAAGAAAATTGATGAACTGAAGGCCCGCCGCGCAGAGGTGATGCTGGGCGGAGGCGCGGACAAACTTGAGAAGCAGCGGCAAGCCGGAAAGATGACTGCGCGCGAACGGATCGACGCGCTGATCGATCCGGACAGTTTTGACGAAACGGGTTTGTTTGCTGAGCACCGCTCCACGATGTTTGGGATGGAAGACAAGTCCATGCCCGCTGACGGGGTGGTAACCGGCGCCGCTTGCGTGGAGGGGCGGTTGGTCCACTTGGCCAGCCAGGACTTTACGGTGGCGGGCGGATCCGCCGGCGAGGTGCACTCGATCAAAGTGGCGGAGATTATGCAGCACTCGCTGAACACGGGCTCGCCATTTATCTTTATCAACGATTCCGGCGGCGCGCGAGTGCAGGAAGGCATCGACTCGCTATCGGGATATGGCAAGGTCTTTTATGAAAACGTCATGCTCTCGGGCTCGGTCCCGCAGATTTCCATCATCTGCGGGCCGTGCGCCGGTGGAGCGGCGTACAGCCCGGCCTTGACCGATTTCATTATTCAAACGCGCCAGGCACAGATGTTCATCACCGGTCCTCAAGTAATTAAGGGCGTGACGGGCGAGGAGGTAACGGCTGAACAACTGGGCGGCGCGGAAACCCACATGGCTAAATCGGGCGTGATTCACTTTATCGCCGACGACGACCGCCACGCGATCGAGCTTTGCCAGAAGCTGCTGAGCTTTCTGCCATCGAACAACCTGGAGGACCCGCCTGAACTGGATGGCCCCAGCGATGTGAATCCCCAACCGGATCTCGATGAAGCGGTTCCCGTCGACGTGAAGAAGGGTTACGACGTAAGGAACGTAATTACGCCGGTGGTTGATTTCGGGGACTTTCTGGAAGTGCAGTCCGGGTATGCGATGAATATCGTGGTTGGATTTGCACGGATTACGGGGCGGAGTGTGGGTGTCATTGCCAACCAGCCATCGGTTATGGCCGGTGTGTTGGACATCAATGCGTCGAACAAAGCCGCGCGCTTCATCCGTTTCTGCAACGCATTCAACATTCCCCTGTTGACTTTCGTGGATGTACCCGGGTTCCTGCCGGGCGTGGAGCAGGAGTACGGAGGCATCATTCGTCACGGGGCGAAGATGCTTTTCGCTTACTCGGCGGCGACGGTTCCGAAGGTCACCGTGATTCTGCGTAAATGTTATGGAGGGGCCTATCTAGCGATGTGCGGAAAGGACCTGGGCGCGGACCGCGTATTTGCCTGGCCGACTGCGGAAGTGGCCGTGATGGGCGCCGAAGGGGCGGCCGAGATTGTCTTCCGAAAGGAGATTCAAGAAGCGGAGGATAAGGCAGCCAAGCGGAAGGAAGTCGTCGAGCGCTACCGGGAGGTGTTTTCCAACCCGTACGTGGCGGCCGGTCGGCGACTGGTGGATGCCGTGATCGAGCCGTCGTTAACGCGGCGGCACGTGGCGCAAGCGCTGGAGTATTTGCACACTAAACGTGAACTCCGGCCAGCCAAGAAGCACGGGCTGATGCCGCTCTAGAAAGAAGCGACCAATGACTGCGACGATTCCGGCCGAAATTCAAACCGCGCTCCAGGAGATCCTGGCGCAAATGACCAGTCTTGCGGAGCGAGTGGCTCACTTAGAGAAGTCAGCGACCGCCGGGGATTCGGCGGGGCACGCTAAGGGCCGTGATCAAGCTCCGGCTCCCGTGGCGGCGAAGGATATCTCACCCGTGGCAATCGCAGCGGGCATTTCCGAGGAAGAGCTGATCGCCATTTCCGCCGCCGTTGCGGCCTACATGGGAGTACGTGCGAACATCCGGCAGATCCGGGTGATCCATTCTACCGGGGCTTGGGCCCAGCAAGGCCGCGTCAGCGTTCAGGCTTCACACCGCTTGATGTATTAGGAAAACCAGTGAAACTGAAGATCACGATCGACAACAAAACCTACGAAGTAGAAGTCGAGGCCTCAGAATCGGAGACGCATGCGCGACCGCAGCCGCACGCGCGGCCGGTAACGCCATCCTCGGTACGCGCGCCTGCCTCAGTTGCACCGTCGACGCCGGCACCCAAAGACAGCAGCCCACTGGCGGAACAGAAGCTGTGCCGGAGTCCTGTGTCTGGCATCGTAGTGCGGGTCGCCGCGCAGGTTGGGCAAAACCTGCAGGTAGGCGATGTCTTGCTGGTGCTGGAAGCCATGAAAATGGAGACCAGTGTTACTGCGCCGGTGGCGGGAGCCGTGGCGGCGATCAAGGTGAACCCGGGAGACAGCGTTCAAGCGGGTCAGATATTGGTGGAGTTTCAATAAATGAGCGGAGAGATAGAACAAGTACCGGGCTTTCTGTTTTTTGACCATGTGGCGATTTCCGTAAAGCCCGGTGAACTCGAATCGCATGTGAAAGCCTACCAGGCCATGGGATTCAAAGAAGTGCATCGCGAAGACGTGCTAGGAACGGACCAGGTGCGTGAAGTGCTATTGCAGGTGGGCGATGGTCCCAACCTGGTGCAGCTGCTGGAGCCGCTGGGCCCCGAATCGCCGGTCGCGAAACAGCTGGAAAAGAATGGGGGGCGCGGCGGACTGGCCCACGTGGCCTTGCGCGTAGCCGACATCCAGAAGGCTTTCGATTACCTGAAGCAGAAGGGTTTCAAAGTCATCGATGCAGCGCCACGCAAAGGCTCGCGCGGCACGACGGTATTTTTCGTGCATCCGAAGACCACTGAAACAGCGGCGTTCGGTTACCTGCTTGAAGTGGTTCAAGAGGGCGCCAATGCCTGACGAACCAGGGGGTGCTGAGATCCTCAGCCTGAGCCACGATTTTCCTCCCGTGCCGACGCCCGATTGGGAAGCTGCCATTCGGAAGGACCTGAAAGGCGCGGATTTCGAGAAGAAGCTGGTGTGGCGCACGGACGAAGGGATTGCTGTGCGGCCTTACTATCGCAGCGAAAGCTTGGCCGGACTGGCAGGCCAGACCGGGTCTACTCCGGGCAGCTTTCCCTTCGTGCGCGGGAATGGCGAAGCGTGGACCATTGAGCAGGATGCGCGCGCCGGCGCCAGATGCCATCCGGGCTGACCTGGTGCATGAGGCGGGGGCGCATGCCGTTGAAGAGCTGGCGATTGCGCTGGCGGCGGGTGTCGAGCGCCTGGCGCAAACGAGCGCCGGCGGGACAGTTGACGAGGCGTCGCGCGGTATTCAATTCGTCTTTGCAGTTGGGTCCAACTACTTCTTCGAGATCGCGAAGCTGCGTGCGGCGCGCCTGTTGTGGGCGCAAGCGGTTGCGGCGTTTGGGCCGGCCAACATGGATTCCTGCCGAATGCACCTGCACGTACGAACGGCGTGCCTGAATAAGAGCGTCTGCGATCCGTACACGAATCTGCTCCGCGTCACGACCGAAGCCATGTCGGCGGCCATCGGCGGATGCGATACGCTCACGGTTGAGCCGTTTGGATTTGACGCGCACCTGGCGCTCAACCTGCAGCGTATTTTAGCCGACGAAGCCCACCTGAATGCCGTGGCGGACCCCGCCGGCGGTTCGTATTACATCGAGGCGCTGACGAACGCTTTGGCGCAGGAAGCGTGGAAGCTCTTCCAGAAAATCGAGAGTGAAGGCGGGTATACCGCCGCACTCGCATCGGGCTCACTGGCCATTCTGATTTCCAGGACCCGCGCGGCCCGCGAGAAGGCGGTCTCTTCGCGGCGCCGGACATTGGTGGGCGTCAATAACTACCCCAATCTTAATGAGCGGGAGTTGGAGCCGCCGCCAGTATTCGACGACGACGCCGCGCCATTTCCGGCTGTTCCGTCTGGCCGAGCCGTTTGAGAAGATTCGCGAACGAACCGCGCGGCATGCCCGCCGGACGGGACACGTTCCCCAGGTTCTGCTGCTGAAGCGCGGCGATCTGAAAATGCGGATGGCGCGCGCACAGTTCACTCTGAATTTCTTTGGCTGCGCGGGCTTTGAGATTACAGAATCGGAAGACGATACCGGCACCAAAGCGGACTTGATTGTGCTGTGCAGCTCGGACCCAGAATACTTGCCATTCGCACAAGAGGTTTGCCGGCGCGCTACGGTTCCCGTGATCGTCGCGGGAAATCCGAAAGACCAAATCGATGCGCTAACGGGAGCGGGAGTACAGGGTTTTGTGCACGTGATGAGCGACGCCGTGGAGACCCTGACCGACTGGCAGAACCGGCTCGGGATGAAGGACTAACGCATGAAACCGGACTTCTCCAAAATAGAGTTTCAATTGCCGCCTGCACCGGCCGGCACGTCTGACACCGCCGACAACGCCTCGCCGTGGATGACCCCCGAGCGCATTCCTATCAAGCGCTACTACACCTCCGACGATTTGTATGCCATGGAGCATTTGGAGTACGCCGCCGGAATTCCTCCCTTCCTGCGGGGGCCATACTCCACGATGTACGCCATGCAGCCCTGGACCATCCGCCAGTACGCGGGCTTTTCCACGGCGGAAGAATCGAACGCGTTTTACCGGCGCAATCTCGCAGGCGGCCAGAAGGGCCTGTCGGTCGCCTTCGACCTGGCCACGCATCGCGGCTACGATTCCGACAACGAACGTGTGAAGGGCGATGTTGGGAAAGCGGGCGTGGCGATTGACTCAATCGAGGATATGAAGATCCTCTTCGACCAGATACCGCTGGACCAGATGTCTGTCTCTATGACCATGAACGGCGCTGTACTGCCGATCATGGCGTTCTACATCGTGGCCGGCGAAGAGCAGGGCGTCGCCCCGCAAAAGTTGAGTGGAACTATCCAGAACGACATTTTGAAGGAGTTCATGGTCCGGAACACCTACATCTATCCGCCGGGCCCCTCGATGCGGATCATTGGCGATATCTTCCGGTATTGTTCCGCGAACATGCCGAAATTCAACTGCATCTCGATCAGCGGATATCACATGCAAGAGGCAGGTGCGTCCGCCGATATCGAACTCGGCTACACGTTGGCCGACGGGCTGGAATATGTTCGAACCGGCATCAACGCAGGGCTGGATATCGACGAGTTCGCGCCGCGCCTGAGTTTCTTCTGGGCGATTGGCATGAACCATTTCATGGAGATCGCCAAGCTGCGCGCCGCACGCGTGCTGTGGGCCAAGCTGATTAAGGGGTTCAATCCAAAGAATCCGAAATCCATGGCGTTGCGCACGCATTCCCAGACGTCGGGATGGAGTCTGACCGCCCAGGATGTGTTCAACAACGTGCCACGCACCTGCGTCGAAGCGCTGGCTGCGGTGCTGGGGCATACGCAGTCGCTACACACAAATGCGCTGGACGAAGCGATCGCGCTGCCGAGCGATTTCTCGGCGCGCATCGCCCGCGACACCCAGATCTATCTGCAGGAGGAGACCGGCATCACGCGCGTGGTGGATCCGTGGGCCGGCAGTTACTACGTGGAAAGCCTGACGCATGAATTGATGCACAAAGCATGGCACCACATTCAGGAGATTGAAGCGCTGGGAGGGATGACCAAGGCCATCGAAACCGGCATTCCGAAAATGCGCATTGAGGAGACGGCTGCCCGCCGGCAAGCGCAAATTGACTCCGGCCGCGAGACCATCGTGGGCGTCAATAAGTACCGTCTGGCCAGGGAAGAAGCGCTGGACGTCCGAGAAGTGGATAACCAGGCGGTGCGGGAATCGCAGGTGCGGCGGCTGGAAGAGACCCGCCGCACACGGGACGCACATGCGGTGCAGTTTGCGCTCGACGCGCTGACAGAGAGTGCGCAGACGGGGGCAGGGAATCTGTTGGAATTGGCTGTCAATGCAGCCCGCGCGCGCGCGACTTTAGGCGAGATCTCCTGGGCGCTTGAAAAAGTGTTTACCCGTTATCGCGCCGTGAGCCGTACCATATCAGGTGTGTATTCGTCAGAGAGCGAAGGCGATCCGGAATTCAAGAAAGCGCACGCGATGGCGCAGGAATTCGCCGCGCTGGAGGGCCGCCGGCCGCGCATCCTGGTAGCCAAGATGGGCCAGGATGGGCACGACCGCGGCGCGAAAGTAATTGCCACGGCCTTCGCCGACCTGGGTTTCGACGTCGATGTGGGGCCGTTGTTTCAGACGCCCCGCGAAGCCGCAGCGATGGCAGTCGAAAACGACGTGCACGTACTGGGTATCTCCACACTGGCGGGTGGGCACAAGACCCTGGTGCCGGAGGTGATCGGCGAACTGAAACGCCTGGGGCGCCCGGACATTCTGGTTTTCGTTGGAGGCGTTATCCCTCCACAGGACTACGATTTCTTGTACCAGGCGGGAGTCGCGGGCGTGTTTGGCCCGGGCTCAGTGATTCCGGTTTGCGCGCAGGGCATCCTCAGCGCATTGATGAGAAGCATTCGTGCCTAGCTCCTCCCACGCAGCGCGAGCCGGCCGGGGACGGCTTTCGCTCCAGCGCTATGTTGAGGGCATCTTGGGTGGGGACCGAATGGTGCTCGCCCGGGCGATCACGTTGATTGAGAGCCGGCTCCCAGCGGACGGCGAATTGGCGGCCCGGCTGCTGGATTCCATCCTGCCGCATACGGGCAAGTCGCGGCGTGTTGGCATCTCGGGCGTGCCGGGAGTCGGCAAGAGCACGTTCATCGATACGCTCGGCATGCATGTGACCCGCGAGCGCGGCGAAGGCGTGGCCGTGCTGAGCGTGGATCCATCGAGTCCGGTTTCCGGAGGCAGCATTCTGGGCGATAAGACGCGTATGGAGCGGCTTTCGCTGGAGGAGCGCGCGTTCATTCGCCCGTCGCCGGCCGGCGGGCATCTAGGCGGTGTGGCGCGCCGGACGCGTGAAACCATTCTGCTCTGCGAAGCGGCCGGGTATCGCAACGTCTTCATTGAGACGGTCGGCGTGGGGCAATCCGAGACGGCTGTGCGTTCGATGTCGGATTTTTTTTTGCTGTTGATGCTGGCGGGCGCCGGCGACGAACTGCAGGGCATCAAGCGCGGAATCATCGAGATGATCGATGGCATGGCGATCAACAAGGCGGATGGGGACAACCAGGCAAAGGCCGAACGCGCCCGCGTTGAATACGCCAGCGCGCTCCACCTATTTCCTGCATCGAGCGACGGCTGGACGCCGCGGGTAGTGACTTGTTCAGCGCTAAACAATACGGGCATTGTGGAGATCTGGCAGATGGTGCTGGAGCACGAGGCGCAACTCGAAGCGACCGGCAAAATTGCCGAACGGCGTACTCATCAAGCGCTGCAGTGGATGGACGAGCTGGTTTCCATGGGGCTCGAAGAACTGTTTTGCGCGGACCCTGCCGTTGCAGAACGATTGCCGGCACTACGCCGCGACGTTCGTCTGGGACGCGTCACTCCTTTCGCGGCAAGCCGCGAACTGCTGGCTCTTTTTCATCTTAAGGATAGGTAAATACTTTTCATGTCACTCCCGTTTCCCATACTGACCGCGGACGAAGCAGCATCGCTTATCCGGCATGGTCAAACCGTCGGTTTCAGCGGTTTCACACCGGCGGGGGCCGCTAAGGCCATTCCGTTCGCCATCGCCAAACGCGCCGAAGAGTTGCACGCCGATGGCCAGGATTTTCAGATCGGCGTGCTCACCGGCGCTTCGACTGGCCCTTCGTTGGACGGTGCGCTCGCCAGAGCCAGTGCAATCAGCTTTCGAACGCCCTACCAGTCGGACCCTGGGCTGCGCGCGCAAATTAACGCCGGCACCACGCGATTCGTGGATATGCACCTGTCGCTGCTGCCGCAGGTGGTGAGATATGGATTTCTGGGCCCGGTTCACTGGGCCGTGGTGGAGGCGTGCGATGTGACGGCGGGCGGCGGCATCGTGCTTTCCACGTCGGTTGGCGCCACACCGACCTTCCTGAACCAAGCGAGCAAGGTGCTGATCGAACTGAACCGAAGACAGCCGCCGACTCTGCTCGGGATGCACGACATTTACGAGCCCCGAGACCCTCCGAACCGGAAAGAAATTCCCATCTATCACACCACCGACCGGATTGGCGCTCCTCTGGTTACGGTTCCGCCATCGAAAATATTCGGCGTGGTTGAGACGGATCTGGACGACGAATGCGGTTCATTCTCCGAGTCGACAACGGTAACGGAGCAGATTGGGCAGAACGTGGCGGACTTTCTTGCCGGCGACATGCTGGCGGGCAGGATTCCCCGCGGCTTTCTGCCGCTACAGTCCGGCGTCGGAGACGTTGCGAACTGCGTGCTGGCCGCACTCGGAGAGCAGTCCGTTATTCCTGCCTTCGAGATGTACACCGAAGTGCTGCAGGATTCCGTGGTCAAGCTGCTGGAATCGGGTCGATGCAAGTTTGCGTCGACGTGCGCGCTGACGCTCAGCCCCGAGGCCATGCGGCACGTTACCACCAACATCGACTATTTCAGGTCCAGGATCCTGATGCGCCCACAGGAGATTACGAATCACCCCGAAGTCGTGCGCCGGCTGGGGATCATCTCCATGAACACCGCCATCGAGGTGGACCTGTTCGGCAATGTGAACTCAACCCACGTGCTGGGCCGGCAGATGATGAACGGCATCGGCGGATCGGGGGATTTCACGCGAAACGCCTATCTTTCGATCTTCACTTGCCCTTCGACCGCGAAAGGCGGAAAGATATCTACGATCGTGCCGCTGGTGACGCACATGGATCACAGCGAGCACTCGGTGCAGGTGGTGATCACAGAACAGGGAGTGGCCGATCTTCGGGGGTTGGACCCGCACGGCCGCGCGCGTCTGATTATCAACAACTGCGCCCATCCCGAATTTCGGCTCCAGTTGTTCGAGTACCTGGAACTGGTGAAACAGGGCCACTCGCCGCAATCGCTCTCGCTGGCGTTCGCCATGCACCGTCAATTTGCCCGGGACGGCGACATGCGCAACATCGTCTGGGAAGACTGGCGCAAAGAGCAGAACGTTCTGGTCAGCTGAGCGGCGCCCCCGGGATCCGCAATCGGCGGCCAGCGTCGAAAGCTCATACGTATCTCCGCAGCAGCATCTCGGCAGCCGTTTCGTCGAGGAGATCTGCCCGGCGGACGTCTTCAAAGCGTCCCATCAAATCGTCTACGCGAAGGCGGCGTTTTTCCGAGCCTTGGAAGTCGTGAAGGATTTGTCCACGATGCATCATGATGAGCCGGTCACCGAGGTTTACCGCCTGGTGCATGGAGTGGGTCACCATCAGTGTGGTGAGCTTGTCGCGCTGGATGATTTGGTCGCTCAGTTGGATGACCTGATCCGCGCTTTTAGGATCGAGCGCCGCGGTGTGCTCGTCCAGGAGCAGAAGCTTAGGCTTCAGCCAGGTTGCCATAAGCAGCGTCAACGCCTGGCGCTGGCCTCCGGACAAGCTTCCGATGATGTTGTCAAGACGATTCTCCAAGCCCATACCGAGAGCTTGAACCGTATGCTGCATCTGCCGGTTCAGCTGGGCGTTGAGAGCCCAACCGAGACCGCGGCGTAAACCCCGCCGGGCAGCCAACGCCAGATTCTCGGCGATCGACAGATTAGGCGCGGTGCCGCTAAAGGGGTTCTGAAACACGCGGCCGATCATCGACGCGCGGCGGTGCTCCGGCCAGCGGGTTACGTTCTGGCCGCCCAGCGTGATGGTTCCGGAATCCACCAGGAACGTGCCTGCGACGGCGTTCAACAGGGTAGACTTCCCGGAGCCGTTGGTACCGATAATGATGACGAACGACCCTTCGTCGAGTTTCAAGTTCACACCCTGCAGGGAGCGGACTTCGTTCGGGGTGCCAGGGTTGAACGTCTTACGAATTGCCTGCACGTTAAGCATGGGACGCTTTCCTCTCGTTGGCTTTTTCCACCAGCGCCGGCAAAATCAGCGCCAACAAAACAAACACGGCTGTGATCAGTTTCAGGTCGTTCGGATCAAGACCCCACCGTAAGGCGATGGCGACCAGCAGCCGGAAGAGCACGGAGCCCATGACGGCACCCGTGATCAACAATCCCAGCTGCTTTACTCCCACCAGAGCTTCGCCGATGATGACGCTTGCCAGGCCCCACACCATCATTCCGATTCCCATCTGCACATCCGAGAAGCCCTGGTACTGCGACAGCAAAGCTCCCGCCAGCGCGATGAGGCCATTCGAGACCGCCAGGCCAAGCACCATCATGTTGCCGTCGCTAACGCCCAGGGCACGGATCATCTGGCTGTTATCTCCCGTGGCACGTATAGCCGTGCCCAGGTCGGTGCGCAAGAAAACGTAGAGAACCAAACCGACGGCTACGGCAATTGCGAGCGAGAACAAGAGAACGGAGGCGTCGCGCGAGCTGATCTGCCATCCCCCCACACTCAGTTCGGCTCGACCCGGGAGCACGCTCGCGAGAAGGCGCTCGGCTTCCGTGACGAAGGTTTTGGTAGAAAGCAACGGGATATTGCTGCGGCCCATGACATGAAGATTGATGGAATAGAGCGCGGTCATCACCAAGATTCCTGACAGCAGCCCGTTGATCTTGAAGCGAGTGTGAAGCACTCCAGTGGCAGCGCCCGCCAGGGAGCCGGCGAGGACGGCAAGCATGGTTGCGATCCAGGGGTTGACGCCGCGCACCAGGAAGATGGCCACAACCGCGGCTCCCAGGGTGATGGAGCCCTCCGCCGTAATATCGGGAAAAGAAAAAACGCGGAAGCTAATGAACACGCCAAACGCGAGCAGCGAAAGAATCAGTCCGATGGTAACCGCGCTGATCAGCAGACTCATCCGCGCTCCCCTTTGGCATCTGCGATGGGAGCAACCCAACAGGCGCCCCGCACAAACTCGCTTTCCGCTGCGCCGCTCAATTCGCGGTCGTCGCCGATCAAGTGCATCAATCCCAGCAGAGTCTCTCCTTCAAACAGGGAACGGACCGTTTTCTTCAGGTCGATCAGGCCATGCTGCAAGGGACGATATGAGAACGGTGCGGCGTGAAAGTGACCCGATGTCGAGGGGTCCAAGGGGCGCACCAGGCAGCGCAACGCTTCGCCGGGTGCTTTCGATACAACCCCCACCACCAGCGCCAGTGCACGGGTATACGCTCGCTCCGTAGTAAACGACAGCCAATTGCGAATTTCAGGGTGAGAGAAAAAACTGGCGCCCGGTGAGCCATTTACGGGGGGCTTTCGCAAGCTGGCTCCCACCAGCCCTGCCGACTCCGCCACCATCACCACACAAGCCGAATCGGCGCCCGAGATATCGAGCGCAGCGGTTGCGAGTTCGGACAACCCCACTGTAATCGCCTCCGGTTTCGCTTCGAAGCGCACTAGCGATGAGAAGGAGCCTTCGCAGACCAGCCCGTACAGCACTTGCAGTTCGGGAACCAGTGTGCCTTCACTGAGCAGAAAATCGGGAACATTTGAGCCATCAGATGGCTGATACGCTGCGGCGCCAGCGACGGCGAGGAATTCGCCGAAGCGTTCCTTGCATTCGCCGAAGCCGCTTCCGAAAGCTCCGAGACCCAGGGCAATTCTGGATTCGGGGAACAGCTCGGTCCGGCAGTCCTTCTCGCCGAAGGCGCAGCTTGCGAGGAGCTCAGCATCTCCCATGGCACGGCACTTCATCCCTGCGGAAGCCGGCAGCTGAAAGACCTCGAACGTCGAGTTCTGGCGATCAAGATGCTGCGCGGCGCTCGTTGCGGCCTGCTGCTTGAGGGGCGCCGGAACAGATGTCAGAGTCGTCAGCAAGCCCATCATGTCCAGAGTCTTGCTGACAAAAGGCGAGGGTTCGCTGACCACGAACGCGCCTTCAATCGCCTCCAGCTTCTTATAGAACATGACCAAAACGCGGATTCCCATCGAGCTGATGTAAACCGTTTCGCTGAGGTTGAGCCGGATGCGGTCGTGGCCTTGGCGCATGATCTCTTCGAGCGCCTTTGACAAGTGGTCTGCCCAGTAACCGTCCAGGCGGCCCTTCGGCAAGACCTCCATGAAATCGTCGACACGCTGAGAGGTAATTTCCATAAGTTATTCCTTGATCGCTCCCCCACGTATTGGCAAGTCTTGCTGGTAGAGGGCAGCTTGCTTCTTTGCCTGGTTTTTGTGCGTGCCGGTTTCATCAATTACTAACTGCGCGCGATCCAACACTTGCTGCGGAATCCTCCAGGGGTCGCGGAGGCCGGTTAGAGCCGTTGTATTCACCGCCAGTTTTGCGGGAACCACGTTAAGCACAGGAATGGTTGCCGGGTCGGCGCCGCTGAGAATGTTGGCCGCCAGATCACCAACCAGTCTCCCCACGCCGTAGAAGTCTGCGCCAAGGTCGAACAGGGTGCCTTTCGTAACGCTGGGAGGAATGACGGAGAATGCCGGGATGCGGCCCTTCCTGGCAGCGCCGACAACCGAATCTGCCGCGACCAACACGGTTACATCTCCGCTGATCCACAGCGCCTCCGCGCCTCTGGAGACCAGAGAGTTGGCCGCTTCGCCGACGTTCGAAGAGTTCTCAGCATTCGCTTCAAGTAACTCAATGCCAAGCTTCGTGGCGGCGGCACGTGCCAGCTTGGTGTAGGTCTGGGAATTCGATTCGGCAACGTTCCAGACCAATCCGACGCGCTTGAGATTGGGGTACAGAGTCTTTGCCAGTTTGAACGCGGCTTCGACGGAAACCAGGCTGCCAATGCCTGTCATGTATTTCGGATGATCCAGCGGATGGGCATGATCGAGGCCGACACCGGCAGTAAACGGGTCGGTCACAATCCCAAACACGTGTATCCGTTTGCCCGCCCGGTTCGCGTTCGCCACGGTTTGAAGGGATGGCGTGCTTGCCGTCAGAATCAGGTCGTAACCGCCATCCACGATCTGCCTGGCAATGGCGTTGCCGGTCGCGATGTCGTTTTCCGCGTTGAAGCGCTGAAGGGAGATCGTTTTGCCGTTCACGAAGCCACGGTCGGCGAGCGCATCCAAGTACCCCTGCACGCCTTCATCAAGCGAGGATTGTGAAGCCTGCTGGAGCAGGGCCACGCGCTTCAGCGGACCAACCGTCCGGCGCTGGCTCCAGTCCGAGATGAGCAGAATGGCGCCCGCCAGCCCAATCAACAGGAAACCGAGAATTAAATGCCGCAAGGTGCGGAAAACGCTCACTCCGGGAGTCCCCGGCTGCGCGGCAGGCATTTCAGGCGAGACTCGGTCTCAATCATGTCCATCATTCACGCACGTTACTCGCTTCTCCATTCGCAGCCGGTTGCGATTCCCGTCGCGGATATATTCGACGCGGTCCATCAGCTTTCGAACCAGATAAATGCCAAGGCCGCCGATCCGGCGCTCGCCCAGCGGCGCGGTCACATCCACTTCCGGGGCTTCCAATGGGTTGAATGGAACCCCCCCGTCCTCGACAGTTAAGCATACGCTGCCGTTCTCAAAGCCAAGTTCCACGTGGATCTCGTGCTCGCCCGGATCCCGAAAGCCATGCATGAGTACGTTCGTGAACGCTTCCTCGAGCGCCAGGTTGAGATCTAAAACAGCATCTTCCTGTAACCGGTTCGCGGCCCAGAATGCAGTCAGGAACTGATTCAAGCGTTCCAGTTCCGCAAGATCGTTCCGGACTTCGATGGCCGCCTTTGTGTTCATCCGAAAAAACGAGCCGCCGGCGCGGTGCTTTGAGCTCCTTGCAGCGTAGTGGTTCCCCCGTCGACGAGTTGGCTTTGTAACTCGGTTGCGTTACTGTATCACGAAGACTCCGGATTAGGCGCACCCAGCCGTTACACCGACTTAGCAATGTCGACCAAATCGCTGAACAGGCCATAGGCGGTTTGGTCCACGCCGGGTGAGATGCTCACCGTCCCCACAGTGCCCATCAGGTCGGTATGAAACAGAAGCAGGTTCGAAGTGCCCTGAATCGCAGCCAGCATGTCCGTGATGAACATGACTTCGGGCGAGACACGCAAGGACACGGAACCGTCATCGCAGCGTTCCGCGCGGCTCACGAGCACCACGGTCTTTCCCTCGGCCGCCAACCGGACAACGTCTTCCGTCGTCAAGTTGCCAATTCCCGTTCGATCCACGTCTTGTGGCCTGGCCGACGCATCCATCAACACGTTCGCCAAGGCTGCGGTCTTTGCCGCCGAGTCCCAACCGTCAATGTCGAACGAGGCATCGGCCTCGGCAACTCCGAGACGTTGCGCCTCGGCGATTCCTTCCTCCATGGAGAGCCCGCGCTGCATGGCCGACACAACCAGTTTTGAGGTCGAATTCAGAACCCCCACGAAGCCCTCGATCCGAACGCCGGGCAGGGAATTGCGAAACAGATTGAATACGGGCGCCCCATCCATCACGGTCGATTCGAACCGAAACTCGATTTGCGCCCGTTTAGCCTCGTCGCGTAGCGCCGCATAAGCATGCGCAATGGGCCCCTTGTTCGCCGTGATCACGTGGACGCCGCGAGCAAAGGCAGCGCGGATGTGTGAGATGGCCGGCTCTCCGTCCACCGGGTTCAGAGTCGTGATCTCGATCGCGACGTCGGGACGCGACCGATCCAAGAATTCTGCAATGCTCTTCGCCGCTTCACCAAACTGCGGCGTCACGGGAAGGCGTTTGGGGTCGTATGCCGTGCCGTGATGCGCCGTGTGGACGCCTACAATCGGGAATGGATATTGCGCGCGCTGCTGTTCCAGCAATCGCGCAAAAGCTCGGCCTACGTTTCCGAACCCAATCAGTGCGACTCTCAAAAATCGAGCTTAGCAATTGCCTGGTGCAACTCCGCATGCAGCGCATCCCGCTTCTGCGTCAGTTGGTGCGTCTGGTCCCGCAGCTTGGTCAGCTCCACGTCGCCGGCTGCCAACTGGCCCGAGTATTTTCGCACTTGCTCCTCTTGCCCCGCTACCCGATTCAGGCTGTCAATGTTCTTCCGCAGCCGCGTCTGGTCGTCATTAATGTCGCTGCTCTGGGCCTTGGCCGATGCCAAATCGTTCTCAACCTGCAGTAGCTGGCGTTTCATATCCAGCACGCCTTCCAATTGCTTCTTTCCGTTGGGGCTGAGTGCCTTGTTCTCAACCACCGTCAGCAGCATATCGGGCGTTACGTCCTGAACAATCGTCGCGAAGCTACTCACATATTCCTGCTTCACCGTGAGCGTTTGGTCTCCATTGGCCGGGAGCTTCACTTCAAACCGATAGGCCGAAGCGGTTCGCTCGACCGGCTTGGGCGTAAGAACTGTATAAGAGTCGTTTGCCGCCTGCTCCACAATCAGTGTCTTCGGCTTGGGGTCTACGTTCTTGATGGTGTAGATCCGTGTCTGCTCCTGCGCGGTGCGAGTCGCGACGACTCCGTTGCTCGCGTGAATCTCACGCACTGTCGACGGGCCGGCGCCATTCTCCGTCACCACTCGCGTTCCGAAATCCACCGCATAGCCAATCAGCCGCTTATCACCGTCCTTTACCGTTTCAAACAGCGCCTCGCCGGCATAGGCGCCGCCATCGTAAACGGTGATCGGTCCGCCATCCAACGTCTTGCCAGTCTGGTTCGTCACCTCAGCCGCGTTGACGGGATGCTGGCCGCTGTTTTCCTGATAAATCAGCAGCTTTCTCCCAGTCACTTTGTCCTGCAAGAATGGCAGCATGGCCGATTGGTTCTTCTTGATCGTCACCGGCCCGGCGAAGTTGTACTCGAAGAGCTCGCCCAGCATCGCGCCGGTGGCGCCCTGGACAAAACTGATGTTCGGTGAGGCCCTCTGATAGTAATGTCCCACCGCGAACTCTTGGGCACTTTGCTCTTTCATCTGCGGTGCTGCCATGGGTGCGGGTGGCGGCGCATTCACCATGTAGGTACCGCCGCCCATGCCGCCTCCTTGTCCCGGCCCATAGCCATGACCGGAGCTGCTCACAACCCCGCCTGCCACTCTCATCTGCTCGCTCTGCGCGAGCCCTGCGCCCGGCGCATATACCACCGGCCCAGCCGCTTGATCTTCCGGCAACTCGAATACCGACCGCCTTCCATAGCGCGGCGTGTCCAGCTGGCTGATGAAGCTGATCGGTCTTCCCGAAACCACTGAGAGCTTCACATCCTTCCAGTCTTCATCGGTGGTGTTATCCACAATCGCCCATCCTTCCAGCGTCGATGTGGAATCTCCCAGCACCAGCCGGTAGGATGACTTCCACACCGCTGTCGGACTGATGTAGGCGACCTGCATGTCCCGCACGCCGCTGCCGGCTGAATCGATGTAGATGCTTCGCTTGTCCTTCGAGCGCGACTGCGCCAGAGTTTGCAGGTATTGCTTCAACTGTTCCTGCAGCTTCGGGTCCATCAGCCGAATGGATGACACCGTCGCCAGATCGAGATTGTTCAGATCACCTGTATCCAACAACACGGTGACCTGTTCTTTCACGGTCCTCTGATCTGTCTCTCGTCCGGTCTCGATGGCCCGGGCACTCACAATCGTTCCGGAGATTGTTTTATCCGTTTTCAGCTCGACCTGCGACCCTTTCAGCCGGTCCAGGAATGAGCTGAGCATCTCCTGATCGGCCAGGGAAAACGGATACTTGCTCAGCTTCTGATCCAAGCTCTCGTTTGAGTCGTAGCGGATGCCCGTGATACGGTTTCCCGAGCGGTCTGTCACCGTCAGGGACTTCAAGACATCGTTCATATCTCCAGCCTGGAAGTCGAGCCGCGCCTCGCCGCCGGCAGGTACGGATCCTTCGCGTTCGAAGTACGCCACGCCGTGCTTATACAGCGTGACTTGCCGGACGGGCAGATCGGCGCCATCCATCATATTGGCCGATATGGCCGGCGCCAAGGAAAGTGCCACAGCAGTCGCGGAACACAAACGCCAGTGACGATTGCATCGTTTTGAAGCAGGTTTCATGAGAGGCTCCTTTGTGAGCATGCCTGCTGCATTAGAAGTCGCCACTATGCCGAAAAGTTCCACGAAACTTAAGATGGGCCGTGTATTACCTTTAGAGAAGTGTGCCCCGGCTTGACAGTTTCATTGGCGTTCGTCAGACTTTAGGTTCTACGTTTTGGAGGGTTTAATTGATGAGAGTTGGGCTTTGCTTGCTGTTCTTTGCGGCGGTCGGGTTGGCACAGGTGCAGGATTCCGACACCCAGCAGCAATCCGACGTGGGCCCCACTATTCTTAGCAGGACGGACATGCAAGTGCCGGCTGAAGTCTCGCGCGAAAAGGGTGGTAACTCGTTCGACTACTTCTTGTACGCCGATGGTTTCTTCAGCACCGGCGTCCAGGTGTATAACCAGCCTTCGCAGGGCGGCTACGGAAACTCACCAGGCTTCGATGTGGGCGGTGGGCTCGATCTGCATCATAAATTCCGCCGCGGCAAGATCTCCTTGCAGTACTTTGGCAGTTGGCGCGAATACGAGAATTCGATCTACTACCAGGGCTACACGCAAGGTCTTAACTTTAACTTCCAATATCAACTCACCAGGCGTCTCATGTTCTCCGTACGGCAGGGCATCTCTACGGCGCCCAATGGAACTGGCGCCTACCAGTTTTCACAAAGTGGTATTGCGGGAACCACGGGGCTCGCCGGCGAGAGCCGAATATACGTGACTACGGGAACCCTCGTCTATCAGCAAACTCCTCGACTCAGCTACGATGTTGTCGGCGACTTCTATGTCTCCCAGTACCGGCCTGACAATACGTACGATTCAGTAGGCGGTTTTGCTACCGCAAGCGTCAACTATCGAACCACAAAGAAAGCCACCGTTTCTTTCGCATATACGTTTGGGCACTTCAGCTACTCACAAAACAACAACGATGTCTCAAACAACCAGACCGCGTTCGTAACCTACGCTTATGCGGCGAGCGCACGGACGGAGTTTGCCGTATCGGGTGGCGCAACGTATGCGGCCTTAACACAAGGGATTGAAATTGGCACGCCACCCCTGCTTGAAACAGTACACAATACTACCGTGTTCCCGTATTTCGCGGCTCATGTGGCGCATCAGACCGGCCGGGTGAATCTCACTCTACAGGCTTCTCAGAGGGTTCTGTCCGGAAATGGTTACCTCGGCACCTCCAAGGACTTATCGTTTTCGGCCGGGGTGCACTATTCGCCCTCTGTGAAGTGGGCACTGTCCGGTATCGCTGGCTATTCGTACCTGTCGGCCTTGGGAACGACGCAAACCAGTGCTAACAACGGCAGCGCCTTTGCCGGTGTCTCCTTGAACTACAAACTGAGCCGCCATTTTGGCCTGAAGGCGGGCTACCATTACTATTCCTACGATTACTACGGCACAGTCGGCCGTCAACCATCCAGCACGGTCACTTTCGGCATCACGTTCAATTCGGGTGACCGGCCGATCCTGTTCTTCTAGGTCTGTAGCTGGTTAGTTTTGCCGAGGCGTGGCGAGACGCTATTGCATCGTCGTTGAATCGGCTAGCAAGCGCTGGAGGCGGCCGGCGAAGTTTTCGCCCGATTCGGTGCTCAAAACGCGATTCCGCACCGGCATGGAGTTCTCCACTTCGTGCACCAGCCGCAGCAGACTCTTAATGTTCGATTCCACCAGCCTTGCACTTCCGGGGACTTCCGGCTGCGGCAAAAAGTGTGCGTCGACGCCGAAGTCGATGCGCAGATCCTCCTGATCATGAATCGCTTCGCCCGTGCCGTTGTCGAACTCCGGGCCAAAGCAAGACAGAATCACCCGGGCCGGCCTCAACACCCAATCGCGATCATACTGCCACAGGTCCCACCAACTCTCCAGCCTGAACGCCACGTCCCGAGCATCGTACTCCTGCAGGACGGCAAGCACGTCGTCTGTTTCGAATGGCCCGTTCATTGGCCGTTCCAGGAGCGCTGGTTCAACCGTGTTTATTGCGTGGACCGACAACGTGGTGAGTGGCTGCTCCCGCTGCGAGAAGGGAAACAGCCGCAGCATGGTTTCGAAGTGTCGCCGGATCGCATCGCTCTTCCCGGGCTCCAGCCAGATTGACAGCGATAATTGATCCGTCACACCAACATTATCGCCATTATCGCCATGGATGGCCGGCGCGGCGCGAACATTTTTTACTGAATCTGTTTTGTTGCGATAATAGAAGTCGACCACACCCGCTACCGAAGCGATCCGGCGAAAACGATAATGCTGACAGACCTCGTGCAGATCAAGCGCCTTGGCGAAAAGCAGCGCGAAGAGAACCAACGGTTCCGCGCCTGGATGAGGCGTCACAACTTCGTGGAACGCCGTTTCAAAGCCATTGCCCAGGAGGTGGAAGCCGCCATCGACTGCACAGCTTGCGCCAATTGCTGCCGGGTGGCAACCACCCAGCTCACGGATCGCGATGTCGAGCGCATTTCCCACAATCTCGGCATGAAAAAGCAGGAGTTTCTGCGCGATTACACCATCAAATCGGAAGAGGAAGGGCTGATTCTCAAGCGGACCGAGGAGGGATGCGTCTTCCTGAAAGGCAATCTCTGCTCCATCTATGAGTTCCGCCCCGGCACCTGCGAATTGTTCCCGCACTTGGTGAAGGGCAGCGGTTCGATGCTTAGCCGCATGTGGCACATGGCCGACCGCGCTGTTTATTGCCCGATCGTTTACAACAGTTTGGAAAGGTTTAAGCAGGAGACATCCTTCAAGAAATGAGTGGCGAGAAATGACAGGTAGGAAATGATCGGCGCCTGGATGGTACTCATTGCAGCTTTGGCAGCCGCCCTGTGTTTGGCGGTCTACGCCTATACCCAGACCATCCGCTGGCGAGGTGACGCCGCACGCGCTCAGGCAGAAGCGGACCGGGCACAGGCAGACGCAGCCCGCCTTCAGGGCGACCTCGACCGCCTCGGCGGAATCCGCGAAACCCTCGAACGGGATCTCAGCCAGACCCGGGTCGATGCCGCGCGCCTCCAGGCCGAGCTTGGTAAGACCCAGGAGTTCGCTGCCGCCCAGGTTACCCTGCTCACGACTGCGCAGAAACAACTCGAAGAAAAGTTCCGGTCGCTCGCCTCCGAGGCCCTTCAGGCCAACAGCCAGATGTTTCTTGACCGCACGCGCGATCAGTTAGAGGGCTTCGTCAAGCCAGTTGGCGAGAGTCTACAGCTCTTCCAGGCCCGTGTTCAGGAGCTGGAGAAAGCCCGTGCCGGCGCCTACGAGGGTATACGCGCTCAGATCCAGGGTCTCGCCACAGCGCAGAAGGATCTACAGCAATCCACCGATCAGCTGAAGAATGCACTTCGCAGCCCATCGCAACGCGGCCGCTGGGGCGAGCTGCAATTGCGCAGCACGGTTGAACTCGCCGGTATGGTTGAGCATTGCGATTTCGGGCAGCAGGAAACTCTGTTCGGAGATCGCATTCGAAGGCCGGACATGATTGTAAGACTCCCCAATGGCCGCCAGATAGCGGTAGATGCTAAAGTATCGCTTGATGCTTATCTGAAGGCTACGGAAGCAGAAGGCAGCCAGCGGGACGCATTTCTGGACGACCATGCCCGGCAAGTCAGAACGCACATCAAGGCGCTTTCGGAAAAGACGTATTGGGATGGCTTGGATGGCTCACCGGAATTCGTCGTGGCATTTCTTCCGCTGGAGTCCATTTACTCGGCCGCGCTAGAGCGGGATCCGAGCCTCCTGAATTATGGTGTTGACCGGCGCGTCTTGCTCGCCACCCCCACCACCCTGATCGCCCTGTTGTTCGCCGTTGCCTATGGCTGGCGAGAGCGGCAGCTGGCGCAAAATGCCGAAGAAATACGTGAGATTGGTAGCGCTTTATATAAGAATCTATTGACGATGCAAGGCCGCATCGAGCGGGTCGGATCCGCGCTGGGAACGGCTGTCAATGCGTACAACGAAGCCGTGACCTCACTCGATGGAAGGGTCCTCGCCAACGCCCGAAAGCTTCACGAACTCAAGGCCGGTACCGGCGAAGAGATTGAGCGTCTCGATACGGTCGACGTTCAGCCGCGTGCTCTCAACGCCGCGGATTGGACCGCTGCTACAGCGGAAGTCGCCGCGACTGCAAGCCGCCAATAGTCAGAGGCTTTATCAATAGCGCCAATGGTTTATCGGCTAATTATTAATCTTTTCGGTGATCGTTACCGGGGCGTTCAGACGAAACGCAATCCGGGTCTCCACCGGCACGACCGTCGGCTTTCCGCCCGTCGCCGCCGCGACACCGGTTCCAGCGGCCCCGCCGCCGGCTGCTCCAATCGCAGCGCCTTTGCCGCCGCCCGCTAAGGCGCCAATAATAGCTCCAATGGCAGCGCCACCCCCGATCTTCTCGATGTTGCCTGCGGTGTTCGAATCACCCTTCTTTTCCCAGGGGCTGGTCTGAACGCGAACCGTCTGGCCGTCTGTCGTGTTGATCTCGGTCAGTTCCAAGGACAGGTCAGAGGAGCCGCTCAGGTGACCGCCCTTTTGCGTTGCAGCCACCCGTCCCACCACCTTCGATCCCCTGTCTGCAATGATGAAGCCATTCAGGATGATGGGCTGGTCCAAGGTGCCGCGAAAGGAATCGCCCGCTACGTTTGTCTTAGTCGAAAGTGTCTCGTCGAGGCGCACCATGAGACTGGTTCCCGCCTCGATGGTTACCGTCTGTGGTTGCCGCGCGGGGCTTGGCGGCGCACCGTCCTGGCGCATATCCGTCTGGCCGGTTGTGTTCGTGGGCGGAAGGCTCTGAGGCGGCACGGGCGCAACGTCCGGAAGGGGAGCATACTGCGGATGGTTCTGCTGAACGTCCTGGGGCTGTTGCTGGGGGGCCTGCGTGTCGTTCGGCGGTGTGTTCCGGGTGGCTTGATCCTGGTGCTGGACCCACGGAGTGTCGTGTACCATGGCCAGCGGCTGTTTGGGCGTCGGGTCGCCGAACGCGCTCGGATGACTCTTGTGTGTAGGCGGCGGCTTGGTCCCCATCTCGGGGGTAGCGACTGGCTGGCCAAGCGGCTTATCAGGCTGCGCCGTTAGGTCCGCAGCCGGTGTCTCGGGTGCCGCTATCGACCGGGTTGAGCTTGGTTCCGCTGCCGGCGCAGTGACCTGTGCCGCCGCGGGCGGGGTCTTCGGCGCCAGATTCTTTACGACGATCCATGCGCCAGCGCCCGCCAGGGCCAAGCCTGCCACAAAGGCGAAAGCGATCTTGGGCCATACCGCAGTTTCGTCAGGTTCCTTGTCAGCCTTCATCGTCTGTATTGAATCGTTCCTATTGATAGAAACGTACAGCATGCTGGCGCCGTTTCATAGCGGCAAGTTAAAATGTTACAAGCTAACGGTTTGCTCTCAACCGCGACGTCCGCGGACGGTTTCCAGTTTCCATGTCATCAGGTGATTACAGTGTCTCCTTTCCTACCGGTCTCTCCATCGGCCCCGTGGCCGTGAAACCGGCAACGGTGCTCGCTCCGATGGCCGGCGTTACGGACACGGTCTTCCGGCGCCTCATCCGCAACCAGGGCGGCTGCGGATTATTGATGACAGAGTTCACCAGTTCTCACGGCGTTGTGAGCACCCGCAAGGTGAAGAAGCACAACCGCAACTTCCGCTACCTCTACTTCCGGCCGGAAGAGCATCCCATCACCTGCCAGCTGTTCGGCTCCGATCCCGACGTGATGGCGGATGCTGCGAAGGTGTGTGAGGAGCGCGGCTTCGACGTCGTCGACATCAACTTCGGTTGCCCGGTTAACAAAGTGGTGAAGTGCAACGGCGGATCAGGACTCTTACGAGACTTGCCGCTGGTTGAAACCATATTGCGCAAGGTCAAGGCGGCGATCTCGATTCCACTCACGTGCAAGTTCCGTGCCGGATGGAACGACTTGGAATTGGTCTATGTTCAGATGGCCCGGCTCGCCGAGGACTGCGGCCTTGCGGCCATCGCTCTCCATCCGCGAACTCGCGAACAGGGCTACAGCGGGCGCGCCGATTGGTCCCGGATCGCCGCTGCCAAGAACGCCGTGAAAATTCCGGTTATTGGCAACGGTGATATTCTCACTCCGGAAGATGCGGTTCGCATGCAGCATGAAACGAACTGTGATGCGGTCATGATCGGCCGCACCGCATCACAGAATCCCTGGATCTTCCGCCAGATCGATGAGTACCTGCGCACCGGCCGCTACACGGTTCCGCCCGATCGCGATCGCTATGAAATCATGAAGACCTACTATCAGATGCTCCAAGTAGAAGGAGAATCGGACGCCGTTGGCAGAATGAAGCAGTTTGCCACATACTTCACACACGGTGTCCGCAACGGTTCCAAGCTTCGCGTCGAAATCTACCGCTCTCATCAAGTCGCCGAAATCCTCTCCATCGTCGACCGCTTCTTCGCCGAACAACTTGACTCAAACGGCCCAGGTCCGGAACTGGAATCCGAGCTGGTCGGCGCAGGCCAGGCACCCAGGTGGGACTGTTCAATGGTGAGCGACTAACTCTCTCTTTGACCGCCCGTTCCGACCCCTATCCCGTGAAACACGTGCAACTCATTACCGACGGCGCCTGTCTCGGCAACCCTGGCCGAGGCGGATGGGCCTTTGTCCTCCGATTCGGCGATCTCAAGCGGGAAGGCTACGGCTCGGAGCCCCACACCACCAACAACCGCATGGAACTCAAGGCAGCGATCGAAGGTCTGAAGCGCCTCAAAGAACGCTGCTCGGTGGAGATTGTCACGGACTCACAGTATGTCAAGAACGGTATGATGCAGTGGATTCAAGGCTGGAAGCGCAATGGCTGGAAGACTTCTAACAAGCAGCCCGTCCTGAACAAGGAACTCTGGGAGTCGCTCGACGAGCTTGTGTCGAATCACGATGTGAAGTGGACCTGGACCAAGGGCCACGCTTCGCACGAGGACAACAACCGTTGCGACGAACTGGCGACCCTCGCTGCGCGCGATCAGAGTCATAGCGATGTCCTTCGCTAAAGCCAGGGTGCCCGACGAGTTCGGGCGCCAGATAGCTGCTACGGGCGGACCGCAGCGGATCTGTCTCTTCGGCGGCACGTTCGATCCGGTTCACAAAGCCCATATCCGCATCGCGCTCGAGGCCCGCCAGCGGTTCCATCTCAGCCGCATACTGCTGATTCCCGCCGCCAACCCCCCGCACAAGGCCGCATCGCAGTTGGCTCCTTACGAAGATCGCTATGCCATGGTTGCTCTGGCCTGCAAAGGCAATCCCTCGTTCGAGGCTTCGCGGTTGGAGGAAGGCGCTGGACATAACTACTCGATCGACACCGTCGAGCGCATACTGCCCACCCTCGGCACAGGCGACCAGATCTACTTCTTAATTGGCTCGGATGCGTTCGAGGAGATCGAGACCTGGCATCGCTGGCAGGATCTTGTTCGCCGGGTTGATTTCATTGTCGTCACGCGCCAGGGGTATCAGGACAAAGCTCCGCCCGGAGCCCGTATTCACCGGATCGATGGAATTGATCTTCCGGTTTCCAGCTCGGACATTCGCGCGCGTCTTGCGGCCGGTCAACCCACGCCGGAACTTCCGCCGCCGGTCCGCCACTATATCGATACCCATCATCTTTACGGTGCGATCCCGGCGCCCGTTCGCCGGCGCAAACACTGACCTGGTCCGTATAGGCAATGAACCCCGATTAGAAGATTCTCCACTCGCTAATCCTGGATGGGTGACTGTCAGGCGGTGGGGCGAGTCGGAGCGCGAAGACTCAGCCAGCCGAGCCGCAAAGGCTCAGAATCGTTTCCGGCTTCACTGCCTTTGAACGTGAACAGCATTCCGACAGCAGAAAGCCAAGTAAATCCTCGAGGGCAACCGTGTTGGCCTTGTACCAGAGGAACTTCTTGTCGCGGCGAACAGTCACCAGGGTCTCGTTTCTGAGTTTCTCCAGGTGGTGCGAGAGAGTTGAGGGAGCTATTTCCGTCTCGGCCTGGATCTCCCCAACGGTCATGCCTTCCGGGTGAGCCGTCAGCAGAAGCTGAAAGATCCGCAAACGGGGCTCAGTGCCCATGGCTGCCAGCATGTCGGCAAAATGGGCGATCTGGGCCAGGTTCTTCTTACTGCGCACGCGGGTCCTGGCCGATTTCTTATCCGGGCATGCCAATCCGGGGCCGCAACTCGAGTTTGGGCGGGCAAGCGCTTTCACAATTCAAGTCTACACTGTTCGTTTATACGATGCTAGCATTCTACTAGGATCGAAATGATGGACGAGAACACAGCCGAAATCCAAGAAGCGGTTAAGGGAAGATACGGACACGCAGCCGAAGTGGTGAAGGACGGAAGGGCGGCGATCTCTTGTTGCTCCCCTGCTTGCAGCGCTGCCGGCACGGATCCAATCACCTCAAATCTCTACGCGGCTGAAGAGACCGCTCACCTACCCGAAGATGCGGTGCTTGCGTCCCTGGGGTGCGGTAACCCGACGATGCTGGCAAAGCTCCAGCCCGGTGAAGTGGTCCTTGACCTCGGATCCGGCGGTGGCATCGACGTGCTCCTGTCCGCCAAGAGGGTTGGGCCAACCGGGAAGGCTTTCGGTCTGGACATGACCGACCAGATGCTGGCTTTAGCGAGGGAGAACCAGCGGAAGTCGGGTCTCGAAAATGCCGAGTTCCTCAAGGGCGAGATTGAAAACATCCCGCTGCCGGATAACTCGGTGGATGTCATTGTCTCGAACTGCGTTATCAACCTCTCCGGAGACAAAGACCGGGTTCTGGGGGAGGCCTTCCGCGTGCTGAAGCCCGGCGGCCGTTTCGCTGTGTCGGATGTCGTGGTCCGAGGTGATGTTCCTAAGGAGGTCCGCCGTAGCGTCGAGTTATGGGTGGGCTGCATCGCGGGCGCCTTGGAAGAGACTGAGTACTCGGAAAAGCTTTCTTCCGCAGGCTTCAAACAAGTTGAGATCGAACCAACACGCATCTACCAGGTAGAAGATGCGCGCTCGTTTCTGTCCGGCCAGGGAATCGACGTGGACGCGATTGCGCCGCAGATCGATGGAAAGTTTATGAGCGCGTTTATCCGCGCGAAGAAGCCATCCGAGACCGCCAATTGCTGCAGCCCCGGCTGTTGTGCCGACGGCGGGAGTGCCGGCCGCGGCATGACGCTTGCCCGGAAACTCGTTGCGGAAGCCCTTGGCACGGGCTTTCTTCTGGCTGCCGTTGTGGGCTCGGGCATCATGGCCGAGCGTCTGGCGGGAGGTAACGTTGCCATCGCTCTTCTGGCCAACACGATCGCCACCGGCGCCTGCCTGGTTGCATTGATTCTCACGTTCGGACCTCTCTCCGGCGCTCATTTGAACCCCGCTGTCACAATCGCGGACGCAACGCAGGGTGGCTTGCCCTGGTCGCAAGCCGCGGGTTACATCAGCGCCCAGATTGCCGGCGCATTCGCCGGCGTCGCCGCAGCTCACCTGATGTTCGGCGAGCCCCTGTTCTCCGCCTCACAGCATGTGAGGAGCGGCGGACCTCAATTGTTTAGCGAATTCGTCGCCACTTTCGGCCTCCTGTCGGTGATCTGGGCCTGCGTCAAATTCCGGCCCTCGGCTGTGCCTTTTGCGGTCGGAGCCTACATTACCGCTGCCTATTGGTTCACCTCATCGACGTCGTTCGCGAATCCGGCGGTTACGCTTGCCCGAGCGGCCAGCAATACATTCGCCGGCATTCGCCCGGCCGATGCCCCTGGCTTCATCGTGGCGCAGCTTGCCGGCGCGCTGGCCGCGACCTTTTTATTTCGCTGGCTGATTCCCTCACTTCCCGAAGAGGCGGCGGCGGTCGTGGTGGTGCACGAACAAACGGAGGAGGTGGGGTATGAACGGTAAAAGAATTCTCATTATCGGCGGTAGCGACGCGGGCATCAGCGCGGCTCTTCGCGCCCGCGAACTGGACGGCACGGCCGACATCGCAGTTGTGCTCGCCGACTCGTTTCCTAACTACAGCATTTGCGGCCTGCCTTTTTATCTGAGCGGCGAAACTCCGGATTGGCACAAACTCGCTCACCGTACTGAGTTCGATGGGATCGAGGTCAGGCGCAACTCGACTGCCCTCTCTATAGATGCGGCCGAAAAAACTGTGACTGTCGACGAGAAAGGCCACGGGACGGTGAAACATCCCTACGATCGCCTCGTCATCGGCACAGGAGCAGTACCCGTTCGACCTCCCATCGCCGGGCTGGATCTCCCGGGAGTATTCCCGCTCCACACCATGGCGGACAGTTTTCTCTTTCAAGAGTTCCTGACAAACCATCGTCCTGAATCGGCGGTGGTAATCGGCGCGGGATATATCGGCATGGAGATGGTGGATGCTCTCACCCACCGCGGGCTCAACGTGACCCTGATGAGCCGGCCGGCGGCGGTTCTCCCAACAGTGGACCCGGAACTCGGCCAGATGGTTGAGCAGGAGCTGCTAAGCCACGAAGTTATGGTCATCAATCGCGCGGAAGTCGAGACCATCGAGCAGAATGAAGGCCATTTGGTTGTGCGCGGTAAAGGTGGGCTCCGAGCTAAAGCCGGCCTCGTGCTCGTGGCCACTGGAGTCCGACCGGCATCCGAGCTGGCTCTAGACGCTGGGATTCGAGTCGGCGCAAACGGCGCCATTGAAGTCAACCGGCGGATGGAGACCAACGTGGAGGGCATTTATGCCGCGGGTGATTGCGTCGGCACATGGCATAGGCTTATGCGCCGCAACACCTATCTGCCGCTTGGAACGACCTCTCACAAACAAGGCCGAACTGCCGGCGAAAATGCGACGGGAGGTAACAAAGAGTTCGCCGGCTCGCTGGGCACTCAAGTCGTGAAGGTTTTCGATCTGGTTATCGCGCGAACCGGCTTGCGCGAACGGGAAGCAATCGAGGCGGGCTTTGATCCAGTAACCGCTGACGCGAAATTCTGGGACCACAAAGCATATTACCCCGGCGCGCAGGAAATGCGGATTCGAGTCACCGGAGACCGCGCGTCGGGAAGACTGCTCGGAGCGCAGATCGTTGGACATTGGAGGTCGGAGGTGTCGAAGCGCATCGACATCTTTGCAAGCGCACTCTTTCACGAGATGCTGATAGAAGACTTGAACGACCTCGACCTGAGTTACACGCCGCCTCTTAGCAGTCCGTGGGACCCAGTGCAAATGTCGGCCCAGCGGTGGACCTTAGAACAACGAGAGACAAAGGAAGTGCATGCCTAAAGAACGCGTACTCATTTTATGCACGGGCAATTCGGCCCGGAGCCAGATGGCAGAGGGTTTGCTCCGTCATGATTTCGGAGATCGCTTTGAGGTTTTCAGCGCGGGGACGAAACCAAGCCACGTCCGGCCCGAAGCGATCAAAGCCATGAGCGAACTGGGGATCGATCTGTCGGGCCATCGCTCAAAGCATGTGGATGAATTCGTCGGTCAGGAATTCAGCTACGTGATCACGGTGTGCGACAACGCGAAGGAGAGCTGTCCCATTTTTCCCGGAAAGACTCAACGCATTCACTGGAGTTTCGAAGACCCCGCTGGAGTCCAGGGTTCAGAAGAAGAGCGGCTGGCGGCGTTTCGCAAGATCCGGGATCAGATCCGGGAACATTTCGCTCAGAATGTTCCTCTGCTGGTGTGATGCCCTGCCATCGTCGTCGCCAGCTGTGCTAGACAACCACTGGCTTTCCCAGCACTCGAACCAGGCTGCGTAAGCGTTCTGCGCCAACGGGTGGCTCTGACATCCAGGGAATCAACGCGCACCGCGACGCCAGCTCGCCTCGCACTTCCTCGATGAACGGCGCTTCTCGCCGCCCACGCTCGATTAGTACAGGGTCCTGGTGCTCGCCGTCGTAAAAGCTCTGATTGATCACCCAGGCAAACGGGGTAATGCCAGCTCGAGCCAAGTCCGCTTGCAGACGGGCGGCTTCGTGTACCGGCGTTGCTTCTGCGAGAGTCACAAGAAGGATGCGGGTAAACTGGCCATCTCGCAAACGGGGAAGCAGGTTGCGTACAGCCTCCGGCATATCGCTGGTGGTCCGGAGAACTTCCCGATAGTAGGCTTCTGCGGCATCAAGTAGCAGCAGTGTGTGGCCCGTCGGAGCGGTGTCGAGCACAACGAAGCCCTCAGTGCCTTCCGCTACCCTTTGAGCGAAGGCTCTAAAGACGGCGATCTCTTCTGTGCAGGGTGACCTGAGATCTTCCTCCAGGAGCGCCTTCCCTTGTTCCGTGAGTCCGGCACCAGCCGTGCCCATGACTTCCTGGGTGTAGCGTTGCGTCTCCGTGTAGGGATCGATTCGGCTGACCCGAAGATTCCGGACCTCACAGGCCACAACCTCGGCGACATGAGCTGCGGGGTCGGTGGTACTGAGGTGGACCGCGTGGCCCCGGGCCGCCAGTTCCACCGCGATGGCTGCCGCGACGGTAGTTTTTCCGACACCGCCCTTGCCCATGGTCATGACCACACCCACGCCCATTCGCTCGATGTCATCGATGAGTGCCAACAACGGCAGCGGGGGTTCGAGGGGATGCGACGTGAGGGTCTCGTTGTGAGCGTTTGGAGCGGTATCGCCATAGATGGCCCTTAAGCCGGCGATCCCCATCGGGGCTTGGGCAAGCAGTGGAAAAATCATCCGCGGCAAGGCGGCCAGGCCGGCATGCATGGTGCTCAACGCTTGTTGTCCGCGCTGCTCCAGAGCCACCGCCGTTGTATCAGTCCGGTCACTCGCCGTGAAGAGAGCGTTCAGCATCAAGCTCTGGTTTGTTACACCCAGGGCGGCCAGCTCCAGCCGAGACCGCTCAGCCTCCTTTAGCGCAGATGTTTCAGGCCGGCTGACCAGGTAAATCGTGGTACGCGCAGAATCACACAGCGTGTTCATGCTCTGTTCGTAGAGACTTTTCTGCGCATTCAGGCCCGATAGTGGGCCCAGACAAGAGGCGCCGGTCACACTCTGGTCCATGAACCCTGTCCAGGCGGCGGGCAGTTTTAATAGGCGCAACGTGTGCCCTGTGGGCGCGGTGTCGAAAATGATGTGATCGAACTCTGTGGTTGAACTGGCGTCTCCCAGTAGTTTGGTGAACTCGTCGAACGCGGCAATCTCAACCGTACATGCTCCCGATAGCTGCTCCTCCATGCTGGCGATTGCGGCATCGGGCAACACGCCCCGATAGGGGCCTACCACACGTTCGCGATATGCCTGGGCCGCGCCTTCGGGATCGATGTTGAGGGCGAATAATCCAGCGACTGACGGGATGGGACGCGGCGCACTGGCCAGTTGAACGCCCAGCACTTCGTCGAGATTCGACGCCGGATCTGTGCTTACCACCAGAACCTTTTTGCCCAGATCGGCCAGCGCAATTCCGGTTGCACAGGCCAGAGAAGTCTTCCCGACGCCGCCTTTCCCTGTAAAGAAGAGGATGGGAGTGGCGGCGGATAGGATCGCAGTGTTTTTCATGACGAGCGCTATTGGTGGCGTCAGACTTCAGCAGCAGCCAGAGCCCGGCTTGCATTTCCCGGAGATAACGAAGACGCCTTCAGGTTTCGCATCATTAGGAAGTCCCACCAGTTGAACCAGCTCTTCGCGCTCCGGATACCTCCCTTTGCTGACAACTTGCCCGTTCACGAGAATCAGCGGCAAGCAAGCGGTCCCTTCACGGGCCAACGTAGCCTTCACGGTTGAGTTCCCCACAAACTCTTGCGGCTGCTGGGACAGGTTGAATCGTTCAACCACGATTCCCTGATTGGCCAGCCAGTGAAAGTCTTCAGCAAAGCGCGGTAGGACCGGATCGACTTGCGGCCCACAAACGCCGGTTGAACAACACATGGGGGGATCGTATACCTGGAATCTAGTCATTTTGTTTGTTTCGCTTTGTCACTTCGATTATCGTAGAAGTGTCTAACAAACGCAATACTGGATTCTCATCGCTTGGTCCCATTTAGTGCCAGGGTTCACGCGTACTTGAAAAGCGCCATAACCCGAAATCCATGTGCAACTGCTTTTGACAGTGGGAACAGTCGAGATGGTGAGACTTAAACGAGTGCAGGGCTATTTAATCGCCCGGATCCGCTGCACCGCCGTCGCCTTGCCGGTGGCCGGGTCGGCGGTCACCAGTACCGCCATGCAGTTCCACGCCGCCGCGCGCGGCTTCCATGCGACCCGGCACGCCGGTTTGGAACCGCCGCAGAATGATGTCCTTGTCGATGCCAATCACCGAGTCATAGGGTCCGGTCATGCCTGCATCGGTCTGATAGGCCATTCCACCGGGCATCAGGCGTGTATCAGCAGTTGGTACGTGCGTGTGGGTACCAACCATTGCCGTCGCGCGGCCATCCAGGTGCCAGCCCATGGCCATCTTCTCGCTGGTCAGCTCGGCGTGGAAATCGACGAAACGGATCTTGATGTTCACATCCATCTCACTCAATAACGCGTCGGCCTTCTGGAACGGGCAGTCGATGCTCATCATGTGCGCCCGGCCTTGCAGATTCACTACCGCATAGGGGGTGTCCCGCTTCGTCGTGCCCGTAAATACGCCTCTGCCGGGAAGAGCGCCGGGATAGTTCGCGGGCCGCAACAAACGCGGCTGGCGGTCGAGATAGTCGTAGATCTCTTTCTTATCGAAGCTGTGATTGCCGCCCGTGAGAACGTCGATGCCCAAGCGCCAGCAGTTCCTCGGCGATCGCCGGCGTGATGCCGAAGCCACCGGCGCTATTCTCGCTGTTGGCGATGACTAACTCCACGTCGTGTTCGGCGACCAAGCCGGGTAGTTCTTCAGCAACGATGTGTCGCCCCGATGAGGCGAAGATGTCGCCGATAAACAGGATTTTCATGGAAAAAAGGAAAAGCGGCCTTTGCGAGAACGTCCTTCTCAGCCTCCGTCTTTGACCCCTACAAAAGCAAGGGGGAACCCTCCGTGCGCCTTTAGGCTTCTCCGTGTGCCGAAACACCGGAGCTTGCTCACCAGCGCGAATTGAACGAGCCGGGCTCCAGACAATTGAGTATCGGATCAATTAATGAGAGACCAAGAGAACGCTCTCGCAAAGACCGCTCAGATGTCAGAATAGCAGCCAACTCGCGAGCGCCCAAAATCGCTCGTTCAGCCTCGCCGTGCTGTGCCTCCTTGGGGAGCAGCAATTCTCCAACTCTCGCTGCCGCTGCAGTTCCAGGGCGGCTACGGCGCCGGCGGCTTTGCCTGTATGCTCTGTTGAGCCGCGCTTAGACCAGGCGCAGTGGCTTTCAGCTGGATGTCGCCCGGCTTTGTTGACGTCCGCACAATCACTTGCGCCCGACCCTGGGAGAGCTTCCTCTGATGGCCTTGGTACAGTTCTTCGCTGGTGCCGTCGCCGTTGCCCACTGCCGCAATCGTGCCGGGGCCGCTGATCTCAAACGTAATCAGCTGGTCGGCATTGGGCTGCAGACGTCCCTTTGCATCCAGTGCCTCGACGGTGATGAAAGACAGATCTTGGCCGTCCGCGTGAACCACAGCCCGGTCGGCAGTGAGGCGGAGTTGCGTGGGCTCACCCGCCGTGGCCAGAACGCTTTCAGCGACACTGCGGTCGCCATTGACACCCACCGCTTTGAGAGTTCCCGGCTGATAGGGCACGCTGAATGTCGCCTTGAACTGCTGATCGCGCCCGGTCGGCATTTCTCCAATCAGCTTGTCGTTGAGATACAGTCGCACCTTCTCCGTTCCCGCATACACGTCCACCTGCAGGGCCTTGCCTTCCTGGCCCGGCCATGTCCAGTTTTGAATGGTCGGAGCCACAGCCCAGCCGATGGCGATGGTCTTCTTGCCCTCGGGTTCGGGCAAATGCACCGTCGCGAACACGCGGTCCCCGCCGTTCCAAAGGATGTCGCGATAAAACGATTGCGGCTTTCGGACGCCGGTCAGGTCTAAGTCGCCACAGTCGGCTGCGTGCCATGGGTACCCCGGAAATAGATACTTCATCATTGGCGCCATGCCCGCTGCAGCGGGGTTGTCGGGCTTGGCCATCGCGACGAATGGATTCTCCCCGTTCTCCCCCATTTTCGTCGTCATGACTTTCATCCCCTGCCCAACCTGCGCGGCCTTGGCGGCATCTTCCGGTGTTCCGAAACTCCAAGCGCCAATGCCCGACTCGCCCAGGTAATCCATGGCTGTCCAGACGAACTCGCCCAGAACGTAGGGATTCTCGTGCACCAGCCGCCACTGCTCGAAGACATCGGCGGGAAAGGACTCGGTCGTCATCATGATGCGGCCCGGTACGCGCTCGTGGTCCTTCGGCCCGTTCGCAGCAAGGTTGTAGTTGTAGCCGCCAATATCGAGCAGAGCGAACACCGCGTCCGCATTGGCAGTGTAGGTGGCGCCGGGGAAGGCCTCCGTAATCGGGCGCGTGCCGTCAAGTTCGCGTACCCGTGCAGCCAGCTTCTTGGCCAGCGGGGCTCCGTCTTTGGTCCAAGCTTCGGGGATCTCATTGCCGATGCCCCAGATCACCACCGAGGGGTGATTGCGATCGCGCAGCACCATGGCATCGATATCCCGCTGCCACCACTCTGCAAAGAACCGGGCATAGTCGAACTTGACTTTTGCGATCGTCCAGACGTCGAACGGCTCGTCCAGCACCAGCAGACCCAGGCGGTCGCATGCATCGAGAAAGGCCGGCGAGGGAGGATTGTGCGCTGTGCGCACGGCGTTGAACCCGGCTGCCTTCAGCAACTCAACCCTGCGCTCCTCCGCGCGGTCGAATGCCGCAGCGCCCAACGGGCCGTTGTCATGGTGGACGCTCCCGCCCGCGAGCTTGATCGGTTTGCCGTTCAGCAGGAAGCCATTCTCAACCGACCAGGCAATGGAGCGAATGCCGAAAGGAGTCACCGTTTCGTCAACTACCTTGCCCGAGATCATGATCCGGGTGACCGCTCGATACAGCGCCGGAGTCTGCGGTGACCAAAGCGTAGGATTCGCCACGCTGATGTCCTGGGTGACCTCCGCTTGCTCGCCCGCCGCAATGCTGGCTGGGGATTCAGTCTGGCCGAGCGTGGCGCCATTCGGGCCGGTCAGTACCGTTTGAACGACGGCTGCGGCGGGAGCCTTGCTCTCGTTCGAGACGCGCGTGCGCACCGCGACCCTTGCTTTGTCGGCCGTGGCCTCAGGGGTCGTGACGAACACGCCCCAATGGGCCACATGCACCGGATCCGTGATCACCAGGCGCACGTGCCGGTAGATGCCCGAGCCGCTGTACCAGCGGCTATTGGGTTGTGCGGAATTGTCCACGCGCACCGCCAGCACGTTCTCGCCGGACAGCTTCAGGTATGGCGTCAGGTCGTAGCGAAAGCCGGTGTATCCGTATGGATGCGTTCCCAGCTTCTCTCCATTCAGGTACACCGTCGCGTCCATGTAGACGCCATCGAACTCCGCGCTGACGCGCTTCCCACTCCAACTCGCCGGAGCGATGAATGTCTTGCGATACCAGCCGGTCCCGCCGGGGAAGTAACCTTCGCCTGCCGCTGATGGGCTTTTCGGATCGGGCTTTCCCTCGATGCTCCAATCGTGGGGAAGGTTCACGGTCCGCCAGGACGAATCGGAAAACGCCATCGCCTCAGCGCCCGCCGGATCTCCCAACAAGAACTTCCAATCAGAGTCTGCCGGGACCTGCTGCCGCGCGGCCTGCGGCGTTTCGGCCTGCATGAGGGAAGCCGTCATGAGTGCCATTGTTGCCAAACCAATCGCGCCGAGGCGCCCGAACCCGAGATAAATTGCTGTGAATTTCATTGTGAACACCATACACTCGCTTCTGCGGCTGCTCCGCTAGCGGCTACTCCGCTCTTGCGGCTATACTATGACATCCTCGCCATGCGTCGCTCCTACCGCCTCGATTCACGATCGAAAACACTCCTCTGGCTCATTTCATCGCTAATATTGCTGCCGGTGTCGAGCCAGGCGCAAGCCAAGCAACACGCCGATTTGCTGCTGACTCATGGCACCGTTGTGACCATGGATCCGCAGCGGCGCATCCTGGAGGATGGCGCGATCGCTGTTACGGGCGAGCTCATCGTGGCCATCGGCCAGAGCGGCCCCATCTCTGCGGCCTATGAAGCGACGAAAGTCATTGACGCGCGCGGCGCGCTCATCCTGCCGGGCCTCATCAACGCCCACACACACCTGCCGATGAGCCTGTTTCGCGGTCTGGCCGAAGACCGGTCTCTGCAGGATTGGCTGCAGAAGTTCATCTTTCCGGCGGAGGCCCGCAATGTCACACCCGACTTCGTCAACTGGGCCACCAAGCTGAGTCTGCTGGAAATGCTGCGCGGCGGCACCACCACGGTGGCGGACATGTATTACTTCGAAGACGAGATCGCGAAAGCCTTGAAGGAAGCCGGCATGCGCGGTGTATTGGGGGAAACCATTATTGGTTTTCCCGCGCCCGACAACAAGACCGCTGAAGCCGCATTCGCCTATACCGAAAAGTTCCTGACTCACTGGAAGAATGATCCTCTTATCACGCCGGCCGTCGCACCGCACTCCATCTACACCTGCTCCGAAAAACTATTGAAGGACGCAGCGTCGCTAGCCCGCGCTTATCACGCGCCGATCCTCATACACCTCGCCGAAGCGCCCTACGAAATGGAAGTCAGCCGCCGCGAGCATGGCTCGTCCCCGGTTCAGTACCTGGCGCGCATTGGCGTCCTTGGGCCGGACTTGACCGGCGCCCATTGTGTCTGGATCGACCAAGCCGATATCCAGACACTGGCTCATTACGGTGTCGGCTGTTCCAATAACCCATCCAGCAACATGAAGTTGGGCGCCGGGCTGAGTCCCGTACCCGAAATGCTGGCCGCCGGCGTTCCGGTCGGTATCGGCTCCGACGGCGCCGCCAGCAACAACGATCAGGACATGTTCCGCGAGATGGACCTGGCTGCCAAGCTGCAGAAGTTCTCGCGCATGGATCCGACCGCACTGCCCGCGGAAGAAACCGTGGCCATGGCGACCATCATCGGCGCCCGCGCTCTACATATCGACAAGCAAACCGGCTCGCTCGAGATCGGCAAGAAGGCCGACATCATTGTGGTGGACACCACGGCGCCGCACGCCACGCCTATGTACAACGTCTACGCTCAGATCGTCTACTCGCTCAAAGACACGGACGTCCGCAGCAGTGTCATCAACGGCCGGCTTGTGATGGAGGATCGAAAGATCCTCACCCTGGATGAAGCGGCCATCTTTGCCAAGGTAGCCCAGTTGAAGCAGCAGGTTTCAGCCTCACTCGCGCACTGAGCTTACCGGTCCACCCATGCCATCATGCGTTCGTTATAGCGTGGCCCGGCCACCGCTTCGGGCGGCAAAGCCTGATCCAGTTGCGCCAGCTCTTCCGCCGACAGCCTTAATGACACGGCCGCAATATTCTCTTCGAGGTAGCTGCGGCGCTTGGTGCCGGGAATAGGCACAATGTCATCGCCCTTCGCGAGCAGCCACGCCAACGCCACCTGCCCGGGTTTGGCTTTCTTGCGCTCGGCGATCTCCTGAACCAGCGAGGCAGCACGCACGTTGGCGTCGTAATTCGCTCCTTGAAAGCGCGGATCGCCACGGCGGTAGTCGCCCTCGGGATAGTCTTCGGCGCGGTTGGTTGTCCCGGTCAGGAAGCCTCGGCCCAAGGGGCTGAAGGGCACCAAGCCGATTCCCAGCTCGCGGAGCAGGGGAATGATCCGCGGCTCCAGGTTGCGCTCCCACAACGAGTATTCGCTTTGCAGCGCCGCCACCGGATGCACCGCATGCGCGCGCCGGATGTTCTTCTCGCCGGCTTCCGAGAGACCGAAATAGCGCACCTTGCCGGCGCGAACCAAGTCCGCTACCGCCCCTGCGACGTCCGCCATAGGAACGGTGGGGTCGACGCGATGTTGATAAAAGAGGTCGATGTGATCGGTCTGTAGGCGGCGAAGCGACGCGTCGGCGACCTCACGGATGTGTTCCGGCCGGCTATCGGTGCCGCCGATCTTGCCGTTTTCGATGCGGAAACCGAACTTGGTCGCAATCACAGCCTTCTCGCGGCGTCCTTTGACCGCCCGACCCAGCAGCTCTTCGTTGACGAAGGGGCCATAGACTTCGGCTGTATCAAAGAAGTCCAGCCCCAGCTCGAGCGCGCGATGAATGGTCGCTATGGATTCGCCTTCGTCCGCCGGTCCGTAGGACTGGCTCATGCCCATAACTCCCAGCCCCAGTGCCGATACTTCCAGTCCGTGTTTTCCCAGTTTTCGTTTCGGTAGCATATGCGTTCGATGCGAGCATATCAGGGCCGGGTGCGTTCTAGGGCTTCGCGCCGGTCTGGGAAAAACAAAGCCAGGGCGGAGAAATCGAAACGGTTTATGAGCGGCTGCCTGTCACCCTCGCTGATGAAACGCCGAGACAAATCTCGGCTCAGCAGGCTGACAGCCCGCGCCACGTGATCGTGTTCCGGGGCGCAAAGCCGCTGCACCTTGACATCGAGATGTACATTCTTATAGCATCATGATGTGAGAACAACCGTATCACTTGATGAGGACGTTGCGAGCCTTATCAGCCAGGAGATGCGGCGGTCGGGCGCCTCGTTTAAGGAACTCGTCAACAGTTACATCCGCAAGGGGTTCGTAGCGACGAGGCAGGGAAGCCTGAGAAGCCCTTTTGTCGTGACGCCTCGCGCGATGGGGCTGCCGCCGGGCCTGAGCTACGACAATGTCGAGGAATTGCTCGAGACCATTGAAGGCCCATCGCACCGATGATCGTTCTCGACGCCAACATCCTCCTTTACGCCTACGACACGAGTTCGCTGCACTACGCAAAGGCTCGATCATGGTTGGAGCAGGTTCTCTCGGATGAAGGTCTGGTTGGGATTCCCTGGCAGTCGGTTGCAGCCTTTCTCCGGGTAGTAACCAACCCAAGGTTACCGGGCGATCGATTCACTGCCGATGAGGCGGCTTCCGTGATTGACCAATGGGTTTCGCAGCCCAACGTCCGGCTGCTTGCGCCCGGCGACAAACACTGGCTGCTACTCAGGAAGATGATGTCGGAAGGCCAAGCACGGGGTCCGCTGGTGACGGATGCCCAACTCGCGGCGTTGACGATCGAGTGCGGCGGGATCCTCCATACCACGGATCGCGACTTCGGTCGATTTCCCGGTCTTCGCTGGACGAACCCGTTGGCATAACTGCCAACTATTTTAAACAAAAGGGAAAACGGGCTGTGCATGCAGTGATAGCAATGCTATCATCGCTGTGTGACCAGCCTTACTATCCGCCGATTAGACGATTCCGTGAAGGCCGAGCTGCGCATCAGGGCCGCCAGGCATGGCAGATCCATGGAAGAGGAGGCGCGGGTGATTCTGCGGGAGGCCTTGTCGGCCAAGGTGGAAGCGAAGCCCGATTTTGCGCAGTCGATGCGGCGGCATGTCACTCCCATTGGCGGCATTGAGCTGAAGCTTCCGGAGCGTGAGGCGATGCGAAGCCCGGTGAAACTCCCGTGATCTTGCTCGACACGGTCGTGCTGTTGGAGGCTCTTCGCCCACGGCCTGATGAGGCGGTTCTGAACTGGTTGAAGGCGCAACGGCCGGAGACCATGTTCACGACTTCGATAGCGGTTGCCGAGATCCTGTCCGGCATACAGGCGTTGCCGGCGGGACAGCATAGGCTTCGGCTAACGGGGTTCATTGAGAAGATGTTCGCCGAAGAATTCCCCAGCCGGATTCTATCCTTTGACATGGAAGCGGGCCGGACCTTTTCCCGGATCGTAGCCGAGCGGGAGTCGGTGGGCCGGCCCATTTCCCAATTTGACGCCATGATCGCGGCGATTGCCCGATCGCACCGGGCGACTGTGGCGACGCGCCATGCCGGGGCGTTCGAGGGCTGCGGGATCAGGGTGGTGAACCCGTGGAAGGGGTGAGGGTGGCGACAGCAGATTTTGCAAATCGGCTCTATTGACAGCTGTCGCGACGCGCAACATACTGCTATCGCCGGAGTTAAATCCGGTCATGAAGGAGCTTTCTTATGAAAAGGACCTTATTGCCGGCTGTTGTTTTGTCCACGGCCATGACAGCGACTCCCGCTCTTGCCGGGGATTCGCAACCCAAGGATACGGTCGACCTCAACTCAGTGATCAAGCAGGTTACGAGTGCCCTTAACGACTACCAGAACAACCTTGGAGGCGGCGCTGATGCACTCCCTCCCCTGGCCTCGGCGGAATTCGATTTCAAGACCACGGTAGGCACAACCGTGGGCGGCTCCATCAACATTCTTATTTTCAAGTTCGGAGCTTCGCATGAGAGAGATGTGGTAAATGACGTTACCTTTACTTACTCTCTTCCTAAACCTCCGAAGGCGGCGGCGACCGCCCACGCCAAGAAGCCCCCAACCTTAGAAGACGAGCTTGCCAAGACGATACAAGCTGCGGCAGCGGCCGTAAAGACAGCCGGCACACTTGGGAAACTCAACTTCAGCAAGCTTGCCGTCACGTTACAGTACGGCGTCAAATGGGATGGAAACGGCGGGGTAAACATTCCAGTTAGCCTGGTGACGATCGGGGTGAGTGGTGACGTAAATAAGAACACCGTGCAGTCGGTGAAGCTGACGTTCGGACAGTAGCACGTGTTGGCTGCCGAGCGTGGTGGTCCGCTCCCCGGCAACCCGTGCGGCCCGTCGCTTTTCGAGACCTGCGCGAAGCGATGTGGGTGGCTCTAAACTTATTTGCTCCCACGTTGCAGCTGCTCAACTAGAACCCTCCGGTGGTCGCCCCCGGACGGGCGTCTATTCCGCTATCCTGATCGAATGGAACGCCGAATTGTTCGTTTGCTTATCTGCCTTGGTGCGGCGGTGGCTGCGCAGGCTGCCACGACCGTGTTTCAGACCTCGTTTGAGAAATCCAACCCGAACTGGACGGCGGTCCGGGGCGTCGCAACGCCTGATCCAACCGTGAAGCACGGCGCCAGCGAGAGCCTGCGTCTGGAGCCTGCGGAGACGGGCGGGGGACCTGTGGTTCGTTTCGCGCCGGTGCCGCTCACCATCGGCAAACGATATGAGTTGAGTGGCTGGGTGCGGACGGCGGACCTATCGGTCAAGGATCTCGATCGGACCCCTATCGCGGTTGGTGCGGCGCTGACCATGGCTTCCATGCCCTGGGACGTGCACTCCGCATCTGTGGGCGGAACGCAGGAGTGGACCCGGCTCTCGCTGAAGTTCATTGCCAGCCGGGCACAGGATGCGATCGTTCTGACGGCCGGCAGTGACGGAGCGATGCGAGGGAAGGCCTGGTTCGCAGGCGTGAGCCTGGACGAAGCATCACCCGCCGACGAGTGGCCGGCGCGCGAGGCGGTTCAGACCTTCGGCCCCGCTTATCGCTATCCGTCCGCCGGCTGGATCTATCTACATATCGAAGGCGCGCCCTATGAGCGCGGCTACCAGCACGGGCACCTGATGGCGCGGGAGATTCCGGAATACCTGGAGCGCTCGGCTTCCGATCTCGGCTCGAAGGATCAGTGGGACCAATACCGCACCACCGCCAACGCGCTGTTCCTGCGCGGGTTCGATCGGGAAATCCTGGAGGAGATGCGCGGCATTGCCGATGGCGCATCCGACGCCGGGGCCAAGTGGCAGAACCGCCGCATCGACCTGATGGATATTGTGGTGGCCAACGTCACCGTGGAACTGGGAGAGCTTCGGGAGGCGGTTTCCACCACTGCGACCGGGTTGGAAGGACTCAACCTTGCGAAGCCTGCCTATGCGAAGGCCGGATTCCGTGATGGATCACTGCAGCGCGTTCGCCGCCACCGGCCCGGCTACGCGCGACGGCAAGATGGTGATCGGCCACGTGACCTGGTGGCCGCTGACGCTGGCCGAGCAGACCAACGTGATGCTCGACATCAAGCCGGCCCGTGGCCACCGCATGCTGATGCAGAGCTATCCGGGCGGCATCGAGAGCGGCACGGACTGGTATCAGAACGATGCGGGCGTGGTGCTCACCGAAACCACCATCCGCCAGACGCCGTTCAATATGCAGGGCACGCCGGTTGCCTTCCGCGCGCGCATGGCCATCCAGTACGGCGGCAATATCGATGAAGTGGTGCAGCAGCTGGGCACGCGCAACAACGGCCTCTACACCAACGAATGGCTGATCGGCGACGCCAAGAACAATGAGATCGCCATGTATGAACTGGGCACCAACAAGTCGAAGCTGTGGCGCAGTTCGAAGAATGAATGGTTCGGCGGAACGCCCGGCTTCTACTGGGGCGATAACAACGCCAAGGACCTGGATGTGAATCTGGAAAACTACCCCGATCCGAAGGGACCGCCGGATTACATTCCGTATGTTCCCGGGCCGCGCGACCTGGCCTGGCAGAATCTGTTTGCGACCTATAAGGGGCAGATCGACGAGCAGTTCGCATTTTTGGCTCTCCGCACGGCGCCGCTGGTTAGCAACGGCGCTATGGACGCCAAGGTTGCCACGTCGGACATGGCGAATCGCATGATGGTTTGGGCGGAGATCGGCAAGCCCAATCAGATTGAGCGGCTGGCCGGTCCGCATGGCTACGCCAAGAACGATGGCTTGTACCCTTCGGGCTATGTGCTGTTCAGCGCGGAGCCGTCGGACAGCTTGCGCGCGGCCATTCAGGAGAATGAAAAAGCGCGCCTGGCCGCTAAGCCGAAGCCCGAGGCGAAGCCTGCGAAGACTGCGTCCTTTAAAGACCGTTTGTGGAAGGGCTGGGTGCTGCCCGCGTCCGACGCCGATACCTGGTTTGTGGCGGGCGCTGACCAGTATTACGCCGTGCTGGCTGCGGACGATATCGAGAAGGGGTTAAGCGTGCAACGCGCCCATTACCGCCGTCTGAAACTCGAGCCCAAGAATGCCGAGGACCAGCGTCCAACTGGAGGCAGTCAAGGGCGCGCTGTTCCTTGATTCCCTGCGGCGCAAGATGGGCGACGATGCCTTCCTGAAGCTGATGGATGACTACTATGCGGCGAACACAACCAAGACGGTTACCGCGCAGTCGTTCCTGGACAAGGCCGGCGTGCGCTTCGAATTCAGCGAGCCCGCGGATGGACCGGCGTATCTCACCAACGATATTGGACACCGGCTTGGGACCGCTGTTATCGTCTACGGCACGGTGCGGGAAGCGGGCGCAAACCGCTACGCCGCCGAGCAGATGCAGAAGCGTTTCCTCGACTGGTACCAAAGCGAGGCGCCCATCTACAAGGATTTTGAAGTTTCCGACGATGTGCTACGGCATCACGATGTGGTGTTCGTCGGCCGTCCGGAGGCGAACTCGGCGCTGGCGGCTTGGGCCGACAAACTCGGCGTCTCGTTCCAGGGCGCAAGCTTCCGGATCGACGGCGATGTGCACGCCTCGGAACGGGAAGCGCTGGTCTACGCCGCGCGGAACCCGCTTGATCCTTCGCACATGATTTTGAGCGTCGCGGGAAACGATGCGCTCCGCACCGTGAAAGCCTCGCGGCTTGAGGCTTCGGCCGAGTATGTGTTACTCGACGATGGTGATCCGCCGCGCAATGGCTTTATTGGACAAGGACCTGCAAGCGGGGAGCGAACCGAGCTGCGGTAAGGCGGGGCCTGCGGGTCGGAGCAGCGGGGAGAACTGTGCTCAGACAAGCAGCGATCAGAAGAAGGGCCGCAGGTAAAAGGGACAAACCCGGATTGTTGCCGGCTAACCGCCTAGCGTCAGTTCAGTGCTGGCTCGAGGTGAGTGTGCCACAAATCAGTCCCGCGTGAGCCCCAAGGCAGGCCTCCCTGGCGGTCCGTTAGGAAGCCAGGACAGCTTCCAAACAACTAACGAGTGGCGCGGCGGCGCCACAGGAAAATCACACCGAGACTCATACCGAGCATCGGCAGTACGGATACCGGCTCCGGAACTGGGCCGGTAACAGCACCCTGAATGGAGGTCTGACCAAGCTGGCCCGGGATACCGGACTCCGGGGCCACGAGAGCCAAACTCGGGTTGGTCACCTGGTACGTATACCCCCCTATCACCACGCCAGGAAGCGTTCCGAAGCCCGTAGTCGTATTGCTCGGGCTGAAATCGATGGACGCGGTGGAACCATTGGTTGAAAGCAACCCGCTAACCGTTCCGACCGGCAGCGTGCCGGACCCGCCGGGGATGGAGGTTATATCAATGGTGAGCTGCACGCCAGTGATAGCAACCTGGTTGCCAGTACCGGTTGAAATGATGGTGCCGAGATTGATGTAGCTTGGTGTCCCAACGTTCATGTCGGAGCCCGGGTTGTAGGTCAGAGTCAGCCCGCCGATGGTAACGGAGGTGCCGGTTGAACTGCAGTCCGAGGCGGTGCCGCACGTGAGCATGGAACCGTCTGTGTTGTAGTCGACGTCCGCCAACGCAGCACTCGCCGTCAAACCGACCAGACCGAACAAGCAGATAAGAGATTTCAAAGTACCTCCCTGGCAAACCGACCTAGGAAAAACACGGGCAACTGTATAGCGGCTTTATTGTACACCAACCGGCTTTCTTGTTGCAACAATATGTAACTAAGCCACAATTAATCCGGCGTGCGCCCTCAGGTACGCCCTAACGGCCTCTAACACCTCATCCTGGGAGGCAAACGTCTGGCCAGGGTACGGGCAATTGATCCCTTCTTCGGGGAGGGATTTCTTTGCATGGCCCGATAAGCGCGCGGAGAAGTGCCATCGCCAGCCGGCGGTGTTGTAAACCTTGATGTCCGCCCAGGCCGGTAAGCCCCGAAGCTCATAGGGCTGGGGAATCGCTTCGCCCTCGCCGAAGCCATGGGTGGACGGTGGCAAGCGCTTGCCGATGGCAACGGCCATAATTTCTTTGTCGTCCATTTCGACCCGATGACCTCCGCTCCTACGGGAGGGCACAAATGGCGTTGAGGCCGAGTCCTTGGCAGTCCGCTTGCCCACGAAAGATGCTGCCTCAACTGGCAAACCACAGGGGCGCTTCTAAACAACTACCGAGTCGCGCGGCGGCGCCACAAGCCGATCAGACCCAAACCCAGTATCGGCAGCAGGTCTGACGGCTCCGGAATGTCGGCGCTGGTGACATCGCCCTGAATGGACGTCTGACCAAGCTGGCCCGGGATTCCGGACTGCGGGGCCACGAGAGCCAGACTCGTGTTGGCCACCTGATAGGTATACAACACGTCGCTGGCCTCTAGCACCAAACCAGGAAGCATTCCAAAGCTCGTGGTCGTATTGCTCGGACTGAAATTGATGGACGCGCCGGAACTGTTGGTCGAGAGCTTCCCGGAAATTGTTCCATTCGGCAAGGAACCGAACCCGCCGGGCGTGGAGTTTATATCAATCGTGAGCAGCAAACCAGTCATAGTAATGTTGGTGCCCGTGCCAGTTGAAACGATGGTGCCGAGATTGATGTAGCTTGGTGTCCCAACGTTCATGCCGGAGCCCGAGTTGTAGGTCAAAGTTAACCCGCCGAGAGTAATCTCGGTGGAGGCGTCTTGGACGCAGCCGGAAATGCCGTTGCAACTGAGCGTAGAACCGGTTGTGTTGTAGCTGATCGTGTCGGCCGACGCGGAAGCGGCCATCAGGCCCACAAGACCGAGTAAGCAAATCAGAGATTTCATCATGCCTCCGTGGCAAATGGATCTACCAAACATGGAATAACTGTGGAGCGGCTTCATCGCGTCTCAACCTGCTTGCTTGCAAGCGATGTCTTGGGGCGTCGCATTCCGATTGCAAAGGCCAGTAAGCCTGCGCCTGTAAGAGCCATCGACAGTGGCTCCGTGGTGATTCGATTCGTCGATGCGAAAGACGCGACGATGAGGAGAAATGAAAGTAAGTAGAGCGCTGTCGAGAGCTTCAATCGGAATAACCTCCAAGGGAAAGTTAGCATCGGTTACCGCTGGCAACAAGATGAGCCCGTAAGGGTACAGGCGGGACTTAGCGGCTGCGGTTCCGAGGGTCTGATGCTGTGTCTCTTCTTACGGGGCAGTTCGTTCTAGAACCAGGCGCGAGTTTCGCGGCCGGCCTGCGCAGGTTCTCGCCGCCCTGGGCGCGGAGGCGCGGCGGCCGAGCGCAGGAACGCCCCGTCAAAAAGACGGCAAGGGTATGCCTTTTCCTCGCTTTAGGTCTCGAAGTTGGAGGGCCCGCCGTACTTCGCCACGGGGCGGAGAAGCGGACGCCGGCTCCTGGATGGTCGTTTCTGGGGCTACGGAAAGTACTGAGAGTTTGGTTGAGAGGCGGTTTGAGGCTCAGTACTCTGCGGGCGAGTACCCCTGAGGAATGGCGATGCCTATGAGGCCCGCGGCGGCATCGCGCTGTCGTTAATTGTCACCAAGCCAACCGTGAAATCTCCGCCCGCAGCTTCGGCACCGGCGCGGTCGCAGCCCAAAAATGTAAAAGAAGATATCAATCCATCGCGGGCTGGTTGGGCCTAAATTGTCGGAACCGCAGTGAGGACAGTGCATCAGAAACTCAGCGGACGAACTGAGTATATATACAAAAGGAAGCGAAAACGGCAGCTACTTTGCCTTTTGCTCCAGAACTAACAACAGCCCGTCCCCGGCAGCGATTCGCTTCGTTTCGACGAAGTCCAAGCCCCGGAAGTAGGTTTCGCCGTCCCGCTGCTGGTCTGGCCGGACGTAGGGGTGGCTCAACAGCAGTATCCGGTGGTGGAAAAAGTCCTTGCACTCGCGGACCCGAAGATCTGGATCAAACAAGAAAAACATCTCGTGCGTCATCAAGCCTTCGGATAGGAACACAACGCAGGAGTCGCCCTGTAACTCCGGAGCGACCTGGGCGGTCAACTTGGCGACGTTTTCCGTGCGCTTGGTAAGCAGGGTAAAGTCGCCGGCGAGGCTCAACCCGATAACTACCGCGGCCAAGGCGTAAGCCAGATACTTGCTTCGGGCGGCAACCCAATCCAGAGCGGCCGTCAAAAGGATGATGACTCCGGGCGCCGTCCAGAGAAACTGCGATGGGCTGAAGGGCAGTTCGGACTGGTTGTCGAGAATCAGGACAATGATGACTGTGGAAACCACACCGCCGAGCAGGCAGAAGAGAGCAACGCGCTTGGCATGCGCCGCCGGAGGAAGCCGGAAGGCACGCCAGGTGGCTACGGCCGCGCCCACCAAGATGACTGCAGTCAGAATGTATCCGACGTCGCCGCCGCCGGTTAAGTCTCGAAACAGCATGGCCCAGGTGGACGGAAGAACGGAATAGGTATCGGTCGGGAATAGCCAATTCGGAATCCTGAAGTTTTGAGTCCAGGAAAGGTACGGTGCGTACAACAGGACCGGCAGCGCGGTGGCCGGCAGGATGTGCCACAGCGCCTGCCGCATTTCCTTCCGCGCGATGAACGCCAGCACAAACAGCATGTATCCGGCGGCCGGCAGGAAAGACAGCGGTTCGATATACAAACAAAGCGTCAGTACTAATGCGTAGCGGCCGGCATTCAGGACGTTTGGGGTCCCGACGAGGGCCACGAAACAGAGCGCGGCCAGTATCGAGAAAAACAGAGCCTCCTCAAAAACAGTCGCCTCCACGGCGAACCGGTAGTGGATGGGCAAGAGCAGGAAGAGCACCAGTGCCAAGATCGGTTGCTGGATGCCGATTCTCTTCGCCAACCGCCAAAGCAAGTAGCAACTACCCAGCCCGAAAGCGAGCGAAGGCAGGCGGGCAGCCCAACGCGAATGGCCCAGGATCGCCACGAAAGGAAACTGCGTTAAGTAACCCAGCGGGGCTGCGTGCGGAGTGGCCGTTACCCAACGCAGCATGATCGGGAAAGGCTTGGTGGTTGCCATGAGTTGAACAATCTCCGGCAACCAGAGAGGGAGCACCAACACGCCCGCTATAAGCACACCGAATGCGACAACTAACCAGGCGCGAACGTCGGAAAGCAGGGCTCTGTTCATAGCAACTACAGTGTAGAAGATTGATGGACTTTGCCCCCCAAGGCGCCGATCCCCGATGGGGCTTGTCGGCAATCCTGTCACTGCCAGGAACGGCGGGATTCCAAGTGTGTAGTTACTTGCAGAATCCGGCAGGGCGTCTCTCGCGGCGCCGCTATGATGCGATACGCTTCCAGTGTGCCCGAGCAACCGGTCGAGCGCAGCAGGGATCGAGCTGAACTGGGCCTGTCCGCCGCAATCATCCTCGCCACGGAAGCTTATATATGGTTGGGGACGACGACCGCTCGCTGGACCATCGTTTTTCCCATTGCGCTCATCGCACTGCTCTGGTGTCGGCAGTCGCAGACCCTCGACTCACTGGGCTTACGTTTCTCAACTTTTATACGCTCTCTGCGGCAATGGCACGTGCTCTGGATTGCGACTGTGGTGTTGTTCCTGCTACTCGGATGGGACGCGTTGTTCAGGCCCAGCGTCCTTCTGCGCGGCTGTATCTACTTTGTGTGGTGCTTACTTCAGCAACTGACTTTTCAATCGGTGGTGTACTCCGTTTGGCGGAAACAGTTCCCACAGCGCTGGGCGGCCGCGCTGCTTGCCGGGCTGGTGTTCGCGTTATTGCACGCCCCGAACCCGGTGCTAATGGCAGGGACCTTGCTCTGGGGAGTTGTCTCCTGCTTACTGTTTGAGAATTGCCGCAGCGTGCTCGGCCTGGCGCTGCTGCAAGTTATGTTCTCCTCGATCCTGCTGTGGATGGTGCCCTACGAAGTTCACCACGGGCTTCGCGTCGGACCTTCCTACTATCGTTGGCCCGCATCCGCGTCGGGCGCCCGGACAAGCGAACTTCGGCTTCGCGCGCGTGAGATCGTCTGGGGTTATTGCGTGGCCGTCAAGAATGACACTGCCCACGAAAAGTTCCTCTCGTTGGCCGCCGGGGCCGGATTAGTGGAAGAACTACCTATCCGAAAACAAGAGTCGAATATATACTAGTTTCGCCAGTAAGCTGTGGATCGCTGTAACTTCGTCACAGATTTGAAACTCCATGACATCGATGCAACAACGGTGCGACTACGTATCCCTGCACTTTGGCCACCCGAGGCGGGAGTTTCCGCGGTTCAAGGCGTGTGCCGTTGCGGCGCCGCTTGGCGCCGGCTCTTTGCATCGAGCGACGACGGCTGGGCGTGAATTTCGGGGCTGAACTCCTGGAAATGTCTGCTTCTCAGAGCGCCTTTTTTACCATGGTTACCGGGCCTGAACTCTGGACAACGGTTCGTGGCCGCAGGAGGCTTTCATGAAGGTACTGGCAATTGATGTCGGCGGAACGCACGTCAAGATCCTGGTGAGCGGCCAAGACGAAGTTCGGAAGTTCGTCTCCGGACCCACAATGACACCCGAGATGATGGTAGCCGGCGTAAAAGAGCTGTCCAAGGATTGGCAGTATGATGTTGCGTCGCTGGGCTACCCCGGGCCGGTTCTTTGCAACCGTCCGATTGCCGAGCCGCACAATCTGGGGCCCGGGTGGACGGGCTTTGATTTCGAGAAGGCCTTCGGGCATCCCGTGAAAGTTGTCAATGACGCCGCCATGCAGGCGCTCGGCAGCTACAAGGGAGGAAGGATGCTGTTCCTCGGCCTGGGCACCGGTCTGGGATCGACCTTCATCGTGGACGGCATTTTGGAACCCATGGAACTGGGCCATCTCCCCTATAAGAAGGGGACCTACGAAGATTACCTGGGCGTGCGCGGATTCAAGCGACTCGGGAAAAAGAAGTGGCGAAAGCATGTCTTCGAAATTGTTTCCCTGTTGACGGCAGCCTTGGAACCCGACGAAGTGGTTTTGGGCGGCGGCAACGTGGCGAACCTGGCTCAGTTGCCCCCCGGTTGCCGGGCGGGCGATAACGCCAATGCGTTCCTCGGCGGCTTCCGGCTGTGGGAAAAAGCCGATCACTCCCTGGCCGCTGCTACCGCGCCCTCCGACAAGGTGGCTCCCGCGAAGGCCGTCAAGAAAGGGCCTAAGAAGAAGAAAGCCGCGAAGGCCGCCAGGAAAACGCCCCAAGAAAGCGGCAAGAAAATCCTTGCCTCCACACCGACAGAAAAGTCCGAGCCTGAAAGGAACACATCCCATGTCGACCAGTCTGACGTTACAGAAAATAGCCCCGCTGCCACAGCGGCCAGCGTGGAAGAGCCTGGAAGCCCATTACCAGAAGTTGCAGAGCTTGCACCTGAGGAGCCTGTTCTCGGAGGACCCGAAACGGGGGGAGAGGTTCACGGCTGAAGCAGCCGGCCTGTTTCTCGATTACTCCAAGAATCGAATCACCGACGAAACGCTGAAACTCCTGCTTCAGCTGGCAGAGGAGTCGGGCCTGCGCGAGAGGATCGATGCCATGTTCCGCGGCGAAAAGATCAACGTCTCGGAGAACCGCGCGGTGCTTCACGTGGCGTTGCGCGCGCCGAAAGGCGAATCCATTGTGGTCGACGGCGAGGACGTGGTGCCGAATGTTCATGCCGTGCTCGACAAGATGTCCGACTTCTCCAATCGCGTGCGCAGCGGTGAATGGAAGGGTCACACCGGAAAACGCATCCGCAATGTGATCAACATCGGCATCGGCGGCTCCGACCTCGGCCCGGTGATGGCGTATGAGGCGCTCCGGCATTACAGCGACCGGAACATGACGTTCCGCTTCGTTTCCAACGTGGATGGCACCGACTTCGCGGAAGCGGTCCAGGATCTCGACGCGTCGGAGACGCTTTTCATCGTTTCTTCGAAAACCTTCACAACGCTCGAAACCATGACCAATGCCCACTCGGCGCGTGAGTGGGCGCTGGGGAAGCTTGGTGGCGATGAAAAGGCAGTTGCCAAACACTTCGTCGCGGTTTCGACCAACGCCAAGGAAGTGACCAAGTTCGGCATCGATACCGCCAACATGTTTGGGTTCTGGGACTGGGTCGGCGGCCGCTATTCCATGGACTCGGCCATTGGTCTTTCCACCATGCTGGCCGTGGGTCCGGACAATTTCCGCGCCATGTTGAGCGGCTTCCACCAGATGGATGAACACTTCCGCACCACACCGTTCGAGCGCAATCTGCCGGTGCTGTTGGGTCTGCTGGCCGTCTGGTACAGCGACTTCTTCGGCGCCCAGACGGTTGCCGTTCTGCCGTATGAGCAGTACTTGAAGCGTTTCCCGGCCTACCTGCAGCAGTTGACCATGGAGAGCAACGGAAAGCACGTCACGCTGGATGGAACGCAAGTCACGTACGAGACCAGCCCCATTTACTGGGGCGAACCCGGCACAAACGGCCAGCATTCCTTCTACCAGCTAATTCATCAAGGAACCAGGCTGATTCCCTGCGATTTCATTGCGTTCGGCAAGTCGCTCAACCCGCTGGGCCGCCACCACGACATGCTGCTGGCGAATGTCTGCGCGCAGACCGAAGCACTGGCTTTCGGAAAGACGACGGAACAAGTGAAAGCAGAGGGCACGCCGGAGTGGCTGGTGCCGCACAGGGTATTTGAAGGTAACCGCCCTTCGAACACGATTCTGGCCGAAAAACTTACGCCGGAGATGCTCGGCACATTGGTTGCCCTGTACGAGCATTCCGTCTTCACGCAGGGCGCCATCTGGAGCATCGATTCCTTCGACCAATGGGGCGTCGAGTTGGGCAAGGTGCTGGCTCAACGCATCATTCCCGAACTGGAGAGCGCCGCTGAACCGAACCTGGCCCACGACAGCTCAACCAACAACGTCATCCGGAAATACCGCAAACTCAAGCAAAATTAATCACCTCGGCACGCGCTGGTGCGAGCCACCGTTCCACTGACGCTACCCTGGTGCAGTAAGTCCACAAACTGAACGATCGAGATCTGGAAAGGAAATCATAAATGCAACTCGGAATGGTGGGTCTGGGAAGAATGGGCGCCAACATGGTGCGCCGTTTGATACGAGGGGGCCATGATTGCGTGGTCTTCGACATGTCTCCGAAGTCGGTGGCGGAACTGGCCGCCGAAAAGGCCACCGGGTCTTCTTCGCTCGAGGACATGGTGAGCAAGCTCGCCAAGCCGCGTGCCATTTGGCTGATGGTTCCGGCGGCTGTGGTCGATCAGACCATCGCCAAAATCGTGCCGCACCTGGAAGCCGGCGACATTCTCATCGATGGCGGCAATTCGTACTATATCGACGACATCCGGCGCGCCAAGGAACTGGCTTCGAAGAACATTCACTACGTGGACGTGGGCACCAGCGGCGGCGTATGGGGCTTGGAGCGCGGCTACTGCATGATGATCGGCGGCGAGAATGACGTGGTGAAGCACCTCGATCCGATTTTCGCTTGCCTGGCGCCCGGCATCGGCAGCATCGACCGCACACCCGGCCGTCCGGCCAATCAGGGCACGGCCGAACAGGGCTACTTGCACTGCGGCCCCAATGGCGGCGGGCACTTCGTCAAAATGGTGCACAACGGCATCGAGTACGGCATTATGGCCGCTTACGCGGAAGGGCTGGGAATCATCGCCGCGGCCAATGTCGGTAAAAAGAGTCATGATGTCGACGCCGAAACAACCCCGCTACGCGATCCCGAACATTACCAGTACGACTTCAACCTGACCGAGGTAGCGGAAGTGTGGCGTCGCGGCAGCGTCATCGCCTCCTGGCTGCTCGACCTGACGGCATCGGCCCTCCTCAAAGACCCCCAGCTGAAAGAATTTGGCGGGCGCGTGTCGGACTCCGGCGAAGGCCGCTGGACCATCAAGGCCGCCATCGACGAGGCCGTCCCCTCTCCTGTTCTAACCACCGCGCTGTATGAGCGATTCTCCTCGCGCGGCGAGGCGGACTTCCAGAACAAGCTTCTCTCCGCGATGCGCTTCCAGTTTGGTGGCCACCTCGAGAAGTCGAAGTAGGGAGGTAACAACGTGGACGCACCTCATTCAGACGCTTTGGTTTTCTTCGGCGCGACGGGCGATCTGGCTTACAAAAAGATCTTCCCCGCGCTGCAGTCGATGATTAAACGCGGCCACCTCGACGTTCCAGTGATCGGCGTGGCCAAGGCCGGCTGGAACCTCGACCAGCTGAAAGCGCGGGCAAAAGACAGCCTGGAGAAACACGGCGGCGGTGCGGACCCCGCCGCATTTGCCAAGCTCAGCAGCCTTTTGCACTATGTGGATGGCGACTACGCGGACGCAGCCACATTTCAGGCGCTGCGCAAGGAGATCGACGGAGCCCAGCGGCCCGCTCACTACCTGGCTATTCCGCCGGTGTTGTTCGGTGCGGTGGTGGAACAGCTGGAGAAATCGGGCTGCGCCAAAAATGCGCGGGTCATCGTAGAGAAGCCCTTTGGCACTGACCTCGCCTCCGCCCAGAATCTCAACCATATCCTCCACTCGGTTTTCCCAGAAAAGTCGATCTTCCGCATCGACCACTATCTGGGCAAGCGGCCGGTCAACAACATCATGATCTTTCGCTTCGCGAACGCATTCATGGAGCCATTCTGGAACCGCAATTTTGTCGAAAGCGTGCAGATCACCATGGCGGAAGATTTCGGGGTTCAGGGCCGGGGCGCTTTTTATGACCAGACCGGAGCGATCCGGGACGTGATTCAGAATCACCTGTTTCAGGTGCTTTGCCACCTGGCGATGGAATCACCTGTCGGAACGGACAGTGAATCCATCCGCGATGAGAAAGTGAAAGTCCTTCGGTCCATCCCGCCCCTTGATCCGGCGAATGTGGTCCGTGGGCAATTCATCGGCTACCGCCAGGAGCCTGGTGTGAAACCCGATTCCAAGATCGAAACCTTCGCCGCTCTGCGCCTTGAGTTGAATTCGTGGCGTTGGAAAGGGGTTCCGTTCTACATTCGTGCCGGCAAGTGCCTGCCCGAAACCTGCGCCGAAGTGCTCGCCCGATTGCACAAACCACCGTCAGCTATCAAGGATCAAAACCTGGCGCCGAACTATCTCAGGTTTCGGATCAGTCCGGAGATGGTGATCGGCCTTGGCACCACCGTCATGGCAGCCGGGGAGGAAATGAAGGGCGAACAAGTGGAGCTGGAGGTTGTCAGCCACCCGAGCCCGGCCGAGATGGAAGCTTACGAACGGGTGCTGGGGGACGCCATGGCAGGAGACGCCACGCTATTCGCGCGTGAGGACTACGTGGAGCAGGCTTGGCGCATTGTCGATCCCGTACTGAAAGCAAATACTCCGGTCTACGAATACGCGCCGAAAAGCTGGGGTCCGGCCGAAGCTGCCCGCATTACGCCGCCTGGAGGTTGGGACGATCCGACGCTGAGGTAGTGCCCGCCGTTGGTTGCCTGACTGGATACAAAGCCGCAACAAGGGAGATTCTCGCATGAAAATCGAAGTACTGGCTGACGCTGACTCGGTCGCCAAGAGAGCGGCGGCAATTATGGCCGGTGAAGCCCGAGCGGCGGCCGGAGCAAGGGGTCGGTTTGTGATGGCCGTCAGCGGCGGCCACACGCCATGGCTCATGCTGCGGGATCTCGCCGATGAGGACGTCCCGTGGAAGAACGTGCACGTGGTGCAGGTGGACGAGCGCGTGGCCCCGCCCGGAGATCCGGACCGGAATCTCACCCATCTGCGAGAGAGCCTGTTGGAGCATGTACCTCTTCCGCCTGAGCAAATCTATGCCATGCCAGTGGAATCGCCCGATCTTGACGCGGCGGCGGCGCAGTATGCGAAAACACTACAAGCCATTGCCGGTTCTCCGCCCGTGCTCGACTTGGTCCACTTGGGCCTGGGGCCGGATGGCCACACCGCGTCTCTGGTGCCTGGAGATCCGGTGCTTGCCGTCGCCGACAAGGACGTGGCTCTAACCGGAATCTACATGGGCAGGCGGCGCATGACGCTGACCTACCCAACCATCAACCGTGCGCGGCGCGTGCTCTGGCTGGTGACCGGCAGCGAGAAGGTGCCCATGTTCGGACGCCTCCGCGATGCCGATCCGTCCATTCCGGCGGGACGCGTGCGCCAGGACGTGGCGTTGCTGCTGGCCGATCGTGCGGCTGCCGGGTAAACAGAGCGGCCACGCAAGAATCGTCGAAACGGGGGACAACATGCGACTTGGGATCGCCACCGACCACGGTGGGTTCAACTTGAAAGAGGAACTGATCGGCCAGTTGCTGGGCTCGGGGCATGAGGTGGTCGATTTTGGCGCCCACAGTTCCGATCCGGGGGATGACTATCCCGACTACGTTGTGCCGCTGGCTCGCGCCGTCGCGGCGCGAGAAGTGGAACGGGGCATCGCCATCTGCGGCAGCGGCGTCGGCGCGTCGGTTTGCGCGAACAAAGTTTCTGGAATCCGCGCCGCGCTGATTCACGATCACTTCTCCGCCCAGCAGGGTGTGGAAGACGATCACATGAATATCATCTGCATGGGCGGCCGTACCGTGGGACCGTCGGTAGCGTGGGATTTGGTTCGAACCTTTCTCGCTGCCGAATACAGCCAGGAACCACGGCACCTGCGCCGCCTCGGTAAAGTCGCAAAAGTCGAAGCAGAATCTCCGCGAACAATCGAAAGGAACGCAGTATGACAGACGAACAGCTGGAAGAGTTGTCGATCAATACCATCCGGACCCTTTCCATGGACGCGGTCCAGCAGGCCAACTCCGGCCACCCCGGGACGCCCATGGCGCTGGCCCCGTTGGTCTATACCATCTGGAATCGCGTCATGCGCTTCGATCCGGAGGACCCCATCTGGCCGAACCGTGATCGTTTCGTGCTCTCGAACGGTCACGCGTCGATGCTGTTGTGGTCCATTCTGCATCTCACTCAAACCAAGGCGGTGGATGCCGAATATGAGCGGCTGGGAAGTCCGTCCGTAACGCTCGACGACATCAAACGCTTTCGCCAGTGGGGCAGCAAGGCGCCGGGACATCCCGAGTATCACTGGGTCTCGGGTGTCGAAGCCACCACCGGCCCGCTGGGCCAGGGAGTCGCCACAAGCGTTGGCATGGCCATCGCCGAGAAGTGGCTCGCCAGCCGCTACAACAAGCCGGGATTCGAGATCTTCAACTACAACATCTACGCCGTTTGCGGAGACGGCTGCATGATGGAAGGCATCGCCTCGGAGGCAGCCTCACTGGCAGGCCACCTGGGCGTCGACAATCTTTGCTGGATTTGGGACAACAACCACATCACCATCGAGGGCCACACCAACATAACCTTCACCGAGGATGTTGCGGCTCGCTTCATGTCCTATGACTGGAACGTTCTCCGGGTGGGTGATGCCAACGACATCGATCGGATTGAGCACGCTCTGGCTGTTTTCCGGAAGACGCCTGGACGCCCCACGTTCATTGTTCTCGATAGCCACATCGGCTACGGCGCCCCGCACAAGCAGGACACGTCCGCGGCCCACGGCGAACCGCTCGGCGCCGACGAGGTCCGGTTGACCAAGCGCGGTTACGGTTGGCCCGAGGACGCGCAGTTTCTAGTGCCCGATGGCGTCTACGATCACTTCAAAGCCGGAATTGGCGCGCGCGGCGCAGAGGCCCGGCGCCAGTGGGAAGTTCTCTTCGCTTCCTACAAGGCCCAGTATCCCGAGCTAGCGGCCGAGATCGAGCAAATGCAGCGCCGCGAGCTGCCGGACGGTTGGGATCGCAACCTGCCGGTGTTCCCAGCCGACGAAAAGGGCCTCGCGGGACGCGATGCTTCAGGCAAGGTGCTCAACGTACTGGCCCAGAATATCCCCTGGCTGCTGGGAGGCTCCGCCGATCTGGGGCCATCCAACAAAACCCTGCTGACCTACACGGGCGCCGGCGACCTTCAGGCGGACACACCCGGCGGAAAGAACCTGCATTTCGGCATTCGCGAGCACGCGATGGGCGCCGTCGTGAACGGCTTATCGTTATCCAAGCTCCGGGCTTTCGGAGGGACGTTTTTCATCTTCAGCGACTATTTCCGGCCGGCGATTCGGCTCTCGGCCTTGATGGAGCTGCCCACCTTCTTCGTGTTCACGCACGATGCCATGGGCGACGGCGAAGACGGCCCCACCCATCAGCCGGTGGAGCAGCTGGCTTCTTTGCGTGCCATACCGGGACTGGTGGTGCTGCGGCCGGGCGATGCCAATGAGGTTGTGGAAGCCTATCGGTACATCATGCAGCTTCGCCATGAGCCGGCTTTGCTCGCGCTTTCGCGCCAGCCTCTACCCACGCTCGATCGAACTAAGTACGCATCGGCTGCGGGAACGTCAAAGGGAGCTTATGTTCTGGGCGATGCCCCGGATGGGAAGCCGGAGGTCATCATCATTGCGACCGGCAGCGAGGTCATCCTGGCGGTGCATGCCCATGAGCAGCTGCTGGCGGAGGGGATCCGTTCGCGGGTGGTTTCCATGACCTCCTGGGAGATCTTCGAGCACCAAACGCAAGAGTATCGGGATAGCGTGCTGCCGCCCGGCGTGACAGCCCGCGTTGCGGTTGAACAGGCCTCGACGTTTGGTTGGGAACGCTACGTGGGCAACACCGGCCGGATGATCGGAATGCGCACATTTGGAGCCTCGGCGCCGCTCAAGGAACTTCAGAAGCAGTTCGGATTCGAGCCCGGCCACGTGGCTGCGGCCGCCAAAGAGCAACTGGGGAAGAAGGCCTGATCCCTGAAGACAAGCTTCGAGTGGAAGCCTCCTCGGTATCCTGGGTCATGGCAGCTCTCGATGCGCAGTACCCGAGTAGTCTAACGGTTCGCATTGGCTGCGAGCTCGTCTACTCTGTCCTTGCTCCCACGCCTGCCCTGTTCATACTCCGGCCCCGGCGGTCGGCTGCGCAACGGATCGTGCAGGAAGCCCTTTCCATGGAACCGGGGCTGGTCAGTACCGAAGAGACGGATTCGCATGGAAATATCGTGGACCGCGTCATGCTGAAGCCGGGCCTGAATACGATTCGACACGATGCGTTCGTCTCGGTAAGTTCGCTTCCCGAAATGGTTCCTCTCTGGGAAGGGGCCATCCCGGTTGAGCAGCTGTCGCTGGCGCTGTTGCGGTATACGCAGCCCAGCCGGTATTGCGAGGCGGATCTCTTGTCGGACTTCGCGAAACAAGCGTTTTCCCATCACGCGCCGGGCGGTCCAACCGTTAAGGCGATCGCCGATTGGTTGCACGGGAATATTGAATACCGGTTTGGTTCGGGGTCGCCCGAAGCCACCGCCGCCCAGACTATCGAGCGGCGCTACGGAGTCTGTCGCGACTTTGCCCACGCCCTGGCCGTCTTATGCCGCACATTCAACATTCCAACTCGTTATGTGACCGGCCATTTGCCTGACATAGGCGTGTTGGATGCCGGCGGACCCATGGATTTCCATGCGTACGCTGAAGTGTACCTGGCGAGTGGCTGGCACGCGGTGGATGCACGGTTCAACACTCCTCGAATCGGGAGAATCAAGATCGCGGCGGGAATCGACGCGGTCGACGGCGCGTTCGCTACGATCTTCGGGCCCGCTGAGCTCAGAAGCTTCTACGTCTGGGCCTATCAAATCGATCCTGCACAAATCCGCCTGGGCGATCCAATTGACCTTAACAAGCGCCTGGACAGTAGCTTGATCGTCCGTTTCCCGCCATGCTGACGCTGCGTCGAAGGTTTCTACAATCAGGCTTGGTCTTGCCGATGATCGGATGGTTGGACAAAGCCTATGCGGCAGCCGGAGGTGACACCCAGCGCAAGCTGAAGGTGGTTGTGACCGGCGGCCATCCGGGCGATCCTGAGTATGGCTGCGGCGGGACCATTGCGCGCTACGCGGATCTGGGCCACGACGTCACGCTGCTGTATCTGAATCGCGGCGAGAAGGGCTGCGCCGGCAAAAGCGCGGAGCAATGCAGCGCCATTCGCGTGGCGGAAGCCAACCGTGCCTGTGGAATCCTCAAGGCGCACGCCGTGTTTGCCCCTCAAATCGACGGCGAAGCGGCCATCTCCGCGGCACGCTACGACGAGTTTCGCGAACTGATTGCGGCGGAGAAGGCAGATGTTCTGTTCACGCACTGGCCCATCGACGCGCATCGCGATCACCGGGCCATCTCCCTGCTCACCTTCGACGCCTGGCTCCGATTGGGGAAGAAAGCCGCGTTCTACTATTACGAGGTCTCGGATGGAGAAGACACCCAGATGTTCCAGCCGACCGACTACGTGGACATCTCCTTGACGGCGGATCGAAAGCGCGAGGCTTGTTTCGCGCATGCTTCCCAGACGCCCGATCGCTACTACGAACTGCAGCAACGAGTCACCACGTTCCGTGGGGTGGAGAGCGGTCACGCCCAGGCGGAAGCATATGTTCGCCACGTGCTGGGCCCCAACGGCATGCTGCCTTAGGCGCGGCTGTTGGGCTGTCCTCTCTTGCACGGATAATGGGAGTGCCGGTCATTCGATGCTCTGTTCACGGCGATCGTTCTTCCTATCCGCGGGCCAGCTGGTGTTCGCGAGCCGGCTGCGCGGCACGCAACAGGGACCTACGTTTTCCGCCGACGTAAATCTGGTGAACCTTTTGGCGGTGGTTCGGGACGAGCGCGGGCGCTTCGTCAAAGACCTGCCGGAAAGCGACTTCCTGCTGGAAGAGGATGGCCGGCCACAAAGGATCCGCCATTTCCTGCAGGAATCGAATCTGCCCCTGACGCTGGGTCTTCTGCTCGATACCAGCGCCAGCATGACCCGTGTGCTGGATGACGAACGTGAGGCGGCCCACGCGTTTCTGAAGGAAGTCCTGCGGCCGGAACAGGACCGGGCGTTTCTGGTGGAGTTTGATTCGGCCGTGAGTGAGATCACCGCCCTGACTTCATCGCGGCGGAAGTTGGATCAGGGCCTCGGCGCCGTCTCCGCGGAGTCGGTTTACTCGAGACGACGCACCGCGGCGCACACCGGAGCCTCCACCGTCCTGTATGACGCTTTGCGCTTGGCGGCGGGCCGAACCATGGCGCCACTGCAGGGTAGAAAGGCGATCATTCTGCTTTCCGACGGCATGGATGCGGGTAGTAAGACCTCGTTGCCGGAAGCGATCGATTCGGCCCAACGGGCCGACACGCTGGTCTACACGATCCACATTTACGCCGAGCCTCCCGATGCCGCCTTGCTGCCTCCGAAGACCCGTGCCAAAATGGCGGAATCGCTGGCGCAAGGCAGACAGGTGCTCGAGCGAATTTCGCGCGAGACCGGCGCTGCGAGTTACGAATCCGCCAAGGGACAGCGATTGCGAGAGATCTTCGGCGGCATACAGGACGAGTTGCGAAACCAATACAGCATGAGCTACTCGCCCGACCCGCAGGATGCGACGCCGGGTTTTCGAAAGATCAGCCTGAAGACCAGGCAGGGCTTTGCGGTGCAGACCCGGGCGGGTTACTTTGTGGGTCGTTAATCGGCGTCGCGATTGCCAACCCGGACCCGAGGCGATGTTACAAATTCATGTCGATTTCAATTTGGTTACTAAACGCCCTCTGATTGACGCTAAGTTGTAGTGGAAAAGTCCTACCCGCGGAGTTCGGCGAGTGGGTGCTTCCCGGGGACCGGGTACTAGTGTCACGTTCTGTTATCCAATATTCATGGATATGTAACGGTCCTCGGATAACCTAGAGGACACGCACCAAGTAACTCACGGTAGTTCTGCGTGTCAGGGCCAGTTTCACGGCTAGACTTAGGGGACTTTGAATTTTTTCAATGAGGAGACTATGAACAGAAAAGCTATATTGGGCCTACTCTGTTTCTCCGTCGTGGCAGTGCAACTCTTTGCCGCCGATGGAGCACCAGCAAGTCCTGAAGCAGCAGGAAGCAGCGCTTCCAGCGGTACGACCAACACCAATGCGTCAGCGGTTTCGGGTAAGGATATAGACACCCTGCGCAAACAAATAGCTGAACAGGAAAAGGAAATTGAGAAGCTGCAAAAGGCCGTCTCGGCGCAGCGTGAGCTGCTTGAGACGACCATGAAAGCGGTTTCTACTGGAGCCGTTTCCAACAGCGCCGCGGCGCCGATGCTGGTTAACGCTTCAGGCAGCGGCGTATTGCAGCCCGTGGCTCCCGCCAGCCGCGTAACTCAGGACGCAGCGTCCGCGGACGTACCCGCTCCGCTTTCGCTGAAGATTGGCAACACCTTCATCACACCCGTAGGCTTTATGGATTTGACGTGGGTAACCCGGTCCACCAACGTGGGCAGCGGCATTGGCACCAACTTCGGCAGCATCCCGTTCAACAATCAGGCGACTGCGGCAGGCAATATCCCTGACAACTATTTCAGTGTTCAGAACTCGCGTATCGGCGCGCGCTTTGACGCGATGATGCACAACACCAAAATACTGGGCTATTGGGAGTCTGACTTCTTGGGCAACCAGCCGACCAACATTGAGGTATCGAGCAACGCCGCGACGTTCCGGCTGCGTGTCTTCTTCGTCGATCTGCAGAAGGGTCAATGGGAGGTGACGGGTGGTCAGACGTGGAGCTTGATGACGCCCGGCCGATCCGGCATCTCGCCGATTCCCGGCAACATCTTCTTCACTAACAACGTGGATACGAACTACCAAATCGGCCTCACCTGGGCACGGCAGTCCGGCATTCGCGTCACGTGGCATCCCACTGATAAAGTCGCATGGGCCTTCGCGGCTGAAAATCCGCAACAATACGGCGGCGGTTCGTCCGGTGGCGGCGTCATTACGTTCCCATCGAACTTGCCCACTGCCATGCAGTCACAGCTCAACACCGGCTCGGCGAGCTATGGAACGACGGCATGGACTCCCGACTTAATTTCGAAGGTGGCATTCGATCCCAACAAAGCCGTGCACGTCGAACTCGCCGGAATCCTGACTACCACCCACACGTACAATCCAAGCACGTTCCAGACCTACACAACCCCGGGTGGTGGTGTTGAGTTCAACTCCAACTTCCAGGTCTTCAAGAATTTCCGCGTGATCGAGAACTTCACCTATGGAGATGGCATTGGACGCTACTTCTTCGGTCAGGCGCCAAGCGAAATCCTCTACAACACAGGCGCAGCAGCCAACATCAGGTCAGGTGGTACGGTGGATGGCATCGAGATGAACGTGGCCAAGAACACCGCGCTCTATGCTTACTACGGCGGCATGTACGCCGCGAGAACGACCACCGTCGATCCGCTGACTCACAAGGTAGTCGGTTACGGTGGCGCCGGTTCCGCAACCGGCAACAACCGCACCATTCAGGAAGCTACATTTGGAGTTCAACAGACCTTCTGGCGCGATCCCAAGTGGGGCGCCCTGCAGTTCTACGCACAGTACTCCTACTTGTTCCGTGATCCGTGGTGGTTCTCGAGCACCACGGCGCCTCGCCAGGCTGACACCAACATGTTGTTCCTGGATCTTCGCTACGTCCTTCCGGGCGCTCCTCCCAAGTTGAAGTAGAGAGAACTGAACAGTTTTACAACCTAAGGGCCTGGGTCGAAAGATCCGGGCCTTCTTTTTTTGCCGCTTCCTCAGGTTGCCGATCGCAAGACCTCATCCGGCTGCGGGTTGCCGCGCCTGGAAAAGCGAATGGCGCCATCCGGCCCGATCAAGTAGACGGTCCGCCTCACAATCAGGCCTGAGCATTTGTAAAGCCCGGCCACGCGTTGTTTCTCATCCACCAGCAGAGGAAACGGGAACTTGTACTGGTCGCGGAACTTCGCATGCTTTGCAGCGTTCTGCGGATTGACTCCGAATATCACAGCGTTTTTGGCCGATGCATCGGCCCACTGGTCGCGAAAACTGCATAGCTGCCTGGTGCACAGCGATGTGTCGTCGCCGGGATAGAACACCAGAATCACGTTCTTTCCCCGCAGACCGGCGAGACTCACACGCTGGCCCTCCTGATCAGGCAGATCAAATTCTGGCGCCGTTGTTCCAGGCGGCAATGGATCGGAGAAAAACCATGACAGCATTGAGATATTCTTTCCTATCGTAGAGTAGGTAATAGAGGATCGAAGCGCTAGGGCGGCCCATCAAGCATTGTAGGCGCTTCCGAACATGGCTCATCATCACCATTCCCACGGTACAGGCTGGGTGCTCCGTTTCTCGCTGGTCGCCACTCTCGCGTTCACGGCCATCGAGGTCTATGCGGGGTTGCGAGCCCATAGTCTCGCCCTGCTGTCGGATGCCGGGCACAACTTCACCGACGCTTTGGCGCTCCTGCTCGCCGCCATCGGCCTGTACTTTCAGAGCCGACCAGCCGACCAGTCCAAGACTTACGGCTACCAGCGCGCAGGGGTTCTGGCGGCCTTTGTCAATGCGCTCACGCTGATCGTCATTTCCTGCATCATCCTGTGGGAAGCCGCGCAGCGCATCATATTGCCACAGCCTGTGGACGAAAACGTGATGATCTGGGTCTCTGCGGCCGCACTGGTGCTTAATGGCACCATCATGCTGGCCCTGCGCCAGAGCCAGAAGGGCGATCTGAATATCCGCGCGGCCTTCATTCACATGCTGGGCGATGCCCTGGGAGCGGTCGCCATTCTCGCCGGCGCACTGATCATTCGCTCGACCGGCTGGCTGTATGTGGACCCGATCCTGTCAATCGGCCTCGCGCTTCTCATCGTCTATACGGCCTGGGACATTATCCGCGAGTCGTTGAATATCCTGCTGGAAGGCCTGCCGCGCGGTTTGAAACTGACCGACGTCACCAGCGCCATGAATCATGTGGAAGGCGTCCTGGATGTACACGACTTGCACATCTGGAGCCTCGGCTCAAACACACACGCGCTCAGTTCACACGTTCTGATTGAGGATATGCCGCATTCCGAGAGTACCGTCATCCTGCAGAAGATCAACAAAGTGCTGTGCGATTTCGGTATCTTCCACAGTACGATCCAGTTCGAACATCTCCCTTGCGATTTGTCGGACCAGGGTTGCCGGATGGCTGAAAAGGTTCATGCCCACGAGCATTCGCATGAACATCCGCATCACCACTAATTTTCCAGCTTGCTGAGCCGCAAAAAAGTCGATGATTCCAGCGGAATTGATAATAATCGGTTACACTGTGAAGATTGACCGTGGAGACCACCGAGCCCAAAAAGCAGCACAAAAAGCTGGCCTATGTCTACGTTTTGTACGGCGTTTTGTCCGTATTGATGATCGCTTTTGTCACGTACATGGCGAAATATATGGACCAGAGCTAGCTGTGGGTTGGTCTGCCTAGACGCTCTGCGGGTTTGGGTGAACCCACGGATCCCGGTACGGTCGCTGTAAAAGCTCGTTGACCTGTCTGTCGTTAATCACCCGCTGGGACACCGGGTCCCAGGTGAACTTCCGGCCGGCCTTCAACGCATCATTGGCCAGGATGCAGCTGGCGGTTGAAATATATCCCTGCTCAATGTCCGCGACCGGTTTGCTGCGGGTGTCAATGGCGCTCAGAAAGTCCATCATATGATGGCGAATCGCCGGCGCGACGTGCTTCTCCAGCTCCACTTCGTCCTTATCTTCCGGAAACAAGTCGAATTCGAAGGCGACGTCCTTGTGAGCCTTTTCGCCGTTGGCGCCAATAAAGTCGTACGCATAGACGCTGGCCTTTAGCGTGCCTTTGTCGCCATAGAAAATCGCGGACCAGGCGTACTTCGGGTCGGGGTCGGGGGCATCGCCCCAGGTCCGATGCTCCCAATTGACGACCAGATCAGGGTACTCAAACGTGCAGGATTGGGTATCAGTGATATCGGCGGTTGCGTCCTTGTCGACGAAGATGCCGCCGGCCGACGAGATGTGCGTCGGCCATCCGAGATCGAGCATCCAGCGGGTCATGTCCAGCATATGAACGCACATGTCGCCGACGATTCCGTTGCAGTATTCCATGAACGCTCGCCAGCCCCGCGGGTGAACGATGTCGTTATAGGGGCGCATGGGCGCGGGACCGGTCCACATTTCCCAATCCAAGTTGGGTGGTGGCGCGATGGGCGGATGAACGCCCGTTGAGCGCATGTGGTAGTAGCAGCAGATGTCGACCGAGCCGATTTTACCCAGCTTGCCCGTCTTGATAAAGAGGTCGCGTGCCTCGACCAGATGCGGCGTGCTGCGGCGCTGCGTCCCGATCTGTACGACGCGGTTGTATTTGCGGGCCGCGGCCAGCATGGCCTGCCCTTCGACCACGTCGACGCTGATCGGCTTCTGGCAATAGATATCGGCGCCGGATTTGGCGGCCTCAATCATTGGCAGCGCGTGCCAGTGGTCGGGCGTTGCAATCAGCACGATGTCCAGGTCCTTCTCCGCGAGCATCTTGCGGTAGTCGGAATAAGTGCGCGGAGTCTTCTTCGAGGCCTGTCGCGCCGCCACATCCGCGGCGCACTTGGACAGCATAATGCTGTCGACGTCACATAACGAAACCACCTCGACTGGCGACACCTGGATCAGCCGGAACAGATCCGATTTGCCGTACCAGCCGGTACCGATCAGGCCCACCCGGCGAACCTTCGACCGGTCGTATTTCTCCTGGCCGTAAGTAGACTGCGCGGTGGCGCCCTTGCCCGATAGAGCGACGGCGGCGGCGCTGGCTTGCAGGAACTGGCGGCGGTTGATGACCGGAAGGTTCATGGGACTTGCACTCCTCAGGGAAAGAAGTTGTGGCGCAAAACATGAGTATAAGCTGCGGGCGATTGCGGATCTTCGGTTGAGGAATTTCCGGCGTAAAATAGTAGTGGATTCAGGCCACTTCAACCTGTCCGTGGAAGGAGGAACCGCAATGGCGCCTATGAAGATGTCGTGGCACCGCAATGGCCGGCTTGCGGACGGATGGGCCAAATCAGCGGCGACGGACGCGTACCACCCGTCGTGGCTGCAGTCTTCCTACCCATCCGAATCAAACGCAGGACGGCGCAGACCCAACTCGTTGTCATCCATGTCAACATTCGGGAAGCCCCGGTACGATTTCGGCAAGCGAGACCGCTGACCTGCGATTCGCGTGCCTTACGCTTCGACCGCGACGAAAAACACGCCATAGAGCACTGCCATCGCTGGATATACTCGCAGCATGTCAGTGATTACGTCGTTCGGAATGCGCGATGTGGAGGTGGCGCTCAGCGACCTGGCGCGGCAGCACTGGGATGCCATCGTGATTGGGGCAGGGCACAACGGGCTCACCTGTGCCACTTATCTGGCGAGGGCAGGCAAGACAGTACTGGTGCTCGAGGAGCGGTCCCGCGTGGGCGGAGCCTGCACCATCGAGGAGACGGCCATGGGGGTACGGTCGTCGCCCTGCGCGTACCTGGCGGGCCTTTTGCATCCGCTGGTGATCGAGGAACTGAACTTCCCGGCTCGCGGCTATGCCTGGACACCGGCCAGCGCCGGCCTGTTCGTCCCATTTGAAGACGGATCGAGCGTGCAGCTTTACGATGATGACGAGGCGTGCGAGGCCGAGCTGCGGCGCTTCGCGCCGGCTGATGTCGCCGGCTGGAAGGCCATGTCAGATGTGATCCGCCGAACACGCGATGCAATACGGCCGGCCGGCGAGCGCGATATGTGGATCGGCGAGCCGCCAACGCGCGATCAGATCGAGGAGAGGCTTGGCAACGACGCCGAAGCCCGCAAGCTTCTATTTGATTGGTCGATGGCTGAGTTTGTCGAACGATACATCACGGACGAGCGCCTGCAGATTGCCTATCTGGGCCAAGGCGTCATTGGCACCAACGCGAGCCCGTTTGATCCGGGCACGGCATCCGTGCGGTTCCATCATTCCTCGGGACGGCTGGGAGGGCTGCCGGGCGCTTGGGGTTACGTGACCGGTGGCATGGGTACGGTTTCTTTCGTTATTGCGAGCGCCGCTCTCGAGGCTGGAGTAACGCTCGCCATCGACACGCCGGTAGCGCGCATCCTGCCGGGCCAGGGTGTGGTCCTGGAGAGCGGCGAGACGGTACGCGCGCCGATTGTCGTCTCAAACGCCGACCCCCGCGTGACGCTGCGCCTGCTGGGCGATGCGGCCGACCCGGCTTGGAAGGCGCAGGTGGAGTCGGTTCCGATTGAGGGCTGCACGGTGAAACTGAACGTCGTGCTGCGCGAACTGCCGAGTTTCAAGGCCCGGCCCGGGACGTTCGAAACGCACCATCACGGCCAGATCAATACGCCGCTGACGAAAGCGGAATGGAAAGACGGTTACGCCGCCGCCCGCGCGGGCCAACTGCCGCAGCGCATGTGGACCGAATTGTATTTCCAAAGCGTTCATGACCGCAGCGTGGTGCCGGACGGCTTGCACACTATGAGTGTGTTCTCGCAGTACGTCCCGTACCAGTTTGCTGAGGGCACTTGGGACTCGCGCCGAAGCGAAGTGCAAGAACTGGTGCTGGGTTCACTGGCTCGTTTCTGCAGCAACATCCCCGATGCCGTGGAGGATGCGCAGGTGCTGGGTCCGCCTGACATCGAGCAGAAAGTGGGCCTGACCGGTGGACACATCTTCCAGGGAGAGTGCCTTCCGCCCTATATGTGGAGTAACCGGCTGCGCGCGAAGACGCCCATGGCCGGTGTCTATCTTTGCGGCGCATGCACGCACCCCGGCGGTAGCGTCATCGCAATCAACGGACGGAATGCGGCGATGGCCGTGTTGGGGAGCGAGGCAACTGGTTAGAAGCCAGCATCTGTGTCGCGTTCCACGAGCAATATGGTGACATCATCTTCGTTGAATCTCGGGTCTACCAGCGACTTGAGGTGAGACATCCTCTGTGCCGGGTCGTCCGCTAAAGCCTCGCGCAAACGACTTTCGGGATCATCGCCAGGAATCGAGTCGGTCAATCCATCGGTGAAAAGGAGTAGCGCGTCACCAGGAGAAAGGCGAGCTGTGCGGGCTTCATATTCCGCCTTTGCAAACAGTCCAAGCGGCATGCCGGTCGCCTCTAGCGAGGTGCATGATCCGGAAGCGAACACGATTGGCGCATTGTGGCCGGCATTCACATAGGTCAACTCCCCGGAATCGCGGCTCAGCACGACAAACACCGCCGTCGCGTAGCGATCACTCGGGGTATAACGACTCAGGTGCGCGTTTATCTGCCGAGCCAGCGCAAGGGGACCCGCCTCAGTGCTTGCGATGGTTCGCACCAGAGCCTGTATGTTCGCCGACAGCAGCGCCGCCGCCATCCCTTTTCCGGATACATCCGCCACCGCGAAGAGCGTTCGGTTGCCTGGAAGCTCGATGACGTCAAAGTAGTCGCCGCCCACATCCCGAAAGGGCTTATAGAACGTCTCCACCTCGTAGCCTGGCAACTTGTCGAGCTTGCCGGGGATAAGGGTTTGCTGGATCTGCCGGGCGGCAATCTGGTCGGCTTCCAGTTGGGCTTTGCGGAGGAATTCCGAAGTCAGCATCGCGTCCTTCAGCCCGCCGCCGACAGAGTAGAGCAGCCAAACCATTAGATAGAGAAGGATTCCCTTGGGCCACATATAGGGCCACGCCAAAGACCTTGCCCAAAGGCCATACACGGCGTAACCCTGCATCAGAATCCCAGCCCATGCCACGACGCGTTTCGACGGAGGTATCTCCCGGGTCCAGTCGTAAAAGGCATACCGGAGCCCACGCCGAAACCACCTTGCGGATTTGTCAAGAAGGGGCATGACGGGAGTCTAACAAGAGGAGGAGCGGGAAGGAACGCATTCCGCCGCCGAACCAGGGTCGACTAGGCGCTATCATCTATCTAAAAACTCTCGTGGCCGCCGCCGGGGCGCATGCCATTACTTTAAGTGGCCGAGCAATCAATCTCAACCATCAATTCTGAGGTGAAACCGAAATGACGACCCAACTTGCAACGGCAACGGATCAACTGTGGGATCGCTGGCCGTACTTGTCCCACCAGCAGCGCTTGACGCAATTTCGCCAATTACATACCGGCGAAAAGGCGGATTTTTTCCTCGCGCTCAGCGCTCATGACCAAAGCTTCCTGCTGCTGGGTCTGCCTGAAGATCAGCGGCACGTCTGGATGCGATTGCTTGCGCCTGACGATGCGGCGGACCTTATCCAGGAAGCCGGCCCCGCAAGGCGCGAGAGTCTGCTCGCCCTGCTGGACGATCCAACACGAAAAGAAGTGATTGCCCTGCTCGCATACAAGGAGGATGATGCCGGCGGGCTCATGAATCCCCGGTTCGCGCGAGTGCGGCCTGACACAACCGTCGATATTGCGATCTCTTATCTTCGGAAGGAGGCGCCGACTGTTGTCCAGATGCATTACGCGTATGTGCTTGACCAGGAACAGCACCTGCTCGGGGTGGTCTCGGTGCGCCAACTCTTTACGGCCGATCCGGGCAAACTCGTGCAGGACGTCATGACGACGAAAGACCTGATCTCGGTCACGCCGGAAACAGACCAGGCGCAGGTTTCGAGGTTGGTGCGGGACAGCCGCTTGTTGGCCGTTCCCGTGCTCGAGGCAGACCGCCGCATGGTGGGCATTGTGACCGTGGATGACATCGTCGACGTGGTCGAAGAACAGGCGAGCCGCGACATCCAGAATCTCGGCGGCATGGAGGCACTGGATACTCCTTACATGCACACCTCGCTGGTCGAGATGGTGAAGAAGCGCGCGGGCTGGCTGGCCATCCTCTTTGTCGGAGAGATGTTCACCGCAACGGCGATGGGCTTCTTTGAATCAGAGATAGCCAAAGCGGTTGTCCTGGCCCTGTTCCTACCGCTGATTATCAGCAGCGGAGGAAATTCCGGATCGCAGGCAACCTCTCTCATTATTCAGGCCATGGCGCTGGGCGATGTGAAGTTGCGCGACTGGTTTCGAGTGATTCGCAGGGAATTGATTTCCGGACTTGCGCTGGGCGTCATTCTCGGCGCGATCGGACTCACGCGCATCTTTGTCTGGCAGAAACTCTTCGGAACGTATGGTGCACAGACGACGATTCTGGCACTGACAATTTTCTGTGCCCTGATTGGCGTGGTTGCTTTCGGAACAATCGCCGGATCCATGTTGCCGTTCATACTGAGGCGATGCGGGCTGAATCCAGCGAGTGCGTCGGCTCCGTTCGTGGCTACCCTGGTGGACGTGACCGGGCTCGTCATTTACTTCAGCATCGCTCGTGTCATTATGCTGGGACCTTGAGGAGAGTCTCTGCGGCGCGCTCAGGCATTGGCTGGCGCCTGAGGTCCGTCGCATTCTGCGGCGCGCTCAGGCCGACAAAATGCCAATCAGCCGCTGGCGGAACTTCTCCGCCACCTCGGCGTTGGGCGTGATCACCAGAACGGTGTCGTCACCTGCGATGGTGCCTACCACTTCTTCCAGTTCTTCGGCGTCGATGGCCACCGCCAACGAACTCGCGTTCGCCGGGGACGTGCGCAACACGACCAGGTTCTCGGCAACGCGAATGTCGAGCAGAAACTCGTTAACGACATCCTCGATGCGGGGACCCGTCACCTCGGCGGGCAGCTTTCGATAGCCCTCGGCGGTCTTGACCAACCCGAGATCTCGGATGTCGCGTGAAAGCGTCACCTGGGTAGCTGGAATGCCCCGAGCGTGCAACTCGCGCGCGAGTTCTTCCTGCGTATAGATCGATTTCTCGCGTATGATCTGGCCGATTTGTCCTTGGCGGAAGTTCTTGTTCATCGTGCTGACGCCTGGCTGACCGTTTGAGCGATCCGCGCTCGCATCCGGTCCAGGCGAGCCGCCGCTTCTCCGAGCGCAGACTGGACTGCGGCTGGAGCCGTGCCGCCGGGCACAGTGCGCGTCTTCATGCCCTCCGCGGGACGGAAAAGCCGCGCCATTTCGGGCTTGAATTCGGGAGCGAATTCAGCCAGCTCTTCCGGTGTCCAGGAATGAGGATGCTTGCCGGCCTTGACGCTCTCCAGAACCAGCTTTCCCACCAGTTGATGGGCCCGGTGGAAGGGAACCCCGTTTCGTGCCAGTTCTTCGGCCAGATCGGTGGCCACAACCCAGCTCTCTTCGGCCGCGGCCGCCGGCTTGGCCGAATCCAGCACGATTGACTCGGCGACGCCTTTCGCCATGGCCAGCGATCCCGACACCTGATGGAAGGCATCGAACAACGGTTCTTTGTCTTCCTGCATGTCGCGATTGTAGGTCATCGGCAGACCCTTCATGGTGATGAACAACGAGGTCAGGTCGCCGAACACGCGGCCCGATTTGCCACGAATGAGCTCCAACGAATCGGGGTTCTTCTTCTGTGGCATCAGGCTCGATCCGCTGGTGACGCCATCCCCCAACGTGATCCAAGCGAACTCTTCGCTCGAATAGAGGATCCAGTCTTCCGCCAGGCGGCTGAGATGCAGCATCACCACCGAGGAGGCATACAGGAAATCGAGCGCGAAATCGCGATCGGCCGAGACGTCCATGCTATTGCGCGTGATCGCGGCGAAGTGAAGATCGTCCGCGATCTGCTGGCGATCGAATGGGAAGCCGCTTCCCGCCAGCGCGCCCGAACCCAGCGGCAACACATTGGTCCGCGTGCGAGTCTGCTCCAGGCGCTCAAAGTCCCGCGAGAACATCTCGAAGTACGCCAGCAGGTAATGTGGCCAGAGCACAGCCTGGGCGCGGCGCAGGTGCGTGTAACCGGGAATGACCGCATCGGGGTACTTGTGGGCGAGCGCCAGCAGCGAGTCCAGAAGCGCGACGACTTGCTCGAGTACGGTCGTCGAGCAGGCTCGCAGCCACAGCCGGACGTCGAGAGAAACCTGCTCATTGCGGCTGCGCCCCGTGTGAATCTTGTCGGCCAGTCCGGCCACCTTCGCCTTCAGCTTGCGAATGACGAACGTGTGGACGTCCTCATCGTCAGCGCCATCGAAGTAATGTGGGTCATTGGCCTCCTCGCCGATGGCGGCGAAGGCGGAAACCAGTGTGGCACTTTCCGCGGGAGTCAGAATGCCGGCGCGCGCCAGGGCCCTTGCGAAGGCTTGGGAGCCTTCGACATCGGCATGGACTAGCTTGCGATCGAAGTGCAGCGAACCCGAGAACTGCTCGAACACCTCGGACGGACCGGTCTCGAATCTCCCACCCCACAGTTTCATGGATGAATCCTCTTCCGCCACCCGGCCTACTTCTTCAGCGAAGCCCGCACTTTGATGGGCAGGCCGATGAGGTTGATGAAGCCCAGCGCATCCTTCTGGTCATAGCTTGCGCCCATCGTGAAACTGGCGATGTCGAGGCTATAGAGGGAATTGGGGCTCTTCCGGCTGACCGGCTCCAGGTTGCCCTTATAGAGCCGCATGGTGACCTCACCCGTCACAGGCTCCGCCACCTTCTCCAGGAACGCGTCCAGCGCCTCGCGAAGCGGCGTGAACCATGTGCCGTTATAGACCATCTCGGCGTAGTCGAGCGCCAGCTTCTGCTTATAATGCAGCGTGGTGCGGTCCAGCGTCAGCGCTTCCAGTTCGCGAACCGCAGCCATCAGAATGGTTCCCCCGGGCGTTTCATAGCAGCCGCGTGACTTCATGCCCACGAAGCGATTCTCAACCAGGTCAATTCGTCCGACGCCATGCTCGCCGCCCAGCGTGTTGAGCTGTTCCAACAGCGGCACGCCCGCCAGCTTCTTTCCGTTGATCGACACCGGCCGGCCGGACTCGAAGCCAACCGTGACATCAGCGGGCTTGTCGGGCGCCTCCTTCGGGCTCTTCGTCAGCATCCAGATGTGATCGGGAGCGGCGTTGGCCGGGTCTTCGAGCTCTCCGCCTTCGTGAGAGATGTGCCAGATGTTCCGGTCGCGGCTGTAAATCTTGGTGGTGGATTGCGCAATCGGCACGTGGTGCTTCGCCGCGTATTCAATGGCGTCCTCGCGGGAGTTGATGTCCCATTCGCGCCACGGGGCAATTACAGTGAGGTGCGGCGCGATGGCCTTGTAGGTCAGCTCAAAACGCACCTGATCGTTGCCTTTGCCGGTGCAGCCATGCGCCAGTGCATCGCAGCCGGTCTTGAGCGCCACCTGGGCCTGGCGTTGCGCCAGCAGAGGCCGCGCAATCGACGTGCCCAGAAGATACTTGTGCTCGTAGACTCCGCCCGCCCGGACCAGCTTCCAGAGGTAATCGCTGACAAACTCCTCGCGCATGTCTTCGACGTAGACTTCCGAAGCGCCCGTCTTCAGCGCCTTTTCTTTGAGTCCGTCGAGTTCTTCGCCACCCTGCCCAATATCGCCGCAAACGGCAACCACTTCGCAGCCATAGTGCTCCTTCAGCCACGGAATGATAATGGATGTATCCAGACCGCCGGAATAGGCCAGCGCCACCTTCTTTGCAATCAAGTTACTCATTCAATCTCTCTCCTCGGTTCAGAATCTCATGTCGGTGAAGCTGGCCGCGGAGGTGAGGGGCGACGTCAGAACGCAGGAACGCACACAACTCACCTCCGGGCACACGTCCGCGACCATTACCAGTCGGGTGCGGACGAAGGGGAACGCAGGGCGCATGTTCAACAGCCCTGACCACACGCCGATCCGCACGGCGAGCATCTGCTGTCTCGCGCAGGATCATGAAGGGCGTGTCGGCGTTCCCCGGAAAACCGATAGTGGCGGATTACTGCAACAGCGTCAGAAGGAGTGCCTTCTGAATGTGAAGTCTGTTTTCAGCTTGGTCAAAAACCACCGACTGCGATGACTCCATCACTTCGTCGGTTGTTTCCTGGCCACGCTTGGCGGGCAGGCAATGCATAAATACAGCATCCTGGCGGGCCTCGGCCATCAACGCATCATTCACCTGATAAGGGGCGAAGATCTGCTTGCGTTGCTCGGCTTCGGATTCCTGACCCATGCTGGCCCAAACATCGGTGTATACCGCGTGGGCGGCAGCCACGGCTTCTTCAGGGTCGTTTGTAATCTCAATTTCGGCGCCGTGATCGTCGGCCAACTGAGCGGCCTGAAGCACTATCTCCTGATTGGGCTCGAACCCACGAGGGGTCGCGATGGAGCAGTTGATGCCCAGCCGCACCGCGTTGAGCAGTAGCGAGTGCGCGACGTTATTGCCGTCGCCCACATAGGCGAGCTTTAGACCCTTGAGGCGGCCGAACTGTTCCTTCAGCGTGAACATATCCGCCAGCGCCTGACATGGATGGTACATGTCGCTGAGCGCATTGATGACCGGAACGCGCGACCACTCGGCCAGATCGTCGATGGTTTGTTGCGCGAAAACGCGGGCTACGATGGCATCCGTCCAGCGGTCGAGATTGCGAGCCACGTCCTTCAAAGGTTCCCGTCCACCGACCTCACCAGCTTGCGTCACGGAGTCGCCGCCAAGCTGCTTGATGGCCAGCTCAAACGTAAACCGGGTGCGCAAGGACGGCTTCTCGAACAGCAGCGTGATGTAACGGCCCTTGAGCGCGGACGCAAAACGTGGACGGCTCTGCTTGACCTGGTGGGTCAAATCGAGCAAACGGACTAGATCGTCCGTGGATAAGTCGAGGTCGTGACGGAGATTGATCGCTCCGACATGGGCAGCAGGCTGAAACAGGGTCGCGGCCATCGCTTATTCCTCCTTCCAGGAATCGTGAAATCTCAAACCGGCAGGGCCGGAGTGAATAGTTATTCACTACAATGAATAATTACACATTTGAAGATGGAGTGCAAGCCCGCCAAGTTTCAAAAAAACGCCGGTAATGCCTTATTCTTGCCGGCGGCCGGCCGTGGAGGGCTCACGGACGCTGCTGATGCCTCTTTTTGAGGAGGTTGAGGGGGGCTGAAAATGGCCTGGTTCCAGGGTTACAGGCAGCGAAAAGAAGAATGTGGAGCCGACCCCCAGCTTGGATTCAGCCCACATGCGCCCACCGTGGCGCTCCACGATCTTCCGGGAAATGGCGAGCCCCATTCCCGTGCCGTCCACATCGCGGCCATGCAGGCGCTGGAACAAGCCAAAAATCCGCTCCGCATATTGCTGGTCGAACCCCTGGCCGTTGTCCGCGACCGCGAACACCCACTCCGTCGTTTCGCGGCGCGCCGACACTTTGACCACCGGGTCTTCGGCCCGGCGGTACTTGATCGCATTGCCGATCAGGTTTTGAAACAGTTGGGTAATCTGAACCGGATCGGCGGCAAGAAAGGGCAGCGGTGTATGCTCCACGCGAGTGCCGCTCTCGCGGATGGATGCTTGCAGGCTGCTGGTCGCATCGTTCAGTAGTTTTTCGATAGAGACCGGTCCGCGGGGCAAAGCCAGTTTGCGCAGGCGCACCAAGGCGAGCAGGCCGTTGATCAGGTCCGTCATGCGGCGCGAAGAGGTGACGATGTACGTGATGAACTCGTCCGCGTCCTCATCCAGCTTGCCCTGGTAGCGGCTTGCCAACAGCTGGGTGAAGCTGGTGATGGTCCGCAGCGGTTCCTGTAAGTCGTGGCTGGCAACGTAGGCAAACTGCTGCAGTTCTTCGTTCGATTGGGAAAGCTCGCGGGTCCGCTCCTCGATGCGCTCCTCGAGTTCGATGTTCAGCGCTTCGAGTTCCGCCTGTGCGGTCTCCGTGCCGTGAAGATAGCTGATCAAGGCGTTGTAGAGCCACAGCAGAACGCTCATCATGATGATGGCGCCGATAATAAAGAAGACGAAAACGCCGCGGCTGAAGTTGCGCTGGCGCTCGAGAGCCTGGCTCAGGCTCTTTCCCAAATCCACCTCCAGTTCGCCGACGCTCCTTCGCAACCTGTCCATGGTGTCCTGGCCGTCACCGTTCTTGAACTGGGTAAGCGCCTGGGCAAAGCCCCGCTTTTGCTGGGTATCCAGAATCTTCTCTGCCTCACCAAACAGCCCATTTGTGTACCCGATGATGCGCTCGGTGCGAGGTTGGAACTGGACCATGTCTTTGGTCAGTATGCGGGCGTAGTCGATCTCGGTGGGAAGCCTCGATTTAGCCTGTTGGTAAGGGGTCAGGTATCGCTCGTCACCAGTCAGCAGGAACCCGCGCTCTCCGGTCTCGCATTCCTCGGCCAGGGATTGAAGCGTTAAGATCGAAGACTGCAGATTCTGAATGCTTCGAATCTGAACGTTGGCCGTGTCGCCGCGTTGGTTGGCCAGGTAAAAAAGCAGGCTGAAGGCCAGCGGTACTGTGCAAAGCAGGGCCAGCCGGCGCCGGGTCTTGGTCTGCGAGGACAAGGTCATGAAATCAGCCGATCATCCTATCGTCTCGAAGCGTTCCCAAAAACAGCAAGCAGTCCAGCACTGAACCGCACGCGTCAGCGGTACGACTCGCAGCAATGCGAGCGTTCGTGCCGGCGAGCCGTCTTCCGCTCTTTTCAGTTACGCCGAAAAGCCTGTTACTTCCGCCGTGGTTCCTTCATCATTTAGAATCAGCCTAACAGCTTCGGAGCGTTCATGAACCGACTTGTCCTCAACCCAAAATGGGCCGTAACGATTGTGATGGCGCTAGCTGCGCCGCAGATTTGGGCGGTCTCTCCGCCGGATACCATCCGCACCGCCGGTGGTGATGTGGTGATGACGCCCATCCAGCATGCCAGCCTTCTGCTGCAGGCCGGCGGCAAGAATATATATGTTGATCCCTCTGGCAAGGCTTTGTTTGTGGGCCGGCCGAAGGCCGACCTGATTCTCATCACCGATATTCACGGGGATCACATGGATCCCGCTGCTTTGGCGGAGATCTCCGCCGCGCAGACCACCATCATCGCGCCGCCCGCTGTGGCTAAGACCGTGACGCAGGCCAAGCCGTTATCGAACGGTGAAACCACGAAATGGGACGGCTGGTCCATTGAAGCCATGCCGATGTACAACATCCAGCGCGGCCCTTCCCCCGGCAAGTTCTATCACGATAAAGGCCGCGGCAACGGGTACATCCTGACATTTGGTGGAACACGCTTCTACATCGCGGGCGACACCGAAGGCATTCCCGAAATGCGGGCCCTGAAGAATATCGACGTTGCGTTCATTCCTATGAATCTGCCGTACACCATGCCGCCTGAGGAAGCGGCGGAAGCGGTAAAAACCTTTCACCCCAAGATCGTTTATCCCTATCATTACCGCGGATCGGACATCAAGAAGTTCGAAGCGTTGCTGGCCGGGACGGGAATTGAGGTCAGGCTGAGAGATTGGTATTAACCCCTTTGACAATGACTGAGCCAGGTGGTCAAAGAGTTCTTTACGCAAACAACCTGCGTTAATCGGCGTTGACCAGCCGCCAGGATTAGGCGCTCTCTGGCCTTGCTATTCTTAAGCCAAGTCCGCCGCGGGAAACCCCTTGAGCGCATCTATGATCGGCGCTCTGACGGCCTTTTTGAGACACATATTGCATGGCAATCCAAACCCTCTTCGGCACGGCACCTCCGGAACCGAATCTACTCGATAAGTTAAAGGCCGGCATACAGAAGACGCGCTCTGGCCTGGTGGATCGCCTCGAGGATGTGCTGGCCGGCAAGAAAGAGATCGACGCCGATCTTCTCGACGAGCTGGAGTACACGCTGATCACGGCCGACCTCGGCGTCAAGACCGTCAATGAGATCCTGGAAAGCATCCGGCAAAGGGTCGACCGCAAGCTAACCAGCGATGCCGATGAGATTCGCAACCTGATCCGTGAACAGCTGCTGGAGATCCTCCGCGCCTCGGACACCCCTGTGCACATCGTCACGCAACCGCCTGCCGTGGTGATGGTGGTCGGCGTAAACGGAGCAGGGAAGACCACCACCATCGGCAAACTGGCGCATCGCTTCCTGGGCGAAGGCCGGAAAGTGCTTTTGTGCGCGGCCGATACGTTTCGCGCCGCAGCCATTGAGCAGCTGGAAGTGTGGGCGCAACGCGCGGGCGTGGACATGATCCGCCAGAAGACCGGTTCCGATCCCAGCGCGGTGGTGTTCGACGCCCTGAACGCGGCAAAAGCACGTCATGTGGATTACGTCATCGTGGACACGGCCGGCCGCCTGCACACCAAAGACAATCTCATGGCGGAGCTCGAGAAGATGCGCCGCACCTCGCAAAGGGTCATTCCGGGTTCTCCGCACGAAGTCTGGTTGGTTCTGGATGCGACCACCGGGCAGAACGGCCTGGAACAGGCGCGAAAATTCACGGAGTCGTCCGGTGTCACCGGCATCATTTTGACGAAGCTGGATGGGACGGCCAAAGGTGGCGTGGTGGTGGCGATTGCGCGCGAGTTGAATCTGCCCATTCGCTACGTCGGAGTGGGCGAGAAAATTGATGATCTGTTGCCGTTTGAGGCAGACAAGTTCATCGAATCGCTCTTCGACAAGACGGACAGAGCCCGATGAACGAGCACATGCAGGAGGCGTTGAGACTCGCCCGCGAGGGTCGTGGCCGGACCAGCCCCAACCCCACCGTGGGCGCCGTGCTGGTGGCTGAGCAGGGTGTGGTCGGTCGTGGTTTTCACACCTGGGCGGGCGTGAAACATGCCGAAGTGATCGCGCTGGATGAAGCAGGCGCGAAGGCCAGGGGCGCGACCATGTACGTCACGCTGGAACCCTGTTCTCATCAGGGACGTACCGGGCCTTGCGTCGACGCCCTAATCGCAGCCGGTGTGCGGCGGGTGGTGGCCGCCATGGAAGATCCCAACCCCCAGGTGGCCGGCCAAGGCCTCGAAAAGCTGCGGGCCGCGGGAATACAAGTCGAGTTGGATCATGAAGCGGCTGCCGAAGTGGAGCGCCTGAATGAAGCGTTTATCCATTTCATGCGAACCGGCCGGCCGCTGGTCACCATCAAGGCGGCGTTGACCCTGGACGGGAAGATCGCAGCGCCGCAGGATAACGACGGCTGGATCACAAGCGAAACGGCGCGCGCCGACGTGCAATTGATACGGCACCAGTCGGATGCGATTCTTACCGGTATCGGAACGGTGCTGGAAGACGACTGCCTGCTGACCGATCGCTCGGGTCTCGAGCGCAGCCGGCCCCTTCTCCGTATCGTTCTGGATTCCCTTCTACGGCTGCCGCTTAACTCGAAAATGGTGGAAAGCGCCCGGAATGATGTGCTGGTGGTGGGAACATCTGCGGCGCCGGCGGAGCGGCGGAGAATGTTGGGTGATCGCGGCGTCGCGGTGTTGATCGCCGATGGTGCGAACGGCCGCACCGACTTAAACGCTGTGCTGGAGTATCTGGCGGGTCGCCGTTACCTGTCGCTGATGGTGGAAGCGGGAGCGATGGTGAACTGGGCCATGCTCGATTCCGGAATTGCAGACAAAGTGTTTTTCTACTACGCTCCGAAGATTTTGGGCGGCTTGAAGAGCTTGCCGGTGGCTGGCGGCGCCGGGCGCCAGCGGCGGATCGACGCGATCCTCCTGGACCGGCTGACGCTTCACAAAGTCTCCACCAACGAGTTCGCGGTGGAAGCCTACGTGGTAAAGGCCTAGCCGCTCATGTTTACCGGCATCATTGAAGAGCTGGGACGCGTTCTGGCCATCGATCATCACCAGACTGGCGCGCGGCTGACAGTTTCGTGCCGCTCGATTTTGGTGGACGCGGGGGCCGGATCGAGCATCGCGGTGAATGGCGCCTGCTTGACCGCTGTGGAGCTGTCGGTCGTTGAGTTTGCCGCCGACTTGGCTCCGGAAACCCTGAAACGAACCAATCTGGGCGTCTTACAGCCAGGTTCGGTGGTGAACCTGGAGCGGCCGTTACGAGCGAACGCCCGTCTGGACGGCCATTTTGTGCTGGGACACGTGGACGGCAAGGCCGAACTGCTGTCGATGGAAGCGCTCGGCAACGGGCATTGGTGGATGCGGCTGCGCGTTCCAGAGTCCCTGGTTCGCTATGTGGTGGAAAAAGGCTCGCTGGCGGTAGACGGCATCAGCCTGACCGTGGCGGAGATCGACGGCGCCACAGCTGGGTTTACGATAATCCCGCACACCTACCAGAACACGACGCTGCACGCCTACCAGCCGGGAGCGGAACTCAATCTCGAGGTAGACATTCTCGCTAAGCACCTGGAGAAGCTCGCAATTCTGCGGGTGCCCACAAGCATTGACTCTACGCTCGGCTGAGGCTATCCTCACCGCAAGCGACTCGGCGCCGCAACTATTTTTTTCAAGAATAGAACCGATCGCGTGACTTCTTACGTCTTTACAAGCGAAGACGGTATTGCAAGGGAGAATGAACATGGCAAACGTACACGCTCCGGTAGACAACGCACAGCCCGCGACCGCTGCCCGCGTCGAGCAGGTTTATTGTCCGCTCTGCACGCACACTGTGCCGGCGGAAGTGATTCTTAAAGATAAGCGGATGATTGTGAGACCGGGTCAAAAATGTGCCCGTTGCCACTCTCCGATCGATGCCGGCTACGTTTTTCGCCGCGACCGGGCCGCGTAGCGCCCAAGATCGCTTCCCGCACTTTCTGGTTTTCCTGCGCGACTCCAGGTGATGGGTCGATATGTTCTATAGTGGGATTACCCTAATGAAGAAGAAACCTACGCCGATTGTCCAGCCCATCGTTGCCGAAGAGATCCGGGAACTGGCGAAGCAATCCGTGGAGTCGGACACACTGCGCCGCGCGAAGAATTGCGCGGTGTGCGGTTCTCCGTACGTTCCCAATAGCGGCCCGCAACCCAACGAGGATCTGTGTTGGGTTTGCAAGCGTCTGAAGATCAGCGCCTGGCGTGATAGCGACCAGCAAATCTCAGCTCAAGAATAAGCGCCCGCCTCGGTGCGCCTGATCATAAGAAAGCGCGCCTCATCATAAAAAAGGGCCGAACCCGATGTTCGGCCCTTTTTTCACGCCCCATAAACCGTTACAAGCCCCACAGAGCCTGCGACCGTCAGGGAGCGGATGCTGAAACGCCCTTTGACACCCAATTAAGCGCGCGCCGGATCCATCCGTTCCGGGTCAATACCCAATTCCGCTATAGCTGCCTTCGCTGACGCCACATCGTAGCGTCCCCAGCGGGCAAGCCGCGAAAGAGCCGCCGCCGTGATCGACGCCGCGTCGACTTCGAAGTGATGTCGCAAGTGTTCGCGGTTGTCGCTGCGCCCAAAACCGTCAGTACCCAGCGACGTGAGCCGGCCGGGCAACCACGGGGCGATCTGGTCGGGGACCACCTTCATGTAATCGGTTGCAGCAATGATCGGCATGTCGATCTGGCCCAGCGCCTGGTTGACATAGGGCTTGCGCTCGGGCTCGGCCGGGTGCAGCCTGTTCCAGCGATCCGTCGAGAGCGCTTCGCGGCGCAACTCGTTGTAGCTGGTGACGCTCCACACATCCGCGCTGACGCCGTATTTTTCGGCCAGCTGGTGCTGCGCCTTCAACGTCTCGTTTAGAATGGGACCGCTGCCGAACAGGGTCACCTGCGCCGGCCCCGGCTCCGCTCGCTTTACAGGATATAAACCCTTCAGAATGCCCTCGTGTATGTCACCGGACGGCATCGGAGGTTGCACATAGTTTTCGTTGCAAACCGTGAGGTAGTAAAAAAGGTCCTCGCCGTTCTCATACATTCGGCGGATGCCGTCCTGAATGATGATGGCGATCTCATACGCATAAGCGGGATCGTAACTGGCGCAGGTGGGGACGGTGCTCGAGAGCACCAGGCTGTGGCCATCCTGGTGTTGCAGGCCCTCGCCCAGCAGCGTCGTGCGGCCCGCCGTGCCGCCAATCAGGAAGCCTTTGCCGCGGGCATCTGCAAACGCCCAGGCGAAATCGCCGATGCGCTGGAAGCCGAACATCGAGTAATAAATGAAGAACGGGATCATCGGAACGCCGAGATTCGCGTACGCTGTGCCTGCGGCCGTGAAGGACGCCATGCCGCCTGCCTCTGTGATTCCTTCTTCCAGGATCTGGCCGTCGGCGGATTCCTTGTAATACATCAGGACATCGCTGTCGACCGGCTTATACAACTGCCCGCCGCTGGCGTAAATGCCGCGCTCGCGGAACATGGATTCCATGCCGAACGTGCGCGCTTCGTCCGGGATGATCGGAACAATGTACTTGGAAAGCTCGGGGACCTTGAGCAGATTCTTAAGAACGGCCACAAATGCCGCCGTCGTGGAAGCTTCGCGGCCGCGTGAACCTTCCAGCGAGTCATGGAAGGTCTCAAGCGGCGGAGCCTTGATCTCAATCTTCTTCACGCGGCGGTTCGGGAGGTATCCGCCGAGCGCTTCCCGGCGCGCCTTCAGGTACTGAATTTCCGGACTGTTGGGCCCGGGATTCACGAAATCGATGTGCTCAATCGTTTCCTTCGGCAGGCTGAGATCGAAGCGCTTGGCGAGATAGTGCAGTTCTTCCTCATTCAACTTTTTCTGCTGATGGGTAATGTTCTTGCCTTCGCCGGCTTCGCCCAGACCATAGCCCTTAACCGTTTTTGCGAGGATAACCGTCGGCTGGCCTTTGTGCCGCAACGCCCGGTAAAACGCGTTGTAGACCTTCACCGGATCGTGCCCGCCGCGGCGGAGCCGCGCCAGTTGATCGTCGGTTTTGTCTTCCACCAGCTTCAACAGTTCCGGATACTTCCCGAAGAATTCCTGGCGGACATACGCGCCGCCGCGCGCTTTGAAGTTCTGGAATTCGCCGTCCACGCACTCCTCAATGCGTTTTAGCAGCAGTCCGCTCTGGTCACGGGCAAACAGTTCGTCCCAATCGCCGCCCCACACCACTTTGATGACGTTCCAGCCGGCGCCGCGGAAGGTTCCTTCCAGTTCCTGAATGATGTTGCCGTTGCCGCGTACCGGGCCATCCAACCTCTGCAGGTTGCAGTTGACGATAAAGATCAGGTTGTCCAGGTGTTCACGCGACGCCAAGCCAAGCGCGCCCAACGACTCCGGTTCATCCGTTTCGCCGTCGCCCAGGAACGCGAAGATCTTTCGATCGCTTCGCCCGATGATTTCGCGGTTCTCCAGGTAGCGCAGGAAGCGAGCGTGGTAGATGGCATTCAGCGGCCCCAGGCCCATCGACACGGTGGGGAACTGCCAGAAATCGGGCATCAGCCAAGGGTGCGGATACGACGAGAGTCCCGGTGTGTCACGCAGTTCGTGCCGGAAGTTAAGCAGCTGTTGCTCCGTCAGCCTGCCTTCGAGGAACGCCCGGCCGTACATGCCGGGCGAAGCGTGGCCCTGGTAATAGACGAAGTCACCAGGTTCTCCATCATAGGAGCCGCGGAAAATATGGTTGAAGCCAACTTCCGTGACCGCTGCCAGCGACGCATAGGTAGAAATATGACCGCCGATATTGGGGTCGTACTTGTTGGCCCGCACCACCATGGCGGCCGCGTTCCACCGGATCAGGCTCTTGATTTTCCGTTCCAGCAGGCGATCGCCAGGGTATGGAACCTCCTCATGAACGGGTATGGTGTTCAGGTAGGGAGTGGTGAATCGACCGGGAACCGTTACGCCGGCGTGTGCAGCGCGGTCGAGCAGCGTATCGAGCAAATAAGAGGCACGGTCAGGACCGGCCTGATCCAAAACCTGCTCAAGCGCTTCCACCCACTCGGATGTTTCCTGGGGGTTCAGATCGGGGTGGCGTTCTTCTTTCGTTTTTAGCATGATTTTTGGATCGTATCTTTTACGATAACTTTCTTTTGCGAAGCTGTGCAATCCGAGTGAAATGGGCGCTCTCCGCTTCGGAGCAGGAGGCCTCGTCCGCTAGCAATGACCGAAAAACCGCGCGGGTGAACGCAGCACCGGGTCAATTGACATTCGACCACCGTCAAAGCGCGCAGCCGGCGGCGACCGTCAGAAAAAACTAAATTCGGCAATTTTTCGCCAAAAGCTTGCAATTCCAAGATAGCTGAGGCAAGCTAAAAGGTTTTCGGAGAACAAGTTCCTTTCATGCGCGCGCGAGTCCTCTATCACGACCATTGCTTTGACGGCGCGGCTTCAGCGGCCTTCGTCACGCGCTTCTTACAAGAGAAATTCTACCCTGAAGCGGAATTCCGCTACATGGGCCTCGCCCACCGGGCCGACCAGTTGTTCGAGGACAGCTATTTCGATGGCGACGTGAATGTCATCGTCGACTTCAAGTACTCACCCAACCCGAAGCTGACCTGGTGGTTCGATCATCACCAAAGCGCCTTCCTAAGCCCCGAGGATGCGGAGCATTTTCGTCACGATGCCAGCGGGCGAAAAATGTTCGACCCCAGCTTCCGGTCTTGCACCAAGTTCATCGCGACTATTGCCCGCGACCGGTTCGGATTCGAAGCGCCCGATTTGGAAGAGCTGGTAACCTGGGCCGACATCGTCGACGGCGCGCTTTACGACAGCGCGCAAGCGGCGGTGGAGATGGAGGCGCCCGCGATGAAGCTGACGCTGGTCATCGAAGGCGCCAAGGAATCGGACGTTGTGCAGAACATCATCCTGGCGATGCAGCACCGCCCGCTGGCCGAGATTGTGTGCGAACCGCAAATTCAAGCGCTCTACCAGAAACTGCATCAAAATCACCTGCGCACCATGGACGTGATCCGCAAGGAAGGATCGTGCAAGGACGGCGTGATTTTCTTCGACTTGGTGAACTATGGAATTGAGGGCTACAACAAGTTCATCCCGTACTATCTGTTTCCCGATTCCGCCTACACGGTGTCGGTATCCACATCCAGCTTTCGAACCAAAGTATCTGTGGGCTCGAATCCGTGGGTACGCGAGCCGCTGAGGCACAACCTGGCCACCATTTGCGAACGCTATGGTGGAGGCGGTCACGCAAAAGTAGGAGCCATCAGCTTCCCAACCGGCGCCGTGGCGCAAGCCCGCCAGGCCGCAGCGGAGATCCGCGAAGAGCTGCAACAGTAGCCTGCAATACACTGCTTGACGCCCGCATCAGTGCTTCTTTCTGTGCCGTGGCGATCGGCCGGCCAGCTGAAACTTGCGCGGGACCCCTACCTGTCAGTATTACGAGTTGCCGCGCGCAATCTGCGTGCGTCACAGTAGGGCGTCCTGCCAGGCGCCAGCGGACGGCCCCAGATCAATACGCGGTAGACGGGTAAAGGAGAGTGAAATGTTCAAGATCAGGAACTACGGTATGACCTCGCTTCTCGCGATCGGGATCTTGCTTTGTTGCGCCGCCGGCGTCCAAGGCCGACCCTCCAATAGCCAGGCCCAGCCTGCCACCCCACCCCCGGACCAGGGCATTCCCGATCAGGACATCGCGATGCTGCGCAAGAACTTGCGCTCCCAGCGCAAGCAGATCATTGCCGCGAACATGAAGCTTACCGATGCCGAGGCAGAGAAGTTCTGGCCGCTTTACGATCAGTACATTTCGGATCTCCAGCATGTCAACGGCACCAAGTACGCACTGATCAAGCAGTACGTTGACTTGAAGGGCAACCTGAGCGACGCACAGGCTGACAGCGCTGTGGAACAGTGGATTGGCGTGGATCAGAAGGTCTCGGATTTGAGATTGAAGTATGTTCCGGCGTTTCGCAAGGTTCTATCGGCCAAGAACACGGCTCTGTTCTACCAACTGGACCGGCGCGTGCAGCTGATGATTGACCTGCAGCTGGCAGCGTCCCTGCCGCTCATCGAGCCGTAATTGCGAACGAGTTGCTGGCGATCACCATGCCAGCTCGGTAATTTTCCTAACGGAATCAACCGCTTCAGACGACTTTAGGAACGAGCCCGACCCGTCCTGCCTTAGTCTTGGAACCGGGCTGGCTCTCAGGCGGCAGCATTTTCATGGGATGGGGTGAACGGCGGCCGCTCATGAGAGTTTCGTATTTGCGACTTCCCTGGTTCTTCCGAAACTCGACTCGGGTGGTGGGGCTGGGTCCCCAGACCCGCGCCGCTCTCCGCCTCGGAGCAGGATGCCCACATCCGGCTCTGCGAGTTACACGGAAAGGTGGGCATTTTCATTAGCGGGGGTGAACGGAATCCGGTCATGTTGGTTCGTTTCGCAAAAATCCGCGGCGGTCCTTGGGGGGAAGGCCAATTCTATATTGGTGTAATTGCTGCAATTCCAGTAACTCTTTAGCAGTCAGCAATTTGAGTTCGAATGTACTCTCGTGGCGCGGCTGTGGATGAGCCTCTTCGAGAGGCCGCCACTTTGTTTCGCAAAAAGCACGCCGGGGCAGCTGGTCCGGCTTACGTGGCTTCGTTTTTTCCGGGCGGCGGCTGGGGCTTGAAGCCGTTGGCCGCCAGCAGCTCGCGCGCTCGGGCCCCATCGGCCGGGCTCACGTAGAGGTAGGCGCCGGTCAGTTCGCGGCGGATCAGGAAGCCGCTGGTGTAGGTTCCGGTTTCAACCAGGTAGTCGATGCCGCCGGCCGTGAGCACCTCTTCCAGCTTGAGGGCATCACGAAGAACCCGAGCCAGATAGACCAGGGTTAGTTCAGTGTCTCCGAAGAAGTCCGGTTCGCGGCGCACTGGTTACACCGTAGCAAAACCTGAAACCGGGGTCTGCTCGGGAGCCCGCGCACTCAGGTTCCGGTAGGAGCCGTTCATAGGCACTTGGCCGCAGTCTGGTGCACGAAAATCGCGGAATGGCCGTATCCCGCTATAATTAAAGGATTATCGGTTTCAATGGATAACCAACAGCACCGCCGCGAGGCGCTCCAGGACGCTCTTTCAACACGCATCCTCATTCTGGATGGTGCGATGGGGACAATGCTGCAGCAGCGGGACCTGACCGCTGCCGATTTTGGCGGAGCCGCGTACGAGGGCTGCAACGAAAATCTGGTGCTGACCCGGCCCGACGTGATCGTAGATGTCCATCGGGCCTATTTCGCAGCGGGGGCCGACATTGTCGAGACCGACACCTTCGGCTCGATGCCGCTGGTGCTGGCCGAGTACAAGCTTGAGCATAAGGCGCGCGAGATCAGCAGCAAGGCAGCGCAACTGGCCCGGCAGGCGGCCGGGGAATTCTCGACGCCCGGGCGGCCGCGGTTTGTGGCCGGCTCGATGGGACCCACGACCAAGGCGATCAGCGTGGTCGGCGGGGTCACGTTTCCAGAGTTGATTGAGACCTATTATGTCCAGGCGCAAGGCTTGGTGGAGGGCGGGGCAGACGTTCTGCTGCTCGAAACCTGCAACGATGCGCGAACCGTGAAGGCTGGCTTGCTGGCGATTGACCGGCTGGGCAAAGAACTGGGCTATCGCATCCCGACCATGGTGTCCGGAACGATCGAGCAGATGGGCACGATGCTTGCCGGCCAGACGGCCGAAGCGTTTTGGGCCTCCGTCGCGAACGCGGAGCTGCTGTCACTCGGTTTGAACTGTGCCACTGGCCCTGATCTGATGACCGATCACATACGGTCCATACATGAGCTGACCACGACCTATGTCTCGTGCTATCCGAACGCCGGGCTGCCGGATGAGGAAGGCAAGTACCTCGAAACGCCGGAGAGCATGGCGGCTCAGTTGGCGAAGTTCGTCGACCATGGCTGGCTGAACGTTGTGGGTGGATGCTGCGGTACGCGGCCTGATCACATTCGAGCCATGGCGCAAATGGCGGAGGGCAAGAAGCCGCGCGCCAGGAAGGCGTCCCCTCATCGCTCCTACTTCTCAGGCCTGGAATTGGTGGAAGCAGAGGACAGCAACCGGCCGCTGATTGTCGGTGAGCGTACCAATGTGATTGGCTCGCGGCTGTTTAAGAACCTGATTGCGGAAGAGAAGTGGGAAGAGGCCAGCGAGATCGCCCGGCGCCAGGTCCGCAACGGAGCGCATATCATCGACGTCTGCTTGCAGACCAGCGACCGCGATGAGTTCCAGGACATTCCGTGGTTCTATGAGAAGCTGATCAACAAGATCAAGGCGCCGATCATGATCGACACCACCGATCCGCGCTCGGTGGAACTCGCGCTGACCTATTGCCAAGGCAAGGGAATCATCAATTCGGTGAATCTCGAAGACGGCGAAGAGAAGTTCGAAAAGATCTGCCCGCTGGCGAAGTCGTACGGAGCGGCCCTGGTGGTGGGGACCATCGACGAAGACAAGCTGCAAGCCCAGGCCTTCACGCGCGAACGCAAGCTGGCCGTGGCCGAACGGTCGGTCGAAATCCTGACCACGAAGTATGGCATTCCGCCCGAGGATCTGATCATCGATCCGCTGGTATTTCCGTGTGCGACGGGCGATGAGAACTATATCGGCGGCGCAGTCGAGACGATTGAAGCCATTCGGCTGATTAAAGAGAAGATTCCGTACGTGAAAACCGTCTTGGGCATCTCGAACATCTCGTTCGGATTGCCGGCGACCGCACGCGAGGTGGTCAACTCGGTCTTTCTTTACTACTGCACCAAGGCCGGGCTCGATCTCGCCATCGTCAACGCCGAGAAGTTAGAACGCTTCGCGTCGATTCCAGCCGACGAGCGCCGCCTGGCCGAATCGCTGCTGTTCAACACGCCACCGGTGGACGTGCCGCCCGATCACCGCAACGCCTCGCTGCTCGAAGCCCTGCCGGAGGATTGGCGGCAGCAGACCAGGGAACAGAAAGCCGCCGTCAACCAGTACCATATTGCGGCCATCACGGAACACTTCCGCGGCGCCGCCAAGAAGGAAAAGGTGAAGACAGCCGACCTGCCGCTGGACGAACGGCTGGCCAACTACATCATTCAAGGGACGAAAGACGGCCTGATTCCCGACCTCGACCTGAAGCTCCAGGAAGGCGCTGCACCGCTCGACATCATCAACGGACCGCTGATGGCCGGGATGTCGGAAGTCGGCAGGCTCTTCAATAACAATGAGCTGATCGTGGCCGAAGTTTTGCAGTCTGCTGAAGCCATGAAGGCGTCGGTGAATCATCTCCAGCAGTTCATGGAGAAAGCCGATACCGCGGCGCGGGGCAAGATCGTCCTGGCGACCGTCAAAGGCGACGTACACGACATCGGCAAGAACCTGGTCGAGATCATCCTCGGCAACAACGGATACGACGTAGTCAACCTGGGCATCAAGATTCCGCCGGAAGAAATCATCAAAGCCTGCCACCACCATAAGCCGGACGCCATTGGTCTCTCCGGCTTGCTGGTGAAGAGCGCCCAGCAGATGGTCATCACCGCGGGTGACTTGAAGGACGCAGGTATTGATGTGCCGCTGCTGGTGGGCGGCGCTGCCCTGTCGGAGCGATTCACAAACGGCAAGATTGGCCCCAGCTATCAGGCGCCTACACTCTACGCGAAGGATGCGATGACCGGGTTGCGGCTGATGAACGAGATTACCGATCCGGCAACACGCGAGCAAGTATTGAACTCGCATATCTTCCGCGACGCGCCTGCCGACATACGTGTCCCGGCTGAGCAATCCGCGGCTCCGGTTGGGGAGGCACGCAGCCCGAAAGTGCGGACCAGCATTCCGATTCCAGCTGCCCCTTACCTCGATCGGCGTGTCCGAACCGTGCCGCACCTGGGCGAAGTGTGGAGCTACATTAACCCGTTCATGCTGTACGGACGCCATCTCGGTTTCAAGGGAAACTTTGAGAAGCTGTTGGCTGAGCGCGACCCCAAGGCGCTGGAACTGTTCCATAACGTGGAAGAGATCAAGCACTTCGCTGCGAGCTTCATGAAGATTCGCACGGTGTGGCAGTTCTTCGAAGCAGAGCGGGAAGGGAATTCACTGCACCTGTTTGCTCCCGGAGGCTCCTCGCCGATTGAGACCTTCCGGTTTAACCGGCAAGCCAAGTCCGATGGACTCTGCTTGAGCGACTATGTGCTCGGCCCGGAAGACGGCGTGCGCGATCATGTGGTGCTGTTCGTCGTGACGGCGGGCGAGGGCATCCGTCAGCATGCGGATGCAGCCAAGCATGCCGGCGAGTATTTCAAGTCGATCGCCCTGGGCGCACTCGCGATTGAAAGTGCCGAGGGAGCCGCCGAGTGGCTGCACCGGCGGATCCGCGAGGATTGGGGGTTCCCTGATCCGCCGACTATGACGATGCAGGAGCGCTTCACCTCGCGCTATCGCGGCAAGCGCTATAGCTTCGGCTATCCGGCTTGCCCCAATCTCGAAGACCAGGCCAAGCTCTGGAAATTGTTGCGCCCTGAGGAGATCGGCGTTGAACTAACGGAAGGCTTCATGATGGAGCCGGAAGCGAGCGTCAGCGCGCTGGTCTTCCATCATCCCGATTGTGCCTACTTCACAGCGGCGGAAGAGACCGAGCCGGCGTTCGCGTAACGGCTACCACTCAACAGTGCCGCCGGGCTTCAGTTCCCATACGCTGGTTGGCTCGCCCTTGATCTTCTCCGCCAGTGCGGCAGGCGTGCCGGTCAGTAGTGGGAAGGTGGCGAAGTGCATGGGAACCACCTGCTTCACCTTGAGCAGGCGTACGGCCTTTGCGGCTTCGTGCGGGCTCATGGTGAAGTGATCGCCGATGGGCAGGAACGCCAACTCCGGTTGATACAGCTCGTGGATGAGCGCCATGTCCGAGAACACGTTGGTGTCGCCTGAAAAGTAGATGCGGCGGTTGTCCTTGAGAGTCAGGACATAGCCTGCTGCTTCGCCGCCGTAGATGATCTTGCCATCGTCCAGGATGCCGCAGCTATGGATCGCGTGGGTCATGGTCAGTTTGACGAAGCCGATATCCACGGTTCCGCCTTTGTTCATGCCGACCGTGTTGCTGACTCCCTTCGACTCAAGCCAGTGGATGGTCTCGTAGATGCCGACAACCTTCGGAGAGAACTTCTTGGCAATCGGGACGGCATCGTGGATGTGATCGAAGTGACCATGCGAGATGGCGATGGCATCCACGCGATTGATGCGGTGCCCCTTCGGATAGGAAGGGTTCCCGTCCGTCCACGGATCCATGAGGAGAACCTCACCGGAATCCATCTGAAACTCAAAAGTGCCATGCCCAAGCCAGGTGATCTTCATAAGGTCTGTTGCACTCCGTTGCTTGCTTGTTTCGCCTTCACGGGGACTGATAGTCCGTCACCTATTTTGGCGAAGCCGGGTATCGAAACCGGCAGCTTGCCGTTGATCGGAATCTCGCCGAAGATCGCCTTAGCCGCTGCAATCTCCGATGTACTGGATGTGCTGAACGTGGCCGCATAGGCTTGGACGTCAGGATAGTCGCGCAGTAAGTAAGGGCTCCCGAGCGAGATCATCGCAATGGGCGCGGCGCCCTGCATCAGCTTGTTCATGAAGGCCGGCAGCCCTCCTTCCAGTCCAATGCTGCCCCGGTAGGCGGCGACGGTCACGAAGGCGGCAGCGTAAATCTGCTGGCATCCGCCGAGGTCTCCGGCGAGGGCCATGAACTCAGCATCCGACATGGCCGAGTTTGCGACGAAGGCCTTCATCTTTGGCGCCCGGCTGTGCACCTCGCTGATCAAGGTCTGGCCTCGCTGTGAGAACTGACCTTCCGACAGGACAACCAGGCAAGCGTCGTCGGCGTTGGCGATCGGAAAGAGATGCTTCTCATCCTTGACCAACGTGACGGACTTGTCCGCAGTGGACTGGGCGAGGTCGTCGAACTGCGGCAGATCGAGGTTGTCGGGAATCTGATCAAGGTCGACGAACCGCGTCCTAAACAGGCCAACGCGCTTCTTGGCAGCCAGCACACGCGCCACGCTCTCATCGATCCGCTTGCGGGAGATGCGGCCACTCTGCACCGCCGCAACCAGAGCCTGAATACAGGCCTGCGGGTCGGACGGCATCAGCAGGACATCGGCGCCAGCCTCAATGGCGCGCACCGCCAAATCACCCTGCTTGTAAAGCGCGGTGACACCTTGCATGTCGAGGGCGTCCGTGACGATGATGCCTTTGAAGCCCATTTCCTCACGCAACAGACCCGTAAGGATGTTCCGCGATACGGTGGCCGGCTTGTCTTCCGGCTCGAAAGCGGGCACAGCCATGTGGGCCGTCATCACGGCGTCCACCCCATGCGCAATCGCCGCGCGGAAGGGCACCAATTCCATGGATTCGATCCGTTCCTTGGTTTGATCAAGCCTTGGAAGCTGCATGTGGCTGTCCTGATCGGTGTCGCCATGTCCGGGAAAGTGCTTGGCCGTCACCAGGACCACGGACTGCGGATCCGAGTGTGCGCCCGCGATAAAGGCGTCCACACCGTCGGCCACGGCTTGTGCATCTTCGCCGAACGAGCGGGTATTGATGATGGGATTGTCCGGGTTGTTATTGACGTCGGCATCGGGGGCAAACACCCAGGTCACTCCGATGGTGCGGGCTTCGTGGGCCGTCGCCGCGCCGAGTTCCCTCACCGCATTGAGATCACGGGCGGCGCCGTACGCCATGAAGTATGGGAACTTGGCGGTTTCTGCCACCCGCATCGAAGCGCCGTGCTCAAAGTCGGAGGCGACGAACAACGGGGTCCTCGCCTGCTTCTGCATATGGTTGATGAAGGAGGCCATCTCGTAGGGCTGCGCGTTGACCACGGAGCCGTTTCTGACGCGATTGGCAACGATAATCCCGCCGACATGCAGATCGCGAATCCAGTGGACAAGAGTTCGGTACTCCGCCGATCGCGAGCCGAGGTAGTCGCCGTAGGCGCGAACTACGATCAGTTGGGCCACGCGATCCTGCAGCGAAAGCCCACCGGGCGGTGGGGCAGCAGAGAGATTGGCGCCCGAGCCTGCCTTGGTCTTTGCCGGGGCAGCCGCGTATGCCACGTAAGCCACCAAAAGACAAGCAGCGATGAACTTACGGTACGCCATTTCTCTCTACTATACGATCAGCCAAGCGGAACCCGGTTATCGCCGGCGACTTGAGCGTGAAGGCAGCAAACAGGGGTCCGAAGAGCGGTCAGTTGCCGGCCTTCGCCTTACGCTTCTGCACTCCGGTCAGCGCCTCCGGTGAAGGGGGTTTTTTCGAAGGAGCGAGAAGCCGCTTGATGCCGCGCAGGAGATGGTCTATTTCATTCGTGTTCTTCTGTATAACGAGCGAGGCGCCGGTGGCGGCTTCGTTGAAGCCGAGCCTCTCGACAAACCCGCTTAGCAGAATGACGGGAACATCCTGCCCACTGCTCCGCAGGGCAGCGATGAGGCCAACGCCATCCATCTCCTGCATCTTGAAGTCAGTGACTACCAAGTCGAGTCGATGCTGCTTCACAAGCTCTAAGGCTTCCTCGGCGGAACTGGCGGTAAGGATTTGGTAGCCCAGTTCCTCTAACACGGATTTCCTCGCGAGAATGCCATGTGGATTGTCATCGACGAGGAGAATCAGTGCTGGTGCTGTGGCTCGAAGTGAAGGAGCGGATCGCATTCAGACCTTGTGAACGTAACAGGTCTATCCCTCGTCTGTCAATGACCTGCTATCGAACTCAAATCGCGAAAGATTGAGTCCTTGACTCCGAGAGATCGTCCGTGTATCCGGCCGGCTATTCCACTTCGCGAGGAGCGTTGTAGCCCGCTTTGGCGATGATCTGGTACTTGATGGGCTTACTCTTCTCGTTCGTGATTCGGAGGGGTTCGCCGGTTTCCGGGTTGATGAGTTCCACTTTGATGTGACGATACTTCCCGTCTCGAGCAATGTTGCTGGGGTGATAGGAGATCGAGTACTGGCTGCGCATGGCGTCCTCGATTGACTGGAAGATCGCCGGGTACTCGCCAGGGAAGCGCGGGAAGTAGGCTTGGCCACCGGTCTCCTTGGCGAAGGTCTTCATCTCGTTGTCGGCCTGGAGGAAGTCCATGCTTGCCATTTGTGCGGTCAGGCCAGGCTGCGCGTCCAGGTACATACGCGCAATCTGTAGAATGCTGACGGAGTAAATGGGGACGGCATACTCCTGCAGCTCTTTGCGCGCCTTGTCAAAGGTGATTTTGCTGAAGGTATCCAATCCTGTAGCGATGACCAGAATCGACTTCCGGCCTTCGATGTTTTGCATACGGTCGGCTATCTCTGTGAGAGCGTCGAAAATATTCGACTCGCTGAACCCGGGAATGCGAAGCCGGGCCATTGCTTGCTGCGCTTGGCTCTTATCGGGTGAAAAGTCCGAGAGGATGGTCGTGTGAAAGTCGAAGGTGGCCACCGCCACGTTATCGTCCGGCTTGAGCGTGCTCAGGAATCCATAAGAGGCCATCAGGGTTTCATACCAGCCGCGGCTCCAGTAAGCCTGAAACCGGCCGCTGAATTCAATCAACATGCAGATGGTCATAGGCGCTTCGCCTAACCCAAAGCCAGAGATCTGCTGCGGCACGCCGTCTTCGGAAACCCGGAAGTTACTTTTGGGAATCTTGGGGATGAAGTGGCCCTTGTCGTCCAGTACCGAAACATCCACCGAGACGGTGGTGGAATCCGCCCGGAAGACGGTGGCATCCGGAGGAGGCTCTTTCTGCTTCTTGTATTGAGAGGGGATTTTTTCCTGGTCTGGCTCCGGCTGATCGGCCGGCTTCTTCGGTTTGGCGACTGTTTCCGAAGGGCTTGTCTGGGGGTCTTGCGCCAACAAGGCTGGTTGCAATGCGGCGGCGATGGCCAGAGCTAACAGTGTTAGGGCAGAGGCAAAATGTCGGCTTGTCATGGCATTTGACCTAAGATACCGCGCGGCAATCGGCGGCGAGAACTTCCTGTCCATATTCGACGGACATTCGAATTCCGGCGTTACAGCAGGAAACCCGGCCTTTGGCTAGTTCACCCAGCGGTCGTGGTCTGAATCCTTCTTTCGAAGGTATACCTCGAACTTTTTTTTGGCCCGGCGAAGCTTCCAATCCTTGTAAGCGTCAAGCACCGGCTGCTCCACCGCCCGCTTTAGCCGGGGGCCCCGCAGCATGAGATAGCCGACAACCAGCCCGCCGAGATGTGCCACAACCGCTACGCTGCTTCGCGCTCCGCCAACCGTCACCAGATACGACTGCATGAAGGTGATGGCCCCAATGATCATCACAAAATACTTGACTTTGATGGGGATCAGAAACCCGAACAGCATGATCCGGTCGGGGAACAGGAGCGCATAGGCCAGCAGGATTCCGTAGACAGCGCCAGAGGAGCCGAGGGTGGGAATGTTCGGGTCCGAGAATGCGTAGGCTGAAATGACAACGCAAATTCCCGCTCCAATGCCACAGGCGAAATAGTAGCGCAAAAAGCGTGCCGTACCCCACAACCGTTCCAACTCCACGCCGAACATCCACAGTGCCAGCATGTTCCACAGGATGTGGCCAAAGTTCCCATAGCTGTGCATGAACATGTAGGTGACCAGCTGCCAAACGGCAAAGGTGGAAACCACTTGGGCGGGCACCAGCCAGAAGTTACTGAAAAAGCTGCCGAAGTCGGTTGGTTGGAGGAAGAAAGAGATGACAAAAATGCCGATGTTCGAGATCAGCAGCCATTTCAGGCCGACCGGAAAACGGCTGGAAGGGATGTTCCGGTTCACCGGTGAGCGCGAACTGTAGGACATCTGCGGAGGGACGACCTCAGCCTTGAGAATATCAAACCTTGCCTGAGCTATGGAACGAAAAAAGCCGCAATAATGGCGCCCATAAGAACATGATTTAACTCTTTTGTTTTCGTAAATGCGGCAGACTTTAGGATGGGCGGCCCGGGCGCTTCACGATGGATGCCGCGGCGTGGAGGAGCACCGCAATTCCCAACCAGACCATCCAATTCGAAAACGGCCCGGAGGTCACGACGAAGGCTCCGGTCCATCCGATGTCAGCGGTCAAGCTCCAGAAGGCGAGCACGTAAACAGAAACCACGGCCGGGCCCAGCAGCGCTGAAACGACGTCTCCGAATTTCTCGGAGGTGGCCGTGGCCCACCCGCCCACGCGAGTCAGTATGCCGGAAGACGCTTGCACAAGCGCCGACGTCCAATTACCCGCAATACTGGTTCGCTCGACTACAGCGACAACCTGGGGTTCCGGCATTTTATATTTACCTGCCCTCTGTTCGGTCTAAGCTCGTTCAGGGTATTGGATGCGAATCGATAGAGGAAGGTTTCTTGCGGCTTTCTATTACGCTGCCGTGAACCACCTGTGAAAAAGACGAGTCCGTCCGTGTTTCCGCGATATGGAAGAGCCGCGCGTGGCAAACGTGGGCGGCAAAACTAGGAGAGTGCCTCGTCGTTGTCGCGTGTTCCCCAGCGGTTCAGAATGGAAGCAAAAAGCAGCAAAATACTCGCGGCGATTAACCAGACTTGCCAATGGGAGAGAAGGCCACTTGAAATGATGAAATCGCCCGTCCAGTGGAGGTCGGCGGCAACCCGCCAGATGGCCATCGTGAAGGCGGCGAGCGAAGCAGGCGCGAGCAATGCCGCCAAGGCTAAGGCGAACGCTTTCGGGGAGCGTTTAGCCGATCGATTCCGTCTGGTCCATCTGATGCGAATGCGCAATTCGCGTTACCGTTCGTTTACAGGCTAGCAGGGCAATCGCCTGAATCCAACCCCCAAAGAAGGGTTTCTAAATTGAGTTTCGTCGAGCGCGGCTGCCCAAAGCAAAATTATCTCGAAATGTTTGGGCCAATGCAATTGGCGCTGGCGCCTAACGCTTTCAAGGCCGGCTTTGTCGCTACATCCAGTGGCAAAGCCGTCGCGGCTTTGCGAAGCGCTGGGGTTGCCTGCGAATCGTCCGGAGGCTCGCAGACATTCGATGAAGCGATGTTTCGAAGACTATTCCGCCAAAATCCAGCCGTGCGGAAAGATTTACCGTTCTTGCAAAATGCTTCACTCTCATTAATTACTTGCCGTCCATCCTGATTGCGACGCAACCGCAATGAAACAAACGGCCGCTTCTCTGTGTCCGCTTCTGGCAGGCGGATTGCATCTCGCTCCAATGGCCGGAAGTCTCGCGCCCGCCGTCAGGGAGTCCGCGCTGGAGCGTCTGTGGTGCATCGTAGCATTCTCGAAAGCGAAGTCTGGAAGAAGTTCAGCAGTCTTGTTCCCACAAAGATCCGCCGCGAAGTGTCGAACGGCACGTCCAGCTCTCGAGGTAAGCACCTCGAGAGGTACAAGTGGACACGTGAGACGCTTCAGAATCTGATTGCCGCCCGTCTCGGCAACATGCGCTTCATCGTTGTGTCGAATCGCGAGCCGTATTTGCACACTGTGAATCAAGGCGGGGTGGAATGCATCACGCCTGCCAGCGGGATGGCGACAGCTCTGGATCCGATCATGCGAGCCTCGGGCGGAGTTTGGATTGCACATGGAAGCGGAGACGCGGACCGGCTGGTCACTGATGCGCGCGACCACGTTGCGGTTCCTCCCGATAACCCGCGTTATACGCTCCGGCGCGTATGGCTGGACAAAGAGATCGAATCGGGTTACTACTACGGACTTTCGAACGAAGGTCTCTGGCCGCTTTGCCACATCGCCTTCCATAGTCCGGTATTCAGGCTGCACGACTGGGAATGCTACCGGAAGGCGAATCAGATCTTCGCCGAAGCGGTGATCGAGGAGGCACAAGGCGAGCCGGCGTTCGTCTTCATTCAGGACTATCACTTTGGGCTGTTGCCCCGAATGCTGAAGAACAGCAACCCTTCTTTAGTAGTCGCCCAGTTCTGGCACATCCCCTGGCCTAACCGTGAGGTGTTCCGAGTCTTTCCCTGGTCGGAGGAACTTCTGGACGGCATGCTGGGCAATGATTTGATGGCTTTCCACCTGAGCTACCACTGCGCGAATTTCCTGGAGACCGTCGGGCGGGGGATCGAAGCGCTTGTAGAAGCCGAGCACTCCGACATCACGCGTGGAGGCCACGTCACCATGGTGCGGCCATTCCCCATAAGCATTGACTTCGAAGAGCATGCCGTCGCGGCTGCAACCCCGGAGGTTGGTCGGGAGATGGAGGCATGGGTAGAGCGCATCGGAAGCCGCCCGGAGTTCATTGGGATCGGTATTGATCGGATTGATTACACCAAGGGGATTCCCAACCGGCTGGCCGGTTTGGATCTGTTTCTAGAAAAGAATCCGGATTACCAGGGGCGGCTGGTCTTTGTGCAAGTGGCCGTTCCAAGCCGCATGAACATCGAAGAGTACTCGGATCTCGACAGCCAGCTGACCGCCCAAGCCCAAGCGATCAATGCGAAATGGGGGACAGACGACTGGCAACCCGTCTATTACCATCGCGGCCACTGCAGTCAGAAGGAGATGATGGCACTGCACCGCCTGGCTCACTTCTGCATCGTCAGCTCTTTGCACGATGGAATGAACCTGGTGGCGAAAGAGTTCGTCGCTAGCCGCTTCGATGAGCAGGGAGTACTGATCTTGAGCAGTTTCGCCGGCGCAGCCCGCGAGCTGCCGCAGTCCATTCAGGTGAATCCGTTCTCTGTGGACGGCATGGCGGACGCGATTCTCAAAGCAGTATTAATGCCACCGGAAGAGCAGGCACGATGTATGCAGGGCCTACGATTGACGGTAGCTGAAAACAACGTCTACCAGTGGGCCGGACAGCTTTTGTCGAACTTACTGAAGATCGAACCGGCCACCGACGAGCGCGAGATGGAAGAGTTGAGGCTCCCGGCGGCGCAAGCTTTGTAAAGGGATGAGCAAATCCGCCCTTGGCTGCTTCAAGGAAATCGAACAGCGGCTTGTTTCGAGCGAAAGCTGTGTGCTCTTTCTGGACTACGACGGCACGCTTTCGCCAATTGTCTGTGATCCCCGAGAAGCTTTTCTGGATGAAGAGACCAGGAGCGTGTTGCAGGCGCTGCACCGTTTGCCGGGCATGCGGATCGCGGTTGTCAGCGGCCGTGAAGTGAGGGACCTCGAGGTGCGAGTCGACCTTGACCTGATCTACGCCGGGGATCACGGCCTGGAGATTCGGGGACAAGGGCTTCGATTCGCTCAACTTGAAGCCGCCGCTCATCGACCGGCGCTGCTTGATCTCGTGCGAGCGTTGCGCGGTGATCTCGCGGGCGTCCCTGGAGTCCTGATTGAACAAAAAGGCCTCAGTGCGAGCGTGCACTACCGGAACGCTCTAGCCAGGGATTTGCCGTCCATCCGGCGCATTGTGGAGCGAAGCCTCTGGCACTATTCGGATGCCTTCATCCTCCGCGAAGGAAAGAGGGTTTTCGAAGTAAGGCCGAATGTGAATTGGAACAAAGGCAAATGCGCGGCTTGGATTCTCGAGCAACTGGGCCGGCCCGAAAGCCTATGCTTCTGCATCGGCGATGATGAGACCGATGAAGATCTGTTTACCGAGTTGCCGCATTCCTTGACGGTCCGCGTGGGTGCGGCCCCTTGGACAGCCGCACGATACTTCCTGGAGGGAACTCCGGACGTACGTCCGTTTCTCTCGAGAATCCACGGCATTTGGTCCAGCAAGACGTTCAGCGCAAATGACGATCCAGATCGTAAGCGGCACTGATCAGGCCGAGGTGCGTGAAGGCCTGCGGGAAGTTGCCTAATCCCTCACCGGTTGGCCCGATCTCTTCCGAGTAGAGGCCGAGATGATTGGCGTAGGTGAGCATCTTCTCAAAGATTAGCCGCGCCTCGTCCAGACGCCCAGCGCGAGCCAGCGCCTCGACCAGCCAGAACGTACAAATACTGAACGTGCCTTCAACTCCGGGCAGGCCGTCGCCCGCCGCCTTGCCCAACTCATACCGGTAGACCAGGCTGTCGGAGACCAGTTCCTCCATGATGCGGTCCAGTGTCCTCAACATGCGCGGATCCGTTGGAGAAACAAACATCATGAGCGGCATCAGCAAAGCGTTGGCATCGACGGCATCGCCGCCGAAATACTGTACGAAGGTCTGACGCTGCTCGCTCCATCCCTCACGCATCACTGTTTCGTAGATGCGGGTCGCTTCCCGGCGCACGCGCGCGAAATCGAGCGGCAGACCCCGCTTAATGGCGATGCGGAACCCCCGGTCAAGCGCGACCCAACACTGCATTTTGGAATAGACGAATGGCTTCGGCTCGCTTCGCACCTCCCAGATGCCGTAATCAGGCCGCTCCCAGTTGTCGCAGACCCAATACAGCATCTTCCGGATGTAATTCCAGAGGTCATAAGAGATCGGCTGAACATGTTTATTGAACAGATAGACTGAATCGATCAGCTCGCCGTAAATGTCCAGTTGGAGTTGTTTGCTGGCAGCGTTGCCGATACGCACAGGCCGGGATTGCATGAACCCGTCCAGATGTTCCAAGGTCGATTCGGGCAGTTCGCTGTGGCCGTCTACTCCATACATGACTTGGAGAGGGCCGGTGTCAGTCTCCTCTTCGGTCGCGCGTTTCTCAATCCACTGCATGAACTTCGCTGCTTCTTCCTTGTAGCCAAGCCGCAGCAGAGCGTAAATCGTGAAGGCGGCGTCACGAATCCAGGTATACCGGTAATCCCAGTTGCGTACACCGCCCAGTTCCTCCGGCAGGCTGCAAGTGGGCGATGCGACGATGGCGCCCGTGGGTTCGAACGTGAGGAGCTTAAGCGCAAGGGCCGAGCGGACCACCATTTCGCGCCATCGCCCGTCGTATTTGCATTTCGAAACCCATTCTTTCCACATCGCGATCGTTTCCTGGAGCCTCGCCTGGCCGAAAGGCTCAAGCTCAATGGCTTCGGAGGTGTCGCCGGTGTCCAGAAATTGAAGGACGAAAGTAGCCGTTTCGTTGGGTTGAAGAACGAAGCTGGACGTGGCTCCTGACCCATCGCCCTTTAACTCAACCTGGCTTGTGAGGACGAGTTTCTTCCCGCCGGCAGAGAACACTGCATTTTTCAAGCCCATTTCCGTTGTGTGAGTGGCGCGGGCGTAATCGAACGCCGGCTGGCACTTCAGGCTAAATGGGACGGCCCCGCGAACTGCCTTGGCGATGCGAACGATTTGACGAATCTTCGGTTGACGTGCGCCGCCGTTGCAGGTCGGCATAAAGTCCACCACCTCGCCAACGCCTTTGGGGCTGAGGAAGCGTGTCACCAGCACATTCGTCTCCGGTAAGTACATCTGCCGGTAGCGGTCGTCGGTCGGCGCGGCGATTTGAAACTGGCCGCCTTTCTTATCGTCAAGGACCGCTGCGAAGACGCTGGGGGAATCGAAGTGCGGGAAACAGCACCAATCGATGGAGCCATCCATGGCAACCAGCGCCGCAGTATGCATGTCGCCGATGACACCGTAGGAGGCGATCCGCTTGTATGCCACGCTCCACTAATAGCAAGAGTTGGGTAAGTGGCGAAGCAGGGGGTTTTACTTAGCCTTGGGGGTTTGTTCTCAGGGTGGGCTTCCGAGTTTCTCCGCAAAACCTCGCCTTCGTCGTTCCGATCCCGCCATACAATAGGAGCGTGAAACTCCTACTAGCCGTCCTCTTTGCGGCCGGGCTGGTCCTTGCCCAGGATCCACCGGCCAATTTCAGAATTCGCTTCGAGCCGACCGCCAAGTTGCAGACCGGCGTGCAGGTGCCCTTCGAGATCCAAATCCTGGATGCCCATGACCAGCCCGTTCGCGAGGCCAAGGTTCTACTCGTTTGCACGCAATCGGAAAACGATCCGGGAATCAGTGCCGAAGGAAAAGCTACCACGCCGGGAGTCTATGTGGCGAAGCCAGTATTCCCAAAGACGGGAACGTGGAACGTCCAGGTCCGCGCGCGGCGCGAAGGCCGGGAGTCGAATCGCGTTATGCAGTTCAATATTGCCGAGTAAAGCGTGCCTGGACGCGGCTGCCCGGATGCGCCCCGCGGAGGAACGGGGTGGCAGCCCCGCTTCGGGTCTCTGTCCGCCTCAGGCGAAATGCGCAAAAATAGGACGAAAGCATAACATGTCGTTTGCTGCGCTTTGCCGGGTAGGCATGTTCTGCGCGTTGGCGCTCGCCGAGGGTGTTTTTGCGCAAGACCCGGCCGCTTTGCCGGTTCGCGCAGCACTGGCACAGCCTGAGCTTAAGGGCCTGCATAAGTTCTATCGGGTCAATGAACATATCTACCGTTCGGCCCAGCCCTCGCGCGAAGGCCTGCAGGCCCTGCCGCAGCTTGGGATCAAGACTGTCATCGATCTGCGAGGCTCCAACGAGCGTTCTGGTGAGGCCCAACTTCTCGAATCGATGGGCATTAAGTACGTCAACATCCCCATGCCTCCGCTTGGCGCGCCGTCTCTAGAAAGCGTCAAACAGGCGCTGGCGTTGCTGGCAGACGCGAGCGCGTGGCCTATCCTGGTCCACTGCGAGCACGGCGTCGACCGCACCGGTACCGTTATCGCCTGCTTCCGCATCTCTCTCGACGGATGGTCAAATCAGCGGGCCCTCGACGAGGCAAAACAACTTGGCTTGGCATCGATCCAGACCGCGAAGAAACACTTCATCTTGAACTGGGCCGCCTCGGCGACCGCCAACTCCGAGCCGGTTCGGGCGGGACAGGCAAACTAGCCAGCACGTTTTGCAGTGCCGATTATTTACCGGCCGAGGTGGGTGGCCAGGTATATGACCCGGTCGAAAGACCAACAACCGGGGCGGAATAGGCGCTCGAGGGATTGGTATCGACAATGATCCGTTCGAAACCAACGGGCTGTAAGGTCGACCGATCGGCTCGATAGAGATAGAACGGGCTGCTTGGCTGGACTACATAGGGATAAGCGCTACCGACGCTGATGCTCACTTGTCCGAAGAAGACATAACGTTCGTCGAGTGCCAGAGGCGGCGTCACCTGGGTTGGCTGGTTGTCCAGAGGAAAAGTGGATTCCCAGGTAAACGGCTGTGTGCCGCCGGGCGTCGACTCAAATCGCGAGAGATCTACCGGCAGGAGTGTGCCGCTGTGTTGATCAGGTCCAATGCCGTACACCTGGAACGTCTCGGCGTAGATCGAGGCGCCGTCTGGCGAGGCAAGTTCAGGAACGGCCAGCCCAGCGTCGAGCGTGAAGGCTTGGGTAAGCGTCGTCATGGTCTGGCTGGCAATGTCGTAAGCTGTGAGGTCCGTTGGTGGGTTAGGGAAGAACAGGTAGCTTAGCAACTTTGTCCAGGTGGCCAGCAGCGTGCCTTGTGTCCCAGAGTTCAGCAGCAGGAACGTCGTACCGGCATTGACGGTGCTGCCATTCCAAGTGGGTGGCAGTGGAAGCGGGTACGGCGTGCCCACTTGTAGATTCTGCGTCACGGAATATAGGACGAAACTGCTAAGGCCGGGCGCGGGCGGCCCTGAAGCCGGCGCTAGCGACACGAAGAACGGAGCATTCGTTGCAGGATTGACCATAATGCCGGAGACGCTGCCATAGCAGGGACAGTTCAGCACCACGGTCGAAGCAAGCTGGGCTGGATCGACGATGGCGATATTCCCCGATGTGTCGGGCGCCTGGATCAATAGGTCCTGGTTCATCGACCCCTTCATGAAGCCGAAGGATTTGCTTTGAGAGCCAGCGGCGAAGGTAGCCTTCACCGAATCGCTGGAGGGATCGAGCACGTAGTAATTGAAGTCGGATCCTAACAAGTACAGCAGTGTCCCGTCCGGGCTGGGGTGCATGTCGACCGCTGTGACGCCCGCGGGCAGGGCATCGGGCGAAATCGTTCCAACCAGGTGCATCGAATCGCGGCTGTAGGTCAGTAGGCCACCATCCGATTTGTAATAGCTGAGGTAATGCTGCTGCGACGGTTGAAGATCGACGGTTGCAATAGCCAACGTATTATCAGCCGAGGTCGAGGTTCCGGACGACGTGTCCTGCAGGTAGAAACGCATACCGTCGGTAATCCAGTTGCCCGAACTTGCTGAACCAGATGCGCCCGCTTGGGCAAATAAAGGTCCGTCCGGCGAATTGACATGTACTTCGACTCCGGAAGAACCCGCTGCATTCCAAAACAAAGTGGCGGTTCCCAAACCTGTGTTGCCAGGGTCGGGGACGAGTCCGGGCGTGGCGCCGAAGATCACCCCGGTCTTGCCGGGCGTGTTGGCATCCACCGTAGCGATGGCAGTCGCAAGAGTGTGTTGAAGCGTCAGCGGCTGGCCATTCGACACGTCTTGCAGATAAAAGCGCATCCCGTCTCGAATCCAGTCCCCGGTGGCTGCCGTGCCGTGATCGCCGTAGAACCGGGCGAACAGCGTACCCCAGGGCTTGTTGAGATGAATCTCCACTTCCGTTGCGCCGGGCGCTGTGAAGAAGAGTTGCTGGCCGTTGTCGATAGACAGCAGGACGGGTGTATCGGTTGGAATGCCAAGCCATCCGGCATGAGCCGTATAGACGGCCAGAGTCGTGCCGGGCTCGCCCTCACTAATGTCCTGAAGGTAAAACTGCATTCCATCCGTCACCCACTCGCCGGTCGTTGCCGACCCCGCAGCAGCACCGGCTGTGAATGAGGGCCCGGCAAGCGAATTGACGCGGATTTCAGTGGCTGAGACGTTGGCTGCCGACCAGTTCAACGTGATTTTCCCCAGCCCATTGACATCAGGGGGGAATGGGTTCGGTGATCCGCTGAATACCACTGCCACGGCGTGAGCCGTAAACGTAGCGAGGGTTGTTCCAGGCTTCCCATGGCTCACGTCCTGGAGATAAAACTGCATTCCATTGGTTACCCACTGGCCAGTCGCCGCGGAACCGGCATTTGAATCATTCACAAACAGAGGTCCTGTGGCGGATGAGACGTGAATCTCAATCGTAGAAGCGGCCGGCGCCGACCAAGTCAAAGTGATCTGCCCCAGCCCATTCAAATCGGAAGTAAACGGGTTTGGAAAGCCCGTTAGCGTAGCCTGCGCGGAGGCCATATTCGGAAATAAAAAAACAACCAGAAGTGCGAGAGGTTTCATTGAACCCGCTTTCCTGTCTTTCTGTTACCCAGAACCTATCGCCGCGCCTACGGAGTGTCAATAAGGAGGAAGCAGTAGAATCGGCTCGCGGCGGAGGGAAGGGACGCCACGATCAGGCATTGGACGCCCCTTGGGCAGGCGCGACGAACGCCCGGCAGGCTGCTGTTTGATATCGTGAGCTTTCGAGGCCAACTCAGTGGAATCGCCAAGTTGAGGCGTTCGCCGAGTTGGTCTTCAACGTTCCGGACGCGATGCGGATTTGTAAGAAGCATCGAACGGACTCTTAGACCATGGAATCTCAGCACATTAACATCCCCTACGAGAAGCTCGTCCTTGATAACGGTCTCACGGTTTTAGTCCACGGGGACCGCAAGGCTCCGATTACCGCCGTCAATCTCTGGTATCACGTCGGCTCGAAGAACGAAAAGCCCGGCAAGACCGGCTTTGCCCATCTGTTCGAGCACCTCATGTTTGGCGGCAGTGAGCACTTGCAAGGAAGCTACATTGAGTGGCTGGAACGCGTCGGCGCGACGGATCTGAATGGAACCACTAACGAAGACCGTACGAACTACTTCGAAAATGTGCCTACCTCAGCGCTCGATTTTGCGCTATTTGCGGAGTCCGACCGCATGGGCCACTTCTACAACACCATCAGCCAGGAAGTCCTGGACCTGCAACGCGGCGTAGTTCAGAACGAAAAAAAACAGGGAGACAACCAGCCTTATGCGCTGGCCGAAGAACTCATTGTGCAGGCCACTTATCCGGCCGGTCATCCTTATGCCCACACCGTGATCGGCTCCATGCAGGATCTGGATGGCGCATCGCTCGATGACGTGCGTGAATGGTTCAAGAACTACTACACGCCCTCCAACGCGACGCTGGTGATTGCCGGCGATATCGGCATACAGGAAGCGCAGGAGAAGGCCAAACGGTTCTTTGGCGACATTCCACCGGGACCGCCCGTCACGCACCAGCAATCGTGGATTGCCCAGCTGGCCGGCGAACAGCGCGCCATCGCGGAGGATCGCGTCCCACAGGCCCGAATTTACAAGGTGTGGAATGTTCCGCAATACGGCACCTTGGATTCGACTTATCTGAGCCTCCTAGCGACCATCCTGACGACCGGCAAGTCATCGCGCCTGTACCGTCGCCTGGTCTATGACGATCAGATTGCCACCGCCGTGAAGGCCTTCCTCGATACACGCGAAATCGGAAGCCAGTTTTATGTCGATGCGACCGCTCGCCCCGGCCAGTCTCTGGCCGCCGTCGAACGCGCCATCGACGAAGAAATCAAGCGCATCCTGGACGAGGGCCCTTCGGCCGCTGAATTGGAGCGCGTCAAGACACACCAGCTGTCCACATTCATCCGCGGAATTGAGCGCATCGGCGGCTTCGGCGGCAAGTCCGACATCCTGGCGCGCAACCAGACCTTCCTTGACAATCCCGATGCTTACCGCGATTGGGTCGAACGGGTCGAGTCCGCCAGCGCCTCCGACGTCCGCGACTCCGGACGCGCCTGGTTGTCCGACGGCGTGTACGTGCTGGAGATCGTTCCATTCCCAGGACACAAGCCGGCGGCTGCCGGTATTGATCGCTCCGCGCCGCCGGAATTGGGTCCCGCCGCCGATCTGCACCTGCCTCACCTCACACACGATACGCTCTCAAACGGTCTCAAGCTGATCGTGGCCGAGCGCCATGAAATCCCTATTGTCAATTTCTGGCTCACCTTGGACGCCGGGTTCGCCTCCGACCAGCTGGCACACTCGGGCACTGCCCGTCTTTCCGCTACGTTGCTCGTCAGCGGTACCGCGACGCGCGACGCGATGGGGATCAGTGAAGAACTGCAATCGCTCGGCGCCCAGCTCACTGCCAATTCCAATCTCGATCTCACCCAGGTCTTTCTTTCGGCACTCAAGGGGAAGCTGGATGAATCCCTCGATTTGTTTGCGGACGTGATCTTGAATCCGTCGTTCCCGGAGTCCGATTTCCTACGCCAGCAGCATCTTCAGCTGGCGACCATCGAACAAGAGAAGGCGCAGCCGTATGGCATGGCGCTGCGGGTTCTACCGCCCATCCTTTATGGACACGGCCACGGCTATGCAACGCCCTTCACAGGCTCCGGTACGGCGGATAGCGTCGCCAAACTCACCCGGGAGGACGTCGTCAACTTCCACCGCACGTGGTTCCGGCCCAACAATGCCACCCTGATCGTGGTTGGCGACACCACGGTTGAGGAAATCAAACCGAAGCTCGAAAGGCTTTTCTCACACTGGGAGCCCGGTGTGGTTCCGGCCAAGCACGTTCAGGCCGCGCCCAAACCCACCAAGCCGGTGGTCTACATCATCAATAAGCCTGGTGCACAGCAATCCGTGATTTTGACCGGCGCACTCGCCCCACCGCCGGATGCATTGCAAGAACCTGCGCTGGAAGCGATCAACTCGGTCTACGGCGGCTCCTTCGGCGCTCGTTTGAATATGAATCTGCGCGAGGAGAAGCACTGGACTTATGGCGCTGGATCGCTGGTTGTGGGTGCGCGCGGCGAGCGTCCGTTCCTCTCACACACTTCGGTGCAGACCGACAAGACCAAAGAAGCGATGGCGGAGATCCATCGGGAATACCTCGACCTGCTTGGCCCGCGCCCGGCCACTGAAGAAGAGCTGGAGAAGGTGAAAATGCAGACCATCCTGGAACTGCCCGGATCGCACGAGACCATGAACGCCGTGGGCAGCCTGATCACGGATCTACTGCAATTCCAGTTGCCCGACGATTACTACCAGACATACATTTCGAGGGTGCAGTCACTCACAACCGAGGCGGTGAACCGCGCTGCCCGATTGTTGATCGATCCGAACCGCACCATATGGGTGGTAGTTGGAGACCGGTCGAAGATTGAGACGGAAGTCCGTTCACTCGATTTCGGTGACGTCCGCTTTGTCGATGCAGATGGCGAGCCGGTGTAGGCGCGAGCCAGTATCCGCTTGCCGGCTCCAGGGCGGAGAACTACGCGGGGGTTCGGAAAGCGCGGGAAACGTCGGTGATACGGTAAAGATCTCAGGACCATGGAACTCTTGATTTTGGGTGCCGAGGGCGGAACCTCGACGGTACTTCTGGAAAAGGATGCGCTCTCGCTCGGGCGGGCGGCGGATAATGACCTGGCTTATCCCAACGATCCGTGGTTATCCCGTTACCACTTGCGCTTCGAACGAAGCCCGGAAGGGTGGTTGGTTCGAGACTTAAACAGCCGGAACGGCACCATCTTCGACGTGGAAAGCCTGAAGGGCGCTCGCACCATTGCGCCTGGAAACCGCATCTATGCGGGCCATCTCACTATCGAAATCCGGGACAGCGCCGACTCTTCGCGCCGAAGCATTGTCAACTTCGTTCCACCGCAAAACGAGTCCACCGAGCGCCGGTCTACCATCATCACAAGTCTTGACCAAGTCCTGGGCCAGACTCGGGTCGGCGCCGGAACCGCGAAGGATTCGAAAGACTCGACCCTGAATACCGCGCGGGTGCTGGATGCCCTGGTAACCGCGGGCCGCGAACTCGCCGGGCACCGTCCGCTCACTGAGTTGTTTGAGGTCATTCTAAATTTGTCGATTTCGGCAGTCGACGCCACGCGCGGCGTGATCCTCACTCTTGAGAAAAACGGCGAGCTCGAGCTGCACGCGAGCAAAGGCGAGGGGTTTTCCATCAGCACCGCGGTTGTCGACCGCGTCATTCGCGGCAAGGAATCGCTGATGGTAAAGGACGCTCAACTGGATGCCGACCTCCGCGAGCAGAAGAGCATTCTGTCGCACCGTGTTCACAGCTTTATGGCCGCGCCTCTGCAAACCGGGGAGCGGGTGATTGGCTTGATCTACCTCGACAGCGGCGACCTGATCAGCCCGTTTCGCAAGGAAGATCTGGACCTGCTTACCGTGATGGCGAACATCGCCGCAATACGCATCGAACACGCCCGGCTGGTTTTGATTGAGCAGGCAGAGAAGGTTATGGAAGTGGAGCTGGCACAGGCGAGCGAGATCCAGCGCAGCCTGCTGCCTCTCGAGACGCCGAGTGTTCCCGGTTATGAACTGGCCGGCTTCAATCTGGCCTGCCGCACGGTGGGTGGCGACTACTACGACTTCATCCCTTACTCAGACGGAAGGCTTGCCGTCTTGGTGGGGGATGTATCAGGGAAGGGACTCGCCGCTTCGCTGATGATGTCGAGTCTCCAGGCTCGCGTTCAAATGCTTTCCGAGACCAACCCGGAGCCGGCTCCAGCTGTGGCGATCCTCAACCGGAGCCTCTCAGCCCGCTGCCCGCTCGGTAAGTTCATCACGTTCTTCTATGCCGTGCTCGATCCGGCCACGGGAAAAATCTCCTACGCCAACGCCGGTCACAACTATCCGCACATGATCCGCGCGGATGGGACTTCGCATTTTTTGCTTGGGGGCGGCATGGTGCTGGGGATCGTCGGGAGCTCGCAGTATGAGGCGTATGAGGCAGAGCTGAACGCGGGCGACACCCTGGTTCTGTTCAGCGACGGCGTCACGGAAGCGCGCGAGCCCGGGGGCCACGACGAGTTCGGGGACGAGCGCCTCGCTGAGTTCCTGATGAAGCGGCGTCAGATTCCCACGGCTGACGTCATCTCGCAGCTGGTCGACTATGTGCGGGAATGGTCGGGCCAGTTTGGGTTCGCCGACGACTTCACGATGCTCCTGATCCGCCGTCTGCCGTGAGCTGCGCGGGACCGGGGTGTTTGTCGGGAGCAATCCAACCCTTTCGGGCTTCCAGCGAGTTCACGACATCAAAGCTGTAATATTGCTCGTGCAACTTCGATCGGGCGCCAAACGCTTCCACTGCGGCCAGGGAACGTTCGGCGGGGGGCAGTTCAGGCGGTAGCGCCGCCACGAATTCGGCCAGGCGCTCTACCCAGAACCGGGTGAGCGTTTCGTGATAACCGCTGGTGTCGGTGTTCTGTCCGCCTTGCGATTCGTTGTACGGGGGAATCGCCTGCTGCAGATGAGCCAGCGCGGCTTCCGGTCCCAGTTCGGAGACATACATGGCGCCGACGGCAATGTGCGCTGCGTGGTTGAACTCGGTCCCCGGCAGCGTATGGCTGTCAAAACCGCGGCGGAGGCGGTGAATGTCTGCCGGGGTCCAGGGCATCTATTCATTGTAGAAATTCCGCTGAAGCGGCCGCATTTCCGGACTTCTCCATTGACATCTCCCGCGGGGAAAGGCAAAATACAAGCAGGCGAACAAATGGCGAATCTCGGTGCAGCAACCGTGCAGACTAGCCCTCTCTCCCGGGGCTCTCTGACGGGACGCCCCATCCAGCCGATTCGTGCCTCGGCGCTTTGCGATTTCAAAGCACAGCCCAAATGGCAGCCCTTGTTCGTCCCCGCTCTCCCGGTGCTTCCCGACGGTGTGCCGCGCGGCAGCATTGTAGAAATTCTCGGCCGCCGTTCTGCCGGAAGAACTTCGGCTCTGTTGCACGTGCTGGCCCAAGCCACCCGGCGCGGTGAAGTCTGCGCCATCGTCGACACCAACGACAACTTTCATCCTGCCTCGGCCGCGGAAGCCGGGGTCAAGTTAGATCGCTTGGTTTGGGTTCGCTGCCGTGGCAATCCGGAGCATGCCATGCGCTCAGCCGATTTGCTGCTGCATGCCGGCGGCTTCGGTGTCATTGTGCTCGACCTATGCGAAACCGGTCTGCGTATCCTCAACCGCATTCCTCTTTCCTACTGGTTCCGCTTCCAAAGGGCCATCGAAAACACACCCACCATTCTTCTGGTGAGTGCCCGCTCTTCACAAGCAAGATCTTGTTCTATCAATGCATTGGAACTGGAACTGAAAGCTTCACATTGGTCGGGCCGCGCACCCTATCGCCTATTCCAAGGTTTTGAAATGCTGGTCCGTCCCCAACGCCCAGCCTACCGGTCTCCACAGAAGCTGGTCACCCGGATTTGGGGGTGGGGGCAGGCGCCGACTGAGCCTACTGAGCCTGCTGAAGAACAGTTCCGGCATCAGACCGTGGCGTAGGCCCCAAACATGTACGCCTGTTTGCACGTCCCGGTTGCCGTTTGTCAGGCGACGACGCTCACAGCCGATCTTCAGCAGCTAGCCTTGCAGTTTTCTCCTCTGGTTGAAACGACTTCCGGCAATACCGTGATGTTTTGCATTACACCTCTGCGGCGCTTGATCGGATCGCCGCACCAGATCGCCTCAGAAATCTGCCGCTATGGCTATGAGCGGAACCTGCGTGCCAACCTGGCGATTGCTTCCAACCCCGACGCCGCTGCCCTACTGGCCTGCCATTACTCCGGCGTTACTTTGGTAACGCCCGGTGAAGAGCATTTCCATATTGCTCCTATCCCGTTGGTCAAGTTGTTCACTTACGACCTTCCTGTGGATCCATCCTTATTGGATGTTTTGCGCCGCTGGGGCCTGAAGACCTGTGAAGATCTCGCCGCGCTGCCCGAAAAGGGAATCGCCGAACGTCTCGGCGCGGCGGGTGTCTATCTCCGCAATTTGGCGGCGGGGCGAATCAACCGGCCGCTGCGGGTTCCCGCGGAAGAAACCAGCTATGAAAAACGCATCGAGCCTGAGTATCCCATCACCCTGCTTGAACCACTCCTATTCTTGTTTGGTAGCGCCCTCAGCGAACTTTGCGGGCGGCTGCGTTCCCAATCCCGGTCGGCGCGTTTATTGCAAGTAAGACTTGAACTGAGCCAACCAGGTCAATCAGAAGAAACCACTTCCTTGGTGCCGGAGCCCACGATTCCCAGTGCGTACGAGTGCGCGCTCGAATTTCCTGTTCCCGTGGACCAAGGTGCCGTTATGCTCAAGCTTCTCCAACTCCATCTGGAGCGGCACCCTCCGGCCGGAGCTATTACGGCGTTCACGCTGCGTCTCGAGCCCGTCGAGCCGCAACGCCTCCAGGGAGGTTTGTTTTTGCCCGCCACGCCTCAGCCCGACAAACTGCATGTCACGCTCAAGCGCATTGAAGGCATGGTAGGGGAAGGGAATGTGGGGGTTCCCGAACTGCTCAATACCCACCGTCCCGATGCTTTCCGGATGTCGATGCATTTAGGTGATCTAAATCCAACCAGGAAGGGCAGTTCTGAATCGCCCTATCCGGCCACGCTGCGGCTCGCGTTGCGGCTGTTCCGTCCGGCGCTGCACGCCCGGGTGCGGCTGGCGGATCTTGCCCCCAAGCAGGTAGCCGCGCCCGGCGTACAGGGAGCTGTAGTCGAATCGGCCGGCCCCTGGAAAACCTCCGGCGACTGGTGGACGCTCACGCCCTGGGTCCGCGAAGAATGGGATGTCGCACTGGACGACGGCGCGCTCTACCGCATCTACTGCGAGCTGCAGACCCGGGAATGGTATGTGCATGCCGTCTACGATTAACTTTTCTGAGTCGCCGGGCGGCTTGGCTCCGTATTCCTTTCTGTGAAGCTTGCTGTCTGCCTCCTGGTGGTTGCCTTTCTCTGCCGGGCACAGTCACCTGACGCTGCTACGACTCCTTCCAGCCCCGAGCCTCTCACGGTGGAAGAGATCATGGCCCGCGTCGCAGCCAACCAGGATCGCGCCGAAAAAGCTCGCACCGGGTTCGTGTACGAACAGCACGTCAAGGTATCCAGCCGTCACACCAACGGCAAGCTTGCCCGCGAAGAAGTCAGCGACTTTCTGGTGACTCCCACCGAAACCGGCGTAGACAAAAAGCTCGAGAAGATCAGCGGCCGATACTGGCACAAAGGGAGCTATGTCACCTATGACCAGGAGAGCCCCGGAGACGGGGAGGGCCTGGACGGCAGTCTGGTTCGGGATTTCCGCGACGATTTGGCGAACGATAAATCCAAAGACGGGCTCGCCAAAGATCTGTTCCCGCTGACCAGCGAGGAACAAAAGCAATACAAGTTCACCCTGGCCGGCACCGAAACCAGGCAAGATCGCACCGTCTATCGCATCACGTTCCGGCCTGCCGATAAAGACGACCTGGATTGGGCGGGTGAAGCAATCATCGATGCGGCCGAGTTCCAGCCCATAACCGTCGATACCAAACTCTCGCGCCGCATCCCGTTCGTGGTTCGCACCCTGCTAGGCACCGATGTTCCGGGCCTCGGGTTCAGCGTTCGCTATCAGCGCCAAGCCGACGGAGTCTGGTTCCCGGTGAGCTTCGGCACGGAGTTTCGTCTGCGCGCCGTTTTCTTCATCAACCGCAATCTGGCGCTGTCCTTGGAGAACAAAAACTTCAAGCACACCACGGTCGACAGCGCGATCGAGTATAAGACCGACCAGACGCCGTAGGACAGGAAGCGCCGACTGGGCGTTCGATCACTATCCAAACCGGCGAAGTAGCCGAAGCTATTGCGCGCCGCCGTCCCAGCGGATCACGACCAGTGTGATGTCGTCTTCTTGCTCGGCAGGGGGCGGCCTCCAGCGCGATAACTCCGAGAGGAAGTCGTCGCAAAACTGGCCGCTACTGACGGCCGAAGACGTCTCCATGAACTGCTGTATCCGCTCTTGCCCGAATTGTTCCTCGGCGGGGTTGGTGGCTTCAGGAATTCCGTCAGTGTAGAGCACTGCGCGATCTCCGACCGTCACAGGCACTTCGATATTGCTATAGGTCGCGTGCGGGAACATTCCAATGAACAGGCCGTTCTCGATCACCTCCCGCGTGCCTCCAGCCGTTCCGTTCCCCAACAACATCGGCGGGTGCGCGGCCCCGGCATAGCAGATCGCATGCTTTTCCATGTCAATGAACAAGTACGCGGCGGTCACGTAATGTCCCTGAAACTTTCCGCAAAGCGCCCTGTTCAGGCCCGTCAAAACCTTCGCCGGATCCGAGGCATTCGATGCTTGTGAAGCCAGAGCGATCTTTAACATCGAAGCGACCAACGCGGCTGGGACGCCGTGCCCTGAGACGTCCGCCACAAATACCCCAAGGCGCTTGTCGTCGACCGGCATGAAGTCGTAGAAATCGCCCGCTACGGAAGTCATCGGGCTATATCGCGCCGCAATGTCCAGGCCCTGAATGCTCGGGATAAGTGTCGGCATAATCGACAACTGGATTTGCCGCGCCAGAGCCAGTTCCTTTTGGATGGTAAGCAGTTGATTCGCTAACTGCTGGCGGATTCCGCGCAGCGTCAGGTGAGTCTGCACCCTTGCCCGGACCACCGGCGGCGAAAACGGCTTGTGGACGTAATCCACCGCCCCGACTTCAAAGCCGCGGGTCTCATCTTCGGTCTCCGTTTTGCCGGTCAGGAAAATCACCGGTATGTCCTTCGTCACGGCGTCCGCTTTGAGGCGAGTACAGACCTCATAGCCGTCCATCCCCGGCATCATCACGTCCAGCAGAATCAAATCGGGCGGCGGCGCTGTCTTCACCAGCTCCAACGCCTTCGCGCCGCTGGTGGCAATGCGGATCTTATAGGTGTCCTTCAGAATTGAGTTCACCACCTGAATGTTGGAGGGTTCATCATCCACCAACAGCAGGATCTTCTTTTCTTCCCCGTTGCTCATGAGGCATCCCCTCCGTTCAACCCAGAATCGCGGGCGATCCCGCCCAATTTCGCAATCGCGCCATCAAAGTCAAAATCGCTGATCGCGGCGCCCAAGGCGTCAAGTTGCGGCTTGGAGACTTTACCCATGAGCATGGACTCCAGACTGGCAAAGGCTTCCGTCGCATCGCCGTCGCTAGCCTCCAGCAATGCTTTGAGCCGCGCAACGGCAGCGCCGGCCGCTTCGGGATTGAACGGCGCGCTCGCTCTAACTTCGGCTTCCGGGGTTGCGACCGTGCCGAACGCCCGCTCAATCGCCTCCACCTGGCGGCTCAGCAGGCTTTGAAACTCGGCCAGTGCTGCCGGTACACTCACGTCAGTCTCACGTATTGCGCGCTCCAACTTCTCGGCGCATGTTTGAATTTGCTTGATTCCGAGGTTACCGGCAACGCCCTTCACCGTGTGGGCAAGACGCTCGGCCAGTTGCCGGTCGCCGTTCATCAGTGCCGCTGAAATCTGTCCGGACGACTCGCCTTGCTTCTTGGCGAACTGTTCGATCAGGTTCCGATACAGCCGCTGATTCCCCGCAAGACGCCGAAGTCCGTCAGGCAGGTCGATGCCCTCGATCTCTGGAATGGCTAAATCCTCGGCCTGGCGCGCGGGGCGCACTTGTGGCTCGCTACCGCGGCCTCTGCCGTCAGCGGATTCGCTCGTCGCTGTCTGGTCTCCGGGCTTCGCCCACCGGCTCAGCGTCATAAACAGCGCATCGGGATCAATCGGTTTGCTTAGATGGTCGTTCATGCCCGCGTCGAGGCAGCGCTGTCGCTCTTCCACCAACGCATGCGCGGTCATTGCGATAATCGGCAGGTTCGCGAAGCGTGCGTCGGAACGGATTTTGGCTGTGGCTTGGTAGCCGTCCATCTCCGGCATCTGAAGGTCCATGAACACGACATCGTAGGGCGATGGTGTACCGGCTGCCAGCAACTTCTCTACGGCCTCCCGGCCATTGTTAGCCACCTCAACCTGGACGCCTACGCTCTCCAGTAACTCCATCGCGATCTGCTGGTTGATCAGGTTGTCTTCAGTGAGAAGAACACGCACGCCCCTCAGTTGGTCTGCATTTTCATCGGAGGCATCCGCCGCCGGCCGCGCTTCCTCGCTCCCCGCGGCGAATAGCGATACCAGAGTGTCCACCAGCATCGAGCGCGTCACCGGCTTCAGGAGAAAGCCCTCAATCTTCAGCCGTTCGGCCTCCTCCCGGACTTCCTCATTGCTAAAGGCAGTAACCATCACCATGGCTGGATGCTTCTTCAGCTGCGGGTCCTGCTTAATGAGCCTGCTCGCTTCCAGCCCGTCCATGCCCGGCATGCGCCAGTCCATGAAGATCACATCGTATGGATCGGACCCATCGTGCTGTTTCACCGCCGCGATCGCCTCAGGCCCTGAACCCACCACGTCCACCTTGCTGCTAAGGTCGGCCAGCGCGTCGGCGAGAATCTCCCGTGCCGCAGGGTTATCATCCACCACCAGCACGGATAGATTCTGCAGTTCCGGCGGGTGGAACTTGTCTCGGACAACCCCAGAACTCACGCCCAGCCATGCCGTGAACAGAAAGGTGCTCCCCACGCCCGGTTCGCTTTCCAGCCAGATCTGCCCGCACATCAGCTCAACCAGCCGTTTGCTGATCGTCAGCCCCAAGCCGGTGCCGCCATATTTGCGCGTGGTCGACATGTCCGCTTGTGTGAACGGTTGGAACAACCGCGCAGCTTGTTCGGGTGTCATCCCCGCTCCGGTGTCTTTCACGGAGAACTCGAGTTTCACCTGGTTACCCGTGGCCTCCACCTGGCGGACACTCACTTGCACCTCGCCCCGCTCCGTGAATTTCACGGCGTTATTGACAAGATTCGTGATGATCTGACCCAGCCGTAGCGGATCTCCCTCCAAGTGCTGCGGGACGGACCTCGGTACATTCGCCAGAAACTCCAGTCCCTTCTCGCTGGCTTTCTGGCCCGTAATGGTTGTGACGGTCGCAATGACATCGTCGAGTTCGAAGGGCGTCGTCTCGAGATCCAGCTTTCCGGCTTCGATCTTGGAGAAGTCGAGAATGTCGTTGATAATTCCCAGCAGCGATGTGCCCGCGTTATGGACTTTACTGATGTAATCGCGCTGTTTAGGGGTGAGTTTGGTTTTGAGCGCAAGATGCGATAGCCCGATGATGGCGTTCATGGGCGTGCGTATTTCGTGGCTCATATTGGCGAGGAACATTGACTTCAAGGCCGTCGCTTCTTCAGCCTTCAGCTTCGCCGCTTGCAACTCATCGTCCGTCTCCTTCCGCTGGATGCCGAGACCCACCCTGCTGGCGGCATGTCCGAGCATGTTGAAGTCGTCTTTGGAAAGGGGCCTGCCGCTGAAAGTCATCATGACGCCCGCCACCCGTGGTCCTACTAGCAATGGGTAGCCGCTGCAATAGATCGTTTTTCCCCGGCTCTCTAGCGAGTGGAACTCCAACCTTTGGTGGGTGAGCGCGATCTGTTTGGCTAACTCTCCGCCAACTTCCATCTGTTCATCGCCGGCACAGGCGACCAAGTCCAAGGCTTCGTTTGTCGCATCCCACATCCAGATACGGGTCAGGTCCGTTTCCAAGCCGTGAGTGACGGCGGTGGCGCACTGCCGCAACATATCCCGGAAGTCCCCCTCTTCGACCATCGCGGTCCCAATATCGGAGGTCATCGCGTCATAGCGCGCTCTTCGCTGGACCGCTTCCTCCGCCTGTTTCCGCTCCGAAATATCTCGAATCGTGCCCTGCAATAGCTCCCGGCCACCCAGTTCGAGTTTGCTCATCAGCACGTCTGCGGGAAACAGCGTGCCGTCTAAGCGCCGCAGCGTCCATTCAAAACGATGGCTGCCTTCCTGCATTGCGCTGCTGATCTTCCGCGCTAATTCGCCCGTGTCGGCGCCCCCAGATTGATCCGGAGCCGAAAAGTCTTCAAGCTTGTGTCGAAGAAACTGTTCCCGGGTTTGGCATCCGAAGAAGCTCAGCGCGGCTCCGTTGCAGTCCAGAAAACCGGTCGCGTCCAGCAGGACCATGGCATCGCCGGAGGATTCGTACATCGTCCGGAACTTTGCTTCCGAGTCCTTCAGGAACTGTTGTTGTTTGCGCAGTTCATCCGCCTGGCGATCGGTCTCGTCCACCTTCTCCCGGATGTCCTTCACCATCTTGTTGAAGGTGCCCGTCAGCTGGCCCAGTTCATCCTTCGACGTCACTGGCACGTTCACCGAAAGATCGCCTGAGCCGACCTTCTGCGCCGCATGAAGCAGCCTCTCCACCGGCCGCACAATAACCCGTGCCAGGCCAAGCGCGGCCAGCGCCGTCAGCAAGGCGAGGAGCAGTCCCCACAGCCGCAGGCGGTGCCGCAGGTCGTACACCGGCGCCAGCGCCTCATCCAGGTCGATTTGAGACGCCATCATCCAGTGCGTGCCCAGAACATTCAATGGTCCGAATGACACCAGTTTTTGACGGTCATCCAGTCCCAGTTCGATGATGGTGCCTTCTTGGTTCGCCAGGCCCATTTTCACCGAAGGCAGCCGTACTTCCTGCTGCAGCGCGGTCGTGCCGAACACCCGCGTCCGCATCTTGCTTTCGTCCGACAGCTTTCGCATAGCCATCGTTTCCGCGAAGTAGCGGTCCGGGTTCTCAATGAACCCCCGCTCGTTGGAGCGCAGCACGAAGTCCGAGCCCACAATCCGCGTGTCGCCCGTCTTCCCCAGCCCATCGCGCTCCCAATTGCGGTTACCAGATACCACGCGATCAAACTCCGCGTTGGATACCTGGAACGCCAGCACTCCCAGGCGTTCCCGCCCATCCCAGATGGGACTCGCCACAAAGGCCGCGGCCGCGCCCATTGCCGGCTCAAAGCTCTCGAAGTCCGAGAAGAACACTGCGTCAGTATTCTCGGTGGCTTTTGCCATCGTAAATACCTTCGCCAAGGCGCTGCTCTTGTATGGCCCCGACTCCAGGCTTGTCCCGAAACTAGCGTCTTTGGCCACGCTATAGAGAATGCGCCCGTTCTTGTCGTCTATGAGGTACAAGTCGCGCCAACCCAACTCCTGAACGGTCCTGCGGAGCTGCGGATGATACTTCGCATGCACGCGATCGTAGTCCGTTTTTCCTGGAGCCGCGTCGAAATCCTTCCTGTGGTCGCTCGAGAAAGGATTGTTCACAAGGTAGCTGTACTGAAGGTAGTCTGCGGCGCTGCTGGCCGGAAAGTACTCGTCGGTCTTCGAACGCAGCGGGATCATGCTCTGCAGCTTCGGCACGTACCGCACACGGTAAAAAGCGTCGACCGCTGCCCGTTCCTCGGCGGAGGCCGGGAGGCGGTCGAGTTTCTCGAAGGCATTGTGAAACTCGCGCGTTGCTTCCACGATCTCCTGGTCGTCGCTCATCGCGATGACCTGGCCTTCCAGTGTGTGGAAGTAGTCTTCTATCTGGTCGGCCTTAGCCCGGCGCAAGCCGGTGAGCTGATTCTCCACCGCCTTGATAAGGCTTTGCTCCGAGCTCTTGTAGGAAACGTATCCGGTCACCAGGACCGTCAGCGCGCCCAGCCCCAACAAAACCAGCATCAGTTTGCGGCGAATCTTCATGTCGACTGCTCTTCCGTGGTCACATAGAAGTCTCGGCCTGGTTTCTAAGGACTAAACGTCGAACTCTGGCGTGTAGTCTTTCCAGATGCCCGTGGCAGCGTAGACTTTTTGTGGATGCGCTTCCAGCGCGTGCTTGCTGGTTCTCGCCCATTGCCAGGCGTGCTGGCTTTCCGAGGTGTGGAAGTACACCGTCTCGCCCTGCAGCAGCGCGGCCCCTGTCACCGCCATTCCCGCGGCTTCCTCCCACTTGTCCGCACCGATCACCGCAATCCGCGCAATGTGGTTGGTGTATTTCTGGAGGAAGCGCATTTCTTCCCAGCGCGCCTTCCAGTCAGCGCCTTCCATTTCGGAAAGGTCCGCGACAATCCCTATAGGACGGTTCCGCCGCTCCGCGATCAGGAATTTGATCTGCTCTTCAAACCCTTCCACTTCTTCTGCCGTGACTTTGCCGCTGGCTTTAAAACCGATCACGCCGCCGTGACTTTCTCTTAATCGTTCAATCATGATTGCTCCCATTTTCAGTTTCGGCCATAACCCATCACGGCCTTCATCGGGGCGGGGAATTCGCGTGACTTCGCCAAGCTCCACCCTACCCGCTTTATTCTGGCAGGTCGCTGTGGCGGCTGGCCGCAGCGAGAATCCAGAGAGACCTCTGACAGCTCCCCGGCCAAGCCGTGCCGCTGACCGAACCAGAGGCACCTGTCGCTTCAGACAGTTGTGGAATCCACATCGATTGTCTATTTTCGAGAGTTAGCCTAACGGCGCGGCTGAAAATGCGAGCATTTTACAATCGATGTAGCTCTTCGTTAAGGGGATAACAAACAATGAAAATCTGGATAAAAGAATCAATCGTAGTCACGCTGATCACATCCTTGATCGCGGCCTATCCGGGCGCTTCCTTTGCCCAAACTCCTGCTCAGACGTCGCCCGCTGCCCCCAACCTGGGCGCTGCGGTCGGCCTGCCTGATGAAGATCCTTGGCCGCGCATCATCCAGTTTGAAGGGAACACGATAAAGATTTACCAGCCGCAGATCCAGAGCTGGACCGGCAACCTGCTGGACGCGTACGGCGCCATTGCCATCAAGAGTGCCGCCGGCAATACCGACTACGGTGTCGTCTTTTTCACGGCAAACACGGAAGTCGACAAAGTAAACAGGATTGTGACTCTGTTTAACCTCAACCTGACTAAACAAAACTTCCCCACTCTTCCAGGGAACGGTTCCCAGTTCACCGGTATTTTCAAGAACTACATGCAGGGCAATCATAGTATCCCGCTCGATGAACTGGAGGCTGATCTGTCCACGACCGACGCCGCTGCCAAGCAGAAAACCTACACCCTGCAGAACGCGCCGCCGGTCATCATTTTCTCCAGCACGCCAGCCGTGTTGGCGCTCATTGTCGGTGACCCCGTTCTGCGCCCGGCTGGAGACAATCTCCAGAAGGTACTTAATTCCAGGACCATGATTCTGTTCTCACAATCCAAGAATATGTACTATTTGGCGCTGATGGATGGGTGGGTGCAGTCCCCTTCCATCACGGGACCTTGGGGCAAAGCAGAACACGAACCATCGCGCGACCTGAATAAAGTGAGGAAGGAGTTGTTGGCTGCCAATGAGAATCAGCCCCTGGGTAATCCCCAGCAGTCGCTCAAAGATGCCTATGAGGACGGCGAGGTGCCCACGGTTTATTCAGCAACTGTCCCCGCCGAGCTGGTATTGTCTGAAGGCCCGCCCCAGTTTACGCCCATTTTCGGCACAAACCTCCTCTACGTCAGCAATAGCGGCTCCGATATTTTCATGGACAGCGCCAGCAACACGTATTACCTGTTGCTGGCAGGCCGTTGGTTCTCCTCCAGCGCCATGACCGGCGTTCCGTGGATGTATGTATCACCCTCCGCTCTACCATCAGACTTCGCGAAAATTCCACCCTACTGCCCGAAAGCCAGCGTGCTGGTCTCAATTCCAGGGACTCCGCAGGCCAAAGAGGCTCTGATCGCCAATTCCATTCCTCAGACAGCGACCATCACACGCAGCGCGGCTGCCCTGAATGTCACCTATGGGGGCGCGCCTCAACTTGCTCCCATCCCGGAGACGCCCCTCCAGTATGTCGTGAACACGGTTACTCCGGTTATCTACGATCCGGCGGTCAATAGCTACTACGCCGTCCAGAACGGCGTTTGGTTCACCTCCGGCAACGCCAATGGACCGTGGGTGGTGGCAACCTCTGTGCCTGCGGCTATCTACACCATTCCGCCTTCATCGCCTCTGCACTACGTCACCTACGTGTACATCTATGGCTCGACCCCGCAGTATGTCTATGTCGGCTACACGCCAGGCTATTACGGCACCGTTGTTTCCTCCGATGGCATCGTTGTCTACGGCACCGGATGGAATTATGCGCCTTATATCGGAACGACGTTTTATGTCCCACCTCCCTACACCTACGGGGTCGGCGCCGGTTTTGCCTGGAGTGCGGCCGCTGGTTGGGGTTTGGGATTCGGCATTGGTATGGCTGTAGGAGCGGCCTGTGGCCCTTGGTGGGGCCCGGTTGGCGGCTGGGGATGGGGGTATGCCGCACCAGCCTGGGGCTGGGGCGGCTATGGCGGAGCGGCCTCTGCCAATGTCTACGGCCATTGGGGTAACTATGCCTACTCTGGTACTCGCGGAGCATGGGCGAATCCCTATACGGGTAACATCGGCGCAGCGAGTGGAGGCCGCTACTATAATCCGGTCACCGGTGCGAGTGGCGGCATGGAGCGTGGCGCCAATTACAACGCTTACACTGGCACTGCGACTGCGGGAGCCCGGGCTGCCGGTTACAATCCCACCACCGGCATGGGATACGAAGGCGGTCGCGGCACGGCAAGCAACGCCTACACCGGCAACTACGCTTCAGGCGTTCACGGCGCTGAATACAACGCCAACACGGGTGTCGTGCATGGCGGCGCTGCGGGGACTGTTGGGAACGCTTATACGGGCCAATCGGCCAGCGGAAGCGGGCGTTATGCCTACAACACCAAGACCGGAAACGGCGTCGGCTACGCCAATAACAACGTGTATGCCGACCACGACGGCAACACTTACAAGTACAGCCCCAGCACCGGCGCTCAAGAGCACACCAGCAGCGGCTGGCAAAACACATCGGCCGACCACGCAAACTCCCTCAGCCAGTCCTCGGCCGCCCGAAGCCAGGGTTCTCAGCGTTGGGGAAGCTTTCACAACGGCAGCAGCGGCGGGGGTTGGGGTAGCTCGGGCCACGACGGCGGTTGGGGCGGCGGTGGTTCCCGCGGCTTTAGCGGCGCCTCCGGTGGCGGATTCCGAGGCTTCGGCGGCGGCGGCTTCCACGGGTTTGGCGGTGGTGGTTTTGGCGGCGGCGGTTTTCGTGGGGGTGGCTTCGGCGGCGGTGGCTTCCGGCGCTAGTTCTCCGGGAAGCCATTCTCTCCTCGTGGGGCTGGGCGGTCTTCGCCCGCGCCGGACGCCTACGTCCGGCTCCCATACGGAGTGGAAGTTCCGTGGAGCGCAATACCTGGCCGGGCCTTCCGGGCTGCCCCTTCAGAAATCCTAGGGCACCATGGCTACCACGGAATCTTGGGCAACTGGAAAGTCTGCGCCAGTCTGTTCAGCTGGCTGCGCACCACGACCCATTGCTGCTCCGTGGGCGGGTCCAGGTGCCACTTCACCATCGTGCGGTTGATGTCTTTCGCGATGGCGATCGCTTGGTTTACGAACACCCGCGTCGCCTGCATGTTGTGGTCGCGGTTCCAGGAATCGCCGACTCTATCCATGGTTGACCCGAGGTTATTCGCATCGGTGTTTAATTGCCGCTCGCGCGGACTATTGGCGAGCGAGCTGTTATTCAGAGCCCGCCGCAGGTTTTTCTTGAAATTGTTCGACTCCCGCACGCAGTCATTGATGACTTGCGTCGTCTGCTGGTAGCCACCGCCGGCCGGTGGCCGGGGTTGAGCATGCGTTGAAGCCGGTATCAGTAGCGATGCAGCAGCGAGGACAAGCAGTGCATATTTCACAGTCGGCAGTTTCCTTTCCAGAAACACTTGAGTCGGCAGTTTGTCGGCGAATCGATCACTTCATTTCACCATGAGCACGAGTAATATCGGGCCAACCCAGGACGAAATGCCATCGAACCTTTGCTCGCAAGGCCAAAAGTCGAACCTTTTCTTTGAAGACAGCAGCGCCGCTGTAATATGATTGCCATAAAGGAACCCGGATGACCAATGGCCAAGAAGGATAAAGAGCAGAAGAAAAAGAAGCAGAAGAAGGAACAGAAGGCAGAGAAGCCGGTTGTTGCAGCCCGAAAAGATCCGACAGGGAACTACGCCGACGGCAGCCCGCTCGACAAGATTCAGTACCTGGAAGCCAAGCTCATCCTGAAGCCCGATCGCTTCACGTCAGTCCAGAGCTTCCGGGATTTTGGCGCTATTGTAGCCGCGACCGCGAAAAAGACGGGTGTTGGTTTCGTCGCCGATCCGGATTCTGGTCGGCGGCCGGAAGTCCGAGAGATCATCTTCATGGACACCCCTGATTTCCGTCTCTACAACAACGCCTTCATCTTGCGGCGCCGCATCTCCTATGTGGATGGTTTTCCCGTGGGCGATCCGGAGATTGTCTTTAAGTTCCGGCATTCCGACGAGCAGAAGGCGACTGAGGTGGACGTTCGTCCGAAGATCTCCGGAAAGTATCGCATCAAGTTCAAGGCTGAGGCCCTTCCCTTGAAAGATGAGATCGGCGGATACCGCATTCTGTATTCCCACAATTGTGTCTTCGGATTGAGTCAGGTGCACGACTCGAATCGAACTGCCATGAGCACCCTGACCAAGATATTTCCCGCGCTCGCCGACCTCCAGCGATCGTCTGAGGAGAAGATTGGCCTCGTGAACGGAGGCATCGTCGAAGAGGTTCTCCTGCCGCTTGGCCAGTTGGACTTCGGAAAGGCCAATGTGGCGAAGTGCGATGTGGCCCTGTGGCGAACCCGCGGCGAACATATGCCCCTGGTCGGAGAGTTCGCGTTTCAGGTCCAGTTCCCGAGCCGGGAAGCCGTCGCACAGAAGTCAAAGGAACTCTGTGCCCAGTTCTACGTCACGCTTCAGCACGCCGTGAAGGACTGGATCTCACTTGGAACAACCAAGACCGGGATGGTTTACCGTCTCAGAGGGATCGCGCCCCAAAGCAGCGAGTGACGTTACCGCTCTTTCCCTCGGGCACGGACAATTCATGCCGGGAAAACACGAGTTGCCAACGGTGACCGTCTCCATGAAGTGGCTCAAGGTCATGCGGGACGATCTAACCGGCGTCCGCTTTGCAGTAAACGTGTTCATCGCTTCGGCGATTCTGTGGTTCACGCTACGGGACGTCGCCGACACAAACCCCATTTGGGCCATCGCCTCAATGATCGCGGCGGCCGACCCTCAGGTGAAGGAAGCCAAGCGCATGTTCCGTGCCCGCATCATCAACGTGCTTGTGGGTTGCGGGGTTGGGCTAGTTTTTCTTGTTATGGGCGGTTCGCGCGAGTGGAAGCTGCCGCTTGCCCTGGCGGTCACGGTTCTCCTCTCTTCCTACTTCGTTCGCATCACGACCATGTGGCGGCAAGCCCCCATCACGGCAGCCATTGTGATCGCTTCGGGCATCACCAGCCATTCCAAAGTGATCGGTATTGAGCACGGCCTTCACAAAGTAGGCGAGGTCCTCCTGGGCTGTTTTACGGGCCTCATAGTCAGCTATCTGATGTCGAAGGTCTGGCCGGTTTCGCAGACCCCGAGCAAGGCTGCAACCTGAACGCCCCCTTGCTCGGCTATCCGAAAGCTGGGGCGGATTCACTTCGGTAACCCATGTGGTGCAAAACTCCTCGCCTTGGTTACATCCCGTCCTTAGCGCGACAACTCTCGATGGCCTTATTGTGAGAGCTCATCACATCGAACAACTGGCCCGTCGTGCACCCGAACGTGAATAAGCCGGAAATTGCCATGACCGGCGCGAGCTCTCGCCAATCATTCGAGAGCGGCACGTCGCCATAGCCAAGGGTGGTGTAAGTATTGGCGGCAAAGTAAAAGGCTTGGTGGATCTCCGGCACAAGCCCGGTGGCGTCCAGGAAGGTCGCCCACAAGCCGGTATCCAGAAAGTGCAGTAAAAGCATCAATAGGACAGTTCCGCCGAAATAGCAAAACAATGCCACGACCGGAAATCGGTATGCGAGCGCTTTCCGGCTGTTCCTTCTGTACCGGCGGACAATCTGGCCGAGCAGGCTGACGTGGAACAATGTGAGAACGACTGCAACCACAGTCCCAACCGCGACCGCCTCCATGCGCACCAGCGCATCGACTAACACTAACGACAGGAATGACATATGTAACATTCTGATAACTCCCCGCGCTCGGCTGCAAGCGCCCCTTAACGTGTGGCCCCAACCAAATCATACCCGCCATGCACCTGTCGCTAGTGCGCCTTTGGTCTAGCGAGGTTGAAAACCCCATCGACCTAGGTATTGGGTTTCTAGGCGCAGGCAGGCGCGCGCTTGTGAGGCATTTGCAGCCCTTCCCAGTCACCGCACAAGGTTCCTGTTTGATTTCCTGCCATATTGCCCAGACAAGTTTCGGTCCAATAGTTGCCCATGACTATGCAGTGATTGGAGACTGTCATGATTCGAGCATCCGGACCTTTCCGAAGTATCCTCTTCCCGACAGACTTCTCTAAGTCGAGTGAATCCATAGCGGATCATGCAGCGGGCATCGCCAAAGCGGTAGAGACCAAAGTGTGGCTTCTCAGTGTCGAACCGTGGTTGGAAGCCTGGCATGGATCCTCCGAGAACTACTTCGGTCCGTTCACCGAATCGGCAAGGGTCAAGCTCGAGCAAGAGCGCAGAACCTCCTCGGAGCTGCGTATGAAGATGCTGGAGCGTCTCCAAAAACAGCACTTCAGTTCTGTCGACAGCGAATGTTGCGTCCTGGACGGAGGCGTTGCAGAGAGCGTCGTTGAATTCGCCAGGGATAAGGACGTCGGCATGATTATGATGGCGACCCGCGGCTTCGGGCCAAGGCGGCGGTTCATGATCGGTTCCACTACTGCCAAGGTTCTCCACGACGCCCCCTGCGCCGTTTGGACCAGCCCGCATCCGGGCGAACTCGGGCCATTTCATCCCTACCGGAACATCGTGATTGCGATGAACTATCGCAAGCTGTCAACCGACCTGCTGGTGCGCGCTTCGGAAATCGCAGACCGGTTTGGCGCCAGCTTAAGTGTCTACAGTGCGATTCCCGCTTTCGGTACGCCCGATCACCAGTTGGTAGCGAAGTTGAAGCAGGATATCGCGGGTGCCATAAAGGGCCAGTTGGCCCGCGAGAAGTTGAAAGCCTCGGTCCACTTGATCGAAGGTGACCCGGGCGAAGTGATCGGCCAAGTGGCAACCGAAATGGCTGCAGCCGATCTGATTATCACCGGCCGGGGACATCTCGACGAGGCTGCCGGCCATCTTCGTACCCATGCCTACGAAATCATTTGGAACGCACCGTGTCCTGTAATCACGTTGTAGTGAAACGTTTGATAACTATAAAGCATCCGCCGGAAAAGGCCCTTGGAAAGAGTCCTCGTCGCGACGAGCAACATGTGGCCTAAGGCATAAAGGCGAGCGATTTAAACAGCAGCAGTATCCATTCAGCGAGGAGAACTAGCAATATGGCAGCCCAAACACAATCGCCGGTAGAAGAAACAACCGCCGATCATTCACTCAGTGCCTACGGGAAGGCGCGGTCCACCGTTCAGGGTGAGCCGCTTAGCCCCGAAGAACTCCGTAAGACCGACGCCTACTGGCGGGCCTGTACCTACATGGCTCTGGGCATGATTTACCTGCAAAAGAACCCGCTCTTGCGGGAACCTCTCAAGCCGGAGCACATCAAGAACCGTCTCTTGGGACACTGGGGATCGAGCCCCGGTCTAGCGTTTTGCTACCTCCACTTGAACCGGTTGATTAAGAAATACGACCAGAATATGATCTTCATGGCTGGACCCGGGCATGGCGCTCCCGGCGTACTCGGACCGGTCTACCTGGAGGGCAGTTATTCCGAGATCTACACTGGCAAGAGTGAAGACGAAGAAGGCTTGTGCGAATTCTTCAAGCAGTTCTCCTTTCCGGGTGGAATCGGAAGCCATTGCACGCCTGAGACGCCTGGGTCGATCCATGAAGGCGGCGAGTTGGGCTACGTGCTCTCGCACGCTTGCGGCGCGGCGTTCGACAATCCGGATCTGATCGTCGCCGCTGTGGTCGGCGATGGCGAATCGGAAACCGGGCCCCTGGCGACCTCCTGGCACATCAGCAAATTCCTCAACCCCATTCGCGATGGTGCGGTTCTCCCGATCCTTCACTTGAATGGGTACAAGATCAACAACCCGACCCTGCTGGCCCGCATCACCCACGACGAGTTGGAGAGCCTGTTCCGCGGCTACGGTTGGACGCCTTACTTCGTCGAAGGCTCCGATCCCGACAGCATGCACCAGGCCATGGCTGCTACCACCGAGCGAGCTGTTTTGGATATCCGGGAATACCAGCGGGAAGCGCGGCAGTCGGGCGTTGCCGTTCGCCCGCGTTGGCCCATGATCGTATTGCGCTCGCCTAAAGGATGGTCTTGCCCAGCAGAGGTTGGCGGTCACAGACTGGAAGGCTCTTGGCGCGCTCACCAGGTCCCGCTCGCGAACGTCAAGAGCGATCCGGAACAGTTCAGCATTCTCGAGAATTGGCTGCGATCGCATAAACCGGAGGAGTTGTTCGACCGAAACGGCAGGCTGATTCCCGAGCTGAGAGAGCTTGCTCCTACTGGCATCCGGCGCATGGGCGCCAACCCCGTCGCCAATGGCGGCCTGCTCAAGAAAGCTTTGCGTTTGCCTGATTTCCGGGACTATGCCATTGCGGTTGAAAAGCCCGCGCAAATTCAGGCCGAGAATACCCGCCCTTTGGGGAAATTTCTCCGGGACGTCATGAAGTTCAACATGCACAACTTCCGCGTCTTCGGCCCGGACGAGAACACCTCGAACAAGCTGGATGACATCTATGAGGTCAGCAAGAAGTTCTGGATTGAACAGTATTTCCCCGAAGATGCCGACGGCGGCGAACTGGCCAAAGACGGCCGCGTCATGGAAATGCTTTCCGAACACACGCTGGAAGGGATGCTGGAAGGCTATCTGCTGACCGGCCGGCACGGCTTCTTTTCGACTTATGAAGCCTTCGTCCATGTCATCGATTCCATGTTCAACCAGCATGCGAAGTGGCTGTCCATTTGCAACAACCTGTCCTGGCGTCATGAGATTGCCTCGCTGAATCTGCTCATCACTTCGACCGTCTGGCGTCAGGATCATAACGGCTTCACGCACCAGGACCCTGGTTTCCTCGATGTGGTGGTGAACAAGAGCGCTGCGGTCACCCGCATTTACTTGCCGCCCGATGTGAACTCCCTTCTTTCGGTGGCGAATCATTGCCTGCGCAGCGAGGACTACATCAATGTCATCGTCTCCGACAAGCAGAAGCATCTTCAATTCCTCGACATGGATGCTGCCATCAAGCACTGTACGAAGGGCATCGGGCTCTGGGAGTGGGCCTGCAACGACGACGGCTACGAGCCCGACGTCGTAGTTGCCTCAGCCGGTGATATTCCTACCCAGGAGGCGTTGGCCGCCATCGCCTTACTGCGGGTTGAGTTCCCGGACGTAAAGATCCGCTACGTTAACGTCGTCGACCTGTTCAAGCTTCAGCCCAGCACGGAACATCCTCACGGTTTGTCGGATCGGGATTTTGATTCCCTGTTCACCTGTGACAAGCCGATCATCTTCAACTTCCACGGCTATCCGTGGCTGATTCATCGACTGGCCTACCGCCGTAACAACCACCACAATCTGCACGTGCGGGGCTATAAGGAGAAGGGCAACATCAATACACCGATGGAGCTTGCCATCAACAACGAGATCGACCGTTTCAGCATCGCCATCGACGTAATCAACCGCACGCCGAAACTCCAGAAGATCGGAGTACACGCCAAGGAGAGGTACCGCAATCGGCAGCAGGATTGCCGGAATTACGCCTACGAACACGGCACCGACAGTCCGGAAGTCAACAACTGGACTTGGCCCTTCTAGCGAAGGCGCGGTTAGTCGGCGCAGGCCGCCGGTCCCAAAGGGAGCGGTGTATTATCATGCAACCAATCCTTGGGGGCCGGCCTGGAAACGAAAACAACACAACCTGTTTCGCAGCCGAGAAGGCCTTGGCTGAACCTGTTTCAGGGCATACGGCCCTTTAATCGCGCGGGCGCCCTTCGCGATTCCCTGGCTGGTTTCGAGCTTGCGGCGATGAACATTCCGCAGGCCCTTGGCTATACGCGAATCGCCGGCACTCCGGTCGTCACCGGCTTCTATACACTCCTTTTGCCGCTGGTCGCGTTCGCGACGTTTGGTTCGTCGCGTTACCTGGTGGTGGCGGCCGACTCCGCCACCGCTGCCATTTTGGCCGGTGGACTGGCTTCCATGGCGCCCATTGCCAGCGCAAGGTACGTGGAACTGGCCAGCGTCGTCGCGTTGCTCACCGCCGTCTTCCTGCTGATGGCGCGTGTGCTCAAGCTCGGCTTCCTGGCGGACTTCCTGTCGCGCACCGTGCTCCTCGGTTTTCTCACGGGGGTTGGATTTCAGGTCGGCATCGCCGTGCTGGGCGAAATGCTCGGCCTCGATATCACCGGTCGCCGAACCGTCGACCAATTCACCCAAATCGTCAGTCATCTGCCGCAAGTGCACCCGCCGTCGCTGGGTCTGTCCGCCTTGGTGGTGGTAGGAGTTCTCGGGTTGGAACGCCTTGCGCCGAAATTTCCCGGCCCACTTGTAGCCGTGGTGGGCGCGATTTCCGCTAGCGCGGCCTGGGACTTCGCCGGTCATGGCTTCAAAGTCATCAGCCCGGTAGCCGGAGGCCTGCCACATCTTGGCCTCCCGACCGTGACCTGGAAGGAGTTTGAACAACTGGTTCCCATCGCGGCTTCCTGTTTCGTGATGATCGTTGCCCAGAGCGCCGCCGTCGCGCGCGCTTACGCCGAGCGGCACCACCAGCGATTGGATGAGAACCAGGACTTGGTCGGGCTCTCCGCCGCCAATGCCGCCGCCGCGCTCAGCGGTACCTTCGTCGTGAACGGCAGTCCCACCCAAACCGCCATGGTGGAGAGCTCCGGCGGGCGCAGCCAGGTTGCTCATCTGGCGACCGCGGCAGTCGTGGCCATTGTGCTTCTCTTTCTGACCAAGCCTCTGCAATATCTGCCGCGGTGCGTGCTCGGAGCGATCGTATTCATTGTCGCCATCAAGCTCATACACCTGCTGGACCTTAAGAAGATTCGCCGCGAGAGCCCCGGCGAGTTTTGGGTAGCCGTCACGACAGCGGCCGTGGTGGTGCTGTGGGGCGTCGAACAAGGCATCATTCTCGCCATGGTGATGTCTTTGCTCCGCATCGTGCAGCATAGTTATCATCCGTTTACCGCTGTGCTGGTGAAAGAGGGCGAAGGTGGAATATGGCAGCTAATTCCGCCGGTTCCCGGCGCCATCACCGAGCCGGGTTTGGCCATCTACCGTTTTGGCGCACCCCTGTTCTACGCCAATGCCGGCCGATTCGCGGAGGAAATCCGCGGCATCGCGGGGCCCGCTCCTTCGCCACTCCGCTGGATTCTGGTTGACGCCGGCGCGATCACCCACGTGGACTATACCGCCGCCCGCGTCGTGCGCGACCTTCAGAAAGATCTAGCCGCCCGCTGTGTCGCGTTGGTATTTGCGCGTGTCGGGGCGGACCTGAGGCCCGATCTCGACCGCCATCATCTCACCGACGTCATCGGAGCTGATCACATCTATGAACGGCTCCATCACGCGCTCGCCGCCTACCACAAGCTTGAGAATTCTGCATCGGAAGGCCCTCGTTCTCCCGCCTGCGAAGTCTAGAAATTCAGAACCTTCCATGCAACCGAGTACTCCAGCACTTCGTTCGTTAGCGCTGTTTGCGGCAATCCTAATGAGCCCAGCCGCTCCCGCCCTCGCCCAGGTGCGTGGCATCTACTCACCCGGGTCGACGCTCACGCAAGCCGGCACCTTGGGCGATCCAGGCTTCGGGTACAACAACCAGTTCTGGTATGGCTCATCTGATCGCCTGTTCGGTCCAAACGGCAATCCTTTAACTCTCAACGCGCCGGTTAGCGTCAAGGTGGACAACAACACCTTCACCTACATACCGAAGTTCAAGTTCCTTGGTGCGAACATCCAATTCACCGTCGATGTGGCCTTCTCCAATGCGCGTTACTACCTCTCTGGTGAGTTTCTTGGCCATCCCGAGACTGCTCAAGGCGGCGGCGCGGGCATTACCAACACCAACTTCGTTCCGTTCTCGCTCGGCTGGCATTTGAAATGGGCCGACATCCAGGCCGGCTACAGCGTCTATGCGCCAACCGGGAAGTACACCCCAGGCGCTTCGGACAATGTATCGACCGGCTTTTGGACCAACTCGCTACAGGTAGGAACCACACTGTACTTGACAAAAAACAAAGCAACCCAAGTCAGCCTGTTCGACGTCTACGCATGGAACACAACCGCGCAGGGCACAACCGTTAAGCCCGGCCAGAACGACTCGCTCGACTATTCGCTTACGCAGACGTTCTCATTGGACAAAAGCGGTAAGTGGTCGCTTCAAGCCGGGCCGGCCGGCTATGGCCAATGGCAAACCACGCGAAATAGCGGCCAGCTCCCCATTCGCGAGGCACTCGTGTATCGGATCGACGCGGCAGGCTTCACCACGAACCTATCCGCGCCACACGGCATAAGCCTGGGTGTCAATGCGCTTTGGGAATACGGAGCGCGCAGCACCTTCCAGGGCCACACGCTGGTTTTTACGGCGTCTTTCACTCTGTAACTCGATGCCCGCACACAGGCCTGTCATTTCGACCCTGCGTTCGTAAAGCCGCCTGCTTTGCCGGCGTCCAGAAGTTGCCTGCCGTCCAGCCGGCCAAAAAGCTCGATCAGCTTCGCCACCACGCCGGTCCATCCGGTCTGGTGGCTGGCTCCAAGACCCGCGCCGTTATCGCCGTGGAAGTATTCGTAAAACAGGATGTAGTCCTTCCAGTGGGGATCGGTCTGGAATTTCTCCGTACCTCCGTAGACCGGCCGCCGGCCCGATTGATCGCGCAGAAAAATTCGTTCCAGCCGGTTGGCTATTTCATGCGCAACTTCGAACAGGTTCATCAGTTTGCCTGAACCGGTCGGGCACTCAATCTTGAAGTTGTCGCCGTAATACAGATAGAACGACAGCAAAGCCCGGATTAACACCGCATTCACCGGCATCCAGACCGGCCCACGCCAGTTGGAGTTGCCGCCGAACATGCCGGTGTCGGATTCGGCCGGCAGATAAGTCACCCGGTATTCCTGGCCCTCCACGTTGACGACGTAAGGATGATCCTCATGGTAGCGGGAAAGCGCCCTTATCCCGTAAGGGCTCAGAAACTCGTTCTCGTCGAGCATGCGCGTGAGAATGCGGCGTAGCCGGTCTGGATTTACCAGCGCCACAATGCCACGTTCCCCGTACCCTAAGTGACCGGGCCCGGTGGGATGAATGCTCTTGAGCAGTTCGGGCATGCGCCGCAACCGTTCAAGCAGGATCTCCACCGTTCGCGGCGCGCGTTCGCGCTGCCACGGCTCGATCACGGAGGTGGCACACAAGGGCAGCAGTCCCACCATGGAGCGAACTTTGAGCCGCCGGGCGCTACCGTCGGGGAGCCGCAGAACATCGTAGTAGAAACCGTCCTCCTCGTCCCACATCCCTTCCGGTCCCGTGCAATTCATGGCGTGGGCGATCCACAGGAAATGATCGGCAAACTTCATGGCCATGTCTTGATAGAACGGGTCGTGTGCCGCCAACTCGATGGCGATCTCCAGCATGTTTTGACAGAACAAAGAAACCCATGCCGTGCCATCCGCCTGTTCCAGGTGACCACCGGTGGGCAGCGGTGCGCTGCGGTCGAAGACGCCGATGTTGTCCAACCCAAGAAAGCCTCCTTCAAACAGGTTCTTGCCAAAGCGATCCTTACGGTTGATCCACCAACTGAAATTCAGCAGCAGCTTCGCGAACGACCGCTTGAGGAATTCGACGTCGCTTTTGCCTTTGAGGCCCTGCTCCGTCCGGTACAGGAAAATGGTGGCCCAGGCATGTACCGGCGGATTGACGTCGCTGAAGTTCCATTCGTAGGCGGGGATCTGACCCGTCGGATGGATGAAGAACTCCTGCAGCATCAGGTCGAGCTGTTGCTTGGCGAATTCGGGGTCGACTGTCGAGAGAGCGATGGTGTGGAACGCCAAGTCCCACGCCGCATACCAGGGATACTCCCACTTGTCCGGCATCGAGATGATGTGCTGGTTCACCATGTGGAACCATTCGCTGTTCCGCATGAAGCGTCCGCCAGGCTTGAGCGGATCCTGGCCGTGCTCGGTGAGCCACAGGTCCACAGTCGAAAAAAAAATACTGCTTGCTCCAGAGCATCCCGGCCAGCGCCTGTCGCATCACCCGCGCCTCATCTTCGCCGACACGTTCCGGAGTTATCGATTTGTAGAACGCATCCGCTTCCTGCCGACGCGTTTCCATGGTTTCAGCGAAGATCCCAAACGGATCGCCGATGGCAGCGGGCGCCAAGTCGCTCAGGCGCAGACGAACCGTGACGGTTTTGCCCGCACCCACACTCAACTGATAGTGCGCGGCGGACTTAGTACCGGTTCTCTCTGGATTGACCGCATCGGGATTTCCGTTGACGACGCAGTTGTTAATCCCGTCCTTCACGTAAGGAGACACGTTGGCCGTGCCGAAAATGCGCTGGTTGTTGGTCTCGTTTTCCGTGAACAACAGCGGTACATCTCCCTCGCAGTACAGATAGCGCTCGCCCAGATCGGCGTGCGAGGCAGCAACCACCTGCGAGCCTGTTTGGCCAGATATTTGTTTTAGAGTGGGCTTCGCCGTACCGGGCCACCATGTCCAGGTGTTCCGAAACCATAATGACGGCAGAACATGCAATGCGGACGCCTCAGGCCCGCGGTTACATACGCTGATCTGAATCAGCAGGTCCTCCGGCGATTGCTTGGCATACTCGACAAACACGTCAAAGTAGCGGTCTTCGTTGAACACGCCCGTATCGAGCAGTTCATACTCCATGTCGCTGCGATTGCGCCGCTTGCTCGTCTCCACCAGGTTGCTGTACGGGAATTCCGCCTGCGGATACTTGTACAGGTACTTCATATAGGAGTGCGTGGGCGTGCTGTCCAGGTAGAAGTAGTATTCCTTGACGTCTTCGCCATGGTTACCCTCGCTGTTCGTCAGGCCGAACAATCGTTCCTTGAGGATGGGGTCCTTGCCATTCCACAGCGCCAGGCTGAAGCACAACTGCTGCTGACTATCGCTGATGCCGGCGAGGCCATCTTCGCCCCAGTGATAGGCGCGCGAGCGGGCCTGGTCATGAGTGAAGTAGTCCCAGGCATTTCCGTCCTGGCTGTAGTCCTCACGAACCGTGCCCCATTGCCGCTCGCTCAGGTAGGGCCCCCACTTTCTCCAGTGCTTCTTGCCGGCGCCTGGCTGTTCGTCTGATCTGGACTCTTCGAGGGTGCTTGCTTCCTCGAGTCTGACTAGTTCCGGGTTTTCAGGCATTTTGTTCCTCCGTCGATTGGCCGATTCTACTGACGCTACGTGATCGCCCGTCCGGGTTCGAATCCTCGGAGATCGAAGGGTAAGCGAGCGTTCGGAGCGTTCCCACTATATAAGGTCTGATGGCCGAAAGTCGGCGCGGTTCATGGGTCCGCCCAATGGTCGCTTAATCAGTTACCGAACGCCCAGTCCAGCAGGCGCAGCCCGGCGGGCGCCGCGGATGCTCCCCGCGCGAAAGAACGAAGCCAACCGGATTCCAACCTCAATGGGCTGGTTCCGAAACGAACTCAGATGCCCACTTCCTGGTGCGTGCGGACGAACTCAAAATACTGAATACAGACGAGTTAACTGCGATCTGACACCCCGCCAGGCGCGTCCGTGCCAGCGCGCACCGGTTGTACTTCGGGCATCGATCGATTTTTTGCGAAACGAACTATCATGATTCGGATTCCGTTCACCCCCGCTAATCCAGCTTTCCGTGTAACTCGCAGAGCCGGATGTGGGCATCCGGCTCCGAAACGGAGAGCTGCGCGGGCGTAGGCGCCCGCCCCACTTCGTATCCGACGGCCAAGTGATCTGAAAAAACGAAGCCAATGTGACCTTTCCACCGGATGCGGGCTGGTTTTGCGAAACGAACTATCAAAATCCAAATCTCGCGGGTTCTTCTGGCAGCATTTGAAAAATCGAATCCCAGCTGATGAAAAGCCGAGACGAATCTCGGCTCGGCAGGCTTGACAGCCTGCGCCACGTTCTCAGGATGAGGCAACCGGGCTGGCTTCGTGGTGAGGTGCTGCCAAAGCAGCTGATTCTGTTGGACAAATAACGGAGCGAGTTTGGTGATTGGCTTTCAGGATGCCCGGAAGGCCGTAGAAAAGCTCAAACCCCGTCACCTCGATCGTGAAGATTTTGAGTCAGGATATAGACGCTGATCACGAACACCCAAAACGGAAAGACCAGCGGCATCCATTCGATGGATTCGACGCCCAGCAGGAGCATCAGCGCCAGAGCGTAGCCGAGGACCACCATCCACCTCGGGAAGAGCCGGGTTCTCAGCGAGATGGTGGATGAGGTGATCATGAACACGCCGGCCATCCTCATCGCATAAACGCGCATAAACTGATCGATCTGTTGGCGGCCGAGGGCATAGGCGCCGCTGCGCATCAGGCTTTGCGGATCGCTGCCTAAAACCTTGATGATCCCCCCGCCAACGGCTGCTACGCTAAAAACCATCGCAATGAACAGCAGCCCACTGCCGAGGAATACGGTGCTGAAGAACCGGTCTTCCAGCTCCCCCAAACGGTCGCGAACGACGGCGATGAACCACAGGAAGGCGATACCGGCGAACGGCATCAGGTTCGCGGAAAGGGTGAGCGACTTCAGGTGGCTTGCCACTGCAGCCGCCGGCCCCAGTGGATTTGAAGAGATCGAGACCCACATAATCAGCAGGCTGGTGGTGAATAACAAAGAAAAGACAATGCCGGCGATGGCGGCGGAGCGCGGCGTTCTCAGGCGCTGGCGGATCAGGTTGGACTCCTGGCTCATTCTTCCTCCTGGAAACTTCAAGACTCATCCCTCATCGCAGCGCCTCAGTAGGTCCACCTGGCGTGCATCAGGATGCCATTCAGCATCAGCACATTCATCACCAGAAAAGCCGAGACGAATCTCGGCTCAGCAGGCTGACAGCCTTGCTCCGAAGCGGAGAGCGCGCCACGTCGAGTACCTCCTGCGATTGCTTCATCGGTTTCCGAACGTCCAGCCCAGCCCCGAGCTGGTGCCGTATGTTGATCATGTACTCCATGCTGGTGTAGAGAATGGCGTTGTCGAGCCTTTTGATTTCCCCCGTTCCTGGGCCGACATTTCCGACGCCTTTTTCGGTCCCGAGGGAGTCTGTGCCGCCGGCGCCTAACCTGCACCGGGGTCGACCGGTGGATTCCGCGTTGCCGGGGCCTGAGGATCATCGGCCACAGCTGGTTGCGTGGCATCGGCCGATTGGGCGTTGAGGCCGAATGAGCCTACGAGCAAGACACAGAACCCAAGGACGATGATGCTATGCATAACCGCCCCCAAAAAGACAACCCGAAACGCGAACGTCCTGTGCACGCTCTTCTAAGCAGGGGTAGCCTCAACAAAACCAGGGAAGCGAGGTGGAACATCCGAGCCCTCCTCGCCTCCACGATCAGTGCAGACTCTCGCGAGTCTCTGCTCCTAGTCGCTGGCGGCGGCCGCCTTCGTCGAGTGCATCTGCTTCTGCTTCTGAATCTCATCCATAACCTGAGAGAGGTTATACGATGCCGGCGCCTGCATGGGCGGATAAGCTACATAGGTCTCCAGGTGGTCGAGCGCCAACTTTTGACCGATAGACAACAAGCCCCAGTCGAATTCATTCGCCGTGACGGTTGAGCCAAATGTACCGCCCGTAGCCATCGCGGTCTTATCGTTAAACGTCTGCTCGAACGGGTCGCGCTTGAGGTTCGTCAGAAGCGTCCAGTGGTACGGAATCAGTGGCATCAGCCAGCCCGTGGCTCCCTGGCCCGTGCCATAGTAAACAAACTTCCAGTTCTTCCAGCGGACGGCGGCGAGTTGCGCGCCGGAATAATAGAAAAAGCGGTCGCGCGCCGAGTGTTCCGTCTGGCCCGTCAGGAACGGGGCCTCGTTGTACCCGTCCAGTGTGGTCTTCACGAATCCGGGATATTTGCCTGCTTCAATCTGTTTCTTCAGCCCGTCGCCGGTCGGTCCGCCGGCGAGCTCCGCGAGCGTCGGCACCCAGTCCAGAGCCGCGAACATTTCGCTGGTCGTGACACCGGCCTTGATGTGGCCGGGCCAGCGAATCAGCATCGGAACACGGTAGCCGCCTTCCCAGGAATCGCCTTTCTGGCCCTTGAAGGGCGTGATGCCGCCGTCGGGGTAGGTCATCGTCTCAGCGCCGTTGTCGGTGGTGAAGACGATGATGGTGTTGTCCATCTGCCCCATCGCCTGCAACTTGGCGAAGACTACGCCGATGTTGTCGTCCAATTGCTTCATGCCGGCTTCGTTGATGCCCCAGTCCTTTCCACCTTTCGCGCCCGTCATGTTCTGGTATTTCTCGCTCAGGACGGTATTGACGTGCATGCGCGCTGGGTTGTACCAGACGAAGAATGGCTTTCCGGTGGTCTTGGGGTCGTGCCGATCAAGGTAGTCGACCACCTTCGCGGAGAGTTCCTCATCCACCGTCTCTGTTCTTTTCAGCGTCAGCGGGCCCTCGTCCTTGCATGTCTGATTCGCCTCTGTGCCGTCAGACGAGGTACAAGAAATCATCGGGCGGGGAGGGGTGAAGCAAGTAACGCTGCCGTTTGGAGGGACTGCGCCCGGGACCGGCGGGAGGCCCTTGACAGGCGTGTTTTCGCAGGGCGGAGCGATGCCCAGCTCCGTGGGACTGCTGTAGATGTCGCCGAAGCTCACGTCCTGCATGGCGTCCAGGTGGTACAGGTATCCGAAGAATTCCTGCACCCCGTGTGCCGTCGGCAGCGCGTAAGCCTTGTCGCCCAGGTGGTTCTTGCCAAACTGGCCGGTGTTGTAGCCCAGGTCGAGCAGGACCTTCGCGATGTGCGGCGTCCCCGGAAGGAGAGCCGTCGGGCTGCCCGGGAGCTGCGGCGGAATCAGGCCCACGCGGAGCGGATACATGCCCGTCGCGAAAGCCGTACGGCCTGAAGTGCAGCTCTGCATAGCGTAATAGTTGGTGAACTTCGTGCCTTCGGTGCCGAGGCGATCGATGTTCGGTGTTTCGCCGTTACCAAGCCCCATGGCATACGCTTGCACCTGCATCCAGCCGATGTCGTCCGCCATGATGAACAAGATGTTTGGTTTCGAGTTTTGGGCCTGCGCGGGGATCGCGCCGCCCGCCAGCAATACGCTGGAGACCGCAAGCGCACCCAACGCAAGGTTTCGAATAGTTGCTCGTAAATCCATTGTGTTCCTCTCTAGTAAGTAATTTGCCGTGGGCTACGCCTGTCGGCATTCTGCGGCTCTAGTCCGCTCCAAATCCGGAATGGGCGTGAGCACGAGCGATTCCTCTAATCTTGGGATGCCTCGCGGTGAGATGAATCAACTTAGTGTGGCCCTCAGTCGAACGTGGCGGGGTCGGCTGTGTTAAGAAGCGCAACGGACAGGTTGCTGCGTCAGGTCGCGCACATTGACTCGGCTGATCACGGCTTCTGTGGTTGTTGCTGGTTGAGCTGTTCGAGTTTCTTCTGGAGCAGTTCTTTCTCTTCCTGCTTGCTGATCTTTGGGAACAATAATTGAATCTGAACCCGCATGCCCCAGGGCGAAGCGCCGGGCGGATGCACCGCGTTGCCGAAAAACGCCACGCTGAAGTTCATGGGCCGAAAGCCCACCTTCATAATCCGGCCGACCCCGCCGCCAACCGGGACGTTCCACACGTTGCTGCCGCCGGCCTCCCAGTTGGCTGTGATGATCGGAGCGGTGGTGAGATACCAACTTTTTTTCAAGTTGTAATTGATGAAATACTGAAGCAGGAATTGATTGACGTTGGGGCGCCCTACGTGGGCTACAAATAGCCACCTGTTGGCATTCTGCGGCTAAAGGTCAAGGGATGTAACCGTCAAAACTGACGCTATGAGGCGCTGTTACAAGGGTTGGCCGGGGTGGACAGCCAGAATCAACGACTTGGCCATTCGCTATCCGCTCGCTCGATGATAGACTCGCGGGAAACCGGGAACCAAAACGGAGTCCCGGCTGAAGCTCATTGGAGACAGCTTGCGATTCTCATCTCTGATCACGGCCGTGGATGCACATGCGTGCGGCGAACCGGGCCGTGTCATCACGGGCGGCGTGCTGGACGTGCCCGGCCGAACCATGTTCGAGAAGAAGACTTACCTGGAAACGCACGCCGACCATATCCGCCTGCGCATGTTGCGCGAACCGCGCGGCTATCCGGCGGCCAACTGCAATCTGATTCTGCCTCCCACGCACCCGGAGGCCGATGCCGGGTTCGTGATCATGGAACAGGTGGAATACCCGCCTATGTCGGGCACCAACACCATCTGCGTCGTGACGGTATTGATCGAGACGGGGATGGTTCCCGCCACGGAGCCCATCACAACCTTGAAGCTCGATACGCCTGCAGGGTTGGTGAGTGTCGAAGCCCAAGTGGTCAACGGAAAGGTCCGAAAGGTCACCTTTCGCAACGTCCCTTCCTTTGCCACACACCTCGACACGCCGGTGGAGGTTCGCGGGCTCGGAACCGTTATCGTGGACGTCGCCTACGGCGGCATGTTCTACGTGATTGCCGACGCCGGCGCGTTGGGTTTCCGTCTGTCGCCTGACGAAGCGCGCGACATTGTGCGCGTCACCGAGATGATCAAGGCCGCGACACGCGAGCAGTTGGCGGTGGCACATCCCGAGAACCCTGGTATTTCGGGTGTCAGCATCGGGCAGCTTTCGGGCGAGGCGTCGCGAGCGGGAGTCGATCGCAAGAACACCGTGGTGGTCTCCACCGGCGTTTTGGATTGGTCGCGCCCCTCATCCTGGACGGGCGCGCTGGACCGTTCGCCGTGCGGCACGGGCACGAGTGCCAAGATGGCCGCGCTCCACGCTAAAGGCAAGCTGGCGCTTCATCAGGACTTCGTGCACGAAGGCATCCTCGGGCACCACCTTCACGGGGCGCCTGGTTGAAGAGACGCGGGTGGGCCCGTATCCGGCCGTCGTTCCCACGATCTCGGGGCAGGCCTGGATCACCGGTTTCGCGCAGTATGTCCTCGACCCGGAAGACCCATTCCCGAACGGTTTCACTGTCGGCGACATCTGGGGTTAGAGCTGGATCAAATTGCTGGCGGTGTAAACTAACAAAACCGCTTAATCCAGCAGGAGACAGGAACTTGAAACGCAGAGACTTTTTTAAGACGACAGCGGCCGCCATTGGCGGAGGCGTCACAGCCGGTCTGGGCAGAATGAAGGGCCAAAGCGAATACGACCACGGCACGGTGCCTGGCCCAGCGCCCAACATTCTCTTTATTCTGGTCGATGAGCTTCGCTATCCAACCGTTTTCCCCGAGGGCGTTCATTCTCCCGGCGAATTACTGGCCAAGTTCATGCCAAACGTTCACAGACTTTGGCGAAAGGGCGTAAAGTTCGGCAACCATCACAACGCGGCCAACGCGTGCACGCCTTCCCGCGGAGTTCTCCTCACCGGTCTCTATTCGCAACAGCACTGGCTTCTGAGCACCATTCTGGACGGCCCCACGACAACGCCGCCACCCAAGCAGCCTGTGCTCAACCCGGCTTTCCCGACTTGGGGAAAGCTGCTGCGCACGGCCGGCTACCAGACGCCCTACATCGGCAAATGGCACGTCTCCATTCCGTCCTCAAGCCCGGGCACCCTGGATCCGTACGGCTTCGACTTCATGTCTTATTACGATCCCACCGGCGACAACCTGCAAGGCACTTACGGGGACGAGACGCAGGGCTTTCACAACGACGCTTACTGCGCCAGCCAGGCGGTGGATTGGCTGACGCAATCGACACTGCCGGCCCAGCCCTGGTGTCTGACGGTCAGCCTGGTGAATCCACACGACCGCGAGTTCTATCCGGCGGGCACCGAGTTTCAGACCGTCAGCGGCTTGTTTGCCGACAGCACTGTGAACCCGAAGGGCTTAGCTCAGATGCAACCTGGTTACGGCGTTAGTAACGGCCCCATTGTTCCGTGGAGCGAGAATGCGCTCAAGGATCCGCCCTCTTACGGCTATCCCACGCTGCCGCCGAATTGGGAGAACAGCAGTTCACTGGCGGAGAAGCCCTCGACGCAAACCTTTGTTAACGAATTCGCTCAGGGCACTTGGGGCGGAATCACCGACGACGCCAACCAGAACACCGCGACTGTCGTGCAGTACCCAAATCCGAACCCGGCCACAAACCTGAATCTCGGCGTCGCCAAGATGCCCTTTAGTTACTGGCAGCGCGGCCTCGATAGTTACACCCAGGTGATGCAAATTGTGGACTGCCAGATCGGCCGTGTGCTGGAGGCACTACACAGCCTGCCGGAAAAAGTCGTGGAGAACACCGTGATTGTCTTCGCGTCGGACCACGGTGAATACTCCGGCGCGCACGGATTCGTCCAAGGCAAAATGGGCAGCGTGTACGAGGAAGCCTTCCACATCCCCCTGATCGTGGTCGACCCCAGCGGCCGGTTTGTCGATGATACAGACGAGATACGAACCGGGCTTACTTCTTCGGTGGATTTCCTGAATCTGATGGCCACCTTAGGCTATAAGGGCAGTAACCAGTGGATGAATTCTGGTAATCTTGCCCAAATCTATGGCGGCCGGCACGACATGATCTCCATGCTCAAGTCCGCTGACGCGCCGGGCCGGCCCTATGTTCTGCTTTCGACGGATGAGATTGTCCCCGATTACTTTAACTTCAATAACGCGCCGACTCATGTGGTGGGCGTGCGGACCGAGCACAGCAAGCTCGGCATGTACACGAAATGGGTGCCTCCAACTTCCAATATCATCCCGGCATCAACCGAACTGGAGTTCTACGACTACTCGACCAACGGCGGACGACTCGAACTCGCCAATACGGAGTCCTCGGACCCGCGTGTCCCGGGTATCCTGGCTGATCTGCTGAACAATCTCATCCCGAATGAATTACAGGAGATGCTGCCGGGCACCCTGGCGCTGCAGCAGCAGGCGTCGAAAACTGCGCACTTGTTGTTCCGGGCATTTATTCAGGCTCAGCCTTCGGGTGTTTGGGCGAGCGGCGGTCTGCAATCGCTGCTCGGCTACGGGCTGATGTTCTGAGGGTTTTCGAGCCGGCAGAGTCGGGTTTCCGTCTGTCGCCGGACGAAGCGCGCGACATTGTGCGCGTCACCGAGATGATGAAGGCCGCCACACGCGAGCAGTTGCCGGTGGCACATCAAAGGCAAGCTGGCGCTTCATCAGGACTTCGTGCACGAAGGCATCCTCGGCACCACCTTCACGGGGCGCCTGGTAACGTACACCTCGGTTGTTAGGGCTACTCCGAGGTTGTCGGATCAATCACCGCACGGACTCGCGAGATCTTGTTGGCCGGAAAGCCACCCAACTCGGCATGCCTGCGCACGGCTTCTTCATCAGGAGCGATGTAGAGGCAGTATATTTTGTCATCGGTGACGTAGCTGTGAACCCACTGAATCTGGGGGCCCATTTCCCGCAGAACACCGCACGACTTCTGGGATACGGCATGCAGTTGCTCGGGAGTGAACTTGCCAACGCCCGGAATGTCCCTCTCAATGACGAACTTCGGCATGGTGTGGCCTCGCTTTCTGCTCTGGAGATTCTACCGCGGATGAGGGTCACGGGGCTGAGGTGAAGGTCCTTGAGTACGGAGTGACAAAAGCAAGTGATTCCCAGAACCGGACAGTGGCGTTTTGGGCTGGTGCTGTCTTCGTGTAAGCTTTTCAGTCACTTGAGCGCTGCCTGCAACGGACCTCCGTGTGCACAGATGACTACTAAATGATCAGTTTCCTGAAGGATCTGCGTTATTCGTTTCGCACGCTTGCTGAAGGCCCCCGGCTTCAGCATTGTGGCGGTGCTGGTACTTGCGCTCGGCATCGGGGCGAACACGGCGATCTTTAGCGTGGTCAATTCTGTGGTGCTGCGGCCTTTGCCGTTTCCCGGCGCCGACCGGCTCGCGATGATCTGGGAGACGGATCTGAAAGACGGCATCAAGCGCGAAGGGCCGAGCGGTCCGAATTTCCTGGATTGGAAGGAGCAGAGCCAATCCTTCGACGAGATGACGCTGCTCGAGGTGGGCACGGGCACACTAACCGGTGATGGCGAGCCGGAGCAGGTGGTGGGGTTGCGCGTAACCACGAATTTCCTTTCGATGCTGGGAGCGCGCACCGTTCTAGGCCGCGGATTTACGGCCGCCGAAGGAGAAGGCAAGGCACGCTATCCGGTAGCTGTGCTGACAAACGGGTTTTGGAAGCGCCGCTTCGGAGCGGATCCGGCCGTTATTGGACGAACTTTCATCGTGAACAGCGAGCCTTACACCGTCATCGGTGTGCTGGCTCCGGATTTCTGGCAGCCTGTGCCGAGCGACCTGTATGTGCCATGGCCCGTTGCGGAACTAAGGGCGAAGAGCCGTGCGAGCCATGAGTTCGGCGTGATCGCCCGCATGAAGCCTGGTGTGACGCTAGCGCAAGCGCAGGCCGAGTTGAGCAATATCGCGCGGCGCATTGATGCCCAGACGCCGCGGCTCGCAGGCTGGGATGTGGCGGTGGTGGGGATGAAGCAGGCGCTGTTTGAGTACATACGGCCGGCGTTGCTGTTGTTGCTGGGCGCAGTGGGACTGTTGCTCCTGCTGGCCTGCGCGAACGTTGCGAGTTTGTTGCTGGCGCGTGTGACGGGGCGACGCAAGGAGATGGGAATCCGTGCGGCCTTGGGCGCGGGGCGAGGACGGCTGGTGAGACAGATCCTAGGCGAGAGCCTGCTGCTGAGCCTGATCGGCGGCGCGCTGGGCGTCTTCATCGCCGTATGGGGCGTCGATCTGCTCAGCGCCGTGCTGCCCGGCACGTTGCCGATGGCGGAGGCCGGGACGGAAATCGTCAGGCCCGCGATCGGCGTGGATGGGCGCGCGCTTTGCTTCGCGCTGCTGATCTCGACGGTGGCGGCCCTGCTGTTCGGCTTGATTCCCGGGCTGTACGTTGCGGGTAGCGACATGAATGAGGCATTGAAGGCGGGCGGCCGCACCTCATCGTCGGCGGCTGACCGAACCGGCGTGTGGGCCTGGCTGGTGGCCGGAGAAGTGGCGCTCGCCAGCATGCTGCTGATCGGCGCCGGACTCGCTATGAAGAGTTTCGTCAATTTGCAGCACGTCAACCCCGGCATACGACCGGAGCATGTACTGACGTTCCGCATGCGGCTGCCCACGGACAACCTCTATAAGAACGATCGCGAACAGGCTGCGTTCTACAGGCGTGTGATCGATCAGGCCGAACAAATACCGGGCATTCAATCGGCGGGCCTTACGGATGTGCTGCCGCTGGGCCAGCAGAACGACAGGGAGTACTTTACGATTGAGAATCGTCTTGAGCCGCCGGGGCAGGAAATGGTGGCCGATTTCCGGCGCATCAGCCCACGCTATCTCAACACCATGGGAATTCCGCTGCTCGCCGGCAGGCCGCTTTCCGGCAGCGATGTGCGCGACGCCGAACCGGTCATCCTGATCGACGAAACGCTGGCGCACCAGTACTGGCCTCACGAAGATCCGGTCGGACGGCGCATGCGCTTGCGGGGGCAATATCGAAAGGTGGTCGGGATTGTTGGCCAAGTGCATCACTATGGCCTGGAAAAACAGCCGGAGCCAACCATCTACGCGCCATTTGAACAAGCGCCCAATCAGGCCATGGCGTTGGCCGTGCGCACGACCATGGACACGGCGACGGTGGTGAAGGCGGTGAAAGAGGCCGTGTGGTCTGTGGATCGAGGCCAGCCGGTGTTCCAGATTCGAAGCATGGACGAGTACCTGTCATTGGCGGATACGGCGCCGCGCATCTCGACGACGCTCATGGCCGTCTTTGCGGGTGTGTCGATGCTGCTGGCGGCATTGGGAATTCACGGCGTCGTTTCCTATGGCGTGGCGCAGCGGACGCGAGAATTCGGACTGCGCATGGCGCTGGGCTCGACGCCTGGGCAACTGAAAGTGATGGTGATCCGTAACGGACTCAAGAGCGCGCTGATTGGGTTGGTGGTTGGGATGGCCGGCGCGGCCGCGCTCGCGTCAAGCTTACGCGCACTGCTGTTTGGGGTGGCGCCACTGGATCCGGTTGTGATGGTGTCGGTCGCGGTGTTGCTGCTGGCGGTGGCGCTGCTGGCGAACTATCTTCCAGCGCGGCGCGCGACCAGGATTGACCCGATGGTAGCGCTGCACCAGGAGTAGATGGGGCGGCAAGCTTCGGCGGACGTAGCAAGCCTGGCCCAGTTGGCATTTCTGCGTCCCGGCTCGGTACACTAAACCACTAGTGAAACTTCCCATCGCCATTCCTATTCGCATGCTTGTATCGGCCATCGCGGGCATCGCCGCGGGCGCACTGCTTTCCGTGGGAGCCTCCGGCCAGACGGCCGCGCCACACCAGCAGATTGATCAGTTCGTCGATCAGCAAGCTGCCGAGTACATCAAGACCTCAAAAGCCATCTGGGACTACGCCGAGATGGGCTATCACGAAGAGAAAAGCTCGGCGCTGTTGCAAAGTGATTTGAAGCAGGCAGGCTTCCAGATACAGTCTGGCGTTGGCGGCGAGCCGACCGCGTTCATTGCGAGCTATGGGTCGGGCCAGCCCGTCATTGGCATCCTCGGCGAATTCGACGCATTGCCTGGGCTATCGCAGGCCGCCGTGCCGGATCGCAACCCAGTGACAGCCGGAGCACCTGGCCATGGGTGCGGGCACAATCTGTTGGGAGCCGGAGCGGCTCTGGCGGCCGTTGCGCTGAAGGAATATATGGCGGCCAATCATGTTGCGGGAACGCTGCGATATTACGGAACGCCGGCCGAAGAGGGCGGTTCCGGAAAAGTCTATCTGGTGAGGGCTGGTGTGTTCAAAGACGTGGATGTGATTTTGCACTGGCACCCGGCCGACCACAACGAAGTCACCAACGGAGGCGCGCTGGCCATTACTTCGGCGCGGTTTCTGTTCCACGGCGTAGCGGCACATGCGGCAATGGCGCCGGACCGCGGACGCTCGGCGTTGGACGCGGTGATGCTGATGGGCAATGGAATCGAGTTCCTGCGCGAACACGTGCCCAGCAACACGAGAATTCACTACATCATTACGAAAGGCGGCGTGGCGCCGAACGTGGTGCCGGATACAGCCGAGCTTTACCTGATGGCGCGCAGCCCGTCGGCGACTACGCTGGACGGCATCTGGACGCGCATCGGAAAGATCGCGCAAGGAGCGGCGCTGATGACCGAGACCACCGTCGACGTGAGAATCGTCAGCGGCGAGGTGAACATTCTGCCGAACGACGCGCTGGCGAAGGTGGCGCAAACGAATCTGGAGGAAGTGGGCGGTTTCCATTACACCGCTGAACAGAAGCACTTCGCGGAGGCCTTGCAGAAGAGCCTTCCGGCGGACGGAGCCGGGGACCTCGAATCGACCAGCGTCGTGCTTCCCCTGCGTGCGTTCGATCCCAATTCGCCGGCGGCTTCCACCGACGTCGGCGATGTGAGCTGGAACGTACCGACCATTGGCTTCGGTGCGGCCACATTTGTACCGGGCGTCGCACCGCACACCTGGCAAGCCACGGCCTGCGCGGGAATGAGCATTGGGCAACGCGGCATGCTGGTGGCGGCCAAGGCGATCGCGCTCACGGGGGCGGATCTGTTTCTGAACCCGGCGCTGGTGGAGGATGCCAAGGCCGATTTCCAGCGGCAGCTGAAAGGCAGAAGTTACCAATCGCACATTCCGGCCGATGCGACGCCGCCGCTGGATTACCGGAAGCAGTGAAGGGGGGAGCGAGCAGGTACAAATGAGCTCGGTTCAGGTTCCAGCAGCTCCGGGCTCCAGCAAGTACCTGGGCCTAGCTTAGTGAACTGGCGTGTCCGCTTACTACGCGCCGGGCGAAGCATGGCCCGAGGCGGAGAGTCCGTCGCAGCTCGGTAGGGTTCGTGATGTCAGGTGTCCGCTTGCTACGCGCGCGTCTGTGCGGAATTTGCGGCAAGTCCGTGGCTCCGAGGCGGAGAGCTACCGTCGCCTGCACCGGAACGTGGCAAGCCGTCGCTGGCCGCATCGGGAATTGGGCTTCGTGATCATTCGAGCGTCCGTCGCGGCTTGCTTATGATCGCCGCTGCGGCTTCGTTGTGCGGAAGTTTCGTGTCGCGAGATCCGGGGCTCGGTAGGCCAGTCTGCCTGGCTTGCTGGCGCGGGTTTGTGCGAAGTGTAGTATGGCTCCGAGGCGGTGAGCTCGTCGCGGCTCGGTAGGGTTTGCGAAGGTAGGAGGGGTTTTCAACCAGCTATGAGGCCCATAACGATTGGATCTTGGGTTTCATACACTGGTGTTTCTATGCGATCAAGCTGCCTGCGTTTGCTTTTCCTGCTGTCGGTAGCCGTGAGCGTGGCTTCTCCGGCCGACCTCCGGCTCGGGATGATCGGGACGGATACAGGACATGCGACAGCATTCACGGAACTTCTGAACGATCCGACCGTCGCCGACCACGTGACCGGCGCGAAGGTTGTTGCGGCCTATAAGGGTGGAAGCCCGGACCTGGATGAGAGCCGCAACCGGGTGGACAAGTACGCCGCAGAGATGAAAGAGAAGTGGCAGGTCAAGTTTGTCGACCGGATCACGGACCTGTGCCCGCTGGTGGACGGCATTTTGCTCGAAAGCGTGGATGGGCGGCCGCACCTGGCGCAGTTTCAAGAAGCCGTGAAATGCGGTAAGCCGGTGTTTATCGACAAGCCGCTTTCGTCGAACATTGAAGATGCGCGCGAGATTGTGCGAGTGGCGGCAGTGAACCATATTCCCTGGTTCTCGGCATCGTCGCTACGCTTCAGCGACATTGCTACGTTGAAAACGGCCGATCTAACCGGAGCCATTGTTTGGGCGCCGGGTCCCTTGGAAGAGCACCACAAGCTGGATCTGAGCTGGTACGGCGTGCATGGCGTGGAGATGCTGTACACCGTGATGGGTACGGGTTGTGTGGAAGTGACACGCACGCATGCGGACGGGGCGGACGGGGCGGACGTGGTGACGGGGCGATGGAAAGATGGCCGGCTGGGTACCGTGCGGCTGGAGCGTCCGTATGGCAAGTACGGCGGCATCGCGTTCCGCGAGAAAACACAAATCACGGCGCTGCCGGACTTGAAGTTCAGCTACGCGAAACTGGTAGAACAGATCGTGAAATTCATGAACACCAAGACGCCGCCATTCCCTACGGTCGAAACCATGGAGATGTTCGAATTCATGGACGCCGCGCAGCGGAGCAGGGAAGCAGGCGGCGTCCCGGTTCCCGTGCATTAGGCGGGGGCAACGACAGAGTATGGGAGGCTAGGGGAATGTCCGAAAGTTTCGATCCGCGAGCCGAAGAAGCGCTGCCGGACGTCGAGCGCGAAATAGCTGCAATCAGGAATGCATTGGGGCTGCTGGGGCTCAAGCAGTGCTCCTGGTGCAGGAGGTATGTGCGCTTCGCGGAGCCAGGGGCGTTGTTCGACGCCGGTGATCTGGTCTGTTACAGCTGTTCGCTGGACTGGTGGCAGAAGAAGTGCCCGCAAATGTCCCCGGAGGAGCGCTCGGCGGTGGAGCACAAGCTGGTGCACTGGCTGATCTATCAACACCATTCGAAAGTGATCAGGCCGGCCGGAAAAGGCACTGACACCGCCCCGGACGCACCTCGCCTGGTGGCTAGCTGTATTGAGTGCGCCGGAAAAGGCAAAGACACCGGCGGCGGCCACTGTTCCCATTGCAACGGCCTGGGGATTATTTGGGTGATCCTGACGGACAGGCTGCGGCCCGCCCAGGCGTAGCACCAGTCCTCCCAGCCCCACGACTCCCACGACTGAAAAGACGCTTGACGCCGCGATGAAAGTGCCCTACAATCCGTAACTAAATGGTTACGCAATACGCGGAACGCCAAGACACGGTGTTCCGAGCCTTGGCTGATCCGACTCGCCGGGACATTCTGTCGTTGCTGCGTGCGGGCGAACAGCCCGTCAACACGATCGCACGGGGTTTTCCGGTGAGCCGGCCCGCGATCTCAAAGCACCTCCGTTTGTTGCTGGATGCCGAGTTGGTTTACGAGCGGCGAGATGGCAGGAATCGTATCTACAAACTGAACGCGAAGCCGCTCAAAAGCGTCGACGACTGGTTGGAAGAATACCGAAGGATGTGGCAGGGAAAACTCAAAAACTTAAAGCGTTACTTGGAAGAATCCAGGAAAGAAGAGGCATAAGCATGGAGCGCACAATTGTTGAATCAATCGAAATCGAAGCATCCCCGGATCGGGTTTTTTCCGCATGGACTGATCCGGAGCAACTTAAGGCGTGGTGGGGAGACGACCAGACGTACCGCACCACAGGCTGGGAGAGCGACCTCCGCGTAGGCGGGAAGTGGATTGCCCGCGGGAAGTCTTTGGATGGGAGCACGTTCTCGGTGGAAGGCGAATACCTGCAAGTCGACCGTCCGAACCAGTTGAGATTCACGTGGAAACCAAGCTGGTCGACCGAAGGAAGCACGGTCGTCGAGCTGGAATTCAAGCCGACGGCCGTGGGCACTCTGTTGACGGTCAAGCATAGTGGCTTCACAAGCGATCAAGCGTTTGAAAGCCACAGCAACGGCTGGCCGCGGGTGATGCGGTGGATGAGAACGTACGTCGAGCCGAAGAAGGTGTTGGCGCAATGAAGCCGACGATCTGGTTACGGGTGGCGTCGATTCTTACGCTCGTTCATGCGGTGTTGCACACAGTGGGAGGCGTGTTCGGGAAGCCGACGTACGGTTCGGAACAAATTGCGGTGATCGAAACGATGAAGGCCCATCAATTCCTGGTGATGGGTTCACCGCGCACGTATTGGGACTTCCACTTTGGCTACGGACTCTTCCTGAGTATCTGCCTTCTCGTGGAGGCGGTGTTGTTCTGGCAGCTTGGCGAGATTGCGAAGAGCCAACCGAAACTGATTCGACCGATTCTGGCTGCCTTTATTCTGGCCTTTTGCGGCACGGCGATAGTTGCGGGCCGATACTTCTTTGTTGCGCCGGCGATTACGGAAGTGTTGATTGCGGGGTGTTTGGTTGGGGCCTATGTCACGGGGGGTGCGGTGGGCGGCGCTGCGCGTGCGTAGTGGAGGCTACCGTTCCTGAATGAACTTTAACGGGTTGACGCCCGTTTAATTTGCGGTGATCGTCAACTAGAATCCCATTTTCCCGTTCTTCCTACTGAACCGGCCAGAAGCTCAAAAGATCCGGTCTCAAGAGGAGGAGTGAGATGAAACGTCAACTAGCACTGGCGATGGTATTGGCCGCGGCTTGCGGCAGTTTAGTGTTCGCGCAAACGACCCCCGCCGATCCCGCGACCGTGAACCAGCGCAAGGAAAATCAACAGGACCGCATTGCGCAGGGCGTTCAATCCGGGCAACTGACGGCGGGTGAAACAACCAAGCTGGAAGACAAAGAGTCCGCCTTGAACCAGGAAATCGGGGCGGACCGTCACGCGAATGGCGGTACGTTAACGCCGGCCGAAAAGGCGCAGGTCCAGCAGCAGCAGAATGGCTTGAGCAAACAAATCTACACCGACAAGCACAACGCAACGAAAGCGCAATATGGGAACGGCGAGGTCGGGCAGCGCCGCGAAAATCAGCAGGACCGAATTGCGCAAGGCATAAAGTCCGGCTCATTGACGGCGGGACAAACAGCCAAGCTGGAGAACAAGGAGCGCGCGCTCAACGGTGAAGTAGCCGGCGACCGCGCCGCGAACGGTGGCGGACTGACCAAAGCCCAAAAAGGGAAGATCAACCGGCAGCAGAACGGCCTGAGCAAGCAGATCTACAGACAGAAACATAGTTAGTGAATTAAACAGACATTGCTTGCGGAGGAATTTCGAGGTTGCCCGCGCTGCCACAGAGCGGACAACCTCTTTTTGTTTTCGGTGTGCTCAGCCGGCGCCTCCAAGACTTTCGAATGCGGCGCGAGCTGCCTCAACAAAGGCTTTAACTCTGAGGTAGTCTTTGCGGCCTGGTAAGGATTCCAGGCGGGAGCAGGCGTCGACGCCCCATGGATGCACAGCGTCGATGGCAGCGGCCACATTTGAAGCGTCTAAACCGCCTGCTACGATCAGGCGCACCGAGGGGTTCGAAGCGGCGGCGCGAGACCAATCGAAGGTCTGGCCGGAACCACCGAAATCAGCGCTGGGCGCATCCAGCAAGTAGGCTTCGCATGAGCTATTTAGCGTAGCCAAGTTAAAGTTGTTATCCACCGGTATCGAGCGCCAGTTCGGAAGGTTCGGGAGCCGCGCCGGCACATCCCCATGCAACTGCAAGACATCAAGTTGGACAGCGACCCTGGCGGCGGACAGTTCCTCCGCTGAGGCATTCACGAACACGCCGACTTTGAGTACGCCGTCGGGCAGTGTGCGAACGATCTCGCGGGCACGGTTGACCGAGACGTAACGCGGGCTCTTGGGGTAGAAGTTGAAGCCCAGGGCGGTTGCCCCTGCTGCGACCGCATCCTGGGCGTCCTGGAGGCTTGTGATCCCACAGATCTTTATGACAGGCCCTTGTGCTTCAAGTAGAATACATAGCATTTAATGAAGCAATGCTTTTAATGCTGCTTCCGGATCAGCGGAGCGCATGAGCGACTCGCCGACGAGGAAGGCCGAATAGCCTGCAGCACGTAATAAGTTCAGGTCGGCCCTGGTGTGGATGCCGCTTTCCGAGACAGAAACAGCACCGCGCGGCATCTGTGCGGCGAGGGTGAGCGAAGTTTCAAGTGTTACTTCAAAGGTCTCCAGGTTGCGATTGTTGACGCCAATAAGGGTCGCGCCCGAGTCGGCTGCCTTGGCGAGATCTGCGGCATCGTGGACCTCGACCAGTGCCGCCAAACCAAGCGATGCGGCCAGTTCCCGGAAATCGCGCAGCTCCTCAAAGGAGAGTACGGCGGCGATGAGCAGAATGGCGTCGGCATGGTGGGCGGCCGCTTCGAAGATCTGGACCTGATGGATGGTGAAGTCTTTCCGCAAGACGGGAAGATCCACCGCGGCTCGTGCCGCTTCGAGATCCATGAGGCTGCCCTGAAAGTACTGGCGGTCGGTCAGGACCGATAGGCAGGCGGCGCCTCCCGACCGGTAGGCACTCGCGATGGCAGGCGGGTAGAAGTTCGCCTGTAGGACACCTTTACTCGGGGATGCTTTTTTGATCTCCGCGATGATAGCGGGAGCGTGAGCACGAAGTGCACCGGCGAACGATCGGCGGGTTGGAATGGATTCGTGAGCGGCGCGCTCGAACTGAGCGCACAACGGCAGAAGTGTTTCAACTTCCTGGCGCTTCCAGGCGATGATTTCCGTGAGAATACCGGTAGGAATGCGAAGCATGGAAGGGGCGGGGAACCCGGCTGACCCTCATCGTAGCATCGGGCGAGCAGGAACCCGGGAGGGCAGATGCGGCGGTTGCCGCGCCGATGCCAGCAGCAGCCGCCTGCGCAGTCCTCCAAGCCAAGGCCCGATCGGCCGACTGACATTCGGCGGCTTTCTTCAGGTGAGTTGCAAGATAGAATCGAAGGAAGCCATGGCGCGCCTCTTTTGTCCTGCGGCTATCGTTGCTTAGTCAGGGCCGCATCAAGTTCTGTGCTTTCGACCAGATTAATGATTGACCCACGGATGCATCGCGGGCCGTGCCCGACCCATGCGGCTGGCTGGACCCTACGGCATTAAATGACCACCGACTACGCGATTGAGACCAACGGCCTGCAGAAGATTTACCGGAATCGATGGCGTGGCCGTGAATTCACAGCCGTGGCGGGCTTGAGCCTGCGGGTACCGGCGGGCACCAAGTATGGCCTGTTGGGTGCGAACGGAGCCGGGAAGACGACATTTGTGAAAATGCTGCTCTCTGCCGTCGGGCCGACGGCGGGGCGAGCCAGCCTGTTTGGCCGGGACTCACGTGAACCGGAATCGCGGCGGCCGGTTGGGTATCTGCCTGAGAACCATCGTTTCCCGACCTACTTCACCGGCGCAGGGATGCTCGATTTCTACGGAGCGTTATCGGGGATGAGCGCGGGCGACCGAAAACGGCGCTCCGGCGAGCTATTGGAGCTGGTTGGCCTGGAAGGCTGGGGCGACGTACGCATCAAGAAGTACTCGAAAGGCATGCTGCAGCGTTTGGGTTTGGCGCAAGCGCTGATGCACCGGCCGCGGTTGCTGGTTTTGGACGAACCGACGGATGGCGTGGACCCGGTTGGCCGGCGGCAGATACGGGAGATTCTGAATGGTTTGACCGGCACGGGAGTGACGATCTTCCTGAATTCGCACTTGTTGAGCGAAGTGGAGACATTCTGCGACTACGTGGCGATCCTGAACCGAGGGCGACTGGCACTCGACGGGAAGATGAGCGATTTGCTCAAGGGCCGCGGCTACCGGATCACGGCGCTGCATGTAACCGGCACTGTGCGTGACGAGTTGTTGGCGGTGACGGGTAACCTACAGGAGACTCCGGACGGGCTGGAAGTGACGGTCGCGACGGCGGAGCAGGTAAACGAAGCCATCGACCGGTTGCGCGCGGCGGGCGCCATGATCCACAGTGTGATTCCCACCAGTAGTTCACTCGAGGACCTGTTTATTACGACCACCGCCGTCGCATCGGCAGCGGCCGGCAGTCCGAACGGGCGAACCGGGGGAGGGAAGTAAATGAGCGCCGTGAATGCACCCACCCGAGTGAAAACGGCCTCAGCCGCCGCGGGCACATCGCCTCTAAGCGGTTCGTCGTGGCGGGTGCTGCTGGCGCTGATACTGGACACAATCCAGGAAGCGAGGGCACGCTGGCTGTTCTGGGGCTTGTTTGGGCTGTCGACGTTCTTAATCCTGTTCTTCCTGTTTGCCCTGAAGATCGATCTGGTTCAGGGCGCGGTCTCATTGATGGACCTGGGCCCGATGCGGCGGAACATGAACATCGAGAAGTTCGTTCGCACTGCGTACATGTTTGTTGCTGTCTTCCTGTATATCTGGGGGACGTTCCTGGCCGTGTTTGCTTCGTCCGGCTTGATTCCGAGCGTGCTGGAACCGGGCCGCATCGGGCTGCTCCTATCGAAGCCCGTGTCACGGCCCATGCTGCTGATAGGCCGTTATGTCGGAAACCTGCTGGTGGTGAGCGTGAATAACACTTACCTGATTGGCGCGATTTGGATCATCATCGGCATCAAGACCGACATCTGGTACACCACTTTCTTGTATGCAATTCCACTGACGATTCTGATTTTTGCGGTGTTATTGTCCGTGGTCGTGTTCATTGGAGTCATCTCCGAAAGCGCCGCCTTGTCGGTGATGGTCGCGGCGGCTTTAATGTTGATCAGCGCGGTGCTGGCGCAGCGGAAGATTGTGGTCCAATTGCTGAGTTCCGAGTGGTCGCGCAATCTATGGCAGGGACTTTATTGGGTTCTCCCGAAGGTCTATGACCTGGCGAGGGCGCTGCATGACCTGATCCTGAAAGAGACCGCGCCGAGCTGGGCTGCCCCGCTGTGGACATCCGCGCTGTTCGGAATCGTCATCCTTTCGGCTGCGATTCTCATCTTTCAAAGGAAGGATTATTAGTGAGGCAGCTGGCTTTTTGCAGGTTGGCAATTGCGCTGATATGCGCCGTTTTGCTCGCAAGCTGCCACCGGGCGCCGGCCGGTGGCGTGTTTATCGATCCCGCGTTTGGGCCGCTCATCCCACCCGATACGCAGATGCTGGCCGGGCTGCGATTGGAGAAACTGCGGGCTACGCCGCTCTATCAGAAGTATGCATCCCGGCTGAACCTGAGTGCGCTGGCGGATTTCAAAGCCCGGACCGGGCTCGACCCGCAGAAGGATGTTTGGGAGATGCTGCTGGCCACCACGCCAAACGACGCGCTGGTGATGGTGCGGGGACGCTTTACGGTGGGGGAGTTAGAGCCAAAGCTGGATCCGCTGGGCAACCACCGAACGTCTTACAAGGGGTACACGCTGATCGGGGACGACCGCTATGCGGTGGTTTTTATGAATCCGGGCGTGGCAGTGGCCGGACCCGCAGCGAGCCTACGCTCTTTGCTGGACCGTCGCGATCATCCCTCGACCAAGCTTCCCGCGGCCCTGGCGACGCGCATTGCCAGCCTGCCTAGCGACGACCAACTGTGGCTGGTGGATGACGGCGGATTGCCTCCGGTGTCGCTGTTGACCCAGCGGGAGGATGTGGAATCGCTGGCATCGAACCTGATGAACTATATCAGCGGAGCCACCATGGGAATCCATGTGGATGATGGCATCCGGTACAGCGGGACGCTGGACTGCGTCTCTGCGGACGGCGTGAAGCGAGTCAGGGATGCCCTGAAGGGAATGATTGGTTTGGCGCGGCTGACAACCAAGTCGGGTCAAACCGATATGCTCCGGCTTTACGACGCCATTGAAGTGACGCAGGCCGACCAAGCCGTGAAGATTGAGATGCGCGTACCGCCAGACCTGGTGGCCGGGGCGGTTTCCGCTTTTTCCGCCATCCGCCCGAATACGGTTCGTCCGGAGAACGGTCAATAGAAGAACTGCAACACCTGGTTGCCTCGGAGCCCTCTGCTAGTGGTGTTCCGAACTGCGCACCGAGAGCAGCCATTCGCGCCGCCGCGTCGCTTCTTCTTCAAGCCGCCTCGGGAAATAGAATCTGGATTTGCAATCGCGGCATCGATAGGCAACCTGTCCGAATGGACGGAATAACAAGTCGCGCAGCCTGTGCGTTTTCGAGGGCGTGATGTTTGCAGAATCGCAGTTAGGGCACATGGTTTCGAGGGAGTCCTAGGTAATGAGCTCCTGATCCAATTTAACTAGTAGTATCAGTCATTCCTGGCCTAGGGACAATGGGTTCCTGGTGGATTCGACAGTGGACCTTAAGCACGGCTGATAACAAGTATTATGTCAACTAGCTGAGATACTGCGAGCAGAACGTTCACTTTGCACTGCCATCCCCATCATTTCATTCCTCCTTCGAAGAACGCGCGCTTCCCTGCCGCCAAACCTTGTGCGTAGCGCTTCAACCCAGCGTATGCTGTCTGTAGTGGATTCAGCGTGGAACTAAGAGACGGACCACGCTGTTCAGAAAGATCAGCACGCGGATGGCTCTGGAAGACGATATTTCTGCAGAGACGGTTGCCGCGCTGCGGCGGCGGCTTGACCTGTTGACGGCCGAGTTGGAATATTGCCAGGAGGACGCCCACCGATTCGCGCGTACCATTTCCCACGACCTGGCGTCGCCGCTCACGAGCACGCGCTGGATGCTGGAGACCCTGCGGGACCAATCGGCTTTGGCGGCGGAGTCGAGGGCCTTGGTGGAAGGTGGAATCAAGAATCTGGAACAGATGGTGGCGCAGATTGCGGCGATCGCCGCGGATGCCGCAGCCGGGCGGAAGTCGCTCCACGCCATCGAGGGAGCCAGTACGGAACGCGCCGTCGAACGGGCGATTGCCAATCTCGCGAAACCGATCGAGGAATCGGGCGCGATTATTGAGTGGCACGATTTGCCTCCCGCACCGCTGGCGCCGGAGGCCCTGGTTTCCCTGTTCGAGAACCTTCTCAGCAACGCCATCAAATTCCGGCGCGGCAAGGAGACGCCGCAGGTTGAGATCACGGCTGCAGCGCAGGATGGCCGCTCGGTTTTTCGGGTTCGCGACAACGGCTGCGGTATTGACGAACGGCAATATCCACGTCTCTTCCAGCCCTTGCAGCGCCTGAACCCCGCCATTCCCGGCCGCGGAATCGGGCTGGCAACCTGCCGCAAGATCGTGGAGCGCACGGGGGGCAAAATCTGGGTCGAGTCTGCAGTGGGCCAAGGGTCCACCTTCGTTTTCACGCTCCCAAGGGCCGGGACATCTACCGGGACGGCATGAGCCAGACTCCATTCGAAGCCGCTTCCGAGGTGCATGTCGTAGTCGTCGAGAACAGCCCTCAAGACGCCCTCCTGATCCGGGAGGCTCTTGACCTCTGGACCCGCCCGTGCCGGCTGACTTTCTACGAGAGCGGGCCGGAAGCACTGGTTGGCCTGCGGCAGCTGGCCGATGGCCCGGTGGGCCCGACGCTGGTGCTGCTCGATTGGAATCTACTGGGAATGCACGGGAGCACGATCCTGCGGGAGATCCGCCGGGAGCCGGCTCTTGAGAAATGTTTCCTGGTGGTGCTGACTTCCTCGTCTTCGGAATCAGACCGGCAACTCGCGCAGCAACTGGGAGCAAACAGGTTCGTCACAAAAGCTATTTCAATGGACGACTTTTTCTATTCGCTACTGGAACTGCAGTCGCTAGTGTAAGGGCTCGCGTCTCGCGTGTTACGACACGATGCCGTGTTCCATGGCGTAGCGAGTAAGCTGCGCCGTGGTGCGGAGCTTAAGCTTCTCCATGATGGAGTTTTTGTGGAACTCGGCGGTGCGCGACGAGATGTTGAGGTGGAAGGCGATCTGCTTGGCGCTGCATCCTTGTGCGATGAGGCGCAAGACGGTGATCTGGCGCTCCGATAGCTCTTCCGATGGGGCTTGGGCCATCTCTTCCTGGACCTCGGGCGAGACGTAGGTACCGCCGGCCAGCACGGTTCTAACCGCCAGTACCAGATCGTTTGCGGCGCAATTCTTGACGACAAAGGCGGAGGCGCCGGCCCGGAATGCTTCCTTCACGATCACGCGATTGGCGTGCATGGTAAGGAAGACGATTTTTGTGTTCGGGGCCTGCTCGAGAATCATGCGGGCGGCGTCGAGGCCGTTGAGTCCCGGCATCGTCACGTCCAGCAGCACGATCTGAGGCTTCAAACGCGCCACTTCCTCGACGACGAGTTTGCCGTCATTCAGCACACCGACCACGTCGAAGTGCGGGGCCAGCAGGATCGACAGAGTCTCTGCAATCAGAAAGTGATCATCAGCCAGCAGGATGCGGGCCTTGAGTGGCCGCTCCGGGAATCGCAAATCGCCGTTGGCATGCAACGCCTCTTCTGATGTTAAGGTGCCAATTTCCATCGGGTTGTTTAACATGAAAGCTCCTCTACCAGTAATACTACGGTAGCGACGACACTACACCTAGTGTAATTCTAATCAACTAGTAGCTTTTCGGGTCTTATCGAAATCCCTAGTAAACGTTCAATAAACGTACTCATTGAACAGGTTTTGGAGACTACAACGGCATGACTGCTCGAGGGAGGTTTGGAATGTGTGGCTCACCACGGATTTTTCCCAGTTGCCTCTGGTATATAGACGCATTCCCCGCCAAAATTGATCATCGCCAATCTGCTGGCGGAGGAGATGCAGGAACCAGGCCCCTTTGTGGTAGGGCAAGGGGCCGCCGGCCTGACTCGGCCGAGTCCACTCGTGGTAGCTGAGGGGGCGATCCTGACCGTTGATGAGAGACTCCCGATAGACCTGATGCGAGTGCTCTATCTCTTTGTCGTAACGCGCCTTTCCATATTGCTTTTCAAGAAAGGCGTCGGCCATATAACTGGCGATGCCTTCGTTGAGCCAAAAGTCAGACCAATCCGCACAAGTCACAGAGATACCCCACCATTGATGCGCAAGTTCATGCGCCAGAAGCCACGAGTCGTCGGGGTGGTCGGTCAGATCGGCAAAATAACCCTGTGACAGGAGTGTGAATTGGTCTTCCTCCTGAGCGACGTCCGTACTAGTAAAAACCTCAGTGTAGGTCGTACCCGGATACCGCTCGCCCGCCTTGTCCGCAAAGAAAGCGGCGGCAGTTCGCGTTGTCTCGAAGATGGTCATGGCTTCCGAAGAATGAGTCGCAGAAGCAGGCGCCGGAGTCTCCGCTTTCGTAGCTGAATCGGTCGATTGCGGCGAAGCCGCCGGCTTTCGGAAATCGGGAGACAGCAGGCACGTGACCGTGCTCATAGCGCCTTCAGGACGCGGTTTGTTGGCTCCCTGCCGGGATGCCGCAATGCCGCGATCGGAATGGACGGTGAAACGGCCCACGGCGAAGCCGGCGACATAAGTTGAGATGGGACGCCGGACACGCCAGGTGGAGATGGTCTCGCCTTTACCGCTGCGCGCGGAAACGAACTCTCCTGAGGCAATGACGGTGAGGCTGGCAGGGGCGATCACATGCATTGTAAAAGTGGAGCGCTCGGATGGCCGATCGTTGCAGGGGAGCCAATGACTGGTGGAGAAAACGGTATACACCTGGTCGTTCGAAAAGCGGACCCCGGTTTGCGGCGTCGCCTCGTACCGAATTGTGATCCGGGCTTTCTGATTCACTCTGAGCGCACGAGGAAGATCTACGTGCAGGATGTCGTTGACGCGAATGTACTGGAACCGCTGTCTTCCCTGCCCGCAGCTAATGATCATCATGTCGGAGGCGTCCAGCTCAATCGCAGCCAAGTCGTCCTTGAGAGCCACGATGTCGAGCGTCACCAAGCCCCGGATGAGCCGCTGTGCCAGGTCAGGTTGGATGGTGATGTCATAGTGGCTGACGTGATATGGGCGCGGTTCCGGCGGCGCAGCAAAAACGGGCGCTGCCAGCATCAGTAGAGCCAGGCAAGTCCGGACAGTGAGGCGGTTCCAGTTCACTTCGGATTCACAGCGGCCGCCAACGAAGCCAGAGTCGCCTGGGTCGGGCTTAGGGTCAGGCGCAAGGCCTGCCGGCCCGGATACTCGGCCAGCAGCGTTTCGTCGCGTTCGGTGGAGAGATCGTGCGCGAAGATCACCTTGGCCTGCTGCAAGTCCGCCGGATTGTACACCCACTCATAGTGGATCGAATAGTCAGGCGAGTAGCGCACAAAAACAAGCTGACGGCCCGGGAGCTGATTCAGTCGCCGTCCGATCGACAGGCGCTGGCTCTGGGCATACGTTTCGACGGAGAGCTTGTAAAGCACAGTCCGCTTCCAGTAGAACAAATAACCAAGCGCAGACAGGAGACAGACGGCGACCAGCACGTACCGACCGCTACGGAGCCAGCCGGACTGTTTGAATAATGACGAGGAGGATTGAAATAGTAGCAGCAGCAGGCAGGCCAAGAACGGCGCAAGGTAGTGGGGCGTGGCAAATGTCTCAAAGTATAGTGGCAACCCTGGCGGAACGAGCAGAGCTAGCAGCACCCTGGTTTCCCGGTCGCGGATGGATGCCAGCACAGCGACGAAGAGAGTCAGCAGGACCAGCCCGGGGCTCGTGTTCTGGAGAATTGCCCACGTGTCGTCCAAGGCACTACGCCGTAATGCTGCTTTGTGGGCGTCCACCTCAAAGATATTGTGAAGGTCAGAGACACGCTGGTTCGCGGAGGGCTTAGGAAAACTCAGAGGCACATACCGAAGCTGCGAGATTACGTCGTATTGGCGCGCGTACTCCAGGTATGGCAAGCGAAGGGCGTTGCCTGTGACGCGATAGTTGAAGTAGAGCTGGAATCCAGCGTAGAGTGCCAGGACAGGTGCGGCGTAGCGAAACAAGGTCAATGCGCTGCGCGATGCAGATGGCGGCAAGCCCGCTTGGCCTTTGGAAGACAACGCTGAAGCGAAAGCTGTCGAGAAAAGAACTACCAGCAGCAAACTGCTCTCGAATGGACGGGTCAGCAGCAGTAATGCACCGCCCGCAGCCAGGAGTGCGCCGAAACGATATTGGCGGTGCAGACGGATGCGTCCCCACGAGCCGAGCGCGAGTACCGCTCCGAGAAACGCCACCGCGCCTCCCCAGTAACTGTCAACCCAGTAATTGACGACCCCAAATATTGCGATAGCAGACAGGCCGCCGGCGACGGCCCAAGCGGATGGAGTCCATGCCAGGAGAGCCCAATATAGGGTGGCGCAGCCCAATGCGACGCTCAACAGCACGCCAAAGAAGGGATGGCCGAAAACGCGCTGCCCAAAGGCAAGGAAGAGCCCCTGCCCCGGCTGATACTTGGAAGCGTACCTGGGAGTCAACAATACGTGTTCCGCCTCAAAGAACTCAGGGTGAGGCAATGGCGGGTTCGCCAGGCGGCCGGACGCATAGGTATCGCTCGCCAGCAGGTAGCTGAACTCGTCGTGAAAAGAGGGACGCGGCAAACCCGTTCCCACCAGCAAGGCGCACCGCAAGATGATTTCGAGAGACAGAATACCGAAAAAACAGGCTCCACGATGAGCGCTCAGCCAGTTGCCGCATGCAATGAGCTGAGCCGCGGCGCGCCAAAGGAGACGTCGAGGAGCAGGCGCATGGCCCGTTAGAAGAGGCCGCGTTTCGTCGAGGGAGCCCAAGTACTGAGTGTAAACGGGCAGACAGGAAACCTGTTCGAGCCGCAGCGGCCCAGGTATCAGAGGGACGCGCGCCCTAACTACTTCGCCTGGATCGTCTCGATGTACTTAACCAGGTTCGCGATGCGCAGGCGTACGACGCTGTCGCTGTGCTGGTTCATTGAACTGAATACCGGCCCCCAGGCCGGCATATCGGTCGAGCCATGCGCGGGCGTCGGCATGCCGGGGTCGCCTTTGATCGATGTGTATACTTCCGCACTCGGAAACTTGCCGTTGTTCTTTATAGTTAGCTGGGTCAAATCAGTAGGTTTCGCCTTGAGCGACGCTGCCACCGGTCCGTTACCCTTACCGTCGATGCCATGGCAGGCCGCGCAATACGCCTTATACATCTCTTGGCCATTAGAGGGCGAAGTGGCGGGCAGCGGGCCCTTCTTCACGACATTCTGTGCGGTAGCAGCGACGCTCAATGCGGCGAGTAACGATGCGAATCGAGCAAGACCTCGTAAGTTTACGGGCATAGCCCCCCTAAGAGGATGCGTGCAGATTAGTTCGATCTGCCTTCTTTAAGTTACGCCTCAATTACTACTAATAACGATCGGGTGCCATAACCATTGCCATGGCATCCCACCGTCAAATGACCGGCGCTTATGTTCCTGGCGGTCGCGTCCTCTACTTGGCTTGCATTGACTCGATGTAATGAACGAGATTTGCGAGCCTCAGGTGGACTTCTGCGGGATCGCTGTGGCTCATCGTATTGAACACAGTCCCCCATACCGGCATGTCAGCCGAACCGTGAGCGGTCACCATCGCCCCAGTGTCGCCTTTGATCGAGGTATAGACCTCGGCGGTCGGGAACTTCCCGTTGTTTTTTGCGGCGAGCAAGGTCAGATTGGTGGGTGGATTCTTCATGGCTGGAGCCGCCGGACCGTCTCCTTTGAGAGAGGTCCCATGGCACGCGGCACAGTACGCCGTGTACATCTCAGCACCGCTAACGGGCGAGGTGGCGGGTGGAGGACCTTTCTTAACAACAGTCTGCGCGCTTACGGCAACGGTCATGGTTCCGAAAAGCAGTGCGAAAAAGGGAACAAGACTTCGTGGGCTTGTATACACAACATTCTCCTAAGTAGTTGATTTATAGCCGTTTGACATACCGGGGCTTCCTCAACTTACGGTTCTATTATAGGGTGGTTAATCCGCCTTATCTGTAGTGTTTACAGATGAGAAACGGCGAGAGTTGAAGGTGGCCCGGTAAGCATTATCTGAGGCCGCAACGCTCATCACAAGTCCTGCCCGAGGCCCGAAGTCCGGGCTGGCTTCGAAATGAGTCCTACTTCAGTTCGAAATGGCGAGCACACAGGCGACAAAGCACATAGTCGATATGTAACGGCGGATTCTCGACGAAGTCGGGTACCCAGTCCCAACGGTCGCTGCCGTCTTGCCGCTCCGTGAATCGGCAGTGCGCACACATGGCAACGTGCCCGCTCAAGTCATAGTAGTGATGACTCGGCGGAAGCGCAGGAAACGGGTGAGGCTTCTCGGCGATTAGAGTATGGCGAATCAAGATGCCGTCATCCGCAATTGGTTCGACGACCATCTTAAACTCGCGCAGTAAACTAGCCGAGGAGCAGAGATAGAACAGGTGCCAGGAGCGCTTGTAATCGATTACATCGCGGAAGCGGAGGTAATAGAAATCGCGCAGACAGGGTGATATCGCGTCGAGGATTGAACTACCAAGTGCACGATAGCCCAGTAAGCTCTCACAATTGCTCTGGAGTGCGGCGGAGTCCCACGCGCAGTTACAGTATGAGATTCGAAAATCCCGATCAACGGCACAGACGACGTCGTAATCATCATCGAACTGTGTATGTAGGGTTTCTGTGCTGAAATCAACTACCATGCCGTGTTGCCCTGTAGAAACAGCTTAGCGCCGAAATGCAAATCTGATCCAATAAAATTCACATCAGACATATTTTTTCCCAGAAGTAAGGATAAAAGGGGGAATTTATGCGTTTGATCAACTCCAGAGGCGAGCCTTGTAGCGAGTAGCCGCGGTCGCAAGTTTTGATTTCGTCGATGTAAGCGATTACCAAGGCGCACGCCGTGGAATATAAGCGAGGCTTGTGCCGACCTACGGAATCCTTGTGGTTGCGATCAACGCCGGACTATTGTTTGTTGGCCCAACTACAGGTGTCGCCACATGCCCGAAGTGATGGTTGACGCGCAAAACACAAAGGCGTTTCGTTCTTCACGAAAACCTCTGCTATTGCTGCTGCTGTTGCATATGCTGCACAGGCGGCGCGGGCGGAGGCTCCTGGGCCTTTTCAACCAGGATGGACCAGTCCTCGGGAATCGGCAGCTCCTGGTCGAGTGGAGGAGGAGCCTCGGATGGCGCAACGCGCACCGCGACGCTCAGTTCGCTGTCCGTTTTGCCGCGAAAAATACCTTTGGTTGGCGGGACATCGGCGTAGTCGCGGCCAATCGCAGTCCGAATGTGCCGGTCACCGGCAAACAGGTAGTTGGTCGGATCGAAGCCCACCCAGCCGAGGTTCGGCAACAGGGCCTCCACCCAAGCATGCGTCGCGCCTTCCGAGGAGCGATCATGATCCTGGCTGCGGTGATGCAGATAACCGCTGACATAACGGCACGGGACTTGAAGACCCCTGACCAGGGCGATCATGATATGGGCGAAATCCTGGCAGACGCCTTTACCGCTGCGGAGCGCATCATCGATGGGAGAATCCACCCGGGTCGTTTCCTTAACGTAATCAAAGTGCCGGTAGAGGCCCTCGTTGATGTCGTTCAGGACGATTAACGGATCCTCGCGACGACGCACATCGAGCTTCGCTGCAAGTTCCACGAGCAGCGGCGTCGGTGTGGCGAACTCGCTCGGCAGGAGCATCTCCCAGTAGTCGCCGTTATTGACCATCGAATCCAGCTCTTGCCAGGAATCGGGGCCCAGCGACAGTGGAGGCATCAAGGCGGGTTGCAAGTCAACCAGCGATTCGGCGACGATGACGAGTTGCTCATGAACGCCTGGAATATCGAAGTGATGGAGGTTGTTGCCGAGGTGATCGCGATAGGAAAATACACGGCAGCGCGGACTCACCGAGAGGTGGAAGGTGAGACAACGCTGGTTACCGTCGCTGCGCGGGTGCATGCGTGTTTCCATGACGCTTTCGCTAACCGGTGCCGAGTAGCGAAACTTCGTGAGATGGCGGATGGTGTAGAACATGCTGGTTTATCCGGCTAGGGCCGCTTCGATGGAATAGTGCACATACAGGGCGTAGATGGTCTGATGAATCTCCTGGCATTGGCGGACGATGTGCTTCAGGTAGTTCGATACGCCTTGATCGACGATTTCGGGAACCTGTCCAAAATGAAGGGAGGATTGCAGGCGCCCGGCCAGGCGGGTCAAGGGCGCCGCCCGGCGCTTCCCTCCCTCGCCATGGATGGCTTCGAGTGAGCTTTGCAGACAATCGATCGCAAACCGGACCGAGTGAGGAAACTCTTCGTTGAGCAGCAGGAACTCGATGATACGTTCCGGACTGACGTCGGCCGTATAGACTTTGCAATAGGCTTCGAACGCGGTACATGAGCGCAGCAAGCCAATCCACTCCAGGTACTCGTTGCCTTCGACGAGCCCGTGCGGCTGGCTCCAGAACTCATGCGTGTAGACGTCGAGCAGCGTGACGGTGGCCGAGGCGCGCTCGATGTACCGGCCCAATTGGATAAAGTGCCAGCCTTCGCCATGACTCATGGTGGAATCGGTGACGCCCTGAAACAGCTGGGCCCCAGCCATCACCGCCTGTAGAAAATCCGACGGCTGGGCCTCATTCAGTTCGTTTGAATCGGAGCGCGTGACGTCGTGATAGAGGCGGTTGAGCTGTTGCCATTGCTCCGAACTGATTTGCTCGCGCACCTGGCGCGCATTTTCGCGAGCCGACATAATGCAGGAGATGATCGACGAACTATTCTCCCCATCGAACGTCATCAGGTGGGCCAGGACATAAGCATCTCCGCCCCACTCAAACCCGGGCGGCTCGCCGAGCGCGGTCAGGACGCGCTTCCAGCGCCGGTCGGCGCTGGATGACGATTCGTCGAGCATTAGATTCAGATTCACGTCGATGAGACGGGCGGAGTGTTCGGCGCGCTCCAGGTAGCGGCTCATCCAATAGAGGCTGTCGGCAACTCGGGAAAGCATGGCGTTTTTGGTTTCCGTTGACTAGTGAGTGAGTACCCAGGTGTCCTTGCTTCCACCACCCTGGGATGAGTTGACGACCAGCGAACCCTTGCGCAGAGCGACGCGCGTAAGACCGCCGGGTACGATGGTGACCTTATCGCCGAACAGAACGTAAGGGCGGAGATCAACGTGACGGGGCTCCAGGCCATCGTCGATCAAACAGGGGGCTCGAGAGAAGTTCAGAGTCGGTTGAGCAATGTAGTTGCGGGGATCCGCTTCAATGCGTTTCCGAAACTCTTCCCGCTGCTCGGCGGTGCTGTGCGGGCCGATCAACATTCCGTATCCCCCGGATTCTCCCACCGCTTTCACCACCAGTTTGTCGAGGTTGGCGAGCACATGCTGGCGCTGAACCGGATCGTTAAGCAGGTAGGTTTCGACGTTATTCAGAACCGGATCTTCACCCAGGTAGTACTTGATGATCTGCGGGACGTAGGCATAAAGCGCCTTGTCGTCCGCGACGCCATTGCCCAGGGCATTCGCCAGCGTCACGTTGCCGGCACGATAGGCGTTGAACAAGCCGGCTACACCGAGCGTAGAGTCGCTGCGAAACGCCAGTGGATCGACGAAGTCATCATCAATGCGGCGATAGATCACATCGACGCGCCGGAGACCGGCAGTGGTTCGCATGTAGACCACGTTGTCGTGGGTGCAAAGATCGCGGCCTTCTACCAGTTCGATACCCATCTGCCTGGCCAGATAGGCATGCTCAAAGTAAGCCGAGTTGAACACGCCCGGAGTGAGCAGAACGATGGTTGGTTCCGGGCGGCCCTCGGGAGCGAGCGAACGGAGCGTACCAAGCAGTGACTGGCTGTATTGTTCGATCGGCCGCACGCCGCACCGCAGAAACAACTGCGGGAAAATGCGCTTCATCACCATACGGCTGGTGAGCATGTAGGAGACGCCGCTGGGTACGCGCAGATTGTCTTCGAGGACGACGAACTCACCGTTCTGGAGGCGAATCAGGTCCGTCCCGACAACCGCAATGTAGATGTTGCGGGGCACCTGAAGGCCCCGCATCTGCCGGCGGAAATGTTTGCAGCTGAAGACGATTTCGCGGGGCACAATTCCGTCGGCGAGGATGCGGCCTTCGTGATAGATGTCGCGCAGAAAGAGGTTCAGTGCGGTGATGCGCTGAGTGAGTCCGAGTTCGATGCGAGTCCACTCGGCGTTGGTCACGATGCGCGGCAGCAGGTCGTGCGGAAAAATCCGTTCAGTGCCTTCCTGGCGCCCGTAGACGGTGAAGGTGATGCCTTGGTTGAGAAAGGAGAGATCGGCCGAATGCTTCCGGCGGCGCAATTCTTCCGGCGGCAGCGAAGCCAGGTTCTCCAGCAGAGCGGCATAGTGCGGCCGGGTCGCGCCATCGCCGTCGAACATCTCGTCGAAGGCGCCGTCGAGAAAATAGTTTTGAAAGGCGGGCGAATCCAGGGGATTCGAAGCACCGACGGAAGTCATAGGAGTTTAACGAGTTAAAACGAACTTCAGAATTAACTTCGGACGGGGAAGGAATTCTCGAAGGTATCACAAGAGCCCGGGCAGCTTCAATACAATGGCCAAGGCTTCAATCATTTCAAACGATGCCCTTTTGCATCAAAGCGCCGAATCTCGGTAACACGCATCGTCCCGTCGATAAGGTCCGAAACCGTCAAGGTGCACAACCGGCTTTGCGTAAACTGGACCGCCTCCTTGTGAATGACGATCAGACGATTGTCCTTGACGGTGTATCGGTCTCCTTCTGCCGTGTCTCCCGGACAGCCCCAATATCGCGTGCTGATTTCGCGCTTCTTTGGCTCAAAGTCGATTTCTGCCGATTTCCAACAGCCGCCGTGCCACGCGGCGCCCAAACAGTTCTCGCCCAACTCCCTTGTCAGCTCGTTCTGTACGAAGAGTCCCGGATTCCGGTTCATAGACCCAATACGACCTGCTCCTATAGCCGGCGGCGAATTCCGTGAGGACGGAAAAATCGAGATATCCGTCGAAGTTGATATCCTCCGCATGGAAGCTCGCGCCAAAATCGATTGGTTGCCACGCCATAATCGGCAGCGACTGTAGCTGCTTTCCGTCCTGGCACCGCGCCACCTCAATATCGCCTGCGTGAATCACCTTTAGCTTCAACTCGACGATTAGGTTTTTCCCTTCATTGTCAGTTGCGGCTCGGGCCAGCCAGTCGAAGTCGCTGAAGATTTCGCGGGAGAAGGGACGAACCGTAATGCGGAAGGCGGGTCCACCTTTGTTGACGGATAACCGGAAGGAGAGGGGACGCGGGTCATCATTCGGGCCCGGCCAGTACTCGGACCATTTTGGAGGACCGGCTGGGAGGCTGTCACACACGTCGGCCCACAGCGCAGGCAGCCCGCAGAGGACTAACATCGCCAATCGTCGCCACATAGAAAACGACCTCGCGAGAGGTGCCGCGTCTAGGCCGAGCCGGCTCGCCACGACCCAAGAGGCTGCATCCAAGTTACTTCGCCGCCGATGGCGTGAGTCGCACGCATGGCGCCGGCGCTTTGGTAACTGATGTATGACAGAGCGCCGAGAGCAATCAGCAGCGCGATGTAGTAGTAGGCGGTGGCATGGCTGGGCTGCGACGGGAAGTCTCGCTTGTAGAGCCTGTAGCCGGTGGCCAGAGCAACGAAGAGGAAGAGATTCTCGCCCAGCAGCCCCCACATGGCGAGGGAGACAACCAGCACGGCCATACGCTCCTGTCTCCCCAGCGCGCTCATGGCAGATGCTCCGTCGAAGATCATCACTGGGATGAGATTCAGGAGGTTAATCCAAGCTCCGGTGTGGGCAACGGCCAGCCAAACGCCGTGACCCGTCGATTGGTAAACACCGTAGGATATGAGCGCCGCAAAGAGGCCGAACAACGGCCCTGCCAGAGAGATGCGGGCCCGGACAACGGGATCGACACCCGCCCCTTGCCAGCGCACGTAGGCAGCGATTCCCGGAATAAAAACCGGCAGCTCCGCGGAGAAGCCATAGCGGCGCACCGTAATGTAGTGCCCCATCTCATGCGCAGCGATGGAAAGTACAAAGCCCAGTGCAAACCACCAGCCGAACAGCGCCCAATAGATTCCCAGGAACGCGGCAACGCTCAGGAGCGCCTTGAAGTTGGTCAGGCCCAGCAGCAGCAGCTTTCCCTTGGTGAGAAGAAAGAGCGCCGCCCATTTGAATTTCAACAGCAGCACGCCGATTGCGCCGAAGGGCCCCAGTCGTTTGACCCAGGCAGGTTTTTCGCCCGATGGCGGTGGCGCGGATTGACCCGGACCCGCGGCGATCTGGCGGCTCAATCCCCTCACGGAATTGAGCACAGTCTGGTATTGGGGTGCGGTCTCCGGTATCAGCGCCAACGCGCTTTGCCAGATATCGCGTGCGGCGACCCGGTCGCCTTTAGCCATGGCGTCGGTGGCTTTGGCAGCCATTTCCCTCAGCTCTTGCGCGTGGACCAACTGCCGGCAATGCGGACAGACCAGCGCGTCTGTCGGTACCGATTGGCCGCACGACGAACACAAAACTTCATGATTGAGGGACGATGCCGCCACAATCCCAGTGTATCGACCCGGATAATCAAGCGCCGGCTTTGCCGGAAACGCGACGAGCCAAAGTAATAGACTTCAGTCATGACTAGAAGAACACTTGTCGGTTCCCTGGTAGCAACGGCAGCTGCTTTCAACGCCAAGGGGGCGACGCAAAAAGAATGGAAGCCCAGGCTGGGCATCCTGGGTCCGTACACGCCCGCCAATGTTCAATTCGCCCATGCACTGGGCTACGACAACATGATCCTAGGCTCGTCGCCGCGCTCCACGCTGGATGCTGCGTCGATAACGGATGCCCAAATTGATACCGTTCGAAAAACGCTGGACGACGCACAAATGCATGTCTCGGCGTTGCAGGTGACGCAAAACCATATTTCGCCGGATCCCGCGAAACGCAACCAGGAGAACGCGTATTTCGTTAAGGCGATTGAACTCGCCGGCAAACTGGGCATTCCTTATATAGGCGCCATGTCGGGGAAGAATGCCGCGCTTCCCTTCCCCAAACAAATTGATGAAATTGTTCGCGTCTACACCGAGAAGTACTTCCCGGTCTGTGAGAAGTACAAAGTCCGCATCTGCTGGGAACCTTGGCCGGAAGGTCCGAACCTGGCAACCTGCGCGGTCGGTTACGAAGCACTGTTCAAGGCGTTTAATAACTCGCCCTACGTCGGACTGCAGTTCGACCCATCTCACTTCGTTCGCCAATTCATGAATCCGATCCAGACTGCCCGGGACTTCTCGAGTTACATTTACGACGTCCATTTAAAGGACACGGAGATTCTACCAGCGGCGCTCCAGTCGGGCGGCATCAATCCACCGAACGGCCAGCAATGGTGGCGCTATCGCATTCCTGGTTTGGGATCCATTCGCTGGAACGAGTTCTTCAGCGTGCTGCAGGCCGTGGCCTACACGGGCGCTATGAGCGTGGAGCACGAGGACGCTCTGTATGGTGCGGATGAGAATCCCGGACCCGACTTCAGCTCGCCCTACAAAGTTGGTTTCGTGATGGCGAAGCGCTATTTGTCCACGTACGTGCCGGGCTAGCTTCTGCGGTTCAAACCGGGCCTCGCCCTTGATCCAGTCCAAGCCCTTAAGAGGTAACTGCGGTTTCTTCGCTGAAGTCGGGCATGTCGTCGGTTGGCAGCAATGACAAGAGGACGGCTGCGATTACTTCGAGCCCTTCGGCGTCATCGTCGTCGAAACGGTTGGGGGTCGGACTATCCACGTCCAACACCGCCACCAGCTTTCCCCAGTTGATGAGCGGGACCACAATCTCGGAACGCGATGCGGAGTCGCACGCAATGTGTCCCTCGAATCGAGTGACGTCCGGCACGATTACGGTCTGCTGTTTGGCAGCCGCTGTTCCGCAGACGCCTTTTCCCATGCCGATGCGTGAGCAGGCCGGCTTGCCCTGGAACGGACCGAGGACCAGCTCGTCGCCTTTTGAGAAGTAGAAACCAACCCAATTGACATCGGGCAGTGACTGGTGGAGCAGAGCGGCCGCGTTGGCTGTGTTGGCTATGAGGTCGGATTCGCCCCTCAGCAATGCGGCCAGCTGCCGGTTAATTTCGTTATAAAGCTCCGGCTTGTCTGAGACCGAAGCGATAGGCTTCAACGGATGCATTTAAACTACAGAGTCTAACGCACAATCGAAGTGATTCCTAGCTTCACCCTTGGCTAAGACCGGCGCCTTCGTCGAGACGATCGTGGGAAACCCGGCAGCCGGCACGCGCGATAAGCAGCTACCCGATGATTACCCGTTGCGCCAGTCGGCAGCGCACCTTACCCCTTGTTTTCGAGCATGTTGTGCGTCAGCTTGCGGTGATAAGGAGACGAAATGTAACCCTTCGCCTCGGATCCGATGTCCGATTGAACGGCCACTTTAGCTGCCTCCTGGTAGGCCGGAATGGCATTCTTGTGTTCGCCTTTTAGATCGAACGTCTGGCCGAGGCGAAACCAGGCCAGCTGAGCCGTGCCCAGGTCAAGCTGTTCGGTGTTGGCGGTCGCACGCTGCAAATTAGTGAGCGCGCCGTCCAGGTCGTCATACCAGAACAGGAGGTTCCCGCGAAGGTAGTCGATCTTCTGCGAAGGCAGGTTCGCATAGCCGGGTAGGCCCTGCTGCTTCATGGCTTCGACGTCGGCTAGCACGCGAAGGGCATCCTGCTTGTCGCCGATATCGCTGTACATTTGCACCTGTTCCAGGCGGAACAGATAATTGCGCGGAAATTTCTGCGACAGCTCCTTGAGCAGCGGAATCGCTTCCTGCGGCCGGTGCTCTCGCCGGTAAATCACGGCCAGCAGAATTCTCGCGTCGTATTTGCTCAGGATGCCTTTTTGCGCCACCAGTTGCAGATCGCGTATGCCGCCCTCCCGATCGCCATGAAATCCCGCCAGAAAGCCGAACATCCGCATATAGAAGGGTAGACTGCCTACGACATACTCGTGTAGCCCCTGCACAATTTCTGCGTCGACGAAGTTCGGATCTACCTCCAGCAATTGATTGCTGAATTTGCGAGAGGCGGTGGCGTCTCTGAGCGCGTCCGTCCAAGCCTTCTCGACCAGAAACAGATAATTGGCGCGCAGACCGTGAGCCACGCTGAGCGCGTAGAGAGCCCGAATGTCCTTCGGGTTCTTTTGCAGATCCTGTTCTCCCAGCGACATCGCTTGATTGATAGCCGTGGTGAAGCGAGTTCGAACCGCAGGCGCAACCTCCATTTTGGCGCGGCGAACAAACGGGTTCGTCCCGGAGACGAGCTGGCTTTCCAGCGCGCCATTGCGAAACATCTCGCGATACAGGATGCCCTGGGCCAGGTGGTTCCAGGCCTCCGGATCGCTCGGATGAGCATCGACCTCTTTCTGGAAGTCGACAATCGCTTCGTCGTATTCGTTGTTGTAGAAATGTTGCCAGGCCGGCTGGGTCAGAGGGTCGACGAAATGATAAACGCTGTCGGCGAAAAGGATTGAGACGGAAGAACACACGAGGAGTGCGGACAAGAGAAAACGCATGCGATCTTTTCATTCTCGAATACTCTGCTATCGTCTGTACCGGGAAAATAGTGGACTTGCATGATTGGCATGCCTTTTTGCCCGGAATATGGTGGTTTCCAGGAGGGAACCGGTATGTCAAAGCTCGATCTTTACCGGGAACACAAAGCAGAGTATGTAACGCCGGAAACACCGGAGGTGGTCGCGGTCGGTCCAGCGCAATACCTGGCAATCGAGGGCAAAGGGGCCCCGGGCTCTGAGGCTTTTCAGAATGCCATTGGCGCAATGTACAACGTGGCATACACGATGAAAATGAAGTTGAAGGCGAAGCACGATTACGCGGTCTGCAAGCTGGAAGGGCAATGGTGGTCCGATCGAGAGAACTTCGCAGAGGTGCCTCAAGAAGACTGGCAATGGAGGTTACTCATCCGCACTCCCGACTTCGTCACCAATAAGGACGTGGCCAAGACCATCGAAACGTTGATCGCGAAGGGCAAGCCGGCGGAAGTGGCGAACGTGAAACTCATGCAGATCAACGAGGGCAGCTGTTTGCAGGCGCTTCACATCGGTCCGTATTCAAGCGAGCCGGTCACCATCGAGGCTATGCTCAAGCGTGCGGCGGAAGAAGGTTATTCGCTCGCCGGCCTGCATCACGAAATCTACTTGTCGGATCCGCGCCGCGTGGCGCCTGAAAAGCTGCGCACCATACTTCGGTTGCCGGTAACCAAGAACTGAGCCGCCGGTTTTTTCAACCGTTTTGTTTGCGGTGAAGCCTCGCCCTCGCGTGCAGTGCCGCAGCCGCCACCACCGGATCCGCGTGCAGCGCCAGTTCTTCCAGCGCGGGCAGAAACGAAACATCGCCGCTGTTCCCCATGGCGATAGCGACATTTCGCAGAAAACCCGAGTATTTCGTTCGCCATACCGGGGTGTGACGAAACCGCGCGTGGAAGTCGGCTTCGGTCAGCGCGGCCAATTCGTCGAGCGGCGGGGCAAATGAGCGCGGCTGAAACGCCGAATCCTCCGTCTCCGGCGCGCTGCGGTTCCAGGGGCAAACGTCCTGGCAGATATCGCAGCCGAAGATGTGGTTGCCAAGGCCCGTTTGCTGGTTTTCCCCGATGCCTCCTCGCTTCTCGATGGTGAAGTAAGAGATGCAGAGTCGCGCATCGAGCCGGAAGCCGCCCTGATTGTCGGGGACGATCGCTTCGGTCGGGCAGGCGTCGATACAGCGGGTGCAGGTGCCGCAGCGGTCTGGCGGAGGCGCGTCGGGCGCGAGATCACACGACAGCAGCACTTCGCCTAACAGGAACCAGGAACCCTGCTGCTCATTGATGAGGCAGGCATTCTTGCCGATCCAGCCAAGTCCCGCCACACGGGCGTACGATCGCTCGAGTAGCGGGGCCGTGTCCACACAGATGCGGGATTCGAAGGGCTCGGGCGACTCTTCGTGCAGTCTTTGCACCAGCCGTTCCAGCATGCCGCGCAGCACGTCGTGGTAATCGTCGCCCCAGGCGTAACGCGAAATCCAGCCGCGGCCGTTGAAGTTCGCTGCATTCGAGTAGGGCGCTGCCGTGTTGTATAGCTTGCCCACGCAAAGGATGCTGCGAGCCGAGGCGAGCAGGTTGCGGGGATCGCCGCGAAGTGTCGCGCGGTGATCGGCAAGATAGGCCATTTCGCCTGCAAAACCACCCGCCAACCAAGCTTCATAGCGCGCGAAATCGGCAGCCGGCGCTGCCGGAGCAATCCCCGCTAATTCGAATCCGCACTCTTGCGCAAGAAGTTTGACGCGCGATGCCGTGAGTGCAGCCATAGATGCTGGGATGGTACCTTCTAGACTTCATTGTGCGTTACGTTATGCCGGCGCAACCACCACTGCTGGAACTCACCAATGTCTCCGTAAAGCGCGGCGAGCGTCTGGTGCTCGACCGGCTCAGCCTCTCAATCGAGGCCGGCGAGCACGTCGCCATACTGGGCCCGAACGGTTGCGGCAAATCCACGCTCATCAAGACCATCACGCGCGAGTGTTACCCGCTGCTCGATCCCGCCGCTTCCTTTCGCATCCTAGGCCAAGATAGCTGGAACATCTTTGATCTGCGCACGCACATTGGGGTGGTCAGCAACGACTTGATGACCTCTTGCACCCGCGACATTACCGGGCGCGAGTTGGTGCTTTCGGGTTTCTTCGGCAGCATCGGCATCTGGCCGAATCATCAGGTCACGCCGGACATGGAGCGGGTCGCCGCAGTGGTCATGGAGCAACTGGATACCGCACACCTGGCTAACCGCTGGCTGGATGAACTCTCCTCCGGCGAAGGCCGTCGCCTGTTGATCGCCCGGGCATTGATCCACAATCCGCAGACCCTGCTGCTCGACGAACCGACCACCAGCCTTGATCTTGCCGGGCTGCACGATTTGCGGGGCCACTTGCGGGTGCTCGCCCAGCAGGGCGTCGGCATCGTCCTGGTGACCCATCATCTGGACGATGTCCTGCCTGAGATTGACCGCGTGATTCTTCTCAGGGACGGGCGGGTTTACCGGGATGGGCCGAAGCAACAGATTCTCAGTCCGGACGTTCTCTCCGATACATTTCGCGTTCGCGTCGAGGTTGTGCTGCGCGACGGCTTTTATCACGCTTGGTAGCGCCTCACAGCGGCACCTTGGCCGAAACGCTTAAGGAGTGTAAACCACTGAATCGAAAGGTGTCTTCGGCCATTTTAGAGCCCCGGAAAGGCCCCCTTCGCCGCCCATTTTCGCCAGTCAACCTGCCTACGTTGCTGTTTAATTTCTTTTGCTCAGGCTGGGCGGGAGCCGAACCTATACTGGATCTAGTCAAGGTTGTAAACCTATTCCACCGGGAGATGAGTTCGGAAGAAACCGAACAGTAGCAACGGGTTAACGCATGCACAAACCAATCAAATATGTCGAAAAGGCCGTAGCGGTTACCGCCGGCGCTGCTTGGAATGTTTTCGATCTATTCAACCGGATCGGCCAGAACCCATCGTTCACGCCGAAGTGGTCCGATAAGCCGCTCCTGAAGAGCTATCAGAAATCGAAGCCGCCGCTGGGCTGGCCGCGCGAAACCGATTCACTCTGCCCGCGGTGCATCCCGGAAATCCGGCAGAAAATCGTCGACGGCGAAATCGACTACAAAATCCTTCTCAATGAACCGGTCGGCGAAATCAAAGCTAAGATCATCGAACGCGATGGCAAGATCCTGATGGTCAAAGAATGCCCAAAGCATGGGTACTTCGAAGACCTGATGTCCATTGACCCGGCGTTTTCGAAGCATCTCGAAGATGTCTTCCCGGGCCGCGACATCCGCGCTCACAACGACGAAAAGCTGCACAACCACGGATCGAGCACCATCACCCACGGCCGCGGATCCGTACTGACCGTCGACCTCACCAACCGTTGCAACATGATGTGCGATCCGTGCTTCATGGATGCCAACCAGGTTGGATTCGTACACGAGTTGAGCTGGGAAGATATTCAACGCCTGCTCGACAATGCAATCTCCATCAAGCCGCGCCGCCAGATGTCGGTGCAGTTCTCCGGCGGCGAGCCAACCTTGTCGCCGTACTTCCTGGATGCGGTTCGCTACTCCCGCAAAGTGGGCTACAACAGCGTGCAGGCCGCCACGAACGGCATCGAGTTCGCCAAGAGCCCTGAGTTCTGCAAGAAAGCCGCCGAAGCGGGTCTGCGCTACGCTTACCTGCAATTTGACGGCGTAGGCAATCTCGCGAATTCGCACCGCGCCGTCGGCAACCTGTTTGACGTGAAGATTCGCGCCATTGAGAACCTGTGGAGCAACGGCGTAGACATCGTTCCGGTCATCACCATCATCAATGGCATCAACAACGAGCAAGTGGGCGCCGTCGTGCGCTTCGCGCTCGATAATCCAAAGAAGATTCCGTTCCTCTCCTTCCAGCCGGTATCATTCACCGGCCGCGATGAAGCGGTCACCGACGAGCGCCGTACCGCGCAGCGATACACCCTGTCTCATCTGGCGCACGACGTGAAGAACCAGACAGGAATCGGCGAGCCAGTTCGCGACTGGTTCCCCATCTCGTTCATGAGCACCTTCAGCGACTTCGCTGATTTGATTCACGGTCCGTCGGCCGATTGGGGCCAGTTGAGCTGTGGCTGCCATCCCGAACTGCGGTATCGGCATGGCGATCATGTGCGACAAGGAAACCAAGGAATACGTTCCGGTGACCGCATTCTTGAATGCGGATCGCTTGGCTAAGGACATCGCCCGCATCAACGATGCGGCGCGCGGCCGGTTCCTCTCGGTTGCAGCCATTTCCCTGGCGCTGCTCCGCAACTACAATCCGTTCAAGGCTCCCACTCACTTCAAGCTGACCGACCTGATGGCGAAGTTCGACAAGTGCTTCGGCATGAGCAAGAAGGCGCAAGCGGGCGGCTATGGCAAGGTGACTGGCGACCGCACCATGGACGACATTGTGAAGCGCCGCCAGGATCGCTGGAACTTCCTCTTCGTCGCCGGCATGTGGTTCCAGGATCTGTTCAACTACGATTTCCGCCGCACCGAACAGTGCATCATTCCGTACGCGACGCAAGAAGGTGAAATCTCCTTCTGCGCGTACAACACGGGCGTGGGCTGGCGCAACATCATCGAGAAGATGCACATGACCGCTACGCTCACCAAGTGGTATGAAGAGCACGGCCGTCATGAAATCTTCGCCGGCAACAAGGCCGTGCCGCTGACCAGTACCGAACACCAACTGGTGCTTCGTGAAGCGGACGTCAACCACGGACTGCAGCACGATCTCGATAAGATCGGCGTGGCCAAGACAGCCCGTGAAGAGAAATTGCGCGCACGCGATGAGGCTCTGAAACAAAAGCTCGAGAACGAGCGCATGATGAAGATGTACCGCGAGCACGTGTTGGGCGAGAAGATGCCGGAAGGCTTCGTCCCGCTCGGAAACCTGCTGTCGGGAACGCCCGTCGCCGCCAAGAAAGTAACCGCTGAAGCTACCGAAGAAGTCGGCGCCATGGGCGACTAGCCTCACTCAGTTAAAACTCTAAGCCGCCGGACTGCGAACCACGTAGTCCGGCGGTTTTGTTTTGTGTGGTCTAGTTAGTTGTTCAGTTCATACCCACACGATAATGTCGACTTCCACCGGCAGAAGATCAACCTCAACTTTCGTTCCCTTGTCCGTCACAGTCGTCCTTGAGCCGGCGTTTGCCTTAAACCATTCATCACCGCGCAAGCGGAGCCCCTCACTTCCCTGCTACCCTGAAAGAACTCCGCTGGTTGCTGTCCCGTTATGGACTTCAAGGACACGCTCAAAAGCCAACTCAATATTGTCGACGTCGTAGGTCAGTACGTTCGCCTGAAGAAGTCGGGCTCAGGTGGCCGCTACATTGGCCTCTGTCCTTTTCATAGTGAGAAGACGCCCTCCTTCGGGGTGAATGCCGACCATCAATACTTCAAGTGTTTCGGGTGCAATGAGGGCGGCGACGTCTTTGCGTTCGTGCAGAAGATCGAAGGCGCGAGTTTTCCCGAAGCAGTCAAGCTGCTGGCCGAACGGAACGGAATTCCGATGCCGGCCCGCGCTCGAAGCGACGATCCCGCTGAGCAGCAGCGCGAAGCGTTGTTCGAAATTGAGGACAAGGCGGCCGCCATCTTCGAGGCCAACTTACATGGTCCACAAGGCGCGGAGGCGCGGCAGTACCTTTCGAGCCGCGGCGTTTCCACCGACACCGCGCGGACATTCCGGTTGGGCCTAGCGGACAGCTCGGGACAGCAGATCCTGCAACGGCTCAAGAACTACGGTCCAGCTTTGTTGGAAGAGTCCGGTTTGACGAGCAAGCGTGAGGACGGCAGCCAGTATGATCGCTTTCGCTCCCGCCTGATCTTTCCCATTCACGATGAAGCCGGGCGAGTGATCGCGTTCGGCGGCCGGGCGCTTCGACCGGATGACAAACCGAAGTATCTGAATTCTCCGGCCACGCGGCTCTACGACAAGTCATCGGTCTTATATAACCTTCACCGCGCCAAGGGTGTGGCTCGCAAGCAGGACCGGATGATCGTGGTGGAAGGTTATATGGACGTGATTGGAGTCTTCGCCGCCGGCATTCAAGAGGTCGTCGCCATCTGCGGAACTGCCTTCAGTTCTGCACAAGTTCGGCTCATGAAGCGCCAAATCGCGCAAGGCAATGCGAATTTGGGTCAGGTCATTATGAATCTCGACCCAGACCGCGCGGGCGCCAACGCGATGGAGAAGTCGATTGCAATCTTGCTTACAGAAGGGCTGCGGGTGAAAGTGCTTTCGCTGCCGGGCGGTCTCGACCCAGACGAGTTCATTGCCGAACACGGCATCGAACGGTACCGGGCGCTGTGTGCGTCCGCTCCCGGCTACTTTCACTGGCTCGCTGATCGCGCCAAACAGCGATTCGACATGCATACGGCCGAAGGGCGCGTGGATGCGTTCCAGCACCTTTGGCCATCCATCCAGCAGGTGCACGACCGGCTTGAACGTGCCGCCATTGCCAATGAAGTGGCGGAAAGCCTGGGCATCGATCGCGAGCTCGTTCGGGAGCGTTTCGGCCGCCGACCGCAGCGGCTTGAATCGAACACAAACCGGATGGATCTCACATTATCCATTCCGCCCAATGAGCGATTGCTACTAAGCTGCTTGCTGAACAGCGAGCAGGCGCGGATGGCGGTGCTGCCTTACCTGGCGCAATCGCCTGCAATCGCTTTATTTGCCGTGCCGCAAGTCTTTGAAGAACTGCTGTCGATGGAACGGGAGCACATTTCGTACAGCTTTGACGGTCTTGTTGCGCGTGTGGAACCACGCGTGCAGAATATTTTAGAACAGCTCGCGTTCTCCGAAATGAATACCACAACCGAAGAGTCTACCGTGCAAGCGATGGAGTGCCTGCGGGCGCTCGAGACGAAGCACCTGGAGAGGCTGCGTTCGGACATGAAACGAAGAATCCGGGCACTTGAAAAAGAAGGCAATGTGGCGGAAGCGATTCAGCTTGCGGATGAGCTGGATCGGCAGACCAGAGCGTCCTCTTGAGTCAGCTTGCGTAGTGTACTATGAGGAATCGAGGACGTACTGAGGGGCACGTCTTGAGGATTCACGCGGAGGGGCAATCGTTCGCAGATTGCCGTTCGCCAATTGCTAGAACAATGAAGTGACAAAGGCGGTTCATGCAAAACGGCAACGACAAAGCTTTTGCGCTGTACGACCCAGTTAACGGAATCGCTCGCGACGACTTGGCCGTAGTGGACGACGCTGATCTCTTTCCGGACATTGAGACCGTAACAGTCGATTTGCTGGGCGAGCCGAAAGACTTTGACAAGAAGACTGATGAACCGGAAGAGTTAACTGAGATTGATCTTACATCCGCAGGGATTGATAAGAGCAATGACTCCGTCAGGGTCTATTTGCGCGAAATGGGCATGGTGCCATTGCTCACGCGTGAGGGCGAAATTGAACTCGCCAAGCGCATCGAGCGCGGCCAGACGGCCGTCCGCAAAGCACTGACCCGTTCGCGCCTGATCATCAGCAGACTGATTGAACTGCGGCGCGAGATGGAGAAGGGCGACACATCCATCCTGGACGTACTGCAAGTGCCTGAGCTTCAGAGCCCGCCTGAAGATGAAGGCTTCATCGAGCCTTTGCGCGAGCAGTTCGTTACGGCCCTGGTTGAAGTGGAAAAGCACTACCGCAAAGCGCAGCAGGTCCAACAAAAACTATCCAGTATTTCTCGGGGCATGAAGCCGAAGCAGCATCGCAAGCTGCGATTTGAGTATGCGCGTTTGATGATCTGCATCTCTTGTATTCTCCGTGAGCTTCCCTTCACGGGCCAGTTTCAACGGTACCTGAGTGGCACGCTCAGGAAAACCAACGAAAGTCTGCGGCCCCTGGAGCGTGAAATTGCCAAACTGCAGCGGAAGCTGGAACATCAGGCGGTTGCCGAATCGAGCGCGGCCAACAGCATCAAGAGGGAACTCAAATCGTTGACGGCTCAGATCCAGACGCTCGAGAATGAATGCGGAGCGAGCGCTACCGAGCTGCGCCGCACGCTGCAAATTGTCGAACGCGGTGAGTATGAAACAGAAGCCGCGAAGAAGCGCTTGATTGAAGCCAACCTGCGTCTGGTGGTTTCAGTCGCCAAGCGCTACACCAACCGCGGCATGCAGTTCCTGGATTTAATTCAGGAAGGCAACATCGGGCTGATGCGCGCCGTCGATAAGTTCGATTACAAGCGCGGCTACAAGTTTTCTACTTATGCAACCTGGTGGGTCCGGCAAGCCGTGACGCGGGCGATTGCCGACCAGGCACGCACCATACGCATCCCGGTGCACATGATTGAGACCATCAACAAGCTGGTTCGATTGCAGCGGGTAATGCAGCAGGAATTGGGCCGCGAGCCAACCACTGAAGAACTGGCGCTCCGCATGGACCTCAGCCCGAACAAGGTTCGGAAAGTGATGCGCATTGCGCAAGAGCCCATCTCCCTGCAGACCCCCGTGGGGGAAGAAGAGGAATCGAACCTCGGCGATTTCCTGGTGGATAGTCGCATGGTTTCGCCCTCAGACGCTGTCATCAATCTGAACCTGCGTGAGCAGACAGCCGAGGTTCTCAAAACGCTGAGCCCGCGCGAAGAGAAGATCGTGAAGATGCGATTCGGCTTGCAGGATGGCAGCGAACACACGCTGGAAGAAGTGGGCCAGCACTTTGCAGTCACTCGCGAACGCATTCGTCAGATTGAGGCCAAAGCGTTGCGTAAGCTGCGGCATCCGAGCCGCAGTCACCGCCTGCGCAATTTCCTGGAGAACGGCCGGCCCTCTTAGAGAGTTGAGTTCTTGAATGAACGCGGGCAGGTTAAGCAACCCGCCGCAGGCTGCCAGCCCGCCCCACAACCTAGGCTGTGCTGGGTTCTCATCAGCGGCGGCGAGCGCGTCGGCTCTATCTTGGTTGCTGCTGTGCGGTGCTGCCCTCAGCCTCTTGGCCCGCCACCCGTATGACCGGCTCCATGGTTCGAAGTGTTCCTCCGCCCAGCAACTCCGAGAGTTTGTCCTGCCGGTAGCGAAAAATCTTTTTCAGTTGCTCTCCGACAATCAATCCATGCGCCAGACGCCCTAGCGGCCCGAACGGTAGAACATAGTCCACGTGATCCGCTACCTTGGTTCCCTGATCGGTGGGCAAGAATGTATGCCGGTGACGCCACAGCGCGAACGGCCCCTTTGCCTGCTCGTCCTCGAACAGGAATGGCGGCTCGTACTCGGTAATGAGCGTCTTCCAATGCATGGGAAGCCCGAGCCATTTGATTCGATATTCGATCTCGGCAAAACGGCGCATCTCAACCGTCTCTGTTGAGGTGACCTGAAACCCAAGCTCCGGCGGTGTGATCTTTGCCAGATTGTACGGGTTTTCGAACACGGCAAACGCGTATTCGATGGACTTCGCCGCGATCATTTCGCACTCGAGCGTATAGACCAACATCAGGGTGATTGTCCCGGTTTGGGGGTAACTGTGTAGATGCCGCCGTTCCCGGTAGTGATGGAAAAAATTAATCGGGCGGCGGCAGCGCCACGTCGAGCCTTCAGGCCGGCTGACCCTGCGCTATGTTAGTGCTGTCAATATGTCCCCAAGCCACCCACCAACCGTAACGCCGCCCAAGAAAGTACCCAAACCGAAGAACGCCGTGGAGCGGAAGGTGCGTTTGGCTCGCATCCTGGATGAACTCGACAAGGTGTATCCCGCCGTCAAGTGTGCCCTGCACCACAAAGACGCCTGGCAATTGCTCGTGGCGACCATTCTCTCCGCCCAATGCACTGACGAGCGAGTGAACAAGGTCACCCCGGGGCTGTTCAAGAAGTACCCCACGATGCAAGACTTCGCGAACGTCTCGCAAGACGAACTCGCGCAGGACATTCGTTCCACTGGATTTTTCAACAACAAGGCCAAATCTCTGATCGGCGCTGCCAGGAAAATACGGACTGACTTCGGCGGCAAAGTCCCGCAAACCATGGAAGAATTGCTGACAGTTCCGGGTGCCGCGCGGAAGACCGCCAACGTTGTGTTGGGAAGCTTCTACGGCATCCCCGCCGGCGTAGTGGTCGACACCCACGTCCAGCGCATCTGCCAGAGGCTCGATCTCACCAGGAACACCGACCCCGGCAAAATTGAGCAGGACCTGATGAAAAGCCTGCCTGTCGACCGCTGGATCTCCTTTGCTCACCAGATCATCCACTTTGGCCGGCAGATCTGCATCGCGCGCAAACCGAAGTGCTCCGAGTGCCCGCTTGACCCGCTGTGTTACGCCAAGGATAAGACCATCGAATGAAAGATCCCGCCCGGGCGCCCACTCCCACGCGTTACTACCTTGGAATCGACGGCGGGCAATCCGGCACCAAAGGCCTGCTTTCGGATGAAACCGGACGGGTGCTGGGCGCGGGTCAAGGCGGCCCATGCAATCACGTGGCTGCCCACGAGGGCCGGACGAAGTTCATCGCCGCGGTGGGTTCGGTTCTGGATCAGGCCTGCCAAGCGGCCGGCTTGGATCCCGCGGCTCTCGAATTCGCTTCGGTCTGCCTCGGCTTCAGCGGTGGCGGCGAGGACAAAGAAGCCTACTCGCGCGAGCTGATTCGCTCTCGAAAATACAAAATCACCCACGACGCCGAGATCGCGTTATGCGGCGCCACCGCAGGCGAGCCAGGCATCGTCGTCATCGCCGGCACCGGCTCCATGGCATTTGGCCGCAACGCCGCCGGCCGCACGGCCCGCGCCGGCGGATGGGGCTACGTCTTCGGTGACGAAGGCGGTGGCTTCGACCTCACGCGGCAAGCCCTGCGCTCCGCCCTGCGGCACGAGGAAGGCTGGGGAGTGCCTTCGACGTTGCGGGATCGGCTACTAGCCGCCACCGGCGCAGTCACTATCAATCTACTGATGCATCGTTTCTATACGCCCGAATTCTCCCGCCCGGCAGTTGCGGCGCTATCCACCCTGGTCTCCGATGCCGCCGAGGAAGGCGACGAAGAAGCTCAGCGCATCCTCTTCGATGCCGCCAGCCAGTTAGTCACTTATGTGGAAGGCGTCCATCGTGTGATCTTCCAGCCGATGCAGGCCGTGCCGGTCGCCTACATCGGCGGCGTATTCAGGAGCCGAGTGTTGCTGGAGGAGTTCGTGAAAACGGTCCGTTATCGCCTCGCCTGCCGTGTCGTCCAACCCAAACTGAGCCCCGCTGCCGGAGCGCTGCTCGAAGCACTGCGGGCGGATGGAAAAGTCGCCGAGCCTACCGACCTTGCGGCATTCTGAAAGTAAATTCAGGCCGCCCGCCCCGATAACGTCACTGGCGACGAAGCTTGAGGAACTCCTCTGGAGTCTTATCAAGCGTCAGAACCAACTGATCATTCTCTTTCGTCGGCGTGAACTCAACCGGTGCGCTGTAGGCCACAGGGACCGGTGGGCCAGAAAACGCGAACGCGCTGTATGGGATTCCTTCGCAGAGCTCGAACTGGAACCGGCCCTCCACATCAATTTTTATCTCTTCCTGCTCAATCTGGCCGCGTAGCCCCGGTTCCTTGATCCGTACCTGAGGATGGTCCTGCGCAGGCGGCGGTTTACCGTCTTTCGTCTGTACTCTCCCTTTAATCGTTACTAGTGACAGCTGAGGAGGAACCCGCAGATCAAAATCCTGCGTGGACACTCTGTCGGCTACTCGGATCGGTATTGCCTTCCCGACGTCCGGCGTGTTCGGATAGTAGGTTGGTGTGTATGGGTACTCTTTGGTAGGCGAGGACTTGATGTTCACGCCGAGAAGGTATTCGCCAGGCGGGACGCCATCAATGGTGTAATGACCGTTTTCGTCTGAGACATCCAACAGGATAGGTTGTTCCCATAGCTTTAGCTGCGCGTTCGTTGAGCTCATTTCGACGCGCGCCCCGCCGACCGGTGTGCCGCTGGCATCCCGAACCACTCCTTGCACCCGCCTGTCAACCTTCATTAATATGTCCGCTTCAGCACATCCTTTCTCAGCAAGAGTCACCTGATCCGGTACCCAATTGGTTCGATAGCCCGGAAGTTCCGCGTCAACCGTGTACTCGCCAGGAGCGACGTTCGAGAAGGTATAACGACCCACCGAATCAGTCATCGCGTGAAATTCTCGCCCGTCACCCGAAAGCGTCACACGAACATTCTGCAGGGGCGTGCGCCTCTCATCGCTATCCATCGGTTCGTCTGGCCGAAATCGAACAGTCCCATCGATGTGCGTCGTGACCTTCCCGGCGCGGTACTTCTCGAGAAACGAGAGATCCGCTTCCGCGTCCTCTACCCCTCGGCTACGCGTGCACCCACGAGCAGGGACGGATCGATTCGGATCGCCGGATGTGTACATCAGGTATTGCCTTCCGAGTTGCAGGTCAGGCCCATCACACATTCCGTCGTCGTAAAGCTCAATCGTGGGACTCAGATCACCCTTAAAGACGCGATCTACTCTCATCCGGGCAGTCTTGAATTGACCAGACGAAGCGCTTATCTCTGTCACTGTTCCGAGAAACACAAGCTGACTCTGTCCTATGGCTTCGCAAGGCGATGGTGTCACGCACGTGCAGCCGAGGGCCCCGAAAGATAACACGAACATGGCAAGGAAAACTGAAGCAACACTTGAGCGTCTGAACCTCGAAACCATGCGTCGAGTCCCCCCGGTGCGATCCATATTACAGGAAACGGCGCTGCTCTGTTCCCCAGAGCCGTCGAATCGCAGGGTGTCTCCCTGCGCTCCGATTTCTGAATACACCAGACCTACTATCGATTTCGATTTGCCGGCCACTTAGACTGGTTACATATGGCAAAGCTGTCGATTAAAGACCTCGACCTGAAGGGGAAGGTCGTCTTCATTCGTGTGGATTTCAATGTTCCCCTGGCTCCCGGCGGCAAGGAGATTACAAGTGACAAACGTATTCGCGCTTCGCTGCCCACTATTCAGTACGCACTCGAACAAGGCGCGGGCCTGATTCTCGCCAGCCACCTGGGACGGCCCAAAGGCAAGCCCAATGCGGAGATGAGCCTCGCGCCAGTGGCCGCACGTCTGAGCGAACTCCTGGGCCGGCCTGTGAAAATGGCGCCCGATTGCATTGGGCCCGAAGTTTCCGCGTTGAAACCAAAACCCGGCGAGGTGCTGTTGCTCGAGAATTTGCGGTTCCACAAAGAAGAAGAAGCCAATGACCCAGCCTTCTCCAAAGCAACTGGCGTCGCTGGCTGACATTTACGTGAACGATGCCTTTGGTTCGGCGCATCGCGCGCACGCCTCCACTGTCGGCATGATCGCGTACATGCCGCAAGCCGCAGCGGGCTTATTGATGGACAAGGAACTGGAATGGCTCGGCAAGGCAACTCGCAATCCGGACCGGCCCTGTGTCGCCTTGCTTGGCGGCGCGAAAGTGTCCGACAAGATTGAAGTCATCCAGAATCTGATGAAGGTCGTAGACCGCTTGTTGATAGGCGGCGCGATGGCTTATACGTTCCTGCGAGCGAAGAACGAACCCACCGGCAAGTCGCTGGTCGAAGCCGACAAGGTCGATCTCGCCAAGAGCCTGCTCGCGGAAGCGGGCGACAAACTGGTGCTGCCGGTCGATCACATTGTGGTTCGCGAAATCAAAGCCGGCGCGGAAAATGAAGCGGTCACCACCATCGGCGATGACCAGATCGCGGTCGATATTGGGCCGAAGACGGTTGAGCTATTCGAAAAGATCATTGCCGGTGCAAAGACGGTCATCTGGAACGGTCCCATGGGCATTTTTGAGATGCCTCCGTTTGATAAAGGAACGGTCGCATTGGCCAAAGCCGTAGCCAATTCGGGGGCCGTCAGCGTAGTCGGCGGGGGCGATTCCGAAAAGGCCATCAAATCGGCCGGCGTCACCAACAAGATCACGCACGTCTCTACCGGCGGCGGCGCTTCGCTAGAGTTTCTGGCCGGCATCGACCTGCCCGGCGTCGAAGCTTTGACGGAAAAAGCCGTAGTTGCGATGTAGGATCGCTCCCAAAGCTAAGAGTCGGCTGATTGGGCCTGTTTAGGCATCCCCGCGGGACCGTGAATTATGGTATTGTTCCGTGACGACCTAACTAGGAGGAAACCCAAGTGGAAGATCAACAAAGACCGACGCCGGAAAACGCACAGGCTGAAGACCCCGAGTTGGACAAGGAGTTGAGTAGAGAAGAACTCGACGACGTTGCCGGCGGCAATAATGGCGGAAACACGAGCGGGCCCGCTGGGCCGCATCATTGAGCTGAGGATTATAGAGGGAGGAAACCAAGTGGAAGATCAGAACAAGGCCGCTATGGAAAACACGCCGCCGCCCGACGACCAGGAGATCACCCAGGAGTTAAGTAAAGAAGAACTCGACGGCGTCGCCGGCGGCGGGGACTCTTCCGCCCCTATAGTTGGGCCGCATCGTTGAGCTCAAGACCCGATGCGCCTTTTTGCACCAAATAGAAAAGGCCCCCAACCCCTTTCGGAGCAGAGAGCCTTCGTTGAATCACGCTGCGTTTAGCTCGCCAGCGCGAGCGGTGTCATCTTCAGTCCTGGAATCATGTACACGAGCACTTCACTCACGCGCTCGACGAACTTGAATTCCATCTCCCGGCGAACGTGGTCCGGCAAGTCGCGCAGGTCTTTTTTGTTTCCTTGCGGAAGCACCACGCGATTGATACCGGCCCGCCGGGCCGCCAGCACCTTTTCTTTTACGCCGCCGATGGGCAACACCAAGCCGGTTAGCGTAACCTCGCCGGTCATCGCCACATCGTTGCGCGCAGGCAAGCCCGTGTAGACCGAAGTCATAGCCGTCGTCATCGTCACGCCGGCCGAAGGACCGTCCTTCGGAATCGCTCCCGCGGGCACATGGACGTGAACGCCGTTCTCTTTGAAAACCTTCGGATCCACGCCAAGGTCAGCCGCATGCGCCCAGATAAAGCTCTGCGCGATCTTGGCCGACTCCTGCATAACCTCACCCAGTTGACCGGTGATCGTCAGGCCTTTGCCATCCGGCAGCAGCGTGCTCTCGATGAAGAGCACATCGCCGCCCGCTTCGGTCCATGCCAGCCCGGTCGCGACACCTGCCGGCAAGTTCTTGCGCATCGTCTCCGGAGTGAACATCTCCGGTCCCAGCAGTTCAGCTACCAGTTCCGGAATGATGACAAGCTTTTCCGTCTTGCCTTCGGCAAAGCGCAGCGTCACCTTGCGAGCAATTCGACCCAGCGCCCGTTCTAATTGACGGAGGCCGGCTTCTCGCGTATAGCTCCTGATGACGGTTTTCACTCCCTCGTCGGAAAACTCGATCTGATCTCCCGATAGTCCCGTCTGCTCCAATTGACGCGGGATCAGATACCGCCGCGCAATTTGCAGTTTCTCTTCCTCGCTGTAGCCGGAGAGCCGCAAAATTTCCATGCGGTCCAGCAACGGTTGAGGAATGGTGTCCAGCGTATTTGCCGTCGTGATGAACAATACCTTCGACAGGTCGAATGCCATATCGAGGTAGTTATCGCGAAATGTCTTGTTCTGTTCGGGATCGAGGATCTCGAGCAGGGCCGCCGACGGATCGCCGCGGAAGTCCCTTCCCAGCTTGTCGACCTCGTCTAGTAGCAGTACGGGGTTCTCCGCCCCGGCCCGCCGCATGGCCTGAAGCAGCCGCCCCGCCATGGCGCCAATATAGGTACGCCGATGGCCGCGCAGTTCGGCTTCGTCATGCAATCCGCCTAAGCTGAAGCGTTCGAACTTACGTCCGAGGGCTCGCGCGATGGATTGTCCCAGCGACGTCTTACCGACGCCAGGAGGTCCGACGAAGCACAAGATCGGCGCTTTGGCCTTGGGGTTCCGCTTCAGTACGCTGAGGTGCTCGAGGATGCGTTCTTTCACTTCCGGCAGCCCAAAGTGGTCGTCGTCCAGCACGCCCCGTGCGTGAGGGATATCCAGATCGTCTTCGGTCGCGTTGGTCCATGGCAGATCGAGAACAAACTCGATCCAGGTCCGGGTCACATGATAATCCGGGGCGGCCGATGGAAGGCGCTCCAGTTTGTCCAACTCGCGCTTCACTTCTTTTTTGGCTTCTTCGGGAAGGTTCGCCTTCTCAAAGCGCTCGCGGAGCAGGTCGATCTCGGCTTTTTCGCCGTCCTTCTCGCCCAACTCCTGCTGGATCGCCCGTAGCTGTTGGCGCAGCAAGTACTCGCGCTGCTCTTTGCCCATTTCGTCGCGAGCCGTGGACGAGATCTTCTGCCGGAGTTCCAGCACCTGCAGTTCGTGCGAGAGATAGGTGTGCATCAAGCGCAACGCGTCAACGCGCGTCTCCGCTTCGAGCAATGTCTGCTCTTTCGCGACGTCGAGGCTAAAGATACTCGCCAGCAAGTACGCCAGCCGCAGCGGATCATCGTTGCCTGCCAGCATGCGGGTCAGCTCAGCCGCTGATTGTGGCTGAGCCAGGCTGATGGCCTTGGCTGCTTGCTCCAGCAGAGCCCCTTGCAACGCCTCCACCTCGGAACTGCGATCCTCCGGAAGCGGAAGCACGCGATACTTCGCCTGCATGAACGGCTCTTCCGCTTCGATCTTCACCAGGACGATCCGGTCGACGCCAAGAACCAGAATCTCCATGTTCTCGTCGCCGTGGCGGGAGGACTTTCGAATCACGGCCTTGGTGCCGATCGTATAGAGATCGTCCTGACGAGGAGTGTCCTGATCCGGATCGCGCTGCGCAACCAACAGGATCTCCTTCGCCTCAGTCTTCAGGGCTGCTTCAACGGCCTCGACCGAACTCCGCCTTCCCACCGACAGGGGCAAGAGCAAGCCCGGGAACAAGATTGTGTTCTTGAGCGGCAGTACCGGCAGCATTGGAATTTCTTGATTTGGCATTCATCTCCTCCACTTACAGACCAACATCGTTCGGGCTTGGTCCAACAACTTCAGTTCTCCGCGACCGACGCAAAGAAAAAAGGGCCTGGAACAGAGTGCATCCTGTCCCAGGCCCACTCTCACGGAGCGGCCAACCGTTTCTTACTTGGCTTACCGCCCGTTCCTGTTACTTAGATTCAACAACCATGAAAACGGTGCGGCCACCGCGATTCACCAGCAAGAGAACCGACTTCCCGGCCTTGCTCATCTGGCGATTGAAGTCGCCCTCGTTGCTGACCGGTTGCTTGTCGACCGACTGGATCACGTCGCCTTGCTGCAAGCCGGCGTCCGCCGCCGGGCTGTTCTCGTCAACGCTCGAAACCACCACGCCCTTGGTCGAGGTTGGCAGTTGAAGCTGCTGCGCGACATCCGGCGTCAGGTTCTCCACTTGTACGCCCTGCAAAGCGCCGCTCGCGTTTTCGCTCTGGCCGGATGAATTAGAGTTGTCCCTGGCCAAAGTGCCTTCAGCTGGCCGGCTACCAAGGGTCACGGTGAACTTCTGCGATCTTCCGTCGCGAATCACATCCAGCGTTACTGTCGTACCAGGCGCTTCCTCGACCACCATATTCGTCAGGGCGTTCGGGTCGTCCACCCTTTGTCCGTTCATCGCAACGATTACGTCGCCAGCCTTGATGCCGGCCTTCTCAGCAGGCTTGCCAGGCTCAACTTTCGCCACGATCGCTCCACGTTCATCTTTCAGTCCAAACTGCTGTGCCAGCTTCTCATTGATCGGCTGCAGGTACGCGCCAATGTAGCCACGCGTCACTTTGCCGTTCTTCACCAGCTGGTCCATTACCTGGCGGGCCATGTTGACCGGCACAGCAAAGCCGATGCCCACATTGCCGCCCTCGCCCATCATGCTGTTACCGCCTGTCAGTATGGCGGTGTTGATGCCGATCAGTTCGCCACGCGCGTTGATCAGCGCTCCACCGGAATTGCCCGGATTGATGGCAGCGTCGGTTTGAATGAAGTCTTCAAACGCCTGCCCACCGTTGGCTGCCTGGTTGCTCAGCGCGCGGCCCTTGGCGCTGACGATTCCCATGGTTACCGTCTGGCCCACGCCGAACGGATTGCCAATCGCAAAGCACAAATCGCCGATCTGCGATTTAGCCGAATCGCCCAGAACCAAAGAGGGCAGATCCTTGGCGTCAATCTTCAGCACGGCCACGTCCGTCTGCGGATCGGTGCCGATGATCTTCGCGGCGAACTCGCGCTTGTCGAGCAACATCACCTTCACTTCGGTGGCTTTATCGACCACGTGGTTGTTGGTCAGGATATAGCCCTCGGAGTTGATGATGACGCCGGAACCCAAGCTGCCTTCTTTGCGGTCATGCGGCTTGGGCATGCGGCCGTTGCCGCCAAAGAACTGGCGGAAGAACGGGTCGGCCATCATCGGGTTCTGCCCCTCTTGCTCAGACGCCTTGATGATGCGGGTGGATGAAATGTTGACCACAGCCGGGGTGGCGTGGGAGATGACATCCGCAAACGAACCCGGCAGCGGATTATTCGTGTACCCGGCGGCGCTTGCCGTGGTGTATAGCGGTGGCGCGCCACTCCTCGAGGAAACGGCGAATGCGGCGATCAAGCCTCCGCCAATCGAAGCTGCAACCAACGTCAGAATTGCGGTGGTGCGGCGAAATTGAACAAACTTTGACATGTCCTGGAAATCCCTTTCTCTAAATACTAAAACCCAATTTGGCCGACGCAGCGAACCGGAGGATGCCGCTCGATCGCCTGCTTCAAACCAGCCATCGTCTGATCCGAAGCCAACACTTACCTTCGCGCCCACCTCCAGGAATTGCTTCTCCTTTGGCGGACCGCCTCATTGAATTTGACGTACAGGAACGAAAAACGATTTCCCATACGTTCCTACTAGTCAATTGGATGCGGGCTGCCGGTGAATGGCTCCGCAACCCGCATCTCATAAGAACGGCTAGCCGGCGATGGGCGCCGCCTCATGCGCCGCGCGCACCTCAAACGCCAGACCCTCCGACAAGCGCTTGGCGTCCACCAAGACCTCTTGCCCGTCCCGGACTTCCCCGCCCAGAATCATCCGGGCCAGCGGAGTTTCAATCTCGCGCTGGATTGCCCGCTTCAGTGGCCGGGCGCCGTAGGCCGGATCGTAACCTTCCTTCACCAGCCGGGTCCGGGCCGCGTCGGTCAGGACCAGCGTCACGTGCCGCTCCGCAAGACGTGCCCGCACGCCTCCCAGCTGAATCTCGACGATCTGTTTCAAGTGATCCTGGGTCAAGGCGTGGAACACAATAATCTCATCCAGCCGGTTCAAAAACTCGGGCCGGAACGCGTTACGTAGCTCGGCCAGCACGGTTTCCTTCATCCGCTCGTACCCGGCGCCTTCAAAGGCTCCCCGATATTCCAGGATCAAATGGCTGCCTACATTCGACGTCATGATGACGATGACGTTCTTGAAGTCTACGGTCCGTCCCTGGCCATCCGTGAGACGTCCATCATCGAGCACCTGGAGCAGGGTGTTGAAGACGTCATGGTGCGCCTTCTCGATCTCGTCGAACAAAACCACGGAGTATGGACGCCTCCGGATCGCTTCCGTCAGTTGGCCGCCTTCGTCGTAGCCGATATAGCCCGGAGGCGCGCCGATCAGCCGGGATACGGTGTGCTTCTCCTGATATTCCGACATGTCGATACGGACCATCGCGCGCTCATCGTCAAACAGATATTCAGCCAACGCGCGCGCCAGTTCCGTCTTTCCCACGCCGGTCGGTCCCAGAAAGATGAAGCTGCCGATGGGCCGCTTCGGATCCTTCAATCCGGACCGCGCCCGCAACACGGCTTCGGCCACGGCGGTAACCGCTTCGTCCTGGCCAATCACCCGGCGATGCAACTCCGCTTCGAGCGATAACAGCTTCTGCATCTCGCCTTCGAGCAGCTTGGAAACCGGGACCCCGGTCCAACGGCTCACAACCGCGGCGATATCTTCCTCGTCTACTTCTTCCTTCAAAAGCCGCGTGGTCGAGCCCATGTTCGCTGCCATGCGCGCCTCTTCGGTCTTCAACTGCCGTTCCAGTTCCGTCAGCGTTCCATACTTCAGCTCGGCGGCTTTGTTGAGGTCGTACGCCCGCTCGGCTTGCGCAATCTGGTTCTTCACGTTGTCCATCTGCTCGCGCAGGGTTCGCACGCGTTGCACGGCTTCTTTCTCGGCATCCCATTGCGCCTTCAGCGCCGACGACGAGGTCTTCAGCTCTGCCAGTTCGTGCTCGATTTTGTTCAAGCGCTCCTTGGAGGCCGCGTCCTTCTCTTTCTTGAGCGCCTCGCGCTCGATTTCCAACTGCATGGTACGCCGCAGAATTTCGTCCAGCGCCGAAGGCATGGAGTCGATCTCCGTGCGCAGCTTGGCCCCCGCTTCGTCCACCAGATCGATCGCCTTGTCCGGCAAAAACCGGTCGGTGATGTAGCGATTTGAAAGCACCGCAGCCGCTACCAGCGCCGTGTCTTTGATCCGCACGCCATGGTGCAGCTCGTAACGCTCTCGCAGCCCGCGGAGAATGGAAATCGTGTCCTCCACCGAGGGCTGGTCTACAAACACGGTTTGAAAACGCCGCTCCAGCGCCGCGTCTTTTTCGATGTACTTTCGATACTCGTCCAGCGTGGTCGCGCCAATGCAGTGCAATTCACCGCGTGCCAGCATCGGCTTCAGCAGGTTGCCGGCGTCCATGGAGCCCTCCGCCTTCCCTGCCCCGACAACCGTGTGCAACTCATCAATAAACAGAACGATGCGGCCTTCCGCGGATTGAACTTCCTTCAAGACGGCTTTCAGCCGCTCTTCAAACTCGCCGCGAAACTTGGCGCCCGCCACAAGTGCGCCCATGTCGAGCGCCACCACCCGCTTGTCTTTCAATCCCTCCGGCACGTCCCCTCGAACAATCCGCTGTGCCAGCCCCTCGGCAATGGCCGTTTTGCCGACGCCGGGCTCACCGATCAACACGGGGTTGTTCTTCGTACGCCGTGAGAGCACCTGGATGACGCGGCGGATTTCTTCATCGCGCCCAATTACGGGATCCAGCTTGCCTTGGGCCGCCATCTGCGTCAGGTCCCGGCCATATTTCTCCAGCGCTTCGTAGGTCGCTTCCGGGTTCTGCGTCGTCACCCGCTGGTTTCCGCGCACCTCGGCCAGCGCCTTCAACAGGCGATCGCGGGTCAGCCCCGCGTCCTTCAATAGCTTTCCGGTGGCGCCGGAATCGTCAGCCGCGGCGAGCAACAAATGCTCCACCGAAACGAACTCGTCTTTCAGGCGCTTGGCTTGGTCCTCCGCCGTTGAGAACAGCTTGTTCAGTCGCGGCGTAATGTAGAGTTGGTCGCCCGCCCCGCTGCCGCTCACTTTGGGGAGCTTCTCAATCTCCTGCATGATCTTGCGATGGAGCGGTTCCAGTTGGATGTCCGCTCGCAGCAAGATGGACGGGACAAGGCCGCCCTCCTGCTCCAACAGCACCGCCATCAGGTGCTCGACGTCCACCTGCTGGTTGCCGTATTTGGTTGCCAGAGATTGTGCCTGCCGGACTGCCTCCTGGCTCTTTTCCGTCAGTCGATTGAAGTCCATAGAATTGTGCCTTCTGAATCAGGCTACCACATGAGTAGACGACACTGCAACTATCTTAGTGGCTTGCACTCATGTTGCTAAAGGGCCACGGCGTGCAGCACTGGCGGAACCGTTGTATCCTCATTGTTTCAGGCAGAGAACTCTCCACCGTATGCCCTTCAGAGCGGGAGCCGGGGTTCGTGCACTTCAGAGCCGCGACCGTGAGGGAGCGGACAGGAAGCCGGAAAGGTTCCTCCCGACGGACCGTTGAATCCTCATGCTCTGCCGCACATTTCTCATCGCAACCCTCTGTGCTACAACGGCTTCTTCTGCCTTGGGCTGGTGGGAGACCGGTCACCGCACGGTGGCCCGGGTGGCGGCCGCCCATCTGTCACCGAAAGCCCGTTCCCGCGTGGCCGCGATCCTCGGAGTGCCGGATACCGCGCCTGCGGTTGCCGACGCCATGGCCAAAGCGTCCACCTGGGCTGACGAGGTCAAGGCGGCCACAAAAACGGGTGAATGGCACTACATCGACCTCACTTTGCAGGATAAGAAAACGGACATCAACCAGCGGTGCGTCAACCAGAATTGCGTCACGGCTCGCATCTTCTTGTTTTCTCAACAACTTGCAAAAAAGGGGACGGACTCCAAATGGACCGAGCTTGATGCCCTCCGCTTCCTCATCCACTTTGTCGGCGACGTTCACCAGCCGCTCCATGCCATCTCGGACGCCGATTTAGGCGGAAACTGCGAACGGCTCGATCCGCCCGTGGACACCGCCCGCAATCTCCACGCGCTGTGGGACGGTGGCATGCTCTCCGAAGTCGAGACAGACGACGTGGTGCTGGCAGCCCATCTCGACAGCTACTTGAACCAGCTCGGCCCGCGCATCCAAAAGAAGTGGTCGAAGGGCGACGAGCGGGATTGGGCGTGGGAATCGCACGAACTCGCCAACCGCGTCATCTATCAGCGCCTGCACATACCACGGGAGCCGGAGCTTTTCCCGGCGAACTGCCAGGCCGCCCCATCCGAGATCACCAACTTCAAACCTGTTATCGACGGCCTGTATAGGAATGACATGAAGCCTGTGCTTCGCGATCAGTTGTCCAAGGGCGGTCTGCGCCTGGCGGCTCTCCTGAACCGAACGCTCCGGTAAACGCAGCCGCTGATCAACGACCCGTCGCTTCCCTTCCAAGCCGTGACATACACTAGCACTTGCACTCGACAACCCCAATCTCGACTTTTCCAGGCCTGGAGTTCCTACCATCATGAAGACGCTCAAAGTTCCCGTCTGCATCATTGTGCTGTTGCTGTGCGGACTGCTACTCGCCCGGCAAACGCCATCGTCAAAGCCCTGTCCCGCGGAAGGGTTCAGCGGCGGATTCAGCACCGGCTGCCCGCAAAAACAGTTCGCTAACCCGTCTGACATTTCAGCGATGATGGCGGCATTGCCCGATAAGCCTTTCGCAACACCGCAAGGCGTTCGTCATGTACTCGTATTGTGCAAGGCCGCGGGCTGGGTGCACACTTCCATTCCCCTGGCGGCGAAGATGGTTGAGTATCTGGGAGACAAGACGGGCGCGTGGATGACCACTATCACGTACGATTCCGCCTCGATCACGCCTGAGAATCTCAAGCAGTATGATGCGCTCTTCCTGGACAGCACAACCGGCGAGTTCCTGGACGATCCCAATGACAAAGCGGTCTCCGCCGCGCGCCGGCAGGCCCTTCTTGATTTTGTCAAGGGAGGCAAGGGTCTGGCCGGCGTTCACGCTGCCACCGATTCCTACCACACCAGTGGGCGTCCAGCTTCACCAGGCGGTGAACCAACTGCAATAACGGGTACCTGGCCTGAATTCAACGAAATGATCGGCGGCTATTTCAAGTTTCACTGGAGCTACCCCACTCTGATCCCCGTCAAGATCGACGATCCGAACAGCCCGTTAACCTCCATGTTTCCCGCCCACGGTTACGAGATTGTCGACGAGACCTACACATTCGTCCAGGACTCGTTCAGCCGCAAGCGTGTGCATGTGCTGACCAGCATCAACTACAAGAAAATGAGCGCGGAAGATAAAGCGAAGGAGCCCGCCGCCAACCGGCGCACCGACGGCGACTACGCATTGAGTTACATCCAGCGCGTTGGCAATGGCCGTGTATTCTACGAGGCGCACGGCCACGATGAGAAGGTCTATTTTCTAAGACCCTGGGTGGCCCACATGCTCGCAGGAGTTCAGTACGCTATCGGCGACCTCAAGGCCGACGATAGCCCAAGCGAAAGATAGAGACCAAAGACTGTCCTGCTGCCCAGGTTCGTAGACGGAAGCCGATGACGGTCTGCGCGTTTACCGGGTTTCTGCCTAGTCACCGGGCAGCGGGACAGGAAGTGTAATGCCCACCCAGACCTTTTCTTCGTTCGAGGCGTTCTTTGACGCGAACCGCCATGCCAGTGTGCGTGCGACGCTTCTCGGACGCGACTGCAAAAGCTGGGCTCTCACTCATCTATTTGTTAACGCTGCAAGCGTTCAATGGGGCGAGGCAAGCGGTAAAGCGGTTGTCGAAGGGAGCTCCAGGGTGGACGGGCTCACCGTGTTTCTCCAGACCCAGGGGTCGCCGGCGTTTTCGGGGAACGGGCGCCGGTTTGATGGCCGTTCTCTGATGGTGGTTGGGCCGGGCGAAGAATTCTGCCTGGCTGCTGACGCCTCGTGGAGGCGCTGGTGTTCCCTCTATATTCCCAATACGAAGCTAGCCCGCGCCAAGGGAGACGCGGCCATCGGTCTCGCGTCGCAACGTGGAGTCTTTCAACTGCCGCCCCAGCGGATTGATAGATTTCTATCGATGATTGATCAACTCGACCAAGCCGTCCGGCGCGCGCCTGCCGCCTTCGACTTAGCCGCCTCGCAAAAGGCAGCGGAGCAGAAGCTGGCTCTTGCGGTCGGCAACTTGCTCGGGGCGCCGCCTGAAGTCGAACATCCGTTTGGCAGGCATGCGCTTCCGCGAGGCCAGATCATTCGCATGTCAATGGATTTCGTCGCCCAACACGATGGCGAGTACCTCTCCGTGGAACAACTCGCCCGCGCGGCCGGCGTTTCCGAGCGAACACTTCGGGATGCCTTCCTGTGCTACTTCGGCGCAGCACCGGTGCAATATCTCAACCGGAGAACACTCCACCAGGTTCGGAGGGCGCTCAAGGCCGCCGACCCTTCGCGTACCAGCGTCACCGAAATTGCCACGCAGTTCGGCGTTTGGCACTTCGGCCGGTTCTCCCGGGATTACCGTTTCCTCTTCGGTGAATTGCCGTCCGAGACCCTGCGCCACGGCCATTAGGGCCGGCGCGGCGTCCGTGGGACGGGTGCCGAAAAACGCCATCTCCCTTTCGCTCCTCACGATCGGGAACCTGCAGCTCACTGCGAACAAACGCAGGCGCTTCGGAGCCGTGACCGTGAGGGAGCGGTTTTCGGCGTTTTTCAGCACCGTCATGAAGAGCAGCTTTCACGCTGCCGCACGGGCGTGCGGATGAATGACCTCATTTTTGCCGAATCTGGATAGACGCCTTTCAAACAACTCGCCTACGCTATCCACAGCAGGGTAATTCACATTTGATCCGCAGCGAAATCACGGCGATCGGGTGGGGAGAAGGGATAACGGCCATGATCAGAGCAGAGGATATCGGGTCGCTTACGGACTTTAGCCGGAATACCAAGGCCCACCTGAAGAGACTAAAGCGGACGGGTCGCCCTGAGTTGCTGACGGTCAATGGGAAGGCACAGATCGTTGTCCAAGATGCCTCGGCCTATGAGCGACTGGTCGAATCCCTGGCAAAGCTCGAACGTGATTTAACAGCCCTAACTCTTTCGAAAAAGACGAAATGAAAGCCAGTGACGGTTCAAAAGGAGCCAATATGCTACACACTACGTCTCTACGGCACGCTAATGTCCCAGAGGCAACCCTAAGGATGAAAAACACACCCACACGAGGCGTTCTCGCGACGCTCGCTTTTGGGCTCGTGGCATTCTCGATCCTCCCCATCGCCTCGGCGCAGCAAACCCCGAGCTCCGAGCAGGACATAAAGGCAGCCCTCTTCGGGGGCGTTCCCATGGGGCGCTGGAAGGAAGGGCTCCTCTACCAGGGCATCGCACCAATGCCGTGGCTGAAGAGTGCCGCAAACTGGTTTCCGCGCACCGAGGACGTCCAACCCGACGAGATGCGCATTATCTTCATGGGAAGCGCGCCCTTCATCCGTCCGGGTCAGATGAATACCTCGATCCTTGTCCAGCTCGGCAACGGTGAGAACTTCATCTTCGACCTCGGCGAGGGGTCGGTCGCCAATTACATCGCCTCGGGCTTTGCGCTGAACGAGTTCGACAAGGTTTTCATCACGCACCTCCACATCGACCACTTCGGCTCACTGCCTTACATGTACGAATTCGGCGGATGGGCTGGGCGCTGGGACAGGGTCTTCCAGGTGTATGGCCCGTCGGGGCGCACGCCGGAGTATGGCACTGCTGCGATGGTCGCCGGCATGAAGAAGATGCTCGCGTGGCATGACGACGCCTTCAGCGTGTTTCCGGTCGGGAAGGGCCACGACATCGAAGTCCATGAGTTCGACTTCCGCGACAATGGCGGAGTCGTCTACGAAAAAAATGGCGTGCGCATAATTCACTGGCAGCGCTCGCACGCTAAGGACGGTGCGTCGGGCTATCGCCTCGATTGGAACGGCCTCTCCTTCGTTTGGACCGGCGACGGCCGGCCGAGCGATCTCGACATCAAATACGCGAAGGGCGCCGACGTCTATGTCACCGAGGCGCAGACCGAACTCTGTGAGATCAGCTCCGGTGTGCAGGGCGTGCCGCCGTTCCTCGCGCGCTACACCGTCGATACGCACCACACGCCTGCGTACGCGGCGGGCTACCTGGCCAACCAGATCCAACCCCGGATGTTCTTGACGACGCACATGCCTTTCGACCCCTACCTCAACGAGGAGACGGTGGCCGAGATTCGCACACACTGGAAGGGTCCGTACCACTTCGGAGCGCCCGATGGGGTCGTCGTCAACGTGACGAAGGACAAGGTCTGGGTGCGAGAAGGCATCATCCCCAAGTTCCCCAACTCACGGGCGCCCCAATTCGACTTCTCCAACGGACAGCTCGTCGTGCCGCATCCGACCACCTCGCGGCAGGAGATCCAGGAGCCCTTCGTCCGCGAGCATGAGATCGATCCGAACCTGTACTACCCGAAGGATTACCACCCCGAGCTGCTGCCGGTGTGGCCCGTGTCAACCGATCTCGTAGTGCCGATTCATGCACTGCCGCCCGCCATGCTGGAGAGCATGGGCGACGCGTGGCGCAAGAGGCAGGCGAACCTGGAGGCGCTGAAGAAAGAGGCACAGCAGAAAGAGGCCCCGAAGCAATAGACGCCGAAGTGATTCGCGGAACCGCTCGGGCGCGATGAGCTGAGGCGCGCCTGCGACTGGAAATCCGGTCACGTATTGTTGTGAACCGACAACACCTACATGACGGCGGGCCAGGAAGCGCCTGCCATGATAATCTGCGATTCTGTGTGAGCTGCAAAAGGGGCGAGGGGTGCGTCCTTTGGGTGGAAAGATAAGGGGCGGCGGCCATATCGGTTCCAATGCGTGGTTCGGTTTCCACGCGGGCTGGCTGCTGGCTTGCCTATCAGTTGCACCGGACTCCCTTACGTTTTCGATGTGGCCGGTGACCTACCGATTTGAGCGGTCCTCGATTCGGTGTCTTCTTACGAAGCGACTGCGTTTGCGGCGGCAGCTGACGGCTCGGCCGTCGCTTCTGATCGTCCACACAAATCCGGCATACCCGAAGTCTGTCGTTTTCCAGCCCCGCCAGTTTCCGCTTCTTGCATCCTTGCTCGCTCAAAATGGTTACCTGTTATCAGAAGCGGAAGAGAAGCCCTCAACCACAGAGCCGGCTCGTTATTCGAACGTAATTCCAGCCATCACACTCATCGCGACGATAGTTGCCCTCATCGCTGCTTTCATCGCAATCAGCATCGCCGCTGGCTTCATTGGAAGGAAATGACGATCACAGAATCGGAAAATATTTCCGGTTCTCGCGAAATCCTTTCATTCCTATGCGTTCCACCGTTCCGCGGTTTCGCCCCGCCGCTGTCGGGGCCGGGGCCGGGTCGAAGATCGTGGTAGGCGTAATCCGCCAATCCAACAGGAAGAATTCTATGTCCAATAAGGAACGTACCAAGATCCGGCGCAACAAGTACCGCGCCTGGAAACAACAACAGAAACAGCAGAAGTCCGCAGCTCCGGCGTCGTCCGTGGCTCCGGCTCCTTCCGTAGTTCCAGCCGCTTCAGCCGCCGCACCGCAGGTTGCACAGTCGGCCGCCGCGCTGCACCCGGAGCCAGCCAAACCCGGCACGCCGGAGAATCCCAAGCCGCTATTCCCGGGCGCGCTGATCCCGTTCAACCCCAAAGCACCCGTCGATGTCGTTATGCTCCACCAGCGGCTGCGCTTCGGTGGCCCCGAGGTAACGGACGAAGAACGCATCGCCATCGCTCATCGTCTGGAGCGGTACGCCGCCATGGAAGCAGAGGAACACGTCGATCCGAAAGAAATCGACGAGTTTCGCCAAAACGTGCGCTCGGTGCTCCGCGACAGTCTACGCCGCTTCTGCATTGCATGGCCTCCGGCAGGCGAAACCGAATGTGCGCCACCGGCTCCTGCGCCCGGCCACAGCACCGGTCCCCGTACTCCGGTCGGTAAGGACCGCTCCAGCCAGAATGCGCGCACACATGGCCTCTCCAGCCTCACCTCCGTCTTCGTCTTGCTTCCCGGCGAAGATCCCAAAGAGTGGGTTCAACTGGTGGACGATCTCACCAACGAGTTCCAACCCGCCTCTCGGACCGAGCGCATCCTGGTCACCGACATGGCCCAGAGCCACTGGCTTACCCAGCGCGCCATCAATCTGCAAACCAGCCACATCGAGGATCCCAAGGCCTTCGCCCTCTACCTGCGCTACCAGACCACGCATCATCGCGCTTACTATCGCGCCTTGAAGCAACTGATGGCCCTGCAGAAAACCCGCGCCGTATCCGGCGCACCGGCCATTGCCGATTCACTGGTGCCCGATTTCGACGGCACCGTTGATCCCGCAACCATCGTTCGTCCTTCCGACCCGGCCGATCCTGCGCCCGTCGCCGCGCAGCCCGACGCACCCACGGAATCACTAACTCTGCCTCAAGCCGCATAGGAGCCTCCAGGGCTCGAGATCTTTGACAACTGAATAACTAAGTAAGACCCCGCGCGAGCGGCCACACCCGTCGTGTGGGGCCGGTTGTAAACCGGCGGCGGGATGGCATCCCGCCCGTCGCCAGTTCGTTTCGCAACACCTCCGTGGGACAGGCTTCAGCCTGTCGTCGTCCCGTTGTTGGCGACTACCCCACTTCGTTTCGCAAATCCGCCTTGGTGGCGCGGGCCGCCAGGCCTGCTGAGCCGAGATTCGTCTCGGCTTTGGCAGTTCGTTTCGCAATCGTGTACGTGGCTATTCCGCTGAGCTTTATCTCGCAGTCACCCCGGCAGGCTGGGCGAAGTGGCCTAAGATAGAGACGACAGCTCCCTATTTCGAATGACTTACGGACGGAACGCCACATGCACGAAGTCCGGCTGAATAACGCCGACTGGGGCGTGTTGAACAGAGAGGCTTTTCCATGGAACACCCGACCGACGCAACCGCACATCAGGGCGATCCCGCCACCGAAACCAACGTGTATCTCATCGGCGGCGGCATCGCTTCGCTGGCGGCAGCCGTTTTCCTGATCCGCGACGGCGACATACCGGGTCACAAAATCACCGTTTTTGAGGAACTGGAGCATCTGGGCGGTAGCTTGGACGGGGCCGGGTCGCCTCAGGACGGCTACGTCATCCGCGGTGGGCGCATGCTCGAAAGCAAGTATGTCTGCACCTGGGATCTCTTTTCGTCGATCCCGACGCTGGACGAGAGCAAGACGGTGACCAAGGAAATCTTCGACTTTAACGAAACGCTGAAGACCTCCTCCAAGTCCCGGCTTTTTCGCAGGGGCCATCGGGAAGATGCGCCCGAATTTGGGCTCAGTGAAAAACACATCCTCACCCTGGAACGTCTGATGCTGGAGCCCGAGGCCATGCTGGGAACCGGCAGCATCGCCGGCCAGTTCGACCCCTCGTTCTTCAACACCAATTTCTGGGTGATGTGGTCGACAACCTTCGCATTCCAGCCCTGGCATAGCGCCGTCGAGTTCAAACGTTATCTGCTTCGCTTCACCCACATGGTCGCGGGGTTCAACCGTTTGCAGGGGATCATGCGCACGGTCTACAACCAATACGATTCGATGATTCGTCCGCTGTTTAAATGGCTGGAGCATCACGGCGTGCGCTTCGATGTCGAGACCCGCGTGACAGATCTCGGCTTTAGCGACAGCGCCGACGGGAAGTGTGTGGATCGTATTCTTTGCGAGCGCGATGGAAGTCGTTTGGAGATCAGCGTACGGCCGGAAGACCGCGTCATTGTGACGCTGGGCTCCATGACGGAAGGTTCCAGCCTGGGGTCGATGGAATCCGCCCCCGTCCTGAAAGGAAAGAGGGACGGTGGTGCCTGGACGCTATGGGAAAGGATTGCGGCCGGCCGGCCCGAGTTCGGACGTCCTTCCGTTTTCACCCATCACATCGATAAATCGAAGTGGGTGTCATTCACGACAACCCTCCACAATCCCGACTTCTTCCGCCTTGTGCGCGACTTCACGGGCAACGTGGAGGGCGAGGGCGGCCTCATCACCTTTGCCGAATCCAGTTGGATGATGTCGATTGTGCTGCCCCACCAGCCACACTTTGCCGGCCAGCCCGAGGACGTAAACGTCTTCTGGGGCTACGGTCTGTTCGTGGACAAGCTGGGAGACTTCGTGAAGAAGCCGATGTCGGCCTGTACCGGCCGCGAAATCACGACTGAGGTCCTCGGCCATCTCGGGGTCAAGGCGGAAGCGCCGCGGATTATCGAGACCTCCATCTCGATTCCCTGCATGATGCCGTTCATCACCAGCCAGTTTCTCCCGCGTGCGAAAGGTGACAGACCGCAGGTTGTGCCCGAAGGATGGACGAACTTGGCCTTCACCGGACAGTTCTGCGAGATTCCGGATGACGTCGTATTCACCGTTGAATACTCGATCCGCTCCGCACAGATGGCCGTCTACAAGCTGCTCGGGCTCAAACGCGAGCCGCTGCCGGTATATAAAGGGCAACACGATCCGAGGGTTCTGTTTAAAGCTTTCACCACGCTGCATGACGTCGGTGTGTGAGATCAAGCCGCCGGGCTGCTTCCGAAGGCTTCGCGTGAGACAATCCTGGCCATGAGACGCCGGGAATTTCTGCTCGCCGCTGCATCGCCGCTTCTCTCGTCAGCCGCCTTGGCAAAGTCTGAGCTTTCCGTCGAAGGCTACATCTTCCAGCAATATGCTCAGTCGTTGAAAAAGACCCTGGCGGACGTCATCCCCGAAGTCTTACCGATGGCCCGTACGGCAGGCTTCAACAACATCGAGCTCAATCAGGCTTTCTTTCAGCCGGACGTGCGGGATCGCACGCTGGGCTTGCTTCGGGCGCAAGAACTACGGATGCCATCGGTTTACGTCGGCGGATTGTTGCATGAGAAGGACAGCGCCGATCAGACGATCGCTCGGGCTCTCGAGATCGGCCGGCTCTGCGCCCCATTCGGCTGCAAAGGCATTGTCAATAATCCCGATCCCAAGCCGCAAGACCAGCCGAAGACTGACGCCGAACTGGCCGTCGAAGCGGACTCACTCAACCGCATGGGCCGGGCGTTGTCCCAAGCCGGCTTCGCTTTGCGCGTTCATCACCACACGCCGCAACTGGAAAACAACGCGCGCGAATGGCGCTACATTCTTCGAAGTACCGATCCTGAATTCGTACACATCTGCGTCGACGTCGATTGGGCCTATCAGGGCGGCTTCGAGCCGCTCGCGTTTCTGGAAGAGGTGGGCGGCCGGCTTCAGGAACTTCACGTACGCAGCGCGAAGAATAAGCTCTGGCTTGAAGATCTGGAAGATAGCGATATCGATTACTACAAAATTGCGGGCTACCTGAAGCAGCGCGGCCTCCGCCCGCTTATCGTTGTCGAGTTAGCGTATCGGCCCAATACAACCATTACGCGGCCACTCGCGGAAGACCTGCGAGTCAGCCGCCTGTACGCCGAGAAGGTTTTCGGCAACCTGGTCAATTCTTCGAGCTACCTTCGCCTCCACCGCGGCCGACTCATCAGGGTCGCCGGGTAAAGTTGAGAGGGAGTTTTGCGATGAAGAGGCTCAAAAAGAAAACCGGATGGCTCAGCCGAAGAGGATTCCTGGTGGCGGCCGCCTCCGCGCCGTTGCTCAGCCAAGCTAACGATGAAAGCGCTCTAAAGGGTCGACGTGTGTACGTCGTTCCGAATTTCCATCCGGCCAGTTGCGGGTGGCTGACCAACTTCTCAATGGAGCGAGTGTACTGCGCCAACAGCTACTTCGATCACTTGGATCGCGTGCGCGACGACCCGCAGTATGCGTTCGTTCTATCCGAAGTTAACAACATGATTGCGATGATGAACTTCCAGCCCAAGCGGATGGCCGAATTGAAGCAGGCCATCGCGCAGCGTCGTGTGGAGCTAGTCAACGGCTTCTTCCTGGAGTCCACCATTAATCTCTCGGGAGGCGAGGCCCTGGTTCGGCTCGGTGTCGAGGGCCTGCGCTGGCAGCAGAAGATGCTCGGTATCCGGCCGCGCTTTGCCTGGACCATCGACGTCTGCGGAACGCACGACCAGATGGCGCAAATTGCGGCCGGTCTTGGCCTGGAAGCGATGGTCTACACGCGCAAGAACCCTACCGGCAGCGCGGTGCATTGGGCCGTTTCTCCCGACGGCACGCACATTCTGGCGCTTTCGCCCGGCCATTACGGTGAGCTGGGAACGGTGATGCTTGCCACCGAACCTCTGACTGCTGCGCAGACCACCGAAGTCGAGAAATACCTGGAAAAGAAACTTGCCATCACGCCTCAGGGTGCGCCCATTCTGGTGCTGGCCGGTGGCGGCGACTACGCGCTGGCGCCCCGGCGCAAGCAATTTCCGACGGAGTTTCTCGAAGAATGGAATCGCGATCCCGATCATCCGCAGGTTTCTTTCACAACGCTGAGCAAGTACCTGGATGACGTGCAGGCTTTGGGGCGGGCCGGCAATCTCAATATCCCGACTATGCTCGGCGGCACTGCATACGACTTCGACTCCTTCTGGATTGAGAACCCACGCGTCAAGCAGTCCTATCGGAAATGCGAGCATCTTTTGCAGGCGGCCGAATCGCTGTCGACGGCTGCGAGTCTGCGGGGCAAATACACTTATCCCTCCCAGCAGCTCTACGACGCTTGGACCTTGATGTTCCTGAACATGGACCGGAACACGCTGTGGGGCTCGGCAGGCGGGATGGTCTTCGAACAAGAGAAGTCGTGGGACGTGAAGGACCGCTTTGAATGGGTCGAAACGCACGTCTCGTCGGTGGCTCAAGCCGCGGGCGCGGCGATGGCGCCGGCCGGCGATGGGCTAGCCCTGTATAACCCGCTTAGCTGGCAACGGCGCGATCCGGTGCTGGTGTCGCAGAGCTTGCCGGGAGTCCCTGGGCAGATCGCCGATGGCGGCATGGTCCTCTGCCAGCCACAAATGCCGCCCTTCAGCATCGGCAGTTGGCATAAGTCGGAGCATGCGGGTGTGGCAGCGATGGAGGTCGCGCTGCCCGCGTCCATCGAGACCATGCAGTACGCGGCTCGCATCGACCCGGAATCGGGCGCGCTTATCAACGTGATCCTTCGCACCAGCGGGACGGAGATGCTGGCCGGGCCGGCGAATGTGGTCGTGGCGGAAAAGCCCAAATCCCAATCCGGCGATCCGGGCGACTTCATGCTTCCCCGCCCGGAACGCGAGCGCCTTGATTCCACCAGCGCGCACAAACAACAAATTCGAGTCCGCCAAGGCCCGCTGGCAACAATTGTGGAGGTAGAAGGCCCATTCATCGGAGGCGGCTTGTGCCGGCGGACGATGACCTTCTACAACCACCATCCCCGCATCGACTTCACAACCGAGTTGAACGACCTGCCGAATCTGACCGTCGTGGTGGCGGAGTTCCCTCTCGCCGGCAGCATTACTGAGGTGCGGCGCGGTATCCCCTACGGCTTCTCGCATGGCGCGTGGAACAAGCCCAACCCTGATCTTCATGGCTGGACAAAGGGGATTGTTCCGGCAGTGCGATGGTCGCACTACGCACTGGCGGGCGGCGGCGGAGCCGCTATTCTCGATCGCGGTGTCCCTGGCCGCGAACTCAATGGCAACACCGCTTGTATCTATCTATACAACGCCACCGACAAATACTACGGCTACCCGAATGCATGGCTCAGCGGCAACGGGCGCCACGTCCTTCAGTACGCTCTTGTCTTCCACGAGGGCGATTGGAAAGAAGCTGAAATTCCACAGCGGGCTTGGGAATATAACTGCCCGCCCTTGGTCATCGCCAACCGCGGCGACTATGGGGAGAGCTCGTTCCTCTCCACGTCGGGCAACATCATGGTGGAGGCCATGCGGCGATTGGGCAGCGACATCGAGGTTCGTTTGGTCGAATGTCTGGGATACGCCGGCAGAGCGGAGGTGACACTCTCGCTGCCTCACAAGTCGGCGGCAATGAGTGACTTGACTGGCGACCATCCGGTTCCCCTGCGAGGCGGCCCAACGTACATATTCCCGGTTCGCCCGCAGCAGATTGTGACCTTACGCTTTGCGACGGCTTCAGCGGTTACAGAGCCCAGCTTAGTGACGGAGTGGGATGCGTTTGTGCCGGCCGAGAAAGTGCCGCTGCTCCACCAATACTCTACCGAGAAAGGACATCCCCCGAAGGGAAACTGAATCAGCGCCCGACTCGAACTCCGGAATATCGGAGGAAATCGCTTAAGCCGGCATCCAGATACTTGTCGCGATGCAGCAGCACCGTGATTTGACGCCGCAGATCGAGCCACGGCACAAGCACACGCCGGAGCTGGCCGGCCCGGATCTCGGCCACCACGGCTGACCCGGACATGCAGCCCAGACCGGCGCCCGCCATGACGGCTCGTTTAACCGCTTCGATTCCCGAGAATTCGGCCGGGACGCGGTCCACTCGGAACTTGCCCTCGATCGCGCGCTCAAAGACGGCCCGCGTGCCCGATCCCTTCTCCCGCAACACCCAAGCCGCCGTAGCCAGATCTTCAACCGTAGCTTTACGCCCTGCGAGCGGGTGATCGGGCCCTGCGACGATAACCAGCGGATCCTCCCGCCATGGGAATGCGAGTAGCGCATCGTCTTCCACCATCCCCTCGATCCATCCCGCGTCGCTTTCAAAACGCCTCAGCGATTCGGCCACTTCCTCTGTGTTTCCGATCGAGACGTGGAAGCGGCAATCGGGGTGAGTGCGAGCGAACCGTGAGATGATCCCGGGCAGCATGTAGTTGCCGGCGGTGAGGCTGGCATAAAGAGAAAGATTGACGGGGTGACGGGCGCCGGAGGATTCGATGTCGCGAATGCGGTCGAGCACCTCGATCGCGGGCGGAAGCAGACGCCGCCCGGCAGCATTCAGCATGAGCCGGCGGCCGCGCCGGTCAAACAGTTTGCGCTCGAGCACGTTCTCCAGCTCTCCCAGTGCCTGGCTCGTCGCTGCCTGGGATAATCCCACGCGGGCGGCAGCGGCAGTAACCGTCTGCTCCTGGCAGATGGCGGTGAACAACTCAAGTTGGCGTAATGTTATGCGCATATTGATCAAACCGAACAAGCATATAATTATTATCCGTTTTGTTTATCTGTCGACGGACGCTACTCTGGCTTTATGTCGGTTTTGAAGACGTCGGCGCACTTGAGCAGTGGGATCCTGTTATCGCTCTTGGCGTCGCTGGCGGTATGGTGGGGCGCCTCGCTCGCTTGGAATCGCAGCCTGCACCTCAGTCCGCTGACCTTGGCGATCCTGGCCGGTATGCTGCTGGGAAACGCGATACCGGCCCGGTTCCTGGACGGGTTGCACCCCGGCCTGCGGTTTGCACAACAAAAGATCTTGCGATTCGGCATCATCCTGTACGGTCTTCGCCTGACCTTAAACGATGTATTCCGGCTTGGCCCGGGTGCGCTTTCGCTCGACGCCGCTGTTATTGCTTCTGTCGTGCTGGCTGGCTGTTGGCTCGGAACGCGCGTGTTTAAGCTCGATCCGGACACGGCCTTGCTGGTTAGCGCCGGCAGCGGTATCTGCGGCGCGGCAGCAGTACTCGCTACCGACCGTGTCATCGACAGTGAGTCCCATAAGGCCAGCATCGCGGTGGCGACCGTGGTCGTGTTTGGAACCATCGCCATGTTTCTGTATCCCTTTTTGTATCCGCTGACCGGCTTCACGGAACGCCAGTTTGGTATCTACACCGGCGCGACAGTGCACGAAGTCGCCCAGGTTGTGGCCGCGGGACGCGCCGTTGGTCTGGTAGCTGGCGATACCGCTGTAGTCACCAAGATGCTGCGGGTGTTGTTGCTGGCTCCGGTCCTGCTGCTCGTCGGCCGGGTGCGGAGGACAGGGACCGGGCCAAGCCGTTCCATCTCATTTCCCTGGTTCGTCCTGTGGTTCGGCGTCGTGATCGCCGCGCAGTCGCTGTTCACGCTTCCTGCCGGCGTGCGGTCTGGGCTGATCGAGTTCGATACGGTGTTGCTCGGCAGCGCCATGTTTGCGCTCGGCGTGGGTACGCGATGGAGTCAATTGTCGCGCGCCGGCACCCGCCCGTTGCTTCTGGCGGCCGTCCTGTTTGCCGGTCTTGTCGGCGGCGGCTTCCTGTTGACGCGCCTGTTGATCGGGTAGCAGTTCACGCCAAAGTGGAAGTTGTTTTCGGCGGAGAATTGACGAGACTGATGAGTAACGCCGCAGTCAGCCAGGAGAGCGAGACGATGAGCACCAAGGCGTAATTGGACTCAAAACGGGTTCGCAGGTATCCGATCACCGCCGGGCCGACGAAGCCCCCGAGATTGCCGAACGAGTTGATAAGGCCCACGGAGGCGGCTCGGGCCGGCCCGCGGGAGATAGACGTTGGCAGCGTCCAGAAGCCCGGCATCCAGCCGAAGCTCCCCGTGGCCCCTGCCAGGCATAGCCACGCGAAGGCCAGCCATACCGGTTGGCTGGAAAAGCTGCTCAAAGCAAAGAAGAGGCTTCCGCAAAGCAACGGGATCGCGGCGTGCAGCTTTGGGCGGCCGGTGCGGTCGGAGGAGCGGCCGGCAAACAGCATGACGATGATCGCCAGTGCCCAGGGAAGGCAGGAGGCGGCATCCGCGGCGCCGGCGCTGACATGCAAAGTGGTCCGAACCGTGCTCGGGAGCCAGAAGATATAGCCATATCCGGCGATGTTGATAAGACCGTAAGCGAAGCATAAAACGATCACATTCGGGTCGCAGAGCACGCGCCACCATGCCTGCCCGGATGATGTCTGCTGGCGGGTTTCCAGATCAAGAGCGTCTCGGATGGTCTCGCGTTCCGACGGTTGCAGCCAGTGGGCGACACGCGGCGAGTCGGTGAGATACCAGAACGTCACGAGACCGAGGGCAACCGCGGGAAGACCTTCGAGAACGAAGACCCAACACCAAGTGCTCAACTGCGGCCAGTGGACTTCGAGGATCAGCGCGGAGAGCGGTCCGCCAATGGCGAGGGAAACTGGAGCGGCGACCATGAAGCCGGCCATCGCACGCGAACGGTCGCTCTGGCGAAACCACTGGGTTAGGTACACTACTACGCCTGGAAAGAATCCAGCCTGGGCAACTCCCAAAAGAAGCCGCCCTAGGTAGAACTGCTCCGGCGTGCGGACGAAGGCAAAAAGCGCCGTGACCGCGCCCCACGTAATGAGAATGCCGCCGACCCACCGGCGGGCGCCCCAGCGCTCCACAATCAAAGCTCCGGGGATTTGCAGGAGAAAATAGCCGATAAAGAAAATTCCCGAACCGACTCCGTAAACAGCTTCGGAAAAGCCGAGTTCCTCCGACATCGGAAAACGGACGAACGAAACGTTGGTGCGATCCAGATAAGCAATGACGTAGAGGATGAAAACGAAGGGAAGAATCCGGCGTGCGACTCGGCGGCGGAGGCGTTCGCTCTCAATCGCACGATGGGCTGGAGATGGCGTAGGGCTTGGCAAGCCCGTACAGAGTATCACCCCATCGGCGCGGCCTCCAATGGATTGTTCGGCCAGCTTGCCACCTTCTTTGGATAGACTGGTGCCGAAATGGACAACGAGAAACCTCCAAGACGCCGCAGCGAGATCTGGTTCAACGATCGGTCAGAGCCGGGCGAGACGGCGGTCTATAACGAACGCTACACGAATTACGGCATCACGCCGGAAGAGCTACAGACCGGGCGGCCGGTGATCGGGATCGCCCAATCAGGCAGCGACCTGACACCGTGCAACCGGATTCATCAAAGCCTGGTTGGAAGAGTCAAGGATGGAATTCGCGACGCCGGCGGAATCGCGTTTGAGTTCCCCCTGCATCCGATTCAGGAAAGTTGCCGCCGGCCCACCGCAGCCCTGGACCGCAACCTGGCTTATCTGGGTCTGGTTGAGATCCTGTGCGGGTATCCGTTCGATGGCGTGGTGTTGATGACGGGATGCGACAAGACGACGCCCGCTTGTTTGATGGCGGCGGCCACGGTGAACCTGCCCGCAATCGTGCTCTCGGGCGGTCCAATGATCAACAGCTACGTGGATGGAAAACTGGCCGGCTCGGGCGTGGCCCTGTGGGAATCGCGGCGCCTGTTGGCGGCCGGAAAGATTGATGGGGAGCAGTTGATGCGGAACGTCTGCGCGCCCGCTTCCGTGCCGAGTGCCGGCCACTGCAACAGCATGGGGACCGCTCTCTCGATGAACTCGCTGGCAGAAGCACTGGGAATGTCACTGCCTGGCTGCGCGGCGATTCCGGCGCCGCATTCGGAACGAGCAAGAATCGCTTACCTGACGGGCAAGCGGATTGTCGAAATGGTGAACGAGGACCTGACGCCGAGCCGCATCCTGACCCGGGAAGCGTTTGAGAACGCGATTGTCGTGGCGTCTGCGATCGGCGCTTCCACCAACTGTCCGCCTCACATCACGGCCATCGCGCGTCACATCGGGGTCGTGCTGGATGTAAGGGATTGGGAAACGATCGGTCACAATGTTCCCTTGCTGGCCAACATTCAACCGGCGGGCGAGTTTTTGGGTGAAGATTTTCACCGCGCGGGCGGAGTCCCGTGCATACTCGGTGAATTGATCCGGGCGGGGAGAATCCACGGCAGCGTGCTCACGGTCAACGGGAAGACAATCCAGGAGAACTACAGTGAAGCCCGAAGCGCTGAGCCGCACGTCATTCGGCCATACGACCAGCCACTCATGAAGGAAGCAGGCTTCATGGTGGTTTCGGGCAACCTGTTCGATTCGGCGCTGGTGAAGACGTGCGTCATCAGCGAGGAGTTTCGGCGGCAGTACCTGTCGACACCGGGATCCGAAGAGTGTTTCGTGGCGCGGGCCGTTGTCTTCGACGGGCCGGAAGATTACCGCCGCCGGATCGACGACCCGGAACTGCACATTGATGAGACTTGCATGCTCGTCGTGAGAGGCGCAGGACCCGTGGGGTATCCGGGTTCGGCCGAAGTGGTCAACATGACTCCACCTGGCCGCTTGGTGAGCCGCGGCGTGAAGGTGCTGCCCTGTTTAGGCGACGGAAGACAGAGCGGAACGTCCGACAGCCCTTCCATTTTGAACGCCTCGCCGGAATCTGCGGCCGGCGGCAACCTGGCCATTCTGCGCACCGGCGATCAGGTGAAGGTGGACCTCAAGCATCGCCGCGTGGACCTGGTAGCTAGCGACGAAGAGATCGACCAACGGCGGGCCGCGTTGAAACCCACGCAACTGAAGGACGACTCGCCTTGGCAGCAGATGTACCGCGAAAACGTGGGGCAGCTCGAAACCGGAGCCTGCCTGGAGTTCGCGGTGGATTACCACGACCTGCGCAAAGTTGTGCCGCGGCACTCGCACTAGCGGATAGAAGCCTTGTGAAAGCAATCCTGATTCCTCATCCCGCGCATTTTGAGTTCACCACGGTGGAGGATCCGCAGTGCGGTCCGAACGAAGTTGTGGTGCGCACAGCCTACTGTGGCCTATGTGGCACAGATCTCGAAATCTTACGGGGCTCGATGCCGGAGGGCTTCGCCCGCTACCCGGTGGTTCCCGGGCACGAATGGACCGGTGTGATCGAGGAAGTCGGGAAGAACGTGACGAACCGGCGCGTGGGTGATCGCGTCTCGGTGGAAGGCTATCTGCCCTGCGGCAAGTGCGCGCGGTGCCGTGCCGGAAGCAACAACCTGTGTGTGAAGCACGAGCAGATCGGCATGACCCATAACGGTGGCTTAGCGGAGTTCGTGGCAGCCCCGGCGCGTTCGTGCCACCTTGTGGCGGAGCATGTGGGACTGGATGAGGCCTTGATGGTGGAACCCGCATCGACGGTGGTTCGCGGAATTGAGCGGGCTAATCCTCAGCCCGGCTGCCGGGTCGCGGTGATTGGTTGCGGGCCCATCGGACTGATTGCTGCCAGAGTCATCACGAATTACGCCCCCGCTTCGCTGCTCGGCCTCGATCTGGCCTCGACCCAAGCCCCTATGGCAACCCGCGCGGGCTTTACGCAATTCACAACCAGCCAGGATGTCAAGGATTTGAAAGAGCGCAGCGAGGCAGATGGGTGGGACCTGGTGGTCAACTGCGCCCTGGGCGCCAAGCCGATCGGGTTGGCTTTCCAGATTGTGCGGGCCGGCGGGACGGTGGTCGTAATTGGCGGAGCGCCGCACGCGCAGCAACTGGAGATCCCGGCCAACCTGTTCGTCACTCGCGACCTGCACGTGGAAGGGCTACTCGGCTACACCACCCAGTCGTGGATTCGAACGCTGGACCTGGTTGCGGAAGGCCGTTTAAGATTGGGCGACTTGATCACCCATCGAGTTCCAATGAACGAGTTCGGCCGGGCGTTGGAGCTGGTGGAGTCGAGACGCGAGCCCACAGGCAAGGTCGCCATTTCGTTCTTTGGATGAATAGCTAAGCGCTGCCGCTTTGTTCCTTCAGCAGCTGGCGCACGCCGGAGAGCCTCTTGCGGGCCGCGGTCGAAAGATAATGCAGGTCGCTCCCGACGGTGAGTAGCTGCGCGCCTTTTCGGACGAAGGTCATGCACTCTTCCTCGCTCCACGTCGGAAGGCCAAAGGGAATGGCATGAGCGACGGCACGTGCGATGACGCCGTCCATCACTTCCATCACCTTGGGATGGTGGGTCTGGTCGGGCAGCCCCATGAAGCTCGCCAGGTCCGAAGGCCCAATGTAGATTCCATTGATCCCTTCCGTGCCCAGAATCTGGTTGATATTCGTAGCCGCTTCGGGAGTCTCGATTTGCACGATCAAACTGATGCTGGAATTCGCGGTGCTGACGTATTCCTGCAGGTTTTCCAGGTAGCGGCTGGCGCGAATGGGAGCGAATCCACGAATGCCAACTGGCGGATAGCGGCAGAACCGCACCGCCTGATGCGCATCTGCATGCGAGTTAATCATGGGCACGACCACGCCTTGTGCACCTAAGTCGAGCGCGGTCTGAAAATGATCGGGAGTGTTGCTGGTTAGGCGAACCACCGGCGTGCTCTCGCTCCCTCTCATGGCGGTCAGAATGGATCGCAGATTGTCTCTTGAGAGAGGCGCGTGTTCGGTATCGATCAGGAGCCAATCGAATCCCAAGTCCGCTGTCAGCTCCACAGCGTATGGATCGATAGAACTGATCCAGCTGCCGATAGCTGGTTGGCCGCTCTCGATCAGGGTCTTGAGTCTGTTAGTCATGGTGTCAGATGGCATGATATTCCATCGCACCATCCGAAGGAAAGCCGGCGGGAAGTTGCCGGTGGAATAACATCGAGATGGTAATTGTGGCAACCGTAACCAGGAAGGAAATCATGAGACTCAAATCAGTCATGCTGCTGGCTTCGTTGGCGCTGGGGCTGGCGCCGGCGTTGCGCGCACAGGTACAGGAGAAGGAACATCCGATTCCGCGGCTGGTGAAGAAGGACGGCCGGTTCGCTCTGTTCGTTGATAATGCGCCCTATCTGATGCTGGGTGCGCAGGTGCACAATTCGAGCGCTTGGCCAAGCATGCTTCCAAAGGTCTGGGAGGCAATGGACTACCTGAACGTCAACACGGTGGAGATACCGGTCTACTGGGAGCAGTTCGAACCAAAGCAGGGCCAATATGACTACACGGTGGTGGATACTCTGCTCAGCGAGGCGCGTCAACATCATGTGCGGCTGGTGCTGCTCTGGTTCGGCACGTGGAAGAACGGCAGCCAGCATTACATGCCGGAGTGGATGAAGCTCGAGCCCGAACGCTACTCGCACCTGATCGATAAGAACGGGCACGCGGCGGACTCGCCATCACCCTTCGCAATAGCCTCGCTGGAGTTGGACAAGAAAGCGCTTGCGGCGTTCATGGGGCATTTGAAGGCGTCCGATCCGCAACGCACCGTCATCATGGTTCAGGTTGAGAACGAACCCGGGACATGGGGGAGCCTACGAGATTACTCGCCGGCTGCACAAAAGTTGTTCGAAGCACCCGTGCCGGCTGACGTCCTCAATTCCATGCAAGTGAAGCTTGCGTCAAAAGCGCCGACCTGGCAGGAGGCCTTTGGCGGGGAAGCCGAAGTTTGTTTCCATGCATGGTCGGTTGCCAGGTATGTGGGGCAGGTCGCGGCTGCGGGCAAGGCAGTTTACCCACTTCCGATGTATGCCAACGCTGCCTTGCGCGATCCGTTGAAGCCGGGAGCTCCGGGCAGCTATGAAAGCGGCGGCCCGACGGACAATGTGATTCCGATTTGGAAGGTCGCGGCGCCGGCGCTGGACCTCGTAGCGCCCGACATCTACCAGAATGACCCTGCCGCCTATTTGAAGGTGATGGAACTCTATCACCGCGACGACAACCCGCTGTTCATACCCGAAACGGGCGGCCCTCTCAATGCCCGTTTCTTCTTCACGGCGCTTGGCCTGCAGGCTATCGGATTCTCACCGTTCGGCATGGATTCCAATGGCAGCCGCAACGCTGCTGGGGACGTTAAGGCACAGGAGGAGTTCTTGAATCCGTGGGCGATGAATTACCGGCTGATCGGCCCCATGCAGCGGGAAATCGCACGCCTCAATTTCGATGGAAAGCTGCAGGCAGTAGCCGAAGAAAAAGGCAAAGTTACGCAGACGCTCCCGTTTGGATCGTGGAATGCGATTGTGTCCTACGGTGCGCGCCGCAATAACGAACCGGCTGGGAATGCCGGACCAACCGGACGCGTGTTGGTGGCCCAGTTAAAAGACAATGAATTTCTCGTAACTGGTTTCTTCTGCCGGGTCGACTTCCGGCCTGCGGACACCGGCAAGCACAGGCAGTTTCTGCGGGTGGAAGAAGGGGCATATGAGAACGGAATGTTCAAGTTTCGGCGTATCTGGAATGGGGATGAGACGGACTGGGGGCTGAACTTTGCTGGGGAACCATTGGTCCTGCACGTGTCGGTAGCAGTTTATTGATGTGAGCGCCTGCAGTTCCCGCTATCTACTTCCGGAGATTTTCGGCACAATGAAGCTACTAGATCATCTGCGGATTTGAGAGATCCCGCGAATTAGCTTCTGCAGACTCAGGTTTATCCTACTCTGATGTGCTTATGGCGCTGCGCACCCTTGTTCTGGCGATCGCAATACCGGTAGTTTGCCTCTCGCAGAGCATCTCGCTGCAGCTTTCATCCGGCGTAGCAAGTCCAGGCACGTCTGTCACATTGCCCCTGACTCTAACCGCGACGGCAGCCAGTCCGGATTCGGTTCAGTGGGCTCTTGCGTATTCGCCGGCCGATTTCTCTTCAGTGACTGTGACACCAAGTCAGGCGGCTACGGACTCAGGCAAGACAGTCACCTGCAACCAGACTTCCGGCACAACGACCTGCGTGCTGTGGGGCATCAACTCTACGCCCATTGCCAATGGAGTCGTCGCAAATGTATCTGCAACCGTCTCGCAGTCTACCCTTGCAAACTCCTCCGGCGTTCAGCTTGTGAACTGTTTGGCGTCGGATTCCGAAGGTAACGGTTCACTCGTAACCGGCCAAGGCGGAGGAGTGACCTTGCTGCGGCTAATCACGGCTAACCCTAACCCGATCCCGGTGTTCTCAGGAGTGGCCGGACAGACGACAATCAGGTGGAACGCACCCGATGCGGCGAGCGTGGAGGTCCACGTCGGGAGCGCTACGGGAACGCTCTTTGCGAGCGGCGGATCTAGCGGGTCCGCGCAGACGGGCGAATGGGTGGTCAACGGCATGGTCTTTGTACTGGTGGACGCGACAACGCACGCCGTGCTGTCGGCCACCGCTGTAACGTTCGCCGAACCAACCATCACCGCGGACCCCAATCCGATCGCGGTGGCTGCGGGCATAGCGGTTGGTCAGACGACGATCACCTGGAGCGCGCCTACCTCCAGCAGCGTGGAAGTCCACGTCGGGAGCGCTACGGGAACGCTCTTCGCGGGCGGCGGATCTAGCGGGTCCGCGCAGACAGGCGACTGGGTAACCGACGGCATGGTGTTTGTGCTGGTGGATGCGACAACGCACGCTGTATTGGCGACCACGACCGTAACGCTTGTCCAGCCTTAGCAGGCATAACGAAAACCAAACAGCGGCCCCCGTTCACAATAGAGGCTGCGTTTCAGCGTCTGTGGCGTCAGCCTGGATGAGCATCCTTGCGCCTCTGTTGAGCGCCCCGGGATTACGCGATTCGCGCCACTGCATGTAGGCGAAACCGCCCACGAGCGCTACAAGAAACAGATACGGGGTCATGTTGTAAGGCCAGTCGGGCTGGGGCCAGACTGTGACAAAGAGCACGGGTAGCAGAGCCAAGGTGCCGACCCACGGAGCCACGACATGCTGCCAGACCGTGAATTTGGCAGGGTGTTCCCGGCGCATATAGCGTGTCAAGGCTAGGTTCGCCATAGCGTAGAGAATGATGACCGCCAGCGTGGCAATGGTTTCAAGGAAACCGAAGATGTAGTCCGGCTGCAAGAGAAAGCCCACCAGCAGAATGGCCACGATGCCAGAGACTTGAAAAAAGGCGATTGCAAAGGTAGGTGTTTGGTGGTTGGGGTGGACACGTCCAAAAGGGGCAGGCAGCGTGCCCGCCCGGCCCATCGTATACATCACGCGCGACCCGGAGTTGGTGCAAGCAAGACCAACGCCGACAGCGCTGTTGATGATCGCCAGCACAACGAACCACCAGCCGGCGCCCCAGAACCGCTGGCCCAGAACGTAATACGGGTTGGGATTGGCAGCGAAGGCGGCCATGTCACCCGTGCCCCATCCGATTGCGCTTGCGTAGGAAGTGAAGATAAAGAAAATACCGATGCTGCCCAAGGAGAGCATGATCGCCTGGCCAATAAACCTGCTGGGAAGACGCGCTTCCTGGGCGAGCGGCGCGGGAGCTTCGAAGCCGCTCAGCGCGAGCATCGAAAAGACCATGCCAGCCAAGATACCGCCGAAGTGATGAGGCGATGAAGAAGGCTTTAGCGGCGCCATGTATGTGGAACCTGGCCCCGGATGGGTCAGGAACGTGATCGCCAGCACCAACATAATGAGTAACTCGAGGCCGCCCAGTAGCGCGGTAACCCGCGCTGACAGTTGGATGCCGTGGTGTGTGAGCGACCAAATCAGGGCGGCTGTCGCCAGCACAATAATCCACCAGGGAATGTGCAGATCGAATTGCGTTCGTAACATTTCCGAGAGCAGATAGCCAAGGAACCCCGTGCAGCCGGCGGTTCCGAGGACTTCGTAGATGAGGTAGCTCCACGTTGCCATGAAGCCGCTGCGAGCGCCAAGGCCACGAGTGGCGAAGGAGTAGTAGCCACCGCTGGAGGGCATATAGCGGGAAAATTGAGCCACCGTGTTGCCAATGAAGAAGCAAACGATGGTGGAGAGTAAGAAGGAAAGGGGCATATCCGGTCCCGCCTTGAGGGCGATGATCGGAAACGTGAAAACGACGTTGGTCGCCGGTGCGATGTGGGTAACGCCCTGGAACACCAGTTCCGCGAGACCGAGCGAATTACGGCGAAGGTGGGGCTGCGCGGTGGAGTTGGTGTTCTCAATAGCCATTTGGAGAGCCCATCAGTAAACGATACAAGGCGCGCGGTGCAGCTGATGAAAGCGCCCGGTGGCGTGGCACAGACGGTCGCCGCCGGAGCAAGAAGGAACTCTTCTGCAAACTGGCGAACCCCTTGCCTGCCCCGGTGTTACGATGAGAATTCTGTTGGCAGCCTGAACCCCGGCGCGTAAGGCCTCTTAGCCGCCGGAGATCACCCGGCAACGAAGGAAATCTCCTTACGCATCGGCCTTTTACCTATGACCTCGCATACCGTGCCTGATGCTCTCGGTCACTTTGGCCCTTACGGCGGTCGCTACGTCCCTGAAGTCTTGATGTCGCCGCTGGAGGAACTGGAGCAAGCTTATTATGAGGCTCGGCGCGATCCGGCTTTTGAGAAAGAACTCGCTGGGCTGCTGCGTCATTATGCGGGACGGCCTACGCCGCTGTATTTCGCGAAGCGCCTGACGGAGCAACTGGGCGGCGCCGGCATCTGGCTGAAGCGCGAAGACCTGCTGCACACCGGCGCTCATAAAATCAACAACTGTCTAGGCCAGGTCCTGCTGGCCCGGCGTATGGGGAAGCGGCGCATCGTCGCGGAGACCGGCGCGGGACAACATGGAGTGGCGACTGCAACCGTGTGCGCGTTGTTCGGCATGGATTGCGTGGTCTACATGGGCGACGAAGACATGCGGCGCCAACGGCTGAATGTGTTTCGCATGCGGCTGTTGGGAGCGCAAGTGGTGGGCGTCGCCAATGGCAGCGCCACCTTGAAGGATGCCATCAGCGAGGCCATGCGCGACTGGGTAACGAACGTGGATTCGACACACTACCTGCTGGGTTCCGCGCTCGGCGCACATCCCTACCCCATGATGGTGCGCGATTTCCATAAGGTTATCGGCGAAGAGGTGCGTTTACAGGCGATCGATCAGATTGGTTGCTTCCCCGACACCTTGATCGCGTGCGTGGGCGGGGGCAGTAACGCGATTGGGCTGTTCTATCCATTTGTCGACGAATCAAACGTGCGGATGATCGGCGTTGAAGCTGGTGGACGGGGCGGGGCGCTTGGGGAGCACGCGGCTCGTTTCAGCGGCGGGGCGCCGGGCGTGTTGCACGGCGCATTCAGCTACCTGCTGCAGGATGAGGAAGGGCAAGTGGGCTTGACGCACTCGATCTCAGCGGGGCTCGACTATGCGCTGATCGGGCCGGAGCATGCGTGGCTTCATGACCAGAAACGGGCCGAGTACGTTTCAGTAGATGATGCCGAGGCCTTGCGGGCGGCGCAGCGACTGGCACGGACCGAGGGGATTATTCCGGCGCTGGAATCCGCCCACGCCGTCGCGGAAGCCATCCGGCGCGCGCCTAGCGAGCCCGGGCGGACCTATGTGGTGAATCTTTCCGGACGCGGCGACAAGGACACCGACATCTACCGCGAAAACCTGCCGGAGCTCGAAGGTTGATGGCCGCGCATGCACCCACCCGCATCGGACACCTGTTTGAACGGAGCCGGAAGAGCGGAACGAAGGCGTTCATCGCCTACGTCACGGCAGGGGACCCGCACCCTGATCAGACGGCGGCGATGGTGTTGGCGTTGGAACGCGGTGGGGCCGATCTGATTGAGCTGGGTGTTCCCTTCTCTGATCCCATCGCCGATGGTCCGGTGATTCAGCGGGCATCCGATCGCGCGCTGCGCGCGGGCATGACCCTAAGCAAACTGCTGGAGAGTGTGCGCGAGATCCGGCGCGTGTCCCAGATTCCGCTGCTGCTGTTCAGCTATATGAATCCGTTGCTGCGCTATGGATTTGAGCGACTGGCGCGCGATGCGGCGGAGGCTGGCATTGACGGAGTTTTGTTGACCGACCTCAGCGTGGAGGAGGCGGACGAACCAGTGCGGCGGCTGCGCGAGCAGGGCCTGGACACCGTGTTTCTGGTTGCGCCCACCAGCAGCGAGCGCCGACTGGACCTGGTATCGCGGCATTCCTCAGGCTTCATCTACCTGGTGTCGAGAACCGGCGTTACTGGAGAGCAGGCTTCTGTTTCCGATGCGATGGCGCCACTGATAGCGCGAACGAGTCTGCATACCAGCCTTCCTCTGGCAGTGGGATTCGGGATCAGTACGCCGCAGCAGGTGGCCGAGGTGGCGCAACTCGCGGATGCCGTGGTAGTGGGAAGCGCTATCGTAAAGACCATAGAAAAGAGCGCCGGGTTGCCTGGCATTACACCGCAAGCGCTGGCGGCTGATGTAGAGCGCTTCGTGCGCGAACTCTCCTCGCCGCTGCGGCGTGGTGATGCGGTCATCGGCGGCACGGCGGAAGGCCCGGCCTGATAAGCAATGCGCGCGTACACTCTGGAAGATCTCGTTCGCTGCCGTGAACAAATTGACGAATTGGACCGGCGTCTGCTCGACTTGCTCAATGAGCGTACGGCGGTAGTGGAGGAAATTGGGCGGATCAAGCAGGTGCTGCACTTGGCGATTTACGAGCCAAAGCGCGAAGACCAGGTTTTTCAGAATGTCTTGACGCACAATCGGGGCCCGCTGCCGCCGGCCGCCGTGCAACGCATCTTTGAGCGCCTAATTGACGAGATGCGCACGGTTCAGAAGTTGAAGATGGTACCGGAAACGCAAGACGACGGCGCCGGGCGGTAAGCCGGATAGACCGGACCGGAGCCAAGGCGCCGGTCTAGGGACCAGTCCCACGCGTTAGGGAGGATTTTAGAAAATGTTGGTCGTAATGCAGGAAGGCGCGCCCGAGGTGCAGATTCAGGGCGTGATCGACCGCCTGGTTGAAATGGGTTTCACTGTGCACCGCTCAACTGGCGTGCTGCACACCGTGCTGGGTGGCGTAGGGCCGGTGGAGCAATTTGAGCCCGCTGATTTCGAGGTGATGGAGGGCGTCAAGGAGGCCCATCGCATTGTCTCTCCCTACAAGCTGGCGAGCAAACACTTTAAGCCTGGCGGCACGATTATCAAGGTGGGTGATGTCGAGATCGGCGGGCCGCATGTGGTGACGATGGCCGGGCCGTGCAGCGTTGAAAACGAATACCAGATTGAGCGAGCTGCTGAAATCGCCGTCCAGGGCGGCGCGCAAATGATTCGCGGCGGAGCGTTCAAGCCGCGCAGCTCGCCCTACACGTTTCAGGGCATGGGCGAGGAAGGCCTGAAGCTGATGCGGCGAGCGGCCGACCGACACGGCCTGAAGGTGATCAGCGAGGTAATGGATCAGACCCAGATCCCGCTGCTGGTCGAATACTCCGACATCCTACAGGTGGGAGCGCGCAATATGCAGAATTTCAATCTGCTGCGCGAGTTGGGCAAACTGCGTAAGCCGGTGATGGTGAAGCGCGGCATCGCGGCCACGATTGAGGAATTGCTGCTTTCCGCCGAATATGTGCTTTCGGGCGGCAACTATCAGGTGATGCTGTGCGAACGAGGCATTCGTACCTTCGAGACGTACACGCGGAACACCATGGATATCTCGGCCATTCCTGCGCTGAAGCGGTTGACGCATTTGCCGGTTGTGGCCGACCCATCACATGGGACCGGCAAGCGAGACTTTGTGGTTCCCATGGCGCGCGCGGCGGTAGCGGCTGGAGCCGACGGCTTGCTGGTAGAGGTCCACCACGACCCCGAGCATGCGATGAGCGACGGAGCGCAGACGCTCAGGCCCGAGCAATTCCAGGAAATGATGACGCAGGTGCGCGCCATTGCTCATGCCATCGGGCGGACTGCCTGACGCCGTCGAACCAGGCATGAGGAATCGAGCATGATAAACACAGTTGCCATTGTCGGCGTTGGATTGATCGGCGGCTCTTTCGGACGTTCCCTCCGGAGGGTGGGATTCGAGGGGGAAATCCTTGGCGTCAGCTCTCCCGGCGCTGTCAGCGCGGGCCTACGGGCAGGGGCCATCTCTTCCTCCGGTACTCTCTCCGAAGCCGCTTCGCGCGCCGACGTGCTCTATTTAGCTCAGCCGGTTGACCGTATTCTAGTCACGATTGAGCAGCTGGGACCGCTGCTAAATCAGTACGGCCGCTCATCGGGTGTGCTTGTAACGGATGCGGGCAGCACGAAATCCGCCATTGTCGCCCGGGCCAACGCGGTGCTTCCCCGGAATACGTTCCTTGGAGGACATCCGATGGCCGGCAAAGAGAAGAGCGGCGTCGAGGTGTCGGATGCGGACCTCTTCGTCGGGCAGCCTTATGTACTGACGCCGGCTCCCGGCTTCGAAAATCCTTTGGCTGCGGAGTTCCGCGCGTGGATCGAGCGAACCGGCGCCCGGCTGGTTGAGATGCCGCCGGAGGAGCACGATGCGGTGGTCGCTCTCACCTCACACCTGCCGCAGTTGCTCTCCACCTCCCTGGCGCTGACCCTGGCAGCCCACCCAAATCCGCATATCGCCCTGGTCCACGGCTCCGGATTGCTGGATATGACGCGGCTGGCGATGAGTTCGCCCGACCTTTGGCAGAGCATCATTGCGACCAATCAAGGCGAGATTTTGCGTGCTATCGACGCGTTTTCCGAGCACCTTCAAATAGTACGAAAGGCGGTTTTATCCGGGGACATTAGTACTTCGTTTGTTGAGGCGCGTACACTTGGGCGCGAACTGAGGCGGCTATCTTGTTGATTTTACAATAATAGCCGCCGTTCGCAAAAAGCGTTATTTTTCTCTATCAAAAAGTACTAGGACTGAATATAATCAGGTAGAAAAACTGGGCAGAAATAGAGGTGAAGTCCACGATGAGTAACCTGATGCAAACGGTCCGTTCTTCGCTATTACTTTTGCCGGAGGTCACAAGGTTGACATCCGTTCGACGGTTTAACTGCCTGTTCTCGCAAGGGCAGAACGCGGAGGCGATGTTCATTATTGAAGAGGGCCTCGTAAAGCAGACCAGGACCAATCAAGGCGGAGACCGCATTATTCTGGCCATGTGTGGGTCGGGCGACATTGTGGGTGAGGAGGCGTTGGGTGGCACAACCAGCAGCTACGCCGCCGACGCCGAGGTTCTGACACCCGCCACTCTTTACCGGATCCCTCGAGAAACGCTGAGCCGAATCGTTCATCAGGACGTGGAATTTGCAAGTCTGTTGATCGATTTTCTCTTGAAGCGGCGCCAGATGCTGGCGGAAAAAGTGGAGCTCCTATGCCTCCACGACGTGGAATATCGAATCCTCTTTTACCTGGCGGAACTGTCCAATCTGGTGCGGCCGGCTACTGACTCGACCGGCTATCATGTTCCCATTACGCAGTCTGAACTGGCTGATCTCATTGGGGCCACGCGTGAGACAACGTCCACCACGCTCAATCAACTCGAGAAGCGCGGCTTGCTGAAGCTCTCGCGCCGTCTGCTGACCATCCCGTCACCGGGCCTATTGCGCAATGCCACCGCGCAGATGCAAGTCGCTGCCACGGCAAAGGCTGGTTAAGCCCCAGGCCCCGCGGCGAGTGAAATAACAAACTCGACAGCGCACTCGTTGAAACAGTTCGGGTTCGCGCAGGCTTTGGCGTATTTGCGCCTGCCTCAGCGACTTGCAGCCGAAGAGGGTTTGCATCCCAGGTGCGCCGGAACATCTCCGCCAAAGCGCCGGGGCCTTCCGGCGGCACCATGAGCGCCTCGTTGTGTGAGGACGTCAGTTGATCCCTGGCCGGTGCACATTTCCCCATCAGCAAGCAAGGGGCGGCGAAAAAACGGCAATAGGAAGTATAGAAGACTGATCTTATCGGTGAGCGAAACATCGCAATTCACCAAAACGAAGTCGCATTTCCGTGAGAAACACCCTAAGTGGTTTTCCACTGGTGCGGAAAGCGTCAAAATTGGTCAGGATCAGCATCCGCAGCGGACTGGCATTCGCTCCGTGAGTAGGATGACAATCCGCGATAGTTCCTCTTGAAGGAGAGAAGTTGAATCTGCTAAAGTACATTGCAGATTTTCTGATGCCAGCTGGGTGTATTCCTTTAGAGCCTGAAGCGATATGTGGAGGGCTCGTCGCCTCCTGTAGCGCCCTTCCATCGAACGGGTACGCGTCTTTTGCATCAGAGCAGTGCAAAAAATCAGGAGATGTTAATGCGAGAAAAAGGTGTTGTGAAATGGTTTAACGCTGCGAAGGGCTATGGCTTCATCCAGCGCTCCAATGGAGATGATGTCTTTGTACACTTCTCAGCGATCCAAATGTCCGGCTATCGGACGCTCGAGGAAGGCTCGGAGGTTGAGTTCGAGGTAAAGAAGGGCCCCAAGGGCCTCCAAGCCGAAAACGTGGGACGTCCGTAGGAATACATCCCAGTGAAGAATAGGCCGCTGCTCCACTCGATGGACAGCGGTCTTGCTATTCCTAGGCAGTTGTCAGGTAGTGAGCTTCCGCAACAACGAAACCGCCGCATGGATGTCGGCCGCACGCTTCACCGTATCGGATTCCTCGCGTTCAATACTCAAGATGCCCCGGTAGCCGAGTTGTTTGAGCTTGGCAACGAATTCAGGTATGCCCACGCTACCCTCGCCGAGCGGACGTTCAACACCAAGCACGTTTGGCTGGTCGACCGGCGGCCAGTCACCATCCTTGCAATGCACGGAGACAATGTGCGGCGCCAGTACGTCGAGTGCATCCAAAGGGTCTCCGGTTCCGTACAGAATCAGGTTCGCGGGATCAAAGTTGATCTTCAGGTTCTTGCGGTTTACGTCGTAGAGAAAACGCTTCAGCACGGCAGGTGGTTCCTGACCCGTTTCCAGTGCAAAGGTTTGATTGTTACCAGCACAGTGATCGCAGACATCGCGGACTACGTCGACGATCTCAGCGTAGCCAGGCTCCTTGGGGTCTTCCGGCACGAAGCCCACATGGCAGGCGATGCTCTCCACGCTCAACTGGGCGGCGAAATCGGAAACGTATTTCGTACGCGCCACACGTTGCGCCCGTGTGCGGGGCGGGACAAAGCCGACGGTTCGCAACACGGTTGGAACGTCGGTGTACATCTCACCGATATAACTGCAGACGACGGTCACCACCGCGAAGCGCTCCATTCGCAAAGCTTCCAGCCACTTGCCGGTGTTACCACCGATGGAATACTCGCCAGGAATGCCCAATTGACCACACCGGACGCCGAATGCCTTGACTTCGCGAATCGTCTCCGCCGGCTCACCGTGCGCCCAGAACATGACACCAATTTCGAGCTCCCCTAAATGGTGCATGGCAGCTTTGTTCCTCCTTGTCTTCGTGATTGTTTTATCAGCAGCGCCAGTTTCACGGCTCTGGCCGATTCGAGAGGCAAACATTCTTCGGGTTGACGCCTGGAACGACAGCAATCGATGAAGTACGAAAGTTCCGCCCGATAGGCATCGCCGGGCGGCGGGGCGACCTGACGCCATTCTCCGTTCGCCTTCTCGCTCAACACACCTTGCCTCAGTTCCACGCCGCCGTAGTCCCCAGAAACGCGGAAGCCCATGGCAAATGGTTCCCCTGCCGGATACCAGCCGCCCCTGATCGACACGGAGGTTCCTTCGCGATAGTGAAGCGATGCATCCAGCGTGTCAACCGGTCCCAGGCTACGGGCAGAGACGGAATCGGGGAGTCCGAAGAGGTGTAACGCCTGGTCGATGTCGTGCACCAACAAATCGAGAATGGCGCCGCCGCTACGCGATTCATCCGACAACCAGGCACTCCAGTCGGGCACGCCACAGTGGCGGAAAAACGCAGCCTCGCGGACGCGCTCGCCCCGGTTGGACTGAAGGGATTTGCGCAGTGTGACGTACTCGGGCCAGAAGCGGAGCACCTGCGCTACCATCAACACCTGTTTCGAGCGGCTTGCGGCATCCATTATCGCGTCGCATTGAGCTGCGTCGAGAGCCATTGGCTTTTCAACCAGGACATGCTTGCCGGCTTCGAGGGCAAGCACAGTGGCTTCCACGTGCAGATAAGTCGGCAGGCAGATATCGACCGCCTCGACAGCGCAGTCTTTAAGCAGGTCGCGCCAATCGGTGAATTTACTGGCAGCCGAGAAATCGACAACGCCAGCTTTGCGCCCCAGATTGCCGCCCGCACCGCTCAGGTCGCCTTCCAATGCTGTGCGGTTTTGGGATGAGACGGCAGCTATTTCCACACCGTCAATTGCCCCGAAAGCGCTCAGGTGGGTTGCACCCATGAAGCCGAGGCCAATGACGCCAACCCTCACGAGGCCATGGTAGCAAGGGGAATACCCGGCGCATGCAGAAAGAAGATGACACAATCGCCTACACTAAGTAATTCATGGCTCACCATCGATATGCACTCATCATGGCGGGCGGCCGGGGAACACGTTTCTGGCCGCGCAGCCGCAAGCGGAGCGCAAAACAAGTCCTTCGTTTCTTCGGAGAGCGTTCCCTTATTCAACAGGCCGTGGATCGATTAGAAGGCGTCATTCCGCCAGAGAACATCTGGGTTATTACGAATGAGTATCTGCAAAACGAAATCCAGAGACAGCTACCGGACGTGCCGGAACAACAAATCATCGCCGAGCCGGCGCAGCGCAATACGGCGCCCTGCATCGGCCTGGCGGCTCAGATTTTGGCGCGACTTGATCCGGACGCGGTGTTGGGTGTGTTTCCAGCGGACCATCTGATTCTGAAAGAGGCACGCTTCCGTACTTTCGTGAAAGCTGCCTATCGGGGCGCGGAGCGGGGCGACTTGGTGGTGCTGGCCATTCAGCCGCGATGGGCGGAGACGGGCTACGGGTACATCGAATTCGGCAAGAAAGTGGAGATTGGCGGGGCTCTCCCGCAGAGGGTGAAAAGCTTTCGTGAGAAACCGGACGAGAAGACGGCCCGCAAGTTTGTCGCTTCGGGGAATTTCTTCTGGAACGCCGGCATGTTCTTCTGGCGCGTGGAAACCGCGCTCGAATTGCTAAGGCTGCATCAGCCGAAGACGGCAACCCTACTCGCTGGGCTGCCGGAATTCGATGACAAACACTTCGGGGCGAAGCTTGCCGCGGCGTATCCGCTTTGTGAGAACATCTCTGTCGATTACGCCATCATCGAAAAGGCCGATAGGGTTTCGGGAATCGCTCTTGACGACATTGGCTGGAACGACGTGGGAAGTTGGGAAGCAGTCTATGGAATCTCCAAGAAGGATGCAAACCGCAATGCGTCACACGGAGATCTGATTGTCGAAGACGCGACCGGCAACTATGTCAACGCGAAAAAGACGGTTGCGTTGGTGGGCGTGAAAAACTTGATCGTCGTCGATACCCCCGACGCGCTGCTGGTTGCCGGCCGCGATCGAGCGCAAGACGTCAGCAAGCTTGTGAAGACACTCGACGCGCAGAATCGTGAAGAGCTGCTGTAGGGTTTACGTGGCTGGCCGACATGAAATGCCTGGCAGCGCGCTACTGCAACGTTTCGCTGCGCACAGTGACCCTGTCCAAGAAGGCCGGCTCGATGTCGTAGCCAAAACCGGCTGCGTCCGTGAGCGCAATCGTTCCGTGCGGACTCACTTCAACGGGCGGAACAATGATGTCCTGCTTCCAATAGCGGCGGCTCGCCGAGACATCGCCGGGCAGGACGAAGTTGGGAAGAGTTGACAGCGCAATGTTGTGCGCTCGGCCGATGCCCGATTCAAGCATCCCTCCGCACCAAACTGGGATGCCATTTGCCTGGCAGACGTCATGCAATCGCTTTGCCTCCGCGAAACCACCAATCCGGCCCAATTTGATGTTGATAATGCGGCACGCGCCCATCTGAATTGCCTGCTCGGCGTGATGTGCGGTCCGAATGCATTCATCCAGGCAAATGGGCGTGGCGAGTTCCTTCTGCAACGTGGCGTGATCGATGATGTCGTCGTGCGAGAGCGGTTGTTCGATCATCATCAAATGAAACTCGTCGAGCTTTTTGAGACGATCGATGTCCTTCAATGTATAAGCGGAATTGGCGTCGGCCATTAAACGGATAGAAGGAAAAGCGGAGCGCACTTCGCGGACGACATCGACGTCCCAGCCAGGCTTAATTTTCATCTTGATCCGCTGGTAGCCCGCCTTCAATTCCGTCTCTATCTTCTCGAGCAACTGCGGCACGCTGTCCTGAATGCCGATGGACACGCCACAAGGAATCTCCCGTCGTGCACCGCCGCCGATGGCTTTCCAGAGAGGCTGGTTATGGAGCCGGGCCCAGAGATCCCAAATCGCCGTTTCGACACCGGCGCGTGTCATGTTGTGTCCCCGGATGTGTGCGGTTCGGGGATAGACCTCGTCGGGTGATGTGAATTCAAAGTTAAGCACACGCGGGACAACGAAGTCGATCAAGAGGGGCCAGACAGAGCCCGTCCATTCCTCGTTGTAGAAAGGGTTTTCCCCGGCCGTCACCTCGCCCCATCCCGAGACGCCTTCTGAGATGGCCTCGACCAGGACGATGTCCCGCTCATAGGTGCGGCCGAAGCTGGTCTCGAAAAAGTGGACCAGGGGCATACGGATATGCCGTAAAGCGATGCGTTCTATTGTGATTCCCATTGGCCTAGTAAGTATGTCCCCGAGGTTTCTGATTTCTCAAATCCGATGACGGAGAGACCGGCCTGGAAGTGCCGGTCGAATTGGTCCGCAATGCCCGCCTGGATCTCCTTGGCTCGATCGGGCTGTCGATGCCGAATCTCGGCAATGTCATTGGGCACCAAGATGCGCGGCCCTGCGGTGTTGCGTTGAAATGGGCGCCCGGCCGCGATGGCTTCAGCTCGAGGCGTGGAAATCCACCATTCCGCGGTGAGGCGATCGGTAGGCAGGCCGCCGTGCAAGTAACTGGACGTGGTCCCGTACTGGTTATGAACAAAACGCCGCACGATAGCCCCGAGGCGTTCGATGTTGAAGTAGGCATTCTTTATTTCGAGCGGATCGAAAGTCCACTCAATGAGAGAGATGCCTCGTTCCAAGGCATCGGAGCGCTGGCGCAGTTTCAACCGGCGACCCAGGCCGGTGTTGCGGTACTCGGGCAACACACCCAACATGTGGCTGTGCAGGTAGTACTGGCCCGCCGGCTTCAATCCCGGGATCGCCAGGCAGAACGCGACCATCTTGTCGCCATCGAACGCGCCCAGCACTTGGCCGCCAATCTTTTCGGCAACCACGAACAGGCGAAGCGGAAGCAGCTCGATATCCTCGAAGCCCCAGATCTCTTTTTGCAGGCGCACACATCCGGCGAGTTCCTCATGCTTGGTCAGCCGGCGAATCTCGACCATCGCCTTTAACTCGCCTGTTCCGTTTCCAAGCGCTTCGCTTCCTGCCAGAACTCCTCGAGCTGCTCAATCGGCGTCCGTTCCAATGCGCCGCCAGCGGCCGCGACTTGCCGTTCGATGTGGGAGAAGCGGCCGCGAAAGCGGGCGTTCGCCTTTCGCAATGCCTGTTCCGGATCGACACGCAGCAGCCGGGCGACGTTAACGAGCGAGAACAGCAGATCGCCCAATTCGTGTTCGATCTCTTCCTGGCGTCGGCCAATGTGTGCCTCGGCCAATTCAGCGGTCTCCTCTCGCACCTTGTCGATCGCGCCCGAGACATCCGGCCAATCAAAGCCAACGGCTGCGACCCTAGAGGAAATCTTCTCGGCTTCGACCAAGGCCGGCAAAACACGTGGCACCCCATCCAGGATCGATCCGGCTTTCCTGTCGTGCCCCTTCTCGGCCTTTTCCTCGATCTTGATTTCATCCCACCGGCGCTTCACATCGTCGGCCGTCTTGGCGTTGCCGTCAGCGAAGACATGCGGGTGGCGTCGAATCAGTTTGTTGTTGATGGCTGCGAGCGCGTCGCTGATGGTGAACTTGCCTTCTTCCGCCGCCATTTGCGCGAAGAATACCGGCTGCAGCAGCAGATCGCCCAGCTCTTCATTCAACTCCGGCCAGTTCCGCTGGTCGATGGCGTCCATCACCTCATAGGTCTCTTCAAGAAGATATGGCTTGATCGTGTCGAACGTTTGTTTCTGATCCCACGGACATCCGTCCGGTGCGCGCAACCGGGCCATAATCTCAACCAAAGTGCCGAATCTCGCTGCTGCATCCTGCGCCGGTGTCATACCCGCTCCGTAAGAATCTTCAGGCTAGCATCGGCCGCTGAACAGCGCAGGATGGCTGGCTCCGAGACAAGGAATAATGGCTTCGCTGTAGCCAACTCGATCACCCAAAGTCATACACTGTAGCTTCTATGTCTATGTCCGACTCAACCAAAACCCGTCGTGATTTTCTAGCCCAGTCGCTAGCGGCCCTGACCGTGGCTGGCGCTTCTCTCCAGGAGGCAACGGCCGCCGTGCCGGAAGCCCAAAGAAAGCTTACTGACTTCGATAAGCAAGTGAAGCCGCTACTCGCGCAGATGTCGCTCGAGCAGAAGGTGGGACAGATGTCGCAGCCCGATCAAATGTTCCTCCAGAACATCGACGACATCGAGAAGTATCACCTCGGTTCACTACTGAGCGGTGGTGATTCCGACCCGAAATCCGGCAATGATCTGACGTCCTGGACCGAGCTCTGTGATTCGTACCAGGCTCGCGCACTGAAGGCCAAGCCTCGAATTCCGCTGCTCTACGGCATTAATGCGGTGCACGGAAATAACAACGTCATCGGCGCGACGCTGCCACCCCAAAACATCGGCCTAGGCTGCACACGCGACGCGAAACTGGTGGAAAAGCTTTCGGTCATTACGGCTGAGGAAGTACGTGCCATCGGCGCCAACTGGGCGTTCGCTCCCTGCGTCACGGTTCCACAAGACATCCGCTGGGGCCGTACTTACGAGGGCTACAGTGAGAACCCGAACGTCGTGAAGGTGCTGGGTGAGGCAGCGGTACACGGCCTTCAGAATGGCGGCCTGAACAATCCTCTGGCGGTGCTCGGTTGCGCGAAGCATTACGTGGGCGACGGATCAACGGGGATGCGATCGTTTACGGCCACGCGAATAACCCGATCGTGGACGAAACCGGCTGGCCTCACCCGCGTATTATCCGGAACACGTACGGCTTAGACGTCAGCGGTGAAGGCGTTTTGACCGCCCTGCGGCTGCCGGATGGGGCGGTCTTCCAAAGCCGGCGCTGCCAGTGATGCGATGAGAATTCTTGCAGCAGCTGACATTCATGGCTTCTGGCCGGTGTACGACTGGTTGCTGGCCACAGCACGGCACCACAGTGTGGATGCGCTGGTTCTTGCAGGCGATTTGCTGGGTAACCCCGATGGCTTCGATACGCCTGAGGCGGCCCAACGGCATGAAGCCGGGCTGCTAATTGAGTTACTTCATAGCGCAGAATTGCCGGTTCTCTACATCATGGGGAACGACGATCTTGTCGAGCTCGATTCGGTCACTAATCGCGTGCAGTCGATTCACGGTCGCCGCGTCGAACTGGGAAACATCAACTTCGTCGGCTACCAGTACTCGCTGCCCTTTATGGGTGGTACCTTCGAGAAGCCGGAGGCAGGGATTCAAAGTGATCTGTTCCGCTTTGGACCGTTGCTCGACTCAAACACTGTCTTCGTCTCCCACAGCCCCGCGCTTGGGACTCTCGATCCTGGGTTCGGGGAGGCGCAAATCGGTAGCGGTTCCATTCGCGAGTTACTCGAATCAAACCCGCTTCTTGCCCACATCCACGGTCACAGCCACGCGGGCTTTGGCCGGACACAGAACCACTTCAATGTTGCATCCGCGGGCCGGCTCCGAACGATGATCATCGATCTCGAAACGTTGGAGCATCAAGTCTTGACCCAAGGCTCCGAGCCGGTATGGGCCCAGGCAAGCACTTAGTCCCCTCAGTTTCAGCCAGCCTCACCCGTGCGTTTGCCGCCACCAGAGTTTCGCGGCGATCCACGCCGCGGCCACCAGAAAGCCCAGCAGCGCTTTATACTCCTCATTCTTCAAGTACAGCTCCCACAAGAAGCCAGCGCCTTGGTCAGGCCAGCGGGACAGGGGCAATAACCGGTGGACGCGGGTGGCGTATGCAGCGTACTCAGGGAAAATGTTGCGCAGATGCTGTTCTTCGAGTTCAATGACTGGCAAGTAGACGAGCAGGAAAACCAGCGCAAAGATGGCCGCGAGGATCCAGTTACGGCAGGCGACGACAATGCCCGCGGCTACGATCAGAGTGCCCACATAAAGCGGATTGCGGATGTAGGAATAAGGGCCGCTGGTTGCGAGGTTTCGATTCTTCGCCAGATGGCCAGCCGCCCAACCTCGCAGTAACAAGCCCCGAGACTGCTATGGGGAGCCCGATCTCGATCGATTCGATGGAAGGCTGCGAAAGCAATGCGAAGGCGACCAGAAGCACAAATCCACACGGCACGCGTAGACGCGCCACAGCATCCGCATAGGGCTTCGGAAACCAGTAAGTGCCGTCCATGCCACTCATTGCCGGGACACCGGCGCGGCTCGAGGCGATGCTTTGCATCAGGGCTTCGGCAACGCTCTCAACGGAAATGGCCCGCATGCTGGGATGGATTTCGTCGCCTCGCTTGTAGGTTGTTTCCGCATCCGCGGACCGCAGCACCCGAATTGTCCCACCATACGGGCCATTGCGGGCGGGATCGGTTGGACCGTACAATCCCACTCCCGGTTTCCCCAATGCCGCCGCCAAATGAAGCGGGCCGCTATCGAGGCCAAGGACCGCAGTTGCTCGCCGGGTCGCATCAATCAACCCAGCCAGCGACGAAACATGCACGGTGATATTGGGAATCGCCGTGAAATCCGCGGATCGGCCGGGCGAAACATTGACCACCAGGGTTAAGCCTTGGCCTCGCAACGCAGCCGCCAAGCTTCGGTAGTTCTCAAACGGCCACTGCTTACTGGTCCACCCGGCGAAGGGGTTGGTCAGCACAAAGGCTCCTGCCGGCAGATCGCCTTCCGCGCGCCCAGGCGGAATCGGAAACTCGACGGTCGTCAACGGTTGCTCCCGCGGCGGCGGCTAGCTCCAGATTCTGATCGACGATATGCGCAGCAAGCGGCTGAATCGTTCGCGAATAAAACTTGGCGGCGAAGGGCTCACGTGCCCGCTCGGCGGCGAATCCGACAAAACTGCCCGGCATGGCAAGGCGTCCGGCAATTGCCGATTGAATGAGGCCCTGAAAATCCACCGCCACGAGTCGGCCTCAGGCGGTTGAGCCTGCGGATGGAAGGCAACAGGTCCTTCCAGTTCCGTCGATCGAAGGGCAGGACCGCGTCCACGTACGGATTGCCTTCCAGCAGTGGCGCCCATTTCGGCGCGATCACCCACGTCACCTGGCTTTCCGGAAAACTTCGCTTTAGGCTCGCCACAGCAGGCAGGGTGTGCAAGATGTCGCCCATGGCGCCCAATCGGATGGCGGCGATGGATGCGGGCTGAGGAGAGGTGCTCACGCTCATCACGTTTCCGGGACGACTGCAGACGCTGCCTTGCGGCTCAATACGTGTTGCAGGAATTGTTCGGCGCGCCGGCGGTCAGCGACAGGATCCTCTTCGATATGAACGTCGACGTCTGCGCTTCGAAAAGCATCTCTGGCAGCCGCCGCCGGTGCGATGACAACCGCATCAACCACCCGAAGTGAAGCGAGCATCCTGGCGCGCGCCTCTCCGCTCAAAAAGTCGGTGCTTCCCTGCCCTCCGCCGCCATCCTCGACCTCATCGCTTACAACCACAAGCAGCTTGCGGCCCGCGCTAGCAAAGCTCGCTATGTACCGCGCGACCTCGACTGTGAGCTGGATCGAACACACCCAGCACGGCAGTCCAAGCCTGACTCGCATCGCGAGCGCAGAACTCGTTCAAAGAGCGGATCTTTTCTCTGGTATCCAATTGCTTAACCGCAACTCCCCGACAAGCCTTCTATTTCACCAATTCCAGGGCAGCTTGTGCCACTGATTCCACGGTAACTCTGGTCATGCAGCGATGGTCGATGGGACACTTGCGCAACAGGCAAGGGCTGCATTCGACCGGTTGGCGAATAATCGAGAAGCGCTGTCCGGCAGGACCGGTGGCCACATGATCAGTAGAACCAAAGACAGCCGCGGTGGGCACTCCCAGGGCCGAAGCGATGTGCATCGCTCCGGAATCGTTGGTCAAGTAAAGCGAACAGGCAGCTGCCATTTCGATGAACTCAGCCAGCGTCGTTTTTCCCGCCAGGTTGATCGAGGAGACTCCGTCAGCCGAAATTCCACTTCGGACAGTCTCGCAAAGCTGCTGCTCGTCGTTGGAGCCAAACACAGCGACATCCGCTCCCAATTCACGCGCTAGCCGGATTCCCGTCTCCGCGAATCGCTCTGGCAGCCATTGTTTTGCCGTGCCAAAAGCCGCACCCGGGCTGATTCCCACGACACGTTCGCCTAGGCCCAGCCTGGCAAACCGCATCTCTCCCCGACTCTGCCGCCGCTTCTGAACCCGACAGCTTCGAACTAACGGCTAATGGATAACTCCCGATCACTCCGGCCCGCTTAAGCAACTCCAGGTAATAAAAGCGCTGGTGATTGGAATCTCTCCCGCCGCCGGGACAGGGACGGCATCAGTCAGGAGAGCGCCGCGACCGTCACGGCTGTATCCAATCCGCACCGGAATGCGGCCTAGCCACGCGATTGCAGCGGCCTCAAACGCATTCTGCAGCAGAATGGCGGCATCGAAATCGCGCTCGCGGAGATCCGCGGCAACGCCCACTTCGCCCCCAGCCCCTTCCAGCCGGGCGGGGTTTGTAGGCGATCACCTCGTCACAGAACGGCTCTCGAGCATAGAGATCCGCCACCCACGGCCGCGCCAATATCGAGATTCGGGCTGACGGATACCGTCACGCAAAGCCTGAAGTGCGGGCAGCGACATGACGGCGTCGCCCACCCAATTCGTGGCTCGAACCAAAATCCTTTTAAATTCTTTCAACGCGCGAAAACCCGCAGTCTCAGGATAGTCATTCGGGCCGAGGCTGTGGCGACCAGTCAATCGTGGACCGTCGTGGCCAAGGCCTGCTTCGTCCCACGCAGCCAGATGTAAAGCGGCGCATGCGGCGCAGGCGAAGGCCAAGGCAACTTGATCTTCAAGCGATTGCTTTTGGCCTTCACCGGGCAATGGCGTCGGCAGCCCGATACTGAATTGCTGTGGGTGGCCTCCCATCCGGTGCGTTCGATGGTCTCGAGGTTCTGTCCTGTCAGAATGCCGATGTACAGGCCCGGGGCCACCTCGTCCGAAGTCAGGCGGAAATTTTCAATCTTCGGCACTCGTACGATTCTGCCCAGTTGGAACGGCTCCGATTGTCCGTCGCTGCCGCCATCGACCCGTGCTGTCACGATGCAGCCGCTCGGCCACGCACTCGAATCGAAGGACAGAAAGAGCTGATCCGGGGCTAACTGTTGCAAGCTCGCTCCGCTCAACTGCTCGCCGATACGAATCGTCACTTCGTTCGATGTGCCAGCTGTGCAGCCTAGTTTTACCGAGCTGCCGGGTTCGACATTCTTCACGCGCAGCATTGTGCTCAGAAAGTAGCCCGACGGCAGTTCACCAGGATGCAACGAAACCTCCATCCCTTCGGGCGTACTGACCTTGGATTCCAAAATACGCGGACGCGGACCCACCACTTTGATCCCCTCACGAAACTCCAGTGGTTGAGCCATATCCTTCACGTATACTTTGAGACCGACCCTCGCGCCAGGTTCCAGATCGGGCGGCATGCGAAGCGTAATTTTCCGTTCCGATGAGGTGCCGGGTCCCAACTCAACGCTCCCCCTGGTCGCTTCGAGTTTTGTAACCGAATCAAGATGCTCGCCGTGCAGAGCGAGCGGCTTGTTGGTATCGCCCACATTGACAAGCAGGGGCAGCCCTTCGATGCGCGGCGGTTGGGCCAGCACCTTGACCTCCACCGGTTGCGCCTTCCCGTCCACCTGGGCAATCAGTAGCCGGTAGTCACCGGGATCGAGATCGATCGTGTTCACCTGAACATCCATGCGCGGCTGCTCGCCTCGCCGGATACCGCGCGGGAGTACGAACGGAACAGGCACGGCCGAATTGAACCGATCGTTGACTTTTTCAAGCTCCACTTTGTTGACGAACTCGAAGTCGCTTCCCTCGACGGTTACGGGAACCTTGCCCACCCGTGCGATGAGTTGATCCTGCGACTCAGGGCGGAGTTTCGCTGTTTTGAAGTCTCCGAGCGGCCTCACGCCTACCTGGCCGTGCAAAGAGAACTGATCCCAATCCCAATATGCAGTCAGGTCGTACTCGCCTGCCGGCACGTCTGACTGCGCGAGGTCCACTTCCAGAACCTTTCCAACCAGCGTCTTGGAGACGCTCACCGGAACCGACGTCTTGCCATCAGTACTGACCAGGGCCCATTTTCGTGCGCGGTCGATGAGTTTCCAATCTGTCTCGTTGGCGTCTACTGCGATGGGGGACTTTTGACCCATCGCCAAGGTGCTGGCTTCGCCGATCCGGACCACGGGAGCACGTGAATTGGAGATGCGGGTCGCCCATAGAAACGCAACTTGCGTGTGTGGCGGCGCGGGCCCCCGATTGCCGCAAAGCGCCATCCCTTCACCGGGCAACGGCTGTACGAACGAGGAACGAAATTCTGCTTTCGGGAAGGCGATCTGTTTCATCTGAAGGGCCATGACCGCTCCCCCTGCGATTAGACCCACAGGGCTTCCCAGGAACAAGGTCGCCACTGAGGTCGCCAAGCCTGTGACGCCGGCAATGCGCTGGCTGGTTTGGCTCGCAACCGGGTCCAGGGAACCCATCGACGGATTAAGATTGGCGAACAACACGGAAGCCTGTTGATCAGTCGCCGCATGGGGGTCGAACTTACCGCTGATGCCCCATTTCGAAGCAAAACCCTGGACCGCGGCATCCACGTTCGCACTAGACGAGTCGGCGCTCGCCAAAGCCTTGAGCAGAGCTTCGGTTTCGGAGGTCTGCTCTGCGTAATCGGCAATCTGCGCCACCAGGTCGTCGTCCTTCAGCAAGAAATGCTTCACTTTGGAGCGGCTGAGTCCGCTTGGGCCGTAAACAAAACTGACAATCGACGTTTTCGATGGGATCGTCCATTGCTGCGGTTTATCCGCTGCCTTAGGCTCCAGCACAATCAGAGGGTCATCTCCTGCATGCCGAATGGCCGGCACCAAAACAAGCGCGACACTGCCTTGTTCCTTGGTGACTTTGGTAACAATGGGCCGGTAGGTCACAATGTCGCCTTCATCCAACCGGTTGATGGTCCTCAGCGGGAGGGGCTCGCCGGTTCCGCGGGAGGATTCCACGCGCAAGTCCACGTCGCCGACAGGTGCGCCGGCCGGGCATCCCAAGGGAGACGCCGCACCGAAGGCGGCGTTCAAAGACCACGCCCAAAGCAGCACAACTGCCGAGGAAAAAACGCGCAGAAAACTGTTCAACTTCTTGAAACTCAAACTGAACCTTTAAGCTTAATGATATCGTGGCGACCCAATTAGTTAAGAAGTTTACGATCTCCGCTCTGGGTCCGCGGCTTTCCCCTGGACAGCGGATCATAGAATGTGAAAAGCAATGAACCGCTTTTACTCGCGTGCCGCCTTGATTGAGCAGCGCCGCCGCTGGAGGGAAGCCGGGAAGAAGGTAGTTTTCACCAACGGCTGTTATGACATCCTGCATCCCGGCCACATAAGGCTGTTGGAACAGGCCAGGTCGTTAGGAGACGTCCTGATACTTGCCCTGAACACAGACTCCAGTGTTCAGCGAATGAAGGGCCCATCCCGGCCGTTTTTCAGCGAGCGGGACCGTGCGGAGATGGCACTGGAACTCGAGGCGGTGGATGCTGTGACGCTGTTCGACGAAAATACGCCGCGAGAGCTTATCGCCGCGGTGCTTCCCGATGTGCTGGTGAAGGGAGCAGACTGGTCGCACTTCATCGCAGGGCGCGAGGAAGTCGAAGCTGCCTCCGGAACCGTGATCGCATTGCCGCTTGAGCCCGGCTACTCTACCACCAATATCGCCGAGTTGGTGCTCGATCGAGCTAAGTGAGAGACACCTCCAACCAGTGACTCATCCAGCAATCCGCGACCTTTTTCATTCCGCGAGCCGACAAACGGCATTTCAGGATTTGCTGCGCCGGCTGACGCGCGGCGAACCTGGGCCGTTCTCCGTTTCCGGACTCGTCCCGACCGCGAAAGCGCTGTACCTGGCGTTGCTCTACCAAGCGACGGAAAAGCCGCTCCTGGTGATCGTCGATGGCAACAAACAGGCGGAGTCTCTCATCGAAGCGGTGGAGACGTTCCTTGATCTGTTGATCGACAGCCGGGATCTGCCGGCGCCACAGCTCATTCCCGCGCTGGACGTTCTTCCTCATCAACGTCTCTCGCCGCACAGCGAGATTGCCGAACGCCGCGCGATTGGCCTTTGGCGCATGGCAACGCAGCGAGTCCCTATCACCATCACGCCGATTGCCTCGGCGCTGCTGCGTACCGAAACTGCGGAGTTCTACCGCCAATTAGCGTTGAACGTGCGGGTTGGCGAAGAGATCCCTTTAGCCGATCTGATCCAGCACCTGGAAACTATTGGCTACAAGAACCGCGAGCCAGTCGAGATGGTGGGTGAGTTTTCCCTCCGCGGCGGGATCCTGGACGTTTTTCCCGCCGAAGCCTCAAAACCAGTGCGCATCGAGTTTTACGGCGATGAAGTGGAATCCATCCGCCGCTTCGATGTGGAAACGCAGCGTTCAATTCTGAAGGTCAACGCCGCGCATCTGCTGCCTCTGGTGGAGTACCCGAAGTCACCGGATCTGCTCCGTCAACTGGCGGAGGCCGCCGAGAATTCGGACGAAATGAACATGGCGCTGGCTATGCCCGGCGACGCATTCCCTGGTTGGGAATATCTGGTTCCTGTAGTCCGCCCCCGCAGCGAGAGCATTCTTACGCTGGCTTCCGATGCGCTCATTGTGCTGGACGAGCCAGCAGCCATCGTTTCGGCAGCCGAGCGGCTTTGGAAACGCTTGGATGCGCCCGACCGTCCCGCTCCCATTGAACCGGAGAAGAATTTTGCGCGATGGGAGGAACTGGAATCGTCACTGCTTTCGCACACGCGGATTGCTTTCCAGGAGCTCGACCTGCATCTCGACTCGCCGGCTGGCCCTTCGCCCGAAGATGGAACCCTAGTCCCAATCGCGTCCACGGCGGTCTACATACCGACGCGTCCTTCGCTAACCTTCAACGGCAATATGCAAATAGCCGTCGGAGAGGCGCAAAACCTGGTCAAGGAAGGTAAGCGAGTCGCGTTCTTTGCGGCTTCGACGGGCGAACTGGAACGCTTGGCCGATGTACTGGAAGAATACTCGGTTCCGTATCAGCTCGGAATCGAATCGGCGGAAGGCCGCTCGTCGCTTTCGGAGCGTGCCTACCACGCCGGCGCCGTTTCCAGCACCTATCTCATCAAGGGGAATGTCCGCCACGGCGCGGTGCTGCCCGAATCAGGACTAGCCATTCTGGGGTGCGAGGACTTGTTTGAGACCTCGGAACTCATAGCGAAACAGCCTTCCAAGAGCGCATTAGCCGCCTTCGCGGCCGACATCGCCGACTTGAAGCCGGGCGACTTCGTCGTCCACACAACCCATGGCGTTGGCCAGTTTCTGGGTATTCGCGAAATCGTGCAGGCCGATCAGAAAGGCGACTTCATGGTGATTGAGTACGCAGCGGAAGCCAAGCTCTATGTACCGCTGACGCGTCTCGATCTGGTACAGAAGTACCGCGGCGCGGGCGAATCCAAGCCTTCGCTCGACCGCTTAGGCGGCGCCACCTGGTCCAAAACCAAATCGCGCGTTAAAGCCAAGATGCGCGATATGGCCGATGAGCTGTTGAAGCTTTATGCGCAGCGGCGCTTGGCGCAGGGATTCGCGTTCTCATCCGACAGCAACTGGCAGCGTGAATTCGAAGACGCCTTCGAATACGCTCCGACGCCAGACCAGGTGCGAGCAGTGGTCCAGATCAAGTCCGATATGGAAAACGAGCAGCCGATGGACCGCCTGCTATGCGGCGACGTTGGCTACGGCAAGACAGAAGTAGCCATGCGTGCGGCGTTCAAGGCGCTCGGCGATGGGAAGCAGGTAGCGATATTGGCGCCCACCACGGTGCTCTCATTCCAGCACTACGAGACGTTTCGCCGCCGCTTTGCTTCCTTTCCCGTACGAATCGACTTGGTTAGCCGTTTTCGCACTAACAAGGAAATCAAGCAAACGTTGGAAGACCTGTCAGACGGCAAGGTGGACATCCTGATCGGCACCCACCGGCTGCTCTCAAAAGACGTTCGATTTCATGACCTCGGGCTCCTGGTGATTGACGAAGAGCAGCGCTTCGGTGTGAAACACAAGGAGCGACTGAAGGAGTTGAAGCACAACGTCGACGTTCTGACGATGTCGGCAACGCCAATTCCCCGAACCTTGCACATGTCACTGCTCGGCCTTCGCGACATGTCGGTGATTGAGACGCCACCTAAGGATCGGCTGACCATCAACACAGTGGTCGCTCACTTTAACCAGGACCTGATCAAGAACGCGATCGAACAGGAGGTTGGCCGCCAAGGCCAAGTCTATTTCGTTCACAACCGCGTCGATACCATTTTTCAGCGTGCAGCCTCCATTCAGGGACTGGCGCCCGGGGTCAGGATCGGCGTCGGGCACGGGCAAATGGGCGACGCCGAGTTGGAAAAAGTGCTGCTTGGCTTCATGCGGCACGAATATGACGTCTTCGTGTCGACCACCATCGTCGAAAACGGCATCGACATTCCGCTGGCCAACACCATCATTATTGAGAACGCGGAGCGGTACGGGCTGAGCGAGTTGTATCAGTTGCGCGGCAGGGTGGGCCGCTCCAACCGCCGCGCTTACGCGTACTTGCTGGTTCCTGCCGATACCCAGCTCAGCGAGATTGCGAGAAAACGCCTGGCGGCCCTCAAAGAGTTTAGCGACCTCGGGGCGGGCTTCAAGATTGCGGCGTTGGATTTGGAACTACGTGGAGCCGGCAATCTCCTCGGCGGCCAGCAGCACGGACACATCGAGGCGGTTGGCTACGACACCTATATACGGCTGCTGGAAGAAACAGTCCATGAATTAAAGGGCGAAGAAGTCTCGCCCGAGATTCATGCCTCCCTCAACATCGGATTGGAGATCCGTATTCCTTCGTCCTATATTGCCGAGGAGACACAGCGCCTGCGTTCCTACAAGCGCATCGCCGACATTAAGGATGAGACAGGCGCGACGAAGGTGATTGACGAATTGACGGACCGGTACGGGCCGGTACCCGATGAGGTCCGGAACCTGGTTCAGTTCTCGCTCTTGAAAAGTCTGGCTGAACGCATCGGCGTGGAATCGGTTGACCGGCGCCAAGGCTATCTGAACATCAAATTCCATCCGCAGTCCCAGGTGGATCCGCTCAAGCTGATGACCCTGGTGCGCACGGCGCCGGGTGCTCAGTTCACGCCGGCTGGCGTGCTGCGGCTTCCGGTTACGGCCGGGCTCAGTCCGGAAGCCCTGTTGGAGCTTGTCCAAAAGGGGCTGCTTCAACTCATGAGCGAGGAACCGGTCTCGCATTGAAGCCTCCATGGTTGCCGTGCTTGCACGTGCAGCGGTATTACCGCCGCCGTTCATCGGTGATTCCGCCGGAAACACCACCCCGAATGAACCGTTTGTCAGCGTTACCTTGTAGCACCCGTGACTCGTCCTTATAAATCACAGTAGGGGAATGTGCGCTTCAAGACCTTCAGAAGAAAAGTTTTACGGCTGCGATACCATGGAAAATCAAGGAACTGGGCCCCTTCCAATTCCGTTACTACTAATCGAGGCCCGGAGTCTGCATAAGGGTCTGTAAAGCGAACTTGATGAGACGATTTCACCCACTTCTTTCTTTATTTTGTGCGTTCCTCTGTCTGTCATCGAGCGTCTTGGGCCAGTCCACCATCTCGATTGAGGCGCCGAAAGGCGGCTTGGGCTGGTTCACCCGGCCGTATCGCCCGAGGACCGTTTCGCCCATCAACCTGTCGAACTCCGGCCGCCTCGAGACGCTGATTCAGGGCGGAAAGCTGTATCTGTCCGCGCAAGATGTTGTGGCGCTGGCGCTGGAAAACAATCTCGATATTGAAGTTCAGCGCTACGGCTCATTTCTGGCCAAGGAGAATATCAAGCGAGCCCAGGGCGGCGCAGCACTGCGTAGCGTGGGTACGGCGGTTGCCGCCGGGCCGACCAGCGTCAGCACCACCGGTGTCGCATCAAACCTGGCCAGCTCGAACGGCGGCAACAGCGCTGCCGGTAACGGTGTCGGTTCGGGCGGCGGCATTGTCGCTCAGTTGGGACCAACCGTGCCGATATTGGACCCGCAGCTGAACGCCTTTCTCAGTTGGGGCCACTTCACGGCACCGCAAAGCAACACCTATCTGACGCGCACCACGGCGGTGCAAACCAACAACCAGACCTACAATTTCAGTTACGGGCAGCAATTCCTAACCGGAACAGGATACACCGCCTCGTTCAATAACTCCAACTCAAACCTCAACATCCCTTCGAACCTGCTGAATCCGTCCACCACCGCTTTGGCCGACCTCACCATCACGCAGAACCTTCTGCAGGGCTTCGGGATTGCGGTTAATAATCGCAACATCCGCGTGGCGAAGAACAATTTGAAAGTGAACGATCTTCAGTTCCAGCAGCAGTTGATTACAACGATTTCCGCGGTGCTAAACCTCTATTGGGACCTGGTCAGCTTTAACGAGGACATTAAGGTCAAGGAAAGCGCGCTCGTCACATCGCGGCGCCTCTACGAAGACAACAAGAAACAAGTGGAGATTGGCACTTTGGCGCCCATTGAGGTGACCCGAGCCGAAGCGGAAGTCGCGTCCAACCAGCAGGACTTGGTCATTTCCCAAACCAACCTGCTCCAGCAAGAGACGATTCTGAAAAACGCACTCAGTAAGAACGGTGTTGCAAGCCCATCACTGGCGGAAGTCCGGATTGTGCCGCTCGATTCGATTCAGGTGCCGGAGAAAGATGTACTTCCTCCCTTCAATGACCTGGTGAGCCAGGCCCTGAAGAGCCGCCCCGAGATCTCGCAGAACCAGATCAACATCGACAGCAACAAGATTAACCTCAACGGAGACAAGAGTTCACTGAAGCCTAGTCTGACGGCGTTCGCAGAATTCACGAACAATGCCCTGACGGGCTCGCCGAACTCCCTGAATGTCAATAATGAGTTCGGCTATCCCGATCCTTTCGTGATCGGCGGCTATGGAAATGCGCTCGCCCAAATTTTCCGGCGTAACTATCCGAACTATTCCGCGGGCTTCGCGTTGACGATCCCCATCCGCAATCGCGCAGCGCAGGCGGACTACGTAACTGACCAACTGGCGCTTCGCCAATCGGAACTGCAGTATCAAAAGAGCATTAACCAGGTCCGCGTAGACGTCGAGAATGCAGTCATTGGCCTGCAACAGGCCCGGGTGCGATATGTCGCCGCGGTGAAAGCGCGCATCCTGCAGCAGGAAACACTAGATGCGGAGCAGAAGAAATACGCTCTCGGAGCATCCACGGTGTTTCTGGTGATCCAGGCGCAGCGCGACCTTTCGACGGCACAGGGCACGGAAGTTCAGGCCTTAGCCAACTACAGTCACGCGCGGGTTTCGCTCGATCAGGCGTTGGGCGCCACGCTTCAAACCAACCACGTTTCCATCGTCGAGGCGACCAACGGGCTGGTGGCAAAACCATCCGCGATTCCTCCGAATCCTCCACAACCGGTCAGCGTAACGCCGCCACCGGACATAACGAAGTAAGCGAAGAGGATGCCGCGGATGCTTCGTTTACTCATCAAACAGATCCGGCCGCCGGTGGCTATTACCCTTGTGGCGTTGCTCACCATGGCGCCGCTGACAAATGCCCAACAGCCGGCAACCGGCGATCAGGCTCCATCGGCGAGCGCGCCGGAGGCGACGTCGCTGAATCCGTTTGCCAAGTCCACAAGCCCTTATGCTCAAGGCAAGGATCCTGCAGCGATTGGCCCGGTAAAGCCGCATGAAAATGTCCTGATCCGGCCTTATAGCCCCGCCATCGCTCCCGGCGTCCGGCTGGGAAACTCCGGACGAATGCAGGAGTTGATTCGGGGCGGAAACCTATACCTCACGGCTCAGGATGCCGTCTCATTGGCCATCGAGAATAACATCGACCTGGAGGTGGACCGCTACAACCCGATTTCTTCTGCCTGGGCGGTACAGCTCGCACAGGCGGGTGGTGCAGCGCGAGGAGTAACGAACTCATCAATTGGCTCGAGCAATTCGGCCACCAGCGGCCAGGGCGTAGCCGGCAGTCAGGCTAGCGCGGGCGTCAGCACGACGGGCAACAGCAAGAGCAGCATCAGCAGCGGAAATGCGACGGTGAGCCAGATTGGGCCCATCACCCAAGTGCTGGATCCCGTCGTTCAGGACCTCTCATACTGGGGGCACTTCACGACGCCCCAGAACAACACTCTGCAAAGCGGCACCACCGCCCTGATCGACGGCAGACGCGCCACCAGCCCTTCTATTAGCCAAGGCCTGTTGACCGGCGGAACGGTCAGCCTATCTGGAAACACCTCAATCCTGAATGAGAATGCACTCAGCGACACGTTGAACCCGACCAATGCCGGCAACCTCAGTCTTTCGATACAGCAGAACCTTCTGCAAGGCTACGGGCGCAAGGTTAATGCGCGCTTCATTACCATCGCGAAATCAAATCTGGTGGTCTCCGATATTATGTTCAAGGCCGCGGTCATCAGCGTTGTCGCCACTGTCCTGACGCAGTACTATCAGCTGGTCAGCGACCGCGAAGATACCGCCGCCAAACGAAGCGCCCTGATTCTGGCTCAACAGCTCGAAGCGGATAACAAGCGGCAAGTTGACATTGGCACCCTGGCTCCCATTGAAATAACGCGCGCTGAAGCGCAGGTGGCGACGGCGGAGCAGGATTTAACTGTCTCGGAGACAACACTTCTACAACAGGAAGTGACCCTCAAGAATCTGCTTAGCCGCAACGGCCTGGCTGATCCGCTGCTGGTCAATGTCCGCGTCATTCCGCTGGACACGATTCACGTACCGGAGTCGGACGACCTGCCGCCGCTGAAAGACCTGGTCGCAAAAGCACTCGTTACCCGCACCGACATCCAGGCGGATACTTTGAACCTTGAGAATGCAAAGGTCAGTGCGCTCGGCACACTGAACGGCGTCCTGCCCTCATTGCAGGTTTTCGCGACGCTCACTCAGAATGGCCTGAACGGATCAGTGAACCAAAAGAGCCTCGCGGCTGGATATCCGCCGCCAGACTCATACTTTGTCGGAGGCTACGGCACGCAGCTAGGCCAGATCTTCCGCCGTAACTTTCCTTCCGACCGTGGTGGTTTTGCACTGACGGCGACAATTAGAAACCGAACGGCCCAGGCCGACGAGGCCATCGACCAACTCCAGCTCCGCCAGACGGAAATCAACGACGTTCGCGATAAGAATCAGGTCGGGGTGCTCGTCTCAAACGCCGTCATTACCGTTAGGCAGGCCCGAACGCAGTATGCCGCCGCGGTCAAGAACCGGATTCTCGAGGAACAGTTACTGGAAGCCGAGCAAAAGAAGTTTCAGCTTGGCACCTCTACGCCTTACAACGTGATCACCCAGCAACGCGACCTGGCGACCGCGAGATCGGCAGAGGTCACAGCGCAGGCAGTCTACGCTCAGGCCAAGATTGTGCTCGACCAGGTTCTCGGGACAACCCTTGAAACCAACCACATCTCTCTCGCCGAGGCGACCGTTGGCCACATCACGTCCACTTCCGTGCTCCCTGAAAAGCTGCCCCCAGACACACCCCCGGCGACTCACCAATAGACCTCCGCGCTGCAGTCAGTTCGTTCTGGAACAGCTTTTGACATCGGCTGCGACACATTGTTGCCGAATCGGTAATATTTTCCCAGCAAACTATCCCATCGTCGCCGCTAAGTGGCTGATTATTCGTCTTCATTCTTTGGCAGGGCGAATGCCCTTAGTTTGGCATCCGCTCGATTTGAATTTGGAGGACCAGGTTGCTCACCATACAACCATCTTCAGCAAAAGCCCGCACAAACGCGGGTCACCCCGAAAACCGTATCCACTGAACCCCCCGAAGTCCATCTCATCCAACCGGGTTCTCGAAACCAGATCAGCGTTAAGAAAAGTCGGCAGCTAGCCGGCTTTTCTTTTTTAGCCCTTGGTTTGCGGCAGTCCTGCCATAATGTCTTTCTAGGTTAGATGCCTGACATAAACGCCATCGAAGAGCGCCTCGCGCAGCTCGGCATTGTACTGCCGGCCGTCCCGGTTCCCGTGGCTAACTACGTTCCCGCTGTGCAAGTGAATGATCTGCTTTATCTTTCCGGGCAAGGCCCGCGCATCGGTGCCGGCGAGTTTGCACATGGAAAGGTGGGTGCGGACGTGACAGCCGACGAGGCTTATCAGCACGCCCGGGTGGTGGGCATACAACTGTTGGCCGCTGCCAAAGACGCTCTGGGCGATCTCGGCCGGGTCAAGCGTGTCGTCAAACTGCTGGGTATGGTGAATGCGGCCCCAGATTTCAAGCAGCATCCGCAGGTTATCAATGGCTGCTCGGACCTGTTCGTGGAGGTTTTTGGCGACTTGGGCCGGCACGCCCGTTCGGCCGTTGGCATGGGTAGTCTGCCGAACAACATCACAGTTGAAATCGAGGCGATCTTCCAGGTGAGCTAAGCCTCTTGGGCAAAACTAGCCCGCGTGAACAAAAAGAGGGGGCGCGAGACTATCCCGCACCCCCTTCGGTCGGACGTGACTGCGACACGCAGTTCGGATTAGCGTCGCATTCCCGACTCATACTCGCGAGTTGGCGTCGTCCCTGGAGCATTCGTTCCTGCCCCAATGTGGTTCATGGCAAGAAACTCGTTCACGCGTCGCTGCGCTTCATCGCGCGCGATCCCGTAGCGTTCCTGTACCTTGCCCACCAACTCTTCGGTCCTGCCGTTGACGAAGGTCAAATCATCATCAGTGAGCTTGCCCCACTGCTGCTTGACTGAACCCTTCAACTGTTTCCATTTGCCTTCCAGTTGATCGGAATTCATTGATATATGTTTCTCCTCTTTTTAGTGCTGTCAAAGGTCGGCCACGGCAAACCGTGCATTGTCGTCCGTCGCCGACATGAAGGCAGGTTGCAACTGGCCGTCCAAAGAAACAGATCGTCACAGAATCAACGACCTACCCTTCGTGTTGTGACAACCTGGCCTGCAAGAATGACCAACTCACCTGAATCCAGAGCGGCGGGTCGGTCAAAAATGCGCCCGTAAAGACCGCAGTCTGAACGGAAAAGCCTGTCCTATTGGTGGTTTTTTCTCAGCTGTTTCTTTCGCCGTAATAACATTTGTCCGGCGAAATATAGAAGCAATATGACAGTCGTGAGTTCCCACATACGCCGACTCCAAAGCGTCACCGCATACAAGAGTGTCAAAACTGCGAAGGCCCACATGAAGCTCTCGCCCACAAACGCCTGGCCCCACAGCGGAGTCCGGCCCGACGAAGGCAGCCGCGGAGTGAGTGACGGAACAATTCGCGGCACGGCTCTCTTGTAAGCGAGGTACGGCTCACCCTGCGTGGCCGCGAGCGCCGCTTCCTCGCGAACTGCCAGCCGCGTGTAGAAAAGCGTGTTCGCCGCGAAGAGAACGAACCAACCCAAACGGCTGGCCATGAGCCCCATGCCGGCACTAAGAAGCAGGACTCCCAAGTAGAGTGGGTTGCGAACATAGCGATACGGCCCGTCCGCAACCAGGCGATCGGAATGCAGTTCCATATCGTGCACAATATCGCTATGGATGTAGGCCGTCGCCCAGGTCCGGATCGTGGCGCCGAGCGCGACCGCTATCGCTCCGAGGCCAAGAACCAACTGCAACGCAAGCTTACTCCTAAATCCCAGTGACAGAGCGATGCTTTCGGCGGCATTGTGATGATCGATCCAGTAACAGCCGAATCCAAGCCAGAAGATGACACAAACGATATAGAACCGGTATCGGAACTCGAAGTTCGTGGCGCGCATTGCTGGTCTATGATGGCAGGCTTGGGCCAGCCGAAGGCTTGCCCGGATGACGAAAGGCCCATACATTCCGACCAAAACAGCACGGAAGCCGATGAATCGAGCCGTCCATCCGCTATCCTTCCCAAGTGGAGCAACAGATGGTCCTTAGGATTGCCGGTATTGCGCTTTCACTGCTCGTTGTCACTGCCTCTGGTCAGGAGTTGCCTAAAGCCCCGGCGTCCGAGGTCCACACCATCACGCCGCAGCCCGGCTACTTTACCGAGCCCTCAATCGCCGTCAATGCATTAAACCCAGCGCAAGTTGTCACCGCGTACCAGGACAATGCCCACGTTGCATACTCCGCTGACGGCGGCCAGACCTGGCAGATCGCGAAGGGCACCGAAGCCGCCAACTACAAGGTCTCGGGCGATGTCTCGATTACCTATGACAAGCAAGGGCACGCCATTCTCTGCTATATCGCCTTCGATAAGTTAGGAACCTATAGCTATTGGGGTCATAACTCATCGCGTAATGGTATCTTCGTACGCCGATCGCTGGATGGTGGGCCGACCTGGGAGCCCAGTCACATCGCAGTGAGCGAACAACCGAATGTAACGCCCGATCACAAGTTCGTCCCCTGGGAAGACAAGCCGTACATCGTCGCCGACAACACAAACAGTCCCTACGCCGGCAATCTTTATATTGGCTGGACGCGTTGGACGCTCGAGGATTCTCAGATCCAATTCTCGCGTTCTTCCGACGGTGGCAAGACTTGGTCGGCCCCCTTTAAGATCGATGCCGACCGTGGCTTGCCGCGCGATGACAACGGCGCCGTCGAAGGATTTTCCGGTACCGTCGCATCCGATGGCACGCTGTATGCGGTTTGGGGCGACGGTTCTCACATTCTTCTGACCTCGTCCAAGGATGGCGGGGTCCACTTTTCGCCGCCTCGCGCGGTCGTCAAAACTGCGCCAATCATGTTCCAGCTGCAAGGCCTCGACCGGGCCAATGGGTTCCCGGTGATTGCGGCGGATACTCGCAAGCAGGGCACGCTGTATCTCGCTTGGAGCGATTATCGCAACGGCGACTTGGACGTATTCTGCTCTTCATCGTCGGACGGCGGTAGCACTTGGGGACCGGCCGTCCGCGTGAACTCCGATGCAATTCACAACGGCAGCGACCAGTTCTTTCACTGGCTGGCGGTAGACCCTCGCGACGGCTCGCTCAACCTCATGTTTTACGACCGGCGGGTTGATCCAAAAAACCTACAGCAAATCGTGATTCTGGCTCGCTCCAGGGACGGCGGACGTACCTTCGCCAATTATTCGCTCACCGACAATCTGTTTGAGGCCTCGGGCGTTTTCTTTGGCGACTACACCGCGATCACGGCCCTGAACGGCCGTGTCTATGCTGCCTGGACGGAAAAACCACCGGGACAGAAAGCGCCATCAGCGCCGGTAGAACCTGGCGAGGAGGGCTGGAAGCCTTCACGGCCGTGGCGTGAGGGAACCATCATCCGGGTCGGTATCGCTGACTTCGGCAGCGCTAAGGCTCACTAGCCGGGCACCGCTTTTGTGGGCCAAGCCACCGCCGCCTTGCAATACGCGAGACACTTCTTCATCTCTTCAATAGTGTCGCCGCCCTTGTATTCGTACTCGATCATCGCCGGAATCGGGTAGTGCTTCTCCTGAAGCAATTGGAGCACGCCCTTGATATTGGTCGAGCCTTGCCCAAACGGCAGGTTGGCGCCTTCCTTCCCGTCCTGGTTTGGCCCACGATCCTTAAGATGCAGCGTCAGAATACGCGCATGGTTTTTTGCCAGAAAAGCCAGCGGGTCCCATCCGGCCGCTGTCGCGTGGCCGATATCGAGATTGATCGCCAGGTATTTGGATCCACCTTCGGCGAGTGCTTTCGTAAAGTCGTCGGGCGTTGCGAATTCGTTCGGACGGATGTTGCCATGGTTGTGAAACCCGACATAGATCTTGTACTTCGTTGCCAATGGGCCGATCCGCTTTGCCGTGGAGACGTTCGAAGAAGCGGTGATCTTGTTGACTCCGAGCCACTGCGCCATCTGGAATCCGTGCTCAATCTCTTCGTCGGTGTAGTTATCGCGAAAGCTGTAGTTAAACGCGTAGAGGTCAATGCCCGCTTTATCGAACTTCGCACGCACGTCTTTGAAGAAGGACTCCGGAGCGGAGGTCCTCCACACCTTTGCTTCAGCCGGATTCTTCGGTTCCAAGTGGCCTTGCCAGAGCTCACAGTAGCCCAGCCCAACTTCCACGTAAGCCTGAATCGCGGCATCCAGCGGCCGGTCACGAAAGCTGTAGCTTTGCGCCCCAATCATGACGCCATTAAACGTGGAGTCGATTTGCGTTCCCAGTACCCGCTTGGCAAGCAAGGAGAAGGCTGGCGCGGCTGCCAGGGTCTTTAACAGGAGTCTGCGTGTCTGCATGCCGTGGATTCTATCAGTCCGCCTCACCCCGGAGGGCTAGGCAGGCTTGCGGGCGACCATTCTTACCACCACCGCTTCGCCCTTATGCTTCAAGCCTTCATCCAGGATCGTTGTGCCTTCCAACAGTTCCAGTATCTGCAGGCCGGGAAACTCGTCTTTCATTTTCTCGGGCGTGTACAACATATCCACGTCCTTTGGACCACCGGAAGGCCGACCCGCCTGGCGGGCATGAAACCCCTCAAAGATCAGCAGGCCCCCGGGCTTCAATGCCAGTACGATGCCGGTGTGAAGACCAGTCCGGGCCACAGCCGGAAAATGCGCGAAGATCTCCACCGCCACGTCAAATTCTGCGACCGGCCATCGCCACGTTGTCATGTCAGCGCACTCCGTGCGGATCCGGACGCCCCGCTCGGCGGCAAAACGATCGGCATGGGCTAGAGCGACTGGAGAGATGTCGGTCGCCAGTACATCGAGTCCCAGCTGCGCCAGCCAAACGCTGTTCCGGCCTTGCCCTTCGGCTACAGAAATCGCCTTCATGCCAGGCTTTAGCCGATAGGCCTGTGAACGCAGATACTCATTCGGCTCCGAACCAAACAGGAGCCCGGCTTGATACCGTTGGTCCCAAAGCTGCCGCTCGGGATGCTCGGCGCTCATGCCCGCGCCGCCTTCAACGTGAGCGCTTTCTCAATCGCAACGGCGATCAGCTTGCCGTGAAAGCGCCCGTTCTCAATGAAGATCTCGTTGGTATGCATACCCGCCACAATGACCCCAGCCAGGTAAATTCCGGCCCGGTCGCTCTCTAGCGTCTCCGGATTCGTGCGGGGTCTTTGAGTTTCCGGATCCAGCAGAATTCCGTGGTGAGCCATGAATTGGAAGTCCGGCTGGTATCCGACCATTGCGAATACATAGTCATTCTTGAGTGTAACCTCGCCCTCGGGTGTCCTCAGCACCACATCGTGCTGGCGGATCTCCTCCACGGAGCTGTTGAAATACGCCTTGATCTCGCCGCTCTTGATGCGGTTTTCAATGTTCGGCTTAATCCAATACTTCACATTTGGCGAGATACAGCCGCGCCGAATCGCCATCGTCACCCGCGCACCCGTCCAGTGCAGTTCCAGCGCGGCGATTGCCGCTGAGTTCTTGGCGCCCACCACCAAAACATCCTGGTTGTAGTAGGGATGTGCTTCGCGATAGTAATGCAGAACCTTGCTGAGTTGCTCGCCGGGAACACCCATGCGGGTCGGAATGTCGTAGTAGCCGGTTGCCAGCACCACCTTTCTGACCTCGTACGAGTGCATTTCGCTGTCCCTTGTCTCGGTATGCACGGAGAAGCTGCCGTCGATGCCGTCAATGCCCAGCACCTTCTCATACTGATGAACGTTGAGATGATAGTGGTCCGCGACTCGGCGATAGTACTTGAGGGCTTCCGTGCGGCCCGGCTTTTCGTTCAGCGATGTCATGGGAATGTCGCCGATCTCCAGCAGCTCCGGCGTGGTGAAAAAGACCAGGTTTGTCGGATAGTTGTAGAGCGAGTTAACCACGCATCCTTTGTCGAACAGAACGGTCGACAGGCCCCGCTTCTGAAGCTCGATACCGCAAGCCAGTCCCGTGGGACCAGCGCCCACAATGGCAACGTCGAATTGGGTCATCCCCGCACCTCCGTGACGAATGGCAAGTGCTGACAGTGTACCGTGCCGCTACAGGAGCGCAGCCACTTTTTCATACACATTTTCCAGCGCTAGTGCCAGTTGGCTGGGGTCCTTGCCGGCCCCTTCGGCCATGTCCGGGCGCCCGCCGCCCTTGCCGCCCACCGCTTGCGCCACTTCGCCCACCAGCTTGCCGGCCTGCACCTTCGTAGTTAGATCCTTGCTGACCGCCGAAACAATGGATATGTCCGAATCGTTCACGGAGGCAATCACGATAACAGCGCTGCCCCACTTGTTGCGCAGTGCATCGGCGACCGTACGCAACTGGGTGCGGTCCATTCCCTCTACTTTCTCGGCCAACACGGTCGCCCCATTCACGCGCCGGCCCTGCAGGCGATCCATCTGCTGATGAGCCATCTGGGTCTTTAAGTGCTCCACCTGCTTTTCGAGCAAGCGCTGCTGCTCAAGCACTCGGTCCAGTTGCTCCAGCACGCCGGATTCCGTCGTGTGCAGCAAGTGCCCGGCCTTCGCCAGGGCGGCACTGGTGGTTTGGAAGCGTTCCAGAGCTCCCATGCCGGTCGTCGCTTCAATGCGCCGAACACCGGCAGCGATGCTGCCTTCGTAGACGATCTTGAACAGTCCAATGTCCCCGGTCTGCCCCACGTGCGTTCCGCCGCACAGCTCCTTGCTGAATCCCGGTATAGAAACCACCCGAACTTTATCGCCGTATTTCTCTCCAAACAGAGCCATCGCGCCGGTTGTCAGTGCCTGGTCCAGCTCCATTACATCGGTATTCACCAGCGTGTTGGCCAGAATCTGTTCATTCACCAGGCGCTCCACTTCCAGCAATTCGTCCTGCGTAACGGCCGTGTAATGGGTGAAATCGAAGCGTAGGCGCGACGGTTCCACCACGCTGCCCGCTTGTTTCACATGCGTGCCCAGCACCTGCCGCAGCGCCGCATGCAGCAAATGCGTCGCGGTGTGGTTGCGCATCGTCGAGCCGCGCAACACCCGATCCACCTGCCCGATCAGCTTGTCACCCAGGCGGATGCGTTTCAGGACATGGACCTTCTGAACCGTCGCGCCCGGCGTCGGCTTCCACGCGCCCTCGACAACAGCCACCTTTTCGCGGGTCTCTGCATCCAGTAACAGACCCGTGTCGCCAACTTGGCCGCCTGCCTCCGCATAGAACGGCGTTCTCGCGAACACAACTTCGGCCGCTCCAGCCTCCACAAACGGGACGCTCTCCTTGCCGTCCCGGATCAAAGACACCACTTCAACCGGAGCCTCGAGCGACTCCCGCCCAATGAACTCGACCGCCGGCAAATCCCGATATGTATCGGCGATTTGTCCCCTATCGGCGCCTCGCCAACTTGCGCGGGCCCGGGTGCGTTGCTTCTCCATTTCGGTCGCATAGGCTTCGCGGTCAATCCTGAGCCCGAATTCCCGCGCCATCTCTTCCTGCTCATCGAGGGCCAGCCCAAACGTGTCATAGAGCTTAAACGCCGCCGCGCCCGGCAGCACGCCGCCCGCCGCCGACTTCGCCTCGTCGTGAAAGAACCGCTCTGCCACCTGAAACGTAGTGGCATAGCGAGTCTCTTCGTCTCTGACGACCCGCGCCACCCGCTCCACGCTCTCCAGCAGTTCCGGATACCCCGGCTTCATGAGCTCGGCAACAAAGCCGGTCAGCTTGTGTAGATATGGCTCGCCCATGCCCGCCAGGCGTGCATTGCGCATCGCGCGCCGCATGATCTTTCGCAGCACGTAGCCCCGGCCCTCGTTGGAAGGCAGCACGCCGTCGTGGATCAAGAACGCCGTCGCACGGGCATGGTCGGCGTTGATTCGCAGCGCCGTATCCGTCCGGGTGTCTGCGCCGTAAGCAACATGAATCAGCTCGCCGGCTCGGTCGATAATCGGCCGGATCAGGTCCGTTTCGTAGTTCGAAATGTGTCCCTGCAGGACCGCCGCCACGCGCTCGAGGCCCATCCCGGTGTCGATCGACGGCCGCGGCAGTGGCGTCATAGTGCCGTTGGTCGCTTTATCGAACTGCATGAAGACCAGGTTCCAAATCTCAACGAAGCGGCCCCCGCCATCCAGCGGGAACTCCTCGTGCTCGTGGCCCGGCTCGGCCGCCTCCGGTCCCAAATCATAATGCAGTTCCGAACACGGACCGCAAGGCCCGGTCTCGCCCATCTGCCAGAAATTGTCCTTCTCGTCCAACCGGAAGATGCGGCTCTTCGGCACGCCGGCCACAGTCTGCCAGAGCTGTTCCGCATCGTCGTCTTCCCGGAACACCGTCACGTACAGCTTGTCTTTCGGCAGTCCATACCATTGCGGGCTGGTAACTAACTCCCAGGCGAAAGCAATGGCTTCTTTCTTGAAATAGTCGCCGAATGAGAAATTGCCCAGCATCTCGAAAAAAGTGTGATGGCGGCGCGTGTAGCCGACGTTCTCCAGGTCATTGTGCTTGCCTCCGGCCCGCACGCACTTCTGCGATGTCGTGGCCCGTGAGTAGTCGCGCTTCTCCAGACCCAGAAAGACGTCTTTGAACTGGTTCATGCCGGCGTTGGCGAACAGCAGCGTCGGGTCATCCGCCGGGACCAGCGAGGAACTGCGAACAATTCTATGGCCGTGGCCGGCGAAGTATTCCAGGAACTTCGCCCGGATCTCATTTCCTGTCATGGGAGTTATCTAACTCTAGTCTCGCATTCAAGGAAATGCCGGGATATGAGCCAGGGGTGGGGAACCATCCGAGCAGCTGGTATTTGAGTACGCAGGCGTGGGCGCGAGGTCAGCTGCGTTCTTCAGCGTCTCGCAGTAAGCCAGACAGGCGGTCCGGCGCGAGTCCTCAATGGCTGCGCCATCGTACGGCCGGCGATTGTCTCCCCCCCGGAATCACTTCCCATCGCTCTCGCAGCGTGGCCGGCTGCCTTCGGACCTCGAAGTAGCGCACCAGTCTCTGCAGCCACGCATACAGAACCACCATGCAAGCAGCCAGTACCAGCTCTCGAATACCCGGCTGGATCCACTCGTTCATGCCTTAACACTACGGAATCGCAGCGGAATAAGAAATCGGTCCACATGTTCAAACCAGATGAAGTACGTTCTAACACGACCAGAAAAAAGGGGATACCCAAAGCCAGTTTCCGGTTAAACTGATTAGCACCGCGCCCTTCCGGCACCACCGCTGTCGAGGAAATGTCGCGGGAGAAAAGGTTGTCCCTTATGCCACGTTCAGCGAAGAAAACTGCGCAGAAACTGCCGTTGCGAAAAGCTCACGCAACCGGCGCACCGACCGGCACAGGAGGCCGCCAGTTTGCCCAGCCGAATCCTTCCCCGGATCCAACCGTGTTCACGGTCGATCACCCCAACGACAACCCGCTTTACAATTTGGTGAACAACACCCTGCTGCAGCCGATTCCAACGCCGCGGACGCCGAATCCAGCCATGGCGCTCGCCGATATTCTTGGCGCCTCAGCCGTGCAAGCCATTCAAAAAGCCGGCCAGCTTGTTTTCCATTCGACGGGAGATTCGGGCTCAGTCAACGGCCCGGCTACCCAGTCGCTAGTAGCGGACAAAATGGTGGCCGACTTCGCTGACGAGCAAACTCCGGACCGCCCCGCCTTTCTTTTTCATCTCGGCGACGTCGTTTATAGTTTCGGCGAGGCGAAATATTACTACGACCAGTTCTACGAGCCTTATCGCTCCTACCCAGGTCCCATTCTGTCGGCTGCCGGCAACCACGACGGACAAGTCTACTCGACCGACACGGCCGGGTCACTGGATGCTTTCCTGCGGAATTTCGTGAATTCGCAACCGGTGAAGACGCCGGAATCGGGGGGACTGGTTCGCACCGCCATGACCCAACCCGGCGTGTACTTCACCTTCGATGTGCCATTCGTCACCATCGTTGCGCTCTACAGCAACGTGCTCGAGGATCCAGGTGTCATCTCGAGTGAAGGCAACAAGAGCTCGCCCGTCGACGACCAGCAGCTCCCTTTTCTGCAAGCTGCCCTGACCCAGGCCAAAGCTGCCAAAAAGCCAGTGATCCTTGTCACTCACCATCCTCCCTACACGGCAGGATCTGTGCACGGCGGAAGCCCTCAAATGCTGGCTGACATTGACGCAGCTTGCAAAAAAGCGGGCCTCTGGCCCCATGTCCATCTATCCGGCCACGCCCATAACTACCAACGATTCACGCGGACCATCAATAACTACGAGATCCCTTATTTGGTTTGCGGCAACGGCGGCCATGGGCTGAGCCCGCTGCAGGCAAGCGGAAAATCTATCCGCGTCCCGTACCAGGTCACGAAACAAGTCACGTTCGAGAACTACAACGACCAGAACTATGGTTATCTGCGGCTGGTGGTCAATGCGCAGCAGATACGCATCGAGTTCCACATCGCGGCTTCGAGTCCCGCAACGAAAGCGCCGAGCGACGTGGTGACCGTCGATATCGCCTCACATAAGATGGTGGCCAGCTAATAAGGAGCCGGCCTGACGTTTGAAGATCGACGCCCACCAGCATTTCTGGAAGTACGACGCGGTTGAATACGACTGGATCGATGACGAAATGAAATCGATCCGGCGCGATTTTCTGCCGCCCGACCTCAAGACAGAGCTAACCGCGGCCGGCATCGATGCATCGATCTCCGTTCAGGCACGCCAAACCGTCGCCGAAACGGAATGGCTGCTTTCGCTGGCCGAAACATACCCATATCTGGCTGCGGTCACGGGCTGGGTGCCGCTCATCGATCCAAAGCTCCACCAGCTGCTGGATAAGCTTGCTAGCCGTAAGAAGCTCCGTGCCGTACGGCACGCCCTGCAAAGCGAGAAAGATGAGCGCTACATGCTTCGCCCGGATTTCCAGCGGGGCATCCGTATTCTGAGCCACTACAATCTGGTTTACGAAATCCTCATCTATAGCCGGCAGTTGCCCCAGACGATTGAGTTCGTCGACGCGCATCCGAACCAGCGATTCGTGCTCGATCACATCGCCAAGCCGCCTATTAAAGCTGGGCAGATCGAGCCCTGGGCAACCGACCTGAAGAACCTCGCCAAACGCCCCAACATCGTTTGCAAAGTCTCCGGTGTCGTCACCGAAGCCGTATATAACGGCTGGACCAAGGCCCAGATTCTGCCCTATCTCGATGCAACCCTCGCAGCATTCGGCCCGCGGCGGCTCATGTTTGGCTCCGACTGGCCAGTCTGCCTGGTCGCAACCACGTACCAGAACTGGCACACTTTGGTCGAGGAATGGGCCGCAAAGCTCTCAGCGCGGGAACAGGATCGCCTTTTCGGCCCGACCGCGGCGGAAGCCTACGGGTTGGCGCAGCGGTAGCCCACGCACCTTCTTACTCCTCGGCCGTTTTCGGCTCCACAATGCGATCCAAGCGAACGACGTGGCGTTCAAAGCCCTCTTCTACAAGCTGCACTGTGCCGACAATGTTGAAACCGGCCTTCTTGAACGCGCTGACAGAATTCAGATTGCTCACGGCCGGATCAGCGACGATAGAGCCCAGGTCGCCGTTGATGAAAATGTATTTCGTTCCGAAGTCCCGAATAACAGCAGGTCCCAGCTCGCGACCCGTCATCTCGATTTCTCCTATCGCGAGGTCGATTCCGGCCGACCGATGGTCAGCGCCCAATTGAATCCCATGCTTCGGAAAGTCACGCCAGCGAAACCATTGAATCCAGCCGATCGGAACGCCCTCGAACTGTATGAGATACACGTGAACTGGCTCGCTCCCATCAATGCGAGGACCGTACTTAGCCTCAAGGCTAGCCAGATCGAAGTGCTCATTCCACCAGACCGCGACGTGAGGAGCCGCGAGCCACTTCTGCAGCAGAGGGAAGTCCGAACGCCCAATCGCGCGGAGAGAGATTCGCCGATTGTCTTCCCTTGAAGGCCACACAGGGCCATCTTCTGCGATTCGTCTTGCAAACTCAAGTCTTCACTTGTCGCGCGACGTTTAATAATCGGTCGAAGGGTAGCCGGCACTCGATCTTGTCGTTTGGAAATCGAACGCGACCGTAGCTCTCCGCAAAAGATCGGGGGAACGCCTTCGGAACGGCTCAGCGGTCCCGGTTCTAACAGCACTTTCCGTTCTGGTATTTCCGGGCCAGCCGGGCATCGGAAAACGTCTGCCACTCTTCCCGCGAGTGAACACGCTGATGCCATGCCAAGTGCCGCTCATAAGCACTCTCGTCCGCGAGTTCCCGGGCCAAGCTTCGCAAGAACCGCAGCAGCTTCCTTAGCACTTTCATATCCCGCTCGCCTCCAACCGCGACGCCACAAACGGCGTTTCCGATGACCTCGCTTGTCGCGTCCCGCGGAGCAGGCCGTGCCAGACTCGTACGGAATCCATCACCACCAGCGAAACCAGCAGCAGGAAAAGGGCACACACGGCCGCGTCCAGCCGCTCATTGAAAATGCGCGTCTGCGTCTCCGCTAGCTTCGCAGCCGAAACGGCTCCCGTCGCGATGGCGGTCTCGAGCGCTTGCGCCTGGGCCAGAAAGCCGAGACGCGGAATCGGCGAGAAGATCTTCTGATATCCCGCCGTGTAGTTCACAATCAGCAGCCAAATCAGCGGAACACCCGTCACCCAGACATACTTCAAGCCGTGCATCTTCAGGAGAATTGTCGTCGCCACGCACAGCGCGATCGCTGCCAAGAGTTGATTCGCAATCCCGAACAACGACCACAACGAGTTGATGCCGCCTAACGGATCCAGCACGCCGTGATACAAAAAGTATCCCCACCCTCCCACCACGGCCGCGCTGGTGAGATACACACCCGGCTTCCAACCGATGCGTCCTAGCGGCGCATACACGTGGCCCAGCAGGTCTTGCAGCATGAATCGCCCAACCCGCGTCCCGGCATCGACGATGGTCAGAATGAACAACGCCTCGAACATGATCGCGAAGTGATACCAGAAGCCGAGAATGGCATCGCCGCCGCCGGTCTTCGCAAAGATAGCCGCCATCCCCAAAGCCAGTGACGGTGCGCCTCCGGTCCTGCCGAACAAGGTGGCTTCGCCGACACGGTGCGCCAAGTGAGCCATTTCATCTGCTGTTACCGGGAAGCCCCATCCCGAAATCGTTGCCGCGGCGGCCGCCGGTGTCGCTCCCACAATCCCGGCTGGCGAGTTAACCGCGAAGTAAACGCCCGGCGCCAACGAAGCCGCGGCCACCAACGCCATAATCGCGACAAAGCCTTCCAGCAGCATCGACCCATATCCAATCGGCCACGCATTCCATTCCTTGGCGATCATCTTGGGCGTTGTTCCGGAAGAGATTAGGGAGTGGAAGCCGGAGATGGCGCCACAGGCGATGGTGATAAAGCAAAACGGAAACACCTTTCCGGCAAAGATGGGGCCCGTGCCGTCCACAAACTGCGTAAGCGGGGGCAACGCCAGTTGCGGCCTCACCGCCAGGATGCCCAATGCCAGCAGAAACACCACGCCCAGCTTCACGAATGTACTCAGGTAATCGCGTGGGGCCAGCAGCAGCCACACCGGCAGCACGCTTGCCAGAAAGCCGTACACGACAATAATCAGGGCGATGGCTACGCCGCTCAGCGTGAATACCGCCGCCCATGATGGCGTCTGCGATACCCACTGCCCGCCGAAAATGCTGAACATCACCAGCACAAACCCAATCAAGCGAACATTCCAGCACTTTGCCCGGCCGTAAGAAGCGCAGATACAACCCCATGAACAGCGCCACCGGCATGGTCGCCGCAATCGTGAACGTGCCCCAGGGACTTCCCTTCAGCGCATTCACCACCACCAGTCCCACCACCGCGAGCAAAATTACCATGATCAGTAGCACCGTGACCAGCGCCACAAAGCCACCCACCTTCCCGATCTCCTCCTTCGCCATTTGGCCTAGCGTTCGCCCATTGCGCCGCATGGAACAGAACAGAATGACGAAGTCCTGAACCGCGCCCGCGAGCACGGACCCGATCAGAATCCACAGCAGCCCCGGCAGGTATCCAAACTGCGCGGCGAGCGTCGGCCCTACCAGCGGACCCGGTCCGGCGATCGCCGCGAAGTGGTGGCCGAAGAGAATCCACTTGTTGGTGGGTTCATAATCGTGCCCATCATGCAGCCTCTCGGCGGGCGTGGCACGCCGGTCATCCAGCGCCATCACCTTGGCAGCGATGAACTTAGCATAGAAGCGGTAGCCTAGCGTGAAGAAACTGGCTGCCGCCAGAACAATCCAGATGCTGTTTACCGGTTCCCCGCGCTGTTCGGAGATCACCCCCAGACAAACCGCGGCGACTACTGAGAGAAAGGCTCCTAGCAGGACGTTGAGGCGTCGTGGCATTTCATAAAAGTATAGGGTGTTAGCACTGGAAGGCGACCGTAAAGAAAGACCGGCCGTGGCTGGTTGAGCCACCACGGCCAGTTGTGCATTGAACCGAGAGGCAGGAGTAACTACTTATAGGTGGCCGTGGTGGAGGCCAATTCGTCGCGGTGCGCCGGGTAATCGACCCAGGAGCCGAACGCCGGCAAGGCGAACGGAGATCGTTTTACGGCATCGGTCATTGCTGCGTTCCATTTATCGATGCCTTCAGGTCCGTTGGCTATGAAGACCACAAAGAATACAGAGGGGTCGGCGGTGTGAATCGTTTGCTCGTCGATCTCGTACTCATAAATGGAGCCATTCGCGAGTAGCTTTTCAAGCACAGGAACATAGAGATTCTTGGCCAATTGATCGATGGCGTCGTTCGGCGAGTCGGCTTTGAGCTTCCAAACCGAGACTCGCGTAACGCCGTTGGCAAAAGAGCCAGACCGCCAATTGTAATATCTGGACTCGAAAACCTGGTCGTAGTGCTTGCTCGCGGCGAAGACGGGGGAATCCGCGCTGCCTGAGGCCTTGGCGGCCTCGAGAACCTTCAGCAGGCCCGCCATCGTCATCGATGACCACCAGCTGTCGTGAGTGGGCTGCCCTTCTTGGTGGACCAGGTTCGTGTCGTTGCCAAAAGCAACAATACTGCCATCGGCGAGAGACTTCTGCATCAGACCGTTTTTCTTGCTGGTTTGGCTCTCAATCTCCTTCCACTGGGCGCGCGGGACTTCCCAGTTCGCGATGTAGGAATACATCGGCGGCTTCTCCTTGACTTCCGTGGACTGCTGGGCACGCATGGGCGCGGGCGACAATCCGGCGAGCAGCAGCGCACTACCACCCACAAACATCCAATTCCAAGTCGGTTTCTGTTTCATCGAATTCCTTTGAGGTTGAATTGCCGGTCAACCCTAATTTGGTTGAGCGCTTAGGCAGTATAAGGCCTGGGAGCCGTATTGCAACCCTCTCAGCCTTCGAAAAGTACCAGGGACGACTCCCGCGAGTACTTTCGAGAGAACCCAGTCCTAACACCCTGGGACCGTCAGAACCTCGGCAACCCGCTCAGCACTGCTCTGGAATCCGCGCCGCCGCTCAGCTTCACGGTTGCCACTACATGCCAGTTGGGACTCATCGCGCCGATGTAATGCGGCGACACTCCGGGCTTCGCCATGAGAATCAACGTGACGTGCTGGCGGGGATATGCCAGCGCTTGAACCGTGATCGAACCGCCATTCGTATACCAGCGGTCCGATGCCGGGCTTCCCCAGCGCCCAACGATCGATCGGTAGTCATCGCTTGCGGTGAACCCAATCCCGGCAGTCGACGTCCGCTCCGTGGCCTGCCGCGGCCGGAAAATCCACTCTCGAAGCACGCCCGCCGCCAGCAGCGACACCACCACCGCGCCCACCCCGGCCACCAACAGCATTCGGCTTGCACGTGAGTCCGTTGGACTCTCCAGCCGGATACCCACCACGGCCGCCGGCCTTGACAAGGCCCTGGATTGACTCCAGGGCCGGAGATTCTCGTTAACGGCGCGAGGCATTTCAATCACCCGCCGTACCCGCGGCCACACCGCTCCCTCGCGATATTCCAGCTCTTTCGTAAGGCCGACGATCAAGATTGGGTCATCAATTTCGGAAACGCTTCCCAGGTAATGCCGTGGAATCCAGATCTCCAGTTCCGTTCGGGTGTTAATGGCATTCACTTCCGTCCGGGTCGCGCCTCGCAGCTGCCACTCGTTGGGTTCCGCGTTCGCGATCGGCGGATAAAACGCAAACCGGCGGCGGCCCACTTCTTCCAACAACGGCGGCATCAGCGGCGCTGACATTTGGATTCAGTGTACCGTCAGCCGGTTGGTGGCCTCAACGGAGTCCCGCTTATCCGCGTCAGCACGCCTGACCACCGATCACAAGTCCCGTCAGTCGGGAGTTGCCCCTTCGGACTGCTGAACTGGTTTAATTGGGGCATTGACACAGGATCGAGATTTACCGCTACCGCCAGAGGTCGGGGGCGACGCGAAAGCTGTTCGAGGTTGTCCGTGCCAGGGTTGCGAAAGAATCCAAGGCGACTAGGGGCCGTCCTCAACTAGCGACGGTTCGGTGAAATGAGAAAACACCTTTCCGCCGTCGCTTGCTTTGGACTGGCTCTCCTCTGCGCCGGTTGCAACTCTACGCCGCCGCTTACGGAGTATCCGATGCCGCTGACGATGACTTGGCCGGACACGGTAACGTATTCTCCGGTGATTCTGGTGGGCACAATCACGAAGCCTCCCGCCTACGTCGGCAGTCGTCATCAGTCACGTTGGCTCCCAGTGCCGACTCCACCTGACAGCTCCGTCCAGCTTTTCCGCGTGATCGTAGAGGTAGAAACAGTCTTGCAATCATACGGGGAGTCGCCAAAGAGAGAAGTGCCAATCTATTACTTCCTTTGGAATACGGATCAGAGTTATAGCGGTCCGCCCAGGCTGGGAAACTGGCAAGTTGGGGACAGGGTGATGTTCTTCCTTCGTTGTGAGAATGGCTATCTTCGGACCGTCGAAGATCAGCGGAGCGGCGGCACCACGATAAGAGTGTTCAGCGGTGCGCATCCGGGATTTCGAGAGGACATCCCCGCACACGGGGTGATCGATCTTCTGCTGACTCGCGGAGAGGGCGCCGGAGACGAACAGATGATCCAGGCGATAGACGGTTTCCATGTGTCCGAAGTAGACCCGGAATACAGCGTGCAAAAACTACGTAAACTGATCGGCGAGGAGACACCCCCCATCGCGACGGCCGCCTGCCAAAAGCTGAAATCAATATTGGACATGTGCTTCCCGCCGCCTTACAACGCTGGTCCCTGGCAGGCTCCGTGCAATGACCGGTCGAAGATGAACTTGCCCTGTCCCGGTCCGTGTTGCGGCTACGGCGAGAACCCTGGCCCCACCCCGGGAGCCAAGAAGTGATTCACCCGTCCCTTCCTCGCTCAAGCAAGAAAGGCAAAACCGCCCCATAACCTGAGTGGCATCAACCAACGTTTGTTGTGGCAACCCTCACAACCGCCCCAGCGCCTCCAGTTGCCGGTCGATCGCCTCGCCGCCGCTGTGATGGCCAAACGCTAGCGATGGGCGACCACATGCCCTTACGCCTCGGCACCATGCCGATGTCTGTGCTATGCCGCGTTTGACGTCAGGCTGCGCGCAAGGCAGGCCGGAGCAATCGCATCGGCAATACGACGTCCGCCGCCAGCGCCATCACGAACATCGCCCCGTGTTCACTAAACCACAGCGGGCCGACAAGCATCGTTCCGCCCCAACAGCCGCAGGTGACCTGCATCTGCCGCACCGCGGCCGCGACGCCGAGCCCGAGAAACGCCATCAGAATCGCGCCAGTCGTGATCACGACCCACCGCAACGGGAAGAGCAGCAGGACGGCAATCGCAACCTCAAGCCAGGGAATCGCTACGGCGAGGGGGTGCACCAGCGGCGAATGCGCCGTGATGCCGACTTCGAAATCAACAATGGATCTTCCCAGCACATACCAGGGATTCGTGAGTTTGACTAATCCGCCATAGAGGAATGCAATGCTCAGGCCGATCCGCGACGCGAGCGCGATTCGATGGATCATGCGCTCATTGAGGTGGCCCGTGATCCATGCACCCGCTGCAAACAGAAAGCCGCCTGCGGCGAACGCCACAATCAGCCAGGCAAACCAAATTTCCAGTTCACTTCGCCACATAAGAGCAATGAGCAATCTTGCGTTGAGCGAATCGACGCTCAACTTCCTCTGCTGTTTGCAATTCGAGGCCCGCCCGGAGTCGGTTGGAAAACCCTGGACTTGCAGCCGCATGCCCGCGGAATAGTTGGGTCAAATGACTCAACCCGGCTCCTTCTCATCGCGGCTTTTGGTTGGCGGAGGATCGATGTAGCCACGTGTGCTGGTTGCCGCCGTCCGCTCAAGTTCCTGGATTCTTAAAGCCGGCCCAGCGCCTCCAATTGCCGGTCGATCGCCTCGCCGCTGGGCTCTATCGGCATCGAGAATCGGTCCATGTTTTCCCGCTCGTCGAACGCCTCAAACAAACTCATCTTCGCGATGGCGTAGATCTCCGTTGCCGACAGCACTCGCTGATGGCCTTCGTTCCAATCCGCAACTACCGCCTCAGCCAGCAACACAGAAACTGGGAAATACGTCTTTCGATCGCGCGTCACGGAGAAGACGTACTCCGTCGCTGCACCGCCGCTCGTGACCTGTGCGCTTCGATGGCCCCGGTAAACGTATTGGTAGACATACCCGGTCGCCGCCGAGTACGTCTTCAATCGCGGCTTCACCGGTGCACCATGCAACGGCGATTGCTGGTGTTCGGGTTCTTGTCTGCGCAGCCAGTTCCACACCACTCCAGCGTACGCCGCCGGGATACTCTGTAAAGGATGCCCTCGCCGCCCCGTCCCGGAGCGCCTCGCCGCAAGCTCACTCCCATTGACCTGGAGCTCTTCCGGCACGCTCTCCTATCGATCGCCGACGAAATGGGTATCGTCCTTCGCCGAACGTCGTTTTCTTCGAATATCAAGGAGCGCCGCGATTACTCCTGCGCCGTCTATGACCGCGATGGCCAAACGCTGGCGATGGGCGACCACATGCCCGTACACTTGGGCGCCATGCCGATGTCGGTGCACTATGCACTCGAAGACTTTCACCTGAGGCCCGGCGACGTCGCCATCTTGAACGATCCCTTTCGCGGCGGCACGCACCTTCCCGACATCACAGCGGTGCGGGGTGTCTTCTGCTCGGGCCGCAAGGAGGCCGATTTCTACGTGGCAAACCGCGCCCACCACGCCGACATCGGCGGCATGACCCCGGGTTCGATGGGACTCGCCAGCGAGATCTACCAGGAAGGGCTCCGCATCCCACCCATCCGGCTGGTCACCGGCGGCGAAACCGACCAGGCGCTCCTTCGTCTCATCACCGCCAACGTCAGGACGCCCGATGAACGCCGCGGCGACATCGTCGCTCAGCTCATGGCACTCGATCGGGGCGAACGCCGGCTACAGGCCTTGTTTCAAACCTGGGGTGGAGCGGCCGTAGCCCGGCTTGGCCCGGCCTTGCTCGATTACACGGAGCAGCGAATGCGTGCCGTCATCAGCACCATTCCGGACGGTGTCTACGCCTTCGAAGACTATATGGACAGCGACGGCCTCACCAACCAGCCGCTGCGCATCGCGGTCGCCATCTCCATCAAAGGCTCACACGCCAGAATCGATTTCGAGGGCTCATCGCCCCAAGCCGCGGGCCCGGTGAATGCCAATCTGGCGGTCGCAAGCGCAGCCGTCGCCTACGTCTTCCGCTGCCTCATTCGCGACGATGTTCCCTTCACCGCCGGCCTTTTTCGCCCCTTGCAGATCGTCGCTCCGGCGCGTAGCATCGTCAACGCCGGTCCACCCGCCGCCATGGCCGCCGGCAATGTTGAAACGTCGCAACGCATCACCGACGTTCTCCTCGGCGCGCTCGCGCAAGCTATGCCGGAGGCGATCCCGGCGGCGAGCTCCGGCACCATGAACAATTTCACATTTGGAGGTTGGGACCCAGTGAGGGATCACGCCTTCGCGTATTACGAAACAATCGCCGGCGGGATGGGAGCCTCGGCCGTCAGCGACGGCTTGAGCGCCACCCACACCCACATGACCAATAGTTGGAACACGCCGATTGAAGCCTTTGAACGTCTCTACCCGGTCCGCATCGCCGGCTACCGCATTCGCAAAGCGTCCGGCGGGCAGGGCCGGACCCGGGGCGGCGATGGCATTGTGCGCGAATACGAGTTCCTGACGGCCGCCGACGCCACCCTGCTCTCGGACCGCCGTGAGCATTCCCCGTATGGCTTGCGGGGCGGCGGCAGCGGCGCACCGGGCCGGGCTCTCCACATCCAGAACCGCCGCGAAACCACGGTGGCAGCCAAATCGCGCATCGCCGTCGCAGCCGGCGATCGGATCCGGATTGAGACGCCCGGCGGTGGTGGCTTCGGATTCCCCTCGCCTGCCAAGGTGTTGTAAGGCACGACACTGATCCAGGCTGAACGCTACAATGGGGGGGCTCGTCTTGGATAACCCCTGCGTGAATACTGTCTCTAGCCCAAGCCTTGTCGCCGATGAGCGAGCCGCCGCCAAGCGCTCCTTTTGGCTTGTTTTTCTGTGCACTATCATCGGCGCCGGGGCCCAGATGCTCATCAAGAAAGGCGCGGGCGCGCTGCAGTTGCACGTTACCCTGCCCGATGTTGTACACGACCCAACCTTGATCGTTCGCTACGCCTTCGGCATTATCACGAATCCGCTGCTATTCCTCGGTTATGCGTTGTACGGCGTGAACACCCTCTTGATGGCCGCCGCCTTGAAGGGCCGCGAATTGTCGCTCCTTTTCCCCATCATTGCTCTTACCTACGTTTGGGTCTCCATCTTGTCGGTCACCGTCCTGGGGGAACAGATGAACTGGTTTCGAGGCATGGGGATCGCCCTGATTGTCGCCGGAGTTTCCATCCTGGGCTGGCGCGAGACAAAGGTGGACGCATGAGGTCGACCCCTGTCAGCTCCATCGTCATGGTGCTTTTCTCGTCCTTCATTGGGTCGTTCGGCGCCGTCTTCCTGAAGCTCGGCGCGGAACACAAGGGCGCCGGCATCAAGGGTTTGCTTACCAACTATCCCCTCGCGTTCGGCATCGCTCTTTACCTCCTATCGTCTGTTTTCTTCGTGATGGGCGTAGCGCAGGGCGAGTTGACCATTCTCTACCCCATGATCTCCCTCAGTTACATTTGGACGCTGGTTTGGTCGCGTATCTTCTTCAAGGAGGCCATTACCATGACCAAGGTCATCGGCCTGGGTGTCATCGTCCTCGGCGTCGCCTGCATCAACTTGGGCAAGAACTAACTCCCGCACTACAATAATCCTGACATGCATCAACTTCGTTGGAATGCGATTTTGCAGCAGTGGGTCGTGGTATCCACCCACCGGCAAGGGCGGCCGCAGATGCCCGACAACTGGTGCCCCTTCTGCCCCGGCTCGGGTAGCGTCCCCGACCAATACGACGTTTTCCTCTATCCGAACGACTTCCCCGCTTTCTCCTTCGATGGGCCGCCGTTTGAGCCTTACACCGCGGATCAAGGCCTCTTTGCCACCACCGGCGCGCGTGGCGCATGCGATGTGGTCTTGTATTCACCCGACCACAACCTCGCGCCTTCAAAGCTCTCCGTCGATAGCTGGAATAAGATCGTCCATCTTTGGGCCGCTCGCACCGCGGAACTTGCTGCGATATCCGACATCGCGTCCGTAGAGATCTTCGAAAACTGCGGTGAGGCGATTGGTGTCACCATGCCGCATCCGCATGGCCAGATCTATGCCATGCCGTTTATTCCGCCCATCATGCAGGCCGAGCTGTCCTCATCGCAGAACCACGCCGCATTGCACGCTGGGGCCTGTGTTTTCTGCGACGTCCTCGCCGGGGAGATCGATCAAAAGGAGCGAATCGTCTTCGCCAACCCTTCCTTTGTCGTCTTCGTCCCCTTCGCCGCGCGCTTCCCTTCCGAACTCGCCATCTTCCCGCGACGCCACCTGCGGAGCTTAATCGAACTCACCGAAACCGAACAGGCCGATCTCGCCGAAGCGCTGAGCGTTTCACGCCGCAAACTGGATAATTTGTACGGCTTCTTGATGCCGCTGATGATGGCGGTCAAGCAGGCGCCCCTGAAGCAGACCGAACCGCCCTACCATTTCCACGTACAGTTGCTCCCCATTCAACGCAGTGCGACCAAGCTCAAATACCTGGCCAGCATCGAAACCGGATTTGGCACATTTCTGGCCGACACCCGCCCGGAAGAGAAGGCAGAAGATCTCCGCAATGCGGAGCCTAAGACCACCTAAGGGACTTACCGGCAGGCCATTTGGACGCATTCCTCAAAAGCGATGCGTCACAATAGAACTGAATCCTGTTTCAAGCGGAGAAGCCAGTGCGATACCCTGAACAACTCATTGCCATCATGCGCGAAGACCTGACCCAGTACGGCGTCAAGGAAACCCGGACTCCGGAAGAGGTCGACCTGACCTTAGCCCCGAATAGCGGCTCGGTCCTGATGGTCATCAATTCGGTTTGCGGTTGTGCCGCTGGCAAAGCGCAGACCCGCGGTCGGCATGGCTCTTCAGCACTCGACTCGTCCCGATGTCGCCGCCACGGTCTTCGCCGGCGGCGATGTGGATGCGGTGGCTCGGGTTCGCGAAAAGCTCGCGCCCATTCCGCCCTCCTCGCCTTCCATGGCCCTGTTCCGGGACGGCAAGCCGGTCTTCATGCTTCACCGCCACGATATTGAAACCCGCCAGGCGCCGGAGATCGCAAGACTCCTCACCGAGGCGTTCGATCAGTACTGCGTCAAGCAGAATCAAACCTGAACCGCCTCGACCGCGGCAGGCCGCCCCGCAGCAGCAGATAGGACCCTCTGGTTACCAAAGTACCCAGTGATTCCGCACGTTCGTAGTCGCCTTTCCAGTGTGGGCGCAGAATCCTCCCGGTCCAGCCTCATTTCAGCTCATCTTCGACCATTCTGAATATTCAGCTTGCCGTCTCTTCCACACGATGATTAAATGTGAATCGTTATGACGATCAAACAGTTTGTTCGCTCGTGCGCTCTGCCCGCCGCTCTTCTTCCTCTCCTGAGCTGTGCGGGCTCCCAACACACGGGAGACGAAAAGTACTATTTCGTCGCCTCAAACGTTAAGATTCCCTACTGGGAAACCGCCAAGAACGGCTTTATGCGCGGGATCTCAGCCATGAAGGTGAAAGGCGAATTTGTGGGGCCTGATACCTATGATCCTGCCGAGCAACAAAAGGATTTTCAGCAGATCGTGAAGGCGAAGCCTGCCGGTATCCTGCTTTCCGCAGCCGACGCCTCTCTGCTCAAGGGCGATATCGACGCTGCGATTGCCGCGGGTATTCCCGTGGTTACGGTGGATTCGGACTCGCCGGGCAGCAAGCGCCTCTTTTTTGTTGGCACCAACAACTACGAAGCGGGCCGCATGGGTGGCCGGCGTCTGGCGGAGCTGATGAAAGGCAAAGGCAATGTTGTGGTCTATACCATGCCCGGACAGGCCAACGTCGATGAGCGGCTGAAGGGTTATAAAGATGCGCTCTCCGATCATCCCGGCATCAAAATCGTCGACGTAATTGACTTCAAGGGCGACCCTCGGGTCGCATTCGACAAAACTCAGGAAGTACTAGGCAATAAGAAGTTGCAGGTTGACGCTTTTATTTGCCTGGAAGCTTTGGCCGGCCAGGAAGTAGCGGAAGTCATCAACCGCGCCAAGGCCACCGACAAGATCATCATGGCCTTCGACGCCAATGACGACACCCTGAAGTGGATACAGCAGGGCTTGATCGCAGCGACCATCGCTCAGAAGCCGTGGACCATGTCCTACGTCGGGTTACAGATGCTCGATCAGGTTCACCATAACCCGCCTAAGACGCTGGATGGCAACTTCGCCCAAGACCCATTTTCCGTGCTACCCAACTTCGTAGACACCGGCGCTACGCTCATCGACAAGAGCAACGTCGCCTCATTCCTCCAGGCCCGCGAATCCAGCAAGGCCCAGTAAGCCCGCTCGCGAAACGGGGGCAACGCAAACTGCCCCCTAAGAGCGTTCCGTCGGTTCCACCAGCAGTTCTACGTTCACGGCATACAGCGCCGATTTTCCGTGCCGGTCGCTTGCGAAATACACCCGGCGACTGTTAGGGGAGAACACCGGACGCACCATGTCCGGGTGGCTGGAATGGTGTTCGCACAGCGTCATTTCTCGTCGCACGCTTCGCAGCAGCAGAACCACGGTCGGCTGAGCCTTGCTTCGGCTTGCCCCTACAAACACCGTACTGTCGGTATTGGGCGCAAATGAGATGAACTGGCTGGTCGGCGACACCGTACCCTCATCCCGTCCATCGATCGAAACCTCCCGCAGCAACGTCGTCGTGCCTCGATCGCCTTGCACCTGGCGCAGGAACAACAAGGACCCGCTGTCCGGATCCCAAAACGGGCACGAAACCGCTCCTTGCGCCAACAGAACCGGCGTGCCTCCCTCAGATGCTACCCGCCACAGCGACGTTCCCGGCGCACCTCCATCGCGGGCGAAACAAACATTGTTGCCTGCCGGACTCACAATTCCACGCGTCGTGACGTTGTCTGCCAGCACCGTTCCGCGGTCGCCATTCAACCGCTCCAGTTTCCCGCCTCGAAGCACCACCAGCGTGTTCTCCCTGCCGTTCATGTGGAAGTCGGATACGCCCTCAGCCAGCGTCCGAGCCTTCAAGTTGCCAAGACTGACCTGCTGCAAGGCATCGCCATCCACGAAGAAAGCGTTGCGCTCGTCGAGGTCCATCGTCAGGGTATCGGGGCGAAACGCCTTGGTGTCGGCCAATTGTCGCGCCTCTGCGGTCTTGAGATCCAGATGGAAGGGACACATGGTGCCCATGCGGTCGCTGCCATACAGCACAAATCGCGATTTCGACGAAACGTGGTGGTTCTGTGGGGGTGGGTTGATGCTGGTGTAGGTCGGGTTGGTGAGCCGAATAACCAGGTTCTCGGTCGTCGGATCAACCATCGCCACAAACTCGCCTAAGGTAGGCGGTAGCTTGTTCCGGCCTTTACCGCCGGGTGCCTGATTCGGCTTGGCCTGAAAGGCAAACGCGCTGGAACTGAACGGCAAGGCGCAAAGCAGTTCTCGTCGCGTCATCTACTTTATTGTCACAGGCCCGAAAGAAGCTCTCCCGGGTAGACAACTAGGTTCAGAAACCCAGGTCGCTGTGCGCCGGCTGCGTCGGCATCGTGATCGCCGACTTCGAAAGGTATTTGTATGGATTCACCGGCGTTCCGGCCAGCCGTACTTCGTAGTGCAAGTGCGGTGACGTAACCCTTCCCGTGCCGCCCGACAACGCCACGACTTGTCCTCGGCGCACTTCCTGCCCGGGCACCACACTAAACCTCGACAGGTGCGCATACCAGGTCTGAACCCCGTTGCCATGGTCGACTATCAATAGCCGCCCGTAACGGTCGCCCCACTCCGTTCGGGACACCACTCCATCCGCAGTCACATGCACCGGAGTACCGGAGGCTGCCTGCAGATCGACCCCTGTATGGAAGGTGCCATCCCCGGAGAAGGGATCGGAGCGGCTGCCAAAGCCGCTGCGGAGTACCCCGTTCACGGGCCACAGACTAGGCTGCGTGTTCACCTGCCAGCTCTTGGGGTATTGATGGAATATGTGGGAATAGGAAGCGGACTTCAGAAAATTGAATTCTTCAATGCTCTCTTGTACCGAAGGGTTCAACGGATTGGCGGCTGCCAGCGTAGCGGCCGTTGAATTCGCCTGATTGAAACCGTATGCGATTGAGACTTCGCTAGCCAGTGTCTGCAGCGTTGCCACCTGCTCGGTGCGCTGCTTGGAAACCCGTTGCAGTTCCTGGTAACGACCGCGCAACTGTTCAAAGTCGGTCCTCAGAGCATTGTAATTAGCCACTTTCCAGCTCATGCGCAGGTAAGCGGATAATGCAATGAAGATCACAAAGGCCAACAGCGCAATGCTGCCCGCCAAATAGTAAAGCGCCCGATGCGAAAACTGAACCCGCTTTACTCGCCCGTGAATAGAGTGTGCAAAATCAACTACGAAATACTGCTGATTCATCAGCTTCCTCTCCGGACCGTCACCGGCTTACCCCCCTGCCGGTTGTTGACTTTCCGGGGCGTTTATTAATGAAGGTTCAGCATAACTCCCGAAACTCATAGTGTCAAGGAAGCGCTGCCGTCACCTAAGAAACTCAAACGCCCTCAAATCGGTAAAATTTACATGCACCGAAAGTGCCGAGAGACTCTCCACCGAGTATAGTCCATCGCTGCATCGCGGGTTACAATTCTGCTTACATGTCCTCCGCGCCAATTCGCCACGCAGTCGTCATCGGGACTGGCATGATGGGTCCCGGCATCGCCCTGGTGCTCGCTCTCGGGGAAGTCTCCACCACCCTGGTGAGCCGCAGTGTCGAAGGCGCAGCCCGCGGCCTGGCAAGTTTACGTGCCCAGACTGCCCTGCTCCTCAGCAATCAACTCGCTGACGCCGGGACCGTGGAGGCCGCTCTTGCCCGCGTCTCCGCTTCCACATCCCTGGACGCCGTCGCCACCGCGGGCCTCGTCATCGAATCCGGTCCGGAAGAATTGCTGTACAAGCAGTCCCTCTTCGACCAGCTCGATCGCATCAGCCCGCCAACCGCGATCCTCGCCTCCAACACGTCGAGCTTGAGCATCACCCAGATTGCTCACCGCTGCCAATACCGAAACCGCATAATGACGGCTCACTTCTGGAACCCACCGCTGCTGGTGCCTCTTGTCGAAATCGTCTGCGGCGACGATACGGACCCGCAGATCGCAGACCATCTGCGTGCGCTTCTGGCGGCATGCCGGAAGGTCCCCGTCATGGTCCGCAAAGACCGCCCCGGTCAGTTGGGCAACCGCCTGCAAGTGGCCATGATCCGCGAAGCCGCACACATGATCGCGGAAGGCATCGCTACCGCTGAAGACATCGACCTCGCCATTCAGAACGGCTTGGGCTTGCGCTTCCCCGCTTATGGCTTGCTGACGCACCAGGACAACGTAGGCCTCGACCTCACATTGGCCGTGAATGCCTACGTCAGCCCCGATCTCTACCGCTCACCCGACCCGCCGCCGTATCTGCGTGAGCTCGTCGCCCGCGGCGACCTCGGCGTCAAGTCCGGCAAGGGATTCTTTGATTGGACCGAACGCAGTGCAGGCGAGGCAAAATCCCGCCGCGATCAGTTCCTCATCGCCTTCCTCCGGGACCAGCGAAACCAATAACCCACCCTGTCACAGCTTCCGCCTGAGGACCTACCCCACCTTCACAACCATCTTCCCCATGTGGCCATCCCCACTCCTCAGCAGTGACATGAACGCTTCGGGCGCGTGTTCCAGACCCTCCACCACGGTTTCCCGGTTCAGCAGCTTTCCCGCCTTGAGCGCAGGAGCCGCCTCCGCCAGGAACTGCCCCAAGTCCTTCAAATAATCCGAAACAATGTACCCTTCAATGCGCAATCGCTTCCCAATCACCAACGGCAGGTTCCTTGGCCCGGGCACTGGCGTGCTATACCCCGCAATCGCCCCGCACATAGCAATTCGCCCACGCTCGCGCAAGCTGGACAGCGCTGCTTCCAGTTGTGGACCGCCGGTGTTGTCAAAGTACACATCGATCCCGCCCGGAGCGCCCTTTTTCAAGTGCTCCACCGGCTCGCCATCGCGATAGTTGAAAGCGTAATCCAGCTTCAGTTCATCTTTGAGAAAGGCAATCTTATCCGCTGCACCGGCGCTGGCAATCACCCGGCAGCCATGCAGCTTGGCAAGCTGGCACGCAATACTCCCCACCGCGCCCGCTCCGCCCGACACAAACACCGTTTCGCCGTCTTTCAACCCAGCGATCTTGAACAACCCCACCCACGCCGTCAAGCCGGTAACACCCAGCGTCCCCAGGAACGCAGAGGGCGGCGCCAGGCCCACATCCACGCGTTGCAGCACCACCGCCGGCGCAACGAATGCCTCCCGCCAGCCGTACATGCTCATCACGTACGTTCCCACCGGAATGGTGGGCTCATTGGACTGAACCACCCGCCCCACGGCTCCGCCCGTCATCGGCTTCCCAAGCTCGAACGCCGGTACATAAGACTTCGCGTCATTCATCCGGCCGCGCATGTACGGGTCAACGGAGATGTACTCGTTCTTCACCAGCACTTCACCCGGTTGCGGATCGCCGATTTCGGCTTCGGCCAGTTGGAAGTTCTCTGCGACCGGCTCGCCTTTGGGCCGGCTCGCCAGGCGGATCTCTCGACTCTTGGTTGGCATGTTAGACGTGGGACAGGCTTCAGCCTGTCACCTTAACCTCGGTCTTTAATGATAAGCATGGCGGAAACAAGGACGGCCGGTCTAGGTAGCCGTCGCGACTGAAATCGACGTCGGCTGGCGGCGATCGCCTACGCCCGTGCCGCTCTCCGCCTCGGAGCAGGATGCCCACATCCGGCTCTGCGAGTTACCGTCGTCGATGCTCTGCTAGCTCAACTCCGCACTGGTGCCGGAGGCCGCGGCCTCCGGCACCCAGCCACCATTCCGTTACTCGCCGGCGTCGCTGTGCGACATTCGAGCGCGTTGTTCAGGCTGCCGGGGTAGAACCAAGCTCGCGGCCGGCGCGGACACGTTCAGAGTGGCTGAGCCTTTGACGCTTCCGGCCGTGGCCGTAATCGTTACTGTCCCAGCCGCAACCCCGTACGCCGAACCGGAATTACTAGCATCGTTGCTGACCTGTGCAACCGCGGTGTTGGACGAACTCCAAGTCACGGAAGCAAGCTGCTGCGTGCTGTTGTCGCTGAAGGTGCCCGTAGCGATGAACTGCTGCGCCGAGCCCGAAGCCAAAGTAGACGTCCCGGGCGTCACGGCAATCGACACCAGGCTCGGCGGCGTCAGCGAGCCCGGCTCGTAGAGTTCCGCCGCACTGGCTAGGATGTCGGTGGGGTAGGTATAGCCACCCGCGATCAGCACCGTTCCGTTACTCAGCAGTGTTGCGGTGTGCTCAGATCGAGCGGTATTCAGGCTGGCCGTGTTGGTGAAGGTCCCGGCTATGGGATCGTACAACTCCGCTACGGCGATTGAAAGGCCGTTGGTACCGCCCGCAATCAGCACCGTTCCGTTATTCAGGAGCGTTGCCGTGTGATAGTACCGCGCATTGTTCAGGTCACCGGTTGTTGGCGCGAAGGTCCCGGCCGTTGGATTGTACAGCTCCGCATCGGCGAGGGCGGCATTGGTGGGGTTCTGGCCTCCCGCGATCAGCACCGTGCCGTTATTCAACAACGTCGCGGTGTGCCCGTCGCGGGCCATGCTAAGGCTGCCCGTTGGGCTGAAGGTCTCAGCCGTGGGAACGTACAACTCCGCACTGGCTTCAAACCCAATAGCACTCTCTCCGGCCGCAATCAGCACTGTGCCATTGTTCAGCAGCGTCGCGCTGTGGGCGTACCGTGGCGTGTTCAGCGTGCCGGTGGCGACGGTGAACATCCCGGTGGCTGGATTGTACAGCTCCGCCGTGGGTACGAAACCGACGGAATCGCTGTAACCACCCGCAATCAGCACCAGGCCATTGCCCAGCAGCGTCGCGGTGTGGTATTCGCGGGCGGTGGTTAGGCTGCCGGTTGCGACGGTGAAGGTTCCGGCCACAGGATCGTACAGCTCCGCGCTGGCTAAATCACCACCAGCGGCATAGTTGTAGCCCCCCGCAATCAATACCATCCCGTTATTCAGCAGCGTCGCCGTGTGATATACGCGCGCTGTGTTCAGGCTGCCAGTGGCGGTGAAGGTCCCGGTCGCCGGATTGTACAACTCCGCAGTGGCTGTGGTACCGGTAGCGTCAGCGCCCCCCACAATCAGCACCATTCCGTTATTCAGCAGCGTCGCCGTGTGATTCTCGCGCGGGTCGGTCACGGTCCCGGTCAGAACAAACCCACCCGTCACGGTCACCAAAGTCGAGCCGGTGAATCCGCCGAAAACCGCCTTAATGGTCGCTGTCCCGATACTGTCAGCCGTGACCACACCCTGCGTGCCGGCCGTATTGCTAACGGCGGCCACCGCCGAGTTGGACGAACTCCAAGTCGCGCTGGTCGTCAGATTCTGCGTGCTCCCGTCGCTATACGTCCCAGTGGCGGCGAATTGTTGCGAACTGGCCACCACCATTGAGGGATTAGCCGGCGTGACTGTCACCGATGTCAGCGTGCGCCCGCTTGTGACCGTTAAGCCGGTCGATCCGCTAATCGTACCCAGCCTGGCGGTTACGGTGCTTGTTCCCGCGCCAACGCTTGTCGCCAGCCCCTGGTTGCCCGCCGAGTTGCTGATGGTCGCCACGCCCGTAGCGGACGAGCTCCAGGTCACCGAGGCTGTCAGGTTGGCGGTGTGCGCCGGACCAGCGAAGGTGCCCGCGAAAGTGCCCGTCGCGATAAACTGTTGCGTATTCCCAAGGGCAATTGAGGCATTCGCGGGGGTAACCGCGATGGACGTCAGGCCGAAGGAATTGCCGGTGCCAGTCAGGCTAGCCGTTTCCGGGCTCCCAAAGGCATTGTTCGTAATCGTAAGCGTCCCGGTTCTCGAGCCCACTTGCGTAGGCGTGAACGTGATTCCCACGGCGCAGGTCGATCCCGCCGCGACGGTCCCGCAAGTGTTACTAGCGATGGCGAAGTCTCCACTGACAGCCACAGTCGAGGCCAAAGAGCCTGACGTCAAGTGATTCGTCAGAAACACCGTTCTCGTTGCGCTCGTAGTCCCCACGGACTGCGTCCCAAACCCCAAATTGCTCACGGAAAGGGTGACCGCGGCGGTTCCCGTCCCGTTCAAACTCACGGTCTGTGGGCTGTTCTTGGCACCGTCGCTGAACGTCAACGTCCCTGAGGTGAGGCCAAGCGCCTTCGGAGAAAACGTCACGCTCACGGTACAGGTGGCCCCGGCACCGATGCTCGTTCCACAGTTGTTGTTGGCCACCGCGAAACCGGCAGGAGGCTGAATCGTCAGTTGGTACGCCACGTTTGTGTGGTTCGTCAGCGTAACGGTTCTCGCCGCACTGGTGGCGCCGACCACTATGGCACCCAGATATAGAGTGGCCGGTGACAGCGTGAGTGGGGCGACGCCGGTTCCGGTCAGAATCACCGACTTCGCACCTCCCGCACTCGGAGTAACCGTCAGAACGGCCCATTCGGCTCCCGCCTTAGACGGCGAAAACGCGACCGTAATGCTGCAACTCTGGCCTGCGCCGAGCGTACTCGGGGTGATCGGGCAGTTGCCGCCCGGGATAAAATCGGCCCCGTTCGCACCGGTTATAGCGATGCTGTGGATGGCCAGAGGGATTGTCCCTGTGTTCTTGAAGGTGGCCGTCTGCGCGGCGCTCGCGACGCCATCTGGCTGACTGCCGAAAGCTACAATCCCGGGAGTTAGTGTGGTCTGCGCAAAAAGAGAGGCAGTGAACCCCACAAAGGAAAGTGCAATAAGGAGCGGACTGTAGCGTTGCCGCGCGAGCCTCCGCTGAACAACTGAAATCAGGTTGGGACTAACACACGAGTCCCAGCCGCATAACCGCTGCGTTCTGGTCACGTCGAAACCTCCGCGGGCATTTAGCCCGTCACCCCAATTTGCCCAGTTTCGGTCAGACATCTAACGCTGAGACCATAGGAGTGGCCCCAAACGCTTGACGCAACACCAAATCTTATTTGGCTCAAACTATATCATCACCGCGAGAGGCTGACAACTGGAATTATCGTAAAACCTAGGTGAAATACGGTAGAACCCCAACGTAATATAGGGTACTCTCGACAAAATATCCAGAAGGCGTCCACCGCTGAAGTATAGTGTAGTTAAAATTACACTTCCAGGCACTTAGTCGCAGCCAGAACGTCCCGTCAAGGCACAGGCTTCGTAATATATCTTACAGTCGAAACAATCGAATGTCACGTCTGGTTCAGGCGGAAGTTCGCCTATTTTTGAACAAGGAGGAAACATTATGAGTGACTTATGCAGAGCCAGGAATTCGCCTTTTGGATCAAAAGGACTCTGTGAGCAACTCCAAGTACGTAAACGGCCCGTCCGACCCGCGACTTCTGACATGCGTCGCCAAGGGGGCGGGGATCGGAGTGCTTGTGAGCCACAGAATGTACTTCACATGAGAGTCCGAATGCAATCTTGCGACATCGCCATCTGTCGCGTCGGCAGACACAGGAACGAGATTACGCTCGCCAATGGGCAACGACAGTTGCCCGTAGATCCGGCTCGAAGGCCCAAGCTCCCGTGGCCCAACCCCCACGGCTGCCTGCGTGCGCAGAATATGTCCAAGTAGCGGTGATCGCATCTCTGGAAACAACGGCAACAACGGCGATTCAGTGTAAAGCACAAGTTTAGGCACGCGACTCTCACCATACTTGAAGTCAGCGACTGGACGAATACAAGCGAGCAGCAGCAGAATTGACGCCTGAAGGATCAACAACGACCAACACGCGGCAGCCCACAACCGGACGGAGCGGCGAACTCCAGATCCGGAATCGTGCGCAATATTTAACAGAAGCCCCACGCTGGGCAATCCCAAGGCAAATAACCACACGGTGTAGCGCGCCCACCAGTTCATGGGCGTTCCAACGAAGGCCAATAGAACAGCGGTCGCGAGGAACCAATACACCGCCCTCAGTCCTGGAGTGCCGACCGCGCCGCTCATCAAACAAAACAGGCAGGCCAGAACTCCCGGAACACAACCGAAAATCCAGAATGCTCCGAGACCACCTAAGCGAGTGTCGGTATGGATAGATCTAGAAGAAGGCCGGTAAGACCACGGCCCACTTCCAGGCCTGGTTGCAGACCCGGTTCCAGACCCAGTTCCAGGCCCAGTTGCATGCATACTTCCAAGCGGAGTTATCCAGGAGACCATAACCCTGCCCACCCGATTTAGGGCGCGAATTTCTGGAGGAGTATTCCGTACTTCGCCGAGCACGTCCGCGGTTGTCTCACCCGGCCAAATGGTATGCCCCGCAACAGCGAAGCCAATAGGATAAAGAGGGCTGCCATGGCGGCTATAATTCTTGAGATACCAGAACCCGCCTATCGCAGTGGCGAAAAGTAATGAAAGGCTGGTCAACAAGAGCAGCGACGGAAGTCGCCTCCGACGGTCGTTTGCTCCTTTCATTGCCCACGCCAAATAACTGGCGACGCTTACTAGTACGATCACAAGACCAGAGCCCTTTACGGCGATCACATTGCCAATCGCGCACCCCATCGGGAGTGCCGACGTGCGCCAACCATCAGGCTCATTGAGAACATCCGAAGCGAATATTGCCAGTAGCGCAATCACAGTCGATCCAAATGCGGCGTCCACATACGTCGAGCCGTATTGACCGGCGTTGACCGGAACAATCAAGTAGGCTGCACCGAATACTAAGCTGTCGCGGATCGATGCACCGAACAGTTGACACAGAACGGCGACGCCAAAGAAGCCGAGAGGAGCGTAGAACAGATTGAGGAGGTTCAGGAATTTACTGCCAAAAGCCTGAACAACAACGAATGTAACTGCTTCGGCCCCCTTTGGATAGCCGTTCATGAATTCGCTCTGGTCAAAGCTCGGATCTACATCATGAATGAACCCTTTTACTGCCCACTGGTTAATGGGCGGAATGTGATAGGCGTTCCCATCATAAGAGAGGTCTGGTGTTAGGCATGCGAGCAATGCAAACGCACCAAATATTGTCAAGGGCGCGAGTAGTAGGAATCGCCGCAGAAGGGGCGAGAACAATGACAAGTCTTCCGCTGAGGTAACATTCGGAGGCCCTTGGCCTGCAGTTTGGCTAGCAAGAAACGCAAGTAGCGACGCTATCACAAGAATGACAATGGCCCCTACTTGGGTAAGGCGAATGCTGCCCAAACTCAATGCGATAACTAAAACCTGGATGGTTGCGAGGAGCACCACAAAGAAAGACAGAATCGCTCGCAAACTCAGGAGGGCTCGCCATGAGGCTGCCATTGCTTATAGATCCTCCTGCCTAAAAACACACCGACGCGGCAAGCCAAATCACTGCAATGCAGACACCCGCGATGTAGCTGACTCGGTCTTTGAACGCAAACAACATCGGATCATCGGTGACGTCGCCGCGATTCGCGAGAACCCAAATGCGGCCGAACCAATAGAGTAAAACCGGGCAAATTAACCAAAGGAAGCGTGGCGAACAGTAATGCGCGGCTACTTCAGGGCCGCTGATATACAGCGCAAAGACCACAACCGATAGGATTCCGCTCGACGCTCCGAGCGCCCCAACTACGGAAAGATCGGCCTTTCGGTAACCTCGTCGCGGTGGCACACTGCGATGCTCAGGTAGCGACCGCAACTCGCCGTACCGCTTTGCAAGTGCCAGGCTGTAAAAGAAAAAGAGACAAAACGCCAGAGTCCAGGGCGAAATCACAATGGAAGTCGCTGCGCCACCGGCCATGACCCGCAATGTGTAGAGCGACGCCAAGCCGACTACGTCGGCGAGCAGTCGAGTCTTCAAATAAAACGAATAGAAAAGCGTAGCAGCGAAATAAGTCGCCACCCACAGCTGGGCTGCGATTGGCAAAAAAAGAGACAACGCCAGGCCGGAGCAAACTAGGGCTGCCAGTAACAAGAAACCGGTTGGAATGGATAAATCGCCGGCGGCGAAGGGACGAGTAGACTTCTTTGGATGCTGCCGGTCCGCTTCCAGGTCCAGTAGGTCATTTAGCACATAGGCTGTTGAAGCCGCAAGACAGAAAACCACCATGACCAACAGCCCGAACTTCCAGGCGATGACATCAGTTGTCCTGTGCCCGAGAAAGATGGGTAGAAACACGAGCAGATTTTTGGGCCATTGATGGATACGAATGGCGCGGCTGATGCTCCGCAGCGAAGATTGTTCGGACGGGAAGTGCTTGTAGATTGTCACACCGCTTTGCCGGAGATCCTTGAGGACCTCTCGATTGCTGCCGACCACGATAGCGCCAGCCGATGCCTTCCAGACAGGTAGGTCAGCAGTCGAGTCACCGGCATAAATAAACGGGCCGGTGAGCGCATTTATCGCTTTGAGTTTGTCGCTTCCTTTGCAGTTGATGACGCCGTCGCTCGCAAGTACATACTCAAATAGACCGAGATGTTGGGCAATGCCTCGAGCGACGACTTCGTCTGCTGCCGTAGCAAGAATCAACGACCTCCCGGCTCGGGCTTCAGCCGAGAGGAAGGCAATGAGATCATTCCTATAGGGCAGTTGGCTTGGGTTTGCGATAGCCAGTTCCGCAATGCGCCTCTTGAAGTTCGCACGCCCACTTCCTAGATTGAAGCATGCCTTCAGACACTCTATCGGGCGGGTTCTTACAGCCAGCCACAACCCCTCCCAAAGAGTGTCGGACCTGATCAGCGATCCGTCGAGATCGACGCAAATCGGCACATTGCTTAAAAACGGCAACGGTGCCGCTACCCCCTCGAGTTCTCGATCCGGACTCTTCAATTTGACTCGTCTTCCTCCACAGTCTAGCTTGCGCTTTGATATGGCGATTTACTATCGGCTTCCGCCAGATCTTCGATCACTGGTTCCGCGGACTCTTGCCGGAGCTTTGACTAACCCTTGCGATAGAACGGAGCGGCCTATAGCACTACTGTCAAAAAAAAGAGACAACCGGACGCGTTCATGGCGTTCAACAAGCGAATTGACGCCCGATCAATTCAGTGCGGCTCCGTTCAAAGTTACGTTGCCCGTGCCGGAGGTCATCACCCAAGTGATCGTGAGGGTCTGTCCCGCGGAAGCTGCGTTAAAAATCAGCGTGTAATTGCCGTCGTATTGGCCGCTAACTGCCGTCGTAGTATTTACGTAATCCGCGGCCGATGCATCGGACAGGTGCGCCGTCAGCGTCCCGCCGCTGTCCCATCCACCGACGTAAACTGTCAATGTCTGCGAAGTCGTGCCGGCTGGGACGGTGAACGAAAAGCCGTTCTTTTGAGAGCTGATATAAATGCCGTCTTCATTCGAGCCGGCGACGGTGGGCGTACCATCAGTCCAACTCAGGGTTCTGGGATCATTTGTGTAGGCCTTCACAGTGCCGGAACCCACGATGGAATAGGTGCTGATTTCTGGAGTGACCCCGGCCTTTCGATTCAGCGATGCATCCCCCCAGTGCACCCAGTCGGCACTTCCCTGCAAAGTCAGGTTCGCCGTGTTGTCGGCGCCACTTAAGCTCCCGCCGCCGGAGACCGCAAGATTGGTCAGACTGAAGCTGGCGGCGGTTCCCACCCCCGCCGCGCTCGCCGTGACCGTATAACCGCCGGCCTGGCTGTTGGCCGTCAGCGCCGGCGCCGTGGCGATGCCGCTGGCATTCGTGACGGCCGTCGCGGTCGCCGATCCGCCGAAAGCCGCGCTGGCTCCCGTCGCCGGAGCCGTGAAGGTCACCGTGACGCCAGTCACCGGATTGTTGCCGGCATCTTTGACGGTGGCCTGCAGAGTGGTCATAAACGCGGTGCTCACCGTCGCGCTCTGCGGTGTGCCCGCCGTTGCGGAGATGCTGGGGCCCGGTGACAGATTGGTCAGACTGAAGCTGGCGGCGGTTCCCATTCCGGCCACTCTGGCGATGACCGCATATGCGCCTGCCTGGCTGTTGGCCGTCAGCGCCGGCGCGGTGGCGACGCCGCTGGAATTCGTGACCGCCGTCGCGGTTGCCGATCCGCCGAAAGCCGCACTGGCTCCCGTCGCCGGGGCTGTGAATGTCACCGTGACCCCGTTTAGAGGATTGTTGTTCGCGTCTTTGACAGTAGCCTGGAGCGGGGCAGCAAACGCGGTGCTCACCGTCGCGTTCTGCGGGGTACCGGCAGTTGCAGAGATGCTTGGACCCGTCACCGAGAGTGTGGCTCCGCTCAAACTCACGTTGCCTGTGCCGGAGGTCATCACCCAAGTGATCGTGAGCGTCTGTCCCGCGGAAGCTGCGTTAAAAATCAGCGTGTAATTGCCGTCGTATTGGCCGCTAACCGCCGTCGTAGTATTTACGTAATCCGCGGCCGATGCATCGGACAGGTGCGCCGTCAGCGTCCCGCCGCTGTCCCATCCACCGACGTAAACAGTCAATGTCTGCGAGGTCGTGCCGGCTGGGACGGTGAACGAAAAGCCGTTCTTTTGAGAGCTGATATAAATGCCGTCTTCATTCGATCCCGTAGCGGCAGGTGTACCGTCAGTCCAACTCAGGGTTCGGGGATCGTTTGTGTAAGTCTTCACAGTGCCGGAGCCCACGATGGAATAGGTGCTGATTTGTGGAGCAACCCCGGCCTTTCGATTCAGCGATGCATCTCCCCAGTGCACCCAGTCGGCAGTGCCCTCCGCCGTAAGGTTCGTGTTAACGGCGCCACTTAAGCTTCCTCCGCTGACTGATGGGGGAAGGTTGGTCAGACTGAAGCTGGCGGCGGTTCCCACCCCCGCTGCGCTCGCGCTGACCGTGTAGCTGCCTACCTGACTGTTGGCCGTCAGCACCGGCGCCGTGGCGACGCCGCTGGCATTCGTGACCGCCGTCGCGGTTGCCGATCCGCTGAAAGCCGCGCTGACTCCCGTTGCCGGAGCCGTGAATGTCACCGTGACGCCGCTCACCGGATTGTTGCCGGCATCTTTGACGGTGGCCTTGAGGGCGGTGGCAAACGCCGAGCTCACCGTCGCGCTCTGCGGTGTGCCTGCTGTCGCAGTGATGTTGGCCGCAACCCCGGCCACATTGGTCAGACTGAAACTGGCGGTGGTTCCTACCCCGGCCGCGCTCGCGCTGACCGTGTAGCTGCCTGCCTGACTGTTGGCCGTCAGCACCGGCGCCGTGGCGACGCCGCTGGCATTCGTGACCGCCGTCGCGGTTGCCGATCCGCCGAAAGCCGCGCTGACTCCCGTTGCCGGAGCCGTGAATGTCACCGTCACGCCGCTCACCGGATTGTTGCCGGCATCTTTGACCGTGGCCTGCAGGGCGGTGGCAAACGCCGAGCTCACCGTCGCGCTCTGCGGTGTGCCCGCTGTCGCACTGACGTTGGCCGCAACCCCGGCCACATTGGTCAGACTAAAGCTGGCGGTGGTTCCTACCCCGGCCGCGCTCGCCGTGACCGTATAACCACCTGCCTGACTGTTGGCCGTCAGCGCCGGCGCGGTGGCGATGCCGCTGGCATTCGTGACGGCCGTCGCGGTTGCCGATCCGCCGAACGCCGCGCTGGCTCCCGTCGCCGGAGCCGTGAACGTCACCGTCACGCCACTCACCGGATTGTTGCTGGCATCTCTCACAGTAGCCTGCAGAGCCGTAGCAAACGCCGTGCTCACGGCCGCGCTCTGCGGCGTGCCCGCTGTCGCACTAACGCTGGCCGCACTCCCAGCCAGGTTGGTCAGACTAAAGCTGGCGGCAGTTCCTACCCCCGCCGCGCTCGCGATGACCGTATAACCGCCCGCCTGGCTGTTGGCCGTCAGCACCGGCGCCGTGGCGACGCCGCTGGCATTCGTGACGGCCGTCGCGGTTGCCGATCCGCTGAACGCCGCGCTGGCTCCCGTCGCCGGAGCCGTGAATGTCACCGTCACTCCACTCACCGGATTGTTGCCGGCATCTCTCACGGTAGCCTGCAGAGCGGTAGCAAACGCCGTACTCACGGCCGTGCTCTGCGGCGTGCCCGCCGTCGCAGTGATACCGGGACCCGGAGAGAGCGTGGCACCGTTCAAGGTCACGTTGCCTGTGCCGGAGGTCATCACCCAGCTGATCGTGAGAGTCTGTCCGGGCGAAGCTGCGTAGTAAGTCAGCGTGTAATTGCCGTCGTATTGGCCGCTAACGGACGCCGTTGTATTTACGTAATCCGCGGCCGATGCATCGGACAGGTGCGCCGTCAGCTTCCCGCCGCTGTCCCAGCCGCCGACATAGACGCTCAATGTCTGCGAGGTGGTGCCCGCTGGAACGGTAAAGGAAAAGCCGTTCTTCAGGGAACTGATATAAATGCCGTCTTCATTCGATCCCGTGCCGGTGGGCGTACCGTCAGTCCAACTCAGGGTTCTGGGATCGTTGGTGTAGGTTTTCACGGATCCAGACCCAACGATGGAATAGGTGCTGATCTGTGGGGTGACCCCGCCCTTTCGATTTAGCGACGCGTCCCCCCAGTGCACCCAGTCGGCAATGCCCTTCTCCGTCAGGTTCGCAGTGGTGGTCGCGTTGGTGACGGCGCCAGTTAATGCCCCACCCCCTATGGATAAGGGAAGGTTGGTCAGCCTAAAGCTGGCGGCGGTTCCCACCCCCGCTGCGCTCGCGCTGACAGTGTAGCTTCCGGCCTGGCTGTTGGCTGTCAGCGCTGGCGCTGTGGCGATGCCGTTGGCATTGGTGACTGCCGTCGCGGTTGCCGATCCGCCGAAAGCCGCGCTGGCTCCCGTCGCCGGAGCCGTGAATGTCACCGTGACGCCGCTCACCGGATTGTTGCCGGCATCTCTCACGGTGGCCTGCATGGCGGCGCCAAACGGGGTGTTCACGGTCGCGCTCTGCGGTGTGCCCGCTGTCGCAGTGATGCTGGCAGGGCTCCCGGCGAGATTGGTCAGACTGAAGCTGGCGGCGGTCCCCGCCCCAGTCCCGGTCGCGGTGACCGTGTAACCGCCTGCCTGGCTGTTGGCGGTCAGCGCCGGCGCCGTAGCAATGCCGCTGGCGTTGGTTACGCCGTCGCCGTTGCCGATCCGCCGAAAGCCGCGCCGGCTCCCGTCGCCGGAGCCGTGAACGTCACGGTGATGCCGCTCAACGGATTGCTGCCGGCATCTTTTACGGTTGCCTGGAGCGCGGTAGCAAACGCCGTACCCACCGTCGCGCTCTGCGGCGTACCGGCAGTTGCGGATATGCTGGGACCCGCTACCGAGAGTGCGGCTCCGTTCAAATCCAAGTTACCTGTGCCAGAGGTCATCACCCAACGGACTGTGAGAGTCTGTCCGGCAGAAGCTGCGTTAAAAGTCAGCGTGTAATTGGCGTCGTACAGGCCGCTAACTGACGAAGTGGTATTTACGTAATCCGGGGCCGACGCATCGGACAGGTGCGCCCCCAGCGTGCCACCACTGTTCCAGCCACCGACATAAATGGTCAATGTCTGCGGGGTTGGGCCGGCTGGGACGGTGATCGAAAAGCCGTTGTCCAGGGAACTGATATAAATGCCATCCTCATTCGATCCGGCGGCGGTGGGCGTACCGTCAGTCCAACTCACGGTTCGGGGATCATTTGTGTAGGTCTTCACGGGGCCGGAACCCACGATGGAATAGGTGCTGATTTGTGGAGTAACCCCGGCCTTTCGATTCAGCGATGGATCCCCCCAGTGCACCCAGTCGGCGGTGCCCTCCGCCGTCAAGTTCGCCGCGGTGCTGACGTTAGTTACAGTGCCACTTAGGGCTCCCCCGCCGGATACAGCAAGATTAGTCAGACTGAAGCTGGCGGCGGCTCCCAACCCGGCGACGCTAGCGGTGACCATATATCCGCCTGCCTGGCTGTTGGCCGTCAGCGCCGGCGCCGTGGCGATGCCGCTGGCATTGGTAACGGCCGTCGCCGTAGCGATGCCGCCGAATGCCGCGCTGGCTCCCGTCGCTGGAGCCGCGAATGTCACCGTGATGCCACTCAGCGGATTGCTGTTCGCATCTTTGACGATGGCCTGCAGAGCCGAGACAAACGCCGTGCTCACGGTCGCGCTCTGCGGCGTACCCGCCTTTGCGGAGATGCTGGCCGGAGGCGGGGCAATGTTGGTCAGATTGAAGCTCGCAACGGCTCCAGCTCCGGACGCGATAGCGGTTACCGCGTAAGCGCCCGCATGGGTATTGGCCGTCAGGGGCGGTGCTATGGCGATGCCGCTGGCATTCGTAATGGCTGTCCCGGCTGCCGATCCGCTGAAAGTCGCGCCGGCTCCCATGACCGGAGCCGTGAACGTCACCGTGACGCCGCTCACCGGATTGTTGTTCGCATCCTTGACGGTGGCCTGCAGTGCGCTGGCGAACTGCGTCCCCGCCGTCGCGCTCTGCGGCGTGCCGGATGACGCGGTGATTTGCCAGCCCGTGGAAACGAGGCCGTATACATTGAGCAGATTGTCAAATGAGGCGAGGTATACCTTGCCATTCACTACGATGGGTGGAACCCACTTGGCCCAACTTCCCGAGTAATCCCGGGCACTATTCTGATTGCTATTCCAGAGCACGGTTCTGACGTTGGCTGCGTCGAAGGCGTAGAACACGCCGGGTTGAGCACTCCCGTCTGCCAAGCCGTTCGAAGAAAATGCTGCCCAGACGATTCCCGTGCCGGCCGTTGTGCCCTTTGCCGAAATTGACATGCCCGGGTCATTGCTGATCCCGTTCGCGGGTACGGTGAATGTGCTCTTAGAAAACGGAGTGGTCGTGAACTCAGATCCATTAAACGCAAATGCGTTCAGCGAATCTCGCTCGCCAAAGCCGTAAAGCGTCGAGTTATAGAAAATGTAATTACCGCCCCAGAATCCGCCTGGCAGCGATCCAGAAACGGAAAAAGTCGCCTGCCATTCCTGAAACACTTGATCCCCTGCGCTGTCATATCCGCCGAGGTTCCCGGTGTTAAAGACATGCATCTTCCCATCTTTTCCGCCGGCGAGGCCCAGAGATGTGCCCGGTATCAGCAGAGGGCCGCTACTACCCAGATCCCAATCGTTTTGCTCGAGGGTCGCCTGTGTGGAAGGGGTGAAGTAATCGAGGGCCGTCAGGCCGCTGGATGTTCCTATCTTGACGACGCTGTCGCCGTAATCGTTCCCGTCTGTGGTTACATCGAACGGCCCATTCCCGGTTTCAACATAGACGTTTCCGTTCGCATCGCCTGCGGGCGCCACCCCTCCCTGCCATACGCCGTTTCCCTGGCCGCCGGGGGCGAAGCACAGAATCCCCGTTGGCTGGAGTGTGGCTGCGCTATAGGAGAACAGCCACCCATGGTATGGCTGACTATCCTGGTGCGAAGCGAAAGCAATATAAATGTTGCCATTCATTAGCAGCAATCCCGGCCGTTGGAAGTGGCGAATTGGCGCAAATGTCAGAACGCCATTGCGGCTATCAGAACTGGTGCCTGGGACGCTTCCCTGGATCACCGCGGGCGTCAGCACGTCGTCCCCTGTCGTGATATCAAGCGCGTGCAAACGAAAGAATGTTACGTTATTTTCATATGATTCGGCGACCACATAGAGAATGCCCGCATTGGGATCGATAACGGGAGTACTCGTGATGCCGATCAGCGGAAAAAGGTTTGTGCTTTCGCAGCAGGTCGTAGCCAGCATGGCGGGACCGAGATTCACGTGCCACAACGGAACTCCGGAGTCTGCGTCAAACGCATAAACGGAGTTATTTTCAGTAGCTACATAGACAACGTTGTGCACTCCCTGTTGAGGAATGGTCACCTGCGGCATATACAGTGGCTGGGCATAGATCTGTCCATCCACCGCAACTGAAAAAAGCTTGCCAAACGTGTTCGCGTTAACGTTCGACGTCGTGAGGGTGGTTTCGTTTAAGGTGGCTCCGGTGCGACCGTTATCGTAGTGGTAAGTGGTCACCTGACCGATCGCTGGCATTGAAGCCAGGATCGCCACAAATAGCGGCAAGGTGCGAAAGAACCCGAATGTTCTGAGGTGCCTCAAAATAGAGACAGCGGTCAAGCATGTAAAACTCATGAGAGGGATGCTGCGTCAAAGCCGCCCACCAGCGGCCTTCGCCCTGAGAGTTTAGCATGGATATCCAGGAAATGCACGATCCCTTGCTTGTTGGAAGCGATCTGCGTCTCGCAGCTGCATCAAACTACATTCTGATCTCGACGCGCGCTGAGAGAAACGGCCTCTTCCTTGCGCCGAAAGGCTCTCTAAAAACTGATCTAGGCACTAGCGTCGGACTACACGCCCGCAATGATGAACAGATCTGTAAGTCAACTTACCCCAACAGTTGTTTTCGGAGCAAGACACCACCTCGGCCCTCCCCCCGTGAACCCCCGCCACGATAAGGTGAAGATATGCGATCTGCACGTTTTGTTGCCATGGCTGCGCTGTTGGCCTTTGCGTTGGCCGGCAACTATGCGAAACCGCGGGAGAATCAGGCCGATCCCTGGACTCCGCAGCAGCTCATGACGCCGGAAGCGCTCGCCAAACAGCTGGCGCCGGGCGCTAAGCCGCCGGTGATCATCTCAGTGGCCTTCCCGGTTCTCTATCGCAACCGGCATATCGAGACGGCCATCTTTGCCGGGCCGGGCCGGGATCCCGAAGGCATCAACGCGTTGAAAGCTGCCGTGAAGAACCTGCCGAAGGATACTGAGATTGTCATCTACTGTGGCTGTTGTCCCATGGACCACTGCCCCAACCTGCGTCCGGCCTTCCGCGCACTCGAGGAACTGGGCTACACCAGGATTCATGCGCTGAGTATCCCCACCAACTTCAACACCGACTGGGTAACCAAGGGCTATCCCGTAGCGCCGGCGGTCGCGCCAACCAATAGCCGGTAGAACGATTTTCAGATGTTAGGATGACCACATCACGATGTTAGGATGACCACATCACTATGACGAAGTCGCGGCGGGCATTTCTCGGACAGGTCGCAACCGGATTGGGCACCTTGGCCTCGGTCCCGCGCAACGTGCTGGGCGCGAATGAGCGGATTCGTCTGGCGCGTAATCGGCTACGGCGACCGCGGTTCGCAGATCGCCCAGGAAGCCATCGATTGTCCCAATACAGAACTCGTCGCCGTCACGGATGTCTACACCGCTCAGTTGGAGCTGGCCAAGTCGCGCATCCCCGGCGTGAAGACATACTTCGACCACCGGCTTATGCTGGAAGACAAATCCATCGACGCGGTCCTCATCGCGACGCCGCAGCATTTGCACTGCGAACATTTCGTCGATTCCATACACGCCGGAAAGCATGTCTATCAGGAAAAAACCATGGCCTTCACGGTGGAGCACGCCAAGCGCATGCGCACCGCCTATCTGCCCGTGAAGGGTAAGCAGATCGTCCAGGTGGGCCATCAGAGCTGTTCGCTCGGCCAGGTGAACGATGCCCTGGAGTTCTTGCGGGACAACAAGGTGGGCCGCATTACCGCTATCGATGCCATGATGTATCGCAACACGCCACATGGCAAGCCGCAGTGGGCGAGGCCGTTGAATGCCACCATGAATCCCGAGAACATTCTCTGGAACAAGTTTCTGGGCGAGGCCCCCAAAGTCGAATTCGACGCCAATCGCTATCGCAACTGGCGCTTCTTCTGGGACTACTCGGGCGGCAATGTCTATGAGAACATGTGCCACCAGGTCTCCTTCTGGTACAAAGTCCTGGGGCTGGATGTGCCGTCGGCGGTGACTATGACCGGCGGCCTGTATCTCTGGAAGGACGGCCGCGAAGTACCGGACACCATGAACGTCTCTATGGAGCAGCCGGAGGAAATACTCTTCAGCTGGGTCTCCGGTTTTGGCAACGCCAGCCCGGGAGTAACCGAGCAAGTGTTGGGCACCGATGGAACCATATTTAAGGGCCAGCAGATACGCTACGCGCCCGAGCCCGTGAACCGCCCCAAAGCCGAGGCGCTGACCGGCCAAACGCCCACCCCGCCGCGCGCGCACATGCAGAACTTCCTGGACTGCATTCGCGCCGGCCGCGAAACCAACTGTCCCTTTGAACTCGGCTTTAAAGTTTCAATCGCCTGCCGCATGTCCGTGGATAGTTACCGCTTGAAGCGAACATTGCAGTGGGATCGCCAAAAAGAAGAGATCGTCTGACCGGACGAAATCGGAATGGAGACTCGGCGCGCCGGCTAGGGTGCGGCCGGCACAACTATGGACTTTGAATTCAGTGCGGAGCAAATTCAGCTCCGTAAGATGGTGCGCGAGTTTGCGGAATCGGAGATTCGTCCCCACGTGCTCGAGTGGGACGAAGAACAGACATTTCCACTGGAGCAGATCAAGAAGGCCGGCACGCTGGGATTCCTGGGCGCGATCTTCCCCGAGGATCTGGGCGGCTCGGAGATGGGGTACATCGATTACTCCATCATTATTGAAGAGCTGGCGCGCGTCGATCCCAGTGTCGCCCTGATTGTGGCGGCGCACAATTCCCTGTGCACCAACCACATTTATCTCGCAGGCAATGAAGAACAGAAGCGGAAGTATATTCCGAAGCTGGCGACCGGCGAATGGATCGGCTGCTGGTCGCTGACCGAGCCGGAGGCGGGCTCGGATGCGGGTGGAACGCGCAGCACCGCCGTAATGCGGGACGGCCAATGGGTGTTGAACGGCGGCAAGACATTCACCACCAACGCGCACTATGCGCATGTTTGCGTGGCCATGGCGGTGACGGACCGCGCCGCGTCGCAGCACGGCATCTCGGCCTTCATCCTGGAAGCCGGTACAGCCGGGTTCCGCGTCGGGAAAAAGGAAAACAAGCTGGGCATGCGCGCCAGCGCAACCGGCGAGGTGCTGTTCGACGACTGCCGCTTGCCGCGTGAGCAGCTGCTGGGCAGGCCGGGCGAAGGTTTCGTCGACAGCCTGCGGATTCTGGATGGCGGCCGCATCTCCATCGCGGCGCTTGTCCGTCGGCATGGCGCAGGGCGCGTATGAAGCGGCGCTGGGGTATTCGAAACAACGCAGGCAGTTCGGCCGGCCGATCTCGGAGTTCCAGGCCATCCAGCACAAGCTAGTCCGACATGGCCACCTCCATTGAGGCCGCGCGGCTGCTGACCTATCGCGCCGGCGCGCTGAAGGACCTCGGCAAGCGCGTGACAAAGGAATCCGCCATGGCGAAGCTGTTCGCGTCTGAAATGGCCGTGCGGGTAGCGGATGAAGCGCTGCAGATCCACGGCGGATACGGCTTCATCAAAGACTATCCGGTGGAGAAGTTCTATCGCGATGTGAAGCTGTGCACCATCGGCGAAGGCACCAGCGAAATACAGCGGATGGTGATCGCGCGTCAGTTGCTGAAGGAATAGCTCATCAGCCTGCGGTTCCCGTGCGCGGTTTACGCTCACTTTGTCCGGTAGGCGAACGTCTGGCCTCGGCCGCGGCGTGGCAAACCTTATGCCTTGGTTTGGCGCTCGCGGTGCTTAGAAAGATACGGAGGTTTAACTCTGTCATGAGATCTTGCCGTTCCAGATGGTTCACCAGCGCTCTGCTGCTGGCTTCGTTTACGCTGAGTGCGTCCGCACAAGGACCCGGCCAACCGGGCGCCCAGCCCGGAGCACCACCCCAGTCGCAGCGGGGTCGCGGTCCTGGCGGAGCCGCCGCCGGCCAGTGGCCGGGAATGCAGCCCGGCACCTATACCACCGTCACTGGAACCATATCCCAGTTCAACTTCGACCAGGAAGCCGAGATCGCCGGCTTTCTGCTCAGCACCGGAGGCCTCGTCGAATTGCCGCGCTTCGTTTCCCAGAAGGTCACTCCCTGGCTGCACGTTGGCGATACCGTAACCGTGGCCGGCATGGCCCGATCCTCATCGACTGGCTTCCAGACCATCACGGCACAAACAATCAAGGACTCCACTTCGGGAAAGAGCCTCGAGATTCCCTCGCCCGGCGCACCCGCACCTTTAACCGGATCGGCAAAGATCCAGCAACTGAACTATGGCCGTGGAGGAGAAGTGAACGGCTTTCTGCTGGACAATGGCGTTCTCGCCATCGTGCCGCCGTTTAGCGCCTCCAATCCTTCCTCTATTAAAGTCGGCGCAACCGTTGCTTACTCTGGCTATGCGCGGCGTACGATGAATGAGAAAACAGTACTAGCGGTCCAGAGTCTGACCATCAATGGGCAGCAGATCACGCTGGCGCCCGCAGGAAGACCCGGACCCGCTGGGCCGGACGGAGGCCGTGGACGTCGTGGTGCAAGTGGACAACCCGGTGGACCTCAGCCACCAACACCGGCTGGCGCTGCAGGTGCCGGCACGCCTGCTGGTCACTTGGAAGAACCTCCACCGCCCCCGCCCCCCGGCAGCGACCAGGAAGAGAACGAGTGGTTTTGAAGTATCTGAAGAAGTGACCTGGGTGAAAGCGACGGGTCCCCGGACCCGCGCCGCTCTCCGCCTCGGAGCAGGGCGCCCACACCCGGGTCTCCCAAAGTAGGATGGCGCATGTCGATTAGGCTTCTGCAACTCGGTATCCTGGCGATCGTCTCAGGCTCCCTCTTTGCCCAGATGCCTCCACCTCCTCCTATGGGACGTCCATCGATGCGAGACGAACGAAGCTTAGCCGATCGCCTGGCAGACGCCCGCCAAAAACGGGATCGGACGCGCGCCGTCGATACCACCGCTCAGCGCGCGTTGGAATACTCGAAGGTCTATCTCGACCGTGCCGAGAAGTCTCTGAAGTCCGGGCAACCCTTCGTTTGCGACCGGCTTCTGAGCACGGCCGATTCCTTGCGCCACATCGCTCTCTTGCGCGAGCAACTGCATGAGCCAGATCGCACTCAAGAGCATGACCGCAGCCCCGCGCCGGACGCCGTCCACGAGGTAGATCGCCCTCGTGGTCCCGACCGCTTTCACGAAGGGCCTGTCTCTTCTGCTGGCGCGTTGGAATGGGTTTATTTCCGGGTACAACAGGCCGACTTCTTCTTCGAACAGTCGCATGACACCGAAGCCAAGTCATTCCCGAAGTGGGCCAGGGACTTCTATCAACTGGCTACCCGCGACATCGAGCGTCAGGATATGGTGGCAGCTGAAGTGAATGCTCGATGCGCAGAGGAAGTGGTGCGCGCGCTGGAAAGCCTCGCCCAGGCTGCCGCGCCTATGCCACCGCCGCCCGATGGCGGTCCGCACCAACCCGGCATGACCGATGACCCGCCGTCGAAACCGGAACCGGAACTTGGCTCAAGCGCGTCCACAAACACAGACACAGAGGAGACATTCGGATGAATCGATTGCTGAGAAACCGGCTCTTGTTGCAGCTCCTCTTCACGCTCGTAGCCGCCGTTTCGCTCGTGGCCTTGAGCGTGCTGCTCATTACCGAAGCCGTTCGAAGCGCGCAAAGTGTGCTGTTGAGCGAAGCGGCTCAAACCGTCGGAACGGCCCTTGGCGACTTGCAGCAGCAGTACAACTACCGGGTCAGTTCAGACAGCTCTTGGACTTCCCTGCCCGAATCAGCCCGCAACGTTTCGCTACGTGGCATTGCGCAGACCGTGCTGCGCCCCTATCCGGGAGTCGAAGGCGGCTTCTACACGCCTCCTTCGTTCCTTGGTTATGCCTTCCCAACTCACGACGCACCCACCGCGAAGACCGATGTCCCGCCAGGCGGAGCGACAGTGGATCCTCGACACCGTGCTACGCAGCCTCGCATCCGGCGCCCTGGAACAACGGATCATTCGCGGTAACAGCGACTTTTTGATGATTGAAGCCAAGCCGGATGCCAGTCACACGACGGCAGTGTGGGCCATGAAGCGGCTATCCGGCGCCAACCGGCCTGGCTTTCATCAACGTGAACTACTGCTGGCGGGGCTGGTGCTCGCCGCGCTATTGAGCATTACCGGTACGCTGGCTACGGGAATCGGCTTGCAGCGCGGCGTCACGCAGGTGAAGCAAGGCCTCGCCAAGTTGGAAAGCGACTTCGCATACCAGCTCCCGCCGCGCTCCGACGAGCTGGGCGAGATCAGCAAGTCGATCAACCGCATGGCGGCCGTGCGAGGCCACTTGGAGACCGAACTCAGGCGCGAAGACCGGCTTCGGGCACTGGGACGCCTCGCTTCCGGGCTCGCGCATGAGATTCGCAATCCACTCAACAGCATCCGGCTTACCATTCAACTTCTGGAGCAGCGGCTGCGGACCAGCTCAATTCGCACCGAGGATCTTCAATTGGTCAAAGACGAAGTGGATCGTATGAACACCTTGCTAACGGATCTGCTTGACTTGCAGCGGGTCCGCCTGCCGCGTCCCGATCGGCAGGAGTTGGAGCCCGTCGTTCAACGCTGCCTCGACTTGGTCGAACGACAGGCAGCCATGCAGGGCAGTCGTGTCGAGCTGTTTGCCTTCGAGCGCGGGCTGGCGGCCTTCTTTGATGCCCAGAGCCTGACCCAGGCGCTGGTGAACCTCTTGCTCAATGCGCTGGAAGCCAGCGGTGAAGGCGGGCTGGTCGAGGTTCGCATCGTGCGAGAAAATGGAGCGGTGCAATTGGAGGTGCAGGACGACGGACCCGGGCTCACCTCAGAACAGCAAGAGCACCTGTTTGAAGCGTTCTACACAACCAAGACGGATGGCACAGGGCTGGGACTCGCGGTCTCGCGCGAGTTGATGCGGGGCCAGGGCGGAGATCTGTTCTTCCGGGCAGGCGGCTCCGGCGCCACCTTCGTGATACGGCTGGCGCTGGACAGGGCGAGCCTCACCGAAGAGGCCGCTTTGAGGCTTCCCGCGCGCAATGCGCCGGCCGTCGTCCGGGTATCGTGACGATGGCCGCCGCAAGGGTTTTGGTCGCCGAAGACGAGCACGTCGCGCGGACCGCCCTGAGCGGGCTCCTGATGGGCGAAGGGTTTCACGTTCTCCTCGCGGAGGATGGACCGAAGGCGCTCGCGCTCATTTTGCATGAAGAGCCCGACGCGGTTTTGCTCGATATCCGGATGCCGGACATGGACGGACTGACGGTTCTGAAGAGCGCCCTGAAGGGTGGATCTGACTCAGCGTTCCTGGTCATGACCGCCCACGGTGACAGCGCCACAGCCATTCAGGCGATGAAGCTCGGCGCTTTCGACTACCTGACCAAGCCGCTCGACTTCGAGCACCTGCTGGTGCAGTTGAATCGCGCGGTTCAGCACCGTCACTTGCTGCGCAAGGCGTCCGCAGCCGCAGGAGAGGCGGGCGAGTTGCGGGCGATGCCTTCAGCACGCATGGTGGGGCACAGTCCGGCCATGCAGCGGGTTTATAAGTTGATTGGGCAGGTAGCCGCCTCGGATGCCACGGTGCTGATCCGAGGCGAATCGGGCACCGGCAAAGAACTGGTTGTGAATGCGATTCATGAGAACAGCGCGCGGTCGCACGGGCCGTTGATCAAAGTGAATTGCGCGGCAATCCCGGAAACGCTGCTCGAGTCGGAACTCTTCGGGCATGAGAAGGGCGCCTTCACGAATGCGCTTTACCGGCGAATCGGCCGCTTCGAGGAAGCCAATGGCGGCACACTTCTGTTGGATGAGATTGCGGAGTTAACCCCGGCGCTTCAAGCCAAACTCTTGCGAGCCGTACAGGAGCGGGTCATCGAGCGCTTGGGCAGCAACACCCCGACAGCCGTGGATCTGCGGCTGGTGACGGCCACCTCAAAGAACCTGGAACAAGCTGTTGCTGAAGGGCGGTTTCGTGAGGACTTGTACTACCGCCTCAACGTGGTCACCATCACTTTGCCTCCGCTCCGGGAGCGGAAGCAGGATATCCCAGCCATTGTGCAGCATTTCCTCGCGCGAGGGGGTCCGCAAGCCGCCATAACGCCGGCCGCCCTCGCTCTTCTGTGCGACCATCACTGGCCAGGCAATGTCCGCGAGTTGGAGAACGCCATCGCGCGGGCTCTCGTGCTGGCGCGCGGCAACCTGGTCGACCGCAGCGACGTGCAATTGCTGGAGGACCGCCCTGAGAAATCTGCGGTGGATTGGACCGCCTTGGCGCCTCTACGGCGAGGCTGGAAAGAGAACCTCGAGAGCCTGGAGAAAGCACTCATCAAGCGCGCACTAGCCGAAACGCAGGGCAACAAGTCGAAGGCGGCGGAGGTTCTGGGAATCCATCGCCGCCTGCTCTATGAAAAGCTCCGGCAGTACGGGCTGGACGCCGGTTAGACCAGCTGCGCGTCGAGCGTAATCTCGGTGTTGTACAGCTTGGAGACCGGACAGTTGGCCTTGGCCGCTTGGGCCGCCGCCTCAAACGCTTCGGGCGTGGCATTGGGGATCTTGGCTCTCAGCTCGAGATGGCTGGATGTGATAGAAAATCCCTCACCGACTTTGTCGAGGCTGATGACGCAGTTCGTGTTCAGGCTGTCCGCAGTTAAACCCGCTTTCTGTAGAACCAGCGATAAGGCCATGGTGAAGCAGCCGGCATGAGCCGCTGCCAGTAGTTCTTCGGGGTTGGTTCCCTGCCCCTGCTCAAAACGGCTGTGGAATGAGTATGGGGTCTTCGAAAGAGTGCCGCTGGCAGTGGTGATAGTGCCGGTTCCGCTCTGCAGGTTGCCGCTCCAGTGGGCACTTGCTGTCCGTTTCATGGTGATCTCTCCTCCCGTCAGTAGATGCGGGGCACGGGCCAAAGTGACACAAAAGTGCCCGGCGCTTAGGGGGTCGCGGCGGCGGCAACGTGTGGCGCCAATGCGGGACGCTCATTGCCTTGCTGCTTGAGCTCCCACTTGAACTTACCGCTGGCGCACACTGGCAGTGGTTGGCCAATGTAGAAGGCCAAGCCATACTGCCAGGCGCGGTGAAGGCCCGCGTCGCAGACCTCGCCGATCTGTGGTTGGATCTCGCGCCAGAGCCCGCGCGGTGAGGCGTCCCGGTCGAGTACGGGATAGGTGACCTCTTTCAGGAAGAGGGACACAGCGACGCAAGAGAAGATGAGGATCGGGCCCAGCCAGCTACGGCGTGCCATCAACGCGAACCCGAGCGGGAGGAGGGCGAAGGCCAGCAGCGTCGGCCTGACGTCAAATGAGATGAACGCTCCACGCTGCCCGGCCAAAAGCGGCGGGATGAGGGTGCCCAGGAACGGCACAATCGCAATGCAAATTGCGCAGGCAATCATCCAGCGACGCTTCAGGTCGGCGATATGGCGATCCTCAAACCACGCGCCGATGAGGATGAACAGGCTGGGCAGTAGCGGCAGGAGATATCCCGGCAGCTTGTTGAGTGAGGCGCTGAAGAGCACAAAACCAAAGCCAACGATGGCGGCCAGGAACTCGCGGCGAGGCTCAGTCAGCGTGCGTCGTTCGCCAACCAACATGAGCAACGGAGTCCACGGGAACATGGCAGCGAGCAGAACCGGGATGTAGAAATACCACGGCTGAACGTGTTCGAGGGAAGCCGAGTAGAGGCGCGCCAAATGATGCTTGAGGAAGAACTCTTGGATAAACGGGAAGCCGTTCCGCGCGTAGACCAGCCAGTACCAGGGGCCGGCCGTCAGCAGGCACGCCGTCGCGGCGATCCACCAATCCCGCCAGTAACGCCGCAAGAACCACGCGGCCGGCAAAGCTAAGGCAATGGGAACCAATCCTTTGGCCAGCACAGCCAAGCCAAGTGCGAAGCCGGCGATGGCCAGCCTGAGAAGAACCTCTGGGCGCTCAGCAAAGCTGAACTGCCTTGCTAACGGTAGAACGGCCAAAACCGCAAGCGTGAAGAAGACAGCGAGCGGAAGATCGGTGAGTGCCAGGCTGCTGTAGGTCAACCACCCACCCGAACAAGCAAGTAGGAGTGTGGCGATTGCGCCGGTCCGGAATCCGAACTCGTTGCGGACTAGATAGAAGTAAAGTGCCAGAAAGCTGAGGCTCAAGATGGCAATCGGAAGGCGTCCGGCAAGGTCCAGCGGCAGGCCCAAATCGGTGCCCATGGCCACCAGCCAGTAGAGCAGCGGAGGCTTCTCGAACCAAGGTGCACCCCATAGTCTCGGCGTGATCCAGTCACCGGAGGCCGCCATGGCGCGGCCGATGGCGGAATAACGCGGCTCGTCTGGACCCAGCACGCCGGCCCCGTCAAGGTGGAACAAATAGAGCACGGCCACCGCCATCGCGAGCGCGGGAAAGAGGACGTACTTGCGAGCCCAGGACAAGCATCCAGTATGCCAAGCGGGCCGAGTGTCAAAAGCTACAGTGGAGACATGGCGTTCTGGACCAGCGTAGACGGGCAATTGGCCGGCGGCGATAGGCTGCGGATTTACATCGCGGAGTTTCGGGGGAGAATCTGGCGTATCGTTATGAGCGCCGCCCGCGACCCGGTCGCCGAGGACGACGCCATCCGGCGCTTCGGCGCCGTCGACGAGTGGCAGCCTTGGCCGCTAGGGACTGGGTCGGGCTTGCTGGATGCCGCAGCAATCCAGTTTGAAGAGTACTTCTCCGGACGACTGCTGGACTTCGATCTGCCACTGGAGTTCGACGGCACCCCATTCCAACGTAGTGTGTGGCGCGCACTGACGAACATCCCCTACGGGGAGACGCGCACTTATGGGGACATTGCTGAGGTGATTGGCAAGCCGACAGCCGTGCGAGCCGTGGGAAACGCCAATGGCCGCAACAACCTGCCGATCATCGTCCCTTGCCATCGTGTGATTGGGGCCGGCGGCAAGTTGTGCGGATTCGGCGGCGGCATTGATCTGAAGAAGAACTTGCTCTCTCACGAGGCTGCGATGCTGAGAAAGCGCGCCTCGGCGAACTGATCGGCGTCCTGGTTTATCGAAGCTTGATCACGCCTTTGCCCCAGACGGTTTGACGCCCGACACCCGTCCAGTAACCGGCGCGCAGCCAGGGCAGGAACTCGGCGAGCGGGCCGCCATAGGTGACTGTTCCCACGAAGCCGCCGAGTGGGTGGCGTTGGCCCGTTCGCGAGCTGTGGCGCTCGGTCGCTATCCAGGAAAGACTGCTGTCGCGGATCTGGATGCGGCGGGCACGTTCAATCAGGCCGGCGTGGTCAATCGTCAGCTGACCCGGCCCGTACAGCGTGCACAAAGCGCTGATCCGATCGCGCAGCCTGGCCATCAGGATGAAGAACTCGGGACGCTCAACCAGGGCGCCATCATGCTTGAGCTCGGTCGGCGCAATGAACTCGACCCGGACTTCTTCGGCCTCTTCGGCGTCGGGCGAGAGTGCCAGACTGAAGCCCCGGCCCGACTGAATATCGGGCTGGCGATTTGAGAAGATCTCCGTCGCCGGCTGACGCGCTTCATCGAGCACCTCGATGGACGTAAGCTCGACGCGGCCCCTGCCAGGCCCCAGGCCATCGGCCAAAAACACTTGAAACGCTTGGGCGATCGGAAGCAACGTGGTGGAGTCGTTGATGAACAAGTGAAGATCGAACGACAGTCGCTCTCCGGGCCCGAAGCGGCTGCCGTCAAGCCCGCCTGCTCGAATGACGAATGGCCGCGGTGGATCCGCGAAGCCACTCGGCCCCGTTTGAGAATGCGGAGAAAACAGCCGCGCGTAGGGGCAATGACAGTCGGGTCCAAGTCTCTCGCACTCTGCCGGGCAGGATACTCGCCGCAGGCCAATACCGAGTGCTCCGCGTAACGTATTCGCTGCTTTGTTTGCCGGAAAATAGAGCGGATCGAGAGCCCGAAATGTGAAGCGGAACGGCAGAACATCGATGTGTGGCGTTGCGGGAATCGCCGGGCAAGGCTCGACGCTGGAATAGAGATCGCCTCGCTCCATATAGCTAGTAGTCTGGCAGGCCTTCAGCCGGCGAACAAGCGCAAGAATACGATGAGGGTATGCGTGCATCGTTCCGTAGATCTCCCAGGTTGTTGGTCGCCGTGCTGGCGTTGGCGATCGCTTCGGCTCAGAACGACTCCCGCTCGCCACTCTTGACACCAGAGCAGAACACAATCCTCGATCGCGTGCGAGCCTACGCCACCAACTACACAGCGAGCTTGCCTAACTTCGTTTGCGTCCAGGAAACGCACCGGATGGTCGCTGAAGCAAAAGGAAAGCCCTGGAAACCAATCGACGACATCACACAGAAGCTGAACTTCGTTAGCGGCGTAGAGTCCTACGAACTGATATCCCAGCATCGGCCAAAGAAACCAGTCGACACTCCGTTGAGTGTCGCCTCACGGGGTGAGTTCGGCACGCTGATGCGAGTGGTGCTGGTGATGGATTCGGCAAACTTCGGGTGGCTAGGCTGGGATCGGATTCAAGGACAGAAGATCGCCCTGTTTGCCTATCGTGTGCCGCTGAACCAAACCAGGATGAGAATTGAGGACAACCATTCCAGAGCCATGGTTGCATTTCATGGGTTGATTTCGGCGTTGCCCGAAACGGGCGCCGTTTATCGGATTACGACTGAGGCCGAGGAGATTCCCCGCGAAATGACTTTCGAGCGGATGGGTTCCGATATAGAGTATGGGCCTGTCGTGATTAACGGGAACAGCTACTTGCTTCCGGTGAAGACCATCCTGTCTTCCGCTGCGGGGGCGACGCTCTTTCGCAACCAGTCTGACTTCCTGGAGTACAAGAAGTTCAGTTCCGAGTCGACCATCACTTTCCCCAAGGAGCAAAACTGAGAAGCTTCCGAAAAAACAAGAACGCCGGCTCGAAGGCCGGCGCTCTTCCAAAAAACTCAACTTGCTGTCGCTTTACTTGTGTCCGCCGGCGCTATGGCTGCTGGCCCCAAGAGAGCTGCTGGGAACTGACGGGACGGAACTGGACAGTGCGGCCCGCCCTCCTCCGGTATACCCGCCGCCACCCGAACTAAACCCACTTGAGTTCCCACGATAAGAAGCTCCGCTCCAGTGATTCACGCTGAGACTGGTGGCCCCCTGGAAGCGGCTCTGTGTCGCGCTTATGCCGGATCCGGTTGCCACGGGCCCAACATGGGCTAAGTAAGCGCTTTGCTGCACTGACATATAGGTAGGTTTGGTGGACAAGACACCCGTGTATGTGGGGACCTTAAGCATCGCTGGCGCGGTTGCCGGTTTGGCCGGGACGGCTGGGACTGTGCCCGGCTTGGCGGGCTGAACCGGAGTGGCGGTACCCGGTGAGTAGTTGGAGACACCGTATCCGTAGCCATAACCGTAGCCGTACCCATAGCCGAAGCTATTCGCAATAATGCTCGGCGGCGGATAATAGTACGGACTGCCCGTGTACATAAATCCATTATTTAGGCCATAGAACGGGTACCCGAAGCCGCTCACAAACTGGCCACATGGCAAGTACGCATACATCCCGACGGGCTGCATATAGTACCAACTGTTTGAGAAACACGAGGAGCCGGTGTTGTACATGCTTTGGGACACCACATTGGTGGCGTATGCACTGTCAGCCGACCTGGTTTCGCTGAACAGATAGAGACCGTCGGTCTTCTTGTTCAGCACGTACTTCACCGGTTGAGGCACGGCTGCCGACAGCGAGACAGACTTGCCGCTCGCAACCGTCATATTTGTCGAATCCGCGACAAAGGCGTCACCCTGAATGACCGACAGTTTGGCCGGATCATAATCGATCCGAAGCACTCCCTTTTTTCGAATTTCGATCTCATGGCCGGCGATCTGGAACGACACATTGTTGTCCTTTGAGATTTCGTCACACTCGACCATGACACTACCTTGCAAAATGCTTACGCGGGTGTCTGTGAGGGCGACGCTATCCATACGGATGGCGGAGTTCTCCACCATGCGCAGGAAGACCCCAGGTGTCAGCAGCACCTCGGCGGCGCCGTCAGCGCCGGTGGAGAGAGTCTCTCCCTTCTTGACGCCTAACAGGTTAGTTGTGGTCTTCAGGACTGGCTTATTTTCGATGAGTACCGACCCCGAGGTGTATTGAAGCAGGCCGGAATGCAGCGAGATTGCTGATTGAGCCGGAAGGAGTGAACAGGCAAGGAAAAATACCGAGGCGAGGCAGAAAAACCGGTTGAGCATAATTGCCCCTTTCCTGAAGACCAAAGCCCGGTCGGGCTGGCCCTTCTATCTGTACAGATGTTAACAAATGTTGACCGGTAACGGGGCGATCATGATTTTCTGATCCGACTAGCTGACCCTATACTGCAGGAAGGGACGTCCGGCAGTCGGAACGAGGCCGGCTTCCGCGAGAACGCCGGCGTCCATTGGAGCGTTTTGATGTGCCCAAAGAAAAGTTTGATCGTATCCGTCCTGGTCGCTGGCAGCCTGCTTGCCAGCAAGAAGATTGTTTCACCCACCTCGACCGCGGGGAATGACAACCTGGACATCACGGTCACATTGACCCTGGCAGAGCCGGAAGTGACCGAAAAACTGGGAGTCGACGCCGGGCCGGGCATTGTGTTGGCCGAAGTTCGGGTAGCGAACAAAACCGACCATGCCATCCAGGTTAGCCCGGACGATTTCATCTTGTTAGCTCACGATGACGGCGAACGGTACCACGCCTTTACGCCAAATGAGATTGCCGGCAAGGGAGCAATGGTTTTGAAAACGGCGCCCAGTCGAACCGGTTCAATTGGCGCACAGCCCAACTCCACAGTAGTCGCGGGCATCTATATTCCGCACAAGACCACGCCCGCCAAGGATTCCAAAGACGGCGCGGACACCTCTGGCCAAATGGACGACAAGAATACCGGCAACGAGAAATTGCTGGAAGCCTTAAAGGCGAAACAGTTTAAAGGCGGAGATACCACGGATAGCGTGGAAGGCTACCTCTACTTTCCCTTGGATGGCAAACACAAGCTGAAAAACATGGCAGTTCTCTACCGGGGCCCGGGCGGGAAGTTGGACTTGGAATTCGAACACTGATCGGGACGTTTGTCGGCGGATACGGCAGAATTCTCTATCAAAGAAAAAACGACCCGAACTCGACGGCTCGGGTCGTTTTTCAGATCGTTGGTAATAAAAAACTGTTGGCTATTTCGACGAGGCGTCGACCGATGAGGCCGAAATTGTATCGCCGCTCAGGCTACCAGTCACCTTCACAGTCTCTCCTGCATGGGCAACCGCTTTAGCCTTCGAATCGGCGTCGAACTTCAGCACCTTTCCATCGCCGGTCACCAAGACCGGATCCGCCCCGCGCTTGATGCAATTCTTGGAGCACGCAGCATCCTTTTCGCCATTGGCGCCGCTATGCGCGCATTTGGAGTCGCCAATGAAGCCTGTCCAGTTGTCAGCCAAGGCAGCGACTGAGAACAGCGACGTGAACAGTAATGAGCTAATGAAAAACTTTTTCTTCACAGAATTCCTCCCTGGATCGTACGGCAACCAGTATACGATCATTTCGACGAGATTGGACGTGCGTCGGCGTTAGGGGTTCTCAAGCAGGATACGCGGCTGGCAATCAAACTTCCAGAATGACCGGCATGATCAGGGGCCGCCGTTGAGTCTGCTTGGTGAGAAAACGCTTCAAATCCGTCCGGATCTTCTCCTGCATGACGCCCCAATCGCCGCGCTCCTCCGGAGAAGACGATTCGAGCGTCCTGGCAACTACAGCTCGCGCTTCTTGCAAGACGTCAGTGGCATCGCTCCCCATGAAGCCGCGGCTGACGATCTCCGGGAGCCCTTCACTCTTGCCAGTGTGTTTGTTGATGGCAATGATGGGCAAAACGAATCCGTCCTCAGACAAGTGGCGGCGATCGCGGATGATCATGTCCTCCACCACGTCATCTAATGAACCCGAATCGATGCAGACGCGCCCTACGGTCACTCGCTCGCCCCGGCGGGCGCCGGTATGATCCAGTTCCAACGTTTCACCCGTTTCAAGTACGAACGTTTCCTCAAGTCCAGCAAATCGTAAATGCTGGGCGAGCGAAGCATGGCGGGACAGATGCCTGTATTCGCCATGAACCGGGAGAAAGTAGCGAGGCCTGACGAGGTTGAGGATCAGTTTGAGTTCTTCTTCACTGGCGTGCCCGGAAACGTGTACCGGCGGATTCATGCTGCCGTAGACGATGTCGGCGCCGCGGCGCGCAAGGTGGTTCAACAGGCGGTAAATCGCCTTTTCGTTTCCGGGGATAATCCGCGAACTCAGGACCACCGTGTCGCCAGGTTCAACGTACAGGCTCTTGTGATTGTCAACCGCCACGCGGGAAAGAGCCGACATCGGCTCGCCTTGGGTGCCGGAAACGACAACCGCCACCTTCTCGGGAGCCATTTGCATGATGTCCTGCGGACGAAGCAGAACGGAATCGGGAATGGAAAGAAGACCGAGATTATGGGCAATCTCGGTGACATTCAGCATGCTGCGGCCAAGAAAGGCAACCTTTCGGCCGTATTCATCCGCTAAATCAAGAATCTGTTGGAGCCGGTGAATGGAGCTACTGAAGCACGAGACGATTAACCTCCGCTCGCTGCGGACGAACAGTTCCTCGAGGCGAGGCCGGACGGCCCGTTCACTCTCCGTATATCCCGGGCGATCCACATTCGTGGAATCACTCATCAGCAGCAGAACTCCGCGTTTGCCGTATTCAGCGAATGTATGAAGATCAAATAGTTCGTTGTCAGTTGGAGTTGGATCCACCTTAAAGTCGCCGGTGTGAATAATCACCCCAAGCGGAGTCGTTATGGCTAGCGCCACGCAACTGACAATCGAGTGCGTTACTCGAATGAACTCGATTTTGAACGGACCTAACTCGATGCGATCCCCAGCCTTGATGATGTTGAGCTTCGCCTGATCCAGCAGTTCATGCTCTTCGAGGCGGCGTTCAACGAGGGCAAGAGTAAACTCGGTTCCGTAAACCGGAATGTTGAGGACGCCCAGCAAAAACGGCACCCCTCCGATGTGATCCTCATGACCATGGGTCAGAATGAGGGCCCGGACCATGTCGGCGTGCTGTTCGAGATAGTTGAAGTCTGGAGTAACGATATCGACGCCGAGGAGTTCCGAGTCGGGGAACATCATTCCCGCGTCTATAACGATGATGTCGTCGCCGTAACGGAGCGCCATCGAGTTCATTCCAAACTCGCCCAGTCCGCCTAGCGGCACTACCTTTAGTTTCCGGTCCTGCATGCAAATGTCTAAGAAGCATCAGAGTATCACGCGCCGCGAGGCGGGCTGCCGCACCGGCGCTCGCAGTCTTCCACCAGTTCCCTGCAATCGTTACCGGCTCACACAGGCGGAGGGAAGCGTCTCGGACCGGACGTTAGCTGCTGAACTGAGTCAGCTCCCACCGCTTTTCCGCCTTGTTAAAAGTGAAGGCCGCCCTGGCGTCCAGGGCGCGGGGGCTGCTGGTGACGCGACAGTTCATGACGTGCGCCACTTCGACCTCAACCGGATGGTTTGATTGATCGGGTAGATCCATCTTCCACTGGCAGCTGGAGTCCTGCTTGAGTGCATACGTCATCCAAGCCTTCGCTTTGTTGTCATTCTGAAGAAGGGCAACCGCGTTTTCGGGCGTCAGTGCCGGTGTCACCTCGGCTGGCGGCCCACAAGCCACCAAAACCATTGCAATTGCCCCAAGAAGACAGACTGTTTTCGTCATTCGCCGCATGGTAGCACTCCGTCGAGGAGACGGCCAATAGGGCTCTCATTTCCTTGCCAGGCAGGCCTTTCGGCCCTCCGCAGGCTTTCCGGCTATCCACCAATGACACCCTACGCGACTCTCTGGCTTCTCGCTTGCTGAACAAAAGGTGGCAAAGAGTAACCCACCAGGCAGTATTGATCGAGCGCAAAAAGGACCACCGAGTCCATCCCCTGCGACTGCGCGAGATCAACTTCTTTGGCCCAGGGGGAGGTTGCATCCCCGATTCCAACAAGATGGCTCCGTGCTCCATTCGCAAAGCCTTTTTGGGCACTGGTCTCCATAGAAGCGAGGCTGGCGTCGAGATTCCTAGCATACGTGTATGTGAAGCTCTCTGTTTTTAAACAGGTGAGATGAGAAGGATTCCAGTAACTTGGATAGTTAATGAGCTGATTGAAGGCCGTCGCATTAGTGTCAGTCGGATAGAGAACCTCGAATCGGCAAGCGGGGTAAACGCCCCGTAGCGCGTTTTGGATGGCCGCCGTGTAGTTCCCAATCAAAGACGGCAAAAAGGCGGCCTCATTAGGATAAGCAGCTGGGTCAACATCGTTGGTAAGAATTTGGCTCATCGGGCTGCCATAAGTGGCTGCAAACTGCTGTTGTGTATAGGAATCGTAAAATGGCATGCTAACCGATGGCTCGCCTTCCTGATTCCAAGGGTAATACCACCACTGCACCTCGCCAAATTGCAGGTATGGGGTCATCCCGGCATTGGTTTGTAACGTAGCCATATCCAGGTAGACCTGCATCCAGAAGGCGATACTTGCCGGCGAGAAATTGGTTTGTACCGCTGGCGTGTTGACAACGACCGGAGTACCGTCCGTGCGGCGTTGCGCAAGACCGATATCCTGATTGGGATCGGCATTCTTTAGCTCAGTGCTAAATGACGCTACCCCGTCCATGCCATACCCCTTCAGTGCGGTGAAAAACGCCTGCGACCAATCGCGCGCGGCTCGGTTGATTCCAGCGCTTGTATCGGTCCGCCAGTATTGAGTGATCGGGTAGAGATATGCATCGGTTGCGGGATCATCATACGGGATGCCGACCGATCCGCCCGCCAAGGTATCGCTCGAAAGCGTTGTCGTAAATGATCCTGTTCCGGGGGTGATGCTGATCACTAGCATTGTGCTCGGATCAGGGTTCTTCGGCGTCATTTGGCGGTTGGTGATCGTCAGGACATTACCGGTCACGGAGGCCCAGATCGCCGTGTACCCCTGGTTGATGACATTGGCAAGCCCTAATGCGACGGTTTCCGTAGTGTCGTCGGGAAGATTGTAATGCCGAATGACAGTTTGCTGATCGACTGGCAGGTTGGATGGCCCGACTACCAGTTCCGTGTATCCGCTAACGTTACTACCCGTCAAGGTGAATGTAGCCGTAGCCGATTCGTACACATGTCCAGGCATTACTAATTCGTAAAACCACAGTGCTCCCATGTAATGATTGACTCTGCCGCGGAAACCGAGTTTCTGAATCATCCACGCGGTCCGCTCGGCAGCCAGCGCTTGCGAATGATAGGTGTCGTAGTCCGTAGCCAGCGACAACTGCGCTTGCGGACAGAAATCCGGCAAATCGACCGACGGGTAACAAATCTCGAGAAAGTCGATGAACAGCGAATACGGACCGCCGGAGACTGGGCCGTTGTGCATAACGACGACCGTATGTGCCCCAGCGGGCACGGCCCCAAGTGGCAAGCGGACCAGGACATCCTCAGCGGGGAGGGCCAAATTGAAAGACTGCGCCGTCTGGTCATCAATTGAAACCGAGACCGCCGCGCCGTCCGTGAGCAGCCTGGATCCCAGGAACAGATAGTGTTCGCTGCTCTCGGAATAAGAAAACGTTGCCGTGTCTCCGTATTCCTGCGTCAGTTGAATTGATCCGCCGGAGTAATTTCCGGGGCCTTCGAGAGACCAATTCCCCTTGAAGCTGGCCGTGGGGTCATCATTTTCAATGCGCCGGCTACCAGGGCCTGCAACTTCCCATGTAGCGTTCTGCCCGGTTACTTGCCAGCTCGACACAATGACCTGGAACTCCGTTCTCGTGAAGCTGCCTGCCTGTAAGTCCGCGGCCCAGGTCCATCGCAGTTTCCGGACGTTCGTCGTGGGAATGGCCACCATCGTCGATGGATCCGTGCCCGGTTGATCCTGATAGCCGACGAGATTGGAAAAGTCCAATGACACCGCGTAAGTCGAAGGAAACATTCCACCGGAAAGAGTTACCGTTGGTACCGTCCAGCTTTCGGTCGCTCCGGCGCTGGTGAAGCCGTACACGGTAATCCGATTTCCGTTCGCCCCAGTAAGGCCAGCCGACGTCCCGGCCCCATACCAGACGATGCGGACCGAGGTTCCTTGTGAAGTGGCCGTGAAGTCCAGCGAGTTCGCATTAATGGCAGCAGCCACTCCAGCCGCGATCGATGCGAGAGTGTCGCCGGTCTGCACTTCGTAGTAATAATGTTGTTCCGGGTAACCCTTGCTGGCAGGTGCCACCGGCATCGCGATCCCCACCCGGTCTCCGGCGTGAGGAGAACCAGCCAACGACAGAGCGCCGGATGCGGACTCATACCGTTCGCCGGCTAGTGGGGCGGCATGCAGCAGCAGTGGAACGAAATAGACGTGTTCCACACTGTCGACGCCTGTCGCCCAAACCCGTAAAGACGGCCAATCGACCGTCGCGAACAGGTTCGATTCAAACGGGATGCAATTCGTCCGCTGTTCCTGATAACTCAGCTGAATGCTGCTGAGGTCGCCATCCGGCAGATACCGAAGCAAGGGATGCTCATAGACGTTATCGCGATTCCATTCAACCACTGCCCAATCGAACTGCTGTCGCCACGATCCGGACAAAGTAAAGCCGCTTTGCGACGACTGGCTCATGGAAGCAATAGCGGAGGGCGTGTTGAAGAAGCACTGCAGGTCGCGGTTTGGGGTCAGTTTATAGATCTGCTCCGGCATAGATATATTCGTCAATCACTAAAGTCGAATGGTCACCGTCAAATCGCGGCCAGGGCTGTTCGCCCAACCAGTTGGAACCGCGGTAATATCCAGCCGTAAGAGCGAACCCGCGATTAACGGAGGCAAAGTAACTCCATCAATTACCGGCGACGTGGCGGCGCCCGGCGCGATCTCCAGACTGCAGTAGGCCGTTGAATCCTGCCACACCAACAAACCAAGCGGCGACCCTACCGGCGCTACTCCCACCGTGGCTCGCACGTCCTCAACGGAATGCGAGGCTTCGATGAACAGAGGTGGCGTTGCGTTCTGCTGAACGGCCAGGGTGCCGGAAACCTGCATCGACAATTGTCCGCCAGAGAGTGTTCGCAGCCCGTTACTCGCCGCGGTAACAAAGCATTGAGTCCCCGCTTGTCCATCTCCTCTGACGTTGGTCAAGTAGAGTTGCGTTGCCACAAGACAGATGTCAGGCACTTGAACCGTATGAACGTAACTGGCCGAAGCCGGATTCCCGAAAAACCCCGCCGCAAAAGGCAAAATGTCGGTTTGTTTTTCGAGGGTGGTGATCGGCGCCCCAGCAGCGTGCGGCCGGGCGGTTGATCCCAACGCCGAGCGCACGACGGTACAGATGCCGGTATCCGCCGCCACGGTCAAAATCACCATAATCTCGGAATCAATCTGCACCGCGTCCTCCTGGGCAAGCGCGGTCGATTGGGTCACCTGAATCGTGGTGGTCGCCACATCGATCGCGTTCAGCAGCGTGCATCCACTTACTGGTTGCAGTTCGTCGCGATAAACCAACTGCAGAGTACCTGCCGTGATCGACTCGGTATCGACCAACGAGGTGAACTGGATGGCAGAGATTTGCAAATCGCCCGCCCCCGGCGCCGTGACGACGTACTCTGGCGCGGGGGGAACGTCCGTGTCAGGCGAATTTAGGCCTTGTCCGCCACCGACGATCCAGCGTGTGATGGGACACAAGTCAGCCGAGCATTCCACGTCATATACATTCGCCGCGCGCCCGGAGATCTCGATCACGGTTCCAGCCTGATTCGGCACTTCGAATTGAGCGGGACTGGTCACGGAGACCGCGCCGAAACGCCACGATGCTTCCGTGATCACGAACTGGCTCGTAGCGTCCGGGACAACCGACCATGCAGGCGACACAGTCAGGGTTGTCTGGTCGTTTGCAACGATCTTTTGCTCCTGTCCCAGTCCAGTCCCGCCAATGATCCGGCACAGCATACCGGCGAATTGCGCGGCAGTCGCGCCCATATCGGCGTTTGCGATTGTCGTCGTCGAGAACGCCGTGGCCAGGAAAGGCCCCGCGAGTTCCAAACGGTAATAGAAATTGGCATGATCATAATTTGGGTCGGGAGGGCCCTGCGGCAGCGGTGCTAGACCAGTGTCAAGAAACGTTGGAGCGATTGCCTGATCCGATGCAATCTGGTAGACCAACTGAGGATTGGATCCGCGGTAGACATTAAACGCAACTGCCGTTGATGGGAAGCTGAGTTCGTTCAGTGTCACCGCATTCGTAGCCGTGCCGGCCGGAACCGATGCAAGCACTGTGAAGGATAGTGTTCCTTCATTACCAACGCTATCGACGGCAGTTACCGCATAGTAAAAGTTGACACCACCCGGGAGACTCCCTCCGGTCGAAGCTATGGCGGGCGCCAGACTCAGCAGCGGTAGATTCGTCATAGCAGTAGAAACCTTGGTTGGCTCGACAAAACTGACGCTCAGAGTATCCGTCACACCGCCATCGGCGCGCTGCGCAGTCTGCTCCTGAACCGCAAACTCGGTGTTGCCATTTGCATCGAAGGTCGTACCGAGAAGCGGCCGCGGAACAGTTACACCTGCGCCGGGCTGGCGCCCTGCCCCGGATATGACGTTTGGGTTGTCACTGTACCAGTCATCATCGTGAATTTGCGCCAACACCTGCACCATGCGGTAGTTTATTGACGGCGAGAGCTTCGTAACACGAAAAGGTACGCGCTGTAAACCTTCCTTGGCATAGGTAACGGTAATGATGTCGCCAGGCCGAACTTTGAGCGCGCGGAAGCTTGTGAGGAACTGAATGTAAGTATTGCCTTTCGTGAGCTTGTCGAGCTGACGAAGCAAAACGCGGTTGGCCTGATTGAAGTTGGGAATGCCGAGTGCGGTGGACGTGCTGCTGATCTCGTAGCCAATCAGTGCGGTGTCTTCGGGGTCAATCAACGACAGGCTGTCCTGCTGGTATTCGTTGGCTTCATCCTGAAATTCAACCGATAGCCGATTCGAAGTCTCAGCCAGGCTTCGCGATATCAGACTAACGCTTGACGAACCGTTGTCTTGTCTCGCGATGCCGGAAAATGGACCCGTTCCATCGCTGAATTCGTATGCCGGCCAGCCGCCTGCGAGGGTCTCGGTACTGTTGCTGCCGTCCGGTAATGCCGGCTGCTGCTGGGCGATCGCTGTCTCATTCAGCAGTTCCAGATAGCCATTCGCGCCGTAACGCAACATCAGGCCGGCCGTGACTCGAACGCCTCGCACAACCACCGCTGAGCTTTGACGCGTCGTCAGTTGCAGGTTGCAGTGAAACCGCGGAACTTGAATGGGATTCCCGTTTAGATCCGTGCTCGAAATTAATTCATCACAGTAAGCTGCGGACTGGGCAAAGCTCGTCAAGTTCAGGTCCGCGAGCGCCCAGCCTGCCCTTCTGAGAATATCTAGGATGATCCATGCAGGGTTGTTCGTGAACGAGGTGTTGAAGTATGTTCCATCCAGGTTATATGTATCTAACAAGAGACCCTGGAGAAGAACCTCTACACGAGGCAAGGTGTTACCGTTGTTAATTCGATTTGGAACGACCACCAGGAGCGTCGTCATACTGCCGCATGGGTCGCCTAGAGGATTGCCTTGCGAATCTGAGAAATCTGAGTCGAAATTGCCCGAAACCCCACCGTTGGAGATGAGGTTGTACCAGCCCGTGCTGGTCATGTCTTGCCCGGCGACTGCCGCAGGAATCTCTACATCGCTTACAACCACCTTCAGAACACCCTGCATGACACCCGCGCCTAACAAAACTTCCATGTGAGTCAAGTTGCCGTCATTTCTGGCAAATATGACCGGGGCCTTGAGCCAACCTGTCCCGTATACCAACGAAACCGGGTCGTTGTACTTTGCGACGTTCTCTTGTACCGCAGACAACTCGCTAGTCTTCTGTCCGAACCCGCGAACGAGATAAGTCGAAGGCACGAACTCAATTCCGCCAAATCGACGGGTCGTATTGCCGGAAGCGTCTATGGAAAACATTCCCCGAGCCACGCAGCTCGTCCTCGAGTAGTCGCAGCTGTCGAATGGCACCGGCCCGTTTAGGCTGCCGCGTCCGCCGCTTTGATCAGGCGAATACCCGCAGGGATAAAACACGTTGTATTTATTGGCATTGCTGCTGTTGCTTGCACTCGCTCTTTGTTCCTTGGTTGTCGGAAACGACCAGGGGCACTGCCGCTGAATCCGAGTTGCGGGCATCGCGATTCGCTGCAAACTTAGTTTGTTCGTAAATGTGACTTTAAGGCTATCTTCGGCAATCAGGTCCGGATCACCAGCGACACCACGGAACAGAATGGTGCTTTCAGTTGTAATCGTCCCCGTTGTGAGGTCGGCAAAGACAAAATAGACCGTAAGCTGCGAACCTTTAAACCCGACCTCGGCCTGGATTTCTGAAAGGATCGAGTCTGCGTTCGCTAATGTCAGCGAGAGCTGCGACATACCGTCCATGGCATCGTCGGCCGATAACTGAAGATCGAAGAGATTGTGTTTGAGTACTCGTGCCGAATATTGGCGGCTATCAAAGACGATGGCACTGGAACTCCAGCGCTCCACATCGCCGGAGACGAGGGTACACTCGAACAACAGGAGCGGCGTGTCAGCTTGTTCCAGCTCTTTGACAACGTTAATGGTGTTCATTTGGCACCTAAAGATACGCCTCGATGCTCGCGTTTGTAGAGAACACGCCCGGAGCCGTCTCGACAAATGCAATTTGGTCGCTGGACCAATGAGCATTCGGATAAACGCCGCCCCGCGCCGCCGTTGCTCTGTAGCGCGAAGGCACGAGTTGAGGCTCAAGCTGCAGGCCAAAAACTGCCAGCTGCTGCCCGGGCATGAGTTGGACTCCTGCGACAAAGTTGTCAGCGTCGTGGGTTAGTTGAGAAGCAGAAGCGACCCGGGCCCAAGCCGTTCCAACTTCTACCAGGTCCTGGACGCTTTCAAGTGCGCTTTCACGCACCAAGCTGACTGAACTTGCCGACAAGCCTCGAACGTAGGTACTGCAGCAATACTTGAATGCGGCGGGAGCGTTAACTGTCTGAACGAAGTCGATCGGCACTTGGCCTTTATTTGTCAAATTGAAGGCGGCTAAGCCCCCTAGCGGATCACTGACTCCGGTCTGAATCGTTATCAGGCCTTGCGTCTGCCATGCTGCGGCTGTCAAATCGTCGCTAAACCCGAACATGTTGTCGGTCGGATCAATGAACGTGAAGGGCGCCCACCTCCCTGAGCAGTTACCAAAAAGACTTTGCAAGGCAGCAACCTCGGCCGCGTTCAGGACCGCGTACGAAAGGTCCCACCTCAGGCAGCCGCTATTCGGATCCGCGTAGGCCAAAACTGTTCCGTCTTCGAGCACATTTGTGACGGTATGGACCGAACTGGACTTCCGGATCGGAAACTGAGCCACGGCGCCAGTTGAAAGCTGTGGAAAGAATAGGCTACTCATAGCACTCCATCACGGTCAATTCCGTCGAGCCCTGATCTGCTGCGTCGTACAGGGTACTCAGCTCCGAAGTGGCAAGCCGGCAGTTCGCAATCGTCTGGCCGCTGACAGGGTCCGGAAAATCAAAAAGTCCGAAGGCTCCTTGTTGCGCCATAAAAAATCCCTCGAGCTGCGCCAGCTCGGCGTCATTCAACAAAGAGAGCTTTATGACCCACCACCTCACTGGCCTTGCTCTCACCACGCACCGCTGATCGCTGCCATTCAGGAATCGAATCACCTGGGTCGTCTGGGTCACGTACGCCGGCAGCGGATACTGAGCCACGGCGCCGCTACTTAAAGCAGGAAAGGTCGCCATCTAAATCTCCGAAATGACATCGTTCAGCGAACTCGATTGAAGTAGCGCGTTCTTAACAGCCTTGGCGATGTCGTTACTCCGGTCCATGAATGACTGCGTATCCAGGGCCGACACATGAACATGCACTTGATGACCGCTCGTCATTAACTGACCGCCAGGTCCGCCTGTCGAGGCGTTCAACCCGGTCGAACTTCCTCCACCTGCCCGTGCTTGGGCCGGCGTAGAAACAGATCGCGCTTGGGAACTGGTACCGATCGAGCTGTATCCAGTCCGCAAGGTCGACTGCACAGGCAGCAGCTTTGGAGCAGACGGAATACTCGCCACAATCTGCTGTGGGTCCGGCAGCGTGAAGCGCTGTAGCGGCGGCAGCGTCTTGGTATTGGAACCAAGGCCAAGCAACCCGAGTGCCCCGGAAAGCAATTGGCCGATCCCAAGACCGCCCAGAAGCCCCGACGAGAGACCTCCGAGAATGCCCGACTTTCCGCCGCCTAGTAGCGCGGCCCAGCTTGAACCACCTGTTTGTGTCTGACTCCTCGAGCTGCTCCGAGAAGAGGGACTTCCAAACGAAATTCCTTTGACTGCCGGGGCGTTCAGTGAACTCTTGACGCCAGTGCTGCTGAGAGCACTGAGCTTCGGCTGCGATCCGAATGACAGCTTCGGAGTGCCCGCCAGGTTCTTCACGAGGGATTGAAATGTGACGCTTGAAAACGAGTTCTTACTGTTCTTCACGACAGGCCTCCTCTAGGACCATGAACGCATCGGCAGTTCGCGCATCCAATTCACCAAAAGCAGCTGGGCCGAGAATCTTCCAGTGGTGGAAGGCCTCCAGCCAGCTGACGCTTCTGGCGGTGATCTCATTCTTTGGGCATCGGTTCGTCGACACCCCGTTTCGGCACCACACCAGCCGCGGCCGTTCCCCGCTCTCCTTACTGCTCTCCATATCCAGCCAGGCGCAGTTTCTCACCCGAGCTAAGCCGCCGCTTCGGCATGTGTCGCAGTTCCAAGCGGCCTCTGCCGAGTATTGGAAGTGGAATGCGACTAAGAGTTTTTTCTTTCTTCCTCAGATAGCCCGCATTCCTTCTGCACTTCTTGAGCAATCTCCAGGCACAATTGCTCCGGTCCCTTCTCAAGAAGCAACGTCATTGAAGCATCTTGTCCGTCGATCGACAGGCCCTCTATGCGTTCCAGCCCCCACTCGACGTATAGCTTTGTAGTAAGTAGGTCTCCAAGCGTCGCTTCCATCAGCTCCGCCGGTTCCCCTGCCTTCAAAAACTCGTACTTGCGAGTCAGCTCGCGAATGCGGGTCAGCAACTCGATGCGTTGCGCGAGTGACGTTTTTCGAACCCAAAACACAACACCGGCAACACTCTGGCTTTCCACTCGCCGGCTGCTATCGAATTGAAAATCTTTATGCGAAGGCAACATAGAGTTCGTCATCTGCTACACCTTGCGCCTTGCAGCCCGTAAATGCCCACTGCAAGCGAGTATCAGAATCATCAAAATTAGGTACTTCCGGGATTACGCTTGGCAAATAAATGCCTAGCAGCTGTCCCTGCTGCTGCCCCAGCTGGATCATCGCCGAGATCGGTTGTCGGGCACGCGCCACCTGATAGAGGGCGCTGGTTTGAGTGTCATCCTGGGCATACAGGCTAAACTCCGAAGTCACCAGTCGTGGCCCCGGCGCGATCGCTCGAGGCAGAGTCGCCCCGAACTCCCGATTTCGAACTTCGATCGAGTTGTTCACCCCGACCTTCGCTTCCGTCAGCGTGAAGAACTGATTCGAAGGGCTTGCGCCCAGCCAAACTTGTCCCAGGTGGCCAGGTACGATCGAATAGTTGAACCCACCGAGCTGGGGTTCTACCGGAAAGACCGCTAAGCCCGCTTGGCCAGACGCGAAGCTCGTGGTATCCAGAACATCGGCCGCAGGGCCCTGAAAAAGAAACTCATGAAAGTCGCCGTTCACGGCAAACTCAAGCTGCGAAACGGCTCCGCCCACCAGAACGCGGCTCACCGCATCCGCGGGATCCCAGTAATCAAAAAGAGAGACGCTCGGCAAGCTCGTGGCGAGTGAATAAGTAATGGTCGGAGCCAAAGAGCTTCCTGCCTGTGGAACCGAAGAAAACGGCGCGTTCAGCACGACGGAACTCGGATCGGGAACCGTCGTCACAAACCGAAGCTCGCTGTTGAAAGAAACGCCTGACCCCACGGCCAGCCCGTGCGGAGTCGAGGTCTTAATGCCGCTTGTGCCTACCGCCGCCTGGACTGTCAAGCCGGCGCTAGACACCGGGGCTGCGCCTAACGCAGCGTGAAACAGCGGACCGTAAGAAGGCTCCGGCGTGCCACTCCACGAAGTCAAATACGTCTGCACTTGAAACGTGGTTAGCTTTCGCGACGTCGCAGGAACGCCAAGAAAAGTACGCGATCCTGTTTTGTCTCTTCGAACGCCCTGTTCCAAAGCCTGTGCGATCGCCATATGGACCGCCGGGAACCGGTTGCTGCCGGAGATCGTGGCAGCCTGCCCGTACGCCGCTTCGATCCCAACATAAACTCGATTCTGATTCGATGAAATGTAACTGGCCATATATCTCCCCTTAGTTCCTACTCACACTGACGATGCAGGTCACGTTTGCTGTCTGGACAAATCCAGATCCTCCAGGCTTCGGCGGTTGAACTTGTACCTCGTACGTTCCCGGGAAAAACATCCCGTTACCCCAATCGCCGATATTCTGCCTTAAGATGTTTGTAATCGCCTCGACGTAGTAATGTGTCCACTGCTCCACCTGATCGATTAGGTCGGCGCTTGCGGCGAGAGCGATCGTCACAGACACGGTTCCCGACAACGTTCTGAACTTTTCCCTGAGATTGTTGACAACGCGGTCGCTGTAGATTGCAATCCTTGGATAGCCGATCTGCTGCCGGCGGTCTGTCATGTCCGCGTCCGCCGAACTCAGGATGATTTGGCTGGAGAGAATAGGCGGCAGCGTATAGCCGAACTGTTCCTCGACGGCCGCTATCTGCGAGCTCAGTGCACTATTTTCCGTCAGCAAATTAGCCAAGGTCATAGGTGCAAGTAGCGTCAAAGGTGTCATCATTAACCCCTCGGTGTTCTACGTGGATCAATCACGTAATAGTCGGGACTCTGGCCGCCGACCGGCACAGGACCCTGAATAATTCCGAAATCTGGAAGAAACCAAGTCGACCCGACCGGAATTGGGGCGTTGTTCTGCCGGGTAACATCTAGCCCGATTTGCCCCAAATATACATTCCAGCCCGTCGCGGCAGCTGGTGCACCGTCTGCGCCTTCGGCTGTTGAAACCGCAACTGAAGATCCGCCCGGCACCTCTAGTCCGAGTGCTGGGCTCAAAGCTCCTTCATTCCCATTTGCATCTGTCCAGGCAACTTGGATCAGGAGTTCCTGGTTGGCAAGCGGACCGGACTGAATCGAAACGAGCGCTTCGAGAGCCTGCGGCAGAGCTTGATTAACAATCCCCACTCCGTACTGCCAGACCAACTGTTGCGCCACGTCCGCTTGCTGAAGATATTGCGTCCACTTTCCCTTGAACCTGTCGTTCAGTTGGACGTTGTACGCCTCCGCAAAGATGTTCGCCAAAACGTCGAGACACAGCCAGCGCTCTAAGGGAGGAGTGACAACCACGGTTGACACGCCTAACTGCCGTCGGTACATATGTTGCGGATCGCTCAGCCCGGCCTTCAGCAACCGCAGCAGAAGCAGATCACCGATCGACGTAATCGAGACAGAAACCTTCGTGTCGATGTCAATGCCATGGGTAGAAGTGACTGTTGTGATGTTCGTCTCGTACGATGTCAGCTCATCCAGGCCGATGATAGTTGCGTCGGTTAGCAGTGCCATTGTGATCGCCTTTACTTAGTCACAGGCTTTCGCCCGATCAGTTTTCCTTCGGGATCGCTGATGATCGCCACTTGAAGACGTTTGGCCATCTCCGCCTTTTCCAGCGCTTGCCTGGCCTCGTTCTGCGATACCCGGTACGATTCGATTTCCTCATCCTTTGCCTGCACCGCCCTGCCGCTGACAATGAGCATTGCTGCTACTTCACGCGACACCTCAGACACAATTCCTGGCTTCCCCCCGTCACTCGTTTCAACGCTCGTGACCATTACGTAAGGCTGCGGTAGCGAGGATTCCACCTCACGCATTTTCTTGTAGAACTGTCGTAAATCCATGAGCCCCCCAAAACAAAAAGGGAACCGGCGAACCAGTTCCCTGAACTTTCACTTGAGACTGTTACCAACGTCTAGCTGTTGACTTGGACCGCAAAACTATTGCGAAGAACTCCGCAGCCGTACAGTACGTCAACCGTAAACTGCTGTGACAGCGTGTTCGGTTGATAGCTCATCACGACCCGAATGCCAAAGTTGCCCAGCTCCGCGTACTCGGCAATCGCACCCGTTCCGGGAAGCGGTTGCGGCAGCCGCCGAATGACCAGGCCAATCGCGTCGCGGCTGAATGCCAGGTTATGAGTGTTGACTGTCGTAATGCCCGTCACCGGAACAAACTGAGACCGAAAGATAAAGAAGTCTTTCATTTTCCCGACATTGCCTTCGATCAAAGCCTTCAGGCCCGCGTCGCCGGCTGAGTAATACTCACTAAACCGGGGAATCTGGCGGATCAGCGAGTACGTCGCTGGGTTAACCACCAAATACTTCGCCGCGCTGTTAGGAACCTGCGACTGGAAAAGCGCTGTCTCGGCGGCATCGATCGTGGCCTCCGTGATTGGCGTCGCTGCGGCTCCCACCGGCGAATTCGCCGAGAACTGGCTGTAGAGATTAAGCAGATCGGTTTCAACTCGTTCTGCGATCGCCACCACCGCGGGTTGCATGTAAGTCTTCAAAAGCTCCGGAAAAGCCAGCGCTTTCGTGACATCGGGAAGCTGGAACGTTGCCTCCACATGAGTATTCAAAACAATCTGCGCGTTCCCTAAGTTGGGATTCTGCGGCTGTACCGTACCGCCTTCCGCTATGTTATTTGCCACTAAGACGGGAGGAATAGGAACGTTGACCGTATCACCCGAATGGGCGAGCACAGGTTCATAATCCCGATTCACCAGGTTACCCATGATTAAGTTGCCCATCAACGCGGGCAAAGCATCAGCGGCAACGAGTTTGACAATAGCATTCGCCAGATTAGCTGACGTAATTATAGACATAATTCTCCTAATTGACTAAGGATGAACGCCGAACGCCACCCTGTTCGACCTCGAATCAGAGACCGCGCAGCGTCCGTGACGCAACCCGCGCAATCTCCTGGCGAACGCGCTCGAGGTCCTCCGCACTCATTCCGGCTTTGATCTTTTCCACATCAACGCCGGAATCTCCGCCATGCAGAGCTTCACGGGACCCAGTCGGGGCGCCCGTTCCGCCCGTAATACGGGCAGGCAATAGCTCTGGATTCTCTTCCACAAAGGAACTCAGAAATTCTTCCAGCGCTTTGGCATCTCCACCTCTTGCCACAAGGCGGCCATCCTCCGCGCGGACGATGTCATCCTTTACTGCACGGAATGCCAACTCGACTTTTGACACACCCAGCTTCTGGAGTTCACTGCGGATCTTGGAGTGCCGCTCGGCCTCCTCGGCCGCCGCACGCGCCTTTCGGTTTTCGTCCACAAGCTGATTCAGGCGCCCTTCCAAGGCTTCCCGTCGCTTGCGCTCCTCGAGGAGTTCAGTTTTGTAGGTGGGCTCCACTTTCTGTTGCTGCGCTCTGAGAAATTCCTCAACCGCCTGCTGCACAATCTGGCGGACATCAACCCCCGTCGCCTGCCCCGATTCCGTTTGTTCTTGATCAGCCATCGTTCTTTCTCCTATTTAGAAAACTGCTCATCGATCTCGACAGAGATCTTGTCCTTCACATCTTGCCTCGCGTCAGACAGGTATTTAAGCGCTAACCTCTTGAAGATCTGCTGTTGAAGTGTGCGAGACTCAATGCCCAGCCCCAGCAGGTTTTGAGCGTCCGACAACTCAGTGGCAAAATCTCCAATATCGAACTCATCAAAACCGGAAACCTGAAACTTCACTGAATCGTTTCTGCCGCCCGCAATCGCCTCTAGCAGGCGTCTCAGTACTTCTTTAACCGTGTCGCCGTAACTCCTTAGGACCTCTTGCGTAATCGCAAAGTCCCTCAGCTTGCTCAGCGCAGATTGCATTTTTGAGCCGCCTGATACCTCGCCGGCGGCCTGGGACAGGTAGCAAACGCGGTAGATTTCGTCCTTCAGGTCAGCCAGGTTCTGTGCGGCGATCTGAAAGACTTTGCCATCCGGTTCTGTCCAGCCAAAACGATCCTGGGGACCGAGCTGGATATAGTACGATTCGCCGACCACTTGATTCCACTCCCGGTCTGAGTAGATCACCGGCATTGCGAACAAGCCCATCGTGATTGCCCAACCTAGTGCGTTCGACTTGTTCAGATGTTCCACTTGCAGCAGTGCTGACTTGTTCATCAGCCATAAACCTTGGCTGACGCGCAACGTTAACAGCGGAACTTTGTTAAGCCGGGCCATTCCATGTGTGCCCTCAGCCACCTGTACGATCGGCGCTTTTTCCCCGGCCTGGTCTACCCGCTTGAACACTTTGTAGGACTGTTTGTCGTAGTAGTACCAGAAGGTTTGCTCAACCGCTTCGGGATTGTCTACGCTGAGCTGTGTCCGCGATGACCGTCGGAGAACCACCCAGGCATATTGGCCGTCTTCGTCGAAGCTCCAATTAATCAGTTCTTCCGCGCCATAATTCACCAGGAACGCGCGCGATAGACCAAGAGCCTCTTCTTCTGCGCGATTGGCAGGCCGCCTGATCGGCCGCGGGAAGTCGACTAAGAGGTGGCTCGCTCCAGTTACAAGCATTTCCGTGAAGCTGTGCTTTAAGAACTCCGTCAGCCGGGTATTCCTTCGGTCGCAGTCATCGGAGAACGAAGCGAAATACTGAGCCACGCCGTCATTTTTCGTTTCAATCGTAATGCCTGGCTCGCGGCTGAACAGTGTCGCGGCGTACCAGTCGATAATCGAGCCGATGTAGTTCTCATAGAACAACCGCGACAAGCGCTCCAGATAGACGTCCTGTGGTTCCTTCTGTCGTCTCGTCAGGAATTGATCCGCGTGCGCTCTCAGCAGTTCTCCGCCTGCATATAGGTCCCTGTACCGGCGCCACATGATTAGGGACTGTCTGTACTCATTGTGTTCGTGGTTTATATCAATCACTTGGTCCCTCTTTCCTTATCGCTACTACCAAAGCGGTTGGCCCATCTCGCCGAACTTGGAAGGGTCGTACAGCATGCAGATCAGGTATCCGAGAGCATCTGATGTATGACTCCGCTTTGGATCTCGTTCTTTGTCGATAACCGAAGTATCCGGCTTGAAGCTCAACTGCTCCAGGTCCTGGATTAACTCCCGGCAACTCGGGTCTATTTCCAGGCGAACCAGGCCTTCGGCGTTCGTCAGAACGGCATTTACCTGGGCCACCCTCCGTAGAACTGGCGGATTAGCCGGCGGAACTCGCTTCTTGAAAGCCCCAAGTCCTGCTTGTGTAAGTCGTTTTGCCAAAATCGAGTAATCACTTCCTCCGGCTGTCTGCTGCTTATTGCCGCTGGCATCGCCGAATATTTCCACCGGGCCTCGGTGCGTGGCATAGCGATTCAGAAACTCCGCGCAAGCCTGTTCGGTACTCGCTCGTTGCATCACGATCTCGCTAATGACTCTCAGTCTTCCCTGGTTCTCTTGAACTAATAAAGAACTCATTGGCGTGACGTTAAAATCCAGCGACCACATCAGAGTGGCCGTCGGGTCATACCGCTGAGGAACTACGTGGACAGCCCGGTTGAAGCAGTGGTACACCTGTTCTGCAAATACATTGATGTACTCACCTAAAACCTCCTGCCTGTAAAACTTCGGATCGTAAGTCTCCTTCAGGCTTTCGTAATAGTCCGGCGCGTTCTCGACGACGTAACGGTTCTCGAAGGGCTCGGCCTGGACGCACTCGTATCCGGCCTTCGTCTCCTGAATGAAGCGCCGGTGCACCCAGTCAGTTCCCTTTGGTGTCCAAACTCCGAACCCACACAGCCCGGCCGCTGCGGGGTCACGAAGACGCGCCACGATTCGTAGCCATGACTCCTCCTTCGTGTAGGAAAGCTCGTCCAGCCCGAACCACGCTAGATTTGTGCCTCGCAGCCGCTCCGGGTTATCGAGCGAGCGCAGCAGAATACTGGATCCCGTTCTCGTAAAGACGATCTTCGCCTCGGTCTTCTTGTGCTCGTAGTCCAGCGCCAGTTCTTCAAGCATGGCGAGCAGCATGGGCTCGGTCGTGTCCCGCAGCATCGAGTATGTTGGTGCAGCAATGAGCCCCGTACAACCCGGACTGCGCTCCGACTGAATAATCGCCTCATAGCAAAGAGCCGCGCTCTTTCCTGAGCCCACCGGCCCCGAGAATCCTTTGAACTTTGAATGACTCTCGTGGAATCTCCACTGGGATGGCAAAGGGGTATACCCTTCCGCCCCGTCCAACACTCCCTCCCTCTTCTCGGCCTTCTTTCTCAGAAGCGTTTTCTTTCTCATCACAGGCTCAGGGCATCAGTCCGCACAACCATCGGCTTCTGCCGCCCCTGAATTTCTTCCCTCGCCATGACTTCCACGGCGTCGAGATCAACTTCTCTTCGCACACGAGGTTAGCAATAGACCCTGTGCGGCCAGCCGGCAAAAAATGTCGTAAGCGATTGAATATAAGCAAGATAAAGTTTTTCGTACTTTTGTGATCAGGTTCGGGGAACCGCCGAAACCCTTCCGACCTGTGACCGTCGGAAGTGGATATTGAGCGCTGGAACTAGAGCGAACCGCCATGCTGCCGGCAGGCCTCGTAGACTTGATCCTATGAGAGCTGTCGCTACTTCCGGCAGGCGGTCCGTCTGCGCCGGGACGCGCTCCGTTGCTGTCTTCACATTGTTCGTGCTTGCCCTTGCCCGACAAGCCTCGGCGCAAGAACAACACGACCCGGGTGCAACGGCGACGGAGATCAAGATCGGCAACATCATGCCGTATACCGGCGCATTCTCCGAGTACGGCGCCACAGGACGCGCGGAGGCCGCTTACTTCCAGATGATCAATGATCAAGGTGGCATCAATGGCCACCCGGTCAAGTTCATCAGCCTGGATTCCGGCTCCGACACCGCACAAGCAGTGGCCCTTGCGCACCAACTTGTGGAACAGGACCAGGTCCTGCTGACAGCCGGCATCTGGGGCACTCCCGCCAACTTGGCCATCCGCGCGTACATGAATGAGAAGCAGGTTCCGCAGCTCTTCGTCGCGGCGACGGACTCGGCATTTGACGACCCCACCCATTTCCCGTGGACGATGGGCTTTCAGGCCAGCAGGAAGACCGAGGGATTGGTGTATGCCAAATACATCCTGACCCACAAGCCGGACGCCAAGATAGCGATACTCTACCCACGCGATGCGGCTGGTAACGAATGGCTGGTTGGCCTACGGGAGGGCCTCGGGACAAAAGCGGCGGCCATGATCATCAAAGAAAGCTCATTCTCATATGCCGATCCACTCGCGGTGGACGCAGAGATTGTGGCACTCAAAGACTCAGGCGCGGATGTCTTTCTGAACCTGGCGGTGGGGCGCTTAGCGTCGCGGGTAATTCGCAAAGCGTACGACATCGATTGGCATCCCTTGCAGTTCATTCCCAATGCGTCGCTCTCGATTCCTGCTTTCTTAGAACCGGCCGGCCTTAAGAAAGCAACCGGCATTATCACCAATGCGCGTTCCAAAAACTGGCTCAAACCGCAGGACCAAAGCGACCCTGCCGTGCTTGCGTTCCTTGCTTGGATGAAGAAGTACAACCCGGACACCAATATCCGGGATGCCAGTTACGTGTATGGCTATGAGGTTGCCGAGACGGTGGTAGCGGTGCTGAAGAAATGCGGAAACAACCTCACCCGCGCGAACGTCATGAAGCAGGCCGCGAGCCTGGATCTCGAGTTGGGAATGCTTCGGCCCGGAATCCGGGTCACGACGAGCGACACCGATTATCAGCCCATCAAGCAGTTGTTCCTGATTCAGTTTGACGGCAAGGACTGGGTTCCAATCGGGAACTAGCCTCAAAACCCGGTTGGGTGAATCCAGAAGCTCTCCTGCCACTTTCCGCCGGGAGGGATGGACTGCAGTTCCTTGTAGAGCCCTTTGTGAGCCAGGTTCATCGCATCGGTAATCCCCACCATGGGCTCCAGTGCGATGAAGTTGCGATCGAACGGAGGGCGGCCAATCGCGGCGACAGGCGGTGGTGCGCCGGGACGAGGCCCCGGTGCGAAGATCACCAGCGCACGGTAATTCGGACCGAGCAGAATTTCCAGCTTTTGCGATTTTCCCTGCACCGACACCGCGGCGTGGCCGGATGAGTCCCGAATCAGATCGCCAAACACGTGGTCCAGGCTGTAGTCTTTGAGAGCGACGGCCTGCGGATTCGGGAAAAGTTTTTCAATCGGCTCGGTTTCGCCCGTCGGGATTTTATCCGGACTCAGTAACCACTGGCTGCGAGCGCCCACGTTGAGAACCCATTCGTCCCGCTTCGAGTCGGTCAACCGGTAGTAGGGATGGAAACCGATCGAGAGCGGCATAGGCTCCACGCTCAGGTTCGTCACTTTGGTAATCACCTCCAGCACGCCGTTGTGCAGCCGGTGCGTCATCTCAATGGTGTGCGCAAACGGAAACTGAGCCATCCAGTCCGGCTGGCGGTAGAACTCGAGCTTGCTGGTGACCCACGCGGCGTCTCCGTCGGCTTTGACTTCGATCACCTGCCACTGATTCGTAGTGGACAGGAAGCCGTGAATCGGGTGAGCGCCTTTAACATTGCCCAAATCCATGTTGAAGGCGTAGCGCTTCCCGTTGGCGTAGAACCCATCTTCATCGAGGCGGTTCGCCCACGGTCCCAGGAACGGAATCCCGCTCAGCATGGGATGGGCTTTGAAGTCGTCGAGCGAAGCGTACGGAAAGAACAGCACGTTCTGTCCCTTCACTTTCATCTCGAACGCCTCGTTGCCGACGGAGGTGACGATCGAGACCACCGTCTGGCTTTTCGCATCCTCCAGTCGGACCACGTCCCCGTTACGCTGCGCCGTGTATTGCGCCAGCGCAGGCAACGCAAAGCAGATACCGATTACGATCTTCGCGACTCTCATCGCTTCATTCTCAACCATCGGCCCCAAAATCGGTCCCCCACCCCTCTCCCGCATGGGTCCGCACAGACATGCCAATGTTCACAAAAGCCTTCCGAGCCGCGACCGTGAGGGAGCGGATGCTCACCTTCCGCACAGACATGCCAATGTTCACAAAAGCCTTTGTCCGGCCGGGAACATAGGTAACAAATTGATCCGAGGACATGGGTAACAGTGGATTGGGGTTGGCTGTGGGTTCCCGATTGATTATAGGGGTAGGGGTAGTGAGTGTGGGAATGTGGAAATCGCGACAGCGATTTCCAAGGACGGAGGGAAGCCTGGAAATCCTGCGGTTGGATTTCCAGGCTTTCCGCCGCCGGCATTTCCATACGATCGTCACGCTTCCGGCAGTCCCAGCTTTCGCCGCAGAGCCGGACTCAGCGCGCGGTGGAATTGGTGCCGGTAGGTGTCGAGAAAGCCCACCGTGATCGGCCCGTATTTTACCTCCCATGTGCGCTCGTCCAGCGCGCTCAATCCAAGCCACTCAGAGGCGAATATCTCGCTGACAAAGGTGCGCACGCCATGGAATCTCAGGCTGCCTTGTTGGGAGATGCGACGCACGGCGGTCTCTTCGTCGTAGTGCAGCTCCGGCACCCGACGCGGCATCGGCCTCGGCGAGGGGGCAAAGCAACGGGCCGGCGCCTGGCCGCCCAGCGCCTCATGCGGACGCTCGTGATTGTACTCATGCAGGAACCGGTCGAAGGCCTCCTGTTGCCGGCGTGGATTGCGCTCGGGCGGACACAAGGTGGCCTGCTTCAGCGTCGAGTGCATGCGCTCATGCCGGCCGTTATCCTGCGGGGAAGCCGGACGCGAACGCTCCGGCGTAATGCCGAGCCTCACCCACTGCATGGAAACGCGGCTGAGGCCGCCCGGCGCCACGCTGGCGAAGGGCACGCCGTTGTCGGTATGGATTACCAGCGGCAGTCCGTACTCGCGAAACGCGGCGTCGAATAGGGCGGCCACGTGCACGCCGTCGGCCTTGGGCGTGATGTGGCAGCGCAACAGATAACGGCTGTGCGCGTCGGTGATGGTGAGTGGATCGCAGCGTGTCCCGTCGCCGGTGCGAAACCAGCCTTTGAAGTCCGCACACCAGGTCTGGTTCGGCGCAGCAACCGGGGCGAACGGGAGCGTTGCCGGTGGCGTACGCCTGTGTCGCCTGCGCGGATGGGTGAGGCCGGCACGCTTCAACACCTCGCCGATGGTACTCGCGGCGGGCCACACGATGCCGGGTTGCGCGGCCGCGAGCTTAATGCGCAACTTGCGCGGCCCCCAGTTCCAGCGATGCCGTGCGGCGATGATCTCCGCGATCGTCTCCTCACTGAGCCGGCTCGGGCAATGTTGTGGCTCGCGGCTCCGGTCGGCCAGTCCGGCGACGCCCAGGGCCGCATGCCGCACCAGCCATTTATAAACCGTCTTGCGCGAGACGCCGTAGATTTCCGCCAGCGCCGATATGCTCTCACCCTCTTGGTGTTCCCGAATCAGTTGGATCCGTTGGTCCATCGTTCTGTTCTCCTTCCAAGGCATGCCCAAGCATGCCCCTTTCGGAACCCAGTCACCAACCAATTCAACTGTTACCCATGTCTCCGGTCTAAACTGTTACCCATGTCTCCGGTTTGGACCCGCCCAGCCGCGACGGTTACGGAGCGGTCGCCACAACTCCCGCACAGAACCGCGCGCGTCAGCAAGCGGACGCTCTCCGCCACGGAGCCTCGGCCCTACTGCCCTCATCCCTCGGCTTGCAGCGTTCTCTGCCTGCTCACCGCTGCTCCGTCTTGGCTCTTGAGTTCCCGGAAGACGATCGTCGACAGAACCGTCAATCCGCCCAGAACAAAGAACGCCAGGTGTATGCCGTGTATCATTTCCGCCGGGTTCGACCGAAACCGGTCAGGAATGAACAGGGCTGTGACGAGCGACGCCGTAGCCACGCCAAAACTTATGGACATTTGCTGCATGGTGCTCGCAATGGAGCCGGCGGCGCTAGTCTGTTCCTCCGTGATGTCGGCATACGTTAACGTGTTCATGCTCGTGTACTGTAGCGAGCTGAAGAACCCATAGCAGAAGGCCTGCAGCACAATCAGCCAGGCCGGCGTACCCACGCCGATCGTCGCGAAAAGCACGATGAGCATACCCAACATCACGGTGTTCGAAATCAAAATGCCGCGATAGCCAAACCGCGCCAGAATAGGCGGCATCGTCATTTTCAGGCTCATCGCGGCAATCGCCTGGGGCATGATGAGCAGTCCCGATTGGACCGGAGAATACCCTAAGCCCACCTGGTAGAGAAGCGGCAGAAGGAACGGGATTCCCCCGATACCCAGCCGCGTGACAAAGCTGCCGCTGACCGCCGAACGGAAGGTCCGAATGCGAAACAGACTCAGGCGCAGCAGCGGAAATTCGGCATGCGCCCCATGCAGGCCATAGCCCGCCAGAAGCACCACCGAGATTGTCAGCAAGCCGAGAATCTCCCGCACGCTCAGCGAGTGTTCACCGAACACCTCCAGCACATACGACAGCAAGGCAACGCCCGAGCCGAACAGGATAAGCCCCACCACATCCAGCGGGTTGGTGCGTTCTTCGCGGAAGTCCGGTAGATGCAGGTACACCAACACCAGACCAATCAGGCCAATCGGCACGTTCACAAAGAAGATCATCCGCCAGTGAAAGTAATGTACGATCAGCCCGCCGGCGATCGGTCCCAGCATGGGTCCAACCAGGCCCGGAATCGCAACGAAGCTCATAGCCCGAATCAGCTCGGATTTCGCGAACGTCCGTACCAGCGTGAGACGGCCCACCGGCACCATCATGGCCCCGCCGCAGCCTTGCAGTATGCGGCACGCCACCAACAAGTGGATGTTGCTCGATATCCCGCATAGGATGGAGCCAAGCGTGAAGATTCCGATGGCGGATGCAAACACCCGGCGCGTTCCGAAGCGGTCCGCCATCCAACCGCTGATGGGAATGAACACGGCCAGGCTCAGCGTGTAGCTGGCCAGCACCGACTTCATGCTCAGCGGCGCAACCTGGAGTGCCGAGGCGATCGTCGGCACGGCCGTGTTCAGAATCGTCGTGTCCAGCGATTCCATGAAGAACGCGACCGCAACCAGCCACGGAAGAATTCTTTTGCTGGCGGTGCGCGGAGGCGATGGTGAAGAAGCGCTGATGGGCGAACTCATGCGGAGTTGTGGCGCCGGCGAAACGTCATCACCATGCCTGGCTGGCTGGAAGGCGATGCCTTCACAAGCATGACACGGTAAAAGCCCACCGGGACAGGCGCCTCTGTTCCCAGGGCGACTGCAACACTCACGCTCGTCAACCTCCGCCGCATCGCCGCGTGGACAGAGCGAGCCTGTCCCAAGATGCCGCACAGCCGACTCGCCTACCGGAATCCGCGCAAACTCCAGCACTGAACCGCGCGCGTCAGCAAGCGGATGCGCTTCAAAGCCCACCGGGACAGGCGCCTCTGTTCCCAAGGCGGTGACAACACTCACGCTCGTCAACCTCAGCCACACCGCCGCGTGGACAGAGCGAGCCTGTCCCAAGATACGGCACCGTCGACTCGCCACTCTGTCCCGGAGTTCTCACACAGTCTCGTTAGCAAGCGGTGTCGTGTCGTGTGATCGGAGGTGATTGCTGACAGCTCAACGGTTGGCAAACGCCTACCGGAATCCGCCCAAACTCCAGCACTGAACCGCGCGCGTCAGCAAGCGGATGCGCTTCAAAGCCCACCGGGACAGGCGCCTCTGTTCCCAAGGCGGTGACAACACTCACGCTCGTCAACCTCAGCCGCATCGCCGCGTGGACAGAGCGAGCCTGTCCCAAGATACGATCCAGCTGACTCGCCACTCTGTCCGGACTTTTCACACTGACTAGTGAGCAAGCGGATGCGGCATGCCCAGAGATTCCGGCTACGCCGGCCTAAGATGAGACGAAATCGTCCGGGCGACGACGCACGTTGTGTCACGCACCGGCAAACCCATCAAGCATCTGCTGGGGATGCCTCCGAAAACGGGGAATAGCTCACGGCGTCTCCCAATCCAGCGCATAGATCTCCGTTGCTCTGATATCCCGCCAGGTAATGATAGAACCATCCGGCGCCGGCGTGAACCAATAGTCGCCGGGTTCCGGGACGTCCTTCCTGCTCCGGATAAGCTCGAGTTTCCGGTCGCGCACCCGTACTCTCCACCAGGCCCTTTCTTTTCCCCAGACGTAGAAATAGACGAACTGTCCGTCACGGGACCATGTTGGATAAGAAACCCTCTCGGCAAGTTCGGTCCGCCGCTGCGTCTCAATATCGTAGAGCATGATCTTGCTCGTATCCGCCGTGTCCCCTATCACAACCAGGGAATGCCCATCCGGCGACCAGCGCGGCGACCACAGCCCTTCCGAGCCAGGCAGGTTGGAGACCGAGTGCGTCTTCAGATTCAACAGGTGCAGCCTTCTGACTTTCGGCGCTTGACCCGAATCGTAACTGTCACCGAAGACAATCGAGTTCCCATCGGGCGACCAACTCGGGTCAAAGGCGCCGAGTTCGAAACTCTTGTCATCCGTGAGTGCTTGCGCCGTCCCGCCGTCCACCGACACAACGTAAATCTGCGGAGGTTTGGGCAGGGGCGCTCCAAGCGCACCCTCGAAGACAATCTGCCTCCCATCCGGTGACCAAGCCGGCCGCCGGACAGTAAGGAGGGGCGACGTCAACTCAAGCGGCTGACCTCCATCGGCCGAGTTTCGCCAGAGGGTGTATTGCGGATAGGAAACGTAAGTGACCCACTTGCCGTCCCTCGAGAAATCCAATAGAAGCGCAGAAAGCCCAGGCAGAAAGGGGGCTGACTGGCCCGACGTCAAGTCATAACGGATGAGTTCGGCTCTCAATGTCTCCCCTATGACGAACAAACGTTTGCCATCAGCGCTGGAGGCCGGATGGTAGGTATGCATCGGCCCAGTCGTCAACTGAACAGGTTCTCGGCTCGCCCTGGTCAGCAGACCTGTCTTTTCCCGAATCGCCCAGACATTAGTTGGGTGGCCGCTCTGCCCTGAGTGGAAGACGAAGTATTTGCCGTCTCGCGTCCAATTCCCGCAACAATGCCATCGTGTAGTTCCTTGCGCCGGGGTATTCCATCCAGGCAGGAGCGGATGCGGGTTTGATCCGTCGATGGACACCTCCCACAATGCCGGGCCTGGCGGCACGATTTTGGGGGAAATGAGTGAAAAACGCACCTTGCTTCCGTCCGGCGACCAGCGCGGGGCGAAGGGCGAGCCCGGGAAAGTCGCCAGCTTATGAACCTCGGTGCCGTCGTTCCGCGCGACGAGAAGATCGTGACCGTCGTTAGAGTAGACAATCCGCCGACCGTCAGGAGACCAGGAAGCGAGAGGCTCCCAGGAAGTGTCACTTAGGACCAAATCCCCTAAACGCCGGGGAGCCCCTGCCATCACGGGGGCAGTCCAAATCGTCCCTGATGAAAAGCTCTGGTGAGTGAATTTGGGCCGCGCTAGCAGGAGATCCGACGGTTCGGATGAGATGTCTTGCAGCAGCAACCCTTCCAGCGCGGCCGGTAGGGCCACGGGCTCACCGCCTTTGACTGAGACTTGGTAAGGCAAGAAGTCTGTCGGAAGTGCTCCAGCACCCGAAACCGAGTTGAAATAGAGACGGGAGCCGTCCGTCAGTATAGGACCAAACTTCGATTTTCCATCGTAGGTGAGCTGAACGGTACCGGTGATTCTCGGCGGGGGCAACGGTCGCGTGAGCCAGAAAATCGTGGCAGCGAAAATTGCTACGGCTCCTCCTGCGACGTACGGCCAGCGAGACCTGCGCCGAGCGGGCTGCGCCGGAACGGCGGGATGAGCGGCTGCATTGTCAGCCTCTGGTGGCGCTAGCGGTCCTTCCGGAGGAGCACTAACGCTCTCCACGTGCGCAACGAACCGGTACCCCCGGCGAGGAATGGTCTCAATGTATCGGGGCTGCGCAGCGTCGTCGTTCAGCACTTCCCGCAGGCGATTAACTGCTTTGTTGAGCGATTGATCGAAATCGACGAAGGTGTCGTTCGCCCAAACCTGGTGTTGAAGTTCCTCTCGGGCGATGACTTCGCCCGGCCTGGATACGAGGGTAGCCAGCACCAGAAAGGGCTGCTCTTGAAGGTGCAGACGCACACCGTTCTTTCGCAGCTCCATGCCGGCTACGTCCAGCTCATAGGCCCCGAATCGAACCTTGGCGGGCACAAGCGCACCCCCCGCTCACAATATATCGCCAAACCGCGCGAGGCGCGAGGCCGACGAGACCCGCGCAATTCCGCGCTTCCATAGCGGACCTCACGGCGCCTCCCAATCCAGGGCATAGATTTCCGTGCTCTTGATCTCCCTCCAAGTAATGATAGAACCATCCGGCGCCAGCGTAAACCAATAGTCGTGGGGTTCCGGAACGTCAGTCATGCGCCTTAGGACTTCCAGTTTCCGGTCGCGCACCCGTACTCTCCACCAAGCCCTATCTTTTCCGACGACGTAAAAGTAAACGAACTGCCCGTCACGGGACCATCTTGGATAAGCGCCGCTCGGGGCAAGCTCAGTTTGCCGCTGCTTTTCAACGTCGTACAGCATTGTCTTATGTGTCGTGTCCGAATGTCCAACCAGAAAACGACCGTCCGGCGACCAGCGCGGGGACCACAGCCCCTCCGAGCCAGGCAGGTTGGAAACCGAGTGCGTCTTCAGATTCAGCAGGTGCAGACTTTTGACTTTCGGCGCTCCGGCCTGGTCCCAAGGATCCCCAAAAACAATCGAGCTCCCGTCCGGAGACCAACTCGGGTCCCACGCACCGAGGTCGAAACTCTTGTCATCGGTCAGTGGCCGCGCCGTGCCGCCGTCGACCGATACGGCGTAAATCTGCGGAGGCTTCCCCGGGAGCGAGCCCTCGAAGACAATCTGCCTCCCATCCGGTGACCAAGCCGGGTGGTTGACAGAAAGCGGAGGCGACGTCAACTCAAGTGCCTTGCTTCCATCGAGCGAGTTTCGCCAGAGGGTGTATTGCTGTTGGGAAACGTAAGCAACCCACTTGCCATCCCTGGAGAAGTCCAGTTGAAACGCGGAAAGACCGCTGATGTAGGGCGACGACTGGCCCGACGTCAAGTCATAACGGACAAGTTCGGTGCGCGATGTCTCCCCTATGACGAACAAACGTTTGCCATCAGGGCTAGAGCCCACAAAATAGGTGTTCATTGGCCCACTCGTCAACTGAACAGGTTCTCGGTTCGCCCTGGTCAGCAGACCTGTCTTTTCCCGAATCGCGTAGATCATGGTTGGGTGGAAATCCTGGGCGGACATGAAAAGGAAATACCTGCCATCGGGCGTCCAGCGCCCGCAACAATGCCACCGCGCAGCTCCTTGCGCGAGGGTATTCCATCCAGGCAGGAGCGGATGCGGGTTTGATCCGTCGATGGAGACCTCCCACAGTGCCGGGCCGGGCGGCACGACCTTGGGGGAATAGAGCGAAAAACGCACCTTCCTTCCGTCCGGCGACCAGCGCGGGGCGTAGGGCAAGCCCGGGAAGGTCGCCAGCTTATGGACCTCGGTGCCGTCGTTCCGCGCGACGAGAAGATCGTGACCGTTGTGGTAGACAATCTCTTGACCGTCGGGAGACCAGGAAGCGTTAGGCGGCCAGGAAGGGTCACTCACAACCAAATCCCCCAAACGCCGGGGAGCGCCGCCCATCACGGGCGCGGTCCAAAGCGTCCCAGGTGGGGCGCCCGCGCGAACTAACAGTAGATCCGACCGTTCAGGAGAGATGTCTTGCAGCAGCATCCCTTCCAGCGCGGCCGGGAGAGCCACCGGCTCACCTCCTTTGGCTGAGACCTGGTAAGGCAAGAAGTCTGGCGGAAGTGTTCCAGCATCCGAAAGCGGGTTGAAATAGAGACGCGTGCCGTCCGTCAGTATAGGACCGAACTTCGATTTGCCATCGTTGGTGAGCTGAACGGTACCGATGATTCTCGGCGGCGGCAACGGGCGTGTTAGCCAAAAAGTCGCGGCAGCGAAAATTGCTACGGCTCCTCCTGCAGCGTAAGGCCAGCGACGATGGCGGCGGACCGGCGGTGTGGGAACGTTGGCAAGAGCGCTTTCGCTCGCGGCTACTGGCGGAGCTAGCGCTGCTTCCGCAGGAGCACTCACGCTCTCCACGTGCGCAACGAACCGGTAACCGCGGCGAGGAATGGTCTCAATGTACCTGGGCTGCGCAGCGTCGTCGTTCAGTACTTCCCGCAGCCGATTGACTGCTTTGTTAAGCGACTGATCGAAATCGACGAAAGTGTCGTTCGCCCAAACCTGGTGTTGAAGTTCCTCTCGGCTGACGACTTCGCCCGGCCTGGATACGAGGGTAGCCAGCACCAGAAAGGGCTGCTCTTGAAGGTGTAGACGCACACCGTTCTTTCGCAGCTCCATGCCGGCAACGTCCAGCTCATAGGCCCCGAATCGAACCCTGGCGGGCACGAACGCACCCCCCGCTCACAATATATCGCCAAACTACGCGGGGCGCGAGGCCGACGACAGCTGCATGAGTCTCGCTTCGGCCGCAGCCTGAATCAATCAGCGGGCCGCTAGCTCAGTCCCGCTCCTCTCGCCGCACGAATTCGCAATCAACTGTTGTTGCTCACGCGTGAAATGGACACCATTCTGGAACATCGCCGACATATCCTTTGCATCCCAGGCTGCCTTCATCACACCGGTGCGGGTGTGGGCGTTCGAGCCGAGGAGCAAATGGCCAATCTCATGCGCCGTCGCGTACGCGGCGACCACGTTCCAGGGAACGCTGGCTGAACGGGCCTGGTCCTTGATGGTTGCCAGGAAGACAGAACCGTACGATCCGCCGGTTTCGTCCGCCACCGATGCTCCCAATGCGGGGTTGCGCATGTTCTTGATCTTCGGACCCTCGCCGGGCAGTATCCGCAGGTAGAGCACCTTGGCTCCGGCTGACGGCTGCTGGCACCAGGGATCGTCCTTACCCTGGCAGTTTCGGACATCGACCGAAGCACCGGCAGAGGTGAGGATCACCTGGACCTGCGACATGAGCTGCTCGAGGACCGCCGGCTGAAGTCCTGCGTCGTTATGTATGTGAATTTCCAGGGTTGCTGCGCCGGCGGGCCAGCTGCCGGCGACTCCCAAAGACAGTAGCGAAATCTGAAGAAGGACTCGTCCTAGGGTTTTCATGGCCCGAGGATGGGAGGAATCCCTCGGGATCAAAATGCCGCGGCACGGACATGATTCTGGCCAAGATCTTCAGGGCGATGTGACGAGGAAAGTGGTTGATTCCACCTCGGTTAGACTTGTTCGATCCGGGCAGATTCCGGGGCGGCGGGAGTGCGGCCGAGGGCCGCCAAAGGGGTCCTGACAGCGTTCTTCCGGCTCATCCCGGAAGATTCCTTCCTTCAAATCGGGGATTTAGGTCTCCGCTGCCCTCCGAGCAAAGAAAACGGGACGGCCCCGCGTTCCCGGTCCCTTCCAATCCCCGATCACCAAACTCTGAAAAGATTGATCTCCCTACGCCTCAATCACTTAGCGGATTCGGCGGAGGCCGTCTCGCACGGCCAGCTGCGAACCTCAAGCCGTAATGGACAACAAACTACCTTCTCCTCACGACGAGGTCCCTGACCCGCTCGTGACTCCGGACGGCCTCAACAACGTCGCTCCTACCGACAACTCTCCGGCTGATCCATCCGATCAGCCCAACCAACCCGCACCTCCCGAAGCGCCCGGTACGCCGGACGCCCATTCCGAATCCGGTCTACAGTCCTTCGATAAACCGGCCGATTCTTCATCCAGCGGCTCAGAATCCCGCAACGCGACCGACGTGCCGGCCACCGGCACCCCCGAGGCCCCAGCGCCTCCATCGACCCAGACTCCGACATCCAAGCAGCCCCGCGCGAAACGGCCCAACCACCCCGATCGCGACCATAAGCTCTTGAAGGGCGACCGCTCCGGCATCGGCGGTCCCGCGACCCCCGAAGGCAAGGCCGTCTCGTGCCTGAACAACCTCAAGCACGGCATGTACTCGCGCTTGCCCTTCTACCTCCTGCCGCACGAAAGCCAGCAGGAATACGACGCGCTCCTCGATCGTCTCCGCACCCTCTATCCGCCCATCGACGAATCCACCGCGCAAATGCTGGAACTGCACGTTCAGGCCTTCTATCGCCTGGGCCGCTGCAACCATGCCGAATACCTGGCCGAATCGGCCGACCGGTCCCTCTTCGACTCCTTCGTGCGCGGCATCACCACCGTCGGGATGCACCGTACCCGTTGCGAACGTTCCTACTACCTGCATCTGGACAAGATGAAGCAAGTCCTGGCCGACTACCAGCGCCAGCAGGACCAAATCCGCGAACAAGCGCAGGCTGAACAACTGAAAGCCTACGAAGAAGCCGCCATTCCGAAGCCGCGCTTCAATGCCGACGGCGAAGAAATGGACCCCACCTACCCGCAAATCGCCATCAAGAAGATCAGCTGCAACCCGGAAGACCGTTGTAATGAAGTACTTGAGTTCGACCGCACACTCAAGGGCAAGATGTCGGTCAAACGCACCGCGTTGCGCGACTGGGAAGGCGGTTGGATGCTCCATCCCAAGGTCCGGCCCAACGCCATGAAGGGCGATTGGCCCGATTACCTCCTCGGACCCTACAAAGACGAGTACCGGAAGCAACAAGCGGAGGAGAAAAAGCACCTCTAGACCCCGTCTTCCGCCTCCACCGCATCCCGTTCGCCATGCGTCACACGACAACTGTGGACTTTTGTGGAACAGGCTTCATCCGTGGCACAGCCTTCAGGCTGTGGTTCTCGTTCTGTGTGAAAACCTCAGCAACAGAACTCCGTGTCGGCTTTGGCACAACAGGCAACGATGAAAACGGAGGTGCGTAGGCTGGGCGCCCTTGCCCGCATTCGACGCCTCGTCGATCTGCCCCAGCCGTTCACATACTTAACGCCACGAACCGGCTTCCCCGACGGGATCTAGGATTGAACTATGAATCGCAGAAGCTTTGCCCAACTGGCTGCCGCCTCGCTGGCGCTCTCAACTCGACGGACGCCAGCTCAGTCCGGCCCCGCGCGGCCCGGACGAATGAAGCTGGCAACCCAACACGATTCCAGCGATGAAGTGTTGCGCGTGATGGCCGCATTGGGAGTGACGCACATCTGCAGCCGGCTGCCGTCGCCGCAGTTCGACGAGAACTGGTCCGTCGAGGGGCTGACGCGGCTGCGAGAACGGGTGGAGTCGTTCGGCCTGACGTTAGAAGCGGTTCCTTTGCCCATGAGCTCCAACTTCATTACGAAGTCCGAGAGTCCGGACATCATGCTGGGCAAGAGCCCGCAGCGCGACCGGGAGATCGACAACGTCTGCACGATGATTCGAAATTGCTCGCAAGCAGGCATTCACCTTGTGAAATACAACCTGAATATTTTGGGCGTTGTTCGATCCGAACGAACCACGGGGCGCGGCGGTTCGAGCTACAGCACCTTTGACTATTCCGAAGCGCTGCGAAGCTGGCAGCCACCCGGATCACCCAACCGCGGCGATGTATCGGGCGACCCGCCGCTTGCTGGCATCAGCCCGATTTCGGCCGGCATGATGTGGGAGCGCATTACGTACTTTCTGAATCGCGTGGTCCCGGTGGCCGCTGAATACAAGGTGAGAATCGCATGCCATCCGCATGATCCCGGCATGCCGCCCGACAAGGGCTTCAGAGGCGTTCACCGCGTGCTCGGCAGCGTGGACGGGCTGAAACGATTCGTGGAGATCCAGGCGAACCCATATCACGGCCTGAACTTCTGCCAGGGGACGGTGTCGGAAATGCTGGCGAACCCGAGCGTTGAAATCTTAGAGGTGATCCGATATTTTGGTACCCGCAAGAAGATCTTCAACGTGCACTTTCGCAACATTCATGGAGGGTTCCTGCATTTTCAAGAGACATTTCCTGATTGTGGAGACGTCGACATGCTGGCAGCTCTGCGGGTGTACAAAGAAGTCGGCTACGATGGCATGCTGATGCCCGACCACGCTCCCCAAATACAGGGCGATGACGGCGGCCGCCAAGCCTTCGCGTTTGCGTTCGGATACATGCGAGGACTGATGCAAGCAGCCGATGTATGAGCGATGCGGCGTAGACTTGTGGGCGACGGTGATGACGTGGCTGATTCAAACCATTCGATAACGCGCCGAGGGCTGCTCGGCCAGGCGGTGGGAGCTGTGGCTCTCGGGTCGATTCTCGATTCCACCAGCCACTTGGCTGCGCAAACTCCCGAGGCGCCGCCTCGCATCCGCGACTCCTTCGACTTCGGATGGAAGTTCTCTAAGGGCGATGCGCCCGGCGCTTCGCAGCCGGGTTTCAATGATGCAAGCTGGCGCAGCCTCGACCTGCCGCACGATTGGAGCATTGAAGGGCCTTTCGCTCAAAGCGAGCCCAGCGGCGGCCCCGGCGGTTACGCGCCAACGGGCACTGCTTGGTATCGCAAACACTTCCGGCTTCCCGCCTCCTACCAGGGACGCCAGATCTCGATTGAGTTCGATGGCGTGTACCAGAACAGCGAAGTATGGATGAATGGCCAGTACCTGGGAAAGCGGCCGTTCGGCTACATCAGCTTCGGTTACGATCTGACGCGGTACTTGAACGCCCGGGGCGAAAATGTGGTGGCCGTCAAGGTAGACAATTCGCGGCAGCCCAACTCGCGCTGGTATTCAGGTTCTGGCATGTATCGCCACACCTGGCTTCTGGCCGTGAATCCGGTACACGTGGCGCGTTGGGGAACGTTCGTGACGACCCCGCGCGTAAACACCGGCGGGGCCACCGTGCAGGCGGAGACGCGAGCGCGAAATGATAATGCGGCGGTTGTGGTCTGCACGCTAACATCGTCGATCCTCGACCCGGAAGGCAGAGCGATACAAAGCGCGGACTCCTCGCAGCAGATCGCCGCCCACGATGAGTATGTGTTTACCCAGCAGATGGCTGTGGAACGCCCCAAACTGTGGAGCGTTGCGGAGCCGTCCATGTACCGGCTTCGAAGCACCGTGCGTGTGGGCGGGCAGGTGGTGGACGAGTACGAGACTCCGTTCGGGATTCGCGAAGCGATTTTCGATGCGGACCGCGGCTTTGTGTTGAATGGCGAACGGGTGAAGATCAACGGAGTCTGCCTGCACCACGAGGCCGGTTCGGTGGGGTCCGCGGTGCCGGAACGGGTGTGGGAACGCCGTTTCGAAACCTTGAAAGGGATGGGCTGCAACGCAATCCGCACCAGTCACAACCCCGTCGCGCCTGAGGTGCTGGATCTCTGCGACCGCATGGGCTTTCTGGTGATGAATGAGGCGTTTGACGAATGGAAAGTCGGCAAGCCGCAAGTCAAGGGAAATGGATACTCCAACTACTACGATGAGTGGCACGAACGCGACGTGACGGACTTTGTGCGCCGCGACAGGAACCATCCTTCAGTTGTGCTGTGGAGCTGCGGAAACGAAATCGGAGATCAGCTGAGCCCGAATGGAGTCGAGCTTTTGCGGGATCTGATGACGATATTCCACCGCGAGGATCCGACCCGCCCCGTCACAGCCGCTTGTGACCAGATCGCAGCTCAGCCCAAGGCCGCACCCGTGGAATTTCTGAGCACGTTGGACATTGTCGGCTATAACTATGCCGACCGCTGGCGTGAACGCCGGGAGTTGTACTACAGCATCGACAAAGCCGCGCATCCCAATTGGCGCATGATTGGCACGGAAAGCTCCGGCATGGGCGGACAACGCGGCGACTATCGCGGCTTCGTGCCCGATGCGCCCGGCCCGGCGGCCACAACCCAGACCGCGGCTCCCTTCGGTTGGCGTGGGTATGGCCGCGGCTTCCCTGGATTGGACACGGAAGAGCTCTGGAAGTTCGTGAGAATCCACGATTACGTGGCCGGTGACTTCATGTGGACAGGCATCGACTACCTGGGAGAAGCAGGGGGCGGAGTCAGGGGCGCCTCTTCCGGCGTGTTGGACAGTTGCGGCTTCCCAAAAGACGGCTACTACTTCTACCAAAGCCAGTGGACTGAGACGCCGATGCTGCACCTGTTCCCGCACTGGAACTGGGAAGGGCGAGAAGGCCAGTTCCTGCCCGTGGCTTGCTACACCAACTGCGACAGCGTCGAGCTGTTTCTCAACGGAAAATCGGTGGGCATCAAAGGATACACCTTTCCGCGCTACGGCATGCAGGGGCGCTATGGGCAATACGGTCCAGGCACAGTGGATCGCGTGAGGACCACGGACGACTTGCATCTGGCCTGGGATGTTCCCTACGAACCGGGCACGCTTAAGGCGGTGGGGACGAAGGCGGGTAAAGTCGCGGTGGAAGCGGAACTCACAACGGCAGGAGCCCCGGCGGCGATCGGGCTTTCGGCGGATCGAACCACCATCCACGCCGACCGGCGCGACGTATCGCACATCACGGTGAAGGTGCTCGACGCCCAGGGCCGGATGCACCCCAATGCGGACAATGCGATCACGTTTGAGATCCAGGGCGACGGCAGGTTGATCGGCGTCGACAATGGCAACATGGCTGACATGGCGGCGGATTTCAAGGGCAAGCTGCTCAAAGCTTCTCACGGCATGTGCCTGGCAATTGTGCAATCCACTGCCCAGCCTGGGAAAATCAGCCTGTCCGCCACATCGCCGGGTCTGAAACCGGCCACCGTCACCATCACCCTGGAAGCGTGATCGGCGCGTTAACGCAAGTGGCGGGAGACGGCCTTCTGTGGGTGAGAGCCGTTTCCCCTCAACAGGACAGGCTTGCTCCGGGGGCCCTGGGTGAGCCAGAACTGGCACTTGGCGATGAGATCAGCAGGCTTGAAGGGTTTAGCGATGAAATCGTCCGCACCGGCGTCGAAGCAGCGCCGGATATCTTCCGTGAAGACACTCGCCGACAGCGCAACAATGGGCACGCGGCCGGCCAAACCCGGGAGTTGGCGGATCTGCATCGATGCCTCGCACCCGTCCAAGACCGGCATGTGGATATCCATTAAGATGAGGTCGAACGGCCGGTTGCCCGCGGCCGCCACGGCATCCCGGCCATTCGTCGCTGCCTCCACCTGGAAGCCACCTATTTCCAGCACCCTCCGGGCGACCAGCAGGTTCGTGGAGTTGTCCTCAACGACCAGGACTCTTGGGGCGTGGCTAGGCTTGGGTTTGTTCATGGGTTACATCGCCGGTCTATTGTCGGCTGTCAGGCAACTTGCATTATATAAGCTGCCAAACGGTTTTCCCCAGCAAATTTACGGGAGGGGGCTCCGTGCGTGAGTTGTACTACAATTCAAGGACCGAACGACAGCCGATGCCCTCGCCAGGATCCACTCCGCTGACATCAGCTGCGATCGCGTTCCCAACCGCCAAGACCGTCGCGACCCGCCTTTGGAAGCCGGCCGTCCTGACCATTTACTGCGCGATCCTGGCCGTCATCGCGTTTCATCATGAACCGTGGTTTGATGAAGCCCAAGCTTGGCTGCTCGCCCGCGACGCGAGCGTGCCGGACTTGTGGCTGCGTTACCTCGGGTACGAAGGATCACCCGGCCTGTGGCACCTCTTGCTGATGGCTCCGGCAAAGCTGGGGTGTCCCTACTGGACCATGCGTTTGCTGGCGGCCCTCTCCTCCACCGCAGCCGTAGCCATGATTCTATGGCTGAGCCCGTTCCCGCCAGTCATCCGGGCCGTTATCCCCTTCACTTACTTCCTGCTATATCAATACGCCGTGGTCGCACGCAGCTATGCCCTGTTGGCGCCGCTTCTGTTTGCCATCGCATGGTTCCTTCCACGGTCGCGATCAAAGCCATGGGTTCTGGTTGCTTTCCTGGTTTTGCTGGCAAATGTGAGCGTCCATGGGACGCTTGCCGCAATGGGGATTCTAGCAGCGTACCTGGTCGAGCTCTGGAGGCATCCGGAGTCCCGTCCGCCGGGCTTGTCACGGCGGCTCATCGTCTCTTGCGCAGTCTTTCTGCTCGCGGTGATTGCGGTCGGCATTGAACTTTGGCCCGGGTCGAAAACTCCGTTTGTCCAGGGACTCATAAGTAACATCACTTTGATCTCACAGTTCAGGGAGCATCTTCTTTCAGGCACACACCAGGTCGCGGAGGCGTTTTCCGCCAGACCGTGGGCCGCCGCTGTACCTCTTGGATTAAGCCTCCTCTGGTTGGTAACCAACGGAAAGGCGCTTTATTTCGTTCTGCCAGCCGGGCTTGTGCTGGCGTTTTCTTCCTTCGTCTACGCCGCGCCATGGCACGCCGGCATTCTATACCTGCTGTGGCTCTTCGGGATGTGGGTGGCGAGCGATCGAAATCCGCGAAACCTGCCGCGCTACGTCTGGCTGGCTTGGGTGATGGTTCTCGGGATGCACGTCTATTGGGCGGCCAGCGCCAGCCTCCGAGACATTGAGGCACCCTACTCAGGTGCGAAAGCGCTTGCCGAGGACATTGCGCCGGATGTGGCCGCCGGGAAGCGGATCGTTGGGAAGGGCTATTTCCTGACCGCCGTGCAGCCCTATTTTCCCCGGAATGTTCTGCTTAACTATCACGGCGGCAGCGGGTCCGCTTTCTGGCTCGCCACCCCCGCCAACGAAAGCGATCTTAATGATGTCTCCCCCGCTGGGCTTGTTTCTCAAAATCCGGACCTGATCCTTGTTTCGCTCTGGAGCATGAGTCGTGACGAACAGGATCAGCTGATTCGCTCACTGTCGGATTCCGGATACAGCTTTATCCGTAAGTTTCCAGGGCAGACCGTTTGGAAAGCTGGCCTCTTGACGGGCGATGACTATTTGGTAGCTCGAAAGAGGGTCGATCCATGACACTGCCAAAACCTCAACACGATACTTGTCATACTTGTGTGACGGGTGTTAAGACAGGGTTCGGGGAGTACACTTTCAATTGAGTTCCGATTCTCAAGCAGCTCCCGGTCCGGGTATTACCCGAGCCGTCATCCTGGGCGCGGGGCCGGCCGGGCTTTCGGCCGCCTACGAACTCGAGAAGAGCGGCGTACATTCGCTGATTATCGAGAAGGAGCCGTTCTGCGGCGGGCTATCCCGCACCGAAGAGTACAAGAAATACCTGTTTGATTTGGGAGGACATCGCTTCTACACCAAAGTGCCCATGATCGAACAGGTGTGGCGCGAGGTGCTGGGGGATGATTTGATTGAACGGCCCCGGCTCTCGAGGATCTTCTACCGGTCTAAGTTCTTTAGCTATCCGCTCGACTTTCGGAACGCACTCCACAGCCTGGGTCACTTGGAGTCCTTGCGATGCCTCTTGAGCTTTCTCTTCTCGCAGCTCTTTCCCCAGAAACCGGAGGACCACTTCGAGGCTTGGGTTTCCAACCGGTTCGGCAAACGGCTCTTTAACATTTTCTTCAAGACCTATACCGAGAAAGTCTGGGGCGTTTCCTGTCGCGAGTTGCGTTCCGACTGGGCGGCTCAAAGGATTCGTGGCCTGTCCGTGGGCATGCTCTTGCGCAACGCGCTGAGAGGCGCTGACAAGCAAGCCGGCCAACCTCAGGCCAAGACGCTGATTTCCAGTTTTCTCTATCCCAGGCTTGGCCCGGGAATGATGTGGTCTCGAATGGCGCAGCTGATTCAGAAAAAAGGCTCCCAGGTTCTCTTCAACACCACCGTCGCGGAGATCCTCTGGGAGCCGGGACGAATTACCGGTATTCGGGCTGCCGATGGGATTCATCGGGGGTCCCACTACATCAGCAGCATGGCCATCCGGGATCTTCTCGGGTGCCTCAACCCGGCGCCGCCTGAGTTCTTGCAACGTGCGGCCGAGTGCTTTCATTACCGCGATTTCCTGACTGTGGTTCTCATCGTCCGCGGCAAGAATCTTTTTCCCGATAATTGGCTTTACATCCACGATCCAGGGTTCAAAGTAGGGCGAATCCAGAATTTCAATAACTGGAGCCCGGACATGGTTCCCGACCCGGAAACAACGTCGTTGGGTCTGGAATACTTCTGTTTTGAGCACGACTCGCTTTGGGAAACGCCCGATGAGCAATTGCTTGAGCTAGCCGCACGGGAACTGGCAGGCCTCGGGCTGGTTGAGCCGTCCGCGATCCTGGATGGCGTGGTGCGCCGGGTGCCAAAAGCCTATCCGGTTTACGACACCCAGTACAAGGAAGGCCTGGCGGCGGTGCAGGAGTTTCTCAAGGGGATTGAGAATTTGCAATTGATCGGCCGCAACGGCATGCATCATTACAACAACCAGGACCATTCGATGGTAACCGGAATCCTGGCTGCGCGAAACATATTGGGCCATAAGTACAACCTGTGGCGCGTCAATTCCGACCCGAAGTATCTCGAAGAGGGAGATGAAGGGCTGGATGCCTTAGTCGATTTGGCCGAGACGCAGCCGATGGTTCCCGTAACGATTGAGGCGCAAGAAATCGCGTAAGCCAGCCGGCCGATCGCGCATCCAGTGTTCTGTCACTGCTGAACCGTCATCGCGTAGAGCGAGTCCCCTGCCCCGAACAGCAGGTACTGCTGGCCGTCGAGCATATAGGTGATCGGACCATTTGAGACATCGTCGGCGAGGCCGGCATGCCAGAGAATTTTTCCGGTCTTGGGATCATACGCAACTATATGCTGGGAACCGTCGCCCGCGAACAGAAGCTTCCCGGCGGTAGTGAGAATGCCGGTGGCGCCGCCACCCGACGGATAGCGGTGGTTCCACGCCGTCTTGCCCGTCTTGTAATCGATCGCCCGCAGACTGCCTCCCAGGTATCCGACTTCGCGTTCGGCCGCAGCGTAGCCTTCCGGATGAGGGTCCGTGTCGGTTAGATAGAACTCACTGTAGACTTCCGAGAGGCCCACGTAAAATAGCCCGGTCTCGGGGTTGAAACTGGGCGGAGGCCAGTTGGTAGCTCCGCTCGAATTGGGCGAGACGAGGACGCCCGCGATGATGGCCTCCTTGCCAGGATCGGGGATGGGTTGCCCGTTGGGGGCAACGCCCTTCGACCAGTTCATCGATTCGATCATGGGCGCAGTCAGCAGGTGCTCGCCCGTGGCGCGGTCGAGCAGGAAGAAATATCCGTTCCGGTTCGCCTGAGCGAGCATCTTGCGCTGCTTGCCTTTGAACTCGCCGTCCAAGAGGACCGCCGTTTGAGCAGCATCCCAGTCGTGCGTGTCGTGGGGCGAGGGTTGGAAATGCCAGACCAGCTTCCCGCTATCCACGTTGAGGGCAACGATGGAGCAGGTGTAGAGGTTATCGCCGGCGCGGCTGCGGCCGGTCATGACGGGATTCGGGTTGCCGGTCCCGATGTAATAAAGATGAAGTTCCGGGTCGTATGTTCCGGGGAGCCAAGTCATGCCGCCGCCGTGCCGCATGGAGTACTCGTCGGGCCAGGTTTCCGATCCGGGGTCGCCCTTCTTGAGCGGTTCGCTCCACCACTTCCACTGCGTGGCGCCGGTCTCCGGGTCGTGCGCTTCGAGGAAACCCGGAACGTCCAGGGAATCACCGCCGGTTCCGACGATGACGTGATTACCAACCACGATGGGCGCCGGCGTTGAGAAATACTCCTGCTTGACGTCTGCGATTTCGACATGCCAGCGTTCCTTGCCGGTTTGCGCGTCCAGCGATACGAGATAGTTATCGGGCGTCTCAAAGAACAGCCAGCCGCCGTACATACCCATCCCGCGATTGCCGATGTGAATGCCACCCTTCGTCTTCCAGTTGAAGTGCCACAGTTGATGCCCGGAGCGGGCATCGACAGCCCAGGCGTTATCGGGAGTCGAGAGGTACAAAATGCCGTTCACCATCAGCGGAGTCGCCTTGATGGTCGCGACGTCCGGATCGATTGGAGCGCCCTCGACTGCCGGCTGACCTTCACCGCCAACGATCGCGCCGAAGCCGGGTCCGGGCTTCACTCGAAAAATCCACGAGAGCGTCAGATTCTTGACATTCGATTGATTGATTTGCGTAAGCGTGCTGAAGCGGCGCCCGGAGTAATCGCCGTTGTAAGTCGGCCAGGCATCGGTGGGCGGTTTCGTCAACAGCGCCGGATCCAGAAAGAACTGCGCGCACAGAGTCAGAGGGGTCATGCCAAGGCACAGGCCCGGCAGCAAGCGATTGATCTTCATTTAAGGGTCACCAGGTAAGCGGTGAGGTTATGGATATTCTCGTCCGTGTAATTCTTGAGCATGTCGGTGTGCGCTTTCAGTGGATCGTGAACCTCCACTTTGGGATTGTCTTCGTCCTTTCGAGTGAAAGAACGAAAGCCGCCGTTCTCATCGCGCAAGGCTACGTTAAAGTCGTTGACGCCCAAGAGACGTCCGGTAAACGCCTCGCCGGATGGCAATGTGACCGTCACCGTCACTTCCGACCTCGGGCGCGGATTTCCGCCCCACCGGTCGCGCGGCAGCAGGATCTTATCCTGTAACGTGACGGGATCATATTTGCCGCCGACCCCTTTCAGGTCGCCGCTGACGGAGTGACAACTGGTACAGTTTCCTGCCCCGTTAAAGTAGGCTTCACCCGCTTTGGGGTCGCCGATGACGATGTTCAGAATCTGGTAGCTATCGCGGTTTGCGGCAGATTTGATGCTGTCGTGCAGGAAGTTTGAGATATCCGTGATCTGGTCGGGCGTCATCGCGAACTTGGGCATTCCTTTGTCGGGGCGGCCCGCCAGAATCACATGGCCGATACTCTGTCCGTTCTCGTCATCGAGCACCAGCACCGAGCGAAGAAGATCGGGCCCTTTTTCGCCGCCCTTCGCGCGGGAGCCATGACAGAAGCCGCAATTCTGGACGAATGTCTTCTGCCCGCGTTCAATGGAAGCTGGATCCGGCTTGGCGGCCTTAGGCTGATCGGCGCCGGGAACCGCTGCTTCCGCTGGTGTCTGGGCAGCAACCTGAACTGCGGTTCCAACCCACGCAACCAGCACGAGACCAAGGATTCTTCGATGAAGCAAATTTTCTCTCCTCTTAAACACACCGATCAAACGATGCAAGTGCTAGACACCAGGATAAGCGGAGGCGGTTCCAAGAGCTCTCCAGAGCGCCGGAATCGTGGCGCGGTGATCACCGCTGAAGTAATAGCTTTCTCCGCCGTCGGCAACGGTACGAATCAAGATCGTCTTGCGCGGCCGGAAGTAATAGGCGGGATCGGTTTTTGGCAGCTCACGCCGGAAGTCGCCCTCGATCGGCATCAGGTCGAAGACCGCTGTCGTGAAGTACCGGATCTCGCGGCCTTCCTGGTGAGCAACGTTGCGCGCCATGGAGAGCGCCTTCAGATAGACCTCGGGAGCCATGACCGCTGAGCCGAAACTGAGCAGGACGCCGCCCTCGAGGTTTTCGACGGTATGCGCAAACAAAAGGAAATCCTGATAACTAGCCGCTCCGAGCGCCGCGCCGTCACAGTTGGGATGTTGATGAATAATGTCGTAGCCGACGCCGACATGAACCGTGGCCGGAACCGAACAGCGGTAAGCAGCTGCCAGGACGCTGAGATCACGATGGGGGTAATCGCTTTCCAGAATGCGCCGGCCCACGCCTTCGCCAAGTCCTTCGCCGCCAACGGCACGAATCCAATCGTTTAGCTCGCCGGTTTCCGTCCACAATCCAAACTCCCCGCTTCGGACATAGCGCGCGACACTCTCGGTGGTGGCGCCGATTCGGGCCAGCTCATAGTCGTGGATGATGCCTGCCCCGTTCATCGCAACATGCGTGAGGAGACCACGCTCCAGCAAGTCGATGATGTGGCGATTCACGCCCGACCGCAACACATGCGCTCCCATCATGAAGATGACGGCAGCGCCTTTCCGGCGAGCTGTTGCCAGCCGCTCAGCGAGCTTCGCCAGATCGGGATGCTCGAAGGGAGGCGCCGCATCTTTCAATTGCAGCCAGTGCTCAACCGACAAGTCGTGTGTTCTCTCCGACAGCGGCTTTAGAACAAGGCGGCGGCGGTCAAAAGCGGTGTATTTTGAAGTCATTCAGGCAAGTATCGGGCAACCCGGCTCATCTTATCGCGAGCCGGATCCGGGAACTCGAGGTTTCGTGTGGGCGCAGGCAAGTAAACAACCCGCCGCAAGACGCCATCCGGCCTCGCAGCGTGGAAAGCTTCTCCGTTCGCTAAGCTGAAGTCTTAAGGAATGCTCGACTCGCGCCCAGTTGAAACTCCGGGAATGTCCCTGCCCGACGTACACGAGAGTGTCGGCACGTCGCATCAGACCATCTGGCGCCGCTTGCTAGCCTTCGCCGGCCCGGCATACCTCGTCAGCGTCGGCTATATGGACCCGGGCAACTGGGCTACCGATCTGGAAGGAGGCGCCCGGTTCGGTTACAAGCTGCTGTGGGTGGTAGTGATCTCGAACCTGATGGCCATCCTCCTGCAAACCCTGAGTGCCCGACTGGGGATTGTGACTCGCAGGGATCTTGCGCAGGCGTGCCGGAATGAGTACCCGCGGGCGATCTCGCAAATGCTTTGGATCCTGTGCGAGATTGCGATTGTGGCCTGCGACCTTGCCGAAGTGCTCGGTGCCGCGATTGGGCTGAACCTGCTGTTCAAAATTCCAGTGTTGTGGGGCGTTCTGATTACGGCATTGGACACGCTGCTGGTGCTTTGGTTTACCCGGCTCGGGATCCGCGTGATTGAGGCGTTCGTACTCAGTCTGATTGCCATTATTGCCGGCTGCTTCGCGGTCGAGATCTTTTGGGCGAAACCGGGCGTCGTGGCAATCCTGAACGGACTGGTCCCGCGATTGGACGGCAGCAGTCTCTACATCGCGGTCGGAATTCTTGGGGCCACTGTCATGCCGCACAACCTCTATCTGCATTCTGCGCTGGTTCAAACCAGGCGGATCGGGCGGTCGGAGGGCGAAAAGCGCAAGGCATGCTGGTACAACTTCATCGATTCCACGATTGCGCTGAACGGAGCGCTGCTGGTGAATGCCATGATCCTGATCCTCGCCGCTGCGGTCTTCTTCAAGCACAACATCGTGGTGACGCAGATTCAGCAGGCGCATCAGTTCCTGACGCCGCTACTCGGCACGACTGCTGCCAGCATGCTGTTTGGAGCGGCATTGATCTGCTCGGGGCAATCCTCCACGCTAACCGGCACCATGGCCGGCCAGATTGTCATGGAAGGATTCCTCCAATTCCGCATCCAGCCCTGGTTGCGGCGGCTCGTCACGCGCTCATTGGCCATCGTGCCCGCCGCCCTCACCATCTTCTATTTCGGTGACAGTGGTAGCTTCAGGCTGCTCATCTTGAGCCAGGTCATCCTGAATATCCAGCTTCCCTTCGCTGTGATTCCTCTGGTGCAGTTCACCAGCGACCGGAAGCGGATGGGAGACTTCGCCAACCGGCTGTGGGTGAAGATCCTGGCGTGGGCATGCGCGGCGGTAATCCTGGTGTTGAACATCGGACTTGCGTGGCAGCAAGCGTCCGACTTGATGGCCGGAGGCAGCATTTGGGGAGCCGTGCTCGCCATAGCGGTGGGCGGATCGTTGCTGGTCATGCTGGCAATTGTGATGTTCTGGCCGGTGTTGGGGCCAGCGGTGCAGCGGAGAAGAGTCGAGGCCGACGAGGCAGTCGCGTTCCCCGTGGCGCCGCAGCGGGCCCTGCACGTGACGCCGAAGCACTACCGGTTGATCCTCGTCCCTCTGGACCACTCAGAGGCAGACAACGAGGCCATATCCAATGCCTTGTCGTTAGCCGCGCCGCACGACGCGCGCGTGATTCTCTTCCACGTCGAGGAGGGCGTCACCAGTCAGCTGTTTGGCTCGCTGGCTTCGACGGCCGAAGTGACGGAAGGGATCGATTATCTGGAACACATCGCCGAAGCATTGCGCCAATCGGGCGTGGAGGTGGAGACACTGGTTCGGCATGGCAAGAATCCCGCGGAAGAGATTGCAAATGCAGCCAACGAGTTGAATCCGGACCTGGTCGTACTGGCGGCCCACGGGCACCATGGACTCAAGGATCTGATCTTCGGCACCACCATCAACTCGGTTCGTCACCGCACCAAGGTCCCGTTGCTGATCGTGCGCAAGGGCGGATAAACGCGACCCATGACTGACCTTTCGGCGGGAAGAATTCTTGTAACAGGCGGTGCGGGTTTCATCGGCAGCGCTCTGATTTGGGAATTGAACCGCCGCGGCTTCACGAACATCCTGGTCTGCGATCTGTTGCGCGAGGACGAGAAGTGGAAGAACCTTGTGCCCCTTAAGTTCGCCGATTACGTGGAGGGCGATGAACTAGAGAAACGCGTGCGCGAATTCCCAGCGCAGCTCAAGGACATCAAGTCCGTATTTCATCTCGGAGCTTGCTCGGCAACTACGGAAACCAACGCCGGCTACCTGATCCGCAATAACTTTGAATACACCAAGCTGCTGGCCCATTTCTCGATGGAGGGCTCACGCCGGTTCGTTTATGCATCGTCAGCGGCTACGTATGGAGCCCTGGAGACGGGCGTATCGGAATCGCAGCCGCTCGAGAACTTGCGGCCTCTCAACATGTATGGCTACTCGAAGCATTTGTTCGACTGTTATGCACAACGAACCGGCTTCCTGGATCAGGTTACCGGGTTGAAGTACTTCAATGTCTACGGCCCCAATGAAGACCATAAGGGGAACATGCGTAGTGTCGTCAACAAAGCGTTCCATGAGATCCAGCAGAGCGGCCGGATGTCCCTGTTTAAAAGCTACAAGCCGGCTTATCCGGATGGAGGTCAGCAGCGCGATTTTCTGTACGTCAAAGACGCGGTTGCGGTGACAGTCGATCTGGCCCAGAAGACCGATGGTGGCGGCCTGTTCAACGTCGGCTCGGGTGAGCCAAAGACGTGGCTGGCGCTGGCGCACGCTATCTTTGCGGCCCTGGGCCGGGAGCCGGCAATCGACTTTATCGCGATGCCGGAAGCGCTGCGCGCCAAGTATCAGTACTTTACCTGCGCAGATTTGACCAAACTCCGGGCAGCGGGGCACACAACCGCGTTCATGCCCCTCGGCGAGGCGGTAGAGGATTACGTGCGGAATTACCTGCTGCCCGATCGGAAACTGGGAGACGCGTTGCGTTCGGACCCTACTTCTTGGCGGGTCCCATAGCTTTCTTGATCGTCTTTACATTTTCCGCCGCCTGGGCCTGCAGCGGCCCAGGAATGGCAGCTGACTGCTCTGAAAACGCCAAGGCATCTTTCATCAACGCCTTGTTGCCAGCTCTCGCCAACGCGTAATTGGAAACGCCGAGGTCAAACGTCACGCGACCGAGCATTTGCTTGTTGTCTTGAACCAGCGGCAAGCCCTTCCGAAGCAGTTGGTCGCACTGCTGGTAGTCTTTCTTCGTGCAATAGTCGAGGCCCTGGATTGAGTAGGCTACGCCGAGAGCGGCGTCTTTCGTCTTCTTCCAATCGGCATCACTCATTCCTTCCGGTTTCTTGGCTGCTTGGAGAACTTCGATGAGCTTGGCCGCTAACGCTAACGACTGATCCAGATTCTGGTGCTCCATGTCAAAGCTCGCCGCAGCCAGAAGAGCATCCGGGTTGTTCGGATCATTCTGCAAAACCTTGTCCGCCGCGGGGCCGACCTTGTCAACCTCTCCGGCTTGCTGTAGTGCTGCCAGGTATCGGCTAGTTAGCTTCGTCAGGTACTCACTCTTCGGGCTCCGCTGCTGAAGCGCTTCCACGATCGCGATGATCTTCTTCGGGTCCGTCACTCTTAGCGCCACCGCAAACACTGCGTAGTCGGAGTACGTGTCGAGCTGCTGATCGTAGTCGGCACGGGCCTTCGCGTCGGCGTCGTCGGGTTTGGTAGCGGCGATCGCTTTGCGTGCGATCCGCGAAGTTTCCGCTGCCCATTTCAGGATGGCGTCTACGTCGTTCAAACCTTCAGCAGCTTTCAAATTCTCATACGCCGGAATCGGATTGTCGGGATCGCTTGCGAGCGCCTTCTCCCCGGCCTCCAGAGCTTTGGCGTAGTCCTTCGCCTGAAGATATCCGTCCTGCAACTGCTCCCAGGCCCAATGCGCTTGAGAACTGCCGGGATACTTTTGGACGAACTCTTCCAGCAAGGCTTGTTTCTTTGCCGCGTCGGTCTCACGAGCAATCGCCCCCAGCGCCATACCCTCCGGCGACGATGCATCCACTTGCGCCCAGACCGGGCAAAGGAAAGCGAGCAACAGCACAAACCGGCCCACCAGCCTCTTCATATCCACCCCCTCTCCCTGCGAAGGTTGCGCATAAGGCCCCAGGGACGGGCTCCCGCCTGCTGTGGTTCACAGCCGGCGAACTCATGCCCTTCAGTCGGGAATCTATCACAAACGGGGAACATGAGGCGACCGTTACGGGAGCGGCCCGAATCCCGCAATGAGAAGATCTGAAGGAACAGGCCATGGAACGAATTTGCTTTCTTCTACAGGTGCGGCCGGAGCGGCTCGAGGAATACAAGGAGCATCACAAGCACGTTTGGCCGGAGATGCGCGAGGCACTTTCGGCGACCGGCTGGCATAACTACTCTCTGTTTCTTCGCGACGATGGGCTGTTGGTGGGATACGTGGAAACGCCGAGTTTTGAGAAGGCTCTGGCGGGAATGGCAGCGCTGGACGTGAACCGGCGCTGGCAGGAGGAGATGAAGCCTTTCTTCATTGGCCTTAGCGGGCGTGCGGATGAATCGATGGTCCGGCTCGAGGAAGTATTTCATTTAAGTTAACGGCAACCGCTGTTAGCTCTTTCGCCTCGACGGCGTGCGAGTCGCATCGATACAATTCAAGAGCAGACTATGCAGTGGACACCGGGCGGCAGCGACGAAGACATTGAAGACCGCCGCGGTCAGAGCGGTGGAGGCGGAGGGGGTGGATTCGGCGGAGGGCGGCTGGGCCTCGGCGGAATCCTGATTGTAGGTCTGCTGAGCCTCATCTTCGGCAGGAATTTCTTCACTTTGTTCCAGGGCGGCTCGCCGGCCCCAACGGCGCAGCGTTCGGCCCCAAACCCGGCACAGACGGCCAAGGAGCAGCCGCAAGTCGAGTTCGTCAAATTCGTCCTCAACGACGTGCAGGCCAACTGGGACAAGACGCTCCCCCAATATCACCACGCAAAGTTGGTCCTGTATCGGGACTCCTACCCATCGGCTTGCGGCCAGGCGCAGACCGCGGTGGGGCCCTTTTACTGCCCGGGCGATGAAAAAGTCTATCTGGATCTGGCGTTTTTCGATGAACTCAAGCGACGCTTCGGAGCGCCTGGCGAGTTCGCGCAGGCGTATGTGATTGCGCACGAGATTGGCCACCACGTTCAAAAGATCCTGGGCATCGAGAGCAAGGTGCGCCGGTTGCAGCAGACACATCCATCGGAGCAGAATCCGCTGTCGGTGCGTCTGGAGTTGCAGGCCGACTGCTTTGCCGGAGTCTGGGCCAATTCGACGGCCCAGCGCAAGCTCATCGATGAGAGTGATGTCCGGTCGGGATTGCAGGCCGCGGCTGCGGTGGGTGACGACCGGTTGCAGCGGATGGCCGGCCGCGCCGTCAGCCCCGAGTCGTTCACACATGGGTCCTCCGAGCAGCGCGTGGCCTGGTTCGAGCGAGGCATGAAGTCGGGCGATATCAAGGCGTGCAATACTTTCGCTACACGGTAGAATCGATTGCAACGAGTCGAAACGGATACAGCCTCAGCACGACCTTGACTGCTTCCTCGCGAAGCCCACGATGAAAGGCACCCTCAATTGAGTGTTCGGAACACGGCTGCCTTCTGGACCTGCACCATCGCGGGCACGCTTGCTCTCTTGGCCGGCACGACATCATTCATCGCGGCGCGCAGTCTCTTCGATGCCAGGGTTTTCGGCCAGCGGGCAGAGCGCAGCCTGGCGGATCCCGGTGTCGCCAATTATGTCTCGGCGCTGGTTGCGGACTCGGTCATCAAGAGCAGGCCGGATCTGATCGCGGTTCGCCCGGTGCTCGAAGCCAGCGCGCGCGGTCTTGTTTCCGCGCGCCCATTTCAGGCACTCGTTGGCGTTGCTGCCAGGAGGGCGCACGAAGCGGCCTTCTCCGAGGGCGCTCGTCGTGTCGTCCTCTCCATTCCCGACTTGCAGATTCTGGTTCAAGACACTCTCGCGCAGGCGAGCCCGGCGCTAGCGGCAAAGATCCCCAAACAGGTGAATACAACCTTGGCTTCGCTAGGCGACGGCGGCCGGGCACAATACCTGGTCGACCTCTGGCGCCTGGGCAACAAGCTCCGATGGCTTTGGAAAGTGCTTCTTCCGTTGGGCTTGGCGCTCCTGGCGGCGGCACTCTGGGTGGCGAACGACAGGCGTCGCGGGATGGTACATGTTGGCATTGCGTTCATCATCCTGGGTCTGTTGCTGGCGGCGCTGCTTCCGGCTGGCGTATTCGCGACAGAGTTCATACAACAGCCGCTCATCAAAGGCCTGGCACGCGGTCTTTGGCGTGCTTACTTCGGAGATCTAGCGCAGTGGGGCCTGTTCTACGTTGGATTGGGTATTCTCCTGTCGGCCGCTACGTCATCGCTGCTGGAGACGGCGGATCCACTCGCCGGCCTTCGCAGAGTTGGCCGGTTGATCGCCAAGCCGCCGGTCTCAACCGGAGCGCGGCTGGGATGGAGCGCGGCGCTGCTCCTCTTGGGCCTGGCAGCCATTCGTTATCCGCTACTGGTTCTGGAGGCTGCAGTGGTGGTCGGGGGCGTTATTGCCGCCTTTTCCGGCATGCGCGAGCTGTTTCGCCTGTTTCTCGGCCGAATGGCCGAACACCAACAGCAGGTGGCCCATCGCAAATCCTGGCACGGGAGACTGGCGGCGTCAATTGTGGCCGGACTCTTGTTGCTGGCTGCCGGGGCTTGGATGCTGCTCCGCAATCCTCCTATCAAACCTGTGGAAGCAGCCGACGTGACCGCTTGCAACGGCTATCCCGAGTTGTGCGACAAGCGTCTGGACCAAGTTGTTTTTGCGGGAGCGCACAACGCCATGTCGAACCAGGATGCACCGGGCTGGATGTTTCCACATCACGAGGCAAGCATGCCGCAGCAGTTACGCGATGGCGTCCGCGCGTTGCTGATTGACGTTCACTATGGTTTTCCCGGGGGAGCGCGAGTCAAGACCGATTTGAGTCAGGAACCCAACGCCGAAAAGATGAAGCAAGTAATGGGCCAGGACGGCTTCAATGCGGCAATGCGCATTCGTGACCGTCTGGTGGGCGTGGACGAGAGCAAGCACGGTCTCTACTTCTGCCACGGGTTCTGCGAACTCGGCTCCTATGAAGTGGAACCGGCGCTACGTGAAATTAGGGACTACTTAGTAACTCATCCGGACGAAGTACTGATTCTGGACATCGAGGACTATGTAGACCCGCACGATCTGGCGGCCGCTTTCGACAAATCCGGCTTGGCCGAATTCGTGTATAAGGGCCCCACCGGTCCGCCGTGGCCAACGCTGCGCGAGATGATCACGTCGGGGCAACGGGTGGCTTGCTTTCTGGAATCCGGGAAGCCAGGCGTCTCGTGGCTGCGGCCTGCTTATCCGACTATGCAGGAAACGCCCTATTCCTTTCACAAGCCGGACGAGTTTTCGTGCCGTCCTAACCGTGGCGGCGACACCGGATCGCTATTCCTGATGAACCATTGGATTGACACAACCCCCACGCCCAAACCCTCGAATGCGGCCATCGTCAATGCTTATGACTTCCTACTGGCAAGAGCGGAGCAGTGCGAAGCGGAGCGGCACCACATTCCGAACATCATTGCCGTAGATTTCTACCGGACCGGAGATCTGCTGCGCGTAGTGAATAAGCTCAACGGCGTCGACCAGCCGGAAGCGACCGCAGCGACCGAGTAGCGGGACAATCCTAGTTGCTTGGCTTGCGCTTGGTCTTAGGCGCATCGGCCGGTGGCAAAACGCCGAGTGCGCGCATCTGAGCGCGGGCTTTGTTGGCCTGATCGGTTCGCGGATACTTCTCAATCAACTCCTTGAAACCGTCGATGGCCGGCTGGCGCTGCCCGCTGCGAAGCAGGGCCATGGACTTCATGTAATAGGCGTTGGGCGTCTGGCTATTCTCCGGGTACTTCTCCAGCACGGCGTCAAAGGCTTTGACGGCGCCATCCATGTCGGCCTCGTTGTAGTAGATAAGACCGATGTGGTACTGGGCTGAGGGCGCCTGATCGGTCTGGCCGAAATACGTCAAGTAGTCCTGGTACTCCTTGATTGCCACGGGATAGTTGCCGGCCTGCTCATCGCGCTGCGCGTCCGAAAACGTCGTCTCCGCGCTCATGCCGGCTGGGGGCTGCGGAGAGACAGGCCCGGTGGCGCCCGGCTGGCTGCCCAATGCAGGCGGCGGGGGCTGCGGCTGGTTCGCCAGCGCGATCTTGTTGCCCACATCGGTCATCTTGGCGTCCAATTTGTCGAGCCGTGCGCTCAGGTCGGACAGGGAGTCTTTCAGCCCTCGCATCTCCTCTTGCATGCCGTCCACTTTCTGGGCTACGCCGAGTAGGGGACGCAGTTGTTCACCGACTTTGGTGGCGACGTCGGTCTGCATATTCTGAACCGAGATGGCGGCTCGGGAGGAATTCTCCTGGGTCTCCTGCAGCAGCACTTGAAGGGCTGCCAGTTTTTCGTCCAGCGTGCGCTGAATGCGGGTAGCCTGGTCCTGAAGCTGCGCGACGTCACGCTGCAGCTCGATCATTTCCTTGCTGGCGCCAAAGCAGAGGGCGGCGGCACACAGAGTCAAAGCGGCAAGGCGAAGCGATCTCATCGGATGATTTACTCCTCAAGGTCTAGGAAGACGGGGTTAATCCCCTTCCTCGTCTATTTCTATTGAAGCATTGAGCCGGGAAATGGGCACAAGCAGCAGCGCGCCGCGATCTGTTCCGCGCCAACAGCGCACCTACTGGCTGAGTTTCAGCACCCAAGCGGGCTGGGAGAACAGTTCCTCCGGGAGCTCGGGGAGTTCAACGGTGACATCGTGGGCGTGCTTCTTGAAGCGCAACGTCGCCGTGGAACCGAGCAACTGGACGGACTTGAGCTTCGAGCCGTCGAAGTCCTTTACCGTGAAACTGCGGCCGGGCCAGCGTGGAAGGATGGCGTAAACGTCGCTGCCTTTCGATGTGAAGAACGCCTCGATACCTGCTTTCCCGGCAGCTGGCTTTTGAGTGAGAGCTCCGACGTCGTAGCTGGTGTTGAACTCCTGGTTGTAATCCTGTTTGGGGACTTCCCCGGCGCTCCACTGGCGCGACGTTTTCCAGGGCTTGGTGCCATAGATGGCCTCGCCGTTGACGTTGAGCCACGAACCCATCTGAAGAAGGCGCTCTTCCATGATGACCGGGATGGTGCCATCGGCGGCCGGGCCGATGTCGAGCAACAGATTGCCGCCACGGCTGACAAGGTCGGTCAGTAGGATAACGAGTTCACGGCCCGTGTGGTAGTGGTCGATGCGTTCGGCGCGGTTGTAGCCATAGGAGAAGCCCATGCCGCGGCTCTCTTCCCAGGGATGATCGGTTGTGGCCATGCCGGGCGTGTATTCGGTAGTCCAGTAGCCGCCGTGTTTATGCTTGGTCTCCTTGCCCCAACGGTCGTCAACCACCACTTCATCCTTTACCGGTGAGTCATTGAAAAGCCAGGCCAGCAAACTTTCCGTATGCCACTCGGACGAAGGCAATTCCCACTCGCCGTCGCTGAAGATGATGGACGGCTTGTAGCGCGTGACCACATCCTTGAACTGAGGCGTCATGTGCTCGGAAACGTAGCGCGGCTTGTCCGTGAGATACAGCGGGTTATACCACTCGTAGAGCGAATAGTAGATGCCCATCTTCAAGCCTTTGGCGCGAACCGCGGTGGTAAGGTCGCCCAGCAGGTCGCGATGCGGGCCGATCTCGACCGCATTCCACGGGCGTCCCCAGGTTTTTGAGGCTTCCTGACTGGGCCACAGCGCAAAGCCTTCGTGGTGCTTGGAGGTAAGCGCCACGTAGCGGGCTCCGGAACGCTGAAACACATCAGCCCAGTGGTCCGGATCGAAGAGCTGAGCCTTGAACTCGGGCGCGAAATCCTGGTAAGGAAAAGCTGCGCCGTAAACCTTCTCGTGATAGTGCCAAGAGCCCGCATCGACAGCATTGGCACCGGGCTTCTGGCCTTCCGTGATGGCGTGCCAATACCACTCCGCGTAAGCGAGCTTCCCAGGCAGCACAGGCGCGTAGGCGGGCACCGAATAGACACCCCAGTGAATGAAAATGCCGAACTTGGCGTCGGTAAACCAAGCCGGTGTGGGCCGAGTGTCGAGGGAGTCCCAGTTGGGCTGGTACGTCTGGGCTGCAAGCATCGAGGCGGCGAGATTCAGCATAACTAGCGCGGTGATGAATACGAGTATTCGTCTTCTCATAAGGGTGACCTTGAAGCATATCGGATTCAGATCTCGCAATCCAGCAAACAGCTTGGTCCCGTCATCAATCAGCGGCCGTCATTGACTCAAAAAATGGCGATAGGCGCCGGAATTGAATGTGCTCCAGGGGGTGAAACCCTTTTCGCGAAAGAGCTGCGCTGCGAAATCGATGTTGGCCTTGCAGTCGAGGAGATCGCGGAGATTCAGACCGGGCCGCTTGAGATGCACCGTATTGATTTGGAGGTAGCCCCAATCCAGGGTTCCGTCGGAGTTGTAGTGGTAGATCTCGCACTTGCCTTGGGGGTTTTCAGCACGCTGAATGGCGAGAGCAACGCGGCAGTCGGAGCCGAACTGGCGGCAGGCATACTCCTGCCAGGCGGACAGGCGGCGCCCGTGTTGATCGGCACGAGCTTCAGCGGCGTCTGAGGATGTGAGCCGTTCCTCAACCACAAACGGCGACACCAGCCGCACGCGGATCGGTGACTGAAAGCTCACGGTGTAACGGGTATGAAACCACCAGCCAAACGGTATGAGAATAAGCGCCGAGAGGAGCAGCGGCAGCCACGCCGGCGATAACCAGATCAGCGGCTTGGGATTGCGCAAGCGTGCAGAGCGGTTCCGCGTTCGTCGGCGTGTGAATGGGCTGTTAGCGGGCAAGTTATGTACGTGGCGTTTGATGTGCCTGGCTTCTAGTTGCCGGCCTGGGGCTTCAGAAACGTCCCACGATCAAGCTCGTCGAACGCTTGCCGGAGCTGCTCCTGGGTGTTCATCACGATAGGACCATACCAGGCCACAGGCTCTTCGAGCGGCTTTCCGGAAACCAACAGGAAACGGATGCCCTCTTCGCCCGCCTCCACCGTTACTTCGTCGCCGTTATCGAAGAGTATGAGCGACCGGTTGTCGGCTTGGGCCGGGGGCACTTTGTCTGCCCATCCCAGCCCTTCAGTCGGCACAGAAAGCGGTCCGGACGCGTTACAGAACTTCCCCGCTCCCGCGAAGACGTACGCGAAAGCGTGGCGTGTGGTCTCAACCGGTAGAGTCTTGCGCCGTCCGGGAGGAACCGACACATCCAGGTAAACGGGGTCGGCCGCAATCCCATCCACCGGGCCCTTCCGGCCCCAAAAGTTTCCGCAGACAATGCGCACCCCGGTGCCGTCATCGTCGGTGATGAGGGGGATATCGCCTGCCGTTACCTCCTGGTAGCGAGGCGGGGTCATCTTGAGCGATGACGGGAGGTTTGCCCAGAGTTGAAACCCGTGCATGCGCCCCTCGGGATCGCCCTTCGGCATCTCCTGGTGAATAATCCCGCTGCCCGCCGTCATCCATTGGACCGAGCCCGCCGCGATGGCGCCATGGTTGCCCAGGCTGTCGCCATGTTCCACGGTTCCGGCAAGAACATAGGTGATGGTTTCAATCCCGCGGTGGGGATGCCACGGGAAGCCGGCCAGATAATCAGCCGGGACATCGTTCCGGAAGTCGTCCAGTAGCAGGAACGGATCAAAATCGCTGGTATTACCAAAGCCGAACGCCCGGCGCAGGTGGACGCCGGCGCCTTCAAGTGTCGGCTTCGCTTTCACGAGCCGCTTTACGGGTCGAATGGACATGCTCCGCCACTCCTCAGTCTTTGAGTTTAGGCGAAGGTCATCGACACGATGCCAGCCGTCGAAGGTGCGTCGAGAGACGAAAGCGCCTTGAAGCCGGACTAGAACTTCTTCAGATCCACCGGAGGGCCGGCGACGCGTTTGGCGTGGAGGTTGACAGTGACTTCAACGCGGTCGGCAATCTTGATGAAGGGGATGCCGCTCGTCATCCCATACTCCTTACGGTCAAATGCCATGGTCCCCTGGATGCTACCGCCGTCGCCCTGCGCGTTGCGCTCAACCGTGAGGCTCAACTTCTCCGGTTTCGAGACTCCGCGAATGGTGAAGTTGCCATCCACTTCAAAGGTGTTGGCGCCGGTCTGAACAATCTTGGTCGATTTAAATGTGATGTACGGATCCTGGTCGACGTTAAAAAAGTCTTTGCTTTTCAGCTTGTCGTCCTTCATGCCGCTTCCGGTATCCACTGTGGCTGCTTGAATCTTGATGTCCAAAACGCCAGTGGAGATGTCAGGGGAAGTAAACGTCAGCGTTGCGTCCCACTTAGAGAAGTTGCCCTGGATCGCCACCGAGGCCTTCACGAAGAACTTGATGTTGCTGTTCCCCGGCGTAATCTGGAAAATAGGGGCCTCGGCTCGGCTTAAGGAGGGAAGCACGGCAGAGGCTACGAGGCACAATACGGCTAGTCGCATATAGCTAGTCTGGGGCTATTGCGAGCCGATTGTCAATCTCTCACTTGCACCAAAAAAGCCCTTCACGAACCGTGATTCTTGTGCTCATGGTCATGGTGGTGGTGGTGCTCATGGTCATGATTGTGCTCATGGTTATGGTGATGTTCTGCTTCTGGCTCGATGCCCAGCCTGGCAATCGCATCCCCGTTTTCGTCGCCGAGGTCCTTCATCAGCCCCTCGTCGCTGAGATCGAGAGTGTGTGAGTTCTCCCAATCTCCGTGCACAACCTTTGCGATCCGTGCCACGATATCTTCATCGTTTACCCGAATAGCCAACTCGCGCCGGCTGTCGAAGCTGCCCGGGGCAAGATTGATCGACCCCACCACTGCCCTCGCATCGTCGGCGAGCAGCAGCTTGCCGTGCAGCTTGAGACCTTTGAGCTTATGGACCTTGATTCCGACGTCGTCCATGATGCGCATGCCGCCCACCGCCTCCACAAGCTTCTCCTTCTTTAGCTTGTGAGGAGGGCGAGCCATCACATGGACCTTCACTCCACGTCGATTCGCGCGAACCAGACGCTCAATAATGACAGGGTCCTGGTAGCGCTCGTTTTGCACCAGCAGCGTGTGTTGCGCCTCGTCGATGAATTCCGCGATACGCTGCCGGCCGTTGCCGTGGCACCAGATCAGGTGTGCGCTCTCCCCGTCTTGGAAGTCGGACCGGTTCCAGTCGGCGTCGAAGCACTCCATAACTTCGCCGACTTCGTGGCTGTGGGTAGTGATAATCGCGTAGTCCCGCGTCTCGGTCAGATTTCTAGTCTCCCAATTCAGCGACTTCACAAAGGCCACCGAGTCGTCGACCACCATGGATTTTTCGTGGGTCAGGTCGAACTTCGGATTCGTGTCGTTCACTTCAACGCCACCCGCAATAAGAACCTTGCGAGACTCGGCATTGTCATCCTCGCCGTCGCGCCGGGCCGGATTGAGCATGATCCGCACCTTCACGCCGCGATGCTGAGCGTCGATGATTGCCTGCAGCAAGCTTGGGTCGGAGAACACAAACATCTTCACCCGTATGGACTTCTGGGCAGCCTGAATTGCGTTCAGAATTGGCTTCCCAGTATCGTCGGGCAGCACGATTAACGAGCGGGACATTCGGACTCCTTGCACTGATTATGCTAGCAGGGTCAGGCTGCTCTTCCGCTCGCTGTTTGCGGAGCAGCGATGGGAAACCGCGGGCTATGGGCCAACCGGCCTGGGCGCTTCGCCAAACTGTATGCGATGAAGCTCGGCAAAGACTCCGCCAAGCGCCAGCAGTTCGTCGTTTGTCCCGGTCTCAGCAACCACGCCGCCCTTCAACACAATGATCTTGTCGGCGTCCCGAATCGTGCTGAGCCGGTGGGCGATGGTAATAACGGTACGGCCCTTCATCAGGCGTTCCAGTGCTTCCACAACCAGCCGTTCCGACTCCGTATCCAAGGCGGCGGTGGGTTCGTCAAGGATCAGAATCGGGTTGTCGCGAATCAACGCTCGGGCAATGCCGATGCGCTGCCGCTGGCCGCCCGATAGTGTGAGGCCCCGTTCGCCCACCTGCGTGTCATATCCCTTTGGCATCGCCGAAATAAAGTCGTGCGCATTGGCAAGCTTGGCAGCCTCGATGACTTCTTCCTTGGTGGCATCCTGCCGTCCGTAAGCGATGTTGTCATGAATAGTGCCTCGGAACAGGACGGTATCTTGCAAGACGAAGCCAATGTTTTTTCTCAGCCCCGCCAAAGTGAAGTCTCGCACGTCCACTCCGTCAATCCGCACCGTCCCTTTGGTCACATCGTAGAAGCGGGGAATCAGGCTGACGACGGTTGATTTGCCGCCGCCCGTGGGACCCACCACGCCAACCAGCTGGCCGGGTTTGATAGTGAAATTGACGTCCTTGAGAACCTGGGCATCCGCGTTGTAACCGAACGCAACATGATCGAAAACGATCTCGCCGCGCAAAATGCCCGGCTCCTTGGCATCCGGCTTCTCGGGAATGATGGTCTCGTCTTGCAGAATCGCCTGCACGCGTTCCACGCCAACGGTCGTGGCAGCGATGACATTGGTCATTTTGGCGAGATCTTGAACGGGCTTGAAGAACTTACTGAGGTAGGCGAGAAAAACGGTTAACGCACCAGCGGTCATCTCTCCAGATAAGATTCGCGCGGCGCCCCGCCACAGAACATAGCCTGTACAGACTGCCACCGTGACTGTGACGATAGGCGACAGCAGCGATTTGACCCGGCGCGCTTTCAGTGCGGCATCGACGGTCTTCCGGCTGACCAGGTCAAGTTCCTCTTCCTCCAGGTCCTGCTGTCCGAATGCCTTGACAACCCGTTCCGACTCCAGGCCTTGTTGAATCACCGCCAACATGTCAGCCTGTTCTTTTCTGACGTCCTTGGTGGCCTTCTTGACGGCCTTCTTAAATCGAGCCAAGAACAAGCCCAGGAACGGTGTCACCGCAAGGGCCACCAGAGCAAACTCCAGGTCCAGATAAAACATCAGCCCGATCATGGCGAAGATGGTGAGCACATCCACCAGGATTCCCAGAGTCGAGGCCGAAGCGAAGCTCTGAATGGTGCCTATATCGTTCGTGATCGTGCTCAGAATGTTGCCGGTTTGGTGGCCCTCAAAGTAAGTGAGCGAGAGGCGTTCCAAATGGTGATAGGTCTTCTTCCGCAGGTCGTGCGCCACCCACTGGCCAACGCTTTCCGTGTAGTAATTGGCGATATAGGAAGAGACGGCGTTCGCCAATGCAATCACCAAAACTGCTAAACCCGCGAAGTACGCGATGTGCATTTTGGACGTGTCGTGGACGGAGGCGCCGAGTAAATGGGTCACCCACGCCGGTTCCTTGTGGCTGCCCACCACGTTGTCGAGCACGACTTTCAATGGCCACGGAGCGGCCAGACTGGCCACGATCTGGATCACCATCGCCGCCAGAATAATGAAGAGGCTGCCCTTATAGGGCTTAATTAGACTGCGGATTAACGGCAGCATGGCAGATTCCTCGTAAGACAGAATTATGCCACGTGGACCAGTTCAGGGAACATTCCCGTTACGAGGTTCGCTCGCCGCTAATGGCTGCCTTTCACAAATATCTGCGGCAAGCCCGACTCCAGCCCATTCCATATGATCTGTACACCAAGGGCCAGCAGAATAAAAGCCGATAGTCGCGTCAGGATGCTGGTACCCGATGCGCCCAACAGCTTCACCAAACGGTCGGCATTTCCGTAACAGATAACAACCAGGAGACACACCAGAGCCATTCCTATAAACGCCGCGCCGAAGAAGCGGAAATGGAAGCCATGTTCGGCGTCGTTCTGGTAACGCAAGTGGGCGCCTAAGGTTATGGCCACTGAGATACAGCCCGGCCCAACCGTTATAGGAAGCGTCAAGGGGAAGAACGCGTGTTGCAAAGCGTCTTCCAGCGTGCCGGAGTCTGCTGCAGCCGCGGCCACCGGGCTTTGATTCAGCAGATTCCACGCAGTGATCGCGACCACCAAGCCTCCCGCGATCTGAACCACGGTCAGCGAAATTCCAAAAAAGGAGAGGACTTCTGTGCCGAGAATCAAAGAGCCGGCGAGAAGCGCAAAGCCATAGACCGCAATCTTTCGCGCCAGAACCTTCTGCACAGATTGCGAGTACCGCCGGGTAAGGCTGAGGAAAATGGGCGCACCGCCCACCGGATTAACCAGCGGGAATAATGCAGTGAACGCGAGAACGATGGTCTTGACAGCTTCGACGATCTGGTTTCTGTTCATACCCGCCCCGGCATCCACAACCCTTGCAGTTCCACGTACGTCGGCTTCAGCGGCGCCAACTTGAGAACAGCGCCGGCAATCAGCTTCAACCCCGTTTTTGCAACAGTTATAGCATGGCATCGGCGCAAAGCGTCGCCGGCACCCTGTGGGCGATCTCTTTGACACTTAAGGGTTGCTGAGGCTCCGACTCGTAGGAATGGAGAGCGTGCCACCATAAAACCGAGTTCCTCGAAGTTTGGCTCGGTAATAGGGTGTAGGGGTCTTGTTGACTACCACAGCTGCCATCGGTGAAAGCCGAGGACTTCTGCGGTCAGAAGCGCATTGGTGGTCGCGTGCGCAGCCACCGCGTCGCCTATGCTGCCACGACGGATCAGCACCAGAGAATAGAGTGCCCCAGCCAGCACGTTGGTGAGCCAACGATCTCCCTGGAGGAGGCCGTAGATCATGGAACACACCAGGAGGGCCGTCCAGGAAAAACGTCGGAACGAAACAGAATCGAAATCTGGCGAGAGCAGACGGCGATAAAGGAACCCCCGGAATGCGAGTTCGTACGCAAGGGGCACCGCCAGTATTGCCGTAAGAACCCGAAACACCAACCATATGTTTCGCGTGAGCGGAGCGGCGGCAACCAGCGGCGCCGGCATTGCTTCCGGGTGCGGCCCGGTGAGGCGATCGAGCGCGATCCATATGAAAAAGACGATAACGCCGACAACGGGTGCGGACCACCCCACGCGCCAGTCGAGATCGGTATATCTTCGCCAGATCAACGAAACCGTCACGACGACCGCAAAAAAGCGAAGTGGATAGAACCACTCAAAATCGCCCGCGACAGCGTTCGACATCATGCCCGCCGCGACCATACTCATGAGCGGCAGAATCCAACGGGTAGCGGGATTCTCGCACGACTCGTCGACTACAACGCCAGGTGTTTCGGCGGCTCTAAGCCATGGCACCTTACTGGTTGCAACGCAAAAGCCCAAAGCAATCAGGTTGACAACGATCCAGCCGGCGGTCGAATGAAAGCCGTGGGTCGCAATCGTCTCAGCGCCCGCATCACCTATCAGAATCAACGCCGCAATTCGAACGGCATTCAAAGCGAAAACCAAGGCCATTCCGATGGGAAGCAGGATCAGAGCGCGCGGGAACCGGAATTCATGGCGAAAGGCAACCAGCCACACGATAGCGAAGCCGGTAATCAGTCCGACGCCTTCGAGGCCAGAGCACTCTGGCGAAACCGCAACACTGAAGTGCTGGGTACCGATTACCCGGTTCGCCGGGTCAATGACCATACCCGAAACAAATGGACTTAGTACCGCTTGTGACAAACGGAAGGTAACCCCGGTTGCCATCGGCCAAAGAGAACCTCTGGCGGTGCCTGCGATGCAGGCAAGTAGCGCCGCCGCAGACGCCCATGCCCACAGAGAACCGGTGCAGTGAATAATTCGCAGCCAGAAGACCGGCCGAATGAAAGCAAGCCCAGCAAGAGCCGCTGCCAATAGGCCGGCAGCAAGCCAGATAGCCTCCAGCACATGCGTGACGGGATGGGCGAAAAGGAAGGACCAAAGCAGGCAGAAGATTGAAAGAGCGCAGATGTGTCCCGCGAGAAACCGCACGCTTATCGGCGAGCCAGCCACCTCAGCGGAGATTGCAGCAAGTGCGGGCTTGTACTTTATCCAGGCGACCGTTATGAAAAGAGCGGCAAAGCCTACCACGACGCGCCATATCCAAGGTCCGGACGTACTAATACGATGCACCGCACCTTCCGTTCCGAGGAGGAGCGGGAGCATGACTAATTCGAGAGAAAAGATCGTCGCAAGCCACACCAGGCGCGACCAGAAGCCGGCGTTGCTCATTGAGGTGAATCCGACAGTAGCCACTTACGAGTGCACCACCCCGATTCGGACTGCCACACAAGTCATTGGCGTCGGGTCGCTCGAGGGTAGACCTGAGGCGTTACGAGAACCGCCTCAAAGCGAATAGGCGCGGGGTTGACAAACCGGACTCCCGAAAGCCTAACGCATATCGCATCACTTGGAAGACTGCCGTTTCCGTCGATAGCGCATCCAAAGGAACGCGCCACCCAGAAGCGTAACAGCAGCGCCGCCAGTGGCCAGATCAATCTCTGGAACAGCTTTGGGGGCAACGGCTGTCGCCGGTGCCGCAAACGAGGCCACAGCCAATGCGGAACCAACCAAAACCAGCCTCACGATTCTATGCATTTAACAGGCCCCTCTCCGGGGGAGTCAACATCTTCCCAGAACAGTATACGGGCGCTGTTTGCGGGCGTTCAAGTCCCCGAAGTCTGGCTTCGGTACCAGAACCGGTATCATTACCAGTTCCTCCCGCGAATCGCCCGCGGCTAGTTACTGTTATGGTTTTCGCGGGGTGGCCGATCGAACCTCAACCCTCGAAAGCCGCGGCACATTGCTTAACCATTGGCCGGCGCGATGTCGTGCACCGAAAAATAGAGCGCCAAAACGCTGGCTCCCGAGTCCGCAAAGTGAACCTCGGCCGGAATGGGTCTTTCGAGTGTAGCGGTATGAACTGGCGTTTTTGCGGGTCAGTAAGCGCTTTGATTGTTGGTGGCCAGGGACGGAATCGAACCGCCGACGCCAGCCTTTTCAGGGCTGCGCTCTACCGACTGAGCTACCTGGCCATAGGCGGAATCTTCAGTTTACCAAACGCCGCCATGGAAGAGGCCTGTTCCTGCCGCTCCGGGCGCCCGCCGCTCAGTTCCCTGCCGGCACCAGTTTTTCCAACTCATTCCCGGAGGCACTCTCCACCGATTCGTGGAGGCTGTGCCCGTGTGAATCCATGGTCACGATCGCGACAAAATCGTTCACTTTGAGATGCCACATCGCCTCCGGGATGCCGAATTCCAGCAGATGGACACCCAGCACTTGCTCGACGTTGCGCGCATACACCTGAGCGGCGCCGCCAATCGCGTTCAAATACACAGCGCCGGTTTCCTTAAGCGCCGCCAGCGTCTTTGCTCCCATGCCGCCCTTGCCGATCACCGCGCGCACTCCATAGCGGCGCAGGATCTCCGCTTGATATGGTTCCTCGCGAATGCTGGTGGTCGGCCCGGCTGCCTTGATCGTCCACCTATCGCCGTGCTGCAAAACCACTGGCCCACAGTGGTAGAGCACCGAGCCAGCGAGATCGACCGGTGGCCGGTTCTTCATCAGGTGCGCATGCACGGCATCGCGGCCGGTGTACATCTCGCCGCGGACCAGCACCACGTCACCCACCGACAAGCTCCGAATGGTCTCTTCCGAAATCGGAGCTCTCAATACCACTTCCCTGCCGGTCAGCGGGAACCCTTCCCGCACAGCCATTTTCTTCACAAGTTGCGCCGGGTCCCGATACAGCCATTTCGTGATCTGCCCGGTCTGCGCATCCAGGCGTACACCCAGCCGTCGAAAGGCCCAGCAGTCATACGCAACCGAGACAAAGAAACTGGCGGGCAAACGGTTCGCCGCTGTGACTTTGCAACCGATCAAGGATACTTTTCCGCCGAAGCCCATTACTCCAATGCCCAGCCGGTTTGCTTCCTCGATCACTTCTTCTTCGAGCTTCGCCAGCACGGGATTGTCGTTGGTATCGTCCAAGCTTCGAAACAGCTGGTACTTCGCGAGCACATAGCCGTGTGCGCGATCGCTTCCAATGCACACGCCCAGCGCGCCCGGTGCGCAACCCTGCCCTTGAGCCTGCCACACCGCATGCAGCAGGCACTTCTTCACGCCGGCCAGGTCACGGCCGGCCCGTCCCACGTGCTCCAAATCGCAGGGCAGTGAGTACTGAATGTTTTTGTTCTCGCAGCCACCGCCCTTCAGAATCAGCTTCACCTCGATCTCATCTTGCTCCCACTGCTCAAAGTGAATCACCGGCGTCTCTTCGCCCAGGTTGTCGCCGCTGTTTTTGCCGGTCAGGGAATCTACCGAATTGGGCCGCAGCTTGCCTTGCTTGGTCGCCGTCGCGACGGCATCGAGCAGTGCCTGTTTGATGTGAATTTGGTTGACACCCACCGGCGTGTGGATCACAAACGTGGGCATCCCCGTGTCCTGGCAGATGGGCCCAACGTCTTCCTGGGCCATATCGATGTTCGAGGCGATAATATTCAAGGCCTGCGACGCTTCGGTTCCCGGCGTCTCTTCCTCCAGCGCCATCCCCATCGCTAGCCGGACATCCGGGGGAAGGTTGGTGGAAGTCTGAGTAATTAAGTCAATGAGGCTTTCGCGAAGGGCATTCATAATGTCCGCAGACGGTGAGTGGATTAGGGCGCTGCGGTAAACCGCGCCCTTCAACCTTTTATGGTAGCCCCGAGCCATACCGCAAGCGCCATTTGTGGAGGGTCAGAGTCTATTTGATATACTCCCAGTTTCGGTCACGGCATGGGTGATTTTCGGTTAGGTGACGTAATTGACGACCACTGCATTAAGTGTCGCCGGGTTACGAACCACTCGATAGTTTCGCTGATCAACGGTGACGCGGCCAAGGTCCGCTGCCGCACCTGTTACCACGATCATGACTATCGCCATGAGCAGGCGCCTCCCACGAAAAAGGAGCTGCTAAAGCAAGCCGAAGCAGCCGCAGCGGCGGAGGCCGAAAAAGCCGCAGCGGGGAAAAATTCGCCGGAAATCTAGCCCCGTTCCGGGGAGAGACCTTCAGCCTGTCCAGTTGTGCTTTGTTGAACCGCTCAAGTTCACCCGACAGCTTCCGGGTTCTCCCGCATTTCCACCCGCCGGGCCGAACGAGGTCTGGTCTTCTCTAGTTTGAGTGGTTCTTCAACTCGGTTTCGAGCTGCTGCATCACATCCGAGCCATTCTGGTTCTCCAGGTCGCGTTCCAGCCGGCGCAGCGCCAAACCGACCACGTCCCGGTGATGGAGCTTCGAACCCAGCGCATCGGAGCCACTGAGCCGCAACCAAAGATCATGGAGTTTATCCACATCCTCGGGCCAAAGCCGAGGCGGATGCGGTCCGAGGTTCACATACGTCGAGGGCCGGTCGGGATTGATGATCTCCAACGAAACCGGGTGCCGCGGCTCCGGTAATCGCTCCCAGGCCAGGCCAATGCGTCTCGCCAGCTCATCGGAAGTCATCTTCGACGAAACGCCCGTCACCAGGCGGGCCGCTTTCAGCTTGTCGGCTGTTTGGACGAATGCGTCAAACGGATCGATTGCCGGCACAACCAGCAATTCAACGGTCTTCCCTTCCTTCTCGGCCAGCATCACCACGGCGGAGAAAACCTCTTGCTCCTGGGGGCCGAAAATCTGCGCTTGCGTCAGTTCGTACTCGCTGTCAGCTGCAATGGTCCGCACCGTCATTACGACAATGTCATGCCGCCGCAAGTTGGTTTTTTGCAGAGTGCGGCGCAAATGCTCCATGTGTTTTTTGTCACGTACCGCAACCAGTACGCAGCCGGGACGCGCGTGCAGACAGCAGGCATCGATTTGTGGCTGCTGGTCCAGATTAAACTCTTCGAGCGCGCCCTCCTCGCTTGTGGGTTTATGTCTGTCTTTGCGCTTTCGCGAGTTGATCTTCTCAGAAATGGTGAATAGCAGGAAGAACGCGATGGTGAAGGCGACGCCATACTTCGTCGCGTTCTCTTTCGAGAAAAGGTTGGCGACCGCGGTAGCTAACAGCACCAGCGTCGTCGCTCCGAGGCCGATGGGAATCTCCACTCTCCCCAGCCGGATATTCAGCGGCACTTTGTATTCTTGATCGTGACGCTGGAACCGCAGCACGAGCACACCCAGCGATTTCAGCGTGAAGCTCCAAACCACGCCAAATGCGTACGCTTCACCCAGAAAATACACATCGCCCTTGCTGAATATGATGGTGGCTAGCTGCAAGATCGTGATCATGTTGATGATCCGGAAGGTCGTGCCAAATCGGGCATGCGGCTTGCGGAACCAATCCAGCAGAACTCCGTCTTCGGCAACCCGGTTCATCACTCCGTTGGATCCGATGAGCGAAGTGTTGACCGCGCCCGAAAGAATCAATACGCCAACCACCACCACAAATACGTGGAAGACGAGCCGCAGCAACGGCGGGCCGGCCAGGTTCATCGCCAGCCCGCCGATCAGGTTGTCCACATAATTCGCGCGGACATTGTCCGGGATGATCATGGCCGCAAACAGCGTGATAACGCCGGTGGAGAAAATCGCGTATAGGCACACGATGTTTCCCGTGATCTTCAGGTTCTTCAGCTTCGGATAGGCGATTTCACGATAAACCTGAGCCAGCGTCTCAAATCCGCTCATCGACAACAGCGAGTGTCCGAACGCGATGATCACCGCCACAATCGGTATCGTCGGCCAAACGGTCCCCTTAAGCCAGCCTAGGGATTCGTCGGCAAACTGCAAATTCCTGGGTATCGGCGCGGGCGGGAAGTTCCAGGCGCCGTTCAGAAAGATAGTGATGGGACACCAGATCAGCAGCGCCACAACCATCACGGTCGTGATCTGCATAATTCGCAACGCCTGCCCGCTGGATTCGTGTATGCCCTTGATGTTGCTCCACCAGAAGTACAACGTCACCGCGACCCCAAAGAAGGCCGCAAAAGCATTGGGATCGAGTCGCGCGGTCTGGTGGGCAGTCTCCGCCAGTTCATTGAACAGGCGCCCCAGGTACTGCCCCGCGCTGACACAACTGATGGGACCCGTCAGAATATAGTCAAAGACGAGCGAAGAGACAGACAGGCGGGCGATGGCCGGACCCATGCTGTCCCGGACAACCACGTACACGCCGCCGCGCACGAACATCCCGCAGCTCTCCATGTAAACGGCGCGGACTGCGAAGCTGAAGATCATGACGCCCAGCACGAACCAGGCGGCCGACTTTCCGATCGCGTGCTCGGCAATGCCTCCGGCGTAGAACATGGAGGAGGCTAGGTCGCTGAGAACAATCGCGGCCCCGCGCCAGAAGCTGATGAAAGAAAGAGCCACCGTCGTGGCGACGACGACCTTTGCGGTCGTGACAGTTTTATTGCTGACGGTCATTGGCAGAGTCGCCGCCGAAGTGGCTACAGATGAGGATGATAGCGAGAAAGCCCGAGATGTACAACCAATCTGACACCAATTTTCGCGGCATGCACCGGCTAACTGAAAGCTTTGCTATTGAAATTATAGTTGGTCTCCATAAGCGCGGCCATCAGGCCTACCTGGTCGGCGGCTGTGTCCGCGATCGACTCCTAGGCCACGCGCCCGAGGATTTCGACATCAGTACCGATGCCCAGCCGGAACAACTGCTGCGCTATTTCCCCACGGGCAAGCTGGTCGGCGAGCAGTTCGGCGTCATTCTGATTCCCCACCCGGAAGCTCCCGAATTGCACGTTGAAGTCGCGACCTTTCGCACTGAGGGGCCGTACCAGGATGGCCGGCGCCCTGAGCATGTGCACTTCGAGACCGATCCTAAAGCCGATGTCGAGCGCCGCGATTTCACCGTAAACGCCCTCCTGGAAGACCCGGTGGCCAAGGGAGCCCTGCCCGATCGCGTCATCGATTACGTGGGCGGCCTCACAGACCTGGCACAGGGCATCATCCGCGCCATCGGCGATCCGGCGCTACGTTTTGAGGAAGATCACCTGCGTCTCCTCCGGGCCGTGCGCTTCGCCGCGCGTCTCGGATTCCGAATTGAGCCCGCCACCATGGCGGCCATCCGACGCTCCGCTCCCGACATTCAGCGTACGTCGGCCGAGCGCGTACGCGACGAACTGATTCGCATCCTCACCGAAGGCGGCCGGCGCCGGGGTGTCGAACTGCTCAATGAGACTGGCCTCCTGGCGCAAGTTCTGCCGGAATTGAAAGCCTGTCAGGGCGTTGAACAACCTCCACAGTTTCATCCCGAGGGCGACGTCTATACCCACGTTTTGCTGATGCTCGACCTGTTGACGCAACCCACGCCAACGCTCAGCATGGGCGTCGTGTTGCACGACATCGGCAAACCAGCCACCTTCCGCATCGCCGATCGCATTCGCTTCGATGGCCACGTGGAAGTAGGTGTTGCCATGTCAGAGCGCATCCTGAAGCGTCTTCGATTCTCCAACGAGCAGACCGGCCGGATTCTGGCGCTGGTGGCAAACCACATGAAGTTCAAAGATGTCCAACGCATGCGCGAGAGCACCCTGAAGCGATTCCTGCGCTTGCCTCACTTCGAAGAACATCTCGAACTTCATCGTGTCGACTGCCTGGCGAGCCACGGGAATCTGGAAAGCTATCACTTCGCGCAAGAAAAACTGGCCGAATTTGGGCACGATCGCCTCTGCCCGCCACGCCTGATCACAGGCCTCGACCTGATGGAGCTCGGGTTTCACCCCGGCCCGGCATTCGGCACGGTGCTCGAAGAAATTGAAACCGGCCAGCTCGAAGGAACGCTCAATACCAAACAGTCCGCGCTCGAGTTCGCGCAGAAACGCCTGTTGGAACTGAGCACACCTCTTCCGGAATAGTGGGTCCGTTACTCGAGTCGCAGCTGCTTCATCAAGGGGACGGACTTCTCTGTCCCGAGCCGTGAAGGAGGGAGATCAAGCAGCAGACAGCTTGCTTGGCGAGTGGACAGAGCTGTCCGTTCCCCGCGGCCTCCAACGGCCATTTCAAAGCAACCGCGCGCGTCAAGCAAGCGGACGCTCGGGGAGACAAGTTTCAGTCGCGTCTATATGCGTCTGCCTGGCCTCAGCCCAGCCTCTTCTTCACAAATTCGAGCACCGTCTCGGCATTACGGTTGCGGTCCTGCCCGAGCACCAGCCGGTATACCTCCGACCGCCGAAACAAGCGATTGACGGCGCGATAGCGCGACAACGCAACGCCGGTTTTGCCCGCAATTTCGAGCGCCGAGTTTCGCAGAACAAATTCGATCCCTTGAAAAAGGCCGAGCCCCACGACACAGTCTGCAACCATCGAGCGATACCGTTCGCTCCCGCTCGCCGGTTCGACGCGGCAGCTGCCGCCGAGAACGCGTCGTCCTAGAAAAACGAGTCCCGGCTTCGCCGAAGGCGTGACCCGGTCAGCAAAGTATTCGTGGCTGACCAGCACCTTGGGTCCGAATTCCATGCGTCGAATGGTGCGCCTCATGCTGGCGGGAATTTCGCCCTCACAGCCCGGCAACACACCCAGGTGCAAAGGAAACGCGTGCACGTCTCCGTTGCCCACGATCAAGGGGCAGTCGTCGGAAAGAAAGTTGAGTTCCGGATAGCGCAGCAGCGACGCCGCTAGTGTGCTCTTTCCGCCGCCCATGGGCATCACGGCAAGAATGGCACGGCCGCGATAGGCAAGCGCCATCGCATGCAGCCGGTGGATGCCACGCTCGTCGAGTAACTCGCCCAGGCGCGACAGCAGGAATAAGTATCCCGCTTCATACTGCAGGTCCAAATCCTCTGAAAAGACCTGGAATCGCCCTGCTGCGCGGTCCCATAACGCCAGCGCCCGCCCTCCGTAGTCCAGCCATGTCTGCTCCGCCACGGTGAACGAAACATTGCGTGGGGTGTAGTTGGTCGCCGCGATGTCGGGCACTTCTTCGTAGGGCGGTTCCCGCGTGGTCAGCTCAATCGTCAGGCTCGCGGGTTTTCCATCGTTCTCACACCGGAAAAAATTGAACTCACGGGCCAGCGTGCCCGACGCCGAGTCGTCCTGCCCTGTGATGCAAAAACCAATACCGTGGATGTTAAAGTGTGCGGAGGGTTGAGGCAAAGTCAAAATTTGGCGGGAATCGGCACTCCTATTTTCAACGAGTCCGCAGCATGTCGTAAGAGTAACAAGCCTTCAATGGTTGATCCTCCACGGCCCAGTCCTTTGGCCCGTCACTAGCACGCGACGACATTTTCATCAGCGGGGTTGAACGCCCCCCGGTCATCGACGTTGCTTCCGGCAGTTTCGGTTTTGCTTCTTCCAATCAACTGATTCTGTTCGCCTTACAAAGCAGCGGTGCTACGATATCTCGAACGCCTTCGACTCGCTGCCCCCGTTTTGGTCCCTTATGTGGAAAAGCAATGTGCGCTATTTTCTGGCTTGGAGTTCAGGCCCGCTACTGCTTCCCATCTACCGTTGGTTCTACGGGCTGGCTATCAGGATGGCTGTGCTCCTGTTCCGGCCGTGCCGAGGTGTCCGCGCTCTTTATCTCATCCGGGGATGCAGTAAAGGAGAGATCACCCCCGGTGTCAGCGACATTGATTTCATCCTGATTGTCAACGACGACCAGCAGCAGCGGCAGCGCGCGGAAAATGTGTTTCACAGCTTGCAAATCCTCTCGGCCGGATTGATCCCCTATCACCCTGCCTTCGTTCTATCTGAGGAAGAACTGCACTACCGTTGGCAGAACACTCCGGTATGGCGATATAGACTGCAGGAAGGTAAATCAAATTGGTCGCTATTGCAGGGCAGTGATGCATTAGCCGCACTGCCGCCCATTTCGTGCATCCAGCGCACCGCTAGCTGTCATGCAGAGATGAATTATTGGTGGGCCCAGTATTGCGACTTCATTCTGCAGAATGACAACTACCGTGACGATTTTGTTTTGCGCAATTCGATCTGCTACAAGGCTGTGGCCGAGGTGCTGAATGCGCGGCACGCCATGAATACGGGCGAGTTTTGCTATTCCAAGGAAGAAGCCCTGCGCCGCGATAACTCCCCGCTGTCTCGTAAGCTGCTGGATACGGCGGCGAAACGGTTCCTGCGACGCGACCGATCCCTCGAAGAGGAAACCTATCGGTTCCTGATCACGGCTTTCTTGGATCTGTGGGCCGGTTTTCGCGATGATCCGTTCCTCGAAGTCTATCCCGATATGGTCCAGGAGGTCGACTCTGACGGCAACGATATCCGGAAGGAGAAATTCAAGCCGCCTTTCCGGGAGATCTGCCGGCACCTTTCCGATCACTGGGGCCCGATGTGCCGCGGCATCCATCTGGTGAAGAGTGCGTTTTGGAGCCTCGAGGATTCGCTGCTGATCATTGATGCAGATCCCGGCTCGTTGCCGTCCCTCGACGACTTGGACAAGCTGCTCTCTTTACGCAAAAGGGTCTACCAGCGTCACCGGCCTCCCGCCCATTTCTTCCTGCGATTGCAGCATCTCGCTTTCCCTATCACACCGGTGCTGCCGCGGGATTACCATCGTGGCGTACTCACTCCCGCCACCGCGCCGGATGTCTTTCTTCAGCTTGGGGAGGACCCTGTCTACTGGACCAGCCAGACCAAATGGTATTTGACCGACTGGCAACGAAACCGGCAGTGGCTGGATGCTTCACCACTGAAGCAGCGGCAACTGGAGATGATCGCCCGCTCTGCCGCTGCGGGGCGCGTTCGGTATCCGCTGAGTCTGTGCAGCATCTCCGGGCCCGAATAGCAGCCGGCGAACGACATGAGTACTGCTGAAAACGGCGATTCCACCGGCGCAAGTCCGCGGGAAGCTTCAACCCTGCGCGAGGCTTCAAACATGTTGTCCGGCGCCCCGCTGAACATCGTTTTTGCGATGCATTGTGACGAGGGGCATTCCAACCCAACCTTCGGCTTGGCGAAGTGCCTCCGCGACCGGGGGCACAGGGTTTTCTACCTGGGTCTCATGGATGCAAGGAGATCGGTCATCGAGCAGGGTTTTGAATTCGTACCGTTCGCAGAGGACATTCTGCCGGAGGGCGCAACTCGCGAATCCGCTGGACCGCCCATGGGTTCAACCCGGAATCCGCTTCGTTGGTGGCAACGAAGGCTCACTGGTGAACGGTTGTTTGCGGAGTTCCTTCGACACGTCACCGACGGCCACCTCGATCAGCGCATTCTTTCCTGCCAGCCCGATGTTCTGCTCTGCGACACGTGTGTGTGGTATGTGGCCCTCCGCGCGATGTCCCTGGGCATCCCCACGGTCAACATTGGCTTGTCCCTGGCTGGTCACCCCAACCCGCACGTTCCACCGTTCCTCATGGCGCGCATTCCGCAGCCCTCCTGGTGGGGCCGGATGCAAGTCCGTGCGGATTGGCTGTGGCTGCGATGCCAGTTTGTTTTTACCAAACAGCTGGCTTCCGTCCTGCTGGGCAGGTTCCGATCCCCCACCCGGATGCACCATTTGATGGGCGAGTTTCGAAAGCTGGCCAGGCGCTCAGGCATCCCCTGCAATGAGAACCGTACTTACTGGTTTGGCGAGATTGGTCCCTGGCTGATTTTGCCGGAGATCGTCATGCCTCCCAAGTCCTTCGACTTTCAACATCCTCCTGGCGTCGAGCGGCGGCATCTTGGTGATTTTGTCGACCCCTGCCGTATAGAGGATACGGCCCTCTTGCAGGAACTGGATCCGGATAAGCCCCTTGTCTATTGCTCGTTGGGATCCGCATCCCGGTTCTATCCCCACTCCGCTCACTTCTTCCAAACGGTAGTGGCGGCCAGCAGGCAGAGGCGAGACTGGCAGTGGGTTCTCAGCGTCGGAGCCCGGCAGGAAGTGCATCAGTTCGGTGAGCCGGGTTCAAATCTGAAGGTTGTCAAATGGGCGCCTCAGTTGTCGTTGCTCCAGCGCGCAGCGGTCATGGTGACACACGGAGGGATGAACTCAATCATCGAATGCATCCATTTCGGCGTGCCGATGGTGATTGTGCCGGGGTTGCGTGACCAGCCAGGCAATATGGCGCGGGCCGTCTATCATGGAGTCGCCGTCACAGCCAGAATGAAGAGCCTCACCGCGGGACAGCTTGTGAGCCGGATCGAAAATGCCATGTACAATCCGGATCTCCCGCAGGCCCTGTCCAGGATGAGAGACCGAATCGCCGCCGAACCCGGCATGGACGCAGCGGCAGAACTGATTGAGGAGGCTGGCCGCTCCGGCCCAAGCGGCATTTCTCGTCACCGCCGAAATCTCTCGCCCAGCGGAGTGGACCGGTGATTTACCTCTGCGTCCGGCAGACCCTGAACTGGGCGGACGAAGCCGAATTCTGGTCCCAGTTGCCCATCCAATTCAAGCCCACAATCCAGGTCTGGAACCGGTCGTTCAACATTCCTTACCACCTGTTCCGTCAGCGAGTGCGCGAAATCTCCCACCTGAACCTGTCGGCCGTGCAAAACGCTGTCTGCATGGATTGGAAACTGGAGTGGAACGATGTGCCGGACGGCGAGTTGGTCTTGCCTGTGGATGATGACGATTGGTTTGCCGCCGACGTCGGAATCGTTCTCGAAAAAGCGCGTGAAGACCGGCGGCAGCTATATCGTTGGCACAGTTCGTTTCTCGAGGTGCCCATCGACCTCGGCCACCGTCTATACCTCTTGAAGCGAAGGCTGTTTCACACCCGGCCCAAATGGATCTGCACAACCAATAACTATGCGCTCTTAAAATCCCGCGACAGCGAACCGCTGTTCCGGTCTCACATCAAGGCCAGCGAGTGGTTCCTGAGTCATCCGGAAAGCGTTAAAGAGGTTGGCTCGGGCCTGAGCATCATGAACCGCACCTTGGCGTCGCGCACCTCATTGGGGCTGATGCGCCCGGAGGAGTGCAAGCCGATCCGGCAGAGCACGCTGCTGCGCAAGTATTGGCAGTACCGCGCTCTCTACAAACGGCCGCTTCCAACGGAACTGGCGTGGTCTCTCCCCTACGTTCGTAGGATGGACGATCTCATGAACGAACTGTTGCCCACATAGCCGCGCAGGCACCAACGGTGTGCGCCAATGGTGCCCTACGAAGCGAGGGTTTCTCTCTTCGTTGCCATGCTCAAGAGCATCCGTCTGCCTAGCTCGCGCGGCGCGTTCGTTACTGCTTGAGGGAATTGGCGCCGCGCCAGTTCAGAGCCACAGTCAGCGACGACGTGTCAGTCGAGTTCGCAGTGATGATCACGAACCGGTTTCCGTCCGGCATCACGTCCCAACTGATCGGTCCGGTGCGGATTCCCGTGTCCACCATCTCGGTCTTGAACAGAGGATGAGGCGAGCCGGCCATGAAAACCGGCTGCGTCTCGATCGGCACGGACATCATTTCCGAATCCGGCGAAATGTAAAACAGCTCCTTGCCGTTCCGATTCCAACGCGGCTGTACACCGCCGCCTCGGGAGATCATCCATTTGCCGCCGGTCGGTGACGGAGGAAACGGTATCACATAGATCTCGCTCAAGCCGGACTCGTTTGACGTATATGCCACCCAGTGTCCATCCGGCGAAAACTGCCCCTGGTCCTCTGTCGCCTTCGTCTGTGCCACCACAAATGGTTTCGGATCGGGTTCAACGGGAAGCGCGAGCAGGTCGGCCCCGGTCCCGGGATTGATTTGCGCGTACAGGATCACCCGTCCATCGGGCGACCAGCTCTTTGGAACGGCGAGCCGGTCTGTGCGCAGCAGCAACTCCTGGGCACGGGAGCCATCCGCTTCCTTCCGGAAAATGCCGGTGCCCAAGATGCAATACGCCACATACCGGCCATCCGGCGACCAGATGGGGTTGAAAGCTCCGGGCGATGAGAATGTTAGCCGGCTCGCAATTGCGCGTTTCAACTCCAGCACCCAAATGTCGTCACCGCGGTCTCCCGTCAACCGCTTTCCATCCGGGGAGACCATCGCCACGGCGCCGGCATCGCCCAAAGCACCCAAACTGCGCCCTTGCCGGTCGCGTAAAACGTATTGCCATCCGCCCCTCTGGCCGGACACATAGGCCAGGACGCCCTGCGTGGAGGCGGAAGCCAGCCAGTAAAACTCGCCGCTGGTCACGATTCGCTTCGCTAACGGAAATGTGTCGCCGGCGGGTTCCAGGCGCTTCATGTCGAACGGCAGCGCCATCAGCGTCCCTGCGCGCGTGAACACGACATAGCCGGTTTGGCTTCCCGGCAGCGGCTCTACAATTTGCGCGTTGGAGGAATCCGGCAGGATCTGTTGCACTCGCGCGCCGTCGATTGAACTCAGCCACACACCGGGCTGTGGCGCATTGGGGCGGCGTGTGGCCAGATAGTGCCGCCCATCTGGCAGGAAAGACGGATAGAGCTCGGGCACTGCGGCATGATTGGGCAGATCGGACAGCGTCCCGCCCGACGCCGAAACTCTCTGCACTCTACCTAAGCTGCCTATCAGGACGTCGCCGTTCCGATTCCAGGTTCCGCCCAAAGCTCCCAGCGCATCGCACAGCGTCTCGACCGTCCCCCCCGCTCGGTCAATCTTCTTCAGTCGGGCGTCGGCAAAAAATGCGATCATCCGGCTGTCGGGGGACCAGAAGGGATTCGTGGCGCCTTCAGTTCCGGCTAATGGCAACGGCTCGAGGTCAGCCAGCGCCCGGACCCAGATTTGCTGCTTCCCTTGCCGGACCAGCACCAGCGCGATATACCGCCCGTCGGGAGACACTGCCAGTGAGAGCGGCCGCGCATTGTCGGGGATCAAGACGCTCGTACGCGTCTCTTGTGGCGGCTGAGCTGGCTGGCGAAAGCGGCTCAGTACGGCCAGCACCACGAGCAGCACAACGCAAAGTGCAAACGCGCCGGCGAGCAGGGCCTTCCACGAGCGCCAGAATGGGTTCGCACGGCCGGCTGCCATCGACTGCAGCTCCCATTTCACGTCGCGTGCGGATTGCCAGCGCTCATCCGGGTCTTCTTCCACGCATCGCTTGATCAGCCGGCCGAGTGCCGACGGCAACGCAGCGGCCGCATCCGACGGCCCCCGCTTTCCCGTGGCCATCTCGGCCAGCACCAGCCCCAGCGCGTAAACATCGGTGCGGGCGTCGGCCGGCCGGCCATCGAATTGCTCCGGAGCCATATACGCCGGGGTGCCGATTACGTCGTGTGCCGCGGTCACGTTCCGGTCCTGTGCGGTTTTCGCCAATCCGAAATCCAGCACCTTCACGCCGGAGTTCGTCAGCATGATGTTGGCCGGCTTGAGATCGCGATGCACGATCCCCTTCGCGTGGGCCGCCGCCAGCGCATCGCAGATTTGCGCCCCGTAGCGGATGGTCTCGTCCAGGGACAGCCTGCCGCGCTTCAGTCGCTCCGCCAGAACTTCGCCCTCCACGAGTTCCATGACCAGGTAGTTGGGGCCGGCATCGTAGAGCGTGCAGATATGAGGATGATTCAGCGCTGCGATGGCTTTCGCCTCGCGTTCGAAGCGGTTGCTAAATCGCTCGTCCGAAATTTTGATCGCAACCTGCCGCTCCAGGCGCGTGTCCGTGGCGCTGAACACCTGCCCCATGCCGCCTCGGCCCAGCGGGGCCTCGATCCGGTAGGGTCCCAGCCGTGTTCCGGTTGTTACCTCTGGCGGGCTGAGATTCGGCATCAGGTCTTCGGCGGATTGATCCAGCAGCTTGCCGCCGCTTTCCGAATCCTGCGCCAGAAGCCTTTCAACCTCGGCCCGAAGCTCCGGATCCGTATCCGCCAGAACATGATCGCCGTGTTCCCGGGCAGAGTGGTACAACTGCTCGATCTGCCGCAAACGCTCCGGACTCATCTTCGGTATCACCAATGATATGGTGGGGCCGGATGTGTTGCAACGGCCTGGCCCCGCGGGCTGTAGAATTGGTCACGATCGAACTCTATGGACGATCAAACGTCGGAGACAACTCAGCTTCTGCGCGCCTGGGCGGGCGGTGATCGGAATGCGCTTGATCAGTTGACGCCTCGCGTGTATCGTGCGCTGCGCCGCATTGCCGGACGCCACATGCAGAACGAGCGCCCCGGTCAAACCTTGCAGGCCACTGCGCTAGTGCATGAGGCTTTCCTGGAGCTGATCGCTGTCTCGAATGTCAACTGGCAGCACCGGGCCCATTTTTTCGCAGTGTCTGCCCAGATCATGCGAAATATACTGCTTGACAGGGCACGGCAGCGCTTGACGGCCAAGCGCGGCGGCAATGCGGAGCGCGTAAACCTCGACGAGTTGCCTGATGTCGGAGCAAGCCGCGCCAGGGAGTTGATACTGCTCGACGACGCGCTCAAAGAGCTCGCCGCCATCGAGCCGCGCAAGGCCCGCGTGGTCGAATTGCGCTTCTTTGGCGGCCTCACGGTGGAGGAAACCGCCGAAGTGCTCGCGGCCTCGCCCGAAACGGTACACCGCGATTGGAAATTCGCCCGGTCCTGGCTCCAGGCGGAAATCAACCGAACCTAGCTCCCTCCCACGCACTCCCCCAAAAAAAGTTCAGAGTGGTGACAGTTTTTGCCGCCGTCTCGCGCCTACAGGCACGAAGGAGATGGCTGGAAGACGGTTCGGAACGCCTCGAGCGGCAGCCAGCCTCACCTAACACACTTCTAGAGGAGAACACACATGACCAAGAATCTATTTCGGATCGGCGCGATCTTCGCGCTCACTTTCACGGCCTCACAGATGACCCTATCGGCGCAGGACGATCACAGCCTGGTCGGCACTTGGGATGTGACCGTCACAGTCACAGACTGCCACGGCAATCCCGTTCGAACCGTGCGGAGCATTCAGCAGTTCGATAAGAGCGGCTCAGCGACCGAGACCGCGAATACTGCCTCGCGCGGCATCAGTTTGGGGGTCTGGACTCATCAGCATGAAAGCGACCAGATATTCCCCGCTTCCTACTGGTTTTTCCGGTATACCGCGACCGGCACGTTTGCCTCGTTCGCCAAGGTTCTCGATACCATCACCCTCAGTCCGGATGGTACCGAGTTTACCTCTACGGGGACCGTACAGGACTTCGATGCCAATAACAACTCGATCTCAATCGGCTGTTTCACGCATTCCGCAAAGCGCCTGGCCACTCCGGGGCACGGAAACTGATAATGCTGCAAAGCGGGCCGGAACCCTCCATCTGGGTGCGGCCCGCCCGTGAACTTCGAGGCCTCCTACCACCGCGCGACGAATTGATTTCATACCGTTGGCTGGGCGATCGGCAGAATTCAAGAACAAAACGGGGAACGGATACCAGCTGGCTTAGGCAATGCTGGAAATTTCAGTTTTCTAACTTCGGCGCACAGGACTCCACAGCCTCCGACGCTGGGGCTTCTCCTCGCCGGCGCCTCTTTCGGTGCTGATTACCGGGCAGCTCACTGCTTTGCGTGAGTAACTTCCGGCAGCACGGCGATCAAGTCTGATAGGTCTCGTTTTAGTAACGACATTCGCGCGCGAACATCCTCGAGCATGGCAGCGCGGTCTTGGAAGTCGTCGAGCGTGAGCTTCATTTGTCCGGAAGGCTGGCTTGTGAGGCGCTCGATCTTCGCTGTGCTGTCCAGGGAGTCGATCCGCTGGACCTGGATCCAGAGCTGAATCAATTGCTCCTTGGGAGTCACCGTAGGGCCGCCAGGAAAGGTGGTGTTCATGTAATCCCAGATGATTGTTGGGTACTGGCTGTTCGGCAGCGCCGGCCGGCCAAATATTTCGGCAAGCATGTTGGAATCAAATGGGAACCGAGCGCTCCTACCGTTCTGTGCTTGGAGGCCGGCGATGCCCAGCCCGGCGGAAGCAACGCCGGCCCCGATACCGACGAAGTCTGCCGCTCTTCCGGTGCGCGATCCTAACTGGAGGCCGGAGGAGGTCGCGCCGAGTCCGCCTCCTAAGATTGCCGCCCACAAGTTGAACTGGTTGGCTCGCTGGCTGGCGTGCTCACTGAGATAGCTGCTGATCTCATTCAGTCGCGAGATTTCGTTGTCAATCTCCGCGCGGGTAGCGTCCACCATCAGCGAGACCGTCAGGATTCGTTCAGCGATATGCTGGTGCAGCCATAGTATTTGCCATCTGTCGTCGGAACCAATGCTGCCTGAAAGCTTCCTGAGTTCGGATACCTCGGACGTGACACCGATCAGCTCTGCGATCTTAGCCGCCTTTGCCAGATTGGTTTGACCTGGTTCGCGTGGCTGCGCCATTGCCGCAAATGGGAAGGCTACAAAAACTAAGACAGGTAAGCTCCAGTAGAAGCGCATGTCAAATTATGCCTGGGATGGAAGCGGTGAGCAACATCCCTCTTGTCTCTCTGGCATTTCCCCCCTCTGTTCACTTACTAACAACACCCGAAGCAACTGGCGGATTTCCTGCGACAGCACTCAGATGTCGTTGGAAAGGATATTGACCACCAGCCCAATAATTGCCGCAACGTAGAAGAACGAGAATATCGCGTGCAGCAACGTGACGCGGCGCACCATCGTCGTCGTGATTGTCACATCGGAGGTTTGATAGCACATGGCGATGGTAAATGAGTAGTACATGAAATCCCAATAGTCAGGTTTCTTCCGGTTCGGATATGCCATTCCCTCGTCGTACGCACTGTCATCAGGAACCGTGTCGCTGTAATAAATGGTTGTGTAATATAGCCCGAATGCGATGTGCGAAAGCAGCCAAGCCAGGCCGATGGCCATCAGCGACGCAGTTTCGTGCAGGATTCGCTGTGACTGTGATACCTTTTCCAGCCCCGCCAAAGACAAGGCGAAGACCGCTATCGCGCTGACCAGCGACATCACGACGATGCCGGCGAGAACCAGTATCTTCCTCGATTCGGAGCGATGTGATTGTGACAGTTCGGCGGTGTCCTCGGGAGTCGCTCTGTTCATTAGCGCTACGAACAATCCCACATAGATGATCGCGGCGAGGTCGAAGGCGATGATCATCTTCATCTCGTGGTGCGGCAGGGGTATCGTCAGAAGCACGCCTACGCCGGCAGCCAGAAAGGACATGAGCAGCCTGCCGCGCTCCTTTAGGATCCAAGGGATGGGCAAGCGCGCGGACGCCATGGCCAGTTCACTCATTTACGGCAGATGTTAGCATGCATCGGATGCGGTTGCAACGATATGAGACTAAGTTTGCGACTTAGTTTGGAGTTAGTCAAAAAATGAAACAAGAAAAGGCCGGCGGCCTGCTTCAGGCGAGCTGCGCTAACGCCTCCTCCACCGATAGCAGCGCGCGTTCTTGTGCGTCGAAAACTGAAATGGCGCCTGTGCCGATGTCGTAAACCCAGCCATGGATTTCCATTTTGCCGAGGGCGATGCGAGAGGCCACGGCGGGATGAGTCCGCAGATTGGCAAGCTGCAAGCGCACGTTCTGTTCCACCAGCGCCTGAACTGCCCCCGGGCCTTCGAGGCGCTGCTCGATCATAACTGCGCTGCGGGCTGCCTCGGCGTGGCGCAGCCACAACGCTACTGTCGGCATGCGTTCCGCTGTCGACGCCGCCAGCAGGCCTTTCATCGCGCCACAATCGGAATGGCCGCAGACCACGATTTCGGAAACTTCAAGTGCGGTGCAGGCATATTCCAACACTGCCGAAATCTCACACGACATTTCGCTATAGGGCGGTACGATGTTGCCGATGTTGCGGCATTCGAACAGATCGCCCGGACCCGTCTGGGTGATGAGATCGGGAACAATGCGGCTGTCAGCGCAGGTGATGAAAAGCGTGTGAGGGTTCTGGCCGGCCGCCAGATGTTCGAAGACGGCGTGCTCATGAGGAAACTCGCGGTCGTGAAACCGTCGCACACCCTCCAGCAGCTCGCGGATCTGTCGGTGGTCGGTCATAAGGCTTGCCCCCGGGCAGTCGAAGATCAGTTGGGAAAGGCGGTCCGGATCTTTATTTCGCCTGTCTGCACACGCGCACCGGAATCTTGCCCGCCCGCTGGCGTAGCACGATGTCGTGACAGAATCACGGGCCGGGCTATCTTGAACAGCCGCTGAAAGGATCCCGAAACGGCGCCGAACATGCCCACGCCGAGGACGATAACCGAGATGCCGGCCAATACCCAACAATAGGTCCTCCGCGGACGGAGCGCCTCCGGCAGCACCTTCACTGCCAAGGCAAGCAGCAGCCCGACTACCAGTGGCAGCAGAAAGACATTCAACGTTTGCGTCGCGATGTTGAGCTGCACGAGGTTCGGCACCAACCAGACCAGCGTGGCGGAGCCGGCGACGCAGGCCATATAGATCCCATAAAACCATTTCATCCGGAATGGCTGGATTTCCATCGATCGCCGGAGGCCGGAAGCCTCACTCACGCCCCACGTCAGCGCCAGCGAGCAGACAACCGCAGCCATGATCGAGGCGCCCAGCACGCCTGCGCTAAAGACCAGGCGCCCCACTGTTTCTCCAAGCAGGGGCGACAACGCGCTGCTGATCTCGCCCACACTGTGCAGACTGGTCGAGCCACTGCGGGCCAGCGCCGCCGCCCCGACAATCACGATGGCTCCGGTCAGGCACTGTGTCAGCACCGCGCCAATGGCCGTATCCCAACGGCAAGCCTTGAGGTCACAAAGCGACAACTGTTTCTCGGCGACAGCGGACTGTTGGTAGAAGATCATCCACGGGCTGAAGACCGCTCCGATGATCGCCGCCACCAGAAACATATATTCGCTGTTGCCGATCGGCATGTCGGCAAGGTCCTTCGCGATGGTTGTGATGTTCGGATGCGACGCCCAAGCCACGACAAAAAAGGCGAGTTCGAACCCTCCGATGAAGATCAACATCCGTTCCACACGGCGGTAGGAGCCTGTGGCCACGATCGCTAGAAGAGCCACGACGGAAAGGGACAAGCTGACGCCACGCGGCACGCCATACAGTTCGCCGATTCCTGCTACACCGGTGAATTGGGTCACCAGCGAACCGATCACTGCCACCGCCAGAGCCGTCGTCGCCATCCAAGCCCAGCCCGCGCCGAATCGCTTACGAATCAGTTCACCGTAGCCACGCTTGGTGTGGATGCCGAGCCGCACGGTCAATTCCTGCACCATGTAAAGCATCGGAATAAGCAAGACCAACAGCGGAAGCAACCGGTAGCCCCATTGGGTGCCTGCCTGGGCTGCCGTTACGACGTTCCCAACGTCGGTATCGGAAAGCATGACCAGAAGCCCCGGCCCCCCGACCGCAACCCACCTTAGAGAATTTGTTAGCTGCAGACGAGGTACTGCCTCCGCTGCCATATCACCCCACCCTCCCCGGGCACTTACTTGGAACCGCTGACTCTGATCTGGCGAAATCGCCAGTGTCAACCTGTTAGCTTAGCAGCGCGATTATTACGCTCTGATTACTATCGAGCGTCGATAATGTCTCCAAGACTAACAGCAGCAAGACACTATGCTCCATCTTGCACGAGGAGGTGGCTGCTTGTCTCGGCTTTTGCGGCAATTTTGACTGCCAAGTGAAAAAAATTGTTCCAAGCAGGAAACTCTCGTTTGCTGCGAAAGCCGTACGTCGGGTTGACACCTTCAACTACCCTCAGGTATCATCGGAAAACTTAGACCCAACGGGGAGCATTAAATGCCAGCAGCAACTGCACACGTAGAAGATCACCAAAAATCGGAGATGCATTCCGTGGCCGATGCCATGCGGAACGCAGCTGCCACCGCCAGCGATCATGCCGCCAAGATGAAAGAGGCGATGAATGAGGCCGGACCGGCGGCGATGAAGTCACTCTCGCGGCTCTCTTACACCACCGCTTACGTTTGCGCCTATGGAGCCACGTATGCCGCGGTGTTTGTGGCGCGTTCACTGCCCAGCGACAACGCGGTGATGCGCGGGTTCGCCGATGGCGGGCATGCGGCGTTGGACGCTCTAAAGAACAGTTAAAACCCCATTACAAGCTGGCTACGAAACAGTGTCGGCGAACCCGCTGACGACGCAACAAAAGGTTCCAAATGCATCACGGTGCGATTCCCGAAGTGTGTGACCTGAAGATCGAGTGCTCCGACGGGGGAGCCATACGGGTCCAAAGTGCCCGGCTCTTCGCCGCCCCTGACGAAGAACTGTGCCGTGGATTTCTACGGACTGTGATGCGGCTGCCGGCGATCGAGGTGGCCGTCTTTACGCCGGCCGAAACTCCTTGTGTGGAACTGCACTTCGATGTGAGCCGTCACGGCCGCAAGAGCGTGCTCGAAAGCCTGGCGGAGTTGCTTAGCGGCCACGGGGCCGAAGACCGCAGTCGAAAGTCCCTGGAGGTGGCCCCATCGGCCACCGCTCGCGATCATCAAGGCATCGTTCGATACCACCGCCATTTCGGGCGCGTCACCGGATGGCGGGTGGAGCGCGAAGGGATCGGCTCGCTCCGGCTCAACAACCCGGTGCTCTATCGCAAGCGCGCGCTGTGCGATGCAATTGAGCGCGAGCTGATGAGCGTGCTGGGCGTGCATCGCTATGAAACCAGCACCAAAAAGAGCCGCGTCGATATCGAATACGACCCGCGCCAACTCAGCGCGGCGCAGATCATCGAAATCCTGGATGGGGCGCTCGCCGTGGCGGAACACGCGGGTGGGCTCGACAAGCTCGACCGCGATCTGACCATTTGCTCGATAGCGCTGCCGCTGGCGGCGGTGGCGCAGTTTGCGCTGCCGGCATTGCTGCCCGTATCCGGCCTGCTTTTAGCCTATACTTCGGTGCCCACCTTCAAAGGCGCCTGGAAAGTCTTGACCCGCGAGCGAAGGCTCGGTGTGGATGTGCTGGATGCAATTGTGGTCGTGGCGTGCCTTGCCACGGGACAGGTGCTGGCCGGCGCCATCCTCTCTTGGTGCCTCTCGTTCGGGCGACACCTGGTGCGCCGAACCGAGGACAACTCCAAGAAACTGTTGCTCGGCGCGTTTGGCAAGCAGCCGAGGTTCGTCTGGCTGCTGCGGGACGGGGTCGAAATTCAGATTTCGTTGGACAAGCTCCATAAGGACGACGTGGTGGTGGTTCACACCGGCGAGGTTGTGCCGGTAGACGGCGTCATCATGGAGGGTATGGCGATGATCGACCAGCAGGCCCTCACCGGCGAATCGACGCCGGCCGAGAAAGGGGTCGGCGACCGTGTGTTCGCCTCCACAATCATGGTGGCAGGCAAGATGCTGGTAGCGGTCGAAAAATCCGGCAACGAAACCGCGACCGCCAAGATCGCGCAGATTCTCAACGATACCGCCGGCTACACGCTGGCCTCGCAGCAAAGGGGCGAACGATTGGCCGATAAGGCGGTGATCCCGACCCTCGCAATCGGCACCTTGGCGCTGGGCACATTGGGGCCGCAAGGGGCCGCCGCCGTGCTCAACAGCGACATGGGCACGGGCATTCGTATGGCCGCCCCGCTTGCCATGCTTTCCACACTGGCGCTATGCGCGCAGCGCGGCGTGCTGGTGAAGGACGGCCGGGCATTGGACCTGCTCTGCGACGTTGACACGATTCTGTTCGACAAGACCGGCACCCTGACGCGCGAGCGTCCGGAAATCGGCCGGATGATCTCGGCTAACGGGTTTACTCCCCATCAGATTCTCCGCTTTGCCGCCGCTGCGGAGCGCAAGTTCCATCACCCCATCGCGCTGGCCATCCTGGAGAAAGCATCTGAGGAAGGCATCGTTCTGCCGCTCACCGACTCCACGCAGTACAAGGTGGGCTATGGAATCACCGTGGGCGTCGACGGTTACCGGATCCGGGTCGGAAGCCGCCGCTTCCTGGAAATGGAAGGTGTGGCGCTGACCCCCGAGGCCGAGGAGGCGCTGGAAGAGGCTCATCGCGAGGGCCACACCATGGTTTTGGTGGCAGTGAACGACGACTTCGGCGGCGCGCTCGAGTTGCGTGCCTCGGTTCGGCCGGAGGTTCCAGAGATCATCAAGGGACTTCGGGCGCGTGGTATCAAGCACATTGCTATCATTTCCGGCGACCATGAGGCTCCCACGCGCAGGCTGGCGGACCAGCTCGGCATGGACCGCTATTTCGCCCAGGTGCTGCCCACCGACAAGGCCGACTACGTGGAGAAGCTGCAGAAGGAGGGTCGCAAGGTTTGTTTCGTCGGCGACGGCATTAACGACGCCATCGCACTGAAGAAGGCAAACGTTTCCATCTCGCTGCGCGGCGCCACCTCGATCGCCACCGACACTGCGCATGTTGTATTCATGGAGCCGAACCTCGGCAAGCTTTGCGAATTACTGGACATCGCCCGAGACCTGGAGAGCAACGTTCGCAAGAGTTGGGTGCTGATCCTGATCCCCAACATCACGTGCATTGTCGGCGCGTTCACGTTGGGCTTTGGTATTGCCGCGTCCGTGTTTACCAACAATGTCGCTGCGCTGGCGGCGCTGGCCAACGGCTTGCTCCCCATGCGAAAGGTCGCCGCCTTGGAGGCTGAGCGACGGCACTTGCTGGAATTGCAGTTGCGTGAGAGCGGCTTCCTCGACCTACCGATGGGGCAAGACACCGTCGACAAGGCGGAAGCCGAACGGGCCGTGGCCTGAGGGTGAGTCGGCGGTAACGGCTTGACGGTGCAAAGTGCGGTCTGCTACCATTCGGTCACTTCGAATAGGGAGCCTGCGGAGGTTTCAAAATGAAGAGCGAGACCACACCTCACGGTTCTTCCAAAAAGCCAACTCCTGAGCGATCGGGAAGCGAAAAGCCTGCTGCCGGGAAAGCCGCCGCGCCAAAGTCAGAGACCGGAGGGAAACGGGTGGAAACCGAAGCGAAACAGAAAGCTGCTACCGCAAGATCAGCGGCAGCGACTGAGCAGACAAGAAACGCGGAGGTCGATCCACGCGACGGGAAATCGCGGTTCCGCATCTTCGTCATCGACTCGGGCTGGAATCAGCCGGCGGGCAAGGTCCTGCGCGAAAACATCGACCTCATCCACGCCCTCACCCACGAGGATCCCATCTATGTCCTTGGCCGGGAGAAGTCGGTGGCTCTGCTGCGCAAGAACAAGTCTCTAATCGGCCACGATCCAATTATCTCGGTGCATGATGTGTCTCCGTGCGACGAGCGAGACCGAAACAAAGCGCGGGGATTCCGCCTGCACCTCGGGCTGCAGGATAGCGAGGAGAGTTGCCTGTCCGCCCTTAAGACGTTCGCACGTTTCATCAATACCCATCGCGACGCCAAGGACCTGGAAGGCGACGTACGCCGCAAGCTGCATAAGCAAGGTTTGGAGGGCGCCATAGAGATCGTGGGCGGGGCCGCTACCAGTGCGCTGATGGAGGCGTAGTTCCTGGGCCGCCGCCGTGGAGAGTAGTGGATAAAATCCTTTGGGAGGTGAGTTCATGTTTGACAGCTTCACTGATGTTCTGGGGGGAGTAGTGGCCGCTATCGCGGTCAGCTATATTGCTTTCGCGGTCAACCGGAAGAGGAAGCACCTAAGCAAGTTATTTAACGTGATCACTGACGCCGATGCGGCGATGTACTTTGAGCTGGAAGATATGGTGGATACAGGGGTCCTCATGCCACACCATAGAACTGCGGTCGCTTAACGCAGCCCTTTCGGCGCACACTGGAGGCGATCCGCTTCTGAATACTGCACGGACCGCCCCGCGGCGGCTGAAGGTGATGTCTCGCCGAGGAGCGCGTACTTCATGACCGCACCCGGCGCAGTGACGCGCGAATCACCGTCGGCTGCGATGCGGTCGTTCTGTAGAGGATGTCTGCGGAGGTTGGAAAATGATGGCCGAGGGCACACCTCACGGTTCTCCCAAAAAGCTGAGTTCTGAGCGATCCGAGAAGCGTAAAGTCTGTTTCGGGGAACAAGGCCGCGACGAAGCAGCCTGGTCCTGGGCAAATGGGCGAGAAACCAATGGCGGGTGTGGAAACCAAATCGAAACAGGAAGCGGCGACGGCCACAGCTGGATCGGCAGCGACGATGGAGCAGACAACAGCAGCGGCCGCAGCCCCGAACGTAGAAGCCGAGACGGCGCCATTGAACCATCCGGACGAAGCCGCGCGATTCCGCATCTTTGTCATCGACACAGGGTGGCAGTCGGTGGCAAGCAAGGTTCTGCATGAGAATTTCGGCCTCATCCGCGACCTTAATCCGGCGGATCACGCCTTTATTGTCGACCGAGCTACGTCGATCGCCCTGCTCCGTCAGCACAATTCTCTGGTCGGCCGCGATCCGATTATCTGCGTGCACGACCTGCACGCGATCCAAAAGGGAGCGATTCGCAAAGATGGCCCCGACGACGGCGTGCACGGCTTCCGCTTGCATCTGGGCTTGTTGCGAACCGAGAAGTCTGTACTGAGCGCGCTGCAGATGTTTGCGCGTTTCCTCAGAACCCACCGCGCATCGAGGGATATGGAGGGGGTGATCCGCCAGAAGCTGCGCCTGGAGGGTTTCGCCGGCGCCATACAGATCATTGGAGGAAAAGTGCCCCAGGTGGAGCTTTTCGAATTGTGATGGGGCTGGAGCCGCGAACGGAGGAGTGTACGACCTTGTGGAGAGAAATATATGTTTGACGCTTTTTCTGACGTAGTTGCGGGTATCGCTTCCATCGGCGCGGTCGCTTACGTTCTTTACGAGATGGACCGCCGGAAAAAACAGCTGCGAGATCTGATATCCGTGCTCGATGCTGACGACGCGAAACTTTCCAGGCAACTCGAAGAAATGGCCAAAACCGGGCAGTTAGTCCAGTACCGCGGAGCTCCGACGGCTTGACGCCGGATGCCGGCCTGTCGGTTCACAGCCGGCCCGGTGTGCTGACGGTCACCGATTCCCGCCTGTTCGCAGCGGGGAACGAAGCAAAGGCGGCGCTGTTCGCCCGGCGGTTGCTGCGCTTCGCGGATGTGCAATCCCTGGAACTTGATCCTGCCCAGGCGACTGCAACACTGCGCTACCGCATCCCACCCGGCAATCCGCAGGCACTTGTCGATCGATTCGCCGATGCCCTGACGGGCGAAGAGATGCTGCCGGAAGGCAGTCTGCCGCCTTGGCGGGTAGGCGAAGTAGCCACGCTCCGCCGCCACGCCGGCATCATAACCACCGTCGAAATCGTCACCTTGGACGACAGCCGCTTGGAGGCGCGCCATCCGGCGTTTGGGCACGAACCCGCAACCGCGCGCCGGACGGAGGACTCGCTCCGCGAGACGTCGGGGGTTCTGCATGCGGCCGTAGCGAGCGGCACGCTGCACGTGCGATTCACTCCCGCTGTCATATCCGCGGAGGATTTGCTCCGGCGCATCGAGAGAGAATTGCTGGCGCCGCCGGACCCCGATTCGGTGCCCGCGGCCGAGCCGGTGCAATTCGGCTTTGCCAACGCTTTTCTGGGCGTGGGCGCGCTGGGTGAATTCTTGTTACCCGCTGCGACCCCTGTTGGGGCCGGCCTTCTCGTGTACAGCAATATCGGCGCCGTCCGCGACGCCACCGGGCAGGTGCGCGCCGGCAAACTCGGCCTTCCGGCGCTCTATACGGGCATTTTGGCTATGACTCTATTGAGTGGCCAAGTCCTGTCCGCGGCGCTGATGTTTTGGTGTTTCCGCAAATGGGAACAGCGCTACCGGGAAGATCTGGAGGCCCAGACCCAGGCTACGCTTGACCTGAGTCTGGGGGCAACCAGCGGGGCATGGGCCGTGACTGCCGATGGCTCGGAAAAGCCGGTGCCGCGGCTGGAGATTCATGCCGGCCAGCGCCTGCGAGTGCGCGCCGGCGAGCGCGTTCCGGTGGACGCCGCAGTGATCGACGGCGTTGCGCTGGTAGACGAGGTCAGCCTTCGCGGTAATGCTGCGCCGGTAACCCGGATTCGACACGACGAGGTGCTGGCCGGCAGCCGGGTTCTGGCGGGCGATCTCAGCCTGGAAGCGCTTCGCCCGTGGGGACAAACGCGGGCCGCTGAGATAGCACGGACGCTGGTCGCGACTGCCGCGCAGCCGCCCTTGCCCGGCGCATGGGCGTTGAACCCTGAGGCGGAGGCCTTTGCCAATACCACGGTGGTGCCTACCATGGTTGCCGCCGGGCTCGGATTGTTGGCCGGCGGGCCCGCTATGGCGGGCGCGATTCTGCGGCCGGACTACGCCACCGGTATGGGTCTGGCCGCGCCGCTGGAGACGCTCCGTGCCGTCCGCATTGCCCTTAGCAACGGTACCTTGATCCGGTCCGCCGACGCGATGAGCCGGTTTGCGGCCAGCTCGTGGATTGTTTTGGACGACCATGAGGGGCTGCTGCACGCCGAATGCGATTTGGCGGAAATGCGCGTTCGCGGCGTCCGGGAGGAACAGTTACTCCCGGCCCTTTCCGCGGCCGGGGCGTGGCTAGGGGATCCCCGCGGTCCGGCGTTGCTGCGGGCCTGCCGGGCGCGGCGCTTGGTCGCCCGGCGCGCCAACCTGCGCGAGATCGATGCGTCCGGCGTCGCCATCGACTACGGCAGTAGCGTGCTGCGGCTGCGCGGCCCTTTGGACCGGAACGGGCTGCTGCCGTTGCAAGTCGAAGTGGACGGTACGGAAGTAGCGGAGTTGCGCTTTCACCGCGCAGACCGGCTTGCGGCGGCTGCGAGCATACGGCGGCTGCAGCGTGCCGGTTTGCGCGTGATGCTGACTTCGGAGCGTCCCACGGCGGAAATCGCGCCGTTGGCCGAGCGCCTCGGCGCAGATCGCTATGTGGGGGACATGGACGCTAATTCACGGCAATCGCTGCTGGAGGCCCTCGGCGAAAGGGGGGTGGGAGCGGTGCATGTCCAGCTGGCCGGCTCGCCTCGTGCCCCGGGCAACGCGCATCTGTCCGTCGTCCTCGACGGTGCCGACAAGGGCGGATCTCAGGATGCCGACATTGTGCTCTTCGGATCGTCACTCTCCCCGCTGCCGGAGTTGGCCGCGCTGGCCCGCGACACCGTGGCCCGCATAGGGCGCGCGCGACGGTTGGTGCTGGCGCCAAACCTGGCCTGTGTGGCAGGCGCAGTCGCCTTCGGCTTTACGGGCCTGGTCGTGGTGGTCATCAGCAACCTGGGCACCAGCTTGGTTTACAACCGCGCCCGTCGCTCGCTCGACTCAGCCGCCGGCTCCGGCATTTGGGTACCCGAGGCGGCCTGGCGCGAGGAGGAAGCGGATGTTGACGAAGGAAGGGTCGACGCCGACGGATAGTAATCACCTAGAATGAGGGGATGGATTTGCCACCGACTGCGACGAATCAGACTAACTGTGCCGGTGCGGCCACGCCCCCGAGCTCTGCGACTGTTGCTCTGGCCCGTACGCCCAGAGCTGAACTGACGGCGACCGAACAGGCAGCGCTCGAACAATCGCTTCGGCGTATCGAGGGTCTGCCAACCGAATTCGGGTGGCTTCTGGTCTACGTCGGCGTGCTGGGTGTCATACTCCCTGGCGTTATCGGCTTTCCGTTGGTGATCGCGGGCGGCGCGGTGGTGATGCCGGGCGGACGGAAGTGGTTGTCTCGATGGGCAGCCCGTAGGCCGGGTCCTTTCGTGCGCGCCAGCTTGAAGCAGATCGACCGGTTGGTAGAGGATATCGAACGCCGTTACCCGCGCCACCCCGCCTCGTGAGCCTCCCCCACTGAGCCCACCCCCATGCCTGATACCCACGTTTTTTCCGGTGTTACTCCCGAAGTGCTCGACCGCTTGGGAGGCGCAGACGACGGCAGCGGCAACTATACGCTCGAACTGGATCCGGACCGCCGAGGCGGCAAGCTCACCCGGCGTTCCGGCATGGGCGAAGTGGTGGTGCGATTCGACCACGACGTCGAGCGCGCGGAGCTGACGGTGACCATCGTCAAAAAGCCGATGCTGTTGCCCGCGGTCGCGCTCTGGGCCGAGATGACCTTCGCACTACAGAGCGCCTCCGGCAAAGCCTAAGAGCCAATCCGGAGATTGAAGCCGGGACCCACCATGATTCTGGGGAGAAATTTACTTCCCAAAGTATCCGCTGGGGCTGCCCAGACCGGTGCAGAAATCCCAACCCGGCTTGGCGGAGTATCCCATGTACGGGCCGCAGGTCCCGAGAGTAATGTCATTAAACCCAAAGGGGCTCAAATACATCTTGAGAAGCTCGGCTCGGCTGGAGTCTTGAAAGCTGTGTGCCGCATTGACGATGCCGGCTGTCACGGGAGTGGCTACGCTGGTGCCCCCGACGATATACCAGGCACCCGGACCGAAGTACCAGGCTGTCCAACACCCAGACGCCGGTGTACAAGTTGCCTTCCGCCGAGACGTCGGGAACTCCCCGTTGGAGGCCGACGATAAAGGCGATGCCGTCCTGGTAGTAAGGCCTGGGTTCGAACTGGCTCAGGCCGCCACCGGTTTCCTGCCAGGTATTTTCCGACTCGAATTTTCCGGTGTTGAGATTCATGCTGAGTGACGTCCCGCCGACCGAAACCACGTTAGGCGAGGCGCTGGGATAAAGAACGCCGGGTCCGTCGCCCGAACCCCGGCAAAATACACTACTTTCGGTGTCGTGAAGACGGGATCCACGCTGGTTTCGCCCGGGTATTCGCCGCCGCCCCAGCTTATCGAGACCTCACCACCGCCAGCTGCCGCCACCAGAGTGCTCGCCACACTGACCGCGCAGTAAAGATCCGTGTCGTAATTGGATTGCGCCTCCACTAAGTAGAGCCTTGCGTGCGGCGCCATGGCGTGAGCATATTGCACGTCCAGGGATTCCTCGACATCCCAGCCGTACGCCGCGGCGGATGGAGGTTGCGTGGCGGGCCCGGAGCACGAGCCCGGCGTGGCTCCTCCGGCGGGTGCATAGACGACTTGAAAACTGCTCGGCGTGATTGGCGCAATGCCGAACTGGGCGGAGAAATTCTGCAGATCAACATAGGCGTTGGGGTTGTCGTAAGCATCCACGATGGCAATCGCTCGGCTGCCTCCGCTCGGGTTCAACGTGACCACGTTTGGATTACATCCTCCCCAAGAGGGTTGAAGCTGGTAAATGCAAGCCAGCGAAGCCGGGGTCTGATACAGGTATCCGGGAAAGGGCGGTCCCATAGTATTGGGGGCTGCCTGTGAGTGCTCCGGGTGCTATGTATCGCAGGCTGGTGTGAGCACTAACGCCGGCGTCGCCGGCATTGGTAACGCTCGAAGGCGGTACCGTTACCTGCGTTGGCGCTGCCACCTGGCTGAGCGCGGTTATCGCGCAGAGTCCAAGTAACACAGTTGATTGTCAGTTATGACGCAATTGAGTTTCTGATCTTCATCGGGGAACCTACGTTTACTTCGAGTTGCAGCGCCATCGCACCTCGTCTTACTTCATTGTCGGATCCCTCCACGCGCCCGCCCTAACCTCGAAACCTGGATTTTTATTTGCCTTCCCGAAGTTTTCTGGAGGGTACTGCCAATCCGGGGGTGGGTCAATTAGTATCGATTAGTAATTCTACCTTACGGTGAGTCTCGGTTAGTAGACCAAAGTAAGTTAGGTTAAAGAAGCTTCACCGCCCGGAGAACGGCCCCGGACCGGTCAGCCCCAATAATTGCGATCGAGATTGCGGTATTGAACCGCCTCCGCCAGGTGCTTGGCGAGGACCTGATCCGCATGATCGAGGTCGGCGATAGTGCGGGATACGCGCAAGATGCGGTCGTGGGCGCGGGCTGAAAGATTCATCTTGCGGACCGCCATTTCGAGTGTGCGCTCGCCCGCTTCATCGAGGTGGCAAACCGTGCGGAGTTGCGAGACCGGAATTTGCGAGTTGTAGTAGCCACGAGCGCGCTGCACGCTGCGGGCAGCCTCGACACGATCGCGAATTTCGACCGATGGGGTACCGTCGCTGCGGCCACGCAGTTCCTTGTAGGGCACAGCCGGGACTTCAATATGCAGATCGATGCGATCGAGCAGCGGGCCACTCACCTTGGCGAGGTACCGCTGGATAATGCCGGGCGAGCAGCGGCACTCGCGGGTAGCATCGCCGTGAAAGCCGCATGGGCAGGGGTTCATGGCAGCGACCATCAGGATGCGGGCGGGAAAGACCAGCGTGCCATTACTGCGTCCGATGACGACCGTGCCGTCTTCTAATGGCTGGCGGAGTTGCTCGAGAACGCTGCGGGGAAACTCGGGCAGTTCGTCCAGGAACAGTACACCCTGATGAGCAAGGCTGACTTCGCCGGGACGGGGCGTGCCCATGCCGCCTCCGATCAATCCGGCGTCCGAGATGCTGTGATGCGGCGAGCGGAAGGGGCGGCGTCGCAGAATGCCTAAGCCCGGCGCGAGGACGCCCGCGACGCTATGAACCTGGGTGGCTTCGAGAGCCTCCTCGAAGGTGAGGCGCGGCAAGATGCCGGCAAAGCGTTTGGCGAGCATGGTCTTGCCAGAGCCTGGCGGCCCGACCATCAGCACGTTATGATTCCCGGCGGCGGCCACCTCGAGCGCGCGCTTGGCGGTGGTCTGGCCGCGTACATCACTGAAGTCAGGCCCTCCGACGGCGTTGTCCTGAAAGGTGTCGAGCGATGGCTCTGTGGCCGTGAACCCAAGCGGTTGGTTCAGGAATTGAACCACCTCGGCCAAGTGACGCAGACCGAACACCTGAATATCCTTGACGACGGCGGCCTCGGCCGCGTTCTCCGATGGAACGAGCAGGTTCTTGATGCCGCTTTGTTGGGCGCAAACGGCGATCGATAGGACGCCGCGGATGGGCCGCAAACTGCCGTCGAGCGACAATTCGCCGACCAGCAGATTGGCTTCGGTGTCGCGAACGGTTCCCATCGCGCCGAGGATGGCTGTGGCCATCGGAAGATCGAAGCCGGCCCCTTCTTTGCGGACGTTAGCCGGAGCGAGGTTGATGGTTACGGAACTGGCGGGATATCGAAAGCCGGAATTGACGAGAGCGGACTTGATGCGTTCGCGGCTTTCCTTGACGGCGGTGTCGGGCATGCCGACCGTGATGAAGTCACGCTGGGTGCCACTGCCCCACATATCCACTTCCACGTCAATGAGATGAGCCTCAATGCCATAGACAGCGGCACTGCGGGTGCGGAACAAGGCCACGTGAGTTAGTCCGCGGCCGGAGGAAAGAATCTCAAGGGAAGTTGGGCGAGGCGGGCTCGCGGACGGATAGGGCTGTCAGGCAGTTCTCGGATTGTGATATCGTGCGCTCGTTAGGACGCGACCATGTTTGAAGGACTCTTCCGGCCCGAGCATCTTTTGGTAATCGCTGTTTTGTTCTGCCTGTTATTGGGCGGTATTTGGGTAGTAGCCAGAATCATAAAGGTCGCCGTTAGTGCCCGCGATACAAAAACTTGCCCGTTCTGTGCAGAGCGGATTCAAGCCGAAGCAATCAAATGCAAACATTGCGGAGAGTTTCTGGACAAGCGTCCCGCCTGAGCCGCCCTGTGGGAAATAGTTTATCGCCGCTGCTATCCTGTCCCCAAAGCCACCACCAGCATCGAAAGGTAAAGAAGCGGCCGACCTGACACCGAATCCTTCTGAGCATAGGACAGAGTCCGTCCTCGTCTGTGGTGTTCGGGATTCACTCCCTAAGCCCAGAGGCTAAGAAGCTACCGGGCGGCTGCCCAGGCCAGCCCATCGGCGCCCTTGCCGACGTCGATCAGCTTGATGACCTTCCACGTGGACGTGTCGATGGCGGCAACCTGGCTGCTCGAATCGCAGGACACGTAAGCGACCTTGTCCCCAGGCCCCAGCAGCGTTTCCTGCGGAACGGCAGGCACGTCGATCGTGTGATCAACCTTCATGGTGCGGAGGTTCACCACGGCGACCTGTTTGGTCTTTTGAATCGCAATCACCAGCCAGTCGCCATTCCGCGCCACCGACGAGCCGTAGCCGGGTCCGGGTAGTTCCACCCAGTTCTTCACTGTGTTGGTCGCGGTATCGATAACCGCGAGCTGTGGCTTGGTTTGATCGGACGTGAACACCATGGAGTCGTCCGGCGAAATGGAGATGCGTTGGGTTTGTTTGGAGATCGGGATGATGGCCAGGATTTTGCGCGCATCCAGATCCAATACGGAGACGGTGCCGGGGCCGACGTTGGCGGTGTAGCCGCGCTTGCCATCGTGACTGATCGCCAGCATGTGCGACTCTTCCTGTCCGGTAGGAACGGTCCCGATGATTTTCAGTGTGGCGGGATCGATAATGCTGACTGTCTTGTCGAGTTCGGTAGTGACGTAAAGCTTCCCGTTGCGGGGCCCAAAAACGGGGCAGTGCGGGCGAACCCCGTGGCCGAAGTCGAGATTGCCGACGATCTTGCGGGATGCCAGATCAATGGCGACCATGTTGCTACCGTTGGTCCCGGGCTTCCCTACCCCTGAGTCGCCATAAATCGGCACGTACGCCGTTTTTCCGTCCGGCGACACAATCACCTCGTGGCCGGTTACGCCACCCTCGGGGACCACAGCCAGTTGCTTGCCGGATGCCGGATCGACGATACCAAGCGTGTGGTCCGCCTTATTGGCAACCACCAGGAGTCCGGAGGATGCGGCCGAACCGGTGGAAGGCAGGAAGGCTGCAAGCGAGAGTCCCATCAAAAGTTGTACGTGTGCGCGTAGCATAACAATCTCTTCCATACCAGATTTGGATCTTGCGCGAACCAATGGTCGCGGCGTGGACTCATGCAGATTATCACGCCCGGACCGATCAAATGGTGACGCGAATGTGAGTTAGGCGGTCTTGAACACGTCGCGAATGTAAATCAAGTTCTTTCGCATGTCGGCTTCAACCTCGTTGGCCTTGCAGTCGGTTTCGAGATTGCAGTAGCCGGCAAAACCGATGTCGCGGATGGTGTGAAGGATGGGCCCAAACTTGATATCGCCTTCGCCGAGCATGTAGGGATTGTCCTTGAGATGGAACTGGCAGATGCGATCCTTGCCAAGCCAGCGAATCTCTGTGACCGGATCGAACCCGGCCTTGGTGGAGTTGCCGACGTCGTAGTAGACCTTCACGTACTTCGATTGTGAACGGTCCATGATGCGGACATTGTCTTCGGCGGAAATGGTGTCTTCCAGGCCGAGGACGACACCGGCCTTACCGGCCTCGGGTCCGAGTTCCTTCAACGCGTCCCCGACATAATCCATCTCGTCCTTGGTAGTGAGAGCCCAAGTTCCAAAGAAGGGGAGCAGCAAAACCTTGGAATCGAGAGCCTTGGTGAGGCGGATGGAATCGGACACCCATTTCGGGGCCAGTTTGTCGCTCTTCAGACCGTTGTCGTGCAGGCGGTCGACGCACGTGCCGTCGATCGGCATCTTATATTGCTTGGAGAGGCTGACGTAACGGGCGATGGTCTCCGGATTGTCGACGGGCATTTTGTTATCGACGATCGTGCGCCCGAATGAAACTTGGACGCCGTCGAAGCCGATTTTGGCGGCCAACGGCAAAGCCTCCGGATTAGCGCCGAGATGCAGGTTCCAGTCCGTGACGCCGAAATGGATCTTGTCTTTCACCCAGGGCGCGGCGGCCCTAAGGGCGGGTGCGAATGCAACTGCTAAGGATGACGCGAGGAAGTTACGACGTGAGGCTTGAGACATCGGGGGGTTTCCACCTGAGGACATTGTATCGACGAGGTGGTCCGTAAGCGCGTCGAGCGGCGACCCGTTCCGGGCAGCCGAGGCCTAAGAAGCCTTTTGCTGATTGGGAAGGTTCTGGGTAGACACCCACTTCCCTTCCTCCTGACTGATCAGGGACTCGATGCGCTCGGCCAGCATGGACTGCGGGTGTTCGGCGGAAATGTAAGGGCCGGCCTTGGCCAGATAAAGAAACTGCTCGTGCTTCAGGGCCTCCGCGGTGGCACGGTAAGAAATCCAGTTTCCGTGATACTGATTCAGTTGCTGAAGCCCTTCGATGACGGCAATCAGGACGCCCAGGGCGGCGGAGACTTGCGAGCCATGCGGCACACCGCTTGTGACCAGCACCGGAATCAGGGCCGCCGAGATGATGGTGACCATCTTGAGTCCCCTGAACCAGTTCTTGTTCTGGCTGCTTTTTGCAGAGTACCAATCGAGTTGGTCCTGCAAACGCTGCAGCGTAATCTCCTCGGGTGACTGCGGTTGGCTCGTATCGGGCATGTCAGTTGGAACAGTACACGAATGACGTCATTTTGGCAAGGCAAACCCTGCCGTCTGCGCAAAAAGCGCTGGCCGGTTAATGACCCGACACTGACAGGCAGAAGGCCTGTCCCAGATGGCTTCTTAGGCCAGTTGGGGCGTGGAAGCGGAGAGCAGCGGCTTGATCAACACGAACACCGTTTCCGGATCGAGATTGCCATCGACTTTGATATAGCGACGGTTTTTGTAGACGTCGATAACGGGCTGCGACTGCTCCCGATACGCCTTGAGGCGCTCGAGAATAACGGATTCGCGATCGTCATCCCGAGTGACAAGCTCGACGTGGTCGAAGTCGCACGTGACACCATCTTTCGATGGCCGCAGAACCAGATTGTAGACTCGGTGGCAGCATGGGCACTGGCGTCGGGCAGTCAGGCGTTGCAGGATGGTCTCGGTGGTGGCGTCAAGGTGCAAGGCGATCGGCTCTGGCATACCCATATCGGCCAGCAGTTGGTCGAGAAAATGGGCCTGATTGACCGTCCGCGGGTAGCCATCCAGGACGAAGCCTTTGGCGAATTGGGGCTGGTGGAGTTGAGCCGCTGCCACCTTGTTAATCAAATCGTCACCGACCAGATTGCCGCCGGCTATGGTCTCCTTGACGATCTGGCCCAGGGCGGTGTTGGCGGCGATCTCAGCCCGAAGTACGTCTCCCGTGGAAATAGCAGGAATGTGGAGTTCCCGCTGCAGCACCGTACTTTGGGTGCCCTTCCCGGCGCCAGGAGGCCCCAACAGGACGATCACATTTCGGTTTTCCATTTCTACGAACACCTCTCCGTTCCGGTGTGCAACGACGGTTGCCCTCGAAGCCCCTGCCCAGACACTAGGTTAAAGCCATATTGCGAAAGGGCTCAATTGACCCAGTCCAATTCGGCCTAGTGGGACATTTTGACCTACTCTGGCAGCTAGAGCTAATCTTGAGAGATGGCGGACAGCCCTTCGACCGCAGAGATAAGTATCGGCAGGTCAGAGATTTCACAACCGTTCCTGGACGAGATGAGGCAGAGTCTCGGCCAGCGCCGGATGCGTGATGGGCTGAGACGCTTAGAGGAAGAAGCATGGCTGCTCGAGAAGCTCTCTCCCGTCTGGAAACATGCGGCGGCCTTTGTCGGTTGCTGCGCCCAATGGGTGGATGCCGGGTTTCGCGATGCCGAAGTGGTCAGGAGGCTGCTGGCTCGGTTTCCCGAGGAGACGCGGGCGGGACTTACTTTAGTTGACTATGCCCACCTTCGTCTGGCGGAAGGTTTTATTGCGGGCAAGGAAGAGGTGACCGGGCTGGCGGTACAGCATTTTGAGTTTGTCTTAGGAATCGGAAGCGCACTCGGCGGAACCAAGCGGGTCGGGGCCGAACTGGTTGCGGTGGCGCACTACTGGAAGGCGAACTGCCATCGCAAGAGCGGGGAGTACGATGAGGCGCTGTCTTCCGCCGTGAAGGGACGCAAGGCGGCAGCCGAGCTGGGCTACTTTCCCATGGCGGCAGCCATCCAGGCGTTAGAGGGTTGGCTGCTATTCCAGAAGGGGCGTTCCAACGAAGCCCTCACCGCGCTCGCCGAGGCGGAAGCCGTGCTTCGGCAAACCGACGACTTCATCACGGTTGGCAACATCCTCTCGACATACGGTCGAATCGACCAGGCCGACGGCCGATACGAGGAGTCCGTGAAGCATTTTGCGGACGCGATTTCCGAATACGCCAGAGTGGATCCGCAGCATCCCAACGTGGCGCGCACGTTGGGCAACATGGCCTATGTGAAGCGGCTGATGGCCCGGCAGCTGCGACGCCGGATTGATGCGAGCGCCGCTTTGCGGAGACAAACCAACGCGGGCGACGGCGAAAAAGCGCGAATACCCGTAGCGGAGATCCGTGCGCAATTTGAGCAACTGCAGCGAGAGGCATTGTCACATCTCGACGAGGCCGATGCCATCTTCGGCAAACACCGCCAACGCCGGGGCGAAGGCAACCTGAAAATCACCTACGGCCACATCTTCCTCGACAACGGCGATCTGGATCGCGCAGAAAAGGAGGCGGAAGGGGCCTACGCACTCGGGCTTGAAAAGGAAGACTTCATTCTCATGGCCCGGGCCCGGCTCCTACGCTGCATGGTGGAAAACGCAAGGCTGGAGGACGACGTCCTGGAAGATGCGGATGAGTATGGCGACTCATCCCGGCATGCGGTGCTGGCGGAGCGGTTTGGCCGTGAAGCCGTGGAATCCGCGAAGCACACGCAAAATGACTATCTGCTGGCGCGTGCGTACATTTGGCTGGGGCTCACGCAATCGAATGAGTATTTCAACAATCTCGAAGGTGCGCGGCATTCCTTGAATCTGGCTATGTCCACCATGAAGGCCGATCCCTTTCAACCGCACTGGGACGATCTTAAGACGCTGAAGACGAGAGTGCTGCGCGGCGGCGATATCGACGAGACACTGCGCGCTTGGTCACAAGGGGCGATTGGGGACAAGACCTTCCGCGAGATCACGGACGAGTTTGCGGAACTGATTATTCCGAAGATCTGGCTGCGTGAAGATCGCAAAATCGCTCGGGTGGCCAAGAAGCTGTCCATCTCGCCCAAGAAGGTGCGACGCGTGCTGATGCGCGCTGGGGCCTTGGAGCATTTGGCGTGAGACGTAAGATTCGTCCTGCTAGACTTCCGATTTAGGCATCGCCGTGCGGACCTTCGCTACCTGCTGGCTTCTCCTTTCCTTTTTTCTCTGCGGACTCCTTCGCGCTCAGGATAACTACGAAATCCAGGTTTACGGTTCCGAGTTGGTGAAACCCGGTGACACCATGTTGGAATTGCACAGCAATTTCACGTGGGAAGGGTCCAAGACGACTTCGCCGGAAGGCATGTTGCCCACGAATCATGCGCTCCACGAAACACTGGAAATTACCCACGGATTCACGGACTGGTTCGAAACGGGCTTCTACGTATTCTCGTCAGCGAGCAGCCTCTACGGGTGGGACTGGGTTGGTGATCACATCCGGCCGCGTGTCGCCGCTCCCGAGTCCTGGGGCTGGCCGGTCGGAGCAAGTCTCTCGGTCGAAGTCGGATACCAACAGAAGCCGTTTTCTCCGGACACGTGGACCATGGAGATCAGGCCGATTATCGATAAGACGCTGGGCCGATGGTACCTGTGTTTCAATCCGACGCTGGACCGTTCGTTCCACGGACCGAGTGTGCAGCAGGGCGTGGTGTTCTCACCGAACTTCAAACTGGGCTACGACCTGACCAAGCGGATCAATGTCGGGTTTGAATACTACGGGTCACTCGGGCCGCTACAGGGATTTGATCCCATCGGTGAGCAACAGCAACAGATTGTGCCGTGCTTCGATTTGAACCTCGGAGCGGAGTGGGAATTCAACTTCGGCGTCGGAATTGGGTTGACGCATAGCACCGACCATTTGATTACCAAGATGATCCTGGGGCGGCGCTTCAATTGGGGCCATCATGATAAGGCTCCTGCTACACAGACTCCCTAGTGATTTTGAGACTGCCTCGGAAATGAGTAAGAGAGGAGAGCCGGGCGAATGTGGTTATTTAGACCCCTTGAGTGGATGTGGCAGGACCTGCGCTTCGCGTTTCGAGGTTTACTTGCGCAGCCCTGCGTTCACGGCCGTGGCCGTTGCTTCGCTGGCGCTCGGAATTGGCGCCAACACCGCTATTTTTTCCTTCGTAAACGCCATTTTGCTGAAGCGGCTGCCGGTGCCTGAACCGTCACGCTTGGTCACCTTCGCGCAGACGCGTCACGGCGATAGCTCGGGCGTTTCGTGGCGCATGAGAACCGTTGACGAGATGGCGAAACGAGCCTCCGCGTTCAATGGCGTCTTTGGCCGGATGCCGAAGGCCGTCAATTTTTCAAAGGGTGAGACGGCGCAATGGCTCATGGCTGAACTGGTCACAGGACAGTATTTTCAAACCTTGGAAGTGGGGCCAGCCATCGGAAGAGTCCTCGCCGAGGATGACATCCGGAATGCAGCCGGGAACCCAGTGTGCGTTATCAGTTATGATCTCTGGCAACGTGAGTTCGCAGGCGACCCAAACGTGCCCGGACAGAGTGTGTTTCTCAACGGGCACGCCTATCGCATTCTTGGAGTGGCCGCGCATGGGTTCGGGGGGTCTGACCTGGAGCACCGTTTCGACCTGTGGGTTCCTGCAACGCGAATCGGCGACTTCATGCCGGCGTTTGGATACGCAACTGGCGTGGATTGGGTCAAGACTCTGTCGTGGCTAAGTCCGATGGCGCGGTTGAAGCCCGGCCTGAGCCGCATCCAGGCCGAAGACCAGACGCAGCGGCTGTGGCAACAGATTCAATTTGAAAATGCCGGCGGCCACGCCCCGGACAGGCCAACGGTCTTGCAACTGAAAGATGGCAGCCAAGGACTCAGCAGCATGCGGGCAAATTTTGGAAAGCCTGCACTGGTGCTGATGGCGGTGGCTGCTCTGGTGCTGCTTATTGCTTGCGCCAATCTTGCGAATCTGCTGCTTGCCAGAGCCCAGGCGCGGGCCAAGGAATTCGAGGTGCGCGCGTCGATCGGGGCCTCCAGCGCGAGACTCGTGCGACAGCTGTTGATGGAGAGCATGTTGCTGGCCGCCTTGGGGGGCGCGGCCGGCATCGCTCTATCGTTCTGGATCAGCCGGACATTGCTCGCTCTTTTCAACGCCGGAAAATCAGCGTGGACCGCGTGGACGGTGACGCCGGACTTGACGGTGCTCGGGTTTTCGATCGCTTTGATCTTCGCCACGGCCATTCTTTTCGGGCTCTTTCCCGCCTGGCAAGCGAGCAGGCTGAGTGTTTCCGCAGGCACAGGGCGGCTGAGCCGGTTGGTGCTCCGCAGAATTCTGGTCATCGTCCAGGTCGCCTTGTCGCTGGTGGTGGTCTTTGCGGCGGGTCTGCTGACCCAGACACTGCGGAGTCTAATGACAATCGATTTGGGATTTCGACCGGATCAGGTTGTCGCGTTGAGTGTCGATCCTGCCGCCAATGGTCACTCCAGCACGGAGGTCACGCAGATTCTGGATGAAATCCTGCGGCGGGCACGGGCTCTTCCCGCAGTGCGGGCAGCGAGCTTGGCAAGCAGCACACCGAATGGTTCATGGGCGATTTCGATGAGCGTTGACGTACCTGGCTACACGCCAAAGCAAGCCGGGGACGATATTGTGGCGTTCAATTTCATCAGCTCGGACTACTTTGCCACGCTGGGGCAGCCCTTGTTACGCGGGAGAGATTTCAACGATCGGGACAGCATGAACAGTCCGCGAGTCGCCGTTGTCACGGAGAAGTTCGCACACCGCTTCTTTGGCGATCAAGATCCGCTGGGTCGGAAGTTCCGCCAGGGCGGCGGTGACATAGAGATTGTCGGCGTCGTGCACGATGCGCGAGATCAGAGCGTTAGAAACGGTCCGGAGCCGACGGTGTACCTGCCAGAAAAGCAGGGTGAGACATCAGGGCTAACGGTCCTGGTCCGGAGCCGGCGTGAGCCGGCGGGGATCATCCCATCGCTTTTGGCCATCGTTCGGAGCATTGATCCGCGAATGCCTGTTTATTCCGTACACACAGTGGATACGGACGTAGGGGCGGGCTTATCGACCGAGAAGATTCTCGGCTATCTTTCGACGCTCTTTGCCGCGCTTGCAATCTCGCTGGCCGGCATTGGACTGTATGGCGTGCTGGCGTACTCGGTCGTGCGCCGCACCCGTGAGATCGGAGTGCGGTTCGCGATCGGCGCTCAGAGACGGGATGTAGCGGGACTCTTTGCCCGGGAGAGCTTGTTCCTGATGTTGGCGGGGCTAGCGTTAGGCGCGCCCATTGCTCTCGTTTCCGGGCGGGCCTTCAAGAGCTTGCTCTTTGGCGTCGCTGCAAGCGACCCGCTCACGCTGTTTCTCAGCCTGCTGGTGCTCGCAGCCGCGGCGTTGCTGGCCATGGCGATTCCTTTGCGGAGAGCGGCGAGCGTGGATCCGACGGTTGCGCTGCGATACGAGTGAGCGATGATGGCCGATTTGCCAAACTGGCTGGGCAGAGCGGCCTAACTAGCCGGGATCACGGGCAGGATCAGCGCGGACGGGTATTTTGGCTCGTGAAAGACGGTTTGGCTCGCCTTGATCGCTTTGGCGGCGTCCGCCACCGGCTCGAGCGTATTCAGATTCCGATCGAAACGCGGGAAGTTACTACTGGACACTTCAAGACGGATGCGGTGACCAGCAGGAAAAACATAGCTAGTGACGCCGGAATCGACGGACACCTGATAGGGAGTGTTTCGTTTCACGAAGGTTGAGGTACTCAACGAGAGGCGGTAACGGAGGCGAACGATCCCATCGGTGATGAGGCGCGGCGCACCGGCCGGAGGCACATCGACGAGCTTGGCGGTAAAGTCCGTGTCGTTGGCGGATGTTGCCACGTATAGTAATGCGCGTACCGGACCAGTCACTTCCAAGTCTTCCGCTAGCGGACCGGAGGTGTATACCAGGACGTCCGAGCGCCGTTCCACGCTCGATTGATCGAGTGGCCCGGGCGGCAGAACGTCGGAATCACAGCAGATAGGACCGCCTTGAGTCGGCACAGGCTGGGCGGGATCGTAGACGAAGTGATCGGCCTTCGACTTGCGTCTGTCGGTCGGGAAGGTTGTGAGGCTGCCGTCGCCCTGCGCGGAATTCGCCTTGCCCTGGCTGGTTAGGTAGAAAGATGTGTAACGGGTGCGGGCCAACGGCCATTCGTGTTCCTCGCGCCAAACGTTCGGACCCATGAGAAACAGGTGCAGCCGAGCCTTCGGCCCCGCTGGCGTGGGCGGCAATTCCTTCAGCCGCCGATCGAAGAACGCCAGCTGCATGGAGCGCACATGGGGGCGGGAGTCGGGTCCAAAATCAACCCCAGGGAATCGGTACGTAAAGCTGTGAGCCCAAGGGCCGATCCAGGTCTCCACATCCCGGCCCAGACGCGCGAGCCTGCTGAACGCGTCCAAATCGTCGGGCGCATAGTTGTCGAACCAGCCGCCCATAGACAGCACGGCGGACTCGACTTTTTCCAGCTGTGGCCGCAGACTCAACTGCTGCCAGTAGCTGTCGTAAGAGGGATGATCCAGTGCTTCTTGCCAAATGGGTATTTCGCGGCCCGTCGCGGCGAGATCCGATGTGCGAAGCGGCAAGTGGGTGATGTAGCTCTTGAACTCCGGCTGGGGGCGGCCAGGAGGATGAAAGTTGTCCGAGATCCACAGCAAACGGTGGCCTAGTTTCATGGCTCCGCCCGGCGAGTAAAACCGGTCGAGGTACTCGTCGTCGCCGGAAACCATTGGGAAAATCGCGACAAGGTGTGGGTTCCGCTGTACCGCAGCACGCCAAACAGCGATGCCGGGATAGGAGGCCCCAGCCATTCCGACGCGACCATTGGACCAAGCCTGAGCAGCGATCCAATCGATTGTGTCGTCGCCATCCGCGCCTTCCTGCGCGATCGAACCAAATTCACCCTCCGAGTCGAAGCGCCCGCGAACATCCTGCAACATCACCGCATAGCCGCGCGATGCGAACATTTTATAGCCCGAGGCACCGTCCCCTCGACGATTGTATGGAGTGCGTAAGAGAATGGTTGGCCAGCGGCCTGGGGCAACCGGAAGGAAGACATCGGAAACCAGTTCAACTCCATCCCGCATCCGTGTCCTCTGCGCCGAGCTCGGAGCGGAGCTCTCTGGGCCGGGGCTGCGAACACAGCAGGGGCGCCAAGGCGAACAACAGAGTCACGGCGGCAATCGCTTGATGTCGCGTCATGAAGCGACGGCCGTGGCGGAAGCAGGCTTGGGTCGGGGTCCAAACAGCGCGGTGCCTACCCGCACGAGAGTGGCGCCCTCTTCGATGGCTGCTTCGAAATCGTTGGACATGCCCATGGATAGCTGCGGCAACTTGTAAAGTCGGGCAAGGGCGGCAAGCCGCTGAAAGTAGGGCCGGGATTGTTCGGCGTCTTCGGACCAAGGCGGCATGGTCATGAGACCGGTTACTTGGACACTGTGACAAGACCCCGCGGCGGCCAAAATGTCCGGAATTGCCGATGCGTCCGCTCCACTTTTGCTGTCTTCGCCGGAGAGTTTGATCTCCAGGAGGATTTCCAGCACCTTCCCGGCTTCTCGGGCCGCGGCGTCCAGGCGCTCGAGGAGCCGTGGAGAATCGACGGTATGAATGACCTGGAACAGCGCGGCCGCCTGCCGCGATTTATTCGCCTGGAGGTGGCCGATGAAATGGAAGCGGGCCTCCGGAACACCCGTGAGCAAGGGCTGTTTAGCCGCAAATTCCTGCACGTAGTTCTCCCCGAAATGGCGCAAGCCGGCCAGATAAGCCTGTTGTATCGCGCCCGCAGAGAATTTCTTCGAAACGGCCACTACAGTAACGTCCTCCCGTGCGCGCCCCGTTCGGGCGAGGGCACCCGAGACGCGGGCCTCGAAGATCTCGAGCCGCTGGGAGAAGTCAGGGATTACAAGTGGCAAATCACCATTCTAAGGGCGGCGCTCGGAACTGTATCGCCGATTCCGCTGCGGACATACAAAAGGCGGTCGAAGGCTTTCTGGCCGGATGCCGCCAGCCGGGCTATCTGGAGCACGGCGATGAACTGATTGTGTTGCGGCGTGGCGAGTGGACAACCGAGATCCAGTCTGGGCGCCTGACGCTTCACGTGCTTTCCGCTGTCCGGTCCGTTTCAAGGCGGATCGTTTTGGTTGAGAGCCGAAAGTCCGCCTCCCTGCACTGCCTGATAGAACGATTTGGCGGAAGGACCGCAAAACTGACGTTGGTCGACTTGGCGAAGCCGCAATCGGCAGCCCAGACGCTGCACGGGCAGCGCCTTGGCTTCGGGGAACAATTCAGGCGCATGTTGCAGCGGGAGTTTCCCGACTGGCAGTTGACGGCGCTGACATCGGAAATGGACCTGACTCGCTCGTTTTCGCCGGTGTTTCCGCGAGCCATTCTTGAACGCAGGTCGTCTACCCAGGTGGCCGTGGCGTGCCCGTCACCGGATGACGAAACATCGTTGCTGACGTTTGCGCTGGTGTGGCACGACCATGTGCGGCGCCGCACCGCGGCCCGGAGGCTGGAAAAAGCCGGACCGCTGCCGCTTACATTGTTCCTTCCCGATGGGGCCGGCCAACTAACGGCGCAACGATTTCGCCACTTGAACCAGGACATGCTGCCGTGCCAGGTGTTCCGGTTCAATGAACATGGCTCGGCGGGCCAAGTGGATCTAGCCGACTTGGGCAACCTGCAGACTTCGCTCCTGCCTCGGCAAATCGCCGCCTCGCTGGGCGACAGCGAGCAGGCAATGCTGGAACGTCTCGTCGCCAGCTATGGAGTAAGTACAGTTTGCCGGCATGACGGCAGCATAAGCCTGCGCGTGAACGGTTTGGAATTCGCGCAGCTTTACGAAGGCCGCTTCCGAGCCTCCAAGGAAACCCGAGGTGTTGCTGGCAGAGCTTCGCCACCTGCTGATCCCCTGCTCTCCGGAAATACGCTTACCGCAAACGAAGTGGAAGCACTGGCCGTTGAACTGGTTCGACGGCAGGCACGCCAGTGCGGCGGACCGCCGCCATCCCCTTTATCGCGGATCGCCCGAGTGCTGGCTGGATGCCGCCGTCCGAGCCAATCTGGAACTCATCGACGCCGATCTGCTTCCGGATCGCCTGCATGGCGAAGTGCTTGCGCAGTCAGGACTGGCCAGCGGCCGGGCCGATCTGTTGGCGATTTCCCGCGAGGGGCGTTTGACGGTCCTGGAATTAAAAGTGGCTGAGGATATCCATTTGCCTTTGCAGGCACTCGACTATTGGATGAGGATTGCGTGGCATTGCAAGCAAGGCGAACTGGACGACTTGTTCCCCGGAATGACCGTCTTGCGGGAGGAGCCAAAACTGCTGCTCGTGGCGCCGGCGATCTGTTTCCATCCGGCCACGGACACAATCCTGCGATACTTCCCGCCCAAGATCTGCGTCGAACGGGTAGGACTCAATCTAGAATGGCAAAATAGGCTGAAGGTGGTCCTGCGCTTAAGTGGCTGCCGGTCTCCTGTTTCACACGAGGTCTAAATAATGAGCGTCATCGCACTAGCTGGCATTCGCAGCGCAGTTCAGAACCTGAACCCCGGAAAGGTACGGGAGCTAGGTGAGCGGCAATTGAATATCGCCCTATACGCGCATACCAACGAAGCGTACCGGCGGATGGAAGAGTTTTTCCTCGAAGGCCTGCATGACCGGCGGCGCAAAGAGTCGCTGGAAGCGCTGACGCGGGGACCGGCCGCGCAGCACGCTTTGCGCTACGACCTCGCAATCTATGACGAAGGTGTTGTTGCGCCGTCTCGGGCGCTGGTGTTTCACCGCCAGGCCCCCGATCTGATGGTTAAGCGGATTCTATCGAAACACGAGGAGTTGGGCGTAGCTTTGGCTCGGCATTTCGAAGTTTTCCGGAGACCGTACGTTGAACATCTGATCAAGAAGATTAGCCGCGAGAATGCTCTCTTTGCGATGGCAACCGCGTTGCCGGACATTATCCCCAGCATTATCCAGCTTCCATGGGCCATTGCGGAATTCACCTCAGATACGGCTTTCATCACCATGAACCAGGTCCGAATGGCCTTTCTTTTGGCGGCTGCCAGCGACCGCCAAGTGGGCTACTTGGAACAGAAATCCGAGATTGCAGCGGTGATTGCCAGCGCGTTCGGCTGGCGCGCCCTGGCGCGGGAACTGGCGGGCAAAATTCCTTTTGGGGGAGGCTTGATTTCGAAGGCTGCCATCGCCTACGCGGGTACCCGGGTGGTGGGGGCTTCGATCGAACGGTTCTACCGCATCGGCTACACCTACACGCGTGAGGAGCGTGAGTCACTCTATTCGCATACCTTCCACCACGGCACAAAGTTGGCAAAGGAGATCCTGCGCACGGTGCGACCGGACTTGGCTGACAAACTCGAAGACGATGCCGAAGCCAAAGCCGCTCGGCCTCGAACGGTTGACGCTGAAGCGAGTGCGGAGCATTCGTGATGCGTGTCAGTGAGTCCGCAACCTCGAGATGAACTTCCGTTTCCCCGTTTTTCTGGACCTAACCGGCAAGCGCTGCCTGGTGACCGGAGCGGGATTCGAAGTCGTGGGCAAACTCAAGGCGCTGATTGACGCCGGCGCGGAAGCGCTGTACATCCATCCAACGGCGGATCCCGAAATTGACCAGTGGGCCGCCCTCGACCTCGTGGTCTGGAAACGACGAGCGTTTGAGCCCGACGACCTGCAAGGCTGTTTTCTGGTCATCGCGCACTTAGAAGACAATTCTGAGATCTTCCGGCTGGCCGAAGAGCGGGGTATTCTCTGCAATTCTGTGGACGATCCCGAGCACTGCCGTTTCAGTTTTGGCTCGGTACACCGTCAAGGCGACTTGAACATCGCCATCTCGACCAACGGCTGCGCGCCCGCGTTGGCCGTGCGGTTGCGGCAGCGGCTGGAGCGTGAGATCGGGCCGGAGTATGGTGCATTGCTCGCGTTGCTTAAAGAAGCCCGTCCGACCATCGCAGCGCAGATCAGTGATTTTGCGCGGCGCCGCGATCTCTGGTACCGGATCGTCGATTCGACCGTACTGGCGAAGCTCCGCGAGGGGCGCCAGCAGGCTGCTGCCGAACAGGTGCGGCAGCTCATCGAGGAAGCAATCGAGGAATCCACCAGCACTGATCCGCGAAACTAGAAGGCATGGAACTCCTGGACGATGTTGAAGTGCGTGTGTTGGGCGCATTGATCGAGAAAGAGGCGACAACGCCGGAATACTACCCGCTCTCCATGAATGCGCTGGTAAACGCCTGCAACCAGAAATCGAACCGGCACCCTGTCGTTGATTACGGAGAGAGCGACGTGGCGGACGCAATCCTTCGACTGCGTGCAAAGAAGCTGGCGGTGACCATCATCGGCAATGGCCGCGTGAACAAATACGGCCAGCGCATTTCGGAGACTCTGAACCTGGGACGGCGTGAACTGGCGGTGCTCTGCACATTGCTGCTGCGTGGGCCGCAGACACTGGGCGAAATCAAAGACCGCTCTGAGCGGATGCATGCATTCGCTGACCTGGAAGAAGCCGAGAGCACCATGGAAAAGCTGGCCGAATGGCCCGAAACTCCGCTCGCGAAAAAGCTGCCCAGGCAGCCCGGACAGAAAGAGGCACGCTACGCACAATTGCTGAGCGGAGAGCCCGAGCTGGAGCCGGAAGGAGAGTGGAGGACGGAAAGCGCCGGCGTCGCAGGCCCAAGCCGGATGGCCCAATTGGAAGAAGAAGTGCGAAGACTCGCGACCGAGCTCAGCGACCTGAAACGACGATTTGAGGCTTTGGAAGCGCAACTGCGATAACGCAGACTTGTGAGGCGGCGACAGGAGCGCGTGTGCGCTGACCTGAGCTTTTAAGGGCTCAGTGAGTGGGCTATCTTGAGAGCCCCGCACAATTGACGGCGATTGCAGAACAGGAGGGGCCGCGGTAGTCCCTGAGCGGGATAGTCATGCGGGCTGGGCTGCATGCATACAGGAGTTTCATTGCTTACGCAGGCGCCTCCAAGCTGCAAGGAAGAGAAGGAAAAAGACAAGATCCGCCCAAGCCCAAGGGATCCAGAGCAGTGGAACCCCACCATGGAGTGCGTGCCAGAACACCACTCCGAAATAGGAAAACTTCAGCCCCATACCATAAAGAATCCATTCGCGGCGCCCGTCCGGATCTCCGGCAATTCGAAGAAACATGATTCCGAAGAGGATTAATAGGAGTGCCGGGAACTGAATATAACCAATGTGATTTGGTGGCGTGACTCCCGCGAGCCGGAAGACCTCCAGGCCAAACAGGAGAAAAACCGCGCCGAGGAACGCGTCATAGATTCCACTAGTAATGAACACGAGCCTGATCAACTTTATGGACATCTCATCCCTCCTCATGTGTCGACACCATCCCTCGGCGCTTCATTCGGTAGTTTTCATGAAAGCGCGATCGACGCTCCGCTGTGAATTCCGCGGAATAAATGCGGCTGCCCAGGCTTCTGAGGCCGGCTTCAAGTTCCGCCACGGTCATCTTTGCAGGGCGGAAATTTACGTCAAACAACGTACAGAGCTCCCATGCTTCTTCGCGTAGGAGGCGTCCTTCACGCTTGAGCCGGTCGTACAGAGGCGTCCCAGGAAACGCTGTCTGCACGGTGATCTGTACCTCGTAAAGCCCACTCTCCCGAACAAAATCCCAGATGTCGTCGAACGACTCCAGGCCGGCTCCGTCCAGCCCCAGCACGAAGCATCCATTTACTGTGATTCCGCGGTCCTGAATGCGCTGTATGGCCTCCAGATATCGATCCAACTGCTTGGCCTTCCAATTCGCCCTTTGCTCCAAACCATCCAGGGACGAGAGACTCGTACTCTCCAACCCGATGAGCACTTGAGCGCAGCCTGAGTCCCGCATCATCTCCAGCAGTTCCAGATCATCGGCTACTGAAATATCCGTCTCCGTGAACCATCGAATCCTTTCCCGAGCTAGAGCGCGGACCAGTTGCTTTCCATGCGTCTTATTTACGAAAGTATTGTCGTCGGCGAACTCGATGAACGGCCGCCCCCAGAGTGCTCTGATCCTCCGAATTTCTGCGATCACTCGCACTACGGGCTTCATTTTGTACGTTGGCGATATTCGCATGGATGCCGCGCAAAACTCGCAACGAAAAGGGCACCCTCTCTGCGTTTGAACCGTCAGACGGTTATATCGATCAGGGTCGAGCAACTCAAAACGCGGCATCGGAGACTGGCTCAGATCGAAATTTGCGGTCCGCCCATCGTACACCTCCCGCAGTCCGCTGCCCGATAACGCAAGGTCCGCCATCACCTGTGGCCAAACCGTTTCGCCCTCTCCTATGACAATCGCATCGGCATGGACACGCGCTTCACCCGGCACAGCGCTGACATGCAGTCCGCCAAGAATCACTTTGGTCCCCAAAGATCGGTACCTGTCGGCCAGAACATATGCCTCGTTGATTTGGGCCGAAAAACTGGAGATCGCAACCACATCGAATTCTCCCGGAATACCATCCAGATCGGCTATGTCTGACACCTCCAGATAACGAGTGCTCGTTGATGTTGGCGTTAAACCGGCAAGTGTCAGCAGCCCAAGGCTTGGCAGGGATGCGATCACATGATTACGTTCCACAAAGCCTGGCAGCGTCAGTCCAAGAGCCGTAAGTTCTGGATTATGTGCCCGGACCCCGCTCATTGCAATGAGCCCGAGTTTCATTGCCGCCACCATCCGGTCAAAATGGCAAGAATTCCTACCGTAGCTGCCCCTACGGGAATCGGAAACGAATGACGGAACTCCACTCTCCACGCAGTTAGAAAGCAGCAAAGCGGCATAGTGACGGCAGCTACTATTAAGGCGATCGAGGCAACCTGTAAGCTCCTGCCATGAAGGTTCAACAAGCCGGCAGTAGCTCCGAAAATGAGATTAAGAAAACCTAGGCCGAAAAATGATATGTGCCCGAGCCTAGTCAATCGCCGTCGATGTGACGCGTATCCGCCCATCCAATCTTCTCGATAGAAGAACAGTCCCGCAATCGCACCAGAGAGCACCCCAGCCAATACCCCGATCCAGCCACTCACAAGATTCAATAGGGGCACAGCCACCTCCCTCGTTAGGCTGAGTATACAAATCGCCGCTTGAGATCATGTCCTGAGAAAGCGCGGAAAACGAAAACCAATCAAAACGGCCAAAACAGGGTGGAAGTCCTTTGGCACCGAAAGTAAGTGGGGCTTCGGGGCACTAAGTTGTCGATGCCATGAACCGGTTTCGAGACAACCTGCACAGTTACCGGAAACACTCGACGGATGGGTAGAATTAGATCGTGTCCGGCAAGGTGCGTTCAAGGACACCCCGTTGGACACCCGGGGACAGTATCCACGTTTTGCCAGTTTTCGTTGAGAGTTTGCCGCCGTTGCGCATACTCGTTCGATAGGATGCCCCGCATGACTCGAGCCGTCGTCGCTGGAGTGCCCCATCACGTTACGCAGCGTGGGAACGGCCGGCGACTGATCTTTGATACTGACGCTGATCGCTTACTGTATTTGGACTTACTGCGTGAGAACGCTGTCGAATGCGATCCGGGGGCTTCGGGGGATCAAAGCCAGGAGTCAGCGAAGGCCATTCCGCCCACAAACAAAGCAAAGAATGCGTAGCTCGCACAGAAGAGAGACAGTGCGGACGCGGCTAGCCGGGCGCCTTTGAGCCTATATCTGAGGAACCAGATCAAGAACGCCGGCGTGCTCGTCGTGAGGCCGCAGCTAGCGGATAGCTGGGGCGCACTCGCTCTGTTTCAGGCGAGTTGCTGAAGGGCATCTGAGCTACCCTAATAAAGCTGGGCCAAAGACCTTTCGCACGTGGGAATTAACGTATAGAGGCCACTCCATGGATGTGCATAAGGCAGAGCCAACCGGCGGCGAAACGACTGGATTCGGCCCGTCCGCCGCCGATGGCGCCGATGCCGATCGCGCCGTGGCAGCTGGTGAAAGCCTCGGAGAGTGCATCGGAGACCTCGGCGTAACGTTCAACCAGCCGCGTGAAATCGGCCGATACCGCATTTTAAAATTGCTCGGCGAAGGCGGCATGGGCAGCGTCTACCGCGCCGAGCAGCAGAATCCGAACCGGGTGGTTGCCCTGAAGGTGATCCGGCCGGGAGTTGCTACCAGTGAGTTGCTGCGCCGCTTCGAGCAGGAAGCTCAGGCGCTCGGCCGCTTGCATCATCCCGGAATCGCTCAGATCTACGAGGCCGGAACCGCCGACAATGGCTTTGGCCCCCAGCCGTATTTCGCCATGGAGCTCATTGAGGGCCGGTCCCTCATCGAGTACGCTCAGGAACGGCAACTGAGTGTTCGAGCGCGGCTGGAGCTGATGGCGAAAGTCTGCGACGCGGTCAGCCATGCCCATCAGCGAGGCATCATTCACCGCGATCTGAAGCCGGTCAACATCCTGGTCGACGAGGAAGGTCAACCCAAGATCCTCGATTTCGGCGTGGCCCGGGTGACGGATTCCGACGCCGGGGCGACGCGCCAGACGGATATGGGACAACTCATTGGCACCCTCGCCTACATGAGCCCTGAACAGGTGTCCGCCGACCCTTTGGAACTGGACAATCGCAGTGACGTCTACGCGCTCGGCGTCATTCTGTACGAACTGCTGGCGGGCCGGTCGCCCTACGACCTGCGTATGAAGTTATTGCACGAAGCGGTGCAACTGATTCGGGAGGCTGATCCAGTTCGTCTCAGCTCGATTGACCGCAGTTACAGAGGCGATATCGAAACCATCGTCGGGAAGGCGCTGGAGAAAGACAAGCTGCGGCGCTATGGGTCGGTGGCGGAACTGGCCGCGGATATCCGGCGCTATCTGGCCCATGAGCCGCTTGTGGCGCGCCCCACGACCACCAGCTACCAGCTGCAAAAATTTGCACGGCGGAACCGGGCTTTGGTGGCCGGGACGGCAGCGGTCTTTCTGGTGTTGGCCATCGGTGTTGTCGTCAGCACCTGGCAAGCGGTGCGGGCGCGCCGCGCGGAACGGACCGCGGTCGAGCAGCGGGACCATGCTTCGATGCTCGAACAGCTGGCGAGGGCGGCGCAGCAGTCGACGCGCGAGGAGCGGGACCGTGCTGTAGCTGCGGAGGCCCACGCCCAACAGGAACGGAATGTTGCGCTCACCCAGCGGGAGCGAGCCGATTCGGAAGCGGCCAATGCGAAGGCCGTGAATGACTTCCTTCAGAACGACCTGCTGGCGCAGGCCAGCGCAGAGAACCAATCCACGCCAACCACGAAGCCCGATCCGGATCTGAAGGTAAGGACGGCACTCGACCGGGCAGCAGCTCAGATCACCGGAAAATTCGCCCGGCAGCCGCGCGTGGAGGCCGCGATCCGGGACACGATTGGGCAGACCTACCAGGACCTTGGGCTGTATCCGGAGTCGCGAAAGCAACTGGAGATTGCCCTGGCGTTACAGCAGCGCGTAGACGGACCTGAGGATCCGAAGACCCTCGATATAGCGAGGCGCCTCGGAGTTACTGCCTTCTATCAAGGTAAGTACGCGGAGGCGGAGAGGCTTGAAAGCCAGACCCTGGAGAGCGACCGCAAGGTCCTGGGTCCGGCCCACCCCGATACGCTGAAGTCCATGAAGAATCTGGCCAACGTCTATCGCGCTCAGGGCAAGATGGCACAGGCCGAAGCACTGCAGAGTGACACCTTGCAGGCTATGCGCCGGGTGTTAGGTCCCGAGGATCCCAACACGCTGAAGTCCATGACCAGTCTGGCTCTAATCTATATGGATCTGGGCAAGTACGCTAAGGCGGAAGCTCTCCAGACCGAGGCTTTAGAGATGGAGCGCAAAGTGTTGGGTGCCGAGCACCCCAGTACTCTGCAGTGCATGCACGATCTGGGCGCTGTCTACCTTTATGAGGCCAAGTATGCCCAAGCCGAGGCGCTCTACACTCAGATCCTGGAGATCGAACGCCGCGTGCTCGGCCCCGAGCACCCCAGCACACTGCTGTCCTTGAATAATCTGGCCGACGCCTATAGCAATCAGGGTGACTATCCGCGGGCCGAGGTGTTATATGGCGAGCTTCTGGAGATCGACCGCAGGACCTCAGGCCCCGAGCACCCCAAGACTCTTCTGTCGATGAACGGTTTGGCTGACGCCTACAACTCGGAGGGGAACTATCCGCAGGCAGAGGCGCTCGACAACCAAATCCTGGAGATCTCTCGCCGCCTGCTCGGTCCCGAGCACCCCAGAACCCTGTCCTATATGAAAAACCTGGCCGTCGTCTATAGCAATCAGGGTAAGTACGCGCAGGCCGAGGCGCTCTTCAACCAGAACCTCGAAATCAGACGCCGCGTGATCGGTCCCGAGCACCCCCTCACGCTGAGGTGCGTCAGCCTTCTTGCCTATACCTACGCTGCAGATGGTAAGTACGCTACAGGCCGAAGCGCTCCTCACTGAGAACCTCGAAGTCGAGCGCCGCGTGCTCGGCCCCGAGAATCGCGACACTCTCCGCACGCTTTCAGACCTGGCCTCCCTCTACCAGCTAGAGGCCAAATATGGCCTTGCAGAGGCCTACGCCGCCCGGGCTCTGGCAGGACAACGGCATCTCGTGGGCACGGATCACCCGGACACGATGGCAGCGGCGGCAGATTTGGCCTTGGCCAACCAATCGCAGGGTAAGTTCACCGAGAGCGAGCTTCTTGCCCGCGAAATCGAGGCGACGGAACGGGCCAAGCGGCCGGATAACTGGCTGCGATTTTGGGCCGAGAGCCTGCTAGGAGCCAGCCTGGCCGGGGAGAAACAATATGCCGATGCGGAACCTCTGCTGCTGGATGGCTATCGCGGGATGATGGCACGAAAAGACCGAATCTCCGCCCCGAACTGGCGTCATCTGAACAGCGCCCACGAATGGATCCTACAACTCTATGCCGCGTGGGACAAGCCGGAGAAGGCCGCCCAGTGGCGAGCTATGGGCAACAACGTTGATCGTTGAAGACTGAAGAACAGTAACGGGAACCGGGGAATATCGACGCGCAGCCGGGTTCACGAGTTGCTCAAGCGGCCGGCTCGGAAGCGGCTCCCTTCCCCTGCAGAAACGTTGACAGACTTCCTGCCATGTGAACAAACTCGGCGGGCATCATAATTACAGTAGTGCTGTTGTTCTCCGCGCCCACCTCCGCCACCATCTGCATGCGGCGCAATTCCAGCGCGGCGGGGTTCCCGACCATTAACTGCGCTGCTTCCGCCAGTTTCTTGGACGCCTCCAGTTCGGCCTCCGCTTTGATGATGCGGGCGCGCTTCTCCCGCATCGCCTCCGCTTCCATGGCCATGACGCGCTGCATGTCCTGAGGAATCTCAACGTCCTTCATCTCCAATAGTTCAACGGCGACTCCCCAGGGAGTGATATTCTCGACCACGTTCCTGCTCAGTATGCTGTTTATCTGATCGCGCGCTTTCAGAACTTCGTCCAGATCATGCTGGCCGATAACGTTTCGCAGGCTCGTGAGCGCTACCTGCTGGACGGCGACGCGGAAATTCTCCACATTTAGAACGGCCTTCTGCGGATCGCTGACGCGATACCAGAGTACGGCGTTCACCTTCACAGTCACGCTGTCGCGCGTGATGGTCTCCTGCTGCTCGATAGGAGCGGTGACTACCCGGAGGTCGATGCGGGTTTCGTTTTCGATACCGAGCGGAATCAGCCAAAAAAGTCCGGGACCGCGCAGCCCGGTGTAGCGTCCCAATCGAAACACGACCGCGCGCTGGTATTCTCTTGCGATCCGCAGACCGGACAGCAGGACCAATAACACAACGAGCGCGACGCCGGTCAAAATCATACGAGCAAGCGTACCATGCAGATGCGCTGTCGACGCGGTCACCTGCAGCCAGTTCGGGGAAGCGCAGCTGAACCAATTTTGCCGGCTGCTTCCAGGAACTGTCCGTGCTTGCGGAGAGGGAAACGGGGCCATAACCTCTACGGACCGCGAAAGCCGTGTGGCAAGAAACTATGTTGGACCGCAGGTCTGCGATGGTTCAAGTCCCTCCGCCCGCACCAACTTTTCACCCCTCTCACGGCGGGAAACAGCGGGCCAGATGATCCCGCACCGCGCCCTGTAATTTGAACCATCCTCTCGTAACGTTTCACCAGCAGGGGACGCCTACTATCCCGAACTTTTTGCTCCACGATCCGGCTCATGCTCGACGCCACTGGCGTGATAGCGCCCGATTCAATATGGATACCCGTCATGAAGATACAGGAGAACAAATATGAAAATACTCATGGTCCTGACATCGCACAACCAACTGGGAAACACGGGCCGCCCGACCGGTTTCTGGCTTGAGGAATTCGCGGCCCCCTATTTCGTATTCAGGGACGCCGGCATCGAGCTTACACTCGCCTCTCCGAAAGGCGGGCAGCCTCCGCTCGATCCGAAAAGCGATCTGCCCGAAAATCAGACGCCGGCGATGGCGCGGTTCAAGAAGGACGCGGCGGCGCAAAATGGCTCTCGCGCAACACGGTCAAACTTGCGGACGTGAAGGCGGAAGACTTCGACACCGTTTTCTATCCCGGTGGGCACGGACCGATGTGGGATCTCGCGGAGAGCCCTACGTCGATCGCTCTTCTGGAGGCCTTCTATAACTCCGGCAAGCCAATCGCTTTGGTGTGCCATTCGCCCGGGGTGCTTCGCCACGTTACCTACCAGGGCGCCCCGCTGGTGAAAGGGAAACACGTCGCCGGTTTCACGAACGGCGAAGAAGAGGAAGTTCAGCTCACGAAGGTTGTGCCCTTCCTGGTAGAAGACGAACTACTGCGGCTCGGCGCCATATTCGAGAAGGTGGCGAACTGGCAGCCTTTTTCCATCACTGACGGCCGTCTTATAACGGGCCAGAATCCTGCGTCGTCCACTTCGGCAGCTCAGGCGCTTCTGAAACTCATGAATGGAGCGGCATCGAACTCGTCAATACAAGGCGTACAAATCGGACAGAAGAGCTACGAGATGCCGCCGCGGGACGGAGTCAGCATCGCACAGTTTCTCACCGTCGCCGACATCGAGCGATCGGCTCGCTACTACGAAAAGGTCTTCGACGCCCAAGTTCTAAGCTTGGGTGACGGCAACGCTCCCGGGTACCTTCAGCTAGCGAATATTTGGATGATTCTGAACGTCGGTGGCGGCCCGACCCCGGATAAACCGTCGGTAACGCTCAGCGTCCCCGACCCGAATCACATCAACAGCTTTATGAATATCCGCGTTGCGGATATTCAAGCTTGCTACGAGTTGTGGAAAAGTCGCGGTGCCGAGTTCATCACCGAGCCAATACCCAAGTACGGCGAGATTCGCTGCTACATCCGCGATCCTGACGGTTACATTATCGAGGTCGGACAGAGCACCGCCCTCAAGTACGGTTAACGCCGGCCCTGCAAACTCAAGGAGTACCACGCATATGACCATCCCCAACGCGTCGAACACGCTCGGCGTCAACGTATTTACCGCGCCGGGAAAGACTATGGTCGGCGAGCGGCCAAAGTCTTTGGGCGAACCATTCGGCTTTGACCCGATCACGTCGACTTTAATCTTCGGCGAGTACGACGCGGTGCTGGTGGACGCAATGGGGACGGTGGCCGAGGCCGAGGCGCTGGCGGCTTGGGTCGCTCTGCACAACCGCAACTTGGAGACCATCTATATAACGCACGCCCATTTCGATCACTTCTACGGCCTGAGCATTCTGCTCGACCTTTTCCCGGGCGCCCGGGCGATTGCGACGTCCAACGCAGTGAACGCCATGCAATCGTCGTTCACTCCCCCGGTGGAGCAGTTGGCCCGCCGGATCTTTCCTGGGCAAGTACCCACCAAGTTGGTTCCCCCTCAGCCCTACGAGAACGAGACGTTCACTCTCGAAGGCCACGAATTGCGCATCATCGAGCAGGGCCGCACCGATAGTCCCGATTCGACGTCGCTGTACGTTCCGTCGATCGACCTGGTTGTCGCCGGCGACGTGGTGTACAACCAGTGCCATATGTACGTGGGCGACACCACTCCCGAGAGCCGCAAGAACTGGATCGCGGCGCTCGACCGGTTGGCGGCGCTGAAGCCTTCGATTGTTGTTGCCGGTCACAAGAAACCCGCTGCGCCCGACTCACCGTCGGCGATCCAGGACACGAAGCGCTATCTGCTGGACTTCGATCGGCTGAAGCAGACTACGGCGTCCGACGAAGAGCTGTTCAACCAGATGACTCTGCTTTACCCCCACTGGGTAGCCAATCAATCGTGGTTGATGCTCGGATTCCCGAGTGGCTGATGTGAACGCTCGCTCTCTTATGATCGTTAATCGGAGTCGTCAATGAGCAGCGTACAAATCGGACAACAGAGCTATGAGATGCCGCCGCGCGATGGGTTCACCGTCGCGTATTTTCTCACGGTCGCCGACATCGACCGATCGGCTCGCTTCTACGAAACGGTCTTCGGCGGTCGCATTCTAAGCGGAGGTGACAGCAAGGGCGCGCCCGGGTACATTCAGATCGCGAATATTTGGCTCATCATCAACGTCGGGGGCGGGCCAACCCCCGAAAAGCCATCGGTAACGCTCAGCGTCCCCGATCCGAATAAGATGAGCGGCTTTTTGAATATCCGCGTTGCGGATATTCAAGCCTGCTACGAGTTATGGAAGAGTCGAGGAGCCGAGTTCATCACGGAGCCGAGGGACAAGTACGGCGAGACGCTCTGCTACATGCGCGATCCTGACGGTTACATCATCGAGGTTGCACAGAGCAAGCCGGAATTCATGTATGGTTAACGCTCGTCCTGGATGCGATGCGGGTTTAAACGCTTACGGATGTCCGGGCTAAGTGCTAGCTCATTGGCGCGAACCATATAACACTGCCTGGCCGCACCACCTGTCTTCTGTTCCCAAAATGGTGTCAAGGCACCAGCAAGATCTTCCCGGCACCACCCTTCTCTGCCGCTGCTTGCGCCGCGGCCGCCTCACGGAGTGGCAGTTTCCGGCTAATCGGGATCGCTAGCTTGCCATCTCGCACCGCTTCGGCCATGAGCTCGAGTGTTTTCCTGTCAAATTTCGAGAATACTGCCACCACCTTTACAGATGGGTACTCCGCAGCGTTCTTCGGTGCCCCGACGACCGATGCAAACACTCCTCCCGGCTTGATCTTGGCAATCAGCTTCTCGGCGGTTCTTCCGCCGACCGTATCCGCCACCGCATCGAGCGGCGGAAGATTCGCAATCGCGGTGTCGTCGTCGGTTGCCACCACCTGGTCCGCGCCGGCAGTCTTCGCCTCATCCATCTGCCTTTTCAAGACCCCCGCGATCACAGTCGCCCCTCGGTCCTTCGCAGTGAATACCGCCGAACGCCCGACGCTTCCAGCCGCACCGACCACCATAACCGTCTCGCCCGTTTTGACTCCCGTAGCGGAGAGGAGCTGGTTGCCGGTCGTCGTCACCAGCGGCAGCGCCGCCGCCTGAATCAAATCCAGCCCCTTGGGGACCTTCGCCAAGACCGCTGCTTTCACGACACAGAGTTCGGCGTAAGTATTGTCCGCCATAGCGAACACCTGGTCGCCGGCGGAAAAGCCTTCCACTCCCGGCCCAATCGTCACCACCGTCCCCGCCATGTCGACTCCTATCAAGCCCGGAAAAGTCATAGGGTAGAAATCTTTGGTTAAGCCGGCGCGCCGCTTGTAGTCGATCGGATTCACGCTCGCGGCGGCGACCCGAACCAGTACTTCGCCGGGTCCCGCAACCGGATCAGGGTATTCCTCGAATTTGAGTACTTCAGGACCGCCATATTGGTGGACAACGATTGCTTTCATATTCATCTCCTTGTACGGTGCGCAAACAGTTACGAACAGAACTTAGATGCGCCAACCTCGAATTGGTCTCCGAAGCTAAACGCTAAGCCGTTGATAGTTACTGTTGCAACACCCAATGGGCAAGAATCGCCACCGTCCGTTGCCCTGGACTACTGGGGCCGCCTCCGTCGCAGATCCCACAGCCCGCGCGCCGAGAGGATCACGGTGAAGCCCCCTAGCCCGCCGAGCACCCAGAGTACCCAGACGAAGAAAAAGCCGCCGGGGGATTTGGCGATCTCGCCGTAATGTGCCCCCCTCATGTGCATGACGGGCATGGCTGCCGCCATCAATCCGATGAGCAGCATGATGACGTGCCCCGATCGCCGTTCGGGGAGCACGAGTGTCCCGTACAGTAAGACCGCGAGAACCAGCAGCGCAATGTTTGAGCTCTCTGCCTTCGATATCCCACGAACGATGTCGTCCGTAATGTGAAGCGTCAGGAAGACGAGCGAGAGCAGAGATGCGACGCTCAACATCGTGTTGTGTTTCATTGGAAAGTCTCCTTATTGGATTTTATGTGTGCCTCGGGTTTCTTCCGAAGACTCGACTCGGGCTGTGGGGCTGGGTCCCCAGACCCGCGCAGCTCTCCGTTTCGGACCAGGATGCCCACGTCCGGCTGCCCGTGTGTCGGCAAAAGAGCGGGTTGCCTTCGTTCGTTTTCATCAGCGAAGGTGAACGGAAGCCGCTCATGAGAGTTTCGACGTTCACCACATCCGGGATATCACGTTGCGCTGGAGCCGCGCAGGAGTTAGACGCTTCGACGCGTTGTAGAGTCTGGGATGATCGAACAAGTAGCGCGACTTGACGAATCAAATTGGAGGCTCAAGATGAACGATCAACAAAAACAGGAGCCGCATTCTTCGGTGCGAGATCAAGAGATCCGGGCGGCACTGAATGTGCATTGGGCGGCGTCCGATGCCAGTGATTTTGAGGCCGAGCACCGCATCTATCACGAGGACGCTGTCCTGGAATACCCGCAGTCAGGCGAGCGAACCCGCAGTCGCCGCAACATACAGAATCAACGCGCTAGTCAGCCGAGCAAAAAGCGGTTTGCTGTCCGGCGGATCATTGGCGGCGGTGATCTTTGGGTCACCGAACTCATCCTGACATATGACGGCAAGCCCTCCTATACCGTCAGCATCATGGAGTTCAGTGACGACAAGGTTGCGCGGGAGACACAGTACTTTGCGGATCCATTCGTGGCTCCCGCATCGCGCGCTCAATGGGTCGAACGGATGGACGCATAATCTCGAGGAGTGAGAAGTCGCGAACGACAACCGCGATTTGACGGTGTGCCGCATAATCGTCGGGAACGGAGATTAACGCAGGAGACCGGCTAAGTCCTGATCAACGCCGTTGCCGCAGAAGAACTGTATGATATGGGGTGTCGTTTACGGCACATCCTGGGGTGGAGGGACAACAGGTGGAATGGAAACGGTTAGTCCAGTTTGCGCTGCTGGGCAGCAGTGATTTTGGACAATATGCCATCCTGCTGGTACGCGTTTCGCTCGGGTTGTTCTTCGCCATCTCCGGGGCAAACAAATTGTTTGTCGCCGGCCGCACGCAGACGATGTACGAAACGCTCGTTGAGGCCAAAGTTCCGTTTCCCCGCCTGATGACTTATTTCGTGTCGGGTGTTGAGCTCATCGGCGGACTCTTGCTGGCCGTGGGGTTGCTTTCAAGCTTGGCCTCCGTGGCTTTATTGGTCGATATGCTTGTCGCCATCCTGACCACCAACCTCTCCGCCATGCCTAAAGGACTTTCGCCTCTTAACTGGCTCGACGATTTCCTCTACCTTCCGGAAGTCTTGTACGTACTCTTCTTTATCTGGCTGATCTGCGCTGGTCCGGGAAAGTTCAGTGTCGATCACTGGCTCGTCGGCAAGTTAGGGGCTTGTTGCTAAACCAGAGTTTGACGCTCATTACCAGAATTCTCAGGGTTGCTGCGCCGGCCCAATCTGCGGGGCGCGTACTGGTTTGGCCATGCCGTAGAAGATCACGACTCCCTGCCCGCCGCAGCGCGTCGAAAGCGCTTCGCTCGGAGTGCCGATGCAGCTGTCGATATCCTGCCAGTTGTTCATCACCCAGACATCGCCGGCCGGATCGATATCCAGGTCGGTCTGCATCTGAAGGCCTCCTCCCACATAGCCGCCCGGCGGCGAAATCTGCTCGCCCGTATGCACCCCGGGTGGGCAGTGGGCGGTGTTAACGCCGCACAGCTGGACGATGGGGCTGCTTGGCATCGCGAAGTTTGAGATCCAGACGTTATCGTTGCCGTCCACTGCCACAGCCCACGGGCCGGGGAGCCCGCTGCCCGTGAACGGCGAGCCGGGATAGGGAGTTCCGTCCGGCCGCAAGAGGTTGACGCTGCCACCCTTGCTTCCTCCCTGCTGCTCGGACATCGTCTTCGTCAGGTAGTCGGAGGCCGCCGCAACACCAGCGAGTTTTAGACGAACTCCCATGTCGACCAGATGTGCCATGCCCAGCAAGCCGTTGCCGAACCGATCGGTAACCCAGACGTTCCCCTTACTATCGATGCCAAGACCGCTGCTGTTGAATCCAACTTTGAAATTCTCGACCTTCGTTGGATCGGCGGCCGGGAAACGCGTGACGTGGTCGATGCCGCTATTAGATACCCAGATCCGGTCCTGCTGGTCGATGCCGAGGTGAAATGGCGCTTTGAACGACTTGCACGGCTCCGCACTGTCACCCTCGCAGACAATTCGTCCCTTGCTGATATCACCTTTGGGGAAATACACCAGCTGGCTTTTCTCGACCCCCAGCACCCAGACATCGCCGCTGGGTGTGACGATGACACCCTGCATCAGCCCGAGCCTGCCGCCGAAGGTAATGCCCTCGGGAGGTGTTAGAGGTTTACCGTTCTTGTCGAATACCGAAATGGACTTGCTGCCATAGCTAGTGAGCCAGGCATTATCCTTGGCATCCACGGCGGCGCCGAAAGTGCCTCCTTCCATTCCTCCGCCCGTGAACCCGGTGGTGATCGGCGAGAGCGGCCGTCCGTTGGGGGCGAATTTGGTTGCGTGCCCCTGCCACAACGAATCCTGGCCCTGCCAGCCAATACTGAAATTGTCACCAACCCAAAGGCTGCCCTCGCTGTCGAACATCGCCTTGCCGCCTGCGCGATATCCTCCGCCATCGAACTTGAGCGGCAGTACCCATGCACTCGGCGCCCAGTTGAGGTATGGCATATAGGGAACCGCGAGCATGTGATTGGCAGGCGATATTTCGTAGAACTGCCTGAGCAAGGCGAACAGCTTTTCGGGCTGGTGCCAGGGGTTCAGGGCGATGGACTCGGCGGCGGAAATCGTGTCCTTCGGAACATCACCCCCGGGCCATTGCGCAGCGTTGAATAGTCTCTCGCATGCATTCGCCTTCACTCTCGTGACGCAGCCGGAGAGCAGGTCCGCAAGCGTGGCGAAGTTGGCCATCGTGGGTGTCTGGCCGCTGTTCAGCGGGTCCTGAATCGGTCCGCCCCAACCGCCAGTCTCGAGACTCACGAAGTTGGGCACGTTGCCGGCGGCGATACGTAAACCAAGCGCGTGACCCTTTAGGGCCCAGCCGTCGAGGAATTGCGCGTTGGTCCAGACGGAAGCAACCGTCGTCATCTCGTTGATGACGACACGGCCCGGGGCCTTGCTGCCTACCACCGCTAACAGCGCGATCGCGGGATTGTTGCCGCCACCGGATTTGGGTTCCCCGCCATTCGCCACCAGATAGTACACCGCGTCTGACGGCGCCCCCTTGGAGCGAACTTCGAACCGGCCATCAGCGTTAGTCTGGGCTTGCGCGAGTTGCTTGGGCGCGGCAGCGGTCGCTGCCCACAAAGTCACTGTCGATTTCGCGATCGGTGCGCCGCCGCCGAGCACTTGTCCTTTAATGCTGTCGGCAGCGAGGGCGGCTCCGGCGTGAAATAGGTTCAGGGTAATCGCCCCGAAGACTAGCTTCCGAATGCATCCTGAGGAATCCATTTTTCTTTCCCTCTTCTCTTCATTTTCTTCGTTGGCTCGTGGTTTAGCTGTTCGAGTTTCTTCTCGAGCAGTTCCTTTTCATCTTGTTAATACTACGCTCCTGACATTCTCCCAACGACTGTCTGTAGCGACAGGTGGGGGCGGAACCGGGTAAATACTCTCCCTGAGTGTCCTCAAGGGCAACCTGTGGCTACCGTATCCTAAATCCAGTCGGCACAAGTCTTTGCAAGGCAGAGCAGTCCAGCACTGAACCGCGCGCGTAAGCAAGCGGATGCCACCAATGGCCCAAAAGCCCATCGGGGACATAGCGGCGTGGCGTCTAGCTATCTGCCAATGTCATCAAGCGCAGGCGAGGCGCCAGCCCGCCATGCGCGTAGCAGCTTTGTCCCCAACGCGATAAAGCTGACTGTTCCCAACGCGATCAGCCACCCCTCTGCGTTATGATCCGACTTACTCCATGCCGGCTCCGGCTCCCATCCGCCTTTCGAAGTCCAAGTTCGGCGCCGGCGTTCCAGTGCCTGCTCGCTCAACAGAGGTTCCCCGGCCACGTCGCGGTTGGCCTTGAAAATGGCGTCGACCATGCCCCGGCACAGACCGCAGCGTTGCGGGACGATCCGTCCGTTCCCGCCATCTTCGAGACCACCTTCCAGCACGGCAACCTGCTGGTCCGCGTCGATATCCTCCAGCGCCGCCGCCGATGTGGGGCAGGATGGAATCCTGCGGCGGGATGGCATCCCGCCCCCAAAAAACGCTGGCGGCTGATCGAAATCAAGTCCTCACGCGATCTGGGAACTTCGGGGAACTTCAGGGAACTTCAGGAGGAGTTAGCCTGCGTGAGGAAATGAGACACGGCCCGAAGGGGACAGTATGCCACCGGATACCGGCACCACCCACCAATTGTGGCTTGCGCGTGGGACCAGTGAATTCCTCTGCCCACGGGTGTATGCTCGGCTCGGAGGGCTTTTCCATGTTGAATAAGGCTTCGGATCTGGCCGGGCCCGGCATCGGCAATTATGCCGAGCTCGAGCAGATCCTCCCCACGGACTACAATTCTTTGCTCAATCCGAAAGACACACAGCGGGCCATCTTCGCCGCCAAGAACTACATCGAAGAGAACCTGTGCAAGGAACTCAACCTGATGATGGTCACAGTGCCGCTGATCGTCGACATCGAGTCCGGTGTCAACGACTACCTCGACCGCGACGGTTCCCGCACCCCCATCCAGTTCCACATCTCGAACGACCACAACATCCACCCCGTTGACGCCCAGGTCGTCCAGGCCGCCACCAAGTGGAAACGCGTCGCACTGAAGCGCTTCGGAATGGGGCCTGGCGAGGGTCTGTGCACAGACATGCGCGCCGTCCGCAAGGATTACTTCCTTGACCACGACCACTCGGCCTATGTCGACCAGTGGGACTGGGAGCGCGCCATCACCGCCGACCAGCGTAATCTGACCTTCCTGAAGGAGATCGTCTCGAAAATCTGGAAGGTGATCACCGGCGCCGAGCGCCACGTTCAGGAGCTGTTTCCTGTGCTCCGCGACGTGCGTTATCCCAATCTGCCGGAGAAGCTGACGTTCCTGCACGCCGAGGACCTGCTCGACATGTACCCCGACCTGCCGCGCAAGCAGCGTGAGACCCGCATCTTGCAGGAGTGCCCGGCGGTCTTCATTGTCGGCATCGGATGGACGCTGAAAGACGGCTACCCGCACGAAATGCGCGCCGCCGACTATGACGACTGGGTCACGCCGGCCACTTCTGACGACGGCCGCCCAATGCACGGCCTCAACGGCGACATCCTCGTCTGGAACTACGTGACGAAACGACGCCACGAGCTAACGTCGATGGGCATCCGAGTTAACGCTGCGACGCTCCGCGAACAGCTCGAGCGTACCGGCCAGCTCGACTTCCTGAGGTTCCCCTACCACCAGGCGATCATCAACGGCGAACTGCCGCTGTCGATCGGCGGCGGCATCGGCCAGTCGCGCACCCTCATGGCGTTGCTCCGCAAAGCGCATCTCGGCGAGGTGAGCGCGACCGTGTGGCCCAACATCCTTAAAGAGATGTGCGCGAAACGCAACATCTACGTGATCGAGTAACTACGTGATCGAGTAACGGCCTGCGAGACAGGTCATGCCGGCGTGCATACCCCCCCTGGGGCGCGGGACTGGGCCTCATCCAACGCGACCGTCAGCGGGGTTGCCGACCGGCCGCATCGACTCCGCCCTTTACTCCCGGGGTTCATTTGGTGTACCCGCCGCGCCGGTCCAGTTCGACAGGTAATCGATACTTTTCCGGTCCCTCATCCGACGGGCTCGGACTGGAACGTCGCACCCGCCTGCTCGAAACCCGAATGAAGGGACTCGGATGCCCGCTCCGGATCGGGCACGGCCAGAGCAACGTGATGGAGGGCCTTTACCATTCGGTTCCACTTCGTCCGGCGCCGGCCCTACGCTGAACGTGCACCATGGCATTATGTGGCAATGAGGTCCCGCCTGATCGTTCTTCTCTGCTGCTGCTGTTCCATGTTGGTACAGGCGCAGCCTCGAACCGCCGTATTGCGCTCGCCGGATGGCCGCCTGGAAATCCGCTTCGAAACCGCGCAGACACAGAAGGATCAGCAGACCTCGGCGGCCGAACATGGCCAACTGGTGTACTCGGTCAGCGTCGAAGGCAAGGCACTCATCGACCCCTCGGTGGTACGTCTCGATCTGCAGGGGCAGCCGCCGCTTGGCACCGATGTCCGCATCGTAAACACCGCGGCGTCGGAATCCGATTCCACTTACAAACTCATTGCCGGCAAGACCAGCACTGCCCGCGACCACCACAACCAGCTGCGCGTCGACGTCGAAGAACTCTCCGGCCTGAAACGCAAACTCACAGTCGAGGCACGCGCCTTTGACGATGCCATCGCGTTCCGCTATGTGATCCCACGCCAACCCATCCTCGGCGATTTCCGCCTGCTCAAGGAGGACACCGAATTCCGCATCAGCCAGGACGCCGTCAGCTATGCACTCGTGCTGCCCAATTACCGCTCCATGTACGAGAGCGAATTCGTGAAGCTTCCCATCAGCGCCTTCTCGAATCAAGGTGGCGTCGCAAGCAAGGTTCTGTTAGGTCTGCCTCTTCTGATCGACGTGCCCGGCATCGCCTGGCTCGCCATCACGGAAGCCGACGTTCGAGACTATCCGGCCATGTACGTCACGAACCCATCGGAAAGCTGGATGGGCCACTGGCTGCAGGCCCGCCTCGCGCCGTCGCTCAATGACCCGGAGGTGGTGGCCACCGGCACCCTTCCCCACCCCTCGCCGTGGCGCGTGCTGATGATTGCGCGAACAGCCGGCCAACTCATCGAATCGAACGTCATCACCAGCCTCAATCCGCCACAGGCGATCACCGACACTTCCTGGATTCGCCCCGGCCGCGCGTCGTGGGATTGGTGGAGCGGCAGCATCGGACCCGACGGCAAGTCTTCCTACAGCACCGCCACCATGAAATACTACGTCGACTTCGCCGCCCAATCAGGACTCGAGTACATGCTCGTCGACGCCGGCTGGAGCTCGCTGGCCGATATCACCCACCCGAACGGCCGCGTCGACATTCCCGAGCTCGTGCAATATGCGAAAGCGAAGAACGTCGGCATCTGGATCTGGCTGCACTACGCCGCCGTCAATCAACAGATGGAAGAGGCCTTCCCGCTCTACGAAAAATGGGGCGTCGCCGGACTCAAGATCGACTTCATCTCGCGCGACGATCAGGCCGGCATCAACTTCTATTACCGCGTAGCGGAGCTCGCCGCGCGCCACCACCTGATGGTCGATTTCCACGGTTCCACCAAGCCCACCGGCATCGAACGCATGTGGCCGAACGTGATGGGCTACGAAGGTGTCCTCGGCATGGAGCAGTCGAAAGCCGGCGTGCGCGACAACCCGGATCATCACGTCACCCTTCCCTTCACGCGCGGGCTCGCCGGCCCCATGGATTACACGCCCGGCGCATTCAACAATGTCACGCCCGCCCAGTTCGTCGCCCGCGGCGTGCGTCCGATGGTCATCGGTTCGCGCGCGCACCAACTCGCCATGTACGCCATCTATCAGGCGTCCATCGAGATGGTGAGCGATTATCCGCAAGCCTATGAAGGCGACCCGTCGTTTGAGTTCATCCGGCGCGCCCCCTCGGTATGGGATGAAACGCGCTTCATCGGCGGGATTCCGGCGCAATGGATTGCCGTGGCGCGTCGCAGCGGCCACGACTGGTACCTCGGAAGCATGACCGGCTCAGCGCCGCGCGAAGTCGAGATTCCGCTCAGCTTTCTCGATAGTGGCGGGCGATTCGATGCTCAATTGATTCGCGATGCCGATGACGCGGATCAGTTCCCGAAGAAATTCGTGATTGAGAACCGGCAGGTGGACAGTCAGACCACGCTCAAAGTGCGCATGGTCTCCGGCGGGGGATTCGCCGCCCGGATTACGCCCGCGAGGTGACATCGCCACTCGCTTTGAAGGCGTCTCCCTATTTCAGTACGCGATCAACTTGACCTTGACCCACTTGACGGCCGCCGGCAGCGAGATGCCATATGTTGTGAGGCAAGAGCTGGTTGCACCGCTTTCGTCCCTGGTTCTTGTTTCCCAATGGTCGACCACCCGGAAGTTAATCACTGGACTGGTTTGTCCGCCAACCGCGCGGGAGCGCCGTTACCCTGAGACTCCCAAGATACGGCGTTCGAGGAAGTTTGAACAGGGTTCCGCCCGTTCATGTCCCGTTATCGTCCGTGATCCGGCGGTCTCGAAGTTTCCAGCCAACCATGCATTCGTCCAGCGCACGGAGCATTGACGCCCCGAGAAAACGCCTGCCTTAGATTAGAGCTTCGGGATCCCGGGAGGTTGGGTGTTCGCCTTCGGCAGAGCGCGCCCTCCCGGACCGTCTAGTGGCTCAGTTTGCGAAAGTACTCGGCGACAGCGTCGCGATAACCATCCGGAGCGTTTTCCGGCTTGGCGGAGCGAGCGGCGTTTCCATCCTGATCGGCCTGCCGCTTCACTTCGATCTCAAGGCGCTCCAGTGCCGGCAGTAACTCCTGATTCAATCGCGCAGCCAGCAGGCCGGGCTCGGCCATGTTGAGCCGTTCCAAATCGCGTATCACACTTCCGATGTCCTTCCAATTCGGGTCGTTGCGATCACCAAAGCGCTGCCTGATTCCATCCAGTTGTCGAAGTGAATCGCGAATGGCATTCGGGTCGTAGTCGCCGCCGCGGGTCATAGCGGAGTCGCCGGGCTGCCCCGGCAATGCCAGCGATCCTCCGCCAAATCCGGAACCTCGCTGTGGTTGACCAGGCCTCATTCCTTCTTGCTCCTGGCCTGAGTTTGCAGCCCGCTCGAGATCTTGTCGGGAATTGCCCTGTCCCGGCTGATTGCCGGGCTGACCCGACTTCGCTTGTCCCTGGCCGCCTGCTTGAGCCTGCTGCTCCAATTGCTGCCGCAGACGCTGAAGCTGTGCCAAGGTTTGCGCCGATTTGGAGTCTCCGCTGCCAGGCTGGCCGCCGCCCTGAGAACCGTCTTTCAGCATGGCTTGGGCCTGCTCGAGCTCGCGCTTCATCTGGTCGAGCGATTCAGCCATGTTCTCTTCATCGGAAGCAACTTGCTGACCCCAGCCCTTGCGAATCCAATCCGCATTCTTCTTCATATGCAGGGTGAGATCTTTTTGCTCGACCTCCGATAACGCATTGCGCATTTTCGATGTGGCAGCGGGCTGTCCGCCGGCCAAAGCCTGGGCCCGGTCGCGGATCTGCTGTTCGAGTTGCTGCAGTTGCTCGGCCATCTTCTCTTTCTCGGCGGCAAGCGCCTGGGCAGCAGGGGTTGTGGGTCGTTGCGACGGTTCATAAGCAAACCGGCGGCGAGGAGTATCCGAGAACGGCGTGACGCCTGGAAAAGCTGGGCCGGGAAACTCCTGCTTCATGCGATTAACGAAGTCCTTTTGGTGCTCCGCCATGGCTTCGGCCTGTTGAGTGAGGTCGTTGACGGAATCCCCCGCCTGCTTCCGTTCCAGTCCCGCCATCAGATCCTGCGCCTTATTGAGATCCGCTGCAGCGCGCTGCATGGCGGCAGGATCGTGTTCGCTGACCGCTTTGCGCATTTCATCTTGAGCCTGCTTCAGAGCGTCCATCGCCTGGCGAACCGTCTGCTGTGCGGACTGGCTGCCGCCCGATTCTCCGCCTCGCTGGCGCTGGCCCGCGATCCGAAGCACTCTGCGATCCGCCTTGCTGGCCTGACTGCCCCGATTGACCTGACTGACCTTGCTGACCGGCGCGCTGCTGTTGAGAATCTCGTTGAGAGCCTTGCCGGCTCAGGCTGTTCTGTGAAAGCTGCTGTTGCAGTTGGCGCTGCAATTCCTCCGCTTCGCGGCGCAGCATCTCCTGTTCATAGCGTTGTTGAAAGGCTTGTTCAGGCTGGCGCTGCTGGGCCAGTTGCTGTTGGCGCTGCGCCAGCATCTTCAGCCGCTGGGCCATCTCGTCCACAGCTTTCTGCTTTTCGCTCTGCGACGAGGAAGCGGATTCGCCCGTCTCATACTGATTCTTCTCGGTGTCGAGTTCCAGGTCGAGCATGCGCTCCAGGTCGCGGCCGGCACTCCCACCCTGACCGCCCCCACCGCCCATGCGATTGAAGGCGACTTGTATGTCACGGAACATCGCTTCGGCGCGAAGGAACGACTGCAGTGCGCGCTGTTCGGGAGACAGCGCGTCCTCAAACTTGCCTTTCCGGAGTAGTTCAGAGGCCTTCTTGGTTTCGTCCGCCGCCTTATCCATCTCCTTGGAGAAATCAGCGAACTGGGTGCTTGACTCGGAGAGTTCGCGGCTGCGCATGCGCTCGGAAAGCGTCTTAGCCTGTTCGCCGATTTTGGTTTCGACATCCGAGATAAAAAGCGCATCCTGCCCAGCCAGCTTGGGGTTCTTGACGCCGTTCTTGCTTTCGTTCCAGGTGGCGACGATCACTTCCGTCTGCTTCTCGGAGATTTTGGCATCGTCATCTCCGGCGCCCGCACCGCCGCCGCCCATCTGCTGCGACTGGCGGAAGGTTAGATCAAAGGGATCCACCTTCACGAAAACGATGTCGGTGCGCGAGGTTTGGCGCGCGTCTTTCGCGCTGGCGTAAAGGCTGACCAAGTCACCGGGCTTCAGATTATAGGTTTCAAGCGCGATGGTGGCCTTGCCGCTGGCTTCTTTTCCGCCCTTTGATTTGAGTAGCGGCACGACTTCGTCTTTACCGCCATTAACCGAGTAATGCAGCTCGACATCCTGGAGGCCGAAGTCGTCGGAAGCTTCGACAGAGATGGGAACCTCTTCGATGGGGCTGGCATGTACATCGTGCTGCGCGATCTTGACGGACGGTGGCTCGTCTTTCTTCGCTTCGATGAAATAGTCCTCGCTGATCCGTATGCTTTCGCCGCTATCGATAGCAGCCACATGATAGGAACCGTCTTTGGTGATCTTCACGGATGCTGTCAGCCAGTTTCCGTCGCTATGTTTCAGCTCGATGCGGCTGCCGTCTTCCATGACCAGAGCCCCTTGCTCCAACGGGCGATCCGTGAGCACCGCTATCTCTGCCTGAGAACCTTCCACGGTCCGGATGTCGCCGCCGGGATCGTCGACGACTTCTTTCAGACCAAGCCATGAGGGCGGATGCACCACCACGCGCACACGCTGGACACCCGCGATGTCTTTGGCGGTGAGGGTGAAGTGCTGAGAGGCAGAGCGGCCCGCTTCCACGTAGTATTCAACCGAGTCGGGAAGACCCGCGAATAGGAATTCGAAGCCGTTGCCGTCGCGCTGGGGCTGCATGGGCGCCTGCTCCCACTTCAGTGAGTTCTTGTACTTGGCGTGCAAGGTCGCAGACGCGGAAGAGAATCCCAGCAGCTTGGCCGAAACCAGCTGATCCGTCTTGCGCCGGACGCTTTTGTTGCCCGGCTGCACCGCGATGTCGTAGAGCGGCCCGATGCCGGTGCGCGGCGCGCCCGCCCAAAGTAGTGACGCACCATAGCCGAGATAACCCGGAGCTGCCAAAATCATCCACAGCAAGATAGCCGCAGCCACCGCCGCTGAACCGATGGAACCGGCAATCCACGTCCGGGGCGCCAGTTCTTCGGCATCGTGCTCGCGGGCGACTGACAAAGCATCTTCGGCCAGCAGCTCCGTAAACGGATTCGATGGATCGCCTTTTTCAGAAACCGTGAGCAGACGCTCTTCAAACCCGGGAATGCGTTGCTCGGCGCGGCGTGCCACCCAACGGCGCGTCAGGCGCAGGAGAGGCCGCACCAGGGCGAACGAAATGGCCGCCGCGACGGACAGATAGAGCAACACGCGGAGCGGCCACACCACGCGGCTGGCGAAAGCAAACGCATTTCCTATGAACGCGAAGAGAAGCGTCAGAATCAACGCCGAGGCGGCGACCATCGCAGCGCCCCGCGAAATTGCGAGCACGCGCAAGCGGCGCTCCAGGCTCTGAAGATATGCATTGAGTTGCTCGAACGCGGTCATGCTACCTGCCTCTCTTCCTTCAAATACCGGCTGGCGAATATCGATTCAGCGATCGCGGCTGCCAGGACGAGAATCAATGCGAAACGCCACAGGCTCCAGGGTCGCGTCTGCTGCTCGGCGACGGCGGTGGCGGAACGGGCGGATGCATCGCCCATATTCCGCCATAATGACAGGGTTTCGTCCGCAATGGGTGTCAAATCCGATTCACGGCGGTCGGCGTGCACCGCAAGCAGCACGCTCTGACCGCTGGCGCGATGCACTTCATAGAAACCTTCGCGGTCCGGCTCGAAGCTGGCGGCAGTGGACGCTTCGCGCAAGGAAAGGGGATGCCGGCCAGTTGGATCGACCACGTCGGCCGCAGCGCCCTGTTCCTTGGCGCGCCGAAGTTCGATTGGCAGGCCCGCGACAACGCTGGAAGAGCTCTCCTGAAGGCCCGCAAGGTAACGGCCGGTCTGTGCGACGAAGGGAACGAACGAAGTGTGCAGCGGAAAATCGTTCGCGAGATTGTCGAATGTCGACGCGAATATCAGAATGCGGCCTTCACCCAAGGGCTCCTCCACAAGCAGAGGCGACCCGTCGGCAAGCTTCGCCAGAACATGAGACCCCGGGCCCGGCTGGATGAGCAATGGGCGGAAAAACTGAACATTCTGCAGTTGGCCAACGCCGGCGAGCGCTGGATGGCGTTCATCCATGGCACCGCCAATCTGCGGGTCGTGCGTTTCCGCCACGTGATCGTTTGTAACCGGGACGCGATTGTGCAGCAGACTGCCGGAACCCAACAGGATGAACAGCGAGCCGCCTCGCCGGACGTAGTCGGACAATTTGCGTTCAAAGGCGTCGTCCATGCCACCGTCGTCTGAAATCACGATGAAGGCGTAATGCGAAAGGTCAGCTGTCGAGGCTTGGCCCCAGGAAACCGGCTGAATGGTGAGGCCGGTATTGGTGGCCGCGTCCATTGCTGTCCGGTAGTAGAAGACATCGCGCGAGCGGCCACCAGAGACAAACAGTGCCGGTTGTGGATCGCTGCGCTCCATCGCAAACGGGAAGACATCATCATTCGGCAATGCATCGTGCGGCTCGATGCGAATTTCACCGCGGCGAGCACCGTAAGGAACGTCGAAGGAAGAGAACTCCGTCTGCGCGTGGCCATTGGCGGGAACGGTAATGTCGTGGGAGGCCACCAGTTTGTTATCGAGATACAGTGATGCTTTCTTCGCCGCGGCCGGAGTTTGCCAGCCAGTGATTGTTGCCGCGACCCGAACCTGCTTGGGATCGAAAACGCGGGCTGGCGCGACAACCGTATCGACAGCCCAGTTGGGCGATTCCCCCGCACCCACGGACTCGAGAGATAAGACCGTGTGTGGACCCAATTGAAGATCTGTAAACGCGGGCGGCAGTGAGGTCTGCTGCATATCGCTAATGAAGTGCACGTCGAGGCGCATGCCGGTGTTCTGCTCAATGATGCGGAGTGAGCGCGCCAGTTCGCCGTATGAGCTGGCCAGATCAACCGGCTGAATGGATTCAATCGCGGCGCGGGCCGCTTCTCGACCCGCTTGCGGCGCCGCCAGTACCTCGACGGAATGATCAACCGCGAGAACTTCCACCGGATCGCCACCGCTGATCGAGTTGAGGACCTGCAAGGCCTGTCGCTTGGCCTGCGCCATCCGATCCCCATATCGCATGCTGAAGGAACGGTCAACGGCGATGACGGTGAGCCGTTTTCCGGCTGCCATCACGGCAGTCCGGTTCACAAACGGATTGGCGAAGGCAATCGCCAGCAATAGCAGCAAGGCAATTCGAAGAGCAAGCAGCAGCAGGTATTTCAGACGTCGATGTTTTACCGAGCTCTGCACACGGCGCTCAAAGAACATCAGCGAGCTGAATGGCCGAGGAGTCGCGCGATACTGCCGCAGTAAATGAAGATAGAAAGGCAGACCGACCATCGCGGCGCCCGCGAGGAACCAGGGAGCAAGAAAGCCCATCTATTTCCTCCTCTGGCGGATATTGAAGTATTCGCGGAGCCCTTGGTCCAGGGGCCGGTCTGTGCGGAGGAAGAAATAATCGATTCCTGCCGCCTGGCATTGGGTCCGAAGAGCCTCAATGTGGCCCTTAATCTTCGACGGGTATTCGCTACGCGCATACTCCGGGCTGACCTCAATAGCTTCCTCGGTCTCCATATCGATCAGAAGTGCGGTGTCGTTCAGCCGGGGCAAAAGTTCATCCGCATCGAGCAGGTGGAACAGCACCAGCTCCGTACCGTGAAAGCGTAACGGCTCCATGGTACGCACGATGACCTCGGGGCTTTCAAAGAAATCGGAGATGACCACCGTGATGCCGCGGCGCTTGATCATCTTCTGTAGTTGAAAGAAGGGTTTAGCGAAGTCGGTACGGCGGCCGAGCTGCGCGTGATCGATGCCATGCAGCAGCCGCATCAACTGGCCTTGGCGGGAAGAAGGTTGCGAGAAGCTCGATACCTCGTCATGGAAAACAATCAAGCCCGCGGCGTCGCGCTGCAGGTGGGCGAGATAGACAAGGGCTGACGCAAGGAACTTGCCGTAATCCAGTTTGCGAACGGGGGCGGCGCCGAAACCCATGCTGGCGCTGGCATCCAGCAGCACCATCACTTCCGTGTTGGTTTCGCCGCGATAGCGCTTGAGATAGGCGCGCTCCGTGCGTGCGAAGACGTTCCAATCGACGTGGCGTAGATCGTCGCCCGGCGTGTAGGCGCGATACTCGGCGAACTCCTGGCTGAAGCCAAAGTCGGGCGAGCGGTGCAGGCCCGCGACAAACCCATCCACCACCGTCTTGGCAACGAGGTCCAGCCTCGATATCCCGGCCAGGATGCTGGGATCGAGAAATCGATTTGTGGTGCCGGGAGACGTCATTCTTGTAACCAGGTCTTCAAAGCCCGAATGGGCTGCCATCAGCCCTTCGGAGCAGGCTTCCAATCCAGCAGCCGGCGCAGGATCTCGTCCGAATTGAGACCGTCCGATTCTGCATGGAAGTTGAGCAGTATGCGATGCCGGAGTATGGGTATGGTCAGAGCGCGAATATCTTCATAAGTGACGTGGTAGCGGCCACGCATCAGGGCGCGGGTTTTACCGGCCAGCACAAGGAACTGCGCCGCGCGGACACTACCGCCAAAGTTGACGTACTTCTTGACGAAGTCCGGCCCTTCACCATTGCCGCCAGGGCGCGTGGCTCGCACCACATCAACGGCGTAGCGCGCAACGGATTCCGCAATGGGCGTCATGCGGACCAGTTGCTGGAAGCCGAGGATCTCTTCGGACGACGTCACAACGTCGGGTTTCGGCATCAGCGTGCTGGTGGTCAAGTCGACCACCTTCAACTCGTCTTCGGCCGGCAAATAGTCGAGAACCGTGTTGAACAGGAAACGGTCGAGCTGCGCTTCCGGCAGCGGATACGTGCCCTCCAGCTCGATCGGGTTCTGCGTAGCCAACACGAAGAAGGGCGGCGTGATGAGGTATTGATGTCCCCGAACGGTGCAAGAAAGCTCCTGCATGGCTTCGAGCAGCGCAGACTGCGTTTTCGGCGGCGTACGGTTGATTTCGTCCGCCAGCAGAACATTTGAGAAAATCGGTCCGGGCACAAAGGTCCAGGTTCGATGCCCGGTGGTTGGGTCTTCTTCGATGATGTCGGTTCCGGTAATGTCGGACGGCATCAGATCGGGAGTGAACTGGATGCGCTTGAATTGCAGCCCAAGCGTTTGTGCCAGGGTGCGGACCAGCGACGTCTTGGCGGTACCGGGCAATCCGGTAATCAGGCAGTGTCCGCCTACAAAGAGCGAGATAAGGACATGCTCGATCACTTCCGGCTGGCCGACGATCACCTTGTGAACCTCGCGGGTGATCGAGGCCTGCGCATCTTGAAAGCGTTTGATGCGGTCCTTGAGATCGACGGAATCGGATTGGGCAGTGATGGATGTAGACATGATTATTGGTCTCAAACGTGCTACTGGCTCAGCTCCAGAAGAAGACGCTGCGCCGGCTTAAAGGTCGGCGCCGCTTCCAGTGCCTGGAGTACTTCATCGCGAGCTTCCGCTTTCTTCCCGGCGCGTTCCAACGCTTTCGCCAGGTCGAAATGCGATTCGGCCGCGTCGGCAGGCTTCAGGGCCAGCACGGCTTGGAATTCCCGAATCGATTCCTTCACGTTACCCGCATCCAAATCCAGAGATCCCAACTGGCGATGAACCTCGGCGTCCTCTGGGTAGATGTAATTAATCCTGCTCAGCGTCACCACCGCCTTGGCGGGCTGCGCAGCGGATTCCTGCAGCGTGGCAAGTTTTTTCAACGCGGCTACATTGCGGCCGCCCCGATCGCTGTATTTTTCCAATTGGACCATGGCGGCCTGCTTGTCACCCTTGGCGGAGTATGCCTCGGCCAATAACTCATAGATGCTGCCAGGCTCGACGTAGTCGGGATATAAACTGCAAATCGCCAGACCCTCGCGGATCGCTTCGTCGGTTTTGCCGGCCTTGAGGCTGCGGTGCGCTTCCGTGGCGCCCTTCTTCCATTCGGCGAAATGCTCGACAACGCTGCCGATTTGTTGGTTCAGCCAGGCTTTGAATTCTTTGTCGAAGGCCTCAGGCGATTCATGTAGGTTGTCGCGAATCGCCTCGGCTGTGTCTTTTCTGTCGGCGTAGGAATGGATCATGCCAAGGATGGCGTCATTGCCCCACTTCTGGACGATGAAATCGCAAATCTTCCCGGCCTCGTAGTAGGACACCATGACCTCCGATGGATAGTCGGGCCGGACGAAGCCGCGATCGAGTTCCAGCACCGGAAGAAGGTGCTTCTTTCCGGATGTGTCGCCCAGTACCGCAATGACATCCGGCGTCAGACGATCGCCCCAATCGGCCTCGACTGCTGTTTCTTCGTGCACCGACAAGCCTTCCGTGAACCAGCGCGGCACCAGATGGTGCGTCATCGAAAGCACGTAGACATGGCTTACCTCGTGCCAGAGTGTGCTGCCCCAGTGGAAGGAACCGGGCTCGCGCGCCGAGGGGCTATCCATCGCAACCACTTGTCCAAACGTGACGCCCAGCAGACCTCCCTGCCCCGGTAAACCCAAAGTTCGCACGATGAAATCCTCGTGATTGGGATACGCTTCGAGGCGGACAGGGCCAGGTAGCGCGTACTTGTACTTCTTTTGGTACGTGGCGATGGCTCGCTCGAGTTCCGGCTCCAGATAGGGTTTTAGCAGCGCTGCCTCCTGCTTCTCGAGGACGACGAGAGTGGTCGGGGTTTGAAACGACTGGTATTTTTTGAGCGTGTCCAAAAAAGCGAGGCAGTTCACGGTTTCCGCATTGCGATAACCGGCCTGGTAGCTCTGCCGAAGCTGTTCCAGCGCCTCGTCGTTGTGTGCGGTACGCATCAGGTTCAAGCCCAACTCGGAACGGGCCGACCACAACCGCGGGCTGAGATCCAGCGCCTTGCGGTACAAACGGATGGCTTCCTCATAGCGTCGATTGATGACCAGAAAGTGGGCGCCGGCGGAATATGCTGCGCCGTAAACGGCATTGACCTTGAGGATGCGTCCCATCCACTCCGAATCAGACTTCCCATTCAGCCAGTCGATGGAGGCCAGCACGGCCATCCCATCCAGCGCCTCGTTTGAGATGGCCAGCGCAGCTTGAGCCTCGGTCGCGGCCTGCTTCGTATCGTTGTCTTCCAGCGCCAGGTAGGCCAGCAATTCATGCGCCTCGACATACTTCGCATCGTGGGACAGCGCAAGCTTCGCATACCTCACCGCACCTTCGTCGTAGCGCTCGGCGGCGAGGCGCGCGAGCCCGAGATAGGCAGGCGCGTAGTTACCATCCAGCTTCAGCGCCTCGTTAAACAGGTTCTCCGCCTCTCCCCGATTGAATCGTTCGAGAAAAAGCAATCCCCACTCGGTCCGTACTTCAGCGGAGTTGGGATGATCTTTGAATGCCAGGCGGAACTGGTCGTTTGCATCCTCGTATCGGTCCAGCCCCCACTCGCCTTCGGCGCGAAGGAACGAATCGGAACTGCGGGTCAACTCCGTAAAACACGCCTGTGCTTCGTTCAGCTTGCCGTGATGGCGGAGCGTCCGGCAGTTTTCCAAGGCCGCTGTTTTCGCCGGCGCCTGGCCCAACAAAGCGCCTCCGAGAAACAGGAAGATGAGGCACACCCGCATCATTTATCGGCCTCCCCTGAAGGTTTATCGATCTCTGCCTGGGTTTTTGCCAATTCCAATAGAAGCGAGGAAAGCTGGCGCTTGTAATCGTCTGCCGCGATGGCCGGCTTCTCATATTTCAGTTTGTCGATCTTCGCTTCAAGATCTTCTTTCTTCGCGAGCAGCTTTTGTTTCTCCGGGGCGAGCGCCAACGCGTTTTCCACCGGCGGTCGCATCACCGGGAAGGCTGCCGCCAGTAGACCTTGGCCGTTGGCGGAAGCCGGGTTTCGGACTCCCACCGAGGCGCCGCTGTCTGCAAGCAACGCATGTTCCGTTGCCAGCAGTTTCTGCGATTCGAAATACTCCACGGTCTTACGATCGGCGTAGCGAAACGATTCAAGTGCAGAAATCTTCCCATCTTTGTTGGTGTCCGCCGATGGATCATGCAGGCTATCAATCCAATAGCGCGTGAAGATGACGGCATTCTTTTCCGTGCCGGACTTCGTCGCGGTGATGACGATGCGGTCTTTCCTGGCCAGCGGCGCCAGCGCGGCTCCGCTGGCACTGGTCATAACGGCAACCAGCTGCCGGCGCGCCGGCACCGCGTTCAGCAGCGCCGCCAGGTCCATAGCGGTAATGTCCGGCCCAGGCAGATTGAATTTGTAATCGGTCCCGTCAAATGTTCCGTGGCCAATCAGGAACAGCGCGAACGTATCATCCTCGCGCGCCGCGCCGGCAATCTGCTTCAAGGTCTGCGCTAAGCGTTCGCGGGTGGCAGCAGCGCCGCTGAGCAAAGTGGTGTGCGTGTCCGGTCCGTTGGTCTGCAGCACCTTATCCAGATCGGCGGCCCATTTCTCAAACTGCTTTTCGTAATCAGGATCGCCGCCAAGTCCGGCGACGGTGACATAGTAGCTCGCAGCGCACGCATTCGCGGCCAGCAGCACGGAGCAGAATCCGAGAAGACAAAGCCTCCTCATACCGCGCCCCAATAGCGTCGCAGCAACCATTCGGCCGCACGCAGAACAATCAGGCCGAAGAAAACGATCGGCATGTCCCACAAGTCTTTCGTTTCGCGGCCCGTGATCCCGGCCTCCGAGTAAGCAATATTGTCAGCCAGGTGCCCGGCATCCTTGGGTTGATAGTAATGGCCGCCGGTCTCTTCCGCCAGGCGCTCCAGCAGTTCTCGATTTTGCTCGTGATGAAAATTCTCAGCGACCCCATCCTCGCGGCGGAAGGTCACGACATCCGAGCCGAGATCTTCTTCGGTCTTTGCTCCGGCACGTTTCGCGCTGATCTCCGCGACATACGAGCCTGGCTTCGCCGCGTTCCACTGCGCCGAATAGGTTCCCTCTTCCAAAGGCTCGGGGCGCAGCGCCACCGTCTCAGCGTTACCGTCCGGACCCACGATGCGAGCATTCACTTGGGCATCGGCCGCCGGAAGATAGGTTGCGTTCCGGACCTCGGCTCGTAATGTGACGTTGCCTGCGTCCTCGAGAACCGGCAAAGGCGTGGATGCGACAACATGCGATGGCGTCGGCGTTACCAGCCAGCGCGTCAGCTGCCGCCAGAACACCGGCTGGCTGGTGTCTTCCTTCGGCTGCTGCATTTTCCAGCGCCAGCTGCCGCCCGTGGCGAATACGGCGGACCGGCCTCGACCATAATTCTCGGTGACCAGCAGAGGCATCTTCTTGCCGGCAACATCCACATTGGCCAGCACAACGGCACCCGGTTTCGGTGTGCCTGCGTTCTGGTAATTGGCCAGATACGGCAGAATCTTCCAGTGCTCTGCACTCTTCGCAGCATCTTCATCGATGCGGCAGATTAGGCTCTGCCGGCCGGCGTCGGTCAGCTCCGCTGCGGCCATGTCACGCGAGAAGGTGTTCTTGCTTTGCGGCAGCGTGACAGGCAACAAATCGCTGAAGGGAGGGTTGCCATAGCCGCCGTCACTGAGCGAGGAGGGTCCGCCCAGAAACAAAATCCCGCCGCCGCGGCGATCGACGAATTGCTTGATCATCTCCTGCTGCGTGGTGGTGAAAAAACCGGTTTCGACGCTGCCGAGAATCAGTCCCTGGTAGGTGAACAACTCCTCCGGCCGGTTGGGGAAACCCTCAGCCAGATCGCTGGGACCGGCGATGCCCTGGCGGTAGAGCTTGTTCTGCGTGGTGCGCAGAATGGAGGCCACCTGCAGCGCAGGATCGTCCTCGACGGCCCGGCGCAGAAACTTGTATTCCCAACGCGGTTCGCCCTCCACGTAGAGGATGTGGCGTTTCGAATCATCCACCGACAAGACACGAGTCAGGCGGTTATTGTCCGGGTTCTCTTCGCCGGGGAGAGGGTTGAGTTTCACCTCGAGGTTCTTGACGCCGGCCGCGCCGGCATTGAATTCAAGATTCTCAATCTGCTGGCCGCTTCCCTTGAGCAGAATCTCGCGGCTGGCCACGACGCTCCCCCCGGCCAACAGCGTCAGCGTTGCTTTTGTGCCGCCGAAGCCACGCTGGCGGAGGGCGACCTGCGCTTCCAGCCGTGAGTTCGCCAGCGCTTTGGCCGGAACGTCCAGGTTCTCCAGTTCCACGTCGTGATCCAGGCGATCTTTGCCAAAACCAATGGTGCTGACGGGCAGACGGTGGGCGCGAAGAGCGGCAACGGTGTCTCGGTCGATGCCGCCTGAGTTATCCGCACCGTCCGTCAGCAGTACCACGGCGCCGATGGGAAGCGTGGCCGACTCGGCTGCCAGTTGATTCAATCCTGGACCGATGCGAGTGGCCGGAGCAGCAGCGGTGAGCTGGTCCAGGCGGTCGACCCGCGAGAGGTTCGAAGACAGTTGGTACAGGCGAACTTGAAAACGCGAAGACAGATTCCGCAACAAGCCATCGTTAAGAATTCTTTTCGCATCCTCCAGCCGGCCCGCATTCTGGCCGGAGCCTGCGTCTTTGATAGCCATGCTGCGGCTGTCGTCCACCACCACCGCAACAATGTTTTGCTGGGGCTTCAAAGCAGCCACGCTGATGGCGGGTTGCCACAACAACAGCAGCAACAACGCTGCCAGCCCAGTCTGTAGAGACCAAAGAACAACGGCCCGCGCGCCGCGTAGGGACGGAACCAAACTGTTCCGTTTCTTCCACATAGCCCCGCCCAGCAGAGCAGCCGCAGCCAGCACCAGCAGAACCAGTATCCAGCGTGGCCAAGTACCCAACAACACAAAGGACCCCTTCGAGAATACTTCCGGCGGGTACTTGAAGAGGAACTCAAACATGTGGGCTGTTGGAAGGCGCCGTTACCACTAATGTGTCAGAGCGTAAACCAGGTAGTTCACGCCGATTCGGAAACCGAGTGCGGAGAACTGTTCCGGATATTCGGGATTGTCAGCATGCTCCCACGAGTCGCCCAAATCCATGTTGTGGCAGATTGCGACCATTACCCGTCCTTTATCGTCATAGATGCCGCGCCAGCGCGGAGCATAGCCGTCGTATTCGTACTTCCGGCCGGTGTGAACGAACTGTTCTCCCGGAACCTGATAGCGGTCATCAAGATCATAGACGGTGTGAAAGATAGGATCGTTATCGGGAAGATCGACGATCGGGCGATCGGGGAACACTTTTCGCATGCTGCGCACGAAGGTGGCCCACTCCCAGGTGCCGTGGAAATCGTCGCACATGAAGAATCCGCCGCGATCCAGAAAATCGCGCAGCTTGGCAGCTTGCAGGTCGGTCAGGTCCCAGTGGCCGACCTCAACCGCGTAGAGCCAGGGGTAATTGTAAATATCATCGCCATCTTCGGCCGCTACCGGTTGCTCAATGCTTCGGGCGCGCACACGAGTCAGCCGTCGAACGGCAGCCGACAGATGACGGTCACTGCGAGGGTAGTCGATGGTCCAGTTCGGCCCGCGCATGCCTCCCATCCGTCCCCCCATTCGAACCGCCCGGTACATGAAACGGGCGTAGACCCACTCCGCTTTCACGTTGGAATCCGGTGGGATGGCGACATCGCCCTCGTCGTACTCCCAACCAGGATAGATGCGGAACGAGCGGGGCGTCTGTTCTTTCCGACTGGTCCGCTTACCAACGTTCGACGGGTCGTTGGGCAGGTTTTCCTGGTCGGGCAAGCGGTCCGCGCCGTAAAGCAGGCAGAATAGCCCCAGTGTCGAGAGGGCCGCGAAAATAATTCCCTGCCGACGCATCATCGGAATGACGCCAGATTAACACGACCCACGTGGCGCAGGCTGTTAGCCTGCTGAGCCGAGATTCGTCTCGGCTCTTCTGAACTGAGCCGCGCGCGTCAGCAAGCGGACGCCAGCACCGTGGCACAGCCTTTAGGCTGTGGGTCCAGAGCGCAGCTTAGCCACGTGGCGCAGGCTGTTAGCCTGTTGAGCCGAGATTCGTCTCGGCTCTTCTAAACTGAGACGCGCGCGTCAGCAAGCGGACGCCAGCACCGTGGCACAGCCTTTAGGCTGTGGGTCCAGAGCGCAGCTTCGCCACGTGGCGCAGGCTGTTAGCCTGCTGAGCCGAGATTCGTCTCGGCTCTTCTGAACTGAGCCGCGCGCGTCAGCAAGCGGTATGGTGACATGTCTCCGAACTTCTGAACGTGAGCACTCACCGTGCGCCTCCCCGTAACACCTCAAGCCGTCGCGCCGGCCACTGCTCGGACTTCAGCAGCTGGGGTCCCGCTTCAATCAAGCGCGGCAAGAGATCGAAAACCCCCGCCGACGTCCAGGGACGGCCCCGCCGCGTCACCAGGTGCTGCCGGTTGAGTTCTTCCGCGATCTGGCTGAATGGCCGGTCCTTGACAATCTCCTGCAAAATGGCCATCAGCACGGCCATTTCGTCGGGGTTCCGTTCGAGGTGGCGGCAATCCGGGGAGATCCGGAATCCATACGGGACCTCCTCCGATGGTTCGCTGCGAGCTGGCTCAGGGGCGGAAGGCTGCGCCGTCGGTTCCACTTCTCGCTCCCATTCAATGGCCATCACTCGCCAGCCTTCCGACAGCCGTGCTTGCAAGTAGTCAAGAGTAACCGGACCGGACATTTGATCCCGGGCATGCTCGCGCATAGGAAACCTCCGCCAAACACCAGGCAGTTGACGCGCCAAGTTGTGGAGCTGATTTTGCAACCACTTGCAAACCGCACCACTGACCGGGACTGGAATCGCTTGTCCGCTTTCGGCTCAACTCACGTGGCGCAGGCTGCCAGCCTGCTGAGCCGAGAGTCGTCTCGGCTTTGGTTTTCTTGAGGACTCAGACCGACTGCTCTGAAAAGCCGACCGGGACAGGCGCCTCTGGCCCAAGGCGACCATCACATCGGATCGAGTCAACTCCAGTCGCATTGCCGCGTGGCCAGAGCGAGCCTGTCCCAGGATGCACAACACCCCACCCGACCACTCACCCGCCCGCTACCAGTTCGTGTACGATCCATCCGGCCGCACATACGTCGTTCGATTCGTTCCCGGCTGGCTGACCTCCGCGATCAGCTTCAGCTGCTTGTAATCCAGCTCCACGCCCAGGCCCGGGCGCTGGTTGGGCCAGATCTTCCCGTTCCTGAATTCCAGACATTGCGGGAGATAAGGATACCTGCCAGTCTGGCTGGTGAACTCCATCAGCACCGGCCCCGAGAACGGTCCCAGCGCATGCACCAGCGCAGCCGTCGCAATGGGACCCGTGAAATGCGGAATCATACCGATAAAATGCGTCTCGCACAGCGCTGCCACCTTGGTCCACTCGGTGATGCCGCCCACGTTGGGCAGCGTGCAACGGGTGTAGTCGATGGCGTTCTGCTCAATCAAGCGATTGAAGTCCCAGCGGCTGCCCCATTGTTCACCCGCGGCAATGGGCACCTTGACCTGAGTGCGCAGTACCGGCAGAACTTCGTTAAAGGCTTCCGATCGAACCGGGTCTTCGACAAAGTAGGGGGCCAGGTCTTCAATCAGGTGGCAGGCCCGAACGGCATCGGAAAGGTCGAAGCGGGTGTGAAAGTCCACGCACCAGTCCCCGTCCTTGCCGACGCCTTCGCGCGCCTCGACCGCGTCGCGATACAGCTGGTTCACTCGCTCGTGCGAATTGTAGACATTTCCTTCCGTGAGGCTGGCTGAATCCATGCGGAAGGCTCGAAACCCGGCCGCCATCACGGCTTGCGCCCGCTCTTTGACGGACGCGCTGGGGCCGAGATTACCGCCCGTGTAATAACACTCCATGTAATTCCGAGCCATGCCGCCGAGTAACTGATGAACCGGTGCATTCAGCACCTTGCCGCGGATGTCCCACAGCGCCAGATCGAGCGCCCCTAAGGCATGTACCTTTTCGCGGCCTGGCGGATAAAACCACGACCGGTACATATCCTGCCAAAGATGCTCCGTCAGCGAAGGATCCTGCCCTATCAGCCGTCCGGCGCACTGCTCCACCGTATCCTTCGATCCGCCTTCGCCGATTCCCGTGATGCCGGCGTCGGTCTCAACCGTGACGACAAGATTGCTTTGGTTGAACAACGGGTTGAAATTGGGCGGAAGATACGCGCGAACCCGCGTGATCTTCATTTTCGCCGGCGCTGCTGCGGCAGCCGGGGAAGTGATGCCCGCCAACAGCGGCGTCGCGGCTGCGGATTTGAGTAGAGAATTCTTGAGGAAGTTCCTACGGCCAAGCGAGGACATAGTGGACCGAGCGTATCAAATGGGAACGCACAAAGACATAGTGAAGGGGCCACCGCACCCAGTAGCCGCTACGCCAATGTGGCGCAGGCTGTCAGCCTGCTGAGCCGAGAGTCGTCTCGGCTCTCCCACTCCGGCCCCCCCAGCCCATCGGAGACATAGCGGCCCGCCGTCTCGCTCCTTGCCAACGCCCTTGCCATACCAGACCGTACTGACGTTTGACCAGCGTCAGAAACTTCAGCGATTCGGCAGAGCCGTGGCACAGCCTTTAGGCTGTGGTCTCGCGATCAAGCTCATTTCGGGCGCGGCCACCCAGCCCATCGGGGACATAGCGGCCCGCCGTCGCGCTCCCTACCAACTTCACCAAGCGCAGGCGAGGCGCCAGCCCGCCCTGCGCGCTGCCGCTTTGTCCCCAACCCGATAAAGCTCATTGCCGACCCGAATCAAATGCTCCACAGAAGAGGACCATAAAACCTCTTGCCATACCAGACCGTACTGACGTGTGACCAGCGTCAGAAACTTCAGCGATTCGGCAGAGCCGTGGCACAGCCTTTAGGCTGTGGCCTCGCGATCAAGCTCATCGCTGCAGCTTTGTCCCCTACGCGATCACGCTCTCACTTGAATCCGGAAGTATCATAAAGCTCTGATGAATGGGAACAAGCGTAGCGGGGTATTCCTTTCGTACGCTCGCAAGGACGGCGAACAGTTCGCCGACTCCCTGCGCGAAAAACTTCGCACCAAGGCCCCCGACATCCCCATTAAGCAGGATCGCCTCCTGCTCGAAGGCGGCGTGGGCTGGTGGAAACAACTCACGGAGGCAATCGATTCCGTCGAATTCCTCGTCCTGGTCATGACCCCCTCGGCCATGCAATCGGAAACCGTCCGAAAGGAATGGCGCTACGCGCGCCAGCAGGGCGTCTGCGTCTACCCCGTCAAAGCGGCGCCTGACTCCGAACTGCAGTTCTCTCAGCTCCCGCGCTGGATGAACAAGGCTCAATTCTTCGATATCGAAAAGGAATGGGAAAGCCTCCTTGCCCATTTGCGCAAAGGCTGCGACACGCCGCGAGTGCCATTCATGGCCCCGGATCTTCCAGAGACTTTCGTCCAGCGCCCGGATGAGTTTGGCCGCCTCAAGAATCTGTTGCTCACCGCGGACCGCAAACAGCCCGTGGCCATCACCACCGCTCTATCCGGAGCGGGCGGCTTCGGCAAAACCACATTGGCCGCCGCCTTGTGCCACGACAAAGAGATTATTGAAAACTTTGACGACGGCATTCTCTGGGTCACGCTAGGCCAGAACCCCAACGTCCTGGGCAGCCTTCTCACCGTCTATGCCGCACTAACCGGTGAGCGTCCTGGATTTACGAGTGAAGAAGACGCCACATTCCAACTGGGCCAGAAGCTGGAAGACCGAACCTGCCTGCTGGTCGTTGACGACGTCTGGGACGACCGGCAACTGAAACCTTTTCTGCGCGGCGGCAAGGGATGCGCACGCCTTTTTACCACGCGGAACGCCGAGATCGCCTCGAGCGCTCGACCCGTAACTGTCGACGAAGTGCAAGAGTCCGAGTCGCTGGCAATGCTCACAGGGGGAGTCGCGGGCCTTGACCGATCCCGCGCGCTCGCTCTATCGCGGAAGCTCGGCGGATGGCCTATTGCTCTCGAACTCGCTCGCGCCATGTTACTGCAACGGATTGAACAAGGCGATTCGGCGGAGCACGCTGCCGACTGGCTACTGCAAGTCTTGAAACGGAAGGGTGCGAAGGGTCTGGGAAGGGGTACCGGCGACGCCCACCACCGCAGCATTGATGGCGTCCTGGAAGGCAGTCTGGCGCTGCTGGAGGGTGATAAGCGCCGGCGGCTGACAGAGCTCTCTATCTTTCCCGAAGACATTGCCATCCCGCTCAGCGCTGCGGCGGCGTTATGGGGGCTCGACGGCTTCGACGCAGAGGAAACAGCCCAGCAGCTGGCACGGCTGCAGCTACTGAGACTCGATCTGAGAAGCTGCACGATGCGCTTGCATGACGTCATGCGAAGCTGGCTGGCTGCGGCCATTACAAACGCGACGGAACTTCATAGCCGGCTGGTAGACGCGTGGACGGATTGGATGCACCTGCCGGACACGTACGCCTGGCGCTGGTTGACCTGGCACCTCGCCGCAGCAAACCGCGCGGCAGATTTGGAACGCACCTTGTGGGACCCGGCATGGCTCCAGGCAAAACTGGAGGCCACGGACGTTAACGCACTCCTCAGCGACTTCGATCTCCTGAAGCCAACACAGGAAGCGGAGTTGATACAAGGGGCGATCCGGCTCTCGTCGCACTTCCTCGCAAAAGACCCACACCAATTCCCGTCGCAAATGATTGGCCGGTTGCTGCCATACAGTGGGCGACCCTTGATCCAAGGCTTTATCGATTCGCTCACTCACGCTGCAGTACGGCCTTGGCTCCACCCGCTCCGCCCGGCGCTGGACCCGCCGGGGACGGGACTTATCCGTACACTCGCCGGCCACTCTGACGCGGTAAACGGCGTCGCGCTGAGCGCGGACAGGCGGCGGGCCGCGTCCGCGTCCTGGGACAAAACGCTCAAGGTGTGGGATCTGGAGACCGGGGACGAACTGCGCACCCTTGTCGGCCACTCTGGCTGGGTCACGGGCGTGGCGCTGAGTGCGGACGGGCGGCGGGCCGTGTCCGCGTCGCGTGACAAAACGATCAAGGTGTGGGATCTGGAGACCGGCGATGAACTGCGCACGCTCGCCGGCCACTCTAACGCGGTAAACGGCGTCGCGCTGAGCGCGGACGGGCGGCGGGCCGTGTCCGCGTCCTGGGACAAAACGCTCAAGGTGTGGGATATCGAGACCGGTGCCGAACTGCGTACCCTCGCCGGCCACTCATCCGGGGTCATCGGCGTGGCGCTGAGCGCCGGTGGGCGGCGGGCCGTTTCCGCGTCCTCCGACCACACTCTCAAGGTATGGGATCTGGAGACCAGCGCGGTTATCGCTACGTTCACTTGCGACGCTGCCGTATATTGTTGGGCAACCGCAGGCACTCGCACGATCCTGGCAGGCGATGCCGCCGGCCACCTTCACTGGTTGTCGCTGGAAACTTGAGGATTGAATCCCTCGGCCACATTGTTGATGCCACGGGCTCAACGCAAAATTATTCCAGGAACCTCTCGCTGATCTTGCCGATGAACCGGGCCAGATGATCTTCGGGCAGCCAGCCGTCGAGCGACGGCGGCAACAAGAAGTCCCGTTCCAGGCAACACGTACAAAATCGCCTGCTCATGTTGCCCTCAGCCTACACACTCAAAAAACATTTGCAAGAGTTTTTGTTTCTATCACCGACAGGCTCGGTCTTTGACCCGTCTTCTGCGGTTATCACAACGACATTGCTATTTGGCCTATGCTCTCCCGAGCGGTTTGATGCTCTGCCTCTAATCCGGGCGGCCAATCCAGATTCATCCCGAACAGTCCATAACCGATACAGGTGTGCAGGTAATAAACAACCCTAAGCAATGTGCTTGGGCCTTCTTGCTGATACTTACCCGAAGACGGTCGTATCCGGAACGCGACGCCCTGCTCGGGAACGTAGTTGGAAACGGCCGGCTGTGTGCAGTGTACGAACGAAGACGCCTGGTCGTAGTCGACAGCGAATTGCGCTCTCCTCTGAAGATCGTTGCTGGTAGTGGGACTATCCAAGGGATGAGCAATAATCAGCGCGTTCCAAACGAATCCGTGGACGCCCGACCAGTGTCCGCGGAGATCCTTGGGTTCTTTGCTGAGATCATAAAGTCCCAGCTGTTCGGCTTGTTGGAAAACGAATTCCTCATGCTCTGTACCCTCGAACTGCTGAAAGCCCAAGTAACACCAATGCCTCCCGACTTTGTTGACGTAATCAACGAATTCGGCCGCTCGAGGGTTTCGCAGTGCCGGATCCTGGGTGAGGTATCGCAATGTCATCGCGCACTCCACAAGAGACCTGGAAAGGCCGAAGGCCTCATCTGGAAAGCCAGAAATAAGAACCAAGCCGGCCTTAGACAGGGCAAACGCCTTAGAGATCAGCTGGAGGGCGACGACATCAAATGCGGCGCCGGGAACAATTCTCAAGGCGTTTACGCCTGCTTCGGCCCTCTCGATATAGGTGTTGGCGGCTTCTACGCCCGCAGTGATATCCGGATGGGGCATGAGCTTGGCTGCTGCGGCCCTGATTTGCCGAGGCCCTCGCGGCGACCTCCTTGCCGATATTCCTCATGTGGGCAGCAATCACGGATCTGTTGCCTTCGACGCTGCTTCTTCGGACCGAGGTTAACACAGCTTGCCCCGCGGCGCGCCTTTGCCTCACGGACCGGTGGTTGCGCCGGAAGACGCCGCGCTAAGGGGAATCGAATGGCTTGCGGGTCAGTTCCAACGGTGTTAGTAAGTTTTAACCGGTTGATTCTATTCGCTACTGCAATTGCGTTTGTCGCCTGTTGTTAGGCTCTTTTGGTGGCGCGACACAACCGTGACACAACGGAGAGACCAGGGGGAACCGGGGACGGTATCCGCGTTTACCGGGCTTCAGCTCTTCGTACCCGTTTGAACCGAAGCGGTCAGCCAAAGCCTGCATTCGGCCCGTCCCCCTCGCATAAAATGGCGCCATGAGTGAGTTGTGCCGTGAGTTTTCGGCAACGCTGCATGACGGCGGCTCCGGAGTTCTGTGAACTTCATTCAATCGCCACGGGGCGAAAGAGAATGAACCGCAAGAGGATCGCACCTATCCCCAAAACGCGCCTAGCCAGGGGACATACAGGCAGGTTTGGGTGCTGTGGCACGGCGACGCCTTAGCCAAGCTAGGCTTGGCCCCGCTAGTAAACATGACCAGGTGGTCATGCCGGGAGCGGAAAACTTCTTTGGCCGAATTTCGATGCAGCACATCGCCGATGCACTTGAAGAGGCGGCCAAACCCGCCAGCGCCGTGACCCTGGCGTTCGAGAAAGTGCACATGCCACGGTCGCGGAGAAGGAGATCCAAGGTACAGGACTGACTGCCAGAGCCGGTTCGAATCTGTCCGGTTCTTGGGCTCTTCTTTGCTGAGAAATGGCGACAGGGGCGAGACTTGTCCTAGGTCGAACGGAATTTGGCCGCTATCGCGAGTCCGTTCTATACAAAAGAATTAGTGAACAGGCGCTGTCGGTTTCTCCGCGCCCGTAAACCCGAAACCAGGCCAGTGCGGATCAGCCGAAGGGTTCTTCTTTGGCAGCGCCGCACCGACTTCCTTTCGCCACGCATCGAGACGTGCGGACAGACTGTTGGCAAGGTCTACCCGCTGTTGGATGAGGTTCGATTGCTCACCAGGGTCGTGGCGCAGGTCGTAGAGCTCGCGGCGCCCGTCCGCGAAGAACTCGATCAACTTCCAGTCACTTTCGCGGATGGCGCTCGCCGGCTCGCCCCCCTGGTTTGAGTAATGCGGGTAGTGCCAATAGAGCGTCCGCGGGGCGAGTTCGCCCCCACGCAGTAGCGGCATCAAACTGACGCCATCAACGCTCACCGGAGTAAGCCCGGCCGCGTCGCGGAACGTTGGCAGAAAATCGACGCTGATCACTGGCGTGTCGATCACCGTCCCCGGCTTTACCACACCCGGAAGCCGGACGATGAGCGGCTCGCGGATGCCGCCCTCGTAGAGGTGGCCTTTCCCCGCCCGAAGCGGCGAATTGTCCGTGACTCTGTGGCGGGAATTTCCTTCGAAGCATAGACCGCCGTTATCGGAGAAGAACACCACCATGGTCCGATCGGCAACGCCGGCTTTGTCGATGGCCCTCAGTACCACGCCAACCGATTCGTCAAGCTCCTCGATCATTGCGGCGTAAACCGGATTGTACCGGCCATCTGCGTTCTTATGCCTGGCGATGTCGGCTTCACGCGCCCCGAGCGGGACATGCACGGAGTAGTGCGCCAGGTACAGGAAAAACGGATTCGACCTGTTCTGTTCGATGAATTGCGTAGCCGCTTGCGTCAGCTTCTCGGGCAGAAACTCGCCGGCCGCGGCCTTGAGATTCGGCAACTCGAACGGACCGAAATACGGCATCGGGCTTTCCGGCGGGCTCCCGCTCGCGGTGCCGCCGACGTTCAGATCGAAACCCTGGTCGGTTGGCGTGTAACCCGCTCCACCCAGGTGCCACTTACCGATGCTCGCGCTACGATAGCCGGCCTGCTTCAGCGATTCGGCGATCGTGATTTCATCGAGCTTTAGTTCCTGTGCGGTGGGCGGCGTGATGATCGGGCCGCGCGGATCGCTCGGACGCCCCGGGATCCAATCGGTCACCCCCGTGCGAACCGGGTATCTTCCCGTAAGAATGCTGGCACGGGTGGGCGAGCATACCGGCGATGTAGCGTACGCCTGCGTGAAGCGCGCTCCCTCGCGCGCCAGACGATCGAGGTTCGGCGTTGCGACGTAGCGATTCCCGTAAGTGGCGAGATCGCGCCAGCCGAGATCGTCGGCCAGGATCACGACGAAATTAGTCTTTGGAGGTGGTCCGGCAAAGAGCACTCCACCGGCCAACAATGCGAGAAAACTCCTCCGCAGCATATGATCCTTCCCCCTGATTCGAGCCTCAGATTACAAATATAGCTGCAAACATCAACTGAGTTTTCGCGGATGGTTTCGCGTGGCGATCGGGCGTCCGGAGTGGCGCAAGACTGCCCGGCGGTTCCCACGTTCTCGTCGGGTGAGAAATGGAACGATGATTCAGGATCACGGAGCAGATGAGCGTACTGGTGCCAGAATGGTCATTTATTCAAGGGAACCGGGGACAGTATCCGCCTTTACCAGGTTTCAGCTTCCTCGTACCCGTTTGAGCCGAAGCGAGCCGAAGCGGTGACGAAGCGGGCATTTGGAACGTCCCTCTCGCATAAAATGGCGCCATGAGTGAGCTATACCGGCATCTCCTGATTCCGAAAGACGCTGTGTTCGTGCCTGAACGAGATCAGGTGGCAGCCTTCTTCAATGAGCTTAAGGCCTTGGGAGCCTTGCCGAAAGAAACCGGGTTCGTTGTCCTTACCAACAGTGGCAAAACGCGCGCCATTGCACAAAACCCAAGCACAGGCGAGGTGTACTACGGCCCGGACCTCAACATTAGACGATTCTCCGACTCTCAGCAGGCCATCGATGCCATGGACGGCAGAGAGATAAACGAGTTATGGGCAGAGGCGCAAGGGCCCGCAACCATCTCTCCATTCGAACTGTATAGAGCGCACCAGCCCGACGTTCGATGGAGCGGCTCCTACTCGTTTACCGTACGTTGCAAACTAAGGCAGCAGATCACGCATTTCCTTCATTCGGCATTTGGCTGCAAATGCGACCTCAAGCCAAACGAGCCCGCAATTTTCGAAAATCCCTGGAACGACCAACCTATCCAGACATCCGGGCTCGCGTGTACGCGATTCTGGATTGAGTTCGGTATCAGCGACTGGCTAATGCCCATGATTACCGACAGTTTCGAAATTCTTGACCCACGTCTGGTGATGTTGGCCAACCATATCTTTCGTGTTGAATTCACGCAGGGCTGTCTATGCAACGACGATTGACGCCCAGGCCGTCTCATTGATCGCCAGTCACACGCTTCGAAAATTTTCCCGTTCCCGCTAAAACCTTTCATCACAATACGTTCCGGCCCTCCCCGGTTTAGCCGCGCCACAGTCCAGCCTGTGGCTGGGTCGAAAATCCTGGTAGGCGGAGACTCCGTCAATCCAACCAGAAAGCCGTTAGCAAATGTCACTATTGTCCTCAAAACTCCCGGAGATCCCGGGCGTCGAAACAAACCAGGAAGTCCGGACGAACCAGGAACCGGCCTCCAAAGAAACAGACTCGGTGTCGCGCCAGCAATCCGCGCCGCCCGAACCAGCCAATCAGAATAAGGAACCCGCGCTAACCAATGAGAACGGGGAGCAAGACAATAGCCCGGAGGTCGATGCCCGCACAGCGGCCAACCGGCTCAATGCCCAGAAGAGCACCGGCGCGAAGACGCCGGCCGGAAAGATCGCGTCTTCAAGGAACGCCGTCAGGCACGGCCTCTTCGTCGAGGACCTGACCCAGCACCTCAGCGAAGAACAAATCGAGCGCTATCAGAACTTCGTCGAAGGCATCGTTCTGGATCTTCATCCCGTAGGCGACCTCGAGTTGCACCTCGCCAAGCGTGTCGCCGACATCCAGTTCCGGCTCGAGATGCTTCGCACCGCAGAGCTCAAGATCTACCTGGGCGCCGCCATCCCCTCCGCCACCATGGAAGGCTGCCTCATGCAGACCCGCAACCCAATGGGCCTGGCTTCGCTCTACGATCAACGCTTCCAACGTTCCTTCTCGAAGACCCTGGAGGAATTCCGGCACGCGCAACAGCTTCGATTCGAGCAGGAGAAACAGGCTATAGAGGAGCTGAAGGCGATTGCTGCCGCGCACATGCAGCAGAATGCCCCGTTCGATCCAGCCCCGTTTGGCTTCGTTATTTCCAGCGAACTTCTCTTCAATAAAGTGCGCCTGGGAAATGCAAAGAAACTGGCTCAATTCTGCGCGGGTGACGGTATCGTCGAGAAGAAAGTCGTCGCCAGCCTCGCCGCCGGTCCCAAAAAGGCCGCCTAGTCACTCCCAAACGATGCAGAAACTCCTCGAACCAGGCAAAGCGTTGGAGAGACCAGCGAAACGTGTCAAAACTCCCGCACAGAACCGCGCGCGTCAGCAAGCGGATGCCAAAAAGGCCGCCTAGTAACTTCCAAACGATGCAGAAACTCCTCGAACCAAACAAAGCGTTGGAGAGACCAGCGAACCGTGTCAAAACTCCGCCACAGAGCCGCGCGCGTCAGCAAGCGGATGCAGGGACTGTAAGAGGCAGAATGCCCCGCAACCGTGTCAAAACTCCGCCACAGAACCGCGCGCGTCAGCAAGCGGATGCTGGGACTGTAAGAGGCAGAATGCCCCGCAACCGCAGGTTCGGAATCGCGGCCCGGCCTTTCCAGGCAGATTCGAGCGGATGCCGGCTTGGGCCCCTACTTCAAGATCACGCCGCAAGCAATGCGGTCGCCCGCGTTGCCGGAAGGATCGCTCTTCATATCGTCCGCTTTGGCGTGAATCACCAGTGCCGTGCCGCCATTGCTAAAGACAGAATGAGCATCGTCGCCCAGATCGACGTTGGGTGCAACCACGAAGGTCTTCGCCGTGCCCTTGGCAGTAACCGTGAAGTTCGGGATATCGCCCGCGTGAGGGCCCTCGGGGTTATCCAAGCCGTGATGTTTCTTATCCGGATTGAAGTGGCCGCCCGCCGACTTGAAATCCGGGCCATCGCATTTGGGCGTGGCATGAACGTGAATCGCATGTTCGCCGGGGGGTAGATTCTTCAGGTTCAGCGAAATCTTGACGCCTTTCGGATCGGGAGTAAGCTTCGCTGTGCCGACACTCTGGCCCTGCGCATTCTTCATCTCGACCGTAACGGATTTCTTGGTGGCGGCAAATGCGGCCACCGCCAGGAGCTGGCAGGCAACAACGGCGATGAGTTTTCTCATGTGAGTATCCTGATGACCTTTCTTCGAGACGTACCTTCTAGAGTTTACACATTGCAAGATCGAACGGAACCTGGCTTACCGTTCGACGGTACTGGCGCTGGGAAGCTCGCCGGACGAAGACGACACCCTCTGGTTGCTGGCGGCATCGCGAGTGCTTCTCAGCGTGGACGCCAGCGACTCTCTTGGCATGCTCTCCAAAAGTGGCCTGATCATCCAGGCAAGGGATGCGGGAATTGATCTTGAAAGCGAAATGGTGCGGCACTCCGCATAGACGCCATCCGCCTCCTGGCGTAGTGTCCAGTAGGAGTCCAGGCGCCAGAGAAATCCATTGCCTTCACCTGCCGGGTACAGCTTCTCGCCCGCCTCCCCCGGTGACTGCACTTCGCGGATCTGCGTGGCGTGGCTGCGGACCGTCCAAACGCCCGGCGCTAGCGAGACGTAATCGGCCTGCTGGTCCACGTCGAGTTCGACGGTGATGATCTTGGTGCGCTTCAATCGCCACCGACCAGTGACTTGATTACCTTGCCGCGAAACCAGGCTGGACTGAAGCACATCCGGATAGAAGTCCTTGTGGTGATCGAAATCCGCGAGAACCGAAAGCACCCGGTCCACGGTGACGCCTCGGATGAACGCCGCGCCGACCCAATCGTGAACCAAGCCGTTCCGGATGAAGGGTGTTTTCCAATTGCTCAGTTCAGCAATCACCAATTCGCCCTGGTGGGCACGTGCCTTGTTGTCGGGATCCTGGTCGACCCACAAAAGAGGTTTCGACCCTTGCCAGCGGCTGGCCAAATCCGACTCAACGCCCTTGAGGTAGTTTTGGTAATCCCTCTGGGTAACCGGACTGAGATGAGTTTCGAACTGCGCTGACAATGGGCTCGCCCTCAGCAAGCTGAATCCAAAGATCAGGTATAAAATGGCTCGCATGCAATTTGAAATGACCCGCCCGCCTTCACTTTTCCTGGGCCCGGACCGTCTCGTTAGGCCTCTTCTTCAATGATAGACTTACAACAGTGGCCGACCAGAACGCTCAGTCAGAAACAGCGCGAACCAGCATGTGGAAACGGCTGATTTTCTGGGACTTTCCCCGTGCGTCGTGGCAATACGACTTGGTGGTGGCGCTCATTCTGGTCTTCGTTTTCCTGACTCCCAGGGATTTGTTTCACGATCAGCCAAAGGCTTCGAGCGTCGTGTTCCTTTCTGCGGATCTGGACCGCGTCTTCATCGAAGCCGATCTCCTGAGCGAGTTGAGCGAAGCTGATCGCATTAAGCGCAGCCAGGATCTCATCCAGCAGCGCACCGGCAAAGTCCGGCGGGTTGTGCGGGTGGAACCGATTCGAGACGAAACGGAGAAAGAGATCAAGGGCTTCATCGCTTACACCACTCCGTAAACAACAGGCTGGGAGAAGCGATCCGGACGTTACATCTTTCATCATGAGATTGTTCTTTCTTTTCTTTGTGTTCACATGGGCGGGCACAGCGGAGTCGGTTAGCGCCATTCTGTCCCGGATGGATGCCTCGGCGCCTACCTTTAAGGGGATTACAGCGAATCTCCGCATGGTTACGCATACCGCGATCTTGAATGACGACACGACGCAGGATGGCGTGCTGCACATGCGGAGGTTGAAGCCCGGCGAAGTGCGGGCCCTGATCGACTTCACCGACGCCAAAGACAAGCATTCGGTGGCCTTCGGCGAACGCACGGTAAAAATGTACTATCCAAACCTGAATCTGGTGCAGGTTTATGACCTCGGCAAGAATGCCAGGCTCATCGACGAGTACATGCTGCTTGGGTTTGGAAGCTCAGGCAAAGACTTGCTAAGCAGCTATGAAATCAAAGACGCCGGAACTGAATCGATTAACGGTCGGAACACGACCCGGTTAGAGCTGATTCCGAAGAACAAGGATGCCCAGGAACGCTTGTCGAAAGCCGAAGTCTGGTTTCCGGCCGACGCTGACTATCCGGTTCAGCAGAAGTTTTACCAACCGAATGGAAACTTTACAGTCGTGACGTACTCCGACTTCCAGCTAAACCCGTCGTTCAAACAGAAGGACCTGGAACTCAATACGCCGCCAGGGGTAAAGACCGACCACCCGCATTGAAAACAGGCCACCTAATTGCACAACAAGAGTCTTAAAGGGAGACGAGGGAATTCAGGAATGAGGACGAAACAGCAGCAGGATGATCGAGCAAAAGAAACCAACTGACCGGCTCGCTTTTCTCGATTGGATGCGCGGGCTGGGCGCATTCATCATGCTGCAGGGCCATTCGTTCGACTCGCTGATCAAGCCTGAGCTGCGCAACAGCAGCGCATTTGTGCTCTCCCAGTTCGTCGGCGGCATCGCGCCGGCCATCTTCTTGTTCCTGACCGGCATCACGTTCGCCTTCCTGATGGATAGCCAAAGCAGACAGCAGCCGTCCGCACCAAAGCGCGTGTGGCGAGCGCTCAATCGCTCCGGTTATCTGTTTCTTCTGGCTTTTCTGTTCCGGCTGCAACTCTTTGCCTTCGGCTACCCAAACAGCCCGGCCGGCGACTTGGTGAAAGTCGACATCCTGAATTGCATGGGCATGGCCATGGCGATCTTCGCGCCCATGGCAGTATTCACGACCAAGGAGCGTATTCGGCTGTGCGTGGTCCTGGGTGTGCTCGTGGCAGCGCTTTCGCCGCTGGTCACAATCGCGGGCAGCAACTCCCTGCCGGTGCTGGCCAAGGCCTACTTCGTGCCTAGCTATAACTACTTTGGGTTCTTCCCCTGGGCCGCTTTCCTGGCGTTTGGGATGGCCGCCGGATCCGTTTTGAGGGCCGTCGGGAAGGAAGAGCTACAACGCACGATGCAGTGGGCGATGCTGCTCGGAATTCGTGTTGGTCATGGGAGGCCAGTACGCCTCGAACCTGCCTTATTCGATCTATACGAAATCGGAGTTCTGGCTGGACAGTCCCGGCCTTACGGTGATCAAGCTGGGCGTGCTGCTGACGATCGCTGCCATCGCTTATTTGTGGGTGACCATGGCCGGGTCGCGCTGGAGTTTGTTTCGCCAGCTCGGGCGCACCTCGCTACTGGTTTATTGGGTCCATATTGAACTGGTCTACGGCCGCTGGTTTGGCTCATGGAAGGCGCAGTTTGTCATCCTGCAGGTGCTCGTTTTCGCCGCGGTTCTCATTATCACCATGACCGGCTTGTCCCTGCTGCGAACCAACTGGCAGAGCGTCCGAACATTCTTGAGCCCAGCTCCGATTCCGGAGCCGGATCCTGCTTCTGGTGACTAGGCTGCCGGACGGGGACCAGCGCCGATTGCTTCCTCGATACCTCCCTTAGCCGGGTTGGAGTTAGACTCAGACACATGCGGGTATTGGTCATTGAGGATGAGAAACGGATCGCCGACTTTCTGAGCCGGGGCTTGGAGAGTGCCGGCTATGCGGTCGACGTTGCGAACACAGGTAACTCGGCGGTCGAACTGGTTCACGCTACCGAATATGACCTGGTGATTCTGGATCTCGGCTTGCCGGACATCGACGGGCTGCAGGTCCTGGAGAAGATCCGCAATCGGAAGACGGTGCCACCCGTCCTCATTTTGAGCGCCCGGGATTCGGTGGATGATCGCGTCAAGGGCCTGGAGCAAGGCGCTGATGATTA
>CAWIQM010000007.1:0-494445 GCA_963838245.1 uncultured Acidobacteriaceae bacterium | reverse complement strand
CCGGGACCATTTACTGTCTCGGTTGAACACAATAGCATTCACGACTACACCGCGAACGGCGTGTTTGCGAACGGAACGGCAGGCGGAGTCATCGCTGAAATCGATGGCAACACCATCTCCGGCATCGGACCGGCAAGCGGGGCAAATCAGTTTGGGATATATCTCCTGAACGGAGCCGTGGGGAGGGTTCGGGAAAACGTGATCACGGAAGGGTTGTGCGGTTCGTTGGCGACCCCAGTATGCGACAATCTACGGAGTGAGGGCGTGACCATCCGCAACGTTGGCGACGGAACGGTGATAAGCGACAACATTGTTAGCGATGCGCAAAGTGGAATCTTTATCAATGGCGCGAATGACCTGAAAGTGATCGGCAATCAGATCTCCAACATTTATGGATACGATGGGATCGACATTCAGGGCACGGCGGCGGGATACTTTACCAACAGTGTCATCAAAGGCAACCACATATTTAACACGGGTGCGAGCGTTGATGGATGCGGTGTATGGGAATTCTACGGCACGGGTACGTTCTCTGGGAATGAGATTTCTGACAACACCGTGAACGACGGGTATTGCGGCGTGGGCTATGCCCCCCCCGATATAGTCGGTTCGGGGACCTACTTAACGTCCTGTATAGTCTGGTGAACACCGCCTTACCGAACCCACCGGATGTAGAGCCGTAACGCCCGGCATCCAAAAAGCAACGACATGACTACTCTGCGGCGGCCGGCCGCCGCCGTAGGGTAGCAACGAAGCGACGACGGGAAAGCCGTTAGCGATCGGTGGCCGTAAAGGAAGTGGGAAAAAACGCATGCGAGATCGGGGTAAGCGCTTACCCCGTCCTTACCATCCCCTTCGCCGAAGCTCGCGCCAGAACTTCGTCTTCGAAGGAAAAGTCGGGCTTGGGGAAACCGCGCTTCTTGAGGTAGTGCTTGTACGTCAACTTCAAGCCCGTCGGAAAGTCCGTGGGCCGAAACGTCAGCATGCGTTGCGCCTTGGTTATGACCTGCGTGATCGCGGGCATGTCGAGCCACTGGCCAAAGTAGAGTTTCTCGCCAATTGCCTGGCCGCCTAAACTCACAATCTTGTCGCGAGGCACGGAAATAATCAGCGGCTCCTTCACGTTGGCCGCCTTCGCCAACTCATGCACCAGCTCATTTTGCGTCAGAGCCTTGGGGTTAGCCACGTTAAACGCGTGCCCAATCGCATTTCGCTGTTCCAGCACCTTTACTGCTACCGAAACCAGGTCCTTCACGAAGATGAACTGCATCAGCCTATGGCCGTCGCTAGGTAGGATAACCGCTCGGCCGGCTCGATAGCGGTCCCAGAAGAAGGCCTCCCGGTAGAACGGGTTCTCCGGGCCGTAAATGTATGGTGGCCTCAGTGTTACCACCGGGAAACCGCTTCGCTGATGCATGCGGAACAGCGCCCGTTCGCTCATCGCTTTGTTCCGGATATAGGAGTTGTGGTGGTCGTCGGGCGCCAGTGCGTCGCCCTCATGATGGTTCAGGCCGTCGCCGTACGCCGCCACGCTCGACATGTAAATGTAGCGGCCGACATGACCTTCGAAGATCTGGGCGGTCGCTTCGATTTGCGCGCCGGTGGTGCCCCGCTCCCAATCGTAGGCGTTGTCATACACCGCGTCATACCGGGTGCTTCCGACCGCCTTCTTGACGGCCGCCGCATCGTTCCGGTCGGCCACCAGATTGCCCACTCGCTTGCTGAATGTGTGTTTCGACCGGCGGTGCATGAGGGTCACGTTGTGACCCTTGCGCAGCAATTCCGCCACGAGCAGGCGGCCGATGAAGCCGGTCCCGCCAATCACCAACACGCGCAGCGATGGGGGGCCATCGCCTGTTCGATCGTCTCTAGTCGTAGTATTCGAGCCCGAGATGAGTGATGAGGTCTTCACCTTGCATCCAACGAAGCGTGTTCTTGAGCTTCATTAATTGGATGAAAATATCGTGCTCTGGATACAAACCAACTGCGGTCATTGGCCCTTTAAAGTAAAAAGATAGCCACTCTTGGATACCTTTCATGCCTGCACGCTGTGCAAGGTCTAGAAAAAGTACCAGATCGAGCACCAGCGGAGCCGCCAAAATCGAGTCCCGGCATAGAAAATCGATCTTGATCTGCATCGGATAGCCCAGCCAGCCGAAGATGTCGATGTTGTCCCAGCCCTCTTTTGAGTCCCCGCGCGGCGGGTAGTAGTTGATCCGTACGGCATGATACAGGTCTTTGTAAAGCTCCGGGTAGAGTTTGGGCTGCAGGATCTGCTCCAGCACCGAAAGCTTGGTTTCTTCCTTGCTCTTGAAGGAACCCGGGTCTTCCAGGACTTCGCCGTCGCGGTTGCCCAGGATGTTGGTCGAAAACCAGCCATTCATGCCCAGCATCCGCGCCTTGAACCCCGGCGCCAGCAGCGTCTTCATGAAGGTTTGCCCGGTTTTGAAGTCTTTGCCGCAGATCGGCACTTCATTTTGTCGGGCTAGCTCCAGCAGGGCCGGCGTATCGGTGGTCAGGTTGGGAGCGCCGTTGGCATAGGGAACACCCAGCTTGAGCGCGGCGTAGGCGTAGATCTGGCTGGGAGCGATGTCCGGATCGTTCTGCCGTAAGCCTTCCTCGAACGACCCGATGGTCGCGTGAACCGCGGCCGATTTGTGGAAGACCTCGGTCGATCCGCACCAGATCATCACCAGCCTGGTGCAGTTGTTGTTGCGCTTGAAGTCGCGGATATCCTGCATCAGCAGTTCCGCCAGCTCCATTTTGGTCGGTGCGGATTTCACGTTGGGCCCGTCGATCCGCTTGATATAGCTCTTATCGAAGACGGCCTTCATCGGCTTGATGGCCGAGAGCGGCTCTTTGAGCTTTTCGAGCAACGCCGGTTCCAGGACTTTGGCATTTACTGCGGCTTCGTAGGCGTTGTCCTCGAAAATGTCCCATGTGCCGAAGGTCAGACACTCCAATGGCGTGAGAGGGACGAAATCCTTGATCTTCGGCGTATTATTGTCCGTACGCTTGCCGAGTCGGATAGTGCTCAACTGCGTGAGTGACCCGATCGGATGACCGAGGCCGCGCTTGACTGCTTCAACCCCGGCGATGAACGTAGTCGCCACCGCGCCCATGCCCGGAATCAAGACCCCGAGTTTGCCTGATGGGGGCGCGATTTTGACGTTAGGCTGCTTTGACACTTTGTTTTGGAACTCCTTGAATAAGAACAGGTTGCGCCCATCCATTACGGTCGCGCATGAAGCTCGCGCGCCTACGGCTATTGTTTGGCAATCCTACGATATACTAACACTCTGATGCCTCAGCGCAGCACCGTGACCATCTCGACCTTGCTGGTCGATGACGAGCCTCTGGCGCGTGAAGAACTGGCCTTCCTCCTGAAGGACTTCCCCGATATCGAAGTCATCGACACGGCCACCAATGGCTTGGAGGCGGTCGAGATGATTGAAAACCTCGAGCCGGACCTGGTGTTTTTGGATGTTCAGATGCCTGGGCTTGACGGGCTCGGCGTCATCCGGAAGCTGCAGGAGAAAGGCGTCGTCCTGCCCTATTTCGTGGTGTCCACCGCGTTTGATCAATATGCTGTCGAAGCCTTCCGCCTCGAAGCCATGGACTATGTTCTCAAGCCCGTTGACAAAGAGCGGCTGGCCGTGTCCATCGACCGAGCAAGGCGAACGATCGAAACCAAACAGGCGAACGAAGCCAAAGCGGCGGAGTCCGCGCCCCCTCCCAAGCCCAGCCTCCAACGCACCAAGTTGCTGGTGCGTAGCAACAACCGCAATCTAATCCTGGACGCCCACGACATGATCTACGCGACCATTGACGACGGACTCATCACCATCGTCGCGACCAACGTCGAGGGCCATTCGAACTACCGGACCATCGAGGAGTTGCAGTCTAACCTGGATCCCAATACCTTCTGGCGGGTGCACCGCTCGTTCCTGGTTAACATCAACCGGATTCGAGAAGTTATCCCCTGGTTCAAGTCGAGCTTTCAACTCCGTATGGACGACAAGAAACAGACCGAGATCCCGGTAAGCAGGATTCAAACCAAGCGCCTGCGCGCGATGTTGAAGCTATAGCAGGCTGCTGGGAAATCAGTCAGCGAGTAAAACTCGGGCATGGAACCGCGCGAGCAGGCAAGCGGACCTGGGCCTTTTCAGTTAGTGGCCCGGAACTTCTCGAACTTGATGTCCGATTCCGCTGTGAACTTACGATAGTTCCGGAAGGCAAGCTCGTTCTTGACGCAGTTGCCTGTGCCCGCCATACAGGCCATGTTCTCGCTGGCGGTGGGCAGCAGATACCGTTTGCCTTCGATATCGACGAAGCCGTACTCCACCATCGTTTCCGCCTTGTCGTAAGTGAAATCGCGCGGAAGGTAATTGGCTCGCTGCTCAATGCGGAGTACTCGCCGTGATTCCTTATCAATCCAGATACTGCCGCTGTACGAAGGTTTATACTTCCGCCCATCTGCGGAGACAATCACCCAATGTGAGTTGGGCTGCTCGACGGACAGGTTATAGACCAGAGCGGGCCGCCCCGCAATGCTGTCCTCGCCGCGCTTCACAAAAACCGCGTTGGTGGCAGGCGACAGAATGTCTTCTAATGTGATCGCAAATTCGCCGGTAGACCACGACCCGGTGTTCTCCACCGGCCCTTGCGGCGGCCGTCCGTTGACGAGGATGTTGCGGTAGTCCTCTTTGCCGTCGACGCACGCCACTTCCGCCGTCACGACATCAATGGGGCTCCAGTTCCGCGGGCCAAAGTTGCTGCGGTAACGCGTCGTCACTTGCTTCACCAGAAAGTTCGGCAACCCGGCAGTGAATGACGCCGCCGCATCGCGGGCATCGGCAATCACTGGATCCAGTTGCCTGCCATCCGGGATATTCGTGTCCTCCGGCGGCTCACTGCCAGGAACATCCCGGCGCAGTGTGGGCCGCGAGGTGTCCGCGCCAATTTCGTCGCCGGAAGCCGAGGGCTGGCTCCCGGTGGTTTTTTCGCGCGCAACCGTTGTTTGTGGGTGCTTCAGATCGGTCGCGTCGGGCGTAGCGATACTAGCTTCTTCTACCGGCTTCGAGGCTGCGTTGCGTTCCTCCTCCGTCCCGGCGCGAACCAGCACCACTTTGAGCGCAGTCTCCGGATCGTCAGGACTAGCCTGAACGGTCAGACGGTCGCCCGGGTGCAGCAGGGAATCGCGCACCGGTTCTCCGTCTTTGCCCTGGAACTGAGTTTTGGCCAACAGACGGAATCGCAGCACGCGGTTCTTCGCCGTCTCCAGCAGCAGTTCCTTCTCCCCCAACTTTCGCAGCGAACCGTCGGCGCTCGCCAGCGTGATCTTCGTACCGGCGCTCGATGTTTCGTCGGGCGATTTGTCCTTCGGATGACGCTGCGGCAGATTGATCTGAGGTACCGGAACATTAATGGGAATGCCGCCAGGCAGGCGAACCGGGTAGTTATTCGGATTCTGGCCGGGCGGGTACTGCCCTGGTGGGTATTGCCCGGGAGGGTACTGTCCCGGCGGATATTGTCCGGGATATTGCGTGGGATCGTTCGGGTTCGTTTGCCCCCATCCGATCGTGCAACCAAAGAGGAGAACCATTAAAATCCGGCTAGTAAGACGCACGCGATCGTCCTCCTTACGCCTCAATACTATACCCTCCGAGCCATCCCGCTGTGCTCCACATTCGAGGCTCCATCGGGGTGACCTGTAAACTGGTTCATAACACCAACCGCCCGGTATTTCATCGAAAACGAGGTCGAATCCAGCTTCTCGCATGCGTCGCGACTATCACAACTGGTATAGCCATAGGCTCAACCGCCACATGGAACTACTCTCCTACGGCCACTCCGGGATGCCCATCTTAGTGTTTCCCAGTTCCATGGGTACGTTCTTCGAATATGAAGATCGCGGCATGATCAACGCCGTCTGGCAGAAAATCGACCAAGGTCATCTGCAACTCTACTGTGTCGACAGCGTGGACAAGGAGAGCTGGTACAACAAAGGCATTCACCCGCATGATCGCGTTGCGCGGCATATTCAATACGAAAACTACGTGCTCTTTGAGGTTCTGCCGCTGATCCGCAACACCAACGGCTCGCAACAGATCTGCGCCACCGGCTGCAGCTTTGGGGCCTATCACGCCTTGAATTTTTCACTCAAGCACCCGGACGTCGTCAGCTACTGTGTCGCCATGTCGGGCGCTTTCGACATGCGCTCGTTCCTGAATGGGTATTACGACAACGAATGCTATTTCAACAATCCCATCGACTACCTGCAGAACCTTTCGGATCCCTGGTTCCTCGATCACTACCGCCGTGTGAACTTCGTGCTGGCCGCCGGCGATTGGGACATCTGTCTCGGCGAAAACTATCGCATGGCGCAGTTGATGGGCATCAAAGGCATACCGCATAACTTGGACGTCTGGACCGGCGGACGTCTTCATGATTGGCCGCTCTGGCAACAGATGGCGGTAAAATTCTTCTGATTTGAGAGGTCGTGCCGTTTAGCGGGCGAAAGGCAAAAACAAAATGCCAAAAATAGGAATTCTCTATGGGATGGAAAACACCTTCCCTTCGGCCCTGGTCGACCGCATCAACGCCAAAAAGGTGCCTGGCGTGGTGGGCGAACATATCAAGGTCGGCGCCGTCAAGATGGCCGAACCGAGCGGGTATCGAGTCATCATCGACCGCATCTCGCAAGACATCGAGTTCTACCGCGCCTTCCTGAAAAACGCAGTCTTGAGCGGATCCATCGTCATCAACAATCCCTTCTGGTGGAGCGCTGACGACAAGTTCTTCAACTACGCCCTGGCCAGCAAGCTTGGCGTGGCCATTCCCAACACGGTGGTTCTTCCGCACAAATCGCACCCGCCCGGAACGTCGGTTCAATCCATGCGCAACCTCAAGTACCCGCTCAACTGGGACGAGGTGTTCGAGTACATTGGGTTCCCAGCCTTTCTGAAGCCCTTTAGCGGCGGCGGTTGGAAACACGTTTATAAGGTCCACAACCCCGATGAACTTTTCGCTGCCTACGATCAAACCGGCACCCTGTGCATGACGCTGCAGACCGGCGTTAACTTCGACGACTACTACCGCTGCTATGTGGTCGGGCAGGAAAAGGTCCACATCATGCCGTACGACCCGCGCCAGCCCCACCATCTGCGTTATGTCAAGGACGGCAAAGTGAGTTCGCCGGCCATGGAGGAGCGCGTGACGCGCGATTGTCTTACACTCTGCCGCGCCCTAGGCTACGATTTCAACACGGTGGAATTTGCGGTTGAAAACGGCATTCCGTACGCAATCGACTTCCTGAATCCGGCACCCGATGCCGACATCCACTCCGTGGGTGAAGCTAACTTTGAGTGGGTCGTTGAAAATGTTGCGGAACTTGCCATTAAGAAAGCGCTCAGTCAAGAGGACCCGCGCGTCAATTACCGCTGGTCATCGTTCCTGAACCCGGCCGCGGTTGGAGCCGCGTCCTAAGCGCGAAACTGAGTAGTGAGCCAATCAGGTTGTCAAAAGGTGCATTGATGAAGCCAAGCTTGACCATAGGGATCGAAGAGGAATATCAGACTGTCGATCCCGTAACACGTGATCTGCGATCGCACATTGATGCCGAGATCATCTCCAAAGGCAAATTGCTGCTCAAAGAAGCGGTCAAGGCCGAGATGCATCAATCCGTAGTTGAAGTGGGCACGGGCATTTGTAAGGACATTAAAGAGGCCACTGTCGAAGTCAAGCAGCTCCGCCGCCAGATCATTGACCTCGCCAAAGCCAACAATCTCCGCCTTGCCGCTTCCGGAACTCATCCATTTGCCGACTGGCGCAAGCAGGATATCTATCCCGACGAGCGCTATCACACCATTGTTGAAGATATGAAGATGGTGGCGCGGGCCAACCTGATCTTCGGCCTGCACGTGCACGTCGGCGTCGAGGACCGCGAGACAGCCATTCATCTGATGAATGCTGCCCGCTACTTCCTTCCGCACATTCTCGCGCTATCGACCAACTCGCCCTTCTGGCTCGGCATGGATACCGGGCTCAAATCGTACCGCTGCAAGGTCTTCGATAAGTTTCCGCGCACCAATATCCCGGATTACTTCCCCAGTTATGGCGAATACGAGAGCTTTGTCAACCTGCTCATCAAGACCAACTGCATCGACAACGCCAAGAAGATCTGGTGGGATATTCGGCTTCACCCGAACTTCCCCACGCTCGAGTTCCGTGTCTGCGATGTGCCCATGCGAGCGGACGAGACGATTGCGCTGGCGGCGTTGATACAGGCGACCATCGCCAAGCTCTACAAGCTGCATGCGGACAACCAGGGCTTCCGTCTCTACCGCCGCGCGCTCATCATGGAGAATAAATGGCGGGCGTCGCGCTACGGCATTCAAGGCAAGATCATCGATTTCGGCAAGAAGATCGAGGTCCCCGTCAAAGACCTCATCTACGAATACCTGCACTTTGTGGACGACGTGGTCGACGAGCTAGGCTCGCGTCACGAAATCAACTATGTGCACCACATTCTGGAACACGGAACGGGCGCCGACCGCCAGTTGCGTATCTTCCAGGAGACCGGCGACCTCACCAAGGTTGTCGATTACATCATCTACGAAACCCAGGCCGGCCTGGAGACGTAGCCAGCAGGAGAACATGACAACAGACCTTACCCATTGGCCGTTCGATACGGAGCTCTTACCCGGGGCGCATAATGCCGTGTCGGTGTGCCTGCGTGTGCAACCGGACGAAAAGGTGACGCTGATCACGGATGAAGCCTGCGAGGAGATCGCGGCCGGCTCTGGTCCAGGAATTGAGCGCCGTTGGCTGCCGCTACAACGCCTTCGTGCTGGAGCAACTGGCGCCGCGTCCCCTGACTGACATGCCGGAAATCATTCTGCATGACATGGAGTCGAGCGAAGTCAGCATCTTCGCGGTCCAGGCTCAGAAGAACGAGCTCAAAACCCGCATGCAGATGACCGACGTTGTGAACCGCCGCCACATGCGCCATGCGCACATGGTCAACATCGAGAAGAAGATCATGCTGGAGGGCATGCGCGCCGATTTCCACAAGGTAGACGAGCTCAGCATCCGCGTGATGGAAATCGTCTCCAAAGCGCATGCCATTCGCGCCAAGACCCTGGCCGGAACCGACATCACCGCCGAACTGACTCCCGACTATAAATGGATCAAGACCAGCGGCATCATCTCCACGGCAAAGTGGGGCAACCTGCCCGGCGGCGAGATCTTTACGACACCTCTGGAAGTGAACGGCACGTTCGTCATTGATGGCGTTGTCGGCGATTACCTGTGCGCCAAGTATGGAGACTTGCGCGATGAGCCGTTGACGGTTCAAGTGAAGGGCAACCGCCTCACCGAAGTGCACTCCAACAACGCGGAGCTTGAAGACGAGTTTTGGAAATACACCCACACCGACGAGAACAGCGACCGCGTGGGCGAATTCGCCATCGGCACCAACATCGGCTTGAAAGGCGTCATCGGCAACATCCTGCAGGATGAGAAGCTGCCAGGCATCCATATGGCCTTCGGCAACCCTTACGGCGCCCACACCGGCGCCAAGTGGACCTCCTCGACACACATTGACGTCGTCGGCACGCACTTCGATATCTGGGCCGACGGCCAGCAGATCATGCAACAGGGCCACTTCCTCATCTAGGAACCGCTCTTGATCCCAGCGCTCCGCGACCAATTCAATCGTCAGTTCACCGCGGAGAAGTATGCTCATTTTCTCGCCTCGCTCGATGCGGCCTGCGGCGCACACGTCGATTTCCGCTGCAGCGAAACGCCGGTCTTCTTCCCGAAAGAGCTGCTCGACCGCATGGCGCGATACGGCATCGAGCTGTATGGGCAGCTTGCGGAAAATCCCGCCTACTACCGAGCCTCGGAAGCGATCATCCCCGAGGAGTATCGAGTCCCCCATGAAGCCCAGCACCCACTCTTCGTGCAGGCCGACTTCGGTTTAGTCGAAACCACTCCCGGCCACTACGATCCCAAGCTGGTCGAGATTCAAGGCTTCCCGTCGCTGTACGCTTTTCAGCCCACTCTGGCCCGGCAGTACAAACTCGCCTACGATCTCGACGCGGCGCTTGATCCCTTCCTCGGCGGCCTGACCGAGGAAAGCTATGTGGCCATGCTTCGCCGCGCCATCCTCGGGGACCGGCCGCCCGGCGAGGTTGTGCTGCTCGAGATCGATCCCTATCATCAGAAGACGCTGGCCGACTTCCTCATCACCCGGCGCTTGACCGGGGTGCGCATCGCCTCCATCACGGATGTAGAGAAGCGAGGCCGCAAGCTCTATCACGAAGGCCAGCCCATCGAGCGCATCTACAATCGCGTCATCGTCGACGAGCTCGCGCGGAAGCGCCTGCCCATCGCTTTCCGCTTCAGTGACGATCTCGATGTGGAGTGGGCCGGGCATCCCAACTGGTTCTTCCGCCTCAGCAAGTTCTCGCTACCCTGGTTCGATCACCCGAGTGTTCCGTGGACGCGTTTCCTGAGCGAAATCGACCCCTTGCCGGACGACCTCGACAATTACGTTTTGAAGCCGCTGTTCTCCTTCGCCGGCTTGGGCGTGAAAATCGGCCCGACCAGAGACGAGATCGCCGCCATCCCCGACTCCCAGCGCAGCCAGTACATCCTTCAGGAAAAGATGGACTTCGCCGCAACCATCCACACGCCCTCCGGCCCCACCAAGGCGGAGATTCGCATCATGTATATATGGGACGGCGCTGCACTCCATCCGGTCAACACCATCATCCGCACCGGCCGCGGCAAGATGATGGGCGTCGACTTCAATAAGAACCTGGATTGGGTGGGGGCCTCGGCCGGCTTCCACACTCCATGACGGGAAGCACGTCGGACCTCCCCGCGCACCACACAACCGCCGCGGTTTCAAAGCGTGGCGATCATTACGCCGCGTTGCTGGCCGGCTATCTCGGCTGGACGCTTGACGCCTTCGACTTCTTCCTGGTCTCCTTCTGCCTGACGGCCATCGCCCACGAGTTCCACAAGTCCGACGCCGCCATCGCACTCTCCATCACCATCACGCTGGCCTTCCGCCCGGTGGGCGCATTCCTGTTCGGCCTGCTGGCTGACCGCTATGGGCGACGCCTTCCGCTGATGATCGATCTCATCTTCTACGCGGCGGTCGAAGTCGCCACCGGATTTGCGCCCAACTACACCAGCTTCCTGATCCTGCGCGCCCTGTTCGGCATCGGCATGGGAGGCGAGTGGGGCGTTGGCGCGTCGCTTGCCATGGAGAAGGTGCCGCCTCGTCTGCGCGGGGTGCTCTCCGGCTTCCTGCAGCAGGGCTATGCCTTGGGCAACCTGCTGGCCGCCTTGTGTTACCTCTTCCTGTTCGACCGCTGGGGCTGGCGTCCCATGTTCTTTCTCGGCGGCCTGCCCGCGTTGCTGGCGCTATTCGTCCGTTTCCGCGTCAAAGAATCCGAGGTTTGGAAGAAGTCGAAAATGGCCAGTTGGCACGACCTGGGCCGTGTGATCGTGAGCCACTGGAAGCTGTTCCTGTATATCGTGCTGCTGCTGACCATGATGAACCTCAGTTCGCATGGCACGCAGGATTTGTTCCCCACCTTCCTGCAGCGCTTCTGGCATCTCGGCGTAACCGGGCGCTCGCTCATCTCCGCGCTATCGATGGTCGGCGCCATCATCGGGGGCGTTTGCATCGGCCTCTATTCCGATCATTTCGGCCGGCGCCGGGCCCTGGTCACGGCGCTGCTGCTCGCGATCCTGGTTGTCCCTCTGTGGGCCTTCGCACCCAACCGCGCGCTGCTGGCCCTGGGCGCGTTTCTCATCCAGTTCTTTGCGCAAGGGGCCTGGGGCGTCATTCCGGCTCATCTCGCGGAATTGTCGCCGAATTCCATCCGCGGCTTTCTGCCCGGCTTCGCCTACCAGTGCGGCGTGCTGCTCTCGAGCGGCGTCGCCACGCTCGAAGCCGTGATGGCCAATCACATGAGCTACGCGACAGCGATGGCCATCGTGGCGGCAACCGTCTTCGCGTTGGCTGCCGCAGCCGCTGCTCTCGGCAAGGAGCGCCACGGGATTGACTTCGAGGCCGAGGGAACCGGCTAACCCGATGGCCGGACCCCAAGAAAAAACGAAGCCAACTCCGGGTGGGGTGAACGGGCCTCCGCCGCTGACGGGCTGAAGCCTGTCTCTGTGCTTCGATTCATTCGAACTCAACATTATGAATACAAGCGGCTTAGCAACGAGGCTAGCCGGAATGCAAGCAAGGCTTGGATCTTGATCGCGGCAGTTTTGTAACGTCAATCCGGTTTTTGCGAAACGAAGTCCTCCCATTCAAATGATTCACGACCGATCAAACTCCCCAGCTGAGGTCGAAAAAACGAAGCCATTTCTGATCTGCCTGCTGGCCCCGAGCCGATTCCTCCAGTCCCAACGTCCGCAGCCGGCAATTGAAAAAACAAAGCCAAAACGGGTTCCGTTCACCCTAGCTAATGAAAATTTCGTCCGGCTTTCCGCCTAACTCGCAGTGCCGGACGTGGGGATCCGGCCCCGCGGCGGAGAGCGGCGCGGGTGTGGGCGCCCGCCCCACTTCGCGAACCGAATTTTCGGAAGAAGTCCTCCTGTCTAGATGAAAAGCCGAGACGAATCTCGGCTCAGCAGGCTGACAGCCTTGCTCCGAAGCGGAGAGCGCGCCACGTTTTCGGAAGATGCCATTTCTGATCTGCCTGCTGTCCCCGACGGCCGATTCCTCCTGTCCCACCGGTCGGTAGCCGGCAATTGAAAAAACAAAGCCAAAACGGGTGCAGCTGCCGAACGATTTGGTAACCACTTCTGTTCTCAGGATGAGGCAGGGCGTGAGGGCTCCCGGCCGAGAAGTGTCCTAAGCTATTGATTCCGTTGGGCGAATTGCTGAGTGAGTTCCGTGATCGACTTTGCGAGTGCCCATCCGCGGACTTCCGGTCACGGTCGCAGCACCACTAGATAAAAAGCTGGACTGTCACTTCGACTACGTAGTAATATTGCCTCTAACGGTATTTGTCAGAACACGTAGTCCGGTGGCTGCCATGACCGAGAGTTTCCCTTCAGGAGAATGCGTCGTGATGAAGCTTCTTGGCGGCAAAAGGCGCTTTTGTTTCGCTGGCGTCCTAGCTGGTTTGTTCCTGCTGACGGGCGTCCTTCAGGCAGACGTTACCACGACGTGGACCATCCATAACGGGGACCTCTACATAGGAGACTACCCCTTTCCCGCTGCGGACCTCACCGGGAGTTTCACGTTTGACAGCACGGCGGATGCCATCACCAGCATGAACATGGTGGTCAATGACTATTACTTCGAGTACGATCTTGGTGGTTTCCCGATTCCATTCACCATGCACTTCGGTGGCAATTCAACCGGGCTTGAGGCCGGTGGCGATTTTGGTTGTCCCTGCGGCTTCGGGTTGACCTTCCTCCAACCCTTGACCTCGGCAGGGGGTACGGTTGGTATTGACCCGACGATGAGCGGTTACGGCGCGGACTGGTGGGGGGAGGAAGGTCTCTACTTTCAGGGTGCTTACGTTACCTCGCCGGAGCCCTCGGTACCCGCGCAAATCTTCCTTTCCGCATTGGGGATGATCGGTCTGGTCTACGTCCGCCGCAGACGCCGCGCGACGCGGGTTGGGTAGCGTTAAGAGCTAGCTCTTTCAGGCCAGGCGTTCGCGAAACACCCGGTCCACTTGTAGCGCAGGCCTGTGCTGGCCGTCAGCGCTGCGGCTCGCGGCAACGCCAAAGCCATTCGAGCCAAGAAGCCGGACCGTCACCAGGCTTACGCAGTATTGCGAGTACCTGTATTTGCGAAAAACACCTATTCTTTAGTGGAGTTCTAACCGCAAATTCCCATTCAGGAGGGGTGCGTCGTGATGAGAATCCTCGGTAGTCGAAGGCGAGTTTCTCTGGTTGGCGTCCTATGTGGTCTGTTCCTGCTGACGGGCGTCCTTCAGGCAGACGTTACCACCACGTGGACCATCCATAACGCGTACCTCTACTATGACGGCAGCCCCATCCCGTTCGAAGTGACCGGGAGCTTCACGTTTGATAGCACGCTCGGCCCGAACGGCACCATCACCAGCATCAACATGCAGGTCCCTTATAGTCCGCTTACCTTCCACCATCACCGTCTTTGTTGGGAGGCGATGCAACCGGACTGGCTTCCTATTGCGATGGCGGAGCAGCATGCGGCCTCTCCTTGAACTTCCTCCCGAACCTGCCCCCGGGATCCGGGACGGTTGGCATTAGCCCTACTGGCCCTGAATTTCCCCCAAGTGCTTTATACATCTTCGGGGACTATGAACTAGTTTATACGTTTAATGGAGCTTACGTTACCTCGCCGGAGCCCTCGGTACCCGCGCTAATCTTCCTTTCCGCAATGGGGATGATCGGTCTGGTATACGCCCGCCGCAGACGCCGCGCGACGAGGTTGGGTAGCGTTAAGAGCTAGCTCCCTCAGGCCTGGCGTTCGCGAAACACCCGGTCCACTTGTAGGGCAGGCCTGCGCTGGCCGTCAGCGCCGCGGCTCGCGGCATTGCCTTCGAGTGCGAGGGTCTCAAAACGATCAGGAGCGAAAGCTGGACTGTCGCTTCGACTACGTAGTAATATTGCGTCAACGGTATTTGTCAGAACACGTAGTCCGGTGGCTGACAATAACCGAGAGTTTCCCTCAGGAGAATGCGTTGTGATGAAGCTTCTTGGCGGCAAAAGGCGATTTTGTTTCGCCGGCGTCCTAGGTGGTTTGTTCCTGCTGACGGGCGTCCTTCAAGCAGACGTCACCACGACGTGGACCATCCATAATGGGGACCTCTGGGACCCCTATTTGGACCCATCGCAGGTCATCGGAGACCTCACCGGAAGCTTCACTTTTGATAGCACGACGGCTGCGGCCCATCACCGGCATCAACATGCAGGTCAATTGGGTTAGCGGCGTGCCTATATCTACGCTTACCTTCACCGCGTTTCGTCGAAGGCGATGAAACCGGACTGTTGGCCGCTTGCGATGATCAAGAGATCGCCCCTCTCCTTGAACTTCCTCCCGAACCTGTCCGCAGGACTCGGGACGGTTGGCATTAGCCCGACTGGCACTGACAACCCTTACCCAAGCGGTTTATTGGTCGGGGACGGGATATTTACTTTTAACGAAGCCTACGTTACCTCGCCGGAGCCCTCGGTACCCGCGCTAATCTTCCGTTTCCGCAATGGGGATGGTCGGTCTGGTGTACGCCCGCCGCAGACGCCGCGCGTCGCGGGTTGGGTAACGCCCGAGGGGCACGGCTTCTAGCGACTGACTCACTTCAGGCTGCCGAGCGAGGCAGAACTTGCTTTTCGATCCGCGGCCGAATTTTCCGCTGCGCGACCTCCAGATCGTATGCGCGCTGAAGAGTCAGCCAGCACTGCGGGGACGTCCCGCAGTTCCGCCGGGGGCCTACCTTACCAAGCTGACGAAACCGCCAGCGACGGCATACAATAGACCCACGCCTTAAAGCACCATGGCTCCTTGAGGCCGGATAACGGCTCGAGCGGTGCGTTTGCGTGTGGAGGTATATGACAGTCAATCGGTGGTTGATTGCGCTCGCTGGAGTGCTGATGCAGGTGGCGCTTGGCGCCGTGTATGCGTGGAGCGTATTTCGGAATCCTCTCATTAAGGCACATGGGTGGACCATTCCGGAGGTCACCCTCACATTCCAGATCACGATTCTGGTTCTGGGATTTGCCGCCTTCGCCGGCGGCCTGTGGATGAAGAAGGCCGGCCCACGCCCGGTTGCGTTGACCGCGGCTGTCCTCTACGGCGCCGGTACAGCCGCGGCGGGCTTGGCGGACACTCTACCCATGCTCTACCTGACTTACGGCTTGATCGCAGGGGTGGGGCTGGGGCTTGGATACATCGTCCCGGTGGCTACGCTGATCAAGTGGTTTCCCGACAGGCGCGGCATGATCACGGGCATCGCTGTGGCCGGTTTCGGGGCGGGCGCGCTGATTACCGCGCCGCTGGCGACCCGCCTGATTGCCTGGGCCGGCGTGGGGCCTACGTTCGAAATGCTGGGGCTGGCCTACCTGATCATCGTGCTGGCGTGTGCGCTGGTAATGCGAAACCCGCCCGAAGGCTACGCGCCTGCCGGATATAAGCCGCCCGCTGCCAGTAAGTCGTCGTCGGGCTCAAACTTCACGCTCTCTCAGGCGCTGCGAACCTGGCAATGGTATGCGCTGTGGCTCACGCTGTTCCTCAACGTGAACGCCGGCATTGCGATTATTTCGCAGGCCTCGCCGATGGCCCAGGAGATATCGCATGTGAGTGCCGCCGTGGCGGCTGGCATGGTGAGCCTGATCTCAATTGGCAATGGCATCGGCCGGTTTCTTTGGGCCTGGCTCTCGGACGCCATCGGACGCCGCAACGTGTTTATCAGCATGTTCCTGCTGCAGGCGGTGCTTTTCTTCCTGCTTTCGAAGGTGGAGTCCTTCACCATGCTTTCTACGATCTGCTTTATCGTTTTGTTGTGCTATGGCGGCGGGTTCGGCACGATGCCCGCGTTTGCGGCTGATTACTTCGGGGCCAAAGATGTCGGTTCCATTTACGGTGCAATGCTGACGGCGTGGGGAGTGGCAGGCATGTTCGGGCCAACCATCATTGCCCAGGTGCGGCAAGTAACGGGCAAGTATCAGGGAGCGATGACGATACTGGCGGTGGTGATGTTAGTCAGTACGGTTGTGCCGTTCGTCGTGCGGCCACCGAAGGCGGTTGAGGCGAAGGCTTAATCACAAGAGCTCTCAACCGCCTTCGGGGTACGAAAATCTTCTGAGCCGCGACTGTCAAGGAGCGGTTGGCGATACGTAACTACACCGACTGACACTGAAACACCGCCATGGCATCACCCTGCTCGGCGACGACGTACTGAATGTCTGCGGCTGCGTCTGAAGTAATCCCAACGACAGGTCCCCTCGTCTCACTTAGGAAATGGATGGATCGGCCTGATCATGATTTCGGAACTCCGCTCCTTAACAGTCGCGGCTCAGAAGGTTTTGCACGCTACGCTGAGTGCGAGCAAGTGTGTTTACGCGAGTCCAATACTTTCGTTATAAGCCCTTGCCGAAGCTCTCAGCCAAGTCGAGGATGACTCCGAGGGCGTGACGGGTGTTTTCCTGGCGGAGGCGGCGGAACAGTTGCCAGAGCGACGGTGCTTTCTGGGCCTTCTTCTTGTGTGATCCGTCAATCACGGTGTGGGCCATGCTGTTGAGCACCTCGGACGGAATGCTGCCAAAGAACTTCGTCAACAAAATGAAGTTCCGGATGGCGCGGGTGGCGTCGGGTGTGTTCACCGCATCCACCACCGTCTCTACGACTTCGTCGCCGGCTCCCAGCATGCCGCGCATCAGTTCCAGCACACCGCGATCGTGCAAGAGCTGAAGTACTTCATACCCGTCGACGATGGCGTCGGCGTGCGCAGCGGTGGCCTTGTGCAGCCGTTCTTCCGGGCTCTCGCCGCGAGCCGGTGCCGGGACATAGGACAGAGGTTGTGCCATGAGTAACTCCTTGTTACTTGGTTTGGATTTGCACCAGTCCGTTGCCGGGCGGACGATAGGCGGGCTGCCGCCACTTCCGCTCCACTTCGACGCCCGCTTGCGGCGTCGGCTTGCCGTAACGGTGGTTGTTCTTAGGAAGCGGGCTGGGGCCTTTGGGCTCGAGGATGCGCAGCTGGACGGCGGTTTCCTTGTAGGCCGGCGTGCGCGTCGGCGGGTCGACGCAACTGCTGGTGAGCGCGTTTACAGGACTCTCGGTGGAATTCATCGGCAGATATAACTCATCGCCATGAACCCGGTCGGTGACCAAGGCGCGTACCCGCACCGTGCCGCGCCGCGAAGTCAGTTCGACTAACGTGCCGTCTTCAATGCCGCGCGCCTTCGCCAACTCGGGAGACACTTCCAGAAAGGTGCCCGGCGTCCGTTTCTCAATGCCCGCCACACGATAGGTCATGTTGCCTTCGTGGAAATGCTCCAGTAAGCGTCCATTGTTCAGGTGTAAATCAAACTCCGCATCCGGACGCTCGGTCGGTTCGCGCCACGTCAACGAGAAACAGGCGGGCCTTTTGATCGGGATGGGCGAACCCATCGAGATAGAGCAGCGGCTGATCCGTTCCATCGGGCGCGACCGGCCATTGCAGGCTCTTGTATCCTTCCAGGCGCTGGTAGTTGACGCCGGCCAGCAAAGGAACCAGTGATGCAATCTCGTCCATTACTTCCGACGGATGCTGGTAGTTCCACTTTGCGCCCAGCCGGTTGGCAACGTCCTGAAAAATGCGCCAATCCGGGCGGCTTCCGGGAAGCGGCTCCAATACCTGATAAAGGCGCTGTATGCGGCGCTCCGTGCTGGTAAACGTTCCTTCCTTCTCCAGGCTGGGGGCGCCCGGCAGAACCACGTCGGCAAAGCGGCAAGTGGTGCTGAAGAAGATGTCCTGCACCACAAAGAATTCCAGCTTCTCGAACGCCCCTGACACGTGGTTGGCGTTGGAATCCACCAGGCTCATCTCCTCGCCGCAAATGTACATGCCCTTCAGCTTGCCCGCATAAATGGCATCCACCATCTGATGGTTGTCGAGGCCTTCCACCGGCGGGATCTTGCATTGCCAGCGCTGCTCAAACCGCCCGCGAATCTCGGAATCCTCAACGGCCTGATAACCGGGCAGGAAACGCGGCATCGAACCCATGGTCGCTGGCGCCCTGCACATTGTTATGGCCGCGCAACGGGTAGGCGCCCGTGCCGGGCCGCCGGTAGTTTCCGGTTACCAACAGTAAGTTCGAGATGGCGGTGGAGGTGTCCGATCCGTTGCCGTGCTGCGTCACGCCCATGGCCCAGAGAACGCACACCGATTTCGCTTCGCCGATCATGTGCGCCAGTTTCTTGAGCGTTTCGATCGAGAGGCCGCAGGTGCGCCGCGCGAACTCGAGCGTAAACGGCTCCAGGCTCTTGCGGTAATCCTCAGTGCCAGTTCACCCACTCGTCGAGGAACGCCGTGTCGGCCATTCCGTTTTCGAGGATGTAGCGGGTGACCGCACTCAGCCACACGATGTCGGTGCCCGGCCGCGGGCTGATGAACAGATCCGCGCGGCGAGCCATTTCGTGTTCGCGCAGATCGGAGACAATCAGCTTCTGCCCGTGCAGTTTGTGCGCGCGCTTCACACGGGTGGCCAGCACCGGATGGTTTTCGGCGGTGTTGCTGCCGATGATCACCACCAGGTCAGCCTGGGCGATGTCGGAGATGGAACCCGAATCGCCTCCGTAGCCAACCGTGCGGAACAGGCCGGTGGTGGCCGGCGCCTGGCAATAGCGCGAGCAATTGTCCACGTTGTTGGTGCCGATCACCGCGCGCGCCAGCTTCTGCATCAGGTAGCTCTCTTCGTTGGTGCACTTGGACGAGCTGATGAAGCCCAACGCATCGGCGCCATCGCGCGCTTTGATTTCGCTTAATCGCCGCGCCACCAGGTCGAGCGCTTCGTCCCACTCGGCCTCACGGAATCCGTCGCCTTCGCGGATCAGCGGCTTGGTGAGGCGGTCCGGGCTGTTGACGTAGTCCCAGCCGAACTTTCCCTTCACGCAAGTCGATACGCCGTTGGTGGGACCGTCGGAAGGCTCGACCTTCAGGATGTGCCGGTCCTTGGTCCACAGGTCGAAGCTGCAGCCGACGCCGCAGTAGGTGCACACAGTCTTCGTCTTGCGAATGCGGGTGCTCGCGCATCGCGGCTTCGGCCTCAGACACCTTCATGATGGCGCCGTATCCGGTCTCCGATTCCAGGCCCTTGACGATGTCGATCATGCCGTCCAGCGCTTTCGGGCTGAGGCCGGTGAGGAAGCCCGCATGGCCCAGCATGGATTTCTCCATCAAGGCATTGCACGGGCAAACCGTGACGCAATGCCCGCACGAGACGCAGCTGGATTCGCCGATGGCCGCGCCGCCGTCCCACAACACGCGTGGATGCGGGTCTTCCCAGCGAATGCGTGAGCGTCTCATTCACCTGCAGGTTCTGGCACGCTTCGACGCAGCGCCCGCACAGAATGCACTGCCCCGGATCGTAGCGGTAGAACGGGTGCGAATTGTCGACTTCGTAGGGCTTCGGTTCGAACGGATAGCGCTGGTGCTCGACATCCAGCAGTTTCGCCGTGTTGTGAACCGTGCAATTGCCGTTGTTGTTGTCGCACACCGTGCAGTAGAGCTGGTGGTTCCGGAGAATGCGGTCGTAGGCCTCGGTTTGGGCCGCTTTGGCTTCTTTGCCGGAAGTCGACACCGCCATTCCGGCCGAAACCGTGGTGGCGCAGGCCCGCACGAGCTGGCCGTTGACTTCGACGATGCAGGTATCGCAAGTTTGAATCGGGCCGAGCTGCGGGTGATAGCAAACCTGCGGCAAGTCCAGCTTGGCCCGATTGATCACATCGATCAACCGCTCCCCAGCCTCGGCAGACTGCTTGGTTCCATTGATGACGATCTCGGTCATAAGGCTCCGAACTCCCAGAGCTAATAGTCTACTGAAAAAGGGTGAAGCACCACAGGTCCGTCCCGCGCGTCATCAGTAACTAGCTGGCCTCGAGGCAGAAACCCCAGTTGTGTGAGAATGCCAGCACAGAACCGCGCGCGTGAGCAAGCGGATGCCTTGGGCTTCGGTCGCTGGGAATGAACGCATTCCGGACGCACTAACTTGTATGAAGGCGTTCAACTCATTTACGCTTTGCTACTACGGGTCTGTACTTCCTGGACAACATTCCTGCCGCAGAGCGAACGCGAGTGATCAATCTATCCGCTCATGCGCGGAGTTGTGAGCGATCCGCTTGCTTACGCGCGCGGTTCTGTGCTGGGAGGTATGAGCCTCGGTATATCGCAATGCCCTTTAGAGGTTGTCATAATATAGTCAGGTCGCATCCCATGATCTGCAATGCCAATGACCTCTCTCCGGACCAAAAGGCCGCCATCGAGGCGCTCCTGGGCCGGCGCATTCGGGCTGGTGAAGCAGTCAGCGTCCGTACGTTCGAGCCTGCAACTGTTCCGCATCAGCGGAAATTGGAAATCGCAGCCGAACTGAGAAAGTATTTTGCTGAAGTGGACGCTTCCAGCAAACCCGCTTCCGAGGATGAAGTCGAAGATATCATCACCGAAGCCATGAGAAGTGTTCGTCCCACCTACAGACCTCGCCAGTGAGAATCGTCGAGATGTTGCGATGAAAGGCGAAAAGCTCGAAGTAGTGCGAGGAAGCGGCAATGTGTTCCGGGATCTGCGGCATGCGAGCGCCGATGCCGAGCAATTCAAGGCCATCCTGGCCGCCGAAATCATCAAGGCGCTCGATCGGGAACGCCTGACCGTGCGTGCTGCGCACAGTCGCACGGGCATCGCTGCGGCCGACTTCTCGCGCATTCGCAATGCGGACCTCGGGCGGTTCACCGTCGACCGGCTCATGTCGATCATCAACCGGCTCGGGTCGCGCGTGGAGGTAAGAGTCCGAGTGCGGCGCGAGACGGTGGAAGAGCCGCTGACGGCCTAACGTCATCAAAACGTAAAGACCGCGCTGGCCATTCGGAAATGCCAAGGACAATCTGCTACAGCGGAATCTGCGTCACCTGGTGAATGAAAGGCGCTTTCGGCATGGAAGGAATGGGTCGGACGGACAATTCGTCTGATAACCTCCGTCGGAACTAATTATCTTGCCGCTTGTCTGGCTGCGTCGATGCGCTGGGTGAGCTCGGCGACAACAGGGTTTCGCCCAAAGGGAAGAAATTTCTTCTGCGCGTAAAACGAGATCTCGTTTCCGAAACGGCCTGGGGTGCGCAGGGTGAGTGTGACTCGGGCGGGGTCGGTGATGGGCTGGTAGCCCACGTTGATGATGTTTGCCAGCGGAATCTGTTCCTGTTCACGGCCGATGCGGACGATGAGAGAGTCACCGGCGTCGAGAACTTCGTCTGCCAGACCCCACAGGGTTTTCTTCATGATGAAGAATCCGATGGCAGCCATGAAAAGCGGGAAAACAACGGCGGCCAGGGAATGATTGCCGTGGGAGTCCTTGCCGAACAGGGCGATCAGGAAGAAGATTGCGAGGATTCCGAACCAGATGACGGGGAAAACGACCTTGCCGAAAGCAATACTGCCCGAACTAATGCGCTGCATTGTCAGAAGTCATCCTGTTGCGGCAGGAGGATTTGTTTGCGATTTCTCATTATCTCCTCGCGCCGAACCGAAAGCAAGATCGCCGGCACCGACTCCTGCTGTTCGTTTGTCGGTTGTCAACCTGCCGCCGCCGTTACCGAGAAGCGTTGATGCGGCTTACCGACGAATGTTGGCCGGCGTGATCAAATGACCGGTCCTCATGCTCCGGTGGTTGAGATTAGCCCCAACTCCGCCCGCGGCGCGAGCAACAACTCAAAATACACAAGCGGGTCTTGTTTGTAAGTGACTCGCGCGACCTCGCGGAATCCGCATTTTGCATAGAAGGCTCCGGCACCCGCGTCGGCGTCGAAGGCGTCCTTGCGAATGGCGTCAGCGGGCCACGCACACGCGACAGACTCGGCTTTTTTCAGCAAGCGACGGCCAACGCCCTTGCGCTGATGGCTGGGAAGAACTGCCATGCCCGTGAGATACAGCGGTCTTTCTGCCGCCGTGAAATACGAGGTATCGATAGCCCAGGGCTTCTTGGTTGCCAGGCGCAGGGTGCCGACGATGCGACGGTTGATGCGGGCAATCAGGATGCGCGAAAACCTGGGCGTCCGCAGATTCGCCAACACGGCCTTCTCGGTTTGTCCCGACGCCCAGAATCCCTTGCCGTAGCGGTGGGTGAGGTCTTCGGCCACAGCGCTGTGAAGCGCCGCGAGCGCGGCAGCGTCCGTCTTAGTTGCGTCTGCGAAGACCAGCTTCATCTAATATCGGTTACGGACTGTTCTACTCGGCCCGGAACGCCTGCATGGGTTCAACGGACGCGGATCGGCGGGCGGGTATGATGGACACCGCCAGAACGAGTGCAAGGATCGACAGGGCCGCCATCACCATAACGGCCGGGTCGAGCGGATCCACCTGGAAGAGAAGCGAGCGCAACAGGCCTGTCGCAAATGTGGCTGCGATCGCGCCGAGGATGCAGCCCGCCAGTCCCAACTTCGCGCCGGAAACGAGAACCAGTCCCATCACACTGGCGCGCTGCGCTCCGAGCGCCATGCGAATGGCCATCTCGTGCGTGCGTAGCGCAGCGGAGAAGGCAATCACGCTGTAGATGCCGAGCAGTGCCAGCAACACGGCCGCTCCGGCGAAGGCGGAAATAAGGATGGCGTCGAAACGGCGCGACGCCCGGCTCTCGGCGATTACTTGTTGCATGGAGCTGACCTGCGTCAGCGGCAACTGCGGATCGATAGAGCGGACGGCTGAGCGCAGCGCATTCGCCATCTGCTCCGGTGGGAGCATGGTGCGGAGCACAATGAAACCCCAATTGCCGTTCAGCATGTCGGGGCGCGCCAAAGACCCGTAAGAGGCCACGTTCTGGCGGGCCGGCTGATAGATCTGATCCTGTATATCGACATCGGCTGCTGTCTGGCGGATGTCGCCGATCTCCCCGACCACGGTCATCCACGGCGTGGGCGTCTCTTGCACGCCCCAGCGAAGACGCTTGCCCACCGGATCCTGGCCGGGCCAGTAGTGTTGCGCTAAAGCGTGATTCACGATGGTCACCAGCAGCGATTCCGGCCCATCCGCGTCCGTGAAATCGCGCCCCCGCAGCAAAGGAATGCCCGCGGCGCGGAAGTAGTTGCCCATCACCTGATGGCACGACCAGGACAGGTTCGGGCCGGCGCCCTTGGGAGGAACGTAGCCCTCCACCACAAAGAAGCTATTGCCGCCATATCCCGCTGCCGGCAACTGTGCCGTGATGCCCGCCGACTCAACGCCCGATACCTGCTCCACTTGCCGGAGCAATGCGACATTGAACGTGTCCACCGCCGCCTGCTGTGAAGAGCTCGTTGCCCAAGGCAGGCTGTACGCGGCGGTCAGAATGTGGTCGGTGCGGAAACCGAGGTTGACCGAGCGCATCTTCTCAAAACTGCGCAAGAGCAACCCGGCAGCCACAAGCAGCACGAGCGCCACCGCGACTTCGGCGATGACCAACGCGGAGCGCATTCGCGCCTGGCCGCCTCCGGCCGTCCCGGTACGGCCACCTTCCTTGAGTGCGTCGCTGACGCTCGAGCGCGCAGCAGAAAAGGCCGGGAGCAGTCCGCACAGCAAACCGGTGAGGAGTGCCAACAAAATGGAGAATGCCACCACCTTCCAGTCCAGGCCGATGGCGCTAATCCGCGGCAGCGACTCCGGCAGAAACCTAACGCCCACGCGCAGAGCGGCTGATGCGAGAACCAGTCCAAGAAGGCCGCCGGCCATGCTCAGCGTCATGGTTTCCATCAGAGTCTGGCGCAAAATGGCTGCACCGCTCGCGCCCAAAGCGCGACGCACGGCGAGGTCGCGACTGCGGCGGGTCACCCTTACCAGCAACAAGCTCGCGAGATTGGCGCAGGCAATGAACAGCACCACCACCACGGCCAGAAAGAGTGTGCGGACCAGAGGGCGCGCCTCCGCAACCGTACTCTCGGCGAGGGGCTGAACAAACGGATGCATGCGCAAGCTGCTCATGTAGACGGGAAGGCTGCGGATGAACTCCCGCGCCGTACGTGCCGCATCCTGTTCGGCCTGCGCCGGTGTTACTCCGGGCTTCAGACGGCCCACCACCTGAAACTCCCAACCTGCCGCATTTGCGAAGTCTTCGTGTGTGAAGCTCATTGGCACCCAGACTTCGCTGCGGTTCAACTGCCCCGGAACCAGGGGAAATTCAAAGCCGCGCGGCATTACGCCGATGACTTCGTACGGTTTGCGATCGAGTAAGATCTTCTGGCCCAAGATGTGGGTGTCGCCTTGAAAGCGGGTTTGCCACATCTGATCGCTCAGTATGGCCACCTGGTAGCCGCCCTCGTCTTCCTGCTGTGTAAAGGCGCGGCCTCTAGAAGGAAACACGCCGAGCACGTTAAACATGCTCGCGGTCAGGCGCGACCCATTGATTCGCGCCGGTTCAGCTGTGCCGGAGAGTTCGTAGTTGGTTGGTTGGTAAGCGCCCAGGCTGGAGTAACTGCTGACGCCCCGCGCGTAAGCGCGAAACCCGGCCGCCGTTGTGGCAGGTGCGCCGCCCAGCGTCCCGCCCTCGAGCACATCGACTTGCGTCACAAGTCTGGCCGGGTCAGGAAACGGCAAGGGCCGCAGCAGCACACCCTCGACAATCGAGAATATGGCGGTAGTTGCGCCGATGCCGAACGCCAGGGTAAGCACCGCTGTCAGCGTGAATCCCAGCGACTTGCGCAACTGGCGCAAAGTGTAGCGAATGTCCTGAAACAGGTTCCCCATGGAAGTCCCCACGAAATGGCTCTTACGTTGTTAAGCTGCACGTTCCCAGCCAAACCGCTACTCAACGCTGGGGCATGTCTATGGGCAATTTGTCGTTACATGGGGCTTGATTTGTACGGAATCGAGACAGGTTGTCCTAAAGCGAACAGATGCGCGGCGATGGACGAACGAGCCGACCGAAAAGGTCGCGTAATAGCGCCGAAGGGCCGGGTCGACAGCGCCATTCATCTGTCGTGTGGTGCGTGATCTGCCGCAGCACGGGCCGGTCCTCCCGAGAGAGCGAGAGTCTGAAGCCGATCAGTGCCCCGCGGCCGGCTCGTCTTTGGCATGGGTTGGTTGTGCGCTCGGGAAAGCCTTCGCGGGCTCGTGAGCAACCAGACGATCCAGTTTCAGGTCGAGGTTGACAATCGCTTTCGCCAAGCTCTCGACGGCAATGGAAAGGCGATTGAGAGCTTGTAACTCGGTATCGTTCATGCCCAAAGTTTACTCTGCGGGCTGCCCGGTACGCTGGCGGCGCTCCGCAGCAGCTAAGATTGGTACGGGTTCCGTAGGTTCCGCTAACGATGAAGTCACTGCGCGTATCACTTATATTGCTGGTCTGGGCGATGACGGCCGCGCTGTTGTTGGCGTCGGGTCCCGGGTTTCGTTCCAAACGCCAGCTTGACGAGCATTATGCGAAGCACGGCCAGGAGTTCGGGAACATAACCAGAGGTCAATACCTGGAATTGGCGCAGGCTCTCCGCGACGCGCCCAAGGGCGGGAACATCCTGCAGGCGGTGCGCGACGATGGGGTGATCACGCGCTTCGACCGCAGCCACGGCTATTTTGGCGCTTACAACCCGGATGGGACGATTCGAACGTTCTTCATCCCGAACACCGGCGAGAGCTATTTCCGGCGCCAGATTTCGAAGGAGCACGAGTAGGCGGCTGGCGCGGATGAGAATGCCACGACGTTCCGGAGGCCATTTTTCGAAAGAGCTTGGCGGGTTAACAACCCGCCGCCGGTTAACAACCGGCCCCACAAGAAGATGTCACAGAAACCACACCTGACCGACCAGCAGATTGAAGAGTACCTGACCGAGAACGGTTCACCTCCGCATGTGGTTCGCGCCGGGCGAGCCGGCTTGATCAGGAGATGGAGTGAGTTTGTCAACGAGGTGGAAAAAGGATACCGGCTGGGGCTGGACGATTATCGCAACGACCTGGATCTGCGCGGAATCCTGGCCACGCTCGGCTTAGACGACGATCCGGGTGTCCAGGAAGCCGACTTGCGGTTGGTGAGGATTCTGGAGCCTGCCACCAAGCGCATTTGGGAAAGCTGCGGTGGCAGTCCCTTCTGGGATTTCGGTTATCCCAGGAACGCAACCGGCGATCTGCTGGACGACCTGAAAAGCGAAGGTCTGGTTGCCGGGCGGCGGTGACGTGACGAGCCGGTAAGTATAGCATCAAAACCCACTGCTTTGGAATAGGCCGAAAGTCCCTGTTTGACGCTCAGCAGCGATGTGGAAGAATTGAAAGAATCAGGGTCTGTCCAGAGAGCGTCTCTATTCTGCATCTTGATACATGTCTTTGGAGAAGTAATGATTAAACACACTACAAAATTCGCATCAACTATTCTTAGTTTCCTGCTTCCGTTTTCTCTATTGGCAGACCAAATTACCTTGAAGAATGGCGACCATCTCAGCGGCACGGTCCAAAAACTGGACGGCAAAGACCTGATCTTTAAATCGGACCTGGCCGGCGTCATCAAGGTTCCATTTGATGCAGTGACCGAGATAACAACCACGGCTCCTCTGACCATCGGCCTCAAAGACGGCAAGTCAGTTGTTGGACCAACCAAGGTAGAAGGCCCGAAAGTTGACGTTCAGACCGCTACAGCCGGCCCGGTACAAACCCAACGCGATGACATCACGGCCCTGCGCGACATGGATGAGCAAAAGGCGTACGACGCACAGGTGGAACTCTATCGCCACCCCAGCCTGATCCAGCTGTGGACTGGCAGCTTCAACCTGGGCATTGGATTGGCGCAGGGAAACTCGAATACCTTCAACCTGACCACCGGCTTCAACGCCGTTCGCGACACCCACAAGGACCAGACGACCTTGTACTTCTCTTCCATTTACGGAACCGGCAAGACGTGCCCGGTGGCGCCTTTGATCGGGCCGTGTACGACTCAGACCACGGCGAACTCCAACCATGGCGGCGTCATTTACAACCGCAATTTGAACCCCAAGTTATACGTGTGGGGACAGGCTGACTTTGCCAGCGACGAATTCCAGGAACTGGAGTTTCAGGTCAACCCGAGCGTCGGCTTCGGCTGGCACGCCATCAAAACAGACACGTCCTATTTGGACCTACTGGGCGGCGGATCGTTCAACCAGCAGTACTATACAACGTTTGATCGCAGCTCGGCCGAGCTGGTGGTCGGCGACGAATATGACAAGGTCTGGAAAAAGCGGAGCCACTTCCATGAGAGCCTTCGCTTCTTCCCGAATATGTCGTATCTCGGCCAGTACCGCGTCAACCTCGACTTGGTTGCATCCACGGCCGTGAGCAAATTGCTGACCCTGAATGTCACCTTTAGCGACCGGTACACTTCCAACCCGCCGCCTGGGACCAAAGACAACGATTTGATACTCTCCGCCGGCGTCGGCGTGACTTTCAGCAAGCTGAAGTGAGTCTTTGTGAAAGAATTTTTAATGTGGGGAAGTGGCTGTAAAGTCTTGCAATTCCGGGCTGAGTTGGATAGGTTCCTGTTCAGCGGGTTCAGAGCGGGCTCGAACGCGCATTCCTATATAGTATGGAGGGGGTTCTGGACATGACTTTGAAGAGATTGCTGCTGGTAATGCTGGCGTCGGTGCTGTTGCTGGGTACAGCCGTGGTTGCGGCGCCGCCTGATCAGGCCGCCAGCAAGATGACCGACACGACCAAGAAGCAATTGGTGGATTTGAATAGCGCTTCGCAGGCGGATCTCGAGGCTCTTCCTGGTATTGGAGATGCCTACGCGAAGAAGATCATTGCCGGCCGTCCCTACGGCGGCAAGGACGAATTGGTGCAGAAGAAAATCCTGCCTTCGTCGGTCTACGCCAAGATCAAGAACCTGGTAATCGCGAAGCAGAAATAGGAAACTCGTCAGTTCGGTCTTTAATAGACTATGCGGAGGTAATCCTCGTCGCCGATTGGAAAACTTGGCCCGGTTAGGTCAAAATAGAACTACTTGACCATGAGAGCAACTTCTAACTCGACTATTGGGTATTTGGCGATAGGGCTGCAGGCTCTGTTTGTCTCTGTTTCGCTCGGAATAGCCGCCGACGCGCCGTCCAGTGAGATGTGGCACGTTGCCGGGCCGTGGGGCGGGACGGCCACCTCGGTCGCGGTAGATCCGAAGAACCCGCAAGTCATTCTGGCCGGGGGCCGGAACTCTCTTCTCTTCCAGTCTGAGAACGCCGGCGAAACCTGGCGGACTTTGCCTCTGCCAAAGCGGCAATTCGGCGAGGTTTCAACCATCCTGATTGACCCGCTGGATAACAAGCATTACCTGATTGGGATGGTCGGCTCCGATCATGGAGGCCTGTTTGAAAGCTACGATGCCGGGGCAACTTGGACGCTCTCGCCGGACCTCAGCGGATTTGGCGTGCGGGCCCTCGCTGCCTCGCCCAGTGATCCCACACATTTTGCGGCCGCCTCTCTGCATGGCGTGTTCCTGAGCACCGATTCCGGAAAGACCTGGCGCAAGATTTCCGATCCGGACAACCTCGAAATGCGGGCTACTTCCGCCGTCGCATTCGATGTGAAGAATTCCGAAATCATTTACGCCGGGACGTCGCATCTCCCCTGGAAGACGGCGGATGGCGGAAAGACCTGGGAGTCCATTCACGTGGGAATGATCGACGACTCGGATGTATTCTCGATTGCCGTCGACAAGACGACGCCGGAGCATATTTTCGCCAGTGCCTGCAGCGGTATCTATGCCAGCCTCGACCGCGGAGAGCAATGGCACAAACTGCAAGGCATTCCTAATACACATCGCAGAACGCATATCATTCGCCAGGATCCGGGCGATGCCGCCGTAATCTATGCCGGAACCACCCTGGGCCTGTTTCGGTCGGAGGATCGCGGCGTGACCTGGAAACAGCTTAGCCACGAACAGGTGAACTGGCTCACGTTTGATCCGGCCGATCCGCATCGGATGTATCTGGCGATTGAGGGAGAAGGCCTGCTGACCAGCACCGACCGGGGCGTCACGCAGAAACCTTTGAACGATGGCTTTGTCGACCGCCGGTTAAATTCGACGACGGTGAGCGGCGGCCGATTGGTTGCGGTGGAAGCCCATTCCGGCGAAACCAGCGCGTTGTTTGCGAGCTCGGACAAAGGCGAGCACTGGAACCGGCTCGGGAAATCGACGGGCCTGGAAGGCGCGCATCTGGAGCACATCACGGGCCTCCCTGACGACGCGAAAGTTCTGTTAGGTTCCACGACACATCAGCTTTACAGGTCGATTGACGGGGGTCTGACGTGGAAGCCGGCCGTGGTTATGATCAGGACCAAGACGACGTCGGTACGGAACACCAAGGCCTATGTTTCCAAGACAGGGAAGAAAGTACCCGCGGAAACGAAAACCGTGGTTACGCTCGGGCCGCCACATGCCTTTCCGTTTCATGTCGTCAATGGCCTATATACAGTTCACACTGAAAAGCAGAATTACGTCTTCGTCGCGACCGATCGTGGGCTGATATCCACGATTGATGGGGGCACGAAGTGGGAAGTGGTAGAAGTGCCTGGCACGGAGGCCGTGAATGCGCTCTACATCGCCCCGTCTTCCGACGGAAGAATGATCGCCAGGGGGGCCAGTTTATTTTTTTCACAAGATTTTGGGCTGCACTGGGAATCCGTCGGATTCCCCCGGGACCCGGCCTTAATCAACCAGATCGCCCTGTCCGGCGCCCCGTCCGCGCCTTGGCTGGCGGCCCTTCAAGACGGGCTATTTCAGTCTTCCGATCAGGGGCAACATTGGTATAGAATAAGCTCTGGGGTTCCAGCATCTACATTTAATTCAGTAGTTTATAGTCCGACCGAGCCGGCGGTGGCGTATGCGGTCGGATTTGGTCAGTTGTACGAATCCAGGGACAGTGGCGGGTCGTGGGCGAGCCTAAGCGACGGTAAACCCGAGTTTAGTATTAGGCGGCTCTGGATTCCAGATGGATATGGCGATAGGCTATTTGGTCTCACAAATGAGTTCGGATTGGTCTTTCGCAATAGGCCCGTGATCCGCTAACATCAAGTGATGGTGTTGGTTATGAAAATTAAATCTCACAGCGGAGGAGAAAAAAATGAAAATTCGGCTCGTGCATAAGCCGATCGGTTTTCCGTTGCTTTGCTTGGCCTTGTTGTCTTTGGGCGGTAGTGTGGCATCGGCACAGGATTTTTGGCATACCCCGGATCGCCCCGATTCGGTTGAAATTGACCCGTTCGGCGGCGTTAGCCTCTGGGGCACCGTTCAGTCGGGCCTCAATACGAAGTTGATTGATGGCGGCACGGCGGGTGCTCGTGTTGGCGTCAACGTTAACAACTATCTCGGCCTCGAGTTCATGTATCAGTACATGTGGAACCAAGTGCGACTCGTCACACCGTTGGGGATTGATATTCCCACATATAATTTTGGCAACCGCAATCAGTACTATGCGGTGAACCCTCTATTCCACTTCGCCCCGAAAGGCGCCAAGGTTCGCCCATACGTGACGGTGGGTCTCGGCGCGCTGAACTATCAGCCGACCACCTCAGCGAAATCGTGGGCGATCGGGCCTTACGCCGGGTATCCGTATTACGCTTCGAGCCTAAGCAGCAATCTTCAGGTTGGAGTGAACTACGGTGGCGGCGTTAAGATCCACCTCGCCGAGCGCGTCGGCTTACGTCTTGACGCTCGCGGCATGTTCTCCCGCAATCCGACATTCGGTCTTCCGAACTTTCCCGCGGGTGGCGTGTACATTCCGAACAAGCATTGGATCAACGGAATGGAACTCACTGCCGGTCTGACTTTCTACCTCGGGCAGATCTATGTGCCACCGCCGCCTCCACCGGTTCCGGTGAAGAAGGTGTCCCCGCTTAACGCCGGTTCCATTACCGGTTACGAAGGTCTGCTGTGCCAAGGCAAGCCGATCACCGTGCACTCGAGCGCCAGCGACCCCGAAGGTCACACGCTCGGCTACGCCTGGAAGCTTAACGGCGCACCGTCCGGCAGCAACAGTCCCGACTTCACCTTCACTCCGAACAACGGAGGCGACTTCAGCGTAGAAGTCACGGTCACCGACACGACGGATGCATCGCGCACCGTAACGGCCGGCCCGGTCACCATTTCCGTGAAGGAATACGTGCAGCCCCAAATCACCTCGCTCACCAGTTCTTCGAGCTCGCTGGTTTGCGCGGCCAACGATGGCACGCACAGCACGACCATCAGTGCTTCCGCGACAGGCGGCGCCTGCAACGGCAGCGAGACGTTCCAGTGGTCGGTTAGCGAAGGCACAATCAGCGGTTCGGGTGCGACGGCGACGTTCGACTCTTCGAGCCTCACCTTCGATCCATCTACGACTCAGACCAAGACCGTGACGGTAACTGCGAAGGTAACCGACAGCACGGGCCATTCCAGCAGCAAGACCGTCGACATCGCGGTTAATTGCTCGCCCAACATCCGCCGGTTCAACGACATCGACTTTGCGAAGGATAAAGCTCGAGTCAACAACTGCGGCAAGCGCATCCTGATCGACGAAGTCGCTCCGGCCCAGGCCAGCGGCGATTACGACGTCGTCCTCGTCGGCCACATCGATACCGATGAAAAGGCCATGCTGCCCGGATCTGGCACGGGCAAGCACAAGATCGCTCCCGAGCCTCTCGATGAAGCTCGCACGCTGAATGCAGCGGCGGTCCTCAGCGGCGGCACCGGCACCTGCGCGAAGGTCGATCCTTCTCGCATCAAGGTTGCCTGGGTAGGCACGTCAACGACCCCAGCCCCGGATCCGGGTCTCTGCGGTACTTCGGCTCGACCTGAGCAGAAGGAACGCAAGGGTTCGGTGGTCACCGATGCGGATAAGAACCGCCGCGTCGATGTCTACCTCGTTCCGAAGGGTACGGCTAAGATCGGCGATGTCGAACTGAAGCCGCTTCCGGAAGATCAAGTCAAGGCACTTGGTTGCCCGAAATAAGCTGACCTAAAGTCAGTACACGCGAAAGGCCAGGCGAGAAATCGCCTGGCCTTTTTGCATTCACGCGCCGTGATCTAGATTGCCCCGTGAGGCGGGCCTGCGAGAAATAAACAGCCTTACAACCTAAAGAATCCACAGCTGTCTGCCGATGCCTTACATGGATGCAGTTCTGGGTTGAAAGTGTGTCTGGCTTCGTGACCATGTGCCGCGAACTGCTTTGGCGGCTAGCCATCCTGTTGTTCTTCGTTCTCCGTGTCCTCGGCCAGACGGGCCAGGCAGCGATGCAGGAATCCATTCAGCGCCAACAGCAAGCCATCTTCGCGGCCCAGCAGGAGGCCCAGCGAGGTTCGCTGGCCCAGCAGCGTGCGTCGCTGCACCGCCAGCATCAAGACGCCGATGTGGGTGGTGTTCCGCCGGCATTGAGCACCTCCAGCAGTTCGCAGGACGCGTTCACGGACACTTTCTTCTCGGCACGCTGGGAGCCTGCCCCAGCGGCAGTCGATATGCCGAACGTTCGTGTCCCCACGGCCGCGTGTCCGCCTCTGGCAGAAGAGGAAGTGGAGAAGCTGACCAGCATGGCTGCGGAGAAGAACGCAGTCTCCGCCAGCCTGATCCGGGCGGTAATGAGGCAGGAATCGGCATTCCGGCCCTGTGCCGTCTCGACCGCGGGAGCGATGGGACTGATGCAGATCATGCCGTCGACCGCGGAAACGCTCGGGCTTGCGGATGCGTTCAGCCCCGGCCAAAACGTGGAAGCGGGAGCACGATATCTGAAGCAGCTGCTAGACCGGTATCACGGAGACCGTCGACTGGCGTTGGGCGCCTATAACGCCGGGCCCAACCGCGTCGACAACGCCCGAGGCATTCCGGATATTCCGGAAACCATCGACTATGTCTCGCGTATTCTGGGCGAACTCTCGGACGAAGAAGCTCCAGGCAGCGGCACGGTGCTGAAGGCACCCGCGTTCGAGGTGCCTCTGGCGCCAGCTACTCTGCCGTTTCAACCAGACGCTTCAGGCTTTCCGCATACGGCGCCCGAGCCACCCCGAGTTCCGTAATGATCGCCGACACATAGCGGTTGGGCGTCACATCGAAAGCGGGGTTCGCGACACTAATGCCGTCTGGCGCCACATGGACGCCCTGCACGTGGGTCACTTCCACACTTGACCGTTCCTCAATCGGGATCAGGTCACCGGAACTGAGCCTCAAGTCAAGCGTTGAGACAGGCGCCGCCACGTAGAAGGGCACGCCATTCTCCTTCGCCAACACGGCCACGCCATAGGTGCCGATCTTGTTTGCGACATCTCCGTTCGCCGCGATGCGGTCCGCGCCAACCACCACACAGCCGATCCGGCCGCTCTTCAGGAAGTGGCCCGCCATGCTGTCGGTGATGAGGGTGGTCGGGATGCCGTCCTGCTGCAGCTCCCAGGCTGTCAGCCTTGCGCCTTGCAGGAAGGGGCGCGTCTCATCGGCAAAGACATCGATCTGTTTGCCCGCCCGCACCGCCGCGCGAATCACACCCAGCGCCGTACCGAAGCCCGCCGTCGCCAGCGCCCCGGCATTGCAGTGAGTCAGGACCGTCTTGTGGTCCGGCACCAGGGGCGCGCCATGCCGGCCGATCGCTTCGTTGATCGCGATGTCTTCCAGCCGGACCCGGATCGCTTCAGCCACCAGTGTCTCTCGAATCACATCCACGCTTTCAGCGGAAACCGATTCGTAGAGCCGTCTCATCCGCTCGATAGCCCAGAACAGATTCACGGCTGTCGGGCGCGTTTTCGCCAGTGTTTCACAAATCCGGGGCATGTCGGCGGGCAAGTCATCCGAGTGGAGCGCGCCGATCGCGACTCCCATCGCCGCCGCCACCCCGATGGCCGGAGCTCCGCGAATCACCATGCTGCGAATGGCCTCGGCCACCTCCACGTACGACGTGCACGTGACGTAGACGGTCTCGCGAGGAAGACGGGTCTGATCGATCATCACGACGCCTTCTGGTGTCCATTGGATGGTCTCAATCGTGTAGCGCGGTGTCTGGATAGAAGGGCTCATGGTTTTAGATTCAGTTTGTAGATCATCCCGCCAAACATGACCAGGTTGAAGCAACCGTGCATCACGGTTGAGGAGATGACGGAGTTGGAGGCCCAGCGCATCCAACCGAATGCAGCGCCGGCCAGCGTGAGTGTCACCAGAAACTGCCACGACCAGGAATACTCGGGCCCATGTAGCAAGCCAAACGCCAGGGCTGTCGCAAATATGCCCGCGACCACTCCCCAACTGCGGCACAGTAGCGGTTGCAGAAACCCGCGGAAGAAGAGCTCCTCCACCAAAGGACCCAGCGTTACGGCCAGCACTCCGAACAAGACCAACCAGACAGGCTCCTTCAGGAACTTGTCGAACGGGGACGGAATGGTTGGTGGATGCATGGCCGCGGCCAAAGCCGATAGGACAAACGGCAGCGCCAACCCACTCAAGATTGGCAGCGACAGAGGGACCTGCGGAGCCAGCCATCCGAGAGACCGGAACACGGGCTTCCCATATCGCGTCGAGAAGTTGAGCCGAAAGCCGGCATAGATGAACACGTATAAGAACAACTGCGTTACGAATCCCCAAGGAGCGGGGTTCTGGCGCAGGGCAGGGAAGGCGTGCAGAATCAAAGCGGAGATCAGCGCTAAGGCAAAGATGCCAGCAAGAACAAAACCCACCAGGAGTGCCACGTCCTGGTAATCCCAGAACGGCTGCTTCTCAACGCTCAGGGGCGAAACAGCTTCCGGCGGCTGCAGGTTCGTGCCCGGCTGATCTGCTTCAGAGTAGTCAGTCACTCAGGCCACTCTCTCCGGCCTCAGCAGGCTGCGGAGCGCCGCCGCCGTATGGCTTTCAGGAACCTCAATCACTTCTTCCGGCGTGCCGGTGGCTACAATCCGACCGCCGGCCTCGCCACCCTCGGGGCCCAGGTCAATCAGGTAATCGGCGCTCTTGACGACGTCCAACTGGTGCTCAATGACCAACACCGTGTTGCCCAGATCGACCAGCCTTTGCAGGACGTCAAGCAAGTGCCGTATGTCTTCCCAGTGCAGGCCGGTGGTTGGCTCATCCAGGATATAAAACGTCTTGCCGGTTTGGCGCTTACTCAGCTCTTTCGCCAATTTGATGCGCTGCGCTTCTCCGCCGGAGAGGGTGGTCGACGATTGTCCGAGATGAATGTACCCTAAACCAACGTCGCAGAGCGTCCTCAGCTTGGCTTGTACCAGCGGGATATTCTCCAGGATATCCACGCTGTCTTCCACACTGGCCTCCAGCAAGTCTGCGATGGACCGGCCTTTGTACTTCACCTGCAGGGTTTCCTGGTTGTAGCGCCTGCCCCGGCAGATATCGCAAGTGACAAACACATCGGGAAGGAAGTTCATCTCAATGCGCTTCAATCCATCGCCCTGGCAAGCTTCGCAGCGGCCGCCTTTTACGTTGAAGCTGAATCTCCCCGCCTTGTAACCGCGTTCGCGCGATTCCGGCAACATCGCAAATAGCTCCCGGATCTGTGTGAAGACGCCGGTGTATGTGGCCGGATTCGAGCGCGGCGTGCGGCCGATCGGTGATTGATCGATCTCAATCACCTTGTCGATGTATTCCAAACCGGTGATGGCTTGGTGGGCCCCCGGTTCCTGGCGCGACCCGTAGATGTGCTTCGCCAGTGCGCGGTACAGAATGTCATTCACCAACGTGGATTTTCCGCTGCCGGAAACACCTGTAACGACGGTTAGCGTGCCGAGGGGGAACTCGACGTCCACATTCTTCAAATTGTGCAGGCTAGCGCCTTTGACCACCAGCTTCTGGCCGTTGCCGGAGCGCCGAAACGCAGGCGCCGTGATGGCGAGTCTGCCTGCCAGGTATTGTCCGGTCAATGAATTGGGCGCGGCCATAATCGCTTTGGGCGTTCCTTGCGCGATGAGTTCACCGCCCAGGCGTCCTGCCTTCGGACCCAGATCGATCACATAGTCGGCTTGCTCAATCGTTTCCGCATCGTGCTCGACCACCAGCACCGTATTCCCCAAGTCCCGCAGTTGATGGAGCGTGTTCAGGAGCCGTTGATTGTCGCGCGGGTGCAATCCGATGGATGGCTCATCCAGCACATACAGAACGCCCCGCAACTTGGAGCCGATTTGCGTGGCGAGCCGGATGCGTTGTGCCTCGCCGCCCGACAAGGTTGCGGACGAACGATCGAGGCTCAGGTAGTCCAAGCCGACAGCCGTCAGGAACTCCAGCCGGTTCCCGATCTCCTCAACCAATCGTCCGGCCACTTGCAGTTCGCGTTCCGTGAAAGCCCAACTCCGAACCAGCGGCAAGATGCGCGCAATGGAGGTTGCGGTGAATTCGCCAATCGAAACACCTTTCACTTTGACCGCCAGGCTCGCCGGCTTGAGCCGCTTACCATGACACGCTGGGCATTCCGTGGCAGACATATACTCCATGAGCCACTCGCGATAGCCCTCGCTCGCCTGCCGAAAGCTCTCCTCAAGCAGGTTCAAAATGCCGGGGAACTCGCCGGAGCCCGATAACAAGACCTGGCGTATCTTCTTCGGGAGTTCCTCAAACGGCTTACTCAGGTCGATCTTCAGCTGTTCAGCGCCTTCGGTCAGGGAAGTGATCATGAACGACGAACTAGAGCCCGGACCGAGGCCGCCATCCAGCAGCGGCTTGGACGCATCGGCCACCACTTTTGCGGGATCGAAGGACCATTTGCTGCCTACACCATTGCACACTTCGCACGCGCCGTAAGGACTGTTGAACGAGAAAGACCGCGGCTCGAGCTGAGGGATGCTGGTGCCATCGTTCGGGCAGGCCAGTTTTTCCGAATAGAGATGCTCCGGGCCATTGACAACCACGATGGTAACGAGACCGTCAGCCAACTTCAGAGCCGTCTGTATTGAGCTCTCCAGCCGCTGCGTCACGCCTTCCTTGATTAAGAGGCGGTCCACCAACACTTCAATGGTGTGATTCTTGCGTTTGTCGAGGGCGATCTGCTCATCCAGAGACATCAACTCGCCATCAATCCGGGCGCGCAAGAAACCTTGCTTTGAAAGTTTTTCAAGTTCCTTCCTGAACTCGCCTTTGCGGCCGCGAACAATCGGCGCCAGCACCATGACGCGCTCGCCTTGGCCGATCTCCAGCACCTGCTCCAAGATCTGTGAAGGGGGCTGGCGGCTGATCTCGGTGCCGCACAACGGGCAATGTGGGATCCCTACCGACGAGTACAACAGGCGCAGGTAGTCGTAGATCTCAGTTACCGTGCCGACTGTCGACCGCGGGCTGCGGGAGGTTGTTTTCTGCTCAATTGAGATGGCCGGACTCAGGCCCTCGATGGAATCCACTTCGGGGCGCTCCATCTGGTCGAGAAACTGGCGCGCATAGGGAGAGAGCGTCTCGACATAGCGGCGCTGGCCTTCGGCGTAGATCGTGTCGAAGGCCAAGGAGCTTTTGCCCGAGCCGCTGAGGCCTGTGACGACCGTAAAGGTGTTGCGCGGAATTTCCACGCTGATGTTCTTCAGGTTGTGCTGGCGGGCGCCATGTACGGAGATTCGATCGAGCATTCAGGCGGGTACTTCTTCATTTTCGCAAACGCGGCCCGCGAGGGGAGGCGGTGCGGGCTGCGACAGCGACTTAATGGCCGCCGATGAACGCCGATCAACGAGGATTGTTGGAAAACGTGGAATTCGGCTGCTTCCGGGCTTTACATTAGATGGGAACCAAGCCGCGTTTGATTCCCATCGTCACGGCTTCGGTTCGGGTTGCGGCGTTCAGCTTTCCCAGGATCGATGCCACATGGAACTTTGCGGTGTGGTCGCTGATGCCGAGCTGGCCGGCGATTTCTTTGTTGCCGAGCCCCTCGGCCATCATGCGCAGCACCTGCGTTTCACGCGGCGTGAGGGGCTCGGCAAGCGCCGTGATGAGCTGCGGTGTGCGAGGCGGAGATACAACGCGTTGCGCGGCTTCAGGAACATTGAAGATCACTTCCGATTGTGCCGGGGTTAGCAGCGTGAGCCCCTGACTGGCAGCCATCAGCGCGGCAACGAGTTCGCCGGGGGAAGCCTGCGGCGGCAGCCAAGCGCGTACCGTTCCGCGATGATCCCATTCCTCAACCGGTCCTTCGCTCAACAGGACCACCGGTATTTGCTCAAAGGGAAGCTCCGTTACCAATGAGCGTCCAGAGACCAGCGCCACATCCGGCGACGTCCCGGCGCGCGTGAAGGAGGCCCCGGATCCATCATCCGGCTCGGCACCGACCACCTCAACCCCGTCCTCCTCCTCAAGCAGGGAAGTCAGACCACGAGCTTCACCGATGGATTCAGCCAGGATGAAAACCCGGATCACGCCGCGTTCACCGCCCTGCTCTCGGCCAGTTGGACGGTCACGCGCCGCACGCGGCTAGTATCTCCACGAACGAACTCGACCATGAGAACGACGTTCGTTTCGAGGGCGGCCAGAAGCTTGTCAGGATCGTCCAATTGTTTCCCGTTTGCCGCGATAAGCAGGTCCCCCGGCAATAGGGATGCACGTTCAGCGGCGCCGTTGGCAATTAATTCGAGAATCAGCAGCCCGCGGCGGCGAACAGCCGAGTGTGCAGGGAACGCCACGGGCCGCACCACCACCCCGAGGCTTCGCGAATCCGCGCCACTTTCCACGAACCGTTGCACGGCCTGGGCGGGTATGGCGAGTGCCAACCCACCGGCGATCATGCTATTGATGCCGACGACTTCACCGTGCAGATCGGCCAGTGGCCCGCCTGAGTTGCCAGGCGCCAATCGCAAGTCTGCCTGAATCCACAGCGTCGGACCCAGACCGCGAATGGCTCCGACGCGATGCACTACGCCGCTGGATATGGCGCCCACGAACCCCAAGGGATTGCCAACGGCGATCACCGGCTGTCCGGGTTGAGCCTGTCGCGAGGCCAGTGTGCCGGGCACCGCCGTTCCGCCATCTATCGAAACCAGTGCAAGGTCCCGGCGCCGGTCTATCTTCAACACCTTTGCCGGCCGTGTTTGCCCGTCCCACAACTCGATGCTCAAACTTCTTCCGCCGTTGATTTCGCCGGCCACCACGACGTGCGCATTGGTCACGATCCGGCCGGCATTCAGCACGAAGCCCGACCCACTGCCTTGTGTTCGCCCGCGTCCGGTGCGGATCTGAACGGTGGACTGGCGCAGTTGCTCCGCAATCCGCCCTGGCACTGGAAACGGCATCTTAGTGTCTCCTTCCCGGTCCCCGATCCGATACCCGGACCTCGCGTTCAATCACCTCACCCGCGTGGAACAGGGTTAACTTGATGGGCGCGCCCACCGCATCGCCGCGCAGCAACGATTGCAGGCTTTCGGTGTCTCCAATCGATTCGCCACCGGCCGCAATCACGATGTCGCCCAACTGCAGACCCGCTTCCTCAGCGCCCGTTTCCGGCTCCACGCTCAAGATCATTAATCCCGTCTCACTGGCTAAGGAGGTTTTACTTCGCAGATGCGCGGGGATGGGGACAGGCTGCAAGCTGACGCCAAGATATCCCTGCCGGATGTGCCCACTCTTCAGCAATTCGTCGGCAACCCGGTTCAACGTCTCAAACGGAATCGCCAGCGCGGAATGCCGGGACATTGCGCCGGTGGCCATACCGATCAGCCGACCACTCGCCCCGACTACTGCAGCGCCGGCTTGAGACGGATACAGGTTCACGTCCAGCCGAAGGAACTGTGTCAGGATACCGCCGCGCCAGGTGCGGCGCGGTCCACCAGCCGCTCCGAGTATGCCGGCACTGGCGGAGAGCCCCGCATCGAGCGTCCGGCCCACCACCACGGCTAGTGACCCGGCCCGCAATTGCGCTGGCTCCTCCGGAATGGCCACTTGCAGCTTGCCGCCAGCAATTTGGAGCACCGCAACATCCACGGCTGGGTCGCGGCCAAGGATGGCGCCCTGGGTCTGGGTGCCGTCCGGCAGGTTGATCGGGATCTTGCCTTCGCGCCGGAGGGCATGGCTGTTCACGGCCACCAAATCTTCGCGAAATACAACGCCGCTCGAGACGCGATAGGCCGCGGCCTGCACGGCGACCACGGTCTGACCGGCTTGTTCGACCAGTTTTGTCAGGGCCTGTGAGTAGGCCTCAAGATCAAATTCAGTAGCTGCACTCATGCTTTGAGTCTGGCCCGAACTCAGCGGCGGCACATCAGCCGGATGGGTAGGTGGAGGGCATGCTTTTTGGACTACTATCAGAACCGAAAGTTTCCTGATCCGGGCGCGTTACAGCCTCGCCCCGACATCCAGCGCAATTGCGCCCGACACGCCAGCCCTTCAGCAGGCGTATGATGAGCGCAGGCAAGCGGGAAGCGTAAAGACAGAGTTCAAAGGGGGTGTCAGATGATGTTGCCGTTATGGATGATCCCAGCAGCGATTATCGTCATATATCTGTTTTCTTCCATCAAAATCCTGCGCGAGTATGAGCGCGGTGTGATTTTTCGGCTGGGCCGCGTCTTACCCGAGCCGAAGGGTCCGGGCATTTTCCTGGTGTTTGCGCCCATCGATCGCATGGTGCGTACATCGCTTCGGATCGAGGCAATGGAAGTTCCAGCGCAGGATGTAATTACTCGCGACAACGTGACGGTCAAGGTGAGTGCGGTGGTGTATTTTCGGGTGATTGACCCCACCAAAGCGGTGATTGAAGTGGCCAACTACCTGTACGCCACCTCGCAACTATCGCAGACGAGCCTGCGCAGCGTTCTGGGCGAGGTAGAACTGGACGCACTGCTTAGCCAGCGGGAAAAACTCAACGTCCGGCTGCAGTCCGTGCTCGATCTAAATACCGGGCCGTGGGGCATCAAGGTAACGATGGTCGAAGTCAAGCAGGTGGACTTGCCGGAGCAGATGATCCGTGCCATTGCCCGTCAGGCCGAGGCCGAGCGCGAGCGCAGGGCCAAGATCATCCACGCCGAAGGCGAGGCTGCCGCAGCAGCGAATTTGGAAAAGGCGGCGGAGACGATGGCACGGCAACCGGGCGCCATCCAGCTCCGCTACTTGCAAACATTGGTCGAAATTGGCTCGGAAAAGAACACAACGGTCGTGTTTCCGCTGCCGATCGACTTGTTATCCTCTCTCGGACAAGTGCTGAAGAAACTCGCTGCCCCGGAGCCGGGAGGTCCGGCCTAGCCCTCGGACAGCGGCCAGGCCATCGCTTCCGTTTGGTGGAGATAGGCTGGAGGTGGCAACCCATGGAGTTGATGCTGACGCTGCTTTTGGCGGCCTTCGGGGCGCCCGAAAAGCCGAAGGTGATTGCAGTCGACGTGGACACCGTGGTCCATCCCGTCACAGTGGAGATCATCGGGCATGCGATCGATCAGGCAAGCCGGGACAACGCCGCTGCTGTTCTGCTGCGGCTCAACACGCCCGGAGGTTTGCTGGACGCGGCGCGCGAGATCAATTCAAGGATCATCGCGTCACGCGTTCCTGTCATCGCCTACGTAACACCAAGTGGAGGGCGCGCCGCTTCCGCCGGGTTCTTCCTGCTGGAGGCTGCGGATGTGGCCGCGATGGCTCCGGGCACCAACACAGGCGCGTCCTCGCCGGTGCTAATGGGAGGGCAGATGGATCCGGTGATGCGCAGCAAAATCGAAAGTGACACTTCGGCCTGGCTGCGCAGCCTGGTCACCAAACGCGGCCGGAACGCGGAGCTGGCGGAGCAGACAATCCGGCAGGCCAAGGCATTCACCGAAAAGGAAGCGCTTGATAATCATTTGCTCGACTTGATCGAGCCGGACGAGCATCGGCTCCTGGACGCGCTCGATGGACGCGAGATCAAACGTTTTGACGGCCGCACCGAAACGCTCCATACGCGAGGCGCGGAGATTATCGAGTACCGCGCCTCGCTGCGGGAGCAGATCATTCGGGCTATCGCCGATCCCAACATCGGATTTATTCTGCTGGTTCTCGGAGCGCTGGGGATCTACGTCGAGTTTCAGGCGCCGGGCCTGGTTTTTCCCGGCGTAGCGGGCGGTATTCTGCTGCTACTTGGGTTGTCTTCTCTGGCCGTGCTGCCGATCAATTGGGTGGGAGCCGCGCTGCTGGTTCTCGCCGTGAGCCTGTTCGTACTGGAAGCGAAATTCACCTCGCACGGGATCCTGGGAACCGGCGCGGCCGTGGCCATGGTGCTAGGAGCATTGTTCTTGATCAACGGTCCGCCCGAGTTGCGCATTCGGCTTTCCACAGCGCTGGCCGTGAGCTTGCCCTTCGCCCTCATTACGATGTTCTTGGTGACCCTGGTGGTTCGTGCCCGGGCATACCCGAACCGCATGGGACAGCAAGCGCTGGTGAACCAGATCGCCCAGGCGCGCACCGTGCTCGATCCGGCTGGAACTGTTTTCGTCCGCGGCGAACACTGGGATGCCGTATCGAGCGTGCCGGTGGAACAAGGCTCGGAGGTGCGTGTCGTTGGGGTCGACGGCATGAAGCTCCGCGTAGAGCCAACGGGTCCTTCCACACGGACTTAGCGCGCTCCCTCCGCCGTGGTGATTTCCGAAGGCGTACCTTGCGATAAACTCCCCGGGTCTACATGGGCGCAGGCTTACTTAGAGGAGGCGAACTCGGCCGCAATCTGATTGATGAAAGCTGCCTCATCCTGCAGTGCCTTGGCCACCACCGCAATCTGTTCTTGAGCCTCTTGGAACCTGCCCTGTTCCAGCGCTTCCCGCACTCCCGGCATGGTTTTGGCTCCGTAGCCGGTGTAGGTTCCTGGAGCATACAAAACATGCTTCACCCACGGACGGCGGGGCAGACCCTGTTCGCTCGTGAGCTTCCGCTCCGCAAGCGCCAGTCGGGCGTTCAGCGCCTTCCGTTGTTCGGGCGAAAGCGTCGCCATCTTCGCCTTGGCCTGGTCGAAATCGTCAGCCGCCTTCCCAAGCGCCGCTATGGAATCATCGAGTGCCGTAAAGTTCATGGCCGGGGGTGGAACCAGTGGTCCTGGCGCATGGACTGGGTTCTTTGGATCGCTGGTCAACGTATACAGACCCAGATCGATATTCCGTTTCCTGGTTTCGGCGTCGTCCTGCAATGACTTCACCAGGCCTTTTAGCTCCGCGTCGTATCCCTTCACGGTTTCCGTGAGGGCCTTGAAATCGTAGGGCAGGATCTCGGCATCGGCCACCCGCATCACCAGCGTACCCGCGGTTTGTGCAAGAACCGGCCCATACACTTCGTCCTTGTCACCGAACTGGTCTTCGAACCAAGGCGTGTCGTAGGCCGAATGATACGTGCCGCTTCGATCTTCTCCGCCGAATCCCAAGTTGAGTGAAGCAATTCCCAAATGGTCAATGAACGCCGCAAAATCAGAGCCGCTTCCAATCGCCTCAATCGGTAGAGTACGCCGCGCCAGTATCGCGTTTCCGCCAGCGGCGCGCGCCGGGTTGGCCCTTCTCCCGCCACGTAGAATCGTCGCCGCTTGCTGGCGCTTCCAGACTGACACCTGTGTTTCCGGATCGTTGATATCCTTCACGACATCATTGACCAGCAATTCCAGAGAATGCGAGCCGCCGGCTCCAAAAAAGCCCCGGCCATTCTCATCTGTATTGATGTAGAGCGCAGCATGCTTCGACAAGTCTTCCGCGTGTGTCTCCGCCCATTCCGTTGAACCAATCAAACCCGGCTCCTCGCCATCCCAAGCCGTGTAGATCAGCGTTCGCTTTGGCCGCCATCCCTGCTTGGCGAGTTCTCCGAAAGCCCGCGCTTCCTCTAACAGAGCCGACTGGCCCGAAATAGGATCATCCGCTCCGTTGACCCACCCGTCGTAATGGTTGCCTCGAACGATCCAAATGTCGGGCTCTTCCGATCCCTTCATCGTGGCTATCACATCCAGTACAGGCTTAGTGTCCCAGTTGAATTCCAGCTTCAAGTGGACCCTCGTCGGTCCCGGGCCGAAGTGATAAGTCAGCGGTAACCCGCCGCGCCACCCCGCGGGCACAACCCGTCCGTCGAGTGCCGCGAGCAGCGGCTGCGCATCCCCGTAGCCGATGGGCAAAACTGGTATCTTCATCAGTGTCGTGGCCTCGGAGATCTTCAGCCGCCTGGCTCCCGGCACTGATCCGACCCCGGGCGTCAGTGGGTCACCCGGATAGATCGTGGTGTCCGCCACACTCCCCCGCTGCACGCCATCGGGCGGCCGCATGGGGCCCTTTGGGAGAACGTCGCCCTGAACGTAGCCATCGTCAGCCGGATCAGAATAGATAATGCATCCCACAGCGCCATGCTCGTGCGCCAGCTTTGGCTTCAGGCCGCGCCAGCCGCCTCCGTAGCGTGCGATCACGATGGCGCCGCTGACCGAAATTCCATTTCGCTCCAACTCTTCATAATCCGCGGGCATTCCGTAGTTCACATAAACGAGCGGTCCGGTGACATCGCCATCGGCTGAGTAGATGTTGTAACCCGGCAGCTGCGTCTTCGTTTCGTTCGTGTAGGGATCGCCTGGAAGTGGTGGCTCTTCGAGCTTAGCCGTGAACTTCGTCGGCCCAACCATTTCCAGAACGCGGGTTTTGGGCGTCGGATAGAGAACGTCAAACTGCTCAATGTGCGCCTCCCAGCCCCATTCCTTGTACCGAGCCACCAGCCATTCCGCATTATTTCTTTGAGCTTCCGAGCCGACATTGTGAGGATGGCCGGCAAGCTGGACCATGTTGGCATGGATGCGCTTGGCATCGGGAATCGCTCGAAAGCGCTTCTCCCAAGCCTGTTCCGTCACTGTTCCCGTGGATGAAAAACCGAGCAACGGCGCGGTGCTGGAAGACGACTCACTTGGAGGCGTGGGTTGCTGCGCAACCACCTCGACTGAGAAAAAAGTCATAACAAGAAGAGCAATGAGACTTCGCAAAGAGTCCTCCAAATCAAGATGGCAAGGATCAAGTAGACCCAAAACTACCAGTCTCCAATAGTGACATATGACACTTGAGAACCGGCAGAACCTCAGCAAATGTGTAGGCGAGCCCACTTCGATGGTTCAGACGACCCCGGCTTGTGATTTACGGAAATGGTGGAATGTCGGTGAGTTCCGGGCGATATGAAGAGAGAAAGTACCCTGAATACAGGCGATTTTTGAGAAGTACTGCGAGTAATATTACGAGTTGTTTGCTGAAGGGGGTACGTTAGTTTTTAGTACCTTAGTACTGGAGCTAGTTGACCTAACGTAATCAATGGAATACACTTGATGCCACAAGCAATATATGTGGTTTAACACTTAAGGTGTCGGTAAGTTTACTCTCAAGGAACACTGACCTGAGTATGACTCCGCTAATCCGAGTTGTTCTATGTTCGCGAGATCTGAAACTCCGCCCGGTGCTAGCTCCCGCACTAGGAAAGGAGTTTGGGGTTACCATCGAACCTCGTCGCAGAGGTGTCAAAGAGTTGGTTGCCCAACAAGAGTGCGACGTCGTAATTCTTGACCTGGATCCCACCTGCTGCCCGATGGAGGAGCAGATCGACCTTTATGAGGAAATCGCCGAATTTCCTGTTGCAATCCTGGTAATGGCCAGCGATGACGTCCGTTCATCGGCCCTGGAACTGGTGCAGCGTGGCGCCTTCGGCTACATGCGCAAGCCTCCCGCTTTGCGGGAACTAAAGGTTCTGGCCCGCCGCGCCTACGAAAACACCATTCTAAAGCGTGAGAACCGGACTACCAGACGCGAATCGCCGCACCTGAAAGTCTGCGGCGATCTGGTTGGTGAAAGTGTCCCGATGCAAGCGGTTTACGGTCTCATCCACCGTATCGCAAGTCTTGATGCCCCGGTTCTTATCACCGGTGAGACCGGAACGGGAAAAGAACTGGTCGCTCGTGCAATCCACAGTCTCGGCCGCCGTGCGCGCCGGCCGTTCGTCGCTGTCCCGTGTGGAGCCATTCCCGAGAACCTGATCGAAGCAGAGTTGTTCGGTCACGAAAAGGGAGCCTTCACGAGCAGCACCGGCCAACGCGAGGGTTATTTCGAGAAAGCCGGTGACGGCACTCTTCTCCTCGATGAGATTGGTGAGCTGAGCCTTCAAACGCAGGTGAAACTACTGCGCGTGCTGCAGGAACGCGAGTTCAGCCGATTGGGATCGAGCAGCCTGATTCCTCTGCGGGCACGCATCGTATTCGCCACGCACCGCAATCTGGACGAGATGGTAGCCACCGGCGATTTCCGGCACGACCTCCTTTACCGGATTAAGGTAATGGAGATCCACTTACCACCCCTGCATGACCATCCCGAAGACATTGAGGTGCTCACGCGCCACTTCCTGCGCCGCTACTCGAACATGTATGGCAAGTCCGTGGAGGCGATTGAACCCGGTGCGCTGACAGCGCTTGAAAGTTACGATTGGCCCGGAAACGTCCGAGAGCTTGAAAACGTAATTCAACGAGCAATCATCATGGCGGAGGGCAGTTGCATTCGAGTGCGGGACTTGCCCCAAGCCATGCAGGAATTGGACGACGCCGCCGAGTTCTTCGACGAAACCTGTGCGGGCTCATTCGAGAATCTGGTGCGGGATTACCGCATCAGGCTGGCGAATGAGGCGATCCAGGAATGCAACGGGAATAAGACTCTCGCCGCGCAGCGCTTGTCGATCTCACGTGCCTATCTGCACCGGCTTATCCGCGTACCGACGCCCATCACTACTGCACGCCGCGCCTGAAGACGGAAAAGGTCCGCTTGACCCACTTGTTTGGATGGCTCAAGCTGTGTCTTTATGGCCTTCGCCCAGATCCATGCTCTGCGAGTCATCCTGGTGGAGAGCTGCGTGCTTCTTGCTGCGTTCGCATTTGCACGTCTGGCGATCCAGCGATTGAGGCCAATCAAACCGCCGCCATGGCTCAGCTGGATACTCGCCAGCCACGGCCGGGCTGTGTTGCTTGTGATCCTGGCGGCGCTCGCCGGCCGCGCGGCTCTGATGCCGATCCTCGGCGTTCCCCAACCTCGCAACAACAACGAATATAGCTATTTGCTACTGGCGGATACGTTCGCTCATCACCGGATCACAAATCCAACGCCGGCGGCTTGGCAGCATTTCGAAACACTTCATTCGAACATGCAGCCCACTTACCACTCCAAGTTTCCGGTATCCCAGGGCCTTGTGCTGGCCTTCGGCCAGATCCTGTTCCACCAGCCTTGGGTCGGCGTATATCTGAGCACCGCCCTACTCTGCGGTGCCATCTGTTGGGCGCTGCAGGGCTTCCTGCCTCCGGCGTGGGCGCTGCTCGGCGGTTTGTTCGCAGTGTTCCGGCTTGCTCTTTTTTCTTACTGGATGAACTCGTACTTTGGAGGGTCGGTCGCCGCATTCGGTGGGGCTGTCGCTCTGGGCGCGGTCGTCCGGCTTTTCGATTGCCACGCTGCGGCTAGAAAACGCCTGATCCTTGCGGTTGCTTTTGCGTTGTCCATTCTGGTTCTTGCCACGTCCCGCCCCTATGAAGGCCTGGCTTACTCGATTCCCCTGCTGGTTTACTTTTGCTACCGGATCGCAACCGCCCCGAGTCCGTTGAGGAAGCAACTTCACGCGGCCGTCCTCTCGGTCGGCGCCATCGGACTCGCCGGAATTCTCATGCAAGGCTACTACAACCAGCGAACCACCGGAGATCCGCTGTTAATGCCCTACGTCCTGAATGAGCGCACGTACTCTCCACTTCCGTTATTCATCTGGCAAAAGCCGAATCCCAGCCTTATCTATAGAGACCCGGTTTTTGTTGAGTATTACAAAGTCCTCGACCGCGACGACTATCAGCCCACGCGGTCGCTCCCCAGCTTTCTGCGCATGAAATTTGGCCGCTTCCTGCTGGATTGGTTTTTCTACGTGGGTCCGGCTCTGTCTTTCCCGGTTCTATTGGGGATGATGTCGGCCATCAAAGGCGGTCGGCTACGGCTCGCTGTATACGCCCTGCTGGCGATGGCGATTGCTCTTCTTATGTCTGTGCACGCGCTGCCGCACTATCTTGCGCCGGCGACGGTGGTGGTCTATCTTTTCGCGGCGGAAGGCCTGCGTTATCTTTGGGACCACCAAGGGGGCTGGGAGCGCGCTTTCGTACTAGCCGTTTGCCTCAGTGTTCTTGTGGCTTCTGTAACCAGGCAGACCGGCAGTTCGGTTCTGTTCGACGCGTACACCTTCCCCGATACGCGGCAGGTGGTAGCCCATCAGTTGAAAGAAAAGCCGGGAAAGCACATGGTTGTCGTGCGGTACCTTGACCGCCATGACCCGCAAAACGAGCTGGCCGAAAACCTGGCGGACTTTAGCACGCCGGAGATTCTATGGGCAAGGTCAAAGGGCGACGGAAACGATTTGGACTTATGCCGAGCTTACCCGGACAGAGATTTCTGGCTGCTTACAACGGACGACACCAATACCTCGCTCAGTGCTCTCGGCTCTTGCGAACTACTAAGCCAGTGACTGGTCTGGTCAGTTTTGCTGAACCCGGTGCGCGGAGAGTGATTGCCCTAGGCCGCTCCACACACTGTGGTTAGGGAGAAATAAACCCTCGCGCGCCGACTCAAGACTGCGTGAAGCCCGCCGGGCGAGCGGACCAAACTTGGTCCGTTCGCCTTTGCCGGAGGGTGCAAATCCAAAAGAGCGGCGGGTTGGAAATCAAAACGCCAAAAACAACAGGAAGGGCGGAGAGTGCTCCCCGCCCTGGAGACCACAGAGAATCAAGGGGTGGCTCTGCCGCCTTCCCGATTCAAAGCTACAGCGAACCTTCAATGGTCGTGAAGGCTTTGGTGATTGCGGTGGCCAACGCCGGCAGGGCAGCGGCGACGACGACTGCAATCAAAGCACATAGCAGGGCATACTCGATTAGGTCTTGTCCCCGCTCGTCTTTCATCGATTCCAGAGCGTTTTGGGCTTTCAAATAAATAGCCAACATTTAATATCCTCCTTCCTTAAAATGAGTGGTTCATGCCCCGTCATGAGGCGTATATTAGGGAGCAATTGCCGCACCATTCGGCGCTGCCATCACAATCAACAACTTACATGGGCTTGACCCGTGTCAGGTGCGAACGGCGGTTTACAGCCGAATCATTGGAGTAGCATTCTGAGTTCAGTATTCTATCGGTAAATCGGACCTCAGAAACGCATCTTGGACTGAATTGATCCGGTCTTTCAGCCTGATAAGGACCAGCCAGGCCGGCGTTACCCACTTGGTACCCCATTAGCCTCGCTTAATGTATCCGCTGTTTTACTCGCCAGACACCCTTGTAAACACCCGGTCACATCCAGGGCCGCCGTTCAGACGCCAACTCTCTGATTTCAGGGTTTATTGAGCCGATATGGGATTGGGAGTGAAACTGCACTGGTGAATTCGATGAACTCTGTTCACCCCATTACCATGTGGCCTATCGTGGTCCTTGTCCTCATCGCCGCGATTATCGATCTGCGGAGTGACCGCATCCCCAACTGGCTGGTCTTGCCGTTTCTGGCTGGAGGCCTAGTGGTTTCCGTGATTTGGCACGGTTGGAGCGGTTTAGGGCAGAGTCTGCTGGGCATTCTCACGGCCGCGGCGGTCATGGGGGTGTTTTGCTACCTGGGCGGGTTGGGAATGGGCGACTTGAAACTGTGCGCGGCGGTGGGAGCGTGGGTCGGCCCCTGGCAGATGTTTGTGGCGCTGGTCCTGACCAGCATGGTGGGCGGCGTCATGGCGCTTGGTTGGGCGTTGTATCATGGCCTCCTCCTGGAGACATTCACCAGGACAGGCGACTTGCTGTTGAGGTTTCGCAAGCGGGGAGTCGGGGCGCCGGAGCCAATGACACTCGATAGTCCGTCGGCGCGGGCCATGCCGTATGCGCCGGCAATCGCAATAGGAACCATTTGCTCATTCTTGGGCAAAAGCTGAAGAGATACCCTTGCCGGAGTCGGCGGGGGCCAGAATGGGCTTGATCATAGGGACGGATGTGACAGTAACGGAAGGATCGGGGAACAAGGAGCGGATGCAGCCGAGCAGCTCACGGAAATCTGGCTGGACTGGCACGAATGCGTTGTCAGTAATAGTCTTCAGCGCGAGCGAAGTGCGGCGGCGAACCCTCGCGTCTGCACTGACCGGGACGCAAACCCGCATTCTAAAATCGGGGCCTCTACCCTCCCCGGCAGATCTGCCGGCTTTACTGGAAGCTTGCGACGTTCTGATCGTCGACCTGGACCAGGATAGAGAGCAGGCACTGGAGGTTGTCAAAACCTCCTTTGGCTTCGATCCTGCCATCACGGTGATGGTCTACTCGCCGACTGCCGACCGCGACCTGCTGGTGCGATGTATGCAAGCGGGTGCACGTGAGTTCCTGAGCGATCCTCTTTCGGTCGGCTTGATCGCAGAAGCGTTTGCCCGGGCTGCCAATCGCCGGGATGAGCTGAATAAGGCGAAGAGGCCGGAGGGGAAGTGTTTTGTATTTGTGGGCGCCAAGGGCGGTTCGGGCGTCACTACGCTCGCCGCGAATTTTGCTGTCGCGCTCACCTTCCAGACGCTCCAAAAGGTTGCGTTGGTCGATCTGGACCTGCAGCTTGGCGATGCCGCGCTGAACCTGGGTCTTACCAACCAATTCTCGACGCTGGATGCGCTCCAAAGTGAGGACCGGCTCGATTCGGAGCTGCTTTCAAAGCTGATGGTGCGTCACGCCTCGGGCTTGCAGGTACTGCCAGCTCCGAATGACTGCAGTCTTTTTCAGCCGCAGCCGGCGGATGTCGTGCGACTCGTCGGCCTCTTGGTCAGGGACTTTGACTGGGTCGTGGTGGACGGCGGGAGCCATAACGGAGCCGTTGCGCAGGCCCTTTTCGCTGGAGCGGAGAAGGTCTTCCTGGTGACTCAGGTGAGCGTGTCGGAGCTCCGCAATTGTCACCGCATGATTTTGCGGCACTTCGCCGGAGCAGGAGGAGGGAAGTTGGAAGTGGTGCTCAACCGGTTTGCCCCGCGTGGGGGCGAAATCGACGAGGAGAGCATTGCCAAGGTACTGCTGGGCCATCCGAGGTGGAAAGTCCCCAGCGACTATCAGGCCGTCCGGCGGGCCCAGGATGCGGCAACCGCCTTGGTGGCGAAAGACGGCAGCATTTCGAAGGCCATCTTCGACATGGCGAGGAGCGCCTCCGGAACCGGTGCGGAAGTGGAAAAGAAGAAGTTCAGTTTGTTCCGGCGATAGACAGCCGGTCCAGCCGAATTAAGAGATTGAACAGGATCGAGTGAGCGGATAAATGGAACTTTTGAACTTTGAAGAAGCCAAAATCGATGTGCACCGTGCACTAATTGCGCAGATTGATTTAGAAAAACTGTCGCGAGTGAACGGCGATAAGGCCAGGCAGGCCGTTTCCGCCATGATCCAGGAGATTGCCTCCCGGAGCAAAACTCCTTTTAACGCTGCCGAAACAGAGCAACTGCAAGCGGACCTGTTGGATGAGGTTTTTGGTTTGGGTCCTCTGGAGCCCTTACTGCGCGATCACGCCATCTCCGACATTCTGGTTAACAATAGCCATGAAGTTTTTGTCGAGCGAGCCGGTTTGCTCCAGAAGGTAGCGGTTTCGTTTCGCGATGACCGGCACTTAATGCAAATCATCGACCGCATCGTGTCGGCGGTGGGCCGCCGCGTCGACGAATCCTCTCCCATGGTGGACGCCCGCCTGGCCGACGGGTCGCGCATCAACGCAATTATCCCGCCCCTCGCCATCGACGGACCGGCGCTCTCGATTCGCCGATTCGGGCGAGGCCCGATGACCGCCGAACAGGTGATTGCCACCAAAACTCTGACCCCGGAAATGCTCGACCTTCTGGCTGCCGCCGTAAAGGCTCGCATCTCCATCCTGATCTCCGGCGGGACCGGCTCCGGCAAGACGACGCTCCTGAACCTGCTGTCGCGTTTCATCCCGGAGGGCGAGCGTCTGGTCACGATTGAGGACGCCGCTGAGTTGCAGCTCACCCATGAAGACCTTATCCGGCTGGAAACTCGCATGGCGAACGTGGAGGGCCATGGCGCCGTCCGGCAACGACAACTGCTCATCAACTGCCTGCGTATGCGTCCCGACCGCATCATCATCGGTGAGGTCCGCGGTGAGGAAGCGTTCGACATGCTGCAGGCCATGAACACGGGCCACGAAGGGTCCATGTGTACGATCCACGCTAACAACCCGCGCGATGCCCTGATGCGTCTCGAATCGATGGTCGCGATGGCCAATATGAGCATTCAGGAAAAAACCATCCGCCAGCACATTGTTTCCGCCGTCACGCTCATCGTCCAGATCGCGCGCCTGAGCGACGGCACGCGCAAGGTAATCAGTATCTCGGAGATTACCGGACAGGACGAAAACGTGGTCAGCATGCAAGAGGTGTTTTCGTTCCATAAGAAGGGGATCGGGCCTGCAGGCAACGTCGTGGGCGTCTTCCAACCCAGTCGAATCCGCCCTAACTTCCTCGAACAGCTGAAGATCGCCGGAATCAACCTGCGCAATGACCTGTTTGACCATCCCATGGAGGTGAACTGAACCGTGATCGTTCTCACTGTGCTGGTGTTTCTGGCCATTCTCGCGCTCGTGACCCTGTTGCTGCTGTCAATGACCGCTAGCCAGTCTCAGCAGTTCAGAAAAACGCTCGAATCAACCTTGCAGCCGCCATCTCTTTATCGGGAAGAAGGCGTGATCGACCTGCGGAAGAGCAGTGTGTTGAGCACGATTCCCTGGCTCGACGAAAGGCTTTCCCGCCTTAATCCGATACTGAGACTCCGGCGTCTTTTGGACCAAGCGGATTTGAAATGGACTCCCAGCCGGCTGGTGTTGAGCTCGCTGGTTGCTTGGGCCGTACCAGCTTATTTTATTTATCGCCGTACCGGTCTGCTGGCAATCTCCCTGGGCCTCGCGCTGGTATCCGGCGCCCTGCCGGTTTTCTACGTGATCATGAAGCGCCGGCAGCGCTTCACTCTTTTTGTCAAGAAGCTGCCCGATACGCTGGACCTTATGGTGAGCGCGCTGCGTGTCGGCCACAGCCTGTTCGGCGCTCTCAGTTACGCCGCCAAAGAAGCGGCCGAGCCGGTCCGCCGTGAATTGCAACTCTGCTTCGAAGAGCAGAACTTCGGAGTCGACCTGCGCGTTGCGATGCAACATCTGACTGAGCGTATTCCGCTGCTGGATGTGCGCCTTATCACCACCGCCATGGTCATCAATAAAGAAAGCGGCGGCAATCTGGCGGAGGTACTGGAGAAGAGCGCGTTCGTCATTCGTGAGCGATTCCGCCTACAGCAGCAGATTCGTGTACACACCGCCCAGGGCCGATTGACTGGGTGGATTTTGGCGCTGTTGCCCCTTGGGCTCGGCATCTTCCTCTTCTTGCTGAACCCCACCTACCTCAACGTTCTTTTTACGACTCCGACCGGCCAGAAAATGGTTGCGACCGCAGCCACTCTGAACCTGATTGGAGTATTCGTCATTCGCAGGATTATAACCATCAGAATCTGAGACGGCTCTCATGTTATTCGCCATATTTGTGTTCTTCATCTTCTTTCTGCTGGTGACTAGCGGCCTGCTGATCATGTTTTACCGGCAGCCTGTGCTTCGCCGGCTGGCCTCCGTTATCGAGTCAAGCGACGGCCCCCGGATTGACCGTGAAACCAAGGCTGAACGTTTCGGCAGTGCGTTCCATGCGCTGGCGGAGAAGATTCAGAAAGCGTTCCCCAAGGGAGCAAACGAGGTCTCAGTTACCCAGAAACGATTGGTGTTGGCTGGGTATCGCCGGGATGCTCATCTCAATGCTCTTTACGCATCCAAAGTCTTGCTTCCGCTCTCGCTCTGCGTTCTCGCCCTGGTGACAGGCCTGTATCAGTGGCAACCAATCGTGGTCTTCCTGGGGGCGATTGCGGTCGGCTACCTGGCTCCGGATTACGTGGTGTCGTACCTCATGAGCGAAAGACGAACTCAGCTCAGCGAGGGACTGCCGGACGCGCTCGATTTAATGGTGGTTTGCCTGGAGGCCGGGCTGAGTCTGGACCAGTCGGTATTGCTCACCAGCGACGAAATTGCCTCCGGCCATCCAGCCGTAGCCGATGAGTTGGGCTTAGTCATGTTGGAAGTGCGCGCCGGGAAAACTCGAGTCGACGCCTGGAAAGCCCTCCTGGATCGAACAGATCTGGATGAGATTCGCGTGCTTGTTTCGATTATCGTGCAGGCTGACCAGTTCGGTACGGGCGTTTCCAAAACGCTGCGGGTACATACCGAAACCATGCGCATGCGCAGGAGCCAGCGGGTGGAGGAATTGGCCGCCAAAACGTCGGTCAAACTCGTCTTTCCGCTGGTCTTGCTTATCTTCCCGTCGCTGTTTGTTGTGGTCTTAGGGCCGGCCGTGATTCAAATCGCAAAGGCATTTAAGGATATGCACTAAACCATCGTTTCGAGAAAGGAGACCAACCATGGACCAGGTTACTGTAACGCGGATCGTAATGGGAGTTGTCGCGGTGATCTTGCTTGCAATTATCGTTCTACGCCGGCGCAGCCGCGTCCGCTAGAACCTTGTCGTTGAGGTGCGGACGTGACGCAGATGCCTATTTGTGATGTCGTCCTCAACGTAAATGAAGACCGAGAGGGCAGCGGGTCGCCAGGGCGGCCCGCTAGGGCGATGAAACAGACCTACTATGTGTTCAATAAAACGCGAGAGTCGTTCCTGGGACTAAACATCCGGTGCGCCGGAAACCCATTGAGCCGGCTCCGCGGGTTGCTGGGAAGACTGAGCATGGGTTCGGGCGAAGGACTGTGGCTGGTTCCCTCACGGGGCATCCACACAATTGGTATGCTATTTCCAATCGATGTAATTTACCTTGACTCTAACTTCCAAGTTATTCAAATGGTCGAACATCTCCGTCCGTTCCGGATCAGCCCGATCTGTCTGGGCAGTTCAAGCCTGCTTGAACTGCCGACTCATTCGATCTACGCGTCGAACACCAAAGTAGGTGACCAGATAATGATCTGCAAGCCGCTGGAGATGGAAGAGTACCTGGCCAGCTCCGATCTGGCGGCGGAAGGGGCCGAGATGGGCTGGGAAGCTGCGGACGTTGGCGAAAGAGACTATCGCTCCTCGGTTCGCTCGCTACCGGGGCCCGACAATTCGCTGCTCAAGAAAAACATGAGCACTGAACGACATTTACGGACTAGATGGGGTCAACGCTGATCTCGAGTGAAAAGGAGGAAGAGTTATGAAGCGATTCGGTGACGAGAACGGGCAAGTTCTCATCATGACTGCCCTGACTATGGTGGCGCTACTTGGTTTCCTGGGTCTCGCGGCGGACGTCGGAATCATGTACTGGCAAAAGCGCATCCTACAAGCGGCAGCGGACAGCGGCGCCATCGCCGCGGCCGAAGAAATCCAATACGGAGACGCAACGGCCGCCGCCCAGGCCGATGCGGCGCTGAACGGGGTGACCGTCGGAGTGAAGGGGGCCACGGTTGCCGTCAACAACCCTCCCCTGACCGGGCCGCACGCCGGCAACTCATCCTATGTGGAAGTCATTGCTTCTGAAAGCCAGCCGTTGTTCTTCCTGAACATATTGAACCAGAACGCGGCAACCATCAAGGCCAGGGCAGTAGCCGCGTTCGTCCCCGGCCCATATTGCATATACACCTTGAACACCTCCGGAACGGACTTCCTCATGAACGGCTCAAATAGCCTGACGGTGCAAAACTGCGCGATTATCGATGACTCGAGTAGCAGCCAAGCCATGTTAATCAACGGAAGTGACACACTTGACGCCCAGTCCATTGGGATCGTCGGCAACTATTTGTTTAATGGCTCGGTGACTGTCACGCCGACGCCGGTTACGGGAACCGCAGCAGTAGGCAACCCGTTGTCCTTCTTGACGCCGCCTACCTACAGTTCCTGCGTCGCCAACCCCAACATAAACGGTAGTGGAACATTCACCATAGGGCCATCTACCCCTGGGGCAACCATCTGCTACAACGGCATTACGATCAATGGGAGTGCCAACGTAACGTTGAACCCGGGAGTTTACGTAATAAATGGAGCATTTATACTCAACGGGTCCGGAACGGTAACGGGAACTGGCGTCACGTTCTATTTCCCGTCTGGGGGTTCGTACACGAACAACGGAAGCAACGTGTTTAACCTCTCGGCTCCGACCAGCGGAACTTACGACGGCATCCTGATCTACCAGAACCCCAGCAACACCAACTCCATGATATTTAACGGGTCTGGCAGCTCAATCATCAAAGGTATTTTTTATTTGCCGACTGCGCAGCTGACTCTGAATGGGTCCAATTCAACCACGTTTTACACTTCTATCGTTGTTGGTTCACTACTGTTTAACGGCAGCGGGACCCTGCAAAACTACGCTACCATTAATTCAACTTCTCCATTAACATCTGTGGCTCTGACGGAGTGAGGTATGAAAACTGTAGTGAAAGACCGCGCCAGGACACTTCTGACCAATGACCGCGGGACCGCCTTTATAGAACTTGCTCTCGTGATGACGGTCTACCTCCTGCTTTTATTGGGAGCGTTCGAGTTTGGGCGTCTGGCGTATATTTCGGTTGAAGTTGCCAATGCCGCGCACGCGGGGGTCCAATACGGTGCGCAGACCCAAGCCACCGCGGCTAACTCCGCGGGAATGCAGGCGGCCGCGATCAGCGACGCACCGGACGTTGCCGGCATGACCGCGACAGCGACCAACTATTGCAAGTGCTCCAACGGGACCAGCGTAAGCTGCACCGGGACTTGTACGGGCTCCCACATGATTCAATATGTTCAAGTGAACACATCGGTAACCGTGGCGCCTATCTTCACATACCCCACGGGGCTTCCCCCTACACTCACTCTAACCGGAGCGGCCGTGATGAGGGTGGAACAGTAGTAAGAACGATACGAGATTCAGAGGTTGGTGCGATGGTGAGATCTTCTGCTGATCTGAAGTTACGCCCAGCCCAGGCCAGGCCCATCCTGCGAGGGCTGTTCCGGCTGCGTCCCTGGCACGACGAACGTGGCGGATCCATCATCGAAATGGCGTTCGCCCTCACCATCCTGATGACCTTAATATTTGGAATTGTTCAGGTGAGTCTGGCGGCCTATACCTACCACACGATTTCCGAGTTAGCGCGGGAGGGAAGCCGTTTCGCGATGGTTCGAGGGTCGACTTGTTCAGGGTTCACTACTGCTTGCCCGGCGACGGCTTCCGATGTTACGACTTACGTCGAGGCGGTCAATTATCCCGCGCTGGTTGTGGGCAACATGACGGTGGCGACGACGTGGCCGAACGGCAACAGCCCAGGTAACCCTGTGAAGGTGACCGTAACCTATGGCTTCCCCTTGTCGGTTCCGTTCGTTCCGGCCCACACGATTACGATGAGCAGCACTTCTCAGATTACTATTGCGCATTGAGACGCCGGTGTAGGGCCGGCCAATCGACCAGACGATGAGGACCCACTTCGATTGCGCTTGTGTTAACTGTCGTACACAACAAGATTATGCCTGCCGATATAAGTTGTTGATTGTGAAGCACGCCTTGAGTGGTGCGCGAATTGCTAGCTTGGTCAGCGCCTTTTGCCCCCGAGACGAACTCATTTAAAGCAGGTATTTATGCGACTTCTACATGTGCTAGGCCAAAAAGCCTTGGAATCATTGAAAGACGAGCGGGGACAGGACCTGATAGAGTATGGCCTGCTCTGTCTTTTGATTGCTGTCGTCGTTTCCGCAGCCCTGCCGGGATTGGCTACCGCGATTAAAGCCCTATTCACGGTAATCCCGGGTGCGCTTTGAGCGCGTGTCAAACTCGGGTTCCCAGTTGGCATTGAAGGTTTCTGGCGGCTTATGGGCCCGCGGGTTGAAGTTTGGGTGGACGGCCACCAGGTTTGTGTAAGCTGCAATTCGATTCAGAAGCCGAAGAAAGGTGGGCTTGAAGCCGCGGTTTGTCGATGGGGGGTTACACCCGATCGGGAGGCGTGTACCCATGTACACATCTCCGCTTTAGTCCACCAGGGAACCGGACAAAGATCCCGTTCGGCCATTCTCTTGCAGGGGATGAAATCCTGAAGCCAATTTTTTCCGACAAATGCTGTTTAAGGGTACGGTCACTCCACAACCGCCACGTCTAGGGGCGTTCGCCGGGTCTGCCGTCCTCCACGGCGTTCCCATAGTTCTGTTGATGCTGCTCCCCGCCAGCGGCCCAGTGGATACCGCTGCCTCCGTCCACCGGAAGTACTCCGTCAGTTATCTACTGCCGCTGACGCAGCGAGCCAGGACAGCATCGTTGGCACGGCAGCCGGCCGGGGCCCGGGCTCACCACCCATTCCAAATGCCTGCCCGGTTCAGCATACTGTCCATCAAACAGACCGTCGCGCAGTTGGAGACCCCCCCGGAAATTGTGTGGCAGCGGGAGGCCCTGCAAGCGATGCAGCCATGGCAGCCGCCAAGCGTGGACGGGCCGCCAGTCGCGCCCGAACGGAACGAAAGCCCGAAGGTAGCGCGAAGCCGGCCAACTACGGTTGTGCTCAGTCCTCACAAAGCAGGGCTTAGCGTGGCCCAGGTGAAGCTCGCGGCGGAGGTTCTTAACGGCGCGCCTGATCTGACTCATCCCTCGGCGGTCGTTCCTCCCATTTCGGCGACCGCTGAAGAGCCGGCACCGGGGATCCCGCAATTTGGTCTGCCCGATTTAGACCAGACGGCCGCTGAGCCCCTGGTTTCCCTGGCGACGAACCCCCTGCTGCTCGCAAGTCTAATAGTTGTCTCACCGTTTAACCAGATTGTTCCCTCGAACGCCCCGAGCGCCGAAATGTGGCTGCGGCAGGGAGGCGCGAATGGAGACAGACACGACGGATTGGACACGGCAGAAGGGGGCCGGCTGGGCGGAAGTGCCCCGGGCAGCGGCACAGGGGCAACCAGTGGAACTGGATCGGGCAGTTCGGGTACCACCGGCGGCGCCAGCAGCGGAATTGGAACGAGAAGCTACATCATGGCGGGTTATACACAGATCAACCTGCCAAAGGACGGCAAGTTCGATGTAGCCATGGTGAGTTCGGCCGCTTCGGCAGCCTATCCGGGGAGCGAAGGCGCGCTGAGCGGCGACGTCGTCTATACGGTATATCCCAGGCTGGGACTCCGTAAGAACTGGATTTTGCAGTATTGCCTCCCGAAATCAAGAGACCACACGGCGAGCAGCAGGATCACAAACCCTCACGACATGCCTTGGCCGTTTCAGATGATGCGTCCGGATTGGCTGAATGCGGATCTGGACTACATCATCATCCACGGCATGCTGACCTCACGCGGCCAGCTTGATCAGCTGGCCATGGTCACTCCCCAAAGGCTTCAAGGTAAGGACTCGCTGATCGAGTCGCTAAAGCTGTGGACGTTTCGTCCGGCGTTCCGCGACGGGGAACCCGTGGCGGTTGAGGTCCTGCTGATCATCCCGCGACAGCCGGAGTAGGATTACAACGGGAAGGCAAGAACTGAATGAGAACCAGGGCGAGATGGAAACCAATTTCAATGCGAGGTCATGACACGGCGCGACCAGCGCATTGCCATGCTGCCGCCAGGCGGCGCCTGGTTGTCATGGCCGGTCTGGTGTGGTCTTGTCTGGCCGCGTTTGCCATCCCTTCCGCCGCCCAGACCGTGATCGGCTCCGCAACCCTTATGTGCGGAAGCCCGTTGGGATCTGCCGGCCCCATCGAGGGAGCGATTATCAATCAGACCGCCACGACCATAACCGATCTGGAAATTGAGCTCTCGATCATTGGCGTCGATGACAATGGCGCTCTCGAGAGGAAACGCGATGTTCATTTCGTCGTGGTGCCTTCCCTCAGCCAGTCAGGCATGGTTACGAAGCTGGAGGCCAACGGCGACGCGTATTTCAATATTCCGGGCGCTGATTATTCGGACTACACTTGCCCGCCGAAGGGCGACCCCGGGACTGTGCCGAACATCGCCGCCATTGCTATTACGCGGATCAACGGAAAATCTACGTTAGCCGTTGCGAAGCACGGGAAGCCCCCCAAACAAGCTCCCATGAGTTCCATGCTTCAGGTGCCCCGCTCCACGGATCGAGCTCCGGCACAACATGAAATGGTAGAGGCCATCCTGAGAAAGAATGCGTTGCTCAAGCCGGCGGTCATCGACAAGCAACGTCAGGAATGCCTTTCGCGTGGGACTTGGGCCTGCGCGTTCACCAACGATACGAACATCAACGTCGTGTTTTCTCAGCAGTGACGGAGTGCGGAGCGCCCGCGCTGAGTGTTAACTGGGCAACCCCAGTTAAATGCCCGAGGGACAAGTGTCTACACGACGATACGGCGGCAGGGTTTCACTGGAAACTTGAGTGCGCAGTAGCAGTCTCGCGCCGCCCGTTAAGCACGTGATTCGCCTTACTGCAGGGGATCGCCGGATATGGCCAGCCGATTGCACTGTTGCCTTGCAAAGGCTTGTTCACGCGCCTAGACTGAACACTTTTGTGACCAAATGAACCGAAGATTGATGACAATTCTCATTTGCGCTGTTCTGGTGGCCCTCGGAGCGAGTTTTGTCGCATACCGCTTGGTTGGAAATGAAATGAACAGCAAAATGCTCCATCAAACCACCAAGGTTGCGATGGCTGCTCGTGATCTTGAAATCGGCACGCTCATTAAGGCCGACGATCTCAAAGTGGGCGACGTAGTGGGCGATCCGCCGAAAGACGTGCTTGTGCAGCCGAGCGCAGCTGTGGGGCGAGGGGTGCTCTCGATGATCTATGCCGGCGAGCCCATCACAGAGAAGCGGCTGGCCGCCTTGGGATCGGGTGGTGGTCTCGCGGCAACCATTCCAGCAGGGATGAGGGCCTGCGCAATCAAGGTAGACCAAGTGGTCGGAGTGGCGGGATTCGTGGTGCCGGGCATGCGTGTTGATGTCCTCGTTTCGGGCAACGAAAATCCGAACGAAGCGAACACCATTGGTATGAAGACCAGGACCCTGCTTGAGAACCTTGAGGTGCTTTCAGCGGGTACCAACTTCCAGAAGGACAACGAAGGAAAGCCGGTACAGGTGACGGTGGTCAACCTTCTGGTCACACCCCCGCAGGCGGAGCTCCTAAGTCTCGCCAGCAATCAGACTCATATTCAGCTGGTTCTGCGGAATCCACTGGATACGCAGGTCGCCAAACCCCCGGGAACGGAGATGGCAGCCCTTTTTGGCGAGCCTGCAAAGCCTAAACCGCCGGTGGTGCATCGGGCAGTTTCGGCCCCCGCTCCGGCGGCCCCGAAGCCCCCCGCTCCTCCTCCCCAATGGGTGGTCAGGGTGACGAATGGTTCCAAGGAAACCAAGGAAGCTTTTGCGGCAACGAGCAATTAAGCATGGGAGGACCATCTTTGAATACGCGCTCAGCCCGGTTCCTATCAGCTGTCGCCATCGCGTCGACGATGGCCCTGTCGGCAGCGCGCCTCACGGCGCTGCCTGTAGGCGCCGAAGCCAACCCGGTGCCCGCTTCGAAGCAAACCCAGGCGCCGGGAGATCCGTCAACCAGCGATGTCTCGCTCGTAGTAGGCAAGTCGGTAGTCATTAGCAGCGACCGCTCCATCGAGCGCGTATCGATTGGCTTAGGCGACGTGGCGGAAGTAACGGCGGTCAGTCCCTATGAGGTGCTGCTGAATGCCAAAACGCCAGGCTCAACCAGCATGATTATCTGGCAGAAGGGCGGTGGCAAGCAGCTCTTTGACGTAAACGTAAGGCCGAATCCATTTATGGCGAATGCCCGCCTCGCCAGTATCCGCCGCGAGATTGCCAACGAATTGCCGGACCAGAACATCATCGTCTCATCTGAAAACGACGTGATCTTCCTGCGCGGGACGGTGAGAGACGTCATAAGCTCCCAGCGTGCCGTCGCCATCGCTTCAACCAGCGGCAAAGTTGTAAACCTCATGTACGTCGATGTTCCCCCTCCTCAGGCCCAAATCCTTCTGAAGGTTCGTTTTGCCAGCATCGATAGGAGCAATACGACCGACCTTGCTTTTCATCTCTTCAGCACGGGAGCGGGTAATACCGTCGGAGCCATAGGAACCCAGCAGTTCGGAAGTCCCCAATTACAAACCACGCCTCAGCAGACCCCTACGGCTCCATTGGTCTTTTCTGACATTCTGAATCTTTTCGTCTACAACAAGAACATCGACCTGGGCGCCCTCGTTAAGGCGCTTGAAACCAAAGGTGTGTTAGAAATGCTGGCTGAACCAAATCTCCTGGCGGAGAACGGTAAACAAGCCAGTTTTCTGGCCGGCGGTGAGTTTCCATACCCGGTTTTTCAAGGCAGTGTGGCCGGCGGCACCGGTGCGATAACAATCCAGTTCCAGGAGTTTGGCGTGCGCCTGAACTTCATTCCCACGCTCACTCCGGATGGCAACATCCGCCTGCAGGTGGCGCCTGAGGTCAGTTCCCTGGATTTCACGGATGGCTTAACGATTCAGGGTTACACCGTTCCGGCTTTGAACGTTCGGCGAGTGCAAACTGTCGTCGACCTGCAGGACGGGCAAAGCTTTGCCATTAGTGGCTTGCTGGACCGGAGTGTGGCGAAAACGCTTGAGAAGGTTCCGTTCATCGGAGACATCCCGATTCTGGGAAAGCTATTTCACTCCAAGAATGACGTAAGAACCAACTCCGAGTTGTTAGTATTTGTCACTCCGGTGATCGTCCGTCCTACGCCAGCAGGCGCGCCCCCGGTGGATCTACACTATCCAGTACCGTTCTTGCCGCCTCTGCCCGGCACCACGGCACAGGTGCCCGGACAGGTTCTGCCGGCGGGTCCAGCGGCTCCTCCAAACCAAACGATTCCCATCGAGTCGTTGCTTGAGAGCCTGAAGCCCGAGCAGCCTATGGTTGTGAAATCGAACACGGGCGCGCCGAATTCAAGTGCTCCGCCGTCAGGGTCAAGCCCTCAACCCTGACCATCGCCGCAGCCTTACATGGCGATTCGCGCTGTACTTGATAAGTGGTTCACGAGAAGGACGAGCAAGTTCCAAGCGTCGTTTTTCAACCAGACGCGGGGCACGCTTCTGGCCGATTCGGCAACCTTGGCTGATACCAGCGCAACCAGACGCCGGGGACTGCTGAAACACGATTCTCTGCCACCCGGCCATGGTCTCTGGATCGTTCCCTGCGAAGCCATTCATAGCTGCGGGATGAAATTTGCGATCGACGTTGTATACCTGAATCGCAAAATGCAGGTGCGCAAAATTCGAACGCATATGCCGCCCTGGCGAATCTCGATGTGTTTGACGGCTCATTCGGCACTCGAACTTCCTGCCGGTACGATTGAGAACACACAAACGCAAAAGGGCGATGTATTGAAGGTCACCCTGACGCCCTTCCCCGCGATCGAAGACACGCCCGGCGCCTGAGCCTTCGAGCAGCCTGGATGAAGGCTGGAGGGCCTGGGTTGGACGTTCCCAGGCTCAAGGGTGTAGAATCTCTACATGCCGCCAAGGAAGGGCTATCAGAATCGCATCGAGCTGCTCCAAGGGACCCTGGACATGCTTATCCTGCAGAGCTTGCAATGGGGTCCGCAACACGGATACGCGATCAGCAGCGCCATCCGCGCGAACTCGGGCGAATTGCTGCAAGTGGAAACCGGGTCTCTTTATCCTGCCCTGCATCGGCTTGAGAAGCAGGGCTGGGTCACATCGGAGTGGAAACTTAGCGACGCCAACCAGCGCGCCAAGTTCTACCGTCTTACCCCGGCCGGCAAGAAACAACTTCTCTCCGAACGCGATCGTTGGGGCCAGATGGTCGACGCCATTGCCGGAGTCCTGAATCCGATAAAGGGCACCGTGGAAAGCGAGAGCTAACGTGGGGTTCTGGCGAAAACGCGATCAGGACCTGGACGACGAAATATCCAGTCACCTGCGGATGGCTGCCAGCGATCGAGGCGAGGAAGCCGCCCGGAGCGAATTTGGAAACGTAGGTTTGGTCAAAGAGGTGACGCGAGAAATGTGGGGATTTGCATCCTGGGAAGCGCTCGTCAATGATCTGCGGTACGCCCTGCGCGTGCTTGGCAAGAATCCCGGTTACGCGCTCACCGCCATTCTTTCGTTGGCCCTGGGGATCGGCGCGAACACGGCCATCTTTAGCTTGATCGACAGCATCATGCTGAAGTCTCTGCCGGTCCAGAATCCGGCAGAACTGGTTTCTATCGGCGATCCCGCCGCGATTGGCAGCGTTCACGAAGGTGATGCTCGAAACGTAGAAATCTTTTCCTACCCGTTTTATAAGCTGTTTCGCGAGCAAAACGGTGTGTTCAAGAGCGTCTACGCTACCGGCCGAAGCGAGCGCTTAAACCTGGAGGGAAGTTCGGAACGCCCGTTGGCGCGTTTCGTCAGCGACAACTACTTTTCTGTGCTAGGCGTCTCACCATTGCTCGGGCGGACGTTCACAAGCGCGGCGGAGCCAGTTGTGGTCATTAGCCACGCCTACTGGCAACGTCATTTCCAGCAAGCACCGGATGTGATTGGCCGAAAGCTGCGCATAAACGGCGCGTCGTTCACTGTCATCGGCGTTACTCCGCGCGAGTTTTTTGGAGACATCGTCGGCTATCAAACCGACATCTGGCTCCCCATTGAAGCGCAACCCCTGGCCAACCCCGGACGGAATTATCTGAACGACCCGAAGACCCAATGGCTGCTGTTGATGGGCCGCTTGGCGCCTGGCGTGTCACCGGCGCAAGCGTCGACCGTAACGAACACCATAGGGCTCGGCATCCTGAAAGAACAAGTTCATTCGGACTCCCCGCCCGGCAAGAACGACTTTCTGGATCGCGAGAGAATCCCCGTGCAACCAGCTGCGGGCGGGTTCTCAAGAATCCGGCGCAATTTCTCAAAGCCGCTCTTCATGCTGATGGCCCTGGTGGGGCTGGTTCTGCTGATTTGTTGCACGAATGTAGCGAACCTGCAACTTGCCCGCGCTGCCAGCCGGGCGCGTGAAATCGGTCTGCGCTTAGCGATCGGCGCGAGCCGGCCACGGCTTTTGCGCCAACTTATGACAGAGAGCCTTGCTTTGTCGGCCGCGGGAGGAGTAGCCGGCTTGTTCATCGCCAGCTGGGTTGGCCATCTGCTTCTAGGCCTGGTCGCGCGCGACAATCGCCTGCCGCTCGACTTCCGTTTGAGCGGGACAACGCTTCTCTTCACCGTCGCCCTGTCAGTCACAGCGAGCCTGTTCTTCGGGCTGGCTCCCGCGCTTCTTGCAACCAAAGCGAGTGTTGCTTCGAACTTGAAAGAAAGCAAGAGCGGGCGTTCCCACAGCGGCGCGCAGCGCTTTGAAAAGGGCCTGGTGGTTTTCCAGATTGTTCTTTCGTGGGTGCTGCTCTTCGGGTCCGGCTTGTTCATTCGAACGCTACAGAACCTGGAGAATAGCGATATCGGGTACCGACGGGACCAACTGATTGTCGTCGAGCTGGACCCGGTCGCATCGGGTTATCAAGGCGATAAGCTCATACAACTTGGCAGGCGGTTGCTAGACAAACTGGAAGGCGTGCCTGGCATCGAGCGAGCAACCATTTCCGAAAATGGTTTGTTCAGTGGGACTGAGTCCACCTCCGGCCTGATGGTCGAAGGGTTCACGCCGCACTCCGACAGCGACAAAGAAGCCCACTCCGACCGCGTAGGACCCGGCTATTTCGAAACCATTGGCACGCCCATTTTGAAGGGCCGCGGGATTGAATCGCGCGACATGGAAGCCGCGCCTGTGGCCGTGATTAACGAATCCATGGCGCGCCTCTACTTTCCAAACGTCAATCCGCTTGGACGCCACATATCTGTTGACGACGGCAAAGCCTGGATGACCATCGTTGGCGTGGTGGGGGACGCCAAACAAAACAGCCTTCGCGAGCCGGCAGCCCGGCGTTTCTATTCGCAATTCATGCTTAGTGAGCGCGATCCGATTGGCAGCATGAGGCTGGAGTTTCGCGCCCGCGGATCCAAATCACAAGCTGAAGCGCTGATACGGCGACAGATTGGGAGTGTCGATCCGAACTTGCAAATCCAGTCCATCTCAGCCGCGCAATCGCTGATAGACGATGACTTAATCCAGGAGCGCTTGATCGCCAAGCTATCCGGATCCTTCAGCCTGCTCGCGCTGGTGCTCGCCAGCATCGGCCTGTATGGCGTGATGTCGTATTTGACTCAGCGCCGCACGACCGAAATGGGAATCCGAATGGCTCTCGGCGCAAGCCGGAGTAATGTCGTCGGCATGGTTTTGAAGGAGACGATGCTGGTGACGGCCGCAGGCTTGGTGATTGGCGCCGTTGTTGCCGCCTTTCTGGGGAAGCTGATTGAAGGCACCCTGTATGGGGTAGCGGCTTTCGATCCGCTAACCGCCGGAGTAGCCTCCGTTACGATACTGGCCGCCGCCCTTTTGGCAGGTTGGCTTCCCGCTCGCCGCGCATCACACATCGATCCGATGGCAGCTTTGCGCACGGAGTAGACTGTGAGTTTTCGGTGAGCGTGCGTAAGGACGCCACAGTCGCTCCGAGCCATCGCACCAATTCGCTTCGTCATTATTCGAGGATATGTAGGCTATGACAGACTGGTTCGCACGCCCCGTCCTACACGTCGCGGACGTGGATGCTTCGCTCCGCTTTTACGTAAACCGGCTTGGCTTCACGAGCCCCTGGCAATACGAGGAGGACGGCAGAGTGCACGTCGCGCAAGTGGACCGGCAGGGCTGCGCTCTTATCCTGGCCGACACGTGGCCGGAGAAAATCGGCAAAGGGCTGATGTTCATTTCCATGAACGTCGAGCAGGAGACGCGTGAGGCCCAGATCGCCGCGCTGGACGCGCTGCGCGCGGAACTCGAGGCCAAGGGCGTTCCGGTCAAGGACGGTTCCTGGGGCTACCGGCTCCTGGTGGTCGATGATCCCGACGGCAATCAGCTCTTCTTCAACTATCCGAGCGAGACTGCATCCAGCAAGAATGCTAGAGATGAAGCGTAATCGACCGGCCGAATCATCCGCGGTTGGCGTACCGCCGCCCTAATCCTGCTCAGCGAGGGTTTGAACGTAAGTCTTGCCGTACGGATAAAAGAGTTCTTTCCGGCCTTGCTGCCACGCCGCCTTGAGTTCGGGCGTTGTGATGTCCCAGTCCGGCCGGCATTTCCTGGTAACGGCACGCAGGTCCTGGCGGAGATCCTCGAGCGTGGGGCGGCCCCAGAACCAATAGCCGTTGTAGATCTTGTAAATGACCAGACCGGGCTCTAAGACAATCACGTGGGGGATCATCGGATTGTTGACCGGATCGGTGTACTCAGCGATGTCGAGATCTTTTTGGATGATACGCCCCGAGTCGGAGAGGAAGGGCCAGTGGGCGCCCACTCCACTGCGGTATTCATTTGTCAGAGTAATATTGTCGGTGCTAATCGTTACAAGCCGGCAATAGGCAACTTCGAGCTCACGGTGAAGTTCAACCAACCCTTCAGCCTGCCGGCGGTCCTTGGGGCAATAACCTCCGCGGCTGAGGACGAGAACCATGGGATGTTGTCCTTGCAGCTCGGAGAGTCTCCGGCGTTTCGCGGTATGGTCGGACAGCTCATAGTCGGGAAAGACAGCCCCTGGAACGACGTCAGATCGCATGTGAAAAACACCCTTCGTGTTGGAACATGACAAGCACTCAATGTGAAAACCGATAGAGCCCCGGACCGAACCCGCGCGTCTTAAAAGCTGCGGCCGTTACTCACTCAAACGACCGCTGGTCGCCGGGCTGGCCCACCTTACATCGTCAGGACCACCCGGAATTGTGCTTTGCCACTCAGCATGCGCGCGTAAGCCTCGCCCGCTTTTGCGAGCGGATAGGTCTCAATCATAGGGCGCACGCCGGTTAATTCGGCGAAGCGCAGTGTGTCTTCGGCGTCGGTCGGTGTTCCCGACGCCCAGCCTTGAATACTGCGACTTCCATTAATGAGCTGCGCCGGCGTAACTTCGAGGGAATCAAACGTCGCACCCACCACCACGAGTTTGCCCCGCGGCCCCAGGCCTTCGATCACTTCCGACATCGCCTTCGAGCTTGGCGCCGTGGTTAGAATGACCTGTGCTCCGCCCAATTTCTGCAATTCCTCTGCTGCGTTCGTCGATTTGCTATCGATGTACACGCTCGCCCCGAGTTTCTTTGCGAGGGGAGCATTTTCGGGCCCGCGCCCGATCGCCGCGACTTTGTAGCCAAACTTATTCGCGAATTGAATTCCAAGGTGACCCAGCCCGCCGATACCCTGCACCGCAACTAAGTCGCCGGGCCCCGCACCGCTGTGCCGCAGCGCGTTGAAGGTGGTAATTCCGGCGCAGAGCAACGGCGCTGCTTCCACGTCGGAGAGACCTTCCGGCATCGCCGTCAGAGCCTCCACGGGAGCCAGCATGTATTGCTGGTATCCGCCGTCATAGCTGATACCCGCAATTTTCAGGTTCCGGCAATTGCCAAAGTCGCCGCGACGGCAAAGCAGACACGTGCCGTCATGCCCGCCGTGCCAGCCGACTCCGGCACGTTGCCCCTTCGTCCACCCCGAAACACCTGGACCCAGTTCATCGACGATGCCCGCGACCTCGTGCCCTGGAACGCGTGGATATTGAATTCCCGGCCAATAGCCTTCTTTCGTGAACAGGTCACTGTGACAAACCCCACAGGCCTGCACCTTGATGCGCACCTGTCCTTCGCCCGGCGTGGGAATTTCGCGTTCAACGATCTCGAAATCCGCCCCTGGCTTGGAAATCTGTGCCACGCTCATTGTCGCGATGGCGATTCTCGCAGTTGCCATAACCCCTCTTCCTATTGCTTGGTCGTTTTCACTGACGTGGTTAACTCCGGGTGTCGTTTTTCGCGCTGAGTGTTGTGTGCGCCGGTTCAGGCTGTTTCGACTGTCCTTAGATTGATCCGCGCTGGCGACCGGTCCCTAGAAAATCTACTGGAATCATCGAATCCAACGGACGCGGTCTTCCGACAAACGCCGCAGGAAGTCGAAGAGGCCCTCTATCACCATCCTGCCGTCCTGGAGGCTGGCGTCGTTGCCATGCCCGACCCGGTCCACGGCAAGCCCTGTGGGCACGCGACGTATAATTGACGCGGAGATCAGAAGAAGAGCCCGGTTCATTGTGCCTCTCGCTGCTCGTCCTCACCGGGGCGCCGGCGTTACCGGTGTCGCAAGTGTGACCAAGTGGAATGGAGCCTAAATGAAAAGAACAATGATTTTGATTGCCTGCGTTGCAGTGGGAGCATCTGTGGCCCTGGCTCAGATCAAGCAGACCAAGGAACAGATCCTCTTCTACACCTCGGGATGGAAAGGCGACCGCTTCCCTGATGGCCGGCCAAAAGTAGCCGATAATCTGCTGGAACGCGCGTTGGATGTTTCCATTGAGGATGTGTGGGAGTATCTCCGCGACCAAGGTTACGTCAACCAGTTTGAGAACGGCTGGCAGGGCCTGCACATCGAGAAGCCCTTCGCGGGCCGCGCACTCACCGCCCAGTTCATGCCGCGGCGGCCCGACATGGCTTCCGCTGTCGCCGCCGAAGGCAAAACCGAAGGACGTGTGAGCGGAACGAACAGCTGGGTTATCAATGAACTGCAGATGGGCGACACCATGGTCTGCGACGGCTATGGAAAAATCATCGAAGGCACCCTGATCGGGTCCAACCTGGGAAGTGGCATTGCCGCGCACACCCACTCGGGTTTCGTCTTCAATGCCGGAATCCGAGATGCAGAGGAGAATCGGGAGATCGCGAATCTCAACGGATTCTACCGGGGTTACGACCCCTCTGCCTGGGCGCAGATGCAACTGACCGGGATCAACGTTCCGATCCGGATCGGACGAGCTGTGGTCTTGCCGGGGGACTTGGTGCTTGCCAAGCAAGATGGCGTTATCTTCATTCCCGCGACGCTGGCTGCCATGGCGATCAGCAAGGCCGAATTCACCAACCTTCAAGATGCCTTTAACTTCGAATTGAATCGCCAGGGCGTAAACGGCGCAGAATTCGAAGGTGGCTGGACGCCCAAGAAATACGCCGCATTTTCAAAATGGGTTGAGGCCCATCCGGAGAAGCTGAAAATGACTCGCGAGGAATTTGCTGCTCGACTGGCTGAAGCGCAGGCCCCGCGCAGCGGCCATCAGCCCTAGGACCATTAAGCACCCCCGGCCTTTCCGATTGATGCAGAGTAGTACCCCGGACTGCAATCGACGCCCGTGTCGATTTGCCGCCGAGTGTTGCCTGGGCGCCCAGTTCGCATGAAGCAAACCCGTTCGGTGAGTTTAGCTTCCCTCCCAAAATCGCCTGGATGCCCCGGCACACTGCAACTGAGTCCAATCACTCAGTTCTGGAAGCGATTGTAGGGTCTCGGCCTGCGACACAAAACTGGAGAATACCCTAGGATCGAAACGTAAATGACGGGAATTCAAATCCAATCTGGAGGCAAGGCGGAATATAAGGTTAGTAAGAGCTCTGAACTGACTGCATCGCGGCCATTTTCGGCCATCGCGAGCGCGCAGGGACTTGATTGGATTACCATTGGCCCAAGGGAGAGCTTGCCTTAAAAGGGCGTTCGAAATGCCGAGGAAAACGAAACGGGCCGTGCCCCGCCCGGAGCCGAAAGCGGCCGAGCAGGCCAATGCATTCCCAATCGTAGGTATCGGCGCCTCGGCCGGAGGGTTCGAGGCCTTCGCTGAAATGCTTAACGTCTTGCCGGTGGACACCGGCATGGCATTCGTGTTGATACAACACTTGGATCCGACCCACGAGAGCATGCTGGCGCACCTATTGGCGCGGAAATCGAAGCTCCCGGTCAGCCAGGTGACCGATGGGATGGTAGTCGAGCCCAACCATGTGTACGTGATTCCTCCCAACGCGCAGATGGGGATTCGGAATGGAACGCTCGAACTGGAAAAACGTGCGCCGGCCGGCGAAAGGAACATGCCCATCGACCACTTTTTCCAGTCGCTGGCAGCCTATCGAAAAGACGGTGCGATTGGGGTGATCCTATCGGGAACTGCCACGGACGGCACTTTCGGCCTTGAATCGATTAAGGCTGAGGGAGGGATTGCCTTTGCCCAAGACGAAGAATCGGCCAAATACTTTGGAATGCCGGCGAGTGCGATCGGCACGGGCTGTGTCGACTTCGTATTACCGCCAAAGAAAATCGCGCTCGAGTTGTCCCGAATCAGCCGTGACGCTCTATCGAGTCCGCTGTTTACAAGCCCATTAGCTACGCTCCCGCCGTCGGCTGATAACGACCTTCGCAAGCTGCTTCTATTGATCCGCAATTCCGAAGGCGTGGACTTCACTCACTACAAAGCGAGCACTGTACACCGCCGCATCCTGCGCCGCATGCTTCTGAAGAAGGTCGCCAGCATCCGGGACTATCTCGAGTACCTTCGGCACAACGGCGTTGAACTATCGGCTTTGCATGAAGATCTTCTGATTCATGTAACCAGCTTCTTTCGGGAGCCGGAGACATTCGACGTGATGAAGAGCCAGATACTTCCAAAGCTGCTGGAGGGGAAGGGAGAAGGCCAGCCGCTCCGCGTTTGGGTTCCAGGGTGTTCAACCGGAGAAGAGGCTTACTCGATCGCGATTGTCATATCCGAATATCTCGGCGACCGGAAGCGCAAGATACCCGTGCAGATCTTTGCGACCGATGTGAGCGATCGATCTATCGAACTCGCCCGGGCAGGGATTTATGCCGGCACCACTCTGGTGGGAGTTGGCTCTGAACGCCTGCGGCAGTTTTTTGCGGCATCGAATGGAAGTCACAGAGTGGTTCAATCGATCCGCGACATGTGCACTTTTGCGCACCAGGACCTGATTCAGGATCCGCCATTTTCCCGCATTGACCTGATCAGCTGCCGGAATGTTTTGATTTACCTGCAGCCAATTCTTCAGAAGAAGGTGGCGGGCGCGTTCCATTATGCCTTGAATAGCAACGGGGTGCTTCTCCTTGGCAAGTCGGAGAGCCTGACCGCCTTCCCCGATCTGTTTGCGCCCTTGCAGAAAAAGAGCAGATTCTTCAAGAAGAAAGCGGCTGCAAACAATCCGCAGTTCCGGGCTGCTGTTGCGACGTCGGATCGAACTTCGCCGCGCGACAAGCCGGCCAAACCACCCAAACCGGCGGTCGATTTGCAGAGAGAAGCAGACCGGATCGTATGGAGCCGGTATGCTCACGCCGGAATTATTGTGGACGAGAACCTGCACATTCTCCACTTCCGTGGCGACACCAGCCCCTACTTGGCTCCAGCTTCGGGAGCGGCGAGCCTCCACTTGCTAAAGATGATCAAGGGCAGCCTGCTCGTCGATCTGCGCGCCGCATTCCGGCAAGCGAGGAAAGAGAATGCGCCGGTGCGGCGAGAAGGAATCCGAATGGTCTCCAGGGGGCAATCGCGGCAGGTTTCCCTCGATGTGGTGCCGCTCGCCTCAGTGGAAGCCCCCGAGCGCCAGTTCCTGATCTTGCTGGAAGAGGCGCCGCAAACGGCAGCGGTCACTACGCCGCTGGGCGCGGAAGCGGCACCCAAGGAAGACATCCCACACGCCGTCCGGCTCGAGCAGGAACTGATGGCGACACGGGAGTATTTGCAAGCCATCATCGAAGAGCAGGAGACCACAAACGAGGAACTCAAGGCTGCCAATGAGGAGGCTCTGTCAAACAACGAAGAGCTGCAGAGCGCCAATGAGGAGTTGGAGACAGCCAAGGAAGAACTGCAGTCCACCAACGAAGAGTTGGTGACCCTCACCGAACAGCAGACCTCCCGCAATATCGAGCTGAGTCATCTGAACGATGACTTGAGAAACGTGCTCGAGGGAATCGAGATTCCGATTCTAATGCTTGATTATGACCGGCGTGTACGGCGCTTTACACCCGCGGCGGAGAAGCTGTTCAACCTGCTGCCTACCGACGTCGGCCGGCCGTTTCAAAACCTCAGGCCGAATCTCGACTTATCCGATTTGGGCCCCCTGATCTCCCGCACCACCGATTCACTCTCGCCGCATCAGCAACAGGTCACCGATCTGGAAGGCCGGCGCTATTTGATGACCGTCCGACCCTATGAGACCTCGAATAACCAAATCGACGGCGTCCTCATTGCCTTGGAAGATGTCGACACCTTGACGCGCAGTCTCGACGAGGCAAGACGCGCTCGCGACCTTGCCAACGCGATTGTTGAAACGGCGAGGGAGATCCTGGTGGTGCTTGACGCCAAGCTGCGCGTGGTTACGGCAAACCGCGCCTTCTATGACTTGCTCGACGTTTCGATAAAAAAAGGCGAGGAACAGTCCATTTTTGATCTAGGCGGGGGCGACTTTGACAATCCGGAGCTGCGCGAACTGCTCGAGAAGATTCTGCCGCAGAAGACCCAATTCAGCGATTTCAGACTGGCCCATGAATTCCCAAAGGCAGGCCGGCGAGTGTTGTTGCTAAACGGGCGCAGGTTGGAATCGGGAAGCCACGACTCGGGAATGATCCTGCTTGCCATGGAGGACCTCACCGCCAAGGAGGCGGCCACAGAGGCGCTGCAGCAGAATCAAGACCGCCTGAGAGATCTGACCACGGGCCTGCTTACCGCCCAGGAGGAGGAGCGCCGCAGGATTTCCCGTGAACTGCACGATGACCTGAACCAGAGATTGGCGATGCTCGCTGTGGAACTGGAGACGCTTGAGAAGGATCCGGCCTGCTCCGCCGAATCAACCCGGAGCCGGCTTGCCGCACTGCGAGCCCGAACGGAAGCGATCTCTGATGACGTGCGGCGCACGGCTCATCAGCTCCATCCATCGATGGTCGATCATCTCGGGCTTCCTGCGGCCCTGAGGTCATTGTGCGACGACGTTTCAAAGCAAGATAGGATCCGAGTTACCTGCCGGGTGAAAAATGTCACCCTTGTAATCCCGACCGAGATCGCATTGTGTCTCTACCGCGTGGCGCAAGAGGCCCTTCGCAATGTCGTCACGCACTCGGGAGCTCAACGCGCAACCCTTACCCTGATGCTCACCAGAAAACGACTCCGGCTTGCGATTAGCGACAGCGGCCAGGGTTTCAGTCGGGGCACTTCTACACCCGTTAAGAAGGGTCTGGGAATCTTAAGTATGGAAGAGCGCGTGCGGCTGGTGGGAGGGCTGCTTACGCTGGATTCAAAGCCCGGCAAAGGCACCCGCGTGTTCGTCGAAGTCCCACTGCCTGGCGAGGTGTCCTGATGCCGCAAGCAAAGCCTCGACTCCTGATGGCGGACGACCACACTCTGGTCCTGGAGGGAATCCGCAAACTACTGGAGAACGAGTTTGACCTGGTTGGCGTCGCGGACAACGGCTACGCTCTGCTGCGGGAAGCAGAACGACTTAAGCCGGACGTAATTCTGCTGGATATTTCCATGCCGCTTCTGAACGGGATTGAGGCTTGCCGGCAACTGGTGAAATCAATGCCGAAAGCCAAGGTCATTTTCCTGACCATGCACGCCGATGTGGTGTATGTGGAGGAGGCCCTGCGCGCAGGTGGCGTCGGATACATGTTGAAGCGATCGGCTGCCGCCGAGTTGTCGCTGGCCATTCATTCGGTGCTCGAAGGCCAGCGGTACGTCACACCGTTAATCGGCTGGAAAGAGTCACGGCATAGAGCCGATCAATCTCACTCCGAGGGGCTGACGCAGCGCCAACGCGAAGTACTCCAATTGGTGGCGGAAGGTTGCGCCAACAAAGAAATCGCGATGCGGCTGCATGTATCGGAAAAAACAGTGGATTACCACAAGTCGTGTATCAAGCGTGCGCTGAAGCTCGATTCAACCGCCGAACTGACGCAGTTTGCCATCAAGCACCGGATCATCGGGGTTTAGGCCAGTTACTCAAAGGCGCTATTTCCAATTAGCCCAGATACTCCACGTGACAGTACGTGCCGAGCCGCACATTGTACGCGAGGTACCAGCCGACGTGGTCGGGGTCGTCGTAGATCACGATCTGGTCGGTATCCCACAGCCAATCACTGCAAAAACCATAATCGTAAGGAGCCACGGAAAAATAAAAGCCGCCGATGGCAAATCGTTGCGGGCCACCACCAGTCAGCCGGTACACATGACTGGGCCCAATGCCGCCCCCAAAGTGGCCGTGTTCCCAGGGATGATCGAGATGGTAATGGGGGTCGCTGCGGCCGGTGTCGTGCCCTACCCATGTGCCGTCAGCGTGGACGTGAGGCGCGTTTGGATGACCTTGCTCGTCGCTATAATTGCGCGCCTGGGGTGCTTCCTTCGTCTGCGCCGGTGATCCGTGCGGCTGCGCGTGAGCCGTTGGGTGTGGCGAAGCCGGAGCCGGTCCGTGTGCCGGGATATGGCCCCCTCCAGCCGGGTGACTCTGCTCATGCTCTTGCGCAATCAATGCGCCGGCGGACAATAAGAACAGTGCAGCTATTCCGAGCGTGGCAATGCTAGTGATCTTCTTCATTCGGGCCTCCAGCGAGGTGGAAGCAATTTGGAAACCAATAGCGGGCGAACCCCGCCTCGTAATTCAAACAGCCCGCGGAAGAACACGATTTAAGGCGCCTAAGCAGCCGTTGCAAACCAATCGAATAACGCCCCACTTTATCTCCAGGCGAAGTGCCACTTACTTAAATCAGCAGAGTAGGAATGCAGATTTTTCCCTCGTATGTAAGAACTAATATCGCCGGCTCTTGCTCACCACGCGCCAGCGACTAAGCGCTATGACGGACGTCACTGCCTGCGCCGGTGTTATTCGGGAGGACGGGCGCCCCGGACAGCGTAAAGAAAAAGGTGGATCCTCTTCCGACTTCCGACTCGACCCAGATTCGCCCCCCATAGCGTTCGACAATCTTACGGCAGGTTGCCAGCCCGATTCCTGTGCCGGGATAGTCGTGCCCGTGGAGCCGCGCGAATACGGTGAAGATGTTTGAGAATTGATCGGAAGGTATGCCCTGCCCATTATCAGAAACAGAGAAAAGCCAGCCCTCCTCGCGGCGTTCTGCTGAAACGTGAATCCGCGGCGGCTCGCTGCGCCGGTACTTCACCGCGTTACTGATCAGGTTCTGGAACAGCTGTCCGATATGCAGCTCGCTACCGGTGATTCGAGGAAGCGGGTCATTGGTAACCATGGCGCCGGCCTCTTCAATGCTGCGCGCGAGAACGGCCAGCGCAGAGCCCAAAACAGCTTCCAGGTCCACTTCGACAAGCGGCTCGGTGGTTACCTCGCCTGCCTTCGAGTAATCGAGCAAGGCGTTGATGAGCCGGTCCATCTGGCTCGCTCCTACGAGAACGAAGTCGAGGCACTCGCTGCTCTTCTCGTCGAGCTTGCCGGCCGTGCGGCGCTGCAGCATCTGCGCATAGATGTTGATAGTCCGCAAAGGCTCTCGCAGATCATGCGAAGTCGCGAACGTGAACTGCTGCAGTTCATCGTTGATTTGAGCAAGCGCCGCACGCGATTTCTCCGCCGCTTGCCGGGCCTCGCGGGTACCGCGATACAGGCGGGCGTTATCCAAGGCCAACGCCGCCCGTTGCGCAATCTCGGTAGCCCATGCCAGGTCGGACTCATCGTAGGCCCGGCCCGATTCGGCGCAGCCGGTGGCGAAAGTAATTGTGCCCAGCGTGTTATCCCGTGCCTTTAGAGGGACCACAATCGCCGAATGCTGGGCCAATCGTCGCAACAGAGCCAGGTGTTCGTCATCTTCTGCCACTGCGACCAGGGTCTCGTCCAGCGTCTTGGGGATTAGGATCGTTTTGCCTGTTCGGAGCACCTCGGCAACCGGATGGTTCTGCTGAATTCGCAAGGGAAACCGGACCCGTTTCTCGACCAGTAACGCTTCTTTCGGCGGATCGATGTGGGCGTGCGCAACGGAATGAATCCTGCCCTCTTCCAGGAGATCGACAATGCAATAGTCGGCGAAGTTTGGCACCGCGAGACGGGCGACGTGTTGCAGTGTCTGCTCGTAGTCGAGCGAGGAAGAGAGCTCCCGGCTTGCTTCCGCGAAGAAGCGGTATCTTTCCTTGACGGCCGCCTCAAAGAGCTCCGCCTTGCGGCGTTCCATCACGTCGCGGAAAACAAGCACGCCTCCGACGAGTTCCCCCTGACTGTTCCGGATAGGCGCCGCCGTGTCATCGATCGGAATCTTCCGGCCGTCCTTGGAGGTGAGCAGGGTGTGATTGACAATGCCCACTGCCTTGTTTTCCGTGAGCGCCAAGGTCACCGGGTTTTCAGCGATCGCTCCGGTTTTCTCACTCGTGATCGCAAACACCTGGTCGAGTGGGGTGCCAACTGCCTCCTCTTGAGTCCAACCAGTCAGCGCCTGGGCGGTTTCGTTGAGAAATGTCACCCGTCCACTGGCATCGGTAGCAATTACGCCATCCCCGATGCTCCCAAGGGTCTTATCCAGCCAGTCCCGGGCTTGCCGGATCTGCTCCTCGCTTTGCTGCAACGCGAGGATGAGTTCCTGCCGGCGGCGGGTGGCGCGCTGAATGGTAATCACCGCCCATGTGAGCAATGCGAATAGCGCCAGACTTCCCCCGATACTGACGATCCCCGCTCGTTTAGCGCTGGCACGGGCCGCGTCCCTCTCGCGGTTCAAGAGGACGTATTCCTGGGTTTGCACGTCGGCACATCCCAGGCGAATTTGATCCATCAGATCTTTGTCCCGGCCGCTCATAACCTCGGCCAGCGCCGCGTCAGCCCCCTTAGTTCGGCGAAGGTCGATCGTCTTCTGTAGCTCCTGTAGTTCTTCACGGACCAGGGGATTGAGCGCTTCGACGCGCCGTGCTCCCTCAGGGTCGACTCCCGCTGTTCGGTCGAGCTGCAGAAGGGTCTTTGGTAATTCCTGCAACGCAGAGCGATAGGGTCTGAGATAACTTTCTTGCCCGGTCAGTAGGAATCCCCGCTCTCCTGTTTCCGCATCTTTCAACTCGGACAACAGCGAGGTCGAGGCCTCTGCTATTTGACGGATCAGAACGACGCGGTCGGCGTCACTCCTGTAGGCGATCCAGTCCAGAGCCGAGAATACAGCAATCGCCCCGACCAAAACCAGGGCAACCACCAAGGAGACTATCTCGGTTGCTCTCGGAACTGTGGCGCGGCCTGGCTCTGGTTTCATTTGCTTGTGATGCGCCGGGATTTCGAGTCGTCGAGACATCCGGGTGGTTTCAGGCCGCCGGTTGTGCCCAACGCGCTCAGAGACGGCTCACAAAAGATTCTCACAGGCTAGCCCGTGCCCGATCTAGTGCACCCCCCCCACGAGAAATTGCATGGTATCGCATTCTTGAGACGGCTTTAGCCCCGGTTGGCGTGGTCACAGGAGCCGGACGCCGCGCGCAAGAACCAGGATAGCGACGAACATAGGGGCCGGCCCGGACACTGGCTGCACCCGTCATGAGTAACATTAGAAGTCGTTACCTGTTGTCCGCTCAAAACTGAATGACTGCACCTATTAAGAAGTTCCGGTCGGCCCGCGTGTTGGTGATCGGCGACGTTATGCTGGATGAATACGTCGTGGGGGTCGTTTCCCGAATTTGTCCAGAGGCCCCGGTTCCGGTGCTGGATGTCCGGTCGCGTTATAGTTCCGCCGGCGGCGCGGCTAACGTTGCCATGAACATCGCGGGGCTTGGGGCCAGCGTGGATTTGGTGGGCCTGGCCTGCGATGATGCGGCTGGGCGCCTGCTCCGGGAGCTGTTACAACGGGAGTCGATTCCTGTGACGGGGCTGGTGGACGCCGGAGACCGCGGGACCATCTCGAAGACTCGCATTGTGGCCGGGCAGCAGCAGATTTGCCGGATCGATCATGAAACCAAGTCCGATGTCCCGGCCGGCATGATGGACCGGCTGATTAACGTGGCGAAGGATCTGGTGAAGTCCAACTCCGTCGTGGTGTTGTCCGACTACGCCAAAGGCGTTTTGACGGACAGATTCTGCCACGAAATCATCTCCTTCGCGCGAGCCTCCGGCAGACCTATCATTGTCGATCCAAAATGCAAGAGCTTCCGCAAGTATCTGGGCTGTACGGTGATCACTCCCAATGTGGGCGAGGCATCCACGGCCAGCGGTGTCGAGATCAACGACCAGCACTCGCTGCGTGAGGGCGGGATGGCTCTGGCTGAGAAACTGCCCGGAACCAACGTACTCATCACCCGCGGACCGGACGGGATGGCGCTATTCGAATGTGGCGCCGAAGCCATCTCGATTCCTACCGAAGCCCGCCGCGTTTTCGACGTGATTGGCGCTGGCGATACGGTTGTGGCCACGCTGGCAGTGGCTTTGGCAGCCGGTCTTCCGCTGCGCCAGGCGGTGGGATGGGCCAATGTGGCTGCCGGAATTGTGGTGGAAAAGCCGGGAACAGCCACGGTGAGCCTCGAAGAGTTATTCAGTCACCACGAGAATTCGAAGTTGGCCCGCAGTCTGGAGTGATCTAGGCGGCTTCGGCGATTGAGTGCGTCGCGGCCGCCTCCGGATCTCGAAGAAATCTTCAATCGCAAAATACCCTTAGCCGATCCCTAAGAACTAACGCGATCGGAGAACCTCGCTAAGCCAGGCTTGGCCGGGAGCTGCCGAGCCGCCGCCCTCTGCCTCGCTGCTGGTTTTCTCCCAGGCTTCCCGCGTCAGGGGCTGGATGCTCTCCAGCTTCTTGGCGGTAAGGGACGTGTTCAGGGTCTTCAGGCTGGTCGTCGCAAGCGTGTCGAACTCCTTGACGACATCCTGGCGATCATGCGTCAGGGAATCGATCCTTGCGACGTAGTAATCCGCGGGACGCCCTTCATATCCGACCAGTGCGCCGTACAATTGCGTGGCGTGCTCGCGAATTCGTTCTTCGCCGGTAATGGCGCCGCCTTCGGTAGTCGCCACGATTTTCTTTCGCAGGTCCTCGACTTTGACCGCCAGATCGTTGCATTGCTTGGCTAGTGGATCGGCGCCCAGCGCGGCCGCACGCTGCAGGAGTGCTGCGTGTACGCCGTTAATCCGGTCGACGTCAAACGTAAGGTCGCCCAGCAAAGCATATACACGCATCGTGGCTTCGAGTTCCAACTTGCGGTCGGCGATGGTATAGGTCGCGCGCGGGTCAAGTTGCACGTCAATCTTGGTGGTGTAGGTCTGGGTCCCGCGAGTCATCTTAACCGTGTAGGTTCCCGGCATCACGCGTGGGCCGACCACCGCCTCGCCCGCAGCTGAAGCGGCGGGAGGAACCTTAGGCGGCTTGATGCGCATTGACCACTGAACGCGGCTTATGCCGAGCCGGCTGTTGGCCGGCAGCGTGTCGACGAGTTTTCCGTCGCTGTCGAACACCTCGATTTTCATGCGCCCGTAAACGTGCCGCTTCTTCTGGTAATAGGTGATCAGCGCCGCGTCCGGTGGGTTCGGACCGACAAATGTTCCGTCACCGTCTGTCCATCCACCTTGCGCCAGCAAACGCTGTTGCGTATTTCTGCCTTGCAAGAAAACAACGTCCTTTGCGAGCGTATCCTCCGTCAGGCTCCGCAGCGGCGTGATGTCGTCGATAATCCAGATGCCGCGCCCGTGCGTTCCGAGGATCAAGTCCGATTCGCGCGGATGCACGACGATGTCGCGCACCGCGACATTCGGGAAGTCGGCGCCTTTGTACTGAGCCCACTGCTGACCGCCGTCAATCGAGACCCAGAGGCCGAATTCCGTGCCTAGGAACAACAATCGCGGCGAAACAGTGTCTTCCTTGATGACGTGCGCATAGCCCCGGATGCCGCTGGCCGATGATACGATGGGCGTCCAAGTCTGGCCAAAGTCCGTCGTTTTGAAGGCGTAGGGCGCCATGTCGCCAAAGGTGTGCCTATCGAAGGTGGCGTAGGCAGTGCCCTCCTCAAAGCGGCTGGCCTCAACCCAGGAAACCCAGGACGCCTTCGGAAGATTGGGCACGTGGCTGACCACATTCGTCCAAGTCTTGCCGCCGTCGCGAGTGAGTTGCAGATTGCCATCGTCGGTACCCACCCAGATCACCTGCCCGTTACGGGGCGATTCGCTGATGGAGTAGATCGTGGTGTGCATCTCCGCTTCCGAGTTATCCACCGTCACGCCGCCCGATTGCTCCTGCTTCTGCTTCGCAGGATCGTTGGTAGTGAGGTCGGGCGAGATGCGATCCCAGGTTTGCCCGTGATCGCGGGTACGGAACAGGAATTGCGCGCCGATGTAAACGGTCCCCTTCTCGTTCGGACTCAGATGAATGGGGGTGTTCCAGTTGAAGCGCAGTTTGCTTTCGCCATAGTTGGGCTGAGGCTGGATGCCGCGGGCCGAGAGCGTCATCCGGTTGATGCGCGAGATCGTCCCGCCTTGGGCTTCAAGGTAGACATAGTTTGGGTCCGACGGATCGGAAAAAACAAAGAAGCCATCACCGCCGTAAAGATTTTCCCAGCGGCTGTTGGTGATGCCGCCGGGGTACGCGGAATCGCCAATCCACACGCTGTTGTCCTGCAGTCCGCCGTACACATGGTATGGATCGTGCATGTCGACGCTGACGTGATAGAACTGCGAAATCGGCAGGTTATTGGCCTTCAGCCACTTGTTGCCGGAATCGTGCGAGTACCAGACTCCGCCGTCGTCGCCGGTGATGATCTCGTTGGAGTCGGCGGGATTGATCCACACATCGTGAAAGTCCCCGTGCGCGCCGCCCCAGGCGCTACTGAAACTGGCGCCGCCATCACTGCTGACGATCAAGCCTCCGCCAGGCTTGTAGAGCTTGTTCTCATCCTTCGGGTCCACGATCAAGTTGGCGAAATAGAACGGGCGCCACACCATCATCTGGCTGCGGTCGCGCTCTTCCCAGGTTTTGCCGCCATCCGCCGAGCGGAACAGAGCGCTCCGGGTCGACTCGATCAAGGCATAGACTACGTTCGGATTCGAAGGCGCCGTCGAGATGGCGATGCGGCCCCAAGGCTTCACGGGAAGCCCTTTGGCTGATTGCGCATCCAGATTGGTCCAAGTCGCCCCGCCATCGGTCGTTTTGTAGAACGCGCTGGAACTCGGGGACGTCGGCGAATCTCCGCCGGAACGGAAAGTCCAACCCTTGCGCCGAAAATCCCACATGCCCGCGTAAAGCGTTTTTGAATCGCGAGAACTCATGGCGATGGAGGCACAACCGGTGGACAGGTTGCCGCCTTTCAGTATGAGCGTCCAGCTTTTGCCGCCATCGTTGGTTTTATAGAGCCCGCGATCATTGCTGTCGCTCCACAGCGCGCCCGTCGCACAGGCATAGACCGTGTTGCTGTCTTTCGGATCGACCAGAATCTTGCTGATCCGCTCCGAATTCTTCAAACCCATGTTGGTCCAGTTCTCGCCGCCGTCTATCGATTTGTAGATCCCATCACCGATCGAAGCGCTGTTCCGCGTCCAAGCTTCGCCCGTGCCGACCCAGAGTGTCTTCGGCGCTGACGGGTCAATTGTTATGGCTCCGATCGACTGTACCGGCTGCTTATCGAAAACCGGCTTGTAGGTTGTGCCGCCGTCGACTGATTTCCAAACCCCGCCGCTCGCGGCGGCTACGTAGATGGTCAGTCTGCCGTTCTCCGGTACCGCGGCCAGAGAAGTCACACGGCCGCTCATTTGGGCCGATCCTATGTTGCGGGCTCCTAGACCGGAGATCGTATCGGAATTGAACTTCACCTGCTGGGCGAACAGCCCCGCCGTCCCCAATACTCCCGTGATCAGTAATCCGATTGCCGCTCTCACTTCGCACCTCCCGTGGGCATGGAGAACACCGCGTTGTTGATGGGGACGTTGAGTTCGATCTTGTCGACCGTGTATTTCACCCGGAATGGGCTGCCTTTCTGCCCTGACTCAAAGGCGAATGGGAAGTAGATTCCGTTCACCTGATCGTAGTCGCCATAATAGGTCTCCGAGTAGCGGATGGTCCCCCGTATATTGCGCTCGGTTTCGACCTTTAGTTCAAGAAAGGAATCGGTGTCGATGTAGTAGTAGCGGACGTCGCTGTTATTCAGCGTCAGCTTGATCTTGTAGCAGTCGGTGCCTTCTACGGAATCATGGCCGATAAACTCGGCCCGATGGTCCTTGTTCCTGTAATCCACCAGTTGGCCGTCGATGTCGGCATCCTCAACCAGGCTCTTCATGTCGTCGGCGGAGAGCTTGTCGGGATCTTTCCTTCCTTCAAACGGAGATACCTGCCAGCCCGTTTTGCCATCGTAGGCTTCCACCTGGGCCATACCTTGGATGATGAATTCCTCACGCACCTTATTCGGACGCTCGTTCTCCTGAACGAACCGGGCGCGAAAATCACCTTGGTCTATGGTTCCCGTGGCGCGCATGGTTCGGACCGACTTGATTTTGTCCAGACCTCCGCGAGCCTGTATATTCTTCGCAATAATCTCGTCCACGGACGGCGCACTTCCCACGGCGGGAGATTGGCCGTTGGCAGCTCCGGCAAGGAATATTGCGGCGCAAAGGATGGTTAAGGGCGTACGTATCAAAGGAGACTCCTCGACTGCGGCGATTCTAACATTCGGGTCGTGACGAGGCTGTGTTTGCCTCACTCACTCACTGTAGTCGTATCACCGGCTCTTGCTCTGACTCAGGTGTACGCTGAACGATTGACTTGCTGTTAAGAAGCAATCTCACATACACTCGTTCCGGAAAGAGTGTTCCATCCTGACGTCACCAATTCCAGCGAGAATCAATCTCGTCTCGGCGAGGAGAGTCGGCAAGATGGTGAGCCGATCCGGAGGGATTTCGCTGCGCCGAGCGCATGCCGGACTGGTCGCCCTATTGCTGGCCGTCGGCATTCTTCATCCGAACTTCGCAGGATCAACCGACAAGGCTCCAGAGCGACTCGTCGCGGTCGGCGACGTCCATGGAGATTTTGATGACCTTTGCCTGATTCTAAAGCGCACGGGCCTCTTGGATGACCGGAACCATTGGATCGGAGGAAACGCCACGTTTGTTCAAACGGGGGACCTCATCGATCGCGGTCCCAAGGGACGCGCGGCGATGGACCTAATCATCGGAATTGAGAAAGATGCAGCAAAAGCCGGGGGGCAAGTCTTGCCCTTGCTGGGCAATCACGAGGTAATGAACATTCTGGGCGACCTGCGCTACGTCCCGCCGCAGAGCTATGCTGACTTCGTGGACAACGACTCCGGGAAGCGCCGCAAGAGCGCGTACCAGGAATATGCGGCTTGGTACACGAGCCACGCGAATTTGTTGTCGGCGGTCAAGCAAACCGTCCTGCCCGTCACCGAAGAAGAGTGGATGGCAAAACATCCACCCGGCTTTCTGGAATACCGCGAAGCATTCAGTCCAAACGGAACTTACGGGAAGTGGCTGCGGAACCATTCAGCCGTAGTAAAGTTCGGGGGAGTCATCTTCGTGCACGGAGGACTCGACCCCAGCTTGGTTTCTTTACAACTCGAACAAATAAACTCTCAAATTCGCGGAGAAATCGGGGAGTTCGACAAGATAAAGCAGTACTTAGTGTCGAGCAAAGTGATCTTGCCGTATTTCACTCTGCAGGAAATTGCCGTGCTCGTACAGGCAAAGCTGCTGGCAGACGGCGCGGCAGGGACGGCAATTGACGTCGAAACGCATGCCATGCTGGTGCGGCTCCTCAGTTTCAATAGTTGGCTTTGCATGCGCGACGACGGCCCTTTATGGTTTCGTGGCTACGCCCAATGGAATGAGGAGGAGGGTACCCCCAAGGTAGAGAAGCTTTTGACATCCTACGCTGCAGCGCATATTGTCGTCGCCCACACCGTACAGAAAGCGGCACGCATTCGGACCCGCTTCGGAGGAAGAGTCTTCCTGATCGACACCGGCATGCTATCGACGTTTTGGCAGGGCGGCCGGGCCTCGGCGCTTGAAATCCGTGCGGACGGCAAATTCACTGCCCAGTACCTGGACGGGCAGGAGGTGCTGTGGGAGGAGAAACCTCCTGAATCTGCGGTGAAACCGAATTGAACCCCTGCTGGATAACACACGCGACCACGGGTGGTTATTGAGATGAACCGCTGGATTGACTGGGCCGAGCGGGCACTGAATCTTTATCCCGGCGATTTGGGTCGCGGTCTTCCACTGAGTGCTTGCCTGTTTCTCATCATCAGCGCCAACGTCATCGGCAAAGTTGCTCGCGACGCTTTGTTTCTGACACACTTCGCGGCGGCTCAGCTCCCCTATGCGGACATCGCCAGCGGGGTGCTGGTTGGCTTCGTCGCTATCCTCTACTTGCGAGTGGGGCGCCGCACTTCGCTCGGCAGCTTGCTGGTGGCCAGCCCTTTGTTCTTTGGCGCCACCTGCGTGTTCTTCTGGGCCTTGGCTCACTACTCTCGTCCCGGCTGGCTGTATGCGGCATTCTACGTATGGGTCGGCATGTTAGGAGTGCTGGCGCCGACTCAGATCTGGACCCTGGCAAACCATCTGCTCACTACGCGCGAAGCCAAGCGCATCTTCGGAATGGTCGCTGGGGGTGGCATCCTGGGCTGGATTTTCGGCGGCTACCTGTCAAAAACTGTCGCCCAAGCCTCCGGCGTCGAAAGTCTCCTGCTCGCCATGGCGGGTCTTCTCATCATTTGTTCTGCCGTCGTGGCCGTCGTTTCCAGGAGAGGCAAGCTTCGGCTCGATCCGGGGAAGGATACAACCGCCGGTATAGCGGGAACCGGCCAAAAAGACCTGCAGAAAAGCATACTCTACCTTTTTTCTTCTCCTTACCTGCGTGCCATCGCTGCCGTCATTTGCCTCTCGAACTTGGCTACCACAGTCACCGCCTGGCAATTCAAGGCTGTTGCCCAGCAGTTTTCGGTGGGCAAAGAAGCGCTGGCGATTTTCTTCGGCAATTTCTATTCTTACGCCGGCGTCCTGGCGTTGCTGTTTCAGCTGCTGCTTACCACCCGCCTGCTCCGCCGCTTCGGCATTGGCTTCATGCTGTTGGTTCTTCCCGTTGTGGTTTTGGCTGGTTCCGTCGGCCTGCTCATTTGGGGGACAGTCGCCGCCGCTCTGTTCCTCAGGGGCGGCGATCAAGTGCTCCGCTATTCCGTCTGGCAATCCACCACCGAATTGCTCTATTTGCCGCTGCCGAGCCGGGTGAAACTCCGGGCAAAGTGGTTTATTGACACCGTGGTCTGGCGTCTGGGAGATGGCTTGGCCGCGCTCGTCGTTCTTATCTTTGCCGCCCAATTGCGGTGGACGCCGCAGCAAATCAGTTGGATTGCGATACTGCTCATCCTCGGCTGGCTTGCCGCCGCTTACGTCGCCGGCAAGCAGTACGTTGTCGTCTTGCAGGAGTCCATCAGCCAGCATCGCCTCGACACCGAACAGGTCTCTACGCCCACGCTCGACCGGTCCACTGTGGATGTGCTGGCGAAAACGATTCTCGCCTCCGATGCTCGCGAAGTTCTTTACGCTCTCAGCCTCTTCGAGGCGCAACACCAGCGCGGCGTTCACCCCGTGGTTCGCGGTCTGCTGAACCATCCCGCGCCTGAGGTCCGCCAGAAAGCCATTTCAATTCTCTCCGCTGTCGGCGACAAGTCCGTCCGTCCGGCCGTCGAAATCCTGCTGAAAGATCCCGACCACGGAGTTAAAACCGAAGCCATGCTTTATCTCGTCCACAACGCCCAAGTGGATCCCCTGGCGCTGCTGGATGAAATCGGCGGCTTCGCCGATTTTTCTGTCCGCTCGGCAATGGCCGCCTATCTGGCCCGCCCCGGTGAAGCCCAAAACATCGAAACCGCCCGTCAAATCCTTGCTGAAATGTCACGCGAGAGCGGCGAAGACGGCCAACGCACCCGTCTGGAACTGGCGCGCATCCTCGGCGAAATCCCGGATGCCTTCGATCCCTTGCTCGCTACGCTCCTTCGCGATCCTGACAAGCTGGTCGTGCACAAAGCCATTCGCTCCGTCGGGACACTGCGAAAGGTAACCCTCGCACCGGCTCTGTTGGAACTCCTTCCCAATCGCGAATTCACCAGCGATGCCGCGCAGGCCCTCGCCAAGTTCGGCGATCTGATCGTTGGTTTTCTCAGTGACTTTCTTGGAGACTCCTCCTCTCCGATCGACACCCGGCGGGCGATCTCGCCCATTCTGGTACGGATTGGCACGCCGGCCGCAGCGCGTGTGCTAACAGACAATCTCTTTGAGCGAGACACGACGCTTCGTTTCCAAATGATCCGCGCCTTAAATAAGATTCACCAGTTGTATCCCGACATCGCGTTGGACATGCCGTTGGTGGAGACTGTTCTCGCCGCGGAAATCATGGGTCACTATCGCTCCTATCAAATACTGGAAACTCTGAACACTCCTGAAGATCCCCACGAACCCCTGGCAGGCGCATTACACGAATCCATGCAACAGGAGATGGAGAGGATCTTCCGTCTCCTCGGACTCTTGTATCCACATTTTGATGTGCACTCGGTTTATTTCGGATTGCAATCGAACGATGCGACCGTTTACGACAATTCTCTGGAACTTCTCGAGAATGTCCTGACATCGCATCAGCGTGCCATTCTGCTGCCGCTTCTCGATGGTAAGGTCAGCCCCAAGCAACGAGCCGCAATCGCGCAGCGTTTTGTCCATGCCAAGGTGGAAAATCGCGAGCAGGCCGTTGCGGAACTGATCGGCAGCGGCGATCCTTGGCTGAAATCCTGTGGAGCTTATGCCATCGGCACGTTTGCGATCACGTCTTTGGAAGGGGAATTAGAACGGTGCCTGCAGGATCCGGACCCGCTCTTGCGCGAAACGGCTCGCGCCGCGAAACTCCGCCTGGAGGCTCTCACCCGGGAATCTTGAACCTTCGCGGCCTCGTGCTGATCACTTAGACCGGTGCGGTTTTGTGTGGGCAGCAATAAAGCTGGTCCCGCGGCGGTATAGTTAAACAAAGATACGTGTTCTGAGCGCACAGGTATTTCAATCTTGTGAGGTCACTCCCCATGCGAGAGTTCCTGCGGTTCCGGACGAGGCCCTCCTGCATCGTCGCGATTCTGGCCTGCGTGATCACTCCGGTGGCTGCATTGGCGGCTGACGAAACCACGCTCACCAAAGATCAGATCAAGCACTTTCTCCAGACCGCCGAAGTCATCAAGAGCAAGACCTCTAGTAAAGGGATCACTCATCCCTGGCGGCTCACGCTCAGCGACGGCACAATCACCCACGATGCCTCGTTCCAGACCGTCGACGAGCAGATAGCCCAGAAAAAGTTCGACGACGGGAGAGTCGAAGTCAATTTCGTCGACTCTTACAAATACAACATCGCAGCCTACCAGCTCGCTGAACTGATCGGCATGGACGACATGCTGCCGGTTTACGTGGAGCGCAAATGGGAAGGCAAGACAGGTTCGCTCAGTTGGTGGCTCCCGGTCAAAATGGACGACGCCGATCGCGTCCAAAAGAACATTAAGGTTCCCGAGGTCTATAGGGATAAGTGGAACAAGCAGATGGCTAAGATCCGGGTTTTCGACCAGCTGGTCTACGACACCGACCCTAACCTCACCAATGTTCTTATTGGCGAAGACTGGACCATCTGGCGTATCGATTTCAGCCGCGCCTTCCGCGCCAGCAAAGACTTGCAAGCACCAAAAGATCTCTTGAAATGCGACCGTCAGCTCTTCGAAAAGCTGAAAGCCCTGAAAGCCGATGAATTAACAGAAACGACCAAGAGATACCTGACCAAGACTGAAGTGAACGCCGTCATGGCCCGCCGCGACAAGATCGTCGCTAGGTTCCAAGCCCTGATCGCCGAAAAAGGCGAAAACGAAGTCCTCTACTAGCGTTGATCCAGCAACCATGCCCACATCACGGGGCCCGCAGAGTTCGCGGAACCGCAGTCACCGCCTTCGCTCGGTAATTTACCTAACGGAATCAATGGCTTGGATCGCACTTTGATCCAAACCCGGCTCGACATGCCTGATCCTGAGAAGCGCGGGGGCTCTCGGGCCGGAATGCGGCCCGTTGCGATTGGGCTCTTCCGACGGTGTGGCGCGGGCTGTCAGCCTGCTGAGCCGAGACTCATCTCGGCTTTTCATAGTCGGGGGTGAACCGTGGCCTTCATGAGATTTCGATCTTTCGATTCCTCCATGAGACTTCGGGGCAGGGGGGTTCGTTTCGCAAAAACCGATTCGGCGCCAAGCTGACCCGGGTGGGCCCGGGCGCACACGTATGTAGGGAGGTGATGAATCGTAGCTAACTCATTTCTATTCATAACTTTGAGTTCGTCCGCACAAGCCTGGGGTCGGCATCTGACTTCATCCGAAAATTCAGGTTCCGAAGTGGGGCGGGTGCCCCCACCCGCGCCGCTCTCCGCCTCGGAGCAGGATGCCCACATCCGGCTCTGCGAGTTACACGGAAAGGTGGGCATTTTCATTAGCGCGGGAGTGAACGGATCCCGCTCATCAGGGTTTCGTTTCGCAAAACGGCCCGTGGCGCACCCTGGGGCTGAATCGGGCTTGGCTTCGTTCTTTCCGAATCGCGCCTGGCTACCTAGGCTGAGCGACGATCCGAAGATAAGGCTTGGGAGACTTCCAGCCCGCCGGATACTTCTGCTTGGCTTCTTCGTCGGAAACCGCGGGTACGATAATGACGTCGTCGCCATTCTTCCAGTTCACCGGCGTTGCCACCTTGTGCTTCGCGGTGAGTTGAATGGAATCGAGAACGCGCAGAATTTCATCGAAGTTGCGCCCGGTACTCATCGGATAACTGAGCATCAGCTTTATCTTCTTGTCGGGGCCTACAATGAACACCGTGCGCACGGTTGCGTTGGTGGAGGCGGTGCGTCCCTCGGAGGTATCGCCGGCATCGGCAGGCAGCATGTTGTAAAGCTTCGAGATGTAAAGGGTTGGGTCGCCAATCATCGGGTAACTGACCTTGTGCCCTTGCGTTTCTTCAATATCAGCCGCCCACTTACTGTGATTGGTCACCGGGTCGACGCTCAGGCCAATGATCTTGGTATGGCGTTTGGCGAACTCCGGTTCGAGCGATGCCATGTAGCCGAGTTCGGTGGTGCAGACCGGCGTGAAGTCCTTGGGATGCGAAAACAGGATGGCCCACCCGTCGCCGACCCACTGGTGAAAATTGATGTCACCCTGGGTTGTCTCGGCGGTGAAATTGGGCGCTTCGTCGTTGATACGTAGAGACATACTGGTTTGTTCCTATTCTGATCGTTTTAGTGGGAATTAATCGACGACTCCATTTTACGCCAGAGTGCGCCGAGGCTGTCAAGCGTAATGGACGCTGCTGAGGGATACTGTTACGGTGCCGACAAGAGCGGCGCTGGGGAGGACATATGCAGTCGGTTCAAGTGGAACGTTTCTATCTCGGTTGTCTGGCGCACGCTTCATATCTGGTTGGTTCGGAGGGCATTGCGGCAGTAATCGATCCACAGCGGGATGTCGACTTGTACCTGGAAGCGGCTGCTCGTGCGGGGCTGAAGATTGAGCATGTCATCGAAACTCATTTGCACGCCGATTTTGTCTCCGGCCACCACGAACTTGCCGGGCGCACGGGAGCGAAAATCTATCTTGGCGAAGGCAGCGGGGCCGCATTTCCCCACATCGCGGTAAAGGACGGCGATTCGCTTCAATTTGGGAGTTGCCGCTTCGAGTTTTTACAGACCCCTGGCCACACGCTCGAGAGTATTTGCATCCTGATGACGGACATGAGCGATCCTGACAAGCCGAAAAAAGTGTTTACGGGAGACACCCTATTCGTGGGCGATGTCGGACGGCCGGATCTTTCGGCAAGTCACACGCCTCAGCAGTTGGCCGCACTGTTGTACCAGAGTCTCCAGGAGAAGCTGCTGACGCTGCCCGACGACACCGAGATTTTCCCGGCGCACGGAGCAGGTTCGTTGTGTGGGCGGCAGATGGGTTCGGAGAGCTCGTCGACCATTGCTAGGGAGCGCCGCGGAAACTACGCACTGCAAGCGAAGACTTGCGATGAGTTCATTCACCTGCTTACCGACAGCCTCCCGCCGCGCCCTGAGTATTTTGCCCGTGAAGTGGAGTTGAACCGCCGGGGTGCGGCGCCGCTCAGCGCATTGCTGTCACTGTCCGCTCTGTCTGCGAAAGAGGTGTTGCGGCTGCAATCGGAGGGCGCTGTGGTCGTGGATACGCGGCCGGCGATGGAATTTGCCGTGGCGCATGTTCCCGGGTCCATCCACATTGCGCTTACCGGACAGTACGCTTCCTGGGCTGCGCGCATTCTGGGGCTGGACACAAAGCTGATCATCGCTGGAGAAGATGCCGATCACGTTCGCGAGTCTCAGATTCGATTGGCGCGGGTGGGCGTAGAGAACGTGGTGGGCTATCTGGAAAACGGCGCCACTGGCTGGATCAAAGCCGGCCAGGAACTGGACTACATTCCGCAAGTGACAGCTCAGGACCTGGCGGAGCTGCTGGAAACGGAACGCGGAAAGATTGCGATTCTCGACGTGCGCGAGCCTGCCGAAGTGAGTGCCGGCGCCATCGAAGACTCGGTCCGCATTCCGCTGGGCGAACTGGCAAAAAGAACCGCCGAACTGGATCCAGGCAAGCTCCTGGTTGTCCACTGTAAGAGCGGGTATCGCAGCTCTATCGCGACCAGCCTGCTAAGGCGCGCCGGTTTCCGCGACATCGCCAACCTCATTGGAGGATTCGATGCGTGGAAGGGTGCGGGGGCAGCTTGCGTGACGCAGATGGCCTAGGCAACTGTCCCCTCATATACGATAAATCCATATGAATCGCCCAGCGGTTGCTCTCGCGAGCCTGCTCCTAAGCACTTTGCTTTGGGCGACGGATGGGAAACGTCCTTCGTATCTCTATGATGCTGCCATCGCACATGAAATCAAGCCGCATCGTCGTCAGGTCCCGCTTGAAGGTGTCCCCCCCGGTTTCAACCAACTTCGCCTCACGCTAACTGTGTCACCAACTGGCGATGTGGTCGAAGCAAAAGCTTTCGGGAATCCCGAGCTACTGAAGTTTTGGCCGCAATTGCGCGCCGAGGTGCTTCAGTGGAAGTTTACGCCTTTCGAAGAGGGCGGGAAAACTGTTACCGCGGAGGTCCAAGAGTACATCGATCTTGTTCCCCCCGAACGATTGCCAAGACTCCACGTGGCTGCCCCTGCCCTTCGGCCAGACTCCAATGTCACGATCACGCTCGAAAGATCAGGATGCTTCGGGAGTTGTCCTTCCTACAGCGTTGCGGTCAGCACTGACGGCATCGAATTCGACGGTAGTGGATATGTGGTTGCCCAGGGAAAGCACACGGCTCGCGTAGACGCGGAAGAAGTTAGAAAGCTTGCAAGCAAGTTCGTCGCCGCTGACTTTTACTCCATGGAGAGCAGGTACACAGCTGCGGTAACGGATATGCCCGGATACACGCTTTCTGTGTCAATCGACGGCCACGAAAAAAGAGTGGATGATTACGTTGGATCATGGGTGGGGATGCCCGCAGTCATCAGCGAACTCGAACGTGACGTCGACGCTCTTGCGCTGACTCAACGATGGATCAGCGGAGATGACGGTCTTGTTCAGGCTCTAAGGGAAGAGAAGTTTAACTTCCAAACCCACCAGGCACAGGCAATGTTGAAAGCAGCTGCGAGCCGCAGAAAGGCTACGACCGTGAGGCAGCTCTTGGAAGCTGGCGTACCGTTAAAGCCACTGCCGCCCTCGAACCCGAAATCATCCAACGGGATGGTATCCTTTCAGACCGTCGGGTGGCTTACCGCTGCTAGTACTAATCCGGATGTGCTGAAGATCTTCATCGACGCGGCGGCGAGCAAGGACGATCAGGGAGACAAAGACCTGGCGTTAGCCAGTGCCGCGCGCGCGGGGAGCCTGGAAGCCGCAAGGGCGTTGATTACCTACGGAGCAACCCCAAACGCCGATCTCAGCAAGCTTATTGTGACCGAAGAGGGCGCCGGGATGATGTTGCAGGGGAAAGGCGCCGGAAGCGTGCTGATCTATGCCGCGGAGTCGGGGAATCCCGAGATGGTTCGTGAGATCTTGCGCTACCGCCCAAAGCTGGAGAAGCGAGACCGCGAGGGAAAAACTGCCATGTTCGCAGCCGGAGAATGGCGCAATGGAGATGAAGACGGTGCTCGGGTTGAATGCGTGCGGCTGCTAGCCCAAGCTGGCGCGAATGTGAATGCACGAGATGAGGATGGAAATACGCCGCTACATGAAACGTTTCTCACCGATGTGGAAGAGGAGTTATTGAAACTCGGCGCCAATGTGAATGCGCGTAACAACGACGGTGAAACGCCCATCTTCACTACCGTCGATGATGACGCTATACCACTGTTTATCAAACATGGCGCCGACCTGACCATCCGCAATAAGAAGGGCCAGACCGTGTTGGAGGCCGCCAAAGAAAAAGGACCGCTTAGGCAGAAGGCTCTCCGCGAAGCGATCGATAAGCTCAACCGGCGCTAACTTGGTGGGCCCGCCGCCCAGCTCGACCAGGCGGCGGGATGCCCAACATCTTTACGGTTGTACGAGGGGAATCGCTGATGCCAGTTGCAGATCGATCACGTTCTGCAAACGACGGTCAATCTGGAAGAAGCGGGCCGTGTTCTTAGCCGTCAGAACCTTTTCGAAGAGCGGCACATATTTCAGCCTTAGTTGTGCCGCGCTCACGTCGGCGGTGGCCCACGACTTCACCGCGCTTGCATACTGAGCGTCGGTCATCGTGTCGCCACTCTGCGCATACTGCTTGATCAGGGCAGCCTTGGTGTCGTTGATCTTTGAGAGCTCCGCTGTGTACTGGTCATAAACGGGCCAGAAAGCCTCCGCCTCTTTATCGGTCAGCGTCAGGTTTACCGCAACCATCTGCTTTCGCCCCGAGCGAATGTCCTTTCGCATCAGTTCGATCTCTTGATCGAGCGTCTTGGCATTGGACGGCGCGGGGGCCTGTGCAACAGCGATCCCAGCGGGCACCAACAGCAAGCCCGAGAGTATAAAGAGCGCCGCTCCGGCGCCGTATAGCTTCTTTGTCATAAGTGAATTTTCCCCGAAATATCTGCTTGCGGGTCACGCCCGAAACAGCACTTCATGGTATCAGCAGTGACGCTCATTTCACCCCCCGGCAAGGCGCCTGGAACCCGTGGCCGGAACGTCACTGGCCGAGCTCAGCCGTTCATGCGATCGACCCAAACGAGATAGCGTAGCAGGGCTCTTTTCTCATGCCAGACGAAGCTCCAGAATTGGGCGAATGTGATGTTCTTGGCCGGGAGGCCGGCGTAGGTTTCAACGCGCCAGCGAAGGTAGGGAGAGAGCCAGGGGGTCAGACGGTTTCCACGCGAAGCATTCCAGAGAAAGCGCAACATTACTGAATTGTGAATGCCTTGGGTGTGTTTTGGGCGGCGGCCGATTTCTTATCGTCGCGACGGGCATAGTAGCCGGAGCGGGTGCGAACCGTGGGGCTGCCGGGTGCGTTACAAACCACCTTGATCTGGCGGTATGAGCCATCGTCTGCTATGGCAGGCGAATAGGCCAGCGTGTACTGATTGCGAATGTCGCGGGCGATTTCGGTTGTAAGCTGCTGGACTTCGGTGACGTTGGTGGGATAAAAAACCAGGCCGCCGGTTGCTGTGGTGATTTCCTTCAAAGCTCGCTTGGCCTTGGCTGCGTCGTGTTTCTCTTCGTCAACCAGCAAACCAATGGCATAGATCAGAACCTCACTTTGAAGCGACTTCTGGACCACGTGCTCTAGCGTTGAATTGCTCGCGTTGTCGTTGCCATCGGTTATGACCAGAAGCACTTTCTTGTCTTTCTTGCCGTCGGTCTTCATGTAGTTGATGGACATGTCGATCGCATCGCGCATGGCGGTTCCGCCCCGCGAGTCGATACGCGCCAGCCCTGTTTCCATGCGCTTCACGTCATTGGTGAACGGGACGTCGAGGAAGGCCTCGTCGTTGAAATTGACGATAAAGACCTCGTCCTGCGGGTTGGATTCCTTGACCAGATTCAGAGCGGCGGCTTCCACCCGCTCGCGCTTCGGCCGCATACTGCCGCTGTTGTCTATGATGATGCCGAGTGAGACGGGAACATCCTCGCGGCGGAAGAGCTTCAGTTCTTGCGGCACGCCATTCTCGAAGACCTTAAACGAGTCGCGATCCAGGTTGGTGACGAGTTTGCCGCGTTTGTCGGAAACACTGGCATGCAGTACGACCAGGCGAGTTTCCGCCGTGAACTGTGCCCACGCGCCGCCAACGGCCGCGATCAGAAGGCCGGCCGCCAGGAGTGTCTTATTGAGTCGGTGCATAGTAACCGAGACGGAAGTAAGCCTTGAGAGGGGGAAGGCCGCGAGGTTGGTTTAGCTTCACCTGCACCTTTCTATATTTGCCGTCTCGCTCGCGATTCTTTGGGGTGTAGCCCAGTATGTACTGATTTCGAAGTTCAATTCCTATTTTCGCAGCTATGTCGGGCAGCTCCGCAACATTTTCCACCGAGTATTCCCTGCCACCGGTCTGTTCGGCCAGCTCATTCAGCAAACCGGGACCGGCAGCCTCTTCCGGTGTGCGCCCGCGCGCTCCTGCCGACTCAAAAATGCCGATCGCATAAATCTGAACGTCGGCTTCGCGAACCCTGCTCTTGATCTCCGTTTCGGTGTAGCGGCTGCTGTTGTCGCCCCCGTCGGAAATAATGAGAACCGCCTTGCGTGGGTTCTTGGCCTTTTTCATTTCATTCATGGCGAGGTACACCGCATCGAGCAGCGCGGTACGCCCCTTGGATTGGGTAAAAGTCAGCGCGCTCTGGATGGAGTCCGTGTCGGTTGTGAATGCCTGTGTCAGTTCCGGGCGGTCATTAAACTGCACCAGGAAGAACTCGTCGGATGGGTTCGCTGTCTTGAAGAATTCGACCGCAGCCTGCCGCGACTTCTGAAGCTTGGCCCCCATGCTTCCGCTGGTGTCAAAAACGAGGCCTATCGAAATGGGGGCGTCCTCCGCCGAGAACTGGGTAATCTGTTGCTCCACCTTGTCCTCAAAAAGCCGGAAGTGCTCCTTTTCGAGACCCGTGACGAAGCGGTTGAGCGGATCGGTGACCGTTACATTAATCAGCACGAGGGTGCTGTTCACCTTGATATTTGAAGGGCGGGATTCAACGACGGGTTCGTTGCTCTTTTTCCTGGTCTCAATCGTGACGGGCACCTGAGGAGCGGCAACCACCGCCTGTTTCGGATCGTCTTTCGGCCCATCGCCGGCGGGACCATCGGAACGAGGACCACCCGCGCGAAGCATGGGGAGACAAAGGCTGGCGACCAGGATTAAAGCAGCGAAAATTGCAGGCACGAAACGACAGACACCGCCGGCGATCTTATTGGCCGCACGCGACAGTGAGAGCGTCTCTCGATAGGGTCGCGGTCGCATGAGGCGTATTCGCCCTTTCAGTCCGATCATAACATCGGCCAAGGCCTCTGGATTCGGCTTCCTTCAAAGCGTCTCGCTGACGGCACGCCGTCAATCGGTCTTTCAGCAGTTAGATGAGGGGCAAGATTTGCCGCTGCATTAAGTACTGGAGTTTTCGCGCGCTGGAGCCGCTCATGCATGCTATACTCGATCGTGCGTACGAGGATCCTGGGTATAATCCCCGCACGATTCGCCTCCTCTCGATTCCCTGGTAAATCTCTCTCCCAACTCGCCGGCAAACCGATGGTGCAGCACGTCTACGAACGTGCTCTGATGGCACAGTATCTGAACGCCGGTGTGCTTGTGGCAACTGACGACGAACGGATTGCGAGCGAGGTTCGGCGATTTGGCGGCCACGCACGTTTGACGCGCTGCGACCACCCCTCCGGTACAGACCGGTTGGCGGAAATCGCGTCGGCTGAGAATGCGGACCTCTACGTCAACATCCAGGGTGATGAACCCCTGATTGACCCTGACGCCATCGACGCGGCCGTGCTCTCGGTTCTGGGAGATGACGCGGTATCGATGGGCACTTTGAAACGCCGCCTGACCGATCCCGGCGACATCGCGAATCCAAATGTGGTCAAGGTGGTCACGAACTTAAACGGGGACGCCATCTACTTTTCCCGCTGTCCCATCCCCTACGACCGTGATCAGGTCGTGGAGGGATCGGCCTACTTCAAACATATTGGGCTTTATGTGTACCGCCGGGACTTCTTGTTGCGTTATCCGGACCTGGCTGTGGGGCCGCTTGAACGGGCGGAGTGCCTTGAACAACTGCGGGCTTTGGAAAACGGTTATCGGATTAAGGTTGTGGAAACAGAATACGAGTCCCTCGGCGTGGACACGCCAGATGACTTGGTGCGCCTCAATCGCCTGTTTGAGACGGTGGCCGGCAGGTTAGGGAGGGTGTAAACACAGATGATGTTCAAACCAGAGAAACGCTTAGGGAGAGCATGGCAAAATACATCTTCGTAACGGGAGGCGTTGTCTCTTCTTTAGGGAAGGGCATCGCGGCATCATCGATCGGTTGCCTGCTGGAGAGCCGGGGAATCAGAGTCACACTTCAGAAGTTCGATCCCTACTTGAACATCGACCCAGGAACCATGAGCCCGTTCCAGCATGGTGAAGTCTTCGTCACGGACGACGGTGCGGAGACCGACCTGGATTTAGGGCACTACGAGCGTTTCACGCACGCCCCGCTAACGCAAGCCAACAATCTGACGTCAGGCCGCATCTACGAGAACATCATTACCAAGGAACGGCGGGGTGACTACCTGGGCAAAACCGTCCAGGTGATCCCGCACGTGACGAACGAGATTAAAGCCGCTTGCCGCAAGGTGGCGGCCGATGTAGATGTGGCGATTGTCGAGATCGGCGGAACCGTGGGCGACATCGAGTCGCTGCCGTTTATTGAAGCCATTCGCCAGATACGGCATGAGGAAGGGCGCGACAACACGCTGTTTGTGCATGTCACCCTGGTGCCATGGATCGCCGCAGCGCAGGAATTGAAGACCAAGCCCACGCAGCATAGCGTGAAAGAACTCCGGGCCATCGGCATCCAACCGGACATCCTGCTATGCCGCTCGGAGAAGGCACTACCAGACGAAGTAAAAGAGAAGATCGCCCTATTCTGCGATGTGCCCGTGTCGGGAGTCATTACGGCGCGGGACGTGAAATCGGTCTATGAAGTGCCGATGGTTTTCGCCGAGCAGAAAGTGGACGATGCCATTCTGCATCAGCTGCGCATCGAGGCCGGGCCGCGCAACCTGACTCGCTGGACGGAGATGCTGGATCGGATGCACCATCCCAAGCGTGAAGTAAGCATCGGGTTGGTGGGTAAGTATGTGGAGTACGAGGATTCTTATAAGAGCTTGAAAGAAGCACTCCTGCATGCGGGTATTGCCCACCAGGCGCAGGTCAACATTCACTGGATCGAGTCGGAACGGATCGAGTGGCCGGCATGCAAAGAAGGCCTGACGGCTTTTGACGGCCTGCTGGTGCCGGGAGGGTTTGGCAAGCGCGGCATTAGCGGGATGTTGAATGCAATCCGCTGCGCGCGCGAGGAGAAGATTCCTTACTTCGGCATTTGCCTGGGCATGCAGACCATGGTGATCGAGTTCGCGCGCAACGTCTGCGGGCTGGCTAACGCCGACTCCACGGAGTTTGACGGAGCTACGCCGTACCGCGTCATCTATAAGCTCCGCGAACTGAAAGGCGTGGATGAACTGGGCGGCACCATGCGCTTGGGCGCTTACCCGTGCCGGCTGACCGAGGGCAGTTTCGCGGAGCGCGCCTACGGCCAAACCGAAATCAGCGAACGGCATCGGCACCGTTACGAGTTCAACCGCGAATTCGAACCGATTCTCACGGCGCATGGCATGCGGCTGACGGGGCAGACCCCGGACGGCCTGTACGTGGAGATCTGCGAGGTGCCCGAACATCCGTGGTACCTCGGGTGCCAGTTCCATCCGGAGTTCAAATCGAAACCGCTCGAGCCGCACCCGCTGTTCGTTGCTTTCGTCGGCGCGGCGCTTGAACAGGCAGAAAGAAAACTCAAAACCGCCGAGCCGGAATTGACCCACGCCCAATGATCCAAATTGATGTGGGAAGCGCGGCTGGCGCGGTAACCTTCTCCGCCTGCGCTCCCATGGCTCTGATTGCCGGCCCGTGTGTAATTGAAAGCGAACAGCACGCGCTATGGATCGCTCAGCAGATCCGTCGCGTTGCGGGCCCTTACGTCTTTAAAGCCTCGTTCGATAAGGCGAACCGCAGCAGCGTGAAATCGTACCGCGGGCCAGGCCTTCGCGAAGGCGTGCGAATCCTGGGCGAAGTGAGGAAGCTGGGAATGGCCGTATTGACGGATATCCACGAAGCCTGGCAGGCCGAACAGGTGGCGCCTCATGTAGACATCCTTCAGATTCCTGCCTTCCTATGTCGTCAGACGGACCTGCTGCTGGAAGCCGGCAAGACCGGCCGGGTGGTGAATATTAAAAAGGGCCAGTTTGTTTCGCCAAGCGACATCGGCAACGCCGCCGAAAAGGTGGCAAGCACCGGGAACAACAAGATCATCCTCACCGAGCGCGGCTCCAGCTTCGGATACAACAACCTGGTGGTCGATATGCGCGGGCTGGCGATCATGGCGGAGAGCGGCTACCCGGTGGTTTTTGACGCGACGCACAGCGTGCAACTGCCTGGGGCGGCAGGCAATGCATCCGGCGGCCAGCCTCAGTTCATCGGGCCGCTGGCGCGCGCGGCGACCGCCGTGGGAATTGCCGGTGTATTTGTCGAAGTACACGAGGAGCCCGAACGGGCCTTGTCGGATGGAGCAAACGCTCTGAGACTGTCGCTGCTGCCCGAGCTGCTGGATCGTCTGCGGAAAATCGACAGCGTCGTGAAGGCCGGCTAGCCCCGTCCGGCTAGACTCCCACTGCCGCTCCGATGGAATTTCCTTGGGACAACACAACGCCCCCTGGGCCTTTTGCGTCGTATCATGTGAGTCGTATGCGGTTTCTCCCTGTTTCTTTTGAATTCGCGTCTTATGGCCCCCCGTCCGGGCTGCGCCGTTTCGACCCACGCTTTCGCATGCTTTCCTCCGGCCTGGCTGAAAAGCGTAAGCGTCAATCGGGCTTTTCACTGATTGAGTTGCTGATTGTCGTCGCCATCATCCTGATCATCCTGGCGATTGCCTTGCCACAGGTTAACAAGATACAGATGAATGCCCGGGAAATGGCCGCGGTGGCCCAAATCCGGACGCTGCTGACCGCCCAGACCCAGTACATGTCGCAGTTTGGCCGTTACGCGACCTCGCTTGCCGAACTGGGGCCGGCGGCGGGCGGCGCGACCGAGGGTCCATCGGCAGCCGGACTGATACCCCAGAGCCTGGCAACCGGTTCGAACAGCGGCTACAACTTCTCCATGACCGGCAGCGCCGGCGGCTATTCGGTGCTCGCAGTTCCCGTGGCCTTCGGCAACACCGGGCGGAGAACGTTCTTCGCCGACCAATCCGGCATTATTCATGAAAACTGGGGCCAGGAACCGGCCACCCAGCAAAGTCCCGAAATCAAGTAAACGCTGAGCGAGCCCGCACTTATGTGGGAACTACGGCGCAGCGTCCGCCGTCCACTACACTAATCGAGCAACATGCATCTCCGCTCTTTCGTCGCGCGATCCCTCTGTGGCTTGTGTTTGCTGCACGCGGCGGGCTTGCGGACGGTGGCAGCGCACGGAGCAGCGGCCCTCCAACCGGACACGCTGCAGACCCTCTCGGCCGCGGAGATTGCGTCGCAGTTTGAGCACCTGGGCCTTGACCCGAACGAAACCTACCACGTTCGAGATTTTCAGTTAGTCCGGGGCGATCTCAAGTTCTATTTCACCGACGGCACCATCTCGTTTGCTACCCCGATAGCGGGCCGCCCCATTGCGATGGTCTTTTCAGCGCTGGACAATGAGTTTGGCGATGCGGAACTGCTGGTGCTCCCGGCCCGCCGCAGCGAGCGCCAATCATTGGCGTCGTTTACCAAATCGCCGAATCTCGACGAGCACTTTCGAGCTGCGGTCTTCTTCTTTACCGACGACACATGCGCGGAGATTCTGCGTCAGGTCGAAAAACATTCGTCCGAGAAAACCCCTGAAACCGTCACCCAGATGGCCGAGCAATGGAACCCGGTATTGCGCAGCTTGGCTGGCGACCTGGACGTGCGCCTGATTGCCTCATTATTTGACGGGCATTCGCCAAGTCATGGCCTCTTTGACGCGGTTCTGAAGGGCAGGCAGCTGGGAACATTCGATGCGGTCTATCAGCCGGACGAGCCGGAACCCGTCGCGGTCGGTAGCGTCGACTCCGGATCGGGTACCCCGCGTTTTCGTCTTTGGGCCAGCTTCATGCCGCGTCGTCCGCCCTCCCCTGAAAGTCCGCCGGCCGGTCTCAAGCAAGCCAATTTCCACATCGACACAACGATCTACGCCGACCTCAGCCAGTCTTCGGTAACGGAAGTCGAGGTCTCATTTCAGCGTGGGCCGGTGCGAGCAATCGAGCTGCAGATTTCGAGCCGGATGCTGGTTTCCGGGGCTTCGGTCGATGGAGAGCCGGCGGAGGTTTTCCAGCACAATTCAGTGCGCAATGAGAGCGGTCTCATGATGACACCCTTTGTGATTGTCACCAAGCGGATGCTGGAACCCGGCAAAACGCACACCGTCGTCATCCGCCATGAAGGGAACGTCGTTCAACAAACAGAGACCGGCGTGTACTACGTGGCTGATCGCAACGCTTGGTTCCCTCACATCGGCACAGACTTGGCCCAGTTTGACCTTACCTTCCGCTGCCCTCGGACTTTGGGTGTGGTTTCAACAGGTGAGTTGATCGACGAACATTTCGCGAGCGGAGCGGATGGCGAGCAACGCGTGGTCCATCGCAAGACTCGGGTACCGGGGCGATTTGCCGGCTTCAACGTTGGCGAGTTTGAAAGCGTATCCGTGGATCACGGGTCGTACCGTGTCGAGTGTTTCGGCAACCGGGCGCTGTTCGCAAAAATTGCTGCCTCCCGGGCGGCCACGGGAAGCGGCGCCTCCGTTTCGGCTCCTGCCGACATCGCCACGGAACGGCTAACCGAGATGTCGGCGAATGTAGCGCAAATCGTGGACGAATATTCAAAGGAGTGGGGACCGCTACCTCTGAAACACATTGCCGTCTCGCCCATTCCTGGCTATTTTGGGCAGGGATTCCCCGGCTTGATTTATCTCTCCACTCTTTCCTACATGCACAAAGAGGAGCGGCCTTTCGAAGTCGGGGATTCGCAGGTGAATACGTTCTTCTCGCAGATCCTCTTGGCCCACGAGGTGGCCCATCAATGGTGGGGCAATGTGGTGGCGTCGGCTGGCTATCGAAGCGACTGGATTATGGAATCCCTGGCGAACTACGCAGCGTTGGAGATGCTGGAACGCCGCAAGGGCGAAGAAGCCATGAATCAAGTGATGGCGTTGTATCGCCACGAACTGACTTCCGTAATGAAGAATGGCCAGCGAGTGGATTCGGCTGGCCCGCTTGAGCTCGGGCAGCGGCTCACTGAGATGGGCGGCCCCGAAGCATGGCGCATCATCACCTACGAGAAAGGCTCCTGGGTGATGCACATGCTACGCCAGCGGACGGGCCGCGAGGCCTTTGAGGAGATGATGCGGCGCCTGGTTCGCGACTTTGCCGGCAGGCCGCTATCGAATGAAGACTTTCGGAAGATGGCGAGCGAATATGTGCCCGCCGGTCAGCCGGACCGGTCGCTGGATCTATTCTTCGACACCTGGGTGTATGGCACCGGGATACCAACCCTCCGGCTCAGGGCTCCTCGCAATGGACACAAAGACTACACGTTGTCTCAAACCGGCGTATCGGACGACTTCACGGTTGACGTGCCGCTGGTCGAGGTAGGGCCCCAGGGAAAGCGGCAGTTGAAGTGGGTACGCAGCGCAGCGGAGGAGGTCCCCATAGATGCTCCTCCGGTGAAGTCCGCCGCTCTCCAGTTGCCCCGTCCTGAAGATTTTCTGTACTTGCAATAGTGCGAACTGCCTTCTCGGTTGTCTGGCACGCAAACGGGGGCATGCAACGTCCTTTGTACACTGAGACTTCATGGTTAGAGCTCGCTTTGCCCCGTCGCCGACCGGCTATTTGCATATTGGCAGCGCACGGACTTTCATATTCAACTGGCTATTCGTCCGGCATTCTCTAGGTGTTATGATTCTGCGGATCGATGACACCGACGTCGATCGCAATACCCAGGCCTCTCTCGATTCCATTAACGATGGCCTGAACTGGCTCGGGCTGGGTTGGGACGAATTCTATCGTCAATCGGAGCGGCTGGAACTGCACCGCCAATTAGCCTACCGGTTGCTGGCCGAAGGCGCCGCGTACCGCGACTTCACTCCGGCCGAAGCGAATCTGGAAGACCGAGGTCATGCCGATGGCCCTTGGCTCTGCAATCCGGAGATGCGCGCGCTCAGCACCAGCGAAAGCGATCGCCGGGCGGCCGGCGGCGAGCCGTTCGTGATCCGCTATCGCGTGCCGCGCGAAATGCCGCGCGAAATCCGATTCCGCGATTTAGTCTATGGCGAACAGAGCAAGTTGACCGCCGACATGGAAGACTTTGCGCTGCTGCGTAGCAACGGCATGCCCACCTATCACCTGGCATCCTGCGCCGACGACATCGGCTTGAATATCACCCATGTCGTGCGCGGGCAGGATCACCTGTCCAACACTTTCAAGCATCTGCTGATCTTCGAGGGCGCCCGCGCTCCGGTTCCGCAATTCGCGCATTTGCCGTTGCTGACCGCGCCGGATGGAGCCAAGCTGTCCAAGCGGAAACACGGCCCGGTGGTGAGCGTAACCACGTATCGCGACCACGGGTTTCTACCCATCGGGTACATCAATTTCCTGTGTCTGCTGGGATGGTCGCCCAAAGACAATCGCGAGCAAATGACCATTCGCGAATTGACCGCGGCGTTCTCCTTCGATGGCGTAAACCGCGCCAACGCGGTGGTCAATTTCAGCGAAGAAAGTCCCATTGACCCGAAGGCGCTTTGGCTAAATGCTCAGCATCTGCGGACCATGCCAGTCGAAGAGCTGTTACCGCACGTTAGAAGCGCCCTGCTGGCTCATGGGCTGAACCCTCCAGACGACGAGAAAGAATTCGCTCGCCTGGTTGATGTGATCCGGTCCCGTTTCTCCACGCTGCTCGACTTCGCGACAAAGGGCCGGGCCTACTTTGCAGACGACTTCGAAATAGAGAAGAGCGCGCTGGAGAAGCTCGATCTGCCGGGCGCACGCCAACTCTTGCGCGACCTTGCGGCGCGAATTGCCGCCAATCCGGAGTTCTCGGAAGCTTCGGTGGAAGCCGACCTGCGCAAGCTCGCCGAGCAGAACGGTGTCAAGGCGGGCCTGTTGATCAATGCCAGCCGCGCGGCGTTAACGGGACAGTCCGTTGGGCCAAGCGCTTTTGCCGTGTTCGCGTGCCTCGGACGCGATCGAGTCGTTGAAAGGCTGCGGAAAGTATAAACGTGTCACAAATCATTCTTGGCCTGGGTGGCCTGCTCAGTGATCCGGCTTGCTGTGTGTTGAAGAACGGCGAGTTCGCCTCGGCCGTGGAACAAAGCAAGGTTTCGCGGCACGACCGTCCGGATGAATTTCCCGACGAGGCATACCAAACGGCCATGCAGGTAGCCGGGATTTCGCCGGACGAAATTGACTGTGTGGCAATAGCGCGTCCATTTGCCCGCGGTACGGAGAGTGCGGCTCACTTGGAGCTTCTGGCGCGTTTCCCGCGCAGCGAGATCGTAGTGGTGGAGCATCACTTGGCGCATGCCGCCTCGGCGTATTACGTGTCGGGGTTCACCGATGCAGCGGTTCTAAGCCTCGATCGTGCGGGGGACTTCCGTTCCGGTATTCTTTTCCAGGCCAAGGATAATCAGCTTACTCCGGTCAGGGAGTTGTATTTCCCGGATTCGCTTGGCGTGATCTTCAACCGTGTGACTGACCTGCTGGGCTTTGAGGCTCGCAGCGACGAACACAAGGTGCAGTGGTTAGCCACCACAGCCGAGGCTATAACTGCTCCGCTGTTTCACGAACTGTTGCATCGGGGAGGCTCCTCGTGGCCGCAGGTGGATCGCTCTTTCCTGGACCCCGAGCGACTCTCCGGCGGCGGGTTCAGCGAGCGCTTCTACCAGCGACTGGACCTGGAAGCGGCCCAGCCCATTCCGCCCCGGCGGAAAGCAGAGATCGCCGCCGGCTTGCAATTGGCCATCAACGAATCCGTTGCCGGGATGATCGGCGAGGCGGAAACCGTCTGTATAGCGGGTGGGTTGGGCCTGAACGCGCTGCTGGTGGCATCACTCGAACAGAAATACAACCGCGTCTTTGTTCAGCCGGCGGCGGGCAATGCGGGCACCGCTCTCGGCGCGGCTCTCGAAGCCTGGCACCATTTCTATCGCCGCGAGGAGCGAGTGCCGCTCCCGTCGCTGTGTCTCGGCCCGCAGTTCAAGCCGGAAGAAATCAAGCAGGTGTTGGAGAACTGCAAGTTGAAGTTCCGTTACCTCCTGACCGACGGCGAGCTGATTGACACCGCGATCGACGCCCTTAGCGACGACAAGATTGTCGCGTGGATGAACGGCCGTATGGAGTTCGGTCCTCGGGCCCTCGGCAATCGAAGTATTTTGGCGTCGCCGCTGAATCCGTACTCAACTGAAAACCTGAATGTTTATATCAAACGCAGGGAGAGCTTCCGGAAGTTTGCCGCATCGGTGCCGGCAGAATTAGCCGGCCAGTACTTCGAGGTGGGGCCAAATTCGCGTTTTCTGGCTACCGTCGGCAGGGTCCGCGACCAGTACAGAAAGACCTTTGAGGCGGCATTACTCGGCGATGGCTTTGTACGCGTCCACACGGTGGATAAAGAAGAGAATCCGCGCTATCACGCGCTGCTGCTGGCGGCAGGCAAAGCCACCGGCTTGCCCGTGCTCTACAACACCAGCTTTAACCTGTTCGGCGATCCCCTGGTTTGCAACCCCCGCGATGCCGTGCGCAGCTTCTATTCCTCTGGCGTGGACACGCTATTTGTGGGGAACTTCTATTTGGAGAAGTAGCTGGGAACTTCTATACTTCGAGATTCTTCGTAGTTTTCTCGCCCCTGTGGGAATTGTGTGCGTTGATTTGTGTTTAACTGAGAATCAAGACCCTAAATGATCAGCAGTCCCATCGCTCGCCCGGCTGGGGCCACCCAACAGCCGTTGGCTAGATCGTCGCGCGTCGGCTGGCTGCCGATCGTTTGGTTCGGCGCGCTCTTAATTGCTTGCTACGCCCCCATGTTGTGGCAGTTAGTCAGAGTCTGGGCCACCGATGACAACATGGGCCACGGGTTCTTTGTACCCGTTGTGGCTGGTTATGTGGTCTGGCGGAGGCGGGAGCAATTGCTGGCGGAGCCTCGAAAATCGAGCGCTTGGGGACTTCTGATTGTGGCCTGGGGCGCCGTACAATCGGTGCTCGCCACGTTGGGCGCCGAGCTGTTCACGCAACGTTTGGCCTTTGTGATCTCCCTGACTGGAATGGTTGTGTACCTGGGCGGTAAGCGCTGGTTCAAAATATTGGCGTTTCCACTGGCGCTGCTCCTATTCATGATTCCAATCCCGGCCATCATTTATGCGCAGCTGACGCTGCGGCTTCAGGAACTCGCGACCATCCTGGCCGAATGGATGCTCTCCGCGGTCGGCATTCCCGTGATCCGCACCGGCAACCTGCTGGAACTGCCCAGCCAGGTTTTGAACGTCGCAGAAGCGTGCAGCGGGATTCGGTCACTGCTTTCCCTGTCCTTCCTTTCCCTGGTCTACGCATATTTCCGGGATAACCGGACCTGGGTGCGCTGGGTTCTGTTCCTGTCCACCATCCCGATCGCAATCGGCGCCAATGCGATTCGAGTTGCCCTCACTGGAGTGCTTTCCGAGGTGAATACTAAACTCGCTCAAGGGGCGTACCATGAAATGGAAGGCTACATCGTCTTCGTTATCGCCTTAGTGGCCTTGATCTCGTTCCATAGTCTGATCAACCTCGCCACGAGGGAACATCGTGCCGCCACCTTGCAGCCGCGCTCGCCGGGCGTCTGAGGCGCGCGGCAGCGTAAGCAAGAGATAGGGATTCTCAAGAAGGGTAAACAATGGACGGATTCTTGAAGTCAAAGACGGCCACCATTCTCACCGTCGCGCTGTTATGCCAAGCGCTTTTGTTCTACGGCTTCTCGCGAACAGAGATAGCACCACGTCCCAAGCCATTAGCAAATTTCACGTTGCCGGGTAACGAATGGCGAGCCGTCCAGGACGTCCAACTCGACAAGGAAACTCTCGATGTCTTGAATGCCGACGACATTCTTTCGCGGGTCTATCAAAACGATGCCGGCACTTATGCCGACCTGTTCGTCGCCTATTTTCAGACTCAGCGGAATGGGAAGGCGCCCCATTCGCCGAAGAATTGCCTCCCTGGTAGCGGCTGGGTGCCATCGGAGTCAGGAACCATTGCTGTGCAAGTCAAAGGTGAAGCGCAACCCCTCTTAGTGAACCGGTATATCGTAGCTCGCGGCTCAAATCAGAGTGTGGTCCTCTATTGGTATCAATCGCGCAGCCGGGTTGTCGCCAGCGAGTACTCGGCGAAGGTGTACACCGTGCTCGATGCCCTTCGCTTCAACCGAAGCGATACCGCCCTGGTGCGAGTCGTCGTCGCCGTGAATGAAGGGAACACAGCAGCAGCTGTCCAGACGGCTACATCGTTTGTGCAGGCATTCTTCGAGCCGCTGAAACACTATCTGCCATCGTAGGCATTCGACGCCACCCGCCGAATTCATGAGGCTAAGATAAATAAAGGGAGCACCACCGTCTCTCGTTCGGCGGGCTCCCATGACGGAGCAGACTCGGAGGTAGCCTGCCCCTATACATATTGTGACTCACTCCAAAACAAAATGTTTCGGTTCTGCTAATTTTTTTGACTTTTGCTGCATTTTTTATGGAGCGAATCGCTTTGCCGGCTGCTAGTATCTATCGAACGAGCTTCTCTGCCGGCTGGCGCTGACGGCGACGGTAAAGTTCTTGACTCAACTTGTCCAACTTGCCCCCGAACGCCCCGCGGCCTTGCCGATGCCCAACACCGGCCCGCTGCTCGATCAACACGGGCGTGTTCATTCCGACCTGCGGATCAGCGTGACGGACCGTTGCAACATCCGTTGTTTCTACTGCATGCCGGAGGAAGGGGGCGCATTTGCTCCGAATTCACAACTCATCGACTTCTCCCAACTGTGCCGCGCCGCCCAGATCGGCGTAGGGCTCGGAATCAAGAAGATCCGCCTCACCGGCGGGGAGCCGTTGCTTCGGCCCCGGTTGGCGGAACTCATCAGCCGGCTCTCTACCCTGCCGCTCAGCGATCTGGCCCTAACGACCAATGCGTTACTGCTGGCGCAGCAAGCCCGGGAGCTTCGCCAAGCCGGCCTCCGTCGCCTGAATATTCATCTGGATTCGCTCGATCGCGAACGCTTTCACCGGATTGCCCGGAGAGACGAATTGGGGCGAGTCCTGGCCGGCATCGACGCCGCTACCGCCCAGGGATTTGATTTCAAGTTGAACGCGGTAGCGGTGAAGAACCTCTCGGAGCCCGATCTGGTTCCGTTAGTTCGCTTTGCGCGCGAGCGCGGCGTTGAGATTCGCTTCATCGAGTTCATGCCGCTGGATGGCCAAAGCCTATGGGACAGCGCCCAGGTGCTCACCGCCGATGAAATGATCGACATTCTGGAGGCTGAGTTCGGCCCAATGCGGCCGATCGACGATCCCGACCCGCGCGCCCCCGCTACGGAATACGAGTTTCAAGACGGTACCCGGGTCGGATTCATCGCATCAGTGAGCCGGCCGTTCTGTCGTAATTGCAACCGGCTTCGGCTTACCTCCGACGGCAAGCTCCGCAATTGTCTGTTCGCGCGCGAGGAGATTGATATCCGCCAAGCCCTCCGGTCCGGCTCCGACGACGAGCTCGAATACCTGTTCAGATCGACCATCTGGAAGAAGTGGCCCGGCCACCAGATTGGGCAACCCTCGTTTGAAGCGCCGCAGCGGCCCATGTATTCGATCGGCGGCTGACGCTTAGTGCGAGACGACGTTGCCTTCATAGGTCTGCTGAATCCCCCTCGCTGTCAAGAGATACACGGCGAAACTGCCTAACCAGTGACCACCTTCATAGTGTTCGCCAGTCACGGACTTCAGACCGTCCCGCGAATGCTCATCGGCTGTGGCCCGCAACAGCTTCACACGCGGATCGCTCTCGGGCAGCGCCGACACGATTCCATAAAGCATCCAAGCGCGGCTCAGGTTCAGTCCGTCCAGGTGAGCCAGCTTGCCGTCAGTTGGGTCGGCGACCACGGCGGGGCTGAGCCAGTCGCCGGGGGCTCCCGCTAATCCGGGGATGAACCCATCCAGCCACTTAGCAAACTCGGCTCGGGTCAGGACTCGCCGCATTACATCCGCTTCCGCCAGGCAGGGCGAGAGAAAATCCTCACCCGACGGTTCGTAGGCGAACGGGCAGGCGCGGTCCTTACCGTAGAATTGCCTCGCCTTGCTTTCGACCAGCGTCGTCAACTGCGCATTCTGCGTTTGCCGGGCATAATCCAACGCAAGCCCCAGCCCGAAGGCCGTGTTCGAATGCTCGCCGCTCCGCACCGGAAAGGTCAGCTTCTTCAGCCACTCCTCCAGCCGGGCAACCACCGCTTCTTCCAAGGGCTTTAGAGCGGCAGCCCATTGCTTCGCTTCCGGGTCGTTCCACTCCTGCAGTTCGGCCGACAACTGCAGCAGCCACGCCAAACCGTAGGGCCTCTCGAACGATGCACGGCCTTCACCGTTCAAGTACTTTGCTTCAGCTTGCAGATTCTCAGCCGTCAGACTCTGACGCAGCGCTTGCTTGGCCCTCGCCGCCAGCGGAGCGTCAGGGTACGCACGCGCCAGCCGCACCAGCATCCAGTGGCCGTGAACAGAGGAATGCCAGTCGTAACAGCCGTAGAAGGCCGGTGTCAATTCGCGCGGCGGCCGAACGTCTTTATCGGAGTTCAGGGTATGCGCGATCTTGGAAGGGTACTGCCGATGCACGCAGGCCAGTGCCAGGTTCGCCAGCCGGTCCGCCGTCGCAACATCCAGCGCACTCGAATACATCGCCGAAGCTCCTGTCAGGATTAGTAAGAGAAGTCGCAAACTAGACCATTGTAGGTGTACGCCAAAACCCTTCGGGTATCGTCCTCGGAATATGCCGAGTGCAGTCGCGCAAACGCCGGACCAGCATCATACACAGCGAAACAGGGTCCGTCCCCAGCAGGAGGGTCCGTCCCTGCTAACGGCTCACATGGAACCTATGGGGAGGAACTGGATGTCAATATTTCGCCTGATCCAGTGGGGCGCCAACTCGGTCGCGGCAACGGGAAAAGGAAACGCGGCGGGCAATTCGCGCCTTGAACATGTCGCTCATGGCCGTTGTGGAGGAGCGCTATCGGGTCCGCTGGCCCATTGCGTATTCGGTTGCGGACCCATCTGCAGTTCCAGTTTTCCGCCGGCGATGATCTCCGAGTGGTAAATCCAGGCGCGGTCCAGCGGCTTCCCATTCAGCGTGGCAGCCTGCACGTAAACGTTCGCCGGCGAATTGTTTCGCGCTTCAATGCTGAAGTCCTTCCCGCCATAATAGTGCGGGTCCAGGTGGATGGTGATGCGGTCGAACAGCGGACTGCCTAGGTTGTAGTACGGCCGGACTGAGCAACCGCCGTCCACTTCAAACAGGCCCATAGCCATGAGCACGAACGTCGCGCTCAACTGCCCCTCGTCTTCTTCCCCGATCCAACCCGAAAGCGGTGACGTGTTGTACAGCTGGCTGAGCGCCTCGCGCGAGTACTTCTGCGTCAGCCATGGCTTCCCCGAGTAATTGAAGAGATAAGGCGCCAGCAGGTTGGGCTCGTTCGAAAGGTCGACATACCGTTTCTCGAAACCCTCTTCCAGACGCCGATTGAATTCATCCCGCCCCATGATCTCAACCAGTCCAGCCGGGTCCTGCGGTACAAACCAGGTGTAGATCCAGGCGTTGCCCTCCATGAAGCCCGGCCCATTCCATCCGCCCTCCGTGCCGAAGCGGAACAATTCAAACGGCGTCACCCAGGAGCCGTCTTTGTGCCGGCGCCTCGCCCAGTGCGTCTCCGGATCGAGCATGTTGCGGTAGTTCTGCGCCCGTTTGCGGAAGAACTCGAAGTCGGTTTGTTTATTCAGCGCCAGTGCCAATTGCGACGCCACCCAATCGTCGTAGGCGTACTCCATGGTGTTCGAAGCCGCCCCGTCTTCGTCGGGAACGTAGCCGTGTTCCTGATAGGCCTGCATGTGACGATTCCCGACATAGCCGCCGCAGGTGTAAGGCTGCCCTTGTGTCGTCAGGTCGTGTTTGATCGCCCTGAATGCCTTTTCCGCATCCCAGTCGCGAATGCCCTTCTGGTAAGCGCTCACGATGAGTGAATTGTGGTGCTGCGAGCCCATGATGGGCGAGTACCCACCGTTCACGGGCGCTTCGGGGATCCAGCCGCCGTTGTCGAAGGCCTGCAGATAGAACTTGATCCACGAACTGGCCACCTGCGGCGCCAGCAACGTCCAGAGCGGAGCCAAGGTCCACTGAGTGCCCCAGAAACCGTCGCTTGAGTAGATGGCGGCGCTGGCGTCTTCGAGTTTTCGCGGCTTGCGGCACACATCCATGTACGTTCCGTCGGCGTCTTGGATCACGCTCTTCGCCGAATAGGCGCGATAGAGGCACGTGTAAAACATCTCCCGGTCTTCCGGCCTGCCACCGGAGATCTCTACGTTGTCCAGGATTGGCGCCCAAGCCTCCCTCGCGTGGCGAACAACTGCATCAAAGTCCCACCCGAAGGGCTGCATCTCGGCCACCAGGTTCTTTCGCGCTCCCTCCTCGCTAACCAAGGAGATCCCGGTTCGGATCCGCACGACTTCACCCTTCTGCGTCTGAAAGTTCAATGCCACGCCGCAGCGGTCCTTGCCATGAAACTCGCGGAGACCTTCTTCATACGAGACAGGCGTGGACCAATCGCCGTACATGCCTGCCTTCGGCTCCCCGCGGCGCCAGCCGTCCATCGATCCGATGGGCTTGTCCAATTGCAGGACGAAGTGGACCGTATAGTCGGGCGCGTACTGATTCGACTGCCGCACGTGGCCGGTGAGTTCAGCCGGCCCGGTCTGCACAACCGAAACTTCGCGGATCTGATTGGCCTCCTCGGTAGGGAAAGCGAAGTCCAGCAGCAGGTGTGAATCCTTGCTCTCGGGAAAGGTGAGACGCAGCATTCCGCAACGCATGGTCGCTGTCAACTCGGCCTTCACATCGTAGTCGAGCAGCTGAACGGCGTAGTAACCCACCGAGCCCTTTTCATCCTCTTTGCGAATCCGCGACCGGTAACCGGCGGTCCACATCGTTCCGAACGGGCCATCGGGCGAACCGGGAAAGACGCGGTAAATACGCGGTTCGGGATGAAGGTTGCCGACGACCGGCATGATGCTAAGTCCGCTGAGGCCCATTGCGTGGAGATGGCTGAAGCCGGAGATGCTGCCTACCGTGTACTCATAGCCGCCATTCCAGACGTTGGCTTGGTTATCGGGACTGAGCTTGACCAGCCCGAAGGGCAGCGTCACCCCGGGAAAGAGCATCCAGCGAGAATTTGAGGTGCCGGTGAAGACATTGACGGGCTTTACGGGTTCTGCTGCGAACGCGGCGGAGGCCGATAGCAGGAGAATCCAAAAACATCTCTTCACTGGCCGTTGCTCACCGAGTCTCGATCCGATCTGAGATCACGTTCTTTGCAGCCGTCAAGTCTACGGTCGCCGTTACCAAACCTTGTGATGTCGCCGTCACTTCTATCGGTCCCGACTGGCCATGATTCGACCGCACAATCAACAGCGCCAGGCCGTTGAACGCCTTCCGATTGTCAGCCTGGAATAGTTCGGTTGTGGCTGGATTGCCGTTGTCGACGGCGGCGATGCGCCCTGCACCCGTCACCTGGAAGTGCACCAGGTTGTCGGCCATCGGACAAAATACGCCATTGGCATCTACGATCCGCACGGTGATGAAGGAGAGATCCTGCCCATCGGCTTGGATCGTATGCCGGTCCGGGATCAGTTCGATTCTCGCGGGGGCGCCGGCGGTCTTTACCTCGTCGGTTGCCGCCACCTTTCCGTCTTTGTAACCAACCAGCTTGAGCGAACCGGGCTCGTACGGCACGTTCCACATCAGGCGATACTTCGATGTGAACTTTAGATCTTTACTGGTGTTCGGCCCAACGGGCAATGTTACGGGGTCACCAAACCGCTGTTTGCGGCCGAGCGACTTGCCGTTTACGAACAGCTCCACTTCGTCGCAATTGGTATAGGCCATGACGGGAATGTTCTTGCCTTCGTAGCCGGGCCAGTTCCAATGCGGCAGGACGTGCACCATCGGCTCGGTGGTCCAACGGCTTTGGTAGAGGTAGTAGCGATCCTTCGGGAAGCCGGCCAAGTCGACCGCGCCGAAGTAGGAACTGCGCGATGGCCAGTCTTTCGGATCCTTACCCATGAAGTAAGGGGTGGGCTCTCCCAGGTAGTCGAATCCCGTCCAGATAAACTCACCCAACACCTTGGGGTTTTTATCCTCGCCATCCCACTCAACGTCTGGCAGTGTGGCCCAAGGCGGAACAATGATGTCATAACTGGTCAAGTTCAGCGAGGGATGCTTGTTGTACTTCTCAAGCGGCAGATGATAGACGCCACGCGAACTGAGGGTAGAGGCCGTCTCGGTCCCCAGAATGATCCAGTTCGGATGACCGGCGAGAACCTCGCCATAATGCATCGGCTTGTAATTGAATCCGGGCAAGTCGACTTGCGCCGCCATACCGTTCTTGATTGCGTTAGGCCATTGATCAAACGCGGAGGTGGTGGGACGAGTTGGATCTTCGCGGTGGCAAATTCCGGTCAGGTGTTCTGCAATCGCGGCGCCGTCGGGCTTCCCTTGCTCGGGAATCTCGTTCCCGATGCTCCACATGATAATGCTGGGATGATTGCGATCGCGGTGAATCATGTCGCGCAAATCTCGATCGCTCCACTCGTCAAAGTATTTGGCGTAGCCGTTTTTCACTTTGGGAATGCGCCACATGTCGAAGGCTTCATCCATCACCAACAGCCCAAGCCGGTCGCACAGGTCCAACAGTTCGGGCGAAGGCGGGTTGTGGCTGGTGCGGATCGCGTTAACGCCCATGCTCTTCATGATCTGCAGCTGGCGCTCCGTGGCCCGGCGGTTTACGGCTGAGCCGAGCGCGCCCAAGTCATGGTGCAGGCAGACCCCTTGCAGTTTCACAGGCTTGCCATTCAGCAGAAAGCCTTTGTCTTTGTCGAAGACGATGGAGCGAATTCCGAAAGTCGTCTCGTAGCGGTCGAGCACGTTTGATCCGTCCTTCACCACGCTCACCGCGCGATACAGATAGGGCCGGGTGATATCCCAGCGCTTCGGGTTCTTCACTTGCAGTCTGGCATCGGCTGTGGCCGATTGATTCGGCGCCAGATTGACATCATTAGCCGTCTTGGCAACCTCGTTGCCGTCGGCGTCAAGGATGAGAGTCTCCAGCGTCACTTTGCCGCCCACGTCGCGTCCGTTATGAATGTCCGTCTTGATGTCGATGCTGGCAGACTCATCCGAGATTTCAGGCGTGGTGAGGTACGTGCCCCACCGCGCCACGTGCACCGGCGACGTGACATCGAGCCATACGTTGCGGTAGATGCCGGCACCGGGATACCAGCGTGAGGAGTCTTTCTCCGGCGTCAGGCGCACCACGATGACATTCTCCGCGCCGTGAAAGTTCAGGTGCGGCGTCAAGTCGAAACTGAAGCCGATGTACCCATACGGTCGTCCGCCCAACTCCGACCCGTTCAACCAGACCCTGGCGTTCGACATGGCGCCATCGAACTCAATCGAGTATTGCTTTTCGCTTGCGCCTGCGGGCAGCGTAAACCGCTTGCGGTACCAGCCCGTACCGTAATACGGCAGCGCCCCTTGGGAAGGGCCGTATTCCAAGGCAAACGGGCCTTCAATGGCCCAGTCGTGCGGGAGTTCCACCGTGCGCCAGGAGCTATCGTTGAAGCCGGGCTTTTCAGCGTCCGGGGCATCGCCCTTAAAGAACTTCCAATCTTGGTTGAAGCTGACTCGCCGATGGAAATCGGGATTTACAGCCGCGCTTTGGGCAACGAGCCCGGTGACAAAAGACAATACCAAAGACAATACCAGCCCGATCGCCCGAATGTGGTTTTGAAATGAGTTGTTCACGGAAGTCTCCGTTGTTTCACTCAAACACTATCAAATGGACGAATCCGAAGTCCGGCGAACTCAGCAGGGTCCGTCCCCAACTCAGCAGGGGTCCGTCGGCGTTCGGGTCAGCCCCTTAGCCCTAACTCAGTAGGGTCCGTCCCCGGCGTTCCCCCAGTAGGGTCCGTCCCGCGGCGTTCGGTCAGCCCGGCCACTCGTTCCCTGCGCGAAGTGGCGATGCCACTGCCCCACTTGGGTGAATTTCCGCTCTTGACTGCCCCGCTTATTCCAATAGAATCAACGAAAGAGCTGTTTTTTTGCCGGACTTCTGATTGCAGATGTATGATTTGAACGGTGCGGACATCGTTGTCCGCTTCCTGAAGGAGATTGCCCACCCATGAAGATCCTCAACTTGGGCTTTGGAATTCTGCTACTCGCCGGACTCGCCTTCGCGGCAGACGACCTCGACAGTGCATTTCAAGCCTTGCAAGCAGCTGAAAAGTCGGGCGACATCGCCCAGATCAAGACGCTCGCCGTCGAAACTTGTAACTTCGCCAGGCCAATCATCAACTCGCCGGCTCCAGATTCGCCTTCGGCAAAGGAAGAGTGGAAACAACGGGTGGACTATGCTCAGTCCGCTCAAGTCCATGCGGAATACGCGCTCTATGTAGCGGCTCTTAAAGCGCCTCCCGCTGTTGGGCTGGAGCTGGTTCAGACGCTGGAACAAGTCGCACCGAAGAGCAAATACCTCGACGATCCGGCACTTCTGCTACTTCCCGCCAGCAATGCATTTTCCCACGGGCAATTGGATAGAGCTCTGACATATGCCAAGAAAGCCATTGCAGAATGCGGGAAGAAGCCCGATTCCAGTGTCCTTGGTAGGGCGTCCTATATTGCTGGCATGGTCGAAGCCAAGAAGAATCAATGGGTTGCGGCGGACCACGACCTGCGCGTTGCATTGCCGTCTCTGAAGGGGAACGATGCGACGTTGGGGCCAGCGCTTTTCAACCTCGGTTTGGCTAACTACCACATTGGGCATGAAATCGGGAGTCGCTCCCAGCTACTGGACGCCCAGAAGTTCAGCGAGCAGGCCGCCACGCTCAAATTCCCCGACGCACAGCAAGCCTATATCAACGCACAATCGATTAAGGCTGAGTTGGCCAAGAAATAAGCCTGGCTTGAACGATTAACGGGCGATCCACGGAATTACTAGCGTGGCTAGAAATAGCGCAGGCAGCATGACGAGTGCGCCCGTCTTGAGAAACCTCCATCCGCTGACGTGCTCGCCTTCGCGCCGGAGCGCGATCAGCCACAAGATCGTAGCGAGTGACCCGGTTACGGATAGATTCGGGCCCAGATCCACGCCGATCACGACGGCAGGCCACAAATAACCGGGAACTTGAACCGCACCCAGGGCTCCTCCGGCGAGCAGACCCGAAGGCAGGTTGTTCATGACGTTCGATAAGGCAGATACGGCGAACGAAGCGGACAGCGATGCGGCAATCGGCGGTAGCTGCGCAAGCCGCTTTAGCACGGTACCCACATCCTGAAGTGCTCCCACTCTGTCCAGCGATTCCACAAGCACAAACAGTCCTGCCACGAGCGGCAACACACTCCACGCCACGCCGGCCGTGATTTCTCGCACTCTGCCCGGCTTCGCCCGGGTCGCGAGAAGTGTGGCCCCGGTCGCGGCCAAAAGGGTTGCCGCTCCTAGATTTAGGCCAACGCTCGAAACGCAAATGAGAATAACGCCGGTCGCCGCGATGCTCCAAACCGCCCGGCGGGCCTCAGCCGTTAGCACCGCGCCTTCTACCTGCGCGATAGGCCCCTCCAGGTCGCGGCGCGATAGGAAGCGCAGCACCACGTAAGTCACGCCAATCGAGAGAATAGAGGGCAGCAGGAACAACCGTAACCACGGCAACAGAGCCGGGAGGCTTTCCCCGTAGACCACCAGATTGGCGGGATTTGCTATGGGCAGCACGAAGCTCGCGGCATTTGCAATGAAGGCGCATGCAAAGAGGTATGGAAGCGCCGTGACACCAGCCTTCTTCACCGCAGCATATACCGCTGGTGTCAGAACTACCGCGGTTGCGTCGTTCGACAAAAACGCCGTTACTAGCGTTCCAACCAGGTAGACCAGTGTGAAAAGGCGGGCACGAGATCCTCCCGCGGCACGAACCGCCAAACTCGCGAGCCAATCAAATACCCCTTCACGGCGCGCCAGCTCCGCCAGCAACATCATTCCCGCAAGGAACAGGTAGACATCCGTTCCTTTGGCAACGCCGGCCGCGGCGCCGGAGATCGGCAAGAGACCTGTAACGACTAACAGGGCCGCTCCCGCGCAGGCCCAGATTGCTTCAGGCCACTTGCCGGGGCGAATCAGGACGCCGGCGAGGGTTGCGGCAACAATCATCCAGACCCAAAACGCGCTCACGTTCGGGCTGTCCCCTGCTGAATTTGCCGACGCCGCTTTTCCGAGAGAAGCATGCTTCGACCATTACTGCACGAACAATTCGCGGGGAGCTGCTGACCGGTGTGCTCTGTAGCTGGAAGCACCCGCCCTCGGATACGTGACGGGCGCTTCCTTCGATGCCTGGGTTGGGCGGCTGGCAGCTATATTTTCGAGCCAATACGCATGGCATAGAACGACCGCCATACGAAGATCATCGAGATAGCCAGGAACACGGCGGCCAGAACGTGGCCAATCACCGGCCCCTGGTCGGCAGATAACGAAACCGCCAGTTCAACCGCCAGCAATCCGAACAGCGTCGTGAACTTGATAATTGGATTGAGTGCGACGGAGGAGGTGTCCTTGAAAGGATCGCCGACCGTGTCACCGACCACCGTAGCCGCGTGCAGTTCGGTGCCCTTTTGCTTCAGCTCCGTCTCCACGATCTTCTTGGCGTTGTCCCAGGCGCCGCCGGCGTTGGCCATGAAGATGGCCTGATATAAGCCGAACAACGCGATCGAAATCAGATAGCCGATAAAGAAGTACGGTTCCACGAAGGCGAATGCCAGCGTCGCAAAGAACACCGTGAGGAAGATGTTGAACATTCCCTTCTGGGCGTACTTTGTGCAGATTTCTACCACCTTCTTGCTGTCGGCTACGGAAGCCTTCGTCGCACTTTCGAGATTGATGTTCCTCTTAATGAACTCAACCGCCCGATAGGCGCCGGTTGTGACGGCCTGCATCGAGGCGCCCGTGAACCAGTAAATCACCGCTCCTCCGGCAATCAAGCCGAGCAGGAACGGCGGGTGAAGGATAGAGAGGTTCGAGAGCAGTTCAGGCTTTAGGCCCTCGGTCAGCGCCAGCACGATAGAGAAAATCATCGTAGTGGCGCCCACCACGGCTGTCCCGATCAATACCGGCTTTGCCGTGGCCTTAAAAGTGTTGCCTGCACCGTCGTTCTTCTCGAGGTTGTCTTTCGCTACTTCGAAGTTGACATCGAAGCCGTAGGTCTGTTTGAGTTCCTTCTCGATGCCTGGAATCTGCTCGATTGTGGAGAGCTCATAAACGGACTGGGCGTTGTCGGTAACCGGACCATACGAATCCACCGCGATGGTCACCGGGCCCATACCAAGGAACCCGAAAGCCACCAGGCCGAAGGCGAACACGGCCGGCGCAATCATGAGGCTTCCCAAACCCATGGTGCTGACGCCATACGCGATCCCCATCAGCATAAGGATGGCCATGCCCAGCCAATATGCACTGAAATTACCGGCCACGAGCCCTGAGAGGATATCCAGCGAGGCGCCCCCCTCTTTGGCAGAAGCAACCACTTCCCGCACGTGCCTCGATTCAGTGGATGTAAATACTTTGACCAGTTCGGGAATCACTGCTCCGGCCAATGTGCCGCAGGTGATAACTGTGGATAGCTTCCACCAAAGCGAGCCGTCTCCCAAGTCTGGAATGAGGAAGTAAGAGACTACGTAGGTGAGCGCGATCGAAAGCAGCGAGGTGAGCCACACTAACGTCGTTAAAGGCGTTTCGAAATTCATCTCGTCTGCGTCGGCGTAGCGGCTCTTCGCAATGGCTCCGTTTATGAAGTAAGAGAGCCCGGACGAAACCACCATCATCACGCGCATTGCGAAGATCCAGACCAGAAGTTGGGCTTGAACGAGCGGCGTGCTCACTGCCAGAACGATGAACGAAATGAGAGCCACTCCAGTGACGCCATATGTCTCGAAGCCGTCTGCGCTTGGTCCAACCGAATCGCCGGCGTTGTCGCCCGTGCAGTCAGCAATCACACCCGGGTTGCGCGCGTCGTCTTCCTTGATCTTGAAGACGATCTTCATCAGGTCGGCGCCAATGTCCGCGATTTTGGTGAAGATGCCGCCCGCCACACGGAGCGCCGCTGCGCCCAGCGACTCGCCGATTGCGAATCCGATAAAACACGCCCCCGAATAGTCATGCGGGATGAAGAGCAGGATGAAAAGCATGATGACCAGTTCCACGCTGATCAGCAGCATGCCGATGCTCATGCCGGACTTCAGAGGTATCTCGTAGCAGGGAAACGGCTTGCCGCGAAGGCTGGCAAAGGCGGTCCTTGAGTTGGCGAAGGTGTTAACGCGAATTCCGAACCACGCCACGCCGCTGCTTCCACAGATTCCCACCACGCTGAACATCAGGATGATGAACACCTTTATCGCGTCAAAGTGCTGGAGAAACCCGAAGTAGAACACAATAATGGTGCCGATGAATGCCTCGAGGATCAGCAGGAACTTACCTTGGGTGATGAGGTAGGTCTTGCAAGTCTCATAAATGAGCTCGGAGATCTCGAGCATGGACTTGTGGACAGGCATGTTCTTCAGCTGGGTGTAGATCACCAAGCCAAAAAGCAGGCCAAGGGCGACAATGATCAATCCGTATTCCAGCAGCGCTCGGCCATTGATCCCGCCAAGGAATGTCGCCTGGGCCAGATCTGGCAGAACCAGATTCGCCTCCCCGCCGGGGTGCTTGGCGGACTCTTGAGCCCAACTCGCTCCCGGGTTCGCCAAGAATAGGGTGGCGGCCAGCATTGTACTGAAACTGCGTCTAATAACTCGTCCGGCTGGTGCCCTTTGTTCAAGGCACTTCCGAAGACTGTTAACCGCAGCTTGGTGTGGCAAAGGCATTCGATCGAATCCTCCTGTGGATTTAAGGGCTCCCGTTGGGAGCCGAATCACAATTATTGATTATTGATGTCTGCGCGCGACGGTCGCGAACCGGAAGCAACGATATCACGTCAAGCCTCAGAGAACCGAAATCTGCAGCTCCTACGAACAGGAAGCCGCACCTGAGAGGCACGGATTGTTAACTGGGCCAACTGGGCCGACAATACCATCCTTCATCCGTCTGCCCAGGCGGACACGGCATAGGCATCCCCAAATGAATATTGCACGTTGATCTCAAAACGCCTCGTTATGGACAGGGCGGCGGATCAGACTGATCTGGCGGGATTTAGCTGCCGTAGCCAGCCCGACCGTGAGTCCGCAAATGCCTCGATTCAACCAGTCTGGGCGATATCGCGCTTCGCCTTGGGTCTGACAGCGCTCGCTTTGGGGACGGACCCCTCCAACAGTTAGGAACAGTTAGGGACGGACCCTATATTCCGCGAGAGGATTGGCGGCTGGCCGGCACTTCCAAAATGACCAGGGTGGACTTCGGCGCCCGACAGACTATGGCCCGCAAACCGCGAATCGTGTTGCCGGATGTGGTTCATCATGTCGTCTCCCGAGGAGCGAATAAGACCCTGCTCTTTACAAGCCGATCCGAGAAAGAACGATACTTACGCCGCTTCTCCCTCATCGCGGCCGAAGAGAAGGTGCTGGTTCAGGGTTATTGCATTATGGACAATCATGTCCATTGGCTGCTGACTCCCACCTCGGCCCATGGCTTGGCTCGCCTGTTCCGCCGCGTTCATACCTGGTGGGCCATGACCTTCAACCGCAAACATGGCCGCAGCGGACCGCTGATGCAGGGCCGCTTTCACTCCTCCCCGCTCAGCGAGGACCACTACTGGACGGCTTTGCGATATGTGGAACTGAATCCGAGGCGGGCGAAGTTGGTTCGCCGCGCCGAGGATTTCGAGTTTTCCTCCGCCAGGGCGCGTCTCGCCGGGGAAAGCGATCCGTTTGTGACGTTGAGTACTATCACGACTCGCCGCAGCTACTCGCGCGAAGAGTGGCGTGCGTTTCTCGAACACACTGACCACCATCGTGAGGAGGCCTTGCGAAAGGCTCTTCCCTCATCGCTGCCCTGCGGCAACAGCGATTGGATTCGCAGCCTGGAACAGCACTTTCATCGCAAACTGGCTTGGTCGCCACCCGGCCGGACTGCTGCAGCCTGGCAGTCTCCCGCTGCGTCTTAGCAAAATTATCGCGAAGCCTGGACTTTGGTGTCGGATCGCACGCGAGGATTCCGCCTGGCAACCGCCAGGCTTTGTAGCAGCGGCCTCCTCGCCAAGTTTCTTGAGTCGAATGTCCGCAGAATTTTGCCGCAGTGTGCCCCCAAGCGGATCAAGCTCCCCAGATCAGCGGCTGTAACGCAAAATCGGCGGCTGTAACGCAATCGGGGTCCGTCCCTCAAGCGCGACGGGGTCCGTCCCCATGGCGCATTCAAGCGCGACGGGGTCCGTCCCCATAGCGCATTGCCTGCTTGCGGGAACTGAAATCGTCAGCAGGGAGGCTCGCTAGAGCGTGGCCGTCTTTAGACGCGTACTCGCCGGACCGATGTGGATATGCGCGCCCGTGGCGGCGCCGGGCATCGCCTCACGGAAGGCGATGTAGGGGATATGCAGCCGTTCCAGAAACGCGCGCAGCCAAACGCCTTCCTTCTGATCGGGGGCGAGCGCCACGTCCACGCGGTTGCGATGATCGAAGCCCAGTGACTGATGCATCGAGGTCTGGCCCAGAGCGCTGATTGGTAAGGCTTCATGAAAGCGCTTCTCGTATTCGGCTGAAACGGTCTTCAAGTCGTCCGGACTGAAGCTCCCATTTCCGTCGAATCGAACCATAACATCCTTCCCTTTGGCCAGGTCGGCCTCTCTCGACCGCTCGAGCTCCTGTTCGGCCTTTGCCATCTCGGCAAGCTGGACCAGCAACTGGGCGCGGCTTTGAGCTAAGTCCCGCGTTGCTCTGCGCATGTCCAGCTCTCGCCGCTCGGGCTCAATTTCCGAAGGAGCCAGTACCCCTTCATCAACCAGCTTCTTCCGGTCGTCGAGTAACGCCTGCTGCCGCATGACGCGTCGTTCAGCCGCTTCGACCATCAGCTTTGAATCCTCTAGCGAGAGGTCTTCGATCCGCGAGGACCCATACAAGGTCCGGACCAGAATCGCCTCGTCTTCCGCATCGGCCAGGCTTGTCTCAGCCTGTTCCAGCCGTTTCCTTGGGAGCGCCCCTGCATCGACCAGGGTCTTAATCCGGTCGACGTCGTGCCGCGCACGGGCCACCGCGGCTTCGCTCACTGTAACGTAGGTGACGGGCGGTGCATCTCCTGTAGGCTCGGCCGCCGCCAACAACACAGAGCCTGCAAACGCTTGTAACAGTAGGGTTACGACCAACGGAAATGCTCTGGGCCCCAGATACCTTTCAGCCGCAACAGAGCATTTACGCATGCACTTTATTGTAGTACGCTAGGCCCAAGGAGCTGCTGCAACGACTCTCAAGAAACGCCCTACCCAAACCGCCTCTTCGCGTCCGAAGAAGAGCAAACCCCGCCACGAAAAAGCGCTGCACCACGTGCCAGGCGCAAGCGACAACATCTCGACACTCCCAGATCCATCTGCGACGGTTTCCCGCGAACCAGCTGACCGTTTCCACAATCTCGACCCGGAGCCGGAAAACTGGATGATTGCCGTACATGCGGCGGATTCCCGAAAAGCTCTGGACATCCGTGTCCTCGACCTGCGCGAAGTGACTTCGTTTACCGACTTCTTCTTGATTTGCACGGCGGCCAATCCGCGCCAGGCGCAAGCCATCGCCGATGAGATCCACAAGGAGTTGAAAAAGACCGGCGAACTGCCGGTCAGCACGGAAGGTTACGATAGCGGCGAGTGGGTTCTGCTGGATTACGGGGACTTCGTCGTCCACGTGTTCTCGGAAACCGCACGCAAGTTCTACGACCTGGAGCGTCTCTGGAGACATGCCAAAACGGTTGAATTGCCGGCAACCGCGGCCTGAGTCGCGAATCGCCGCCCGAGCGCCCGCACTCTCTTTTTCTTCGCTTTTGTCTGTCAAGAGATTGACAAACACCCACTCAATCGCTGAACCTCTTATTTATAATCAAGTTAGGCGCCCACAAATTCACATGAGGCACTTCGGCACGCTCACTCCAAGGCACTTTGAGGTGTTGCACGCGCTCGTTGAGAACTACATTGAATCGGGCGAGCCGGTGGCATCCCGCACCATTGCGCGCAAACACCCTCTGAGCGCAGCCTCCATTCGCAATATGATGGCCGATCTGGCCGACCACGACTTTCTGTCCCAGCCGCATACGTCGGCCGGCCGCGTGCCTACCGAACGAGGCTTTCAGAGCTATGCCAAGACGGTCGCCGGGAGCAGAATCGTTCGTACCGAGCTGGACCGCCTGCTGGCGGAGTTGCAGAAGACCTCTACCATGGAAGCTCGCATCGAACGGTCCTCTCAGCTCTTGACTGAGCTAACGCGCAACTTCGGAATAGCGGCCGCGATACCTAGCGAGAATCAATCGCTCGACCAGGTGGAACTTCTCTTGCTCGCGGACAATCGCATTCTGATGGTGGTTGTAACCAAGGACCGGATGGTCCGGAACCGCGTGGTGCAGATCGATGGTAAGGTCACTCAGGATGAGCTGACGTCCATCCGGAATTACATTAATTACAATTTCAGCGGTTGGGCCCTGCCCAACATCCACCGGGAGTTGAAGCGCCGCTTTGAGCTCGAAAGTGCAACCTTTGACGCTATACTCAAGCGCGTCAATCAGCTCTACGCCGTCGGATTGCTCGATCTGGGGTTGGCGCCCGAAGTCCATTTTGAAGGAGCGGGCAACCTGATTGGCCTGGATCTTCATTTGACCCGGGAGCGAATGCGCGACCTTTTCCGTGCCTTGGAAGAGAAGAAGCGCGTGCTGCAAATCCTGGAACGTTTCCTGGAACGGCCGAATGGGCAGTGGGCCATCCAGGTCGGGTTGGGCGATGTCCATCCAAGCATGACCGAGCTCTCATTAATTGGCATGCGGATTGAACTTCCGAATGGCCTAGCCGCCAACGTCGCGGTGTTGGGTCCCATGCGGATGAACTATCTGCGGGCCGTCTCCGCGGTGATGCACGTCGGCGAAGCGTTCAAGGGCTCGCTGGTTTAGAGGCCCGCCAAGGAACCTAACCCAAGACCGCCGAGAGGCTCTGCGCCGTCTACGATTCCGAGTGTGGGCGTTCGTACGGCTTAGTTGAATACTGTGCCGCTTGTTCCTGCGCTCCGGCTGTGTTGTCGCGCGTGCGGATGGCCTGTTTATACTCATTCACCGCCCGGTCACGCGACCCGCTCACGTCAAAGATCTTGCCGAGGTTGATGTGTGACCATACTTCCGTCCACTTCGGATCCAGATCGCCATTGAGGGCCGAGCGAAACTCGTTGGCAGCTGATTGGTAGTTGTTCTGCTTGAAGAAGAGTTCACCAATCCGGTAGTGGGCGAGCGAGCTGTTCGCATTCACGTCGAGAGCCTTCTGGTATTCCTTCAAGGCATTCGCGAAGTCACCGATTTCCACGAACTGATCGCCCCGCCGAATCGCCACCTGCACTCGCATGGACTTGTCAAGCCGCAAGATGCGATGTTGCGGGTCGATGGTAATTATGCGAGGCTTGCCAAACGTATCGATGCTGAATTCAGACTCTGAGCCGGTCACTTCCACTACTTTGTCCTCCGGATTGCCTTCCGTTTCAATTCGCAACTCCACAGGCATGCGGAATGTGTCCAGGTCTTCGGTGATCTTGCCGACAATCCGGAAGCCCTTCTGCGTCCGGAACACGGTATACTCCAGCTTGAAATCGGGCGAGCCGTTGGATTCAAGCCATTGCAGGAAGAAGTAGCGGAAGTCTTGGCCGGCCACTTGCTCGAACACTTTGCGCAGGTCTTCGGTGTTTGCCGATTTCCAGCTGTACTTGTCCATGAAGGCTTGCAGAGATTTCTTGAATACGGCGTCGCCGACCACGGCGCGCAACATGTTGAGCACCGATGCGCCCCGGGCTGCCGTGAGTGCCCAGTACTCGGGTGAGTAGTCATCCAGCCGCGCGGCTTGCAGCACAGGCGGATCGGTGATGGTCAGCGCTTCGACGTAAGTGCTGCGGATGTCGGCTTCCGCGGCTCCCGGACCACCCAGATGTTCCAGGTAGAGCAGTTCCGAATAGCGTGCGCCACCGTTCACAAACCACATGTGATTGCGGCTGGTCGGCGAGACCAGGATGCCCCACCATTGCCGCGACAGCGCGTTGCTCAGCGCTCGCACATTCACTTGTTTTCCAATCGCCGATGGCGCCAGGAAAACGATGCCGGGCGCAACATAACCGCTCACGGATCCGGCTTCGGTCTCAACCAGCGTGAGATCGGCCTGTGGCGCCAAGCCATAAATGGAGGTAAAGAACGCCATCATCTTCCCGGTCTCCTCGCCATAAGCCCTTGCCTCTGCGACGTGATCGCCGCGGAAGTAGACGCGGGTGTTGATGCCTTCCGAGGAAACCTTAACCGGTTCGTCTTTCACCAGCGCGATGCTGCCGGGAAAACTGTTCTGCTTGTAATTGAAGGAATGGATGGTCCGGTCACCGTTCGTTTCCGTCTTCTCGTCGCCGCTGGCGATGACTTTGTAGTCGGACGGAGCCGTAATGCGCATGTCGGCGGAATACCGGTCCACCGTGTATGTGCCAATGGGAAACCAGCGGGCTGGGTACAGCAGATACCCGTTGTCGGGATGCAGCGCGGCGAATTTAATGCCTGGCACCGGACCGTCTTCGTTGCCCGTAATGTGGCCATCGTATGTGAACGTGACGGTCACCGGCTGATTCTTCGTCAGCGTTACGGGCATCATCAGGCGGATGGTGCCCTCTTCTTTGTCCCGGTTGCTCGGGATCGTTTGCCCTTGACTGTCGACGACCTTCGACACGGTGAGGGCGCTGTTCAACTCAAAGACCACCGCACTGGTCGCTTCCAACGGCAGGAACGTCACTTTGGCCGTGGCTGTTAGCGATTGGGTTCGAGGATTCACATCGGCATCAATGGAATAGTGCTGAACCTGGATCCGCGGTCGCTTCTCCTGGGCCCACAAGCACGTGGCCAAGCTAAGGAAAACGGCTATCCACTGAAAACTACGCGCCATGCCCCGATTGTCTCCTGTTCGTCTGCTGGCTTTTCAATTCATCCCACTTCTCTATGAGCAATGTGGCGGCTTTATCGAGTGGGTCTCCTTCACCGCTCAATGTCTGGCGTACCGCCGCCAGGTCTTCGCGCATGCGTTTGGCTCGAGCCGGATCAGCCAGTATCTCGGTTGCCGCCGCTGCCAAACTCACAGCCGTCATTTCATTTTGGATCAGTTCGGGGACGATTTTCCGATCTGCGATCAAGTTCACCATCGATAGGTAAGGAACTTTGACGAGCCGCCTGCCGGCCCACCAGCTTAAGGGTGCCACTCTATAGAAGGTCACCATGGGTGTGCCGAGAACGGCAGCCTCCACGGTTACCGTTCCGCTGGCCGCAAACGCCAGATCGGCATAGGCAAGGGAATCCCAGGTTTCGCCTTCAATTACTTTGATGGAGAGCGCCGAAAAGCGTTCCCGAAAGTTTTTGAACGACGGTGCGGATGCAAAGCTCTTAGGCGTCGCCAGCACGGTTTGGATGGCGAATTTCCGGCGAAGTAGCTCGATCGCGTCCAACAGGTGCGGCAAATGGCGAGTCGCCTCGCCGACGCGGCTCCCCGGCAGCAGCACAATCGTCAGAAGGCCCGCATCCAGGCCGTGCCTGGCAAAAAACTCCTGCTTCGTACACGAAGGCCGTACCCGCGCCGCCAGCGGATGTCCAATATAGTTCGCGTCGATTCCTCGCTCACGGAACCACCGCTCTTCGAACGGGAACAGGCAGAACAGCTTAACGACGCGCTGGCGAATCGTCTTCACCCGCCCCTGCCGCCACGCCCACACCTGCGGCGCGACGAGGTAGAAGACAGGAACGCCCATCGACTTCAGATGCCGCGCCAGCCTTAGGTGAAAGTCGGGATTGTCGGCGAGGATCGCAAAGTCGGGACGATTCCGGCGGACATACCTCAGGAGACGCCGGTACTGCCCGTAGATTCTTGGAAGGTGCGCAACCACCTCAGCCAGACCGACCACCGCCAAGCTCGCCGAATCGATTACCACCTCGACGCCGGCTTCCTTCAGACGCGGCCCGGCACAACCGTAGAACTGCGCGATGGGGAAGTGCGGCTGCAACGCACGGGCGAGCTGCGCGGCATACATATCGCCGGAAGCTTCTCCCGCGGAGATGAGAATTCGCACGACGGTTCTTATGGTAACAACCACGCCGATGCTGGGCCGGGCACCCACCGTGCACCGGAAACCGCGCTTTCATCAAGCACTTGCAAACCGCAAAAGATCGGATCGGGGCTTGTCTCGGAGCAAGTCCCGTCGCAACCTGTCTGCTAGAATCTAGGCGAAACGTAGATGTCCAGCCCACGAGAGCCGCTTGCCGCCAATCCGGCTCAATCCAATTATTCCCGAGTCAGTGTCGGTCAGTTCGCCGAGCGTTTCCGCGGCGAAGTGATTCCACTCAGCAACACCTTCAGCTATTTCTGCGCCTCGGTGCCAATGAGCGAAGAAGTGCTGAAGGAGTATCTGGAAGAACCCGTTGCTGCCTTGCCACCCGCCATCGCAGCGATGTTGCCGCGCATCTCGATTCTGTTGGTTCCATATCTGGAGCGTTCTGGCGTGAAAGCTGGCGCCCGCAAGAAGAAGGCTGCCCAGATCGGGCTCGAGAAGCTGGCGGATTTTGTGGTGGATGAGCGCCCGGCCGATGGACAACAGTCCTGGGCCTCCCAGGTGACCTTCGAAAGCGAAACCATTCTGGTCTTCGGTCTCAAGGAGCAGGACGTCGCCGAGTATCACTATCGCTTCTATCGCTATCTTTCGGCGCTGGTCGCCGACAAGTGGCCGCCCTTGGCCCGCGATATGTACGTCTCGTTGCTACGCGAAGAGTTGGGCGCGCTTGTGCACGGCGAAGTGGACGACGAGAGCTGGCAGGCCAAGCAAGCATTGCTGCGCCGCCAAAGCAGCGTGCGCAAGGAAACGCAGGTTTTTCGCGACTACGCCCGGCAATCGTTCATTGACACGCTGACCCTCTACCTGCATGGCATTTGCTGCGACATCGATGTCGAGACCGGGCCCCGCCAGTTACCCAGCCGCTACTTGCGCCGGCGTTTGAGCTTGCTCAAGTCGCTGTTCCCGCCTCCAGCGAGCTACTCGGTCTTCCCGGAAGATGAGCAGGAAAGCACGTCGCTGGTTCGTACCTAAGACGGCCTTTGCCGGCAGCCCCAACTTTTGCGAAGCCTTACCGAGCCGCGACGGTTACGGAGCGGACGCCGATGAATTACGGCCTACGCGCGTTTTGCTCCTAGCCCGCTTGCTGCTGGCAGCTGCTTTCGCATAGCACGCTCAGAATTCGCACTGCTCCCGTCTTGCCGTTCTGCCCCACTTCGCCGATCGGTCCCACACAGCTGGGGCATCCTGCCTCGCAAGGGCATGCCGCGGCGAGATCCAGCGATTGCTGAAGCAGGCGCGCGCGATGAGCATACAGCGGCTGGCTTTGCCCGATACCGCCCGGATAGTTGTCGTACAGAAATAGATCCGGTTCATACGTGCGTGTTCTTGGTGAAATCACGCCCTGCGAAACGTCCTCGGTGATCGCGACGCCCAGGTCGCGCGTGTCGCACATGAGCAATAACGCGCCGGTGGTCTGGATCAGGTTCCCGACGGCGACCAGCGCGCCTTGCAGATCTACCGGCGACAAGTCTGCAAACCGCGCCAGAAACTCGCTCGGAAAGTGCAGCCAGAATGCAGTTGTGTGCATTTCCTGCTCGGGCAACTGCAACTGCCCGGCGCCGACATTTTCGAGCGTGTAGAACTTGACCTTCTTGAATCCAACCACTTGCCGTTTTACCCGTACTTCGCCGTGTGCGGCACGAACCTCACTACCCGCGGTAGCCGGATCCGATTCGAACGTCGCCAGTTCCTTCACCTGCGTGTATACGTTCGCATCCGTGAAGTAGTCGCTGTCGACCCGGCGCACAAACGCCTTGCGTCCGTCGTAATCGAGCTTCTCAACTTGGTACTGGCGCGAGTCATGCAAGTAGATGGCTTTTTCGTGCAGCGTGGTCAGCGCGGTTGGGAAGTCCACTTCGGCGATGATCTTGTGATCGCCCGTAATGTCGACCACCACAAAGTTATCGCTGGTGACGGCGCGCAGGCTCACCGCGTCCGCCGGGTAGCTGTCGTTCACCCAATGCCAGGTGTCGCCTGAATGGTGAAGCAGCCGCAGATCGTTCGCCAGAAACTCACACAGCTGACCTGTCGGGTGAGGGCCGAACAGCTCACCATCCTGGATCGGCAACTCGAAGGCTGCGCACTTCAGATGGCTCAACAGGATCTCCAGGTTACTGGCATTGATATGCGCTTCCTCGGGAGGCCGACCGAAGAAGTATTCAGGGTGCTCGATGATGTATTGGTCCAGTGGTGCGCTCGACGCCACCAGCACCGCCAGCGAGGAAGCCTGGCGGCGTCCGGCGCGCCCCGCTCGCTGCCAGGTCGAAGCGATAGAGCCCGGATACCCGGCCATCACGACGGCGTCCAGCGAGCCGATGTCCATGCCCAATTCCAGCGCGTTCGTGGCCACCACGGCGCGGATGGTTCCCTCCCGCAGGCTGCGCTCAATCTCCCGCCGCTCTTTCGGAAGATAGCCGCCCCGGTACCCGCGAATGGATTCGTGCGAGAACGGCAGCTGGGAGCATGCATCTTTCAGGTACGTTACCAGCACTTCCGTGGCTAATCGGTTGTTCGTGAAAACCAATGTCTGTTGGCGTTGCCGGATGAACTCCAGCGCCATCCGCCGCGTCTCATGCAGATAGCTGCGCCGGATGCCGAGCTGTCGATTCACCACGGGCGGGTTGTAGAAGACGAAGTATTTCTCGCCGCTCGGCGCGCCATTGTTGTCGACCAGTTCAAATGTCTGTCCGGTGATGTCTTCGGCCAGCTGCTTGGGATTTGAGATGGTCGCCGACGAACAAATGAAAGTCGGATTAGAGCCGTAGAAGTTGCAGATCCGCCGCAGCCGGTGGATGATGTTCGCCAGATGGCTGCCGTACACGCCCCGGTAAAAATGCAGCTCATCAATCACGAAGTAGCGCAGGTTTTCAAAACACTTCGCCCACTTTGTGTGATGAGGCAGGATGCCGGTATGCAGCATGTCGGGATTCGTGAGTACGATGTTCGCTCTCTCGCGAATGGCCCGCCGCGCGTCTTGCGGCGTGTCGCCATCGTAGGTGTGACACGTAACGCCGCCGGGCAATTGCGTTACCAGCGAATCCAGCTCATGCCGCTGGTCTTCAGCCAGCGCCTTGGTTGGGAACAGGTAGAAAGCACGTGCGGTAGGGTCGGTCAAAAGCGTCTGCAGCACCGGCAGGTTGTAGCACAGCGTCTTGCCGCTGGCGGTCGGTGTCACCACCACCACGTTCCGGCCCGCCAGGGCGTGCTCCACAGCCTCGGCTTGGTGCGTGTAGAGCTGCTGGATGGACTTTGCCGCGAGCGCGTCCCGGAGCCGGGTGTCGATCGCTTCGGGCATCGCCAAGTACCGGGCTTCCCGCGCCGGCTCGCAGCGAATCGCCCGGATTGGCGAGCCGTCCTGCTGCATCCATTCCTGGAGTTTCGCGACCGCCCCTTCGATGCCCCCCGCCGGCTGCAGGGCCGTATTCGCCGAATCGCCAAGGTCGAGCGTGAGATTCATATTTCGCCTTTTCTTTGCTAACAGTAGCCGAAATCAGGGCTGCAAACAATAGGCAAACTGGTATACGAAATGTAATCTAGCTGTCTTACGACTCAATGCCCTGCGAGCGTGGCTTGGATCAGCTTCCGCGCCGTCTCAACCCCGCCCTGACGTTGTATCCCTGGAATGAAGAGTTCCGGCAAGAACTCCTGATCGGAGCCCTGGAATGGCTCCGCCATGCCATCCAGCTTCACGGGAACCGGTGTTACCGCAGCCGCAAACAAGCACCACAGCGCAGCGCGATCAATCCCAATCAGTTCGATGGGCTCGTTCCCCAGCTGGCCCTTACGCCCTGCCTCTTGGTAAAGAAAGGCCAACGCGGTCACGATATCCTGCACCCGGTTCGCGTCATCCGACAGATTAAAGCCCAGGAAATGCGTAGCGGACCGGTCGCGCGCGGCAATCGCATCCCCGGTTTGAAAGGCATCGATCAGCAGCACGGCGCGGCCCTGCTCTTCAAGCTTCGCAACCAGTCTCGATGTTGCAGCGGCCTTGATTCCGTTCGGATCGACAACCAGCACGGGCGTGCCGGCGCCTGGCAAAAGTCTCGCTGGAATTCGGTCTCCCGCACCGGCGCGGCCCAGCACCAACATCCCGCCCGCTTGCTCCTCGTCCAAGACCTCCGAAGGCCACATCACGCCAATCGATTGCTGGAATCGAGCCCGCAGCGATGAGATGTCCGACGTCTCATATTGAGCGCGTGCCATTTCCTGCCACTCCGCAAATAAACCCTCGTAGCTGAGTGCGCCGGCGGGCAGCGGACGGTTCATCAGGCCGAGCATGTCCTGCAGCTTTTCGATCGGCGCTCCTTGCTCCACGTAGTCGTTATATTTCGGATCTTCCAGCAAGTGCTTGGCAAAAAACCGGTAGACCGCCTCGCGCGCTTTGCGATTGTAATTGTGCGGGGCGTCCTGATGAAAATTCTCGACATTTGCCGCCTTATCGTAGAGCGCGTACACACGCTGGATCGCCGGAAACTCCTCCTCCGGCACGTGATTCGTCCAATCACCGGTTGAGGAAACCAGCAGCATCGGCTTCGGGGCCATGAGCGCGGCTATTTCCAGATTCGACGTTCCCCGCCGAAGGCCCGGTGCATTTTCGCACCGCGCTCCGCCTTGCATATAGGCCGAGACCATGTTCACCGGCGCTGAGACCTCGATGCGGTCATCCACCGCGGCCAGCATCAGCGCTTGTGTCGCTCCGCCGGATGCCCCCGTTACGCCGATGCGGGTCGCATCGACATCCTCAAGCGACAACAGGAAATCCAGCGCTCGCGTTGAATTCCAGAGTTGCAGGCCAAGCGGACCGAAGCTCCACAGGTCTTCGCGCGGCCCGCCAAACTCGTGCGGAGTTTGCTGCGTGTCGTTATAGCCAACCATGTCAATGGCGAAGGCAACGTAGCCCTGCCTGGCGAGATTGACTCCCTCCGTCGGGGTCGAATCGAGTGGCTGATTCTCCAGCCGTCCATAGTCCCAATGGCCGTGCGTAATGAGCACGCCCGGATGCTTCCCAGGTTTCAACGGACGATACAGATTTCCGCCCAGGTAGTAGTGCGGCATCGTCTCCAGCAGGACTTTTTCGATCGTGTAGCCGTTTCGCTCCAGTCGTCCGAAAACCTCCGGATCGAGCGGCGTCTTCGGTGGCATCGGCGAAAGCCCTGCCGCCGAAAGGATCTGCTGTCGCAATACGGCACGCCTCGCTTTCCATGCTTCCAGGCTCGTATACGTGGGCAACACGAAATGGGTATCCGTGTTCGGTGTGACTGTGTTGCGGGAGTCGGTCGCGGGGATTTGACCAAAGGCTGCCGTTGCAAAGCATAAGGCAACCACGTTCAAGCTAAGAAGGAGAGAGCAGGAGCGCATCGCAGATTTTGTCCTGCGAGTATATCGCCTTTAACGATCAATACTCACTTGGGATGCGAGCTCGCGTCCTCAATCGAGTAGCCTTTCACTCCGCCCGCTCTCTCAAATGGTGCACGTACGTCTTCATCGCCACGCCCGCCAGCACGATCAGAATGAAAATCCGAAAGTTGCCGGTCAGCGTCACTGTTCCCAGCACCGCCAGCACAGCGTAAGAAGCCATCGCCGCCCTAAAGCTGAGTAACCGCTTCGGCTGTGTGAGATGTTCGCCGCCGCCGTTAACCGGATCCTCGCCCTCATCGTCCGGCTCAACCGGCGTCATCGCAGCGTCGCCCCCGCCTGGTTGTAGTTGAACGAAAAGGCCAGCTTCATTTGAGCGCCCTTGTAGTCCTTCGGCAGCGGCGGCAATGGATTGGACATGCTGAGGCCCGCTACCGCCGCTCGGTCCAAAGAATCCGACCCCGAATAGTCGCTGATCACCACCTTCGCCAGCGAACCATCGCGGTTTAGTGCGAATTGAACCACCACGCGACCTTTCCGCGTTCCCATGCGCACACTCTCGGGGATAACCGAAAACCAGTTTTGGCGGACAATCATCAAGATTTGCGCCAGGTAAGGCTTCAAGTCGATACCCTGCGGATCGCTCTTCAACTCCACCTGTGATCCCAGTTGGCCCGGCATTTGCTTCATGCCAGGAACCGACGGCCGTCCCATGCGGTCGTCGCTCACTGACTGTTGCCCCGAATCGTGAGAAAGCCCGCGTATCACATCCTCCACCTTCGGCGGTGCCAACGCCGTCTTCGGGTCGGGCAGGGGTCGAGCGCCTATGCTTTCGAATGGGTTCTCGGCGGGCTTGGGCGGCGGAGGCGCCGGTGCGATGATGCCGCCCGGCGTTCCTGGCGGCGGAACGGTGTTCTGCGCTACGACGACTTTGGGAGCCTCGGCCGTAATTTGAGGCTGCACCTTTGCCGGCTCTACCTGTGGCACGGGCGGCGCTGTTTTCGGATTGAAGCGGCGGTGAGCCACCGACGCGTTTTGTTGTTGGACGCCGCGCCTTGCAATCAAGTCCTGCAAATCAAACCGTTCCGTGATCTTGTTCTTGTTTTTTTCCTTCTGTGTCAGCTCTTTGGGGAAGTAAAGCGGCGTCTTGTTGACGGTCATCTTCGGCGTCAGATCATCCGGATGGACAAACGTCGGAATCTGGAGCGCGCCCAGGAACAGTCCAAAGTGGACCGCCAGGGAAACCGAAAAGGCCAGCTTGATGTGCCGCGGGTAGTCCGGATCCTGCCACTCCTTCAGCAGATTCAGATCAACGTCGCTCGGCGTGAGCACGCCCACGCTATCGCCCGTTGTATCGAGAATGGTGGGGATCTGTGATGGGGGTGACGGCTTTGCCATACGGCGATGAAACTGTAAATGAATCCTAAGTCCGCTTAAGAACGGACGCCCTCAAAAATGACGCCCCTCGTGTCTGAGAAGTTGCCGCTCCAGCCGCCTGGCATGATGCCGGCACTCGGAGTTAGACACGTTCGAGCGTTCTGGCAACTAAATCGGCGTGTTCCTGTATTTTACCAAGGATGGCCTCGGCTACGCGCAGCGCGTTGGTGGCCTGAAACGCGTCCACGCGCGGTCGGCTCCGGTCTCGGACGCACGCGAAAAAGGACTCCAGTTCCAGCTGCAACGGCTCCGCCCGCTCCACCGCTATGGCCTTGAAACCAATCTGTGGCGTCGGCGCCACCCCACCAGCCCCATCCACGGAGAAACACAGCGCATCCTGGCGCTGGTAATCGAGTGAGATGTACTGTCCGGGCTGGAACAGCCGTAGCTTCCTCACCTTTTCGGTCGAAACGCGGCTGGCGGTCAGGTTCGCGATGCATCCGCTCGGAAAGGCTAGCCGCACGTTGGCGATGTCCACTCGACGCGACAACACGGAGATCCCTGCCGCTCGAATCTCGTCGGGCTCCTCCTTGGTCAGTGCCAGCACAATATCCAGATCGTGAATCATCAGGTCTAGCACCACATCGATGTCCAGGCTGCGCGGGCTGAAAACGCTCAACCGGTGAACCTCAAAAAAAAGCGGAATGGTCGCTGCCCGTTCCAGCGCGATCACCGCCGGATTGAATCGCTCCAGATGCCCCACCTGCAGAATGCGGCCCGATCTCTCAGCCAGCTCAGCGAGTGCCTGGCCGTCGGCAGACGACTGCGCGATGGGCTTCTCTACTAACACGTCGATGCCGGCCTCTAGCAGGCCGCGTGCGATTTCCGCGTGCGTGCTGGTGGGAGTCGCAACCACCACCGCATCCACCTTCCCACGCAACGCATCGGCGTCGGGAAAGATCGGGCAATTTTGCTCGGCCGCAACCGTCGCCGCCCGCTCCGGGTCGGCATCGCAAATACCCGCCAGTTCAACGCCGGCCATGTTTCTAAGAACCCGAACATGATTGCGTCCAAAAGCTCCTGTCCCAACCACAGCGGCGCGAATTGGTTTCATTCCTTGTCTTCCTGTGGCCGGTAGCCTGCAATCGCGATGCCCGCCTCGTTCGCCTGGCGAATCATCTCGTCTTTATCGAGTAACAGCGTCCGGCCCGCATCCACGGCCAACGCGGTCGTCCGGGTCTCGCGCATCGTGTCAATCGTAGACAGACCGGCCACTGGCACATCAAACAGCAGATGCGCCCGTCCCCGCGACACCTTCACCAGCCGCAGCGGCTTTCCATTGCTGAGTGCCGCCGCCCGGCGCAGCATCGCGTCCGTACCCTCCATGGCCTCCGCCGCCACGCAAGCCTTTTCGCTGATGGCCACACTTTGGCCGATATCCACTGAGGCCAGCACCTGCGCCACCCGCCTGCCGTAGCCGATGTCTTTCTCTTCCTCTTTATCGGGTTTGCGCTTGGTCAAGACGCCTTCATCCGCCAGCAGCGGCTTCAGCAGGCGCGTGGAATCCACCAGATCGATCCCTTCCTCCTTGAGCACGCGCTGCACCCCGCCAATCAGGGCGCTGGTGTTCTTCTCTTTGAGTGAGGTCAGCAGCTTGAGCAGCCGCCAATCGGGCTTCAGCGAGGAGAAGATGCTGACATGTTTCACCTGCCCGGTCATCATCACTTCCCGGATGTTCTCCTCTTTCAGGACGTCGATGAGTTTTCCCAACTGGCCGATATTGATCCAATGAATCGAGTTGACGATGCGCCCGATCTCTGGTGATGCTTCGCCCTCAATAGCAATCACCACCACCTCGTGACCCAGCCCGCGAGCCGTTTCAAGCGCCAGCAGTGGAAAGCGGCCGTTCCCCGCAATGAGCCCGTATCTCTGTTTACTTTGCGCGGCCACTATACGCTTCCTTCAAAAAACTTTGGCAACAACTCGCGGCTGGATGGGCCCCCGGGCCCGCAATCGACGCCCCGCGCCATTTCACTCCGTGGCACAGCCTTCACGCCGTGATCCGCCGTGGCACAGCCTTCAGGCTGTGATCTCTAATTCGACATCTTGACTCGACAACTCTTTGCAAACAAATACAACAGCACAGAACCGCGCGCGTCAGCAAGCGGATTCGCCTCTGTCGCCGAAGTGGATTTCTGGAGAGGCCGTGGTTCCCACAAAGCTACTTCACGAACCCCTGCTTCGATTGCCGGATAAACTCCAACACCTCGGCCACTTCCGGCGTCTGCGGGATCTCGGCTTGGATTCGCTCCACGGCTTGCGTTGTGTTCAACCCGGCTCTAGTCAGAATTCGGAATGTGTTTTGAAGCTGCTCGATTGCCTCGGTCTTAAACCCCCTTCGCTCCAGGCCCACGCGATTGGCGCCGTATACCTTGACCTCCCGGGTTGTCGCGATGGTCGAAAACGGCAGCACGTCCTGGTTCAGAACCGTGTAGCTGCCCGACCATCGCATGCCGTCCGATCCGGCAGAACTGGTGGATGCCGCAATGTCCGCCGATGTTCGCATAATCGTCAACCTGAACATGCCCGGCAAACGTCACGCTGTTGGCCAGAATCGTATGGTTGCTGATGCAGTACATCATGCGCCACATGCACGTAAGCCATTAGCAGGTTTCCGTTGCCGATGGCGGTAACCATGCCTCCGCCTTCGGTTCCCCGATGAATGGTCACAAATTCGCGAATTGAGTTGCCGTCACCAATGCGAACTTCGGACGCCTCGCCGCGATACTTCTTGTCTTGTGGCGCCACGCCGCAGGAAACGTAGGGGAAGAAGATGTTGTCTTCGCCGATGGTCAGTTTCCCTTCCAGGTAAACGTGAGCCATCAAGCGTGTTCGCGCCCCGATGCGCACTCCCGCCCCCACAATCGAGTAAGGGCCTATCTCGGCATCGGGAGAAATCTCGGCGGAAGCATCAACAATGGCGCTGGGGTGAATGGCCATCCGTTCGGGCAAACACTAAGCCAGCTGCGGCTCAGGTTCTTCGATTGACTTCTTTTCGGGAGCTATCTTGTCCTGCAGCTTGCACATCACGATCGCTTCGGCCACCACTTTGCCGTCCACCGTGGCAACGCCCCGCATCTTGGCAACCGTTGCCTTAGCTCTGGTCACGGTCATCTCAATGCGCAGTTGATCGCCGGGCACAACCGGCCGCCGGAATTTGGCTTCTTCGACCGAAGCCAGCAGCACCAGCTTGCTGTGCCGGTCCGGAATCGACTTCAACACCAGTACTCCCGCCACCTGTGCCATCGCCTCGACGATCAACACCCCCGGCATCACCGGGAAGTCCGGGAAGTGGCCCGTGAAGAAGGGTTCGTTCGCGGTCACGTTCTTGATTCCCACGATGCTCTCCGCCGTCATCTCGACGATGCGGTCCACCAGCAGCATCGGAAACCGGTGCGGCAAGATGTCTCGAATTTCCTGCACATCCATGATTGCCATCGCAGACCCGTTATTATAACAGCCGATGCATCCTCTACGCCGCTATGCCACTGACAAACAAGAAGAAATCATCAAGCTCCTGAAAGCGTTCGTGGAGTGCGAATCACCCAGCGATTCTCCCGAGGCGGTCAACCGGTTTGTGGAGTTGCTGGCCGATCGCAGCCGTCACATCGCCCAACCCAAACTCATCCGCAACCAATCGCGCGGCCATCATTTGCGGCTCGAGTTCAAGCTGCCGGGACGAAAAAAGAGCGGTCAGATTCTTGGCTTGGGCCATTCCGACACCGTGTGGCCGCTCGGCACGCTGAAACACATGCCTTTCCGCCGCGCAGCCGGGCGTCTCTGGGGGCCCGGTGTGTACGACATGAAAGCGGGCCTCGCCTTCTTTCTCTTCGCGGCCCAAGCCATCCGCGATCTCGATATACCCGTCGCCCGCAAAGTGGTTCTGCTGGTCGTCTCCGACGAGGAAGTGGGCAGTGAGACCTCGCGTCACATCACCGAGGCCGAGGCCCGTCGCAGTAATGCCGTTTTGGTCTTGGAGCCGGGAACCGGATTGGCCGGAAAGCTGAAGACCGCGCGAAAGGGCGTCGGCGATTATCGGATCAGCGTGGAAGGGAAAGCCGCTCATGCCGGCGTCGATTTTGAGAACGGCGCCAGTGCCATTCTCGAACTGGCCCGGCAGATCGACCGCGTCGCCGCCTTTACCAACCTGCGCCGCGGTGTCACGGTGAATCCCGGTGTCGTCTCTGGCGGTACTCGAACCAATGTCATTGCGGCCGAAGCGCATGTGGATGTCGACATCCGCGTGGTGCGGCAAAAAGACGCGGCCCCGCTCGACCGGAAGTTCCATGCCCTCAAGCCGTTCGATAAACGCTGCAAGCTCTCCATCACGGGCGGTCTCAATCGCCCGCCCCTGGAGCGCACGCCGGAAATCGCCGCACTATTTCGCCGCGCCCGGCAGTTGGCGAAAACGCTAGGCGTCGACCTGGAGGAATCCTCCACCGGCGGGGGTTCCGACGGCAACTTCACAGCCGCTCTCGGCATTCCGACCCTGGACGGCCTCGGCGGCGTTGGCGAAGGCGCCCACGCCCTCAACGAAAGCATCCTCGTAAACCGCATTGCGGACCGTACCGCCCTGCTCGCCTGCCTGCTCGAAGCCCTATGAAGCGCAGACGTGGCACAGCCTTCAGGCTGTGGTCGGCGCAAACTCCCCCCGCGTACTTCAGGACGGCTTCCTTCGGGATGCCTCCAACTTTTCGAAGAGCCTGCCGAGCCGCGACGGTTACCCAGCGGTCGCCCGGAATCCCCCGCCTGTCTGGGTGCGCAAGCTCGTCTCCGCACCGCCCTGCTCGCCTGCCTGCTGGAAGCCCTATGAAGCGCAGACGTGGCACAGCCTTCAGGCTGTGGTCGGCGCAAACTCGCCACGCGTACTTCAGGGACGGCTTCGTTCGGGATGCCTCCAACTTTTCGCAGAGCCTACCGAGCCGCGACGGTTACGGAGCGGTCGCCGGAATCACCCGTCTGTCTGGGTGCGCAAGCTCGTCTCCGTGCCGCCCTGCTCGCCTGCCTGCTGGAAGCCCTGTGAAGCGCAGACGTGACACAGCCTTCAGGCTGTGGTCGGCGCAAACTCGCCCCGCGTACTTCAGGATGGCTTCGTTCCAGATGCCTCCAACTTTTCGCAGAGCCTACCGAGCCGCGGCGGTTACGGAGCGGTCGCCCGGAATCCCCCGCCTGTCTGGGTGCGCAAGCTCGTCTCCGTACCGCCCTGCTCGCCTGCCTGCTCGAAGCCGTATTAAGCCCAGACGTGGCACAGCCTTCAGGCTGTTGTCGGCGCAAACTCGCCACGCGTACTTCAGGGACGGCTTCGTTCGGCCTGCCTCCAACTTTTCGCAGAGCCTATGTCCGGCCGGGAACATAGGTAACAAATTGATCCGAGGACATGGGTAACAGTGGATTGGGGTTGGCTGTGGGTTCCCGATTGATTATAGGGGTAGGGGTAGTGAGTGTGGGAATGTGGAAATCGCGACAGCGATTTCCAAGGACGGAGGGAAGCCTGGAAATCCTGCGGTTGGATTTCCAGGCTTTCCGCCGCCGGCATTTCCATACGATCGTCACGCTTCCGGCAGTCCCAGCTTTCGCCGCAGAGCCGGACTCAGCGCGCGGTGGAATTGGTGCCGGTAGGTGTCGAGAAAGCCCACCGTGATCGGCCCGTATTTTACCTCCCATGTGCGCTCGTCCAGCGCGCTCAATCCAAGCCACTCAGAGGCGAATATCTCGCTGACAAAGGTGCGCACGCCATGGAATCTCAGGCTGCCTTGTTGGGAGATGCGACGCACGGCGGTCTCTTCGTCGTAGTGCAGCTCCGGCACCCGGCGCGGCATCGGCCTCGGCGAGGGGGCAAAGCAACGGGCCGGCGCCTGGCCGCCCAGCGCCTCATGCGGACGCTCGTGATTGTACTCATGCAGGAACCGGTCGAAGGCCTCCTGTTGCCGGCGTGGATTGCGCTCGGGCGGACACAAGGTGGCCTGCTTCAGCGTCGAGTGCATGCGCTCATGCCGGCCGTTATCCTGCGGGGAAGCCGGACGCGAACGCTCCGGCGTAATGCCGAGCCTCACCCACTGCATGGAAACGCGGCTGAGGCCGCCCGGCGCCACGCTGGCGAAGGGCACGCCGTTGTCGGTATGGATTACCAGCGGCAGTCCGTACTCGCGAAACGCGGCGTCGAATAGGGCGGCCACGTGCACGCCGTCGGCCTTGGGCGTGATGTGGCAGCGCAACAGATAACGGCTGTGCGCGTCGGTGATGGTGAGTGGATCGCAGCGTGTCCCGTCGCCGGTGCGAAACCAGCCTTTGAAGTCCGCACACCAGGTCTGGTTCGGCGCAGCAACCGGGGCGAACGGGAGCGTTGCCGGTGGCGTACGCCTGTGTCGCCTGCGCGGATGGGTGAGGCCGGCACGCTTCAACACCTCGCCGATGGTACTCGCGGCGGGCCACACGATGCCGGGTTGCGCGGCCGCGAGCTTAATGCGCAACTTGCGCGGCCCCCAGTTCCAGCGATGCCGTGCGGCGATGATCTCCGCGATCGTCTCCTCACTGAGCCGGCTCGGGCAATGTTGTGGCTCGCGGCTCCGGTCGGCCAGTCCGGCGACGCCCAGGGCCGCATGCCGCACCAGCCATTTATAAACCGTCTTGCGCGAGACGCCGTAGATTTCCGCCAGCGCCGATATGCTCTCACCCTCTTGGTGTTCCCGAATCAGTTGGATCCGTTGGTCCATCGTTCTGTTCTCCTTCCAAGGCATGCCCAAGCATGCCCCTTTCGGAACCCAGTCACCAACCAATTCAACTGTTACCCATGTCTCCGGTCTAAACTGTTACCCATGTCTCCGGTTTGGACCCCTACCGAGCCGCGACGGTTACGGAGCGGTCGCCCGGAATCACCCGTCTGTCTGGGTGCGCAAGCTCGTCTCCGCACCGCCCTGCTCGCCTGCCTGCTCGAAGCCGTATTAAGCCCAGACGTGGCACAGCCTTCAGGCTGTGGTCGGCGCAAACTCGCCCCGCGTACCTCAGGACGGCTTCGTCTCCGTACCGCCCTTGATATCGACGCCCACCTTCCTCTGCGTGAGACAATACGATTTGCGCATCGTTCGGGACGGCATCTACTACGCATGCGGAGTTACTTTGGTGGGGCTGGTTCTTTCGAACTTTGCGGCGCCCTGGCTGGGTATTCCTTTCTACGTGCTGGCCGCCTTTTGCCTCTATTTCTTCCGCGACCCCGAGCGGGTTGCGCCCGCCGGAGATGTCATGGTGGCGCCCGCTGACGGCAAAGTCGTTTCCATCCGCGTCATCAGTCCCGACCGGACTCGCATCAGCATCTTCCTGAACATCTTCAACGTGCATGTGAATCGATCTCCCGTGGCGGGTTCCATCCTCGACATCGAATACCGTCGCGGCAAGTTCAAGGTGGCGAGTCTCGAAGAGGCATCCGCCGAAAACGAGCAGAACACGTTTACGGTGGAGAGCGCTGGATCTCGCATCGTATTCAGCCAGATTGCCGGCCTGATTGCGCGCCGTATCGTCTGTTACAAGAAACCAGGCGACCATGTCGCGATTGGCGAGCGCATCGGCCTCATCAAGTTCGGCTCGCGCATGGATGTCTTTTTCGGCCCCGAATGGGCACTCTCCGTAAAGAGCGGCCAGAAGGTCAGCGCCGGTGTCACGGTTCTCGCCCAGCGCAAAATCGCCGTGGTGCAGCCGTGAACGGGCTCAATCTCAAAGAGCGGCTCGTCGATCCACGGTCCCCGGACCATCGCCCGCGTCGTGCTGCCTACGTATTGCCGACACTGTTCACCAGCGGCAATATCTTCCTCGGCTTTGTGGCCATCCTTCAATCTTTCGAAGGAGCATTGCAGGCCAACAGCGGCGACTTTGGCCATAATGAGCACTTTGCGGTGGCCGCCAAGGCCATCGGCTTCGCAGTTTTCTTCGACGGCCTCGACGGCCGCATCGCGCGCATGACCAACACCGTCAGCGACTTTGGACGCGAGATGGATTCGCTCGCCGATGTCATCACCTTCGGCATAGCGCCCGCCATTCTGGCCTTCGTTTGGGGCGTCTTGTTCGTGATTCCTCCCATCAATGGGACTCTTCTCAGTCACCTGATGCGAGCCGGGTACTTCATCTCATTTCTTTATCTGATCTGTGGCTCGGCCCGGCTGGCCCGCTTCAACGTGCAGACCAATCCCAAGCCCAAGAATCCGGGCCGGCCTGATCGCAAGTACTTTGTCGGTATGCCTATCCCGGCGGCAGCCGGTTTCATTGCGTCCATCGTGTTCTTCCTCGACTCAGCGCCGCTTCGCGACTTTTACGCTTCCATCGTCTGGCTGGCAGGCGTGGCTGTGATCGCGTTGCTCATGGTGAGTACGTGGCGCTACCCCAGTTTCAAGCAGATCAGCGTCGCCAAGCCGCGCTCACCCCTTACCTTCATCCTGGTTTGTTGCTTCATCTTCCTGATTTGGAATTGGGCGCAACAAGTGCTTCTGCTGATGGCTGTTGCCTACGCCTCTTCAGGCGTGTTGATTCGCATTGGAGGCATTATCCGCAAACGCTTCCGCCGGGAGCCGCCGCCCCAACCGGAGCCGCAAATTGGCTAAGAAGCCCGCTCAGAAATTTGGAAAACTTGCGTTGATCGGAGGAGAAACCCTCCTTGGCCAGGAACTCACCGAGGTCTTCAAGCGTTCTAGCGAAAAGTCCGAAGTCACCATCCAGCTGTATGCCGCCAGCGGTGAAGGCAACTTCGCCGAAGAGGATGGCGAGGCCGTTTATCGCGAGCCACTCGACCAGCGGGCGCTTGAGACGCAACAAGCCGTACTCCTGGCCGGCAACGCCGAAGGGGCCGAGCGGGCCTATCAATTGATCAAGGCCCGCCGTAACCAGCATCTTCCGTCGCCGGTACTTATCGATTCGACCGGCGTCCTCGATTCGAAGCCGGAGGCCCGCATTTGTGCCCCACTGTTGGACGAAGTTTCGTTGAGTGATGCCTGGCTGCTCGTCCTTGCGCATCCCGCCGCCACAACCCTTGCCTTGGTGCTGTCGCAACTGGCCTCTCAGCTAACCGTCAAGCGTGCGGTTGCCGGCATCTTCGAACCGGCCAGCGAACGCGGCCGGCGCGGCATCAACGAACTGCAACAACAGACTCTTAACCTGCTTTCCTTCAAGCCGCTGGAAAAAGCTGTCTTCGATGCGCAGTTGAGTTTCAATCTGCTGCCGGCCTACGGCGAAGAAGCGCCCCAGCAGCTGGAAACCATCGAACAACGTATCGAGACTCACTTAGCGACGCTGCTGGGCCGTGCCGCATCCAAAGCGGCCCCGCCGATGCCTTCCATCCGGCTGGTTCAAGTACCTGTGTTCCATGGTTACAGCATGTCGGTCTGGGTCGAGTTCGCGGAAAATGTCAGTGTCGAGCAGGTTCACGCCGCACTGGTTTCCGCTCAGATTGAGATACGGGCTGCGGGCGAAGAAATGCCCACCAATGTGGAAATCGCCGCCCAAAGCGGCATCCAGGCGGGCGACATTCGCGTAGACCGCAACAATCCCCGCGCGGTCTGGATTTGGCTCGTCGTGGATAACTTACGGTGGACAGCGGATTCCGCCGAGGAGTTGCTGCTTGCTCTGGAGGCCACTCAATGAAGGGAGTCGTTATTACCCGCACAGCGGGAGTCTCGCTGTTTCTGACGGAGTACTTTGAGCCTACGCTTCGTGCCACGTCCATGAGCCTAAGCACGGGATTGCCGACACCCCCAAACTTTCACGCACCCAACCGAGCCGCGACTGTAAAGGAGCGGTTGCCCGGAATCCCGCAGCCTCTTCGGTTTTGCTTACGGCGGACCCTCGCCATCGGCCTGTGCATGGCCGCCTATGCCGCATTGGCTGGTTGCGGATACCACGTGGGCGGACAGGCCGACCTGATTCCCAAGTCTGTTAAGACCATCTGTATCCCGCCGTTCAAGAACCGCACCAAGCATTACCGCTTGATCGACACGCTGCCCAACGCCATCGGCCGTGAGTTCAAGGCCAGGACCAAGTTCGTCATTGTGAACGATCCTCAAGACGCCGATGCGATACTCGCGGGCGAAGTAACCAACGTTCTGATTGTGCCTTCGATTTACGACCCGCAGACCGGTACTGCCTCGGCTGCCTTTGTCATCGCCTATGTGAATGTCACGCTTACTGAACGCGTCAGCAAGAAGGTCTTGTATTCCAAAGTCGGGCTCGATTGCCGCGACAATTATGAAATTGCTGCCACAGCGTCCAAGTATTTCGATGAGAGCGATTTCGCGGTGAACCGGCTGAGCAAGAAGATTGCTTCCCAAGTCGTCGACGCCGTTGTCGAGGCGTTTTGACTTCCGAACAATTCCTCGAGCGTATCGAGAAGCGGCCGCCGGCTCCGGTTTACCTCTTCGTCGGACCCGAGCCCTATATGCGCCGCATGTGCCGCGACGCTTTAGTGGCAAAGGTGCTGAAGGCGGAAATGCGGGCTGAAGGCTTGACCCAGGTTGATCTCAGCGAGACCTCTCTCGCTGCTGTGCTCGATGACGCTCGCTCGCTGTCACTCTTCGCCAACGAACGGGTGCTCTGGGTGTCGAGCGCGGAAACCGCATTGCCCCGGCGCCTGTCGAGCGCTGGCTCCGATGAAGAAGACGAAGGCGCGGGCAGGAGTCCTGTGGCTCAGTTGGCCTCCTACGTGAAGTCGCCCACCGAAGGAACGGTGCTGGTCTTCGACTGCGGGCGTTATGACTTCACCGGCGACGACAAAGCCAAGCTGGAACGGGTCGTCAAGTTCTACGAGGCCATTCCCGAAGTCGTGGAACTGCGCCCCTTCACTCCGGAGTCCGTGCGGGCGCTGGCGCAGGAACTGGCGCTGCAATACAAGCTGAAACTGGGCATGGCCGAACTGGCTTTGCTGCTCGATGCGGTGGGTGGCGACGCCAGCCGCCTGATCGCCGAGATGGAGAAGCTTTTTCTGTACGTCGGGCCGGATCGCAAGGTTACGGCCGAGGACATCCGGGACCTGGTGCCCAATGCCTCCCAGACCACTATCTTCGAACTGGTCAACGCGCTGGGAAGGCGCGACCGCGCCGGTGCGTTGAAGTCGCTTGATCTGCTGGTTCGCGACGGTGAATATCTGCCACTTGCACTGACCTTCTTGGGTACCCAGTTCCGCTTGGCGTTGGCCGCGCGCGAGGCCGGAGTCCGTAACTCGCAGCAAGCCGTCGCGCACTTCACCAGGCAAGGGGTCCGGATGTGGCGCGATCGAGCCGAGCAATTGATGAGAACGGCGGATACATTCTCGTCCGCACAACTGCAGCGGGCGCTGCAGCTCATCTATCAGGCGGATAAAGGCTTGAGGGACACCCGGCCGGACGATCGGGTGGTGATGGAGTCGCTGGTTCTGTCTCTGACGAACTGAAGTGATTACTTGGCCGCGGCGGGAGCGGTCAGCGAGCGCAACCGCAAGGTCAGGCGGCTTTTGTAACGGGCAGCGGTGTTCTTCTTGATGATGCCCCACTTCGCCGAGCGGTCCACTAGGGAAAACGTTGCCGGAATCAGTTTCGTGGCGCCCTGCGCGTCTTTTTGCTCCAGCATGCGCCGCATCGCCCGAATCTGGTGACGCAACCGCGACTTCCGCATGCGGTTGACCGAGGTCCGGCGTTCCGCGATACGGACGCGCTTCAACGATGAAACAGTATTTGCCATGAAACTTCTAACCTAAATCCTTTTTTCGAGATGCAATGACAGGATAGCCGAGCTGGGTATCCCGTTTGACCACACGTGCCCGTGCGGGAGGCAAAGCTCTCCCGTAAGGATACCAAAAAGCCCCATTGATTGTCTTGCGCGCTCTCCAGCACCCGGACCGCGCGCGTGAACCACGCGGCCCCGGCCCCGCCCTTTCTCCAGGAATTCACGCGATAATGGAGGGCGTCATGCGGCGGTCAAGAGCACAAATCGTCGGCGCGCTCGCCGTGCTGCTTGTTCTCTCCAACCTGGAGTGCATCGCTGCCTGTCTCGTGAGCCCCTGCGGCACAGTGGTCCAAGTGGCGAACTTGCCGCCGTGCCACCGGCAGCAACCCGCCTCCGGCTCTCAGGACCGGTCTCACTGCCCAAGACAAACTTGGCTGAGTGCCGAGAAAACCGCCCCGAGTCTTGTCAGCGGCGCGCTCCAACCCTGCGGTTTCGCTCTGCCAGCGCCAATCGCCGGGGCCACCTATGGCCGGGCGGTCCCTTCTGGCCGATTACCCCTCGATCACAGCCCGCCCGGTTCCCCCATCCTTCGCATCTGATCACCGATCAGGAATTGTTATTTTCCTAACAGTTTCAATACCTTGCAGCCGACCTCGTCGGCCAGCCCGGAACCGCCAGCCGATACTGTGACCGACGCCAAGGCGGCTCAAGGCCGGGCTCAACTCCATGTTGGCTTTGTTTTTTCAAATGCCTCGCTGATCGTTGAGTGCCGCAGTCACCCGAGTTTCTTCCGAAAATTCGGTTCCCGAAGTGGGGCGGGTGCCTACGCCCGCGCCGCTCTCCGTTTCGGAGCCGGATGTCCGCATCCGGCTCTGCGAGTTACAGGCAAAGGCGGCATTTTCATTAGCGGGGTGAACGGAATCCGGTCATCTTAAGAACCAACCCGCCCCCGCTCGGATTTAGGGACGGACCTCGTTTCGTAAGGGACGGACTTCGTTTCGTAGGCATTTAACATCGGGTCAGGAAGTTGGCTTAAGTGTCAGAGAATCAATGAGATGAGTTCGAATACACAGTCCGCACCCAGAGCATTAGCCGCGTCTGGTTCGTTTCGCAAACCTGGGGCTACCAACCAATCCAAACGCCACCGGATCCACCCCCGAATTGGGGACGGACCCCGTTGCCGGACGGGGACGGACCCTCGACGATCCTCGCAGTAAATGCCTTAAGAATCAAGCAGATAAATTCGTTCGCACGATTAGAAGTTCGTTTCGCAAGATGATCATCCTCCGTACGGATGCATGGTTGGCTTCGTTCTTTCGCGCTTGTTTGCTCCTGATGGGTTCGCTCCTGTGCCTCGATCCACTGTTCGCTCAGATACCCCCTTCCGGCGATGCTTCAGCCCCCGACCGCACCCATTTGGACCACGCTGCTCCTTCTGGTCGGCAGTCCGCCCAGCCCACACCGGCCGCTGGCGCCCCCAACGCTCAGATGCCCCACGACATGGGTCGCATGGACCACGGCCAGATGGAAGGCATGGACATGGGCGGAGCCCTGACCCCGGCGGAAACCCTGCTCATGAACGAAGCCTCCGGCACCAGCATGAATCCCGAAGCGGCCCCCATGCCCATGCTGATGAAAGACTGGGCCGGCTGGAACAACATGTTCATGGGCACCGGCTTCCTTAACGACACCCAGCAGACCCGGCCGCGCGGCTCCGACAAGTTGTACTCGCCGAACTGGTTCATGTATATGCTCGAGCACAAAGCGGGTGGCGGCGCGTTTCTCTTTGAAACCATGCTTAGCCTGGAACCGCTGACCATTACCGATCGCCGCTACCCACTGCTCTTCCAGACCGGCGAAACCGCCTACGGCCAGCCCATCGTCGATGGCCAGCATCCGCACAACTTCGTCATGTCGCTCGGCATCCACTATGCGCACTCCCTCGGGGAAGACACCATCGTCGAGTTCTTCGCGGCCCCCGTGGGCGATCCGGCGCTGGGTCCCGTCGCGTTCCCCCATCGCGATTCGGCGCGCGAGTTCCCCCAGGCGCCGATCGGGCACCACTGGCAGGATTCCACGCACATCGCCTACGATGTTCTGACGGCCGGCATCAAGCACCGCTGGCTGCGTCTGGAGGCCAGCGGCTTCCATGGAGCCGAACCCGGCGAGAATCGCTGGAACATCGGCTACGGCGCAATCGATTCCTGGTCCACTCGCTTCTCGGTCTTTCCCACGCCGAACTGGACGGCGCAAGTCTCGGCGGGGCATCTCACGCATCCTGAGGCGCTCGAGTCTGGCGATGTCGTCCGGGTCACGGCGTCGGCGGAATACTCGCGACCGCTTAGAGCCGGCATCTGGTCCTCTAGCCTCATCTGGGGCCAGAACCACAAACTCGCGGCCAGGACCTACACGAATTCCTTTCTTGCGGAGACCGCCCTGCCGTTCAGCAAGTACAACACCTTCTCTGGGCGCGTCGAATTGGTCCAAAAGGATGAGCTCTTTGACAACGATCCTGAGCTGTATGAACAGCTTGCGAAGACCGCCGGTACAGCATTCTTGATCCAGGCCTACACTGCCGGCTATACCCGCTACTTTCCTCTGATCCACTGGCTCGCAACTGGCATTGGGGCCAACTTCAGCTGGTATGTGATTCCGGACGCGATCAAGCCCTATTACGGCGATCACCCCTTCGGAGTAAACATGTTTTTGCGTGTCCAACTGAAAGGAGGATCGTAACTACAAAGTCAAGAACGGTGGGCTTCGGCTCCGATCTGTCACAGCTCGAAGCCGCTGATGCCGACCCGGCGGCCGCGCCTAATTGTTCAGCGGTTTCCGGCTGGCGAGAACCTGCTGCCAGGCGGCCTGGAGGGTCGCCTTTGCCTCGGCGCTGAGCGGCTTGGGCATGACTTCCGGAGCGTGCTGGCGACATAGCGCGATGGTCGTTTTGAGGCTTTCGGCGAACTCGATGCAAGGTGCACAGTCCGTCATGTGCGACTCGATTTCCGCGCAGGCTTCAGGCGGCAGCTCCAGATCGAGGTATTCGGAGAGCAGCGCGAAGATCTGTTTACAGCGTTCGGGATCGTGTGCCATGGTTCACCTGCCGCCACCTGGTTTGGCAGCGGTTAGGTACTGGTCGAGCTTCTGTCGTAATGCCAGGCGAGCGCGGTGCAAGCGGGTCTTGACCGTGTCGATGCTGATGGCGAGAATCTGCGCCGTTTCTTCCGTCGATAACGTTTCGACATCGCGCAAAAGAACAACGGATTTATAGTTGTCGGGCAGCGAGGCGATGGCTTCATCCAGGTGTTCTTTCAACTCGGACCGAAGAAGGGTATCGTCGGGCAGAGATGACCAATCGGCGATCTCGATGTGACGATGTTGCCCATCGCCGTGGACGACGGGAACGAACTCGTCGAGCGACAGTTCACGGGCCGGGGCGAAGACGCTATGACGCCGCTTTGTGAGACAGGCATTCCGGGCAATGCGAAAGACCCAGGGCCTGACTCGCTCCGGCTCACGCAGATCGTCGAGGTGCTGGAAGACGCCCAGCAAGGTGTCCTGAGCCACTTCTTCTGCATCCTCTCTCTGGCCGCACATCAGCCAGGTATAGTGAAAAACCTTCGCCCGGAAATGCTCGACGAAGGCGTCGAAGGCGGCGGGATCTCCCGCCAGCACACTCCGGGTCAACTCAGTCTCTTCTTCCCTGGTCACGTCAGACCGATTGTAGCGGTCTGGCTCAAGCCAGTGTCAGGACGCGTGTGCGAGTTCGCCGACGCGAACCACGGTCTCGATGTGAGGACCGTGAGTCAAGGTGTTGTGGATCAAGCAAGCCTCGATGGAGCGCCGAATCCACGACTCCTGCTCGGGCGGGCAGCCTGGCGCGTCAACCTCGATCACGATTTGGTCTAAACGCGCGGGCTTGGTTACCTTCTCGGCAGTCACCTTGACCGTTAAACCATCGCTGGGTAAAGAGCGCGCCTTCAAATAAGAGAGTGCGTAAAACCCGGCGCAAGTGCCCAAGGAAGAAAGCAACAACTCGGGAGGCGTCATGCCCAAATCCTCGCCGCCATTTGCTGCCGGCTGGTCGCAGATTAGGCGATGGCCTCTGGTTTGGGCCTCAAAACGCACGCCGCCGGTGTGTCGAACAGTAAGTTCCATATCCCCTCTCCGCAACCAAAGACGCACATTCTTTGGTTCGGTGACAGCGCTGTCACCTTTTTCTGGGTTCTGCATCTTTGGCGATGGGCGAAGGGGTTACGGGTAAGCGTTCCAGTCAACATGCCGAGATTATTACTACTATTCCTGGTGGCAATCCCGCTCTGCGCACAGGATGCCTTGTCGCTGCGGGACGCGGTGCAGTTGGGGCTGCGAGAGAACCAGTCGATTGCGGCCTCCGAAGCGGCCGTCAAACTGGCCGACACACAAGTGTCGGCGGCCAAGAGCGGCTGGCTTCCCAAGCTGAACTACACGGAGTCCTTGACGCGGGGGAACAATCCGGTATACGTCTTCGGCGCGCTGTTGACACAGCACCAGTTTACGGAGCAGGACTTCGAACTGTATTCGCTCAACCGGCCTGGCTTTCTGGATAACTTCCAGTCGTTAGTGACGCTCGAGCAACCTCTCTATGATGCCGGCCGCACGCGTCTGGCGACGAAAACGGCGGAGACGAGCCGAACCATCAGTGCCGAGGAGAAGCGGCGCACCCAGATGAACCTCATGGCGAAAGTGGTTCGGACCTATTGGAAAGCGGTGCTCGCCAAAGCGCTGCTGGAGGCATCGGAGCAGAGCCTGCGCTCGGTAGAGGCGGATCTGGCGCGAGCCGAGAACCTGCGCGACGCCGGGATGGCTACGGAGGCGGATGTGTTGTCGATCCGGGTCCACGCGGCGGCGGTGCGGGAACAAAAGATCGAACGGGCGGCGCAACTGGACGTGGCGCAATCCGCGTTGAATGACGCGCTCGGCCTGCCGCTGGACACTCCCCATCAGCTGACGAGCACACTAGCCACCGCCCCGGTCGCAGACCAGAAGGCGGCGGACCTGGAGCGGGCGGCTAGTGAGGAGCGGCCCGAGGCACGCGAAACGAAACTGGCGGTGACGCTGGCAGGGCTACAAACTGAAACAGCCCGCAGCGCCTACCGCCCGACGGTCGCGTTCCTTGGAGCGTTTGAAGCCGATCGTCAGACCTTTGCCGACAAGGGAGGCGCGAACTGGCAGTTTGGCGTGGCGCTGCGATGGAACTTGTTCAACGGCTTTGCGGACAAGGAGCAGATCCGGGCGGCGGGATACCAGACTGCGCGGGCGCGGGCCGAGGAGCGGGAGATGGATTCAGCGGTCCGGTTGGATGTGCGGCGAGCTTTAGCAGAGTTGCGGGCTGCGAACGAGCGTGTGGAGTCGGCCCGCGCGGTGGTGGCGGATTCCGAAGAGAGCCTGCGCATTACCCAGAACCGCTATGCGGCCGGGATGGGCAGCGTGACGGATGTGCTACGGACAGAGGCGGCGGTGTCGGAGACCAAGACCAGACAGCTCACGGCGATTCATGACCAACGTATCGCCGAAATGAACGTGGAGCTTGTGTCGGGGCGGCTCACGCCGGAGTCGGAGGTTCTGAACTAGTGAAGCATACCTATTTATTGGTCGCAGCGTTGGGCGCGGTGGCTGTTTCCTGCGGCAGCAATGAACCGCGCAAGAGCGTTACCGAGGCGGCAGCAGTGCCCGTGCGAACGGTGGAGGCGGCGAGCGTGTACTGGCCCGCAGACTACCAGGTTACCGGGACTGTTCAAGCACGAGTCACAGCCACGCTGTCGAGCAAAGTGATGGCGACGGTCGAGCAGGTAACCGTGCAGGCCGGTGACCGTGTGACGGCGGGACAATTCCTGATCGGCCTAGACGCACGCGACCTGGATACCGGACTGCGAAGGGCCCAAGCTGTGCAGGCGGAGGCAGTGAGCGCCGTGCCGGAGGCCGCCAACGCTGTTTCTGCGGCCAAGGCCAATCTGGATCTGGCGGACATCACGCTCAAGCGCGTGGAGAAACTGGCGGAGCAGCGCTCGGTCACCAAGCAGGAACTGGATGAGGCGAAAGCGAAGCAGTCATCCGCGCAGGCGGCCTACGAGATGGCGGCGGCGAGGCAGCAGCAGAGTGAGGCGAGAGTGAAGGAAGCGGATCAAGCGGTTCTGGCGGCAACACTAATGAGGAACGACACCAAAATCAACGCGCCATTTGGCGGCGTGGTGATTGCGAAGACGGCGCAGCCGGGAGACCTCGCACTGCCTGGGACGCCACTGTTGACAGTGGAGCAAGCCGGGCCTTACCGGCTTGAAGTGAATGTCGACGAGTCGAGGATGGGTTCGGTGCAGGCAGGTACCAAGGTCCAGATAGCCGTGGACGGCAGCGGGTGCGAAGGTCTGGCACGAGTCTCCGAAGTAATGCCCACGGTCGACCCGCAATCAAGGTCGTACGTGGTCAAGATCGATTTACCGCCTACGGACGAAGCGGGGCGCGCGAAGGGGTGCGGCGCTCTGCGATCGGGCATGTTTGGGCGGGCCACGTTTGCGCAGGGTGAGCGAAGCGTGATCGCGATTCCCGCGGCGGCCATTCGTGAAAACGGCCAGCTTCAATCGGTCTTCGTGGTTGAGGGCGGAAGGGCACACGCTCGGATCATCACGACCGGCGAGCGGCGCGGCACGGAAGTCGCAGTGCTCTCCGGGTTACAGCCTGGCGAGAAAGTGGTAACACCTATTCCTCAGCTGTTAGCCGACGGGACGCCGATCGGGAGTGCTCCCTAATGAGTTCTGCCCAAAAACTCGGCCCGGCAGGCCGGGTGGCTAACACCTTCATCTCCTCAAAGCTGACGCCCTTGTTTATAGGTGTCGCGGTGCTGATTGGAGCGTTCGCTGTTTGGAAGCTGCCGCGTGAAGAAGAGCCGCAGATTATTGTCCCGATGGTGGACGTTGCCGTTTCGATGCCGGGCGCGTCGGCGCGCGAGATGGAGGAGCGCGTTACCAAGCCGATGGAGAAACTGCTGTGGGAGATACCGGGGGTAGAGTACATCTACTCGACTTCCAGTCCGGGCTCTTCGCTGGCAATTGTGCGGTTCTACGTCGGGCAGGACGAGGAGAAAAGCCTGGTGCGGCTGAATCAAAAGCTGCAGGGGCATTTCGATCTGATCCCGCCCGGGGCCAGTCAGCCGATTGTGAAGCCACACTTGATTGACGACGTGCCCATCCTGGCGCTGACGTTATCGAGTAAACGATACGGAGATCTGGAGCTGCGACGAATTGCCGCGCAGGTTCACGATGCGGTCAAGCAGGTTCCGGACGTGTCGGCTGTAGAGCTGATTGGCGGCCAGCGGCGGGAAGTTCGAATCCGGCTGAATGAGGCGAAATTGGAAGCACATCAACTGGCGCCGCTCGCCGTGGCGCGCGCCCTGCATGTCGCGAACGCTGAGCTGACAGCGGGCCAATTCAGCCAGAACAACCGCGAATACTCTCTCGAAACCGGGAACTTCCTGCGCACCGCCGAAGATGTCGGGAGCGTGGTGGTCAGCGCTTCCCAGGGGCGGCCGGTTTTCGTGCGGGATGTGGCGGAGGTGGAGGATACGGGCGAAGACCCGACGCAATATGTGAGAACCGTGCGGCCCGGCACGCGGGAGTTTCTGCCGGCGGTGACAATCGCCGTATCGAAACGCAAGGGAACCAACGCCATCGACATCAAAGACCGCGTGTTGGCGCGGGTCGAGAAACTGAAGGGCACCGTTCTACCGCAAGACGTCAACCTGGACATCACCAGGGACTACGGCGAGACGGCGGCGGAGAAATCGAATGACCTGCTGTTTCACATGTTGATCGCGGTGGTCTCGGTCAGTTTGTTGGTCGCGCTGGTGCTCGGCATCAGGGAGTCGTTGATCGTCTTCATTGCGATTCCCGTGACTCTGGGTCTGACCTTGGCCGTGTTCTACCTGTACGGCTATACCCTGAACCGGATCACTCTCTTTGCGCTGATTTTTTCGATCGGCATCCTGGTGGACGACGCCATCGTGGTGGTGGAGAACATTGTGCGGCATTGGCGCCTGCCCGAGAACGAGGGCCGGCCGCCAGTCGAGGTCGCAGTCGAGGCGGTGAACGAAGTCGGCAACCCGACAATCCTAGCCACGCTGGCTGTCGTCGCCGCGATTCTGCCCATGGCATTCGTGGGCGGCCTGATGGGACCGTACATGAGACCGATCCCGATTGGAGCAACGGCCGCGATGGTGTTCTCACTAATGGTCGCTTTCGTGGTTACCCCCTGGGCCGCAGTACGGATTTTGAAGCCGCATTCGGCCGCCGAAGGAACCCATCACGAAGACTTCCTCACCAGGCTCTATCGCCGGGTAATGGGGGCGATTCTGCACCGGACGCCGGTGCGGTGGGGGTTTCTGCTGTCGATCGTGCTTCTGCTGTTGCTGTCCGCATCGCTGGTGTACATCGGCTTCGTAAAGGTTAAGATGCTGCCCTTCGACAACAAGAGTGAGTTTCAAGTGGTCGTCGATATGCCGGATGGAACAACGCTTGAAGAGACAGAGCGTGTTACCAAGGAACTGGCTATCGCGGCGCTGGAGCAGCCCGAAGTCGTGAATCTACAGACCTACGCGGGAACCGCATCGCCTTACAACTTCAACGGGCTGGTACGCCACTACTACCTGCGGCGTGGTCCGAACCACGCCGACATTCAGGTCAATCTTCTTTCCAAGAAAGACCGCGACTTGCAGAGCCACGCCATCGCGAAACAGGTGCGCCAGCGACTGCTTCCCATCGCGGAGAAATTCGGCGCACGCATCAAAGTGGCAGAGGTGCCGCCGGGGCCGCCGGTGCTCGAGACGCTGGTAGCGGAGGTGTATGGTCCTTCGACCGAGACTCGCATTGCGCTGGCGAGACAGATTCGGGATTTATGGCGGCGTACCGATGGTGTGGTGGATGTCGATTGGTACGTGGAAGACGACCAACCGAAGTATCGCTTCGTGGTGGATCGCGAGAAAGCCGGCTTGGCCGGGATTTCGCAGGAGGACATCGCCAGGACCGTACAAGCGGCTGCGGGGGGACTGCATGCCGGGCTGCTGCATGTGGACTCCGAGAAAGAAGATATCCCGCTCACCATGCGCCTGGATCGGGCGGCGCGCTCCGATCTGCAGCAACTGGAAGCGTTGAAGGTGGCTGCGCCGTCCGGCCAGTTGGTTGCGCTGGGAGAGCTTGTCCGGATCGAGAAGGTCCTGGAGGACAAGAGTATCTATCACAAAAACCTGATGCCGGTGACCTATGTGACCGGTGATGTTGCGGGAAAGATGGAGAGCCCGGTTTACGCGATCCTCGCGCTTGGCCCGGAAATGGAGAAGATCCGCGCACCAGCCGGGTACGTCATCGAACAGCGCACCTCCTCGCTGCCCGAGGACAGCGACCACTACTCAATGAAGTGGGATGGCGAGTGGCACATCACTTATGAGGTATTTCGCGACTTAGGATTTGCCTTCGCGGTGGTTCTGGTCCTGATCTACGCGCTCGTGGTGGGTTGGTTCCAGTCCTTCACGACGCCGCTTGTGATCATGATTGCGATTCCGTTCTCACTAGTAGGCATCCTCCCCGCGCACGGTCTGCTGCATGCGTTCTTCACGGCAACTTCCATGATTGGGTTCATCGCCGGCGCGGGCATCGTAGTCCGGAATTCGATCATTCTCGTCGACTTCATTGAACTGCGCCTCGAACAGGGGATGCCGCTGGATGAGGCGGTGATCGACGCCGGCGCGGTTCGGTTCCGTCCCATGATGCTGACTGCGGCAGCGGTGGTGGTTGGGGCAGCAGTGATCTTGTTTGATCCGATATTCCAAGGCTTGGCGATCGCCCTGATGGCCGGCGAGGTGGCATCCCTGGCCCTCTCGCGCATGACTGTTCCCATCGTTTACTTCATGGTCCATAAAGAAAGGAAACACCGATGACTGTAGAACGTACTCTTCGATTGATTGCGGGGGCCTTCGTTATGTTGAGCCTCGCGCTGGGTTACTGGGTGCATCCGGCTTGGTTCCTGTTCACAGCTTTTGTGGGCTTGAACCTGTTCCAATCCGGGTTCACGAACTGGTGCCCGATGATGACGATTTTGCGGAAAGCGGGAGTGGGATCGGCGGCGCGGTAGACGAAGTCGCGGATCTGAAACAAGCTCCACGGATATCCGGGACCCGAAGCCAGGCTTGGAGGAGACGACTATGGCAGCGAGGTGTATGATGTCGCTTTATGGACTTGCTCACGGTCCGACGCACGAACAAAGTGTCTGTCGACGACCAGGGGGCGGCGCGATGGCTTGGTCCAATCGGGACCACGCGGGACCAAGCGGAGAGTAGGATGCCATGGATGCGTTAGTTCTGCATCGGATCCAGTTTGCCTTCACGGTTTCGTTTCACTATCTTTTTCCGCAGCTGACGATGGGCTTGGCGCTGCTGATTGTGGTGCTGAAGACCCTGGCTATTAAGAAGAACGACGAGGTCTATCACGACAGCGCGCGATTCTGGGCGCGGATTTTTGGCGTGAACTTCCTGATCGGCGTGGTGACCGGCATTCCTATGGAGTTCCAGTTCGGCACGAACTGGTCGGAATTCTCGCGGGCTGCCGGCGGGGTCATCGGGCAACCGCTGGCCATGGAAGGCATGTTTTCCTTCTTTTTGGAATCGGCGTTTCTCGGGCTGTTTTTGTTCGGAGAGCATCGACTCTCCAAGTGGGGCCATTGGTGGGCAGCCTTCCTGGTGTTTGCGGGTTCCTGGCTGTCCGGATTCTTCATCATCGTGACGGATGCCTGGATGCAACATCCGGTGGCCTACAGCTTGTCTCCGGCTGGCCACTTTGAGTTGACCAGCTTCGCGGGCCTCCTGCTGAATCCGTGGGCGCTTCTGCAATACGCGCACAACATGAGCGGCGCCGTGGTGACCGCGGCGTTCGTCATGTCGGCGACCGGCGCGTTCTATCTGCTGGAAGACCGCTTTGTCGAGTATGGGCGGGTTTTCCTGCGCGTTGGTGTCACGGCTGGCCTGATTTTCACGGTCCTGCAGATCTTCCCGACAGGTGACTTGCAAGGCAAGTATGTGGCAAGGCATCAACCTGCCAGCATGGCCGGGATGGAGGGCCTCTTCAAATCCGAAGTCGGGGCGCCGATCGTGCTGATGGGACAGCCGAACGTGGCAACCCAGACCATCGATAACCCCATCGCCGTGAACGGTGTGCTGAGCTTTCTGATCTACGGCACTACCCGGGACGAAGTGAGGGGACTGGACCAGTTTCCGAAAGAGAACTGGCCCACCAACATACCGCTGTTGTATTACGCGTATCACATCATGGCGGGACTAGGGACATGGTTTGTCCTAATCATGACCGTGGCAGCGGTGCTGCTCTGGCGGGGCCGGCTGTTCAACACGACATGGGCGCTTTGGCCCCTGATGTTGAGCTTTCCACTGCCCTATATCGCGAACACGGCGGGGTGGTTGACAGCGGAAATTGGAAGGCAGCCGTGGCTGGTATACGGATTGATGCGGACCGAAGTCGGCTCGTCGAAGTACGTTTCGGCGGGCAATACGCTGTTCACACTGCTGGGCTTCATGGGCTTGTATGCGGTGCTTTCGGTGTTGTTCATCTTGTTGGTGTATCGCGAAATCGACAAAGGTCCGAAACCCGGACCGGAAGTGGAGAGCGGCACGTTAGTGTCCGCGGCATAAAATGGGGGCGCTCTGGTTCTGGATCGTGGCCGCATCGCTTGCCACCTACGTAGTGTTTGATGGCTTCGACATTGGCGCCGGCATCATCTACCTGTTTATCTCGAAGTCCGACGGCGACCGGCAGATGATACTGCGCAGCATCGGGCCTGTGTGGGACGGGAACGAAGTGTGGCTGCTGGCGGGCGGCGGCACGCTCTATTTCGCCTTTCCGCTGCTTTATGCGTCGGCATTCAGCGGTTTTTATCTTCCGTTGATGATTGTGCTATGGCTGCTGGTGTTGCGGGCGTTGGGTATCGAACTGCGGACGCACATCGATCTGCGAGTCTGGCGCGGATTCTTCGATGCATGCTTCGCCGTCTCGAGCATCTTGCTGTCCATTTTCTTCGGAGCAGCTCTAGCAAATGTGATCCGCGGCGTTCCCATCGGCGAGGACGGCTACTTTTTCCTGCCGCTGTGGACCGATTGGCGGGTAGGGCCGAACCCGGGAATTCTGGACTGGTACACGGTGATTGGGGGCGTAGTCGCACTCGTAGCGCTTGCCGTCCATGGGTCTCTTTATGTCGCATTGAAGACGGAGGGCGGATTGCACGATCGCGCGGCCCGGTTGGCGCGCTGGCTGTGGCCGGTCTTGGTAGCGATCACGATTGTGAGCCTGATTGCGACGTCAGTAGCGCGGCCCTCCACGTTGGAGAATTACATGCGTTTTCCCGTGGCCTTCGCTATTCCTGTGGTGGTAGTAGCGTCTCTGGCCGGCATAATCTGGTTTGCCCGGAGCGGGCAATTGAAGGCGGCGTTTGTGTCTTCTTGTGCTTACCTGGTTTTTATGATGGTTGGCGCAGCGGCCGGAGTGTACCCGACACTGCTGCCTTCGAGCACAGATCCCGCGCTTGATATTACCATCGCCAAAGCGATATCAGGGCAGTATGCGCTCTCGGTTGGGCTGATCTGGTGGACGCTCGGAGCCGTTCTCGCGATCGGGTATTTCGTCTTCGTGTACCGGATGTTCGCGGGCAAGGTGAGCACGACGGCGGGCCATGGTCACTGACCGCTTTTCCTGGTAAGCTTCCCGGCCGACGGCCGCTAAGGACCCGCGGGTTCGTCGATCTTTAGCACGCGATCGGCTGCGACATCTTTCAAAGTCTGCTTGATCCCACTTGGCCAAGTGATCTCGAGGGACGCAACCTTCGATTCCTGGCCGAGTCCGAAGTGAACGCGCTTGTCGCTCGAGGACATAAAGCCAACGCTGATGGCCACATGGTTGTACAGGACCCTGCCGGATGCGGTGGTCAGTTTTACCTTGGCACCGATGGCGTCGCGGGCGCTCTTGTGCCCCACCAGGCTCAGCAACAGCCAATGATTTCCGCTGTTGGCTGTATTCATGAGGATTCTGGGAGACTCATTCAGTGTGGTAACCACGATGTCGAGCGCACCGTCCTCGTTGAGATCACCGAAAGCAGAGCCGCGCTGGTAGCCTTTTTTCAAAAAGTCCTTTCCCATGTCCTCTGAAACATCCACGAACGACTTTCCTTCGATGTTTTCGAACATGGTGTCGTGCTGGGGCGATTTCTCATTCACCATGTCCACATCGCCGTTGGCCGAGTAGATATCCTTCCAGCCGTCGTTGTTGTAGTCGATGAAGCCATTGCTCCAGCCGGAGAAAGGCACGCTCAATTTCTGGACCTTCGACAGGTACGAGAAGATCTGGAAAACGTCGCCTCGATTTCGCAGCAGTCCCCAGATTTGGCCGGCCAGGTTGTTGTAGAAGATATCGACCTTGCCGTCGTTGTCGAAGTCCTTGGCGTCGCATCCCATTGACGATCCGGCGTGTGCGTTGTCGCCATAGGCGACGCCCAGTTCCATGCCCCGCTCTTCAAAGGTGCCGTTGCCGTTGTTGATGAATAGCGAATTCGGCTCGGTGTCGTTAGCGATAAACACGTCGGGCCGGCCGTCATCGTTGAAATCGGCGATGGAGATGCCCATGCCCTTGCCGGGCGCGGCGGCGAAGCCCGACTGTTCCGTGACATCGGCGAACTTGCCGTGCCCCAGGTTCTTATACAAACGGTGAGGAACGCTGGGGTAGCGCCGCGGATCGCAATAAAAATCCTTATCGTTCATCATGCATCGAAAGTCGATTAGCGGGGTCCATAAGGTGTAGTTCGAAACGACCAGATCCAGCAAGCCGTCGTTGTCGTAATCGAACCATGCGGCGGCCACGCTTAATGTGTCCTTTGGTTTGACACCAATACCGGAAGCAGCGGTCACATCGGTGAACGTGCCATCCCCGTTGTTGTGATAAAGGGTGTTCCGGCCAGCGGCGCAGAGGAACAGATCTTCGTATCCATCGTTGTCATAGTCGCCGACTGCGACGCCGAAGTTGAAGTCGAGGTCCGCCCCGGTGAGGCCGGCTTTCGCCGTCACGTCCTCAAAGGTGCCGTCACTCTTCTGATGCAGCAAGCAGTTGTAATAGGAGGCATCCGTCTTCTTCAGTTCCGGCAGGCTGGCCCCGTTGGTGAAGAAGATATCCAAACGGCCGTCGTTATCGTAATCGAAGACAGCGACTCCGCCGCACATCGGCTGTGGAAAATACTTGCGTTCTTTGAGGCTGTTGTTGCTTTTATAAGGGATTTTCGAGCGTGGAGCGACATCCACAAATCCTGGCCGCTGGGCGGATGTCGTGGAACTTCCTGCCACCAGAGCCAAGGACAAGAGCACGCAAGCGCCAGTGAAAACAAGAACGCCCGTGCGCTTCAGACGCGCCTCCCAATGGCAGATTCCGGACGCTTGATAGACTCAGTTCGTCGAGACATGAAATCCCTGGCCTTCATTGTAGCGGGGCTATCCACGGTCCTAGCGGGAGCCGTCGCAGGCCCGATCATGTTTGAGGAGATTGCACAGCGCGCGGGTCTGGCTTTCACGACGAACAGCTGTCCCACCCCCAATAAGAACCAGCCGGAAACCATGGTGGCCGGAGTGGGACTACTCGACTATGACAACGACGGCTACCTGGACGTGTACTTCGTCAACGGGGCGGCCATTCCTTCACTGAAGAAGGAGGGCCCGCAGTACTGGAACCGTCTCTTCCACAACAACCGGGATGGAACCTTCACTGATGTCACTGAGAAGGCTGGCGTCGCGGGTGAAGGCTACGGCATGGGCGTGGCCATCGGCGATTACGACAACGACGGATGGCCGGATATTTACGTTGTCAGCGTCACAAAAAACCAGCTTTTTCACAACAATCACGACGGCACGTTCACGGACGTGACGGACAAAGCGGGTGTGGGTGGCGGCATGCTGGACGGCAAAAAGATGTGGTCAGTTTCCGCCGCCTGGGTTGACTACAACAACGACGGCCTCGCCGACCTCTTCGTTGCGAATTACTGCAAGTGGGAAGTCAACAAGGATCCTTACTGCGGACCGAATCAGAACACACGCGCCTATTGCCATCCGAAGAATTATGCGCCTTTGCCCAACACTCTCTATCGCAACAATGGTGACGGAACCTTCACCGATGTCTCGGTGGAAACCGGCATCCACAAATATCTGGGCAAAGGAATGGGCGCGGTGATCGCGGATTACGATGGCGACGGATTCATGGACATTTTTGTCGCTAACGACAACCATCCGAACTTCCTGTTTCACAACATCGGCGGCAAGCGGTTCGAAGAGGTGGCACTCGAGAGTGGCGTCGCCTACTCGCAGAGCGCGAATGTCATTTCGGGTATGGGCGCCGACTTCAAGGACGTCGACAATGACGGCCGCCCCGATATCTGGCACACGGCGATTGAAAATGAATCGTTTCCGCTGTACCAGAACCGCGGCGACGGCCAGTTTTGGGAAATTACGAATGACAGCCAATTGATACCGACTCGCAACATGTCGGGATGGTCCAACGGAATCTTCGATTTCGACAATGATGGCTGGAAAGACCTGTTCGTGGCGCGGGGAAATGTGCTCGATAATATCGCGCAGTTCTCGAGCCGCAAATATGAGGAGCCGAACAGCGTTTTCCGCAATCTGGGCAAGGCAAAATTCCAGGATGTGAGCGCACAGGCAGGCCCCGATTTTCAGAAGGCCGCGGCACATCGCGGGGTTGCGTTCGGCGACGTGGACAACGACGGGCGCATCGACGCAGTGGTGAGCGTGTTAAACGGCAAGGCGGAGTATTTCCACAATATCTCGCCGAACAACAACCACTGGATCTTGTTAAAACTGGTTGGTTCCGTGAGCAACCGGATGGGCTTGGGGGCCCAGATACGTATTACAGGTGAGGACGGTTTGAAGCAGTACAACGAAGTCACCACCGCCGTCGGGTATGCCTGTTCGAGTGATTCCCGAGTTCACTTCGGGCTGGGGAAATCAAAAACGATTCGCGAGATCGACATCAAGTGGCCGAGCGGGATTCATCAAACCTTGCAGGATGTGGCGGCGGACCAGATCCTGACCATTGCCGAGCCAAGCCGGGCGAAGTAGTTATTGCGGTGTGGCGGCGGCCTCCTTGGCTTGCTTTTCGGCATTCAAGCGTTGCACAATCGCCCGTTCGCGGTCTCCGTCGGCTTTTCGCTTCTCGTGGTAGTAGATGGTGGCCAGGGATATGTGCCCTTCGACGAAGTCAGGAGACTGTTTGAGAACGTCTTCCAGGGTGAGGCGAGCTTCCTCAATTTTTCCGGAAGCCAACTGAACGGTTGCCACCTGATAGAGCGCGCGGAGATCACCCGGGCGGACGCGCAAGGCCCGGTCCAGCAGCTTCATGGCTCCGTCGTAATCCTGCTCAAGCTTCAGCAGCACGGCGAGATTCAGATTGGACTCGAAGTCGTTCGGATTCTGCTCAAGCTCTTTCTGGAAATCGACCCTGGCGGAGGCCATATCGCCGCTGTCCATGTGTGCGCGGCCGAGATAGGAATAGACATCGGGCAAGTGTGGGTTCAGCTCGACGGCTTTTCGAAGGTCGGCTATCGCGGCGTTGTATTCGAGCGCGTTGAGCCTGGCGGTGCCCATCAGAAGGTGAGCCTCGGCCGAATCACTGTTACGGAGGATGCGGTCAATCACCAGTTGGCCACGCTCGGTTTGCTTGCTGCGCAGCAACGCCGTGCCCAGCATATAGGCGATCGCGAGGTCCTTTGGATCTTGCTTGTCGAGTGGTGTCAGAAGGCCGATGACCTTGGCGTCCTCTCCCTGGCGCAGCCAGCAATCGGCTAACAAGGTAATGACCTGGCGATTGGCGGGTTCGACTGCGTGCAGCGCGTTCAGTTCGACGGCGGCTTTCGAGATGAAGCCCGCCTTGTAGTAGGCGATGGCAAGGTTCAAGCGGATGACGCGCGGATTGCGGGGTGCGCCCTTTAGCGCCTTTTGGTACTCGGCGATGGCTTCGTCGTAGCGTCCGCTAGCAGCCAAGGCCGCGCCCAAATTGGAGCGCACATCGGCCGCGTCGGGATGAACCTGGAGGAATTTGCGATAACCCGCTATCGCATGCTCCACGTCACCGGACTGATGGGCCTCGATGGCGTGTTTGAGGGTCTGCTCAGGAGAGTCCTGGGCGCAGCCGGGCCAGACTAGAAGCAGCAGTGCCAGGTGAAACCGAAGCATCGAATTCGCCCCCAGCATAGCAATGGCGCAGGAAACTGCCCCGCAGACGGAGGGCAGCAGGCTGTCAGACCTTGCCGGCGGGTGTTCGCGGTTGGTCTTTGGCTTCCGTCAGGTTCTGTTTGTGTCGAGACTCGACACTGCAGGAATTCGACATTCAAGTCGGCACGCCGAAACGAGGGAGAACCCAACGCATGAGAGCAAAGTATGCCGCGAGGAACAGCAGAAACCCCAACCATTCTGGCATCGTACCCACCCCTCCATTCTCGTTCCGACCGGCGAACTTATGACGTACAATTCATGGTCGTGCAAGTCAACAGAAGCTCTTGATCTACTTGTATCATCTTCCTCATAAAGTTTACTGTCGAAGGCCGATTAGAAAGCAGACCCCTCACCGGGAAGTTCTGCCAGTCCATCCAATGAATGCATTAGTTGACCGCTCGACTACTGCCTCCCCCCACCCGTACCGGTAGAAGAATCAAGGATTTCTACTGTGTGCCTCCAGCGACCTGGCTGGATTGCGCCGCGTCGGATATGTAGGTGAACAACAATGAGAAAGCAGAAGATAGGTTGGCGGGTCGGAGCCGTTCTGCTTGCCTCGGCGGTCATGGGCTTGGCCCAAGCAACCAACATGGCTGTTCCGGGGGCGCCAATGCATGGCCCGCCCAGCCCCCCTGACATGGAACCAGTTGGGCCAGGGACAATCAACTACGTCGAGGGCCAAGTATCGCTGGATGGCCAAAGCCTCTCACCGCAGTCGGTCGGCACAGCAAAGCTGGGGCCTGGACACACGCTTAATGCCGGCGAAGGCTACGTGGAGGTACTGCTCACACCGGGCGCCTTTCTTCGTCTTGGAAACAATAGCGAAGCCCAGATAATTTCGGGGGGTTTGGCATCCGCGCAGATCCAACTCGTGCGCGGCTCGGCCATCCTGGAGGTTGACCAGTTGATCATGGGCACGAACCTCGCCGTCGTAATGAACGGCGCGACGACGCAGGTCCAAAAAAATGGGCTCTACAAATTTGATGCGGTCCAGCAGACTGTGATGGTTCTGGATGGAAAAGCGACGGTTCGGGCAGGGGGCGGGACGACTACGCTCGGCAAACATGACCAAGTGCTGCTTGCCAGTAAACATCCTCTGAAGAAGCGCGGATTTCAAGTCAAGGCGGTTGAAGCCGAGCCTCTCTACGTCTGGAGCAAAGCCCGCAGCGAAGACGAAGCGCAAGCCAGCAGCGCCGCGGCCGGCAGCGCCAGTTACTATGCAACCGCGGGCCCGAACTGGTATTGGGATCCGACTTGGGGCTTTTATGGCTTTTGGCCGTATGACGATTTTCTCTATAGCCCGTTTGGCTGGGGCTTCTTTGGGCCTGGCTACTTTGGCTTCGGATATTACGGTGGCGGATTTTACGGTGGCCGTTACCACGGCGGTCATTACGGTTGGGGCGGGCACGGCGCCGGTTGGCGTGGGCGCGGCGCAACGAGTGCCAGAGCAGGCGGATTTCGCGGCGGAGCAAATGGCTTCCATGGCGGGGGATTTGGAGGCGGCGGGTTCCATTCCGGGGGATTTGGCGGTGGCGGGTTCCATGGCGGGGGTGGAGGCCATCGATAGCTGACCCCGGCATGCGCTGATGCCAGGACCACGGCAGGTATACAGCAGACCCGCCCTCTGAGAGTGAGGCGACTGCCCTCCGACCCGGGCTACCTTACTCGAGCGCCGTGCCCTCGTCGCCCTTCGAAACAGGCATACGGTCGAACCTTGGCTAGCCCTCGTGACAGTCGTTCGCTGAGACGGTCCCGTCAGCCCGGCACACGCTGCGTACGCGACGTTCGGAACGCCGCTTCACTTTTGCCTGTTGCCGCGTCAAACATGAGCAGGCTTGGGTTCAGTTCTTCCTGAATTGCAACGGAAAGTAAGATCAGGCACGCTGGTGGGAAGTCCCTTAAGAGCGTAGCAACGCCTTTGTGCCAGTCGCTTCCCGGGAGGTCATGATCGTAAAGGATCACATCAATCTTCTCTCTTCGACGCAGCGCGATCGCGGCGTCGAGAGATCGCGCAACGAACAGATGCCAACCGTCCAAATTGGATAGAGCACGCAGCGTGCGGTATCCGCCAGAAAGCGCAGTCACGACCATTACTGTTCGCTCTTGCTCAGAAGCGCTATTTTGTGCCGATCGTGGCCCGCGTTGCCCCAACAGTCGCCTTAGCAATCCTAGTGTCACAATTTGCTGCTTTACCGCCGCGCTGAAAAGCCCAGTGTTCTGGCGAGGGGAGAGGGCCGCCAGGGCCCCGTTTTGGATGGGGGTTATTCAAGCGTCCTTGCCAGGAAAGCGTTGGCGCCTCCCTCGAATTCGACTATAGCCCCCTGGCTCGAGTCAACGAATACGGTGCTTTCAGTATTTGGCGGGCGAAGATGTCAGTAATTCACCCGCGTGACGCTCGACGTGGGTCAAAGCAACTATTAGTCGCGTATCGGGTGTTATCTGCTGGGGCGAGACTAGCGTTCTGGGCTGGGCCGGTCTCGGAGTCTGTGCGCGAGCTGTTCTCAGGGAGCCGAATTCTACTGTGTTCCTGATGCGACAAATGCACCGCAGGCAGTATTCTCTTCCAGCCGGAGCCGTGTGAAGTTTGAACTGGAGAGGGTACCCAAATGCGACTGCACTTTAATCGACTGTCGACCGCACCTCTGGTGGCGGCATTGGTTATGTCAATTCCAGCGGTTTACGCTTCCGAGCATCACTCCAAGGCGCAAGAGGACGCTTCTGAGGACCAAATTCTGGTAGTAGGTCATATCCCTGTGTCAGGGCCCATTACTCAGCTACTTCCTACCCAGCACTTCAGCAGTTTCTACCTGTATGCAGAGCACGGTCCGGGTAAGGCATTGACGTTGATTGATGTGACTAAGGCGAATGATCCTAAGGTTGTGAATAGTCTGCCCTTTCCGGCAGATGCTCCGTCGGGAAACCTGATTGCCGTTGCCGGCATGTCTGGGCTTGCTGTAGACCGGCCAGCGCCGTCCAAGCCCGCTAGCCCGGTGGTTGTTCGAATCATGAACTTCACGGATCCTTCTCATCCAACGGTTGCGCGCGAGTTTCAGGGTGTCACGGCCATCACCACCGATAACCACCGGCGGCTCATTTTCTTAGCAGACTCGCAGGGAATTTGGATCTTGCGTGAGCGCTTTGCAGAAGATCCGGAGATCGTGCAAGAATACTCGGACTACGTGCAATACGGACTTGGCGGCGGGCTGTAGACTTTCTCAGGTGATCACGCCTTTGCGCACGGCATACAGAATCAGTTCCGCCGTGCTGTGAACGTTCAGCTTCTGCATGAGGTTGGCACGATGCGTGTCGATCGTATGCGGGCTGAGGTTGAGGAGAGCAGCGATATCCTTGGTGGACTTCAGCTCGACGATGAGCTGCAGCAGTTCCCGTTCGCGGGGGGTGAGCAGATCGTAAGGATCATCCACTCCTTGCTGCCGCATCTGCCGCAGATAGTCGTCCGCAAGCACTTTGCTGACGGCCGGGCTAAAGAAGGCCTTACCCGCAATCACTGCGCGAACCGCCTGGATCAAATCGGCGTCGGCGGAGTCTTTCAGAAGATAACCGCGGGCGCCGGCCCGAAGAGCTTTCAAGATATACGCTTCATCGGCGTGCATGCTGAGAATCACAACCGCCGTTCTTAGCCGTTCTTCATAGATTCTTCTGGTTGCTTCGATACCGTTCAAGAGCGGCATGGCGATATCCATGATGACAACGTCCGGGGTTTCCCGTATGACCATGTCGATGGCCTCCCGGCCGTTGCTGGCCTCACCGATGACGGCAAAGTCGGGCTGCCGCTCAAGCACCAGCCGAAGGCCGTGCCGCATGATGGTGTGATCATCCGCCAGGACGATTCGAACCGAAGTCATGTCAATACCGCTGCGCTCTTTCTGGAATGCGGCAACTCGACTCGAATCGACGTTCCCTCTCCTGGCCTGGAGTCGACGTGGAAAGAGCCGTGCAGATGCTTCACCCGTTCTTCCATTCCTAGAAGTCCGACCCCTTTCTCAAGTTCCGGCATAAATCCCTGCCCATCATCGCGGATCTCGAGCAGGAGCTTGTTGGCGTCCTGAGTCAGATGAATATCTACGCTTTTGGCATTCGCGTGCCGCGCAATATTATGGAGAGCCTCCTGGACCAGCCGATAAACACAAGTCTTGAAATCATCGGGAAGGTCATCGGATACTTCCTCCGCATGCACTTGTACGGCGAGGTCCTTGGTGCGGGATACTTCGCGGGCCTGCCATTGCAGAGCTGGGATCAATCCCAGGTCATCGAGCATGGAAGGACGAAGCAGGAGAGACATATCGCGCACGGCAGCCAACGTCCTTTCGGCCAGGCGGCGCAGTTCGTGGAGTTGCTCCTGCACATCCGAGTTGCCGCCGCGCGGTATAGCCGCCGCTGCATTGCCTATGCCCAAAAGCAAGGCCGAGAGTGACTGGCCTACTTCGTCGTGCAACTCTCGGGAAAGCGCCCGCCGCTCCGACTCTTGTACTGCGATGAGCTGGCCCGAGAGGTCCCGCAGTGCGAGGCGGGCAGTCTCCACCGCTTCAAGCCGTTGAGCGGAGATGTGCTCCAGACGCAGGATGCGGCGAATACTCACGGCCGCCACGATTATCCCGCAGACCGTCGCCAACACCAACAGGATGGTCAAGGAGCGCCGAAAATCACCGAACAGGACGGCTATCTGCTGGTTGCCGGACTCCATTTGCCGCTTGTTTACTTCGCTAATCTGATCCGCCAGATGGACAATTATCATGCGCCTCGGCAGCAGCGAGTCCCTTGTGAAGGCATAGCCTAGAGCCTGACGTTGGGCAGCATTCCATTCCAGGGCCGGGCGTAGCGAATCGAAGTATTCTTTGACCTGACTTGTGAACTGTAGAAAGGGAACCCGTTCTTCAGGACGAAGGATCGCCTCGTACGCAGCCACATTGGCCTCAATACGAGCCCGCGCATCTTCCAGTTCTTTCCGATGCATTTCCGCCCGATTGTGGTCCTGCTCCAGGAGCAGATCCCGAACGTATGTGCCCGAGAGATACACGTCGGAGCGCAGCTGCTCCAGGATGCGGTCCCGGTTGAAATAATCCTGCCGGATGCGTTCGTTCCGGGTTTGGATGCTTCCAAGGACCGATAGCGCATACAGGCCCGTCACTGCGAGCAGCAACCAGAGTCCACCGAAGCCGAAAAACAAAAGACGCTGCGTTTGCCCGCTTCTGGTTTTGGCTTCAGAATGCGACGAAGGCTGCGACTTGAGTTCTGCTTTCATACGAGCCCGCGATCAATGCAACAGTCCAAGCGTGTATTGAAGCGCTGCGTAGGCCTCCTGGTATTCATATTTCGCGTTCAGGTTCTCAACCTCAGCGGATGTCTGTCCTAGTTGTGCTTGCGTCAGCTCAACAATAGATGCCAAGCCGAGATTGTACCGGGATTGCGCCAAATCAAGGGCCAGGTTGGCTTGGATCAGGAGCTGTTGCGCGGTAGCAATCGCTTCAAATGCAGTGCGAGCGTGCGTCCATGATACGCGAACGTCACGCGCAATGCGGTCCTGTTCGTCTCGTGATCGCTGCCGCGTGGCCTGCAGTTGATACTCCGCAGCCTGTTGCCGGGCAGTGAAGAGATGGCCGTTGAAGATAGGGATGTTGACATTGAGCGCCGCTGCTTCATAACCGGCCGGTATATTCGGATTTGCGGTGCCTGGATTGATGTATGGCAGGGCCCCACCGACCGCGTTTAAGCTCACGGTCGGGCGCTTAAGATCACGCTCCGCAAAGACAAATTTTTGGTCTGCCTCCAGCTGAAGGCGCAAACTCGCCAGTTCGGGACGAGTTTGAAAGGCCTGGGCCAGGAGCGGTTCTACGTCCGCCGGCACCTCCGATGGCACGGGCTGCTCCGTGAGCCGATAGGGAATCGATTCCTGTGTGCCGAGTGCCTGTCCGAGCCCGGCGTAGGACGCTTGCAAGCGATCCTGTGCCCGCAGCAGCATGAGCTTGGCATCCGAGAGATTGACCTGGGCGAAGCTGAGGTCAACTGTGGATCTTAGCTTCTGCCTGGTCAACTCCGACACTTGATCGACGACCGTTTGACGGGTCGCAACAGTCTGTTGCGAAACCTTCACCAACTGAAGAGCGAGCAACGTTTCATAGTAGGCCTGGTTCACGGCGAGAACCACGTCGTACTGTGTCGCGCGATAATCCTCGCGACTGGCTTGGGCGAGTAACCTGGCGTTCGCAACCAGGTTAGGGGTGCGGCCCAAATCGGTAATGAGTTGAGACAGCGTCAGACCTGTTCCGAAGTGATTGAATAGAGCGGGAGCGTTGATAAAACCTGCACCAAGGCGGCTACCGACATTGGCTTGTGCTCCTGTTATCTCGCCGTTCAGAGCCGGATAATACGCGGACTTCGCTTCCGTGGTGATCTTGTCCGCGCGGAGCGAGAGCGCCTGGGACGCGAGGACCTGCGGGTGGTTCTTTAGTGCGAGGGCCTGGGCCTCCTCGAGGCTCAGCTGCGGAGGGTTCGTTTGCCCATCGAGCAAACAGTACAGGCCCACTACTAAAGAGACAAGCGCAATGGGACGCCTAATCATGATTCGCTACACCCGTGCCGATTCGCGCTACTCATACCGGTTCCGATCCTTCTTTCCATAGACCAGCAAATATGCCGCCGGAACGATGAAGACTGTCAGGATGACCGACGATGTCAGGCCACCAATAATCGCCCGCGCCATGGGGGCATATTGTTCTGATCCGGTCCCAAACTTGAGTGCCATAGGAATCATGCCGATGATCGTCGCTAACGAAGTCATAAGGATGGGGCGCAGCCGGACCCGACAGGCTGTAATCACTGCATCCTTCACGGAGAGCCCCTGTTCCTCCAGGCGATGGGCGAAATCAACGATGAGAATGCTGTTGGAATCGGCTATGCCGATCAGCATCAGTACTCCCATCAGCGACATGACGTTCAGTGTGGTTCCGGTAAAAAGCAAGATCAGAAACACACCCACGAAACCCATTGGGATCGCCAGCATGATGAGAAATGGATCAACGAATGACTTGAACTGTGCAATCAGAATCAGGTAGAGCAGAACAAACGAAAGTGCAAAACCAAAACCGAAGCTGGAAAACGACTCTCTCATTCCCAGAACCATGCCGCGCATGGTGACACGAACATTGCCGGGCATTTTTGTTTCCGCCACAACTTTGTCGATTGCGCTGGAGATCTTACCGAGATCCTCCCCGTTGGGGGTCACGTAAACGTCGGCTGCTCTCTGAATCTGGTAATGATCGACTTCGGTCGGGGTCTGAGAGTGCTTGAGCGAAACTACCGAGTCCAGGGTGGTCGGCTCGCGGAGGTTGGGAGCTTTTAGCGGAATGTTCTTAAGGTCGATCGTATTGTGAATGGCTGCATTTCCGTGCTCGTAGTATTGAACGGTTAGAAAGTAGTCGTTTCCCGTAACATAGTCGACCCAGTAATTCGGCGCGATCATCAGGTTTGAGTTGAGAGAAGTAATGACATTATTCACGATGTCCTTCTGAGTAAGCCCCAGTTCACCGGCATGCACCCTGTCCACGTTTAGTTGCAGCGTGGGATAGTTCATGTCCTGGGGAATATAGACCTGGCCAACTCCGGGCAACTGGCGGATGCGCGTGGCGAATTGCTGGGCCAATGCGTAGTCCTGCTGGAGATCTTTCCCTGTTACTTGGACGTCGATGGGGGCCGGCATGCCCATGTTGAGGGTTGAGTCGACCATGGAGCCGCTTTGGAAGAATGTGCGAACCTCGGGATACTGGCGTGCGATAGCCTGTTGCACACGATCCATGTACTCAAAACTGCTTACTTCGTGATCGTCGGTGAGGGCAGTCTGAATGGTGGCGGTGTAGCCGCCGGAGTTGCTTGTGTAGAGAGACGAAAAGTCCGGGACCACGCCGATATTGGAAACCACCATTTTGAAGTCGCCGTGATGGACGACATGACGGATCAGGTCTTCTACATGAGATACGTATTGTTCGGTAACCTCAATGCGCGAGCCGGTTGGCGCCTTCATATTGATCGTGAATTGGCCGGCATCGGTTCGAGGGAAGAAAGCGAGGCCGAGGAAAGGACCGATTCCGAGGCTCAGGACAAAGACACCTGAAAGCGCTGCAACTGTCAGGCCCGGGCGCTGGAGCGCGCGCCTAACCAACTTCTCGTAGAAATCGAGCATCCGATTGAAGCCGCGATTAAAAGCCGCATTGAACCTCGCGCCCCACGATTGCCGTGGCCTGCCCGGTGCTTCTCCCCCGGCTGGATGCTCACTCCCCGCTGCGTGACCATGTCCGCCATGCGGCACGCCCTTCAAAAACCGCGCGCAGAAGAGCGGAATGACGGTCATGGCGACCACGAAGGAAATCAAGAGCGAAATGCAGAAAGCCAGGGCCAGGGCGGAGAAGAGGAACTTGCTCACTCCGTATAAGAAGGTGACGGGGAAGAAATCGACCACATCCACGAGGGTCGCGGCCAGCACGGCAAGCGTTACTTCGGCCCCTCCCAGTTCAGCAGCAATCTGGGGCGCCTCGCCCATCTCGAGATGGCGGTAGATATTTTCGAGAGAGATCACCGAATTGTCGATCACTCGCGAGAACGCCAGCGCGAGTCCCGCCAAGATCATCGTGTTGACAGTGCTGCCGCCAAAATACAGGATCACGAATGTGCCCAAAGCCGAAAGCGGAATAGAAAGCAGGACAGCCGCGGTGGCCCGCATGCTACCCAGGAACAGGAGGATCATGATGCTGGTCAGGACGAGGCCCGTCAACCCTTCGTGCATCACGGTCTGGATGGCTTCTTTCACGAACACGGACTGATCGAAAAGAAGATCGGTTTTCATCTGTTTCGGAAGGTCATAAAGATGCTGGCTGAGCTTACGGACGCCATCCACAACTTCGATCGTGTTCGTATCGCCACCCTGCTTCATGATCGGGATGTAGGCAGAGCGTTGACCGTCGACGCGAACGATGTTGTATTGAATCTGGCCGGCGTCCTCAGCCCGGCCCACGTCCTTCACTGAAACCCAGGAACTACCCACCGTCTTGATGGGGATGTCGTTCATCTCCTTCATGTTGCTGACGAGGCTGTTCGAATAGACGTAGTAGTCGAAGGGGCCTACCTTCACGTCGCCGGCCGGGAGGATCAGATTGGACTCGTTAACGGAATTAACAACATCCATGGGACTCAACTGCCGCGAGGCGAGCTTGTAGGGGTCGACGTAAACCATGATCTGGCGGTATTTGCCTCCAAATGGCGGAGGAATTTCGGCGCCTTTTACCACCGCTATTTGATTGCGGATTGCGAACTGAGCGTAGTCGTGGAGCTGGGTTTCGCTTAAGCCTTCGCCCCTAACGGTCAGCAGGCAGACCGGCAAGCTAGAAGCGTCGAACTTCAACACAACGGGCGGCAGCGTACCGGGCGGCAGACGTTTGAGGTCGGCGAGGGCCAGATTCGATAACTCCGTGACATCGGTATCCGCGCTTGTTCCGGGTTGAAAGATGGCCCGGATGATGCTCACGCCCAGCATGGAACGAGATTCCATGTGGTCCATACCCGCCGCCAACGTAAAGAAACGCTCCAACGGGTTGGTGATGTCGGTCTCAATATCCACGGGCGGCATTCCCGAGTAGAACGTTGCCACCACCACCTGGGGGATGTTGATTGTGGGGAACAGATCAACCGGCATCCGAAGGACATTCACCACGCCGATGATGGAGATGGCGAGGCAGATGACGACGATGAAGTACGGATTTCGAATTGAGAATCGTGACATTCGGGTTATGGCTCAGGAAGAGCAGAAAACGGCATCTGTCAGCTCTTGCTTTTGTACTCGGCAACTTGAATGATTTGTGGGCGGACTTCTTCGCTAGGTTTGAGTCCACTGCGATCGCTGACAACGACCGACTCGCCCTCGCGGACACCGGATAGAACCTCGGCGTAACTGTCGGTTTGAATGCCCAAAGCGACCGGCCGCTCTTGAATCTTGTTGGTTTGATCGACGACCATGACGCTGGCATGGTCACCCTCCTGGTTCACCGCCTGAAGGGGAACTACGAGGGCGTCGCCTATTCTGTCGAGAGTGAGGGTCGCTTCCGCGTAGACGCCGGGAATCAAAATGCCCTGTGGATTGGGTACATCCACTTCCGTGTGCATTGTACGGGTGGATGCCGTAACGTCGGATGAGAAGCGAACTACTTTTCCAAGGAAATCTCTGTTTAGTGCAGGCACCCGCACATCCACGGGATCTCCAACCTTGATGTACCGGACATAGGACTCGGGCACCGGAATAGTCAGGCGAAAAAGATCTTCCTGCGATAGCTTAACGAGGGGCAACACTTGAGTACTCGAACTTGTGCCCGCTTGCATCAAGGTGCCCAAATTCGCGTATCGTTGCGTTACGACGCCCGCAAATGGCGCCGTGATCTTGGAGTAATCGTATAGCGCCTGGTCGTGGGCGAGCTTCGCTTGAGCCATCGCAAACTGGCTTTGTGCGGCTTGCAGCTGCGATTTGGCCGCTTCCACCTGCGCCTGGGACGCGAGATCCTTGCCTTCCGCATCGTCGACTTCCTGCTGCGCAACCAAACCTGGCTTGGTGGATGCCACGCTGTTCAGCCGTGTGTATTGGAGGTGGTAGACCTTGCTCTGCGCCTCAACGCGACTCAACTGATGCTCAGCATTGTTGACTTGATCCGCAAAGCTCTTGATGGCTGCCTTGTCCTCCTCAAGCTGCGCCTGCAACTCCGGAATCTCCAGAATTGCCATGAGTTGTCCGGCTTTAACACGCGTGCCGTAATCCACATATAGTTTCGAAACAAATCCGGATTCCTTGGCGAAGACATCGATCTCTTGAAATGGGACCAACTCCGACGAGAGCGTGAGATAGCGCGCCATCGGCTTCCTGTTAAGCTTCGTGACACCGACAGTAGGCAAGGCAGCCGGCGAGTTCTCGCCGGAACCCGCTTTGGCTACTCCGTTCTTCCCGCAGGAGACCAAGAACGCCCCTGCAGCCAGGATTAAGCACGCCAAGCTGGACTTGGCGGCGAGCCATGATTGGGAACTCTGCCGCCTCAGGTGATCAGGATTATTCGTGTGGCCGGTCATTCGAGTCATTGACGGGCTTTGCCCAGCCGGGTCGAGACATGTTGAATTGACTCAATTAGTTTCTGCAGCGAGAAGTCCTTCGAACGGCAAAGGTGAATAAGTTCCTCTTCCATTTCAGACATTCTTGCGACCACGCCCGGGATCTCGTCGGCAATCGAGATCGGAATCGAAAGAACGCCATGCGTGTCCCCGTGAAGCAGGTCTCCAGGCCGTATCTGTAATCCACCAACCTCCACCGGCTCGCCGAACTCGATGACATGAGCATAAGCATGCGAGACCGCTACGCTTCCAGCAAAGACGGGAAGGCCGGCGGCTTCAATCCCCGTTAAGTCACGCACCGCTCCGTTGGTGACATACCCAGAACACTCAAGTGCCTTACAAATGTTCGCGTGGACCTCCCCAAACAATGCCCCCAGACCGGGACTCGGGTCGACATCCTTAGCAACGATAAATCGAGGGGCAGGAATTGTTAGTACGTAGGCCCAAAAGTCTGGCCGGTCGTAGTACCATCGACCGGCGATCGGAGTCGATGAGGTGCGCACCTGCGCTGTTACGGCATAGCCAACCGCGGGGGGCAAATGGGGAAGGATACATCGAACCGTCCCATTCACGAAACCTTCATTCCGGGTTCTAACCTGAAACTGTTCTATTGCATTTGACACGGCACAAGTGCTAAGTTGCCGCAGTTGTTCCAGAGTTTCCGGAGAGACAGTACTTAGAGAGGAACGCATATAGGCCCGCAGATCAGCTCAGTCTCGAATCCGGGATATGGCTAAAATCACCTTTCATCAGCCGGCGAAGACTTCGTTATTGAAGGGAACAAGGAACCTCTGCTGTTCGACGGAGTTTGAGTCTCAGACGTGACATAGTTTCAGGTGGGCTGACCGACGCGGCAATACATGGAGTTTCGTGGACCCGGTACGAGCTTATGCACTCCAGGGGACGAACTCCATACCCTGAGAGCACGATTTTTCATGCCCAAAGGGCGGTAGACATATTTCACACGGTTGATACATTTCACACCGACCACTCGTAATTCACCCAGCCGAACCGAATGCTTTTGGCGAGGGGAGCGAGCCGCAAGGCGCCCTTTCGGATGGGGGGTCAGGATTAGCGTCTTGGCAAGGAAGCGATGGCGCGCCTCCCCTCGGATTCAACTCTAAGTCCTTGGCCAGAAGCAACAAATACTGGGCCAGGGGTATTTATTGACCGAAAGCCCGGTAGTTCTCCTGTGTGTGGGCCGCTGAACCCACCGAAACTGATTCCCACGACGACTGATGTTTTCGAAAGCGTAGAGCCCCGCGGAGGGTAAAAATACCCGACCCTGGGGATTCCCTTCAAGCGTTTAGCGAACTACTGTCAAGGATGGAGGTATTCCCCGGCGATGCGCGTGCCCAGGGTGTCTCCCAGATGATTCCAACTGACTGGGCAGGTCCATTCTGAGAAACCGCCAGGATGAGCGCTTGTGCATACTATGGATTCACCTCGTCTGCCTAACCCGATAACGGCCTTGGCGATTACCTCATCGGAGCCGGATCGTCAGGTCCTCGAAACAATCGGCAGGAAGCAGGGGTGGAAGCTGATCTCCGCCGAGTGCTGGGCGGACGCACTGCAGATGATAAGCCGTCACTGGGCGGGCGTTGTTCTGGTTGATCAGGAACTTGTCGGAATCGCCCTCGCTCTGCTATTCCATCCGCCAAGACGGTGCTGTGTGATCCTGATGACCGCCAAAGCAAAGGATGATCCTATTTGCGAAGAGTTCCTCAACGGGGGCGGCTATAAGATTCTGCAGACCCCTCTCAGAGAGCCGGAAGTCGTGCACGCCGTCCGGAACGCGTGGGCTTTTTGGACAACGTGCGTTATGCCCAGGCCCCGGTATCGGTAAACGGCGTCGGCTGACCGTCCCAGCGGCGCGAGTCAAAGTGGCCGGGATGACCACCGCGCCCCGGAGTTGCCGATCGGCAAACTTCACCGGGTTGCTTATATACTCGGGGCGTGCCCACCCGCACGCGAGAAAAAGTTCTCCGTGCTCACCTGCCGTGAGTCCACACGATTCAAGCAAGGGCTGGGTTCCTCGGAAAGGACAGGACAAATGTCGCAGCACAAAGACTTCAAATCTACGGTTCGCAATCTCACTTATGGCAGTCTTCTACTTGGCTCGCTGCTCCTTACGACTTCCACCCTTGCCATTCCGGCAGATGACGGAAAGCCAGAGACGATCGACGCCACGGCTATGGGCACCAGCACGCAGTTGGGGAAGACCGTTAGCGTGAAGATTACCATCCTCAGGTACTCGACGCAGGAGGACAAACAAGCCTTTATCGAGGCTTACAAGAAGGGTCAGAACAAAGGATTGGTGGACGCGCTCGAGAAGGCGCCGGCAGTCGGCAAGATTGCGATCACGGGCACGGTTGGCAACGACCTCGCCTACATCAGCCTGACCAAGACCGAAACGGGCCGCCGGATTCGATTCGCCGCGAGCCGCTGGATCCGGTTCGGTGAAACCTATAAAAACACCCCAAGCACCGCCTACAACTTGACGGCCGGGGAAATCAACTTGAACGATTCCGACAATAAAAAGAGCCAAGGCGTTCTCTACCCGGCCAGCCAGTTGATCATCAATAAGGATGGACAGCTCGAATTTCAGCTCAGAAAGAACCCCTGGCAGCTGGTCAATATCATCGACTGGAACCAAGCCGGCTCCGGCAAGTAGCGTGACAGTTTGATAAAGAGAGCGGCGTAAACGGTTCCTGGCTGCTATTGCATCGCCTGGCCGGAACGAAGGCCGTTGCCCAGGTAGTTATAGTTGGCTGAATCGACCTGTTGCCGCTGGTAATTCACGACACAGGTGTAAGTCATTTCGCGTGATTCATACTGGCTGCGTCCCACTGCGCGGCCCTGCACATTCGCCCGATTGCCACCTATATTGTTCTGGTTGGGCGGTCCCTTGAAGTCAATCGAGACCTGGTTGCCCCGGTTGCGGCGATAAAACTCGTCACGGACACGGTCCTGGCAAGAACGAATTCCGTCAAAGCCGGGAGAGGGAGGCGGGGGCCCCGGCGGCGGGCCACCTCTTACCCAGCTCACGTCGATTACATACGAGGAAGCGCCGCTCTGATGATCGTCGATGGAGACCACAGCTTGGTAGCGGTTACCGGGATTGGGCAATTGGGATGCCCAGACTTTGCCACGACCCTTGACAGTGCGGACCTGGAAGTCTCGGACGGTTGCGGGCATTGGCTGGTTGCATTCGCTTCCCTCATCGCGGCTGGGCGCTCCCTGCATGGTTTTGACCCAGATATCCCAACCTCGGATTCTGACGTCTGCCCGTTTATCGACCCAAAGCAGGAGGCGGCAACGGCCCTGATTGGCGTTCGGGTTCCAGCCAGACATGTGTCGCGGCTGCATTTGGAACTCACCCTGGGCAAAGACGGCCTGCGCGGCCAACAGCGCCGAGCAAGTCAGCAGGCATCGCCATTGGATTGTCTTCATCGCATCCCTCACTTCCGGAATTTATCATGAGTAATACCAGTCGGAGACTACCGGTTCATGAAGAGCAGGCTTCGATCCGCGCAGTGCCGCTACATTTGCCTGGCATTCTTTCCGCAGGCTTGGAAATTTGGTACGCTGACCTCGACTCCAGGATGAGTCTCATATGACAAAGCTGCTCGTTCTTTACAATCAGCCACGCGATCCGGCGGCGTTTAACCGTTACTACTTCGCCACGCATGTGCCCCTTGCGCAGAAGATTCCACGGTTGCGGACGTACATTGTGAGCCGGGAGGTTCCGAGGACGCTGGGTCCCGGCACGGGACCGCACCTCGTGGCAGAGTTGCACTTCGATTCCGCTCAAGATCTGGAAGCGGCACTGGCATCGCCGCAAGGCGAGGCGGCCAAGGCGGATTTGCAGAATTTCGCCGATGGCGGAGCAACTCTTCTGGCGTTTGAAACCAAGACCGTGGGATAACAGCAGACCCGCTTAGGTGCAGCTGAGACCTCGGGTGCCACTCTACAGGCTCCGTGAGTTAGTCGAAGAAGTACTTGCTGCGAGTGCCCTCTGAGCCGGGTCCAGCACGGTCCACGATGCCGTAAGGCCGCCAGACCTCGCCGATTTCGCCCTTATCGACCGCCCGCGTTGCCAGTTTATGGGCCACCCGGCCATCTGACAGTTCGCCATTATCGTATACCGTCTAGCAGCCAAAACCTGGATATCTTTCGCTTCCGGATACGTGCTGGAGAGCGGCTTTTTGATGATCAGCTGGATTTTGAGCGAAGCGCCAGCGCGCGCACAGCCAGGCCGAGCACGTCTGAGAAACTTACAGCGTGTTTACTAAAGCGTCACAACGTGGTTCGCCGGCGGACCTAGACTAGGGTCCCAGGGTCGTACCGCAATCTTTTTGTTCTAGGTGGGATGGCGGCGGCATCTCATCCAAGAGCGGGTTTAGAATTGACGAATCCAGTCTACCCAGACGGGGCCACCCGAGGTCGTCCACAAAGTGGTAGATTAGATCACCTACGAGGTGCTCCTCGCGGGTACGATCGACTCAGGATAGTGTTTTAGGGGGCAGAGTTGCCGTGAGAATTTTCAAAATGCGGATAGCTCCAACTGTCCAGCTTTCGTTCCTCGTTATGTTAGGCGTTGCCTTGGTGGCGGTGCCGGCTGGCGGCGCAACCAGCAGCGGCTTGCGGAAACAAGTCGCCGAGCGCGAAGCGTCGGGAGACGTAGCCGGGGCGCAGGCCCTGCTTGAAGAGGCGGTCAGCACGGCCAGCAATGTCGATGCGCAAGCTGCCTATGCCGAGTTCTTAGACCGTCACCGCCTGCCGGGGCGCCGGGAGGCGTACCTGAAATGGGCCGCCTTAGAACACGACCGGGAACGCAAGCTGCTGGCGCTCCGCGAGGTGGTTCTGGTGGACGTTCTCGAGGGTCAGAGCGAAACGCTGAACCACGATTTACAGGCTTACCGGGACGCAGGCGGTTCCGACCTCAGCGAGCCCGCGAAAAGGACCGGCCACGAGGCCGAACTGAAGAAGCTTTATTCCACGGTTTCCATTCCAGGCCCGCTGAGTTCCTTCGCCCGAATGGCGGCCTTGTCACCCGACTTGGCGCCGGAGGAACTGCTGCCCGCTCTGGCACGCAACATTGTCACCAACGGATATCAGGCGGTCACAGCCAATGAGGCGTTGGAACCGACGGAATATCTGAAGTTGTTACTCCGCTACGTGGCGGAAGCTCGGGAACTGGAGGACATGGCTGGCAAAGATCATGCCATTGTTGTGCCGGCTTGCGACAGTGATCAGACAGCAGCCCTATTGAAGATCCTGGGCTACCGCATGAGGGGCTCTTGCGGAACGGACGTGGTGCTGGAAACGGTGAACGCGACCAAGGCCTTCATCACTGTGGACTCGGCATTCCCCCTGGCGGAACTGGAAAAGGACCTGCGCGCAAATCGGCGTTTTGAAATGCCGTACGCACCCACCATCATTCCGGTGCTCTACAACGCCAGCTACTGGCTGGGCGCGCTGGGCAAGGAGAGCAACAACTTTCTGGATGGGTTCCTCTCCGATCCGTCTCTTTGCCGTCTCTATTTAGGCCTTTCAAAGCTGGACAGACCAACAGCGGAAGCCATGCGGAATCAAGCAACGGCGTCGAAGTTAAAGGTTTACGCGCACGTATTGGACTTTTTTGGCAGCATGTTTGAAGTTCGCAATGGAGCCGCAGTCGTTCCCGGTTCGCCGCAAGCTTGGGCGGAACTGACCGGCGCCTCCCCGAAAAACGGGGGAGCTTTCTTTGAGAAGCTCATCGAGACCGACGACGGCTGGCTTGCGAGCTATTTTGACGCACTCGCCCGCATTGACGGACCAACCGCCGCGTACCTCACCGAGCCGGAGAGGATGAAGAAGTTCTATTGGGCACTAAAGGGCAAAATCACCACGCCTGGCCCGGCACGCCCAGTGTTCCGGTCGAGTACGGAGATAATGCTGTTGACCACGGGTCTGCGAATCGAGCCCAATGGACAGCCGCATATTCCCGGGGATCTCGAGGTCTGGAGGTCCTTGTTCATCAAGCACCCGCACGGGAAATACGATGGCAAGCTAACCCGCGCGGCAACCAGTTGGCGAAATTCGGATGACGTCGTGGAGGCTCTGTTCGCGCTCTGCCGGAAGCAGGTAGAGAACGAGCCACTCAAGATCTTCCTGGCATTGAACGATATAGATCGCCGACGGGTCCAGCCGATTTCGCCTGCATTAGCTACTCGCCTGGCGAACGATTACCGCGCCTATTCTTCGCAGTATTCCATCTTTGCCGATGCCCCTGGTCTGAGCGAGGCGTCGATTAACAAGTACCTGGACTTGCCGACGTCGACAGCCAAGATCAGCGACTCGCTGGTGCGCGCTGACACCATTGGTTCGGTAGAGGCACTGGTGGGCATCTGGGGCATTCTCTGCCGCCAAGGGTCGATTCCGCTGGCAGGTCAGGACCGGACCTTCAGTGAATTAATAGATCCTTTTGCGAGGGTGCGGGATTCCGGGAGCGTATTTGAGGCAGACCGCGCCGGCGTGACACTGTTGCTCGCGGCATCACACGCGCCGGCCGGCAGCGAACAGGACAGATTAGTGGACGTGCTGGTGGGGAAACCGGTGGCGAATGCGCAGCGGCCATCGAGTGGTGAGTACTTTCTGCGCGTTTTTGACGCGCAACGCCTGATTCCCCTTGATACGCTCTTCGCTGTAAGCGACCGGAATGGGAAAGGAGCCGGCGAGAGCAAGGCGCTGGCTAATCTGCAGTCGCAAGTTGCCCGTTTTGAAGATGCCCAATCGGCGCGCAGTTCGCTCAGCTCAGCCGAACGAAGCCTGCTGAGCCTGGGCTACTGGAGTGAAAAGCACATTGAAGAGGAGCGCAAGGCCAACCTGGACGTGCTCGTCAAGGGCGCGGATAAAAAGGACGCGCGAGGGGCGTTGACGCCATTCCTCAGGGATACGCTGGTTGGCTTTCTTTATGCCTACTACGCGCCACCCGGTGCGCAACTTCTGTTGACGAATCCGCTGTTTGTCCGCAACCACGATTTCATTGGCGCGCAAGGTTTGTCGACGTCATGGCGCCCGACGGAGATTGTGGGAACGGGCTGGCCGGCAAGCGCCGGCGGACGATTGATCGGCTCGTTGACCAACCTACCCTACGTGCTGGCCGAGGCGGAGCAGAACTTCCTGACGCCGACGCGCGAGCAGGCGCTCATCTGGGGCGACTTAGTGCCGCAAATGATCGTAAACGTCACCGTTCCGCGGTGGCGTTCCGTAAAACCAGAGCAGATCAGGTGGGTCGCGCTGCACATGCATCGCGGTGAAGATCTGTTGGCGACGGCGACGCTGGACCCGAAAACGCGGGAGCTGGTGCTTAAGTCGCTGGGCCGCTACGCGAATCCCGCGCGCGTGGAGAAAATCAGTGACGACCTGAGCGCGGGCAACTTCACAAAAGCCTCAGCAGAAGTGCTGCCTTCGGAGCTATTCGCTCTGGGCACGGACCCGTCTTTGAGGCGCGTGGCGCGCGAGGCAAGCCTGCTTGAGATTGAAGAGCTCTCTGCGACCAATCGCGCAGATTTCGACCCGGCGGCGATCTCGGCCATCTTTGGCACACCCAAGCCGACACTCACGCACAGTCTTCAGCCCGAGCTGTTGAACCTGCGAACATTTCCGACCCTAATGGGTTATTCCAGCCGCATCCTGGCCGAGACGTGGGAGTCGAACAGTCTCTATTATGCGGCGCTGGCCGACGAAATAGGGATTCCGGCGGGGCAGCTAGATTCGTATGTGCCGGACTGGACTCGAGCGACCATCGAGAATATCTTCGCCACCCATTTAGAAGACTGGCCAGCCTTGCTGCGATCGCTAAGAACAGTGGGAGACTCCGTGCGCCAGCAAGGCGTCCAGAAGTCCTCCGTCGCTAATGCCGGAGCCTTTTAGGAAGTGCCCGTGACACGATTATTGGACCGAATGTTCAAACCGCTACGCCGAAAACCGATCGTTGCGCGCGCTGTGGCCTGGCTGGCACTTGGGGCCGTGGGAATGACGGGCGGAGCCGTGGTGTGGCTGCGCGCGCAAGACCAGGACCGTGCCACGTTCCGCGTGAAGGTGGACATGGTGGTGCTCAGCTTCACGGTGACCGACCAAAAAGGCCGGTATGTGAATGGCTTGAAGCCGAAAGACTTCCGGTTTCTCGAAGACGACATTCCACAGAAGCCGGCGACCTTCATGGAGGGGAACCGCACTCCGGTGCGTATACTGCCCAACGGCGAAACAGAACCCATCGTGCGCGCCGACGGAGAGTCGGCGGAGAAGGTGACGCCCACGGCGCCGCTGGATACGCGGCCAGACGCCTTCACTGGAACGAATGTCTTCGTCCTGTTCGATACCAGTAACTACATGTATCGAGGTTTCGTGTATGCTTCCGATTCGATCGCCGAATTCATTCGCGGTCTTGACAAGGCCGATTCTATTGCGGTTTACACCTACAGCCGCAATCTCAACCGAGCGGTTCCACTGAACCGCGACCTGGGGATGGCGATTTCCGGATTACGAAAAGCTGTCGCTGGGGACGATTCGGCGCTTTATAACTGCCTGCTGCTGACCTTACGCGACGCCGCCAAAGTGCCGGGACGCAAAGTCGTAATTGTGTTTTCCAATGGGCCCGATAACGCGAGCATGGTGGCGCCGGACGATGTACGGGCAGTCGCCGAGGACGAAGGGATTCCAATCTACGTTATCTCCACGACAGAGGTCACCAAGGATCCGGTTTCGAGCGGCATCTTCCGGCGTATCACCAGTTCCACTGGTGGCAAGAGTTACTTCGCCAAGACCTGGCAAAAGCAGGTGGAGGCGTTTGAGTCCATCCGCGAAGATCTCGGCAACAGCTATACCGTGACCTATTATCCTCAGCCCAATCCCAACGAGGGATTTCGCAAGATCAATATCGAAATCCTTTCCGAAGACGGAAAGAAGTATAAGATCCGGGCCCGCCCCGGATACCGGCCCCAGCGCAGCTTCTAAACTTGGATGTGGCATACAGACAAACCAGGGGTTTCATCCCCGCGGCGGCCGTGCTGGTGCTTGGGTGTTTCTGCTCCTGTTCACCTAAAGCGGATATCGAGGCCGGCAGCAAGCTGGTGGACCAGTTCCACGCCAACTTCAATGCGGGTCGCTACGCTGAGATCTACAGCGGGGCCGACGCGGAGTTTCGCAAGGACGCAAAGCTCGAAGACTTCGTGAAGTACGAGACGCTTGTAAAGAGCAAGCTCGGCGACTTCCAGTCGTCGCAAGTGACCAACTTCAACGTGCTTTATCTGCTGACACACGCCCAGGTCCGCCTGGACTATGACTGCGTTTTCAAACTCGGGAAAGCGAAAGAAGTCTTCGAACTGAGGCAGGCGAACGGCAAGACCAGCATGGTGGGCTACCGCATCGACAGCCCCATGTTGCCGGAACATTGAGAATGTGGCAACGCGAAGGGCAGCCGTGAAATGCTATTTGTTGCGCTTGACGGCCAGCGGACCAAAGGCCTGGCATACCGGCATCATCTGCACGCTATTGATATTGACGTGGGCGGGCCGGGAGACGACCCAGAACACAGCGTCGGCAATATCGGCGGCCGTAAGCGGTTGGGTGCCTTCATACATGGTGGCAGCCTTTTCGCGATCGCCCCGGAAACGGACTACTGAGAACTCCGTGCCACCACACAGGCCGGGTTGGATATCCGTGACGCGAATGGCGGTACCAAGCAGATCGGCTCGTAAGTTCAAACTGAACTGGTGCACATAGGCTTTGGTCGCACCGTAGACATTCCCGCCCGGATAGGGGAACTCGGCGGCGGTTGACCCGAGGTTGACAATGTGGCCGTCATTGCGTTCCACCATTCCGGGAAGTAGCAGTCGCGTGCAGTAAGTGAGGCCTTTGACGTTGGTATCGATCATCACTTCCCATTCATCCAGGTTGGATTTGTGGGCGGGTTCGAGGCCGAGGGCAAGTCCAGCATTGTTGACCAGAACGCTGACACTGGCGAACTCGGCGGGGAGGCCCGCGATGGCTTGTTCGACGGCGGTGCGGTCGCGTACGTCGAAGACAAGGGGATGGAACTGGCTGCCAAACTCCCGCCGCAGTTCCTCCAAACCGTTCAGGCGTCGGCCGGTACCGATCACTTTGTCTCCATGAGTCAGAAACTTGCGCGCAATCGCGGCGCCGAAGCCCGACGTCGCACCGGTTATGAAAGCTATCACTGGTTGGTCTCCTTGGTCAGATCTCTACTCCCCTCTATACGATAAGGCACCGCCGAAGCCGAGTCAGCCGTGCGGGGCGATGAGTGTTTCTCAAGCTGGTGGAAAACGCTTGTGTTAGGCTGAGAGCGTTCGCGCTAACTAACGCTATGCCTGAGCGTTTTCAGGCCGCCTGACCTTCTCCATGTCGCTGCAAGTCTTTTTGCAAGCTCAATTGATCGGGACCGAGTCCTTCCTCAGTTCCTCTATTCCTGGTTCGCCGGACGACATGGCGGAATTGGCTGGTCGATGTGCTTGGCTGGGTCTCATCTCCGAGATCCTGCCGCTCGCCTTGCTGCGCGAGCAAAACCTGGCGCGCATCCTGCTGGGCTCGAGTGGCGGCGAACAGTTCTTGCTAGTCCTCCCAGACGAATCCATACCAGCTGCTAATCAGTTTCTGTCGCGCGCGGCGGCTGGGATTAGCGACCTCTCTGGCGGTCAATTGCGGCTGGTGTGGGCGAGTACCGAAAACCTTGGCAACTGGCCGATCGTGCGCAAGCGCCTGGACGACGCCCTTTACCGCCAGTCAGCCGCCCCACTGATCGCAAACACACCGGATACGAGAGTTTTTGAACCCTTCGAGGCCAGCTCCGTATTGAAGGACTCCGGCTACTTCCGATCTTTTGGTGAGAGCATCGCGACAGCAGGGCAGATTTCGTGGTCGAGTCCCCAACCGGCACACCTTGAGGCCGGGCCGGGGGAATTTTCCTGGACGCTCGCGGAACACGCGGCCAACGGGGACGTACTGGCATTTCCACGCCGCTTCGCGATGGACGAATCGGGCATGAAGGTCGCCTCGCTGGCGGAACTGGCTAGCCACGCCGAGGGCGCGCCCCGTTGGGGAATTCTGCGCGGCGATGTCGACCATTTCGATCTGCGGCTGCGGCACGCGGCGACGGTAGAAGAGCACATTCTGCTCTCGGTGTTGTTCAAGGAATTCTTCGCCGGTGAATTATCGGTGCTTTGCACGATGCCGGACTTCTGGCGAAAAGTTAGCATCCTGTATCGCGGTGGCGATGACTTTGCGGTTTACGGCTCCTGGGACGCCCTTTTGGCACTGGCGCGCGAATTGCAGCGTGTGTTCGATAAGTTCGCCGAACAACACTTGCAGCAGTTCGCCGGTTTGGAAGGCAAGACCGTCAGCATGGCACTTGCGATCGCGCCGGATGTGGATTCCTCCCCCGCAGCCGTGTTCGAGCAGGCGGGCACACATCTGCGGGCGGCCAAGGCGGCGGAGACAGGCACGTTCCACGTGTTCGGACGGACCCTGGAATGGAAGCGGCTGGCGGACGCCGAGGAACTGAAGGCGGGATTGGTGCGGTTGGTGACAAACTTCGGGTATTCGCCGGAGTACATTCAGGATTTGGCCGCGGTGTATCGCGAGGCGTATTCCACGCAAGCGACGCGCCGCAATAAAGCGATTCGGGTAGAAAAGCCATGGCGGACCTATTTGCGGCTTACGCGCGTGATCCCTCCGGCACGAGGCAAGGAGTGGAACAACCTGCGAAGTTCAGTGATCACCAACCTGGTTGGAAAGAGTACGGCGAATCTCAAACTGCGGCCGTCTTCCAGGGTCGGCCTGGAGTGGGCGCGATTGGCGGCGGGCACCTGAGCCCCGCGGGAATTGGGAAGGCAAAGGAAGTAAAGGTTCAAGATGGCGGAAACAGAAGAAAAGAAGCCTGAGCAGAAATCGGGAGAGACTCGCCCACCTCGCGAGGCGCGGGGTGGCCCCGGACAACGCGGCAATGAGCGAGGCGCTGATCGCGGGGGCGACCGCGGCGAGCGTCGAGGTGGTCCACCAAGTGGGCCGCGCGGTGAAGGCCGTGGGGACAACCGGGGCGGCGACCGGCGGATGGAAGGCCCACCCGAAATCGATATTGAGAAGCTGATCGCCGACAGCTTGTACCTGGACAACCAGGCGCATGTCGTGGTGAGCCGAATGCGGGACATGGACTCCGGCACGAAAAGCCAATTGCGCCGGCTTTACAACGCCGTACGTCGGGCTTGCCGCGCGCCGGAGAACGAACGGCAGCACGAGTTTGTGATGGTCCGGGCGCGGCTGGCGTACACCATCGCGCGCCACTCGCTTCGGAGTCTGGATGCTCTCGAGCGGCTGCTGCTGCAGGTGACACGAAAGAACGATACACGCGGTTACGAGCGTTTCCGCGATTTGTTTGAAGCCATCGTTGCCTACAACGAATAGACATAGGGTTCGTCCGGAAGGCGCCGCCCAAGCGCGCCGTGGACGAATGAATGAGAGCCCCTCAAGGGCGGAGACAGGACAACAACATGAGTTCGCACACTGCCGCAACTGAATTGACCTTCCTCGGGAAACTGGTGGTTGAGGGAGAAATCCTCTGTGAGACTGGTCTGCACATCGGCGCCGGTAAGGGTTCGCTCGAAATTGGCGGAGCAGACAACCCGGTGGTGAAGGATGCATTCGGCCTGCCGTATATTCCCGGCAGCACACTGCGTGGCCGTTTGCGCTCGCTCCTGGAGCAGTCTTCCGGACTGGCGGTTCCCGCTGAACTTGTTTATGTGTCCAAGCGGAAGGGCCAGGAAGTGCGAATTCACCAGAGCGACCGCCCTGACGACGACGTGTGCGTGCTGTTTGGACGCAACCCCGGGCGTGTGGAGCGCGTAGCGGGCGAAGCGTTGGACGCGGTAAATGTGACGCCGTCGCGGCTGGCCGTTTACGATGCGCCGCTGGTGGTGGAGAGCATCACGCCCCAGATGCGCGAAAACCTGGACGATGAATTGACGGAAGTGAAAAGCGAGAACGCTGTGGATCGTATCACTTCGCAGGCCAACCCACGAACGCTGGAGCGGGTGCCCACCGGGGCGCGCTTTCGCATTCGCCTGATTCTCGACGTGCTGTGTGAGGAGGACAAGGCCTTGGCCGGGCGGTTGGCCGAAGGCCTGCGATTGCTCGAAGACGATGCGCTGGGAGGCGGAGGCGGGCGAGGCAGCGGGCGCGTGAAGTTCGGTTCTCTGAAGCTGTCGTGGCGCGGCAAAGACTTTTACTCCAAGGGAGCACCCGAAGCGACCCTGATCGAGAACGGCGACCTGGGCGCTCTGCAGCAACTCGTCACCGGCGACGACTTCGCCGCCAAGCTGGCCTAAACCGGCCTTCAACTAGAAGCTGAATCCGATGTCTTCTGCCCTTCTTATCAGGCTGCGGCCCGCCGGGCCTTGGCGTTACGGTCCCGGCGATGGTGCCCGTGATCGCGTCGACGCGCTCTACCGCAGCGACCGTCTGTTCTCCGCGGTGTCCCAGGCGATGCTGCATTTGGGCCACCTTGACGACTGGCTGGAGGCAACAGCTCGAGCATCGCACCCAGCAGTGGTATTCAGCTCTTTATTTCCGTTCCAAGCCGATACCCTCTTTGCGCCACCCCCGCAGACACTCTGGCCCCCTTCCGTAGCCGCCCTGCGAACACCCAGCCCAGTGTTTCTCACCAAGGTGCGGTGGCGCACGGCGCAGTTTGTCCCGGTGCCGGTGATCGAGGCGTTGATTACCGGTAGCCAGGTTAGCGCCGATCAGTGGATTGCCGACGCAGAAAGCGGCTGCTTGCTGCGCCGCGACCGGCCGCAATCGAGCCCATTTCGCAGCGTGGTCCGCGCCCGGGTACCGGTGGACCGGCTCACGAATCGGTCCGCGGACGCGCACAATACGGCCTGCATTGAGTTTGAGCCGGGGGCAGGTCTGTGGGCCATCGCCTTGTTTGCCGATTCCAATGCGGAGGCAGCGTGGGGCGAACGGGTGCAGGCGGCGTTCCGGCTGCTGGGCGATATCGGATTCGGTGGCGCGCGCTCATCCGGCTGGGGACAAGCGCCGTCTCCCGAATGTCAGTTGGGCGATTGGCCTGCCATGCTATTTCCGAAGCTGGCGCACCGCCATCCGATCGGCGCCGGTGACGGATTGTCGTCCTTGCACTGGCTGTTGTCGCTATACACTCCCGCTGCGGATGACTCGGTGAACTGGGCCGAGGGCAAGTATGCACTCACGGTGCGGGGCGGACGGGTGGAGAGCCGCGCGGGTTGGGGAGCCGAGAAAAAGCTGGTCCGAATGGTGACTGAGGGGTCGGTGGTCTCAGCCGGCTCAGGTCTCAAGGGTCAGGCCGTGGATGTTGCGCCCGATCGATTCGCACACCCGGTCTACCGGGCGGGCTTCGCTCTTGCGCTGCAGCTGCCCGTCATACACATTACGGAAGAAGTTCCGCGGCACAGTGTGATCGAAGAAGAGGTGACGACGGCTGACGTTCATGCCGAGCCTGCGGACTCGCTGCCAGCGGTCCATGAAGAGGCCGATGAGGCCAAACCAGAGGCACCTGCCTTGATTGATGAGGCCTCGGTGACGGCGCCCGCAGCCGAACAGGTGGCAGAGTCTTCGCAAGTGCCGGAATTCGTGACAGCGGTTCAGGAAGAAGTAGCCGAGCCTATCGGTTTGGCACAGCCAGCAGAGGCCTTCGATTTCGAATCGGCCGGAGATGTAACGCCAATGACTGGAAGCGCGGTTGAAGCATCGAGTCCTCCTCCGGATGCAAAATCGGCACAAGTTGAAGACGACATGGAGTCAATTGAGGCAAAGGCCGCAACGAAGGCAACCCCTGAGATCCCGTCTGGGACGGCCCCTCAGACCAGCACCGATGGAGGCGAGGTTTCTGACGATGAACTATAAAGTCACAACGCTGACACCCTTACTGGTGGGGGATGGCCGCGAGCTGGCGCCGATTGATTACATGGTCTGGAAGGACCAGGTCAACGTGCTGGATCAGCCTCGTATTTTCAAGCTGCTGTCGCGTGGCCCGCGTTTGGACGGCTACTTGGCCCAACTCCAGAAGGCAACCAAGCTGGATTTTGCCTCCTGGGGAGGGTTTGCCCAGAACTTTTCAGAGCGCCGAATTCCCTTCGAGCACCCCACCTTGACTCCGCTCTGGGAAAAGGCCCCGTCGGAGAACCTGTTCATCGCCACGTTTGCCGGGAACCATCAGGGCCCCTATCTTCCCGCATCGGCCCTCAAAGGCGCACTGCGCACGGGGCTGATATTTATCCGATGGACCACGTCTACGATGGACAAGATTGCCGCGGCACTGGAGCCGTCGCGGCCACCTCGGAAGCCGGCCGAGGCTGCTGAGAATACATCGGGCGCTTCGCAGGTACGGATTGTCACGATTGCCGACTCGCAGCCCGTGGCGGCCAGCTCCTTCAAAGTCTTTCTGGCGCGCGTCGCGACGCTCGAATCCAAGCAGCCCGGGTCGTATCAACTCGCCTGGAAGGTCTCAGGGCGCGGCAACGTGCCCAATCAGCGCATGGCGGAGAGCACGCCGGACTTTGTGGAAATGGCCGTGCCCGGAACTGAGTTTGGCGGGGTTTGGAGCGAAAGAAAGTTTCTGGAGAACCCGGAATTGATCCGTGCACTCGGTTGGCGTTCGGTGCCAGAACCGAAGTTGATTGTTGACGCCGCCAATGCATTTGCCGAGGCGCAGCTTAAACTGCACTCGCATTATGCAGAGGTGGCGGGACTGACGGCGGTCAGAGAAAGCCTGGAGGCAATCGAGGCAGAGCTGGCACGGGCCCGTTCGACGCCGCTGACTTGCTTGCTGTGCCTGGGCTGGGGCACTGGCTTGCTTTCGAAATCCGGCTTCTTGGACTTCGAGAATGAGTCGTACCGGACTATTTTGCGGTCCATTCCAGCCTATAGCCGGGCGATTCGGACGGGCCTACCCTTTCCAAAAACTCGCCGGATCATCTTCAGCAATGGGCAACCTGCGGCCCTGCCGGGGTGGCTAAGACTCCAACTCGCAAGTTGATCCAAGCGGCCGCGGGCTCAGTTAAGTCCTTCGCTATCAGACGCTTGTTTAGATTTCTAGAGCAAATAGCCGATAAACAGGTTATGATAGAAAAGCTCGGAGTTTGTGTTTTTTCTTGTCGGGGGAGAAGTGTTCGCACTTCCCAAAGCGTCCTCTGAGATCTTTTATGTATAACGCCTACTTCGGTTTCCGCGAGTGCCCGTTCAACCTGAGCCCGGATCCTGAGTTTCTCTATAGAAGCCCGCAGCATGAAGAGGCGCTGGCCAATCTGATTTATGGGGTGCGTAGCCGCAAGGGCTTTATCGTCCTGACCGGAGAGGTAGGAACCGGCAAGACGACCATGCTGGAGTGCCTGAGGGATTACCTCGATTCGCAGCAGTACGAGTTCGCATTCATCTTCAATTCGCGACTCACGCCGGCTCAGTTTTTCGAAATGATCGCCTATGACCTGGACCTGAAGTGCGATCGCAAATCAAAGACCGAGGTCTTATTCGCCCTCAATTCGCTTTTGCTGGAGCAGACGGAAAAAGGCCGGACTTGCGTGTTGATCGTCGATGAGGCCCACAATCTGGAATGGGACGTTCTGGAGGAAATCCGGCTGTTGGGCAACATGGAGAACCGGATCGGCAAACTCCTGCAGATTGTGCTGGCTGGCCAGCCGGAACTCGACCGCAAGCTGGACGCACCCAATCTGCGCCAGCTGAAGCAACGGGTTGTGCTCCGTTGCTCGGTAAACCCGCTGTCGGCCGAACAGACTCTGGAGTATGTGAGGGAACGCATGGCCCGCGCGGGCTTGCCGGACCAGCAGGTTTTCCCGGAGGCGCTACTGCTGGAACTGTACACGCGGACCCACGGCATTCCTCGCTTGATCAATGCGGTGTGTGACAACCTTCTGGTCACCGCATTTGCGATGGAACAAAAGGTGGCAACCGTTCCGATGCTGGATGAAGTCTGCAAGGATCTGAGGCTGGAGTGGCTTGGGTCGAACCGTGATCGCCGAGGCCGTTCGCGGTTTGGAATCAGCGAAGAGCAGCTGTCCGAAACGTCGTACTCACTGCCCGGCGATTAATAAGCCCGCTTCGCTCCCAAGGGTCAGCAAGCGACACACGGTTATTGTCAGCCATCTCACGACAGCGGTGATTCGTACCGTCCGCGGTCAGTTCTGGTTTGCTGCTGGAGTAGACTTCAAGGGGAGCATGATGGCGGACGGGAATTGCAGTTTCCTTTCCGTAACCACTGCGGCCGCGAACACGCCGCTAAAAACAGGACGTCAAACGTTCCAGGAGTCAATTGAGCCATGTCTGCAAGTGAATTCGATCGTCGAGATTTTCTGAGGCGCGCCGGAAGCGTTGGCGCAGGGATCGCCCTGGCCGGACAGGCGCTTGCCAAATCCGCCGCCAAGACCACCACAACGCGCGTATTGGGGGCCAACGACCGCATCAATGTCGGGGTCATCGGCGTCGGAGGCCGCGGTTCCTACGTCGCGAGCGCCTTTACCAAATACGGCGACGCCAATAACAACGCTTGCCAGATTGTCGCGGTATGCGACGTCTATGAAAAGCGCAAAGCCCTTCAGGCCAAGAAATACAACTGTCAAGGCTACCTGGATTATCGGGAGGTGCTGGCTCGTCCCGACATCGACGCAGTCGTGGTGGCGACGCCGGACCATTGGCACGCCAAGATCGCGCTGGAAGCCATGGATAAAGGCAAGGACGTTTATCTCGAGAAGCCGATGTGCCACACCACCAAAGAAGTGAAGCAGTTGGTGGACACCGTTCGCGAGACCAAACGGGTTTTGCAGGTTGGCTCCCAGACCACGTCTGCCGACCAGTGGTGGAAAGCGAAGAAGGCTATTGCTGATGGAATGATTGGCCGCATGATCATGAGCCAAGGCTCGTATCACCGCAACTCGATTGACGGCGAATGGAACTGGCCCATCGACCCGGCGGCGGGGCCGACCGGCAAGGGCGAGGATTACATCGATTGGAAGACTTGGCTCGGTCCGGCTCCGAACCGGCCGTGGGATGCTGACCGCTATTTCCGCTTTCGGAAATATTGGGATTACTCCGGCGGCATTGCCACCGACCTGTTTTTCCACGTCGTGGCGCCGTTGAACATCTGTTGGGACAAGCCACAATACCCAACCAAGGTGGTTGCGTCTGGCGGCATTTATGGCGGGCCCGCCTTTCAGGAGAAGCGCGAAGTACCAGACACCTTCCATATCCTGGCCGAGTACGCCGAGGAGCATTCACTGGTGTTGACGTCGTCCATGGCGAATTCAGAGCATGTGCCAGGCACGATCCGCGGGCACGAAGGCACTGTCGTCATGGTGGAGCACGGCCAGTTCGAGCGCTACAGCGAGTTCATCACGGTCAAGCCCGAGAAGGTCAGGCTCGATCCTAACTCCGAAGTCAGCAAGTACGGCGTCTTTCCGGACTATAAGTTCGGCGCCGATCCCATCAAGATTCCGGTGGAAAAATCCGACATGATGGCGCTCCATGTGGGTAATTTCCTGGGCTGCATGCGTACCCGGGAGAAACCGCACCTGGATGTGGAGACAGCCGGCCACGCACAGATTCTCATCAATCTGGCGGTTGAATCGTACCGCGAAGGCAAAGTGAAGTATTGGGATGAGAAGGCTTGGAAATCAGTGGACAAGCCGGTCAAGGCTTAGCTGTTCGCCCCTTGGGGCCAGTTGATGGGACCGCTCGACAACTGGGCGCCAGCTTGGCACTCCGGTCGGTTTCGAGTTGTCACTATAGCGAGTGGTGCCACTGCGAACTTGGCCGCGCGGGCCGGAAGTCGAGTTCGGGAGTGAATCCATTTACTTTGGCGATTCAGTAGCTCGGATACCACTTGGCCGTTCCGGGCTCGTAGGTCATCAGCAGTGCCCTATTCACAACAGCGGTCGAGCCGAGGGCGATGTTACCGCCCGGTGCCGTCGTCCAAGGCCCATCGGGAATCAGTGTCAACTGGCAGGCATAGCCGGAGACTGTGCAAGCCGCTGGCGGCGTGATGGTTAAGATCGCCGTTGTTCCTGTGACATGAAAAACTTGGCGTGTCGGTGCAATGGTGGAAGCCGAGGCTACTGCTCCGCTGGTTGGAATGGAGACAATTCCTTCCAACATCGTCTGGACCGTGCCTGAGTTGCCGATATGTGTCGTATTTGAACCTTGGCCCTTGCATGCCGATCCAGCAATGCAGATTTCATTCGTATCGGCGGCTGCTGTTAATGCTTCCGCGCCTGTTCCAATCAGGACACTGTTATTGATCGCCGTGACGGCTGTGCTGCCGTCGCCAATCGTATTGCCCGCGGTAGCACCGATGGCGACGACATTCGATCCGGTTGTGTTGTTGTAAAGAGCACTGAACCCCAAGGCCGTGTCACTCGCTCCGGTTGTGATCGCATTGCCGGCACCCGAGCCTATGGCCGTGTTATTGGCCGCTGTCGCGTGATACAGAGCTGCTTGGCCCACAGCGGTAAGCGAGCCACCCGTCCGGTTCGAGTAACAGGCTGCTTCACCGATACAAGTGTTGTACTGACCAGTGGTGTTATTGAAGCCCGCCACGTAACCCAGCCAAGTGTCATAGCTGCCTGTCGTGTTGCTGAAGGCGACCAGGTCACCAATCCCCACGTCGTCTTGAGCCGATGAAGTAGTGGTGTATCCGGCAGCGACGCCAAACCAAGTGTTTTCTTGTGACGCCGCGTTTACGGTAATAGCGGCTGTGACTGCCTGTGTAGCGTCTAGAATTGACCATACTGGAGCCGTAGCCAAAGAGCCGCTTTCCTGAGCATTAGTGGCAAGTAACTCTGAAGGTCCGTTAAAGTACATGCCTCCGCCCGCTATGGGAATAATCATCCCATTCCAAGCGCCAGTCGCATTGATTGTCGGCGTACTTGTTCCGCTTCCGCAGGAACCCGCCGTTAAGCCGGTATCGACCAGTGAGAGAGGTCCACCACCGGCACCGGCATTATTTTGTGGCCAAACGCTCCCTATACAGCCTGTCGCCGCTGGTGTGCCTCCGCTTGCCGTACGGTAGATATTGTAGTGATTGGCGTAGGCTAGGCCAATTGGTGTGATTGTGTTGTAATTGCTCCCATTGAGGGTTGCATTATTGGACACAGAGGCGCTGGAACTGGCGGCAAGAGTCTCATTCCCCGCCGCATCTACATCCGTATAAGTGTAGGTCCAAGTTGAGTTACAACTCGACGCGCAGTTGGCCGCAACAGTCGGAGGATAGGCGCCTGGGTTCACTAGCTTGGCGGTTGTTATTGACCCCACGTTCAGTCCGCCTTGCAGGTTTTGGACGCCTGTCTTGTCGTAGCGAATCGTGCCAGAACCGGAATCGCTCAGCAATGCCGTATCGGGCCCATAGACGAATAGGTAATTCAGCCCAATTCTCGTGTTCTTGGCATTCGTCGTCTGCACCACACAGATGTCGCTCGCGTAAGTGGAACACTCGTTTTCCGAGATAATGGCTCCCCACGATTGATCCACGCGGATCAGGTTAACCATCGTCGTGACGAGTGGATTGATCTGATTGTGGATGACCTTAACTCCCTGCAGTGGAGTGTTTAAAACTCCCTGCAAATCAATCGCGGCATGATTGGCGTCATCCGCGCACCCCGATGCTGGTTCGATCTCGTTCGCGCTGATCTCCAGCATTTGCGCATAGACCACAACAATGGCACCACTGCAATTCGTGATTGAGTTGCCGTGAATCAGATTGCCGTAAGAACCCGGAACCTGGCTGAAGTAAATACCCGGTCCCGGTCCTCCGGTTTCGTTATAGACAAGAATGTTCCGATCACCTGCTGCAGCATAAATGCCGCCCGTAAAGCGATTGTTTTGAACGATGCTGTCATACACATTCGATACCATCGCAAGGGCATAGCCACTGCCTGGATTTTGCACTTGATTGTGGCTAAGGTCGAATTGCTCGATGTTAGCGCTCGTGCCGTCGATGTAAATTCCGTAGCGGCCCGGTGTGGCGGATTGCGGAAGAAACTGGCAGTCCCGCATAAATTGCCCTTGGCTCGACGCGGTATAGTGAACCCAATCAATTGTGTTTGGCACATTGGATGCAATTATGAACTGCGTCAACCCCCATCCCGCGCACTGCATGTTCACGTTCTTGCTGAAAAGTATCAGCTCCGTGCCCGTGGTGCCCTCCAGTAAATATTGACCGGGCGGGACGTACACCGTGCCGCCATTGGGTGTTGCCTGAATCGCCGCATTGATCGCCGCGAGGTCATTGGTTGTTCCGTTTCCCGTGGCGCCGAAGGCCACAATGCTGTTTCCAATGTAGGATTGCACGCCACTCGCCCCGGTACCCAGGATGTTGCTGGTCGCCCCGCTCGGTAACAGCACCGTCCCGGCAGCGTTAGATGTGGCGGATCCTGATCCGCTTGAAGCCCCCTGCAGCACCCAGACATTGGGAGACAAGCAAAGATAAAAGTTCGAGCCGGCCGGCGCACTGTTCAGAAAATAGCCTTCCCCGATCATGCAGGTGGACGGGAGCGCGCTGCCCATTCGCACGGGTTTCGTATATGTTGCTCCAGAGAAGTCGATGCCGCGCGCTTGGTGCTGTAAATCCAATTTTGTTTGAGAAAAAACCGGCAGAACGGCCGCTGCAAAGGCGGCCCAAGCGAGCAAAAGCCGAAGCACAGAGCTCTTAACCATGAGCAGAAATCTCCTGATGGCCCCGCCTTTCGAGGCCCGATTCTACGATATCAGCGCCCCAACTCGGGCCCTCGAGCTTTGTGACCCGTCTGGTCCTCGCTTGCCCACCCAAGGAATTCAAAGCACGTCACTTCCTTGTCTCAAGAAAATCTTAGACTTTTGTGATTGCCTTTTTTCCGGTTCCTCCTTTGCCTCCATCGGATCCGGTATTGAGATCACTCTGCAGGCCGGGCAACGGGAGTGCAGGCGCGCCATGGCAACGCTTCCCTCGTGATGTAGCATACTTGCTGGACGGTAGCCCGGGTCTGGACCGGCTATCGGCCCGGGCAGCGAGGTGTAATGGCGTCCAACGAGATCTATGCCGGAGTCGATATCGGCGGCACCAAAGTGGCGGTCGCGCTAGGGACGGCTGCGGGGCGGCTGCTGGCTTCCGGCACCGCCGCGGTGGCCGGTGAGCTCGAACCTGGGAGCCCGCCAGCGGGCAGCGCCGACCGCGTTCTGGAGCGGACCGCGCGCCTCATTGAATCCCTCGCCGATCAATGTGGCGCGAAACCGGCTGCCATCGGTGTGGGACTTCCGGGCTTGGTCAACGTCAGTACGGGAACGGCTGAGTTCCTGCCCAACCTTCCAGGGAAGTGGAAGGGCGCCCAAGTCGCGAAGATCCTTGGGGAGCGAACCGGCAAGAGTGTTCACATCCTAAACGACGCCCGGCTCGCCACGCTCGGTGAGTATACGTTCGGCGCCGGAAGGACGGCTTCCAACATGCTCCTGGTCACAGTGGGCACCGGCATTGGTGGAGGCCTGGTCCTCGACGGGCGCCTGCGCTTGGGCCTGCACGGTGCCGCCGGCGAAGTGGGACATCAGACCATCGTGCCCGATGGGCTCCCTTGTGGCTGCGGCAATTGCGGCTGCCTGGAGACGCTGGCTAGCGGTCCAGTTCTGGCGGCGGAAGGGGCCGCTTTGCTCCAACAAGATCTGGCACCGCGCCTTCGCGAGTTGGCAAAGGATGGTGCCGTAACGCCCAAGCTCATGGTTGCGGCTGCTGCGGCCGGCGACGTCCGGGTTGGCGCTGCGATCGACCGTGCCGCCCGCTACCTCGGAATCGGCATCGCCAACGCGCTTACGATCACGGCAGTGGAACTGGTCGTGATTGCCGGTGGCATGTCGGCGCTCGGCGAATTGCTTCTTCAGCCGGTACGCGAGGTGATCCGCGACCGGGTGCGGATGTTTCCCGGTGCCGAAGTGCGCGTAGCGTGCTCGGTTCTAGGCGATCAGGCCGGTGTGTTCGGCGGCATCGCACTGGCCGCCCAAGGCGGGTTGGGCACAAATTGAACCGTTTCGGACGGCCCCGCGCGCTGCATCTGATAATTCTTAATTGAAAACCAATGAAGGATGAAACTGATGAACTCACCTTACACTCTTGACGCTATCGCGAAGATGATTGACCACTCGCTGCTCAACCCAGCCTTGACCGTTGATGAATTGGAGGCGGGCTGTCAGCTGGCGCTACGCTACAACACAGCCAGCGTCTGCATCATGCCCTACTACGCGGCTCGCTGCGCCGATCTGCTGCGAGGGAGTACCGTTCAGCCCAGCACCACCATCGGATTCCCGCACGGTGGTCATCACACCGCGATCAAACTGGCCGAAGTTCAGAAAGCCTTGAAGGACGGCGCGAGCGAGCTGGACATGGTTATCAATATCAGCAAAGCGAAATCCGGCGACTGGCGTTATGTTTCACAAGAAATCAAGGAGCTCACCCAGGCTACCCATGCCGCCGGCGCCAGGATCAAAGTGATCTTTGAGAACGCCTATCATGACGATACGGCGAAAATCCGGCTGTGTGAGATCTGTGGCGACATCGGCGTCGACTGGGTCAAAACCTCCACCGGCTACGCGGCTACCGGCGCCACCATGGAAGATCTTCGACTCATGCGCAAGCATTCGCCGGCATCCGTGCAGGTAAAGGCTGCCGGCGGCGTCCGCGATCTTGACGCGCTTCTGGCGGTCCGGGAGATCGGCGTGACCCGCGTAGGTGCCACCAGGACCGCCACCATGCTCGACGAATGCCGCAAGAGACTCGGCTTGCCCGCACTCGAGGCGCCACTCGCCGTTCAGCAGCCGGCTGGATATTGATATGCAGTTGTTCCGGAAGGGCGGTTAATGGCCATTCTTAAGTGCATCACTTCGTTCTTCCTGCTCTGCATCGCCAACGGTCTGCCGCAGGAAGCATCCTCGACCGAGTGGCGCACCTACGGCGGGAACCCCGCCGGTACCCGCTATTCCGCCCTCACGCAGATCAATCGCGAGAACGTCGCTCGATTAAAGGTCGCCTGGGCCTACGATACGGGGGACGCATTTAAAGACTCGGAGATGCAGTGCCAGCCGATCGTTGTGCACGGGACTCTTTACGCGACCACCCCGAAGCTGCGCCTGATCGCTCTGGACCCCGCTACGGGCAAGTTGCGCTGGCAGTTCGATCCAAACCCGGCGGGCCGGGTGATCGGCAAGTCTCGCAATCGCGGGGTGACGTTCTGGCAGAAAGGTGAAGATCAGCGCATCTTTCTCGCCGCCGGTTACTACCTCTAGGCCGTCGATGCTTTGACCGGAAAACTGGTAGCGAGCTTTGGTGACAACGGTAGGGTAGATTTGCGCGACGGGTTGGGTAGAGAGACTGAGGGCATGTCCATCTCCGCCACCAGCCCGGGGATCGTCTACAAGGATCTGTTGATCATGGGCAGCATCGTGAACGAGACGCTGCCGGCAGCCCCTGGAGACATTCGGGCCTATGACGTGCGCAGCGGGAAGCTGCGTTGGTCGTTTCACACCATTCCGCATCCCGGCGAGCCCGGCTACGAAACATGGCCTGCGGACGCCTGGACTTACATCGGCGGCGCAAATAACTGGTCGGGTATGAGCTTGGACGAGGAGCGCGGGCTGGTATTCGCCGGTACCGGCTCGGCGTCTTTCGATTTCTACGGCTCAAACCGACTGGGCAACGATCTCTACGCAAACACGCTGCTGGCGCTCGATGCTAATACCGGCAAGCGGGTCTGGCACTTCCAGGCCGTTCGCCACGATCTGTGGGATCGAGACTTCCCGGCGCCTCCAACGCTGGTCAGGGTCAAGCGCGACGGACGCCTGGTCGACGGGGTGGCGCAGATCACCAAGTCGGGCTACGTCTTCTTGTTCGATCGAGAAACCGGAAAGCCTCTGTTTCCTATTGAATACAGGTCCGTCCCCCAATCCGACGTGAATGGAGAAACAGCTGCCGAGACACAGCCGTTCCCGGTGGCACCACCTCCATTCGCGCGCCAGTCCTTCACGGACTCGATCGTGACGCAGCGAACCCCCGAAGCGCATCAGGCTGTCTTGGAGCGCTTAAAGCAGTTGCGGAGCGGCGGCCAGTTTATCCCGCCGAGCCTGCAGGGTACGGTCATCTTCCCAGGCTTTGACGGGGGAGGGGAATGGGGCGGCGCGGCGTTCGACCCTCAAACCGGACGGCTGTACGTAAACGAGAACGAGATGGCCTGGATCATGAAGCTGGTAGAGAACAAGAAGTCGGCCGGGCCGGCCACCGGAAGGAGTCTGTATGCCTCGAAGTGCGCGGGCTGCCATGGCGCGGAACGAACCGGCACTCCGCCTGAGTTTCCCTCCCTTGTCGGGATCGGCGAGAGGCATTCCACCCCTGACATTGAGAGACTAATCCGCGTGGGTAATGGACGTATGCCTGCCTTCGGCTACCTCAAGCCGGACGAGATTGATGCGCTTACTGCATTCATCACTACCGGCCAAAATAAGGAAGTCTCCTTGGGCACGGCAGTTCCCTCAACGGGGCTGGCGGCGAAAATGGAGCAGAAGTATCGATTCGACGGGTATACCAAGTTCCTTGACCCCGATGGCTACCCCTCCATGCTGCCGCCCTGGGGCACTCTAAACGCGATTGATCTGAACACGGGCGAGATCGTGTGGAAGATCCCCTTCGGCGAGTATCCGGAACTGCTCGCAAAGATGGGCGTGACTGGTAGTGAGAATTACGGAGGCCCAGTCGTCACCGCCGGCGGCTTGCTATTCATCGGCGCCACCACACATGACCGGAAGTTCCGGGCCTTCGACAAGGACACAGGATCATTGCTTTGGGAGTCGGAGTTGCCGGCTGGGGGAATCGCCACGCCTGCGACCTACCAGATCAATGGCCGCCAGTATGTCGTCATCGGGGCCGGGGGAGGAAAGTCGGGCGCGCCATCAGGAGGTACGTACGTGGCGTTCGCGTTGCCTGAGTAAACCGGTCAGCGCCAGTTCTGGAACGTCCGGGCACGGCCCGAGCGGGTTTCCTGGATCAGGCTCTCCACCCTAGCTCGGCGTTTCAGCAACTGCTCCAGCAGCCTCTCCAACTCGTCCCGGTCGGAGTCGTACCAGCTGCGAGGAATCTGCTTCCACGCCTCATCCACCACCTCCACCGGGAAATTCCGCACCAGGTCCAGCCAAGGCTGGAATGAGTCGAGCGAACGCACCTCGTCATAGACGCTGGGCCGGAAATAGACTCCTTGCAGCGGTGAATCCTGAAAGGTCCAGTGGGGACCGTTGAAGACGAATCCCTGGTCGATCATCTGAGCGAAGAAGCCAATTCGAAGGGGCGCTTCCCCCCGCAACGGTGTCCATCCGCGCGCTTTGGCCCGGAAGAAAATGGCTTGGCGGGAATCGGCGTTACCGATCCACTTGTCGAACACCAGGGCGCCGATAAAATCGACCCGGTTTTCGATCTTTCCCAATACCGCATCGGGCAGAAAATCATAGATGGCAACCCGGTCCGGGTCGACCGCCACTCGCGACCCGAAGTGCAATCCAGGTAGCGCCGGCTCGTGTTTCGCGCCCAGTGTGATGCAAACCTCGGGATTCTCAGCCACGAAGCCGCTAGTCAGCTCGACAATAGCGGTTTCCGGCACGAAGATCTGCAGATAGCGAAGAAAGGCATTTGCCAGCCACTCATTAATCAGAATGCGCCGGTGCTGGGGATTGTTCAGGAACTTGACGACGTAGAATTGGCCATCCTCGCCTTCGATCAGGTGAGACTGGGCTCCCCCGCGCATCTTTCGGATGGAACGGCGCGCGCGAATAGGCATTAGGCAGGGGAACTCACGGATGCTGGCGTTGCTACTCTAGAATCTTACGACCAAACAGGGAGAATCACAGAAATGGAAGAAGAAAACGCCGAGCACAAGGCCGTATCCAACCCGGACGAAATTGCTCTGGAATTGATGAAGTTCATAGCTGTCACCACCGGTTACGGCAAAGGCACGTCGTCGGCTGGCTTTGGCGGCAAAGCTTCGCGGACGGGCGAGGAGTACGCGGACACGCTGCTGGAGCTGTTCGACCGATGCCGCACCGCGGTGCGAAAGGAGCCGGCAAAGTAGTTGGCTGAGGCTTGACTCGAGGAGACACGGAGCGCCCGCCGGCTAGCCCGCCTGGCGGCAGCGCCCCGTTCTCCAACTGGAACTAGCGCTTTTTCTTGCCGGCCTTTTTAGAGGTCTTCTTGGCCGCTTTTTTGGCGATCACTTTCTTGGGCACTGCCTTCTTGGTGGCAGCCTTCTTTAGGACTAGGACCTTCTTAGCCGCCTTTTTAGCCACCGCCTTCTTGACCGCTTTTTTCACGGTCTTTTTCACGGCTTTCTTAGCCGCAGCCGTCTTCGCCGGGGCCTTCTTAGCCGGCGCCTTTGCAGCTACTTTCTTAGGTGCGGCCACCTTCTTCGCGGGCGCGGGAGTAGGCGGCGGGGCAGCTTTAGCGGCGGCTGCCGGCGCAGCTTTCTTGGCAGGAGCTTTCTTTGGTTCGGAGACGGCTACCATCGCCACAACTTCCGTCACTACTACTTCGGTGGGCGCCGGTGGGGCTGCTGGCACATGGACATGTACCGGGGCCGCCGGGCGTACCTCTTCGACTAGGTCGTCTTCTTCGTCGTACTCGTCTTTGTCCGATTCGAGTTCCACGTGTTCATCCTCATAATCGAAATCATCTTCATCTTCCGGTTGAAGTCTATAGTCCCAGGTCATTCGCCGCTCCTTTCGCAACACTTAGCTAATATCTCATCGGACGATGCGTGAAGCAAAATGATTTCACAAGGCTTGCCGATACGCAAGCCCCTTTCCATAGACTATAAGCAAGAAACTTGTTCCCCGCGGTCTGTTTGTCCCGAAAACTTACTCGCTTTAGCTGTGCAGACTGGCGGTGTGCAGAACGGCCTTGCGGTGGATGGGGTGGGCGCTGACCTTGGCAGAGGCGGCAGCGTGTTGGCTAGAAGCCGAGCCAACCGCGCCGCGAACTGTGTTGCGGCCGCTCTTCTTGCTGATACCCCTGGGCGCGTGGGATTCGTCGTGGAAACTGACCGGAACCAGAAGCAACTCCCCCGCTTCCAGGGAGTCGGCGGCACTATTGGCGGCCGTGATTCGCTGGGGAGAGCTGTGATACTGCAAGGCAACAGAGGCTAGCGTATCTCCGAGTTGCACATGATGCAAACGCCAAGCGTCGCGATTCGCCGCAGGTACCGCCTGTAAAGCGGCGAGCGTTGTCTCGGCGGCTCCTTTCGGTACGTGGATTTCGAGACCAGCCGGAGCCATGTTCCGCAAAAGAGAGGGGTTCAGATCCCGGATTACGGAGACCGGCTGCTGTGCGGCGTCCGCAATCAGTTCCAGGTTGGTCGGCGCCTCCATTTGGATCGACTCATACTCGACTGGCGATTCCTCGTCGATTGATTCGAGGCCGTAGTCCTTGGGATTCTTGCCCATGATGGTCATGGCGATGATAATGGGCACATAGTTGGACGTTTCGCGCGGCAACGCGTTCCGTCGCAGCAGTTCCCAGTAGTCGGCATACCCCGTTCGTTCCACGGCTTTATCCACATTGCCTGCGCCGCAGTTATAGGCCGCCATTGCCAAGTACCAATCACCGTAACGCTCGTAGAGATCGCGCAAGTGGCGTGCGGCGGCGCGCGTGGCTTTTTCCGGGTCAAGACGCTCGTCGAACGCCGATGTACGAACCAAATCATAGAGCGAGCCAGTTCCCGCGATAAACTGCCACATGCCCACTGCCTGTTTGTTCGAGACAGCGCGGGGGAGGAAGCCAGACTCAGCCTGAGCCAGGTAGATCAACTCCTGGGGTACGTGCTCTTCCGCTAGTATCTTCTCAATCAAAGCCTTATAGCGGCCGGCACGTCGCAGGCCGCTGACCAGCACGCCTCGTCCGCGATCGGTAGAAAAGTAATGAATGTAGGTCAGTACCGGGTCGGCCAACTCGAGCGTCAGGCCCGACTGGGTCTGCCTGAGTTCAGAGGTCACTTGGGGCGCCAAACGAGTATCCACCGGCGTGGTCACCTCGAAAGTCATGTGGCTGATTTCGTCGATCGGGGCTTTGTCGAACACGATGGCGTCGGTGGCGTCCCCGGCCCCTAGCTTATCGATATCGAAGCGGTAGATCAGATCGGAGATCTCTTCCAGCCGGCGCTCAATCCGCCGGTGATCCGGCAACGCCTCGGGGGCGGCCAAAAGTGCGTCAACCGCGGCATCGAACTCCCGGCGCGCAGCAGCCAAGTCACCTTGAAAGTAGTAGGTCCGTCCGCTGGATAGATGAAGGTCGGCGCGCCGCAGCCACTCGTCCGTCTCGGCAGACCGCACCACCGGATTAGAGGCAGACACTACATAAACCGGAATACTGGCGCCGGTATCGACCGCCTCGGGCGAGGTGCCGTCGGGGGCCTTGGCAGAGCCCTCGCCGCTGCTGCTCCCGGAACTGCCGTCCGTCAGGAAGGAAGCCGCAAACTGAATACGCTTAGCAAGCCCTTCGGCCCCACTCGCCGTCACTGGAGCTACTACAAAACCGTAGAGCAGGACAAGGCTGGCAAGGAACCGGTTGGGTCGGCGCATTGTTCTATAGGTTAGAGCTGCGTTCCTTCGTTTTTGTAACCGAATCATCACTCTACTCCAGGCCGACCCAAGGGTCAAGCCTTAAGATCGCCGGCTCCCGTATTCCATAGTGCGGCTTCCAACACCCATAATCTCGGCCGGTGTACCAGTCAGTCCTAAATGTGTGCGACCACAATCATTTCGCTCAAAATGCTGCAGCGCAATGGACTTCGGATCGCCACAGGCGTTCATCGCTGCACCGATCCGCCAAACCAGTTTGGCGATGCTCACCAAACTGAGCGCTTTAATTGGCATTAATGTTTATTAACGAGTCGGGACTGGAGTGACTTGCCGGCTGTGAATGACGCGATCGATCATCCCGTACTCCATCGCAACGTCGGGCTCCATGATGTAGTCGCGATCCACGTCGCGGGCGATCTTCTCCACCGCCTGCCCGGTGGCGTCGGCCAGAATTTCGTTCAACGACTGCCTCATGCGGAGGATTTCGCGCGCATAGATGTCGATGTCGGCCGCCTGACCGGCTAGACCGCTCATGGATGGCTGGTGAATCAGAATGCGGGAGTGAGGGAGGCTGAATCGCTTGCCCTTGCTGCCGCAAGCAAGCAGGACCGCCGCCATGGAAGCGGCTTGACCCAGGCAGTAGGTCACGATGTCAGGCTCGACCAGACGCATCGTATCAAGAATGGCCAGACCGGCCGTAATTGAACCCCCGGGAGAATTGATATACAGAGAAATGTCACGCTCCGGATCTTCAGCGGCCAGGAACAGCATCTGGGCCATGATCAAGTTCGCCACGTTGTCGTCAATGGGAGTTCCCAGAAAAATGATGTTCTCCTTCAGAAGTCGGGAGTAGATGTCATAGGCGCGCTCACCTCGCGACGTCTGCTCAACCACCATGGGCACTAGCACAGAGTTGTGCATCAGAAGCTCCTTTTCACTCCCGCCAGGGAGCGAATCTGTTTTTTGCAAAGACTGCAGTCTTTCAGTCGTACCCCCATGATAGAGGATTGAAGGGAGACACCCCGCTTACGACAATCCCTTCGGGTGGGCTATTGACGCCTGATGGACCGCACCGCCATAGTAAGAATTGGGTGTAGTTTCGGGAATATCGGAGATAAATCCGTATCGATTGCGGCCCCCGTTGAGTAAATTGGAGAAGTGTCTAATGGGTTTTTCCTTGCCCAAGTGAGCGTATGAAAGTTCTGATAGCCGACGACAGCCAAGTATCGCGAGCCCTACTGCGGGGCGCTTTGTCGCGTTGGGGCTACGAGGTAATCGAGGCGGCGGACGGTGATCAGGCCTGGGAAGTCCTGGCAGCTCCGGATCCGCCCCGCTTGGCAATCTTAGATTGGGTCATGCCGGGTATGACCGGCCCCGAGGTTTGCAAGCGCATTCGCGAGACCCGGCGCGAACCATACACCTATATTCTGCTCCTCACCTCCAAGACCAGCAAAGAAGAAACCGTGGAGGGGATGGAGGCGGGGGCGGACGATTACGTCCTCAAGCCCTTTCACGAGCACGAGCTCCAGGTACGGTTGCGCGCAGGCAAGCGCATCGTCGACCTCCAGAGTGACCTCATGAATGCCCGCGAGGAGCTGCGGGAACGGGCCAACAAAGACCTCCTCACGCTGCTTCCGAATCGCCAGGCGATTGAAGAGGTCTTATTGCAGGAGCTATCCCGCTGCCACCGTGACGACCGGCAGGTTGGCATAATCCTGCTCGATCTGGATCACTTCAAAGCCATCAATGATGCCCACGGCCACTTTGCGGGCGATGCCGTGTTGCGTGAAACCGGGGCCCGGCTCCGTGCCAGCATGCGCGATTACGATAAGGTGGGCCGCTATGGCGGTGAAGAGTTTTTGGTGGTCATGCCGAACTGCGATTTGGACCAGGCGACCCAGCAGGCTGAACGGCTGCGATCGCGACTCTGCGATAAGACGATGATGGTGGACGGCGTCGAACTCTCTGTCTCCGCCAGCTTTGGTGTAACCGTTAGCGACCGGTCTGAACTTGGTCCGGCCGTTTTCGTGCGAGTGGCCGACGAGGCGCTCTACCGGTCCAAGGCAGGCGGCAGAAATCGTGTTTCAGCGCTGACGCTCGAGGACTCCGCACTCAAGCCGGTCTCTTAGACGCACCGCTTCCTTTATTCGCTGGACTTAACCCGGGCAATCTGCTCATGGCTGAGCGTATTGGCATATTGCTCGATGCCTTTATACAAGGCTTCTGCAATCTTCTGGCGCTGCTCCGGCTTCTTCAGAAGCGGTTCATCGTGGGGATTGCTGACAAATCCAACCTCGGCGAGAATCGAAGGCATCGTCGCTCCAATCAGCACTACGAAAGGCGCCTTCCTCACCCCGCGATCGCGCGATCGCGTGTTCATTTTCGCGGACATCGAGTACAGAGAATTCTGGACTTTCTGTGCAAACTCCCGCGATTCCTCTACTTTCGCCTTTAGAACCACCTGTTGAAGCAGATCATTCAGGTCGTGGATGGAACTGGCTGACGTGGCGTTCTCGCGAGTGGCCAGGTCGAGCGCGGATTTCTCCGATGTGAAGTTGAAGTAGTAAGTCTCTACACCTGTCGCGCTGAAGACGGGCGACGAGTTTGCATGGATCGATATAAACAAGTCAGCCTTCTCATCGTTGGCAATCTGCGTCCGTTGCTCTAGAGGGATAAATGTGTCGTCCGACCGTGTGTAAACGACTTCGCTGCCCAGTTTTTGTTGGATCAGCTTGCCCAAGCGCATGGAAACGTCGAGCACCAGGTCTTTTTCGTTCAAACCGTGCGGGCCGATTGTCCCGGTGTCGTGCCCTCCATGCCCGGGATCAATCACAACCTTCCCGATTTTCAAGCCAAAGACCCGGACCAGGGAACGATTGCCGTTGCTATCGATCGTCGCTGGTGCAACCAGCTTGGCATTCGTGCCAACCTTGCTTTCCCCCGGGACCGAACTGTCTACGGTACGTATGTGCATGGTCTCTGGGCGCGGGTTGGCAGTCGCGACGTCCACAGGTTTCTGGGCCACTCGTTCCTCGCCGTGGTTCGCTACCGGAGCGCTTCCCGTAAATGACGGAGGCCGCGTGATATTCAACCTGCTTGAGAGGACAAACTTTAACGCCACACTCTGGGGCTCAACAAAATAAGGAAGCCGGGGTGGTGGAAAGCGGGAAGCAAGATCCGGAAGCTCAGTGGAACGAACCACGGGCTTCGGTGCAGCCGGAATATCGCTCAACGATATAACGTGCCGCTTCGATGCCACTGGCGCTTGTTGTATCTCAGAAGACTGGGTCGCGGACGCAACCCCGGAAATTGGTATGTCTCCGGTTCCTGGCGTGCCAGACTCCTCTTCAAAGCGCTGGGATCCAGAGGAACTTCGAGCGACCGAAGGTTCACCACTACGCCGATCTTTCGGGCGGATCTCGATCATCAGCCGGTCGGGATTCCCAAGCTGCGATGAAGAAAAATCCACCACGGTCTGAAGATCGAACACGATGCGCGTCACGCCGGGCGCCGTTTCCGCTATACGGATCTGCTTCACCAGCGCGTCATCCACCGGGATCGACTGCACTCCCTTTTTGTGGGCTACCGGCGGATGAATGCCGCTAAGGTCGAAGAATAACCGTGGCGGGCCGTCGATTTGTTCGGTGTGGATCTTGTACTCGCCCTTGGTCTCGACGGCGATACGGGTGACGTCCCCGAACGACCAGAAGCGTATTGCTTCAATGCGTGAGGAATCGGTGGCTTGGGCAACGCAGGGAGGCACAGCGAGCAGGAACGCTGCGGCAAGTTGGACTCGTCTGATCCGGCGGGGGAGGCGGAGCATGCGTGGATATTAGCGAGTGCGCAGGAACAATCGCCCCTCCGAATCCACCACTTGTTCGATGTGCCGCACAGGTGGCTCTGCGGGCGCTTCGAACTCCAAGATCGGCGCACTCTTACCCACGGCATCGCCTTTGGCGTTGGAGTAGCGCTGATGGACCTTCTGAACGTAGTCGACCGTCTCCCGGTACGGTGGAACTGCGCCATACTTTGCCACGGCGCCTTCTCCGGCATTGTAGGCGGCCAGGGAAAGGCGCAGGTCACTGGGGAACAGGTCCTGCAAATACCGCAAATACCTGACCCCACCTTCGATATTCTGCTTTGAGTCGAATGGGTCTATTACCCCGAAGCGCTGAGCAGTCGCGGGAATCAACTGCATCAGACCCTGGGCGCCCTTTGGCGACACGGCTGCCGGGTTGAAATTACTCTCTACCTGCATGACCGATTTCACCAGCAGCGGATCCACTTGATATCGGTTCGACGCGTCCTCGATCAATTCTTCAATCGTCTGGCTTGCCTTGGCCTGAACCGGCATGACTTGGACCGAAGCCGCCGTCGTATCGGGAATAGAGGTCGCGACCGCACGCAGGTCTGGCTTCACCGCCGCCTTAGGAGCGGAGGGCGCGGTCGCCACCACGCGAACCAACCGGCCATCGACTCCGACACGCACCACCGAGACCAAACTGGGAGCGCCGGCACGGAGTGTTCGCGAACTGTTTGTGCTCACGCCGCTGCTATCGCCCGCTATGAGAGAGCTGCAAAGCAGGCCAAACGCGGCAATAAAACAGAATGGACGCACTTTGTTCTTCCGATTATACCCGGATTCTATCGTTTCCGGTGCTACCATTCTGTCATGCGAACGGCCGGATTCGTCCTCGTTGGAGGCCGCAGTTCGCGCATGGGCCAGGACAAAGCGCTGCTTTCGTTTACTCCTCATGCGCCCTTGGTTTCTCACGTTGCAAGCCTGGTCGAGCGGGCCGCTGGGTCCGCCACCCTGTTGGGCCCACCCGTGAAGTACGGTTCCCTTGGCTTGGAGTGCTGGGGAGATCTCCGCCCCGGCCAGGGCCCTCTCGGCGGCCTTGAAACAGCTCTCACCAGGACCCGTGCTCCTTATAACCTGGTCGTCGCCTGTGATTTGCCCGGCATCCAGGCCGCGACGCTGGCGGAGCTTTTGGCCCAAGCCATCCGACAGAGTGCTCCATGCACCCTGCTTCGCGACGGAACCGGTAGGGTTCATCCCCTCTGCGGCGTTTACCATCCAGTCTGCCTCTCTCATATCCAGTCCGCCTTGGACGCCGGCGACCGGAAGGTGATGAACGTCATTGGACACCTGGTGCCTGCCTTTTTTAATGTCCCGTTTGAGCTTGCGAACATAAACCGGCCGGAGGAGTGGCGCCAGTTTCTTCATTCCTCCGGTGCGGCCGAAGCGCCCCAAAGCGTTGCCGTCGAGGCGCCGTCGGTCGAACCTCCAACTGCCCGATCCGCCAAGAAATGACGGTCGCCTGCTATTAGAGATCCAATGACCGAGGAGTTCCCCCATTACATCGAGTTCCGCCAAGTCTGTAAGACGTTTGATCGGCCTGTTTTAGTCGACGTGAACTTTTATGTCAATCCCGGTCATACGCTCGCCATTATCGGCCGCAGCGGCGTCGGCAAGTCGGTCAGCCTGGGCCACATTATGGGATTCCTCAAAGCCGATAGCGGCCAAGTGATTGTCGCCAATACGGATATCACGCACATGCCGGAGGCGGAGCTGCGCCACATTCGCAAGAAAGTCACCATGGTGTTTCAGTCCGGCGCGCTGTTTGACTCCTTGACGGTGGGTGAAAACATCCTCTTCTCGCTCGAACTGCGGGAAGACTACGACGAACAAAACAAAGAAGATGTCGTGAATGGCCTGCTTGACATGGTCGATCTTTTGCATCTCCGCGACCTGTACCCGGCGGATCTTTCAACGGGTTACAAACGCGCCGTGGCTATCGCTCGGGCCCTCGCCGCACAGCCCGAATGTATCCTCTATGATGAACCGACCACTATGGTCGATCCCATCATGAGCGACGACCTCAGCAGCCTGATGCTCCGGCTTAAGCGCCAGCTCAGCCTGACTTCCATCGTCGTCACCCACGATCTCGATCTGATGCGCAAAGTCGCCGATGACGTAGTGTTTCTTTACAAGGGCGAAGCCATCTACTTTGGCCCCGTCAGTCAACTGGAAACCTGCCAGCACCCTCATGTCAAGATGTTCCTGGCAATGGACAGAGTGGAGATCAGCGGCAAGATCGAGGAAGAGTGACCAGGCGGGCTTGCTCCCGAAGCCCCGTTAAGGTTCGCCCCCGCTTTGGCCGAACTTCTCATTAGCCCTCCATGAAGTGGGGCGAAGGCCCCGTCGGAACTGCCCTCCGCCTCGGAGCGGGACGCCTGGGTCCAGCTCTTAAGCCCAGCGAATTCCGGTCATGAGGCTGCGGCCGAACTCGCTAGTGCTGTACATTTCAATCAGGCGATACCAAGCTCATGCTGGAAAACATCAACCTCGACAAAAAGCTCGCGCGCGAGGAGTACAAGCGGATTGAACCTACTTTGCAGGAACGTCTGTACCATTTGGAGAAGGCCTGCTGGGATCAGGGCATTCCCTCTGTGATTGTCTTCGAAGGATGGGACGCTTCGGGCAAAGGCACGACCATTGCTACCCTGACGCAACGCCTCGATCCGCGTGGCTTCAAGCTTTATCCCATAACCTCGGCACGTACTTACGAGCAGCAGCATCCCTGGCTGTGGCGATTCTGGCTGAAGGTGCCGAACCGCGGTGAGATGGTGATCTTCGACCACAGTTGGTACGGCCGGGTGCTGCACGAACGGATCGATGGAACCGTTCCGGAGAAGGCCTGGAAGGAGGCCTACCGCGACATCGTGGAGTTCGAGCGCATGCTTGCCGATGACGGCGCCATCTTCATCAAGTTCTTCCTGCACATCAGCCGGAAAGAGCAGAAGCGGCGCTTTCAAGCCATTGAGGCCGATCCGCTTAAAGCATGGCGGGTGACCGATACCGACTGGAACCGCAATAAGAAGTACGATCAATACCTGATTGCAATCGAGGAAATGCTGGAGTTGACCGAATCGGAATTCGCGCCTTGGACCATTGTGGAGGCCACCTCGAAGTGGCACGCCCGCAAAAAGGTATTTGAAACCATCATCGACGCCATGGAGTCCCGTCTGGGAGCGAATGCTCCGCCCAGAACCGAGGCCGTTGAGGCAATGCGGGACGCAGATCTCCGCGCCGCCATGGAGTCGTTGAACGGAGGAGGACTCTAATGCTCGAAACCATCGACCTGACTCAATCCCTGGACCGCGAGTCATATGTCCGCGAGTTGGCCCGCCGCCAGATCCAGCTCCGCGAGCTTGGCAACCAGGTTTATCTTCAAAAGCGGCCCGTCATTCTCCTGTTCGAAGGCTGGGACGCCGCGGGCAAGGGCGGGGCAATTAAGCGCGTCACCGAAAAGATCGACCCGCGCGGATACACCGTCTATCCAATCAGCGCGCCTCAGGGCGAAGACAAAACGCGGCATTACCTGTACCGTTTCTGGCGCCGTCTTCCCGAGCGCGGCCAGATCGCCATCTTCGACCGGTCTTGGTACGGACGGGTCCTCGTCGAGCGTGTCGAAGGCTTCGCTCGCGAGAGCGAATGGAAGCGCGCGTTTAAAGAGATCAATTCATTCGAACGGCAGTTGCGCGACTACGGCACGATTGTGGCGAAGTTCTGGATTCATATCTCTCGCGAGGAGCAACTGCGGCGTTTCGAGGAGCGAAAACAGATTGGCTACAAGGCCTGGAAGCTTACTGACGAGGATTGGCGAAATCGGGAAAAGTGGGACGCCTACGAAGAAGCGGTTGAGGAAATGCTGGTGAAAACCAGTACGAGAACCGCCCCCTGGTCATTGATCGAAGGCAACGACAAATACTGGGCCCGGACGAAGCTCCTCGCCACGCTGGTGGAGATCCTCTCCAGCGGCCTCGGCTACAAACCGCAGGACCCCTTGCGGCGAAAAGAAACGAAGATCGTTGCCAAGGCACAGGCAAGTGAGAAAGACGAGTCAACGAAGAAGAAACCGCTTTCTAAAGCTGAACTGGAGGCTGAAGCGCCCGCGGTCTCGGGCACTTAGCGGCCGGGGCTAGAATCCGGCCCGGGCTGTGGAAGGATCCTGTTGTCAACCCATCCGGTGCCCAGGTTGTAGATCTGGCAGCGTGAACTTCTGATCGGCTTCGCTTTGCCGGTGTCGATATTAAGTGCCTCGGCGGTGCCGTCCTCCCCTCCCCAACAACCTTGAATTCGGAGCAGGTGGTGCGAATCCGCAGACCATTGCGCCTCAGACTCGGGTAGAGTCTTACGGCGTCGGAGGGTGGCGCCGTCAAATAGAATCGTGGCGGCCCTGGGATCGTCTTTCAGTGCCGCGATCCACTTCCCGTCCGGGGAAAAGGAGGCGGCAAGAAACCCCGCACCGAGAGAGTGAAACTCCCCTGTCCCGACGTCGAGTACTTCGAGTACGCCATGATGGATGATCTTTGCGAACTTGCAATCTAACGAACAAGTAAAGCTGTGCCGCGCTGGGCGGTCCTTGCAATCAGCACTGGTCACCAGTTTGGGGACGCCATTGGGCAATGCAATTTCAAACACCGCGCATTTACGATCTGGACCGTCCCACCAGCCCCCGAAAATGAGAGCTTTGTCCTCGCGCACCGAAAGGGCGACGTCTCCCGCCCTGAATCGAAAGCCCGTCGGACAGGCGACTTTGGTTCCAAGATTCGACTCCAGGTCTAACTTGTAAAGGCAGTTCTCATGGACTATTCCATAGAGAGTGCGACCGCTCGGGCCGAATTCGTAGGGCCTTCCATCAGCGCTAAGGCTAAGGGTGACCTGTTTAGGGCCGGAAGGAAAAACGGAAAGCGAAATGGTACCTGTTCTTGAGGTGCCGCTGTGCATAATCGCAGGACTCGAGTGACCCATGGAAGGATCCTGCGCCAGCGCTGCTTGGCAGCCCAGCGCCAAGAAACCTGCGACTGCTAGCAAGATCGCAAGGGCGGCCTCGCTAAGTCCGGTCGTTCTGTAGCTGACGCTCGCAAACCGCTTCTTTGGCATAGAACGCCCAATCAACAGTCAAGAGCATATCGAACGTGGACTTTAGGCGGGTCCACGTGAATCCCACTCACTCTCCACCGAACCGCTTCTTCAGCGCGCTCCACTGCCGCTTGAACCACCCCGGCTGCGGTGCCGCTTTGGCTTCCATTTGTTCCACCGCCAGCGGAGCGGCCTTCGTCACCGTATCCGCAGTGCCTGGCTGGAAAGGTTCCTTCCCGCTCAGTCGCACCCGGTCTCCGTTGAAGGCATAGTGCCGAAGCCAGTACTTTCCATCGCCGTCCCGGTCAATAACGGTAAACTTCCGGTCGACGGAGCCCGGTTCCGGCACATCCACCCGGATGGGGAAGTATCCCTCCAAGTCGCGCGCGCGAAACGCCGTTTCGTAGCGGTGACGCCGCCGGTTCCATGTAAACACGCGAATGGCGTCGAAATCGAAGCTCTGGACCTCCGATGAAACGGCCCACAGCCAGTCGTGCTTCACACCCTTGTCCTTATCGTCCACCGCGCCCAAGTCAAAGTAAGCGGCGATCCGTTTGCCTTCTCCGTATTGGGCCACGTCGTCCGGAATCGAGATGTTGAGGTTGCGTGAGAGCACCCAGCCGCACTGTTTATCCTTTGTCCGGATCAGCGACCAATCCTCATTGAGCACCACCGGCTTTTTCGCCGCCTTGGCCTCTGCTTTCTGGTCCGCCGGGCTGCCCGGATTCACTGGCTCGTCTTCTTCTTCGTTGATATGAAGCTTCTCTGCCGAAAGATCCTTCCAATTGTCCGGCGGTTTGGGCGCCGGTGGTTTTGGAAGCCGGAACGAATTCGCCTTCTGGGTCTTCTCTTTTCGCAGCCGGCGTGTCGCTGTCTGCGACCGCGTCAATGCCAGATTTGCGGGTGCCGCGCCCACCGCTTTAGGCGCCATCTTGTGGGCAAGCACCTCCACCGATCCGCCCTCCGGAATCTTGGTAAACGACGGCGATAAGCGATTCGGCTCGATATGGACATTGAGCGCGTCGTAAACCGTGGCCGCGCCCTGCGATGGGAGAGCCAGCGCCTGCGCAGTGTTCTTCTTGAACTCCTCCATCTGCTCCGCGCTGAGCAGTTGCGAAGCATCCACCCAGCCTTCGGCGTTTTGTTCCGTTTGGACCTGTACATAACGCCGCCGCACGTCGAGAATACGCAGTCGGTCGCCATGCTTCAGCATCACCGACGCACTGTTCTTCTGGCTAGGATCAACCCGCAGGTTGAGTGTTGCGGGAGCAACGTAGGCGTAGCCCAGCGTGTTCGGCCGCTCTGGGGCGCAACCGGCGGTCGCCAGTAACAGGGCAACCGCCAATAGCCGCATCGGCCGGTTCTTCATGGCCAGATGGGAAGGCGCCACTATCCCTTCATGTGTTCAATAAATCGATGCAGCCGGTCCAGCCCGCGTTCCAGTTCATGCATGGAGGTCGCATAAGAAATTCGGACGTGCTCTTTGGTTCCAAACGCCTCGCCGGGAACGACCGCAACGTGCGCTTCGGCCAGCAGTTTCTCTGAGAACTCCAGAGAGTTCTTGACCTTCCCGCCTTGAAACGCCACGCTGATGTTGGGATAGGCGTAGAACGCCCCCTTCGGCATACCAATCGAAATACCGGGAATCTGCCGCAAACGGTCAATCACATAATCCCGCCGCCGCCGGTACTCCGCGAGCATGAGTGGGACCGAAGCTTGCGAGCCGCGCATCGCTTCCACGGCCGCCTTCTGCGCAATCGAGGTCGGATTCGAGGTGCTGTGACTCTGCAGCTTCATCATGGCGTTGATGATCGGCGCCGGAGCCAGCGCAAAACCAATGCGCCACCCGGTCATCGCGTAGGTCTTCGAGAGCGACCCGGCCACTACCACGTTGTCCTTTGCCCCGTCCGCCGCAGCGATCGAAAACGGCTTGTCCTCGTAGAGAAACTGGCAATAGCACTCGTCGGTCATCAATAACACGCCGCGCCGCGAAGTCAGTTCATAGATGCGCAGGAACTCTTCCCTCGACAACACGGCCCCGCTCGGATTCGAGGGGGAGTTGATAATCACCAGCTTGGTCTTTGCCGTCAGATGAGGTTCCAGCATCTTGGCCGTCAGATCGAAACCGGAGTGTTCGTCCGTCTCCACGAACACGCAGCGGCCCCCCGCATAGTTCACCACGTCCTTGTATGTGACCCAGTAGGGCACCGGGATAACGACTTCGTCGCCTGGATTGATCAACGCTTGAGTGAGATTGAAAATCGCGTGCTTGCCGCCCACCGTTACCATGCATTCCGGAACCGAGTAGCTAGTGCCGAAATCGAGTTTATGACGCTCGCAGATCGCCTGCCTGAGTTCCTGCGTGCCGCCCGCTGGCGTGTACTTGGTGAAGTTCGCGGCCAGCGCGGCAATCGCGGCATTCTTGATGTTGTCGGGCGTCGGGAAATCGGGCTCCCCGGCGCCAAAGTCCACCACGTCGACGCCTTCGCGGCGCAGCTTGTCGGCGTCGGCGGCCACCTTCATGGTGGACGACACACTGATGGTCGAAATTCGTTCTGCGATTTCCAATGTGGCTTGCATAGCTAGCTTGCTTGTTGTTCCTTTTTGATTTGTATTTTCTTCCGCAGCCGTTCTTCTAACCGCTGTGGTACCAGTCCCGAGACGCTCCCGTTCAGCGAAAGCACTTCTTTCACCAAGTGCGAACTAATGAACGAATACGCTTCGCCCGCCATCAGAAAAACTGTTTCCGTCTCCGGCCGTAGGCGCCGGTTCATGAGCGCCATCTGCAATTCAAGCTCGTAATCCGAAATGGCCCGGATACCACGCAGGATCACATTCGCACTCCGCCGGGCTGCGAAGTCCACCAGCAATCCTTCAAATGAATCGATCTCGACATTCGGAAACCCCGCCGTCACTTCACTCAACATCTCCATCCGCTCCGCGGTCGTGAACAGAGGCGTCTTTGAGGTATTCCCGAGGATCGCTACAATCAGCCGGTCGAACAACTTCGAGCCGCGTGAGATCAGATCCAGATGCCCGCTCGTGATGGGGTCGAACGAGCCGGGATAAATCGCAACGACCGGGTGGGTATGTACCGCTTCACTCGAATGTTTGGTCATCGCGCCCGAACCTTCAGTGTAGCGAAATAGGTGCTCCGCCCCGGTGAATTCTCACTGGCGCCGGCGCGTTGACGAACCAGGAATAAATCGCGTTCATCCCTTTCACCAGCGGCCGTCATTCTGATCCGCTCACCCGACCCCCCGGCGTCACCTGTAAAATTGGCTTGGCTCCATGAAACCAATCCCGTTAGAGTCTGTTCTCGATTCCGGCGACCCGTCGCTCTTTGAAGTGGCAACACATGCTCCGGGCCCCGCCGGCGCACTGCCCCTCACGCCCGACGTGCTTCTGCATGAGCCCTCCGGCAACCTTTTCGGTCTTAGCCAGAACGTGGGGATGGGCTGGAGTCCGCAGGCACTCGGCGGCGGCGATGTCATGATTCTGAGCACCCATGGCGGGCTGCAAAGCGCCGGCGGAAAGCCGGTTGCCCTGGGCCTGCACACCGGCCACTGGGAAGTCCACCAACTTGTTGCGGAGGCCGCACGCACGTTAACAAGCCAAGGCGCGGTGCCGTTTGCCGCGTATTGCACCGACCCCTGCGACGGACGAACCCAGGGCACCACCGGCATGTTCGATTCACTGCCTTATCGCAATGATGCTGCCGTGATCTTCCGTCGGCTGATTCGCTCGCTGCCGACTGCGCGTGGTGTCATCGGCGTGGCAACTTGCGACAAGGGGCTGCCGGCCATGATGATGGCCCTCGCCGGCACGCCGAACCTTCCCTGCGTCCTCGTTCCGGGCGGCGTTACCCTGCTGCCCGAAAACGGCGAGGATGCCGGTCGCGTCCAGAGCATCGGAGCGCGCTATGCCCACGGCCAAATCTCTTTGCAAGAAGCCGCCGAAGCTGGCTGTCGCGCTTGTGCCACGCCCGGCGGGGGCTGCCAGTTTCTAGGGACCGCCGCAACCTCGCAAGTGGTCGGTGAGGCACTGGGTCTTTCGCTGACCCACTCGGCGCTCTCCCCCTCGGGGCATCCCATCTGGAAAGATCTGGCTCGCCGCTCGGCTCTGGCACTGCTTCGCGCCCGCCAGCACGGGCTCGTATCAGGAGATATCCTGACCGGCGCGTCCCTCACCAATGCCATGGTGGTGCATGCCGCGTTCGGCGGTTCCACCAATCTGCTGCTGCATGTGCCGGCCATCGCCCACGCCGCTGGCTTGAAGCGCCCCACTGCCCAGGATTGGGCCAAGGTCAATGCCCAAGTCCCCCGGCTGGTGGATGCATTGCCCAATGGCCCGCGTAGCTTTGCCACCGTGCAAGTCTTTCTCGCCGGCGGAGTGCCCGAGGTTATGCTGCATTTGCGGCGGGCCGGACTGCTTGATACTAGCGTCCTCACGGCTTCGGGTGAAACCCTCGGGTCGATGCTCGATTGGTGGGAACAATCGGAGCGCCGCACGGCAGTTGCGAAACCAGCTGCAGCGGATCGATGCCATCGACCCTGGACAAGTCATCATGGGCCCCGATCAGGCGCGCGCCAACGGCCTCACCTCCACGGTCTGCTTCCCGCACGGTAACCTGGCGCCGGAGGGCTCCGTCGTAAAGAGCACCGCCATCGACCCCTCCGTCGTTGATGCCGACGGAGTCTATCGCAAACGCGGACCTGTTCGTGTCTTCACTACGGAAACTGCAGTAATAGAGGCCATCAAAGGGAATGTGGTTCAGGCTGGCGACATCCTGGTCCTCATCTGCCGCGGTCCGCTCGGCTCCGGCATGGAGGAGATCTACCAGATCACTTCCGCGCTGAAGCACCTCACCTTCGGTAAGCATGTCGCGGTAATCACCGACGCGCGCTTCAGCGGCGTGTCCACCGGTGCCTGCATAGGCCACGTTTCACCTGAAGCGCTGGCCGGCGGACCGATCGGCAAACTCCGGGATGGCGACGTGGTCGAAATCCGCATCGATCGGAACACACTCGAAGGCGCGGTGAACTTCATCGGTGAGAACGATGAGACCTTCTCCGCCGAACACGGCGCCGCTCGTTTGGCGCAACGAACGCCTCGGCCGGACCTCGCTCCCGACCCGCGTCTCCCCGCCGATACACGGCTGTGGGCGGTGTTGCAGCAGGCCGGCGGTGGAACCTGGGGTGGATGCGTTTACGACTATGACGCCATCGCTGCCAAGCTTGGCGCCTGACCTAAACTGCGCGCATCGCAACCCGGGGCCATTTCATCCAACCCGAGGTATGGACCTCAAACTCTCGGGCAAGAAAGCTCTCGTTACCGGCTCGACGGCAGGAATAGGACTCGCAATTGGCGCAGCCCTGGCTGCGGAGGGTGCTGCCGTTATCTTGAACGGCCGCACTCAACAACGAGTCGATGCCGCGGTAAAGCAGGTACTGGCCAAGCTCCAGGGCGCCTCGGTGACCGGCGTGGCCATTGATCTCGGCACCGCTGCCGGTGCGACAGAGCTCTTCGAACAGGTTCCCGATCTGGACATCCTGGTGAACAACCTCGGTATCTTCAAGCCCACGCCGTTCGATCAGATCACCGACGAAGAGTGGCAGCAGTTCTTCGACGTGAACGTGATGAGTGGAGTCCGTTTGAGCCGGTTCTATCTGCCCAAACTACTGGCCAAAAACTGGGGCCGCATCGTTTTCATCTCCAGCGAGTCCGCACTGAATGTGCCTCCCGAAATGATTCACTATGGCTTCACCAAAACGGCCCAACTCGCCATCGCCCGGGGCTTGGCCGAGACCACCGCCGGTACCGGCGTGACGGTGAACAGCGTACTTCCAGGCCCCACGCGCTCCGAGGGCGTCGAAACCTATGTTCAGAAGTTGGCTGCCGCGCAAAATCTGTCCGTCGCCGAGGTAGAAGCCGCATTCTTCAAGCAGGCCCGCCCCACTTCGTTGCTCCGGCGTTTCGCCGAACCTGAAGAGGTCGCCGCGACGGTAGTCTTCCTGTGCAGCCCCCTGGCATCTGTTACCAACGGCGCAGCGGTGCGCGCGGAAGGTGGCCTCTTGCGGCACCTCGGCTAAGACGGAGCCTTACTTCTGTTCCCGATAGAAGGTGATTAGGTCCAGGCTCACGGGCTTCTCGCCCAACTGGCGCATCATGCTCGTCACTTGGCCCCGATGGTGTGTTCCATGGTTCACTACATGAACCACCATCTGCCAGATGGGGCTTTCATACGCAACGCCGGCCATCGATTTGTATCCAATCTTGCGTTCCCAGCTGCTCTCGCTAAGACTCCCTGCAAATGCGATCATGCGGTCGATAACGGCCAGCCATATTTCGGCGAGATCGTACATGCACCCTGGCGATGCGTAGTCTTCCCGCTTCCCATTCGGTCGCTCTTCCAACCGTTCAAGCCAGACCAAGTCGGCTTGATAGAGGTGAACTACCGTGTCGTAAACACTGCCAAACGAGCCATGAAGATTACGTACCAGCCTCTCGGAGTCGAGCTGCTGTACTTCCGTCAGCATGCGCTGTGTAGCCCAGCGATGGTATTGAAGATGACTCGGAAGGCTCTGTGAGTAAGTCACAACTACTGTTATCTCACCGCCCGAGCCAGTGGTCACGCGTATCGGCCAAAGTTCAGCTACAACTTAACGCACGTCAGCACGGCCGGGATCGTCATCTTGTCTTTGGCCGACATATACTAGCCTGATTCATTGCGCTCTCATTACAATGCAGGGATTATGATTCATATGCGGTTGCCAAGATCGAGCGTTCAAGACAGCAAAGGAGCCCGGCAATGAGGTTGATGGCTCAGTTCAACCTGATCTTTGTTTTAGTTCTCGGTTTGGCTGTGGGCGTCGACTACCTGGTGTTCAACTCGTTCTTTCAGTCGAACGCGCAGAGGGAGGTGCTCGAACACGCCAAGCTCATGCTTGAGACGTCGAAGTCGATACGTGAATACACGTCGGCTCAAATCGACCCCGCGATCAAGTCGCTCGATCCGAAAGACCGCCATTTCTATCCGCAAACCGTTCCGGGCTATGCGGCTGTCGAGAACTTCAACTATCTGCGAGCGACGTACCCCGAGTACACCTACCGCGAGGCCACACTCAATCCAACCAATCCACGGGATCGCGCCACCGACTGGGAAGCCGACATAATCAACCTGTTCCGGAATGATCCCTCGAAGAAGGAGTTCAGCCGCATTCGCAGGTCCGCTACCGGGCCTTCGTTGGTGTTAGCCAAGCCCCTTGTGGCGACAGCTCCTTGCCTGCAATGCCACAGCACCCCGCAGGCCGCGCCAGCTTCGATTATCAGGCAATATGGCAGTTCCAATGGCTTCGGCTGGCAGCTGAACGAAGTGATAGGTGCCCAGATCGTTTCGGTTCCTACGGCGCTCCCGGTGGCCGCAGCCAACCAGGCACTGCGCTCCTCAATGATCTCGCTCATCTTGATTGCCGCCCTGACCCTTCTCGTACTGAACATCACTCTGGCCTTCTTCGTTGTCAAGCCGCTCTACCGTTTGGCCGTTCGTGCTGATGAAATCAGCAAAGGCAACCTGGAGGTTCCCGAGTTGCCGGTCTCGGGGCATAATGAGGTTTCAGTTCTGGCGGCGTCCTTTAATCGCATGCATCGCAGTCTGAAGAGCGCGCTTAAGATGCTCGGTCAGAACGATAAGTAGGCGTTGTCGCGCGGTGTCCAAGAGCCCCCGATGAGCCGGTTGAGACCATAGATCGAGTGAGCGATATCTTTGTTAGCTATTCGCGCCAGGATCGAGCCATAGCTGCCGCGCTGGCCGACATCCTGCCCAGTCAGGGCTGGACGCTCTATTGGGACCGGCAATTACGCGCCGGCGAGATATTTGATGACGTGCTCGAGCGCGAAGTCACTGCTGCACGCTGCGTCGTCGTTCTGTGGTCCTCTCATTCGGTGGGTTCTCAGTGGGTGCGAAACGAAGCGGACGTTGGTGCCAGGCGCAATGCGCTCATCTCAGTGCTGATCGACGACGTAACGGTGCCGCTCGCCTTCCGCCGCGTCCAGGCGGCAGACCTGATTGGATGGAAGGGAGATCCCAACGATCCGCGCCTGTCCGAACTAATGCAAGCCATCGCGTTCTTTCTGGATGGAACTTCGCCGCACGAACCCCGTCGTGATACGGCGCCCATGCGGCCTGCAGCATCCTCGGCCGCCCGGTTTGAGCCGGCTGCCATTCAAGCGGTGGGTCGCCATCTGGCCGACTACGTCGGTCCTATCGCTCCTTCGCTGGTGGCTGCCAGCGCAGCCAAGTGCGCCGACCTCCCCGGATTGTGGGAGGACTTGGCCCGCCACGTCCCCGCCATCTCACGCGAAGAGTTCTTACAGCGCTGCCGAAAGGCCGCTCCCCAATCGGCCCCTTCGGTTGTTACGCCAGCAACGGATTCGTTTCAACGACTCCCGCCATCACCCGAATGGGTCGCGCAATTGAGGCAGGACCTGGCCATGTATCTCGGCCCCATAACCGGCGTCGTGGTGACTCGGGCCCTGCGCGAATCGGCTGACTTGGAACAGGTCGTTGAACGGGTCAGTGCGGAGATCCCCAATGAAGACGATCGCCGAAACTTCCTAAAGCACCGTCGGAAGTAGCCTTCCCCATTGTCCAAGGCGGCCGGCAATTTTGCCCGCTTCGGTATCCTGGTTGCGGCTTGCGGCCAATGGCTATATTTACTGCTGGACCGTTATCGCAGAGGCTCACGTCGCTGGATGCCTTTCGCGGACTGACCGTCGCGTCAATGATGCTCGTGAACAATCCTGGCGATTGGGACGCCATCTATCCACCGCTTGAACACGCCAAGTGGAGTGGCTGGACTTTTACCGACACCATCTTTCCATTCTTCTTGTGGATCGTCGGTGTCGCCCTCGCCCTGTCGACGGCCAAGCGCATCCAGCAAGGCGCCACTCGGGAAAAGCTGCTGGCGCACGTGGTGCGCCGCTCCGTTCTGATCTTTGCGTTGGGACTCTTTCTGGCGGGCTTTCCCTACTTCCACCTGTCGCACATCCGGATACCCGGCGTGCTGCCGCGCATCGCCCTTTGCTACTGCGTTGCGGCGCTGATCTTTCTCTACACAGGGTGGCGGACCCAGGTAGCGGCGATTGTTGTGTTGTTCGCTACGTATTGGCTGCTCATGACCCTGGCTCCATTACCCTGTGAGGGTACCAGCCGATTCGACGTCAACTGCAACTTTGCGCGCTACATCGACGGCTTGCTGCTGAGCGGTCACATGTGGGGCCAAACCAAAGTCTGGGACCCGGAGGGAATCGTCAGTACTCTGCCGGCAATCGCCACGACTCTGTTCGGCGTTTTGACCGGCAATCTGCTGCGGCAGAGTTTCTCGTCCAAGAAGAAGGCCGCTTTTCTGCTCGGCATCGGCGTCGGCCTGTTCGCCTTAGGTCAAACGGCGAATATTTGGATGCCGATCAATAAAAGCCTGTGGACCGTTTCGTTCTCTTTGCTAATGGCCGGATTGGCCTCCATGGAGTTCGCCGTTCTGTACTGGATCATCGATATCCGCGGATTCAAGAAGTGGGCTACGCCCTTGGTCATCTACGGCACTAATGCAATTGCCGTCTTCGTGCTCTCGGGCATAGTAGGCCGCCTGCTGGGGATGTTGAAAGTGACCGGGCCGGACGGGCAGCCTGAGGACCTTGTCGACCGAATCTACCAGGCCGTCTTCCTGCCGCTTGCCAGCCCGATCAATGCGTCGCTGCTGTACGCGATCGCCTTCATGACGCTCTTCTTTCTGGTCTCCTGGTTCCTGTATTGGCGTCGCTGGTTTGTGCGGCTGTAGGCCCTGCTGGCTTCACGGTGCAGAGTGGCTTGCTCCGCTCTTGGCCTTTCTGGCCCCCTCAGCCTTGGCGATCCATTCGGCCGCAGACTGGCGGTCGCGCTGCGCGTCGTCGTCGGAGTCTTCATAGCTGGCCTTCATCTTGTACAGAGCCCCCAGATAGCCCATGCAAGCGTCGTTGTCCGGGTCCATCTCGAGCGCCTTATTGAGGTGCCAAATACCTTCCTCGACCGGCTCCTGGCAAATGGCGCGATAGTCCAGGCGGGCTTGCACTTCTAGTGGGACATCTGGGTCGGAGCGTTTTACGATCGTCAGGTTGTGGGACTGTGATTCCGGGCCCAGGCAACGCGTCCAGGCAATCACTCCCAGGTCGTAGTGCGCACTCACGTCATTCGGATCGATGGCGATCAGTCGAAGGTTCCAAGCCCGCGCCTCATCGAGCATTTCCTTGCGTGCCTTTTGGTCTGTGGTGGAATTCGCTCTCTGCAATGACATGCGGGACAGCGCCGTTACTGCCTTCTTGTTGCCAGGCTCTTGATCGACAACGTCCAGCAGTGCGTTGCGCGCGCGAAAATAGCTGTCCTCTGCCGCCGGCGACCCGCCGCCCGTAACCCAAAGCTTGATGCAGGCGTTTGCCAAACCCAGTTTCGCTTCGACATTCTTTCGATCCAGCCGGATCGCTTCTTCAAACGATAAACTGGCGTCCTGGTATCGCTTGGCTTGGTATTGTTCCTGCCCCTTCTTGACCCAGTCCTCTACGGTGGAAGCCGCGGCGGGCATCCCCGGTTGCGTGGACGTTTGGGCTAAGGCGCTGCCCACGACGAGAAGTGCAGGTAGAACGTAACGAAGCATGCCCGGCAACAACCAGCTCAACATACTCGCGCTCAGACTCTTCATTCGTGCCGCTGCCGCTTGCCCCACTCAAAGAGCACAATGCCGGCCGCGACCGAAACATTGAGGGAGGAGACAGCGCCGGCCATCGGGATCTTCAACATCACGTCGCAATGCTTTTTCACGTTCTCGTGGAGCCCGCTTCCTTCGGCTCCCATCACAATCGCTGTTGGGATCGCAAAATCGACTTGATCATAGATCTGGTCGCCGCGTTCATCCAGGCCATACACCCAGAAGTGATGTTCTTTGAGCTCTTCCAGCGTCCTGCTGATGTTCGTAACCCGAACGACGGGAAGATACTCTAACGCACCCGCGGCCGCTTTGGAGACCGTCTCGGTCAATGGTGCTGCGCGGCGTTCCGGCACCACTACGGCTGCGGCGCCGGCCGCGTGGGCCGTACGAACGATTGCTCCCAGGTTATGCGGGTCTTCAACTCCGTCCAGGACAACCAATAGCCGGGCTTCCGGAATGACGGTACCCAGCTCAGCATAGGTGTGGGCCGCGCCGAAGGCCAGCACGCCCTGATGGGAGATGCCCTTGCTTGCGCGATCTAGCGCATCGCGCGGCTCGAAGCGAACCGGAACGGAATGTTCTCGGCACAGTTCAACCAGTTCCTGGATGCGCGGTCCCGCGGAGCCTTTGGCGATCAGGACCTTATCGAGAGGCCGTTGGGCGCGTAACGCTTCACGAACCGGATGGATGCCGGCAACAAGTCGCATGTCACTTTTGATCCTACAGGCTCGTCAAACATCGATGAAAATTGCGCGATCCGAGCCGACCGAATGAGAACTGCCTCCCAACGTTGCGTTCCTGTTCGCTAACCCCTTGGTTCCGCTACAATTAAAAGGCCGATCACAATATTCATACATGATGGATTATAAGCACTCCACGGCAGCGGGCTCGACGCAGAGCTCCGAACAGGCAAGTGCGAGGCCCGGCGACGCCAAATGAACCGGCGATCAAACGATAAAGAAATGGCGGGCACTGCGCATAGGACTGAGCACGGACCCGTGGATGGCGATGAAGGCCTGCAGATCCCTGGGCTTGAAATTCCCAACAAGCTCTATTTCCGCATCGGCGAAGTAGCGAAACTAGCCGGAATTAAACCATACGTTCTCAGATTCTGGGAGACCGAGTTTCCCGCGCTGGGTCCCAAGAAGTCCGGCACGGGACATCGTTTGTACCGCCGCAAAGACGTGGAATTGGTGCTTGAGATCAAGCGCCTGCTCTATGAGAAGCGCTACACCATTGAAGGCGCGCGTAAGACGCTCACCGTAAAACCGAAGAGGGAGGCGGCGAAAGTTGCCCGTAAGACCATCGAGCAGGGACAACTCTTCGGCGGCAGCCCCGCTCTCTTTCAGGAACTACGCCGGGAACTGACCGAGATTGTGGCGTTCCTGAGCGAGCCCCGTCAGAAACCGTAGTTATAACGCTCTCTTGGCCCCAGGCTGATCCCACACGTCTGAGCCACGCGCAATGCTTACCCGCTCAGACTTTTCCTTAAATACCCGATAACGACAGTAAGCGTTTCACCACTTTCCGCAGGGAAAGTCGAGCCGCATTGCGGAACGAGCCGTTCTTGGTGGGACGTACTAAGGGCCGCCGGCCGCCGGCGAAGGTCTCTTATGATCCTTCTCACACGATTGAACCGCGCCCCACTTGTCCTGAACTCCGACCTCATCGAGCACATCGAGGCAGCTCCCGATACGGTGGTCAGCCTGGTGAATGGGCAGAAGTTGCTGGTGTTGGAGACGCCGGAAGAGATCATCGACCGCGTCATTGAGTTCCGCAAAGCGGTGGTGGCCCCGCCCTTCCCGATCTCTCATAAAGCGCCGCCGGAAGGGCCTTATCCCTTCTCTGCGTTTGTCCGTGCTTGCGACCTTTCCCGTAAGCAAATTCCAGGGGAGGAATAAGGGATGCCTGATAGGCGCGGTGCATCAATGCGGCCTGATCCGGCCACTCTCCTGGGCATCCTGCTGGCCGTAGGCGGCATCGTCGGCGGGTTGCTGCTTGAGAAGGGCAGCATTCAGGACATTGCGCAGTACACGGCAGCCTTGATTGTCCTGGGGGGGACGGGCGGAGCCGTGCTCGTCAATACGCCAACGCGCACGCTTCTATCGGCGCTCGCGCACCTCAAGGAGGTTTTCTTCGAGCGTCCGGCGCGCCCCGCACGAATCGTCGACGAAATCCTCGTCTTCGCGACCAAGGCGCGCAAGCAGGGCATCGTGTCCCTGGATCAGGACGCCGAGTACATCGCCGATCCCTTCCTCCAAAAGGCGATCCGGTTGGCCGTCGACGGCACCGATTTGGAAGAATTGAAGGCCATGATGGAGCTCGAGATTGATCTCCACGAAGCCCACGCCGAAGAAGCAGCCAAAGTCTTCGATAGCGGCGGGGGATATGCTCCCACCATCGGAATCATCGGAGCGGTGTTGGGTCTGATCCAGGTGATGAAGAATCTATCGAATATTGAAGAAGTGGGACACGGCATTGCCGTTGCGTTTGTGGCAACCGTCTACGGCGTGGGCTTGGCAAATGTCTTTCTACTGCCGGCCGGTGCCAAGATTCGAGGCCGCGCCGCCTTGGACCGCCGTATGCGGGAACTGATGCTCGATGGCGTGGTGAGCATCCTGGAAGGATCCAATCCCAAGATGATTCGGAATAAGTTGAGCGCCTACGTTGTCGGAGGCATGAGAAGCAGCACCGCCAGCGACTCGACTCGGCAGGCCGCTTAACGCCGAACTGATGAGGAGAGGCGATGCGAAACAGACCTAAAAACCCCAGTGGCCACAATCCTAGCCATGATCGCTGGATTGTCTCGTACGCCGATTTCGTCACGCTGTTGTTCGCTTTCTTTGTGGTGATGTTCGCCACTGCCAATGCGGACAAAGGCAAAGCCCGTGCGGTCGGAGAAAGTGTGAGGGCTGCTCTCCAGGAAGGCCGGATCAGCAACGTTGGCGATGCCATCAGGCAGGCGCTTTCGCGGGATGCGAACTCGCCGGTTCACAAACGCGATGCGGCTAAACGGGCGAGCGGCGACAAGAGCGAGAACCGGGAGGCTCCCAGCATCGAAGAACAGTCGGCCAGGGCTTACCTGGAGCTGCGGCCGCTGATGGACAAGCTCAAGAAGCAGCTTCAGGCAGAGGTTCAAAAAGGCGATGTCGAGGTTCACATGGAGCCTCGCGGGCTGGCCATCAGCTTCAGGCAAGCCGCGCTGTTCGCATCGGGCGAGGACCGCCTGAAGGCTTCCGCATTTGGTGCCATCGGTAAAGTCGGTGGCGCCATACGCGAACTTCCCAATCAGGTCCGTCTTGAAGGAAACACGGATAATGTGCCGATTCACAATGAGCGCTTCCGCAGCAACTGGGAGCTCTCCTCGGCGCGCAGCATAGCCTTGTTGAATCTCCTCGTCGATCGTTTCCAAGTCCCGCCCGAACGCCTGGGAGTCGCCGGGTATGCCGACGTGGCGCCTGTCGCCTCCAATGCCACCGAGGAAGGTCGAGCGCGCAACCGCCGGGTAGACGTGGTAATCCTCAGCGAGCGGGCAGGTCGCTCTGAGCCGGCGGGAAAGCTGAACCCGTCTGGCCTCTGAACGGTGAAAAGTCCAGCAGACTTCTCGGTCGCAAGCCGGCACAATCTAACTGAAATGGCGTATCGCTCTTGGACGTTTGGACAGTAGCTTTCAGTCCCCGCGTCCTCTTCGGCAACGCCTCAAGCTTCCGACGACGCGGCCGGCATCTGCGACGCTTCCTGGATCGCATCCACGCGATGCAGTTCGTCGAGTAGAAGGCGCGCGGCCTTCTGGCTGGCGAGCTTCTTCGACGATCCACTCGCACGAGACCGCGTCCCACCACCGAGTTGAACCTCAACCGTAAAGACCTTCGAATGTTCCGGACCTTCCGCGTTGACGGTTACATAGCGCGGAGGAGGCAATCCCAGGGACTGCGCCCGTTCCTGAAGTGCGCTTTTGTAGTCCAGTATGTCGAGCGACGTGGAGTCCGATGCATCCGGTAGAGCGTGCAGGATTCGAGCCTCGATGAACTTCTGCGCGGCCGATAGCCCACCATCGATATAGAGCGCTGCAATCAGCGCCTCCAAAGCGTCCGAGAGCAGTGCCTTCTTCTCGCGGCCGCCGTTCATGTCTTCACCGCGACCCAGCAAAAGAAACTCACCCAGCCCCAGTTCCAGGGCGCAGCGGTGCAAGTGGGCCGCACTCACCAGATGGGCCTTCCATTTGGAAAGATGACCCTCGCGAGCCTCTGGGTGCTTCAGAACCAGCACCTCACTGACGACAAAACCAAGAATGGAGTCCCCCAGGAATTCCAACTGTTCGTTGTCGCCAACTTGGCTGGCCGGCGGCTGCTCCGAGAATCTCGACCGATGCGTTAGTGCGCGTTCCAACAAGTCCCGGTTCCGGAAGCTGTACCCGAGCTTCGCTTCGAGTTCTTCTGGCACGGATGACATGGGTGAAAACACTTCTATTTGGCAGCCGCCGCTTTTGCCTTGGTTGCGTTGTCTTTCTCCTGCTGAGCAACTTGTTTGATTATCGGCTGGGCGTCACTGATGGCAAGCACCTTGTCCGCCGTGGCGATCGCGTCGTCGTATTGCTTGTTCTCGTTGTACGCCTTGGCTAGGCGGTCCATGGTTGCCGGCTCTTGATGAGCGCCTGAGGAGAGCGCGGTCTTGAAATCGGTGATCGCGGCAGGGTAGTCCTTCTTCAGTTCTGCGCTGCGGCCAAGAACGTCGTAGAAAGCCGCCGTCTGGTCCTTCTTTATGTCTTCCCATTGTGCCGGCGTGATATCTGTGCGCGAGGTCTGCGCGGTCTTCAGTAGCTCGATGCCTTGGTTGCAATAAGTGTCGGCCTGCTTCAGCTTCGCGTCCCGGTCAAGATCGTTGACCCGCGTGTGCTGCACGATAGCCCCGGCGAGAATGTATCTTACGTAAAAGCTCTTCGGATCAGCCTCTAATGCGCGCTCCCCATAGATGATGGTCTTTTCGTAGTCATGGCTGCGATTGGAAACGTCGGTTGCCATCGTCAGGAGGACACTCTTGAACTGAGTATCCGCATAGGTGGTCAGCACATAATCGATTGCCGCGAGTTGTTCCGCCGGCGTGGTTGCCTGCTGAACCTTTTGCAGCGCGGCGAGTTCCTCTTTGGACTTGGCCTTTTGGGCAAACGCCGGTGCAGCGAGCAACAGAACTGCGGCGGCAACTAATCGAATGTTCATTGGTCTTTTTCTCCTGAAATCTCTTGTAATATTTTCGCGGTGGCCTCCCGAGCCTGCGCGGAAGCACCCTCGGTCTTCAGTACTGCCTCAAACTGCTGTTTTGCCTTGTCGTTGTCCCCCGATGACAAGGCGATTCTTCCCAAATAATAGTGCGCCCAGGAAACAGCGGACGGACCCGGGTCATTGTCGAGAACGCGTTCGAATAGCTCGGCGGCCTCCGAGTAGTGTTTCTCGACCAGCGCAACACGCGCCAAACCATAATACGATCGGCCGTGAAGGCGGCGGTCGGCAGTCTCTGAGAGCGCCTTCGAATAAGCGTTCTTCGCGTTCTCGAAATCCTTTTGCTCGAACAGCCCTTCGGCAGATTCCAAAGTCCTCTCCGCCTCGCTGACCTGAATGGCCGGCGGAGGAGCGATGATTGCCGGTCGGCTAGCGGTTTCGGCAAACTCGACTTTCCTGAGTCGCTTCTGCTCCTTGCCGACGTCAATTCCTGCGATTAGGTCCGGATAGTAGAGCCAGAGCGCGGTGTCCTGCTTCTCGTAAGCGACCAGCAAGTCGGCAAACGAGGCAGTCAGGATGAACCCTTCGCGAACCGCCTGGTCGACATACAACTGGCGCTTCTCCTCACCCTTCATAAGCCTGCTGTCGATTGCCTTGATCAGGCACTTCGTCACTAGCAGGGAAAAGTCGTCCTTATAAGCCAGATCGAGTGCCGGAGCGTTGTCGACGAACTTCTGCAATCCCTTCTTCTTTTCCATCAGCACACTGCCGTAACGCAGGCTCAGCGGGTCCAGGAGGTAGGCCAGGTAGGCGTCGCGGATCTCGCCGGCGATGGGGGCGGTGGTCGGGGTCAGGACGACATAGTAATCCCTGCGATACGAGCGGATCTGGATTTGATCCGGCGCGCCCAGCAGGTCGAGATATATCTGAAAACGCCGGCCGGCGGTGACACCGGACGGGTTACGTGTGTACGCGTTGGCCTCCAGAACCGCGCTCAGTACGGGCGGCTGAAACTCGCCCAAAGCCGCGTTGTACGCCGGCTGCGCCCGGTTCCATAGTTGCGCCAAGTTCGCTTCCTTGTAAAAGCGGGCCAGCAATTCACCGAACCCGCGCAGGGCCGCTACATCCTCTGGCAGATCCACTGAGTGAATCGGAAAATCGGGTGGTCCGTCGGCCAGTAAGGCGAATGAGATGTACTGGCTGAGGTCGGCGGTTTCGTTGGGCTTCTTGTGCTGCAAGTAAAAAGCCTTCAACTCGGGCAGGCAGGGTATAGTTCGCTTTGCCAGCTCATCGCGAACCTGAGACCGGATTTGAAAGCGTGCGTTGATCGGCGTGTTGATGCCCGCGTCAAAACCTGCCGCATTGATCGCCGCCATCGTGGAGAATAGCGTGATGTTTGCGTCGAATTGGTTTTCTCCCCCATCCTGTGCCAGTGGCGAGGTAACGCCGAAAGCCAGGAGCGGGGTCACCAGGGAAAAGAAGAGAACGGCGGGGCGAAGACTCAAGTACAACCCTATGGGACCAAAAGACTAAACCTCAGTCTAACTTACTCACCCCTGTGGTTTCCGCGAATCAGGCCATTTCCCGATGGCCAACATCCCTGTAACAACATTTCTGCCGCAACCAGCCTGCGGCGCGGATACAATGTGGCGTGGCGAGAATCCTGATGGTCGCTTCGGAGGCGGCTCCTTTCATTAAGACCGGCGGCTTGGCCGATGTTCTGGGTTCGTTACCCAAAGCACTGGCCCAAGCTGGCGAAGAGCTGGCGGTGGTGCTCCCGTTGTACAAGAAGGCTGTCGTGCGAAATGCCAGCGTGGTCTACGAAAGCATGCGCATTTCGGTCGGCTCGTCCAGTTTCAGGGCCAACATTCTGGAGCAGGTTGAGAACGGAGTCCGCTACTTCTTTGTCCAAATCCCCGAGCTCTACGACCGCGACGGCATTTACGACGAATGGGGCCGGGAATACGGGGACAATCACGTCCGATTTGCCGCCTTGTGCCAAGCTGCGTTAGGCGTCGTCCGTGACCTGTTCAAGCCGGATATCGTGCACGGTCACGACTGGCAGGCCGGCCTCATGCCGGTGCTGCTCCGCGACGTCTACGCCGGACATCCGGCCTATTCGGGCATCAGAACCGTCTTTACCGTTCACAATCTGGGGTACCAGGGCCGCTACTGGCGTGGTGCCTGGAACGACTTGGGCTTGCCGGGACATCTGTTTCGACCTGATTTGCTCGAGTACTACGGCGATCTCAACCTCCTGAAGGCGGGCTTGGTATTCAGCCAATACCTAACCACCGTCAGCAAGACGTATGCCAGGGAGATCCAGACCCCGGAGTTTGGATTTGGACTCGACGGCTTGCTTAGGGCGCGCCGCGACCACCTGTTCGGAATCGTAAATGGAGTTGACTACGACCACTGGGATCCCGCCACCGACCCCAAGATCCCCGAGCCGTATGACGTGGTCCATCCCGAGGGCAAAATGGAGTGCAAACGAGCGCTGCTGGAGGAAGCCGGGCTTCCGGCACGCCTGGAGAATCGACCCGTCATCGGCATCGTCTCCCGATTCGCCAACCAGAAAGGGCTTGACCTGGTGGCACAGGTAGCTCATGAATTGGCCGCCGAGGATTTAGCGCTGGTGGTGCTTGGAAGCGGTGACCACGATACGGAGAATTTCTTCCGCTGGTACGCCTCGACCTATCCGGAGAAGGTAGCGACCAGGATTGGATACGACGACGGGCTAGCCCACCGGATTGAGGCCGGTTGCGATCTGTTCCTGATGCCAAGCCGCTACGAGCCGTGCGGGCTGAACCAGATTTACAGCCTCCGCTACGGGACCCTCCCGATGGTTCGCGCCACGGGCGGCCTGGAGGATACTGTCGATGACGACACCGGCTTCAAGTTCTGGGGCTTCGCGGGGCACGAACTGATGGGATGTGTGCGATTCGCGCTGGGCATCTACGGAACCCCGAGGTGGGAGAGAATGATGAGGACAGCTATGTTGCGCGACTTCTCGTGGAGCAAATCCGCGAAGGAGTATATTGAGTTGTACCGTCGGTTGATGACGGCCGCGTGATCGCGCGCCGGGGCCTTGCGAAAGCGCTGAAGCTGCATCGATGGGAACAAGAAGATTGTTTTCTATGATTTGCACGGGCCTGGGGGCGGTGAATCAAAATCATGTCTTATGACATCAATTAGCAGGAAAGAGAGATAGGAATAAATGGCAGGCGATTTTACGTTAACCTTTACTGACCAGAGCTTTGATAAGGATGTTTTGAACTCCGAGGTGCCAGTACTGGTTGATTTCTGGGCCGAGTGGTGCGGACCATGCCGAATGATGGGTCCGACCGTCGACCAGGTGGCAAAGGACTATGTCGGCAAGGTGAAGGTAGGGAAGCTGGACGTCGACTGCAACCAGCAGACCGCCATGCGCTATGGCATCCGTGGCATTCCTACCTTGCTGCTCTTTAAGGGCGGGAAAGTCGTTGACCAGAAGGTCGGGGCAATCGGCAAGCCCGATTTCCAGAAGATGTTGGACGCCCACGTGGTGAACGCTGGCGTTCCTGAATCGCACGCCTGATTAACCGTCCGAATTCGAAGAAAAAGAGGGGCGATCGCCAGATTTAGGATCGCCCCTCTTTTTTTTCTTCCGAGGGCCGGCGAGCCATCTGAAACCCCGATGATACGCTGATGGGCATGCGGGTACCGCTGGCGGCGCTTTGGCTGATAGTGGCTGGCGCCGGGGCCTTGCAGGGCTCGCCCCTAGCTCCTCCCAGCCAACCCACGCCCGCCGACAAGCTCCATGAAGCGGTCCATGCCGGGCGTCTGGATGACGTCAAACGTTTGATCGACTCTGGGGTAAGCGCAGATGCCCGCAATGCGCTGGGCAGCACGCCCTTACACGAAGCGGCATGGAGCGGGAACGCCGAGATCGCCGCCTTCCTGATTGCCCGCGGCGCGGATGTGAACGCCCGCCACAGCGAAGCCGGTTCCACGCCGCTGCATTACGCCATCTTGACCAACCATCCCGAAGTGGTGGAGTTGTTGTTAAATGCCGGCGCCGATCCTCTGGCGCCTTACAGAGGCGGCCAACTTGCCTTGCATCTGGCGGCGGCCCGCGGCAACACCCGAATTGTTCAAGCTCTGCTTGCCAGGAGTCCCCGGGTGGACGTCCTGGACGACCGGGGAAACACGCCCCTGGACGAGGCCGTGCTGCATGACCAGGTGCAGGTAGTCGAGCTGCTCATCCAGAACCACGCCGACGTCAAGCGCCTGCACGAGGATGGACGTGGGGTATTGCACGAAGCCGCCATGAAAGGCGCCACTGGAGTGATCCGGCCGCTTCTCGCTTCCGGTGCCGACGCCGGCCTGCGAGACAAATATGGTCAGACTCCCCTCGACCTGGCCTTGGCCTATAAGAACTCGGCCGTCGTCGAAACCCTGCTGCACGCAGGCGTGCAACTACAGGCGTCTCAAAAGGCCGCCGAAAGCGCCATGGAAGCAGCTACCCTCCGGGGACAGACCGAGATCGCGCAGATTCTCCTCGAAAACGGGTTCGACGCGAACCGGACCACGGAGGCCGGCTCCACCTACTTGCACGATGCCGCCCTGAAAGGCCAGCTGAAGATGGTTCAGCTTTTGTTGGACCACGGCAGCAAAGTGGATGCCCGGAACAAAACCGGAGGCACTCCACTGCATGATGCGGCGCTGGGGGGGCACGCCGACGTCGTGGAACTGTTGCTTGACCGGGGCGCCCAAGTGGATGCAACGGATGAAGAGAGCCATGCTACGCCGCTCATGCTCGCCGCATCCATGGACCGCGCCGAAGTCATCGGCGTTCTGTTGAAGCGCGGCGCGGACCCGAAGAGAAAAGACCGAGCCGGCCAGACCGCACTGGAACGAGCGCGAAAGTCGGAGAATCAGGAGGTGATCCAGCTGCTGGAGGAGTCGGGTCCCGGGCACTGAAGATGAAAAAGGGCCCGGCCTTCTGCTCGCTCACCAACCCCGCCAGTATCTAGAAAGTTGGATTCGTTTTGTTTCTGGCAGCGGACGCCAGTTAAGCCCGTTCGTTTTGCGATCCGCCAATCCTTGTTCACCCGCATTGCTCTGAAAACAGGCAAAGCGGTTTATCTGCGGCATTATTCCTGATTTTCTAAAGTTCCAACGGGTGAGCGGCCGATAAGCCAAATAGCTGTGAACTTGAGCGGGGTTTCGCTCAAGCGAGCTGTTGGGCTCGAAATGGCGTCGGGCCGAAAGGGCCGCTTTGATGCAAACGAAACAACTCATCCGAATCCTGGTGGCGGACCACCACTCACTATTCCGCCAGGGCTTGCTGACGTTGATTGGGTCGGAAAAGGACTTGGTTGTTCTACGCGAAGCCGAGGACTATCCTCAACTGGCACGGCTGCTGGGGGAGTTGGCAGGTGCGATTCCAGACGTAACCGTCGTGGCTTGGGATCTGCCGGGCCTCGATGGAGTCTCGGGCTTGGAGGACTTGCAGGGGTTGGGTACCCAGCTGCTGGTGTTGACCGGCGGTTCCAATCCTGCGCTCGTGTCCGCTGTGGATTCGGCCGGCGTGGCGGCATGCATCAGCCGGGACGAAGCATCCACGCTCTTGCTGCCACTAATTCGCCAACTCGCGGAACGGAGCTCCACCCTGAGTCTGCAGAACCTATCGTCGACCGTTGAGCGGCTGCGCTCGGCATCGACCGCGCCCCCCGCCGCACGCCCTGGTCCCGCCCTGACGGCCCGGGAAAACGAGATCCTGCGATTACTGGCCGCGGGTGGCACCGTCAAGGATGCCGCCACGGAACTGGATTTGAGCGTGAAAACCGTGGAGGCTCACAAGTTCAACCTGATGCGTAAGTTGAACCTTCACACCCGCTCAGAGCTGCTGAGCTACGCGCGCGATTGCGGAATCTTGACGCCGTCCCAACCTGTGCCTGTCTAATCGGAGAGCACGCAAATGTCGGGCAGGTTGCGATAGTCTTCGGCGTAATCGAGCCCGTAACCTACGACAAACTCGTCTGGAATCTTAAAGCCGACGTATTTAATTTCCACCGGCGAGATGCGCCTCTCCGGCTTGTCCAACAGCGTGACAATGCTCAGAGAAGCCGGTTTGCGCTGCTCCAAAATGTGAGATAGGTAAGTGAGCGTCACACCGCTGTCGATAATATCCTCTACCACCAGCACATTGCGGCCCTCCAGGTTTACATCCAGGTCTTTGGTAACCCGCACCTCGCCGGAACTCGTTTTGTTTTTTCCGTAGCTGGATATGCCCATGAACTCGATGCGCACGGTATGCCGCTTGATCGCCCGCGAGAGATCGGCCAGGAAGACGAAAGAGCCCTTGAGGATTGCGACCAGGTAAATGGGACCTTCGGGATAGTCCGCATCGATTTGTTTCCCCAACTCCTGGACGCGTTGTTGGATCTCTTTGGCTGAGACGAGGACTCGCAGTTGGTCGGACATTTCTCCAGATCATAACTGACGTGCTCGCTGCCGGCGGAATCCCAAGCCGCTCGGTTCGCTTGTTAGCATCAGCCTAGTGGAAGAACAAGATTTATTTTCCGCGATCGGAGAGGACGGCTTTACCCGTCTGATCGCGGCGTTTTACCGGCAGGTGCCGCAGGATGACATCCTCGGGCCCATGTATGAGGGGCGCAATCTCGCCGCGGCCGAGCAGCATTTGCGAGATTTCCTCATCTTTCGATTTGGCGGTCCCGAACGCTACATAACCGAGCGTGGGCATCCGCGCCTGCGTATGCGGCATGTGCCGTTCGTGATCGATCAGGCCGCCCGCGACCGCTGGGTACGTCTCATGAGCCGCGCGTTTGCGGAGGCACAGTTGCCGCCCGACGCCGAGCAGGTACTGCGCGGTTTCCTCGAAGCCACGGCAACCGCCATGATCAACCGCGCTTCGTAATTGTGTGGCAGGATGGCATCCCGCTGGCCTTTAACCCGGCCACTCCGGCGGCACCAGTCGGCGAACGCGATGATCTGATAATTGTGTGATGGCAATCCGTTCCTTACGAGAAAGCGATGCCGCACGAATCGCCGATCTCAACGCGCAGCTTGGTTATCCCTCTTCGGAAGCCCAGGTTGCAAAAAGGATTAACCTTGTCGCCGCTAGCGTTAATGACACCATCCTGATCGCGACAGCCGGCGACGAGCAGGCGATCGGGTGGATACATCTGCGCGGGTTCAATTCGCTGCATGGCGACCCCATGGCAGAGATTTGCGGGATGGTGGTCGATACGGAGCATCGCGGCCGCGGTGTTGGGACACAGTTGATAGCCGCAGCCGAGGAATGGGCGAGAGCGCGCAGCTTCGGATCGATGCGGGTGCGCTCCAACGAGTTTCGCCAAGACGCGCATCGGTTTTATCAGCGCGTCGGGTTTCAAGTGACCAAAACTTCCCTAACGTTCCAGAAGATACTGCCATTGCCGCGCTCCTAAGGCCTTCGTGCGCTTCACGTCCGCGTCATCGCGAAAGCGGCGATACTACCGCTGCGTTTCATACAGCCGCTCTTCGATGCGCTCTTTCCATCCGCCTGGCAGTGGGAGCCTCAACGCCCGTTTGAGCGTCTCGGGATCCGCTTCGTCGCCCCGATACATCCGAACCACGTCGGCGACGCTCACTGAATCCTGCGCGGGATCGATCCGTTCCATCGCATCACCCGCGCCCATTTCCCCTTCCTCCACCACCGAGAAGTAAATGCCGGAAAGCCCGCTATGCCAGAAGCGCTTCACGATGTCCGCCCGGTTGAAGCGAATGCCCAGCTTGAAACAGGGCATGCGCGGTTGTGATACCTGCAGAACGGCTGTGCCGATGCGAAACGTGTCACCGATCTGCACGTTCTCCTCGGTCCAACCAGCCGTAGTCAAGTTCTCGCCGAACATTCCGTACGGCAGTTCCACGCCGGGAAGCTGGTCGTGCCAGTAGAGGTAATGCTCACTCGCATAGGCGTAGACCGCCTTATTCGGTCCGCCATGAACAGTGAGGTCGGCCTGCCGGTCGCCGTCGAGATTGTAGCCGCGCAAAGCCACACGCCCTTCTACAGGCGCCTTAAAGATGGCCGTGAGCACCATACCCCGTTCGCCTGCCGCACTCACCACCTCGACGGGCTTCGGCTGCCCGACGTTCAGCGATACGATGCGGCCCGATTGATTCGCTGTCATATTCTCCGATTGTCCGCTACGGTCGGCGTTCCCTATACTTAGCAGATAATCTGCGGAGTCAGCTTTGTCTCCTCTCTAGCGAGGCTCTGAGAGAAGCTTTCCTAGACTTAAGACAATGCACCACCGATCGATTGCCAAAGCGGAGCCGCGATTGTGAAGCAGCGGACTGGCGTCGTGGTTCGCCCAATCAAACCATCCGCGTCCCTCGGCTTTCTTCCGCGGCCAATTCTTTCGGCCTTCCTTCTGGCACTCTCTGCCCTCATCCCCACGCCTCAGCCTGCGTTGGCGCAAGCTTCGGCATCGATCTCTGGCAGTGTGGAGGATGCCACGGGCACAGGCGTCGGTGGCGCTACCGTTACCGTGAAGAGCCTTGAAACCGGCGCGACGCGGTCGGTCACCACCGACAAGACCGGCAAGTTTACTGTCGCGTCGCTCCCCTTGGGGCCACAGGAAATAAAGGCCGAGAAGACCGGCTTCAAGGCGGCGATTCGGTCTGGAATCAGTCTCGCAGTGGGTCAGCTGGCCGTGGTCAACCTCCGGCTCGAAGTGGGTGATTTCGTCCAGCAAATCACCGTCTCCGACCAGGCCCCGATTGTCAACACAACCACCGCGAACGTTTCAGGTCTGGTCGGTGAGCGCGAGGTGAAAGACCTGCCCCTCAACGGCCGCAGCTTCGACAATCTGATCAGCCTGAACCCCGGCGCTATCAACTACAGCGCGCTGAGGAGCGCCGAGACTAGCACCAGCAACGGAAACGCATTCACCGTGGATGGCCGCCGCACGTCGGAGGAGCTGGTACTGCTCAACGGCGTTGAATATACCGGGTCCAGCCAGCTTGCCGTTACACCGGGCGGCGTCAGCGGCGAACTGCTCGGCATCGACGCGGTGCGCGAGTTGAACGTTCTCACCGGCACATACCCGGCCGATTATGGGAAGCGGGCCGGAGCCCAGGTTGTCGTCGTCACCCAGTCGGGAACGAATTTGCTGCACGGTACGCTGTTCGAGTTTATTCGCAACAGCGCGCTCGATGCCCGGAACTTCTTTGACCGCGCCACAGTGCCTCCCTTTCGCCGTAACCAATTCGGCGGCGCCCTGGGACGGCCCCTTCAGAAGAATCGCTGGTTCCTGTTCGGTAACTATGAAGGATTCCAGCAAGCGCTGGCTGTCAGCAATGTAAGCGTGGTGCCCGATCAGTACGCGCGCGAAGGCCTGTTGCCCAATTCTTCCGGCGTCTATGTCCCGGTACCTCACCTGAATAAGGCAATGTTGCCCTACATGGCGTTCTGGCCTTTGCCGAATGGCTCGGAGCTGCTTGTGAATGGACTGCCCACTGGGACGTCGACTGCGTATTACAATCCGCACCAATCGGTGAGTGAGAACTTCGGCACCCTCCGCAGCGACTATACTTTGGAACGCGATACGATTTCGGCGGCCTACACCATTGATGACGGCAACACCCTGGAACCATTGGCGGACCCGCTCTTCGGTTCGTACGTAACGCTTTGCGCTCAAGTCGCCAGCCTCCAGGAAACGCATGTGTTCTCACCGCAGGTCATCAACACGTTCATCGGCGGCTTTTCTCGCGCCGCATTCAGCTACAACTCATCTCCGTTTGACACGTCTTTTCCATCCGATCTTTCTTTTCTCAGCGGCGCGGCGCCCGGAGGGATTGTCATCGGCGGTGGAACCACTACCAACGGCGCAGGCACCATCACATCCGCTGGCGCGAACAATGCTTCGGGCGTTTGGAATCGCCGCAACCTTTTCACCTACACCGACAACATTCAAATCACCAAGGGGATTCATCAGATCGCGGTCGGCGCGTGGTTTCAACGTTTGCAGGACAACGAAGACTCAGCCTCCCGGCAGCTCGGTCAGGCGAGCTTCACCAGCCTGACTACCTTCCTGCAATCCACTTTGAGCAGCTTCCAAATCGTGCCCAGCGCCAACGAACTCGGCTGGCGCAGCCTGTTCGGCGCCATCTACGTCGAAGATACCCTCAAGCTGCGCCCAAACCTCACCCTCCAGCTTGGCCTGCGCGACGAATTCACCACCGGATGGAATGAAGTATTTGGCAGGGCCGCAAACTACATCACCAACGGGCAGAGTGTCCTTCTCACCACGCCACGCGTGGCAGACTCCGTATTCACCCAAAACAATGCCAGGCTCCTGCTTGGCCCCAGAGTCGGTTTGGCCTGGGACCCTTTCAGCAACGGCAAAACCGCCATCCGCGCGGGATTCGGCACCCACTACTCATTGATCGACGCGCTCAGCTTTCTAATGAATTCGCTGCCCCCTTACAACGGCTCAGCGGCCTTCTCTAACGTCTCGCTCCTATCCATTGTGCCTTTCACGCCAGGCGTGCCGCCGCCACCCTCTTGTGGCGCGGGTGTTCCGGCGCCGTGCACCACTTTCGCACCGCAGGGCGTGCAGCCGAATGCCCAGACGCCCACGGTTCAGGAGTGGAACTTTACCGTCGAGCAGCAGCTCAACGGCAATACCGTTCTCCGCGTCGCCTATGTGGGGTCGCACGGTTACCATGGGCTTCTCAGCGTCGATCCGAATACCATTCCCGCCGAAGTCTGCACCAACCCGGCTGGCTGCAAGTCGGGCGGAGTCGGCACCGCCAGGGGTATTGTGCCCGACGGTGCGCAGTACATCCCCGTCGGGACCCGCCCGAATCCCTATCTATCCAGTGGATTCTTCTGGTACACAGAGGGCAATAGTAGCTACAATGCGCTGCAAGTGGACCTCACGCAGCGCCTTCAACACGGTTTCGAGTTTCGCGCCAACTATACGTGGTCCAAGAACCTCGACATGAATTCGGGCCTGACCGGCGCCCAGAATAACAACCAGGCGCAGATGATTCTGGATCGCAACGATCTGCCGCGCGATTGGGGACTGTCGGCGCTCAACATCGCCAACCAGGCCAGCATCTCCGGCAGCTATGAGCTGCCTTTCGGTCGCGGTAAGCGCTGGCTCGGCGGTGCCACCGGCATCACCAATAAGCTGGCCGGCGGCTGGCAATTGAACGGGATTATCACACTACTTAGCGGTTTCCCGTTCACGCCTCAGATTGGTTCGAATCGCTCCGGCGACGGAGACACCCGCAACCCCGACCGCCCTTCCTTGAATCCGGCATTCACCGCACCGGTGGTACTTGGGAATCCGAACCAATGGTTCAATCCAAAGGCCTTCATCCTGCCCACGCCTGGCACATACGGGAATCTTGGCCGAGGCACCTACAGCGGTCCGGGCCTCGCCGACGCCGACGTGTCGCTCCTCAAGAACACCAGCATCTTCGAGCGCGCCACTCTGCAGTTCAGAGCCGAGTTCTTCAATGTACTCAATCACGCCAATTTCGGCACGCCCAACGCGATTGTCTTCTCCGGTGGCAACGTCAGTTCCTCGGCCGGATTGATTACTTCCACAGCCACCACATCCCGGCAAATACAGTTTGGCTTGAAGCTGATCTTTTGATCACCGGACCTTGTCACTCCAGCTTCCAGAGGCCGCTGGATCCGCGACTTAGGTCCAGTCTTTTGAGCTGCAAATTTGGGATATGATCTTTGTGCCATAGCTGCGCTTAGCCTGATTGCAGCGTGATGCAAAGGAGCGGAGGGACCAGATGTCATTTCTTGCTTGGATCGTCCTGGGTTTAGTCGCCGGCTTCATCGGCAGCAAAGTCGTTAACAAGTCGGGGGAGGGTTTCATCCTCGATATTCTGTTGGGAATCGTCGGCGCCGTCGTGGGCGGATGGCTGTTTCAGTTCTTCGGCGCCTCCGGCGTAACGGGCCTGAACATTTACAGCCTCTTCGTCGCGGTCATTGGTTCGGTCATCTTTCTGCTCATCTATCACATGCTGTTCAAGCGAAAGGCATAGACCGCCTCCCGCCTCGCGTTTCACGGCGCTCCGCTTTCGGGCGCCGTCTCCATCGGTTGTGACTCGCCCTGGGTGTATGCTTTGGGTGGCTTGGCGATGGCACGGCGCCCGGCGACGAATATGCGCAGCCCGACGGTCACGCCCAGCTTCCTTAAGGAGGCGTAATGAGAGTGACCCCAGTGGCCCTACTAATGGCCGCAACCGCTTTAGCCGCGGCTCCGATGCCACGTTTGGTGAAAGACAACGGCGGTTTCCAGTTTATTGTCGATGACCGGCCTTTTCTGATTCTGGGAATTCAGACCTTCAACTCCAGTGGATATCCAGCCGAACTGGAGCGCACTTGGCCTTTGGCCAGAGCACTTCATGCGAACACGGTGGAGATCCCTATTCAATGGCAGACGGTTGAGCCCGTGGAAGGGCATTTCGATTTCACGGTCGTCGACGGCCTGGTGGCCGGTGCCCGAGCCAATGGTCTTCACCTGATTTTGGCCTGGTTCGGCGGCTTCAAGAACGCCGCCATGCACTACGCTCCTGCATGGATCAAGGACGACCTCAAAAAGTATCCGCGCATGATCGATCAGACCGGCAGCCCGATCCGCACGCTGGCGGCTCATGTGGAAGCAACCCAGTTAGCTGACGCCCGCGCCTTCGCGGCTTTCATGCGTCACCTCAAGCAGATTGACGGCGAGCAGCACACCGTCATTGCTATTCAAGTGGAGAACGAAGCCGGTGTGCTGGGCACTGATCGCGACCATTCCGAAAGCGCCAACCAGCTCTTCGCGGGTCCTGCGCCGGCCGCTGTCGTGGAAGTGTTCGCCAAGGGCAAGCATGGCACCTGGAGCGAGGTCTTCGGCCCCTACGCCAGCGAGACTTTCGCCGCCTATTACCAGGCTCGCTACATCAATCGAGTGGCCGAGGCCGGAAAACAAGAGTTCCCATTGCCTATGTTCCTCAACGTCTGGACGGACATCCAGGACGGATTCTACGACCCCGGCTTTTCGCACCCCAGCGGCGGCTCGACCACCCGCATGCTCCCGCTCTATAAAGCCATCGTGCCCTCCATCGACTGGATTTCCCCCGATATCTACAAGCAGAGCTACGTTCAGTACATCGCGGAGGCAACTCCTTACAGCCGTCCTGACAATCCGCTATTTATCCCGGAAACCGGCCACGACCTCGGTTTTGCCCGGCGCATGTTCTATGCGATCGGCGACCTGAAGGGCATCGGCGTGTCGGCCTTCGGCATTGAGGGTTCGCCCGAAGGCAATAACTCCACCGATTCCTCCCGGCCTCACCGATTTCGCTGCCTCGTATCGCATCCTCAGTGCAGCCACGCCCTTGCTGGCCGAAGCGAAAGCCTACGGCAAGCTGCGCTCCGTGGTGGAAGAACAAGGCATTGCCACTGTGGTCGTCGACTTCGGCGATTACGAGGCCATGGCCCAATTCGGTCCCTCAGCCTGGGGCTACGGCGGCGCCCGCGCCATCGGAACGCCGAAGACCACCGGCCGCGCGCTCATAGGCCAAATCGCGCCCGACGAGTTTGTTGTTGCCGGCTTCGATACCACCGTCAACTTCCGGCCGCGGTTCGGCTCGGCCACGCCGCGCGCCGACTTCGTCACTGTGGAAGAAGGGACTTACGAGAACGGCGTGTGGAAGCCCCGCCGGCTGTTGGGTGGCGACGAGATCTTCTTCGGCTTGCGCCTGACCTCGGAGGGAACCGTCGTCAAACTGAAGCTGATGAAATACTGATCGCCCCACGATCCACTGATTCTTGCTAACCTATCGTTGCCTAAACGTAAGTGCTCGGGAGGACCTCATGGTAACTCGCCTCCATCGGCCATCATTACTGCTGCTTGTGCCCGCCTGCTGGCTGATTTTTCAATCAGCGGCGCGACCACAGGCAACTAACAATCCAACCATGCCAGACGGGGTGACGTCCGAGCCACCCGTGCCTTCCGACCGGCTTGAACTCGTCGCCGGCAATGCCCAACCCGTCCAGGATGTGAGCCAGCGTGTCGCGCTGGTCGATTTGCTCGGCACGGCCTTTCAGCGGTCGAATATTCGCACTGTTCCCTACGATCAAAAGACTACCTTCACCACCTTTGGATCTTCGTCCTCGGATGGGGCTTGGAAATTGCAGGATACGTCCAATGGCGCTGGCGCTTATCGTTGGACCGCCGATGGACCTGGCTTTTCGGTCGTCAACCTATTCGTGAAAAACAACGTTTTGTATAGTAATCAGGCGGCAATAGCTTTGCCCCTGCGCCTTGCTCAGGTACGCGGTCTCATCTTCTTTAAGACCACTCCGCTGGGACCGCGCGCTTCGCTTCGAACGGCCAGCGCCAGTCTGGATGGCGTTGACCTGCAGTGCGCCCTGGTGTCCCATCCGTTCCAGCCCAAAGTCGATGCGGGCGGGCGGCGCTGGGAGGAGTCTGAGTACTGCGTTGACCCGAAGTCCGGCAATCTAATCACTTACTCGCCCGTCCCTGGGTTCTACGCGCTTTTTGATTACTCCAAAGCTCTGTCGTTCCATGACAAGGTAATTCCGAATAAGTTTACGGTGACCCAGGGAGGTCGTGTTGTCATTGAAGGCCAGATCGACAGCATCGCCGATCCGGTCAAAGATGCCGCGCTTTTCCAGCCAACAAACCTGAATGCCATCGGAGTGGGCGCAATCATGACTCAGCCCTGGCGCTACCGCTTGACGCTTCCTGCTGCCGAGACGACTGCGGAAAACACAGGAGCAATCGTGATGCTGCACGGAATGCAGCCACCAAGTGGCAAGCTGACAGACGTGGAATTGATCGGCTCCACAAACCCTTCGTTCAATAACGCCGCCCTAAGCTTTGCCTCGAACTGGGGAGGCGGAACCCCGCCCGAAAACGCCGAGCCTGGTGCGACGGCCCAATCTCACGAGGTATTCCTAACACTGCACTATGTGAGCGCCAGTGGCGGAGTTTCAGGGCAGTAACTACTTCGGCGCGGACGCCGGTTCCTTATGTCGCCCCGCCCAGAGCAGACCATCCCGGTCATGTGCGATCACTATCGGCGATTGCCAAGTGTCCACATAGCCTGCGCCAATGGCCCGCGGAGTCCCTCCATATATGCCAAAATCGCTTCATGAAAGTCCTTCTGGCCGGTGCCACCGGCGCCATTGGCTCTCCTCTCATCGGCAAGCTCCTGTCCGACGGGCATGCCGTCTTTGGCATGACCCAGTCCACGGAGCGTGCAGCCGATCTCACGGCCAAAGGTGCGCAAGCCATCATCGCTGACGTACTCAACGCCGCGTCGGTAGGTGAGGCCGTCACCCGCGTTCGCCCAGAAGTCATCATTAATGAACTGACCTCACTGCCCAAGCACTACACGCCCGAAGACATGAAAGCCGCCGCACCTCGCGACGCCGAAGTGCGAACCAAAGGGAACGCCAACCTGCTGGCCGCTGCCAGCGCCGCGAATTGCCGCCGCTACGTTCTGCAATCCACCGCCTTTTGGTATGCCGCGGGCAGTGGACTGGCGGACGAGAGGACGCCGTTCGCCTTCGATGCATCACCGGGAATCGCCGCCGGTTGCAGGCGATACGCCGATCTCGAAGCGGCACTCTTGACGCAGCCTGAGATCGAAGGCGTCGTGCTGCGCTACGGTTTCTTTTACGGACCCGGAACCTGGTTTACGAAAGACGGCGACGTGGGTCATCAGGTGCGCCGGCGACAATTCCCGGTCATCGGCGCTGGCCAGGGCGTCTGGAATTGGATTCATATCGAGGATGCAGCGTTAGCCACCGTTGCCGCGATCAACGCCGCCCCAGGAGCCTACAACATCGTCGACGACCAGCCCTCCGAGCAGCGCGTGTGGCTCCCCGCTTTCGCGCGCTACGCCGGCGCGCCTGCGCCGCCGCAAGTCTCCGAGGAGGACGCGCTGCAGCAAGCTGGCCCCGACTCGGTCTACTATGCCACCCGCCTCCGCGCCGCCTCCAACGCCAAAGCGAAGCGCGAACTTCACTTCCGTCCCCGGCCGCTGGAATGGCTCAGCGCCTAGCCGTTCCGGGATAGCGGGTTCACTTCTCCAAACTCGCTTCGGCGGCCTTACCCCCAGGTACCGCCTCCAGATTCTTCCCAGATCCGATAGCCATCCAACTCTTCTTCGGAAACAGACTCGTGTTGGATGCGAACAGGAGCCCACGCGGCGAAAGCGCGGCGCGAGAGCGGTAGATGTCCCATCCCAAATCCATCCGGATCGTGTATGCTTCCCAAGCTGAGTGTTCCTGTATCGACGTGGGCCGGCGCCGTCGCGAAACGCTCTTTATAAAGCCGGATGTGAACTATGGCCTCATCCGCCTTCAGAACCTTCGCAATCTGGTACCCGCCGTCCTCCGAAATAACGGTGCAGATATCACCGCTACTCAGATTCGCCGGAGGTTTTCGGGCGAACCACCAACCCGCTATTGCTCTCAAGGCTGGGTGCATCGAATCTACCCTAGCACCTTGTGAGGGCGTGCCGGGGATTCGGTCGCACCGCCTCCTCCCCATCGAAGTGCTATCAAGGAAGGGATGCAAAAGGATAATACTTCTCCGTCGGCTTCCCATCGCCGCGACTTTCTCAAATCCACCACGGGCGCGCTGGGCACCGCCTTGGTCACCGGCTTCCCGGCCATTATTTCCGCCCAGTCCGTCACCAACGCCATCAAGGTTGGCTTAGTCGGATGTGGCGGCCGCGGCACCGGCGCCGCTTCGCAGGCATTGACCGCTGACGATTACGCGGAACTGGTCGCCGTCGCCGACGTTGATCAGGGTCAGATCGACAAGTGCCTCGACGAACTGCGCACCACCGAGGACGGCAAACTCGCCAAGCGCGTCAAGACCGAACCAGCCAAGCAGTATCTCGGCTTGGACGCTTATCAAAAGGTTCTCGATAGCGGCATTGATGTGGTCCTGCTGGCGACGCCGCCGGGTTTCCGTCCCACTCAATTCACCGCTGCCGTCAATGCGGGCAAGAACATCTTTTGCGAGAAGCCGATTGCGACCGATGCGCCCGGCGTCCGCCAGGTCCTCGAGGCCGTGAAGCTTTCCAAGCAAAAGAACCTGTCGCTGGTGGCAGGCTTCTGCTGGCGCTACGACGACAAGATCAAGGCCACCTTTAAGCAGATCAACGACGGCGCGCTGGGCCGCATCGTGGCCTACTACGCCACTTACTACACCAGCCCCGTCAAGCCGATGCCCGCCGAAAGCACCCGCCCTGCCGGCATGAGCGACACCGAATGGCAGATCCGCAACTGGTACAACTTCTGCTGGCTCTGCGGCGACAGCATTGTGGAGCAGGCTGTGCACAGCGCCGACAAGATCGCCTGGTCCATGCACGACCAGCCACCGGTCAGTTGCGTGGCCGTCGGCGGCCGTGTTATTCCGGCGCTTGGCGGCAACATCTATGATCACTTCGAAGTGAATTACATCTACCCCAACGGGGTCCGCGCCTTTCTCGCCAATCGCCAGATCGAAGGCATCTACAACGAGAACGCCGACTACATTTTGGGCGTTGACGGCACCTGCACCATCGGCCGCGGCAAGATCCCCAAGATCGAGGGAAAGACCAATTGGGCTTGGGTTCAGGAAGGTCCGCCCTACGACATGTACCAGCGCGAGCACGACGTGTTGTTTGCATCCATTCGCAACCACCAGCCCGTGAACGACGGCGAGCGTATGGCCACCAGCACCCTGCTCGCGATGATGGGCCGCATGGCCGCCTACACCGGTGAGCAGATCACCTGGGACCAAGCCCTCAACTCGCAGGAAAAGTTGGGTCCGGAAAAGATCGATTGGAACGCCGCGCTGCCGGTTGCCCCACGCCCCATGCCCGGTATCACGAAGTTCAGCTAGGGCGGCGTTACGGGTTCTACTTCCCGGACACCGCGCGCCCGACCCGCCGCATCCACCCTAGTTCCTCTTCGCTCATCGGCCCGAGCCGCAGCGCTTCCAGAGCCTGCTCCATCTGTGCCGCGCTGTTAGGGCCCGTCATACACACATCTACCTCAGGCCTGGTCAGCACATAGCGGTAGCAGTCAGCAGCTGTGGGAACTCGCTCACCCTTCGGCAGCGACCCCGCAATGCCTGGCAGCATCGCCTTGCCCAGCAATTGCCCCCAACTGGTCGCCGTGAACGCCGTCAGACCCGGCCGGCCGCTATCGGGCAGATGCGGAAAGATATCGGTTTCGGCTCCGGGATGCGCCGCGTTGTAGCGGAAGTGGATCACGTCGAAGTCGTGTCCGGTCGCGATCCCGGGCACCAAGCTGCGATTGTGCGTGGAAACCGCCAGATAGCGCACCAACCCTCGCTCTTTCAGCCGCATGGCCGCGTCAAAAATGCGCGACGTCACCGGACGATTCCACAATCCAAGTAAAAGCACATCGGTGTAGTCGAAGCGCAAGGCCCGCAGCGCGCGCTCCAGGCCCCAGCCCATCAGTGATGCGATGCGGCTATACGACTGGACTACCAACACGAACTGGTCGCGTCGCGGTGCTAAACGACGCAGCGATTCACCGAATGTTCCACTGCGTCTGCTGCCCCAATAGAGGTAGTTCACTCCCTGCTCGAAAGCCCGCTCCATCGCCTCGCCCGGCACGCCGTAACCGGACGACACTCCCAGCCTCGTCACCGGCCGCCCCGTCCTACCCAACACGGCCCGAGTAAAGCTCCGCGCGCTCGTTTCCATAACTGCGGCCATCATACATCCGGGTCCTCCACATCTCCTTCGCTATCTTTTAGTGAAGTGATGCGAACCGTCTCCCTGCTACTCTCCGCCCTTGCTCTCTCCGCCGCCCACTCCCATCGCTGCCGTCGACTTTCAAACCCAGATCGCGCCCATCCTCCAGCAGAACTGCCTCGCCTGCCACGGCTCCGCCAAAGCTGCCGCCGGCCTGCACTTCGATTCGAAAGCCGCCTTGCTTGAGAGTCATTCCGTCGTGCCCGGGAAAGCCGGACGACAGCCCCTTCTTGAAGTCCCTGGAAACGCCCACAGGGAAGCCCGGCGCCATGCCACCGGGCGGGCCGCAACTTTCGAAGGAGCAGCTCGCGCTCTTTAGAACCTGGATTGCGGAAGGCGCAAACTGGCCCGAAAGCGTCACGCTCTCCACCAACGACGCATCGGCCAGCGCCAATCGCCTGGCGCAGAGCAAGGCCGCGCGGATCGCCACGGAGAGAGCCGAAGTTCAGACCATCTACGACCGGATCCTCGCCGCTGCCAAGCCAGTTGATGCGTCAGCCATGAAGCCCTATCGGACCACCATTCCCAATACCAACGTCTCTTTTGAAATGACGCCCATCCCTGCCGGCGACTTCATCATGGGAACTCCCGATTCAGAAGCCGGCCGCAGCAAATTCGAGGGCCCGCAGCACAAGGTTCACATCGATGCCTTCTGGATGGAGACCCACGAAGTCACTTGGGACGAGTACCGTCTCTTCATGTTTGCCCAGCAGGCCGGCGAACTGGCCCACAAAGATGAGGTTGTCGACGGAGTGAGCCGCCCCACCAGGCCCTACGTTGAGATGAGCTTCGGCATGGGCATCAATGGATTCCCGGCCATCAGCATGACCCAGCACGCCGCTAACAAATACGCGGAATGGCTCAGCGCCAAAACCGGCGAGTTCTATCGCTTGCCCACCGAGGCGGAGTGGGAGTATGCCTGCCGCGCCGGAACCGCCACCGCGTTCTACTTTGGCGACGACCCATCGAAGCTCGGCGACTACGCCTGGTTCGCCGCCAACAGCGACGGCAAATACCAGAAGGTCGGAACCAAGAAGCCCAACGCCTGGGGCCTCTACGACATGCTCGGCAACGTCATGGAGTGGACGCTCGACCAATATGCTGCCTACCCGGCAGACCCCCAGACCGACCCGTGGGTGAAGTCGACCAAGGCCTATCCTCAAGTGGCCCGCGGCGGTTCCTGGAACGACCCGGCGAAGGAACTGCGCTGCGGCGCCCGCGTCGGCTCGGAGGCCGCCTGGAAGCAGCAGGATCCCGCAATTGCCCAAGAGCATCTGGTATCACACCGACGCGCAGTGGCTCGGCTTCCGCATCGTCCGCCCTGCGAAAATCCCAACCGCCGAAGAAATGTTCCGTTACTGGAACAACGGTGTGGAGCGTGATTGATTAGAGTGCCAGCACACCGCGAGCGCAGCTCTCCGCCCAGCCGGCAAGCGGGCCATCATTGTTCGACCAATCGAACGATCCGCATTCATCGGGGTTCATCCGCGGCCAATGCTGTGGCCGCCTTCCTCCTCCTCGCCGCGCACGCAACTCCGCAAACCCCCACCCTCCGGCCTTTCGAAATGGTCGAGCCCCACATGGGGACTCTCTTCCGCATCAAGCTCTATGCGGCATCGCCGCCGCAAGCCGTCGCTGGATTCCAGGCCGCCTTCGCCCGCATCCATCAGCTGGACGAGATGCTCTCCGACTATAATCCCCAGAGCGAACTGATGCGGTTGTGCCGACAGCCGCCCGGCAGACCCGTCCACGTCAGCGACGATCTGTTTCGCGTTCTCGATGCGTCGTTGAAACTGTCGCGGGCTTCGGCCGGCGCTTTTGATGTCACGGAGGCGCCGGTGATCCTGCTTTGGCGCGACTCGCGAAAAACTCAACAGCTTCCCGACCCCTCCCGGTTGCGAGAGGCAGCCGGCCGTTCCGGCTTCGAGAAGCTGACCCTCGACCCCGTCCATCAGACGGTGACATTTTCGCAGCCTGGCATGCTGCTCGATCTCGGTGGCATCGCGAAGGGCTATGCAGCCGATGAAGCCCTGGTTGCCCTTCACGGAAAGGGCATCCGTAGTGCCATGGTGGCGGCCAGCGGCGACATCGCCGCCAGCGACGCGCCGCCGGACCGGCCAGGCTGGCAAATCGGCGTCGACTCCGTTGATCTTCCGCAAGCCGCCTTCACGCGCATCCTGGTAGTTTCAAATGCGGCAGTCTCCACTTCGGGCGACACCGAACAATTCGTCGAGATCAACGGAAAACGGTATTCACACATCATCGATCCCAAGACCCAGCAGGCCCTCACCCGCCGCATCAGCGTCACCGTCGCGGCCCGAACCGGAATCGAGGCCGATAGCCTTGCCACGGCGTTATGCGTTCTAGGAACAGAACGCGGATTGGAACTGCTCAAGCACTACCCTGGGGCCGAAGCCCTCTTCTTTACACCCGATCCCGGACCCCGCATCCTCGAATCCGCCGGCTTCCACAACTACTCGTCGGTTCACTAGCAAATGCGACCCTAAAATACATGCAACCGTTCCCAGGCCCCACCCACATCCTGTCCAAACAGAACGCCGAACACTACACCTGGGGCGCAAACTGCGACGGTTGGCACTTAGTCAAACAACCCAACCTCAGCGTCATTGAAGAACGAATGCCCCCCGGCGCCACTGAGGTCCGCCACCATCATGTCCACTCGCGGCAGTTCTTTTACTGCCTGAGCGGCGAGCTAACCCTGGAGGTAGAGCACCACGAATACACCCTCCGTCCCGGCGACGGGCTCGAAATCCTGCCCGGCCAGCGGCACCAAGCCATTAACCGCAGCCTCGCAGACGTCGGCATGTTGGTGATCAGCCAACCGCCCAGCCACGGCGATCGGGTACTAGCTGAATGACTCAGCCCGGGCCGCCGCCATCACAGTTTGCGAATCGAACTGGTTAACCTGAACCGCCTTCTGAGCGCCTCCAAGACGGCGGTTGCCTGAAAACCTGCGTCCTGACCAAGCGCGAACGAACTCAAACTACTGATCATAAATGACTTAGATCACGCTGGAATGGAGTCCGTCCCTCTTTCGAGGAATCAGGTTTCCTGCCTACTCGTGCTGGAAATGGGAACCAAGTCCGTCCTTTTTTTTAAGGCAGGCTTTTTGCGAAACGAACTCCACATGCCGGGTTCCGCTTTGTGTGGAGAATCCGCTGAAAAATCGAAGCCAATTCTGTAGCCCCCTTCTCGGCCCGAGGAGCGGCTTGTCTCGACCCGCACGCCAATGGGAACCAAGTCCGTCCCGTTTTTCGAGGCAGGCTTTTTGCGAAACACGGGCAGCCGGACGTGGGCGTCCAGATCCGAAACGGAGAGCTGCGCGGGTCTGGGGACCCAGCCCCACCGCCCGAGTCGAGTTTTCGGAAGAAGCCAATCTGACCGGGGGTCCGTTCGCCCGCGCTAATGGAAAGCCGAGATGACTCTCGGCTCGGCAGGCTTGGCAGCCTGCGCCACATTTTCGGAAGAAGCCAATTCTGTAGCCCCCTTCTCGGGCCCGAGGAGCGGCCAGTCTCGAACCGCGCGCCAAATGGGAACCGAGGCCGTCCCCTTTTTCGAGGCTTGGTCTTCGGTTCCAGTGTCTGGTGTGGATTCCGAACTAGCAACCGGAGCCGGCTGCAAAGCATTGAGATTGTTATGTGAATAACTGTGCCAGGGGCGTGACAGGTATGTGAGGGAGCTTGCCAGCTCACATTCTGCCACGAAGGCGACCGAGTCGACGACGGTCTCGTTTGGATGGTTTTCCGTCCCGAAACGACTCGAAGTGCGGCATCGCCTTACGTTCTTCGGCTAGCTTCAGCCGCAATTGACGGCTGGCTTCGGTTTCACGGTAGAGCGTTTGCGCAACTGCCGCCGGACCGCGCATCTCGCTGAGGATGAGAACTTCCACCTGAAAGTCGCCACCGTCGTTTTTCACTTGCAACAGGTCACCGACACCCATCTCGCGCGAAGGCTTGGCTGGCTGTCCGTTGGATTCGATCCTGCCAAGATCGCAGGCCCGGGAGGCGAGGGTGCGCGTCTTGAAGAACCGGGCGGCCCAGAGCCACTTGTCGATCCGCATGCCGGCCATGAGTCCATTCTCGTACGACCCTTAATGGCCGGGCGGCATGACTTGCAAGGGCTGCCGGGCTGCTGGTAGATCATCCCGGCGAAGTGGCGGCGCGGGAACAGACGCAATCGAAGCTCCGGGCCAGGCCCTCTACGTCTTCATACGGGCCATAAAGTACAGGCCGGCCAGGGCGAATATGACGTCGGGGGACCAGGCCGCCATGGCGGGGGGCAACTGGTTCAGGTTGCCGATCTGCTCAAACAGAGTTCCCACCGTGAAGTAAGCGATCGTGATGCCGAAGCTGATGCCAACGCCCGTCATCGCCCCGCGGCTTCCTGCGACAAACGCAAACGGAATACTTAGCACGGCCATAATCAGTGCAAACAGCGGGACCGCAAACTTCTTGTGATATTGGACTTGCAGCCGGATGGTATCGAGGCCGCTGGCTTTCAGTTCCCGGATGTAGCGCGCGAGCTCACGAAAGTTCATCTCCTTGTACTGCTTTTCTTCCTTGACGAACCAGGTCGGAGGCTCTACCAGTTCCTTGAACGAGGCTTCTTCGAAAAGCGAAGGCTTCTCGTTATCAGCCCTATCGGTGACATTGCTCAGACCTTTTACGAAGATCCAGGTTTTCAGGCTGGGCACCCAGACCGCCCGGTCGGCGGAAATCTGGTGAACCACCCGGAAGTTCGAGGTGTCCAGTTCATAGACATTCACCTTCGACATGATCGCGTCACGCGGATCGAGATAGCGGTAGTTGTAGATCCGCGGCCCCATTCCATATACCCACTGCCGGTCAGGGCGCAGGTAGGTCTGGATGGGCTTCTTCTTGATCTCGCTACGCAGCGCCTCTTGGCGCCGGTTCGCTCCCGGGATGTAGTAATGATCGAAGGTGAAAAGCAGCATGCTGATGACAGCCGCCGCAAACAGCACCGGCAGAGCCAGGCGATGGACACTCACGCCGCCGGCTTTGAATGCCGTCACTTCGTTGTTTTTTGTCAGTACTCCGAAGCAGATCAACGACGCCACCACCACGCTGATGGGCGTCTCATCGTAAATCAGCTTGGGCGCCAGATTGTATAGGTAATCCAGCATCTTGGACATCGCAATCTGGTTCTTGATCATGTCGCTGACCAATTCGAAGAAAGTGAACACTTCCGTTAACAGAACCAGCGCCGCCAAGGTGCCGACGAAATAGAAGATGAAGCCGTTCAGTACGTAGGCGTCGATCAACATCGGCCGCAGCCCGAATCGCCGCAGCGATTCAATCGAAAGTCCCACCCTCCCGCTGCTGTGCCGGCCCCATCGCTTACTAATTGCCGTGAAGAGCGAACGAAGCCACCCGATCACATCCCGGTCGCCGGGGCGCTCCAGTTGTGTCAACAGAAGAAGCCCCGTCAGGGCGAACGCCACGTCCGGGGTCCACACGGCGATGGGCACGCTGAGGCTGCCCTTCTTTGCCAGCCCGATCAAACTGATCAGGCTGGTGTAGTAGCAGAACGCCAGCAGCACGGTCATCACAAACGCTGTGGATTTGCCGCCCTTACGCGACGAGACGCCCAGCGGAATGCCCACCACCGCCAACAGCACGCAGGCGAACGGGATGGCGAAGCGTTTGTGCAGCTCGATAGCCGCTTCTACCCATTCGTCGTGCGTGAGCTTGCTTTGATCGCGATAGACCCGCTTATACAGCGGTCCGGTGTCGATCTCCGTTACCTCGTGATTCAGATGCAGCTCGCTGGGCTTCTGTGCCTGCAGCGCCACCACGCCAACCGGCGTCGATTCGGAGATCACCTTGCCATCTTTGTCGCGGTAGATGGTCCGGACATCCTTCATGTTCAGCTGGATGCGGTTGTGCTCCGGATCGGCCGTCGCGATCGCTTCCGACGCCACCGTGATCTTCGGTCCCTCGCCGCGGTCCTTGTGCTGTGCTTCCAGGTCTTCCGGACTGGTGACGTCGGCGATCAGCACCCGCCGCCATACAACCTGTATGCCCGTTACAACCTCATCCACGTAAAGCACCGTATTCGGGAACTGCTCTTCAAAGATGCGGGGTTGAATCTCTGTCGTCAGCTGAGCGGCCGCCAGATCCTTGGCCATATCCGAGGTCAGCTTCAGCGTGAGCGGCGTAATCCACAAGGTGGCCAGCGCCGTCGCAATCATCCCCAGAAAGGAGAAGAGGAGGACCGGGCGCGACACGGTGACGCTTGGCACTCCGGCTGCCCGCATGGCAATAATCTCCCCGTCCGCGGACATACGGCTGAGCGCAAGCAGTACGCCCACCAGTACGCCCAGCGGCAAACTGAACGGGATGGTCGCCGGAATCGCAAAGATAAACAGCTTCGCGACAACCAGCGGCGTCGCGGAGCTCCGCACCAGCAGGGCAAACAAGCGGTCGAGGTTGTGCAGGAAAAGCACGAACGTAAACAACACGGTTCCGAGCGCGGCACTGCTGAGGATCTCGCGAAAGACGACGCGGCTGAGGATACGCATGAATTACTTCGCGGCCATTGGCGCCGAAAGCGGCGGCGCGGGCACGATGGGTAGCTTCTTCAATTCGCCTTCCGACCTGCCGAGGTCTACGCTCTCCAGCAGCAGAGCCGGCGCCACGACGGTCGACATGCTGGCTTCACTACCGCCGTCCGCCCAGGCGAATCGCGCTCCGTTGTTCAAGTAGTTCAATACGTAGGGCGCATCGGAAGCGGCAGCGATGTTTCGCAAATCCTTGGCGCTGAAATCCTTGAAGCGCACTCCTCGGACCAGTTCCTCGCGGCCATCCGGATAGACGCGGTACGCCAGGATTGGCGGAGAGATCGTTCGCGAGGCGCCGCCCGCCGCTGCTTGCTTGAGGATCTCTTCGAAGTCCTGACGCGACGCCGTCGTCGGAAAGTCCATGCGCCGTATCAGCATGCCGTACTTCAAACCATTGGCCTTGACCATTTCGAGCAGCTTCGTCTTCATCTGGTCGTTGGGCACGGTCACGGCAGCCTGAAAGAAAAGGTTCCCAAACAAGGGATAGGCCTCACCAAACGGCCCATGAATCCGGCCATGGCCGTCACTTCCGCTGAACGTTCGCATTGGTGTGCGCGTCACGTAGAACGACTTCAGGGTGCCGTTGTCAACCAGGTGCACCGGCTTTGCCGGGACGCCTTCCACATCGACTTCGTAAGCGCCTAGCAGCGGCTTGCCGTCGAACTTATGTTGCTTGGGGTCGTCCAGCAGACTGGCCCAATCGGGCAAGACCTTCGAGCCGATCCGTGCCGCCCATACGCTTTCCAGCATCTGAGGCGGCTGTCCCTGCGGCGCTACCGGCTTCCGGTCCACGTGGAGAGCATCCGGAAGAACTTCGGCCAGCATGGCGGCCGCTGCCTGGTTTTCAAACAACACTGGCCCGGAATAGTCCGCCGCCAGGGGAGCCTTCCGTATCGCTTCGGTCTCCGTTGCCACCTGGTCCACCATCCCTGCCAGCATCCCTTCGTCCGGCAGGTCCGCTACCCGCAAAGCATTGAGGAAGAGCGCATCCCAAACCTGGTTGCCATCCTCGGCGACCGCTCTAGCCTTGATCTCCAGACCTGCAAACATCTCCGGAGTCCGGATAATCGATCCCTCCGTATTGGTCAGCCGGAACGTCGAGACAATCGACCGAAGCGTCACGTTCGACTGCACAATCTCATTGTGCGAAGCAAACCGCCCTGACAGATGTTTGACGCGTTCGACCCATGCCTGGTTATCCACAGCCGCTACCGGCACCGGCATCACCAGTTGCAGGGCGGGCTCCGGGGTGAAGTCGGGCGTCGAGTCCGGGTTCTGAGTGTCGCGCAGGATGTTCTTCTTCGCCACCAGCTCTTCGGTGGAGCGCTTGTAGATTTGATCAGCCGCCAGCCACAGCGTGGTTCTCAGGGCGTTGTAGTCGTCTTCCAACGGCAGCGGCACGGTTCGCATCTGACCGGAGAAGGAACAGTTCATGTTGTCGAACTTATAGTCGCCCAGCCGCAACTGAATGGAGGCGACTCGAACACGCCCATCGCCCGAACTCAGCAGCCCGCCCAAGCTGGCGGATGCGCTAAAGACGTCCACGTCGTCGCTCGAGAAGGAGATGAAATACGGCCGCGGCAGATCATTGAGCCGCAAGGTCTCGGAGCGAGCCAGTTCATCGCTCATGGCGCGCAGTTGAGGGTCTTCCTGCAAAACCTTCGCCACAGCGGGCTCGAGGGTCGCACCGCGGGTAGCGGCAGCGAGCAGAAGTGCGGCACAGGCCAGGCCAGCGACACGGCACGTTCGCTTAAAGCGCGAGGTCTGCTGGAGTGCTGACGGGGAACTCATTCCTGGGAGACCCATTGCACTAATTCGTCGCCGCCACCAGCGTGCCCGGCCGCGGCAGCAGAGGCAGCCGCTGCTGCGAATTCTGCTTCTTCTCAATCTCGATTTCAGAAACCAGAATCGCCGGTGATACCGCTGACACCGGTATGCTACCCGATTCGGCGCCACAGTATCCATTAAAGACTTCCAGCCGGTCCGATGTGGCCAGAATCTTACGGAAGCTGGCTAGCGGTGTGCCCACGATGTCGACGCCACGAATCAGTTCGTCCGGGCGCCCGTCCGGGTACACCTTGTACACCACCAGCGGTACCACCGTAAAGGCCTGTAAACCTTGGCGGCGGGTGGTCGTGTAGCCGTTCGAGACTTGCTCGAAATACAGCCCATACGGCTTGTTCTGGCGCTTTACCTCTGCGATCAGCTCTTCGCGCAGCTGCTTGTCGCTGACCTGTTTCGTGGATATCACCAACAGGTTCGATTGCCGCGAGACAACTTCCAAGCCCGGTTGACGGCGTCCATGACCATTGGAATACTGAAAGTCACCAACCGGCGACCGCGACAGCAGGAATGTCTTCAGGATGCCGTCCTCGACGACATTCACCGGACGGGCCCGAACGCCCTCATCGTCATACTCGTAGTAGCCGTTCAAGTCGATCCCCTGGATGCTGCGGCGGGTCGGGTCGAACGTCACGCTCAGAAACGTGGGCAATACCGGTTGGCCCAGCATCTTGGTGAATGTCTGGCCCTCGGCGATGTCCTTCTGACGGTGGCCTTCCACGCGATGGCCGAAGATCTCGTGGAAGAAGACGGCCGCGGCGCTTCCAGAGAGGATAGCCGGACAAACCACCGGTTCGGCTACCGGCGCCTTCATGAGCGCGCTCAGCTGGTCCGCCACCTTCTTTACTGCCGCGCGCAGATCCGTGTCGGGGGGCAAACGATCGGGTGAAGAGGCCTCAAAGGACGCGAAAGTCCGCACATCCATGCCATCCGGTGCGAGGGACGAAGCCGACACCTCGAACCGATAGAGGGTGGTCCCATGCTCGACGGCCGTCCCCTCGGTATTTACCAATGTCTTCACTTCGCGATGTCCGGCAACCGCGACTTGCGAGGACAGAATGTCGGGGTATTGAATGAACTCCTTCGACAACGCACGTAGCCGGACCGTCCAGCCTTTGGTGTCAAATTGATAACGCTCTGGCGATTTGGAGTAAACTTCGGGCTTCTCCGCCGAAAAGTCGGCCGCCACCGCGCCTTGCTCGGCCAGCAGCTGCTGATCTGTCTTCAACTGCAACAGCCGGCGAACCGCAGAGCGATAAACGCGATCGGTTTCCAGCCACAGTGTTCGCTGAATCTGATCGGCATTATCGTCCAGGCTCAGCTGTACGGCGGTCGTGAAGTTCCCTGAGCTGCCCTTGTAAGGGTGATAGTTGTCGAACTTGTTGCTTCCGACCCGAACCGTCGTGTCCGCGGCCCGCAGATGGGCATGGTTCTGGGACACCAGCGCTCCGAGCGAGGCCGAGAGCGAATCCCCTTCCTGTTCGTCCACTTCGTAGGACATGAAGTAAGGAGGCGGGTCCGCTTTTGAAAGTGCCTTGAAATTCCGGTCCAGCTCGGCCTGCAGAATGTTCGTTAGTGCGGAAGCATGGATCGGTATCGGAGCGAATCCTGCGCTGAACGCACACCAGAAGCAAGCGTGGCGCAGGAATTGAGCTGTCAGCGGTCGCAAGTCTCAGGATAGCAACGGATACATGAAACCCAGCTGGAGCCAGCTTTCAGGTGACTTGTGACCGGGCTACTGGGACATCAGCGTGATGACACCTTTTTGGCGAAGACCACTTAGCGCCAGACCGTGGCGGCCATGCACGCCAGTCTTCTCAAAAATGTGTTTAAGGTGGATCTTCACCGTCCCCGGCCGGATCCCGAGTTCTTGCGCGATCTCCCGGTTCTTATATCCCTGCTCCACCAACTCCTTGACCTGCTCCTCGCGTGGGGTCAGTTCGCTGCGAACTGGCGATTCACTCGGTAGCGCCTCCCGGAAGACCGAATCCTGCATCCAGCTTCCCCCTCCGGCCACAGCCCGTAAGCAAGCTAACAATGAACCCGTATCAGCGGATTTCCGGACGATTCCACGGGCCCCCGATTGCAGAAAGCGCAGGGCCTCTGCCTCAGTGATCGACATCCCCCAGACCACGACGCCGGGCCGCATGAAGTTCTGACCTTTTCGGACCGAAGGCAGTCGGTTTAGCGCCTCCAGGACAAGATGAGCTCCCAAGCCCTTGTCGATGATGAGCAAGTCTGCGCTCTCAGACGAGCCGCTCATCATCCACTCCGCGGGTGAATTGTGGCTTCCGCCCAGGACCAAATCGTCAGTCTCGTCAAGCAAGTGCCGAAGACCTTTAACGGTGATGGGTTGCGTCTCGCAAATGCTGACGATTTGCTTAGCCCGTTGAATATCCATGTTTATGCTCTTGAGGAGCTTATCGGCCTAGTAGCCCTACAATGTTAAGTGCACGTTGCCCTGGCTAACTCTCAAGAGAATAAGGCGCACGAATGGGTGGGCCAGCCTGCGTCCTGTTGTTTAGGAGAGATTAATGGTGCCGCGGCACTGCAGAGCCCCGCATCGGCAGGGCACCTTTTCCACTTCTTTGTCGAAGTGATAGTCGACCGTCAATTCCTCACCTGATTTAATGTTGCGGGTGCTGACATAGAGGATATGATCCTTGACGATGCGCGCCGTCAGGTTTGGCTCACAGCAATGATTAATGTACTGGGCGCCCGATCCGTTCACTGCGCCGTCAAGGGTCCAGTAGGAATCCAGCGTGAACAGGTAGGTGAGCTTTTGCGCGTCGGACCGGCGCTTGGTTTCCTTCCGGCTGATCCGTTCTCCGGTGTACTCAATCACTTTTCGTCGCGCGGGGATGGGCTCCCCGGCATACACTCCCCAGCGGTGGATTTTGGACGGTGCCACGACCAGTTTGAAACAAGCGTATTGGGCATTGATGAACGGTGAAGCGCCAGCCGCCGATCGAGCGTCCACCGTGGATTTCGTGCGAGCCACTTCAGTCAGGTTAACGGAATGCGACGAGATTTGGAACTGCCTAGCCAATCTTTTGTTTGATGACTTCGATTAATTCCTTTACGGCATCTGCACTCTTCTTCAGTGCCGCTGCTTCGTCGCTGGTGAGCTTAATGGGATAGATGTGTTCAATCCCTTTGGCGCCCAGTTTCACCGGTACGCCCACAAATAAGCCGTGGATGCCGTATTCACCATCCAGGTAGGCGGCGCACGGCAGAACCTTCTTCTTATCCTTCAGGATGGATTCCACCATTTCGACCGTGGAGGCCGCGGGTGCGTAGTAGGCGCTGCCGGTTTTCAGGAATTTCACGATCTCGGCGCCGCCATCGCGGGTCCGCTGCACCAGGCGGTCGATGGTGGCCTGATCTGTCAGCTCGGTCAACGGGATGCCGCTTACGTTGGTGAACCGCACCAGCGGAACCATGGTGTCGCCGTGGCCGCCCAGCACCATCGCCGTTACGTTTTCAAAAGAGACGTTGAGCTCTTCCGCAATGAACGTTCGGAATCGGGCAGAGTCCAGCACGCCCGCCATGCCAATCACACGGTGGCGCGGGAATCCGGACACCTTAAATGCGGTCCAGCACATGGCGTCCAGCGGGTTGGTAACCAGAACCAGAATCGCGTTCGGCGAGTAATGTACGGCCTGCTCGGTGGCGCTCTTCACCACTTCGTAGTTGGCCAGCAGAAGATCGTCGCGGCTCATGCCGGGCTTGCGTGGGAAGCCGGCCGTGATGACCACAATGTCCGATCCCGCGGTTTGCTCGTAGCTGTTCGCGCCAACGATGCTGACGTCGTAGCCTTCCACCGGGGCAGACTCCAGCATGTCCAGACCTTTACCCTGCGGTATGCCGTCGACGACATCCACCAAAACCACGTCCGCCAGTTCTTTGGCGGCGATCTTTTGCGCCGTATTAGCGCCTACATTGCCCGCACCGACAACGGTTACTTTCTTACGCATTCGCGTCAGCCCCCTCGCTTTATAAAGCGCCAGTATATCGAAAGGTATGAAATGCGGCGTACAGGGGAGCGCTCCTCACGGTCGCGCCTCAGAAAGCTGTGTTCCCGTCAGCGGCTTTTCATCGCGGTTCAGCGATCCTGAGTACCTGGTCCGAAGGCTGGGCGCTGAGTGATTGCTTCGTGCCGCTTGGCCAAGTGACCTCGATCTTGTCGACCTTGGCCGCCGCGCCCAACCCGAAATGCAGCCGCAGGTCATTTTGCGAAAGGTAGCTGCCGCCGCTACGCACCTCGGCGAGTTGGATATGGCTGCCGGTCGTTACCTTCACCCTTGCGCCAATCGCGCTGCGATTCGATTTTGTTCCCGTCAACTGCAAAATAATCCAGTGCCCGGGTGGCTGCTGAGACTGTTTGAGGAGAGACGGCGGCTCATCCTGATTGTTGACCAACACTTCCACAGCGCCGTCATTGTCGTAATCGGCGAAGGCCGCTCCGCGGGAGCAGTGGCGTTCGAGAATGGCGGGGCCTGCTTGGTCCGAAATGTCCTTGAATGCCCCATTGCCGAGGTTGTGATAGAGAATCGCCCGGTCCTTGAAATGAATGTCGATATGCAGTTTCTCGAGCTCCGGGAACACATGCCCGTTCACCAGCAACAGATCCTTCCAGCCATCGTTGTCGAAGTCAAAGAAGCCGGTCCCCCAACCGACGAAGCGCGTGTTTCGTCCCATGCCCGCGCTCAGTGTCACTTCGTCAAAATTGCCGTCGCCGCGGTCCCGATAGAGCGTTTCATTTTCGTCGGAAAAGTTGGTTCGAAAAATCCCCAGATGGCCTTCACCGGTATAGTCGGCGGCATCGACACCCATGCCCGACATCGCCTTTCCGTTCTGATCGAGCGCAACGCCGCGCAGCACACCTTCCTCCTCAAACTTCCCGTGTCCCTGATTGATGTAGAGCAGGGAAGGCGTCTGGTCGCACGCCACGTAGATATCCGGCAAGCCGTCTTCATTGAAATCGCCGATCAAAACGCTTAAGGCATAGTGACCTTCGGGCTCCGCAATGCCGGAAGAATCAGAAATGTCGGTGAAGGTACCATCGCCGTTGTTGCGGTAGAGAATGTTGCGATCGAACGGCAGGCCTCGCGGCCCGCAATTAACCGGCAAGCCCCGGTAGAAGCAATAAGGATTCGCGCCTGGCTTGGGAGTGGTGGCTGGATCGAACTTCAAATAGTTCGCAACGAACAAATCCAGATGGCCGTCCCCATCGATATCCAGAAATGCGCATCCGGTGTTGTACCGGGTCCGGTTCTGCGTCAGATGGGCTTGCGCAGTTACGTCTTCAAAGCGTTTGCCCTGGATGTTTCTATACAGGTGATTCGCTCCCCAGTAGGTGACGAAGAGATCGGTGAATCCATCGTTGTCGAAATCGCCGGCACACACCCCTTGTCCCCATCCGCTCGAGTGAAGGCCCAGCGCCTCGGTCACGTCACGGAAATGTCCGTTACCCTCGTTGTGATACATCCGATTGGAGCCGCCCTCGCCCGAAACTACGAAAATGTCCGGCAATCCGTCATTGTCGTAGTCGATGAAGGCCACGCCGCTGCCGGTGGTTTCGATGATGAATTCTTTGGTGACGTCCCCTCCGTTGGGGAACGAGTGCGTGAGCCCTGCCTGCGCGGCAATATTTCGGAAGTCGGGCGAGTAAGGCGTTCCGGCTGCCAGCCACAGACAAGGGCTCGCCGCAGCGAGCGCTAAAAGAAGGATTCGTACTGGAGAGGATCGAACGATACGTGCTCCCAGCGTCTATTTCTCTTCCGGGGGCTTCTCGCCCAGCTTCTTGAGAAAATTAGTAAACTCACCTTCGGGAGGCTTCTGCAGTTTATCGAGGATTGCCTTCTCTGCTTTTGCTTTGGCCATCTGGCCGCTATCACGATACGCCATCATCAGGGCGTAGTGCGCATTCTCATTCGCGGGCCCCAGTGCGATAGCGCCCTGAAGGCGGGTGATTGCCTCAGGGAATTGCTTCTCCTGCGTCTCGATCTTTCCCAGCGCGACCATCGCCTCTACAAAGGTGGGCGACAATTCGAGTGCCCGTCCGAAATGCTGCTTGGCCTCATCGCGCTTTCCTTGTGCCTGTGCGATTTGCCCCAATTGAAACTCGCAAGCCGAGTCTTCGGGGCTGAGTTGCAGCTCCGCCTGGAACTCGAGCTTGGCCGCCTCGAGCGCAGCGGCATCGTGCGATTCAAGCAGTAACGCTCTGCCCAACCGGAAGTGCAGGTTGATGGCTTTCGGATTCATGGCGATTGCTTTGCGATACTCGGCGGCCGCGTCCGTGTAGCGATGGTCGACCTCGAAGATTTCAGCCGACAATTCGTGCACCCGGTAGGAGGAAGCCGTGTGCTCGAACATGGCATACGTCACGTCATTGAAGGCCTTCATATGCAGTTTCGCCAAGGTGTATAAGACGTCGGCATTGTTTGGAAAGCGCTGGCTCAAACGATGAGCAATCAGGAGAGCTTCGGTATCGTCGCCGGCCGATGCATGGCACTTGACTGCAGCGAGCCCCGCCAACTGCCCCAACTCAACATCTTGTGCGTCGATTGATTTGGTCAATTCCGGCAGCGCGCTGGCGCAGTCGTTAAGTGCCGCTTGCGTAAGCGCGAGGAAAACGCGGCTGGTTTGGTCGGCGGCGTCCCTGGCGACCGCTTCCTTGAGTTTCCCAAGCGCGATTGTGTAGCGTCCGGCGCCATACGCGGCAACACCCTCGTCACGCGGCGAATCAGCCGCGGAGAGTAAGCCTGCGAGGAGAAGCAATGCGATGACTATCGGGCACCTGCTCCGTGGCTCCGAGGCGGAGAGATACCGTCGCGGCTCGGTAGGCTGTTTGAAGGCCGGAGCTGTCAGTGGATGGTTTTCGGACTGCTGCGGCAACTTGCCCGGCGTTCTAATGACCCGCATCATCCAACACCAGATCCACATCACCAAACCGGTGATGCTGTTTCCCTTCGTAGTAGCGAAAGCTCAGTAACGGAGGCGCGCCAGGAGCCACTTGGGCCTTTGTTGCCACTCGTTGGTCAGGCGCTTCGCCCGCTTCGGTGACCCGGCCCGATTCCGCAATCTGCCGGATGATCTGCTGGAGCTCTGGATCCGGCCCGTTCTGGGCACTCAACATCAATAAAAACAAAAAATGCATAACTCTGTTCCGCGAGGGCTCTCACCGGCCCTGCAGCTCCCGTAACGCTTTCTTCGCCAGTTCGCTATCCGGCTTGCGATCGAGCAACGATTGCATCAGCCCACGCGCTTTGTCGAACTGCCCGCTCTGCGCGTAGATGCGTCCGAGATTGAGATATAGGATGTCGTCGTCGGGCGTCACTTGAATGCCATACTGGAACGCGGCGATTGCGTCGCTCACTTTTCCTGTCTTCAAATAGAGCACACCGAGGTTGTTAATCGCTCCGCCGTAGTCACGTTTCTTGGCGATGGCTTGCTCGAAGTAAGTACGGGCTTCATCGCTGCGGTCTTGTTTCGCACAGAGCAAACCGAGTCGATTGGCCGCATCCGCTGAATCAGGGTAGACCTTCAGCGCGCGCCGCAGGAGCTCCTCCGATAGCTTGGTATCGCCCAAATGGTTGGCGGCTTCCGCGGCATTCAAGAGCGTATCCAGCAGATCGGGTTTCAGCGCCAGTGCCTGCTGGTATTGCTTGAGCGCCGTAGGCCAGTCACCCCTGGCTTCAGAGACACCACCCAACTCTGCCAGCGCCTCAGCAAAATTGGGGTTGACAAGCAGAGCCTTGTTCAACGCTTGCTCGGCCTGGTCCAACCGGCCGGCCCGCAAATGGATTTGCCCCACCAGCAATAAGATTCGCGGATTTTCGGGCGACCGTTCCAGGGCTTGCTCCAGATAGGGAAGCGCGGGTTCAGGATAGCCGTACCACAGGAAAGCAGCGCCCAGCTTGTAATAGTCACGGCGCATCGGCAGGATCGTGATGCCCGGAAACGGCAGCGCCGGGCCGCCACCGGTCTTCAAACTCGCCAGATCGGCGCGCACGGTCGCTGCCTGAAGATTTGTTCGCGGATCTTCGACACGCTCTTGGGCATATATCTTGACCGCTTGCCCATGCTCGTTCAGCAGGAGGAACAGCGGTGTGTGCAGTTTCGCACGCCAGTCGAACAGATAGCGGCGAAAAATCTCGTAGTATTGTCTGCGCTCCGGCGTCGCCGTGCTCAGATCGATGACCCGCATCTCAACGCCGGCCAGCGCTCGCGCCTCATCGCCATGCGTGATCGCCATCAGGCCCGGTCCGGTTTGCGGCTCCGGTAACGGAAGAGGTTCGACTAACCACGTGTCGCGCAGAGCCACATCGTTTTGAACTTCAAGCGGTTTCGACTCCAGCGGCGTTCGCGACCGAAACGGCTTCGCTTCCGGTTGCTTCGATCCCTCCACAATGCGGTAGGTGAACCCGGCGCGCAGATTTTCCAATTCCTGAATGCTGCCCGAAGGCCATGTGATTCGCAGGCGCTTGACGTTGTCAACCGGGCCGAGTCCGAAAATCATTCGTTTGCTGTGCTGCCCGAGAAAATTTGATCCGGCCTCCAGCCACTTCACCTGGCCGTCCGCATCCACGCGAGCCCCAATCGCATCGCGATTGGACTTGGTGCCTTCGAGCGCGAATGCAATTGACCTGTTCGCGCTGCCGCAGTTGTTTTGCAGGATCCTTACCATGGGGCCCAGGCGGTTCTTCAGAATTACGTCAGGGCGGCCATCGCCATCGAAGTCCGTCACCGCGAAGGATCGGCCGTCATCGGCCCAGTCGAGACCGCTCACCCCCGAGAAATCGTAATAGCGGTCGCCCCGCCTGGCATGAAAAACGTTCGGCTGATAAGCGCTCCAGACGTAGTTCTCGCGGACGAATTGATTAATGGCGTTCCAGCCGTTCTCATACGTTGCCGACGGAATCGCTGTCACCGGCGACTTCGCCACCAGTTGGCGCCAGAAGAAACCCATCAAGTCCTTCTGCATCGTTTTTTCCGGAATTCCGCCGGACAGCATGCCGCACATCCCCAGGATTTCCGGGTGTCCATCGTTGTCGAGGTCGTGGCCGCCTGCTCCCCATGTCCATGGACCGAACTCGACATGTTGCGAAGCTCCTGTGTACTCGAACGTCCCATCGCCACGGTTGCGGTATAACGAGTTGCCTTTGGTGTGTTGGATGTAGGCATCACGGACCTCATGGGACGGCACAAACGCCGGATCGCGAACCACTCTCTGCCCAATTTCGGTCCACATGTTCGCCACGTATAGATCGGGCTTGCCATCGCCGTCGTAATCGAACCAGCTTGTGCTCATGCCCGGACCCAGGTCTTCGACCCCCGCCGCCGCAGCCACGTCCTCGAAGTGGCCTCCTTTGTTGCGGTACAGGTTCTTGCGGCCAAAATCGTTGGCTACGTAGAGATCGGGCCAACCGTCGCCGTTGTAATCGCACCATGCCGGCGCGAAGCTGAACCGGTTGTTGTTGTTGCTCATTCCCGTCTCGGCCGTCACGTCATTGAAGAAGCCGCTTCCGTCCGCCTTCAATTCATTCCGGAACAGAAAATTGGGCGGGCCGTTTTGCGCATCGTGGTACGGCGCCGGATAGGTGAACTGTGCTTCCGATTGAAAGTAGACGTAGGTGCAGATGTAGATGTCCAGCTTCCCGTCGCGGTCATAATCGGCCGCTGCCATTCCCGTGAACCCGCCCGGTGGCTTTGCAGCGAACCGGAACGCGTCAGTCCGGAGCGAAAATCGTTTGCCTTCGTTGAGTAGCAGGACCGGCCCCATGGGCCGCAACACCACCAGGTCTTGGCGCCCCGTATTGCGCAGGTCCAGAAACAACGCGCATGAAGTGTCGTCCAGTATGCCGGCTGTCCATTCATCGGTTATGTCGAGCAGCGTCCCGTCAGGCGCCGGCTTGTACAAGCGGTTGGGTAATCCTCCTGGCTGGGAGACGTAGATCTCATCCACTCCGTCGTTGTCGATGTCGCCGACGGCAATCCCGTTGCTTCCATAGATGTCGATGCCAGCGGCCAGATCCAGCGTCGACCGCCAATAAGGGATGCCGCGCGCCATCTGCTCCCGGAAGGAGGGCGTCTTCGCGAAGACGGCGGCGGACACGTCCCGGAAGTAGGGTTCTTTCGAAAGGGCGATGTGTTCCCATTCGGGCGCCCACTCCACGATCTTGCCGTCAGCCCAAACCTGTTTCCACTGCCCCGACCGGTAGCTCAGCCCGTTATGGTCTTCGCTGGCGACCTCGAACCGGACAACATTGTTCGGCAGCACATAAAATCGACTGCGCCGGACGGTTCCTAGGGAACCATGCCAGCGTTTCCATCCGGCGGGGACGTTGGCATCTGCTGGATCATAGACCGCCTCTTCCAGATCGCTCGCCAACTTGCGATACGTCTTCGGGCACGGCGACGAACCACGGACACTCGGCGCGATCGGCAGTTCGCCGGACTCCAACGCCATCCGGAGGTTGTCCTCAATTTCAATGGCAATAGCTTCGCCGGCAAACTCGTCGTGTCCCGCAGCGATGAATGGTTCCAGTGCCAGGTAGGGAGGGCGATGCTCCGCGTATGCCGTTGCCGCGGCATCCTCTGCGGTAGCGGGCGATGCGTTTGCCAGGGGCGCGGCAGCTGGCGCCAGCGCCAAACTACTCGCCATCGCGGGCACGGCACTCACCGCAGCCAGAAACTCGCGCCGGCTCGGGCGCTTCACTTCGCTACTCTTCATCACGATTTTGAAGCAGCCCACATCGTGCGCGAGTCACGCTGCGCCGGCTTCGGAATCTTGTGCACAATGCCACTATATTAAGTCCACGCTGGGAAGCTATCGACCCGTGTTCTACTTGACGTGACCAACCACCGATGAATGGAGCGCGCCCGCAGACACCTAACGGGGAGGATCGAATTCGCGCTTTTGGGGTTCATCGGCGGCCCATTAATGATGCTGCCGGTGGAGGGGTGGGTCTCCGGCCAATCTGGCCCGGCGGTACTAGTTTTCAATAGTACGAAACAGGTATTCCGAAGGCCGTAGGGATTTCCCATTTTCCATATGTTCTTGTTTTACAGCTAGTTATCACCTGGTTTATGACCCTCCAAAAAAATACCTTGAACGTAAAGTTTTCCTGTGATAGCGTTTACAAAAGCCGTACTTTGGAAGGAGTCTATGCCTCGTTTGCGTAGTTGTTTCATTCTAGCCCTCACGTTCCTGTTCCTGAGCTCCCTCGCCTTAGCTCAGCGCGACCTCGGAACCCTTACTGGAACCGTCACCGACCCTAGCGGCGCGGCGGTACCCAATGCAAAAGTAACCATCACGGAAGACGCCACTGCCCTTTCGTACGATGTCACAACTGGTGCCAACGGTGAATACACCCGCCCGTTGCTCAAGCCAGGTACCTACACCATCACGGTAGAAGCAGCCGGATTCAGAAAAGCTGAACAGAAGAACGTAGTCGTCACCGGCGGTGACCGTATTGGCGCGAACATCACCCTCACGGTCGGCGATGTCAGTCAGACACTCGAAGTCACAGCTGCCGCGCCCCTGCTGCAGACCGAATCGGCAGTGCAGGGCGTCAACCTCAACTCCGCGCAGATTGAGGACCTTCCCTTGGGCGGGACTCGCAACTTCGCCTTCCTGGCGCGCCTCTCGCCCGGTGTTCTTCCCGCCGAGCAGGGCGCCCGCGATTCACTTGGTGGTGGCTTCTCCGCCAACGGCGTGCGATCCACCGGTGAGAACAACTTCCTGCTCAACGGTGTCGATAATAACGTCAACGTCATCGACTTCATTAACCAAACTTCTTACGTCATTCAACCTTCCGTTGAAGCGATCGGCGAAATGGCTGTCCATACCAATGGCTACAACGCTGAATACGGCCGCGCGGCCGGCGGCGTCGTCGACGTCCAAATCAAGTCGGGCACGAACCAGTTTCACGGCATAGCATTTGAATACCTGCAGAACACCGATTTGGATGCCAATCGCTGGGAAAATAATTTGGCGGGTGTTGGTCGTCCGAAGTTCATTCAGAACCAGTTCGGAGGCGGTGTTGGCGGTCCCATCATCAAGAACAAGCTGTTCTTTTTCGGCGACTATCAGGGAACAAAAATTGACACGGCCGGTGGCGTCATTCAGAACCTCGGCTACGGCGGTTTCTACACCATCCCCACAGCGCTGATGAAACAAGGCAATTTCTCCGAATTGCTGGGTGCTCAGGTTGCGCCCGGAGTGCTGTTTGGCCAAATCTATAACCCCGCAAGCACGGTTTGCACTGCCGGTTGTACGCCCGGAACGCTGACGGCCCTACCGGGTGCGTCCCCCACCTTCAGCCGTACGCCGTATGCGGGCAATATCATCCCCGCTTCGCAGTGGGATCCGGCCGCGGCGAAGTTGATTGCGCAATACCCTAACACCAATCAACCCTACAGCACAGGGCAATATTTAAGCAACGATTACTACACCGTGACTCCAGGCGCTCTCGCCACCTATCAGGGTGATCTCCGCATGGATTACCACCTCAGCGATAAAGACAGCCTGTTTGGTGGTCTCAGTTGGCAGAATACGAACAAAACCAGCGTCCAGCCATTTCCGGGCGCTCTCGACGGCGCCAGTTTTTACGGCGTCGGGGAGCAAGACCTCGGCCGCAACGGGAACATCAGCTACACCCACGTGTTTAGTCCAACGCTCATTTCTGAAACACGCCTGGCGTTTAGCCGTTTGGTCACGGCGCGCGTGCAAGGCAATGCCAATACGGATGAATTCACTGCCCTCGGCATTGGCGGATACAATCCGACTGTTCCGCTGAACGGCGGCCTGCCGCAATTTGGCTTAGGTAACTATAGCCAGGTCGGCGCCAACGATTGGCTGCCCACCAAGGAATGGAGCAACGTCTGGGACTTCATTCAGAACGTCTCCCTCACCAAGGGTAGCCATTCGATCAAATTTGGCTTTGAATTCCGGCCCATCAAATTCCCCTTCATTCAATATCCGTATCCTCATGGCGAACTGGATTACTCCAGGAACCAGACATCCTACCCCAGCACCGGCGTCGATACCGGCCCAAGTGGCACCTTAAACAACGACACCGGCGATTACATGGCATCGTTCTTGCTCGGCGCCATTAATTACGGGCAGATTTCGACCACCAACGAAATCTCCTCGACCCGAGTGGCCTATGCCTTCTACGTCCAGGACGATTGGAAAGTTACCTCCAAACTGACCGTCAATCTCGGCGTTCGCTACGAGTTGTGGTCGCCGATCGGCGAACAATGGGGTCGCCAATCGAACTTCGACTACAACACCCTGACCCTGCAGATTCCCGGTGGAGCAGCTCAATATTCGCCGCTTCCCCCGAACTTCAACTCCAACTACACCTTTCAGGGCGTGACCTATCCGGCGCTGTTCCCGAACGTGTCGGTCTGCCGCGGCTGCGTAAACCAGTACCTGATTCCCTGGGATAAAGCAGACATTGGACCTCGTATCGGTATTGCGTATAACATTCGGCCCAAGACGGTGATCCGCATGGCGTACGGCATATTCTACGGCGGTGAGGAGCAGCAGGGTGGCAACCCGAATCGCGGCGAGTCGGCGCCGTTCAATGAATCGCCAGCGCTGGGTTATCCGGCCGGCGTAAACCAGTTCGCGCCGAATCCATTGTTTGCCAACGGCGCTGCGACGGGCGGCTTGACCATCGGATTCCCGGAAACCGTCTTCTCTACCTATCCGGTGACCAGTCTTCAGTTCCGCGAAGTGGCGGCTGATTTCGACAACCCGATGGTGCAGAAGTGGAATTTCGGCGTACAACAGCAGTTGACCAACGCGATGTCTCTGGAAGTGGGCTATCAGGGCAACCACTCTTCTCACCAGTTGCTGCAGCCCGACTTCAATGCCTGTCCAAATCTCGGCACAACGAACTCGTCGATCAACTGTAATAGCCTCCGGCCCTACCCCGACATCGGCAGCATCTCCGGTACGGCAACCTTTGGCTTCGGCAATTACAACGCATTGGTCGCGAAGCTGGAACAGCGATTCAATAATGGTCTTCAATTCGTAGCCTCCTATACTTACGGCCATGCCTTGGCTAACAGCGGTACCACACTCAGTGGCTCAAGCGGCTTTGGCTACAAGTCCAATACGGACATCTCGACCTCCTACTCAACCGCCGCTTGGAACATCGGCAGCAACTTCACTTTTGGCGCCAACTACGACATTCCCTTCGGTAAGGGCCAAAAGTATGGTGCGAGCATGAATAAGTTCGCTGACGCGCTGCTCGGTGGCTGGGCACTCAATACCATCATGACGTTCCATACCGGCCAACCCTATACGATCACCGCCAGCGGTTGCCAAGGCGTCTGGGCTAGTTGCTTTGCCGATGTCCTGTCGTCCACCTATGACCTGGCACCGGCCGGTGGTCGTACGCCGAGCCAATGGTTCGCGACGTCCAACTACGGGCCGCCGACTCCCCTCACCCAGGGAACCAGCGGACTGCAAATGATGACCGGTCCGATGACGAAGGATGTGGACCTTGGCATCAACAAAACGTTCTACTTCACGGAGCGCATCGGGCTGCAATTCCGGGCTGAGACCACCAACCTCTCCAATACGCCTCAGTTCAACATTCCGGACCAAAACTTGGGTGATTCTAACTTCGGCAGAATTACGAGCACACAAACGGGCAGCGAGCGCCACATCCAATTCGCGCTACGCTTGATTTTCTAACGACCTGTTCCAACCCCACAGCGAAGGCCCGGCAGATTACCTGCCGGGCCTTCGTCATTTAGGAGGTGTCTCCCACACCAAACTTGTGGCACAGCCTTCAGGCTGTGGATCACAGGCTAAAGCCCCTCGTGGCACAGCCTTCAGGCTGTGACGCCAGAATCCCTGTGAGATTAAAAAAGAAAAGAACCGGGACGGACTTGGTTTAATCAAACCAAAACCAAAAACCAAGAACCGGGACGGACTTGGTTTGCCTGGTTTGCCTTAGCGTACGCGACGCCCGGGACGGACTCCCTATTCCGTGCGAGGAATCCCGCGCCACGGCCACTCTCCTATTTGCGATTCCAACATCGTCGCTAAGCCGAAGAGAGACCCAGGATGCCACGAACACCGCGAATTGTGTTGCCCAATGTTGTCCATCATGCAGTATCGCGGGGCAACAACCGAATGAGGATCTTCACAAGCCGCGTTGAGAAGCAGCAGTACTTGCATCGCTTCTGCTCGATCGCGGTCGAAGAGAAGGTACTCGTTCATGGGTACTGTTTGATGGACAACCATGTGCATTGGCTGCTTACACCAACCACCGTGACCGGCTTAGCTCGCCTTTTCCGTCGTGCCCACACCTGGTGGGCGTTGACGTTCAACCGCAAGCACGGTCGTACCGGGCACCTACTGCAAGCCCGCTTTCATTCATCTCCCCTGAGCGAAGACCACTATTGGACGGCTTTGCGGTATGTGGAGCTGAATCCGCAGCGCGCAAAAATCGCGGGTCGGCCGGAGGACTTCGAATTCTCTTCGGCGCGATCGCATGTGACAGGAAACCACGACCCGCGTATCCCGCTCGCTCCAGTCCTGACGCGTCAAGGGTTCACCCACGCCCAATGGCGGGAGTTTCTTTCCCGGACGGACCTCACCCGCGAGATGGCTCTGCGAAAGGCGCTACCCGCGTCGAGGCCGTGCGGAAACGCGGAGTGGATCCGAGACCTCGAAGCACGATTCCGCCGCAGACTCGCGTGGTCGCCATGTGGCCGGCCCGCGGTGACGAACTGCTCTGGGGCCGTCTAACGATCCGCTGCTCATTCCCCAACCGTCCGCTGCGCGTCGCGGGCTCTTCGGTCCACTCACGTCTGACTAGTGGAAAAGCCGGAGAACGTCATTATACTGACCCGTAGCCGCGGTCTGGGTGCCCGGCACAGGGCTGCACCGTGCTTCAACGGCGCCTAAGACCGTGAGCCCTCAGGCGGAAGTCCGTCAGTTCTGGTGCCAAGTCCGTCCCGGTTTGGGATTCAGTCCGTCCCGGTTTGGGATTTGGAGTCCGTCCCGGTTTGCGTTAAGGCTCGGTGATTGAAAGAACCCGGTCGCACTGCTGCCGGCCTAGCTTCTGCGTGATGCCGCTGGGCCAGCGCACCTCGATCTCATCGACGGCCGTGTCTTTTCCGAGGCCGAATGTGATTTGCATGAACGACTGCGAGCAGTAACTGGATCCGCTTCGAACCATCTGGGTCTGCTTGCCGGAGGCTGACTTAACCGTGACGAACGCACCAAGTCCGTCCCGGCTGGACTTGGTGCCAATGGTCTTGATGGCAATCCAGTGGTTCTTATTCCCGCCCTCGTTCCGGAACACGTAGGCCGGTCCGTTATTGGTGGAGATGACCAGATCAAGGTCGCCATCGCCATCCAGATCGCCGAAGGCAGCGCCGCGAGCCACGATCGGCCGGGTGATATCGGGGCCGAGAGAATTGGACACATTGACGAACCGGCCGCTGCCGGCGTTATGGAAGACAAGTGGCGGCTCTTTGTACTGAATCTTGGGTTGCACCCGGCCGATCTCTTCTTCGATGTGGCCATTGGCGCAAAAGATGTCCAGCAGGCCGTCGAGGTCGTAGTCCCAGAAGAAGGCGCCGAAGGTCAGGCTGAGCAAGGTCGATCGTCCCAATTCGGACTTCGGCGCTTCGTCGACGAATATCCCGTTGCCCTCGTTGTGATACAGAGCCAGCATCTGATTGCTGAAGTTTCCTACCAGTAAATGCGTCCGCCCGCTGCGGTCGTAGTCGCCTGAATCGACGCCCATGGCGCCGCGCGCCACACCGTCTTCTCCAAAAGCGACGCCCGCCGATAAAGCTTCATCTGTGAATGTGCCGTTCTTGTTGTTACGGTAGAGCTTGTTGGGTTGGGTGTCGTTCGAAACGAAGATGTCGGGCCAGCCATCGTTGTTGTAGTCCAGGATAGTGACGCCCAGAGACTTTGATGACGCATCCGCGATGCCGGCCTTCTGGCTGACGTCCTCAAATTTGCCATTGCCGAGGTTGTGATACAGCTTCGACGGCGTGCCCTTGTAGGATTCGGGTGTGCAATAGGACTTCGTAGCTCCGTCCAGTGAGCAGAAGAGATCTCCCTTCTGGGTCCATTGGACGTAGTTGGCTACAAATAGGTCCGGCTTCCCGTCGCGGTCGTAGTCTAACCATGCAGCGCTCGTGCCGAAGTTAGCATTGTGGATGCCGGCCTCTTGCGTCACGTCCCGGAACTTACCGTTTCCTTCGTTGTGGAAGAGGTGATCGCCCTCGAGCGCCGTAATGTATATATCCTCGCGGCCGTCATTGTCGTAGTCGGCCGTGCTGACGCCGATCCCATAAATCTCGATATCCAGGCCGCTCCCGGCGGTGACATCGGTAAATGTTCCGTCTCCGTTGTTGCGGTAAAGAGCGCAGATCGACTTCCTGCCGTGCGGCTGGAAATCCCTGCTGTTGACGAAAAGGATGTCCGGTTTGCCATCGCCGTTGTAATCGAATATCGCTACCCCGGCGCCCATGGTCTCGGGCAGATACTTCTTCCCGGTTTTGCCCGCGTTGTGTTTGAAGTGAATGCCGGCCGCTGCGGTGACATCTTTGAACTGCACTGGCGACGAAACAGGCGCGGGACCCATCGCCGCGAACCCGGCGATGGCGAGCGCGGCGACTGTGCCCCAGGCGAATGGAATAAGAGCTTTCATGGCTGTCTAGAATCCGGCGCGGCGGTCTGCCTTCGTGAGCGTATCGCGACGCTCGCCAGTGCGACCTTTATCGCTCACTGGGGTGAGAGGCGCGCTTTCATGATCGTGGATCGGCTGCCGCGAATTATTCAGTTCCGGATTGAGTTGGCGCACTTTCCCGGTAATGGCTTGTGAGGACTCATCCGCTTTAAATCGCAAGAACAGCTGCTCTTCGCGTTGGGCTTCGTCTACTCTTCCGAGCGCTCGCAGACAGAGCATCAAGTTGTAGTGACATTGGACGTCCTCCGGATCTACCATCAAGACGCGGTCGAGCGAGTCGACGGCCGATTTATAGTCACGCTTCAGGAATTGAATGCGCGCAATTTGATTGAGCACAACGCGGTCACGCGGGTACAGGGCGGCGGCCGTTTCCAGACTCTTCAGCGCGCCGTCGTAGTCGCCGTCTGTCTTCTGAGCGAGGGCCAGGAAGTAGTAGTTGCGTGCAGCGCCCGGGTTCAGCTTCATCGCCTCCGCCACGTACGGCTTGGCTCGCTCAACCTCGCCTTCTTGAATCAGCGCGCGAGCTACATTCAGATGGCCATCCGAGTAAGCGGGGTCGGCCGCAATCACTTTCTGAAAAGCGAATTCAGCGCCCTTGAGATCGCCCTGCAGCAGCAGGCCAATCCCATAATCGTTCCAGCGTTCACGATCCCGCTTGTCGATAATGGGTACCCAGGGAGCAGTCCGGCCGCCGGCGATGTTGAGTTGAGCTGTGCTGGAGGCAATTGTGACGATCGGAAGATCGGGGATGTGATCCTTGATCTCGCCGGAAACATTCGCTGGGATGTTCTTGGCATCGAATTCCCATTCACGGCTGTCATGATTGACATCTACGAGTGTCGGATCCTGTCCCGGCTTGGGCGTGCCGGCATAAGCGTATTTGGTGTAGTAGTCCGTGAACTTGCGATAGTTCAGGCGCGCAGTTAGTGTAATGGGCCCCTTGGCGTCTTTCGGAATATGGACCCGGTAGTGCGCAACGTCCGCGGCTCCGGGAGGAATCAGGCGCACGTAAAGCAGGCTGCGGGTCTGAAACGCATTGCGCCTGTTAATCAGATTCCCATCGGCGTCGAGCTGAACCGACTGATAGAAGTGCGCGCTTGGATCCACCGGGCCCTTGCCTTCTTCGGCGGTCTTCCCACTCCAGAAAATGACCCGGCCCGTCGCATCTTTGCCCTGCAGTTCCAGCCATGCCTCCTGCGCATCGACGGTTCCGGCCGGGAAGAAGTGCCCAATCCTGAGAGTGCGGACCACCACGTCCACACGCACGGTGCTGCCAGGTGAAAAAACACGGTCGCCACGGTCCAGGGGAGCAGCGATCTTGTCAACGTCCCGTAGAAACGCCTGGCCATGCTGCTCGGCCTCCTCACCCACAGCGAATGTTGACGACAGCGCCGGACCTTCAGAGGACAGACGCTTCATCTGCAGTTCTCCGTGATCCTCAACCGGGCTGGCTGCGAAGATATCCACCCGCATAAACCCGGACTTAAGGAAGTCTTCCACACGCTTGAGCTGTTCCCGATCGTTGTTGGCGGTTGGCACCGCAGTGTTTGCGGCTGCGAAGTAATGGGAGTGAAGCTTCCCGTTCACATTACCGGGTTCGTCGGACTTTACCAAAGGCATATGGCAATCTGCGCAGCCGAGTGGCTTGTTCGGATAGTAGAACGACCGCGCGCCTTCACCGGAGACGCCGCTGGCCTGCCAGTTGTCGTAGTCGTTGAAGCCGCGAAGCCATCGGTAATTGTTAACCGGTATGTCGAGATGAACCTTATGGCAGCTGGAGCAAAACTCGGATGTATCCTTCGTCATGAAGGGCTTCAGAAATACGCGCCGGTGCGGTTCCGGATTCACGTAGGTGAGGAACGTGTCGATGGCGTGGATGTACTTATTGTCGCTGGCAGCGAGATCGTGCAGCGGGTTGTACTCCATGATGAATCCGCCGTTGCCCATGGTGCCGTCGACCTTCGAAATCGCGTGGCAGGAAATGCATCCCAGGCCGGCTTGCGCTTCGGGCGTATCGATCTGGTCTTTAATCGGCCGCTGCCATTTTCCGCTGAAGATGACCGCGTGGTCATGGCATCCGGCACACCACTGGCTGGGCTTGGTAGAGTGCTGCGTGTCCTGCATGTACTCAATGGCCCGCCGGTAGAACTGGTTGTTGAAGCTGGCGAAATGATGAGCGGAGTGCTTCCACTGCTCATACTGCTCTTTGTGACATTCGCCGCATTTGGCGCTGTCGAGGAAGAAGTTGGCCGGGACCGGGTGCTGCACGTTGGTTTGTGTCGAAGAGGGCCAAAACGGCGATTTGGTTCCCCCGCCTTCCTCTTCCATCGAGGCCGGAACCAATAGTGAGTTCGTAATGCGGTCACTCGGATCCGGGAAATAACGACGGTAGCCGGCGGCGCAAGTTGGAACCAGAACCAGAAGCGCGAGCGACACTAAAGCGGCGCGATACAAGAGTTGGGAACGGCGAGCCAGGAAGGGCAGGGAAGCTGCCACGCTGAGGCCGGCGGCTAGGATGTGCGAATACAGAACCAGCTCGTCCTTCCGCAGGTTGCCATGGATCATCAGGTAAACGCCAGTGGCGCCAGCCACCAAGAATACAAGCGCAGGGACAAGAGCGGCCCGTTGTTTCCACGAAAGGATAATCGCGAACGGAATCAGCAGGAGACCCAGGGCAAGATGTAACAGGACATTGCCCATGTAAGTAAGCGTCGGGCTCTTGAATGCGAGGAGATAAGCCGAATTCAGAATGAGGAGGATGAATGCGAATGCCGCTATTCTCTGGGCTTTTCCGGACATTTCTTATTCACTTACAGGGCGTTGCGGGATCGGCGGATGCTGGTTGGCGACGTCGGCTCCAGGGGCCAGCGGCCGGATCAATCGCAGCGCGGGCCGGGTATTGTATTTGCGCAGATACTCCCGGTGATCCGCGTCGCCGGGATAGTGCTCGGTGGCCGGATAAGGATAGCGTGACATGCCGTGAAACGGAAGCGGATCCACACTCTGTGAGAACGCCGTGTTCGCGTCGCGGTCCTTTGCCCAGCCTTCCACGCGCAGAAGGTAGTCCCGGCGCCAGCCCGCCTTCAGCGGAGGTAATTCGCGCTGGTTGTAGCGCAGGGTCAGTTCATCGCCGGAGCCCATGACCACAAGCTTGTCATCGATTTTCGCTGTCAGTTCGGTTACGTCGCCGTAGCGCGTGTACTTCCCGGAATCCGACGACGGTGTCGGATTCCAATATGACGTGGTGGTGGGTGAAACAAAGTCGAACGACTCTGGCTGTTTCCGCTCGGGATGAATGTGAGACGGCGAGAAGCCTCGAAAATGTACTTCGGAATGCGCCGGGGTGAGCGTGGTGAGTTGGACTTCCGGCGTCCCGGCGTCCTCGCCCATGAATATCTCGTCCCAAAAGACACACATATTCGTGACGATGCGCACCTCGCGGGAATCGGAGAGGAACTTGCCGGTTAGATCCACTGCGATCGTCTTCGGCTTTCCGGACGGCATTCCCATGTCTTCAATCACTGTGACCCAGTGACCGGCTTTGTCTTTTACCTGGAGCGAAGGTGGGGTCAAATCCTTCTTCTCCTGCGCTTGTTGAAGGAAGGTGCTGCCATCCGCCCAATCCACCCAGCCGTTCAGCACCAGGAACGCGCGGTTATCCTTCGCCGCTTTGCCAAAGTCAAGATCGAGCGTGTGAAGTTCCGCGACGCCGACGTAGTTTCGTTCAAAGTCGTTCACATAACGTTGATCCTGGTGCAACAGCCGATCCAGAACGTCGCCATGCTGCGTCCTGGCGGAGATGGGGTAGATGCGCTTGTTGAGGCTGTAGAGACGGAACTCGGGGAAGGGAGGCGATTTCCACTTCTCGTTCGAATAGATTTCAGTGGAGGCCGGATGATCGACAGCGATCAGGCTCACTTGGTCAAAGTATGAAACTTCACTCAGCTCCTCCGTGAGTTTAACCTCGTAGGTGTCGCGACCCGTATCATCCGAATGCGGTGCGAGCCATTCGCCCTGCAGCGCAACATATTCCGTGTGGTCGGTTGGGAAGAACTGGCCATCGCCGGACATGGCGCCGAGCGGCGCGACGCCCAGCACGTCCGTTATGTACTGGAAGGATGTGCCATTCCAAACGTAGATGAGCGGGCAACTGCCGGAGAGCCGCTGTGCTTCCTTAAAGCTGAGGTCTTTCCCGACGGCCTGCTTCATTTCGTTCTGGATCAATCCGTTGGGCCAGGTGATGCGGATTGTGTCAACCATGTCGTGGCTCCCTACGCCGAACAGAACCGGCAGACCGTTGTAGACCTTCTTCTGGTAACTGGAGCCTGCCTTCACTTCGATTTCGGAGGCGAGCGGAATCTTCAGGTTCTTGACGCCGGCAATCTGTACTTGGATCCACCCTGACTTTGAGGCGGTCTTGTTCTGCAGGAGGACAACCTTATCGTCCGGGGTGATCACGGCCAGGTCAGTCCGGCCGTCATTCGTAAAATCGGCAGCGGCCCAAGCCGAGGCCTTGCTGAGACCGGTGATCGCCTTGGGATCGATGAATTCAAGTTTCCCCTCGCCCTGTTTGATTCCGTCGGACGTGATCAGATCTGCGAAGCCCCGGTTGGCGAGGTCAGAGAAGGCGGCAGCGCCGGCCGTCAAGTTGACTGGGTCGGCGAAGCCTGTCCGTTGATTGCGCGCAACAGCCGTTCCCGCTGAAGTCTGGAACACCAGGTCAAGATTGCCGTCGTTATCGAGATCAAGTACTTGAAGGTTAAAGGCGCCGGCCGGGATCTTATCCAGGGATTGCGGCTTGTAAGTAGCGGTGAGCTGGTCAAGATACAGAACCGTCGGATGCTCTTTATAAGTGACGACTAAGTCCTTGGCTTTGGTGTCCGCGGCCAAGCGGAACACGACGCCTCCAGTTGCCTCGCCGTCGACAAATGGGAAGGGGTGTTCGACGAATCCTTCTTTACCCTGGTTTCTAAGCAGGACTGATTTCTTTCCTAACAGAAAGAGATCCAAGTCATAGTCGTGATCAAAATCCATCCAAACGGCGGCGTTGAAACTTCCTTCGGGCAGTTTGTAATCCGACTTGGTAAAAACTCCGTTCTTATTTTCATACAACAGAGCCGCCGACTTAGTAAGAATACACAGGTCGGTTTGACCATCGTTGTTGAAGTCGCCCGGGACCACCGCAACGATGTCTTTCAGGCTCTCTAGCCCAGTGCCGGCGGCCTTCTGCGTGCCGCCACGATAGATCATGATTCCGTCCGTCGAATAAACGAGTAAGTCCGGTTTGCCTGAACTATAAACATCCAGCGCAAGCAGGCCGCTGGGTCCGGGTTTCACTTCGCCTAGCGTCGTTGCCGTGAATGAAAACTCCACCAGTTGCTTGCTGGTATCCGGCTCGGGTTTCAAGGGCTCATAGATCTCGGCGAATTCGCTCCATTCGACATCTTCGGGCGTGGCAATGGAATCCTGAGCTGCCTTGCGTTCTTTGAACAGGGCCAATTCGCGGCTGGCTTCATCCATCCGCTTCTGCTGGCGGTAGATATTGAAGAGCTGGAAATGAGGCGCGGACAAGGCGGGATTCAGGTCGCGTGCGAGCTCAAACTCATGCTGAGCCTCGCTCATCTTGTTCTGCAACTTATAAATGGTGCCCAGGTTGTAATGGGTGATGGGTTCATTCGGAGCCAGTTTCGCCAATTGTTGGAACTGCTCTACCGCCTTGTCGAACTGGCCGTCCCGCTTATAGTAAATGCCCAGGTTGAACCAGGTGTGGGGAAGCGACGGGTCTTCCTTTTGGACCTTCTCCAGAATGGCAACGGCCTCAGCGGTGCGGGCGGCGCGGAGCAGGGCCAAGCCATAATTGAGCTGCTCGCGGACGGAGTTGGGACGAAGGTCGAGAGCCTTCTTGAATTCCACAACGGCTTCCGCCTGTGTTGTAGGATTCTCGTAGAACGCCTTGCCGAGATTCAGGTACTGTGTAACTCGCTCATCCGTGGCGGCATCATCCGCGGGTGCCCCTCCGGCTGGAACCAGGATATAGATAGCCAGCAACCCGAGGCAGACGGGTACCAGCAATGAATTTCTTCGCAGCGGCATTCTTGAATACGAGCAGAAAGCGGAATTAACGGATACGTTATAGGATTATACGGAAGATTCTCGGTCCTGGTGGTAGTGGAAAGATATTAGGAGCCACGCAGCTACTGCATTTGGGTGACTTCGATCGCGTTAACTTCGGCGTAGTTGCGAACAGGAACAAATTCCAGCACGATCTTGCCCTGGGCATTGGGTTCAAGATTCTCGAAAGTCTTCTCGATCCCCTTCCTCGATCCTTGGGCTTCCTTCGCGACATCGAAATTGCGCAGCAGCGCGACGCCATTTGCAAAGACGTTAAAGACCCGGGCGCCGACGAGTTCCGACGGGGCATATTGCAATTTTGATCCGAACCAAGTCTCCGCGAAGAACAAACGCACCCGGTATTTTCCTGGAGCCAAGGGGATGTGGTAGCTGAAATTCCCGTAGCGCTCGCCCTCGTAGAGTTGTTGCGACGGAGACTCGACCAGGCCGTCGGTGCGTTTCACCAGCCGGCCACCGATCGAATACTGGTCGGCTGTCCACTGCTGGCCTTCCGCATCGATCACAGAGGTTTCGCTGGCAACCAGCCGCACGGGCCGTGCCCGACCCGGAGCGCTCGCCAGGATTTCGACGGCGTTTAGGATCGCCTGATCGGATACGCCCTCGAAAACGAGATGAATTTTGCCGTCCTTTGCCGCCGTTACGTCCTTGTAGACCCGCTCCGTCAGACGGTTTTGTGCACCGGCTTCCGCAGCGACGTCAAAAAGGTCCGCCACAACATGACCGTTCAAGCTAACGCGGAACAACCTGCCGGTCTCTGCCCCACGCGACCTCACATCCGCGAATTGAGTCTCGGCAAAGTACAGGTGGACCTCATAGGTTCCTTGGCGGACCGGAATGTCGTAGCGGAAGGTGCCTTCGCGCAGGGTCCGCGGAAACCCGGGCTCGGGAGCCGCCTCGATAAACCGCCCGGCTGCAACGTTCACGGACTGGCCGCCGTTGTAATACGCATCCGGTTGCCAAGTCCGGCCCTGCAGGTCCTGAAAGGGAAAACCGTGATAGCCGGCTAGGAAGCGGTAGTCGCTCGCAACCGGCTCTGTAGAAGTCCCCTTCCAGATTTCATTGGGCGGAAGTGCATTGTTGTGTATCCTAGCCCACACCGCGAGGCCAATGATCCCAGCGATCGCGGTCGCCAGCAAGACAATGAAAGCACTTGGGTGGCGGTTCGGTCCGTGAGTCTCATCGGCGGCCTCTACCGGAGCATGCGCCGCCTGCTCATTGACGGTACGCGGCTCTAGTGGCTCAACCGATTCCGTATCTTGTTGTAAACATTCAGGGTCTACGACGTCGACATCGAGTTCGGCCGGGGTCTCGAGGGGAGAATTTCCAAAATCCGTATCCTTATTATATGTATACCTGAATTGCGGACTGTACTGTCCATTCGGAATGACGATCTGCACGGGGTGGTCTCGACCCTCCCCGGCATAGTAGTCGTTCAGTCTTTTCCGGAGACGGTGGGCCTCCACCCGAACGATCGAATCTTTTTTCTGATCAAAGTCGGTAGGGCGCCCAAGGGCGTCGACCGCGATGCTGTACTCCTTGATCTGGCTAGCGTCACCCTCGAAGTAACGCTCACAGACGTAGCGGAGGAAACTCGCCAAGTTGGGAGCGCGGTGGAAGATACCTGACTCCAGCAGCGCTTCCAACTCGGCTCGCTCCAGTTGCAACTGAGCAGCAGCGGCCATTTAACCCTCCAGAAGTATACCAGAGGATTGTTGTCGACGTTAAGCTAACGGCACCTGCAGCGTTAACGCTGCTCGTATCAAAAGGGTTAGATCGTTAACGCTAGACATCAGATGCGAATCCGCGCTCTCTCAGCCCGGGCTACGAACCCTCGATTTTGACTGTGGTCTTCGATTCGGCCGAAGTGTCGCCTTGTTTCGCCGTGGCTTGAAATACGTAGTTGCCGGGCGGTATGGCTGCGGCCGGAATGGTCATCACGTACGGGATCCGCCCCTCTTTATCCACATCCGGCAGCGGGAGGTCAGCCTTGCTGAGGACTTTCCCGGCCTGCATGATTTCAATCTGCAAGGTTGGCTTGGCGGCGATGGCGGAATCCGGGTAGACAGTGAAGAAAAGCCTCACCGCTGCGTTCTCCACCTTGGGAACGCTGTTAACCAAAGTGGGCGTGATGCTGCCACCCTGGAACTGGTACGGCTCGGCTGGATCCAGGCCTTTGGCATTGGGCGTGTAGGACCGGATTGCAGCGAGCGACGAGATGGCAACGCCTTTGGGCGCCGGTTCGACAGTGAACGAACCGTGGTGAGTTCCCATTTTGCCGCTCTCCCGATCCATAACTGCCGACTCAAGCACATAAGCTCCGGGCGGTATCGTAACCGTTGACTTCTCGACGAAATTCCCCATCTTCAGCTGGTCGGCGGTGACCTGAAAAGAGCGGTCCTGTGTCACTTTCTGAACGATATCGCCCTTGCTATCTCTCACCAGCGCAGCCAGCGAGAAGTGGACGCTGTCGGTCTTCTTGGCAGGGTCCGCTTTCGTTTGCAGCCCATGGAGTGGTACTTCCACCAGAAGTGAAACGTCCGTTCCATTCGCCTTCGGCCGCAGGAGCACGGCTCCCGCACGGAACTCAACGTCGTGAGAAACCAACCCGTCGGAGATGGCCTTCAACAGCGGCAACTCAAAGGTCTCAAGGCCCGCAGCCCGGACTTCCGGAGCCAGAGCAAAGTAACCGTTGCGGGCGTGAATCACGAGGTCTTTCCGGTCCGCGGTCACGGCCAGTTTGCGGAAGCTACCGTCGTATTTCGTGATCTCGGGATTGTACGTCAGCTCGTAGTAGCTGCTGATTTCTTCGTTGATTTGGCGCAGCGGCCCACGGAGATCGTTGCTGTCGGCAATCAGGAAGCCGCCCGTGGATTCGGCCAGATCCCGGAGGGGCAGCTGTACGTTGGCCCGGCTCGAATTCTCCGCGTTTAGCGAGGAGTTTGCTTGGTCAGCCGTCACGGGACCGTCTCCCTGGTTTATTTTCGTTTGATCAATGGGTTTGGCCCCGGCGGAGTTCAGTTGGCTCATAGCTGCCGCGTTTTCCGATTGGAGCGACACGCCGCGCGTATCGAGGGAATAGAACGTAACGTTCGCCCGGTTCGCGAGGCTCTTCAAATTGTTGAACATCACATCCAGCTCGGACGTGAAATACATACCGCTCGAGAAATACAGAATCGATTTGCGGCCCGGCAACTCTTGCAAGCCTTGTACCAGCGATTTCATCGCGGCGATGGACATCCGCGAATTGTCGGTTGCGATCGCGTTGTCCATCTGAAGCATGTCCAGCATGATGCGCATCACCGCTTGTTGTGTTGGGTCGGAGGGGGGGCCGTTCGAGGGCGTTTGATTGGCGACCTGGGTCGCCGCCTCGAGGGTGCCGTTGGGAGAAGCGTTGCCCGCTACGGTGGCGCCATTCAGGTTGCGGCGGAGCTCAGCCTTAATCGCGTCCGACTCCGAGACCATCTTTGAGACGGTGAGTCCCATGGTGGCCTTTTCAATCGCTGCATTGAGAGCGTTCTTGTCTTTGGTGAACGCCTGCAGAACCAGCAGCCGCGTGTTGATCACGACCACCGAGTAGTACACGTTGGTGCCCTGCTCGCCTTTCACCAGGTCGAGAGCCGCCGTCCGCGCCGTCTTGCGCTGGGCGGGATCTCCGAGCGCCTCAAATGCGAACGTGACGAGACGTATTTGACGAAGGGGGTCGAGCTTGGCGGTTGCGCCGCTCGAAGAGATTGCTTCGGTGCCCCGCACCAGCCGGAAGCTGGTGAGGTTCTGCTTTACTCCGTTGTCGACCACTGTGATTTGGTCTTGCTTGAGATCCGTGACCGGCTTGCCTTTTTTGTCGCGAACGACCATGTCGAGGACCACTTCTTCAGTGGTGGCTTTAAGGGTTGTCTGCGAAGCGTCAGCCGGAGGTGTGGCTTGCTGTCCAAACGCCGGAAGCCCAACCAGGCTTGCGGCGGACAATAGAACGGATAAGTGAATGCGTTGTTTCATGGCATGTCTTCTCAACTAAACTCCTGCTGCGGCGACCGGCTTCACGCGCGATCTCCCGCTTGCATAATCAGCCGGGTCGAGAGACTGCGGGATCTGGGCGATCCGATTTCCCTCTTTTTCTACGGCTGCGATGAGTCTATCAGCTTCTTCAAACGCTTGAACTCTTCATGTTCGCGCTGGGCGTCTTCTTTGCGGCCCAAGTGGGCATAGGCAGAGGCAAGGCTGAAGTGGGCGTCGGGGTTGTCGGGCTCAATACTCACCGCGATTTCAAGCTCCTTCGCCGCACCGGCATCGTCATTCAATGCAAGCAACGCGCGGCCCAGGGCGACGTGGGGTCCGAAATCAGTGGGGCTCGATTTCACGGCCCGCTCCGCATACTCGCGCGCGGTCTGTGGTTCGCCGCGATTCAGATAAATCATCGCGAGACCTACCGACGCTTGAACATATTCAGGGTCAAGGTCAAGCGTTTTATTGAGCTCCGCCAGGCCACGCTCCGGGGCCTGCTGCATCAAAAAGGCGCCGAAGCGGAAGTGGACGTTCGGGTCATTGGGGAATTGTTGAACTACCGCCTCGAATTGCGGAATCGCATCTTTGACGTCAAGTTCCATCCCCGTCGCCATCGCCCCGCCGAGCTCCATGACCTTCGCGCGCTCCGATTCCGGAACTTCGGAAGGTAGCCATGGCTGTCTAAGCCCTGCAATCCCGGCTGCGGCGACCAATTGGGATGTCTTCCCGCCGAATCTGGTCAAGTCCGCCAGGACATTGATCGCCTTCTCAAATTTGCCTGTCTTAATCAGCACCAGCGCCAAGTGAAGCCTGGCGGATTTCGCCAACTCCGGGGGCTCTTGAAAGCCCAATCGCTCGGCTTGCTGCAGGCTTCGAACTGCCGAATCGAAATGACGGAGCCGGTACTCGCACAGGCCCGACATGGTCCACGCCGGCGCCGAATCCGGTTTCAGCACAGTGAGCTGCTCGAATGACAGCGCACCTTCGGTGTACTGGTTCCGGTCGTAGGCAATGGACCCGACGTTCCACCAGCCTTCATCCCAGTCGGGTTTTTCTTTCAAAGCTTTCTTGAACAAGATGACTGCTTCATCCAGATGCCCGGCGTCGCGAGCGGCCACTGCCTGACGCGAGAGGGCCTCAAAAGAGGCGGACGCCCGGGGATGCGCCGCCGGTTGATCGCCACCTGCCGCGAGTAAAACCCACAAAACGCCAATGGGGAAGATCATGTCAGGCATTTGATAACCATCGCAAAAAACATCGTATCGCCTTCATTATCAGGCAGGTAGGCAGAACGCGCGATGATTTTGAATAAACAAATAATGTGACCCCCATAAAAAAACATTTGCAATCCCAGAACTAGCGGTTCTACACTAGGCGCAGCTGTTGCTTTTACATGGGCGGCCATGTGCGGTCGTTCAAATCAGGGTGCAACTCCATGACGAGAGGTCGTTTTCAATGTTAAACCGGGGGAAATTCCTCGTAGGAATTCTGTTTTTGGCCTTATGGGCCGCCAACATCCAGGCCCAATCTCTATTCGCAACTTTAACGGGCATTGTGTCTGACTCTACCGGAGCAGTGGTGCCCGGAGCAAAGGTGACTTTGCGCAACGAAGCCGCAGGCTCATCGCGCGATACAGTCACTGACAACGATGGTTACTTCACATTTGCCTCCGTGTCCGTCGGCAACTTCACCTATGAAGTCACAGTTGAAGCCAAAGGCTTCTCCACCTACAAGGGCACAGGAATCTCTCTACTGGGCGGCGAAAAGCGCAACGTCAACATTACGATGGCGCTTGGTTCAACCAGCGAGACCGTGACGGTTGCGGGCGTGGCCGACTTGGCCGTTCCAGTCGACTCGGGTGAAAAGTCGGACGTCCTAACCACCAAGGAATTAGAGAACTATATCCAGGTGGGCAGCAACGCCGCTGAATACATCAAGATCATGCCGGGTTTCGGCATCCAGAATGGTACATCGAACAAAGCGAACTACACCGGTGAGGTGATCGGTATCAACGCCAACGGCGATGCCGGCAGCCAAAGCCCGCTGAACAATGCGTATTCGTACAACGGTCTTCCGAGCAACTCGCTGGACATCACGGCGGACGGCGCGCACGTGTCCGATCCCGGTTGCAACTGCGACACGCCGGTGAATCCGAACGCGGAAATGATTTCTGAGTTCAAAGTGCTGGCATCAAATTTCAGCGCCGAGAACCAGAAGGGTCCGATCGTTCTCAGCTCGGTGGCTAAGTCGGGTGGCAGCCAGTTCCACGGATCGGCCTTTTTCTCAGCCAGAAACTACGAGTTGAACGCCAACGACGCGCTGTTCAATGCGAACGGCCAGTCGAGACCGCAGAACAAGTACTACTTCCCCGGCGGCACCATTGGCGGCCCGGTGCTGATTCCGAAAACCAACTTCAACAAGAACCGCGACAAACTGTTCTTCTTCACCGGTTACGAATATTACTACCAAGTACTCGACACGGGACTTCTGCGCGCCACGGTTCCCACCGCCGGCATGCTGAACGGCGACTTCTCGCCCGCTTCGATCGATCAGCTCGGTAACATCGATGCGTCCGGTGGCCCTCCGGGACAACTGAACGCCGCTGCATTGAAGTTGTATCCCGGCGGTCAGATTCCGGCCTCGGCGATGAACCCCAACACCGTTGCTTTGATGAAGTTGTATCCCGCCGCCGAACGCGGATCCGAACTCGAACGGCGGATACAACTACGTGAATGCGGAAATCTTCAACCAGAACAACTGGCAGTGGATGACGCGCGTCGATTACAACATCAGCGACAACACCAAGTTGTTCGTCCGGTATAACCTGCAGCACGAGGTTCAGCAGTTCCCGGTCGGCCTCTGGTGGCGCCAAACGGACCAAGTTCCGTATCCGACTCCAGTCCAGGGCAAGAATAGCTCGCAATCCACCACTGCTTCGATCACCCACGTGTTCAGCCCGACCATGACCAACGAGACCGTTCTAGCCTTCACGTATGTCGGCTTCCCGAACGTCTTCGAAGATCCATCCAAGGTCGATCGCACCACCGTCGGATATAACTATACTGGCGTCTACCATAACGGCGTCGCGCAGATTCCGTCGTTTGGCGGCAACGGCTGGCAAGCCGGCACGGCCGCACTGGTCTTCAATCCAGGTGGGTTTGAAGCCGGCGGCGCTTCGGCTGGTCTGTACGCCGATAAGTGGCTGCCCAGCGTCAGTGACACCTTCACCAAGGTTGTAGGCACCCACACCATCAAGGCCGGTGGTTTCTATGAATGGATCAAGAACGCACAGCCCGCCAACAACAATACCAACGGCTACATGACGTATAGCAACAGCAACCCATTTACTTTGGGCAACGCTTACGCTGACATGTATATTGGCAATATCTACGGTTACAACGAGACCAACTTCACCAACATCAATGATATTTCGTATCAAACCCTGGAATTCTTTGCCCAGGATTCCTGGAAGGTCAATAAGCGGCTGACCATTGACTACGGTCTCCGTGCGACTCACTTCACGCCGTGGATCGATAGAACAGGAAATGGCTACAGCATTTTCAATCAGGCCGCTTATAGCCCCTCCTGCGCCGCTGCACCCACGTATTGCGGTTTCGAGTGGCACAAGATCGATCCGAGCGTGCCGATTGGCGGCTTCCCAACCCGATTTGCCTTCTGGCAGCCTCGTGTCGGCTTCGCTTACGATCTGAACAACGGCAACACCGTGCTGCGCGGTGGTTGGGGTAGCTACTACTACCATTCCGGCCAGTTTACGACCGGCCTATCTACGGCAGCGGGTGTACAGAGCATTAACATCGGCCCTGCAAACATTGGCGGTATGCCGCTGCTTGCCAGCCAGCTCGATACTTACCCACCGAACGGGACGGCGGCATCCCCCGGTGCTGTCAACAGCACCGATAGCAACCAACCTTACACGTACAGCTACAGCCTCACCCTCTCGCAGCGGCTTCCCTGGTCGAGCTTGGGTGAAATTGCCTACGTTGGGAACCACAGCTACGACCTGGCAAATAGCAACGGCGCTGGAAGCGACATCAACACGATTCCTTATGGCGCCATGTTTGGACAGCCCGGCGATCCGAACAATTTAAATCAAAATCTCTTCCGTCCCCTCCAGGGCTACGGACAGATTAGCCTTGCCACGAATAATGCTATTGCCAATTACAACTCGCTTCAAGCGACCTGGGTGCGTTCCAAGGGCAATTACAGCATTAACTTGAACTACACTTACGGGAAGGCGCTTGGTACCGTTAACCCAGCGCTCGATCCATACAATCTGCAAAACGATTACGGCGTGCAAGCCGGCAATCGAAAGCAGATCTTCAACGCTGCTTACTCGGTTGTTTTGCCGAATCCCACCACGAATAAGATTGCGGGAGGATTCATCAATGGCTGGCAGCTCTCCGGTATTACTCAATGGGAGAGTGGTCAGAACCTGACCGGTAACAGCAGCCAGAACTTCAGCATGAACCTCAATGGCGCCAAGATCCCGGGAACGACGTATAACATCAGCAACGTATCTATCCTGGGAACGCCTGACATGCAGCTAAACCCAGTCTTGATTTGCAACCCAGCCAAGAACCTGGGCCCTCATGAGTACATCAACGACAGCTGTTTCGCGGCGCCGTCGGTTGTCGGGCAGAACCCAGGGGCTATTCTTCCAGCCATCTACGGTCCGGCCTTCTTCAACTGGGATCTGGGACTCTTCAAGAACTTCCAGATCAAGGAGTCGATGAAGTTGCAGTTCCGTGTTGACGGGTACAACTTCCTGAACCACCCGTTGTGGTCCTTCAACGGAAGCAACCTGGGGCTCAGCATTAATCCGGCCACGCTGCAGGCATATCCGACCTGCACCTCCATTACGGAGACGAATTGTTCTGACTTCGGCATGGTGACGCAGAAGCAGGGACACCGCATCATCCAGCTTTCGGTTCACTTCTACTTCTAGACCGAACTCAGTAACCTACACGCGAAAGGGGGCGTCTCGCAAGAGACGCCCCCTTTTTCTCGTTCCAGCATCGCTAGAATTTGGATAGAGTTTCAATACGCTTGAAGAGATTTCTATTCATCGCCCGGCTGCTGGCAATGCTCGTAGCGTGTACGCCGCTAGCACTTCGAGGCCAGGCAGGCAATCAGGCAGCGGCCAATGATCCTCCCAGAGGAGCCGCATTCTGGAACGTTTCGGGCCGCTACATTGGAGCTAAAACGTGCGCGCTGTGCCATCCGGCTCAAGCGAAACACTTCCACGACAACAGCATGTCCCGGGCGATGGAGCAGGTCGACCATTGTAAGATCCTCGAGGGCGATATTCACTACAGTTTTTCGTCTGGACCCTACAGTTACTCAATCAATCGGTCAGGGAGTAAGGTGCTCTATCAGGTGGCCGATGGGAAGGACGTATTTGTCACCGAATTGTTGTATGCGCTCGGCCAGGGGAAAGCGGGGCAGACATACGTTTTCAACGTTGACGGATCATTTTACGAAAGCCGGGTCAGTTACTACGCAGAGATAAAGGGCTTGGATCTCACCGTCGGAGCGTCGGAATCAAAACCCTCTACGCTCCGCGAAGCGGCAGGCCGGCTGATGGACAGCACCGACTCGACCAAGTGCTTTGGGTGTCACACCACCGGCGCCCGGCTTGGGAACACACTTCAATTAAAGAGCTTCGAGCCGGGAGTCCAATGTGAAAGCTGCCATGGGCCGGGCGGGGCGCACGTGGATAGCATTCACGACGGGAAGCCGGCGCCTCATACCATTCGATCGCTAAAGGGCATGGACCCTGAACAGGCTAACGAAATGTGCGGCACCTGCCACCGGACCTGGGAGACGGTTATGATCATGGGTCTGAAAGGGGTCAATAACGCCCGTTTTCCTCCCTATCGTTTGGCCAATAGCTCTTGTTTCTCACTGGACGACCGCCGTATTTCCTGCCTGGCTTGCCACAATCCGCATGAGGGATTGGTAAGTGACGCCAAGGCTTACGATTCAAAGTGCACGGCTTGCCATAACACGTCGAATGCATCGATTAAGAAACAGACCTGCCCGGTCGCCAAAGAGGCGTGTACGTCCTGCCATATGCCGCGCATCGCGAATGCGGAAGCCCACCACGCCTTTCCGGACCACTGGATTCGAGTCGCTCGCGCCAATGCCCCGTATCCGGATTAAGGCGACCTCAGCGCAAATCCGGCCGTGTCATGATGACTATTAGGTCTCTGAAACGTCCCATAATCAGTCCCAAGTAATGTTCCGAATCGCAGTCCTGGCAATCCTCACCGCTGTTTCGAGTGCTCAAACTCCCCCTTCCCCCGAGGATCTCCTTAAACAGGCCGTAAAAGCCCACCAGGCGGGGAAGCTGGATGAGGCGATCAAGGACTACCGTTCGCTGCTCGAAATGTATCCGGACATGGCCATGATCCGGGCCAACCTGGGAGCGGCACTCGCGGCACAAGGCCAGTTTACGGAAGCCATTGCCGAGTATAAGCAGGCGCTGGCTGCACACCCCGATACGACGGTGCGGCTCAACCTGGCGATAGCGTATTACAAGATCAGCGAGTTAGCCCATGCCATTGACGAATTAGTCAAGGTGCGGCAGGAGGCGCCGGATAATTTCCAGGCGATCCTTTTGCTGGGCGATTGTTACCTCAGAACCGGCGATAACAAACGCGTGATTGAGTTGGTGGCGCCTGTCCAGCGCACGAAGCCCACGGATGCGGCGCTGAACTACATGTTGGGCACCGCGCTGGTCCGGGACGGACAGACCGCGCAGGGGCAGGTGGTAATCGACCAGATTCTCAAGAATGGCGACTCAGCCGAAGCGCACATGCTCATGGGGAGCACGAAGATGTATGTGAAAGATTTCGCCGGTGCGCGCGCCGATTTCGAGAAGGCGATACAACTGAATCCAAACCTCCCCGACGTGTATGCCTACTACGGACTTTCGCTGTCGGTAACGGGCGACCAGGACGGCGCGCGCAAGGCCTTTATCAAAGCGCTGGAGAAGGATCCGAACAATTTCGATGCCAACTTGAGACTGGGGATGCAGTTTCGTCAGGACCAAGCCTACGACGAGGCGATGAAGTACTTCACGCATGCTCTCGAGGTTCGGCCCGGTGATCCCGGTGTTCTCTACCAGATCGCGTCGGTGGAGGTGGCACTAGGAAAGACCGACGAGGCGAGGACCCGACTTGAGCAGTTGGTAAAGGACTCCCCGAGCTTCGAAGAGGCGCACATCACGCTGGCAACGGTTTACTATCGGGAAAAGCGGAAGGCCGATGGCGACCGCGAGAAGCGGATTGCCGAACAGTTGAGCGCGGCGAAGCAGGCCCAGCAGCCGGGAGCGAAAGCAGAACCTTGAGCACCGGCCGCCGTTTGACAGGGAGCTGGGCGCCAGCCGCCGCGCTGGTGCTCTCGATCTTAGCCCTGGCTGTGTCGGCCCGCGGATACGTCCAGGGGCAAAACGACGATGCCATGGCGTTGGCGCAACGCGCGGTGGCCCTGCAGCAGTCGGGCGATTACGCCGGAGCCGTGGAAGCCTATCGAGCCTTCCTGAAGGCCAAGCCGGATGACGTGGTTGCGCATTCCAACCTCGGGGTAGCGCTGGCGAAGTTGGGACGATACGACGAGGCGATCCAGGAATATGAAGCGGCTGACAGGATCTCGCCGGGCGACCCGCGGATTGGATTGAACCTCGCGATTGCCTACTCCAAGAGCGGCCGGGTCTCCGAAGCGGCTCAGAAACTGGAGAAGATTCACTCCCTTCAGCCCCAGAATCAGCAGGTGACGCTTTTGCTGGCGGATTGCCACCTCCGGCTTGGGGACGACGCCCGTGTGACCGAATTGTTGCAGCCACTCGGGAAAGCGAACCCGGACGACTTGCCGGTCGCCTACATGCTTGGCACCGCGCTGATCCGCCAGCAGCGGATTGCCGAAGGGCAGGTGATGCTGGATCGCATTCTGAAGAACGGCGATAGCGCCGAGAGCAGGTTCCTGCTGGGGATGCAGATGTATGAGTCGGGGGATTACCCGGCGGCGGTGAAGCAACTGGCCGGCGCGGCGGACTTGAACCCCAACCTGCCGGAACTGCAGTCTTATTACGGCCGCGCCCTGCTGATGACTGGCGATGCCAATGGCGCTGCCGCGGCTTTCCGGAAGGAACTCGCCGGCGATCCAAACGACTACGCGGCAAACGTAGGCTTGGGCCAAATCCTGACGGTTCGAAAGCAATACGGCGAAGCGCTGCCGTTCCTGCAGCAATCGCTCTTGGTGAGGCCTCAGTCGCTTGAACCGAGGTTGGCGATGGGCGAATACCTGATTGCCACCGGGAAGCTGTCAGACGCGCGCCAGCCGCTGGAAGAGGCCGTGAAGGCCGCCCCCAACTCCTTAGCCGCTCACGAGCTGCTGGCGACCGTCTACACCGGGTTGAAACTGCCGCAGGAAGCGAGCCGGGAGCAGGTTCAGGTCGATCGGCTGAAGGCCCAGCGCTCGAGCACGGCGGCGGGAAACCCGGCGGCGAAAGCTGGACCCAAGATCGATGATCCGGCACCCGGCTTCTCCTTGCCCGAGGCGGGAGCGCACAAAAACGTTTCCCTCAATGATTTCAAGGGGAAAAGTCCGGTCGTCCTGGTGTTTGGCAGCTACTCGTGCCCGAATTTCCGCTCGGCCGCCGATGCGCTGAAGGCGCTCTACGCAAAGTACGGAAAACAGACGCCATTTCTGCTGGTCTATATTCGCGAGGCGCACAGCGGTGACAACTGGGAGAGCACCCGGAACACGCGCGAGGGCGTTTCGATTCAACAAGCCTCGACCATGGCCGAAAAACAGGACCATGCCACCATGTGCACACGTAAGCTGCAGCTCCCGTTCCCGGCGGTCGTAGACGGCCTCGATGGCGCAGTGGAGAACGCGTATAACGCCTGGCCCAGTCTCGCCCTGGTGGTAGGAACAAATGGCCGAATCTTGTACACCACGCGTTTGACCGAGCTTGATTTTCACGCGAATGAACTGGAGGCCGCGCTCCAACGCGCGATCGCGTCAAGGTGAGTAAGGCTGTGGGCAGGATTGGCGCCGGCAAGGCCGTCAACCAAGGGCCCCCATCCGGTAAGTGGTAGGAATAGCCATTATGAAGTTGACCAGGCGCCAATTGTTGTGCGGCGGGGCCGCATTCGGTCTGGCCTCGCGCCTCCAATTGAAGGCCGATGAACCCGCGCCCCTGTTTGAAGAGATTCGGGCTTCCGCAAGCGGCATCGAATGGCAGCACGACAATGCCATGTCCGACAACCGCTACCTGCCCGAGACGCTCGGGCCGGGGTGCGCCTTCCTCGACTTTGACAACGATGGCTGGATGGATATCTATCTGGTCAACAGCGGCCCCTGCGATTTCTGGAAGCCCTCAAAACCGATTCGGAACGCTCTCTACAGGAACAACCGCGACGGTACGTTTACCGACGTAACCGAGAAAGCGGGCGTTGCCGGTGGCACGTTTGGTATGGGCGTGGCGGTTGGCGATTACGACAACGACGGCTGGCCGGATATGTTCGTTACCGCCTATGGCCGCTCGACCCTTTACCGGAACAACCGCAATGGCACCTTCACCGATGTGACGGATAAGGCGGGGCTGGCAATCCGGGGATGGACAACCAGCGCGGTGTGGTTCGATTACGATAACGACGGCAAACTCGATTTGTTTGTCTGCAGTTTTGTGGATTACGGCGCGGAGCATAAGCTTTCCTGCGGCGACAATAAGCTCGGCCGGCACTATTACTGCATTCCTCGAATTTTTAAAGGCACGGCGAGCTTCCTGTATCACAACAATGGAGACGGCACGTTCACCGACGTTACCGGGGGTACGGACATCGCCAAGTCGATCGGCAAAGGCCTCGGCGTGGTGGCGACCGACATCAACAACGATGGACGAATGGACCTGTTCGTCGCCAACGACACGGTGCAGAATTTCCTGTTTGTCAACCGCGGTCCCGACAAGGCCGGCAAGTGGCAATTTGAGGAGATCGCTTTACAGGCTGAAGTAGGATTCAGCGACAACGGGCAGCCGCGTTCCGGCATGGGTGTGGACGCGGCCGATCTGAACAACGATGGCTGGGAGGATCTGTTTGTCGCAAACGTCGATCAGGAAATGTACTCGGTCTATCAGAACAATCGCAACGAGAGCTTTCGGGATGTAGCCCACACCAACAACGTGGCGCAAGCCACCCGCGAGATGAGCGGTTGGGGTCTGAAGTATTTCGACTACGACAACGATGGTGCGATTGACTTGATTCTGGCCAACGGACATCCCGACGACATGATCGAGAGCTATTCGCAGCAGGTTCGCTACCGTGAGCCTCTTTTGCTCTTTCATCAGGACGCCTCGGGAAAACTGCAAAACGTCAGTGATCAGGCGGGCCCGGCGTTTCAGAGGTTATATCCGGCACGCGGACTGGCCGTGGGCGATTACAACAACGATGGCGCGCCCGACGTGTTAGTCATGAACAACGGCGGTTTTCCCGTTTTGCTGCGTAACAATGCAGCGAAGGGGAATAACTGGCTGGGCATCCGGTTAGAGGGGGTTACTTCGAATCGTGACGCCATCGGCACTCGGCTCATTTGGAAAGCAGGCGGCAGGACATTTCGGCGTTTGAAAAACAACGGCGGTAGCTACCTCTCGTCGCACGACCCACGCGAAATCCTGGGCGCGGGCAAGGCCCCCAAAATCGACGAGTTAGAGATTCATTGGGCTGCCCCCAGTAAGCAGGTTGATAAGTTCACGAACCTCGAGCTGAACCGGTACATCCGGATTGTGGAGGGGAAGGGCATCGTGTAACCCGGGCTGCCGGGCTTACTGTATACTCGCCTCTAAGATAAGGAGAGATGAAGCGATCGCCAACAGTCCGTCTTCTGCTGGGACTTCTCGTCACGCTTCTGGCGGTGGCTGTCTTCTCCTGGTATGTGCTGGTGCAGTTGAACGGCCTGAAGCAGCTGCAGGCGGACACGATTGACCGGAACCGGCGCGACTCACTACAGCTTTTGCGGGTCCAGAACGCGCTCAGTTCGCTGGGCCTGGCCGTGCACGACATGGTCCTGGGCGAGGAACCATATGGTGTGATCGCTTACAAAAACCAGTTCGAGCGCATACGCACAGACCTGGACGATGCAATCCTGCGTGAAGCGAAGCTTTCGCCCGACACACGGCTTCCGGAACAGCAGCAACGTCTTCAAACTTCTATCAAGCAGTTCTGGCAGACGTCAGACCAGGTGTTTGAGTTGGCCGCAAGCTCTCAGGAAAAAGCGGCCTTGCAACTGGCCGGTACCCAACTGCTCGCTCAACAAGCAAGTCTCGCGGCTCTCACCTCGCGGCTGCTGACTAAGAACAACGAAGCGGAAGAACAAGCGGCGGCCAAAGTTGCCGCCATCTATTCGGGCGTAGAGCGCAACGTCTACGCCTTTCTGGCCGCCATGCTGGTGACGATTGTCGTCACAAGTTTATACGTGATTTACTCCAATCGCCGTCTTTTCGAAAAGATCGAAACCATGTCGCGGCAACGCCGAGTGCTGGCGGCGAGACTGATCGCGGTCCAGGAAGAGGTGCTGAAGTCCGTTTCGCGTGAATTGCACGACGAATTTGGCCAGATCCTGACCGCTGTCGGAGCCATGCTTGCCCGCGCCGAACGCAAGGGATTGCCGCCGGACTCGCCGTTTCGAAGCGAGTTGAGCGAAGTGCGGGAGATCACCCAGGCCACGCTGGAGAAAATGCGCAGCCTCTCGCAAATGCTGCACCCGGCGGTGCTGGATGACTATGGGCTGCTGAAGGCCCTGGAGTGGTATGTCGGGCTCTTCCAGAAGCAGACCGGCATCCAGGCCCAGGTCGAAGTGGTTGGTGAGCCGGTGCGGATCACGGGACAGCCGGCGATTCATTGCTTCCGGATCGTCCAGGAGGCGCTGAATAACGCCGCCAAACACTCCAAAACCAAGACGGCCGAGGTCACCACCACCTTTAATGCCGACACCCTGATGCTGAAAGTCCGCGATCATGGTATTGGTATTGTTCAGGATCAGAAGCACAAGAAACCGGGCTTGGGGCTCATCGCGATGCAAGAGCGAGCGGAGCTCCTCGGCGGTACCCTGAAGGTTCGGCCCGAGCCGGATGGCGGGACGACGGTTACTCTGTCGATTCCCCTATCACAACCTGACTCTTCGGGGGATACTGAACTAACGCCGCAGGAGGCGGCAAGTCCTCACTCATGATCGACGAAATCACAGTTCTACTCGCGGATGACCATGCGCTGGTCCGCCGCGGCTTCCGCCGCATTCTCGAGGACGACGAGTTCATCAAGGTGGTGGGCGAAGCCAGCAACGGCATCGAGGCCATCGCGATGGCCCAACAGTTGAAGCCGCGGGTGGTGGTGATGGACCTATCCATGCCCGAGTTAGACGGCGTGCAGGCGACGCGCGAAATCGTGAAGAATGTCCAGGGCACAAGCGTCCTGATTCTCAGCATGCATGCCGACGACAATTATGTTCGGAATGCTCTGGACGCGGGCGCCAAGGGTTACCTGCTGAAAAATGCGATCGACGTGGATCTGGTCGGCGCGATCAAGGCAGTGGCTCAGGGCCGCCGCTACATCGGTTCGGGACTGAAATATGTGATGGGCGAGCAGGACGACGAGCTCGATCGGCTGACCGCTCGAGAAAAGCAGGTATTGCAACTGATCGCGCAAGGCAAGTCGAACAAGGAGATCGCGGCGCTATTGGAGTTAAGCGTCAATACAGTGTCGGTGCACCGCGCGAATCTTATGGAAAAGATGAACATCCACCGTACGGCGGAACTGGTGTTATTCGCCATCCGCAAAGGACTGGTGGCGCCGCAATAAGGCGCCGGAATTCCAGCCTGAACGTGTGGCAAGAACCAAGTGTGGATCTAGGGTGAGGCGGTTTCAAACCGAACTATGAGGCGACGGGATTTCTTACGAGCCTCCGCTGGAGTACCTCTTCTGGCTGCCTTGGAATGGCCCCCGCGACTCGAGGCGGGCATCTCCAGCCCCGGCTTCCGCTTCACCGACGTGACGCGCCCGGCCGGATTGAGCTTTCAGCACCACAGCGGCGCCTTCGGCAAGAAATACCTGCCGGAGACGCTCGGGCCGGGCTGTGCCTTCCTGGACTACGACAACGACGGCTGGCAAGACATCGTGTTTATTGACGGCAGTTCCTGGCCGGGACATGCCATCGCCGCTCCCAACAGCGCGCTCCGCCTTTACCGTAACAATCGCAACGGCACGTTTACCGACGTCACGAAAGCCGCCGGGCTCGACATCGTAATGTACGGCCTCGGGGTTGCCGTCGCCGACTACAACAACGACGGCTTCGTCGACCTTTTCGTCACCGGCGTTGGGCAGAATCGGCTCCTGCGGAATACCGGCCGCGGAACATTTGTGGACGTCACCCGGCAAAGCGGATTGGGCGATCGCCTGGGGTTCTCAACGTCTGCTCTTTGGTTCGACTACGATCGCGATGGGCTGCTCGACTTGTTCGTCTGCAACTACGTGCACTGGTCGCCTGACGGGGACGTATGGTGCAGTGCGGATGGCAAGCAGAAGTCGTACTGCACCCCGGAGGCATATCACGGCGCCACCTGTTGGCTCTTCCGGAACCGCGGAAACGGCACGTTTGAAGACGTGACGGCGCGGGCCGGATTGTTCGACAACAGCTCGAAGTCACTTGGCGTTGCGATGTTCGATGTGGACAACGACGGTTGGATGGATTTGTTTGTCGCCAACGATACTCAGCCGAATAAGCTGTACCGCAATAAACGCGACGGCACGTTTCAGGAGATTGCGGTGCACGCGGGAGTTGCGTTCAGCGAGGATGGAAAGGCCCGGGGAGGAATGGGCGTGGATGTGGCCGATCTCGATAACACGGGATCCTCGAGCGTGGTCGTGACAAACTTCGAGCGCGAGATGTTAGCGCTCTATAAGAGTTCAGGCGACGGGCTCTTCACCGACTTGGCGCCCGGCAACAACCTGGGGCGGGCAACGCGTAAGACGCTAGGCTTCGGCTGCTTCTTCTTCGATGCCAACCTGGACGGTAACCTCGACCTGCTGGTCGTTAACGGGCATATTGACGACATGATGCAGAAAGTGACCGATACGCCCTACGCGCAGCCGCCGCAGCTGTTCTTGAACAACGGCGCCGGCCAGATGGAGGAAGTTGCCGACGAAGTAGGAGGCGGTTTCGCCAATCCGAAGATCGGCCGCGGCGCTGCGTTCGCGGATTTTGATCAGGATGGCGACCTGGATGTCCTCATGACCACCAACAACGGTCCGGCATATCTTTACCGGAACGACGTCCTGAACGGCAACCACAGCCTGCGCTTGCGGCTCGTCGGAACCAAATCGAACCGCAGCGCCATTGGTGCGAAAGTGAGAGTTTGGTATGCGGACCGCCGGGAATCGCGGTTGGTCAAGAGTGGCTCGAGTTATTTATCGCAATCCGAACTGCCGGTGACGTTTGGTACCGCCCGCATCGATCGCGTGGATCGACTTGTCGTGGACTGGCCAAGCGGGCTGGTCGAAGAATTCAAAAACATCAAGTCGGGCCGGGCCTATGTGATCACTGAGCAACAGGGAATCAAAGAAGGCTACTGAGCGCGGCCTGCCGGCGCCTTACCTCTCGGAGTAGCGTTTCAGGATCACGGGCAGGTTCTGTGAAAAGGCCGAGCGGGCCATTACCATGTCGCAGCCCTTCTCCTGAGCGGCCTGTTTCAGATCAGCCTGCACGTGCGATACATACCCAAGCAGGTTGATCTTCCTGGTCGTAACATCCGCCTTGAGCCGTTCGATCACCTGGAGCGGATCGATGTTGTTGGAGTTCAGATCCAGGATGATGACGGCTGGATCCAACTGGGCCTGGACCAGGGCATCTTCTTCGGTCTTCACAAAGATGGTCTCAAGTCCCACCCGTTTTGCGGCTTCCTGAATCTTCACGATGAACATCAGGTCGCTCAATATCGCGACGACTTTCTTTTTTTGAACTGCCATTTTTCTCGATCGCGCACCAGCCTCCGGATAAGGGCATTGAACAAGGGTAGTCGGCGGAGATCGCCGTGACCCGTATAAGGGAGCCCTACTCGGGACTCTGGTACGTCAATTTCTAAATTAGTCCAGCACTTGCAGGAGCGGACGCTCTGCCTGAGTTACTGGATGTAAGGTCGGACATCTCAAGTGTATCCTACCTTTATCCAAACCCGTAAAAAGGGCAGCCACCAAAGGTCGCTGAAATTCATCAAACCGTGAGTTTTGAGCGATACTGTGAAAACCATGGCCGACGCTAATCCGTTCCAAGATGCACTGCGCTTCGAGCGCCGCGTTCCTGCCTGCGCAATCGTAATTTTTGGCGCAAACGGCGATTTGACCAAGAGAAAACTGCTGCCGGCGCTGTACAGGCTGGCGTATGAACGGCGCATCCCACAGACCTTCGCAGTCATTGGGAACTCGCGCACCGCGATGTCCGACGATGACTTCCGGGAGAAAATGAAGGAGTCCGTTCAGAAGTTCCTCGAGGACTCGCCCTTCGACGAATCCATTTGGTCGAGTTTTGCCAAGGGTCTTTATTACGTGGCGGGCGACCTGCAAGACCCGCAATGTTACCAGTCGATTGCCAGGAAGCTTTGTGAAGTCGAGCCGCAACACCAGACCGCCGGCAACGCACTGTTTTATCTCTCCACCCAGCCCAGCTACTACGCCTCGGTCGTAAAGCAACTAGGCGCGGCCAATCTCCAACACGGCAAGGGCTGGCGCCGGGTCATCATCGAGAAGCCGTTTGGCCACGACTTGGCCAGCGCGCGCGAGCTCAACCGGGAAATCAGCCAGGTCTTTGACGAGCCGCAGATCTACCGCATCGACCACTACCTCGGTAAAGAAACGGTCCAGAACATTCTGGCCTTTCGCTTCGGCAACGGAATCTTCGAGCCGCTTTGGAACCGCCGCTACATCAATCATGTCCAGATCACGGCGGCCGAATCCATCGGGGTGGAGGGTCGAGGCGCCTATTACCAGGAAGCCGGCGCGCTGCGCGACATGATCCAGAACCATCTCCTGCAGGTCATGGCCACGGTCACCATGGAGCCGCCCAGCACCTACGACGCGGACAACGTGCGCGATGAGCGGGCCAAGCTGTTGCGTTCGGTGCGCGTTATCAAACATGAGGAAGTGCCTCTCTTTGCCGTGTCCGGCCAGTACGGCCCGGCGCTGGTTGGCGGCGCTGAGCTGCCGGGCTTCCGTCAGGAGCCGGGTGTTAAGCCCGATGCCCAGACGGATACCTACGCCGCCGGTACGTTCTTTATAGACAACTGGCGCTGGGCGGGAATCCCGTTCTACATTCGCACCGGAAAGCGCATGCCGAAGCGCGTCACCGACATCGCCATCCAGTTCAACGCTCCTCCACTGGCCATGTTCAAGCAGGACACGAAGTCGGGGTTAATGGCCCCGCGGCCCAATCTGCTGATTCTGCGCATTCAGCCCGAAGAAGGAATCTCGCTTCGGTTTCTTTCCAAGAGCCCTGGCAGCGGCATGAAAGTGCGCCCGGTTTCGATGGACTTCAACTACGGATCAAGCTTCGGCGAGCGGTCTCCCACTGCCTACGAGACACTGTTGGTAGACGCCCTGACGGGCGATCCAACGCTCTATACACGGCAGGACATGGTAGAAGCGAACTGGCAAATCGTCGAGCCCATTCTGGATGTGTGGGCAAATCAGAAGTTCGAGTTCCCCAACTACGATGCCGGCTCGTGGGGACCCAAGGTATCGGATGAAATGCTGGCGCGTCAAGGCCATGTTTGGAGGGTGCCATGAGTGCTCTGGCCAACACCGTTCATCCCGAAAAAATCCTCAAAGATCTCGGGAACCTCTGGACTTCGCTCGGTGAGGACGAAAAAAAACAGGGTAAGCCGACGGTTCTGCGCGCTTGCGCCATGACCTTGATCGTCGTGACCGACGACGAAGATGAAGACCAACTGGCAGCCTCTCAAACCCTGGTCGATCTGATGCATGCCCATCCCAGCCGGGCCATCGTCATCCGGGTGGCTGCGGCGGCCGAAAGCGGGATCACGGCCCAGGTGCTGGCCCAATGCTGGATGCCCTTTGGCAAGGCCCAGCAGATCTGCGCAGAACAGATTGAGATCCAGGCCACGCCCGATCGTTGGCCCGGTATCAGGCCCATCATTCTGGGCATTATGGTGCCCGATCTGCCGGTTGTGGTCTGGTGCCGCCAGAAATCGGCCCTGCGGCGAAACGGCGACGCAACGCAGCACGACGAGTTGGAGGCGCTGTTCGCGCTTGCTTCCAAGGTCATCGTGGACACGCGCGGTCCGAACCCTCCCGAAGCCATTGAGGCCCTTCGGTCCTGGAAAAACGGCGGCCGCATTGTTGCCGACCTGCAATGGACGCGGCTGACTCCATGGCGCGAAGCCATCTCCGGCGCCTTTGACGAGCCTCAGTTGCTGGCTCTGCGCGACAGCTTCCGGACTATCGAAATTGTTCATGCTGAGCCCACTCCACCATCCTCGGCGTTTTACCTCGCTGGCTGGCTGCGCCAAGGCCTGACTGCGGACGTCTCCTTTGCGCAGCGAACAGGCTTCGGAACCGGGCTGCAGCGCGTCGCGCTGCTTGGCCCAGACACGACCATCGAACTGGAACGCGTTGGGCCACAGTGCGCGGAACTCAGGGCGGGCAACCTGCGGCAGACTTTCGCGCTATCGACGTCCTCTCTCTATACAGCCATGAACGAAGAGCTGAACATTCTCGGGCCGGATGAACAGTTTCGCGCCGCTTTCGCGCAGGCCCAAGCTCTCCTTCCGGGCGCAAGCCGTTAAGCTCAAGTGTGGCCGGCCTCCTGAGAAACAGACCTTGGCGCCTCCTGCTGGCCGTGGCGCTGGCGTCCGGGTGTGGCTGCTCCCACCCGCCTGCTCCTTCGGCTAAGCCGGCGCCCGCCTCCGCGCCTGATCAAGCCGCCGCGCCGCCTGTCAACCGGCTCCTGTTTGGCGGCGACGTGATGCTGTGCCGCGACGTTGGCCGCCGCATCCGGGAAACCAAGGATCCGGCGCATCCCTTTGAGAAAATTGCTCCCCTCCTTTCATCGGCTGACCTGACGTTTGTGAATCTCGAATCCCCGTTCGCCGACAAGGGGCCGCGCGGCGAAGAGGGGCTCGTCTTCCGGGCCCGGCCTGAGACAATCGCCGGCCTGGTCCTGGCTGGCGTGGATCTGGCGAGTACCGCCAACAATCATGCCCGCGACTGTGGCGATCATGGCATCCTCTACACCATCGCGTGGCTCCGCGAACACCACATCGAGCCCGTGGGCACCGCTGAAACTCCCGAGCAAACGCATGCCGGCGTGGTGTTGGAACGGCATGGTGTTCGCTTTGGCTTTCTGGGCTACACTTTCGACCAAAGCAACGGCAACTGGCACGATGTCGATTGGCGCGTGGCCATGCTCGACATCCCGACCATGCAGGCCGACGTAACGGCGCTTCTAAAGAAGGCCGACGTCGTCATTGTCTCCATGCACAATGGATGGGAATATCAGCCCAAGCCCAACCCGATGCAAGTGGAGTTCGCCCACGCCGCCATCGATGCGGGCGCGGCGCTTGTGATCGGTCATCATCCCCACGTCACCCAGCCCATAGAGCACTATGGGCGCGGCGTCATATTCTATTCGCTCGGAAACCTGGTCTTCGATCAATTCCAGCGGGTCGAAACCCAGCGTGGCGAGATCGCCGAGGTGGTATTCGCCGGCAAGGACATAACCCGGGCGGGCGCCATTCCCATCCGCATTACGCGAGATGGACCGGAAGTGGAACCGCCTCGAGCTGTGACTCCCGCCCCGCCGGCCAAAAGCAAAAAGCCGGTTACTCCTCCAGAGGAGCAACCGGCCGTGCCGGCACCTACCCGGCAAGACTAGTTCAGAAGGTGTTTCCTCCTGCGGATGAGCTGGCTCAGGCCCAGCAGGCCGCCTCCCATAAGCCAGAGGGTCGAGACCTCGGGAGTCGCGGATTGATCGCCGCCCGCGCTGCGTGGGGAGATCGGCTGGGTTTGCCGTGCCCCAACTAAGGTCCGAAAGGAAGGTGCTGCTGTTCGGGGAATAGACACTCGCAGAGATGATCTGTAGAGGCGATGTAAAGACGACCAATTCGCTCCCACCGAAGCTCAGCGGCGCGGTCGTGACTGTGCTGCCGTCGGACAGTGTCAGCGTAACGGTCGGATTTCCTACGAGGTCAAGCGCAAGCCCAGTTAGCGCTGCCAGGTTCGGCATCGTCACCACGAACGAACTCCCGGCGAACGACTGGTATCCACTCCCGCCGCCGTTGTTGGCGCCAGTAACAGCGAAGGTCTGCCCCCCGGCGGGGAACGTCGAATTCGACCCATTCAGCCCGTTCGCGTCAAAGGCGCTGCCAGCCAGCACGGCAGCCCAATCGGAGGAGGTCGCGGAGATCGCCCCATACTCATATCCCAAAACATCCGAACTGTTGCTGCTCGTAAGCGATTGGTTAAGAGTCGGCGTCGCCCCAACGGGCCCCGCCAGGCAGAGCAAGCCGAGCGACAGAACAAGAAGAGAGAACTGCTTCCGAAGCATTAAGAAATACCTCCTGAGACTATTTGTGTGAACAAACAGGAAGTACCGGAAGTAACAAGAATTTCTGGATCAGATGTACCCGTTAGCCCTTACTAGTCCGTGAGGGGGATGAGTCTCACAGAAAAATCGGAGTGCGATCACACCCTTCAGCGGCCACGCGGGACAGGCGTTCAGCCTGTCAGCTTTGCCGCCCGGCCAGCAGCACCACCGAGCGCGGCCCCACGGTCACATCCTGCTGGTTCTCGAGCACCACCTCGCGCCCGGGTTCGTGGATATCGTCCGGCGACGGCCGGCTCGTGTCAATCGATCGGGTCCATACCCATTCCGGCACCACCGGCAGCTCGTAGGTGTGGGGTTCCCAGTGCGAATTCGCAATCAGATAAATATGCTTTTGCTCCCCCTTCGCGATGCCATGCGCATGGGCGGCGATCGAACGTGATTCGAACGACCAGTCGGGCTGGTGTAAACGCACGCCGTGCCATTCGATGCGAACATCTCCTTCGACCGGGTTCGGCGAAAAGGTCCCCTCCGTCATGAGCTTGTAGCGCTTCCGGACCCGGATCAGCATCCGGAAGAAGCGGAGCAGGTCAGCGTTCTCTTCCGCCAGCTTCCAGTCCACCCAGCTGACTTCGTTGTCCTGGCAATAGGCGTTGTTGTTGCCTTGCTGAGTGCGCCCCAGTTCGTCACCTGCCAGCAGCATGGGTACGCCATGCGCGACCACAGTCAGCGTCAGAGCGTTGCGGATCTGGCGTGCGCGCAATGCACGCACCTCCGGATCATCGGTTGGGCCTTCCGCCCCGCAGTTCCAGCTGTAGTTGTCGTTCGTGCCGTCACGGCTCCACTCGCCGTTCGCTTCGTTATGCTTCTCGTTGTAGCCGACCATGTCCGCCAGTGTGAACCCGTCGTGGCAGGTCACGAAATTGATGCTGTGCCATGGCTCGCGCGAATTTCCCGTATAGAGATCCGGGCTTCCCGTCAGGCGTGTCGCCAGCGCGGAGACCATGCCGGGATCTCCCTTCAGAAACTTGCGCATATCGTCGCGGAACTTCCCGTTCCATTCTGCCCAGCGCCCCCACGAAGGAAAAGAACCAACCTGATAGAGTCCCGCCGCGTCCCACGCCTCCGCAATCAGCTTGGTGTCCGCCAGCACCGGGTCCATCGCCAGGCGCTCTAACAGCGGCGGGTTCGCCAGCACGGTGCCGTCCTGCCCGCGGCCCAGAATCGATGCCAGATCGAAGCGAAAACCATCCACGTGCATCTCGGTAACCCAATACCGCAGCGCTGCCGATACCAATTCGCGCAGCACCGGATGGTTGCAGTTCAGCGTGTTGCCGCAACCCGAATAGTTCAGGTATTCGCCTGTGTCCGGGCGAATCATGTAGTAAATCGAATTGTCAATTCCGCGGAACCCAAACGTCGGCCCGTCGTCCCCACCCTCTGCCGTATGATTGAAGACCACATCGAGAATCACTTCGATGCCCGCCGCATGCATACTCTTCACTAAGCCTTTGAACTCGTCGACCGGGCCCGAGTCGAGCACATTCGACGAATATGCGGCATTCGGTGCGAAAAATGAAACCGGGTTATATCCCCAGTAGTCGACCAGCCGTTCGCCCGTGAACGGATTAAACCGCGGGTTGGTTTGTTCTTCGAACTCGTAGATAGGCATTAACTCGACCGCTGTCACCCCGAGCGATTGCAAATAGGGAATCTTCTCAATCAGGCCCGAAAACGTTCCCGGTTTGCTCACCCCCGCTGAGGGATGCCGGGTAAAGCCTCGAACATGCAACTCGTAAATGATGCTCTCCGCGAGCGGGATGTTCAACGGTCGATCGAGTCCCCAATCGAAGTGGCTCTCAATGAGCGCACAATGGCGTTTTGTAAGGCTGCTTTGCCCTTCGCCTGCGGGCGCATCCCAGACTTCGCCACCCACAACGGCCCGCGCATAGGGATCCAGCAGGGTCAGGTCATGGTCGAAACGATGAATCAGAGGCGCCTCGTTCGGTACCCGATCCATGCGGTAACAATAGCGGATCCCCGGATCGAGGCCGTGCACGAACATATGCCATACGTCCCCGGTGCGGTTCATGCGGGGATCGAACGGCAGTTCCATGATCGAGTCGGCATCGCTTCCGAAATACAGGACCAGCCTGACTTCGGTCGCATGTTTCGAAAACACCGCGAAGTTGATGCCGCCCCGCACCACCCAAGCCCCGAAAGGCAGTGGTGATCCCGAGCTGACCGAGAAGTCGCCCTTGACCACCGACACGAACTTCTCAATTGTTGTAAGCGCCACACCAGTATTCCTTCACCTTCGGCGGCTGGTGTCAATACTGTAAGGAGGAAAGGCCTCTGCGGATTCGCTGTATCAGCCGCTGGTAATCGAACTGTTACTTTCGCCTACGCCGTCTTCGTGTTGCTGGCCGGTACCAGCACCGCCGTCATCGAACCCTTCGACTTGGGCATCCGCGGGTCCGCCCCATAAGCGTGCACCTGGTCTCTTGCGAACTCGGCCTGCGGGAGTTCGCAGGTGATCACGATGGTGCGCCCGGTCGTGTCCACTTCCACCGCATGTTGGAAAGCCACGTCGGTTGGCATCAGGAATAGCTTCTGCAGCATTTCCACCACGTAGTCATACGTGTGCTCGTCGTCGTCCAGCAGGACCACATGATAGAGCGGGGAGTGCTCCTCGAATTCGGTGCGCTTTTCGGCCGGCGTCAGGACGGGTGTCGTGGCGGCCACGCCGCCGGGCGTCTCGGCCCTGGCGGCCTGCGGATCGACTGTTTCCTTTGAAGTGGCGCTCATCGGAGAGATGGGACGGTCGCGTCGCGGCCTCAGGCTTGCCTTCCGAGGCTCCGGGTAGCCCCGCGGCAGGCGCGACGGAGATCACCGGGGTCATTCCTATTGGAGCATTCCCACATGGCCTGCGCAATCACGTCGAACCATTGTTACACTACAGGTGTACCTTCCCCGCTGGTTATGGGGGCGCAACGGTTTCGACGGGATCGAATCGTGGTGTGAAGGCGTGTCGGGTTCCGAGCTCCCGTAAAACGATCGGAAAACAACAACTGCCAACAATCAGCAGTTTGCTTACGCTGCTTAATTAATTAGGTAGCCGCTCCGGTTCACGAGCCTGCGCGTGGGCTAGCGAGCGTCATCTTGCAGGATAGGTCTTAGGCTTCGGTCCGGAGCTGACAGGCCGAGATCAATCGGGCTAGGCGGCACTCGCTTTTCGCCGGTTCTTTAGGGTGCTGCCGAAATACCAGAATCGGATACACACGTAGGCTTTGCACGGCGGGCTTTCTCGGACGCGGGTTCAACTCCCGCCGCCTCCACCAATCTATCTCATTAGTGCTTTTCTGATATTGCGAACAAGCTGACACCTGTGTAACCTGTGTGCGGCCGGCGTTTTCGGGAATGCCGGATTTGAGCGACCCGACCGCACATCCTGTTCCCTACTGATGCGCTGGAGCGGACCTGCGCTTAGAGACGTGAGTGAAACAGGGATGACAACGGCTGGACGGGTTGGTCTCGTGCCCAGTTCTGTCTACGTGCCGCTGCCTCCTGGCAAAAGCTCCGTCGCACCGACAGGAGACATCAAAATGAAGACGTTGAGAACGGATCTGGTTCGCAGCCGGCTGGCGGCCGCGGTCGGTCTATTAGCAGTATCGTCCTGCGCTGGACTTGCGCAGAACATCCGCGGCTCGGCCACCGGGCCCACCACCGCACCCGGCTACGACCATGCCGGACAGTACCTGCACCTGCAGGACGTCAAGCCTGCCGACAACATGTATCCGGTTATGCAACTTCCGGCGCAGGATTCGGAAGCGCGGCAGAAGCTGGCCGCTCTAGAGAGGAAGACCGGCAAGAAACCAAACATTCTCATCTTCTTGATGGACGATGTCGGGTGGCTGGATCCGGGATTCAACGGCGGGGGCGAGGCTGTCGGCAATGCCACGCCGATCATGGACAGGCTGGCAAACGGGGGCCTAATCTTCACTTCCGCCTACTCCACTCCGTCATGTTCACCCAGCCGAGCCACGATCTTGACCGGCCAGAACCCCCTTCATCACGGCATTCTGAGGCCACCGATGTACGGCGAGCCGGGTGGCCTTGATGGCGCAATCACCGTTGCCACTTTGCTCAAGAAGCAAGGCTATGTAACCCAAGGGGTCGGCAAGTGGCACGTGGGCGAGAACCAAGGCTCGCTGCCGCAAAATGTCGGCTTCGATGATTACGTCGGCTTCCTCGGTGTCTCCGATATGTACACCGAGTGGCGCGACGAGTATTTCAATCCGGAAGTGGCCCTGTCACCGGCGCGCTTCTCCATGATGGAGAAGGATCACTTCAGCCACAACGAAGTCCATTGCACGCCCGCTGACAAAACTAACTGCCAGGATGGCAGGCTCATCGACCTCACCTACATCAAAGACCTGGATACGCACTGGCTCGAAACCAGTCTTGCCTTTCTCGACAAGATGAAGGGCAGCAAGCAGCCGTTCTTTCTGTATCACGCCACCCGCGGCTGCCACTTTGACAACTATCCTCCCGACCAGTGGGCGGGCAAGTCCATGTCACGAACGGTGTATGGCGATTGCATGGTGCAGATGGATTATGTCTTGGGTCAGCTTTATGAAAAGTTGCAGCAGATCGGTGAACTGGAGAATACGCTGATCATTCTCAGCTCCGACAATGGACCCGAGTGCGAGATTCCACCTCATGCCCGCACGCCCTTTCGCGGCTGCAAAGGCTCCAGCTGGGAAGGCGGCGTCCGCGTTCCTACCTTCGCTTACTGGAAGGGCATGATCAATCCCCGGCGCGACGATGGGCTGTTTGACTTCGCCGACATTCTGCCGACATCGCTATCGCTGGCCGGCGTTCCCGGAGCCAAGCTCGCCGCCCTGTATCCCAAAACCACCTACATTGACGGCGTGGACCAAGCCGCTTGGATCGTAGCGAACGATGGACACTCCGCCCGCCGCAGCCGTCCCTACACGTTGAACCAATATTTTGCCGCGATGCGCGTTGACGAGTTCAAGTACGTCTGGACGGGCGAGATCGAGAACGGCGTGGTGCAGAGAGGCGACTGGGGCGGTTTCAGCGGGCCGATCTTCGTGGACTCCGGTGGCTCCATTATGTTCAATCTCTACACCGATCCGCGGGAAGACGTCAGTATCGGAATTCGCCATATCCCCGTGGCGATGCCCGTTGGTTCGGCCGCCAGTTGGTACATGGAGGAACTGATGAAGTATCCACCGCAGTTCAAGATCGGATTCCTCTCCAATAATCCGCCCTTCTACATCCTTGGACCAATGCTCAAGATGATGGCGCCGCCGAGCGGAGCCGCCAAGCCGCAATCTAATAAGTAGTTCCGCTGGCCGCCCGTTTGCGAGAGTGGCATCACAGTCGGAGCGCATTTGGCAGAGCGAAAGCTCTAGAGGGGGAGGCTCGCGAGCAAGGGGCCGATGGGATCAAAAAGCCGCATGATGACCCATTGTTATGTGCAATAGTTTCTGTTGCTTACAGTAGATTGTCTGATATACTCAACCCGGCATGGAATCCCGTTCGTTGAGCGATGTCGGCGGTACCCCTGGGGGCCTGGGCTCTTTCTTGCTTGGCGCAATCATGACCTGCATCGGCGGATATCTCATCGCAAACCAGGTGAGTGTGGTCGGTTCGTATTGGTCCTATTATGGAGCCAGTACCTTCGGCATCACACTCCTGCCGATGCTGTTCGGTGTGGGGTTGCTCTTCTGGAACGGCCGCAGCAAGGTTGGGTGGCTGTTGACCGTCGTCGGCGCGCTGTTCATCTTTGCAGGCGTGATTGCTAACTTGCACATCTTCTTCAGACCCGTCAGTCTTTTCGACACAATCGTGATGCTGGTTTTGTTCGTCGGCGGACTCGGACTCATCGCGCGCAGCCTTCGATCACACCCAAAATCCCTTGACTCGAAATCAAATTTGAGCGTCCCTGACAAGTGACGCGGCCAGGGCGTCAGGATCAGCGAGAGTTTTTCAATTAAGCGCGGGCCCAGGCATGGGCGGTGTCAGATCATTCGAGCAAAATTCCGACATCACAAGTCACAACTGTCACGTTGAGTTGCTGTACCAACGCAGGACTCGCAGAGCGCGCAGTGTGTTCCAGCGGCTTGCGCTGCCGACATCGGTCTCCATCTCCAATGGAATATGCTCGGGATGGAGTAGGTTGAGCGGCCATCGCCCGTTCTGGTGGCGGCGCTCCATCACGATTTCGATGGCGTCACTGACGCGGTTGTCGGGTTTGACTCCCGCATTCCGCAGATAATCGAGTCCGCGCAAGACGTCGTAGTGCCAAAATGTCGGGAACGAGAAGCGGAGCCAGCGTTTGTCGATGACTTCGCCGGTTCGAAGCGAGCGGAACATGCCGCGCTCGAGCAGATAATTCTCGGCCCTCTTGCGGGCCTTTGTGACGGCCGCCGATTTCCGCCCAGCTCGTTCGTAATCAAGCAGGCCTTCCAGCACGCAGATCGTGGTGTGGAACGAAGAGCGCCGGCTTGGAGGGCGTTTCGGCGACGAGAACGGCCATGCTTCGCAGTTCCAGCCGCCATCTTCGAGCTGCTCGCTCAGAAGCTGATTGGCCAGGGCGTCGTTCGGTTCTTTGAAATATGCACCGAGGCCGAGGATTCTACCGTTGATACAGGGCTCCGTCTCACCGTGAAGGAAAGGCCGGTTGTTGAGCGGCTTAAACACCAGCCGCTTGTCGACGCGATCGATCATTTTCCGGGCCTGCTTGCTGGCGGGATCGAGACCGAGGTCCTTTAAGACGACGAGAGAGTAGAGCGTAATCAGCAAGCCCCGGTCCTGGTTCGGCTCCACCGAAGTTGCCGGCAGGAGATTGCCGGGCGAGAAGTTGTGCTCCCCAGCCTTCGGTTGCCACGCGGGACCGCTCGGCTGCAATCGCGTTGGGGGTTTCACCGGTGAGGTCCCTCATCACCTGCCATCGGATGGCCGGGTCGGAATCGAGGAGCCATTTGAGGTGCGCGGGCCGGGGTGCGTAATCGCGTAGGCGCATGAATCTCTTATAACAAGGCGCGAGTGAGTTTTGAGCTATGCGCCGGGCTGCGGTCCGGACGGCTCACGCGGGCCATAGAAATCGGTCGCTGGCAGGGACTTCCGGCAGCCGCCGCCCGCTCACTACCCTTTCCCCTCATCCCTGAAGATAGAATGCTTGTTTAATACACACCACCCGTCCCCGGACACACATTGATATCCGATCCATCCAGCAGACCGCAACCCTCCGCCACCATCGAGGGAGGCGCCCCATTCAACCGCCTCTATGTCTTCGCCATCGCCTTGACCGCCGCGATGGGCGGGCTGATGTTCGGCTACGACTGGGTCGTCATCGGCGGCGCCGAGCTCTTCTATGAGAAATACTTCCACCTGCTAAGCGCGCTCGATATCGGCTGGGCCATGAGCAGCGCGCTGATCGGTGCTTTGTTCGGAGCCGCCGGCGCGGGCGCACTGAGCGACAAGTTCGGACGCAAGCCGCTGCTGATCGCCTCGGGCCTGCTCTTCGTCGTCACCTCTATTGGGACCGGCATGGCGCCGAATTTTCTGTTTTTCGTCGCCAACCGTCTGCTTGGTGGCGTTGCCATCGGCATCGCGTCCAACGTCGCTCCGTTGTACATCGCCGAAGTCGCTCCAGCCCATATGCGGGGCCGCTTGGTCGCAGTCTACCAACTCACCATCGCCCTCGGTGTCATGCTGGCGCAAATCGTCAACTGGCTGATCGCGCAGCCCACCCCGGCCGGTTCCGCCGTCGATCAGATCCCCTTCGATTCCTGGAACGTGCAGGAGGCTTGGCGGTGGATGTTCCGCGTCACGGCCGTGCCGGCTGCCATTTTCTTTACGGCGATGTTTTTCGTGCCGGAAAGCCCGCGCTGGCTGGCGAAGAAAGGACGTCCCGGAAAGTCATTGCGGGTGCTTGCCAAGATCGGTGGGTCCGCGTACGCGGAGCGCTCCCTCCGGGAAATCGAAGCCACGCTGGTGAACGAAATTGACAAGGTCGATCTGCGCGAGTTGCTCGAGCCAAAAATGCGCAAGATTCTCTTGCTCGGCATCGTGATAGCCGTGTTCCAGCAGTGGTGCGGCATCAATGTGATCTACCAATACGGTTCGCGTATTTTTGCCGGCGCCGGTTATGCCGTGTCCGGCATTCTGTTCAGTATTGTCATCACCGGCGTCGTCGGCGTGCTGATGACGTTCGTGGCCATCGGCACGGTGGATCGCTGGGGGCGGCGCGCGCTGATGTTGAGCGGCGCGTTTGGGTTGACGCTCATCTACCTTGCAACCGGCTGGGCTTATCACGAAAACATGAAGGGGCTGGTTCCCGTCATACTCGTCGTTGCCGCCATCGCGTGTTACTGCTACTCGCTGGCGCCCATCACCTGGGTTATCCTTTCTGAGATCTTTCCGAACCGCATTCGGGGAGGCGCGATGTCCGTATCCGTGGTGGCGCTCTGGCTCGGGAACTTCCTGCTTTCGCAAACCTTCCCCCTGATGTATGAAAAGCTCGGCTTGGCGCAATGTTTCTGGGTGTACGCTGGCATCTGCCTGGCAGGGTTCCTGTTCATCTATTTCAAGCTCCCCGAAACGAAAGGGAAAACGCTGGAACAGATTGAGCACCAACTGATCGATTCCCGATGAACGCCGCACCCTCCGAAGCCGCCCAGTTTCTGGATATGCTGCGTCGCGATGGACATGTTCGTGACCCGCAGGCGCGCCTTACGCCTTTGAGCGGCGGTGTGTCGAGCGAGCTTTACCTGGTCGAAGACGGCGCCGAAAAGTTCGTTGTCAAACGCGCGCTGGCGAAGTTGAAGGTTAAGGACAACTGGTTCGCCGATGTCAGCCGCAATGCGACCGAATGGAAATATCTGGAGTATGTTGGCCGGTTAATGCCTGGCGTTGTGCCCAAGCTGCGTTTCACCAACCCCGATGCCGGTTATTTCGGAATGGAGTTTCTTGGCGACGATTTTGCGAATTGGAAGCAACGGCTGCTCGCGGGCGACTGCCGGACGGAGCACGCCGCCCTCGCCGGAAAGTTCCTCGGAGAAATTCACCGCCGTACCAGTTTCAACATTAAACTCTGGGAACAATTCGATACCACCCCGAATTTCCACCAGCTCCGCATTGAGCCGTATCTGTTGACCACCGGCAACCGGCATCCCGAATTGCGCGATCTGTTTTTCGCTGAAGCCCAGCGCATCGAGTCCACTCGCGAAGTCCTCGTGCACGGTGATTTCAGCCCCAAAAACATTCTGATCAGCGGCCATCGCATGGTCCTGCTCGACTGTGAGGTAGCGTGGTACGGAGATCCCGCCTTCGACGTCGCGTTTCTTCTGAATCACCTGTTCCTGAAATCGCTCCACCATGCGCCCCGGCGCTTCGGCATCGAAGGGATGATCGCCGCCTTTTGGAGCGCATACAAGGAAGCTCGCCGCGGCACTACTCGTCCTATAGAGCTGCGGGTTGTCCCCTTGCTCTTGATGCTGCTGCTGGCCCGCGTCGACGGCAAGTCCCCCGCCGAATACTTGACACTACGGAAGCAGCAGTTCATCCGCGACTTCGTTCCCAAACACCTGCCGTCTCCGCCCAGGAATCTCGCCCGCTTGAGCGACATCTGGTTTACCGAGCTCTTTAACGCATCGCACTTCATGGTCACGGCATGAAAATTACTTCCATCGCTGCCTGGCAGATTTACGACTCGCGCGGCTTACCCACTGTCGAAGCGGAGGTGATGCTGGAGAGCGGCGTGCGTGGCCGTGGTCTGGCGCCATCTGGCGCGTCAACCGGCCAGTTCGAGGCGCTTGAATTGCGCGATGGCGATCCGCAGCTCTTCCGCGGCAAATCTGTTCTCAAGGCCATCGCAAATATCCAGAACGAAATTGCCCCGGCCCTGTGCGGCGCGGATGTTTTTGACCAGCCGGCGATCGACCGGCAGCTCATCGAACTCGATGGCACACCCAACAAAGCCCGGCTTGGCGCCAACGCGATTCTGCCCGTGTCCATGGCGGCCGCCAACGCCGCCGCTGCTGCACGGAATGAGCCCCTGTACGCCTACCTCGGCCAAGGAAACGGTACGCTGCTGCCGGTTCCGGAAATACAAATTATCGGCGGCGGTGCGCACGCGAACTGGCGAACCGACGTACAGGATTTCCTGCTGATCGCCGTTGGAGCCCGGAGCTTCGAAGAGGTGATGGAAATCACCCACAACGTCTATCACGCCGCCGGCAGCATCCTCCGCAGCCGCAACAAATACTTTGGCGTTGCGGACGAAGGCGGTTTCTGGCCGGAGTTCGAGCGCAATGAAGACGCTCTCCAGTTGATCGTCGAAGCAATCGTCCGCGCCGGCTACGCTCCGGGTCGGGATGCCGCCATCGCTTTGGACATCGCTGCGAGCGATCTCTATGACGAGAAGACAGGCCTTTACCGCTTCAACCTGGAGCAGCGCCAGTTCACCTCAAGCGACTTTGCGGCGCTGATGGCCGATTGGTGCAACCGTTTCCCGATCGTTTCGATTGAAGATCCCATGGCGGATACCGACTGGGAAGGCTGGCGCCAGATCATGTGCTCACTGGGTGGGAGAATCCAGTTGGTTGGCGACGATTTGTTCACTACCAATGCGCAGCGCATACGCGCCGGAATAGAGAAACGAGCCGCCAATGCGGTGCTCATCAAGCTAAACCAGGTTGGCACCGTTACGGAGACTGTTGAGGCCATACGCCTCACACAATCAGCCGGCTGGCAGCCAATCGTCTCCGCGCGCTCCGGCGAAACGGAGGATGCTTTCATTTCTCATCTTGCCGTCGCCACCAATGCGGGTCAATTGAAGGTCGGCTCGTTCGCGCGCAGCGAACGCATGGTGAAGTGGAACGAGGTGTTGCGTATCCAGCGTGATCTCGGCACCCGCGCCAGGTTCCTGGGTTTTCAAAGCCCACGGAGCCGTTCGAGCACATGAGCGCCGAAGTGAACAACGAGCAATGATGAAAACGGAGATGCGGTGTTTTCAGGGCAACTGAGCCTGACGTCAACAATCCGCGTTAATCGGCGTTCATGCGCGGCCACTTTTCTGAGCCTCTTGCAGCCTCTTCCGCTGTTCTCGTATCCCGGCGAAGTCGAACCGGACTTCCTGAATCGGCGTCCCCACCACTTCGATCTGCCGCAAATCTCTTGGCCCAAGTCCCGCATCCGCGGCGAGTCGTAGCATGCTGTCGCAGTTCTCGAAGGGTGGCGTTCCTCGGTCGGCCATCGGATCAAATCCCATCACCGCCATGCACACCGCATCGGTCGCCACCGGATTCGTGCCGGCCACAATCACACCGGGCGCCACGGCCGTAGCTTCCATGATCCACGGCCCTTCGCCTGCCGTGATTGTCTTTACGCCTTCCACAATCGCCAAGTCAACCGGCCGTGCCGCCACCAAGTCCACCACCGTTCTCGGTACCCGATACTCAGCGACACGTGGCGATGAGGGATCCAGTTCCGGTGGTGCGCTCTTTGACGGTTGCCGGCTGCCGCTGTGAATCATATCCCGGCCCCCAGTTGGCAGAATCGATGGCTCATCAACCCCAGCGCCCTGGCCATAAATCGTCGCGGGCGTAATACCAAACAGGTTCTTCATCGACAGGGTGATGCCGGCCGTTACGTGCTCCTTCATCTTGGCAAGGCTCACAAACGTGTCGCAGTCTTGGTAGGAATGATTCAGGTCGAAGGCGGGAAACATCCGTCCGCCGTCCGGCACGCGTAAGCGCGAGTACTTCTTGGCGTTTCCCAGATAGTTCGTGTTTTCAAACTCCACCATCGGCGCGGCGCCCAGAATCTCATGGGGGTCCCAGTTGACGCGATAAAGATACTCTTCGATTGGGTCGGCCGTCGCCCAGGCAGATTCCAGCAGGCGGATTCGTTTCGCTCCTGCTCTCCCCATCAGGTAAACCGTGGCGCCAATCACTTGCGGGTTCGTGTAGTGCGTATCGCCCAACGGCAGGTAACCAAATCGGTACGTGGGCGAGCCCGTGAGATTAATCTTAATCGCGACTGTCTTCCCTTTGACGAATCGTTCCAATCCACCAAGCTCGTCGAACACAGTCTGCAATGCCGGCAGCAGCTCAGGGCCGTACGTCCGGCATCTGGCGATCGCCACCGTTGCGTTTTTCACAGCAGGGTCCACCGCCGCGGCCATCAGCCTGCCGGCGCCCATCGCTCGGCCACCCAGTAGGATGCCCCCGGACACTGCCCCGGCCGCTCTTGCCAGCCACTCTCTTCGCGTATGATTTTGCATTTCGTCGCTTCTTCGTGAGTTGTTTTGCTGATCCAACCGCCGCAGACTATTCTCTCTCTCTCTAATGCTACGCTTCCAGTTCCACGGCGGCATAAACCGAAATCGGCGGCAACTGAACCTCCAGGCCGCCGTCCTGAATCACCGTCTTGACGTCAACAGCGCCGGTCTTATCTACTGTCCACAGTCTCGCCTTCCGGTATGCACCGGCCACCCAAACCGTAGGTCCGTAGACGCCTGGCCCAGCGAAGGACACAATCTGCGCGCTTGCCGTCCGCTGATCCCCTGCGCAGCTTAGCCGTGATCCCACTGCTATAAAATTCCAGAATCGCAGCAGGTCGTACCGGCGGCTCACCAGCGTCACGGAATCGTTGGCCAGCAAGTAGGGATCGTCAGGATCCTCTTTGGCAACGGCGACTCTCCCTTTCCCCAATTCCCCAACGGAGAATCGAGGGTGTTCGTCGTTCTTCCATACCGTGTTCTCGGCGAGCGGGTGCCAGTTAGGCCGGGTCACCAACAATCCGCCGGCTTCCACGAAACTCAGCATCTGCGCCCGTAACTCCGGCGCTGGCGTGCCGATATCCACGTACACGATAGCCCTCAAACCGTTGAGCGCCGCGGCGGAAAGGTCCTTCTTCAGGATGACCTTGTACTGCTGATTGGCGCGCCCCAGCATGTTCAGCAACTCCTCGCCTGAGGATTGATTCTCTCCGGAAAAATCGGAGACGACCCCGACGACCGCTTGTGGAACATAGTCGGCCCAAGGCTTGCGCGCGGCAAAGAAAGCAGAGCCACTCACCAGTTGCTTCCAGTCTTTCATCGCATCGCGTTTCCGTCTCACCACATCCGCCGCGAAACCCTCCGCCAGCGTTAAAACCCACCGTCCTTGATAGGTTTCGGCGTCAGCCATTGCGATGAGATAAGCGCTGGCCGGGACTCCGGCTTTCGGTGGCGTAGCGTCAACCCACACTCGCGTGCCAGGTCGCCTCGCCAATTCCAGCGCAATACGCCAGCCGTTCGAATCCACCCACGGCTCTCCGGTCGGGCCCGCGTCGGCCTCTCCCTCCTTGCCCGAGCGAGTCAGCGCGATTCCCGGCCATTCACCTTTCACCAGCGAGACCCCGCTTGGGGGAGCGGTCAACACTTGGATCCCTTTCTGGTTAGCGCGTTGGGCAACGCTCTTGAACTTGGTCGGGTCGTCCAATAGCAGACAGTTGATGCCTGAGTCCTGAAGAAGGGCTAAGGCTGACGGGTGGCGCCAGGCAGTCGGCCACCTCATTGGAGTCAGTTCCGTGCTCATTCCGCCCTCATGCTAACAGACGCCGCTTTTCGTCTTTGACTGCGGCGGTCTCCTGAAGGCGTGTCGATCTACCGTGCAGTGTCGGTCTATGTGACGCGGTGCGTCTCCCACCCCTTCTCCCGGTGCTTTGACACCGGGTGCTCAAGCTTTCGCCCTCCATTTTTGAGCCCGCGGATAACGAGTGTCATAGCGCCAAAATGACCGCATCGCCTTTGGCCGTTTGGGTGCAAAATCAAAGTAGGAGGTCTGCCATGAAGATCGTGCACTATGTACACCAGCATCACGATCAACTCATCGTGACCTGGCTTACGTTTATCATGTTTCTGGTCGGTCTCGGAACGCTCGCTCTGTTCTGGGCTAAGGTGAACTACTTCTAGACCAATCTGGGAAGCCCTAGGTTCTAAAGGAGTTATGCCTCAAGTGGCGAACAGCTCAAAAAGTCTATAGACCAGTTTGAAGTGAGTCGATAAAGGCAAGAGAGGGATATTGTCGCGAATCCCGTCTTTTCCATGCACCGCCTTATCGCTGGCAGATTTCGAACGGAGGACGGCGCCCACGAACCGTTCCGCATTCTGGTGGCGGAAGACAATGCCATCAACCAGCGCGTCATCCTGAAGGTCATTGAGCGATTGGGCTACACCGCCGATCTTGCCAGGGATGGCGCCGAAGCGGTGGGCGCTGCACTTGGCCGGCCCTACGACGTGATCGTCATGGACGTCCAGATGCCCTTCATGGACGGGCTGGAAGCCGCTCGCGAGATCCGTAAGCTGGCGCTAACCGGCAGACAGCCCTACATCGTCGCTTTGACCGCCCACGCTACCACTGACGACCGCCGCGCCTGTCTCGAAGCGGGCATGGACGATTATTTCACCAAGCCCATTGACGTCGACGCTCTTGGCCGCACTCTTCACCGGTTGAGCGGCACCCACGTCTGACGACGTTCGCAAAACTTCAGCACTGAACCGCGCGCGTGAGCAAGCGGACCCAGAAGTTAGCGTCAGCACAACAGATCATAAAGGGAGCACATACGAAGGCTCCAGAACCGCGGCCTCCAAATCAATCCGCCTTTATAGGCGTTCATCGGCGGCCATAATCTGAATTCGCAAACGCCCCGAGCCCTACTTCCCCATTCGGTGCAGATACAAATCGTGCAGCCGAAGTAGCCCCACGCAACGCCCGTCCCCGTCTAACACAGGCAGCACCGAAATCTGCGAGGGCCGGTTCTCCATGAGCAGTGCGGCCTCCTGGAGTAGCGCGCCTGGCCCGATCGTGGTCGGCTTCGCCGTCATCACATCGCGGGCCCGCAGGCCACGTAAATCTTCAAAGCGCTGAAGCGCCCGCCGCAGGTCGCCATCGGTAATGATTCCCTCCAGTTGATCGCCCGGCCCCAGTACGCAGGCCGCCCCTAGAGGCACGTGCGTCATTGCGATCACCACGGCGTGCATCGATTCGTCCGGCGCCACGGCTGCGATCCGGTTCCGCGGGTGCATTACCTCGGCTACGCGCTCTGTCAGATTGCGCCCCAGTTGGCCCGACGGATGAAAGCGCGCGAAATCCCGTTCACCGAATCCCCGCCGCTCCATCAGCGTCACCGCCATCGCGTCGCCCAATCCCAGTGCCACGGTCGTGCTGCAGGTCGGAGCCAGGTTCAGTGCATCGGCCTCGCGCAATACCCTCGCGTCCAGCAGGCAATCCAACATGCTGGCAAGCGGCGAGTTCAGATTCCCAAGAATGCCGATGAGCGGTGACTTCAGCTCACGCAGCAGCGGCACCACCCGCAGCAACTCCGGCGTCGCGCCGCTTTTTGAAATGAGAATCGCCGGGTCGCCCTCCGCACAGATTCCCAGGTCGCCGTGGGTCGCTTCGCTGGCATGCACAAACACCGCCGGAGTCCCGGTACTGCAGAACGTCGAAGTGATCTTTCGCCCGATGTCGGCTGACTTCCCTACGCCTGTCACGATCACTTTTCCGGGGTGCGCATAAATCAGCTCCACGGCGCGCACCAACTGGTCATCGAGCCGCTCGGCCGCCAGCCGCAGACTGTCCGCTTCGGCCAGCAGGGCCGCCTTCGCAGTCTTCAGAAACTCGTTCTTTGGGCCGGTATCTGCGTTTGACGCAGCAGCGGGGCGGGACTTTGAGAGTGACTGGTTGCGCATTCTATGCTTTGGGCCGGAGAGAACGCTAGCCGCGTTCAGCGCCCGTCACTCCATCCTACTCTGCGGTAAGGTGTTTCAATTCCCAGATGTCGCGGTGGCTGGTTCCCAGCAGTGGTGACAGGGCCAGCATGCCGGCCCTCCCCATGTTGCCTTCCAGGTAGGCGAGCTCTTGCAACTGGCCGGGCAGTTCCGGATCCGGGCTCAGCGGGAATCCCATCTCCCGCCGCAGCATGTCTCCCTTTGCCCGGGCGCTCAGTTCCAGCGACATCTGTAGGTAGCAGAGCATATCGCCTAGAATCACTGGGGCAAACGTGTTCTCGAGCGACTTCAAATACGAACCGGCATGCGACTCGCTGAATGTCCCGGTCGCAATCATGTTCAGCAGATCAATGTCCTTGTCGAGCTTTGTTCCCAGCCATTCCTTCAGGGCCTTCTCGCTCTGCCAGATGATGAGCGAAAGCACTGCCGGCAACGCCACCAGCACCAGACCGGCCGATACTTCGCGCGGCAGCAGCGGCTGGTTGTACAGTGTGTGAATCACGATCGCGATCAGCAATCCGGGTAGGAACACCGACGGGCGATCCGTGCCGCGCATCTCCGCCCGATTGGTTGAAACAATGCCGAAAACCGCCGTTGTTCCTCCGTGCATCATCGCTGTCCCGAGTCCCCGAACAGCGGCCGCCGCCAGACCGGCCGTGGTCAGTTCCGGCAGATAAGTGAGGTTCTCCAGGATCGCGAAGCCCGCGCCCACCGCGAAGCCCGACACCGCCGAATCCACCAGGAACGCCACCCGGTTCGTGCGGATCAGCCAAACCAGGTATAGGGCTTTGACGATCTCTTCCAGCGCGGGCGCGCCGAAGCGTGCCCACAGGTCCGCCGGGATGGGGGTCCACATGAACACGGCCGTGTTCAGCCCGTAACACACCGCCGCCGCTACCAGCCCCACTCCCACCGTGCGCACAATACTGCGCAGCGACATCAGCTTGTACGTGTCGACCAGGTTCAGGCCAAACAAAAACAGGATCACCGGCAGCAGGCTGAGACCGGCATGGGCCAACAGAGTTCCAACGGAGAAACCCACCACCACACTTTACACTGCCATCACATGATCTTGAACGAAACCATGTATTCAGTGGATACATGGCCATTGTCATTGGCCGCAGCAGCGTAGCCGCCGGAGAGAGTCGTGTTCATGTAGGTAAACAGCACAATGCGGATATCCAGCTGCGTGCCGATGTTTGCGTATTGCTGCCGCAGTGCCGGGGTGCCGAAATCCGTGAACAATCCCGACGAGAACAGCGTCAGGCGCGCCCAGTTGGCATACAGCCATGTGGCGCCCACGTGCCGGAACTTCATGGCCGGCAGGTTCCATTCCGCCAGCGCCTTTGCGAAGCTGTTGCCGGAAATCGCATCGATACCCACGCCCGGGAAGCTGTAGTAATTCCGGTAGCGATCCACCGCCAGGTGATCGATGTAGTTGTTCCCGAAGGCTCCGAAGTAGAAGTTCGAGAATGGATCGGTTTTTTCGCCCCACGACTTTCCGGCCGAAAAGCGCAGCCAAACCGGCGAGTGGTCAATCGGCGTCTGAAAGCCATGATCGTAGTTTCCCCAGATGCGCGGGAACGCTCCGCTCGGCGCATAGTTGAGTCGCGAGAAGACGCCTGTCTGGGTTCCCACTTCTTCTTCCACCCCGCCTTGCGTCTTACGCATGTACTGGTACTTCAACCCGGCATTTGCTTCCATAAAGCTGTGGTAAGGAACCGTCACGTTCTGATAATCCGGCAGCGTGTCGATGCCCCAATATCCGGCGAGATTCCAGTTAACCACCAGCGTCCGGGGCGCATCCTCAATCAACGTCTTCGTATACCAGAGCTTTACGGACTCGCCTTTTCGGCTCACCTTGGTCGGTCCGAAGAGATCGTAGAAATCGGAGTTGTTGTAGTACGTGGTCAGCCTCCAATTCCAATAGTGCGCGTCGATCATGGCGTGATACTGCTCGTTGGTTGGCAAGCCTTGCCCCGGCGACGCGCCTACTGTGACGTTGACGCCGGCCAACTGCAGGCGGTCGGCGAACTCGAACCGGGCTCCTCCCACCACCGCATCCTTGTAGCCCTCGATCACTGGGTAGCCCGATAGCAGCCTCATGTTCTTCAGGGGATCATACAGGCCGGATTTGGTGATCAGCTTATCGGAATTGATCGACGCAGGCGGCGGCAGCTTCCACGTCTTCAGCACCGGATACTTTTCCAGCAGCGACATGCCCAGATACTTGATCGCCGCCACGTCCTCCACTGTCTTCGTCGGCACCCAGCCGGGTACCATCCCTTTAGCCGTGTATTCGAACGCGATCAGCTGCCCATCGGGCAGCGGCAATGGACGAAACAAGCCCGTCTCGGCGTTGCTGATCACATCCATCTTCTTGGTCTCGAAGTCGTAGCGAAACAGGTTTGAAACTCCGGTGTAGTAGGAGGATCCGTACATCGACTTGCCGTCCGGCGCATACACGAAGTTGCCCGGGGTGTTGTAGTCGAAGTCGTACAGAACCTCCTTGGAGACGTCGTTGGCCCGGAGTTTCGCGATTTCAAAGCGGACTAGCTGTTGCTTGCCGCTCAAGTCCGACTTCGCGGCGGTCAGATACTTCCCATCCGGCGACACGTCGATATCAAACAGGTCAATGCCGTACTCGCACTCGATGCGCGTCTCCACTTCTGTTATAAGGCGCCGCGATCTCCACCAGAGTCGAAATTCCGTTGTTGTGCCGAATGCCCCACAGCGAATTGTCCGCCTTGTCGAATGCCAGGTCGCCCACTCGGGCATCTTTCATCAGCCGCTTCGTCCGGTGGGTTTTCAAGTCGAATGCATTCAAGTCGCGCCAGCTGTCGTTATTCGTGGTGTAAAAGAGCTGGCGCTGGTTCGGGTCCAACGCCAGAGATGTCACGAAGTAAAGCCCCACGTCCCTTGATGTCCTTCAAGTGGTCGATCTTTCCGGTGTCGGTGTGGATCTCCGCGATGTGCGCCAAGTGCCCTGGATATAACACCGCTGCGTAGATCGCTTTGTCCACCGGATCATAATAGGGGCGCGAAACGGACCCCAGCGCATGTTCCGTGATCGGCTTCGGCGTGGTCACCGGATACTGCCGGATCTCTTTTAGGTTCTGTTCCTGCCACTGGCGCTCGGACGCGATCCACATCTTCCAGGCTTCTGCCAGCGGCATCCCGTAGACCTGCTTGAATCGGGCGAAGAAGAAACCTCTTGGTGTTGTCGTCCCGTGTCAACCACGCCACCAGCTTGTCCGGGCCGTAGGTCTTTGCGAGCCACGTCATGAATCGCGTCCCGTAGAGGTACGAATTGGCGCCGATCTGAAAGTCAATCGACGTGCCTTCCGACTCCAACCCCACCACGTCGTAGATGTAGGCGTCGTCCGCGCACCATCGTGCGGAACACCATCTCGTCGTAGCCGCCCATCGCTCGCCCCAACCCGCCGGACATCCACGTTTCCATAAACGAGGCAATCCCTTCGTGGTACCAGCGTGTCGAATACATGCGCGGACTTCCCAGCGAGCTGTAGAGCATCGAAATCGGCTCTTCCTGGTTGGGTAAGACTTTGCCGAAGAAGATCCTGCGCCATCGCCGGTCCACATTGTTCGGGTTGTCCATCATCACGATGTGCGTGGATTCGTGGTTCATGATCCACGTCATGCGCTCGTTGGCAGGCATCGTCTCGTAGGTGTAAGCCAAAGGCTCAATGCCGATGCCGATGAAGTTCGCCGGGATCGTTCCAGCGCTGCCATGGCCGTAGTCGCCGAAGTCCTCGATGCAGCACCGATAGCTTTTCCTTCGGTGTGTAGTGGAACAGGCGGTTTTGAAACTGGAGGGCGTTCTCGTAAGAACGGATCAGGTGGGTAACCAGGTATTCGTGGGCCGGACTGTAATACAGAACCTCAATGTGCTCCGAAGCCTGATAGAAGAGCTTAGGGTGTGCTGCGGCGCCCACTACAAAAAGAAGAAGTCCCGCGAAGATCCGCGGGACTTGTCTCCAAAGGTTCAGGCTGAGTTTTTGCAAGATTCGAGTTTCTCGGCCCAGGCAAGTGCTGGATTCCTGCTGCTGCCTACTGGTGAAGATCACCTTTCAGTTGACTGCTATCACCCTTCAGCTGGCCGCTCTGGCCCTTCAGTTGACTGCTATCACCCTTCAGCTGGCCACTCTGGCCCTTCAGTTGGCTGCTATCACCCTTCAGCTGGCCACTCTGGCCTTTCAGTTGACTGCTATCACCCTTCAGCTGGCCACTCTGGCCCTTCAGTTGGCTGCTATCACCCTTCAGCTGGCCGCTCTGGCCCTTCAGTTGACTGCTATCACCCTTCAGCTGGCCGCTCTCGCCCCTCAGCTGACCGCTCTCGCCGTGCAGCTGACCGCTCTCGCCGTGCAGCTGGCCGCTCTCGCCGTGCAGCTGACCGCTCTCGCCGTGCAGCTGACCGTTCTCGCCGTGCAGCTGACCGCTCTCGCCCTTGAGCTGACCGTTCTCGCCCTTGAGCTGACCGTTCTCACCCTTGAGCTGACCGTTCTCACCCTTGAGCTGACCGTTCTCACCCTTGAGCTGACCGTTCTCACCCTTGAGTTGACCGTTCTCACCCTTGAGTTGACCGTTCTCACCCTTCGAGTTGACCGTTCTCACCCTTGAGTTGACCGTTCTCACCCTTGAGTTGACCGTTCTCACCCGCCGTCTGCAGCCCAGCTGCGGTCGCCGCAACATCGCCCTTCGAAAGAGCCTTCGTAGCGACAGGCGCAGATCCGGTCGTGTCCACATCGGCCGACTTCACTTCGCTATCGCGATACACGTCACGATGCCCAATCGCGCCCTGGGTCTGATTCAGACCACTGGAATGCGAGAAGTACACCAGGAGACCAGCGGCTACAACGCCTCCGCCGATGAGAAATGGAAACCGATACTTGCGTAGAAAATTCATTTTGCCTTCACCCTCGGCCGATCTTATTGCAACCTGTGTACCAACGTAATCTGTTTCGAGTACTTGATTATCTTCCAAAACTGTCCGGAAGGCAACAGAAACCTGTTTCCAACAACTTACGAGCCAATCGGCTCAGATTTTGGGTAGTCGAACGAAATCGTATTCCGATTATCCAACCAGCGGTAGGATAACGAACCAGCCATTTCGTTAACCAAGAAGATACCCATGCCCCCCAACGGGCGCTCCGTCAAGCCCCGGCTGAAGTCCGGCGGGCTGCTTGCCAGCGGGTTGAACATCTTGCCCGAATCCGAGATCTCAACCTGCAGGGTTCCGGGTGCCGGAACGGCGTACCCCAGCTCGATTTCGCCCGATTGGCCCTGCGGATAGGCGTGCCGGGCAACATTCATGAAGAATTCCTCCATAATGAGGTCCAGCCGGTTCATGTCCTCTTCCGAAAGCCCGCTGATCCGCGCTCCTTCACGCACGAACGCAAAGCACTCCTGGAGCGCGTCCACATGAGCCGGTAGCGTTCGCCGTACGAACCCAGTTCCCATCAGAGACTAGCCAGCGCCGCCTCAGTCGTGTCAAACACCGGAAACAGCCCAATCAGCCGGGTCATCTCGAAAACCTGTCTCGGCAGCCCTTGCAGGCCGCACAAGATGAGAGAGCCCGATTTGGGCTGCAATGCCTTGGCCACGGCCAGAAAGGAACTCAGCCCCATGCTGCTGACATATTGAAGGTTGGAAAGCTCAACCACGATGCGCGTGGCGCCCTTCGCAATCCAGGCGTCGCATTCATGTTGGAACTGCGAGGTGTTTCCCGCGTCCAGGCGCCCGGCAACCTTCACCAGAACGGCCTTATCCAACTGGGTTGATTCGATTTCCAGCATAGCTATGTTTCAAAACCTTTGTTTAGACTACCATCCGGCGCCGTTTCCAACTTGAAGGCTCGACCCGGCTCAACCAATCCGCGTTTATCGGCGTTGATCCGCGGCCATCATGCTGGTCCCGCCCCGCGCCCGCATCCTCGCCCGGCTCTGCTCCAGCAAACGTTCCACGTCCTTGTCGGTCGTTTGTCGGAAATCCATGTACCAAACGCCCACCCCGTGGAACGGCTCCGGCACGGCAAGGCATATGCAGTCATCGGCTTCCTTTTTCAACAGCTGGCACGCTTGCCTGGACCCGACCGGTACCGCAACCACCACGCTGCCCGGCTGCAGGCTCCTGACGTAACGCACGGCCGCCAGCATGGACGAGCCCGTCGCCAGACCGTCATCCACCAGAATCACCGTCCGTCCCTCGAGTTCGGGCGCCGGCCGGTCCTGGCGGTACAAGCGCTCGCGCCGCGCGGCTTCTGCTTTCTCGCTCGCAACCACCGCCTCGACCTCCTCCCTCGATACACCCAAATATCCGATCATTTGTTGATCGAGCGTCTGCACCTCGCCGCCCGCAATGGCGCCCATCGCCAGTTCCGGCTGCTCCGGAACACCCACTTTTCGAACCACCACGATGTCCAGCGGCACGCCCAACTGAGCCGCCACAGGATATCCCACCGCCACACCACCCCGCGCTAGCCCCAGAACAATCGTATTTTCAGGGAGTTGGCGATCCGCGAGTTCCCGCCCGAGTAACCGCCCGGCCTCATCTCTATCCTTAAATGGCAGTTGAACCATAGTCCACCCCTCAGCCAGCTATGCCCCTCCAGTTACCTCCAGCACTTTGCCCGCCAGATGGTCGTGTAGAGTCGGCTTCAACGTCAGGTGCCGCGCAAGCGGCTGATTTTGTTCGTCAAGGTGCGGATGGACTTGGGCAAAAGGGGTCGCTGAGGAGTCGATATATTGGTAGCCATGTTTTGGCGGGATCAAGCAATTCGTGGCTGCTTTCTGCTGTTGGCCGGGCTGGTGTTCTTGTCCGTATCGGGAGCCGATGCTCAGCCTCCAAGCCCCGAACAGAACGCCCTTGCCAATGCCGACCATCGCAATATGATGGAGCAACTCGGTATCAAGGCACTCCGCCCCGGGCCCAGCGGAGATGAAAAAGCGCCGAATCACGCCAATTACGACGAGTCCCTCGCCAATCCCTTCCCAAACTACCCCGAGGTTCTGACACTGAACAACGGCCAGCCGGTTACGACTGCGGAGATGTGGTGGAAGCAGCGCCGCCCCGAAATCGTCGAGGACTTCGAACGCGAGGTGATTGGTCGCGTCCCGTCCACAGTCCCCAAAATCACCTGGACCGTGATGAAGACGGTCAATGACAAAGTCGGCCCGTATCCCGTCGTTGCCAAAGTGCTCGTCGGGCATGCGGACAACTCGGCATTCCCCGGAATCAGCGTGGATATTCAAATGGTGGTCGTCACGCCGGCGTGGGCCAGTAAGCCGGTGCCGGTCATGATGATGTTCGGCCGCGCCGCACTTCCGTCGGAGCCCCTGCCACCGTTGTTCGCCCGTTTTGCGGCGATGGCGGGGCCCGACCCGCCTGCCACCGTGCAGCTCATCGCCGACGGATGGGGCTACGCGATGCTGAACCCAACCAGCGTACAGGCCGACAACGGGGCGGGCCTGACGAAAGGCATTATCGGCCTGGTGAACAAAGGCCAACCACGCAAACCCGATGATTGGGGCGCCCTGCGTGCCTGGGCTTGGGGCGCATCGCGCGGCCTCGACTATCTCGAGACCGACCCGGCCATCGATGCGAAACATGCCGGAATTGAAGGCGTCTCGCGGTATGGGAAAGCGGCCCTCATCACCATGGCGTTTGACACGCGCTTCGCGCTGGTGCTGGTTGGCTCCTCCGGCGAAGGAGGCGCAAAGCCGCATCGCCGCAACTTCGGAGAAGCCGTGGAGAACCTCACCGGATCCGGCGAATATCACTGGATGGCCGGGAACTTCCTGAAGTACGGCGCCGCCGAGGCCACTTTCGGCAGCAAGAACGCCGGCGACCTGCCGGTGGATTCGCACGAACTCATCGCATTGTGCGCTCCGCGTCTGACGTTCATCAGTTATGGCGTGCCCGCAAAAGGCGATGCGAATTGGCTCGACCAGCAAGGCAGTTTCATGGCCACGGTCGCCGCTGGGCAAGTGTTTCGGCTCCTGGGAGCCAAGGACCTCGGCATCATGGTCGACTATCGCGTAGCGAAGATGCCGCCGGTAAACACCGCGCTCCTGAACGGCCAGCTCGCATGGCGCCAGCATGACGGCGGTCACACCGATGGGCCGAACTGGAAGTACTTCATCCCGTGGGCCGACCGGTTCATTCAACACACCGCGCCGCCAGTCCCGCCGATCGCTGCTGACATCCCCGTTCCCCGAACCGACGTGAACTCGCTCATCGCTCACGCGCAGTTGGTCGAAAAAGCCCAGACAGGGCACATTGACGTCTACTTCGAAGGCGACTCCATCACGCGCCGCTGGGGCGCCACGGATTATCCGGAGCTGCTGGCCAACTGGAACCACAACTTCTTCGGCTGGAACGCGGCCGATTTCGGTTGGGGCGGTGATCGCACTCAGAACATCCTCTGGCGTCTCAACAACGGAGAGTTAGACAACGTTCATCCCAAAGTCGTAGTTCTGCTCGCCGGCACCAATAACCTCGGCGAAGCAGCATCCGGCGAGGTCGAAGACATCACCAAAGGACTGCAGGCTATCTTGACGACTGTCAGTAGCAAGGCGCCGGATGCCACCATCGTCGTCACCGGCATTTTCCCGCGGAACGACACCATGGCGGTCATGCCCGCCATTCAAAAGATCAACCTCAATCTCGCGCAAATGGCCGATGGCAAACGGGTGCGTTACATCAACATCAACGACAAACTGGCCGATGCCGATGGCAAGCTGTTCGCCGGCATGATGAACGCCGACAACCTGCACCCGTCGGCCAGGACCTACCAGATTTGGGCAGATGCCCTGAAGCCGATATTGGAAGAGTTGCTCGGACCGCCGGCCAACGAGGATCATGCACCGCCGCCGACTGGCGATCCGGGTGCAAGGCACTGAGTAGGTCGCGCTCCCCTGAAGCGAACTTCCCGGCAGTTATTCTGAAGCAATCTCATGAGCTGGAAGACTTTGTCTCTGGTCGCGCTGGTCGTGTTGTCCGCCTGCGTTCTTTGGTTGTATTCGATTCATTCCATCTTCGGAGCGGGGCCCGTCACGATCGCAATTCAGGTTGTCGCCGCATTGCTCATGATTTGGGCCCGGCTTACGTTTGGCATCAGGAGTTTTCATGCCACCGCCAATCCGACCGCCGGCGGACTGGTGCGGAGCGGGCCTTACAAGTACATCCGCCATCCCATCTACGCTGCCGTACTGTACTTTGTCTGGGCGGGCATCGGGGCGCATCTGTCGCTGGCCAGTGCAGCGGCCGGGCTGCTGGCTAACCGCCATGACGGCCGTGCGCATAGCGGGCGAAGAGAAACTGCTTGTTCTTACTTACCCGGAATATCGAGAGTACGCGCAGACCACACCGCGAGTCATTCCGTTCGTGCTCTAGGAGGACTGGATCGATCGGGCGACCCGGTCGCTTGTATGTTTCCCGCCCTCAGCGTTGCGCGCTGGCGGTCGCCTGGGCGCTCTGGAGGTCCAAGCCGACTCGTTCACCGTTGATCAGCACATACCCCATGTTGATGAGCTGCTGGCCGGTCAGGTCATAGTCCTGGTAGCCGGTCAGGCCATTGGCTGGAAAGATGAATTCGATGGCTGTTCCTTCGCCATCGGGCGTCCCGGCGAGCCGAACCGTGGTGCTGAAGTCGATTCCGTCGAAATCGGTCTGCCCCTTGAGCGCGGCTAACACCGGGCGAATCAGGTGGGCGATATGTTCGTCGAACGCCAGTGCCGCCATCTGATATTGGGAGCCGGCATTCTCCTTCAACACCGTCTTCATGGAAAGCTGCAAATAGGCGCCCTTACGGAACACGATGAAGGCAGGCGGGGCGTAAGAGGTGAAGTGAGCTTGCTTGTCGAGGTCTTGCGCCAACCGATCCAACTCCGGCTGGTGTGACGTCTGCAGTGCCTGCAATGTTGCCGGCGTTGCCTCGGGACGAGCAGGCTGAGGATCGGGCGCCGGGGCAGTTGTTCCCCTGGGCATTGGAATCTGCGCATAGGAGCCGTTGTCACTCAATAGGCCTTTACTCATCGGCAGTGACGAATTGACTTTCGCGATAGACGGCTGCGGTTTTTTGTCCTGTGCCACTGGCGCATTTACGTCGCCCCAGCCCTCGATCGGCTGCCGGTTCACATACAGCTGACCCTGTATCAGCGCAGCTTCACGCTCGCCGGGCGTGGTGGCCGCGATGAACTGGTTGGCCGCCCGCGCGGGAAGAATGAACGCTACATTCTCCGGATTCTCTGTGGTCACTCCCAGCACTTTCTTGCGTACGTGATGCGAGATTTCCAGAGCGTAGGATTGCAATTTGTCTTCACCCTGGAGTGCCGGTATGGCAGCTTCGAGCATCGGCACGCCGACGTCCTGTAGCGTGCGGTTCGCGCGTTGGCCCTCTTGCATCTGCTCGGCCGAATAGGCTGCGTAATAGTTTGCCGTAATCTCCAGTACCGTCTGGTCTTCGAACTTGTCAAACCGGATGGAGCGTTGATCGCTGTGTTTTTGCTGCTTCTCATTGAGATCCAGAGTGCGGCTGAAGTAAAGCTGGTAGGGGAAGGTGTGGCCCGAGATCTCTATGGCCACTTTCTTCAAGTCCGCAAAGTGCTTCTGCTGCAGCTCGCGCAATTGCGCATCCAGGATTTCCGGTGGTGAAACCACCTGCGCATATGCGGCCACGGCCAGACTGAAAGCTAAGATCGAAACGCTAGTCTTTCGCATACACTAAACCTTTCACGTGGTACGGCGGATCGGCGATGGCTCGGATGTAGGCGATTATCGCGTCGATCTCCGCTTTTTGCAGGGTACCGGCATAAGGCGGCATCTCGGGCGATTTGCTGACGGCCGGCCCGCCATGCCCGATGATGGCCGCCAGATCCGCATCGCTCATCTTGTTTAGAAAAGCGCCATCGCTGAAAGCGTGTGGGGGCGCCTTCAGGTTGTCATGGTTCGACACGCGCTCCGCGGTCGATTCCGAATCGTGGCAGCGCGAACAATAGCGGTCGTTCAACTGGCGGCCAAGAATCTGCTGATAACCGAGTGCGATCTGGTCCGATTTCAATTCGATCGCTTTTCCGCTTTTATCGCGAGTCGCGGCTACGACCTGGTAGTGGCCGGATTCAGTACCCAGCGCCACGATGGCGCTGAATTGTCCATCCGAACCGGTGAGCCCTTCCGGTGGCGTAACGACCGCGTCGCCGTTGACTTGAAAGGAAACCAGAGCTCCCGGAACGGCGGTCCCTTTCTCGTCGTTCACCTGCACCACCAGCGGCTGGTCGACCGGTGTTCCAACCGGCGCTACCTGCTTACCGCCGCTGACTTCTACCAGTGCGGAGCCGAATGCCTTGGGCTGCAGCGCGGTTGTCTCGGCTGCCTTACGGCCGCAGCCGGTCAGCAGCACGATCACCATCAGCACTAGAATTGGCCGCGTCACTTCTTTGCCTCCTGGGCCGGCAATTTGGTCTGTGCCATAAGAAATGCCGTGAGCGCCCGCGCATCCTCATCGCTGAGGTGCTGGTTGGGCTCAATCGTCGCGGGCCGCAGCTTCTGCGGTTCTTTCAGATAGTGGTAGATCCAGGCGGCCGTCAGCCGGGTACCTACTTGCGTGAGCGTGGGGCCGATGTAGCCTTTGTCGTTCTTCGGATCGACGATGTGGCACGATTGGCACGCATACTTCGAATAGAAAAGCTGGCGTCCCTGTTCCCGCTGATCAGCGGTGAATTTCGAGGCGTCGAGTGATTCCGCATCGAAGGCCGGAGTCTGATAGACCGCCATGATGTAATCCGCCATGGTCGCTGCCTCAGCATCCGTGACGTTGAAGCGCGGCATCCGGCGGATCAATGCCGGTCGCAGCGTGTTGGGGTTCTTCAAGAAGTTAACCAGCCAGGCCCGCTGCACCGCGCTGCCCTCCCACGTGAGGTCAGGCGCCATGGCGCCGCCGCGTCCGTTGAAGACGTGGCAACTGAAGCACTGCATATCCTGCATCAACTGGCCGGCTTTGCCAGCCGGTTCATAGCGAGAGACCGGCGGACCGGGCACCCGGAGCGAAGCCGGAACTGTCTCGGCGCGCTCGTCCTGTGCCAGTAGCGCGGTGGTTAGTGCATCTACCTGCTGCGGGGTGAAGTTGTATTGCGGCATCTTGAGCTGGGCACCGAAAGCCCCCGGCTGGCGAATCTTGGCCGCGATGTAATCGGGAAGCGTATGCGGAACGCCGGGCGCGAAGACGACCTTGGCCAACGACTCGCTTCCGACCGAACTCAGTTCCGGCGCAAAGTTGTCGGGCCGGTTGATGCCGTTGATCTCGTGGCACGAGGCACAGCCGAGTTCGTTCACGCGTGCCTTGCCGTGTGCAATCTGCTTCTCGTTTGCCGGCTCGAGGTGAACCTTAGCGAGCAGGTCGCTGTCGGTCTTCGCTTCGAGGAAACCGGCCAGCAATGCGAGTTGCTTGTCGGTGTAACGGTAGCGCGGCATTTCGGTGTGCGGCGCGTAAGACTTGGGATCGCGCAACCACTGCATCATCCAGTCCGGTTTCACCTTGGAACCAATACGTGTCAGTTCCGGCCCGATGTCGCCGCCGACCATCAGCCCCGCGGCATTCTGCACCGCATGGCACGACGCGCAGAACGACTCGCCGTAAACGCTGGCGCCTTCGGTCGCATCCGCAGCCGCCGCGACGGCCGCGTTCGAACTAGCCGTAAACGCTTCTGGGGTAGTGCTCTGGGCGATCAGAAACGCGGAAATGTCCGCCGCGTCCCCGTCGCTCAATTTGAACTTCGGCATCGTCGCTGTCGAGGAATAAGCCTGCGGATCTTTGAGCCAGGCATAGATCCACTCGCGCGAGGTCTTAGCAGCAATGTGTGCCAGAGGCGGCGGCTCGCCCGTCGCCACCATACGCGCTCCACCGGGAGTTTTCACAATGTGGCAACTTACGCAGCCATACTGCGCCAGCAGTTTTCTGCCCAGGTTGAGTTGCGGCGTCCCAATTAGTGAGTTCTGGTGGCATTGCCCGCAGGACGATTCGAAATAACGTGCCGGCAAAACCGGCTGTTCCCATGCCAATGTGCTGCTATGAGCCGCCTCGACGGTAGTCGCCGCGCCCTGTCCGCGATGACACATGGAGCATCCGAATTCACCGAGTGAATGCGGAATAGGAGGATGGGGCCGGTAAGGCTGGGTGGTCACATCGGCAAGCGAAGATTCCTTCATGGCGACGTGGCATGTGGTGCAACGGTCGGTTACACCGAGTTCCGGCAGCCAGATTTGCTGCAGGCCAGGCTGAAAGCGGCGCTGCAGGGTTCCTGCATCACCGCGCTGGCGGATTAGCTTCTGGTAACCCCACTGGTACCGCCTCCACTGGCGAAAGTAATCTTTCGCCGGCACAACGGCCAGGCAGAGCACCAGCACAATGCCGAGCGTCCCGAACGCGCGGCCTGCATCGCCAAAGAAGAATTGCCAACCCGCCGTGATTCTGCGTTTCATCATGCTCTCCACGGCCAAACCCAGGACCAGCCGGGTCCACGGAAGAAGGTTCCGATCACCGTCAGCACAGAGGCCTCAATCAGGAACCAGGTCATGATCCAGAACGACAGGGGTTTCGAGACCAGCCAGCGCCGGAATCGCTGCGGCGAGTCGGGCGTACTGGCCGCGGCCCAAAACATCATGCCCGAAACCAGCAGCGTGGGAATCACAATCGCCCACACATCCAGCGCCACCATAACGATGGTGACCACCACGACCACGGCAACTAGAACGCGCAGGCGCTTCTGCTTGTTCTTAAGCCAAACGCCCTGCGCCTCGACGTTGATGTTGAAATATGGAATCACCACCAGCCCCAGAATCACCATGGTGGGAATCAGCACGCCCGCGATAACCGGCGGAAAGTAGTGCAGCAGCTCTTGCAGGCCCAGAAAGTACCAGGGGGCCTTGGCCGGATTGGGCGTTTGCATCGGGTTGGCCAGCCCTTCAAGCGGTGCGTCCCAAAGCAGCGCCAGCAGAACCAGCGCCAGCGCCAGCACCTCGATCGCAACCGCGGCCCGGAAAAGGGTTCCGGCCAAGTCATCACTAGCGCATCGTCTTTCGCCTTCACGTGCGGCGACGTCCGCCGCGTGACAAACGCCACCCGCACCGGCGTCTTGCGGCTATTGGAATCCAGCGCAGCTTCGAACTTGACCGGGTCACTCATCAGACTTCGCCTTTCCAACGTAGAGCCCGCCATCCTTGCGGATGCGCCAGAAATGAATCGCAATAAACAGGAACGCTACCAGCGGCATGATCACGCAATGCAGGACGTAGAAGCGCAGCAACGCATTCGCATTCACGGTGTTCCCGCCCAGCATCAGGAAACGCAACTTCTTCCCGAGCACCGGCACGGCCGACATGATGTTCGATCCCACCGTGATGGCCCAGTAAGCCAGTTGATCCCACGGCAACAGATACCCGGTGTAGCTGAGGAACAAGGTCACAATTAGCAAAACCACGCCGATGACCCAGTTGAACTCGCGCGGCGGCCGGTAAGCGCCGCGATAGAACACCTTGAACATGTGCGCGAAGACCAGTAAGACCATGGCGTGCGCCGACCAGCGGTGCAGGTTGCGCAGGAACACACCCGCTGAGACCACAAACTGCAGGTCTTTCATGTCGGCGTAGGCCTGCGGGACCGAAGGATGGTAGTACAGCATCAACGGAATGCCGGTACCGACCAGGATCATGAAGGTAGCGAGGCTCAGCGTCCCCAGGTACCAGGTCACGCTGAAGTTCAGTGCCGCCTTCCGCATCTTGACGGAGAACAGGTGCAGGAATATGTTCTGCTGCACCACCAGCGCCCGGTGCAGGTTGCTGGCTCCGGTTCCGCTGCGGAACAGGGACTGCCAGAGGCGTGTCTCGCGCAACTCGCTTACGTATGTCTCAAGAGCATTTGCCATGCTAGGTCCTCAAGTACTGCCCGCGTGGAATGGTGGTCGACCGGTCCACCATCAGGTCGCCTTCATCGCCAATCCACATGCGGAGCCAGGCCAGCGGTTGCGGCGCCGGCCCATCTACTTTCACGCCTTGCTCGTTGAACTTGCTGCCATGACAGGGGCAGGTAATCAGATCCTGCTCCGGCGACCAGACCGTCAAGCAGCCCAAGTGTGTGCACACTGCCGAAAGCGCATAGAACCCCTCCGCCGCGTGCACAACATAGATGCCCGCGTTCGGATCGGACGCCACAGAGCCCGGTGCGAAGCGGTCGGGCTTCCCCAAGGTGATCACCGGCGACGGCTCATACAGCACGTTGGGCGAGAGAAACTCGTAGCCAAAAACGGCAGCGCCGGCGCCGGCAACGCCTAAGCCCCCCAGACCTATCTTTATAAAGGCATCGCGGCGACTGCATCGTTTCTCTGGCATCGGTTCTTCGTGTGGTTTCTGTTCTTCCGGCATCACTCACCTCGCCTGCAACTGGATTAACTGGGGCAGACCCTCTTCCACGACCGTGTAGGATTCCATGGTTATTACCTGCACCGGGCAGCGTTCCGCGCAAAGCCCGCAACGAATGCAGCGCGTTTCGTCCTTGAGCATGGCCGATCCGGTGATCACCCCCAGTTCGTCAGCTGCGATGTCGTCCAGTTCCACGCGGTAGAGGCCGTCGTTCTGCTGGATGTGATCAATCAGGTCCGGAGTAAAGGCGATTTGTTCTAGCGGAACCAGGCTTAGACAGCTCTCCGGGCAGATATCGACGCATCCGCCGCACAAGACGCACTGCGATCCATCCGCCTCATTGCCTTCGAATACGGTGTTGACCCAGCAACGCAGGCAGCGCCGGGCCTCGCGCATCGCGCTCAGTTCGTCGAAACCAATCTCAACTTCCGTGACGCCCGTACGCCTGTCCAGCGGCACCATGGGCACCGGCTGCCGGTTCCAATTCATGTAATCCGCAAACACGCGGCTTCGGTCGAGCACCTCGACTTCAATTTCCGGCTCCTGCCGCCTTGCGCCCCGTCAGGTACTCATCAATCGAAGCGGCGATGCGCCGGCCGTCGCCCACGCTGTCTATGATCAGCCGGGGCCCGAATACGCAATCGCCTCCGGCAAAGACGCCCGGCGCGCTGGTCATCAGCGAATTGCGATCGGCCACAATCAGCCCGCGCGGTGAAACTTGCACCCCGTCTTCCGGCCTCAGGAAATCCAGCTTCGTGGCTTGGCCGATGGCCATGATGATGGTGTCGCATTCGATCACCGACTCGCTGTCTTCGTAGAAGGCCGGGTTGAATTTCCCCGCCGAGTCAAACACCCACTTCGTCTTGAGCGTCTCCAGCCCCGCCACTTTGCCGTTGCGCCCGATGACCCGCTTCGGGCCGCGCCCGTCGCGCATTTGAATGCCCTCGACCTCGGCCTCCTCGATTTCTTCCAGAGCCGCCGGCATTTCGTCCCGCTTCTCCAGGCAGACGATGCTCGACTTGCCGCGCGCCCAGCCGCAGTGCGGAGAGCGAGATATCCACCATTTCGTGGGCGGCGACCGCCGAGACATTGCTGTCGCTCGGTATCTCGCCTTCGGGCGCCGTGGGGTGCTGCTTCAACACTTCGCGCGCGGCTGATCGCGCCACATCCATGGCAACGTTGCCGCCACCGATCACGACTACTTTTTCGCCGACCGTAAACTTATAGCGCAGATTGGCGTTGAGCAGGAAGTCGACGCCCCGAAGCACGCCATCCAGATCCACGCCGGGAATGGAAAGATCGCGGCTGCGGTGTGCGCCTACCGCGATCACCACCGCGTCGAAGCCCTCTTCGCGCAGTCCGGTGATCGTGAAATCCCGGCCGGCCTCCGAGTTCAGCTTGAGGGTGACGTCACCGATGTCCAGGATTTCGCGGATCTGCGCATCCACCACGCTGCGCGGCAAACGATATTCCGGGATGCCCAGCCGGAGCATGCCCCCCGCGGCGGGCGCCGCTTCCAGAATGGTTACCGAATAGCCCAGCAACGCCAGATCGTTGGCGGCAGAAAGGCCCACCGGCCCGCTGCCCACAATCGCCACGCGATAGGGCAGCTTCTCGGCGGGCTTGCGAAGCATCCACAGGGGATGTCTTGACTCAGGACCGTACCGCTCCGTGAGGAAGCGTTTCAGCGCGCGGATGGCGATCGGTTTGTCGATGGTTCCGCGGCGGCAGGCGGTTTCGCAAGGATGCGCACAAACGCGGCCACAAATGCTGGCCATCGGGTTTGGATCGCGCGCATAGCGGTAGGCCTCTGCAAACTGGCCCTCCGCGATGAGTGAGACGTAACGCCCGGCGTTGGTTCCCGCCGGGCACGCCATCATGCACGGAAAGTTGCTGTTGAGCCACTCGCGATCAACCTTCTTGTCGCGAAACCGCATTCGCATGTTTGCTTCCCTCGCCGGCTGCAATTGCAGGCGTTTACTTGGTGAGCGCGAAGTCCGCCGTGGTATCGCCTGCCACTTTCACGGGTTTGGATTGCGGCGCCTTATTACCTTCGTGCCACGCTGCCACCGTATACTGGCCGTCGGGCACGTTGGCGATTTTGTAATTCCCGTCGGCATCGGTCAATGCAAAGTAAGGCGTGGGGCTGACAACGATGTAGGCGGACATCTCGGGATGCACGTTGCAGAGTAGTGGCACAATGCCCGGATTGTCGAACTTGAATTCGCGCTTCTCGCCGGAGGGCCAGGTGCCTAGGTTATGGCTGAGCTTCTTGTTCCCGCTGATGGCCGGCCAGAAGATGTTGTGGGCCACTTTGTCGCTGTTCAGAAAATCAACCGTAGCGCCAACCTGAACGGCGGCCAGGTGTGGTTGAAACAGCAGGCCCTTTTGATCGATGGTCACCTTCTCGGTGGGCGCCGGAAATGTCTTGCCGGCGATGGTGTCGATATAGACGACTGAGGCGCCCTTCGCCCCGCTGACCTTGCCCGAGAGCGTCGCGCCGCTGGCCACAAACGCGAACACAAGAGTGATGAGCGCGACCAACGCGATCGTCTTAAATTGATTCTTCATGAAATATTCCCTTTCGAATTGTTCTCAATACACGAATTCCAACCCGAACACGACCGTGTTAACGCGGAACGGGTTCACTGCAATCTGCAAACCGGTCAAAGGATCAACCGAGGTCGTGTTGATCTGTTGTGGCCGGTACTGATACTCGAACGAGGCCTTGATATTGGGGTGAATCAAATACTGAACTCCCGTCGTGAAGCGGTTGCGCGTGGAGTGAACTGGGCCAAAATACGGGGTGTCCGTAGCCAGCATGAGACCGTTGATCCGGTCTGCCGTGGAGTTTACTCCATCCCAGCGTTGGATCAACATGAGCCATGGCAAGACCAGGTAATCGGCTTCTGCGAAACCCCCGTTGAATGTGGCTGGGAAGCTCGAAACAAATCCCGCAGGAACTGCAGCCGTCGAGCCGACAGGCAATGGAATGAGCGCGCCCGTGGAATCCACCGGCAGCTGGTTCTGGTCCTTGCCATACATGTAAACGCCGAAGACGTTGAAGGTTCGGTAGTTGAAGTTGATGTCCCCACCGGCCCGGTAATACGGTTCGCGGGCATAGAGGATCGTGTTGGCTCCGGTCGGCGACACGCCGGCATAACTCTGCTGCGAGTTGCCCTCCAGATAAAAGCTTCCAAATTGGAGGTAGGTGTGGTCTCTGGGTCCGGTGGCGCCTGCCGCCTGAATGGCATCGCGGCTTGCTTTGTTGCGCTCCAGGTTGAAGCGGTACATCAGGCGGGCGTAGATGTTCTTATAACTTGAATCCGACGCGAACCCGATGCCGCCGTTGGCGCCGCCTGTCGCCGAAGGTACATACACGCTGCTCGTTTGGCCGGGCGCGGTGGTGTTTTGATCAAATACCGCGAGTGAGTAGTGATAGCCCCCGTAGGTATGTCCGCCGCTCACCTCGACTCCCTTGGCTGCGCCCGCGAAGGTAAAAGCGTTGTTCACATTCTGCGACTGCGATGCGATGGAGCTGATGGCGCCAATATTGGCTTCCGAATAAATGTCGTAGGGACTGATATTCCAATTGCGCGCTTGAGTAATAGGCAGGTCGAGCTCAAACTGACCCACCTTCACGCTCAGTGAATCCGTGGGCATCTTGAGAAACCGGCTCACGTTCACGAACTTCAGGTAGGCGTCACCCAAACCCCCATTGCCGTTGTCGCCGGCGATGCTGATGTCGTCGTCCACCCAAAATGCGATGTCGCTTCCGAAGTTGCCCGCCGTGAAGATGCTGAAATAGCCGGTCTCAAAGTCTGTTGCGGGGATGTATTGCGGCGTCGTTCCCGGCGCGGCCAGCGGGTAATACTGGTTGCGGTTGCCGCTTGTGTATTGGAAGTACTGGTTGTAGCGCAAACCAACCGGTGGCATGCCCGGGATGGTGCCCGGCCACACACTCTTGGGCCAAACCTGCTTTTGGGCTTCTGCCCCCAGCAGTACCGGCGCGACCTTCAGGAAGTCCGCGTCGTCCTTGGGGAACTTGAAGCCTGCATCTTTGAACGCCTTTCCGAAGTCATTGAGCTTTGGGAAGTCCAAATGACAGGTTGTACAGGAGGTCCCGTACTGCCGCGAAAACGGCGGTATCGCGTAGCTCTTTGTGGGCACAAATGAAATGCACAACGGAATGAGCAACAACACAGAACCAGGAATCGAAAGGTCGAGCAATCTTCGAACCCGCATTTGATAAACCCCCTTATTCGTCCGCTACCCGCCGGATGGGACTTGGCGGTTGCTAGTGCAGCCGTATCGCCACTCGCCAAATCATTGATTTATTGAAGATTTCGATACGTAGAGCGCGGTTTTGTGGGTGATTTCGCGCATGCGACCCCAATTGGGGGCGGGTGTGGGTCAAATTGCATAGGGCGTGGGCGCCGTTGGGGTGAACGCAGCAAACCGCTTCGGCATCGGCTACGGCGAGCCGAGGGACTCATGGCGGTACTGGAGTCGTTCACCAAACCAAGCTTCTGCTATCCCGCGCCGAAGCAGATCGGCTGTTGTCAAAAACTGAATTTAATCGCCAACTGTACAATCCGCGGCGGCGCGGCATCCGGCGGTTCCCAGCAAAAAGCGGACCTCGGGTTATTTGGTTACACTGACAATGCGGCGCGTCAGATCGTGTACAGTCTCATTTCTGCGGAACGTCGGCTCAAGCTATTCTGAAGAACCTGGGGTGGAGATTTTGTACCATGGCAAAGCTCGTCTATGGAATGAACCAGTCCTTGGATGGCTACGTCGACCATCTGGAATTTAGGCCAAGCCCGGCGCTCTTTCGTCACTTCATCGAGCAAGTGCGCGACCTGACGGGCAGTGTGTACGGTCGCCGCATGTACGAGATCAATGCGTTATTGGGACGAAGACTGCCCGGAGTGGGGCGCGGAGGAACACGAATTCGCGGCGGCGTGGCGGAGCCAGCCGAAGTGGGTTGTGTCGCGCTCGTTGAAGTCGGTCGGACCTAACGCCACACTTGTCGAGGATGACATCGAGGCGGTGATACGTGGGCTGAAGGCTCAGCTCAGTTGGGGAGATTGAAGTTGCCGGACCAGACTTGGCAGGAAGCCTAACCAACCTTGGTCTTATTGATGAGTATCGACTTTACCTCCACCCCATCGTACTTGGTCGCGGCAAGCCATTCTTCTCCGGCCCTCGGCCGCCGCTCCGTCTTGTGACCAGCGATCTCATTGGCGAGGACGTGATTAGGTTGACGTACGTTCCCGCTTAATCGCACGACTCTTCCAACCTGCTCAGAGCCGGCCTCCTCAGCAAGCGAATCCGACCTTTGGAAGAGTGGCTGACAATCCATCCAGAGCGAGACGGACACTGCCGCAAACGCCGCTTCATGGGGAACACGGTGCGCAACAGCCCACTCTTCGGTAACCGTTCAACTACTCAGATCACGGCGGCGGCTTGTCCGCCTCCCGCTGGCGCGGCGAGCTAGCGACTTGCCCACTTACGCAGTAGACCACGCGGCCGCGACGTGATCTGCTGTATATAACCCGAGGACAACCGATGCGCACATTTTCGATCCCCTACGCCCTGGCACTTTTCGCCTGCTCCGTTTTCGGCGGGACCTCCGTCATCACCACGCGACTGGACGACTCGAAGGCCGTCTACCTGGCTGCGCCGGCGTTCGCAGTCCACGCCGATGGGAAGACCGATGACAGCGCCGCCATCCAGGCGGCCATCGACCAGGCCGGCGTCAACAACGAAGGCATCGTGTTCATACCACCTGGCCGGTACGCGATCGCGCGCACGGTCTACGTTCGTTCCGGCATCCGGCTGTTCGGCTATGGCGCGACCCGTCCCACGTTCGTCCTGCCCGAGAGCACTGCGGGCTTTCAGAAGGGCATGGGAGTGATGTTCATGTTCATCGGCTGGCGGCCCGGCGGCGTATACGACCCGGGCGCGCGCGTGCCGGTTCCGCCGCCGGGAACCGTGCCGCCGAAAGAGGTTCCCGACGCGAACTCGGGCACCTTCTATTCGTCGATGAGCAACATCGACCTCGAAATTCGCGACGGCAACCCAGCCGCCGTCGGCATCCGATTCCACGTCGCCCAGCACGCTTTTCTCACACACATGGACCTTCGGATCGGCTCGGGCCTCGCCGGTGTTTATCAGGCCGGCAACGAGGCCGAAGATCTTCATTTCTACGGAGGCCGTTACGGCATCCTGACGGAGAAGACTTCGCCCGCGTGGCAGTTTACGCTCATCGACTCGAGTTTTGAAGGCCAGCGCGAGTCAGCCATCCGCGAGCACGAGGCGGGACTCACGCTCATTCGCGACACCTTCCGCGACGTGCCGGTCGCGATCGATATCGACCCCCACTACTACGACCAGCTCTGGGCCAAAGACTGCCTCTTCGAGAACGTACCCCGCGCCGCGATCGTTATTTCGAGCGAACAGAGCCGCCTCAACGAAATCGGTTTCGAAGGCGCCGTGCTCTCCAATGTCCCGGTGTTCGCGCTCTTCCGCGAGAGCGGGAAGCAGCTCGCTGCAAAGGGGCCGGTCTATCGCGTCAGGAGGTTCAACCACGGCGTCATCGTGCCCGCGCCCGGCCGCACGGGCGAGGTCGGCACCGTCTATGAGGCCGAAGCGCTCAGCTCCATGCCGGCGCCGCTCGGACCGGCGATCCGGCCCCTGCCGCGCACGGAAGAGTGGGTCAATGTCCGGACCCTGAACGTCGCCGGCGACGGTAAAACCGACGACACCGCCGCGCTCCAGAAGGCGATCGACAGCGCCCGGGTGCTGTATCTGCCGAGTGGCCGCTACTTGATCCACGACACGCTGACGCTCAAGCCCGACACCGTAATCGTCGGCCTGCATCCGACCCTTGCGCAAATCGATCTTGCCGACGACTCCCCCGGCTACCGCGACGTCGGCCCGCCGCGTGCCCTCATTGCAGCGCCGCATGGCGGCGTGAATATCCTCAGCGGCTTCGGCGTCTCCACCGGCGGCGTGAATCCGCGCGCCGTGGGTGTGCTGTGGCGCGCCGGCGAGGGCTCGCTGGTCGACGACATCCGCTTCCTCGGCGGCCACGGCAGCGGCATGCTGCCCTACAACAACGATCGCTCCGCCGACCCGGACCTGCGCCGCCGTTGGGACGGCCAATACCCGAGCCTTTGGGTCACCGATGGCGGCGGCGGAACCTTCGCCGACATATGGACGCCCAGCACCTTTGCGCAAGCCGGCATGTACGTCTCCGATACGAAGACGCCCGGCCATGTCTACGAGCTCTCCAACGAACACCACGTCCGCGTCGAGATCGAACTCGAGCGCGTCGAGAACTGGGAGTTCCTGGCGCCACAGACCGAAGAGGAGTCGGGCGAAAGTCCCGAAGCCCTCTCGCTGCAGATCTCGCACTCCCGCAACATCACCATCGCCAACTACCACGCCTACCGCGTCACGCGCTCGCGCGCGCCGTATGCGGCCGCCGTGCGCCTGTACGACAGCTCGGCGATCCGCTTCCGCAACGTGCACGTCAACGCCGAGAGCGGCTACGCATTCTGCGACCAGGGCGGCTGCGGGACGTTCCTGCGCGCCAGCAAGTACCCCTACGAGAACGCCATTCAGGACGTCACGCATCATCTGGAAGTGCGCGACCGGGAGTTCGCCGTGCTCGACATTCCCGCCACGCCGCCGCCTGCGCCGGTCGGCGCGGTGCGCGTGGCCAAACTCGAAGACGGCTTCTTCTCAATTGCCGGAGCCGCCGTGGACGCAGCCGGCAAGCTCTACTTCGTCGATCGCCACCAGCAGCGCATCTACGCCTGGTCGGCGCGTGAAGGTCTCACCATCGAGCGCGACAGCCCGCTCGATCCGGTCAATCTCGCGTTCGACCAATCGGGCAACCTGATCGTGCTGTCGTCCTATGGACCGCAGGCAACCGTCTACACGTTCCGTCCCGGCACTCCGATCGGAGAGATCACAATTCTGGAGCCGCGGGAGGCGTTGCCGCGGCCGGGCGCGCGCGTGCTTCTGCCGGTCAATTACTGGAACAATGGCGAGTTTCGGGATCAGCTCAATCTCGACACGCTTGCCTTCAAGACGCTCTACGAGATGTTCGTCGAGGACGTCTCGACGCCCATCGCGAAGCGCTACATCTCGCCTGACGGCAGCGTGTTCCTGCCGGCGCGGCGCGTCGTCCAGCAGGGTCCGCCCGACGCCCGCGGCTGGCGGTTCTCCGACAATCTCGACACGCACAGCTTCCTCTCCGCCGCTCCGGGCGAGCGCGTCTACGTCAGCAACGAATCGGAAGACGCGACCTATAGCGCACGAGTCAATCCCGACGGCACGCTCTCAGAACTGCGGCCGTTCGCCGACCGGGGTGGCGAGAGCGTGGCCGTCGACGGTAACGGCAACGTCTGCATCGCGAATGGGCAGATATTCGTCTACAACGCGGCGGGCAAACAGATAGGCCGCATCGACGTTCCAGAGCGCCCCCTCGACATCGTGTTCGGCGGACTGGGCCATCGGACTCTCTTCATCCTCACCCATCACGCGCTGTACTCGGTGGAAGATGTGCTGCCTATTCCGAAAGCGCGCACGAACTGAAGCTGCTTGCACTTGCCGGAGTGGTCCTACTGCCCAGCGCAGCGTTCTTCGACCGAAGGCCTGGACGCTGCCCTCGCGTCCCTAGCCTGGATGCCATGGCGCGTTGGAGGATTCTCGGCGGCTGCCACAACCCCGGAAAGGCCTACGTGGCTTCTGATGCGCACGCTTACGCCGGCGCGATGTTGTGGTTAAAGCAGAACAGGTTGCCCGGATCGTAACGAGCTTTGATGCCGGCCAGGCGGCGGAAACGAGCGTCCGCGTAGGCTGTGTGGACGTCGTCGCCCGCCGAAAGGTAGTTTACGTATGTGCCGGTTGAATGAGGTAAGACTCGCTTGTACAAGTCACGTGCCCAGGCCATGTCGGCGTGGTCGAGCGCGGGATTTGCGGAAATGGCGAGAATCAGCAGGTTAAACGGCGAGTGTCGATGCTCGAACGCTGTCGCATCCTGCGACACACGGGAAACCGCGCCGCCATAGCACTCGATCGCGATATGATCGCGATCGGAAGGCGTGTTTCGCATCGCCTCGATGAGCGTGCCGATTACCTCGTCGCTCAGTTCCTTCAAGAATGCGGATTTCCAGTAATTGCGCAGGCCCTTGGGATAGGACACATCCAGTTGTTGCTGCAAAGCGCAGTACGGGACCCGGGCCACGGTGTCTAACACAATCGAGCCTAGTTCACGCATGGGGCGAAGCGCGCGTTGTCCCTCTTCTTCCGATCCGAAGTGACTAACCACGACTGCGGCGACCTTGTCGCCGGTCGGACCTGGCAAGATACCAGCAAGCCAAGTGCAGGTATCAGGAGCTTCGGCCGCAAGTTCGCGGAAGCGCTTCAACACCGTTCCAGCCATCTCGAAGGGAAACGCGATGAGTCCGCTGAGAGCTTGCTGCACCGGATGGAGTCGATACTCGAACGACGTTACAACGCCGAAGTTTCCACCACCACCACGCAGTCCCCAGAACAGATCGGGATGTAGATGTTCGCTGGCCGTAACCAGTTCGCCCGCGGCAGTCACGACGTCGGCTGAAACGAGGTTATCGCAAGCCATGCCATGCATTCGGCCAAGATAGCCGTACCCTCCCCCGAGAGTGAGTCCGGCGATGCCTGTGGTGGATATTGCTCCGCCGGGTGATGCGAGTCCGAAGGCCTGCGTTTCGCGATCGTATTCACGCCACAGCACTCCGCCTTCGGCGCGCGCGCGTCGGGCAGCGGCATCCACTCGGACGGATTTCATCGGCGCGAGGTCGATCACTATGCCGTCGTCGCACACCGCGCTCCCGGCCACATTGTGGCCGCCGCCCCGGATCGCGACCGGCAGCCTGCGAGATTGCGCGAACTTCACCGCGGCCATAACGTCGGCAACCCCGGTGGCGCGGACGATCATGAGCGGGCGCTTGTCGATCATTCCGTTCCAGACCTGGCGCGCCTGGTCGTACCCGTCGCTGGTGCGCAGGTAAACCCGGCCTCGGAAGTCCGCTTCCAGTTCCTTCAGGTCAGTGACATCGACGGCAGGAGTCATAAGCACGGAGCGTACTACGGAATCTCGATGGGATGCAAGCCCGCGGAGGCTTGCGTTTTTAGTTTGTGGCTGGATTACGCATTACTCGTACCAAGCTCGCATTCGCGTTTGAGGGGCCCAAGTCTCGTTATGGGAGATGTACGCTTCTCAATCAAGTTCGCTGCACTTCATGCGCGGTTGATCTTGAAGGCGTACGCGTAGTCGCACGGCGCCTTCTCCGGCAAGTTGATCGTGAGTCCGTCGTCATTGCGCGACCACACCAGATTGGGCTCCGACCCGAGCAACCCGATCCTGGCGACGTCGCCCTGGTAATGGGGAGAACCTGAGGCAAGCGATTTAATTGTCAGCTTTCCGCCTGGCGGCCACGCAAGTGCTATCGCATACAGTGAGTCGCCCTTCGTGGTGAATCGTATGTCGCCAGGGGCGTACTGCAGAATTGCCCCATACGGCTTGCTTCCGGTGGCCTCGGTCGGACCCTCGCCGGCGACCTTCCAGGGCCGCGTGGAGTAGATCGCCTCGGAATTAACGGCCATCCAGGCTCCGAACTTCTCCAGGAACGCGAACTCGGCGGCGTCCGGTCGGCCATGGCCGGGCAGCGGTATGTTCAGCAGTAGATTACCGTTCTTGGCCACGACGTTGACGAGAAGGTGAACCATCTGCTGGGGCGTCTTGTATCGTTGGTTTTCGAAAATCGAGCGGCTGTAGTGCCACCCTCCGATGCAGGCGTCGGTTTGCCAGGGATCAGGCTCGAGCGCTTCCGACTGGCTCATTTCAAAGTCGCGGACCAGCGTGCTCAACACGGGCTTGGGAACGCTCTTGATGTTGAACACCGCATCGAGTTTGCCGCGGTTCCGACGGATGTTGGCGTTGTAGTAGTAGGCCATGAGGTGCGGCGTCAATTCCGGCATACCTAGCCATACGGCTCCGCCTCCCTGGTCGAAGTCCCAATCGCAGTTATCGTCGAAATACAGCAGATCGGGATTGTACTGATCGATCACGTCCTGCACCCGTAACATGAAGTCCTCGACGAACTCCGGGCAGGGATCGTCCTTGCCGTGCGGCCGGCCGTTGAGTCGCTGCGGGTCCATGCCCTCCCACCACTTACCCTTGCCATCGGCCTTCGTCATGACTCCGTCATAGGGCACGTCCTTCAGCGGGCCCGTCCCGTCGGCGGCGTACCGGACTGGCATGAACTCTCTCCAAACCCGCCCTGGCGTGCCGTGATAGGTGATCCCGAACTTGAGCCCGTTCGCGCGGGCAATCGTCTCCCAGGTTCCGACAATGTCTCTCTTCGGTCCGATGTTTGTCGAGTTCCAGGGCTGATGCTTCGAGTTCCAGCAGTCGAAGTTGTCGTGGTGATTTGCAATAGCGACGAAGTACCTGGCGCCGGTCTTGGCGTAGAGGCGAATCAGTTCTTCCGGATTCCAGTTCTCCGCGCGCCAGAGATGGCAAATGTCCTTATAGCCGAATTGGGAAGGATGCCCGTATGTCTTGACGTGATAGTTGTATTGGCTGCTGCCCTGGACGTACATGAAGCGGGCGTACCAATCCCCCTGCTCGGGGACGCACTGCGGGGTCCAATGTGCCCAAATCCCGAATTTCGCGTCGCGGAACCAGTCGGGGCAGCGGTACGCCTTCAGCGATTCCCAATTGGGCCGGAATGGCCCCGTGATCGGGCCGGCGAAGTTGCTGTCAGCGTATTCATGTTTTTGACCTAACGCGGTCTTGGCGGCCGCGAGCAGGGCGGCACCGCCCGTTACGAACTTCCTCCGGCCGAACCCTCCGGTTCCATTATCCATTTGAAGACTCCTTTGTTATGAACCACCAAATTCCCAACCACGGCGACAGCCGCGGTTCATGAATCGAGTTCTTCAAGAGGTCCGGCTTCCCGGTCACGGCACCAGTTCCACATCGTATGGCCCAAGCCGAATGGCGCCTTCGTGCAGCGCTCCGCTGAGAACGCCGCGTTTGTTCCCGTGTATGGCGATGGACTTTTCCTCGCCGGTTGTGTTGACGTACAGCGTGCGATTGTCTACGACGCGGGCAAAGACGCCGGCGGGGGTCTCGGGACCGCGCTCGATGGCAAGCTGCGAGTACAGACTCCGCACCAGCGGCGCGAGGACCGCCATCTGCGCCGGCACGGCAACATAGATCGCCCGGCCCTTGCCGTAACGATTCACGGTAATCGCCGGGGACTTTTCCGGCGTGTCGAGAAACGCCGCCAGGGTCTCGGCACCACGCGGTTCGAGTACCTCGTAGAAGCCGATGGACGACCGCACGGTCTTGCCATCGAGCGCGAGTTGCGGCGGCATCGAAGGGCGATAGAATTCCTCGGTGCGAATGCCGAAGACGTCGCTGAGCCGCCCGGGCATGGGCGTGTCGAACCACTGGTTATTCTCATCGACCTTTGCGGACAACGCCGTCATGATCACCGTGCCGCCGTCCTCGACGTACTTACGCAATGCGCCGGCGCTCGCCTCATCCATGACGTAGTCCGCCGGGACCACCACCAGTTTGTAGTCGAGCGTGGCGTGGCCGACGTTGACGAAGGCCACGTCGATGTTGTCTTCGAAGAAGGGCTGAAAGGCGCGCTGGACCTGATTGGTGTAGTCGAGCGTGAAGTACTGGCGCGCGGTGTTGCTCGGTCCGGGTGGATGGGAGGCGATGTAGCTGTCGAACGAGTAGGCGATCGCCACCTCTGGTTTGCGATCGCGCGGAAAGCCGAGCTTCTCAAGTTGAGCAAACTCCTTGGCGATCTGCGCGAACTCGCGGTACTTCCAGGATGGCGTGCCGTCGTGATCGAGCAGCCCGAACAGCGCCTGCTCTTCGCCGCCGCGGTGCGAGTGGAAGGTCCAGGCAAGCACGGCCTGACCGTAGTCAATCAGCGCAAGGTAGGCCCACATCCGGACAATGCCCTTCGGCCCGCCGTAGGTGCCGCCGCCCCGGTTATGAACTCGTTGTACCAGGCTGGCGTGGGCAGATCTCCTCGAACCATCAGCGCCCCAAAGCTGACATCGAGCGGCGTGCCGGGATAGAATCCCTCCGCTCCGTAACTCACATAGTTCTTGTACGTGCTCAGGTAGTCGAAGCCGCGGCGGCCTGCGGTATCCCACAAATTCGAAATGGCGGGCAGGTTCGGCACGTTGCGCTCGCGCACCTTTTCGAGGTCTTCGAGCACGGCGACCGTCTGGTCGGACCAGAAGCGGCGCAAGTCGAGGTAACGTTCGGGCGGCGCCGGGCCGCTGGCGTACGGCAGTTGAACCTCGTCGAAAGAGTTCAGATGGCGGGACCACCGTTGGGTTGCCCAGACTTCGTTCAGCTTCTCGACGTTGCCGTATTTTGATTTGAGCCAGGCGATGAAGCGCTGGCGGTCCGCCTCGGAGTAGCTCATCACGCCGTTGCCAATTTCGTTATTGAACCCGATGGCAGCCAGCGCCGGGTGATGGGCATAGTGTCGCGTGAGCTCGTCGGCGAAACGGACCAGCCTTTCGCGGTAGACCGGATCGGCGCTATTGACCATGTAGCGCTCGGCCGGGTGGACCGTCGCGCCGCGCTCATCCACCAGGTTGACGGACGGGTGATTGTGATGGAGCCAGATCGGCGCCGGCGAGCCCCCGATGTCGAGCAACACTTTGATGCCAGCCTGCTGCATCTGCTCAAGAATGCTGTCGAACCAGGCGAATTCGAACCGCCCCTCGGCCGGCTCGAAGGCGTCCCAACTGAGATCGCCCATGCGGACCGTCTTGAAGCCCGCCTCCTTCATGAGCGCGATGTCGCGGCGGATCTGCGCCGGCGTCCGGTCCACCGGCTGATAACAGGTGCCGACAAAGAGCTGTCCTTTGCCAGGCCACTCGGGATGTGACGCCGCGCTTTGCGCCCATAGTTGCGCGCCCAATAATAAAGCCAGTAAGCCCAAGACGCCCCGCCTCCCCAGCGGAGCCTGCTGGCCGAGATGCAGCTTCATCTTCGTTAGTCTTCTTTCGTGATGAGTTTACCGTGTCTCACCAACGCAACGTCGTTAGCATGCACCTTCACCGGCACGGCGCGAGCCGTCGAGGTAAAGCGGCCTGACTCTCCGCAGCCGGCCTTTTCACTCGGCGAACAGTCGGGCAGGAATGCGCCAGCATTGATGGGGGACCCCTCTCCTCCGGGCGAGTCGTCGGCCACTCGGAAACAGTCACTTGAGCGTATAAACGGCGTAACGTCCTGCGCTGAATTTATCGGCCTAGTCAAAAACTGAATTTCATCGCCAACTGTACAATCCGCGGCGGCGCGGCGCTCACCACTTGCCCGAATGAGGAACTCCCCAGCACGCTATTTACCGACGAGGGTCCAAAGAACTGAGCGTGATTGAAGATATTGAAGGCCTCCAGGCGGATGGCGAGAGCGGTGGTCTCGGTCAACGAGATGGTCTTGCTGAGCGCCATGTCGTAGTTCCCTGCGCCGGGACCGAAGAAAAAACGCCGTGGGCTGGTCCCCGGCGTCCCCAAGGGCTGCAGGCTGAATAAGGATGTATTGAAGTAGCTATTACCGTTGCGTGGGTCGTGGTTAATCTCCAGCGGGCCTGCTGTGTACTGAGGCTCATCGATGCTGGCGTTGTTGACGCCATTCGGATTGGTTCCCAGCAACGAGTTGTCGCCGTTGTTAATCATCGTGACCGGGAAGCCGGTGCTGAAGCGGGTAATGCCGGAGAGCCGCCAGTCCCTGGTCCAGCTTTTGCCCGCGTGAAACAAGCGATCCAGCGGCAGTTCGTAGTCGTAACTGGCCACAAAGTTCTGCGTGACGTCGAAAGATGAGATCCCGTAGCTCAGCTTTCGATTGGTCGGGTTCACTTCCTCGCCCAGGTTCGATGAGTCGTCCAGCGACTTGGAAAATGTATAGCCCGCCAACAGCTGCAGCCGGCCGCTGGTATGGCGAACGCTCAGCTCGAGGGCGTTGTAATTCGAGACGCCGACCGTCGATTGATAAGCATTACTGCCGAAATTCGACCCCAGCACCTGGCGCGTCCCATTCACCGTCTGCCCGGATGCGGTCGTATAAACGTTGCCTTCGCCGAAGGGTCCACAGGTGGTTGTTCCCGGCGCCACCTGGCTCGGCTGGCTCAAGCTAAGACAGAGGGCCGGATTACCTGGGTTTGCTTCGACCAGAACCAGAAGACGATGACCGCTATTGCCGACGTAGCTGGCGCTGGCGATGGTTCCGGCTCCCAGCTGCCGCTGCAGCGAGAACATATATTGCTGGGAATAAGGAATCTTGTTGGCGGTGCTGTAAGTCGGAATTCCGCTGATCGGAATGTATTGAGACCAGTCAATGCTGGAATCGGGATTGTTTCTGGAAACATTCAGCGGTGCGAGGCTCACGGGAAATGGCTGGCCGAAGTTTTGCCCGGTGGAAGCAGTGATGAACGGATCGTTGAAGAGAGCAGGGGCCGGACTCGTATAGGTCGTACCATAGGGCGCGTTGCCTGCTGCAACCGCTACCGTCAGAGCCTCGATGGCCGTATAGTACATGCCAAAGCCCGCGCGGATGCTGGTTTTTCCGGGACCACCCAATAGCTTGCCCAGGAAAGTGTCTTCGTCGAACTGCGGCGAGTAGGCGATACCGAGACGCGGAGCGAACTCATTACCCGGCGTAGCGATCGTGCGATCGACGCCGGGATCGCCCGGATAGAGAATCCCTGCCGGTGCGCCGGGAAAGACCAGGGACTGCTGGCCGGGGGCAAATGTGGAGATCTGGTTGTATTTTTCGTACCACGGCTCGATGCGATCCCAACGCAGCCCGTAGTTGAGAGTCAGTTGTGAACTGATGCGCCAGCTATCTTGCGCGTAAGCGCCCACGTACTTGTTGCGGCTGTAGAAGAAATTCAGTTGGCTCTGGTTATACTGGCTCGGCGCTCCAAGCAAAAAGTCGGCAAAATCGTTGCCTGTTTCGCTTCCCACAAAGGAGAAGCTTCCATTGAATTGAGCAATGGGGTTCGCATTTACCTGGTCATAGTGGGCCTCGCCTCCGAACTTGAAGGTGTGCGCGCCGACAACGCGGGAGAAGCCATCGGAAACCTGGTAGGTGTTGTTCACCTGCTTCAGTTCATTGGTGTTGGTTCCAATCGAAAAACTATTGAAGACGATGTTCTCGACCCCTTCATTCTGAGGCGCCAGCGGAACGATGCTGGGCTCGCCGCTCGCCGTGACGAAGCCTTGAGAAACCAGGCTGACGCCCAGTCCTCCTTGGGGCTGCCCGAGCAGCGTGTAGTCGCGTATGAAACTGAGATTGAATTCGTTCACGGTATTCGACCCGAACGACTTGGTATCGCTTAGGCTGAGCAGCTGCGCACGGCCCAGCGACTGCGCATTGAAGCCCGGAACACTGGCTCCTCCCTGGGCGACAGGATAGGGATTGTCGAGCGTGTAGTCATCGTGGAAGTAGTAGGCGGACAGCATGCCGAAGCGAGTGATTGCGTCGATGCGGGCGCCGCCTTTGTCGTCGCCCAGAATCTGGTTATAGGAGGAAGTTGAAAACGAGCTGGGGCCGGCATTCGGCAAGGGAATGTACTTCAGCAATTGCTGGGCTGGTACCGACCAGGCGTTCTCAGGAATAATCGCGTTGGGGAACACGCACTGCGACGGACTGGCACACCCGGGCGTGTAATAGCTTTCTCCCGCGGCCACCGGGTACCCGAGCTTTTGTGCAAGCAAGTTTGCGAAATAGGATCCGCTGACCGTACCGGTCAGGGACGGCTCCAGATCGGAGAGATTTCCGGAGCGGTCCTGAAGGGAAGGAACGGCAATGCTGCCGGTGTCGATGCCCTGGATTTGACGCGTGCCCTGGTAGTCGAGGAAGAAAAAGATTTTGTCGCGGCGTACGGGGCCACCCAAGGTAGCGCCAAACTGATTCTGATGAAAGGCGCCGCGAGTTGGCGAGAAGTAGTTGCGCGCATCGAGATCGGTATTGCGCAGAAACTCGAATAGGTTGCCGTGCAGGTTATTGGTTCCCGATTTCGTCACCACGTTGATTTGCCCGCCGCTGAATTCGCCATACTCGGCGTCGAAGTTGTTGGTGAGAACGCGGAACTCGGCAATGGAATCGAGATTGGGAACGATGGCGCTGCCCATATTCACGTCCTCTTCAGCGTCGCTTCCATTCACGATGAAGGCGTTGGCGAATTCGCGCTGGCCGTTGACGGAGATGGTGCCCGGGTTCAGACTCCCCGAGGGGGAAAAGACGCTGGCGCCGACGTCCTGCACGGTGCTGGAGGTAATGGACGTGGCGGGAGCGACGCCGGGCTGCAAAGCGATGAGGTCGGTAAAGCTGCGGCCATTGAGTGGCACCGCGGTCATCTGGCGGCCTGAAACGACCTCGCCCATTTGCGTGCTCGACAAGTCCACCTGGACAGCGCTGTCATTCACCGTGAGGGCTTCGGTCTTGGTACCGGCAGCCAGCGAAATGTTCACCACGAGGGCACTGTTGGCGTCGACGGCAATTCCGGTGCGTTCATAGGGCTGAAAGCCCGGGACCGCTACACGAATGGAATACACACCAACGGGTAAGGCCGGGAACGCGTAGCTGCCGTCTTGAGCCGTCGCCACACGTTGCACGACGTGCGTTCCGTCATTAATAGCGGTAACGGCCGCTGCCTGTATGATCGCTCCGCTTGGGTCGGTAATCGTCCCCGCAATGCGGCCACCAACGCTGGCCCAGATTGAGACGTATGCCGCAAGAGTCAATCCTATTCCTCGCAGTGCGCCACGTGAGGCGACCGCCGCTTCCCTACATACAGACACGCTTTCTCCTTGCCGTCCAAGAGATTCTCTGCACCAATTAGCGGTGCAGCTGATACAGATCTTCCTGCAAATGGCTTGCGTTCTGCTGCCGGGTAACCCGGTGCCGTATCCGGTCGTTACCGCTGGCAAGAATCCGCGATCAGGCTTCGTTCAGCCGGGATTCTATTGAATCGGCCACTGCCAAAATGCACACAAGGACAATATACGACCACAATGATCTTAAATGCAAATGCTTTTCATCTTAAGCTGAGAAGAGTCCCCGTGTGTTGTTCCGGTCGGCAAGGATTCATCCTTCAGACAGACCGACGGAACCCTGGCTCAAACTCAACAGTGCGCTCTTCCATCGCCGTCGCCATCGCGAACAACTCTTCGCCGGCTGCCTTACAGTGGAAAGCGTGGGTTCAGGCTCCAACCCCAAAGCTCCGTCCCGGGCCCTCGGCTGCGCCTTCGTGCCCTTCTTCGTTTTGGGCCTCTTTTTCGCGGTGATGGTGGTCCGCGAGGTAATCGTCTCCGCAGCCACTTACACGTGGCAGTCGGTTCCGTGCGAGATCACTAAAAGCGAAGTGCGCGAATCGAGCTCCCCTTCTCCTTGGTTTGCGTATCTCCGCTACAGATGGTTCACGGGCGAGTCACTGCGTAGTTCCCGCTCGTTTGAGACCTATCGCGAAGCCGTTCGCTTCACGCGCCGCTGGCCGGCCGGCTCGCGCACGGTCTGCTATCTCGATCCTCGCGATCCGGCGGGCGCGTTGCTCGAACGGAAAGGCGTGGGCCTCGCCTTATTGCTCTTCCTCCCGATCCCCCTGCTATTCGTATTCATCGGGGCCGCTGGATTCTACAGCGTCGTATTTCGTGTGCGGCTGCAACCGCGCCTCCGGCATCCCGCCAACCCCATTGCCGGACGCCGATTCGTAGCTGCATCGCTGCTTGTACTCGGCTCGGTCTTGTTCATTGCATTTCTCCTGGGTCCCGTGCGCCATGCCATCGCAGCGCGCACCTGGCGCGCCCAAGAGTGCAAAATCCTCCGCAGCGACGTGTGGCGGCATGCCAAGACCCGGGGACGCGACACCTTTTCCCCGCAGATCCTCTACTCGTACTTGGTGGATGACCACGAGCACCGTTCCGATACGTACAGCTTTTTTGACTATCCAGCCCGCAGCTGGGCGTCAGCTCGGCGGGTCACCAACGGCTACCGGCCGGGCTCGACCGTAACCTGTTACGTCAGCCCCGCCGATCCCGACGACGCCACGCTCAACCGCGACCCGTCGCTCCGGTGGCTCATCGGCCTCCTCCCGTTAGCCCTGGTGGCCTTAGGCCTGGCTGTCTGGCCGCGCTCAACGAGTCGTTTTCCCCGAGCTGGACGTCGCGGAGTAGTTTGACGTTGTCCCGCGCTCGAACCTGATACTCGGCAGTTTCCGGAAGTGCCGTCCTTACTTTAGTGCCCCCATGAGCCCTTTGAGAACGGTTGCCAGTGGCAGCTTCGCCAGAACCACCGGTAGCATCGGGAGCGCGACCGCCAGGGCCACTTGCATGAAGGCGCCCTTGTCCACCGGAAACGGTTGCAGCTTCTCCAGTTTTTCGTAAGTGGTGGCAAAGTCGGTAAGTGTGCTGATTTCGGGGGCCGTTAGAAATGCCTCGGCGCCGGCACCGCCCTCAATCCACTTCTCGTGAAACTCCATGCTGTGCTCTTGGCCCAGGGCGCCGTATTGCAGAATTCCCTCGCGTCGCAGCGCCGCCAGTCGCGGGACGAAGAAGACCAACGGGCCGATGGCCACGACCAGCGCGATCACTAGCAGCACAATCGCCATGATCTTAAAGCTCATCAGATCGTAGTCCCGCTGAACAACCTCTGCTCGCCACGTGCAGCCGATTGCCGCTGCGACCACAAACAGTGTCGGCACGATCGCCTTCGGTGACATACCAAGAAAGCCCAGTCCACCGTGCTGATCGGGGTGCGTGGGCACAAGTTGCAAATGAAGCTTCGACAGCCTGAACAGAAAGCACGCCCAGAGCAGCCACTTCCAGAGGCTGATGCCCAGCAGGAATTGAAGGATGAATTGACTGACCAGAACGTGGTACCAACCGGCGAGCGAGGGGTGCGCGTCTCCCGCCGGCCCGGACAACATCCAGGGCATCGCGAAGGAAATGTGAGAATTTAGCCTCGCGATGATGTTGCAATAAATCGCTGCCGCGATCACCAGCTCGGCGATTACCGAGTCCCGCGCCTTGATCAGGCCGCCAATAATGCCGTCCATTTCCAGCAGTTGCGATGGCGCCAGTAGCTTTGCATCCCGGACGTAACCCACGCAGGTCCGGAAGCCCTTATCCATGATTTGTTGGCCCAACAACAGCACCGGAACTGCGATCAGCATCCGGACATTGATTGAATAATCCGTCAGCAGACTGCCAATCGACCCTGAGTCGAACAGCAGGGTTATCAACACCAGCGGAACCCAACCGATGGCGATGGCGAATATCACCCTTCGCCCCAGGTTCCATTTCTCCGGAGTGATTAATCGCGTTGCTAACTGCGCGCGGTAGAAAGGACCGCCGCGGACGATCGACATTTCGCTGGACTGTTGCATAGATTGAATGGCACCGTTTCAGGCCCACGACGAGGTTCAACCTCGGCCGGGACACACCCGCACCTGCCGATGCCTTTAGGGGCCTTGCCTTGCTTATACCGGAACGGGGTCGGCTTGTTCTATGCGACCTTGGTCGAGGATCGTGCTCTCGAAGATGCGGCCTCAAGGCATGCCGCAATCCCCGCGGGCTATTTCGCAGGCTCCTGGCCGATTCTCCCCGCGTCGCGCAGCCGCCCGACCAGCTTCACCAGGTCTGCGACGGAATTCGCACGCAGCTTCCTGGTCACGCTGCCGCGGTGGAACTTGATCGTCTTCTCCGTGGTTCCCAGTTCGCCGGCAATCTGTTTGTTCAGCAGTCCTTGCGACACCAGCAGGCAGACCTGCTTCTCTCGAACCGTCAGGGACTGGAAAGCCGCCATATCCCGTTCGATCGCTTCGTTCCCCGCGATCAGTTGCCGGGACCGGCGAATCGCCTCGCGCACCGCCGCGATCAGAGCCAGATCTTCGAAGGGCTTGGTGAGAAAGTCGATCGCTCCCGCCTTCATCGCCTTAACCGACGCGGGAATGTCCCCATTGCCGCTGACGAAAATCACCGCCAGGTTATTTCTTCTGGCCCCCAGTGCCTCCTGCAGCTGCAGCCCATCCATTTTCGGCATGGACAAGTCCAGGATCAGGCAGCCCGGGCCCGGCGCGGGAAGCCTGTTTAGAAAATCGAGCGCCGATTCATATGTTTTGACGCACAAGTCGTACGAGCGCAGAAGCCTTGAGATGGCGTTGCGTAACTGAGGGTCGTCGTCGACGACATGGACGACTGCATCATCCATCTTCTTTATGTGAGGGCCTGCACTCGACTTGTCGGGTCTACGCGTGGCCGTCCATATCTAATGTACGATGAATCGCGGCAATCAAATCGTCTCCTTCAAATGGTTTGGCAAGGCACTGTCGTCCCTTCAACTGCCGTTGCCATTCGGGAGAACTGATTTCCGGATGCGCCGTAATGAAGATGATCGGCTTATGCATTCCCTGCGCCTCCAGGCGATCCCGGGTTTCGAACCCATCGATTCCCGACAGCTGAATGTCGAGAATTAAGCAGTCGGCCTGTCCCACTTCGGGCGCATTGAGTGCCTTCTCGCCGGATTCAAATGTCGTGCAGACAAAACCGTGTGAGCGTGCTAATCGGCTGATTCCACTCCGAACAGACGCGTCATCGTCAACCACGGCGACTTTAATTGCGTGAAGGTCAGAAAGCGTCGCGTTAAGGAACATTTATATAATGTTGGACTAGGTGTAACTTCCACCAGACGGAGTACCTGTGATTACCGTGTCAAGCATCAGCGTATCGGGCGGTAATCGCGTTCCGCAACTGGACCTTGTGCTTGGCAGTTCCAGGGGTTTTCCCTCATGGCTGTTGTTGGCGCTGCTTTCGCTCTATCCGCAGACCTTGTTGCCCGCCGCGCCCCCGGCTCCTAAGCAAGTCCTGCTCCTGCTCCCCTTTGAGAGTTCACGTCCTGCCTCCACTGAACTAATCGAAGGGCTCGAAAAAGGCCTCCGAAAATCTTACCCCACCCGGGTATCCGTTTTTGTGGAATTCGTTCGGGCTGCGCCATCGCCCGGCCCCGAGTACCCCGACCGGCTCCTTCAGTGGATCAGCTACAAATACGCAAGCCAGCACTTCGACGCCATCTGCCCGGTCCGGCCCGAAGCTTTTGCTTTGGCCGAGAAACTCCGGAATCAGCTGTGGCCCTCAGTCCCCATCGTGTTTGGCATGACCAAGGAGGAATACAAACCGGATTATGGTCCGAAGGCCGGGAACACTGGCGCGGTTCTGAATTTAGGCGACCAGGACTCAGTCAGCGCGGCCATCCAGCTTTTGCCCGAAACCCGTCATGTCGCGTTGGTGAGCGGCTCGGCGCCCAGCGATCGGGTGTATCAGAAATACATCATCGGCCTCATTCATCAGTCCGCACCGGACATGGATGTAATTCCACTCATCGGGCTCAGCATTGCGGAAACGGCCTCGCGCGTGGCAAGCCTGCCCGCGCATACCATCATCTACGAAGGCCAGTTCGATTACGATTCGGAGGGCCGCTACATCACGTCGCCGGAGCTGGCGGCTGCCCTCGCGGAAAAGGCCAATAGTCCCATCTTCTCCAGCGCCACGCTCGCCTTTGGTTCGGGCACCGTCGGCGGCCCCATGAACAGCATTGAGCGCGGGGGCGAAGAGTTAGGTAGTCTCGTGGCCCGGGTGCTCTCAGGTACACCTCCCGCTCAACTGCCGGTGGTGAGCGTTCCTCATCTTCGAGCCGTAGACTGGCGGCAACTGAAGAAGTGGAACATTCCCGTGGATCGCCTCCCGCCGGGTACGGAAGTTCGTTTCAAACAGCTGACGGTCTGGGAAGAGTTCCGCGGGCCTATTTTGGCAATTGCCGCAGCCATCCTGTTGCAGGCCCTCGTTATCGGTTTCCTGCTCCTGGAGCGCCGCAGGCGTAGTCGCTCCGATCGGGCGGCCCATGCCAGCGAAGAGCTCAGCCGCGCCATCCTGTCATCCCTCACCGCGCGGATTGCAATTCTCGATCGCGACGGCGCAATCATCCGTGTCAGCGATAACTGGGCCAGCGCGGACAAAGCTGAGGATCGCTTTCCGCAGGCGCCTGTTGGCTCGAATTACTTCGCAAGTTGGAGGGCTTGGGGAAAAGCGCCGGAAGCGGCGCAGACCGTTACCGCTGCCGTCTCGGCCGTTCTGGGAGGGCGCAAGAAGACGCAAGTGGCCGACTACCCCATCGACATAGCTGACGACCATCGCTGGGTGGAGGTTCGCGTGGAGCGCCTCGACCGGCCCGAAGGAGGCGCGGTGGTAACTCATGTGGAAATCACGCCGCAGAAGCACTCCGAAATGGCCCGCCGGCAGAGTCTTGAGGAACTTCACCACATGAACCGCGTCGCCAGCGTGGGTCAGCTGGCGGGGTCGCTTGCCCACGAACTAGCCCAGCCCCTCGCTTCAATACTGAGCAATGCGCAGGCCGCCTCCCGCTTCGCCGAACGCCCTCAACCCGACATGGCGGAGATCGGTGAAGCCTTGAAGGAAATCGCCGATGACGACCGCCGTGCCCGCTCCATCATCGATCGCATGCGAGCCATCCTCAAGAAACAGGCCCTCACCCTGCATCAGGTCGACCTCAACCGGACCGTCGAAGAAGTAGGTCATCTGGCAAGAAACCTCCTGCTGATGCGCAGAATCCAAATCCGGTTCGACCTGGCCACCGGTGGTGTCATCGTGAACGGAGACGACGTGTCCCTGCAGCAGGTGCTGCTCAACCTTCTCACCAACGCGATGGACGCGGTTCAGGACCTGCGCCCAGACAGCCGCCTGCTGACCATCACAACCAGCGTCGGCGGCGAAACCGGCGAGATTCTCGTCGAGGACAACGGACCCGGCATTCCCGAACCGATTAAAGATCAATTGTTCGACTCGTTTTTCACCACCAAACCTGAGGGCCTCGGAATGGGCCTTTCCATCTGCCGTTCCATCGTCGAATCCCTAGGCGGGCGGATCAGCGCGGAAAACCGTCAGGAAGGCGGAGCCCGCTTCCGGATCTCTCTGCCTTTGGCCCAACCCGCACAGGTGCAGAGCGTCCAGGCAGCAACCGCGGGCTCCAAGTAAGCTCACGGCGCTTGGTTTGCATCTTACGCGCTTCAGATATGATTCAGTATTCGGTGAGGTGTCGGAGGCCACCAGACTGACCCGTGGTTATCTCGTCATCCAGCAGCGTAGCGCCGGGTAGTCGACGGAGGTTTGCCACCGGCCTCAAGCTTGCACTCCTGCTTGCAGCCGTCCTGCTTGCCGCACTCCTGCTTGCCACGACCTGCCTCTGTGCGCCGGCGTTATCAGCCGATGGTCCCCCGAAGCACGTCCTGCTGCTGGTTCCGATTGAAGGCCCCACGCCCGCCTACGTCGAGCTGCTGAAGGGGCTCGAAGCCGGGCTGCGGAAGTACTACCCTACGCGGGTTACGCTCTCGGTGGAATTCATTCGGCCCACCCCACCGGTCGGCGCCGATTACCAGGACCAGCTTTACGAGTGGCTCGCCTATAAGTACAGCAACCAGCACTTCGACGCCATCTGCCCGTTGCGGCCGGAAGGGATGCTTCTGGCCGAAAAACTCCAGGAACGCTTGTGGCCCTCCGTTCCCATCGTGTTCGGCATGCTCAGGAGCGAATATCGGCCCGAGTTTGGCCCGCGGCCAGGCGCCACCGGTATCGTGCAGGATCTTGGCGACGAGCAAGCCATCCGCGCCGCACTTGAATTACTGCCCGAGACCCGTCACATCGCGCTCGTCAGCGGCCCCGCGCCCATCGACCGCACCCTGCATCAAGTGACCACCGCTCTCATCCATCGCGCCGCTCCGGCCATTGACATCATCCCAATCGCCGGCTTGAGCGTCGCTGCCACCGCCGATCGGCTCAGCCGCTTGCCCCCGCAGACCATCATCTACTTGGGATCCTTCTCCTTCGATGCAGCGGGCCGAAACATAACCACCGCGGAGTTGACCCAGACCCTGGTCCAAAGAGCAAACGCCCCTTTGTTTCAAAACTTCACGATTTCTTTCGGCTGGGGCGCGGTTGGCGGCCCCATGACCAGCATCAATCGAATGGGCGAGGAACTGGGAAGGGTGGTGGCTCAGGTAATCTCCGGCACGCGTCCTGAGAGCTTGCCAATCGGCGGTGTTCCTTATCTTCGGGCGGTCGACTGGCGGCAGCTGAAGAAGTGGAACATTTCCCAGGATCGGCTTCCGCCGGGCACGGAAGTTCGTTTCCGCAAGCTGACTGTATGGGAAGAATTTCGCGGCCCGATCCTCGCAATTGGAGGCGCCATCCTTTTGCAAGGCTTGGCAATTGGTTTCCTGCTGGCAGAACGGCGCAGACGCAGTCGTTCAGAGCGCGCGGCTAGCGCGAGCGAGGAACTCAGCCGCGCTATCCTGTCATCGCTCAGCGCCCGCATCGCTGTCCTCGATCGTCACGGCGAAATCATCCGTGTCAGTGACAACTGGGGTACTTCTGATGTCGCGGAGCATCGCTTTCCGCAGCCTCACATTGGCTCAAATTACCTGGAGAGTTGGCGCGTTTGGGAGAAGGCGCCCGAAGCGGCCCAGACTGTTATCGCCGCGATCTCGGCCGTTCTGGAAGGACACCATCGGACGCAAGTGGCGGACTATCCCATTCGCATCCTGGAGGGCGACTACTGGAAGGAAGTTCGCGTCGAGCGCCTTGACCGGCCCGAAGGCGCTGCGGTCGTAACTCATATCGACATCACCAGCCAGAAGCAGTCCGAAATGGCCCGTCGGCAGAGTCTTGAGGAGCTTCATCACATGAACCGCGTCGCCAGCCTGGGTCAGCTGGCCGGGTCGCTTGCTCATGAATTGGCCCAGCCCCTCGCTTCGATACTGAGTAATGCGCAAGCCGCGAGGCGTTTCGCCCAGCTTGCTCAACCCGACATAGCCGAGATCCGTGCCGCCTTGAAGGAGATCGCCGACGACGACCGGCGGGCCCGGTCCATCATCGATCGCATACGGACGATTCTCAAGAGACAGGCCGTCTCGGTTCAAGATCTGGACCTCAACGGGACTGTCGAGGAAGTAGTGCGTCTTGTAAGAAGCACCCTCCTGATGCGCCGGATCCAAATCCGGCTGGATCTCGCTGAGGGCGGCCTCATCGTGCAGGGCGACCCGGTGTCGCTCCAGCAAGTACTTCTCAACCTTCTCACCAACGCGATGGATGCCGTTCAGGACCGGCCGCCGGACCAGCGTTTCCTGACGGTCACCACGCGCACCGGCAGTGGCGCCGGAGAGCTCCTGGTCGATGACAACGGACCCGGCATTCCCGGGCCGGCGAAAGATCGATTATTCGAGTCGTTCTTCACAACCAAGCGCGAAGGACTGGGCATGGGGCTTTCCATTTGCCGTTCTATCGTCGAATCTCTTGGCGGGCTGATCAGTGCGGAAAACCTTCAAGAAGGCGGAGCCCGCTTCCGTGTCACGCTGCCATTGGTCCAGCCGGCGACAGCGCCTAAGGCCCGCACCGCCTCTGCCGCTCAAGCCTGACGGTACCTCTCGGCCCTGGCCGTGGGAAGGCTCCCAAAAAAACGAGGCAAGTGGAAGACCTGCCTCGGGTCGATACAACCAACCACAGGACCTTCTACTGAGCTCGTGTTGTTCCGCCGGATTCAGCCAGTTGCGCCAGCAGCTCTCCCGCGTTGGGCGGTATGGGCGTCTGGCCCGTCAGAATCTTCTTCGGGTCGGCGTCGGGACCATAAAAAGCCTTGTTCACGCCGTCGTCGGGGCGCAATGTCGAGCCGTCCAGTGAAACTCCCGCGAAGGCTCCCTTCGATTCCGACCACGACAGTATCTCCGCCGTCATCGTGGCATCCGTCTGGGCCGAAGCATCGCGGCCCACCGGTCCGGCCGCCGCGGTAGCATCGGCGCCGATGGTGAACTTGCTCGCCAGCAGGTGCTCCATCCCCTTCTCGTTCATCACCAGCAGAATGATGTTGCTCTCCGCTCCGCCGGCTTGCAGGCCGAAGCTTCCGCCTTCAATCCGCACCGCCGAGGGCGCAGACCAGCCACCACCCGGTTTGCGGCAGGAGGCGAAGCCCCTTCCATACTTGCCGCCTACCATAAAGCCGGCTTTCTTCAAGTTAGGCACCACTACGGCGCAAACCGCCTTTTGAAACACGGGCCCCGGGATGGACTTGTCGCCCGCGCCTGCCATCGATTTGACCGCGGCGGCTGCCTGTTGCAACCGCGCGGCGTTGTCCTCGCTCGCCAGCATCACGCACGATGCCAGCATGAATACACAGACTAGTTTCATTTTCATTACACTCACCCGTCCTTTTTTTCTAACTGACAAGGTGGATGATACGGGCAGCGAACGGCATCGAGCTATCGGACTTTAGTCCAGCCTTGCCCCGGCTTTTCGCAAAGCTTTCCGAGCCGCGACGGTCACGGAGCGGAGGTATATCAGAAGTTACTGCATCTGCTTAGGCCCCAGCTTTTCGCAAAGCCTATGTCCGGCCGGGAACATAGGTAACAAATTGATCCGAGGACATGGGTAACAGTGGATTGGGGTTGGCTGTGGGTTCCCGATTGATTATAGGGGTAGGGGTAGTGAGTGTGGGAATGTGGAAATCGCGACAGCGATTTCCAAGGACGGAGGGAAGCCTGGAAATCCTGCGGTTGGATTTCCAGGCTTTCCGCCGCCGGCATTTCCATACGATCGTCACGCTTCCGGCAGTCCCAGCTTTCGCCGCAGAGCCGGACTCAGCGCGCGGTGGAATTGGTGCCGGTAGGTGTCGAGAAAGCCCACCGTGATCGGCCCGTATTTTACCTCCCATGTGCGCTCGTCCAGCGCGCTCAATCCAAGCCACTCAGAGGCGAATATCTCGCTGACAAAGGTGCGCACGCCATGGAATCTCAGGCTGCCTTGTTGGGAGATGCGACGCACGGCGGTCTCTTCGTCGTAGTGCAGCTCCGGCACCCGGCGCGGCATCGGCCTCGGCGAGGGGGCAAAGCAACGGGCCGGCGCCTGGCCGCCCAGCGCCTCATGCGGACGCTCGTGATTGTACTCATGCAGGAACCGGTCGAAGGCCTCCTGTTGCCGGCGTGGATTGCGCTCGGGCGGACACAAGGTGGCCTGCTTCAGCGTCGAGTGCATGCGCTCATGCCGGCCGTTATCCTGCGGGGAAGCCGGACGCGAACGCTCCGGCGTAATGCCGAGCCTCACCCACTGCATGGAAACGCGGCTGAGGCCGCCCGGCGCCACGCTGGCGAAGGGCACGCCGTTGTCGGTATGGATTACCAGCGGCAGTCCGTACTCGCGAAACGCGGCGTCGAATAGGGCGGCCACGTGCACGCCGTCGGCCTTGGGCGTGATGTGGCAGCGCAACAGATAACGGCTGTGCGCGTCGGTGATGGTGAGTGGATCGCAGCGTGTCCCGTCGCCGGTGCGAAACCAGCCTTTGAAGTCCGCACACCAGGTCTGGTTCGGCGCAGCAACCGGGGCGAACGGGAGCGTTGCCGGTGGCGTACGCCTGTGTCGCCTGCGCGGATGGGTGAGGCCGGCACGCTTCAACACCTCGCCGATGGTACTCGCGGCGGGCCACACGATGCCGGGTTGCGCGGCCGCGAGCTTAATGCGCAACTTGCGCGGCCCCCAGTTCCAGCGATGCCGTGCGGCGATGATCTCCGCGATCGTCTCCTCACTGAGCCGGCTCGGGCAATGTTGTGGCTCGCGGCTCCGGTCGGCCAGTCCGGCGACGCCCAGGGCCGCATGCCGCACCAGCCATTTATAAACCGTCTTGCGCGAGACGCCGTAGATTTCCGCCAGCGCCGATATGCTCTCACCCTCTTGGTGTTCCCGAATCAGTTGGATCCGTTGGTCCATCGTTCTGTTCTCCTTCCAAGGCATGCCCAAGCATGCCCCTTTCGGAACCCAGTCACCAACCAATTCAACTGTTACCCATGTCTCCGGTCTAAACTGTTACCCATGTCTCCGGTTTGGACCCCTAGCGAGCCGCGACGGTCACGGAGCGGAGGTCTGTCAGAGTTACTGCATCTGGCTAGGCCCCGGCTTCTCGCAAAGCTTTCCGAGCCGCGACGGTCACGGAGCGGAGCGTGGCACAGGCTTCAGCCTGTGTTTCCCCATGCCAGGCTCCCAGCGCACTCAATTTCAATCCGCGTTGATCCGCGTTCATCGGCGGCCAACCCCGCAACTGGTCCAAGGTCCAGTAGTTTCCACAGCTGAAATCCCGCATAGTCCTCTCTAGGGATCGAGCGGTTGCGAGAGTGCGTTTTGCGTAAGTTGGAGGACCACTTGGCACTGAACCGTGTAGGTGTCAGGTGACGAGCGGATCGCCCTCTGCCACTCGCTCTCCCGATGTCTTGCAGTCATTAAAGTCTTGAACGGCAATAAGTTAGACATCGCAGTACCACCACAGGGTAAGAAATGGAAAAACAGATGATGAAACGAAACATCGGATATACGGTCGCGGCGCTCGTGCTCGCGACTGGCCTTTCCGCGCCCCTACCGGCGCAAGAGAAATCACCAGAAGCGATGGAAGCCCTTAACCACATGGGTAAGTATTTGCGCACCCTCAAGGAGTTCCAGGTGGAAGCCGCTGTTACCACCGAGGATGTCCTCACCGATGGCCAGAAAATCGGGTACGCCACCACCACCAATATCCTGGCCCAGCTGCCCAACAAGCTGCGCGTCGATGTCGAAGGCGACCAGAAATCGCGGCTCTTTCTTTACGACGGAAAATCGTTCACGCTCTTTGCCCGTCGCGCTGGGTTCTACGCCACCGTCCCGGCCCCCGACACTATCGGTAAGTTGATCGACGTCGCCAATTCCAAGTACGACATCGAGATTCCCCTCCTCGATCTCTTCCTGTGGGGCGGCCCGCGCGCCAGCACCAACGAAATCACCTCGGCAACGGACTACGGTCCCGGTGTGGTCGACGGCACCACCTGCGAGCACTACCTCTTCCGCCAGCCCGGCGTCGATTGGCAGGTCTGGATCCAATTGGGCGACAATCCGCTCCCGCGAAAGCTGGTGATCACCACCACCACCGACGAAGCGCGGCCCCAGCACATATCCGTTCTGACCTGGAACCTGGCGCCATCCTATAACGCTGCAGCCTTCGTGTTCGACCCGCCGGCCGACGCTCACAAGATCGTGTTCGCCGAAGATAAGCAAGCCTCATCGGGCACCAACTAGGAACCAATATCATGAAAAACTCAATTCGGTACGTTCTAACATCAGCTCTCGGGCTGCTTCTCGCCGTCACGTCCGTCACAGCCGGGCCCGGCGCCAAAGATACGCGCTCCAGCGCGAAGAGCAACGTCAACAACGCCAGCTCGAATCGCAACGACAACACCAATAAGAACCGCAACACCAACGTCAACAACAACACCAATGTCAACCGCAACACCAACACGAACGTGAACAAGAACACCAACGTCAACGTCAACAAAGACGTCAACGTGAACGTGAACAACAACAACCACTACAACAATAATGGCTGCTGTTATCACAGCGGGATCGGCGTAGGCGGAGCCGTGGCGGTCGCAGCCGCGACCACGGCGACAGCTATTGTCGTCGGTTCCATGGTGAACACTTTGCCTCCGTCTTGTAGCACCGTCATGGTGAATGGCATCACCTATCAGCAGTGCGGCAGCACGTGGTATCAACCGCAGTTCTCCGGCGGCAGTACCACGTACGTCGTCATCAATCCGCCGCGTTAAGCACGGCGAAGCGAACTGATCCAGAGCAACTTGAGGAGTAGAGAAAAAACTATGAAACGAAACATTCTGTACACCGCCGCCGCACTCTTGCTGGCAGCCGGCCTTTCCACGCCTCTTCCCGCGCAGGATAAAGCTCCTGAAGCCATGAACGCCCTGAATTACATGGGTACCTACCTTCGGACTCTCAAAGATTTCCAGGTACAAGCCGTAGTGACCACCGAGGATGTCCTCGAGGATGGCCAGAAAGTGCAATTCGGCAGTACCACCAACATCCTGGCTCAATTGCCCAGCAAGCTTCGGGTCGAAGTTGAAGGAGAGCAGAAGTCGCGGCTCTTCCTGTATGACGGCTCAACCTTCACTCTCTACGCACGCCGCGTCGGATACTACGCCACCGTGCCGGCCCCCGATACCATCGGCAAGTTGATCGATGTCGTCAGCGAAAAATACGACATCCAAATCCCGCTTCTCGATCTCTTCCTGTGGGGTGGCCCGAAAGCCGGTACCGATGAAATCACGTCCGCCGACGATTTCGGACCCGGAGTTGTTGACGGCGTCACCTGCGAGCACTACGCCTTCCGCCAGCCTGGCCTCGATTGGCAGGTCTGGATCCAACTGGGCGACCATCCGCTTCCCAGAAAACTGGTCTTGACCACGACCACCGACGATGCGCGTCCGCAGCACACTTCGCTTCTCACCTGGAACCTGGCGCCTTCCTATAGTGACGACGCCTTCGTATTCGATCCGCCGGCCGACGCTCACAAGATCGTCTTCGCCGAAGTCAAGGATGCCGCTGCAGGCAACTAGGAGCTATCACATGAAAACCTATATTCGACTTTTCACACCAGCCTTCGCGCTTCTCTTGACCGCCGCTCTCCTTCCGGCTATGCCGCCTACCCGAGGCGGTGGTGGCGGCGCACCTCAGCGTGGCGGCGGCGGTGGAGGCGGGGCTACCCGTTCCAGCGCGCGCCCCAATGTCAACCAGCCCAGCGGCAACCGCGCCAGCAACGCCAGTAACAACCGCGCCAGCAACACCAATACCAACCGGAACAACAATACCAACGTGAACCGGAATAACAACACCAATGTCAACCGCAACACCAACGTCAACGTCGATCGCAACGTGAACGTGAACACTCACAACAACTACTACGGTGGCGGCGGTTACTACGGCGGCGGTTGCTGCTATCACAGCGGTTACGGAGTCGGTGGAGCGGTGGCGGTCGCAGCCGCGGCAACGGCAACCGCCGTAGTCGTCGGCTCCATGGTGAACACCTTGCCGCCATCCTGCACCACCATCATGGCCAACGGCGTCACTTATCAGCAGTGCGGCAGCACCTACTACCAGCCGCAGTTCGTCGGCGGCAGCACCAGCTACGTGGTCGTCAACGCCCCGTAGACAAACGTTCTCACAAAAGCAGAACGGGGACGCCCTGGCCGTGCGCGCTGTAGGCGCGTCCCCAACGCACCAAAGTTCAGCGCCACAAAGCCTCTGACAGACGCACCAAAGCTCAGCGCCACACGCCCCCGCTTTTCAGTCACAGCGCCGGCAAGATATATTTCCTTACGTTCTTATCACTTACAGGCTGCCCCGTTGGGAACGCTGCCGGCTCTCGTGAAATGCTGGCCGTGGAGGTGGCACCATGGCCACAAACAACCTAATCGATCACGACCCTGTTTCTGACACGGTCGTTCCCGGCGGCTCTCCATCGGAAGCTGCTCACAACCACAACCATCCGGCTGATTCCACACCGGACCCCCAGGTCGACGCGCGCACTCGCGCCAATCGCGAGAACGCCCAGAAGTCCACCGGCCCTCGCACCGACGCCGGGCGCGCCGCGTCTTCCCGCAACGCCGTCAAGCACGGCCTCTTCGCCGCCGACGTCACCAAGTATTTCCGCAGCGAAGAAGAATCCCAACGCTACCAGCGCTTCATCGACGGCATCGTCAACGATCTCGCTCCGGTCGGCGACCTCGAAACCATCCTGGCTCGTCGCGCCGCCGACATCCAGTTCCGGCTCGACATGCTCCGCACCGCCGAGTTCAAAGTCTACGCCGACGAGGCGCTCCCCATCGACACCATGGAAGGCTACCTCCACGAGTCGAAGAACCCGCTGGTCCTGGCTTCGCTCTACGATTCGCGCTTCCAAAACTCGTTTTCCAAGACCATGAAGGAACTCCGCCTGGCCCAACAAGCCCGCCGCGACCAGGAGTTGCACGCACTGGAGCAACTAAAAGGCATTGCGATCTCGCACATACAGCAGAACGCTACCTTCGATCCAGCCAAGTTTGGCTTCGTTATTTCACGCGACTTTGTGTTCAACCAGGCCCACCTGGCCAGTGCCCGGACAATGGCTCAGTTCTCCGTCGGAAACGGCGTCGTCGAGAAAAAGGTCGTCGATTACGTCGCAAAGGTGCCTCCCAAGGCCGCCTAGTCCGTCCTAAACGATGCCGAAGCCCCTCGAATAATTCCAAGCCTCGAAGACCTCCACACAAAGTGTCTCTATCCCCGCCGGGGACAGGCGCCTCTGGCCCAAGGCGATCTCTACTTTGCATTCGTCCTCCTGCGCCTCATCGCCGCGTGGTCAGAGCGAGCCTGCCCCAGACGCTGAACTTTGGTGCGTTGGGACGCGCCTGCAGCGCGCACGGCGGGCTGGCGCCTCGCCTGCGCTTGAGAACGCTGAAAGCGAAGGTGAGCTCCAGGCCGGGGCGTCCCCGTCTGCTTTCGTCCATCCGCGTCCATCCGTGTCCATCCGCGGCCACTCTTGTACTTTCCTCCCACGTTGGCCGGTGCTCCCCGACCCCGCTGGCCCAAGGTCTAGTAGTTTTCAGGGCCACGATTGCCGCATAGTCCTCTATAAGGAATCGGGTTGCGGAACCACGCATCTTCGGAGGGCGCGGTGGGTAAATGGGGTCCCGCCAGCAGTGTAGGGTGACCTACGGATCGCTCTCTCTCGCTCGTCTTCACACAGGTAGCGGGCCGCTTTTATGTGAGTTTTGGTCTAAACAAATGAAGCAAGAAAATCGAAGAAGGCTAGCGTCCCGGCTTGTGGCCGCGCTGGCATGTCTGCTCATCATGTCACCCGCCTTCGCGGAGGAAGGCGGGGGCAGCCACTATCTGCCAGGCTCGCTCGGCGATTTCGCCATGGCCCTCATCGGCCCTCCCGGCTTCTATTTCCGCAACGACACGTATTACATCGACGGCAGCATCAACGGCGTCACGTTGGGAAATCGTGTCTACACCTCGGCGAAACAGCAGGTCTGGGTCGACACGCTTAAGGGCATCTACATGACCAAGGCCCACATTTTCGGAGGCCGCTTGGTCACCGCGATATCACTGCCCATCGTTTTGAATGCACACGTCAGCGGCGACGTGGCTCATCCCATCGCCGGATCGGTGGAGGGAAACCGGACCGGCCTCGCCGATATCACGCTGACCGCATTCCTCAACTGGACCAATGGCAATTCGCACTTCAGCGCCGGCCTGAACGAATATGCGCCCGCGGGTTTCTACAGTGCCAGCCAGGTGGTCAACACCGGGCGCAACTACTGGTCCACCGTTCCCACCTTTTCGTACACCTACCTGAATCCCAAGAAAGGTCACGAGATCTCATTCACGAGCGGTGTCCTGTTCAACTCCACCAATGGCGCAACCGATTACCATACCGGCGACGAGTTCTACACCGACTTCATGTTTTCGCAGCACTTCTCCCCGACGTTCGCGGTCGGATTGGAAGGCTATACGCTGCGGCAATTCACGCCCGACTCGGGGCCGCTTCTCAACCAGGCAAATTTCGTTCTGGAGCACCTCGGCCTGAACGGTCTGGGAGGATTTGAAGCGTACGGCTTCGGCCTGGGCCCGGCGGTCCTATGGGCGCCCAAGATTAAAGGCAAGCCGGTGAACTTCATCTTCAAGTGCCTGCCTGACATCGTTCACAACAACCGCTTCAATAGCGTCACAACTTCAGTCTCGGTCGCCTTCAAGATATAGCCGATAAGCTTCGGCCTTCGATGTAAAGCATATGAAAAAAATTACGCATTTAAGCTTCCTCATCAGTCTGGCGCTTGCCTCTCCGGCTCTTGCCCAGGAGGTCCTGCCGTTTCCGCCCACGCCGTCGGCCTCTACCGCGGGGCTAACGATGGAGGAATCCATCTACAAGAAGCGCGTCGAGCAAAAGCACCTGGCCGAGGGGGCCCCGAACATCCTCATCATTCTGATGGACGATCTGGGGCCGGGTACGCCCTCGACATACGGCGGCGAGATCAACACCCCGACGCTTGATCGCGTGTCGAAGATGGGCATCTCCTTCAACCGGTTTCACTCCACCGCCATGTGCTCGCCCACGCGGGCTTCGCTGCTGACCGGTCGCAATCACACCTTTGTCGGTAATGGCCAGATCTCGGCGATCGCCAACGACTTCGATGGCTTCAGCGGGATCGTCCCGAAGTCCTCGGCGATGGTGGCCGAAGTGCTAAAGGACTACGGCTATAACACCGGAGCCTGGGGCAAGTGGCACAACACACCCGAAGACCAGATCACCTCCAAAGGGCCTTTTGACTATTGGCCGACCGGCTATGGCTTCGAATACTTCTACGGCTTCCTCGCCGGTGAGGCCTCGCAGTACGAACCGACCTTGACGCGCAACACCACCCAGGTCACCGAGGAGAAGCCCAAGGGCTATCACCTTACCGAGGACATCGCGCAGGACGCCATCCGATGGCTTCGAGAGCAGAATGCATACGCGCCGGACAAGCCCTTTTTCATGTACTGGGCTCCGGGCGCAGCGCACGGCCCGCACCAGATCTTCAAGGAATGGGCCGACAAGTACAAGGGCAAGTTCGACGATGGCTGGGACAAGTATCGTGAACGCACCTTCGCGCGAGCCAAAGCCATGGGCTGGATTCCGCAGAACGCCCAGCTGACGCCCCGCGCCGCCACGATGGCTTCCTGGGACTCCATTCCCGATGACGAGAAACCCTTCCAGCGCCGGCTCATGGAAATCTTCGCCGGCTTTGCCGAGCACGCCGATTACAACGCCGGAAAGGTGATCGACGAGATAGAAAAAGAAGGAAAACTGAACAACACGCTGATCTTCTACATCTGGGGTGACAACGGCTCGTCGTCCGAGGGCTTGAACGGCACTATCAGTGAGCAGCTGGCCCAGAATGGAATTCCCACCAAGATCTCGCAACACATCGCAGCGCTGAATGAGCTCGGTGGGCTTGACGTATTGGGCGGCCCCAAGACCGACAACATGTACCACGCTGGATGGGGCTGGGCTGGCAGCACCCCGTATAAGGGAACCAAACTGATGGGCGCCTATTTCGGAGGCACCCGTCAACCAATGGCCGTTGCGTGGCCCGCTCGCATCAAGCCCGATCCAACCCCCCGGCCGCAGTTCCATCACGTGATCGACATCGTTCCGACGATTTATGAAGTGGCCAAGATCACCCCGCCTCGCGTCGTGAACGGATTCGAACAGGATCCCATCGCCGGCGTCAGCATGGTCTATGCGTTTGACGACCCAAAGGCGCCGGGAACGCGAAAGACTCAGTTCTTCGACATCATGGCCAGCCGCGGCATCTACCACGACGGCTGGTTCGCCAGCGCTCCGGGCCCGCGCGATCCGTGGGTGGGTGGCATGCCACCAGGCATCCATACGTGGTCGCCCCTGACCGACAAGTGGGAGCTCTACAACATCGATGAGGATTGGAGCCAGGCAAACGATCTTGCCGCGTCGAATCCGCAGAAGCTCGAAGAGATGAAAGACCTCTTCCTGCTCGAGTCCACCAAGAACAAGAACCTTCCCATTGGCGGCGGCATGTGGGCCACCGCGATGTTCCATCCGGAAGACGCCCCGGCCTCGTCCCTCACTGAGTGGACCTTCGATGGTCCCATGATGCGAATGCCCGAATCCGCTGCTCCCAAGCTCGGGAAGGTCGACAGCCTCGTCGTCATGGATGTCGACGTGCCGGCGAATGCTAACGGCGTGCTATACGCTCTGGCCGGGTTCTCCGGAGGCGTCACGTGCTATGTGAAGGACGGCTTCCTCCACTACGAGTTCAACCTGTTTGAGATTCAACGCACGAAGATCAAGTCCGCGGAGAAGCTGCCGGTCGGCAAGGCGAAGATCGAGGTCGAATCGAAGTTGGCTTCCCGCATCGGAGGCCCGATGAACGTCACCCTCAAAGTGAATGGCGCGGTGGTGGGGCAGGGCCAGGTGCCGGCCGCCATGTCGCTCCACTTCACATCCAATGCAACCTTCGATATCGGCGCTGATTTGGATTCGCCCGTCTCGCTCGATTACTACGACCAGGCGCCATTCCCGTTCAACGGCAAAATCGGCACGACCAAGATCACGTATTTGAAGAAACAAACGAACCCTGTACCTACCGGTGGCACTCAAGAGATAGCTCCGTAGTTCTTTAGGAGGTTCCACATGCTCTATGACATGTCGAGTCAGAACCGGGGGCTGAAAAGCCCCCTCGTCGCCATTTGGGAGGAGAGCGGCCTCACTGGCCCTGTCGTGCTCCTGGCCATTGCCGCCGCGCTCCTCATGCTCCTCACCTCGGGATGCACAGCTGCAAAGCCGCCGCAGGCTTCCTCCGCACCGGTCGAGGGTGAGCAGGACGTCGCGGTGAAAGGTGCGTTTCAATCGGAAACCGACGCCCCCCGAGGCGGAGATGAAGGTTCAGGAACGCGCCTGGACGTCGCCCATTTGGTACACGCCCGGCCAGTAGCAATTAAACAAGGAACTTGGACTCGAGATGAAGTGAGGAAACTATGACAACCCAGCACAGAACCGACGCGCGTGCCCTCCCCCTAGGAGCGAGCAAGCGGACCCTGAAACTCCCAGCAACATTTCAGTTCACTGCGGCGCTCGCCTGTACGGCCGCATTGTTCCTGGCTGCCTGCAGCAAGACCGCCACCGAAGAAAAAGCCGCCGCCGCGCCGGCCGCCGCACAGAAGGCAGCCGAGGCCGCGGTGCCATCCAACCCGCTAAAAGACGCCTATTTCGGTGAAACGCACGTTCACACCGATTATTCGCTCGACGCCTTTATAAGCGGCACGCGCCTCAGCCCTTCGGATGCCTATCGCTTCGGTAAGGGCGAGGAAGTAACTGTCGACGGCAAGCCGCATCGCATTAACAAGCCGCTTGACTTCGTCGCGGTCACCGATCACGCCGAATACATCGGCGAGATGTATTCCGCCATGAACCCCGGTGCGCCCGGCTATGACCAGGATCTTCTGAAACAGCTCCGTGGCATGACTGATATCAACGAGAGACGCCAGTGGTTCCTGAAGTACGTCATCTCGAATAACCGCTCGGACACTCCTTCGCACCCTCCCTTCTTCGCCGGGCCGGAAACCATCAAGAGCGCGTGGAAGGTGATGATCGACGCCGCGAACCAGCACAATCAGCCTGGTCACTTTACGGCATTCGTCGCCTTCGAGTGGAGCGGTGCTCCCAAGGGCGCCAACCTGCATCGCAACGTCATTTTCCGCGACGACAATGTTCCGGACGCGCCTCTCAGCTATATCGATTCCAATCGCGAGGATGGCCTCTGGGAATGGATGGCCGGCCTCGAAGCCAAGGGCATGAAGCCGCTCGCCATTCCTCACAATTCGAACGCCAGCAAGACCATGATGTTCGCTCCCTTCGACGCGAAAGGCAATCCCATTGATAAGGCCTACGCCGAGCGGCGGCAACACTTTGAACCTCTGATCGAAATGATGCAGATCAAAGGCGCCTCGGAAGTGAACGCGAAGTTCTGGGCGGCTGACGAATTCGCCGGCTTCGAGAACGCTGACTCACTCGCCAAGTTCAGCGGGCGAGTTTTGGATCAACGCAACTATGTCCGCTGGGCCGAAATCCAGGGCCTCGCCTACGAGCAGTCGCTGGGCGTCAATCCGTACAAGCTCGGTTTCGTCGGCGGAACGGACAACCACAATGGTGTGCCGTCCGACGTGGCGGAAAAGGGTTGGGTCGGAGGTCACGGACCGGAAGACGGCTCCGTGGAAGCCCGCCGCACCGGAACTGTGGGCGGCTGGGCCGATAGCAAGGATCTCAATCCGGGCGCGCTGGCTGGCGTGTGGGCTACCGAAAATACCCGCGGCGCCATCTGGGATGCCATGGAGCGCCGGGAGACGTTTACCACCAGCGGAACACGCATGAAGGTCCGCTTCTTCGGCGGCATGGGCTTAGCCCCGGCCACCGACCCGGTGGCGCTTGTCAAGCAGGGATATGACCAGGGCGTGCCCATGGGCGGCGACCTCAAGCCCGGCGCAGGTTCCCCCACCTTCAACGTCTATGCCATGAAAGATCCGGATGGAGCCAACCTCGACCGCATCCAGATCATCAAGGGTTGGGTGGACAAGGCCGGCAAGCCCCACGAAAAGATTGTGGACGTGGCCTGGTCGGGCGACCGGAAGTGCTGCGCCAACGGAAAGCTGCCGGCGGTTGGGAATACGGTCGATCTGGCCACCGCGACGTATACCAACACCATCGGCAGTCCCGAACTGATCGGCAGCTGGACCGACAAGGAATTCGATCCCACCCAGCATGCGCTGTACTACGTTCGGGCGCTCGAGATCCCGACGCCGCGCTGGAGCACATACGACGCCGTCGCGGCTGGTCTTCCGCTATTGAAGGATGAGCCCGCCACCATTCAGGAGCGCGCCTGGGCGTCGCCCATCTGGTATTCGCCACAGGGCACAAACTAATGCCGCAACGTCGCACAACCCGGTGGCACTGGTCGACGGAGGAGGAGCACGACTCAGCGCCGACTATTACGGGCCGCATCGACGTCACCGACGCGGTCGATCCCGTTTTCCGCCGCGCGTTGGCGAGTGGTGCTGAAGGGCTGTCGCGTCATAATCCCTCCATGCGACTCATTCGCTCCATCCTCCATGAGCCGCTGGTCCAGTTCCTGATTCTCGGCGCACTCCTGTTCCTCTTCTTCCAATGGACGGGAGGAGGCTCCGGCGCCGGCTCCAACCGCATCGTCATTACGCCCGGGCAGATCGATCACCTGGCCGTCGGTTTCGCCGGGACCTGGCAGCGGGAGCCAACCTCGGACGAACTCAAGGGGCTGGTCGACGATTACGTCAAGGAAGAGATGGCCACCCGCGAAGCGGTCGCCATGGGCCTCGACCGCGACGACACCATCATCCGCCGCCGCCTCCGCCAGAAGGTGGAGTTTCTATCGGAAGAGGCGAGTTCAGCCGCGGCTCCCACCGACGCCGAGCTGCAGGACTGGCTGACCAGACATCCTGCTTCCTTCCGTTCCCAACCACAACTGGCCTTCCGCCAGGTCTACATCAACCCCAGCCGTCACGGCTCGGCACTGGCAGACGCGGGAACGATTCTCGCTCAACTACGGGCCGCCGGTCCGCAAGCAGCCATCGACCGCCTCGGCGATCCAACCATGCTTCCGAATGAGCAAAAGCTTGAGCCAATCTACGAAACAACCCGCACCTTCGGCAACGACTTCACCGATCAAGTTATGCGGCTTGAGACGGGTAAATGGGTGGGTCCGGTGGAATCATCCTTCGGGTTGCATCTCGTGTATGTCGACCAGAAAGTCGGCGCATCGCAGCCTCAGCTTTCCGAAGTGCGGCCGCTCGTCGAGCGCGAATACATGTCTGAACGCCGCAAGAGGGACCTTGAGTCCTTCTACGATAAGCTCCTCAGGAAATACTCCGTCAAGATCGAGCCGAGGGAAGCATCGGCAGCACCAGGCACTGCCGCCACGGGAGGCGTTTCCCGGTGAGGATGCGCGCTCTACTGCTGCTGGCGTCTTTTGCCATCGCGAGCGGCACAACCGCGCTTGCCCACGAAGTCCGTCCCGGCTTTCTCGAACTCCGCGAGACCGGTCCCGAAACCTACTCGTTCTTATGGAAGAAGCCGACTGGCGGTGAAGTCGAAATTCAGATCGCGCCGGTGGTCCCAAAAGACTGCCAGCTCATCACGCCCGACAAGCAACAGCTCACTCCTGGCGCGATCCTCGTGGCGGGCATCCTTACCTGCAAGGGCGGGCTGGCGGGAAAGACCATCTATATCGCCGGCTTGGATGGAACCATCACGGATGTTCTGGTCCGTCTCCATCATTCCGACGGCCGCCTGGAGAGCCATCTGCTGCGGCCCGATGCCCCCTCGGTGACTCTCGGCGGCGTCACCACGCTGATGGAGCGGGCGTTGAGCTACGTCCAGCTTGGGATACTGCACATCCTATTGGGTGTCGATCACCTGTTATTCGTGCTGGGTTTGATGCTGATCGTGGCTGACCGCTGGATGCTGGTGAAAACCATCACGGCGTTCACCGTGGCGCATAGCATCACACTCGCCATCGCGACACTGGGCTACGCGAGCGCGCCGTTACTGCCTCTGAATGCCGCCATCGCGCTCTCCATTCTGTTCCTGGGACCGGAGATCGTCAAGACTTGGCGCGGCGAGACCAGCTTCACCATACGCCACCCTTGGGTGGTTGCCTTCGCCTTCGGGCTTCTCCACGGGTTCGGCTTCGCCAGCGGCCTCACAGCCATGGGCTTGCCGAAGGCCGAGATACCACTGGCTCTGTTGCTGTTCAACGTGGGCGTCGAGATTGGCCAGGTCGGTTTTGTTCTCCTGATCATCCAGCTGGAGCGTTCCTTCCGCACGCTGCAGGTGAGCTGGCCGCGGCTGGTGGAGAGAATGCCCGGCTATGCCGTGGGGACACTGGGCGCTTACTGGACCATCCAGCGAACCATCATGCTTCTGGCAGGTGCGCGATGAGACCGGCGCGCGCCGTTTTTCTTACTGCTGCCGCGCTGCTGTTGCCGACCGCAGCGCAGGCGCATCTGGTCAATACGGGGCTCGGACCGTTTTACGACGGCGTATCCCACTTCTTTCTTTCGCCCGAAGATCTGCTTCCGGTGCTGGCGCTGGCACTATTAGCCGGTCTGCGCGGAACGCGCACCGGTCGGCTCGCACTCTTCGCGTTGCCCGGCGCTTGGCTGGCTGGCGGACTCGCTGGACTGGCCCTCCCGGCCATTGCCCAATTCCTGCCCACAAAGACCGCTGTGCTCACCAGCATCACCTTTCTGGCACTGGGGGCGCTGGTGGCCTTAGATGCGCGGCTGCGCCCACGCCTGGTGGCCGGCATCGCCATCGTGCTCGGCATCATCCATGGCTACCTGAACGGATCGGCGATGTCGGATGGGAAACTGGGCGTGCTTGGATTGGTCGGGACCGCTACATCCATCTTCGTCATCGTGGCGTTAGCCGCAGGCCTGGTTGGGTCCCTGCAGAGGCCGTGGACTCGCATCGTCGTGCGGGTTGCCGGAAGTTGGATCGCCGCGGCAGGATTGCTCCTGCTCGGTTGGACTCTGCGTCCCGAAGCGCCTCGCCACCAGGCCACATCCTCCGCATGGCAGCAGCAATCTGTAGACGCGAGGATTTTTCATGAGAGGGGTTAAGACAGCCGCTCATCCCTGGCTGCTTCTTATGCTTGCCACCCTCAGCTTCGCCCAAACAACCCCGCCACAACCCGGGGCAACTCCGGGCGGAGAGGATAGTCTGGCCCAGCAGGCGGCCGATCCCACCGCGCCACTGATGGCTTTCAACATGAAGGAAGAATACTCGCCGGCCTTATACGGCGTGCCCGGATCCAACAGCGATTTCTTGTTCCAGCCGGTGATTCCTTTCGTGGCGTGGGGTGTGCCGAACCTGCTCCGCGCCACCGTCAACTACAACACCTCCGGCTTCGCCGGGACCGGCCTGAATAACGTATCCATTTTCGATCTGATCGTCTTTAACGAGAAATGGGGCCGCTGGGGCTTCGGCCCGCTGGTGCAATTCGTACCCAATTCGGGACCGGGCAGGGATACTGCGCTCGCCGGCCCCGCGCATGGGCTTTGTTGCGAGGAAAGGGAAGTGGAACCTGGGCGTGTTCAATCAGAATCTGTTTGGCGGGAACACCCGGTTTTCAAGCTTCCAGCCGATCATCGCCTACGTGTTGGGCAAGGGCTGGACATTGGCATCGGGCGATGCGCAGTGGAGCATCGATTGGACCAGGCCGGGGTGGGTCTACATTCCCCTCGGTTTGCAGCTCGCCAAGGTCGTGAAGCTTGGCCGGCAGCCGGTCCGGTTCTCCGTTAACCCGGAGTACAACGCCTATAACATCGCCGGTGCGCCCCACTGGACCGTACGCTTCGGCATGACGATCCTGGTGCCGGCGAAAAGGTAAGAGAGTTTGAAGTTCGTTGTGAATTAGGAAATGAAAAGGAGAAGTTAACTATGAAAACACTATCAGCAATAGCCATCGTGCTCGGGCTTATCGTCCCGGCGCTCAACGCGGCCAACGTCCAACAGACCACCACCACCATCAACAACTGCGTGAAGAACTCTAACAATTTCAAGAAGACCTTTGACAAGGCTCTGGCTCAACCCAATGTTCGCGCCGGCAAGCAGAATGAGGAGAACCTCAACCAAAGCGCGGCCAACCTCGCCAGCCAGATGGACAAAGTGGGCGATTCCTGGAACAAGCATCACGACCTGAACGCAACCAGAGAATATGTCAGCGGCGCCATTTCGCAAGCCAACAACGTGAACCGGGCCATGAGCATCTGGCGCATGGGCAGCGATTGCGAGTCCCAATGGGCCGTGCTGCGCAACCAGCTGAACCAGCTCGCCGCGACGTTCGCTGTTCCCGGCGTCCGCTAGGCGATTCATCCGCCAGGGCCGAAAACGCGCCGCAATGTTATCTAAATAAGCTCAACCCGGCAGCGGCTTGCGTGAGGAAGTCTCTGCCGTCCATTCTCACAGTATCCGCACCGGCAAAACCGAGGCCGAAATCCTTTGCCGTTGCTGGCGCGTTGACGCCGTGTAATCTAGGATCTGATTTGAACGGTCTGGAGCTTCTGATGCGTGCTCTTCTTGTTCTCATGGCTGCGGCGCTCTGCGCGTTAAGTTCCTTAGCGGCCACGGATGCCGTCTATGCTTCGCTTTGGCTGTACCAAGGCACGTGGCACGTCACGCCGAGCGGTCGTGATCCAGGCAAAAAGCCCGACGTGCTGGTGAATCAGTGCGCGCTGATCGGGACGTATTTCGCTTGCCAGCAAACGGTCAATGGGACGGTCTCGGCGCTGGTCGTCTTTATTCCGGCGGGCCAACCAGGCCGGTTTCATAATCAGGCCATTCTCCCTTCGGGCCGTGCCGGCGGCTTGGGGGAATTAGAAATCAACGGCGACCGCTGGGTCTACTCGAATGGACAACTCGAAGGCGGCAAAACCAAGCACTTCCGGAACGTTAATGTGTTTACCGGGAAGAACAAGATTCACTATGAGCAATCGGAGTCGTGGGATGAGAAAGAGTGGACGGTGACCGGGTCAGGAGAAGAAGTCCGCGTTGCGGGCGGGAGCAAGTAGGCTTAACTCAACCGAACAGACTTTGCTGCGCACCTGCGCCATGCGCGACCGCTTTCGGCTTTTCTTCCACAGGCGCAAAGGTGCGCATCAAACGCAGTGCCTCGGAGTGATGCGTGAAAATCTGGAGCAGTTGGTTGCATTTGGGGCAGTTCCCACGAATCGCAGCGAGGCCGTCAATCGCCGGGTTGTAACCGGGGTGCCTGGAACACTTGCCGCGCCACCGCACTGAGCCGAGTTTTAGCAAATTCGCTCCCTCGAAGCTATGTTATCGGAGCTAGGCTCGAATTGCATTTCTTTGAGAGGCAGCGGGCCAAGCCGTCGACCAGCGTCGAGGCTGCAAAAAATTTCGCTATAGTTTCGAGTATGGCTTCATGGGTTACACACACGGCAGAACGAGAAAGCCTGTACCCGGGGGCTTCAACGTCGTCAAGCATTTGCAAAAGGTGGTAGGACTCATTTCCCCTCGTAGTTCATTGTTCAAGAATGCTGGCAGCGGGCGAGAACTCGCTCACGCCATCTCGCAGAGCCGGCGTGAGTTTCTCTGGAGCGCCACCGGCGCGGTGCTGGGCAGTTCTCTATTCTCATCACCGCTGAAGGCCATCGCGGCGCCTCGCGGCCAGAAGGCCGTTGTGGTGACGTTTGGCGGCGGTGCGCGAGATGACGAGACGTTTGCCGAAGACGGCCAAGAAAACATTCCTCATCTCTTAAACGAGTTGATTCCCCGCGCCACATTCTTCACGCAAGTGGTGAACAAAGGCATTCTTGGGCATTACGTCGCCACGGCCAGCCTCACCACCGGCGCTTACGAAACGTTCAATAACTTCGCCGCGGTTCCACCCGATTTCCCGACGGTCTTCGAGTATTACCGCAGAGACCTGCGCCGTCCTTCCACCGATACGTGGGTGGTTGCGCCGAGCAATGGCTTCGCGCGCCTCGGCGAAAGCGGCCACCGCGAGTATGGCAAAGGGATGGGTGCCGGCGTCATTCTGCCGAAGCGGCTGTTGAATGCGGCGCTGGCCGGCGAGGGCGCCGATTACGAGCATCTGCTGCGCGACAACTACGAGTCCCCGCTGTATGCTCCGACCACGGTTGGCGGGAATGAAATCGAACTGCATCAGCTGGCCGAAGTCCTCAAAATGTCTGTTTCGGACTTCGCTGCGCATGCCAAGAGCCTCGCCAGTCCCGATGAACTCTCCGTGTACGTTACGCGTCAGTTGATGAAGCAGCTGGCGCCGAGCCTGCTGTGGATCACGCTGCATGACATCGATATCGCGCACTCCGGAACATTCTCGCTGTATATCGACGGTATCCGCCGGTCGGACCGTCTGTGTGCTGAAATCTGGCACGCCATTGAAAGCGACCCGGAGTACGCGGGCAAAACCACCATGTATATTCTGCCCGACTTCGGCCGTGATTCCGACAACAGTGCCGGCGGGAATGGGTTCCAGCATCACCGTACCGGCGATGCGCTTTCCCGCACCACCTGGATGATCGTTATCGGGCCGGGCGTGCGTGAAAACGTAGTGATCGATCGCCCCGTCGAATCCACGGATCTGGTTCCCACGCTCGGTGCGCGAATGGGTTTCTCGGCACGTTTCTCGCAAGGTAAACCCTTGCCCGAGGTTTCGTAGTCGCCATGCTCCCCGCACAGCTCAAGGCCGAACAGTTTCGCAGTTATCCGCCGCTGGCCCAATCGCTGGCCGAGGATAACATCGCCTTGTTCAGGCAGCTACCGCCGAGCTTTGTTCCGTTTCTCTTGAAAGAGGTCATCTCCTACGATTGGAAGTTTCCCGCTGAGCGCCTCGAACTAACGCAACAGCTTGCCTACTTGAAAGATCTCCCGCCGGCTCAGCTCAATGGGGAAATGGCGCCCTTTGCCGGGCTGCGGCTATCGAAGCCGTTGGAGAACTTCGATTGGGTGAACGCGCCGGGCCAGTATCTGGAGCAGCTTTCCGCTCATTTGTGGGCTACGCACCAGATGGACGGCTTCCGCACGGCATCCGAGGCCTACGTTCATAAGTTCCACGCTTCGCTTCCCCCGGAGACACTGCCCGTTCGACGGATGGGGATTGTGGTTGTGGGCGAAGGCGTGGCGGAAACCAAGTACCGGCTGTTCCGAAAGGTGCGCCGGCAAGGAGTCTACTTCTCGCAGGTCAAACCGGAAAACGGTTTGCAGACGGTGCTTGAGGCGGTTCAGGCTCGGGCCACCTCGCATCCCGCGCCGTTTGCGCACTGGTACATCGACGGGGGCAGTCCGGCCCTGGTCAGCGCGTCGTTGACTTGCGTATCCTACCCCGGGCTGGCGGCTGCCCGGCGTGCGATCAACGCCAGGATGAAGAAGGCGTACGAATCGGCCATGCCCGTGGAAGCGTTTCGCACCATGCTCGCGCAGATGCGGCCGGACGATCTCGGTATGCATGCGACCGGGGATGCCGCGGTGCTCGACCATTTTGAAGTGACGCTGCTAACGGAGGGCTCGGGGACGCAGGTCTTCAGCACCACCTTTGTACAGTGGGCCGCACGCGAGGCGTTGCGGCGCGCCAAGCCGCTGACGCTGGTGGCTCGCTTCGCACCTCGCGAGCGCGAGCGGCCCATGAATGAGTTGCTGGTGGTTACGTCGCAGAAACCCTCGCCCGATCCCGAAGGTGCGCTGATCGATGCCGACATGGGCGCGTGGTATACGTGGCTGAATCTGCAGCGTCTTCCCGGCGCAGACCAGTCATCGTTCCTGGTTTGGTTTGAAGGGCACAACCAGGCAGTTATCACCGGCCCATCGCTGCCACGGGGAACTGTGGATACGACGCCGATCGACCTGCAGGGACTGCTGCGGAAAATCAGCTAAGACGACAGCATGCGACTCTCACTCGGCGCCGGTGTACTTTGCGTTCTCAGTTGTTTTGCACAGGGTCCGGGCAACGCCGCTCTGCCCGACGCAGGGTGGAAGCTGCTCTTCAATGGCCAGAACCTGGACGGTTGGGAACCTCGCGGCACCTGCATCTGGACGGTCAACAGTGGCATCCTGCTGGGCCAGCGCGTTCACATCCCGCCGACTACCTCGTGGCCTCTGGATCAGAAGGGCTATAACAGCTGGCTATATCGGCAGGCGTGGCTTTACACCACGCGCGACTTCGATGAATTCGACCTGCATGTCGAATACTGGATTCCGCGCGGCGGCAACAGCGGCGTCTCGATTCGCGATGTCTCCCGCGCCCACTATGCGATCGGCGAACCCGACGCCACCCATCCGGAACTCACTGGCCCAGTAAAAAGCACTCCGGCTCACATCGGCTACGAGATTCAGATTCTGGACGACGATTCCGATGCCAACCCGTCCGGCAGCATTTATTCGCTGGTGCCGGCGAAGAAAGGCGTTCACCGCCCCGGCGAATGGAACAGTCTGGACATCGAATCACGGCACGACCTCATTCGGGTCCGGCTCAACGGGCAAGTGGTTGCCGAGGGTCCAGGTGATCCGGCTCGGTCCAAGACCGGGCCCATCGGTCTCCAACTTCACGACCAATTCACATTCGCCATGTTCCGCAATATTCGCATCCGCTAGATCGCCTCCCACTCCAAGTAGCCAGCCGGTTCTCAGCACGCTTCGAAAACCGAATCTGACACAATCCGATTTATGCGCCTGGCCCTGCTTCTCTTGCTACCGTGTTGCGTGCTCACTGCCCAAGACACGCCACTAACCGCGTTGCCCTACACCCCCAGCCTGGAGCAGTCCTTCATGGACAAGAACGCCGATCCATGCGTCGATTTCTACAAATATTCCTGCGGCAACTGGAATAAGATCAACCCGATTCCGGCCGACCAGGCCAGCTGGGACGTTTATGGGAAGCTGGCATTCGATAACCAGCGCTTCCTCTGGGGCATTTTGGAAGAAACATCCAAGCCTTCGCCGACGCGCACCCCGGCCGAGCAGAAGATTGGCGACTTCTATCACGCCTGCATGAACGAGCCGGCGATTCAGGCCCAAGGGGCGGCTCCCCTTGCCCCTGCGTTGAAGGAGATTGAAGCGATCAAATCCTTGCGCGACCTCGCAGTCTATGTCGGCAAGGCGCACGCGCATGGCCTGGCGGGAGGCATGTTGTTCGGGTTCGGTTCCGATCAGGACTTCGACAACTCAAACAACGTGATCGCGTTTGCCACGGCCGGAGGCCTGGGCTTGCCCGATCGCGACTACTACGTCAAGACGGACGCCAAGTCCGTAGAGACTCGCCAGAAATATGTGGCTCATGTGAGGCACATGTTTGAGTTGCTGGGTGATGCGCCGTCCGTGGCCGCCGCCAATGCCCAGACCGTCATGTCGATCGAGACCGAATTGGCGAAGGCCTCGCTGAAGCGCGAGGAGATGCGCAATCCATATAACTTGAAGCACAAGATGACGATGGAGGGCCTCGCCAAGCTGGCGCCCGATTTCGCCTGGGATGCCTATCTTGCCGAACTCAAGCCGCCCGCTCTGACTGACGTGAACGTCACCGAGCCCAAGTTCTATCAGGAATTGAACACACAGCTGAAGCAGAACAGTATCGATCGCTGGAAGGCCTACCTGCGCTGGCATCTGGCGCATGAATACGCGGGCTACCTGTCCGATCCGTTCGTGCAGTCGAACTTCGATTTCTATGGCAAATACCTAACGGGGGTCACGGCGCTGAAGCCGCGTTGGAAGCGCTGTGTGCAATGGGTGGATGGTTATCTTGGCGAGGCACTGGGGCAGGTGTTCGTCGCGAAGACCTTTGGTCCGGACACCAAGCAGCGGGCACTCGATATGACCCATGAAATCCAGTGGGCCATGGAACAGGACATTCAGCAGTTGACCTGGATGGGCCCGGAAACCAAGCAGCGCGCTCTCGAAAAGCTGCACGGCATGGTGGATAAGATCGGCTACCCGGACAAGTGGCGCGACTACAGTTCTGTGACCATTACTCCGGCCAAGTTTTTCGACGACGTCGACAGTTCCCTGATATTCGAAACCCGCCGCCAGCTGAACAAGATCGGCAAGCCGGTCGACCGTGCTGAATGGGGCATGACGCCGCCCACCATCAATGCCTACTACAACCCGCAAATGAACGACATCAACTTTCCGGCAGGCGTGCTGCAGCCGCCGCTGTTCGACCCCAAGTTGGATGATGCGCCGAATTATGGAAACACCGGCGCGACCATCGGCCACGAGCTCACGCACGGCTTCGATGATGAAGGACGCCAGTTCGACGCCAAGGGCAACCTGAGCGATTGGTGGACCGAGCAGGACGCCAAGGAATTCGAGAAACGCGCCACCTGCGTCTCAGACCAGGCTTCGCGCCACGTGATCATTGACGACATTAAAATCAACGGCAAATTAACGCTGGGCGAAGATGCAGCCGACCTGGGCGGCACCATGCTGGCGTATATGGCCTGGAAGCATGCCACTGCCGGCAAGGACCTGAAGCCCATCGGCGGCCTCACGCCAGATCAACGATTCTTCGTCGGCATGGCCCAGTGGGCCTGCGGCTATACGCGGCCTGAGACCGAGCGAATGCGAGCGATTACCGACCCACACTCGCCGCTCGAGTACCGGATCAACGGGGTGGTTTCAAACCTGCCCGAGTTTCAACAGGCGTTCAGCTGCAAGGCCGGACAGCCGATGGTGAACGCGCCCGCCTGCCGGATCTGGTGATGATCAGGCAGACTTAACGGCGCCTGTTGCGCGACGGACGGCCATCTCGAGCTTGCCTGCCACGGTTCCCGCTGTCTTCGATGCCTGCTCTATTCCCTGAATAGCCTGTTCTGTGCCTCTTTGCACGGCCCGTACGGCGAGGGAAACCAAGAAGGGCGTCAAACATACCATTCCCGCGATCGTCAAACCGATACCGGCCGTCAGCATTCCCGCGCCGGCAATTCCAAGTTTCTGTTTATTGTCCATCTGCGCTCATCTCCTCACTTCTATCTTCTCGCCGTCCGATGCCGGCTGGCGGGAGAATCGCGAGCGATTGGGCGGGACAATCGGCGCTCCCAGCTCTGAAGGTTCCCGGAAAATGCGATCATGTACAATTCTGGGCGGGTGCGGGTCTTTATAAAGGGCAGCGCCCCGTAAGCGTCCCGAAGACTTAGAAACGGAACATCAACGTCAGATGGCAATTACCCCTGTGAGCAAGTCCGCCCCGGTTGCGGCCTCGAACGAACCCGCCGGCAACAACACAGCGGCCATGTGCATGGTCGCCACGCTCTTCTTCATGTGGGGGTTCGTAACCTGCCTCAATGACATTCTGATTCCGCACTTGAAGGCAATCTTTGACCTGAGCTACTTCCAGGTGATGCTGGTGCAATTCGCCTTCTTTACCGGTTACTTTATCTTTGCGCTGCCGGCCGGTAAGTTGGTCGAGAAGATCGGCTACCAGCACACGATGGTTCTCGGTCTCTGCACCATGGCCTTGGGAGCTATCCTTTTTATCCCGGCCGCCAGCGTGCCCGCCTATGTGTTCTTCCTCGCGGCGCTGATGATCGTCGCGGCCGGCATGACGGCGCTGCAGGTTTCCGCGAATCCCTATGTCTCGGTGCTCGGCCGGCCGGAGACCGCTTCCGCCCGCTTGAACCTGACGCAGGCCTTGAATTCCTTCGGGACCTTCGTCGCACCGTACTTCGGTGCTTTTCTCATTCTCAGTACGACGCCGAAGTCCATGGCCGAGATCCGCCAGCTCGCGCCGGATGCGCTGCAGGCCTACCGCCTGCATGAAGCGGCTACCGTGAAACTGCCCTATATAGTAATCGCCTGTACCCTGCTGGCGCTCGCGGTTGCGATCGGGCTTTTCAAACTGCCGAAGATCGCTGCCATCGAAGGCGGACACGAAGCCGATGGTTCGAAGATGAAGCTCTGGGAGCAGCGCCATTTGATCCTTGGCGTGATCGCCATTTTCGTTTACGTCGGCGCCGAAGTTTCCATTGGTAGCTTCCTGGTGAATTACTTCAGCCAGCCGTATATTGGAGGCCTCACGGAAAAAGCTGCTGCCGTCTATGTTTCTTTCTACTGGGGCGCGGCGATGGTGGGCCGGTTTATCGGCTCCGCCCTGCTGACCAAGCTGCGCACCGGGCCGGTGCTGGGCACTGCGGCGATTATTGCGGCTCTGCTGGTTACCGCCTCCATGCTTAACTTTGGCTCAGTAGCCATGTGGACCATTATTGCGGTTGGATTATTCAACTCCATCATGTTCCCCAGTATCTTCACGCTGGGCATCGCCGGTCTGGGCCATCTTACCGGCGAAGGCTCCGGCTTGTTGATCGCCGGCATCGTGGGTGGCGCCATCATCCCCGTGATTCAGGGTGCGTTGGCGGATAACATTGGCATCCACCACGCCTTCATTCTTCCGGTTCTTTGCTACCTGTACATCGTGTACTACGGCTTCCGTGGGTCACGGCCCAAGGGAACGGTAGCGGCGTAAGAGAATCGCCGCGAGCCCGGGCTCCTTTCGCGGGTGGCTGCACGGCCAGAACCTCAAAGCAAACTTACGAAGGTCTCGAAGGCGATTGCCCTCATCAGTGCAACTTCGGAGAGAATGCCGTGCAACGTGCCTGTGGCCATGCGCCGGTGCTGCGGGACTGTGATGGTATGGACGGGAGGCCCGTCGTGCCGAAGCCTAACGTGGCTTCCCTTTTGGCGCACATGCAATGTAGCCGAGACGCTCCAGTAAACGGATCAGATCAGGTCCGGACACATCGCGAGGCAGCTTCAGGCGGCTTCGACCGGAATCAACTCATCCTCTACTTAGTGCAGTTGAACCAAGCGTGGCTGCACAGGACTATCTTCAAAGTGAAGCGTTGTTGCCTCAAGAACATTGCTTCGCAGTTCCTCCCACGTCTCCGCTTGGGTGAATATGGATTGACCAAGGGCGCGAGCGAAATAGCCACCTTCCTCCGCGTCGCGAACTTCGAAAACTAGCTCCATTTCAACAGGATACCTGAGCGCGGAGCCGCTTGAAAATACTTCCGGCTGCTGGCACTCTCGGCTTCTGCTACCCTGAACCTCGATGAAGCTTTACGATATCGATCCCGGGCCGGAAACACCTGAAGTCGTCCGGATGATTGTGGAGATCCCCAAGAATTCGTCGAATAAGTACGAGTACGACGGGAAACTGGGTGTCTTTCGACTCGATCGCGCGCTCTACTCGCCCATGCACTATCCGGGCGATTACGGCTTTATTCCGGGCACGCTCGCCGAAGACAACGATCCGCTCGACGTACTGACTCTGGTCGAGGAGCCCAGCTTTCCGGGCTGCCTCATCGAAGTCCGGCCGGTCGGCATCCTCTATATGGTTGACAAGAATGAAGCCGACCAAAAAGTGATTTCCGTTCCGCACAGCAACCCGCGTTACGAATCCATCCATACGGTCGACCAGATCTTCTCCCACGTCCGCCGCGAGATCGAGCATTTCTTCTCCATCTATAAAGAGCTGCAAGGGAGCAAAGCGCGGATTGACGGCTGGGGCGGTCCCAAGGAAGCCCGCCGCCAGATCCTGGACAGCCGACAGGCGTATCTCAACAAGCTGAAGGCGTCGAATACGCCTGTCGAAGCGTGAGCGCGGGTCGGCGAACGCCGCTGGACAAATGAGCTTTTCTGAAGTGAGTAATACTATTTATTTTCCTGGGAGGTTTGCTTAGACACATGGGACAGATTCGCAGCGGTTGGCGATTTGCGTTACTGGCATCGGCCATCCTGGCACTGCAGTTCACCGCGTTTGCGGACGACCAGCCAAGCCAGAAGAAGGACGAGAAAGCGCCGGCCGGAGCGCTGGCTCCGGTCCCTGCCGACTCCACGACGGAAGGGTCGGTGACCGTCGATGGCCAAGCCATCGCCTACCAGGCGATAGCCGGGACACTAACCGTCGGTTCGACCGACTCCCAGGACGCCACTCTCGGCCCGGACGGAAAGATCCTGTCGGATGCTGGTGTGGATCTGCCACCCAAGATTGACGATCAGCCTGCCACTGCGCGTATGTTCTACGTGGCCTACTTCAAGAAGAACGCCGCGGCTGAGCAGCGCCCTGTGATGTTCCTTTACAACGGCGGCCCCGGCAGTTCCACCATGTGGCTCCATATGGGCTCCTTCGGTCCGCGCCGGGTGGTGACCACAGACACGAAGCACGACGCGGCGGCTCCCTACACGCTTGTGAGCAACGAGTTCAGCCTTCTCGACGTGTCGGATCTGGTGTTCATCGACGCGCCCGGTACCGGCTTCAGCCGGATCTTCGGCAAGGAGAAAGAAAAGGCGTTCCTGGGAATGGACGGGGATGCTCATGCGTTTGAGCGTTTCATCCGCCGCTTCTTGACGAAGTACGAGCGTTGGAACTCTCCCAAGTACTTGTTTGGCGAGAGTTATGGAACTCCGCGCAGTGCCGTGCTTTCTGCCGATCTCGAAAACGTGGACTTGAACGGGATTATTCTCCTTTCGGCCATCTTGAGTTTCGATAACAGCATCGATGGCCCTAGCTTCAATCCCGGAGTTGATCAAGCCTATGCGCTGGGGCTGCCAACTTTTGCGGCCAGCGCTTACTACCACAAGAAACTGCCTGCTCAGCCGGCGGCTCTCGAACCATTTCTGGCTGAAGTGGAGCAGTTTGCATTGGGCGAGTACCTGTCTGCATTAATGCAGGGAAGTGAGTTGTCCGAGGCCAGGAAGAAGGCCGTGGCGGAAAAACTCCACAATTACACGGGTCTCCCAGTGGCCTATCTATTGAAGGCGGACCTGCGAGTGACCGGTGGCATGTTCAGCAAGAACCTCCAGCTCGAATCCGAGATGACCACCGGCCGCCTGGATACGCGCTACAGCGGTCCGGATCTCGATCCCCTGAGCAAAGAAGCAGAGTACGATCCACAAAGCAACGCGATATCTGCCGCCTACACGACGGCCATCAATCAGTACCTGCGCAAGGAACTGAAATATGGCGAACAGGACACCTACAAACCGTCCCTGTATCGCGACGGCAGCTTCTCGTGGGACCTCCGGCACCATCAGCCCGGTGGCCCGCCTGCCAACTTCCAGGAAGGTGGAACTAACGTGATGCCCGACCTCGCTTACACGATGAAGACAAACCCCAAGCTGAAAGTGATGCTGGCGGGCGGATATTACGACCTGGCGACGCCCTTCTTTGAGGGAATGTTTGAGATGCATCATCTGCCCATACCGCAGAAGCTGCAAGCCAACATAAGTTATCACTACTATCCGGCCGGCCACATGATCTACGTGAATGAAGGCATTCTGAAGCAGTTCCATGCCGACGTGGCGGCCTTCATCAAGGCGACGGAAGGGGCGAAGTAGTTCAGTCTCCCGGGTGGTACTCGCGCTCGGTGTGCCCCTTCAGCTGCGAGCGGTAGAAGTAAACTTCGCGGAGGTCTCCCGTAGCATAGCGCTCCGCCTGGTCGTTGAAGTGTGGCGACGATGGATGGCCGCTTTCGCCGCCGGCCGTTACGGCCTTGGCCCGCACCTTGTCTCCAAACTCGACCACGGCGACGAAGCTGTTTCCGCTGGTGCCGTACCATTTCTTCGTCCCCGGGTACGGGCGCGCGCCGAATGAGGCTAGCGAGCCCCACTGCGATGAAGTGAATCCGACAGGGATGCTCGGCGCTGCGTCATTGCACGGCTGGACGATGTCGCCGGTCAGCCGCTGGAAGCGGTTGATGTCACCCCACGGCGTCTTCCACGTTCCGAAGCCGGCTTCGAGTTTGCCGGAAGCCACTGCGAGCGACTGCAGCAAAAGCACCGCCGGCGCCTTTCCTGCAATGTAGTCTTCTACCGGCATGCCCGCTTTCTTCGCATCGTCGGCCACCCGACGCCGCACTTCTTCGCCCCAGAAGACCGCCAGCGATGTGGGGATGGACCCCACGGCCCAGCGCAAATCCCACTTTCGCAGCAACTCCATCTGCTCCGCCAGTTTTGTCTTCAACGCATCGTCTTCCGGCGCCGCGTCCCAAGCCTTGATCAGCGCGGGAATCGTTTTCTCAAACCAGGGCAGGTAGCTGTCGTATGCTGCCGTGATCAGCGAATCCAGCGTGAAATCCTTCGTGTTCTGGAGCAACCGGATGGCGTGCAGCCCGCGTGCCGATTCGCCGCCCTGCTCGACGTAGACCGGATAGTCCTCTCTCTTTGGACTGCTCGGTCCCGCCGCGGACCACGGCCAGTTGTTCGTGTTGTACAGCCAACCGCTTTTTGGGTTCAGCAAGTGCGGTGTTTCATCTACCGAGAGCAGGCCGTTCCACTCCGTCGCCGGGTTACTGCCATCAACCGGCTGGGTCCAGTCGAAGCTGGTATCGCGCCGGGGGATGAAGTTGCCGTGGAAGTAAGCGATGTCTCCATCGGCATCGGCAAAGATCGTGTTGTTCGACGAGTTGGCCTTAAGCTCCATCGTCTGCCGGTACTGCTTGTAGTTCTTCGCCTTGGTTCGCGTGTAGGATTGCGTCAGCGCCTTCACCGGCTCCTGCATCAGCCGGATGCTCACCCACTTGCCGTTCTGTTCGCGAATCACGGGACCGTGATGAGTGCGGTAGACAGTAAACCTCTTCTCCGCCATCCCATTCGCAGTCTTGTAGGGCACAACGATCTCGGTCAGCACCACCGCGCGCTCTTCGTTGCCGTACTTGTAGTAGTAGCGGCCGCCCCGCTTCTCCACGGTTTCCAGATACTCGTCGATCGCGTCGACGCCGCTTGAGGTGTGCATCCAGCCCACGCGGTCGTTGAATCCCTGGTAGACAAAGAACTGCCCCCACGTCACAGCGCCATAGGCATCCATGCCTTCCTCGCTCACCATTTGCAACTCCGACCGGAAGAAGAAGGAGGTGTGCGGGTTGATGAGCAGCAGTGCATGGTGCGCCACCGTGTTCGAGGGTGCGATCGCAATGCCGTTCGATCCGCGTGGCTCTTCCGGCTGGGCATCCTCTGCCGAGGCCGTTTCGATCACCGGAGGTTTTCCGTAGAACGCTTCGAGTTGCTTCAGGTTGATGCGCTCGATGTCGCCGCCGATGCTTCCCTCCGTGAAGCTAAGCGCCATCCACGGCTCGAATCGTGTGATCACTTTGGGCTTCACCTCGGGATGCCTGGAAAGGTAGTAGTTCAACCCATCAGCGAACGCGTTCATGAGCGTCTTCAGCCAGGCGGGGCTCGCCGCATATTGATTCTTCAAGGTAGCGGGGTCGATGAAGAGCTTCATACGAAGGTCCTGATAGATCCTGGCTTCACCCTCTGTCTCGGCCAGGCGGCCCAACGCGTTGAGGTAGTTTGTCTCCACCCGATTGAAGTCGTCCTCAGCCTGAGCGTAGATCATGCCGAAGACTGCGTCGGCGTCTGTCTTTCCGTACACGTGCGCGATGCCCCAATCGTCGCGGACGATCGTCACGCGCCGCGCTTCCTTTTCCCAACGCGCGGTTTCCTGCGTGCCGCCTGACTCGAAGGCAAAACAGGCGCTTGCCGCCGCCAGCAGGAGGGCCAGCTTCTTTAGGTTGAGTCTGCTCTTCATGAGTTACTCTTCATTCTGGTGTATGCGCCAGGAGGGTTCTGACGGTCCTCGACGAAATATCGTTCTTCAGGGCCTTTTAGGCGCGATTTCATGTAGTAGGCTTTTCTGATGGAGTGTTGATTCTCATCTATGGCAGACAAAAAAACCGGGGTACGGGTGTTGGTCGGTACACGTAAGGGCGCCTTCGTCTTAACCTCGGACGAAAAGCGAGAAAAGTGGGACATCGCCGGTCCTCATTTTGCCGGGTGGGAGATCTATCACCTCAAAGGGTCGCCCGCTGATCCGAACCGGCTGTATGCGTCGCAATCGACCGGTTGGTTTGGACAATTGATTCAGGGCTCCGATGATGGCGGCAAGACCTGGGTGCCCGTGAACAACAAGTTCCTGTACGATGGCGTTCCTGGCACGCACCAGGGGTCCGACGGCACGCCGCATCCCTGGGAGTTCAAGCGCGTCTGGCATCTCGAACCGTCACTCACTGATCCGGAGACAGTCTACGCAGGTATTGAAGATGCCGCCTTGTTCCGATCCACGGACGGCGGCCAATCGTGGCAGGAACTCTCCGGTCTGCGTAAGCATGGCTCAGGGCCGCACTGGCAGCCAGGCGCCGGTGGAATGTGCCTGCACACCGTCATCTTGGATCCGAGCGACGCCGGCCGCATATTCATTGCCATCTCCGCGGCGGGCGCGTTCCGCAGCGACGATGGGGGCGAAACCTGGAAGCCGATCAACCGTGGACTAAAATCCGGACAGCTCCCCGATCCTGCCGCCGAGGTCGGCCACTGCGTTCACCACGTTGCCATGCACCCGTCGCGCCCCGGTGTGTTGTTCATGCAGAAACATTGGGACGTCATGCGCAGCGACGATGCGGGCGACTCCTGGCATGAAGTCAGCGGCAACTTGCCAACCGACTTCGGTTTCGCGATCGACGTTCACGCCCACGAACCGGAAACGATCTACGTGGTCCCCATCAAGAGCGATTCGGAGCACTACCCGCTGGATGGAAAGCTGCGCGTGTACCGCAGCCGCACCGGCGGAAACGAATGGGAGCCGCTCACGGAGGGCCTGCCCCAGAGCGACTGTTACGTTAACGTGTTACGGGATGCGATGGCGGTTGACTCACTCGATTCATGCGGCGTGTATTTCGGGACCACTGGCGGGCAAGTCTATGCATCGGCCGATTCCGGGGACAGTTGGGGTCCCATTGTCCGTGATCTCCCCGCCGTTCTCTCGGTCGAGGTGCAGACGCTAAAGTGAATCCGGCGTTAATCCGTGTCGAACTTCCGGCACATCTCCGAACACTGGCCCAGGTTGACGCCGAGGTAAAGCTCAGCATCGCCGCTCCGGTCACCACGCGCTCGGTGATCGACGCGCTGGAGTCTCGTTATCCCGCGCTGCGCGGCACGGTCCGCGATCACGTCACCCAGAAGCGACGACCCTTCGTGCGGTTCTTCGCGTGCGGGCAGGATTTGTCGCATGAATCACCCGACGCCCCCTTACCGGAAGCAGTCGCTTCCGGCGCCGAGCCCTTATTGATCGTCGGCGCCATTGCCGGCGGTTCGTTCAAGTCTGCCCGGTGATTTGTTCGTAGCTTACCGATCCTCTCCGATTGATAGACTCGGCTCATAGTGACTCGCCGCGACCTTCTCCGCACGCTAGGCGCAGGAGCCTTCTACGGCTCCAGTTCATTCGGTCAAACGCCGCCGTCGGAACCGGCCGACTGCACCCTTCGGATCGGACCGGTCAGCGTTGAACTCAGCCCCAAGCGAACCGTCAAGACGATTGGTTATAACGGCATCGCGCCCGGACCTTTAATCCGGCTTCGGGAGGGCAAGACCGCCACCATCGAAGTTCACAACATGACCACTGAGCCCGAGATTGTCCACTGGCATGGGCTCCATATCCCGAGCGATGTCGACGGCTCCATGGAGGAGGGCACGCCCATGGTCCAGCCGGGCGCCACTCGCCGGTATACGTTCACGCCTGCGCCGTCGGGCACCCGCTGGTACCACACGCACGTGAGCGCCGGCCGCAATCTGAAGAAGGGGCTTTATACGGGTCAGTTCGGATTCATCTACATTGAGCCGCGCGAGAATCCAGGCAACTACGATCAGGAACTGTTCCTTGCGCTCCGCGAATGGGATCCCTACATGAGCACTGGAGGGGATGGCGAAGGTTCGATGGATGCCGCCTGGAAAGCCTTTTCGATAAACGATCGCGCGCTGGGATTCGGCGACCCCGTCCGCGTCCGCCAGCGCCAGCGCGTTCTTCTGCGCATTCTGAACGCCAGCGCCACCGTCCTCCGGCGTATCGCCTTCGCCGGGCATTCCTTCAACGTGGTCGCGCTGGATGGCAATGCCCTACGCAGCCCCGTATCCGTGAAAGCGCTACAACTCGGGCCGGCGGAACGCATTGACGCAATGGTCGAAATGAACAATCCCGGCTGCTGGATTCTCGGCGCAACCAACGATCACGACCGTCAGGCCGGCATGGGCATGGTCTTTGAGTACACCGGAAAGCCCGGCGAGCCGCAGTGGACCACGCCCGATTCCGCTCCTTGGGACTATCGCGTCTTCGGCCAGACGCCTACGGCATCGCCCGCGGGCGAACCGTTGCCGCTAGTCTTCCGCAAAATCTTCGCGGGCACCCATTGGGTGGATAAGTGGTCCATCAACGGAAAGTCCTGGCCTCAAACGGACCCGATTCGCGTCCAGGCCAACAAGCGCTACCGTCTCATCTTTGACAACCAGAGCGATGAAGCTCACCCCTTGCACTTGCACAGGCACACTTTTGAACTCGCCAAAATCGAGGGAGTGCCGACATCCGGCATCTACAAAGACGTGGTTGTGGTACGGCCCCGTACACAAGTCGAGGCCAGCCTGGTGGCTAACAATCCCGGCCCCACGCTGTTTCACTGTCATCAACAAATGCACATGGACTTCGGCTTCATGGCGCTGTTGAAATACGTCTGACACGCGGAACTGGTTCAACGCGCGGGCTCTTTGATCTTGAGCAGTTGATCCGCCTTCACATTCTTGAGCTCCTGCACGATGCCCGACGGCCAGTGAATCTCGACCAAGTCCGCCGCCACATTCTGTCCCAACCCAAAGTGGACTGGGCCAGCGCTGGAAGACGCGTAACCCACGGCGGTAGTGACGTGGTTGTATTGAGAGCCGTTCCCGGTCACGACCTTGATGCGAGCGCCGATCGCGTCGCGATTACTCTTTGTGCCTTGCAGTTTCAGCTCCAGCCAGTGATTCGACCCGAGGCTTTGGTTCATCCAAATCTCGGCCGGCGCGCTGAGCGCGGTCACCGCAATATCAAGGCGTCCGTCACCGTTCAGATCGCCCATGGCCGAACCACGGTGGCGTGACGGCGCCGCGGCCCCGAACCCGGCTTCATCAGTAAGGGCGGAGAACGTCATGCCGCCCAGATTCCGGAACACGCTGTTGTGTTGATCGATCACCAGGCGCGGCGCCGCAAGCGGCGATTGCACATGCCCCCGCGAGACGAAGATATCCTTCCAGCCATCGTTGTCGAAGTCGGCGATCATGGGTGAATAACCGGCCATGGAGGCGCTCAACTGGGACATTTTGCTCTTGGCGGTCACCTCGACAAAGTCGCCTTTGCCTGTGTTCTTGTATAGGGGAAAGGTCTCATTGTCGAGCGCGACGACGCAGACGTCCGGATACCCGTCGTTGTCGATGTCCCGGAAATCCACGCCCATGCCCGAGATGTATACGCCGTCCTCGCGCAAAGCTACATTGGCGTCGAAAGCCACCTCTTCGAACTTCCCGTTGCCCTTGTTGTGGAAGAGAGAATTGAACAGCTTGTCGTTGGAGACGAAGATATCCATTTTCCCGTCCAGATCGTAATCCGCCACTCCGGCGGCCATGCCCTTGCCAGGATGTGCGCGAAGGCCCGAGGATTCGGACACGTCCGTGAACGTGCCATCTCCGTTGTTCAGGAATAACTGGTTGGGGGTCTTTCCATAGAAGCGTGGATGGCAGTACTCTTTGTGGCCATTATCAAGGCACTCCGGCTCCTTGTCGACATTCCACTGCACGTAGTTCACAATCAGCAGATCCAGCAAGCCATCGTTGTTCACGTCCACCCATGCGCCGCCCACCGACCAAAGCGGGCCATACGCGGGGTCGGGTTTACTGGATAGCCCGGCCTTTGCGGTTACGTCGGTGAACGTGCCATCGCCGTTGTTGTGATAAAGCGTGTTGCGGTACACGCCTCCGATGAAGATGTCTTCGTAGCCGTCGTTGTCGTAATCGCCGATGGCCACGCCCACGTCGTAACCCGTTCCGGCGAGGCCGGCTTTCGCGGTGACGTCCTTGAAGTGGCCCGCGCCATCGTTCTCAAACAGGCGGTTCGAGTACTTCGGCGAGTTCTTATGGAGCGTCTTGATATCGGCCCCGTTGGTGAAGAAGACATCCAGCTTGCCGTCGTTGTTGTAGTCGAAGATCGCTACCCCGCCCGCCATGGTTTCGGGTGCGTGCCGGTCGGGTGTCTCGCAACTGTCGAGCCGGAAATCGATGGGCTGGTAAGCAAACCAGATGGGGCTCCCCGCCTGCGAGGGCGCCGCAGCCAGCCAGAGTCCGACTCCCGCAAACGCCGCGGCTGCAGCCATAAAAAAGCGCCCGCGGGTCAAAAACATAGCGGTGTGAATATCCGGATCGTGGCCACGTTGCTGTCAGGCTTTCAAGGTGAGAGAAACCGAAAGCGTCAGGTCGAGATCAGGACCGCGCCGAACAGGTGACTGAGCCATCGTCACTACTGAGTATAGAGATCTCCTAATCAGAAGGAAGCTCCACAGGGACAAGGTACAACTGACGATCTGCGCCAGGCTGGCGGAGATCGTCAGTTGTACCAACGAGCTAACGAGCCTGAGCGGTGAAGATCAGCTCTTGTGCTGCGCTACGGCGGCGTTGAGAACGGAATCCAGAGCCTTGCCGGCTGCTGTGGTGTTGGCCACGCCGTTGAACAGGATGTCCTTCGCGCCAATCGACTTGTCATAGAGCCGCTCGTTGGCGTCCTTATCCGGCTCAAGGGTTGCACCGCCCATTGACACTCCGGCGAACAATCCTGAGGATCGACCGTAAGTCAGTATGTCGCTTCCGCCAACGGCACCCGCCGTCGTCGCACCGGCAGGGCCGGCTGCCGCCGTTGCATCTCTGCCAAGCTTAGTCTTGCCATTCAGCAAAGCGTCAACAGCTTTCTGGGACATTACCAGGAGGACGAAATCCGATGAGGAACCGCCAAGCTGCAGCCCGACACTTGCGCCACCCATTGAATACATTGCGGGCGCCGACCAGGGTCCAGTGAAGTTTTTGCCCGTGCGGCAGACCATCGGCCCACGGCCGCCGCTTCCACCGACGCCGACGCCGAACTTCTTTACGCCGGGAAGAACGACGACGCAATCGGCCCGCGCCAGTACGTCCGACGGAACGTTCTTGCCGTCAATCATGCTCTGCAAAACTGTTGCGGCATTCCTAATCGTCTCTTCGTCTTTCGTCTTGTCGGCCGCCCAGGCTGACAGCGCGAATAGCATGACGCAGATCATAGCCAGGAACTGACGAGCGATGACATTGAGTCTGCAGGATCTTTCTGATTCATTGTGTGGCACGGTTTCTGCCTCCTTTTGCCTCTAACGTTATACCATTTCTTAGGACCCCCAACGACCTCCAAACCTGCCGCAAGCTCCTCGTGCTGTATGAGTTGGGAGGTGTTCGTTCTGGTAGGGGGTGACGGCCAGTAAAGCACAGCCGACCTTGAGCGAGGCAGGTAAAAATGCCCGAAACTATCATCTTTAAGTCGGTGCGTATTTTCGACGGCGAGTCGAAAACCCTTCGGGATCATGTAAACGTCGTTGTGGAAGGTGGCGTCATCCGGGAGATCTCCGATCGGCCAGCCGCCGGTGATGCAGAGGTTGTCGATTGCCGCGACCGCGTGCTGATGCCGGGGTTGATTGATGCCCACGTCCACGTCTACGCGGCGGGGGTAAATGTCGCTCGGGTCGTGCAGTCACCGGCATCCTATCTGGCTCACTTCGCGGCGCGATTTCTGCGTGCGAGCCTGGACCGTGGGTTCACTACACTTCGCGACGTCGGAGGCGCCGATATCGGCTTGGCGCTCGCAATTAAGGATGGCCTGCTTGATCGGGTGCCGAGGTTGTTTTATGGCGGACGTCTGCTATCGCAAACCGGCGGCCACGGCGACTTCCGCCCTGGAGACCACTCGCTCGATGGGGGGCATTATTGCGGCTGTTCCTATCACGGCGACCAGTTGGCCGTCATCGCGGACGGCGCCGATGCCGTGCGGAAGGCAGTACGCGAAGAACTTCGCCGCGGCGCTTCGCACATCAAGATCATGGCGTCTGGAGGAGTGGCCTCGCCCACGGATCCGCTCGACCGCTGCCAGTACTCGGATGACGAGATACGCGCTGCGGTTGAGGAAGCCGACCGCGCTGGATCATACGTAGCGGCACATTGTCATCCCAAGGAAGCGATCCGCCGGTCCGCCGCCTTGGGCGTGAGATCGATCGAGCATGGAACTCTGATTGACGCCGCGACCGCAGAGTTTGTTGCGGAGCGGGGCTCGTTCATTGTGCCGACGATGGCGGTCTGTTTCGGCCTGTTAGAAGAGGGCGAGAAGTTGGGCTTTCCCGCAGTCAGCATGGAAAAGTTGAAGGGGGTAGCTGATTCGGCATTAACAAGCCTGGAGGTAATGAAGCGGGCGGGCATCAAGATGGGGTTTGGCACCGACCTGATGGGCGTCCTTCACGTCCGGCAGAGCACCGAGTTTACGCTGCGCGCGAAGGCTCTTCCAGCAGTCGACGTGTTGCGCTCGGCGTGTGCGGTTAATGCGGAGTTGATCGGCCAGAAGGGGAAGCTCGGGTGTATTCGAGAGGGGGCGGTAGCAGATGTGTTGGTGGTGGATGGCAACCCTCTCGAGGACATTTCGGTTCTCGGCTCCGGCGGCGACCACATCTCAATCATCATGAAGGATGGGCGTTTTCACAAACGAACAATCTGAGATGGCGGCGCCTGCATTCGCGGGCACTAGAATACGAATGGTGCGATTGATAACCGTGATTCTTGTCCTGGCTTCGGTCGCGGCCTATGCGCAGGCGCCTTCTTTCGACGACGCATTCCGCCAGGGTCTGGTGGCGCTCCAGCATAGGGACCTGGCCGCGGCGAAAGAAAGCCTGGAGCGTGCCTCCCAGTTGCAGCCGGAGAATCCCAGGGTATGGGTCGCGCTGGCACAGGTTTATCTCGGCAGCAAGCAGCTGGACCAAGCCAACGCAGCCGCCCAACGGGCTGAGTCTCTCGCCGCTAACGACCCGATTGTGCAGCACGCGCTGGCCATCTTCTTCTCCGGGACAGGCGATTTCGCCAAAGCCGCCGAGATGGAGCGCCAATTTGCAGCCAGCCAGTCCGCCGATGCCGGGGCAGCGGCCCGGGCTGCCACGCTTTCCCTGCAGGCGGGCGAGCCGCAACAGGCAATCACGTGGGCCAAAACCGCACTCGCAAAAAGCGATAGCGCGGAGTTGCATTACCTTCTCGGAAAGGCGGAGGAAGCTGCCAACCAGCCCGAGCCCGCACTCGTGGATCTCCGCCGAGCCGTCGAACTGGCGCCGGACAACGAAGCCTTCACGTTCGATCTTGGCCAGGCGCTGCTTAGCCGCGGGGACTTTGCGGGAGCGTTCAGCCTGTTTGGGGCCGCGCGCGCCCGTTTTCCGAAGAGTGCGCAAATCGAGCTTGCCTATGGCGTCGCCGCGTATGGACAGCGCAAGTTCCATGACGCAATCGCTGCCTTCCTTCAGGTCACCCGGCTCGATCCTTCCATCGAGCAACCCTACATCTTCATCGGTAAGATTCTTGAAAACGCCGAAGACCTCATGCCGGAAATTCTCTCCACATACGCCGCTTGGCAGAAGGCAGATCCGGGCAACTACCTCCCCTGGTTCCTGCATGCCAAGGCACTGGTGGCGTCATCGGGAGACCCGGCGCAGAGCGAAGCCGAACTACGCCGGTCCCTACAGATCAACCCGAGCTTCTGGGAGTCTCATCTGGAACTCGGCATCGTCCTAATGCAGCGCCAGCAATGGCAGGAGGCCGCAGTCGAGCTTTCCCGGGCCATCGCCCTGGATGCAAAGAAACCCGTGCCCCATTTCCAACTGGCCCGCGTCTACAAGCACCTCGGCAAGCAGGAGGAGGCCCAAGCCGAGCTGGCCGAGTTCAAACGGCTCAGTGCATCGGAGACCGAGTCTGCGGTTCCGTGAGGCGACGGGACGGAAGGCGGCCGTCCTATCCTTCCTCGCCGGGATTCTGGCCTTCTTCGGGGTCTTGATCCAGACCCGGCTCATCGGGCAGGTTCTCGAGTTCCGATGCCTTGGTGGTGAAGCTCTTCAGGACGCTGATCGCGGCGCCTGAGCTGAATCCGGCGCGGCGCAGGCGACGAAACGTCGAGGCGAGTTTCGCTTCATCGTGGAGGTACTCGGAAAGATTCCTGCCGCGAAATTTGCGCTCGAGATACGTGGCGGCCAAGGCTTGCTCGTCGGTCTCGGCGAATACACGGTTTACCGCGCGTTCGGCGATTACCTGCGAAACGCGCCGGGAGCGCAGTTCCCGCAGAATCCGCAATTTGCCGAGACTGTCGTTCTCCCGGCGGTTCGCGGCGTAGGTTTCAGCGAACTTCTTGTCATCCAGGTAGCCGTACTCCTTGAGCCTGGCCATGACTTCGTTCAACACGGAAGCCGTCTCGGCTTTCACGGATAGTTTCAATCGCATTTCACCCGTCGAATAGCCGCGATGTCCCAGCAGGCGCAGGGCGTAATCCCAGAGCCGGTCGGGACCAAGCTTTTTCGGCGGACGGAGGGTGACCATGCCGGTGCGAAACGATTGAGAGTGTAGCACGGTCTAACTGATTGGGTACCATCGTGCGAGGTGGTGACCTGCAGTTTGGATTCGATGCGACCCAAACCCGACGCGATCTATTCGGGTACACTTCAAGTAGGTCTGGAGGAGATAGTTATGGAAGACAAGAACGGGTTTGCGTATTTTCTGCTGGGATTGGGTGTGGGCGTGGCCGCCGGCATCCTATTGGCGCCGAAGGCAGGTGAAGAGACCCGCGAACTGCTGAAGAACAAAGCGGGCGAGGGCGCGGACTTTCTGAAGGCGAAGGCCGCCGACAGCGCCGAGTTTGTGCGTCGCAAGAGCGACGATCTGCGCGGTTCGGCTACAGACATTTATGAGAAGGGCAGAACGCAGGTCTCACGTCATAAAGAGAACCTGTCCGCGGCGGTGGATGCCGGCAAACAGGCCTATCGGGATGCGGTGACGAATTTTGAGCCTGCTCCGGGTGGCGAAGGAATCTAACCGGAACGAGGGGGTTGTTATTGGCTGTTTGGCCGGGCATACCCAGTGGGCGTGCTCGTTGACAGTACTGTACCCGGTGAACGCCGGATGAATTGATCGACTCCATGGATCAACAAAACCTGCTCCTTATAATGACCATCTTCGTGGCAGTGGCCGCACTGGCGCTGCTGATTGGCACAATAGCGCTGATTGCCATCTTTGTGGTGTCGAAGCGGACCCAGGATAAGGTAACCGACCTTATGCCGATGGTGATTCGCGTGCTGGCGTCGGCCGAGAAGACGCTGGCCGAGACGCGGACACACGTGGTCGAAATTGGCGCCAAGACGAACTCCATCCTGGACACCACCAAGGTACAGGTGGCCCGGATTGATGAACTCCTCAACGACGCCTCGGTGCGCGCCAAAGTGCAACTGGAACGCGCCGAAATGGTGCTGGACGACGCCATGGACAAAACGCAAAGCACGGTCGGGCTGATTCACCGTGGCATCATTACCCCGATCCGAGAAGTGCATGGCGTGCTGACGGGTTTGCGGGCCGCGATCTTCCATCTGGGGCGGAGCCGCCGACCCAGTGTTGAGAGGGTGACAGCCGACGAAGAGATGTTTATCTGACGGGCAGAGTCTCTTGCCAGTCGGCTTCAGCGATCTGGGACAGGCTCGCTCTGTCCACGCGGCGAACGGCGGGGTTTGGCGAGAGCGGGTGTCGTGGTCGTCTGTGGGCAGAGACGCCAGTCCTCGTGGGCTTTAGAAGAACCGGATATGGGCGTTCGGGCGGGCAACCCGCGCGGCTCGCGGTCAACTCTTCGATCTGCCCATAATGGTGCGGTGGCCTGCTTGTACCCCACAATCCTGGAAATCATTTCTAGCCGCACCGACTTTTTGGTTGCAACCGGCGTCTCCCTAATAACCGCGCACAAGGCTTGCGGTGCGCTCGGGATCGGAGCCAGGGTTTGATCTTCCGGGAGGTCGAAGACCGCGACCTGATCAAGCGCGCCAGAAAAGGCGAGGTCGATGCCTTTAACGCCCTTGTTTCGCGTTGGGAGAAACGTGTCTTTAACTATCTCTTTAAGCTGCTTAACCGGCGTGAGGATGCGCAAGACATTGCGCAGGAGGTGTTTCTGAAGGCCTACCAGAACCTCAGAAAGCTGGAAGACCCGGGTAAATTCAGCTCGTGGCTGTTTCGGATTGCGCATAACGAAGCCTATTCGTTGCTGAGGAAGTCGCGGCCGGAGGATGAGTTCGTCATGGACCCGGCGGGCGGGGATACGTTGCGGCGGCTCTATCCTTCGGAGACCGCGATGGCCGTGGCGAGCGCCATGGAGCGCTTGACCGGGGAACAGAGGGAAGTCGTGGTGCTGAAGGTTTACCAGGGCTTTAAGTTCGAAGAGATCGCCGAGGTACTGGATCAGCCGGTTTCGACCGTGAAATCCCGCCTTTATACGGCACTGGACATTTTGAAAGACGTTTTGGCGCCTGTGGCGAGAGTGGCAGGGCGCCGGAGTGGGGAACCCGAGAGCGGAATTGAACCACGGGGTTGAATCAACTGGGCTGGATCAATATGACATGTCCTGATATACGCGCTTTACTGTTTGACAATCTGCCCGAGACGGAGAAAGTACGCTTGCGGGCTCACCTGGCCGGTTGCGATGCCTGCCAGGTTGAGACGGAGCGATTGAAGGCGACTACCCTGGCTCTGCGCTCGGTTCCAGACGAGGAGCCACCGGCTCGGATCCGGTTCGTATCGGACCGGGTATTTGAGCCATCCTGGTGGCAGCGTCTGAATCCCTTTGGCAGCCCGGGTTTACTAGCGCACGCCGCTTTGGCGATGTCGACCCTGGCGTTAGCAGCGGTCCTGATCACGATCGAGTGGGGCGGACATGCTCGGCCCGGGGCACAGCAGGGGCCGGCCTCCGTGGACCAGGCCGCATTTGACCAGAAGGTGCAGCAGGCGGTCGATGCGCGGCTCAACGTAGCGGTGGCTCAGGCGGTTCGGGAAGTGGAAGCACGCCAGGATGTGAAATTTCGCGGAATGCTGGCGGAATACCACAAGCAACAACAACAGGACGAGGAGAAGCTGGTTCACCAGGTGGAGGCCGCCTGGCGGTATCAAGACCAATTGAAGACACGCGCTCTCTACGCGGCACTCGAAAAGCCGGACGCTGGCTCCGGGCAATAGGACGCTTATGAGGCGAATTCATATTCTCGCCGCGGTGCTGGCTGCGATTGGGCTCTGCGCCGTCGCTGCCTACGGTGACCGGCCTCACCTGACCAAAGGAATGTTAACCGCGTTCGAGAAGCAGTTTGCTTCAAGCGTTCTTTTGGCGACCAAGGACTCAGCGGTCACATTCGTTGACCCTCCTCGCGCGTATTATCTGGATAACTTCGGGATCATGATGGCTTCCGAGATCTCGCTGGTGCCAGGCTATGGGCCCACCATGTTTGGGCCCCTCAACAAAGACCAGATTCTACTTCACCATCGCAAAGTGATTGCGCGGTTGCCGGTCCTGCGCGAGCAAATGAAGCTGGCCCTGTTCGACGGCGCGACACGATTTGACTCGCTGGATGATAACGACCGGCTGGCGGTGGCCGTCACCGTGTATCACTTCGCATGGGAAGACACCACGGAAATCCCGTCGCAGATTGTGATGCAAGGCACCAAAAAGGCTCTGCTGGAGGCGCGCGCGAAGACCCAGGAGCAAGGGCGCGATCAGCCCTTCTTGATGAAGGAAATGTATTAATGCGGCTGGGCGAGATTCTAGTACAGCGCGGGCACATCTCTTCGGAAGAGGTGGATCGCGCACTGGAATTGCAGCGAGAGCGCGGCGACAAAATCGGCAAAATTCTGGTGGATCTGGGTTATGTCGCGGCTCGGGAAGTGCTGTCGGCGCTGTCGGAACAACTGGCGACGCCGTTGGTGCAGTTGGATGGGCCGCCGGCCGTTTCAACGGAAACCGAAAAGCTATCACCCCGTTTCCTGCGCCAGTTTCGTTGTCTGCCCTACAGCCTGGAAGACCACACCGTGACGCTGGCGATGGCGGACCCGCTCGATTTCGAGACGATACTCGCGGTGGGCAACTACACCGGGCTGACCGTGAAGCCGGTGCTGGCCAGCGAGCAGGAAATCCTTGATTCCATCAACCGGTTCTACGAAGCCTCGAAGCAGGAGATAGACGGCGAATGGGGCGACGGCGGGGCCGAGGATCTCGAGCACTTGCGCGATATGGCGAGCGAGGCGCCGGTGATCCGGTTGGTCAACGCCATGATTGCCCAGGCGGTGGAGAAGCGCGCCAGCGATATCCATATCGAACCCTTCGAGAAAGAGTTCCGCATCCGATACCGGGTAGATGGCGTGCTTTACAACCAGGAGCAGCCGCCGCGCGAATTCAAGTCTGCGATTATCTCGCGCGTGAAGCTGATGGCAAAGTTGAACATCGCGGAGCGACGGCTGCCGCAGGATGGCCGCATCAAGATCAAGAGCTTGGGCCGCGAGGTCGATCTTCGCGTTTCGACGCTGCCGACTCTTTATGGCGAGAGTGTGGTGATGCGTTTGCTCGATCGCTCGGCCGGTGACTTCTACGACTTGCGGAAGCTGGGCTTTGACGAATACATGCTGGGGCGCATGGAGTATTACACGTCGCTGCCGCACGGAATTTTGCTGGTGACCGGACCCACCGGCAGCGGCAAATCGACGACTCTCTACTCCGCTCTCAAACGGATCAACCAAAGCGATAAAAAGATCATCACTATCGAAGATCCGGTGGAATACCAGATGGACGGCATCAACCAACTGCACGTGAATCCGCAGATTGGATTAACCTTTGCCTCGGGTTTGCGCCACATCGTGCGCCAGGACCCGGACGTCATCATGGTCGGCGAAATTCGCGACTATGAGACGGCCGAGATTGCGATTCGCGCCGCCCTGACCGGTCACTTTGTTTTTTCGACGCTGCACACGAATGACGCCCCGAGCGCGATCACGCGGCTCACCGATATGGGGGTGGACGATTACCTCATCACTTCATCGGTGGTGGCGGTGCTGGCGCAGCGCCTGGTGCGATTAATCTGTACCAACTGCAAGGTTGAAGCCGAGAAGCGGTTCACGCCGACGGGGGAACAGATTCAGACCTACAAAGGGGCAGGCTGCGAGCGCTGTTTCGGCAGCGGCTACAAAGGGCGTTTTGGCATCTTTGAGCTGATGGAATTGAAGGATGACATCCGCCGGCTGATTATGGAAAAAGCCGACGCCGGTAAGCTGACGTCCGCCGCCCGCGGGAATGGCATGCGAAATCTGCGGGAAGACGGATGGCTGAAAGTGAGCCAGGGCGTCACCACCGCGGAAGAAGTGCTGCGAGTGACGCAGGAATTCTAATGGCGGCGCTCATTTCCTATCACTTCAAAGCAGTTGCCGCGGATGGCCGCTTACGCACGGGAGTGGTAACGGCTGAGAGCGACAAGCGCGTGTCGCAAGAGCTGAAGCGGCAGGGATTGATGCCGCTGTATGTCGGACTCACTCCGCAGAAAACGGGGCTGGTGCTGAAGCTGCCGCAGTTCGCCACCGGCGCGCGGCGCGACGTGCTGTTCTTCACGCAGGAGATCTCTACGCTGCTGACTTCCGGCATCCCGCTGGATCGCGCGCTCCAGATCACAAGCGAGATTACGGAACGGACCCGGTTCCGCACCATTGTCGTGGATGTTCTGCGGGTGCTGAAGAGCGGAAGGCCGCTGGCGGACAGCTTAGCCACGCATCCCAAGTACTTCTCTGAGTTGTATATCAACATGGTTCGCGCCGGAGAGGCCAGCGGCACGCTCGACATCATCTTCAAACGCCTGAGCGAATTTGAGCGAACGCGCGACGACCTGCGCAGCTACATCATTTCATCGATGATCTATCCGGCGCTGCTGGCGCTGGTGGGCCTTGGGTCCGTACTGATCCTGCTCAACTTCGTGGTGCCGCGATTTGCATCCGTGTTTGAAGGCTCGCACATCAAAATGCCTACGCCGACCTACATCATGCTGCAGGTCAGTTACTATCTCAAGACTTATGGATGGATGGTGGCATTAGTATTAGCGGTCGCTATCATAGCGCTCGAGACCTACATACACACGCCCAAAGGGCGTATGTGGTGGGACAGCTTCCGGCTGAAAATACCTTTGTTAGGGGACGCGTTACGCAAGGCGGAGACCTCGCGTTTTGCGCGGGCCATGGGCACGCTCGTGGCCAATAGCGTGCCGCTGGTGCAGGCACTTTCGATCTCGCGGGCGATTCTGAACAACCGCCGGATCGCGGAGTCGCTGGAAAAAGTATCTCAAGGCGTCAAACGCGGCGAAGGCATTGCCGGACCGCTCACCCGTTGCGGTGAGTTTCCTCCGCTTGCCGGACACTTACTCACCGTGGGTGAAGAGACCGGGCGGCTGGACGAGATGTTTCACCGCATGGCGGATATCTATGAAGAGGAAACCCGCGCGGCGATCAGGCGCTTCACGACGTTATTTGAGCCTTTAATTATTCTGACGATGGGGATCCTGGTGGGCACGATGATCCTGAGTATGCTCATTGCCATCACCAGCATCAACGACATTGCTTGACAATGCGTAGGGAGAGAAACAGAGTGGAGAGCCGAGCCGATCAAGAGGAAGTGGACCTGCAGCAGCGCCGTACGGGCGAGCAGGGCGTGACGTTGATTGAAATGCTGGTGGTGGTGACCATCATCGCGTTGTTTGCCGCGATTGTCGGTCCCCGATTACTGAGTCGCGGTGATGCCGCGAAGGTAACGGCTGCACGCGCGCAGATCGAAAGCTTTACGAACCAGCTCGCCATGTACCACCTCGACACCGGTTCATTCCCCACCACGGAGCAGGGCTTGCAAGCACTACGGTTAAAGCCCGAGGGCGTGGAGCAGTGGCAGGGGCCCTACTCGACGCAGGACATACCGCTGGACCCCTGGGGGCACGCGTATGTCTACAAGTTCCCGGGCGATCACGGCGATGAGCCGGACATTCTTTCGTACGGCGCCGACGGCCAGCCGGGTGGTGATGGAACGAATGCCGACATTGTCAGCTGGAAGAAATAGCGCGCGCCACGCCCGCTCGGCCGGCGTCACCTTGCTGGAGATGCTGGTGGTGGTGAGCTTGATCGCATTGATGGTGGGAATTACGTTCCCTTCCATCACTGCCGGGATGGACTCGCTGCGGTTGCGCTCCGCGGCCAGTGAAGTGGTGAGTATGTTTAATTCGGCATTGACGCGCGCGGACCGGCTGCAGGATGCGGTGGAGTTAAACATATCCCCGCAGCGGCGCTCGATTGCGTCGCGAGCGATCCGCACCAACGTCACGCGCCAGATTGATCTGCCGCAAGGGATTCACATCGCGCACGTTTATCCGGAGGACCTGCGCTGGGCCGTCGACGATTCGGGTGCGCTGGTGGACCGGCTTTTCATTGTCTATCCGAACGGCGCGGTTCCGCGCATTGTGATCGATCTCGCGAACGATCGCGGAGCGCACCGCATCGTCATGCTCGACCCCATCACTGGAGTGGCGCGCGAGCGCACTACCGCCGACCCGGAGACTCAGGATACGAACCAGCCCTCGACGGCGGGCGTGAACGGTGACCAGTGAGCAAACAACGCAGCGGCCAGGCCGGCTTCACATTACTGGAGGTGCTGGTAGCCACCATGATCATGGCAATCGCCGTGGTGGGCCTGCTGGGCAATCTCCATACTTCGCTGCGCAACACCGACAAATTGTCCGACTACGACCGTGCTTCTCTATTTGCCCAGCACAAGATGGATGAGCTGCTGCTGGAACCAGGCCTCCCGCCGTTCGCGGTGTTCAACGGGCTCTATCTGGCGGGCGAGGATCCAGCCGCTTCGGGCTGGCGTGCGGTTGTGAGGCCGTACGAGTATCCGCCGAATGCGCAGGCCGGAATGACGGTCCTGGCACAGGTTCGCCTGGAAGTCTGGTGGATGCGCAACGGTGAACGGCGCACGTTTGTGGTGGATGGTTTCCGACGCGCCGTGCTCAGCAAGAGTGACTCGGACCGCATTGTGTTGAATGAGCACGGAGCCAACTTATGACCCGGGCTGCTGCGACCGGCCGGCGTTGGGGTGTATGCGCTTGCTCACGCGCGCGGTTCAGTGCTCAAGTCTTCGCGCGGGCTCGTACCCGTTCGGCTCGTCAGGAAGCCGGCGTAACGCTCATTGAACTGCTAGTTGCTGTCACGCTGGTGGCGCTGCTGAGTACCGGAATGGCGATTGTGTTACGAGTGGCGCTGGACGGTTCGCAGAAGTCTCAGACGCACCTCACGGCGAACCGGCGGGTGATCGGCGTGGAGCGCGTGATGCGCGAGCAGATCACGAACCTGATGCCGGTGAACATGGCCTGTGGCGAAGGCAAATTCGCACCGCTATTTGAGGGCCGGCCTCAATCGCTGCGTTTTGTTTCAAGCTACTCGTTGACGGAGGCGGCGCGCGGCGCACCGCACCTGGTGGAGTACCAGGTGATACCGGGAGAAAACGGAGTGGGTGTGCGGCTGGTGTTGAACGAGATTCTTTACGGAGGGCAGAAATGGCTGCGGCCGCTTTGCTTAGGGTTGGTGCCAACGCAGGGCGGCTTGCAAGTGCCGCAGTTCACCCCAATCCAGGTGGGCGGTTATTCGTTTGTTCTGGCCGACAAACTGGCGGCTTGCCGTTTTGAATATCTGCACGAAGGTGATATGCCTTTGCCGTCGACGTGGACCGAAAACTGGGTCGAGCAATGGAAGTGGCCGATGGCGGTGCGCATCATGTTGCGTCCTCTGACGTCGACCCCGACGATCCTGCAACCGACTTCGCTGACCGTGCCCGTGCCGGCGAATCCGCTGCCTGGCTATAACTACCACGAATGAGAATGCGCGAACAAGATCCGATTTGCGGGCCCCCTGATCGCGCTAACCACGGCGGGCAAAGCGGCAGCGCCCTGGTGGCCGTACTGTGGTTGACGGCGGCTCTCGCAGCCATTACCTTCGCCTTGGCGGTGAATGTGCGAGGCGAGATTGACCGCGCGTCCACGGCCGCCGATGGCCTGCGCTCGTATTACCTGGCCACCGGTTCCATCACGCGGGCGCTGCTATGGCTTGAATGGGGAGCGCAATACCGGACCCCGGATGGTCGGCCCCGATTCTTCGAATCGCCTATGCCGCGTCTTACGTTCCAGTATCCGGCGGGAATCGCGGTCGTGGAAGTCATCCCGGAGAGCTCGAAACTGAATGTGAATAGCGCCACCGCGCAGCAGTTGTTCCGGCTGTTGCTGGTGCTGGGCGCCTCCGAACCGCAGGCGCGGTTGTTGACGGATGCTATTCTCGACTGGCGTAAAGTGCCGGAACAAGGCGGCGGCCTTTTCGATGGCGTATATCGGGCATCGTCTTTTCTGGCGCCCCATGCGTCTTTCCAACAACTGGAGGAACTGCTTCTAGTCAGGGGAATGACGCCAGAACTTTTTTATGGCTATTACGGACCTGGACCGGACGGATCGCGCATCTGGCACAGCGGGTTGCGCGAATGTCTGACCACCATGGGTGCGCAAGGGACTTCGTTCGACGTGAACACCGTGGCACCGCCGGTGCTGGCCTCCTTTGGCGCGTTGCCGGCCTCCATTAATCAACTTCTTGTTTTGCGGAATCGCGTGCCGATTCACGCCGTTAGCGAGGTCGCAGGCCTTTTCCCGGATGAGATGATGACTCACCTGACGGTGGGGGGTGGGCCTGCGCTGACGCTGCGGGCGACGGCCCGAGTGCGCCTCGCGAATGGAGGCTTCTCCGACCTCAAGCGAACGGTGGCCGCGTTGGTGAGACTGCCTTCCACCGAGAAAAACGCGCCGCTGCCGGATCCTCGTCACCCCTACACGATCGTGCGTTGGTATGACAACGAAGTTTCCGATATGCTGCCGCTCTTGCCGCCACGGCCGGCGGCGGGCCCTGGGAGCCAAGGTCCCGTGCAACCATGAGCGCCGAGCTTTCATCCACATCCAATTCGGCCGTTGCTGCGCCTGACGATCTGGCCGCTTCGTCCAAGCAATCCTCTGCCCGGGATTGGCGGTCGTGGATTACCTTCGGCTCCGGCGTGGGTATCGATTGTCTGCGTGACGATTTGCTGGTGACGGCAGTCAACGTGCGGTTCGGCAGGGTGACCCTGCTGGGCGAGAGGCGGCTGCGGGGGATTTCGGACCGGCCCGCTGCCGATTGGGGAGCCGAATACGCATCCTTCTTGAAGGAATTCGATCTGGGGCACCTTGCGGCGCATGTCGTGCTGCCCAGCGAGACCGTTACTGTCCGGCTACTGGCGCTGCCTCCCCTCGGGACGAAAGAGTTGGAGGCGGCGGTTACCTTTCAGATTGACTCATTGCATCCTTATTCGGAATCGGATGATGTGAGTTTTGCCTGGTCGAAGCTCAGCCGTCCGGGCTCGGTACTAGTGGCCATCGCGCGCCGCGACGTGACCCAGCACTATTCAACGCTGTTCGCAGAGGCCGGCATCAAGTTGGCGTCAGTCACGGTTGCGGCGGCGGCGATCCATGACAGTCTCCGGCTTCTTGCCAAGCCCGCGTCGACTGGATTTGCGGCTCTGGATGAGGACGAAGCCGGGCTTGAGTTTTATGGCGAGAGCGATTCTCGCGCCGTGCTGTCGTTCCACGCCGGGAGCGGAGGTCCGCGGACGGAGTCCTACGTTCGCTCCGAGCTGCGTTTGCCGGTGGATCAGCCCTTAGCGCCATTGCGCGACTTGCTGCCCGCCCCGCACCGGAAGGGCGAAGGCGGCGATTTGACGGCTCTCGCAAAACCGCCGTATGCCAGCGTGCGTTCCTACTGCGCGGCGCTCACGGCGGCATGCCCGCTGCTGAGTCACCCGCTAAACCTTCTGCCCGAGGAGGAGCGGGAATCCAATTCGCGTTTGATCTACCTGCCGACGGCCTTAGCGGTCTTGATTTTGCTCGTGGCCGGCGTTGTCTATGCAGTGCAGGGTCCGTGGCAGCGCGAGTCTTACCTGAAAAAGCTGAACGCCGAGATTGCCAGGCTGGAGCCGGCTGCCAAGCGCTCCAATCAACTCGACAAGGACATGGCTGACGCGATTTCCCGAACTCGCCAGGTAGATGCTTTTCGCAGCCGTTCCAAGGCAGACCTGGATGTCCTGAACGAGCTTTCCAAAGTCCTGGCACCGCCCACTTATTTGGACAGCCTGGAGGTTCGAAGAAACGAAGTGTTTGTCTCTGGCGAGGCCGAGTCGGCGGCCGGGCTCTTGAAGTCCATCGATGCCTCGCCGCTGTTTACGCAATCGGCTTTCGTCAGCGGCATCACTCATCTGAAGGCCAGCGATGGATTTCGCATTCGCGCCGTGCGCAAGCAGGTAATTCCATGAACGAGGCGGATCGGAATAAGCGGGCGCTCATCATTCTAGCGGCGACAGTCGGTCTGTTGCTTGCCTACTGGCTAGTCACTCGCGATACCAAACCGAAGCGCGTGGAGGATGCCGAAAGCTCCGTGACATTCGCCGAGAAGCGCCTGCAGCGTATGCGCGCGATCGCAGCCGCTTTGCCCGAACGCGAAAAGAACTGGAAGCTGATCTCGGACGATCTGGGGAAGCGGGAGAAGCTATTGGTTGCGGGGGCTGATAAGGATCTCGCCCAGGAGAAGCTGCTCGGAATCGTGCGGAAACTGGCTGAGTCGCAGGTCCCACCGATTGAGGTTCGAGGGCAGGAACTTGGCCAAGCCAGGCGCAACGGCGACTACGGTGAGGTACTCGTGACGCTGTCGATTGCCTGCCGGATTGAACAACTGGTCAATTTCCTGTCCGATCTCCCGGCGCAACCGGAAGCCATTGCGTGTGAGGAACTGCGTATTTCCTCGACGAATCCGGACACCAAGGTGATGCAAGCCCGGATAACGATCGCAGGCCTGGTACCGGCAAAACTGGTCCCCGCCAAGAAGGAGATGAACGAGTTTTGAAACGGACATTGATTCTCGGCAACATCTTAATGCTGGCTTTGATCGGTGTCACGCTGCGGGCCATCATCCAGCGCGCACAGACGGCGCAGGCTCACGAACAGCAAGTCCTTTCGAAGAAACCGGTGGTGGCGCCAGTGGTGATGGTGCTGCCGAAACCCGCGCCGCCAGTGACTCCGCAGGCCTATGTAGCCGACACGGTGCAGCGCTTCCTGTTCTCGCGAGACCGGAACCCCAACGTGATCGTGAAGACGACGCCGCCGCCGGAGCCGCCGATGCCACCCCTGCCTGCGGCATATGGGCTGATGATGTGGGGCGATCCGACGCTCTTCCTCAGTGAGAAACCGGGAGCTGAGCAGCGCGGCTATCACCAGGGAGATGACGTGGGGCCCTTCAAGCTAATTGCCTTTAACGATCAGACCGTGACCTTGGGCTGGAATGGGAAAACGATTGAAAAGTCCCTGTTGGACCTGGTGAATAACCAGGCCTCTGCAGCGCCTGCTGCGGCCGCAACTGCGGCAGCGCAACCCGGGGTCGAGGGACCCGCAGGGCCGAAGCCCCCGCCGCCGCCGGCTAAGACCATCGCGAAACAAGGCGAGCCAGGGGTGAAACTGAGCGACACGGTGCGCGGTTGTGACGCCAGCGATTCCAGTCCGAACGGTACGGTCTCGTCGGAGGGATTCACCAAAGTCTTGAAAAGTTCACCGTTCGGCCCCATGTGTACTTGGGTGAAGCAATAGGGAGATGAAAAGAAAAATGAAGAAGAGTTTGTTGATCGTCCTGCTCAGTGTGGCGTCGACGTACGCACAGGATAGCGCTGCGCAAAACCAGGCGGCGGGCGCAAAGACCACGGCGGACACGAAGACTGCGAAGACCGCCAAGAACACAAAAAGCACCCAAACCGCCGGCTCGGCGTCATCGTCGCAAGCCGCGCTCGGCATCGCCTCCTCCATTCCCAAGGATGCCCAACCAATGGACAAAGGGCGATATCGGGCGGTGGATGCGAGCGGGGTTGCATGGATTTATCAACGCACGCCCTTCGGCATTACCAAGACTCGTGAATCCGAGTTGCAGCAGCCGAAGACCGGCCAAAGCTCTCCGTTCGGGGGACCCATGAAGACGCGCGAGGCCGCCAGCCCTTCGCAGGAGAGTTCCACGGCCAGCCCGGTTACCGCATTTCCGAACGGCGATGAGATTCGCTTCGAAAAGCAGACGCCGTTCGGAAAATCGGCGTGGACCAAGAAGCGTACCGATCATTTGAATTCCATCGAGAGGGACGCTCTCGCGAACGCTGAAAAAACCACCGCCGCCAACGGCAAGAATTAGGTAAATGATGATCGAATCGAGTGCACGGTTCCCACTGGTGGCAGGCCTGGTAGCGCTGACGCTGGCTGTGCCGGTGTTAACAGCACAGGTCCAGGCACCCACCACGCCGGCGCCGGCGCCACAAACAAGCCCCGCACAACCAGCTTCACAGCAGCCCCCCGCCCGGACGGGTGCAGCGCCGCAGCGAGCGCGAGTCGCCAATCTGCAATTTGGCGGGTTTACGCTGCAAAATGCCTCGCTTGCGGAAGTGGTGGATAGCCTGGCGCGGCAGTTGAAGTTGAACTACATCCTGCCGCCAAAGTTCTCCGGTTCCGTGACGCTGAACACCTTCGGCGACATGCGCGAGATTGACCCGAAGAACCTGTTGGAACTGATACTCAAAATCAATGGCTACGGCATGGTGGAGGCCGGCGGGATCTATCGCATCGTGGCGCTGCAGGATGTTTCGCACCAACCTATTCGCCCAGAAACCAAAACCAAGGACATCGAGGCCGACGAGAGCTTGATGTTAAACCTCATCTTTCTGAAGTACATCACCGCGGACGAGCTTGCCAAGGTCCTCGCCCAGTTCATTGGTGAGGGAGGACAGCTGGTGACATATACGCCGGCCAACCTCATTTTCATTCTCGACAGCCGCCGCAACATGCGGCGAACCATGGAGCTGGTCTCCTTGTTCGATGACAACTCCCTGGCCAATCAACGCGTGAAGTTGTATGAGGTGAAAAACGGACGCCCAACGGACCTTGCTCACGAACTGGAAGGCATCTTCAAAGGCATTTCCATGACGGATAAGTTGACGACGATCCGGTTTGTGCCGGTCGATCGCATCAACACGCTGATTGCCGTGGCGCCCAATCCAGGAGTCTTTGAAACGGTCGACAAGTGGCTTGACAAGTTGGACGTGGCGGGCGAAGTAACGGCGGGAGCCATCGACAACTTTGTATATCGAGTTAAGTATGGTCAGGCCGAGTTTCTGTCGATGGCCATCTACTCCTTGTACACCGGACAGCCGATGTTTGGTGGTAACGGCGGCTACGGTGGTGGCGGGTTTGGCGGCGGCAGTGGCTTTGGTGGGGGCTTGGGAGGCGGCTTTGGTGGCGGCGGGTATGGCGGGGTGGTTTTGGTGGCGGTGGTTTTGGCGGAGGGGGCGGCATTAGCGGCGGCGCGATTAACTATCCGGGCGCGGCAGCCGGCGGCTACGGGGCCGGCAGTTATGCTGCGGGCAGCACCTCGCCGGTTCTCAGCAGTGCTTTTAGCGGCGGTGCCGCGACAGGCGGCGCGGTTCAATCAGGCGCGGGGGGAGCCATGGGCATGCTGGGTGGCAACCTGGCCGGCGGTGTCGGTCAGACTGGGACCTTTCTGGCGGAGGGAGCGGCCGGAAGCGGTCTCAAGGTGCCCCACATCATCGCCAACCCGCTCGACAACACGCTGCTGATTCAAGCCACGCCAACCGAATACAAGAGCATCCTCAAGCTGCTCACCCAAATCGACGTGCCGCCCAGACAGGTGCTCATCGACGCCAAGATCTATGAGGTCGACGTGAGTGATATTTACGGAGGGAGTCTGACCGCGTGCGTGCAACTGCTCGCCAGCGCAGCCAACTGTCTGGGTGGCGCCACGCCCCCCACCAATGCCAACGGCTCGCCGATCAACGGTTTGATCAGTGCCGCACTCACCGGCACGGGCGCCTCCGCAACGCTGGCCACTGTGGTCGACACGAGCCGGCAATTGCTCGCGGCGCTGCAACTGACGGACACCTATTCAAAAGGAAAATCTATTTCAACGCCCAGCGTGATTGCGACGGATAGCATTCCCGCATCCATCGACGTCGGCTCGTCGGTGCCGTCCATTTCGGGGCAAGCGGTCGCGACCGGCGTCCAGCAAGGCGGCAGCACAGGCTTCTACCAGAACATTCAGCAAGTGGAAACGGGCGTCCAACTACAAGTGATGGCGCGCGTGACGCCGGCCGGCGTGGTAACGATGATTATCAATCAAAAGATCAGCGCCGTGCTGGGCTCTACTGGAACGTTGACGCCTTCTTTTTCAAATCGCACCATCACAACGCAAGTAACCATCCAGGACGGCGATACGATCGCGCTGGGAGGCGTTATCCAGGAAGCTGTGACGGAAGGGTCGGGTGGGATTCCGGGTCTAAGCCGAATTCCCTACGTCGGGGCACTTTTTGGGCAACAAAGCAAGGGCCACCAGCGCACTGAACTGATTGTTTTCCTCACGCCACACGTTTTGTATGACACAAATATGACCGTCGAGGCGGCCGATGAACTGCGCGGACGCATGAAGCTGCTGCAAAAAATCATGCGAAATGACAAAGACCAGCAGTAAGATAGGAGATACAGTAAGCTGTTCGACCAGCCTTGCCGCTTTACAAGTGAGGGTTAACTCACCGTTCGGTGGCGGGAATTCGAGTCTTAAGGGGGGTGGATCCGTGACAAAGGGCTACTTTGGGGTGCGCTGGCCTAAAGCGACAAGCCCTGCCGGCCGATTGGGCTAAACTATTGCCAAACGGTTGAGTACTTTACGCTTGACTTAGGTTGTGCACCAGTGATATTCATGATTTGACTGCGTCAAGGGTTTTCCAGCGGAACCAGTCAACTGGATCCCGCGAGCACTGTATAGCATTCAAAAAAGAGTGAGCATTCGCAAAGACGAATCTCAGGTGAAAAGAAACTTCCGTCAATTCGCACTTCACACTTCACAAGGAGAAGGAAATGGCAGCATTGCGTAAAACATTCTTAGCGTTAACGGCTATCGCCGCGGTCACCTCGACCGCGCCGTCCGTATTCGCTCAAAATCAACCCTCAGTACCTCAAGCGGCCAGCTGCAGCATTCAGGGCGTACCAACCTTGATGCGGTATCAGGGCCTAACCGAATACATTGGTGACATCGTCGTGACCTGCGTAGGCGGCACGCCGACCGTCAAGGGCGCCCAGGTTCCCACAGTTAACTTCCAGGTTGATCTGTTGAACCAGACGAACTTCACCAGCCGGCTCCTAAATGCCAGCCTTCCTGCACAAAACGGTGGCTTCCCGTTGAACGAAGCGATTCTCGCGATCAACGAGCCGGTTCCCGTGGCGGGCAAGGGCTATAACAACCCGGCCAGCGCCGGCCTTTCGTCACCTTACGGGGTGATCTCGCAAAGCATTTGCCCCGACAGCAACACCAGTGGTGCTTGTCTGAACACCGGCACCGGCAACGGCGGCTGGGGCAACGGCAGCACGGGTTCTTCTTACAGCCCCTATAACTACAGGCAACTACAACGTGTTCCAGGGCTACCTGCACACGGGCGGCTCCTCGCCGAGTTCGAACAAAGAAGTTCGCTTCGACGGCATTCCGTTTGATCCTCCGGGCTCGACCGGCACCATCGAGTTCCGCATCACCAACCTGCGGATCGACGCGACTTATTTCTCGGCAGCGGGTCCTGGCATTCAGGTTCCGGTCTACGCGACGGTGACCATTACGGGCACCCAGCCGCCGGCCGTTAACGGCGGCAACTCGCCGCTTGTCGGCTATGCCACCAATGGCATCGTCGCTCCGGCGCCAACGGAAGTCACGAGCCCGATCTGCTATCGTCCACAGGACTTCGTTGTTCCGATTCAGGAAGGCTTTGCGTCGTCGTTCAAGCGCAGGACTTGGTTTACGGACAACTTTACGTCACCCGATCCCACCAAGATGAATGGTTCCGGTCCCGGCAACGTCGTTGGCGGGCCGTTTACGGAGTTTTCCACGCAGAACGTGTTTTCCTACGGGTACTTCACGGAAAGCAACTGGTTTAACAACGATCCAAACGGACAAGCCAACCTGATTAATTTCGGAGCAGTGGGCCTGGCCACCAACGGTACGCGCCTCTACGTCACCCTGACCAACATCAACCCGGGCGTGACGGTTACTGCACCGGCTTATGCCGGGATGTGGGGCGGCACGCCGTTGACGTCGGCTATTCCCAGCGTGTACAATCCGTTCTCCAGCAACCCCGTCGGGTATTCTCTACCGCGTGGGCACGTCTCCGAACTACGCCTCCGACTACAGCGGGTACCTGAACACGAAGAATGACGCTACGGACGGTTCATTTACGGCAACATCCAGCAACACGTCCGTCACTTTCATCTACGAAGTGATAACGTCTGACCCGGCCTACATCGAGACAGCGTACATCGATTTCTCGACTGACTACTCTTCCTCGATCTCGACGCCCATTCCGCCACTGGTCCTCTCCTCGTCCGTCGGCTTCGCTCCGATTGGCGTGACCCCGACCGTCGGCGACGTTCCTGACGGCAGACCGGCAGGCGTCAATGCCTATCCTCGCTTCGTCCAGGGCCCCAGCGCACCGCAGGCTGACTGGCTGCTAGCGCCTTGCCAGTGCGATTTGCTGTTCCCGTATGTGGTAACGAATAGCGAATTTGAAACCGGCATCGCCATCGACAACACCTCGTCCGATCCGTATGGCACAGACCGGGCTGCTGGTTACGTCCAACTGTTCTACTACGAATCCAACCTGAACAAGAACAGTGGGGCGTCCGGTCCGATCGGCAACGACGGCACCAGGTCCGACTTCACATATGTCACGCAGAATTGGATCGCTCCTGGTGACGAGTTCCTGTATGTTGTCGGCTATGGTTCTACAACTACGACGGGTGCAAATCCGGGAACTGGCTCTGCCACACCGATTCCAAACACAGGCGCGGACCCCGGTATCCCCGGCGTTCCGGGCTTTGAAGGCTACATCTTTGCTGTGACCAGCTTCCAATACTGCCACGGCTTTGCCTTCATCCAAACCCGCGACAACGGGCTGGCGGAAGGTTACCTGCCGCTGGTTATCGACAAGGGCCACGAGCTGCGCCGCGGCGAAGGCACTCCGGACGCGTTCGGCGTTACTGGATACTACATCCAGGGCCCGCACTGGGTCCCCAGAGACGAATACAACAACTAGTTTGTTGAGCTAGTCGAAAACACAGAGAAGGGGGAGGGTAACCTCCCCCTTTTTCTATTTCCGCAGCCTTAGCCTCACCTCGCTCACCCTACCCGTTCATACATGCCCCAAACTCAGTTCCTGGGGCCATTGATGGAAGGCTATCTCCGTTAGAGGCGGTGCGGCCTGGGTCTGCCTGTATACTGGCTCATAGCTGGATCTCCGCAAACGGAATCCGCGGATATTTGTGAACCACAAGCTTGGCACTTCTCCTTCGATCGAACTCGCCCACGAGCAGCTACGGCCGGGCGAGGCGATTCGGCTCTCCTCGAACCGCAGTTTTGGCCTCTCCATCGGCGTTGTGCTGGCGTTGACAGGACTAGCGCCGCTGCTTAAAGCCAGGCCAGCCAATTGGATCCTGCTGACGGCGGCTAGCGCGGCCTTCCTAGTTGGTCTCGCTTATCCCCGGGCGCTGACCCCGCTTCACCGGATCTGGTTCCGCGTTGCGGTGGTACTGCACAGCATCATGAGCCCTGTGCTGATGGCAATTCTGTTTTTTGGATTGCTAACTCCAATCGCTTTTCTTATGCGTGTGTTTGGCCGCAACGCCTTGGAACTGGGACTGTCGCGAGGCGATCGGGACGCCAGTTACTGGAATGCACGCGATTCCGCACCCGGCTCCATGAAAGTTCCCTTCTAAGACCATGCGATTCCTGTCTGAATTCTGGGCGTTCCTACGAGTACGCAAAAAGTTCTGGCTGCTTCCCGTGCTCGTGGTGATGCTCTGCGTGGGCGCACTTTTGTTGCTGGCGCAATCGTCGGCTCTTGCGCCGTTCATCTACTCGATCTTCTAGGCCCAGTGAGGATTCTCGGAATATCGGCCTTCTATCACGACAGCGCCGCCGCTCTCGTCGAGGATGGTGTCATCGTGGCTGCGGCGCAGGAAGAGCGATTCACTCGCATCAAGCATGACGCTTCATTCCCACATGAAGCCGTGCGGTACTGCCTGCGCCAGGCTGGCATCGGAGCCGAGGATCTGGATCAGGTTGCATTCTATGAAAAACCATTCCTGAAGTTCGAGCGAATTCTGGAGACCTGGTTCGCCTTCGCGCCGCAGGGCTTCCGGTCTTTCCGCCTGGCTGCGCCGGTCTGGCTGCGCGAGAAACTCTTTCAGCGCCGCCTATTGGAGCGCGAATTAAAACAGCACTGCCAGCATGTGAACTGGGGTGACCGGATTCTCTTCGGCGAACACCACATGAGCCACGCCGCGTCGGCCTTTTACCCGTCGCCATTCGAAGAGGCAGCGATTCTGACAATCGACGGCGTGGGTGAATGGACGACTACATCGATCGGCGCCGGCAAGGGCAGTTCCATTGAAATCTTTGAAGAGATACGCTTCCCCCATTCGCTGGGGCTGCTTTACTCCGCCTTCACCTACTACACCGGCTTCCGCGTCAATTCGGGCGAATACAAGCTGATGGGCCTGGCGCCGTATGGTGTTCCGCGCTACCGGCAGCTCATCCTCGACCAACTCATCGACCTGAAGCCCGACGGAAGCTTCCGATTAAACATCCTGTACTTCGATTACTGCACCGGGCTGCGAATGACAAACCAACGCTTTGCCGACCTCTTCGGGCAGCCCCCGCGCGGACCGGAAAGCGAGTTGACGCAATTCCATATGGATATCGCCGCATCCATTCAGGCGGTCACGGAAGAGGCCGTTGTCGGCCTGACTCGGCGAGCCGCAGAGCGCACGGGCCTGAGCAACCTGTGCATGGCTGGAGGGGTGGCCCTGAACTGTGTTGCCAACGGGAAAGTGCAGCGCGATGGCCGGTTCAGCAGACTCTGGATTCAACCCGCGGCCGGTGATGCAGGAGGTGCGCTGGGCGCAGCGCTGTGCGCTTATCATCAGCAAGCGGGCGGCCCGCGAGCACTGGCAGTCGAGTCTGCCGGTGCGGGAGACGACGCGATGCGCGGCTCCCTGCTTGGGCCCGAGTACTCGCAAGAAGACATCGAGGCGGCCCTGCGCTCAGTGAGCGCGGTGTTTCACGTCCTTGACGAAGATGAGCTACTTCGGAAAACGGCCGGGGCCCTTTCTGCCGGGGAAGCAGTCGGGTGGTTTCAAGGCCGCATGGAGTTTGGCCCGCGAGCACTGGGGGCACGTTCGATTCTGGCGGATCCGCGTTCGCCGCAAATGCAGAGCGTTCTCAATCTAAAGATCAAGTTTCGCGAGAGCTTCCGGCCATTCGCTCCTTCCGTTCTGCGCGATCGCGCCGCCGAGTATTTTGACCTGGACGTAGCCAGTCCTTACATGCTGCTGGTGGCGGGCGTGCTGGAAGAGCTTCGAATTCCCACGGACCCCAGTCTGTTTGGGCTGGACCGCCTGCATCAAGAACGCTCCAGCCTGCCCGCTGTGACCCATGTTGATTATTCGGCGCGCATTCAAACAGTCCAGAGCGAAACGAACCCACGATATTATCGACTTCTGGAGGCCTTTCGTGCGCGAACCGGATGCGCGGTACTCGTGAACACCAGCTTCAACGTGCGTGGTGAGCCGATTGTGTGCACGCCTCTGGATGCCTGGCGTTGTTTCATGGCAACCGGTCTGGGTGTGCTCGCCATCGGCAACTGCATCCTGTGGAAAGAGGAACAAGCGACTCGTGTCGACCACACCGAATACGCTGAACGGTTCAAACTCGACTAGCGCTTCCCCTGGGGGTTCCGCTGGCAGCGAACCCAGGCGCAACGCGCTGATGTGGGCTGTCACAATCCTGCTTACGCTCGCCGTGTGTACTGGAATCGGCGAGCTGGCCGGAAGACTAGCGCATGTCCAGACTTTCCGCGTGCGACAGCAGGAGTACATTGGCTGGGCAAAGCCCGACCCGGTTCTTGGATGGCGCAACAACCCCGGCGTTCATCGTGCGGATGAAAGTCCGCATGAACCAATGACTTTCCTGTCCGATGGCTCGCGCGACTCGGGGACACCAGCGCAGGCGAGCGGCCGCCCGGTTATCATCATTGGCTGCTCGTTCGCGGAAGGCTACGGTGTTAAGGACAGCGAGGTATTCAGCTGGATACTCCAGCAGAGATTCCTCCACCGCCGCATTCTGAACTTCGGCACGCCGGGCTATGGAACGTACCAATCGTTGCTGCTTCTCCGCGAGCTGATTGAGCAGCAGCATATACATCCGGCTGCGGTCATCTACGGATTCATCCCGTTTCACGCCGACCGCAATGTGCTGACCTACGCGATGCTGGAGGCATTTCGGAACTTTGGTGGGGAGCGGTTCTCGCCCCCGCACGTCGAGCTGCGCGACGGAGGACTCGAGGCCTTCCCGCCCTTTGTCGTCTCGAACTGGCCGCTCGAAGCACACTCGGCGCTGGTCACACTTCTCCATCGAAATGAGCTTCAGCTGAGGCTGGCAAACCGGGAGCGCGACGGCGAGAAAGTAACTCTTGTTCTGTTGAGGGAGATGAAAGAGGCGGCCGACAGGGAACAAGCCCCGCTGCTGGTTGCCACCCTTTGGCACGGTGGCCCTCCGAGGTCGGCTGCGTATCGCCGGATGGTTGACGGGATGCGAGTTGAGGGCATCGAGCAGATCGATATCACCTACGCCGGCCAGGAAACCAAACCCGAAAGACTGGCCGTCGGCGGGCATGGGCATCCGGGCCCCGCTATCCATGAATGGTGGGCGGACAAGCTGAGCCCCTGGCTGGCCAGCCTCAGGTAGGCTGGGAAAGCCGCCTGTGAGAATCGCTGCTACCCAGTCGGTTCCGCGGCCCTAGGCTGAGCTAGGAAACTGCGCCCGACAGATGCTCTACGCCATTTTCGTCGAAGTAGCAGTACTGGTTCTGGTTGTTAGGATCCACAAAACTGTTGTCGGGACCATAGAACTGGAAAGCGGTCATCTGCGGCAGACTCGCAAAGTCCAGGGGTGTCGTGTTGGTGCTTGGGTTCTGCGCCTCGTATTCCTGTACGGCCTGCACTCCAAACTGCTCGTTCAAAACGGTTAGCATCGTTGCGGTTCCGGCGCCGTAGCGAGAGTCGAGGCCGGCGATTACTGCTCCGGAATCCAGCGCATCGCCCGTGGAGAGCTGTGTCCACGTCGTGCCCGAAGCGGGAACCAGAGGACCGGCCAGATTTCCCCAGAATGGATCGTAACTATGTATCATCGTGCCGGCGCCGTACGAACCCGGGGCAGAGGTCTGAATCGCAGGGGCCACGGTATTGGGCCCGGACGGCGTTCCAGCGGGCGCTGCCGAAACCACCCCGAGGTCGCTCACCAGCAGGCTGCCGCTCTGAACAACCGTAGGAGGCGTAACAGTCGGCAGGGTTCCCCCAAACATCGACAGCATCGCCAGAACTGGCTCGGAAGTGCTCAAGGACTGTTGAGATTGTGTCGCGCCCGAATTTTGGCTCGATCCGGCGCTGTTGGACGTCTCCGCGGGCACCGTGGTTGTCGTCGTGCCGCTGCCGCTCGAACTGGAGCCAGAAGCGGATTGCGATTCCGTAGAATTCGCCGATTGAGCCGCCCCGGAGGCTGCTAACGAGAGTACCTGATCGACAACCGAGCTGAGCTCCGACTCGAACGCGCTGAGAGAAAACGTCCCGCTGGCCGAGGCCGAGCTCACTAATTGATCGACCAACGATTGTGTGACTGACGAATTTGTGTCGAGTGAGACCATATGCCCACTAGACCTGCAATCCTGACGCCACTAGGCCAGCACAGACTCCCTTCCGGAAGCGGTGAGGGCAGCCGAGACAATCCGTTCCAGCTGCGCTTTTCTACTGGTTGCCCATCTTGACGTAAAAAGGCAGCTTGAGATCTTCCGGGCCGTACAGGATGTTGCACCGCTGGAACAGCTTGGCGGGAGCTCCGCTTGCTTGCAGCTTATAGGAGATCTTCAGGGTCACGCCCTCGCGCGGTTTCAACTCCCCGGACATCGGCTCGACCATGATCCCCGGAGGAAGGTCCTTATCATCGATATGGAACTTGAAAGCGCTCTGGGTCGAATTCGCGAAGTAAATCTCGTCCCGGTACTTGGCGTCCGGCTGCAGAAACGCAACGGCCTTAGACAGTTCCGGGCTCGATCCAAAGCGTCTCAAAGCCGCCGTTTTCGGATCCTGAAGCCGCTTACCGATGTCAGTTAGATCGCCGGGCTGTTCAGGCTTGGGCATATCCTTTGGGTCAGGTGTGACTACGTCGCCAAACGGCGTATGCTGTATCTCGCCGGGCTTGGGTACCGGCACATACCAACACCACAACCCGTTCTCCATTTTCCAGTTAGCGGTAAATGGCATCGGTGCGCGAATCACACGTCCTTGAAAATGAAGGTCGACGTTGGCCACCACTGTTACCTGTGCTGTGCTGAAGTCATCCGAGAATTTGATCTTGACAATCTTATAGCCGAAGTATTTCTGGTGGCGCCCGTTGTAGTAACGATCCTTGCTCTCTTCGGCCACGTACTGCTCGCCTTTCCGGAAGGCGCCGTCAACCTGGCACTGATAGAACAGGTCGAGCCGCTCGCGCAACGCTTCTTCCACCCCAGGGGGGGCTTGTTGGAAGATATCCGCGTTCCCCGTCTGGCCGAAACCATTCGGCGTTGCGGCCGGTGGAGTCTGCGGCGCCGCCTCAGTTGGGGGCTTTGAGGTAGGTGGGCCGGGCTGAGCCGGTTGCTGTGCGGCCGGCTGCGCCGAAAGGCTCAAACATCCAAACGTCAAAACGGCAAGCGCGTGAAGGGTGATTCTCATCGATAACAGGAAGACGTGTTAGATACTTATTTGGTTTGGCTGGGAGGCAGGGACTCGAACCCCGATACGCAGATCCAGAGTCTGCAGTCTTACCATTAGACGACCTCCCAAGGACGGCTGCCTTGGACTGCAGAAGATAGACCAAGCCCACCTTCTTAGACGCCAACTGTTCGATTATATCAATACGCTCGGGCTTGGCGGCTGTGTCGCTGATCTGGCGCCTGAGCGCCCAGCATATCGCCGCAAATACTGCACCCAGCGATCACGAAGCTCCGGTGTCCCCCAGTGCGATTTCCAAAAACCGCCAAATTCGCCGGATTGCAGGGCAGCTCTCCGCTCCAGGAAACTCAAGAGGGCTTTGGACCCTGGATCATTTTGAATTTTGCGTCCGCGCAGCCAAGCCTCGCTTGCCGTCGCATCGCTGATCTCGCCCAGCCTCTGCTGGGTCTCGCGCAGTGTCCCCAGCAGTTCGGAAACTTTGGGCCCGAACAAGGGTTCGAACATCTCGACCCCGTACCGGAAGTGCTTGGTCGCGAGCCGCAATTCGTGCAACTGCCGGGGGTGCACTCCATCTGCCACCAGACGCTCACCGAGCTTCAGGTATTCGAGCAGAACTTCGGGCAGGAGGATGCGGGCGTTCTCAGCCGCCGTCTCCTTCTCGCGCCATTTGATGGAGGCTGCCTTCATGGCTGGCCCTCCTCGGCCGTCGTGCCCGCTGCGGCCAACGTGCCGGTGGCCTCGCCCGGAGAACCGGGGATGGCCTCGACGGCTGAGGCCGGCACCGGCTTCAGGTGGAGGGTCTGTCGCCAGCGCTTTCCGGCCTGAGTGCGGAGACCCACGGCCAGTGCGGCCTCGAATGCCGCTTCGGCAATGGAGCGCTCGTTTTGAAGAAACAGACGAATCTCCGGGCTTACCGTGACGCCCGCCAGCGTGAAACTCCCCATGACGATGTCCACGTCGCGCACGCGCGCGGAAAGCCGCATGACCGCGCGAAGCTCTTCGCGGACTTGCCTCCGGTCCGGCTTTCGAAACAGGCGCCGGAACAGCCACAGTCCTTCGCCAAAACGGCGCAGTGCCACGCGAAAATCATGAATGGCCAGCTCGTCTGCCGCACCGGCGCAACGTTCCCATTCCTTCTCCACGCGCTTCAGCCGCTCATCGAGTTGAAGCCGCGCGAATTCCTGAATCGGCGCAACTGACAGTTCATGGTTGACGTGCGACCCGGAACGGCGGTTGGTCCGCCGGAGAACGGGCCGCGGCTGGGCGGATTCGACGGGTTCGCTATCGGGCGCGTTGGATGGAGACTGGGATTCCATAAACCTGCTGGAACGCTCCAGCCGCATTGTTAGCCGCCCAAACTTCCAGGTCGGCATCCTTCTCGGCCCTGACCTGAATCAGAAAGCCGCCGTTCTTAATCTGTCCTTTCAAATCGTGAACTCGTTGCCGATGCCCCCTGTCCAGGCAATCCGCGAGGCGCAAAAGAGGAGCCAGAAGCAAAACCGTCCGCTTCGCGTCCGCGTCCAAGGCCTGGAAATTCGAGTGTCTCGGTTGGGGCATCGATTTCCGGTGGAACTGGCACAACGTGGCAATCGTGAAGCGCTCCCGGTTGGTGAAGCCGGGCATGTCCGAATTCGCCACCAGATAGGCAGAGTGCTTATGGTGGCCGGTGTCGCTGACAAAGTGGCCGATGTCATGCAAATAGGCCGCCGCGTGCAGTAGTTTGCCCGCCGCCGGCGGCAGGTTGTGAATGGGATGGGCGACCTCGAACAGCCGGACCGCCATCTGTGCCACCTTTTGAATATGCTTCATGCTGACGCCATAGCGCTTAGCCATACCTTCCACCACTTTGAGCTGTTCATTCGAGAGCTGCGAGAGCTCCCGCCCGATACCTCGCGCTTCGAAATCGGCAATGATGCCATCCCGGACACCCGCGGCGGAATAGTAAAGCGAGGGAAGTTGGAAGGTCTCCAACACCTTGAGGAAAACTGCTGCTCCGGGGATAACGATCTCCGCCCGCCGTGGTCCGATCCCGGCTATTTTCCTGCGTCCCGCCAGATCGCGAGTCGAAAGGGTCGCATATAGCTGGCGGATCTGGGTCGTGCGGGCGCGCATGCGGTCGGCTTCTCCCCGGCGGGTCCGGGGCAACTCATTGACCGAGCTGACCACCGCAGCGGCCGAAGCCGACGTTGCCACCGCCCGGTCGAATTCCTCATGGCGATGTTTCCTGGCGAACGACGCCAGTTTCTCGTCAATGTACTGGTTCATCCGGTGCAGTTCTTCGGCCTTCGGCGGATCGTTCTTGAGGAACAACTCCGTCAGCCGCACGGCCCCCAGTGGCTTCGAAACCGCGTCAATGAGCTGGCCCCCTTGCGAGACAATCAGTTCCGTGCTCCCACCGCCCACGTCGATGATTAAAGTCCGTTCCTTCGGGCGCGGCCAGCGCGACTCGACACCCATCTGGATCAGCCGCGATTCCTCCGGCCCGGAGATGACTTCGACTCCGACGCCCAGGATCACGCTGGCCCGAGCGATAAATTCCTCCTGGTTTCCGGCATCCCGGACCGCGCTGGTGGCTACCGCGCGCACCCGGTCGACATTGAGTTTCTGATAGATGGCCGCCATGCGGGCCAAGGTCGATGAGAGAAAGGACAGCGCTTCTTCACTGATCCGGCCGGTTCGAAAAACGCTTTCTCCCAGGCGCGTTACCTGCCGTTCTTCGGCCAGAACGCGGATCGTTTCCTGGTTTACCTCGGCCGCTATCATGCGAACCGAGTTGCTCCCAATGTCAACCGCAGCGTAGCGAGGCATATCCGTTTATATCAAGCGACCGGATCAACCTTTATGAACTTTTTGTGACACCGCATCTTGAGGCCGCCAGAACACTGGCGGCGCTCGCATTTCCCCGCTCACTGCCGATTCGTCGATTGCAGCTTCAGTCGCCCGCTACACTAGAATTTCCCGGCATTGCTCTGGAAAGTCTGTCAGAGAGCGCTGTGCTGCAAAGATGAAAACAATCGTCGCAGGGGTCGGCCGGCGCTACGGACGCTGGATGGATAAATGGGAGAACGACCTGTGTTTTCGCGCCACCGACCGTATTGTTCGTCCCTTCGACTATGGGATCGAGTGGTCCCGGCAGTGGCCGTGCTCACAGGAGTTTCCCCAGGGTGAGCGCTCTCCAGGCCAATACATCATCGAGCTGAACGGCCGCGCCATCGCCCACAGCGAAGAGTTCTTTTCCTACCTCCCGCCGGCCGACTTTCGGCTCAACAACGACTGGCTGGAGTTTACCTCTCCCGTAGCCACGCCCTATCCCGCCAACAATCTGGTTCGCGCGCTTTGGTATCCGGCGCGAAACTACAATCGCAAAGCGGTTGTGCTGCTGCCGCATTGGAACGCACGTTTGCCCCAGCACAATGCGTTGTGCCAGGGATTGCAGAAGTTGGGCATCTCCACTTTGCGTCTCAGTCTGCCTTATCACGATTCGCGCATGCCGGCGGAGCTCAACCGCGCCGATTACGCTGTTTCATCCAACATCTGCCGGACCATCGATGCCACGCGCCAGGCTGTTATCGACTCCCGGGCCTGCTTCGATTGGCTTCAGCAAAAGGGCTTCGAACATCTCGGCATTGTCGGCACCAGCCTCGGCTCCTGCTACGCCTTTTTGGCCGCGGCACACGATTCGCGCATCAAGGTCAACGTCTTCAACCACTGCTCAACCTACTTTGCCGATCCGGTTTGGGAAGGCTTATCGACGCAGCACATTAAAGAAAGCCTGCAGGAATCCACTGATCTGGAGACGCTCCGAAAGCTCTGGATGTGCATCAGCCCGCCCGCCTACTCGGAGAAGTTCGCCGCCCAAAAGCAGCGCTCCAAATTCATCTACACGCAGTACGACACGACCTTCCCTGTTCACCTCTCGCGCAACGTCATTCAAACCGCCAAGGAATGGAATTGGGACCACGAAGTGGCCGTGCTCCCCTGCGGGCACTACACCATGGGCGAGTTCCCGTTCAAGTTTCTGACCGGGTATAACATCTGCGCGTTTCTTGAAGAAGAATCTGTAGCGGGGTGGAGAGGGAATCTGGGGACAGGCTCGCTGTGTCCGCGCGGCGGCGGGCTTCGGTGATGAGATACGGAGATGTGTGCGCGCCTTGGGACACAGGCGCCTGTCCCCGGTCGGCATGAGTTCATTCTGGACACCACAGCCTGAAGGCTGTGTCACGGTGCTGACATTCTGGCTTCCGATCGCAGGCTTCAAGGATGGGCACGTCATGATTGAGGAATGAAACCAGGCAAACTGCTGGCTTGTGCCCAACGGCTCCAGGCCATTGCCCAAACGGGAATCGAATACGCGACCAATGCGTACGACCTTGAACGCTACCAGGAGGTCCGATCGCTCAGCGCCAGTCTGCTTGCGGAACTCACCGACGAGCCATACGAAAAGATCATGCGCGTCTTCGCTTCCGAGACCGGATACCAGACGCCGAAGGTTGACATCAGGGCCGTACTATTTCGCGGCACAGATGAGATCCTGCTCGTGAAAGAGAAATTGGATCAGGGAAGATGGACGCTGCCGGGAGGCTGGGCCGACGTTGGATCTACGCCGTTCGAAGTCGCGGTTAAGGAAACTCGGGAGGAAGCAGGACTCATTGTCCGGCCTGTGCGCCTGCTGGCTCTTCTTGACAAACGAGAGCATTCTCATCCGCCTCAACCCTGGTATGTCTACAAGGCATTCATCCTTTGTGAAGTGGAGGGCGGGGAATTAGTGCAGGAAACCATGGAAACGGCTGGGGCACGTTGGTTCCGGCGAGATGAATTATCCAGCATCGACCTTTCAACGGATCGGATAACTGAGACACAACTCGTCACTCTATTTCGGTTCGCCGAAAACCCCGATTTGCCGGCGCTCTGCGACTAAACTGCCGCTAATTCCCAAACCGCGCCAACGCCTCGTGCAATCGATCCAGCCCCGCCTGCAGCGGTTCGGAGTCACCGCCGATACCAATGCGGAAATGCTGTTTGCAGCCGAAGAAATGGCCCGGCACCACGGTCGCCTCGTATCGCTCTCGTAAGAACCGGCAGAAGTCCTCAACGGGCAGATTGGTGCGAGGGAACACCACCGTCCCGGCCGTAAGCGGCGCACTCTCAACCTGCGGCGTTGCTGCCAAGAACTGGTTGAGTAACTTCTGGTTTTCAGTTAGTAACTGCTTCGACCAGGCGGCGACCGTCGGCAGATTCGCCAGTGCGATGCAACTCAATAGCTCGGCCGTGTGCGCTGGAATCACGCCAAACAGATCATTGAGCAGCCACATGCGTTTGCACAATTCCGGTTCTGCCAGCACCCATCCGCAACGCAGCCCGCTAAGCCCATAGACTTTGGTCAGGCTACTCGTGGCAATAAACTCATTGCCCAGGTGGAACACCGAAGCGGGAGCAGCCTCGAACAGGGCGTCCAGGTAGATTTCGTCAACCAGCACACGTGCGCCCACCGAACGCGCCAATTCGCCGACCTGTTTCATGACTTCCGGCGGTGTGTATTGACTGCTTGGATTATGCAGGTTGGTCAGCACAATGAGCCGAGTGCGTGGCGTGATGGCTCGCTCGATCTCGGCTACGTCCACCGCGAAGTCTGCCTCGAAGCGCCGTTGGAAGCGCTTGATGTTGGCTTGCAGATACCCTGCCGCCGCAGTCAAGAGCTCATAAGTCGGCTCTTCGATGAGCACCTCGTCGGCCGGTTCCAACACCGCCGCCATGGCGAGATGGTTCGCCATCGAGGCACCCGTCGGAGCGACTACGCATTGGGCGTCGACCTGGCACTTCTGAGCGAGCGCCTGTTGCAGCGGTGGAAACCCGTAATAACTCGGCCCCGATATTGCCAGCTCTCCCAGCCGAACCGGGAGACCGCTCAGCGGGTAATGCTTCACGCCGCTGGTGGCCATATTGAACCTGGCATGCGATTGGGTCTTGGCCCACTGCATGTACGGGGAACTCAACACTCGTTGTGGAATCGTCAAACAGTGCGTCTCCTTTGCCAAAAGTAAAAAGCGGGAATGCCGAGAAACAGCAAGCCCAGCCCGGCAAAACTATTGCGCGGGTAATTAACAAACGTGCCGATCACGACCAGCCAGCACGAAGCGATAAAGAAGATTGTTGTGTACGGATGGCCTGGTGTCTTATGGGCATGCTGCCCGGTTGCACGGCGGCGGAACACGAACAATGTCGCCGCAGTCAGGCCGAAGAAGATGAAGTCGATGGAAACCACGTAGCTCAGAATCTGCTCGTATCGTCCGGACAAGGCGATGATGGAGGCGAACACTCCCTGCATGGTGATCGCCACCACCGGCACTCGCGTCTTCGCCGAGAGCCAGCCGACGCTGGAGAAGAATAACTTGTCCTTTGCCATGGCGTAGTAGACGCGCGGCGCGGTCAGCATGCCGTGGCTCAAGAAACCAAAAGTGGAAACGGCGATCGCCATGGCCATCCAAAACGCGCCGCGGGCACCCAACGCCCGCTGCATTACGCTCGAGGCAGGCGTGCCCGTATTGGCCAACCCATCCGGACCAAGCGTCGCTATGCAGACCATGTTCACCGAGAAATAAAGGGCAATGACACCCAGGACGCCCAGCACCATCGCGCGCGAGAGATCGCGGCGCGGGTCTTTCATCTCGCTCGTCATGAAGCTGGCGCACTGCCAGCCGCCATACGAAAACAGCACCGGCGTTAGCGCGCCGCCGATCGCAGCCACGAGCGTGAGCGAAACGGGTTGCCCGATCAGCGGCCTGATGTGCAGCGCCTCGCCGTGCCCCCAGGCGAAGCCCGCGAACACCAGTGTCCCAATGGCGCCAATCTTGAGCATCATCAGAACACTCTGCAGCGTGCTGCCGCTTCTCACGCCCAGGCAGTTCACAATCGTCAGAAACGCGAGAATCAGAATTGCAAACGGGCTGTCGCCCAGCGGAATCCCCGTCACTTCTCGCGCGTAATGCGCACACGCCACTGCGACTGCCGCCATCCCGCCGGTCTGAATCACCAGCAGCAGCGCCCAACCGTAGCTGAACCCGGCGGCAGGATGAAACGCTTCGCGAAGATACGCGTATTGCCCGTTGAGATCGGGCCGCAGTACCGCGAGCTCGGCATAGACGAAGCCGCCCGCCAGCGCCACTAATCCGCCAAATACCCAGCACCCGAGAATCAGGAACGGCGTGTGTACGTGTTGCGCCACGACGTACGGGTTGATGAAAATGCCTGATCCCACAATGCCGCCCATGACGATCATGATGGCGTCGAACAGCCCCAGCCGTCGGGCTAGTGTGATGGTCTGGCCGGCGGCGGTGGCTGTGGGCACTTAAGAAGAGTGTACTCGGCTGCGATCGCGCGCCGTGCGAATCCGTCCGCGGCTCCCTGCTACTTTTTGTACACGGTGGTTTTCGGGTTGTAGTTGCGCCAGTCGAACCAGTAATCTTTCAGCATCGCCACCGGCTTGAGGCACGTTCCTTGCATGGGCCCGGACACCGCGCAGCCTTGAAAGCTCCAGCCGCTGCCGCTGGTCGAGTCCATCATGATGGGAAGGTCGGCGTTCTTGGTGGTCGCGGCGGCAAGCGCCTTCGGATCTACGACAGCCACATCGCTGTTGCGATAAAAGTCCGGCGGCGCGCCCGCGCCAGTCCACCGCGCTTCAAAAGCACGAATCGATTTACCATCCTGTCCCACCACCAGCACCAGCGGGACCGTTCCCACCCGATCCTGCACCAGTTTCTCCGCCAGTACGACGTTTACCGGATAGGCACGGCTGGCCCCGCCCGCTCGAATGCCCAACAGCAACTCCCGCGGCTTCAGCCCGGAGCCCGGAAAGTCGAGCACCGTCCGCGCCTTCGCCATCTTAACGTCCCAGTCTTTGTCCTCGTAGTCCTTGGAAAACTTCGAAACCGGTTTCAGCACGAACCCGTCGGGCTGTTCGCTGCGCCAAAGCGCAAACGTCAATTCATCGGAGTGCACCAGCTCCAGTTGCTTCCGCGCCAGCGGTCCGGAAACCGCCAGGCCGCTGATCTGTTGCCAGTAGCTGCCGGTCTCGTCATCCCGCATAAGAAAGTTCTGGTTATTGATACCAGCCAGGTGGAATGTGAGGGTTCGGCCCTCCACGGTCCGCTTCCACACCAGACCGGTGTGGCAGAGCGTTCAATACGTGGCGACGATTGGCTCGCCGCCCACCCAGTCATTGGCAATGTGGTGATATCCCATGGTGCGAATCGGATAGGCGCGTGCACTGTGATTTACGTTCACGGCAAGCACCATGTCATCCGGGTCGATTTTGGCGGTGTGCGCCGGCTCAACAGCCGGTGTCCCCATTGGATGAAACATGATTTCGTACACGTTGAATCGCGCCAGCCAGATGGAGCTGCACGACACCAACGCAAACACCGTCGCCAGAACCCGCCGTCCAACCGCGTAACGACGCCAGAACACGATCAGGCAGATCACGGCGACGGACGCGCAAAGAATCGTCACCACCGGCGCCGCTTGCTTTACCGACAGTGCCACCGCCAACTCCCGCTCGCCTTGGTGCCGGAATGGGCGTATTACGAACATCGGATAAGAAAAGCAGGCCAAGCCAGCCACTGCGGCGGCGGCGCTCAGCCACAAAGACGCGACTACTCCTCCGGACCGCCCCGGCTTCGTCTCCGCCGCGTGATTTGGTTCTGGGTCGGGCCCGGTCACGTCCAACTCGTCATTCATTCCTGGTATTCAACCGATCTTGCCGCGCTGATAGGATTTAGCAGGGCTTCCGGAGACTTCCGCCAGAATACCCGGCCAGACGGGGGCACTCAATAACAGAATTCCTCTAGCTTCAGAGGGGACGGACTCGTTTTGCCGCGACCCAAAAAGGTTAAGAACTTAAATATTCGCTGGTTCAAACCGCAGTTTCGCTGCATCGAAGCATTGTATATAGACGAAGGAATGCCCTTTTAGGTGAACAGAATCAATGAGTAACGGAAAACTTGTCAAGATCTTAACCATCTTTGCGGCTTCGCTTTCGGCCCTCCAGCTTTCGGGCCAACAGGTCGGCTCCGCGCCCGTCACATCCTATCAGCCCCTCCCCCAGGCCGCTCAGCAGCCCAGTCCCGCGCAGTTCGACGGGAGCGTTGTCCAGGGGCAAGCCACGCCCAATGCCATTCAGCTCACCCTGGAGGGCGCCATCGCTCGTGGGCTGAAGGCAAACCTGGGCTTGCTCTCCAGCGAACAGGCCGACCGCGAAACCAAGGCTACCCGCATGCGCGTCCTGTCCGCTCTATTGCCGAACGTCACCGGCGGAGTGAGCGAAGCGGTGGAGCAGGTGGACCTCGCCACCTTCGGCTTCAAGTTCGCGCCGAATCCTTATTTCACGATTCCACAGATCGTAGGTCCGTTCCAATACGCTGATGCCCGTGCGTATGCGTCGGTGCCGCTGGTCGATATGGCACAACTTCGCAACTACCAGGCCACCAAGCAACGCCAACTTGCTGCTCAGCTCAGCGTAAAAGACGCTCGCGATCTGGTGGTGGAAGCCGTTGGCAACGCCTATCTGCGGATCATCGCCAGTGCCGCCACGGTGGTCTCCACCCAGGCGCAGGTCAGGACGGCTCAAGTACTCTACGACCGCGCCTCCGATCAGAGGAAGGCCGGAACCTCCCCGGGAATTGACGTCCTGCGAGCACAAGTGGAACTGAAGCGCCAGCAACAGCTTCTAGTAGCGCAGTCCAATCAGTTCGAGAAAGACAAGCTCACCCTCGCCCGTGTGATCGGCCTTCCCAACGGCCAATCGTTTACGGTGGTCGATCCGACGCTCGGTTCGCCGCTGGACGGCCTCAGCGTCGAGGATGCCTTAACCAAGGCCTACCAGCACCGGTCGGACTACATGGCCGCCGAGATTTCCGTCAAGGCCGCGGAGTACGCCAAGCGCGCGGCGCACGCGCAGTATTACCCCACGCTCGAGGCCGCCGGCAACTACGGCGACATCGGCACTCACTTCAACGATTCACACGGCACCTTCGCCTTTGTCGGAGCACTTAAGTTCAACGTCTTCGACGGCGGCAAAATCAAAGCCGACGAGCTGGCGGCGGACGTCGCGCTCACCAACCGGAAAAACGATCTCGCCAACCTGAAAGGCCAAATCGACTATCAGGTCCGCACCGCGCTGCTGGATCTGAAAGCCTCCCAGGAGGAGGTAGACGTGGCCCGAAGCAATGTCGACCTCTCCAACCAGACCCTTACGCAGGCCCGCGACCGCTTTTCGGCGGGCGTGGCCGACAACCTCGAAGTGGTCCAGGCCCAGCAGTCGGTAGCCGATGCCGATCAGAGCCTCATCTCCGCCCAGTATCGCAACAATCTCGCGCGAGTCGAACTCGCCCGCGCATTAGGGCTTACTGAGGAAGGGATCCGCGCCTACTTCAGCCAGAACGCCGGAGCACCCGTCCCCGGGCCCGAAGCAGTGCCGGCGCCCAAGCCATGACAGCACGCAAGCAGCCAGACGTAAGGAACCGTATTCGCGTAGTCGGCATCTGCGGCAGCCTGCGCCGGGGCAGTTACACCCGGCGGGCCGTCATCGAAGCTCTGGAAGGGGCCGACGCAGCAGGCGCCGAGACCAAGCTGATTGATCTCCGCGACTACCGGCTGACCTTCGCCAACGGCGAGGATGAAGCCCCGGACTCGGTCTCCGAAGACGTGCTGCGGCTCCGGCGGGATGTAGGCTCCGCACATGGCATTCTGCTCGGCACGCCCGAGTATCACGGCAGTCTCAGCGGCGTGTTGAAAAATGCGCTCGACTTAATGGGCTTTGACGAATTCGAAGGCAAGATGATCGGGCTCATCGGCGTCTCCGGCGGCCAATCTGGCGCCTTCGATGCCCTCAACTCGTTACGGAACATCGGACGTGCACTCCACGCCTGGGTGGTACCCGAACAGGTCTCCATCCCCGAGGCTGCGGAGGTCTTTCCCGCCTCTGGAGGTATTCACGATGCCGAGGTTCGTGAGCGCCTGCACCGGGTTGGACATCGCGTTGCCGAGTTTGCCCGGCTGCACGAAGCGGGCCGCGCGCAGGAGTTTATCAAGACCTGGGAAGCCGCGATGGAGAATCCCGGCGGTTAGCATCTCAAGCCCCCTAGCAATATCGCTAGTCCGATTTCACTGGTACTAGCCTGTTCCCGGTGGCATCAATGGAGAGGAAGCATATGCCAACCAAAACCCAAACCGCCAACCACAAATCAGTTCCCAAGGCTGCGCCCATACTGCATCAGCGCGCCGAGCCCATTCAACAGTTCGGAACCGTTGTGAACTACCCCATCGGACTGGATGAAAAGGTCCGGTTACAGAGCGTCAACAACCTCAACCAGGTCCTCGCCGACACCATGGTGTTGCGCGATCTATACAAGAAGCACCACTGGCAACTCACTGGTATCCACTTCTACCCGTTGCACTTGCTCTTTGACAAGCACTACAACGAGCAGGCCGAACTGGTCGACGAAATCGCGGAGCGCATCCAGTTGCTGGGCGGCGTGGCCATCGCGCTGTCGCACGACGTTGCGGAGCACACTCGCATCGAACGAGCGCCCATCCATCGCGAAACGGTGCCGGTTCAGCTATCGAGGCTGCTCGAAGCCCACGAGCTCATTCTGAAAGAAGCTCGCCATTACGCCAAAGAGGCCGCTGACGCCGGCGACGACGGCACCAACGATCTGCTGGTGAGCGACGTCGTTCGCACCAACGAACTGCAGGTCTGGTTCACCTCCGAGCACCTGGTGGCTTCGCCGGTCGAACCGTAACGTTTTCCAGTGCGGTAGGCGCCTCGCCTGCGCAGGACGCCCGCGTCCTGCGCTCCAGGCCAGCAAACGCTACGAATATCCTGAGCTCCATGTGGGGCGGGTGCCCACACCTGCGCCGGTCGCCCACGACCGGCTCGTCAAAGCGTGGCCCTAAAGAAACGTCTTGAACTCCATCACGTCGCCGTCCTGCACCACGTAATCTTTGCCCTCAGTCCGGAGCTTGGCGGTTTCCCTCGCCCGGGCAAACGACCCCGCCGCAATCAGGTCCTCGTACGCGATGCACTCCGCCGAAATGAAGCTCTTCTCGAAGTCCGAATGGATCACCCCGGCTGCCACTGGCGCTTTATCGCCCGCATGAATGGTCCAGGCGCGCGTCTCTTTCTCGCCGGTCGTCAAATACGTTCGTAGGCCCAGCAGGTAGTAGGCTTCCCGAATCAGGTTCGACACCCCGGTGTCCGTCACGCCGAGCTCTTTCAGATACTCTTCCCGCTCTTCCGGTGCCAGCATCACAAGTTCTGACTCGATCTCGGCCGAAACCACCACCGCCCGCGTGTCGTGATGCTCCGCCACGTACGCCCGGACCTTCTTCACGAACTCGTTTTGGTCGGCATGAGCCAGATCGTCTTCCGCCACGTTGCAGGCGAACAGCGTGGGCTTGGCCGTCAGCAGGAAGAACAACTTCACTTGCGCCCTCTCTTCCGGCGTCAGTTCCATCGTCACCACAGTCTTGCCCTGGTTGAGATGCGCTTCAAGCTTCTCGAGCAGTTCCACTTCGGCGGCAATCTTCTTATCGCCGCTCTTGGCCGCCTTCTGCTGCTTCACCTTGCGCTTCTCAACCGACTCCAGATCCGCCAGTACCAGCTCGGTGTTGACCACCTCGATATCGCGCACCGGATCCACCGTGTCCATGACGTGCTCGATGTTGGCGTCCTCAAAGCAACGCACCACCTGGATGATGGCGTCCACCTCGCGGATGTGGCCGAGAAACTGGTTGCCCAGCCCTTCGCCCTTGCTGGCGCCGGCGACCAGGCCCGCAATATCGACAAACTCAAAGGCAGCGGGAATGACCTTCGCCGACTTGCTCAGCTTCGCGAGCACTTCCAGCCGCGGGTCGGGAACCGTCACCACGCCGGTGTTGGGCTCAATCGTACAGAAGCGGTAATTCGCGGCCAGCGCCTTACGGGTCTGCGTTACCGCATTAAACAACGTGCTCTTCCCCACGTTGGGAAGACCTACTATTCCGGCTGTTAGCATTCAGTACTATCTTCGCCTAGAGGCCGAATAGGCAACCCGGATGGCTGAGAAGCGTCGGACAGGGCTGCCCTCAGCAGTGCTACTACTTGAATCAAGATGAGATTCCGAATGCCAACTCTGAAGACGCTGCCGGTCGCGGGCGTGGCTCTTCTTATGGTCGGTGCAAATCTCCCCGTGCGGGCCGCCGACGTAGACAAGCTGAAGACCTTCAGCGCGATGGGCAAGGAGCAGCAACTGCTGCCGGCCGGCTCGGAGACCGAACTCTTCCATTATTCGGGGGCCGGTTGCCTCACCCATATGTGGTTCGGCGGGAGTTTCAAGGATTACGGGCTGACGCGCATCCGCGTCTACGTCGATGACGAGAAGCAGGCCTCCATCGACATGGAATTGATGATGGGCCACGGCATCGGCTTTCAGGATGAAGCCGCGCCGTGGGGCGTGGAGCGTATCGGCAAGACTGGTCAGCCCAGCGGCATCTACAACACCTACCGCATTCCCTTCGGCCGCAATGTTCGCGTGACCGCCGAGCGCCACAACGCCGAGCCGGAGAATCCGATCTTCTGGTGGATCATTCGTGGTGTCCAGAACCTGCCGGTGGAACTGGGCGGCGTCCGCCTTCCCGACAACGCGCGCTTGAAGCTGTACAGGCTCGAAAACCGCACCCATCAGCCATTGGAGGAGTTCGACCTGTACAACGGTAGAGGGCCCGGCGCTCTCTATCAAGTCGCCATCGCGGCGAAAAGCACGAACTTCGCCTTCCTCGAAAGCTGTGTGCGGGCGTATCTGGGCCACTCAAACACCCCGATGATACTCTCCTCGGGAATGGAAGATTACTTCCTGGGAACCTACTACTTCAACCGCGGAAAATACTACACTCCAGTCGCGGGGCTGACGCACCTGGTGCCCGGCAAAGAGTTCTCCGCCTATCGCTTCCACGAGACCGATCCCGTTTTTTTCCAGGATGGCATGCGGCTCACTATCCGCGTCGGCGAGGCGATCAATGGGAAAGTGTTTGGTCCGCCCCCGGGTCCGGCCGAAACTGTTTACACGACCTACGTTTGGGTCTACGAGTGGTGAGCCCTCACCTGCGATCAAGGCGGCATCATCACCGCCCGTGCAGTCTAATACACTCCCTTGGAGCCGGCAGAGGTTGCCGATTCCAGATACACAGGAAACGATTTCACTCCGTGGAAAAACGTGCTGAAATCCCACGCTGCCGCCCGAGAAGGGCCGACCCTGCTTCGGTCATCGGTGCTACGCTCTTTCCGTGGCCTCAACAACTCCCGCTGAGATCCTCCAACAATGGCTGGGCGCCATCAATAGCCACGACGTGGACGCTCTCGCTGCGCTCATGGCAGCAGATCACGTGTTCGTGGACTCGCTCGGGAATCGCTCCGCTGGGGCGAGCTACATGGAGGCCGCTTGGCGGGCGTATTTCGCCATGTGTCCAGACTACTGGGTTCGCGCAGACCATGTCATGACGGAAGGCGAAATTGTGCTCCTCGCTGGGGAAGCGGGTGGCACCATCGATGACGAGTCCTGGCACATACCCGCCGCCTGGAAAGCCGTGGTCCGCGACGGCAATGTGGCGGAATGGCAAGTGTTCGCGGACAACAAGCCGGTCTATGAAATCCTGGCCCGGCGACGGCGGTAGCGCGTCCGCAGTTTCAACTCAGGCTCACTCGCTACGCAGCGCGGACAGCGGCTCACCGCCGAGTGCTCGACGGGCCGGAATCAAGCACGCCAGAAGCGCTACCACCGCGAGCGCTGCAGGCACACCGGCGAAAACGGGCAGATCGAGTGCTCCCACGCCAAAGATCAGTTTGGCCAGCGCCCGGGCCAGCACAATTGACGCGGCCAGCCCAATTGATAAGCCCGTCACTGTGACCAGCAACCCTTGGCGCATCACCATCCGCAGCACATCCATGCGCCTGGCGCCCAGCGACACGCGAATCCCGATCTCCCTCGTGCGCTGCGCCACAGCATATGCCATCACGCCGTAGACGCCGACGCAAGCCAGGGCGAATGCAACACCACCGAGCACCGTTAACATCACCGCCACATACGCCAAGCCGAGCCCGTTATTGGCTCTTACCGTGGCGAGTGTTTGAACGTGAGAGAGCGGCTGTTCGGGCATGATCGCTGCAAGCCTGCCGCGGATCAGCTGAGTCAGTTGGGTTGGATCGCCGTTGGCGCGTATGGCGAGATAACTGTACGCGGCCGGGTGCTGGGTGTAGGGAACGTAGATGACGGAAGCCGGCTCGCGTTCGTACAGGTCATAACGAACGTCGCCCACCACGCCGACAATCGTCAGCGGCTGCGAATCCGTGCCCACGCGAATCCGGCTGCCCAGCGGACTGGCGTTTGGCCAATACCGCTCCGACATGCGGCGGCTGATCACGGCCACCGGCATCGACTTCTCGTTATCGTGGTCATCCAACCACCGTCCGTCGCGAACCCCCAATCTCATCATGTCGAAGTAGCTCGCGCTGACCGCGTGCAGCGGCGCCGATGTCAGGTCGCTCAATTGCAAGGCCGGCCGGCCTTCTATGCTGAATGGCGCCTCGGCCGCCGTGTCGTGGAACGGCAGCGCCGTCGTGAGACAGGCGGCCCGAATACCGGGAATCGACTGCACCGCATTCAGCACTTGTTGATACTGGCCGGCGGACTTCTGCGGTCCCAGGTCCTTGAATCCGGAGAGCGAGAACCGTGCGGTCAGGATGGTCGAAGGGTCCATCTCGTCTCCGATGGTTGAGAACGAACGAGTGCCGCGCACCATCAGTCCGGCGCCGATCAGCAGTACCACCGATAGGGAAATCTCGCCAGTGAGAAGAGCCATCCGGACCCGATCGCGTCCAAACCCCTGAGACGAGCCGCGTCCTCCCTCTTTCAACGCATCGGCCGCATCCGCGTTGGCGGAACGAATCGCCGGAGCCAAGCCCGCCACGATGCCGGCGATTGCCGATAACACTAGCGTGAACGCAAGTACGTCCCGATCCAGGTGAATACCCTCCCAGCCCGCGACCTGGCGCGCCACTTCGGCCGGCATGTTCGCGCGAATCAGCGCAATCCCCCAAGACCCCAGCAGCACGCCTAATGCGCCGCCCGCCAAAGCCAGCAAAACGCTCTCCGTCAGCAACTGCCTGACGAGCTGCCACCGTGTACCGCCGAGAGCCCCGCGCAGCGCCATTTCCTTCTGCCGCAGTACCGCCCGCGCAAACTGCAGATTAGCCACATTCGCACAGGCGATCAGCAGCACCAGCAGCACCGCGACCATCAGCAGTAAGGTGTACTGGCGGGTGTAGTTGCCGGTCAGGTACTGGCGCAGCGGAACGGCCAGGAAGTGACGGCCGCGATGGGTCTCCGGGAAGTCCCGCGTCAGCGATTCCCCTTTTGCACGTATCTCGCTATCCGCCGTCTCGGGTGTGACGCCCGCCTTCCGCAGGCCCACTACTCGAAGACTGTGCGATGTTCGCACGGCCATCTCGGCCGGCCCCATAGCGAGCGGCGCCCATGCCTCTACGGCGAGCGGAAACTCAAATCCTTTCGGCAGCACACCCGCCACAACGTAGTTCTTCGAATCGAGCCGGATCGTTTTGCCCACAATGCCCTTGTCCCCTGCAAAGCGGCCTGTCCACAAGTCGAAGCCGAGCACCACTTCGCGATCGCTGCCAAGGCGATTGGTATCGGGTAGCAAGACGCGACCAAGCTGGGGCTGCACCCGAACCAGGCTAAAGAAGTCGTTGCTGACCAGCGCCACATGAATCACGTCGGGCCGCTGCGGGTCCGCCAAGTTCATGTCGGCAGGCCGGTAGGCCGCCGTCGCCTCAAAAGAGGTTGTGTTATTCTTCCAATCGCGGTAATCAGCCGGAGCTATGCCGTCCCAGTCGTTATCGTCGCGGGGAACCGTCTGGACAATCATCATCAGGCGGTCGAGGTTGGCGAGCGCGATTGGTTTTAGCAGAAACGCATTCGCAACGCTGAAAATGGCCACATTCGCGCCAATTCCGACGGCCAGTGCCCCCACGGCGGCGACGGTAAACCCTGGACTCTTCAGAAGAGTTCGGACGGCGAAGCGGATGTCTTGTTCCAGCGCCACTGCTGGTTATTACGAGCAGTTTGCCTGCCGAACTCCAGGCAGGCGTAATGAACATCTTCCGCCCTGACTCTGTCCGGCAATGGGACGTTATTCGCTGAAAACGGCAACTTGGCGCCGACGCGAGGATTTCCGATCTCTCAGCCCTCGTGCTCTTTTATCAGATCCTTCATCTCGGCCGGCCAATGGGCCCGGTCTTTGTAAAGGGCCGTCAATCCAGCCTCCACCTCGGGGTCGTTCCCGGTGAACGCTGCCACGAGTTCCTGATGCCGTTTTGCCAGTTCAGCCGCTTTCGCGCCGCCAGGATCCTCTTGATCCTTGAGAGCAGCCAGGTCCCGGTAGTAGTCCTTCCAGGCCTGAGAAACCTGCCTCTGCATGTCCAGCGTGAATGTCTTGGCCCGCTCGGCGATCTTCGCTTGGGCCGCGGGGGAGTAGTACTTCATCATCCAGTTCGAATCGTTTTGCATCTCAATCGCCTCTATAATCCGCCGCAACGACACGGCCGTTGGCTTGCCCTCAGACATTGCCAGTTCTGCTTCGCGGATGGCCGTCAGTGCCCGGTCGAGCAGGCGCCGCTTCTCGAGCAGTCCCACCCGCTGGCGCGCCAGTGCCTGGGCAAGCGAAAGCGGCTCGCGGTCGAGGAGGCGCCGGATTTCGGCCAGCGGCAGCGCCAGGAACTTCAGCGCCACAATCTGCTCGATCCTCTCCAGGTCTGCCAGCCGATATAGCCGGTATCCTGCGCCCGACCGTTTTTTCGGCTTCAACAGCCCAATCCGGTCATAGTGGTGCAGTGTACGCACCGTAACGCCGGCCAGTTCCGCGAACTCACTCGCCTGGTACCACTGCTCCCCGTTCGGCTCCTGCAACGAGATTCCCTTCCTGCCTCTCATCTTCCACCGTGACGTTACGTCAAGGTCAAGTGCTTTTTCCAGAAATACGATGGACGGCCGACAGCGAGTAACAGAAACGCACGGACGACGGTCTTATAGCCATGCCGGCTGTCGTTTGGCAAGGTTACATCAGTTTTGGGCTCGTTTCGTTCCCAGTCCGTCTGTTTTCGGCCGGGCGGGCGGAAGCCGTCCACTTTCACCTGCTCCACCGCAAGGATCTCTCGCGTGTCAAAGAAGTCTGGTATTGCGCCAAGGAGGACAAGCCGATCGAGCGATCCGAAATCGTGAAAGGCTATGAAATCGGCAAGGATGAATACGTGGTCGTCGAGGACGAGGACCTGAAGAAGATCGCGCCCGCCACGGCCGAAACCATCGATATTCTGCAGTTCGTGCGCGAAGCTGAGGTGGATCCCATCTACTTTGAGCACTCGTATTATGTCGCGCCGGGCGATAAAATCGGCAAGCCCTACGACCTGTTTTTCAAAGTCCTGCAGGAAACCAAATACAGTGCCCTGGCGAAAGTTTCCATGCATGGCCGGGAAAACGTGATCCTGATCCGTTCCGCCGAAGGTTCGCTCATCATGCACACGCTGTTTTATCCCGACGAGTTGCATCAAGGAAACCAAGAGCGCGTTTCAGGGAAGGCCATTTCGACCAAGTCGGAACTCGAACTCGCCACCAAGTTGATCCAACAGCTGGCTGCCCCATTTCGCCCCGAATCGTTTCACGATACCTACCGCGAAAACGTAGAAAAGCTGGTCGAGCAGAAACGAAAAGGCCAGAAAATCACCGGCCAGCCCAAGCAAAAACGCGCCCCCGTGATTGATCTCATGGAGGCGCTGAAGAAGAGCATCAAGTCCTCCGCCCCGACGGCTTCGAAAGCCAAACGCCGCCGCACAGCCGCCTGACAGAGCCTTTCAAGCCTCGAGTAGGGCAGTCCCTCGCGCCGCCTGCGCTCAATGAGGTTGGCGATTTGGGAACTGCCACGCCGCTATGTCCCCGATAGGCTTCGCTCATTGGTTCTTCGCCAATGAGGCCATTGCCAGCGATCCGCCTAGCCCCATGGTTTCGACGGCCGAGGAAGGAACAATGATCATGGAGCCGCGCTCCTTGATGGCTTCGTAGAGCATATTCATAGCGCGAAGATGCAGCGCCGTCGGGTTGTGCTGATATACCAGCGAGGCCTCCTCGAACTTCTTCGAGATTTCGGTTTCGGCCTGGCCCAGGATGATGCGGGCCTGGCGCTCTCGTTCGGCCTGCGCTTGACGTGACATGGCGTCTTCCAGTGCGGCGGGTATCTTCACATCGCGGATCTCCACCGACTGGACGGTGATGCCCCAAGGGTTGGTCTTCTCGTCTAGAATTCGCTGCAGTTCGTGTCCCAGCGTCTCGCGCTCGGTGATCATCTGCGCCAGTTCATGGCGGCCAATGGATTCCCGCAGCGCCGTCTGTGCGCTCATCATGATGGCTTCGTTGAAGTCGGCCACCTCGAGGATGCACTTCTCGGCATTCCAAACCACCCAGAAGATGATGGCGTCCACATTCACGGGCACGGTGTCCTTACTGAGCGCGGACTCGGCCCGGACGTCCGTGACTCGCACCCGCTGATCGACATACTTGCTGAGCGAATCGATCACCGGAACGATGAAGAACAGGCCGGGGCCGCGCAGACCAAGATACTTGCCCAAGCGAAGCTGGGCGACGCGTTCCCACTGGTTGGCGATTTTGATCGCAAACATCAGGTAGAGGCCAATGGCAAGGCCCGCGAAAATCGGTATGGGCGATCCCAGTATTCCGGTCAACACTCCTCCCACAATGGCGAAGATCACCATCACGGCCGCACCGGGCCCGCTCACCGGTGACTGTACGTTCGGTCTATATACTGCGGTACTCATTTGTTTCGTTCCTTTCTGTCTGATTGCCCTTCTCGTAGGCGGCCAATCACTTCCTCGAGCGAAAAGCCGGCCTGTCCGGCCCGGGCCGCGACGTCGGCCGCCAGCTGGTTCAACTGGCGCTCACGCTCCACTTCGTCGCGCTTTGGTTTCTTCTGGGAGATAAACGTACCCGTTCCCTGCTGCGTCTCGAGCACGCCTCGAATCTCGAGCTCCCGGTAAGCCCGCACTACGGTATTCGGGTTCACAGTTAGATCCACGGCGAGCTGGCGCACAGTGGGAAGTTGGTCGCCCGGGGCTAATGCGCCCGCCGCGACCCCGCCCAGAACCTGGTCCATGATCTGGCGGTAGATGGGAACGCCGCTTTTCAGGTCGAGACAAAACTGAAATTGGTTTCTGGCGTTGGTTACTGCCACAGGATTGATCTCTAGTTCTAGTGTACTAATGTACCGATACATGTCAAGAGAAAAAATTCGCGTCCCGCTTGCGGAATTGGTGGCCGAGGCAGTGGCGGTGGCATGATAAGCGTGTGTCGTTTGAACAGCCGCTGAGTCAGGTCCTGCCAGACGATCTTCCCCACCGGGACGAACTGATCACAAAGGGCGCCCGTCACCTGGAACTGGTCGTCGAGGCGAACAAAATCATGAACTTAACGCGTATTGTTGACCCGTACGAAGCGGCGGTGAAGCATGTGATGGATTCGGTGACGCCATGGCGCCGGTTGGCGGATGTGAAGACCGTTCTCGACGCCGGGACTGGCGCCGGATTTCCAGGCATCCCGCTGGCCATTGTGCTGCCACAGGTTCACTTCGTACTGAGTGAATCCATCCAAAAGAAGGCGCGATTCGTATCGACGGTTGTCGAGTCGCTGGGACTCGCCAACGTGACGGTGACCTCGGAACGGGCGGAATCGTTTCTTGGCAAGAAGCACACGCAGATTGTCCTGGCACGCGCGGTGGCGCCCATCGCAAAGGCGCTGGAGTTGTTCGCACCTGCCATCCGGAAGGGGACACTGCTGCTGCTTTACAAAGGGCCAGACGTGTCGGCAGAGATGGAAGAAGCGCAGCCGCTGTTGAAGCGAGCCAAAGTCTCGGCCCGAATTGTGGAACGCTACGATCTGCCGAATGAGATGGGAGCAAGGACGCTGCTGGAGTTAGCGGCTGGGCTCTGAGCGGCTTACCTGACAAGACGGAGTCGCGAGGATGCGCCGGTATGGCTGCGGACAGATGCTGGACTTCGTCCGGCCTTACTTGCCCCTGGCTAAACTCCACGCCAACATCGACCAGCCGGCGATGAAACAAACGCCGCCGATGGGCGTAACCGCCCCCAGCATCCGGACCCCGGAGATGGCCAGCGCATACAGGCTTCCCGAGAAGAATAAAACGCCGCCGAACAACACGAGCGCGATGCGAGTTGAACTGGCTTCCGAGATCGCTCCTGCTTTGGCGAAGAGCGGCACAATCAGGATTCCCAGTGCGTGGATGAACTGGTAGAAAACGGCCTTCTCGTAGATCGACATCGAATAGGCATCCAGCTTGTCCTTCAGGCCATGCGCTCCAAATGCGCCGAGGGCCACGGCCAGCGCCAGTAACACGGCTCCAATTAAGCTTGCGTTCATAGCTCCAGTTTTATCAAGTGGCGGCCTTCTCACGCCGTAGCGAAGGGTGTTTCGAGCGACGGGCTTTGCGGAGTGAAAAGCACAGCTCCATCTTCGGTGATGTGCATGTCGTCTTCCAGCCGCACACCGAATTCACCTGTGATGTAGATGCCGGGCTCGTCGCTAAAGGTCATGTTCGCTTCAAGCGGCAGCATATTGCCTTTTACCAGGTAAGGCCATTCGTGGCCGTCCATTCCAATGCCGTGGCCGACGCGATGCGTGAAGTGCTCGTACTGGGCGCCATACCCGCCGTCGCCGATCACCTTGCGCGCCGCCGCATCCACTTGGCCGCAGGGCACGCCTGGCCGGGCGGTCTTCAACGCCGTAGCCTGCGCTTTGTGAACAATGTCGAATACCGTCTTCATTTTGTCAGTGGGCTTGCCCAGGACAAAGGTCCGGCTGATGTCGGACTGATAGCCCTCCACCGTACAGCCGTCATCAATTAGGACGATGGTTCCTTCGCGAATCACCTGTGGCTTCAGCGAGCCATGCGGCAGCGCAGAGTACTCTCCGGTTTGAACGCTGGCCTCGCCCGGAAAGCCAAGCCGTCCATAGGCGGCGGCGATCAGTTGCGAGAACTGGCTGCGGGTCATGCCCGGATGCAGGCTCTTCCAGACCGCCTCGTAAGCCGACCACGTCACTTGGTTCGCCAGGCTCATCAGCGCCAGTTCCGCAGGACTCTTGATCATCCGGCAGCCGGAGGTGACCGGCGTGGCGCTCACAATCTCCAGCGCCGGATTCGCCTTCGCAATACCATTCGAGAACACAAACGTGACCCGCTCTTCCATCCCAATGCGCCCGGTGCTCACGCCCACATCCTCGAGGCCCTTCGCGACCAACGCATACGGGTCTTCATCCTCCTGCCAGGTCAGGATTCGGGAATCGGCGCCTTCCGGGGCATCGGCGATCTGCTCTTGTGCGCGGTCCCGTTCAAAGGCCGGACTGACATAGAACGGATGCCCCTTCTTTGGCAGCACAAAAGTGAACAAACGCTCGCTATTCCACCAGCGCACGCCAGTGAAGTAGACCAGGGAGGTTCCACCGATCAGGCAGATGGCGTCAAGGTTGTTCTGGGCCATCAACTGGCGAGCACGCTCCCAACGATCGCGCCGCTCCGCAAGCGTGATGGGCTTGGCTTCGGACCGCCGGCTCTTCAAGGCAGCGATGGCAGGGGGAAGCGCAGCCGGGTGATCCGGTGTCTCCTCCTGGGCCAGGGCCGTCTTGCCGAATAGCGTTGCGAACCCGCCCATAGCCGCTGCCGTCTTGCCAAAGTTCCGTCTGTTAAGCATATTTTCGTTATGGTAGCGAATCCGATCCAGTGTGGATAACCTGTAAGGACGTGCCGAACACGCGGAGCATCTCCTTTTGAAACCCCTGGATTGGGTCGTGCTCTTTGGCTGGCTCATCTTCATCGTCAGCTACGGCCTCTATCGGGGGCGGGGAAGCAACACCGTCAATCAATACCTGCTCGCGGGCAAGACGATGCCCTGGTATGCGATGGGCCTTTCCATCATGGCCACGCAAGCCAGCGCGATCACGTTCATATCGACTACCGGCCAAGCCTATGTCGACGGCATGCGCTTTGTGCAGTTCTACTTTGGCCTCCCACTGGCGATGGTGATTCTTTCGGCGACTGCAGTCCCTATCTTTCACAGGGCGAAGGTTTATACCGCCTATGAGTATCTGGAGCAGCGCTTTGACACCAAGACGCGGGCGCTAGTGGGTGGCATCTTTCTCATCCAGCGCGGCTTGGCGGCGGGCATCGCGCTGTATGCGCCGGCGGTCGCCCTGTCCGTGGTGCTGGGATGGTCGGACCGGCTGACCACGGTGATTATGGGCGTCCTGGTCGTTTCGTATACCGCGACGGGCGGCATCAAGGCAGTGACCTGGGCAGATGTGCAGCAGATGGTGATGATTCTCGTCGCGCTACTGCTCAGTCTGTTCATCGCGATTCATCTGTTGCCCCCCGATGTCTCCTTCCTGGATGCGGTACGTCTAGCCGGCGCGGCCGGCCGGCTGAACCCGGTGGATCTGCACTTTGATTTGAATAACCGCTATAACGTGTGGAGCGGGCTCATCGGCGGGATGTTCCTTGCGCTGGCGTACTTTGGCTGTGATCAGAGCCAAGTACAGCGCTATCTAACCGGCAAGTCCATTGCGCAAAGCCGCCTCAGCCTGATCTTCACGGCGATGGCCAAGATCCCCATGCAGGCCTTCATCCTGTTCATTGGAGCAATGGTGTTTGTCCTGAACCTTTTCGTGCAAGCGCCGCCCATCTTTCAGCCGGTTGAGGCCGAACGAGCCGCGCACTCGGCCGAATGGCCCAAGATCGAAGCGCAATATCATGCTGCCTTTGAAGAGCGCCGGGCGGTTGCCTATCAGCTTCTCAAATCGGACCATGCCCCTGCTGCCGCGAAAGACGCCGCGATTTCCGTCGCAGCATGCCGGCCCCTCGGTCTCTGGCCGCATTCCGCGCCTCGCAGAGCAAGTTCGACGGCGTGCGCAAGCAGGGTCTCGACGTCGCCGCACGGCTTGAAAACGCGAAAGAGTTCAACGACACGAACTATATCTTTCTGTCATTTGTGACCAGCTATCTGCCGGTGGGCGTCGTTGGTCTGGTGATAGCCGTCATCTTCTCGGCCTCGATGTCGTCCACGTCGGGTGAGATCAACTCACTTGCGACCGTGACCGTAATCGACATCTACCGGCGGTTCATTAAGAAGGACGGAACGGACCGGCACTACTTGATTGCCTCACGTCTGGGGACCGTCTTCTGGGGAGCGTACGCCGTCACGTTCGCCGCCTTCGGATCGCGCGGCTTTGGCGCCCTGATCGAGCGAGTCAATATCATCGGCTCGCTCTTTTACGGCGGAATGCTGGGAGCGTTTGTGCTGGCGTTCGGGTTCAAACAGGTGGGCGGCACCGCCGCTTTCTGGGGAGTGATCTGCGGCGAAGCAGCCATCTTCTTCGCCGCGGCCTTCACCGGTATCACGTTCCTCTGGTACAACGTGATTGGCGCCGTGGTCGTAGTGGGCGTCGGATTGCTGCTGACCGCCGTCATGCCGAAGCGGCCTGTCTTGGGTGGTGTCTGAGCGGCGCCAGAGACTTTGTCGAAAAAGTACCCGCGGCCGACCCTCCTCTCCCTGAGAATCCAATGGCTCGATCAAAGCTTGTATAGTGATCCGGAAGGAGTGGTCTTATGAACAATCCCAACGCTTGTCTATCAATCGTCGCCTACAAGCCAAGGCCCGGGAAAGACGCGGAACTTTTGGCGCTGACTCGCGAACATGTGCCGTATCTGCGCAGCATCGGTCTCGCTACCGATCGGCCACATGTCATCGCCTCAGCTGCCGATGGGACCATCGTTGAGGTGTTCGAGTGGGTCGCGGGCGGCATCGAGAAGGCACACCATCACGAGGGCTTGAAAGACATCTGGGTCCGCTTTAACGCAGCGTGCGATTACGTGCCGCTGAAGACCCTGGAAGAAGCGGGCCTGACGTTTGCCAATTTCACTCCGGTTAACTGAAGTTTTCGGCCTCAGAAAACAAGGAAACCCGCAACGGCTTCTTGGGCTGCTGCGGGTTCCGGGAAATGCCTCTTCCGCCATCGCTGGCGAGAGATTTCTTTAGTTCTCTTCTTCTTCCACGGCTTCGCAGACCATGGCTTCGGTCGTCAACATCAGCGATGCTATTGAAGCCGCATTCTGGAGAGCTGTGCGCGTCACCTTGGTCGGGTCGATGACGCCCGAGTTCACCAGGTCCTCGTACTGATCGGTATAGGCGTTGTAGCCGAAATTGCCGTTGCTCTGCTCTTTGATCTTCTCCACCACGACCGCCCCCTCAATACCGCTATTGAGCACGATCTGACGGACCGGCTCCTCGCAGGCCCGGCGGACAATCTTGACCCCGAACTGTTCGTCGGCATCCTCGAGTTTGAGGTCATCCAGAGCCAGTGAGGCACGCAGCAATGCGATGCCGCCGCCCGGAACGATACCTTCTTCCACGGCTGCCCGAGTGGCGTGCAGAGCGTCTTCGACGCGGGCCTTCTTCTCTTTCATCTCAGTCTCAGTCGCCGCGCCGACTTTAATGATCGCTACGCCGCCCGCCAGTTTTGCCAGCCGTTCCTGCAACTTCTCTTTGTCGTAGTCGGACGTTGTCTCTTCGATCTGGGTCCGGAGCTGCTTGATACGGCCTTCGATGTTTTTTGCTGTTCCGGCGCCGTCAATGATGGTGGTGGTGTCCTTATCCACCGTGATGCGTCGGGCGTGGCCAAGATCTTCGAGTTTGATGCTATCGAGCTTGATGCCGGTCTCTTCCATGATGGCCTTCCCGCCAGTCAGGATCGAGATATCGTCGAGCATTGCCTTGCGGCGGTCGCCGAAGCCCGGCGCCTTCACCGCACAAACATTGATCGTTCCGCGAAGCTTGTTAACAACCAGCGTGGCCAGGGCCTCGCCTTCCACTTCTTCGGAAACGATCAGCATGGGCTTTCCGGCGCGGGAGATTTGCTCAAGCACCGGCAGAAGATCTTTCATGCTATTGATCTTCTTCTCGTGGATCAGGATATAGGCGTCTTCCAGAACGCACTCCATGCGTTCCTGGTCGCTCACGAAGTAAGGCGACAGGTAACCCCGGTCGAACTGCATGCCTTCGACAGTTTGGAGTTCCGTGGTCATGGTCTTGGATTCCTCAACTGTGATGACCCCGTCCTTGCCGACCTTCTTCATTGCTTCGGCGATGACGTCGCCGATGGTGGGGTCGCTGTTAGCGGAAATGCTGGCGACCTGGGCGATCATGGCGCCCGAGACAGGTTTGGACAGCTTCTGAACGCCTGCGACAACCACTTCTACTGCCTTGTCGATTCCTCGCTTAACTGCCATCGGGCTTGCGCCCGCGGTAACCGCTTTGACGCCCTCGCGGAAAATCGCCTGGGCCAGGATGGTGGCCGTGGTGGTGCCGTCGCCGGCGATGTCGGAAGTCTTGGAGGCGACTTCTTTCACCATTTGTGCGCCCATGTTCTCGAGCGGATCCTTCAGTTCGATCTCTTTCGCCACTGTGACGCCATCCTTCGTGATGGTTGGGCCGCCGAACTTCTTATCAAGAACGACGTTGCGGCCTCTGGGTCCAAGAGTGACCTTTACCGCGTCCGCCATTTTGTTAACGCCGCGAAGAATCGCCTGGCGCGTGTTGTCGCCGTAAACAATCTGTTTTGCCATGGATGGTTTCCTTTGATTACTTTTTCGCCGGGCTGGCCGACTTCGTCGTCCCGTTCGCATTCAGAACTGCCAGAACGTCGTCCTCGCGCATAATGATGTACTCAGTGCCCTCGACCTTCGTCTCACTGCCTGAGTACTTGCCGAAGAGGATGTGGTCTCCGACCTTCACGTCCAGCGGAGCCAGTTGGCCGTCATCGAGCCGTTTGCCGCGACCAATCGCGATCACATCACCCTCCTGCGGCTTCTCCTTAGCGGAGTCCGGGATGATGATGCCGTTGCGAACACTTTCCTGTTCTTCAGTTCGCTTCACGATGATGCGGTCATATAGGGGTCTAATACTCATGGTGTGAATCTCCTTTACCTGTTTCTAATTACTGAATAAGCATGGGCGCCTCGACGTGACTTGATAGTCCGTGGCGCCCTGCCTTCGCCAGCCGTATTGCTTGATATCTGGGATCTTTTCGAATCAATTGCCGCACTTGGTCGGTTAACTCTTGCCAGTTGCGGATGAAGTAGCCTGCTTCGCCCTTTGCGAGCACCTCGACGCGTTTTTCGTCTAGAATGTGTATAATCGCCCGCGTGTCTAACTGATCTTGTTCGGATTGCTTACCAGCCATCGCGAGCAGGGCCGCTGACACGCGGTCGAACTCGGCGGCCACGCGCGGCCGGATTTGTTCCGCCCACTCGATTTGGCTCGGTGTACCGAGGAGCTTGCTTACACTGGTACCTGAGCGTTGTTGGGCATTGCCCAGTTCCAGACTTGTGTTCATTTGTTTCCGCCCGCGAAGCTCGGTAAGTCTAAGAAGAAAGGGCCGGAACATCCGACTTAGTTCGGAAGTTCCAGGAGTGGGCAGAAATGCTCAGGCAATCCCAGTATGACACGGAACCAGCTTCGCAACCGTAGGCCCGCGGTCAACGGTGGCCGATTCGTCGTCGACTACACCTGAATCGTCGACACATCCACAAGCGAGTGATGACCTTCGAGAACGACGATGCCGGTTTCCGTTACGTGGTATTTCTTGCGGTCCTCTTCCAAGTCATAGCCAATGGCGGCGCCTTCCGGCACCTTCACATTCTTATCCAAAATGGCCCGGCGCACCTTGGCGTGGCGGCCGACGTCGACATTGTCGAACAGGACTGAATTCTCAACGTGAGCCCCCGTGTGGATCCTCACGCCGCGCCCGATGACCGATCCCCTGACTAAGCCGCCCGAGACGATTGATCCGCCGGCGACGATGCTGTCGAGACTCTGGCCCCTTCGGCCGTCGTGATCAAACACGAATTTGGCGGGAGCGTCCGAGTAGCCCGCCGTGCGCAGAGGCCACTGGCGATTGTACAAATTGAGTTCCGGCGAAACGGCTCGCAGATCCATGCTGGCTTCGTAATAGGCGTCCAAGGTTCCCACGTCGCGCCAGTACACGGGGGCGCCGATCGGGTCGCCCGGGATTCGGTTGGTCTGAAAGTCGTAGGCGTACATGTCGGCCCGCCCAATCAGAGAGGGCAGAATGTCCTTGCCGAAATCGTGCGAGCTGTTCGGATTCTGGGCGTCCGCATATAGCTCGCGAACCAGCAGATCCGTGGAGAACACGTAGTTACCCATCGAGGCGAAAACGCGCAAAGGGTCGTCCGGCATGGTTGGGGCGTCGGGATTCTTCTCGTGGAACGCGGCAACCGCTCCGTCGGGTGTGGCCTCGATCACGCCGAACTCACTTGCGAACTCCTTCTCGACCGGAATAGCCGCCACGGTGGCGCTGGCTCGCTTTTCGACGTGATACTCGATCATTTGGCGGATGTTCATGCGGTAGATATGATCAGCGCCGAAAATCACCACCAGGTGCGGATCTGCCTGTTCAATCAGGTTGATGTTCTGATAGATGGCATCTGCCGTGCCCCGGTACCAGTCCTCGTGATGCGAACGCATCTGTGCCGGGACGGGGATGATGAAGTTGTTCTTGAGCAATCCACTCACTTCCCAGCCCTCGCGCAAGTGTTGCAGCAGTGACTGGCTTTTGAACTGGATCAGGACGTAGATGGAATAGATGCCTGAGTTGACGAGGTTGCTCAGGACAAAATCGACAATCCGGTACCGGCCCCCGAACGGGACAGCCGGCTTGGCGCGCTCCTTGGTGAGGGGGTATAGCCGCGTCCCTTTGCCGCCCGCCAGAACAAAGGCTAGAACTCGAAGCTGCATACCGTGGTTCCTCCGCCGTTACAGCATTTTGAAGCCAATTCAGATTGTATGATTGCGCCGCCCGATCGCTCCACTTTTTTTGGCGCACGGATCACTGCGGCCCGCGAGCAAGCTGTCAGGTCACTAGCTCCAGTTCAGCACGAGACCCACAAACGATCGCACGGCCACGCCGGACGGGCCCTTTGAGATCCAACTCTTTCCCTCATCGAGCCAAGCCGTCGCCGCAATATCAAGATGCACCCAAGGCGTCGGGTCGGCAAACTCGCGTAAAAACCAGGCGGCCGTGATGGAGCCGGCTTGCCGCCCGCTGCCGATGTTGGGCAGGTCAGCGAAGGCACATTTCAGGTATTCTTTGTATTCCTCATCCATCGGCAGCTGCCAGGTCTTTTCGCCTGCGCTCGCTGCTGCGGCCAGGAACTTGTTAAGCAGATCCTGGTTGTTGGTGAAGGCGCCAATATTGTATTGGCCCAGCGCGACTCCGATGGCGCCCGTCAGGGTAGCTGCATCCACGATGTGGGTGGCGCCATTCCGGTTCGCATATGTGAGGGCGTCAGCGAGAATCAGGCGTCCTTCGGCGTCCGTGTTCAGGACTTCAATGGTTTTTCCGGACATGGCTGTCACAATGTCGCCGGGCCGCTGTGCGCGGTCGCTGACCATGTTCTCCACGGTCGGTACATACGCGGTGACAGCTACCTGCGGTTTCAGTTGAGCGAGGGCACGCATGGCGCCCAACACAGCGGCTGCGCCCGCCATGTCGTACTTCATCTTCTCCATCCCCTCCGAGGGCTTGATGGAGATTCCGCCGGTGTCGAACGTTACGCCCTTGCCAACCAGGGCCAGCTGGTCGGCGGTCTTCGGCTGGACGGGCTTGTATTTCAACACAATCAAGAACGGCGGCTCAGCGCTGCCCACGGCAACGCCCAGAAGGGATCCCATGCCGAGCCGGGTCATCTCCTCGCGGTCTAGGACCTGACACTCCAAACCCTCTTCGGCCGCCATACGGCGGGCGGCTTCTGCCAGCACGGCCGGTGTCAGTTTGTTGGCTGGCTCGTTCACCAGATCGCGGGTGAAGTTCTGTGACTCTGCGATGATGCGGCCCCGCTCCAAAGCTCCTGCCAGCGAGCTGGCGCTGCCCGGCACAACCACCGTGAAGGAATCAATGCTCTTGGCTTCGGCAGGATCCTTTTTCGAGTCGCTCTTGTATTTGTCCGGTTCCCAGCCGCCGATCACGGCACCCTCGGCTGCCGCCAGAACGTGCTCCGCCGAGGCTAGATCCTGCTCCAGGAGCAAGGCGATGCTTCGTACTCCCTTGCCTTTCAAGGACCGGACCAGGGTTCCGGCGATTCGGCGCACTTCCACGGTGGAGATCTTCGCGGCCTTGCCGGCCCCAATCACCACCAGTCTCTTCGCTGCCAAACTGGCCGGGCGGTGCAAGACGGCTGTTTCGTAGAGCTTCCCGGTGAACTCTCCGCTGGCTCGAAGTTCAGCCAGCCAGCCGTTCTGCTCGGTAAGCGCCGAATCGGCCGGCGTTTGTCCAGTCTCTGTTTCAAAAGCAAGGACAGCAAATGCGTCGGCCTCAGTCTGGGCCGCTGGGGAAGTTTGAATGAGAAGTTGCATGGTGTTTTAGGAACTAGTTTATTGGCGTCCGCGCCGACCGAGTGCGGCCTTTGCTTCCGCCTGCATCTCTTTGGCGCGTTCGGACTCTCGTTTATCGTGAAATTTCTTGCCCTTGGCGACCGCGATTTCCACTTTGATCCGGCCGCTTTTCAAGTACAGCTTAACCGGCACAATGGTCAACCCTTTTTCGCGAGTCTCTACCTGCAGCTTGTCGATCTCCGACCGGTGCAGCAGCAGCTTGCGCTTGCGGGCAGGCTGGTGATTCATGATATTGCCGTGCGAATACTCGCTAATATGCGCGTTCACCAGCCAGGCCTCGCCGCCGGCAACCTCGGCATATGCCTCTTTGAGTTGAATCTTGCCGCTCTTGGCGGCCTTGACTTCCGTGCCCGTCAGCACCATTCCTGCCTCAAAACGATCGAGAAGATGGTAATTGTGCCCCGCCGACCGGTTATCGCTCAAAATCTTGATCTCGCTGGATGGTTGCGCCAAGTATTTCCGCCGACAGCGCGCGGACTCCCCCACCATTGTTTCACGGTGGAGGTGCACGGCTTTCCGGTAGGTGGCGTCATGTCTAGGAGAAGCAATGTACCCACGATGAACCCAGCCGAGGTGTCGCGTCCCGAAAGGCCCAGCAAATGACGAAGACAATTCCCCGGATAGAGGTGTCTGCTTGCTCTTCTTAATGGAGTGGCTCCGACACACGCTTGAGCCCCGTAAGACTCAAGAGCCGACTGTAGACTACCATAGGATCTGTACGGCTAAATCAATGGTTTCAAAATGGTTTCGGTCTCTAGGGGTGGTTGTTTGTATCGCCGGTTTGCTGCTGCCGATCGTTTATGGAGGCACGCACAAAGCCGAAAAGCTGTATAAGGACGGGCTCGCCGCCGAGTTGCACAAGGACTATGACCACGCGGTCCAACTCTTCGACGAGGCGCTCGCGATCAGCCCCCAGGACGCAGCCTATCTACTGGCCGACCGGCGTGCCCGCAACGAGGCTTCCTTAGCCCATTTCACGACTGGCAGGAAGCTCCGCGCACAGCAGCAGCTTGACCAGGCGTTGGTGGAGTTCCAGAAGGCTTTTGCGCTCGATCCCTCTCTTCAGGCCGTCACCCAGGAAATCGCAGCCACGATGGCCATGATCAAGGAACGGAATCTGAAGGCGCCCGGAGCTCAAATCCTGACTCCAGCCGAAGAAGCCCGCCGGCAGATGACCGAACGAATTCACTCCCTGCAGGGCGTTCCGGTTCTGCAACCGATCAATCCCCAGATCACCACGCTAAAGATCAACAATCAACCCGCCAAAGTCCTCTATGAGACCGTAGGCAAGCTGGCCGGGATCAACGTCCTGTTTGACAGCGCCGGTACGCCCGAGCTGTCTGGCAAGACATTTAACCTCGATCTGGTGAATGCCTCGCTCGAGGACGCGCTCAACTACATTGCTATCGAAACCAATACGTTCTGGAAACCGGTCACCCGGAACGCGATCTTCGTGGCCTCCGACACCCAGCCCAAGCGCCAGGCTTACCAGGACCAGGTCGTAAAGGTCTTCTACGTTCAGAATGTTTCGACGGCCAACGAATTCAACGAGATCTTTAATGCGATTCGCACGGTCACGAATCTCAGTCGCGGCATTTTCCAGGTGGCCAGCCAAAACGCGATTGTCGTGCGTGCCTCGCCGGACACGGTCGATGTTGTCGAGAAGCTGATTCACGATCTCGATAAGCCCAAGGCTGAAGTCTTGATTGATGTGGTTGTTATGGAGGCGAGTAGGAGCAGGACACAAACACTTTCGGCTGCCATTGCCGGCGCGACCGGCGGACTTAATTCCAACATCCTCTTCACGCCTCGACAGCAGTTAACCATCGTCCCCGGGACGACCACTGGTACGACCACCGGTAGTACGACCACTGGCACCACAACAGGAACGACCACGGGCACCACAACGGGGACGACCACTGGTTCCACCGTCTCCCCTAGCTACGTGACGCTGGCGTCACTTGGCCATCTTTCCAGCTCGGACTGGTCGGTGAATTTGCCAGGAGCTCTGATCCAGGCCCTGATGAACGACTCCGGCACGCGGGTCTTGCAGCGCCCCCAGCTTCGCGCCTCCGATGGCGGTAAGGCTTCGCTTAAGATCGGTCAGAAAATACCCTATGTGCAAGGCTCGCTGCAATCCGCCGTCGCTACGCCCGGGTCGCTGCCATATGCCACCACGTCCTTCCAACCGGTCGATGTCGGCGTCCTGGTGGATCTCCAGCCACACGTAAATGGCCCCGATGAGGTCAGTATGCACATCAAAGTGGAGATCTCCACTGTAACCGGCAACGTCACCATCGCGGGCGTTCAGCAACCGATTATCGGCCAGCGCATCAACGAAGCCGACATTCGATTGAAGGATGGCGAAGCGACCATTCTGGGCGGTCTGACTTCGGATTCGGATCAGAAGACGACGGCGGGTATACCCGGCATGGTGAATATACCGGGCCTTAGTTATTTGTTTGGCACCAAGACGAAGGACCGGGAGCAGGACGAGATTCTGATTGGCTTGGTCCCGCATATCATCCGCGCGCCCGACATCGGGGCCATGGGCGAGCGAGCCATCGCCTCCGGCGCGCTGGACTCGATTCACGTTATTCGCGGCGAGCTGGTGGAGAATGTGACGCGTCCCGCTGTTGCTCCAGCCGGAAAACCAGCCGCGCCGGCTCCGGCAGGCACTCCGCCGCCGCAGGCTGCGTCGACTCCGCCGAATGTGTTTGGCCCGCCTGTGACCGCCGTGGCGACTACTCAGGTCACCGTGGCTCCGCCTTCGCCGTCGGCTACCGTCTCCCCCAGTCCGTCTACTGGCGCACCACCCGCTGCGCCGCCACCGGCTGCTACGCCTACCGCGCCGCCCGCCGACGCCACGCTTCCTCCTAAGAAACAGTAGCGCTATGAACTGTCGAGTCTACAAGGTCTCGCCACGTGCAAACCATCGCCAGCGCCAGTCCGGCTTCACGCTGGTCGAGCTGGTGGTGGCTTTTACTATCCTTCTGGTCCTCAGCTCCATGGCAGTGCCAATCGCGCGCTACCAGGTTCGCCGCGAACGCGAAAAAGAACTGCGCAACGCGCTGCGAGAGATGCATACCGCCATCGATAAATACAAGGACCTTTGCGACGCCGGGAAGATACAGGGCAAGCAGGATGAATACTGCTATCCGCCGACCCTTGAAATCCTGGTCGAGGGCGTGAAGCTCAACGGCGTTATCACAGGGCTGGGTCAGGGTTCCGGAAAAATCCGTTTTCTCCGCCGGGTGCCCCGGGATCCCATGACGGGCGGCACCGACTGGGGAAAACGAAGCATGCAGGATGACCCGGACTCGACGAGCTGGGGCGGCCAGAATGTGTTCGACGTGTACACAAAGTCATTCGATAAGGCGCCCGATGGAACGCCCTATGCCGACTGGTAATCAATTCGCGCGCCGTCGCGCACTGATCGCCGGCTTCACTTTGATCGAGTTGATGATCGTGATGGCGATCGTGTCCATTCTGCTCGCCATCGCCATCCCGATTTACCAAAAGTCGATTCAGCGCTCCAAAGAGAGCGTGTTGCGCAATAACCTGTTTACCTTGCGGACCATGATCGATGAGTACACGATCGATAAACAGCACGCGCCCCAGACGCTGGACGACTTGGTGACGGAGGGATACCTGCGGCAGGTTCCCCAGGACCCGATGACCGGCTCAAATCAAACCTGGAAGCTCGTCATGGAAGAAGAGTCCGTGGGAGGGAGCGGCCAGCCCCCCGGCATCTTCGATGTGCATAGCGGATCGGACAAGAACGGTTTGGACGGGACGCCGATCGCGGACTGGTAGTGACGTGTCCGGCGCGCCCGCCCATCGGTTACAAAGCGTCTGCATGTTACTCTTAAGATTCGCGGTGTCCACCGCTTACTCCCCGATCGTCTAATGGTAGGACAGCGGCCTTTGGAGCCGTGAATCGTGGTTCGAATCCATGTCGGGGAGCCAAATACTCCTTCCTCGACCCAGACAGTGTCAAGCAACCACACCCGAGCGGAATTCGTTGAGCTGCTGTGATCTTGAGTAACGGATCAAAAAGCACCCGTCATCCCGCGTACTTACAACAGCCAACGAAAGCCGATGGAGCGCGATTAGCTGCTTCAAAACTCCCAACTTCGATAGAGTGTGGAAGGCCCACCCGAGGCCGGCACAGGAGCATTGTCAATGGCACCAGGCAGCGATGGACCCCCGCTAAAGATCGGCCTATTCGCGATCGGACTCGACGCCTATTGGCCCCAATTTGAGGGTCTCCAGCAGCGAATGGAAGAAGCTGCCGCCAAAGTCTCCGAGCGGTTGGGCCGGCCGGGCGTGGAAGTCGTCAATCTGGGCATGATCGACACACCGGAAAAGGCCGCTCGGGCAGGTCAGGCATTCCGCAGCGCATGCGTCGATCTGGTATTCCTCCACGTCACCACGTACGCGCTCTCCTCAACTGTCTTGCCGGTGGTTCGGAGGCTGAAGGTGCCTGTGATCGTACTGAATCTTTCGCCCGGGCCTGCTATCGATTACGCTGCATTCAATGCGATCGCCGATCGGGGCCGGATGACCGGCGAGTGGCTGGCTTGGTGTCAGGCCTGCCCCGTTCCGGAAATCGCGAACGTGTTTCGCCGCTGTGGCATTCCGTTCTTCCAGGTCACGGGTGTCCTCGATGGCGATCCGGGTGTTTGGGACGAGATCAATGAATGGGTGGACGCCGCCCAGGTGGCGCACGTCATGGAACACAACCGCCTCGGGGTGATGGGCCATTACTACGGTGGGATGCTGGACGTCTATACCGATCTGACCCTCCAGTGCGCGGTGTTCGGGGGCCACATCGAGCTGCTTGAAGTCGACGAACTCGCGGCCCTGCGAGAGAAAGTGCACCAGGACGAAATCGGGCGCCGCGTGGCCCTGTTCCGCGAGGTTTTTGACGTGCAGCCGGACTGTTCTCTCGCGGAGCTGCAACGCGCGGCCAGAACTTCCGTAGCTCTTGATCAGCTGGTTGAACGCCACGCCTTGGGATCTTTGGCGTATTACTATCAGGGCACGGGCAACCCGGCCAACGAGGATGCGATCAGTTCTATAATCCTCGGCACGAGTCTTCTGACTGCGCGTGGTATACCGGTGGCCGGGGAGTGTGAGGTGAAGAATGCCCAGGCGATGAAGATCATGGATGCACTGGGAGCGGGCGGATCATTCACCGAATACTACGCCGTTGACTACGCCGACGACATTGTGCTGATGGGGCATGACGGACCGGGCCACCTTGCCATCGCCGAGGGAAAACCGAAAGTGCGGCCGCTCGGCGTCTATCACGGGAAGGTCGGCCGCGGCCTGTCCGTGGAGATGTCCGTGAAGCACGGGCCCACGACGCTGCTTTCGCTGGCGGAGAACCAGGGCGGCCGACTGAATCTGGTAGTGGCCGAGGCGCAGTCGGAACCCGGACCTATTCTGGAAATCGGCAATACCAATAGCCGCTATCGTTTCAGCATCGGTGCGCGCCGGTTCATTCAGGATTGGAACGCGCAAGGGCCGCCCCATCACTGCGCCATCGGAGTGGGACACGTCGCTTCCACTCTGTGCAAGCTCGGCGCCATTCTCGGTATCGAAACCGTACACATCTGCTAACGGAGCATCATGAAACTCACACATTTTCTCTTCTTATCGTTGTTCTTCCCGATCTGTCTATCGGCTCAAAAAGTCGATGTGAAGTGGGAGCAAGTCGAGCGCGTTTCCAAGACCACGCCCACGCTGCAGGTGGTCGTGAATCCCCCATTGGAGCGCGGCTCAGCCATTCACGATCGGGTCTACAAAGAGCTTCAACAACTGGGCGCCGACTACGTTCGCTACGTGCCTTGGCTGCCTTACCCCAAACTTGCGGTGGCTGAGTTGGAGCCGCCCACGAAGGGCAAAACTTCCTGGGACTTCTCGCTGATCGATCCAATGACGATCGATTTCATCAACGCCACGAACGGGCATCCCGTGATGTTGAATTTCAGCACCATCCCGCAGTGGATGTTTAAGACACCCCAGCCTGTCGTCTACCCCAATAATCCCGACGAGCCTGTTTGGAATTACACCCAAGGCAGCGAACTCCGCGATCCTTCCATGCAAGAACTGGGCGGCTATTACGCACGGCTGGTGAGCTGGTATATCAATGGCGGATTCACGGATGAACTCGGGATGCGGCATGAGTCCGGACATCACTTCAAGATCGCCTATTGGGAGGTCCTGAACGAGCCGGACTTTGAGCACAACACCACCCCCGAGCAGTACACCGCGCGTTATGACGCAATTGTGTCGGCTATCCGAAAAGTGGCGCCGGGCATCAAGTTCGTTGGGCTCGCCCTTGCGTTGCCTTCCACCAACCCGCGCATGTTCGAATACTTCCTGAATCCGAAGAATCACCAGCCGGGCATCCCGTTGGACATGATTTCGTATCACTTCTACGCCACGCCGGCAGCGGATCAAGACGTGGAATCGTGGCAGTACACGTTCTTTGACCAGGCCGATCGCTTCCTCACGACCACCCAGTACATCGAAGAGATCCGCAACCGCCTGTCCCCGTCAACCCAGACAACCGTGAATGAGATCGGTTCGATTCTTCCTGGCGATCCGAAGGGGGCAGGTCCCATACCGGATTCATATTGGAATCTGTCAGGAGCGTGCTACGCCTACGTGTTCGGCCAGCTCACGGCGTTGGGGATCGATATCGCAGGCGAATCGCAGCTGGTTGGCTACCCGACCCAGTTTCCCAGCGTCTCGTTGGTCGATTGGAATACCGGCGCACCCAATGCGCGCTTCCGCGTTCTGGAGCTTCTGAAGAACAACTTCGGTCCCGGCGACAAGGTCGTGACAGCCGCCAACGCCGGTCCCTACATCTACGCACTGGCCGTGATCAAGCCGAGCGGTGAACGCAAGCTCCTGCTGGTGAACAAGCGCAACCGCGATTTCGAGCTGACATTGCCTGGCCCTGCCAGCGGAGTTCAGTACGTCGATCAAACCACAAAGGGCAATCCGCCGGCGCAGCAAACGCTCAACGGCGACAAGCTAACCCTGCGCGGATTTAGTGTTGCGGTGGTAACGATGGCCGAGTGAGGAGAGTGTTCACCGAGAAGTAGCGTTCAGTCCTTGCCTGTCCGGAGTAGCTCGCTTTCCTCGATCGCGTCGGCCGCCACCAACACTTTGTCCCAGCGGAAGTTCTGTTTTGATCCAAGTGAAAACGTCCTTTGGACGAAACGCTTCCCCTTCCGCTCTGGCTGCGTGAGTCCCGCTCGCACCGCGTCGTTAAGTACTTCATTGAGCGAGACTCCATGCTCTTTCATGGCAGCCCGGATGAGGGCCAAGACGTCGGGCTCCAGCGTGACCGTTGTTTCCATTTGGAGAAGACTCTCTTGCAATTATGCATTACGAATGCCCAATTACAAACACCGCCAACGTACGACCACAGCATAAGCGACGCTGCGTAAAATCTAGCGGATTGTCCCTAAAGAGTACGGAGCCGCCGACGACGCTACAGTCGCTACGTCTATTCGAAACCTTCCTCAACGAGAGTGCTGCCGCGTGCTGTTATTTCATGTCGTTGTCCTGAGCCACCGACGACGCGGCACCAACTCTCCGTTATCAATTTTGCGTTCTTGCCGTCGTACGCAAACCAGTAGGCGAATCCTCCGTACATCCCTGGCACCGGAAACCAAAACCTTCTGAGCGGGAATTCAAGGTTAGGGCCTAACTCGGGAAGCCGGAGAGAGTGTTCCTCGACAAGATTACTCGCTCGCCCTCGGATCAACCCGTGGAAATTGCGCTGTATGCCTTCCAGAACGTCCGCCGGTACGTGCTGTATAAAGACAGGCTCCAGTAGTTCGATCAGATGGGTGTGTGATTTGCGGCGGGCGATGTCAAGCGCGCGGTCACCCTTCGCAGTCTTCAATGACCGCCACGCTCCAAACTTTAGAAGCGCGGAGACCACCTCTGTACTCGCCCCGCCATGCGCCGCCTGATGAAGCGGAGCAAAAGCGGACGCGCCTCCTAGGCGGGTTGTATTCACAAGCTTAGGCTTGGAGGAGAGCAACTCAATTACGCGGGGCCAATCATAGCTCTTCGCATAATCGGCGAGGTTTTGCCGTTGTTGCACCGCTTCTTCCGTCAGGGTCTCAGCTCTGGTTACGCCATCCCAATCTATCTCTCTGGCGGCCGTATCCTCAATGTCCGATGCCAAATGGTCACGTGTCAGCCTGCCGGATAACCCCTCTTGTAAGTCATGCATCACGCCCCAAATATCGTGCAGAGCGCGATTGTAATCTTGATCGCTACCCAGGAATCGGGCGACTTCTGCTTTAAAGTTCGACCAGTCCTGCTCCTTGACGAGTTTACCGACCACCTTGGCCCAAAGTGCCTTGGGCAGGATAATCCGAAAGCGATAGTCCCGATTCGCCCATTCGTTGATCTCAAATCCGCTTAGTTCGCCAACCCGCCTTTGTAGGTTTTGGAGATGGTCCTTTCTCCGAGCCCGAACCATCAAAAGCTCCTGTTTCGAATTCGAACCGGGCTGTTCTCCGGACGCCGCAACGGCTATTGAATAGAAGCCATAACGTGTGAAGAGCCACATGCTAAGTCTCGGATTCGGCCGGCGCCTCGTGGCCATGCGGGGCTGGAGGATTGGGGCCGAACGTCTTAGTCTTCAGGTCGCTCGCAAGGGCACCATCAAAGGCCACGAAGTCCTCGGACGAGTATAGATAAAACCGGATTTTCTCCCCGTCGAAAACTGGGTGGACATTTGATTCCTTGCCCAGTCGGGACTTCCAGAATTCCTCGTCGCCGCTGAAGCGCCCATTCTGTTCCACGTAGACCTTGTCGGTCTTGATCCATGCCTCAAAACGTCTTTTGCCGCTGATTCTGAAGTACAGCGCTTTGTATTTGAAATTCTCTTCCTGGTGCGCCTTTAGGTGCCTTTCGAGGAACGCCTCGGCGGGAGGGTTATGGATGCTCTGCATGAACTCATCCCAATTGCCGGATGTCGGTGCACCGCTAGGAAGGGGCTTCCTTCTTATCGCTTCGTCGGCCAACTCCTTAGGCGGAAACACGATCGAAAAATTCAAATAATCTACTCCTTTATCGTCGGTCGCCAGCGTCACCCTAACGCACTTTACCGAGAGATTTGGCCTGGACGTCTCAGAGAGCCACTGGGCAGTCGCTAAAACCTGAAAGTCAAAATCCTCGGCAATTAACAGGATTCTTTGGCTCTTGTGTTAAGCGTCGCGGTGGTTCCTGGTTCAAGCCCGTCGAAAAGGTCCTTGTTAACGCCGTCAAGGACGCTGATTTCGGTTGGTGAGAGCTTTGAGAGCATTGCAGCGTAGCTTGCCGCCTGAAGTAGTTGGAGCTTGTGCTTTGCTCGCTTGAGTTCGATAACGACCGAGGATCCGTCATAGTCAACGGCCAGAACGTCAATGCGGTCATCGACTACTTTTGATGGCCGTACCTCTTTCCCGATCTTCCTCAGTCCCTCCTCGTCTATCTCGGAAGCGAAGTCATCAAAGCTATTCCAGATATATTCCTGAAAGTCCTGCCGCTCCAGAATATTCACCTCCGCCATCTTAGGCCTACTTAAGCGCGCAAGGCTTTTCGCCTGCCTGTCGATCTTAAACACGAAACCCTCCCCATTTTCCTCTTCAACGTTACACCACAACTCAAGGGGGCTGCGGGTCTACAGATCCTCGTGCCAGCCGCCGTGTTGGCCAATCTACAACTTCCGGGGTGACATCCTCCCACCTGTCCCGTCTATGCCCCTGATGTCCTGCGCATCACTCCCCAATCTGTCTTTCCCACTATCATGTTGTAAGTGCGCTATTTAGCTTTCAGCTCGCGCTTGTCCGTTGAATGATCACCGCCCGTGTCATCGTCGCTATTCCCACGCTGGTCGCTGATGAAGCGCTGGATGATTGCTTCGCCGCGCTCGACCAGCAGTCCTTCCGCGACTTCGCCGTGATTCTCATCGACAACAGCGGGCAAGGTCTGACCCGGCGTTTTGCGCCCCGCCAGGCAGCCCCGCCAAAGCCGGCGTCGTTCCCGCTGCTCATCATCGAAAACCCACGGAACCTGGGATTTGGCACCGCCATCAATCAAGCCACGGCAGCATCCCAAGGCGAGTACGTTGCCACGCTCAACGACGATTGCGTTCCCGGCCCGCAGTGGCTGGCGGAGTTGATTGCCGTAATTGACCGCGAGTATGAGATCGGCATGTGCGCCTCGCAAGTGCGCATGGCCGGCCCTGACGCAGCCCGGCTGGATTCCGCCGGCATGGTTATCTCCCGTGATGCAGCCAGCAAACAACGGGGCTTTCTGGAATCCCCTGCCAACTTCTCAAGGGATGAGGAGGTGCTGTGCCCCAGCGCATCGGCCGCGATTTATCGTCGCGAACTGTTGAAGGACGTCGGAGGCTTCGATGAATCCTATTTTCTTTACTGCGAAGACACCGACCTCGGTCTCCGCGCCCGTTGGGCCGGGTGGCAGGCCCGCTACGCGGCAAAAGCAGTCGTGACGCACCGCTATTCTCATTCAGCCGGCCGGGTCTCCTCGCTGAAGGCCTACCTGGTGGAGCGAAACCGCTTGGTAACCGCCGTCAAGGATCTGCCCGCGCGCGACTTGTGGCTGCTTCCGTTCGCTGGGCTGATACGCTACTCCTGGCACTTCGTGGGCCTGCTGAGCGGGCGTGGCGCCACCGCTCAGTACCATAAGCAGGAGGGAGGCGGTCTGCGGTTGTTTTGGTATGTGCTCAAAGCGCACGGTTACCTGCTGGCTGTGCTGCCGCGGGTCTTGCGGCGGCGTCGCCAGGTGAAGCGCCGCATGCAGCCTCGGCAGGTATCCATGATCCTTCGCCGGCATCGCATCTCGCTCCGCCAGGTTGCCCTCCTCTAGCGGCCTTCATGAAACTCGATTCCACCAAGTCGCCGCTGATGATTCTTGTTCCTGCGCTCAACGAGGAGGGCGCCATTGCTGGCGTGATCCGCGAAATCCGCGAACACGCGCCAGGCGCGCCGATCCTGGTCGTCGACGATTGCTCGACGGACGCCACGCGGCCGGTGGCTGAACAGACGGGCGCCGTAGTGATCTCCGTTCCGGCCCACCTCGGACTCGGGGGCTGCGTTCAGGCCGGTTACAAACTGGCGTTTGAATCCGGCTTCTCCTACGTCATCCGGGTGGACGGCGACGGCCAGCACAATCCGGCCGACATCCCGCGTCTCTATGACGCGCTTGTCAAGTCGGGCGTCGAAATGGTGATCGGGTCTCGCTACAAGAGCGGGAACAACGGCTATACCAGTTGGACGCGAAGACTGGGTATTCAGATTTTTCGTCTCCTGTTGTGGCCCATCCTCGGCAAATCTGTTCGAGATCCGACCTCCGGATTTGTCGGCGTCAATCATCGCGCACTCGCGGTATTCGCCCGCAGTTTCCCGCTCGAATACCCGGAGATTGAGACGCTGGTCGTGCTGCAGCGCAGGCGCTTCCGCTTCCTGGAGGTGCCTTGTGAGATGCGGCCGCGGCAGTCGGGCCGCACCAGCATCACGCCGATGAAGTCCATTTATTACCTGACGCACGTTCTGCTGGGCGTCTTTGTTAACGTCCTCAAGTTCGATGGGCGTCGCCGGGCTTAGTCTCCATCCCTTCAGCGGAGTGTCGCATGTCACGCCTCATAGGTCTTCTTCTCCTCGTGCCCCTACTTATCGCCGGCCAAAACAAGGGTTCGACCCGCGCCCGCTGGAACACGCCCACTGAGCCGTTTCGCATTGCCGGCAACATCTACTACGTGGGCACGTTGAATCTCGCGTCGTACTTGATCACCACGCCGCAGGGTGACTTCCTGCTTGACGGCGGTCTCCCTGAATCCGCGCCTCTGATCGAAAAGAGCATCGCCAAGCTGGGCTTCCATCTCACCGATGTGAAGATCCTCATCAACAGTCATGCGCACTTCGATCATGCGGGCGGCCTTGCCGCGCTAAAACGTGATACAGGCGCACAACTGATCGCAAGCCGCGCTGATGGCGAATTGATCAGCCAGGGGCGCCAGGTCTATTTCGACCTGGACCCGGATACCAAATTCCCAGCGGCCAAGGTCGATCGTTTCATTGACGACAGCGGAACCTTGCGGCTTGACGGCACCACACTGACCGCGCACCTGACGCCGGGGCACAGCCTCGGCTGCACCACCTGGACCATGCCGGTTGTCGATGGCGGAAAAACCTACAACGTGGTCTTTTTCTGCAGCACCTCGTTTTCCGGCTTCCACTTCATCAACAACCCCAAGGACACACACCTGATTGAGGACTTCAACAGCACGTTCGCCAAACTGCATCAAATGCCTTGCGACATTTTCCTGGCTCCTCACGGAGAGTTTTTCCATCTCAGCGAAAAGAGAGCCCGGATGCAGGCGGGCGGTCCCAATCCCTTTATCGACCCCACCGAATTCGCCGCTTTTGTGAATGCTGCGGAGCAGGATTTCCGCCGCGAAGTAGCGCGCCAACAGTCTCTGTCGGCGGCCCACAGGTAAAGTCGGGCAGGGCCAGACTCCAGCGCAGAACCGCGCGCGTCGGCACGCGGATGCTTACCCAGCCGAATGCGCAACTCACGGCCCGCGTTCCTGGCGCCCGGCAACCCACTAGAATAAGTGAGGTAACGGATACCATGGAACATCTGCTGAACCTGATGGCCCTGTTTAGCGCGGTACTCATTGTGTTAGTGCTCGTCAGCCTGCGGCGGGCGCACATCCGCGTTGAATACTCGGTGAGCTGGCTGCTGGCCGGAGTCGCCCTGTTCATTCTTTCCCAGTCGCGCTGGCTGCTGAACGGAATTGCGTCGCTATTGCGGATCTCCGATCCGCTGCTAGCTCTTCTGATGGTCGTTTTCGTGACGTTCTTGGTCGTTTTCTTTCGCTATTGTGTCGTGCTTTCTCAGTTGAAGGACGCCAACGTGGCGATCATGCAGCGCGTCGCCATCCTTGAGTATCAGCTGCGGTCTCTCAATGAAGAAAAACAAGTCACTCCGGCCGCCCGCTAAGCCGGCAGCGAAACCGGACCTGGCGCCGGCCTCGCCCGGCCCATCCCCGAAAAAGAAGATGCCGAGCCGAGCTCCTTCGGTTCCGCCTTGGATCCAGATTCTTGCCGACATCGCTCTCACCATTACCATTTCGTTCGTTGTTTTCGGATCCAGCCTCCGCGGCCCTTTCCTCTACGACGACGTTTATCTGCCCTTTATTGCGCGACACTTGCAAAACGCTCCGCTGAAATACTGGGTCACTGGAAACCGGCCGTTTCTCATGTTCACGTTCTGGACCAATAACCAGATAAGTGGACTCGATACCTGGTCCTATCACGCCACCAACATTCTTTTCCACGCGCTAAACACCGTCCTCGCATTCCTGATTCTTCGCTGGCTCATCGAGCGCGTTAAACTGCCGCGCCTCGCGACCAGGAATCTCGCTCTGTTTGGCGCCGCCATCTTCCTGGTTCACCCGCTGCAGGCAGAGTCGGTGGCATACATTGCCAGCCGTTCTGAAACACTAGCCGTATTCTTCCTGTTCAGTTCCTACGCCCTTTTTCTCTATTGCCGGAAGCAGGGTCTTGCTTGGCTGCCTGCGGCCGGTGTGCTGGTGTTGTTCGCGTTTGCGCAGTTGACCAAGGAGTACGCCGTCGCGCTCATCGGTATGCTGCTGTTGACGGATTTCATGTTTCCCATCCAGCTGCCGGATCAGCCTGCCTCCGGCTTCGGTTCCGTGAAGCGGAACTGGCGGCTCTATTTGCCCATGGCCGTGGCCGGCGCAGCGGGAGTGGTATTTGTCTTCCGGACTTTGTCAGGAGCCACAACGGCCGGCTTCCACGTGAAGGAAGCCACTCCGGTCGAGTATCTGTTAACCCAGTTTCGTGCCTGGTGGGAGTATGTGCGACTGTTCGCCTTCCCGTTCGGTTTGAATGTCGACCACGATTTTCCATTTACGCGATCGCTGGCCGACCCCTGGTCCTGGGCTGGGCTCCTGCTCGCAGCCTTGAGCGTTGCCGCCGCGTTGCGCTACCGGAAGCAGTATCCTCTGGCGGCCTTCGGCTGTCTGACGTACTTCCTGCTGCTTGCGCCGACCTCCTCGTTCATTCCTATAGCTGATCCGTTCGTCGAGCACCGCATGTACCTCCCGATGCTTGGCCTTATCCTGGTCGTGATCGACTTTGTCCGGCATGCGCAGCTCGAAACGAAAATGCCCCTGGTTCTGGCGGGAGTCGTTGTCCTGCTCGCAGTCTTGACCTATCAGCGCAGCGCCTTGTGGGGCAGCGAGATCGCTCTGTGGTCCGACGCCGTGAGTGGCAGCCCGAACAAGGTTCGACCGCAGTTTCAGTTGGCATTTGCACATTACACCGCTGGTCAATGTGGGCAAGCGGTGAGCGGTTTCGAGAAAGCGGCGCAGCTGGGAAAGCCCACCAACCAGCTGCTGTCTGATTGGGCTCTTGCTCTGGACTGCATGGGAAAGCCTGACGAGGCGCGGGCGAAGTTTGAAGAGCTGGCGCAGAAGCACCCCAGCGCCTACATCTATTCGCAGATCGCCATGATTTACGGAAAACAGAATCGGTTGGACGATGCGCTGCAGGCGCTCGACCATGCGGCCACACTCGACCCGAACTTTGATCCGATCTATTCTTACCAGGGCGTCGTTTACTACAAGCAGGCACAGTTCGAAAAATCCAAAGCTGCCTTCGAGCACGCGCTCCGGCTTAACCGTGACAATGAAGCGGCGCGTAACGGCCTCGCGCTCGTCAATGAACATCTGGCGCAGTTGCCGCACTAGGAGCGCGCTGCCGAACGTCATGGCCCCTCTCCGCATAGGCGTCAATGCCCTCTACCTCTTGCCCGGCGGCGTCGGCGGCACGGAAATCTACCTCCGCCAGCTGCTTCGCGGGTTGGCCGGCATTGGCAGCCCCCATCAATACCTTGTCTTCACAAACCGGGAGACTGGTTCGGACTTGGTCCCGCGCTCACATCAGTTCGAATACTGCCTCCAGCCCGTGCATGCGGCCAATCGCGCGTCGCGTATCCTATACGAACAGCTGCATCTGCCCGGGGTCCTTCGCTCACAGCAGATCGACGTTCTGCTGAATCCCGGGTTTACAGCTCCGCTTGCGATCAGCATGCCGAGCGTCACCGTATTCCACGACTTGCAACACGTCCGCCATCCGGAACACTTCCGGCGAGTCGACTTGCCCTTCTGGCGTCTCCTCTTGTGGCAGGCTGTGAAGAAGTCCACGCATTTGATCGCTGTCTCCGAGGCGACACGGCGCGATCTGCTCACGCATTACCAGCTCACTTCCGATGCCGTGTCTGTGGTGCCGCATGGCGTTGAACCCGAGTTCTTCTCGTTGGTTCGACAGCGCGACGACGAAAGGCCGTACATCTTGTGCGTCTCCACCCTGCATCCGCACAAGAATCTAGAGCGCCTGGTGCGGGTGTTTGCGAGACTGCAGCAGCGGCATCCTCAGTTGCGGCTGGTCTTGGCCGGTATGCGCGGTTTCCATGCGGAACAGATCGAAAAACAGATTGTTGATTCCGGCTTAGCCGGCTCGGTGGATGTTACCGGTTGGATCGCCCGCGACCGCCTCTATGAACTGTACCGGCGAGCCACCATCTTCGTCTACCCGTCAACGTTTGAGGGCTTCGGCATGCCGGTGTTAGAAGCGTTGGCAGCTGGTCTTCCCGCAGCCTGCTCGGACATTCCTGCCCTGCGCGAAGTTGCCGGTGACGCAGCTCTCTTCTTCCATCCCGGGCGAGACGACGAAATGCTCGCAGCACTGGATCAGTTGCTTTCCGCCCCGGCCCTTGCTGCCCGCCTCTCAGCTGCCGGACCAGCGCGCGCCCATTTGTTCACCTGGCCACAGGCGGCGCGGGCTACGCTGAGTTGCCTGGAAGCGGCCGCCTACCGCAACCAGTCTTCCAGTTGAATCTTGGTGTCCGTCGTCGCGTCGCGGTACTTGACGATGACCGGTGTGTACAACGATACGCCCCACTCCTTGCCGGGACCGTGCTGCACTGCTCGCGAGCCCGCCACCACCACGGCCTCTTCGGGAATCACTAACGGTTGTTCGCCAGTGGCGCGGTGGATCGTTCCGTGCACGAGGTCATAAACCGGCGTCGAGCGGTTCAGGATGGTTCCGCTGCCCAGCACCGCCCGCTGTTTCACCACGGTTCCCTCGTACACGCCGCAGTTACCCCCAACCAGAACATCGTCTTCAATAATCACCGGCAACGCACCCACCGGTTCCAACACGCCTCCGATCTGTGAGGCGGCTGAAATGTGGCAGTTCATCCCGATCTGCGCGCAGCTTCCAATCAGCGCATGAGAATCCACCATGGTGCCGTTGCCCACCCAGGCGCCGGCGTTGATGTACATCGGCGGCATGCAGGTCACACCCCGGCCAACGAAGCTGCCGTCCCGTATGCTGGAACCGCCCGGAACGATACGCACGCCGCTATTTTCGGTGAATTGTTTCAGCGGGTAGGTCGATTTGTCAAAGAACTGCCATGCGGGTGTTCCACTCGATATTTCGATGATTCCGCCGATGCGAAACCCCAGCAGTATTCCTTTCTTGACCCACGGGTTCACTCGCCAGCCGGTCGCTTCCCTTTCATCCGGCTCGGCTGCGCGGGCAATCCCCTGGTTCAAAAGGTCACGAAAAGCCAGGAATAGCTCCAGATCTGCCGCTGAGTATTGCGCCGGTTTGGCATCGAAGAGCTGCTCAATTTGGTTTCTTACAGACGCCAGGACACCGAGTCCCTCGCTCACGCTGCGGCTCCCCGCAACAGACCTGCCGCCTCCAGTACGTCGTGCAGCTTCTTCTGATTGGCCGGTTCGGGAGCCACCATAGGCAGCCGCCAGGCCGGCTCGAGCAATCCCATCGCCGCCATCGCGAACTTGACTGGGCCGGGATTTGATTCGCAGAAATTCGCTTCCATCAGCGCTTGGTATTTCCGTTGCAGTTTGCGAGCCGTTACGAAGTCGCCCTTGAGCGCGGCCTGCGTCAGCTGTGTGAAGGGGCCGGGAATTTCATTCGACACCACGGAAATGATCCCCCGCCCCCCCAATGCAATCAGCGGCAGCGCGATCGCGTCGTCTCCCGACAGGACGTGAAAACTTTCCGGGACACGCGCCAGGATGCTCGCCATCTGGCTGATGTTTCCGGAAGCTTCTTTCACGCCAACAATATTCTTGATCGCGGCAAGTCGCACAAGCGTGGCGGGTTCCACATTGACGGCGGTTCGTCCTTGCACGCTATAAACGACAATCGGCAGTGATGTCGAGTTCGCAATTGCCTGGTAGTGCTGATACAGACCTTCCTGGGTTGGCTTGTTGTAGTACGGTGTCACGGATAAGATGCCGTTGACCGCAAGCTTCTCGATATCGTGGATCAGGTGGATCACTTCCTGGGTGTTGTATCCACCTGCGCCCGCCACCACCGGAACCCGGCCGGCGGATTCCTCAACCGTGATCTCGACAACGCGCAGATGTTCTGCGCGAGTCAGCGTCGGGCTCTCGCCGGTGGTTCCACACGGCACCAGAAAGTTGATGCCTTCGTCAATCTGCCGGCGGACCAGCTTCCGCAAGGTCGGTTCGTCAAGCGATGAATCGTGGCGAAACGGTGTCACTAGCGCCGTACCGCAGCCGGTGAACATATAAGCACTCTCCTAGGCTGATTAGCCTGCGGGCTTCTTACCGAACAGGACTTCTTCAAATGTGTGGACGCCACGGCGGCCGATGATCCATCGTGCCGATTTAAGGGCGCCCAAAGCAAATCCTTCACGGCTCCGGGCCGTATGCCGCAGCGTAATCGTATCCGCAGCCGAATCGAAGCCAATTTCATGCGTCCCGGGATGTGTGCCCGCACGCGCCGAACTGACGTCGATCTTCTTGCTGTAGCCGGCCCGCTTCATGGCCTCCACCAGGTGCAGCAACGTCCCGGATGGGGCATCCTTCTTTGCGTCGTGGTGAATTTCCCACGCCCATGCCCCATAAAACGGCTCATCCTTCAATAGTCCGGCCGCCAGCTCAGTAACCTTGGAGAACACCGCCACGCCGATGGAAAAATTCGGACTCCACACCAAACCGGTGCCGGCCTTCTCTATGCCTGTGGTTACTTCAGGGAGCCGCGCGAGCCAACCCGTTGTGCCGGTGACCGCCGCTACTCCCACCTCTGCCAGCTTCAACAGATTCCGGGGCGCCGCCTCCGGCGTCGAAAACTCAATCGCCACATCCACGCCCGCAAATGCTGCGGGAGTGATGCCCTCGCCATCCACGTTGTTGAACTCGTCGAGCTTCAACACCACCTCAAAGCCCTGCTCACCGGAGAGACGCTCGATGATTTGGCCCATTTTTCCGTAGCCGACCAGGGCCAGCTTCTTGGGTTTGCCTGCGTTGTCCATAAGAGTCAGTCGAAAACCGCCGGATCCAGTACTGAGAAGAACTCGTCGTGCAGCGCCCGTACGACTTCCACTAGGTCGGCATCCGCTACCACGAATCCGAGGTTCAGCCGTGAGGCGCCTTGTGAGATCATGCGGACATTTTTCTCTCGCAGCCGTTCAAACGCTCGTCCGGCAATGCCGGGCGTATGGCGGATATTCTCGCCCACCAGGCACACTATGCTTAGATTCTCCTCCACGCTGACCTGGGAGAACTGCCTCAGTTCTGCACACAACGGCTCCAGGAGTTCCGTTGGGTCGATACTTAGCGAGACGCTCACCTCCGATGTCGAGATCATATCGACACTGATGCGATAACGGTCAAACAGTTCAAAGATCCGGCGCAGAAATCCGTGGGCCATCAACATGCGGGTCGAATGAATGTTGACGATCGTCACACCCCGTTTCGACGAGATGGACTTCACCGGGTTCGAACAGGGCGCCGGCTGCGACGTGATGCGCGTGCCCTCCGCGCCGGGACGCCTGGAGTTCAGAATCAGCACCGGAATGTCATGCTCCACCGCTGGAGCCACGGTCGCCGGGTGCAGAACTTTCGCTCCAAAATACGCTAGCTCGGCAGCTTCGTCGAACGAGATCGATTTCACCCGGTGAGCTCCGGGCATGATGCGCGGGTCCGTGGTCAGCATGCCGTCCACATCGGTCCAGATCTGGATCTCCTCCGCGCCCACGCCGGCGCCGACCAGGGCTGCCGAAAAATCCGATCCACCCCGTCCTAGCGTTGTGGTCTGGCCATCCAGCGTCGACCCGATAAACCCACCCATGACGACCACGGCCGACTCAGCTGCCGGGGCCACCACATCGATGCATCGCCGGTACGTCTCTTCGAGATTCGGCTGAGCCTGTGTGAACCGGTCGTCCGTAATTACCACCTTGCGTGAATCGACGTGCTCCGTTGGCAAACCGGCCGCGCGGAGAGCAAAGCTGACTACCAGGCTCGATAGCCGTTCACCTGCGCTCGCGACGGCATCCTTCGATCGCAGTGATAGTTCGCCGACAATCGACAGGCCCTTGACCAATTCCTCCAGCCATTCGAAGTGCGCGCGAATGTAGCGGTCGAGTTCAGCTGCCGATGACCCCGCTACCGCAAGCCCCTCCGCCAGGTGCAGCCCGCGCAGCTCATCCACCAGCGTCAAAGCCTGGTCGCGCCTTCCGGCTGCCGCCTCTTCCGCCGCCGCCAATAGCTTATTGGTCGTCTTTCCCATGGCGGAAACCACCACAATCGGCCGGCGATGCTCCTCGCGCCGAACGATGCAGATCAGCCGTTCAATTGCTTCCCGCGATTCGACGGACGTGCCGCCGAACTTCATCACGATCATTCGTCTACGGCCTCGTTAACCAACCAGCCCTTCGGAGACCATTAACTCCGCGTTCAGAACCGCTGCGCCGGCCGCGCCGCGAATGGTGTTGTGCCCGCATGCGACGAATTTGAGATCCAATACCGGGCATTCGCGCAGCCGCCCCACAAATACCGTCATCCCGCTGGCCCGCCCTGCGTCGCGCCGCGGTTGCGGCCGGTCCTGCTGCGGCAGGTAGACCAGCGGCCTCGCGGGAGCACTCGGAAGCTGCCGTTCTTGTGGCAGCCCGCGAAAATTCTGGATCGCCTCTTGCGCCTCGGCCACCGTCAGCTTGGTCCGCAGCTCGACCGAAACCGCCACGGTGTGCCCATCCACCACCGGCACGCGGTGACAATGCGCACTGACCTTGGCGGTCAGCGGCACGGCTCGTCCACCCTCGATTGCACCCAGTATCTTCTGGGTTTCCTGCTGCATCTTCTCCTCCTCGCCGCCGATAAATGGGATCACATTGGCCAGAATGTCCATCGACGCGACGCCAGGATAGCCCGCGCCGGAGACAGCTTGCAGCGTGGCGGCGATCAGCCGTTCGATTCCCGATGCGGCGAATGGCGCCAGGGCCATCGTCAGCACCACCGTGGAGCAGTTGGGGTTGGTGACGATCATGCCGCTCCAGCTGCGGTTCTTTTGTTGCGCCTTCAGGAGTGAAAGGTGGCCAGGATTCACCTCCGGCACCAGCAACGGTACATCCGGGTCCATCCGGTGATTGCGGGAATTGGAGACCACCACATGCCCGGCTTGCGCGAAAGCTTGTTCAATCTCCGTCGCCACTGAAGCGTCCATCGCCGAAAACAGGAGCTGCGGCGCGTTACCCGGCTTCGAATCCGAAACCAAAAGATCCGCCGCGGCGGCTGGCATCTCACCGTCCAGTCGCCAGGCAGTCGCTTCGCTCAACTTCCTTCCAGACGAGCGATCGCTCGCGCCCAGCCACGTCAGTTTGAACCAGGGGTGGCCTTGCAAAAAGCGGATGAAATGCTGGCCCACCATGCCCGTTCCGCCCAGAATGCCAACTTCGATTGGTTTCATGAATCCGTTATTCCGTCAGTTGCCGCACCATGCGCTCGTAGATGCGCGACGCCTCAATCAGTTGTGACTTCGCAACGTGCTCATCATCCGTATGCGCCACCAGAATCGTTCCGGGGCCAATCAGATATGGCTCCCCCCACTTCCCATCGAATGCCGGGATGTCTGTGGTGTAAGCCACCACTGTTGTCTCGAAACCCTGCAAGGAGCCCAGCCGCAGCGACGGGATGAACAGCATTTCGTTTGCCTCGGCCTCCGGCGACGCCGCAATCTCCGTGGCATTTCGGAGGGCTGCCACATCGCCGACAACACGAATAAAGATCTCCGCCCGCGCTTCATCTGGAATCACGTTGGGCGCACGGCCGCCACTAATCAGGCCGATATTCAACGTGCTCGCTCCCAGCAGTTCATCCACCGGCAACCGCATTCGTCGGATGCGATCCAGAGCGGTCAGCAGCTTAAGGATGGCCGATTCGCCGAGTGCCGGATAGGCGGAATGCGCCATCCGGCCGCGCGCCACAATCTCATATCGCAGTGCGCCTTTGGAGCCGATCGCCAGCTTGTTCTCGGTTGGCTCACCATTGATCAGAAAGCGGCTGCCGCGTGGGTTCTTCGCCGCAAGGTACGCGCCGACGCTATTCCTCTCCTCACCGACCACGAACAGCAGGCCGAAATTGCGCTGGCCTGCCCTGAGCAGGTTATGCGCGGCGCAGATCATGGCGGCGATGATGCCCTTCGTGTCGCAGGCGCCGCGGCCCCAGATGTTCTCCCCGTCGTCCCGCGAAGGGATGAAGGGGGGGACCGTATCCATGTGCGTCGAGAGCGTCACCACGGGTTCTCCGAAGTGAACGAAGATATTCTCACGGCCAGGCTCCGCCGCCATCCGCTCGATTTTCCCCTGGTGGCGCTCCGCCATTTGCGACAGATAGCCAAACAGGAATTCGCCGATTTCCGTTTCATTCGGCGTGATCGATTCGATGTCGATCAGTTTGCGTGTGAGTTCGAACAAATGCACGGGCCACCAGCCTGTTCCAAAAGCGAGTTGAGAGGGGGTACGCGAAGGGGCAGGCGAGACTGCACCGATAGCGCTCCACCCGGCAGATCCAGTCCCTCAGGGACCTGGAAAACCAAGTGACAGTGGATGGGTGTTATCCCAAACCCACCAATCACCGATCAGGTAGGTCTGACGCGGCGATTTCGGCGAACCCGCAGTGAACTCAGGTAAGAAGTCCCTTTCGCGGCAGTCTTGGAACCTACTCTCCACTGCGCCACCGCTACTGATGACCCTCGCGCCTCTACCGAAACTGACAGCATAGCAGAACTACCTGCCAAGTTGGAATCTTGTGGTTTCTGGCTGAATGTCTTTCGCGGATGCGCTCCATTCAAGTGCTTCCGGACCGTCAGGGAGTAGCCGCGATGGTCACACCAGCGGTTGCCCCGGATCTCAGGAAATGCTCTTTCCGTCACTTCGGCGTCTTCCCCGCCGGACCCCATCACTTCCCGCTATGATAGGGCGTAGCGAACTGCTCTTATGGCTGACGTTGCCCAAAACCCGGCGCAGTCACAAGCCGCTGCTACCCGCGATAAAACGGCAGTGGTTGTTGAACCAGGCTGGTTCGGCCGGACGTTCTGGCTCCTGCGGCGCTCGTTCATCGCCGCCGCCGAAGATAACCTCTACGGTATCGCGAAAGGCGCTGCTTATTCCGGCCTCCTGTCGCTGTTCCCCGTTCTCACCACCTTCGCGGCCATTCTCATCCAGATTCGTGCCGACTCCGTGGTGCACCTTATCTCCCGGGTGACATTGGCCGTTGTCCCGCCCGGTACTGAGGAACTCATCCGTTCGCGTTTCGAAGACGAGGGCAATCGCCCTATTGGACTTCTCATCGGCGCCACGATACTTGCTCTCTGGGCCGCATCCGGCGCCATGATGAGCCTGATTGAAGGATTCCAGGCTGCTTATCGTATCCCCACCGAGCGATCTATGCTGAAACAGCGAGCCATGGCGGTGTTTCTCGTCCTGATCGTTGCCATTCCGGCCGTCGGCGCCTCGGTGCTAGTCCTGTTCGGCAATCGTTGGGAGACGGATGTAATCCACTTTTTCCGGCTCTCGGCTAGTGACGAGATCGCCCGGCTGCCAATTGTTATTCTGGGGCGCATCCTGCGCTACCTACTGGCCTTTGGCACCACGGTCCTGGTGACGGGGCTGCTGTATTATTTTGGTCCCAACCATCGCCCGGAACAGCGCCTCACCAAGTCGGCTACCCGTTCGCGCTTCTTGCGGGTCTGGCCGGGCGCCTTTGTCGCCACCATCATGTGGTTCCTCGCCACCGCCGGCTTTGCCTGGTATGTCAAGAATCTGGCCCGATATAACGTCGTCTACGGAGCGCTAGGCGCGGGGATCATACTGCTCGTCTGGATGTATCTGCTGGCCGTAATAACCCTGGTGGGCTGCGAGTTTAACGCCGTACGCGAGCGTTCCCAGTCTTTGTTGTCTTTATACTGAGGATCGTGCCCTACAAGATCGGTGTTGACTACCAGCCCCGTGGAGATCAGGCCAGCGCGATCGAGCAGTTGGTTCGTGGTCTCAGAGACGGCGAAAAGCACCAGGTCCTTCTCGGTGTCACCGGCTCCGGCAAGACCTTCACCATGGCCAAGATCATCGAGATCCTTGACCGGCCTGCCCTGATTCTGGCGCACAACAAAACCCTGGCCGCCCAGCTCTATCACGAGTTCAAGACCTTCTTTCCGCACAATGCCGTCGAGTACTTCGTCAGCTACTACGACTACTATCAGCCGGAAGCGTATATTCCATCCGGCGACATCTACATTGAGAAAGAAGCCACCATTAACGATGAGTTGGACAAGCTTCGCCTCTCGGCTACCCGTTCTCTCTTTGAGCGCCGCGATTGTGTCATCGTCGCCAGCGTCAGTTGCATCTACGGGCTCGGATCGCCCGAAGCGTACTACGGCATGCTGTTGATGCTGGAAAAAGGCCAGCACATCAGCCGAAAAGAGATCGTGCAGCGTTTGGTGGAGATTCTCTATGAGCGCAACGACCATGACTTCCGGCGCGGGACGTTCCGCGTCCGCGGGGATGTGATCGAGTTATGCCCCACCTACGACGACAATGCCTATCGCATCGAACTCTGGGGGGATGAGATCGAATCGCTCAGCCAGATTGACCCGATCCTCGGCCAGGTCAAGCAGACTTACCTGCGGCTGCCCATTTATCCAAAAACCCACTACGTCATGGATACGCCGACCCGCGAGCAGGCCATGAAGAGCATCGAAAACGAACTGCAGTGGTGGCACAAGGAGTTGGAAACCCAGGGCAAGCTCATTGAAGCGCAGCGCCTTTACCAGCGCACCATGTTCGATCTCGAGATGATCAAGCAGATCGGTTACTGCCACGGCATCGAAAACTACTCCAGGCATTTCTCCGGCCGGTTGCCTGGCGAAGCTCCGCCAACCTTGCTCGACTATTTGCCGAACGATGCACTGATGTTCATCGACGAGAGCCATCAAACCGTTCCTCAGTTGCAAGGCATGTACCACGGCGATCGTTCGCGCAAGAACGTTCTCGTCGAGTACGGATTTCGCCTTCCGAGCGCCCGGGACAACCGCCCGCTCACGTTTGAGGAATTCGAAAACCGCGTCAATCAGCTGACCTACGTTTCGGCCACGCCGGGCCCGTACGAGCTCACCAAATCGGCGGGGGTTGTGGTGGAGCAGATTATCCGCCCCACCGGCTTGATCGATCCCGAGGTTGAAATTCGCCCCATCAAAGGGCAGGTCGACGACCTCCTGAATGAGATTCGCCTTCGTTCTGAAAGGAATGAGCGCGTACTGGTTACCACTCTCACCAAGCGGATGTCCGAGGATTTGGCTGAGTATTACGCCGAGGTGGGCGTAAAGTGCGCGTACCTCCATTCGGAAGTGAGCACGCTCGATCGCATTAAGATCCTTCGCGATCTGCGTCGCGGCTCCTACGATGCGCTCATCGGTGTGAACCTGCTCCGCGAAGGGCTCGACCTGCCCGAGGTCTCCCTGGTGGCCATCCTCGACGCTGACAAAGAAGGTTTCCTGCGGTCCGCCGGTTCGCTCATTCAGACCATTGGGCGTGCCGCCCGCAACGTATTCGGCCGCGCCATTTTGTACGCTGACGTCCTTACCGCCAGCATGAGAAAAGCCATCAGCGAGACGGATCGACGCCGAGCCGTTCAAAAAGCCTACAACGAGGCGAATGGCATCACTCCGCAATCCATCATCAAGCCCATCGATATGAGCTTGGTCGCCATTGCCGAAGCGGATTACGTGACGGTGCCGCTTGAGCCGGAATCCGGAGACGATATTGCTCTTACCGAGGAACAGCGGAATAATCTAATCGCCGAACTTGAAATCAAGATGCGCGAATCCGCTAAAGTATTTGAGTTCGAGAAAGCGGCCCAGTTTCGGGATCGGATCAAGGCTCTGAAAGCGAGCATCATCTATGAAGAGACCCCTGCGGGTCGGCTTAGTGGTGGAGGGTAATTCAACCAGGTCCGCTATTCTGCGGTTGCCTAAATTGCCGGACTTAATTGGTCCAGTCAAAGCGACCTCGCCGCGAGTGGCACGGCGGCTTTCCAATTTCCTCCGCGCCGGTTACGTAGCGCACGATTACGAGGAACTGGCTGCCGCTGGCCTGGTTCTGATGCGCATCCCGGATGAATCCGTTCCTCGCACGGTTGCAGAACTGGCAGTGTCCGATCTGCCGTTTAAACATCTTTCGTTTGTGCTCTGCGAAAGCTGGCTCTCTGTCGACTCGCTCGCGCCTCTCTCGCAGCGCGGCGCCGCCGTCGCCACCCTGACGTCGCTTCCCGGACGCCGCGGATGGTTTCTTGTGGAAGGCGACCTTCCCGCCGTGCGCCCTGTTCGTAGCCTGCTGGAGCAAAACAGTTCGCGAGCCATTGAAATCCGTCCCGGAACCAAGTCGCTCTGTTTCGCTGCCGGCATCCTCGCTGCGGCGCTTCCGATGCCCCTGTATCTCGCAGCTCAGGACGCGCTGCGCCACGCGGGCGTCTCGGGCAACAACCTCAACACCATTCTTGACGAGATGTCCCAAACGCTGTTCCGCGAGTTTGCGAAAGGTGCCCGGGCCGCCTGGGGTGGCCCGCTGACCGAGGCCAACGGCCTGATCAGCGCTGATCATCTCCTTCGGCTTGAAACCCTCAATCCGGAATTGGCCATCACGCTGGATACCTATCTGAAGCTCGCTAAACAGACATTCGCGCGCCAGCGCTCTCCGCGGCGAGTGCGGGCCTGACCGCGCTGCCCCGTGCGCCACGGGCTTTCCGCCTTTGTTCGGGGGAACGGTATCCCGCCTGGGCGGCCTTGCGCGCGCGACCAGCCGGTCCTCTTCACGCGTTCCGCATTCCTGGTCTGCAACACTCGTAGTTTGGGGTGTTAGGACCCCGGGGAACTCTTGCCATGGAAAAGCGCTATCACTGGAAGCTCAAGCAACGCGAAATCGTACTCGGCGAACGAACGCTGATCATGGGCATTCTCAACGTTACGCCGGACTCCTTCTCGGATGGCGGCGAGTACTCCGATCCCGACCGTGCGTTCGCCCGTGCCATCGAGATTGAAGAACAGGGAGCCGATATCATCGATATCGGCGCCGAGTCCACCAAGCCCGGCTCCGTGCGCATCTCCGAAGCTGAGGAACTTCGCCGCCTCGTCCCCGTTCTCAAGCGCTTGCGCGGTAAGCTCTCCATTCCGATCTCGGTCGATACCTACAAATCCGCCGTGGCCGAGAAGGCGTTGGAGCACGGCGCTGAGATAATCAATGACTCATCCGGTATCCTGCTTGACCTGCAACTGCCGCGCGTCGTTACCAAGTACGACGCCGGCCTCATCATCAATCACATGCGCGGTACTCCGGAAACCTGGGCCAAGCTGCCGCCGCTGAAGAATCTGATGCGATCTATCGCCATTGATCTGGAAGCGGCGCTGCACCGGGTCACCCAGACCGGTGTACAGCGGCACCAGATTGTGATCGACCCCGGAATTGGTTTCGGCAAGCGCAAGGAGCAGAACGCCGAAATCATTGCCCGCCTGCGACTCCTGCGCGACTTCGACTTGCCAATCCTGGTCGGCCCATCGCGGAAATCGTTCCTTAAGAAGGATCAGGAAGATGCCACCGAGTTTGCGACCGCCGGAGCTGTGGCGGCCAGCATTATCAATGGCGCCCATATGGTGCGGGTGCACGATGTGCCGGCTATGAAGGCAGTCGCCGAAATCGTCGACATGATCCGCTTCAGTGTGCCGGATGAGGAGGAGCCCGCTCCGCCAAAGTCCCAGCCGCCTAAGCCCTCTGGCACCGGGGACAGAAGTGGGTTCCGCGCTGCGCGACCACCACTCGGCGGATAGCTGTTCGGCAGCGCGGGCACGGCTGACCGGCCTTTCCGTAAACCTGATGCAGGTTCTGGAACGCACCGCGTTCGCCCTCCCCGTCCACGTAGTCGGAGATGGACGATCCGCGATGTTCGATGGCCGCCGCCAGAAGCTGCTTGTATCGCCGCGAAGAGCTCGGCTGAGCGCTTCCGCGAAATGCGCTGTGTCCGCGCCCGAGGATGTATCCGGGCAAGAAACAGCGCTTCGTCGGTATAGATGTTCCCCAAACCACCGAGAAAGGCCTGGTTCAAGAGCAGCGGCTTAATCGTGCTGCGGTGGCTCGCCAGGCGCGCATGGAACTCGTCGAAGCTCATCGTCAGTGGATCCGGACCCAACCGCACCACCGTGGCCGGCATTTGGGCGGAGTACTCGACGCGGCCAAACTGCCGGGGGTCGTCGTATACGAGCATCCCGGAATCCAGTTCTAAGATCGCCCGCGTGTGCGCGCCAGCGGTGCCGTTCCAAAGCAGTTGGCCCGTCATGCCGAGATGCATATGCAAGTAACCGCGATCCAGGGAAACCAGAATATGCTTTCCTCGCCGCTCGATCGATTGGATGGTTCGGCCGCGCAGCTGCCCTGCCGTCTCTTTAAAACCGGAGCGAGTAACGAAACGCGAGGAGAAGTGCGCCGCGCGTATCCGCCGCCCCACGATGTGCGGCCGGATCGAGCGAACTACCGTCTCGACTTCAGGGAGTTCCGGCAATCTACGTTACTCCGGCAAGTCAATGTATATGATGCCGTCGTTCACCACTACGGGATATGTCTGGACGACCAGATCCTCGTCCTCCGTGTTGGCGCCGGTTTTGCAGTTGAACTGCCACTCGTGCCACGGGCAGGTGATGATATCTCCACGTAACACGCCTTGCCCCAATGGGCCGCCCGCGTGGGGGCAGACCCCTTCCAAACAATGAAGTTCGCCATTCGCATTACAAACCGCGTAGGGAACGCCGCCTGAGGAAACCTCAGTTATTTCGCCCGGAGGCAGTTTGTCGAGGGATGTCACTTTGACCAGAGCCATTCCCCTTACGATATCTCGCGCTAGTTTATGACGGCTCTCGACACGAACACGTGCCCTTCAAGTGCTTCCCGGATGGCGGGGATCAGATCGGTTGAGAGGCGGGACTTCGTTACGTAACCGAAAGCGCCGGTGGACAGAGCAGCCGCCACAAAATCGGGATCGGTATGAATGGTCAGAAACACGATTTTGGTGCCGCAGTTTGAAGTACGTAAACGACGGGCCGCCTGGAGTCCGTCCAGGATTGGCATGGAAATGTCGGTCACGAGAACATCGGGGTGAAGGCGTAGCACCGCGTCAACGGCGTCACGTCCATTTCCGACACTTCCGACAATGTCGAAGTCCTCGCCCAACTCCAGGCGAACCTGTTCGAGTAGGGCGTCATGGTCGTCGGCAAGAAGAACCCGAATCTTGGCCAATGGAAGGTCCTCAAGGTGGCAGCGCAACGGTGAAGGATGCCGCAAATAAAAGTTTGAGGCCAAACCTGTAACGTGACTACTGTCGCCTGCGACAGGTTACGCGCCTGCCGGCTCCTCGGAATTCTCCTAAGTTGATGAAATGATACCGTTTTTCATCGCGTACTGTACCAGTTCCGCGTTGGTCGTAATTTCCAGTTCTTCCATGATTCTGGCTTTGTGAAAGCGGACGGTCCGGTGGGAAATGGCGAGGATGCCGGCGATTTCGGTCATGGCCCGTCCTTCAGCAAGCATTTGAAGGACTTCCCGTTGCCGGCTGGTGAGGTGTCTCATCCGGCTGGCGGCCCTGGGATCGCGGACAAACGTCTCCGCCATGGCTTGGCTGATCTGTGGGGTAACGTACACCTTCCCTTTTATGGCATGATCAACCGCCTGTAACAGCTCGGAGGCCAAGGAGTTCTTCAAGAGGTATGCGGACGCCCCAAGCCGGAGGGCCTCGGCAGCAATGTCGGAGTCGGTGTTCATGGTGAGAAAAACGAGCTTCACGTGGGGCATGGTCTTCTTGAGTTCACGGGCTGCATCCAGCCCATTGAGCAACGGCATAGCGATGTCCAGAAGAACCACATCGGGCTTGAGCTCAGCCGCAGCTTTCAGCAAGGCTCGCCCATCCCCCACAGTGCCCACCACCTCGTACTGAGGTTCCAAGATTTTCTCAAAGCCGGCACAGATCATGGCATGATCGTCGGCCAGCAAAATGCGTGCGCTCACGAAGCTACCTCGCTGCCGGAGGGGGCTTGCGCAGCGGCGTCCAGGGGCACGGTAGCAACAATGGAAGTCCCTTGATTTGGCTTGGACTCAATGCGGAACCCCCCCTTAACCAAGTGGACGCGTTCCTGCATGCTCACCAACCCAAGCCCCATCTGGCCGGTGTCCGCCGCATCGAAACCCACGCCCTGATCTTTCACTTCAAGCCGCACCTGTTGCGGCGTGCCTTGCAAGCTCACGGCGAAGTGTTTTGTCCCGCTGTGCTTCAACGCGTTATGGAGTGCCTCCTGGGTAATTCGAAAGAGGCAAAGAGAAACATCTTTCGGCAACGGATACGGCACATTCTCGTCACTGAACGCGACAACCACATTCTTTAGTCTAGAGAACTCCGCGCAAAAGCTTCTAGTGGCAGCGACGAGTCCCAGATAATCGAGCTTCGACGAATGCAACTCATGCGATAAAGCCTGCACATCGCTGGCAATCTCGGCGCATCGCTGCCGGACATCCATGATGCGCGCACCGCGCCGTGAATTCGAGACATCGGAAGCGCAGCTCGCCCTTTCCAGATCCAAACTCAACAACGCAAGGCGCTGGCAGATATCGTCATGCAGTTTTCTGGCGATCCGCGCCCGTTCCTTTTCCTGGGCTTCGATCAGCTTGCCGCTCAGTTTTTCTAACGCGTCCTGGGCCAGTTTCTGGTCCGTGACGTCAATGGCCGAGCCGATGAACCCAAGGAAGGCGCCGTCGGGGCCGACCCGCGGCACCGCGAGATCGAACATCCAGCGATAGACTCCATCGCGACGCCGCAGCCTATACTCCTTGGAAAAGCCGGAGCGATTCTTGTAGGCGGAGGCGTTTGCTTCCAGCACGCTCGCCAAGTCGTCCGGATGGATATATCGCTTCCATTTCTCGCCCAGCGCCATACCCGCCGATAAGGTACTGAAGTCGAGCCGCTCCTCGTTCTGATAGGTCACGTTCCCGTCCACATCGGAGGTCCAGATGAGCGAAGGTGCAGCGTCCGCCATCACCCGGAGCCGTTCTTCATTCTCCCGGAGTGCGGCTTCGACCTTCTGTTTCCGGAATCGCTGCCACAGTAATCCGACGATCAACAGTGCTTGAAGAAATATCAGGCCGGCTGCAGGGACGATGTATTTCCAGTAAAGATCCCAGACCGCAGGCTGCCGATAGCTTATAACCGTTCCGGAGGGCAGTGCGGATTCCGGGATGTGCCAGCGCTGGAGCTGGCGCCAGTCGACATGAGAGACCTCGGATGTCTCGGTGTTCATGGGAATACTCTCGGCCTTCTCGCCGGCGATTATACGAGCGCCCATCTCGCCCGTCTTCACGGCTACTTCGGAGGAGTCGATGTAGGATCCACCGACCACTCCATGGCCAAGACAGTGGTTGGCAGGACAGTACGTCGGCGCGTAGTGCGCGATTTCTTCCAGCAGATCAAAAAACCCGATCGCCGGCTGCAACGAAGCCGACGGCAGCATCTCAAAGAGAACCACGGTGTGCGGAGGGAGCGTTGAAATCCGCTCGATCAGCTCGTGGGCAGGAAGCCCCACCAGATCGATCTCCTGTAACGTGTCCGCGCGGAGACGAATCTCTTCGTCAGTCTTTCCGACCCAGTACCGCTCGAAATCTGAATCTCCGGAAACGACAGCTACATTCCTGGTGCCGGGGTGCAGGCGAAGGGCGAGACTCAGCGTGCCGCGAATATAGTTCATGGTGCTGAAGCCGGTTACGCCAGGTCCCAGATTCCGGCCCTCGATTCTCACCGCCGAGACACCCATGAAGACAATCGGGACACCCGGGAACAGCTCATTTCGGTGATTGATAGCAAATTGAAGGGCAGGATAGACGTCGGCCACCACCAGATCAAGCTTTTGAGCGCCATAGTCACGGCGCAGCGTCGCAACGGCGCCGTCCTCAAAGGCTGGGTTTCTGAACCGCAGAGATTCAAGGTATTCAATGTGAAAGTTCACTGGTGTGCTGACCCGGGAACGCAGTGACGATTCCAAATGCTCCACTGCATCGGCGCGGTCGCCAACCGTGAAACTCTCCAGAATCAGAACATTCTTCTCCGGGGCGGCTTTTGGCGAGGTCAACGCGGGCAGGCTAACAGGGCTGGTGAGGGCCAGGACAAGCAGCGAGAGGATGACAAATGAGCGCGCGGTGACCGAAGCCTCTTGCGCTCGCGATTGAAAAGTGTCGGCCACTGTATCAATGCCCCAGGCGGGCCTTCCGGCTGGCAGCCTCCCCCGCCCAGCGGGCGCGATTAATGCTTCCCAGCGGTGTGCTATCCGCCGTTGAGTGGCCTGTTACATCGAAGTAGGTTGCTTCAGCGGCGGCCGGATCGAGCTGCGACTTCGGTAGCAGCGTAAGACGCGCCACCGTGTGGAAAGGCGCCTCCACTTCGTCCCACGCGACGCTCGCGTTCTCAATCCAAAAGTCGGCGTCCCGAGGCTTGCCCCAATAGCTCATTTTTTCCGTGTCGAGTAGCTGGAGCCCGAAATCGAAGCTGCTCATCTTCCCATCCTCATTGACGTGACGGATGAGTTCGTCTTTAAGGCCGTTCGGGTTGCTCTTATTGAGCGGGGCCGCCAGATTGGCCGGAGAAGGAGTCGTTGAATGCTTCACTACCTCCACCGGGCCGTGACGAAACGGCACGTTGCTCCAATAGCGCAATAGCTGGTACGGTTTGAGCGGCTTGCTGGTCTGTACCTGCAGCAGTGCCAGAGCACGGAAGATCCTCAGCTTGTCCCGCCACGACAGCGCCCTCAGCTCTCTGACCGGGTTTTCTGCCGTCAGCAGTTTCGTGATCGCGAGGAACGCCGGTGCGTCGTTCAGGGGAAGAGTCCGGGCGCTCTGCATGGAGAAGTCCTGGCGGCCGCCGGCCGTGCCGGGAGCTGCCGAGTTATCCGGAGTAAGATCCACCGAGAAAGACAACGATCGGACGTCCGGCTTAAAGTCGGATTGTATACCCGAGTCTGAATTGGCGAAGCGAATGACGGCTGGATAGACGCCGGGCTTCGCAAACATCCCCTGAGCGAGACGCGCCGACAGCACACTGTCGCGTCCGGAGGTAACATCCAACACTTCAAATTGACCCCGGACGGTGACACCCTTCGCATGGGTTCCGCGGCTGAGCGGGCGTTTCTGTTTGGCAGCCGCCTTCGCCTGCATCAGCAGGACCTTTTCGACGATCTCGTCCCGAATGGCCTGCTCTGTCGCGGGATTCCGGTCGGCGGCACGGAAGGTGACTCCGAAGGCCCTGGTTATTGGAGGCATAGAGAGTCTCCCAAATTTGGCCGGCAAACGAAGAAAATCACTGGCCCCGTCCTAAGCCGGCGATGAACTTCACCGCCGTGATGCTGGGGAGAAAGCAATAGGCCGCTGCCTTGGTTGTGACGAAGGTTGAGAGCCCGGCGACCTTAATGGGAGGCGCTCCATTTGGCTGAGGGATCACAAAAATGCTCTCGGCTGGGTCTTGAGCCCCGATCATGGGATCTTTCGCTTTGGGGTTCAGCCTGACCGAGCCGGCGAAAGCGGCGTCATTGACCCATTCACTCAGCACGAATTCATACTGGTTCTCAATGCTGGAGTTGATGAAGTAGCCGAGCAGCCCGCGCTCGATGCCGTCGTAGGGTTGGGTGTGATCATACGTCGGCCCGTAGGGCAGGCCGCGGCGGATGAGCCGATGGGTGTTATTGCTGCCGCCCGGATGGCCCTGGCCGGCCACCGGCTGGCCGCGCGGGTTGATGCGGCGCATGTGTGCACCCACCGGACAGCGCAAGCCTTTCGGATCGCCGGATCCATCCGCGTTCACATACTCAAAGTTGTTCAGCTGATCGATCGAGACACCGCCCGGCGGGCTGTCTGTGTCGGGAGACAACGCCAGCGGCACACCGTTCCGCCACCGCCCGCACATTTTGGCGGCCAGCAGTTCGGGGTCGATCTTGTCCTTGTTCGATTGCAGAAAGTTCTCGAACCCCACGACGTCCGTTTCAATCTTCTTGAAGACCGCGAAGCTTCCGTTCAGGCCGAGTTCCCGAGGCTCCGGAACATAGTAGTTTTCGGCATGGTCCTGGAGAACGAACAACCAAGGTTCACAGGGCTGCTGGTGATCGGGTGGATAGTGTTCGGGACCGCCGCGAATGGTGGTCATGCTGATGCCATCGGTGTAGCCGAAAGGAACCTTGGAGGTGAAAGTGGGCTTGCCATCCACCATCTCCATCAATGCCATCCCGTCAGTGCGGCAGATCTCACGAAACGCATCGCCTTCGGCAAACAGCGCGATGAGCCGGTTTGTGTAACTGGTCATCGCGTCCGGGCTGATGGCGTGCAGTGTCACCAGCACGTGATCGTTCCCTTTGCCGAAACCGCCGACCCAGTTCTCCGGCGCGCTGCGGCCGGTATCGCCCACCCGCTTCGCCCGGGCGGCCGCGCCTTCAAAGAACGCACCGAACGACTTGAATGAAAGATCGGGAACCCGGTCTTTAATCTCCAGCGCGACCATTCCTGGCCAAGTGATGCCCACGTTCAAGCAATAGTCGGGCTTACGGCGCGGAGCTTCGGCAGGGTTGTCTCCTGGTCCCGGCGCGAACCCGACGTGCCAGTCTTCCGCAGTGGTGATTTGCGGCGCATCCGACTCGTCGCCGCTGACCAGCCGCCCTAACAGTCTGCGGGCTGCGGCGGGCGCGCCCACCGTGAGTAAGAAATGCCGCACCATCGGCATACGGTATCCGCGCAGGATGAACCCCTGAATGTCGGCCAAGTCGAGCGTGGTCCTGGGGCTGGATTTCGCGTGAGTCTCAGAGTCTGGCTTCCCGGCCACTTGGGTCTCATGGCCGCCTCGCCCAAACAGATGACCCAGCAGGCCGCTTTCTTTGCCGTGTTCCTTGTTGTCCTGGCTCATTGCCTATCTCCTACTTGACTTCGGGATTGATCAGGCCCCGTTCATGATTTGCTATCCGCGATGAGCGCCTTGATGTCCTGTACCGACAACCCCGGATACGCCTGGTAGAACCCGATGGGAGTCCGGTTCGCGCCAGCGGCGAAGTCAATGAATTCCTGGAGGTGCTTTCGGCACGGCGACGGCGGTGCACCCTTGGTGAATTTGAATAGCAGATCGAAGACCTCTCCGATGTTCTTGGTGAAATCGGCGATGTACTTTTCGAAGTCGCCATCGTAGACGGTAAAGAAACCAATCTGGTTGTCCTCCAGTGGAATGAACTGGGCGAAATGAGGCGTGCCGACCGTGTCCAGATCTTTGGTAATCCCGTGCCCCCGCGCCTTGAGGAGTAGTTCAGTTTCGTAGAAAGCGAGGCGGGATTTGGTGGGCAGGACCACCAAAAAGGGGTTGAGTTCGCCGGCGCCGGCTACGTCCGCGGCGGCGGCCATGGCCTTAATCTCCTGGACGGTGACGCCCGGGTAGGCGGTGTAGAGATTCAGCGCATGGAGCACATGCTCAGCGGCCCATTCAACGAACGCCGGCGGGTTCGAGGCGACTGGAGTGCCCGGAGGATCGGTGACATGCTGAAAAATGGCGTCGAAGACCCGCCCGGCGTGCACGGCCAGATCGGTCATGAGTTGGCCGAACTCGCCGTCGAAATCGCCCAGGAATAGCAGTGTCTTCTCGCTGAGAATCGCGAAGCGCGAGTAGTGGATGGTCCCGATGCCATCTTCCGCCCGGAAGAGGGCCGGCATCAGGGGTGGAAGCTCCTCCGCAATGGCCTTCGCATCGGCGGGCGATTTCAAGGGAAAGCTAAGTGTAAAGTGATTCTGGCTCATCGTGTGATCTCCTATGTCGTTCTCGTTCAAAGCCCGTAATTTGTCAAACTGCCAGCCGAACTCGCTCAAACGCCGGCCGGGCCTGCAGGATCGCCAGCGACGAATGCAGAACGCAGGCCGGCCATAGAACCGGGCCGCTGAAGCCCTCGCCGAATCGGACGTAGAGGAGATAAAAAGCGACCAGCAGGTTGTAAGTGAACAAAGCCCATGTTACCTGTGAGGTTGCTTGATCCTTGCTTGGCCAACACGCCAGGCCCATCGACAACAGCGCCAGGCCGGTAAAGCGTGCCACTGTGATGCCGGGACTGGAAAGATCGGCGCCCAGGAGCAGATGCGCGCCCAAGCCGGGTGCGACGATCAAGGCCACTCCGGTCGCGACTTCGAGCGCAGCGTTTGCGACGATCAGGGTTCTGGTTTTCATGTGATCCTAGTTGCCGGAATCCGCTCCGTCGAAAGTCACCCTCCCATGGCGGCTTGCTGACGCATACCCGAATCCGCTTGCTGACGCGCGCTGCTCAGAAAGAATTCGCTGCTTACGCGCGCGGGGCCGAAAGAATCCGCTGCTTATGCGCGCGGCGGAGAGCTACGCGCGCGGTTCAGTGCAGGATTCCGAACCCCTCACAAAGAGTGGGACTCGGCACCCGCCGAGCCCCGGATCTGACTTGGGAGAACATGACCATCTCTCTCCTCTTCATCAAAGTTATAGCGACGGATTCACCGATCCGTCTGAAACCGACGCCGACTCGCCTAGTCCTTGGCGGCTGCCAGCATCACCGCAGCCTTCCGTTTGTCCTCCGCCGTCATCTGTTCCGGCCCGAGTTTGTAGTTCAGTTTGTCAATCGTGCCTGTGAAGCGGAATGGGATCTGATAAGCGAGATCATCGACCGGCGTGCGTGTATCAACTCCGACGTCGAAGGTCTCGTCGATAGCCATCAGCAACGGGACGGTGTGCGGGATCGTCTTCCTGGCCACTTCCTTTCCGTCCACGGAGAGCACACCAGTGCCGCCCTTGCCGGGTCCGGGCCCATCGTATTTGAAGTCGAATACGATGGTGTGCTTGCCCTGGCTGAGCCCACTTAGGCCTTCCCAGCGGAAACGCTCCAGATCCAGCATGTTATATATGAACACCGGCCGGCTCTTGCCGATTCCGAAAAGACCGGTTGCGAAGATGGCCGCGACCCAAAGTGCGGCGACTACTAGCAGGGAATAGCCGGTCCGCGACGTCCAGCGGGACTTTCTGCCGAAGACGATCAGCAGCAATCCCAGGGCGAGCGCGCCGAAACCGAGCCATTTGAATAACTGGCCTTTGAACCACCAATTAAAGCTGTGGCTGAGAATGAGTGCCGTAGCCGCCGAAGCGCCCGCCTAGAGTGGCGATGACGCCTTCCGCGCCGCCGGAGGGAATGGTGACATCCGCGGTGATGGTATAGTCCCGATCCAAAATGCTTGGAGCATTTCCGGCGGGAATTCCTGGATTCTCACCCACGTAGGTGAAGTCGGTTCGTCCGGAGACGGCGCTCGGCCGCTGCGTTAGCAGACGGACGAAGCCGGAGTTGTCTAACGGAAAAACCTGATACTTCGCGGCCTCCGTCGAGAACAGCGCCTGCAACTCTTTCAACTTGTCAGGATTGCTGGCGGCTAAGTCGTTGTACTGCGAGTAGTCCTCGGTGATGTTGTAGAGCTCCCACTTGTATTGATCGAGGGGCGGCATCGTACCCGTTCCCAGTTCCCATGGTGGAGCGGGCGGGGTGGTGGAGGCGATCCAACCGTCGTGGTAGATGGCGCGGTTGCCGACCATCTCGAAGTACTGGGTGTCGCGCTTCGATGGTGCGTTCGCATTCGCCTGGTCAAATGTGTAGACCATGCTCACGCCTTCAATCGGCTTCTGCTTGATGCCGTTGACCATGTCGGGCGCCTGGACGCCGGCGGCCTCCAGGATGGTGGGCACGATATCGATGATGTGGTGGAACTGGGTGCGAATGCCGCCCACGTCCTTAATGTGGCCGGGCCAGGAAATCGCCAAGCCCTGCCGCGTCCCGCCAAAGTGCGATGCCACTTGCTTGGTCCACTTAAAGGGTGTGTCGAATGCCCATGTCCAGCCCACCGCCATATGCGGGTAGGTTTTGTCCGAACCCCAATCGTTATAGTGCAATAAATTCAGCGCCTTAACGGCATTGACGGCCGGCGGATTCAGGATGCCGTTGTAGGCGGTGTACTGGTTATAAGTGCCGTACAGGCTGCCTTCCGGGCTGGTGCCGTTGTCGCCATCGATATAGATGATCAGCGTGTTGTCGAGTTTGCCCATGTCCTCGACGTTTTGGATTACGCGGCCAATCTCATAGTCGGTGTAGGCGGTGTAGGCGGCATACACTTCCGCCTCGCGGGCGTACATCTTCTTTTCCACGGGGCCCAGCGAGTCCCACGTCGGAATGTCCTTCGGCCATGGGGTAAGTTTTGTATTGGCCGGGATAACGCCGAGCCGCTTCTGGTTTGCGATGATCTGGTCGCGCATCGCATTCCAGCCCATATCGAACTTGCCCTTGAACTTGTCGATCCACTCCTGCGTCGGCTGGTGGGGCGAGTGCGAGCCGCCCGGCACGTAATAGAGAAAGAACGGCTTGTCAGGCGCGGCCGCGTTCAACTCCCGCATGTATTTGATGGCTTCGTCGGCCATGTCGGTGGTGAGGTTATAGCCGGGGTGGCCGACCCATGGAAACACCTGGGTGGTATTGCGAAAGAGATAGGGTTGCCACTGGTCGGTCTCGCCACCCAGGAAACCATAAAAATACTGGAAGCCCATACCGATTGGCCACTGGTCAAAAGGACCGGCCGCACTGCTGTACGTGAATCCCGGGGTGTTGTGGTTCTTGCCGAACCATGACGTGGCGTAGCCATTCTCCTTGAGCACCTCGCCGATTGTGGCGCTCTCCGGACCGATGACGGAGTCATAGCCCGGATAGCCGGTGGACAATTCACCGATCACGCCGAACCCAACCGAATGGTGATTGCGGCCGGTAATCAGCGCCGCGCGCGTCGGTGAGCAAAGCGACGTGGAGTGGAACTGGGTGTAGCGCAGCCCATTCTTGGCGATGCGGTCTAAGTTCGGCGTCGGGATGACGCCGCCGAAGGTACCCGGCACGCCGTAGCCTTGATCATCGGTCATAATGAGCAGCACGTTGGGCGCACCCTTGGGCGGCACCACGCGCGGCGGCCAGTAGGGCGTGGAATCTTTGGCAGTTTCCTTGATGACCCCGCCGAACTTCATGGGTGGCGGAGGGATTTGTTTCCCGTCGATGGTCACCGTCGCGCTGGGAGAACCAGGCGTGCCGTTGATTTGTTGGGCCGGGACCGGGGTGGCGAGGAAAAAAGCCGCCGCTGTCAGGGCCAGCGCGACGGGTGCTGATTTGCGAATATCCGCTCTCAAACTCATGCAATGTCTCCTACAGGCGACTCCGACATCCCCATTGGGGCACCGTGATGAGTCGGTCGCAAGGTCAGCTCACCGCGGATTTTCAATGTTTTCCGCCATTAGAGTTAAACAGGAAATAGAAACCCGGCCTACTGTCGCTCGCGACAGGTGCTTAACGAAGCAGACCGTAGAAATCGGCGAGGCGTCGAACGGCAGGCCGGGGCCTACCCAACGCACCTC
>CAWIQM010000006.1:0-553711 GCA_963838245.1 uncultured Acidobacteriaceae bacterium | reverse complement strand
CCGCCAAGGACTCGCAAGTGTTGCAGAGATAGGATAGTGGTCCGAGGCTCGAACCGTATCGTGGACTTTCCCATCTGATCGGACTTCATCCGAGATGCAGATCCAATCAATCGAGCGCTTGCGCTGAAACACTCCACGAGAAACCGTGGTCGGGACCTGAAGCTGCCCAACCCCATCATGGAACCCGGCGGTCTGGAGCATCGCAGTAGCGCAATCATGGCCGGCGTCCAGGTTGAAGTCCCCGGCTATGATGACCAGAGCAGGCTCGCTTTGCCGGTCGGCGTCCTTCAGCGTCTCCCCCAACTGGTCCAGTCGGAGCGAGTCATCCCCTCTGCTTTCGAGATGCAGGTTGTAGGTAACAGACCGTTGGTGATCGATGAGCGTGTCGGCAACCAGTGAGATCCTGCCCCCGAGCCGTCGTTGAAAGAGTGCGATCTGCGGTATACACCAACGGGGCTTCCAGAAGTTGGACTGGCGTCGAAAGCGAATGATCCGCCCGTTTGAAATCGGCCATGGGGACAGGGTCGCCAGACCGTGATACGCCGGCGAAACGCAACTGCCTGCACTCAGTTCCTGAAACTCCTTCCGAAAACATAGTTCAGGCGGAGTGACCGGGCTAGCTCGTTGGTTACGTCAAGGTATTGGGTGCGTCTCACGTTCAGGTCGACCTCCTGGAGGAGGATCAGGTCCGCTTCAGTGGATCCCAGGAAGTCCAGAATCGCCGAAAATTGCAGGCCGCGTTCAATGTTCCAACTTACGACTCGAACGTAGTCTCTAGACCAAGGTTGTCCTCTTCCACTCCCGAATGTGCCGGAGATTACTTCATCCATCATCGGCGTGGGCGGCTGCTTCCTAGCAGGATTCGATGAACAGGGGCGTCTCACTCACGCAGCAGCAGGAGGGCTTACGACCTTTGGCGTCTGAACCGCGGCAAAAGTGCAGTACGAGTAGAGGGCTATGGGCCAGACTACATTTGCGCCCAGCGCGGATAGAATGAGGCCGACTTGAGGAATGTTGAAAATGGCGAATACCAACAACGGATAGGGCAAGAAGCATCTCCGGATGATGAACTCTGTATGCCGGCCGAGGTACAAGAAGGGGTTGGACTGCCGGCTGGATGCCTTCGCCTGCCAGATTTGCAACAACTGCTCGGGACGATCGGCGGCCAGCCGGTGCCGCTGAAGCCCCGTGACGAGGAAACTCAGGACCGCTCCGAGAAACAGCAGCCCACCCCAGACGAGATAGACTCGCATGCCTGAGCTTCGCAGCAGACCTACCGTCATGCCACCGAAGATAAACAAGTAATAAAGGTAGTCGCAGACTGTTTCCAACCAGCAGCCGAACGCGGACTCCTGAAGCTTTATGCGGGCGACCTCACCGTCGCATCCGTCGAGAATGCTGGCGAACAACGACAAACTCGCGCCCAGGAGCATGTTCCAATAGCCGCCGCAAGCATAAAACACGCCGGAACTAAAGCTAACGCCCAGAGTAAAAACGCTGACCATGTTGGGCGTGATCGGAAAACGAATGATTTGCCGGCTTATCGGGATGGATATCCTGCGATTCAGCCTGGCAAAGATTCCATCTGTCGGCTTGACGAGCCACCGGTTCAGTTTTTGCTCGGCTGACAGGCGGTCTTGCTCGTTCGAAATCCTCTGCCACATATCTTCCTGCACAGGCTCACAGTCGACCGAGTAGTTTGACGAGAGCCAAGCATGCAGGTCCTCCATGGAGCTGATGTTTGGCCGACTGTGCTTAGCAAGATCTGCCGCAACATCTCGGGAGATCGCAAAGATGCCGACGGGCTGCCCACCGCTCGTTAGCGCCAAGGCACCCGACTCTTCACTCCATTCGCCTGCTCGTCGATGCAACGACGGGTGGTAGGTTCTGTCCCCGGCCATCACGACCAGACGCTTTCCCGTCTCGCCGGCGAGTTGCCCCAATAACGAAGAGAGAGTCATTCCCGCGGCGCCGAGATGAACCCATTCGACGGATTGAGGAAGACGACGTGTGCTCTGCAACTCACGCTGCACCACCGGCCCCGTCACCTGATCTACCGCGACCACGATTCGGGTCGCACCAGCCTTTTGTGCTCCCAGAATCACCCGGAGCAAAACAGAGAGAGCACCAACCCTGGGAAGCCGCGATCCGAAACGGCCGCCGCCCTGCCGGTTGCTAGCGAGAATTACCGCAACGTGCCCACGACAAGCGGCCTCACTCTTATCCTGGGTTTCGGCCGGCCCTGTTTGGTTTCTTGGAGCCTGAAGGTCGGACTGAGTACTTTCAAAGTTACTACGCTTTGTCGACCTGGACAGGATGGCCAGGCAAAGGCCCCCGACGGCCGCCCAGAAGATTGCTCGAAAGCGTCGAGTGAGTCCGAGAGTCAAGCCGGCGGCTCCGCTTAGGCCGATCATCTTTGCTACAAGCATGGTTCCTCCTTCATACGTTCCGACGTTTCCTGGATTCACTAGGCCTACAATACTGACCATCTTGGTCCAAGCTTCGGTTGCTAATGCAGCAACGAAGCTGATCTTGGCGCCCATGAGCCACAGAGTCAGAAAGACTTCGAGAATAGCCGCAAGGTGGCATACCAGGTTCAGCGCGAAGCTAGCCCAAAAAGCTCGGGGCGTTTGGTGATAGAAGTCAAACAGCTTGCTTTCAATCGAATGAATCAATGATTGCTTGCGCTCCATCCAGCCGTTGAAATGCGGCACGCGACTCAGCAGCCTTGTGGACCATGAGAACACCGGCCAACGTCGGTGCGCTGCAAACGCTGTCGCGAGGATGGCGACGAGGATCAAGAAAGCAGACAAGCCGACGTACCGCGAGAGGTTGGAGGGCAGCGGCAAGACCGCCAGCATGGCTACCAATCCGGTTGCGCTCACCAACGCGGCGGTAAGGACGAAAAGCGCGCGGTCAAGGGCGACTGATGCAATGCCACTGGCGAGCGGCATGGTCGGGCTCATGAGTGACACCCGCAGCGTTTCCCCGGATACCTGTCCCAGAACTCCAAACTGTCCCACCGCCTCCGACGATAGCCGCAGTCCGAGCATTCGCCGAAATGAGACCCGATGCCTTTCATCTAGCAGCGTGACCCGCCACGCCCAAGTCTTCACCAGGTGCGAGACTCCGCCCAGCGCAAGGACTAGTATCAGACCCCAACCGAGAGTCGCTACGCTTTCGCGGAGCGCGGAAGCCCCGGTTCGCCGGATCAGGTCTGCAAGAAGCAAAGCGCCAAACAGCCCTGCCAGGACTCTCAGCCGCGTTCCCGTGACGATCCTACGCACATAGCCTCTCTAGGGCCGGCATGTGAGAGAAGCGCCCGTCGAAAACACTTTCTGCGTGCGCGAGCGCTTCTGGAGTATCGAGATCCTGCCAGCGTCCGTCACCGATCTCCAAGCCACGTAGACGTCGTTCTAGCGCCAGTTGCATCATGCCGTCCGAAAGTGAGCAGTTTCCATCCTTCGTTGCTGATTCGAGCCTGTCAAACAGCGCTGGGCCGCATAAGAACATGCCGGTATCGAGCGCGTCATAGTCCGCGATCTCCTTGCCGATATCGACGATGCGATCTCCCTCCCGTCGAACCTTCGTTGCATCATCCAAGTCAAAAACTCCGTCGACGTTTGGATCCACGGCGAGAATAGCCTCACCTGAAGCGAGCGGCTGCTCCAACATCACCTCTGCCGTTTCTGTGTCAAAAAGGTGATCGGCCATGAGTAACATGAAGTTCTCCTGGATTTCATCTCTGGCTTTCAATACAGAGATGCCGTTTTGCTTGTGATAATCCGGATTTTCGACCCAGGTCACTGAGAGGTTGGCCAGCCATCGACTCTCAAGCCAGCGGCGAATCAGGTCGGAGCGATAGCCGACCACAATCACGAACCTCTCAATACCGGCTTCATAAGCTCTGCCCATTACGTGTTCGAGGATGGGCTTTCCCCGAAACGGCACAAGGGGTTTGGGAAGTCCGCCTGATACGGATCTCAGGCGCGTCCCGTTACCAGCGGCGAGGATGAGACATTGATTTACTTTTGTCATGAAACACCTGCTTCCAGCGAGACCCCTACCGTTATGAAGTGCTCCCGCTTGCAAAATTCATCTCCCTCTCGCCATGGAACAGGATAGATGCGCATACATGTGCGACAGCAATAATGTCCATGAATCGGCCAGAAGGGTTCCGGATGAAACGCCCGGCACCATCCGATAGCCACATGTTTCCAGAGGGCTCTCATTTTGAGTTCTCCTTTGCGTCGCTGCAACTGATCACACTCCTGTGAAGGCAATGGTGTTGCCACTCTCAAGTCCGTCCAAAAACAGCCATTTTTGTCGCTGATCGACGCCGAACTTCGGCACGTGCTTCGGCAGATGAGGGGGCGCTCGGCACCCTGAGCATCGAAATACCAAGGATTTCCTGGGCCAGTTGAAGGACATGATCGTCACAGGCGGTGAGAACGTTATCGTGGCGAGGTCGAGGCTGTCATCCTCGCCGGTCTTCGGAATTCCAGATCAATGGGGAGAGCTTGTAGCCGCGGTTCAAGCGAAGTGTTAAGCGACTCTTATGCGAGCGGTTCTGGGCTGGTGCACCTAGTGAAGTCGGTTAGGTCCCACCAACAAACCTTTGGATATCGTTCTCTTCGATAAAGAGGAGTCTTTTTGTGTTTTATCGAATCTCACGCGCCGGCGCTGCCTTTGTTCTTCTTACGTCAATGTTACTGTGCCAACAAGCTGCTCCGAGTGATCCGACTCAGGCAGGCACTGCTCATGAGAGTGAGCCCAATAACCTGTCTTACCCCGAGAGCAAGCGCATTCTTGGGGTCATCCCTAACTACCGGACCTCTCCAAGTCTGCAGGATTACGAGCCTCTGACAACCCGCGAGAAGTTCAAGGTAGCGTCTGAGGATTCCTTTGACCGCGGGACGATAGCGCTGGCGGCTTTCTTCGGCGGCGAGGGCCAGCTGACGAATTCGAATCGGTCCTTCGGACAGGGGGTAGCAGGATTCAGCAGGTATTGGGGCGCGTCGTATGGCGATTTCGTGATCGGCGATTATATGACCGAGGCGGTCTTTCCAGCCGTTCTTCATCAGGATCCGCGCTACTTTCGCCGCGGCACGGGAACCGGCTGGTCCAGGCTCAGCTACGCCATGGGTCAAATCTTCTGGACCCATTCCGACTCGGGACGAATGCAATTTAACTATTCGGAGATACTTGGCAACTCGGCCGCAGTAGCAATCTCAACTGCGTACTATGTGGACAACCGTACGGCCGCCGACGCCGTGGGTAAGCTCGGCGTTCAACTGGGAGTCGACATGGCGGCCAACGTCCTGAAGGAGTTCTGGCCAGACTTGGAACGGAAGTTTAGACCAAAACACGCCGTGGTCACAACCGCTAGGGGCTTGAACTGATTCTCCTTGGGCACGCTTTGTTGTGTCCGCAGACTCATAAAGGAGTCGACTGCACGGAACCCGTATTTGGAAGAAGGGAAAGAGTTCCTGTCCCTGCTGGACGATTCCTTGGGGCGTCACGCACCGTCTGGTCAAGGAGGATCGCTGTTGAGCCAGATCGCGATTCGGAAGCCCAGGCGCGGGTAGCTCAAAAAGAAGGCGAAAAGTCAATGAAGGAGAGGGCGCGGACGGGCCACCAGCCGCGATAGGGGCCATGGCATCTGGCGATTGGCCGTCTTGCAAAATGGTTTGGCGCAGAAGTGCGTTGATGCCAGCCTCCCTTTCCCGGGATGGTTGACGAAACTACTGGTTTCCCGTAGTATGGAATTTGGAATTCGAATGGCACGACGCGAAAGCAGAGGCCAACCTCGAAGCCCATGGCGTGAGCTTCGATTTGGCAAAGACGGTTTTCAAAGACCCGTTCGCCATCGAGCGCCTCGATGATCGGGAAGACTATGGCGAAGAGCGGTTTGTCATTGTCGGGATGGCAGAGGGTCACGTTCCTCTGTTTGTAGCCTATACAGAACGCGACGAGCGGATTCGCATTATTTCGGCGCGGAGGGCAACTCAATATGAGCAAGACGACTACTTCAGGCAGAACTCCTAGTGCGCCCCGGAATATGAGCGGCGAGTCCATCGAGCGGGCCGCTCGCTCAGACCCTGACGCACAACCGCTCACCGAAGCAGACCTAAAAAGGATGAAACGGACGCCACAGGCGAGAATCATCCGCCGGGCGCTGGAACTGACGCAAGAGGAGTTCTCGGTTCGGTATCACATTCCTCTGGGGACGCTACGGGATTGGGAGCAGGGTCGGGCAGAGCCAGATCAGCCAACGCGAGCATACTTAACCTTGATTGCCCGCGATCCTGAGCATGTGAACCGGACCTTGAATCCTAAACAAACTAATTGAAGCCCACACGGCTTGTCCTGCTTGGAACCGAACGGAACAAGACCGGGAATCAGTTCGCTTCGGAATGAGCTGGCGTTGGTCTCGTTTCCCCACTACGGTTTTCGCGCTCGGGGTCAATGCCGACGAATACTGTGTTTCGTTGGGAGTCGACTGAGATCCACGGATTCCGAGCTTGGAAGAAGGGGAAGAGTTCCTCGCCCTGTCGGATTATGTCTTGGAGCGTCACGCACCGCCTGGTCAAGGAAGATCTGCTTTGTCGCCCTCGTACGTGAAATGCGACAACGAGTGCTTCTGGTCTGTGCTCTTGTTTCATCAGATACCTCCTTCTCGAGCCTCGGTAGCGCGAATTGGGGCGGGGATTACCCGCCCCACTCTTCACTCATTCACCGCCATCGGCCTTTTCAGCCTTATAGAGTCGTTCCACCCCAGCCGCGTGAATCTCGGCCATTCGCCTCTTGACCTCGATTTTGGTCTTACCTTTTTCCACTTCCTCGTCATACTCTCGGTAGCGAATCTCACCGATGACCAGAACCTTATCGCCTTTGTTGACAGCTAGGCGATTAGCCTGTTTGCCCCAAACCACGACGCGGTGCCATTCGGTGCGGGTTTCCCATTCATTCGAGTCCGCCTTCTTCCACGAGGCGGACGTGGCAACGGAGAGTACTGCGTAGCCGGTGCCTTTATCGGTTGTCTTCAGTTCGGGGTCGGCCCCGAGGAATCCAATCAAGCGTGTTTCATTTGTGTCGATCATGTTTTGTCTCCTTTTCTTGTCTCGCCTTCAAACTGCATCCCCCCGGCGGAGGGTGGAAAGGCGCGGCGAACGCCTCTCGGCGCATGGGGTGGCGCGGACTGAGTGCTTGGCTTGCCAGAACTTTTTTTGCCGAAGACGCTGGGCGATGAGGAGTTTTCAAAAAGAAGTTCTTGCAAGTTGAGCTGGCTGCGCGATGCGCACGAGAGAGAAGGCGTTTGCCGAACTGAGACACCCTGCCGGGATCGAGAATCAAACGCGCGTAGCGCCACCATGGCCTTCAACGCTCTCCCCGGCCGAGGCCAGTCAACGTTTCAAACAGATCCGAAGCTTCTAAGTCAGCGGCTGAGTCAACTCCTTCCGCTGAAGCTGCCTCGACCGGCTTCTGAACGAGGGACAGGATTTGCGTCAGCTCAGCGCGAAGCTTCGACGCCACGCGCTCTGCGAGCGCTTCAAGCATGGCTTCGCTCTTTGCGAGCGTCACAATTCTTCTAGGGTCTCGATGCCAGTCCGTGGATTGCCGCCGCGAAGGAGATTCGCTAGCCGCTTCGGAGATGGCTCGCTTTAGTTCGCACAATAGCGCATCCAGGTCGGGACTGTTCTCTCGCAGCGCTTCGACGCGTTGGACCGCGTAGTGCACTGTCGAATGATCTCGTCCGTTATAGAAGCGCCCGATTGTCTTATAGCTCCAGCCGCCGACCTGTTTGGCCAGAGTACATCGCGATCTGCCGATTCAGATGCCGCCGGGTGCGCATTTCCAGGGACGCGCGTCTCGCCCAGATGCGCTGCGACGATGGCGTCGATGCGGGACAGAGGAACTCTCTTCCAAGAAGGAACCATCATTGGCGTCGTCATGAGTGTTGCCTCGTCCTTTCTGCTCCAGTCCGTGCCAATGCATTGGTAGAGCGGGATAAGATCGCAGAGCTCGTATTGATCTCGAGAAAAGCGCCATTGGAAGCGACGGCAGCCGGACACTCCGGCCAATAGAGTCGTACGAGCTTCAGCCACGCTCGGACGCGCTCACGGAACTTACGTTCTCGCTGATAGTCCTGCACACCGAGCTGGCTCGCCAGACCAAACGGTCCGAAGAGTGGAACTCGCTGAGGCCCCTTCGCTTGATGGCAGCGCCAGGTAAGCCACGTGTAGAGATCGAGACAACCCGGATTGCAGGCCAGCAGGCGGACGACCTCGGCGTCAACGGGAATCGGGTGCTCCTGAAGCTCCTGCCAGAAAGCCGGTGACAGCGTCACGCTGTTGTCTCGGCGTCCCGCCCCTGGTTCACCGGCCGTGGCCCAGAGTCTCATGGAGTCAAAGAAGTGAACTCGTGTGCAATCCCACACTTTGCCTTCTCGGCGTTCCTCGTTGGTGCCAAAAAACATCGTGCTGCCGAAGACCCGTCGAAAGGCCTCGACCAAGCGTTTGTAATGGATGCCGTTGGTCTGCATGCCCCACTCGACGAGGATTTCGGCTCCGCTTCGGAAGTGGATCACCGGATTCTGGTACCGCACCGCCAAGGTGGCCATGTGGAGAAGCACGAGCCGGTCTTGACCGAACGGAACTCCCCATTCGGGATGACCGACCACTTCGAGGAAGAACCTTCCGTTACGGCGGCGGTACATTAAACAGCCCTGAGGAAGCCGACGAATGGGAAGGCCGCACAGGATAAAGGGACGAGCTCCGAAGGCCACGTCTTGGTCTCCGTACAGCCGCTTGTTGCGGACGACCTCGACCTGGTCAGCCCGTCGAAGTGACTGTTCGGAGATCGTCGACCACCCGAGCTCGTTGGCGATCACCATGGCTGATCTCATGGCTGCACCGCACCAACAGGAGCAGAAACAAAACGACGTCGCGATGAGTCTACGAACCGAGCGAACGAGGAGTCAAGTAACGCAGAGTAGGCGGCTGCGCCACTCAGAAACGAGGAAACACAACGACGCCGCGATAACACCAACAACGAAACTGAGTAGGGTTCAAAATAGGGTTCAATTAACGCCCAACAGGCCGCTTTAGGCCGCAGAAACACGAGGAGGCCACCAAAAGAATCAAGTACATAGGCCCAAAGCGGTAGTTTCACACGCAGGAGGTCCGGGGTTCGAGTCCCTGCGCGCCCACCATCCCTCACAAAGATTCCAAATGGGTTGTTCGAATAGCCTTTCATTGCCTTCGTTATTCCTTTGCCCCCACTGTTGCCAAAACTGTGTCAGAACCCGGCTCCGTTTGGCTGCTCCGTGCCAAAACTCGATCCGCTTTCGTTGGATGCCTGCCCGTCGCAGGGTGAAACGCCAGACTGTCTTGAACGACTTCTGAGAAGCGCCGGCATTCTCATCACTAGGGAAAAGGTAACGCCTGGCCCTGAGATCGCAAGCTGGTTGCGAAACGCATCAGCCGCGATGTCCGTGAACGAACCTCCGCGACTCCGTTGGGAGTCTTGGAGTCGGGAATCCACACCGTCCGGTTCTCCAGATCAAGTTGACCCTTCTTCATCGGTGTCAGCTCTCTGTAGATCCGGAGTCCGGTTTCTGTGATGATTCGAATGACATTGCGCAGGTACTCCCGGGGTGACGCTATGATCGCTTGCTAAAACCTGGCAATGCTCTCGCCGTTGCCGGTGCAAAAGCATCCACTGCGACTCAATTTGGATATCCGATTCTGAGAATAGCCATCGGAATCTCCATTACTTTCGGGTGATAGACACCGTGGCCCCACAGGCCATCCTCTCCCATACAATCACCGTGATCGGCCATCAATACGAGGAAAAGAGGGCTTGGGAAGGGCGTCGACCAGCTTGGCCAGGTGAGAATCAACGTATTCGAGACACTTGGCCTGTCCCACTGGGCTGGCCTCATTGCTTCTATATGGCATATGGGTGCTGGCAATGTTCTGGAAAAAAAACAGCGGCCGGTCGTCTGGCTTGGCAAGAAGACTGCGCGCCAGCGTAGTCTGACGTTCGAAGGCATCAACCGTGAACTCATCAAACTCGCACCGCCAATAGAACTCGTCGAAGTAAGATTTCCAGATCGGACCGGAGGTTTGAAACCGTGAATCGAACCAATGCACGCCGCCGATGCCCAGTGTGCGATAACCCATGCGGCTGAATCCTTTGACAATATTGGGCGCCTCTGGAGTAGGAAAGACGACGTTTGCACGGTCTCGCTCCCAGGAGAGAGTCGCACGAAACACCTTCAGTTTCTGTCGGTTGTACAGGGGCGGTACGTCAGGACTGTTGTCGCAAGGCAGGATACCGGCATGAAATAGGGAGAGGTGAGCCTGCAAAGTGTACGTTGCGTGAGCACCAGCCTTGACCCATCCCCTGAAACTCTCCTGGTACCCTTCATCAATCCATGAATGAAAGGTGTATCAGCCGCGAGTGCGGAATCGTAGCGTAGAGAATCCAGAGTTATTAATCGCGATATTCTCTGGATGTTTTTGAGGGAATAGTGGTATCCTCCGCCGCTTCTTGAGCCAATCAGGCACAGGCATCATGCTAAACCACCACACCCGGTTGAACTGCCGGAAGCACTGATTCTGACCATTGCATGAATTCAGATCAACCCCTTTGCTCTTATTGGGGAATCCTGGCGGCTAGTGACACCCAAGTACAAAGTGTATTCGCCTGAGCGACTGGTCTTGTAGTCGTAATCGGCTAGCGCAGTAGCCACAGCTTCCTGGCATTCCGCCCCATGGATCTCGATGCATATGTTACGGATGCAGGGAAGCCATTCGCCGGCGTTGAAGGAAAAGAGGGCCCGCTCACTGCCTTCAATGTCGACCTTGAGAATGTCAATGTTCTTGCGAGGACACATTTCAAGCAGCTCGGGGATATCGAAGGCGACTACGTTCGCGGTCTCGCCGACTCGCGGAGCGCGAACCTCTGTCGCCCATTCGCGGCCGTCGCCAAACGTTCCACGAGAAAGCGCGAGACGCCCCCTTTTATGCCAGGCCGCCCCTTCAACTATTTTGGCCCTATCCCCATACGGCGCCAAATTGCGGCGGCACAATTCGGCGTTGAGTGGGTCAGGCTCCACTGCCAGGACGAAAGCACCAGGAAAGAGGCTTAAGAATAAAGCACTGCTGTAGCCGACATTAGCGCCCAGATCCAAGATGACCCCAACGGACGTCTCTTTCGTGGAATGCCAAAAGTCGAGTTCACCCCGGAGAAAGATCTTTCTGAGAACATCGATATCGCTGCTGTGCTGCATCCGGACAAGAAGGGGATGGCGAAGCACCTTTGGGTGAATTGAAACGCAGGCCGGCGCAAATCCTCAGTAATTCAATGAATTGAAGATGGTCCACTTCGATCCAGGAAAAAAAAGCCGAGCCGACCCTGATTCTGTGAGAGAGTCGCGAGTTTGGACATATCCTTAGGCGTCGAGTCCTTATCGGAGAGTTCTCAAGCGGTCACCGCTCGCTATCCGTGTCTGGGTTCAGCCTCGTGTCACGGATCCTCTCTTCGATTGGTTACATCAAGGCCATTACGCCGTAGATTGGCACCGAGGTCCCAGCGGCACCATCGGCCATACCAATTCATCCCCCTACTGGCCGCAAGAGAGATGCCAAACTTGGCTTCAGCACACGCCATCTGGTTTCCAACTCTGTCCCGGAACCAGATGCCGCCAAAAACAGGCGCGCGGGCGCAGGTCAGTTTCCGGTGAGGGCGCTCCCGAACGCTTTGGCCGTTTCTTTGGACTTACTGGCAAGCAAGTAGAAATCGGTGGCGGCGAGGTCCTCGACGCTGAAGTCGCGAAACCGCCGAGCGAGAAAGGAGGCGCGCAAGTTCGTCGTGCGTGGTTCGACGATGCGCCCGGCGCGAACGATCTCAAACCGACACCTGCGCTTGGCCGGTTGACTAGCGCGATTGATATAGGTCAGGGAGAAAACTCGGTCTGAGAGCGTAGGAAGTTGCCCGCGAGATCAAGCGGTCCCGGTGTTGCCAATGATCGGAGTTATCGATGAAATGGCAGAGCACGCCGGAGGGTTTCAGGAGCCGTCCGGACCCGCGAAAGATCCGCTCGATCACTTCCGGATATGTTCGAAAACGGAACGTGAAGTGAGGGCGTCGATCGATGCGGACTCGAGTTGCAGGATCTGGCAATCGGCTGGCGCAAGCCGGACGAGTTTATAGTGCGCGAAGAACTCCTCACGCGAGACGACCGGCGCGGAGAACATAGCGTCAAACCCGCTCGCATCGAGCATCCAGAATCGGCTGCCGGTGGACTCTGAGGCTTTCCAGCGTACCAGCAAGCGTCGCCGTGTCACATCAGGTCAGTCAAGTCGGTGAGGTAGATGCGCTTGGCCCCGCACGCGTAGAAGAGCAGGGGGATGAGTGGCTCCCAACCGATCTCAAGGATCACCTTTCCTTCCAACGGGCCTAAAGCCTCCTGGAGCTAGCGGACCTGCATAGGACCCTCCTGGATGGCAAATCCGCCACGTCCAAGGCGGCGTCCCGGTTGCATCCTCTTTTCGATAAACCTCTTAGTGAACCTCGTGCGGCCAAAACTCCTCCTCGGAAGCGGTTGTCTTTGACTGCGGTCCTGTTTAGGTTGCAGTTTGCCCCCCCCACTGCTCAATTCGCCCGCCCTCCAGTATTTGATCGCTTGGGACGCCTCTGGGCGAAGATTCCGACCTTCTTGCCAATGTTTGGGACAAATGCAAACTGGAGCTTCGCTGCTCCTTGGCCGAGCTATCGGCGTCGCAAGACAAGGCTCAAGAAGCAGACGGGTCTGGTACCTCGATTGCAGTGTGACTCAAGAGCTAGAGGCGTCCATGCGGCCGGCTGGCTTCTCGGCGGTATTGAGATCGCGAGTGACTTCCAGCCAGCTGCCAGAACTCCTAAATGACGAGACCCCAGCGAAGCAATACCTCGATTATTGCTAAAAACTCATTCTGGTATGGACTTGAGTTAGCCCTCGGCCTTGTCACCGCCTTCGCAACGTCGATTCCGTTGGCCCGAGTGATTGGGCCGGAGAAGTTGGGCTACTTCAACTATGTTTTTTGGCTCACGAATCTGAGCAGGGCACTTGGCGGCCTCGGGATGGCTGGCGCTACCCACAAGTATATGGCCGAGCATTTAAACCGCGGCAACGGCGGTGTTGCCAGGGCCATTTTCTTCGCGACGTTAAGGCTGCAGGGTTTGGTCACCATCGTGATCGCCTTGATTGGGCTGGTTCTCGTGTTGGTGGTGTCCGACCCGGATTATCGCGGCATTTCCATATGGCTGGTGCTCAGCCTGCTTCCCGGAATGATGGTGACAATACCGGCTCTGGCTAATGTGGCTGCCGAGAACATGCGCGCCAACGTTGGCGGCAGTCTGGCGGGCTATGCGGTGAACATTGGCGCGGTCGCTCTTAGCCTCACTTTAGGATGGGGGCTATTTGGTGTTGCGGCTGGGGTGTTTGCGTATCGATCTGTTGACTGCTTAATCAAAACGTGGTCAGCGCTCCGTTGGATCAAACTTTTGCCCCAAGAGAATCTTCCCGTTGCTATTCGAAAAAAACTTGTCAATTTCTCTTCTTACAACCTTGCCTTGCTGCTGCTGAACATGATCGTCTGGGACCGGTCCGATGTTGTGTTTCTTAAGGCACTGTGCCCTGACATGGCGCAAATGTCCTTTTATACCGTCGCATTCAACCTAACCGAGAAGATCCAGACGCTCCCCAACGCAGTCGCCGGCGCGGTCGGCGCAAGCATCAAGGCCCAATATGGCCGCGATGCCATCCGGCTGCCGCAGATAACCTCCGTTGCCATTTGGTACTTCTTCCTATTCGGCCTTCCCTTGATGACCGGTATGGCGGTATTGAGCCCCTCAGTGATCCCGATGTTATATGGCCAGCGCTATTTATCGGCCATCCCCGTTCTGGCGGTGGCGGCCCTGTTCGCAATTCCCAGGTGCTATATGCCAGCCTGGGACCTACTGCAAGCTGTGGAAAACCAGCGTTTCTTGACGCTCTGGATGGCCGCTTGCTCAGTCGTGAATATCGGGCTGGACATCTGGCTGATACCAAAACATGGAGCTCTCGGTGCAGCTTTTGCAAATGGTCTTGCACAACTGGTTGCAGCAGCGGGAGTTATTCTCAGGTCGCGGTCGCGCTGTGGGGTTCAGTTGCGAATCGTCAACTATGCGCGGGCGACGTTCTGTGCACTCGTGATGGCCGGCGCAGTTGGGCTGATGTCGTCCCTTTGGCGGGGGTGGTGGTTCTTGCCCTTGCATGTTGCGGCTGGTGCTCTTGTATTCATGATTACCCTCCGCCTTCTATCAGTATTCAACACTGAGGACCAGCGGCGATTGATGTTATTGGGCGCATCTGTTCCCAGTGCCATACGAGGACTCTTCCGGCGGGCAGTTGCTTTCATGGTTCCGGCCAAGGCAAGGCCAGTAGTAAGTTGAGCGCGGTTTGGTTCGCTCCCAAGAAACTCGGCGTGGGCCGAAAGCCAGAAGCCGAGCGTGCCCTGCCGCGGTTTTGGCTGCAGCCGCGTTCGCTAGAGTTTCTTCCGGCCAAAGCCCATTTGAACGCTCTGGATAACAGTCGCTACTCGTGCTTCCCAGGTGGAATCCATTACCTCCCGCATCCGCTTCTGCCGATCAGCGTCCGAGTCATTAGCAAGGGCGTCCTCGACCTCCTGCAGGAAATCCCGATGCGAATGGGCAATTCTGATGCAATGCGAGAATCGCTCGATTTCCGGCGTCGAGACCGCCACTACCGGCTTGCCCGTAGCCAGGTATTCGCGAAGCTTTAGTAAGTTCGCGTTCATGGCGCCCCGGTCGAGAGAGCGGTAAGGCAGAATGGCGACATCAAACGCCAGGGCCCAGTCAGGCAGGCTCGTATAAGGTTGCGCTCCTGCGAGGACGACATTGCTGTAACCACCCAAGCTGTCCGCAGCCACGCTGAAATGCACGAAATCAAACGGCGCGGATGAGTTCGTCATCAAGACGCCTAATTTCGCGACGGTCGGCATCCGCGCATAGCTCTATCCACTCCCGCACTCCCCGTTCGACTAACAGCGCCAGACCCAAGCCACGCACTAGGCCAGCTGCCGGACCGAGAAACTGACGTCGCAGTCCTATCGTAAGGGCCACCAGTGCGCCCCCGAATGCCGTCTGCTCTACCGACGCAATTACTGCCGTCTTTTTTGACGGCGCAAGTGTCGGTCGATACTCCGCGGATGAAAGGAGAGGCCAAAGCGTTCTCGAACAGTCTCTGCGAGTTGGGTATGCGATAGCAAAGCAATAAAGGATGGAAGGGATGCGTCACTGGGAAACGCCGTCTCGCAATGTCATGTTGAGGCGCAATTAACGACGAACGCCACCGTTCGTTGCTAACGCTTGGGCAGGACCTTACGTCGGCAGTGCTTGGAAATTCCTCATTCCGCTCACCGAACGCGATCTGAAACTGACGCTCCAGGAATGGGACTGCACTGCAACCGAGGTCGGCCGCACTCGTCGATAGGTCCGCCAAACCAGGAAAGCGTTCCGGCCAGCGACCACAGACACAAGCTGCCTGCTTGAGGTTGTTCATCTCGCTATCCACGCGATGGCCGACAAAGATGACCCGAGCAGAGCGGCGCTGATTTTCCCTGCCGACCTGAACATGGACACACCGTCGCTTAGAGCCGTGGAGTGACTGGAGGGCCCATGAAAACGGGCTAAGAAGACTTCCCTGCCTCGGCTTTTCCGGCCACTTTTGAACCGGCTTCGCGGGGGCAAGTCGAGTCAAGTGCTCGATCTCCGCGTCGGGCAAGATCAGCTGTTTCGTGTTGGAAAAGAACCAGGGCTCCGAGGGAAGCTCATTCCGGTGTTATATCGCGCGGATTGCGCAACACAAGCTTGCCCCCTTTTACAGGTCTTAATGTGCTTTTCAGTCGACTGACCAGCTGAAAACCTTTTCCTCTACAAGTACGATTGTAAATTAATATAGACCTGTGCCACCTGTGTTTGTCTGTCCACCGTTGTTGATACTCGAAAGGTTCGCCGAACCAATCCAGTTCCTCTATGCCCTCGTGAATCAGACCGTCAATAACTTGCGCCAGCAGCACGGCCCCTGGACGGTTCTTCTCATAACCTTCGTCATAACTGCCGTGAACGCTGTAATATTTCTTGCCATTTACCAAGCCCATTTCATAAGCAATAGGGATCTGATTTAAATACAGCATGGCGACACGCAGCCTGCCATAGTTCAATTCTCCACGACAGAGTTCCTTGTAGAATCGACGGCTTTTTTCTGTCGAACTAATTCCGGTGCCATGTTTATGTTTCCAACTGGCCTCCTCAATGCGAAGCATAGTATCGAATGCCTCATCACCGTCTTGAAAATCACGAATGTTGAGAAATGACACCTCGCCGGCAGAGCGCAATTTATTCAAGTAGCTTCTGAGGTTGTATCGAAACTTGCCCGATACTGCTTTTGGGTACTCGTCCTTGCCGTTGCCGACTTTTATAAAGAAAGAAGGCTCCTCGCTTTGGATTCGATAGGCGTAATGAAGCTTGCTCCTCAGGACGAACTCCAGGCTCTCCAAAAGGGGGTGCCCCATAACAAAGCGATTGATTCTGAAGACGTCCCATTTCACTTTCACACTCACTAGAGCCCTCAAAAACGCTTCCGTTAGTTCAGTTGATGAGTGCCGCAGCAGAAGATCGCTGTGGGTGTTGAAGTGTTCCGTGACGGGTGATAATGTCAATAAAGACATGCCGTACCTTTTAGTTTCTTTTACATAAACCGGCACCAGTCCCGCTATTCCAGCTGAGTCTGATAGGACAATCAGACTGAACGGCCCCTCGATATAGGAGTGTAGAAGTGCCTCGGTCCACGGTATCGATAGGGACGACTCGTGATTACCGGAGGCAAGCAATTCTTCCCATTGCGGGTAGTATTGCTCCATCGCCTTTCGACCTTCTAACACTTCGAATGAGATCATTGTGAATTCATGCCCCGACTGAGCTGTGCGCACGAGGGCTCTTAGTCAGGGCTTCCCTAAGTGCTCGGCGCACGTCGATACAGGATCTAATCATCGATGTAGGAAGAGCTGCCAGCAGCCGATACCAACCTCCGGCTACTTTTAAATCGTCTTTGGCATCCGCGACTCTCCCGTCGTGGAACAAATGTTTGGCCCTTCTAAGGTGCTGCGCCTTCAATACACCTTGGTACCGACGCGCGTACTGCTCTAGAAAGCGTTCGTCTCTCCCCCAGACGTCAGTGAGAAGTTTAATCCTAGCTGTTGCGTGCTTAACGTCGCTTGCGTCAGTCAATCTAGAATCGGTGTGGACATGTTGCACCGCTGCCTCGCAGTTGAGATAGGCGGCGCTACCGACTTTTGCCAGTCGTGCAAAACACTCCCAATCCTCAAGAACCATTTGATTTGTGAAATAAAAAGAGCTGCCCGCTAACTCTTTGCGTACCACAATGGAACAGGTCCAGGCAGAATATGATTCCATCAGTGACGCGTATAGTCCGCCGATATGAACGTCAAAGTCCGCACGGCCGGGTGGCAGATGAGCAATAGATGAGAACGGCGTTCCAGAGCCAAGCAATTCAGGCAGACTCGTGTGTGCGTGGCTATAACCAACCGTCTCATCGCATCTCCAGAACTCGATGATATTGTGGACGATCTCTCCATCAGCGCATTTGGCGAGCAAATCAGTGAAGCAAAACACTAAATGGGAGAATTTATCCATGACGGCGCGCTGTAGATACAACTTGTCGGGCAACCACTCGTCGTCGGAGTCGAGGAAAGCAATAAGAGGATTATTTGCGAGCTCGATACCCCGATTGCGGGCGGGGCCGGGTCCGGCGTTGGCTTGACCGAAGTAACGGATCCTGTCGTAAAACGGCTTTAGCGCCTCGGCGGTATTGTCTATCGAACCGTCATCAACCACGATTACTTCGTCCCCGGGGGCGACGGCCGCCAGCGCCGACTTGACGGCCCTCGGCACGACTCCTGCCCGATTATAAGTGGGAATAATTACACTGATCGCATTGTCCATAACCATTGTCCTTACGAGATTGCGAAGAGACCGCTGTTTTTTGAAACGGCTGCGACTCGCTTTATGCCAAATAACAGATGCATATCACCTGCAAGATACCTTCCGAGCTGTTTCATCACAGCCGATTTCTGTTAAGCAATAGATCCCTAGCGATCCAGCTCAATACGACCGGCCGCTTCTTTATTTCTCCCAAAGCATACGGAACATAAGCATGGCCATAGGGCACGTAAACACGCAGAGTGACTCCAAGGGGCCTTGCAACTTCTTTTGCTCTGATGGGCAGACCAAATAACTGTTCCAACTCACATGGCGTTCGGCTTTGTTTTAGTTTTAGGAGTGAATCTTTGGCCAGCTCCACATCATGGGATGCGACTGCAACCATCGGAACTCTGCCGGCAAGAATGTCGATGAGGTCAAGGTAATGCCTCTTCCAGTCAATATCCGGTTGGGCTGGATCGGCCCACTGTCCCTTGACGACCCGAACCGCGACTCCAAGGTCAACAGCGGTCTCGGCATCAGAGGCACTTCGACGCCAGCGGGATGGGAGGGTGCACCCTAGATTCTTATACGTACTTGCTGCTTTGTCCAGTAAGGCGAATGAACGGGACGCCGTGTCGAGTGCAAGAGAATCAAAATGAACGCGTGTGTTATGTTCAGACGCGACTTCCAACAAGCCCTTGAGTAAATCCAAATCGTATTTCAGCGAGGGCATTTTTATGGAAAGGTAACAATCCAGCTTGGCCGCCGTGATCGCTTGCAAGGCCTTCGTATAGCTAGATGCGACAGCTTTCGGTGTGTCATTCGGTCCGTCCCATGGGCATATGGTGCTACCCCAACCTTTCACATCGGGTTGACGGCAAACACGAATGGCGTCTTCGATTTCCGGACCAGCTATGTATCTTGGGGCAACATGTTGAACGATCCTGGATGCGAGTTTACCGATCGAAGGTCGAAGTTGGCGGTAGCCCACTGCTTTCGCACTCTTGGTAACTATCGATTTGGAGGCGTCAAAAGCAAATCTTCCTATGCCCCTATACGAGAAAGGGTAGCCTACGAATGTTACATAGCGGTGGACTTGTCGTGTCCATCTGTGGATCCAGTGCTCGTCGCGTCCGAGGAACTCGAATCCTTCCAGGCCTTCCTGACAGGCATGGCGGATCACCTCATGCGTCAGGAGCACCCCGGGAGAATATTCTGCCCACTCCTCGTCATAACCCACTTTCAGAAGCCAGAGACGATTTGCATATAAGACGGCAATTTGCCCGGCTATCAGCTTGTCATCGACCCGTAGCGAACACAATCGCAAGTAGCCTTGACGATTGGCTTCGCGAGCGTAGGTATCGAAAAAGCATCTTAACGGCTGGTCAAAGGCGAGGGCCGTTCCTTGCTGCCCCTTCCATCCTGCCGCTTCTACACGCAACAATTCGTCTAAAGTGTCCTTTGCACAATTAGGATCAGGATTGCAAATGTCAAAAGTAACCTTGCCCTTTTGATCCAATGACTTTCTTTTGCGGCGGAGCTGATTGCGATCGTTAGATCTCATACTTGCAAGAAAGTCATCCCATGTTCCCGCGAAACTTATAAACGGCGAGCTTGCGTCGGTTCTGACGAAGTATTTGCCCTTGTGCTGCCGGCGAAGCAGGTTTATTTCTGCCGAATCCTCTCGAAGGTTCTTTACAAAGAGCGGCTTTCGCATCTCGAGAACAGCCGCCGTCAAGTCTTGTAATGACGCTTCGTTGTCGTAAAGAAAGCCGACCGGCTCACCCAAGACCCTTGCGCCCAAAATCTCCAGCTGTTCGGGACCATCATTTCCCGTCAGAACGAGTGGTGCGACACCGTTGATTTTTCCGTTGGAATGGGTCACGACAATGCGCAGTTCATCCGAGTGGAGAAGCGCTTCTGCACAGGATGCGAACCATTCGTATTGAAGGAGCGGTGAGTTAAACTGCGTTGCCAACTCGTGCCACTGCGTTGATATGCCTTTTAGTTCCTCTAACGTGGTTATGATCTTGACCATTTCCTGTTCCGCTTTTTGCGATCACGTTCGCCATACGTTCGAGTGGGAGCGGTGCCGCTCAGGTAACATATTCGTCACTTCCCCAGACGGGTTCCTTGCCCAATCGGCGCGCGTACCATTTGAAACCGGTTTTGACAAGCCTGTTACCAGCCCGGTTGGCACCCTCCGCGGGCGGTTGCACCGGGCGCCCAGCGGATACCACTAGGATTTCTCCAAGCTGCCCCAAACCGGGCGTCAGGCTGATGAGGCCGAGCAGTCCGGCGGCCAAGGATTTTGGCAGCCGCGATACGAATGGAATTCTGGGCCGGATGCATCGCGTGCTTAGACGTAGGAAATAGGGAGTAAACTCGCGCTTTATTGAGCTTCGATCAAAGTGTTCAATAAAGATGCCGCCGCGTTCATAGCGCCGAGCGAGCGGCAAACCCAGGAGACGCCGGATGAAGTCGTCGTGCTCGAAACTACCAACGTAACGGCCGGCATCCGTAAGCGCATCCGCGATCGTCCGGAACATCCCCATCCTCTGCTCACGCGAATCGAGGGGCGTCGCCGAAAGGGCCCGATCAAAAGCCTGAGGCTGAACGCAAAATCGGCTCGCATCCGCTTGCACAAGCGCAATGTACGGGCGCAGGTCGCCCTGTCTAATAGCGCGTGCGCGGTAGCTTGTGGGGGGCGTTCCTGAAGGCAGCCACGCAGCCATTCTCCGCAGTGCGTTGAGCAAAAACTCCGCAGCCATGACGCGCGCGCCCAGTTGCGCCATAAGCATTGTAAAGCGGCCATCACCGCAGCCCAATTCGAGCACCCGTTGATTCTGGAGCGGCGCCAGTGCGTCCAGGTGAGGAGGAATTTCGATGAGGTCACTCAACTCTGACCGCCAGCTCGCCTCCGGCAGCACAAAGGCTTCGCCGTTGGTGCAGCCGTACTCGACATCCCGGATCGCAATCTCATGCCGGCCTTCCGGACTGAGCGCATCCTCGAGCAGTATGCGGGCGATGCCATCCTCGATGCGGTACGCCAGTCCGCATTCGTCGCATTCGAGGCGCGCCTGGATGATTCCAATGCGCCCGCTGCGCATTTCACTCGAGCTTAGGGGTCCACCATCGGCGCTGCACCTCAGCAATGGCAAGAAATCGCTTGAAAATTCAGTCATTGGACGAGCTCAACAGGTCGGGGTCGCAAGATACTGCTGCACATAAGGATCGATCAGTTCCTTCCATAATATGTAGCCGGGTCCACTCAGATGGCCACCATCGGAAGTAAATCCAGGGTTTAATACCTCTCCTTTAACAAAGGACGGATAGAGGTCGATATAAAAGACACTCTTGCCATCGGCCATCGCGCGTAGCCCTTGGTTTACTGCACGCGAGTGAGCGTTCAGCCGCACGGACCAGGTCGGCATGTTGCTTTGGAGGTAAATGGCTGTCTGCGGAGATGAGTGCCGGATTTCAGCAACAGCTGTGCGAATGTTGGCGAGCGTCTCGTCCGGGCCAAGCCCGAGGTTGTACAGATCGTTTGAGCCGATCATGAGAAAAATTGCCCGCGGCTTCAGTTCCGTGACGGAGCCGATGCGCTTTAACAATCCTGCGCTGGTGTCTCCGCCGATGCCACGATTCAACACGCCCGGATAGAACTCGCTCCATTCGCAGCCCTGCGTCAAGCTGTCTCCAAGAAACACAATACGCTCAGTGCGCTTCGGTAAGGACTCGAACAGGGTTTGACGGTGCGCGAAGTTGGCCGCGTCGGGATTTGCGCCTTTATCGGCCGGAGCGCCTTCAAATCTGGAGCGAACGTATTCCCATCCTCCACGAAAGTAGATAGCACGAACGGCTCCCGCGACCGCGATTGCGTTGAATACGAGGGAGAGTATGAGTACTTTTCTAATACTGAGCATTTCATTCAACCGTCAATGGCCGAGCCACTCGTTCCGCAATAGTTGATCGGCGCAAACGGGCCCAAAGCAGAAGCATGCACGCGTCCTGCCAATTGTTCTGAATGGACGGCATCTGGATTGCAGTTATCTCGTCGATGCGAAACCAACGATCAGGAGTACCGGCCATCGACCAAGCTGCGAGACCGTCTTGATCGACTTTCAATACAAGAAGCGACGGCCAGCCGTGCTGCCCAGCGGTCGCGTAGAGTCACTGCGTGAAGCAGCGGATTGGATTCTCCTACGAGAGGAATTAGCGCCCGATAATGGGGTGGCAACAATTTGTTGCAAAATGCCAAGCTTTTGGATTACATCAGACGTTCCGTTTCCACATGGTCTATAGAAGTTGATGGCCATGCGTATGCTTGGTTATCCAATTGTCAATGATGCCCACAATTACTGCCATCGCGGATGCCAGATGCGTCCGCACCGGGAATGCTCTATCGCAGCTCGCAAGCGACTGGCAAGACCTGTTCGAGCGTGCCAAGTGCAGCCATGTTTTCCTGAGCTATGAGTGGATGGCCGAGTGGTGGGATCAGTATGGAGGCGGTCATGAGTTATTTGCCATCGAAGTCCGCGACGTAAACGAGCGATTGATAGCACTCGCTCCGTTTTACGTTAGAATCCCAAAGAATCGCTGGGGCGGCGAGCGAGTGCTGGCATTCATCGCGTCTAAGTATGTCGCCTCCGATCATTTGGACATCCTCGTCGAACCCGGATTGGAAGATCTTGCGATTCAAGAGATCGTTCGGACCGTGCTCAGCCATCGGAAAGAGTGGGATTACATCGAGCTTGCCGATTGTGACGCGGATTCGGCCACACTAGCGGAACTGCGTTGTCAATTGAAAACTGCTCGGCTCCGCGAACACGCAACAAGCCGCCCTGAGCGCCCTTATGCGCTGCTGCCGCCCGATTTTAACCAGTTCCTGAGTGTTATTGGCGCTGGCGTCAGATACAACTTCCGAAGGCGGCTCCGTAATTTCCAACGTGCAGGCCGGGTCGACGTGATCTGCTTAGTGGAGAATTCCGCGATCAGGAAACACTTTCCCGACCTCATGCGGTTGCACCGGATGAGATTCGATCAGATAGATAAGGCCAGCTCATTCCGGGACGAGCAACTGTTAGAATTCCACACGCGGTTACTGAAACGAATGGCAAGCCGGCCATGGCCAAGGCTTTATCTTCTCGAGCTGGACGGCCAAACGGTGGCATCACTCTACGGCTTCTCGGTTGGTAGCAGGTTCTGTTTCTATCAATCGGGCATGGACCCGCAATGGTCCAAATTGAGCCCTGGCGTGGTGATGCTTGGCTGCGGCATCGAGCACACCATCGAGACGGGCCATAACGAGTTTGATTTCCTTCGGGGAACGCAGTCCTATAAGTTGCATTGGGCGAAATATAGCCGTAAAGCCGTTACGGTGCGCTTCTTCGATGGCCGCCCGAAGGGATTGGGCGTGCTCCTGCTATTGCGATTGTGGAGCGGCGCCGCGCGGATCAAGAAAGCGCTTTCGCGAGTCAGCGGCCGAGCGTGGCAACTGATTATTGCAAAATCTTCCGAGCGCTGACAGCATGCCGATGGTGCCGATGTAAGCGAAATAAGCGGGAATATCCGCAGTGCCCGACGTTGCCGAAAAGGCCTAGGACGGCGTGCTGGGGCGGATTCATGTAGAGCGCAATAATGTCGGCGGCTTTCTGTTCAAACAGCGGATCGTTGGAAGCCATGTAGCGTTCCAGGCGATGCGGCTTCAGGCGCGTCTGCGCCCACACCCGCTGCACGGTGGATTTGCTCACTCCCAGCGCCTGGGCCATCTTTCGGCACGACCAGTGCGTGGAGCCATCCGCGGGCTTCTGTTGGGTCTTTCGCGCGATCTTGGCTTGCATCGACGCATTGGCCACGCGAGGCTGACTGCCTTTGTGAAGCGGGTCGAGGCCGGCCATGCCTTGTTCTTCGAACCGTTGTTTCCAGCGCGAGATGGTCGGCGCCGTGGTTTGCAACGACGCCATGATCTGGGTGTACGTTTGGCCGTCCGCCAGAGCGAGAATGAGCCGAGCGCGAAACACATCGCCGGCCGGCAGCGTGCGCGACTGCGCCCACTTGGTCAACTCAGCTCGCTGTTCGTCGTCGATCGCCAGCACTGTCTGATTCCGTCTCATGATTATTAGACGGACCAACAGAAATAACGTTATGACAGGGACAGTTTACGAGTTACCTATATTTCCGGCCAACACCGCCTTGAACACTTTGGATAACGGTTCTTACACGTGCCTCCCAGGTAGAATCCATTACCTCCCGCATCCGGCGCTGCCGATCATCATCCGAGTCATTGGCAAGAGCGTCCTCGATCTGCCGCAGGAAGTCCTGAGGCGGCGTCGCAATCCGGATGCAATGCGAGAATCGCTCGATTTCTGGTGTGGAGACCGCCACGACTGGCTTGCCTGTGGCCAGGTATTCGCGAAGCTTTAGCGGGTTGGCGTTCATGGCGCCCCGATCGAGAGAGCGGTACGGCAGAATGGCGACATCAAACGCCCGGGCCCAGTCAGGCAGGCTCGTATAAGGTTGCGCTCCTGCGAGGACGACATTACTGTAACCACCCAAGCTGTCGGTTTCGACACTGGCCATTCCTATCAGCAGAAACCTCCATTGGGGCCTTTCCCTCGCCAGATATGCGATAAGCTCGAGGTCGATCCAACCGCTGATCGATCCAAAGAATCCAATTAACGGATGCGGAAGATTCTTCGCCCCCGCGGCGACGGGCCGGCTGGAATCCGCCGCCATGCTGAAATGCGCGAAATCAACGCCATGGGGTGAGTATTCGGTGTTAGCGTTGAGCTCCCTCTTTCGATCTAGAAGAGTTCCCGATGCAACAAACACCTGATCGACGGCGCGGGTGAGTTCGTCGTCAAGACGGCTAATTTCGCGGCGATCGACATCCGGCAGCCCTGAGTAATCGTCGATGCAGTAATAGACTGCGTACTGTTCTCCCAAACGCCCAACCAGCGCGCCTGGGTGAGGTACGACGAACCAGGCGATCAATTTGTCCATACCCAACTGCCGGACAGCCTTCCTAACCACATAGCGCCCGTATGCTTCGTTCAGCTTACGCGCAAGTGGCCATCGCCGGAAGGGAATCTGCGGCATGGTCATGACCCAGAAATGCTCGCCGACGGATCGCGGGCGTTGAAGAGCATTACGCAGCTTCCGGCCAAGCTTGATGAAGTCTCTCTTGGTTGCCGACGGAGCTCTCATTCCGGGCGTTTCAATATAAAGCAGCGGCACGTGCTGGCCTAGCAGTTTGGCAATGTGATGACTGCTAGTTCGATTCTCGGCTGACCAGTCGTTGCCGAAATAGACGATTGCGAAGCCGTCGAGGGCACGGCAGGGGGGCTCGACGCTGGAGGTCTGGGGCGGTCTTAACTGAGCAGACTGCATCTTAAGGATCCTGTCATTTTTTTTATTGAGTGTTAAGTGGCAGCGTCGGACGTTTAGCCGACTCGACGGTCGTCAGGTCGAGCAAATTCCTGCCCTCTTGGGCTGCATCGACTGCCTGGCGCATTTCCCATGCCGAGGCGAAACATAGCTCGTAACCCGCCTCATCACAGGCCAAGGCCACAAGTTCGAGCGTACGTTCCAATCCACTCCCCAGCAAGAAGGCGGAATGACGCTCCTGGGCTCCGTGCGTGTGTAATTTCAAAAACATGTCATCGCCGACTCTGGGAGCCAAGTCGAGCCAGCGACGAGCCCGTTGCAGATTGGGCGGATCATAGCAGGCAAGTTCTCCGACCTCAAGCCGTGGAATGATTCTCTCCTTCCAACGCAGTCCAAATGGTCCCGGAATCAACAACAGGTCGCCGACAGCGGTACTACCTAATGAAACCGGAATCCCGGTGTCGTAAGATTTCGGCCGGTTCGGATCGTCTACAGCCCAATAGATCGTATTCAGTAACCGCGCCTGAGTTGGCGCAGGGCCAGATGGCATCGTGAAGTCCGCGTAACATCCGAGGTCGCGCAGAAGCGTAATCTCGTTATTCAACCCGCAAAAACGGCCGTCAGGGCGCGAGTTATCTAGAGCCCACAACCCGTGGATGAACCCGAACACCGGTTTCCCGTTCTTTGTATGCAGGAAACCATGCCGCGTCCGGAGCGTTTCGATGAACGAACTCATCCGATCAATGAATTTCTGCTCACTTTCGTGATCGTGATGCAAATGAATCTCTACATCGCCGATCCCTGCGTCGACTAACGGTTCCAGGGCTGAAAGCAAATGTGGCCGATACTCTTCTTCCGGATAGAAGAACGTATACCGGGGCAGGCGTCCGGCAGAATCATGAAATTTCGATGCTATTCTTGGCCAATTCGTGGCCCAGCGACCCACTCGACCGATTGCGGCTCCCTCGTCTGCCTGGCTCCAAAGCGGTTCAAAATGATCGGTGAACGCGAGCCACACGCGCTTTACCGGTTTCCGTGTACGCGCGCGCAACCGGTCCCTGGCGTATCCAGGAAACCAGACTTCGGCATGGCGAGGCAGCATCATTTTCGTGTCACAAGATGGGGAAGTGGCATCATCATTTCAGTTATAAGGCTGATCGCCGGATGTAAAATACCACTGGCTAACGATTTTGGCGTCGATCGGCTCCGTCAGCGCCCAATGCCCTATAAGGGCTTGGCTCAGCGCGGGATCATTTTGGTCAGATGTCACCGAAGATCTCGGAACCGTGCGCCGGGAAAACTGCAGACGTTGGAGCGCCTCAAGCAGCACAGAATCGCCCGAACACTTGATGGACAGCCCCGTCAACGATCTCTGCCGAGCCCAGTCCGTCCAGGCCAGGATCAGGCTGCGAAAGACGTTTGTGTCGGCGGCGGCGAATGCGTCGACGCAAGTCGCGTGTTGGTCCTCGACATAACAAATGAGATACCCGTGGAGCATGGATCGGTCTTTTGAGAGCAAGCCTATCGTCACGTATTGCCTAAGCGGACACTCCTGATAGCGCCATCGCAAGAATCTGCTGTCACGTACAGTTAGCACGGTGCGCTGGTCTTTGACCCGATGCCATAGTTTGTCAAAGCGCCCGTCGAAATCGATGAGTACTTCGGAGGTGTAATTGCCTCTCGAACCCTCAATGACGGCGGAAAAAGCCGTGTACCCAAAATCAACCACGCCGCCGACAACGGGAGTGAGGCGCGACAAACCAGGGCGGCGACGAAGATAAGGAGATACGCGAAGCGCTTTCGCGAATCGGTCCACTGAGCAGAGTTCCTGGCACCCGACGCGTCGCATAACGGCGGCCACGCGGGAGTTTGGGAAGCCATAAATGATAGAAACGCCTGGCCCGCTCGACGTGAGAAGAGCCCTTTGCAGTATCAGCGCCGGCTGGAGGAATCGGTGCCTCTTGTCTACGGCGAAGTCGCAGGTAACCCCGGCGGTCACCACGGAACTACCCATTTTCAGGCGCCGCATCCCTAGCGACGCCATCCCCACGATTTCGCCATCGGCTTCCAACTTCCAGCACAACCCCCTGCCGCAAGGATTGTTGCGGAAATGCCAGTCGAGCTTCTCTTCGAGGTTGTCCGTGTTCGCGAGATTGCGCTTCCACACGGCCAGAATGGCTTCGCGGTCCTTCTCGATATCAGCGCACTCAACCCGGTACGATGTCACGGTCAGGTCCTATCGCGTGGCAACACTGGCGCTACGTCTGTTCGGCTCGGGGCGGCTGGCCGGAATCACTGCGAGAAGCGCTTCCTGCAGTTGCCGCGAAGTGGAAGTGATGTCGAAGAGCCGCTCAATGCGCTGACGGGCATTCAGACCAAACTCGTGACACATTTTTTCGTCCGTGAGTAGTCGAGTCACGGCATCGGCCATCCCTCCGATATCGCCTGGGGTCAAGACGAATCCGGTGACCCCGTTCTCAACTGCGTCAGCCATACCTCCGTTATCGGAAACGACAGCGGGTATTCTCATTGCCATTGCCTCAAGGCAGGTCCTGGCGAGCCCTTCGATGAAGGTGGTCGGGCAGTGCACGAATGTGTCAACGCACGCCATCACGGCCGGAATGTCGTCACGCCAACCAGTAAAAACAACGGACTGTTCTATTCCGAGCGTTCGCGTGGCCGCCTTCAAGTCGTTCATCAGGCTCCCTCCCTCCGATCCCTGATCGCCGACGACCAGGAACAGCACATCGGAATAGCGCTTGAGAACTTGTGCGGCCATCTGAATAAACTCAATCTGGCCCTTGCCCTTTTCGATCCTTGAAATGGCAGCTACCACCTTTTTGCCGGGCGGTAACGCCAATTCCCTCCGCATCGCCTCGCGGGATGCGGGGGAGGCAAACCGGGAAAGATCCAGTCCCTCGTAGATCTTAATCAGCCTCTTCGTGCGCGGCATTTGGCGCTGGTCAGCATCCGTAGCCGCGGAAATACTGACGAACAGTTCCACCCAAGGATTGAGAACACGCTTTAGGCGTCTCGCTTCGCCGATGCCTCCCGCCTTACGACAGACGCAGGGGACGCCTGCCAGCTTTGCCGCCAACACTCCCGCGATGTGGTAATGGATATCCTGATTGAGCACGACCAGGTCGACTCTTTCCCTCTTTAAATAACGCAGTATCCTCCAGGCAATTGGCAGCTGGATCGTGAGCAGCCGGAATCCAACTCGGTACAGCGATCTTAAGAATCGAATCCTCTTTAGGGTGGAATCAAAGACCCCTGGGCTCCCACCTGCCGGGGGAGGTGAAGTCGTACCAAAGAACCTAAGGGAGAACCCCAGCCGTTCGATCTCCTTCAGGGTGTTACTTGGATTGGGATAGTAAAGGCCGACCCGTGGGTCAACCTTGTTGAGGTCAACGTGTAAAAGAAAATCTCGCAGAAAGCTCAAGGAGCCGCCAGCGCCAGTGCCGCTTTCCAGCAGAAGCAGTCGAGCGGCTTGACGGTGTGTGAGTTCACGATCAGTCACTGTAAGTTCAGCGTTGTCGGTCATTCGTTCTCCATCAAGGCGGCCCACCGGTCCCATGCAGGGCGCCCGCCGCGAATTCGAAGCACTGCTTACCCTGGAACTACATCCGCCGAAGAGCCAATCAAAGGACAAGGAGTGTTGGACTGCATATAGAGACTGGTTCGGCCGGGTTGACGTTCAGACTTCGCCTATGTGCTCGACCAACAGTGGCGTCATATGGAGGTATTTAGTGGCTCTTCTCTTTCCATCGATCAACTGATAGACACGATGGACCTGCTGTAACGTGAGTCCTGTGGCGGAAGCGACCTCGGCGGGTGGCACGCCATTGTTCTTGCCGTAGAGGCAATAGTCCATCTTGTCGTGAGAAACCGCGAAATAAAATTCTTCCTGCGATTGATCCAATGAATACGTGTCGGTCGTCGGAGGGCGATGCTGGATTTCTTCCGGCACCCCCAGGAACGCAGCCAGCTTATAGACCTGGGTCTTGTAAAGGTGTGCAATCGGCTTTAGGTCGGCCGCGCCGTCTCCGTTTTTTACGAAGAAGCCTTGATCGTATTCCGCCCGATTTGGCGTACCTGCAACGGCGTAATTGTACCGATCCGCATAGTAATATTCCATCATCTTGCGTGTACGTTGCTTAAAGTTCGTGGCGGCTACGATACCCAAGTACGCCTCGGGCGTGAGCCTCGCCTTTGTACGAACTCCATCCGGGGATTCCACCACAACGGAAAAGACCGCGTACTGTTCGCTGTCAAGCAGATCAGGCAAACTGAGTTTGCACTTGTAGGCGTGAGTATATTCCGGTATCAGGGAGCGAATTGCCTCATCGCGCCGTTCATAGCAGCCGGCGGCGCGCAAGATAGGACTAATGTCTTCAATCTGCGTTCTAATACCAAGCGAGTCTGCCAGAACCTGTGCCAGCGTGAGGCTGTCTGGGGACGAGTCCGCTTCAGGAAGCATGAGGCCTAAAACCCGATCATTACCCAGGGCCCGACAGCAGAGGGCCGCCACCACACTACTGTCAATTCCACCTGAGATGGCAACAATCGCCCCTTTTCGTTTCAGCTTGGTAAAGATGAACTCGCGAATCGCGTCTTCGATCGTCGCGGCGGTGAACGCCGCGTCGATTCGCAACGCTTCCGATGAAAAGCCCACCGTCTCTGTCACGCCTTTCCTCCCGCGCTGGCGGAAACCTCACGCCTGCTGATTTTTCCGCTGCTCGTCTTTGGCAGAGAGCTAACGAACACCACCGATTTCGGCGTACTATAGTCCTCCAAGTGGGCTGCACAATACTGCAACACGTCCATTGCAGTGAGGTGCGCCCCCTCGCATGGTGCTACCACTGCCCGGATTGCTTCTCCGAGGATCTCGTCAGGTATCCCAATGACCGCAGCTTCCGCCACTCCGGGAATCGCATGCAGAACGTCCTCAACTTCTCTCGGGCTTACTTTCTCCCCCCTGGTTTTTATGATGTCGTCCTTCCGGCCAACGAAATATAAGTACCCCTCGTCATCCGTCCGGAACAGATCGCCGGTGTAAAGCGCCATCTCGTTCGGCAACGGTCCGGGCTTCAGCATCTTGGCGGTTTCCTCCGGCAGTTCCCAGTACCCCTTCATGACGTTAGAGCCGCGAACCACAAGTTCTCCCACAACATCGGGCCCTACTTTACGGCCATTGTCGTCGACGATATAGACCTCTTCGTTCGGCATGCCGCGGCCGACCGACGTCGGCCTAATGTCCAATTGCTCCGGGGGAAGATAGGAAACCCGCTTACACTCCGTGAGTCCGTACATCGAGTAAAGGCGTACTTTCGGAAACAAATCTCGCAGCCGCCGGATATGTTCCGTTGGCAGAGCTGCAGCTGTGTTGGTTATGTATCGCAACTCCGGGAATCTGACACGAGATAGATCGAGTTGCAACAGCACGGCTGAAATCGTCGGTACGATCGGGAAGCCGGTCACCCCCTCTCGAATGAGTACGTCGATAACCTGATACGGGTATGTGAAAGAGCGTTCCAAGATAACGGTTGCCCCGACTTTAAAGGCCATCAACACTTGATACAGTCCGTAATCGAAAGACAACGGGAGAACGCTTAGGATGATGTCGTCCGGCGTGTTCTCCAAGTAGGTGGTAATTGAGGTTGCCGCCGATACGATATTCAGATGCGTCAACATCACGCCCTTCGGCCTTCCCGTGGAGCCCGATGTATAAATCAGCGCCGCCAGGTCGATGTCAATGCAACTGTTCGACGGCGGGCCAGCGGGGGTACTCGGATTGTCGAGCACTGCATTCAAGTTCAGCAGATGCTTGGGGAGCACGGCCATGGCCTCCGGCATGCCGTCCGCCACCCATATGCTAGCCAGATGGCCGGCGTCCGCCAGTTGCTCCTGAACTCTCAATAGCTTTGCGCGATCTGTGATCAGCCCTTTCGCCCGGCAATTGTCAAGGATGTACTTGAGCTTATCGGCCTTCGTGCTGGGATTTACCACCAGGAAAACCGCTCCTGCTTTCAGAACGGCAAAGACTGCCAGCACCGCTTCAACGGAGTTATCCAAGTAGACGGCGACGCGGTCGCCTCTGTCAATACCCGCCAGTTTCAGCGAATGAGCTAGTTTGTTTGCCTTTTCGTCCGCGTCTCGATAAGAGATTCGCCTGTCGCCACAGATCAGCGCTGTTTTGTTCGGGGTTTGCCGAGCACTCAACTCCAGGAACGATTCCACTTGCATTTCTATTGCACCTGCTTTTCGTAAATGCGCGTTTCAACAAACCGCACCAGATTCTCGATTGAATCAAGGTTTTCCGGGACCAGATCTTGATCTTGAATTGTCATGCCGTATTTGCTTTGCAGAAATGCCACCAGCTCAAGCACTCCTGTCGAGTCGATGATTCCTTTCTCCAGAAAAGAATCGCCGTCGGTAAATGAATCGCCGTTCTTGCCGAAGAGGAAGTTATCAATCACAAACTGGCGTAGCTCTTGTCTCATAGTATGTAGCCCTTGTTTGAAATCCATTAACAAACTGATTCAACAGTAGTTGTGTCGAGATGATGCCGACAAGACTCATGTTGTCCTTGATTCCGATGGCGGCGCCGCTCCGGAACTTACTGAGCAGCTTAGCTACCGCGACACAGTCGAACACCCCATCCTGCGCCAATTGCGTGGGGGACAAGACGTCCTCGATGTATTCCCGCGCAGTGGGACGCATAAAACTGAGTCCCTCGGGAGCCCGGTATGGCTGCTTGTGCCGGCGTTGAACAGACGGCGGAATCAATCCCTGAGCGCACTTTTTGAGTAAGTATTTTTCATTGAGCGCTTTCATCTTCGAGTGAACCGGGAGCTTGGAGGCGAATTCGACAACCCGATAATCGAGAAATGGAAACCGCCCTTCAACCGAGTGGGCCATCGCCATCCTGTCCCCCTGCGACGAGAGGATATAACCAGGGAGAAGGTACTTCATTTCCAGATACTGGGCTTGACAAAACGGATCCCACATGGAGTACTTGGAAGGCAAACGGCGACGAATGTCGTAATAGCCGGGCTCAGAAGGCGTTTCGGCGATCGCTTCGGCCGAGAGAAAAGTTCGCAATTTGGCCGTCAACTCCCAACGGGGAATATGCGAGAAAAGCGGTTCTTCCTCCGAAGTCGCGTTGATGTGAAAGAAGGCCTTTCGATAGGCATCTGGCTGGTTTTGGATGTTGTGAAGATAGGGGTACAAGCGCTTGAGAAGCAACGGCCGGAGCCGTGAATCGGGTCGTGACCGCCAGAACCTGCGAATCTTCGCTTCCTTGAAAATGTCGTATCCTCCGAGGATCTCATCGGATCCCTCGCCAGTGATAACGACCTTATAGCCGCTTTCGCGAACCAAGCGAGATAAAAGAAACAAGGGCGCCGGTGCGGTTCTAAGCACGGGCTTTTCTGCGTGCCAAGTTACGTCGGGGAAAACCTCGGCAATCTGCGCCGCGCTGCAATGAACTTCTTGATGGTCGGTATTAAGAAACTGCACCGCTTCACGTTGATAGAGACTCTCGTCAAATTCCGCATCCGCGAAAGTTACCGAAAAAGTGCGCAGAGGTGCATTGGTAAATTTCTTGATGAGCGCAGTGGTTAGAGTCGAATCGAGTCCGCCGCTAAGATAGGCACCAACTGGAACATCAGACCGAAGCCGAATACGGACTGCGTCGATCAGGAGGGCTAGTAGTTCCTCGGCATATTCCCGTTCTTTGACTCCGTCCACAAAACATGGTTCGTTTTCGTAGTCTGGTTCCCAATAAGGCTGAACTGTGACCGTTCCTTCCTCGACCCGCATGGAGTGGCCGGGCGGAAGTTCGTAGATGCCCTTAAACGCAGTCCGAGGCGGGAGCGTGCACCAGTATGTGAAAACTTCATTCAAGCCGGTGAGGTCGAGTTCCCGGGCGACTCCTGGGCAAGCGAAAATCGCTTTGATCTCTGACCCAAACACGAAAGAACCGTTGGCTGACGCGTAAAAAAGCGGCCTGACGCCGAGCCGGTCCCTTGAGAGAAACAGGGTTCTGCGGTTCCGATCCCAGATGGCGAAAGCCCACTGGCCATTCATGTAATGAACGCAATCCGGTCCCTTTTCTTCGTAGAGGTGAAGAATGACTTCGGTATCCGAACGGGTCGCGAAGGTGTGGCCTTGTTTTAGCAGATCCCCTCTAAGCTCCAGATAATTGAAGATCTCACCGTTAAACGTAATCCACAGGGACCGGTCCTCGTTGTGCATCGGCTGGGCTCCGCCGGAGAGGTCGATGATGCTAAGCCGGGCGTGCGCGAGGCCTGCGTTGCGGTCCACGTGCACGCTGACCGCATCCGGTCCCCGGTGGTGCAACATCGAGATCATTCGATGCAGGACATCTGGTTGGGCGGCGTTTCCCTCGGCGTTTAGCAATCCAGCGATTCCACACATAAGCTACGGTAAGATCCAGACTGACCTAGATGGCCCCCGCTTTGTTTTGGGCGCTGGCGTATTGAAAATCCGAGCCAACATCCTCCGAGTTAAAAGAGGTCGTCCTTTCCCTAAGACGCCTCAGTACAATCGCCCTCTGTCGAGGCGGGCAGTTGGGCCAGCCGGGTATCTTTACAAGCCTAGTTGGCTTTCCAGCGTCGCCTCGTTCGGCAGTCGCGCGGTCAGCACGTCAAATGGTCTTATGGCACGCCAGCGGCCAACACTGGCGGCGAAGGCGAACGCAGCGATGTCTTTATCACTGAGGTCCCAAACAGTCAGGAATACGATCCATTGCAATCCGCAAGGGAATGCCCAGAAATATACAGAAACAATGTGTTTACCCGTTCGCCCAGGTTTTTTCGTCGCCGGCGTGTCCTCTCTGGGAGAGCAACCCGTGGGTTTGCTGCCATTTCCAGTTGGGTGCGGACCGCACTAGGACTAGCCTCCGATGCGGCACGCTGTTTCGGAATACCTGACTCCCGGAAATTCTCCAACTATTCCATTCACTGGGAATCTGCGCTGACCGGGATCAGACGAAAGGACCGCGGCGAGCCCTATCGTCCTCCCTAGCCCGGAGCTGAGGGCCCAAAAGACCGTCGCTTTTCAAGGGCTTACTTGGCCGTAAAACTGCAAAACCATGATCGGCCGAGAGGCGTTTAGATTACTCCAAGGGATGTAACGTCCCACAGGAACGGTTCTGTCTCGTCCGTCGCCGAATTGGCGGACGAAACAGGTTAAGCGACTTTACAATGTACCTCACGTCAGAATCTGGTGTTCAACGCAAGGTGCACATTTCCCTTTTCGTATCGTTGGCTCTGAATATTCTGGCCCTCTTCATACTGTCAAGAGCAATCTATCTGCGCGGAGGCTGGGAATATCTCAAGGACAAGATTTCCGGTGCTCCAAGTGCCGATCGCATGGACCCGGACGCGACTTCTTATGCACTCCGCGAGAGTCTATTCGACCGTTTGCCGGCTCGAAGCAATGCCGTTGTCTTTCTGGGAGACAGTCAGGTCGCAGGCTGCGAATGGAATGAGATTTTCCCCGGAGCGCTAAACCGTGGCATCGGAGGCGACACCACGCGAGGCGTTCTTAAGCGCCTCGGAACCGTCACGAAAGACAGGCCCTCAGCCATATTCCTGATGATCGGATCAAACGACCTGATCAATTTGCAGATTCCTGCCCAGGAGAGCGCTGCGAACATACGAGCAATCATGGCCGATATACGGCGCGCGTCGCCCGATACGCGAATATATGTTCTTAGCATTCTGCCAAATTGGTCAACCAGCAAGAACATTCGCGCGCGGCAAGTGAACGGACTCGTGAAAGCAATGGCCTACGGGAAGGCGGCCACTTTCATAGATGTCTATGGCGACTTCCTCGGTGGCGATGTTCTGAACCCTAAATTGACCGTCGACGGTAGTCATCTAAACGGGGACGGCTACATGCTTTTGAAGCGGCTCATTGAGCCGTATGTACGCCAAGCGGCTGTGGATCCCGTGATCTTGCGTGATCGGCCTCGGTAACTTGGCAGCCAATTTGCTAGCTTACTTTCACCTCAGACGGAAATTGGGACAAACCAAACCGGGATGGCATTCGATATGGGCAGTCAGACCCGCACGTTAACACTGAGTTCAGTTAGTAATGCTCAATTCCCTCGGGATCTGCTTCGCCTGCTTCGATGCCCCCACGACGGAGGTCGGCTCTTGGAAGACGCCGTACTCCGGAGCGGTGAGATTGGAGTGATCGACGCAGACCTGCATTGCGCTACTTGTGAGGCCCACTACCGCATTCGGGATGGCATCGCCCTCATGCTTCCGGTTCAACTCAGCCCGGAAAACGAGCACGAAATCGCCATCCGCGATGAAGAGTATGCGTGCACGAACCCGGCTCCGTTTGCGGCTCCTCCGGCTGGTTGGCGATCGGAGTTGAACGATGTCGTCGAGATACCGCCGTTCCTGAGAGAACTGGAGCCCCTGGAAAACTGCAGGGTTCTAGAACTCGGTTGTGGGGACGGCCGGTTCACAATGCTGATGGCGCAGATGGGCGCAAGCGTCATGGCCGTTGATTTCTCGCTAAACGCGCTGCGGAGGATGGCAGGGTGGTTGGCGTCGGGCGTTGCTCCGACGGCCTTCCAGACCGTCCGGCGACGGTCAGATCATGACTTGCGGCCGTATGTTGGCTTGGTGCATGCTGACGCGAGTCGCTTCTCGATGGAGCCGAAAAGTTTTGATCGGGCGCTTTCCGCTACGCCTCTTGATTCGAGAGATGAGCGGATGGCGATGTACCGAGCCGTTGCCGAAACGCTACGTGATGGCGGGCGCTATATTGGCAGCTACGAGCATGACGATCTGACCCGTCGCTTGCTAGGACTGCCCGTCGCGCGCCGCTATCGAGATGGTGGTATTTTCATTGAACATTTCGACGCGTCCACCGTGCACCGCGAGTCGGCAGCATACTTCCTGGCCCGGCGCGTCTATCCCATTCGGCCGAAAGTTCCTTTTGTGTCGCGCCTGCCACGGTCGTGGGCGGCAAACATTCTATCTACGACCAGCAGGCTTCCTATCCTGCGCGATCTCGGCGAGATTCTCCTCCTCCGCGCTGAACGCCCGGTTCGAGCGCCGGTCGAGGGAGCAAATCGTCCGGGGAACAGACTCGTCCGAAGTGCTTTCCGTTGGTACACAAGCCGGCTCTGCAAGGAGCCTGTTTGGGGTACAGACGAACGAGTCGCCTGATTGCCGGTCCGAAGTAAGGCCGCTAGCTTTCGGCTAGCTCAGCTTTTTCGCTTCTCCCGCTCCAGAATTCTGCTTCCTTCGAGCACTCAGGCGCCTCCCACCTATCGATATGGTGATCAAGGTCAGCCCAACCAGGAAACTAAAGGCCGGTTCGGGCAAGTCGATCACGTCAGGCCTTACATCAGTTGAGGTGCGAGTGGCCACATTTCTCTGGTCAGGTCGCTCACTTGACTTGACCTGCTTCGCGTTAGTCTCGCCGTGGCGTGGCATTACCGCCTCTGGAAGCGTCGCTGCGCTCCCGACGATAAGAGTCGCCAGCATAACCTCGGCAAAAATCGACCCGAGAACGAAGACGCGGAACTTCGCAAGGCTAAAACGGATGAACTTCAAAACGCCTTAGCGAGGAGCATTCGAGGTGCCATTGTCCACCGTTTCGTGGGAAACTCCGCCTTCCCGATTTCTTGGAAACTAACTGACTTCGGGTCACTTTGAGGGACTTGTGGTTTGATCGTCGCTCGTCTGATAACTCGCGCAAGTCGTCTTCCGAGCAGACGATGACCCGAGCTTCGCGGTTAACCGGGCAAAGAACCTCTTTCTGGGGGTAGGTCCCGCGGCGCGGTCGGACTGGACTTCTCGAAAAGCCAAGCTTGGTCACTTTGGAGGACCGCGGCGATTTTCGCCTTGAGATCCTCTCCAGGCGTTCGAAATCCGTTGACAATGCGGCTCAAAGTTGTTTCGTCCAGGTCCAGAATCTGGGCGAGGCGATTTTGGCGAATTCCCACGCGCCATATTTGTAGCTTAAGGTTCGGATACAACGGTTTGTTCCTCACTGGCTCTTGAGCTTGTCATCAGATCAAAACTAAGCAATGCAGTTACTTTCGCTGCAGCGTAATTGCGCTTGTCGGAAGTTCATGGTAATACCCGTACGAATGACGTCTCCATAGCCACCACTCCCGCACACAGTTCAGAACGACACCGAGCAACTTCTCGCTCGGGACTGTGCCCAGCGCCCGGTGACATTCCCTGCGCGGTGTGTGGTCAGGTCTGATGACGACGATGACTCCGTCGGACGTCGACTGTATCAGTTCGTAATCGGCTACCGCTCCCAATGGCGTCGTGTCGATAACGACATGACCAAAACGCGCTCGAATCTGCTCGACCAAAACCCTCCAGTGTCGCGAATCAAACAACTCGGCTGGGTTCCCGGTAGCTTGACCAGCCGGGAGAATCGCGAGATTTGGTAACTGTTCAGCGCGAATCAAGACGTCATCGAGACTCGCATGGCCGTGAAGGATGTCGGCCAGTCCTGATCCTTTTGGAATTCCCAGTACGTCCGCAATCCGCGGCCTGCGCAGATCGGCGTCAAGAAGCAGCACCGTGGCTTCGTCCTTGAGAGCCAGCGACGCCGCAATATTGACTGAAGTAACCGTCTTTCCATCGCCACTCGATGGGCTTGAGACAGCTATCAATCGAGGCTTTGCAGCGTGATGAAGGATCTTGGTTCGAATGACTCGATATTCTTCAGCAGCCGCTGGGTGGCTCTTATCGAAAGGAAACACGGGTTCGAGCGCTGAAACTCGGAGGTGGGCCACACGCGTGGGTGCAGCGGGCACGCTCACCTCGGCAGGTCGTTCTACCTCGACCGTAGGTGGCTCCCGCCAATTAAGCTCCGACCTTGCGATGTCATTAGGGTCGAAGAGGTCCGCTTTCTTGATGACGTCGAACAGTCGGCTCATTCAGTTACCATTTCGCCCAACGAAACCGCCGGGGGCGGGTCGCATTGTCTGGCATATACCTTTCTAGAGATTTGAAGACGACGTCGGACGGTCCCATGGATGCCGGCCGCATCAGGGTAGTTTCGGATGGAAACACCGAGCTAGCGCCGTTGCCGTTTCCGTTGACTGAGATAGACGGGACGATGTTCTCGCGCTCCTGGCTCGAGATGCGCAAATCCGCAACCACCTCCTGAATCTCCGGTACGCCGACGGTCATGACACCAACTCCATAGGCATTGGTTAGTGCTGCGTCGCAGATTACGTTAATGAGGCGCGGAATCCCGCGGGAGTAACGTACGATGAGATCGATCGCCTCTTCAGACAGCGGCAGGGGACGCTGGCTACCAGCTCGCTCCCAACGTACTTGAAGATAGCGCCTGATCTCCTGCGCATCCAGCGGTGCTATCGCCAGGCGGACCGAGATCCGTTGCTTCAGTTGAGCCAGTGAGTCCTGATCGAGCAGGCCGTTCAACTCGCTCTGGCCCACAAGGATCACCAAGAGCAGTTTCTGGTCCGACATCTCGAAGTTCGACAATAGTCGAATCTCCTCGAGCAGTTCGGTGGTGAGTACATGTGCCTCATCTACAACGAGCACTGAGGTCTTATCCTCGCGGTACGCCCGGATTAGGAGCTTCTTGAAAACGGCGAGCCGTACCGCTTTACTCGAAGGGACGTCGGCTACCCCAAAATCCATTAGCACGCTCTCTAAGAACTCCGAGGGGCTGAGGGCAGGGTTTACGATCACGCTAAACTGCGCGCAAGTGACCGGGATCGACTGCAGCAGCTTTTCGACCAGGGTTGTCTTTCCAGTGCCCGCCTCGCCGGTGAGCACAAGGAACCCCTTTCGCCTCGTCACGGCAAAGAGGAGGCCTGCCAGTGCTTCACGGTGTTTGGTGGTCAAGAATAAGAACCCTGGGTCAGGCGCCAGCGAAAACGGCTCTCGTTCAAGACCAAAGTGCGCAAGATACATGTTAGTTATTGCTCGGGAAACAGTATTGCGTTACGCAATGAGAGATGGCAGTGAGCACAACCATCGCCCGCAGCAGTCCGCCAGGAACGGTAGCGCCCGGGGTGGACATTTCGATAGCCGGTACGCGCCCGAGAACGACTACACCGGGAGGCAGTTCCCACTCTCCCATCAGTAGGCCCAGGCGAAACTCGAGTGCAAGCGCGACACCAAGACCCAAGGCCAACCCCAAAAGACAACCGGCTGAAGCAAGAAGTAGACGCTTGGGCCTGACGGGCTTCTCCGGAGTTCGAGCAGAATCGACGACTGTGAAGCGCTCCGATTTCTGCGAGTGTTCCATGTCCGTTGCCAGGCTCGCTGCCAGCTTCTTGTCCAAAAGAGACTTATAGTTTTGCTGTGAGATCTGGTAGTCTCGCGTGAGGGCAGCCATTTGTTGTTCAATCAACGGGAGCTTCATGATTCTTGCTTGGTTACTGGCAAGCTGGCTAAGGATTTCCTCGCGTTGCTTCGTTCTTAGGGTAATGTCGTTCGAGATTGAGGCCAGCTGAGCTCTTAAGGTGGCAACCCGCTCCCTTTCACGTAGCAGCTCTGGTGTCACGACGGTCAGATCCTGGACAGAAGCATCTCCATTCCGCAGCTGGTCTGTGGCAGGCGTGGCGTCTTGGGCCCGTCGGGTCGCAGCCTTTCCAGCCTCATCGGCTTCCTGGGCTTCGTGTTTCTTAGCCACATCGATCTCATGTTGCAGGGCCTGAACGTCAGGATGATTCGGAGTTAAGCGCACCTCCAGTTCGCGGAGCTGCGTTTCAAGAATCTCCGATCTCAGCTTAGGAGGAACGCCTGGTTCAGTAGGCACAATTCCGATGCTTTTGCTTCTAGGCCTCAGGCTTTGCGTCATGGCGGACTCGGACGTTTCGGCGGCAGACAACGCCGCCGACAGATTCATCTTTTCATCCGTAGCACGATTAATCGCGTCTTGGCACCCTTGCAGTTGGACCTGCAGACTATTTAGAGTTGACAAGATCGAGTTCTCTTGCTGAGGGAGCTCTCCGCTGTGGAGTTGCTTGAATTCGGATACCCTCGTTTCCTGCGCGTCAAGACTTTTCTTGGCGTCGTTGAGCTTGGCGTCGAGAAACTCAACTGTTCCCGTGGCTTGAGTCTCTCGCGATCTCTCGTTTTCAGCAACGTAGAGGCCGGCCAATTGATTAGCGACCTTCGTGACCACGACCGGATTGGCGCCCTCGTACGAAAGTCGGAAGGCCGCCATCTTACCGCCCGACCAGTTCTTTTGCACCTTTATAGAGATGTCTCGGTTCATCCTTTCAACCACCTCTTCCTCGGTCAACGTACGGCGCTCTTTCTGATAGAGATTGAACTGCTGAATTACTTTCAACAGTTGTGTCCGGCTCATGATTTCCTGGTTGATCAAAGCCAACCGGTCAGCCACATCCTCATTCACTGTTGAGCTGACAAAGGACTCTGGAATCTTCTGCGGATCGACAAGGATCAGCGCCTCCGCTCGGTAGATCGGCGGCAATCGCCACGCCCAGAGGCAGCAGACCACTGAGACAGTTGAGCAGATGGCCAAGGCCGTCCATTTCCGTTTCCACAACATTCTGGCGAGAGACAAAGATGAAAGTCCGCTTGGGAGAGGCTTAGCGTAGAGATCCTTCGTTTCGTGAAGCATTCTTATTTACCATTGAGCGCTGCCAACATCTTGTTGGCAAACTTCTCATTGCAACGTACCGGCCAAAGGCTGAGACTCCTATCCGAAAGGCTCAGGGCGTGCACCGAAAAGGCGTTGGTAAGACTATGCAGCGCGGCGCCAACGCTTTTTGCCGCCTTTAGCCCAAAGTTTCGGGACAAAATGCAACGAACTTCCACTTTGGGGCTGCACTCCCACACTCCGGGAGCCGGGAGTGGCTTGCGGTCGCCTAAGAGTGCTATCGCTCTTGCTGTGCTCGGTCGGGTGAGCGAGCTCACGTCGGAACGCGCCGGTCGGCAAAAGCTCGTTTCTTCGCCCTCGAGAGAAACGAGAAGGAGGCTTGCTTTATGAGGCGCGGAAGGCGGGCATAAAGATAATGAATGCCTGCCAGACTCAGTGCGGCAACGAAGCGTCCGTATGCCTTGCCGTGCCGGAGAACGATGGCTATCGCAGCGCGGCTGTTGGCGCGCTGGGACAAAAATGAGCCGCTCTCACCCCACATTGTGTAGTAGACCAGAGCTTCGGGAAAGTTGTGGAGGCTGCCCTGCTTCGCAAGCTTGAGAAACACGTCCCAATCCTGAAATCCGGCAAGTAACTCGTCGTAAAGGCCGCACTGGAAGATCAATGATCGTCGAAACATAGAGGTGGAATGGTGCATCGGATTCGATATCAACGCCCATTTCCTCAGAGCCTTGTCGTCTTGGAGCTTAAAGTATCGGAGTTTCTCTGTTCCGTTTTCGTCAATAACAATGGCGCCGCCTCCACAGGCCGCGCAGGAGGTATTTTCGTCCAAGAATTCTACTTGCCTGGATAGCTTGTCGATGGGAATCCAATAATCGTCGTCGTCAAGTACTGCGATATATTCGCCCCGAGCTTGCTTAATCCCGAAATTCATCGCATTCGCAATGTTGCCGGCCTTTTCACGATGGTAATAGCGAATCCTGGAATCTTGATTTAACCAGCCGAGCACGATCTCTTCGGACTCGCGGCCTAAACCGTCATCAACGACTATCAACTCCCAATCCTGATAATCCTGTTTTACGACGCTTTCGATTGCGCGATTAAGGAAACGGGGGCGATCGTAGGTCAGCATGACTACGCTGACCCTGACTGTTTCTTGATTGTGAATGCGCCGCATTGCTTTCGTCCACCTCTACAGAAGGTCACAGTTCGTTTCGTTCGGATCAAATCTGACACAGCAATTCTGCACCCACAGAGATACCCGGTAAGGGTTAGATCGAAAGATCGAACAGCGCAACAAGAAGTCCCAATACAATTCGTTTTGTTTGCGAAACTTTGGTACGAAGCGAGCAGCGCAAGGCAAGCTAAGTCCGAGACCGCACGTTTAGTGCAGCCTCGCGCGCAGCAGGAGGGTTTGATGGCACGGCTGGAAGGTTCTCCGAATGACGGAATCGGCTGTAAGTTAGGAACAGTCCCCGTGAGGTGCCTATTTGGGGTTTCCAACCGATCAGAGCGGCCGCTAACGAAATGTCAGCCGGGTACAGGGGACGCAGCGAGCGTATCCGATAGCGCGATAGGGGTAACGGTCTTCTAAGAAGGCGCGCGAGTAGATCGCAGATCCAGGCCGCTCCCCCCAACACTGCAATCGGCACTCTTCGAACGTCGGTATTTCCAAGCGCAGGGATACACAAGTCCAAGTACTCGTTCTGGGTGACAGGCGTGGGGTCGGACAGATGGATAATTCGGCCGAGCGCCGCCGGCGCGATCTCAGCAGCTAGCAGACCTGAGACTACATCATCGACATAGATGAGGGGCAGTTTCCGCTTGCCGTTCCCAGCGACTATCCACCGCCCTGCGATCGGGATGATACCGCTCGGAGCGACTCGCTCGGAGCCAGGACCGAAGATTTGGCTGGGGCGAAGAATCACTGCCGGCAAGCCACGATTCTCTATTGCCTCTAAGACGATCCGCTCGGCTTCCAGTTTGGTGCGCGTGTAAAGGCCGCGCAACTCGGGGTTGGGTTCGATCGGAGAAGTTTCGGACACCGCTACCCCGTTCGGATGCCCAGCCACATCGAGAACGCCGAAAGAGCTCACATAGATCAGCCTTCTTACGCCATGCCTGAGACATGCATCGACGATATTACGGGTGCCCCAAATCGTGCCGGCTTCGAAATCGTTAGCACCGCCTTTCATCGTGGCCCCCAAGTGGTAGACGACGTCGACACCTTCGACGGCGAGATCCACAACCTTCGGGTCACCTAGGCTGCCGACGACGGCATCAAGACCCTTTAACGGGGAGCCCTGAGGTGCGGGGCGCCGCAGCAATACCCGCGGGCGCTCACCACGATCCAGTAGCCTTTGCACCAAGGCGGACCCTACGAACCCAGCCGCGCCAGTCACCAGGACGCGAGCCGAACCTGGCCGATATTCCTCGCTCGACCGTTCTATGTCCTGTTTCGCGACATCGGCGTCGTGCGAACCCAGAGCAACCCAATACACTGCTCGGCGGCCGTCATCAGATGAAACCGGAGCGGGCCTGCCGTTTGCGATCGCTCGATGAAACGCGATGACCGACTGATAAATGCCGGGCGATGGCTTCAAGCGCCCCGACATTGCCTTTACTAGAAAAGCCGGAATTTCAGCCGAGGCAGCCACAGCGTGCCGAATGCCATTCACGACGAAGGAAAGCTGCTTTGGTCCCGGATAAGCACGATAGAAATGGCACTGTTGAAGGAACATATCCACGCGGACATGACCGCGGGTCCCGTGGATCCACACCTCGTTTTGAAGAGGGCGCATATTCCACGACAAAACCACGCTCGCAGTGCCCTTCTTGCACTTACCGGAAACGCGCCATTCATCGAAGGACAACGTTGGGTCCCGGCCGGTAGAGTGAAACCTGACATCAAGGTCTTCTATGGGGCCAAGAACCCGCTCGATCAAGTAAATGGCATGAACGCCCAGATCACGAAACGGATAGGAACCTTGGCTATACATCTTGCCAGGAGGTCCGCCCCGATATGCCGGATAGTCCGATCCGCGGAAATAGGTAAGTTCGAGCAGGTCTCCCAAATCGCCGCTTTCGATGTGTTCGAGCGCCTTCTGTATCGCCGGCTCAAACAGCAGCGAGTGGTTTACAGACAGGACCAGCCCCTTTTCACGAGCTTTTGAGATCATCCAGTCGCATTCGCTCGGAGTCTCCGCCATAGGCTTCTCAACCAGCACATGGCAATTCATGTCGAGTGCCTCAACCGTCAATGCACAATGCGAAGCCGGCGGCGTCAGGATATGGACCACCTGTGGCCCGACCTCGCGTAACTCCGAAAGCGACCCAAGCACTCGCGGCACGCGGAAGCGCGCCGCCAGATCCGATGCGCGAACTCTATCGACGTCGCAGATACCCACGATCTCAACGAAAGGCAAATCGCGGAGCGCTCGCAGGTGCCGGGATGCGACGTACCCCGCACCGACTACTCCGACCTTGACTTTTCGCGGCATAATTCAGAAATCTCCCCGGTCTAGCGTTGTCCGAATGAGCAGGCCGGACGCACATCACTGGCGCGACGGAACGTACCGAGCCAACCTAAGAACTCGAAAGGCCCGGGATAGTCCCGCGTCTCGCGACAATTCCCTCCTCTTAAGCGGACTGACGCCGGACGCACCTACACAAGCACATTAAGGTCCAGAATTTAGGCCTGCGTATAAAGAAACATTGCCCCCATTCCTGTTGAGAAGGCGCTAAGCTCTGGCTGACGTTGCTTTGGCCCTCACGTTGCTTGATCGTTTTGGTCAGGAGATTGAACACTTTGCATTGCTTTGTGACTGGTGCGGCTGGGTTCATCGGGAGCCATCTGGTCGATGGGCTTTTGGCTGAGGGACACGATGTTACTGGCTATGACAACCTCAGCACGGGGACTAAACGGAACCTTGTCGGCGCTTTCTCTCACCCGCGTTTTCGGTTCTCCTTAGGTGACGTCCTCGACCTTCCACATCTCCGCCAAGAAATGTCCGGCGTAGACTTTGTTTTTCACCTCGCAGCCAACGCCGATGTGCGTTTCGGGACCCAGCACCCACGGAAAGATCTCGAGCAGAATACCATTGCCTCCTGGAACGTAGTTGAGGCGATGCGCCAACAAGGAGTCAGTCGGATCGCATTTTCGTCGACCGGATCGATATATGGCGAACCTGCTGTTTTTCCGACTCCCGAGAGTTGCCCTTTCCCCCAGCAGACGTCACTCTACGGGGCGTCGAAACTCGCCGCTGAAAGCATAATCACGGCTTATTGTGAAGGCTTTGGGTTGTTGGCATATATTTTCAGGTTTGTCTCCATTCTGGGGCCTCGCTACTCCCACGGTCATGTTGTTGATTTCTACAAACAACTGCGACAGCACCCGGAGAAGTTGTTCGTGCTTGGTGATGGTCGCCAGCGGAAATCCTATCTCTATGTGGAAGACTGCATCGGAGCCATACTTGAGGCCATTCGAGTTGCAAACGATAGGGTTAATATTTTCAATCTGGGGTCTGATGAGACATGCTGCGTGGATGACTCCATCCGTTGGATCTGCGAGGCCTTGAAAGTCACGCCGTCGATCGAGTATTCCGGCGGCGAACGTGGGTGGGTGGGGGACAGCCCGCTTATCCTTCTTGATTGCCGCAAGATTCGCTCGCTCGGATGGACGCCCAGCCTGACCATCCGACAATCCATCTGCCGAACGATCGATTACCTATCTTCAGACTCACGTTTGCTATCGTCTGCAGGGGCGGCTGATGCGTCTGTCCCGCTAGTGGCGATGTAACGGCGGAAAGTCCAAGAACTTCGGCCAATCTGCCGAAAACTTTCCTGCCGCGTCTTGAACATTCGCCGCGTTGCCGCCAATCACATCACTTTTGTCTGGCTAGCCTCGTGCTTAGTAAGTTTAGCTGGTCTTATCAGAAGACCCGGGTGTGCTGGAAAATGAGCTTTGTTAAAACCTACCTCACCGAATGCGAACGAGTACTTCAATTACTGGACGGAAACAGCATTGATCGCTTAGCCCAGACCCTGGCCCAGGTTCGCAAACGCGGCGGGCGGCTGTTCATTCTCGGCGTGGGCGGCAGCGCGGCAAATGCGTCGCACGCTGTCAACGATTTTCGGAAGATCGCCGGATTCGAGGCTTACGCTCCAACCGACAATGTCTCCGAACTCACCGCGCGGACGAATGACGAGGGCTGGACCAGCGTATTTAAGAGTTGGCTCGCAGTCAGCCGACTCCATGAGGAGGATGCCCTATTGGTGTTCTCAGTCGGCGGCGGAAGCCTGCAAAACAACGTCAGCGTAAACCTGATAACGGCATTAGATTATGCCAAGAGTGTGGGCGCCAAGGTGGTGGGCGTCGTGGCCAGGGATGGTGGATATACGGCTAAAGTGGCGGACGCTTGCGTGATTGTGCCAACCGTCAATCCCGCGCATACCACACCGCATGCTGAAGCGTTTCAAGCGGTGATTTGGCACTTGCTTGTTTCCCACCCTGTCCTCAAGCAGTCCGAAACGAAGTGGGAGGCAGTCCAACTGACCGGCTCGAAGCAATAGAAAGGACACCAACACAATGAATATCCGGGATCTCAGAATCAAACTCTTCGCTGATGGCGCGGATCGTCGCGCCATGCTGGAGTCGGCGAACAATCCGTTGATTCGTGGGTTCACAACAAATCCGACCCTAATGCGCAAGGCGGGAATTACTCACTACGAGGCATTTGCCCGCGATGTTCTCGCGGCAATTCCCGATCGCCCGATTTCATTTGAGGTGTTCGCCGACGACTTCGATCAAATGGAGGAACAAGCCTGTCAGATTGCGAGTTGGGGAGACCAGGTCTACGTCAAAGTTCCGGTGACTAATACTAGAGGCGAATCCTCTGCGCCACTTATATCACGGCTGAGCGTCCGGGGGGTGAAGGTGAATGCTACCGCTCTGCTGACATTAGACCAGGTGTCGGAGATGACCTACGCGCTTGCAGGCGGAGCTCCAGGCTACATCTCTGTATTCGCTGGTCGAATTGCAGACACGGGTCGTGATCCGGTTCCATTAATGCGTTCCGCAGTTGACATCATTCGGCCCTTTCCTCACATTGAATTGATCTGGGCCAGTCCGCGGGAATTATTAAATATCTTCCAAGCAGATCAGTTGGGTTGTCATATCATCACCGCCACGCCCGACATCCTCAAGAAGATGGACCTTATCGGCCGCGATCTAACCGAATACTCGCTCGAAACCGTTAAGATGTTCTACGATGATGCGAGTAAATCCGGCTTCACATTGAACCAACCGGTTCATGCTCCTGTGGCTGCAACTGTGTCTTCCGTGTAGCAGAAAAGTGAGCGATTTTCGTGATGGCACCGATTCTAAAGCACGACCAGGCGAATGATAGTTCGGGCGCCACATTAGTGAGGAAAGTCCCTGGGGCTGGGGGTAGTCCGTTGGCCATCGCGCAGCTGTTGCCCAGCCTGGATATTGGGGGCATGGAACGTCTGGCCGTCGACTTGGCGCGCCGGCAGGTCATCCACGGCCACAGAGCATTCATTTATTGCACGCGTCATCTGGGACAATTGGCGCCAGAAGCTCAGTCCCATGGCATATCATTGCGCGCCTTTGGCAAGTCTGATGGCCCATCCTGGCATCTCCTTGCAGCGCTCGTTCGCAAACTGCGGGATGACCGCGTGGACGTTCTTCACGCTCACAATGCTCTTGTCCTTCACTATGGAGTCGTTGCGGCCCGTCTTGCTGGGGTTAAGGCGGTAATCAACACGCGGCACGGCGGCAACATGAATTGGGACCCCAAGTGCGAGCGCATATGGCGTGTCGCCGCACGTTGCGCCGACCGGGTTGTGTTTATCTCGGATAGTGTCCGCGATTTCTACGTAGAGAAAGATAAGCTATCCCTAAGCAACGTGCAAGTGATTCACAACGGGATCGAGTTGGATAGGTTCTTCTCTCCTGCGGTTCGCCCAAGGAACATTCTTTCCCAATTTCGTTTTGGGGCGGTTGGAAGACTGGTCCCCGCAAAGGATCACCTGACCCTCGTCCGGGCATTCGGACAGATTTCCAATGCGCTTCCAGAATCGGAGCTTCACCTCTTGGGCGAAGGACCTTGTCGCGAGGCGATTTCCAAGACTGCCGCGGAACTGGGCCTTGGGGATCGAGTAGTTCTTCACGGCGCAGGCTACGACGTGCCTGGATTCCTGGCATCGCTTGATGCATTCGTGCTTTCCTCCCTTGACGAAGGTCTGCCTATTTCAATCATGGAAGCCATGGCTGCCGGATTGCCGGTGATTTCCACACGCTTGCGCGGACTTGTCGAAATCGTCCCAGAGTCCGTCGTGGCCGGTTACTGTGAGCCCGGTAGTCCAGAAGCATTGGCCCATCTGATGGTGACTACGGCGCTTCGTTCTGATCTTGCCTGCCTGGGCGAAAAGGCTCGGCGATGGTCCCAACGCTTCGGGATCGGAGAATCGTGGTTGAAGTACCAGGCCTTGTTCCGCCGAATTCTCGCAGAAAAGGCCATAGCGCAATGACCATGCCATGAAATATAGATCGGGACCTACTGCATTCTTGACCACACTGGGAGTGTGAATTCAACCCATGCGCCTTGCGGTCGTGACATCTCATTTTCCTAGCAGTGCACAACCTTATCGTGGGAACCCGACGTATCAGACCCTCCTGCAGATGCGGGATCTCGCAGACATTCGCGTGTTCTGCCCACTGACCCGGTATCCTGGTTGGCTCTCCCCGCGGAACTTTCCATATTGCCATCCGAACCTGAATCACTCGCTCTCGATTCTTGATGCAGAGTATTTTGAGTACCCTGCGGTCCCATACGTTAGCCGGCCTTTTAATCCCGCAGTTTGTGAGCATTATCTACGGGACAGACTGACAGCCTTTAGGCCGGACGCGATACTCAACTACTTTGTTTACCCGGAGGGCTGTGCGGCAGTGTCCCTTGGCGAGCGTCTTGGCATACCGAGCATACTCGGTGTGATCGGCTCCGACGTGAACCGAATTCCAGACCGGGTGACCGGTTGGCATACGCAGCGGGCTCTTCGTCAGGCAGACGGTGTGATCGCGGTTAGCGAACAAACCCGACAGAAGGCCGTCGAACTGGGTGCTAGAGAAGACCGGACGTGGACGGTCCCATGTGGGTGTGATCTTGAGATCTTCCACCCGATCGGTCAAAAAACGGCACGCGAGAGACTCTCGATCCCGAGTGAGACAGACCTGATTGTTTTCGTGGGGTGGATTTCCGAGACAAAGGGCGTACTGGAACTTCTGAATGCTTTTGGCCAATTGGCGCAACGACGGAGGCACCTCAGCCTCGCCCTGATTGGGGAGGGTGCACTATCAAAACAAATTGCAATCCAGATCCAAGATGGTCCCTTACGGGGGAGGGTGTTGATGCCGGGATCTTTTCCGCCTCGCGAGATCGCTCTGTGGATGTCCGCGGCGGACCTCTTTTGTTTGCCGAGCCATGCAGAGGGCTGTCCAAACGTTGTGATCGAGGCTCTTTCATGTGGCACGCCAGTCGTCGCTTCAAATGTTGGGGGCATACCGCAGCTAGTCGATCCGAACAGCGGCCTTTTAGTGCCTCCCAAGGAGTCTCTTTTACTGGAGAGCGCACTTGAAGCCTGCCTGGAGACTTCATGGGACCGGCCGGCAATTGCTGCCCGCTCGACACGCAGCTGGCATGACTGTGCGCAGGATACTTGGAATGCGTGCCGCCGTGCAGTCAAATAGGCTATGCCGCGAAATCCCGTATCAACTTGCCGCCTGAGCTTCGGCCTTTCGCACGGGTATAGGTTTCTCGCCGATGCCGTACTTTTTCATCTTGTAAAGCAGTGCCTTATAGTCCACGCCTAGCGCTACCGCCGCTTGCTTTCGGTTCCAAAGCTTGGCATTGAGCGCTGCCAGGATCGCTTCTGACTCCGCTTCCTTGCGAGCTTGATCGACTTTCGCCAGGATACACCCATCAAGGAGAACCTCATCTTTTGCCTTGTTTCCGACTGTTGAAGCCATTCGTTCTGGAAGTGCATGGCACTCGTAATTGGATGACGCGGCGGATCCGCCGTTCTCTCCAGGACCGTGTTCGGAAAGGCCGGCAGTTGCTGCGGCGTCTCTGATCTCTGAGAGCTGAAAGGAGTCAGCTGAAAGAAGCTGCGGCGATGAGGATATTGTGCCAGCGGTCACTTTCTTCCGGCATTTGCTATTCAACTCGTCGACAAGCAGATCGGGGCTCCCGAAAACCAGGAGTTTACGCATTGCGTTCTCAAGCTCTCTTACATTGCCAGGCCAATCGTGCTCAAGCAACGCCTGCTCAAGAGCCGGGGTAATCCCAACGGGAGGGATTTCTTGCCCGGAATGCTCCCTCAAGAACGAATCGGCCAGCCCAAGAATCTCGTCCCGTCGTTCTCGCAGTGGAGGGATGGAGATGCCAATTATGTTGAGGCGATAGTAGAGATCCTCCCTAAACTTGCCTTCTGTAATCGCTCTTTCCAGGTCGCAATGAGTGGCAGCCATAACTCGAACGTCGGTCTTCGAGGCATCCCGCGCGCCCAGCCGAAAAAACTCCCCGTCCTGTAGGACCTGCAGAAGTTTGGATTGGAGTTTGAAATCCATGTCACCGATCTCATCGAGAAGAATTGTGCCTCCGTTGGCGATCTCGAATTTCCCGGGCGAATTCTTGAAGGCTCCGGTGAAGGCTCCTCGCTCATATCCAAACAATTCGCTCTCGACGAGTTCGGATGGCAGGGCCGCACAATTCAGCTTCAAGAAGGGCCGTTGGGCGCGACGTGAACGGAGGTGGAATCTTCGGGCCAGAACTTCTTTTCCTACCCCAGTCTCGCCGCGGAGCAAGAGCGGCACGTCGGACGACCCGACCCGCTGGAGCAGCGATTCGACCTTTGCCGACCATCCGCCGGCCATTGTCGGACTACATCGCGAATTCTCATGGCTACCCTCTAGGCGTCGACCACCGTGGACGTCAATCACACTCGAGACCGCCGCCAAACCCGATCTCACCGCCGTCACGAGATCGGCGGCGGAAATAGGTTTAGGTAGAAAATCGACGGCGCCTCCCTTGAGCGTCGAGACGATGTTACTAGGAGAACAGGCTCCCGATATGGTGATTACCGGTAGTGTCGGCCAGGTACGTCGCACCTCTCGGAGGGTCATGAAGCCGTCTTTCTGCGGCATGAGCAAGTCGAGCAGCAACAATGAGATGCCCCCTTCACGACGGGAGAGAAACTCAACGACTTCTTCCCCATTCTGGGCGAATTCAACTCGGTATCCATGGCAGCTTAGTGCCAGCCCCAAAAAGTGGCGGACTTCGGGTTCGTCTTCAGCAACTAGTATTGTGTCCATAATCTGACCAGACGCCTAATCTTGGAGTACAGCTTCCCCGGGGGTCATTTGGGCCGCTTCCTTCACTGTCGCCGTTTCCCCACCCGAGGGATTAAACGGCAGGATAAACGAGAAATGACCGCCGTTTTCGCCTGGCGTCGCCCATATCGTCCCGTGGTGGGCGTTTACGACTAGCTTGCAGATTGCCAAGCCCAGCCCACTGCTCGAGCGATCGTCAGGCCCAACGTATGACGTGTACTGCTCAAAAATCTTTTCCGCCTCGTCCGGGAGAACACCCGGACCGGAATCAAGAATGTCGATCCGATAAGCGTTCGGTTCGCCGTCGGCTGCCTCCTCGCTGAAATCAGACCAGTCGGCTCGCTTGTTCCAAGAAACCGGACGACCGCGCATCGAGATCATGCCGTTATTTTGAACAAACCTGCATGAATTTTCCAGGAGGTTGACCAGTAACTGTTCGACTGATTCAGACTCGAACAAAAACGTCTTTTCTGATTGGTCAAGCCGGACGTCAACCTCGATAGCCTTTTCTTTAACCATCAGGCTGACGTCGTGCAACGCCTGATTCACGGTCGCCTCAATGTTATTGCTGGTGAAAGTCGCCTGCCGCTCAAGCTGGCCCGAGATGGTTAGTTCGAAAGTGCTGCTCGCTAGCCGAGCCAGCCGGTCAGTACTGTGTTGCATCCGTTGCAAGAGGTCTCTTTGTTGCGAGTTTATAGCGCCAAGTTTTTCGTCCGCGAGAAGCCCGCAATAGCCATGCAGCGTTGTCAGCGGCGAGCGCAAATCGTGAAATGCGCGCGCCAGGAAGTTGGTTCGCTCGTGGTCGTATTCCTGGAGCTTCAGGTTCACTTCGAGCACGTACTGAAGTAATGCTTCGCGATCTCGCCGAAGAGCGTTGGCGTCGTCCGCGAATCGATGGGCGCCCCAAGCTTCAATCGCCAAGTCAACAAACGTATTCAGCGTAACGGCGCTGACTGGCTTCAGTAGAATGCAGGCCGAGTTTTGGATCTCGGGGCTGAGGTAGTGCAAACACTTACGCTCAGTCAGAAGTAAGAGCCGGCAGTTTTCCTGCCCGAGCAATCGGCGAGGTATCTCTGTGGACGGCTCGAAGTCCCAGATAAACAGTTCCGCGTCGGGCAGTGGCTCGCCGGGCCGCGCGCGAATTACGACACAATTCTGGCGCTCATGCAAAAGAGTCAAAATTTTGGGATCTCGAAAAACAAAACAGACGCGCACCGGCCCTACCTCCTGAGCCTTTATGACAGTCTTGCGACAGTCTTGGTCGCTTTCTCAAATTGCTGGTTCTGCTCGGAGTCTAAATGAGTTGGAATGTTAGTTGGAATACGTATTGTTACGTGTTTCAAGACAGAAAGTACCAAGTACTGACCTTACCAATAGAACTATGTGCGACGAAGAAGGCCGTCTTCCCATCCATTCAAAGGACGCGACCTCCGGCATGCAGTTTCGAGATAAGGAAGCGCCCTCCGGAAGAGAGCGGTCTAGTTCCGTCGAGACAGTAAAGGACTGGATCCGGACTCCTATTCCAACGCCGCCCCCTAAAGAGTCGACCGTTAGTCGAGCAACCTCACAGTCACCTCGAAGGTATAGTCGCATGTCGGCTCCCGGACTTCTCGTCATCTCCGGAAAAATCAGCACGAACTCAAGGTGTTCGCCGAGAGAGAGCGACTCGTTCGTTTGGCAACAGAAACCGCCTAAACTGACGTTTTCGGTTTGCGACCAAACGTAAAGCGGCTGGGGCCAGCCGCGTCGGATGAGTAGTACAGGTACCCGCAAACCCACCCGAGCGTGGGCGCGGCGTTCGAACGTCATTGCCGCGTTCCTCCCCAGAAGGTGTCCGGCCGTGAGGTCGCGAGGTTGAGAGTTGGGGAGAGCGGTCCAATGCAGCGGCCAACTTGGCACATGTATTTCATGTGTCAGCACTTGCTTCGCCACTAGTCAGGGCTGCGAGCCGTGCTAATTCCAAACGCCCCACCTGATCATTTGCGCCGTCCGCCATAATTTGCATGCCAGCCAGCCTAGGCTCTTATCCCAGTCCAAAACATTCGGAAAGCTGCCCAAAATTTCCAATACCACGGTCACAGCCACCGTGCTAGTTGAGTGCAGCCGGCTGACTCCTTTGGCCCGCATCGTGCTTCCCGGGAATCGACATGCAGAATTTGTCGGAGGAGCTTTGATTATCGCGCGTAGTCCTCTCCGCATTTCATTGGGCGGAGGTGGTACAGATCTGCCGTCGTACTACGAACGACACGGCGGGTTCGTGATTTCCGGCGCCATCGACAGATACGTCTATATCGTTCTCCACGAGCCTTTCGAGGACGAGATCATCCTTAAGTACTCGAAGATGGAAGTCGTCCGATGCGCGGCCGAGGTGAACCATCCGATTATTCGCGCGGCGATGCAGATGGCGAATGTAGACGGCAAGATTGAAATCTCTAGCGTTTCTGACATACCCGCCGGCTCGGGCATGGGTTCTTCCGGGAGTTTCACGGTCGCACTCGTACGTGCGCTGCACGCACTTCGAAAGGAATGCGTATCAGCCCAGGCATTGGCCGAGGAGGCCTGCCATATCGAGATGGACATGCTTGGTGAACCAGTGGGCAAGCAGGACCAGTACATAGCGGCATTCGGCGGTCTCCAGGCATTCACGTTCCATCCGGATGGCCGAGTCGATGTCGAGCCTCTTCGCCTGTCACAGGAAACGCTGTACAACCTCGAGGACAACCTCATCCTGTTTTTTACCGGCTTTACCCGCAGCGCGTCGGCGATACTGCGCGAACAAGATTGCAAAAGCAAGCAGGGCGACGAAGCCATGGCCTCCAACTTGCATTTCATCAAGCAGCTCGGATATGAGAGCCGCGAGGCGATGGAATCGGGGGACATTCAAGCCTTGGGCGAGATCATGCATACCCACTGGGAGCGCAAAAAGGCCAGGTCAGGTGCGATGACGAATCGATGCGTCGATGCCTACTATGACTTGGCTCGAGCGAACGGGGCTATCGGAGGCAAATTATTGGGAGCCGGCGGAGGAGGGTTTTTATTGTTTTGTGTCAAAGACAAGGCCAGTGTTAGAAGGGCTCTGACGGCGGCGGGACTTCGCGAAGTGAGGTTGCGCTTTGACGTCGAGGGCACCAAAGTGTTGGTTCAATCGTGAAAACGGAACTCCCGGCTGTAGCCATCTTGGCTGGAGGACTTGGCACTCGGCTTAGGCCGCTGACTCACCAGGTTCCGAAGGCCATGATGGACGTTAACGGGCGCCCTTTTGTGGCACACCAGTTGAGTTTGCTCTACGAAAGGGGCATTCGACAGGTTGTGATGTGTGCCGGGTTTCTCGGTCAACAAATCGCTGACTACGTCGAGGACGGCAGGAATTTCGGGCTTGCCGTTCAATATTCCTTCGACGGTCCCGCATTGCTAGGCACCGGCGGAGCGGTTAGAAAGGCGCTGCCTTTGCTTGGCGATTCTTTTTTCATTTTGTATGGCGATTCCTATCTAGCCTGCGATTACCGCGCCGTATTTGAAACGTTCTGTGCCAGCAACAAAACTGCCTTAATGACGGTTTTTCGAAACGAGAAGCAGTGGTACAAGAGCAACGTTTGCTTCTCGCGAGGCGAAATTCTTCGATACAGCAAGCAGAAGCGAACTTCGGATATGAGGCATATCGACTACGGGCTGGGCGTATTTGGACGGGCAGCCTTCGAGACCCTTCCGGCGAATCAACCTGTCGATCTGGCGGAGGTCTATGAGGAACTCGCCCGATGCGGCCAGCTTGCGGCGTTTGAAGTTCTGGAACGCTTTTATGAAATTGGGTCGCACCAAGGATTGGGTGATCTATCCCGATATCTGAACCAGCTGGAGACCGGTCCATTGAAGTAATCTTCTCGCCGGTCTCTTTATTAGGATGTAGTCGCTGCAGCCGTAACTTGTACTTTCGGTGGCGCGCAGATTGGAAAGCTCTGGAGGTGGTTCTTTGGCAACGGTAAACTCGCGAGCTGTGTTTCTTGACAGAGACGGGGTCATAAATAGGCCCATTGTGAGAAACCGAAGACCTTACCCTCCGCGGAGCTTAGAGGAGTTTGTCTTACTGCCTGGCGTCCCGTCCTCGGTTTCAGATTTGAAGAAGGCCGGCTTCCTGGTCATTGTGGTCACGAATCAACCGGACGTTGCCCGCGGAACTCAATCTCGCGAGACCGTGGACCTCATGCATGATCGTCTCCGGGCGGAACTTCCGTTGGACGAGATCCTGGTCTGTTGGCACGATGATCTCGCGGACTGCGAGTGCCGCAAACCAAAGCCAGGCCTGATGCTCTCTGCTGGACACAAGTTCGGCATCGATATGGCACGCAGTTTTATGATTGGCGACCGGTGGAGAGATGTTGACGCGGGGTCTGCGGCTGGATGCCGGTCTTTGCTCATTGACTATGGGTACAGTGAGCGGCCTCCGGATACAAAGCCTGTTGAACGAACAGGTTCACTGCGAGAGGCGGTTGATTGGATTCTTCGAGAGGAAAAAGCTAAACCAAGCAAGGTGCTAAGCGGCAAAGGCCACGCCTCTCACTCACTGGCATGCGTGCGGCAACGTCCTGGCGGCGCTCATCTTGATGGACGGATCGAGGCTCCCGCATTCGGCCATGAGTCTATTCTTCCCAGGATTCCAGTTTAAAAGCTATCTCATTAGAAATCGGTGCGTTGGTACATCGCGGCATTCGGGTCCGGTCCGTAGGTTACGGAGGCCGACGGCTGTGCGTCAGCCTCCGCTTATGGCCCTATTGAAGCTAGGGAACCGACACTGCGGACAAGCTGTTGAAGGGATACGGCGGCAATAATGTGGGCGCAGGTAGCGGTGTAAATATGTCACTCGAAGCGTCGACACTGTAGGCCAAAAGGTAAGGCGAGTTCGCTTCTGCGATCACGAGGTACTTGCCGTCGGGCGTGAACGTCAGCGTTTGTACCTGAGAGTGAGGCAATGTCGCCGGGGGCGGCAAGGCCGTGAACGTGCTTCCCGACCGTTTGTAAATCGTGAAATAGGGCGACGTGTAGGTCTCCGAGACAGCGATATAAACATCATTTGGGCTGACCGCGATCGGCCCCGGGCTACTTGGTTGTACATTGGGCTGCCCCGACAGCCAACTGAACGCATCGCCGCTCACGGCGTATATACGCATGTTGTCACCGCTGTTGTCGGTTCCCCCGTCTGTCGCGTATAGATACGCGCCATCTGGAGAGAATGCTACGTAGGTATGTTCAAATACGTAAGTGTCATTAAAAGGCACGCTTGGTTGGCCGGTAAGCCGGCTGAAGGTTGTTCCGCTGCGCTTAAAAATCTGCGGCGTAACGGGTGCGGCCGAGCCATTACCGTTCAACGCTACGGCCATGTGATTGGCCAGGGGATCGAACGCTGCAGTCAAGCTGGCGTACGAACCATAGGTGACCGATGGGAGTTCGACATACGAGCTGCCAGACTTCTGGATTAGCTGCACTCCGGCAACCGAACTCGTTGAATCGACCGGCACGGCAATAAACTGACCATCCGAGGACACTACTGGCCCGAAGATGCTGGGCTGCGGATTGGGCAGAGTCCTCGGCGATCCAAATGGAACACCGCTCTTGACTGAGTACACCTCCGTAGATCCGCCGGTAAGGCTGACGTATAGTAATGTGCCATCGGGCGAATAGGACAGGCCAAATGGATTAAGTTGGAACGAACTCTTAGTACCCGTTATTGTGGCGCCTGAGAGTGTATAGAGATAAATGTTGCCCACTTCCGTGTAGGATGCTGCAATGACGTCCACGGAAGACGCCGGCGGGGTCACTGTAAGGGAAACGGTCTCCGTCGTCTTGTTCAAGGTGGCACTGAGCGTCGCGGTTTCGGTCGCGGTCTGGGTGTAGGTCGTGACCGAGAATGAAGCCGAGGTTGCAGCCGCGGCAACCGTCAGCGTCGACGGAATTGTCGCGGCTTGCAGATTTGAGCTGGTCAGTGTAACAACCGCTCCCCCTGAGGGCGCCGGCCCCGAAAGCGTGACCGTGCCAGCGACTGTAACTCCTCCGACAGCAGTTGTGGGTGAGATGACCAGGTTGCTAACCATGAGTTGCTCCTCGGTCACGGTAAAGGTTTTTCCACCTATCGTCAAAGTTCCAGTCTGCGACGCACTGCCTGTATTGGCCGCTACCGAATAACTGACCGTACCGCTCGCGCTGCCGTAAGTTCCGGCTGTGACTTTCAACCACGAGGCACTACTGGTCGCGGTCCAACTGCAAGCCGAGGGACAGGTCACGGTCACACTGCCGGTACCCCCAGCCGAAGTATAAGAGCCCGTGCTAGCCGACAACGCGAATGTACATGGCGCGCCTGCCTCGGTCACAGTGAAAGTCTTTCCGCCTATCGTCAACGTTGCGCTCTGCGAAGCACTGCTGGTGTTCGCAGCCACCGAATAACTCACCGTCCCGCTCGCCGTGCCGGATGCTCCCGCTGTCACCTTTAGCCACGAGGCACTACTGGCCGCCGTCCAACTGCAACCCGAAGTACAGGTCACAGTCACGCTGCCGGTACCCCCGGTCGAAGTATAAGACGCCGTGCTAGCCGACAGTGTAAAGGTACACGCCACACCGCTCTCGGTCACAGTAAACGTCTGCCCACCGACGGTCAACGTTGCGCTCTGCGAAGCACTGCTGGTGTTGGCGGCAACCGAATAACTGACCGTCCCGCTCGCCGTGCCGGATGCTCCCGCTGTCACCTTTAGCCACGAGGCACTACTGGTCGCCGTCCAACTGCAACCCGAAGTACAGGTCACAGTCACGCTGCCGGTACCCCCGGTCGAAGTATAAGACGCCGTGCTAGCCGACAGTGTAAAGGTACACGCCACACCGCTCTCGGTCACAGTAAACGTCTGTCCGCCAATGGTCAATGTTGCGCTTTGCGAAGCACTGCCGGTGTTCGCGGCAACCGAATAACTGACGGTCCCGCTGCCACTTCCGGATGCTCCGGCTGTCACCTTTAGCCACGAGGCACTACTGGTAGCTGTCCAACTACAGCCCGAGGCACAGGTCACAGCCACACTGCCGGTACCCCCGGTCGCAGTGTAAGACGCCGTGCTGGCCGACAGCACGAATGTACACGCCACGCCGCTCTCGGTCACAGTAAACGTCTGTCCGCCAATGGTCAATGTTGCGCTCTGCGAAGCACTGCCGGTGTTGGCGGCAACCGAGTAACTGACGGTCCCGCTGCCACTGCCGGATGCTCCGGCTGTCACCTTTAGCCACGAGGCACTACTGGTAGCTGTCCAACTACAGCCCGAGGCACAGGTCACAGCCACACTGCCGGTACCCCCGGTCGCAGTGTAAGACGCCGTGCTGGCCGACAGCGTATAGGTGCACGCCACGCCGCTCTCGGTCACGGTGAACGTCTGCCCACTGATGGTCAACGTTGCGCTCTGCGAAGCACTGCCGGTGTTGGCGGCAACCGAGTAACTGACGGTCCCGCTGCCACTGCCGGATGCTCCCGCTGTCACCTTCAGCCACGAGGCACTGCTGGTCGCCGTCCAACTGCAACCCGAAGGACTGGTCAGGGTCACACTGCCGGTGCCGCCGGCCGAAGTATAAGACGCCGTGCTGGCCGACAGCGTGTAAGTACACGTCGGCGGCGTGCCCGTAACATACTCGTAGGCACCGCTATCCCACCTGCCACTTTGCGGGCGAGCATTTCCTGCGAAATCCGCGGTAGGAGCGGACGCACCTGCGTACGTCGCCTTCCCGCTTCCAACAGCTGCACTTCCGGCTACAAGCTGATAATTATTGCTTGCCGCACTTATAAACAGTCCGGTTGACGAGCTCGTTTCAATGTTCGACGTGGTGTCGATGCTGTTTGGACCGCCGGACTCATCTACTATGGGACTCGAAGAAACAGCGATATTATTGAACACAACATTGTTGGTTCCCGTGGTGATCCGGATGCCTGCCATGTTGGGTTCGACCATGGTGTTGTTGACAACGATGTTATTGCTGCTGGGATCGTTGGTGCACGTGCCCTGTTCTGCGAGGTGAATGCCTGCAGCAGCGCCGGCGCTTCCGTTGTTATAGCTTATGTTGTTCTGGATTGTCGAGTTCTGAACGCTAATCAGGCTGAAGCCCTTCTGTTGGTTGTTGTAGACAACGTTATTCTGGACGATCGCGCCGCTGATAACGCCATCGGTATAGCCATTTGCGTCTAGCGTCGTGCAATCCCCGTTTACTTGAATGCCGTTTCCGGCATTTCCAAAGCTCACATTGCCACTGATTATCGGATTGTCATTGGTAACGTCACTGTTCGATACATAAATGCCGTGCTGCACGGCCGTTCCGGAAACATTGTTGTTCAGAATCTGTATTTGTGGCGTGAAGCCGGTGAAAATGCCCCACTGGGCGCTATTCGTTACAACGTTGTTACGAATAATGACGCCGGTCGTCGTGGCGCTGCGTATTCCAGCTCGAGCGCATCCGGTGACAGTGAACCCGTCCACGATGACGTAATTTGTGTTTTCGATGTTGATGCAATCGCCGTTGGAATCTCCGCTTGAGTTAACGATGACGTTACTATCGTTGGCTTTAAAGATGATCGGGGCGCTCCCAGTCCCTGCGTTAACACTTGCGAATCCGGCATAAGTTCCGTCGAATACCAATACCGTGTCGCCTGCGACCGCAACGTTGGCTGCGGCCTGAATTGTTGTATAGGCTTGCCCAGGACCAACACACAGGGTCGAGCCGGAACAGGATCCTGACGCCGCCATTGTCGTCGCTGAAGCAGATGCCGACTGTGCAGATACATTGCCGGCCGCATCATACGCAGCTACGGTGTAAGTGTACTTCGTCGAGGCGCTCAGGCCGGTGCTCGAATAGGAAGCGGCGGACGTCTTTGCGATCTGCGTTCCATTCCGGTAGACGTTATAGCCAGTCACGCCGACAAGGTCTGTCGAGGGACTCCAGGTTAGATTGATCTCTGATGCTGAAACGGCTTGGGCAACCACGCTCGTGGGAACGGTCGGTGGTGTTGTGTCTGCACTCACGGTGACTGCGGCGGTGGCTGTTGCGCTGCCAGCACTATTGGTGGCAGTTAGCGTATACGTCGTAGTCGTCGAGGGTGAGACAACCACGGAAGAACCACCCATCGTGCCTACGCCATTGTTGATCGATATAGTCGGGGCGGGAGTGCCAGTCGCCGACCACGACAAGGTTGCCGACTGACCGGCCACGATGCTGCTCGGAGAAGCCGCGAAGGAACCAATGGCCGGGATTTGGCCGGAGCCGCCTGGAGGTGGCGCCGTGCCACCCTGGGTCACTTGAATCTGCCCAGCCGTCGATTCAAAGTACAGCGAATTGTCATTGGCGGCGACAGTAAAGGGAGATCCGGAAATCGCGGATCCATTCACGGTCACGGAATAGGACCCCGCCTGCAGGCCGGCAATCAGATACTGGGCCGTGCCGCTATGCGTTGTGGTGAAAGATGTTGTTGTCAGCAGCGCTGCCTGGCGGGCAAAAACCGCCACCTTGGGGCCCGTCGAGTCGGCGATCTGGACGGCGGCCGCGTTGCCGCCGCTGGCAGTAACCGTCAGCTGCGTTAGCGTCGGCATGGTGGCGCTCGCGCTGGCGGACGGCAGGTGCACCGCCATCCATTCACCACTCATTGCCGAATTGTTACACGAAGTTCCGTTTGTAGAGGGGCAGGTGTACGTATCCACGGTATTGGCATTGGCACCGTTCGAAAGGAGCGCCACAGTGTTCGTCCCGGCGACGGGAAGAAATGTAGTGAGCAGTTCCGCCTGATTTCCGGCTAGCGTATCCGATACCGTCTTTGCCGATGTGTTCACCGACACGGTGTTGGTGCCGTTAGCCCCGGAAACGAAGTAATGCCACCAGGCCTGAATCTGATTTCCACTGCTCAAAGCCACATCGTCATAGGACACGATGTAGTCCTGGGTTGACGCCTTCTTGAAATGAACGACATGCCGCTGTGCGCGGCTGACGTTGGCCGACGTAGCGTACGTCGGGGTCATGTCCACCATCGCATAAACGTACCGGCTTTGGCTGTCGCCGGTTGGGTCCGCCCCGGACCAGCGGGCCATGGAGGCGCTCACGTTGGCGTTACTGTTCAGGGCCACCCAATTGTCTGCGCCCCCGATCTCAATGACTTCGTCCGAGGCGAGCGTCGAACAATTTCCGCAAGTGCTCCGGGCCGAACCGGTGGCCAAATCAGGTGACGTTCCAGTGCCGTTGCCGGCGAGCAAATAGCCATTGCGATAGATGTGATACGCGCCGTACTGCCCACCACCGGCCCGGTCGAGGTTCCCCGCCCATGAAGCACTAATGAGAACTTGGGTGGCGTTGCTGGCCCAGCTGCTTTTGCTGATTGCGTGCTCGAAGGACGAGTTCGGATAACAGCCGGGAGTGTCGGTGGCCGGCGTGCCGTTGCTCCAGTTGTGAGTTGCGATCTGAGACCCCCACAACGTCTGACAGGTCGAATAGCTGGTGTCTTTGAAGAGATATTGCGCCGGCAGTGCGGATACAGCCGATTGCGCAGCTGTCGGATCGAATTCGATGTACTGAGTGATCAAACCACCCTGGAAATTTTGCCAATTAAATGTAGTGAACTGATTGGTGTTCCAGTCTTTGAGCAACCAGTATGCATACGGTACCAGGGGGTCTGACGGGTACAATTGGGTCATTTTAAGTACCGGGTCCGCCCACTCCGAAATCGTGGAGTTGGAATTCACTCCGGTCGGATCAAGCCACTGATCCAGCGTGAATGGACCGTAGCCTGCGCCGGTCCCGCCGTCCGGGAGCAGACCGTAGATTTCCAGCGGTAGCTCTTGGTGACTCCAAGTTCCCCGCATATCATACCCTCCGCTGATGGACTGGTTTAGAGAGATCATCCATTCCGGTGCGTATGGGTTGTCGATATATTGTTGGTACCGTGAGCCGTTCTCCGTAATTCCCGTCCAAGCCGACGTGTCCCAGGCATGTCTCCACTTCAAATGCCAAGCCATTAATTGTGTTAGCGCCGATCTTGCTCGCGCGTCATCGTCGGCTAAAGCCAGCGCCGCTTCGAAGAGGGACTTGAGATGGGCCATCCCATGATTCGCGGCGTAGGGCCAGCCGCCCTGGTAATAAAGGTTGCCGCCAGGATAGTCAGTAAGATAGTTGGCTTCGTTCCCGGGAGTGATCACCACCGGCTCATACTCGTGCTTGATGTACCACCAGAATCCACAGTAATGCTGCGATTGGTCCCATGCCGCGCCGCTAGGCCACGGTGTGCAACTCGTGGTCGGATCGCCCGCTATCCCTCCGAACCCACCGCCCTTCGACGGGCTGTTCGGGTTGCGAACAAGAGCGTTGTCGTTAAAGATCTTGTCGGCGAAATTGCTGACCTCTGAAGCGCTGAGCTGGTCATGAATGAGCGAATAGCTGATGAAGGAGGAGGAGGACTCTTCCGACGGATGGAGCAAAGCGGTTGTATCGTCGCGCCCACACTGAAAGTTCGGCTCGTTGCAATAAAAACCGTAAGGGTTGTAGACGATCTGCTCGAAGTTGTCTATTCCCCATTTCGCCATGGCCAGCGCCGTCATATTGGACTTGCCCGACGCGAACCAGTACAGACCAGCGTCTGCGTAGCGGACCATACCAGTGCCGCTGCCGTTGGCATACGAGTCAATCCCAGTGGTCTGGTAAGACGAAACAAAACTGTTGTAAATGTTCTGCAACTGCGTATAGAAACGGTTATTGGAGCTGGCCTTGGTGCTGGTGTTCGATATCGAGGCGGTCATCGTTCCCGATGGCCCATCCAGAAAAAGCCGGGGATGAGGAATCGTAGTGTACGCATGCAAGGGTGTGAGTTTCCCTATGCCTACAGAAGTCCCGTTCCCCGCCGGAACGGTTGAAAAATACAGATGATTGGCAAGCGTGAAGGTGTTGGTTGTCACGCTCCCGATCATAAAAAAACCGTCAGCGTTCGTGTTTCCCGTGAAGCCCTCGATCCACACCGCCGTTCCGTTGCTCAGCCCGTGATTCGCTGAGGTGCAGACGATGGGCGTAGCATTCGTGCAGCCTGTAACACTGATGGTCTCGAGGGGGGTATTGGGCACTGGCAGATACACCGTCGTCTGTGCAGCGGCAATGCCGGCAATACTAACAAATGTCGCCAGGGTCCATCCGGGAAGCCGTCGGAGTATTGTTGTGACAAATCCAGCCACAGTTGGCCATGGACGGCGCCGAGAGTAATTCTGGCTAAGCTCACAATCGAATTTCTTGGTCTGCATTTGAATATTGAGGTATTGATCATCCAACGTATTGCTAGTCACTTGCCGATGCTCCGCTTGTCTTTATTCATTGCAAGATGTGCGCACGTTCGCCTTCCTAGCGAGGGATAATGCGTTTCCATTGCTTGAGTAGTTGATCGGCTTCGAGGAGGAGCCTCTAAGATGCCGCCGCAGCATAAATCTCGCGACGACTGAGAGCACTGAGGCAGACATCGGGAGAATAGTCGTGAAACTAAAAACATGGTACGTATAGTACCTCGTGAAACTACTCGCATGTATTCTTTCACACTAGTAAAAATACTGTCAAGCTCTATGAACCAAGCCAGTAGACTGGTTCTTGCGAATAGTTGTTTCTAGCGGATCCACCAAGATTGGCCCTTTAAATCGAGGTTGCTCTGAAAATGCTGGTCGGAGAGTAAGATGGCTTACATGTCGTTCCAGAGCCGGGCGGGCGCCCGGCTCGGGTCTGGGGATCCGCCCCAATTCGATTAAAAAGACGGATCGTGTTGCCGCGCAAATACCATTTGCAAAAACTGCGTCACAAGGCTTGTCGCTGCAACACATAAACATTCTTGGTACATTAGTGGGGCTAATCATTCGCCGACACTGTGTCCAGCTGAGTTGTATCTAATGGAATCGTAGTGAGCTCCCAGACGAGCGGAGTTTGCAGAAGTCGCTGTCGGGCGAAGTACACTCGATGAGGACATTCTTCGCCAGTTCGTCGCGTGGAGCGCCGAGAATTCAAACCTCCACTAGTTCGGATGTATTATTTCGACACAGTTCGAACAGCTGAGGGGCTCTGAGGTTCCTTGTTTTGTGCGCGACGGACTCGCGTCGACGCGCCTGAAACTTGGCGAACGCCAATGCCAGAGGAGCGACGCAGCCGGTAGCAACTTGGACAGTCCTAAACCAGTCGGAAGCAGGGAGCATCGGGCGAAATAGCTTAACGTCCGGGTACCGTCACCTCAGCGATTCGGGGCCACCTGTGGGTTAGCAGGTAGTGACTGGCCATCATAAGTCACGCGAAAGATTTTGAGATTGCCGTAAAATGGATCATCGATTTCCGAAGTGAGTTCGCCGTGTTGGTGGGCGAACGCAAAGGACATCTCACGAACCTCCCGAAAATCGTCTTCTCCGCGCCCCGAGCCCGCCATCATGACACGATCGCCGAGAATCAAATATTCGGGACGCTGAATTTCTGCAGTGTAGGAAAACGGAGTCCGATCATATGAGTGGCATCCGTAATCATAGAGAGCGAACTGAAAAGTCATAGCCGCATAGCACGAGTGACCAAGCGGGACGGCTTCTCGCAATTTGCCACCGAGAGAGACGTAGTCTGCTTTTCGTGCTTGGTTGAGAATCAGCAAGTTCCCGGCAATCTGACTTATGACACAGACGACGTAAACGGCAGCAGCGGCACGAAACCAGCGCGTCCGATCGGTGAGCGAGGTTAAGGCGAAGGCCGTCGCAAGAGCAAACAGGGGAGCAACGATTGCATAGTACCGCGCTGTCGCGTTGGGCAGCCGTGTCCACCAAATCAGGTGCGGGATTGTAATTATCGCAAAGATGCTGAAAAGGGTTCGATTTCTGAACCACAAAACAACGAATGCCCCGAGAAACGTCAGCGCAATATGCAATCTCAAAGGAAGCGGAAACGGAAGGTGTAACCTTTGATTGGAAATTCCTATGAAATCGGCCCAGCGGCCCGATTCCTTCAGGGTGGTTTCAAGAAGGGAGAAGCTGGCGCTCCGGCCGTACATGTGCCGCGCTGCTTCCATATTCGTAGCCGAGCTGATCAGCCAAACCGCCACCGGGACCAGCCCAATCGTTATCCCGGTGGTATAAAGCCATAGCTGACGTGAACGGAGGATGCCGGCACGTTCCTGATATACGAGCAGGATGAATATAGCTGCCGCAGTCGCCAGCCCTAACACATGAAAGTTACAAGCAGCGGCAACAAAGACGCCGGCCCAGAGATAATCGGTTACGCTGCGTCGACGCAATGCAAATAACAGTGCGCAACAGCTGAACAGTGTAACCCACGCTTCCGGACGCGCTGTCCTGGATGCCAGCACGAAGAACGTGTCAACTCCCAGGAGGAGCGCGGCCAGCCCGCCGGCTAAGACGTTCCCAAGTTCCTTGCCGATACGATAAACAACCAGCAGCGTCAATAGAGCTGCCAGGAATTCACCGATCCGAGCTGCGGCTACCGTTGTTCCTAGCACATAGAATGACGAAGCGAGGCTCAGTGGCATCAGCGGCGGACGAGTGTCAACCTTAGACTCAAAATCGGTTGCCGGCAGGGCAGGGTTTCGCAACTCTCCACTGCGCAACAGGGTCGTTGCCGGAATCGAATACCAGCTTTCATCTTCAACCCAGCGGTGCTGAAAATACGGCAGTGCCTGCATGGCCAGTAAAACGACTGCCAAGCACAGAACAACACGGTGCATAATGCGCGTCCCCTCAGGAAACCACGCTCTAACCACTCTTTCCCGCCGCCGATTCATCGCGCTATACGGAAGCCAAGTCAACATAAAAGTAACAAAAGCATTTGCAGGCGGACTGCTTAGACTCTCCGGGCCCTGTCTTTGTTCGATTATAACGGTAACTCAGAGTCAACGTGCTTCGACCTTCAGGGGCTGTTTCCCGGTGCGGCTTAAGAGACTACCGGGCGCTGATGGCTTTCTGGGCGCTATGCGAGCCGCATCCAGAGTGTGCAGTAGACGAGAACGACCGAGGCTGCCGCTGCAACGGCAGCCCACCGGAATATGCCTCGAGCGTCAGCACGAATATCGAGCCCTCGCTCGCAATTCGCCACCGATACGATTGCCACGGCCATCCCCAGCAGAACGTACACCGTCATTACGTAAGTTCGCGAAAGAAACCACGAAGTCGCAAGATACGCGACTAGAGCCAAACGAACAGCGTTAGCCCACCCAATAAGATTCGCATCGAGTGGATTGTCGGGCGATAGCGCCCTGAGTAAAGCGCCCAGATCCAGCAGGGTTGCGCCGATAACGCCAAGCCACAACAGATAACCAAGCGTGCCGAGCTCCGCGAAACACAGCACATAGGAGTTGTGTGCCGTGAGCCCCTTCTGATCCTCATTGTGCTCGCCGAACTGCCCATAGCCTACTCCCCAGAGCGGGCTGCTCTTCCACATTGCCACGCCATTCCCCCAAGCTTCGACGCGTCCGGCAGCGGAGTCTTCGTGCACTGACATCTCGCCTCTTCTTAAGCTCCCAGTGGCGACGATCCCTACAATGAGGACGACCGTGACGATAAGACTCGCAATGTTTCCGACCCGCCTCCGAAGAGCAAACAGGAGAAGCAGCCCGAATCCCAGAATGCCGCCTCGAGACTGCGTCAGCAGAACAGCCAACAGAATCGCGAAAGTCGGGATTACAACAATAACCAGATTACGAATCGTTGCCCTGCTCCGCCAAGCTAGCCAGATGAATGGCAGTATCACCAGCAAGAATTGAGCGAAATCGTTCGGGTCATTAAAATAACCAAGGCCGCGAATACGCCTTTCGACAAACTGCCCGGCGACCTGCTCCTCCAGTGGAGGCCAAACGAAAACGAACATCGACGTCTGTCCCGAGTGATAGGCGAGCATACCCGACACAGCCATGTACAGCGCGACCAGGATCAGGCTACCGCTGAGCAGCCAGAGATGGCGGGTGTTGCGAATTGTCGCGGCGCAAAGGAAAAAAGCCACGAGACACGGCAGAAAGGAGGAGGCCGCAAACGTTAGCCCTGCGCTCCCGGCTTGGACAGCGGAGGAAAACAGAATTACGGCGAATAGCCCGATGAGCAGACCGTTCTGTGACGCGCGATAAGGATACGAGTATCTTGACACGCTTACAAGCGCAGCGATTATGGCGAAGACCGTCAACCAGACCAGCGGGCGATAAGGAGCAAGTTCTGGCGCCATCACGGCAGGAGACAAATGAGAGCCGGCGATATACAGCGTTGTTAGGAGGATACCCATGATCCCGTCAACTATTGCCAGCTTCTTAGCATCTGCTACTGAGGCTAGCAGGTAGCACCCCGAGAGGACCGCTATAGGCGCCCTGAGAACATTGTAAGTTCATTTAGTCAGTCTGTGCCTCATGTGCGCGCTCTCCGGTGTTCCTCCCGGCAGAAAACTCAGCGTACTCGACATGGGCCAATGGCGAGCAGGATCCTACCACGCTAAAACTCGATCTCTCAAGCTCCGGCGGCCTACCCGCCTCAGGGCGTGTTTCGCGTCAAGCCGGAAATGGCCTCACCGTTCAGGGAAGATAGGCTGGCTGGCGCATGCAGTGCTCTGAAGACGATTAGACCAATACGCATATCCTCGACCTGCCGCGCAAGTCTGTCAGTGGTGGACGGCTTCAAGTGGTGCCGCATCAACACGCAACAGATTTTCAAAGGTTATGTCGCTGCTGCAACTTATGCGCTCCCGAGCACCGACTTGGTAGTGCGGACTAGTTGTGCAGCCAACAGTTTGTACCGATTGTGCCAGTCGGGACCAGTGTCGGGCAGAGGCCATGCAAGCACCGATCGCAAGCAATATCCAAGGGCCTGCATTTCGTCCTTTTTCCTGCACATGAGGGCCGCGTGGGCGTACTGCCCTGCCATGATACGGCGTCTGGTCACAGTGCGCTGCCAGCCCGCCCTGTTCTCCAGCAGAACCGGAAGCGCCCTCTCGATTGCCTGTAGCATGAGATCCGCTTTGAGGCTATAATTCTCGCCATGAATAAGCGCAAATAAAAGCGCATCCGGGCAAGCTACGAATCTGCCCAGCGTCGCAAGCCGAACCCACAATTCCCAGTCCTCGCAGCCTTTGACATCGACATTAAAGCTTCCCGCTTGCAGCAGGGCAGAGCGTCGGACAATCACAGCGCCCGGAGCGAACACGTTCTCATACGGCAGTCGTTTCTTGATTAGGTCCGGGGCAACTGCGAGACTCATCCGCTCATGACCATTCTCGACTTCGCAGACGCTCGAATAGCTGAGGACCACGCCTTGCGCTAAAGTAAGTTGGTGCGCCTCGAGTTTCCGGGCATCATACCAGTCATCCTGGTCCAGAAAAGCGATCCAATCCGCCCTGGTTTCGGCGATCGCTCGATTACGCGCTGCAGAAACGCCGGCCCTCGTTTGTGTTATCAACCTCACGGGATATTGGCCTACGATTTTGGCCGTGCTATCCGTCGAGCCGTCATCCACCACGATGATCTCGTCTGCAGGACGAGTTTGATCCAAGACGGATTGTATCGCCTTTTGGATAAAGCGCTCGCCATTATAGGCCGGTATCACGACGGCGATTGACATGCAGTTGCGGGGCGGAGCCTCCTGGGGCTCTCAGACCAACGGCCTCGGACTCCAATATTGTAATCTGATCGGCACCGCTTTAGTCTGCTGGTTTTAGACACTGGCGAATCCGTCTCCCAAAAAGCGAAGGGACTTTCCGCAACGACCCAACGTCGCTCAGCCAAACTAAAAAACAGATACTCAGCGCCGGAACAGAGGAGGAGTTATGTCTCAAATCCGGGGCGGAAGTTCCGTCAAAGTAGGTCCGTGGTTCGAGTCCCTGCGCGCCCACCATAAGACCCGTTGTCCGGACCGGACACCCGGGGTAGCCTTTCCGCAAAACGATCAGCACTCGCGAGGCGTGTGCTGGACGCTCGTGATTACGGGTGCCGCAAGGTCCTTGTGCCTCCATAGAAACGCCACCTGCTCCAGTTCATCAAGACTGAGCCTAGTGAGCGTATCGTTGAGGCGGGAGTCGAATTCACCCAACCGGAGCTTGCGAACAAACTCTTCCGCGCTGAAGATGTCCATTTGTTACGGGGGATTAACCGAAGCGTATCATGGGACATTCGTGTGTTTAAACAGGTATTGTTACGAGGATTCCCTGATCCCAATACTTGCGATTAGTTTTATAGTACTCTTGTCCTACTTCAAGATTGGTGCGCTGCTAGTGGCGAACTCACCTTCGTCCTTCAGAATCGCCGCTTCGGAGCTTTCCACCCGTCCGGCTTCCAATCAGGCCGGGACATATAGGCCCATGGCCGTCTTCGCCGTTTTCACGGTATCCTCGGTGATGGGCAATACCCGCTCTTTGCCGTCCCGGAGCACTTTGTCGATGTAACCGGGGTCTTCAGTCACTTCCCGATACTTCTGCTGGATGGGTTCGAGCCGCTCGACCACCGCCTCGGCGACCAGTTTCTTGAAGTCGCCGTAGCGTAATCCGGAAACCCGCTCCAGGGTAATGGACGGATCGCACGCTTGGCCGATGACAAACAAGTTCGCGATGCCCGGTCCCATGGTGCCCGGCTCAACAATGGGGTGGCTGTCGGTGGTGGCGCGGGCGATCTTCTTGCGGATGACCGCGGGCGGGTCCAGGAGTGCGATGGCGTGATTGGCGCCCGGCGCGGACTTGCTCATTTTGGTGGTGGGATCGTCCAGGCCCATGATGCGCGCGCCCACCGCGGGAAGGCTGGTGGCGGGCATCACGAACGTTTCGCCGTAGAGCGAGTTGAAGCGCTGTGCGATATCGCGCGCTAATTCGAGGTGCTGCGATTGGTCGTCTCCGACGGGCACAACGCTCGCCTGGTAGAGCAGAATGTCCGCGGCCATCAGTACCGGGTATTGGAGCAGACCGTCACCCACCGTTTCCTGTTTTTCGGCCTTGGCCTTGAACTGGGTCATGCGCTGCAGCCAGCCAAGCGGCGTCACACAGGTCAGCAGCCAAGCCAGTTCGGCGTGCCCGGGAATATCGGACTGTACAACGATCGAAGACTGCGCCGGATCGATGCCACACGCGACGAATAGCGCCGCTGTCTCACGGATTTTTGAGCGCAGTTCGGCCGGCTCCTGGTAAACGGTGATGGCATGCAGGTCGACGATGCAGAAAATGCTCTGGTAGCTGGATTGAATTTCAGCCCAATTCTTCAGGGCTCCCAGGTAATTACCGAGGTGAAGTTGGCCGCTGGGCTGGACGCCGGAGAGTACTCGTGCTTTCATGCTTATGGGTGGGCGGACGCGCTTAGGCTCCCGCCCGGCGATTCATTGAGGCGAAACTCCTATCGTAAGTGATGGCGAAAATGGAATCTGATCAACCACAGAACAAAGCCACGGAGACGGCGCCAAAAAAGCTGTTGCGCTTCGAAAAGCTGGTCTATGGCGGCGATGCGCTGGCCCGGCATGACGGGCAGGTCGTGCTGACCCCGTTTGTGCTGCCCGAGGAATTGGCGGAGGTGGAGACGCGGCGGGCCAAGGGCGACCTGTTGCGCGGCAGTGCGGCAAAAGTGATTGAGGCCTCGCCGCACCGCGTGCAGCCGGGCTGCGAATACTTCGGCAACTGCGGCGGCTGTCATTACCAGCATGCGGCCTACGAGTATCAGTTGCAGCAGAAGCAGGCGATTCTCCGGGAAACCTTAAAGCGATTGGGCGGCTTCGAATACGACGCTGAGATCAACGTCATCAGCGCCGAGCCGTGGGGTTACCGCAACCGCATTCAACTTCACTTCGATCAGCGCCCGAAGATGGGATTCCGCCAGGCCGAGTCGCACCAGCTGTGCCCAATCAAGCGCTGCCCCATCTCGTCGCCGAAGCTGAATGAGGTAATTGCTATTCTTCACCAGGCGGTAGCGCGCCGGGAATGGCCCGACTTTTTGCGGAGCCTGGAAGTCTTCACCAACGAGACCGACATTCAGCTGCACATCGTCGAATCGAATCGGCCGGTGGCGGCGCGCTTTTTCGCCTGGTGCGCCGAAATTCTGCCCGGCTTCGTACCGGGGGCGCTGGAGTATAAGGCGGCGGGCCTTCGTTTCCGCATCAGCCGAGGTTCGTTCTTCCAGGTAAACCGTTACTTGGTTGAAGCGCTAGTGGACGAAGTGGTGGGCAAGGGCGACGGTGAGCCCGCCAAGAGTGGAACCGCGATCGACCTATATGCAGGCGTCGGCTTGTTCTCACTTCCGATGGCCGCGCGGTTTGAGCGTGTGCTTGCGGTCGAACGGGGCGGAACCGCGAAACGTGACCTGGAATGGAACGCGGCGCAATTAAACGGCGGCGTGGAAGCCATCCAGTCAGCCACCGAGGAATACCTACGCAGCATCACGGAGCCCCCCGACCTCATCTTGGCCGATCCGCCGCGCGCCGGCTTGGGCAAAGAGGCAACCGAACAATTACTGAGGATCGAGGCAGCCCGGCTGGTGATTGTCAGCTGCGACCCGGCGACGCTGGCGCGCGATCTCAAGCTGCTGCACTCGAAGTATTCCGTGGATCGCCTGACCCTGGTCGACCTGTTTCCACAGACCTTCCACTTCGAGACGGTGGTGCACCTGAGCAAGCGCTGAGCCCTGGGATGTGACACAAAAAAACAACAGGCTTAAGGCTTGTTCCACAAAACCAATAAGCTGAAGCCCGTTGCCCGCAGGGACAGATCACGTTGAGAATCCTGCTCCTGTTCGGTCACTAATGTTTCGGGGTACCCTCGCTTCACTGCGAACAGAGGGGAACAAGATGGAACAAGCAATGACAACCTGCGACCAGTGCGGCGCAAAAAAGCTTGGTGTCGACCACTGGTTTAAGGTTTCAACTGATGTCTCAGCCGTTCAAATGGTTCTTGGAACCGAGGATTCGGCGGACAGCGGCAAACCGGCCCGGCACATTTGCGGTGCGGATTGCCTGATGAAAGAAGTGGCGGAATGGGCGGCGCGGATGACACCGATGCAAGGACAATCCACGGGAACCGAGCAAACACCCTGGCCCTTCACCCTTGCCAACATCGTGTTGGGATGAGGAGGCCTGCCCTCAGAAGGATTTTTGAGAACTAAAGCCTTGCGTTCCGACTTTCATTCAGGAAGGTACAGGCTATGGCAACACTAGCAACTCAGCCGGCTCGTGAAGAGCCGATCATCACCGATACAGAACAAGCGAGCATCTCTGAAAGGATCGACCCCTCCCACGATCGCATTGCTGCCCTTGCTTACGCGTATTGGCTGGAAAGCGGTTCCCGTGAAGGGGCAGACCAAGAGAACTGGCTTCGGGCGGAACAAGAACTGATCGGCAAAGAGTAGATCGCGGCTCAGAAACGCGGAGAAGTAGCAGGACCATCGGACTGATGGCTGGGTTGGCTTATGTCAGGATCCAATTTCTCACTCGTGCGGTTCGGTGCTGGAGTGATTCCGAGTCCGACAAGCTGAGGAGCACAAACGAGACGGACTCTTTCGTGAGCGCGCAAAGCCTCTCCCGCAGCTATCCGGCAACAGGCGACTTGTTATAGGCTGAGTCTGGTATGTACACACAGAGAAGACTCGTCACGCTCTTCACGCTCTCCCTCGCCGCGGGCCTGGTCGCCACGGCCCAAACACCAGTGACTCTCCAGTCGCCGGATGGCGCCTTGGAACTTTCGATTGCAACGGTCGGCGGGCAGCCAGCTACCGTTCAAGCGTCCGGCGGCCAACTGGCTTACCGGGTGACGTTTCGCGGCAAGCCCGTCTTGGATTGGTCCAACCTGGGTCTGACGATCCAAGGGGCGCCAGTGCTGGGATCGGCGGTTCGAATCGAGTCCTCGAAAACGTCGGCCAGCGACACCACCTGGAAGTCGATCGCCGGAAAAGCCGACCCGATTCGCGACCACTACAATGCTGTGACCGTCCAGACGGTGGAGACCACGCCGAGCGCCCGCCGTCTCGCCATCGAAGCCCGCGCATATGACGATGGCATTGCTTTCCGTTACGCGATTCCCGAGCAACCAGCGATCAAGGAACTGCGGATTTCCGACGAGATCACGCAGTTCCGCTTCCACAAGGACCCCACCACCTGGTCATTGATCCTGCGTGACTTCCAAACCAGCAACGAAGACGATTATCACGAGCTGACCATACAAGGGCTGCATCCGGAATACTTAATCGGCTTGCCGATGTTGATCGAGGTTCCGGGCACGGCGTGGGTCGGGCTGACGGAAGCCTACATCAACGACTGGGCCGGGCTGTTCTTGCATACCACGAACCAGGGCGTCCTGACCGCGCGCTTGGCGCCGCGGGTCGAGGACCGGAACGCTCCGCACTTGCCGTGGCCCATCGATCCCAAGATTGAATCGACGCTGATCTCTGTGATCCGGCAGGCTCCCGCTCAATCGCCGTGGCGCGTGTTGATGATCGCAGACGATCCCGGGCGGCTGGTGGAATCGAACATGGTTGTGAATCTGAATCCGCCCAATGTTATTCCGGACCCGGCATGGATCAAGCCCGGAAAGACCTCGTGGGATTGGTGGTCGGGCCAGGTCGTGAAGAATGTTCCCTTCAAAGGCGGCATGAACACCGAGACCATGAAATACTACATCGACTTCTCGGCGCGTAACGGGTTCCCCTACATGCTGGTCGATGCAGGCTGGGCAGCCAGCGAGGGCGGGCCGGCTTACGGCGCGGGCCGCCGGGGATCCGATCTCACCAAATTCAATCCCGAGGTGAACATCCCGGAGTTGGTGGCTTACGCCAAATCGAAGAACGTGCGCATCTGGCTGTGGGCCTACTGGACGGACGTCGACGCGCAGATGGCCGACGCGTTTGCGCAGTTCGAAAAATGGGGTATTGCCGGAGTCAAGATCGACTTCATGGATCGCGCCGATCAATGGATGGTCGATTGGTACAGAACCGTGGCGCAGAAGGCAGCGGAACGGCACTTGATGGTGGATTTTCACGGAGCCTTTCGGCCCGACGGGCTGCGCCGCACGTATCCCAATGTGCTGACCCGCGAGGGCGTGATGGGTGCCGAGTACAACAAGTGGAGCGCCCGGGAAACCCCTGTCCACAACACGACCCTCCCCTTCACGCGCATGCTGGCCGGGCCGATGGACTACACGCCCGGCGGCTTCGACAACGTCACCAAGGAGAACTTTGAGGCGCGGAATATTGGTCCGTCGGTGATGGGCACCCGTGTTCACCAGCTGGCATTGTTCGTCGTGTTTGAGAGCCCATTCCAGATGGTGGCAGATCATCCCGCCGCGTACGACGGGCAGAAAGAGATGGCATTCCTGGACGCCGTACCTACCACTTGGGATGAGACGCATGTGCTGAACGGCCGGCCGGGGAGGTTCATTACCATCGCGCGGCGCAAAGGCCGGGAATGGTACGTCGGGAGTCTCACCAACTGGGACCCGCGCGAGCTGGAAGTTCCGCTTAAGTTCCTGTCAAGCGGCAAGTACACGGCCGAAATCTACTCCGATGGGCCGAACGCCGCTACGCAGCCCAAGGAAAGCGTAGTTGACAAGCGAACGGTGGACGCCGGCACAACGCTGAAACTGAAGCTGGCGCCTGGTGGCGGCGCCGCGATTCGCATCGTGCCGGCGGAATAAGGCGGCACCGTGTTACGAAGTCTGGTTGCCGCGTCGCTCGTTCTTAGGGGACCGATGAGGCGAACACGAGAGATCGTTAAGACGAGAACGATTCATCGTAAAAAGAGTCTGGTAGTGGACAATCCGAGGCGATGTCCCTACCCACAATGCAGCGAGCCCGCCGCTCGACGCCGCTGCGTTCGTTTTGGAGCGGGACGTTAGCAAGTCTGTCCCTCAGGCGCCACGCCGTCGCTGTGCCCGGCGAGAATCTCATGCCGGTTCTGTTCGTTCTAGAATGAGGGCCATGCGCAACCCTCTGTCCCTGCTTCTCTTGGTTTCGGCGTTATTGGTGGCACAACCGCTCGACGTCAACGGCCGATGGTTCGCCATCGCCGACCTTTACGGCACGCCGCTCGACTTCTCGCTGGAACTCAAGCAACAAGGAGACAAGCTCGCAGGCAGTTTTGACGGCGATAAACTGGAGGGCACTGTCACAGGGAACTCCATCCACTTCATAGCCAAAGATGAGCGCGGAGGCACGGAGGAACTGACGGGAACCATTGAGGCCGGTGCCATTTCGGGGACCATCGTCTTCGCCGACGCCGACGACAAGGAGCATCCCACCACGCATCGGTTTGCGGCAAGGTTGGTTCCACCGCGCCGCGCGGGTCCGCCTCAACGCCACGAGTTTACGCCGTCGACCTTTTACCGCCAGTTTTCGGGTGCGACCAAGCCAGTGCTCACAGTAGCCCCGGGTGACACAATCCACACCACAACCGTCGACGCCGGCGGCACAGACGAGAAAGGCGTTACGCGCGTCCTCGGCGGCAATCCCGAAACCGGGCCTTTCTATGTTGAAACTGCGGCGCCAGGGGACACGCTGGTGGTGCACATCACACGCCTCCAGTTGAATCGCGATTGGGCCGTTAGTGACGACGGCATTGTGGGCAGGGGGCTCGACAGTGATCTCGCGGTGAAGATGAAAGACGGTTTCAAGACGGTTCGCTGGCATCTCGATCTGCAGGGCGGTGTGGCCACAATCGAGAAGCCCGGCGAGCACCTGAAACATTATTCGGTGCCTCTACGGCCCATGCTGGGATGCGTTGCGGTCGCGCCAAGTTCGACCCAAGCGCCTGGCACGGGCGATTCCGGGCGCTGGGGCGGCAACATGGACTTCAATGAGATTTCAGAAGGCGCGACGATATATCTGCCGGTAAATGTCCCCGGCGCTCTCCTCTATGTCGGCGACGGCCATGCGACCCAGGGAGACGGCGAACTGAACGGCAATGCGCTGGAAACGTCCATGGACGTTGAATTCACCGTGGATGTGATTGCGGGAAAATCGGTCAGCGGCCCCCGCGTGGAATCGGCGACTCACATTATGGCCATGGGACTGGACGGCTCGCTGGACGATGCTTTCCGCGACGCTACTGCCAATATGGCGCAGTGGCTCACCGACGACTACAAACTGACCCCGGCCGAGGTCGCGGAGGTCCTGGGCAGCGCCGCTGAATACAAAGTGAGCGAAGTCGCCGATCGCAATGCCGGAATTGTCCTCAAGATCAACAAGGACCGCGTGCAATCCCTGGTCCCAGCCAAATAACCCATAACAGCCAGTAGAACGTCTCATTCAACCGGACAAAGGCACTCGTTTCCTCCGCCCTGGATGATGTCCAGGAATCACTGCCGTCTCGCGTGAGTATCTCCGCCTCTGGTTCGCATCGCCTCTGCTACCCTTGTCGCAAATGCGCTTTAAGCTCGTTACCTCTGCTCTCTTCGTGGCCGCTGTGTCGCAATTCGCCTCGGCTCAAGCGCTGGCCCCCGTGGCGACGCGCCTGGCTGTACAGAACGCTCTCTTTGACGAGTCGTGGCAGGCCACTCTCAAGATGAATCCCACGCTGGCGACCGCTATCGGCGACTATCGCTACAATGATCAACTCGGCGACTACTCCCTTGCCGTTCACGCGGCACGCCACCAGCGCGAGATTGCCGACTTGGCCCGTATCAAGGCGATCGACCCTACCGGCTTTCCGGAGCAGGATTTAATCTCGCACGATCTTTTTCTTCGCCAGCTCCAACAGCGCGTGGATGACTACGATCTCAAGGAGTTCGAAATGCCGCTCAGTGCATCGGGTGGCGGCGGAGGCATTCACGTGAGTGTTGCCGACCTGCCGCTTTCCATGCCATTCGACTCGGTCAAGCACTACGAAGACTACATCGCTCGTCTGCACCAGATTCCCAGGGCGTTCCTCCAGACCGAGGAGGTTTTGCGCGCCGGCGTGCACGATCACCTTGTGCCGGTACGCTTCATCGCCGAAAAGGTTCCCGGGCAGGCGGAAGGCGTGATTACCGCCGACCCGTTCTTGCTTCCGCTCAAGAAATTTCCGGCTAGCTTTTCTGATGCGGATAAGAAGCGTCTCACGGACGAAATCACGTCCACGGTGAACAACGAAGTCTTTCCCGCGTACAAGCAGTTCGCTGCCTTCGTCACTTCCGACTACATACCCCACTGCAGAACTACGCTTTCCGTTAATTCTCTCGGCGGCGGCGGGCGCCGCTACCAGGCCGCTCTGCGCCGCTTCACGACCACAGACCTCACGGCGGCACAGATCCACGAAATTGGCCTGAGGGAGGTCCACCGGATTACGGAAGAGATGGCCGCCCTGGCAAAAGCCAACGGATACAGCGATCTTGCCAGCTTCCGCGAGCACGTCGAAAACGACCCCAAGTACCGGCCCGCTTCCGCGGACGCAATCGTCGAGGACTTCCGCAAATACATCGCACAGATGGAGCCGCAGCTTCCTCAGCTTTTCAATTTGCTGCCCAAGACAGCCGTCACGGTCGAGCCCATTCCGCCTTTCCAAGCTGCCGCTGCCACGCACTACCAGGGCGGAACGCCCGACGGCAAGCGTCCCGGCCGCGTTTCGGTTGCCGTATCCGACCCCACCCATCGCAGCTTTATCAATGACGAGGCGGTCGCCTATCATGAGGGCGTTCCCGGCCATCATCTTCAGATCACCATTCAGCAGTCGCTTACCGGCCTTCCCGAGTTCCGCAAGCACGGTGGAAACTCTGCCTATACCGAGGGCTGGGGGCTCTATGCCGAGGAACTGGGTAAGGAAATCGGCTTCTATCAGGACCCAGGCTCCGATTACGGCCGCTTGCGCTCGGAGTTGTTCCGGGCCGTGCGCCTGGTGGTAGATACGGGCATTCACGACATGGGCTGGACTCGGGATCAGGTTGTTGAGTACATGCGCAGCTCCCACGCTGTGGACGAACCTACCATCCAAGCTGAGACAGACCGTTACATTTCGGGGCCCGGACAGGCGTGCAGCTATAAACTCGGTCAGCTCAAGATTCGCGAGCTGCGCGAACGTGCCAAAACGCAGCTAGGTCCCAAGTTCGACCTCAAGACGTTTCATGACGAGATCCTGTCCGGTGGAGCTCTCCCGCTCAACGTACTCGATGCCCGGATCGATCGCTGGATCAAATCGCAGCTTCCCGCCTCTGTCGGGGGCAACTGAGGTAGCCTGCTCACAGTCTACAAACGGGCCGACCCAACATCAACGGAAGCAAATGAGTGAAAGTGGCCGAAGGTGAACAGTGTTCGAGTGGAATCGGACAGCGTCCACCACGGGCCCTTCTTTGCATTGAAGACCTTAAGCAGGGCTTCCGCGTGCAGCGTCTTCGTCCAGGGAGGATTCTTAATGTTCCGATCCATCGCTCGCGTCGTGGTTTGTGTTGGCGTGATATCTGTTTCCGTTTTGGCGTCCTTGGGCACCGCCCAAGGTCAGCCCAATCCGCCAAATCCGATCATGGCGCCGAATCCGCTGACGATGACATTATCCATTTTTCGTATCAATATGCAGGACAAAATCATGAAGTCGGCCGACGCGATGCCAGAGTCCAAGTACAGCTACCGGCCGACGAAGGACGTTCGCTCGTTTGCCGAACTTCTGAATCATGTGGCGGATATATCGTACATATTGTGTTCAAACGTCAAGGGTGAAGCCAACCCCGCCACGGCGACCGCGAAGGCTTCGAAGACCGAGATCGTGGCCTACCTCAAGGGCGCGTTCGCTTACTGCGATGGCGTGTACTCCGGGTTCACCGATGCGCACCTCAATGACCCGGCCGACTTCTGGGGCGCCAAGACGAACAAGATGTTCATCTTGACGCAAGTCGGAAATCATGACGCCCTGCATTACGGTAATCTCGTCACCTACCTGCGCATCAATGGCCTCGAGCCGTCCGGGGGCTGGTTCTGATGGCCCAGCGGCGAGGCGGCGCATGCGCTGCATTCGCCCCCCGACCAGCCGCCACCTTCGGATCGGTTTAACTGAACAGCAGGAAGCCGGCATCGATCTTGTGTCATGACCGTACGTGGCTGCCGTGCGTAACCATCGTAGACCTGGCACGCCACAATGGAAGTGCCATGCGCCATAGACCAATTGTTACCGCGCTGTTGTTTCTTTCAATCCTGCCCGCCCGCTCCCTGACCGCTCAAACTCCGGGGCCCTCACCGTCGATTGCCGCACCTCAATCCCACCTCGCCTTGTCCGATTTCTACGCCCATGATCCGTTCATCCTCGCTGATCCCGCTACCAAGACCTATTACCTCTACACCGCCATCGGCTCGCGGCAATCGTCCGACGGTCATGCGGGCGTCGTTGTCTACAAAAGCACTGATCTGAAATCCTGGGACGGCCCTCACCTCGTCTTCTCCGTGCCCGACGGGATCTGGGCCAATCCAACCGACGGGGCTTGGGCGCCGGAAGTCCACCGTTATCGAGGGAAGCTTTATCTCTTCGTCACTCTCCACAACAACGACAAGCTCTTGGATGAACCCGTCGCCGTCACTCATCCCGTCTATCAGGGGAAACCCGCGACACTCCACCTCCGTGGAACGCAGATCTTTGTCGCGGACTCTCCTGACGGCCCCTTTCAGCTACTCGGTAAGGACAGCATCACACCGCCCGGCTTCATGGCTCTCGACGGCACTTTCTATGTGGAGGACGAAGTCCCGTACATGATCTACGCTCATGAATGGATTCAAACCCTCGATGGAACCATGGAGGCAATCCGCCTTGCGCCCGACCTCTCCGGCTCTGTAGGCCAGCCCTTTTATCTATTCAAAGGCTCCGATGCTCCCTGGCTAGCCGAGCAGCACGATACCTCGGCTAAAGCTCGCACCTATGTCACCGATGGCCCGTTCCTTTACCGCACCAGGAATGGCAAGCTCCTCATGTTGTGGTCAAGTTATCGCGATGGTCTGTACATGGAAGCTCTCGCCTATTCCGTCTCCGGAAAGCTGGAAGGGCCGTGGCGTCAGTCGGCGCCGCTCATCGGCGATGACAGCGGTCATGGCATGCTGTTTCATACCTTCGACAACCAGCTCATGCTCGTCCTGCACCATCCGTTCCGCCAAGCTCACGCCCAGTTATATGAAATGCGCGATACCGGTGACACCATCGTTGTCGACCATCAATGGAACTAAGAGAATGCGATGAGCGGCGTGCAGTCACTCACGGATTGAAGAATTCAAGGTTGGAGTGCCGAGTCAGACCAGGCGCTCTGAATGACGCTGCGAAATCGTTGCGACTCTAACTCCGCTTATTCCTTTCACGACGTCGACATAATCTGGTACGGCAGTGACACTCGCGGTGATCTGAAGGGCGTCACGCGGGAAGCGGGAACTGGGATATTCTGTCACCATGCGGCCCTTGGGTTTCGTTGCGCTGTTGGCGTGGTCGCTGACCGTTTCTGCAGACACTCGCACAGTGACCAAGATCACCCTTCTCGGCCCTTACGGCGGTGGCCGCGAGACCGTCAGTACGGAATACCATCAAGGCGATAACCGCCGAAGCGAATCCGAAGTGTTTGCTGGAGATTCCCCGGCGCGTCAGCTGATCAGCATCACTTTGGGCGGCAAGGTGGGCTATCAACTCGATCCGAAGGCTCGTGAGTATGTCGAGTATCAGATTCCGCAACCTCTTTCGCCGAAACCCGGTGCTCAGGAGCCCTGGAACTCGATTCCGACGCACCAGTCCGGCAAGACGCTGGACATCTATCTTGAGATCACAGACACGGGTGAGCGGAAGGAATTCTTCGGCCAGACGGCCGAGCACTTGATTTGGCGGGAGCGGCGCGTCGCAGAACCTGGCGCCTGTGGAATGAGTTCCACAACCGAGACCGACGGGTGGTATATCCCGGAACCGGAGAAAAAGAGGCCGCAGACGATGACATTGTTGTTTAGTCACTCCGGGCCTCCAGGCAAGAGGTGCGTCGACAAAATCGTGGTCCACGGACGCAGTCCGGGCGGCTTAGCGGTGATTACCAATAACGGTGCGCTTAAGGTAGAAATCCTCGAGCTTTCGCATGAGCCCTTAGATAAAAGCCTGTTTGAGGTGCCGAGCGGTTATACAAAGGTACAAGCTCTAACGATGTTACAAAGTCCGCCACCGACTTTGTCACAGATGCTCGAATGGGAATGGGCGCAATTGCTGCGGGAACTGGAGTCTTGGTTCCGCTAGTTGGATCTGCTGTTTCCCTTCGCTCTACCAAACACCGGGAAGTCTGAATCCAGGGAAGCTGATGCCTGGGCGAGATCGGAGTACAACTTCGTTAGGCAGCACTTGAGGGCGCGGACGGGATCGCCGGCGGCCCGCTTTGCGCCTCGAAGAGGCGCTCCACTGTCGGCCGATTCAGCACCACGATGGTGCAAATGCCGAGCACGGTGCCGAATGGGATGGATACGCACAATAGCCCCGCCACCACCATGCAAAAGATCCGATGCCGGCGCTCGCCGAGGCTTCTGCCGGCAAAATAGGTCAGAACGGTGACGGCCACGCCAAGCAGCAGGAAGGCAACGCCAATGCAGAGCATGAGCAACCCCACGAAGCGCGGGTCGCCGGAGGAACTGGTGGAACGGGCGACTCCCATTACGAAGACCCCGCCCATGGCGATGTAGATGAGAGAAAACAGAGTGCAGAACCCATTGAACCCAGCCATGATGTAATAACCGAGTTTCAGCAAAGTCAGATGCTCCTGGTCACGATCGACGAGTTCGCCCATACTAAGTTCCTTTGATCTCCGCGCCAATTATACGTGGTTGCCGGTCCCGATGAGTCACCAAGCTGACTCCATCATTTACCTTACGAAATCAGTCACTTCCGGTGCACCTTAGTCGGACCCTGGCTCGACGTGCCTTATCCTGAGAACCAAATAGGTCACAGGCAGAGATGGCTTCGTTTTTTCAAATGCCCTCCTCGCCTGTGAGATGTCGTGGCGCAGGCTGTTAGCCTGCTGAGCCGAGAGTCATCTCGGCTTTCCTCATTCATCAGCGGAGGTTGATCGGATCCCGGTCGTTTGGACTTCGTTTCGCAAAAACCGGAGATTCGGGTGCGTCTGCACAGACAGGCGGGAATTTCTGATTAACTCATTTATATTCAACAGCTTGAGTTCGTTCACACAAAATAGAAGAGGCAAAATTCAGGTTCCGAAGTGGGGCGGGCGCCTACGCCCGCGCCGGATGCCCACATCCGGCTCTGCGAGTTACACACGCTTCCTGGCTTCGTTTTTTCGCTGGTCTCGGCTTCGGCTACCGTGCTCGACAACGTGCTATCAAGGAGGAGCATGTCAAACCACACCCGGTTGGTTGCAATAGCGATAGTTGCCGGCTGCCTGGCAGCGTTTTGGGCTATAAGACCGCTGCGCGGTGGAGAACCCGCGGCGACGGATGGTCCGCAGTACACCACCAACGGACAGCTGAAGCGCCCGGCGGACTATCGCGAATGGATCTTTCTGAGCTCCGGGCTCGGAATGACATACGGGCCCACGGCGATGCAGATGGATGCCGAGAACCCGGACTTCGACAACGTCTTCGTGAACCGCGCGGCCTATAAGAGCTTCCAATCCACGGGGACGTGGCCCGATCAGACCATCTTCATTCTGGAGGTCCGCGCCTCGCAATCGAAGGGCTCGATCAACAAGGGCGGTCATTTTCAGGCCGAGATGACGGACATTGAAGCGCACGTGAAGGACGAGAAACGGTTCCCCGGCAAATGGGCGTTTTTTGGTTTCCCAAATGGAGCAGAAACCGGCAAACAAGTGGCGACAACGGCTTCCTGCTACTCCTGCCACCAGCAACACGGCGCGGTGGACACCACGTTTGTGCAGTTCTATCCGACGCTGATCAAAATCGCGAAGGCGAATGGGACGTACAAGTAGACCGGGTCGTTGGAGCTTTCTTGGGGCGGCTCAGACTGCCGGTGTTGCCGTGACTCTAGCTGTGTAAACCATCGCTTCGGCGGACAGCACCACCGTGACGATCCACAAAACGTCGGCGATGAATAGGTGCAGAAGCTGCATCCAGACTGGCGCCAGCAGATAAACATTAATCACGCCCATGGCCAACTGGACCACGATGAGGAGGGCGAGGATGCTGGAAGTCTCGCGGATTTTCTGGCCGGGCAGTCGGCGCGGGATTTGTAGGGCAACGTAAAGGAGGAAGAAGGATGAGAGAACTGCGACCAGGGGATGAAAGAGCCGGAGCCGCAGGAGAACGCTGGAGCCGCTTGCGAAATCCTGTTGCACGCCTTGTTGAAGCGAGACGGCCGGGTACAGCGTGTCGCCCAGCGCGGCGATGGCGCCGGTGATGCTGACCAGCAGGGCGACGGCAAGAGCGAAGCTTAACAAGCGAGGGAGGTTGCGGCGATGGAGTGGATGCGGATTGCCGGACGCGTCGCCGGCAAGCCAGGCGACCAGCGTAAGCGAACCGAGAAGCAACATGGTGTTGGTGAGATGGGCCGACAGGTAAAAGGCGCGGCCCGACGAGGCATTTTGAGCGACGTAGCGGAACAGGACCAGCCCAGCGCCGAGGGCGCCTTCCAGCAGAATAAAGACACCGGAGAGTAGGGCAAACTGCCTGGCTTGGTGCTTCCTTGGGAACGTACGGTAGGCCCAGACACTCAGCGCCAGAACGGCGAACACGGCGAGGGCACTGCTGATGCGATGGCTGAACTCGATGAGAGTTTGGATGCGGGGCGATTGCGGAACCACTTGCCCATTGCAAAAAGGCCAGTTGTTGCCGCAGCCATCACCGGAACCACTGGCGCGCACATAAGCGCCCCAGGCGACCACGAGAAGGTTGAAGGCGAGAACAGCCCAGGCAAAGCGTCGAAAAGCAGAATGGATGCTGGGGGTCGCAGTGACGAGGGGGCGGGAAGCGGTGTTCACATTCTCATCCTAGTCCCACGCAGCTTCGTAACGTTTACCTATAGCGTTGGTGAATCGTTGCCCAGCATGAATTGGCGAATGATCTTCACAGGCACGCCGCCCTGCTGCATGAACGTGTTGTGGAATTCTTCGAGCGAGTAGGCAGAGCCCTTGGCCTGCTTGTAGTCTTCGCGCAGCTTCATGATTTGCAGCTTGCCGATGGTGTAGACGAGGTAGGTAGGATCGTTCGTGCCGCGCTTGGTTTCGCGGTCGGCGAGCGAATGCGGCGTGTAGCCTTCCTTCATAAAGAAATCGACCGCCTGCTGGTAAGTCATGTGGCCGGTGTGCATCTGAATACCGACGATATAGCGGGCGTTTCGCAACAAGGCATCCTGTAATTGGCCCAGCCGGACCTTCAGATCGCCTTTGTCGTAGCCCTCGTCGAGCATCATCTGCTCGGTGTAATGGGCCCAACCTTCGACGTTCGATCCGCACTCGATCAGCTTACGGACCTTCGAGGATAGCTTTTGAAACCACAAGAACTGGACATAGTGCCCCGGATAGGCTTCATGAACGGAAGTGCTGATGATGGTGCCCTTGTTGAAGGACGCCATGTAGTCCTGCACTTCGGCGGCGCTCCAGCTCTTCTCGGGAAGCGTAACGTTGAAATAGGCTTCGGTAGCGACCTTCTCATAGGGACCCGGCGTATCCATGGAAGCGGTAGTGACGGCACGCATGAAGGGCGGCGACTCTTCGAGAATGGGGCGGACCTCGCTGGGAATGGTGATGATGTGGTTGGTGTTGATAAAGGCGATCAGCGAGGTAAAGGTATCGCGAAACGACTGCAGAAGTTGGTCGGGTGCGGGGTGGTCCTTGAACAGTTCTTCGGAGACCTGGCGTGGCGTCTTGGTGGCATCGATTTGTTTTGCGACTTCGATCAGTTCGCGCTGGTTGGCATGCAGGTTGTCGTAGCCGATCTTAAGCAGCCGGTCGAGGGGGATGTCGATCATCTCGTCATAAGCCAGCTTCTTGCGGAAGTTCTCGGCGCCGATACGGTAGTCGCCGTGAGATCTGGCCAAAAGGTCGTTCTTGAGGAAGGTCTCGTAGCTCTTCAGCGAGTCGATCACCTGCTGGTTGGCGGCTTTGAACTCGGCCAGCAAGGCCGGGTCGGTGACATCCTTGAAGGCCAGCGGCACGTCGTTGGCGAAGAAGCTCTCGTTCCCCGGTAGCTGTTGGATGGCAATTTCCGTGTAGATCTTGGGTGGATTCTTGAGCAGCAGGCGGGCATCGGCGAAGACCTGCGGGATCAGCTTCTCGCGCGCGATGACGCTCTTCAGGCGATCGGCCGGCGGAGCAAACTTACGGCTGATGAGTCCAAAGATGCTGCTCGTTACGCCGCTGGAGTAGTAGTCGGGATTCTTCTGCCAGGGCCGGATGTTCTCGATTGAGAGCAGGTCGCCATGAATGCGGGCGATGACGATGTCGCGGTCCGGCGATGGCGGTTGTTTTTCGAACTCGGCCAGATACTTGCGGTCCACCGCGATGCGTTCCTGATTGGCCTTGGCGGAGTAATCCTCCAACTGGGAGTCATACTGGTGGAAGCCCGCGGCAGTGCCACTCGATGGGGCAAGGCGGAACTGGTCGTCGAAGTACCGGTCCACGAGTTGGTTGAAATCAGTTTGGGCGCACATGAGTGTTGCTCCTGCCAGCAGGAGCGCGAGTAACTTCATCTGGTCATTATATGGACGGCGTTCGGACACATCATAGTCAGCGGGTCCCGCGAGTGCCTGGTTCCGGAAGAATTTGCTAGTTGCGGCCAGACGCTTTCATTGCAGATTCTGGATTTGATACAGGAAACGTTGGTTGAGGAGGCCCACTATGCAAAAGAACACAACATTGACGCAGCAAGAAAAAGAACTTGCCAGCAAGGCCGGCGAATTCGCATTTGGAAATGATCTCCGCGTCGCCCGGCTCGGATTCGGCGCCATGCGGATAACAGGTAAAGGAATCTGGGGTGAGCCTAAAGACCGGGCCGAGGCCATCCGGGTCCTGCGACGTGCGGTTGAGTTAGGGATCAACTTCATCGACACCGCGGATTCCTACGGTCCTAATGTCAGCGAGGAGATCATAGCCGAGGCATTACACCCGTATCCAACGGGTTTGGTGATCGCCACAAAGGGTGGATTCGATCGTCCCGGCCCCGATCGATGGGTCGAAAACGGTAAACCTGAGCATCTAAGGTAGGCCTGCGAAGGAAGTTTGCGCCGGTTGCGCTTGGACCGGATCGACGTTTACCAGTTGCATCGAATCGACCCGAAGGTTCCGGCCGATGACCAGCTCGGCACGCTGAAGGATTTGCAGGCGCAAGGCAAAATCAAACATATAGGCTTATCGGAGGTGAGCACCCGCCAGATTCAGCACGCGCAGACAATCGTCCGCATCGTAAGCGTCCAGAACCGCTACAGCGTGAGCGACCGAAAGTCAGAAGACGTTCTGGAGTATTGCGAACAAGAGAAAATCGGTTTCATTCCGTGGTTCCCGCTGGCGGCCGGCCAGCTATCAGGCACCAAGAGCCCGATCAGTCGTGTCGCTGCGCAATGCAGGGCTACGCCATCACAAGTGGCTTTGGCGTGGTTGCTGGCGCGCTCTCCCGTCATTCTGCCAATTCCCGGAACCTCGGTCGTCAAGCACCTAGAAGAAAATGTCGCCGCAGCCGGTCTGAAGATCGATGAAGAAACCATGCGCGAACTCGGCGAGGCCGCGCGCCCAAGCTAAGAAACAGCGGGTGGCAAGAACTGGAGGGGAATGCCAGTTGGCGTCCCCTCCCGGTATCAGTTCACAGCCATGAGAACGGTGCTTTTGTGCAGATCCGTCCGGACGGGAACTACGTTGGCCGCCGGGCTGATCATTTGCATGACGGCGGCGACTTTTCCGGCATACTCGTCGCTCGGATTGTAGAGTTTGAGTTTACCGAGAGCATCCTGGTTGCGGTAGAGTGCAGACTTCCCCAGCTTAAAAGCCACATGGTGAATGCCGGCACGAACCGATAGAAACGGCTGCAGACCATTGTCCCAGCCGAACAAGTTGTTATTTTTGTATACTTTACCCCCGCCGGACTCGATGACGGAAATGCTGGGGAGAAGTCTCCAATCCAGACGATTGTCGTCAGCGGCCTCGACGAAGTCTTCAGCCAGATCCTGGATCGGGCAGTGTAGCGAACAGAAGAATTGACGGAGCCGGGCTGACCTAAGGTCAGTAGATCCGGGCTGATCGGTCGGCTTCTGTGCGGGCAATGCCTTCGCAGGTTGTTCGAATTGTATCGTCGCAGGAACTGCCAATAAGCCGGCGGCTACCATCAAATGCTTCGATACAACAGTTAATCTCACTCGCTAGTACTCCTTTGGTGGCTTGGGTTGTTGCGAACTCAGGCGGCGTCGAAAGAGGAAACGACCGAGAACGCTTTCCGGCTACGGCGCCGCACCAGACCAGCGGGCGACGACCTATAACCAAATTGCATACAGGTATTGTACCAGATTAATGGGACGAATCCTGGGAGGGGTCGAGCCGGGCTCCCGCATTGGACCCACGAGCTTCCCGAGGTAATGACACCGCTATAAGACCGTTAAGGCGGGGATTTGTTTCAAACGTAAAGGGCAAAAAACGGTAGGAGGCAAATCCAGAAAGTGGCGAGGCCAAATTGTCCCTTTCCTGGACGCGTCTCTCTGGTATGCTGATCGCCGTAAGTGTTTGCGCATCAGCGAAAAAGGGTCCAGCTGCTTTTGGCGGCGACCGACGCGTTTTTCACCGCGCTGGCGTTTGTGGCAGCGTACGAAACCCGCAGCCATTTGCAGCTGAAGTGGGAGTTCTACCTGCTTCCCCGGACCTATGGCTTGCTGCTCATTTACTGCGTTGTTATCTGGGTGACGCTGGGCATCTGGACCAAGCTGCCTGAGAATGTCGACTCGGGGAATCCCTACCGCATCTTTGGCCTGACCCTCCAACAGTGCGTTTTGGGCACTGCAGCGGTTGTCTTTTTCGAGTACGGCCTCCGGATGGACCTGAGCCGCATCTTCCTGGCCTTCCTGTTTGGTTACGACCTCATCCTTCTGACCGTTTTCCGGCTGAATGCCGGGCGGCTGCTGAGTGCGTTTCAGCGGGGTTTCGGGGACCCCTACCGCGTGGTTGTGGTGGGCCCGCCCGAGGAGTCGGAGCGCTATGGGAAGCAGTTGGTGGACGGCGCGGCCTTTCGCGTGGAACTGGTGAAGGTGATCCCAGAAGACAGCTGCGCCGAGCTGCTGCCGCGCTTGCTCGAGCAGCATGTGGTCGACGAGATCATCTTTCGGGTGGACAGCCAGAAGCTGGCTGCGTTGGAAGAGGTCCTGCTGCTTTGCGATGAGGAAGGTGTGCGGACACGGGTCGCCCTGGATTTCTTTCCTCATGTGAACAGCCAAGTGAGCCTGGAGCGCGTCGGAGTCGCCCAACTGCTGACTTTTTCGGCCGCGCCTGATGATGGTTTCCGCCTGCTGCTAAAGCGCTGCTTTGACCTGATGGTCGCCGTGGGCGCGCTGATGGTGTTGTGGCCGCTCATGTTGTTGATCGCATTGCTGATCCGGTTGACGTCGCCGGGCCCGGTGATCTTCCGCCAGACGCGCTGCGGGCTGAACGGGCGTCGCTTCACATTCTTCAAATTTCGATCCATGGTGGCGAACGCCGAGGAGCTGAAGGCGGAGCTGGCGCATCTGAATGAGCGGCAAACTGTCTTCAAGATCGCGGACGACCCCCGGCTGACTCCGGTCGGGCGGTGGCTACGTAAGTTTTCGTTGGATGAATTGCCCCAGCTCTTTAACGTTCTGAAGGGCGAAATGTCGCTGGTAGGGCCGAGGCCACCGCTTCCCTGCGAAGTGGAGAACTACCTGCGCTGGCAGCGGCGGCGCCTGCGAATGCGCCCGGGGCTGACCTGCCTCTGGGCGGTAAAAGGCAGGGATCAGCTGGATTTCGAGACCTGGATGAGAATGGATATGGAGTACATCGATCGCTGGTCGCTGAGCCTGGACCTGAGCATCCTTTTGCGGAGTATCCCGTATGTGCTGACTGGCCGTGGGGCACACTAGAGACGCCGGTTAAACGGCAGATTTGAAAGTCAAAACCTCAGAAATATGCACCTCATACCAACCAACGAGGAAGTGATCGCGATGCTGCGAGAGACCGGCGCGCTTCGCGATGGGCATTTTGAATATCCCAACGGAATGCATGCCAATGAGTATCTGGAAGTGGCACTCGCGTTCCGGCACTACCAGTACGCCAAGATTCTCAGTGTAGGGCTGAGCCGGCGACTGCGGGCAGACACCGAGGTGCGAACGATGATCAAAGAGCTTTCGATCATCAGCCCGACCACCGGCGGACTGCCAGTTGCTTACGGAGTCTGCGAGGCGCTACGCGCGCGCCAGGTTTATTGGGCGGAACAGGACAGTGAGAGCCTTCCCATGCGGTTTCGGCAGTATGTCACCCAGGAGCCAGGCGAGAAGGTGCTGCTGGTTGACGACATCCTGCGATCCGGGAAGCGCTTCACGGCCTTGAAGAAGCTGGTGGAGTCAAATGGCGCCAAGGTGGTGGGGCTCGCCGTGGCGGTCTACCAGCCGAATCCGACGGTCGCCGAGTTCGGGAACCTACCGATTTTCTACCTGGCCAAGATGGATGCCACCTACTATAAGGACGCCAAATCCTGCGACCTCTGCCGGCGGGGCGTGCCGGTTGAGAAGATCCTGGCATAAACAGGGAGCCGGATCTATGCGGTCGTTTGTCCAAATCCGCTCGAACCTTGGCCGACAATAGCTGAACTGGCTTTACGAATCAAGGATATAGAGCGCTTCAAGTAGCGCACGCTCGGCGTGATCAACCGAATGTTGGCGATACCGGAAACTCGGAGGCGCAGCTAGGGCCTACGGGTGCCGCCGGGGTAGGAGAAGTCCGATGAGAGCGACTCGTCGGGCGCTCGACTACTCCCTAGCCATGTCTCGAGTGCTGATTGGATTCTTTGCGGCCCTTGCTCTGGCACCTGTTTTGGCTGGCAGTGAACCGGGCAGCCATGCCGAGTACATCGGCGGGACCGAGTCCCAGGTACAGACCAATTGCTCCGGTGTGCTGAACGCGGTGGATGAAGTTTTCTTCACGTTTTCCAGCAAGCAAGTTCAGATGAAGATCCCGTACGAGCGGATCAATCTGCTGGAGTACGGGCAGAAGGTGAACGGCCGCTACCTGGAGGCAATCCTCATCTCTCCTCTTTTTCTGATGTCAAAGAAGCGGGAGCACTACCTGACCGTGGGCTTCGAGGACAACGCGGGCAAACAACAGGCGCTGATCTTCAAAGTCAGCAAGAACGACATCCGGACCATCCTGGTGTCTTTGGAGGCGAAGACCGGCCAGTTAGTGCGTTATCAGGACGAAGAAGCCCGAAAGGGTGGCAAAGATTGAGGCTGCTAGTCCGAACCCTTCTCTTTCTGTGGATGTCAGCCAGTGTTTCGACGATTTCTTGGGCAGCAGCTGGCCGAATTGAGCGAAAGCCGCAAAAGACCGAGCAGGAGGACCCATCCGCAACCAACCTCGCCGAGGTAAAACGCATTTTCGTCGCGCCTTTGGTTGGTGGGAAAGGGGCGGATGAAGTGCGCGAGCTGATTATCTCGAGCCTCAGCTCCTCGAAGTTGTTCACGATTACCGAGAACGAAGATAAGGCTGATGCGGTGCTGAAAGGCGCGGGTGACGACAAAGCATTCACCGACAGTTTCGATTCGCAAGAGAGCATCAATACCCGAGGAAATGGTGGTGTCGCGACCGGGGGCGGCGCCAACTCAAGCAGCCGTAAAAGCATCTATAGCGGCATAGGAGCTGGTGAGAGCGATTCCACACGCATCAAAGAGCGGAAGCACGAGGCCTACGCCGCAGTGCGGCTGGTGAATCGTGACGGGGACGTTATCTGGTCGACAACCCAGGAGAGCAATGGCGCCAAGTTTCATGGAGCGGGTGCTGAAGTGGCGGCCAAGGTGGCCAAACAGCTGGCGCTCGATCTGGAGCGGAGCCGGCATCCGACGCCTGGGGTGAACCAGACACCCGCGCTTCCGGCGCCTCAGCCGAGTGTGACCGTGAAGCCGTGACGCGACAGGCGGCGCGGATCGAGGTTTTTGAAGTTGAAGTGATCAAGGGAAACCAAATGTCTGACCCGCTCACTCACCCGGCTTGGTCTGCGTGGCTGCTGGAACTACCTTCTCGGGTGGTTTTTCAGCGGGCCTTTCAGCCAGCACTACCATCGACGTGCGCGGAAAAGCGAACTTCTTGCCGAACTCGTCGATGACGTTCAACTGACAGGTGTAGCGGCCGGGGGTCAACTGATTGATCGGCAGTTGGAGATTCATGGGCAGGATCTCAGGATGGTCCGTGCTCAGGCGGTTTGCGCGCACCGGCTTGGTCTCAAGCACCTTCTCCCCACCGCGGTAGAACGCCAGGTTCGCCACGATGCTGGCGGCTTTGAAGTTAGCCGGCATGTTCTCAGGGATGGCCGGGTCGTAGACCTCAAAGTAGACCAGCAGATTTTGACCGGGGCGGAAAACACGAGTGATGTTGGGAACAATCTTCTGTCCAGAGCTATCGATCAAGGGATTCTGCTTCAACAGCTTTTTGTCTTTCTCCGCGGAGGCGATCTGCTGTTTAACGGGCTCGCGCTGGTTACTGAAGATGGGCGAACTGACGCGGAGCGCGCTGCCCGAGCCGAGATCGGGAATAACGAACGGCGTTTCGAACGTTCCTACCTTGCCGTCACCATTTTCGCGGGCCACAAAGTGCAGCGTGTATTTGCCGGGCGGCAGAGTGAAGCCTGTGTCGTATTGAATCTGCTTGTGAGTTACGACGCCCGCGGTAACAGAATCCAACTTCAAGGGAATGGTGTCTCGAACTTCCGAGGCGACCCTGTTTCGAGAGTCTCGCACTTCGCCAATGAAATCGAGTTCTGTGGCTTGCTTGGAACCTTTTGATTTTAAGATGAGCGCGGAGCCGGGAATGCGGGCGGAGACCGGCACGAAGTATTTCGATTTATCCAGCCGGAAGTAGTCAATCTCTACCGCAAGCGGCAGATCCGTAACCGGGTTCTCGCTTTGAAGAGCCGTTTGCAACTGCGTATCTTTGTCGGCGTTCGAGAGGCGGGCAAAGGTTGTAGGCCCGAAGTAACCTTGTCGGTAATCGAGCTTCGGCTTGAGGGCGGCGATCTTCGGCGAGAGCTTCACTGTGATCTTGCGATAGCGGCCGTCGAGCGCCGTATTCGTACTGGAATAAGAAAGAACGTAGTAGCTGCTGACGTCCTTCTGAATCTGAGTGATGCCCTGCGTCAGATCGTTCGAATCGAGTAATGCTTTGCCGCCCGTATCGTCCGCCAGCGTGTAGAGCGTTTCCTGCTGGTTAATGAAGCTATTCTTGAGGGACGCTTGGCCCGACCCGCTATAGAGTGCGTTGCCGGTAGCGCCAGTCGTGGTCGCATCGCCGCCCGGCACCAGGGCACTCAAACCGCGCGCATCAATGGGATAAAACGATACATTCGAGCGGACCGCCGTATTGATGGTGGCGCGCAATTGAGATTGGTTTTCAACACCGGTCTTTTCCACGCCGGACGAAAAATACACGATGGCTTTCTTCTCCGGATACATGGCTAGCTTTCGAGCGGCGTCTTCGAGCGATGCCAGTTTGCGATCTGTATTGAAGATGTTGAATTCCGTATCGTCGGCGACAAACTGCCCGCTCAGGTCCTCGGAATCTGCACCCGTATCGCCCATGGCCGCCAACTCGCTAGAGTCGCCGATGCGGAATTTCTGGATGGTCGAGATCAGCAGATCCCTATCTGATGTGAAGTCGAGAACCGTCTTCAATTCACTGCCAAACAAGAGTACCGAGACCATATCACTCGTAGTGAGCTGGGTCTTAATGAACTTGAGGGCGGCGTCGCAGGCCCGAATCTGCTCAGGGGGCTGCATGGAGGAGAAGTCGAAGAGGAACGCAATAAGCCGGCGGTCTTGATACTTGGTCAGTTTCTCTTTCTGGTTCAAATCGGGTTTCGGGTTGTAACCCGTCGGTTCGCGCGGCTTAAACTCTTTTTCGGCCGACTCAAAGGCAGGCAGCGGCTTGGTACCGAGGCGCTCCAAGTCGACTGACTGGAGCGTTTGCAACTTGCCGTCTTCGAACAACTGGAAATCGTCTTTGGTCAGATTCTCAATCGGCTTGCCATCATGATCGAGCACCGAGACGTTCACAATGACGACGTTGGTGGTGAGGCTGAAGGTGGGGCGCCGCGTGGTTTGTCGCGGCACACCTTGAGGCACAGCCGGTTCGGCCTGAGCCGGGGCCTGGGGGACGGCCGGCGGCGGAGCTTGCGGTAAGGCAGCGGGTGATGGCTCAACTTGCGGCGCCGGCTGTTGCCCAAACAGGGGCTGAAGCGCCAGCAGCAACGCCAACACAGAAATCGAAGTGGCTCTCAAAACCGGAACCTCACAACAGCATTCAGACTGCGCATCGAACCAGCAGCAGAGGCCAGTCCGTAGTTAATGGCATTCACCACCGTGTTGTAGCCGGTGTAGTTGACTTGATTGAGCGCGTTGTTCGCTTCAAACCGGAATTCGAGCCGCCGCCGCGATTCGGCTCCAATCTGAAACGCTCGTGCGAACTGGAGATTCACTGCTACTAAGCCTGGACCTTCAATGGTATTGCGGCCTGCGTTGCCGAACTCTCCTTGCGGCGGCACGGTGAAGGCAAGAAGATTGAAGAAACCGGTTGATGAATTGATCGATTCGCCTGTGGCATCGGCGCGGGTACTGCCAACGCCGCCGGTTTGGCCAAGCTGAGCGCCGTTGCCGAGAATTCGAGCAGTTAAGGGAGTGCCGGTTTCCGCCGTGATCGAACCGCTGAGCGTCCAGTCTTTCAGCAAACGCCCTTTCCAAGACGTAGCAAGAACGCGCGAAGTGCCGCTGGCCACTGGCGATGTGAGCACAAAGCTGCCAGTGAAGACCTGGCGCCGGTCGAAACTCGATAAGCCTCGTTCAGCGGAGATATCCTGCCAGTTCTGCGCCACGGTGTTACCGATGCCTCCAAATGTCGATGCATCGTCGATGGACTTGGAATACACGTAGAACGCGTTAAATGAAATGCCCCGGCGAAAACGCTGGACCGCCCTTAGATTTAGTGCGTTGAAGCTGGAATTGCCAACCGAGGAATCGTAGGTGTAGCCGGAGGGCGGTCCTCCGGGCGGAATGATAGTCCCCGGGGGCCCCTGGTTGGGAACGACACTCACATCCAGATGGGTGCCTTTGGTCCCCAGATACTCCGCCTCGACAAAGATCCCCTTCGGCAAATCGTGCTGGATGCTGAATGACCAGCTCTGTACATAAGGAGTGCGAAAGTTCAGATCGGCCGCATAAGTGTTAGTGACCGCGCCGGGAGCCGTCGAAATGAATCCTTCGGCCAGCGTCAGCACATTGTCCGGGCTGGTGTTGGCGATACTCGATACTGCAAAGGGAGGCTGCGACGAGAGCTTGGTGGGGAAAGTGTAATACGTCTGGCCACTGTAGTAAATACCGTAGCCCGAGCGAATCAGAGTTGACCGTTTGATGTGCGGCACTTTCCACGCCAAACCGATGCGCGGTGAAAAGTCCTTGTAATCGGGCTTTATCAATCCGGGCGGGAAATAGCCTGAGTACGGGCCAACGGTATTTGGCAACACCACCGCGATCTGAGAGAAGTTCGGGGAGACATCGAGATTCGCCATCTGGTTGTACTTTTCCTGAAACGGCGAAAAGAATTCGTACCGCACACCGAGAATCAGGCTCAAGTTCGTGCTCACGTGCCAGGTATCCTGCGCATAGCCGCTCAACACATTGTTATAGAAGTACGTGTTCTGCTGGCCATAGCGAATGGAACTGGATTGCGGATACCCGAGCAAAAAGTCGGCAAAATCGTAGCCCGTACCGGGAACGGCAAGCCCATTCTGGAATTCGCTGGTGATTTCGCCGGTAAAGTTAAACGTGCCCCGGCCGTTTGAATCGCTGTTAGTTGCCAGATCGTTCCGGCGAAAATCGGCGCCAAATTGGAAGGTATGTTTCCCGCGAACCAGGTTGATGCTATCGCCGAAGTCCTGGCTTTGGTTGCGGGTAAGAACCGGGACACCATCGCTGAGGGCACCGAAGTTGGTGAAGTTGAGAGTCGGTGGGCCGTAGTTGATTGGATTGGTGGACGTACCTTGAATGCCAAGCTCATCCGCCACGTTCGGGCCGTAGGCAAAATAAGGTACTGTATTGGTGTAATTGCGGTTAAAAACCACCTGCGCCGTGTTGAGCAGCACAGGGGAGAAGGTATGCGTCCAACCCACCGTGACGTTCAAGCCGTAACCACTGACTGTATCGAGAAACTGAAACGGCTGCGCAGTATCTGCATCACGCCGCTGGTAGCTGAATGCAACCGATAGGCGGTCGAGCTTGGTAAGGTTTTGCAGCACTCGAAGGCTAATGTTGTCCGTGTCTTGAGCCACCGCTGTCAGGTACTGATAATTGTTCACCAGTCCCGGTTGGTTGGGCAGCGGAAAGTAGGGAAGCAGCCCCTGCGAAATCGAACTGATCTGCGACGCCGGAATAACGTTATTGGGATAGGGAAGATGCGTGGTTGGATTGAATATCTGGACAGGCTCCAGGCCACTGCCTTTTGACTGCACGGTCTGGGAGAAATCACCCATGCGCTGTAATTCAGTGGGCACCGTTTCGACGGCTGTATATGGGTTGCGCGCACGGCTCCCAAAGTAGCTGAAGAAGAAGAACGTATTGGGCGACTTCACCAGTTTCGGGATCACTAGTGGCCCGCCGACGTTCACACTGAAGCGGCTCTGTGCATAAGCAGGCTGCGGGACACTTTGGCCGGTGAGTGAAAAAGGCTTCGCGTCCCAGATGGAGTTGTTGAGGCTGAATGAGAGCGCGCCGCGGATCTGGCTCTGCTGCCGTCGATTCCCAAACGGACCGCGGGCCTGTTGTTGGCCGGGCCCGCGCTGGCCTGGGCCTCCTCGGCCGCCTCCGCCGAACCCACCAGGCCCACCACCACCAAATCCGCCGCCAAAGCCACCGCCTCCTCCGAAGCCGCCACCCCCACCAAAACCGCCGCCGCCCACGCCAGGGACACCGGGCGCTTGGCCGTTGGACGCATCCATCCTCATCCCCGGGCCGAACTGGTTGAACGAGGGTCCGGTATCGGGCGCAGCGTTCGCATTGAGCCCCTGGCTGAGGCTGCCTTGGACCAGCAGCGAATCGCTGCCTTCCGTGGAAGCCATGGGCGTGGTTCCGGTTTCCGGAGCACTCGATGCCCCCGGCTGGCTTTGAATCAGCGTTTCGAGTTCGCTCGCCTGCCCGTTTCGTCCACCAGCCCCAGCGGCACCCGCCACGCCCGCTCCATTGGCCCGCTCGGCAAACTGGCGCATGCGCTGTAACATCGGCGATTCCTGAAGTTGCAGGGTGAAGTTGACGGCCTTCGTGGTCGAGTAGTAGTTCACTTCCTGCTTAAACGGCACAAAGCCGAACATCTCCACCGTGACGGTCCAGTTGCCTTCACCCAGCGGTGGAAACGTGTAATGACCATCGCCATCGGTCACGGTCACAAATTTCTTTTCTCCTTGCGTGGCCGTCACGGTCGCCCCGGGAATGGGTTGATTCCCGGAACGCACAAATCCACTCTGGCCAAAGAGCGCGATGCTCCCCAGCAGAAGAGCAGTACACGCAAGGAGAATCTGGCGCACTAGCTAGTTCGCCTTAGTCGCTGTCATCTCGCGGGTTTGACCATTAGGCATCGCCGCGGAGAGAACGATCTTGTCGGCGCTCACCTTGCCCGTGTACTTCATCGTGAATGAGTTGCCACCCCGGCTTCGGGTCACCTCGAAGCTGATGTTGTCGCCATCCACTTTCCCGTTCTGGATGGGAGTGGGTTCGCCTTGCATTCCGCTGACGCTACCGGTCAGGTTCGCGCCGTCGACCTTGAACTCGAAGGTCTGCGTACGGGGTGTGCCATCGCGGCCTTGAACGGAGACTACCCACTTGCCGGTTGCGTCGGCTGCGCTGACAATATTGAACAGGCCGAGGATTGCCACGGCCAGACTTAACAGAAAGAGCTTCTTCATTTTTCGATTCCTTTGCTTTCGAACGATTTGGCGCCCACGCCAATCTGATTGATGATTTTGAACAAGAATGGCGGGTAAACGCTCCTTATACTCTAGACCGCTCCCGCTTCTTCTAGGTTTGACCTTTTCATGCTACGGCAGGTGTTAAGTTTTGTTGATTTGATAGGGTGAAGCCAATGGCCCTCGACCTGGAAACCATTCGCACCGAGATGCTGGCCTATCTGGAGGCTAAGAAATTTGCCATTTTTCACGGATATTCCAGACTGCTCGATTCCCTGCCCTTTGTGTACTGGGACGCTGACCGGCACCCGGATTTCCGTAAGTTTCTCGACGTGGCGTTGAGTTCCGGGGTGAAACTGATTGTCCTTCATCACCGGGCCTTTACGCTCGATCAGATTGACGAAGCGCTGGAGCGCCTGGAGCAGACTACCATGACCCGCGAAGAGAAGCGGAGTCTGGAAGCACGGCTTCGGGAGTTGCAGGCTTACGAAGGCTTCACCTGCGTGGTTGAACTTACGTTCGATCACGAAGGCCGCATCTACATCTTTGAGCTGCGCACGGAGTGGTACGAGAATCTGGGCGACATCATGAGCGAGATTGAAGCGGCGACCGACTACGAAGACGACGAAGATGACGAAGATGCGGGACCGATGTCCGGCTATTATTCGAAGAACTAATGGCGGGGATAAAGCAGGCCGCGGGCCCACGGCGAACTTCGGCGCGTTGGATCTCACCGCAGCCTGATCCGGGCGCTGTCGAGCAACTGCAGCGTGAGCTGGGATTACAAGCGCTCGCGGCGCGCGTGTTGGTTCAACGCGGGCTCAGCGATTCGGAAGCAGCGCGCAAGTTTCTTAATCCCGATCTCGCGTCGCTGCACGATCCGCACCTCATGGCGGACATGGGCCCGGCCGCGGATCGCCTGTTTCGCGCAATCAAGACGGGCGAACGAATCTTGCTTTATGGTGACTACGACGTGGATGGCACGACGTCGATCGTCATTCTGAAAAAAGCTATCGAACTGTTGGGTGGCGCCGCTGATTTCCACATACCGCACCGGCTCAAGGATGGCTACGGGATGCATGCCGACGTAATCGAAGCGGCCGCACGGGATGGTGTCCGGCTGATTGTGAGCGTCGACACGGGTATTCGCGCGTCCGCCGTTGTCGAACAGGCCCGCGGCTTGGGCATTGACGTGATTGTCACGGACCACCATCTGCCGGAGTCGACGCTGCCGCCTGCACTCGCCGTGCTTAATCCCAACCGGCACGACTGCCGGTATCCGGAAAAAAATTTGTGTGGCGCGGGTGTCGCGCTCAAGCTGATTCAGGCCGTTCTCCTTAAGAGCGATCTGTCGGCCGATCGGCAGGGATCGCTGTTGGATTCCTTCCTGAAAGTGGTGGCGGTGGCCACAGTCGCCGATATCGTGCCGCTCACTGGCGAGAATCGAACCATCGTCCGCCGGGGACTCTCCGGCTTCGGCACCATCCGCAATGCCGGACTCCGGGCGCTGCTGGACGTCTCCGGGTTCGCCAGAGGGGACTTGCCGTCCGCAAACCAAGTCGCCTTCCGGCTGGCGCCACGCATCAATGCGGCCGGCCGCATGGCGAGCGCGAATGAGGTGATTGAGCTGTTTGTCACGACGGACGAACGGAGGGCGCGAGAGCTGGCACAGCAGTTGGACCGTCTCAATCGAGAGCGCCAGGAAGAGGAAGCCGCTACCGTTGAACAGATTCTCGCTGACTGCGAAGCCATGCCTGTGGACGACCAGCAAAGGGCGCTGATCTTCGCGCAACCGGGCTGGCATCTCGGCGTGGTTGGCATTGTGGCGAGCCGGATGGTGGAGCGTTTCAGCCGCCCGGTCTTTGTGCTCAGCACTTCGCGTGACGAAGGATGTCTTTCCGGCTCGGGGCGCAGCATTCCGGCGTTTCATCTGCTCGAAGCGCTAGAGAGCATGGCGGAGCTATTCACCAAGTTTGGCGGGCACCGGCAGGCCGCCGGCCTCACGATTCCTGCCGACCGGGTTCCCTTGTTTCGAAAGCGCTTCACGGATTTCGCGAACCAGAAGCTGGCTCCCGGCGATCTGTGCCCTCAGTTCACGATTGACGCGGCCACGGACTTCACGGAACTGACAGATGCATCCGTGGACGAAGTCTTCGCGCTGGCTCCCTTCGGTTTCGGCAACGCCGCGCCACTTTTTCACGCGACAGACGTAGAAGTGGCTGGCCCGCCCAGACTGCTGTCGGAGGGCAAGCACTGTAAGGTGCCCCTGCGGCAGCGCCACCGGATGCTGGTTTGTAATGGATGGAATTTCGGCGACCGCGCCGATTTGTTTCAACCCGGGCGGCGGCTTGAAATGCTGTTCCAGATCGAGGAAGACTCTTACGCCCGCAGCCGCGGCCTTGGTAACTGGAGCGTATCGCTCAAGGATGTCCGCATCCTGCCCTAGGAAGAACGGCAGCACCCGATGGAGCGGGCACTGATCGCAATCCGGGCGTTACCATGGAATAGGATTACATGCCGCTTGTCCCGCACTATATTGAGGTTTTAAGCCCGTATGAAGCGGGCCGCAGCGTCGACGATGTCCGGCGCGAATTCGGAGTCAGCCGTGTCGTAAAGCTGGCCTCGAATGAAAACCCGTTAGGCCCATCGCCAGTGGCGCTGGAAGCGGTGCGTGCGCAACTCGACCGCGTTCACATTTATCCCAGGGGCGGCATTGAGCTCCGATCTGTGCTCGCAGAGGAATACGGGGCCAAGATCGACAACGTGATCGTGGGAAGCGGCTCCGATAGCATCATTTCCAATATCGTGCGCACTTTTCTGGGCGACCAGGACGAGATCCTGACCACGGAAGCCGCGTTTATCGGCTTCCAGGTCGTCGCAAAATCACGGGGCGTTCCGTATCGGACCGTGCCACTGCGCCAGTGGCACTACGATCTCGAAGCGCTTGCCGATGGCGTTAACGAACACACTAAGATCATCTACCTGGCGAATCCGAACAATCCGACCGGCACGATCTTCACCCGGCAAGAGTTTGAGGCCTTCTACAAGCACATTCCCGAGCGGGTACTCATTATCCTCGACGAAGCTTACTTCGAGTACGCGAGATACAACCCGCGCTATCCGGATTCCATGCACTATCGTTTGGATAACGTCATCACCCTTCGCACGTTTTCCAAGGTTTACGGGCTGGCCGGCCTGAGGGTCGGGTATGGATTTGCGCATGAAGATCTGATCTGCAATCTGCTGAAAGTAAAGCTTCCCTTCGAGCCGAGTTCACTGGCCGAAGCGGCGGGCGTTGCTGCCCTTCGGGATAAGGCATTTCTACACCGGTCGCTGGAAGTGAATGTTCGCGGCATGGAGATGATGTCAGCTGGATTGCGGGGCCGTGGATTTGAGGTTGTGCCCTCGGAGGCCAACTTCTTGATGGTGGTGTTGCCTGACGGCCGAGCAGCACATGAACTAGCGGAAGGCCTGCTGCGCCTCGGGGTGATTATTCGCCCGCTGGGCGCCTTCGGCCTGCCGCAATGTGTTCGTATCTCGATCGGAACGGACGAAGAGAACCGAATCTGCCTGGAAGCGGTCGATCAAGTCACTTCCGGCAATTCCCGACTCCAGGAAGCGCTCGTAACCACGAGCAAACTCTAAGAGGAATAACTATGCAAGCAGTTTCGGAAAAGGAAGCAGTCACAAAAAGCGATTTCCTACCGCTCCAGGGGACCGACCATGTGGAGTTCTATGTTGGCAATGCCAAACAGGCCTCCCACTTTTACCGCTCTGCCTTTGGCATGCGGCTGGTAGCGTATTGCGGGCCCGAAACGGGAGTGCGCGATCGGGCCTCCTATGTTCTTGAGCAGGGCAAGGTACGCTTCGTCCTTACCACGGCATTGGGCCCGGACCACCCTGTGGCCGCTCATGTGAACGAGCACGGCGACAGCGTGAAGGTAATCGCCCTCTTAGTGGACGATGCGGCCGAGGCTTGGCGGCAGACCACATCGCGGGGCGGCGAAAGCGTCGCGGAGCCGCGCAAACTGAGCGACGCTCAGGGTGAGGTGCAGGTCGCGAGCATCGCTACTTACGGGCACACGATTCACACTTTTGTTGAACGCCGCAACTATGCCGGCGCCTTTCTGCCCGGCTACGCCGCAGTGAAAGACGCAGACCGGGTCAGCCGCCCGGTGGGCCTGCTGCACATTGACCACATGGTGGGCAACGTGGCGCTCGGCGATATGAACCGGTACGTGGATTTCTACCGCCGTGTGATGGGGTTTGACCTCTATCAGAGCTTCGATGATAACGACATCAGCACCGAATACTCGGCGCTCATGTCGAAGGTCATGGCAAATGGAAACGGCCGGGTGAAGTTTCCAATCAATGAACCGGCGACGGGCCGGAACAAATCGCAGATTGAAGAATACCTGGAGTTCAATCACGGCCCAGGCGTACAGCACATTGCCCTCGCCACAGACGATATTGTCGACACTGTGACCAGGCTGCGCGAACAGGGCATCGATTTTCTACGGGTCCCGGCTGCCTACTATCAGGAGTTGACCCATCGCGTTGGAAAGATTGACGAGCCGGTGGAAACGCTGGCTGAGCTGGGTATTCTGGTGGACCGCGACGACGAGGGCTACATGCTGCAAATCTTTACGAAACCGGTTGAAGACCGGCCGACTTTATTCTTTGAGGTCATCCAGCGTAAAGGCAGCCGCAGTTTCGGAAAAGGCAATTTCAAAGCATTGTTCGAGGCCATTGAACGGGAGCAGGCGCTACGCGGGAACCTCTAGACCAGTTGCCTGCGTAGGGTCAGAAAATCAAACCGGGGGGAATACCCGGGGGGAATTCGAACGCCCCGGGCGTTTTCCGCCATATGCGATCCTTGCGTATGATGGGTATTCGTAGCGGGTGCGTTTGGCGACCTGATAGGGGGGACAGTGCGCCTTTGTACACTTGAGGTCCGAACGAATTTGGGATGGCCTCAGCGCCTGGGGCTGATCCTTTCCGACAACGTTCTGGACTTGAATCTCGCTACCGGGTGGCGTTTGTGGGCGGACGGTAAATCCTCCCCCCAGCAACTTGCGAATGCGCTGGTTCCGCCGACAATGCTGGGCTTTATCCAGGCCGGCAAACGCGCCCTGGAAGAGGCTGCCGCGACATTTGATCGCTGGGCGACTGATCGGCCCGATCTCGGCCCCAACGACGAGACGCTGCTCTACCCGCGAGACGAGGTGCGCCTGATTACTCCGCTGCCGAATCCGCCGTCGCTGCGCGATTTCTATTCTTTCGAGCAACATGTCAGTGCGGGCTTCGCCAAACGAGGCGAATCGATTCCTCCGGAGTGGTATGAGATGCCCGCCTACTACAAGTGCGCCACGCACGGCCTGCTGGGCAGCGAAACCGATGTGCGATGGCCATCGTTTACTGAGCGGTTCGATTACGAGCTGGAACTGGCGGCTGTGCTTGGCGCCGGCGGCAGCAATGTCCCCGCATCGAAGGCATCCGACCTCATCTTTGGTTACACGGTGATGAACGATTTTAGCGCCAGAGACGTTCAACGCCGCGAGATGCAGGTGCGGCTCGGTCCAGCCAAAGGAAAAGACTGGGCGACGGCTCTAGGTCCCTGGATCGTGACGGCCGATGAGATTGCCGATCCGCGCAACCTGGACATGACTGCCCGAATTAACGGTGAGATTTGGTCGTCCGGGAACTCACGGGACATGCATTGGAGCTTTGAACAGATGATCGAGTTCCTTAGTCTCGACGACGAGGTGTTCCCCGGAGAGATTATCGGGTCAGGCACAGTCGGAACCGGCTGCGGCCTGGAACTCGATCGATGGATCCAGCCCGGCGATCTCATGGAACTCGAGATTGAGCACATCGGCGTTCTGCGCAATCGCGTCATCAAACCCGGCACGCCCGAGTAGCTCCCCTCGGCCAGCGCTGGCCAGGTCGGGGCGATTGACTGCGAACCGCGTCGTTACTTCTTGAAGAGCGCATCGAGAGCAACCTGCGCGATGGCTTCGTCAACCTCCGACTTCGCGCCGCTACACGAGATTCCGCCAATCGTTTGACCGTCGGCTTTGATAGGCAAGCCGCCCTGATTGGGGAATGCTTCGGGAAAGGCGAGAAACGCGACGTCGCCATTCTTGACGGCATCGGCGGCGTTCTTGGATGGGCTGCCGTAAAAAGCGGCATGGCGGGCTTTCTTCTCAGCAAAAGCGATGGTGTTGATCGATGCGCCATCGCCCTTTTCGAGAAACAGCAGATTCCCGCTTTCGTCGACGATGCAGATCGTAATCTGAACATTGCGCTTGGCGGCTTCGGATTCAGCCGCGGCAACCATCACTTTAATGGCGGCAAGGTTCAGAGTTTTCTTCGTGCTGAGCTCGGCGGCCGGCGCCAGCGACAGCAATGACACGGATAAGGCTAGTATCTTGAACATGCGCAACATCCTATCAGTCGTGGCTTCGACTGTCAGGATGCGGGCGCGCTGCAGGGTTTTCGCAGCCTAAACCCCGTGCTCGAGAATATACTCCAGCGACTCGGGATTCGCCAGCGTGGATGTCTCGTCCAATTGCTCGCCCAGATACTTCTGGCGAATCAGTCGGCGAACAATCTTTCCGCTTTGGGTTTTGGGCAGTTCGGCGACGACGTGGATTTCCTTTGGGCGAAAGGCAGCGCCCATCTGCCGTACCAGATGTTCCAACAGGTCCGGCGTCTGCAGGGGCACACGCGCGCGATGCCGGGCTACGACGAAGGCAACAATACCCTCACCCTTGATCTTGTCGGGCACTCCGATGACGGCGGCTTCCGCCACACCCGGGTGCTCGCAGAGGATATCTTCCACTTCGGCCGGCCCGGTTTTCCGGCCGGCCACATTCATCGACTCGTCCGCGCGGCCGTGCAGGAACCAGAAGCCATCTTCGTCCACGCTAGCCCAGTCGCCGTGCGACCACCAGCCTGGAAATCGGGCCCAATACGCATCGATGTAGCGCAGGGGGGCGCCCCAGATGCCAGCCGTCATCGACGGAGCCGGTTTTGTGCAAACCAGATATCCGGTCTTGCGGCGCACCGGCTTGCCGCGTTCGTCCACCACTTCCACCGCCATGCCGGGCGACGGGGCACCCAGCGTGCAGGGTTTCAACGGTTGGATGGGCAAAGGCAGCAAGAAACACCCGATGATCTCCGTGCCGCCGGAAATATTGATGATCGGGCAACGTTGCTTTCCGACTTTTTCAAAAAACCAAAGCCATGATGTCTCATCCCAGGGCTCGCCGGTTGAACCCAACAGGCGCAGTGAGTCGAAGGCGAAATCATCCGGCGACGAGATGTTCCGTGCCATCCGGATGGCCGTCGGCGATGTGCCGAACACCGTGATCTCTTCCTGCTCCAACACATGCCAGAGACGGTTCGGCTCCGGATAATCCGGCGCTCCGTCGTATAGGAAGATGGTGCCTCCAAAGTGGTGGTTGCCCAAAATGGTCCACGGCCCCATCATCCAGCCAATGTCCGTCAGCCAGAAGAACCGATCGCCCGGCTGATGATCAAACGCCAGGTACACTTCTTTTGCAGGCTGCATCAGCGCTCCGGCATGGGTGTGCACACACCCTTTGGGCTTGCCTGTGGTGCCCGAGGTGTAGAGCAGCAGCGCCGGCGCGTCAGAAGGCAGTGGGACCGTCTCAAATAAGCCGGACAATTGCGCGGTCAGCGAGTCGATCTGGTCGAGGTGAATCACATGCTCGACGGCATTGGGGCGCAGTAATGCTTCGTCCACCTTGGCGCGCAATGGGATCTTCTTGCCACGCCGCGTCAGGGATTCGGCGGTAAATACGATTCGAGCACCGGAATCCTCCAGCCGCGAGGCGATCGCGCTGGGGCCAAAGCCCGCAAAGATCGGCACGACGATCGCTCCTATTTTCAGGCACGCATAGAGAACCGTGAGTAACTCGGGCTCCATTGGCACACAGAGGGCCACACGATCCCCTCGATCAATGCCAAGCGAAATGAGATAGTGCGCCAGCCGGTTCGAATCGTAAACCAAGTCCAGAAACGTGACTTCCCGGCGGTCTCCTGCCTCGTTCTGCCACAAGCAAGCGATTTGCCGCGAGTGCAGCCACCGGTCCAGGCAGTTATGAGCAATGTTTAACTCGCCGCCTACGTACCACTTCGCCCACTCGTTCCCACGCCCGGTGTCCAGTACCTTCGTATAGGGAGTGAACCACTCCACTTTCATTTCCTTTTCGATTTCAGCCCAGAAGTTTTCCAACTGGTCAACGGAAAACCGGAGAAATTCCTCGCGATCGGAAATGCCCAACCGCTGCATAAATCGATAGACGTTGGTGCGTTCGATATCGGCTTTCTTGGGCCGCCAGACGATGCTCATTGGGACACTAACCGCAGATCGGCCTTCGATTGAAAGCGGTCTGTTGTTTCTCAGGAGAGCTTAGGGCGGGCCATGTTGAAACGGTCGAGGGTCCGCACGTAGGTTGGGCCGCCCATTCGGCCAATCGCCCGCAAACGGTCCGGGTCGATCTTAAAAACGTCGTCAGGGCTAACCAAAACTGCTTCGTCAACATGGAACAGCACCACCTCACCGATGACAAGACTACCACCGCCGGGCTTGTCACTGACGGTGATGATTTGCCGAACCACGCACTCCATCTGGAAATGCGACTCCGCCACGCGCGGCGGGCGGACCCGCAATGACGGGATCGGTGTAAGGCCCGACACGTCAAACTCATTTACCTCGGGCGGGAAATCGGCCGCGCACGAGTTCATCTGAGCGGCGAACTCCTCCGAAACGATGTTGATGACGAACTCGCCCGTTTCCCGGGCATTGCGCAGCGTGTCCTTGGAGGGGAACTCGGGGCCCCGGCCGGTGGGAGAAAAGCAAACGCAGGGCGGGTTCGAGCTGCAGGCAGTAAAGTAACTGAACGGCGCCAGATTCGGCAAGCCGGCAGCGCTCACCGTGGAGACGAAGGCGATGGGACGGGGCACGATGGCACCGATCATCAGCTTGTAAAGGTCACTGTACTTCTGGCCCGCCGGGTCGATCAGGATCTCGCCGGCCCGGGTGTGCCCGGGGTCGGTTGGTGTTGTCGGGACGCTCACCGGTGGACCTCTTCAGCAACCTGCTTTTCTGACGGTGCACGCCAACTCGCCCAGTATTCCGTCCATTCCACCTGCTTGCCGTTCGGCAAAACGTGAATGGGATTCAGGCCATCCAGCATAACGGCGTATTCGTCGGTGCGCGTCTTTTTGCCTTGGTTTGCCAGCGCCTTGGGATGAGGCCCGTGGTGAATCCCGCGAGGATGCAAGGTCGCCATTCCGGCCTTGATATTGTCCTTGCTGAAAAAATCGCCATCGTGATAGAAGAGAAACTCGTCGTAGTCGGTATTGCGGTGGAAGAACGGCACCCGCAAGGCATCGGCATCTTCTTCGAGTGGCCTTGGCAGAAAGCTGCAAACCACTGCTCCCTTGGTCACAAAAGTCGTATGGGCGCTAGGCGGAAGGTGAGCGCGATGGCTCATAACCGGCCGGATGTCGCGTACGTTGATCTTCCAGACGGTGAGATCGCCTTTCCAGCCCACGACATCCAGGGGGTTGAAGGGATAGAAGACCTTGGAGAACTCGTTTTCACACTTAATTCGGACTTCCCATTCGCGAGTGTCGCTGGCTTCGAGGATCGGCGCCGGCTCAGGGGTCACAATGACGCCGGGGTCGTAAAGCGCATGCTGGCCCAACAGACCTTTCTCCGGCTGCTCGAATTCCGCCTGAGATTCGATGATCAGGAAGAAGTTATCGGAAGTCCGCGGCACGAAGCGGTAGGTTACAGCACGGGGAATATTGATGTAGTCGCCCTTTTCGAAATCCAGCGGGCCGAAATCCGTTTCAATTAGGCCTTCGCCCCGGTGCACAAAGAACAACTCATCCGCATCCGCATTGCGGAAGTAAAAGGGCATGGGCTGCGAACGGCGGGACACGCTGAGAACAACGTCCTGATTTCCCAGGAAGGCCGCCGGCGCGCCGTCCGGATCGCGTTGGTCAGACGGTTCGAGCCGGTTCAAGTCAAAGCAGTGCGGCCGGAGATTCCCTTCGAAACGAGTCCAGCCGGTGGGCGGATGAGCGTGGTAAAGATGAGCGGATTTACCAAAAAACCCGCGCCTCCCGTGCTCTTCTTCATACGTCCCGGCCGGCAAACCGACATGGGCTTGCTTGGCAACTTGGCCTTTTTTTAGGGGATACATACCTTAAGGATAGTCCGGGCTGGCCGGTCGGAGTGGCCAGCGGTGAAACCGTGCCGGTTGATGCGCACTTTGGTCTTGGCAAGCGGCGTGGTTTCTGAAATCATGGCAACATGTACCGAGACTCAACGAGACGATTGTTGCTAGCAGTCCTTGCGCTGCTGATGGCCGCCTTCGCGCTACAGGCAGGAGATGATACGCAGCCATTGGTGGGCAAGTGGAATATGGTGTCCATCACGCCGGAAGGCGAAAATCTGAAGTGGGTTTTGATCATCAAGGAACTGGAAGGGCAAACTAACGGGCGCTGCTCGCTTCGGACGAGGGCGAAGCCAGCACCAAGGACTTTTCGTTCGCGGACGGCGTGGTTAAGTTTCAAGCGCCGTATCATGGGCGAGTATTACGAGATTGAACTGAAGCTTGCGGACGGGCAACTGAACGGCACGTGGTCCAACGGAAGCGACTCGGGGAAAACCACCGGAACGAAGGCAGAAGGCTAGGGCAGCCGCGATTGCCGCCAGGCGCTTTGAGGCTTCACGGACGGCAATCAAAGCGGATCCGCTTCCCTTCCCTATTCATATCGCAAACACACAATCGGGTCGAGGTTCGCAGCCCGGTTCGCCGGATAGTAGCCAAAGAAGACGCCCACGCCCATGGACATCCCGACTCCCAGCACGATCCACAACGTGGAAACCGTCGCCGGTACGGATGCGAACAGGCTCCGTACGACGAACGCTATAACCGCGCCCAGAATGATGCCGATGAAGCCACCCACCATCGTGAGCGTGACCGCCTCGACCAGGAACTGCAGACGTATGTCTGATTTTCTGGCGCCGATTGCTTTTCGTACCCCGATTTCGCCGGTCCGTTCCGTGACGGAAATCAGCATGATGTTCATGACGCCGATACCGCCCACCAGCAATCCGATGGAACTGATGATACCGGTGAGCAGCACCAGCGCCCCGGTGAGCTGATTCCAAAGGTTGGTCAGAAAATCGGGCGAGATCATCTCGAAATCGTCCGGCTTCGAGGGTGGCACCTTGCGTAAACGCCGCATCGCCGCGGTTACTTCGTCTTTGGCTTTGTCGACGCTGGCCCAAGGCGCCGCTGTGAACGCAATCGCCAGTTCCTTCGTCTGGGGATACTGTTTATGAAAGTTGCTGAACGGTATCGCCGCGAACTGATCCACGCCACCGGCGCCGAATAATCCGGGGTCATGCGGGAACAGGCCAATCACCTGGTAGATCAGTCCGTTCATCCGCACCATTTTGCCCAGCGGGTCGACGTCGGGGAAAAGGGTATCCGATAAATTGTGTCCGAGCACCACTACTGCCGCAGAGTGCTCCTCATCGTAGGGCGAGATGAACCGGCCACGCTCGACCTAGAATAAGGGAATCGATTCGGCATAAGCTGGGTTCGACCCCGCGAATGAATATCCGTTCCACCCGCTTGCCACCGTAAGAGATGGCGTTACTATCGCCAATAAAGAACGCTCGCGTTCCGAACACCGAAGCGGCCTCCAGCGAGGGGCAGGTCTCCATAAGGAAGGCTGCGTCAGTCGGCTGGATATACTTCCGCACACGAATCTTATCCGGCAGCCGATTGATTGGGGTGCCAAACGGAATGCGCGAAACATAAGTAGGTGCGCGAGCCGAACGACTCCACCTTGGCGGCAATGTATTGGTTGAGGCCCGTAATAATCGCGGCGACCGAGATCACCGAGGTCACGCCGATCACAATCCCGAGAATCGTCAGCGCCGACCGAGCCTTGTTGGCGCGCAGCGTGTCGAAAGCGACGGAAATATTCTCGAAAATCTCCTGCCTCGTCATGAGTTATTTCCTCTAATCGCTGCGCAGGGCCACCACCGGATCCAACTTCGCGGCGCGGGTCGCCGGATAGATGCCGAAGAACAGACCAATCACAGAGCTCAGAACAACGCCCAGCACGGCAACCCAGGTTTGGACCGACGCTGGAAATGAAGTGAAGGTATTCAACAGTGTTGCAATTCCAAATCCGGCCGCTATCCCGATCACACCACCGATAACGCACTGAATCACGCTCTCGGCTAGAAACTGGTGCATGATGTCCGTCTTCGTGGCGCCCAAAGCGCGGCGCACGCCGATTTCCTTGGTTCGCTCTGTGACGCTCACCAACATCACGTTCATAATGACGATGCCGCCGACCACGGCCGAGACGCCGCTCACCATTAAGAAAACTGAAAAGAACGCGCTGCTAATGCTTTTCCAAAGGCTGATGTAGCTATCTTTCGTTCCGATGAAGAAGTCTTCTTCCTTGCCGGGTAAAACGTGACGGCGGACAGACAAAACCTGGCGGGCCTCATCCTGTGCCAGCTCAAACGCTTCGTTACCCGCGCTAGCCTTCACGTTAATCGTAAGACTGTTTCGCATACCTTCGATGTGCAGGTAGGTGGTGATGGGAATCACGACGAAGTTGTCCTGATCCTGCCCGAGCACGGAGCCCAACTTCTCGAACGTTCCGATTACCTGAAACTCTTCGTTGTCTACCCGGATGTTCTTCCCGAGAGGTGAAACGCCGCCAAAGACGTTCTCGATAATACTGTCGCCAACCAAACAAACATGGGAGGCCCGAGTGTCTTCCGACTCCGTGAAGTAGCGTCCAGTCACGACGTTTCGCGTATCGATATTGACCATGTTGGGGGTCTGGCCGTCGAAGGTTACACCCTCTACCTCTTTGTTTTCGGCTCGCGCATGCACTTGTGTACTCACCGAAGCTCCAATCAGTTCACAGTGGGGACAGCGTTCGGCAATGGCACGCATGTCTTCGGTGGTGATGTCCTTGTACCGCAGAGCCTTAATGATTATGTCGAAATTCGTAGCCGCGAATGGCGTTTTCGCAATTTGAAAGACGTTTGTTCCGAGGTTCGCTATTTTGTTCTCGACGTAGGCATTGGCGCCCTGCACGATGGTCATGACCGTGATCAAGGTGGCGACGCCCATGGTAAGGCCAATGATGGTTAGAACGGCGCGCAGCTTGTGTGCGTTTAGCGCTGCGAGACTTTCGCTGAGATTGTCGGCAATCAGGAGCATTTTCTTTTTTCCAGCGGTACGCGCCGGACCAAGTAGAGCACAGACTCTCCAGCGCCCACCCATTCAACATCGGCCGAATCCGCTTGCTTACGCGCGCGGTTCAGTGCTGCAAGTTACAGAAACCCGCGACGGGCCACCGGGGAGACTCTCCAGCGCCCATCCATTCAACATCGGCCGAATCCGCTTGCTTACGCGCGCGGTTCAGTGCTGCAAGTTACAAAAAATCCGTGACGGGCCACCGGGGAGACTCTCCAGCGCCCCACCCATTCAACATCGGCCGAATCCGCTTGCTTACGCGCGCGGTTCAGTGCTGCAGTTACAGAAACCCGCGACGGGCCACCGGGGAGACTCTCCAGCGCCCATCCATTCAACATCGGCCGAATCCGCTTGCTTACGCGCGCGGTTCAGTGCTGCAAGTTACAGAAACCCGCGATGCCACCGTTTCCCACAATGGCGCGCCATTAATTAATCAGGACGCGCTTCCATTTCTTGCCGACCCGAATGACAAGCAGACCGGCCTCGTCGGGCAGAAACCGGTCTTTCGAGATCACACCGTTGACTTCCACCGCGTTGGCTTCAATCTTGCGAGCCGCATCGCTAACACTGTCGGCTAATCCAATCTTCGCAATCAGTTTGTCCACGCGTATGCCTTTTTCAGTGCGCGCCTCAGCCGGCAGTTCCACCGTCTCGGTATCCGCAGGTTCCAGACCTTGCCGAACCTCGCGGTTAAAAGCCTCCGAGGCGGCAGCCGCCTCCGCTTCCGAATGGAAATCGGCAACAATGCGCCGCCCCAGCGCCATCTTCACTTCCATGGGGTCGCGCTCGCCGGATTGCGCCGACTTTCGCAATGCCGCAATCTCATCCAGCTGCAGATCGGTCAACAACTCGTAATAGCGATACATCAAGTCATCGCTGAGCCGCATCACTTTGCTGAACATGACCTTGGCAGGCTCGGTAATGCCGATGTAATTACCCTTCGACTTCGACATCTTCTCGATTCCGTCGAGGCCTTCGAGGATCGGCACGGTCGCAACAATCTGCGCAGGTTGGCCATAATCGCGTTGCAACTCGCGGCCGACCAACAGGTTGAACTTCTGATCCGTGCCGCCCATCTCGACGTCGCAGTTCAGCGCAACCGAGTCATACCCCTGCGCCAGCGGGTAGAGCAGTTCATGCATGGAAATTGGAAGACCTTCCTTAAGGCGCTTGGAAAAGTCGTCGCGTTCCAGCAGCCGCGCCACAGTGTACTTGGAGCACAGCTTCACCATGTCCTGGTACTGCAATGGCTCCAGCCACTCACTGTTGAACCGGACCTCGGTTTTCGCCTGATCGAGAATCTTGAACACCTGTGCCTTATAGGTCTCCGCGTTCTGGTTGATTTCTTCGCGCGTCATGGGAGGCCGGGTAATGTTGCGGCCGGTGGGGTCGCCGATCAAGCCGGTCATGTCGCCAATCAGAAAGATGACCTGGTGCCCGAGGTCCTGGAAGTGCTTCAGCTTGCGGAGCAGCACAGTGTGCCCTAAATGCAGGTCGGGAGCCGTGGGATCGAAGCCAGCCTTGACGCGGATAGGCCGGCCCTCCTTGGCAGATGCGGCCAGGCGTTCGCGCAGGTCCTCTTCGCGAATGAGCTCGGCCAGCCCCTTCTTCAAATAGGCAAGTTGTTGCTCGACGGGGGGAAAGCTCACGGTTCCCATTGTAGAGAATGGGTTGATCGGCCCCCTGTGGAGAGCGGTCCCATTGAACCAACAAGCGCAATCGCGAAACGAAGTGGGGTGGTCGCTAATAACCGGCGACGACAGGCTGAAGCCTGTCCCACGGAAGCTATTACGAAACGAACTGGCGACGGGCGGGATGCCATCCCGCCGCCGGTTTACAACCGGCCCCACACGAAGAGTGTGGCCGCTCGCGCGAGGGCTTACTTAGTTATTCAGTTGTCAAAGATCTCGAGCCCTGGAGGCTCCTATGCGGCTTGGGGCAGTGCGATCGATTCCGTGGATGTGCCGGGCGACGGGTCGGAAGGACGAACGATGGTTGCGGGATCAACGGTGCCGTCGAAATCGGGCACCAGTGAATCGGCAATGGCCGGTGCGCCGGATACGGCGCGGGTTTTCTGCAAGGCCATCAGTTGCTTCAAGGCGCGATAGTAAGCGCGATGATGCGTGGTCTGGTAGCGCAGGTAGAGGGCGAAGGCCTTGGGATCCTCGATGTGGCTGGTTTGCAGATTGATGGCGCGCTGGGTAAGCCAGTGGCTCTGGGCCATGTCGGTGACCAGGATGCGCTCGGTGCGAGAGACGGGTTGGAACTCGTTGGTGAGATCGTCCACCAGTTGAACCCACTCTTTGGGATCTTCGCCGGGAAGCAAGACGAAGACGGATGTGAGGCTGGAGAGGCCATGGGTGCGCGCATTCTGGCTGGAGCGGTCCTTACCGACCGGAGTGCGCGGACCGGTGCTGTGGCCGGGCGCAGGAGCCGGAGGCGCACATTCGGATTCGCCTGCCGGAGGCCACGGTATGCAGAAGCGTCGTAGACTGTCACGGAGCACCGAGCGCACGTTTTGGCGAAACTCGTCGATTTCTTTCGGATCGACGTGTTCCTCTGCTTCCATGGCGGCGTACCGCTCCAGACGATGAGCGATGGCGATACGTTCTTCGTCTGTTACTTCCGGGCCACCGAAGCGCAGCCGCTGGTGGAGCATAACGACATCGACGGGTGCTTTGGGATTGAACGGGATCAGCGCGCCCGGGAACAGCGGCTTGGGATTCTCCGGCGTGGCGTTCTTGGCTGGCGCCGGGTGCGGCGCGGCGGCCGACTGTGCAACCTGCGGTGCGGCGGCTGAAGCGGCTGGAACTACGGAAGGAGCCGGAGCCACGGACGACGCCGGAACTGCGGACTTCTGCTGTTTCTGTTGTTGTTTCCAGGCGCGGTACTTGTTGCGCCGGATCTTGGTACGTTCCTTACGAGTCATGCGATTTTCTCCATCGAAGAAGCAAAAAAGCCGAGACGAATCTCGGCTCGGCAGCCTGAAAAGGCTGCGCCACGGGGCAAAAGAAAAAGCCAGCTACGCTATGACGCGTGCTGGCGATTGGAAAACTGCTTCTCTAAGAACATTGTACCACGCGGAAAAAAGCAGTATTGGCTTAAGTAATTGATTCTACAGGGCGAAGTGGCTTGTGACTGGGTTTTGCGGAGGGCCGGATTACGGACGACAACCGGACTTAAGAGCGGAGCTCCCAGCGGGTCAGCAGTAGGCAAAGCCAAAGGCCTACCGCAGACCGACACCTAACTCGCTATTTGACTTCCGGGGGCGGCGCAAACGTTTCCGGCGGGACTTTCAGGTTCATCCGAATGCTGGAGTAGACGGTGGTTACAATGGCGCGGACCTTTCCCATGCTCCCAAAATCAGTGACGATGGGCACGCTCATCTTCCAGAGGAAATAGGACTTAGGATCGATCCAGAAGGTCGTGGCGCCCCTCTCGACTTGGGGATATCCCTTGAGCGGCCCTTCATAGCGGGCTTCAATCACGATGCAGGTACGCTTCCCCTGGCCGGTCTCCAGAACCTCGTTGCCCACAATCCTGGCATCCTTGAGTTGGCTGGTTGGCGCGCGCAAATTCACCTGAACATCAAACTCGAAGGGATCCAGAGATCTGCCCTCGAGCCGCGTGTACTTCTGGCTGGAAGCCTCGCTGTACTGCCAACGTTGGTTGCCGTCAGACGCGTGGATGAATGTACCTGCCTTGCTTTCTTGCTCCCACCGGAACTTGTCACCCTCCGTGGTCAGGGTGAACGGCATTCGGTCGATGTTGTTGTCCGATTGATCGTCCGGCGTTTGTTGGATCCGTGTGGCTTTGAGCTCCAAGCTGGATGCTGCCCGATAGGTGGATCCCACTTTCTCGAGAATGGCGCGAGCGTCGTCTGATTGGCGGCGCGGGGCCGCGGCTGGACCCTGGGCCGGCCGGAGGGCTGGGGTAAGCAGCAGGATGAACACCACACGCCACAAATAAGTCGGGTTCATTTGGTTGCACTCTACGGCTTATTGTCGCTGCTCGTCGACCCCTTGGGATGTGATCTCCGGAACCGTTCTTTCATGCCTCCTACGGCTTGCAGGGGCCGTAGACTTCTATGATCTTCTCGACCTTGATCGAGGGCGCCGACTTAGAACCGGACGTGTGACCTCTTACCTTCACGCGCTCGCCTGTGGGCAGCGATGGACCGCCGTCCAGCAGTGAGTAGACCTTCTTGTTGGAGTCCACGAGGGTCTTTGTTCCGTCAGCTTCAACGACGCAGCCCTCAAGGCCCCGGTCGTGAGTAGCCACGTAATGAATTGCGAATGCCGCAGCGATTCCCGCCCCCACGATGCCCACGACAATGCCGGCGGCCTGACCGGAGCTAATAGGACCGTATTGAGTCCCACTCGCTTCCGCCCTTGACGAGCCCAGGGTGAACAATCCCAGAACAAGACAGAAAACTGCACGCATGATTTCTCCTCCTCTTTAGTTGTCGGTTTCGGAACTTCGGTCACGTATTGTTGTCAACCGCTCCCCTGAAGACGCGCTCCGTTCGGTCCGCTTGCTTACGCGCGCGGTTCTGTGCTGGAGACCGTAAATTCGCGTCTTCATCTGGTTTGGTGGCCCTGGCCATGGCGGACTCCCTTCTTCGTCGCAACGCCTTTGCGACCCGCGCGCGTAGTTCTCCTACGGCTTGCAGGGGCCGTAGACTTCTCTGATCTTCTCGACCTTGATCGTGGGCGCCGCCTTAGGGCCGGACGTGTGCCCGAGTACCTTCACGTGCTGGCCTGCGGGCAGCGATGGACCGCCGTCCTGCAGCGAGTAGACCTTCTTGTTGGAATCCACGAAAGTCTTTTTTCCGTTAGCCTCAACGACGCAGCCCTCGATGCCCCGGTCGTGCAAGATGAGGTAAGTGATTGCGACTCCAGCGCCGACCGCCGCCACCACGATGCCGACGGCTGCGGCCGTGTCCGCGCCTCCGCTGAGGTTCCCTGAACAGCAAGTCTGACTGGCTTGTGCCCTTGACGAGCCCAGGGCGAAAAATCCCAGAGCAAGACAGCAAACTGCACGCATGATTTATTCTCCTTTAACGGGGTGATCTCAATCAGCGACGTGGCTTGACGCTGCCGGACACTCGTTTCCGCCACGCCCCGCACAGAATCAATCCTCCCGCGATCAGGACGAAGGTGGATGGTTCGGGGGCAAGTGCCGCCTCAAATGCCTCGGCTGCGAATGCGTCGGCAGCGGTGGTGGGATGGAAGCTATCGAAGAACAGATATTGCGACGGGTTTGAACAGACGGTCGTGCCGTTGTAGCAGGGGTCGGTCACATCGGTGAAACCGTAGGCCGCTGGGTTGGCGACCATATTACGAATGAGCGCCGCCGTATCGTAGTATGCGACTCCGGCGGGAAGATCCGCACTTAGTTCAGCGTTAAAGGCAGCGGAGAGGGCCGACCCTTCCGCTGCTCCGGCAGGGCCCAGGCTCTGGAAGTACGGAGTCAGGCCAAGATCCGGCATGCCGGGTACCAGAATGTGCTGCGCGCCGAGTAACTCCAAGCTGGTCACGATACCCAATTCATCGCTGACAGCCCGGTTGACGATTTCCGCCGGTGTCGTATCCAGAGGGGAAGGCGACAGGAAGTCATCCGGCCCACCCCACACCACAAACAGCGCGCCGTTCAAATAGGGACCCAGTGTCGGTTTCGTCGCTGCGAACACGGTCTGCATGCCGGGGAGAGAATAAGTGCCGAAACTTGTAGGTGTGCCGCCATCGCCATAGTTGCCGATTCCGGTGGTGGCGCCGATCCAGGCATAATCGACCAGTGGCGCGCCCAGGTTGGTTGCGAGTTGTTCGACAGCGACGGGCCCGTTGGACCGGCGGCCGTCATAGTAAGGAGCTCCCGGCTGTCCGGTTGCGGCATATAGGTTGCCGTTGTCGGAAAGGCTGTCTCCGTATACGACAACCGCGCTGTAAGTGGACGCCTGAGCAACCGCGGACAGACACGAAAGAACCAGGGTCAGGCTGAGAAGCCGTTGGAATGACAAAAGAGACGACATTCTGGATACCTCCGAATGCGGGCGTTCAACGTAGCAGAGAGGGCGACTGCAACCCATTCTGCCGTTCTCAATTGGGTTAGCGACGGAACCAGAAAAAGAGGTTCAAAGTTTTTTGGAATTAGCGGTTAAGTCGTTTCAACAGCCATGCGCGGCCAAAGGTCCAATCGCGTTTTAACGTTGCCAGAGAGACTCCCAGGACCTCTGCGGCCTCGTTCTCGGTCAGGCCCGCGAAGAAGCGAAGCTCGATGACCCTGCTGACCCGGGGATCGATAGCGGCAAGTTGCTGAAGCGCATCTTCCAGCGCAATGACATCCGCAATGCAGTCTTGGCATTCAGCTTCAAAAGAAAGCTCTTCGCTCAACGTGACCCGAACTTGGGCGCCTCCCCGGCGAATCCTTCCCGCGGCACGGGCATGGTCAATCAAAATACGCCGCAGGTTGTCCGCCGCAACAGCCATAAAATGCGCCCGGTCCTCGAATTGGATAGGCTCTGAGGCGAAAAGGCGAAGGTAGAGCTCATGAACCAGGGCCGTCGGCTGCAAAGAGTGGTCGCGAGCTTCGCGCCGTAATTTGGCGGCGGCGAGCCGGCGAAGCTGCACATACACCAAACCAAACAAGCGATTTCCGGATTCGACGTCGCCCGTCCGCCAGGCCCTGAGCAGAGTCGTTGCGGATTCGCCTTGGGAAGCCATAAAAGATGACCTATTTGTTCTCCATACAACGCTAACTGAATTTAGGGGAGTAATCTACTAGGATCAGCGGGAGCAATCTTTGTCACCTGAGCGCGAGCGTCAGCTCCGTACTTTGTTTGAGGCGACTATCGAGCTGGACCCAAACGCGTGGGCCGCGTTTGTTCGGCAGAAGTGTGCCGGCGACGAGGAGATGGCAGCCGAACTGTCGCTGCTCCTCGAGGCACACGCGAAACCGGGCGGAATGATTCCTGTGTCACCGTCTGTGGCCGGGCCCCCGTCCGAAGAGGAACCCGACCACCTAATCGGCACGCAAGTCGGGAATTATCACATCATTCGAGAAGTAGGCCGGGGCGGAATGGGCACGGTCTATCTGGCCGAGCAACGCAAGCCGATCATGCGGCAGGTAGCTCTGAAGGTTATAAAGCTCGGCATGGATACCCGCCAGATTGTCGCGCGCTTCGAATCGGAGCGGCAGGCTCTTGCCCTGATGGACCATCCCAACATTGCGAAGGTGCTGGACGCCGGCGCCACTGCGGAAGGCAAACCCTATTTTGTGATGGAGTTCATATCCGGAGCCCCCATCACGGAATACTGCGATCGCAACCAGATGAGCACTCGCCAGCGCCTCGAATTGTTCGCGCACGTTTGCCAGGCGGTGCAGCATGCCCACCAAAAGGGGATCATTCATCGCGATATTAAGCCGTCAAATGTGCTGGTCTGCCTGCAAGACGGCAGGCCGGTGCCAAAAGTGATCGACTTCGGCACGGCGAAGGCTGTCGATCAGCGACTCACAGAGAGGACCTTCTATACGGACCTTGGCATCCTCGTCGGAACGCCGGAATACATGAGCCCTGAGCAGGCGCAAATGAACGGCCCGGACGTGGACACCACCACGGACATATACTCGCTGGGTGTTCTGCTGTACGAACTTCTGGGAGGGGCGCTGCCGTTCGACTCCAAAAGCCTCCGGCGTGGAGCCTTCGACGAAATCCGCCGGATTATCCGGGAGGAGGAGCCGCTCAAGCCCAGCGTTCGTTTTTCGAGCTTGGGCGCGGAGGCTGCCGAGGTTGCTCAGCGCCGGCACACGGACGTGGCGGCGTTGGCGCGGGAGCTGCGAGGCGACCTGGATTGGATCATCATGACGGCCATGGCCAAGGAGCGCAACCGACGCTATGCATCGGCCTCTGAGTTCGCGGCCGATATCGCGCGGCACTTGCGCGATGAGCCGGTGCTAGCTACGCCGCCGAGTGCTTCATACCGCTTCGGGAAGTTCATCAAGAAGAACCGGTGGCCCGTGTTGGCGCTGACTGCGCTTGTCGTCTCCCTGCTTCTGGGACTAGGCGCAAGCACTGTACTCTATTTTCGTGCCGAGAGTCAGCGGCTGATGGCCCAAGCCGAGCGTAGCGAAGCGGAGAGGCAACGTGCGGAAGCGGAGAAACAGCGTGCCGCCGCCGAGCAGGAGCGATCGGAAGCGCAGCGGCAGGGCGCGGAAGCTGAAAGCCAGCGAATTCTTGCCGACCAGTCGCGCATGACCGCTGACCAGCAGCGCAAGGAAGCAGAACTGCAACATGCGGAGGCGGAACGGCAACGCAGAATGGCCGACCAACAAAGCGTGGAAGCGCGCAAGCGTGGCGAGGAGGCCCTTCAGGAGCGGACCGTCGCGGAAAAGCAGCGTGAGGTTGCCGATCAGCAGAGCCAGGCGGCCGACGTGCAGCGTGTGGCAGCCGAACGGCAACGACTGCTGGCTCAGCACCAGAGTTATGTGGCGAATCTGATCGCTGCGGACCTGCATATTCGCTCAAACGAGATTGCGGAAGCCAAGCGACGGCTGATGATGTGCCCTCCCAGCTTGCGAAATTGGGAGTGGCGGTACCTGCTGTGGAAGTGCGACACAAGCCTCGCGACGCTAGCCGGCCGAGCCAACGTGGGGGGATCGAGACCGGCGGTAGGCTTCAGCTCGGATGGCTCGCGTATCTTTTGGGCCTCATCGGATGCCATGGATTGGTGGTCGGCGTCGAGCTACAAGCTGTTAACAGACAGCCGGGATCCCGGGCCGGTTCTCGCCGCGGATCGCGACGGCGCCCGCTTCGTATTCGGCAGCGATCACGATCTTCGAGTCTATGACACTAGTTCCGGCGACGCCTCAAACACGATTCTGGCCAGCCTTGCCACGCGCAATAGCCAGGCGACGTGCGCTGCCTTTGGCCGGAATGCCACGCGGGTTGTCGTGGGCAACCGGGACGGGACGATTCAGGTGTGGGACACCGCGTCCGGCGAATCGCTCGCTAAGCTCAACGGACACATAGGAAGCGTGTTGGCCGTTGCCTTTAGTTCCGACGGCGAACGAATCGTCTCCGGAGGTGAAGACCGCACGGTGCGCGTTTGGGATGCCGGGACGGCCCGTGCGATGTACGCGATCTCGGGACATGGAGGCCCAGTCGTGTCGGTAGCGTTCAGCCCGGATCGCCACAAGATTATTTCCGCGTCCGCCGACAAGACCGTGCGCATCTGGGACGCCGCAACGGGTCAGGCGCTGCATACCTTGACTGGGCATGAATGCAGCGTTCAGGGCGTCGCCATTAGCCCTGATGGCTCCACGATCGCGTCCGCATCCTGTGCGACGCTGCGCCTTTGGGACGCCTCATCCGGCAAATTGGCCGCAACGCTGGCGGCCGAATGGCGCTCCGGGATCGTGGCCATCTCGTTCAGTCCAGATGGTGCGCTGATCGCGGTCGCCAGCGCAGCGGGTGAGATCAAATTGTGGAATGCTCTCACCTATGGCGGGGGCATCCTCAGGCGCTCCGGGTCAGACGTGGACCGCATCGCTATGAGTCCCGGGGGCAGCCAGCTCGCGCTGCATAACACGAAGACTCAGTCCCTGGACATCTGGGATGCGCGCCAACGGCTTTCAGCCTGGACGGTGTATGGCAAGGGAGCTCAGGTAACTGCCCTCGCCTTCAGCCCGGACTCCAGCCGGCTGGCCGCTGGATTGATCGATAACGAGGTGCGAATCTGGAATGCGGCAACCGGGCGTGCCACCGGCGGGGTGCTCAAGCTCTCGGCCCCGATCACTTCGTTAGCGTTTAGCGCCGACGGCGCATGGCTGGTGTCGGCCTCGTCCGATCGTGCCGTGTCGGTTTGGAACAGTGCGTCATCGCAGCGCGTATTTGGCACGACGACGGCTGCCGCCGTCCGGGTGGCGATTCCCAGCCCCGATGGCAAGCATGTTGCGATTGGCGCTGGCGATGGATCCTTGGTCATTCTAGACACCGTGAAGAACGACGTTCTCAAACTAACGCCGCCGGTCAGGTCGGGAGCCGTTCTCTCTTTGGCCTATAGTCCCGACGGAAAACGAATTGCGAGCAGCACAGAGGAGTCGGGAGATCTCGAAGTGTGGGATGCCGGTTCTGGGAACTTGCTAGCTGTACTGAAAGGGCATTCCGCGTCCGTTGACGCAGTCAGCTTCAGCCCGGACGGAAGCCGCATCGCCTCCGGATCGCGCGACAAGACGATGCGCATATGGGATGCCGCCAGCTACGATCCGCTGCTGGTGATGGGGGATCACGAGGAAGCGATTACATCATTGGCGTTCAGTCTGGACGGGGCTCGCATCTATTCCGCTTCGACGGATGGAACCGTTCGAATCTGGGAAACACGAACGAGCACTGGAGACTCAAAGTAGGCACGGGAAGGGTGAGGACGACTATGTTAAACCGCTACGCGATCGCAGTTTCGTTAATGCTTGTGCTGGGTTGGGGTGCGCCGCCCGCCGTGGCCGGAAGCCAGGAACAACACCACATTACATGGGACGCACTGTCGGTAGTCGTCGGGCAGAACGTGCGTGTGATCATGCCGGATGGAGCGCGGATCGAAGGGCGGGCCACGGAACTGCAAGAGGATGCCCTGGTAGTCGAGATCCGCAAAACCACGAATAAGGCGACTTATCCCAAAGGCAAATTTCTGGTACCGCGCGCTACCCTAAGGGCGCTGGATGTCCAGCGTAACACTCAATACTGGCGGATCGCCGGCGTGTCGGCAGGCCTAGCAGTCGGTATCCTTGTCTGGTCGTCCAGCCAAAGGAGTTCAGCCGCCGGCGTAGCAGCAGCCGCTGTACCGGTCGCCGGCTACTTCCTCGGACGTGCTGCCGACCAGCGAACCGTCACCTACGTGATCACACAATAGAGGTCCTCCGGGGCGGTAGGCATGGGCATGATTCCGGAAATTGCCGCCGCATCTGGCCAGCGTGACTTTTCATGCAGTTGGCGCTTGGTGGAGGTGGCGCTGGCGCGACCGGAAAACGGAGCGCATCGTGCCGCTGGATAAGCTGAAGCAGGATGTATGGCTCTGGTTCACTGTGGCTCCCGACGATTCAATCATCACCACACACAGCCTGGTTTCCACTGAGATCTATGCCCTCGATTGGGAAGCGCCTTAGGCGTCCGACGCGCCACGCTCGCGCGTCAGACAAAGGGTAGTCTGGAGGAAGGATCCGTCATGGGCCGGCTTAGACTGCATCCCTCGTCGCGACTCGTCGAAGCCGATTGGTTAGCGCCACGACGAGCACCTTTCGGCTCTCATTGCGTGGCCTCGATAGTACCCAGCGGCTTCGCTGCTTACGTCAGAATCCTGCACCCCGCGTGCGGCATTCATGGCGAGCGCCTCCGCTGGGCCGAGGTCGCGGCCCAATCAGGCCGCACGATGCATCGACTTGTACAGTTTCACGCCATCAATCGCCCGCCAGTCTCTGGTCCGGAGATCGCCGCCGGCCCACCCGAGGCGGGCAATCTGCCGCGCGATCTGTTTAGGGTTGCTTTGGCCGCTCTGGCTGAACACACGAGCACACCGAACTATTGCTGGTTCTGCTTGTGGAACGGCTACGGCTGGCTACACGACGCAGCCACGTCTGTGATGGGGTTCAGACCGGAGGGCGTGATCGCAGCGCCGGTCTCAACCTTTAACGACACCACAGACCTGGCGTCCCGGTCATCACGTGTACCAGTCAATTGGCTGAACGCAGCGCGCGTACAGCTTCCCCACCGGGAATACCTTTTGTTCGAGGGCCCGCTGGAAGCCGCCAACGAGTTTGGCTGGAAGATGCCCGGCGGAGGCTTTGTCTCGCAATCGCCGAACCTATTCTGGCCACAGGACCACGCCTGGTGCGTCGCGTCCGAAATCGACCTGTTCTGCACCCTAATTGCCGGTTCGAGCGCCTTGGCCGAGAGCCTGCTGGCTGACCCGCGTCTTGAGGTTTTGCGTGTCTTCCCCGACGACCCTGTGACCTCGGACAGCGACGACAAGAACAAGTGATCCCGGCGAGCGCTTGTCCAGGTAGGTAAGTTATTGCTCGACTGGGGGAAGCTCACGTTTCGCATTGTGAAGAATGGGTTAATCGCCTCGCGATGCTGGCTTGCGCCTCTTGCTTTAGTCCAGTAACGAAATTGGTTTTATTCTGGTATTTTGGGGCAGTGGCACGGCGCAGGAGGTAACAAACGCGATGTACGGCAACAACTATCAATCGTCGGTCTGGGACAAGCTGACTGGCACCACGGACTTGACAGGCCAGCGCGCGGCGGTGATCAAGCAGACCTATTTGCTGTTCGGCCTCAGCGTCTTCAGTGCGCTCGTGGGTGGATATATTGGCGCGACGTCCGAGACGCTCGCCCGGTTCTTCTCCGGGTGGCTGGGCTGGATTGTGGCGATTCTTCTACTGAACGTAGTGCCCCGGGTGGCGATTGCGGTGCGCCATAACCCGGCGTTGGGCGTGACGGCGCTGGTTGCCGATGGGTTCGTGGCGGGCATCGCGATGTCGCCGCTGCTGTGGGTGGCGCGATCCATTGCGCCGCAGTTGATTATCGTGGCGCTATTCATCACGGCTTTTGTGTTTGTAGGGATCACGCTGTACGTGATGTTCTCCGGCCGAACCTTTTCCGCGCCCCGCGGCCTGATGATTGGACTGTTTTTCGCCATCATCGGAGCGGTTATTCTGAATAGCTTCCTCAACATCGGCTTCCTGGGAATACTAATCAGCGTGGCCATTGGCGCGTTGGGTGTATTTACCTTGGTTTATTCGACGAGCAACGTCCTGAGAACGCCGGATGCCGACAGTCCGATTCCGGGCGCGTTGATGCTGTTTGCCGGCGTATTCAATGTTTTCGTCGCGACGCTAAACATCCTGCTGCGGGTGATGGGCGGCGGCCGGCGGAGCTAAGAGACGCAAAGCTTACTCGTAGCGGAGCGCTTCCACCGGATCGAGCTTTGAGGCCTTTACAGCCGGCCAGACTCCGAAGAAAACGCCGATCGCGACGGACACGCTGAAGCCGGTGATCAGGGCCCAAGCCGGGACCTGTGTCTTAATGCTGGGAAGCAGAATGCCTACCAGCACGGTGACCAGCACCGACACCACGATTCCCAACAGACCGCCGGCGCCAGTGAGCGCCATAGCCTCCGCGAGGAATTGAGTGACGATGTCGCCGCGGCGGGCACCGATGGCTTTGCGGACTCCGATTTCGCGGGTGCGTTCGGTGACGCTGACCAGCATGATGTTCATGACCCCTATGCCGCCGACGAGCAGCCCCACGGCCGAGATGGCGATGGAAACCAGCAGGATCATGCTGGTGATCTTATTGAAATTCTCAATGATGGAATCGGGCGTTGACAGTGAAAAGTCGTCCGGATCGTCTTTCGGCGTATGCCGGATACGGCGCATCGCGGCGCGGACTTCTTCCACCGCATCGGCGCGCATGCCCGGTCGCGCTTTCGCCGTCAGGAAGTAATTGGTGGATTGCGGATAGCGCAGGCGTGCGGTTTCCAAGGGAATCGTGACTTGCCTGTCGAGCCCGTTTTCGCCGAAGAATCCACCCTTGGCCAGCGCCTGCACCCCGACAATGGTGTACTCCGCGCCGTCGATGTTCACCGCGCGGCCGATCCCGTCATGATCCGGGAACAGCGCTTCCGCCAAACTGTAGCCCAGCACGGCCACGCGCTGACCACGCCGGGCTTCCTGCTCGGTAAAGATCCGACCCTGATCCAACTCGCGCGGATTGATGTCGTACAGATTGGCCGTGGCGCCCACGATCCCCAGGTTGTCGGATTCAAAGCCTGGCACCTTGGCGGTGGCGACCCTGCCGGTAGGCTGCCCAATGTAAAGACTGATGCCCACATCCGAGATGGAATGCACGGTTGCCTTCAGGTAGTCGGCATCTTCCGGCCTGATCGGCTTTCGCTTCCGCTCCTTGGGCGGAGCGTTGGCGCCGCTGGGATCACCGCTCAGGCGAGCGACAAAGATGCTGTCGGGGCCAAACTCCTTGAAGAACTCCTCGATGGACCCCTTTAAGCCGGAAAGCAGTGACGCCACGGTAACGGTGGTGGTGATTCCAATCACGATGCCGAGCACCGTTAATCCGGAACGCAGCTTGTGGCTCCAGACCGCATCCAGCGCCATTCCCAGGGTTTGCTTGGGGCTGATTCTCATGGCTTGCTCATTCCGCCCGCAAGGCCTCGACCGGATCAAGGCGCGCAGCGCGCCGGGCCGGATACCAACCGGAAACGATTCCGACGATGCTGGAAACCAGTATCGACAGGATGACGTAGGTGGCCGTCACTCGCAGCGTGGCGCCGGTGACGATTTCAAGCAGCTGCGCGATCAGCGCGCCAAGCAGGAGGCCCAGGAACCCTCCCGCGATGGAGAGGAACACGGACTCAGTGAGGAATTGCAGCATAATGTCGCTTTGGCGCGCGCCGAGGCTCTTACGAATTCCGATCTCGCGGGTGCGCTCGGTGACACTGACCAGCATGATGTTCATCACGACAATGCCGCCGACAACCAGTGAGATGGCCGTAATCGGCACGACAACGCCGGCAATGACGCCGAGTATCTGATCGGTGAACGATCGCACGGAGTCGGGCGTAAGCACGTCGAAGTTGTCGTCTTCGCCGGGACGCGCGTGGAAGTGGCTGCGCAGCGCATTGCGCGTGATATCGAGCGCGGCATCCATGGTGAGACCGGTGGCGGGCCGGCCCCGCCCGAACATGATGCCCTTGTCGCGGCCGCCAAAAAGCTGGTAGTAGACGCTGATGGGAATGTAGACGGGATTATCGAGGCTCTGGCCGAAGGATGAGCCTTGCTGCTCCAGCAGACCTACGACTGTGAAATCAATGCCTGTGAGGCGCAATGTTTTCCCAATGGGAGAGCGGCCGGGGAACAGCTTGGTTCGGATATCCTCGCCGATTACGGCCACCGGTTGCCGGTATTGCTCCTCGGTCTCGGTGAAGAAGCGGCCGTCTGCGATGGGAACGTCGCGGATGTCGGGAAGCGTGGCCGACGCGCCGATAATATTGGCGTCCTCGTAGGTTTGATTTTCGGATTTCACATCAGCGACGCGCTGCTGGTAGGAGGCATAAAGAACCCGATCGCCGGTGACCGAGCGCAAATAGGCCACATCTTCCGGAGTGATGCGTTTGTTGCGTTTCTGCTTGGCGACCAGTTGCTTGTAACTCAAGCGTCCGACCGATGCGATTTGCGCGACCAGAAAGCTGTTGGTTCCGAAGGCCTTGGACGTGATCTGATCGGCGTATGCGCCGAGGCCATCGATAGCCGCTCCGACCAGAATGACGCTGGCAACACCGATGATAATTCCGAGCAGCGTCAGGAAGCTGCGCAGCTTGTGAGCGCGGATGGAATCCAGCGCCAGCGCGACAGCGGTCCCTAAGAAACGAAAAGTGGTCATTAAATCCGGATGTGCTTATGATGCAGGGCCAAGTACTAGGAGGTTAGCATTTTGTAAGCGATCTTTCACTTTGCGCCCTAGTGTTAAGGATGAGGCTGGCGCCCGGGCGGGTCAACGCGAAATGGGATGGCTAGCCGTGGAGGACGGCGAAAGGCGGGAAAGCCCATGCGGAAGGCGCGGTGCGGGGGGGCGCAAGGGGTGCAGAGGATCAGCGCAGTGGTCTATCAGGACGGAGCGCAAAAAGTCTCCAGCCAAATTGTCTGTTAGCCTGAAATGTGAACAAAAGATTAGACAAACGGCATAAGCGTCAAGTGACGCGCGCCAAAATGAAGGGGAAAACATCTGAGCCGGACGTCAGAACTCCGGAGCAGATCGAGGCGGCCCGGGAAGCCAGCAAGCGTAAGGAACTCCCCAAGTAGGCTGGGGACGTGATGCGGGAGCCAGGCACAGAGCCGAGAATCGCGCTACTGTAGGTTGTGTCTCTTGCCCATTGTCCGCACTGTAAATCCGTCGATTTTCGCAGCGTAGGCGTGCGAAACAGCATGGAGAAAGCTTTCCATTGGCTGCTGCTGCCATTTCGATGCGGTTTGTGCGGTCATCACTTCTTCTTGCTCCGGTGGCTGGCGCCGTCTGGAACCGCGTGACAGAGGGCCGGGTGGGGCGCAGAGGGCTGCTCCAGCGGAAGTTGGTTTCTCGCAGGGCAGATACTCCATGTGGTTCTCGCAATAGTAGCCTTGCGGGTCGGTGTTGCAGGCGTACACCGTGATGCCCTCGACAGGCGTAAAACCATCCGGCGCGAAGACCTGACCTTCCACGACCAGCGAATCGCCCGGTTCGGAACTCGAGACGATCTTTGCTTTCGACTCAAGCCGCGGGGGAGCCGAAGCGCTTAATGCTTCAGAATCTCGATGGCCCCATTGCTGTCGGTCAGCCGCATTTCGCAGCGGCCCGTGCCGATGGTGCCGCTCAATTCGTCGCTGGACATGGAGCCCATCACGTTAATCGGGAAGTCACTGCGGATCTTTCCGAAGGATGTTCGAGCTTCGACCCGATAACTGGCGTCGGAGGCGAGCCGGACTCGTATGGCCGAGAACGAAGTGCGAATGGTGATGGGCTGACAGGCCCCTTGAAGCGTGCTGGCAGCGTCCACGGCGCCGTTCTGGTTTTCCACCTGGATTCCCCCATTCACGTTGTCAAGCATGACCCCACCGAAGCTGGTGTTGACTTGTGCGCCCTTGACGTTGGAGGCTTTTACGCTGCCATTGGAGTTCTCCACGATGAGGAGGCCTCCGATGTTGCTGGCGTCGACGGTACCGAAACTGGTCTTGATGCGGGCATCTTCCTTGACGCCTGAGATCGACACGCCGCTATTGCCTGATTCGACGTGAGCGCTGCCCTGAATATCGCGGACAGTAACCTGGCCAAATGAATTGACGACGGTGATGGGGCCGCCAACACGCGATCCTTCCACTTTGCCGTTGTTTGACCGGACCGATAATTGGCGGCCGATATTTGAGAACCTGACGTCGCCGAAGGACGAGTTGAGTTCTGCCGCGCCGTCCACGTCGGTGGCCTCCACACGACCGTTGCTATTGTTCACGGTGAGGTCGCCGTGAAACGTAGTGGCTCTAACGTCGCCGAACGAGTTCTTGACGCTGCTGCCGCTGCCGCCGCTGTCCGTAATTTGAACTCCGCCATTGCTGTTGACCACGCGAACGCCTTTCGAAACGCGCGATACCGTGACATCTCCGAACCGGTTGCGAATGCCGACGGCTCCGTTGACATCCCGGGCGCTGACGGCGCCATTGCTGCCTTCCACAGTCACGTCTCCAGCGTTGTTCGAGACATCAATCCGGGCGAAGGAATTTTCCAGCCGTTGCGTTCCTTGGCCATCGCGAAATGCCAGGTCGCCGTGGGAGTTGGTGATGTTCGAGCCGGCTTTCACGCCTGTGACGGAAACGGCGCCAAACGAGTTGTGAAGATCTAACGGTGACGACTCGGGTATGGTTACGTCGTATCGAACGGAATAGGACGTGTTGTTCCCAAATATCGATTCCGACCTTTCCGGATAGCGAGTACGGATGGACAGCACTGATGATGATGAATCAATCAGGATGTCGATCCGATCGGCAAGGGCTTTGGCGTCCTGCTGGTTGCGGGCGGATACGCGAATATCGGCGTGGATCACGACCTCCGGGCTGTTGTGGGTGTGGATGGTGATGTCGCCGAGCTTGTGTTCGAGCATAATGCGCACGCCCGCGTGAACGGGGATGGTTTTGTCGAAGGTGCGCGTGTATTCGTCGCGGCCAAGTGCCGCACAGGCGAATAGAAGTGCAACAATTAGCGGACTAATTTTTCTGATCACTGGTCAATATCTCCTGAAGCGTTTGCTGCTTCTGCCGGTAAAGGTCGGCAAGGTCATTCTGCAGGCCAACGTTGAAGCGGTTTTGATCTAAGTTCGCCCGGGTTTCCGAGATGGCCGAATCGATGAGCAGCAGTTTTTCGTGATAGCTCACTGCGACGGCCGAAGCCGGATTATCGAGCTTCGGCTTGGCCAACTGGGACAGTCTATCGATGGACTGGCGGTAAGCGGCCTCGTTCTTCTCGACGTCGCGCAGGGCTTGCTCGGTAAGAAACGCCTTGTCCTGGGTTGTCTGGGCGACGACGGGGTTAGCTCCATCCGGTCGCGGAGACAACTGCTGCCAGGGCCGGAAGAACAGCACAGCGCCCAGAACGATGGTCGCGGCCAAAGACCAGGTTTTCCAGTCGTTCCACCAAGGCCGGGCGGGCCGAGGCTGCGCCTCCAGCGTCCGGCGGATATTCGGCCAAAGGTTCGGGCTGTCCCATTCCTCATGCAGTTCTTTCGCGACGGAGGAGATTTCCGTCCAAAGGCGGTACTCGCGACGGCAGGCGGCGCAGTCCTTGAGATGCTCCTTGGCCTCGGCCATCAGCTCCGGAACGGCCAGCGCTCTTTCCAAATCGCCACATTCGAATTTCATGTGCGTGACTCCGTCAGCAGCCGCTTTAACTCCCGTTTCGCTTCGAACAGCCAACTTCTCGAGGTGCCTTCCGGGACTTGAAGAATCGCGGCAATCTCGGAATGCCGCAGCCCTTCTACCTCAAACATCAGAAACACCAGGCGCGGCCGCTCATTCAGCTGGCTCAGCGCGCGCTCCAACGCGATCTTAAGCGCCGGCTTGCTTTCGCCGGCGACGTCTCGCAGCATGGGTGCTTCTGCCTGCCGCTGCTGTTTGCGCATCAGGTCGTAGCAGCAGTTGATCAGGATGCGGAACATCCACGTAGAAATCGCGGACTGGCCATCGAATCCCGGCACTGCCCGATAGACCTTCAAGAAAGCGTCCTGGACAACATCCTCGGCATCAGCCCGGCTGCCAAGCAGCCGAAACGCCAGGCTCTTCATCTTGGGCGAATGGAGGCTATACAAACGTTCGAACGCGCGCAGGTTCCCGCGCTTGCACTCGTCTACAAGCTCGGCGTCGGTTGGATTGTCTGGCAGGCTAGCTGCGAAGCGGAGCGGCAACCCGATCTCCCACACCATATTCCTTCTTTTCGCCCCTTGGACGATGAGGACCGGCGGAACGTTGGAACCGACAGGGTTTATTTTTCGGGCGCGGCATGGAATTCGTTATCTCCTTTTACAACAGTCACTTGAATTGAGTCCGTCCCCTATTTCGCGTGAGTCCGTCCCCATTCTGGGAGGTAGGTCAGGGCGGGGGCCAGTTCCGGTCGGGAGCTTATTGCCGGCCGAATCCCAACCCGGATACGCAAATGACGCTCATCGGTGTGCGATCGAACTTCAGCCGGACGATGTGCAATTGGGATGGATCGAAGGCTTTCGATCCGGTGCTCTTGAAGGCCGCCAGCGGAATGCGAACGGTCTGAAACACGGGCTCGGTGTCCTTTTCGTAGCCTTGGTTATCCAGCCAGCCCAGCTTGGTGAATTTTTCGGTCAGAGGCGGGGGCACTGCGGCAAACCGGCTGACGACCGCAGTCGCCGTGGCGCCATCGTTGGCCACGAGCTCCACTGTGAAATCCGGGGATTCGCGGTCCTTCTTTTTCTTCGAAGCATCCGACTTCTTGTCCTCTTTCTGTTTGCCCGGCAATGGTGCATCCTCGTCCAAAGCCGCGACGGAAAATTCAATGGTCGAGTCCGGGCCAGTCTGCCACGTCGAAGCGATGTCATCGGGCAGAGCGACCGTATAAGAGGGCACAGGCGCCTTGTCCGCACGGTTCCAGCCTAGAAAGACTCCGTTGTAGCCGCGATCTCCGCTTCGCCATGGAACAGGCGCTTCACGCCAGATGGAGAGGTGTTCGCCGGTGATGCGGCCGCCCGGAGCCGTGGTGGTGGTGATGTCCGCATCCTCGTCGAACGAAGCGACGTCGATGTAAGAGGCCTGCTGATAACGATTTTCGTAGATCGTATCCGGCAGCCAATCACGGCCGGTGCGCCAGTCTTCAAACAGCGGCAGATAGTCGGCACGGCCCTTCAGCGTGGCCTCCAGAAATGCGGCGATATAGGTCTTTGAGATCTTTCGTTGCTCCTCGCCGGGCATCAATGGCTTGAGGTTCAAGAGCCAGCTTTGGGGCTCACCGGCATCGGTGCGGCCCCAGACCGTGTTGAACTGACCATGGTTGGCACGGTAGGCGTAAATCTCCGCTTTAAACCAGGGCCCGGGTTGTGTATAGCGCACGTGATCCCACTGGCGGCTGCCCATGAATGATGAAACATCGGCATCGTGCGCGCCCTGCAGGGTCAAATAGCTGACGTCTTCGATCCAACGAGGCTGTCCGGCCGGCTTGTATTGACCATCAGCCGGCGCGATCGCAACCACAGCCTGGATTGGGAAGTTGTAGTCGAAACGGATATTGGCGTCGTCGGGATCGTACTGCATGCGATTGAACAACGCCGCAGTGGCGGCCGCTTCACCGCCTCGGGAATGCCCCATCAAGGCAATCCGATTGAAGTCGACTTTTTCGTAAAACGGATTCCCTTTCGTCCGGTTCCAGTCGCGCCAGAGCTTGAGGTGTTCCAGCAACATCCAGCCACGTACGGCCTGCTGTTTGGGAGGGTCGTGGAAGAGGCCGCTGTTGAGAAAATTCTCGTCAACGGATGCGAGGATGAATCCGCGGCTGGCGAGCAATTCACCGAGGTAGGCGTAACCCGGATCTGAGAACTGGGACATTTCGTGGTTTCCGTGAACGATCAGCACCAAAGGAAACGGTCCAGGACCTTCCGGATACCAGACGCGGGCATTGAGGGGCAAGCTGTCCATATCGAAACCCCAGTATTTCTTTCGCGTCCAACGTTTCCAACCCTTGAAATCCTTGAAGAAGAGCGAGGCGTCCACGGAGTGAGTTTTGATCGCGACCGAAGATCCGTACTCGGGACGCCGGATATCCGTTCCGGATCCATAGAAGAGATGCGCAACGCGATTCGGACCATTGAGCCCAGGGTTTGGCGCCGCGAGCTTTGCGGGCATGGAGCCGGCGGGTGGGCGCCATTTCACGATCTTCTCCATTGACCCTTCGTGAGCGAGCAGCCAGCCCACATAACCGTTGGCCGAAAGCGCGAGGAGGCAGAGCGCTCCGGCGACGATCTTCTTGCTCAGAGCGGCATGGCGAAATCCGCCGGCGAGAAACGTCGCAACGATGGCGCCTAAAAAGCCTTCCGCGAGACCGATGACCACGGCCATCGGGATACCGAGCTCGGGCGGAAACCAGACCAGCATCACGATGGCGCACGATCCAACAATCCAGCCGGTGGCCATGGGCGGCAGCTTGCGCGCGATGATCAACAATAGGGCAACCAACAAGGCGACCAGCGGGATCGCGATGCCGGCGACAACAATCGCCAGAAGGAAGTTGAAGACGTAGCCAAACCCGGTCCGCACATACAAGCCCGCGATGACGACGCAGACCGCGGCGGTGGCCAGGGTTCCCCACACCGCTCCGCGCTTGGCTTCGGGGCCAGGCCGGATCGCGCGCCACTGCTTGCCGCACCAGGCGAATGCCTTGCGGCGCCACTGGCCGATTCGGGCGCGAAACGGCAATTCTTCGCTGGTTTCGGGTATGCCGCTGGTCGACATATAAGCAGTATGGACGAGTTTCCGAAGGCGATTGTTCCAAGCTCCGGGCGAAGCAAAAGGGCCGCCGCGGTCGACTGACCACAGCGGCCAATATGGCTGTAGACTCTGCCGTTCTGGCTATGACTGCGGCACAAGACGTTTCCTCGGAAACCGCTACGATAAGGGAGCATGAACAGAACGGCCCTCTCCGTCGAGCTTGACGCGATAGGAAAACGCGTCGAGTCCAGTTTTGAGGAGTTATCCCGAAGTGAATTCGAAGCCGCCGAGCCGCCGCCGGACACACTTTTCCACTACACCTCAGGGGAGGGTGTCATCGGAATCCTCAGGGAAAAGGACCTGTGGGCCACAAACATTCTTTACCTTAACGATTCCACGGAGATGTCTGATGCGCGAAGCGTTTTCGGCGCCGAGTTGAGGAAGTCACTTGATTTGGGGAGGGTGGCCGACTGGATTTCCGCGGGCCTTGCCTTGTATGTGCGAGTTATTCCCCTTGACCACTTCGTCGTGTCGTTTTGCGAACAGGGTGACCTCCTTAGCCAATGGCGTGGTTATGGGCCGCAGGGCTCGGGATACTCAGTTGGTTTTTGGTCATCTGCGCTACTGGCAGCGGCGGGCCGGAAGGAAAGTAACTATTTGGGAGCGTGTACTCTGCGCAGGGTGAAATACAGGAATGACGAAAAGGTGGAAATGGTTCGAAAACGAATAGACATCCTCCGCGAATCCCTCAGCCCCGTAGCAGATCAACTGCTGAGTCTGTCCGACGTAGAGAGGAGCCACTACGACGGATTTCTGTTGCAGGTTGGTTCGAGCCTCAATCCCACGTTTGCCTTAATGAAGAATGCCGCATTCGAGGCCGAGAACGAGTGGCGGCTTGTTCGGACGCTCGGAAGAATCCCAGTGCCGTCCGAGCAGGCATCGCCAGTTCATGTGAGACCCGTAAAGGGTAGGCTCGCACCGTACGTCAAGATTCCTTGGCAACTCCCGAATAATCCACCCTCCAACGAAGTGAGAGGGATCAATATTATCTATTGTGGGCCGTCTACGGAGCCGCTGCTTGATCAGCGAGCCGTGAGGGATCTTGTCCTGAGTTGCAACTCGCGCGGAACGAGAGTTCTGCAGTCAAAAGTTCCCTTGAGGGCCTGATCTACCGCAGCCAAGTGGGGGCCCAAAAAGGGCCGCTGCGGTCGACTGACCACAGCGGCCCTTGCTTTTCTATTGACCTAATGGGCGACTACGCGGTGCGGCCCACTTCCGAGGTGTCAGCCAGGGCCGCCTGCGCCGCGGCCAACCGGGCGATGGGCACGCGGTAGGGCGAGCAGGACACGTAGTCCATGCCTACCCGGTAGCAGAACTCCACCGAACTGGGGTCACCGCCGTGCTCGCCGCAAATGCCGATTTCCAGCTTTGGATTCGTTTTGCGTCCCAGCTTCACTGCCATTTCAATCAGCTTGCCGACGCCCTCTTGATCAATCGAGGCAAAAGGATCGGCCTTGAAGATTTTCAGGTCTTCGTAGTGTTTGCTGAAATGCGTATAGTCATCGCGCGAGAGACCCATGGTGGTCTGCGTGAGATCGTTGGTGCCGAAGCTGAAGAAGTCGGCTTCCTTGGCGACTTCATCTGCGGTGAGGGCAGCGCGCGGGATTTCAATCATCGTACCGATCATGTAATGCTGATCGGAAAGTCCGGCCGCACCCAAAACTTCGTCCGCGACTCGCTTCACGATGGCCTTCTGGTTTTCCAGTTCCTTCACGCCGCCAATGAGCGGGATCATGACTTCCGGAATAACCTTCTTGCCCTTCTTGGCAACCAGCACGACCGCCTCAAAGATCGCGCGCGCCTGCATCTCAGTGATCTCCGGATAGGTGATGCCGAGACGGCAACCGCGATGGCCCAGCATCGGGTTGAACTCGTGCAGCTCTTCCACCCGACGCAGCAACTCCGGCAAGTACTTCTTCAATTCGCCCACGGGGACGCCATAGGCAGCCGAGAATTCCTTCTTCTCTTTGGCCGTCGCGTGCGGCAGCTTGGTGATGTCCACCATGAGGTTTTCGCGCTTTGGCAGGAATTCGTGGAGCGGCGGATCAAGTGTCCGAATGACCACCGGGAATCCGTCCATCGAATCGAAAAGGCCGGCGAAATCCTTGCGCTGCATGGGCAACAGCTTCTGCAGGGCTTTCTTTCTCGTCTTTTCGTCCCGCGCCAGAATCATGGCCTGCACGTGCGGTAGCCGGTCTTCGGCGAAGAACATATGCTCGGTCCGGCACAGGCCGATGCCTTCCGCGCCGAACAGCCGGGCTTGTTTGGCATCGCGCGGGATGTCGGCATTCGCGCGAACACCGAACTTGCCGCGGAACTCGTCCGCCCAAACCATGAAGCGTCGCGAAGTAATGCGATTTCGGATCTGGCTCGCTGGTCTTGCACTGGCCCAGATACACTTCGCCCAGCGAACCATCGATCGAAATCCAGTCGCCTTCCTTGACGGTCATCTTCTGGCCGTCGATCGTGATAGTCGCTTCCTTGGTGACCTCATTCACGCTGATTGACGAGGCGCCGACCACGCAAGGCCGGCCCATGCCGCGCGCAACCACCGCCGCGTGACTGGTTAAGCCGCCGACCGCGGTCAGAATGCCCTTGGAGACGTCCATGCCGTGAATATCATCCGGCGTGGTTTCTTTGCGAACCAGGATCACTGGTCCCTTCTTCGACAGTTCCACCGCGTCTTCCGAACTGAAAGCCGCCATGCCCACCGCCGCGCCGGGCGAAGCAGGAAGTGCCGGTAGCAATCTTCTTCAGGCTCTTTCGCGCGACGGGATCGAGCACCGGGTGCAGCAGTTGATCGAGCTGATTCGGCGCCACGCGCAGCACGGCTTCCTTCTTATGATCAGCCCTTCTTCCACCATGTCCACCGCGATGCGCACGGCTGCCGGACCGGTGCGCTTGCCGTTGCGGGTCTGCAGCATGTACAGCTTGCCTTCCTCGATGGTGAACTCGAAATCCTGCACGTCACTGTAGTGCTTCTCGAGCATGGTGGTGATTTCGCGAAGCTGCTTGTAGGCTTCCGGCATGACTGTTGCGAGATCCTCGATCGGCTGCGGCGTGCGAATGCCGGCCACCACGTCCTCGCCCTGCGCGTTTACCAGAAACTCGCCATAGAATTTGTGCTCGCCGGTAGACGGGTTGCGCGTGAAGCCAACGCCCGTGCCGGAGGTGTCGCCCATGTTGCCGAACACCATGGCTTGCACGTTGGCGGCCGTGCCGATGGAATCGGGAATCTTCTCCATGCGGCGGTAGTAGATGGCTTTTGGCGTGTTCCAGGAGCTGAACACCGCATCGCGCGAAAGCAACAATTGCTCAACGGCGTCCTGCGGGAAGTCGCGGCCGGTTTCCTTCTTCACCAGCTTCTTGTAATCGTCGATGATCGCCTTCAGATCTTCGGCGTTCAGATCGGTGTCGAGCTTGGCTTTCACCTTGTGCTTGCGCGAATCGAAGATGTGATCGAACTTCGCCATGTCCACGTGCAGCGCCACTTCGCCGAACATCTGGATAAAACGGCGGTAACAATCGTAGGCGAAGCGCGGATTGCCGGTCTTCTTCACCAGCGCTTCCGTGGTCTGGTCGTTCAGGCCGAGGTTCAAGAATGGTGTTCATCATGCCCGGCATCGAGAACTTTGCGCCCGACCGAACGCTCAACAGCAGCGGATCGTCCACATCGCCGAGCTTCTTGCCCATCTGCTTTTCGAGCTTGGCAAGCGCCTTGTGAATCTCATCGTCCACTTCCTGGGGAACTTTGTTGCCGTTCTCGAAGAACAGCGTTGCAGACCTCGGTCGAGATCGTAAAACCGGGAGGAACGGGCACGCCGGCCCGGCTCATCTCCGCAAGTCCCGCGCCCTTGCCGCCCAAAATGTCTTTCATCTTGCCGTCGCCGTCGGCTGTGCCGCCGCCGAACGAGTAAACGTATTTCTTCATATGCAGTTTTGTCTCCTGACTGTGCTAACTGTTGCCGTGGCCGCGCCTCTATCTCACAGCGCAGCCTTTGCGGACGATTTCTGAAAAGTCGGCGATATTCGAGAACTCCGTCAGCAGGCTATTCAGCAAAGCCAGACGGTTCTGCCGTACCTTTTCGTCCGGGTCGTTCACCAAAATCTTATCGAAGAAGAGATCCACTTCCGGCCTCAGCGAAGCAATCGCTTCGAGTTTGGCCTCATAGGTGGGATGCGTCTTCATCTGTTCACGAACGCGCGTGAACGCGGCGTACAAAGCTTGTTCCGGCCCAGGCGCTAATAGCTGTTGATCCGGCGCGGCGGTTGACGTAACTTGGGCCTGCTTGAGAATGTTCTTAATGCGCTTGAAGCTGGCCGCCAGCGGCTCAAAATCGGGCGTGGCCCGCACCTTGTGCAGCGCGGCGACCCGCAGCTGAAGATCTGCCAGGGAGGTGAGAGGGAACGCTCATGGCGGCGTTTACTTCGTCGTAGGCGTAGTGCTTCGTTTCGCGCAGATAAGTGCCAACCCGATCGTTGAGAAAGGATTGAAGCTCCGGGTTGTTGCCAACCAGGAAGTGAACGCTGAGCGGCAGCTTGCCCTCAAATAGAATCTTCACCAGCCCCTGCGCGGCACGGCGTAACGCGAACGGGTCTTTTGATCCACTGGGAATCAGCCCCACGCCAAAACAGGCGCGCAGCGTGTCCAGCTTATCCGCAATGGCGATCACCTGTCCCTCCACTGTTCGCGGGATGGAATCCTCCATGCTCACCGGCTTGTAGTGGTCATATATAGCCGTCGACACAGCGTCGGGTTCACCCTGCACCTTGGCGTAGAGCCCACCGATGACGCCCTGCAACTCGGTAAATTCCTTCACCATGTCGGTAGTTAGGTCGGACTTCGCAAGAGTAGCGGCACGCTGGATAGTTTGCTGATCCGCAACGACTCCCAGGCCCATCGTCAACTGGAGCGCCAGTTCTACCACGCGCTCGGTCTTATCCCAGTATGTTGGCTTCTCCAGCTTGGCCTGAAATGTGACGTTCTTCAGGTCCTTAAGGCGCTCCAGCAGTTTCTTTTGCTGATCGACCCTCCAGAAGAACCGCGCATCGTTGAACCGGGCGCGCAAGACGCGCTCGTTCCCTTGCCGGATCAGCCCGTCCGGATCTCCATCGGTGTTAGTGACGGCGACAAACTCCGGCGCGAGCGATCCATCCAGTCTCAACACCGAAAAATAGCGCTGGTGATGCCTCATCACGGTTGACAGAATCTCTTTGGGTAACTCGAGGTAGGCGGGATCAAAACTGCCGCGAATCGGTGTCGGCCACTCGGTCAAATAGACGAGCGTCTTCACCAGCGCGCCATCCGGCTCGACATCGCTGCCCAGCCCTGCCTCGATCCGCAGCCGCCGCTCAGCCGCTTTCACCATGACGTAGTTCTTGCGAAGTCGCTCTTCGTAGTTTTCGATTGTGACGACGATCGGTCCTTTCGCCCCCAGAACTCGATGCCCGAACGTCGTGTCGCCGCTCCACACACCCGCTAGTTCGAACGAAACGATGTCCGCGCCCAACAGCGCCACAATCCATCGAATCGGCCGGATAAAGCGTACGCCTCCCTTGCCCGTCCAGTACATCGTCTTCGGAAAGTAAAGGCTCGTGATGATTGCCGGCAGCGCCTCGGCCAGAATCTCGACGGTTGCGCGGCCGTTCACGTGTTTGCGGAAACTGAAATACTCGCCTTTGTCGGTGGTCACGGTTTCCAGCTTGTCCACCGTTGTGCCATTTTTCTTCGCGAAGCCCTGTGCAGCGCCCGCACCGGCGGACTTCGGTGGTCCGCTCACCACTTCTTCCGAGTCCGCTTGCCGCCCGACCAGCCCAGACGCTTTTAACACCAGGCGCCGCGGGGTCGCATCGGTCCACGATACGCTGCCGCTGAGCTTCGCCTCGTCCAGCAGCTTCTGGAAACGCGCGTGGAGGTCTGCCAAGGCAGGCTCAATCATCCAATCGGGAATCTCCTCGGCGCCGATTTCAAGCAGAAAGTCAGCCATTACGCGACTTCCTTAGCGGCTGCGATTCCGGCCTGCTGAGCGGCCCACGCATCCGCCACGCCCACCGCGAGTTTCCGCACGCGGCCAATAATGCCCACCCGCTCCGTCACGCTGATGGCGCCTCGCGCATCCAGGAGGTTGAACAGGTGCGAGCACTTCAGCACGTGATCGTACGCCGCCAGCACGGGGTACCGCGAGACATCTTGTTTGGCCTTTACTGCCGTCCGGAATCCATCGATCAACCGCTGGGCTTCTTTCTCGTTGAGTTCGAAGCCCTGCCAAAGCGCTGCTACGTCGGCCAGTTCGAAGTTGTATACGGAGAACTGCTGTTCTTCGCTCAAGCGAACTTCGGCGTAGCTGAAGCCGGGCGCCCACTGGATGTCGTAGATGCTGTCGACACCCTGAAGGAATTGCACAATGCGTTCCAGGCCGTAGGTGATCTCTGCCGGGACCAGCTCAAGATCCATCCCTCCACATTGTTGAAAGTAAGTGAACTGGGTGATCTCCAGGCCATCCAGCATCACTTGCCAACCGATGCCCCATGCGCCGAGCGTCGGCGACTCCCAGTTATCTTCCTCGAACTTGATGTCGTGCTTCTTCAGGTCGATGCCGATGGCTTCGAGGCTGCCCAGGTACTGGTCCAGGACATCGGCCGGGGTTGGCTTCAGAATCACCTGTAGTTGCTGGTGTTTGTAGAGGCGATTGGGGTTCTCACCATAGCGTCCGTCGGCTGGGCGCCGGCTGGGCTGCACATACGCCACTCTGTATGGCTTTGGTCCCAGCACGCGCAGAAACGTCTCGGGCGCCATGGTGCCGGCGCCGACTTCGACGTCGTAGGGCTCCTGGATGATGGCCCCGCGGTCAGCCCAGTAACGCTTCAGCTTGAAAACCGTGTCTTGGAAGTAATCCATCTGGCGTCGTTTCGGATTCGCCCTAGAGCGCCTCTAGCATGCCGGGCGTCAGGAAGCGCCGCTCCACATGCTCCTCCATTTCGCGAATCAGGAAGCGCCTCAGATCGAGGGCTGTGTCTTTGGTCCAGATTCGAGCCGGCAGTTCGGTAAGGTGATGACGCAGCATCAGTCCAGCAAGCTCGACAGAATCGGCGCTTATCCGCCTCCCGGCACGCGTGGCTGCGTCGGCGGACCGGAGGTCAGGCAGGAAGCCGGAAAGGCGAGTGGCCCACAGCGAGAAGTACGTGATGGCTTCCCAGAAGCAACCCGGCTGCTTGGTGCGCATGTAATCAAGAGTTGCCGTCAGCAGGCGGAAGAACTTTTCATTGGGCTCATGTGGCGGTAGCATCTGCTCGCTCACTTCGGCAACAAAATCTAACGCGACGCCCGCTTCGAAATCGCTTAACAGATCGAACTGCGACTGCACCAAGTCACACGAATTCAAATCCACCAACTCCCGCGTTTCCTTTTGCGAATACGACAAATTTACCCGTGAGAGCCGTTCCAGCCCCGATCCAAAGCTACTCTTCGGACGCTTTGCCCGTCTCGCCACACCGCGCAACTTCCCCTGGTCGCGAGTAAAAAAACTCACAATCAGATCCGACTCGCGAAAGGGATAGGTCCGAAGAACGTAGGTCTCACTGATCCGGACCGGCATGGCCATCCGGCTGGCGCCTTTCATCGTGCGGCCGCCAGCGCGAACTCCTAGCGTATCAAAGCGCCTCTGCCGGCCCGCCTTCGCAAAATGGTGGTCCGGTGCGTTCCGGCGGGCCGAGCCAATCAATCTGCCAGCGCCTTGTCGTCGTACTGTAACCTGGGTGTCTTCGCGATTATCCTGGAAGCAAGTGAGCGAAGAAACACAACAGCCGAGGCCTGATCCGGCCGCCGATTCAGACGTCATCCGAGTCCTTGCCAGCGGCATCAAGGTCAAGCGCCGCAAGCCTCGCATGCGCGCTTGCAACGAACTTAACGCCAAAGGGAAGCTCTGCTCAGGCCATCTCAAGCGCTGGTACCATCCATCCGCGGAAGTTATGGCTGCGGTTGGTGCGCTGGATGAGTTGTATCGTTGTGAGCACTGCCATACCGTTTTCTTGCCCAATTCAAGCGAGTCGCCCCGCACGCGAACACTCGCCTGGTGAACGGCGCGAAGCACTATGGTGAATCTCGTTGCAACTGGTTAGCCAAGTGGTTCCACACAGATTGTGTGGAGGTGGATCCTCTTGTTTGAGCGCAGCCGGAAGGGAAAAAAAGCCCTCTGGTGCAACTTCAGGATTGACTAGGGAACTGCCTTGAAAGTCAATATGTTTCGACTTCCCGCAAGCACTACCTACTTAAAGCCGCTCCCCGTCTGCTTCCTGACTTTGCAACAGAGGGTCAGGTTGAAAAGAACTACATCAATTCGCAAATCAATCTAGCATGACTAGTGCCAGACAGTCACTACCTGAATTCGCAGATTTGCGATCCGAAATCATTAAGAAAGCTTCCCTTTTCACGCCGCATGCGCCAAAAACAGGCCGTTCGGGCAACATCTCCGCCGGCGTACCGGGTCTGAATTTGGTGCAAAAAACTTTGCCGCAGTGAGGGGTTGCCGGCTCGATTCTCGAGCCTTCGCCGAGCGCGAACGCGCCAAAGATCCGCCATTGGAATCCAAGGAGGGCGGTGCTCGCCGATATAGCGATAGCTGGTGTGAAAGAATGACAGATTGCGATTCTTTCCGGCGCGATGTGCCGTTTTGGTTCTTGCATTGGGAACTGTGGCACTGCTTTGTGCCAGTCTCCAGGCTGAGAGCGGCGGCTCACCAAAGCTGTTGTTGACGGCGCAGCAATTGAAGCGGCTTGGGCGCGACCGCGCGCGGAACACGGAACGCTGGACCAATTTCGAAAACCGCATCAACTCCTCGCCGGATTCGCCTGAACGCGGGTTCGAACTGGCGCTTTATCACGCGATCACTCACGACGATAAGGCTGGAGTTGCAGCGGTCCAGTGGGCGCTGGATCATTCGGGCGAAGCACGTCAAGTGGCGCTGGTTAGCGATTGGTGCGCCGACAAGTTTACGGAGCCACAGCGGCGCCAGTTGTTGACTGCAGCGCTCAAAGCGAGTCTGGCGCAAGCCGGGCCCGGTGCAGCGCGCACTGTGGCTGGACTTGATCCGTTGCATTATCGCGATTTGCTCTTCTTGCAAGTAGTTCTCGACCCTTCCTTCCCCACCAGCTATGAGACGTGGTGGAACAGCGTAGTTGACATCCTTGCGAAACGGGATGGCGTCTGGCTTAGCGATCCGGAGCAAGTTTATGCCCTGTGCGAAATCCTGGAGGTGGTTCGTGAAAACGCCCGCATCGATCTGCGCGCCGATCATTTAGTGGCTTTCCAAAATCTGCCGTCCGAATACCTTCTGTCGCTGCATCCAAAGCAGCTTGAAAGACCCACCTGGCAGATACGTGCCGCGGCGCTTGCCCTCATCGGCATCGACCCGAACCTCGCCTCCGCCCAGTATGTCCAAGGCTGGGCCATGGAGGATTCACGAGTGATGCGCGAAGGCCAGGGTGTCGCCTACGAGTTTCTCTGGGCCGATCCCTACTTGCCAGGCCTGAGCTATTACAACCTCGATCCCTGGGCGTATGATGCCGATGCCGGATTGCTATATGCGCGCACCACCTGGGAACCGGATTCGTGCTGGATAAGGATCTCGGCTGCCGCGGCAAGGCCAGGACAGACCGGGGCGGTGGCTGAAGAAAATTGCCCGGCGGGCTGGCGGGAGAGGCCCTTCGAAGCCGGTCACCTCACCCTGCTGCCCTTCCAGGCCGGTTGCCTGGACGTACCGAAAGTTCCAAAAGCCACGGGTGCGAACGGACCCGTTTTCCTGGCTTGGGACATGAAGCCAAATACAAAGATCACCCTTATCGGCGCCAAGAAAACTAGCCCTGCCTATGCGGACCGGGCGGGCATGCTGCGAATCCCCATGAACGGTGAGGAGAAAATCTGTGTCGCCAAAGCCCGCTGAATCAGGCCGGTCTTCCTGCTATCCTGAAGACTGCCGCGCGTATCGATTGCGGCCATTCCCGGCACTCCGGATTGTGAAGAAATCCACTTGAAAATCGGCTTTGTAAGTCTGGGCTGTCCCAAAAACCTGGTTGACACCGAGGTCATGATGGGCCAACTTGTCTCCTGCGGCCATGAGTTGACCGCGCAACCCGCCGAGGCCGATGTCATCGTCGTGAACACGTGCAGTTTCATTGACCCGGCGAAGCAGGAATCGGTCGATACGATTCTCGAAATGGCCGAGTATAAAAAAACGGGGAAAGCGCAGCGACTGGTGGTGGCAGGATGCCTGGTCGAACGCTACCGCGACGATATCCGGAAGAATATGCCCGAAGTCGACGCGGTCTTGGGAACCAATGAGCTGGATCAGATCACGGCTTTATGTGAGGGATTGGAGCCCAAGCAACATCCGATTGAGCCTTATCTCTACCACGACCTGACAGCGCGAGTTTTTGCGACGCCCAAGCACTCCGCCTACATCAAGATCGCGGAAGGGTGCGATCACCCTTGCACGTTTTGCGTTATCCCGCAATATCGGGGGCAGTTTCGCAGCCGCCGCTTTGAAAGCGTCATCAATGAGGCGACGCGGATGTTCGCGATGGGCGTGCGCGAAATCAACCTGATCGGCCAGGATACTACCTGCTACGGCGAAGACCTGGGATTGAAAGACGGCTTGGCGCAACTGCTGGCCCGCCTGGCCGGAATTCCTACCGAACAACCGAAGTGGGTGCGTTTCCTTTATGCCTACCCAAATCGCGTCACGCAAAAACTGCTGGACACGATGGCCGAACACGAAGCGCTTGTGAAGTACATCGACATGCCTCTGCAGCACGCGAGCGCCTCCGTTCTGAAACGGATGAAGCGCGGGGCGAACGGGGAGATCTTCCTCAAGCTGCTTGAAAGGGTGAGGCGCACGATTCCCGGTGTGGCGATTCGCACAAGCATGATTGTAGGGTTTCCCGGTGAGACCGAAACGGATTTCGAAGAACTGTGCGAGTTTGTGAAGGCGGCAAAACTTGACCGGCTGGGCGTGTTCTCCTACAGCGATGAGGAAACCAGCGGCAGTTTTCATCTGGACGGCAAAGTTGATCAACGCACAATCTACAATCGCAAACGCCGCTTAATGTCGATCCAGCGCCGGATCTCACAGGCCCGCAACAAGCAACTGGTTGGCCAGGAACTGCCGATTCTTGTGGAGGGGCCCTCGAGAGAGACGGACCTGTTGTGGGAAGGGCGGCTTTCTACGCAGGCTCCGGAAATCGATGGCGTCTGCTACATCAACGATTTTGGACCGGGAGAGCCCCAAGTGGGAGATCTGCGCCGCATACGAATTACTGAGGCACAGGACTACGATCTGGTGGGCGAACTCGTGGATTCGCCCCAGCAATTTCGCGGCGAGAGAAACGAGAACCCATTTCAAATTATTTCGTCCAACCCGGCCTCCCATGCATCGATTGCCAGGCTGCATCCGGCCGCCCGCATCTCATCGAACCCTAACGCGTAGATACTCGCCGTATGCCTGATTCGAAACCGGCTATTCGTTGTCCCATCTGCAAGAAAGAAGTCGAATGGGACGGCCCGTATATGCCATTTTGCAGCGATCGTTGCCGGATCATTGATCTGGGGAACTGGGCGTCGGAAAAGTACGTGGTTCCCGCCCCCTTGGAACCGGACGACGACGACCTCGATGTGGGACCTCATGACGAGTGGGGCGAGGAAGGCAGCCGGTGAACCGTTGGTTTGCGTCCCGCGAGCGATTGGCTGACTCGATGAGCGGTAAACACAGGCGCTCATTGTGACGAAGCTGGCGCTCGTGATCGGAACCTGGTTCGGGTGCGGCTACTTCCCCTGGGGGCCCGGTACGGCCGGTTCCATCGCTGCCGTGCTGATAGTTGCGGCACTTGCACACTTCGGCCTGAACCGGTACGCCCTTTTAGCCATGGTGTTTCTGATATTGTTGCCCGGTATATGGGCGGCAACCTTGACCGCGCGGCACGTCGGCAAGAAAGATCCTGGCATCGTGGTGGTCGACGAGGTGCTTGGGCAGTGGATCACGCTACTGGCGGCGCCGGTCTGGAATTGGAAGAGCCTGGTGGCGGGGCTGATGTTGTTTCGGTTGTTCGATATCTGGAAGCCGTGGCCAGTGCGGGATCTGGAAAAGTTGCCGGAAGGCGTGGGGATTGTGGTTGATGATCTGGCGGCCGGCGGATACGCTGCGCTTATCTTGTATATAGGTGTAAGGCTCAACCTTTTCTAGTTATGGCCATTCGAAAAGAGGCCGCTGTCCGGCCCACAATAACCACGGTGGAACCCGCCGCCGCCATTACCAACGGCGAGTTCCAGATCCACGGCGAGCGTTTTGCGGTGGAAGGCCACCCCCGGGTCACGATTGGAGAAGAACCCGCGTCCCTGTTGATTGCTTCGGACAACCACATTGTGGCCCGTGTCCCGGAAGGGGCGCTGACCGGCGAAATCGTGGTCCATTCCGGGCCGCTGGAGAGCGAAGTTTGGGAGTCGATCGTCGGCTTGCCAATCGCCGACAGCCTGCATCCGGTGGCAAATCCGGCTGTGGATCAGGAAGGAAACGTCTACAGCACCTTTAGCGGATCACGGGGCCAGAAGTCGCCGGTATCCATCTACAAGATTGACTTGAGCTACACCAGCAAGCCCTTCGTGACCGACTTGATGAATCCGACTGGATTGGCCTTCGATCGTGAAGGCCTGCTGTACGTCTCCAGCCGCTTCGACGGCGTCATCTATCGAGTCACTCCCGCCGGCAGCATGTCGGTGTTCGTCGAGGGCATGGGCGTTGCTACGGGCATTGCATTCGACGCGGACGAGAACCTCTACGTGGGTGATCGCAGCGGCACAATCTTCAAGATCAGCCCAAGCCGGCAGATCTATGTGTTTGCGACGCTGGAGGCCTCGATTTCTGCTTATCATCTAGCCTTCGCACCGGACGGCTATCTGTATATCACCGGACCGACGACTTCGAGCTTCGATAACGTCTACCGGATCTCGACAGCCGGTGAAGTGGAGACATTTCACCGCGGCCTTGGGAGGCCGCAGGGACTGGCATTTGACGCCTCCGGCACCCTCTACGTGGCTGCGTCTCTGAAGGGCCGCCGCGGCGTGGTTCGTATGAAGACAGGCGCTAACGAACGGGAACCCGAACTGTTCCTTTCCGGCCCCAACATTGTAGGCTTGGCGTTCGCACCGGGCGGGGCCCTCATTATCGCCACACACAGCGCTCTGTTTCGGGCTGACGTTGGCGTCATCGGCTCACGACTGCCCTAAGAACATCGTGCCCGACTTCAAGCCGACAGCGCCGGCGCTTCAGCCGGTCGCTGAAATCATCGCGATCGGGAGTGAGTTGCTGACGCCACAGCGGCTCGACACGAATTCGCTATTCATCACCGAGCAGCTCAATGCTCTGGGTCTGGAAGTGGTCGGCAAGCAGATTGTGGGCGACGACCGCCAGCGTTTGCAGCAGGTGATCCGTGAGGCGCTGGCGCGTTCGGAATTCGTTCTCCTAAGCGGCGGCCTGGGACCTACCGAGGATGATGTAACGCGGGATGCGGCGGCTGCGGCGCTGGGCAGAAAACTCGAGTTCTCCGCCGACCAGGAAGCGGTCCTCGTCCGCCGCTTCGAACAGATTAAACGGCGCATGGCGGAGAACAACCGCCGGCAGGCCTATCTCATCGAGGGCGCCGAGGCACTCCCGAATCCTCATGGCACGGCGCCCGGGCAGTTCTGCCAGGCCGGTCGTGGTGTGCTTTTTCTGCTGCCAGGTCCTCCCCATGAATTGAAGCCGATGGTGACAGACCAGGTTGTGCCTCGATTGCGCGCATTGATTCCACCGCAGGTGATTCGCGTGCGCAGCTTTCGCATTGCCGGAATGGGCGAGTCCGATCTGGATACACTGATTGCTCCGGTCTACTCGAAGTACGGGAACCCCGCTACGACCGTGCTTTCCGCACCCGGCGACTTGTCTGTCCACCTGCGGGCACGGTGCGCGACGGAGGCCGAGGCGGACGCCCTTCTCAAGGAAGTTGGTGACCCCATTGCGGCGCTGCTCGGCGATAGGGTCTACACGACGGATTCCGACGAAACGCTCGATATGGTTGTTGGCCGTCTCCTGCGCGACCGGCATGCCACCGTCGCCACGGCCGAGAGTTGCACCGGCGGTTTGATCGCCTCACGGCTGACCGAACATGCCGGCAGCTCCGACTTCTTCCTGGCGGGGCTGGTTACCTATACCGACGAGCAGAAGCAAGCGCTGCTGGGCGTGCCGCGCGAATTGCTCAAGGCCCATACAGCCGTGAGCGAACCAGCGGCAGCGGCTATGGCAAAAGGCGCGCTCGAAAGGACCGGCGCCGATTACGCGCTCTCGACAACCGGCTACGCAGGCCCCGGCGGTGGCACGGAAGAAGCGCCTGTAGGGACCGTTTTCATCGGCCTGGCTTCACCAGATGGCGTCAAAGTGACAAAGCTGCGCTATGGTCTGGGCCGTCATCGTATTCGCACGCTGGCCACGCAAACCGCCCTCGATGTTTTGCGCAGAGCATTGCTCGCCGGGTAGGTTCCGCACTCGCCTTCAGCGCGGCTTGTGCCCGCCTGATCTCGAATACAATTGTTTGTGCCCAACCCAGGAGTGGATCGATGAGCAGCTCGCCGCCTGATACTTACGAAGCTAACCTCTACCCGGCCGTCAAACAGCAGGCTTCCACGATTCCGGTGACTGCAGTTTGCCTTTCCGGCGGTGGTTCGAGGGCACTGACCTGCGCGCTGGGGCAGCTTTCGGCATTGAATCGTCTTGCCGCTCCGAACAATTCGAACGAGACCCTTCTCAGCCAATTTCAATACATCTCCTCGGTTTCGGGCGGGACTTGGGCGAGCGTCGTCTATACGTTTCTGCCGCCGAATGTCTCGGATTCCGATCTCCTGATCACACCAACGCCGCCCGGCGCACTTACATCGGCTGCCATGGCCACCATGGGGTCGCAGTGCCTCGGCCTCGTGCCCCAGCAATTCAACGTCTCGGCAATCGCGGATTACCTGGGCGTGCTGTGGAAATGGGGTTTCTTCGATCCCCTGGGTCCCGATCTCCGAAACTGGTTCTGGATTGCAGGCGTCGGCGAACTGATTCTCAAGCCGTTCGGACTCTACAACGCCGCCTATTCTTCCAACGCGCCGTACTTGTTGCCCGACCGCTTCTTCAGTCTTTCGCCCGATTACATCCAGCAGAACATTACTTCCGAGAACCCTACGCTGACACCAGCGTCTTTCTATACGGCGAAGCCCAACCGGCCCACGCTGATCGTTAATACCAACCTGATTGAGAGCTTTACTGAAGCGGATTCACCGCAGGTGCCTGTCCAGGCGACGGCCCGAGCTACCGGCGTTCCCGGCGAAAGCCCGGATAAGACGATCGTCGGGGGAGGAAGCGTCGAATCGTTCGCCTTCACCTCTACCCTGGCTGGGGCGGGAACGAGTCCCCAAACGGCGGTCGTGAACGTCAGCCGGTGCTATTCGCTGTGCGACATCACCGGTTGCTCCAGCGCGTTCTTTGCCGAGCTTCTGCTGCAATACATCAACGTGGCAATCGATGATGTGGTGGCCGAAGTTGTCAGGAAATTCCACTTGAGCACGTGGGCCGCCGGTCTGTTGAAGGCAGCTCTGCAGTTGTTAATCGACTCGGATGCGGCCAAGGTAGTGCCGCAATACAACTACTGGCCGATAGGGCAAGTGAGCCAGCCGCAGAACGCCACGCGTGGTTTTTCCGACGGCGGGAGCTTCGACAATACCGGCATCCTTGGCCTGCTTGCGCAAACCAATGCGAATCGGATTGTCGCTTTTATCAACTCGGAAACCCCGTTGGGTATGGCTGGCAGCCAAGTGGTAGTCGATGTTTGTCTGCCTCTGCTTTTCGGCAGTTATTATCCCGCTTCCGGCGGTCCTTACGTTTCCTACGGCGGCATGAGCCCTCAGCAACCGCTGAGCTACGTGCAGGTGTTCAGCAACGCGAACAACGAATTGGATGCCTTGTGCCTGGGTTTGTATAACGCCAGTTGCGGCGGGGCCAATCAGGACTCGAGCCTGGGAACCTATACGGCGGCATTCACTCAGACTTTGGTGACGGTCGACAATCCGGTGGCCAACATCGCCGCGGGCCGCGAGGTCACCGTGGTGTGGGTCTACAACAACCGGGTTAACAGCTGGCAAAAGCAGATCACCGACACGAGCCTTCTGACGGATCTCAAGAATGGACAATCGAACGAGAACTCCAATGGAACGCTGATCAACAGCTCGGGGAGCGGGATCGGCCCGCTGGCGAACTTCCCGAATTACTACACGGTTGAGCAGATCTATCTGCCGCCCGAAGCGGTGAATATGCTGGCCCAACTCTCAGCGTGGAATGTCGAGGAAATCCAAGCCCAGATTGGGGCTCTCTTGTCGTAGACGCTCCCGCCGCTTAGGGTGGTACGGTTGGCGGGCGCCGTTTGGTCTTTACTTCTTTGGCCTGGCGACTGTGGACTTCTTGTCCCGTTTGGTAGGTTCTTGGAAATCATCGGTATTAAAGATCTCCCATGTCGGGTCGTTGGGCCGGGCAACGGACAACACTAAGGAAAGCTCGTACCGGGGACCCTGGAAATAGGAGACCCGGATCCTGTGGCTTCCTTTCTTGAGGTCGATTTCCCCTTCCTCCGTTCGCGGCGGGTGTATTCCGTCGTTGTTGATCACCGCGATGCCGTCGATAAAGAGCTTTGATCCGTCATCGGACGTCAGCTGAAAACGATATGGACCGGCCTTCGAAATCCAGATGGCGCCCTGATAGTCGATGGCAAACCACTCCTTGAGATTCGGCAGACCAGGGAAGCCTTGTGAAAAGTCCTGTGTGGGGATATTCAGCGACTTTGTATACAGCGTCGCAAGGGGTTTCATGAAAGTGAAATACGGCAGATATTTCATGCCTTGGATCAACTCGTAGACTCGACCGCACAGTCCATCACTGGGCAGCGTCGTGCCGAAAACCGTGGTCGAGAACGTCGGGACGGGCTGGTCGTCGGCGCAAAGCGCAGCTCGGCGGCCCAACAGTGCAGCCAATAAAGCGAGGAGCACAACTTGACGTCTGTGGAATGCAACCAATCGTGCAGCTCCCTAGCTGAGAGGCTAACAGCCCACCTGGCCGAATGGTGGTGTTCGCAGTGAAACACGATTGGCGAGATTTGCTTAGGGCGGTGGAATTGTGCCGGGTGGCAATATGCCGGGAGGGAATGGGGTGTCGGGCCATTGCCATACCCCCCCGGTTCCACATCGCTGGCAGCACTCAGCCTTGGACTTCTTGCTGCGTTTGTCGCCGGTCGGTTTTTGGAAATCATCGGTATTGAAGATCTCCCACGTTGGGTCGTTTAGCCGGGCAATACACAGCATTAAGGCAAACCGCTCCCGCGTGCCTTCGAAGTACGAGACCCGAATCCTGTGGATTCCTTTCTTGAGCTCAACGGTGCCTACCTCCGTTCGTGGTGGATGTATGCCGTCGTTGTTGATGACCAGTATGTCGTCGATGTAAAGCTTCGATCCGTCATCGGACATGAGCTGAAAATGATATGGACCGGCGTCGGATATCCAGAAGGTGCCGTGGTAATCGATCGCAAACCATTCCGTTAAATCCGGGAGACCGGGGAAGCCCTGCAAAGCGTCTTGAGGCGGAATATTCAGCGATTTGGTATACAAGGTCGCGACTGGTTTCATGTAGGTGAAATACGGCAGGTACGGCACCTGAAGCATCTGGTACACCTTGCCCCGCAGTCCCTCACTGGGTAGAGTCGTGCCGAAGACTGTGGTGGAGAACGTCGGCACGGGATGGTCGTCGGCACAAGGCGCCGCTTGGGGGAACAACAGGGTAGCCAGTAAAGCGACGAGCGCCACTTGATGTGTGTGGAAAATGGCCAATCGCTCAATTCTCTAACTGAGAGGCTAGCATCCCTGTTTGAGCGGATAGCCGTCTTCGGATTGAAATACAATCGGCAAAATTCCTGGAGACTTGGCAGCGTCTTCCGTCGACAATAGGAAAGCATGTCTCTGGCAGATCTGCTGTTTGGCAAACCGCTCGCCACAAGCGAAGAACGCGCGGAAAAGATAGGCTCCATCGCCGGCGTACCCATATTCGGGTTGGACGCACTCAGCTCAGCGGCTTACGGTCCCGAAGCGGCGCTTGCCGTGCTGATTCCGTTAGGCGTTGCCGGCGTTCGCTACAGCATCCCCATCTCCACGGCCATCATCACCCTGCTCGTCGTGGTTTTCTTTTCCTATCGTCAGACCATCGCCGCGTATCCCGGGGGCGGCGGCTCCTACACGGTGGCCCGCGAGAATTTGGGGAGGGGGTTCGCCCTCCTCGCCGGCGCCGCCCTGATGATCGACTATGTGCTCGTGGTGGCGGTCGGCATAGCAGCCGGGGTGGGCGCTTTGGTTTCCGCCGTTCCGAGTCTCCAGCCGCATACCGTAGGGATTTGCCTGGTCATCCTGGTGATGATCACGATCGTGAATCTACGTGGTGTCCGCGAAGCTGGAGCAGTTTTCATCGTTCCAACGTATCTGTTTGTCGGAACGCTGCTCGTTGTTCTGATTGCCGGGGGCATCCAAACCCTGTCGCATAGTGGCCATCCAGTTCCGCTGGTCAAGATGCCGGCGTTCCCACAGACCATGCAGTCCGCCACCTACTGGCTGCTGCTGCGGGCCTTTGCCAGCGGCTGCACCGCGCTGACAGGCGTCGAAGCCGTCAGTAACGGAGTGAAAGCTTTTCGCGAACCGACTGAAAAGACCGCTCAAAAGTCACTGACCATCATCGTCGCCATCCTGATTGTTCTGCTGGCCGGAATTGCCTGGCAGGTGACTGCGTATGGAATTGCGGCAACCGATCCCGACGCGCCCGGCTATGAGAGCACGCTGTCGCTGTTAACAGCTGCCGTCATGGGCCGCGGTTTCTTCTACTACTTCGCGATGGGCGCCGTGTTGTTAGTCGTCTGCCTATCTGCAAACACAGCCTTTGCGGACTTCCCTCGCCTCTGCCGCATTCTCGGCCACGACGGCTATTTGCCACGCTCCTTTACGATTCGGGGCCGTCGGCTCGTTTATTCGCAAGGGATCTACGTCCTGGCAGTGCTTGCCGGTGCGTTGCTGGTCATCTTTCGGGGCATTACCGACAACCTTATTCCACTCTTTGCCCTGGGCGCTTTTCTGGCCTTTACCCTTTCACAGGCCGGAATGGTCGCACACTGGCTGCACCAGAAGGAAGGCGTCCAATGGCACAAAGCACTGGTAAACCTGACTGGTGCGGCCGCTACGGCGGTCACAGTGGTGGTGATCCTGATCGCCAAATTCACCCAGGGCGGGTGGATTACGCTTGTGCTGATTCCGCTATTCGTGGTGCTGATGTCGTCGATTCACCGGCACTACCGCCGGGTCGCGGGCGAGACGGAGTGCCATGAGCCGTTACAGCTCGGAGTGGTGAAGCCGCCACTCGTAATCGTTCCCGTCGACCGCTGGAGTCAGGTCGTCGCGAAGGGTTTGCGCTTTGCCATCACGTTATCCAGCCAGGTGGTCGCCATTCACGTGAACGTGAAAGACGAAGCCGAGTGCCAGATTGAGAGGGCGTGGCCTGCCTACGTGAAGCAACCGCTCGAGGCCGCCGGAGTTCCCGTGCCGGAGCTGGTTATTCTGCCATCGCCCTATCGGCTCATCTTCATACCGATGATCGACTACATACTGGAGCGGCAAGCCAAAGACCCTGATCTCCAGGTTGCGGTTCTCGTCCCGGAACTAGTTGAGCGGCGCTGGTACCACTACCCGCTCCATAACCAGCGGGCAGCCGTTCTGAAGGCGCTACTGACGCTGCGAGGGAACCAGCGCATCGTGATTGTGAGCGTTCCCTGGTATTTGAAGGACTAGATTACGCGGCGAAAAACCGGTGGTGTGCCTTACTTCCCCACCGCAATGCTGGGTAGCGAGATGTTACCAGCGCCACGTATGGCCCGTGACGCCTGGTCGACCGCGTCAGCGGTTGAATCAACAACTCGCTTCTTCGCGGAACGGCGGGCCTTTTCGAGCGAGTGGACCGCGACGATGACCCCCTGTTCCATGCCTCCGCTCAGCGGCTTATCCGTCTGCACTTGCCCGGATGTGAGTGAAGACAAATACTCAATGTAGCCGTTGATGTAGGAAACAATGGTGTCCCATTCCAGCTGCTCATCCGGGCTCAGAGTTCGGATTCGCACGGCTAAATCGTGCAGCCCGAAGAAGAGATCCCCGGGGTCTCCTAACTGTACTTTCGGTGGCATCTCTCCCGACTCCTTAGCGTCGCGCGGCTTACACTGAGAATTCTTGGTAGTCTGATGCCATGTCACGGCAAAGCATTTCGCTCTTTCTGGTTCTGGTAGTACTGGTCATGGTCGTGCCGGTTCTGTCTGCCCAGCCAGCCCATCCCGTAGTTCCACTGGCGGCGCAGCCCTCGGCTCACTTCGACGCCAAGGCCGCCACGGACGCCTGGCTGGCCACGGTGACGGGAACCGCCCGGGCACGATCCGACGCCTACTTTGAAGGTGGCTACTGGCTGATTCTATGGGATTTTCTGTGGGGCGCCGCGGTCTTGCTAATCCTGCTGGAGACCCGGCTTTCCAGCAAGATGCGCAATTTGGCTGAGCGTTTGACGCGCTTCCGCTTTTTGCAAGTCATCGCGTATTGGGTTGAGTTCAGCCTTGTTACGGCGATCTTTACTTTCCCGCTGACTGTGTACGAGGGATTCTTTCGCGAGCAGAAATATGGCCTGATGAATCAGACCTTCGGCGGCTGGCTTCGCGACCAACTGATTGGCTTGGGGCTGTCCTTGGTGTTTGGCGGGCTCATGGTGGCCGCGCTGCTCGGAATTGTTCGCCGCTTGCCGCGAACCTGGCACCTTTGGGGTACAGCCGTCGCCATCGTATTCCTCCTCTTTTTCGGCATCTGATCGCTCCGGTCTTCATTGCACCGCTTTTCAATACGTATAAGCCGCTCGCGAATACCCCAATCAAGCAGCAGATTCTGAGTCTGGCGCATGCTAACGGCATTCCAGCGTCCGATGTATACGAAGTGGATGCCTCAAAGCAAAGCAATCGTGTCAGCGCCAATGTCAGCGGGCTTTTCGGAACGGAGCGAATTACGCTGAACGACAACCTGCTGAAGCGTGTCTCGCCCGAAGGGATTCTCTCAACCATGGGTCATGAGATGGGTCATTACGTTTTGCACCACATCAATAACTCGGTGATCTTCTTCACGCTTGTAGCCATTGTTTTCTTCGCGGCCCTGCGTTGGGTGCTGGCGTATTCGCTCGCTCGCTGGGGTGCCCGCTGGCAGATACGGGATGTGGGCGATGTGGCCGTGCTGCCCCTTGCGCTTCTGATTCTTTCGATCTTCGGCTTCGTCTTCACGCCGATTGGCAATACGTTCACTCGCACCCAGGAGTATGAGGCCGACATGTATGGCATCAACGCCGCGCGCCAACCGGACGGGGAGGCGGAAGTGGATCTTCTACTCGGCGAATACCGTAAGCTCGATCCGGGGCCGATTGAAGAGTTCCTGTTTTTCGACCATCCCGCCGGCCGCACCCGCATTTATGCCGCGATGCGTTGGAAGGCAGAGAATCTGTGCCTCTTCGACGCTTCGTTGCCGTGTGCCGAAAGCCCGTCGCACTGAGGGCGGTGGCGCCAGCGACTCAACACGGAACCGCGCGCGAGCAAGCGGATGCTAACGGGTCCACGGCACCTAAGGGAGCGCACTCGAGCCTGCTTTCTTCCGGCTGTATCCTCCAGACGGCGTATAATCGCTACCGGCGCAGCCAAAGAATGGCCGCGCAGGGAACACAAATGAAACAGCCGACCCGACGCGCGTTCATAGCAGCATCGACCCTGGTGGCCGTGACAAACGTCAAGGCCGCCGGCCGGGCTATCCGGCTGGGTGGTCCGATCTTTCTCAAATCCAGCGATCCTTTCGAACTCGCTCGGGAACATCGCCGCCTGGGCTACAGCGCGGCGTACTGTCCCGAAGTCAAGCTGAGCGACACCGATCGGATTCGCGCTATCCAGAAAGCGTTTGCCGAAGCGAACGTTCTGATTGCCGAAGTGGGCGCCTGGAAGAACATGCTCGATCCGGACATCACTAAGCGGCGCGAAAACCTTGCCTACGTGACGGAACGCTGCGCCTTGGCCGAAGCCGTTGGGGCGCGTTGTTGTGTGGATATTGCCGGTTCGTACAACCCGACCGTCTGGTATGGGCCGGATCCCAAGAATCTGTCGAAAGAGTTCTTTGAGGCCACGGTCGACAACTGCCGGCATATCATCGACAGCGTCAAGCCCAAGCGAACCAAGTTCACCATCGAGATGATGGGCTGGAACCTTCCTGACGGCCCGGATTCCTATGTGAAACTCCTCAAGGCGGTGGACCGGCCGGCTTTCGGAGTTCATCTGGACATCTGCAACGGCATCAATTGCCCGCAACGCTTCTACGAGAACGGCGCCTACACACGGGAGTGCTTCGCGAAACTGGGGCCGCAGATTGTCTCCTGCCACGCAAAGGATCTTCAGTGGATTCCGGAAATGAACATTCATTTCCTGGAAGTCGTTCCCGGCCGGGGCCAAATCGACTACCACGCGTACCTGCAGGGTCTGGCGCAACTGTCATTCGATGCGCCGCTGATGCTGGAGCACCTGAAGACCGCCGAGGAATACGAAGAAGGCAAGCAGTACATTCTCCGGATAGGCCGCGAGAACGGGATCGCGTTCGCTTGAGTTTCGTGCGTTGCCGGGGGAAGGCCTATCAGCGACGACTCTACTGAAGTTGCGATGCCGCCTCTTCGATCAGCGCGGCAACCTTCCACCCTTCGGGCTTAGGCGCGGTCTGGCCTTTTTCAGCACCGTCTTCAAACTCGAGCGGCCCCAACCTGAAAGTCAGGGCCGCCGATCGAATTGATTCTTAAGGCCGCTTGGCTCGAAATGCCTCCGCGCAGCAGTTGCTTCGTCTTTACAGGAATCTGGATTAGCCGCCTATTGCGCCAACCGGTCAGTCGCGAAATGGCTTTCTGCCAGGCCCGGGTTACAAAGACGTTGAAGTCCGATTAAGCGGACTTTTCCGTTTCTTTCTTCTCTTCGGTGGTTTCGTTCGTCACCTGGCGCATGGTATCCCGGAAATTCTTGATTCCCTCTCCGAGGCCTTTGCCTAATTCAGGCAACTTCTTGCCGCCGAACAGAAAGAACGCAACGCCCAAAATCACCAGGAGGTGCTGGGGTCGAAATAGTCCTTCAAACATATCAACTATAGTCTCTCATGAATGCCTACCCTGCGCATAGCTGATGTCCGCTGCCAACCGGCAAACGCCTCCCCTTCGCCCGATCTATGGACCGCCGAACGCGCCCCATCAGCTCACTTGGCGGAGCCTTTTGTTTCGCCGCCCTTCAGTCCCCAAAACACTTTGCAATCATCGAATTCCGCGTTGTGCTCGTATAGATCATCCAAGCTTAGGTCGGTCATCTCGTCGTCGTCACAGCTTTGGACGGTGGCAAACGCACCGCTGGCAACCTTCTTTTTTAAGTCCGCCTTTGACATGACGTGCAGCATTTTGGAGAACGTGGCATCCAGTTTGAGCTTGTGCGAGTCACGATGTTCCAGCCCTTCCGGCGGTATGCGCTTGGTCAGGAAGTAGATCTGCTCGTCGCCGAGCAGGGTGGCGCCTGGAGGCGTAACTTCGTTGATTTTATTGGTAATCTTCACGAGGTCGCTCCAGTGCATCTCGTCCCGTTCGTCATACGTGGCGCGCGCTATCGCGAGCAACACCAACAGCATGGTGGGCGCTACCGCCCACCACGGGCGGTCCGGACGGCCGAGGCGCGACCCCAGAACATACAGGCCTACCACTGCAAGAATGCTCATCGGTGCAACCACCAGCAGGAAGTACCGCGCAAAAGTCGGGTGTGCCCTCGAAATGTGAATGGCTTCGGCCAGCGTCAGCCAGGCACAGAGATAGAGTTCGGCCCGGCGCGTTCGATCCCAGGCATTGTGGGGCGAATATCCCCCGCCCTGACTGTCCGTAGAGCTGATCGCCACCGCATAAGCTTGCGGTCCGCGGCGGGCAACGCTGATGACGTACGCCAGTCCCGCCAGCGCTAGCAAGCCCAACACCAGCGCCTGGGAAGACTCGAGCCATGAGGACAGCACGTCAATGTCGTGCGGAATTGCCTCGGACCAATCCACTTCGCGGTACCGCATGTGGTAATCGAAGATGTTAAAACGCACTACACGCGGCGATCGAAGGTAGAGCCAGAGGATGGGAAGCCATGCGATGGCCGCACCCAACAAGAAGCTGACGGCCTTCGCCCAGCGCTGCCCCGTTCGGCTATAAATGACCAGCCAAACCAGGAGGACTGGGGCGTACGGAGCTGCCAGCAGCGTGGAGCCGGCCGCCGCGCTCGCCACCATCCCCGCCGTTGCCGCTGCCAGAGGATTCCTTACGCCCACCGCCCAAACCGTTAGCCGAAAGGCGGCCACCGAGAGAAACAACGCCAGGGCGTAGCCTTGGGCAACGGGACCAAACTGGACGACCTGGATGTTGGCGCCCACCAGAACCGCCGCCAACAAAGAAGCAGACAGCCTCCAACGCGGAACGGGCAGGTGCCAGTACACGAAATCCGCCGTAAGGAAAATCGCGCCAATGGCCTCTACTGCGGCCACTATATGGACCATCCGCCAGCTGTCCCCAAACACCCGCATCCAGGCGGCGTTCCATAAAGCGTTCAGCGGAGTCTGCGGAAAAAAGAAGTCGATGTACGGAAGCCTCCCGTCTTTAATGAGTTGTGCGGCTAGTATGTGAAATCCCTCGTCCCAGGCGAATGCCCAAGTCTGTGAGTAGAGGATGTAGCCGGCGGCCATCAGCAGGACAGAGCCGCACAGGATAAGATACGGCGCCCTCCTCCGCTGGTCCGGTGGGGCATCCACATCGGGAAAGTCAATCTGGGGTGATTCTTCCATGGATGTCGGCTTCAACGATCCCGGCGCCATCCCAATCGAATGCTCGCGGGTTTCAAGATATTGTAGTAGGAGCGTGCCATTTCATGGCTTAGCAGGAGGTTTCGTTTGTCTATTACGCGCAGACAGCTCATGATGGGAACTCTGACTTCAATGACGGCCTCAATCGCAATTGCCGCATCGGAGGAGCGAATTCCCGCCTACCACAGCGAACCGCCTACGGGGCCCCTGCCGGCAACCAAGGATCCTCAACAGTACGCCGCCAAACCGGAAGTGCAGCGGGTGTACGAACTCGCCGGCAAGATTCGCCCGGTACTCTATCAGCTGCCCTGCTATTGCTCCTGCGATAAGTTCGCTGGTCACGGCAGTCTGCTCGATTGCTTCGTCGACAACCACGGTGAGGAATGTTCCATCTGCCGCCATGAAGCAGTGTTTGCCTACCAGCAGACCAAGGCCGGCGTCTCACCAGCGAAGATCCGCGCAAAAATCATTGCTGGCCAGTGGAAGAAAGTTGATATGTCGCCCCAGGCCTTGGCAAACTTGTAAGTCTTCGGGCATCCCCGCATCAGTGAATTCGCTCGTGGGTCCATCGGTCTCTGCCGGCCCAGTAAGGACACTTCGGGCACGATTTCCCGTCGGGATAATCGATCCCTTCCTCATGCGGGCAGCCCACGATTCGGTCGGTGATCGCAACCGATTTCGCCCCTTGCGCGAGGATGTAGGCTAGAATCTCCTGCTCGATCGCTCCATCGTGACGAATATCGGCGTCCTCGCTAAACCAGCGCTCTAACGAATCCGCTTCTCCGCCTTCGTTCCGTATAATCCCGACTGCCACCTTGGTTGCCAACTCGTCCGTCGGCCCATAAAGTGCTACCGTTGCCACCGGGTAGCCCTGAAATCCCTGCTTTGCCCTCGAGCTCAGCCGCGACACGGATTTCTTCTTTGTCTTTCTCATACTTCAGATGGAATACCCGTTAGAGTCCCCCGTCAAGCAGAGAATGCTTTCCGGATGCCCCAAAGACCTATCCATGTGCTAATTAGTCGAGCCTTGGGCCCAGCCCCAGCGCCCGCCCCAGCCTCAGCCACCGCGAGTTCGCAGCCAGCGCCCGCTCGCGTGTCAGAGTTCCCAGTCTTCGTTGAAGTTCCGCCGCGGTTTGCATCTGAGTTTCGGACAAGCGAACTTGCGCCACTCGCAACTTCTCCAGTTCGAGGACCAATTCGCGCAGTTCCGCGAATTCGCCATGCGGCAGGCCGGGTGATTGTCCCGCTTCAATCGCACGGCCTTGGTCCTCCTCGGCGGCGCTTTGAGCACGCAGCGCAGCCAACAAAAGACCAAGTTCATTTCGCCCTCGAGTCACTTCTCCGCTCAGCTCGGCAACGATCGATTCTTTCTCGATCAGTGTCCCTTCCATTTCGCCAAGCCGCGCCCGAGCCTGGGTCAGTTCCGCTTCAAGCTCGCGCGCCCAGTTGGTGCGTTCGATGAGCACCGCTTCACCCTCGTCCAGCTTGGCGACCAGACCGTAAACTTGCCCCCGCGTTCTGGTCAGTTCCTGATCCAGGCTTTGTGCCCACTCGGTCCGCTCCGTTAGTTCGCGTTGGAGCTGGTTGGCCCAGTTGGTGCGTTGCTCGAGCTCTTGTTCAGCGGTCTTTACCGCCGTGAGAGCTGCGTCGCGTTGGCGCTGGTGATCCAGAATCTGTTGTTGCAGGTTAGCGATCCACTTGCTTCGCTCCTCCAGTTCGGATTCAAATTGAGCCAGTTGCGCGCCAGCCACCGCGCGTTCTTCGCTCAGTGTCTTCAGTTCTTGCTCGAGCAAATGAATGTGGCGTTCACGCTCTCGCAGTACGTTCCCTTCGTGCGGAACATACAAATACGAGAGCGCCGGAATGGGCTGACGGCCGCAAACTGCAATATAGAACTGCGCGTCTGAAACCTCGTGCGCAGCCTCGGCAAATGTAGCCGCTCCCCTCGGCGGAGACTTCTCACCAAGGAAACTGAAAGCCTCCACCCGATTCTGAGCAAGAATGCGCACGTGGGGAAACCGCGATTGGAACGCCTCACGAAATTCGTCATATTCGAATTCGTGGACGTGAAAGGGGTTGGGGCCTTCGCGCTGCCTCGACTCGCCGTAATATCTTTTGTTCGGCGTCGAGACTAGAAACAACCCATCCTCGGCCAGAACCCGACTCGCTTCACTCAAGAGCCGCGGCCAATCCGTGAGATGCTCAATCACTTCAAATGCCGTGATCAGGCCGAAAGAGCCGATGTCCGTCGGAAAGTTGTCAGCCGATCCGAGAACGAAGCTAGCCTTCTCGCCGTAGTGGAGGGTAGCGTAGTCCACCGCTTCGGCCGAGATATCGAAGCCCAGCGTATACGCGGCCGTCTCGGCCATAGCGGCTGCGCCATAACCCGTGCCGCAGCCTACATCGAGCACTCGTTTTCCCGCCGCCAATTCCGACGCGAACGAGTAGCGCGATACATGCTCATCCCACAGACTCGTTTCCACCAATCCCGGGATCACTCGCTCACCGGTGAATTCTGCCAAGATCCCTGGTTGAGAATCGGAGCCGTCAGCGGCCGTCATAAAGCCGTAATAAAACCCCCAAGCAGAAGTTTACACGGCAGAGTCCCAATTGGCAGCACGCCTGCACGAAAATCATTCATGAGACAGGCCGCTTCAGAACTTCAACGAGTCGCGGTGAAAGTGCCGGTTGGCAGAATCGAGTTGGCGGCCGACGTCGTGCTGCCTGACCAGGCTTGCGGCTTGGTCATTTTTGCTCATGGCAGCGGTAGCAGCCGCCGCAGCCCCAGAAACCGTCAGGTTGCTGAGTTTCTCAACCAGTCTGCCATTGGCACTATGTTGATCGACCTTCTGACCGCTGGGGAAGAAGCTGTTGATAGGCGCACGGCCGAATTGCGCTTCGATATCAGTCTGCTAGGCCAGCGTCTGACCGCCATCACCGATTGGGTTTGCCAACAAGCCTCATTGAACAAGTTGGGGGGCGCATATTTCGGCGCGAGCACCGGGGCTGCCGCGGCGCTTGTCGCGGCCGCCGAACGGCCCTCCATCGTACAGGCGGTAGTGTCTCGCGGAGGAAGGCCGGACTTGGCCGGTGAAGCGCTCCGGCGCGTGCTTGCGCCGACATTGTTTATCGTCGGAGGAAACGATCCCGTGGTCTTGGATCTCAACTGCGTGGCGATGGCCACTTTGCCGCGGCAAACGGACCATAGGATTCAGGTCATTCCCGGTGCAAGCCATCTATTCGAGGAGCCTGGCGCTCTTAACCAGGCCGCAACCCTGGCGCGCGATTGGTTTCGAGACCATCTCCATGCAAGGCTCGATTGACGAATACCGGCCATCGTCACCGGAAGCATGCTAAGGCGGTCGTCTGCGTGCTTTGGCGCAGCCGGAGCCGACGGTTTGCCCTCGGGCCTTTTACTGGTGGCACTTGTAAGGCCAACTCGTAAGTCTCGCAGTGGCCACAGTCTTGCACTTACTATTTCCGAAGCTGTATGTTAGAAGGCGCACATGCCGCTTGCGAGCCGGTTGTGCCCATTTAATCCGGTGTGTCGAAGGCCATGAGCTACCCAAGTGTTGCTCTTCGAGATAGCCAAGGAAAGCCAGGATTCCGGTCGGCCGAGAAGTGGTTCTTGCGGCAAATCTTCAAGGCAATCGGGCCGGCGCCGATTCGATTCGTGCTCAAGGACGGCGAGGAATTGAGCCCGCCCGGCAGCTCCCCGATCGCCACGGTCGTGATCCATGATCGCCGCACCATTGCGGCTTTGATTCTCGATCCCGAGGTCGCATTCGGAGAAGGCTTCGCTGAAGGCCGCATCGAAGTCATCGGCGATCTGGTGAGTGCGATAGAGGCTGTTTATCGCGGATGGCCGAGCGGCAGGGCAGCCAACAGCTGGCACGGACGGCTCAGTTCGCGCGTAATGTATTGGCTGCAAGCCAACACCTTAAATGGCTCTCGCAACAACATCCACAACCACTACGATTTGGGAAACGACTTCTATAAGCTTTGGCTCGATTCCGAACTGGTTTACACCTGTGCGTACTTCGAGTCGCCCTCCGCCACCCTGGAACAAGCGCAAGAAGCCAAAATGGATTACATTTGCCGCAAGCTGGGCCTCAAACCGGGCGAGCGGGTGATCGAAGCGGGCTGCGGATGGGGCTCTTTGGCGCTCTACATGGCGCGGAAATACGGCGTCCGGGTCAAGGCATTCAATATCTCTCGCGAACAGATCCTCTACGCGCGACAGCGAGCCTTGGCGTCCGGACTGAGCCATCATGTGGAATTCATCGAAGACGACTACCGGAACATCTCACGCCATCGCGGCGGAGGGCAGTCCGACGTTTTTGTGTCCGTGGGGATGCTGGAGCATGTCGGCGCGGCGAACTACGGTGAACTGGGAGAGGTGATCTACCGGTCCGTTGGAGCGTCCGGGCGAGGACTCCTGCATTTCATCGGAAAAAACTTCAAAGAGGACTTCAGCCGCTGGATCAGAAAACGGATCTTTCAGGGGGCCTATGCCCCAACCTTGCAGGAAGCCATGACCATCCTGGAGCCGCACCACTACTCGGTCCTGGATGTTGAGAATCTCCGTCTGCACTATGCCAAAACGGTGGAGCATTGGCTGGAGCGATTCGAACGGTCCAGCCAGCAGGTTTCCGAAATGTACAGCCCATGCTTCCAGCGCGCGTGGCGGCTGTATCTAGCTGGATCAATCGCCGGCTTTCGAGCAGGCTCAGTACAGCTGTTTCAGATTGTCTTTGCCGGACCCGATTGCCGGCCGATCCACTGGACTCGTGCCCCACTCTATGCTGGCGCCCGTTCGCCAGAAGCACACGAACAATGGACTCCTGCGATGTCTTGATTGTCGGCGGCGGACCCGCGGGCTCGTCCTGTGCCTGGGGCTTACGGCACTCCGGGCTGGACGTCGCCATCCTGGATAAGGCCACGTTCCCGCGCGATAAAGTCTGCGGCGGCTGGATCACCCCAGGCGTTCTGTCAACACTTGAGATTCAACCCGAGGACTACGCCCGTCAGTCTGTGCTACAGCCCATCACCGCCTTCCGAGTTGGCAGCATCCATGGATCTGCCGTCGAAACCGCGTACGGCCGGCCCGTAAGTTACGGCATCCTCCGGCGACAATTCGACCATTACCTCCTGCGCCGCTCCGGTGCGCGAATTCTTCCGCCCATGAGCCTGGTCAAGCTCGAGTTCTCTCGAAACCGCTGGATCGCGAATGGCCAGATTGAGGCTTCCGTTCTAGTCGGCGCAGGCGGCCATTTTTGTCCCGTCGCGCAGCTCGCCGGCGCCAAAGCCGGTCGCGAATCGGCCGTGGTGGCGCAGGAAACCGAATTCGAAATGAGTCCAGCCCAGCAAGCTGGTTGCCGGGTGCGCGAAGAGATGCCCGAGCTGTATTTTTGCGCCGACATGCAAGGGTATGGCTGGTGTTTTCGGAAGGGCAACATCCTCAACGTTGGGCTGGGACGGGCTGACCCGCACCGCCTTTCGGCCCACGTGGCGGATTTCGAACGCTTCCTGCGATCTTCACAGCGAATCTGGTTTGACGTGCCCTCCCTCCGCGGCCACGCTTATCTCCTCTTTGGGACCTCGACGCGTAACATTGTCGGCGACGGCCTCTTACTCGTGGGCGACTCGGCGGGCCTGGCTGCGCCTTACAGCGGCGAAGGAATCCGCCCGGCCATTGAGTCCGGTCTGCTGGCCGCCAAGACGATCGCGGCAGCCAACGGGCAATACAGCAGGCAGCAATTGGAAAGCTACCGCACGCACCTTTTGAGCCGGCGTCAGTCCCGCTGGCGTGCCTGGACCACGAATCTCGGCCGCTACGTCCCCTCCCGCTCCATCGCTCCCCCCGCCAGGTTTCTGCTCGGTACTCATTGGTTCGTGCGGGATGTGGTCCTCAAGCATTGGTTTTTGGAACCCGGCGCCTCACCATCCTGACGCCGGTTCAAAACGGCTCGCTAGTTGCTCTTTGCATGCATGAAGTCTCCACAAGGAGGTCGTCATGAACATGCTGAGACGTTGCCTTGATTACTTGGACCGGAACCACATCGCGTATTCGCATTCCATTCACCCACCCGCTTTCACCGCACTCGAGGTCGCGGCGGCCGATCGAATACCGGCTTACACCTTGGCCAAGACGGTGGTCTATTTTGGCGAAACCGGCTACGGCATGGCCGTGGTGCCGGCGGATCGCACGGTTGACTTTGCCGAGGTTCGGCGGCTCATGGGGCTGAGTTTCATCCGGCTAGCGACGGAAGTCGAATTGGTAGATCTGTTTCCGACTTGTGAGGTTGGCGCCATGCCACCCCTCGGTAATTTATTTGGGCTGCCGGTTCTGGTTGACGTAGCCATTGAGGCTCAGGAATTCATTGCTTTTAATGCCGGTACGCACCGCGATGTAATTCGAATGAGTTTTTCAGATTTCGCCAAGCAAGTGAACCCTCTGATCGCCGATTTCGCAACCATCGAGTCCCTCGTCGCCGGAATCTAGCGAACGGGCACTTGTCTTTGCGCCCGGGGCTTAACTTTCTCTCGGGGCCGCTGCAACTTCGGCCGCTCGTATTCAAACTTTGCGTGAAAAGGCGCAAAGCCAGTATGGTTTTCTGCGCATACTCGCGCGGCTAACCAGAAAGCACAGCGGCACATCGTCTCCGGCCACAATTCGCAATCCCCTACCCTACGATTCAAATACAATGGCACTGGTGCCAAAGACATTTGCCGTCCTAATTATCGTGCTAACCTCGTGCAGCCTCCTGCGAGCGACTGAGCCAACGGCCGCGGAAGCACGGCAGTTTGTCGAGACAGCCGAGACAAAGCTGCTGCAACTGACCAACGAAGCGCAGCAAGCAGACTGGGTCAAGTCGACGTACATCACCGATGACACCGAAGCGATCGCCGCGCGCGCCGATGAACGGCTCATCTCGGCGACGGTCGACTTGGCAAAACAATCGGTCCGATTTAAGGGGCTCACGCTGCCGCCTGACTTGGCGCGCAAGCTGTATCTGCTGCAGAATCAGTTGACGCTGGCAGCGCCCGCAGACCCGGTATTGAGCACGGAAGTGACGCGTCTGGTCACGACCATGGAAGGCACCTACGGTAAAGGCAAGTATTGTCCTGGCAACGGCAGCGCCCTTCCAAAGAAGACCGGCGAGTCACCGTGTTACGACCTCGAGGATCTCAGCAAGCTTCTCGCCCAGAGCCACGATGCCGCACAGTTGAAAGAAGCCTGGATCGGCTGGCACGCCATCTCGAAGCCCATGCGCCCCGGCTTTGCCCGCTTTGTCACGCTTTCGAATCAAGGTGCGCGCGAGCTCGGCTTTGCCGACACCGGCGCGATGTGGCGATCGCAATACGATATGCCACCCGATGCCTTCGCCCAGGAGTTGGACCGCCTCTGGACCCAGGTGCGGCCGTTATATCTTTCGCTTCACGCCTATGTTCGAAAGAAGCTGCGCGAGAAGTATGGTGACGCCGTCCCAGCGCACGGTCCCATTCCGGCGCAGTTCCTGGGCAATATGTGGGCGCAGGATTGGAGCAACATCTACGATCTGGTGGCGCCGCGCGACACGCGAGCCGGCTACGACCTCACCAGGATCCTGCAAGCGCGGCAAACCAAACCTCTGGACATGGTGAAGTATGGCGAGCATTTCTTCGTCTCGCTCGGCTTTGCACCGCTTCCGGCCACGTTCTGGGAACGGTCGATGTTGACCAAGCCTCGCGACCGCGAAGTGGTCTGCCATGCCAGCGCGTGGGACGTCAACAGCGTCGACGACCTGCGCATCAAGATGTGCATCGACATCAGCGACGAAGACTTCCTGACCATTCACCACGAACTGGGTCACAACTTCTATCAGCGCGCTTATGACGCGCAGCCGTTTCTGTTTCGCAACAGCGCCAACGATGGCTTTCATGAAGCCGTGGGCGATACCATCGCACTCTCAGTCACGCCCGAATATCTGGTGAAGATCAAGCTTCTGAATCAGGCGCCCGATCCATCCAATGACATTGGCCTGCTACTGCACAAGGCTCTCGAGAAAGTCGCGTTCCTGCCGTTTGGCCTGTTGATTGATCAGTGGCGCTGGAAGGTCTTCAACGGCGAGATCACGCCCGAGCAGTACAACGCGGCCTGGTGGCAACTGCGGCTGAAGTATCAAGGCATCGCTCCGCCCTCGCCACGCACCGAAGACGACTTCGACGCCGCGGCGAAATATCACGTGGCAGCGAATGTTCCGTATATGCGCTATTTTCTGGCGGACATCCTCCAGTTCCAGTTTCATCGCAGCCTATCCAAGATCGCCGGCTGCACACAGCCCCTCAACCGCTGCTCCATCTACGGGAATCAAGAAGCGGGAACGCGCTTGAATGCAATGCTGTCCATGGGTGCGAGCAAGCCTTGGCCCGACGCGCTGGCGGTGCTCACTGGACAAACGCAGATGGACGCGACGGCGATTGTGGATTACTTCGCGCCGCTGCAGAAGTGGCTGGACGAACAGAATAAAGGCGAGGCACTGGGATGGTAGGCGTCCGCCTGCTCGAAGTCTCGAGTACGAGGAGTTAACAATGCAACCTAACGAACCAACTCACATTTCCCGGCGGGCGTTCGCTGCCGGTGCGGCCGCCTTCATGATCGTTCCCCGCCACGTGCTCGGTGGCCAGGGCTACGTCGCACCCAGCGACAAGGTCAACCTCGCCACCATCGGGCTCGGCCGCCAGGGAGAAGCCATCACCATGGAGCTGCTCTCCCGGCCCGATGTTCAGGTGATTGCCGTCTGCGATTGCAATAAGAGCGGCATGAACTATGTCGAGTACGGGCCCAATTCGCTTCTCAAGGCTGCGCGCAAGCTACTCGGCCCGGGCTACGAGAATTGGGGAGCGGATCTCACATCGCCGGGCGAAGTACGGCTCGCACCTCACTTTGAAACCAGCGTCGGCATGGGCGGCCGGGAGCCGGCTAAGCGCCTCGTCGAAGCCTATTACGGTTCCCGCAAAGGTTCCTCCTCAGGCGCCTATAAAGGCTGCACTGCCTACGCGGACTATCGCGAACTCCTGGCCAAGGAAAGCGGTCTCGACGCCGTCTATGTCGCCACGCCTGATCATTGGCACGCCCCGATCGCCATCAACGCCATGCGACAACACAAGCATGTGTTGGGGCAAAAGCCCATGGCTCATTCCATCGCCGATGCCCACCGCATGGCCGCAACGGCGAAAGAGATGAAAGTGGCCACTTCGGTGACCGTCAACAACCCCTCAACGGACACGACACACCTCATTGCCGAATGGATCGATGCCGGCGCCATCGGCCGTGTGCGCGAAGTTCACAACTGGTCGAGCCGCCCGTTTTGGCTGCAGGGCATCGACCGACCGACCGAAGTACAACCCATTCCGGCGGGCCTCGATTGGGATATGTGGCTGGGGCCAGCGCCCGAGCGTCCCTACAACAACGCCTATCTGCCCTTTGTCTGGCGAGGCTGGTACGACTTCGGCTGCGGCTCCTTCGGCGACATGGGCTGCTATAGCTTTGCCGGCATTTTCAAAATCCTGGGTCTCACGCCGCCGGTGCGCGTGGAATCCAGTTCCAGCGATTCGTACCCGGAAACGTATCCCAAGGCGTCCATGGTCCACCTGACGTTTCCTGCCGGCGGCAATCATGGCGAGGTGCGCATGTCCTGGTATGACGGTGGCCTTCGTCCGCCGCGTCCGGCTGGCCTGAAGCCAAAAGACGAGGCTCTTTTCATCGGCGGCGAGGAAGGCGAAGGCATCCTGTACGTCGGCGACAAGGGCATTCTGCTGGCCGGCTTCAACGGTGACAATCCCCGCGTTTATCCGGAGTCGCCCAAATATCAGGCGCCACCGCCGAGCCGGCACAACACCGACGAAATTCATGATGTTGCCATCGAGCAGTGGATCGCCGCCTGCAAAGGCGGCCCGGCGCCTCTCGCAAACTTTGAAATTCAAAGCCCGGTGACGGAGGCATTTCTGCTCGGCTGCATCGCGCAGCGCTTCCCCGGCGAACTGATCGAGTGGGACGCGGCCAACATGCGAATTACGAACTCCGAGAAGTTGAATGCGTATGTCGATCCGCCTGCTCGCAAGCCCTATGCCATAGAGCCAGGTTAGAACTCGGGTGCAGCGGTTTAGCGCACTACCAGCTAGTGCCCCATTGAGATGCCGCCTGCCTTGACCTTCCTCATCATGAAGACCAGCGGCACCATTGCTCCGAAGATTATCGCCAGTATGTAGAAACAGTCGATGTAGGCCAATACGCTGGCCTGGCGCAGGATCGTGTTCATGACCACGCCGTAGGCTTGATTGGCCGCATTCGACGCGGAAGCCCCGTGGCGCATCAAAGTGTTTTGAGCGCCCTGGATGGCGTGGTTGAACGCCGGGTTCAAGGCAGACATGCCCTCAGACAGCCGCGCCTCGTGGTACTGGGTGCGGCGGGTGAGAATGGACGTCACCATGGAGATGCCGACGCTGCCGCCGACGTTCCGCATGAGGTTAATAAGGCCGGACGCCTGATTGTTCTTGTTGCGAGGCACGAAGGCATACGCGGCCGTGTTGATGGGCACGAAAAGGAACGCCAGCCCGGCGGCCTGGTAGCAGCGGGCAATGATAGCAGTTCGGAGGCTCATGTCCGTATTGAAGGTGGTCATGTGCCACAGCGCCAAAGAGGTGATGATCAAGCCGAGCATGATCAGCCAGCGCGCCTCGACCTTGGCTTTACCGAGCAGCAAGCCGACAAACGGAAGCATGAGCATGACCTGGAATCCACCGGGCGATATAGCCAGGCCGGCATCGGTCGCCGAATAGCCCATCACCAGCTGCAGGTATTGCGGAATCAGGACCGTGCTTCCCAACAGGACCACGCCCACCATGAACATGAAGAAGGCGGAGATGGAGAAGTTCCGCTCTTTCAGGAGGCTCAGATCCACTACCGGGTCCTTCACGCGGAGTTCCCACCAGATGGCCAGCGCCAAGCCCACGGCGGCGATCAATGCACAGGTCTGTATGAAGCCGGAGGCGAACCAATCGTCGCGGTCGCCTTTGTCGAGCATGATCTGCAGGAAGCCCAGGCCGAACGCGATGAAGATGATGCCCCAGTAGTCCACCCGCAAACCAGTCTTCAGCTTCTGTGTGCGCTCCTTACAGAAGTAAGGCGGGTCCTGCACCATGAAGCTGGTTAGAAACAGTGACAGGATCCCGACGGGGATGTTGATGAAGAAGATCCAGCGCCAGTCGAAGTTGTCGGTGATCCAGCCGCCCAGGGTGGGGCCGATGGCCGGCGCCGTCACCACCGCGATCCCGTAAATGGCGAAGGCCATACCGCGCTGCTGGGGTGGGAACGTATCGGCGAGGATGGCCTGCTCGCTGGGCTGTAAGCCGCCGCCTCCCACGCCCTGCAGAACGCGGAACAGAACCAACATCCCCAGCGAGGGAGCGATACCGCACAAGAATGAGCTGACTGTGAACACCAGCACGCAGCTCATATAGAAGTTCCTGCGGCCGATCAGCATCGAGAGCCAGCCGCTGAGGGGGAGGATGATGGCGTTTGAAACCAGGTAGGAGGTCAGCACCCAGGTGGCTTCGTCCTGGCTTGCGGAGAGGTTGCCGGCAATGTGCGGCAAGGCGACATTGGCGATGCTGGTATCGAGCACTTCCATGAAGCTTGCGAGCGTAACGGTGAGTGCGATCAGCCAGGGATTGTAGCGTGGCTTCCAGATGGCCTGCTCTTCCCGGGGGACACGCACGGCATCCATCGTGGCCGTGTTAGTCGCCATGGAAGACATTCCTCCAGTTCCTGGTCATGAGTCTCGATGAATTTGTCTTGCTACTTTGAGTCCGGCCCGCTATTCAGCAGCACGACTGGCACTACGGACATCCCGGGACGAAGCAAATGGTCCTGATTCTGCCCTTTTTCGAGAACGATCTTCACCGGTACGCGCTGGACGACTTTGACATAGTTGCCGGTGGCATTCTCCGGCGGGAGCAGGCTTGAACGGGCTCCAGAGAGAGCCGCGATGCTATCGACATGGCCCTGATATTTCCGGCTGCCGAACGCATCCACTTCGAACTCTACCTTTTGGCCGATACGAATTCTCTTCAGCTGCGTTTCCTTGAAGTTGGCCGTCACCCACACGTCGTCGAGAGGGACCAGCGTCATCAGCTGTTCGCCAGGCTGCACGCGCTGCCCTACCTCAACCGATTTCTTCGTGACGAGACCGGCAACCGGGGCAGTGATGAAGGTGTACTGGAGGTTCAGTTTGGCTTGATCCAGGGCAGCCTGCCGCTCCAGGACTTTGGCCTCATTGGACTTGTAGCGGGCTTCGATGGCGGCAACCTGTTTGGGAGCATTCTGCTGGCTTTGCTGCTCCACCACCAAGGAGGAATTCAGGCGGGCTTTGGCCTGTTCGAGTGCTGCCTGCGCAACGTCCACATTGTGCTGAGCTTCATTAATACTCGACTTCTGTGTGTCGACGTCGGCCTTGGCGGAGTCCGCTGAAGCGACAGCGGCATCATACTGCTGCTTCGATATCTCATCTTTGTCAACCAGTTCTTTGAACCGCTTCAGGTCCTGTTCGGACTTGACGTAATTGGCGGTCGATTCCGCCAGCCGCGACTTTGCGGTCTCGAGTCTCGCTTTGGCGGCGTCTACCTGCTGCTCCGCGGAATGCACGCCGGCTTGACCTTCCGTCACGGAGGCACTGCTGGTGCGAATCAGCGAACTGGTGTTGATGCTGGTGATGGGGACGTTCGTGTGTGCCTCATTGGTGGCCGCTCTGGCATCCTGGAGGTCGGCTTCCGCCTGCTCCACCTGGACCTGATAGTCGGCCGGATCAAGTTTCACCAGTTCCTTGCCGAGAGGAACCTCCTGGTTGTCGTCGACATTCACCGCTATCACGGTGCCGCTGACGCGCGAACTGATTGGATACAAGTGGCCATCCACCTCGGCGTCGTCAGTAGATTCGCGAACGGCGTAATAGGAATAGATCGGGTATGCGGCAACGGCCAAGAGAATAAATACGATGAACGCAACAATGCGGACGCGGTTGGTTTTGGATTTCTTCTCGGGGAAGATCTCCTTGGTTGTTTCCTGGGGCCGGTCCGCGACCGCCGATGAATTCTGTTGATCCGTATTTGCCATCGTTATTTTCTTCCTGTTCCGATTACTCTGTCGTATCCATAGCCGCCGAGAGCACGGCAGATTCTTCCGCTGCCGCCTGGCCGCATCTCGCATCAGCTTCGCGAACCGCTGCGCGCAACTTCTTCAAGAGCGCCACCAGGGTTCGCTTCTCTTCGTCAGAAAAGGACTCAAGCCTGTGATGGGTGCGCCCGAAGTGGCGCGGCACCAACTCATCCATCAGTGCCTCACCCTTCTTCGTGATGCGGGCAAAACGAGCTCGACGGTCACTGGCGTCGACGATCCTGCGTACGAGCCCCTTTTCTTCCAAATGGTCGATCAGGCCAGTCACGTTGGCTCGGGTCATCAACAGGAGTTCGCCCAGATCATGCAAGAGCATGCCTTCCGGTGGCCCGTGCCGGAGATTCATCAAAATGTTGAAGCTGGATTTCGCTAACCCATACTTTCCCAGGAACTTGCCGGTGCTGGATGCGGCGACGTCGCAGGTGTAGAGGAGATTCAGCATCACTTCCGAAGACAGCCGGTCGAACTCCGGGTAGAGCCGCCCCAGTTCCTGGCACTTGTTTTGATAGAAGCTTTCGCGCGGGTCAGCCGGCACATCCGTTTCGATTCAGCCACAGATAGTAAAGTTCCTAATTATTTTCGCAGGGGCGGTTCAGGACACTACGGGCGAGGCTTGGTGAGGAACCTTGAAGCGAGGCCTGCGGTGACCGTCACTTCGCGAATTGTGAGGAGTTTTCGTCGATATTGAATGGTTGTGAACGGGCTGAGCCGGGCTTATGCGGCTTTGAAATCCGGCTCAGTCTGTTGGATCAGCTTGGCATAGCGATCGATCTGGTCCATTGAAAAATCGAACCCAAATTCTTTGTGGTTGAAGGGTTTCCTGGCCTGGTTAGCAGCGATGTAGTGGCGGGCGGCTTGGGCGAGTTTGGCTTGTTGCTGCTGCTGGCGCTGGCTTTGGAGGCCACGCAGTTGGGCGACAATCTTGACGAGCTGGTTATTGAGGCGCGACTCCTGGATGCTCAGGTTGTTGAGCTGCTTGTGATAGGCGATGAAGGTGTACGCGTGGATCAGGCCGGGGCGGTGTTCGGCGGGCTGATCGTCGAACTTGCTTGCGAACTCGATGCGGGCGAGGGCGTAGATACCGTACTCGAGACCGGGGATGCGGGCGATGCGCCACTCGGTGTCGGCGATCGCCTGGACGAGCGCGGTTTCTTTTTCGCCAACGGGGTTGAGGGCCTCGCTGTGGTGCAGGAGCTTGGCTTGGTAGAGTTCGGCGTCGTCGCCGGGGAGCAGGACGGTGTGGCCGGTCAGGCCGGTTTTCAGGGCATTCATGGACGATTTTGCGCGGCCTTCAGACGTCTTGGCACCCGTCGAGAGCTGAGCATTGGCTTGATTGGCGATGATCTGGGCTTGCGATGACATTTGATTCCTTTGTCCTACTGATTGAAGTCTCGGAAATACGTGATTGTTGCGCCGCTCACGCGGCATGAGGCCATGCGAAGTGAGCGGCGGTTGGTGGGCGCGACGGCCCGGTTTCTGGCTGGTGGCTGGGGGGCCACAAAATCTCAAAACGGTCTTCCGCCCGCAGTCGAACGGTCGATGTTGGGGGGACAGGCTCGCTCTGCCCACGCGGCGCCGAGGTGATTTTGACAGAAGCGGCTGTTGTGGCCGCCTTGGGGCAGAGGCGCCTGTCCCCTGTCGAACACTCCACAAAATAGAAAGGGCCGAACGCGGGGTTAGCCGCGACGGCCCTTGGCAAAATCTCTTACAACACCATTATCTCAGGCGAGAGTGTGGATTCCGGGTGACGGGAGCTGGAAGTGATTGAAAGGAAGGCGCAAATAAAGTTGGGAAAGGCGTGACCGCTGTTTGTTCTAATGCAAACCAGTTAGCGGTCAACCCCAGGGTTCCGGATCACGGACGATAACGTGACATAATGGGACTAATCCTTCCAAGGTGTTGTAGCCACTAGGTTTAGAGTAAAACACAGTCCCAGATTACCTTGAGGACTCTCAGGGAAAATGAGCCGTCGCCGCAATTTCGCCGGGTGCCAGAGGTTTCTGACCTCGGCTTCCCCGAGTCGTTCAGCAGACGTCGGATCCGAGCTAGCGATATACTCACGCGAAGTGACTCCCGGGCATGCGCACGATTAACATCGCACTCCAGCTGGCGACGATCGCTGTCTTTGTGGGCCTCTTTGTTTTGCCAGAAACCACAATTGTGCTGACTTGTCTTGTGTTTTTTGCGGTGGGCCTCTGGTCCGTGTTTTATCCGTCCGGGATCTTGAACTGGGCAAAAACGTATCACCGGGGCTTGGACCCGACCGATGAGCGGCTTTGGTCCGTTTGCAGACTTGTTGGGATCTGCTTCGTTGGTGCATCAGTAGCAGCAGCGATAACGATGTTCGCCCTAGGGCTCCATTAGGATGGTGACGCCAAAAGCAGATTAGGCGCGGGTAGATCCTGATATACGGCGATATCGTCTGTAAACGGGGGGAGAAACTTTCTTCTGTCGACCATCGAGCGAGGGGATCTCAAAGCTGCAAAGCACCCGGGTTCCTCTCGGGCTTGTCAGGTTTAATCTCCGTCTGCGTCCCCATTTCCCAAGAGTGGTTGCGGGAGCCGACCCAGCGGGAGCCGACCCAGCTTTCGCTTATACCTGCGCCTGATATACTCCGCGCTAAAGGCGTATGGTCGCGCTGGCGCTAGCGTTTCTTCTTTTGCCTTTTGCGTTCGACGAACAGCTTTCTAAGGGTGTTGCTGGTCTCCTACCGCCCGGGGCGAAGATCGTCGAGACGGCGGACATATCGACGACAGCGGGCAAGCCGCGAATGCTGGTCCTTTGGATGATGTACCCTGTCCGGCAGAGTACGGGCCCAGAGTACTGCGGCACTGCAGTCTATGGGACGTTGGAATGGAAGGGGCCTGCGCGTCTCTCGTTGGTTGACTCCGGAAACTGGAGACTCATCAATACGATAAGGGTTCACAGCGGATGTCCGGGGTGCGTCCCTAGCCGTCCGGACGATTTGTTCTTGCTTCCGTCGGTCTCAAAAGCTCTTGGTTCCTACTATTCGGTTCCCCGACCGGGAAAGGATGGCACCGGAATCCCGCGCATCCTTACCCTGCGCGACTACACGGGGAATGGCGTTGTTGCTGAGTTCCCTGTATTCGAGTACGAAGCGTGCGGGATTGTTAACACAAGCCTTCTCGGCTACCAGCCCGGATCGGACACCGTGGTCCAATACACTGTGGAGCCCGGCGGTTTCTGGGTCGAGCAGGTGTTTGCCCGCCGGCCGGTTCGCCCTGGGCACTGGAAGTTCACTTGGGCGCCCGGGCACGGCGTCGACGATATTGTCGACGTGGATTTGTTCTTCGATAGAGAGAAACAGGTCTTTATTGACAAGAGTACCGTCCGCGTTCCTGGGAACTGAACAGCAGGAAGTTGGCCGTATCACGCGCTAACCGTGTCGGCGTTGGCCCGAAGATCTGATCACGAGAGATTACTCCCGTGAAACGGCGATACCGTCCGTAATCGGGCGATTCGGCACGCGGCTTCGTGTAAATCGGGAGTTCAACGTACCGGCGTTAGACTTTGGGTACTTTCAACTGACTTCATACGCTGTTTGCAGTGACAGCGAAGAACTTCCGAGGCGCCCTGAGCGAGGCGTTCGAGCGCGCGACCGTTCAAGGCTGCCAATAAGTGCCCTGTTCCGTAGATTCGGTCGCTGTGAGGGGATGTGGCTTCCAAAAGAAACTGCCAATCATTTGCGGCGTTGAGCTCGCGCGCTCCGGAAGCTCTTGAGAATTGCTTCCGCAGACGAGAGGAGCGGGACCGCCTTCGAAGCTCCGTAGACCCGTCGCAGGGAGAGCGAACCATCAATTACGATAAGTAGCTTTGTTGCCGCCACCATTCGATCGATTGCGAATGGCTTTAAAAGATCGATGAGGTAGGCAAGCAGTTTGTCCTTTTGCTCAATCACGCGACGATGGAAGGGATGAGCAAGGTCGGGGTACTCCGCGGCTACCAGCAGGAAGGGACAGCCGGTGACGTCGGGCCGGTTCGCTAGCCGATCGATTTTGATCAAAGCCTCATACACATCTTCCGCAGGGGTAGGACTCGAGAGATAGTCCCAAAATGCTTGAGCGCTTCTGTCGAGGTAGGCGAGCACGAGCGCATCCTTGCTTTCGAAATGCCGGTAAAAGGTGGCTTTGGCCACGTCTGCGACGGACATGATTTTCTCCGTTCCGGTGGCGCGGACTCCCTCAGTGTAAAAGAGGTGTTCCGCGACTTCTATGATCCGCGCATGCGGATCAATGTCCTTGCTCTTTCCCATGAAATCTATCTTGACCCGAGACAGACGTGTCTGTCTATAATGGAATCGACCTATAGACAGACGTGTCTGTCTATAATGGAATCGACCTATAGACAGACATGTCTGTCTATAGTTAGTTCCAGGAAGGAAGCCCCTGTTATGAGTGCCCGAAGTTCTGACCGGTGTTCTCAAGACGATGAGCAACTATTTGGATCGCATCTCCTCGACTGAATTGGATCAGGCGTTTCAAACCGGGTTAAACCCTAGATCAGCACCAGTTCCGAAAGATGGGCCTGGGGCTAGCGCTGGCAAGTCGAAGAATTTCGAAAGTGGAGAAAAACAATGTCTCGTGGCCAAACCAGGGCTTTATCGCTGTTCCTGGGAATCTGGATGTTCATGTTCGGATTTCTGAAATTCTTCCAGCCATTCCGTGGATGGTTTGACATCCAGATTCATCAGAGTCATCTACCACACGAGGCAATTCTCGCGGGCAAACTTGGGGAGATGGTCACCGGGTGCCTGTTCGTACTGCCATGGCTTCGAAGAGCGTTGAGCGAAAAAAGCAGAGATCAACTCCTCCTGATCGCGTGTTCGATGCTCGTTACTCAAATGGGCGTGGCGATCTATGTCCACCTGCAACCTCAGGTGCCGGCTAGCGTTCTTCCTCTCGGTATCAAAGCACCTGTGATTCCCCTTGTCGTTCTCCTACTGGCATTGCTTACCGCCTTTGCTGTTTGGAAGGAGCGGCGCGCAGAGAAGGCTAGTGATATGCCGACTCACTAACAAGGTTCGACCGAACCATATTCGGTGAGGGTGCGGAAACCGCAAACGCACGCCGCAGCAAGCCGTGCTGTGACCATAAGAATAGGGAAGGAGGGCACTGTACTCCCGAATTTGGGCACCAGTTTACGGCTTGGCGTCCCCTCGTCCTGTGATAAATCGTATGAGCAGACCGGTTCGACCTTAGTATACAGGCCAAGAGTGGAAGTCCTAGGGGACGGCCAAACTCCGTCGCTACCGGCTTTCACTCGTTAGGGACCGATACACGGCGTTGTGACCGGTAATTGTGGCGGCGGGTCGGATCCGCGTGTGTCAGAAAGGGTTCTTTCTGCAACACCGGGAGTATGCAAGCCGCCGGGGCCTCGTTTATTCTGAGAATGTCTCGCGAGGACTTATCGGGCCAACCGGGACAGCACGATAAATGAACGTCTGCGTAGGAACGAAGCAATAAAAGGGGGTTTTCCTATGCGATTCTTGGCGATGTCGACAGCGCTGTTTCTGGGAGGTCTCGCGACATCGTCGGTCAGTCCGGCTTGTTCGCTCGACTTTTCACCGGTTTCAGTTGGATCACGCTTTAAGGTGAGAGTGTCTGGCTACGCCGGCCCCGTCATAGGCCTTCAACTGAACTTGACTAACCTTCGCGGTCGTGCCCAGTCGGCGGTCACAGACGATCGCGGAATCGCTACCTTTTACAGCGCCCCACCGGGCACGCAGTACCTCGGGGCAGATCACGATAATGGTTACGGCATACAACTGGACGTGAAGCCGAATGGACCAGCAAACGTAATCGTCCCGATGAGGTGGCCATCCATCGAGCCAATCCACGTGCGCTCTCTTTCCGGATCGATGCGCGCCCCGGATGCCGTTCCGGGGCGACCCGAGCAGTCGGTCTTGTCACTTGAGCTCCTTGATGGAATCTCCGGGCGGATTCTGTCGAGCATAAGCACCACAAGCCGTGGCGCATTTGACTTCGGCAAACTTGTCCCGGGCCTCTATTTCATCCACCTGAAGCCATACGTCGTCTTCTCCCAGAAGGCGGAAGGTCTCATCAGCGTCGCCGTGGATCCCGCCGCTCCCGCGCGCGCGGACAAACTTGACCTCAACCTGGTCTGGACAAGTTGCGGCCTGATGTATACGGATCAGCTTCAGTGCCCCCAACTCGATCTGCACGTAAAGAGGCTCGAGGGCCACGTGAGCGATTCCATGGGACGCGGCTTGGGGCGCCTGGAGATTGTTCTACTGGACGCCTCACAGAGCCAAGTGGTGCATGTGAGCACTGATCGCAACGGTAGTTTCTCGTTCCCCGGCCCCCTGGCGGGCACGTTCGAGTTACGGATGGACCCTGGAGGATTCACCCCAGTGCACACCCCGCTTCACATCGAACCCACCGCAGTCAATTCCTTGCTGGAAATACAAGCTTCATCACTTGGTTGCAGCACGGTCCGAGCGAAATAGCCTCTCAGACGCTCGCGTGCCCCGCTTCCTGGCAGCAGTTGGAGATGCTTCTGGAATTTCAGCATCTCACGATCGATGCGAATTGGGTCGGCCTCAGGATTTTGGGACTGCTAAACACGACTTTTTGTGGCGTGCGAACAGATTGAGACCGGGAAACGGCGATATCGTCCGTAATCGTGCGAACCGAGTCGCTTCCTGATGCAAATCGAGAGCTTCAGCGTGCTGGCGTTAGACCTGGTTGCTCTGAAAACACTGATTCGCGAGTAAGATGGCTTACGCATCGTTCGGAGAGCGGGGGCGTGGGCGCCCGGCGCCGGTCTGGGGACCCGCCCCACGTCGATAGGTTGCGTTTGCATCATTGCGGGTGTGCGAAAAGCTCATGATGAGTTCCGTATGGGAATGTCCTGAGGCTCCCGATAACGCGTGTACCCATCCTGGCCGGTGGCTGCTTCTGGCAGTGAATCAGTCTTGCGAGATCGCCTCTCAATGGAACGGAAGAGGAACTGAAGCCGTTATCCTTGTCAGGTGAGCGCGGCTGTTAACATAGCGGGACGCGCCAGTCCAACCGTTTCGGAGGGTTTGCATGGACGTCCAGGACGCTCAACGGGAAATCCGATCCGTCTATATTGGCGGGTTTTGGGGACAGCTTGTCAGCTCCGTAATCTGGCTGATATCCGCGACGCTAGGTACGTGGGTCAGTCCAAGAGCGTCTATCCTCGCCGTCGTCATCGGGGGCTTCTTCATCTTTCCGCTCACTCTTCTGCTGCTGCGATTGACGGCCCGCCGCGCGTCCGTGAGCACAGAGAATCCGCTCACGAGCCTGGGGATGCAGGTCGCATTTGTGCTGCCGATTTCGATGCTGCTTCTTGTGCCCGTAGGTCTCTACCGCTTGAATTGGTTTTTTCCGGCCCTAATGGTCCTTGTCGGCGCACACTATTTACCGTTCGCTACTCTCTACGGGATGCGCATGTTTCTGTTCCTGGCGGGAATCCTGATCGCTGCAGGCGCCGTAATCGCAGTCTACTTTGCGGAGACGTTCAGCCTGGGCTCATGGATCGGCGGACTGGCCCTATTCGTTTTCGCCTGGATTGGGCGCTCTATCGCGACGGGTGAAACGGGCGCGCAGGTGAGCAGCGGAATCGGACTCCCACGCTGACCCACACCCTCCTTCTTCTTGACTACAATGTCGCCGGCACCGCTGTCGTTTCAGCAGTTGCTAGAAATGGTCGATAGAAGTCTCTGACCCCGTTCTCGATCGCCCTCTCTTTTCAACTGTCGCCTGCGACAGGTAGAGGTAAATCCTTTACCTCCCCGCGAGCTACTGTGTCAGGATTTCAAACCCGCCGGTTCACGACTCCAGCGGGCGAAAAATGATCTCGACAACGGAGTGTACAGCAGTTCGGAAAAGGCTACTCATGCCGCAGCTTCGATAGGGACTGGTAAACCGCGATATCGTCTGGAATCCGGGTGGTCCCAGCACCAGATACTTGACCGAAGAAACCTGGTAAACGTGGATGCTCTCCCGGTTTCCCCTCGGGGGAATTATCATTCCCGCGAGCCCGATCCCTTTTTACTCCGTTCATGCGGTCGGCGGCCAGCTCAACTACATTCTTCCGGCGAAGAACTTCAGCCTGTTCTTTAAGTACGAGCACGAATATGCGGCCGACGCCCATTTCCAGGGCAACACCTGCGTCTTCGGCGGCGCGTGGACCTGGCTCCATCCCAAGCCGACGGCGGCGAAGCCTTAAGAGCGATGGGTAGGACGGTTACGAAGATTACGGGGCGGGGAGTAGCAAAAAGGTGGCATTATGGCAACGCTCGCAGGGATTTAGTCTGTTTGCAGACATCCATCGAGGCGCGGCCACGGCCCCGATCGCGTGTTGTATCGGCAGCTGAGCCGGACGCCATCTCTCCCGTCCCGGAAGTTCCCCAAAGGCGTCTCCGATTAGCCGCTCAATCCAGTTGTATGACAAGGACATTAGAAACTACTGTCAACGGAGGGCTACCGAAGTTCCGACTGACTCGAAGCCTGTATTTGCCTTTTGGCTTTATCTGAAAGTAACGACCCAGTTCCAGATCTTCCGTATAGCCTATGCCGGGTGGCAGGTCGAAGCCGTGAACACTCGTAATTTGGAATCCGTGTTTTGTTGGAGAGCGAAGTTCCTTAGCCTCGTTTGTGAGTGGAACTTCTAAGCCATTCGTAGCGTCGGTGAGTCGAATTGAAAAATCGGAAAAAGCATCGCTTTTCACGACGACTCTGGGGTTCTGAAGAAATGTTCTTAACGGAAATACTCACGACGGTTGCACTTGGCTTCTCAGTGGCAGGCTTCGTCAAACTGAGAGTGATTGAAATAGTCTGCGGCCCGGAAGAGACAAGAAGCATGAACGACAGGACTAATTCAGGTAAACTGCTGCCGATCATTTGAGCGAGCTCCTTTCGACTAACCCTGTTTGCGGGTGATGAAGATGAACTGGCTGTGCGGACACTACCATCAGCACAGGCACAATTCCCTGACCTAGTCTCCTCCGGGCGGCGTTTCTCTCAATCATGCCGCAAGAACGCGCCCAAAAGCTGGCAAGATCATGAACGCCGTGGCATGGCAACGACACGCGGTGCGCGGATTCGTGTTGGGCGCGATGAAGAAGGCCGGGCACGAAGTCGAGTCCTTAAAACGCTGCCTTTCTGGGGGCGCGAGGCAGGCCCAGATCGAAGACCGGATTCGCGAAGCGACTCTGCGCGGGCGCTTCGAAAGTAATCTTCCGCACGTCCGCCCAGAAGGGCTGCAACCGGAGAAGAAGCGCCCTCGGAAAGTATACAAGCTACAGGCAGTCAATGAGCTAGGCAACGGCCGTAGGAGCGGGCCAAGGTACCAGAGGGCGGGCTTTGACCCCGCTTCCCCCCGCTTCACGTTGCCCCGTTGCCCCCGCTTCACGTTGCCCCGTTGCCCCCGCTTCCCCGGATGCGCGGCTTCAGCGGTCGCGCTCGATGCGGTAAATCTGGTAGGTGGACGTATCTTTCAGAACGACCGGCTCCTCCTCGGGCGTCCAGGCTGCGTCAGTCGTCAGGCCGGGCGTGGGGAATTCGGTCAGCTTGCGAACCTCTTCCACCTTCCCGGTCGCAACATCGATCCGCACCAGCCTGGCCTCTGAAACAGATTCCGCAAAATACACCGACCGGCTATCCCTCGACCACTCCGGGGAACCCTCTTCGCGCTGCTGCAGGACGGCCCATTTCCGAGTCGCAAAGCTGTAGACGTAGGGCCAGGTCTTGTCGCAACTCAGCGCCACCAGCCATTTGCCGTCCGGCGACCAGCGCACACTGAAAAGGTCGTCCGAACCCGGCACGGCCTGCACCACACCGGTCTCCAGGTTGACGATCGAGGCGTGCTGCTGCTCCTTGGGGACCTCACCGCAAAGGGGAGCATAGACCAGCCTTGAGCCATCCGGCGACCAGGTGGGATCGTAAGCGAGCCCTGTGACGCCCGGCACCGGCTCCGGCTTCCCGCCGTTCGAGGAGATCGTGTAGAGGTGGAACGGCTTGGTCGTGTCACCGTCGAATCGCCCGCGGGGACGCACCAGCCCCGAGAAGGCGATGCGGCTCCCGTCCGGCGACCACCGCGGACCTGCGCAGAGAAGCCTGTCCTCCAGCAGCACCTCGCCGCTGCCGTCCCGCCTGCACTTCCGCAGCTCCCGGCGTGACCGATTGAGATAGGCGATCCACTGCCCGTCGGGCGAGAAGCTCCACTCGTTAGCGGCCATTCCTCCCAGGAACGGCTCCCAGGCGTTGGTCTTGCGGTCCAGCTTCATGGCCGCAGCCTGCGGAACGACGCCCTGCGAATAGATCACCAGCGGATGGGCCGGGTCCTCAGTCGGAAGGAAGAACCGGGTGGAGCCCGCAGTGAGGCGTGCGGGAACAGGGCGGCGCATCCAACCCAGTCAGCCCCGGCCGCGCTGCAAATAGATGTCCCCTTGGGAAACGAAGTACAGTCGCTGGCCGTCGGGCGACCATTGGGCATCGTATTGCTCGCCCCCGAATTCGGGCACCAGCGGCCGCAACCCTGTTCCGTCGGCGCGCACTTCCCAGGCCTTGAGGAGACCGTCCACTTTTCGAAGGAAGCCGATCCGGTCTCCCGCCGGATGCCAAAAGCTGTCGAACAAGACATTCGACACATCAGGGGGGGCCAATTGCCGGTCCGCTCCTCCATCCACCGGCCTGACAAAAAGGCCCTCCCTGCGGTTGAACACCAGCATCTCCAAGCCTGGCGAGATATACACGCCGCCTAGGTGAACATTCTTGAAGTGGCCAATCGACTTCGCGTCGCTGCCGTCGAAGCCCGTCAGCCACAAGTCGGCCTCGCCAAAAGCCGTACGACACTGCAGGAAAAGGCGCTGGCGAATGTAACTGACCCCCTGAAGCAGTGCGCCCCCTCCCATCTGGGTGCAGGGTGTCGGCTCCTTTCTGGCTTCGCCGCCGGCCTTCGGCACCGACCAGAGGTCCCATCTCCAGGCCTCTTTGCCCAGTTCCAACGCCGTGTAAATAAGCCTGTCGCCGCTCACCGCAAACCATGGACCTTTGCGCCGTGCATCGCTGATCAACTGCGTCACCCGGACGACGGGCGCCGGCACCGGCCACAATCCGGTCACCAGGATGGCGGCGATCACCGCGCCTGCGGCCCACCAGAGGCGCGCATGGGAGGGCGCAGGCTTCTCCGCCGCCGCAAGGCGCCCCGGTTCCGATTCCGTCTTCACGTCCTCGAGCGCCACCTTGACGTCGGCCATGCTGTGCCACCGCTGCTCCAGATCCTTGCGCAGGCACCGCGCCACGATACGCTGCAGGTCCCGCGGAACCTCGCCCCCAAGAGGCGCGGGCTCCTGATTCAGAATTGCCGCCAGCGTGGAAACAGCGGAATCGCCCTTGAACGCCCTGCGGCCGCACAGCATCTCATACAACACCGCGCCGAAACTGAACACGTCCGAACGCGCGTCCACTGGCTTGCCTTCGGCCTGCTCGGGCGACATGTAGCCGACGGTCCCAAGCAACGTGCCCGGCTCGGTTCGCGCGGCGAGGGTCTGCGTAGTGGCTGCCTCGTCGGTCGGCTCCGCAGGGACTTTGGCCAGTCCGAAGTCCAGAATCTTGACGCGGCCGTCGCGGGTGAGCAGAATATTGCCCGGCTTGAGATCCCGATGGACAATCCCGGCCGCGTGCGCCGCGGCCAAGCCACTCGCGATTTGGACGGCGATATCCAGCGTCTTGCGCAGCCCAAACCTGGTCCGGCACAACGGTTCGCCATCCACCAGTTCGCTGACGATGTAGGAGATGCCCTCTTCCGTGCCCACATCAAACAGGGCAACGATGTTGGGATGGTTCAGCGCCGCGACGGCGCGGGCCTCGCGCTCGAAGCGCCGACTGAACTCGTTCTTGGAGACCTTGATCGCGACGATGCGATCGAGACGCGTGTCGCGGGCCCGGTAGACTTCCCCCATGCCACCGGCACCGATCGGCGCGAGGATCTCGTAGGGACCGAGATTGTCACCGGCGGAAAGAGGCATGCGATTGATTAAGCTCAGTCTATCTGATCAGATCCGCGACAGGTTCCGTTGCGGCGCACGCTCAAGTTGGCCTTTAGCGACGCGGCGAGAGCGCGTCTCTGGCCACGTTGTCCATATGATAGACGGCGATATCGTCTGGAATCCGCGTGGGCCCAGCACCAGATGCCGGACCGAAGAAACCTGGTAAACGTGGATCAGTCTTTGACCCCGTCTCCTCGTCTCCTCCGTCTCCTTGTCTCCTCGCTTTCGAGATTGCATTACCGCGTCGCGTTCCTCAGTGGCGTCATCAGCATTCTCTGAAGTGATGACACAGGGAGTATTATGAACTCAACTAACCGATCATGTCTGACACTTCGGTCGTTGCCGATGTCGCGACGATTGATCCGGCACCCGTCCCCACGCGCGGCGTGGTGATTCTTGCGTGGACGATTACAATACTTCTGTCTGCGCTGCCCAACATCCTCTGGCAGGAGGTCATGCATAGGGGAACGCCGTGGCTCTTCCCCGGCAAGTTCATCCTCGTTATCGGTTTGCTTGTGGGTGCCGTGTTCGTGCGTCCGCTGCGGCCATTGGCGTCCTACGCCACCGTTTTTCTGGCCCTCCTTGCCCTTGAGCGATTGGGTCAATGGAGCATGGAGTTGCCAGCGTTTCGTGAGCGGTTCACCGGCAGTTGGGCTTCCGAGATGATGGGTTCGCAGTCTGTGAGGCTGATGGCCACAGTTGCACTGATCGCAGTTGTCTGCATGCTGGTTCATAGTCGCCGGCGCGCCTTCCTCCGGCTTTCCATACCGGGCGCTCAGGCCACGCCAGTATGGTACCTGCCAATTCGCCGTCCTATGGCTTGGAATCGCCTGGGCCCGCCGATGGCTTTTCTCATCGCCTTCGGGACGCTGGCCTTTGTGCTCGCCGCCGGCCGCCCTGATTTTGCTCGGGTTCGCGCTGCCGTTCCTCTGTTGCCGCTTATCCTGTTCTTCGCGGCAACCAACGCTTTCAGCGAGGAGTTCTCCTATCGAGCCTCACTTCTTGCTACCTTGCGCAACACGGTGGGCGACCGCAACGCACTGCTACTTACCGCTACGTTTTTCGGCCTGGCGCACTATTATGGGGTCCCTTACGGCGTGATCGGCGTCGGAATGTCGGGATGCCTCGGATACGTTCTGGGCCGCGCCATGCTGGAGAGCGGTGGCATGCTTTGGCCCTGGTTCATCCACTTCGTGCAGGATTTTGTTATTTTCTCGTTTCTCGCAATCGGTGCGGTTAAGCCAGGAGGACGATAGTGGTCGTTGGCAATAACCGTTTGGTCAGCCTGCCCCGCGTATCGTTTGGATCGCCGTGCCCGTAGTGATCGCCGTGCCGGCGGTGATATTGGTCGTTTACTTGACCCCGCTTGTCTTCATGGGAGGTCACAATCGATGTCGTGCATAGGTGCCTTTTGACGACGTTGGTCTTCTTGATGGCCTGCGCGAGCCGGAATGATCGTACCGTCCCGTCGCGGGGTCAGAGGGGTGCGAAAGCTGAGCGTATCTGTGTCGAAAAAAACAATTTCTGACGGTGTGGTTCACAAAGTGCCCGCCGATTTGAAAAAAGCACTTGCATGCGACCCGGAAGTGTTAGCCGCATGGGAGGATATTACACCGCTCGCTCGCAACGAGTGGATCTGTTGGATTGAGTCCGCTAAGAAAGCAGAAACCAGAAGCCGCCGAATCGAGTGGGGCTGTTCAAGCTTAAAGGATGGGAAACGACGCCCCTGTTGTTGGCCCGGATGCGCACACCGCTAATTCAAAGATGGTCAACCGGACATCGAGACCGCGGACGGGAGCCGGCCAACTGTCTTAGTGATTCGGCCGCCGCTACTTCAGTTCAACTGCCTTCAATCGGCCAAATCTACATTCTGAGACGGAAGTGATGGGAAGCCTCCCAGGCAACGGAGGGAGAATTCCGCGCCGGTACTTTTTTCAGCTAACCGCTGCACCGATGATCCGTCGCATAGGCGGAGACACTATGGACTCGGCCGATCGAGCGACAGCCTCACCGGAAGTGCCGCGTGCGGTTTCGCGAGCTGCGGATGGAACCGCGTATGGCGTACTTCCGTATCTGAACCATATGGCGTTTAGACGCGACCAGCAGGATAGGGACGAGTGATGGCGGATTTACGAGACGCGCTGCGGCAACTGCGTAAGTCACCCGGGTTCACGGCCACGGCGGTGATCACCCTGGCACTGGGAATCGGAGCGACGACGGCGATCTTTACCCTGGTGCACCAGGTGTTGTTGAAGTCGCTGCCGGTGACAAAGCCGGAAGAGCTATGGAGGATTGGGGATAAGATCCGCTGCTGCAACTGGGGTGGGTATACCCAGGGGGAGGACGGCGACTTTTCGCTGTTCTCATGGGAAGCCTACAAGAACTTCCGCGCCCAGACGCCGGAGTTCGTCGATCTGGCGGCCCTGCAGGCAGGCAATGCCGCGCTAGGCGTCCGCCGAGCAGGTTCGCAAGCGCAAACCGACCATCGCAATGGTGAGTATGTGTCGGGGAACTTCTTCCGAACGTTTGGCGTGAATCCCTGGATTGGGCGCCTGATGACCGACACGGACGATGAAGAGGGCGCACCGCCGGTGGCTGTCATGAGCTACCACATCTGGCTGGAAAAGTACGGCTCTGATCCGTCCGTAGTGGGCGCCAGTTATGAGATAAACGGCCATCCGTTCACCGTCATTGGCGTGGCTGCGCCGGGCTTTTACGGCGCCAAGCTATCGGGTTGGGGCATGCCGGATTTCTGGTTGCCCGAGACGAAGGAACCGCTCATTGATGGAGACACGGCCCGGCTGAAGAGGCCAAACGGCAACTTCCTCGACCTGATCGGCAGAGTGCGTCCCGGAGTCGATCCAAAGTCGCTCGAGGCAAAACTCAAGGTGGAATTCCATAACTGGCTGGCTAGCCATGTGCCGGATATGGAGCCCCGTGAGAAGGAACTCTGGCGCCAGCAGACGCTTCACCTCATTCCGGGCGGCGCGGGCGTAGCGGCGATGAAGGATCAGTATGAGGATGGACTGAAGCTGCTGCTGATCGCGGCCGGTTGTGTGTTGCTGGTGGCGTGCGGCAATCTGGCGAATCTAATGCTGGCGCGCGGGTTGAAGGATCGTACCCAAACATCGGTGCGCGTGGCGCTGGGCGCTTCGCGAGGCCGCCTGGTGCGCAAGGCTTTGGTGGAATCCGTCCTGCTGGCGATGCTGGGAGGAATTTTGGGGATCGGCGTGGCCTATGCCGGTACAAAACTCATTCTGTACCTGGCCTTTCAGCTCGGAGGCCCGAATAACTATGTGCCGGTCGATGCGGCACCCTCGTGGCCTGTGCTGCTGTTTGCATTTGGAGTGTCGGTGGTAACCGGATTGGTTTTTGGGATGGCTCCGGCGTGGATGACTTCGCATGTCGACCCGGTGGAGGCGCTGCGCGGAGCCAACCGTTCGGTTGGCGGCGCCGGCACGCTGGCTCAGAAATCGCTGGTGGTGATACAGGCGGCGATGTCGCTCATACTGTTGTCCGCTGCCGCTCTGCTGGGCCAGAGCCTGCGCAATCTGGAGCACCAGAATTTCGGCTTTGAAACGCAGGGCCGATACCTTGCCTCGATCAATCCCATGTTGGGAAATTACAAGCCTGAGCAACTCGATCCGCTATTCAAGCGAATTGTCGATCAGCTGCACCAGACTCCCGGCGTCCGGATGGCGGCGCCGGCCCTCTACGCGCCGATGAGCGGCGATAGCTGGAACGACGGCATCCGCATTGCGGGCCAGCCCGAGCCCGGCGCGAAAGAAGATACTGGTGCGGGTTGGGCCCGTGTGATGCCCGGGTTCTTTGAGACCCTTGGAGCGAAAATCGTGCGAGGCCGGCCCATTTCTGAGGAGGACACTGCTTCGTCCCGGAAGGTCGCGGTGATCAACGAGGCCTTTGCGAGGAGATTCTTCAAAGACCGGAACCCGGTCGGCGAGCATTTCGGAATAGACAGGATCAAGTACTCCACCACGTTCGAAATTGTCGGAGTCTCGCGAGACATGCGTTACATGACCTGGGGCTACAAGGATCCGGTGCGCCCCATGTATTGGGTCCCGGAAGCGCAAACCGTGCAGTACGACGATCCCGCCTTCCAGAGCGGCGAAATCTGGTCGCACTACCTCTACAACATCGTGATTTGGGCGCCGGGAAATCCGCCCGGTATGGAAGAACGTGTGCGCAAAGCACTCGCCACTGTCGATCCAAATCTCGTGCTCTATTCGGTTGACCCCTACAGCCAAGTGTTGAGGGGGGACTTCCAGCAGGAAAACATGATCGCCACGCTGACCATGCTTTTCGGCGTGCTTGGGCTGGTGCTGGCGGCGGTCGGCTTGTACGGAGTGATGGCCTACACCGTGGAACAGCGGACCAGAGAGATTGGGGTCAGGATCGCCCTGGGCGCGGATCGTGGAGGTGTGGTCAAGATGGTGCTGCGGGGCGCCTTTTCGCAGGTCGGTGTCGGACTGGCCCTTGGTATTCCGCTGGCAATTTTGGCGGGCAGGCTGATGGCCAAACAACTGTTCGGCGTTAAGCCCTGGGATCCGATTATGCTAAGCATCGCCATATTGTTACTGTGCTTTGCGGCGCTCCTGGCGTCGGTGATCCCGGCTTCGCGGGCGGCCAGCGTCCAGCCGATCGAGGCCCTCCGAAACGAGTAATGCGGAAGCAAGCGTGATAGGGACGTGACCGGGGGTCATTTCGCTTTCACAAGCTATCTCAGAAGTTGTGCATTTACAATGACTTAAATCAGGTCCGTCCCGGTTTGGGGGAGGTCACCCAGTGACTTTGGGGCGCTCAGGTTGATCGAGTGGGGGCAAAGCTGCAAAGGGCCTTAGGCTCTGCGGACGTTCCAGCCCAGCAGGAGAAGGCCGAAGGCGACGATCCAGCTGCCGGCCACCCGAACGGCGATCCGAGTCCAAGGCCAGCGGAGAGAGACAACAAACGACGCCATCAGCGCCACCAACACGAATACGGCGAAGGCCAATCCAAGCAGCGCCACAGCGCCCACGCCCGGCTGGCCCATGGCTGCTCCATTGAGATAACCGTGGACGAGGCCTAACAGCGCGGCGAGTGCGGTCATCGCGCGCAGTGAGAGTTTGGTGTCGGCAGCCACCAGCCCTCCGAAGAGTAAGAACGAGAAAGTTGTGAGGAGCGGGGTAACATTCGTGGGCGCAGCGAGTCCGATGAAGCCGCCCAGCAGCCAAGCGGAGGGAAGCACGAAGAGCGCCCGCCGGCCGTACGCGGCTCCCCGCAGTCCGGCGAAGAGAGCCAAAGCGATGACGGGCACCAGGTCCTCCGGGCTCAACACGAAATGCGCCAAGCCGTCATAGACCGGCCCCAGCCCGGTCGAATTGAGGTGGGCCTGGGCGGGCATCGGGAAAAGAGCGACAGTAAACACGACCCCTGCGAACGACAACAGCCGCGCTTTGATCTTTGCGGAGCGCTTCACGCGAATGCCTTCCATAGGAAGTAGACCCCGGTAACCGCCACGATGCCGCCGGCCGCGCGCACGAAGGCGTGACCCCATGGCCAGCGGTGAACCGTTCCGATACCAATCCCTACCGCGTGCAGGCAACCCGTGGCGATGACGAAGCCCATGCTGTAGAGCAGCCCGCTTTGGCCGGGGGGCAATTCCGTGCCGTGCGCATAGCCGTGGAAGATGGCGAAGACCCCGACCAGTACCGCGGCCGCTGCGAGTGGCGGGCGCAGTTTCAACAGCACGACTGCCCCCAGCAGAATGGCCGAAGCGGCAATGCCGTACTCAGTCCCTCTCAGCGGCACTCCCATCAATCCGAGCATGCCGCCGAACGCCATCACCATCGGGAAGGCAACCGGAAGAACCCAGATGGCCGGTGCGCCCAGTTGCGCTCCCCACAGACCGACCGCAATCATCGCCACCACGTGATCGAGTCCCGAGATGGGGTGCCGAACGCCGCTCAGAAATCCGGCCGCCTCTCCTTTTTGGATGTGAGCCTGGGCTAACTCAGCAGAGAGAAGAAGCGCGCAGAGCAAAGCGGCCGGCCGAGCAATGGCGGGTGGCTGCGGGGCCTTCATCGTGCGCCCTCCAAGAGGATAAACAAGCGCTGCACGGTCCAGAACGCGCCCAGCGACCCCACGGTGTAACCGGGGAGCGCTTCCACCCACCGCGGCCAGCGCACTTCGAGGAGGCGGAACGAGCGCTCGAGCGCCAAGATCAACGCGATGAAGCCGAGTTGCCCGAGTTCGACGCCGACGTTGAAGCTGACCAGGGCCAGGGGCAGTTCCTGCCTTGGGAGGCCGGCGCTGGTCAGTGCACTGGCGAAGCCAAAGCCGTGGAGCAGCCCAAAGGCAAAAGCCACAACCCATGGATGACGGATGGTGAAGCTGGTTTCACCTCGCCAAGAGCGCACGATCTCCGGCCCGAGAAAGAGGATGCTCAACGCAATGGCGGCATTCAATGGCAACACGGGTACTTCCGCGTATCCGAGCGTCGCGATAGCCAGCGTGACGCTATGCGCCACGGTGAAGGCGGTGACGGTCTTCAGCAGCATCCAGCGGTCCTTTACGATCAGCAGCAGGCCCAGCACGAACAGCATGTGGTCAGCGCCGAAGAGAATGTGCCGGATGCCCTGCACGATGTAAGTGCCGGTGACTTCGATCCAAGTCTGCGAGGCGGCAATTTCCACCCAGGGTTGTGAGGGATGAATGATGGCGGTCCACTTGCGGCCGTCGAGCATTTCCACGCGCACGAGCACGTCGGTGATGGTGGCTTGCAGTCCGGGGAACTGGATGCGCTGGCCAGCCAATCCGTTTGGTTTGGCCTGAATCCAGCGGCGTTCCAGGAACGAATCGGCCAGCTCCTGCACGCTGGGTTCCCGCAAGTTCTTCACGTCGTCGGGAAGCTTGAGGAGCACGGGAAGACGCATACCGGCGAGCACCGGCGTCCGCCAGAGGACGCTGAACTCTCCGGGCGCGGTTTCCTTGATTTCCAGATAGGCGGGACGCGCCTCGTGCGCCGAGGCAAGGGAAGCGGCAAGCAGCCAGCCGACGATACCCCCAGCCAGGCGCCGAGCCAGACGCGAGCGCAAGCGACTCACAGGGGTCCCTCGCCTGAAGGAGCGGGAACGTCCTTTTTGGGCGGAGGAACGGGGGCCTGCCGGGCGTCCTTCTCAGAGGGCCCAGGCAGTAGCACCACGTACTTGGCGCGCATCTCCGCATAGGCTTTTTGCCAAGCGGTGGCCTTTTGCTCGCCCAGCCACGCGGTCTTCACGTCGGGCTCGATTTCTTCAAGCGCCGGGATGTGGCCCGGGATGACGGTATCGACAAACACGAGGTGCCATCCGTAGCCGGACTCGACGGGGCCCTGCCACGAACCGGGCTTCACTTTCTCGAGGGCTACGGCAAATTGCGGCCCGAATTCCTTGGCGATGGCGCTGGGCGCGCGGTCACCGTAGTAGTCCTGAAACATAAAGGAATCGCCGAGGGAAACGGCGAGCTTGGAGTCCTCCGGCTGGCCGGCAATTTTGCTGAGTGCTACAGCGGCATCGTCATGCGCGCGCTGACCGCGCTTGTCGGGGGAAAAGTAGAGATGGCGGAAGCTGTAGCGGCTGGGCAGGGCGAATTTGTCCGTGTTCTTTTCGAACCAGGCTTTCAGTTCCGCGGTGGAGGGTTCGTGGGCGGCGGCCACATCCTCGGCGAGGAACTGCATCTTCTGGGCCATGCGGCGCTTCACGATGGTGTCGTCTTTATCCAGACCCATGGCGAGACCTTCGCGGTAGAGCACCTCTTCCTTGACCTTGTCTTCCACCATGGCCTGAAACTCGGCCGGTGTTGGCTGGCGGTGCCACTGCGATTCGAAGTACAGCTCCATGGTCCGAAGGTCGTCCAGGCTGACCACAATTTGCTTGGACGATTCGAAGCCACCGCGGCCGCGATTTATGTAGGCGTAGATGGCGAACAGCGCGATGCCGATTAACAGGAAATGCAGCAGCGGCTCGCGCAGCACGCGCTTCAGGACAGGAAAGACGGAACTCTTCGCTCTGGGTTGCGGGACCGAATCCTGCTTATCCGGAGCGACGCCGACAGAAACTTCACTCATTCCAAAGCCAACTCCTATGGTGTCGCCGGCGCGTACCAAACGGGCGATGTCCAGGCACGCTGCTGCACCGTTGCCGCGACGTTGGGGTTCGGCGGCAGGTTCAGCTTGGCGGCCCAATAGGTGGACCAACGCGGGGTGGGGATTTCCAGCACGCGGGCGTAATAGGTCGCGTGGGCGTTGGGATCGAACGAAGGATCGGCCCACTCGCCAATCAACTCGGTTGCCCCAATCGAGTTCGTGTAGGTCGCGGACTTGACGTCAACCGTGTTGCCGACGGCTGGAACCTTCCCGGTTTTCGGATCGGCCTTACGGTCTCCGCTCCACACGACGTCGTAGACGGTCTCCTTGCTCTTGCCGTTCTTAGTCGAGATCTTGATGATCTGAATGCGATCGAGATTGCCGCTGTCGGGATCTTTGATGGCGTGAACGACGAAGGTTGGAGCGGCTGCTGCCGGGGGCGCTGTGAGGTCGCCGCCCATGGGCACGCCGCCGTTGTAAGCGGCCTTCACCCAATCCGCCTGCTTGGTCAGGTCACTGGGATAGTTCCAGCCGGCGAACATGCGCACTTTGATGCGAGTGCCCGATGTCCCGAAGGTCTCCTTGCGCTTGAAAGCGGAAAAGATGGATTCGCGGGTGTTCTCCTCGGCCCAGACTCCGGTGAGTCCACCGGAACTGAGTGCGGTGGGAGGCTCGCCACCGACGGAGGTCGTCGCGGTGATCACGGTTTTGGGATCGCTGTCCTGATTGCCGTGCGAGCCCGGGAAGTTGCCGGGCTCCGTGGAGGTGATGCCGGAGTGGAAGTCGGTGCCGGCCTCGATGCCGTATTTAAAGGGATTGACGCCGAGTTTGGCCTGCTGCTCCTGGCCGACGCCGTACGCCTGACGCAGATAGCTTCCGGTTGCGGAGTTGGCTTTCTTGTCCGATCCAATCAGGTAGAGCCACATCTCAAAGTTGGCGAACTCGTCGGTGGGCGAAAGCGCCGGGCTGGTGTCGGTCTGTCCCTTGGCCTGGATGATTTCCGCAAGGGGTTCATTGGCCATGCGGCGCTCGGCATAGTCGCGGGTAATCGGCTTGCCCGACATGTCGCGGGTGCTGAACATGAGGCCGTTGCTGGCGTTGCCGTTGTGAGGAACGGCGATCACGTCCAGCCCCTGTTTGCGCTGGGCTTCGAGGTAGCGCCAGAGATCCTCGGGATCGAGCGAGTCGAACGCCGTATAGGGCATGGCCGGGCCTTTATCGGCAAAGATCACGCAGCGATGCAGGTTCTGGAACTGCGGTGCCGAGGTCCATTCGAAGCCGACGAAGGTCGTAAACTTGCCGGGCTTGTAGTACTTGTCGGGGATGGCGGCATATTTCTCCCATGCCGAGCGCAGCAGTTTGGGGTCGTTAAACTCCGGCAAAGGCTTATTGACGATGGTGGAACCAATCAGCTTGCGGAAAGCGGTGGCCGAAACCGCTGGGTCCGGATTGGTCATCACGGTGTACCACTCAGACTTGGCGAACGGGCCATTGGGGTCAATCGTGTCGCGAACTACCCCGAGGTACTCCGCGTGATCGGTGACGGCAAGGAAATCGAGCGGGGCGATGCGCTTTTGTGGCTTTCCCATGTAATCCACGCTTTCGCCCATTGCGTATTTGTAGGAGTCCTCCGGTGTGGTGCGGGTGCCGAAGGCGAATGCGTCCATGGAGTAGCCGCTATGCAGGTGCAGGTCGCCGAAATAGGCGTTCTTTAATGGATTGCGTGGCGGCCTGGCCTCGGTTGATTGGGCCTGGGACGGAGCGGCATTCGCAGGTTCAGCCGATTTGCCGGCCGTAGTCTGGTTGCGGCTGCAGCCGATCTGCAAAGCGGCCAGGATGACCAGCCACCCCGCTGTACGAATAGAAAAACACAGCCGCGACGGCTTGATCACAGGCGGCGCCTCATCAATTAAGGACACTTCGTTCACCACTACCTCCAGCCAAGGAACGGCAATCATTCGTAAAGATTGATTTTGCCAGCGTCGCCTATTGTTTGAACAGCGCGACTCCCAGGAACACGATCAGGATCGCATGCACGATAGCTCCGGGCCACAACAACGGCCCGACCGCGAGACCGCGAACGCCGATGTAGATAAGGTACAACATCGCGAGCACGCTATAGGTCAGCATGCCGTGGATTGCCCGACGGCTGGTACCGGGCCAGCAGGCGACGCCCAGTCCGATGAGAGCAATGCCCGCAAGGCGGCTCATCATGAATCCGGCCCCGACGATTTCTGCGCTAAACAGCAGCCGGACGACGATGGGCGGATCGGCGATCAAAAGCAAACCCGTACCCGCTTCGGCTAATGCAGCGAGCATGAGGAGTTTGTTCATTGGACCTTGCTCGATTCAGCGCTTCCGAATGTATTAATCATTCAGAACAACTCCCAGTTGGATTCGTTCGGTAACTCAATCCGCTTGCTCACGCGCGCGGTTGCGCTGAAACACCGGTTGGCGAGTAAGACGGCTTTCGCAAGGCTCGGAGAGCCGGGCGTGGGCGCCCGGCGCGGGTCTGGGGACCCGCCCCACTTCGATCATTGCGAGTGTGCACTCCGGCGCTCATGGTGAGGTTTTGCCGGGGCCCGGTCTCTAGAACTTCTGTTACATCTCGGCCTTCACCTTCTGCACCACCTTGCTCCCGACCTCCTCTATCAATCGACGCCGGGCTTCGTCGCGAATGGCCTGGAACTTCGGCCGTTGCGCCGGATCCAGGAGCGGCGTGATTCTGGCATCGATGGAGCTGCCGATTTGCTTCAACTGCTCTACTTTCTCCAATGGCTTGAGAGCGGTGTTCTTCTTGAGCGCCTCCAGCTGAGTCACTTCATCCTTGATGATGGGGACAATCTGCTGTTTCTGTTGTTCCGTCAGACCCAGCTCAATGGTGAACTGGTCGATCGCTGCCGCCAGCGGATTCTGGACGAACTGCGGGCTCGGAATGATCTCGTAGTTGGCATAGCCGAATTCGTTGCTGCGCGCCCCGTAATAGGCGTCGCCCAGTTTGTAGATGGTAGTCGAAAAGGGATCCTGAGAAATCGTTGTCACCACTTTGCCGTTCTCAATCTTGTAGCCCGTGGTGACGCCCTGGTAGCCGTCGCGCACCGGGTTCCCGACGTTGCTGGGGGTTGTGGCGCGCCTGCCAACGTGCCAAACGTTGCTGTGGCCTTCGGCGGTGTAGCTGACGCTGAACTGCTCACCGGTCACGTTATTGCGCACCCAGAAGGCTTTGCCCACGATGATCGCCTTGAGCTGCGCGTCACCCAGCGCGGTCGCGCCTTTACTTTTGAGTTCGGTCACCGTCATCCCGGCAGGCGCATTCTTACGCGCATCGGCGCTCGGGGTGTACCAGATGGGCGAACTCCAGGCGCGCTCCTGGCCTGTGAGGGGCACCACGTCAGGTGGTGGAACCCCGGCCTTTACTGCCTGGATGAGAGTCCAGCGCGGCGTGGGAATTTCCAGCACGCGGGCGTAGTAGAACGCGTGCAGGCTGGCATCGAATTCGGGATCGGTCCAGACTGTTTTGAGTTCCGTCGAGCCGACGCTGTTGGTATAGGTGGCCTTCTCCAGGTCCACGGTGCTCTGGATCGCCGGAACGCGGCCCGACCACTTATTGGGCTTTCTGTCCCCGGCCCAGGCTACGTCGAAGATCTTCTCGAAGCTCTGGCCATTCTTGGTCCAGCCCTTGATGATCTGGATGCGGTCGAGATTGGCAGAGGTCGGGTCTTTCACCGCCCAGACTACGAACGTCGGAGGCGTCGAGCCGTTCATCGCAGGCAGGTCGGCGCCCATCGGGACGCCGTTCGCATAGGACTGGTGGACCCAGTCCTTGGCGTTCAGGATGTCATTCTTATAGCCCCAGCCGCCGAAGAAGCGCACCTGGATGTGCGGACCGCTGACGCCGAAGGTTTCCTTGCGGTACATGGCATCCCAAAGGGAAGCGCGGGTGTTTTCCTCGGCCCAGACGCCGGTCAGTCCGCCCGGGTTCTCCAGGCGCACATCCAGGGTGCCGAACGCTAAGACTCCGGCCATGCGCCGGTCAACTGTTCCGTCGATCTGGCCGTGACCACCGTAGAAATTGTCGTGGCGGTAAGGGCTGCCCGTGTTGTGAGAGTCGGAACCACCGGCCATGCCGAATTTGTAAGGGTTGTAGCCGCGGGTGTCCTGCATGGTAATGCCGTCTTTCAGTGCCTGGCGGCCGTAGCTTCCTTGAATACGATCGATCCGGCCGACGGTCGGCGGCATGCCGAGAAGGCCGGAGGATAACTCGTAGTTGGCGAATTCGTCGGTCGGCGACAGCAGGGGATGGGTTTCCGACTGTCCCTTGATCTGCTTAATTTCGACCAGGCGTTCGTTGCGGTCGCGCGAGGCAGCCCAAGCCGCATCAATCGGGCGCCCGAAACTATCGACGTCGGTGGGATACATCCAACCGTCGCTCAAGTTGGCGTTATGCGATATAGCGAGCAACTCGTTGCCGGCCTTGCGCTGGGTGTCCATCCACATCCACAAGTCTTCGGGATGCCAGGAATCCAGCGAACTGTAGGGCATCTCCGGCACTTTGGCGCAATCGCGGAAGAAGATGTTGCGATGCAGATTGCGATTGTCAAACTGGGAGGTGTACTCGTACGAGCAGAATGCGGTGAACTTGCCGGGATGATTATTCTCGTCGGCGAGCTTGACGTTTTCCTTCCAGATGGTGCCTGCCACTTGAGGGCTCATGAAAGCTTTAACCGGAGGTTGGCTCAACAGGTTAACGAGGTACGTAAAGGTCTTCTGAACCTCCGCCTGGTTATTGGGGTCCTGAAGGATGAGCGGCTGTGCCTCGGGCAGCTTACTCAGGGGCGATCCCGGCGTGTTCGCTTGCTTGGTGACGCCGACATACTCGCTGTGGTCGGTCACGCCCATGAAGTCCATAGGCGTGTCGATCTTGATGTCGTAGCCCAGCGGGTGCTTGATGGTCTGGCCCTGCGCATACTTCAACGCGTCACCGGGTCCGGTGAGGCGGTTGCCCATGAGCCAGGCGTCGACCGACCAACTGGTGTGGATGTGTTCCTCGCCGAAGTACGCGTTGCGGTCCGGGTTGGGCGGCGGCGGTGGGCCAGCATTCGAGGTCTGGGCCGTCTGGCCGGATTCAGCCGGTTGTGGGGTGGTAGCTTTCTTGCAAGAAACTAAAGCACCGATGCTAAGAAGGACCAGCCCCAAAGTCGTAACTGGCGCAACTCTCGTCTTCATACATCCTCCGTATTCACGGCACGACAAAAATGCTGCGACGGTGAAAAGGTGCGTATAGCCGCACCCGTAAAAACACTACTCCAATTGCGAGGGAAGTTCAACCGGTAAGTCCCGGGCGGAAAAATGAGCATTGAACTGTCGCTAGCGACAGATGGAGAAGAGCCCAGCCTTTGTCGTCAAGGCTTGGCCGCGGATGAAGACTGATGAACGCGGATTGCCTGATGCGTTGAGCGAGGCAAGGGCTTCCTCGTGGTCTAACACCCTTTAAGTCATCTATCGAACCCCCAGGAGACGTACGTCTTAAAGGGAATTCGCCCGAAAGCGTTCGACACGAATTTCGTGATGCGAACTGAAGCGAACGTTACTGTTTTTCCTTGTGGTAGTTCGGGAACGGCGGTTTCTCATATTTGGGCAGCGGGTGTTCTTTCAGCTCTTGAAGCGCGACCTCCACGGCTTTTTCCAGCTGAGGGTCATGGCCTTGCCGGACCAAGGCCGGGTCGTAATCGACTTCAATGTCAGGGGGCACGCCGTGATTCTCCACGTCCCATTCCTTCGATAAGTTATAGAACGCGAGATTGGGTGCGGTGACGAAACCGCCGTCGATTAATTCGGGGAACCCAAAAATGCCAACCAAACCACCCCAGGTCCGCTTGCCAACGAGCTTGCCGACCTTTTCCTGGCGGAACAGCCATGGCAGCGCATCGCCGCCCGAGCCGGCGTATTCGTTGATGATCATCACCTTTGGTCCGAAGATCTGATTCTGGGGCGTGGTGAATTCCGAGCCATAGCGCGTCATGAAGAAGTTGGTTTGCGGGCGCTTGAGGTAGTCGATGATGTAGTCGGCGATGTCTCCGCCGCCGTTGAAGCGTTCATCAATCACCGCACCTTCCTTGCCGATTTGCGCGAAGTAGTAGCGGTTGAAGTTCGTGTAGCCTTGTCCGGCGGTATTGGGCAGGTAAACGTAGGCAAGCCGCCCACTGCTTAGCTGGTCAACCTTCCTCCGGTTGTCGTCCATCCAGGCCCGATTGCGCAGGTTGAACTCGCTCGCGATAGGAACAACGGTGACTTCGCGCGAGCCCGCTCCGGAGGGATCGGGACCTACGCGGATGACAACCGCTTTGTCCGCAGTCCCCTCAAAGAGCTCGTAGATACTCTGCGGCGGCAGCAGGTTGCTGCCATTCACTGCAAGCAGATACTCTCCCGCGATGACATTCACGCCCGGCTGAGTAAGGGGTGCCTTCAGGTCCGGGTTCCAGTTCTCACCTCGATAAACGCGGGCGAACCGGTAGCGGCCGTTCTCGATTTTGTAGTCGGCGCCGAGTAAGCCTCCGGGCACCTTCTTCACGTCCGGATAGGCCCCACCGCCCACAAAGAGATGGCCGACGGAAAGCTCACCAAGCATTTCCTGGAACAAATAGTTGAGATCTTCACGGCTGGCGATGTTCTCCGCGTAGGGCCGGTATTTCTCTTCGGCAGCCTTCAAATTCAGACCGTGCGTGTTCGGATCGTAGAAGAAATCACGCTCGATGCGCCATATCTCGTGATAGATCTGCCGCCATTCCTCCCTTGGATCGACGCGCATTTCCATGGCGTCGGTCTTGAGCAATCCTTCGTTCGGCTTGGGAGGAGCGCCGGATGAAGCAATGAACCATTTGTCGCCCTGCTGGAAAAGCATCTTCTCGCCGTCATGAGACAGATCGAAAGCCTTGACGCCTTCCGCGAGCTTCTCGGTCTTTCGAGACTTGAGATCGAACTTCTGCACCGTGGAGGTTGGCTGATCGCGGAACGCGTCGGACACATCGTTTGCTTCGACCAGATAAAGGATGCCGGTCTTGCCCGCGTACAAACCGAGATAGTCGCGTTCCGGGATCGGCAGGGCCAGGATACGCTGATCGATGTCGTCGAAATCAATGTGGACGGAGACTGGCTCCTTGTCTTTTTCCTTGTCCTTATCCTTGTCGTCTTTCTTGGTGGCGTCGGCCGGCTTCTCGTCATCGCTTTCGGGTGCGATGGGCGATGGGTCTTCCTTGCGCAAAACAACCATATACACGCTGCGAGTCACTTTGCGGTCGATGCTTGACATGTCCAGCCACGATGTGGAGAGACCGCGATTGGTGCTGGCTGTGAAGTAGAGATATTTGCCGTTCTTGTCCCAGTGTGCGTAGTCAGCGTCGCTCAATCCATCGGTAATCTGCGTGGACTTCCCAGTGTCGAGCGAATAGACGAACACGGCACGCAAGTGATTTTTCAGAATCTTGTTATAAGCGATCCATTTGCTATCGGGCGACCACCGCGGGCTCAAGTCCAGAAAGGGCGTCTGGAAGGTATCGGTGTCGATCAGAACCGGCTGTTTCTTTTCGAGATCGATGTACCAGGCGTTGAGGCGGTTGTCGGTGTAAGCGATTTTCGTGCTGTCTGGCGACCAAGCCGGTTCATAGAAAAATGCGGGCGGCTCACCAAGGGAAAGCTTGGTTACCGCACCCAAGCCGTTCTGGGGACGCAAATGTAACTGGTATTCACCGGACTCATCGGAGAAGTACGCGATCTGCTTGCCGTCGGGCGACCAGGAGGGATCGCGCTCGGCTACGCCGGAGGTGTTCGTCAAGTCGCGCACGTCACCTTTCTCGGCGGGGACCGTGAAGATTTCGCCTCGCGCTTCAAAGACCGCGCGGGCCCCGGTGGGCGAGATCCGCGCATTGACGATCTTCGAACCGACCTTCTGTATGGACGGCCGGACGCCGGTGATATCACCCGCGAGACGAATGCTTACCCGGTTCGATTTGCCGGATTTCAGATCGAAGAGATAGATGGCGCCAAATTGTTCATAAGCGATGGTGTCGCCGAATACACTGGCCGACTTGAGATCGAGACCTGTGTTAGGCAGGATCTGCTGGACTTTGCCGCTGGCGGGATCGTAAGAGAAGAGCGAGATTGGACCATTGCGGTCTGATAGAAAGATAACTTTCCCGGCCGCCCACATCGGGTTGGAGTCGTTGCAGTTGCCATTTGGGACCTTAGTCACCGAGGAATCCGTGAGCTTGGCGATCCAGATTGGCGTAGTTTGTCCGCCGCGATAATGTTTCCAGATCCGATTCGCCGGATTGGTTGGCATGTAAGCAAGCTGGGCCTGATCCGGAGAGAGAACGCCGCTCCAGCCGGACGGCAAAGGAAGAGCTTCCGGGAAGCCTCCCTGCGCGGGAACAGAGAACAGCCTGCTGAAGCGCGAGTAGCTCTCGCGATTGGAGCGGAACAGGATGCTCTTGCCATCTGGCGTCCACGCGACAGGCACGTCGGCGCTCGGATGGTAAGTTAACCGCCGCGGTACGCCGCCGCCAGCGCTTACAACGTAAACATCTACGTTCCCGTCGTACTCCCCACTGAAGGCAACGTCCGATCCATCCGGAGAAAAGACCGGGTTGGCCTCGATTCCCGGCCCTGCGGTCAGACGTACGGCGTCGCCGCCTTCACGGGGAACGGACCAGAGATCACTCGCGTAGGAGAAAACGATTCGTGTCTTGCCGAGCGCCGGGGAACTTAGTAAGAGCGGCTGCGCGCTTGCGGCAAAACACGGCACGAGCCAGACGAACAGGGCCAGGAAACGCTTCATCAATGATCCTTTGGCATATTTGACCATAGTTCCGAATCAAGTCCGTCCCTGGTCTCGAAACCGGTAGCTCACGCGGCGCGGTTGCGCTGAAACACCGGTTGGCGAGTAAGACGGCTTTGGCAAGGCTCGGAGAGCCGGGCGTGGGCGCCCGGCGCGGGTCTGGGGACGCCGCCCCACTATGGGGTTTGGGGGCTTGAATTGAATCAATTGGAACTCCTTGCTGCGAGGCGACCACTCGGAGACTTGCAAATAAAGAGTGGCGGCTGAAACGCTAGACTAAGACATCCGGCATTCTAAGGAGGCCGGGTAGCGGTTCCATGGTCAAGCGTGCGATCGAGATTTGGCGGGAGTCCGGACTCATCGTGCTCTTCTCAAAGGCGCTGGGCGAGACATTGTTGCGGCAAATGCTTTGTTTCGAGCGAAGTCTGGCTGAGCCGATTGAGCCCGCACCGCCGCTGCCTGGCGTGACGGTGGAAGAACTACCGGCCAGCCGGGGACACGAATTGCTGACTCTTCGCCCTGACAAGAAGCTGGACGATATCGCGAGTCGATTTCGCGAGGGCCAGCGCTGCTTCGTTGCCAGCATGCATGGCCGCATCGTTCACGCGCGATGGCTATGCACTGGCAAAGCCTGGTGTGAAGTGCTGGCAACGGAGCTTAACATTGCCCCGGGTGTTGTTTACCTGTATGAGAGTTTCACCGTGCCGGAGATGCGTACAGCCGGTCTCGCGAGGGCGGTCGGCAAGTTCTGCCTGCAGCGGCTGCGGGAAGAGGGCTTCCAAATGGTGGTCGCTGTGGTCGACCCCTGGAACCGGGAAGGGCGTCGTGCGCTCAAGAATGCGGGATGGGTTCCGGCGGGCCGCCTGGCATCGCTTCGGCTCGGTTCGTGGCGCCACTTGATGGGCGGGCATCGCACGAGCGGCTTTCGCCGGACGCCGGCCGGCGTCGAAACAGCTTATTGGAATGGCGTTGCCGAGCAGGTTCTGAAAGGCGACCGGTACGCCGACCCATTCCTGGGCCGGCTCAAACGGAGGGCTCATCTCAGGTTGATATCCCGCTGGGCTGCCGGCGTTGCCGCTAACGGCCGGATTCTGAAGACGGATCTATTTGAGGAAGCAAATGGAGCCGACGCGCTGGCGCCCTGGCTGTTTCGCGGCGGCAAACACGTGGTGGGTATCGATATTTCACCGAAGATTGTTGCCTCAGCCCGTGCGCAGCTGCCGGGCCAAGGCAGCCTGATCGCCGCGGATGCCCGTTCGCTGCCATTTGAATCGGGAAGCTTCGACCTGGTGCTCTCGCCTTCCACGCTGGATCATTTCCGCGACCCCAGAGACCTGGAGCCGAGCTTGCATGAGATTCAGCGCGTGCTCCGGCCGGGCGGCCGCTTGATCATCACGCTCGACAACCGGCAAAATCTTTTTGATCCACTGTTGCGGCTGGCGTCGACGATGGGCTTCGTGCCCTACTACCTGGGCCGATCGTATTCGATGGATGAACTAAAGACCGCGCTGGATGGTGCGGGCTTCGATGTGTTAGATGTGACCGGGATTCTGCACTCGCCGCGGCTGACCGCGATGGCTTCTACCGCCGTAGCATCCCGTCTGAAGTCACGGCGATTGAGGCGCGCGGTTCATCGCTTCCTCTTGCGCGCCCAACAACTGGAGCACACACGCTGGAAATATCTCACGGCCAGCTTCGTGTGCGCGCTAGCGGTGCCGCGTGAGAGGCCCGAAGACGAAGGAGCGAGCGAAGAAGTCGGGCGTGACGAAGCGGAACGACGGCTGATGACCGTTCACATTGAATGAAAATGTGGAAAGAGTCCCGGCAGCTTACTGCCGCAGGGAGAGCCGGACGTGGGCGTCCGGCGCGGGCGCCCAGCCCCGCTTCGGAGCCGGGTTCGAGTTAGCGGAAGAATTCCTATGGCGAATGCGTGGACACGGCTGAGGTGGACGGCGTTCACAGCCTGGCACCTGCGGCGAGAATCGGCGTTGCCTTTTTGGCCACTAGAGCGCGTGCAGGAGTTGCAGAACCGGCGGGTCCGCGAAATGGTTGGGTTCGCGTTCCGCGAAGTTCCGTTCTATCGGGAGGCCATGGCGAAGGCGGGGCTTCGGCCCGATGACATCCGCACGGCCGGCGACCTCGCGTTCTTGCCGCTGATTGGCAAGGCGGAGTTGGAGGCAAATCCAGCACATTTCAGCCCTGCCGGCAGAAGACTTTCCGGCTTGACGCTCCAATCGAGCGGGACATCCGGGCGATCGCGGCACATTGACTGCGATGCGGCAGCGCTCTTCTGGTCTCTGGTGGCTGGACAGCGCCAGCGCGTTGGGGTGACGAAGATGGTTGGGAAGAGAACTCGCTATCGGGAAGCGGTTATCGCGAGACTGGACGGCCTGGCCTATCAGATTCGGACGTTTTACGAGACACACGCCTGGCTCCCTGCGCGATGGGAACTGCGGCGGCTGATGATTTCTCCCACGGAGGCGTTTTCGGAAGTATTTGCCAGGCTCCAGGAATTCCGGCCGGATGTCGTGGGAGGGTACGGCGCTCATTTGGGCGCCTATTATCGATGGGTGAGCCGGCAGGGTGCGGGAAGCCACCTTCCAAAGGCCATCATCTATGGCGCTGATCGAATGCCGGACGCCGATCGCAGCCTGATCGAAGAGCACCTCGGCATCGCGGTGTTCTCGTTCTACCAGGCCGCCGAAGCGCTGCGGATCGCTTTTCAATGTGAACTGCGGCAGGGGCTACACGTGAGCCTTGACCAGATTGCGATGCGCGCCATCGACGGGGAGGGCAGAGATGTGGGGCCGGGCGGCACCGGCGAGATTGTGATTTCCAATCTTGTCAACCGCGCTACGGTGTTGCTCAATTACCGGCTGGGTGACGTTGTGACTTTGGGCCGCGGAGCGTGCCCCTGTGGGCGCAGCCTGCCAACGCTGGCGCGAATTGAGGGCCGATCGGACGACCTGTTGTTGCTGCCGGACGGTTCGTCGCTCCATGCGCTGGGCGTTTTGAACGGACTGCAAGCGGTAGCAGGCGTGGTGCAGGTGCAATTGATCCAGGAGGACCTGGGCCGGTTCCGGCTGCTGGTCGTTTGGCAGGAGCACGCCACGTGGACCGATGGCGAAGCGAAGCTGCGCTCGTCGTTCGCGAGGAATTTAGGATGGGATGCCAAGTTGGGCATTGAACGTGTGGAGGCGATTCCCCCAGATGCGAGCGGTAAGGTGCGGGCAGCGATATCGCTGTGCCGGGGTTGATCGCTGCGGCTGTACCAGTGGCCACGACAGACCACGCCAGCGAGAGCGGGCGAGGTTGTCCAAATCACTATTGCGATCGGCCTCGAACGCGATCCCTCGGTACGACGTTTCCTGCAGCGGCGGCAGGCGAAGCTGCGCAGTTGAAGATCCTCTGCCCTCCAGCTAGATAGGGACGTCCTCGACCCCCATTCAACCGGGAAAGTCCTGATGGTGAAATTACCAGCTTGTTCAGCAGGCTCGAAAACAGCTAAATACACCGCTAACTGTTGTGAATGCACATTAATGGGCACACAACAGATCGCGCGCAACGGATTGACGACGGGACGGGTCTAGTAAGTAGAAAGGCTTTAACGTATGTCGTCAGCTCACGTCTTTCGGAAGTTCTTACTTCCCCTTTTGATATTAGCGGCGCCAATCGCCACGTTCGCACGGGTCTTTGTTTCTGTTACTATCGCGCCACCAGCGTTATTTGTGTACCAACAACCTGTTTGTCCCGGCGTGAATTATATCTGGACGCCGGGATATTGGGCTTACGGGGATGGAGGTTACTACTGGGTTCCTGGTACTTGGGTGCTTGCACCCTTTGCAGGGGCGCTATGGACCCCGGGCTATTGGGGCTGGAACAATGGCGCGTACTTGTGGAACCAGGGCTACTGGGGTACATCCGTCGGATTCTACGGCGGGATTAACTACGGCTTTGGCTATTTCGGCGCCGGCTACACCGGCGGCCGCTGGAACGGCGGATCGTTTTACTATAACCGCGCCGTGAACAACGTCAACATCACGAGCATCCACAACGTTTATGACCAACCAGTGCGGAACAACTGGACGGGGAATCGGGTGAGTTACAACGGTGGCACCGGTGGAACAAGCGCGCGTCCTAGTGCAACGGAGCTGGCGGCAGCGCGAGAGCGACGCTCTGGGCCGACGGCAGAGCAAACGCAGCTTAGAGAGGCCGCCGTCAGCAATCGCGCGCAACTAGCCTCCGCGAACCACGGGCATCCGCAAACGCTGGCAACAGCACGAGCGTCCGCTTTCACGGGCCACACGGCGGCGCAGACCAACCGGCCGGCTGCGAATCAGGTTGCGACGGCGCATGGAGCCGCGAACGCAACGCGACAGGCGACAACAGCGCGGGGAGCCACGGCGCATAGTGAAACGCCTCAAGCGGCTCATGCTCAAGCGCCGACAGGTAGAGCCTCGCCTTTTGCCAAGAGCAGCGCCCCACGCAATGCACCGGCGCAGCACGCGGCCACCACGACCCATGCGGCCAATCACGCCGGCACAATAGCTGAGCGGCCGGCCGAGGCGCGGGCCAGCAGCCCCCACGCGGTAGCGAACCCAGCCAGTCATCCCGCCGAACGGCCGACGAACAATTCGACCCACGCCAGCAGCGCGTCTCCGCACAGCAGTCCGCAACCGCGCGAGGCTGCACCGGTACATTCGGCACGGAGTACGCCGGCCCCGAAACCCTCGGAGTCTCGAGCCAGCGCTCCGCAGCGCGAAGCTCCGCAGCGCGAAGCTCAGCACCGCGCAGTTCAGCAGCACCCAGCGCCACGTCCAGAGGTTGCCCACGCCGCTCCTCCGCAGCACGCGAAGGAAGCTGCTCCACCACAGCACGTTGCCCAAGCACATCCGAGTGCGCCGGCACGCGGAGGCGAACCGCGTAAAGAACCGCCGCGCAACTAAGAGGTCTTATTTACTAACAATTCTGGAGTTTAAATAAGCGATATCAGGAGGATTGTATATGTTCAAAGCTATAAGCCGCCGCGTCTTATTGGTTGGCGTGTTGATTCCATTACTCGGGCAAGCCCCGATGGTTTTTGCCCAGGGTGACGAGTATGATGCCGCCCGTAACATGCTCCAACGGGTTGAGGACGATCTGCACACCATACACCCCTCTGGGCCGCATCAGGGAAAGGACCGCGAGCGGATTCAGGATGCGTTGAAGCATCTTTCGGATCTGGATCGGCACTTTTCGAGGGATAACTTCTCCAAGGGCGCGATCGACGATGCGATCGGCAACCTGCAAGGGATTCTCAACCACAACACGCTGGAGACGCGCGAGCGGGATATGTTGAACGCCGATGTTCACGATCTGCGGGAATTAAAGCTTTACAAGGGCCGATAAGCGTGGCGTTCTCGAACAATCTTGGCGGCCGGTTGTGCGCGATGCTTTGCCTGGCCCGGATGCTGGGATCGTTCGCGGGGGCGCAGACGGCGACCGGTCCTGAAACGCTCACTTATGACGAGATTATTAAGCTGTACCAGGACGACGTGCCACCGCCTCCGCTGGCAGAGAAGCTGCACCGTTTGTTGACGACGCCGTTTGTCGACAACAGCGCCTCCGCGGCAGGAGTTGTGCCGGTGAGGCCGAGTTTGCGACAGGTTGGACCTGTGCTTCGAGTGGTTCAGTGGAACATCGAGCGGGGGCTCGAGTTCGACGCGATCCAGCTGGCTTTTACCGATCCGAAGAAGTTCGCAGCGCTGCTGGAAGACAAGAATGCGAAGACCGACGACGAAACCATGCAACGGATACGCGATCAGATCGGCCTTCTTAAGGATGCCGATCTGATCGTATTGAACGAAGTGGATTGGGGCGTGAACCGCACTCTGTTTCGCAACGTGGGCGCGGATCTGGCCGGCGCACTCAAGATGAACTACGCCTACGGTGTCGAGTTTGTCGAGGTGGATCCAATTACCATGGGCATCGATCAGCGAGTTATCGTCCGCGAAGTTGCAGAGGCTTATTCGGAGCCGGACGAGCGCAAGTCGGAATTGATTGAACGGGTCAAGGAAGTGATGAAGCCGGACCCGAAGCGCTATCTGGGGCTACACGGGACGGCTATTCTGAGCCGCTACCCGTTGAGCGATGTACGGCTGATACCGTTTCAATTCCAGGGCCACGACTGGTACAGGGATGAGAAGAAGAGGGCGTCTGGCTTTGCAAAGGCGCAAGGCGCCGCTGGTGATGCAGTATTCAAGGAGCAGCTGGTTCGGCAGGTGCGCCGCGGCGGACGCATGATGCTGATAGCGGATTTAGCAAGTGATGACTTTCCGGGCGGGAAGGCGACCGTAGTGGCTACCCACCTGGAAGATGAAACGACGCCCGACGGCCGGCGCAGGCAACTGGAGGAGGTGCTGCGGCAGATCGCGCCGATCCGCAATCCGGTGATTCTGGCAGGCGATATGAATACTTCGACCCACGATGGAATTCCGATGAGCGTCACGCGCTTGTTGAAAGACCATTTCGGCAGCGGCCAGTGGTGGCTTGAACAGGGCGCATCCGAAGCGATCAGGTACACAACGCCATACGGGCTAGCGTCGAGTCTGTCGGGCGGCATCATTGCATTCGTGCGCAGCATCGACGATCCGACGGAAAAGAGCATTCCGCTGATTGGAAAGAATCCGGAAGCCAAGTTCTTCTCGACGCTGGAAGATTTCCGATTCGACGATGGAGGTGCATTCGATTTCAGCGGCGAGCCGGGGCGTTCCAGCAACGGCCGGGCCGGCAAGCTGGCAAATTCCAACGAGCGCCACGAGAAGGGATTTGTGCCCACGGAAGAGCTAGGGAAGAAATTCGGCCCCATTGGCGAGTACAAACTGGATTGGTTCTTCATTAAGCCGGGCAAGCTGTCCAATTCGCCGGATTCAGGTGCGTTCTACGCCTTCACGCCCTGTTTTGGGCGGACTTTGAAGGAGTTGAACCATAGCTTGCCGGACCGCATTTCCGACCACAACCCGATTACGGTGGATTTGCCGTTGGGGGAACGAGCGGAATCGACGGCGTCGATTTCGGGGCATTGAAGCAGCCCTCGCTAGTTCGTCGCCCAGTATCCGGTTTTGGCGGTTACCAGCAGCTTCCGACCCTTCACTTCGACATCGATTTTTCGAAACGTGCCGTCGGCGGACTTGTTCGTCGGCGAGTAAGCGAGCAGGTAGTACTCGCGGGAATCGGCGAAAGCGCGCTCGATGCCTTTAAACAAGTCGTTGTCATTCTCGAAGAACGTTCCGCCCGTTTCGTGGGCTAACTGGTACAGAGCATCGGTGTTCTCATGGGCGGTGGTCATTTGACTCTGATCCACCTTCTCCGGTATGGTGGCACCGTTGCTGGCGTCAAAGCTGCTACTGCCAAGAGACGCAGCGGCGTAGAGCCCACGAGAATCGATGGTATAGAACTTGACGTTGTACTGGACCGCGAGCTTGAGAACGGACTGCAAAGGCGGCTCGACATCGCGCGGATTGAATTGAAGCATCCGGTTTGTTACCGGCCCGAAGCCGTCCATGATGGCGTAGAGTTCACGCCCCGGAAAGCGGTTAAACCCGTCCGAGATCAGGATGATGGTACGCATGGTCGGCATGCTGGCGGTGGCTTTCACGAGCTCATTCAGGCCGCGAAGGAAATCCGCGTCGAGAAACTCAGTCCGTTGCCCCACACCCAAGAGTGTTGATTGGACCCTCCCGGCCGCACCGGCACATCCCGGTCCGTCCGTGCGGGTGCCAAAAACTTCGCACGCACAGTGCTGGCAATAGTCATCCTTCATTTGGTTCCTGAAGTTCTGGGCGTCCCTGACCATGTTGATGGCCTCGCTGTCCTGAATCAGTTTCTGGAACTGTTTGCTCTGAACCGCCTCCAGGATCTTCGCGGAGTCGCGAGTAGAGTCCTGCGCCACATGCACTTTACGCCCCAGGGCCACGAGAGCGTACTGTGAATCTTCGCCCTGCTCCTGAGCGAAGAACTTTCTCAAGGCGTCGCTCACTCGCGCGAAGTTTGAGAAGGCGGAGTGCATGGTATCTACGCAGACCAGGTAGGTGCGCTTCGGGGTTGGAGGCGGGGCGACCTTCAGCGTGGCGATGGCGCCCGGCGTGGCGGGAGGGACGAAGTTTGGGGCTGGCGCGGTTGTCGCCGAAGACTCGGTGCTGGTGCTGAACGCGATGATCTTCTGCGGTGTGCCGTCTTCGGAAACCTCGAAATCGGCCGCCTTAAGGCCCAGAACGTGGTGACCCTTTTTGTCCGTGACCACGACGGGAACCAGCACTTGTCTGACGTCTGCCTTAAGAACGGTGGGTTGAGATTGTCCCGAACCGCGCGGGCTGACGGCGAGGATTGAAGCGAGCGCCAGCAGAAGGCAGAGCGCGAGCCGGTTGAGCGGCATGTACGGATTGAGGACGTGTCTGAAGGGCAAGGCGTTACGGGCGGGGGCTTCGTGGCGGGAGAGCCGGGCGTGGGCGCCCGGCGCGGACGTGGCGTCCGCCCCACTTCCAGGTTAGGGCAGTAGGTTGTAGGAGGCGGCCAGTTTGCCTGCGTGGGTTATGAGGGCTAGGGCGGCGCGGCCAGGAGCGAGGTGGATGTCGATGGTGGCGCCGCTGGCGAGATCGCGCAAGGAGAAGCGAGCGGGCGTAGACGACTCGGAGGTTAGTGCGTAGAGCGTTGCATCCGGGAGCTGGGTGGGGCAGATGAGGATGCCAGGGTCGTCCGTCGAGGACTCGTAGACTTTGGCGATGCCGGCTCTGCCGATCGCGTAGCGGTAAACACGGCTGATGGAATCAAGACTCTCGGCGAGTTCCAGTGGTAAGGGGACATAGAGCAAATGGCCGCTGCCGATTTGGGCTTCCTGAAAGGTTGCGCCGCCGGGGAGGATGCCGCGTTCGAGCAGCGTCGTGTCGCCGCCTGGGTATGTGAGGAGCGCGGAGCCACCGGGCCAAGAGACAACATTCTCGCGAGTCGTGAGCAAACCGGGCTGGTAGCCGGGCAACCAATCCTGGGTGCGCGAGGGCCGGCTCCAGAAGTGCTCGTCGGCATCGATGCGGCCTGAGATCAGAAGCGTTGCGCCTGCGCTGACCTTGGCGATTAACTGGTCCCATGCGGCCTGCGTGAAGATCCACGGGGCGGGGACGATGATCAGCTTGGGATCGCTGAGCAGATCGAGCTGGTACTCGCCAACAGCGTAGGCGGACTGGCGAGCGTAGTTGTACAACGCTCGAACGCTTTTTTGTTGGGCCTCCAGGGCGACATTGTTCCAGGCAGAGAGCTGCAGCGACTGCGGGATGACGATGGCGATATCAGGGTGACGGGCTTCGGTGGCGAAGGGTTGGGCGGCCTGGGCGAACGCGGCAATGCCGGAGAGGGTTTCCATCCACGGTTTGTAGGAACCGTCCTGACGCAGCAGGCCGAAGGTGTCGCCGCGCCCCCAATCCCAATGCAACACGCCGGCATTCGCAGCGGCGAAGCCGAGCACCAGCTTGCGTTCATGCAAAGGCAGGGCAGTGGATTCGTCCCAACGCCAGTTTCCATCGGGAGACCAGGCGGGCTGCGGTCCGGTTTCGCCGATCAGATTGGGCTTATCGGGCCGCTTCGCCAGGAGCGAATCCCAGAGGAGGGCATCGTCACGCCACCAGGTGTGATTCACGGTGTAGGCGAGCGCATCGGCGCCGTAGAACTGATTGAGGACGCGGTCGGCGACACCGCCTTCGTCCTGCCCGACGGCGATGGCTTGCGGCGCACCCGCAGCGCGGATGGCCGAGATCATGGCGGTGGCCCACTTGCTGAAAGCATCCTGTGCAAAAAGGTTGTAGTCAATGGCGCGCGTCAGGTGGAGATGGCCGATGCGGGAAGGCTCGAGATCGGATGGATCGGGCAGGGCGACTGATGAGAACGAACTGATATCGGAAGAGGGGATGTGCCAGGCTTCGGCCAATGCAGCAGGCGACGCATAGCGATGAGAGAGCCACTCGCGCCAGGCGGCGAGCTCGGTGGGATCGGCGTTGGGGGTGTTGCCTTTCCAGAGACGATGAGGATTCGAAAAGCTGGGCTCGTTGACGAGATCGAAGCTGAAGAAGGGGACATTCTTAAAGCGTGAGGCGATGGATTCGACCCAGGAACGCTGATCGGCGATGGCGGCCGGATCGGTGTAGGGGTTGCTGCCCGGACCAAGGCGGCCACGATCCTGACCTGGGCCGGGGCCTTCGATGGTTTGCGGTTCGAAGGCAAACAGCGTGAAGACGACCTGCATGCGGTGGCGGGCCGCGGAATGCAGGAAGGCCTCGACCGCGAGCAGGAAGCGCTCGCCGGCGGCGTCCGTATTGGTAGCCAGATAACGGGCTCGATTCAGCCAGACGCCGGTACGAACGATGGTGACACCTTGCTTTTCCATTTCGGTAAAGTCTCGCTCCCAAAGCCAGGCGTTGCCGCCGATGCTGCCACCGACGAAGAAACTGGCGCCAAAGGGATCGGTCGAGAAATAATTGGCGCCGACGGGCAGGTACGGCTTGCCGCTCAGGCGGAAGTAGTCACGGCCGGCTTGGAGTGGTTGGCCGGAATGCAACAGGTTCGGGTCGCGGACCCAGAGGCCGGTGGTGTAGCGGTCGTCCTCCTGGCCACCGGCGCCGAGGTAGGCGGCCCGTACGGCGTACAAGCCGGGCTCTGTTAAGGGGATGGGGAATGTAAAGGCTTGGTGGAGGGCGGCCACGGTGGAGGAGGCTGCGAGGGGCAGACTGAGTGACGACAGGACGCGATCACCGGAGCGGAGTTCCAAGCGGAGCGATGCGGGTGGGTGCGTGACACCCCGGACGTCGATGGTGCCAGAAACACGGTCGGTGGGTTCGATGGTGAGGCGGTCGAGATCGACCCAGATGCGAAGCGGGCTACGGGCGGCGTAGTCTGAGGCAGCGGCCAGCAGGGCCAGCCCATCGGGCGAACTCCAATAGCCGGGCGCCGGATCGACGTTAAGGTAGACGCGGCGCGATTGGCTGAGGTCGTCTGCGATAACAGGAGCGGCGATGCGGTCTTCCTTGGCGTTCAGGAGAAAGCCGAGGCCCCGGCGGCGACCGTGATTTATATCAGCGGCGAGGACGAACACATTCCGGGCTTGAACGGCGAGAGGAGCGAAGGAGACTGCTTCGGGGTCCCAAGTGAACTTGCCGGTGCTCTGGGGGGCGATTAGCGTGTGCTCAATGCCGAGCGCCCTGGAATACGTGGTTTGCGGCGGCGCCGCGCGCCAGCCGGCGGCATCGCGCCACACTGGGACGGTGAATGGGCGGCCGCCGATGTTGAACAAGTTGACTTGGTCGAGGCGCTGGTGAATGGCGTCCCAAGCGTCGGCGGGAAAGGCCGAGCCATACGGAAGGACGAGGAGGTCACCCGGTTGGAGGGTTTCGGGGTTGCGGAGATCATCGAGGGAGACAAACACGGGCCCGAGAGGGGAGAGCGCTCGTTCGAGAACGGGGCGTGAAGGAGCCTCGCTATCGACGGCGGGAAAACCCTCCTGCCAGAACACAACTGTTTTGCCGAAGGCTCCGGGGACGAAAAGCAAAAGCGCCAGCGCGAGTAAAGCAGAACGATATTTCATAACTCAGGCTCAAGGGACGAACCTAACGGTCTCAAATGGTTGCGTGGGGAGAGCAAGGTAGGCCCAACATCGTTTACGTTAGCAATTCAAGGGCAACGCGCTGGTTCATGGTGCCTCGAGGCCAGCCACTTCAAAAAGAGCCGAACTTCGGACTGCGCGAAAGGACGCGGTTCGATTCGCGGGACGGGAGGTTCGGAGGGCCCGTCCGGTCAGCGTCAATTCGCGCAAGTACTGGGTCAGGCTAGACTTACGTGCGGACGGGTGCGAAAGGGTTCAGACCGATCGAAGCTGGCCTTCTTCGTGCAGGTTAAGGACTGCCGAGGGTACCATGACGCTGCCTGGAACGAAGACCCTGATGCCTGTTGTGCTGGCAGGCGCCGCGTGTCTGGCGGCGGGCTATCGGGTTGGGACGCCGCTCATGGCCCAAGAGCCGGCCAAAAACCCACCCTTTGAGACGATTGTGAAGCAAACGGGGGGGCCGGAGTTGTATAACGCCTACTGCGCGGTCTGTCACGGCAAGGATGCCAAGGGCAACGGACCGATGGCAAAGCAGCTGAAAGCGAAAGTTCCAGACCTGACGACGATCGCGAAGCGAAACGGCGGAAAATTCCCATTCGAAAAAGTACAGGCGATTATCGCGGGCACCGAGACGGGAGAAAGCGCGCACGGTACGCGCGAAATGCCGATCTGGGGTCCAGTGTTCTCTCAAATTGAGTGGGAAAAGGATCTGGGCAAAGTGAGAATCAATAATCTAGCGAGGTACCTGGAAACGCTGCAAGTCAAATAGACAGCATGTGATGATCTTCTCCCTGGAGGCGCCGATGCCGGTGTTGGTTGAAGCCGGCATCGGCGCTTTTGGTTGTTGGCGACGAATTTTCTACGATTGTTTCAAGACAGATAATTCCATCATTTATAATTCAGGGATAGAAGTGCCTGACTTCGCGTCGAGCTGAAAAGGCACAGAAGCTGCGAGCCGCTCCGGGTCGAGCCTCACAGACACCTCCGCTCAGAACCAAAAATCCAGCTAGAAAGCCCTTAGGCTTGAGGAGAGCAATGTCCACTGAATTACACGACTTTCTCAGCCTTCCTTATGAACAATTGGAAGAGCTGAATCTGCATGCGAAAGAGCAGCGGAAGAATCGCGTTCCGATCGAGAAGATTCGCGAGGAGCGCCTGAAGTACCTGACAGACGAGAAGCGGATCAAGGCCGTGAGCGTGCTGTTCAGCGACCTGGAAGGCCGTCTGCACATGCTCGACTATGACAAGAAGTTCCTGGTGAAGAGTTGGGACAACCTGACCTTTGACGGATCTTCGATTCGCGGCTTTACGGCGCAACGCGAGAGCGACCTGCGATTGGGCATTGACTGGCCCGCGTTTTACTGGGCGCCTTCCGACGTTTTCGGCCCGGGGAAAACCTTCGTATTCGGCGAGGTGATCGACAAGGACGGGACCCCTTACGGCGCCGACATTCGAGGCGTTCTGAAGGGCTTTGCGAACGGGCTTTACGAAAAGCAAGGATACACGCTGAACGCCGCCAACGAAATTGAAGGCTTTCTCTTCGATGGGCCTGACGCGGAGCGGCGCTATCACGAAAATTCGAAGTTTGAATACGTGAACAAGGGCGGCTATTACCACTCGCTGCCGGGCGACCCTCTGCGATTGTTCATCGACGCGGCGGCGGAAGTGCAACGAGCGATGGGCTTCCAGAACGAGAAGGATCATCCGGAAGTGGCGCCGTCGCAGTTCGAGATCAACTACGGCTACGGCGAGGTGGTGGCCGCGGCCGACCAGATTCAGCTGTACAAGTTGATCTGCCGCCAGGTGGCGACAAAGATGGGCTTCACGGCCAGCTTCCTGCCGAAGCCGGTGGTGGGCGTGAACGGCAGCGGCATGCACACCAATGTCTCCATCAGCAAGAGCGGGAAGAACCTGTTCTGGAATCCGGAAGGCGAAGAGAAGATGAGCAAGCTCGCCTGGCAGTTCGTGGACCGTATCCTGACGCACGGCAATGATATTTGTCTGCTGCTGAACCCGAGTGTGAACGCTTACCGCCGACTCGACCCGCACTTCGAGGCGCCGAACCAGCTCAAGGCATCCGCGGTTGACCGCGGATCGATGATCCGTATTCCATTAGCTAACGAGAAGAGTGCGCGAGTGGAAGTTCGCTCCGTGGCGCCGGACGCGAATCCTTATATGGTTCTGTTTTCGGTATTCAAGACGGGGCTTGACGGGGACACCTCGCGTGTGAAGAATCTCCGGTCGGCGCAGAGGTTCCTCCCGGACAACATTTACGACGCGCTGGCGAATTTCCGCGGCGCGGAATGGGTGACGAAGCTGCTGGGCGAGGATGTGAAGGGCCGGTACGCCGACCTGAAGCAAGCAGCGGCTGATCGCTGCCCCCGGTTGCTCGGCACATTCGTGAAGGCGCCCGAAGTGCAATACCATCACGAGGTGTACAACCAGTTCCTCTGGAACATGTTCTAGAAAGCACCGGTTACAAGAAGGCTGGACCACTGGGCGGCGCCCGGGGTCTAGCCTTTTTCCTTTTGCGAGCCAATGCGTTGAAAGTCGGTTGAAGGAATTCGGAGTTATGGCCGCGGATGAACGGGATAAACGCGATTGCCTGATGACGCACGCAGTTGAGCGATGGGTTTTGCGTTTATCATCGGCGAGAGAGGCAGAATGGAGTCGAAGCCATTTTGGGAGGGACCGGAGCGCCGTATCCAGTTTGGCGATTCGTCATCATAGGTAGAGAACTGAACCAGGAGGTTCGCTTGAACCATAGGGGTTTCGTGGAGGGAGGAAATTGACAGCGGGGATGCAGGCGCAGCCTTTGAGCCAGAATAAGCACCTTCTCAGGTGGGTCGACAAGATGGCAGAGTTGACCAAGCCGGCGGCGATTCACTGGGTAGACGGGTCACAGGAGGAGAACGATCGTCTGTGCGCCGAGATGGTTGCCCGCGGCACCTTCATCAAACTCAATCCTGACTTATGGCCGGGCTGTTACCTGGCCCGGTCGGATGCGGCAGACGTGGCACGTGTGGAAGACCGCACGTTTATCTGTTCACTGTCGAAAGACGGCGCCGGACCAACCAATAACTGGGAAAACCCGTACACGATGCGGAAGAAGTTGAAGGACCTGTTCCGCGGCTCGATGCAGGGACGGACGATGTATGTGCTGCCTTACAGCATGGGTCCGATCGGCTCGCCCATGGCGCACATCGGCGTGCAACTCACCGACTCGCCGTACGCGGTCGTGAGCATGCGGATTATGGCGCGCATCGGGTTGGCGGTGTTTAAGGAAATCGATAAGGACTACACGCGAGTGGTTCCCGGCATGCACAGCGTGGGGGCGCCGCTTGCGCCGGGACAGAAGGATGTTCCCTGGCCCTGTAACAAAGATAAATACATTGTTCACTTTCCCGAGGCACGGGAAATCTGGTCGTACGGTTCCGGTTACGGCGGCAACGCGCTACTGGGCAAGAAGTGCTTCGCGCTACGCATCGCATCGGCGATGGCGAGAGACGAAGGCTGGATGGCTGAGCACATGCTGATTGTGGGTGTGGAGAGCCCAGAAGGCGAGAAGACCTATTTGGCCGCCGCATTCCCGAGCGCTTGCGGTAAAACGAACTTCGCGATGCTCATTCCGCCGAAGGGCTTCGACGGCTGGAAGGTGTGGACGGTGGGCGACGACATTGCCTGGATCAAGCCGGACAAAGAGGGACGGCTGCATGCCATCAACCCGGAGAGCGGTTTTTTTGGCGTTGCGCCCGGCACCTCAGTCAAGACAAACCGCAATGCGATGGCGACGCTGGCCAAGAACACCATCTTCACCAACGTGGGGCTGACCCCGGAGGGCGGCGTCTGGTGGGAAGGGATGACCGACACCCCTCCAGCGGAGTGCCTCGACTGGCAAGGGAAGTTTTGGACGCCGGAGATTGGAAAGACCACGGGTACGACCGTTGCGCATCCCAACGCCCGGTTCGCTGCCCCGGCGTCACAGTGCCCAACCATCGATCCCGCATGGGAAGATCCGCACGGAGTTCCTATCAGCGCCATCATTTTCGGCGGGCGGCGGGCGTCGAACATACCGCTGGTGTACCAGGCATTCAACTGGAGCGCCGGCGTCTACCTGGGCGCAACCATGGGGTCGGAAATAACGGCAGCGGCGGGTGGGCCGTTGGGGAAAGTCCGCCGCGATCCGATGGCCATGCTTCCGTTTTGCGGCTATCACATGGGCGATTACTTCCGGCACTGGATCATGATGCAACGCTCGCTGAGCGTGACGCCCCGCATTTTCCACGTGAATTGGTTCCGGAAAGGGGCAAACGGGAAGTTTCTGTGGCCCGGCTTCAGCGAAAACATGCGGGTCATGAAATGGATTGTGGATCGCGTGCGGGGCCGAACGCGGGCGAAGGAGACGCCTATTGGGTGGACGCCGCACTACGAGTCGATCGAATGGACCGGGCTGGACTTCTCGCGAGAGCAGTTCGAGGAACTACAGCAGGTGGATCGCGAGGCGTGGCGTTCGGAGGTGATGGGACACGAAGAGCTTTTTATCAAGCTTCACGACCGCCTGCCGCCGGAGATGATTTATGAGCGCGAGTTGCTGATCTGCCGGTTGTAAAGCTGGACAGTAAAGGCCGAAATCATACACCGTAGCGGACCGAAAGAGCCGAGAAGAGTCTCGGCTCAGCAGGCTAAAGCCCCGCACCAAGTTGGTCGCGCAGTTGCTGAGAACTGTGCTCATGCACTGGCGCGGCATTCCAGGCGACTACAGCAGCTTGAGATGACCGGTGATGGGGTCGATGTCGCTAGCAGCGGCAGGACCGATCGCAGCACAGGTTTTTGTAGGCACACCACCGAACTCCGTTAAGCCGGCATCGGTTATGACGTGAACCGGCAAGCCCGCCTCTCGCGCTTTCGCAGCCACTTCGAGAAGCTCTGCTTCGCTGTCCACGCGAACGCAGATTTTGCTCATACGACCGGACGCGAGCCAGCGCCAGGCACTGGCGTCCAGATGGAAGGAGCCGGTGGGGTCCCGAGCGGCGGCCAACAGCGACTCCACGAGGAACATCATGGAGGCGTGGCTGCCCTGCGCAATCATCTTCCCCTTGCGCATGTTGAGATCATTGCGCATGACGATGACTTGTTTAGGAAGATCGTCTTTTCGCGGTTCGGACTCTCCGAGACGGGTTTCCGATGGATCGGGTGTTGTCGCTTGGCTACTCATGGAGCAAAGTCGCGGGCCAGATTCACGCGCATGTAGATGAGCTGGAATCCTGCGCGTTCATAGTTGCGGTGCGACCCGCTTCCCGGCAGTACAGAGACCATCGCGAGATCGCATCCTCGATCGCGCGCGGCCGCGAGGCGGGCCTGGATAAGAGCCGACTGCCAACCCTGGCGCCGGCCAGGAGGCAGAGTGGCATCACCATAAAAAAGCGCGACACGTACCTTGAATGCCCATAGCTGCCGCGGCCTGCGGCTCGCCCACGCCGGCCTGGAAACAGATCGATTCACCGCACGAGCCCAGCGATCGTGTCGATCATCTCCTGGTTAGGAAGCGCTCCATCGGAGAAGCCCGCGGCGACGAGAGCCGCCCAGCGATGAAGCTCTTGTGGAGTGATAGGACAGATGGCGGGTGAAATATCGAATTGCTCGCCAGGATGTATACGGCGCGCCAGCACGTTGTTGAATTCGATGACCCGATACGGATTGCTTTGTACATAACTGATTACCGATTCGTCGGCCATGGGACACAGATCAATCAGACAGGAACTCCCTCGATCGCGGAAGAAGGCTTCCATCTCAGCTAGTTCAGAAGCTGCAACGGGCCCGTTAAGGCCGATACCCAGGGCGTGCGTCATCGGCGAACCGACGCCACCGAAAACTGCTGTGCCGCCAGCGAAAGGCTGCGCGACGGCAGCGGGGTTATGGCGGTTTGCCGCGCGGGCGATCGCCAAGCCATTGGCGGCCTCGGCGGCTTCAAGACGAAAGGCAAGCGCTCGATCGGCGCTCGAAAAGAGACACTCCATGTTTGCTCACTCCAGACTAACGTTCGCTTGTCAGGCTACAGGTGACGGGCCGCGTGGTTAGCGAGCAATCATAGGCGCTTGGCCAGTGTAGCAAGAGTTCGACGACCTTCGCCCCCGACTCAGGGAATCACGGCAAGCCACCTGCCTGCCGCGATTCCCGCTTTAGATTTATTGGATCGCTTTAAGCGCTACTGCCTTCGCAAGAGTGTCGGCAGTCTGCTTCTTAATCGCCTTCAAGGCCGATCGATCCGCCCTGGTCAAGCTAAGGGTGGCCGTCGGCGCTGTTCGCGCCAACGCGGTCAATCCGGCCGAATTCAACTGCGACAACAGCATTTGGACAGCTGCCGAGACGGCGTTGATTACAGCGCTAACCTCGGGAGCGTTCGGTCCAAATGCGGGTACAGCCACGTTCGCAAAAGCCGTCGTAATGACCAGGATCTTCTGCGGATTCGGATCGGACGAATTCAGTTCGGAAACCGCCGTATTCACGGCCGTGCCGATGCCCGTCGCATAAGCCGAGACTTCGGCTGCAACGGCGGGGTCGAGCTTGCCTGCCGCGGCAAGCGATGACGTTAAGACCACTGCCACGTTGGCAGCGTCGGAAACAACATTGAGCGCTGTAATCAGACTGGACGTCGTTCCCGGCCCGCATCCCAGGGATGCCAGGCACAGAATCAACGCCATCAAAACAGCGAGAGTAGACTTCAGATTTTCCATGCGCATGAGAGGTTCAATCTCTCCCTTTCAGAGGCGACATGAACGCCGCCTCGCCCAAAGCTTGGCATGGGTGGGCGGCTGACCGAAGCCCGCGGCTCCCGCTAAGTTATTGAAACAATTAAGAATAGAATTATTGGCGAAACGGTGATCGAGTTGGCTGCCTGACTCCTAGCAGCTATTCGGCCGAAGGTTTCGCCTCCGCGGCCGATTGTGGATGGACCCGGGGCGGGCGGCTGCCGGTAACCACGGTGGCGGCTGCCAGCTTATCCATTTCGCGACGGGCGATCTGGCTCCAACTGCTGGCCGAATCGAGCTTGAGATAGGCCTTCCAGTGGCGGAGTGCGCCCATCACGTCGTTCTGGCCTTGATAGAGCAGGGCGAGGTTGTAGTGAACGTCTGCGTAGTTTGGGAAGAGTTTCAACGCGGCCAAGTAATGGTGGACCGCGCTGGGCAAGTCGCCACGCTCGTCGTAAAGATTGCCCAGGTTGAAATGGGCGAGTGGATAGTTGGGGTCCACCTTGAGCGCCTTCTTATACTGCTCTTCGGCGTCGGCCCAAGCGTGGCCGTTGAAAAAGATGGTTCCCAGGTTGACCAAGGCTCCGGTGGCCTGCGGATCGAAGTCGATGGCCTTCTGGTAGGCCTCGATGATCTGCTCGATAGGAGCTTCGTTATGTTCCAGTTCCAGGCCCCGTTCGAACCAGTGGTCGGCCTCCATTTTGCGGCGAAACTGCGTGGCGAGGCGTTCGCTGTTCTTTTCGGCACGCGGCAATTGCAGGAGCTTGTTGATCTCGGTCTCATCGAAGTCGAAGAGTAACTGGCCGGAGAACGGCTCCATACGGTGCTTACCGATTTGTACCCGCAACATCTTGCCCTCTTTATAAATGCGGGCTTCATCGAGGAGGTTTGGAATGTCGCTAAGGCGGCTGCGGAGCGACTCAAGAACCTTGCGAAGACGCTGTGGCGTGACTTTCTCGCCACGGAGGCGAAGAACCGTTTTCAGGGGGAACAGGTCGATGAAACGGTACTCAGTGAGCTCGGGAACCAGTTGCTGCCGTTCCCAGGAGCGAAGCTGCCTCTCCGTGATATGCAGCAAGCGGCAAACGTGGGTCCGGGAGTAGACGCCTCCGCCATCGCGCTCCGGCGCCGGCGACGAGGAGCCTGAGGACAGATGGCGCGAGTGGTCTCGCAGCACGAGTCGATGATAACACGCAGAAGGGCGTTTCCCGGAGGCAAATGAAAGGCGTCACCTCCTGCCAAAGTCGGACAACTGGCTGTCGCTTGTGAGTCTGGGAACGTTTGGAGAGCTAGTTGCATCCAATGGTTACAGCCGTTGCAAGAAGAGGCGAGGCAGCCCAAGGCCGGATTTTCGCCGTCCGGGATACGCACAGGCTGTTACCTAATCGAGTTCTTGACAGCCCCAAGTGACCAATTGATACTGGGGAAAGCTGCAAATGACTTTCAAGAGGAAGCGCCGGACGGCGGCAGACACGGGCGCTACTCAGCGTACTCTAGCGGACTTGAGAACGGGCGAAGCGGGGATACTGGACCATCTGGATCTTCCGGAGGATCTGGCTCGCCGGTTGATGGAGTTGGGTTTTCTGCCCGGGCACGAGATCATCCCGGCGCGCCGGGCGCCGGGCGGTGGTCCGCGGGTGTTTCGCGTGGACGGGTCGGAAGTGGCGCTCCGGCATGACACGGCGGCCAAGCTGTTTTTGCGGTGTGAATCCGATTCGGAAGTGTAGACAAAATGAGTAGTTGCCATGGAGACGGACCCTCGGTCAGTCTCCTGCCTAATCCGAGCATCCCAATTCCCAAGCCGATCCCGGCATCGGGCGGAGAGAGAGCCATCACGGTGGCGATCGTCGGGCCGCCGAATTCCGGCAAGTCTACGCTTTTCAATCGATTGACTGGGCTCCGCCAGAAAGTGGCGAACTTCCCCGGGGTGACGGTGGAGCACCGGAAAGGCCGAGCCAAGCTCAAAGATCACCACGAGGTGATTTTGATTGACCTGCCGGGTGTCTACAGTCTTCACGCGCGCTCGGAAGACGAACGCGTAACGCGGGACGTGCTCAAGGGCGAATTCGCGAATGTCACTAAGCCCGACGCGGTGATTCTGATACTGGATGCCACCAACTTGGGCCGGCACCTGGTGTTGGCGGCGCCGATCATCAGCCTGGGCCTTCCCACGCTGATTCTGCTGAACATGGCGGACGACCTGGAACTGCGCGGCGGCAGCGTGGATGTTGCCTCGCTAGCTGCTGATTTGGGTGCTCCGGTGGCACTGATCAGCGCCACCAAGGGCACTGGAGTCGACCGGATTCAACAGTTTCTGATTGGCACGGCCGTTAACCTGACGGCCCCGAAACCGCCGCGCGTCGAATTGCCGGTTTTGCAGGATGTGCCGAAGTGCCGGCAGTGGGCAACCAAGTTGGGGACCTCAGCCTCTTACCGCGCGCCGGCGCCGCCGCTGTGGACCCGGCGGCTGGATGCCGTGTTCCTGCACCCGGTGGCTGGGCCTATCGTGTTTTTGGCGGTGGTGGTGGCGGTGTTTCAGAGCATCTTTTCGTGGGCTCAGCCGATGATGGACGGCTTGAAGAATGTGGTGCTTGCTTCCGGCCAATGGATTTCCTCGCAATTGCCGGATAATCTATTCCGCTCGCTCTTGATCGACGGGATTTGGAGTGGCGTGGGTGCGGTAGTCGTGTTTCTGCCGCAGATCCTATTGCTCTTTCTCTTCATTGGCATTCTGGAAGATTCCGGCTACCTGGCACGGGCCGCCTTGATTGCGGACCGGACGATGGCCAAATTCGGGTTGCAGGGCAAATCGTTCATCCCGCTGCTTTCGGCTTACGCATGCGCGGTTCCGGCGGTAATGGCGACGCGGGTGATCGAGAACAAGCGCGACCGAATTGCGACCATGCTGATTGCGCCGCTGATGACCTGTTCAGCGCGGCTACCCATCTATACGCTGATCATTGCGGCGTTTGTCCCTAACCTCCCAATTCTGGGCGGCGTGTTGTCGCTGCCGGTGGCAACGATGCTGAGTCTGTACGTGCTTGGCTTCGTGGCCGCCATTGCGACCGCCCGGCTTCTGAAATCGAGTGTGTTGAAGAGCCGCAGTTCGGCGCTGGTGCTGGAGATGCCTCCGTATCGCTGGCCCACGCTGCGTTCTCTCGGCTTGCGGCTGGTCGACCGCGGCAGGGTGTTCCTCCAGCGGGCCGGTACGGTGATTCTGCTGGTGGCCGTGGTGTTGTGGGCACTGGCGAATCTTCCGCTCAAGGACGGCAAGGCGCCGCCGCTTGAGCAGAGCTTTGCGGGCATGGTGGGCAAGACCGTGGAACCGGCAATCAAGCCGCTTGGGTTCAATTGGAAGATCGGCATCGGCCTTATCACATCGCTGGCCGCGCGCGAAGTGATTGTGGGAACGCTGGGGACGATCTACGGCATTGAAGGCAAGGAACAGACCGAGGGGTTGCAGAAAGCGATCCGGCATGACCTTAGCCCGGCAGGGGCGGTGGCGCTGCTGGTGTTCTTCGCATTCGCGATGCAGTGCTTCTCGACCATTGCCGTGATTAAGCGCGAGACAGGCGGCTGGAAGTGGCCGATCCTACAGTTCTCCTACATGTTGACGCTGGCGTATGCCGGGGCGCTGCTGGCGTTCCGGGTAACATCTCATTTCTGGCAATAGCGAAGTCGGATCGCGGCTCAGCGCAGCCCAAACCGATTGTGAAACTCATCGACCGAGGCAACCGCTCCATAACTGTCGCGGCTCAGTATCGGCATCCGGTGTTCGCATGCGGTTAGCTTGCGGCTGGATGGCTGTCGCGAAACTGGTGCTGCCAGCCATCCCTTCCCGAGGCCTGTCGGCTGATATTCTGAAGCAACCAAAACTTTAAGAAGTCAGGCAATGAAAATGCATAACGTCGTCATTCTAGGGTCCGGCTGTGCCGGGAATACTGCCGCCATTTACACCAGCCGCGCGAATCTTCAACCATTGGTCATCGAGGGACACGAGCCGGGTGGGCAGCTTTCCATTACGACCGAGGTTGAGAATTTTCCGGGCTTTGTGGAGGGCATCCAGGGACCGCAGCTGATCGAGAACATGAAGCAGCAGGCGATCCGGTTCGGAGCCGAGTACCAGGCCGGAAAAGTCGTGCAGGCGGATCTTTCCGCCGCGCCGTTCAAACTGGACCTGGAGGATGGGCGGAAAATCGAGACGCGGACGCTGATCATCGCCACCGGGGCTTCGGCGCGATGGATCAATCTGCCAAACGAGCAGAAGCTGATCGGCCATGGCGTGAGTTCATGCGCAACGTGTGACGGTTTTTTTTACCGCGACAAGCTGATCATGGTGGTGGGTGGAGGCGACTCCGCGATGGAGGAGGCGAGCTTCCTCACCCGCTTCGGCCGCGAAGTTGCGATCATTCACCGCAGGGATCACTTCCGCGCGTCGAAGATCATGTTAGACCGGGCTCGCAACAACCCGAAGATTACGTTCATTACTAACTCCGTGGTGGAGGATGTCTACGACGTCGACAAGGGACACGTGACGGGAGTGAAGATACGGAACGTGGTGACAGGCGAAACGTATGAGCGTGACGTGGACGGGCTATTTCTGGCGATCGGCCACATTCCCAACACAAAGCCGTTCGTGGGTAAACTCGACCTTGATTCCGACGGCTATATCATTTCTCACGGCGGGGCACGAACGAACGTCAAGGGCGTATTCCACGCAGGCGATGTCGAGGACCGCACTTACCGCCAGGCGATCACGGCGGCCGGAGCCGGCTGCATGGCCGCGCTCGAAGCGGAGCGGTTGCTGGAAGAAGAAGGGCATTGAGCCGAGAACCGGACTGACGGCATAAGGGCCCCGCGCCTGGATTATCCTCAGAGTAGGGTATGGGATCAAAACCGACACCGCTTGCTCCCCGCCGATCGATCACACCGCTTATTGTCGGCGCCCTCGCCCTGGTTGCGCTGATCGCAGGAGGAATCTATTTGAGCCGGCCAGTTCCCCAGCCCGGTGGGAACGTGGAGGCTTCGCCGGAAGCCAAGGCTTACGTCGCGAACCTGCAGTTAAGCGATGTCAACATGAAGGCCACCGAGAACTTCATGCAGCAGCAGGTGGTTGAGATTACGGGAAAAATCACCAATAACGGTCCACGTCCGCTGTCAGCGGTAGAGCTATTCTGCCTATTCCGCGCCGCAGACGGGCGGGAACTCTATCGCGAGAAGGTGCCCATTGTGCGGGCTGGGACAACGCCGCTGGGCCCTGGCCAGACTCGCGCGTTCCGGTTGCCGTTCGATAGCCTGCCCGAGGGGTGGAATCAGGCGATGCCGGCGATGTTTATCGCCCGAATCGTTTTTGCGCAGTAGCGGCGCGAAGGGGTTGCCGCCTCCAAGGAGATATGAAGGTTCTGTTGGTTGACGACGATGTCGAACAGCTTTCGATTCGCACGATGCTGCTGGAGAAAAGCGGCTTTGCGGTAGTGAAGGCCTCGGATGCCAAGCGCGCTCGCGAAGTGGCGGCGGAGCATCGGCCCAACTGCGTTCTGATGGACTTGAATGTGCCCACATACGCGGACGGGCTGGCGTTGATCCACGATCTGAAAGCCATGGATGATAATGTGCGCGTGCTCATATTGACCGGCTCCGATCCACGAAGATTCCGTCAATATCCGGAGGCCCGGCTGGTGGACGGGGTGTTTGGCAAGCCGACATCGAGCGCGGCCCTCATACGGAAGCTCAAGACGTATGCTTAAGGGCTGGTGCCGGAGCTTTCCGATCTTTCCAACAAACTGGTTGCTGAAGGCCGACTGACCTTCCATGTAAAGGTGGTGCCTCGCTCATCGAAGAGCGAAGTGGTGGGCGTCCTGGAAGACGGCTCACTCAAGGTGAAGCTGGCGGCTGTTCCCGAAAAGGGAAAAGCGAACGAAGAACTGCGGCAGGTTCTTGCGCGGACTTTCGGCGTGCCGCGCAGTCAAGTTGAAATCATCGCGGGCGAGACATCGCCGCGCAAGTTAGTGAGGGTAACCCATGGTGGATGAGATTCGCTGCGTGCCGGGTTCACGGGCGCTGTTCATGGCGGCGATGCTGCTTTGCATCTCGCAAGGTCCACTTTATAGTGCGGCGCCGGACAAAGTAGACCCGCGTGAGCAAATCAAAGTGGATTGCGCCGGTATGCATTCCCCGGACTGGCAGCGGAGGCAGAAAAGCTTCAATGCGCTGATTGATTTGGGGATGGGCGGTAAGACGTCGCTAACCGCGCCCAGGGACGGCACGCGAACGCTGGTTGATCGCTACCCGGAGTTGCGCGATCTGATGAGCATGTCACTGATCGAGCTGTTGCAGACGGAGGACAACCTGGCCGCGGCTAACACGCCGCTGACGCCGGACCATCGGAACTTTTATTCGGACGTCGTGATGGCAGTCTCGATTCTGCATGATCCCCGATCGGCTCAAGCCTTGTTGGGGGCCGTTGACACGGGTAACATGGCGGTGGCTGCCGCGGCGGGCCTGGGTAACGCCACCCTGACGCCGGCGCTGGCGATGCTCAAGGCGGCGAAGAATCGGGATGACAAGCTGGACATGATGGTGGTGCTGATGCAGATGGCGCAACCGAACAACTGCGCCAAACTGCAGGGCGCGGATGCGAAGCGGCAATTGAAGCAGGCCCTTATTCAGGCGGCGAACGACAAGGAGCCACTGGTCCGAAGGTCGGGGATCGAAGGATTGATGGCCCTGGGAGATCGTGACACCATCCCGTTTCTTCAGCACATCGCCGACACGGACCCTGAGACAACGGGCAAACCGGGAGCTTTGGAATATCCAATCCGGGAATACGCGAAGCAGGCAATTGAAACCATTCAAAGAAATGGCCCAGCCTAAAGCTTGATTACGGGTGTTGAACGGCTTGTGTTTCCGCGTTGGCTTGCGAGAGAGCGAGCGCGCGTTGGAAATCGCGGAGCAGATCCTGCCAGTCTTCAATGCCGACGGAGATCCGTACCAATCCTTCGGTGACGCCTGCCGCTTCCAGCTCGGGCGCGCTCCACGCGGAGTGAGTGGTACTGCGCGGATGGCAAGCGAGCGTCTCCACCCCACCCAGTGAGACAGCGTTCCGGGCAAGTCGCAGATGCCGAAGAAAATCAAAAGCGGCCGGCTTTCCGCCCTTCAGATCGATGGAGATAATGCCGCCGGGATAATCGCACTGCGCTTTGAAGATGCGTTGCTGCTCGGGGTCGTTGAATAAGGACGGATAGTAGATCCTGGCGATGGCAGGGTGCCCGGACAATTGCTCTGCAATGCGCTGGGCGTTCTTGCTCTGCTTGTTCATTCTGAGATCGACGGTAGATAGCCGCGTGTCCAGAATCCAGCACTCGTCCGGCTGAAGGATATTGCCGAAGAGGCTGCGCTTGCCGCGAATCTTCTTCATCAGAGCCAAGTCGGAAGTGAGCGCCACGCCGCCAATGATGTCGCTGTAACCGCCCAGGTACTTAGTGGCCGAGTAAAGGCTGACATCGGCTCCCAGGGCGATAGGATGCTGGAAGGCGGGCCCCAGGAAGGTGTTGTCGATCATCACGAGCGGACGCTCCGGGGCGTGCCCGTTGCCTCCCGCCTTGGTTGACAACTGGGCCACTGTCTCGCAGGCGCGGCGAATGTCGGTCATCACGATGGTAGGGTTGGCGGGCGACTCGATGAGCACAACGCGCAGATTCTTCGCGGAGCGAATAGCGGCGTCCAATTTCCCGGCGTGGCCTGCTAACACGGCGACGTGATGGACGCCGTAGCTGGCGAGAAAGTCGTTGATCAGGACCTGGGTGGCGCCATAGATGGGCCGCGTGTAGATGATTGTGTCTCCGGGCTTGAGGACGGCCAGCAAGGCGGTCATGATGGCGGCCATGCCGGAATTGAAAACAGCCGCGGCTGTGGCGCCGGGTTCAAGAGGGACGAGATGGTCTTCAACGATTTCGGCGTTAGGGTGGTTGAATCGTGAGTAGACAAGGTCGACGCTCTCGCCTTCGCCCATTTGAGCCCGGCCACCCATCACGTCAAAGGCGTGCTCAGCCGCTTCGGGGCTCGAGAAGACATAGGTAGAGCTGCGGAAGACGGCGGGACGGGCCGAGCCAACGGACAGTTTGGGATCGAAGCCGCGGGTGAGGACGTCGGTTTCTGGGCTTAGCGTTTGATTATGGGTCGATTCGGGCATCGAATAGCTCCGCTTCGAGTGTACGACGAAAGCGCGACTGCGACGATGGCGTTACGCTGGTAGCAATTTACTGGGATGTCGGGGAAATGAAACAGGAAATCGGGGGACCGATAAAAAGACTAGAACTGTTTGGCTTTGAGTGCTACTACTAGGACGCGAGAACCCTTTCGGGCGCCAGGGAGGTGTTGCTTCAGGGGTCTTTCTATGAGGTTAGTCTCGCTTTGGTGGGAGTTGCCTCCCTGGCTTGATTCCAATATTAGAATATGGAATCGCGGAACGCAAGAGTTTTTTCTACAAAAAATGAAAGTTTACAATTGCTCATTGGGGCGGGGACTGTTAAAAAGCCGTTAAGAATGAACATAACAATATTAGGATCAACAGGTTCCATCGGTGCCAGCACGCTCGACGTGGTCCGGAGGCACGGGGACAGATTTCACGTGTTCGGGCTAGTGGCTGGCCGAAACGTCGATGTTTTGCTCTCCCAAATACTGGAGTTTCGGCCGGCGGTGGTCGCTGTGGCCGACGAAGCGGCCCTCGAGGCCCTCCAGAGCGGGCTAAGCGGCTCGGTGCTTCCCCGATCGGATTGGCCGGAGCTGGCCGCCGGACCGGCGGCGAGGGTGTCTGCAGCGACTGCGCCAGAAGTCGACTTCGTCATGTCCGCGATTGTCGGCGTGGCTGGCCTGGAGGCAACCTTTCAGGCCATCACGAAGAAAAAGCGAATCGGACTTGCCAACAAAGAGGTGCTGGTAGCGAGCGGGCGGCTGGTGATGGAAGCCGTCCAGAGTAACGGCACCCAGATGATTCCGGTGGACAGTGAACACAATGGCGCCCACCAGTGTTTGCGAGCCGGATTGCGGAAGGAGGTGACACGGCTGATCCTGACCGCGTCCGGGGGTCCGTTTCGGGAGACACCCAAGGCTGATCTCTGGAGCGTGACGCCCGCCCAGGCCCTGAAGCACCCCACCTGGAAGATGGGCAAACGGATTACGATTGACTCCGCGACGATGATGAATAAGGGGTTTGAGGTGATTGAGGCGTGCTGGCTGTTTGACCTGCCCGCCAGCCAGGTAGACGTCGTGGTTCATCCCCAGTCGTCCATACACGCCATGGTGGAGTATACCGACGGCAGTCTGATCGCCCAAATCTCGGCCACCGATATGCGAATGCCGATCCAATATGCGATGACCTACCCGGAGCGCGATTTGGCGCCGGTTCCCCGGCTGGACTGGAGCCAACCCAGAAACTGGACATTCGGCCCGCCGGACTTCGAGAAGTTCAGGCTGCTGAAGCTGGCGTATTTGTCGCAGGAACGGGGCGGCTCGGCAACGTGTACGCTGAACGCAGCCGACGAAGTGGCCGTGGAGGCGTTCCTGCAAGGGCGAATTCCCTTCCCTGCCATTGCGGAAGTGGTGGAGGAAACGCTGACTCGCCAACCCTGGCGCGAACCAGCGACAATAGAAGACGTCATCGCGATCGATCGGGAATCGCGCGATTTGGCCAGCCGGATCGTGGACGAACCACGGCCGGTTGTGGTTCTCGTTTAGAGCGGGGAGGCCGCGGGGCCCCGCGCTCGGATGCCGCCGGTAGATAATGTTTACACCGGTTTTGTCGGGAGCAACGTCCAAAAGGTAACGGCGGTTTTCGCCTGCGGCTTCATTTCGGCAAGGGACAGCCCGTACGGCAAGGAAAGGGTGATTCGATCGTGGGTGGACTAGAGATGGTTTTTTGGGTCATGGTGCTGCTGGGCGTCATGATTCTCATTCACGAACTAGGGCATTATTGGGCAGCCTTGGCGTGCGGAGTCAAAGTGGAGGCCTTCAGCTTCGGCTTTGGGCCCCGGTTGTTTGGTTTCCGGCGAGGCGATACGGACTTCCGCGTTTCCGCGATTCCATTTGGCGGATATGTCCGGATGACGGGCGAGCAGGCCGGCGACGAGAAGGCCGCGGATCCCCGGAGTTTCCAAGCCAAAGCACGCTGGCAGCGCGCGATTGTGGTGTTTGCCGGACCGCTGATGAACATCCTGCTGGCGGTCGGCATCGTGGCTGGATTGTTCATGCATGCATTTCCCAAGGAAGTGGATTCCGTGAATCCGGTGATCAGCCGCATTCAGCCTGGGTCCGCGGCGGCGAAGGCCGGCATGGAAGCGGGCGACAAGATCGTACAGATCGACAACCGGAAGAATCCGACCTGGGAGGAAGTGCAGACCAAGGAAGTGCTCAGCGCAGAGCACCCGCTAGATGTCTGGGTGGAGCGCAAGAGCGAAACGCTGCACTTTACGGTGACCCCGGACATGGATCCGAAGGAGAGTATCGGCGTGGCGGGCTGGTACGGCGAGCCGGACGTGATGTTGGGCGAAGTGATGCCCAATCATCCGGCGGACAAGGCAGGGTTGAAGGCGGGTGACCTGATCGTCAGCGTGGAAGGGGAGCCAATCAACTCGGCCGAGCGTCTGCAACAGATCATCGCGAAGTCGGCCGGCAAACCGGTGACATTAGTTTTCCTGCGCGACGGGCACATGCAGAAAGCGACCATCACGCCGGTGTCGAATAAGGAGACGGATGGGCAATGGCGGATCGGGGTGCTGCTGCGAGGCCGATACCAGATCGTCAAGCTCCCTTTCGACCAAGCGGTTGTGGAATCGGTGAAGTGGAACGCCGACAAAGCGACGCTGATCTTCCAGGTGCTGGGTGGAATCCTGGAACACCGGGTTTCGCCCAGGACAATTCAGGGACCAATCGGCATGGCCAAGATGTCGCGTGACGCCGCGCATGAGGGGCCCATCACCTACCTGGCACTGATGTCGATGGTCAGCTTGAACCTGGCGATTTTCAACCTCTTGCCGATTCCGATTCTCGACGGCGGAGTGCTGCTGTTGTTGTTCATTGAAATGGTAATCCGCCGCGATGTGAGCACGCAGGTGAAGGAGACGGTGTTCAAGCTAGGTTTCGTTTTCCTGATGATGATCGTGGTGTTTGTGCTCTACAACGACATCAGCAAGATGTTCACGAACGGGTAATTGCGCATCAACCGCGGAGTGCGGCAGGTTATTCATGAGAAAGATGGCACCTTGGATTTTGTTTCTTGCTTGCCTGCTTTTGATTGCGCTGAGCGCGACACCTCTGGGACGCACAGCGGATCACCTTGCTGTTGCGATACGATTTTCGGCCGTGATCTTGCTGTCGATTCTTGTTGTTCGGCGGATGTTGAAAGAACATCGCTCGCAGTCGGATGCAAACGACTCCGCTAGCGACCGCGGCGATGCACTCCTGAAGGCGGTCACGCGATGGTATCGGGGGGAGACCAAGTAAAATCGCCTCGAACTGCGTTCTAGAAATCCTCACGCTGTGGTGCCTGAGGCCATAGGGTGAAAACAATTACCCCCAGGATTAACGCGGGCAAGGCCCAAGGCAGTTCTCCGAGAAACCAATGGCCAGCAGGTGTCGGAATCAGAGCTACTCCGCTAAACAGAGCGGCGATGACATACATGGCGGCGGTTGTGCCGCGCATAGCTAGCCGCCAACTTTTTTGAAGCTCTGGTGTTGGCTCGGAGAAATTGCGTCGCGCGTCCTTCAGGATTCCGCGCTGAATCGCGTAGATGCCTGCGAGCACTCCTACACCAAGAAGCAAGATTCCATAAACCCCAAAGAAGTTCTTGGACGAGAAGCCGTTTGCTTCGCCTGAAGCGCCCCAATGCGTTGCCCATTGCCCCGGAAGCTCATTCCATAGAAGCGACAGGTAGATGGCTACGGCTGCAAGAAAAACAAACGGTATGGCCGTGATGGTGGCGCCGGGTCCCGGCCCGCCGCCCGCAAAGAACACCGCCTTTCGAATGGGCGTCCTCGCCAGATCCTGATTCCTCGCCGTTTCTAAGAACTGGCGCCAGCGGAGTATCGAAATGGCAGCAAATCCAAGTACCGGAAGCGCAATGGTCAGCCCGTTTGCCGCTGGTTGCAGGAACAAGATCGCTAATGTTATGGCCGCAAACAGCCATATCTCAATTCGCAAGCGGCGCGTTAACTGCGATGTCAACACGACTCCCATTCCAGGACTGCCGGCCAAGTATTTCGTGGCCAAGCTGGCCCGTTGCGCACCAGCCGTGATGTGGATCACGAATGCCGTAATCAAAACAACCACGGACTCGACTGCATTGATAAGCGGGAAATTCATTCGACCTCGCAAACCGCCCGGGCGAATTCGTCACGAATGTCGCTCGATGCCATCCCAATCGCCTTCATCTCTGCCACCAGCCTTCGCAAGCGCCCTATACAATCCGCAGCTGCGATCTTCGATACCTTTCGAGGAGTTTCCCGCAGGGCGACGACAGCCCCGCTCCTGCGCTGCAGCGTTAGCCAACCTTCCTCGGCAAGTAGACGGTAGACTTCCGCCACCGTGTTGAAGTGCACGCCTAAGTCCTCCGATAGAGCACGGCTGGAAGGTAACCGGTCACCCGGCTGCAACCGTCCTGCTACGAGGAGCGCTCGGAGGCTGTCGAGGATGTGCCGATAGGCCGGTCCAGGCTGGGACAAATCAATTTGTAATTCGAAGCGCGACATTCAATGTACAATAAACTTATACATTGAAGCAACGACAGTGTCAATAGCTTTTGAGGCAACTAGCCATTTGCACTTCGCGACCCTGTGCAAGGCTCGCCGCGTACGTCAGCGCCTCCCGAATGTCCTCTTCTTCGAGATAAGGGAAGTCAGCCAACAGATCTGTGATGCTACGCCCGGACGCCACCGCCTCTACGATCATGCCGACCGTAACACGCATCCCGCGGATACGAGCTTTGCCACCCCATGACCGCCGGATCAGTGGTGATGTGCCGGAGCTCTTGCATGCGATGATCATAGCGCGGCACTGCGACCGGCAAAGGCTTCCGGTAATAGACCAACATGAATCTGACCGTAGAAATCCCCGACGATCTGGTCGACCAACTCAACGCATCGGGCGGCGATTTATCGCGACGTGCGCTGGAGGGCTTGGCCCTGGAACAATACAAGAGCGGGCATCTCACGGAACGAATTGCGCCGCTTGCTTGGGTTCGGCACCCGATACCAACTCGATGGATTTCTAAAAGCCCATGACGTTTGGGTCGAGTACGCACTGGAAGAGTTCCGCCGTGAGGTCGAGAGCCTGCAACAACTGGGAATCTGACGGGTGCAACTCGTCATCGCTGATACGGGCCCGGTCAATTGAGCAAAAGAGACCGCCTTCAGATTTGGCTTTGTCTTCCTCCCGGCTCAGGGCGACACTGAGTTGGGTTCAAGATGGAAGCAATCACCAGACACTCCGTCCTTCGTGCTGCAGGCGAAGCCGTGAAGCTCTGGGCGCTTGCAAGCGCCCAGTACCCAACGCAGCATGGTCTCATCCTCGATACAGCCCACGAAATCGTGGTTGAAACCGTCAGCGCCTTTGCCCTCAATGCCCGACGAGCCATGGAGGTGCTGCCCCGGGCAAAGAAGTTCCCACTAGGTTCTCCTCGTTGGCGGTGGGAGCCAACGGAAAACGGTGAAGTCGTCCGAGATTTATGGGTTGCTCTAAACCGAATAATCCACGCCAGGAAATTGGAGACTGGATTCGTGCGTCTTCCGGCGGAAGTCGCCGTTGTCGATGGAGGGGCTGTCGTCGTCCCTCTTATCCGCGCATCGACTGACAAGTATGAGCTGGCATTCATTGACCCCTTTGCTCTGTCGCATGCGTTCTTGTACGAGGTCCTCCCTAATCTCATGGCCGCTACGGTTAGTAATGCAAGCGGAAGTGTTCAATGAACGCCTCCGCCGCCTAGCCTAGTATCCGCCCATCCCGCATCGACACAATTCGGTCGGCGAAGCTGGCGGCTTCGGGGTTGTGCGTGATCATCAGAATGGTCTGGCCTCTGCGATGATTCACTTCCCGCAACAGATTCAGCACGGCATTTGAGTTTTCGGTGTCAAGGTTGCCGGTGGGCTCGTCGGCGAGCAGAATCGCCGGCTGATTGACCATGGCTCGTGCGATGGCAACGCGCTGCTGCTCGCCACCGGAGAGCGCTCGTGGCTTGTGATTGAGGCGCGGTGTGATGCCCAGCAGGTCGAGCACCTCGGCGAAGTGCGGATCCATTGGCCCGTTATTGTGGGCCAGGTAGCGTGCTATCTCGATATTGTCTCGAGCGGAAAGAGTCGGTAGCAGATTGTACTTCTGAAAGACGAAACCGACCTTGCGCTGGCGCAACTCGGTGCGCCCGGAATCGCTGAGATCGCGAATGTTCTGGCCGTCAATGATCACTTCACCGTCGGTGGGGGCAGAGAGGCCACCGAGAATGTGAAACAGCGTGGACTTGCCGGAACCCGACGGGCCAACCACGGCGAGAAACTCACCGCGTTCGACCTGGAGGTCGACTCCGCGCAGGGCATGCACATCGACGTCGCCGACATGATAGATCTTGCGAAGACCGCGAACTTCAATGATGTGCGAAGAGCTAGTCATAGGCCAGCGCCTCGATGGCATCCTGGCGCGCGGCCTTGAGGCCCGGATAGATGGCACCGAGCAGGCCGCCCAAGAGCGCAATGCCCGTGGCGTAGATCCACCATTCCGGCACCGTGACGACTTGCAGCGATGCGGGCACCAAGCGCATAATCAGAGCCTTTGCCCCAAACGCCAGCAGGATTCCAATGATCGATCCGGCGCCGGCGAGCACGACTGTCTCGCGAATCAGGAGATTCAGGATGGTGGTGGGTTGCGCGCCGAGCGCTTTCAACACACCGATCTCGCGCGTACGCTCAATGACCGCGGTGTACATGGAAAGAAACACCACCAGGAATCCGACGAAAACCGAGAGCACCGTGATGACCGCGATGAAGGCTTTGAGCGGAGGCAGATTGTTAATGCTGTACTGCGAAGCAAGCTCTTCGATGGAGATGGCCTGCAGGTTACCTTCCAGAGTTTTGTTGAGTTGGGCGACCACTTCATTGGTGCGGTCGGGATCGTCGATCTTAACGAGTATCTGGTTCACCTTGTCCGGATTTCCAGACAGTTCCTGAAGCGTTTTTAGCGGAACTACCAAGCGCCCCAAACGCCCGCTCTCGACGATGCCTGAGATGCGCCAGGGATGATGAATGATTTGAATCGTCTGCCCGACCGAAAGGTTATTCTGCCGGGCATAGTACTCGTCGATGATGATGTCGTTCGGGCTCTGAAACGGTCCGCCGCTAATGAAGTGGAACCCTCCGCCTAACTTCGTGAATTGATCAAGCTCAATCCCGTTGACCGGTGTCAGAAGGACAGCCGGCATTGAGTAGATGCCGACGGCCTGCTTGACGTGCGGCTGCTTGGCGACAAATGGAATGAACTTGGCATTCACGGGCGCTGACGAAAGAGCGAACGCGGTGGATGAGCCGGGCCTCAGGACGATATCGGCACCGAGGTTGCGCTTCTGATTGGCGGTGTCCTGAAGCATGCCGCGGCTCAGGCCGACGAGCGTGAGAATCGACGTCACTTGAACGCCGATGACGAGCGCACTGAGCAGCGTGCGCACCCAGCGGTGCTTCAAATTGGAAAGAACTAACTTATTGATCAACGGGGATGGACCTGTGCGGTGTGGCTGGGCGAGTGAACGGACTCCTTTAAAAGTATAGCGAGAGCGCGGAAACGGACTGGCGGTGCCGGGTGTGGGACAGGCTCGCTGTGTCCACGCGGCGACGCGGTGAGCGTGACGAAAGGGAATCTCGTGCGCCTTGGGACACAGGCGCCAGTCCCCGGGGAGCTATCGCGTGGCCAAGAAATCGTGCGCCACTTGCACCACCGGTTCGTGATCCTGGTCAACCCGGCGGTTGAGTTCGCGCATGGTCTTCTCGTCGAGTTTGCCGGATAACTCGGCCAGCGCAGCTTCGAGTCGGGGATCTTTGCTCAGTGCGGCGAGGCGAACAACGTAGCAGGCCTGGTAGGGCGGGAATGCGTGGCGATCGTCGGCCAAAACGGCGAAGCGGCTGGAACTCAGCAGCCCGTCCGTGGAATTGGCGGCGGCCATGTCGATCTGGGATTGTTCGAGCGCCTGGTAAAGCAGACCCAGGTCCATGGTCTTGGCGTCGCCGCGGAATTTGAGGTGGTACGTGTCGTTCAGCCGAATGAGCCCGTCGGACCGGGTCAGAAACTCATATCCCACACCGAGGCGCCACTCGCGGCCGGCTGACGCGGACAGGGTTTGAGCGGGCAGTGCATTGGCGTCGGCGGATCTGACCACCATCGCAAAGGTGTCATTGAACCCAAGCGGCTTAAGCCACTTGATACGAAACTGATCGAGATACATGCGAGACACGGTTTCAAATGCGGCATTCGGATCGCTGGTAGGTGGTTGCTTCAAAACCGCCGTTAAGGCAGTTCCGGTGTACTCGGGGTAGAGGTCGATCTGGCCGCTAACGAGCGCCTGATGCGCCAGCAACGTACCGCCGAGATTGAGCTTGCGGTCGACATGCACGGATAATCGGCGCTCTATTTGTTGGGCGGCGATTTCACCCAACAGCACCTGCTCTGTGAAGTTCTTTGAGGCCACAACGATGGTGGAGCGTGGGGCGCACGAAGAGCACAGCAGGATGATTGCGAAGCCGAAGGTGGAGCGCAGGACGGCTATGGGCATGTTAGCGGCGACTGAACCCGCGTTCCAGCATACCCAGACCGGCGTCAGCCAGTAGTGCCAACAGCGCGGAAGGAATGGCGCCCGCGAGAATAGACACGACATCTACTGACGCCACTCCGCGAAAGATGAGCACGCCGAGACCGCCTCCGCCAATGACTGCGGCGATGGTTGCGGTGCCGATGGTGGCGACGACGGCGATCCGGATGCCGGCCAGGATGGTGGGCGCAGCCAGCGGGAGTTCGACGTAGCGAAGCAGTTGGGTATCGGTCATGCCCATGGCTCTTGCCGCTTCACGAACTGGTGCATCGACGCCCATGATGCCGACAACCGTGTTCCGCAGTACCGGCAGCAGCGCGTAAAGGACCAAGGCCAGAATTGCGGTGTGCTGTCCGATGCCGCCGATGAAGGGGATGGGGATCAGGAAGCCAAACAGGGCGAGGCTGGGGATGGTCTGGAGGACATTGGCGGCGGCGAGGGAGACGCGGCGAAGGCCGGGCCGGCGAGTGCCCAGGATGCCCAAGCCCACTCCCAGAACAATAGCGAAAGCGGCCGCGATGCCAACCAGATAAAGGTGCTCGAGCGTGAGGGAAACAACTTCGCGGAGGAGGCTTCGCCAGATCATTGGTTTCGGGCCGGCGGGGTGGGCAGCGTATCGAGAAAACGGCGCGCACTTGGCAACCCGGTTTGCCGAAACTCCTCGGGTGTTGCCAGCAACTCAAGCCTGCCACTCTCGAGCAAACCAATGCGCGTGCCCAAGGCCAGCGCTTCGGCAACATCGTGGGTGACGAACAGCGACGCGATATTGTAGCGGCTTCGTAGCGCGAGAAACTGTTGCTGCATCTCATGCCGGGTAATCGGATCGAGTGCGCCAAACGGCTCATCGAAGAGCAGCAGCTTCGATTCGTTGGCCAGCGCGCGTGCCACCCCAACCCGCTGCCGCTGCCCACCTGAGAGTTCATGCGGGTAGCGGTCAGCAAACGTGGCGGGCGGTAGGCCTACTTGCTGCAACAGTTCCGCCACGCGCGTGGCTTTGCGAGCTGCGGGCCACGATTCGAGAGTCGGCACGAGGCCGGCGTTTTCGCTGACCGTCCAGTGTGGCAGCAATCCGACCTCCTGAATTACGTACCCGATGCGGCGCCTGAGCGCGATTGGATCCAAAGCTTGAATGTCGCGGCCCTCCAGCAGTATGCGGCCCGAAGCGGGCGACAGCATACGGTTGACCAGACGCAACGCCGTGGTCTTGCCCGAACCGCTTCGGCCCAGCAGTACCAGCGTCTCGCCGGGTTCGAGGGTGAAACTCAGACCATCGAGAACCGGCCTGCCGCCGGCGAGATAGTTGACGGTTTCAAACGAGAGGAAGGACAGAAGCGGTCTCCGGTATGATCACGCACCACATTACTATCTTGTGTCATCGCGGCGCGGCGATGGCAAGATTGAGTGGTCAGCGCGCACGCCACAGAGACTCGGCAAACGGCCACTCCTTATCGGTCCATGTGTCGACGATCTCGAAGCCGGAGCCGCGGCCCAGCGTCTGCAGCTCTCTCACCGTGAACTTGTGGCAGGATTCGGTCCAAATCGTTTCGCCTTCGCGGAAGTGGACAGCCAGCCGCAAGGCCTGCAGGTACACGATTTGTTCGGCGCGCGAGACCAAATGAATCTCGATGCGACGCTGTTGAGGATTCCAGATTGCCTGGTGGCGGAATGCGCGGAGATCAAAATTGCCGCCAAGTTCGGCGTTGACACGTCGCAAGAGATTCAAGTTGAATGCGGCGGTCACGCCCAGCGAATCGTCGTAGGCATCCAGCAAGGCTCCCTCGGGCTTCACCAGATCGGCTCCCAGAAGGAACAGATCACCGGTCTTCAGGAAGCTGCGTACGTTTTCGAGAAACTCGGGGATCGCCTCGCGATCGAAATTACCAATGGTGCTGCCCAGGAAGAGCAACAACAACTGATCGCCGGTTGTGCGCTGGTCCCGAACCTCGCGAAGACCCGTCAAATAGTCGCCCTCGATGGGTCGCACATGAGCGAGCGGCTCAAGCTCCCGCTGGCAGACCTCGAGCGAGGCTGCGGAGATGTCGATGGGCCAATACGTGACACGTTCCCCGTGCACGCCAGCGGCCCGGAGAAGGTGACAGGTTTTCGATCCGTCGCCGGAACCCAGTTCGGCAATCAAAAAAGGAGGCTGGAGTTGAGCGGCCACAGCGGAAGCGTGCTTTGCGAGCACGCGTTCATCCGCGCGCGTCAGGCCGTATTCAGGCAGAAGTGTGATGGCCTGAAACAGTGCACTGCCGAGATCATCGTAAAAATAGCGCGGTGGGAGACTTTTCTCCCTTTTTGTCAAGCCGTCAAGGACGTCGACAGCGAATGGAGCGAGTTGGAGCTCAGCGGCTATCTGCATGGTTGTCTCATTCGTTTTCTACGCAGCGGAAGGTCGAGTACAGATAGGGATAATCCGGACGGAACCAGTTACGGAACGAGCGTCGCAGCAGCCGGGCCGCTGTCCGGGGCGAGCCGCCCTTCAAAACAAAATGCTGGCCATCAAAGAAATTAGCCGAGTAGCCGGGATAGTGAGGCGAGGCGGCGAAGCCTTCAAAGGGCGCGAATTGTTGGCTCGTCCATTCCCAGCCATTACCCACCATCTGGCGCATGCCGAACGCGCTCTCGTTCCCCGGCGTGGCAGTGACCGGCTCGGGATCCCAGCGCTTGAAGTCAAAGTTGCCGAGGTTGTGGTTCGGCGGGTTATTGCCCCAAGGGTAGTCCCGGTTCGATTGGGAGTGTGTGCCGAAGGCGGCGCGATGAAACTGCGCCTCGGACGGCAAGCCTTTGCCAAGCCAGGCCGCATAGGCCTGAGCCTCACGCTGGGTGACGTAAACGGGCCAATCCAGCGGCAGCGGGACCGATTCGAACATCCCGCGATAATATAGCTCGTTCCCCGATCGCAGCCAAAACGCCGGCAATGGGGCTCCGGCGTTCACAAACTTCAGAAACTCTCCGTTAGTCACCTTAAAACGCTGCATGCCAAAAGCCGGAACGGTCACCCGATGTTCGTCGTACTCGTTGTCCCAGCCAAAAGAGCCATCGCGAGTCTTTCCCAGAACGGCCTCGCCTGCTTCCACCGCGAGCCACTCATTATGAACAGGCATGGCAGGTAGGCCGGTGATCGATTCAGAAAACGGCGGCCGCGATTTCTTCTGGTAGGGAAAATTGTGGAACATGTACGCCAGGGTTTCCAGGTGCATCAAGCGATGCTCCAAGGCCATGAGAACCGCATCGGCGGGCGCTTCCTCAAGGAACCGGTCCACCGTCTTGCGCGTCTGACTAACATACGCCTTAATGCGATCCAGGGTGGGCCAATCGGGGGGTACGTCCGTTGGCAAGTGCCCGGAATCCGGATCAATGCCAGCCTGAAACAGAACGTCCAGCTCCGGTTCGAGCGACCGGACGCCCAGGCCTTCCCGGCAAATCTGAATGAAATCGAAGGCATCGAGATGGCCAAGATAGAAAACCACGCGGTGGCGTTCGGCGATCGGTCTCTCATAGAGAAACGGCGAAAGCAGGATCTCAAAGAGCCGGTCGCTTTTTTCGCGTGCCAGTAAGAGCTCGTGGTGTACGCGCCTGATTTCGCCGGTTGAATCAGAAGGATGATGAGTATCGGCGGTGGCAGAAGTCGGCATCTGGACTCGTTTTTGGGTATAAGGCTATGGCCTGCATTTCGAAACAGTTACGGGAATTACTGGCTTCACGGAAATGCCGGCCGTACTTTACCGCATTTGGATGCTCGAGCCGACTCGATTGTTACACCGCAAATCGCGCAGGCGTTGCTTTGGTATCGTAGTGTACTTCGATTAGAATTATGCCGTATTTTGTTCAACCGCTGAAGGAATTGCTGGTCCGTCCGGCCGTTCCCCCTTCCCTGGGCCGCCTGCTCGAGCTGGGCTACAACCTGGTTTGGAGTTGGGATCACTCCATCCGAGCTCTATTTCGCCGGCTAGACCCTGTTCTTTGGAAAGAGTGCAATCACAATCCCATCGAGATGCTTGGCATGCTCCCCCAAGAGGCTCTTGACGCTGCCGCCTCCGATGCGCGGTATTTGGCGATGTACGACAAAGCGTGCAAGCGTTTCGACGAATACATGGCTAGGAAGGAGCATAAGCCGGGCGAACCGGCGATTGCTTACTTCTCCATGGAGTACGGACTGCTCGACTGTATGCAGATCTACTCGGGTGGTCTTGGCGTCCTGTCCGGGGACCACATGAAAGCGGCGAGTGATTCCTCGATTCCGCTGGTGGGGGTGGGCCTTCTGTACCAAAAAGGCTATCTGCAACAGTCGCTCAATCCGGATGGCTGGCAGCAGGAACGCACTCCACTGAATGATTTCTACACACTGCCGGTGCGTCCTTGCCTGGATGAGTCCGGCAATGAGATTGTCGTCAGCGTGCTGCTGCCGGCCGGCGAGACATGGATCAAAGTCTGGCACATCGATATCGGGCGAGTGACGCTGTATCTACTTGATACAAACATCCCGCTGAATCAGTCGCTGGAATATCGTGAGATTACCGACCAGCTGTACGGCGGCGACTACCATAAGCGCATTCGACAGGAGATTGTGCTCGGTATTGGGGGCCTCCGGGCGCTCGAGAGAGTGGGCTACGAGCCGACCGTCTATCACATGAACGAAGGGCACTCGGCTTTTCTGGGGATTGAGCGGGCCCGAGTCCTGATGCGCGACCACGGGCTGACATTTGATCAGGCCCTTGAAGCGACCAGAGTTAGTAATGTCTTCACGACCCATACTTCGGTGCCGGCCGGAATCGACATATTTGACTCGGGTGTCATGTTCGATTACTTCGGTAAGTATGTGGAGCAGGCTGGGATCCCATTCGAGAAGCTGATGCGATTGGGACTGAAGAACGCGAATGATCCGGCAGAGCGCTTTTCGATGGCCGTGCTTGCGCTGAAGACGTCGGCTTTTCGCAACGCGGTAAGCGTGTTGCACCGGAAGGTCTCGCAAGAGATGTTCCAGGATCTGTGGCCCAAGCTGCCTGCCGCGGAAGTGCCAGTTACTTCGATCACCAACGGTGTTCACACGCCAAGTTGGGTGAATGGCGATCTGGCGAAACTCTACGACCAATATCTTCAACCGGACTGGCGAGAGCAGTTGGAAGACAGCAAGGTTTGGCGTCTGGTGCATGAGATTCCCTCTCAAGAACTGTGGGAAGTGCATCGTAAGCGCAAGCGGCGCATGGTAGCGTTCATCCGCGAGCGGGCGCGGGCGGCAGCCATCCTCCGAAAGGCTCCGGCCTCGGAGATACAGCGGATGTCGGAGGTGCTCGACCCCGAAGCGTTCACCATCGGCTTTGCACGGCGGTTTGCCACATACAAGCGCGCCACACTGGTGCTACGCGACGTGGCACGGCTGAAGAAAATCCTGAACAATCCGGATATGCCGGTGCAGATTGTCATTGCCGGCAAAGCGCACCCGAAGGACAATCCCGGCAAAACTTTCATTCGCGAGATTGTCAGTCTTTCGCGGGATCCGGAGATCTCGCGGCGGCTCATTTTTGTGGAGGACTACGGAATACAGGTCGCACGGGAAATGGTCCAGAGTGTCGACGTCTGGTTAAACAATCCGCAAAGAGGAGAAGAGGCGTGCGGCACCAGCGGCATGAAGGCATCCATGAATGGCGTGCTGAACCTCAGCGTGCTGGACGGCTGGTTTGACGAAGCGTATGAGTACTCCGGCGGCTGGGCGATTGGAAATCGCGAAGCGTATTCGGAAGGCCAGGACGAGATTCACGCCAGCGCAATATACTCTACCCTTGAAAACGAGATGCTTCCCTTGTATTACGAACACCGCGATCAAGGGGTGCCCGTTGAATGGGTGCGCCGCATGAAGTCATGCATCGCGCACATCACACCGCAGTTTAGCGCGGGCCGCATGGTCGCCGAGTACATGTCGGATTTGTATGTGCCGGCGCACAAGGAATGGACTAAAGCCTCGGCAGACGATTTCGCCCTGGCCCGTCAGAAGACGGCCTGGGAAGCGCGGATCCAGGCGGCCTGGAACAATGTAAAGTTCCTCGAAGTGAGCGCTGGTCCTGACCAGACCATCTTGAACGGGTCTCTGCTTCCATTGCGCGCTGTGGCGGATTTGGGCGGGCTAAAGCCAAGTGAGGTACGAGTGGAGGCAATCATCGGGCGTATCGGCGTAACCGGCCAACTGGAGGATTCCAAGACCGTGCCGCTGGCTGCCGTCGAACAGAAGGGCGAAGCGTTTGTGTTTGCCAGCCAGTATCAAATCCGCGAGACCGGGCGGCTGGGCTTTTCCATGCGTATCAGTCCGAACCATTTTGAGAATCCTCTGACACGGCCTTGCAATGCACCCTTGAAGTGGGTATCCGAATAGGGCTCAAACACACCTGTGGTTTTGAGAGTCATGATCCTGGGGCAAATCCCAGGATAGGCGGAAATATAAGGATTGTGCTAGCGCTGTCAACCGATCCGTGGTACATAGTTACTAGGTGCAAGCGGAGCCACACGTCAGTTGGCCTCCCGAATTTGGGTTCCGCATCCTTTAAGGAGTTCCAGCGCCTTCCTCGAGCCAAGCCGATTCGTCTGGAACTGCATCCGATTTACGCCTGTGACCAGTCTCAAACCCCGACCAACCGTTTCGCGACTGAGTCACTCTTTTTGTAACTTCAAGGAGCCGATCAACGACGATGGACGGAGATCGCAGATATAAACAGCGTGGGTACCAGGAATCCGACCGAAATGACTCATATCGGTCGGACCGCCCCAAGCAGCAAGGCCCGCGCCCCCCTCTCGATATCACGGGCCCGAAGCTTCCTCGCCTCGTTCAAAGTGTGGTCGCGTCGCGGTGTTACAGCTGCGCGATGGCGTTACCTGCCGACACGGACTTTCGAGGGAACTGCCCGAAGTGCGGTACGGCTTTGCATTGCTGTAAGCAATGCGCCCACTTTGAGCCATCGACGCGCTTCCAGTGCCTGAAACCAATCCCTGAGCGGATTCCGGTGAAGGACGCCGCCAATCAATGCAGCCTTTTCTCGCCCAGAGTAACGGTAGCCCGCGACGGGCTCCCCAGCGGGAACGGCATGAACGGATCGCGCCCGGACGTGTCGCCGCAAGCCACACCGCGAAGCGCCACGGATGCGCGGGAAGCCTTCAACAACCTGTTCAAGAAATAGAGCGCTGTCGAACGCAGGGCGGCCGCCGCGCTTCCGCGGATTCGCGTCTCCATCCGCAGAAAAGTCCCTCCCCAGCCTTCTTCCCCGCTGCTCTCAGCAAAGGAATCTGCATAACCCGGCAAGCCCGGACGGCGAGGCCCAGTAAGCTGTTAGATGCATGGGAGCAACAAGAATCAAGAAAGCATCGAAGCAGCAGCTATCGGAGAAGACGCGCCGGCAAGGGGCGATCCCGTGTGTTGTTTTGCTGGTGCTCGGAATTATCGGGCTGAGCCTCATCTTTTTCTTCGCGCTGCGCTCGGGACTGTAAGAGGTAAGAATACGCATGAGGATTGACGGACGCACCGCGAATCAACTTCGCCCGCTGAAGATTACAACGGACTATCTCATCACCGCGGAAGGCTCGGTGCTCATTGAAGTGGGTAACACGCGCGTGCTGTGCGCCGCCACAGTTGAAGATAGCGTGCCGGCGTTCCTTCGCAACACCGGCAGAGGCTGGGTGACGGCGGAATATTCGATGCTGCCAAGGGCTACGGGGACCAGGACCGCTCGCGAGGTTACCAAAGGCAAGCCGTCCGGCCGCACCCAGGAAATCCAGCGGCTGATCGGCCGATCATTGCGGGCGGCAATAGATTTGGAGGTACTGGGCGAACGCAGCGTGATTGTCGATTGCGATGTTATTCAGGCTGACGGCGGAACAAGGACCGCTGCCATCACGGGAGCCTGGGTGGCGCTGGCAATGGCTATGGCTACACTGGTGCGCTACAAGGCTGTACCGAAGTCGCCACTGCTTGATTCGGTTGCCGCGACCAGTGTGGGCATGTTGGCCGGCGAGCCGCTGCTTGACCTTTGCTACGAAGAGGACTCGCGCGCGGAAGTAGACATGAATGTCGTGATGACGGGCAGTGGCCGGTTTGTCGAGATCCAGGCAACCGCGGAGAAATCGAGCTTTGACGATAGCCAGATGGCTTCCCTGTTAACCCTAGCCAAGCAAGGTATCGCGGATCTGTCGTTACAGCAAAAGCAAGCCCTGAACCGGCCCGAGGCATAGATCCGGAACGTGACCATCTACGCCGCCACAAGCAATGCCGGCAAGCTGCGAGAGATGCTGCTCGCCGGATCGGAAACCGGCATCACCGGAGTCGACATTTGCCCGCTGCCGGGCCTGCGAGACCTTCCAGCGCCGCCGGAAAACGGCGCCACGTTTGAGGAGAACGCCACGCTGAAAGCGCTCTACTATTCACGGCAGATTGACGGCCCGCTTCTGGCCGAAGACTCCGGACTCGAAGTGGAGGCGCTTGGCGGAGATCCCGGCGTTCGCTCGGCCCGCTATGCCGGCGAAGGGGCGACGGACGCGGAAAACAACGCAAGGCTGCTTGAGGAACTGAAGGGTGTCTCCGATCGCACAGCGCGTTTCGTCTCAGTTGTCGTTCTGGCTCGCCAAGGCCAGGTGCTAAGGGTAGCTCGAGGAACCGTGGAAGGCCAGATTCTGGAAGCGCCGTGCGGAAATGAGGGCTTTGGGTACGATCCGTTGTTCTTCTATCCCGCGTTCGGCTGTGCTTTCGGGGAAGTACCGGCGGACCGCAAGTTTCAGGTGAGCCATCGTGGGAACGCGTTGCGAGGCCTGTTCCGCGGGCTCGAACTGGGCGCCTAAGGGCGGTGGGGTCCGGTAAGATACGTTCATGCACTCCCATCTACTTCATAACGGGGAAATCCACGGGACGGACGAAAAGCTGGTTTCGCCCGGCCAGGTTGGATTTATGAACGGCTGGGGTGTATTTAGCACGATCCGCGTTTACGACGGCGTGCTATTTGCTTATCAACGCCACTATGAGCGCATGAAGCGGGATGCCGTTCGCATGCGCGTGCCGATGGACGTCAGCGCCCACGACCTGGAGGAGATGTTGCTCCGTCTCGTGGAAGCCAACCATGCCGCGAATGCAACGTTGCGAGTGGCGATCGTTCGCAACCAAGGTGGATTGTTTGAGGGACCCAATGTCGAACGTGACGCCGATATAATTGCGTTTACAGCGGACCTCAAACCCTGGGGAAACGGCGTACGGCTCATGTACATGCCGCAGGGGCGCCATGCCGCGTCTGAGTTTGCCGGCGCGAAGATTACGTCCTGGTCCCAGAACCTGGTCTGGAATGAAGTAGCGCACGAACGGGGTTTCGATGAAGTGGTCCTGTTGAACGAGTTCGGGCAGGTGAGCGAATGTACTTCGGCGAATGTTTTCGTCATTCGCGGAAACCGGGTATGGACTCCGCCGGTGGCGACGTCAGGCTGCTTGGCCGGCGTTACGCGCGCGGTCCTGCTGGGAGACGTTCATGTGGAGGGACTTTATGTGGAGGAGCACGATTTCCTGCCCGTCGACCTGGAAACTGCCGATCAGGTTTTCATCACCTCAACAACTCGGGATCTCCTGCCGGTAACAGAGATCGAAGAACGCCAGTTGAACCAGTCAGCAGACCTGTTTGGCCGGTTGAAGAACGGGTTTCTTGCTTATCAGAGGGAGTATGCGGCTTTGCATAGGAAAGCAGCAGCGGTTGGCCAGTGAACATACCAAGCCTGGAATGCGCAAATTGCGGCAGTAAACAGATACGGCGCGCGCGATACCACAGTTGGGGGGAGCGGCTACGGGGAATTCTGGGCATCCATCCTTTTCGCTGCCGAAGATGCAATCACCGTTTCGCAGTGAGCGTCTGGCTATTCGGCAAGCTGCGCTATGCCAAATGCCCCCGTTGCTTGCGCCTGGAACTTACCACGTGGTCGCGCCGCTACTACAAAGTCGATTTCCTGAAGAACTTCCTGATCGCCTTCGGCGCGCAAAAATACCGCTGTGCGAGCTGCCGCTGCAACTTCGTTAGCTTTCGTCCTAGAAAGGCCACGGTGAAATTCGGCGAACAGCCGGACAACAGCGCCGACAAGCCTCTGAATCAACCCGACGACGAACGTGAGGATGCCGGTCCAGCCGAGACCCCGCCAGAGCCAGAAGAGGTCGCCGTGCGGCATGTCCAGCCAACCGCTCCGGACGACTGGAGGCCGGCCGAACAGCAGGGTTCACCCAACCCGATTCCAGCCCCGCAACCAGCAGCGTCTGCGCCCGTGCAACTCAGTCTGGCCTCGCTCGAGGCCGGCGCCGCGCCGGAACCCACACAGCTAGCACCTGAACAAGCATCGCCATTGGAGAAAGCGCCAAAGGCGCGGGACTCCGCACCCCGCCAAAGTGCAAGGAAGAAGACCACCACTCGAAAGAAGTTGAATCAAGGGCTGCCGCCAGAAGAGGCGAGTAGCCTGTCAAACCGGTAGGCTGGCTGCTCTTTCGCGAGTTACGCGGGACAACGCCAGTAGACAGCCCAGTTGCTCGCCGATGGTACTGAGCATTTCCATGTCGCTTCCCGTGTGGCTATATGCCAACCGATGCTGGACGTTGATGACGCCCACCACTTTGCCTTGCGAGATGATCGGTGCAGACAGGAACGCCTCAAATGTATCCTCGGGCAAGTCCTTGAAGAACTTAAAACGCGGATCGTTGTAGCACTCGCGGGAAATCGCCAGCAGCCGCCGCTCGCGTGCCACCCATCCGGTTAGACCTTCGTTCAATCTAAGGCGCACTTTGCCGAGGTTTTCGCGGGTGGGCGCGTTCGAAGCGCAGAGCACCAGTTGACCGTCTTCAACCAGGTAAATCAGACACGAATCACAGGTCATGAACTCGCATACCAATTCGACAACATGCTCCAGGATGCCCTCGAAACTCATCTCGCGAGTCATCAAACGGCTGACGCGCTGGAAAAGGCGAAGTTGCTGTTCGGCCCTTTCCAAACGAAGCTCCAGTTCCCTGACTTTTGACACCGACCTAATTATCCCAGATCTTGAGCGGCTGCTTGCGGCGAAAACAATTTGTCATGATTTGCGCGCCAGCCTCGTCTCTTTTTCTGAAGTAGTAAGATGAAATGCACCGTTTTGAGGAGGCCACCGCTGCCATGTGGAGCAAACGAAAAGACGAGGAAAACCCGCCGAGGCCGATTCAACCCGCGCCGCCGGCCGTAGAACCCATAAGGAGAGAACCGAGTACAATGTCGAGTCCGACCAGAAGTTTCGATCCGGAGCCAGCTCCGCGCGTAGGAGGCACCGCTTCACTGGGAAAGAATGTGACCGTCAAGGGACAGATCTTCAGTCGCGAAGACCTGACCGTCGATGGCGAAGTGGAAGGGACCATTGAGTGCCACGAGCATCGCTTGACCATTGGACCGAACGCGCGGGTCCAAGCGGGACTCAAGGCTCGCGAAGTCGTAATCTACGGCTCCATTCAGGGAAACGTCGAGGCCGCTGACAAGATCGACATCAAGAAGGAAGCAAAGCTGGTGGGGGACATCAAGACGACCCGCATCATGATCGAGGACGGCGCCTACTTCAAGGGCAGCATTGACATTACGAAGGGCGCGCAGCCGGCTCGTCCGGCGGTAGCTACGCCGGCTCCCGGCGTGGGTCAACCAACTACAGCCCCCCCATCGCCGGTGGCACCAACAGCGAAGTAACATCGAACGAGGGGCCTGCAGAAGCGGCCCGGGCTAACAGGCTTCCCTTTTTCTTGAGACGAGTGGGGTGACCCTCCTTGTGGGACCGATTCCGGAAAACATCCAACGATCCTGCCTCCGCTGAGCGTACGTTAGGTTTGGGCAGTGGCTCGACTAGCTCGAACGCGGTGCGGCCATCATCCCGCAAGGGTGCCCCCGCACCTTTCGCCAGGCAAAGCAGCGGGTTCGAGCAGTTTGTCGGGGTCCTACAAAGCCCGGAGACGTTGTCAGTCCTCGACCTGGCTGGCGCCAGCCAGGCCAATATCAGCTTCATAACCGATCTCGGTCATCGGCTGTCTTCGGACGACATTCTGACCACGATCGAGCAGTGCTTCGGCAAAGGCGACGACCTGGAGTCGCAACAGGTCCCTGCCAACTGCCAGCGTTTCCTTGACCAATCCCTCAGTTTCCCCCACCAGAGCTTCGATGCCGCGCTGGTTTGGGATACGTTGCAATTCCTCAGCTCTCCGCTGCTGGAACAGACGGTCGACCGTTTGCTGCAGGTGATGCGGCCGGGCGGGCTCATACTCGCCTTCTTTCAGGCGGATCAAAAAGCGTCCCATATCCCCGTCTATCATTACCGGATCCAGGATCAGAAAACACTTCTTCTGGCTCCGCGAGGTGACTTACGCCAAGTCCAGCACTTCAACAATCGGGCGCTCGAACGGATGTTCGAGAAAGCGCAATCGGTAAAATTCTTCCTCACGCGGGATCACCTCCGGGAGGTGATCATACGCCGTTGAACATCACGGGACAATGGTCTTTCCGGCATTGCCGGGATGGCAGCCTGTGCCGGAGTCATAGACTCCCTTCCAAGCGAACCATCTGATCCGCGCTAAATCGGTGAATGCTCTCACCGTCGCAGCGGCGGTCACTTTGGTGCCTTCCACGTTCGCCCATGCCACCGGCAGTTCCAGCACTTTGAAACCCAACCGTTGAGCCAGGTACAGATCCTCCACATCAAAACTGAACCCATCAAGGACTTGTCGCGAGAAGACGGCTTGTGCTGCCTCGGCGCCATACAGCTTGAAGCCGCATTGGGTATCCGCGAAGGGCAGGCCGGTGATTAGTCTCATGACCCAGTTAAAAAATCGCCCGCCCGTCTCGCGAAACCAGGATTGGTGCTTGGCGACCAGCTTGCGATTGATCGCACGGGAACCGATTACCACCGCAGCGCTTTGCTCGCAGGCAGCTCTCCAGAGCCGGTCCAGCTCTTCGATGGGCGTCGAGAGGTCCGCGTCGGTCATTAACCGCCAATCGCCCGCGGCCTTCAACATGCCGTGCCGGACGGCGTAGCCTTTGCCTCGATTTCCAGGATTGCTTAGCAAGCGGAAGCGGGGGTCATTCCTGCCAAACTCTTCGACCAGCCCCGCAGTACCATCAGAAGAGCCGTCATCGACTACCAGGACCTCAGCCTGTTGTCCCTGGCTGGAACGATTGAGAAAGGAAGCGAGACGGTCCAGCGTTTCGGGCAATCGAGCCCTTTCGTTGTAAGCCGGTACGACAATAGAGAGCGCAGGCAAATCACAGTGTACTTGCTTGCGAGATGGAATTGTCTGCTGGGCTACGCCCAGCCAGGTTCTTAATGCTGCAGTTTCAGGGAGTTCTCATTGGCATTGGAAGATGACTTGCTAAGTCAACGCGCAAAGCGTGCTTCCCAGATTGAAAAGCTGGGATTCCGCCCTTATGGTCAGGCATTCGAGTTCACGCACACAATTCCACAGGTGCGTGAGGAGTATGGCGACAAATCGGCCGAGGATCTGGCTACACCCGTGCACGTTCGTATCGCGGGCCGCATCATCACCCTCCGGAAAATGGGCGGAGCAGGATTCGCTCACCTTCAACAGAATGGCCAGCGCTTGCAGATTTACGTCAAGAAGGACGCTGTGAGCGAGCGAGATTTCGAGCTTTACCAGGAACTGCTTGATCTGGGCGACATCATCGGTGTGGAGGGGTACTTGTTCCGCACTCGCAAAGGCGAGCTAACCGTCCACGTCGAGAAGCTCTTTTTCCTTTCGAAGATCCTGCTCTCACTGCCTGAGAAGTGGCACGGTCTTGAAGATGTGGAGACGCGCTACCGGCAACGCTACCTGGATCTCATCTCAAACCCCGAAGTGCGGGAGGTGTTCGTCACACGTGCCAAAATCATCGGCGCGTTGCGCCGCGAGCTCGAAGCACGTGGGTTTGTGGAAGTAGAGACGCCGATGATGCAACCTCTCTATGGAGGGGCGGCGGCGCGGCCATTCATGACGCACCACAATACGCTCGATCTGGATCTGTATTTGCGGATCGCCCCCGAGCTGTATCTGAAACGCCTCGTGGTCGGCGGTCTCGAACGCGTCTATGAGATCAATCGCAACTTTCGTAATGAGGGCATTTCCACCCATCACAATCCCGAATTCACGATGCTCGAGTTCTATCAAGCCTATACGGACTACCGTGGCCTGATGGATCTATCCTGTGAACTGCTTCGGGCCGCCGCGATCGAAGCCACTGGATCGCCGGTCGTGACCTACCAGGGCCGCCAGCTGGACTTTTCCAATGTTCGCCGCTACAGCATGCGGGAAGCGGTGGTCGAGTTCTGGCCGGAGAGCCCCAAGCCAACGCTGGCGCAAGTCTCCGATCCCGCCTGGCTCAAGCAGCATTCGCGCCGGGATACACCGGGTGAAGCGCTGGTAGAGTTGTTCGAAAAGTACGTCGAAGAACAGCTCTTCGACCCCACCATCATCTATGACTATCCGGTGGAGAACTCGCCTCTCTCCAAACAGAAACCTGAAGACCCCTCGTTTGTTGAACGATTCGAGATTTATGCGGCGTCTATGGAAATCGGCAATGCCTACACGGAGTTGAACGATCCACAGGAACAGCGCAAGCGGTTTGAAATGCAACTCGAACAAAAGGCGGGTGGTAACGAAGAAGCGCATGTGATGGACGAAGATTATGTCCGCGCACTTTGTTATGGGATGCCGCCAACCGGCGGTGAAGGCATCGGCATCGACCGGCTGACGATGATTCTTACTGATTCGCGTTCCATCCGCGACGTTATTCTGTTCCCACTGTTACGGCCCGAGGGAGCGATTGGCATTGCCGGCAAACTGCGGGGCCTTACTGACTAAATGAGCCGCTTCGAATGGCTGGTCGCGTTTCGGTATCTCAGTGCTAAGCGCCGGCAGACCGTCATTTCGGTGATTAGCGTCATCTCTGTGCTCGGCATTGCGGCCGGGGTGGCCGCTTTGATCGTGGCGCTTGCTATCAACAACGGGTTTCGTAACACGCTGCAAAGCAGTCTGCTCAGTGCAACGGCGCACGTCAACGTCCTGGAACGCGAGCCGCTCTACGGTATTGAAAACTGGAAGCAACTGGTGCCGCAGCTGGGCCGTATTCCGCACGTTGTGTCGGTGACGCCGGGCTTGTACGGACAGGTGGCGATCAAAGGGCCCCAGCTTGGCTCCGGGGCGGTCTTGAAGGGAATTCCCATCGGACCGGGGTCCAACTCATCGGAGCTGTTAAAGCACCTCAAGCAAGGCTCCGTCGCCGGCCTCGGCGACGGCTCGCACCCGCCAGGGATCATTCTCGGATCGAAGCTCGCTCAACAGACCGGGTTGATGCTGAACAGTCCGGTGACCGTGATCAGCTATCAAGGAAAGCTGACGCCGCTTGGTCCCATGCCCAGCGCCTTTCGTTTCAAGGTCGTCGGCATTTTTGAATCGGGCCTGTACGATTTGGATTCCACCTGGGCCGTGTGCTCACTCGCTGATGCGCAGCGCGTGCTCGATCTGAATGACACGGTCAATACGATTGAACTGAGACTCGATGATCTGTTCACCGCTCCCGAGGTGGCACAAGCGGCGGAGGCGATTTCCGGGCGCAAGCTGCTGGCCTCTACCTGGATGGAGCAAAACCGATCTTTGCTGAACGCGCTGCGGCTTGAAAAAACCGTCAGCCTCATCACGGTGGGGTTGATTGAACTGGTTGCGGCGCTCAACATTCTGGTCGTGCTGGTGATGTTGGTTATGGAAAAGACTCGTGATGTAGCCATTCTGATGTCCATGGGCGCACGCCACAGGCAGATCCGGCGCATCTTCGTTTTGCAAGGCTTGATCATCGGCGGACTCGGCTGCTTGATCGGCCTGGCGGTTGGGTATTCCGCTTGTGCACTACTCGACCACTTCCGCTGGCTCCGGTTGGACGAAGAGATCTATGCGATCAGCTACGTTCCATTCCAGAGCCGGTGGACAGACGGCATCTGGGTGGCGGGTTTAGCAATTCTCGTCAGCCTGCTGGCCACGCTTCATCCCGCAAGCACAGCGGCCCGAATCATGCCGGCCGAGGCTCTGCGCTATGAGTGAGCGGCTGTGGCTGGTTTGCGGTTCGGGTCGCCGCCGCCGATGAACGTCGTTATCGACGCCACGGCACTCCTGATGCGTAGCGCCGGCGTGAAGACCTACATCTGGCATTGGCTTCGAGCCCTGCAGAGTACCCCTGCAAGGAACAGCTTTACCGGCTTCCCTTTTCTTGCCGAATTGCCGCCTCTTCGGCATGACCGCTCTGTCCTATCGCCCTGGGCCACATTCCCACGCTTCGTCACCTCACGAGTCGCTGACCGAGCCCAGCCCATTCTCGAAGCCTGCATTCGAGCCGCGGATGTCTTCCACACATCGAATGCGGAGCGTCATCGGCCACGCAAGGCTCGCTTGACTGCGACGATCCACGACCTGACCGCGTTGAAATTCCCTGAGGCACACACTCCACTTAATCAGAGGATCGATCGCCGGTTCTTCACGCAGACTGTCCCGGCAGCCGATATGCTCATTGCCGTTTCTGAGAGCACCAGGCGTGATGCAATCGAACTACTGGGGCTGTCGCCTGACCGCATCGTCACTATTCACTCCGGCGTCGCACCCGAATACTTCCAGGCTGGTCCCGAGCAAGCCCGCCAGGCCGCCGCCGAGTTGGGAATCGATCATCCCTATGTGCTTTGCGTGGGTACGATTGAGCCGCGAAAGAACGTCGGACGCCTGCTGGATGCCTGGCAGGGCTTGCCCGAGGATGTGCGCACGCGCTTTACCCTTGTCGTCGCTGGGCCCATTGGCTGGGCCGCCCGGGAAACCGCCGTCCGCCTCCGCGAGTCGGGCCCCGGGATACGCTATCTCGGTTATGTTGCCGAGCAATGGATGCCCGGCCTCACCGCCGGTGCCAGCTGCCTGGCGTATCCATCGCTCTACGAAGGCTTCGGTTTCCCGGTGGCACAGGCGCTGGCGGCGGGCGTCCCCGTTGTCACATCAAACACATCGAGTCTTCCGGAAGTGGCCGGACCCGCTGCGCTGTTTGTCGATCCGCTCAGTATTTCCGAGATCCGGAGCGCGCTATTGGATGTCCTTACCTCACCGGCAACTGCCGCGCGCCTAAGAACAGAGGCCCGCAAACAGGCCGGGCGCTACACGTGGGAGCGCTGTGCGGCTCAGTCCTTGGCTTTTTTCGAATCGGTTATGGGTGCAGGCTGAGCAGCACCCGCCGCTGTGCATGAAAAATCCCAAACGCGCAGGTTCAGATCGCCGCTCGTGTACTGTACCAGCGCATATTCGCCCGCTCCCAGTGGCTTCGCGGGCCAGATCTTGAACAATCCCGGCAGCATTTCGCGCTGGTAGGTTTCTACTTCTTTCTGCTCTTCGAAGTTCTGGTTCGTCACCGGGACAATGCTGATATTCTCCACGATGCGCTGGCCCTTCTTGGGCGTGAGGCGGATGATCCCGAAGTCCTCTCGCTGGTCCAGACGAATGTAGAACTCCGGTTCCGCCGAGTCCACGGTGAAGCTGGCATGCTCCCCTTTAACCAGCACCGTTGCTTTGCCGGCCACGATCGGGATAGGGGTTATCACCTGCAGGGCTTTCCGCTTGCTGCTGGTTTCCACGTGCCAATCGGCTAACGGGACGGCCTTAATCTGTCCGCTTACGACGAAGTAAACTCCGGCATCGGCGGGGATCTGTGACAGCTCTTTTCTCTCAGCACGGATGGCTTTGTCCTCGGCATTCTCGAACCCCGATTGTTCCTTTGCCGCCTGCTCAATCTTCGCCAGTTCCCGTTTCGTCTTTTCCAGATCCACCAGTTCAGTCGGGATCTCTTCCCACTCGCCGCGTTCCGTGCTGAAGTAACGGACCCGGTCCTCTAGAACCTGGTACTCGCGGACCATGTGGTAATCGCCGTCTTTCAGATACAGCTTGAACGTCGCGCCGAAAGCCAGCCACGCCGAGAGGCAGAATAGCAGCAGTACCCTCACTGACCACGATTCTACTGCCAAACCAACAAGCCGGAGCAATTGGGGCAGCACCAGCAACGTAATATGAGCACATGAGATATCGAAAGCTGGGCAGGACCAATCTGGAAGTTAGCGAAATCGGTTACGGTGCCTGGGGCATCGGCGGCAAGCAGTGGTTGGGCGGCGAAGATCGGGTATCGCTCCTCGCTTTGCACCGCTCATTCGAATTGGGATTGAACCTGGTCGATACAGCCCTTGCTTACGGCGACGGCCACAGCGAGCAGTTGGTTGGCCATGCCATCCGCGACACATCGCATCAGATCTATGTCGCGACTAAGATCCCGCCGAAGAATCGGATCTGGCCCGCAACTTCTGCCACTCCAATTGCCGACGTCTTCCCGCCTGATTACATCGTTCGCTCCACCGAGGAAAGCCTCCGCAACTTGAAGGTGGAACAGCTAGACCTGCAGCAGTTTCATGTTTGGACGGATGCCTGGGCTGACAACGAGGAGTGGCGGCGGGCGATCGAAGATTTGAAGTCAAGCGGAAAGATCCGCTTCGTAGGGATCTCGATCACCGAGCATGAGCCGGACTCCGCGTTAGAAACCCTCCGTACCGGCCTGATTGATGCCGTACAGGTGATCTACAACATCTTTGACCAGACGCCGGAAGCTCACCTCTTCCCGCTATGCCAGGAACTCAACCTGGGCGTCCTGGCGCGGGTGCCTCTCGACGAGGGCGGGCTGACCGGCGCCATTACCGAAAAGACCAAGTTTGAACCCGGCGAGTTTCGCGAGTTCTACTTCCGCGGCGATCGCAAACGGGAATTGGTGGAACACGTCGAAGCGCTGAAGAAAGATCTGGCTGGTGTGCCGGGTACGCTGCCTGAAATCGCGCTGCGCTTCTGCCTCACGCACCCGGCTGTCTCCAGCGTCATCCCTGGCATGCGGCGCATCAGCACCGTGGAAAGCAGTTGCGGCGTCTCGGACCAAGGAGTGCTGTCGCCCGCTGTGGCGGCAATTCTGAAGAAACACGCCTGGTACCGCAGCTTCTACCAATAGCGGCCGCTACGGCCCTTGCCGTTGAAAAACCCGAAACTGAAAAGCATCGAGCGAAATCGCCGGCAGCGCTGTCTGCGCCGCTGGAAATAGACCGAAGTCCACCTCTTTCCATGTTCCGGGCGCGGCTTCCACCGTGCCCCGAAACGGTGAGTTCGACAAGTTCACCGCAACCAGGAACTCTTCGCTGCCAGAAAGCCGCAGATAACTCACCACGTGCGCTTCACCTGAGTTGTGAATCCAGATCAACTCGCCCTGCTGCAAGGCAGGGTGCTGCTTTCGCAAGGGAATCATCACCGCATAGAACTTCTGAAACTGCGGCCGCTTGTCTGTAATTTGCCAGAACACCTTTGGCGCCTCAAACAGCGCCGGGCTCGTGGATTCAGTGGTATCTCCCACCTCCATGCCGTTGTACAAAACAGGAACGCCGTCCAGCGTAAACATCAACGCCGACGCGGCTAAAGCGCCCGGCAGGCCGTAGCGGGCGATCGCGCGTTCTTCGTCGTGGTCGTCGGAGACCCGCATATGAAGGGCACCCTTCGGGAACACCTCGCGTTGCTGGTCGAGAATGGCGCGCACGGCCGTCGCGGATTCGCCATGCATAATGACGTTGTTCAAAGTAGCCATCAGCGGCCAGGCGTAGTCGATGTCGAACGCGCTTCGCAAAAGTTCGGGTTTCGAGGCCTCAGCCAGCATCATCACGTCCGGCTTGACTCGCTCCAGTTCGACGCGGGTCGCTTCCCAGAAGTCCGTAGGTACTTCGAATGCCACGTCGCAGCGAAACCCATCCAGGTCGAACTCCTGAATCCAGTACTTCAGCATCCCGGTCATGTATTGGCGCAGCTTCGGGTTCGAATAATCAAGCGCCGCCACATCGGACCAGTCGTAGGGAGAGACCATCTGCCCGTTCTTATCGTGCTTATAGAAATCGGGGTGCGCCATCAACACGCTGTCCCAGGCGGTGTGATTGAGCACCACATCGAGAATCACCTTCATGCCGCGCTGATGGGCTCCGGCCACCAGCCGTTTCAGGTCATCCTTCGTGCCGTACTGCGGGTCGATGGCGTAATAATCGCGCACCGCGTAAGGGCTTCCCAGGGTACCCTTCTTCTTTACCTGCCCGTTGGGATAGATGGGCATAATCCACAGGACGTTGACCCCGAGCTTCTCGAGATCGTCGAGACGTGTCGTGATGCCGTTCAGCGTTCCTTGAGGCGAAAAGGTGCGCGGATTGATTTCGTAAATGACGCCGGAGGTCAGCCACTTCGGCGAAGGGCGCGCGTTCAGGTTCGCGATGGCCGGGTCGGGCTGTTGGGCGAAGGTGGCGCCTTGGGGGATGGACGTGCCCAGCAGTATGAGTGCGCAGGCTGGGCGCAATGGCATTCTCATGGCCCTAGCATATAGGGGCGGCTCGCCAAGCTTAGTGATTTAGGGTGACAACCGTGGCGCCCCAGCCGCCGGCTTCCGCCGGAGCGTCCGAAAAGCTGCTGACATACGGTGTCCGCGCCAGGATCGTTCGAACCATCTCCCGCTGCACACCGATGCCGCGCCCATGGATGATCCGCAGCACTGTCAGCCCGAGGCGGTGGGCTTCTTCCAGGTAGGCTTCCACTGCGTCTTTCACATCTCGAGCTTGGAAGCTGTGCAAGTCAAGCACGTCCGTGATGGGGATCGTTACCGGCACGTGCCCATCAAACGCCTCGGAATCGTCAGCCTGGCTCGGCTTCGGCATGATGTCTATGGATACGGCCTCAGGACTCCGCCCTTATTGGTTTGTTGAGGACCTTGCCCGTCGGTGAGCGCCCGGCTCGGTGGGGCGTGGCTGAAGTCCAGATCCGCCATCTGATATTCCAATGGGCGGTCCAGCACCATTTCGACATTGGTTCCGCGCGTTAACATCGCATCGGGTCCGCGCGTCACCAGCACGCCAATCAGGCCCGCTGCCGCGCCGGCAGCCACACCGACTCCCGCGCCAGTACCCACGTGCCCAGCTGCCGCTCCGACCGCCGATCCGATGCCGGCTCCGGCGAGCGTCGCGTCGATTACAGTGTTCGCGTCACCCTGTTTGTTCCCCGGGCTCTTGATGGTGTCGTGCTCCCGGTCGAAGGATTCCTCGGCTCGCCCGTCCAGACCGCCGAGGCCGGCGTGAAAATTCCGGCTGACGCCATTCGGCAACGTCAGCGAATCGAAACGCACACTTAGCTCACCGCGCCCCTTCACCCGTCCCGGCCGCTTCACTTCCACCACAGTACCCGTAACCCAACTTCCTTGAGGTATCACGATGTGGCCGCTCGCCATCACCGGGAACGCCGTTTCCAGGTAGATGCGATCGCCTACCATCGCGGTCTTGGTGCTGACGCTGTTGATCATATTGAGCAGGATTCGCGTGCCCGAGTCCACTTTGAATTCATTGGGCGGGGTGGCTGGCTGGTTAAGCGGCTCGCGCTGCTTGAACCCAGGGGCGGCGGGGGTTTGGGTTTGGGTCTCGTCCGGCCTCGGGGGCAATGGAGCCGATGCACCCGGCGCGGGCGCCGGCGACGCGCTGGGTTGTTGCACCTCCTGCGCCCACGTGAGTGGCAGGCAAAATAGACCGGCAGAAAGGACTATGACTGCTCCCGCAAAGCGTTTCGGCATGCAAGTTCCGCTCTCCTTACAGTACCAACGCTCGCCGTTGTCCGGGGGTTGCGCCGAAGTTCTCTCGACCCCGTCTACCTGCCGGCCGCCGCCGCGTCTGCCTTGCTACGGTCGAGCACCTTCATCGCCTTGCGCGCGACCGTACTCAGCGGCAATTTTGCCAATTGACTTGTATCGACCCATTGGCAAATCCCCAACCGAAGGGGTACCGGGACCGCAATGACTCGAAACCAGTAGTTATGAAAAGTAATCCCGTGCCGGAAGCTACCCTTTTCCACGCCCGAGCCTGCCTGCGGTAACTGCTCCGCTTCCGGGAGTTCCCAGAATGCCGGCATCAGCTTCGCATCGGCCGGCCGCTGCCATAGCAGCACGGCGGATTCCCGCGTAATCCAGTAGAGCGTTCGCTCTTCGTAAACGGACTTCTGCGGCTTCTTCTTTGCCGGCAAGCTGCCCTCGGTTCCTGCCGCGTGCGCCCGGCAAATGGTGGAGACGGGACATACCAGGCAGTGCGGATTCTTGGGCAGGCATACCGTTGCTCCGAGTTCCATCATGGCCTGGTTGAAGTCGCCAGGCCGTTCCCGGTCAAGCATGGCGCCGGCCAGCGCGGAAAACACTCTCCTGCCGGCGCTGGAGGTGATGTCCGTCGAATCATTCGCCACGCGGCTGAGCACACGAAACACATTTCCGTCCAACACGGCATGCGGCAAGCCGAAGCTGATGCTGGCAATCGCAGCGGCCGTATAGCTGCCTACGCCGGGCAGTTCCAGGATTGCCTCAAACGTATTTGGGAATGCCCCTGCCTCCCGTATATCCCGTGCGGCGTGCTGCATGTTCCGGGCCCGATGGTAGTAGCCCAGTCCGGCCCAGTGTGCCAGCAGGTCGGCCTCAGGCGCCTCAGCCAAAGCCTCTACGCTGGGAAAGCGCTCCAGAAAGCGTTCGTAGTAAGGGATGGCCGCAGTCACCCGGGTTTGCTGCAGCATGATTTCAGAAACCCAAACGCGGTACGGATCGTTCGAGCGGCGCCATGGCAGGTCGCGCCGGGCCCGGTCGAACCAGGTCAGAAGGCTGCTGCGGAACTGTCGGATCCGGGCGCCGGTGAAGAGATTCAGCCGTGTTTCGCCCGCTCGCCGTTGACCCGGTAGCTGCATCAGCTTCTTGCGTCCCGCATCTTATAATCTAGAAAGTAGCAGGCTTTACCGGCTAAGGCGCTGCGCTCGGCGACTCCGCCGTTCCCCTCCACTTTCTTTAACGAATGCCAGACGATTCCAGGCCAGCGTCACCCCGTTCAATTCCCGGTACGTCTGCGATCTCGATTCGCGGCGCCCGGGTGCATAACCTGCGCAATGTGAGCCTCGACATCCCGCACGACAAGCTCACGGTCGTCACAGGCGTGTCGGGTTCGGGCAAGTCGTCGCTGGTCTTCGACACCATCTACGCGGAGGGCCAGCGCCGCTATGTCGAATCTCTCTCCGCCTACGCCCGGCAATTCCTGGAGCGCATGGAGAAGCCGGATGTGGACGAAATCGTCGGCATTGCCCCGCCCATCGCGATCAAGCAGAAGAACCAGACCCGTAATCCGCGTTCCACCGTCGCCACGGCGACCGAGATCTACGATTTCCTACGGCTGCTCTATGCGCGCGCGGGACGCACCTTTTGCCCCAACGATGGTACGCGTATCCAATGCGACACCGTCGACCAGGTAGCTGAGACAATGCTCGCCCAGCCTCAAGGGTCGCGCTGGTATGCCCTGTTTCCGGTAAAGACGCCGGCTTCTGCGCCCGTTGAGGCGTCTGCGCCGCGGAGCAAGACCATGGCCGCCAAACCAGCGAAATCCACAGCGACTAAATCCACTACCGGCAAAGAAGCTTCTTCGCTGCGCGATCACCTTTTCGAACTGCGCAAGAAAGGCTTCAACCGTCTCTTCCAGAACGGAGGGATGTTCGAATTCTCGACGCCCGAGTCGCTTCTCGATGTTGATTTCTCCGCGCCGTTGTTCGCGTTGGTCGATCGGTTCGTGATCCAGCCCGATCTGCACCAAAGGCTGGTCGACACAGTGGAAATCTGTTATCGCGAAGCAGGCGAGGTTTTCTTTGAGCAGGCCGGCGTCGCCGAACCAGTCCGCCTCCACTTCAGCGAGCGGTACCAGTGCAAGGTCTGCGGCCTCACGGTAAACGCCCCGGAGCCAACGCTCTTCAGCTTCAATAGCCCCATTGGCGCCTGCCCGGTCTGCCAGGGCTTTGGCAACACCATCGACTACGACTTAGGCCTGATCATTCCCGATCCGATGACCTCGCTGGAAAAAGGCGCCGTCGACCCGTGGACGAAGCCGGTTTATAAGTGGTACTACGACGAAGAGTTCCTGCCTAAGGCCGTGAATAAGGTGCGCCTGAACGTCGCCTGGGCAAGCCTGACCGAAGACGAGCGTGAGTTCGTGATCAAGCACATCCGCCGCTTCTTCGCCGAGGTCGAAAAGAAGAAGTATCGAGTTCACGTGCGCGTGTTCATGAGCCGTTACCGGGCCTACACGCAGTGTCCTGCCTGCCGGGGCGGGCGCCTGCGCCCTGAGGCGCTTTATGTCACTCTGGGCGGATCGAACATCGCGCAGGTAGCGCGCATGAACATAATCCAGTCGCGCGCGTTCTTCGATGCCTTGGAACTGAGCCCCGAAGAATCGGAAATCGCCGACAAGCTGCTGATCGAGATCCGCCAGCGATTGAAGTTTCTCAACGATGTCGGCCTGGAGTATCTGACGCTCGACCGGCTTTCTGCCACGCTCTCGGGCGGCGAATCCCAGCGCATCACACTCGCCACCTGCCTTGGTTCGCGACTGGTTGGCGCAACCTATGTACTCGACGAGCCCTCTATCGGCCTTCATAGCCGCGATACGGCACGGCTGATTCGCATCCTGCATGAGCTTCGCGACCTTGGCAACACCATCGTTGTGGTTGAACATGACCCGGAAGTGATGAGCTTCGCCGATCACATCGTCGACCTGGGACCCGGCGCGGGCGAGCTGGGCGGCCGGATTATCTTCGAAGGTTCTTATGCGCAACTGCTGGAGCCGCCCCGAACACCTCCCACCAAGGAGCACCCTCAGTCATTGACCGGGCGGTACCTGCGGGGTGAACTGGCGGTTTCACGCGCACTTGATCGCCGCAAGATAAACCCGAAGCGCGTGATTCGCTTCATCGGTGCGCGTGCCAACAATCTGAAGAATGTGGATGTCGACATCCCGCTCGGCATTCTGGTCGCCATTACGGGCGTCTCCGGTTCCGGCAAGTCTTCCCTGGTTCATGACTGTATTTATCGGGCGCTGGATCAGCAAGTGAACCGGGAACGCCGTGGGTCCGAGGATTCCGATTCGGACTCGCCGGAGGCTCGCAAGCAGAACTTAAGACGGGTGGAGAAATCGGACCTGCTGACTAACGTGGTGATGGTCGATCAGTCACCAATCGGCCGCACACCGCGCTCGAACCCGGTCACTTACATCAAGGCATTCGATCTGATTCGCGAGCTATTTGCAGCTACGCATGAGGCGCGCCGGCGCGGCTATACCCCGGGACATTTCTCGTTCAACATTCCGGGCGGCCGCTGCGATACCTGCCAGGGCGATGGAACCGTTACCGTTGAAATGCAGTTTCTGGCCGACGTAGAACTGGTCTGCGAAGACTGTAAGGGGACGCGCTTCAAACCATCCACTCTCGAGATTCGCTACAAAGGCCGCAACATCCACGAGGTGTTGCAGCTTACCGTGCGTGAGGCCATCTCCTTCTTTGCCGACACCCCAAAATTGTCCGCTCGCCTGAAGGTCTTGAATGACGTTGGCCTGGGCTACCTTCGGCTCGGCCAGTCCGCCACGACCCTCTCCGGCGGCGAGGCTCAGCGAGTGAAACTGGCAGCGCATCTGGCGCAAGCGTCCTGCGAGGGTACCCTGTTCCTCTTCGACGAGCCCACCACCGGGTTGCATTACGACGACATCGCAAAGCTGCTGGAAGCTTTCGAACGGCTCATCCACAACGGTGGAAGCATTTTGCTGATTGAGCACAATCTGGAGCTGATTCAAGCCGCGGATTGGGTCATCGATCTGGGCCCGGAAGGTGGCGATGGCGGCGGCAGGATTGTGGCGCAGGGCACGCCGGAAGCCGTCGCGAACGTGGCGGAATCCTACACCGGCCAGTTCCTCAAGCGCGCTTTCGCGGAGAAAGCCATCGCTTAGCTGGCAGCGATCAGGGCGACGCGCTAACCCCTAGGCGTACACTCGAAGCGTTGACATGGAGGCATCCGCAGTGAATCTCAAGTTCGCGTTTGGTTTGTTGCTGGCGTGGTCGGTTGGAGCGTTCGGTCAGGCGCCGCCGCAAGGACCGGTCTTCACCTCGCCTGAAGTGACGCCGGATCGCAAAATCATATTCCGTATTCTGGCTCCCGACGCCAAGGCGGTTTCCCTAAGGGCCAGCGACATTCCCACGCCGGACCAGAAGCCTCCGGCGTTTGTGAAGAACGACCAGGGCGTCTGGGAAGCGACCGTCCCGCCTGTTCCTGCCGGTGCATATCGATACACCTTTCTGGTGGATGGCGTCGCAACCATGGATCCTCGTAATCCTGCTGTGAGCGAATCGAACGCGATGGCGTGGAGCTTGGCGGTGGTGCCTGGCGCCGATTTTGTGGACGTGCGCAATGTCCCGCACGGTTCGGTATCGGCAGTCTACTACTACTCAACCGCGCTCGGCCGCATCCGCCGGATGCATGTCTACACGCCGCCAGGTTATGAGTCCGGCAGTGCAAAGTATCCGGTGTTTTACCTGCTGCATGGCGCCAGCGATAGCGACGATTCCTGGACCTCGGTGGGCCGCGCCAATTTCGTCATGGACAACCTGATCGCCGCGAAGAAAGCTGTGCCGATGGTAGTCGTGATGCCGGCAGGCCATACATCGCGAGAGATGTTTCGGCCACCTGCAAACGGACAGCCGGCGCGCGACGAGTTCGCGGAAGACTTCTTGAACGACGTGCTGCCTTACATCGAGAAGAATTATCGTGTCCTGACGGATCGGCCACATACTGCGATCGCCGGGTTGTCGATGGGCGGAGGTCAGACGCTAAACTTCTCCCTGTCGCACCTGGATCGTGTTGCGTACGTGGGCGTATTTAGCTCCGGTGTGTTCTCGCGAGGGCCGCGGCCGGCCGCCGCAGGCGCTCCGCCGCCGCCCGCCACTGTCCCCGCCGAGTGGGTGCAGCTGCACGCTGGCATGCTCGACAATGCTGCCCTCAAGCCGGGATTGAAGCTCCTTTGGTTCTCTACCGGCAGCGACGACCGGTTGATCCCGGTCTCAAAAGCGACTGTCGCCATGTTGAAAGAGCACGGCTTTCAGCCGGTGTTTCTGGAGAGCGCGGGCGGTCATACCTGGCTCAACTGGCGCGACTACTTGAACGAATTCGCGCCACAACTATTCCAGTAGCAGAGGTACCAACCTAATCGAAGTATTACGCTCAGCACGGCGGCGGATGTAGTATCGAGGCAGGAGCAAGTATGTCTATCCTTTCGAGGCGATTACTGTACTGGACCCCGCGCGGGCTCTCGATTGCATTCGCGGCCTTTCTAAGCCTTTTCGCCCTCGATGTTTTCAGCGAGCACCGTGGGTTCTGGGACACTGCTTTAGCGCTGACAATGCATTTGGTTCCCGTATTCGTGGTGATCGCGATCCTGGCGCTCGCGTGGCGTTGGGAGTGGGTCGGCGCCGTGTTTTATGCGTTCGCCGGCTTGCTGTATGTGGCTTGGGTCACTTCGCGACCCCGGCCTGCTGCCACAACCTTGAGCTGGATTCTCCTCATTGCGGGACCGGCGTTTGTGATCGCCATATTGTTTATGGCGAATTGGCTAAAGCGGCGCGAACTACGTGCTTTCGTGCACTAAGCCACGGCACGACCCTAATGGGACTCGTGCTTCTCGTGGGCTTCAGAATGGTGATATTCGTGATGCTCGGCACGCGGACCCGGAGCCGGGTGATAGGGCGCCGCATATGGATGTACGTAGACCGCCCGGTTCGTCCAGGTTCGGGCCCAGGGGCGATGGTCTATTAAAATCGTATGGCTGCTCCAGGCAAAGCCGACACCGCCCCACCCCCAAGGCGCAAAGGCTGCCCCGATAGTGATGCCAGGTCCAAAGCCGATTGCCCCGCCAATATAGAAGCCGGGCCGCGGGGGCGCAAAGACCACCACCGGGTTGTAATAGGGCACGTAGTAGAAATCGGGTGAGACGGGCACAATCTCAATTGCGCCCTGGTCCACCACCACTCGCTGACTCGGATTGCTACGAAGGTACCCGTAATCGTAAGCCTGACGCCGCATCCGTTGCACGGCATCCATTACCTGGTCTCTTTGCGAGAGCACTGCATTGCCCAGTTCCTGCGTCCAGCCCATGTATCGAGCCATGTAGTCGAGCACGGTCGGAAAAGGCAGCAGCGCCATGACACTGGGATCGAAGTTCAGGTTGTCCTGCCGGATCGCTTGGGCCAGCGCGTCTCCCTTTAGATACTGATGCTGATTCGCCCAGGTTGCCGCATCGGGAATCTCATTGGAATAAGTTGAAGCGGTAAGCACTTGCGCCAGTAATCCATCCGGATAAAGAGCAATCGGACCAACTAACTGATCCAGCTGTTGCGGCGCCAGCACAGGCGGGGCCGGATACTGCGGAGGCGGGTATTGTCCCGGTTGCGGATACTGGCTCGGCTGGGGAGGGTATTGGCCCTGCGGGGGCGGATACTGTCCCGGTTGCGGGTATTGCCCTTGTTGTGGTGGGTATTGGCCCTGCGGCGGGTACTGTTGCTGCTCGGGCGGCGGCTGCGTTTGCGGATATTGGTTCGGGTCTTGCGCGAGCGCGGGCAAAGCCACGATCACGCCCAGAAAAACTACTGCCTTCAGCACGGAATTCCTACCGATAGCTCGCATCACTTAAGTCTCCTTACGCCCCGCCTGCTTCGGGGTTTTGCGTCTGCTATTTAGACGCCGATCATTCCAACGGAGGTACGCGCGACATTTGCGGACTCGCATTAAACCGAGTTCAGAAACGCGTGGCGCCGCGGCACGAGAGAGGATGGCTAGCACAAAGTGATCATGCACCACGCAACCGATTCACATATAATTCGGGGCGGGAACGCGTGCGTTTGGTTTGGCATAGCCGGTTCCCATAAGGAGCCTACTATGTCCATTGCCTCCGGCGCGGCGGCCTCGCGCCGTCAATTCCTGCAAGCCGCCGGCCTGTCCGCCGCCGCTTTCTCCATCGTGCAGCCGCAAAGCGTGCGCGGCAGCCAAGCCAATTCCGCCATCACCGTTGGTCTCATCGGGTGCGGCGGACGTGGCACCTACGACACCGGGAACATCGTGGCCGATCCCCGCGCGAAAGTGGTCGCCCTGTGTGACCTGTTCGACGACCGGATCGAGAGCGCGAAGGCCAAGCTGAAGCTGGAAGACCCCAAGACCTTTAAGAGCTTCGAGAAGCTGCTGGCCGATCCCGGCATCGACGCGGTACTCATCGCCACACCGCCGTTCGAGCATCCGCGCATGCTGGAGGCCGCTGTTGAGGCGAAGAAGCACATTTATTGCGAGAAGCCCATGGGCGTTGACCTCGAAGGGGTGCATCGGGTGATTAAGGCTTCCCGAAAGGCCGATCCCACAAAGACCCTCGCGGTTGGGTTCCAGCAGCGTTACGGGCCCGTATACCTGGAGGCCTTTAAGCTTCTCCAGGACGGCAGCTTGGGAGAACTGGCCACCGCCCGCGCTTTCTGGATTGGCGGCGATCCGTTCACGATCCACCACTACGACGACCCCAAAGTGGAAAAGCTGCGCAATTGGTTCGCTTACCGCGACCTTTCCGGCGACATCATTGTGGAACAGGATTGCCACAACTTCGACGTTCTGCACTGGTTCCTCAACGCCCGTCCCATCAGCGCCGTGGGCGTCGGGGGCCGCAAGATCCGGACCAACATGGACATTCTCGACAACCTCAGCTTGTCTTTCAGGTTCCCCAACAACATCAACGTGAACTACGAGGCAAACCAGCTGACCCCGGCCGGCTTCTCCCACGTCGGCGAGGAGTTCACCGGCACCAAAGGCACGGTAGCCACATCGCGCAAGAGCATGATCCACTACATCGCGCCGAAACAGCAGACCGAAATGGTCTCCAAACGCGACATCACCATCGACGCCCTGGAAGACTTCCTCACCCGGATCCAGAACAACCAGCCGGAGAACGTTGGCGAGCGCTCAGCCATTAGCACCATGTTTGCCTTGCTGGGGCGCGCCTCCATCTACAGCGGCAAAGAAGTAACGTGGAAGGGTGAGTTCGGAGACGACATCTAACGGTTACCGTGAGCTGCCATCGGTGGACCGGGTGCTTGCGGGATTGGAGCGCCTGGCCCACCTGCCTCGGGCTTTGGTGACCAGCGAAATACGAGCTGTGCTGGCGGAACGCCGCCGGCGGATTGCGGAAGCCCACTCCGAACCACCCCATGGAAACAATTGAGCACGAGGTAGAGCGCCGCCTGGCTGCTCTGCTGAGCCCTTCTCCGCGCCCGGTGATCAACGCCACCGGCGTTATCCTCCATACCAACCTGGGCCGCGCGCCGCTGGCACACTTTCAGCCCATCGGCGGGTACTCGAACCTGGAATACGATCTCGCCACTGGCAAGCGCGGCCAGCGAGACCAACACTGGACGTCTCTCCTGAACCACCTGCTGGACCGGCCGTCGATCGTGGTCAACAACAACGCTGCCGCGGTGTTCCTGGCGCTCAATGAACTGGCTGCTGGATTTGAGGTCATCATTTCCCGCGGCGAACTGATCGAGATCGGCGACGGCTTCCGAATTCCGGAGATCATGCAGCGTTCGGGCGTCGTTCTGCGCGAAGTCGGGTCGACCAATCGCACGCGAATTGAGGACTATCGCAACGCGATTATGGACCGCACCCGGCTCATCCTGCGCGTTCATCCGTCCAACTTCCACATGACCGGCTTTACGGGCCGTCCTTCCCTGAAGGAACTGGCCACACTGGGCCGCGAATCGGGAATCCCGGTCTACGATGACCTTGGGAGCGGTTGCCTGGTGGACCTCCACGGCTTGGGCGTGGAAGAGCCGCTGGTGCGGCATAGCTTTGAAGCGGGCGTGAATCTGGTTTCGTTCAGCTGCGACAAGCTGCTGGGCGGCCCGCAGAGCGGCATCCTCGCCGGTGATCCCGAACTGATCCAGCGCATCCGCCGCAACCCGCTTTACCGCGCGTTCCGGGTGGACAAACTGGTGCTGGAAAGTCTCGCAGCCACGCTTCGCAACCTGCTGCTGGAGAACTGGGAGGCGTTGCCCACGCTCCGCATGATCTCTTGTTCTGCGACCGAGCTCGAGCGGCGAGCACGGCAGCTGGCGGCGCGCCTTGCTCCGCTCGACGTGCGCATCCGGGAAGGCGAGTCGGCCATCGGCGGAGGCTCTACTCCCAGCCAGACGTTGAAAACGTGGCTGGTGCAGATCAGTGTTCCCTCGGCGGACAACTTCGCACAGAGATTGCGGCAGGCGCCAATTCCGGTTATCGCCCGCATCGAAGACGACCTGCTCACGTTCGATCTCCGGACCGTCGCACCGGAAGAAGAGGAGTCCCTGCTCGCGGCGATTCAAACCACGGCTGTTTCGTCAGCCCGCAGCTCGTTGGGCAAGCCGGCATCTGATTAAATAGAGGCCGTGAAAGCAGCTCTCGGTCTCATCCTCGCCTTCGGCCTCGCAGCCGCACCTGCTCCTCAATTCGTGAAGCAAGGTACAAAGTATTCTCTGTTGGTTGATGGAAAGCCGTATATTGTGCTGGGGGCTCAGGTCAACAATTCCAGCGGCTGGCCCGACCGCCTTGAAACGCTTTGGCCCGTCGCCGAGTCCTTGCATCTCAATACGCTGGAAGTGCCGGTTTATTGGGAAGACATCGAGCCTCAATCCGGAAGCTTCCAATTTGCCACCGTCGACCGGGTTATCTCGCAGGCCCGCGCACATCACTTGCGCTTGGTGCTTCTGTGGTTTGGCACATGGAAGAACGGGACCATGGACTACGTGCCGTCCTGGGTCAAGGCCGATCCCGTTAAGTATGCCCACATGCTCGACTCCGGCGGCCACCCCGTGCGCGTTCTCACTCCTGTCAGTGAAACCAATCTCGCCGCCGACAAGCGAGCTTTCTCGGAACTCATGAAGCACCTGCACGAAGTCGACGGCGACCTTCACACCGTCATTCTGGTTCAGGTCGAAAATGAGCCGGGCTCGCTCGGTACCGATCGCGATCACTCCGCCGCCGCGAACCAGCTCTTCGCGGGACGGGTACCGGAAGCGCTGACGACCGCTCTCCGCCGGCATCCGGGTACCTGGACGGAGGTCTTCGGAGACGAGGCCGATGAAGCCTTTGCTGCCTATTACGTTTCTCGCTATGTCAACGAGGTTGCGGCCGGCGGCAAGCAGGCTTACCAGCTTCCGCTGTACGTGAATGTGTGGCTGCGGGAGCAGAAGAACTTTATGCGCCCCGGCGAAGCCTACCCCAGCGGCGGTGCAACGTCGAACATGCTCAACCTGTGGAAGGCCAATACTCCGTCGATCGATGTCATTGCGCCCGACAATTACCTGCTCGACTACGTGAACTATCGCAAGGTGATGGGCATCTACCACCGCGACGATAATGCGCTGATGATTCCAGAGACGGGCGGACCACGTTTCCCCAGCAACATGTTCTATGCGTTGGGCGACTTTGATGCGCTTGGTTTCGCGCCCTTTGGTCTGGATATGACCGTGAAAGACGGGAAGATTCGTGAAGAGGTTCAGCCGTTCGCCGACAACTGCCGCCTCCTCGAACCCGGCTTGCCGCTGATCGCCTCGCTGCAAGGAACCGGCAAACTGCACGCGGCCGTAGAAGAAGCGCACTTGACCGAGAAGCTGATTAGCACCGAGAAATACGACATCCTGGTCCAATTCGGCACGCCGCATATCGAGTATGGAGGGATCTTCGGCACCCAGACACCGAAGCTGAGTGGCCGCGCCCTGGTTGCCGAGGTCGCGCCCGATGAGTTTATTGTGATGGGATTCGACGCCCGCGTCGATTTCCGCACTAGCCGTTCCTCCAAGTTCCAGAACGCTCAGTTTCTGCGCGTCGAGGAAGGAACGTTCATCAACGGCGAGTGGAAATCCTCTCGTCTCCTCAACGGCGACGAAGCATTCTTCGGCTTCTTTCTGCCGGCTGGTGGCGCCATGATTCGTGCCAAGTTGACCAGCTATTAGCGTTTCTGCGCGACCTGCATCCCGGCTTTGACAGACTAGGAACATATGGCATTCCCCATTCAGCGGCTGCGCCGCTTGCGGTCGTCCGAGCCCATGCGGCGGCTGGTGCGCGAGACGCGCCTCAGCCCGTCGCAGTTCGTTCTGCCCTTATTCGCCTGTCCTGGCGAAGGGGTCCGCAAGGAAATCAGCTCTATGCCGGGCAATGCGCAGCTCTCCATCGACGAACTGGTGCCTGAGTGCGAGGAGTGCGCGCGGCTTGGCATCGGCGGCGTCATCCTGTTCGGTATTCCGGAGTCGAAGGACGAGTTCGCTTCCGGCGCCTACGACCCCAATGGCATCACCCAGCGCGCGGTGCGCGCTATCAAGAAGGCGCTTCCCCAACTCCTGGTTATTACCGATGTCTGCAACTGCGAATACACCAGCCACGGCCACTGTGGGTTCGTCAAGAACGGCGATGTAGAGAACGACACAACCTTGAACTGGCTCGCCAAGACCGCTGTTTCTCACGCCCGTGCCGGCGCCGACATCGTGGCGCCCAGCGACATGATGGACGGCCGCGTTTCGGCCATTCGCCAAGGCCTCGATGCGGCTGGCTTTCACAACACACCTATCCTTTCCTACGCGGCCAAATACGCCTCGGTCTTCTATGGTCCGTTCCGTGAAGCGGCGGAATCCGCGCCGCAATTCGGTGACCGGCGCAGCTACCAAATGGATCCGGCCAATGGCCGCGAAGCCATGCGCGAGATCGAGCTGGACCTGGGCGAAGGCGCCGACATGATCATGGTGAAGCCCGCGTTGGCCTACCTCGACATCATCCGCATTGCACGGGATCGCTTCGACGTCCCAATCGGCGCCTACCAGGTAAGCGGAGAGTTCAGCATGATCATGGCCGCGGCGCAGAATGGGTGGATCGATCTTGATCGGGCCATCCTTGAGTCGCTGACCTCCATCCGCCGCGCCGGCGCGGATTTCATCCTGACCTACTTCGCCAAGTCCGCCACTCGCCTCCTGTCTTAGCGACTACCCGCCCAGGCGGCACGGGCGTTCTCAGACTTTTCCTACCTAGAGATTCCCTTCGCTGCGGCACCAGTTCGTTATGTGGCGGCTACGGCCGCACTGTCCTGTGTCATGAGAGTACGCATCCGCTGGAATCGGGCCCAGGAGCCGCCTGGCTGCCTGCTCCCATTCCCTGCCAGCCACGACGCGCGCATCGCGCAGGTGGGCGACTTCCCGATTCTCACCGGCCCGACCTGGTTCCACATCGAGTGGTGGGATGCGCTGCGAAAGCTCCAACTGGACGTCCTGGCCGGGCCCCGGGACGCTCTAAGGCGCTTGGCGGAACTGACGACGCGGCATGGCATCGATATGGCGCTGGGCCGCGCGCTGTTTAGCATCACCCGGGTTGGCGAGCGGCCTCTATCTGACCCGGCCCGCGATCAACTGTGGAATGCTTTCGGCGTACCTGTCTACGAGCTGTATGTCAGCGGCAATGGCATCGTCCTGGCGAGTGAGTGCGAAGCACACGACGGCTGGCACGTGATTCCGGAAACCGCCCGCATTTCCAAGCTGGCCGGCGAGCCACACCTGGTCCTGAACCGGCGTGAACCCAACGGCAGCGAATTTCAGGCCATAGGCATGGGTTTTACAGCGGATGTGACCACCGAGGTCTGCGACTGCGGCCAGACCACGCCGCGGGTGGTCAACCTTCCGGTCTGCTCCGATGACCTGACGTTGCCCAGACTGACTGCCGGGGCCTATTCGAGCAGCTTGTTGGCGCACCCAGCCGCGTAGTTTCCGAGCGCGTCCCAATGTTAATCTGAAGTCAGTTCTGCGCGGATGTGGCGGAATTGGCAGACGCACTGGATTTAGGTTCCAGCGCTCGCAAGGGCGTGGGAGTTCAAGTCTCCCCATCCGCACCAAGAACCCAGGCCTTCGGATTTTGCGAAGCGAAGTTACATAGGGGCCTCTCCAACCCCTGTGTGAACGAACTCAAATCAAAGAATACAGACGACTTAACTGCAATTGGCCGCGACCAAGCCAGTGCGGAGGCCGCCGCCTCTGGGCGCGATCCGGTTTTGCGAAACGAACCCTGGAATGTGGTCTGCCCCGCTTATGCTGAAGCCTGCATCACGGTTACTTCAGTTGAAAACGCAGCACAGCGTTCCCCATGTGGATTTCGTCATGCGATTCGAGGACCGTTCCCCGGTCGCTGCGGTGAACCGGCTGACTCAAGCCGTCACGGACAATCCAGAGGCCGCAGTTGGCCTCGCCCTTGTACAGGCGATCGTTGAAGAGCCGATATTTGGCATCCTTGCGGGAGTACAGGATGTGAGCGTGTTCACGGGAAACGGTCTTGTTGGTTTCGTTATCTTCGGTGAACGCCAGATCGTTGCGACGGGAGGGACCAGCGCCACGATACACTTCGACGGTCCGTCCGATATTCGTCCTGGTCCTTTTGAGCAGAATCTCAGGACGGTTCGCCACCCCTTGAATGACTGTAAGGCGGGCCGGTTTGACTTCCTGGCCGACGGCCGGATCCCCGGTCGATCGAATCAGTTGGGTTTCGACCGTGAGCCACTCCGCGCCGGGCATGGGAAGGTCGGGCGTGGTGTGAATCTCCGCTTCCAGGTCTTCGGGAAAACGATAGTTGGAACGAAGCAGACCGTCTTTCAATTCGCGAGTGAAGTAGCTAGTCAGGAAGGGGCTCGTAAAGACGGCTTGCTGCTCTCGCGGAACTCCGAGCAGCTGAATTCGGATCAGATTGTACGGGAAGACTTGCTTGCCGTTGGCGCGGTGGCTCTTGGCTTTGACGGCATCCAGAACGGCGAGCCGGATCTCAGCCAATTCGGGTGCATCCCTGGCAACACGATTAGTCCCAAAGGGAGCTTCAAACAGCGCTCTCCCCAGCTTTTCAATCACGTCAGAAATAGCCATAGATCACCTCTTCTCCGAAGCGTTATCCGCAACAATGCCCAACTGCGCCGCGGCTTCCACGATCTCGCGCCCGATGGGCGCAGCAAATTTCGCGCCGTAGCCGCCGTGTTCGACGACCACAGCGAAGGCGATGCGACGCGAGGCGTCGCCGTCGTAGGGGGCAAATCCCGCGAACCAGGAATGCGGCTGGCCCTCATCAACCTGCGCGGTTCCGGTCTTGCCGGCGACGCTTACCTTCAGGCCGGCCATGGCACTTCTGGCTGTGCCACTCGTCACCACAGAGCGCATCGCCTTCGCCATGAACAGTGAGGAATCCGCATCGAGGACTGGAACGGGCGCAGAAGACCGGGTGTTGCTTGCATCGGAAACCCATCGTCCTTCGGGCATGGATCCACCTGCGGCAATGGTTGCGGCGACGCGAGCCATCTTGAAGGGGCTCGCAAGAACCGTTCCCTGCCCGTAGGAGGCGAAAGGCATCATCTTTTTGATATCCGCGAGATCGCCGGCTGAAATGCCGAGCAACTGCGCGGTGTCGTAGAGCGCCTGCGGGCCGACCGTGTACACACCAAGTTGCGCGAAGTAGGCATTGCACGACACGGTGATGGCCTGCCCGAGATTCAGCGTGCCATGAGCGTGGTCGCCCACATCATCGCGGATAGGACGGCGCCAACCGGGAATCACAGTTCCTACCCGGCCGCCGCCCAGACTGCGGCAGGAATACGTTTTTTGTGTTGCTTTGGGATCGAGCCGGAGTGCTGCCATGGCTGTGACCAGTTTGAAGGTCGATCCAGGCGGATATTGACCGTAGCGCGCACGATCGAGCAACTGATCGGGAGTTGCCGCGCCACTTTGCGGCACGGTGGGCCAGCTGACCAGCGCGAGGACATCGCCCGTGCTTGCGTCCAGAACAACCAGTGCGCCTTTCATGCCCGATGGCTCAAGCCGCCTCTTCAGAATCTCTGCCGCTTTGAGTTGCAAGCGCACGTCGATGGTTGCATGGACATCACGGTCGCGGTTCAAGAAGGCCTGCAAGGCGGGATTGCCCTTTTGATGCCGGTAGCGGACCAGCGGCGCCAGCTCACTATAATCCCGATAGCCCTGCAAGCGGCCCCTGGAATCGTGCTCGATCAGACTGCTGTTGGTGGCCTGGAAGTTCTCGCCGGTACGTAGATCCCCCAGGAGATGCGCGGTTACCGGATCAAACGGATAGTGCCGGCTCTCGAGCCGCGAGCAGCTTTGGTCGATGGAGATGCCGAGACGCTCATACTCGGCGCGGTGTTTTTCCAACTGATTCCAGCTGCTGGTGGCAAGCAGAACGCCGTTGCGGTCGAAGATGTCTCCGCGAGGTATGGAGGCTGCAAAGAGATTAAGGCGAGGATTGTATTGCTCACGCTTCATGCCGTCTTGCGTGATGACATGAGCATCCTGGATCATGATGGCGCGATCGTGAAGGACCTGTATGTAGGCTGCCTTCGCCAGCAGCGCAAGCGCACAAGCAGCCAAGGCGACGCTGACGACTCGAACCGGGATGGTAAAGGGCGATCGAGAGGCGGCCGAACCCTCGCCGGAGACGACTGCGACGCCGCTGCGCGCAGTTTGGTTCGAAATACCAAGCAGGACAGCACATATCAGAAAGTTCGCGAGCATGGCTGTGTTTCCGGAACTCAAGAAAGGCGAGACGACGCCCGAAAGGGGAATCGCTCCCAAGGCGCCGCCCGAGATCAAAAGCATTTCGAGCGCGAGAAGCGAGCCCAGACCAACAGCCAGGAAGGTAGCGTAATCGTCGCGCGAATCGAGTGCAATGCGGAACGCGCGGCAGACCAGGAAGCCGATGAGCAGACAGACGGTGAGGACGCCAATGAACCCCCACTCTTCGCCGATGGCCGGGAGCACGAGGTCGGTATGACCGGCTGGAATGACGCTGGGGTCGCCCCAACCGGGACCGGAACCCCACAGGCCGCCTGTTGCGAAGGCCCACAGCGAGTGCGCCAATTGATCACCGCCGCGAATTTCGTTGTCCCAGGGCGAAAGCCACATGGAAACGCGCTCGACTACGGTATGGGGCGCGCCGAGACGGTAGCCGATGATGACGCCGACAATCAAAAGAACGATACCGAAGAGAGCCAGCCCGCTCCTACCGCGGGCCACGGCGAACATAATGAGGAAGACGAAGCCCATGACCAGCGCCGGGCCCATGTCTTTCAGCAGAAAGAAAAAGGCCAGAGCGCACGCCACGGCGGACATTACAGACAAGGCGTGACCGAAGCGGGGAATCTCCAACCAGCGCATCCAGGCTGGGATGAACTTCTTCTGATGAACCTCACGCAGCCACTCCCATCGTTTGGCGAAGTAGCCCGCGAGGAACATAACGACCAGAAGTTTGATGACCTCGACCGGCTGGAACGGCCCCAAATTGACTTTCGCATCGCTTCCGGTGGGACCCGAGCCGAGCACGATCAGAGCAATGAACAGGGCGAAAGCGAGCAGGACAGGAGTATAGATCCAGCGCGAAAAGTTGCGAATCTGAAAAGCGCGGAAGAGGGGAAGGAGGAGGACGAGGCAGCCGACGGCCGATCCCCAGGCGAACTTCTTGAATTCGAGAGTATCGCGGAGCGGATCCCGCAGGCTGACCATCAAGATTAAGCCAATGCCGGTGAGTAAGTGAAGCGCCGGAAGAACGGAGGGGTCGCCACGGAAATGACGCCAGCGCCAGGCAAAGTGCACGACCCAAAACGCAGCTACATAGATGAAGCACCAAGTTAGAAAAACGTTGATGAATTCCCGAGGCCTTCGGACCACTAACATCGGCTTCAACTTAGAAAGAGGGAGCAGGGCGACGGTCGGCGAGGCGGAACTAGAGGCAGTTGGCTTCCGGCGCTGCAGATCGGGGAAGTCCGCAAGATTATCTTTGGGAACGCGAAGCCGGGCGAGTGTTCCGACGTTAACAACAGGTCGATGGGTTTCCAGATAGTTCCAAACGCGCTCAGAGGCGAGCTGGCGTTCGCGGGTCTCTGTGAAGACCTGCAAGGCGGGCGACAGTTGTTCAGGCCCGGTGACCTGGTTCAGATTCACCAACTCGCCTTGATCAAGGCGGCTTTGGAGATCCGCGAAGTCCTGCGTCTTGGCCAGGAAAACCAATGCCAGCCCCGCACTCACCAGCAGGGACGCACCGAGCAGCCAAAAGAACTCGCCGTCGTCGATCGTTTCCCCGGGACTTCGCAGACAGGTCCAGCTGTGCGGCTACGCTTGGTTTCCCAAGTCTTGGTGGTCGCCATTAGCGTGCACCCGGAGAGCGCGAGGCCAACAGGCGCCGATGCTGCGCCGCCCGTCCCTTCTTGACCCCTGGCTTGGCCGGTTCGGTCTGAAAGGCGTAGAGGCGGTCCAGGCTAAGACTTACGTTCGAGAACCCGGCCAGCGGTTCGTATAACTGACGAGCGCGCTCGCTATCGGACTTGGCCAACAGCAACCATTTCGTTTTGGCCGACTCGGGAACAGCATGTTGGGCTCGAAGCAAATCCCATACCGTGCGATATAGATAGCCGTCGGCCTCTTCCTGCGATTCCCGCGGTCCGAGATGATAGCCCAGCCGCTCGGCTTGCTGCAGTTCGGCAATAGCCGGGGCGACGTTTCGATAGCTATAGACGTAGAGGCGCGCGAGGGCAAGATGAGGATCGGGGGAAGCGGGCAGATACGATTCTGCCTGCTTGAAATTTATAGCGCTAAGCATCGCTTCCGGCAGGTTTGGATTCTGCCGCAGATTCAAGTACCCGGTCGCCAGGGCCAGCTTGCCCTTGGCGGTGGCATTGGAGGGATCTAACTCGAGCGCATGCCGCAAACAGAGCTGCGCTCTGGCCCAATCGAAATCGCTCAACGTCTGATCGGAGCTATTGCGGTATCCATCGATGATGTTGTCGGCGGCCGACATGAGGTTGGATTGAAGCTGATGTTCGACGGAGCGAATGGGAGAAAACGACTTGAGGGGCTGACCGTCTTTCTTGAGCTGTTGATACAAGCGCCAGTCCGAAGCGATCTCAGAGCCGTCTCCGTGGGCATAGTCCTTGACGATGCGCAAAGGCGCGGCTACCTGAGAAAAGTGATCGAGGTAGCCGAGCGGCACAAATACCAGCAGGCCGATGATCACGCCACCGAGCAGCGACAAAGCCGTGAGGACTTGAGTGCGGCGAAACACGGGCTTCGGGAGCCGAGGAAGCTTGAATAGTGCAGATTTTACGGGCTCCCGTCGAATGGTGGCGGCACCGGCCGACTCTCTGCGCACCGTGACGTTGGCGCTAGCGAAGCTGCGGCGATCGAATTCGGCTACCGTCGACCGGTCTTCGAGAAAGGCAACCAGGTCCCTTTCGAACCACTCGGCGGTTTGATAGCGCCGATCAATCTGCGGGGCGAGAGCTTTGTTGATGATGGCCTGCAGGGGAACGGGACAATCGACCGGCAGGGCGGGCAAAGGCCTGCGGGCCAAGATGAGGCTTTCGAGCTTGCGGGTGTTCTCGGCCTGGAACGGTGGAGTGCCCGATACCATTTCGTACAGCGTTACGCCGAGCGCCCAAAGGTCTGCGTGTGCGTCCACACGAGCCCAACTCAAGCGCTCGGGCGAGCAATAGCTGGGGCTTCCCAGGTTGTGATGCGTCAGGTTGTGCGTGAGGGTGATGACTTTGGCAATGCCGAAGTCAATGAGCCGCAGCTCATCGGCGGCGCTGATCTGAACGTTGGACGGCTTAATATCGCCATGCACCACCGCCCGTTTGCGGCCATCGACTTGGGACAAAAAGGCATGCAGTGTTTTGAGCTGGTCGGATATCTCGGCTGCGTAGCGCGCTGCACGCTTGGCATCGAGCTTGCCGTCCTCGCGCAGGATATCCGCAAGGGTTCGCCCGGCGAAATACTCCATAGCGACGAAGAAGCAGTTCAGCTCTTCGCCGAGATCGTACACTTCCAGGATGCGCGGGTCTTTGTGATGCAGGTCCCGCTGAATCAGAGCGCCACGCCGCTCTGCTTCGATCACGATCTGCGTGAAGTCGTCACGCGAGTGCTCGATGAGCTTTAGAACCACCTGCCGGTCGGCTTCGGCGTCACGCGCCAAATAGACATCGGTGAGGCTACGGCTAAGCTTTCGAATGATCTCGTACTTGCCGAACTTCTGGAAATGCATGGTTGAAGGCGCGACCGTGCGACATCACTTCATCCCGGGCGCTGCTCCTTTCCCCGATTTCGGGAGCCCAGCTGGCTTGGGATCCAGGAGGTTCCTGCTGCGAATCTCGACGTCTGTTTCCGGCGATAGCTTATCTATGCCAGGTACGCCATTGCCGAGAATCATGTTGTTCTCAAGCACAGGCTTTGCGGCCAGCGAGATTTCTACGCCCGCGCGCAGTGCGCCCGGCAGTTTGCCGTTGTCGGCAATCCGGTTGCCAGCCAAGCGCGGCGCGCTGTTATCGGCGATGATGAGGCCCGGACCCACGTTCGCGTGGATGAAGTCAGCAAGCAGGGTGCTTCGGGACGCGCCGTCGATCCGAACGCCAGTTTCAATGGCTCCCGAGATTTCGACGTCGTCCATTTCGACGGACGCATTTGAGAGCAGTGCCCCGATTCGCAAGGGATGAGCTTCATCGCCCAGAATCCGCAATCCGGTGACGCGGGCATCCGACACGCCTCTAGCTGCCAGCGCCAGACCTGGATCAGAGAGGGAAGCGGGGTTGCTCACAACGATCGCCTGCCCCGGAACCGTAGCCAGAATCGCAACATGATCTTTCAAATGGACCGGGCCGAAGTACTGGCCGGGGGGAACGTCAAGAGCGTCTCCAGCGCGTGCCAGCGCGAGAGCCTTGGTGAGTCCGAGAGGGTCGGATGGGTCGACGGCAATGCGAAGGGGCCGGCGCTGAGCGTTCAGATCCTTGGGGGCGGGAGGCGGGAGGAGGCGTTCGCCGACGATCCAGAGCAAAGCTCCCAAGACCATGCCCGTGAGCAGCCAGAGGAGGCGACTGAGAGTAGACGCGCGCGGGGCCGAAGGATTTTCGCGGACGCGCGTTGCCGCATGTCTCGAACGAGTGTCGATGAGGGTGTTGGATTCATTGCCCACGAACTCGGAACCGGCGACAAAGACGACACTTATGTTGTCCTTGCCGCCCGAATCGCTGGCGGCCTTGGCTAGCAGCTGAGCCGTGCGCCCCGGATCTCCGTCATAGCGCTCGACGATGGCTTTTATTTGGGCGCAGGTGAGGACATCGGTCAAGCCATCGGAACAGAGAAGCAGGGCAGCGTCGGGCCTAAACACAAACTCCTTGATCTCGATGAACTGCGAGTCATCGGGTCCTCGGGGACGCGATCCTACATCGCGCAAAACTTCGTGGCGGCGGGGGTGGGCCATGGCTTCCACTTCGTTCAGCTCGCCGCGATCCTCTTTTTCTCCAACGAAGGAGTGGTCGGACGTGATCTTTCGCAGGTTGCCGTTCCAAATCAGGTAGAGCCGGGAATCACCAACGTGGCCGACGGTGACGTGGTCATCGTGAGCGACGGCCAAAGTGAGTACGCAGGCCATGCCGTGGCACTCCTCCTGAGACTCGGCCAGCTCAAAAATGCGGTTGTTGGCCGCGGTGATGGCCGCCCGGATGGTGCTTTCGACATCGGCTGCGGGATATTTCATCTGCTCGGCGATGACTTGCGCCGCTGTATCGGCCGCCAGTTCGCCGGCAGCGTGGCCACCCATGCCATCGACCACCAGGAACACTCCGTTTGCATCATTCGCCAGAATGCGGTCTTCGTTGCTGGTCCGCTCGCGACCCGGATCACTGGCGGCGCCGGATCGGTAGGTGATGGCTGCATTCATGGCCGTCTCCGCCGCCACTGGCTGCCGATCAGCGCGATTGCGAAACAGAGAAACGCCAGAACGTAGGGCACATGGGCCGTGTAGAGGAACTTCATGATCGCGCCTCAAAGCTAAGCGTGAGCACTTCCCCCACTCCAATGGTTGAACGGTTGAGCAACAGTTCCTCAACGCCGCGAGCCAAGCGCTTACCGTCCACCCAGGTTCCATTCGTACTGAGGTCAATCACCGAAAACACACCCGTACCGGGCTCGCGCCGAATGATCAAATGTTCCCGGGAAACTTCATCGGTTGTATAAAGAGCCAGGTCCATCGGCTGGCCACTTCCTCCCCGGCCGATACGCAGTTCGTTCTGCGTCATGAAATAGACCTGCGCGCCCGAGTCATCCTGATAGCGAATCTCCGCGAAGGCCTGGTCACGCACCGGCTTGGCGGACGGGCGCTGGCTGGTGGTTCGGCCTCCAGCGGTCGGTTCGCGGCCCAGCAGGGTTGTTTTGGTGCCGCGGTAACCGGGCTGAACGGCCTCGCTGAGTTCCGAGTGGATTTCAATATCGCCGCGAGGGACCTCCGGATCAGGAAGGAACTCGATGCTCCAGTCGCGACCGACGATCTTATACTCCTTGGGCGGCTTGGCATTCCGTCGCAGGCCCAGCATTTTGGAAGGCGAATTCAGCGCCGCAACCCGAGCCCGGAGCGCGCGTTTCGCATCCTCGGCAATCAGGCTATAGACGCCGGCGAGCGTGGCACTATCTTCGGGATTTAAGTAGATGGTAAAAACGCACGGCAGCAGGATGGTGTAGGCCATTTCGAACCGGCCCAGTTCCATATTGCGCATCATCTCACTGGCGATGAGTTTGCCATTGAGTTTCGGTTCGATTAACTTTTGGCTCGCGTCCCCCACGTTCGGTCCCCTCTCGCTTCTTGGAACAGACGTTCTCCCCGATTAATGGTTTCGTGTTGGAAGGCTGGTGCTGACTATAAGTCACTTAGAGTATAGTCATTTGACCGCAAACAGACCATTAAACGGAAATTAATTCTGGTCCATTTAAGTGCATGTTGTAACACGCGACCTTGGGACATCGACGCATGTCATAACAAACGGAACCACGCTCCAGCGGAGAGGGTGGGCACTCAGAAGATGATCTTCGATTCGCCAATGAATTTCTTGTATTTGCGAAACTCGATCGTTTTGCGGCTACAATCCAGCCTGTCGCGGTAGCAAGCACGCGTCTCGGCCTGCAGCGGAAGCACGTAGGTTTCGGATTGACCCAGCTGAACCTGGCCGAAGTCGACTTCCGTTTCTACGCTGGTGATAGGGAACGCGGACGGAATATCATCGGCACGCCTTTCGATGCGCAAGACTGCATTGGAATCCCGGTCGAACCAGAGGCGGCCGCTGTAGGCCGGGGCAATGAACTGGTACTCGGACCTGATTATCCAGTCGGATTCCGCGCGGGGGACGTGGAAGCTGTACCGGCGAGCGGGCGCGCCATTCACGTTGTCCTCTGCTTCGAACTTGAAGCCGGCGGCTTTCCTTGAAAGAAGACCGCTCAGCAGGCTACCAAACTCTCCAGTGGAAATGTCGCCACCCAACTCGATCCACTGTTTCTTGGTTGGTACGCCATTGACGCGGACATTGCGGTACTCCTCGCCGGTCTTCCTGCTATAGAGAAGCTCAGCCGTTAGTGTGTCTTCGAATTGCCACTGCTTGTGCTTCGGCCAGTTCTTATATCGCTTCACTGTCTCATTGCAAAGGAAGTTCGGAAGCTGGAGAACCAGAGTCTTAGCACTTTCCCGGGCCTGTTCGACGATGGGGTCCGGTGCGGAGGTGGGAGCGAGGGGCTGGGGTGGCGAAGGAGTGACTGGACTCGCCGCTGGAAGCACGCTGAAGGAATGGGCCAGGAGAACGCGGCTATCGAGGTCGTCGGTCTCGATGCGGACGCGATCTCCGGGGGACGGACCGATGGGAGCATCGCCGCCGGAAGTAAACAAGATGAAGCGAGTATCATCGAGTTCCAGGATCATGTTCTTGTCTTGTGGGGCACGCAAAACGCCGACAAATGAGAACACCGGCTCCTTCGAACCTCCGCGCTTACCGCGCTCCGGTGCAGGCGCGGGCGTAGCCGAACCCAATCCGAACTCTCTCGGTATTTCTCCGAAAGCGATGACAGACTCTGCTCCGAACTTCCGGTAGCTCCGGAGTTCCGTTGTGTTTCGGTCGCACGCTCCGGTTTCGCGTCTGCAAAACATGGTCTCCGAGCCGGTGGGCAGAAAGTACTTCGCGCCGTCGCCCAGGTCCACGAGCCCAAAATCGATCGTGGTGGTGATTTGATTGTTAAAAAAAGCGGACGGAAGTGCGTCGGCGATCATCTCCAGCCGGATGACGCGGCCTGTCGTTTTATCGATCCAAATCCGGCCGGCGTAGGCCGGAGTAGCCACGGCGGCGCGATCTCTGATCTTCCAGCGGGAGACGCTCTGGTCTACTTCATAGGCGTACACACGGGCTGGCAGGCCGTTCAGCGCCACATCCTCGTTGAGCTGGAAATCTTCGTCGGCTGCGGAAGAGAACAGATTCGGCAAGCCGAGGGCCAATTCGCCAACGGAAACGCTGCCTGAGAGCGCCAACATCTGGTTGCCTGCCGGCTCACCGTTCACCTGGATGTTGCTGTAGCTTTCCCCCGCTTTACGGCTATATGTTACGTCGGCAGAGATGACGTCGAGCTGCTGCCAGGAACCATCGCTTAGGTTTCTTCGGTAGCGGGTTGTTGCTTGCCGGCAGACGAAATCGGGAAGTCTCTCGGCAAACGCGGCAGCCGACTGCCGGGCCTTGGTAAGCAACGGGTCAACAGGCTTTTCGGCGGAAGGGTCGACTTGAGCCAGGAGCCCGGCGTGCAACAGGCAGCCAATCAGAATGACCTGTGCGAAGCGCATTCAGATCCCCTCGGCGGCGGTTCGCCGGCGGTCTTTCTCCGGACTGTTCGGCTCTCCGCCCGCAACCATCCTAACCGAAAGGACGATGGGACTCTAGGCGCATCGGTAGCAAAGCTGCCATTGCTCCGAATACACGTTCGGATGTGCCTGGCGAGCTAGCACTCGGCCGGCGGGGATCGGCGAGGCATCGATTGCCAGGGTTTTCACACGGATTCGTCAGCTAGAAGATGTGGCCCATCTTGTCGCGCTTGGTCTTCAAGTACTCGGTGGTGGTGTCAATCGGCGGTGCGATGATGGGCGCCCGCTCCACCACTTCGATGCCTGCGTTTTCAAGCGCTGCCACTTTGTCGGGGTTGTTCGACAGAAGCCTGACCTGGCGGATGCCGAAGAAGCTGATGATCGCGGCCGGGAGTGCATAGTCGCGAAGGTCGGCTGCAAAGCCAAGCTGCACATTCGCTTCCACCGTGTCCAGTCCGTGGTCCTGTAATTCGTAGGCGCGCAGTTTATTCATCAGGCCGATGCCGCGGCCTTCCTGGTGTTCGTAAATCAACAGGCCGCGTCCGCCCTTCACGATCTGGTCGAGCGCCAGTTCAAGCTGCGAGCGGCAATCGCAACGCAAGCTGTGCAACACATCCCCGGTAAGGCATTGCGAGTGAATCCGAACTAATGGAGGGCCCAGGCCGGGCGACAGGTCGCCCAGCTTGAGAACGATAGCTTCCTCGGTCTCCTGAGGCTTTATGCCTTCAAAGCCAAATATGCGGAAATGTCCGAAGCGGCTGGGGAAGTCGGCCTCGGCTACTTTGTTGAGCTTGAACTGTCGCAAATCGTCCTTTACGCTTTAGATGCGCGAGCGGAACCAATAGCCTCGCTGGGAGCGTACTCTTAAGATTATAGAGATTCAGCTCATGGCTCCCGCTCGAACATGCTCGAAGAACAACAGCTAGTTACCCTGTTGCTGAAGCTCGCCGTGGCGGCCTCGGTGGCTAGCATACTGATGCGCTTCGGCCGGATACAGCGCCTGATCCTGAGCGACGAGCGGACGCTAGCCCAGAGAATCCAGCTGGCATTGGTGATTGCCGCCATTTTTGGGGCTGGATCGGAAGCCCGCATTCTCAGCCACAACACCTATCAGGCGATTGACCTGGCGCTGGAAAGCGCGATCATCGCCGGCATGTTGGATGGTTACGCCACTGGCCTGTTGGCAGGCATTTGTGTCTCGCTACCCGATATGTTCGATGGCAAGCTCATGTCCATGCCGCTGTTTGCCGCCTGCGGCGTGCTGGGGGGCCTGCTGCGCGATCTGGCGCCGGAGAAAGAGGACATCTGGCATTTCTCGGCATTCATCGACCTCAACCTATATCAGCTGATCAAGCAGGCGCTGCAGCGCAGGCGGCGCCCCATCCAACGCAAACTGGTGGAGCGCGCCGCCTTCAACCTGATCTGCAATGCCACAATCGTGCTGGCCGAGTTACTCCGGCTGGCGGTTCTGTTGCTGTTCAAAGACCACTACGGCACGTTCTCCGTTGCACGCAACTCGGAACTGCAGAGCCCAGCCGTGCTGGCGGCGCTGGCCGTTTCGACCTTGTTCTCCGTTTCGCTGCCCATTCGCATCTGGAGCAGCTTCCGGACCGAGAAGAAGCTGGAAGCGCAGCAGGCCAGCCTGACGGAAGCGCGGCTGGCTGCGCTCACCAACCAGATCAATCCTCACTTCCTGTTCAACACTCTGAACTCGGTGTCTACGCTGATTCGCATGAACCCGGATCAGGCCCGCAGCATGGTTTACAAGCTGTCGAATATCCTGCGCCGCCTGTTGCGCAAAGCGGATGCCTTCTCGCCGCTACGTGAAGAGATCTCATTCATCGACGACTATCTTGCCATCGAGATGGTCCGTTTTGGCAACAAGCTGAGATTCCACAAGGAGATTGACGAGCGGACGCTCGACCGGTTGGTGCCTAGCATGATATTGCAGCCGATTGTTGAGAACTCCATTAAGCACGGCCTCGCCAGCAAAGTGGAAGGCGGCATGGTGGGCTTAAAGGTCTCGCTGCAGGGCGACCGTCTGCGGATCCTGATCGAGGATGACGGCGTTGGCATCTCTGAAACCAGGCTGGCCGGGCTGTTCGAACACGGCATCGGCGTCAGCAACGTTAACGAGCGGTTGCGGGTGCTCTACGGATCGTCGTATCGAATGCTGGTGGACAGCGAACCGGGAAAAGGAACACGCACCACGATTGAGCTGCCGGAAGTTCGTATTGAAGCGTCCGGCCTGACCTGGCAGGCGTCTTAGACGCGGCCGCGGCCTCACGCCGCTTTCAAGCCGGCCAGCACACCCCGCATATAAGAAAAGCTCTTCAGCATCCCCGGCAACACGTCGGTCTCATTGATCTCGTATTCGAGGTTCACGTAGCCGGGATACCGCATCTTGATCAGCTGTTTAAAGATCTGCGGGAACGGCATTCGACCTTCGCCGACGTCGCACTGGCTTTCCTTGGAACTGAAGTCCTTCAAGTCCTTGACGTGCATATCGAGCAGGCGAGGGCCGGCCTCGGCGATGGACTCGACCACATCCACCCCGGTTCGGGCCGTGTGGCCGATGTCAATGCACAGGCCGCAGCGCGGGTCCATATCCTTAACAATCTTGAGAACGCTCTGAGGCGTGGGGAAGTTCTTGTCCTCGGGACCGTGATTGTGCACGGCAATCTTGATGTCGAACTCCTTCACCAGATTCTCAAGCTTGGGTAATGTGGTGTGGGTGGGAGCACAGACAACGAGGGGCATTCCGGCCCGTTTGGCGTATTGAAACTTCTCCCGCCGCTTGGCGTCGTCATCAGAATCCGGGAACGAAATGTTGCCGCCGCCCACGATGATCATGCCAGCGTCGGCAAATTCCTTGCGAGCGGCATCGATCTGCTCCGGCGTACTATCCAACTTCAAATGGAAATCCTTGATGTTGATAAATGGCGTGCCGATGATCTTCGCCATCGCGATCGACTGCTCCCGGGTATATTTGCGGAACGAGTAGGAGGCGATGCCCAAACTGACGGTGACACCATTACCCATGTCGATGGCTTGAGCGGCCAGACGTGTCTTGCCGGCCAAAGTGAGGCCGGCCGCGCCCGCGAATTCCATCCAGCTTCTTCTTGTCAACATGATGTTGTGCGCTCCTTAGATCATCTCCAGTTCCTCTTCGAGCAATTGTTTCTGGTACAGGTCCGCATAATAGCCGCCACGGCGGAGCAGTTCTTCGTGATTGCCTTCTTCGACGATGTGGCCATGACTCAAGACCACAATTCGTCCGGCGTTCTTCACCGTCGAGACACGGTGAGAAATCAGAATCGTGGTGCGGTCGCGCATCACTCCGGCCAACCCGGCCAGGATCATTTCTTCCGTGAGTGTATCAACGCTGGATAAGGCATCGTCGAGAACCAGTATGCGCGGATTACGCAGTATGGCCCGGGCGATGGCGGTGCGTTGCTTTTGACCGCCGGAGAGAGTCAGCCCTCGCTCACCGATGACGGTTTCGAGGCCGTTCGGGAAGGCGGCTAAATCCGGGCCCAGTCCGGCGATTTGCGCCGCCCACTCAATTCTTTCCCGCGGGGCGCCGGACCAGCCCCAAGCGATGTTCTCAGATAGCGTAGCGCTGAACAGGAATGTCTCCTGGGGCACGAAGCCGACCTGCCGGCGAAGGGCTTCCGGGTCGAACTGGCGGAGATCAACGCTGGCTCCATTCGAGGAATGAGTATCTCCAAACTCAACCACTCCCGAACTTGGGTCAAACAGGCGGGGGATGAGATTGACGAGCGTGGTCTTGCCGCTGCCGGTATGGCCGACGATTGCCAGCGTCTCGCCTTCCTTGATTCGCAGAGTGATGTGCTGCAGGATGCGACGGTCACCGAACTCCACGGAGACATCGCGGAAGGAAATACCGGCGGGATAGGCGGCGGGGTCAGCCAGGCCTGTGGCAGGCGGGGCGATCGTCGAACGTTGGCGCAGTATTTCGTTGATTCGGTTTAACGAGGCCGTGCCGCGCTGCATCAAGTTGACGACCCAGCCCATGGCAATCATCGGCCAGATCAGGATGCCCATGTAGGTGTTGAACATCACGAAGCTGCCGAGCGTGATCTTGTGCTGCAAAAGCTGGCGGCCTCCCGCCCACAGCACCAGCAGGAACGTCACGCCGATCAGGGTCTGCAGCATGGGATTGAACAGGCCTTGGATACGCGCCAAGCCGATGTTTTCACGTATGTAATCCAGGTTGAGGCCCTCGAACTTCGCCACCTCGGCGCCCTCTTGCGCGTAGGCACGCACGACGCGCAGGCCGGCCAGATTCTCCTGCACGCGGCTGCTGATGTCCGAGAACATGCGTTGGATGTGTTCAAAGCGGGTGTGGATGCGGCGCCCGAACAGGACGACAGCGAGGGACACCAAGGGCGCCGGCGAGAGAGCGATCAGCGTCAGCCTCCAATCCACGCCCAGCATGATCGCGATTGCCAGTATCAGAGTCAGCGACGTCTCGGTCCAGTACATGATCCCGGGACCGAGCATCATGCGCACGGCATTCAGATCGTTAGTGCTGCGCGCCATGATGTCCCCGGTGCGGTAACGTCCGTAGAAATCCTGCGACAAGGAGACCAGGTGGGAGAACACGTCGTTCCGCAGGTCGTATTCGATATCGCGCGAGATACCGATAATGATCACGCGCATCCAGTATTGGAACAAACCTTTCAGAATGGACGCGCCGATCAGGAATCCGCACAGCCGAAGAACAAGGAGCAGGCGGAAGCCCTGGGTGAGCGAATCGACCCCGCTGCGGATGATCAACGGCAGCACGGCGCCCAGAATGTCCTTCATCACGAGCGCGCCGAGACCGAGCAGCAGACCACTTCGGTACCGCTTCACATAAGGCCACAATGTGCGGAGTGATTTCAACATGCTCGCCGGCTATTCTCCAGCTTAGTGCGCCTGTGTTGGGCGACTCATGATCCCCTCATTGACGGAGCCAGGTCGCGACGGTCTTCATCCATTCGAGGGCGAATGTCTTGCGCCCGCGGCGAGTCTTCCACCAAGTGTCGGGAGTGAAATAGGCATCGGGCGCATCAACGGTCTGCACGGTCAGCCAGGGAGCAACTTGATGAAACAAATAGGTAGCCCGGCGGGAATGATAGTTACTAGTGACGAGCAGGATACGGTAGACGCCGCGCCGTTGCAGTTCAGCCGCAAGGGCGACAGCTTCCTCCCGCGTCGAGTTGGCGTCATGCTGATATTGCTGGAAAAGGGAAGCCGGGTAGCCGTGTTTGAGCGCGAAGGCCAGCATGAGATCGGACTCATGGGCCAAAAGAATGGGCGGGCCGCTCAGCAGGACATAGGGAGCATATCCGGTCTGGACCAACTGAGCTGCCTTGACGGTGCGCATGCCGAATTCGTCGCCGCCCAGAACCACGACAGCATCGGCTTTGACGGGGGGTTGATCAAGCACCAGAAAACTGCCCAGCGCGGTCAAAACCGAAACGCGGAATATGTAAAAAAGAATCGCCGCGATTATCAGCAGCAGCAACAGGCAGCCGCAACCACTACCGCAACCGCGACGGGAGCCGGTGCTCCCCGGCGACCGGGAGGGCCGCCTCATGGCGTCCGAATCGGGGTGAGACATACCGAGCGTGGCTGCGCGCTTAGCGCTCGACTATGGAGAATGCGGTCTTTACGAGGGGACAGAGTAGACGGGTCCCCTTACTTCTTTGAGTCGGAGCGAGAGTCGAGGTGGCCGACGGTCTTCAACCGCTGATAGAGACGCTCGATTTCTTCTTCGTCGTCCAGACTCACCATGCGCACTGGCTGGTCTGAGACGGTGCCTGCCGTCTTGCCGGACCCAAGAGACGTCCAAGTCCAATAATCGCGGTAGGCGACTCCATCAAAGGACGCCAGACGTGAGTTTCGCCGCAGCTGATACACCAGCCTTGCGATTCGGGCGGCTTCGCCCGGATACACCAGCCGTTTGCTGCGATTATTGGTGAGACGAATATCCAAAACCAGAAGCAGCGGCGAAACAATGCGGCTGCTATTGATCTCCTTCACTTCACGCCAAGCAATTGCGCGTTCACCGATTGTGAATTGAGAGTCGGCCACCGTAATGCGAGGCCGGGATGCCAGCCAAAACAGAAGCACGGACGTCAGGGCAAACAGAAAGGCCGGAATGAAGGCGAAGGGGAATCGGATTCCGATGACTGTCGTGCCGACCGCTCCAGCCAAGGCGAACCATGCCGCCCGGGCGTACAGTCCCGCAGGGGCATAAGTTTCAACATTTGACTCCATGGCGGCACTCCCTCGATTACAGGCTACCCCATTTCAGTCCGGTCTGGAATGCCCGTTCGGTCAAATCCCGAAAGTTTCTTCGCCGGCACAACCATAAGGGAAATCCTGGGCATTAGACCAGCGCTGATCCCGGCGTGGTTTCAACGGCGGCTTCCTGCGCCATTTCTATTCCTTTTCGGATGTATGCCAAACCACTCAAGCCGGTAAAGAATGCCGTCTCCGCCAAGGCCAAGTCCTTGAGAACCCGCAGCCACTCAAAGGCAAAGATACCGTGGATCAGGACCATCAGGACGGAAAGGATCTGGAAGAATGTGGAGACCTTGCCCACGACCAACGGGAGGAAGCGCTTGGGGCCTTTGACCAGGCGGACCAGAAGGGCGCCCACCAGGATGACGGCATCGCGCCCCATGACGAGCGAAACCAGCCAAATGGGGATTAAGCCGGCGGGCCCACAGCACAAAAACAGGGTGACGAGCATGGCCTTGTCGGCAAGCGGATCCAGATACAGACCCAGACGAGTCGGGTGGCTCCAATGGCGGGCTGCCCAGCCGTCGAGCCAATCCGTCGCTCCTGCCAATAGGGTGGCGATCAGAGCCATGCCAAAGCGATGCTCGATCACCAGCCAGCCGAGCACCGGCGCACTGAGCAGGCGGAGGAAGGAGATCAAGTTGGGGATTTTGGTCAACTTGGTCTAACGATTATCGCAGCGGAACGGCAGGCGCGGGTAGCTAACCCTAGCCCACCATCGCGTGGAGTGACCTGGAAGCCACCTGGTCATAGGTCACGACCTCATACAGGCTGGGATCGGACATCACCAGATTGACCAGGGCCGCATGCAACTTGTGGCCTGCCTTATCGGCCACCACGCGGCCGAGGATTGGCCGGCCGATCAGCGCGAGGTCGCCAATCAGGTCGAGCGCCTTATGACGGCAACACTCGTCCGGGAAGCGCAACCCGCCAGGATTGCTGACGCCTTCACGTGTGAAACAGACGGCGTTGTCAAGCGAAGCGCCACGAATCAGTCCCATGTCCCGCATCTGGTCGAGTTCGTACTCGAAGCCGAAGGTGCGGGCCGGCGCGATCTCGGTGGCGTACTCTTCCGGCGTGACCGCCAGTTCCAGGCTCTGCTCGCCGACCAGGGGATGGTTGAAGAAGATGTGACACTTCAGTTCGAACTGGTCAGCCGGCAGGATCGACACGCTCTTACCGGTGGTTTGGACAGTGACAGGCCGAACGATCCGGAGATAACGGCGGGGGCGCCGGTAAACCTTGATTCCTGCTTCCCGTATCAGGTCGATGAATGGGGCGCCGCTGCCGTCGAGGATCGGAACTTCCAGGTTGTCCAACTCGACATAGGCGTTGTCGATACCCATGCTGTAAAAGACGCTGAGCAAATGCTCGGTTGTGGAGATCAAGACGCCGCTGCGCATCAAGCTGGTGGCATAGCTCACGCGCTCAACAAAACGCCAACTGGCAGGAATCTCGAAGCGCTTCAGATCTGTACGGATGAATACGATGCCGGTGGCCGGGGGTGCCGGCGTGATCCGAAGGTTAACCGGTGCTCCATGGTGAAGACCAACTCCACTGACTTCCACCGGTTGGCGGATCGAGGTTTCGTAACGCATTTTTGGACACCCTTAGCCTATCAGGCTGTGAGCTTAGTATGTAATCGATTGAGCAGAAAGAACTTCAAAGAAGTGTAGTGTTGCAACAATGCAACAAGTTAAGAGCTTAATCGCCCGTTTCGTGGCTGGTAAACCTCAGCGAAGAGTCGGCGAAGTAACGCTCTGGAATTGGCGAAGCGGCTCGGGACCACTATGCTGGAAGACAGTGCCAACGCCCCGCCTGTTCCTGATCGACACATTCGGATTCATTTTCCGCGCCTATCACGCGCGGGCCCGAAGCGGGGCACCGCCGATGCGCACGGGTAAGGGGCTTTCGACCGAGGCTGTCTACATCTTCCACAACATGGTGCGGAAGCTGCTTGCGGTGCACAAACCGGACTATATCGCTGCCATTTTTGAGTCGAGCGAACCGACGTTCCGCTCCGAGGCGTTTGCCGACTACAAAGCGAACCGGACCGAAATGCCGCCCGACCTTGGGGAGCAGATCCCGTTTGTGAGAAGGACTCTGGAGGCGATGAGGATTCCCATTCTGGAGTTCGACCGCTTCGAGGCGGACGACGTCATCGGCACGATTGCCTCGACCGCCGCGAAGAGCGAAGGGCTGAGAGAAGGCCTCGAGGTGGTAATTGTTTCCAGCGACAAAGACATGCTGCAACTGGTGAACAATCACGTGTTCATGCTTAATCCCATGAAGGACGACACCTGGTACGATGCCGCCAAAGTGGAAGAGTTCATGGGCGTGAAGCCCAGCCAAGTGGCGGATCTGCTGGCGTTGCGGGGCGATTCCGTGGACAACATTCCGGGGGCTCCCGGCATTGGCGACAAGGGTGCGCGCGAATTGATCGTGCAGTTTGGCTCCGTGGAGGCGGCGCTGGAACGGGCTGCTGAAGTCCAGCGCAAGATGTACCGCGAAAGCCTGCAGAACAATCGGGACCAAGTGCTGCTCAGCAAGAACCTGGCCAGGATTGACACCAATGTGCCGGTGGACTGGCACCTGGAACAACTGAAAGCGCAGGCTCCCGATCCCGGTGCGCTGAAACAACTCTACCGGGAGTTGGAATTCTTCAGTCTGCTCAAAGAACTGGGTCCGGACGATGACAGCCACACGCGTGATTTTGCGACGCTATCAAGCCAAGAACTAGTGGAAGCCTGGCTGGCGCAGCGGCCCTGGGATGCGAAGCTGGCGGTGACGGTCGATAAAGTCAACAGCTTCCTGGGGCTTTCCTGGAAAACAGGAACTGGGCGCGCGGTGCCGCTCGGGTTATTGGAATACGTGAAGACGGCGCTAGAGGACGTCTCGGTTGCAAAGGTGGTCCATGACGCGAAGGCAACTGAGGTCATGCTAGAGGATCTGGGCATCGTCCCGGCCGGCGTCCATGACGATGTGATGTTGTATGCGTTCCTGCTGAATGCGGAACCGTCGGGTTGTTCGCCGGAGGCCTTGTCGGAGCGCTATCTGGACCGAAAGCTGAATGCCGCGGCGGAACAGCAGGCGGAGGCGTCGCTGGCCGTGCTCGAGATTCTGCACCCGCAGATTGAGGCGAACAATCTGGAGCGCGTCTACCGCGAGATTGATTTGCCGCTTTCGCCGGTGCTGGCGCGCATGGAGCGAACGGGCATGCGCATTGACACGGAAGTATTGGCGGAGTTATCGGTGCGGCTGAACCAGCAGATTGATGCGCTGGCAGCGCAGGTTTGCGAAGCCGCGGGCAAGACCTTCAACATCAATTCTCCGCAGCAACTGGGAAAGGTGCTATTCGACGACCTGGGTCTTCCGACGCCAGCGAAGTATGGGAAGGGCAAGAGCATTTCGACGGCCGCGGACATTCTCGAGAGCCTCGCCGGGGCGTTTCCCATTGCGCAGCTGGTGCTCGACTATCGCCAACTGACGAAAATGAAAGGCACGTACATCGATGCTCTGCCCTTGCTGATTAACCCTCGCACGGGGCGGGTGCACACGACGTTCAACCAGACCGGAGCAGCCACCGGGCGACTCTCCTCATCCAATCCAAATTTGCAGAACATTCCAATCCGAACGGAGGTAGGCAGGGAGATCCGGGCCTCCTTTATACCGGCCAGCGGTTGGAACCTGGTGGTGGCCGACTACTCGCAGATTGAACTGCGGCTACTGGCGCATATGTCGGACGATCCTGTTCTGGTGGATGCATTCACCAGAAACGAAGACATACACACCCGCACGGCGGCCGAGGTGTTTCATGTCAACCCGTTGATGGTTTCGCCAGAGATGCGACGAAATGCGAAGGCGGTGAACTTCGGAATTGTCTATGGGCAAACACCCTTCGGGCTGGCGCAACAGTTGGGCATCGACCGCAAAGAAGCGGAGCTGTACATCCGGCGCTATTTCGAACGCTACGCGGGTGTTCGCAGATTCATCGACAAGACAATTGGAGAAGTGCGGCAGTCGGGCTACGCGACGACTCTGTCCGGGCGGCGGAGGCCGATTCCCGACATGCACAGCCGCAATCCGAGCGCGCGATCGTTCGCCGAGCGGACCGCGGTGAACACCCCACTGCAAGGCACCGCGGCCGATCTCATTAAAATCGCGATGATACGCATCGCGCGGCTGTTAGCTGAGAGGAAGATGCAATCCCGGATACTGTTGCAAGTCCACGACGAACTGGTGTTCGAGGCGCCTCCCGAGGAGACGGCGGATCTCGAAGGACTTGTCAAGAACGAGATGGAGAGCGTGTATCCGACGAATGTACCGTTGCTGGTGGAGTTGGGTGTGGGAAAGAACTGGCGCGACGCAAAATAGGGGATGCAACTGGAGGCAATGGCCGAAGTGAGACAGAATTCCGAGTCGTCAACCGACAGCTCGACACACTTAAACCGCCGGGCATGGTTTGCACTATTCGCGGGAACGGCCGTTGGGTGGCTGGCGGGCTGCTCGAAGCCGAAAGCGATCGGCCCGGCGCCCGGACAATTCAAGACGGTGCTCCACACCTCGAAAGGCGACGTCGTCATTCTGGCGCACCGGGATTGGGCGCCAAACGGCGCGGATCGTTTCTTCGAACTTGTAAAGATAGGCTATTTCAACAAGAATTACTTCTACCGGTCGCTGAAGGGATTTGTTGTGCAGTGGGGGCTCAACGGGGAGCCACAAGTTTCGAAGGACTGGAGCGTCCTCACGATCAAAGACGATCCGCCAAAGGAAAAGAACCGCCGCGGCACGGTGAGCTTCGCCCAGACCGAGGAGCCGAACAGCCGGACGACCCAGGTGTTTATCAACCTGGTGGATAACCCGGCCCTGGACGAACAGAAGTTTGTACCGTTCGGAGAGGTGATTGAGGGCATGAACGTAGTTGACAGTTTCTACATGGACTACGGGGATGGTCCGCCGCGCGGGGAAGGACCCGACGCAAAGATCCTGCTAGACGTGGGGAATGACTATATCGAGCACAGGTTCAACAAGCTTGACTTCATCAAGAAAGCTCAAATCATCGAGTAAAATCCGCGCCTCTTCCAGCTTCCGGTGAGTTGAAATCGCGGTACTGTAGAAGCAGGTAGTCATGCCCAAATTCCTAACGGCTGCTGGTCTGATACCGATCGCTATCGCGTTGACCCTGAGTCCCGCGCTGTCGGCGCAGGGAGGCCACGGGCAATCGGGCGGTTTCGGTGGCGGCGCCCATTCTTCGGGTTCCTTTGGCCATGTGAAGCTCTCTGCCGGCAGCCCAACGGGAGCCAACTGGGGATCTCTGGGAGGCGCGGTGGCGCCACCCATTGCTTCATCCGGCCGAGGCTATGGGTTTAACGGCGGCTCCTATTATTACGGCTACAGGCAACCAAGTCTTGGATCCGGCTACCGGCGATACCCCGCGGGCTACATTCCCTACCTCGCAGCGGCCTATCCGTTCTTCTATCCCGACAGTGCTCTGCCACCGGTTTCAGACGAGGCCTATGGTCCGCCGCCTCAGGACCAGCCCTCGGACCTAATGATGGAACTGGATGCGATCCACCAGGAGCTCGCAGAGTTGAGGGGGCGCCAGGGTGAACCGCCCTACGGGATGTCGCCGGAAGAGTCGGGAACTGTGGCGGCTCCGCCGCCTTCCAAGCCGACCGATCCACCCCTGATCCTCATATTTCGGGACGGAACTCGTATGGAAGTGCGAGATTTCGCCGTGGTGGGTCAGGTGTTCTGGGACCTGTCCGGCCATCCGACGCGCAAGTTCCCGATTTCTCAGCTGAATCTGGAAGCGTCGATCCAAGCCAACGAGGCCCGCGGCGTCGAGTTTCCGGCCGTGGCAAGCGCGAAGTAGGCGCTGAGGTTCCGGCGCGGCCAAATTGACTGTTAGAGACGGTCGCAGGTGGTCCAGCGCCACGTCTTTTTAGGGGTTCTGACCTAGGCCGCAGGTTTGGGGAAACTATCGATCGCTTTTTGCTCGTCTTCGAACGTGGGGAAAATGGTGTGCAGCTTTGTCAGCTGCATTAAGTCCTTCATTTTGGTCTGCAAGTTGAGGAGCTTCACCGCGCCACCGTGGTTTGCGGCGGTGGTGTACGCTCCCACCAATTCGCCGAGGCCGGCGCTATCAACATAGCCCACCCCACCCATATTCAGGATGATGTTCTTGGTGCCCTGGCCCAGCAAGGACTTCAGGTTGTCTCGAAGAATGCCGGTATTCTCACCGAGGGTAATCTTCCCCTCCAGATCGACTATAGCTACGTTTCCAAAGTGTCTGATGCTTGCGTTAAGCGACATGTGGCGAATCCTCGTTTGGTAGAAACCAGTGTTTACAGCAGCGTGTCACGCTAGTCGAGCTCCTGTCAATCCTCGATAGTACCGCGCCCGCTATTCCGGTACCAGACAAGGCCTGATAACAGCTCGGGCGGGTGCGCCGTCCGCGCCGCGAATTCGAAGCGGAAGACAGACCAGATCATAGAGCGCGGGCTGCACCGTTTCGAGATTCAGCCCCTCCAGAATCCAGATGCCGGCACGAAGCAGAATTCGATGGGTCTCGGCGCCATCGGACTCCCAGGCGCCGATCGAGAGGTAGTCGATGCCGACCATGCGGATGCCGAGTCCGGCGAGATACGTGCGCTCCCGCCGGTGAAAGCGAAGCGAAGTTGGGATGGAACTCATCGCGAAACCAGGACCTCAGCGAATTCCTGGTTTTGAGCAACAAACGGTCACCCGGCTCAATATGGTGATGCGAAAGGTGCTCGGGTCCGATGCGGAGTGCGTCAGCCGGGATTTCGATCACGCGGGCCGGACCAATGGCCGTATCGAGGGGAAACGCATCCAACGCGGCGCCCCCGGCTAGAAAATGGCAGGGGGCATCGAGGTGCGTCCCCGTGTGGGCGGTCATCTTGAGAAAGGTGACGTTCACCTCCTCTCCCTGGTCCATATCCAGCAGGCGTTCCAGGATCGGTTCGGGATCTCCAGGCCAGTGGACGGTTCCGGTGTAAAGAGGGATTGATATATCAACCCAGGCGGACATTCGGGCTCCTGTGGCAATAGTAACCGCACGACCCATCGCGGACGGCGATGTTTCTTGAAGGGAGGTACTGGGCAGCGGTACTGGCTATGCGTCTTCTGCGGATCGGCGGCTCGCGATACACTCTTCAACGATGCGTCATTCCAACTTAGCCCGCCGCCTCCCTTCGAGCCTTTCGCGTATTGCAGCGGGCACTCTCCTGATGTCACTCGGCTTTCTTAACGCCGGCGTCCCGCGTCCAGCGAACGCGGCGGAGCCGTCCGGGGCCGGCTCGGGTCTCGATATCGATCAACTGAAATTGATCCATCCACGGCTGCAGGAACTGGTGGACCGGGAGACGATTCCGGGCGCCGTCGCGTTGGTGGCGCGGCACGGCGAAGTCGCTTACCTGGACGCAGCCGGGTATCAGAACTGGGAGAAGAAAACGCCCATGCGCACCGATTCCATCTTCCAGATCATGTCGATGACCAAGCCCTTTACGGGCGTTGCCATCATGATGCTGGTCGAGGAGGGAAAGCTGGAGTTGCGGCGTCCGGTTTCCGAGTATTTACCGGAGTTCAAAGACCAGCAAGTGGAGGAGGTTTCGTTTAACAACCAAGTGACACTCCACAAGCCCGTAAATCCGCCCACGGTTTGGCAGTTGATGTGTCACACGTCGGGGTTGAACGGGGACCCGGAAGGAGAGCTCGCGGACAATCCGCGGACGATGCGGGCGACGCTCGCGGATGCCGTGAACTACTACGGACACCAGCACCTGAAGTTCGAGCCCGGAACGCACTGGCGCTACAGCAACATGGGCATCGCAACACTGGGACGCCTGATCGAAGTCGTTAGCGGAGAGGAGTACGTCCACTTCATCCAAACACACTTGCTTGAACCGCTCGGAATGAACGACACTTTCTTCTTCGCTCCCAACGATAAGAAGGACCGCATTGCGATGGTGTACAAGCACAAAGGCGGCAAGCTGGTGATATCAGGCAGCGAGATCCTGGGGGGTGATCCCACCAAGTATCGCGCGGGAGCGAAATATCCAGCGCCCGAGTTCGGACTTTACTCCACAGCGCCGGACCTGGCGAAATTCTATACGATGATTCTCAAGGGCGGCACGTTGAACGGGCACCGATACGTTTCGAAGCAAACCATCAACACAATGCGTACCGTGTTTACGCCCGACGTAACTCCTTCCGGCTGGCTGGGAGGCACTGGCTACGGCCTGACGTTTGAAGTGGTGAACAAACCGGAAGGGCAGCTTCTGCTGAGTTCTCCCGGCTCGTTCGGGCACGGCGGCGCCTTCGGGACAGAAGGATGGATGGATCCGCAGAACGATCTCATTCGCATTTTGATGACGCAGCTATCGGACGGCACTGCAGGTCCTGCGCGGTCTGTGGTGATGCAAATTGGCGAAGCGGCAGTGTTGCAATAAAGGCAGAGTGCGGGACGGGAGGCGGTGGTGGAGAGAAAGTATCTCGTGATTCCTTTGACCCTGGTGTTGCTTGCAGGCTGGGCCGCCAGCCAGCCCACGACACCGGGCGCTGCCGGTCCCCGGTACGCACTCACCGCGGAAGAGAGCAAGGCCGGCTGGAAGCTTCTGTTCGACGGGGTCAGCATGGACGCCTGGCAGGACCCGGCACAGTTGCATCCTCCCGGGGACGCCTGGTCAATCCAGGATGGCTGCCTGGCCGCCAAGCCGCATCCGCTGATCACCGAAGACCTGGTTAGCAAGGAGCGCTATGAGGACTTCGAGCTGGCCTTCGATTGGAAGATCTCAGAAGGCGGCAACAGCGGCGTGAAGTATCGGATCCAGGAGTTTCCTATACTCCTCAATTCGGAGCATCGGCCAGCAGGAGCGAAGTTTGAAACCCTGGTTGATACGGCGATCAAGGACGACGTGACTAGCCGCAGCGTAATCAAGCCGGGCGAAAGAGCGCAGATCTACGTGGTCGGTTTCGAATATCAGTTGATTGATAATGGCCGCCACCCGGACGCTCTACGTGGGCCGCTGTATCAATCCGGTTCGGTCTACAGCATATTTCCACCTTCGCGCGACGTCACCCGGCCCGTGGGCCAGTTCAATCATTCGCGCCTGGTGCTGAAAGGCAGTCACGTCGAACACTGGCTAAACGGCGAGAAAGTGGTCGATGCGAGCCTTGATTCCGACCAACTGAAGGAAACCCTGGCAAAGCGATGGGGCAAGGGCTCGCCGGTATTCAAGCTGCTGGTCAACCAGCCGAAGAAACTTTGCCCCATCAGCTTGCAGAATCACGGCGACGCAGTGTGGTTTCAAGCCATTAAGATTCGCAGGCTCTAACGCCTTTGCGGCGAACATCTCCGGATTGAGCGTCGAAAGAAGTGCCACTAGCGGGTGGTGCTATGTGGGCTCGATTGCGATTATTGAGGCCTGGAAATAAGGACTTGCCAAGACTGCGGGTATCCACTTATACTCAGTGTTTGATGCGGCATCTCAGCAGCCAGCTCGATTGCTTTCGATTTTGGTACCGGCCAGAACCGAGTCGAGTGGCCCCTGCGTAGATCCGCATAACAAAAAGGATCCTCAGTAAGAGCCCACTCGGTAACGGGTGGGTTTTTCATTTTAGAACGCGAGCTAACGAAGCACGCAACCGATGGAGACGTACAGATGATTATTTCGATGAGATTGCATTCGACGAAAGAACAAATCAAAGCTGTCTTCGAGCGAATTCAGGATTTTGGCTACAAGGTGCACTCGATTGAAGGTGAGGAGCGCGTTGTGATCGGGGTGGTGGGAGTGGGAGACGTGACGGCTTGCCTGGAGTCTCTTGAGGCCATGCCGCAGGTGGAGAAGGCTGTCCGGATCTCAGCCCCCTATAAGTTTGTGAGCCGCGAGTTCCGTGGCGCCCGTTCGGTGTTCCGTGTCAACGGCGTCGACATCGGTGGCGACGAGTTTGTGGTGATGGCCGGCCCGTGCTCGGTGGAAAGCGAGAAACAAATCCTCCAGACGGCAGAGGCGGTGCGTGCGGCCGGCGCGAAGTTCCTTCGCGGCGGTGCGTTCAAGCCCCGCACATCGCCCTACGATTTCCAGGGCATGGCGGAGGAAGGGCTCAAGCTTCTCCGCAAAGCGAAGCAGGAGACAGGTCTTGGCATCATCACCGAAGTGATGAGCGATCGAGATGTGGACCTGGTGGCCGAGTATGCAGACATTCTGCAGATCGGCGCACGGAACATGCAGAATTTCGCATTGCTGAAGACGCTGGGGAAGGCGGAACGGCCCGTGATGCTGAAGCGCGGCCTCAGTTCCACGATCAAGGAGCTGCTGATGTCCGCCGAATATGTGGTGGCTCACGGTAACCCGCAGGTGATTCTCTGCGAACGCGGGATTCGGACCTTCGAAACAGCTACGCGCAACACCTGTGACATTACAGCCGTTCCGGTGCTGAATGAGCTCTCGCACTTGCCGGTGATCCTGGACCCCAGCCATGCGACAGGGAAGCGCAGCCTGGTTCCAGCCCTGTGCCGCGCGGGGGTGGCGATTGGAGCCGACGGTCTGATTGTCGAGTGCCATCCGCAGCCGGAGAAGGCCATTAGCGATGGCGCGCAATCGCTGACGCTGGATCAGTTCGCTGCCATGATGAGGAGCATTGACCCGTACGTGGAGCTTTGGAAAGAAAGCCGTGCCAGGGACGCTGTAATCGCTTAGACACCAGGGCTCTCTAACGGGAAGCGAAGGCCCTTTGTGTTACAGATAGTCGAGGCAGTTTGCGGGTGCAGCTAAAACCTTGGCAGTATCTAACGGTCGTTATCCTCCTGGTCTGCGGTGCGGTCGCCGGGCTATATTACTACCGCAAAGTCACTACTCAGACGCCGGGGCAGATGATTTCGATCCTGCCGCGACAGGACGCCAGCCTGTTCTATGTGAATGTAGGCGCGATCCGGGATTCAGGGTTGCTTTCGGATGTGAGCGGCCCCAGGGTGACGGAGGAGCCGGAGTACAAAGACTTCCTGGCTCAAACCAGCTTTGACTACGAGCGCGACCTGGATCAACTGGCGGGAGCCACTACCGGGGATGAAACCTACCTCTTGCTTGCGGGCCGGTTCAATTGGAGAAAGCTGAGCCAATATGCGCGCAGCCATGGCGGCCAATGTTTGCAAGGTGTCTGTTCATTGCCCGGGAGCCGGGCGAATCGCTGGATTTCCTTCATGCCGCTGCGGTCGAACCTAATGGGCCTGGCGATTAGCGAGAAGCAGCGCGCGGTCTATTCCATCGGCAAGCTCGGCTCGGTTACGGAACTGAGTGTACCGAAAGACCCGGTATGGATCACCATCCCACATGTGATTCTCGCCAGACCACACACCATGCCTCCGATCGCAGCCGCACTGGCGGACGCCGCGAACAGTGCATCGAGTCTGACGCTTTCGCTGGCTAACCCGGCAGCGCAAACCGGTATCGGCGGATTGGATCAAGCTGCTTTTGTGGTCCGCATGGAAGCGCGCTTCGATTCCGATACGAAAGCCGTGGATATGGAAAGCGAGTTAGTTCGAGCCACCACCCTGGTCAAGACGATGGTGGATACGCGACAAGCACCGGCAGGGCCGACCGATCTGGCTAGCATCCTAATGAGAGGAAGTTTCCAGAACGCCGGCGGCGTGGTTACCGGAAGCTGGCCGGTTAGCCGCGATTTCGTCAATTCGCTACTTAAGTGAAGTAGAAAGCGACCATTGTTCCGAGAGAGCCCGCCGGTCGAAGAGTGCTCCCCGTGAGGCGCCGTTCTACCCTAGAATTAGAACTCTGAATGTCCACCAGCACTCTGGTCCCGCCGACCGTTGAGGAACTTTACCATTCCCTCGAAGAAAAGGCTCGCGCACTTCGACCGAAAGAAGACCTGTCCGGCCTTGAACGGGCGTTTCGCTATGCATCTGAGATGCATAAGGACCAGAAGCGTCAGTCGGGTGAGCCGTTCATGGTCCACCCGCTCGCGGTTACCCACCTACTAGCGGATATGCAGGCCGATCTGGTCTGCCTGGAAACGGGCCTGCTGCACGATATCGTCGAGGACACAAAGGGCAGGATCGAGGAGATCCGCAACCTGTTTGGCGAGGACGTTGCCCGCTGCGTGGACGGCGTCACGAAATTGAAAAAGATCGAGATGCTGTCGCGCGAGGAGCGCCAGGCCGAAAGCCTTCGCAAAATGCTGCTCGCGATGACTAGCGACATTCGCGTCATTATCGTGAAGCTGGCGGACCGGCTGCACAACATGCGGACCATCGCCAGCCTTTCGCGAGAACGCCAGGAGCGAATTGCGCAGGAGACGCTTGATATCTATGCTCCGATCGCGCACCGGCTCGGAATGGGCAAAATCCGCGCAGAGCTTGAAGAGCTTTCCTTCCAGACGCTGGAGCCGGAAGCCTCGGCGGAACTGGTGCGCGAGATTGAGTCCAAGCGACAGCAGAACGAAGAGTACTTGAGGCAGATCCGCACGGCTATTGAACAGAAGCTGGCGCGTGAAGACATCCCGGCCCGTGTTGAGGGGCGAGTGAAGCGAGCCTACTCGGTGTACCTCAAGCTGAAGCGGCAGAAGATTTCACTTGATCAGGTTTACGATCTGCTGGCGGTTCGCATCATTACGGATTCGGTGAAAAACTGCTATGCGGCGCTGGGGGTCATACACAACGAATGGCATCCAATTCCGGGCCGGATCAAGGACTTCATCGCGATTCCGCGGCCGAACCTCTACCAGTCGCTGCATACGTCAGTGATCGGCCCCGGGGGGCTGGCGTTCGAAGTGCAGATCCGGACGGAAGAGATGCACCGCATCGCCGAAGAGGGAATTGCGGCCCACTGGAAGTACAAGGAAGGACGCCGCGGGCCGGCCGAGGACGATCAGCGCATCGCGTGGCTACGCCAACTGGTGGAGTGGCAGCGCGAAATGCGCGACCCAAGCGAGTTCATGTCCGCCTTAAAGGTGGATCTGTATCCCGACGAAGTTTACACGTTTACGCCGCGCGGGCGAGTCATTTCGTTGCCCAGGGGATCCACATCTATCGATTTCGCTTATGCCGTTCACAGCGATGTCGGCAACATGTGCGTGGGAGCCAAGGTCAATGGCTCCATCAAGCCGTTGAAGTACATGCTGAAGAACGGCGACGTGGTGGAGATCCTCACGCAGCCCGGGCACCAGCCCAGTAAAGACTGGCTGGCACTGGTCAAGACATCTCGCGCGCGCAATAAAATCAGGCATGTCATCAATGCGGTTGAGCGCGCCAAGGCGGTTGAAATCGGCCAGAAGTCGCTGGAGAAGGAAGCACGCCGCCTGGGTGTGAATCTCGGCCGCATCTCGCGCCAGGACCTCGAACAGGTCGCATCCGACTATGGCGTCAGCAAAGCGGAGGATTTATACGCCGCACTCGGCTACGGCAAGTACTCACCGCGCCAGGTTCTCCAGAAAGTGGCGCCCGATGACATCCTTCCGGAGAGTTCGGCGGTACCGAAGCCGGTTCCCCCGCCATCCCAGACCGGCATGCCGCTTGGCCAGGGCGACCTCACCATCAAGGTGAAGGGGATCGACGATGTTTTGATCTACCGTGCCAAGTGCTGCAATCCGATTCGCGGCGAAGCGATCGTGGGATACATCACGCGCGGCAAGGGAATTGCCGTGCATTCCGTGCAGTGCCCCAATGTGCAGAGCCTGATGTACGATGTGGAGCGGAAAATCGACGTCGAGTGGGCGCGGAGCGGGTCCGATCCGCTGCCGGTCAAATTGGTGGTCTACACGGATGATCGGCCGGGCATTTTGAGCCAGCTGACATCCATTTTGTTTGCTGAAGAAACGAACATCACCAGCCTGGAGGCGCGGGCCGACGAGAGCCGCAGCGACAACAGCGCGATTGTGGACATCACGGTTAGCGTCCGCGACAAGAAGCAGTTGGAACGCGTCGTCTCCGCCTTTCGACGCATCCCCGGGGTGCGAGATATTGAACGAGTACAGCACGCGCCGTAAGCCATACCTATGAGCGATTCACAAGTGATTGCCGCCGCAGACCCAGAGCACATTGCCATCTCGAAGTCGGCGGGGATCAAGATCGACTGGAAAGATGGGCATCACAGCGACTATTCGCTGGAGTACCTGCGCGACGAGTGTCCCTGCGCCGGTTGCACGGGTTCCCACGGCACCGAGCCGCAGAAGACCAATTACGCACAACAGAGCCCTTTCCAGATGTACAAAGCCAGGCTGAAGATGGAGTCGGTGGAATCAGTGGGCCACTACGCGGTGCGGATCCACTGGAATGACGGGCACAACACAGGCATTTATTCCTTCGACCATCTCAGGAAGATCTGTCCTTGCGCGGAGTGCCGGGCGAACGCCAGTCAGTAGGTGCCAGTCCATGGCCGGGCCGCTTACAGCAGACGGAAATTCACTTCCACGGTAGCCTCTGTCGCGACGGCGTGTCCGTCTTTCATGCCTGGCTTGAAGCGCCAGCGTTGAACGGCCTCAATGGCTTTTTCATCCAATCCGAGGCCCAGCGGACGCACCACCCGGATGTTTCGGGGCATGCCTTTCTCATCGACGACGATCATCAGCACAACCGTGCCCTGGAACTTGGCCTTACGGGCTTCTTCGGAGTATTCCGGCTCGACCTTCATCAGGATGGCGGGCGCGGAGACGCTGCCGCCAATGCGGTAGACACCACCCCCCATACCGCCGCCCCTGCCGTTGCCAAATCCGTTGCCATCGCCATTGCCGATACCGCCACCGTGTCCCGCGCCCAAGCCACCAGTTCCAGGACCGCCGGAGAACGGCAGGTTCTTGGCATTCGGATCACCGTACTGATCCATGTCGATCTTGGGGGCCTCTGCCGTGATTGTCGGCGCGACAGGGAGCAGCGGTTTCGGTGTGGTCACCTGGGTGGGAGGCATGAACTGCTTGGGCGCAAACTTCGGCGTCGTTCCCTTGCTCAGCGGCTCAGGTTGCTTCATTCCGCCGCCGCCGCCACCGCCGGCTTTTTCCAGCTTGGGTGGAAGCTTCGGTTTATACTGGCCGAGTTCGGGCGCAATCAGGGTAACGTGCTCTTTAATTGCTTTTTGAATGGTCTTGTTCGTAAACAGCAGGAACAGAAGCACGATGGCGATAACTTCCAGACCTACTGCCGTGGCAAAGGAGAGCGAGCCCTGCTTGGCATTGGAGGTCCAAATTTCCGGAACCTCGACGGCCTTGGAAGTGACCTCGAGTGGAGGCAGTTTCCGGGGACTGATGGTGTCCCTGATACCCTCGAACAGCGACTTGTACCACGGCACCTCCATCTCCTCGGCGGAGGTGTGGAACTCGATCGGCCGCGAAGTCAATTCGAGGGGCGGCAACTTCGGGGGGTTAATCGTCTCTTTGAGGTTGCGGAGGGCTGACTTGAACCACGACTCGTCAAGCGTAGGTGTTAAGAGGTGGCTTAGGTTGTCTTCCGACTCCTGGGCCTGCTGTTGAAGCACTTCCTTTTCGCCTATTTCATTCAACGTCACAGCTCACCCTATGCATTTCTTCCATCTGGGTAATGAGGCTCGTTTCGACCTACTATCAACTGATCAGACGCCACTGGAACAATCGCCGTTGCAGGCAATTCGAGAGAGTCCCGCAGCATCCACTGAGTTTAGCACTCTAAAAGTCAGGCCGTTCCAGGAGAAAGGGTTCGGTCCGTTGCCAGATCAGGTCTAATACGTCTGTCAACTCGTGTCCTGAATTCATACGAAAAAGCCGAACATTCGGATGAGTCTCCTGGAAGTGAAGCGAGAAATCGATGGGCACCACTTCGTCCCGAAGTCCATGAAACAAAAGGGTCGGTTGAGAAAACGAGGGAAATGGATCGTACTGTTTCGCATCCGCCAGGAATTGGTAGCCAATCGCCATGTCGTGGCCGGCGCCATAGTGAAAAACCTGCATTTCGCCGTTTTGTTTCCAATCCGCCAGCTGCTGGCTTGTCAATTGTGACGTCCATCGTTCGTATAGGTTGAAGGCCGGCGCCAAGAGGACGAGCCGGGCAATCTCCGGATGCCGGGCGGCCAGTAGAGCAGCCAGATAGCCACCCAAGCTCGACCCGACTACGAGAGCACCTTCCACCGGGGCCTGGGCCTCGACGAGAGCCAACTGCCGGGTGAGGGTGAGACCCCGGAAATCTCCCTGGTCCAGGGCCGGAGCAAAGAAAGGAATGCCCAGCTCGCCGAATTTCTCGCTAAAGAAGCGGGCCTTGCGGGATGCAGGGCTGGACGCAAATCCGTGCAGATAGATGACGCGCATAGAAAGAAAGCCGCAGTGGCCTCTCTTCATTTGCGCACAGCGTCTTTTCAGTCCGGCTCGACTTCCAGATCAGTTTTGCTTGTCTGCGCCGACAAAATTGGCCGAAATGACCGAATCGGCCCCCGGAAGGCTTGCCTTAAATTGTTGGTACCGCTAGAATCAATCCTTTTGAAGCGTTCCTACGCCGCATTTCATCTCCCGAAGACGCTCCCCATTTTACGTTTGAGGTAGGTTAGATTTGGAGCTGGGTTGGTAGTTCCGGGCCGAGCTGTGCGCGCAAGAGAGAAGTAGTTAGGAGGATTTCATGGCGGTTGAACAGAAAGTAAAACAGATCATTGTCGAGCAGTTGGGCGTGGACGAGAACCAGGTGGATGCGAGTGCTTCCTTCGTGGATGATCTGGGGGCCGACTCCCTGGACATCGTCGAACTCGTGATGGCCTTTGAAGAAGCGTTTGACATCGACATCCCCGACGAAGACGCCGAGAAGATTCAAACCGTCAAACAGGCCGTCGACTACATCGAAGCCAAGGCGAAAAAGTAAAGGCCGCCGTTGGGAGCGTCGCGCTATTGGCGCGCAGACGCCAAGGGAGAATTTCGTGCCGCGAAGAGTCGTAGTCTCAGGAGTCGGACTGCTGTGTTCAGTTGGCAACGGCACCGACGAGTCCTGGGAAGCCATCCGTGCCGGTAAGAACGGGATAGGCCCGATTACTCAATTTGACGCCACCGAGTTTAGCTGCCGCATAGCCGGCGAGGTGAAGAACTTCGATCCGCTCCAATTTGTGGAGAAGAAAGAAGTCAAGAAAATGGCGCGGTTCATTCAGTTCGCCATGGCCGCCAGCGAATTTGCAATGAAGCATGCGGGACTTGAGCCGGGGGGCTACGACGAGGAGCGAACCGGCGTCTACATCGGCAGCGGGATCGGCGGATTCGAAGTAATCGAGCGGGAGCACAAGATCCTGCTGGAGCGCGGCCCGAGCCGCATCTCCCCGTTTTTTATTCCGTCCTGCATTGTGAACCTGGCCAGTGGATACGTCTCGATACGCTACGGCGCCAAGGGCCCGAACTCGGCTACCGCCACCGCCTGCACGACCAGCGCTCATTCAATCGGCGATTCTTTCCGGCTGATTCGGCATGAGGACGCCGACATCATGATTTGCGGTGGAAGCGAAGCTTGCATAACGCCTATGGGGGTTGGAGGCTTTGCCGCCATGCGTGCACTCTCAACCCGGAACGACGAGCCCGAGAAGGCCTGCCGTCCATGGGATAAGCAGCGCGATGGGTTCATTGTCGGTGAGGGAGCGGGCATCCTGGTGCTCGAAGAACTGGAACATGCTAAACAGCGCGGCGCGCGCATACTGGCCGAGATCGTCGGCTATGGAATGAGCGCGGATGCCTACCACATCACGTCGCCTCCGGACGATGGCGACGGCGCGTTCCGGGTGATGCGGAATGCCTTGCGCGACGCGAACATCAGCCCCGAGGAAGTTCAATACGTGAATGCCCACGGGACATCCACGGCGGTTGGGGACCGTGCCGAAACGATCGCGGTGAAGCGAGCATTCGGCGAGCACGCTTACAAATTGGCGGTCAGTTCCACGAAGTCCATGACCGGGCACTTGCTGGGCGGGGCGGGCGGATTGGAAGCAGGCATCACGGTGCTGGCAATTCGCGATCAGGTCGCTCCCCCTACAATCAACCTCGATGAACCTGACGACGGCTGCGATCTGGACTACGTGCCGAAGATCGCGCGCCCCCTGGCCATTGGGCATGCGCTCACGAACAGCTTCGGGTTCGGCGGCACCAATGGGTGCCTGATCTTCAAAAAGTACGCCGAATAGTTTGCGATCCCGAAGCCTGCGACGACAGGGGTGGGTAAACCCCCAGCGCGAGATTTGCCGGCGCGTCGCCCATCTTCAAGTTGACATTCCGTAGAATTAGAAGGAGAGCAGACGGAGCCTTACGCCGTGCCTCGCTCCCTGGCTTCCGCCATTCGGTGGAAGAGAGGCGCGGGGGCCATCTTAAATTGCACATGAAAATTATCGTTTCCGTGAAGCAGGTTCCAGCCCGCGATTCGGGCCTTCGCATCGACGCGAGCGCCAAGTGGCTGGACGAATCCGACCTCAGCTTTGAAATAAACGAACCGGACGCCTACGCTTTGGAAGAAGCGTTGCAACTCAAAGAATCTGCCGGGGGCGAAGTGGTGGTGGTCTGCGCCGGGCCGGATCGCGCAGCGGCCACCATTCGGGAAGCGTTGGCCAAGGGCGCGGATCGAGCGATTCACATCGTGGTTCCCGAGGGAATGCATCTGGACGCTCTGGCGACAGCGCGGGTTCTCAGTTTGGCTATCAAAGCGGAGTCTCCGGATCTTGTACTGACCGGCCTGCAGTCTGACGATCTTGGCTTTGGGCAAACCGGGGTCGTGCTGGCGGAATTGCTCGGCTACGCGCATGCCACAATCATCATGCAGGTCGAAGTCTCAGGCCAGACGTTACGCGTCAAACGCGAACTCGAAGACGGATGGTTTCAATATCTCGCGTTGCCGATGCCGGCCGTACTCGCCATTCAATCGGGTATCAAGAAGCTGCGCTACGCCACCCTGATGGGAATCAAGAAGGCCAAAACGAAGGAGATCAAGATCATCACGCCCCCGGAAGGCGGCGCAGAACTCGCTCCAGGCTCATCCATCGATCGTATTTACCCCCCGCAACGCACCAAGACAAGCCAGATCTTCACCGGCCCACCGGACCAAGCGGTCGCTCAGCTCGTCGAGAAACTGAAGTTTGAAGCGAGGGTCCTGTGAGCGTTCTGGTTGTTCTTGAGCAACGCGCCGGTTCGTACAACCGGATGTCATTTGAAACCGTCGCAGGGGGGAGCAAAATTGCGGCGGCTGCAGGGTTGCCTCTGGAAGGCGCAGTCCTGGGACACGGCGTGGAATCGCTGGCGCGGCAGGCTGCAACATTGGGATTCACCAAAGTCCATGCGCTTGATCATGAACTGCTAGCCAACTACACGGCAGACGGTTACACCGCGGCGCTGTCGCAGCTGATACAGGCCGCGCAGCCCCAGTTCGTCCTTTTCCCCCACACCTACCAAGTCCGCGACTATGCGCCCAAACTGGCGACACGATTCCTGCGTCCTCTGATCAGCGACGTGATTGATGTCCGGATTGAAGGCGGCGTGCCGATTTTCGTGCGGCAGCTTTTCCAAGGCAAGCTCAATGCCGATGTACGATCCACGGCTGGCGCGCCGATCTTCGCATCCTTGCAAGCGGGGGCGTTTCGTGCCGCTGAGCCGGCGGGTTCGGCCGCTACCGTTGAAATCTTCGACGTTGCACTCAGTCCCGCGGACATACGCAGCAAGTCCGAAGAACCGTTCCGCGAAGCGCAGCGCTCAGTCGACCTGTCGGCAGCGGATGTTATTGTTTCGGTTGGCCGCGGGATCAAAGAGAAAGAAAACTTGTCGATCGTGGAAGAACTCGCCGGCGTCCTGGGCGCCGAACTGGCTGCTTCGCGGCCGATTTGTGACAACGGCTGGCTGCCCATGGAGCGGCAGGTGGGCAGTTCGGGCCAAACCGTGGCGCCCAAATTGTATTTGGCGGTTGGCATCTCCGGCGCCATACAACACTTGGTCGGCATGAGGGGAGCCAAGACAATTGTGGCCATCAACTCCGATAAGAATGCACCGATCTTCGAGATTGCCGACTACGGTGTGATCGGAGACCTGTTTCAAGTTGTGCCGGCTCTGGTCGAACAGATAAAGAAAGTGAAAGCATAATTTGATGAAGAATCGATGGTCGCGACTCCTGTTCGTCCTGTATGGAGCGCTGGGCCTTCTCGGCGTCGTCTTAACCAGCTGCAAGACCTCCGTATCCGCCGACGTGGCCGCAACGGTGAATGGCCGGCCCATCAGCTATCCGGAGCTCGAACGGCAGATGGCAAGCCAAGCCCCCGATGCACTTGGCAGCCAGACGGGCGACTCCGCCCTGGCATACAAGCTCGAGACGCTTCGGGCTATGATCGACAGCGAGATTCTGTTGCAGCGTGCCGAGAAGGCGGGCCTGATTGCCGTCGACGCGGACGTCGAGGCGAAATTCAATCAGTTGCGCGCGCCTTACACGCAGGAGGATTTTCAAAAACAACTCAAGCTGCGCAAGATGTCGGAGGCCGACTTTAAAGCGCAGTTACGCAAAGACCTCAGCATTGAAAAACTCTTGAACAAAGAGATTGGCTCTCACATCTCGATCTCCGACGCCGACGTGGCGTCGTTCTATAACACCAATAAGGCCAGTTTCAATCTGGCCGAGCCGCGGGTCCATCTGGCGCAGATCCTGGTAACACCGACGCCCGATCCGAACGTCCACAACCTGAAGAAGGACAAAGCGCAAAACGACGAGCAGGCCAAGAAGAAGATCGCCATGATTGAAATGCGCCTGCGACAGGGCGAAGATTTCGGAGCACTTGCGCAGAACTACTCCGAAGACGCAAAGTCCTCCCCGAATGGCGGCGACTACGGTTTCATTCCGGAATCCGCCCTGACCGAAGCGAATGTCGAACTGCGGAAAGCGATTTTGGCGCTGCCCTCCGGCGGTGTCAGCCCGGTGATTCATACGCCCGAAGGCTACCGAATTATCAAGGTCATCGCCAAAGAGCCGGCCGGCCAGCGCGAATTAAGCGATCCCAGGGTGCAGGAGAGCATTCGAACGCAGCTATTCAACCTGAAGGATCAACTGCTCAGGGATGCATTCATTGAAACGTCGCGTAACGAAGCCAGAGTCGTCGACTATTTCGCCGAGAGCATTCTGAGCAACCGCGACAAGCGTTAGCCGCGGCCTCTACTTCAGCGTTTTCGCCTGTTTGTGGACTTGCTCCATATACTCGCGCACGTACTGCTGGTAGATCAGCGGAACTTCGTCGCGGTTAATCTCTCCGCCTAAGTCCGCGTGCCGCCCCACCTTCTGCGAGTATTTGGTCTGCAGTTGTTGCTTACCGTTGGGCACCTCCACCAGAGCTTCACCTGTCAGATTGGCCGAGCGCTTTCCGATAATCTCAGCCAGTTTGCCCATGGCTTCCTGCTGCTGCGCTTCCTTCAATTCCTTCGCGCCATCCTGCCGCCCTACGCCGGAATGCGCATCGCTGCCGTTCTTGTCGGAAGAGCGATCTGAATTGCGGCCCTGTGCATTCTGAGCGCGCTCCGCCGTCTGGCTATTCTCTTCGCCCTGGGCGTTGGCCTCCTGGCCGTCTTGCTGATTGTTCGCGCCTGGTTGTTTGGACTGTGCCTGCTCGCCCTGCGATCCCGGGCTCTTGTTTTCGTCATCGCCGTTGTTCGGCTGTTTACTTGCATTCTGCGATGACTGGGGCGAAGACGAAGGCCGCATTTTTGAAGCCAGGCTCGACAGGGCGTCTTTCATTTTGTCCAATAAGCCCGGAGAAGATTGAGGCTGCTGCCCATTCTGCGGTCCGGTCTGGGGTTGACCACCAGAAGGCGGATCCCCCCTCGGAGAGGGTTGATTGTTGCCCGCCTGCTGTGCGTCCGGACTGGCGCTGTTCTGCTTGCCGTTTTCACCGTTTGGCGGCTGATCCCCGTTGGCCGCATCCATCTTCTGTGTTTTGGGTGCTTGCGCCCCGTTCGGGTCGCTGGATGCAGCGTCTGAACCATTGGAGTTTTTCACGCCCAGCACTTCGTTCATGCGAGGGTCATCGGGCTGTTGACCCCGTGCTTCCTGGTTCTCGGCCTTGGCATCAAGCTGGTTTTGATCGCCCGGCTCACCGCGGGGCGAGAGCAGGCGTTTCTCCATCGAAGCGAGAACGTTACCAAGTTGCGGCAGGGGAATGAGTGCCTTCTTCAGATCGAGGCTGCGGTAGACCAGGTACCTGGTCCCAAACAGGCCGACTACGACCGCAAACAACGCGCCGGCAACTGCCCAGGTTCTTTGACCGGTGACCGGGAAAGCCGGGTTGGGGTCGGCCGTCGCAGCCAGCGCCTCCGCTTGAGCGAACTGAGTGCGCACGAGGCTTCCGGCTTCTGCGGCCGGCACATCGATCGCCGGGTGTGTGATACCGTTCCGCAAAAACCACGCCGTCGAGATCGTGTCGTGAAGATCGAGCCGAACGTCGAGAATCTGTGCAACACGGTAAGGAGGGATGGCTCGCCGTCGAAAGCGGACCCAGCCGGCAGCCAGTCCAGCGAACAGCAACGGAACCAGCCAGTACCAGCTCAGGATCTGGGTACCCGCGAGTAACATCAGAGCACCGCCGGCACACACCATGATCACGCAAACCGCAAGTTGCTCGCCAGCAAGAATCAGTAGATGCCGCCTACGCGCATCTCGGACGAGGGAGTTCACCCGATTGGTTTGGTTGACAGGAAATCCGGGCAACGAGTCGTCCGCCTCCCTAATTATCCCATGCTGCTGAAGGCCTTTCCGGCTGCGGAAGTTCGTCCTGGGAGGGTGCTGCGTGCTTTCGTGCCGTCACGTTACCATACAGAGATAGGAATGCTTCGCTTTGAAACGGCCGGGGAATCGCACGGCGAATGCCTCGTAGCCACCCTGACCGGCTTACCCGCGGGAATACCAATTTCAATGCCGTATTTGAACCGCCAGTTGTGGCGGCGGCAGCAAGGTTTCGGCCGCGGCGGCCGGATGAAGATCGAGACGGACCGCGTGCATATTGTGTCCGGCATCCGCTATTCGCAAACCATTGGCTCACCGATTGCAATACTGCTGGCAAATCAGGATTGGGAAAACTGGGAGAACACGCTCCCGGTGGTGGCTCCGGCGGCGACCTCCGTTGACGCTTCAAACGGAAGCCCGCCAGCCGTTCCGGTCAGCAACCGGCCGGTGAATCGCCCTCGGCCAGGTCATGCAGATCTGGCTGGCGCCATCAAGTACAACCTTCCCGAAGCCCGCTACATTCTGGAACGTGCCAGCGCCCGCGAAACGACTGCGCGCGTTGCGGTTGGTGCGTTGGCCAAGACGTTTCTTGCGGAGTTCGGCATCGGTGTGCTGAGCCATGTGGTCGCCGTGGGGCCCGTGCGTCTCAAGCGGCCGGCGCGATGGGAAGAGTTGGTCGCGCTGAGCGAAAAAGACGAAGTTCTGCTGGGTTGTGTTGATCCGGAAACCGAGGCCGAAATGAAGCAGGTTGTTGACCAGGCCTACCGCACCGGTGATACCGTTGGGGGTATCTTCGAAGTGATCGCGCACGCCTTGCCGCCCGGCCTCGGTTCGCACATCACGTGGGACAGCCGGCTCGACGGCAAACTCGCCCAAGCCATCGTTTCCATTCAAGCTGTAAAGGGCGCGGAGATCGGCTACGCGGAGGAAGGCGCCGCTTCGTTTGGTTCTGCCGTGCAGGACACGATTCACTATCGCAAGCAGGAGCGGGAGTTCTATCGCGGCTCCAACCGCGCAGGCGGCTTGGAAGGTGGCATCACCAACGGCGAAGATGTGGTGGTGCGCGGCTTCCTCAAGCCGATTTCCACCCTTCGGCGGCCGCTGGAGTCGGTGGATTTGGAAACCCGAGACCCGGCTCTTGCGGCCTATGAGCGCAGTGACGTAGCAGTGGTGCCGGCGGCTGGCGTCATCGGGGAAGCGATGGTCGCGCTGGTATTGGCGCAGGCGTTCCTCGAGAAGTTCGGCGGCGATTCACTGACGGAAACCAAAAGAAACTACGATAGCTATCTTGCCCAGGTTAAGAGTTACTAGATGATTCGGAAGATTGTGAAATATGGCGATCCCGTCCTCGAACGAGTCGCCGAACCGATTACGGAGTTCGACACGCCGGAACTGCATGCTCTGATCGCCGATATGTGGGACACCATGTACGCCGCGAAAGGGCTGGGACTCGCCGCGCCCCAGATTGGCCTTGGCCGGCGGCTGACGGTCATCGACACTTCGCAGGGAGAGGATGAGTCGCGGAAGTTTATACTCATCAACCCTGAAATCGTCCGCAAAGAAGGCTCACAGATCGGCGAAGAAGGTTGCCTGAGCATTCCCGGTTTCCGGGAACAGGTCAAGCGGGCGAGCAAAGTGCGCATTCGGGCCCACAACGAAAAAGGGCAAATCCTGGAACACGAGGGCGAAGAGTTGCTGGCGCGCGCCATGCAGCATGAGATTGATCACCTCAACGGCGTCCTCTTCATCAAGCACGTCAGCACACTAAAACGGGACCTGATCCGGCGCAAAATTCGCAAATTACAGAAAGCCGGTGAGTGGGACTGATTTGACGCCTCCTCGGGCGCCGACCGTTCCGTCCAGACCATGCGCCTTGTTTTCCTCGGTACGCCCCAGTTCGCCGTGCCTACTCTCGAAGCGCTAATCGCTGCCGGGCATACCATTTCGGCTGTGTTCACCCAACCCGATAGACCGAAAGGTCGTGGCAGGGGGGTGGCGGAGTCTCCCGTTAAGCAGACGGCCGTGGCTCACGGGCTCTCCGTGTTTCAACCCGAGCGGATCCGTAGGCCCGAGAATGTCGACTTGCTGCGGGAGATCGATCCCGAGGCCATGGTAGTGGTCGGTTACGGGCAGATCATTCCACAAAGCATCATCGACATTCCACGGCTTGGCATCCTGAATGTCCATGCTTCGTTGCTTCCCAAGTATCGGGGCGCGGCTCCCATTCAATGGGCCCTTGCCAATGGCGAGACCGTTACCGGCGTCACGATCATGCGCATTGACGCCGGCCTCGACACCGGTGACATGCTGCTTCAGGAGTCCACGCCAATCGGCGCGGAGGAAAACGCTCCTGAACTGGGGGCCAGGCTCGCCGTTTCGGGAGCTTCGCTGCTTGTGCGCGCGTTAGCCGACGTCGAAGCAGGCAGAAGTGTTGCCGTCAAACAAAACGATATCGAAGCGTCACTGGCGCCGATTTTAAGGAAAGAAGATGGCCTGATCGATTGGTCCCGATCCGCGTCGCAGGTCTATAACCGCCTCCGCGGCTTCACGCCTTGGCCGGGCGCGTACACGTTCTTCCGAGGCCAGCTGTTGCAGATAGCGAGCGCTCGCGTGGCTGGTTCCGTTTCCGGTCTGAGGGCGGCGGCACTTCATGCGGAACAAAGGCGTCTGTTCGTGGGGTGCGGGCAGGATTCGGCGCTGGAACTGGTAGAGGTTCAATTGCCGGGTAAGAAGCGAATGGCGGCGGATGCTTTCCGGAACGGTTATCATTTGACCGAGAATGAAATGATGGGAGTTCGCTCGGAGGAGATGCAAAGTTGAAACTTCCTGTCGGCTACCGCTATGCCTCAGCGTACGCAGGCATCCGCAAACAGCGGAATAACGACCTGGCCCTCATTGTGCCCGATTTACCGGCCAATGCGGCCGCGCTTTTCACCCAAAACATGGTGAGGGCTGCACCGGTGAGAATCGCTCAAAAGAATCTCAAGTCATCGCGCGGCAAGGTGGCTGCGGTGCTGGTAAACGCCGGCAACGCAAATTGCGCCACACGCACGGGCGATAAGGTGGCCCTTGCCTCCTGCAAAGCGGTTGGACGCGCTCTGCACGTTCGGACCGACCAGGTTGTCCCGGCTTCCACAGGTGTTATCGGGGTGGAACTCGAATCTCAACTGTTGACGAACGCTGTGCCAGGTCTGGTCGAACGGCTCTCCACCGACAAGTTCGAGGAGGTGGCGCGGGCCATCATGACGACAGACACCCGCATGAAAGTTGCGTCCGAAGAGATCAGTTTCCGCGGGGGCGTCGTTCGCCTTGCCGGCATGACCAAGGGGTCCGGCATGATTCATCCGAACATGGCTACCACGTTGGGCTTCGTAATGACAGACGCTGAGATTTCGCCTCGCGATCTGCGCCCGATGCTGCTGCGAGCCAATGATCGAAGTTACAACTCGCTCACGGTGGACGGCGACACGTCAACCAACGACACGCTTGCTCTGCTGGCGAATGGCGCCTCGGGTGTGAGGCCCAATGAGAAGGAGCGGCAGGTATTCGAAGAGGTGCTGAGCTGGGTCCTGGAGAGTCTTGCCGAGCAGATTGCCGCCGACGGGGAAGGCGCCCGCAAACTGATCATTGTTCGCGCGGTGGGTTTCAAGACCGCGGAGGACGCGGGCCGAATCGCACGCGCCATCGCAAACTCGCCGCTGGTGAAGACCGCGATCGCAGGTAGTGACCCGAATTGGGGGCGTATCATTTGTGCCGCCGGATACGCGGGTGTGAAGTTCGACCCGGCGGACGTCGACATCTACCTGCAACGGCAACTGGTCTGCAAAAAGGGGCTGGCCGCACCATTTGACGAAGACCAGCTGAAGGCCAAGCTTGACGAAGCAGAGGTTCGCATCAAGATTGTGCATCGTGCCGGAGGAAAGGGCGAAGCCCGCATCTTCACGTGCGACCTGACCGAAGACTACATCAAGATCAATGGCAGCTATCGAACCTAACACACACTCACGGCGCCATTTCACGCGAGGCCTTTGCGGCGTGGCTTTCGGCTGTGTGCTCGCCCGGCCCTTGCTCGCTGATCGCAACGTGGATGTACTCAGGATTCTCAAACAAGTCGCGACCGCCCTTGACGACGGCAATCCAACGGGCGCTCTAATCCCTTTCGACAAGTCCATGCCTGGTTACAGCCAGCTCGAGAACTACTTCGTTGCGCTCACCAATGAGGTCAGCCCTCACAGCGACATCGATCTCATCGATGAGGCGGGCTCGGAAACTGAATCGAAGGCCGTTGTTCGCTGGATTCTGGATCTCCGTGACAAGGCCACAAACGAGGAGATCGACCGACGCATCAAAGAGGTCCATATCCGCCTGGTGCCAGTCAAGGACAAGCCCGGTGGTTGGAAAATCGTCGCTCTTGACCCGATCGATCTGTTCAACCCCATTGTTCAGTGACTAGCTTGGCAGCGAATTGACTCGGAAGGCAGCCTGGATCTCGGCGGGGTCCGGGCTGCTCAGTCCCTTTCTATCCAGCCGCGGCGAACGCGCGTTCTTCTCTCACGGGCGCTCCCGCCAACGCCAATTCGCCGGTGTCCCCCCCGAATAGCGTGGACCGGAGCTCGGCATAGTTGCTGGGCGTCACGATCCGAAAGTGGACCTGCAGGCGGGTGTGCCGCTGGATTTCGTCGATCAGGTGAGTCGCCGGGGTCTGTGGCGTGGCCAGATAAAGCCGGCCGGCTTGAATCTGGATGGGCGTGACCCTGCATTTCGATTGAAGACTCATCGGTAAGGACCGTGCTGCCCGCTGATGCACGGGCGCCGGATCGATATAGCTGGGCTGAGCGGACACACCGGAGCAGAGACTCACCGCCTCGCAATAGTCTTCCTCGCTCAATAGGCCTTTCGCCAGCAGGAATTCGCCCAGGTCGGCGCCTGGCGCCTTCAGGCGATGCGCCATCGCGAGAGTTTCGGCCTCGATGTATCCGGAGCCCACCAACACTTCCTCCAGCCCTTTCCAGGAAGACTCAAGGGCGGCTTGGTTTGGATAGTAGTGCTCCGTCTTCAGCCAGACCAACGGTCTCCCCTGCCTTCGCGCCGCGACGTAGATCCGAATGGCCTTGAGCGTGGCGATTCCGTTGATGATGCTTTCGTAAAAAGCCCGGACCGGAACGCCGGCCGCAAACCTCCAACTATAGACTCGACCGGCACACGCCATGCGGACCGCGGTGCGAATGGCCTGTATTGCCAAATTTGCCCAGCATAGCCGCTGCGTCAGATTCCGCGCAATCGCGAAGTGCCAAGGCGTGCCGGTGAGATATGCCACTACCAGATCCAACAACGACAGCAACATGAACAAACTCACCAACAGCCCGATGGGATTGGTGACCAGCGCCTTACGATCGCGCCAGAACCAATAGCGCGTGATCCCCGATTCGCGCCACCCCAGCCTCTCCCAACCCTGCAGGCAGATACCGGTGACCCAGCGAGTGCGTTGACGAACCGCGGCGCGGAAGGTCCGCGGGAAGTACTCGCGCGTTGCAAGGAACGCGCCGTTACGGCGTTCCAGTGTCGCGAAGAATTGCCGGAACCCAAGTCGAAAGATCCTCACCCCGCTTTCGTAGTCCTCGGTCAGGCTGGCCGGTTCGAAGACGCGATTACTGCGCTCTTCCGCCAAGCGATCCAGGACTGCGCGAGAGTATCCGGTTCCAACGCCATTAGAAGGAAGAAACGATCCGCTAAGGCCCCGTGCTCGCATGTCGATGGTTTGAAACTCGGCAAACTCATCGCAGTAGATGCCATGAGTCAGCTCGCCGAGGTTAGTCGTGAGCGGAAGCACCGGCACCTGCACTGTGTCGAATTCATCGAGCTTTTCGTTAATCAAGCTGAGCGAATCAGGATGAATCAGGTCCTCGGCATCGTGCACCACCACCGCATCGAAGTGGGTACCGTGCGCTGCCTCAAAGCGCACGAGGGATTGGAAAATCCAGTTTAGGCAATCGGCCTTCGACGTGGGACCATCATGCGGGACCGACGCCACGTGGACGCTGCGGCAGCTGCGAGCCAGGTCCTCGACAGCCTTGATCGTCTCTTCGTCATTCGGGTACGCACCAAGGAAGATATCGAAATGGCAATAGCGAATGGAGGCCAGATTGTGGCGCACCATGTTCGCTATCACCCGCGACTCCTTCCAACAGGGCACGAAAATCGCAAACCGCCGCAGCGAGGCGTCTGTCTCGCGACAGGGCTCTGACCCGGCAGCCGACCGGGTTGTCGCAGTCTCTCGCGCTTTCTTCACCCCAACGCCCAACCGGGTCAAACAAATCAACAGGGGTACCAGGTCGTCCAGGGCGCTTAACAGCAGAAACGCGGCTAGAATCGTGAACAGTGCGGAATAGACGGCATGGAACGGCACGCCAATATAGTGCCCGTTAGCCCCCAAAAGTTCGCACGTGAACCTCTGAACATTGCGGCTCGGAATCTTAGTACTCGCCATTCCGGATGCAAACGGCCGGGCGTGTTACCAATGAAATATGCGTCTGCGCCGATCCTTCGCCTGCATTCTTCTGGCGCTCTCGGCCGCAGCTGCCAATTGGGCGGCGCAGGACGCGAATGGCCCGTTCCATTTTGAGATTCTGGGCGACCGGACCGGCGGCGCCGTGCCAGGGGTGTTTGAAGAGGCATGGAAGGAGGCGGACGCCAGCAGCCCGGCCTTTATTCTGAGCGTCGGTGACTCTATTGAGGGCGGGAACGATCAAACGGCGGAGGCGCAGTGGCTTCAGTTCGAACGAATCGTCGGTGCGAGGCACCGCTATCAGGTATTCCTCACCCCTGGCAATCACGATATCTGGTCACAGAAATCCGAGGCACTGTTCGTGAAATACGCGCGGCGGCCCCACCACTACAGTTTCGACTACCATCAGTCCCATTTCACGGTTCTTGACAACAGCCGGGGCACTGATGGCCCAAGCGCGCAGTTCTCACGCGAAGAACTTGACTTCCTCCAGAAGGACTTGGCGGCGCACGCCGGCGCGAAAGTGAAGTTCGTGATCTCGCACCGGCCGTCCTGGCTTTTCCCCGTTCTGGTCGGCAACACCCAGTTTCCGTTTCATCAGATCATCAAGCAATATGGCGTGAAATACGTGATCGCCGGCCACATCCATGAAATGCTTCATTTCGAGCTCGACGGGGTCACCTATCTTGATCTCGCCAGCGCGGGTGGCCACTTGCGCGACACCAAGCAGTACGAGCAGGGCTGGTTTTTCGCTCACACGTTCGTCAGCATCGATGGTGACGCCGCTCGTTTCAGTATCAGAGAACTGCGCGTCCCGTTCGGCAAGGGTCGCATCACCCAGCCCGGGGATTGGGGAAGCGCGGGGCTGAAGGCAGCTGTGCACACCCCCCGCCAACCAAAGAAAACCGAAGCGCCAGGGCGCTGATCCTGGCTTATCCTTCCTCGTGAAGGCTCGTCACGGGTCCGTCAAACGACCAGTAAGCCGTTTATAATCTTCTCTTAAAGGCTCCATGGGTCGACTTGGCCCCTGTGGAAAATCTGTGAAAACCTGCGGTTTTTACTGGATTGCCACCGCAGATAGTGGTAAGTTGAGATTTCCGTTTAAGGCTTGCACTAAGGGAATAGCGGTACCAGCGAAAGGCGAGCTATCGCCATTTTGTATATGCGCACTGTCGGCTCATTGCTACGTGAAGAAAGACTGAAGCAGGGTCTAACCCTGGAAATGGTGAGCATTGATACAAGAATCTCGCTGAGGAACCTGGAAGCCATCGAAGGGGACCAACTGGGTTATTTCAGTTCCCCGTTTTTCTATAAGAGTTTTGTCAAGCAGTTTGCCAGCAGCCTGCAAATACCTGCAGCCGATCTCGCGAAACTGCTTGAGGCGCAGGCAACGGCAATTCCGGCGCCGCCGATTCCAGGCGAAGACCACCGGCAACTGCCAAACGTTCCCGCACTGCGCCAAGTAGGCAAGAAATCGGCAGCTCGATGGGCTGTCCCAGGTGCTTCACTATTGTTGGTGCTGATTGGGTGTTCAGGGGTGTACGCGTGGTGGGAAAGCGCCCGCGGTGCCGCACCGGCGCTGACCGCATCTTCACCCACCAGGGTCTCTCCAGCCGCTCCGAGCGTGAAAAACAAGAACACCGCTAACACCGCGTCTAGCGGCCCGTCTGCCGCTTCCAAGCCGAATTCCAGTGCTCCGCAAAGCGCGGCGGCATCTCATTCAGACGCGACTGCGACGGGCGCTATCCATCTGGAGTTGGCGGCAGTGGAACGCACGTGGGTGTCAGTGGTTTCGGACGGTAAGAGCATTTTTAGCGGCATTCTCGACCCAGATCAGACCAAGGTGTTCGAAGGACATGAGAGCGCCCGCATTAAAGCCGGCAACGCCGCCGGCGTACACATCGTCTTCAACGGTCGAGAGATTGGGGCGTTAGGCCCGCGCGGCCAGGTTCGAACAGCGGTCTTTACGCCAGATAACTTCGAGATCGTCGACCCGGCCTCTCACTTCGAATTCACCAAGGTATCGCGAGTCACCGAGTAGACGCTGCGCGCGCTCGCTCTGCCAGGCGGTGGGCTCGCTGAAGCCTTCTTTTGCGCCGCTCCATCATGATGAGTTCATGCCGCCGGCGCAGCTTGATTTCCAGATCGACTACTTTCCAGAACTTCCGGAAGTAGTCGACCGCGGACCACAACCCGAACAGCAATGCTCCCCATACCGCAGCCATGGCATAAGGCTCAATTTGCGGCCAGCGGGCTGACATCATCACCATCGCCACACCGGTCACCTGCATCACCATCTTGGTCTTGCCCAGTTCACTGGCCTTGATCGTGTAACCCTCGGCGGCAGCGATGCTTCGCAAGCCCGACACCGCAAACTCGCGGCCGATCACCAGAATCACGAGCCACCCGGGTAGCATCCGCACTTGCACCAGTGAGATCATGGCGGCCGAAATCAGAAGCTTGTCGGCAATCGGATCGAGCAGCGTACCCACCGTCGTCACTTGCTTCCAACGGCGAGCCAGATATCCGTCCAGCAGGTCGGTCAGAGCGGCAGCCAGAAACACCATCAGGGCAAAGAAATCGTTGGCTATCAGTGTTCTGCCGTGAAATTCGACCTTCAGATGCTGCTGCAACAAGGCTGCGACCAACAGCGGCACCAGAAAGATCCGGAACAACGTAAGTAGATTTGGCAGGTTCATCTGGCGTAACTCAATATAGAACAAGTTCAGCCGTGTTTTATACCGGGGAAATGCCCCGTTCGCCAGACACCGCAAACTGGGACAGCCGGTTTCGAATTGACGCGGGGGCATCGGCCAGAACGTCACAAAAACCATCGTGGTAGTCCTGTGAAATCACAGCCGCTCGCTCGTGCAAGAGGTTCAGCGCCCGCCCTTCGCTTGCCGGGAACCGGAATCGCTGGCGCGTCACGGGGTCTAACATCAGCCGTTCGTCAATTCTAGACAACAGCGAATCGATTCCCAGCCCAGACACAGCTGAAATCAACACGGCATCAGTCGCATTCTGACGCGCCGTTTCACCTAAGATCCGGTGTGTTAGCGTGCCCATATCCTGTAGCCGGTCCGCTTCGGGCAGTAGATCTGCCTTGTTGAGTGCCAGGATTTGAGTTGTGTTCTGGGCCCCGATTTCGGCCAGCACTTTCAAAACATGTGCCGTCTGTTCGGCAGCCGTTTCCGACGTAACGTCCACAACGTGCAACAGGAGAGCCGCCGCGGTCACTTCTTCCAGTGTGGCCCGGAAGGCGTCCACCAAAGTTGTCGGAAGGCTCCGGATAAAACCGACCGTGTCACTTAGCAAGACACGGCGGCCCGAGGGGAGGCGAATCTGCCGAACAGTCGGGTCCAGCGTGGCAAACATCTTCGCATCGGCCAGCACACCGGCGCCGGTCAATCGGTTAAACAGTGTCGATTTGCCGGCGTTCGTGTAGCCCACCAATCCAACCGTTGATAGCGGTACCGCTTGACGTTGGGATCGCTGCACGCCACGCGAGGCTCGCACGCGTTCCAGATCCTCTTTTAGCTTCGCGATGCGGCGGCCGATGCGGCGGCGATCGGTTTCCAACTGCGTTTCGCCCGGCCCCCGGGTACCGATGCCGCCGCCCAGTCGCGACATCTCCTTACCGCGGCCGGCCAGCCGTGGCAACAGGTAATTCAATTGTGCAAGTTCTACCTGCAACTGCCCCTCTTTGGTCCGCGCACGGCGTGCGAAGATGTCAAGGATCAGTTGAGTGCGATCAATCACCTTACAGGCCAGCGTAAGCTCCAGGTTGCGCAACTGAGTGGGCGAGAGCTCGCGGTCGAAGATGACCGCATCCAGTGCGTCGCCGGCCACGCGTTGCTTAATCTCGGCGACTTTGCCGGATCCGACCAGGGTAGCCGCGTCGAGGGTCGCTCGCTGCTGCAACATGCGGCCCAGGACGATGCCACCCGCGCTTTCGGTCAGAACCGCCAGTTCTTCGAGCGACTCCTCCGGATCGGCCACAGGCTCCGTTGTGCCGGCCTGTGTCTTTCCCCGCGAAGTTAACTGCACGCCAACGATCAGCGTTCGTTCTTGTGTGGTTTGCATCGGGCGCGCGATCTATCTCCTCGCGGCCTCAGCCTTCCGACATTTCCGGAACTGGCGGAGGTCCCGGTAACGACGCGCCCGTCGCGGTCAGGTGTGGTCCCGACCCGTGGAACGGCTTGGAGACCACCACCGTCGAAATCGCATGCTTGAAGATGAGTTGCTCCTGGTTGTTCGTCTCGAGAATTACTGAGTACTTGTCAAAACTCTTGATTCGCCCGGACAGCTTTACCCCACTCATCAAGTAGATAGTGAGAAAAGTCTTTTCCTTCCTGGCATTGTTAAGGAACGCCTCTTGAATGTTTTGCGCGAGCTTGTCCATTTTTTCTTTCCTTAATTTTTCGGTCGCGTCGCTCTTGTTCGCTTCCCCCAGATCGGCCTGTGGCTTCTGATTCGTCCCCTTGGGGGTGCCTCCGAACAATTCCTATGTTAGCTGTCTTTTCATTAGTTTCCCAGAGCTTCGACGTTGCTTCCTGGGTGGCCGAGGGGCGTTCTGTAAGATCCGGATTACACTCCTTGGCCCGCGCTATCCTCAAACCGTATGGTAGAGCGGGTAACCAAAGCGGAATCCGTCGGCAAGCGTCTTGCTTTGGTAAGCGCCGCAATCGGCGTTCTGCTTTCGTTAACCAAGATCCTGGTGGGCTTCGCGGCGAATTCCACGGCCCTCGTTTCCGACGGGTTTGAAGGCGCTGCGGACGTCGCCTCTTCTGGTATCGTTTTTGCCGGGTTACACCTTGCCAGCCGGCCCCCTGACCAGAACCACCCGTACGGCCACGGCCGCTTCGAGACGTTGTCCGGCCTAGCCGTGGGAGGGCTCCTTTTCCTGGCTGGGTTTCTCATTTGCTGGCGCAGCGCGGTCACCATGGACAGCGCGCATCAAGTTCACGGCTTCGCGCTCTACCCCATTTTTCTGTCGATAGTCGTCAAGATCGGCCTGGGGGGGTGGAAGTTCCGGGTTAGCCGCCGCATCGGCAGCGCCTCGCTTAACGCCGACGCCTGGCACGACATTACCGACCTCATCTCCACCACGGTTGCTCTGATCGCCATTGCATTAACGCTTCTTGATCCGGTGCGGTTCCAGGGGGCTGATCACTTAGGCGGCGTACTGATTGGGCTCATTGTCATCCTCCTCTCCGTCCGAGTCGTCCGGCGCACCGTCGATTTCCTCACCGATACGATGCCCGACGACGATCTGATGCGGCAGATTCGCAGCGTAGCCGCAACGGTTCCGGGCGCCCTGGCTATCGAAAAGTGCTGGGCTCGCCGTACCGGCCTCAAGTATCACGTCGACATGCATCTGGAAGTTGATCCGGGCCTCACCGTGCGCGATAGTCACTCCATCGCCACCCAGGTAAGAATAGCCATCAAAGAGAATCTGGATTGGGTGGCGGATGTCCTAGTTCATGTTGAGCCGTCGCTGGGGAACACGATGCCGGATGCCGCAGAGTCGCTGAGACCGGTTGATAGGACAAACTAAAGGGCACTTCGAACGCATGGAAAACAAAGAAATCGCCCGAATGCTTTCGGAAACAGCCGACCTGATGGAAATCGGCGCCGAAGACGGGTTTCGCATTCGCAGTTACCGCAATGCCGCGGCAGCCATCGAGGGTTACCCTGAGCGCATTGCCGACATCCTGCGGGATCCCGATCGCAAGGTGACCGACATCGCCGGTATCGGCAAGGGTATCGCCGCTGTTCTAGTCGAAATCTCTCAGCGTGGCTCGTTTGAGCGCCGCGATGAAATGCTAGCCCGCTATCCGGCTTCGGCGCTCGAACTACTCAAGATCCAGGGGCTCGGCCCCAAAAGTATCGCATTGCTCTTCCAACACCACGGCGTCAAGAATATTGACGATCTGGAACGCATTTGCCGCGAGCAAAAGCTGCGTGACCTGCCCCGCATGGGCGCCAAGCTGGAGGAAAAGGTTCTGCGTTCGATCGAGTCCTATCGCAAGAGCGCCGGCCGCTTTTTGCTCAGCTTCGCCCAGGAAACCGCGGCCGGGCTTGCCGAAGAGTTTCGCGCCGTGCCGGGCGTAGAGCGCGTGGAGGCCGCCGGAAGTCTGCGCCGCGGGAAAGAGACGGTGGGTGACCTCGACCTGCTGGTTACCGGTCCAGGCGCCGTTGAAGTCCTGGCTCGGGTCGTCCAGCTTCCTCGCGTGCACGAAGTACTTGGTCAGGGCTCCAATAAGGCCAGCGTCAAATATGGCCTGGAGGGCCTCCAGGTGGACGTTCGAGCGCTCGGCGCCGACAGCTTTGGCGCTGCCATGCAGTACTTCACTGGCAGCAAGGAACACAATGTGGTTCTGCGGACCAGCGCTGTGAAACAAGGACTAACGCTGAATGAGTATGGGCTTTCGACGCTGGAGGGAAACCAGCGCGTCGCCGGAGCAAACGAGGAAGAGATCTATACGAGACTCGGCTATGCCTGGATTCCGCCGGAATTGCGCGAGAATTCCGGGGAGCTTGAAGCCGCAGCGGCGGGAACGCTGCCCGATCTCGTGACCCTCGGAGACATTCGCGGCGATCTGCATATGCATACTACCGAGAGCGACGGCAAAGCATCGCTTCGGGAGATGGTGGACGCGGCGGCTGCCCTGGGCTATCAGTACGTCGCGATCACAGACCACTCCAAGGCTTTAGCGATGGCGAATGGCCTCGATGAGCATCGCGCCGTCAACTTTGCCCGCCAGGTTCGCGAATTGAATCGCGACGGACTGCCGATCCGCCTTTTTTCGGGCTTGGAGTGCGACATCCTCCGGGACGGCGCCATGGACTTATCGGAAGACGCACTCGCCGAACTGGATCTCGTCATCGGCAGTGTCCACAGCCACATGAATCTGGAAGAGAGCGAGATGACCAGCCGGTTAATGCGCTCTCTCGAATCACCGAGCCTGCGGATCATGGGCCACCCGACCGGCCGCATTCTGCTACATCGCGAACCGTTCCCGTTCAACTTAGACCTGATCGCGTCCACGGCAGCCAAGCGGGGTGTGTTTCTTGAGATCAACGCGAGCCCGGAGCGTCTGGACCTCAACGGCCCACTCATCCGGGCTGCCCAACGGAGAGGCTGCCGCTTCGCGATCTCGACCGACGCCCACCAGCCCAGACACCTCGAAAACATGACCTACGGCGTTCGCACGGCCCGCCGTGGTTGGTTGAGGGCCGAGGATGTGGTCAACACGCTGCCTGTCGATCAGTTTGAGCAGGCACTTCGGCGCACTTCTTAAGGCGGGGCCCGCAGGGAAACGAGCTAAAGGACGAGAAGCTTCTCCGGCGCGCGCGTGGGCAAGCGGATGCCCGTTCCAAGCCTAATTCGTGCGTGATCCGACCAAAGCTGAATCGTGGTTATGCGCAGGACCCTGAAGCGGATCGCCCAAGTCGCTGCTGCCGTATATGCCCTCACAGATCCGAGAGAGGCTTTGGCAATCAAGTTCACCGACCCGGTTAGAGAAATAGTGATCCTCGACCGCATGAACTCTAGGCTCCACTTGGTTGAGCAAGGCGAGCCCGGCATCCGTGATCCGGGTGACCGACAAGCGCCGGTCCTCGGCCGGGCGGTGCCGGTCGACAAGTCGCTGCTGTTCCAGCCGGTCCACCAGTCGAGTTACGTCTGGCGCCTTTTCGACCATACGCCGGACAATTTCGGTGCGTGAGAACCCGCGTGGATGGGCCTCGCGCAGAATCCGAAGGACACTATATTGGCTCAAGGTGATGCCAAAGACCTCGCAGGTTACCTCGAGTTTGTCCCGCAGGTATCCAGCGGCGACTAACAGGTTGGTCATCGCCTCCATTGCGGGATTGGAGGAACCCTGGATGTGTTTTTTGAATAGTTCGCCCATGGTGATGCAATGGTTAGACTCCTGGAACGCAAAACTGTGACAAAGGTTTCTCGTGTCCACAACAATTTCGAGCCGACGCGCGGACACCTGGATAAGTTGTTAATTCTAATAGGCTAAGCTAGCCGAGATTCGCTTCTGGAGGGTAGTGGACCTAACTACAAACCCACTAGTAGAAGCACTGGGGCGATTCCAATCGGCACGACCGCACCGTTTGCCGATTGCGTAAGCGATGCGGAGACGCCCTGCATCTTTCCCAAAAACGTGTGCGGCTGCACGGTCACGTCCAAGTCCTTTGTCTGTAGTTCGCCGTACTGATAAACGGGAAATGGCTGTTTGAGAGGAGCGAGGGCCTCTTGAACGACGTATGGAGAGCGCAAGGCGTGCTGCAGTGCCTTTTCCCAAGCAGTTTGGGTCAGTTCCGCTCCCGCGAAAGCACGTTGCTCCACGGTGTCATCATTGGGCCGCAGCACCAGCTCCTCACGATGGTCCAGAATGAACTTGGGCAAGTCGACCGTCTCATCGTGATAAGCAGCCGTATTCTGACCCACGACGCGAGTCCACGGGATGTGATCCCTGATCAACTTCCGTTCGGCGACCGGAAACCTGGCGGTAATGGCCTCGTCTGTCAGCAGATCGAAAATCGCCCGTCGCTCCGTGAGTTCGGCCCGGAAGCTATTGATCATACACACACTCCCCTCCCGATAAGCCGCAAGCAAAGGGTGGGAGAGATCGTAGCGAACCAGTAATTCCTGCGTACGGAGACGCCGGAATACGATGTCGATCCGGTAATCGCCGCTGCGCAGGACCCGATCCTGGTAAGCAAGTTGGTCGGGGGCGACAACGCGTGTGGGTATCCCTGCTCTCTCGAAAAGTTGGGCCAGCAGGATGCTCTCGTTGGATTCGCCGGTGTTGGGCTGCTGGAATTCAACAATGGCTGCCTGCGGCGAGTGCTTTCCTCCAAAGTCCTTCCAGGAACGCAGCACCGCGCTCGAAAGGTATTTGCTGCTTCCTATCTTCGAGAGTTTGTATCGGCCCCGCCGGAACTCTCGTAACAGCGGCAGTTCCAGGAACAGCTCCGCCAGCGCGTCCGCATATGCCACCCCCGCTGGGGTTTGGGCACGAAAGTTACTGAAATGAAGCGTGCCGTTGGAAAGGTGCCCATCCATTAGCGAGGTGACGCTGGGATGCGCATAGCCCGGCGGAATGGCGGCCAGCATCTTTTCGGCAGGCAACATCCGCATGCGGCTCATCAATGCCGGCGTTTGCAGGACGAGGTTCTGGATCCGCTCGATGATGGCGGAGAGGCCGTCCGCCGTTTTCACTAAACTCTCATGTTGGCGAGTCGTGACGAAATGCGGGCGAAGAATCGGCGCAACTAGCCGACCCGATTCCGTCAGCCGCTGCTCGCGCATGCTCTGCTGGAGGGCATCCGCCCATGCCAAGTCACGGTAGGCGGGGCTTTCAAGAACCTTGTGGTAGCGGGCAATTGCCTCGCCGAGCTGAGCCATTCGGTATTCTTTCTTCATTAAGTTGTACAACATACGCCGACGCTGCGCACCCGCAACTGGCGCTGAAACAGTGGAAGCTGTTGATATAAAACAGTTTATTAGTTTTCAAACAGGTTTCATCGCCGACCCGCCGCCCACTTCGCCCGCGAAGTCAAGGGTTATTCTGAAGGAGACCCATGGAGAACAGAAAGCTGGAAATCACGCCGCGCGATCTGAAGAGCCGGATGGACGCAGGAGAATCAACTGTCCTCGTCGATGTTCGCGAGCCGGCCGAGCAGGCCATTGCTCGCATTGCGGGCGCTGAGTTGATCCCCATGAACTCGGTGCCAGCGCACCTGCAGCGCTTGGAAGCGCAAGCGGATGAGTCTCTGTTGGTAGTTTTCTGTCATCACGGCGTACGGAGTCTGCATGTGGTTGCATGGCTACAAAGTCACGGCCTGGAAAACGTGGTCAGCCTGACGGGTGGAATCGAACGCTGGGCAACCGAAATTGACCAGCAAGTACCGCATTACTAGTTTTCAGCCTCCTGGAACAGCTCTGCAGCCCGCAAGGAACCGTAGCTCCGTGAGCACCCGTTCCACTTCTTCCGGCGTGTTGTAGTGAACCAATCCGATCCGCAGGACACCACCCGTCTCTTCCAGGCTTAGGGCCTCGGTCAGCGTCAGCGCGTAGAAGTTGCCCGCCCAGGTGAAGATACCTTTCTGTCCCAAAGCCCGTGCCAGGCCCTCGGGGGAGTGCCCCTCTACGCGAACGCCGAAGGTTGCTGTTCGCTGATTCAACCGGTCGGCTTCGGCGATGCCATACAGCGTGAGGCCGCGAATATCGAGCAGACCGGAGATGAGCCGGCGGCAGAGTGATAGTTCATGCTGGGTGACCCAGCCGTACGCCGCGGAAATCGCTTCGCGGCGCGTTTGCGCCCCCGTTGAAACCTGGCGTCCCAGATCTGCGATGTAGTCGATTGCCGCGGTCGTTCCCGCCATGCATTCATGATTCTGTGTGCCGGTTTCCCAGCGATATGGCAGCGTCTCGGTGGCCGGCCGGACCTTATAGGGGCGCAGCCGCGCCAGATGCTCCCGCTTGCCGTAGACAATCCCAAGATGTGGGCCGAAGAACTTGTACACAGAGCACGCCAGGAAATCACAATCCAGATCCCTCACGTCAATTAGATGATGTGGGGCGTAGTGGACTGCATCCACGTAGACCAGCGCACCTTGGTGGTGTGCCATCTCCACAATCTGCCGCAAGGGATTGATGGTGCCTACGGCATTCGACGCGAATCCGACCGCCACCACTTTGGTCCTTGGGCTGAGCTTGCGTTCGAAGTCCTCCATATCAAGCGTGCAATCCTCTCTACGGATGCCAACCTCGAGAATCCGAACACCGCGTTCGGCGAGCGCATGCCACGGCGCAATGTTGGCATTGTGGTCGAGCAAGGTCGTAATAACTTCGTCGCCTTCCTGGAGCTCGCGCCCGATCGCCCGGCTGAAGCCAAAGGTCAGCGTAGTCATGTTCGGGCCGAACACCACTTCGTCCGAATCGCACCCCAGCAAATCCGCGGCGGCCATGTGGGCGGCCTCAATCACCTGATCCGTGCGACGGCTGGTCAAGAACGGACCATGCACGTTGGAGTTGGATGTCGCCAGGTACTCCGACACCGCATCGATGACGGTCTGCGGGACTTGCGTCCCACCCGGTGCGTCCAAAAAGGCGGCGGGATTTCCATTTACCGTCTGCGAAAGAGCCGGGAACTTTGACCGAAGTGAAGACAGATCCAGCATTGGTTGATTCTACGATTCGTCGCCACGCAGCGTCCCCAAGAAGCTTCGCGGGCAATAAATTCTTGGCTATACTTATGCTGGTATATTTTCAATGCAATGGCCGTCAAATCGCGATGAGGCCGAGCGTCCGGCGCCTTTGCGCGCCCTCGCCATTCCTGCGTTCGGGCTACAGCCGGTTCTTGACCGCATTACAAAGACGGCTGCCCATCTCATGGGCACGCCCGTTTCGGTGGTTGCTCTCCGCACGGAACAAGGCCTCCACATTCAGTCCAGTTTCGGCCTGAACGGAGTGACGATTCCAGAGAGTCTTCGGCTGGGCTCTACCTCGCTGCCGTTTGAGTCACAGGATGTGAACTCCCCGGTGGCGATAGCGGATCTTCTGGATCATCCGGCCGTTCCACGATCGGCTGGAGAAGTGCGCTACTACGCGAGCGTTCCCCTCCGTTCCGCGGGGGATCTTAACTTGGGTGTACTCGCGGTGATGGACACACAGCCGCGGACCCTCACTTCTCCCGAGTTGATGGCTGGCCTGGAGAGTTTGGCGGCGCTTGCGGTTGGCCAGTGGGAGCTGCTGGACCAGGTACGCGAAAGGGAGTGCGCACTCGAAGAGCGTGAACGCGACCTGGCCGAGGAGCGTCAGCGGTGGCTGGCGATGGACGCAAACACCGACGGTTTGTTCGATTGGGACCAGCTTGAAGGATCCTGTTACCTTTCTCCACGCTGGAAGCAGATCCTCGGGTATAGCGACGACGACATCCCGTCCCATCGCGAGGAGTGGCTGACCCGGATTCATCCCGCGGACCTGGCCCTGGTTGAAGCTGAATTGCAGGCCTGCAGCCGGGGTGATAAGGCGCAGTGTTCCGTGGAATACCGGATGCGTCACAGGGACGGTCATTGGCTGTGGATCCGTACGCGCGCCAAAGCGGTTCGTGACCCAGCCGAGCCTTCACTGCACATGGTTGGTGTAAATACCGACATCACCAGTGTCAAGGAATCCGAACTGCATTTGATCCAGGCCAAGAACGCTGCCGAGGCTGCCTCGAGATCCAAAGGCGATTTCCTCGCCATCATGAGTCACGAAATCCGCACGCCTCTCAATGGGGTGATCGGAATGACGGGACTGCTCCTCGATACCGACCTGTCGCCACGCCAACTGGAATTCGTCACCACCATCGAGAACTCCGGCGCTGCACTTTCGGCTTTGCTGAACGACGTTCTGGATCTCTCCAAGATCGAAGCCGGAAAGCTGGAACTCGAGCGCCTGCCGTTTAACCTCCCGCAGTTAATCAGGGAATCGGCCGGTTTCCTGGCGAATGAAGCTCGTCGTAAGGGCCTGGGTTTGCGCAGCGTGATCGTTGGTGACCTGCCCGTCATGGTTGAGGGAGATCCGGGACGCCTGCGGCAGATCCTTTTGAACTTATTGAGTAATGCCGTCAAGTTCACCGAAGCCGGGGTGATCACTCTGGAGGCTTCGCTGCTGAACTGTGATAACGATGTAGCGACCTTGCGCTTTAGGGTCAGCGATACCGGAATCGGGATCCAACCCGACCAACAAGTGCGCCTGTTTCAAAGCTTCAGTCAAGCGGACCGTTCCATCACCCGGCAGTACGGAGGGACCGGGCTCGGGTTGGCGATCGTCAAACGGTTGGTCCTGTTGATGGAAGGGGACATCGAGGTGCATAGCGTTCCCCAGCAGGGCGCCACCTTCGTCTTTACCGTCAAGATCCCGCTTGCACAAACAATGCCGCGGGCGGCCAGTACCGCAAATGGCCCGGAGCCTAATGCCGGTGGGAAGTTTCGAATCTTGGTGGCCGAAGACAACCGGCCGAACCGCTTGGTAGCCCGCTTACTGCTCGAGCGTGCCGGCTTCCAGGTGGACGAGGTCGAAGACGGCCAGGAAGCTGTGGAAGCTATCCAGAGAGTCCCATACCACGTGATTCTGATGGATTGCCAGATGCCACGCGTGGATGGACTCAGCGCAACTCGCTTGATCCGGCAACTGCCTGGGGGACGCACGGTACCGATTATGGCTCTGACGGCGAACGTTTTTGCAGAAGATCGCGTGCTCTGCGAACAAGCCGGCATGGACGACTTTTTGAGCAAGCCTTTCCAGCCCGATGAACTGATCGCCAGATGTTTCTACTGGGCACAGCGCGGCGCCAGGCTTCCTCTTAAGGACGCTGCATCCGAGGAGCAATCCGCGACTCCCACAACCGCGGCCAACGGAAACTCGGGTGTCGTGAGATCTTCGGAACCCCTCAGCCGAAGTCCGCAAACCGAAAACCTGAACCAACAGTCGCTACGCCTGTTTGTCGACGAGTGTCCGAAGCGCTTCGAAGATTTGTTAACCGCACTCTGGAAAGGCCGCTGGCAGGACGTCGAAACCGGCGCGCACCTGCTGCGACAAGGGGCTTGCACCGAGGTATCGCCTGCCCTCGAAGAGCGCTTAGCGATGGTAGAGAGTCTCTGCCGTAACGCCCCGGCTGAACTCGGTGACATGGATGTTGACGAACTGGTGGACTTGTTCGACAACGCCCTCAAGGTTGCGAATGAGAAGCTCGGCGTTTCTTCCTCCTTGCCCGGATTGCTTCCCTTCCCCGACTGACTCTTCGAGGATGCCCTAATGACCGTGGGTCTGAGTCCCGGCCACCTCGTGCATATGTGGGGTGGTCACTGTTAACTGGCCGTGTTTTACGCCCCTGGTACTGATCAGCAGATTCGCTAGTGTGTGGACTTCGTTCGACTTGCCCCGGACCACCAAAACTTCCAGGCAATTGTCGTGATCCAGGTGAACGTGCAGCGAGGAAACGATGGAGTGCTGGTGATGGTGCTGCAACTCGGTGAGGCGTTCCGGCAGCAATCGTACATGGTGGTCGTATACCAAGGTGATGGTACCCACGACTTCCTCGTGCGGGGATTGAACCGATTGTCTGATCAGACGGTCGCGAATCAGGTCACGGAAAGCCTCGGAGCGGTTCGTGTATCCCTGCGCGCCGATATGCGCATCGAAGCGTTCGAGAAGATCGGAGTCCACCGCAATTCCAATACGGCTGAGTTCGCCCATGTGACCTCATCTAACCACAAAGTGCGGGCTCCGGGCTACCGGTAGGCCGCGGTCTGCCGCGCGGTGCCCTGCACATCGCCCGTCACTAGTCCGTGGGGATTGAGGGTGATCGCATGGGCAGATACAAAACTCGTTTGGGCATGGGTGCGTCTTTGCCGGCGTAGCGCATGACGGTCGAGCCGAAGTTCAGGGTGTCCGTTGGATCGGCGTAGTGGATGCCGGGAGCGAGTCCCGCGCCGGCCATCATCCACACGGAGTGAGTGGACTGGCGAAGAAAGCTGCCATGATTGCCACCGGGATTGAAGTTCCTGGCGTTGAAGTTCCAATGGTCGCTGGCGAAGATGTGGAAATCAGTCTGCACCAATTGCCGACGGCGCAGTTCGAGTTTCTGCAACAGAGGCGCCATGGACTCGCGCTTGGGCATTACATCCGACATGGGCATTAGCTCCTCCGTAATCCCGATCACCCCGTTGGTATAACGGCAGGTGTAGGTCGCTCTAAGCCAATCGTCCTCGGAGTGCCATTCCGACAGCCACGTGCTCGCTTCCGCGCCCTGTGGCAGGTGTAGTCCACCGTCCTCGACCAAATGAAATGGGAGGCCATCCGTCCATTCCCAAGGCTCATACGTTACCTTCCCATCCCGTGCTTGTTTCAAATGCTGAATGGGGAGGAGACGAATTTCTTCCACCTCACTGGTATTGCGAACCAGTTCCAACAGTTGGTGTTCATCGTCTGCATAAAGCCAAATGGCGAACTCCGGTGGTGGCCCGTCCATCGTGAAGGGCGGGAGCGTGGATGCCGGAAGCCGGACCGCCAGAAAATCAACCGGTTGCGCCGAAAGCTCGCGCTGCGGCATGTTGCGAACGCGCTGCGAAACCAGCAGTGGGAAGTAATTCACGTGGCGGAATGATTGGGTTTCATCCAGATCGCCGTTAGCATCAAGCACCAATCCATTTGGCCCCGGGCCGGCAACGTAGTTTTGCAGATCGAAGAGCGTATTTTGGTCGCCTAGCGCGAGTTCCGGCATCAGGTGCGAGATGTTTGTGTTGAGCGGGTGCTTAGGATCAGGTTTCAGCGCCAGCAAAGCCTGGATGCAGTCCAGGTAGTTTTGGTACGCCTTCCTTTCCGTTTCCCAGCTGGCAGCTTCTACCATTTCCCGGCGAGCGATCTTATCCGCCCCCACCTCCTTCTCGGCAACCGGCCATTTCTTTGGGTCTCTGGGAATCTTCGCGAGAAGCTGTTTCCGAGCCTCGATCGCGGGCCCGAGCGCGTCGATCTCCGCCTGGAGGCTGGTCTCCATGGCGGTCCACTCTGCTCGATGGCGGTCGATTGTCGCTTCCAAATCGCGCGCGGCGGCCCGCCGAACTGGAGCGGGCAGATCGTTCCGCTTCAACTGCAGTAGCAGGATGTGGATGCGATTCAGATCGCTGTTCCGCAGCTGCACGGACGCACGCTCGTTCCCGTCCAGATCGAGCCATGCAGTGGGGTACTGTTGCGCCTCGCCGGCCAGATAAAACGAACCGTTACTGGGATTCACCACGCGAGACACCATGGGATTTATCCCTCTCAGCTTGAATTGATCGAGCTGGTACCTGTCTGTGACAACGTGGTGCGCCCCCGCAGCGCGGGCTGTTGAAAAGATCCGGGAGATTAAATCCCTGGCTGTAGATGCCCGGTGTGGTGTTCATGCCGTGGTCCGACACCACAACAAACAACGTATGCTCCGCAAGCGAGCTTGCCTGGATGGCTGTCCAGATCCTCCCGGCGAGCGTGTCCAGCTTCTGAAGCTCCTTGTATAGAATCTCCGGCGAACTGACCGCGTGAGAGATGTGGTCAAAGTCGCCAGTGAAGTAGTCCAGATAAAGTGTCTGGTTGTCTTCGATCTTGCCCAACATCTCCGTGATGGTTTGCTCGTTCAGCCCCTCCGCCAATCCGAATCCGGCTTGCGGCTCTTCCAGCACGGAGAGTGCCCAGTCCGTGGACACGCGATGCTCCAGGCCATAGCCCAAGGTGGTCCAGCGAAGTCCACGCTGATAGAGCTGGATCCCCTGGAATTGCTGGCTGTAGGGGTAAGAGTCGCTCAACATCGGGATGCCTGCTGCGTCCAGGACCTCGACGCCCGGCATATCGACTTCGGTCAACCAGGTGTACCCGTAGACGAACGGAAAGAAGTTCAGGTAGTCGTAAACCCGGCCCGTGTATCGATCGAACTCCACGTTTCCGTGGATAATCGCATGCACGCCTGTATCGAGCATCGACCAGGACGGTGCCGAAAGGCTGATGCCCCGCGTGAAGAAGTTGTCGAAGATAATGCCGTTTTCGGCAAAGATGTGCGAAAGCCAGGGGAGTTTGGATTTGCCGGTTTTCGGATCAGTCTGCGCCATGGTCCGGTAGAGGATATCCGCATTCAACCCGTCAACCTTGAGAATGACCAGCCTAGTTGCTCCGTTGGGCGCCTCGGATTGGTCCTGTGGCACTTTATCTGCGCCAAGGCACACAGCCACGCCGAAGACGGCCAGCGCCGCCATAGTCGTGGTGCGGGGAAAGTGCTTCACTCCAGTACTGGACTAACCGAGGTATCGGGCTTCTTCGTGATCGTCAGCTCATCCGAACGCTTGCCACTGTGAATGCTCACCAGGGCTTCCTCCAACTGAGCCGACTGCGCAAGCAATGTTCCGCTCTTCGAACTGGCTTTCAATTTTGCGACTACCACCTTGGCGCGTTGTTGGTCGGCATGTGGTGTCTTTGCGTCCATTAGACTGGTCAGCTCAACCAGGGCATTTTCGATCGTCGTGCTGTCATAGGCAACTTCCGGGTCGGTTGGATGTCGCGTCGCCATTTCGAGAATAGTTAAGTCCGCCCGAATGCGTCGCTCGTGGTCCAGATCAATCAGGTCAAATTGGTCCTTTGGCACTCGCTTGGTATAGGCGCCAAGAGTCACGGCGTGCTCAATCGTTGAGGTCACACGCTGGCCGCCCGTCTCTGTATCCTGTGCCATCTCTGCCCGCCGCTGATTATCGAGTGATTCGCTGAACGCGGGCTTCGCGAGGTTGGTTTCCAGTTGCTTGAAGTTCAAGCCGGCGAGTTCGATTTCCCATTCGGGCGCCACCTCGAGCGGGTTAGTGGCCATGCGGCTGAGCCTCTGGCGCATAAGGGAACGAAAATCGCCGTCCAGATCGTGATCAAGCATTAGCTCGGCCCGGAAACGGGCGTAGCAGTCGAGCCGGGCACCCTGGTCCAAGGCCTTCCCATGCCGGGACTCGATAAAATCAAGCACTGCATTCCCGGCGAAGTAATACCAGTTTGCCGTCAAAGTCAGACCCAGCACGCCGTGAACAACATCGTTCCAGGCGCGTTCCGACATTTCCCGCCGTTTCGCCCGCGTCGGGTCCAGGAAGTCAATCAACAGCAAAGGGACGCGGTTGTAGTCGAGGCTGTATAGGGCCAGCGGGATCAGCCGGTGCTCGACATCACCTGTCTCACCCAGCGGCAGCAGCGCTCCATCGGCATCAAAAGACCGCAACTCTTCATACCCATTCCAATGCTTGAGAGATCCGGAGTCGGCAGGGTTCGAGATGCTAAGGAGCTTGAAAATGGATGCTGTGGCCGGGCTCTCGGTGGCAGGCAGGTGCGCCGATCCGGGAACATCCGCCATCACCCAAAGGAGCGCAAACTCACCGGAAACACCTGCCACTTGAATCGGCTCAAAAACCAAACCGGTCTTTTCAGCCGCCTGGCGAAGGATCTCCCAGTTCTGTCCCTCGGCGATTTTCCGCGTCAGCTCCTCCCGTTCCGCCACTTCGGCCAACCGGCGGTCACCAGTCAAGCCACCCAAGGTCTGTTTGCTCAGCTCGAGCCTTCCAAGCAGGCTATCCATTTCAGCGGTCGACAGTGGGCTTGCTACCCCGGAATCGCGCGCGCGCCGCAAGAAGGTGATCCCCTCCTCCAGATACAGCCGCCGCTCTGCGACTTCATTCGTCCGGTAGCTGCGGGACACAGCCCGGACCGGTGTCGAGATTCCATCCAGTGCGAACCACTGCACCAGGTTGTGGCCAACCGATGAAGTCACGTGATCTTCGGGCTGAGTCAAATCCGAGAGCTTGGTCAAACGAGCCGTGGCGGGCGCATTGGCGTCGTCATCCCGGCAGTAGTAAAACGGGAGTGCGGACAGAATTCGTCGCCCGTTGCTCGGCCTGGGGTCCGTAAACAACCAGATCGTCAGCAATCGGTCATTCTTGGGATCCTTATCGCCAAGCGTATCCCGGAGCACGGAAAGCAAAGGCACGGGGTCGTCCTGAACCTGCGCCTTGGAATGCGCAAGCTTGCGACCCACGCCGGAGGGAACAATATGATCGATCCTCCCGATCAGTGTGATCAGTTCGGCCCCGTCCTGAAGTTCTTCGACCTGCCACTTGAAATCGGCTCCCGGCGCTACAGGGGCGATTGCGCGGGCAACGGGAACGGGAGGGATATTGGCAGGCAGGACAGAGCTACTCGCCGGACCGGGCGCATTGTCCGACGCAAGCGCCCCGCCCGCGACTAAACCCGCTGCGACACTGAATGCCACCAATAAATGCATAAACTTCACAGATGTTCGGCGCAGGAGAACGATTCAGCCCTGCTTTCCACCCTGAAACTGAGGTCAGACTTATCCGAATGAGTACCCCTATTGCAATTTTAGATCCAAATGAGACAAAAATGGAACGCGAGTTCGCACTACGCAAGTCCAGCTAAATTGTTAAGGAGTGTTTACAAGTCGCGCGTTGCAATCTCAATCAGCTGGGAGTGAAGATTGTTCTGGTCTTCTTCGTTCAGCTTGTTCCCGGATTTGGTCACGTAAAACACATCAATCGCCTTGTGCGCTTCGGTGTCGATCATAACCACCTCAATATTGCAACCAGCCTCCGACATGGCCGACGTGAGCTCGTAAAGCAGCCCCGGCCGGTCTTCGCCGACAAAGTCGATCAGCGTCGCCGAATCCGATGCGTCTTGATTGAACCGCACCACCGGCAAGATGCGCGCTCCCCGGCTCGGGCGCGGAACGGGACGGCGGCGCTTCAACAAATCCCTCACCGGCAGCACGTTTTGGATGACGCGCTCAATCGTCCACCGCAACTGGTCGACTTCACCCGGATTGAGTTCCAGGGTACGGAGAGGGTCTGAAAAACGAAACTGGTCGACCACAATCCCGGCAGCGTTCGATGCGGCTTCGGCTTTGGCAATGTTCATACCAAAGCTGGCCAGCGCTCCACAGATCATGCCAAAAAGCCCGGGCCGGTCCATGGCCAGGACCGTGGCTTGCCATCCATCTGCCTGTCGGCTGATCTCAACAGCGAGGCCGCTCTTCGGAACGCCTTGGGCGAGCCTCATGTGGTGCCGGATTTCCTCTTCGCTTCTCGTCCTTAAATAGCGAGTCGGCAACCCTTCGAGAAACCGCTCCAGCTCCGGTGTCGCATTCACGCGAAACTCCGAATGATGCTCGTTGTCAATGCCGTGGATGCGATCCATCTCCAACTCGCGGGTGAGTTGTTCCAAGCCTGTGGTGTAAACCCGCCAGAGTTGCTCCAGGCGCCAAGGTGTCATGGCGGTGGGGTTGACTGCGCTGATGTCGGCGTAAGTGAGCAAGGTAAGCAGTCGGAGACGTTCAATGGTCCCCACCTGACGCGTCAGGCTTCGAGCCGTTGCGGGATCGTCCAGGTCGCGTCCGCTCATGATGAGCGATAGATCAAGATGGTGCTCGATCAGAAAGTGGATCATGGCCCGCTGTTCCGGCGGCACGTCGGCGCGCTCCATCACTGCCGAAGCTATCTCCAGTGAGCCTAGAATATGCTCGCCGGGCGTTGTTCCCTTCCCGGTATCGTGTAGGAGCAGCGCGAGGCGAAGCAACGCTTGGTCGTCGCCTTCTTTGAGCAACAAGCGCAAACGCTGAGAACTGTTAGGACGGGTATTAGCGAGATCATCGATAACGCTCACCGCCACCAGCGTGTGCTCGTCCACTGTATAGCGATGGTAGAAGTCCCGCACAACCAGGCTGTCGATCACGTGCCACTCGGGGATGACGGCCGACAGGATTTCTGTCTCCTGCATCTGGCGCAGAGCCAGCGACGCGTTCGGTTGGTCCAGCAGTTCTTTCCAAAAAACCCACGTGGGCTGCGATTCCTTGAAACGTTCGGCAATTGCCGGCGCCTGCGACCCCAACCTCCGCTGTGCGTCCCACGAGAGTGCAATACCGTGCCGCGCGACAAAAATGAACAGCCGCTGCAGCGCTTCATTCGAACGCACGATTTCCGCCGGCTGCCGCAGAAAAATGCGTTCCCGCGAAATGGTGAGTTCGTTCGTCGAAAGCCGCGAACGCCAGTCCCGGAATTGACGTGCCAGCGATGTGTCTTGTGTTTCGGTGTACTCGAGCGCCCGAAGCGCAAATTGCGAAATCTGCCTGGCGCACTTGTAATACAGCCGCATCCACTCGGCGGGGGAGGGATGGCTGCGGGCGAGCGCGGCCGCCGCTTCGTCCTGCAGTTCAAAGCTCAGCAGGTTGTGATCACGCCCGGTTCGGAAGTGAAGGAAGCATCGCACCCGGCTAAGAAACTCGGCCGGCTTGTTGATCGCCTCGCACGATTCCCTGATCGCCTCGTTCTGCGGCATCAATTGGCCGAGCCACCTCAGCAGATGCCAGTCCCGGATGCCGCCCGGACTCTCCTTGATGTTCGGCTCCAAATGGAAAACGGTGTCGTTGAACTTCGCATGACGATTGCGGGACATCTCGGCCAAGCGCTTCATCAAAGTGTGGCCGTGGCGATTGTAGAAATCGACCAGCCGGCCTCGTAGCTCACCGCACAATGCCTCATCGCCGCTCAGGAACCGAAGATCCAGCAGGCTGATATGCATCTCGATGTTCTGCTCGTGAAGTTGCACACAATCGGCCACCGTCCGAACCGAATGACTGACACGCAACGACTGGTCCCAAAGCACCTGAAGAAAACGGGAAAGGGGGGTCTTTAGCGACGCCAGATCCGACTCCGCAGCGACCACGATGATTAGATCGATGTCCGAGCATGGGAACAACTCTGATCGGCCATAGCCCCCGCATGCGATCACGGCGAAACGGCTGGTCACCAGCGGCTTCAGGAGCGTTTCGACCGCTGACCTGACCGTTGCATCGACGTACGCGCTACGCCGCCGCAAGACTTCGACGGCATCGCCGTCACGCTGGAAGACTTCGGCTAGCTCGGAAAGCAGCCCGCTGCCCGGTGTCAATTCCATGTCTTTCAGTGTGTTTGACAACTCAGAATCTAGAGAGCTGCTTCGCCTGTATCGTCGTTGCGAATGCGGATTGCGTCCGCCACGTCATAGATAAAGATCTTGCCGTCGCCGATCTTGCCCGAGCGGGCTGCTTGAACCAGTTGCTTCGTGATCTCTTCAAGGCGGCTGTCCGGGACGACCAATTCGATCTTTACCTTGGGCAATAGATCGACCTCGTATTCCATCCCGCGATACACCTCTTTGTGGCCCTTCTGCCGCCCATGTCCGCGCGCCTCCGTGATCGTCATGCCATCGACCCCGATGCTTTTCAGGGCCTCTTTGACTTCATCCAGTTTATGGGGTTGGATGATTGCTTCGATTTTCTTCATTCGTTTCGATCCTATCGCGAACTGGAGTTAACCCTCCAGGCTGTATCCTTCTTCGCCATGCATGCTGAGGTCGAGCCCTTCGATTTCATCCGGTTCCGACGCTCGAACGCCCATTGTCAGATCGACGACCTTGAGAATAACGAAGGTCGCAACGATCGCCAACACCCAGGAGATCGCCACTCCCGCCGCCTGGTTCAGAACCTGCCCGGGGTTGCCATCTACCCAACCCAGCCTCAGCAGGTTGCCGGAGGAGTCCTTAAACGTGTCGTTGATGGCGTTCGTAGCGAAGACGCCAGTCAGCAACGCCCCTAAGGTGCCGCCCGCTCCGTGAACGCCAAACGCGTCCAATGTGTCGTCGTATTTGAACTTGCCCTTTACCCAAGTGACCATGAAAAAACAGAAAAGTCCCGCCGCAAAGCCGATCAGCAGCGCCGCGAAGGGCTTCACGTAGCCTGACGCGGGCGTAATCGCGACCAGCCCGGCTACCGCGCCTGAGATGGCGCCCAATACGCTCGGCTTTCCATGCTTGAACCATTCGGCCAGCATCCAACCCAACGTGGCCGCTGCAGCCCCGAAGTGCGTCGCCACAAACGCGCTGGTAGCCAGCCCGGAAGCATTCACGGCGCTGCCTGCATTGAACCCGAACCAACCCACCCACAACAGGCATGCGCCGATAACGCTAATCACCATGCTGTGCGGCTTCATCGGTTCTCGAGGGTATCCAACCCGCTTGCCAAGGTATAGTGCGCAGATCAGTGCGCTCACACCGGACGTGATGTGTACCACCGTTCCCCCGGCGAAGTCATAACACGGGATTTTGCCGCCCAGGGAGGCGTTCAAGAATCCTCCTTTGCCCCAAACCATGTGGGCCATTGGGAAGTAGACAATCGTCGACCAAAGCACCGTGAAGACTAGCATCGCGCTGAACTTGATGCGCTCGGCAAACGCGCCCGAGATCAAGGCGGGGGTGATAATCGCGAACATGAGTTGGTAGATCATGTAGGTCTCGTGCGGAATGGTCGGGCCGTAATCCGCGTTTGGCGCACTCCCGACCCCGCTCAAAAACAGATAACGAAGATCACCGATGAAGGGCGTACCCTCGCTGAACGCCAAGCTATAGCCATAGACTGCCCAGATAACGGTCACCACCGCCATCAGCGCAAAGCTGTGCATCATCGTGCTGAGAACATTCTTACGGCGCACCAATCCGCCGTAGAATAAGGCCAGACCCGGGCCCGTCATCATCAGAACCAGGGCAGCGCTCGTCAACATCCACGCGTTGTCCCCCGCCGATTGCGCCGACTTCGTCGCCGCGTCCAAGGCGGCTAATTTCGCATCCAAGGTGCCGGTTGCGGTCTGCGCATGCGCTGTAAGGGCGCCGAGCACGCTGCAAGCAGCGAGCCAGCTGAGTCGATGTGTCACGGATCAAAACCTCAATCGAGGAAGTTTCACTTTGTACCGGGGGGGACTTTGGGTTCCCCGGCAAGAACGATTAGCGTGTATTCCGGCTAGACCTTACAGAGTAACAATTGACCCAAGCTGCGTGCGCCGGAATCATCTCCCGCTCATGCGGAAGGCCCATTCCGCTCGCCAAGCCTTGCTTTTCAGTGGTTCAAGCCGTCCAGTGTGGCTCAAAAGCACCAACGACGGCGTCTGGCCGCCTGTCGGCCGGGTATAGAACTTAATTGTTTATAAGAACTTAGCGTTCTGCATCCCTTTGGAGACTCAAATGCTCTAATAAGCGTGCCGTAGTACGTGAAAGGCAGTCCTATATGCGCAGTGCAGATTCTAAACATTTTTCGAGAGCGACCTTTACCCGCTCCGCCACAATTCTCATCGCTTCTTTCTTGGCCCCGGCCGTTATCGTTTCGGCCCAGGATCCGCTAGATTCGCAACCAGCGCCCACTGCACCTCAGGTGCAAAGCCAGCCGCTCCCCACTACCGGTGGATGGCGTCGCGTTGGTGATTCCACGAATCAGTCGGCATCCGTCTCGGATCCCGGCTACGGCGTAGATCCCAACGGACAGAATCAGCAACAGTATCCGCCAACCAACCAGGGGCAAAACCAGCCCTACCCCAACCAAAACTACCCCAACCAGCCGGCTTACGGCCAGCAGGGCAACCCTCAAGCTGGTAATTACCCGCAGAACTACAATCCTCCGCCTCCGGTTCCGGCACATTTGACGATGAAGCCTGGAACATACATCACAGTGCGCATCAACCAGCCGCTCTCGTCGGACAAGAATCAGACCGGTGATGCCTTTACTGCCACGTTGTCAAGACCGATCGTGGTGGATGGCGTCGTTGTGGCAGGTCCCGGCCAGGTGGTCTCGGGTCGGGTTTCAGAAGCTCAGAAAGCAGGCCACGGACAGGGCAACTCCCATCTAGGCCTTCAGTTGACCAGCCTGACGCTGGTTGATGGCCAGCAGGTACCCATCCAATCCGGCCTTGTCACGGGCAACGGCCCGGGAAGAGGCGGGCGTGACGCCGCCACGCTGGCAGCCACCACCGCAACTGGCGCAGCGATTGGCGCAGCCGTCGGCTGGGGAGTCGGTGCCGCCATCGGTGCTGGTGCCGGCCTCACGGCAGGCGTCATCGGCGTTCTGGCCACGCGTGGTGCCCCAACCGTTGTTCTCCCCGAGCAGGAGATGACCTTCGCTCTGGCAGCTCCGCTTACAATCTCCACGGAACAGGCGCCTACGGCTTTTCGTTGGATTGATCCAAACGAATACGGTGCCCCTTATGAGGGACAGGGAACTCAGGGACCACAAGGACCGCCTCAGGGCTACGCAACGGCTCCGGGATACGCATATAGCTACCCGGCGCCCTATTATGGGTATCCCTATGGCTGGGCATACGGTTATCCGTATTGGCCCACGGTCGGCTTCTACTACGGACCTGGCTACTGGTACGGAGGCCGCTACTACTATGGCCACGGTGGCTATTATGGTGGCCATTACTATGGCGGCGGCTATTATCACGGCGGCGCCTACGTCGGTCACTACGCGGGCACGACCAGTGCCTACCGCGGTACCGCCGGCGCCTACCGCGGGACCATGTCTGCCCCTTACCACGGCGGTGGTTCTGTCGGTGGTGGTCATTCCGGCGGTGGCGGCGGACACCGCTAAAGCGCTCCCCGAAACCAGACCATCGTTCTCAGGAACAAAATGAAGCCGCCGTTCGTACTTAACCTACGAACGGCGGTTTCATTTTATGCGCCTGGGCCTTTTCGGACTAGTCCTGCTGGCGGGACTTGCAACCATCGCCTGCGACCTGGAAAACGTGGAGGCCGGCGTCGATCAGACTCAACCGGTCAGCTTCAATCCCCAAGGCATCGACGCGGCAACCGTCGAGCTGCACCTGGGCGCCGGCGAACTCAACATTCGAGGAGGCGGCTCGAAACTCGCCGATGGGCAGCTTGACTACAACATCCCTGCCTGGAAACCAGTCGTCCATCAGACCACCGCGGGACACTTCGCGCGACTGCGCATCGAGCAGCCCGAAACTCACCAGATGCCCCACAACTTGAAGTACACCTGGAACTTGCAGCTGTCGAACACCATTCCCATTTCACTCTCGGTCAAATGCGGGGCCGGTCAGGCCAACCTCAAGCTTGGTGACGTCAGGCTGCGCGATCTGGGTGTCGAGATCGGCGCTGGGCAAATTGATTTGGATCTGCGCGGCACTCCCAAGGAAGACTTCGACGTCAATGTTCACGGTGGCGTCGGTCAAGCCACCGTTTACCTACCCGCCGGAGTCGGAGTTCGCGCGGAGGCGCACGGCGGCATTGGGAGCATCAATGTCAGTGGCCTAGAGAAGCGCGGCAGCTATTACGAGAACGACGAGTACGGCCGCGCCAAGGTAAACGTGCGGCTCAAAGTCGAAGGCGGAATCGGCGAGATCCGCATCATCGGGTCATAGGCCAGCGGCCTTCAGAAGCTTCTCCGCGCAGAACGCCCCCGCGGGCGTCTCTTCATGCTTGAACAAGGCATACACGGTCCGGCCCGCGCCGAGGTGGTTCTTCACTTGAATCGCCAATTGTGCCTGCTCTTCCTCTGAATAGTCTTCCTTTCGAAGCCGCAAATAGACAAAGTCTGCCGTCACCACTTCCGGGGTCTCCAGCTTTTCGTTCTCGGCCAGGCAAAGTGCCACATTGTTCTCACGCAGCGTCGCATAGATCGGCTCATCGAACCAACTGGCATGCCGGAACTCAAACGTGTAGCGATCCTGCTTGGGCAGCTTGGAAAGGAAGGCGCCGAGGCGCTCTCGGTCCGCTTTGAAACTCGGCGCCAGCTGAAACAGGATCGGCGCAAGCCGTCCCGCTTGCCGGAGAGGCTCCAGCGATTCCAGGAAGAACCGGGTAAAGTCCTCTGCGTTGTTCAGCTTCAACGAATGCGTGATTTTCATGTGCGCCTTCGGCGAAAACCGAAAGGCTTCGGGCGTGCCGGCGATCCATTTCGCAAATGTGGACGCCGAGGCGATGCGCCGATAGGTGTAGTTCACCTCCACCAGGTTGAGGCGGGTGGCGTAGTAGCTGAGGAAGTTCGCGCTTGCGAGTTTGGCTGGATAGAAATCCGGTTTCCACGAAGGATAGGCAAACCCGGACGTGCCGGCGTACAGCGGTGGAGTCGCAACGGAAGGCATCAATTGCAGTCTACTGCGTGATTACTCCCAGCACGGAACCGCCCACGTAAGCAAGCGGATTCGGATGTGCTCTTTGCAAGCCGCGCGTCAGCAAGCCCGCCATGGAGGGTGATTTTCGACGGCATTTCTTCAGGGTGGCCGAAGGCCATTGCGAGGTTCATCCGCGGCCAACACTCTGTTTCTCATCAATCTCTATAGCCCGGCAAACCAGTCGTAGCCCTGCTGATTCCAATAATCGTCCGGCTTGGCATCCGTATAGCGAATGAGCCCGATTCGCTTCAGATTCTTGATGCCATACTTGACTGGAATCACCAGCCGCAATGGCGCGCCATGCTCGTCTTCGAGCTCAGCACCGTTCATCTCGTATGCCAGCAGAGTCTGCGGATGCAATGCGCTCTTTGCGTCCAGACCGACATAGTATTCCTCATCCGGCGTCGCCATGTAAACAAAGTTCGGAACGCGCTGGCCCGGAGCCAGAAATTTGCCCGAGAAATCAACGAACCGGGCACCCGCCCACCGCGTCACGACAGTCCAGCCCTCAATGCAGCAGAACTTTGTGATCATCTCTACCCTCGGCAGCGATTTCACGTCGTTTAGCGTCAGCGTCAGCGGCGCAATCCCGGCTGCTGCATTTTCCACCTTTAGCCGCCAGGCATCCGTATCAACGTCGTCTTTCAGGCCTACGTCGCCATTCGGCTTCAGTCGACCAACGTCTTTCAGAGAGTATGTCGGCGCAAGATGCGAATCGCTCAAGTAGGTGTGGGCGATTCGCGCGTTCAAATCAAGCACCCGTCTCTGAGGCCATGGAACGCCGAGTTCCTGCTCCCGTGACCGCAGCCACGAGTAACCGCCAATGCCCAGCACCGCGGCCGCGCCGCCAATCAGGAAGTCACGCCGCGTGCGGCGTTGCAACTCCTGGCGTGCAGCCTTCTCGTCCAGCACCATTTCCCGGTGCCTCTCGCGCTGGCCGCTACTCATGGCGTCCCTCTTTCATTGGGACCAGGTCGTATCCCATTACCATGGACCGGAAGTTATTCCACCCCGCGCGGGCCACCTGAGCGATATGGACCATGAAGAAAGCCAGGTAGCCCATCGTGAGCGCAAAGTGCAGCAAGCGGGCGAACTCGTAGGTGCCAAACAAAGCCGTGAGCCATGACACTTGGATCGGCTTGTAAATGGCCAAGCCCGTCAGCACCGATCCCGCGCCCATCAGCACAATCGTCGAATAAGTGATCTGCTGCGCCGCGTTGTACTTCTGCTGGGGCGGCAGTTCCTTCCGCAGGTGCAAGTCGTATAGCACTACCGCCCACGCATCTCGAAAGGCGCTCAAGCGTGTTGGAACCAGGTATCGCCATTCGCCTGAAACGACGGTGTAAACCACGTACAGCACGCCGTTGATGACGAACAGCCACATGAAGAAGAAGTGCAACGCCATGCCCTCGGCCAGCCTGTGCCCCATGCCCAGCGCCTTATACACCGACTCGGGAAAGAAATGGAATAGGGGCGCCCCGCTGAACGGGATTTGGTACACATCGTAGGCCCAGTAGATGAGAAGGCCCGACCAGATCATGAGGAACAGCAACGGAAAGTTGATCCAGTGGAACCACCGGACCGCTACGAGATGTTTCAGTCTAAGTGTCGGCAAGCGTTTCGCCCTCCTGCGGGCCTCTAACCTCCTGTTCGTGCAAACTCGTTATTCGGATATGCTCAGGTCGAGATTTGTTGCCGCCTCTACCTATACGGGATATCCTCGTTCATTACCCTATGCACCCGCAGCCAGAAAAGCCACTTACGTTCCTCTGCCTCGCCAGCTATGAAAAAGGACATCGTTTTCTGGAGGAGGCCAAGCGGCTGGGCTGCCGGGTCTTGCTTCTCACCTCCCAATCCCTCCAGGATAATGCCGAGTGGCCCACCGCGAGCATTGACGAGATCTTCTACATGCCGGATGTCCATCACGAATGGAACCTTAATCACACCCTGCTCGCAGTCAGCCATCTCTGCCGCACCACCCGGATCGACCGCATTATTCCGCTGGACGACTTCGATCTCGAGAAAGGTGCGCACCTCCGCGAGCACCTGCGGATCGTGGGTATGGGTGAGACGAAAACCCGCTACTTCCGCGACAAGCTCGCCATGCGCCTGCGCACTTCCGAGCGGGGAATCCGCGTGCCCGAGTTTGTGCACGCTCTGAACTATGAAGCGGTCCGCGAATATCTCGAACGCGTTCCCGGACCCTGGGTCCTCAAACCCCGCCTGATGGCCGGCGCTCTCGGCATCAAGAAGTGTCACGACCGGGAAGAGGTTTGGGATCACATCCACAAACTCGGCGACAACCAATCCTTTTATCTCCTCGAACACTTCATTCCTGGCGATGTGATGCACGTCGACTCTATCTGGTTCGAAGGCAAGATGGTCCACGCCGTCGCCAGTGCCTATGGCGCGCCGCCGCTGGAAGTGTCTCAAGGTGGCGGCATTTTCATGACCCGCTTGCTTGAACGAGGCTCCAAGCTGGAGCGCAACCTGGTGCACTTCAACGAAGAGGTGTTGAACGCCATGGGCTACGAGTCCGGTGTCTCCCACACCGAATTCATTCGTGCTCATGAGAGCGGAGACTTGTACTTCCTCGAGACCTCCGCCCGGGTCGGTGGCGCGCACATCGCCGATCTGATTGAACACGCCACCGGCATCAATATGTGGGCCGAATGGGCCAAAATCGAAGTGGCCTGGGCAAGGGGCCTGGCGTATGAACCGCCGGTCCCGCAAGAGAACTACGGCGGACTGCTGGTTTCCCTATCGCGGCACGAATGGCCCGATTATTCCTCCTTTACCGACACCGAGCTGGTGTGGACCATGCGCATGCGCCATCACGTCGGGTTCATTCTCAAATCGCCCGACTTGACTCGCGTCGAGCATCTGCTGGGAGAATACGCGGATCGCGTTCGCCGCGATTTCCACGCCTCGGCGCCGCAAGAAGAGTCGCGGCCCTAGCATCTCTCCGCTTGTTACCCTGTCTGCATGAGCGCGCTTCCTGCCGCACTGGGCGCCACGGCGCTCCTTGGCGGCTTGGCAGGGACAGTTACGTACGGCATCATCGGAAAATCGGCCCGTATCTTTGGCCCATCTGTTTATCGCGGCCCGGGGCTTCGCCGCTCCATTGCACTGACCTTTGACGACGGCCCCAGTCCCGCCACGCCGCGCCTGCTCGATTACCTGGCCGCTGAGAACATCCGAGCGACATTCTTTCAATGCGGCATGAACGTAGAGCGCAACCCCGCCATCGCGCGGGCGGTCCTTGCAGCGGGGCATGAAGTCGGTAACCATACCTACTCGCATCCCCATCTCTATCTCAAGTCTTCCGCCTTCATTGACCGCGAAATCACGCACGCTCAGGACATCATCGGCGGGCGCCTCGGCACTGCGCCCACGCTCCTCCGAGCTCCATATGGGCAGCGCTGGTTTGGTATCGGCGCAGTTCAGAAGCGGCTCAATCTGCTGGGCATCATGTGGACTGTGATCGGCCAGGATTGGCGCTGGCCGGCTGAGCAAGTCGCCGCTCTCGTGGTCCGCAAGGCCTCGCCAGGCGGTATTGTGTGTTTGCACGACGGTCGCGGCGTTCAGCCCAATCCCGATGTCGGCAGCATGTTGGACGCCGTCAAGCGAATCGTACCCATTCTCAGAGATCAGGGCTATAGCTTTGAATCCGTCACAGCATTGCTCAAATAAATCACGCTGAAACCTTCCTGCGGTATTCCTGGAGCTTGGCTTGGCAGCAGTCGGGCATCGGGAGGGTCTCGCGACGTGAACCATCAAACAATTGATGTGGCGGTGGTGGGGGCCGGTGTGCTCGGGCTCGCGCATGCCTATTTGGCGGCACTCTCCGGCAAATCCGTCGCGGTGTTCGAAAGGAACCCGATGGCGATCGGCGCCTCAGTGCGGAACTTCGGAATGGTGTGGCCCATCGGCCAGCCGCCAGGCGACCTCCACAACATGGCTATTCGCAGCCGGCGGCATTGGGTCGAAATACTCGAGGCCACTGGCCTGCCCTATCAGCCCACCGGTTCGCTGCACGTTGTTTATGAGGACGACGAAGCCGCCGTGGCCAAGGAGTTTGCAGAAGTCGCCCCGGGAGTCGGCTTCCGCTGCGAGTGGCTCGACACCTGCGGCGTGCTGGAGCGCAGCCACGCGGTCCGCCCTGAAGGACTGAAAGGCGGCCTTTGGAGCCCAACCGAACTCACGCTCGATCCGCGCGTCGCAATCCGCGAGATTCCGGTCTTGCTCGAAGAAAAACATGGCGTCCAGTTTCACTACTCAACGGCCGTTCACGCGATCAATCTTCCGGTTGTCGAAGCCGGCACAGCCACGTGGCATACCGAACATGCCATCGTCTGCGGCGGCGACGACTTCGAGACCCTCTATCCCGCTCACTTTCGCGACTCCGGCATCACGCGCTGTAAGCTGCAAATGATGCGCACCCGCTCACAGCCCGACCGCTGGGAACTCGGCCCATCTCTCGCCGCCGGCCTGACCTTGCGCTTCTATCCCTCTTTCAATATCTGCAGCTCGCTGCCCGCCTTGAAGGCACGCATCGCGAGCCAGTTGCCCGAATACGATCGTTGGGCCATTCATTGCCTCGTTTCGCAGAACTCCGACGGCGAAGTCACACTCGGCGACTCGCATGAATACGGGCTGTGCGTCAACATCTTCGATCAACCTCGCATCGATGAACTGGTGCTGCGCTATACCGAGCGTTTTCTCAAGGTCCCGGATTGGACCATTGCACAACGCTGGAACGGGATCTATGCCAAGCATCCCGACAAGCCCTACGTGTCGTTCTCGCCCGCACCGAACGTCCGCATAGTCACGGCCACTGGCGGCTCGGGCATGACGCTTTCATTCGGCTTGGCGGACCAGACCGTTCGAGAGATGGGGTTGTCGACGTGAGCCTTCTGCCAGCCGCCAGTCGAATCGCAGAGCCCGTCCCCTGCGATCATCTGCAGGCCGTCGTCTTCGACTGGGCAGGCACCACGGTCGATTTTGGAAGCCTCGCGCCGGTTCGCGCGCTCAAGGAATTATTCGCCCGCCGCGGCGTTCCCATCACACAGGAAGAAGCCCGCCAGGATATGGGCTTGCTCAAGAAAGATCACATTCGATCCATCCTTCGCATCCCGCGCGTAACCGCCGCGTGGCAGCAGACGACCGGCCAACTATCGTCCGAAGCAGATGTCGAATCCCTCTACGCTGAGTTCATTCCCGCACAACTCGACACGCTGGCCAACTACTCCGGTTTGATCCCGGGCGTCCACGAGGTCACGTCACAGCTCCAGCGCCAGGGCCTGAAGATCGGCACCACCACGGGTTACACTCGCGCCATGCTCGACCTGCTGGTGGAAGAAGCCGCGATGCAAGGCTACGCGCCGGATGCCAATCTATGCCCTGAGGAGGTCGCCGCAGGCCGCCCTCACCCGTTCATGATTCTTCGGCTCGCAGCCGAGCTGGGCCTTTGGCCATTACCTGCCATCGTCAAGGTAGGCGACACCGTGGTTGACGTTCAGGAGGGCTTGAACGCCGGAGTATGGTCGGTGGGTGTCGCGATTACCGGCAACATGATCGGTCTCAGCGAGGCCGATTGGAACGCACTGCCCCCCGGCCAGCGAGAGACTCGCGCCAGGGCCGCCCGCAATGCGTTGCTCAATGCTGGCGCGCATTATGTGATCGACCGAGTCGCTGATATTGCGCCCGTTCTCGATCAGATCAACGCCCGCCTGCGCCAGGGAGAGCGGCCCTGATTGCCAGCTCCTTCAGAAGCCCCCACCCCAAAGCCTTCTGTTGAACCCGGTCTTGCGCCGCGCCAAGTACTAACCATCAGCCTTCTGTTCATGGGATACGCAGGATGCTACCTGTGCCGCTCACACCTGTCGGTCACGATGCCTCTGATTATCAAAGAGCTCGCACAGCAAGGCATGACGCCCGATCAAGCCAAGATTCATCTGGGCCAGATCGTCTCCCTCGGCGTTCTGGCCTACGCGGCGGGGAAGTTCCTCCTCGCCGGTTCAGCCGACTTCTGGGGCGGCAGTCGCAACTTCCTGGGCAGTATGGGCGGCGCGGTGCTGTTTACCGTCCTCTTCGCCATGAGCGGCGGCTTGCCTCTGTTCACCACGGCCTGGTTAGGCAATCGCCTGGTTCAATCCGTCGCCTGGGCAGGTGTGGTCAAGGTCGCTTCGCGATGGTTTTCTTATTCGTCTTACGGTCTCGTGCTGGCCATCCTCAGCCTCAGCTTCCTGTTCGGCGATGCCGCATCGCGCGCCTTCATGGGCTACCTCATCCGGCACGGCATGGGCTGGCGCGAAGTGTTTTATGTCGCGGCCGGTGTGCTCTTCGTTATCTTCCTATTGAACCTGCTCTTTCTCCGCGAGTCTCGACGCCAGCTCGGCTTCAGTGAGCCCGAACCAAATCCCATTAATCTCTACAAGGACGCCGTTTCGTCGCGGCACGCAGGATCCGCAACCGCCAACCGCCCGCGCAACTTCCGGGAATGGCTGCTGCCGTTCTTGAAGAGCCCGGCATTCCTTCTGGTTTGCGGCCTGTCGCTCGGTTGCACGCTGGTGCGCGAAGCGTTTAACACCTGGACGCCCACCTACTTCCATCAAGGCGCAGGCTTCAGTGAGGGCAGGGCCGCGGAACTCAGCTCCCTGTTTCCCTTCTTCGGTGGCATTTCAGCGCTGCTGTGCGGTTTCTTGAGCGACCGCCTGGGTCCAGCCGGCCGTTCAATCGTCACGTGCGCGGGGCTGGCCATCGCAACGCTCGCCCTGATTGGTCTATCGGCGCGCGGTTTTGTCACTCCCACCATCGCCGTCGCGTTGGTTTCAATCGTGGCCTTCGGCCTGCTGGGCCCATACTCCTATCTGGCAGGCGCTTTCGCGCTCGACTTCGGCGGCAAGCAGGGCGGAGCGGTCTCATCAGGAATTATCGATAGCGTCGGATACATCGGCGCGATCCTGGCCGGCGACACAGTTGCCCGCATCTCGGTGGCTTTCGGCTGGCCCGCGGCTTTCCTCTCGTTGGGCTTCGTCACCGCTCTCTCGGCCGTAGCCTCCGCCATCCTCTACCGCCTCCAGATGAGCCTGTGCAACAACCCCAGCACAGAACCGCGCGCGTGAGCAAGCGGACGTCGGCTCTTGTCAAACCCTACCCGGCGAAGTTCGTCCCCTCGGCCGGCCCAAACACCACGAGCAATTCCAGATCCTGATCGATCCCATGAAACTGGTGGGCTTCGTGCGCCGGGACAAACAGCACATCGCCGGGCGAGACCTCGGTATCCCGGCCCGCTGCGCCAAACCGGCCGTGGCCTGAGATCACAAAGTACATTTCGTCCTCGCTATGCGGTACCTGCTGATCTTCAGTCCCCGCTGCCAGCCGGTAGACTCCGGCGCTCATGTGCCGGGTCCGCAGGAACTCTCGATAGGCTTGGCCTGTCGCTTCCAATTTTGAGAGCTTATACAATTCCATGCCCCCAGAGTAACGGTTTGGAAGGCTGCTTCACACCTTATTGGTACCGGGCCGGGGCCGCTTCCGGCGGGCAGCCTGGTCCCGGCCCAGCAGCGTGGCCTGATGCTCCGCCATATTGACCCGCGCCCCTCGGAATCGGACGCCCTCCATTTCCAGCCGCAAGCGCTGATCCAGGGCGTCGCCGAGCCTGGTTTTGAGCTGGCCGCCCGCGCCGAGCACACGGTGCCAGGGAAGAGAGTGACCGACCCTATTGAGCACCTGCGCGACCTGGCGGTGATAGCGCGGATAACCGGCCGCTTCTGCCACCTGCCCATACGTGGCCACCTTCCCGCGAGGGATCTGTTGAATCACCCGCACGATCGCCATCTCCATGGCCGCTGCCTTGTCGTTCAATTGGCCGAGTCTCGGAGAGTTCCAAACCATCTCCCGCCAGCTTACTGCGAAGTAGCTCTGGACAAGCTACTTGCTGAAGGTGATGGTGCTGTCGGTGCCGAACTTGTGATAGTTGCGGAAGTCGATGACGTTCCGGGAACAATACGGCGTCCCGCGCTCGCAGGCCAGATTCTCCGAATGAACCGGGAGCAGGAAGCTGTCGCCCGTCAGCCGCACCATATCGTATTCGACGACAGTTTCGACTTTGTCGAGCGGGAACGTCTTGGGGATCTGGTCCGCTTGCATCTCAATGCGCAAGACGTGGCCGGTGCCCTTCTCGATCCAAACGCTGCCGCTGTAGGCAGGCGTGATGGTCTGGCCGCCTTGGCCGATCTCCCACCCGGAGTTCATCTGAGCGACCTTAAAGTCGTAAACAATCGACTCCTTGCCGCTGGTTCGGGCGGGGCCTGACGCTTTGAAGTGGGTGCGAGTCCCCTCGTAGAACAGGCTGCGGAGCGTGGTGCCATATTCGCCCGTGGACCGGGACCCGGGAATATCCATCATGTTCTTGTTGACCGGTTTCCCGTTGATCGTAATCTTGCGATAGTCCTCTTGCCCGTTTTCGTAAACAACTTCGGCCGACACCAGGTCCATAGCCTGCCAGCCGGTTGCCTTCGATTCCAACTGATAGCGGGTGGTTACCTGCTGGCAGATGTAGTTCGGCAGGCTGGTGGAGAAAGTGGCGATCCACTCGCGTGCCTTCTGGATAAGCCCGTACTTGTCGTCATCGGGAGGAGGCGGCGGCGGGAGCCGCTCGGCATATCCGTCATCCTGTTTGGGCTTGGTCGCATCGGCGCCTTTCTCGAAGGTTAGTCCGTCGTTCGATGCAATCGGCGTATCGTCCGGTTCCTCTGCTTGCCCGGGTTTCGCACCGCGGGTCAAGTGCGGGCGCCCAGTCGGCTCCGGTGGAGCGACCTGTGTCATCACCTGGTTGGAACGGGGGGCCTCTTCATCTTCTGCCTTGCGAGGCTCCAAGGGAGGCGCCGCCTGCTCGCCGGTGGGGTTCGACATGGTTGGCTCGGTGGCCTTTTCCAGCGTCACGATTCGAGCGACAAGGTTATCGTTGCTGTCAGGAATGGCAACAAAGGAGACCAGCGCACCGGTTTCAATGTCGGCCAGCTTGATGGTCTGTGATGGCGCCGGCTTTGAGGTGCTGGAGCCCGAAGAAGCGGTGTCCTTGGTGCCGGATGAACCTCCGCTCGAGTCCGGCGAAGACGCTTTCAGATACTTGGTCTTGTCATCCAACACGAGGGTGAATCTGCGGGAATCGCCAGTCACCAGCACCATCGACTTCTCGTCAATCTTGAGCACGGTCCCTTCTGCCTTGACCGCGTTGGGATCGTTCTGCACCTGGTCGTCCGTGGTGGTTTTCTTCTTCTTGCCCGGCAGGTGGGGGATCGGGATTCCGCCACCCTGGCCTTGCGGATATTGGCCGGGGTATTGCCCTGGGTATTGGCCTGGATACTGAGCCGCCAGTGGGAGGCTCAAGCAAAGCCAGAACAAAAGAAGACTCAGGCTGAATGCTCCCTTGAGGGTCAGGCTTCGTCCGAATTCTTGCGTGCGGAGATCAGGCATACGTTCCCCAAGTTCTATTGTGACGCCAACGGGCCGCGGCGTGGTTGCACAAAAGTGTAAAGCGGGGGTGGGGAAGAGGTGAAAGGGGCCCGATGCGTTCAATTGCGGGCCTGCTTCGGCGCTGCCCCCTCGTCTCAGCCTTTGACTCTTACTGCCCGCCGCTAGCGCTGGCTGTGGTCTTGCTGACCAGTTCGGAGTACACGCTCTCTGTGCCCTTCTTCTCCAATTGGAAGCCGTCGAGTTGCTCACCCTCCGAGCTGTAAGCTCGAAGCACCAATTTGTCGCCGTTCACTTCAATAACCTGGAACATCTGCTTGTTGGTGATGATCTTCGCCTGCAGCGGCGCGAATAATTGCTGGACTTCGTACATCTTCGGACCGCTCACCGAAATCATGTAGACCGTTCCCGGTGCATCCGGAGCGACCACCTTGCCGCCGGCGAGTTTGCGGCTGCGGGAATAGAGATGGTCGTGGCCCTGCAAAACCAGGTCGACGTGGTATTTGTCGTAGATCGGCAGCAGCACTTCGCGCATCTTGACGTAGTTCCGCCCGTGCGCCATTGAGTATAAGCCCTGATGCTGGAAGACCACAGTCCAGTGGTTCTTGTTGTTCTTCAGAGTTTCGTCAAGCCATGCCGCCTGCCTTTCGATAGATGAGCGATTGACGTCGAAGTCCTTCTCATTCTCCATGGCATTGACGTTCAGTGCGATGAAGCGCACACCTTGATAGTCGAGGTAGTAGGATTCAGAATTCAGCACGTCTGGACCGTTGGCGGGATACGCGAACTGTTGCTTCCAGATGGCCGGTAGAGAGAGGGACTTAGGCTCGCCGGCCGGCTTCTCCGTTTCGTGATTACCGGCGACAGGGAGCATCGGGATATTGGCCGCGATGAAGCCCATTGCCTCGTACCACTCACCCCAGAGGTCGTCCCGATATCCGGAGGAAACCAGGTCGCCCGCGTGAATGATGAAGGCTGACTGGGGAGCGCTGGCATAGGCAGTCCGAATTGTTCGGCTCCACAGCGCCTTGATGTCGTTCTGCGCATCTCCGACGTAGAGGAAGAGGAACCTCGCCGGCTGATCGGCGGCGGTTCGGAACCCATTCCACTCGCCCCAGTTCGTGCCGTCTCCGACCCGGTACAGATAGTGGGTGTTGGGCGTCAGGCCGTCCAGGTTAGCACGGTAGGTCGCCACGCTCTTGCCGTTCCCGATATCGAGCATCGAGGTCTGAGCGGCTACGCTTTTCGCCTCAGCAGCGAACGCCGGATCGGGGCTGCCTCGAGCAAACTGAACCTGGGGTGTCCCGGCGGCTTTCTCCGTTCGCCAAGTGACAGCCTGGCTCCGGGACGGGTCACCGATCCATCCCAATATCACGCGCTGCGGCGCGAATTCGGGAACCGGAGCGGTGCTCGACCTCCTGAAGTTTTCGACTCTTTTCGACTCAGTACGCGGTTCCTGCGGAAAGAGCAAGAGCGAGGACGAGAGCAGCGCCAGCAGGGCGCCATAGTAGACGCGATTGGGTTGCATAGCGATCTCCTGATCGATTCTTCTTGAGTACTAAGTCCGGAACTCCAGCCTTTGCAAAGCCGATGAGCTTGAGCTTTGTCCACACCCTCGCGGCGGTGAGGCTCAGGCCACCGATACCGGCTCCCTTAGCGTCGATTAATTTGCCGAGGATCTCCGACACCCTCCACGCCGTCGCGCTGGAGCCGGAAGGAGTCTTACTTCTCCCGGACGAACGTCCAACGCAGGCCGCCGGAAAAGGTCGGCGAGTAGTACTCGCGCTGCACCACGTACTGCGGGCTGCCATTGTAGAAGCCAAAAACCTCGTTGGTTAAGTTCAGTCCCGACGCCACCGCAAATAGTCCCTTGTAGATACGGACCGAGCCTTGCGCATCTAGCTGCAGGTGTGGGTAGAAGTATTGGTCGCCGAACGGTCCCGTCAGCCCGAATGGAACACCGTTCTGATACTGATACGAATAAATGCTCTCCCCGTTGTAGCTAAGACCGACGCGAATCGAAACCCGTCCGCGATCGTAAGTGGGACTGATATTCCAGGTGTTAGGCGCCTGGCGTTCTAACCGTGGAGTGTCCGACCGGCCGGGAACACCGCTCGCCTGAGACGCCGTCCAGCTGTAATTAGCCGAAATACCGAGCCCAGCCAGAGGCCCCGGCAGGAAACCCAGATGCTGCTGGTAAGTGGCTTCAACACCCGTCAGCCAGGCGGTCGAGCCATTGATATTCTGCATCTCTGTGTAGCCAGCATAAGGGCCGGAAGTAAGAAGGTTGTTTACCTGGTAGATCGGTTCATAGAGTTGCTTATAGAAGAACCCTGCCTGGATTAGCCCAAAAGGCTTTAGGTACTTCTCGTAGAGCAGATCGTAGTTGTTCGCGTACTCCGGCTTGAGCTTCGGATTGCCGATACTGATCGTCTGGCCCTGGTCGTCCAGTTGGAAATAGGGCACCATGTCATACAGGTTCGGGCGGGCGATGCCTCGACCGTAGACGGCACGGATGTCCGAGTCTCCAGGGAGAGAGTAGCGAAGAGAAGCGGCCGGGAGCACGTTGAGATATGAGGAACTGGTTTTGAGCGGTGTGGTCGATGCCCAGTTTCCATTGGAGTCAGTGACTACGAGGTTGCCCAGTAGATTCAAGTTCGTGCCTTCGAATCGAACGCCGGCCACCAGCCGCCACTTGCCGAAATCCAGCGTGTTCATTAGGTAGCCCGCGGAGACTAACTCGATGGCGTCGAAATTGTTCGGGTCCGAATTGAGATGCGTTGCAGAAACATCCAGCGTGAAATCGTTCGGATTGGCATTAAAGAACGAATTAATGCGGTTATAGTCGGTTACTGGCCCCAGCTGGTAGCTCCCCATGTAGTAGTTCGGATTTGTAAAAGTTCCAAGGAACTGGGTCATGTAGAGCTTCCTAGTCGGATCCCACTCAGGCTGGTAGGCGTCCTGGTATTTGTGAACGTTGCGCACCAATGCGCCGAACTGAAAAAGGCCCTGGTGAGATCCCCACTTGTAGGCTTTGCCCAAGTCGGCGCCTCCCACTAAGTTGACCTGCGCAGTTTTCCCCGTCGACGTGTCATACGTGTTCATGACGTAGTTGTTGGGATCGTAGATCGGCGACCCGGGAGCTGTGCAAGCCGGTGTGAACTGCGGACGATAGATGGTAATCGTCGCGGCCGGGTCATAAACGCACCAGGTGATACCCTTGAGCGGGCCAGTTGCCTTGAACTTCGTGCCGGGGTTCCCCGCTGCGTCCGTTTGCCGGGCTCGCCCCACGGATGCCGCCCAATTCAAAGAGAATCCGCCGATGTAATGGGAGCCATTTGCCTCCACACTCCCAATCTCGTAGTTAGGACGGCGATCGGAGGTTGAATATTTGGGCGCGTCGCCGTTGTTCAGCGTGTAAACCCACTTGTTGCCATAGTCCTTAAAATCGGAATACAGTCCGCGCACCCAGATCATGGATCCATTCTTGAACTTATAATCTGTGGAGCCCGCGAAGCCGTACCTCGTGCGGTAGTACTGATATTCGCGCAAGTCCATACTGTCGTAGGTTGGCGAGATCACATTGCCATTCTGCACGGCATTGGGACTGGGCTCGATGTCGTCGATGCCGCGCCCGTTGTAGTCATAGGTGGCGCCAAAGAGCGCGCCAAACTGTTTCTCTTTGCCAAAGCGTTGTCCCATCGTGCCACTGAACTCATCGCTGGCGCGCCCGCCAATGATGGGCGTGTAACCGCCAAGGCCATTCAGTGTGATGGTGGGATCGTCGCCCGCGGTCTTAGTGCGCAGATTCACTGAACCACCGATTCCCTCGGCATCCTGGTTTGACGAAAGTGTTTTGTTGATCTCGACCGACTCCACCAGGTCCGCGGGAACGACGTCCAGTTTTACCTGACGCACATTCCCCTCGGGCGATGGCACGTTAAAGCCATCGATGGTCACATTATTCAGACGTGGTTCCATGCCGCGAATTTGAACATACTTACCCTCACCTTCGTCGCGCTCCAGCGTTACACTGGGCAAGCGGCCGACCGCGTCGGCGATATTCGCGTTCGGCAAGCTGGTGATGACTTCCGAGGGAAGAACTTGCAGGATGTTGTCAGAAGTTTTTTGGCGATTGATGGCCTCTGCTTCGCCATGCGCACGCTCCGCGGTTACCAGGATCACTTCGCTTGGGGAAGCCGGTGCAAGAACAGGATCCTCGATCGTATTCTGGCCACTCGCAACGGTGACTTCGGATGTGACGGAAGCCAGGCCTTCGTATGAGATGGTGACGCTGTACTTGCCCGGCTCAAGGCCCGCTATCGTGAACTCTCCTCGGTCGTTGGTAACAGCGGTGCCCCCACCCGGATGCACTTCGACGTGGGCGCCGTGCAGCACACCGCCGCTCGAGTCGGTGGCCTTGCCCGTAAGCGTGCCTTTTCCGGTTTGCGCCACGGCACCAAGTGCCAGTAACACAGCAATAAATACAACATAGAACAGCCTAAACACCGATTGATTCATTGAATTCCCCCAGTTAGCTACAGTTCCCACCAGGCTCCCGACAAGGCTGTCAAGGAGTCTAAGAAGACTTCGTGTCTTTGTAAGTTCCCGGAGCCCCGGTCGGGACCCACCAACGTGGAGCAGTCGTATGGCCCTATAACGAGCGGCTAACTGTTAGGTTTACGTCCGATGAATACGTCACGGAAGCTCTTGAGTCGCAGCCTCGCCCAATCTCAACGTCGAGGTGGTGGTTCGTAGAAGAAGTGCGTCTTGTCGCCCAATCAGCACGGAGCCTGCGCACTAAGCCCCAAAACTGGGCCCTGGGCCAGGACAATGTAGTCTACTTCCGGATTCTGTGATCCTTGTCGAGCGTCCTCGTCCGAATCCGATTGAAGAGCCGGCTTCGCTTCGTTTCGCACCGGTGCGGTGCCACGCTTGGCTGGCTAGTGCTGGGTGGCGAGCGCGGCCGGTCGCTGGCGGGCCCAGAGGATCATCGCTCCTAGAGCAACCAGGCCAAGCGAAATCCACTGCGTGAGCGATAAATCGAGAACCAGTGACTGCTCGTGAACGCGGAAGAATTCAATGATGAAGCGCGCCGTGCCGTAAAGGATCAAATACCAGCCGAAGATCTGGCCGTCGCGATGAGTTCGGCCGGTAAGCCGGTAGAGCAGCCCGAAGATCAGAAGATTGGTTGCCGATTCGTAGAGCTGGGCTGGATGCAGCGGGACTCCGAGCGGTACTTGCGCGGCTTCCTGGCTGCGGAAATAGACCGCCCAAGGCAAATGGCATTCTTTGCCCCAGCAGCATCCCGCCGCGAAACAGCCCAAGCGGCCGATGGCGTGGCCCAGGGCGATCCCGGGTGCGAAGGTATCCAGGGTAAGCAACAACGGCAGCTGTTGACGGCGAATGTAGAGCAGGGCGACCAGCATGGCCAGCAGAAGTCCGCCATGAAAGACGCCGGCCGCCTGTAGCGTGCTGAGCGTGAAGATCTCCTGCGGATTGTGGACGTAAAAGTTCCAATCGAATAGGAACATGAACAGCTTGGCGCCGGCGATGCCGCCCAGCGCACAGTAAATCGCCAGATTGCTGACCTTTTCGGCGGGCAGGTGGACACGCCGGGCCAGCCGCAGCGTAACAAACAGACCCGCGAGGAAACCCAGCGCGACCAGCACGCCGTAGGTTGGTATGAAGAAAGAACCGATGCTGAAGAGTTTGGGGAACAACTGCTACCTAATTTGATATGACGCTGGGTGATTCGGTTGCTGGTTTCTTCCTCGGCCGAAGCAGATCAATGATGAGAAACGCTGAACCTACGGTGATCGCACTGTCGGCAACATTGAAGGCCGGAAACGTCCAGCCGCCACTGTAGACCTCCAGAAAATCGGTCACGGTGCCGCGAGTCACCCGGTCGTAGAGGTTGCCGGAGGCTCCCCCCAGGATGAGCGCCAGCCCGAGCCGGGTCGCGGCGGAAGCGAACCCGTTCGAACGTTTCCAAAGCGCCATCACGACGAAGATCAAAACGATGACTGCTACGCCAATGAGGACGATACTCCGCAGCATGGGATTGCCGTCGGCGAGCACGCCGAAGGCCGCTCCCGGGTTCTCGGTGTGGACCATGCGAAACCAGCCGCGAATCACGCTGATGGAATCGTACAAAGAGAGGTTCGCGCGAATCCAGATCTTGCTCAGCCGGTCCAGGACAACGATAGCCGCGGCGATGACGAAGGGCATCCAGCGCGAAGGAAGAGCGCCGTCCTCTGGATGCGCCGATTTGTCGATGTGCTCCACGTATTAGCTCTTCCCGGTCACAACCAAGCCGCTGGCTTCCCGGTCGTGCAGAATTTCCCGCACCGCCGCTGCGCAGGACAGGCAGATACTCGGAAACTCGCTGTCCTGGCCGACGTCAAGCGTGAACTTCCAGCAGCGCTCGCACTTGTCGCCTTTCGCGCGGTCCATAGTCACGACGAGCGGCGAAGCGGCGTCAGACGCCGGGGCGCTCTTCCGCAAAGCCACCTGGGACACGATGAACAGGCCGGGCAATTCGGCGGCATGCTTTTCAAGCAGCGGGTATAGTTCTTCGCCGGCCTCCAACGTCACCGCCGCTTCGAGCGGTGCGCCGATGGTCTTATCCTGGCGGGCTCCCTCGAGCACTTTCAAGACCTGTTCACGGACCGGAAGCAGTTGGTCCCACTCGTCCGACGAAGTACGCATCTCCGCGCTGATGCCGGCGCTCAACTCGCCCGGTTCCGGGAAGAGATCCAGGTGGACGCTGTCCGGGCTGCCGGGGGGCAAACTAGTGTTCCGCCATACCTCTTCACAGGTAAAGCTGAGGATGGGAGTCAGCAGCCGGACGAGCGCAAAATTCAAACGGTACAGAGCGGTTTGGGCGCTGCGGCGGGTCTTCCATCTGGGAGCGCTGGTATAGAGGCGGTCCTTGAGGACGTCAAAGTAGATGGAGCTCAAGTCGACCGTGGCGAAGTCATACACCGCGTGATAAACCTTGTGGAACGCGAATTCGGCATACCAGTCGCGGCATTTCTGGACCAGCGCTTCCGCCCGCAGCAGAACCCACTGATCGATGCTTTCCAGCTCCCCGGCAGCAACCAGATCGGTTTCCGGATTGAAGTCCGAGAGGTTGCCCAGAGCATAGCGGAATGTGTTTCGCAGCTTTCGATACGCTTCCGAGAGCCGGGTGAGAATGGTCTCGGAGAGCTTCACATCTTCGGTGAAATCGACCGATGCGACCCACAGACGTAGCAGATCGGCTCCATACTGCTTGACGATGGATTGGGGCTCGACGAAGTTGCCGAGTGACTTCGACATGGCGCGGCCCTGTTCATCCAGCGTCCAGCCATGGGTGGCGCAAGCCTTGTAGGGCGCACCGTCCTTAAGCCCGACGCCGATCAGCAGCGAGCTATGAAACCATCCACGGTACTGGTCACCGCCCTCGATGTAGAGATCAGCGGGCCAGGGGAGGTGATTCTGGGGTGTCAGCACCGCGAGATGGCTGGAGCCCGAATCAAACCACACGTCAAGGATGTCGCTTTCCTTGCGGAAGGACGAGCCGCCGCATTTCGCACAGCGGCAACCCGGGCCCATCAGCTCGGCCGCGGTCTTCTCGTACCAAACATCCGCCGTATGCTGGCGAAAAAGTTCAACCACGCCTTCGAGCACTTTCCGGTCGGTGAAGGGCTCGGCGCAGGAGTCGCAATAGAACACTGGAATGGGCACGCCCCACACGCGCTGGCGCGAAATGCACCAATCGGGACGCGTGGCGATCATGTTCGAGATGCGCTCTTCGCCCCAGGCCGGATGCCACTTCACGCGTTTGATGGCTTCTAGCGCGCGCGTGCGCAGCTCTTCGCGGTCCATCCCGATGAACCACTGCTCGGTGGCGCGGAAGATGGTGGGTTGGTGACAGCGCCAGCAGTGCGGATAACTGTGGTCCAGCTTCTGCTGGCCCAGCAGCGCTCCGTGCTGCTCCAGAATCTTGACAACCACTGGGTTCGCCTGCCAAACGGAGAGGCCGAGAATCTCCGCAGGCAGCGTGCCCTCCGCGCCTTCGGCTGCGAAGAACCGCCCGGCTGCATCAACCGGGCAATATACGGGCAGCCCGTAACGCTGGCCGCTGACGAAGTCTTCCTGGCCATGGCCAGGCGCGGTATGGACGGCGCCGGTGCCCTGCTCCAGCGTGACGTAGTCGGCGAGAATGCCGATGGAAGTCCGCTCCAGAAATGGGTGCTTGAACTTGGCGAACTCCAGCTTCGACCCGGGAAAACGGGCGATGACGGCCTTGTCCCAGCCGAGCACTTCCGACACCGTGGGTAGCATGCCCTCGGCGACGATCATGACCCCCTGCAGGGTATCCACCGCAACGTATTCGTACTTCGGATTGAACGCAATGGCGAGATTGGAAGGAATCGTCCACGGTGTGGTGGTCCAGATGACGGCGTTGACGTCGCGTCCAGCGAGTGCGGAATCGATGGCGGCGGGATCGGAGATCAGCTTGAAGCGAACGTAAATGGACGGGCTGGAGTGGTCTTCGTATTCCACTTCCGCCTCTGCCAGCGCGGTTTGGTCCTTGATGCACCAATGCACCGGCTTCAAGCCCTTGTAGACATAGCCGAGGTGCAAGAAATCCACGAACGCCTGGGCGATCACGGCCTCGTATTCGGCACTCATGGTGAGGTACGGATCGTCCCACCGGCCGAAGACCCCGAGGCGCTTGAACTCTACCCGGTGGATGTCGACATACTTGGCGGCATACGCGCGGCATTCGGCACGGATTTGGGCTGCCGTCATGGTTGCTTTGCGCTTACCCAACTCGCTATCGACCTTGAACTCGATCGGCAGGCCATGGCAATCCCAACCCGGAACGTAGGGGGCATCAAAGCCGGCCATGCTTTTGGATTTGACGACCAGGTCTTTAAGGATCTTGTTGAAGGCGGTGCCCAGGTGGATGTTGCCATTGGCGTAGGGCGGACCGTCATGCAGAACGTATTGCGTGCGGCCGGCTCGTGCTTCACGGATGCGTTCATACAGTCGTGACTCGCCCCATCGGTCCAGGAATACGGGTTCCGCGACCGGCAGGTTGGCCTTCATGGGGAAGTCGGTTCGGGGAAGGTTGACCGTCTTTTTCAAGTCAACGGACGAAAGGCTCATGAATCCTTTCATCGTATCGGATGAGGTTGAAGTATATGGTGGAAGCAGGCTTTCAAGACACGCATGAATCCACTGGAGGTCCAGCAGGAAGTACGCCGCCTCGTCGCGCTGTGTGGCACGGCGAACGAACATGTTCGCGCCGATTGCCGTAGCCGGCTCAACCACTTACGAACGTTCTACAGTAAGCTGCCGCCGGAACGGAAGGCCGAATACTTCCCCCATGAAGCGATTCGGGCTCTAAAGGACGCAGCGCGGCTGCTGGACGCGGCGCCCGACGAATCACTCCGCGACCTCCTGCGAACCGTGTTTGGACACGATGACTTCCGGCCTGGACAGGAACAGATCATCCGCAGCGTGCTGGGCGGGTTGGATTGTCTGGCCGTGATGCCTACCGGAGGCGGCAAGTCCCTTACCTATCAGCTTCCGGCCAGGAAGATGGGCGGAATCACGCTCGTCATCTCGCCGCTCATTGCGCTGATGAAAGACCAGGTGGACGCGCTGACGCGGAAGGGCCTGCGTGCGACGTATCTGAATTCAAGCCTGGACGAGAGCGAGCGGCGCAAACGCATCATCGACATTTGCCGCGGCAATTACGAATTGGTGTACGCAGCGCCGGAGGGCATTGAATTCTACGTTGGATCGTTGCTGGAGCAAGTCGACTTGCGGCTGGTGGCGGTGGACGAGGCGCATTGCATCAGTGAGTGGGGCCACGATTTCCGGCCCTCCTACCGGAACTTCGCGGGCCTGAAGCAGCGCTTTGGCAATGCACCGCTGCTGGCCCTGACAGCCACAGCGACCCGGCGAGTGCAACAAGACATCGTCGATCAATTGGGGATGGATACGCCGGCGCGTTTCCAGGGTTCGTTCTTCCGGCCCAACCTGAAGATCTCCGCTGTAAAGAAGGGCGAGGGCGCCGCGGTCGGCAAAAAGATACTCAAGCTGGTTAAAGCGCGGAAGGGCAAGCCCGGCATTATCTATTGCTTCATGCGCAAGACCGTGGAGGCGATGGCTGAGGCGCTGCAGGAGAAGGGCATCAAGGCGTTGGCGTATCACGCCGGGCTCGAGTCGAAGGACCGGATTCGAATCCACGAGCGTTTCCGCGATAACCAGGTGGACGTAATGGTAGCAACCATCGCCTTTGGCATGGGCATCGACAAGGGAAACATCCGCTACGTGATCCACCGTGACATGCCGCGGTCGATTGAGGGTTACGCTCAGGAGATCGGCCGCGCGGGCCGAGACGGCGCCGACAGTGAATGCATCCTGTTCTATGCGTGGCCGGACGTGCTGCTGTATGAGCGCATGATGGACGAACAAACCGATCTTCCACAGAATTTGAAGGCGGAGCGCAAGCGCCAGGCGCGTGATATGTTCCGTTTTGCGGACGCTAAAATATGCCGGCAGCGGGCGCTGGCGGCGCATTTCGGGGAACGAATTCAAGCCTGCGGCGCCTCCTGTGATGTCTGCACCGGAGTTGACATCCTGCGGTAACAATGCGTTGACAAAATAATGAAAGCGAGGAGAGATCATGGCAATTGATCCACATGCAGGCAAACCAGCTGATCCAGATATGCTGGTGAATCTTCCCAGGTTGGTGACGGACTATTACGCACTGACGCCCGACCCCGGCGTCACTTCACAGCGGGTTGCGTTCGGAACCTCCGGACACCGGGGTTCCTCCTTCACCAACTCCTTTAACGAAGAACACATTCTGGCCATTACGCAGGCCATCTGCGAGTACCGCAAGCAGGAGGGGACAACGGGCCCCCTTTTCCTGGCAATGGATACGCATGCCCTCTCCGAGCCGGCCTTGGCGACCGCGCTGGAAGTTCTGGCAGCAAATGGCGTCGAGGTGTACATCGACCAGGATCTCCGCTACACGCCGACACCGGCTTTGTCCCACGCAATCCTCGGCTACAACAAGGGACGGAAAGACGGCTTGGCCGATGGCGTGGTCATCACTCCTTCACACAATCCGCCCGACGACGGGGGGTTCAAATACAATCCGACGACGGGTGGGCCGGCTGATACGACGGCGACGAAATGGATTGAGAATCGCGCCAATCGACTGCTAGCCGACGGACTGCAGGGCTTGCAGCAAGTTTCTTATGCGAAAGCCATGAAAGCCGCGACCACCCATCGCTACGACTACATCTCGGCCTACGTGAACGATTTAGCGTCGGTGATCGACTTCGCTCCCATCGCCAGTTCCGGTCTGAAGTTCGGAGTGGATCCACTAGGTGGCGCGGGCGTGGATTACTGGGCGCGTATCGGCGAGAAGTACCGGCTGAATTTGACCGTGGTGAACAAGCACGTCGATCAGACGTTCCGGTTCATGACCGTGGATTGGGACGGTAAGATTCGCATGGATTGCTCGTCCCCTTACGCCATGGCCAGCCTGATTGCCTTGAAGGATCAGTTTGCCGTCGCCTGGGCCTGCGATACCGACCACGACCGCCATGGGGTGGTTGCGCCGAGCGTTGGTTTGCTGAATCCGAATCACTACCTGGCGGTGGCGATCTCGTACCTGTTCCAGAACCGGCAGAACTGGCGCAAAGATTCGGCAGTCGGCAAGACGCTGGTGAGCAGCAACATCATCGACCGGGTCGCTGCGGGCATTGGGAGGCGGTTGGTCGAAGTTCCAGTCGGCTTCAAATGGTTTGTCGACGGGTTGCTGGATGGATCGCTCGGATTCGGGGGCGAGGAAAGTGCCGGAGCTTCGTTCCTGCGGCACGATGGCTCGGTATGGACCACGGACAAGGATGGACCCATTCTGGGATTGCTGGCGGCGGAGATCACCGCACGGACAGGGCGCGATCCGGGCGAGCACTATCGCGATCTGACGAAGAAATACGGCGATCCGGTTTATGAACGCATCGACGCTCCAGCCTCCCCCGAGCAAAAGGCGATTCTGGCCAAGCTGTCGCCGGACCAGATTTCGGAAACGCAATTGGCAGGCGAGAAGATCACGGCGATGCTGACCACGGCGCCGGGGAACGGCGCACCGATCGGCGGGCTCAAGGTGACCACCGAGAACGGCTGGTTCGCGGCGCGTCCATCCGGTACCGAGGATGTGTACAAGATCTATGCCGAGAGCTTTCTGGGTACTGACCATCTGCACCGAATCCAACATGAGGCGCAGGAACTGGTTGGGAAGACGTTCGCGAAGGTCAACAGGTAAGGCTAGAACGCTTACCGCAGATTCAGCGGGGTGAGCACGCCGTCTCGCTTGATACCAAGCCGAATCGGCCGCGGCATCGCATTCGACGGGACACTGACTTCGGCCCATAGCTCTTCGCCTGGTTTAAGGCGGGACGGATCCGCCGCGGTGTCAGACAAGAAGAACGCGATCGGCTGTTGGAGGGTGCTGATCTGGCCTCGCGCATTCCAAACCATCAAGGCTCCCTTTTCATCGGGCCTGGCCGTGAGCTGTCCATTCTCAACGGCAAGCACCACGTGCTCCGGGGAAGACACGGGTAGGTCACCGGACATGACCACCTCCAGCCTCAACTGCAGATACCGGCCTCGAAGCGGAGCGTTGGGGTCCACGGGCCCGGCCTTGGCCCAAACCCGGGGGAGTCGTTCCCGGTCCCATTCATACTTTGCCGTCATGCTCAGCACCATCGCGCATTGCAACACGGCGACCAGGAGTCCGCGATAGAGCGGTTTCATAAGGGTTCCGTCCTCATTCGCGTGATGATCTGGCGTCGGGTTCGCTCGAGCAGCCAGCCTCCGCCGAGGAACAGCACGCCGAGGAGAATGAGGCTGAGCGCGCGATCCAGCTTGGCCATGACGTCTGAGAAGTAAAAGACGAGCAAGGTGACCGCGAATGCCAGGAACGCCAGATTCACACGCTCCGCTTTTTGTTCACGAATTCCCCAGTATGCGAGGCCCGCGCTACCCACGAGACACCAGAAATAGATGGCGACATCGACTCTTGCGACCGACAGGACGGAAAGCAGCAGAACCCAAACGGTTGCGCCTGCGTTCCAAAGCGCAGCCTGTCTTCGCACGGCGAACGCCAGCGCTAGAGGAACAGCGACTGCGATTAAAGTCGGCAGGAAAACGGAGGACCAGTCGAAATTGCTGCTCCCGTGCCATGGGGAAGCTACCGCCGCCGCCGTCGGAATCAAGGCGATACCGCCCAGCCAGCCTAGCGCACGGCGAACGGGAGAGTCTTGGCGGCTCTGACGCGCCGTGAGATAGGTGAAAGCAAGCGCGCAGAGGCCAATCTCAATCGGCACCTGCCGTTCATGAAATTTGTACGCGTCCGGCCACCACTCACTTGCCACCCAGCATGGTGCCAGCAGCGCGGTCAGCGCGGCTTGTGGCCACTGCCGCAAGAGCGCCCACGCAACTGCGGCACCCAAAGCCCAAAGCAGAATCGCCGAGGGCCAGTGTTCGCTCAAGTGATAGATCTGTCCGGCCAATGCAATGCCCGCGCCCAGAGCGATGGTGCCGATGGCATGAAGGGAAATCGACAGGCCTTCAAATCGGCCCGCGGCTACGGCTCCGCCGGCGTGAAACACGGCAATCATCAGCACGACGACGGTCATGCGGGCGGCCGGCGACAATTGGTCCCAGTGCGCCGAAACAAACAGGAGAACCCCGGCAGCGAGCAGGACGGTTCCAAATCCCAGCGCGACTACGACCGGCCAGCGCAGACCCTGCGCCGGTGTGCGGGCTTCTTCGAACGCACGAATACCCACCGCCGTCGTTGGGTCGATCAATCCAGCCGACGTCCACCGCTCGAGCGGCGTCTCCCAGTCTTTGCGCATCGAAGCCTCACTCTAACGCAGTTCTGAGGTGGTCTGCTTGGACTCGCCCCGGGCTTGGCCCTGTGCTCCGCCGGCCGAAGGCGGATCCGTGAACAGTGCATGGTAAATCAGGTGAGTCGCGGAATCGAGCCACCGGTTCAACTCCGATTCATGAAAGCGGCTCGCTTGCGCCAGCAGGTTCCAGAAGAAGCTGTCCATGACCCTCGCTAGCCCGGTGACATCCACGCCCGGCCGTGCCCCCGGCATGCTCTGAAGCTGCCCCAGACATCATTCCGTCATGTCCCCAAGTGGCTTCCAGTGCTAAGTTCGGGGAGGGCACTCTTATGGCAAGCGGCGAATCGAGAAATCGCAGGCAAAGTCAGATATCGTTCTCATTTCGCCGTGGACTCGATTGCACGGTCATTTCGGTCCTCGGCGCTTGCTTGCTGATCGCCATCGCGTCGCCTCTGGAGGCTATGCGCAAGCAAACGGATGCGCCGCCGATGACACTGCCCTCCGACCTCGACGCAACCATTGAGCAGGCGACAGCCGACGGCAATTTTGCGCTGTTGGATAACCTCGCAAAGACCGCCGGCGCTCTGCGCAAGTACGATGTCCAGGCAAGGTTACTCGAGGAAGCGCTCATCATTCGAGGGAACGTTTCGGGCCAGATGAGCGTGGACTATGGAGTTGGCTTTCGGAACCTCGGTGATTACTGGCGCGATCAGAATGATTTCTCCTACGCAGCCGGCTTCTACGAAAAGGCGCTGCCGTTATTCGATGACGGTAGCCCGGAGGCTGCCACAACGCTCATCCACATGGGGATCCTCGCGGTCGGCAACCAGGACTATTCGCAAGCCGCGGGCTATCTGAATAGGGCCGCTGGCATGGATTCATCCAAGACAGCGCAAGCCAACATGTGGCTGGCCATTAACTCGCGGGCGCAGGGGAACTTGACCGATGCGGAGTCGTATTACCGAAGCTCTCTGGCCATGCAAGATCCGAACTCGCCTGCGGCCGCAACCGCGATGGAACTTCTGGCGGCGCTGTTGCGGCAGGAAAGTCATCCGAATCAGGCGAAGTCGTTTCAGGATCAGGCGCTGGCCGCGCGAAAGGCGCAGTCGCCAATGATAGTGGCCACCGTCTCAGGAAGTGGCCTGTCTGCTCCAACCCCCAACCTGGTCAAGATCACGGGTAGTGTGAAGCCGCCCACGGTGGTGTCGCGTCTGGATCCGGTTTACCCGGCGGAGGCGCGCATCGCGAATTATCGCGGGACCGTCGTGGTCTCTTGCGAAGTCTGGCCCGACGGCCTCGCCCACCATATCCGGGTTGTCCGTGGCAGGGGGTTCGGGCTAAGTGAAAAGGCGGCCGAAGCCGTTAGCCAGTGGAAGTTCACTCCCGCAACCAAGAACGGACAGCCGGTCACGGTGACACAGACGATTTCGGTGAGCTTTCGGTAAGGCAGATTCCCGCCGGGCCGCCTACCGGGGAAAGCACTCGCGCCCCTACACCGTAGCTTTGGGCTGGAGCCGAAGGGGCATGTCGACGTAGTCTCGTGTCTCCTTCTTGGCGGGCGCCTCGAAGATCACGGTGGTGGTATCGAACTCGACCAGCCGTCCCGGCAGGAGGAATCCGGTGTAATCGGCCACGCGCCGGGCCTGCCGCATGTTGTGGGTCACGAGGAGGATTGTGCAGCTGCTTTTCAGCGCCAGAATCAGTTCTTCGATCTTTGCCGTGGAGACCGGATCGAGGTCCGAACACGGCTCGTCGAGCAGCAACACCTCGGGATTGACCGCCAAGGCGCGCGCGATACACAGGCGCTGCTGCTGGCCGCCGGAGAGTTTGTAGGCGGACTCATTCAGCCTGTCCTTGACCTCATCCCAGAGCGCGGACCGCCGGAGAGCCCGCTCGACGGCATCGCGCAGGCCGGCGCGGTCCGGACCCCCTTTCAGCCGCAACCCGAAGGCGATATTTTCGAAGATCGACATACGAAAAGGCATGGACTTCTGAAACACTATGCCGATCCGGCTCCGAACGGCGGATACATCCATTTGGAAAATGTTCTCCGAATCGAGCAGAATCTCGCCCTCCAGCCGCGTGTTCCGGACGGCCTCGTTCATGCGGTTGAGAGTTCGCAGGAGGGTGGATTTGCCGCACCCGGAGGGGCCGATCAATGCAGTCACATGCTTCTCGCGAACCTGCATCGAGACGCCATGCAAGGCCCTGAAATTCCCGTAATGAAACCCCAGGTCCTTGATACTAAGCTTGGCCGCGGCGTCGCCGGGCGTTTTGTGGTGTCCCGCGTGAAACATCATCAATTCGGTGGGCTTAGCTGCGTGGTCGTTTTCAAGATAACATTGCGTCGGCGCTTGCTCGATTGTGAGGCGCAAACGGTTACCGTTTTTGTCTATTGCTGGTCCGTCGTCGGCGGCGCGGTGGTCTTGATGGATACCGCCGGAATGTCCTGCGCCTTTACAAATTTGTTGAAGGCGGTCACCTGTTCGGTCAGGATCGTATCCAGTTTCTTGAGCTGGGCGTTAATGCCCGTCGTGATGTCTTCGTAAACCTGCTGTTCCTGCGCGGTCGGAGGGGCGTCGGCGCTTTGGATGGCACTGAGCAGCGATGCCAGCTTGTTGTTCAGACGGATGGGGAAATTAAGCGGATCCTCATTGGCCTTGTTTTTGGTCTGGTAGAGCGCTTCTTCCACGGAGGTGAGCTCGGCGCTAAGGGCCTTCGCCTTGTCAGCGATTTCCTTGTTGTCGAGCCGCGCGGCGAGGTCGTCAATTTGCCGGCGGATGGAACGAATGTTCAAGATCGCCTGGTGGGTCTTGTTCAGCTTGTCGCGGATCTGCAGCTCGAGCTCGAGCTGGCTCAGGTATTGCTCCTGGGTGGTGTTGAGGCGCGGATCCTTCAGCACGTCGAAGGTCTGCGATTCGGTCTTGCCGTCGTAGGTTAACTTCACAGTGTAGGTGCCCGGCACGACCAGGGGACCGCGCAGGCTCGCATCCCACAGGACCATGCCCGGGACCTTTAAGGCATCGGGATAGCGGAGATTCCACTCAAAGCGGTTCATACCGGCATCGGCGGGAATAACGGTGGGACCAGCCATCCGGGCACTGAAGTCTTCTTCCTCGGCCGATTCCGCCGGTTTTTCCTCTTTGTGTTCTTCTTTGTTGGTGAACTTGTGAATCAGCTTGCCCTGCGAATCCAGGAACTCCAGGCTGGCGTCTTTCGCCTTGGCGGGCAGGTTGTAATAGACCACGATGCCGCTGGCGGGATTCGTGCCCAGGTTCGCCGTTCCGCGCATGCCGCCGAAGCCGCCATGCGGGGTGATGCGGTAGGTTGCTTTCGGCTTGTACAGCACCAGGCCGGAGGGATTGGAGGAGAGCTGATGCAGCAGCTGCATATCGTCGAAGATCCAGAACGACCTGCCTTGCGTCGCCACCACCATTTCCTGGTCGCGCTTTTGGATGGCGATATCGGTGACGGGCGAAATGGGCAGATTCAGCTGCAGGGACTTCCAGTTAGCGCCGTCGTCGAATGAAACGTAGAGGCCGGTTTCCGTGCCCGCGAACAGCAAACCTTTCTGATTGGGGTCTTCGCGGACCACGCGCGTGAAGGCGTCCGCCGGGATGCCGTTGTTGATGGCGGTCCAGGTTTTGCCGTAGTCGCTTGTTTTGTATAGGTAGGGACGGTAGTCGTCGAACTTGTACATCGTAGCGGCGAAGTAAGCGGTGGCTGGGTCGAAGGGCGAGGCTTCGATGGAATTGATCTGGATCCATTCGGGCAGGCCCTTGGGCGTGACGTTGGACCAGTGCGCGCCAGCGTCCTGGGTGACGTGGACCAGGCCGTCGTCCGAACCGGCCCAGATCACGCCCTTTTTCACGGGCGATTCGGCCACGGTGAAGATGGTGTCGTAATATTCGACCGCGCTGTTGTCTTTGGTGATCGGGCCGCCGGAGGGACCCTGCTTCGATTTATCGTTGCGGGTCAGATCGGGCGAAATCGCCTTCCAATTCTGGCCCTGGTTAGTGCTGGTGAACAGCACGTTACCGGCGGCGTAGAGCAAATCCGGATCGTGCGGCGAGAACAGAATCGGGAAGTTCCACTGGAATCGGTACTTCATGTCTTCGTCGCCATGGCCCATGGGATTGTCGGGCCAGACGGTGACATCTCGGGTCTGGCCGGTGCGGTGATCGTAGCGAGTGATGAGGCCATCGTAATTGCCGGCAAAGACAATTTCCGGATCTTTCGGATAAGCGGCTATCCAGCCGGATTCGCCGCCGCCGACCGGATACCAGTTGGACTCGCCAATACCGCTGCTGGATGTGCGCGAGACAATCTTGACCGTTGTGTTGTCCTGCTGCGCGCCATAAATCCAGTAGGGGATTTGATCGTCCAGCGAGACGCGATAGAACTGAGCGGTGGGCTGGTTCATGATGCTCGACCAGGTCTTGCCGCCGTTGAAAGTGATGTTGGCGCCGCCATCGTTGCCTTCAATCATGCGATTGGGGTCGGAGGGCGCAATCCAGAGTTCGTGGTTGTCGCCGTGCGGCGGATGGAGGGTGATGGAGAAGGTTTTGCCGCCGTCGATGGACTTGAAGAAGCCGACGTTGACGCCGTAAATGATGTCCTCATCCTTGGGATCGCAAAAGAAGCGGTTGTAATACCAGGCGCGCTGGCGCAGTTTGCGATCCTGGTTGACCTTGGTCCACTTCTTGCCGCCGTCATCGCTGCGGAAGAGGCCGCCGTCTTCGGCTTCTATGCCTGCGAAGACGCGGTCTGGATTCGCCGGCGATACAGCCACGCCGACTGTACCGATGATGCCTTTGGGAAGGCCGGGCGAGCGGGTAAGATCGGTCCAGGTTTCGCCGCCGTCGGTGGATTTGAAGAGACCGCTGCCGGGGCCGCCGGAATCCAGTAGCCAGGGCTTCCGATAGGCTTCCCAGAAACCGGCCCAGATGACGTTGGGATTGGTGGGATCAAGTTCGAGATCGGAGCAGCCTGCTTTGGGGCCGCGCGTGTAGATTTGCTTCCAGGTCTTGCCGCCGTCGACTGTCTTGTAGATGCCGCGCTCCTCATTAGGAGCCCAGACGTGGCCCAGCGCGCAGGCATAAACGATGTCGGGGTTCTTGGGGTGAATGCGCACCCGCCCGATCTGGCGGGTTGCCTCCAGCCCGATGTGCTTCCACGTCCTGCCCGCATCTACTGACTTGTACATGCCGTCGCCATGCGAGACGTTGCCGCGAATCGGCGTTTCTCCCATGCCGACGTAGATGACGTTGGGATCGGAATCGGCGACCGCAATGGCTCCGACGTCCGAAGTGCCGAAGGGTTGGCCATCGGAGATGGACACCCAGGTGTTGCCCGCGTCCGTGGTCTTCCAGACGCCGCCCCCCACGCCGCCGAAGTAATACGTGTTGGGCTGCGAGTCGACACCGGTGACCGCGACGACGCGACCGCCGCGGAACGGACCGATCTGCCGGTATTTAACCGTTTTGAGTGGGCTTAGATCCTGGGTGAAAGCCGAGCAGGCCAGCAAAAGTGAGGTTGCAAGAAGCAGGACTATGGTGCGCATGGATTTGCGCAAATCTTAACACGCGGCCAATGGCGGGAAACCTCACTCACCAATCAAATGCAGCACCACTGACCTCTCGTGCGGAATCGCTCCTGTGCTCGAAGAGATAGAGCCCCTGCCACGTTCCTAACGCCAGCCGGCCTGCAATGAACGGGATGCTGGTGGAAACGCCGGTCAGAGTCGATCGGATGTGTGAGGTCATATCGTCCGGACCTTCCAATGTGTGACGGTAGCCCCTCACGTCTTCCGGCACCAGACGCTCAAAATAGTCGCGCAGGTCGAGCGTCACGTCCGGGTCGGCATTCTCCTGAATCACCAACGAACAGGAAGTGTGCTGGACAAAAACCGTTAACAGGCCATCGCGAATGCCCTGCCCCGCCACCCACTTCTCAACCGCTTGCGTGAACGGATATAACCCTTTGCCGCGGGTGGAAATGGTGAGCGTTGTGTGCGACTGCTTCAAGCTGCTATTCGACCGTAACGCTCTTGGCGAGATTGCGAGGCTGATCGACGTCGCAGCCGCGGCGCACGGCAATGTGATACGCCAACAATTGGAGCGGGATCATCTCCAGCAGAGGCAGCAGCAGTTCGCGCGTCACGGGAATGGAAATCATGAAGTCGGCCATTTTGGCGACTTCTTCGTCGCCTTCGCACGCCACCGCGATCACAATGCCGCTGCGGGCTTTTACCTCCTGGATGTTCGACAGCGTCTTCTCGTAATGAACCTGGCTCTCCGCCGATTCGGGGTCACGGGTCGCCAGCACCACCACCGGCAAGTTCTCGTCGATCAGCGCATTCGGCCCATGTTTCATCTCGCCCGCCGGGTAGCCCTCGGCGTGGATGTAAGAGATCTCCTTCAGCTTCAGCGCTCCTTCAAGCGCAATCGGGAAATGGATGCCGCGCCCGAGATAGAGGAAGTCGGTGGACCGGAACAGGAACTTCACAATCCTGTCGTAGATGGACGTGTCGGATAGTACGTGTTCCAGCTTGCCTGGAATCTGCGCCATCTCTTGCACCAGTTTTAGCGAAGCATCGCCGCTCAGGACGCCGCGCATCTGGCCAAGATACATACCGAGTATGATCAGCGCGGTGAGCTGGGACGTGAACGCCTTTGTGGAAGCGACGCCAATTTCAGGGCCGGCGTGGGTGATCAGCGTTCCGGTTGCCTCGCGCGTCAGCATGGAGCCGACGACGTTGCAGATGGCTAGCGTGGACGAGCCCTTGTGTTTCGCCTCGCGCAGTGCCGCAAGGGTATCAGCGGTTTCGCCGGATTGGGAAATGACAATGGTCAGCGTGTTGGGCAGAACGATGGGGTCCCGGTAGCGAAACTCGCTGCCGTAATCCACTTCCACCGGTATCCGGGCGAGGCGCTCGATGATGATCTTGCCCGCAAGGCCCGCGTGCCAGCTGGTACCGCAGGCAATGATCTTCACTTGTTGATAACTGAGGAACTCCTTTTCCGGAATGTTGATCTCGTCGAGAAACACCCGGCCGCTTTCTTGGCCGATGCGGCCCAGCAGGGTGTCTTTGATGGCCCGCGGCTGCTCAAAGATTTCCTTGAGCATGAAGTGCTTGTAGCCCCCTTTTTCCGCCATGATGGGGTCCCACAGGATGTGCGAGACCTGACGCTTGACGTTCTTGCCGTCGAAATCGGTGACATTGACGCCATTCGGGGTCAGGATGGCAACGTCTCCATCTTGCAGGAAGAACATGTCACGGGTGTAGCTGAGAATGGCGGGCACATCGGAGGCCACGAAGTACTCGTTGTCACCGATGCCGATCACCACCGGCGGTCCCTGACGGGCGGCGACGATTTTGTTCTTGTCGATGCTGGAAATGACGCTAATCGCAAATACGCCGTGGATCTCTTTTAGCGCGCTGCGTACGGCGGCTTCGAGGTTGCCGTGAAAGTGCTTCTCGATGAGGTGGGCGATGATCTCGGTATCCGTTTCGGTTTTGAAGATGTGGCCTTCCGCGCACAACTGTCGGCGCAAGGCGAGATAGTTCTCGACGATGCCGTTGTGCACCACTACCAGTTCGCCTTTGCAGTCGCGATGCGGGTGTGCGTTCTCTTCAGTCGGCCGGCCGTGGGTTGCCCAGCGCGTGTGCCCGATGCCGTAGCTGCCGGTGAGGGGGTAAGCCCGAATCGCCTCCTCGAGATTACGCAGCTTACCGGAAGCGCGGCGAAGATCGAGACAGCCATTCGGCGCGAGCACCGCGATGCCGGCAGAATCGTAACCGCGATATTCCAGCCGGCGAAGGCCATCGACAATAACCGGCACCGCTTCACGGCTGCCAATGTACCCGACAATTCCACACATGATTGGGCCTCCGGAAGAGCTTGATGCTAATCGAGCAGTTCGAGTCGGTACTCCTCGATGACCGGGTTCGCCAGCACATCGTGGGCAATGCTTTCGAGTGCGGTCTTAGCGGCTTCCTTGCTAAGGCCGTCCGCGAATCCAATTTCGAAGTACTTTCCCTGCCGCACCGAGGCTATTTCCTGGTGGCCCAATCCTCGCAGGGCACTGCAAATTGTCTGGCCTTGTGGATCGAGCACCGAAGGCTTCATCGTTACATAGACGCGTGCTTTCATGAACTTTCATTGTAAGGGGCTTGCCGTCGGACGCCGCTTCCCCGTTGCAAGAAGCGGGACGCTTACACTCAGATAGCGGGTCATGACGAAACACGTTCTGATTTTGGCGGCGCTGATAGGAATCGCGCTTGGGTTGGCGGCGCCCCGGATAAGCCCCGGATTGTTCGGATACGACGAGTCGGATTACATGTTCGCCGCGCAATTCGGCCCGGCGGCACACTGGCTCGACCTGCAGGCGATGCCTCTGGTTGAGTATGTGCGAATCGGCTTAGGACGCGGCCGCGATCCACAACAGCGACTCGCCATTTCCGAACTCGGCCGCGCCGGAAGAGACCCGAACGCCTATCGCCACTGGCATGGGCCCGTGTATTGGTACTGGCTTGGCTTCGTCGCCAGTTTCACGCAGGATGAGCACACGCTGCGCTGGCTGTCGCTTTTCTTTCCGGTGATCACCGCAATAACGCTCTATTTCGGCACGCTGCGGATACTGCCGGAGGAGAGCAGTCTAATGGCTGCCATTCTGTCGACGGCCCTGTTTCTTTGGAGTCCGGCGACACTGCTTAGTACGGAGCTGGCGCCGCATCTGGCTTTTGTCCTCTTTTCCGTCATCGCGCTGCTGTTTTTGAGCAAAGTGATGGTGGATGGAACCAGGCGCGATTGGTATGCGGCTGTGGTGGCCGCCGGCGTCGCCTTCTGCACGCTGGAGGTAACGTTCGTCCTGGTCGCCGTATTGGCGATTGTCGGCTGGAGACGGAGAGCGGTCCTGGCCGCGGACTTGCGCTTCTGCGGGACATCCATGGCTGTGTTCATCGCAACGATCCTCCTGATCTGGCCGGCCGGCCTGCTCAAGCTGACCTTCGCCAAGGCCTATCTGTTTATGACTTACCTGGCGCTGTTCCGAAAAGCGCCTTGGGGCAATGCCGGGTTGGCCGGTGTCTGGGCACAGCGCTTTGGCATGTCGCCACTGGAATGGATTCTCGTCGCTGCGGGCTTGGTGATCTTTTTTAGGAGGCGGCGTGACCCGGCCGCGCGGGCCGTAGAGCCTTTCGTCTGGTTCGGCTTACTGATGGTTCTCGCAATGCTCCGTGTGAACGGCGAGTTGCCCCGCTATGTCACGCCCTTTCTTTTCTCTTTTGATGTGATTGCGGGCTGGATGGTCGCGTCGGCCCTGCACTTCCGCCAAATCAAGGCGCGTTACGCAACGGTGCTCGGGCTGGTTGCGCTACTCGGGGCCGTCTCGGCTTGGAGGCTTAGCCATTACCATCCCGACAATAGCTTGCGCCTTCGTTCGATACTCGCGACCATTCGGGCGCAAGGTGCCGAGAACCTGCCGATTCTGGCTCCGCAAGAGGACCTGCCGTCACTGCACTATTACTTGCCGCACGCGCGGGTTCATGGATACTCACCTCAGCCGGACGCCGAACATTTTGGTTTCATCAGCCCACTCCCGGGCGTCGTGGTCTATCCAGGCAACCCTCCGAGGGTGCGACTTCTCGAAGTGCCGAAGTAGCCGGACGTATACAATTTAGCGAAGACGTCTCAATCCGGGGAGCGGAGACGAGACTCAGAAGTTGATTAGGGGACTAAGGCGCGGCTGACGATGCCGGTCTTAGAGAGGGATTTCGATGCGAACTTTACTCGCGGCACTGCTTCTTTGCTGTGCGCCGTTCTTAGCGGGACAACCGGCGGATCTCAAATCCGTTTTGAAGGTCTTCATCTACAAAATGCCGAATGACCTGGATCATTACCTTCAGGCTGAATTCTCAAAGCAGATGAGTGGGAGTATCGTCATCGTGCTGACTGAGAAGGAGGCAGACGCCACCATAACCAGTCTCAACATGGAGAACAAGGATCAAAAAGTGCTTCTCTGGTCGGACGATGTGGGGGACAAAATGATACTGTTCAAAATTAGGCCGGGTCGGGAGAGTAGCGTCGCCGAGCATCTGGTGGCGAAGTTGCGGAAAGAAATCTATAAAGAGGCGATCCTAAGCCACTGAGCTGGTCAACTCAGCGCCATAACGCACGCGCGCGGAGGTGAACGCAAAGTCGTTGAACAGGCGCTCCAGTCGCGGCATGGTCTTGGCGAGGTTATTGTAGTGGCGGACTCGCTGGACCAGCGGTAACGATATTCGGGGCTGGTTGGGATCCACTTCCCACGGGTGCAGATAGAAGTTTACTGGCCGGCCCTGCTGGTTACAGCGCTGCATCAGACGCTTGGTGACGGCGTAGGGGAACTGGCGGAAGTATCCGCCGCCACAGCAGGGCACTCGCTTCCCCGCTACTTCGGCAACGCTCATCGGCAGCTCCCATAACCCTTCGGAAAGATGGTGCGCTGCGAGCGGGGCGTCGGGCACTCCGTAATCCGGATGAAAACCGATGGGGAACATTGAAGAGTCGTACTGAATTCCGCATTCGCGTAGAATATCGAGGGCCCACCAGGTCTTCCTGGTCACCGAGAACGAAGGCGCGCGGAATCCGCGGATTGGTTTGTTGGCCAGCGGCGTCAGAACCTCAAGCGACCGTTGGAGATCGGCGCGGAACTCCTCCGGCGAGAGATGCGTGATCAGGCGATGGGAGTAGCCGTGGGTGGCGATTTCGTGGCCGCGGCGTTCTACTTCGCGAACCAGATCGGGATGACGTTCGGCAACCCAGCCGAGCACGAAGAACGTGCCTTCCACTCGATGCTTCGATAACAGATCGAGAATGGCCAGCGTAGACCGTTCCACCCGCGACTCACAGCGGTCCCACTGCTCATAAGGAATCTTTTGGCTGAGGTTATACACGCAGAACCACTCTTCCAGGTCGATGGAGAAGATGTTCATGAGTGCTGGTTCCATGGTCGCCTCATACTGTCTTATCAGTATCGAGAAACGTCATGCCTCGCTGCTTGAGAACCGGGATGGCGCGCCGAAGCACGCCTTGCTTATCCCAGCACCAGACCTGGAGCGGAAGCGGTACATAGCCCCGAAGGATGGCGCTGCGCCGGAGTTGCTCATTGGATATCAGCACTTCACAGAGCTTGGCGCCGCGGCGGCGAAGCGCTCGCCATAGCGCGGCGTGCTGTGAGAGCGATCCTGCGTCAGGCTGCGTCAAGAGCCGGCCCACGCCGCCCATGTCGGCCGCGGAAATGGATCCGATCTGGAAAAGACCCACGTACGTTGCGAGGATGGCCGCCTTACCGCTGTCGCCGGCCCACGGTTGGGCCGGGCGTCCCAGCGAGAGAACCAGGTCCACGGGCACGGCGAGCGCGTCGAACAGGCCTGAGCAGAGTTGTAAAGCGGTCCGGAGCCAAGGCTTGTCAATGCGGTTGCCGTAATCGTTCAGCAAGAGCCCAAGGTTAATGGGATGGACAGCGCGGAAGAAGCCTTCGAACGGCTGCCAGCGGAACATTTTGTAGAGTTTTTCGGCATCCGGCGTGATGCCCATGCCAAAAATAGTCGGATACCACTGCATGATCTGCCGGACGAGCAAGCCGCCTGCGCCGGCAACTTCCGGGCGCGAAGCTATCTGGAACATGTAATACCAAGTTAGTTTTTCGCCGGATAACTCGAGCTCGGCCGGAATGAGGAATCCCACACACTGCATGGTCCGGTTCGCGTCGCGAAGAACGACCAGTTCCACCCCCATTTTTTGAAAGGCCGCGAAGCGAGCGGGGCTATCCAGCCCGCGTTGATACGCGAAGCGTGTATAACAAACCTCAGACGCCTGCTGAAAATCCTCGAGGGTCGGTTTAGCAATGCGCTCGATGTTGGCCACTGTGATCCGATCCTATGAGTTCAAGCGATGTAGACGTAGCGCGTGAATTCCAGCAGCAGGTCGTTGCCGTCCCAGAAACGGTTAAAGTTGAGAGCCTGCCCGGTGGGAACGATGCGGTCAACGCCCCGCCCCTTCAGTCTCCTGGCGAATCCCGTCAGTTCGCTCTTTCCGAAACCAAAGTAAGTCATGGTCTGGTCGCGGCGATCCACGAACGGAGCAATTTCAAGCAGATCTCCAACGCGATACTGAAACAGCAATCCTCCGCCGCAGTGTTCACGGCTTAATTGTTCAAACCGCTCCAGGCCAAGCACGGTGAACTCGCTGAGATCTTGATAGGTGCTGGCGTGGCCCTCCATCGCCGCAAGGCAGGCGAACGCAAAGCGGTTCAGTCGGGTCGCGGCCTGAACCTGATAGTTCTTCTCGACCGCCAGCTGACGAACTGACTCCAGGAAGCCGGCGCTGGCTTCGGCGGCCTCTTCCTGGCTGCCGCACCAGAAGACGAGACGGGGAGATGAGCAGCCCATCTGGTCGAACCAGAACGTATCGTTGAAGAACTGCTCGGCGAGCGAGCGGCGATCTTCCAGCTGCAGCCAGGCGCTGGCCCGAATGACGGCAAAGGAAAAGCGGTCCGGGAAGGTCAGCTCGCGGGCGTGGGCCGGCAAGGGCACGGACCGGACTGCATTCACGCTGGCGTCGCCGCCCCAGACGACCCGCACATCCGCCACAGCCGAGATGGCTTGTGTGATCTCGCGTTCATGGCCATAGCGAACCATGAGCGTGCTGTTCTTCAGGGAATCCGGCGCGCTACCAAGAGTTTGGTTGAACAACCGGCAGAGGATCTCCGTCTGCGGTGAAACACGAAGCGAGAGGCGAATGATGTTGCGATTTCCGGCCAGAACCGAGAGCAGCCAGGAATAGATGAAGATCGTGTCGACGTTCGCCGGCGGAATGTGAAATGCAACGCCTCTGGGCGCCAGCAGAGCGTCGGGCCGTCCGAGGGCCGTGAAAGCGTCGCGTAGACGGATCAACTCCGCCCGTCTCATCCAGAACGCGAGTGCCTGCAATTCCGGAAACTGAAGGGCTTCGCGATCCTTGAAGATGGCGCGGGAAAACGATGCGCAGAACTCGATGATCGAGTCGCTGAACGGCTCCAGGCTTTCACACGCCAGCGAAGCCAGCGCGTCGAGTAGATCGACTTTGCCGGCCGCCGGCACAATCTGTTCAACGGTCATGCCACCACCTGGCTGGCGTGGACATCGCTACAGCCGCGCAATTCGGCCTTCGGAACGCGGCCGATGACGGTGAAGTACTTGCCCGACCGTCCGCAGGTTGAATCGTCGACGCCGTGAACGACACCCATGTCCTCGGTGAGGATTGAATGGCCGGGATAGCTGAGCGGCAGAACGCTCAGCACCTGGATCACGCCGGGCACGCCGACTGGCTGTTCCGCGAACGTTACCGGGTCGCGGATAATGACATCGGCAAAATTGGGCGGATACAAATAGCCATCTTCGCCCTCCAGATAGACGCTGCCCACTTGCTCAACCATGCCGTAGAAGTTGTAAATCTTCTGCAAACCGCATAGGGCGAGCTGCCGCCGAAATTCGGTGTTGCTGACAGCCATCTCCTGCAGTTTTTTCCAGCCGCCGCTGTGGACCAGAATTCCGTTCCTGAGGTCGAAGTTGCGCCCCACGATTTGCTGGAAGAGGTACTGCCAGACCATGAAGGTAAAGCCGAAGATCAGAAACGGCTGGCTGCCGAAACGATCCAGGAACGCGCGCAGCCCGGCCTCATCCAGCTTCATATTGTCGTCGAGTGCGTAGAAGTGCTGCCGGCCGAAGTTTGCCATTCCCAGAACGCCTGCTGCCCGCGCGTTGAAGCGCTGCCGGTCCTTAATGAGCGAACCGCTTTCAACCAGCACCATCGGCAAACGATCCGGACCCAGGATGTGCGTCATGATGCGGGTAAGCGCCAGGGTTTGGCGGCGTGCCGTCTCGCGATCGAGCACGATCTGGCTGACCAGCTGGCCGCTGGTGCCGCTTGAGGTGAGGGTCTTGAATTCTTCTGCTGTGGAGACGCTTGAGAGCCGCTTCGCCTTGAACAAACCGACGGGCAGAAATGGTACTTCCGCAAGGGTTGACGCCTCCCGATGATCGGGGTAGATCACGTTGAGCAGGTTCGCGTACGGCGGGCAATGCTCCCGATGGTGGCAGGTCAGGTCATTCAGCATCGGCACCAGTGCCGCCTGCTTCTCGGCCTGGGAGAGCGAGAACTGCCTGAGATCCAGAAGCTCTTCAAAAGTCATGGGTGGTCCAGCAGAGCCTGATAGTCGATTTTGCCGCTACCCTTAGTCGGCAATTTCTCAACGCGCACAAATTCGAAAGCGCGGTAATTGATCTGGAGTTTGGCTGCCAGCTCCTTCCGGTAGTGCTCGAAGCTGGCGTCATCGCCATACTCACAGAAGATGCGGAGCTTCTCGTCGCGGCTGATGACCGCAGTGGCGCCCTGCTTGCGAAGCATATCCTCCACTTCGTCCAGGTTGATGCGAAGGCCGTAAAGCTTGGCATCCCGTTTGGCGCGGCCGGCCATGTAGATGAAGCCTTCTGCATCGAGCGATGCCATGTCGCCGGTCCGCAAGACACCGCCCAGGACGTCGCCCAACGCGAGATCCGCACGGCTGGTTGCGTAGCCCATCATGACGTTGGGCCCGCGATAGACCAGTTCTCCTACGTCACCTACCGGCACAGCCGCCCCGTCATCCGACTCAATCGAGATGCGCCCCTCCGGGATGGCCACACCAGCCGAGCCAAGCTTCGCTGGCAGAGCGCCGCTGGGCAGGATCGCGATCCGCGCGGTAGCTTCGGTTTGACCATACATGACGAAAAACCTGCCGCCGCGAGCGCTCATCTGGCCTGAGAACTTTGCAATGAGATCGTTATTCAGCTTCCCGCCCGCCTGGGTCAGCGTATGCAGCGAAGGGACGTGCAACGCGTCGAGCCCCAGCCGGTTGAGGATCGAATAGGAATACGGCACACCGGCAAACGAGGTGCACGCATGATCGCGGATCGCCTGCCAGAACGTGGGTGCCGTCAGACCGTCGTCAGTCAGCACCATGCTTGCACCGGTTAGCATATGCGTGTTCAAGACGGACAGTCCGTAGGAGTAGTGAATGGGGAGGCTGGCAATCGCGCGGTCTTCCGGACGAAGACCCAGTGCCTGAGCGATGGAGGTGGCATTCGCTTCGACGTTGCGGCGTGTCAGCCGGACAAACTTGGGGCTGCCGGTGCTGCCTGAGGTTGATAGCAATAGCGAGAGATCAGCGTGGACGCCGCCGCTAAAAGGAACGGCCGTCCGCCATAGACCAGGAGCCAGCTCAGCTGCTGCATCCGGTGGAGCGGCGGAGGCCGAGACGAACTCCGGGCGATAGAGATCGATGAGATGCTGCTTCAACTCTTCGCGCAGACTGTCGTCGAGCAGGGCTACCGCCCGGCCTGCTTCCATGGCGGCAAGGTACACGGAAACAGAACGCAGATCATTCCGGCAGAAATTAAAGACCAGCGATTTGGGAACTGCGGCGAGGCTATGCGCCAGCTGCGCAACGGCGCCACTCAGGGCGGTATGCGACCACCAGTCCTCTCGTGAGGGATCGTAAAGCGCCGCACGATCGCCGTGCTGGTCGATTGAGAAAATCAAACCAACTCCTTGCCTCGATTCGGCATGAGTGTTCTATTGCAAGGCAGAACCGGTCTAAAGGACCATGCCACCATCCACGCCGATCACCTGGCCGGTTACGTAGGAGGCAAGATCGCTAGCAAGAAACAGAATAACCTTTGCCACCTCCTCGGGCTGACCGGCGCGGCCCATTCTGATACCCGCCAGAGCCGCGTTCAGCTTGGCCTCAGGCAAGTCCTTCACAAGATCGGTCTGGATGAGACCTGGGGTTACCGCATTCACGCGAATGCCTCGCGGAGCGAGTTCTTTGGCGGCCGACTTGGTAAGGCCCAAAATGGCCGCCTTCGTCGTGCTGTAAACGGCTTGGCCTTCCTTGCCGTTGCTCCCGATGATGGAGCTCACGTTGACGATGGACCCGGATTTGTTGCGGCCCATCAGCCGCGACGCTTCCTGCAGGTGAAACAATGGGCCGGCCACGTTCACCGCCAGCGATTCCTGAACCAGCGCTTCCCCGATCATACCCAGGACAGTATCCTGCATGATCCCCGCGTTGTTCACCAAAACATCCATTCGCTTGAACTGCTTAAATATCTCCGCATAACACGCTTTCACCGCCGGAACGTCGGCTGCGTCGGCTGTAAACCCGATACAGGGCACGCCATGCCGGTCGCGGATTTCGGCAACACGCTGATCGAGAAGCACCTGGCTGGCGCGGCTGTTGAGAATGAGCGTGGCGCCATGCGCCGCAAAAAGTTGGGCCGTGGCCCAACCGATTCCCCGCGTCGACCCGGTGATGAAGGCGACTTTACCCTGCAACAACATGCCTTATCTTTAAGTTGGCCGAACCACGCTTAAGCGTCAAGGTTGACGCCGTGTTTGGATACGATCTCTTTGGCCTTCGCGAAGCTGCTCATGTCGATAACATCCTCGGTGGCGAACATGATATTGAAGGTGTTCTCGATTTCTGCCACCAGGTTCATGTGAGCCACGGAATCCCAGCCCTGCGTCACAGCATAGGCGAGGCCGTCGAAATTCACTTGGGGGCTGATGCCCAGCGCCACCACGAACGCATTTTTCAATTGATCCAGTCCGGTCATACTTCGGGCCTAAGGCCTGTTTCTCCTGTCCTGAGCCTCGAAACTCCAGCTACGCAAGTAGTGTAGCCCACGCACCCAACCCGATCGGACACGCCGGGTGGAATCAGGGTGAGGCAGGGCCCCGGTGCCGGGCCTGTGTAACCGTCCAGAGCTTGTGGGGCGGCAGGAAGAATACCGTCACAGCCAGGGCGGCGGCCGCGAGCATCACGGTGACAGTACGGGCGGGCGCAGTAATCTTCTTCGCGATATTTTCCTCAGGCATCCAAAGGTCGAGCAGTGCGAAACCATAGAATGCGACCTGCCCCATGACGGCCAGCACCGCCCATGGCATGGGCAGCCCGAAGCTGGCAGCGAACAAAAGCAGAAACAACCAGGGCAGCGCGAGGCGGCCCAGTTTGTACGAAATGAAATGAAAGAGCAGAGGGTTCTTCGCGCTCAGCAGCGCTGGGTAGAGTTTCATGATCTGGTAGACGCCGGCCTGCGTGCGGACCTTGCGGCGAAACTCGCTCTTCATTGAGAACGGGTACTCAAGCGCCCTGGCTTCGTCGTCGACAATTACCCGGTAGCCTTGGAAAAATGCGCCCAACGGAAGATACATGTCGTCCAGCAGCGTGGTGGGCGGCATGGGGCGGGCGAGTTCGCGGCGCATGCCATAGAAAGGGCCGGTGGCGCCGAACGTGGAACCGAGTTTGCCAAGGTTCTTGCGGATTTCGCGCTCATAGCGCCAGTAGAGCGAGGTGTTCGATTCCTCCGAATCAATGCCCGCCCGCATGGGAAGGTCGCCGCTGACCACACCAATAGTCGGGTCGGCGAAGCAGGCGACCATTTCTTTTATGCTGTCAGGTTCCAGCAGTTGCCGCACATCGGTTAGCACCAGGATCTCGCCAGTGCAATGTGGCAGGCCCGCGTTCAGAGCGGCTGGCTTGCCGTTGTGGGGCAGTTCAAGAAGCTGTATGCCCCGGGTAGCATAACGCCTGGCGATGTCATTGGTGCCGTCGGTGGACCCGTCGGAAAGAACAAATACTTGTAGCAATTCGCACGGGTAGTCCAGCCGCAAGACCGAATCGAGTTTCTCAGCCAGGAACTTTTCGCCGTTATAGACCGCGATGAGCATGGAGACACTCCTGGCTTCATAGCGCTTGGCGGGCGGACGACCATTCCAACCGGCGAGCCACTTCAACAGCATTGGGTAACCGGCGATCACGTACACAATGGCAGCAGTCGCCGACAGGAAAGTGACCAGGCAGAGAACTTCCATGTGGAGTGGTTGGGCGATCGGATTCCACCGCCATGGTAACAATCAGCCGCGGCTATCGACACAAATCACGGTAGAGGGCTCCAATGGTCCTCGCTCGTGCCTCCAGGGAGAACTGGACCTCGACGCGCTGTCGCGCCGCCGCTCCCAGTTGTTTTGCTCTGCCGGTATCGTTTAGCAGCTGGCCGATGGCTTCCGCCAGCTCCGCCGGATGCCGCGCTGGAACCAGCACAGCCTCGCGGCCCGAGTCGACCATCTCAGGCACGCCGCCAACCGCTGTCGCCACGATGGGAAGCTTGGCGGCCATCGCTTCAACCAGCACCAAGGGCGATCCCTCGGAGTGCGATGGAAGGACAAAGACGTCGGCTGCCGCAAAGTAAGGAGCCACCGACGCGATATGGCCGGCGAAAGTAACAGGCACGCCCCGGGACTCGGCCAGTGCCCGCAAAGCTCCAAGTTCGTGACCATCTCCCAGCAGTACGAGGTGAGGCTTGGTTGCTCCACCCTTGGCGCCAAGCACCGCCAGCGCTTGAATCAGATCGGCGTGGCCCTTCTCTTTTGACAGTCGTCCCACGGCCAGCACGATACGGGAAGGGGCCGGCGCGATTTCGCTTCGCAGCTTCGCCGCCAGCAGCGGATCCACGTGGTCGGCCCAATCGGCACGAATCGAGCTAAACACGGTGCGGATCTTACCGGTCGACACCCCTACGCTCTCGAGCTGTGCGACGAAGGCTTTAGTGACAGTCACCACCAGCCTCGCGCGCCGTAGCGACCAGCGGTCGAACTGGTTGTAGGCCCTCTGCTTCATCGTGGGCCAAGTATAGCCGTGATGGTAAGCGACCCAGGGGTAGCGGCGCGCCAATCCGGACCATGCGACCCAGAAATGCGACTTCACGCTGTGAGTATCGATGAGATCAGGCCGCACACGCTTAGCTAGATCACCCAAGGCGCCAGTTACGCTGCGATCCAGCGCACTGCCCTGGTAGAGGACTTCGCAGGGAACACCGGCCGCCGCCGCCGCCTCAAGAAATGCGTCGGTCCCAGAAGCGCTCGGGTGGCGATAGGTCGCGAGAGTGATCTCGATCGGCCCCAGGGGAGGGGGAAGTTCTCGCGCCAGAGTGGCGAACTCCAGCAAGAGCTTGGCCGGCCCGGTGACAAAATTCGCTTCAATCAGGGAGAGGACCCGCATTGGCATGCGCCGGCGGCGCCCGGCGGCGTCCACGATCTTAGCAACCGGTCACGACCACTTCGTAGACAGCCACCTGCCACCTCGTGCGGACCGGTTTCGACGAAGATGTCAGAATACGGGGAGACCAACGCCTTGCGGATCCTCTATTTTTCTTCACGCGAATGTTGGCCGCTCAATACGGGGGCGCGCCTACGCGACTTCCACTTGGCGGCGCAACTTGCGCGCCGGGGCGAAGTCACTTACCTGGGGTTGCGAAATCCTAAAGACCCGCCGCCGGTTGATCCGCCGTTGGAAACAGGCTTCGCCGGGTTTCAGTTGGCCGAAAAGAACACCTCATTCTCGCCGCCCAATCTCGTCCGGGGATTCGTAGGCCCGGTTCCGGTCACCCTCCTCAATAACGAAAGCAGCCGCGTCCGAGCCGCGTTGGTCCAACTGCTGCGAAATCACCAGTTCGATTCAGTTCAAATTGAGGGCGTCCATTTGCTGCCCTACGTGGAGGTCATTCGTCGGGAGAGCCCTGAGACCGCCATCGTGGCGGATTGGCACAACATCGAGTCGGAGATCATGTGGCGCTACAGTGAGGCGGCCGGCCCGCTCAAGAAACTGTACGCCCGCCGCACCGCGCGCCTGATGGAAGACATGGAGACTCTCCTGCTATGGCGCGCGGATGCGCACGCGGTGGCCAGTCGACGCGAAAAGGAGACGCTGGGCCAAAAGGTGCCCAGCGCCATCATTCACGTCATTGGAAACGGCGTCGACGTAGCCGCCCACACGAATGATCAGATTGATGCGGCGTGGACCAGGGCTGGACAGCCCGACCCCGCTGGCGGAAACATCGTGTTCGTAGGCTCGATGGACTACCACGCCAACATCGACGCGGCGCTGCAATTCGGCCGGGAAGTCTGGCCTTTGATCCGCGGCCGCTTGCCTGGCTCTCACTTCCTGATCGCCGGCCGCAATCCGAGCGAGGCCGTGCAAGCACTTGCTGGCGAACCCGGTATCCGCGTTACCGGTACTGTGGACGATATACGAGCGTTCTACTATAAGGCGCTGGCGGTGGTCGTCCCCTTGAGAATCGGAAGTGGGACACGGCTTAAGATCCTGGAGGCCATGGCAGCGGGCGTTCCCGTGGTTTCGACGGCGTTGGGTGCCGAGGGCATCGAGGTCACGGATGGGAAGGACATCCTCATTGCCGAGTCGCCCGGCGATTTTGTGGCTGCCATTACGCAGTTGGCATCTTCGCCGGACTTGGCTCGCTCACTACGCGACAGCGGCCGAGCCTTGGTAGCAAGCCTTTACGATTGGCCTGATTTGGGCAACAAGCTCTTTCGAGTCCACTGCGAAACCGCGGAGCGCGTGCGAACGGCGCTCAAGAGGTGAGCATCTGATACTTCTTCATCTTGTAGCGCAGCGCGTCGCGGCCGATTCGCAAGAGCCGGGCAGCTTGCGACTGATTGCCGCCCGCCTTTTCCAAGGCTTCCTGGATCAGGCGCCGTTCGTGTGACTCCAGCGAATCGGCTTCCATCTTCTCGGGCGTCACGTTGGCGTCGACGGCGGGCGGTTGCAATCCGTGCAAATACTCGGGAAGGTCCGCCACGTCAATTGTGTCGCTGAGCGTCATCATGCAGCCGTGACCAATGGCGTTCTCCAGTTCCCGCACATTGCCGGGCCAGCTGTGCCGGGCCAGCAGAAGGCGGGCGCGCTGCGTCAAGCCGCGGATCGGCTTGCGAAACTCGCGCGAAAACCTGCTGACGAAATAGCGCTCTAGCAGCGCCAGGTCTTCCCTGTGTTCGGTGAGCGCCGGCATCCGGATTTCCACCATCGACAGCCGGTAGAACAGATCCTCACGAAATCGCTTGTCAATGATGGCTTGCCGGAGATTCTGGTTGGTGGCCGCGATCACGCGTGCATCCACCCGTCTTGGCGTCAACGACCCTACCCGGAGAATTTCATGGTTTTGCAGCGCACGCAGGAGTTTGGCCTGAGTTGCCAGCGGCATGTCACCGATCTCATCCAAGAAAAGCGTGCCGCCATTGGCGTACTCGAACAGGCCCATCTTGTCTTGATTCGCGCCGGTGAATGAACCACGCACATGGCCAAAGAGCTCGCTTTCGAACAGCGTCTCGACCACTGCGGAGCAATTCAGCACCACGAAATTGCCGCGTTCTACCGGGCTGAGCTGGTGCAAGGCCCGCGCCACCAAATCCTTTCCTGTGCCCGTCGCGCCGGAGATCAACACCGTGCGGTAGTGCCGGGCCACCCGCCGGATGCGTGAGAACAATTCCCACATCTGCGGGCTGTTGCCGATGATTCCTTGAAATTGCGAATTTTCGAGCAGCTCTTCTTCCAATTGCAAAGTGCGCTGGCGGCGCTGCGCATCGTCGAGCAGCTTGGCGATCCGCTCGCGCAAGGCGGCCAGCGATACGGGTTTATTCAGGTAATCGCAGGCGCCGCGCTTTATGGCCTCCACCGCGGATTCCGTGGAATAATACGCCGTCATGAGGATAACGTCGATGGCGGGATCGAATTCCACTACACGATCGAGAACGTCCATGCCGGTCAATTTCGGCATCACCAGGTCGGTCAACACAATCTGGGGATGCTTTGAGAAAACCAGATCGAGACCTTCTTCCGGATCGCTTGCCGTGTAGATGTGAAGCCCTGGCGACGCCAGGGCAGACGACAACAGCTCCAGGCTGCTCTCGTTATCGTCAATGATCACCAGGGAAATGCCTAAATTCTCACTCATCGCAGTCGGGGGCGTGGGGTGGATCGCCAATCAATGGTCCCACGGCCAAGCGTTATCTCGGATTGTAGCGAAGCACCGGACCGGTTTCGCTCATCCTTCGCACGCCGGCGGTAGATTAGGTCGTCAACTGGGTTCCACCGGCCTCCACCGGAAGCGCCAATTCGCTGACACGGTCCATCTGTAAGACAAGGTCCCCGTCTTCGCTGATTTCGAACGCTGGAGCAAACTTACCATCCCAGGCGATCTCGTCGTAGCGGTAAGAGAACTTCTGATGCACCGTTTGCCCGAACGTATCATCGATGCCTTTGATGAGAATCAGAAACTCGATTTGAAGTCTCTCAAAATCGTTGGCCGTCAATCCTTGCAACGGGCTGCTGGCGTCAATCGGGTGAACGACGGTCCACGTTAAGGGGAGAAACAGCACGCTCGGCCGTTCCAGCGTAAGCTGAACGAATTTGCGCTGCAGTGTGCCTCCGACGCTCTCCACCGTCATTAACAGCACTTGGGCCTGCAACTCCATCAGCGAATTACTCCGCCTGTTCACGATCCGGAACTGCAGACTGGTTCCGTCCTGGTAAGGAGCGACGAGCATCTTTTCGCTGAATCCGATCCGGGCCGATGGCCGCGACACGCGCCCTACCAGCAGACCGGTCGCCACGGCAAACCCCATGACGCCAAACAGCGCCTCGCTTGTCGAGACTAAGTTTTCCGCGATTCCCACCGGGTAAATGTTTCCGTAGCCAACCGTCGTGAGCGTGTGGGCGCTGAAGAAGAAGGCATTCATAAAGCGTTCAACGCCTGTCGGGGCCTCGGCTCCATGCAGCTGCTGGATGCCGACTAAGGTATACACCACGGCATATGCCGTGTTGACGAGCAGAAACGCCGCCACCACCCAGGCAAAGAATACGGTCCATGAAACATGGATAAGGTGCAGGTAGGGATGAATGTCCCTCCAGCTGGTTCCCTGCCGCTTTACATTGAACTGGCCGTTTGGGTTGATCGCGCGGCGCAACGAACCGGCGTATTTCTGAGTAAGACCCGGATCAAATGTCGGCTTATCCATACACGCGATGATAGGGCAAGCCCGTTGGGAGCCGCTATCGCCCGGGTCGAAACTCCTCCACCTCAAACGAACGGCGGACCACTTCACGAACCTCTTCCAGGTCTTTGACTTCTCCCGCGCCCATGGCCTGCGTCAGTGCATTGCCGGCAGCGGTGGCTTCGCTCGGACCAGCCACCACGGTACAACCCGTGACATCGGCAGCCAACTGATTCAACAGGCGATTCTTGGATCCGCCGCCGACGATGTGGATCACGTCGATCTTTCGATTCGTCAGGGCCTCCAGGGTCTCGAGAACTTCCCTGTATCGGACCGCAAGGCTGTAGAGAATTACGCGCACCATGCTTCCGGCGTCTTCAGGGATCTCTTGACCCGTCTTCCGGCAGTACTCGCGAATGCGTTCCGGATGACGCCCTGGCGTCACGAATTCGTCCAGATCGAGAACCGTGGCCGTGGGCTTGGTATTCGAAGCTAGTTCGATGAGCTCCGCATAGGAATATTCATGCCCTTCCTTGGCCCACGCGCGACGGCATTCCTGCAGCACCCACAACCCGGCGATGTTCTTCAGTAGCCGGATGCGGTTGCCCACGCCCGCTTCGTTGGTGACGTTCGCGGCCAAGGCCGCGGCGCTGATCACAGGCCCATTCAGTTCCACGCCCATCAACGACCACGTGCCTGAACTGATGTAGCACCAGTTGCTCCCCTCGCGGGCCGGTACCGCAGCCACGGCGGACGCCGTGTCGTGGCACCCGGTCGTATAAACAACTGGATCGTGACGCAGGCCGTATTGTTCGGAAATGTGAGGCAAGACCTCTCCCAAATGAGTTCCCGGATCGACCAGCTCAGCCAGAAAGCTTCCCGGGATACCGAGCTTGCGCAGCATGTCTGTGGAGAAAGCCCTGGTGGTCGGGTTATAAAACTGCGAGGTGCTGGCGATGGTCCGCTCCGAGCACTGTACGCCGGTCAGGAAATAGTTCAGCAGATCCGGCATGAACAGGAGCTTAGAAGCACTACCCAGCAGCTCGGGAGTGCGTTGGGCGATGGAGTACAGCTGGTACAGCGAGTTGATCTCCATGAACTGCGTGCCGGTGTGCGCGAACACATCTTGCTTCGGAACGATGCGGAAAACCTCGTCGGGAATGCCGTGGGTTCTTGCGTCGCGATAGTGGCGCGGATTCTCGATCAACGCCCCGTCAGCGCCCAGCAGGCCAAAGTCCACACCCCACGCGTCGATCGCAATGCCATCCAGCCGGGCGACTGCCTTCGCGGATGCGCGAATCCCTTCGCAGATTTCATGGAACAGCCGGAGCGTATCCCAGTACAAACCGTTCGGCAGCCTCACCGGCGTATTGGGAAAGCGGTGAAGTTCTTCCAGGTTGATGGTGTGGTCGGCGAGCGTAGCGAGCATTGCCCGCCCGCTTTCGGCGCCCAGGTCCAGGGCGAGGTAACGGCGGCTCATCGTCCGCGAGTATATCGCTGGGTGCGGAAAAGAGCCCCGGCTAAAGTCCGCTCCTCAGGTCACCCAAACTGCCGCACTGGCAGGGGCGGAGTCGGATAGCGCCCCATCAGCGAATTCCAGTACGCCCAGGAACGGGGGTCGATGATCCCCGGCGGCGCTTTATCCAAGGCTTCGAGAAAGTCCGTGTTATCGACATAGCGCCGAATTACCTTCATATCTTCATGCGTAGCACTCGCCATGGCGTACGCCATGAAGCGCACAGGATCAGATAAAGCCTCTTCGGGGGGCTCGAACCAAATGATGCGGCGAACCACGGGCTCTGTTTCCTGGTTCAGCGGAATCGGTTTCATCTGGCAGGTTCCAGGTCGGGATCGGTTAGCCCGTCTGTACGCCCAATGTCCGGCAGTCGGTCGAGGTCCACTTCGCGCGCCGCGCGGGCCAACCGATCCTGGACGTCGCGCGGCAAACGGGGAAGGTTGCCGTCATCGAAGAACGACAGCGCCTTAAGCGTTATTTGAGGGTTGAATTGCGGCCCATAAATGGCCCGTGCGGCGGCAAGCGCAAGGGGCAAATCGATGCGGCCATCTCGCAGCAGCGCGTCTATATCCTGGTAATCCTTTGCCTCAGCACGTTGCTGCACGACCGCAGCCTTAGTGCCAGCGAGGTCGAGCAGCGTAGCTACCTGCAAGCCATTGTCCGAGGCAGTGTGGGGAGTCCGCAGGCGCGGTATATCAGGCAGGCCAAAGAATGACACCTTGACGGGCCCACCTCGATCGACCATGGCGGAGAGCGTATTTGGCGCCTGTTGCGTAATCGTGGCTCCAGTTAGAAATGGGATTTGGGCGGACAGTCTGCTGGGATCGAAAAGGCTATTAGCGAATAAATCGAAGTCGAGTGACTGTCGATGCCCGAGATGCAGGGCAATTGCAGTCCCCCCATAGAGCACGAACTCACTCGGCACAGCCTGCAGCTCGTCCCATAATCGGCGCTGCGGTGCCTGAAGGATACTGAGATTGGGCTGAAAGTCGGCGGTCATTTGCAAGCAGCCTTCCGTAGTATATGGCTTCACGAGATCTGCGAGGCTCTGTTTAACCTGCCCCTCCACTTCAGCCCCACCGCCGCAGCGCCAATCCCGCGACCGCCCCGCCGGCCATCAGCCATACTACGTTGACGCGTCTCCAATACAGCAGAACCAGGCAAAGCACAGCCAGTGTGAGCGTCGCCCAGTCGATGACGGCGGCTCGCGCAATCTGGGTCAGGACGACGAACATCAGCGCCAGCGACGCCACGTTAACACCGTCGAGAAAAGCGCCGCAGAGTTTCGATTTCCGCAAACGCGGCACCAGAGGACCGCTGATCGCGACGAAGACAAATGCCGGCAGGAATATGCCAAGCGTGGCCAGAAGCGCGCCTGGTAAGCCGCCCAGTAGGTAGCCAATGAAGGTTGCCGTTGTGAAGACCGGTCCGGGTGTGAACTGTCCTACGGCGATGGCGTCCAGCAACTGGCCTTCGGTTAGCCAGTGCCAGCGGTATACCAGATCGTCGCGCAAGAACGCCAGCAAGACATAGCCGCTGCCGAACAGCACGGAGCCCGTCTTCAGGAAGAACAGAAACATCGGCCAAAGGCCAAAAGGCTTGGCGGCAGCGACAGCAGCGCTAGCGAACCAAACACCGGGCATTGCCGCAAACGACCTGATTCGGCCCACCTCCCACTCTCTGGTCGATTCGACCAGCAATAGTAGGCACCCGGTTCCCAGCAGAATCAGCAGTTCGTTTACCTCGCGCAGCGCGAGTGCCGCGGCCGCCAGCCCGCACACCGCCAGCAAAGGGGTCTTCGCCGCTTTGCGGGCCAGCGTGATCAGCGCTTGAATCACCACGGCCAATACCACCGGTTTCACTCCATACAGCACTGCTTCGGTTTGCGGGAGTTGCCGGTAGGTGACGTAAGCCCACGCGATCAAGCACACCATGACGGCGGCCGGAACGATGAAGCATGTGCCGCTTATCAGCAGGCCGGGCCAGCCGCGTCGCGCATGGCCGACGTGAATCGCCATCTCGGTCGAATTCGGGCCCGGGATCAGGTTTACCGCGCCCAGCATGTCGAGGAACTCCTGCTCACTCAGCCAGCGGCGCTTCGCGACCACCTCGGTGTGCATCATCGCGATGTGCGCCGCCGGCCCGCCAAACGCGGTGGTCCCCAGGCGCAGGAACAGCAATGCCAGATCTTTCAAACTGGTTTCAGCGCCGGAAGTTCCCGTCAACGTCGTCTCCGCCGGAGGCACTCCCAAGAGATTAACCGGAGTGGGTCACAAGTCCGTGAATGCGATAGGGGGATACCTCAGGTAGCCTGGAATCAATGCAACGAATTGCCATCGACATGGATGAGGTGATTGCCGACACACTCGGCAACTTTCTCAAAACCTACAATGCGGATTTCGGGCGAAACCTGACCAAGGCCGAATTGCACGGCCGGCGCGTAATGGAAGTTGCGCCGCCGGAGGACATCCAGCGCATTCGCGACTATTTCCAGACCGAGAGGTTCTTCGCCGAAATCGATGTGATGGAAGGTAGCCAGGACGTCGTTCGCGAGCTGACCGAAAAATACGAAGTGTTCATCACCACGGCCGCAATGGAAGTCCCCATTTCGTTCATGCCCAAGTTCAACTGGCTACAGCAGCATTTTCCGTTCATGCCGGCCAGCCACATTGTGTTTTGTGGCGATAAGTCGATTATCAATGCCGACTACCTGATTGACGACAATGTGCGCCACTTCGAACGCTTCCGGGGTGAAGGCATCCTCTTCACGGCGCCGCACAATGTCCATGAGACGCGCTTTCGCCGGGTCAGCAACTGGCAGGATGTGCGGAAGATGTTCCTGGAGCAATCAAACCCGTAGATCGTAGCCCAGCGCGCGCATGCCGTCGATGACCTGATTGCGAAGCGCGGTGACCTCGTCGCTACCGAGCGTGTGATCCAGCGATCCCACCTCCAGACGATACGAAACGCTCTTCTGCCCCTCTGGCAGCGGGGGTCCGGCATATTGGCGCACAAACTCGATTTTCGCCAAAGCCTCACCCGCCAGGTTTACCAGGTCGCGCCGAATGTCAGCCACCGGCCTATGCAGGTCGGCGACCACCGATAAGTCGAATCCGCTGGTCGGATACTTGCGCAGCGGAACATAGTTTACGGGAATGGTGGCCAATTGCTGGCTCGCGTCAAGATCGACGTCAAACAGGAAGGCTCGTCCTTCCAGCCCCTCGCCGGCCAGCAGCGCGGGGTGCAGTTCGAACAAACGCCCAATCGTTTCGCCGCGCCATTCCACCGTTGAGGCGCGGACGGGGTGTTCGAACACCTTCGGCTCGGCAGCCTGGAGGGATGCGGAAGGGAAAACGCACTCTAACACCCGTTTGAGCTCAAAGAAATCCTGCTCGTCACCAGTGTCGTTGTAAAGCGCTGCCACCAGGCGTGTCACCTCATCGGGCAGGCCTGCCTGGCCCGTCTCCTGCGCGCCTGCTCGCGGATGAATCTCGCGGCCGATTTCAAAAATACGGAAGTCGCGGTAGTTGCGCGTGTTGTTGACGATGTTCTCGAAAAGACCCGGTAGCAGGCTCCGCCGCATATGGGTGTGCTCGGCGGCGATGGGGGACTTCACGGCAATGTGCGTGGAGGTGTCCAGGCCAAAACGCGCCACCGCGGTTTGGTTTACGAACGAATAGTTGTAGACCTCCGTGAACCCTTGCGCGGCCATGTCAAGACGCACTTTGCGTTGATAGCTGCGGACTGGGCTTACGGGCGGAGGTATGCACTGAACTAGCGGCGCCGCGGGCGTAATCTCTCCGTAGCCGACAATCCGGCCAATTTCCTCTACCAGGTCATCCTTAAGCGAGATGTCCTTGGTCGCGCGCCATGACGGGATGGAGACCAGCAGGGTTTTAGGGCCGACGGCCTCGACTCCGAAACCGAGCGCCGAAAGGATATTCCGGATCTGCTCTTCGCCCAGCTGCTTGCCAAGCTTTTTACTAATGAAATCGACGGTTATCCGGATCGGGTCCGGCGCAGTCACCGCGCCGCGGGCGTCTGAAATGCCGCCTCTCGCCCGGGCCGCCGGACAGATGCCGGCAATCAACTCGACTGCGCGAGCCAGGCCGCGAACCGTATTCTCCGGATCGAGCGCCTTCTCAAAGCGCATCGAGGCATCCGTGCGCAGCTTATGACGCGCGGAAGTCAGGCGCACGCTCGTCGGATGGAAGTTCGCGCTTTCGAGTACGATGCGTGTGGTCGTTTCAGAAATGGCGCTGTCGGCGCCTCCAATCACACCGGCGATGGCAATCGGCCCGGCCCCGTCGGCAATCACCAGATCACTCGTGGCCAAAACATATTCCTCGCCGTTCAACGCTTTCAACTTTTCGCCAACGCGGGCAAGTCGAACGAATATTGTGTTCCCAGCGAGCTTGTCGGCATCGAAGGCATGCATCGGTTGCGGCAGTTCCGCCAGAACGTAATTGGTCACGTCCACGATGTTGCTGACGGGATTCATCCCTACTGACTCCAGCCGGAACTGAAGCCACTGGGGCGACGGGGACACTCGCACGTTCTCCATGAGCAGGGCGCTGTAGCGCGGGCAAAGCGCGTAGTCAGCGATTTCAACCTCAATGACGCCTGTGCCATGGGACAAGCGCGACGGATCCACCGGATCAACCAATTTGCCGCCGGCCAAAGCCGCCACCTCGCGGGCCAGACCGTAATGCCCCCACAAGTCCGGCCGGTGCGTCAGGCTCTTGTTGTCGATCTCAATCACCCAATCCGGGTACAGCCCGGGCAACCGCTCGCCGGCTTTCAGGCCGTCCAATTCGATGAGCCCTTTGTCATCGTCTCCAAGGGAAAGCTCCGCCGCACTCGCCAGCATCCCTTCGCTCTCGACGCCTTCGAAGCGTGCCCTGCCAATTTTCCGGTTGCCCAGTTGTGAGCCAGGCGGCAGCCAAACCGTCAGTAGCTCTGGCCGCGCGTTGGGCGCACCGCACACAACCGTATGGATTGCGCCGTCACCCGCGTCGATGGTCACTCGCTTGTTTTTGCCCTTGGGCAGCGGCTCCACGGTGAGTACGCGCGCGGCCACAGCCGAGGAAAAGTGCTCGCCAACACGTTCCACGCCTTCGCACTCGGCCGTCTTCATCGTGATCAGGCGCTCAAGCTCCGGCGCATCCAAGCCGAGGCCGCTCACCATCCCCTTGATCCATTGATAGGAAAACTTCAACCCTGTTCCCTCTCGCTTTCCGCTCGATTGCGCCGCAATAGCGGAATCTAAAACTGCGTCAGGAAGCGAAGATCGCCTCCCTGCAACTGCCGGATGTCATCGATCCCATAGCGCATCATGGTCAGACGCGTTAGCCCCAGACCGAAGGCAAATCCGCCCCACTCTTCCGGGTCAATGCCGCTCAGGCGCAGAACGTTGGGATGCACCAGACCACAAGGCAGCAACTCAACCCAACCGCTCTGTTTACAAACCGCGCAGCCCGGGCCTCCGCAAATCAAGCACTGAATGTCCAGTTCGAAGCCCGGCTCGACAAACGGGAAGTAGCCGGGCCGCAGCCGCACCGTCACCTCGCGTTTGAAGATGGCGCTCAGCAGCGTCTTCATGAAATAGATCAGGTTCGCCACTGAGACATCGCGGTCCACCATCATCCCTTCCAACTGGTAGAACGTGTGTTCGTGGGAGGCGTCCACTTCCTCATTGCGGAACACGCGGCCCGGCGCTATCATTCGCAGCGGCGGCCCCAGCTTTCGCATGCCGCGAACCTGCACCGGCGAAGTATGCGTTCGAAGTAAGTGCCCGTTCGATAGCCAGAAGGTATCCTGCATGTCCCGCGCGGGGTGAGTGGGAGGAATGTTCAGCGCATCGAAGTTATGCTCTTCGGTTTCCACTTCCGGGCCATCCAGGATGGCGAAGCCAAGCGATGTAAATAGATCCTCAATCTCCCACTGCACCTGGGTTACGGGATGCAGGCTGCCCGGCCGCACGCCCGGCGCAGGCAGAGTGACGTCAATCCATTCCGTCGCCAGCCGTTGCGCGAGCCCCGCCTGTTCAAAGCGCGCCTTCTTTTCCTCATACGCCGACTCCAGATCTTCTTTAACGGAATTCAGCAGCTTTCCACGCGCCGCTCGCTCCTCTGGCGTAAGCCTGCCGAACTCTTTACTGATTTGAGACAGCGTGCCTTTGCGCCCCAACGCATCGACCCGCGCCTCCTCCAATTCCTCCAATGAGCCGGCGGATGCGAAATGCGCAAGGGTCGCCCGGCGCAGTTCTTCCAATTGACTTTCCACCATGTCGGCTAACTCAGTTTGGCGCCAAGCTGTTCCAGCAAGGCAGCCACTTCGTGATGTCCTTTAAGCAGAGCCAAGTCCAAAGGACCCTGGTTGTTGCCCGCGCGTACGTTTATGCTCGCGTTATTCGCGAGAAGCACTTCGATCATGTCGCGGTCGCCGTTTTGTGCCGCCGCATGCAAGGCTGTCCAACCGCCCTCCTGCGTCGCATCGGGGTTGGCCCCGTGTTCCAGCAGCAGTTTCATCAGCTCAACCTGCCTGCCGGCCGTCGCGGCGTGTAGAGGCGTGTTCTTCATCGTATTTGTTGAACGGGCATCCACTTGTGCGCCCTGCTTGAGAAGCGCTTCCGCCAGTTCCTTGTGCCCGAAGAAGGCTGCCAGGTGCAACGGCGTCCATCCGTCGTTGCTATGCGATTCAAGCAGCCCGGTATCCGCCGCGATCCTTTTCAACACATCCGGCGTGTGACCGGCAACACAAGCCGTGAACAGATCCAGCTCTGGATTCAGGCCGAGCAAGTACTCGGCCATCTCCGGCTTGCGGTAGTAACAGGCCAGCAGATAGGCCGTTTGACCCGATTCGTTCTTTTGATTCAGCAGCGAGGGATCTTCTGCGAGCGCTAGGCGCACCGCAGCCAGATCTCCGCTCTTCACGCTTTCCTGGAATGCATTCAGCGTCGGCATCCGCGTCTCTCTTTCGCCCGGCTCGCCGCTTAGGCCGCGGGCAGGAACACATGTTCCGCCTTGTTAAGTTCCCAATCCAGATGATTGATGTAGAACAACAGGACCTCGGACGGATACTTGGCGTGAAACTCGTCATAAACACGCTTCTGCCAGCCCTCGGTCAGGTGCTCGTCAGCTTTCAGATCCTTCTCGAAGAAGCCATCCTGATGCGGAATTTTCAGGAAATCAAGCACGCCGATGATCATGTCGAGGTGCGAGATCAGCAGCACCTGCGACATGTCCGTCGCAAAATCTTCTTCGCCGGCTTCAATTCGCGCCCACAGCCTCGGGCCGGCCTTGCGCAAGGATTCCGAGTTCAGTTTCACCAGCCGTGCTCTCGCCTTGAACCGCTCGTAAACCTGGTACGTCTTAAGCTTTCCAATCGAAACGTGGCGCACGAGCTGGTCGAAGACCTCGGGCCCGAGCCCCACGAAAACACCGCACATCTGCATTGTGCCAAGGGTAACATAAACAGGCCTTGTCTCCAGCCTCCCGCAGTGCCTGAAACCCCTGATTTAAAAGGCCTTTGGGCAGTGTAAGCTATACTAGGCGCTTTGGGTTTAATGGCCCTTTCACACTCATGAGTAATCTCATCGTTCTCGGGGCTCAATGGGGCGACGAAGGCAAGGGAAAGATCGTCGACCTGTTCTCTGAAAAATTTCAAGCCGTCGCGCGCTACCAGGGTGGCCACAATGCCGGACACACCGTCTTCATCGGTGAGCAGAAGTTTGTACTGAAGCTGATACCGAGTGGCGTTCTCCGCCCCGGGATTCTCGCCGTAATCGGAAATGGCGTGGTTGTCGATCCCGCCGCGCTGCTGCAGGAAATAGCAGGCCTCGAAGCGGTCGGCTTGGACGTCAGGTCACAATTGCGGATTAGTAATCGCGCACACGTCATCTTCCCGTTCCATCGGACGATCGAGAAAATTTCCGAGGGACGCGAGGATCGTGTCGCCATAGGCACGACGTCTCGCGGAATCGGCCCGTGCTACGAAGACAAAATTGCCCGCCGCGGCATTCGTATTGCAGACTTGATCGATATCGATTTTGACCATCTCTACCGCAGCTTGGCGGCGGACAAAGCGCTGATCGCCGAAGCCTTCAAGATCCATGACGCAGGAGATTTCGAAGCCATCCTCGACAGTTACAAGCAGTTCGCTGTCGAGATCAAGCCCATGGTCTGCGACACGGCGTACCTGCTGAACCAGATGATCCGCGAGGGCAAGAATATCCTGTTCGAAGGCGCCCAGGGCACCATGCTCGACATCGACTTCGGCACCTACCCGTTCGTCACCAGTTCCAGCGCCGCTGCCGGAGGAGCCTGCACCGGCACTGGCGTTGCGCCCACCAAAATCAGCGGCATTGTCGGCGTTTCAAAGGCCTACATTACACGCGTCGGATCCGGTCCTTTTCCGTCGGAAGATCTCACGGAGGTGGGCGAGCGCATCCGAAAAGCCGGCAACGAATTTGGCGCCGTCACGGGGCGTCCCCGGCGCTGCGGCTGGTTCGATGTACCGCTGCTTCGCTATACAGCCGAAGTGAATGGTTTCGATAGTTTGATCATCACCAAGCTCGACGTGCTCGACGAACTCGAATCGATCCCTGTATGTGTCGCTTACGAGATTGATGGAAAGAAAGTCACGCACATGCCGTCGAGTACGCGTGGCATGGAGACCATCAGGCCGGTCTACGAACACCTGGCGGGTTGGAAGACAACTACACGGGGGACAACCACGCTGTCTGCTCTGCCGCCCCAGGCTAAAGAGTACCTGCGCTTTCTGGAAGAGAAGACCGGGGTCGAGATCGGCTCTGTGTCAAACGGTCCCGAACGCAGCGAGACCATGATCGTCCCCGGCTCGAAGCTCGAACGCCTCCTGCCTCGATAGCATCGTGTCTAAATAACTGGTGTGGATGTTCGGGCCCGAGGACACCTCACCCTGATGCCATCACCAACCAAAGCCAACCACGGCGCCGTCGGAAGCGGTGTGAATGGCCTGCCCCTCGCGACCCTCCTCTCTCAAGTACTGGTAGCGTTCACAATCGAGTTCGACAACGAGTTCGAGCACCAGATGCAACACCGCACCACTCGGTTCAGTGCGGCCGGCGAATCACGTCGTGGCCCCTGGCTGGTGTCAATGGTGATGTTTTCCAACCTGATGCGTTTCGTCACCGGTGACGGCGTGACTGTCGGTGAACTCCAGACCTTGGCTCGCACGGCGAAGCTGTCGTTGACGGGGATGGAGAGATGGGGGTACATCCGGGTCGAACCCGATCCCGCAGACAGCCGGCCGAGACTGCGTCACCGGGACTGGGTAGTTCGGCCCACCGCAAAAGGCCGGAAGGCCCAGGAGGTGTGGCGTCCGCTGTTCGACGTTATCGGAAAACGCTGGCAGGCGCGCTTCGGCAAGGATATGATCGACGCGCTGAGGGAATCGCTAACGGCTTTGGTTACCCGGCTGGGTGCCGGCCTCCCCGACTATCTTCCCGTGTTGGGATATGGGCTGCGTGCGGAAGTCTATTCTCACGAAGGGAAGGTGCCAGCCACGCTCGAAATTGGCTTCGCGGCGCGTTTGGATCTTTCCGCGATGCTCTCAAGAGTTCTGCTCGCCTTCACGATCGACTTCGAGAGCGAGTCCGACCTGTCGCTTGCAATATGTGCCAACGTCGTGCGGCTCCTCGATGATAGCGGCGTGCGCGTCCGGGACCTCCCGCGCCTGTCCGGCGTGTCGAAGGAGGCAATCAAGATGGCGCTGGGCTTCCTCGCGAAACGACGCCACATCGTGCTCGAGCCGGATCCGACCGCTGCCCGAACGAAGTTAGTGCGGCTCACCCCGAAGGGTCACTTGGTGCAGGATGCTTATCGCCAGCGCCTTAGCGCCGTTGAAGGGCGCTGGACGGAGCGGGTTGGCCGGGACAACATCATCAATCTCCGGGAGACGCTCCAGCGATTGGTCGGCGAGCCCACCGCGGCGTCGGCGCCACTGTTCCTCGGGTTGGAACCCCATCCCGGGGGGTGGAGGGCGTCGGTTCCCAAACCCGACACTCTCCCGCACTATCCGATGGTGTTGCATCGAGGCGGATATCCAGATGGCAGCTAATTGAAATACGCTCCGACCGTCAGCCGCTACTTCTTTCGCCGTTGCGCTGGCTTCACCGGCTTTGAATTGTGCGACCAGCGCCCCAAGCGGTAAGTCCGTGTGTACCCGGCGGAGCGGTTCGCGATCGTCACCGCAATCGAGCCGCTGGCGTCGCATTCGTACGACTCCTGAATCTGCTGCAACCGCGCTTTTGGGGTATGGACCACAGCCTCGGCCTGCAAGCTGGGATGCTTCGCCAGACTGGGATCGAACGGGAAGTAGATGTCATCCCAGATAGCAACTTCGCCCGTGGGACCGCCGTCACCAGCGCGGTGGCTGCATTCCAGAAAACGAAAGTGACCGATGTTGTGAACCGGCGAGTAGCAACGGGTAATGCGCAAAGGTTGGGTTCCTGGCACCGGTAACTGCGTCCCCTTCGCGAACAGTGGATCGAACACCATCCGGTCACCGCCCTCGGCTTCTCGCCAGACTCCGAAGTTCCTGGAAAGGCGCTCACTCAGACGGTATGCCTCGGGTTCGCCCGCCTGAATCGCCAGGCCGATGGCGGTGGCGGAACGCGTGTAGCTTGAGCGCCGAACGCGGCGGCCGAACCGTTCCCGCAGAACGCGTGCGATGATCGGTAATTCGCTTCCGCCCCCAGTCAGATACAGCGCCTCAAACTGCTCCCGGTGGTGGCGGGCCAGCAGATCCTCCGAGACAGCCAGTGTCTCTTCCACCAGCGGGCGCGCCAATTCATAAAAGTCCGCTACGGGAATTTGCACCGGAACGATTTCGCCGTCCGGATGCTCCAACTCGATGGTGACGCGCCGGGAGTTGGGATTCAGTGCCTCTTTCTTGATGCGGCATTCGTCAAGCAGCCGAAACCAGGCGCCGGCAGAGAGCCGGTCCCGGTCGGCCATGCTGATGCCTGCCCGCTCCAGGGCCAGATCGGCCAGCAGGTGATCGAAATCATCCCCGCCCAGCGTTGAAATACCTTCCGTACCCACCACGTGGTGAACATTCTCGTCGATCGTCACCAGGGATGCGTCAAACGTTCCGCCGCCCAGGTCGTACACCAGAATCGTTTCGCGGCCGGTCGTCTGCTCGCGCTCGCGATGGCCGAATTCGATACTCGCCGCGCTCGGCTCATTCAACACACCAAGCACATGAAAGCCGGCCAACTGAAAAGCTTCAACGGTGAGAAAGCGCTGATTGCTGTTGGCATGTGCGGGTACGCCAAGCACAATCTCCAGCGGTTCATCCGCTTTCACATTCAGATTCGACGCGTTCACGAGCGCGTGCTTCAGCGCATTCGTCAGGCCGTGCAGCAACTGCATCAATTCGATCCGGTGTGCGCCCACCTCCACAATCGTCTGGGGCCCCGCATCTTCGAGCAGCCGTTTGACGGATCGCAGCACGATCCAGTTCTCGTCGGCCTGGGCGCTCCACGCGTCCCAACCGTACCGGCGTTCGTTGTGATGAAGTCCGATCAGGGACGGATACCAGTCGGCGCTTGAATCCTCGGGCCCGTCGAAGGAGACCAGAGGATAGTTGCCACGATCGGCCTGGGCCAACACAATGCGTGTTGTGCCGAAGTCCACTCCAAGTTTCATCTACTGTAGTTTAGTCTTCAGCGCCCGCCAAAGCGACTTCAACCTCGACTTGTCGACGCTCATTTGCGGTTGTGACCGTCACCAGTTCGCCCGTAGCCGTCTGCTCGTCCGGAAAGAAGCCGGATTCTTCGCCGCCACCCTCCACATCGAGGAAGCGTGGATCGAGCAGACGGCCTGTCTCAACTTTGCTCATCGCCGAAACCAGGGTTTCCTTCAGAAAGGGATGGTCTTGTTCCAGTTCCGTGAAGATATCCCGCAAGGAGCGGCGCACCGTGCCGGTTTTCTGGGAGCAGCCACAGGGGATTACCGGCGCTCCTAAACTGGCGGCGAAGTCGCGCGTTAGATTTTCCGTAACGTAGACCAACGGTCGAATGAGTCGAAAGTCCCGGTTCCGCGAATACGCCATGGGTGGCAGCGAACTGATGCGGCCGTTGAATAGGGCGTTGCGCAGGAAGGCTTCGCAGAAATCGTCGGCTGTATGGCCGAACGCGATTACGTTGGCGCCCAAACTCTTCGCAATCTCATACACCGCCCGGCGGCGGAAGCGGCTGCACAAATCGCATCCATGGCCCGGTTGCTCATCGAGCAAACGCAAGGACGGACCATCCTGGACATAGGTCCAGGGGATGCCTCGCTCCTTCAGGTAGTCGCCGAACGGCGTGATCGGAGACAGAAACTTCCCTTGCTCCACCGTGAAAGCGCAAACTGAAAAATGAATCGGCGCGCGTTTCTGCAATAGAATCAGCGCTTCCAGCAGAGTCACCGAGTCTTTGCCGCCTGACAATCCGACGGCTACGCGGTCTCCCTCGCGAATCATTTTGAAGCGGCCGATAGCCTCTCCCACTTTGCGCAGGATTGCCTTTTCGAGTTCCACCATGCGTTCTTTCAGCATAACGGAGACTAGATTTCAATGCGGGAAAGCCCTAGCACATGCTAAACTCGAACCCAAGTCCAAGTAGTCGTCTGGCCTGGGTGAATTCTGGGTCGTGAGCGGGGAAGTGTACTCGTATTCTGCAACGCCTTTTTGGTCGCAGTCGTCCATGGGCGGACCGGCGGGGGACCCTTCTGATTGGGCTGAGTGTTGGATTACGAACACCGCACGGGTGATTCACAAAAAGTTAACTCGAACATGCTGTACATGGAGAATCAATAAGTCCAAAGATGGCTCCGCTGCTCTACTTCATGCTGTCGATGAATATGCTTGCCGCGCACGGGTTGCCCGCCGGCACCCAGTTGCACGTTCGATTGATCAACACGGTCGGTTCTTATGCGAGCAAAGTCGGCACTCCCGTCAAGGCCGTCCTGATTGCTCCCGTTGTCGCCGATAACGAGGTCTTGCTGCCCGTCGGAAGTCTCCTCACCGGAGCCGTAAAAGCAGTCAATCGCGTAGGCTACGGAATTCGCCATGAGACCGCTACCCTCGATCTGGCGTTTACAAACATAACCTTTCCCAAAGGGGACGATCAGCCCCTCTCGGCTCGCGTATCAGAGGTGGACACCGGTCGCGAAAGTGTGAATCGCAACGGCAACATCCAGGAATTGCGCTCCACGTCTTCCATCACTTATCGCATCACAGGATACATACGGACCGCTCTGATGTGGGAAGTGCACGCCCAGGTCGCGACTTGGCTGATCAGGTCGCTAATTGTTCAAGTTCCCGAGCCCGAGATTTATTTCCCGGCTGGCGTCGAACTCACAGTAACGCTGAACCAGCCGCTCCTGATCAGCCAGCCGGCTGACGAAGTGGAAGGCGCCCGGCACCTGAGCTGCGCCGAACGTGCGGAACTTGTCAGCTTGGCGCGTGAATTGCCGTTCCGAACCACCATGCCCACCACGAACCGCCCCTCCGATGTCACCAACCTCATGTTTGTGGGCACGCGCGAGGAGATCGCGGCCGCGTTCCGCGCAGCTGGTTGGCAGGAGGCGGAGCGGCGATCCTTCCGTAGCAACATTCGCCTCATTCGCGCCGTGGGCGAAAACGGCGGCTATGCCAGCGCACCCATGTCTCCGCTTTTGTTGGATGGTGCTCCATCGGATATGGCTTGGCAAAAGGGACTGAATGATGTTTCCAAGCGCCATCACATTCGCATTTGGAAGCAGCCCGTTACCTGGCAAGGACAGGAAGTCTGGCTGGGTGCTGCCACCCGCGACGTCGATTTCTCCATCCTCCGGGCAGGCAAAACCCTCTCCCATCATATTGACGAGGACGTAGATGCCGAACGGGAAAAAGTCGTCTTTGACTTGCAGTTCACCTCCTGCGCCAAGGTAGTTGACTGGACGGAGCGTACCCAAGTCCCAAACGCGACGCGGAATGGCACAGGCGACCCGATCACCACCGATACTCAATTGGCAGTGGTCCTGATGAACAAATGTCGCGTACCGCGCTTCCCCACGGCATTCAGCGTCGATCCGGCGCCTGTCCCGGTGCACGGCAACGTGATGCAGCGTTTGGCTCGCCGCGAAATTCTGGTCACCCGGAACGATTTTCTGCGTAGCAACATTTATTGGCGGAGCTATGAAGCGAGCCGCCGGACTTACCTGTACCTCCGCGATCGTCATCGGAAACATGTCAACGAGTTGGCTATGGCCAAATCCACCGGTACGGCTCAACGCCAGCCACTCGGTGCCGGCGTCGCGAGTTCTACCAGAACCATCGGCGTTCCGGTTGCTTCGGTAACCGCAAATTGCGTTGGGGCGTCCCTTCAGTTGCCGTGCGTACATCCGATTCCATAAATGACGCTCTATGCGCAGATTCACACGCTGCCTCCTGCGAGCAACTGCGGGCTGAGCGTGCGCGCCAAGTGAGCGCGGAAGTGATCAGCGCCCGGTTGGAAGGCCTCGAACCGGTACCGGATTTCTTCCTGCTCGCGGAGCGTTATGTTTCTGGAGCACTAACGCTTGAGCAATTCTCGGCGGCTGTCAAGACTCCTTCGCCGCTGATCTGATTCGACCCAACACATAAGCTAATAACGCCATTGAGGCTCGTTTTGCCTGTCGTCGGGCGGATAATGGTGGGCATGGAAGACACTTTGAAGATTGCCGGCCGGGAGTTCCGCTCGCGGCTTTTTGTAGGTACCGGCAAGTATCGCAGTAAGGCATTGATGGCACGATGCCATGCCGCTTCCGGAACCGGAATGGTGACACTTGCCGTCCGCCGCGCGAACCTCACTGATAAGACCAAGGAATCAGAACTTGATTTCATCGATCGTTCTCAAATCTTTATCCTGCCGAACACCGCCGCCTGCTACACCGCAGAGGATGCCATCCGAACCGCGCGCCTCGCTCGCGAGGTAGGCCTGTCCAATTGGATTAAGCTCGAGGTCATCGGCGACCCGAGAACTCTCTTTCCCGACAACGAAGGCCTGTTGGAAGCCACCCGGGTGTTGGTGAAGGAAGGCTTCATAGTGTTGCCTTACACAAACGACGATCTGGTGAACGCCAGGAAACTCATCGACGCGGGAGCGGCCGCGGTGATGCCTCTGGCGGCGCCCATCGGCTCCGGCTTGGGCATCCAGAACTTGACGAACCTGAAGATCTTGCGCGAAACCATCACGGACGTGCCCCTGATTGTAGATGCCGGCGTGGGAACCGCTTCGGATGCGGCCATCGCCATGGAACTCGGCTACGACGGCGTCCTGCTGAACACCGCAATTGCTGAGGCCGAAGACTCGGAACTCATGGCGCATGCTATGAAGCTTGCGGTCGAGGCGGGCCGTGCCGCATTCCTGGCAGGACGTATGCCGAAGCGCGAGTACGCCGTCGCCAGCAGCCCTACGGCGGGAACCATCGCTGCTACAAAGTAGACTCCGCTGTTTCCAGAGATTAGCTCCCTTTCGCGGAACATCCCAAAGCCGCGGATAGCTAGGTCAACCGGTCGATCAACAAGTTGGCTATCGCGAGCAGGAGCGCGCCCCAGATGGCTGGCATAAACCCTTTGATGCGAAACCCGGGAACTAGCACCGACGCAAGCTTGAGCATCAAGCCGTTCAACACGAAAAGAAAGAGTCCCAACGTCAAAACGGTGATGGGGAACGTCAGGAAGGCGATCACCGGGCGAACGATTGCATTGATCACGCCGATGACCAGTGCGGCAATCAGGGCAGGACCAAATCCGTCCAATTCAAAGCCGCTCACAACTCGGGAAATGATCAGCAGGATCACCGCACTGATCACCAGACTCAGTATCCAATGAAGCATAGCTCCGTCATGATAGTACAGAAGGCAAACCATTGCCCGCCACATTGCGCCGTAAGGCTTTGAGGCACGCTACGCCTTCTGGCTTCGATGCCCCTTAACGGCTTCCAGAAACTGGCGCGCCCGGTCCGTGAAAATCTGGTAGTTCCCCGCAGCGCACGACTTCGCATCCACGAGCTCGCCGCCTACGCCGACGGCAAACGCTCCTGCCTGCAGGAACGCGCACACCGTCTCAAGGTTTACTCCACCCGTGGGAACCATTTCGATTTGCGGGAAAGGACCCTTTAGCGCCTTGATATAAGATGGGCCTCCCACCGCGTTACAGGGAAAAACCTTCACTGCATCCGCGCCCGCTTCCCAGGCGGCCAGTATCTCGGTCGGTGTTAGCGCGCCCGGAAAAACTGGCTTCGAATAGCGCTTGGCCATCTCGATGGTTTTTATGTTCAGACTCGGTGTGACAAAGAAGTTCGCTCCCGCCAGCATGCAGCTGCGGGCAGTCTCGGCGTCCAACACCGTTCCTGCTCCCAGCAGCACTTTGTCGCCATACTTGTTCGCAACTTGCTCTAACGCGTAGATTGCTCTATCCACGGTCATCGTGATCTCTACGCAGCGGATGCCGCCCTCCCAAACCGCTTCGACGGCGCGCATAGCGGTCTCTGCGTTGGAAGTGCGAATCACCGGCACAAGGCCGATTTCCTTGATGAGTTGGACTGACTGATTGCTATTCAATGAATTGTGCTCCCGAGCAAATTGTATATTGGCTGTTTGTGTTCCTAAGGAGAAAACCCGCTTTGAAGACCTGCCTGGTGTCCCTGTTTCTCGGCTGCATGCTCTTTTCAGGCGCGGCTTTCCCACAGAGTTCCGCTCCGGCCGGCTCCGGCAAGACCATCGTTCTGCGCGCCGCCCGTATGTTCGACGGGAAGTCGGACAAGATCATTGAGCCGGGCCTCGTCGTTATCAACAATGGAAAGATTCAATCGGCGGGCGGATCATCGGTGCCTCCCGGCGCTGAGATCATCGACTTCGGCGACGCCACGCTGCTGCCGGGCTTTATCGACGCACACACTCATCTGTCGATGGCCTTCAACCCCGATTTTGCGGCGCAGGAGTTGCTGAACCTGAAGCTCTCCGTCGCGGAAGAGGCTTTACTCTCGTCGGTCAATGCGCGCAAAACGCTCATGGCGGGCTTCACGACTGTTCGCGACGTCGGTTCATACGACTTCGTCGACATTGGTCTTCGCAACGCCATCGCAAAGGGGGCCATTGTCGGTCCTCGTATGTTGGTGGCTGTTCACGCCATCGGCGCCACCGGCGGCCACTGCGACAACGGCGGCTTCCGGTACGGCCTGTTCGGCCGGGAGACAAACATCGAGGACGGGGTTATCAATTCTCCCGATCAGGCCCGCGCCGCCGTGCGGCTGAACGTGAAATATGGGGCTGACGTCATCAAAACCTGCGCCACGGGCGGCGTGTTGTCGCTGACCGATGATGTCGATACACCCCAACTGACGCAGGCCGAACTCGACGCCCTGGTCGATGAGGCACACGCGCTTCGCCGTAAAACCGCCGCTCATGCCCACGGCGCGTCCGGCGCCAAGCGCGCTATTAATGCGGGAATCGATTCCATCGAGCACGGGACGTTTCTGGATGACGAAGCAATGCGGATGATGCGGGAACACGGCACCTATCTGGTGCCCACGCTGATGGTCCGAACCGGCATCCGGGAGTCGAAGTTGCCACCAGTCGTGCAAGTGAAGGCGGACGCCGCCATGGCACAAGCGGACAACATGATGCGCCGTGCCGTCGAAATGGGCGTCAAGATCGCCCTGGGGACGGATGCCGCTGTCTATCCTCATGGCAATAACGCCGGAGAGTTCGGCCTGATGTGCGCCGATGGACTGACACCCGCTCAGTCGTTGAAGGCCGGCACCTCCAGCGCGGCGGACTTGCTGGGCTTGGCGGCAAAGATTGGAACCCTTGAACCGGGTAAGATTGCTGACGTGGTCGCGGTACCCGGCGATCCCCTCCAGAACATTCACAACACCGAGTCCGTGTTCTTCGTGATGAAAGAAGGCGTGATCTATCGGAATGATCATGCCGCACACTAGAGAGTCTGTGCGAAAACTCCAGGACTGAGCCGCGCGCGTCAGCAAGCGGATGCTAACGGAGTCCCGTGACTGTGACATACCGAGAATTGGTTCCCGTCTCGACGCTTATTGCGTGCTCTCGGACCCTATGGAGCTCTTCCCGGCTTCAATCGCTTCGGGCGGGGCCAGCTTGAAGCGCGCCGTAAAATGCACCGTGGTCCCTTCGCCGACTTCGCTGGTCAGCCAGATCTGCCCGCCCTGGAGTTTAACCAGGCGGGCGCAAATGGTGAGACCCAACCCGGTTCCACCATAGCGCCGCGAGATGGAGCCATCACCTTGTTGGAATGGCTCGAAGATTGTTGCCCGCGCCCCTATCGGGATTCCGATACCGGTGTCTGCCACGGTGAACTGCAGCACGCAGTCCTCTAGATTCGCCTCCTGCAGCTTGATCTCGAGTCTGATGGTCCCTTGGTTCGTGAACTTCATCGCGTTGCTGAGCAGGTTAAGTAGCACCTGGCGCAAGCGGTTCGCGTCGCCCAACACCTGGTCGGGAACCTCAGAGGCGATATCCACCACGGTGGTCAGTTTCTTCTTCATCGCATCCGGGTTGATCACGTTCATTGCATGCCGGGCACAATCATGCAGCGAGAACGGCGCCGATTCCAGCAGAAGCTGCCCCGCTTCAATTTTAGAGAAATCGAGGATGTCGTTTAGGATCACGAGCAGCGACTGCGCGGAGAACTCCACCGTCTCGATGTACTCGCGCTGCTCCGGATCGAGATTTGTCTGGCTCAACAGACCGGCAAAGCCCAGCACGCCATTCATGGGGGTGCGGATCTCGTGGCTCATGTTGGCGAGGAATTCGCTCTTCGCGAGGTTGGCTGCTTCAGCTTCCTTCTTCAAGGCTTCTTCCTCCGAAAGCTTGCGGCGGATCACCTCAGTCTGCTGTTTCACTCTCCGGCGGAGCACAAAAACCCACACCAAAATCGAGACAATCGCCAGCGACATCCAGGCCAGAACATTTAGTGTGCGTTTGGCTGTCCACCAAGGCGCGGCATGTAACAGCTCAATGTCGGCCGGCGACCGCAGTAGCAAGGAGAAACTGCGCGGTGGAATCGGATTCGTCTCACTAAACGGCTCTATCGTGCACACCCCGGTCAGCCGCACCATCGAATCCTTGTCGAAGGAGGGAAGAACCTGGTTGTAGCCCAGCAGTTGGGCCGTGAAAATGCTATTGCCTACATTCAGTTCAAGCACTTGGCCGGCTTGGTTCGATGAAGTCTCCACCACCTTCGCATCGATGGTCACCAGCACCGGCTCGCACCCCCCGTCCAGAATCTGAGGCGCAGTGATCGGGACCGGAATAACATCGCTGGCTGGTCCGGTCTTGGTCAGTTCCGCATCGCGCAACTCCGGCCCCGTATCGCTGTCGGCCGGAAACCCGAGAACTTGCACCTGGTCCCCAGCGTGCAATTCAATGCGGGTATGGTTGCGAACCAGCATGCCCCCCGTTGTGTCCTGAATATACGTTGGCCCCTCGGGGCGGCTTAGCGTCACTCTTCCTCGGACCCGCACCTGTTCGCCGGGCGGCCGATCGGCGGCAAAGGCCATTAAATCCTGGATGTTGGTAAATGGAACTAATCCCGGGTTCACCGGAGGACTTTCAATCTTCATGTCCTGATTGAGATCGGGAACATAGATCGACGCGCTCAGGAACTGGCCCCGCGCATTAAACTCGCTCCCGCACACCCCTTGCAGCCTGATCTTGGCGCCGATCAGCGTCGCGGGTAGCGGGTCGGCTTGGTGGACGTAGACCTTGATTCGGTGCACGCCCCAGTGCAGCCGAATGATCGGTTGGCTATCCTCCATGTCCAGCGATTGCACCATTCCTTCGACTTCTACCCAGTTACTGTCTTGGGTCCCGATCAGGATCTCCTCCAGGCTGGCTTGCGCCGGCCGGGGAGGCGTCCCCCGGCCTACCACTTTCGGCTTCTTCTTGATCACGACCTCTGGAGCGAAGCCGCCCGGATCGGTCACTCCGTCCAGATCCACCAGGTCTCCGGGTTTGATTGCTAGATCTCGTAGCCGCGTGGTGTCGACATAGATACCGCCCGTCGCATCTTGAACGAACATCAGCACCTGCACGGGGTCGTAGTAAGTGACGTACACCCGGCTGAGCTGAACTGGATAGTGCCGGGCGGCTTTGCGCCTGCCCAACATCCGTATGGAACGCGCGCTGGTTAAGACTGTCTTCAACTCGCCGCTCTCCAGTTCGCTGGCGCTGGCATCCACCACTTTCAGGGTCCCGTTTGATGTGTCGACAAAGCCCAGCAGCTCCAACTGCTTACCTGCAAGGGGGCTCTGCCCTTCCGCAAACTCGACCGCTATTGAACCGCTGGGATCAGTGAAGACCGCACTGGAGGCGCTTTCTTTAATCGAACCGACCAATCGAACCCGATGACTGGATGGAGTCTCCCTTGACAGTATCTGCTTTACAGTCGTCTCGGGCACGCTCTCCGCAGGCGGCGCCGCTCGGACGACTGACAGCTCGGACATATCCATGATCGATAAACGGATTTGGCCGGCCACTCCGTTGACGTCGTAGTCGGTGTCCAGAACACCCGTCACGTGTACTTCCGAGTCCACCAGCGACTCGATATCTGTTCCCGCAAAAGTAACAACTGTGGTCTTGATGCGTTCCGGTCCATACTGCAGCAGTAGTTGCATGCGGCCCGTGCCCTCGACGCCCGCCGACCGAACGATCGCAGCGAACTCTACGCTGGCGTACTCAAAGCGTGGATCAGTCAGTTGCGACGGTTCCAGATGGGTGCCTCGGTACGGCACCCGCTTGTCCGTCAGGTGGAGCTTCGTGTTGGAAATACGTGGAGCCGGCGCCCCGGCGGCAACCACCCCCGTCAGCTCCGCTTCTTGCCCCGGATCGCACGTCAATTTGTCTTCCGGATTGTCGAACCGTACACCCTCGTTCGCATCGTCCGCGAAGAAGTTTGCGTTCCAGTCGGGATCCGTAAACGTACAATGGCCGTGAATTCTGGCCGGAATCGCGCCCTTCACCTGCTCGCTCGATAGCTGCCGGATCTCCTGGACTGATGTGACGGGACTGTAGCTGGCAGACGGTTGATTCCATCGGCAGCCGTGAGTCAGTGCCACAGCCAGAATCATGGCGGGCCCTAACCCGTGGCTCTGCCCTAGCGATTGGATACTGAACCAGCTTCGTCGGGGACCGGCCGTGACGTCTCCTCCTCTTATTGGTCCAAGGTCGTCATGAGCCCGTTGACCTGCGGTCGTTTGGGTTACCGGCCCCACCGCCTTGCTGCGGTTGCCGGCGTCAGCGCGAGAACTCACACTGCACTTTCCAAGTATTGTCTTTACCTGAGCTTTAGGTCAACAACTGCCTTCTTGTGGCTGTTAAAAACCGTAAGGTTCTTCACCTTACTCGAAACCCCGGCAGAACTCGCGGTTAACTCGTAGTCCGATTCGGTACTGAGCCCCAGGAAACGGTACTCACCATCGCTCTGTGTGATGAAAGAACGGATCTGCAGCGACTTGAGATCCTTGATTTGCACCACCGCGCCGACGACGATCTTGCCCGCGGAGTCATATACCTTACCTTCCACAGAGCGTGTCCCTCCACCACTCTGCATGCAGGCTGCCGGGAAAGCAAAGCCCAGCAGTAAAGCAACCGGTAGAACCAGCGCGGCAATCACGTATCTCAAGCAATGCTTCCTCAGCCAAGGACAAATAGTTCAGTCAAATTCGGAAGTAAGGCTAGTGCCACTCCTCTTCTTCCTCGTCATCCTCTTCCTCTTCGTCCTCATCCTCTTCGTCGTCGAAACCGAACTCATCGACGTCGTCATCCTTATCGTCTTCGGTGATGAGTTCTACCGGGTTCACGCTTGCGACACTCAATGCAGCTCCGCACTCATCGCACGAAAGCACATCGCCTTCGTCCAGATCTTCTTCTTCCACATCAATAGCCGAATCGCATTTTGGGCAGCTCACCATACATCTTTTCCTCTTTTAGCTGATTTTTCCCGCTTGAACATTCCCGCCGTAGTAGTGTTGAATCTCACCGGAGCCTCGGGGGACTTGTTGACCGGCTGTGGCTTACTTCCTGCCCGCTGCCGCCGTTGAGAGCGAACCCGCCCGCTCAACGTCTTCCGCGGCCAGTGCCAAATCTCCCGGCGATATTGTGACCAGCGTTTTCTCCATATCCTCGAACGTTTCAATCATCCGCTTTAAATGCGCCCCCGCCATTCGCATACACCATGGATCCGTTACCTCCCGCTTTCGTTCGGCCGCGAGCGAGAGCAGCGCTGTATGAGGCAGAGCAATCACCTTCTCCTCCTCCGTACCGTCGTCGCAGGCGAGCGCGAATTTCACGTCCACCGCATCCGCGTGACGAATCGAGATGGCGGTCTGAAGCCACCGGAACTTCACGCTCCATTTGCGTCCGAAGGGGTCGGGGCCGGCCTCAAAGTGCCGCGGATTATCTGGCATTTCACCCCAATGCTAGCACGCGTTTCCTGCATTGCAATGAGGCTTTTCGACAGGGTTAAGCCGCGCCGCTTCCACCTGTTCCGGAACTGGCCGTCTTAGTAGTGGGTCGACCGCTGGCTAACCAGAGACAACAGCTCGTCGCGCGTCTCCTTGCTCTCCCGGAACGCCCCCAGCATCGCACTCGTAATGGTTCCCGAGTGCTGTTTCTCCACGCCGCGCATCATCATGCAGAAGTGGCGTGCTTCACAAATCACGCCGACTCCGCGCGGGTTGACCAGTTCCTGGATCGTCTCCGCTATCTGCTGCGTCAAACGTTCCTGAATCTGCAACCGTCGGGCGAACGCGTCCACGATTCGTGGAATCTTGCTAAGGCCGATGACCCGGTCACCCGGCATGTACGCCACATGGATCTTGCCGAAAAACGGCAGCAGATGGTGCTCGCACATGCTGAAGAACTCAATGTCCTTCACAATCACCATCTCGTCGTATTTCACTTTAAACAAGGCGTCGTTGACGAGTTCGTGGATATCCGTCGCATACCCGCTGGTGAGAAACTTCAAGGCTTTCTCGGACCGGCCTGGAGTCAGCCTTAATCCATCGCGTTCGGGATCTTCGCCCAGTGCTGCCAGCACGGCTTTCATATGCGATGCGATCGATTCGCTTTCTGGTTTGGATTGAAAATCGATGACTGCGTTGTTCTTTTTCACGAGCTTCATGAATTCCTCAACTTGCTGCCGCTCAGGCGTGCACCGCGCTCAGCTTGGCTCTCTTCTTATTACCCTCTACCGAATCGCTTAGCACCACCTCGAAACCGTTCCGGTCCGTCTCCTGCACGTGCACTCGTTTCAGTCGAGCGGTGCGTCCGCCGAACACATCCCGCCAGCCCCCTTCGAGAAGCCCGGCGATAACCACGGCCACATTCTCTGTGGTTGGCACCAATTCCCTGAACGGCGCCACATCCATGTTGATGTTCCGATTGCGGAACAGCTTCAAGACCTTGGCTTCAACCAGATAGTCAAGTTCCCTCAGCGGTACCAGGACCCCGGTTTCCCCGTCCGTCTCGCCTCCTACAGTCACTTCAAGAACATAATCATGGCCATGGCCATAGGGGTTGTTGCATTTCCCGTACAGGCGCGCGTTTTCAGCCGGGCTTAATTCGAGGGAATGCAGCCGGTGTGAGGCCGCAAAACGATAGCGCCTCGTCAGAGTCAGCGTCGGCCCGCTCATAGCCTTTGCCCTTCCCGCCGCTCAACATCTACATATAAGTCAGCCGTCTCATGCAGTCGAACACGGCATAACCTCACGGCACTTTCGCCTGCCAGGCTCCGGTCCAGCCGCCTCCAGATCTCCTGCGCCACGTTTTCCGCGGTCGGAACCACTCTGTCAAACGGAGGAACTTCGTAATTCAGGAAGCGGTGGTCCATCGGCTCAATAATCTCCCGGTCCAGGATCTCCTTTAGTTCCTTCAGATCCATGACCATGCCGGTTACCGGGTCGGGCTCGCCTTCAATCGTCACCTCCACGATATAATTGTGTCCGTGCCCGTGTGCGTGGGCCGCCTCGCCGTAGATGGCGTGGTTCTCTTCGTCCGAGCGCTCGGGTAGCCGGCAGACGTGCGACGCCGAGAACTCGGCTTTTCTGGTGATATACATCCTCTAGGTACGATGCCCCAATGGTCGAATCGGATACTCTTAAAATAGCTGGCCGGGAGATATCCCGCTCCGCCTCGCCTGTGAATACAAACAAGATCCTGCTTGCCCTGCTTGGCCTGACCACTGCCTGCTTCCTGGTGCTCGTTGCCTACAGCATGCGCGAAACCGTTGCCAACGAGGGCGATTCTGCCCCTTCTTTCCGCATTACGACCGACCAGGGCCAGGTCGTAACGCCCACCCAGTTCGGCGGCAAGGTACTGCTGCTCAATTTCTGGGCCACTTGGTGTGCCCCTTGCGTCAGCGAGATCCCCTCGCTGAACGAACTCCAGAAGCGTCTGAAAGCCGACGGCGCAGTGGTGGTCGCGGTCAGCATCGATAAGAATGATAAGAAATACCGCGACTTCCTGAATCGCTTTCACGTGACGTTCGACACCGCCCGGGACCCCGCCGCCGACATCAGCTCCTCCTACGGCACCTTCCAGGTTCCCGAGACGTACATCATCAAAGACGGCAAGATCGTCCGCAAGTTAATTGGCGAACAGGACTGGGCGGGCGACAACACGGTCGGCTACATCAAGAGCTTGCTCTAATTTTCCGCTTTTTAGCCACGCCCCGAACTCGGTTCCCCGCTACCGTCTTCCCGCTGACGCTTGATAGGCTGCAAGGGGAGGCTTCTCTCTAAATGCCCATCGCCGCTCCACTGTTGCAGCAGTTTCAAACGCAGCTCGGCAAGCTCGGCGTTTTGTCCCGTCCCGAAGACCTCAAGCTGTACGAGTACGATGGCGGGGTCGACAAGGCGCTCCCCGACGTGGTTCTCTTTCCTCGCTCCACCGAAGACGTCGTCTTCATCGTTCAAAAATCAATTGCCCATAGCTTGCCAATCGTGGGCCGCGGCGCCGGCACGGGCCTCAGCGGCGGTTCCATTCCCCGTCACGGCGGCATCATTGTTTCCTTCTCGCGCATGAACCGGATTCTCGAGATCGACATCGAGAACGAGCGCGTCATCGTGCAGCCTGGCGTCGTCAACCTCGATGTGACGCAGGCCGTGAAGGCACATGGCTACTTCTTCGCGCCCGACCCGTCCAGCCAGAAGTCGTGCACCATCGGCGGCAATGTCGCCGAAAATGCCGGCGGCCCGCACACGCTCGCCTATGGCGTCACTACCAACCATGTGGTGAGCCTCGAGGCCGTGCTTGCGGATGGCACCGTGATCCAGTTGGGCGACAAGGAACTCGATCTCCCCGGTTACGACCTGATCGGCCTGCTCACCGGCTCGGAAGGCACCATGGCGCTGATCACCAAGGTCGGCGTCCGCCTGACACGCTCCCCCGAAGTCGTGAAGACCATGCTCGCCATATACTCCACGGCCGAGGACGCGGGCGAGACCGTCGGCGAGCTCACCGCACATGCCATTACACCGGTTGCTATCGAGATGCTGGACGGGCCGATGTTGCGCGTAGTGGAAGAGGCCACCCACGCCGGTTATCCCATGGATGCGGCAGCCGTGCTGCTGATCGAAGTGGAGGGCCTTAAGGAAACTGCCGAGGAGCAGGCCGCCGAGATCGAATCCGTCTGCCGTCAGTGCGGAGCACGCGAGTTCCGCGTTGCGCAGACCGCGGCGGAACGCGACCTGCTCTGGAAAGGCCGCAAGAACGCCTTTGGCGCGGTCGGCCGCATTACTCCCACCTTTTATGTTCAGGACGGTGTCGTGCCCCGCACTAAGATCGCCCCCACCTTGCGCGCTATCGGCGAAATCGGCCGCAAATACGGCATCACCATCAGCAACATCTTTCACGCTGGTGACGGCAACATGCATCCCATCATTCCCTTCGATCCGCGCAAGGAAGGCGACCTGCACCGTGCGCAGCTCGCGGGCGAGGAGATTCTCGATTACTGCATCGCCGCGGGCGGCTCCATCACGGGCGAGCATGGCGTCGGCATGGAGAAGGCTGAGATCATGGCCCATATGTTTAGCGACGATTCGCTCGACATGATCAGGAACTTCAAGCTGCTCTTCGATCCTTCCTGCCGGCTCAACCCCGGCAAAGTCCTGCCGCTTGGCAAAGGATGCACCGAAATCCGCCAGCCGCCGGACATGGTTGTCTGAATCAGCCCCGCCTGCTGCGAGTTCCGCCGTAATGATCATCGAGACTACCCAACGCCCGCTGCTTCTCCTGCTTTCTCTCGTGGCCTTGCTCTTGGCTTACGGGCTCCTGGACGAGACCGACATGGCGTCTTTGTTCTTGCTCATCATGCTCTTCGCTGTGCTGCTCTCGGCCACCTTTCAGATCTCCGCGAGACAGAAGAGGCGTTGGCCGGCTTTCGCCTTGGCCGTCCCGACGTTGGTCGCCTTTGTCCTTTACCACTTTGGCCGGATCCACCAGGCGGGAATTCTGGGATATGGACTGCTGGCTGCGTTCTTCTTCTACACCGTGGTCTGCCTTCTATCGAGGGTCTTCGCGGGCGCCGCCGTCGATAGAAACCACATCTTCCTGGCCATCAGCGTGTATCTGCTCTTGGGATTCAGTTGGTCGGCCGTATACAGTTTCGTCGACCTGCTGAACCCTGGCTCATTCCACTCCACCGTCAACAGTCCGGGTTATCTCCTGACGGCTGGGGACCGTGTCTATTACAGCTTCGAGGTTATGACCACGCTGGGCTTCGGTGACTTTGTGCCCTTTAAGCCCTTCGCCCGAATCCTGTCCGTGCTTGAGGCAGTCACCGGCGTGCTCTATATCGGCGTGCTGGTGGCACGTCTGGTCTCCTCCTACGCCGAAACGCGGAAGAAGTAACGCAGGCCTTCGCCCGGGTTCCAGTCTCGAAAAAAAACGCTAGCATCAAAGGATAGCGCTGTGGTCGCGCTCTGAGAGGATCGAATGAGTTTTCAGCGGGATTTGCGAAACGCGAAACGGGTGGTTCGCTCCTGGGTTCGCACCTATTTCGACGATCAAAAGCTGGCGAGCGTCGCCGCTTTCAACGCGGACGGGAACATGACTTTCATGAACCCTTGTAGCTGCCTGATGGGAGTCACCTACAGCGACCGTCTCCACGTAGGGTGCGGCTGCAACCGCGAACACTATTGGGCCGCGCGCCGCAGCGACTTGGTGCAAACCCGCCGCTTTGCGGCATTCTTTCCATCCTCCCGGATCGGCAAGGCCGAGAAGGCTTACAACTTCCTGGGCTTTACGCCGGCCTTCGGCAGTTGCTTCGGCGACGATCAAATTCGACGCCGCCGGTTCGGGGCCCTGCTCCGCGCCGAGATGCATCGCCGCTACAGCTCCACCATAGCTGCCACGGAAGACGTACTCGAGCCCGTGGCCGATCTGGAACCTGTGGCTTAGGCTAAGTCGAAGACTCAGCCGTTCTCATCGCCATACCTCGGCGCCCGGCATAGCGCCCTATTCCCGTGTCTCCCATCCGGGCCGCTTGGATACCATAGCTGTCGGGAGATCCGGTGAAAGCACTCGTCAAAGCGCACGCCGAGCCTGGCCTTTGGCTCGAAGACATCCCCGAGCCCACCATCGGCATCAACGATGTTCTGATCCGCGTCCACCGCACAGGAATCTGCGGCACCGACGTCCACATCTACGACTGGGATTCCTGGGCTCAACAAACCATTCCCGTTCCCATGGCGATCGGTCACGAATTCGTCGGCGAGATCGTCGAGGTCGGTTCCAATGTCATCGATTTTCATCCCGGCGAACTAGTCTCGGGCGAGGGCCACGTCGTGTGCGGGCGCTGCCGCAACTGCATGGCCGGCCGCCGCCAGCTGTGCGCAAACACCTCCGGCGTCGGTGTGAACCGGCCCGGCTGCTTCGCCGAGTACATCGCTTTGCCGATGACCAATATCTGGCGCCACGATCCAGGCGTCGACCGCGACGCCGCCGCCATCTTCGATCCCTTCGGCAACGCCGTCCACACCGCGCTCACCTTCGATGTCCTCGGTGAGGACGTGCTGATCACCGGCGCGGGTCCCATCGGCATCATGGCGGCTGCGGTGGTCCGCCACGCCGGCGCGCGCTACGTCGTCATCACGGACGTCAACCCGTACCGGCTCGACCTCGCCCGCAAAGTGAACGTCGACCTGGCCCTCAACGTGAAACACGATTCGGTTGCCGCCGCGCAAAAAACGCTCGGCATGCGTGAGGGCTTCGACGTGGGCCTGGAGATGTCGGGCAACCCCTCCGCCTTCCGCGAAATGATCTCCAACATGGCGCATGGCGGGCGCATCGCCATGCTGGGCATTCCTACCCAGGAGATGTCCATCAACTGGCGCGACGTCATCTTCAACGGGCTGCACATCAAAGGCATCTACGGCCGCGAAATGTACGAGACCTGGTACAAGATGACCGTGCTGCTGCAATCCGGCCTCGACATCATGCCCGTGATCACGCACCGCCTCAGCTATAAAGACTACGAGCCGGCGTTTCAAGTCATGCGCTCGGGCAACAGCGGCAAGGTGATTCTGAATTGGGAGGAACTTCAGTAAATGCTGGGCGCATACCAACAGCACGTCGAATCGCAGCTCAACGAAATTCGCACCGCGGGACTGTGGAAGCCCGAGCGCGTCCTCGATTCGCCCCAGAGCCCCGGGGCGCGGCTGCATGGCGGGCAGGACGTGGTGGTGCTGTGCGCCAATAATTACCTGGGTCTCGCCGACGATCCTCGCGTCATCGCTGCCGCCCGCGCGGCGCTCGACCGCTGGGGCTACGGCATGGCCTCGGTGCGCTTCATCTGCGGCACACAGGAGCAGCACAAGGAACTGGAACGCGATATCGCTCTCTTCCTGGGCATGGAAGACAGCATTCTCTATTCGTCCTGCTTCGACGCGAACGGCGGGCTGTTCGAAACGCTGCTGGGCGCCGAAGACGCCGTCATCTCCGACGAACTCAACCACGCCTCCATCATCGATGGCGTGCGCTTGTCCAAGGCGCAGCGCTTCCGCTACAAGAACTGCGACATGGCGGATCTGGAAAAACAGCTGCAAGCGGCGCAGAGCGCGCGCTTCCGCCTGATTGCCACCGATGGCGTGTTTTCGATGGACGGCTACATCGCGCCGCTGGCCGGCATTTGCGATCTGGCCGAAAAGTACAACGCGCTGGTGATGGTGGACGATTCGCACGCGGTGGGCTTCATGGGCGCGAACGGCCGCGGAACGCACGAGCACACCGGCGTGATGGGCCGCGTCGATATTCTCAGCGGCACGCTGGGGAAAGCGCTCGGCGGAGCCAGCGGCGGCTACATCGCGGCTTCCAAGCCGATCGTCGATCTGTTGCGCCAGCGGTCGCGCCCGTATCTGTTTTCGAATTCGCTCGCGCCCGCCATCGTAGCAGCGTCCATCGAGACATTGAAGATACTGCGATCGTCGCACGATCTGCCCGAGCGCCTGATGAGCAACACCGCCTTCTTCCGCCGCCGCATGACCGAACTCGGCCTCAACATTCTGCCCGGCGAGCATCCCATTGTTCCGGTAATGGTCGGCGATGCCGCGAAGGCCGGCCGCATGGCCGAATACCTGCTCGAACGAGGCGTGTACGTCATCGGCTTCTCCTATCCGGTTGTGCCGATGGGCAAAGCCCGGATTCGCACCCAAGTCTGCGCCGCCCACACCGAAGAACAACTCAATCGCGCCGCCGAGCTATTCCTGGAAGCGTCGCAGAAGGTGGAGTAGGGTCGACTCACCAACTGGCGTACCAGCACAGAACCGCGTGCGTCAGCAAGCGGATACTCTCGGTGCCGTGACCTCAGCTTTCTGAGGCGCGACCGTGAGGGAGCGCTCAAGAAATCCGTGTTCATCGGCGTTCATCCGCGGCCATATTTGATCTTCAGGCTCGAAGCGCCGCAAGCCTGACATTGATCGCCCGCGTTCAGGCGCGCAACTGTCTCATGGGCCAAACTCCACCGCCGTCACCCACGGCTCAAGTAGAGACCCGTAGCGGAGGCGAACGGTGTAGGCGAGACCCCTGACGTTCTCGTTCTCCGCAGGTCCCGACGTGGGAAGCCGTCACTGAGGGGGCGAGGTACGTGGATCGAGGATGCCAATTGCTGGATGCGGCCTACAATCTTCGCCAGGTTCTTAGGGTCGGTCTTGCGGCCCGCATACGGGTATGGTTCCAGCGCAATCGCAACCACCGCGGGCACGACCACGACACTCGAACGATCAGGATGGCGTACTCGAAGTGCCCCGGCATCGAGATCCGCATCAATGGCAACCAGGTGACTCTGGTTTCCCGCGTCGTCTCGTGCACCAGTGCCGCGCATGGCTCGCTCTTCGGCGGCCCGCTGATAGGCATCCAGCCAATCCCGCCAAGCTTGCCCGTCGTACTCCAGCGCCACAAAAACGCTCCGCGGTCTTTGCCTCTCGTAGAAGCGCAAAGCGTCTCCGGTAGTCGGGCTGATCCGACAATCGAAACCCAGACTTTGAAGCTTCTGCTGATCGAGCCATTTCGGCGGAGACCACCCGTACCCCATCCAGTTATTACCCGGCGTTGTCCATCGCAGCGACAGCGTCACGCCGCTGTCATCCTCCGAGAGCGTACTGTTATAGCTAAGCTCCCGGTTGGTGAGCGCCAGCTCCGCATCGGGAGTCCCAGTCCGATTGCGGACGGCACGAACTAACGCGAAGGCGTTTGCGAGCACGATGATGGCCGCTCCGGCGGCGAGAGAAATATTCCTCACGCCACCACCGCCTTGTCCCCTTGGACCATGGAGAAACGTATGCGCTTGAAAGCCAGCACCAGCCCTATGCCAAGTGCTCCGATGGTCGCGAAGAATAGATACTTAGGCATCCAGTCCCACCACCAGTGATACAGGCGCGTAAACAGAAAAATGGTGAAAAACGAAGCACCAGTGTTCACCAGGCCAGTCCAATTACGCGAAATGCCCAACCAGATTGCGCCCGCCGATAGGAGCAACCCGAGGATTTCGTACAGCCGTTCAACGTTGATGGACTCCCAAGGCAGATAACTGGGCACTCCCCATTCAGCCAGAGAAAGAATGGCGATGAAGACTGTGAGGCTGCCCACCAGCCGGTACACCGGGACGAATGTCCGATGATTCGGGTTGGACAGATAGAAGGATAAAGCGAGAACAAGCAGTCCAAGCAACAGGAAGTGTTCCGGCCACTCGTAAAACTCCAGCCAGTGATAGCCCATCTCAGCGGAGAACGCAGCCGCAAAATAACTCATCACGAGAAGTAATCCAAGCGCCAGCATCAGGCGCAGACCATAACGATAAGCCATGACCAAAGCGAGTCCTCCCCACGCGAGCAGGGACCGTTCCGTTGAAACGATGTTGAAGATGCTTCCTACCGCCCCCAGGTTCATCACGAAACTCGCCAGCGCGACGAGCGCCAACAACCCGGTGAAGTAGCGTGTGCGTTCTCGCCGGGCCATCACTTCAGCCCCTAACAAGGACAACAAGGGCGTAGCAATTACAATCGCCAGCTGCAACCAAGTGTCCAGGTAACCCCAGTAGCGCATGAAGAACAGAATCACAGCAGCGCAAATGGCGATGCCGCCAATCGTTGATGCAATGCGCATCCCCCAGGAGACCCGCTTCTGAGACGCGGTGGTATCCACATCAAACTGCTCTGCCAGCGCGAGCAGTTTGGCGGTCGACCATTCGTCGAACCGCTTCTGCTGATCCGGGGTCAGAGCCAGGACGGACTCTATTTCGTTACTGGCCAACGCCTCGCGCAAGATGCGGACGCGATCGGCGGCTTGCTGCGCTACGGCCCTGTCTGAGGCTTCCGAATGTTTCCCGCCTTGCGGATTCACCTAGCCCACCTCTTTTCGACCGGTCGATGCGACAGTGTGCCTGTATTGTCGAAGCTACAAAGTATCAGAGTGGCTCAAATTTTCACCGTTGCGGCGAATCCGTCACCAGGAGGTTTTTCGCCTTCTTTGCTGTAGCCTGAAAAGGACCAGCTTGTTTGGGTGATCTCGGATCGTGCTCGGCCAAACAGTCTCACACTACCGCATCATTGAAAAACTCGGCGAGGGTGGCATGGGAGTGGTCTACCGCGCCGAAGACCTCAAGCTCAATCGCGACGTCGCGCTGAAGTTTCTGGCCGAAGACCTGACCCGCGACCGCGTCGCCGTGGGGCGTTTCGAGCGCGAGGCCCGCGCGGCCGCAGCCATGAATCATCCCAACATCTGCACCGTTTATGAAATCGATGAAAAGGATGGCATCCCCTTTCTGGCCATGGAACTTCTCGAAGGCGCCACCCTGAAGCATCACATCGGAATGAAGCCGGTCCCGACCGAATCGCTGCTGAATTGGGCCATTCAGATCAGCGACGCCCTGGATGCAGCGCACGCGCGCGGTATCGTTCACCGCGACATCAAGCCCGCCAATCTCTTCATCACGCAAAGGCAACAGGTCAAGATCCTCGACTTCGGCTTGGCCAAACTGGCCGCAAAAAAATCGCGTACTGGATCCTTCTATACAGGCAGAAGGCAGTCTGCCATCGCTGACCTGAGCGCCTCGGGATCGGCCACCGGAACGCCCGGCTACATGTCGCCGGAACAGGCTCGCGGTGACGAACTCGACGCCCGCACGGATCTCTTCGCCCTGGGCATTGTGCTCTACGAAATGGCTACGGGCGAGATGCCGTTTCAGGGCAAGACCCTGGGCGCCGTGATGGCCGCTATTTTGCACGATGTCCCCGAACCGCCGTCGCAATTGAATCCCGATCTGCCCGAAGGCCTGCAGCAGATTATCGGCAAGGCCCTCGAAAAAGACCCGGACGTCCGTTACCAGACCGCCTCCGATATGCGGGCTGACCTCAAGCGATTCGAGCGCGATCTCAATTCGGGCCGATCGCAGCCGGTCTTCTCCTCCAAGCCCGGCTTCCGGAGCCGGTCCGTTCGCCGCCGGGTCGTCTCGTGGCGCTATGTTGCCGGCGCCGCAGCCATTCTCGTGACAGCCGCCGCCGGGACCCTCTGGCTAAGCAGGCCCTTGCCGCCACCGCGAGTGGGGGGAACGACGCAGATCACGCGCGACGCCTTGCCCAAGTGGTGGCCTCTGCTTTCCGAAGGCTCCCGCGTGATCTTCGCCTCGGGGATCGATCACGACCAGGCATACCAGGTCCCCATGAACGGAGGTGAAACGGTTCCGGTTCCGCTCCGTATGAAGGCCACTCTCCTCGATCTATCGCCGGATGCCACGGAACTGCTGCTGGGTCGCCCCATCGGCCACGACACCCTGGGCCGCTTGGCCGAACTGTGGGCGCAGCCTCTGCTTGGCGGCGTGCCGCGGCGATTAGGCAGCTTGGTTGCCCAGAACGAGGCAGCCGCCTGGTCCCCCGACGGTCAACAATTGGTCTACGGCATTCACGGCGAACTGCATATTGCACGCCGCGATGGCACCGAAGTCCGCAAGCTTGCCACGGCCCCTGACACGCCGGCCTTCCTGCGCTGGTCGCCCGACGGAAGCCGTGTGCGTTTCTCGGTTCCGGACAGCAAGGATCGACTCAAGTTCTCCCTCTGGGAGGCATCCGTGGCGACCGGCGAACTGCACCCCCTCCTCCCCGGCTGGGAGCCTTCCTTTTCCGCCTGCTGCGGTACCTGGACTCACGACGGCCGTTACTTCGTCTTTGAGGCAGGCGCTGTCGGTTCGTCCAGCATCTGGGCTCTTGCTGAGCGAGCCGGTGTTCATCGCGCCGCCCGGGAACCGGTGCGCCTCACCACCGGCCCGATGGCTGCGTATGCCCCCGTTGTCGGTGCAGACGACAAGCACCTGTTTCTGGACGGGGCCCAGGATCGCCGCGAATTTCTCCGCTACGATCTGGCATCAGGCAAGCTGAGTCCCGAACTCAGCGGTGTCTCGGGTACCGAGCTCGAGTACTCCCCGGATGGGAAATGGGTCGCCTACGTGTCCTTCCCGGAGCGGTCGCTTTGGCGAAGCGCCGCTGACGGAAGCCAGCTCCTCGAACTCACCCCGCCGCAAATGCGCGTCTCGACGCCACATTGGTCCCCCGAAGGCAAGCAGATCGCTTTCTTCGGGGGGCCGCCTAACACGCCCTCCCGGATTTATGTGGTGCCGTTCGACAGTGGCACCGTCCAGCAGGTCACACATGGCGAAGCCGGAACAATGGGCGACGCATTCTTCTGCTGGTCGCCCGACGGCCGATCACTTCTGTTCGGTGGCTTGGGGCAACCCACGGAAGACGATGCAGCTGAACAGCGTCCTGAGACCCAGCTCTACCAGGTCGACTTGAAAACGGGTATGGTCTCAACCGTCCCGGGCACCCAAAGAATGTTCTCTCCGAGCTTGTCACCCGATGGCCGTTTCATCGCAGGATTGGCCGGCCCTGAATCAAAGGTCGTGCTTTACTCGGTGGCCACGCGAAAACAAACCGGGATTTCCGGACCTCACGGCGTTTGGCCCAACTGGTCCCGCGACGGGCGGTCGCTGTTCTTTCACCTTGCTGAGCCCGAGCACGCCTGGTGGCGGTTCAACTTGGCCACCCGAAAAGCGGACCGCGTTACCACCTTGAATAGGATCGCCGGCGACGCCTGGTTCGGACCCGGCCTCAACAATACCCTCATTACCACTCAAAACAACGGCACCGACGAAATCTATGCCCTCGACCTGGAAGTGCCGGACCGCTAATGGACTCACTCAACTCCCGGCCTCTGTACCAGTCTTCATCGGCTTTCCGCCGCGGCCAATATTACAACTTCCGGGACCGACTCTCCCCGGAAGTCGCCGTCACAGAATTAGGAACGACAAGCGGTCTTGTCCGTTAATCCTCGGTGCAGATCGCAGCGACTCTGGAGGGCACGCAACGTGATGTCGCCGAGATTTGAGAGAATCTCGAAATCGATCGGCACTCGCGAGTCGAGGCATCGAGTCATGCGCCCGTGAAGTCCGGCTGCAGAGAACTGCGCGATTCGATGAAGATCGCTCGGCTCACCCTCCGCGAACGCCGTTCGGATTAAGCCGCTCGCGCCGCGGACGCTACGCATGCGGCTGAGTCAGCGGTAGCGCTGTAACGGGTCAAAGGAGGGCTGCCTGCGACCCCTTTTACGAAAGCTGATGCTGGCAGGAACCTGCTATTGTTGATTGCGAACGCTGAGTCACAGCCCCGTTTTCAGCGCCCAGGGGAAGCCAAACCTGGGATGAAGATCAGCAACACATACTATGTTCGTTGAGAAGTTGAGAGCGGTAGTCAGGTCTGCACCGCTTTTTCAAACGCTGCTTGTGAACCTTGTTCCGCAGGCAAGGATCAGAGAAGTAGCCCGCTTTAGGCGTTACTGTCTTGGTTTGTCGAGGCTGGTGCCAGAGCCGGTATTCGTCAAAATCGGCGCCAATGACGGACTTGCCGGCGACCCAATCAGTGATATTCTCCTTGCCAATAGCAATTGGAGGGGACTGCTCATCGAGCCTGTTCCGCATTGTTTCGACCGCCTGAAAGCCAACTTCCAAGACGCCCACCGATTCTGTTTGGAGCAGGTCGCAATCGGAGCGACGGCTGGGCAAGCTAGTTTCTACTATGTGGATGAGAAAGCAAATCAGTATATGCCGGGTCTGCCGCTGTGGTTTGATCGCATCGGATCGTTCGATAGGAACCACATCGTGAAGCACTTGAAGGGCCGGCTCGAGCCGTTCATTATTGAGTGCAAGGTTCAAGTCTGTACTCTGTCCGATGTCCTGATGCGAAACCGGATTCAGGATGTGCATCTGTTACAAGTCGACACGGAAGGGCATGATTACGAGGTTCTGAAGACTGTCGATTTTGTCGAACATGCCCCGCTCTCGATCTTTGTTGAACACCGGCATTTGCCCCGCGCGCAGAAGTCTGAAATGCGGCATATTCTGCGTGAACATGGCTACTCGATACGCGATTGTGGTGCAGACTATTTCGCTGTCAATGATGAGGCGAACAGACGGCTACAGCGCAAAGCAAGGCGTTAAGAGCAGGTAAGGGCCGCTTTCAGGAAGCCACTTCCTCACGGCTGTGGCGCGGTAAGGATGTTGCTGAATTCCGCACTCCACTCCCGGGCTATGGTTTCCCAGGCAAACCTCTGACGGGCAGCGGCGGCCATCCGGGCCCGCAGCGGCTCCAGCGTTGGCGAATTCCTGAGATTGGAGACAAGCAGTCCTTCCCATTCGTCGTACACCCGGGGCGGGAGCCGGCGAGAGCGGTAATCGTCGGCACTGGTTGAGGTCTTGGCCCCGAATGTCACGGTTTCATCCACCGCACCGGAAGGGATGACGACAGGCACCGCTCCCGCAGCCTGGGCCTTCATGGCGGTAATGCAGCTGGTCTCGGGAAAAGCGGTGGGGTAGGCCCAGATTCCGGCGGAGAGAAACTGGCGGGCGACATCCAGATGGCCGATTCGTCCCAGATGCTGAGCGTCTGCGCTGCGCATGCCCGCGAGCATTGAGCGTCGATACATCCAGAATCCAAGCGGGTTTTCCCGATAGCTCCGCCAGGACCGTCGGATCAGTTGAAAGCAACGCGCCTGCGCGGCCTGAAATCCGTAGAAGACGGAAAGGCTGGCCTCCGGGACCTGCGCTTTGACACGCGGCCAAGCCTCGAGCAGGCGGCCCAAGCCGCGGTCATAGCTGGATCCGTAGACCACTTTATATGGATCGCGCTCAACCGCCTGATCGAAATGCTCGGGGTGAATGCCGTTACGGGTGTAGAAGAACTTCTCTTCCGGGAGCCCTGCATAGTGCTTGCGGTGAAAGCGGCTCTGGATAAAAATCTTCCGGTTTTGGTGCACGGCGGCGGCAACGGCTGGTGGCTCCACCATGTCCTTCATCCAAAGAACTTTGGGAACGTTCGGCGGCAAGCGATTCGCCAACCAGGGCCAGCGCCAAACCACCACCAGGTCGGCGGAAGGCGGGCGGCCAAATGCCCGGTAATCCTCGTAGACGACGCCTTCGTATTCCCCAGCCGCGGTGCCGCACGAGTTGTATACACGGACCGAATGTCCCAGTCGCCGCAACGCCGCTGCCACGGCCATCAGTGACTCCTGGCTTCCGCCGATGCCTTCACTTACTGACAATGGCGACCAGGGAGCCTGAGAGCGCCCGCAGAAAAAAGCGATGCTATAGCCAGTCATGAAAACAGAGGCCCCAGCAGCCGCCGTCCCCATCGAAGTGCCCGTAGGTACAGAGGACGCGGTAGCAGCAGTTGGCAGCCGACAGCCGTTCCGATGAGCCATGTCCGGCGGTCGATGAGCAGCCACAACGGCGCCCAGCAGAAGGCGGTGGCAAGTAGCCGCGCAGCGGTCCCGGTTTCCCCAGCTTCACGCGCCAGGCGCGCGTAGTAACGATATCGGCCCGCACGGCTGCGCTTCTCCTCCCGCTGCACAACCAGCGTGGCGATCGGCCGCAAGCGGTCGAGAACCTGCAGGTAGCCGGCCTCCATCCGCCGCCAATCGCTCGAAATCTGGCCTGGCCGCCTTCGATAGAAAGTGAGCACTTCCGGAATCGCCACCGTGTTGCCGGGACGAAGGCTGGCCACGCGCATCCAGACATCGATATCCACGCCAGCCTCCAGCTTAGGGTCAAACCAGCCAGCCCGGTCAAGGGCCTCACGCCGCAGCAGGAGGCAAGAGCCGTTGCCGATTTCGTTGGTGCGCAGCAGAAGCGAAAGGCTGATGGGCCCCGCCCACGAGGAACTCGTGAAGCCCAGCGAACGGCCTTCTTCGTTCACCACCAGAGAGTGGCCGAAGGTCATGTCCACCTCCGGATGGCTGCCCAGAAAAGCAGCCTGACGTTCCAGATTGTGAGGCGCCCAGAAATCATCGCCGTCCAGGAAGGCGACCAGTTCGCCGCTCGCCAGCCGCAAAGCGGCGTTGCGGGCGGCGGCCGATCCGCCGTGGACTTCGCGGATTACGCGCAGGCGAGGGTCATCGAGATCCCCCAGCGTATCTGCAGAGCCATCACTGGAGCCGTCATCAACAACGATCACCTCAATGTCCCGGAAGGTCTGCGCCAGCGCCGAGTCAACCGCCTTTCGGAGGAAGTCTGTTACGTTGTAGGCGGTGATGATGACACTAATCACTCGAGTGGCTGCCGTTCCAGAACGCTGCGCGGCTCGAAAGCTCCTGATCGATCTGCCTGATCGCGAGAGGGTGATTCATTGAATTTGACCACCTGAAGCCAGATGACACGATCTTCGGTAGCCCTCGGGAGGACCCCTATATTCAAGTTCTATTTGATCACGCTGGAAACGGGAAACGGACCCTCTGACCCCGTTTCTCACTGTGTTCTTGCTGTCGATGAAACACTCTGAGAGCCTCGATGAGTTCTTAGACCGCGCGGCGGAATTTCTTTTTCCAGCCGGGCGACCCGACGCGTTGTCTGTTCATTCGCGGGCTTCTGATGGTGACACTCCTTTGCACCTCGCGGCATTGTGGGGGGAGCGCCACGCGGCGCGATTATTGCTAGACGCCGGCGCTGATGTAAATGCAAAAGGCGACATGGGTGCTTCTCCGTTGTACTTCGCAGTGATGAATGGGCAAGTGCAAGTAGCTGAACTACTGCTCGGGCATGGCGCGGATGCAGATGCCGTGAATGAATTGGGGTTCAGTCCCAGAACTCTAGCCCATAGGAGAGGCAACCAGTCCATGCTTTTGTTGTTTCGGGAAGCGAAGTGAGCTAGACGAACCGTCTCACTAGCGCCAAACTCGCGAACCTGTGGGAACGCTCCGACGTATGGTACGAAGTCATTCTTAAAGCATCGCGTTGGCGGCGGACAATAGTGCCCGTTGGCCCCTGATGCGACCTAAGGGGACGATGAAGCAACAGCCAGTCGAGCCTTAGTTTTCGGAAGAACGAAACGATATGATCGGCGCTCGCCTCTTGCTGCGCGAAAGAACCGCGGTTCTGCATCAAATATTCGGCAGCAGGTCGAAATACTCATCGTCTTCGTTTTTGCCGCCTTCTCCTTTGCCAAGCGATTTTTCCGACGCGATGAATTCTATCCGCTCGATCCACTTGACCATCTTGTAGCCAAGCTGGTTTTCCACTCGCAGCCGCAGCGGTGCCCCGTACACCTCCGAAAGCGGTTGCCCGTTCATTCTTGAAGCCAGCAGACATTGGGGCTTTTGCACGTTCTCCAGGCTCTGGGTGTCGTAATAGGGTCCGCCATAAAGAGCTTCGCCGAAGGAGAAAAAAGCGACGACTTTCGCTTCCCCCTTCGGCTGCACGAGATCAATCAGCTTCGGCATGGGAATCCCGCCCCACTTGGCGATGCCACTCCACCCCTGGATGCAATGATGCATCGTGATTTGTTCAATCTCACCCAGGCGCTCCAAATCGGCGATAGAAAGCGCAACCGGGTTATTGACTAGCCCTCCCACTTTTAAACGGAAACTGTCAAATCCACTCTCCGCCATGTGCTTCCAATCATCCCGGAGCGGCATCTTTCCGTTCGGCCAGAAGTACGGAGAGATTTCCTCCTCCTTATACCTCTGCTGTGGCAAGAGCCGGTTCAGCGTTAGAAACTGCATTGGGTACGTCACCGACTTCAGGGCATGTTGCAGTCCCCGCGGATGGTTCCAGGAAATGTAGTGCGCCACGATCCATGAGAGTACGACGACACCGATTCCAATGAATCCCAAGTACATTCCGGCAGGGTTCTGATCGTCGGTGCCCATCACAATGTGGTTCATATTGCGCGCAAATCCCGTCATTACGATCAGAGTCACGTGCACGATCAAAAATGCAAGGAAACCGAACATTGTCAAAAAATGGATAGAACGGGCCGATTGCCGGCCCCAGAATATCCGCGCATACCAGGGAAACCTGTTGACCACCGCTGGAGACATGGCGATGCCGCTCGCAATCGATACCGGTCCGAACACAAACACCACTGTGAAATAGGCGATCTGTTGCAACGCGTTGTAGCCATAGAAGCCGTTCGGCTCCGGTGGTAAATGAAATGTCGCGTAGTGCACGAAGGTATTCCACGCCTGCACAAGAACCAGCGGCGAAGTCGGCACAATCCGTTTCCACTGTTCCGTTGTGAAGAGCATGACGACAAAAACGATGCCCGTGCCAATGAAACCGTGCACATCAATGAAATGCCACACTCGGGCCAGGCCAACCGTGTGGCGGTAGCCCGGCGTGCCAACGAGAGGCGAGATATAACGCGCATCATCTTTCGCGGTCCAGATGCGGTCGCGTGGAACCTTCAAGGGCGTAAACCGAATCCATTCGCTCCCCGGCGTGCAGCCGTCATTGAAATAGAGACGCGGGTGGTCCATCAGGATCGAAAGCCCGCTGCGAATCAGGATCGCCACAAAAAGAAAATTGAAGAAGTGGCAGTAGCGTACCCATGCGGGAAAACCGTGCGGCCCAACGAAATCGTTGGGATATATCTGGGGAATAGCCGGAACAGCAGGTATTCCCGCTACTGCGACCTCGATCCAGGCCGCTGCAATCAAAGCCAGAATCGCACAAGCGGCGCCGATCAGGATTGATGGCCGAATCCAGATACGAAATCGGCGATCGGGCGGATAGTGGACAGCTTGGTGTGCGGCATCGAATGCGATCATAGTGATCCCATCAACTCCTCTTCGAGGCCCCCACCATTGTAAGGATAATTGGTTTTCCGCAAGCACGGCGGGAACATCAATTCCGGGGGGCCGAAGGGTCGGGGGTCGAAGGCGAACTGAACCCCTGGAGCGAGTATCGACCGTGTGCGCGACGAAGGGCGGTCGCCAGCGAGCGTGGCTCATCCGGGATCGCCACCAGGTGGATATGGTTTCCATCAGGCAGTAAGCGAGAATCCGAGCCCGCGCCTCAGCCGCATAGGTCGTGAGCCATTCGAGGTCCGTACGGCGGTCGCCACCGGTGAAAAACACACGTTGGTGGTCGACGCCGCGCTGGGTGATGTGGTGCGCTACTCCGATCGCTACGGCGCGGGCGAACCGGGACATATACTAAAAGGGTGCTGGTTGCGTCGGAGATTTCTCACTTCGTACCATATCTCTCCGTCCCGGAAGTCCGAACCCATTCCACCGCACGACCGCCAAGCGGCGCGCTGAAGGCCGCCACGCTTACAGTCCCGGTAGTGGCAGGAGCAATAACAAAAGCCTGCAGTGGTTCATGATGGAGACGCAAACATGAGGTGTCCCAATTGCCAATGCATCATACAGGGGGATCGTCGAGCTTTCCAGCGGGGTTTCTTATGCAGCCGGTGCGGTGCGGAGGTCAGAGTGTCCGAGGGCTACTCCAGGGTGCTGGTGCTGATTGGCTTGCTCGTCGGGTTCGGCGTCGTTTGGCTGCCAGTCCTCAACGGACACGGACGTATTTTCATGCACTCCTGTCTTGGATTCCTGGCGTTGCTGGCATTAGGGTTTCCACTGGCCGGCGTGGTAATGTTTTGGCTTGTGCGGCTCGCCCCGGTTATAGTTCCCCCCCAACTGATCGTTCGACAGTCAGGACCAGCATACGGACTAGGGTTGGGTGGACGTAAAGCGTCGCCCGATCAGGGAAACATCTGCACACCAGAGTGACGCCGGGAAGCGGGGTCAAAGACCTCTGGCACCTAGGCCCGTTCTAACGGCCGCTGCCTCACTCATTGACTGCCTGCAGCTTGTGTACTTTCGGACGACGCCTCTTCTTCTGTGGCGGCCTTTTCTCGGCGCGCGCGCGGAGGATTCGCCTCGCGCCCCTTCTTATCATGAGGAGTAACGACGAGATGGACATGGTTGTGCATCAGGCGTATGCTTCTAGAGCGACCCCGTGATGAGGCAGGAACTCCGACAACAGGTCCAAGTAGAAGCGCCGATCTTCGTCGCGAAAGAAGACCGTTTGCCGGTAATTCCCGCGTTGCGTGATGTGATGAGAAGTTCCTGGAATAACTTGGCGTTGAGCCCGTTGCACCAACAACCCGGTGCTCACAGGCCCCACTTACTCTCGGTGCCAGAGGGTCGCGGTAGGGACAGCCATCGCTGACCGCCCCCCGCACAGATCCGTACGAGCGGGATTACCGCATACGGCTCCTACCTTGGATATGTGGCGTCAAAGCGCACGTTGGGAAACGGATGCAGAAGGCGTGGGCGGGGAATCCAACGTTGAAAGACCGGTAGTAATGCTTCCCAACTCGGCTTCCGTTTCTGGCTCCGACGCCGTAGCGCAGTACGCCACAACGCGCAAAGCCGGTCCCGGAAGAGGGACAACTTCATCAGGTTGCCCGGTACCGCGTGATATTGGTAGTAGCCTCGAACCACTTGCGCGATCCAGGCCCCCGTCTCGGCCACCGGAGCGTGCATGCGCCGCCGCAACTCCTGCTTTAACTCCAGAAGTTTGGCTCGCATTCGCTTGGCTGCCGTCCGTCGCCAGGTCGTATAGTAGCCCCGTGAATTCCGCCCACAGAAGTGGCTGAACCCAAGGAACGTAAACGTCTCTGGCGCACCTTCTCCACGCGCACGGCGTCGAGTTTCGGCGAACCGCCCGAACTCGATCAGCCGTGTCTTTTCCGGATGGATCTCCAAACCGAACTTCGCCAGACGTTCCTGGAACTGCTTCAGGAAATGCTCCGCTTCGGCTCGGTGCTTCGAAGCCCACGATCAGGTCATCGGCGTAGCGGACGATAATCATCTCGCATTTCGCCACTTTCCTGCGCCAGGCTTCTACCCATAGATCGAAGACGTAGTGCAGATACACGTTGGCCAGCAGCGGCGAAACCACCGCCCCTTGCGGCGTACCTACCGTCGTCTCCGACCATTCGCCGTCTTCCGAAACTCCAGCCTGCAACCATTTCTGGATCAGCCGCAAGATCCGGGTGTCGGCCACACGATGCGCGACCAACTTCTTCACCCACTCATGATTCATATGGTCGAAGAAGCCCTTGATGTCGGCATCCAGAATCCAGTTCACCCGCTTCCGTTCGCATCCCCACATTCAGCGCGTCCAGCGCCTGATGCGGGCTGCGTCCCGGCCGGAACCCGTACGAGAATCCCCGGAAGTCCACCTCGTAAATCTGATTGAGGACGGTCACCACGGCCTGTTGAACAATCTTGTCCTCCAGTGCCGCAATGCCCAACGGACGTTGCCGCCCGTCGGCCTTCGGAATATAGACTCTCTTGGAGGGCTGCGCCCGATACGCGCCACGGTGCACGCGGCTGTGCAGATCGATCAACCGATCTTCCAACCCCGTCTCATACTCCTGCCACGTCACGCCGTCCACTCCCGGCGCGGCTTTTCGCTTCAAGGCGAAGAAGCTCTCCCGTAGCAGATCGACGGTCACATGGTGGAGCAGAGCTGGTGAACCGCTCCTGTCTCCTTTCCCGCGCCGCTTGGCGCACCCGATCCAACCCCTGGGAACACCCCTGCCCCGCTCTGTGTCGGGCTGGTGTGAGATTGGACCTGGTTCTCCTTGGTCCGCAGGCTTCCCTCCACAACCTCCGCTGAGGCAAAAGCCTCTTTGTTCGGCTGCTTCACCGGTACTACGCCGCGGTCCGACTCCTCCGCCGCGTGCATGTCCGACTTACGGCTTTTCGCCTTCTCGGACCGGCCTGCCTGTCGCAGGCGCAACGGAGGTCTCCCGGTTCTCGTGCATGAAGTTTCTCAGCGTGCTCGGGGTCTGCGACTACGCGGGGTCCCGGGCGGTCTTGCGTTGGCGTCCGCCCTGGTGTGGCCTTCCCCTTCAAAGAACAGGGTCGGCACCCCGAATTGGGTTTTCGAAGCTCTATACCCGGCCCCCTGATGCCTCTGTCTACGCTTCGGCCGCCCACCTCGCGTGGACCGCCGCAAGACTCGAGGTCAAGATAGTTCGCTATTCCTTTCCTGTAGGGACTCTTTCATTCCCTGCTTCATGCCGGTTTATCCCGGCGCACTCTCTGACCCAGGTTTCCCCGGAAGGTTTACCGGAATTTCCTTGGGCGATTATCTCGGGTATTTCGCGGGGCGTCTATGCAACTGATAACCCAGATCTCATTGCCCGTCATCCTCGCGGTTTGCTTAATGGCAACCGCCGCAGTTCTTGCCAACATGATTTCGTTTATGATGATTGGCAAGATAAACACACTGCTTCCCGAGAGCGAGAGGATTTCCTACTTGTGGTGGGGCACGGGTGTACGGAAGCAATTTAAGCAACTTTATCCGGGGAACAAGCTTGTTTTCCTGCTCGATTCCTGTTTAGTAATGATGAGCCTCTGCTTCCTTCTCTTGGTTAGGTTTTGGGTGTTCAGCTGAGATTGTCCCTGCCCGCAGGCCGCCGTCGGACGGCCTTGCAGCTGCGATACAGTTATGACGCGGGGAAATGGGGTCGGGGGAAGCGGGGTCAAAGACCTCCGGCACCTAGGCCCGTCCTAACGGCCGCTGCCTCGCTCATTGACTTCCTGCAGCTTACGTACCTTCCGACGAGGCCTCTTCTTCTGTTGCAGCCTTTTCTCGGCGGGCGCGGAGGATTCGACTCGCGCCCCTTCTTATCATGAGGACAGCGACAAGATGGACATGGTTGCGGATCAGGCGTATGCTTCTAGAGCGACCCCGTGATGAGGCAGGAACCCCGACAACAGCTCCAGGTAGAAGCGCCGACCTTCGTCGCGAAAGAAGACCGCTTGCCGGCAATTCCCGCGTTGCGTGATGTGATGAGAAGTTCCTGGAATACGTTGGCGTTGAGCCCGTGGCATCAACTACTTGGTGTTCTCAATCCCCACTTGCTCTCAGTGCCAGAGGTCTCTGACCCCGTTGCTCCTGATGCGAGGTCTGGAAACGGTCTATGGGATCCGACGTGGGGAGCGGACGCCGCCGACAAGAACAGAAAGGACGCCATCAAGAAGAGTGCTTTGGATTCCGCGCGGAAAGATTGCAGCACTGGGGGGTGCGGGAAATGAACCATCCCCCGTCGGTTTTATTGCTGCTTGGTGTGATGGTTTTCTTCTGTAGCCTCGCGGATGCACAAGCTCAAGCTGAGAGTCAGGAGCCCTTAGACGTAAAGTTATGTGACGTCACGGCACACAGCGAAAAGTATGATAACAAACTCTTGCGAATTCATGCGACCGTCGATAGCGACGGCATGCACACGACTCTCCTGACTGACCGAAAGTGCGCAACCGGCATAATGTTGTACAACTCCGATGAAGTTGAGAACTTTCCGGAGAACCATCGCGACGTACAAGCGCTTGAGGGCGCAATTGAACAAGGCAGAGCTGGGACACTCGACAAGCGGATCGAAGGTACCTTCACCGGCGTGTTCCTGGTGGAACGTAAGCAAGGCAAAATCAGGCGCCTAATGAAGCTGAAAGCCGTTGCCGACCTCACGGTCTCCGCGAAGACGAACGCGAAATAGAAAGCGCTGCAGACCCGCAAGGCGGCGGCGCTATGCTGGGCCGCCGGAGCCAGCCCGCGATGAGGCGCCGAGAGTGGGCGCCGAGAGGCGCCGAGAGGGCGCCGAGAGGGACGGCGCCGAGAGGGACAGCCTGACACGACCGGTTCGCGCTTGCTAACTCCTTCTATTTCAGCCACATCCAGAAAACCAGGTTTTGAGCCAGATCGACTCCTCCTTTCGTTTCAACGCCTTAGCCGCCTCGCTCACCCCCCAAACCAGCGAACACCGCAGAGCGGTCTGCGCTGTTCGCGAAACTGTCTCTCCCCCGACTTCTGCCTTACCCAAAAGCCAGTCACACGCAATCGACCATTATTTTTCTCGCCTTAACCTCCTTACTGCCAACGTTTTCCCCAAAAACGCGGCACTGCGTCTCGCAAGTCCGAACCACACCCAGTGCTACGTCTGGTTCGGGCGTACTCCGCCAACTTTCAGTAAGGGTAGAAAAAAATGAGCAACCAGTTTGAAGACCGCCCTGACAACACGGGCGACATAGCCTCTGATCAAAATCCGGCTTCGCCGGAATCGAAACAGCCAGACGCCGGGCAACCGGCTTCACCCGCCGGCACCGGCGCGGAGAAAGGAAACGGCTTTCACTCCGACGACGGCCCGCAGGTCGATGCCCGCACTCGCGCCAACCGCGAGAACGCCCAGAAATCCACCGGCCCTCGCACCGACGCTGGCCGCGCCGCGTCTTCCCGCAACGCCATCAAGCACGGCCTCTTCGCCGCCGACGTCACGAAGTATTTCCGCAGCGAAGAAGGAGGCCGAAGGGGCCGAAGAGGGCCGAAGAGGTCAGCCTGACGGAAGCTCTTGGCAAAATCATCCAACCTGTCGAAGCGCTCCGACAGGTTGGAGAATTTCCTCGCCCGCCAGGCACAGTTTTCTCAGAATGCCCAGAAATGCGCGCTGTGTCGTACCCGGACTGGCCTACCACGTCACCCAGCGGGGGACGAATCACCAACGGGTTTTCTTTTCCGCTGCGGATCGGGCCACGTATCTGCGGCTGTTAAAACAGAACCTGGCCCCCGCCGAAACCCGCCTGCTGGCTTGGTGCCTCATGACCAACCACATTCACCTGGTACTGGTTCCCGGTCAGATCGATTCGCTCGAAGTGCTGCTGCGCCGCGTCCACGGCCGCTACGCCCAGATGGTGAACACCAAGCGCCTGCGCAGCGGCCACCTCTGGCAAAACCGGTATTTCTCCTGCCCGCTGTCGGAGAGCCACCTGCGTCGCGTTTTGGCCTACGTGGAACGCAACCCGGTGCGCGCCGGCCTGGTCGCCCAAGCCGAGCAGTATGAATGGTCTAGCGCCGCCATCCATCTCGGATTGCTCCCCGATCGCTTGCAGCTTTCCGACTTGGCCTTCTGGCACGCGCAAGGCGGTGCCGACGCCTGGCGAACCCTGCTTTTGACGCCCGACGAAGTCATGACCCTGCGGCTCCTGCGCCGCTGCACTTATGCCGGCCGGCCCTTTGGCGACGACGCATTCGTCGAGTCTCTGGAAGACCGCTTCCAGCGCAACTGGCGTCGCTGGGGCTTCGAAAGCGGCTCGGTCGTCGCCGCCTCTTAGCCACCTCCCCCAACCTTCATCTTCAAAATGCCAAATTTGCGAACCTGTGGGAGCGCTCCGACGTGTTCGCGAGTTTCTCCAAAGGCTCACCCCGGTTCGCCCCGTCTCGCCAGCGCGCACGGCCCCGCGTTCCCGGTCCCTTCCCATCCCCGATCACAGAACTCTGAAAAGATTGATCTCCCGCCGCCTCAATCACTTAGCGGATCCGGCTGGGGCCATCCCGCACGGCCTGCTGCGAACCTCAAGCCGTAATGGAAAACAAACTACCTTCTCCTCACGACGAGGTCCCTGACCCGCTCGTGACTCCGGACGGCCTCAACAACGCCGCTCCTACCGACAACTCTCCGGCTGATCCATCCGATCAGCCCAACCAACCTGCACCTCCCGAAGCGCCCGGTACGCCGGACGCCATTTCCGAATCCGGTCTACAGTCCGGCGATAAACCGGCCGATTCTCCATCCAGCGACTCACAATCTAGCAACGCTTCCGACGTGCCGGCCACCGGCACCCCCGAGGCCCCAGCGCCTCCATCGACCCATACTCCGACATCCAAGCAGCCCCGCGCGAAACGGCCCAACCACCCCGATCGCGAACATAAGCTCTTGAAGGGCGACCGCTCCGGCATCGGCGGTCCCGCGACCCCCGAAGGCAAGGCCATCTCGTGCCTGAACAACCTCAAGCACGGCATGTACTCGCGCTTGCCCTTCTACCTCCTGCCGCACGAAAGCCAGCAGGAATACGACGCGCTCCTCGATCGTCTCCGCACCCTCTATCCGCCCATCGACGAATCCACCGCGCAAATGCTGGAACTGCACGTTCAGGCCTTCTATCGCCTGGGCCGCTGCAATCACGCCGAATACCTGGCCGAATCGGCCGACCGGTCCCTCTTCGACTCCTTCGTGCGCGGCATCACCACCGTCGGGATGCACCGCACCCGCTGCGAGCGTTCCTACTACCTGCATCTGGACAAGATGAAGCAAGTCCTGGCCGACTACCAGCGCCAGCAGGACCAAATCCGCGAACAAGCGCAGGCCGAGCAACTGAAAGCCTACGAAGAAGCCGCCATTCCGAAGCCGCGCTTCAATGCCGACGGCGAAGAAATGGACCCCACCTACCCGCAAATCGCCATCAAGAAGATCAGCTGCAACCCGGAAGACCGTTGTAATGAAGTACTTGAGTTCGACCGCACACTCAAGGGCAAGATGTCGGTCAAACGCACCGCCTTGCGCGACTGGGAAGGCGGTTGGATGCTCCATCCCAAGGTCCGGCCCAACGCCATGAAGGGCGATTGGCCCGATTATCTGCTCGGACCCTACAAAGACGAGTACCGAAAGCAACAAGCGGAGGAAAAAAAGCGCCTCTAGACCCCTTTCTTCAGCGTCCCTCGCAAACCGTTCGCCATGAGTCACACGACAACTGTGGACTTTTGTGGAACAGGCTTCATCCGTGGCACAGCCTTCAGGCTGTGGTTCTCGTTCTGCATGAAAACTTCAGCCGGCATTCGCGGAACAGGCCCTCCCCCTGTCAGAGGCCCTTCCGTAGTGTGCGGTTCAGCGTAACCGCACAGCCATCAAGGCAAGTAACGAGACTTACACTCTCACGGTTACAGTTCGATGATCCCGCCAATTGCACGTGGAATATGGAAATCTTTCAGGAGTGTGCAGCGTCTACCTGCGGGATATAATTCCAGGACATGCGCCTAATTCGATATTTCGCCTTTGTAAGTGCCGTCAGCAGTTTGATGGGGGCTACCGCCGGCGACCATCGTCCGGCGATCGCGGCGGCAGGTCAAGTTCCGCTCTCGTTTGAGCGTGCCACCAGCGGCAATACCCGCTGGACGGCGCGTGGCAATGGCTACCAGTTGGCCGTCGGCGCGGCCGATGTCGAGGTCGGGCTGAACAACGAACTGCTGCACGTCCGCTTCCTCGGCGCCGATGCGAAGGCTGTCTCTACCGGTCTCGAGCCGCTGCCCGGCAAGGTCAATTACCTCGTCGGCCACGATCCAAAAGCTTGGCTGCGCGACATCCCCACCTACGGCCGCGTGCGCTACAACGGCGTGTATCCCGGCATCGACACGGTCTGGTACGGCAAGCAAGGGCGCCTGGAATACGACCTGGACTTACAGCCGGGCGCGGACCCCAGCAGGATCGCGATGCGGTTTGAGGGCGCGCGAAAACTTTCGCTCGATGCCAACGGTGACCTCCGAGTCGAGATGGTGGGCGGGTCGCTCTCACTGAAGCTCCCGGAGGTCTACCAGGAAGGGAACGGAGGACGGAAGCGCATCGCCGGCGGATACGAGTTGCGGGCTGGAAACGAAGTGGGTTTCCATTTGGCCGCTTACGACAAGGCGCTGCCGCTGGTCATCGACCCGACCCTGGTCTACGCAACCTATTTCGGCAGTAGTTTTCCCACTGTCACTTCGGTCGCGGTGGATGGATCGGGCAACGTATACATGGGCGGCTACACGAACAGCAACTTTATTCCTGCGGTGAACGCCGTCCAGCCGGGAATCGTCGGGCAACAGAATGCCTTCATCGCAATGTTCGATCCGACCGGAAAGACTCTCCAATACTCCACGTATCTCGGCGGGACCGGATCCGACTACCTGCAGGGGATCGCGGTCGACTCGACGACTGGCAATCTGGTTGGCGTTGGCTACACGTCATCCACGGATTTCCCGCTGGTCAATCCGGTGCAATCGACGCCTGGCAGCGGTCAGGCCGCTTTCGCGTTCCGGCTGAATGCCACCGGTAATCAGCTCGTGTACTCAACGTATCTGGGAGGAACGGGAACCGCCACCGGCACCGCCGTGGCCCTGGACACCTCCGGAAGCGCTTATTTCACTGGCTACGCAACCGCTTTCCAGACCACGTCGGGCGCTCTGAATAACTGCTGCACATTCGTCGAGAAGCTCTCGACCACGGGCAGCGAAGTCTACGGCGCGCAGATCGGAGCTGACCAGGGCTTGGCGATCACGGTGGATACGACTGGCGCGGCATATGTCGCCGGATACAGCACCGCCAGCTCCTTTCCGAACCACCCGACCCCGCCCGGAGCCCGTACGGCCAACGCGGGCGGCGGGGACGCCTTCGCGGCAAAACTCAGCGCCGATGCAACTTCCCTCACCTGGGCGTCGTTCCTGGGGGGCAGCGGGAAGGACTCCGCCAATGCGATCGCACTTGGCACCGGCAACGTGGTGTACTTCGGTGGCCAAACCAACTCCTCCGATCTGCCCGTAACCTCGGGCGTGGTTCAAGCGACGTATGGCGGAGGCACCGATGCCTTCGTTGCGAGCTTGAGCGCTGCCGGCACCTCCTTTGGGTTCGTCACCTATCTGGGCGGCGGTAAGAGTGATGCCCTGGCATCGCTCGCAGTCGGCACCGGCGGTTTGATCCTGGCGGGCAATACCTACTCGCATGACTTCCCGCTTGCCAGCGCTATCCAGCCGGCGTTTCCCGGGTCGCCCTATGCCTTCTTCGAGAGCACCAATTCGGGTGCATCGTTCAGTTCCGCCGACAGCGGTCTTCCAACCCTCAACGCCGGCGTCATCCTGCCCGATCCATCCACGGCGGATACCCTGGTGCTCGACTCCGGTCAGGGTATCTTTCGCAGCACCAACTACGGTCTTACGTGGACCAACGTCGAACCGAACAGCAGCGGAGGCACGGCTCGCAGTCTATCCAGCCCATCCGTACTTTATTCCGCCGATGGCTGCAGCTTGTATAAGTCGACCGACAGTGGCCAGACGTGGAATGCCACTTACACAAGTTGCACTTCCACCACTCCGAACGCGAATATGGTCGCAATAAGTCCAAGTAATTCCAACACCGTGCTGCTATTCAGCGGCGCTACGGAATACATTTCCACGGACGGTGGCTCGACCTTTCCGACCAGCATGACAACAGCTTTCTCCCCCACTCAAATTGTGGCGAGTCCGGACGGATCGCTGTACGCGGCAGCCCAATTCTCCGGCCTGTTTCAGAGTACAAACTCGGGCTCGAGCTGGACCCAGCTAGGCAGCGGCGCCCCGGGCTCCCCGATCGCGTTCGCGGTCAGCCACAGCCTTCCTTCCACGTTATATGCTTCTGACGGTGCCAACGTTTACCGGAGCACGAACACCGGTATTACCTGGACCACGACGGCTTCGGGAGTGGGAGTGACCTATCTTGCCGTTGATCCAACCCACCCGCAAACCGTCTACGGGGCCTCCCTTCAGACCGCATCGATCCTGGCCTCCACCGACGGCGGCGTAACGTGGGCGGGTACAGGCGCCCTGCTGGACACCGACTTTATCCAGGGCTTGGCTGTCAGTCAATCCAACGCTGAACTCTACGTAAGTAACTATGTGCCGCAGAGCGGGTTCATATCGGAACTGAGCACCGACGGCAGAACGTTGGTATGGTCTACTTTCTACGGGCCGTATGACCAATCGTCAGTGGCTGGCGCGGCGGCGGCTCCCTCGGGCAATGTCTGGATCGCCGGTAGTGTCAATTCCGAAAGTCTTCCGCTGACCTCAAATGCGCGGAACGGAAGCACCTATGCCTACGGCTCGGCGTTTCTGGCCGAAATCGCGTCCACCACCGCGTCCTGCTCTTTCACCATCAACCCGGCAACCCAATACTCCTACTTGGGCGAGCGCCTCGTATTCTCGGTGACCGCGCCCAGCGGCTGTGCCTGGACGGCTACCCCCTCCGAGAGCTGGATCCACCTGATCCGAACCTCCGGAACCGGCTCTGGCACGATTCCCATGGCAGTGGACGCGAACAACACCTCAAGCACAAGAAACGGGACCGTAACTGTTGGTGGCCAGGTCTACACCATCGTGCAGCCATCTTCGAGTTGCTCGTATGGGTTAACGTTTCCTTCTCTGGGTTCGGCGGGAGGAACAGCCACGATTGATGTGACCGCGCCGGCAGGCTGTCCTTGGGACGTCGAGTTACAAAACAGCGATCCGGCCGAAGTGACTTCGTCGCTCACCGGAACGGGCAACGGTTCCGTCACCGTTTCGGTTCCTTCGAACGGTGGCGTGCAGGACCTCTCTTACAGCCTGCAGATTGGGGGTTCTTCGTCGAGCATTAGCCAATCGAGCGCTTGCGTCTTTTCGTTTCCGAACGGAACCGAAATCTTCATACCGACCGATGCCCTTTCATACTCCATACAGATCAACACGAATTTGAATGGCTGCCAGTGGAACGCCTATACGGATTCGCCCAGTTGGCTTACGCTGAACAATGCCAACTCCATCGGCACGGGGATGCTCAGCTACACCGTAACCCTGAACGGCACCGGCTTCGACCGTACCGCAAACATCACCGTCGGTGGCCAGCAACTGACCCTTACACAGCGCTTCACCAGCACCGAGTTCGCTGACGTTCCTCCGTCCAGTGGCTATTTCGATGCAGCGAACCTGATGTTTCTGGCCGGCGTCACCACCGGTTGTGTACCAACCGGCGACCCGACGACGCGCATGTACTGCCCCAACGATAGCGTGACTCGCGAGGAGATGGCTGCCTTCATCGTTCGGGCCGTCACCGGCACACTCACACCGGCCATTTACAGTACGGTTCCGTTATTCACCGATGTACCTGCGACCAATCCATTCTTCCCGCACATCCAGAAGATGGAGGAGTTGGGCATCACTACCGGCTGCGGAACCGGGCTATTCTGCCCCACGGAAACCATTCCACGCTGGGAAATGGCCATCTTCATGGTGCGTGCCCGGCTGATGCTGCAAGGTGCCAGCTTCAGCTATAACAGCACCCCCTACTTCGGGGATGTGCCGACGGACGTCGAGGGCAATGGAACTGCGTTTCCATTCATCCAGCGAGCTTACGAGGAAAATATAACCACTGGCTGCGGAAACAATCCGACGCTGGTTCCGACGCTGATCTACTGTCCCGACAGTCTGGTGACGCGCGGAGCGATGGCGTCCTTCATCATGCGGGGATTGTTCAATCAGACCACGATCCTGGGCCCGACTGCGCCGCTGGTGACGGGAGTGGTTCCGAACACGATGGCTGCAACCGTGGGTGCTCACATCATGGTGACCATCACGGGCGTCAACACGAGCTTCAAAACCGGGGATACGGTGACCGTGCCGAGCGGGTGGTTGACGGTGAGCAACGTGATAGTGAATTCGGCCACCTCGATCTCGGCAACGCTGACGGCGACCTCGAGTGTGGCGGCCGGACCGCAAGCGCTGGTGGTGACCAGCGGCGGCATGTATCTCACACTGCCGCTCGCCATTAAGGTGGGTACATACTAATCAACATGGGCATGCGGAGGTTCGCGACATTTCCGGCGGCGATATTCTGCATTGCAACACTACAGGCCGCCGACACGGCGGCCACAACGCCACCGCCGGCGGCATGGGATGCCAAAGCCGCCGCAGGTTATCTGGATGGCCGGGCAAATTGGTGGCTGGGATGGCCGCGAGCCGAACGCGACCACGGCACGACTTGCGTCTCGTGTCACACAGTAGTGCCCTACCTGCTGGCGCGGCCCAGCTTGCGCGGACCGCTTGCCGAAGACGGGATATCGGCTAATGAACGCAAGATGCTGGATTACGTCATCAAGCGGGTCCGGCTGGGGGACGAAGCCGGCGCGTTCTACGGCGGCAAACCCGATGACCCGAAAACCGCGGAGTCGCGCGGTACTGAGGCGGTCCTCAATGCGCTGATTCTCACCCGCTACGATGCCGCGGCCAAAGGCGGCGAACTGAGCGACGACACCAAGCTGGCGCTGAAGAACATGTGGGCGCTGCAGTTGAAGGCCGGCGACAACAAAGGTGCGTGGAATTGGCTGAATTTCGAATACGGTCCCTGGGAAGCTGGTGACTCTCCTTACTATGGCGCTGCCCTGGCGGCCCTTACGGTGGGCATGACCCCTCCCGCATACCGCTCGAATCCCGAAGTCGCCGGCAACCTCAAGCTGCTCATCGATTATCTGCAGCACGGTGCCAAAGCGCAGTTGCCCATCAATCGGGTGATGCTGCTTTGGGCCTCTACCAGGCTGCCAGGCCTGCTGACCTCGGAACAACAGAAGTCGATTGAAGACGAGGCCGAAAGCAAGCAGCAGGCAGACGGCGGTTGGAGCTTGACCTCGTTCGTTGGAAACTGGAAGCGCAAGGACGACACGCCTCTCGAAACCGTTAGCGACGGATATGCGACGGGGCTCGTTACACTGGCCTTGCTGGATGCGGGAGTTCCGCGCACAGATCAACAAGTAAAGCGAGGCCTGGAATGGTTATATGCCAATCAGCGGAAGACCGAGGGCTTCTGGCCGGCGTACTCGATCAACAAGCTGCGAGACCAGACGTCGAACATCGGGCGCTTCATGAGCGATGCCGCAACCGCGTATGCGGTGCTCGCCCTAACACAAGAGTAGGGTTAGTAGAAGGCCTCGGCTATCTCGTCGGCGATGCATTCGGCGGTGACCGGCGCCAGCAGCAGGCCGTTACGCAGGTGGCCATAAGCCAGGTAGAGCGGGCTCTCCTGCCAGCGGCCGAGATGAAGCCGGTCGCTGCCTGGACGAAAGCCGGTCCAGACTTCGGTCGGCGAGGTTTCCGCCAGGTGGGGCAGCAGGAACGCAGCGTTAGACTCCAGTTGCTTCACGACCTGATTCTGGATGCTGCGGTCAAATCCGGCGTACTCCATGTTTGATCCGGCGATCAGAAATCCGTTGGCGCGCTGCAGCATATAGGTGTGTGTGAGGCCGTGCCGGACAATCGTCTGGCAGCACTTCTGCGGCATCTGGTAGCCAATTAAGTGACCCTTCACGGGCTCGGAGGCTGGGATGGGCGGCATGCCCGAAATGGCGATGGAACCGCTCCAGGCTCCCGCTGCCAGCACGGCGGCGCGAAAGTCGTTTCCACCTGTGCCGTTCCAAACGCGAATGTGCCGTGCTGACACCTGCTCGATCCGGTGAACCGGATGGCGTTCCGCGATCGTGACGCCGGCCCGCTCGCAAGCGACGCGTAATGCGGCCATCACAGTGCGCGGATCAACCACCGCATCGTCCGGATAGAACATGGCTCCGACCAGGCCTTCCGTACGGACGAAGGGCCAGAAGGTCTTCACCTGGTGGGTCGGCATGAGTCGGGAATGTATGCCAAGTTCGATTTGGCGGTTGCTTCGTTGGCGAAGCTCCTGCCACTCAGTCGCCGAAAAGGCGAGGTCGAGGGCGCCGTTTTCCTGGTAATCGATGGCCAGCCCGGATGCGGTCTCCAGCTCACCGACATATTTGGGATAAAGGGAACGACTGCGCTTGGCAAGCGCCAGCAGCTCAGAACCGCGATCGAGTTCTCCTCCCGGGGCGAGCATTCCGGCTCCGGCCCAGCTCGCTTCGCCGCCTAACTCACCCTGGTCATACAGAGAGACTTTCCAACCGCGTTGCGCCAATCGCCAGGCAACGGACGCGCCAATGATGCCAGCGCCCACCACGGCCGCCCTTCTTGAGCCTTTCAAAGAAGTAGAGGTTGATGGCGTCAAACCTGCCTCCGCCTAAACGGGCTCGGTGTGCTGTGCGACAGCAGCAGCTTGTGTGGTGGAAGAAGACGTATCCGACCCCGAACTTCGAACCACCTCGAGAAACGCCTTCGCCGCGTGGCTGAGTGCCCGCCGGCTCGGATAGACCAGCCGGATCTTCCGCTCCACGTTTAGCTCCTTCACGCGTATTTCGCGAAGCAATCCCTGCTCAAGCTCCTGCTCTACACACATTCTGGGCACAAACGCGACGCCTTCATTCCGCTGGACCATACGACGGATGGTCTCGACGGTGGGCATTTCCACGTCCATGTTCAGGGGAACCTTATAGCGTTGAAACTCACGGAGCACGATCTCACGGTATGGCGACAAGACGTTGTGGGCAATGAAGGTCTCCATGTCGAGCTCGAGGATGGAGACGTCGGACCGTTCAGCGAACCGGTGCTGGGGCGACACGATTAGGGCCAGGCGGTCTGTGTAGATGACCTGCGAATTGAGATGGTCGTCGCCCGGATCGAAGCTGATGACCCCCAATTCGAGCTCTCCGTCGAGCAGGTTGGAAGGAATCTTACTTGAGAGAGATCGCCGGACCTGTATCTTTACTTTGGGAAACAGCCGCCGGTAGCGCTCGATGTGCTGGATCAGGTAGAGGGACGTGGACTCGTTTGCGCCGATGGTCAAGCGTCCCGAATAGTTGTCGCGCAGCTCCCGGAGCGCATTTTCGAGGTCGGATTCCAGGTTCTGGAACCGCCGCGCATACTCCAGTACCACCCGACCGGCGTCTGTGAGCAGCAGTTCCCTGCCCGACCGGTCGATCAGCTTTTCCTTCAAATCACTCTCAAGCCGCTGGATCGCAATCGAGATAGCTGGTTGAGTACGAAGGAGTTTCTCGCCCGCCCGCGAGAAACTCCGCTCGGTCGCGACCGTTAAAAAAACTCTCAAAGGATATAGTTCCATGGCCGGTGCCAGGGCTTTTCCGCGCTCAACTGGGCGCAATAACAGCCCCTTATGGCATCATTATATCTAATGTAAGCAGCCAATACTATAAATTTGCATAATCGATAGGGGTTTCCTACGATGGTTGAAGGCTCCTTCGGATACGAACCGATCTGAAGCCACACTAAATCCTTTTTGGAGGGCCCAAGTTGAGCCGCGTTTACATCTTCGACACAACCCTGCGCGACGGTGAACAATCTCCTGGCTGCAGCATGAGTACCGCTGAAAAGCTCGAAATGGCCTCCCACCTCGTCGAACTCGGGGTGGACATTCTGGAGGCAGGTTTTCCAATCGCTTCAGAAGGCGACTTTGAGGCGGTGGACGCAGTAAGCCGCCAGTTCCCTTGGGTGCAGGTGGCTGCGCTGGCCCGGTCCACCACGCTGGATGTGCAGCGCGCAGCGGAAGCACTGAAACACGCCAAGCGCCCCCGCATTCACACCTTTCTTGCCACCAGCGACATTCACCTGAAATACAAGTTGAAGAAGAGCCGACAGGAAGTGTTGGACGCCGCGGTAGCCGCAGTCTCATTGGCCCGCAGCTATGCGGAGGATGTGGAGTTTTCGGCCGAGGATGCCACGCGCACTGATCCGGACTACCTGGAGCAGGTCTGCCGGGCTGTGGTTGAGGCAGGCGCCCGCACGGTCAATCTGCCGGATACGGTTGGCTTCTCCGTGCCGGATGAATATGCCGCTCTGATTGGCAGAATGGCGACAGTGCTGGGCGATCGGGCCATCATCAGCGTCCACTGCCACGACGACCTGGGGCTTGCCGTTGCGAATTCTCTCGCCGCTGTCAAGGCAGGCGCGCGCCAGGTGGAATGCACCGTAAATGGGATCGGCGAACGCGCCGGCAACGCCGCTCTGGAGGAAGTGGTCATGGCGATGAAGACTCGCCACGATCAGTTCCCGTATAAGACCGGGATCCGCAGTGAGCAGCTCTACCCAGCCAGCCAAGCCCTGACCAGGATGATCTCCTTCGGTCCGCAACCGAACAAGGCCATTGTGGGCGAGAATGCGTTTGCCCACGAAGCGGGTATTCACCAGGATGGGTATTTGAAGGAGAAATCGACCTACGAGATTATGGACCCGCAATCGGTCGGCGTACCTGAAAGCCGACTGGTGCTCGGCAAGCACAGCGGCCGTCACGCTCTAAAGAACCGTGTCGAGACGCTCGGTTTCGAACTGTCGAAGGAAGAGTTGGACGCGCTTTACCATCAGTTCACACTGCACGCGGACAACAAGAAAGGCGTTCGCAACGACGAGATCGTCGACATGATCCAGGAAGTGATCGGCCGCCCAGCCGCAGCGCGCTAAAGGCATCCACGCTTCGGCTCACAAGAAACCAGTCATTATGAACCTCAAAGTCTTGCTGTTGCCGGGCGACGGCATCGGTGTGGAAGTGACGCGCGAAGCTGAGAAGGTCCTGAAGCAGGTTGCGCGCCTGTATGGGCATACGCTGACACTGAGCCAAGGACTGCTGGGCGGCATCGCGATCCACCAAACCGGCAATCCGTTTCCGGATGAAACCAAGCGGCTGGCGCTGGATGCGGACGCGACGCTGATGGGGGCGGTTGGTCTACCGGAGTTCGACAACGCGCCACCGGAGCGCCGGCCGGAGCGCGGCCTGCTGGGGATTCGCCAGACTTTGCAGGTATACGCCAACCTAAGGCCGGTGCGTTCCTACAAGGCCCTGATTGACTCATCTCCACTGAAGAACGAGCTAGTGGACGGCACCGATATGATCATCGTGCGCGAACTTACCGGCGGGCTTTACTATGGCATGCCCCGCGGCATTTCCGGTTCCGGCGCTGAAGAGCGCGCGGTGAACACGATGGTCTACACGCGGCCTGAAATCGAACGCGTCAGCCACGTGGCGTTCCAATTGGCGGGCAAGCGCCGCAAGAAGTTGACCAGCGTCGACAAAAGCAACGTGCTGGAGAACTCGCAGTTATGGCGCAGAGTGGTAATCGAAGTAGCCTCCCAGTATCCCGACGTGGCACTCGATCACCTTCTGGTGGACAACTGCGCTATGCAATTGGTGCTCAATCCGCGGCGCTTCGACGTTGTTCTTACCGAGAACCTGTTTGGCGATATCCTGAGTGATGAAGGCGCGGTACTGGCGGGTTCCATTGGAATGCTGCCCTCAGCATCTATCGGTTACCAGCGGCCTTCTGGAGCCTGGGTCGGCCTGTATGAGCCGGTGCACGGATCGGCGCCCGACATCGCCGGGCAAAACAAGGCCAATCCGTTGGGCGCTATCGGATCGGTGGCCGCGCTTCTCGAATACAGTTTCGGTCTGCTGGATGAAGCGAAGAATGTGAACCAGGCCATGGAAACGGTGCTCAATAGCGGCCGGGTGACAGCAGACTTGAAGCCGGCAGGAAAGCCCGCCAGCACGAGTGAAGTCGGCGACGCTGTTTGTGCCGCGCTATCGGCGGCAAGGTAAATGGTTCGCAAACGAAACCGGGATGAGCGGGATCCGTTTGCCCCCGCCGATGAAAAGCCGAGACGAATCTCGGCTTAGCAGGCTGACAGCCTTGCTCCTAAGCGGAGAGCGCGCCACAACCGGCGGGTTGAATTTTCGGAAGGGAAGTAAATCATGCCAAATACGAATTCCGCGGCAGCGCCGCGCACGATCATTGAGAAGGTTTGGGACAGCCACGTGGTTGCGGAGCAAGACGGTGCCCCCGCGCTTCTGTATGTCGACCTGCATCTGGTCCACGAGGTCACCTCTCCGCAGGCATTCTCCGGATTGCGTGAACGGGGTCTGAAGGTGCGCCGGCCTGACCTTACGTTTGCAACGACCGATCACAGCATTCCAACTCATGACCGATCGCTCCCAATCATTGACAAGATTGCGGCGGCACAGATCGATCAACTCGCTGAGAATTGTCGCGAGTTCGGCATTCCGTTGTACGGGCCGCACAGCGACAAACAGGGAATCGTGCACGTCATCGGCCCCGAGCAGGGTTTGACCCAGCCCGGCATGACCGTGGTATGTGGAGACAGCCACACTGCTACACACGGCGCCTTCGGTGCGCTCGCCTTTGGCATCGGCACCAGCCAGGTGGAGCATGTATTGGCAAGCCAATGCCTTTTGCAAAGCCGATCCAAGACTTTTGAAGTGCGGGTGGAAGGATCGCTGAAGCCGGGAGTTGGGGCGAAGGACATTATCCTGAACCTGATTTCACGGATCGGTATTGGCGGCGGCACAGGATGCGTGCTGGAGTATTGTGGGTCGACCATTCGGTCGCTCTCGATGGAAGAGCGAATGACCATCTGCAACATGTCGATTGAAGGCGGCGCACGCGCCGGCATGATTGCTCCGGACGATACCACGTATGAATACCTCGACGGCCGTCCCTATTCGCCGAAGGGCGCGGACTGGGATCGGGCCGTTCGATTGTGGCGGCAACTTCCCACCGACGAGGGAGCGGCGTTTGATAAACACATCTATATCGATGCCGCGGCACTTGAGCCGATGATCACCTTTGGCACCAACCCGGGGATGGGAATTCCGATCACGTCGCCGGTCCCGAATCCAACTTCACTGGCCGATCCTTTAGAGCGCGATTCTTTGGACAAGGCCTTGCGCTACATGGATCTGCCTCCGGGCAAATCGCTATTGGGGCACGCCATCAATGTGGTTTTCATTGGGAGCTGCACCAATTCGCGGATGTCCGATTTGCGGGCGGCCGCAGCTGTTTTGAAGGGCCGCAAAGTGAGCCCCAAGGTACGCGTGATGGTGGTTCCCGGTTCACAGGTCATCAAGCGGCAGGCACAAGCCGAGGGGCTTGATCGGATCTTCCTTGATGCGGGGGCCGAGTGGCGTGAAGCCGGATGCTCGATGTGTATCGCCATGAACGGCGATCAATTGGAGCCCGGCGAATATAGTGTGTCGACCAGCAACCGAAATTTCGAAGGCCGACAAGGCAAAGGGGGACGGACCTTCTTAGCCAGCCCGCTGACAGCGGCGGCGAGTGCCATTACCGGCGTGGTGACGGATGTAAGGACACTGTTCTAGAAATCGGATCACAGGCTGAAGCCTGTGCCACGGTGGGCTGTTAAGTCAGATTCAGGAAGCTCAAGAGATTAAACCATGGAAAAACTCGTTACCTTCACTTCTCGCCTGGCGCCGCTGGGGATCGACAATATCGATACCGACCAGATCATTCCGGCCCGATTCTTAAAGACGACGTCGAAGCTGGGCTTGGGCGATCAGCTCTTCTGCGACTGGCGATACGACGCGAACGGAAATCCGAACCCTGAATTCTTGCTCAACAGGCCTGAGGGCAAAGCGGCGCAGGTGCTGCTAGCCGGAGACAACTTCGGCTGTGGCAGCTCGCGCGAGCATGCACCCTGGGCGTTGACGCAGTACGGTTTCCGGGCCGTGATCAGTACCTCGTTCGCGGACATCTTCAAGGGCAACGCGCTGAAGAACTCGCTGCTGCCGATTGTCGTGCCGCAGGATGCCCATGCCAAACTGTTTGATGCCGTAGCGAAAGATCCCGCGGCTACTGTGACGGTGAACCTCGCGGACCAGACCCTCACTTTGCCGGACGGCAGCAAAGTGGAGTTTCCGATCGACCCCTTCTATAAGCACTGCTTGCTCGAAGGCGTGGACGAACTCGGCTACATCCTCAACCAGGAAGCGGCCATCGCCGCGTACGAAGGGCAACGGCAACTGAGCTTGAATACGCTGGCGTAGACAGGAAACCACCACAGCTTGTCGAAGCCTCCTGGTACCGACTTGCTAGACCAGATCGTCGCTGCCGCCGGAGGAGCCGTCATCGAATGAGGCGTCCGAATAATCGGTGTCGTCATCAGGCGCCAGGCCGTCGTCGGCCAAATTCGCGTTGTCGTTCAGATTCGAACTGTCATCGGCGAACCGGTCGCCCGAGCCGGAGCCGAGCCCACCGCGGCCGGGGTCGTCGTAGTAGTTGTTCTCGATGATCGTTTCACCGGGCGCACCACCACCGAGGAAACTGCTTTGTCCACCGCCGCCGAAGCCGCCGTGGGTCAATCCTCCCAACAGCGCTTCGACACCCTGGAATGCCAGCATCCCGCCCGCCACGCCGGCAGCCGTGGTGGCGGCGCTGCGCAGGAAGCTGGATCCGCCACCCTGGGGCGGAGGAGGCCCATAGCCGGGTCCCGGACCGTATCCCGGAGGCGGATAGCCGCCCTGAGGCGGACCGTAGCCGGGAGGAGGAGCAGCTTGGCGTCCGCCTAAGAAACTGCCCCCGGATGGCACGACACCGGCTCCGGCTTGTTGCTGGAGTTGTTGAATGTGCTGGTGCGCCTGTTCCAGGGCCATGTTCTGAATGAGCACGGTCTGCGTCATCAAGTACAACGCGTCGGGCCGATTTCCGATGTTCTTGCGAATAAAGTCTTCTGCCTCCGCGTCGCGGGGAGGAGGTGGGGTTTGAGCAATCTTATTGGCCAGATCGGCCAGCATATTTCGTTCGTCGGGAGTCATTCGAGGTCTCCTGAATACAGACGCAGCCGGAAGGAAGTTGGTTCACTCCGGCGCCGCGTTTCGCTCACTCTATTGTCCGACGAGTCCGGCACGAGGGAGTAAGAAAATGCCTTATCTAACGAATTCCCTGGTTTACGAATAACAATGCCGTTAACGCGAATAGACTGTCATAATGACCCTGTGAAGGAGCTCTTTCTCCAATGATTCTGGAAGCGACCTCGTCCGTCGACGACCTGGAAGTCAATCCGTGGGAATCCGCCTCACACCGTTTTGACGAGGCGGCCAGCAAGCTCGGCCTTGATGATGGGATGCGGAAGGTACTTCGCACGCCCGCGATGGAATTGACGGTGAACATCCCCGTGGCACTGGATGACGGCCGGATTGAAGTGTTCACGGGGTACCGGGTTCAACATTCTATTGCGCGCGGCCCGGCCAAAGGTGGCATCCGCTTTGCCCCGGATGTTTCGCTCGACGAAGTTCGAGCGCTTTCCGCCTGGATGACTTGGAAGTGTGCGGTGGTCAATATTCCCTTTGGCGGCGGCAAGGGTGGCGTCATCTGCGATCCGACTATCCTCAGCGAAAGCGAGCTGGAGCGAATCACGCGGCGCTACACGGCTGAGATTCTGGAATTCATTGGTCCCGAGCGGGACGTCCCGGCACCCGATATGGGTACGAATGAGCAGACCATGGCCTGGATCATGGATACGTATTCCATGCACAAGCGTCACACCGTAACCGCGGTGGTGACGGGTAAACCGCTGGATTTAGGAGGGTCGAAGGGGCGGGTGGAAGCAACGGGGCGTGGGTGCCTAATTGTGACGAATGAGGCACTGCGGCATCTCAACATGAGTCCCGGCGACGCACGCGTGGTGGTGCAAGGATTCGGCAATGTCGGGGGGATGGCAGCGCGCCTCATGTCGGATGCCGGATACAAGATTGTCTGCGTCGCGGAACACGATGCTGCCGTCTATAACCCGCATGGATTGGACATCCGCGCGTTAGCAACACACCGGAACGAAACCGGAAGCGTCGGCGGTTTCAAGGACGCAGAAGATGTGGATCGCGAAGAGGCGTTGCTGCTTGATTGCGACGTCCTTTTGCCCGCTGCGAAGGAAAACGTCATCACCTCCGCCAATGCCGAACGCATTCAGGCAAAGGTGCTGTGCGAAGGCGCCAATGGGCCTACCACGTATGTGGCCGATGCCATTCTGAAGGAAAAGAATGTCTTCGTCATTCCGGATATCCTGGCCAACGCAGGCGGGGTGACCGTCTCCTATTTTGAGTGGGTGCAAGACCGGCAGGGCTACTTCTGGACGGAGAAGTTCGTCAATAATCGTTTGGAAGAGATCATGGTCAGCAGCTTCAACGATGTCATTGCCTATGCCCAGAGGCACGGCGTGAACAACCGTCTTGCCGCCTACATGCTGGCCTTGGACCGTGTCGCATTCGCCATCAAACGCCGTGGCCTGTACGCATAATCAGGCATCACCCGTCATAGGGGTTCTTATTGGATGGCGCCAGCCGGCATGACTCCGGAGCCTTCCACCCCACTCATGCGGCAGTACCAAGCCGCGAAAAGCCAGGTTCCCGGGGCGCTGCTGCTATTCCGGCTGGGGGACTTCTATGAACTCTTCTACCAAGACGCGATAACGGCAGCGCGCGAATTGGAAATCACGCTGACTTCCCGCAACAAAGAGAAGGGTGAAGCGATTCCCATGTGCGGCGTCCCGTATCACGCTGCGGAGGGATATATCGCCCGGCTCATCCAGCGCGGCTATCGCGTCGCCATCTGTGAACAAATGGAGGAAGCCGGTCCCGGCAAGAAACTGGTGCGCCGGGAAGTGACGCGCGTCATAACGCCCGGCACCGCTACCGACTCGAACCTGCTTCGCTCGCACGAAAACAACTATCTGGCGGCGGTGTTCGCAAAGGGCACCCGAAGCGGCTTAGCCTATGTAGATGTGTCGACCGGCGAATTCCGGGCCACCGAGCTGGAAACGGTGGAAGTGCTACCTGCGCTCGAGACACTGAATGTCCGCGAAGTCCTGCACCCCATCGATCGCCCGCTGGGGGCGGGATGCGTGGAAACTCCCTTAGATGCCTGGGTTTTCGGGGCGGACTTCGCTGGGCGCGCGCTGTTGGAGCACTTCAAGCTGCTTTCGCTCGATGGATGTGGGTTGGGCGACAAGCCTTTGGCAACCGCTGCCGCGGGCGCTGTCCTGCATTATCTCCGCGATACCCAGCGCTCGGCGCTCGACCATGTAAACCGACCCACCTACTACCAGCGAAACGATTACATGGTGCTGGATGCCGCTACAGTTCGAAACCTCGAGCTGGTGGAACCTTTGTTTGCCGGTGAGCGGCGGGATGCCACGCTGCTTCACGTCCTGGATCAGACCAAGACCGGGATGGGTGGGCGGCTGTTGCGCCAGCGACTGCTTCAGCCATCGTGCGACCAGGCGGAGATCGAATCCCGCCTGGACGCCGTTGAGGAGCTGACCCGCAAGGTCGTGGTTCGCATGGACCTGCGGAAGGCCCTGGGCTCAGTGCTTGACCTGGAGCGCCTGCTGGCGCGAATCTCACTGGGCACAGCCGGTCCGCGCGAACTGATGGCCATGGGCCGGTCGCTCGCAGCGCTGCCCTCCGTCCAAAGACTTCTTGAGCAAGTTGAAGCGCCCCGCTTGCGCCAACCCCTGGATCTGGTTGAAGAAGTTCGTGATTTGATTCTAAAGGCAGTTTCGGACGAGCCGCCGGTGAATCTGGCGGATGGCGGCGCCATCCGGGACGGCTTCCATGCCGAATTGGACGAATATCGCGACATCAGCCGTAACAGCCGGCGGTACATCGCAGCGATCGAGGCACGAGAGCGCGCCGCCACGGGTATCTCAAGCCTTAAGGTTCGCTTTAACAATGTGTTCGGCTTCTATATCGAGATTTCAAAAGCCAACCTGCAGCTGGCTCCGGCGGCCTATGAACGCAAACAAACGCTCGCCAACGCGGAGCGGTTTACCACTCCTGAACTGAAAGAACTGGAAAATAAGGTTCTTGCGGCTGAGGAGCGTATCCTTGAGCTCGAAAGAAACGTCTTTCAAGAAGTACGCTGTTTTGCGGCGAGCCACGCAGAGAGAATCAAGTCCGTGGCTGCAGTCATCAGTGAATTAGATGTGACGGCGGCATTGGCGCAAGTTGCCGTTGAAAACCGTTACACTCGGCCAAAGTTTTCGGGTTCTGGGGAAATGCGGGTGGAGGCGGGTCGCCACCCGGTCATCGAGAAGTTGACGGAGCAAGACGCTATCCGCTTTGTTCCTAACGATTTGTATCTGAATTCGGGCGGTGAATTCATCGCCATTATTACCGGGCCGAACATGGGCGGCAAGTCGACTTATCTTCGGCACGCGGCCCTGATCCTGGTTCTGGCTCAGATTGGTTCTTTTGTTCCGGCAGACGCGGCGTTGTTGCCGGTGACTGACCGGGTGTTTACCCGCATTGGGGCTGCCGACAACCTGGCGCGGGGCCGGTCGACATTCATGGTGGAAATGACGGAGTTAGCGACGATCTTAAACACGGCGACCCCGAACAGCTTTGTCGTGCTGGACGAAATCGGCAGGGGCACCTCGACCTACGATGGCTTGGCCTTGGCTTGGGCTGTCGTTGAGCACGTTCATGACTCGATCCGGGCGAAAACTCTGTTTGCAACCCATTACCATGAACTGACAGAGCTGGCGGAGCAACTTTCTGGAGTAAGAAATTTGCACGTCGCCGTGAAGGAGTCCGGCGACCAGATCTTGTTCATAAGAAAGGTCGAACCGGGTCCAGCGGACCGTAGTTACGGCATTGAAGTGGCCCGATTAGCCGCCCTGCCCTTGCAAGTAATCGAGCGGGCGGGTGCTGTTTTATTGCATCATGAAAGAAGGGAACAGTCCGTTACTGAGGAGCTGGCCCCGGGTGACGCCGACGCCCCCTATCAGATCAAGCTATTTGAACCTGTGAATCAGGGGCTGGCGGATCGGGTAAGAGCTTTGAATATCAACGAGCTCCGGCCGATCGAAGCGTTACAGATACTGCACGAATTGCAGCAAGAGTTACAAAAACGATGAGAATTGCAGGCATCATGAGTGGTACTTCGCTCGACGGGATCGATGTTGCGGTCATAGACATCACCGGTTCGGGCTTCAAGGCGAAGATCAACGTCTTGGCGAGTCACTCGGTCCCCTATCCGAAAAAGGTCCGTGAGGCGCTGTTGTCGGTCTCGAATACCTCTTCGCAGACTGGCGACATCTCGCGTCTGAACTTTCTGCTTGGCGAATTGTACGCCGAAGCCCTGGAAGAGACGGTTGAGCGCGCCGGCATCCCGATGAACACGATCAAGCTCATCGGTTGCCATGGCCAGACGATCTTCCATGAAGGTCAAGCCGCGCAATACCTGGGGAAGAAGGTCGCCAGTACGATGCAGATCGGCGAATCGAGCGTAATCAGTGAGCGCACTGGCATCAATGTGATCTCGAATTTCCGGGAATGCGACATCGCCGCCGGCGGTAAGGGCGCACCTTTGGTTCCCTACCTGGATTACATGCTGCTTCGCCATCGGGGACGCGGGCGTATCGCGGTGAACATCGGCGGCATTGCCAATATCAGCGCCATCCCTCCGAATACCAACACCGACCGGCTGATCGCTTTCGATACAGGCCCGGGCAACATGGTGATTGACCAACTGGTGGCGCGCATCACACTGGGGCGGCAGACGTTTGACCGCGACGGTGGGTTTGCGTCACGTGGCCAAGTCGATCCCAAGCTGCTGGCGAAGCTGCTTCGCGACAAGTATTACCGGGCGAAGCCGCCCAAGACCGCCGGCCGCGAACAGTTTGGCGCCGAGTTCGTCACGAAACTGCTGGACACGGAGTTGAGCACAGAAGACCTGATTGCCACGGCGACGGCGTTGACCGCCGAGAGCATCGCGCTCGGGATTCGCAACTTCGTATTGCCGGAGATGCGGGTGGACGAGATCTTCGTTTCCGGTGGTGGAACCCACAATCCGACCCTGATGGCCATGTTGACGAAGGCGATGGAGCCGATCCCAGTCCGGATGTCGAGTGAAGTTGGACTGGATGTGGACGCCAAGGAGGCTGTCGCCTTCGCGGTGATGGCATATGAAACGGCCCATTCGCGTCCTTCGAACGTTCCCAAGGCGACCGGCGCGAAGCGCTCGGTCGTGTTGGGCAAGCTCACGCAAAACGGCTCTGCCCACAATGGCAAGAACGGCTCCAGCCGGAACGGCAGCGAGGTGGCAGCGCACAACGGCAACTCGCGCAACGGCGTCAGCCACAATGGGGTCGGCGCAACGCACAAGGCCCCAGCCCGCAAAGCGGCGGCGGCGGGAACCCGCCCCGCGCCGAGCAAAGTCAAAGCGGCGGTTCGCTAAGTTCATCTCAGTTGTGAAAGAAGGGCCGGTTTGGTCGACCAGACGTGACCGGCCCTTTGCTTTTGCCAGCGACCACCCCCGGTCCGCACGGCACGAAAAACAGGAGTATCCTCTGTACAGAAGAAGCGGTTAGGGAAGGCTGCCGGCCGCAACTTATGCACCGGGCACCACCTGGCTCGCTTCTGTTGAGAGCGAACGCAACTGAAGTGGAGGTGCGAAATGCCGCTCGACCGTCTAGAGGTCAAAGTATCGATTCAAAGATTACTGCTTGGGCTGACACTTGTCATTGTTCCGTTAAGCATTCTGGGACTCTACTTAACGGAGCGAAGTGACAGGTCACTTGATCGAGCCACCGGACAACAGTTCAAAACCATGGCTGACATGTTCAGCCGCGAAATATCGGTTTTCTTTACCGATCGCGTGCAGGACACGCGGATTCTGGCTGCCGACTCCGCGGTAGTTGATGCGGTTCAAGCCGCAGGCAAGGCTTACCAAGGCCTGAATGATGAGGCGGCGAACAAGCGCGTGGACGAGCTAAACCGGACGTGGAATACACCGGCCGGTACGGCACTCATGAAGGGCGTGCTGGATTCAAAGGCGTCTGATTTCTTGCGGCGGCGCCGGGAAGAACTGCCGCGGGTCATTCATGTCACGGTGACCGATGACCATGGCGCCGTGGTGGCGGCCACCAGTCAGCCTGCGGCCTACTCCCATTCCGGCGACGAAGAGTGGCTCGCCGCGTATGCACAAGGCAAGGGGGCGGTAGCCGTCGGCAAGATTCTATTCGACGACGCAACCAAGTCCTATTACGTCGACATTGCCGCGCCGGTCTTTGAACCCGGGTCAAACCGCTGGATTGGAGTCCTCACCTCCGCAGTCAACATCAACGATTTGTTGGCACGTTTTGGTCAGCCGGTAGGTGAAGGTGCGCGCGCCCTGCTGGTCAGCGACGATGGAACAATCATTAGCGGCCCCGGGATTGATTTCGCCAGGCAGTTGAAGTCCGATGCGTATACGGTCGTCAGCGAGGCGCTCGGAACCGTCCAGGGACGGCAGAACGGTTACCTGACCGCCAATGTGTCCCCGGCCCCGCGAATCATCGGCTTCTCCGAAGTCGCGGTCGGCCCTCAGTATAAGAATTTGAATTGGGTGGTTCTGGTCGGACAGGATGAACGCCAAGCCCTGGGACCAGTGCGGAGCATGGGCCTGTTTGCCATCTTCATGGTGGTGCTGGCGTTGGTGATGCTGACGCTGCTGACGGTATATTACTCGCTGCATCGAAGACAGCGATTCGAGGACATTGAGCAAGCGCTGCCGGCACAAGGACATACCGCGTCGCCATAACGAACAATCGATAGAGCACGGAATTCGCCCGCACTCTGCCATGGAAGCACCGCCCAGGTTCTATTCACGAGGCGAGACGTTCAAGTCCACGCTTGGCGTCATGATCGACACGGCCAGGTTCTTTTCACTCTGAACCGGTGAGCTTACTCGTCTCTCAATGCCACGATCGGGTCGATCCGTGCGGCACGCCGGGCCGGGATGTAACTCGCCGCGATGGCCACAGTTGCCAGTACCGCGCATACTCCGGCAAACACCGTCACATCCAGCGGCTTCACGCCGAACAGGAGACTTTGCAGATAGCGCGTCAGTAAGAACGCGGCGATGAGGCCGACGCCTAGACCCGCGCCAGTCAGCTTCAACCCTTGAGCGAGCACCATCTTGATTAACTCGCCGCGGCCGGCGCCTAGCGCGGACCGGATTCCCATCTCGCGCGTGCGCTGGACTACGGAGTAACTGACCACGCCGTACAAGCCAATCGCACCCAGGAGCAGCGCCAAGCCCGCAAACAAGCCCAACAGCAGCATGTTGAATTGCTGCCGCGCAATGGAGCCGCTGACGATTGCCGACATCAGCTTGGGCTCAGAGACCGGCTGCTGGCTATCGAGGGACATCAGCTCCCGCCTGGCCAGGTTGCCGGTCGTCATCGGGTTTCCGGAGACTCGCAGCACGTAGTTTGCCGGCAGTAAGCGGCTTACGAGGCCAGTCAACATCTCTGGCGTCTGGGATGCGGGTGTAAAAGTCATTCCTGGCGGCTTGGAATCGAGCCCTTCGTCGTGGCTGTCCGCCACGATGCCCACAATCTCTGCATTCCAGTTGGCGATTACGGGTTGTCCCATCTTGAGATGGGCTCCGATTGGATTTTCGTGCGGGAAGACTTCGCGAGCCAGGGTCTCGTTGATCACCACAACCGCTGGAGAGCCGGCACCGTCGCGCTCATTAAAGGAACGCCCACGGATCAGCGGCATTCGCATGACGTCAAAGTAGTGGGCCGTAACGCTCCGCCACTGCGCGTCGCCGTCCATATCACCCTGCGCATGCTTTTTGCGGCCGTCGACAGCAAAATCAAAATCCGGCCCAAGTTCAAGCGGGAGGCTGGTTACCGTAGCCGCGGATTCAACGCCGGGAACCGATTCCAAACGCTGAATCGTTCGATCGTACATTGAAGCCACCGCGCTCGTCGTCGCGTAACGCGTCCCGTCGATCGACATTTGCATCGTAACCACATTGCGCGGATCGAAGCCTGGCGACACCAAGCGGAGACGAACGAAGGTATCGATGAGCAAGCCGGCGCCGATCAAAAGAACCAGCGAAATGGCGACCTCGCCAATGACGAGGACGTTGCGTACACGCAGAGCAGAAGCACTGCCCGTTCCCCGCCCCGTGCCTTCACGGAGCGCTTCATTGGCATTCGCACGAAGGGCCTGCACGAGCGGAGCAAGCCCGAACAACAGACCGGTAAGCACGGCCGCCGCTGCGGCGAACACAAGCACCCGGCCATCGAGTCCTACCTCCGCCAGGCGGGGAAGGTTCGCGGGAGCGAAGTGAAGCAGCATCGGGAGGCCGACCCACGCAAGCAGCAAGCCCAGCGCGGTTGCCACAAATGAAAGCAGAAGGCTTTCCGTCAGCGCTTGCCGTGCGATCTGCCAGTTGCCCGCTCCCAACGCGACCCGCACCGCCAGTTCCTTGCGGCGCGCCGCCGATCGCGCCAGGAGAAGGTTCGCGACGTTAGCGCAGGCGATCAGCAGCACAAATCCGACCGCGCCCATCAGCACCAATAGTGTGGGTCGCACGTCGCCGACGACCAACTCCAGGTAGGGCATCGTACCAATCTGTTCGTTGTCCTCTACGTGCTTCGGAAGCTGTTGCTTCATTCGGTTGCGTACCACGGCGAGATCAGCGTTGGCTTGCTTAATGGAAACACCATCTTTCAAGCGCCCCAGAACGCGATACATGTTGGAGAAATCCTCGGGGTCCATCTTGAGCTGCATCGGCACCCAGAGGTCGGACTGCGGGCTGAACCGAAAGTCGCTGGGCATAACGCCTAGGACTGTGTACGTCTTTCCACTGAGGGCAATGGGCCTGCCCACGATTCCCGGATCACCGACGAAGCGCCGCTTCCAGAGGCCATAGCTCAAGACGGCGTATTGCCCAGCTCCGGGAGAGTCCTCGCCGGCGGTAAACGCCCGGCCTAAGAGAGGACTAACTCGCAACGCTCGGAACCAACCGGATGTGACGCGGAGGCCCTGCAGACGTTCGGGCTCGCCACTACCTGTGAGGTTCAGTCCCGAACTCATCACGTCGCTGGCGCCAAGACTCTCGAAGCTGTGGTTCTCCCTTTCCCAAAAGAGAAACTTAGTCGCCGAGATTGCCCAACCGGTGCCGCCCGGATACTGCCGGTGCAGTTCCAAAAGGCGGTTCGGCTGCGGGTAATTGAGCGGGCGCAAAAGCACCGCGTTCACGACCGTGAAGAGCGCGGCATTGGCACCAATGCCCAATGCAAGCGCGAAGAGGGCAAGCAACGTCACACTGGGGGTCTTACGCAGGGTCCGGAACGAAAACTTCAGGTCTTGTAGGAGGTTCATGGCAAGTGACTGCAATAAGCTACGGCACCTGGATGGCCGCAGTTCCATCCGTTGCGAAAACGTTTGTTTGCACGCCTCATCCGGTCTGAAGTCCGCGCCGGCTTGCTGGTGCAGGCTCACATCCGCGACGGCAAGTGCCATAAGCGGACAGTCCTTGGGCACTGTGGCCAAACGGCTGGCAGCGCGAGTGATAAACGGGTGCAATACTGGAAGCCCATTCACTCCGGACGAACAGGCCAAGCGGGACAACCACTATTTGCAGGTCGTGGCGCGCTTGAAGCCGGGCATCACAGTCGCGCAGCGCGCCGCGCTTAGTTGGCAGCTTTGATGTACTCCTGATACGCCTGGTTCAATTGGTCGGGCGTCATCGGGTTGTCGTGGATCAATACCCGGTAACGCAGCCGCAGTTGCTGGCCCGATTTGAGCTTCAAGCCCCCCTCGCCCGGCGCGGTTTTGTCGAAGTCTTTCTGGCCCCACGGATTCAAGGCGAATAACCCATAGGCGCGAGCGTGCCACCGAGGCGGATGATTAGGGTTGGTGGGGTTGTCGAAGATGGCAATTCCAACCGGACGTCCGTCGACCGGGCCCGAATAGTCGACCCAGTCAGCTTTGGTTCCCCAGACCTGCTTCTCGGTCCGCAGACCGGTCGAGCTGACCATCTGACCGCCTTTGTCCTCTTTCATCGAGTCGGCGAGCCGGATCGCAAAGAAGCCTTCCTTGGTGTCCTCAAAGTGAAGGTCCTGGCGGGCCGTAAATGTGATGTCAAAATCGATCGTGCGGCGGCCGGATTCGGCATAAAAGGTCATGGTGCGATCTTCGTCCAACATGACTTGGCCGGTAGGGCTCCTCCATTCAAATGCTGCCTCAATCGACCCGCGGCGCTTTCCTGACACCAAACGGGGCGCACGCTGGAGACTCATCGTGCCGCGGTTGGTGCTGGTATACGATTTCTCGTTTTCCCAGAAATTGATCCCACTGATGTTGCCGTAGCCGATAAACAATCCGCGGTGGTGTGGATGATCGTGCGATTCCCCGTCGACCTGGGCCATCGGGAATTGGCGCGTCAAGATCCGGCCGTCTGCGGACCGCAGAGGGTGCAGGAACGGCTTCGGGAAGGATTCGCCAAAATAGAAGTCGGTAAACGGCTTTCCATTGATCACCACGGAGATATGGTCTCCAGTGGGGGTGATATCCACTTGCCCGAAGAGCTGCCCAGCCAGGGCTAGTGACAAGCTGAGCAAGATAAACCTGCCACGGATTGGAGGCGGAGATGGCATGCAGACGCCTTTCATCATACAGGCCCGAATCAGAGCCCAGCACGCCACGATGCCAGCCCGGCGTGGGGTTCAGGCAGACGCTTCGCCCGGTTTGGTTGACCGCTTTGTGAGCGGCTCGTTATCATGAAACTGTCAGGTACGTCAAGAAGGAGACTCCATGGGTCCGATCGGTTTCCCAGAAATGGTTGCTATTTTCGTGATCGCCCTGCTCCTCTTCGGCCCGAAGAAGTTGCCGGAGTTGGGAAGGACGCTCGGAAGAGCAATTACGGAATTCCGCCGCGCCTCAAACGAGCTGAAAGCCACGTTTGAGTCTCACTTGAGCGAACTGGAACGGGAGGGGCAGTCCATTCAGAAGTCATTGAACTCGTACACCGAGATGCCCACCCCATACTCGTACTCGCAGAATGATTATCATTACGACACCGAGTACCACCAGTATTCTGGATCTTCCGAGACCAGCGACTCACAACCCGCCATAGCCAGCGCCACCGTAGTTCCGGACGCTGAGGCCCACCAGGATGCGATAGTAACGCAGGAATCGCATCTGCCCGGAACCGTCCCGCGCAGCGCGGGAGTTCATCCGAGCGAGCCCGTCGCTGCTGACGAGATCCGCCCAGCGTAGAAGAAAAGGTCGAATGTCGGACGAATTGAACGAGTCGCATGACGCGACCGGTGAGAGTGCGCCTGTCCCGGCGAAGCAAGGACAACCCACCGGTTCGTCTGCACCCGTTATCCCGCCGCCCGGGCTAGACGCGCCCGTCGGCGGTTACATTGACCCGTATGGATCAGCGGTAGAAGGAGCGTCTGTTCCTTCGCCGCCAGAGCCCGCCGCGGCGTCAGAGACAAGTGGCGCGACCGAATACTACCAGGGCAACGCCCACCCCGCCCAAGCCTTGGTTAGTTCTACAGCTGTCACGAAGGCGGTACCGGTGCCGGCGCCCACCGTGACGGTAACGCCGCAGGTTATCAAGTCGGAATCGGTTGCGCTCGCGAAAGCGACAACCAAAGGCGGCCTGACACGCCGGCCGCCTTCGCCGCCACCACCACCCTCCGATGATGGCGAGGACGAAGAAGAAGGCATGCTCCGCATGTCCTTTATGGACCACTTGGAAGAGCTGCGGACTCGCATTTTGCGCGCGTTGATGGGATTCGTGGTCGCGTTTTTCGTTTCGCTCACGTTCACGAATCCGCTGTGGCGTTTCGTTTCTGAACCGGCCATCGACGCTCTTAAACATCTCGGCATCAACCCGCCTCGCCTGGTTGCGATCACGCCGATGGAGATGTTCTCGACCATCTGGATCAAGATGCCGCTCCTGGTCTCGATCTTCCTTGCATCTCCGTGGATTCTGTATCAGGTTTGGGCCTTTATTTCGCCTGGGCTCTATAAGCGCGAGCGGCGTTGGGCAGTTCCATTCATCCTGGTCACCGCGGGCCTGTTCATCTCAGGCGGCTGCTTCGCCTATTTTGTTGCCTTTCGCTACGGATTGGAGTTCTTGCTGGGTATTGGCCGCGACATCAATGTGGTGCCGATGGTCTCCGTAACGGAGTACTTTGACCTTTTTGTCAATGTGACGCTCGGCGTCGCCGTGGTGTTTGAGATGCCTGTCGTCATCTTCTTCCTAACACTGTTGCGTCTCGCCTCTCCGCGGTTTCTGATCCGGCACTCCCGATACGCCATCCTCGGTATCGTTATTCTGGCGGCGGTGATTACGCCCACGCCGGATGTCTTCAACATGATGCTCTTCGCGGTGCCGATGTGTCTGTTGTTCTTCGTCGGCGTGATGGCCAGCTACATGTTGGTTCTTAAGCGTGAAGGCAAGGCGCTCCCGTGGGGCAAGCTGCTGCTCGGCCTACTGGGTTTGGTCATTCTGACTGCGGCTGTGGTGGCCGTGATGGTGTATTTCTTCCAGTACCACCTGATCAATCACTGGCCCTTCGTGACGAGATAGGCGGCTATGTAGCCAATCTTGATAGATTCGGTTTACTATTGATATCTGCCATATAATCAGATTGTTAGATAGAACTCTCTGATTTGGAGAGTTGACAGAATTTTCACAATACCTTATTGTTGATAGACAATGAGGTATTCGCCAAAGCGCCCCGCCCGAATCGTGTTCGCCATACCAGTCGTGGCGCTCACGTGCTGGGCGCAGGACAGCGCGTCCGTCTCCGGTCTAGTGACCGATGCTTCCGGCGCTGCAATCGGGGACGCATCGATAACTGTAAAGAGCCTCGAGAACGGATCAACGCGCAGCGGGCTCAGCGACCGGTCCGGACGTTACAGCTTTCCCTTTTTGGCGGTGGGACGTTATTCGATCGCCGCCGAGAAGCCAGGCTTTCAAGTTGCTTCGAAGACCGGTATCTCGCTGGTCCTCGGGCAGCAGGCTGAAGTGGACCTAACCTTGGCAGTCGGCGAATTAAGCCAAGTCGTCTCCGTCGAGGCCGCTGAACCAGTGGTTAGCCTCTCGACGTCTCAGACATCCGGGCTGGTCACCGAACGTGAGGTAAAGGATCTCCCGCTGAACGGTCGGAGCTACGACGAACTGATGAGTCTGAACCCCGGCGTCGTGAACTACTCGTCCGAACGGGGCGGCACTGTTGGAACGTCCAACTCGGCCCTCGGCAACATGTTTTCTGTTTCCGGACGGCGCCCGCAAGAGAGTCTGTTCCTTCTGAACGGAATCGAATATACGGGTGCGTCTGAGATCAATCTGACGCCGGGCGGCGCGAGCGGGCAATTGCTGGGCGTCGACGCTGTGCGAGAGTTCAACGTGGTCTCGGACGTTTATGGTGCGGAGTACGGAAAGCGGCCCGGGGGGCAGGTCAGCATTTTGACAACTTCCGGATCGAACCAGGTTCATGGCACGTTGTATGAATTCCTGCGAAACAGCGATCTGGATGCACGCAACTTCTTTGACCAGGCGTCCATCGCCCCCTTTGAGCGCAACGAATTTGGAGGCGCGTTGGGCGGTCCCATCCAGAAGGACAAGACCTTTATCTTTGGAAACTATGAGGGATACCAGCAACGCCTGGGCTTGAGCGACGTGACCCTGGTGCCGGATGACAGCGCGCGCAACGGCTATCTTCCGAACGCCAGCGGCAAGTTGATTTATGTAGGCCTAGGGCCGGGCGTGGCCCCTTTATTGAACCTCTGGCCTATCGCAAACGGGCCTGAACTGGGCGGTGGAATCGCGATCGCGTACAGCAATCCGCTGCAGCATATTCACGAGAACTTCGGGACGACCCGGCTTGATCATGTGTTTTCGGCAAATGACCAGCTCTCCGCCGTCTACACGATTGACGATAGCTGGGACACTACACCCAGCGCCAACCCTCTGACTGGCATTGCTGAAAGCGAGATTGCGCAGGTCTTCAGCCTGGAGGAGTCACACGTCTTTTCGTCGCGAGTTCTAAACACCGCCCGGTTCGGATTCTCGCGCGGGGATATGGATTTCAATGGTGTAGTGGCCGGCGATGTTCCCGGCTGGATCGGTTCTAACAACCCCGTCGGCGCCATCGTGATCGGGGGGGGCACGGCCTCAAACTCGGCTACGCAAGTCACCCAGGCGGGCGCGAACGTGGCGAGCAATACCACCGCCGTCAGAAACTTATTCACCTATGACGACCAGGTCGATATCAACCTCGGCATTCAGCGCATCCAGGCGGGTGCCTGGGTTCAGCGAATCCAATCCAACGATAACTTCGCACAAGCGCAATACGGCCAGGCCTCGTTCTCGAGCCTGTTGAGCTTCCTCGAAGGGAAGATCACTACATTTACAGCCGTGCCCGACCCAACTGAGCTCGGCTGGCGCTCGCTCGAAGGGGCGTGGTTTGTTCAGGACACGCTAAAGCTCCGCCCTAACCTGGAAGTCAAGCTGGGCTTCCGCGCTGAATCGACCAATGGCTGGATCGAGTCGCAAGGCCGCGGATCGAACTACCTATTTGGCCCCGGAGGGGTTATTGAAACGCAACCGCGCAGCGCGAGCTCGGTGTTCACAGACAACCGCGCCAGATTCCTGCCCGAGCCCCGTGTTGGGCTGGCGTGGGATCCGTTCGGCCACTCCAACACTGTGATCCACGCGGGATTTGGCGTATATAACGCACTTCTCGATAACCTCAGCTACCGCCTCGATCAGAACGCTCCGTTCAACACGACTGTCTCGCTGAAGAACATCACAGTCGGCAGCTTGGTGCCCGGCGCTCCGGTTCCTTCCGGCGGGCTGGTTTCGCCTGCCGGCGTCCAACCCGATGCCTACACCCCGACGGTATTGAGCTGGGTCTTCAAGGTCGATCAAAAGATCGCAACGAATACCTCGCTAAGTGTCGGTTACGTGGGCTCGCACGGGTATCACGAGATCCTGTCCGTCGACGCGAACCTGCCGTTTCCGACTGTCTGCCCAGCTGCGCCGTGCCCATCCAGTCTTGCTCCCGGTACCATCTATTACCCAAAAGGTTCGCCGCTTGCGAACCCCAACGTCGCTAACACGACCAGTTGGTTCACGGAAGGCCTCAGCTCCTACAACGCGCTGCAAGTCGACGTTAACCGCCATCTAGCAAATGGCCTTCAGATACGCGGTGCCTACACGTTCTCGAAGAGCCTAGATGACGGCGGCACGCTCAACAACAGCGTGGGCAACAACACCCCGGCCTTCGTCGCCTTCCCTCTGAACCCGAAAGCGGATTGGGGTCCGTCCCCATTCAACGTGACAAATCTTGGCGTGATAAATGCCACTTACGAACTTCCGTTTGGCAAGGGCCAGGCCTTCTTACACTCGCCATCGCGGCTTGTGAGCACACTGGTTGGAGGCTGGCAAATCGCAGGCGTCGTCACAGCACAGACCGGTTTCCCCTTTACCCCGCAGCTTGGCTTCAACCCGTCTAATGATGGCGATTCACGCAATCCGGTCCGGCCTTCCTGGAACCCTGCCTTCTCCGGACCTGTCACTCTTGGCGGACCCAACCAATACTTCAACCCCAACGCATTCGAGGTGCCCCCGAATGGGACGTACGGCAACGTGGGCCGTGATGTCTTGACTGGTCCAGGGCTGACGACCGTCGACTTCTCGGCACTCAAGAACACAGCAATCACCGAGCGTGTCAGCCTGCAATTTCGGGCAGAGTTCTTCAACATCCTCAATCACACCAACTTCAACACGCCGAATCCCGTCGTATTTACTGCGGCAACTGGTGGGCCGGTCAGCACAGCTGGTGTCATCACCTCCACTTCCACAACTTCGCGTCAGATTCAGTTCGGCTTAAAACTGTTGTTCTAACTGCAAAACGCAAACCGCCTCCGCAGCAAGTGCCAGCTTCCCCAGCATTAATGCGCGTCCAAATAACCGACACGCAGACGGCCCGTGGTGCATCAACCTTATAGAGCGCGTAAGCGGTCGCAGTTGCCTGCAGCGGCAAGGAGGACGGGATCAGCGAATGGACCGGGCGATTTCAGAATCTCGAATCCCGAGTTTGTCGGTGCTTCTCCTCTTGGTTTTTCTTCCCTTCGCTTTACGGGCGGAGCAACTTAAGCCCGAGACTTTGCACGCCTTCGATCAATACGTCCAGCAGGCGGACGCTCGCATGCAGGCGCGGCTTCAACCCGGATCGAGCTTCCTGTGGGTCGACGAAAGCCCCGGTCGAAAGCAAGTGGTTCGCGGCGGCGAAATCCTGGTCGCGCCGATCGGTGAGCACTGTCCCAAGTCAGTGCCTAACGGGCTCATTCACGATTGGATCGCCGCCGTATTCCTTCCAGACACAACGCTGGCTGACGTTTTGTCCGTTGTCAGAGACTACGACCGATACACGGAGTTCTACAAGCCGTACGTAATGGAGGCCAAGCCGTTTAGCAAGGAAGAGCAGGAAGACCGCTTTTCCATGACCCTACTCAATAAATCGATCTTCCAGCGAACCGCTCTCGATAACGACTACGAAACGACCTACTTCAGACTGAGTCCGAAGCGGCTTTACAGCCTCTCACATACAACGCGCGTGCAAGAGATCGACGATCTCGGGCGGCCCAGCCAGCATGAGATGCCGGTGGATACGGGCAATGGATACGTCTGGCGTTTGTACAGTATCTCCCGAATGGAAGAGCAGGATGGGGGAGTGTATGTGGAAATGGAGGCCATCGCTCTGAGTCGTGACATTCCAGGCGCGTTTCGCTGGTTTGTCGATCCAATTGTCAGGCGCGTGTCCAAAGACGCAATGATCACCACACTGAAGCAAACTTCAGATGCCGTTCATTCCACTGTGGAAGCGGCGAAACATGCCCGTCCCCCTTGCGGAACGGAGCCTGCCGCGGACTGCACCCACTCGCGCAAGAGTTTGCCAGAATCCGCCTTATCAGCCCGGGGACCGAGCTAGCTCAGGCCCCCGGCGACTTTTCCATGGCGCGCAAAATGCCACCCGGCGTGGCGACTCCCAAACGAGCGATCTCTTCGGCACGGGCCAGAGTATTAGCCACCGCATACATGCGAAGCTCGTCGGCATTGCCCGATGGCCGGAAGTGACCAACATCCGAGTTATCGAACGTGATTCGCACTCCGTCGGTATAGTTCAAATGTGCAATCGGAGAAAACCCCATCGCATTTGTAAAGAAGCTTTCGAGGTCAGAGCGGATTGCGCGGATTCGTCGCAACTCGACCCCCGACAGTTGAACTACACCGCCCTCTCCATCCAAGGCCCTTACGGCTGGCCCGAAGAAGATGTCGCGAACTGTGACATCAGTCGGCGAGAACCGCTGCACGAGCTTGATGCTCACAGGTCGGGGAAAATCCTTCAAAAGAGCCGCCCGGCTGAAGCGGCTTGGTAGTCTGGCAAATCGCTCCGCCAGTGACAATCCAGTCTCTTGTGCGCTAAACAATGCACACAGTATAGGAAGCAAAGCATCCCGGGTTGGGAGGGCTTTGAGTACTCTGCCCCTTCGCTCGATATCCGAGCCTGTGAGGAAACCGCCATTGGCTTCCCAACCGCAAATCACCTTGCGGCCTCTTCTTCGGGCTGCCTCCATTCCTGCAATCACGTATGGCGAGCCGATCCGCGTCTTTGGCTCGGTAACGGCGGCTAGGCTGCCCTGATCAATGCCATCGTTACAGCTGATGGGCACCACAACCGCGTCGGCTCCGAGGTACTCGGCAGTGACCATACCGATCAGATCGCCGCCAAAGAATTTCACCTCGCGCGTCGCAGCGTCCACACCCAGCATCAAAGGACGATCACTATCTCCATCGACGGAAACGACGGCATCAATCGGCCGATCGGGTGACCAAGCTTCGTCCACGAGTGCCTGGATAACGGCCAATTGCCTCTCGTCAATGTTCTCGGTATCAATGGGCACGAATGTGTCGCTGCGGCCGGCGGGGATCACCTCAGCACCGAATGTGCGTAGGATCTCGACCAAAAGGTCCCTCCCTACCGCCGAGTGCTGGTAAACAAGAAGCCGTTTCCCCTGTAGCGAGCAACCGTGGAGGAAGGAGGTGTACCGCTGGATGTACTCCTCGTTCGCCGTACCCATCTCCGGGGGAAGATCGGCGTGACCCGTCTTGAACCGGCCTTGTTCGTCGAACGCGGATGCAGCGAAGGTTTGGGAATAAAGGCTATTCCTGACCTGCGTCACTATCTGGCTGATCGGCTGTTCGTGCTCTTTCAGCAACTCTCCCTGCGATGTGTTGGTTTTGTAGCCGTTTCGGTCGAATGGGATGTGACTGCCTGTAACCATCATGCTGCCGCGTTGCCGGGAGATGGCGAAGAAGGTCAGAGCAGGCGTCGGTATCCGGCCCAGGAAGACGGGTCGCAGACCGGCGTCCCGAATGGCGCGCTCAAGGGCTTGAGCAATCTCGCCGCACCCGCCTTGCTCTCTGACATATGAGGCTGAACTGGGGCGCAGGTCACAAGCAAAGTAGAATTCCTGGCCCGGCGCGATTCCGCCTTGCGCGGGAGCAAGTCCCAGCAGATACCTTAGCTCTGCTAGCGCATTAATATAAACCTCCAACTGAGTCAGGTGTATAACTTCGCCGCGGCGCCCGCTGGTGCCGTACTTCAGCTCACGAGGCTGGTAAGTAAGATGGCTTTCGAGAGAGTCCAAAGTTGAATGCCTTTCTTGCTGGTTCTCTGGGAACGTTCGTAGGACGCATTGCGCGCTTGGAACATGGACGACAGGAATTTCACCGCGTCACCCACGAGCCGAGTTTTTCAGGAGACTCCAAACGCCGTTACAGTATCCCAGAAACTGCCCGGGACTCAATTTACTCGCCCACTCCCTGATAAATCGGCAACGCGACCGTCGATTGAGTAGCATGCCATAAGCCAAGCTCAGACAGTACGCACGAATCGATAGCCGAAGAGGCTCGAAGAACTGGTCCCGCTTGTCTACTCGATAGGCGCAGTAGCCGTATACAGCCTGAAAGGGCGTATAGCCGAAATGGCGCAGTTGCACGGTCATCGCCTCCTTCAGAGCGATCCCTCGCTGCGACAGGGTCATGTTGGCGCGGTGCATTCGCGAGGTGGCAAGGTATCGCTCCAGATACCCAAAGGCGACTTTCTTTGAGAGGCGAATCCAAAGATCGTAATCGAAGGCCGATTTCAGATTCTCATCGAGGTATCCGATCTCCTCAAGCGCTGAACGCCGCACAAAGGCCGAGGGCTGGCAGATGAGGCACTCGCGCCAAAGGTGTTGGATTGCGTCCGGTGAAGTCGGATATCGATCGAGTAATCTGCTGTCCAAGGTAGTCCAATTCGCCTCCCCATACACAACACCCAGCGATCGGCTGATCTGGAATCGTCTGACGGCGGCCGCGACAGATCCGGGCAGGAGTGTGTCGTCGGCACTCAACCAGCCGCAAATCGCGCCGGCCCCCCGGCGAAAGCCGCGGTTGATGGCTTGCGCAGCGCCCGCATCCCTTTCGCGGAAGACTCGGACACGGGGCTCGTAGCGCGCCAAAATCTGGTTCGTGTCATCCGTGGATCCGCCGTCCACGGCGATATACTCAATGTGTGGGTAGTCTTGCGATAGAACGCTTTCAATCGTCTCCGTTAGGTAGCGGCCCGCATTCAAAGTCGGCGTAACGATAGTGACTAACGGGACGTCCCTCATCGTATCCATCGTCTCCCCCGGCACGCGCTCGGTCGACATATTGTTCATTTCGATTATCCCAAGCAGTGGGACCGATCTGCGCGTCGAGCGAGAGCGCTGCAGCTGCAGGCCATGAAAAGAACCGTCAGGCAGGAGATACTCCACAAGACTTTCTTGTTGGTCCTGTCGCTAGCTAGCCTGATGTTGGTGTTTACGCCAACAGGCTATTCGCAGACGACGCTTCGGCGCGCGCTCATTACACAGTCGATTGACGAAAGCAGATTGGTCACGCTGGCGGGCAACACGCGCCCCGAAGCGAAAAGCGGGAATGATTTGGGACCTGTCGACGACAATTTACATCTCGATATGTACCTCCAGTTAAAGCGCTCGCCAGAGCAGGATCTCGCCGCTGAGAGGTTTGTCGCGTCACTTACCGATCCGGCCTCTCCGAACTTCCACAAATGGATGACAGCAGCGGAGTATGGCAGGCAGTTTGGCGCGAGCTCCGAGGACATAACGGCTGTTTCGCGCTGGCTGGAATCGCACGGATTTAACGTAAACAACATTCCCGCGCACAACATGGTGATTGACTTCTCGGGGAACGCAGGCCAGGTGCGTGAAGCGTTTCACACCGAAATTCATACGTTCCAAGTTGGGGGAGAGCGTTTCTTTGCCAACCTAAGCGATCCCCAAATACCGGCCGCTTTGTTGCCGGCAGTAACTGGAGTGGTCTCGCTCAACAACGTTAGGCCGCGCCCGATGTTCGTGCCAAAGGCGCAATACACGATCAGTTCGCAACAGCCTGCTCGTCGTCCCCGGCGATCTAGCGACGATCTACAATTTCAACCCGGCGTTTTCCGCCGGATACACCGGCCTGGGACAGACGATCGTGGTTGTGGAGGATACGGATCTTTACAACGACACGGGCGATTGGAATGTATTCCGCAATACTTTCGGCCTGTCTCTTTCTTACCCTTCCGGCTCTCTCACGCAAGTCCACCCGGCAGCTGGGGCCGGTGGCACATGTACCGACCCTGGGGTTAACGGGGACGATGGGGAGGCGGCCATCGACGTCGAGTGGGCGACTGCGGCTGCGCCCAATGCCGCCATCGTACTGGCATCTTGCAGTAATAGCACCACCAACTTCGGTGGATTCATCGCTCTTCAGAACATGCTGACCAACGGCGGCCCCGTCCCCGGCATCGTGAGTATCAGCTATGGCGAGTCGGAAACACAGAACGGCGCCGCATTCAATAGCTACATCAACACTCTTTATCAGATGGCCGCTGCCGCGGGCGTTTCGGTGTTCGTGGCCGCCGGCGACTGGGCTGCCGCGGTTTCCGATGCCGGCTCGGCCGAGGCATCCTACGGAATCAACGTCTCGGGCTTTGCGTCGACGATATACAACGTTGCCGTCGGGGGCACGGACTTCGGCGACTACGCTTCGGGGACCACTAGTACGTACTGGAATTCGACCAATGGCGCCTATTATAATTCCGCTAAATCTTACGTCCCGGAGATACCGTGGAACGATTCCTGTGCAAGCGTAGTGCTCGCCAACTATTTTGGATTCAGTACGACCTACGGTCGCGGAGGGTTTTGCAATAACGTCACAGCATCCAACGACGGTTTTCTTAATATCACCGGCGGCAGTGGCGGTCCCAGCGGGTGCGCCACAGGGAACCCGACTGTTTCGAATGTAGTCAGCGGGACCTGCGCCGGATATGCCAAGCCTGCGTACCAGACGATTTTCGGCAACCCAAACGACGGCGTTCGAGACGTGCCGGATGTCGCTCTTTTCGCAGCGAACGGCTTATGGAGCCACTATTATGTGGTCTGCTACTCGGACACGTCAAACTACGGGAGCAGTTGTGCGGGTCCGCCTTCTACCTGGGCCGGATTCGGCGGAACGTCAGTTTCTTCCCCCATCATGGCCGGGATTCAGGCCTTGATCAACCAAGCCTTGGGATCAACGGGCGTCGGCAACCCGAATCCCACTTACTACCAGATCGCTCAGAACGAATACAGCACTTCGGCGGGCAGGGCCGCCTGCAATTCCACCACCGGCCCCGCCTCGACTTGCAGCTTCAACGACATCACCGAGGGGGACACAGACATTCCCTGCATTGGCACATTCAATTGCTACTTGGACGGTCAGAAGATCGGTGTCTTGTCAACCTCGAATGCTTCGTATGCACCTGCCTACGGAACGGCTCCCGGATGGGATTTTGCGACAGGCATTGGCAGTGTGAATGCCTTCAATTTATTGAACGCTTTTGTGAATGATGTTCTTCCGGCGCCAGCGCTGGTCTCGCCCGCTAACGGGGCAACTGCCGTACCAGTGTCCACGAGTGTGACGTGGAATCCTTCGCTGGGCGCGACTTCCTACGATGTATACCTGGGCACGTCCAATCCACCGCCGTTCTGACGCAACGTCACGACGACCAACTACACGCCGTCGTCGTTGGCAGCTTCCACACAGTATTTCTGGCAGATCGTGGCGAAGAGCGCCTCCACTAGCAGTCGGTCTCCGATTTGGTCGTTTACGACGTCGACACCGCCCTCGACTGTCACGCTGACACTCAACCAAAGTGGGGACGGAACAGTCGCCGCCAATCCTCCAGCCAGTGGCGGGTCCTATTTGTATGGCACCAAAGTCTGTTTAACGGCCACGCCGGATGCGGGCTGGCTATTCGGCGCCTGGACCGGGGCCCCACTCGATGCCTCGAATTGTTTGGTCATAAACGGCAATTACACTTTAACGGCGTTCTTTGTACAAACTACCGCGGAATTCAACGACGTTCCACCGACCGCTTCCTATTTCGACGCGGCGAACCTGATGTTTGAGGCGGGAGTGACCACCGGTTGCATCGAAGGCAGCACGCCCGAAACGCGTATCTTCTGCCCGAACGACAACGTGACTCGCGAGCAGATGGCGGCGTTTATTGTTCGGGCGGTTACGGGCACCATAACGCCCGCCATCTACAACACGACTCCTTATTTCACGGACGTTCCGTCAACGAACTCCTTCTTCCCGTACATCCAGAAGATGGAGGAGGTGGATATCACGACCGGCTGTGGAGGCGGACTGTTCTGCCCGACCGCGACGATTCCGCGGTGGGAAATGGCGATGTTCATGGTGCGTGCCCGGCTGATGTTGTACGGAGCCAGTTTCACGTATAACGCCACGCCGTATTTCGCGGATGTACCTACTAACGTCGAGGGCAACGGATTGCCGTTCCCGTTCATCCAACGCGCGTATGAGGAGAACATCACCAATGGCTGCGGAACCAATCCGCTGATTTACTGCCCGGATGACCTGGTGACGCGGGGCGAGATGGCGTCGTTCATCATGCGCGGGTTGTTCAACGAGACCCCGGTTCTGGGGCCGACCGCCCCGCAGGTGACGGGCGTGACTCCGAACACGATGGCTGCGACGGTGGGCACTCAGGTCACGGTGACCATCACGGGAGCGAACACAAACTTCCAAGCGGGCGATACGGTGACGGTGCCGAGCGGGATGCTGACGGTGAGCAACGTGACGGTGAATTCGGCGACCTCGATTACCGCTACGCTAACGGCGAATGCGAACGTGGTGGCCGGACCACAGGCGCTGGTGGTGACCAGCGGCGGTGTGAATCTCACGTTGCCGCTAGCGATCCATGTGGGAACGTACTGAGGAACCAGCCTGCATGTAGGCTCTAGAAGGACCTGCGGCGCCAGATGCCCGTTGTGGCCCGTTTTGATGGTGGCCTGCGGAAGCCGGCGCCGCGTGGTTGGTTGATCTATCTTTCAATTCGCGTGCCCTCTTAATGCTCCTTCGGGGACAAGGAAGCCGCCAGGTTGACTGGGTTGGGCCGTGCTTTCCGGGCGATCAGCTCCATTTCGGCGGCCGACTGGTGGATTTGCCATACCCGGCTGGAGTCAGAAACCTGGTAGAGGAAGTAATCGTTGCCGTAGTGTTTGAACGTCAGCAGGGGCGTGTCACTCCGCACGGCCGCGTCGCAGGGTATGGTCAGGGTTACGGTGGCCGAGCGGCGGTTGACATCGCGGATCAAGAGAACACTACTGTCCTGCCCCACCGGCCGCAGGCAATACTCGCCTGGCTGGAGCGACTGCTTGCCGGCGGTGAAGCTGAACGGAATTGTCGCGGTGATGCAGCCCTGAGCCAGCAGAGCAGCCGGGATGAGAACTGCACTAAAACTGAGGGCGGCCAACATATGAAGAATAGGGTTTGACATGGGGTGGTTCCTTTTCTGCCTCGCCGTCTAACTGCAGCGGCTTGACATGAGAGTAAGCGCGACAACTCAGAAAAATCCGCCAGCGCTTGCAGAGGGAAGGGCTGCGGACCGGTTCATTCGGCCTTATGGACAGAACCGCGGCGCCAGCTTCCAGGGGCCAGGGTCGAATCTGGCCCAAAGAGGAAGCGGACGCCGCGCGGACGGAGTCTTTTTTGAGGGCGAAGGCGCCGTCGCAGTCCAGGTTTACTTCGGGGTTATGACGCCGGCCAAGGTGACCGGGGTGGGCTTTTCTTTCCTGGCGAGCAGGTCCTTTTCGGCGGGCGACTGGTGGAATTGCCATCCCCGACTGGAGCCGGCCACCTGGTAGAGGAAGTAGCTGTCGCCGTAGTGCTTGAACGTCAGCACGGCGTTACCGTCTTGCTTGGCGTCGGCGGGAAGAGTAAGGGCCATGACGGTGGTGCGGCCGTTCACTTCGGTGATCGAGAGAACGTCCGGTGTCACTTGCCGGACGCGATACTCTCCCGCGGCGAGCGACTGCTTGCCGACAGTGAAGTCAAACGGGATCTTTGCGGTTATGGAACCTTGCGCTTTCAGAGCAATGGGGCCAATGGCGGCGCTGAGGGCGATGGGGAGGAGGGTGCGGAGAATTGAGCTATTCATTGGGGGGTCCTTTTCTGTCGCGCCGTTAACTCCTAACGGGTTGACATGGAGGTAAGCGCGATAACTCAGAAAAATCCGCCAGGTTAATGCAATAAAGACATGGCGGGCGCAGGGGACGGTGGAGCGGCATGGCTCTAGCGATGGTTGGCCAGGCGGGGCGGGGGTGGGGATGAGCCTGAAGGGTTGACGAGGAGGACGCAGGCGGACCATCAACCTAGCGGGGGAAAGAGGAGAGGAACGAGTTTTGCGGGAGCGGTCCGACTACCCGCCCCCACAGGGGCCGCCCACCCTACCTGTTAGGGGTGGGCAGGCGATTGCCGACCAATGCGATGGGCCGTAGGCTACAGTTTCGCGGCTTTGCTTCGCCGTGCACGGGCTGCCTCTTTGGCTCTAGCCAGGCGTGCTACCGCAGCGGCCCGAGTGATTTCCAGGAAGTCGGCCGCAGTATAAGCTTCGTCCTTGTGCAGGGTCTTGCCGCCGCCTTTGATTGAATTCGATCCGTGCGGGATAAGGCTGTACGGGACGATCAAGTCGGGCGTGCCGGCACGCTGAGATTTCAGCCAGAATGCTTCAAGATAGAGCCCCGGAATCCTCAGCACGCGCAGATTGTAGTGGTTGCTCGGGTTTGCACTCACTTCTTTCAGCTCGTTGAGCGCCTCGGCGCTCGCGAGGATCTCCGCCAACTCTGGAGCACTCAACGTGCACGCTATCTTCGCGTTGAATCCACTGTTCTCATCGGGCGCGTAGCAGGCGGTTGCGGTCTTCATGCTCTTGTGGCCGCCCGCGATAAATCGCCAGCACAAGGGATTTTTCAGGTCGTCGAGGTCCGTCAGATTCGGGTCGATGAGTGTGCTTAGTCCGAGGCTGTAAACGCAGTGCGCAGCCTTCCGTCCGGGCCAGCTTTCCCCGGCGAGGCAATCCGCGAGAGGATTGCCTGGACCCGCAAAAGCCGCCATGCTGGTCCTCAGCTGTTTCATCCAGCTTTCCGAGGGCCACGGCGACGACAAATTCTTGGGTTTAATCGGTTTAGTGACATTCATGACGAATCTCCTATTACTTCGCAGGCGGTTGCTGTATCAGGAAGGATTCGACCCAAGTTCCTTCCGCGAAAGGGGCGTATTTGGGACTATAGGCGAAGGAGAAGGCATCGTAATCCCAAATCCATACGTTGCCTTCCCGAAGATATGGATCCGACACGTACACCAAGTTGGGACCACCCGGCTGCACCTTGTAGCCGGTTATCAGCACATAATGAGACAGGTCGCTCCCGGCCCACTGGATATGCGCGCAAACGGGAAGGTTCTGATCCAACTGCTTTTTCACGTCCGCGAAACTCAGGGAAGCCTCTGTGGTTCCATTCAGAAGGTGGAGGTTCTGCAGCGCGTCCTGTATGAAGAAGGGCTTGTTGAAAGGCCCTCCTAACTCCTTCTTCGCCAAGTCTTCCTGATTCAATGGCGAATGCGGGTCAAAGTAGTGCTCTACACTTACGGTGACAGCGTTCCAGCACCACTCTTGCTTTTCTTGATGTTCCATCGTAAATGCCATTTGGAAACCTCCATTGATTCCTATCGTGGTCTTTTCAGGTTTGCCGGCGCTTTGGGCGAGTTTTCGACCGTCGCCGGCAGAAGTTTTCTGGGGCACGAGTCTTGGGACGGTCGTCAGTCGGTACGCGGATCGTTCCCGGGAGGGCCGCCCCCGCCGGGGCCGACACCGGTGCCGAACCCAGAGGGGCCCGCAGCAGATCCGCAGATAACGATCGGCCCAATAACCAACACCGTTCCTGAACCAGACGGGGGCGGCCCGCTACCCGGAGGCGTGCGGGGGTCGTTTCCGGGCGGCCCGCTACCCGGAGGCGTGCGGGGGTCATTTCCGGGGGGACCACCACCGCCAGGCTTCGTGAAAGCAGCGGAGAGTTCCTTCGCGGCGGGGGCCTGAGCCTGGACGGCGGTGGCCCCGGAACTACCGTCCACCTGGATCTCGAACTTGATCAACATACGACTTTTCTCCTTTACTTATTTGGCTTGCGTGAAGCTAACAACTGTATAAAGCGAGGATCCCGTGATAAGTCCGCCAAACCTGGCCAACCTTTCACATCACGAAGTTCTTCGTAGGGGACGGCGCCGAGAATCTCCAAGGAATCCGCTCTGCGATCAAGCGCCTCGAAGGTGGCTACGGCCATGAAGCGCACATCAGCGTCGTTAGGCGACTGTGCCTGAGCTTGGGCGATTTCGGACTCCGCCCTCGGCGAATCACCGAGACGGGCGCAGATGTACGCCAGATATGAACGGGTTAAGCCGTCGCTGGGGTCGTTTGCGATCTGCTTCTCGGCCAATTCTCTGGCACGGCGGTAGGCCTTTCTGGATTCCACCTTCTGGCTCATGAGCCAGTAAGCCGTTCCAAGGTTCATTCGAACTACCAGCAGGTTCGGCGCAAGGCCCAAGACCTGCAGGTAGCTGGCAACAGCGTCGGAGTATCTTCCCTCTTCCATAAAAGCAAGTCCGAGATACTGGGAATCGAGTGTTCCGCCCGATTGGATCGCGAGCCGAAACTCACCCTCGGCGTCCGGCAGACGCCCTAAAGCCACGTAGCAGTTTCCTAGGACACGGTGTGCCACTGGCTCCTCTGGCGCCAGTTCTTTCGCCTTCAGAAAATGCGGGAGCGCCCGCTCGTAGTCGGCTAGATGGTAGTAAAAGGTCCCGAGTTCCTGGTGATTCCGGTAGTCCCCTGGATCCACTTCAATTGCTTTGCGATACGCCGCCAGCGCCTCATCGGGGCGATTGGCCGTTTCGTAGGTCCGGCCTAAAACCCGATACGCCTTGCCATCCTTTGGATCCAGGGCGATGGCTCTGAGACATTCAGACGCTGACAGGTCGTAGTGACCCTCGCGAACGTCGAGAAGGCCCGCCACTCGTTGAACCTGCGCGAGATCTGGATTACGTTGTTGTGCCTGCCGTTCGGACTCCTTGGCGCGCTCCAGCCATGATAAATCTTGGGTCTGGGCCCACTTCCTCTGCTGCGCTTCGGCCAGGGCCGCATGGGTCAGCGGCGAGCCGGGATCCTCAGCTACCGCCCGCTCGAGGAGAGGAAGGGCCGAGTCGATGGTGGAGTTGCGGCGCATGTACCAGAGCCCATGCCAGTAATCCTGAGCGGCGGCCGAATTCACGGTCGGCCAGGCCACCAGCGGCGGCAAACCCAGTTGCGACGTCACGACTCCCGCAAGAGCAACGGGGGCATAGCGCAATTCATCGGGAGCGTACTCGGCGGTCCACTGTTTGACGTTGACCCGGCGCCGCACGTCGGTCAATACCGCACGCAGAAGCAGTTTGCCGTTTTTGTTCTCGAGTGTCGCGTGGAGAACGTGGGTGGCGCCGAGCGTCGTGCCGGCCTTTTCAGGGGTATCGATATGTTGGCCTTGGATCCGGTCGAGGGGAATCACGGCGAGCCGCGCGACGTTTCCGCCCTTGAGGTGAGACAGTTGGGCCGCGGTCTCGCGCGACAAGCGGTCCGCCTGCGATCTCGTTTCGGGGCTGGATTCAACGGGCAGCATCGCCAAGCGCCAGGATTCCTTGGGGAGCGAGGCGCCCATATATACCGCAGCACCGGTGGCGAGAGCCAAAACCGCAGCGACTGCAGCAGTCAGCCACCATCGCCGGGAAACTGGCGGAGCGAGCGCTTGCGCGAGCTCAGCCGCGGACAATCGACGCGACGGATTGGGATCGAGGCAGCGCGCAAGGATGCCGTCCCATCGGGGATCGACGGGCGGCAGTTTCCGGATGGGACCCTTCGCGGGCGCGGATTCGATATCGGGCGGCTCAGGCGGCTTATGTCCCGAGGCAAGCTCATAGAGGATGACGCCCATGGCATACACATCCGAGGCGGCGGAAGCTTTTTCGCCCTTCCATAACTCGGGCGCCATGTAGGCGGCCGTTCCGGCCCGCGTTCCCGAAGGCGCAGTCACAGAGGGAGCAGCCGGACGCCGGGCCAGGCCGAAGTCTGTGATGACCGCCCGGATCGCTCCGTCGGGCAGCGTGCTCAAAATGACGTTGTTGCTTTTGAGGTCGCCGTGAATGACCTGTCCGCGATGGGCTTCGGCGAGGCCCGCAGAGAGCTGCCGGGCGATGGTGCGGGCCTCCTCTTTCGGCAGCGGCCCGCGGCTGAGCCGATCAGCGAGCGTCTCACCGTCAAGAAACTCCATGGTGATGAAGTCGACCTCTCCCGCCTGGGTGGAAGCCGTGTGGATCTCGAAGATCTTGCAGACATTGGCGTGGGCGATTTCGCTGGCGTGGCGCACTTCCGGAGGCAAACGCCTGCGAAAACCGGCCTTGGCACATTTGATGGCAATGCGCCGCTCCAGTGTTTCGTCGTAGGCTTCGTAGACGATGCCCATACCGCCCTCCGCCACTTCGCGGAGGATTCGAAAGCGGCCGTTAAGAAGTTGGCCGGGCTCAAACGGGTGCTCGGGCTCGGCGCGAGGGCAGAGCGGGTCAAGCAGGAACCCCTCCATGCGCTGCTCGGATTCGACATAGCGCGATACCTGGCTGAACAATTCGGTATCGGCGGCACAGGCGCTATTCAGGTAGGCTTCGCGCTGTTCGGGCGGCTGGGCGAGCGCCAACTCGACCAGGCTCATGACCAGATCGTCATCCTGCGCTTTTTTGTTGGGCACGATCGGGCTCCGCCTGCGCAAACAACCACTGCCGGGCATCAAGCCAGTTTCTCTGCATAGTCCGTAGCTTCATACCCAGCGCATCCGCCGCTTCTTCGTCGGTGAGCCCAAGAAAGTATTTCACTTCGACGATCCGGCACCAGTCCGGCTTGGTCTCGGCGAGTTCATCCAGGAGCCGGTCCACCGTGATCGCCACGTCGATCTTTGCGCTGTCGGCGGGGAGATAGTCCTTTATGCCTTCCAGCGCAATCATGTCCACGTCGGGGCGGCCGCGGGCATAGTCGATTAGATACCTTCGCATAGCTCTAGCAGCAATAGCGAAAAAATGAGCCCGATTCCGCCAATCCCGATCCTTGGCGCTAACCAGCCTGAAGTAGACCTGGTCTACCAAGTCCGTGGGTTGCAAGGTGTGACCCTTGCGCTCAGCCTTCATCAGGTAGCGGGCCAAACGACGGAGGTTCGGCATTACCAGGTCGAACAGCTCGTTTTCGGCGTTGCGGTCTCCTTCGCGCCACTGCTGAAGGAGTAGGGTAACGTCTCCCATGGTGCCCACCTGAGGCAGATAAGACAGAGAGGTCAAGACAGTATAACCCACTTGTCAAGAGGGATTAGTGAAATATAACTAGGGTTTTTGCGAGTTTTGCGCTAAGCGATTGTGTGTCGCGGATTGTGTACTGCGGCCGGGGTCCGGCAGGCTACTCACCGTTCTAAGAGTCTGCCCCTTGGTCTTCGGGTGACCTGCACCTCCTGAAGAAGAATTGGGGTTACAGTAAAGGGCGAGGCGTCGAGATGAAGATGAAGGCGTTGGTTCTTAGCTTGTTGGCTGCATCGATCTGTTCGGCGGCTGAGGCGCCCGGTCCGGAGGCTCAGATCGCGGCGGCGGTGTTGGCTGCACCTGCCGATCTTCGAGATGGGGCGGCCGTGCTCGGATACAACGCGCAGGGCGAACTGGTGAAGCTGCGCGAGGGAAAGAACGAGCTGATTTGCCTGGCGAGCGACCCGGGCAAGACGGCATTCAGCGTTGCCTGCTATCACAAGGACCTGGAGCCCTACATGGCGCGCGGCCGCGAACTGGTGGCCCAAAAGATCACGGGGCAGGCGCGCAACGACATCCGGTGGAAAGAGGTCGCCGAAGGGAAACTGACTATGCCCCGCGAACCACGTACGTTGTACGTTCTTACCGGAACCAGCTACGACGCGAGCAGCGGCAGAGTGGCGGACGCGTACCTGCGATGGGTGATCTACGTTCCCTATGCAACGGCTGAATCGACGGGACTATCCACCAAACCCAGCGACAACGCGCCGTGGCTGATGTCTCCTGGAACCGCGGGCGCGCATATCATGATCAATCCGCCGCGGAAGTAGACCGCGAGGACTCAGCGCACGAAGAGGACGACCGGGTGACCGCGGTAGGCGGTGCGAAGGCTTTCCTTATATCCGCATTTCCCGGCGACCCGAATTGAAGCCGAGTTTTCGGGATTGATGATGCACGCGGTAGCGTTTGGATTCGAAATGCGAGTCGCCCCACGCCACGGCGGCGCGGACGGCCTCCGTCGCGTAGCCTTTGCCGTGAGCGTGAGAGGCCAGTATCCAGCCGATTTCCGGCACACCTTCGAGCGATGGCCCGAGACCGCGCTTGAAGTCCATAAAGCCGAGATCGCCGACAAATTGGCCGTTTTCCTTCTCCGCGACGGCCCAGAAGCCGTAACCGAGCAAAGCCCAGTGCCCGACGTAGCGCAGCAAGCGTGCCCAGACCTCCTCGGGGGCCAGCGGATCGCGGCCGAGGTAGCGCGTCACGGCGGGATCGGCCCACATGGACGCACACGCGGCGAGATCATCGACCCGGTGGCAGCGCAGCAGGAGACGCTCGGTTTCGATGACGGGAACTTCGGCGGAGACGCGATCAAGGCTGTACATGGGACGTGGCTATCTCATCTACGGTACAACCGCGGCTTGAAAGACTTGGGTGTCGCTTAAACGATTACGGGGTCGGGAAAAAACAAAACGGGACGGATCTCGACACGGAGACCGCCCCGCCCTCCACTTACTGTTTTTTTTCTTATGTCTTCGTCAGCACTAAGTCAAATCGAAAAGGAGAACGCACTCTGGGTTTCGGGCGCGGGACCCGTTTCAGGCAGCGCGTTTAATTGGGAAGCGGATCGGCGGGTAGTTCTTCGCCTCTTCCTCGGTGAGCACGGGGAACAGGGCGGAGATTTGGTCCGGCGAGCGCTGAGAGCCGTGGAAGTACTCATCCAGCGGGAACAGAGCGTATGGTTCCAATTCCCGGAACGTGCGCCCCAGTTTTTGCTGGATTCGATACACATGATGGAAGAATTCGCCCCGGTCGATCTTGAGGCGACGGCAACAAAGAGTCCAATCCGCCCCCAGCAGATAGTGGAATTTGAAGATTTTGTATTCGGCTTCATCCAGGTTTCGGCGCGAGACCAGGACGAAATCAGCCATATACTCTTCATCTTTGAGGCCCCAGGTTTTCTTTCGATCGCGCCCCGGGAAGGGCTCCAAAGAAACCCGGCTAATGTACTTTTCCTTCGCGGCGCATGTCCGAAAACGCTGGTAGCATGCGCGAAAAATAGCGCGAAAGACACAATGGCAGGGCGTTGAGGTTCCCGCCCGGCCTTCTCTCAAACCTAAGCCAAAGCACAACGTGCATGATTGTTGAGCGAGGGCTAGAGTCTCTGATCTTGTCCATTGCATATTGTTTGTTTTTGACTCCTGACAGCTGAACGTCTGCCGTGAAAAAGAATTCGGCAGTACTGGTACTAACTTAATACTTCTCTTAAATCGGTCAATCAAAAATATAGAATTCTTGCAAAGTAGCTAGAGAATTATCCCGGCGAGAAAGCACAACTGTATTCAAGAGAGTGGTTTACAATGCTCATTAGATAACCGGTGCAAAAAGGCGAGAATTTCCACTTTGATTCAAAATAGGGCGACCCTATTTCACAGCGGAATCACCAGGATGAGGAATGGCGGTCAATTTCGAGGTTCTTCAGGGCCTCTTGATCCGTTACGTTACGTTGCGGATTCGGAACGGCGACTGCACTGAGCGCCAGTTGGCTAGATTGATTGGGACATCACAGCCCCAGCTTCACAATGTGTTGAAAGGAGCCCGGCGGCTGAAGCAGGGACTGGCGGATGCGTTGCTGAAACACTTCCAGATCGGCTTGCTGGACTTGCTGGAAGAAGTTGAGCCGGCGGTGCTTGAAAAGGGCCTTTATCGGAAAAATCAGAACGATTACCACGATAAGGCGGAACGCGCGCGGCTGATGGTATTGGAACCGACAGCGAATACGAGAAAGCCAGCGGCGTCGGAAGAGCGGATTCGCGTCTACAAACAGCGAGCAGGCTGATGGGGATTATGGCCGTGGATGACCGCCGACAAAGGCGTAAGGCGGCCGTGGGCGAGCGCACCATTTACTGTCGCGCCTCATCCTGGAGCAGCGGCTCGACTGAGCCTAGCGTGTGTTGATCAACTGGTGCTTCCAGGCGTAGAGCGGATACTTCTGGGTGAGCGCGGCGACCCCCTTGCGCGCTTCGAGGACGGCTGCCTCCGATTTCGCATTGGAGACGACGTAGGCGATCAGGCGGCCCACCTCCGTCATATCCGCCTCACGAAAACCGCGCGTTGTGACGGCCGGACTGCCTAAGCGGACGCCGCTGGGGTTGAGCGGGGGATTCACGTCGAACGGGATGGAGTTCTTGTTGACCGTGATGTAGGCCTCGTCGAGCACCTTCTCCGCTTCCTTTCCCTTCACGCCCTTGGCGAAGACATCAATCAGCACGAGGTGCGAATCGGTGCCGCCGCTCACGACGCGGAAACCTTCCGCTTGCAAGGAGGCGGCCAGTGCCCGGGCATTGAGAAGCACTTGTTTCGCGTAGATCGGAAAGTCGGGCTGCAGGGCCTCCAGAAAGCAGACGGCTTTGGCGGCGATGACATGCACCAACGGTCCACCCTGCGCGCCGGGAAAAACCGCTTTGTCGATAGCCGGGCCAAACTTCTCCTTGGCCAGGATGAGGCCGGAGCGGGGCCCGCGCAGCGACTTGTGTGTGGTGGACGTCACAATATCGGCGTGTTCGCAGGGGTTTGGGTAGACGCCGCCCGCGATGAGGCCGGAATAGTGGGCCATGTCGACCAAGAAGACGGCGCCGACGGAATCCGCAATCTGGCGGAATCGCGGGAAGTCGATGACGCGGGCGTAAGCGCTGGCGCCGGCGATGATCAGCTTGGGCTTGTGTTCCTCGGCCAGGCGCGCGACCTCGTCGTAGTCGATTCAGTTCATCGTCCTTGCGGACGCCGTAGGCAACAACCTTGTAGAGCTTGCCGGAAAAATTCAGAGGATGGCCGTGCGTGAGGTGGCCGCCATGGGCCAGGTTCATGCCGAGAATGGTGTCGCCGGGTTGAAGGACGGACGCATAGGCGGCTTCATTGGCCTGCGAACCGGAGTGGGGCTGCACGTTGGCGTATTCGGCTTTGAAGAGCTGCCTGGCGCGATCGCGGGCCAGGTTCTCCACGATGTCGGTGTACTCACACCCGCCGTAATAACGCTTACCCGGGTAGCCTTCGGCGTATTTGTTGGTAAATACGCTGGCTGTGGCTTCGAGGACTGCTTCGGAAGTGAAGTTCTCACTGGCAATCAACTCAATCCGGGTGTTCTGCCTGTCCACTTCTTTTTGGATCGCATCGTAAATCTGTGGATCCACTTCGGCCAAGGGCCGGGACATGCGCTGCTGGTCGGTTCCGCTCATCTGATCTAATTGTCTAATAACCCGATGCTCTGGAGCACTCTTTTTATCCCCACGTTAAGGGAAACACCGGCTGAGGCGGAAGTCATCAGCCACCAGCTACTGCTGCGTGCCGGCTACATACGCCAGCTGTCGGCCGGAATCTATAATTACCTGCTGCTGGCGCAGCGCTCGCTGCTGAAGATTCAACAGATAGTGCGGGAGGAGATGAACGCGATCGGCGGGCAGGAGATGCTGCTGGCGGCGCTGAACCCGGCGGAGGTCTGGAAGGAATCGGGCCGCTGGGACGTGATGGGCGACAACATGTTCCGCCTGAAAGACCGTTTCGGGCGCGATCTCTGCCTGGGCATGACCCACGAAGAGGTGATGACGTTCATTGCGCGCGGAGAATTGCGCAGCTACAAGCAACTGCCGCAGATCTGGTATCAGATACAGACCAAGTTCCGCGATGAGCCGCGGCCGAAGTCGGGTTTGCTTCGGGTGCGCCAGTTCATCATGAAGGACTCCTACACCTTCGATATGGATGCGGCCGGACTGGATATCGCCTACCGCAAGCATCACGACGCGTATTGCAAGATCTTCGACCGGTGTGGCCTGGAATACATCGTGGTGGACGCAGATTCCGGGGCGATGGGTGGCAGCCAGTCGCAAGAGTTCATGATTGCCTCCGAGGCCGGCGAAGACTTTGTTGTGCGCTGCAAGAGCTGCGGCTATGCGGCCAACCTGGAGAAGGCGGCGTCCGTGCCCACGGCTCCGCTGGTTGAGGATCCGGCAGGCGATCTGGAACCGGAGGAGTTCCACACCCCCGGCATGAAGACCATTGCGGATCTTTCGTCCTTCACAAAACTGCCGGAGAGCTCGCAAATGAAGAGCCTGGTGATGGTGGGTGACGAGAAACCTGTCTTGATCATGCTGCGGGGCGACCACCAACTCAGCGAAACCAAGCTCACGAGCGTGTTGGGGGCGAAAGAAGTGCGCCAGGCGCATCCGCAGGAGATCTTCGACCTGTTCGGCGCCAATGCCGGATCGCTTGGGCCGGTGGGCGTGAAGAACCTTCGCACACTCGCGGACAATGCCTTGAAGGGCCGGAAGAATATGATCACCGGCGCGAACAAAGACGATTACCACTTTCGGCATGTCACGCCCGGCGAGGATTTCACGGCGGAGTTCTTTGAGCTGCGGCAGGTGGCGCCGGGCGACAAGTGCACGCAATGCGGCGCGACGCTCGACATCGTGAAAGCGGTGGAGATTGGACACATTTTCAAGCTGGGCTACAAGTATTCGGAATCGATGGGGTTGCGCGTACTGGATGAGGCTGGCCAGGAAGTGAAGCCGATTATGGGGTCTTACGGAATCGGCATCGAACGCATTTTGACGTGCGCGATTGAGCTATTCCATGACAAAGACGGCATGACGCTGCCCGCCTCGATTGCGCCGTTTTCTGTGGTGATCACGCCGGCCAATTATCGCGAAGCGCTGCAGCACGAGGCGGCCGATTTACTGTACCGGGAATGCATGAAACGGGGCATCGATGCCCTGCTGGACGATCGAGATGAGCGACCGGGCGTGAAGTTCAAGGACGCCGATCTGATTGGCATTCCGTATCGCATCACCGTGGGTAAGAAGCTAGCCGAGGCCAAGGTTGAGTTTGTGGAACGCCGGACCAAAGCTGTCGAGGACGTTCTGCTGCACGAGGCGGTTGAGCACTTGCAGAAAGTGCTTGGCAGCGCGCGGTGACGCCGGGCAGGGAGCCGATCGACTGGCAGAACGTTCGCGCCGAGTTTCCGGCTCTGCGCGGCCGGACATTCCTGAATACAGCCACGTATGGTCAGGTGCCGAAGCGGGCGAGCGAGGCCGCGCTGGCGCATTTCAAACGGCGCGATCAATTTGCTTGCACCGATTTCCTGAACTGGTTCGATGACCTGGACGAGCTGCGCGGCATGGTGGCGCGACTGGCAGGCGCCCAGCCGGACGATATCGCATTCATCACGGCGGCGTGCCAGGGGCTCGCGACCGTTCTGAGCGGCATCGATTGGAAACCCGGCGATGAAATCCTGACCTTGGAGCACGAGTTTCCGAACCACTTGTATGCGGCGCAGTCGCTAGCGGGCGTTACCGGCAAAGTGTGTGCATGGAGCGAACTGGAGCAAAATGTAACACCGCGGACGCGGCTCGTGATGCTCAGCACGGTGAATTATGCCACGGGCTTACGGCCCGACCTCGACGCCATGATCCGGCGATTGCGGGAACGCGGCGTGTTGTCGTATGTCGATGGGACGCAGAGCATCGGCGCGTTGCGCTTTGATTGTGCGCGAACGCAGCCGGATTTTCTTTCGGTCGACGCATACAAGTGGATGATCTCGCCGAACGGCGCGGGGTTCCTGTATGTGCGCCCGGAAGCGCGCAAGTGGCTGCGGCCCAATGTAATCGGCTGGCGCAGCGACCGAGCCTGGCGTGGCGTGGACAACCTGCATCACGGTGCACCGCGATTTCATGAGTCAGCTGAGAAATACGAGGGCGGGATGGTGGTCTTTTCGTCGCTCTACGCCATGCAGGCGTCGATCTCGCTGATGGAAGAGATTGGCCCGGCGGTGATTGAGCAGCGAGTTTTGCAATTAGCCGGAGAAGTGCGGCGGCAGATGACGGCGCTCGGGGCGGAATTGTATCCGACGGAGGAGCCGTGCTTGCCATCGCAGATTGTGCTGGTGAAGCTGCCAGAGGTGGACGTCTCGGCGTTTGCGAAGCAGTTGCAGAGCGAAGGAATCATCGTGTCGGCAAGGAAGGGATACTTGCGGGTGTCGGCGCATTTCTACAACGGCGAGCAGGATATTGAGAAGCTGGTGGCGGCGGTGAAGAGGAATATGGGTTAGGGGGGGCTTTAAGACTCAGTCCTCTATCGCGGTATGCCGGTTCGCTACCGAAAATGGCCGCAAGCACTAAGTGATGCTCTTCAGCGCCCGCTTCGCGGCGAAGTAGCCGCAAAGGCCGTGTACGCCCCCGCCCGGCGGGGTCGAAGATGAGCATAGATACAAGCCTTTCACTGGAGTGCCGTACATCCTCCAGGTGGGCCTGAAAAAAAGCTGGCGCAGATCGGGACTGCCACCCGTGATGTCTCCTCCGACCAGGTTCTGGTTGTGCTGTTCGAGCAAGGCCGGCGGCATAACGCTTCGTGCGAGGATCAGGTCTTTGAAGCCCGGCGCGAATCGTTCGACTTGATTCTCGATTCGTTCCGTCATGTCGAAGCTGGAGCCGTTTGGCACGTGGCAGTAGGCCCACGCCGTATGTTGTCCACGGGGCGCGCGCGAATCGTCGAACCGGCTCGGTTGCGCCAGAAGTACGAACGGGCGCAGCGCATGCTCTCCCCTGGCAGGCGCGAGCTCCGAATCGAAGATCTCTTGGAGTGTTCCTCCCAGGTGGACGGTTCCAGCGTTCGCGCAATCGGGATTCCGCCAGCGGATCGGCGCGCGCAGGGCCCAATCCAGTTTGAAGACACCGGCACCGTAGCGATAGCGCGCAAGCGCCTGCCGGTATGAAGCGGGCAGCCGGTCGCCGGCAATCGCGAGCAAGCCACGAGGACTCAAATCGCACAGTGTGATTGCGGCCTTCGGGAGTTCATCCAGGCTGCGGACGCGCCAGCCGGTAACCACTTCGCCGCCGAGGGACCGAAGATAGGACGCGAGGGCGTCCGCTATGCGCTGCGATCCACCACGCGGGATGGGCCAGCCCGCAACGTGAGCCGCGGCTCCAAGCACCAGGCCGATGGCCGCCGTGGCCGGCTGATCGAGAGGCAGAACGGAGTGCGCCGCGAGGCCCGCAAACAGGGCGCGGCTTTGCTCTGTCTTCAGCACGCCTCGCGCCAGGCTCTCTGCGGAGCGAATGGCATGCAGACCAAAATGGGTCATCGCCCAGGCGTGCCGGGGGAAGCGCAGTGGCCCTAATGCATCGGCTTCGATGGCCTGCCAGTTTGCAACCACGGGGCCAATTAGGTTGCGGTAGCCCGCGCCACCGTCGCCAAGAGCGGAACACGTGGTTTCGAGTGAACGGTAGAGCACGGCTGCCGAGCCGTCGTCGAATGGATGGGCCAGTGGGAGAGGCGGATGTATCCACTCAAGACCGTGCTTCTCCAAGGGCAGCGACCTGAGGAACGAAGTGGCGACTGCCATCGGATGGACGGCGGAGCAAAGATCGTGGACAAAACCCGGCAGGGTCAGTTCGCCGGAACGTGTCCCGCCCCCAATTTGCGGCCTCGCCTCTACTACCAGGACGGAGCGCCCAGCCAGCGCTACGACAATGGCGGCTGCGAGCCCGTTCGGCCCAGATCCGATCACGACCGCGTCATAGCGAGATAGAGTACTCAATGGGTTGGTTTTTGGCTATACTAGCGCAAATCGCGAAGGCCGGCCGCTCGCCGGGATCGACGGATGTTGCGCTTCGCGGATAACAATGGCTGCTCACACCGAGACCGTTCCAGCAAAACCCAAGTCGGCAGCACCGCACTGGAGCCGCGCGCGCCGTGTTGCGTTTCGCTTCTGCTTCGTGTACTTCGGGCTGTATTGCCTCACAACGCAGATCATCGTCGGCTTATTCCCCGTCCCGATCCCCAACGTGGATGATCTGGACCCGGCAGCATGGTGGCCGATACGCCAACTCGTCTTCTGGGTCGCTGCCAATATCTTCAATGCGAAGCTTCCCCTGGTTTATACCGGCAGCGGCAGCGGCGACAAGACATTCGACTGGGTCCTCGCTTTCTGCGTATTGATTATTTCCATTGCGGCAACGGAGATCTGGTCCGTTCTCGACGGCAAGCGCAAGAGCTACACGAAGCTGTACAAGTGGTTTCGGCTCTTCATCCGCTTTGCACTTGCCTCCGAGATGATTCTGTACGGAATGGACAAGCTTATTCCGCTCCAAATGCCGTTTCCCTATTTGACAAGATTGATCGAGCCGTTCGGCAGTTTTTCTCCCATGGGTGTTCTCTGGTCTTCGGTAGGCGCTTCCCCTTCGTACGAGATCTTCGCCGGATGCGCGGAGATGTTGGCCGGAATTCTACTCATCGTGCCGAGGACGACGTTGCTCGGCGCGCTGGTTTGCCTGGTGGACATGATCCAGGTCTTCATGCTCAACATGACCTACGACGTGCCTGTGAAGCTCTTTGCCTTCCACCTGATTCTGATGGCGGTGTTCCTGCTCGCTCCGGACCTCTCGCGCCTGGGCGACTTCTTTCTCCGCAATCGTGCCGCCGGGCCATCCACCGAGCCCAAACTTTTCAGCACAAATCGCGCTAACCGGGTCGCGCTCGCCGCGCAGATCCTCTTTGGCATCTGTCTGGTCGGAGGCAATGCCTACAGCGGCTGGAGCGCTTGGCACAAGTTCGGCGGAGGGCGTCCCCAGTCGCCGCTCTACGGCATCTGGAACGTGGAGCAGATGTCGATCGACGGGCACTTTCGCTCGCCCCTGCTAACTGACTATGACCGCTGGCGCCGCGCCATCTTTGATTTCCCAACCCGGGTTTCGTTTCAGCGCATGGATGATTCGTTCGCCGGTTACGGAACGTCCTTCAGCGTCGCCGACAAGACCATGGTCCTGACGAAGAACGACGATAAGAACTGGAAAGCGAAGTTTAGATTCCAGCGGGTGGCCCCGGATCGATTGACGCTCGATGGAACGATGGGCGGCCATGATGTCCACATGGAACTTCAGCAGGTGGATCGCAGCAAGTTCATGCTGGTCAGCCGGGGATTCCACTGGATCCAGGAATATCCCTTCAGCCGCTGATCGGGAAAGGTCGCCCGCTGTGTCGCGTTGACGACCCCAAAGGGCACGAGGAGCATCTCCTTGCGATTGCATGTGGGGTCTTGGGCACCCATCAAAGTTTTCAAGTACAATTGGCGGCATGCTTTTTTACGGGCTGTTCGCCAAACGCGACGCTCACGGTATTCACAGGCATGCCCAAGTAGCGCGCGCCATGATTCTGGGGGGTATTTTCGGCAGCCTGTGCCTTGGTGTTGCGGCAGCGGCGGCGCCACCTGCCGGGTGCGATGCGATTAACCTCGACCAGGGCTGGACGCACGAGCAAAGCCAGGAGTTCTGGTTCACGCCGCAGGGATCGCACCTCATGCCTTATTCCTGGTTCCTGGCGTTGGAGGTGTCCGATCCGTCCAGCCAGACGCTCTTTCGGGACCGTTCGAACATGGACCGTTATGGATACATCTGGGTGGCGCCGTCTCCGAAGAACCCGGATGGCCTTCCGATCGGCTTCACAAAAGATGTTGGCTCGTCGGGTGAGGCGCACCTTGGGCTGACATGCGCGGCGTGCCATACAGGCAGTCTGACCATTGCGGGGAAGCAAGTGATCGTCGAAGGCGGCCCGACACTGGCCGACTTCCAAACCTTTCTTGCCGAGTCGACCACGGCGCTGGAGACAGCAACGACGGTGCCGGCGAAATTCGACCGCTTCTCGAAACGCGTCCTGGGCAGCGACAACCCGAGCCCGGCCGGTGTTCAGAAACTTCAGTCGCAAATGAAGGCGAAGGTTCTGGACCTTCAAACGCGGGTGAGTGAAAACACTCCTTCGACGCCGTTTGGATACGGACGAGTGGATGCCATCGGCCATATCTTCACGCGCGTGCTGGCGCAGGATTTCGACATTCCGGCCAACGCGAAGCCACCCTATGCGCCTGCCATTAGCGCGCCGGTGTCCTACCCGTTTCTGTGGGACACACCCCAGCATGACCTGGTCCAATGGAACGGTTCGGCGCCCAACGCCAAACTGCTGGCGCTGGGTCCGCTGGGCCGCAATGTTGGCGAAGTCCTGGGTGTCTTCGGCGAGGTTGAGGTGGTTCCAGGCAGGAAGATCCCTCTGCTCCCTTTTCTGACTAAGCCGCCCGAGTTCATCTCGTCCGCGAATATCACGAATCTGATTCGGCTGGAAGACATCGTCCGGACGCTGTGGTCGCCGGTGTGGCCCAAGAACTGTCTCCCTCTAGCGGACGCCAAAACCCTGGCGCGTGGCAGGAAGGTCTACGAGGACAACTGTGTTGGTTGTCACCGCATCCTGGGCGATCCCGAGAGAACGCAGGAGGGCCGGCAAATCGCCGCCGTTCTCAAAACGCTCCCCGAGGTTGGTACGGACCCGACCATGGCGATGAACTTCGCTACCCGGACTGCAAAGACGGGGCCGCTCGAAGGCTATCCGGATATCATCGAACTCAACAAGTTTGGCCCCGAAGCAAGTGCCCATCTGATCGTCATGGCATCGGTCAATGGCGTCATTCTTCGCGGTATTGCCCGTCCTGACGGTGTGCCTTGGAACGTGGACGGGATCATTGTTAACCCAGTCTCCGAAGTGGCGGAGTTCAAGCGGGCCATTGCGGCCGCCGCCACACCCCGCTACAAAGCGCGCCCACTAAACGGCATCTGGGCGACCGCTCCCTACCTCCACAATGGATCGGTGCCCACACTGTGGGATCTGCTGAACCCAGCCAAAGACCGCCCGCAGGTCTTCTACGTGGGCAGCCGCGAGTTCGATCCGCAGAAGGTGGGGATCGTCACGAAGGAAGCGCCCGGCACGTTTCGCTTCGACACGTCGCCTCAGGGAAACTGGCGCAATGGCCATGAATTCGGCACATCGCTCCCAGCCAATGAAAAGAAGGACCTGCTGGAGTTCCTGAAAACACTGTGAGGGGACCGGGCCCCCGATCACCGAAGCAACCCGGCAATCTCACCAGCAGATTCAATCGGTTAGAGGTCATCCCAATCGGAGACCGGCTCGCCATGGTTCATTCTTAAGGAACAAAGGCTCCAATCGGTCCGCACAGCACGTTCGTTGAGGTTGGCTTCGATTTTTCAATTCGCATAGCGCCAGGACAGAACAACGTGTGGGGCGGGTTGGAAACCGGCGGCGGGTTGTTTAACCCGCCTGCCCGATGACCAAGGTTCGTTTCGCAAAATGCGGATCGAGCTCGAAGCTCCGACCTGGAGGGAAAGTGAACTGGGCCTGTCGGCGTTCCGGCGCGTGCGGATCGGGTTCGATTTTTTGAGCGTTGGTAATCCGACCACTGTGCGGCGTGGACTCGATGGTGCGCAGTGCCTTTGATTTAAGTACAGGAGGGTCAATCAGATGAGTTCGACTGTGCCGTGCCTCTACCGGGAGGTGTTCTTCCGAAAATTCAGGTTCCGCAGTGGGGCGGGCGCCTACGCCCGCGCCGCTCTCCGTTTCGGAGCAGGATGCCCACATCCGGCTCTGCGAGTTACGCAAACAGCCACGATCGGCCGGAGCGTTTTGTCTCGCACCAACAGAATTGGCTTCGATTTTTCGAGTCGGGCGGCCTCGTCGATGCCCCGGACAGTCCGTTTCGTAAGCAGACCGATGAACGACGCGTTGGCTTCGATTTTTCAAAGCCGACTCTACGCCCGCGCCGGGTCCCCGGTCTGGCTCGGCAATACGGTTAACTTTAAGCTATTCAATGATTTGAGTTCGCGCGCAAACAAGGTGATGACAATTGGAAGGCGCTCGGAACAGACGAGGTCAACAGACACCTTGACCTTCTACACGTTGTGGTTTATATGTAGAAGAACGAGGCATCGGATATGGCGGCGAAATCGGATCTACCCCAAGGCACGCTGGACTTACTGATTCTAAAGGTCGTGGCGCTTGGCCCCGTGCACGGGTATGCGATCGCCCAACGATTGCAGCAGGTGTCGAGGGACGTGGTACAGGTTCCGCAAGGCTCGCTTTACCCGGCGCTGCACCGGCTTGAAAACCGCGGCCTGCTGGCTGCCGACTGGAAGGAGACTGAGACCGGCCGGGAAGCCAAGTTCTATCGCCTCACGAAGAAAGGGCGGGCGCAGCTCGAAACAGAAACGGCTAGCTGGGGGCGGCTGGCGGAAGCCGTGGGCCTGATTCTCGGCTTGGCGGAGGGAGGTGCGGAATGACGTGGTGGCATCGGCTGTACCGGCGGAAGGAGATGGAAGAACAGCTCGACAAGGAACTGCGCTTCCACATTGATCAATATGCGGCTGACTTGATTGAGCGCGGCCACGATCCGGTGGAAGCGCGACGGCAAGCGCGACTGGCTCTGGGCGGTCCCGAGCAGGTGAAGGAAACCTGCCGCGACGCGCGAGGCACGCGCTGGCTGGAGGACCTTTGGTACGACGCAAGCTATGCCGTTCGGACGCTGCGGCAGCGGCCGGGCTTTGCGGCGATCGCCTTGTTGACGTTAGCACTTGGCACCGGTGCGACGACGGTCATGTTCACGGTGATCAACGGTGTGCTGCTGAAACCGCTGCCTTATCCGGAGCCTGACCGGCTGCTCAACCTTCAGGAAAAGACGAATTGGAGCACGGAGTGGGGTGATGTGTGGGCCTTCACTTACCCCAATTATGTCGATTGCAAGCGCGCAAGCACGACGCTCACAATGGCAGGGTTTCTCGATGGCGGAGGTACCGTGAGCAAGCCTGGCGAGCCCGCATACCTCGACGGCCGCCAAATCTCGTCCGAACTGTTTTCCGTGCTGCAGGTGCCGCTGCTTCACGGGCGCGCCTTCCTGCCGGAAGAAGACCGGCCGGGCGGGGCGCCAGTGGCCATCATCAGCTACGAATTGTGGCAGAGCCGCTTCGGGGGAAGCGCAGCGACGATCGGCGCGCCGATTGCCTTCAACGGAAAGTCATACACCGTGGTGGGGATCACACCGGCGGGGTTCCGGTTGGATGAAGATCAGCCTGATGTATTTACACCCTTAGGTCAAGAAGCGGGGCCGCTCATCCAGAATCGGGAGGTACACGGGGTCAGTGTTTGGGCGCGCTTGCGTCCCGGCGCAACGCAGGCCCAGGCGAAGGCGGAGCTGGAACTAGTTGGCCGGCAACTCGAGGCACAGTATCCAAAATCCAACAAGGGCCGTACCTTCATTGCCCAGCTGCTACGCCCGGATGTGGGCGATGTCCGATCGACGCTCTGGCTGCTGTTGGGGGCCGTGAGCCTGGTGCTTCTGATTGCCTGCGCCAACATTGGAAGCCTGCTGCTGGCGCGGGCGGTTTCACGCGAGCGGGAGTTGGCCATGCGCGTGGCTTTGGGGGCAGGCCGGGGCCGTCTGGTGCGGCAGTGTCTGACCGAGAGCGCGGTGCTGGCGCTGGCAGGAGGTGCGCTTGGTGTGTTGCTCGCGATGATCGGTGTCCGCCCGTTTGTGGCATTGTGGCCCGGCAATCTGCCGCGCGCTGAAGGCGTGCAACTTGATTGGCATGTTCTGCTATTTGCATTGGCCGCTTCGCTAGCCAGCGGGCTTCTTTTCGGACTGGCGCCGGCGTTGCGCTCTCACTCCCGCGAATTGGAACAGACGCTGCGAGCAGGTGCGAGTACGGTTGCAGGAAGCTCGCGCCGTCTGCATGGCGGCTTTGTCATGGCCGAGATCGCGCTGGCGGTGGTGTTATTGGTTTCGGCCGGCATGCTGGGGCGCACCTTGCTGCGGCTCTCGTCGCTCAACCCGGGCGTCAACATCCAGAATGTGCTGGTCACCCGCATGGCACTTTCGCCCGCGACGCTGGCGGAGCCGGCTAAGATACGGACGGCTTGGCAGGCAGTGCTGGATAACGCCGGCCGCTTGCCAGGTGTGCAGACGGTGGCGATGGTGGATACGGTCCCCATGCGCGAAGGCAACAACCAGATTGGTTACTGGACGACGCCGGATGAACCGCCGGCGGACAAGCAGCCGCTGGTGCTGGCAAACAGCGTGACGCCGGATTATTTGCGTGTGATGGGCATCCCGCTGCTCCGAGGCCGGTTCATCGAGGCGGGTGACCGGCTGGGCCAGGAGGGCGTGGCGGTTATTGACGACGTGATGGCGCAGCAGGCCTTTGGCGGGCGCGATGCGGTTGGGAAGCACGTCTGGATCGGCTTGGGTTCGGATCCCTTGCGGGTGGTGGGAGTGGTGGGGCACGTGAGGCACTGGGGTCTCGCGGCCGACGATCAAGCCCACGTGCGAGCGCAGCTTTACTATCCTTTTGCGCAGGTGCCCGACAAGTATTTGCGGCGCTGGTCGGAACTCATGTCCATCGCGGTACGGACGAGCCTTCCGCCACTCAGCCTGATTGATCCATTGAGGCGGGCCGTGCGCGGTGCGGGCAGCGACCAGGTTCTCTACGAAGTTCATACCATGGACGAACTGGCCGGCAGCACGCTTGCCCGGCAGCGCTTCCTTTTGGTGCTGTTCGGCGTGTTCGCCGGCTTGGCTTTGCTGCTGGCGTGCATCGGCATTTATGGCGTGCTGGCGTATCTGACCAGCCAGAGAGTGCCGGAAATCGGAGTGCGGATGGCCCTGGGAGCAAGTGCCGGCAGTGTGATGTGGCTGGTACTTCGACAGAGCCTGGGGATGATTGCGGTGGGCACGGGCATTGGCGTTGCCGCCGCATTGGGAGCGGGGCGGGCTCTGCGGCACCTGGTGGAGGGGATGCAGCCCACCGAACCGTTGACCTTCGCGATGATGATTCTGGTCCTGGTGGCGGCTGCCCTGGCGGCCAGTTTCCTGCCGGCCCGCCGCGCGAGCCGGATTGACCCAACCACCGCGCTGCGGCAAGAGTAGGAGGTGACGGATCGCGACTGCGGCGCGTGAATGAAAAATAATATCTGACTGGCTGAGCGCGAAACGGGTAAGTGGCTATACTCGAATCGACTCCGCGCAATCCGCGGCGTGGCGCGTGCGCTTCCATGTTGCTCTCTACCCCGGAGTACTTCTACTTTCTGGTCCTGGTCTTCTTTGTGTACTGGCTGGTCCGGCGTGTGCGGATGGCCGGTGTTGCGGTCATCTGCGTTGCCAACTATTTCTTTTATGCAAAATGGGGGCTGGTCTATCTGGCGCTGGTGCCGCTGGCATCGACATGCGACTTCCTGATTGGAAGCGGCTTGGGGCGGACGGAGCGGCCTGGATTGCGACGTCTGCTGGTGAGTACCAGCCTGGCGATCAACATCGGTTTGATCGTCACCTGCAAATACGTGCCGTTCTTAGTAGGAACGTGGGCGCACCGGAACCGCGCAAACGGCAGCTGCGGGATGGATGCTTCCCCTGGGGCTTTCCTTTTATGCGCTGCAAGCCCTGACTTACACGCTGGATGTATATCGCCGGGACGCGAAGCCAGCCGCTAACTACCTCTCCTACCTGGCGTCGGTCAGCTTCTTTCCGACGACGCTGGCCGGGCCGATTACACGCGTCGCAACTCTGCTGCCGCAGTGGGGCAAAGGCGGCGTGGTGACGAGCGAAGAGGGCGGGCGAGCGCTGTTCTTGATCGGGCTGGGTTTGGCGAAGAAGTTCCTGATTGCCGATTACCTGGCGACGAACCTGGTCAACCGGGTGTTCGACTTGCCGACGCTGTATTCGGGTGGTGATGTGTTGGTGGCGGTTTACGCGTATGCATTTCAGCTCTATTACGATTTTTCCGGATATACCGACATCGCGATCGGCTCCGCGTTACTGCTGGGCCTGCGGCTTCCGATTAACTTCAATACGCCGTACCGGGCGGAGAACATCGCCGACTTCTGGCGCCGCTGGCATATCTCGTTCTCCAATTGGCTGCGCGACTATTTGTACTTTTCGCTGCCCGGGCTGCGCTCTCGATGGAAAATATTTCCGTATCTGAACCTGGTGATCACGATGGTAATCGGCGGCCTGTGGCACGGCGCCAGTTGGACGTTCTTGACTTGGGGCTTGCTACACGGTTTGGGGCTGGCGGGATTCCGGGCCTGGCAGGCGATCGGCGGCGGCAGGAACGCAACGCGGGCGGTTTGGTTGCGGGTCGCTGGGGCGGTGATGACATTCCACTTTGTGCTGCTCGCCTGGGTCTTCTTCCGGGCCGACAACATGACGACCGCGCTGCAGATTTTGGCTCAAATCGGGTCGTTCCAATACTCGTTTGAGAACACGGCGGCGCCATTCCTGTTCGTGCTTGGGATTGGCGTTGTGGCGCACTTCATTCCGAAGGCGTGGTTCGACGCGGGACAGGGCTGGTTCGTCCGGTCGCCTGCTCTGTTGCAGGCTGGCGCGATGGCTTTGCTGGTTGTGGCGATCCAATATGTTGCCACGTCCAGCGCGGCGCCATTCATCTATCAGAAGTTCTGAACGGTAATTATGAGCAGTCCAGACACACGCAACGAGACATTTCCGGAGAAAACGGCGCTTACCATCGTCGCGGTGGGTGTGTTGCTGGCTGCATTCCCCTACTTGCCAGGCAAGAAACTTGTGGGTTTGGAGCCGCAGCAGTTGGCCTCTATGTTGCGTCTTCGACGTGATTTCCCCGGCGCCGCATCAGGCCAAGTGGAGTTGGCGAACGGCAATGCCGTGAAGGCGCCCACAGGCGCCGAAGCGAAAACGCAAGTTCGTACGAGAGAGCCTTTGAGCCCCTTGTCGTATCTAAGCGCCCCGCCCGGCAGCCTGACGACATTTCTTGCAGCGCTCGAACGGGTGGAGCAGAGGCAGCCGGGAGCAATCGTCCGGGTGTTGCATTATGGCGACTCGCCGACGTCGCAGGACTACATCACCGCCGATGTGCGAACGCTGCTGGATAAGCGCTTCGGTGATGGCGGCCACGGTTTTCTACTGATCGCCAAGCCCTGGGCATGGTATTCCCACCGGGGCATCGAACTGGATGCGCGGGGCTGGCAGATTGAGGCAGCCAGTTCGAATGTGAGTCGTGCCAAGGACGGTATGCATGGGTTGGGTGGTGTGAGTTTTCGAGGGGAGCCTGGGGCGTTTTCGCGAGTGACGTTGCCCGATGAAAAACATACGTTGGCTACGGTCTACTATTTGGCCCAGCCTAACGGCGGCGTGTTCCGGGTTCAAGCGGGCGAGCAAGTGCTGGCTGAGATCAATACCGACGCGGATGAAAAGCGCCCCGGATTTGCCCAAGTTGCCTTGCCTGCCGGTACGAGTGCGGTGGAACTGACGGTAGCCGAAGGAAGAGTGAGGCTGTTCGGCTACCGGTTCGATAAGGACGGTCCTGGCATCCAATACAGCAGCTTGGGCATCAACGGAGCGCGGGTGCAAATGGTTGTGGCATTCTTTGAGTTAAGCCAGTGGACCAGCGCGTTGCGCCATGAGAATCCCGACTTAGTCGTGGTGAACTATGGAACCAACGAGAGTATTTTCCCCGACTATATTGACGGGGAATACTCTGGAGAACTGCGTAAGGTGATTTCCCGGCTGCGCGCAGCGCTACCAGATGCTTCAATATTAATAATGAGCCCGATGGACCGCGGCGAAAAAGGTCCGGATGGAGAAATTACCACGCCTGCGGCGCTACCCCGCTTGATTGACGTGCAGAGGCAGGTTGCCGCCGAGACAGGATGCGCATTTTTCAATACGTTCGAAGCGATGGGCGGCGAGGGCACGATGGCGCGGTGGTACTCGTCTACACCGAGATTGGTGAGCGCCGATTTCATGCATCCAATGCCGGCTGGAGCGACTAAAGTGGGAGCGCTTTTTGAGCACGCCCTGATCGGTGCTTACGAGTCGCGTTCGGGCCGGCTGCGCGAGGCGCGTGGGCTCTTGAATCGAGGCGAGCCGGCCGCTCCAGAGGCAGATCCATCCAGATGAGGCGCCAGGTTATCCAGCTCAGCATCATGCAGTGCTGCTTCACGGCGTTGGTCGTCGCTGCCGCGGTGCCTAATCCCACGAGCACCGCCACCACAAAGCCTGTTTCGGCGGCCCACAAGACGGCACAAACCACATCACATAACGCCTTACATGCCACAACAAAACATGCGGCGAGCCATTCCAAAGGGCACATGAACAGCAGCAGTAACGCTGCAGTTCAAACATCCTACGCGGCGGCGACTCCGCCCCACATCACAGCACAGAACACTCACAAGCCCGGCACGCGATCGAAGTCCAGAGTCGCCCCGCACTATGTGTCGCCCGCAGTACGCCAAGCGGCGCTGACGGAAGTAACGGACAAAATGGCTCTCCGCGGTTCGCATTTTGAAAATGCAGCTGCGCTGGTTCCGTTTTTCGAATTGATGAACAGTGCCCGACGATCGGGACAAGCGGTGCACATACTACAATTCGGCGATTCACACACTGCGTCGGACGATTGGGTTAATGCGATGCGGGTGGCGTTTCAGGCCAGGTATGGGCCGGGTGGTCCAGGGTTCACACACGCCGGCCATCCGTTTCGCGGGTACCGCCGGTTCGATGTTTTAGGAAGCAACTCGACCGGTTGGATTACCGAAGGCACCATGGCGAAGATGGGCGACGGCCGGGATGGGCTCAGTGGCATCAGCATCACGGCGCACGCGCCCGGCCAGACCGTTTCGCTGACGACCACCTGTGACCGATTGCAGTTGTTCTATCTGCAACAGCCCGATGGCGGCGCTGTCGAGTTTACCGTCGATGGGAAGCAAGTGGGGCTGATTGATACCAATGGTGAACTGGCCTCCGGCGTTTACGAATACACCCCCGAGCCGGGGATGCACGACTATCTGTTGCGCACAACTTCGCGGGAGCCGGTGCGGCTGTTGGGCTGGGCCTCCGATGCGAATACGGGAGTGACGGTTGAGACCTTGGGCATCAACGGCGCGCAAGCCAATGTCATGCTGAACTGGGATGAGGCGCTTTGGTCGGCGCAAGTAGCGGAGCGGGATCCGGCGCTGATCATATTGGCGTACGGGACGAATGAGGCTAACGATCCGAAGTTTGGGTGGGAAGAATACAGGGCCGACCTGCGCGCGGTTCTGGCGCGGGTGCGGAGAGCGGCGCCGGTTGCCTCCATCCTGATGATTGGGCCGCCGGATTGCGGCCGGCTCCACGCACTGCCCCATCTCGACGACGTGGTGCGCGTGCAACGTGAGGTAGCCCGGGAAGTGGGCGCGGCTTTCTGGGACTGGCGGCAGAACATGGGCGGCCCTGGCGCGACAGAACTTTGGGTAAAGGCAGGGCTGGGGCAAGCCGATCACATTCACCTGACAGGTGATGGATACAGATTGTTGGGGCAAGCCCTGTTTGAAGAACTTGAGCTGGAGAACTCAAATTATCAATCGGCACAGCAGGCCGCCAGCTTCCAGACGCCGCGCTAGGCGAGGGCAGGGAACACCAATTCAGAATGGAAAATCAAGAGATCATCATTAGCATCATCAAGAAGCTCTCCGGAAAGCCCGCGCCGTTGCATGACGAGGGCCTTTTTGATTCCGGCTACCTCGATTCGTTCGCGCTGCCCGATCTGGTGGGCGAACTGGAGCGCCAGTTTGGCCTGAAGATTCCCGACTCTGATTTGAATCCACGGAAGTTCGAATCAGTGGAGCGAATTGAGCGCTACCTGGCGAGCCGCGGCACATAGCACGCCGATGTCCTCTATTCGATCCTTTGGCCGGTATCTGCCTGAGCAAGTCCTGACCAACAGCGAATTGGCAGTGAAATTGGGCTGCACGCCGGAATGGATTTATGAAGTGAGCGGTATCGAAGAGCGCCGGGTTGCGAAAAAGCAAACCGTGGCGTCGCTCGCCGTGAACGCAGCCCAGGATTGCCTGGACCGAGGCGGAGTTTCAGCGTCGGAAGTAAAGCTGATCATTGTATCGTCGGCATCCGCCGAGCAGCGGTTCCCGGGTCCTGCCGCTCTGGTCGCGAAGGAGTTGGGGCTGGCTGGGATTCCCGCTCTGGACGTCCCGGTGGCGAGCGCCGGATCGCTTATCGCGCTGGCGATGGCGGACCGGTTAGCAACCGTTTACGGGACGGTGCTCGTGATCGCCGCCGAGAGGATGTCTGAGCCGGCTCAGCGGGAACCGCTCAACAAGAACGTCGCGATCCTCTTTGGCGATGGCGCCGGCGCTTGCCTGGTAGATCCGGCCGACACAGGCTTACGAATTCGGAACCACACCTTGCACTCCGACGGGAGCTTCGCCGACGATTTGAAGCTCGGTCTGGAGGGTACGGTGAAAATGAATGGACTCACCGTGATCATGCAGGCTTCGCGTAAGCTCCCTTCAGCCATTGTGGAAGTGCTGGCCGCGGCTGCGGCTGAGCCTTCGGAGGTTTCTACGTTCCTGATGCATCAGGCCAATCAAAACCTGATTGACCGCGTGGCACGAGCGATCGGCGTAGCGTCCAGCCGGTTCTTCTCAAACATCCATCGCTACGGGAATACGTCGTCGGCATCCCTGCTGATCGCGGCGTCTGAATGGCAGGAACAGCATCCGCCGGCCTCCGGAGACTTGATCTGCTTTGCCGCATTTGGCGCTGGATTCCATTGGGGTGCTTTACTGGCGAGGCAGACGTAGCCGCGGTCACGGTATCGTTCCGAGGGCGGGCAACCTGGCCCAACGGCAGGGCGGAACGTGACTAGTGACGGCGTCGGATCTGCTGTACTATTAGAGAGGTCCAGCGACAACGCGTTCGCCGGCCACCTGTAGTCGTCTGAAACGCTGAGCGGGAGTAATTCAGCGGTAGAATGCCAGCTTCCCAAGCTGGACGTCGCGGGTTCGATCCCCGTCTCCCGCTCCATGTTTTCAATAGGTTAGCAAGAATTTCCGTTTCCCAACAATCTCTTTACTGCAGTAATCGCAGTAACGAGGTCCCTGCAAGTCATTGAGATTACAAGAAGAAGCTATTGTGACTGCCAGCCCCCTACGCTGGCATTCAAGTCAGGAGATGGCTGGGACTGTCTTGTGGGCTTGTGAATGCAGATCCGAAGGGCCCACGCAGCCTAGGTTTCGAGCGCGCCTTTCGCCCTCGAAGTCCCGTTAAATGGGCAACACCGGAAGCTTTAGCGCGCGTTCGCCGAGCCACTACGGGACGGGCGTTCACGTCAAGTTGACGTGACGGCGACTTCACAGGACCTATGTTCTGCGCGCTCCTGGCGCTTTGTACGAGTCTCGGACGATAGAGACAAAGGTTCAGGTGGCGATTCTCAGAAGCCCCTTGTGAATGACAACGTCCTTTATCATTCACCACCTGGGGCTGGCAACGCCCAACAGGTCTTGGGGTCGTTTGTCCGAGATGCCGGTTTTACGGCCAGTTGACGAGGAGGGAGATCGATTCGAATACCTCAATGAGTGCTTGTTTAAACCTCAGGTGAGTTGAATAGAGACTGTCTGTCATCCTTCGCCGGGAGATGAGAGTTACCACCAGGCAACCGCAAGCAAATGTGTCTCGGTCCAGACATTCCATCGCACTCTTCGACCGTAAGAGGTCTGAGCCATTCGAGACTGGAAATCCAGGTGCACGTCATGAAACTCAAGGAATATGCCGTCAGCGGGATGCACTGCTTTAAAGACAGCTTCCTTGATGCAGAAGACCGCCTTAGGCGTCAGAGTGGCAGAATTGGCCGACTTCAGTTCGTCTGGACAAAGTATCAGGCGTGCTACGGCAGCATCGATATGCCCGATAGGCTCCACATCGATGCCGATCCCTCCCAACCGGGAGGCCGGACAAAGGACGGCCGCCGCAGATTCTTCATCATGAGCAAGTGAGCCAATGAGCCCTCCAGGCCAAACCGGTGAACCGGTTAGGGAACGGGGGAATTCGCGGTCGATGTATCCCACGCTCGCACAAAGCGCGCGCGCGATGCTGCGCACTGCGCCACTTGCTCTCATCGATTCGACGACCCGGTTGCCGAGGCTCAGTCGCTCATTGCAGGTCAACCCATTCTCATCACCAGGCTGGATCGCTCGGACACCGCCGAGCGCGCCCGATGGAAGCAGAGTGGAAAGATGCTGGGTCAATAGCGCATCAGGCGTGTCTGTGGCTCCTGCTCTTTGTGCTCCCGCAGGTTGGAAATCAAAAGTTGGCTCCATTTCCAATCGAACCTCAATCAATTGTCTTGAGATTACCTCGGATCTCCGTTAAGGCGCCCAACGAGGGGGAAATTGGAACTTTACAGTCCAATTCAGCGAAAATCGTTGAGAGGTGGTGAACAAACCGTGTCCGGTTCGGAACCGAAAGGCGATGCCTCGGAGAAGCTCCTGCTCCCGCTAACAACGTGGCCCTGGCATACAGTATCGTGGGCAGATCTCGCCGAATTTCGCTTGCCTCATGGAATAAAGCGGCGAGTCTCACTGGTGACCACTTCGAGGCCTTTCATGGGCAATATTTCGAGACCCGACAATCGACCGAATGGCACATACGAAAGCCAATCCTCGCACCCACAATGGCAGTGCCACCGCTGATTGAAGACGACCTTCAGGCACCGAGGAAATCCTGATTGCCTCACCGCCTCAGGAGAGTTGGATGGGCGACTTGTTCCGGCGTAATGTCTCCGGCAAGCTGAGCCAGATACCGCCGGCGGCGCAGTTCTCCGGGGAGCATACGGGTAGAAATTGCATTTATCAAACAGGGCTGATATAAGTACGTCTAGCCTATCCCCCCGGCAATTTGAAATTATTCCGAATCGGTTGCTCGTTTAACGAGCGGCATGACCGGAACGTGTGCGCCAGCTATGAGAAGAACGTTGCTCCGCCTCGCAGAAATTCACGACCCCTGTGCACCAGATGCCCAAGCTGGTCCTTCGCAGGCAGGACTCATCCTCACATTGCCAAAGTTCTTGACGGCAACGCCCGGAAATTTCTCGGGCTTGACCACGCGGCGCATCCATCGGCGGCCCCATTGTTGAACTACAGCCGTTACCTGCACGTGACAGAACTGCTGGATTTGCAATATCCGCAGTCCTCGCATCACGACGAGCTGTTGTTTATCATTTTTCACCAAGTCTGTGAGCTTTGGTTCAGGCAGCTGGTACACGAACTGGACGAAGCGGCCGCCTGCCTGAAAGCCTCCACCGCTGGAACCGGCTCCTCGCCCCTTTGTCCTTCGTGCGGCGGGGGCTGCGGCTCTGAAAAGACTGGTCCAGATGGGGAACATCCGGCAGGCTCGACAGAAGTCTATGAGGCGGCGCGGATACTTCGGCGCTGCACTGAGATCACGCGGGTGCTGGTTGATCAGTTCGCCATTCTGGAGACTATGCTGCCCACGCACTTCCTCGCCTTTCGCGGCAAGCTGGATGGGGCCAGCGGAATCCAGTCGGAACAGTTTCGCGAAATCGAGTTCATTTGCGGCCAAAAAGACGAGACGCTTCTGCGCAACCATGCTCCCGATTCGGAGGCCTACGCGAGGCTGATGCGGCGTCTGCGCGAGCCTTCGTTGCGCGACGTATTCTTCCACGCGCTGGGGACCATCAGTGAGTTGCCTGGCACGAGCGGAAGCAAGGAAGAAGAGCACGAGGCGCGTGTTCAGGTCATTCGCGATCTGTACCAATCCGAGCGCCAGCATCGCGATTGGATCGACGTGTGCGAGCGTTTGATCGAATTCGATGAGCTGGTCTTGAGCTGGCGGCTACGCCATATTCAACTGGTGGAGCGGATGATCGGGATTCGAACGGGCACCGGCGGATACCCTGGCTCTATGTATCTGCGGCAGACCCTCGACAAGAGGCTCTTTCCCGAGCTATGGGAAGCGCGTGCGATTCTGCAGGCGGAATGAAGACTACCACAATCACAATCGCGGGCGCTGGACTAGTGGGGCCGTTGCTTGCCATCTCGCTTAGACAGCGGGGGTTCCCGGTGGTCCTCTACGAGCGGCGCGCGGACATGCGCCACGTCCAAGTCAGCGACGGGCGCTCCATCAATCTGGCCGTTTCCGCGCGCGGCATCTATGCGCTGCAGCAAGCCGGCGTGTGGAGCGAGTTACGCGACATTGTAATTCCCATGGGCGGCCGCCTCATGCATTTGCTCACCGGCGAATTGATCTTTCAACCTTACGGGCAAGACGAAACCGAGGTTATCAAGTCCGTTTCCCGCGCGGCCTTGAATATCGCGCTGCTTGATGCAGCCGAAGCCGCGGGCGTCACAATTCACTTCCAGCAACGCTGTCTCGGATGCGCTCGCGCCGACGATGGCATTGTTTTGCGTTTGCGCGACGAACAATCGGGCAAGGAAACGTCGATTGCCGCCGAAGTCGTAATCGGCGCTGATGGTTCGTCTTCAGCTGTTCGCGAGGAAATGTCCAGGTCGCCGGAGTTCAGGCTCTCGCAGGAGAGGCTGGATTACGGTTACAAAGAGTTGACAATTCCCGCCGGGCAAGGCGGTCGCCACGCGATGGAGACGCGCGCGCTTCACATCTGGCCGCGCGGCTCGTACATGCTGATCGCATTGCCGAATGTGGACGGTACGTATGGCTGCATTCTGTTCCTGCCGTTCGAGGGTGAAGGTGGATTTGCGGCCCTCGATTCTAAGTCGAGGGTGGTCGATTTTTTCCGCGCCAACTTTCCCGACGCGTTCGCCTTGATGCCGAATCTGGCTGAGAACTACTTTGCCAATCCCATGGGCTCCATGGTTACCGTTCGCTGCTTCCCGTGGCATCAGGAAGGAAACATATTGCTTCTCGGCGACGCCGCGCACGCGATTGTCCCGTTTTTCGGGCAGGGAATTAACTGCGGATTTGAGGATTGCACCTGCTTGCTGGAATTACTGGATGCCGCGCGGACCAGCGGTGCCGAGCCGGTCGACTGGCAAAGGCTCTTCACCGACTTCGAGAGCTCGCGCAAGCCCAATACCGAAGCCATCGCTGACCTGGCGTTAGAGAACTTCATCGAAATGCGGGACCGCGTGGCCGATCCGCATTTCCTTTTCAAGAAGAAAGTGGACCTGGCATTGGAAGCCAGATTTCCCGGCCTCTACATCCCCAGGTATGCGATGGTTACATTCCATCGCATTCCGTATGCGGTCGCACAACAACGCGGGCGAATTCAGGACCGTTTGCTCGACGAGCTCTGCGCCGGTATTGGCCGCCTGGAAGACATCGATTGGAGCAGAGCGGCTTTGCTCGTGCATCGTGACCTGACGCAGCTCGGGAAGCGATAATTCAGGCCACGTTTGGAGCCGGTTTCGGAGTGTTTTCAGGCTGCGGTCGGGCTCGAGTCGTGCGGAATCGGGAAGAGACTGTGGACCAATAGCTCACCGTGCGTGGTGGGAAAAGGGCCATGCGTCGGCCAAGGCGGCATCAGCAGCTTCGTCCTGGATCATGTGTAGGACGCATTCCAGCACCGTGGACCAAGCACCCGACTCCGGATCGACTAAATCCATGTGCTCCGCGCCGGCAATTTCCACAAGCCCGAGGTTTTTCCGGTCCGACGCCCGCCGTTCGAGAAAGCACCGGCTCAGCGAAACGGGTACCGTTTCATCGAGCGCCCCGTGCACCACGATAGCCGGCGTCTTCAATGCACGGCGCGAAGGGCAAGCTGCCTCATAAGCACCGGGCGCTTGCTCCTGACCGCTTCCGAGAAATTCAGAGACCGCGTCATTGCTTAGGTGGAGCTCATAAGCCAGATCGAGGCAAGCTACCGGCGCCAGGGCGACCACTCCACGCATCGCGTATTTCTCGCCGGCGAGGCGCAGAGCGAGATGACCGCCGGCGGAGTGTCCCAACAAGACCACACGGGCAGACTTGTCGAAGTGCGCACAGGCAGCTGTGAAGCCGTTGATGACATCCTCGAATGTACTCGGCCAGCCACCGCCTGAGTTGCCGACGCGCCGATATTCGAGGCTCGCGACTGCCAGGCCGGCCCGCGCCAGCGCGGCGCAGGCGTGGCTCGCATGCGTCAAGTCATATCGCGCGCGCCAGAATCCACCATGGATCATCACGACTGCGCCGCGGAGTTCTTTTCCTTCTTCTTGCGACTGCCACAAGTCAAAAAACTGATTTGGTTCGGTGCCGTAAGCGATTCGCTTGTCGGCACAAACTGGAGGCAGAGAGAGAAGGTCGCGTTTCATCGGTTTCAATTGACCCGGATTTCTTCGCCGAAAGCTTATCCCACCATCGCCGATCCGCCGTTCACGTTCATGATTTCGCCCGTCATGAACCCCGCATGGGGAGTGCATAGAAAAAGCACCGGCGCCGCTATTTCTTCGGGCGTACCTACACGGCGTAAAGGAATGGTTCGCAAAATGCCTTCTCGCAAGGCAGGATCGGTAAGGTAGGGCGCGGCCATGTCGGTATTCACCCAGCCGGGTGCAACGCAGTTCACGTAAATGCCAAATGAAGCCAGCTCGGCCGCGAGGCTCTTGGTCAGGCTGATGATGGCGCCCTTCGAAGCCCCGTAGTCGCAGAGACGGGCTTCACCACGCTGGCCGGAGGCGGAGCTGATGAGAACGATGCGGCCTGGGCCTTTCTGCGCCTTCATCTGCGCGACTGCGCTTCGCACCAGGACAAAAGCACTATCCAGGTTCACAGCCAGTGTGTGTCGCCACCGCGCATCGGTCATTTGGTCGACGGGCACCTCATCCGGCGCAATGCCATGATTTACCACCAGAGCGTCGAGCCTCCCATAATGTTCTACGGCCGCAGCGACGAGGGCCTGCGCCGACTCGGTGTTATCTAGTTCAGACGCAATCGCAAAACAATTGTGCGGGCCGCACTCGCGCACCAGAGCTTCAGCCTGGGTGCGCGCCTGGCGATAACTGAAGGCCACACGCGCGCCCGCCTCGGCAAATAACCGGACACATGCGGCGCCAATTCCGCGCGAACCGCCGGAGATGAGAACGACTCCATTCGCAAAGGACAATGTGACGGCCACAGTTCTTATTTTCCTCCGAGGAAGGTGATGGAGCACATTGACTTAAGCCCGAAAAATTCAGAGCGCTGACAATCTCTCAATTCAAAAACGTTTGTCCTTGAATCTACCATTGCCCATCATTGCCGACCGTCACACTAGCAGAGTTGGTGGCTGGCTGCGCAGAAACGATGCTGCTCAAAGTGAAATGGGCGGGGCTAGGTCGAAACGCTGAAGCGGCTTTGCATCAGACTGAGTGTCGCCAGCCGCAAGACAATCGGCGATGCCTCTCCGGCGCGCACGTCATCGGCATCTGTCAATGAATCGAGGTAGGCGCAAGTTTTTGCCTGATCGAAAAAGGGCTGATCAGAAAAACTGCGTGAGCGGATGATGTCCTCGCAGCGTTCCTGCAATGGATCTCTCTTTGCGTTCTTCGCCGCCTTGCGAAGGGGTGGCGCGATGAAAGGGAACTTCTGACGCACGTAGAGTTCTGGTGTGATCACGTCGCGTGTGGCCTCGCGCAGTACGTACTTTTCTGTGCTTTCACGAATCTTGTAGTGAACGGGGAGGCTGGCCGCATATTCGCTGACATGATGATCGAGGAACGGCACACGCCCCTCGACCGAATGTGCCATCTCCACGCGATCGACCAACACGGTCAGAATGTAATTGATCAGCATCGTTCTTTGCCACATGTAGAGCGATGTGTTCACCGGATCGCGCCCGCGGATGCGGCCGTCGATGTCCAGTTCCGAAAGAACGGCATGATACGGCAGATCTGTCGCATCGATGCCGGGTGCGTCGAGCCGCATGAGCTCTGACATCACGCGGTAGTGCACGGCGAAGCTTTCTATCCAGGAGGGGCAAAAGCCGATCCCGTCGCGAATGATGCCTGCTCCAGCCGCAGGCACGCCCCGCGGCAGCATCAAGGGCGCGGAAAGCGGATTGGCCGCGATCAATGCGGCTACAGCTGCCTGACGATCGGCGCCCGTCGCATATTGCCGGGAGTAAAGCACCAGATCCCTACGCTCGAACATATAGCCCGCCAGCATCTCGTCCGAGCCTTCTCCCGTAAACACGACCTTGATGCCTGCGTCGCGCACAGCGCGCGACAGGAGAAATTTGGCTACGACATTGGCGTTGAATATCGGTCTTTCGCAGTGCCAGACCGTATCCTCGAGTGCATCGGCCATCACCTGCGGCGTTACGGGAACCGGAACATAGTTCGATCCGGTGAAGGCGGCGGTGCGTTGCGCCAGGGGGGATTCGTCGAACGCGCCTTCAAATGCGATGGTGAACGCGCGCATCGGCCGGTCGAGCCGGGCCTGCGCGAGACCCAGAACGGCGGATGAATCGAGGCCGCCGCTCAGGTAACACGCCACTTCGACGTCTGCGGTAAGCCGTTCGGCGACCGCATCGTCGAGCACAGTGCGGAAGCCGTTGATGATCTCGGCCTCGCTGCGTTCCTCGCGCGCAAGCGCAGCACTTGTCGGATAGACCGCCTCCCAATAACGCTGAACGCGCACCTGGCCATTCTTTGCGATGACCAGACAGCCTGGCGGGACTTGTTGGATGTTTGCGAACAGCGATGCGTCGGTGCGCATACCCGAAAGTTCGCTCAGCATGCCGGCCGTATCCCAGCGCGCGGGAACACCCAGCGCCAGCAGTGCCTTGCATTCCGACGCAAGCAGCACCTCGCCATTCACGACCGCATAGAAGAGCGGCTTGATGCCGAAGCGGTCCCGCGCCGCTATTAGCTCACCACTGCGCCGGTCTGAAAGCACCAGCCCGAACTCACCCCGCAGCTGATTGACGAAATCCAGTCCGTATTCGTCGTAGAGATGAAGAGCGATTTCGCTGTCGGAATCCGTGGTGAAGCGATAACCCTTCTCACGGAGCCGCTTGCGAATGGCTTTGTATCCGTAAAACTCGCCATTGACTACGAGATTGAGATCGCCACGCGCGTGGCCGAGCGGTTGAGTGCCATTCTCCAGTCCGATGATGCTTAACCGGACATGACCCATAACTGTCAACCGGTCCTGGGAGTACCAGCTGGAGCGACCATCCGGCCCGCGATGGGCGATGGATTGCAGCGCCTTGCCGAGTCTGTCTTCCGTCAGCCACGGCCGCTTGAGCTGTGCTGTCACGAGTCCACACATGCAATTCCTCCGTCAATTCACGTAAATGCCAAATGAGGCCAACTCGGGTTGTTCCAGCATCAACTGCGGCTCAGGGGCCTGTAGCTGAGATAAACCGCCGCGCCGAGGATCAGCGCACCGCCGGCGAAAGCCGTCTTCCCCAGGATCTCATGCAGAACCGAGACGCCGAGGATCGTTCCGACCAGCGGTTCCAGGTTAATGAAAATTCCTGCCTGCGATTCGGGAACCCTCTTCAGTCCCCAGTTCCACAGCACGGCTGTGGTCGCCGTTGCCAATAGTCCTAGCTCGGCCACCGCAACCCAGGCACGGAACGAGTAATTCAAGGAAGGAAGACCTGATGTCGTCGCGACCACTGCAGCCAGCATCAAAGTGCCTAGACAATACACGAAGGCGGTGACCATTAGGGCGGGATGCCGCTGCATCAGGCGCTTAGAAATAAGAATCCATCCGACGGATCCAAACAGGGAAAGCGCAACCAGCAAATCGCCTCGGAGAGTCGGGCCTGCCCCGCCTGAGTCTCTACCGCTGGAGAGCGCAATCATTCCGGCGCCCACGGTCGAGGCGAGAACTGCAACCCAGCCGCCTAAGTTCAACTGCTCTCGGGTGAACAGGACCGTCGCAATGGAGCGCATTCTGCTGATGATTCCGCCACTGTTTGAGTGCAACTCCTCTCCGGCGAACAGCACCGCCGCAATGGAGAGCAGCATCGGCTCGGTACCGACCATCAGAGCAGCATGCGAAACCGTCGTGAGGGAGAGCCCTTTAACCTGGAGGAGGATTACGACGGGCACCTGGAGCACCGCGGCGGCGAGAACGGAGGCCCATTCTCCCCGAGTAAACCGAGGACGGTCAAGGAACAAGAAAGGCAGCAAACCGGCGCTCGCGAAGAGTGAATTAAACAAGACCATGGTCGAGACGGGCATCTCGCGAAGGGCGATCTTGGCGAAGAAGAATCCCGTCCCCCACAGGCACCCCGCCGTTGCCAGCGCAAAAATGGGAATGACACCTCCGTGCTGCTCAGAGATTGCTTGCGTTTCGTCGCTCATTTTCCTAACCGCGTAAATCCGATTAACTCGTTCTATCCGCGGTTATTGTGCTTCCTGCAAAGCCGCGCTGTTGCAGCGTTTTCACCGGGTCCTTGAGAAAGCCATCGCCTGGGCGAAGAACCACTGGGGCTCATCAAGCATGATGAAATGCCGGGCCGTGTCCGCCATGGCAAAATGCAACGTCCGCAGGCCCTGGTATTGTTCTTCGAAGGTCTGCTCAAACTTCGCCGGGGCACATCCACGCCACTGGCGCCGGAAAGAGGGAAAACTGGACCGCCCAGAGAAAGTCCAGACTGTGTCTGGACTTTCTGCTTCGAATCGGAGAGTTCAGACGCCGTCTGGATTATTTGTCGGTGTGTGAGGAAGAACTGCCTCATCTGAAACAGGTTCGTTCGCGAGAAGCCCCGGCCCAAGCGAGCCGTCAAATTCGCAGCGAGCTGTTCCAACAAACGCTCACCGTACTCCGCGCGTCGCGAGCCCTGTTGCTCGTGCTCCACGATTCTTCGGCCGATCTCCCAGTACGTTGCCGTCATGACGTGGTTAACGGCGCGGCCTGCTGTGTGCCGAGCGAGTTCGAGGAGCGATACCACCTCCGAACAGAGGTTTTTGTACGTGGCGTCTGCGAACGTACTTCGAGCTATGGGATTCTTCTTCATCGACGAGACCGGTGGAGTCTCAAGCTTAGATTAACGTGCAACGGGTTTGGCGCGCGTCCATTTTTTCAGTAGGTTAGCAGGAATCGGCAGGAATGCGTGAAGCCGCTGGATCGTGTGTTTCGATCAACATGAGTTGATCGACCGATCCAGTTCTTGCCTACTCGGCCACGCGATACAACTGTGCCCGCGGTTCCTGTTTGACGAGACGAAACTGGTCGCTTTGAGCGAGCAGGCCGGCTAATTTGCGATCGCGATCCATGTTGAAATCAAGGAACAGGTACGTCGCGTGTTTGGCGGTGAGGTCGTTGCGCAGGAGCTTGGGATCGTTCGTCAGTTCGTAGTGGGTTCCGACCCGGCCGGTCAGCGCTTCGATGACGTTGGGCTGCCGGCAAGCATAGCGATCCACCGGAGCGGCGTTTTGTTTCCACCAGAGCGCGGCGCGCTGCAGATCGTAGTTGGCCGGGTACTTCAACTGCGTCTCGGGGAAGGGTGAGTTGCGCTCCTGTGCGGCGGCGGCAACCTCAGCACGAAAGCCCCTACAGAGAAAGGCCATCACGAGAAGCGCAGCGGCAGCATACACGAGCGGCGGGCGGGTTTTCTCCGCCACCCAACGTGTGCCGGCGATCACGGAGCCGAAGACCAGCGGTAGGAGCGGCATCACCAGCCTGGGTTCGACGAAGGGCCAAGAGAGCGAAACGACGGTGACGAAGAGAACCATGTACAGGACAAGCGACGATCTGCCTCTGGCGACGAATCGCCAGCAGCCAATGAGGAAGAGTGCTACGAGGATGATCCCGACGGAGAGGGTCAGCACGCCGCCGTCCCCGTCCTGACTGGTTAATTGACGCATCAACAGGCGGCCATACCCAATGATTTCCGACAAGCGCGCGAGGAGGCCCACCACGGACAGGTTGGGGCTGCTAGACACCCATGGCTCGGATTGCATCATGATCCTGGTGTAGGACCAGCCTTGACGGCTATTGCGGAATTCCCACAGCACGGCAAGCACGAGGGGTGCGGCGAGGGCAGCCAGGCGGGTCCAACGGCGGGGCCGTTGCCGGAGAGAATCCAGAAACAAAGCAGCTGCCAAACTCACGCCCGCCGACCGCATCATGACGGTGGCGAGCGCGCAGACAACCGCTTTGGCGGTGCCGCCACGTTGGTAGAAGAGCAAGGCCAGCAGCGAGAAGAGCAGGTAGAACATCTCAGAGAGAAGCTGGGTGCTCGCCTTGAAGAACTCAGAGGAGGCGAGGCACAGCAGCACCACAGCGCAAGCGCCGAAGGTCCCCAACGGCTGGCGGAAGAGCAGGAAGCAGACGACAAGGGAGGCGAAGGCGAAGAGCATGACCTCGGCGTTCAGGGCCTGGTACCTGCCGCGTCCGGCAATCCATCCGACCGCGAGGAGTGCGGACGTTCCGGGAGGAAACAGCATTGCGGGCTGACCGCCCTCGGTATACCCCCTCCCCTCAGCGAGGGACTGCGCAGCGAGAACGTAGGTGGTGGTATCGGGCGAAATGTTCCAGTAGGGGCTGAGCGCCGTCGCGTAAAGCACGACAAAACTGCATAAGAGCAGCGCGGTAACCAGCAGGACAAGACGCGAAACCGGCGGCTTGTTCAAGAAGTCAGCCCAGGCGCCCCCCGTCCCTGAAGTTAGAGACATGTCCTCGAAGAAACCGGCGCGGAGCTCTTGATGTGTTCAGAACCGAGGCGGCTCGAAGCATACTCGACCAGAGTGCGGGCGTTGAGTTCGAGGTCGCGGCCTAAATGAATGCGGCAGACACCCTGCGACTTCCGCAGCAACTCAATACAGTTGCGGAAGCGGGAAAGCGCCACGCCGCCGGTACTGAAAAGGCCCCAGGGGGTGGATTTCAGCAGGAACTCCAAGCCCTGAAACAATCCCATGCCCACGACAGAATTCACTACGCAGGCTTTCAATGCCGCGAACCCGTTGATCTCTTCAATGGAGCAGGTGGGACTGAGCGTCCTTGCTCCGATGAGAACGAGACCAGGAGGCGCCGAGGCCTGAACGCGATCCCGGAAGTAGGAGAAATTCACCAAATGCTTGGGGCCGAACTCCATCCTGTCGATCACCCGGCGATGCTCGGGCGGAATTGTGTTTTCCGACCCGGGCAGCAGGCCTAAACGAAGCGGGAATGCGAGCAGGATACCTTTTCGGTCGATGAAGGGCGAGTCATCAGAGAGCAGACGGACCTCCGGCGATTTCAGAAGTTCCAGCCCGAGGGTGCTCTTGCCACCACCCATCGGCAGAAGAACGAGGACTGCACGGCCCTCGATGGTGACACCAAGGGCGTGAATTCGGTGTATACCGCGTCCATCCAGGTAACGGCCGATCTGCGAAATCAGATAAAGGTAGGCGGCCTCATATAGGAGACCGAGATTGCGAGAGTAGAGTCTATAATTGCCAGTGCGAGTATCCTGAATGCCCAACGCTTGACCGTGATAATCGACATAGCGCAAATGCTCCTGACGATAGGCGACATTGCGCGGGGTATAAGCGATGGCATCGCCAGAAGGCAGGCCGTTGGATGGAGGATCCGCTTCGGTCAGCTCTATGACGACCGATGCCGGCTCGTCGCTGCGGAAGAAGGCGAAGTCCTGCCGAAGGCCAGCCAAGGGTTCTTCGGCGGTGCTTTGAACAGCAAACCGATAGCCGTAGGCATTGAACCCGATTGACGAGGGCATTCCTGTAAAGTCTCCAGCAGCGTGAAGTGGTTGCACTGGTGAACGGACGGGAGTGGCGACCGATCGGGCTCACCTTGAGCCACCAGTCTACCTCAGAGATTTCGCCCTAGCGGCTTAGCCGGCAGATTCATGCGCGCCCGCTACCGGTCCGGCGCAGGCGCCGGATGAGTTCACTGAGGAGTGCCCGGTCATACTCGGGCGTGTAGTGACAGGGACTCAAACCGGCGCGATGATGAGCAAACGCGCACAGGGGCACGGCGGGCTGAACCGCGGTGACGCCAGCGACCGATTCCTCAAAAAAGGAATAGGCTTCGGCCAGCGACCGGTTCCGACGTGCGGACTCGCTCAGGAGTTCGCCTCCAAACCTGCGGATTTCCAATTCTCGGACAAACTCAGCAGCCCAGAAGGCTCGGTGGACAACGAAACGCACGGCCGGCAACGCTTCCCGAATGCGGGTCGTGACTGTGAGGGCCGATGCCTTCCAAAGAATCATACGGCGGTCCGCATTGCGGCCCATGGACGCAAAGCCGGCTCCGTGCTCGTAGGTGGCCGTTGAGGGCGGGTCACCTGCCTCCCAGCCGTTGGGGCAGCCGGTCACGAAGGATGGCGCGGAGGAGAGCGGATCGAATGGTTCGTCGATGAAATCGAAGATGATGGCATCGGGCTGGGTTCGGACTAAGGCGGCAATGATTGTTTCTTGGGACTCGGGCTCAGGGATAGGAGCAACCAAACTGATGAGCGAAGCGCCGACCTGACAGAAGACTTCCTGCAATTCGGCACATCGATAGACGAAGGCGCCGGCGGTGGCACAGCTGCCTACAATCGCGATCCGCACCGGGCGGGCGGGGGACCGAGAGCCGACTTCGATGTTGAACTCGGGTGCCTGGCGGGCGAGCGATGCCGAAATGGAGCGATAGAGGCGAAAGGCCTCGCGCCGCAACGAATCGGGCGGAAGAGAGTTGAGTTGCCAGAGACGTTCGAACTCAGCGGAGTAATGTTGCCGGGCGGGGGTTTTAAGACTTTGATAGTTGCGGGTCGGGAGGGGGCCCTTCGCCGCCAAGGCGGTTACCGTCAAGCGCAGCAAAATCTGCTCCCGGTCCTGCGCATTCAGGGCGGCAACGCCTTCAAACAAGGCTGCGTTCCGGGGAATCAGTAACGCGTTAGGCACTTGCTCAAGCAAAACGCTACGAAGAGACGCATCAGTTGGTTCGGGAATCAGCGGCAAGATGGATTCGCCGTAGGAGACGGCACCAGCCGACTGCAATCCCGCAAGAAAAAAAGGATGCGCGACGCGCAGGTAGTAGGCCGCGAGAGTGCGCGACAGGAAGACCGGGGGGTGGGCGCGGGTCTCCCAAAAGGCCTGATCCACGCGCAGGCTGCTTGCGAAGGTGGCCGGACTGAGGCCGTCGCGCAAGAACACAAAATCGCGGCCGTCGAAGCTGGTACAAACGCAGTCGATGTGTTCGGAGCTCAAGGGGAAGCACGGGCCGAAGGCAGGAAGCCGGTGGCGGTCGAGCTCTCGATCCTGGCCGGCCATGAGGAGTCGGGCTGCGTTCTCCATCGCGTGCTGGACAAGGCCAAGCAAGAGCCAGGGGTCGGTTGGGAGCGGATCGGCAAGAAGGCGATCTGGGGGTGCGGCTTCGGGTGAAGGCTCAGGAGGTTGGCCGCCGGATGCAACGCAGAGCCGAATGATCTTACGGGCGAGCCGGGCCGAGTGTTCGCGCCGGAGAAAGGTTCGGGGTTGCGCGAGGCTTTCCAGGAATCGCTCGGTATAGAACCAAAGGGCGTCGTTGAGCACCTGGATGCCGGCACGGTCCGATGCGGCGATGGGGTGGCGGCTGAGGATGGCGGGGCCGTAAATCAGCAACCAGCCGGATGGCTGACCGCGGCCGCCGCCGTACCGCTGAAATGCGGGCAACTCTTCTTCTGTGAGCACATCGAGTTCGCCGAGCATTGGGAACAGGCGCGTGAGTTTGCGGTGCTCGAGCCAGAACCGGCTCAGGAACGTGAACTCGGCCTGCGGCGTGAGATTGCCACGGACAAAGACGGTCAGGTCGATGTCGCTGGAACCGGCGGTCCAATGACCTTGGGCAAAGCTGTTGCGCACGTAGGCCGCTTCAATTTCGGTGTGGCGGCGGCACAACCGGCGGAATGCGCGAATCGCCTGCCGGTAGACAGCGCGGCTCACGCTGGAGAACGGCCAAATCCGGCTCGTCTTGATCACCGCTACTCTGAGCAGGCTTTGGGCGTTCACTCCGTTGCCTCAAACCAGCGTGAATGCCCCAGCGCCACGCGATTGGCGGCCTCGTCGGGCGAGATGAGGGTTGCTCTGCGGCTTAGGTCCGCGCGGATGTCAGCGTATTGCTCCGACGCGCGGTTCAGGCGAATGACAACGAACTCGCGGGCAGCCATTAGCGCGTGGACCTCGCTCATGCACTCGTGACGGGAAGACGATGCGTTGGCCGGAGCGGCTTGATCCCAATGAACGGGAATCTTGACAATGCCCTGCTCAAGCCAAGGCTCTTGCGCGGAGCCAGCGGCCGCGACCTCCCAACGGAATCGCAGTCTGCCGGCATCGGTGTCCCGCAGGGGGCCTGCGCGCGCCGCTTCCGCTCCGGCCAACTTGCAGACATCGATGGCCCCGGAGGTACTCGACGCTTCGTGTAGGAGGCAGACCATTTTCGGCCATGTATCAACTTCGAAGCTACGCTCCCATCGGCTCAGCGCGGCGTTCAGCCAAGGACGGTCACCGGACAATGAAATGCGCCACCAACTGCCCTCCCGTCCTGCGCCGACGGTTTGTGCGGCTGCGTTGCAGACTTCGCCGTAAGAAACGGGATCGAGGGTGTCTCGATTGCCGTCGATTTCGCTGGCTGCGGCGTCGGCGGGCCAATAGACGGCGGCGCATTGGTTTTCGGCAGCATCAGCCACGATGCCATTCAATAGCTCGCACGCCAGGAAGCGCAACGACGCGAGGTGAAGCGCCTGGCTCGGAGCGGATATGGCTTGGGCAAGCGCGTCCCCGAAGTGGAGCACGCCACAGCGGACGACGGAGTTCTCCAAGGTGGCGTTTGCCTTTAGGGCAGGAGTGTCGAGGTCGATCGGCGCGGGAGCTCCTTCAGCCGCAGGCGCCGGGCGCCGGGCGTAGAGGAGGAATTGACGTTCACACCCTGAATCGCACGGAGCCTCGAGCCGCGCGACATCCGAGGCTTGCGCAGGCACGACGTACAAGCGGTGAGAAACGGCGCTGTTATGCGGAACGGCTTGTGGTGGAGGGGCCGCAGGAGACTCCGGGCGCGTTTCGCGGAAGCAACGGACGAAGCTCTGCGCACCGCGCCGGTCATCGATTTGATCCAGGAATTCAGGCACGAGGTAACCGCGGGCGGCACGCTCCATAAAACGGTCGGCGTCGAAGGGCGCGATGTTGTGGCGGCTGAAGATGGCGCGCAAGGTGGCCATCTGCGACTCAAGGGGAACGCTGGTTGTCAGACGGTGATGCGCATGGTGCAAACGATACTCATACAGGCAGGCGCGGACAGCCTGGAAGAGGGCGCCGGCTTCGGCCATGCGCCAAGGGAAGTCGTAATCGTCACAGCCATGCACCGACACCGACTCATCCATGCCACCAATTTCGAGCGACTTCGCGCGACGCCAGCAGAGCAAGTGTTTCACGGGCGAGCCGCGCGTTGAGAAGTCCCGCAATTGAAACTCGCGGCAGCTGGGAATGACGCCGCCCCAGCGCTTGCCCGATTCGTTGATGTGGCGACGGGCGGAGTGAAAGAAGTCGGCCGCGGGATACCTGTGCCGGTACGCCATCAACGCCGCAATGGCACGGGCAGTGTAGCGGTCGTCGCTGAGGAGGATGGAAACGAACTGCGTGGAGGCGGCCTGTAATCCGTGGTTGAGGGCTCGTGCAAACCCGGTGTGCGGGCACATCAGAACGTTGATGCGGCGGTCGGCAAACCTATCGGCCCATTGCTCGATTTCCGGCGGCGTGGTGGGGTCGGTGATGACTAGCAAGCGCCAGCATGCCGAGGTCTGACGCACGATTGACCGGACGGCGTCAAAGAAGAATTCTTTCTTCTGGCTCTTGCAGGGCATGAGGACCGTGATGGGGTCAAGCTCCTGACGCCGGGTCATCGATTGGAAAACTCCTGGTACGGTTCGACCACGAGAGGCGGTTCACCTTCAGCCCGGACTCTGCCGCGCTCAAGCCAGATGGCGCGGGTGCAGAACTGCTGAACAAACGGGAGATTGTGGGTGGCGATGAGGATGGCGGCGGGGCCGCCGCGGCGGCTGGCGATGAATTCGTTGCAGCGGGTTTGGAACCGCCGGTCTCCGGCTGAGAAGGCTTCATCGAGCAACAGCACGTCGGCCTCAACGCAACTGGCGATGGCAAAGGCCAGGCGTGTCTTCATGCCAGCGGACAACGTCCGCAGCCGGGCATTGGTGAATTCGGAGAGTTCGGCCCAGTTCAGCATCGTATCGAACTGGAGATCGAGGCGCGCGCGCGGGATGCCGCAGATGGCGCCGTAGAGGTAGATGTTGTCGCGGACGCTGAGATCCTGAATCATGCCCACGCCAAGGCCGGCAAAATAGGCAAGGCTGCCAGTGACCTGAATGCTTCCGGAGTTCGGCGCATAGAGCCCGGCCATCAGCTTCAGCAACGTCGTCTTGCCCGCGCCGTTTTCACCGATGAGGCCAACGACCTCACCGCTTTGCACACTTAGCGCGTCAATGGCGACGGCAAGGCGTTCAGCGCCGTGATGGTCCGCCTTCGGCGCAACCAACCCGCGCAGCAGCCGAAATGCAGTCATTTTCGCTTGGCCGGCGTTGAATCTCTTTCGCACGTCAGTCAGGCGGATGCGCTCGGCCGGGGTATTAGACATGCTCGGCAAACCTGGGTTCCAGCCGTTTGAAGATTTGATAGGCCAACGCGAAGGCCAGAAGATTCAGCACCAGGATGCCACCAAGCCACGCCAGAGGCAACGACTCGCCTTTCAGCACAGCGGATCGCGCCATGTCGATGATCCGCGCGAGAGGATTCAGGCCAATGATCACATCGGCAAGTCCGTTGCCCAACTGAGAGCGGACATAGAAGATAGGCGTCATAAAAAAGAGCAGTCGCAGCCCAATCTCATAGAGGTGGTCGGTGTCCCAGGCAAAGACGTACAGGCAGGAGAGCAAAAGCCCGACCCATGTCGTGAAGATGATCTGGACAATCATCAGGACTGGAATCCAAAACCAAGCGAGATGAACAGCGACGCCGGTGAGGGCGGCAATCAGTAGACAGACCCCGGTGGAGATAAGGAAGTCGATGGCGCTGGAGAGCAGCCAACTGAAAACGATCAGCTCCTTTGGAAAGACAGAGTCGGCCGTCAGGTGGCGGTAGGAACGCAGCGAATGCAGCGCGGCCTTTGTTGCGTTGGAGAAATGGGTGTAGTAAACGATGCCGATTAAAAGATAAACGGCGTAGTGCTCGACGTGGCTGCCCGACATGTAACGGAAGAAGAGATAGAACACAGCAAGTAGAGCGAGAGGGTGAAGAAAACTCCACACGAAACCGAAAAAGCTGCTCTGATCACGCAGCTTGTGATGGGTGACGGTTAACTCCCACAAGAGTTCGATCTGGCGGCGGGAATCCATACGTTTAGGAGACACGGGACGCCCGGCGACGCGCGACAAAGCCCCCCAACCGTTTAGCCGAATTGAACAGCTGGCCATAGAGGCGGCGCCGCCAGGGTGGTAACTCAACTTCAGCGCGCATCACATCAGACCGGCGGTAAGGAGGAGACGTCGGGTATAAGTCCCAGTAGGCGTTAAGGAATTCGGTGTGTTCCTCAACGAAGCTGGGCTGGTAATAGCCATGCAGGAATCCCTCGCGAGCAAGCCCGCGCAGTGTATCTCGGTGGTGATGGTACACAATGGCGTCGCGACAGTAGCCGATGGTGCCTCCGGCTTTGAGAATCCGGATGGCTACATCGCCATCCTCCAAACGGATCCACCGCTCGTCGTACAAGCCAATTCTCATAAAAAACTCCTTGCTAACTGCCATGTTCATCCCGATCAGGTAGGGCGGCTGATAATACTCGATCGCCATCGCGTGATCATGGATGATCTCACCGAACAGCTCGACCGATTGCGCCTGCGGGCGAGCAAGAATCTTACCGCCGACAGCGGTGTACTGGGCCGTGCGCAAAGGCAGGACCAGACTAGCAAGCCATTGCGGATGGACGAGACAATCGCAATCGGTAATGGCGATGAACCGGCCCGCGGCCGCGCGTACGCCGGTATTGCGGGCGGCAGAAGGCCCACGGCGGGATTCGTGCATGAGACGAATCCGAGGCTCGAACTCGCAGAGGATCTCGATGGAGCCATCGGTGGAGCCGTTATCGACGAAGATGATTTCCATGGCATCGCGCGGGTAGTGCAAGGCGAGCAGGGATTCCACGCAGCCGCGAAGCCAGGGCGCGCCATTGCGGACAGCGACGATGATGGAGACCTCAGGTACTGGCATCAGTAGGTCCGGCACTTCCCCTTACTAAGAGACTGCAACGACGGTCCGGCGCCTAATCGTGTATTTTGAACTGGGCACGCTGAGTCATCCGTTAGCGTGGACAGCGGCGCGCGGCGGCTTCGCAGCCGGATTCGGCCCAGGCCCGCTCATAAAAGTCGGCATAGCCTTGCGTCATCGCAGCGGTGGTGAAGTGCTCGCTTGCCCGGCGGTGGGCTCGCTTACCGAGTTCCGCCCGGCGTGCGGGATCGCCATGGAGCGACAAGATGGCCTCAGCCAATGCCTTGCTATCTCCGGCGGACACCAGTACTCCGTGGACACCATTGGTAATCACCTCCGGAGTGCCTCCCACATTCGTCGCGACGACGGGCAAGCCGTGCATCATTGCCTCAAGAATGGAGTTTGAGCAGCCTTCGGTGAGCGAGGAATGTGCATAGACATCAAAACCGCGATAGAGCGGGGTGACATCGTCGTGGGAGGGCAGAATCAGGGCGCGCCGGCCGAGGCGGCGCTCCGCTACCATCTCGCGAACCCGCTCCTCATGGCCGTGGTAATTATGCCCGGCGCAGACGAGATAAGCATCCGGCGTTTGTTCGGCGATTTGCGCAAACGCATCGAGAAGGACGTCGTGAGCTTTGAGATCGCGATAGGCCGCCAAATAGCCAATCACAAAAGCAGTGGCAGGGAGATTCAGCACTTGCCGGATGCTTGAGTGGCTTTGCCCGCCGGGCGCGGGCACACCATTGCGGATGACGGAGATCCGCTCGCGCGGGTAGCCCTCTACCGAACTCACGAGATTGGCAACGGCATCGCTCACTGCGGAAATGGCCTGGGTAGCGCGGTTGCGCTCTACTTCCCAATCCTGCAACCTCCCTTCCGTATCCCAATGCCGCATGTTAAAACGCGCCGTAAGAATGACGGGTATACCAGCCTCTTTCGCCGCCAGCACATCGTCGCTCGATTTGGTGCCGCTTAAGGAATGTAGAATGTCGATGTTGAGCGCGCGCAAGACGCCGATGGCCAACCGATCGTGACGAGGCAGGTGGAGAGTGAAAATTCCCGATGCCTGCAGTTCGTGGCCGAGCGGACCGGATTGCTTTGACCACCCAACGAAGACCTCAAATCTTGTGGGATCAAGGCTTGTGGCGATGCGAGCGGTTCTTCTTTCGAGCCCTCCGGGAACGAGGATGTCAACAAGTAATAGGAGACGGATTCGCAAAGGTCATCGTACCCTACCTCGACCCGATATTCAGCTGTGAGCAAGGGCGCGCAATTCTGCGGGGCGAGCTTGGTATGCAACCTTTCCCAACGTACGGCGGAAGCGCCGAAGGATAGGGCACGGGCTGTCTTCAGCTGCGTGCGGGTCTAAACTTCGGCTGAAATCCGCCCAAAGGTGCGCCCAGGCGTATGCTATGAAGACGCGTAGTCGGAAGGGAGCGGACAGGATGGCGGCGTGGAGAGGAGCGAGCAGCCCGATTTGGGCCATTACGTCGTACTTCGACCCGACCGGCAGCGCCATGAGGCTGCAGAACTTTCGGGAGTTTCGAAGAAACCTTCAAGTTCCGCTTTTGGCTGTCGAACTTTCCTTTGACGGCCGCTTCGACCTTTCCTCTTGCGACGCGGACTTATTGATTCGGGTCCACGGGACTGACGTACTTTGGCAGAAGGAACGTCTTCTGAACCTCGCGCTGGCTGGTTTACCAGCGTCGTGCGACACGGTAGCCTGGCTTGACTGCGACATTGTTTTTCTTCGTCCGGATTGGGCAATGGAGGCGCGCTTACGACTCGAAGATTATGCGCTCGTACAGCCCTTCGAGATCTTCTATCACCTGCCGCGGGATGTCAGCGTTTCCGAGTACCTGCCCGGGTCTCTCGAAGGTGGGTATTACTCGCTTGCCCATCACATATCCAAGGGACTGGTTCCGGTTGATGTCTTTAGAATCCCGGGATCAAGCCAGAAGTATCGGTATGCGCCTGGACTCGCCTGGGTCGCGCGGCGCGACCTGATGCAGAAGCACAGTCTCTATGACGCCATGATTATCGGCGGCAACGACAAGGCGCTGGTTTCGGCGGCGTGCGGACACTGTGCCGAATTCTCTGCCGGCTTGGGTCTCTTGAGTCAGCACCACAGGCATTACTGCGCGTGGGCTGTTCCGTTTTATGAGGCGGTTCGCGCCAGCGTCGGCTACATCGGAGGAGACATCCTCCATCTTTGGCACGGCAACGTACAAAACCGCATGTATGGAGCGAAAGAGATCGCCTTGTCGAGTTTCCTGTTCGACCCGGAAACTGACATCGCTCTCAATCGACATGGGGTCTGGTCCTGGAACAGCAATAAACCCGAGCTGCACGCCTTTTTAAGGCGTTACTTTGAGAACCGCGAACGCGAAGTCGCCATCGCCTGACGCCTGAGCGCGTCACGCCTAACCCTTTCCTTCAGCCAGCAGCATTTCGAGTCGCCAAGTGCCCCGGGGCACTCATTTGGTTTAATCAAAGCTATCCGTGGCTCAATTTGAGGTGCTGTTTCTAGGCACGCTTCCACCTCATCAGGGTGGATCTGCCATTTCTAACGCCGAACTGCTTCGGAGCTATCCTCACCACGGTTGCCGAGTACGCGCAATTGCGCCGGTCAGCCAAGCAGCCGCCGGCGCCCCGGACCTTTTCGCGATGGCTCACCCGGAATTGGCCGTGACGCGCTTTCCAGTGCCCAGCTACTATACGGATCCGTATTCGCCCGCCTCGGCGGAGTACCTGCGGTTAGAACGTGCGGGAGTGGAGCGCGAATTGGCCGCTGCTATCGAGAGGAGGCGGCCCGACATCGTGATTTGCGGACGCGAGACATTCGCCGCCAGTATGTTGCCCATCGTCCAGCGCTACCGTCTTCCTTGCGTGTTGCGCACGGCCGGAGCCCATATCAGCGGAATCCGCGCTGGGGTGCATGCCCAGAACGCCTTGCGTGATCTGGCCTTGGTGATGAACCAGATGGACGGAGTGGTGGCGCAAGCAAGGCATGTGAAGGAAGAGTTGTCACGTTGGGGAGTGAAGCAGGTTCACGTTATCCCCAACGCGGTCGACCTTTCTAAGTTTTCTGTGCAGCCTAGAAATACAAGGCTTCTTCGCGACTTGGAGATCGAGGACGATGCACAGGTGGTGTTTCACGCCTCGAATATGAAGCCGTGCAAGCATCCGCTGGATATCGTTCGCTCCGCCCAGCAGGTGCTGCAGGCCGCGCCGAACGTGGTGTATCTGATTGCCGGCCAGGGAGCCCTGCTTGAGGAAATGAAGCAGCTTTGCCGGTACTTGAATATATGGAAGAGCTTTCGGTTTACCGGCTGGTTGCCTTACGAGTCAATGCCGGATTGCTTTGCGGCCGCTGACGTGGTTGTCATGACCTCCAGCGCCGAACAGCAGGCCCGGATGTATCTCGAGGCGCAAGCATCCGGTCGGATTCTGCTCGCCAGCGATATTCCGGGCGCCCGGGAAGTGGTGGAGGACGGCAAAACAGGAGTCCTGTTCCGCACCGGTGACATTGCCGACTTGACAAGCAAGATTCTGAGCGTTGCCAACGACGAGGATGGGAGGCGGCGTGTCGCAGCGAACGCTCGTGAAGCCATTCAGCGCCATGAGCTGGGCCGAATCTCAAAACAATGGGTATCGTACTTGCGCGAAGTCAGCTCACGCGAGTTTTTGGCGGGGCCTTATCCTGAAACATCATCGGGCGCTTCACCGCTAAGCGGGAAGTAGTGCTGCATGCGCATGAGCGCCGGGTTCGGTTCCAGCCAATCCAATTCGCGGTTCCGATCGGCACGGCTGCCGATGCCGGCAATGGCTCCCAAAGCCGCATAGAGATGCAGGTCTTCCTTTGTCTCCATGTAACGGTCCAACAGGCGCCGTGGCCACGGATCCATCCAGCGTTGATTACCCAGCTCGTTGTGTTTATGAAAAAGGCGCTGCCAGCGCCGGAAGATCGTTTGCGGAGTGTAGTGTTTGCCGTGTTCGCCCAGGCAAACGGCGTCCGCCTCATCGCTGGAAAGCACAAGCGCATGATGGCCAGCATTGGCCATCCGCTTCAACTGGTTGACCTCGCAGCTTAAGATGTCGTGATAAGGAAACCGCTTCACGATATCGTAGCGGTAAATCTTGACGCCGAGAATCGGCCTCGACGCATCACAATCCCAAAGCGGCGCGCAGACGAGGGGTACGCTCGGTTCGGCTCTCCCGATGAGTTCTCGCAACTGCTCCAAAGCATTCGGATTCAGCAGCATGTCCTCATCCACTTGTACGTAGTACGGTGTCCGGCAACGGCTCTGCATTTGCGCGAAGGCTGCCGAGATGGGGCGAACGTGATCGATCACTTCAAACCGGCAGCGCACCGTTTGCGTCTCCAAGTGGACCAGGCAATCGGCGAAATTAACGGAATCTCCGATGGTGGTGAGAAAGACTGTTGTATCGTCCAGCACCGTTGCCTTTTCGTCACCGGTGTAATGAATCGGTGGCGGAGGTGAATTCACTTCAATTACCGGCTTTTCGAAGAACTTGAGATAGACCTGCTCATACCCGCGCACCATCTGGGAAATCGAGAAACGCTGCTCAACGCGCCGGCGGGCGGCCTGCCCCATGGCTCCGCGAACATCGGGCGACTCCGCCAGCTTAAGGATCGCGCCTGCGAAATCACGCGTTTCCGGGCCGGCGAGGAGTCCAGAAACTCCATCCTCAATGGCCTCGGGCGTTCCACCAACGGACAACGCGATCACCGGCTTGCCGTGACTCATTGCTTCCAGAATTGCGTTCGAGAACCCTTCGGATTTTGACGGATGCACGTAAAGATCAAGGCCGCGATAAAACGCGTCCATGTCGTCGCGCATATCCAACAGCTTCACTTTGTGGTCCAGTTGGAGTGAGGATATGAGCGATTCCAGAATGTGTTTGTAGTTGTCGTCGTCTCCGCAGCAGACCAGGAGCGCGCTGGGAATGGCCGCGACCACCTCACGCCAGGCTCGCAGCAGCCGGTCGTGCGCCTTCAAAGGGTAATACTTAGCGGCATAGCCCACCAGCAGTCGTTCGGCCGAGAATGCCAGTTCATCGCGGATACTTGGGCCTTCCCTAGCCGGAAGCTCGACGCCATTGTAAATGACGGAGATTTTGTCCGGATGGATGCCTTCGGCGGAACGCGCGGCCCCGGCCACAGCTTCGCAACAGGCGGTGACGTGATGGGTCAACGCGTTGCGGTCGAATTCCCAGTTTTGCGCGGGCCCAGGCGGCGCCCAGGATCGCACGCCGCCGCGAGCCGTCATGATAACGGGAACTTTAGCTTCGTTGGCGGCCCACACGTCATGTGCGTTATGCCCACAACTGAAGCTGTGATAGATCTGTGGCCCAATTTCGCGGATTTGCCGCACCGCTTCATGAGCCGGCGGCTGATGGGGCGTCCAGGGAAGATTGCGGTGAACCGGAATACCGGCGCTGCGCAAATCGTCGCCACACGGCCCCCAATCCCAGGCATAGGACACGACGGGGCAAAAGCGCTCGGGATCAAGATTCTTGGCGATGCGGCACACCTTTCGTTCCAACCCGCCGGTGAGCAGCCAATCGAGATGGAAGAGGACGCGAATGCGATCACTCATAGATGAAGCGCGCCGCAGCGCACCGACCCGGTGAGCCGTCCCAGCCGGGTTCCCGTATTGAAAATCAGGTGGCACAGAGCGCTCGCGGAGTCGGGGCCGGCCATGTAGTCCCAAAGGTGGCCCAGTAACCGGCGATACGGTTTCAGCCGCAATGGACGGTATCCCGCGCCTCGATAGAAGTCCCGATGCTTCTCCAACACCGCGACGGCATTCAAACCATGCGTGAAGCCCTCTCGAACCAGGCCGCGATAGGTGCTTTCGTTGCGGTGGTAGACGATAGCGTCCCGAGCGTAAGCGAAACGGTAGCCGGCCTTCAACATTCTGACCGAGAGTTCAACGTCCTGCTGCCGGAGGAAGGTTTCGTCAAAGCCGCCCACGGCTTCCAGTACTTCTTTTCGCGCGGCGGCGTTGGCCGTATCCACATACGGGGGTTGGTAGCAGGTGATGGCCTTCTCATTGTCGTGAATGCTTTCGCCAAATTTCTCGACCCGGGTGCAGGGGCGCTTTGCCAGGATGGTCCCACCGCTGATACCGGTTTGGGGATCCTCAAGAGGAGCGGTGAGGTGCCGTAGCCAGCCTGGATCCGCCTCGCAGTCGGAATCGATAAAGGCAATGATGGGAAAGCGTGCTTCTCGGATACCCCAATTCCGAGCTGCCGCCGCTCCTCGTTTTGCCTGCTGCAAGACCCTAATCTTGCCGGCAAAGAAACTCAGTATCTCAACCGACCCGTCGGTTGAGCCGTTGTCGACGAAAACCAGCTCGCATTCTGCTTCATACTGGAGGTTCAAGAGAGACTGTATACAGGCTTCCAGCGTGTCCTGAGCATTGTACACGGGCACCACAACGCTGACATTCGGCAGATGCCCACTCATGAACAAAAATTCTACAATACACAAGCTCGAGGTCTAACGATGACGGTAGGAACCGCAGGAGGGGGAAAAGAAGGCACAATGAGCTCCTTCCGCAACCTTCTTTTTGCCGTGCGCTCCTACCGTGCCGCGCATCGTGAGCTTCCCCGTCTTCGAGATCCGCAGAGCTTCAACGAGAAGGTTCTGCACCGGATTCTCTTTGACCGGCGTCCCGTGCTGACGCAGATGGCCGACAAAGTGGCTTGCCGCTCTTACGTGGAAGCGCGCTTGGGACCCGGCCTTTTGCCGGTGATTTATCACATCACCGACGACCCGCGAACCATACCGCTGGACCAACTGCCGCGCAGATTTGTGGTGAAAGCGACGCACGGTTCCGGGTGGGTATTGGTGGTGAATGACAAAGCGACGCTGGACAGAGCGGCACTTCTTCGAGCTTGTGATTCCTGGCTGAGCCAGAGCTATTACCAAAAAACGCGAGAGTGGGCCTACAAGGACATCCCGCCCCGGTTGATTGTGGAGGAGTTCATCGATGACGGGAGTGGCGGCGTCCCGCGCGATTACAAGCTGTTCGTATTTGACGGGACGGTGGCGATGATTCAGGTGGATGCCAATCGGTTTTCGGGCCACCAGCGGCGCCTGTACTCGCCGACCTGGGAGCAACTGCCTGTGTTGCTGAGCTACGACGATATTGAAGGCGACGTCGCGCGCCCGCCGCATCTAGCGCAGATGATTGCAGCGGCGGAAACCCTGGGCGAGGACATGGATTTCGTGCGGGCCGATTTTTACGACACGCCCCATCTCCTCTGCGTCGGCGAGCTGACCACAACCCCCGAATGTGCGATGGGAGATTTTCGTCCCAAGGAGTATGACCTTTATTTAGGGCAACGATGGAAATTGCCATCGCCACGACTTGCCTAGCAGCGGCAACCGGCAGCCAAGCGACGTCAGAAAGAGACGCTTCCCCTGGTTTGCATGTTAATCTTCGTGAATGCCGCCGCGCCTGCTTCTATATGTGCCGGGACTGCAAGAAGGTGGTTCCGAGAAACGCATGGAGCGGATTGCCTGCGGACTCGCCGAGAGAGGCTTCGATGTCACGGTGAGCTACTCCAACGACTGGGGTCCGGTCGGCGACCGCATCAAGGCTGCGAGCATTCCCATCCTTCACTTCCCGTTTAGGGACGTGGTCCGCGCGCAACGCTTGATCGCGCAAGCAGCGCCTGATGTATTCCACTCCTTCTCGCACAAGAACGGAGTTGATATCGCCGGCGCCAGCGCCGCGGGTGTTCCGGTGATCGCCGGTTCGCGGGTCAACATTCGCGAATGGGATGAAAAGATGCAAGTGCAGCCCTGGGAGCAAGAGCGCAATCGCATGACGCATCACGTTTGCGTGGTCAGCGAAGCCGTAGCGCGGGTGTGTCACGAGGTGGAGGGCGTGCCGTGGAGCAACATCCGTCTAATCCATAGCGGGGTGCCGATCCCTGCCGATTGCCATGGCGTGAGCAACATCCGGGTTGAACTTGGCATCGATCCGGAAGCGCTGACGATTGGTTATCTAGCGAATTACCGCCCGGAGAAAGATCATGAGATGCTCCTTCGCGCCTTTGCCCAGGTGGTTGCTAAACGTCCGAAGACGCACCTTGTGTGCTGCGGGATCACCTCACCGGAAAGGGCCGCGGCCCTGTGCGCCTTGGCGGTGGACCTGGCGATCGAACCGCAAATTAGCTTACTCGGGTCGAGACAGGATCTGACGGCCGTGTATGGCGGCCTCGATGTTTACGTGCACTCGTCGCGCTTCGAGGGGTTTTCGAACTCGCTGCTAGAGGCTATGGCTCACGGCCTGCCCGTGGTGGCGACCGACGCAGGCGGCAATCCCGAAGCCGTTGTCGACGGAGAGACCGGCGCTGTTGTGCCGCGCGGTGACGCAGACGCCCTGGCTGATTCGATTGTCACGTTACTCGCTGATAAGGGACGGCGCCAACGGCAAGGCCGGGCCGGCCGTCAACGAGTTGAGCTGTATTTTTCGCTGACGACAATGCTTGACGGCTATGCCGCGTTCTATGAGAAAGCCGTTCGGGTTCGCCCCACCCTGCAACCGTGCGTTTGAAAAGTGGTCCGAATCGGTCGGCGTTCCAGCAAAAAGGCTTCGCGGCCCACGAGTTCTTTTCGCACCGCGCGGCCCTGATCCGGAAGCAGTATCCGGATACGTACCTGCTGTTAGAAGGCCGCGGCATGACGCCCAGTGAACTCTTGTTATGCCACTTCTGGCAATTGAACTTATACTCTGAGGACATAGCCGGCTTCCCGGATGAGTTATTCACTGACCACGCCGTGAATTGGCACAATCAGCAGCTCGGTGTCAAAGGACTTATCGCGGCCGCGGGGGTGTGCTTACAGGGTTCCGCCCTGCTTGTGACCGTCATGCAATCGGATTTATGCCAGCAACTCTACCGGCATCCGTGGCTCAAAGAGGAATGTAAAACGCAGGTCGACAAGCGCTTCGGCGCGTGGTACAAATTCTTGTTCAACGCGATTCTGGACCTGGCATTGGAATTACGTGCGGGCGCGGTCTACGTGCCCACGGCCGATTGGATTCTGCAAGCGACGAAGAAATTTGTGTATCCCGGGCTCTTCCGTAGGATCTACGACCTGCCCGGTTCCTATGCGGCTCGCCGTGTCCGGCGCGGGACGGCCGAATACTGGGAGGTCCGGCTCAGCGCGAATGCTGAGCGCATTGTTCCCCTCGTGGAAACAACTGCCAAAGCTGAGAGCAGCGAGCGGCTGATCTGCATTTTTCACGACACCGAGGAGAACGCCGACACCGCCGTGACGGCCGTGGAGTGCTGCGAGAGCCTGACACGCATGCTTCGGTGTGAGCAAGCCGCGGGGGTGCGCACAACTTACACGGTGATGGGACGCCTATTTGCAGCCAAGCAGCGGGAGATCCTCGACGCGGGCCCGCACGCCCTCGGGTTTCACTCTTATGATCACGAGCCGGAGAGGCACGATCAGCTTCGCCGCTGCAGGGCAGTGGATTTACAAGTGCGTGGCTACCGGCCGCCGCAGTCCCTGATGACACCGGAACTGATGGATTACAATCTTTCTTACTTCAACTTTGAGTGGCTGGCGAGCAGTCCCCGAAAGCAGGCTGCCTCACCGGCTTTCCCGCGCTCGGAAAGCTGCGTGCTTGAAAACGGGATCGTGAAGCTTCCGATCGACACCGACGACTATGGGCTATCCACAGGCCAACTGTCTTATGAGGAATGGCGGAGCAACTTGCTGGGAATGGCCGCCCGCCGCAAAATCGTAGCCTTTGGCCTTCACGACTGCTATGCGCGCCACTGGCTCGATTCCTACCCGGAACTGTTAGACTCGCTGGGGCAGCTCGGCCGGTTCGTGACAGCGGACGAACTGTGTGACCTCACGTTGCGGCGTCAGGGCTGACGTCGCGGGAAGGCTCTGCTACGGCTTGCGGATGTAGATCTTGCCATCATCAATCGTGCCCAGGGATGCAAAGAACGCAGTCGTTTCGTGGTCGAGGTAGCCTCGCGGCCCAAACTTCTCTTCGTTGTGGTTCAATCGCAAAGCCAAGCAGCCGCCTGGATTCAAGCGGGATAACATGTCTTCCACAAAGAAGCCCCACTCGGCCCGGCCCCATTCGTTCGCGAGCTTGTGGTTGTTGAAACACACCATGAACGAAGTGATCAAGTCGAATTTGCCACTAATCGTAAGCGGTTTCATGGCTTGAATGGTTTCGCGCCGCACAGGCACGCCAAACGCCGGCGGCATTTCCTCGAAGATCTTCCGTTCCGGATAAGTCTGTTCGCCACATGGCAGATCCAGCCCAATGGCCTCATGGCCCAGCGTTTCGCAGACAAAAAGAAACTGGCCAGTTCCGCTGCCTAGATCGAGAATGCGTTTTGGAACCGAGTCAAGCAGGCCCACTTCCGTCGCCCGCTTTAGATTCACGTCGAGCCAGGCGTCGAGATCGAGGAACTTCCGTGCATCATGCGGTAATCGCGCTTGCGCGGTGCGTGCCAGACGATCCGCTGTCTCCACAGCGGTTTTCCACTCGCGCCTGGTCTTTACCATGACCCGGACTTGCGCCGGGGTGAAGCTCAAGCGGGTCATGGTGCGGGTTGGCCGGCCATCCGGCTAGTGCTTTCCGCCAAGTCAGCCTTACGGTTATCGTCAAGCCACTGCTGCAGCATCAACACAGCCCAGACCGCGTGCTTGATACGGCCTTTCCCTTCAGGCAGCAATCCCCAAATCTCCTGAACCTGGTCGGGATCAAGTATGCCCTCCTGCCGTAGGCTTGAACCGTGAATGATGGATTCCGCCCATTCCCGTAGCGGCCCCAACAGCCAACTCTTGAGCGGAACCATGAACCCTTGCTTGGGCCGGTCAACAAGTGCGGGCGGAACATGTTGGTATAGAACCTGGCGCAAGATCCACTTGCGCTCGTGTCCATCCAGCTTCAGCCGCAAAGGCAGGCGCCAGGCGAACTCAATAATCTTGTGATCCAGGAACGGAACGCGCGTTTCCAGGCTCACGGCCATGGCTGCCCGATCCAGCTTCACCAGCAGATCATCGGGCAGATACGCAATCGTGTCCATGTACATCATCTGATGGCAAACGTCGGGCGCCATCAGCAACCGTTCCGGCTGCGCCAAAGGAGCGAGTACGTCCCGCGGGCCGGTGAACGCCGGAAGAGTCCATTGCGAGATCTCGGACCGAAAGCCGCGCACGAATTCCGTTTCGCTGAGCCGCTTCGGCCGCACGGGTTCATACCGGTCATACCCGCAGAACAGCTCGTCCCCACCATCACCAGTGAGAATCACCGACACACTCCCCGAAGCCAGCTTCGAAACCAGATAGGTTGGAATTTGGGACGAATCAGCGAATGGCTCGTCGTAAAGCCTCGTCAATTGGGGCAGAACTTTGAGTGCATCGGAGGCTGTAACGTGCCCATCCACGTTGTCTGTCTCCAGGTGGCGGGCCACTTCACGGGCAAATATCGTCTCGCTTTCTTCGTCGAAACCGAGCGTGAAGGTTTTCACGCGCTCGCTGGTCAACCGGCGCATGATGCTCACGATGGTGGATGAGTCGTAGCCCCCCGACAAGAATGCTCCCACCGGCACGTCTGCCTGCATGCGCAGCCGGACGGAAGATTCCAGGAGATGTGCCAGTTGTTCGGTGGCTTGTTCTGGCGTGCCCTTAAATGGTTCTGCTTGGCCTTCCTCTGCAACCGCTTTGAACGACCAGTAAGCCGTTTCAGTGGCATCGGCATTCTTGAGGCTGGCGGCAAGCGTGACAATCGTGCCGGGCATCACTTTGCGGATTCCGCGGTAAATGGAATATGGCGCGGGAATGTACGCGTACCGGAGGAACAGCGAAATGGCCTCGCGGTCGGTTTCCGCATCGAACCGCCGGTGGCGGCGGAGACTCTTCAGCTCGGATCCAAAGAAGAACAGTCCGCCAGACCAGCCGTAGTAAAGAGGCTTTTCGCCGATTCGATCGCGCCCCAGATGAAGCATCCGGTTCCGGCGATCCCAAAGCGCGAAGGCGAACATGCCGTCGAACTTCTCAAGAGCGCTGGCCAAGCCCCATCTCGAGATGGCTTCCACCATGACCTCGGTGTCGCAGTGGCCGCGAAACACGATTCCCTGGGCTGTCAGCTCGTCGCTCAGAGTGCGAAAGTTGTAGATCTCTCCGTTAGTGATGAGAACATAGCGGCCGCACCGGGATATCGCCGGCTGGCGCCCCGCTTCGGAGAGATCAACGATTGAGAGCCGCCGGTGGCCGAAAGCCACCCCGGCTTGCGCATCAACCCAGATTCCCTGCCCGTCTGGCCCCCGATGAGTGAGCACACTGCACATTGCATCGATCTGCCGATGCAGGTCTTGCGTTGACCCTTCGGTTCGAGGATCGAAGAAACCGGCAATTCCACACATGTTTCGAGAGAATTGCGCCTCGGGACAAGCGAGACACCCGATCATGTTAACATCTCGCAGTGGTATGACTGTAGGCGATCTCGCGAGAGAGAGTCACTTCCGGCCGGTTGCTTGAGAGCCATGTCTGAGACGAGTCAAAGCAGATTCGTTATCTTTTCTTTGCCACGAAGCGGAAGCACGGCTCTTTGCAACACCGTGAATTGCCATCCAGCCATTCGTTGCGTAAGTGAACCTTTCAACAAGCAGAGGTTCAGCAGCGGCTTCCACAATTCAGTGAAGGACGACGCGTCTCTGAATGCCTGTCTTGACCGGATCTGGGCCGAGTGGAACGGCATCAAGCATGTCTGCGATTGGACTGGCTGGCCTTTTGTTCACAATCCTCAATTCAATGAGAAGATTCTTACGCGCCCAGCCACGCGAGTCCTCTTCCTGGTACGGCGAAATTTCCTTCGAAGGCTGATTTCATGGCACTTGGCACGGCAGACAGGAGTTTGGGACAGTGCCAGAGCGACGGCGTATTCAAGGTTGGGTGAAGTGCAGTTGAAGCCGCTGGATTCGTCCTGGGCGATGGAGCAGATCAGACGGGATCGACAAGCCGTCGAGGACTACCGTCGCATCCTCGCCATCCACAAGGTCCCAGTTATGGCGGTCATCTACGAGGACTTCTTCCAAGAACACGCGAGCGATGGTCACCACCTCGACCAGGTGAATGCAGTTCTTCGCTTTCTTCAATACGACCCGATCAACGCGGAGTTATTCCAAAACCATTGGAAGCATAACTTCAACAACCGGAACGATCGCTTTTCTTCCAGTGAGGCATATCGATTGATCCCAGGCATCGAGAGAATCGAAGAGGAAGTCGGCTCCACCGAATACGGCTGGCTGTTCCGATGACAGCGCCGGCGGCACTTATTAGCCGCGCCAACTGGGTTCTTGGTCCGGACAATCTCGAAGCAAGCAAGCCTCGGCGCGGATGCGGATCCAGATCCAGAGAGCTGCCCTAATCGAGGACAAAACCGTTTACTGTTGGATGCGCAGGATCCGAACTGCGGTGGCCACTTTATCTGGCGGAGAAAGTGGGATCGAACCCATGCTTCTCACTTCCCTTCTCGACGAAATACACAGATTCGAACGGATTGCGCAGACACATTCTAACCGGGATCGAGATATTCGTAGGCGGAAATGCACACCGGGTCGAGAACTCAGATCTTTGATGAGGGTGGCGCCCAGATGTTTTGCTCGTAGACGCACACACGGTCATGCCGGTTCCCGTAGCATGTTGCTGAACGACGGCGAGCTTGATGGTGTGCGCATTCTTCTCGGTCAATGTGTTGCCCAGCAGCGACGTTGTGGCCGCAGGCCAGTTGTGGAGCCTTGGGGGCCGCTGTGATCGTCGGTTTGACACTTTCCCGCAACGAGACTTGGACACAGCCGCTCGATTCACTCCTCGCGTCTCATGGGAATCCTCGGGGCAGATTCGGCTGCTCGGGGAGGACGGCCAATCGTCGATTCACGATGAGGCGTTTCCCATCCGCACTGATCCTAGCCGGACAATCCGGCCAAAGCGCACGGATCGTTTTCAACCACTGATCGAGCTTCTCTCGAAAGCGCCGTGGCCGGGCATACTCGATCGAGCCGATTTGGCTCGCGAGTCCGAAAGGACCGAGAAGCGAAATGGCCTCGCGGCCTCTTGCCACGAAGCAGCGATACGAGAGCCACATGAACAAATCCAACACGGCTGGCGCTCCCGCCAACACTTTCACCGCTTCGAGATCAGCCGGAATCGGATGAGCTGTGATCTCCCGATAAAACTCGTCGCTCAGAACAATCACGTTCTCGAATTGATCCGAGAGGGGATATTGGTCCGGCTCACGGCTGTACCAGATCTGCGCCTCGCGGAAGAAGCTGAAGCGGGAGCGTTGCACTACCTTAGCCCTCCCGGTGAAGCCATCCGTTCCGAAGAAGATCGTTGCCCCGAAGATTCGCTCGAACGCGGCGACCAGCCGCCGATACTCTTTGCCGCCTTTGTGCATGCCGAAGGTTTCGAGCATTTCAGCGGCAGTTCGAAATCGGATCGTCTGGCTCTGCTGCCGGACGGCGAGAGTGGCTAGGTAAATAGGTACGATCCGATCCTGGCCAAAGGGCAGCCCGTAGTGGGGGTGTCCTGTAACCTGGAGAACGAAATCACCATTACGCCGTTCGTAAACCGTTTCGCCTTGGGGCGGCTTCCTGATTGGCAGTCCACACAGGACGAACGGTCTGGAACTGAATCCCAAGTTCTGTCTCCCCTGTTCCCGTTTAAGCCGGACTAGGCAGCTTCCTTCGGCTCGGCGAAGTTTCTGCTTCGAGACAATGAACTCCGGCGCCATCCCCTTTAAGAGCGAGCCGGCTGACTCCATTCCCGCAATAGGCGCCCCGGTTCGTCTGGGCGCACTTTGGGTGCGTGTGTCTTGCAACTCTCACCTCGCGTCAGCGTCCAGCTTTTGCTGGACGGTTTGGTGAGCAGCTCTGAGATACGTTTTGGTGATTTCGAAAGAGCTCAAACAGCAGACGGGCCCGTTACTGCGATTACTGCGTTAAGCCCGCCTTTTTCGCAACTTGCTGAAACTCCATGAACTTCTATGGTCAGGATTGATCGCTATGGACGCGGATGTTCTTTATTTACAAACGACAGCCGGTTTCCCAAGCTGGACGTCGCGGGTTCGATCCCCGTCTCCCGCTCCATGTTTTCAATGACTTGAGAAGATCGGAAAAACACGCGTTGCTCCGTTTTCTTGCCAACCCCTTCGGTCGAGATGACATCGCCTGATTACCGCCGTCGCGGATACCCACACTGCGGTCTGGTACCTGTTCAACAATCCAAGACTCTGGGCCGGCGCCCGCGAAGCAATTGAAGGGGCCTTCCGCTGGGGACCAGATTGGAGTGTCCTCGATTTCTCTGGCCGAGATGGTCTACCTCGCCGAGAAGAATCGCATTCCCTCAACGGCGATTCAAAACCTCATCGATCGTCTGCTCGATCCGGAGTACCCGTTGCGCGAATTGCCGGTGGATGCCGCCGTTGCCCAACAGATGGCGTCCATCAATCGCGACGATGTGTCCGATACGGCGTGCCGGTGATCAGCAGGGGCCGAAAGATCCGAGCGTCAAGAATTCAAACGATCTGGTAGCAGGTCATTCGCTCAAAGAGTCTGAAACGACGGCTGCAACGGGGCGAATTGGGACGGACCCCATTTCTCGCATTTCTCAACGGGCCGTGATGGGCCTCATCCACGCGGCAGTGTGGCATGTTGGTTTGTGGCAAACACTCCGTTTCGCTCCCATCCTATGCTCGCTCGAAATAAGACCTGTCTTCTCCTGGCACTGACCTCCGGCCTAAACCTGTTGGGGGGCGACTTCGCGATGAAGGTGAACGACAAGGGTTACCTGGATACGCAAGGCTTCAGCGTATTTCTCTACGACAGCACGTATCACCCAGTTTTCGTCGATCAAAAGAACACGGCCATGGAGATGATTCTTCACGGCCAGCGCATCGCGACGAACGGCGACGTGCGCCTGATGCCCACGCCCGAGCAGTGGGACCTGGTGGCAACGCTCGAAGGGCGCCAGGCCGATAAGGTCAATGACCGCCTCACCGCCAGCCTCGCTTTCCCCACTTTCGATCTCAGCTACACCCTGGAGGTCGCGGCGGAGACCGGCGGCGTGAAGGTCACCATCAATCTCGATAAGCCGCTACCGGAAAAACTGGCCGGGCGGGCGGGCTTCAACTTGGAGTTCCTGCCCTCGATCTACATGGACAAGGCTTACCTCGTGGACGGGACCAAAGCCGGCATCTTCCCGCGAACGCCGAATGATCCTATGGTCAAGGTCATGCCACTTGCCGATGAACCGAAAAAGGCTTACTACCTTGAGGACTGGGATAAGGCCAAGGGATATACTCAGCCGCTGCCGTTCGCGGACGGCAAGAGCATCACCTTGGGCGTTGACGACCCCCTGGTCCGGGTCAACGTTAAGTCGGATACCTCCAACCTCATGCTCTTTGACGGACGCAACCGCGCGCAGAATGGCTGGTTCGTGTTGCGTTCACTGATCCCTGCAGGCAAGACTACGGGCGCCATCGTGTGGCACATCAGGCCGGACGTGATTCCGAACTGGACGCGGCCGCCGATGATCGCGCACAGTCAAGTCGGTTACGCGCCGGCCTTCTCCAAGGTTGCGGTACTCGAGCTCGACCCGAAGTATGATGCGCCGAAGACGGCCAAAGTGCTGCGCCTGATGGAGGACGGGTCTTATCAGCAGGCATTCGAGGGCTCGATCACAGCCGCAAAGCCGTGGCTGCGCTACGTCTATTCGAAATTTGACTTCACCCCGGTGAAGGAACCCGGTCTCTACGTCATTGAATACGCAGGCCAGCGCACGGCACCCTTCCCCATCGCAACGGACGTTTACGCCAACATCTGGCAGGACAGCCTCGACCATCACCTTGCCGTGCAGATGGATCACGTTTCGGTTCGCGAAGGCTATCGCATTTGGCACGGCGCTTCCCACCTCGATGATGGACGCCTCGCGCCCGTCGTGGGGGAGCAATTCGACGGCTGGAATCAGGCTACGGCAACGGACGGAAAGTACAAAGGCGGTGATCACATTCCTGGAATGAACGTTGGCGGCTGGTATGATGCCGGCGATTTCGACCTCGAGGAACCTTCCCAATTGGCGGTCATTCAGAGTCTGGCTCTCGCCTATCGGGAATTCAATCTCAAGTACGACGAGCTTACGGTAGATGAAGCCGCCCGCGAAGTGGAGATGCACCGTCCCGACGGAGTGCCGGATGCGGTGGAGCAAGTCAAGCACGGCGCATTGCTGATTCTGGCCCAGTTCAAGAATATCGGCCACTCGATCCGCGGCACCCACGAACCGGATCTGCGTCAGTATACCCACCTGGGCGACGGCGCATCGAAAACCGACGGCCGCATCTATGACCCGAAGCTTGGGCCCAACGAGGTGAAGGGGGATTACTCCGGAAAGCCCGACGACCGCTGGATCTTCTCCAATACGAACCCGTTCTTTCAGTGGAATGCGATCGCCGCTCTGGCCGCGGCCGCCGATGTGCTCAAAGGCTGGGACGACGCATTAGCCAAGGACTGTCTCGAAACCGCTATCAAAGCGTGGAATGACGAGAAGGCTCACCCGACGCAATCTCTAAACGGCGGAGGCTTGGGCGGAGCAGCTCCCGCCGGTGCGCCGGGCGGGGGTGTGCTGGCCGCTTCTCAGGGTGTGGCGCCTGGAGCGCAAGGCGGCGGTGCAGCCCGCGCAGGCGCCCCCGCACCGGCAACCTCTAATGCCCCGGCCCCGCCCGCCGCTCCTCCAGCCGGATTCGGCCGAGGTGGCTTCGGCGTTGCGCAGGACTGGGCTGCCGCTTTGGAATTGACCATCGCCACCAACGGCGCCGAGCCCTACAAGTCGCGGCTGAAGGATCTGTTCCCCGAGGTCCTCAGGCCGCAGCAGTTTGGCTTCCGTGGTTGGACGGCCGTCCGAGCGTTGCCTTATCTGGACGCGAGCGCGAAGGATCAACTCCGTGAAGCGGTGAAGACATACATGGCGGGTCTCGACAAGCAGTTGGATGCCACGCCCTTTGGTGTGCCTCCGAGCCTTGGCGGTTGGGGCGGATCCGGTGCCGTGGTCGACATGGCCACGCGCATGTATTTCCTGCACAAGGCCTTTCCGGATCTTGTGGGCCCCGAATACACGCTTCGCGCGGTCAACTACATCCTCGGCACGCACCCGGTATCCAGCACGTCCTATGTTGCCGGCGTTGGTATGGTCTCGAAGACGAAGACGTACAGCTTTAACCGCGGCGATAATGCGTACATTCCCGGCGCCGTGATCCCGGGATACATCATCATCAAGCCGGACTTCCCGGAGTGCATCGACGACTTCGGATTCCTCTGGTTCGAGGATGAAGCAGTGATCGCCGAGTCCGCCAGTTGGGTCCTTGCCGGCAACGCCGCGGACGCGATCACGAAAGAACTGAAGTAGAACCCGCACCGCAACCGCGGACGGCCTGGCTTACCCGCGGGCTTGCCGCTGCTGGAAGGGAATCGGGTGCGCGAAAAGGCCCCTTCTCCCAAGGGCCGATTTCCGGATACACTTCCAACAGCCGGACGGAGGATAGGTCCATTTATCCCCCTAAGATTTTCAGGAGCAGCTTGTTACACACGCAGAAGATCCCCATGCCTATGGCTCACCCTCCAGCGCAGTCTTTATGCTGGCAAGCGTTTCTTTGAGATTCGAAACCGATCGGCCGACCGCGACTTTTCGAACCAGTGACCCCTTCGGCCCGGTCAGGCCCGCCTGCTCGGAACCCAGGGCCATGATCAGGTAGAAGCCGGGTTGATTCGTATAATCACTTCCGCGGACACAAAAGGTCAGGTCCAGTGCTGTCTCAAAGTAGTGACTCGAATAGAGCTGCTTTTCGGCGAGCGCGTACGCTATCGGGTCACCGGGGTTCCCGCGCCGGATCAAGGTATGCACGACACGCAGCGTCGGCTTCATTCCGAACTTCACTTTCGCCCAATAAAACGCATCCTCCACGTTCGCGGGTTTCCCGCTCGGGTAAGACAGAAGGTAATGGTCAAAATCAGGTAGGTGAGCGGGCAGCGCTTTAGCGTAGCTGAGCATGTAAGCGAACTGCTCGGGAATGTTGGCCGGCTCGCGCTTATCGACATAAACCCCGAGCGCCGGATTACCCTCGCGCTGGTACGTGAACAGCAGTTGCAAGGCGGCTTTCTGCAGCAGCTGATTCACTTGTTCGCTCACGTCGGCGGCAGACCAATCGATTGATCGGTGAAGCTCTTGAACGTAGCCTTCAGGCATCTGAATCAGGCAGTCGCTTGGCTTGCAGCTTTTCAGTGCCTGGATGTCGTCGTTGTCGAAGACGAAGCCCTTCAGGTCGGAGAGTCGGGGTGGATTGCTGAACACCCCGAGGGCTGGATAACCAGGAAGTTTGCGAAGGCGGTCGACGTCGCGGGCGAATTGAAGGTAGCTCTCTGGAGCGGCATGGATGTAGACGGCGCCGAATAAGAATACCTCGGATGGCGTGCGGGGCGGCATCGTCTTTGCCACGGGCTGGCCGTTTCGGATGGCGGCGATCTGGTCCTGGCTCAGTCCGACGTTCTGCTGAAAAAACGTTTCGAGGTCAGGGGGCGACTGAGAAAAGCCGGGCAGGGTTGCCGCAACGATCAAGAACAGCAATACAAGAAAGGTTCTAAGGATCACGGCAACTTACCCCTAAGGTTTTGCGCTTCAGCGTTCATGGCGTTTTCTTTGCGTTTTGCCTTGGGCCGGTACCACTTGAAGTAGAGAAGGGCGCCGATTCCCGACGTGACTGCGAGCGCAATCAGAACATATAGCGCTGGCTGGTAGTAGCGCGAGAAGAAGCGGATCATCTGCGGGCCATAGATGCCGCCCAAAAAAGCGACGGCACAGAAACGCATGCCCCGCCCAGCCGTCAGCTCCGAGAGAAACTTCTTGCGTGGATACTGCATAACCCCAGCGGCCATCAGCACCGAGGTGAACGGGAAGGGAGGAGGTAGGAGCGAGCCGGTGAACACCGTCAAGCGCCCATGTTTCTCGAAGTACCTGTAGGTTTTTTCCGCCCGCGTTTTGCCGACTTTCCGTTCCAAGGTTTCACGGCCACCTTTTTGCGCCATTCGGTAGGTCAGATAGCCCCCGAACACTTCTCCGACTGTAGCCATGAAGGCGTAGTAGGCCCACCACTCGTAGCGATGGGCGGAAAGGAGGATGACGAGCACATCGACGCTTCCCGGCGGGGCAGAGATGAACGGTGTGTTGTCAAAGATGCCGAGCAGGATCAGCCCGGGTCCTCCCAAGCGGTGGATCCATTCCCACACCGAGTCAGGCAACGCAAATAGAGAGAGGACGTTCATACGCGGGCGGAAGCGCGGACGGTCAGGTAGCCATCGCCAACCGTTCTCCGGCTCTTGCTTTACCTTGCTGGTCACCTGAATGCAGAAGGCGTCGTTTGGCGGCTTCGACCAGCAGTAGATAAACGGCCGTGGCGATGGCAACAAAAGCGAAGTAACTCGCCGGCAAAGGCGTGAAGCCGAGCGGCTGCGCTAGCGGGCTGAAGGGCAGGTACATCCCAAGCGCAACAACCGCCAGGCAGCTTGTTATCAGGGGGCCGCTGGGGCGGCTGCGCAACGGATTCTTCGACGTGCGGATGACGAACAGCACGAGCGTCTGAGTTGCCAGCGACTCAACAAACCAGCCAGTATGAAATTGCGCTTCGCTGGCGCGGAAGTAGTGCAGCAATGCATAGAAGGTTAGAAAGTCGAAGATGGAACTGATGGGCCCGATGAACACCATGAAATTGCGGATCAAACTGATATCCCAGCGCTGCGGCTTTTGCAGGTAGGTCTCGTCGACATTATCGGTTGGTATGGTGAGTTGCGCGACGTCGTAAAGCAAGTTGTTCAACAGGATCTGCGTGGCGGTCATGGGCAGGAAGGGCAGGAATAGCGAAGCACCGGCCATGCTGAACATATTGCCGAAATTCGAACTGGTGCCCATCAGCAAATACTTCATGACATTTCCAAAGGCCCGGCGGCCCTCGATTATTCCGTCATGAAGGACTCGCAGGCCGGGCTCGACGAGGATCACGTCGGCCGCCTCGCGAGCCACGTCAACCGCGGTTGACACCGAAATGCCGACGTCGGCCGCGTGCAGTGATGGAGCATCGTTGATGCCGTCGCCCATGAAACCCACCGCGTGGCCGCGGTGTTTTAGAGCCAGCAGAATCCGGTTTTTCTGAACGGGAGAAATGCGCGCGAATATGTGCGTGGATTCGGCTACTTTCGCCAGCGCTGGGTCCGTGGTCCGATCCAGATCATCGCCCGTGATGATTCCACCTGCTTCGATTCCCACCAACGAGCAGACGTGCGCGGTGACGAGGTCGTTGTCACCGGAGATGACCTTCACCTCAACACCATCCTGCTTTAAGGCGGCCATCACATCGGCTGCGTCCCCTACGGGGTGTCGGAAAAGGTCACGAAACCGGCCAGGATCAGATCACGCTCATCGTCTTTGGAATAGCTGAGGCGAACAGGGACCTCGGCGTAGGCCACGGCCAGTGACCGGAATCCCTGGCTATTCAGTTCATTGCTGGTCTGGTGGAAGCGCTTTACGGCGTCTTCGTTGATGGGTTGTGTTGTGCCCGCGAGTTCATAGCCGGAAAGTAGTGGGAAAATTCCTTCCGGCGCACCCTTCGCAATGAGCATCCTTCGCGACTGCCGCTCCACTACGACCGAGAGCCGTCTGCGATCGAAATCGAACGGAATCTCGTCGCACTTGCTGTACGAATCTGTTTGGGCTTGTGTCTGCTTCAGGATGACGTCATCCAGTGGACTGCGGATACCCGTGTCGAACTTGCTGTTGATGTAGGCAAGCTCCAGTGTTCGCTGTGACGGATTTCCAAACGGATCGAGCGATCGGTCGAGCGACATTGTTCCGGAGGTGAGCGTTCCCGTCTTATCGCTACAAAGCACGTCCAGACTGCCGAGATTCTGAATCGAAGAGAGATGCTTGACAATGACTTTCTTCCGAGCCATCGCGACCGCACCTCGCGAGAGCGTCACGGACGTGATCATCGGTAGGAACTCCGGGGTCAGACCGACCGCCAGTGCGACCGCAAACAACAGTGATTGGAATGGGTCCCGATGGCGTGCAATGCTGACGACAATCAGGAACAGCACGAGAAACAGGACCGTTCGTGCCAGCAGATGGCTGAAATCTTTCAAGCCCTTATCGAAGGCCGTTTCTTCCGGCCGGGATGCCAGGCGAGCTGCGATATCCCCAAAGGCCGTTCGGGCTCCTGTCGCAATGACCTCGGCGGTGGATGTTCCGCTCACCACGGATGTGCCCAGAAAGACCATGTTGCGAGCATCCGCTTTAGTGGACGCGGGTTCGCCGGTTGCTTCTTTCTCGGCCGGAAGCGATTCGCCGGTCAGCGCAGCCTGCTGGACAAAAAGATCGCGCGCGATAAGAAGACGCGCGTCTGCCGGAACCAGGTCCCCCGCCGAAAGCCGGAATATATCTCCCGGTACCACCTCACGTCGCTGGATTTCTTTCCACTCCCCGCTGCGAAGGACCGTCGCGGTGGGTGCAACGCGGTTGCGCAACTGTTCGATGGCGTGTTGGGAACGAAAAGTCTGGCTGAGGTCAATGGCGGCACTCAGCAGAACGATGACGCCAATGATTCCTGCATCGACTTTGTCGCCCAGGAATGCCGATGCGGTCGCTGCAATCACCAGGATCAGCACCAGTGGATTCATGAAAACGTGCAGCAGATCCGAAAGGAAGGAGTGGCGCTTTGCCGCGGCGGGTTCATTGGGCCCAAACTGGTCCAGTCGCGCCGCGGCTTCCTCCGCCGTCAAACCGGCGATCGCGGCTTGGGTTTCAGCGAGAGCTGGCATGGTGGTCCCCCGATCGGCTGAGTGCCGGAGTTTCAGACCATTGTCTCAAGCTCCGGCGCTTTCGCTCACATTTTGTGCAGGTCAAGAGCCAGCCTAATCCAGGTCCAGCCAAAAATAATGAGATCAATTCCCACGAAAAGGCCGATGGCCCACAGCCCAGAGATCGGCCATTGGGCCAGAAGCAGAACGCCCATGACTGCGGCAACGACGCCGTTGAGGACTTGCCAGCCCCAACCTGGCAAATGAACCCACAGGGAGACAATCACCTGATAGAGTCCGATAATCAGGAAGAACACCGACATTACCAGGGTGACGGCTTCGGCGCTGATCACCGGTCGCATCACCATTAGTAACCCGGTTATTCCGAAGAGAATCGCGATCAGCAAGTGCAAGAAGAACCCTGCCCACCTGCCGACCATGAACGCTTCGACGAACTGGATCAGGCCCGCGAATACAAGCAGCCATCCGAAGAACACCATCGAAGCCACCGTGGCTCCGAAGGACCGCACCACGGCGGCGATACCGAGCAGCAGTAACACGATGCCAAACGCGAGGAACCAACCCCAGTTGCTAGCCATTTCCGGGGTAACTTGAATAATCGTCACATCAATTTGAGCCAACATTGTCATTTCTCCTTTCTTGAATTCCTGGCTGCTCCATCCTTATATGCGGAGTTTTGTTTCAATTGCCAGGTACTTCTCTTCTCCACGCATATCAGGCCATCGCCTTCAGTGCCTTGCGGCCCGCCAGCGAGTAGATGAGACGAGTGAAGCCGCTCAGAATGAGGTTTATGCCTAAGAGAGTTCCAATGGCCCACGTGGAGCTCGACGGCCAAGGGCGCCAGATCACGTAAGCCAGGAGCAGGGTCACGATGCCGTCAAAGAGAATCCACCCTGATCCGGGGAGCACGCGGAATTGGAAGAACACGACAATCTCCAGCGCGCCCTCGAGCAAGAAGATCGCCGCCATCACTAACGTGAGGGACTCCAATGCGAGGCCGGGGTGGAAGGCAAGATAGCCGCCGCCAACGACATAGATTATCCCTATGAGTATTCGCCAGATAATTGCTCCGGCGCTGTGAGCGGTGAATGCATACGCCAGGTATACGAAGCCGCTGAAGAAGATAATCCAGCCGACGACCAGAGAGACGCCGATGCCCGTCGCATAGGGCAGAAGCACGGCCAAGAGTCCCATTACGATCATGGCGATAGCCCATCCGATGGACATCCCCGTGGCTTCCTTGAATATGTCTGAGGGGGTTTGTACAGTCATTTTTCATCTCCTTTTTGCTGTTTTCTTGAAATCAGAGCTGCGCAGAAGGGTCGAATCCGCCATCGCGAAGGACGCCATCGCAAGGGCGAGGATCTGTTTCTGCTTTCGTTCCTCCTCGCCCTATCCGCCGCATGCCCGCGCTAACAAGAATCGCGAGCGCGAACGGCCCTTAGCTTGCCTTCGCCTTTGATTCGATCGCCTTCACTGAGTTCTCGAAATCTGCAACGCGTTTCTCGAGATCGGTTTTTGCCTGCTCCCGCCGGTCGCCGGCGGCCTTGTTGAACTCTTCCAGCTTGTGGTGGATCGCCGGCGCCTTGCCCAGCAGGTCTACGATCGCTTTGATCTCGATCGCGGTTTTTGCCACCTCGGCCTTCAATTTCAATGCGTGCAGTTTCGCCTCGGCATCCTTAAGCCGCGACTCGAGCTTCTCTTGGACTACCTGTTTTGCTAAGCCCACATCTACGCTCATGTTGTTTCTCCTTGCGTGTCAAATTTGGTTTCGAAACCACACCCTCTTCGAGCAACGTGAAGGCCACACCTAAGCCATTGAAAGGATTTGAACGTACCCTTTGCCGGATCACGATTCCTTCGCGAATTCGCGAATCCCCGCGGGCGATGACTTCGGCGAAGAGGGGCAGACGCGTAACCGGCTCCCCACTGTGCATTAAGGCGTGGGCCGGCTTAGACAGTCATGACTTCGCTAGCGCGAGTGGCTGATCAGAGAGGGGCGGTTGGGGCGCTCCGAGCCGGGAAATACTCCAGCCATAGGATCCGGAGGACAGCCACTGTCGGTACCGCCAGATACAAGCCCGCAACGCCTCCGGCTTGACCTCCTACCATGAGCGCAATCACGACAGTCAGCGGTTGCAGCTCCAAGTTGTCGCCCATGATGCGAGGTGAATTTACGTAATCCTGGACAAGTCTCCATATGGCTACTAAGACCGCCATCCAGATCCAGTGTGAGTGGGTAAAGAAACCGATTGTCAGAATCGCGACGGCGGAAGCGATCCAGCCAACGGCTGGGAGAAACTCCAGAACGCCTCCCAAAGCGCCCAGCGCGAATGCATCCGGGAATCCCAGAATGAGCATGGAGACGCTATAGAAGGCGAACGAGAGGCCCGCCAGGGCGAGTTGTGCGCGGATGTACCTGGCAAGCATCCGATCGACCCGCTGCACTAGCCGCTTGATGCACGTTGGTTCGCCCCGCGATTCGAGTGCTTCGACAATTGCGTCCGCGACCTTACTTCCGTCTAGCAAGAAGAAGATGGCCAGGATGGGAATGGCAAAAAGCCAAATCGCGTTCGTGGCGACAGTCGCGGCGGAGGCTGCACAACGCTCGACAACCCGGGCGATCAACTCATGCTCGCGAGCCCACAGGTCTCCCAGGCCGGCGGCGGCATCTCCCCCGGAGAGGCGCTCCAGGATCTTGGGCACCGCGGCCTTGAGGCCTTCCAACTGCGCGGCAACGTGCGGGCCGAACTCGTATCCTAAGCCGCCCAGCAGGAGTGTTCCGATCAGGTACACCAGTGCGATCGCCACTGCCCGATTCTTCTGGCCCAACCTGAAGTGCAGCTGGACGAATGTGACAGAGGGTTCAAGCAGGTAGGCAAAGAGAAGAGAAAGTAGCAAGATAAGTAAAGCGCTGCGGGCCAGGTAGACGACGGCTGCCCCAATCCCGAAGAGCGCTATGGTCGTGAGGACATTTCCAGCTCGTTCGTCGAGTGAAAACATGCGGCTTCTACTCCTGCCGTCATTAAGGCGCACGCCTTAGCGCAAGAACACCACCGGGGCCTTCTTCGAGACGGACAGCGTTTTCGCGGACTTTGGATCCGAGTTGAACTTTCCAAAGACGGCCGGATTTTCACGAAAATACCGTTCTAGGGTGTCGACACGGTTTTGGTTGTCGGGATGGTCTGACAAGAGCTGCGGTACTTCGCTCTCGTCGGTATTCTCGAAATCCTGGAACAGCCAAATCAATCCCCAGGGGTTGTATCCGGCCGCCGCGCAGACATCGGCTCCGGTGAAGTCGGCACGGGATTCGACGTCTCTGGAATAGGAGAGCGAATGCAGTTTGCCAATGAGCGCGATGGCCAGGATGTGCGCCTTCGTGGGACCTAGAATCAGGGCAGCTCCTGCTTCGCGTGCCAAGAGTCTTTCCCGCTTCTCCATCAATGTCATCGTGTCGTGGTGGATGGTGTGGGAAACCTCATGACAGAGAGTCCCCGCGAGCTCGTCGGTATTCTTTACAAAATACAGCAGCGAATCGACCACATACACGTTGCCACCGGGAGTTGCGAACGCGTTCGGCTGGGCTTCGTGAATCAGGTAGAACTTGAACGGGTGATTATAGCGGGGCTGAGCCGCACGGGTAATGGCATCGGCAATCGGTGTCAACTGGTCGTAAAGGGGGGACGATTCGATGATTTCGGCCTTGGCTTTCAGCTCATTGAAAACCTCCTGGCCGATCTGCAATTCTGTATCTTGAGTTGCACCTTGATCCGCCGCTCCAGGCCGGCCACTTGGCGAACTCCCAGCTCCAGCGCCGCACAAAGCCGCGGCGATGCCACACAGGAGCCAGTAAGCCGCGGCTCGGCGCCATCCCTTCCGAAGAGACTCGACTGTTCGCATTCGTTTGTCTGCCCGTGTCGACATCGGCCTGCGTTCGGTCCAAAAACGCCCTTCATCCAGCGCGCAATTCGCGTGTTGGCAGTTGCACCGCAACTCGGCACTATCGACTTCATCCGCGTCCGAGCAGTACTCGCAGCAGTATTCCTGGGTGGATGAAACCTGGCACTGGCACTGCTCGTTCGCGCATTTTCGCGCCTGACCTGCATCCGCAATGTTCCCCATATGCTCCTCACCCTCGAATTCCAGCACCGTGGAACAGCCTTCAGGCTGTGGTGTATAGATTCAACACTCCAGCACAGACCACGCGCATCAGCAAGCGGATCGGGTTGCCCAGCTTCCACTTTTGCTGATGCGCGCGTCTTCCGTGTGCCCTGGGCCTAGACGTGTACTTTTTCTGCCTTGGCCTTCAAAGCGGCTGCCTTCGCTCTTAGGATCTCGGCCTTCGCCTTGGCTTGCTGTTCGGCGGCGTCACGACGTTCCTTGGCTTTCTCCAGATGGGCCTGGATCTTGGAGTCGAGCTTGTTGATCTTCTCCTGAATCTTGGCTTTCCGATCGGCGTGAGCCTTCGCAAGCTCCGCTTTCATCTGGGCGACGTCGGCTTTCATAGCGGTGACGTCTTTTTCGTTAACGGTGTGCGTCACTTCTGAGAGCGCCCGACGGAATACTGTCCCGCCGATGGCTTCCATGCGGACATCCACCGGGGTCGTCCAGTCTTCCTCAACCTCAGCAACGACCGCGAACTTACCGGGTGTAAGTACCTTCATCACGTCGGTAACAAAATCCTCACCGATTCGGGCGTTGTGCAGATCTACCGCGCCGCCGGTAACCATACCCGCGGTTGCCCCGATCGCAAAGCCGACCGGCCCGCCAAGCAGCCCGATCAGGCTTCCGACCGCAGTTCCGGCCAGAGTTCCCAGCGGTCCCGGATCATCGCCTTGTTTCACGTTTGCCGTACCGTCGGCATTCTTGCCGACCACTGCGTAGGCGTATAAGCTAATGCTGCCTTCGTTATCCAGTTGAATGAGCGCCTGCTTTCCCGCGTACGCTTTGGTTTCGGTATCAAAAACCACTACTAGCATTCTGTCCATGTTGTTTCCTTTCTATTCCGTCCCGTCAGCTGAAACAGTGCATTGCGAGCGCCAATCGCAAGCTATTCAAAAGACTAGTGCGCGTGCATCAGTCAGTTGAGATTTCCTCGCGAATTCGCGAAGTTCGTGAAGGAGGAGGAAACGGACGCTTTCTGAGGGTCGGCGAGTGGCTTGGTCCGAAGCGATAAGATTGGCGGGTGGCAGACGACAAACTGGTTAAGATGCTGATCTTCAGGACGTTCATGACTCTTTCAGTCGAGGTGTTTGATCATCAGCTTCTGGATCAGGCCGAAGTTTCGAAGGTTCGTGCGGAGTTTATGGAATTCTGAGGGGGTGCAAGCTGCACTGGCGGATCCTGCCAGCGCGCCCGAGGACACTCTGGAGCTCTTTCGACAGCCAAAAGGGCGCATACAACAGCAGCTGTTTAAGGTGTGGTGGCGCGCTAGAAGGCCATGAAGTGGTACTTGTTGATCCGCAGCGACCTGATCTTGGATTCCAAAGTGGATGCCGGAATGCCAAGCTTAACCGCCGCGCCGGATGGTCCCGAAACACGGCCCCTAGTCTCAGCTAGGCGGCCCCAATCGCTTCCCGATCGTCCATCGCTGATCTCTTGCCGAGTGGCCGTACAGCGGTTTCCGATGGGAAGCATTCGCGCGAGAGCCAGCTCTTCTTAACCGGCAGGTTGCCCTTTTCGTACACCACTACCGCTCGTTCGATCACATTTTGCAGCTCGCGGATGTTGCCGGGCCATGGATAACGAATCAGCGCCTGCATCGTTTCCGAAGAAATCGAATCAATCGTTTTGTTCATCCGCTGGGCGAAGTGTTGGACGAAGTGCCGCACCAGCAACGGGATGTCCTCCGTACGAGCGCGAAGGGGAGGAATGTAAATCGGAAAGACATTCAGGCGGTAATAGAGGTCGCTGAAACCGCCCTCTACGATCATTTCTTCCAAGTTGCGATGGGTTGCGGCCACCACCCGAACATCCACTGTCTTGGTCCGAGTACTGCCCAATCGTTCGAATTCGCGCTCCTGCAGAACGCGAAGCAACTTGGGTTGCAGGTCCAACGGGATGTCGCCAACCTCGTCCAAGAACAGGGAACCTTGGTCCGCCAGTTCCAGCCGGCCGATCTTCTGGCCGATGGCACCAGTGAAGGCCCCGCGCTCGTGGCCGAACGGCGTTTTCGAGCAGCCCGCTCGGGATGGCCGCACAGTTGAGTTTGACCAGTGCCCTCGAGCCCGGCGGCTGCGATTGTGAATCGCTCGCGCGATGAGTTCCTTGCCTGTGCCCGTCTCGCCCAATAGAAGCACCGTCGAATCGCTGGCCGCCACCATCTCGACGAGTTGCAATACCTCCCGCAATGCCGGGCTGTGCCCGACGATTTCCTGAAAACCTGTTGAGCGCTCGATCTTCCGTACCAAATGTGGCTTACCGTTCATGTTGCACGAAGTGTCACTCGCTGGCCGTGAGACTTCGTCGCAGAGATCGTAATCCGAAACATTAGCTAAAGTCATGTCGTCCCCCCAAACATGCGCATGTTGACCTCCGAACCTCGGTTTTGCTAACGCCGGTCATTCTGCCTGTCTTTCCCTCTTGATCCACTCGCGGATATGAGCTGGGCAGTTGGTCAGCCGGATGCTGTCCGCTTCGCAGCGCTTTAGAAACCGGACCGCGTCCCGATCCACCAGCGTTAGATCCTTTAAGTCCAAAACGATAGGGCGGCCTTCCGCCTCCGATTGGCATTGCGTTTTCAACTCCGGCAAATCCTCCGAGTCCGTCCGTTCCGATCAGCGTAAGAACCAGCTCCGCATTCACTGATCTTTGTATCCTCAGCATCGGCCTCTCCGGCAAACCAAACCATACCCTAGAGGTGCAGTTTCGGCTCCACTTTCAAGCCATTGAATCTAAATGTAGTGGCGCTTCAGGGAATGGCGACGGTTCACCAATTGGCGAATTTCTGTACAAACTGCTTGCTTTTAACGGGGAGGTAACGCCCTTCCGAGTCTAGGCGTTCTTGGCAGCAGCCTTCGTTTTGAAGCGGTTCTTATCGATGTTCCGTGCCCTGATTTTCGACTCCAACGTAGATCGCGGCATTCCAAGCCTGGTGGCGGCGCCGGAAGGTCCGAAAACTCGACCGCCGCTTTCTTGCAGCGCAGCCTCGATCATCTCTCTCTCCTGGGCAGCCAGCCTTTCAGAGAGCTCCAGCGCGTTTTTCGGCTCACCTATGGGCGACTGCGGGGAAAGCCAACTCTCGTCCACCGAGAAATTCTCCGTTTCGCAGACCACCACCGACCGCTCAATCACGTTCTGCAATTCGCGAATGTTGCCGGGCCAGGAATAGGATTGGAGCAGATCGAGGCTCTCTTTGTTAGCCGATCGTATGCTCCTTCCGGCTCTTCTGGCGTACCGATCGATGAAATACTCCACCAACAGCGGGATGTCTTCTCTTCGCTGTCGCAGCGGAGGAACCTCAATCGGAAAAACGTTGAGCCGGTAGAAGAGGTCACTGCGAAAGGTGCCCGCTGCGATGGCGGCCTGCAAGTCGCGGTTGGTAGCGGCGATCACGCGCACGTCGGCGCGAATGGCCTGGTTTCCGCCAACCCGCTCAAACTCCGTTCCTGTAGAACGCGCAGCAGGGCGATTTGCGTTTCGGCGGGGAGCTCGCCGACCTCGTCCAGAAAGATC
>CAWIQM010000005.1:0-209151 GCA_963838245.1 uncultured Acidobacteriaceae bacterium | reverse complement strand
TCATCGTTGCTCGTTGTGCCAAAGCCGACACGGAGTTCTGTGGCGAAGTTTTCACACAGAAGGAGAACCACAGCCTGAAGGCTGTGCCACGGTAAGCACGTAGTTGTCGTGTGACTCATGGCGAACGGGATGCGGTGGAGGCGGAAGACGGGGTCTAGAGGTGCTTTTTTTCCTCCGCTTGTTGCTTCCGGTACTCGTCTTTGTAGGGTCCGAGCAGGTAATCGGGCCAATCGCCCTTCATAGCGTTGGGCCGGACCTTGGGATGGAGCATCCAACCGCCTTCCCAGTCGCGCAAGGCGGTGCGTTTGACCGACATCTTGCCCTTGAGTGTGCGGTCGAACTCAAGTACTTCATTACAACGGTCTTCCGGGTTGCAGCTGATCTTCTTGATGGCGATTTGCGGGTAGGTGGGGTCCATTTCTTCGCCGTCGGCATTGAAGCGCGGCTTCGGAATGGCGGCTTCTTCGTAGGCTTTCAGTTGCTCGGCCTGCGCTTGTTCGCGGATTTGGTCCTGCTGGCGCTGGTAGTCGGCCAGGACTTGCTTCATCTTGTCCAGATGCAGGTAGTAGGAACGCTCGCAGCGGGTGCGGTGCATCCCGACGGTGGTGATGCCGCGCACGAAGGAGTCGAAGAGGGACCGGTCGGCCGATTCGGCCAGGTATTCGGCGTGATTGCAGCGGCCCAGGCGATAGAAGGCCTGAACGTGCAGTTCCAGCATTTGCGCGGTGGATTCGTCGATGGGCGGATAGAGGGTGCGGAGACGATCGAGGAGCGCGTCGTATTCCTGCTGGCTTTCGTGCGGCAGGAGGTAGAAGGGCAAGCGCGAGTACATGCCGTGCTTGAGGTTGTTCAGGCACGAGATGGCCTTGCCTTCGGGGGTCGCGGGACCGCCGATGCCGGAGCGGTCGCCCTTCAAGAGCTTATGTTCGCGATCGGGGTGGTTGGGCCGTTTCGCGCGGGGCTGCTTGGATGTCGGAGTATGGGTCGATGGAGGCGCTGGGGCCTCGGGGGTGCCGGTGGCCGGCACGTCGGAAGCGTTGCTAGATTGTGAGTCGCTGGATGGAGAATCGGCCGGTTTATCGCCGGACTGTAGACCGGATTCGGAAATGGCGTCCGGCGTACCGGGCGCTTCGGGAGGTGCAGGTTGGTTGGGCTGATCGGATGGATCAGCCGGAGAGTTGTCGGTAGGAGCGGCGTTGTTGAGGCCGTCCGGAGTCACGAGCGGGTCAGGGACCTCGTCGTGAGGAGAAGGTAGTTTGTTATCCATTACGGCTTGAGGTTCGCAGCTGGCCGTGCGGGATGGCCTCAGCCGGATCCGCTAAGTGATTGAGGCGGCGGGAGATCAATCTTTTCAGAGTTCTGTGATCGGGGATGGGAAGGGACCGGGAACGCGGGGCCGTGCGCGCTGGCGAGACGGGGCGAACTGGGGTGAGCCTTTGGAGAAACTCGCGAACACGTCGGAGCGCTCCCACAGGTTCGCAAATTTGACATTTTGAAGATGAAGGTTGGGGGAGGTGGCTAAGAGGCGGCGACGACCGAGCCGCTTTCGAAGCCCCAGCGACGCCAGTTGCGCTGGAAGCGGTCTTCCAGAGACTCGACGAATGCGTCGTCGCCAAAGGGCCGGCCGGCATAAGTGCAGCGGCGCAGGAGCCGCAGGGTCATGACTTCGTCGGGCGTCAAAAGCAGGGTTCGCCAGGCGTCGGCACCGCCTTGCGCGTGCCAGAAGGCCAAGTCGGAAAGCTGCAAGCGATCGGGGAGCAATCCGAGATGGATGGCGGCGCTAGACCATTCATACTGCTCGGCTTGGGCGACCAGGCCGGCGCGCACCGGGTTGCGTTCCACGTAGGCCAAAACGCGACGCAGGTGGCTCTCCGACAGCGGGCAGGAGAAATACCGGTTTTGCCAGAGGTGGCCGCTGCGCAGGCGCTTGGTGTTCACCATCTGGGCGTAGCGGCCGTGGACGCGGCGCAGCAGCACTTCGAGCGAATCGATCTGACCGGGAACCAGTACCAGGTGAATGTGGTTGGTCATGAGGCACCAAGCCAGCAGGCGGGTTTCGGCGGGGGCCAGGTTCTGTTTTAACAGCCGCAGATACGTGGCTCGATCCGCAGCGGAAAAGAAAACCCGTTGGTGATTCGTCCCCCGCTGGGTGACGTGGTAGGCCAGTCCGGGTACGACACAGCGCGCATTTCTGGGCATTCTGAGAAAACTGTGCCCGGCGGGCGAGGAAATTCTCCAACCTGTCGGAGCGCTTCGACAGGTTGGATGATTTTGCCTAGAGCTTCCGTCAGGCTGATCGTTGCCTGTTGTGCCAAAGCTGACACTGAGTTCTGTGGCGAAGTTTTCACACAGAACGAGAACGACAGCCTGAAGGCTGTGCCACGGATGAAGCCTGTTCCACAAAAGTCCACAGTTGTCGTGTGACTCATGGCGAACGGTTTGCGAGGGACGCTGAAGAAAGGGGTCTAGAGGCGCTTTTTTTCCTCCGCTTGTTGCTTTCGGTACTCGTCTTTGTAGGGTCCGAGCAGATAATCGGGCCAATCGCCCTTCATGGCGTTGGGCCGGACCTTGGGATGGAGCATCCAACCGCCTTCCCAGTCGCGCAAGGCGGTGCGTTTGACCGACATCTTGCCCTTGAGTGTGCGGTCGAACTCAAGTACTTCATTACAACGGTCTTCCGGGTTGCAGCTGATCTTCTTGATGGCGATTTGCGGGTAGGTGGGGTCCATTTCTTCGCCGTCGGCATTGAAGCGCGGCTTCGGAATGGCGGCTTCTTCGTAGGCTTTCAGTTGCTCGGCCTGCGCTTGTTCGCGGATTTGGTCCTGCTGGCGCTGGTAGTCGGCCAGGACTTGCTTCATCTTGTCCAGATGCAGGTAGTAGGAACGCTCGCAGCGGGTGCGGTGCATCCCGACGGTGGTGATGCCGCGCACGAAGGAGTCGAAGAGGGACCGGTCGGCCGATTCGGCCAGGTATTCGGCGTGATTGCAGCGGCCCAGGCGATAGAAGGCCTGAACGTGCAGTTCCAGCATTTGCGCGGTGGATTCGTCGATGGGCGGATAGAGGGTCCGGAGACGATCGAGGAGCGCGTCGTATTCCTGCTGGCTTTCGTGCGGCAGGAGGTAGAAGGGCAAGCGCGAGTACATGCCGTGCTTGAGGTTGTTCAGGCACGAGATGGCCTTGCCTTCGGGGGTCGCGGGACCGCCGATGCCGGAGCGGTCGCCCTTCAAGAGCTTATGTTCGCGATCGGGGTGGTTGGGCCGTTTCGCGCGGGGCTGCTTGGATGTCGGAGTATGGGTCGATGGAGGCGCTGGGGCCTCGGGGGTGCCGGTGGCCGGCACGTCGGAAGCGTTGCTAGATTGTGAGTCGCTGGATGGAGAATCGGCCGGTTTATCGCCGGACTGTAGACCGGATTCGGAAATGGCGTCCGGCGTACCGGGCGCTTCGGGAGGTGCAGGTTGGTTGGGCTGATCGGATGGATCAGCCGGAGAGTTGTCGGTAGGAGCGGCGTTGTTGAGGCCGTCCGGAGTCACGAGCGGGTCAGGGACCTCGTCGTGAGGAGAAGGTAGTTTGTTTTCCATTACGGCTTGAGGTTCGCAGCTGGCCGTGCGGGATGGCCTCAGCCGGATCCGCTAAGTGATTGAGGCGGCGGGAGATCAATCTTTTCAGAGTTCTGTGATCGGGGATGGGAAGGGACCGGGAACGCGGGGCCGTGCGCGCTGGCGAGACGGGGCGAACTGGGGTGAGCCTTTGGAGAAACTCGCGAACACGTCGGAGCGCTCCCACAGGTTCGCAAATTTGACATTTTGAAGATGAAGGTTGGGGAGGTGGCTAAGAGGCGGCGACGACCGAGCCGCTTTCGAAGCCCCAGCGACGCCAGTTGCGCTGGAAGCGGTCTTCCAGAGACTCGACGAATGCGTCGTCGCCAAAGGGCCGGCCGGCATAAGTGCAGCGGCGCAGGAGCCGCAGGGTCATGACTTCGTCGGGCGTCAAAAGCAGGGTTCGCCAGGCGTCGGCACCGCCTTGCGCGTGCCAGAAGGCCAAGTCGGAAAGCTGCAAGCGATCGGGGAGCAATCCGAGATGGATGGCGGCGCTAGACCATTCATACTGCTCGGCTTGGGCGACCAGGCCGGCGCGCACCGGGTTGCGTTCCACGTAGGCCAAAACGCGACGCAGGTGGCTCTCCGACAGCGGGCAGGAGAAATACCGGTTTTGCCAGAGGTGGCCGCTGCGCAGGCGCTTGGTGTTCACCATCTGGGCGTAGCGGCCGTGGACGCGGCGCAGCAGCACTTCGAGCGAATCGATCTGACCGGGAACCAGTACCAGGTGAATGTGGTTGGTCATGAGGCACCAAGCCAGCAGGCGGGTTTCGGCGGGGGCCAGGTTCTGTTTTAACAGCCGCAGATAGGTGGCCCGATCCGCAGCGGAAAAGAAAACCCGTTGGTGATTCGTCCCCCGCTGGGTGACGTGGTAGGCCAGTCCGGGTACGACACAGCGCGCATTTCTGGGCATTCTGAGAAAACTGTGCCCGGCGGGAGAGGAAATTCTCCAACCTGTCGGAGCGCTTCGACAGGTTGGATGATTTTGCCTAGAGCTTCCGTCAGGCTGACCTCTTCGGCCTCTTCGGCCTGACCTCTTCGGCCTTCTTCGGCCTCTTCGGCGCCCTTCGGCCCTTCGGCCCTCTTCGGCCTTGTCAGGCTGACCTGGCCTGCGGCGGTAAATTGAGACACAGGCGGAAGGGGACACTTTCAGCGAATGGAGGCGAGCGTGGCGAAGAAAGTGTCGGCGAGAGGGCGATCGCGAAAGTACGAGCCGGAGTTAAAGCGCAAAGCGGTGGACCGGATATTGGCGGGCGAGAGCCCGACCGGGGTAGCGCGAGAGCTAGGGATCCGGCGCAAGTATCTCTATAAGTGGCGGGATCAGGGATGGGGAACGGTGGCGCAGGCCGTAGCGGCCGAGGCGGCAGGGTCTGACCCAACCGTGGCAGCGCCTGATAACGAGCAGGAAGTGCTGCGGAAAAAGGTCGCCGCGCTGGAGCGACTGGTGGGTCAACAAGCGGCGGAACTGGATTTTTTCGCCGCAGCCTTGCGCAACATCGGGGCACCCGACCCGAAGAGCGATGTGCGTTCCGACGGCGGATCTACCAAACGATCGAAGCCGTAGTGATTGCGCAAGGCAGAACAACCGTGGAGCGAATGTGCGATTTAGCGCGGGTGAGTCGAGCTGGGTTCTATCGGGACTGGCAACAGCGGGAGCCGGGCCAGGCGGAGATGGCGCTTCGCAGTGCCGTCCAAGAGGCCGCGTTGCGGCATCGCCGGTATGGCTATCGGCGAATCACGGCGACGTTGCAGCGGGTCGGGGTGATGGTGGGCGAACATGTCGTCCGGCGCATTCTGCGGACCGACAACTTACTAGCGATTCGAAAGCGTAAGTTTGTGGCGACCAGTGATTCACGACACGCTTATACGATCTACCCGAATCTTGCGCAGTATGTGCGAGTAAGTGCGGTGAACCAGTTATGGGTTGCTGACATGACCTATCTGCGGCTGGGGAGAGAGTTCGTTTACCTGGCCGTGGCGCTGGATGCGTATTCGCGGCGGGTCGTGGGCTGGGCGTTGGGTCGGAGCTTGCATACGGAGCTGCCGCTGACAGCGTTACGAAAGGCGCTTGCCGATCGACAGCCTGGGCCCGGCTTGGTGCATCACTCGGATCGTGGATCGCAGTATGCCAGCGACGAATACGTGAAGATGCTGGAGTCCGCCGGAATGGTAATCAGCATGACCCGGCCAGGACGGCCCTGGGAGAACGCTTACAGCGAGAGCTTTATGAGCACGCTGAAAAGCGAGCAGATTAACTGCATGAGTTATCAAACGAGGGAGGAGTTAGAGACACAGATCGAAGAGTTTATCGAACAGTTCTATAACAAGCAGCGGTTACATTCGGCACTGAAGTACCTGACGCCGGAAGAGTTCGAGGCTAGGTCAGCGGCGGCCGGTCGCAACGACGCTTCACGTCCGGCGGCGTTAAGTTTTCCAAGGCATGAGGAAATCTATCCTGATGCCCCACGGCCCGATGCGCCGAGCTAGACTGAAACGGGAGAACAGATAGAACCGTCCTCCCGCGACTCATCAGGATGAGTTTCCGGCAGGGTATTCCTTGGCGGGTTGCTCTTCAGCAGAGCCCGCCGCCGCTTCCTCTGCCGTGCTCATCCTCAACCGGAAACCATCCGTTCGCCAACGGAATTTCAGCGAACGGCAACTGCCCCCTTGGGACCGTGTCTCATTTCCTCACGCAGTCCATTAGAGCTTCCGTCAGGCTGACCTCTTCGGCCTCTCCTTCGGCCTCTGGGAGTGATCGTGACGTCAGGCCGCTATGTCCCCGGTGGAATTGGGGGCTGAAGGCCGAGTGCCACGAGCTTTATCCCGTGCTGAAAACCGCTCCCTCACGGTCGCGGCTCGGAAGCGCGTGTGTTTGCATGGAATGTAGTTGCAGGCACCGTCTTCTGCCGGTGACACGGCGGGAATCGGTCAGCTTTATCGCGTGGGGACAAAGCTGCTGCGCGCGGCCGGGCTGGCGCCTCGGCTGCGCTTGGCGACGCTGGGGGTGAGCGTGACATCAAGCCGCTATGTCCCCAGTGAGATTTGGGGCTGAAGGCCGAGTGCCACGAGCTTTATCCCGTGCTTGTCCGGCCGGGAACATGGGTAACAAATTGATCCGAGGACATGGGTAACAGTGGGTTGGGGTTGGGTCTGGGTTCCCGATTGATTATAGGGGTAGGGGTAGTGAGTGTGGGAATGTGGAAATCGCGACAGCGATTTCCAAGGACGGGCGGGAAGGGTGGAAATCCTGCGGTTGGATTTCCAGGCTTTCCGCCGCCGGCATTTCCATACGATCGTCACGCTTCCGGCAGTCCCAGCTTTCGCCGCAGAGCTGGACTCAGCGCGCGGTGGAATTGGTGCCGGTAGGTGTCGAGAAAGCCCACCGTGATCGGCCCGTATTTTACCTCCCATGTGCGCTCGTCCAGCGCGCTCAATCCAAGCCACTCAGAGGCGAATATCTCGCTGACAAAGGTGCGCACGCCATGGAATCTCAGGCTGCCTTGTTGGGAGATGCGACGCACGGCGGTCTCTTCGTCGTAGTGCAGCTCCGGCACCCGGCGCGGCATCGGCCTCGGCGAGGGGGCAAAGCAACGGGCCGGCGCCTGGCCGCCCAGCGCCTCATGCGGACGCTCGTGATTGTACTCATGCAGGAACCGGTCGAAGGCCTCCTGTTGCCGGCGTGGATTGCGCTCGGGCGGACACAAGGTGGCCTGCTTCAGCGTCGAGTGCATGCGCTCATGCCGGCCGTTATCCTGCGGGGAAGCCGGACGCGAACGCTCCGGCGTAATGCCGAGCCTCACCCACTGCATGGAAACGCGGCTGAGGCCGCCCGGCGCCACGCTGGCGAAGGGCACGCCGTTGTCGGTATGGATTACCAGCGGCAGTCCGTACTCGCGAAACGCGGCGTCGAATAGGGCGGCCACGTGCACGCCGTCGGCCTTGGGCGTGATGTGGCAGCGCAACAGATAACGGCTGTGCGCGTCGGTGATGGTGAGTGGATCGCAGCGTGTCCCGTCGCCGGTGCGAAACCAGCCTTTGAAGTCCGCACACCAGGTCTGGTTCGGCGCAGCAACCGGGGCGAACGGGAGCGTTGCCGGTGGCGTACGCCTGTGTCGCCTGCGCGGATGGGTGAGGCCGGCACGCTTCAACACCTCGCCGATGGTACTCGCGGCGGGCCACACGATGCCGGGTTGCGCGGCCGCGAGCTTAATGCGCAACTTGCGCGGCCCCCAGTTCCAGCGATGCCGTGCGGCGATGATCTCCGCGATCGTCTCCTCACTGAGCCGGCTCGGGCAATGTTGTGGCTCGCGGCTCCGGTCGGCCAGTCCGGCGACGCCCAGGGCCGCATGCCGCACCAGCCATTTATAAACCGTCTTGCGCGAGACGCCGTAGATTTCCGCCAGCGCCGATATGCTCTCACCCTCTTGGTGTTCCCGAATCAGTTGGATCCGTTGGTCCATCGTTCTGTTCTCCTTCCAAGGCATGCCCAAGCATGCCCCTTTCGGAACCCAGTCACCAACCAATTCAACTGTTACCCATGTCTCCGGTCTAAACTGTTACCCATGTCTCCGGTTTGGACCTGCTGAAAACCGCTCCCTCACGGTCGCGGCTCGGAAGCGCGTGTGTTTGCTTGCAATGAAGTTGCAGGCACCGTCTTCTGCCGGTCACACGGCGGGAATCGGTGAGCTTTATCGCGTGGGGGACAAAGCTGCTACCGCGCGGCCGGGCTGGCACCTCGGCTGCGCTTGGTGACGCTGGGAGTGAGCATGACATCAGGCCGCTATGTCCCCGGTGGATTTGGGGCTGAAGGCCGAGTGCCACGAGCTTTATCCCGTGCTGAACACCGCTCCCTCACGGTCGCGGCCGGACAGAAGCGTGTGTCTCGATGGTTGCAGGCACCGCCTTCAGCCTGTGACACGGCGGGAGGCGATGAGCTTTATCGCGCGGGGGACAAAGCTGATACCGCGCGGCCGGGCTGGCGCCTCGGCTGCGCTTGGTGACACTGGGAGTGATCGTGACGTCAGGCCGCGATGTCCCCGGTGGGATTTGTGGCTGAGGCCGAGTGCTACGAGCTTTATCCCTTACTGATACTGAACACCGCTCCCTCACGGTCGCGGCTCGGAAGCGGGTGTGCTTGCTTGCAATGTAGTTGCACGCACCGCCTTCAGCCTGTGACACGGCGGGAAATCGGTGAGCTTTATCGCGTGGGGGACAAAGCTGCTACCGCGCGGCCGGGCTGGCGCCTCGGCTGCGCTTGGTGACGCTGGGAGTGAGCATGACATCAGGCCGCTATGTCCCCGGTGGATTTGGGGCTGAAGGCCGAGTGCCACGAGCTTTATCCCGTGCTGAAAACCGCTCCCTCACGGTCGCGGCCGGACAGAAGCGTGTGTTTGAGTTGCAGGCACCGCCTTCAGCCTGTGACACGGCGGGAGGCGATGAGCTTTATCGCGCGGGGGACAAAGCTGATACCGCGCGGCCGGGCTGGCGCCTCGGCTGCGCTTGGTGACGCTGGGGGTGAGCATGACGTCAGGCCGCTATGTCCCCAGTGGGCTTTGGAAGCGGGGAGAACTAGCCTCCGTGAAAATGGGGCGGGCAGGGCTTGTTCTTTGCGCGGCTGACGGCGAGCAGGAGCAGGCCCAGCACGGCCAGGACGGCCAAGAAGAAGTAGATATCGATATAGGAGAGCAGCCTGCTCTGCTTGATCACGTTGACCTGAAACAACTGCAACGCTCCCAGAGCCGGATTGCTGTTGCCGCCGCCGTTGCGGTGAATCAGATTTGCATACTGCGCCAAGGTGGATCGAAGGATCGGATCCAGGCGGTTCGCCACATCCAAGATGCGGGAGGAATGGAAGGTCATGCGGTGGTCAAACATGACTGTGACCGCAGTCACCCCAAAGGTGTTTCCCAGCTGGCGCAGAAAGAAAAAAGAGGTGGACACGTCATTCACGTCGACCGGCAGCGTATCGGCCAGTGCGACGGCGGATGCGCCACGAAGAACGAACCCCAGGGAGAAGCCTTGGAAGAAAATTGCCGGAACCAGAACATTCGCCGGAGTGGTTGGGGTCCAGATGTAGACGAATAGCGTACAAGTCGCGATGGTCAAGAACAGCCCGACGGCCAGCGTACGGGGCCCTCCGAGCCGCGGTGTGACCAGGTTCACGGCGCTTAAGAGCCCAACGCCAAGACCAGCGGTGTACATGGAGATAAAGGCACCCGTCTGGGTTGCGGAGTAATCCTGTACGTATCGCAGGTACTGGGGGAGCACGAAGAGGCTGGCGCCCAGGATGCCTCCGACGATCAGGACTATGCCAAACGAGGCTCGCAAAGCGGCGTGCCGGTAGATGGTGCGCAGATGAAAAACCGGCGCCTCATTCGCGGGCCGGCTGTCCCACCACAAAAATGCAACGAAGCAAATCGCTGCCGCACAGAGGGTGGCTGCAATCCAGGGCGTCTCGAACCACAGATCGCGCTCACCGCGGCTGCTCGCGGTTTGCAAGCATGCGAGCGCGGTAATGAGCAGGACCGCACCCCAAACATCAAGCTTGGTTTGCTTGCGGCGAAACAAGAACCCCCCCGGAATGATCTTCACGATGAGGAAAGCGCCGATGGCCAGGAATGGGAAATCGAGTAGAAACGCGTAATTCCAATGCAGATGATCAGAAATGAATCCCATCGCAAAGGGGTAGACAATCTCGAACGTATACACGACGGCGTATAAGCAGGTCACAGCGAAGATTTGCGCCTTTCCTGGAAACATGAGCCTTGACAGGATGACGGCACGAACGAGGAACGCGCCGCCGCCGAAGCCCATGATGATGCGTGACGTGAGCAGAAGATCGAGGCTATGGGAACTCAGAAAACAGCCGAAGGCTCCTACGGAGTACAGCGCGATGGAGAACAGTAAATGCCGCCGCGCTCCGATGACGCGGGTCATCCACGAGGCCAGCGCCAAGGAACACAGGAACCCGAGGTTGTAGAGGATGACGACCCAGCTGACTTCGTCGGAGTCGGCGGCGACGTTGCCCTGCAGGTCCGGAAGCAGAACGTTGATGGAGATGCGGTTTGAGAGTTCGATGGCCGTGACCAAGCCCACGCTCAGTAGAAGGATCATCCTGTGGCGGCGGTTTAGGTTGGACAGGGAAGCGCTGATGTATTGCCCTTCTTCGAGCTCCCATTCCTCTAGCGGTACCTGTGGCGCTGCGCCGAAAAAGCTCATGCGTTCTCTCGAATCAACGGGTGTAGATGGTGGCTTCCACGTTCATGCCCGGGCGCAACACCAGATGGGGATCGCTTCCCGGCTTGACGAGGATCTTAACGGGTATGCGCTGCACCACTTTGATGAAATTCCCCGTCGCGTTTTGCGGAGGAAGCAAAGCCTGGCGGGAACCGGTTGCCCCGGCGATGGAATCGACCACGCCTTCGAAATCCTGCGCATAGGTGTCCGCATGAAGGCGGGCCCGCTGACCCGGGGCGACTTTCGCCAACTGAGTTTCCTTGAAATTGGCGGTGACGAAGACCTTGTCGAGAGGAACGATGGTGAACAGCAGCTGCCCGGCCGACACGTACTGTCCGAGATCGACCGACCTTTGCGTGACCTGCCCTGAAATGGGGGCTGTGATGCGGGTGTAGGCGAGGTTCAGCTCCGCTTGGAGGAGGGTCGCTTTGGCGCGCTCAATGGCGGCCAGCGCCGACTTGTAGTCCGCTTCGGTGATGGGCACCTGCTGCTCACGTGCTTTGGTTTCCAGAAGCTGGGACTGGGAGCGTAACAGCCGGGCCTGTGCAGAGCGCGTATTTGCGCGGGCGATCGCTACGGCTTGTTGGGCGGCGGAGCGCTGCTGCTCGGCGGCATCCAATTCGCTTTTCGCCACCCGGGCGGCCGCGTCGACGGCATCAAACTGAAACTTGGAAACGTCGTTGGTGGAAAGCAATGGCGAGTAGCGGGCCAAATCGCTTTGTGCGCGTTCGTTGGTGGCGCGCCTGGCTGCCACGTTGGCGTCGGCCAACTTCAAATTTGCGGTCGCGGTCTGCTCCAGCTGGGCTTGGGCGCTCGTGAAATCGGCGGCATCGGATTCCTTTTGCGCGGTGGCCCCGCCGGTGCTGTTAGTGGTGGTTTCGCGAGTCAATCCGATTTGGAGTTTGGCCGAATTAGCCTGCGCCAGCGCAATATCGAGGTTTGCCTTGGCCTGCTCCACCTCAGCCTGGTAGGGGCGCGGATCAATCTGAACCAGGACATCACCTTCTTTGACTAAGTTGTTGTCGGTGATGAAAAGCTGCACCACATAGCCGGGGACTTGCGGCGCCATCGACGTGATGTGACAATCGACCTGCGCATCGTCGGTGGTCACCCGATTGGAGAACAGGTACCACGCGACGCCGAGTGCGAGCAGGACCACAACGGGAGTGATCAGCACGTACGGATTTCGGAACCAGCGGCGCCTGGGCGCCGTTTCGGCGGGCACGGGCGGAGCGGCAGGCGGTGCAGGTGGAGCAGCTGGCGGTGCGGCGCCGGATTGAGGGGAAGACGAAGACGGGGAGCTCATGATCCGGTACCTTTCACCTGGTGTACGTGTTTTCGATGTCGCCGGTCGCACGGGCCAAGGCCGCTCGAGACAGGTTGAATCGAAACAGGGCGCCAATCTGGTTGTCGCTGGCGCGGGCTAAAGCATCCTGCGCGGTGATGACTTCCACGTTGGTGGTCACGCCGGCTTGAAACCGGCGCTGCGCCTGCTCAACCTCCTGCTGGGCGAGCTGAAAGCCCAGATTGGCCACATCCACGGCGCTACGCGCGGCATTGAGTTCATCGAGAGCTGTTTTCACTTCCCGCACGATTCGGTCTTCGAGCAGACGCCGATTCTGGGCGACGTGCTGTTCTTCCAGGCTGGCATATCCCTCTTCGGCGCGGATCCGGCCGCCGGTGAACAACGGGAAATCAAGAGACAGCGCATAGGTATAGGCAGGGATGCCTTGGCTGAAATGCTTTCCCTGATAAAACCAGAAGCCCGAGAAGTTCAACTGTGGGAGACGCTGGTCACGGACGGATTGGAGTGATAGTTTAGCGATGCGCTGTTGCGAATTGAGCGAGCGGATCTCAGGCCGGGAGGTGAGCGCCTGGTTGAGCAAGGTTTCTTTTTCCATGGCGGGAAGGTCGTAGAAACTGAGTTGATCACTGACTTCCACGCCCTGGTCGCGAGGCAGATCGAGGAGTTCCGCTAATCCATACCTGGAGGTTCGGGTTTGGGTTTCCGCGTCAATCAGATTCTGGCGTTCGTTTTGCAATTCGACGTTGGCGCGAACCGTATCGATGTTCAGACCGATCCCGGTCTTTTGCAGCTCACTCGCCTGATCGTATAAGCGCTGAGCGAGTGTGACGCGGGCGCTGACGGCGTCGCGGTTTGCCAGAGCGCGAAGGACCAGCAGATATTGGTCGACGACCGCGTTGACCAGATTCTCGCGGATGGTCTGTTCGTCGGCACGGGCCTCGCGCGTTCCTTCTTTACCGATCTGATAGCCGCGAATCTGGGGTAGATTGAGGATGGTCTGCGAAAAGGTGGGGCCGGCCTGGACATATTGGTAGGGGCCGGCGGGCGTTCGGTGTGGCAACGATTCGACGCTCTGAAAATTGTACTGACTGAGGTCCGCCAGCGCCGCACCGCTGGCCTGCGGAAGCAGCGAGGATCTGGCGATCTGGCTCTTGCGATCACTTTCGGCAACCAGCAGTTGAGCAATGATGCGCTGCGGGTTCTGCTTCAGCGCGAGTTGGACCGCTTCTTTCAAAGTGAGGTGCAGCGGTGCAGGCGAAGGGGCGGGTGGCTGCTGTCCAAAGGCGGCTACAGGAAACGATACCCGCAGAAATACGAGGAGCAGGATGGGTATCCGCAGGGATCTCGCGGGCATTTACTGGACCTCCAAAACCAAAAAAGGCTGGCAGAGAAAAATACGTATTATACGGGGTTTCCGTTGGGTTCGGACTTAGGACAGCTGGACCCGTGGTCGTGCTCCTCGGCAGCGAGTTGCGCAGGCGAGGCCGTTCTCAGGACGTGGGTGTGCTGGTTGTCGAGGCCGGCTGGGTCGGCAAATCGGGGAACCAGTTAGCCCGGTACAGCCAGCCCTTGAGGAACATGGGATACTTGGCGCCCAAGGCTTGGTAGTACTGAATGCGACCTTGCTTGTAGGCGTTGTAAACGTCGACCTGCGAGAAGCTATTGAGGGCCTGCATGGTAGCCGGACCAATGGCGCCGTCGGCGGTTATGTCCGCGCCCATGCCCTGCAAGACCGTCTGCAGCAGCTTGCTGGCGTTGCCGCCCGCGTTGACGTAGAAGTCGCAAACAATATTGGCCAAGTCCTGCAGGGCGTAAGCGTCGCCCTGAATTTTGTTCCAGTAATTCGCTTTGTAGATAATGCCGGCCTGTCCCGGCGTCAGGGCCTTGAGATTATCCGACGTCGGGTCAATTCCCAGCAGATCGTGGGAGCACTGTTGAAAGGTAGCCATGGTGATCCCGAGGTTGGTTTCACCACCGGGATCATTCGGATTGTTGACATACCCGCCTTCGAACTTCAGGAGAATCGGGAGGAATAAATCGAAGCTGGCCATAAAAGCTCCTTGTGCTTACGGTTTTAGTGCCTTTTTCAACTCGGCCACTCGGGCCTCGGTCATATCGGCCATGACGGTGACCTGAATCAGAGGCGCGAGCGTACCGCCTCTAACGAGGTCTGCCTGGAATTCCGCGTTTGCTTTTCGAAACTGGACCCATGCCGCTTGGGCTGCCTGCAGCTTTGCTTTACCAGTGTCATCCAGCTTCTGGGAAAGCTGGGCCCGCACAGCCTTCAGTTCCTGTTCGGCCTTGTTATAGCGGATGCCGGCACACTCGCGCATGGCGGCTGTCGTGGTGGCGTTGCCGCAGTCGGGCTGGTGCGAAGCAGTCTGCGCCAGGGAACCGGAGAGAGAAGCCGCCAGGACAACGAGTGCGGCGAGCAAGAAGCGGGCCAGTGAGCGGTGAAGGGGTAAGAGGTGACTGGACATATCGCTGGTTTTGATCTCCGGCCAAGTGTGCGAATCGAGTTTACCACCGAGGATGGGGCCCACGCTGACGTGTTGTTTACTTGTCGCTTTTGTATGGGGCAGCGTGCATGTCGTATTCAACCGAGAGCAGGAAGAGACCGCCGGGTGGGACCGATGGGCCGGGCCGAATGCCGCAGCCGGGCGCGAGGCGCGCTTCGAGATCGGCGAGCGACAAGTTGCCCTTCCCGACTTCGAGCAGCGTTCCCACCATATTGCGGACCATGTGCTTTAGGAAGCCTGAGCCGGTGACCTGGTAAATCAGTTTCGCCTCGTGGCGGGAAAGCGCCGAGCGATAGATGGTGCGAACCCTGGAAAAGCCTTCCTCGCGGTCATCAGAGGCAGCGAAGGCTGTGAAATCGTGCGTGCCTTCGAACCGTGGAGCGGCCTCCAGCATGGCGGACTCATTCAGCGGATACGGATGGTGGAAGACGTAGTTGCGTTCGAAGGGAGAGCAGATTTCGTCGCGGTAAATACGATACTCGTAGGTCTTGCGGCGGGCTTGAAACTGGGGGTGAAAATCCGCGCGCACCTCTTCGACGCGACTCACGCGAATGGCTTTGGGAAGCAGGCGATTCACGGCACGCCGGAAGTTGTCAGGTGGGATGGGGTTCTCGAGAGAGACGGCGGCCACCTGGGCGCAGGCATGCACACCAGCGTCGGTCCGGCCCGAGCCGGCGACGTGAACGGGGCGGCCTTCCATGCCGGAGATGATTTCTTCCAGCGTGCCCTGGATGGTGGGCAGGCCTGGCTGCACCTGCCAGCCGTGAAAGCCGGTGCCATCATAGGCCACCAAAAAGCGAAGACGGCGCATGGGTGAGGCCGATCAGGCCTTTCGCGAACCAGGCTTGGCAACCGGGAGACCTTGACGGCAAAGCGGGCAAGCGGAGGGATCGTAGGTGACGACCTCCAACTGTTCGAGGGCCGCGCGGGGGACACCGACATCGGCGCGGCCATTGCTGCGATCGATGATGGATCCGGCGGCGAGTGTGCGGGCGCCGGCGGCTTGGACCAAGTCGATGACCTCCTTTGTGCTGCCGCCCGTGGTAATGACGTCCTCGATCACAACGGTGCGCTGGCCTGAAGCGATCTCAAAGCCGCGGCGGAGGGTCATGCGGCCGGATTCGGCGTCGCGTTCGGTGAACAGGAATGGTACACCGAGGGCGCGCGCCACTTCATGACCGATGATGAGACCGCCCATCGCGGGCGCGATGACAAAATCGACAGACTCGCCGGCAAACAAGGGCTTGACACGCCCAGCGAGCAGGCGGCCTAATTGCTCGGCGTGTTGGGGGTGGGCCAGGACCTTGGCGGATTGGAGGTATTCGCCGCTGTGCAGGCCGCTAGTGAGACGAAAGTGACCGCGCAAATAGGCGCCAGTTTGCTCGTAGAGCGCGAGCGTTCCCGTTGCGGTGGACATCCCTCGCAGGATATCAGCCAGGTAGGGCAGGATAGGGGATAACCGAGCCTAGCGACCAACCTTGGCAATCACCGGGCGACCAGCCAGCGGCGGCTCTTGCCATAATGTGAAAGAACCGTTATGAAACTCCCGGTATTTGTTTCCGCCACTTTAATACGACGAAGCCACGCGGCCTTGTTGGGCGTCCTGCTCGCGGCCACGGCTCTGTCCGGGATGGCGCGCGCCGCGACGGTCCAGACCGTCGATGAGATCATCGCGAAGGTGAACGGCGACATTGTCACGCAAGCCGAGCTGACCCACACGGCCAGGGAATGGGTGCAGGAAATGAAAGCCCAGGGACTGAGTGGCCCCAAGCTGGAGGAGACATACAACGAGCGGGCGAAAGACTTGCTGCGGGACAAGATCGATAATCTGCTGCTGATTCAAAAGGGCAAGGAGCTTAGCATCGACGTGACCCCGGAACTGAACAAGTACATCGCCGAGCTGCAGCGGAAGTCGGGCATTGCGGACCCGGAAAAGTTTCGGGAATTCGTTCACCAGCAGTCGGGCCTCAGCTGGGAGGACTTCCAGAACGAAGCCAAGAACAGCATGTTGTCGCGGCGGGTGATTGGCCAGGAGGTATCGCGGAACATCAGCATCTCACACAAAGAGGTGGAGGATTACTACAACGCGCACAAGGCCGAATTCGTGCGTGAGGAGAAAGTCTACCTGCAAGAGATTCTGATCTCGACCGAGGGCAAGGACGCGGCCGGCGTGGCGGCGGCTGAGAAGAAGGCGAAGGACCTGGCGGCGCGGGCGGCCAAAGGCGAGCGATTCGCGGAAATGGCGCGAGACAATTCGGATTCAACCACAGCCGCGCAGGGCGGAGATCTGGGGGGCTACAAGAAGGGCGAACTCAAGCCCGATCTGGAAGCGGCCGTTTGGACTTTGCCGAAGGGCGGCGTTACGGGCGCCATCAAGATGCCGAACGGATTCCTCATCCTGAAAGTGGTTGAGCACACCAAGGCGGGGCAAGCGGAGCTGGCAGACGTCCAGGGACAGATTGAAGAAGCGCTGTATGAACCCAAGATGCAGCCCAAAGTGCGAGAGTACTTAACCGATCTGCGCAAGACGGCGTTCCTTGAAATTAAGCCTGGATACGTGGATACGGGCGCTTATCCGGGTATGGACACGGCCTGGAAAGACGTTGCCAACTTGAAGCCGGAGACTGTGACCAAGCGTGAAGTAGAAACCAAGACACGCAAGAAGCGCATCCTTTGGATCATCCCGATTCCCGGCACGGAGACGACCGTTACGGGCAAGAGCACCTCGAAGTAGCTTCCCCATGAAGCAGGTGTATATCAGCGGCCTGGAGCCGAACGAGAACGTAACCACCCAGTTCCTGGTTGTCAGCAAAGAGATCCGGCAAAAGAAGACCGGGGAGCCCTACCTGTCGCTGGTGCTCGCCGACCGAACCGGCGAGATCGACGCCAAGATGTGGGACAACGTGGCCGAGGTGATGGAGACGTTTGAGAAAGACGACTTCGTCAAGGTAAAGGGGATTGCGCAGGTATACCAGAACCGGCAGCAGTTCACCATTCACAAGCTGCGGCTGATGGACGATTCGGAAGCGGACTTCGCGGACTACTTTCCGGCGTCGAAGCGCGATCCGGAAGAGATGTTTGCCGAGCTGCGGCAGATTATCCGGGGCATCGACAACCAACATTTGCGGGCGTTGCTGGACGCGATGTTCGACGACCAGCGAATTGCAGAGCTGTACAAGAAAGCTCCGGCTGCGAAATCCATTCACCATGCCTGCCGCGGCGGTTTGATTGAGCACGTGCTGTCACTTTGCGGGCTGTGCCGGATGACGGCCCAGCACTATGGCTACGTGGACCTGGACCTGTTGCTGACGGGCGCCATTCTGCACGACATCGGCAAGATTGAAGAGTTGACCTTTGATCGCAGCTTCAGCTACAGCACGCCGGGTCAACTGCTGGGCCATATTGTGATTGGGCTGCGCATGATCGAGGACAAGTTGCATTCGCTGCCGGATTTCCCACCCAAGCTGAGGATGCTGGTGGAGCACATGGTGATCAGCCACCACGGCGAGCTGCAATTCGGATCGCCTAAGATGCCTCTGTTTCTGGAAGCGCTGCTGCTGCATCATCTCGACAATCTGGATTCGAAGATGGAGACGATGCGGGCGGCGGTGGAGCGCGACAAGCTGGTTGACGGCGAGTTCACCGGTTGGGTGAGTTCACTGGAGCGAGCGGTCTTTAAGAAAGGATAAGTTCCTGGCGGGAGACAACGCTCAGGCGGCGGAACAGAACCCGCCGGCACCGAACGCGGCGCCCGTTGATGAATGGAAATCCGGGACCGAGCACGAGGCTCCCCAGAAAGCCCAGCCAAAGCCGGAGGGGCTGCAAACCGGGCCGATGAGTGCCGAGAGACCAGAGCCGGCAAAACAGAGTGCAAGGCCCGAGAAAGTCAGCGACTTCGGATCGAAGTTGCAAGCGGTCCTGGACCTAAAGAAGTAGCGGAAAGGATCTTATGGACGACGCCGAGCGCTTCGTAAACGAGATGGAACGGCGCCACGCCGAACGAAGAAGGAGAGCGGAACGCTGGAAGCGGGCGCCCGGCGAAGCTGCGAAGCGGATCCGGCAGTGGTTCAAGAAGAAGCCGAGCTTGCCGGAAGACCCGTACGCCTATGTTATGTCGCCAGTGAAGCCGAAGCCACCGCATCTGCGCGCCGCGGCTGCCGCAGAGAGGCCCGGCTCTTAGGCGGAACCCGGGACGGCAGATGACCGGGAAAGTTTGACACCGGCAGCACGATCCATCAAAATGGGAGTTTAACCACCTCTCAAGCGGATGTGGCGGAATTGGCAGACGCGCTAGATTCAGGTTCTAGTGAGGTAACACTCGTGGAGGTTCAAGTCCTCTCATCCGCACCAAACAGATTCTAAGGCAGTTAAGTAGGCACAAGATGTTACAGGATTTGCGGTGCTTTCTGTTCTGCCATACAAACTGGCCGTCGATCTAATCGAGTACCTGAACGCCGCCGCCGCTGACCGTAACGGCAGCACCTGCCTGCGCGTAAGTCTCGGCGATCGCACGGCCAATGCCGGCTCCGGCGGCGGTCACGATGGCGACGGCGCCGTCCAATTGGAATGCTTCGGCGATTCGCATCTAAACCACGCCTCCCACCGTATTAGACGAGCGGGTCCAGCGTAAGGGAACCCTCAGTTTTGCGGGGTCCCTCCGCTGGCCGCCGGATCACTTCTGAAGTGTACGGATGTATGCGACCAAAGCCTTTGCTTGCTCAGGAGAGACGCCCTTCGAGCCGAAGGAGTGCGATGCCTTCTTCGCCGCTCCGCCGTTCAGAATGGCATTTGTCAGCGTTTCGTCGGATGCATTCTTGGCGTCTTCCGATAGCAGGTTCGTCCCCTTTAGTGCAGGCTTGCCCGCGCCCTTTGGGCCGTGACAGCCTTGGCACCTCGATTGATACAAAGCGGCGCCGTCTTGAGCGGCGGCCACCGAAATCGCGGCGAGCGCGATGAAAGAAATGCGGATGAGTTTCTTCAAACTGACCTTCCTTTCCAAAATAAGCTGATAGCTACCCTTTGGCAGCCCAGCGAACAGCAGGCAAGACACGAACAACAATTTCGTGACGCATGACTTCAGCACCTACACCATATCGAATCGTTCGCTTTGGATCTGTTGCGGTGGCACCCCCCAAAGCGGGAAGCAGTTCGATGAGAATGGCCACCCTAGAGCCCGGTGGCTATTTTTCTTTGGGCCTTTGATTTTGACGCCGGCGATGGCTCACGGGCTACGGCGGTCGGCCGCGTGGGCCTGGTAGTAAGTGACAGCAGTCTGATACTTCGGATTCTCGGGACTCAGTTCCGCGGCTTTCCGGCACAGGGCCAAGGCTTCTTCGGGATTCGCTTTCCCAACCAGGACGGCCAGGTCGTATGCCGCGGCTGCGTTCTTATCGTCGAGGGACAGTGTCTTGCGCAGTTCCTTTTCCGCCTCGTCGTTGCGGCCCAGTTCCGCAAGAAGCAGACCGAGGTTGAAGTGAGCGGCGGGTTCAGCGGCCTCGGCAGCAATGGCACGACGCAGCGCCGACTCCGCCTTCTGCATATCGCCCATCTGGCTGTAGGCCACGGCCGCGTTGACCAATGGCGGAGCAAAGCGCGGCCGCAGGAGAGCAGCCTGCTCATATTCGGCGACGGCCTGTTTCAGCTCACCGCGGTTCGCATGGAAATTGCCCAGATTCAGATGCTGCGCAAAGTCGTCCTGACGGACGTGCAATGAGGCGATGTACTCGTTGGCAGCCGGTTGGATAGCGGCCCGGGCGCTCGCGTCCAGGGCATTCGCAGGCACCGGACTCAGTGCGGATGCGGCGCGAATGCGCACCAGGCGCGATTCATCTTTGGTGGATTCAATCAACAGACCAACAGAGTTTGCATCCAAGCGCTCGGCGAGGATATCCACCGCGCTGGCCCGGACCATGGGAGAGGGGTCCTTCAGAGCGGATTCCATGGCAGCGAACTTGCGGGTGTCGGGACACGGAGCGAGTAACCTGATGAGCGATGCCGTGAAGACCGCGTCATGATGAGAGTCTTTGATATAGGCGAGCATCGCGGCGAGTTTTGACCAGTCGCGCTTGCGTGCCGCATCGATGAGAGCCGCCTGAGCCAGCACAGGGGCCTGGTAATCGTCGGCGTGCCACTGCCGCACTTGCGAGTCGGCCCAGCGGGCGTCCTTATCTTTATGGCAGCCATTACAGGCATTGGGAGAGTGATATAAGAGCGTGGCTGCCGGCGCGGGAGGACGCATGGAGTGGTCGCTGCGCTGCATATGGGCGTACTCCGTCATGGGCATGTGGCAGGAGATGCAGCGGCTGCCAGCGCTGCCGGCCTGGTGATGGGTGTGGGCAGAGGCATTCTTCACACGCTGCTCGTGGCAGGGCAGGCAGGCCGCGTTCGGGTCGCCGCTCGCGAACCGGTATCGTCCGCTTGAGGTGTGGCAGTGCATGCAATCGAGCTGGCCCGACTTGGCGCAGGCGCTGATCATCCAGGAGGTGTAGGTGTAGTTCTCGCCCAAGTCTCGACCGTCCGGGTAGAAGTCGGGGTTTTCAAAGCCAGCCAGGTCGAAGTGATCAAAGTACTTTTCTCCCGGCCGGAGGCCTGCCGTGATGGCGGCGCGCTTGGCATGGCAGGCCGCACACGCATCATTGCGCTGCGCGGACGTCAGCTGCTTGAAACTGATGAGGCCGAGTCCGGCGGGCATTCCGCCGTTCTGCTTCGCCGCTTGATAGGAACGGACGTGTTGGCCTGCCGGACCGTGACAACTTTCGCAGTTGATGCCAGGTTCGCGCCAAGTGGTATTGTAGCTGTCATTCGCGGCGTTGTAATTGGTCTCAATCTGGCTGACGTGGCAGCCGTAGCACGAGGTGTTGAAGGTGAGCGCGCGATCGCGCCATGAGACAGCCTGGCCGCGTTGCACGTTTTCGTGCATCGTCATGCTCAGGGTGGTATCCATCCATCGGCCGGCGCGTACATCGAAGGCAAGCGGGAGTACTTGCAGATGCCCGCGCTGGAGCGGGGTCAGAAAATAGTACACGTTTTTCCCGCCTAATACCTGCTGGATGGGATAACGGTGGTCTGACGGAGACTGAAGCGCAGCGCCCCCGGCGGGGCTGGCATTGCGCTCTACAACCCATGCGCCTTCGCCGGTTAGCTCGGCTTTGTACTTAAAGCGGCCAATGGATATTTCAGGGCTGTTCGCGATCCCCGCGCGGCGCGCGAATTCGGGAGTATAGGGCTGCATCGCCAGCCCGTGGTGCGATGTCGACCAGAGTTGATAGAAGTGCTGGTGACAACTCCGGCAGGAGGCGGATCCGACGTATCCGTCTGAAGAAGCAGTCTCAGGGGCTTGGCCAGCAAAAAGGGGCAACGTCCCGGCAGCGACGGCAACCGCGAGGGCGGTCAACAGGAATTGATGCGGGCGCATGGTGGTTCAAATCTCCCACTCAGCCTTTTGGCACTAGAAGCCGCACGCCGGTTTTGCCCCAAGCTTTTTCAGTTGGCCGGGGCGGTCACTTTGGTTGGTTTTACGCCGGGCTTCTTGACCTGCTTCTCCGGCATTGAGATGGGAATAAAGAATCCCAGGCCACCATTAGTCCCGAAGCGCTTCAGGACCAGCTTATCGCCGTACTTTGCGAAGGTCACACCGGTGGCCGTGGGAGGGTTTTCCACCGTGTCCGCCTCGAATAAAACGCTGGTTCCCGTGGACGCATTCGAGCACTGGAACGTTCCCAAGTCGGAGTTGCCCAAAGCTGAGATCTCATAAGTCCCCGCGGGAAGGTTTGTGTTGCCAACGGAGAAAGGCAGTTTCGAGGTAAAGCTGAGAATCGGCTGTTGTGCCGAGGCGATGCCCAAAGTGACCAGCGCCAGGCATGCTAAGACTAGTATTCTTTTCATTTTTCGTAATCCTCTTTCGTTAAATTGGTCGAACTTGTTAGATCATTTCGTCCCTGGCGAGCGGTAAACTGCGCCCAGGTCCGAGCCTGCGATCTCCTGCCTTATAAAGCTGTTAGGAGGCTCCGCAAGGCAACTCCTAAAGCCATTTTGCATCGATTCGGCGCCGGTTGTAACCGTCAAAACTGACGGGGCTCCAGAATGCTTGGCTGAAGATGAACTCGATCAACGCGGATTGCCGGGATTCGGACGGGCTGAGTGAACTGTGTTCTAACGCAGAGGACCTGTCGCATGCGACAGTTGTGGCGGTCCGCACTGGGGGTAGCATCGTAACAGGTAGTTCTGCTAGCCGTGCCTATGGTTTTGTCCGGGGAAGCGCCTTAGAATCTACGTCAGGGGACTGCCGGTCGGGGGGATCGGAGGTGTCGATTGATAGCAGAAAAGTTCTGCCAGACCCGTGGCTCCTCAAGCGCTAGAGACGTGATGCACCTCCGCATCCGTTCGCTGCTGTTCCTGCTTTTGCCGGCTTTCGTGAGCCGCCCCCGTTCCTTACCAGCGAATGGACGCCGCGTGGTTCAGCGCCTGCTTTGCCTGGCATTTCTGCTGGGCGTGGCGAGGTTATGGGGCGCGCCGCACCCTCATAAGAGTGTCCTGGTTCTGGTTTCCGACGAGCCGAACTTGCCAGCCGTAACCATGGCAATGGAGGCGCTGCGTACTGAACTCCTGGTTGATGATCCTGCCGCAATTTCGCTCTTCACCGAGTACCTGGATCTCAACCGGTTTGAGAGCCCGGCGTTCCAAGCTGAAGTGCTTCCCAGGGAAAAGGAAAAGTATCGCGCCGTTCCGCTGGATCTGATTCTTTGTGTTTCACTGCCCGCGCTGCAGTTGACACTGGCGCAACGCGACCGGCTCTGGCCAGGCGTCCCGCTGAGTTTCATCGGAGTCGACGCCGAGGATCTCGAAGAAGTCAGTCTGCCGGCTGACGTCCACGGCCAAGTGATGCACTACGACTTTGAGGGCACGGCGCAGCTGGCATTGAAACTGCTCCCTGGCACGAAACATGTCGCGGTGGTTTCCGGCAGCGCACTGCGGGATCAGCTTGCGCACCACCAGGTGATCTCGATTGTCCGTCGCCTGAATCCAACCCTTGACGTGATCGATGAGGGCGGCCTCTCTTACGATGACCTCGGACAAAGGCTTTCGTCGCTCCCCAAGGAGACGATTGTGCTGTGGACGGAGATAACGCTGGATCGGGACGGGCGCCAGTTTGTGCCGCGGGATGCAGTGGCCGCCCTGGCGCCAAGGACCAATGCACCGGTGTTCGCCGCGTTCGGTACTTACATGGGAATGGGCATCATGGGGGGAGACCTCACCGATTATAGGGTGGCGGGCCGGGATGGCGCTGTGTTCTGCAGACAGATTCTGTATGAAGGCCGGAAGACCAGCGCTCAGGTCGAGAGCGGCGGCAACCAGATAGAACTCGACTGGCGTCAGCTTCACAAATGGAACATCGCGGACGCCCAGATTCCGCCCGGCAGCGCGGTGCTGTTCCGAACACCGGGGCTGTGGGAGCAACACCAAACCGCCATCGTGGCGGCCTTGGGCTTGGTTCTGCTGATCGCCGGATTGCTGTGGCAGCGCTTCCAATGGAAGTCCGCTTCGGCGGGCATGAAAAGACTGGGCGGGCTTTTGATTCATTCCCAAGAGGAGGAACGCGCCAGCATCGCCCGGGAGCTTCACGATGACTTCAGCCAGCGCCTGGCGCTGCAGAGTATTGAACTCGAACAGCTACGGAAGAGCCTTCCGGAGTCGGCGGTGAAGGAACGCGAGACAGCGCTGAAGATGTTGAAAGGGACGAGAGAAATGTCCGCCGACATGCGTTCTCTCTCGCATCAACTCCACTCCAGCAGGCTGGAGCTGATCGGCTTAGGACCGGCTCTCAGCGGTTTGTGCCAGGAGATCGGCGACCATTACCGCATTGAGGTTCGCTACACGGAGCCCGAGGCCGTTCCCGATCTCACGAAGGATCAGGGTCTATGCCTGTTCCGCGTCGCCCAGGAAGCGTTGGCCAATGTCGTCAAGCATAGCCGGGCAACCGGTGCGCAGGTTACATTAGGCGTAAATGCGAACTACATCAGTCTCCGCATCTCGGATACGGGCAAAGGCTTCGACCCTGAATTGGAAAGCACTCACGAGGGGATCGGATTGCTGAGCATGCGCGAGAGAGTTCAGCTTTTGGGCGGCAGGTTCTCCGTGCGTTCGGAACCCATGCGCGGGACAGAAATACTAGCCGAGCTACCACTATCAACCTCAGCGAAGCGGTCCGGGGGAAACGGGGCGGGAGGTGGGGAATCATGAATCGCCCACGTGTGCTGCTCGCCGACGATCACCGGATGTTAACCGATGCACTGAAAGGGATTCTGGAGCCTCGCTGCGAAATTGTTGGCACGGCGAACGATGGGCGGGCACTTCTGGAGGCCGCGGACAAACTGCAGCCTGACATCGTGGTACTGGACATTGGGATGCCTCGGTTGAATGGGCTCGATGCGGGCCGCCAGTTGAAGGCGAGGATGCCCACGGTGAAGCTGATTTTTATGACCATGCATGCAGACCCTTACCTGGTGGGGGAGGCTTTTCGGGCCGGGGGTTCTGCTTTCCTCTTGAAAGAGGATGCCGCCTCCGAGCTTACGAAGGCCCTTGACGAATTACTGAGAGGCGGTTCCTACGTAACGCCCAGCGCTGCCGAAGGCGTGGCCAGTATCTCGTTGCGAGCCCCCAAGGACCGGGAGGAATCCCCGGAACCAACTCCCCGGCAGCGGGAGGTGATTCAGCTATTGGCGGAAGGACGTTCCATGAAAGAAGTCGCCGACGAGCTGAAAATCACGGTTCGAACGGTGGCGGGGCACAAATACGCCGTCATGGAACAGCTTCAGCTGAAGAGCAACGCCGAATTGGTGCAATACGCGATTAAGCACGGCATCATCTGTATGCGATGAACGCTGATTAGGCCACGATGAACGCCGATTAGTATGGCCGCGGATGAACACCGATGAACGCTGATTTTTGAGGGCTGGCTCAAAGAGAGTGTACGGGGGATTTGGGCGTTTCCGGCCCGATGAACGCTGATTTTTGAGGGCAATGTTGAGAGGTATGCCTCGAAAGCGGCACATAGTATCAGCCGCGGATGAATACCGAAACGCGAACCCCTTGATTCTTTGACCCAGGGCGTGCTGGGGGCCGTGTTTGAGGTCTCTAACACCCTGGGTGCCGGGTTCCTGGAAAAGGTGTATGAGCGCGCTCTGCTGAGAGAACTCGACCTTCGCGGCATCCGGGCCGCCACACAAGCTTCATTTCCAGTGATCTACAAGGGTCAGCAGGTTGGAGAATACTTCGTGGATGTCCTTGTCGAAGACGTGCTTCTGGCAGAGCTCAAATGCGTAGACTCTTTCGCCAGCGAACACACGGCACAATGTCTCAACTACTTGCGAGCCTCCGGTCGAACTCTTTGTCTTCTAGTCAATTTCCAGAAGCCCAAGGTTGAGTGGAAGCGCATCGTCCTTGGTTTTATGGCCGCGGATGAACACCGATGAACGCTGATTCTTGAGGGCTGACTCGAAGGCGGAGAGGTATGCCTCGAAAGCGCCCCATAGTATCAGCCGCGGGTGCCGGGTTCCTGGAGAAGGTGTACGAGCGAGCGAGCGCCAGCGAACACAAATGTCTCAACTACTTACAGCCTAAGGTTGAGTGGAAGCGCATGGTCCTTGGTTTTCCCAAGAGATCGGCGTTTATCCGCAGCCATTCAATTCTCCGCACACCGTCAGTTTTGACGATAGGAACGCAGGTCTTTTTCGCGCAGCATGAAGGAGAGACGAAGAGTGCGCCAAGCGAAAGATCACTCTGGAGGCCGAATATGCCCAGAAACTCGATGCCCGGGCCTCGATCCGGCGAACCGCTCGCGGGTGAATCCTCGCTGGCACGGAAGCGAGTGCTCGTTGCGGATGATCAGGCTCGCATCTTGGATGTAACAGCGGAGATGTTGGAGGATTCATTCGACATCGTTGGCCTGGTGTCCAACGGGCCGGCTGCCCTGGAGTCAGCCCTGAAGCTGGAGCCCGACTTGGCCGTACTGGATATTTCGATGCCTGGGATGACCGGAATTGAAGTGGCCCGGGGGCTCCGAAAGCGAGGCAACCGCACAAAGATCGTGTTCCTGACGGTTTATGAGGACGCTGAGATTCTGTCGAGCTGTCTCGCCGCGGGTGGCCTTGGCTATGTGGTAAAGCAGGCCATGGAAAGCGACTTGATTCCGGCGATCCATGCGGCTCTAGACGGCCGTGTCTTCGTTTCCCGTTTCTCTTCGGACGAACGAACGCATTAGGCGCTTCATCCAATGTTCACAGACCTCGGGAAGCGATTGCCCTGAATCGGCCGCCGACACATCGCAATCTCTTCTTCGCGGCATACCCTGTCACACCGTCAGTTTTGACGGTTACAATCGACCGGCGATCGCCTCAGAATACCAGCAGGTGGCGCCGCCAAAGCCCCCACCGGAAAGCGTTACTAGAAAGGAAACACATGGAGTTACGAACCAATAATCGAAAGCTGGCGCTGGGTGCGCTTGCCGTGTCCAGCATTTTGCTGGCATGCGGCGCGATTCCCGCTTCGGCCCAAAACTCGAAACCGAACATCGTTGTCATCATGGGTGACGACATCGGCTGGATGCAGCCCAGCATCTATCACCGCGGCCTCATGGTGGGCGAAACCCCCAACATCGACCGCATTGGCAACGAAGGCGCCATCTTCATGGACTATCTCGCCATGCAAAGTTGCACCTCCGGACGCACGGCCTTCTTCACCGGCATGTATCCGCTGCGCGCAGGCATGATCCCGCCGCAATTGCCCGGCAGTCCGTCCTATCTTCGGCCCGGCACACCGGCGCTCGCCAAGTTTCTCTACGATCTCGGCTATACCACCGGCGAGTTCGGCAAGAACCACCTGGGCGACCACACCGCCGCGCTGCCGACTGCGCATGGCTTCCAGGAATACTGGGGCTGGCTCTATCACCTGGACGCGATGCAACAAGTGAGCTTCCCCGATATCAATAGCAGCGAAACGGTGCAAGCCATTGCTCCACCGTGCATGAATACCCCGGTCCCCGGCCTTCAGGAAGTTCCTGGTGCTGTGGACCCCAGGACAACCACCTGCCTGACGCCGCCGCGTCCGGTCATCTGGTGCCACTCTTCGGACGGCACAGAAAAGAACCAGACGTGCCAGGATCAAGGCCCTCTGACCCTGGAGCGCAGTAAAACGGTAGACGAGGAGACCTCCGCCAAGGTGGTTGACTTCCTCGACCGCAACGACCCCAAGAAAACCAACAAGCCCTTCTTCGTCTGGTACAACCCGGCACGCATGCACGTCACCACCGTGCTGTCACAGAAGTACCTGGACATGATCGGCACCAAGGGCGGCAAGGACTGGGGCATCAACGAAGCCGGCATGAAGCAGATGGACGACAACATCGGCGTCGTGATGGCCAAGCTGGAGCAGATGGGCCAATTGGATAACACCATCCTGATCTTCACCACCGATAACGGCGCCGAGACGGTTTCCTATCCGGATGGCGGCATCACGCCTTTCAAAGGCCAAAAGGGCGAGGCATGGGAAGGCGGCTACCGCTCGCCGTGTGTCGTTCGCTGGCCGGGCCATATCAAGCCCGGCACGGTCAAAAAAGAAATGTTCGCGGCTCTGGACTGGCTGCCGACTTTTGTTGACATCGCCGGTGGCCCTAAGGGCGACGATCTGAACAAGCAGATACAGGCCGGTAAGTACCCCGGCATTGTCAAGACTATGCTGGACGGTTTTGACCAGCGCGAGTATCTGGAGGGCACGTCGGAACACTCGGCACGCGATGTCTTCTTCTACTATTCAGGCGCGACGCCTTCCGCCGTTCGCTACAAGAACTGGAAGATGTACTATTCTATGGCGCCAGGTGGAGCGTCCGGCTGGTTCCTGCCGCTCGTCAACTATCACTGGACCCTGGTCGGCAACATCAAGCGCGATCCCTTCGAGCAGACCATCAGCTTCTCGGACTCAAAGTCGGCCATGGCCTTGGGCGGCGCACTTGCCTCACCAACAACCGCCTATCTTTACGACTGGAACATGCTGCCCATCGGCCAACTGCTGTGGATGAAGGAGCTTGAGTCCTACAAGCTGTTCCCGCCACTGCAAGCACCGGAGACCTACAATCTGGATGGCATCCTGAAGCAAATGGAATCCAATAAGGGAGACGACTAGCCCAGAAAAGAAGGGCATGACACGCGACCGGCGGGCGCACCCATCCGGTGCGCCCTGCCGGGACGGCGATGACCCACGGCATGGAACCTGCTTGAAGCGGCAGCCGGCGAGAATCCGGCTCGTCCCACCTCCACCTGGGGCGGCGGTTCTGGCTTCACCGTGATTTATGGGGTCGCGGCGCCGGTGAGGCCGCCCCGTATGGGCAAAGTGCGGACGTACTGACGGGCAGTCGAGCGGACTTTATAAATGAAGAAGTGCAACAAATAACAACTCAAAGGAGACTCGTGATGTTTTCTCATTCGACGAGCTTTAGATCGCTAACTTTGCTGGCCGGGCTGTTTGCCCTGATGGCAGCTTTAACCTTTCAGAGTGCGCAGGCAAGCGACATGTTCAAGGACATAAAAGGCGTTGTGAAGAGCATCGACAAGGGCACTAAGACGATGGTCGTCAAGACGGCGGACGGAACAGAGCACACCATCAAGTGGACCGCCGACACCACGGTCGAAGCTACCAAGGACGCCGGCAAAGGCATTGCAAAGGGCAGTATGGATACATATGACGGCCTCAAAGAGGGGACCAAGGTTTCGGTGAAATACACAGAAAAGGCCGGTGAAAAGACCGCCGTCGCCGTCAAGGATGCCGGCAAAACGACTGCCAAAGCACTGACGCAGTAATTACGATATCTCCCCGGGATTCCGTGGGTAACGACCTCGTCATAACGAGTGCAGAAAGCTGGACGCGCGAGGGCCACAATGCTTCGCGAGACCGCGGGAGGGGAAATTGGCCGCGGATGAACGCCGATAAACCCGGATTCCTTGATTTCTGACAGAAGGCCCTTCGTTTCATCGGCGGTGAGGGCGGCTAATAAACGAAGCAAGAAAGGAGAAAAAATGGAATTCACACGCAGAGATCTGGTCAAGGGATCAGCCGCGTTGCTGGCACTCGGGGCCTCGCGCGGTGGATTCGCAGCGGGGACGGACCCGTTGCCTTCCTGGAACGAAGGCGCCGCGAAGAAGGGGGTCATCGATTTCGTAACAGCAACCACAACCAAGGGCAGCCCGAAGTTCGTGCCGCTCGAGGAACGTATCGCCACTTTCGATCAGGACGGCACCACCTGGGTTGAACATCCCATCTACTCGCAAGTCGTCTTTGCCTTGGATCGCGTCGTGGCATTGGCGCCGCAGCATCCGGAATGGAAAACCAAACAGCCCTTCGCGTCCGTCCTGTCGGACGATAAGGCGGCCATGGCGAAGTTCACTCTCCCCGACCTGGAGGCCATCGTCTTCGCCACCCACACCGGCATGACCGTTGAGGCCTTCACGTCTATCGTCAAGGACTGGGCCGCGAAGGCGAAAGACCATCGTTGGGGCAAGCCGTACACCCAACTCGTGTACCAGCCCATGCTGGAGGTGATGCGCTATCTGCGGGCCAATGGCTACAAGACCTACATCGTGACGGGAGGCGGCCAGGACTTCGTGCGCGCTTATAGCGACCGCGTTTACGGCGTTCCGATGGACCACGTCATCGGCTCGGCGCTCGACATGCACTATGAGTACAACAAAGAGGGCCAGGGCATTCTGGTGCGGCCGCCAAAGCTACTGTTGAACAACAATTTTTCCGGCAAGCCAGAGGATATCTATTTATTCCTCGGCCGCCATCCACGAGCGGCTTTCGGCAACTCGACCGGCGATCAGCAGATGCTGGAATTTGCCCAATCGTGCGGCGGCGCATACTTCTCGGCGCTGGTGTACCACGACGACGACAAACGCGAGTACGCCTACGGCCCGGCAGGCGGTTTACCCGACACCAAGGTCGGCACCTTCTCGGAGGCGCTGATGGATGAGGCGAAGAAAAATGGCTGGACTGTGATCAGCATGAAAAACGATTGGAAGCGCATTTTTGCTTTTGGGTAAAGAGGTCTAATGCCCGCGTAATCTTGGAGTAACAGACAGGGGAGAGAGACAGTAACACTCTCCCCATTTGGTGCTGGTTCTGACGACATCCATTCCCGGGCCGGTTTTGACGGAGCGCTTCGCGCGCGCCTTGTTCAGGAGCAAGCGGCACAATGACACGGCTGCTCAAGGGCAGAATCTCTAAGAAGAGGAGAAAGATGGTTATGCTCTCCTCATTTTTGATAGGCCCGGCTGACTATATGCCGGCCGGGCTTTTCTTAACCAGTAACGTCAGCGCTAAACAATCCTTATGGAGACAACCCATTGCATATGACTCAACCCATGAAAGGTCGATCAATACGCGTCCCGGCTGGACTGATGATGGCTATTCTTTCCTGCGGGGCTGTCTTCGCTCAACAATCGTCCGATCCGAACATCGCCCGCGCCAGGGACATATTGGAAAAAGGCCTCAAATCCGGTAATCCCGATACCAGGCGGGCGGTTGTGGTTTCGATCAGCCTGGTGGGTGCTCATGAGAAAGCGGTGTCCGAGTTAGCGGACGTTCTCAAGAATGACAAAGACGTCCCGTGCCGGATCGCGGCCATCGGCAGCCTCGCCAGCTTCAAGGATCCCAAGCTGGTCGCCATCATCGAGACCGGTCTCAAAGACCCGGTTCCGGAGGTCAACTTCGCGGCAGCCAAGGCGCTGTTTGAATTCAAGCAGCCAGCCGGCAAGGCCTTCCTTCTGGGCGTGCTGGAGGGTCAAGACAAGGCCACCTCGGGTTTTATCACCAGCGAAAAGAGGGACGTCTTCCGGCTGCTGAAAACTCCCTCGGAAACCTTCACCGGCGTACTGGCAAATGAGTTTACGCTGCCCGGGGTTGGTTCGGGGTTCGAATCGGAGCTAGGACTTGCGTCGAGCCCGGAAACCCTGGCGCGTGCGGCGGTGATTCTCATCCTGGACCATCAGACGGACGCCACTACCTGGAACGCGATCCTGGCGGCACTCGATGACAAAGAAATGTCCGTTCGTGCTGCCGCAGCGCATGCCGTCGCCGTACACAACGACCCGGCCCTAAAGGGGAAACTGGTTCCACTGTTGGACGACGGTAAGGATGCCGTGAAATTCCGCGCCGCCGCCGGATATCTCCGCCTCGCGTTTCTGCCCAAGAAGAGCTGAAGCTTGATCCCGGAACAAAACCGGGCACATTAAGCAAGAAAGGAATAAGCACGCGTAACCAACGTTTGGTGTATCAGAGGGCGGCGAATACCGATCGCACCGAGGCGGTCCGCATCGGAAAAATCAAATATGAAGCCGGCGCCATCGACATGCTGGCCGTGATTCAGTTGCAGACCAACCAGATCGAAGGCGAGATGCGGATTGTCCAAACCATGGACTCACAACTCGCGAACCGCGTCAATTTGCGTCTGGCGCTAGGGGGAAGTTTCGATGCCACGCCCGCCGCCGCTCCACCCAACACCTCGGCAGCCAGCTTTCGGACGCCCTAGCGAGGTCTTTCCTCAGGGACTTGGGCACATGAAGTGGCTGGATTCAGCGCGTACTGTTAGTTTTGACGGTTCTATTCGGCGGGTGAGAGAAGCAAAATACCAAGAGATAGAGTTGCCAAGGTGCGTGCGAGTTATGGCGGGCCTTGACTTTTGCAAGTGGTTTCGAAACGGTAACAGCCAGGTACTCAAAATGATTGCTACAAAATCCAAACAGTTTTTGTCCGTGTCGCTGAGCTTCGCGCTTGCCATCGGCTCATTCCAGATCCTCTACGGATACCAGACCCCGCCGTCAACTTCCGAGGCGGACGTGGGCACACCTACCGAGCCGGCTCCGCAGAGCGCCAGCCAACTGGAAGCCCTGGTGGCGCCCATTGCCCTTTACCCCGACGCGCTAGTGGCCCAAGTGCTCGCCGCGGCGACATTTCCGGATCAGGTGGCGATCGCCAACTATTGGATGCAGCAAAACAAAAACCTGACCGGTACGGCGCTTGGGCAGGCCGTGAACCAGCAACCCTGGGATCCGAGCGTGAAGGCACTGACGCAATTTCCGTCAGTGCTGGCGAACCTCGCCAACAATCTGACTTGGACTTCGTCGCTGGGCGAGGCTTATCACAACCAACAGGCAGCCGTCATGGCGGCCGTTCAGACGCTGCGCGCGAAGGCCCAGGCTGCCGGCAACCTGAAGTCCAATCCTCAAATCACGGTTGTGCAGCAGAGTCCGCAGGAGATCGTGATTCAACCCGCGAATCCCCAAGTTATCTATGTCCCGCAATACAATCCCGCCGTGATTTACGGCTACCCTTACGTGACGCCCGGCTATACCGCGGGCGATATGGCCGCCGTGGGCTTGCTTTCTTTCGGCGCCGGCATTGCGGTAGGCGCGATGATGGGCAGTGCCTGGGGCTGGGGCTGGAATTCCTGGGGATGTAATTGGCACGGCGGCGTCGCGGTTTATCACGGTGGCGCGTACTACGGGAATGCAGGGTGGCACGGTGGCTATTACAACGGCGGCTACCACAACGGCTACGGCTACAACAACTACAACAATTACAACCACAACAACTACAACCACAACTCATTCAACAGCGCTTCCAACTCCTTCAACAAGAACAGCGGTAATACCTTCAACCGGAACGTCACCAACAACTTCAACCGGTCGGGCGGCGGAACCCCTGGAAATTCGTGGTCGCATGGCAGCGGCGGTTTTCAATCAACGGCTTTCAGCGGCCTAAGCGGACACTCCGGCGGCTTCGGCGGCTCCGGCGGCTGGTCATCGCGCGCCGAAAGCAATCGCGGTTGGGGCAGCATGGGCGCCAGTGGATTCCACGGCGGTGGTGGTTTTGGGGGCTTCCGTGGCGGCGGGTTCCGCCGTTAGTTGCAACTTTACAGCCGCGCACATCAACAAGCGATTTGAAAAGGATCTCATATGCTCCACATAAACCGAACCCGATGGTTACTCGCTGCTCCCCTGGTGTTGATGGGTTTTGTCTCGTGCGAGAAGGCCCCAAAACCCGCCGAGGAAAAGGTGGTTCAAGAGACGTTCGCTTCACCGGCGGAGGCGGGCGCTCAATTCCTGGCTGCCGCCAAGTCCGGCGATCAGGCCGCGCTGCTTAAGGTGTTTGGTCCGGATGGCAAGGATGCGTTGTTCTCCGGCGACCCCGTGAAGGATAAGGACGCTCTGGCTGACTTCGTAACGGCATACGGCCAGATGAATCGATGGAGCGCCATCAACGCGGGCGGCGAAATTCTTATCGTCGGCGCCGACAATTTCCCGTTCCCGATTCCATTGCAGAAAAATGATGCCGGCCAGTGGTACTTCAACACAGCGGCGGGCAAGGACGAGATTCTCGCGCGCCGCATCGGCAGGGACGAGTTGACAGCGATAGCGGCGTGCGGCGCCATAGTCGAAGCCCAACAGGAATACTTCTCCCAGACTCACGACGGCGCAAAGGTGAAACAGTACGCGCGGCAGTTCGGCAGTGACGAGGGCAAACAGGACGGACTGTACTGGAACGTTCCCACGGGGCAACCCGAAAGCCCGCTGGGCAAGCTCGGCGATTTCGCAAAAGCGTCCGGCTATACCAGCTCTGGCGCTAAACCGCAGCCGTTCGATGGCTATCTGTTCCGCATACTGACCAAACAGGGCGGCAAAGCCAAAGGCGGCGCGAAGGATTACATCGTCGGCGGGAACCTGACGGGCGGCTTCGCCATTCTCGCCTATCCGGTGGAATACCGCAATTCGGGCATTATGACGTTCATGGTTTCGAAGGACGGCGTCGTTTACCAGAAAGACTTAGGCGAAAAGACGGCCGAAGCTGCCGCGGCCCTGACGGAATATAACCCGGGCGATGGCTGGACTCCGGCGTTGTGAACCGATTTTGAGCCGCGGCACAACCCTGATGAAGGCGGTCGCGATGCGAGCCTTCCTGGGACATCGTTAGAGGCGCCTACCGGCGCCGAGCGAATGCTATGATGCCCCGCAATGGGAAAGCGATGGCGGATGCGCCAATTGGGAATGGCGCTATGGCACTGCCGGGTAGCTCTGATGTATGCCGCCGCGTATGTATGGCGCAGGCTGCTGTTTCGGACCACCTTCATCGCCATCACAGGCTCGATGGGCAAGACTACCACCAAGGAATGCCTGGCAGCCGGACTGGCGGTGAGCTTTCCGACCGCGAAATCTCCTGATAACCGCAACGACTATTCAGGCGTGCCATCGTCTTTACTTCGCGTTCGGCCCTGGCACCGGTTTGCCGTCATCGAAGCCGCCGCGAACGGCCTTCGGCTCATGCAACGGTCGGCGCCGCTGATCCGGCCCGATATGGCGATCGTGCTGCACGTATCCCGGAATCATATGAAGAACTTCCGCACACTCGAAAACGTGGCGTCGGAGAAGGCAGTCCTGCTGGGGAGTTTGCGGCCGGGAGGCTTGGCTGTGCTGAATGGCGACGACCCCTACGTGGCGGCCATGGCGGCGGGGCTGAAACGACGTGTGGTCTGGTTTGGAGACTCTTCATCGTTCGACTATTGGGACGAGCAAACGTCGTCGAACTGGCCGGGACGGCTCTCGCTGACGGTTCACGCGCCAGAGGAAAGCGCGGCCGTCCAGACGCAGTTGGTGGGAACTCACTGGAGGCACGCGGTTCTGGCGGCCATCGCGGCGGCACACGTTTCGGGAGTGCCCCTGCGCGACGCGGCAGCAGCCATGGGCCGGGTCGCGCCGGCGCCGGGCAGGATGCAGCCGGCCTTGCTGCCCTCCGGCGCGATTATGATCCGCGACGACTTCGATGGGTCGATCGACACGATGGCGCCGGCGTTTGAAGCAATCGCCGGTGCGGCGGCAAGTCGAAAGATCCTGGTGATGACGGACGTCACGGACTCGAGTGCCAAGCCGAGAACCCGCCTGCGCAGGCTGGGGACCGAAATCGCGCGCGTTTTCGATTCGGCCGTCTTCATTGGCGACCAGTCGGGACACGGAGTGCGGGGAGTGGTAGCCGGCGGCATGAGTCCCGATCACGCCCGCGAGTTTTACGATTGGCAGGAAGCGGTCGAATTCCTGCGGCGCGAGCTGCGAGAGGGAGACCTGGTCCTGCTGAAAAGCAGGATGGGGGAACACCTTGCACGGCTGTACTTTGCCCTATCAGGTCCTATCAGCTGCCGGAAGGCGGTGTGCGAGAAACATATCGCCTGCGACCTTTGCCCGGAACTCGGATCGCTTATTCCGCTTCAACCGGCTCCAACCCCAGTAGCTGATAAAGCCTCTGTGCCGCGAGCCCGCTCCAGAGCTGCGGACTCAGGCTGGACACATCCATAATCCGCTGCTCGGTGGTAAAACGCAGGGCGTGCGACTTTGGGGCCAGCAGCGTTCCCGGCCGCGGCACGCCGCCGGCTACCAGGATTTCCTCGGGTGAATCGAGATCGCTGAGCCTGAGCCCGGGTCGCGCAAGAACCGGCCCCGGTGCAAGGGCATAAACGCCTGCCTGAAGAGCGCCGGCTGCGCGAAACCATCCGGAATCCGGACAACGAAGCGAAAGGTGGGCAGCTCGAACCGGCTCGAGGAATTCTCCTGCGCCGCGAAGCAATTCAGCATCACCCATGAGCCCCAAGCGAGAGGCCAGTTCAGCTACCGCCAGCGGAAACCGGCCCACTTTGCATTCGGCGAGGGTAAGGGGAGCCGTAGAGCCTTGCCAGCGCGGATTGAGGTCGACGGCGTAGACTTGGCCCGACTCGGGATCGACCACGAAGTCCAGGCCAAACAGGCCGCGATAGTTCAACGACGCGAGCCAGCGGCCGATCCGGTCGGTCTGCCCGACGACCTCGGAAACGATGCCCGACGGCAGGTCGGCTGTGGACACATAATCGTTGCCGCAATACATACCGCGGGCGGCGTTGACTATCGACAACCCTTCCAACTGGACACTGGGATAAGAAACAACCGTTCCGGACTCAAGTGCCAGCGCATTGACGTTCATCGACAGTTCGCCGAGATCGGGGACGACCCAAAGGGGCGCATCACCGAACCGCTTGCCCGCCGAATCGTAATCGACAGCGGATCGAATGAAGACTGTTCCCGACCCGGAGGTTCCACGTGCGAGTTGAGCCACCAGAGAGGAACCCATCGCCGCTGAAAGCTCGGTGTAGCGGGACTCTGAAAGCCGGACCCACTGTCCGGGGATGGTGGGTAGTCCCAGTTGTCTCAACGCGGCGAGGAGGTTGCGCTTGTCGTTCACCCATTGCGCGAGTTCGGGTGGGTTGGAGATGGATTCGCAGCCTGTGCCGGCTGCGAACTCGCCCAGAGTACGGCAGGGAATTGAGGCAGCCAGAACCCGGCGCCGTCCCCCAACCCGGCAGATCAACTCCTCAAGTTGGCCGCGATAGAGCGGCAGGACGTCGTCGGCCGCTGAGTCCCGTCCTTCGAAGCGCCGCCGGGTCTGCCGCTCGACAGAGAAGAAAGGAATGCCCTCGCGTTGCTCGATCAAGTCGTGAACCGGGCTGTCATCGACGCACAGCACAGCGCCGATCGGGCAAAGTTGCGATAGCCCTAGGCTGTAATGACCAGCGCGGCACAGCCATCCGATCCACGATGCACCAAACAGTTCTTCATATTGCTGAGAATGGGGCATCGAGAACCGTTGCGATTGTATAATGCTCGCGGTGCTTGCGTGGCAGAGGGCATTGGTTGGCTTGAGCGGACTGATCGAGAGCCCGCTGCGCAGCAGGCCGCAGACTGAGCTGTTTAAGTGCGCCCGGCTGTGCGCGCTGATCCGCCATGCGTACAACCGCGTTCCGCATTACCGGCGGTTGTTCGACCAGGCGGGTCTGAGGCCCGAGCAGGTTCAATCCTTAGACGATCTGGCAGGCATTCCGCAAACCACACGCGAGGCCTTGCAGGCGCAGCCGGACGCTGACACAGTCGCGCGCGGGTTCGATCCAGGCAAGTTGGTTTTGCATCGCAGCAGCGGATCCACCGGCGAACCCCTGAACATCCGACGAACGGCGTTCGAGGACCGCCTGCTGCAGGCCTACCGCCTGGCTGTCCTGTTCCGCTTGGGGATGCGCATTAGCGATAGACGGGCGGCGGTGGTGAGCGCGCGCCCGATTCCGACTCCGTTGCACGCGAGGCTCGGGCTGTTGCGGTACCAGGAAATCCACTGCCTACTGCCTCCGGAGCGGATTCTCTCGCAATTGAGAGAGGCGAGCCCTGATGTCCTGCGAGGATATCCGGGCACGCTCTCGTGGCTGGTGGGACAGATGACGGAGGCGGATCGACGCCACATCCGCCCGCGTCTCGTCACCACCGATTCAGAGACATCGACCGCGGATATGCGGGCCCGGATCAGCGCCGGGTTCCGCGCGCCCGTGATCGATTTTTACGACAGCCATGAATTCAATATGATCGCCTGGGAGTGTCCGTCGACGGGGCTTTACCACCTGTCGGACCGTACCATGATCGCGGAAGTGATCGTCAACGGGCGTGCGGCGCAACCGGGCGAGACGGGAGAACTGGTGGGTACAGCGCTGTATTCCTGGGCCGCGCCGTTCATCCGCTTTCGCCTGGGCGACCTGGTTACCCGGGGTCCGGACGGCTGTCCTTGCGGTGCGCCGAACGCGACGCTGGCCCGGGTGCAAGGCCGGGTCGCTGACCGGTTTGAACTGCCGGACGGAACCAGCATGCATCCCTACGTGCTCACAGAACAGCTGCTCAAGGAGGGTCCCTGGGTCCGGCGGTTCCAGATCGTTCAGGAGCACCGGAGCCGGATCGTCGTAAAACTGGTGCCCCAAGCTGGCGAAGCACCTACAGCGGAGGCGGCGTCGCGGCTGGCGGGAAGCCTCTCTGCGGCGGTCGGCCGTGACGTGTCCGTGAACATCGAACTTGTGGACCAGATTCCGGCGCAGCCTAATGGAAAATTCCGTCCTTATTTTTCTTTGGTTACGCCTTGAGCCGGCTGGACTGGAACCCGCGGCTCACTGCCTGATTACTGTTCCGGCTACCGTTTCCGGCGTGGCGCACCGACGAGACTTCGCGTTCCTTGAGCCCACAAGCATGGTAGACTGGCGTCTCTAGTCTCATGGCTTTCGTGCCCACCTGCCGGTTCGACTTATTTGTTAGCTATGCAACAGAGAACAACAGCGACGGCTGGGTTGAGCAGTTCCAGGCAGCACTTGGGAACGAATTAAGCGCCCTGGTCGGCCGCAAATTCTCGCCCAAAGAATCCATCTATTTCGATAAGCGAGAACTAGAGGTGGGCCAGAGTTTTCCCGCCGAGCTCGCGGCCGCCGCGCGAGAGAGCGCGATCCTGGTCCCTATTCTTTCCCCGAGCTACCTCACGTCGAGCTGGTGCTACCGGGAGAGGACCGACTTCTTTTCTCAGCGTCCGAATGGCGCCGCGCCCGAGAGCTGCCTGGCCCCGATTCTGGTCCGGCCCATCGACGAGCAAGGATTAGATGGGCTATACCGTAATGCCCAGCGGTTCTCGTTTCTGAGCGCGGACGGCCAAACGCCGTTGGCGCCGGGTTCGCCCGAGTGGAAGGCCCAGATTTACAAACTTGCGGGGCAGCTTAAGAGCGCCCTGGAGCGGCTGCGGCAATGCTGCAAGCCCATTTTTGTGGGTGAAGCACCGGAGGGAGAGCGCTCCCAGCATCTGCGCGACTGGTGCTGCAAGGAACTCGAGCGGCGGCACTTTCGCGCCGTGCCTGAGTCGTTACTTGTGTTTCAGGACGCCGACGGAGTGCAGGCTAACCTGAAGGACGCCGGGCTCTCTGTCCACTTTGTGGGCGGCGCGGACGAAGCAGCACTGAACGCCATCGAAACCTCGGCCCAGATTTGCGCCGGACCTACTATCCTTTATCAGGCATTCGGCGAGCCGCTGACGAACGACGAGCAGTTCTGGCTTCAGGAATTCGAGCAGCAACTGCCGCAGACTTCCGGGCGATACCAGAAGTTGCAAGGCAAGAACGACCAGGAACTGCTGGCGCTTATTGACGAACAGATCACCTTGCATGCACGGCCCGAGGCCCACCAGGCCCAAGTGCCGCTTGCGCTGATCTGCGAAGAGCAGGATCTCAACGGGGCACGGGAGATAAAGGACCAGATCCTGGCGCGATGCAAAATCGAAGTGGGTTTGCCAGACTTCCTCGCGAGCCGGATGAAAGCCATGGACCGCTTAAGAAAGTGGCGAGATTATCTGACTCACAGCCAGACGCTTCTTTTCTACTACGGGGTGGCGGCGAGAGATCATCTGGAACCGATCTGGCTGAAAGCGGAACAGGTCAATAGCGGCGCAGCCCGCAGCTGGTTTGTCGCGGCTCCGGACCTGGAGGCCAAGCGGCACGAACATCCCGACGCACTTTGGAACATTGATCAGATCATCAGTCTGATCCAACCAGCACGGAGCGACTGACGAGTATATGGCTTCTGATGTAGCCGCCCGCACCAATCCCTTTCCGGGTCTTGCCCCTTACGACGAGCCGGAGGCTGCGCTGTTCTTCGGCCGGGACAGAGAAATCGAGGAGATTCTCGAACGTCTGGCTTCCCGCCGTCTGCTCGCCGTGACCGGCGTATCCGGCTGTGGCAAAAGTTCGTTGGTCAGGGCGGGGGTGAAGCCCGTGCTTCGCATGGGAGCTGCGACAAGCCTGCCGGGCCGTTGGCGCATCGAATCCATCACACCAGGGAACGCGCCGATTCAAGCACTGCGAAAAAGCATCCAGGCGGGCCCGAGTTGGCCGGCGACATCTTTCGACCTGGTGGAACATGCCCGGCAAAACTTGCGGCCCGGTGAGAATCTACTGCTGATTGTGGATCAGTTCGAAGAGCTGTTCAGCTTTCGCGCCGAGAGTCTCAGCAAGGACGCCGGTAACACGGCTGCCTTATTCGTCAACCTCATTTTGAATGCAGTGGATCAGCGCGAAGTCCCGATCTACATTCTGCTGACCATGCGCACGGATTTCCTCGGCGAGTGCGCCCAATTCAGGGGACTGCCCGAAGCGCTAAACGACTGCTACTATCTGGTCCCCCGCCTGACGCGAATCCAGCAGCAGGAAGCGATTGAACGGCCATTGGAAGAGCAGGGCGTGGCCATCACGCCTTCACTCGTACAGAGGCTTCTCAACGAATCGGCGGAAGATCCGGATGACTTGCCGGTCTTGCAGCACCTCCTTAGACGGCTCTTTGAAAACTGGAGTGCGCGAGGGGCAAATGGCCCCATCAACGACGAAGACTACACGGCGGTGGGCGGCTGGAAGAACGCCATCAACCAGGAGGCGGATGCCGTTCTGAAGAGATTTCCGGCCGAAGGGGAAAACATACGGCTGCTCTTTCAATGGATCACCGACCGGGGGAGGGGTGAAAAACCAGTTCGCCGCGCGCGGCCGTTGGCGGAGTGTGCTGAGGTTTCCGGTTTAGGGCAGCAGCGCCTGAGGGAAGTTGTTCAGGGGTTTCAGTCGCGTGGTTTGCTCAAGCCATCGGACGGGACGGGCGAATCGCTGGTGGATCTGCCGCACGAGAGCGTGATGTGGCAGTGGACACGGCTCAAGAGTTGGATTGTCCAAGAGACTGAGCGAGCGGCTCAGTTGCGTTTCCTGCTGCAATCGGCGCGGCAGGAGGTACCGCTGGTTGGGCTCGCTCTCGAATCGGCGTTGAAACTGCGTACCCAATGGAAGAGCCAAAGGGCGCCAACCCTGCGCTACCTCGAGAAGGCGGAGTTAGAGGCTGTCGACTCCTGGGTGGCTTACAGCGAGCGGGTCGCGAAGGCAAAACGGCTCCGCAGGGTGTGGATCCTGGCGGGCATTGGAACGCTTGTAGGAGTGCTGGCGATTTTGGCGATCTGGGTTTCCATCAGGGAACGAACGCTGAGGAACGCGGCCGAGGCGCGGGAACTCACGGCGTGGACCGCGGTCAGCTTAGAGGATGACCCGCAGCGCAGCTTGATTCTGGGACTGTATGCGTGGGGAAAGCAGCGTGCCATGGCACCCGGCCTTCCCGACTTCCTGCACCAGGCGCTCCTACAATCTGCCATCCGGCTCACCCTGCGCGGTCATCAAGACTCGGTCTGGAGCGTAGCGTGGTCGCCGGATGGCAACAAGCTCGCCACCGCGAGTAAGGACAAGACAGCTGGAATCTGGGATGTTGCGACGGGCCGCGAGTTGTTCGTTTTGCGCGGCCATCAAGGCCCGGTTGAGAGCGCTGCGTGGTCACCCGACGGCAGCAAGGTTGCCACTGCGGGTGAGGACCACGTTGCGAAAGTGTGGGACGCGGCAACGGGCCGCGAGCTAACCACTTTGAATGGGCATCAAGGCCCTGTTATGAGCGTGGCTTGGTCGCCCGATGGCAGCAAACTGGCCACCGCAAGTAGGGACAACACAGCGAAAGTCTGGGATGTTGGGACGGGCCGCGAGCTGCTTAACTTGCACGGCCACCAAGACGCGATTTTAGGCGTAGCGTGGTCGCCGAACGGCAGGCAGCTGGCTACGGCGAGTAGTGACAAAACAGCGAAAGTTTGGGAGGCGGAGACGGGGCGCGAGGTGCTGACGCTGCACGGCCATCGAGCCCGTGTCGAGAGGGTGGCGTGGTCGCCGGATGGGAGCCAGCTGGCCACCGGCAGCTGGGACCGCACCGCGAAAACGTGGGACGCCGGCACGGGGACCGAGTTGCAGACGTTTAAAGGCCATCAAGGTTCTGTTTTGAGCGTGGCTTGGTCACCGGATGGCAACTGGCTGGGCACCGCAAGCGCTGACAGAACAGCGAAGGTCTGGGACGCAAAAACGGGCCGCGAGTTGCTGACGGCGCGCGGACATGACGGGCCGGTTTGGGGCGTGGCGTGGTCGCCGGATGGCGAAAGACTGGCTACGGCAAGCGACGACCACACAGCGAAGGTTTGGGAGGCAGTGGGCCGCGAGTTGCTGACCTTGCGCGGCCATCAAGACGCGGTTCTAGGCGTGGCGTGGTCTCCGAATGGCGGCCAGCTGGCCACGGCGAGTGTAGACAAAACAGCGAGGGTCTGGGACGCGGCGACCGGCCGCGACTTGCTGACGCTTCGAAATCACCACGGCGCCGTTATGAGCTCGGCGTGGTCGCCGGATGGCAGCAAGCTGGGCACCGCGAGTTGGGATAGCACCGCGAAAGTGTGGAACGCGGCAACCGGCAGCGAGTTACTCACTCTGCGCGGCCATCAAGGCTACGTGATGGGGTTGGCGTGGTCGCCCGACGGCAGCAAGTTAGCCACCGCGAGTAGGGATGGCACGGCGAAAGTCTGGGAGGCTGCAACAGGTCGAGAGTTACTGACCCTGCACGACAATCAGGGTGCCGTCATGAGCGTGGCCTGGTCACCCGATGGCAGCAAGCTAACTACTGCCGGTGACGACACCACAGCGAAAGTGTGGGAAGCAGCGACCGGGCGCCAACTGTTGAGCCTGCGCGGCCATCAAGGCCCCGTTTTGAGCGTGGCCTGGTCACCGGATGGGAGCAGGCTGGCCACCGGGAGCGGGGACAACACGTCAAAGATTTGGGACGCGGCGACCGGTCATGAGTTACTCAGCTTGCAGGGCCATCAAGGCTACGTGATCAGTGTGGCCTGGTCGCCGGATGGCAGCAAGCTGGCTACGGCGAGCTGGGACGGAACGGAGAAAGTCTGGGAAGCGAAAACAGGCCGCAACTTGCTTACCCTGCGTGGACACCAAGGCCAAGTCATGAGCGTGGCCTGGTCGCCCGACGGCACCAAGCTCGCGTCAGCCGCTGATGATCGCACCGTCCAGGTCTACGTGGTCGACCCCGTCCAGCTCATCGGCCTGGTCCGTTCACGAATCGACCGGGATCTAACCCCTGATGAATGCCGGCGTTACCTTAACACCGATCAGTGCCCGGCGTTGCCTCAGGTTCCGTGATCGGGGCGTCCGGCGTACGGGAGCAACGCGGCTAGTTTGGAGACCGCAGCCTGGAGGCTGTGCCACGGCTTCCCAAGCGTCACTTCTTGAGTTTGGGCAACAAGGCGTCAATTTGTTCGATGTAATTCTTGGCGTAGCGTGATTCTTGCAAGTCCGCATTGAGGGCGAGCATGTGCGCGTAACTCTCCCTGGCCTTTACCAGCGTTTCCCGGTCGGCTTTCGTGTTGAAAAAATCGCGATACGAGTTGCCGAGCAGGAAGTAACCAATTGGGTCCTTATCGTCATATCGAATGGCTTCCTGACAAAACTCAATGCCGCGCATGGGGTTCTTGAGGTGGTTCTCGCAGTCGCAGAGGCCCATGTATGCGATGGAGCGCTGCGCCTTGTAGGACTGTTCCCGGTCGGCATGCGAACGTGAGCCCAGGCCGAAGCCAATTCCATAAAAAGCGGCTTGAGATAAGGCATTATTCGAGATTTTCGTGAGCGAAAGGAACTCCTGGAAATCCTGGCGGGCCTGCAAGTATTGCTTGGCTTTGGTTGCAGGGTTCGGATCGGCCGCTGCCAACTGCCGGATCGCAGCACCCCTCCAAAGATATGCCTGCTCGTTCTTTGCGGAGAGCGCGATGGAATGACCGGCGGACTCAACAGACTGGGCCCACACTTCTTTGTCGTAATAGGCCCGGGAGAGAAGCGAGTAGGCTTGTGAGTTATCCGGCTCAAGCTGTGTCACGGTCGTGAGCTGGCGGATGGCTTCATCGGGATCACCACTTTCAATCAACTCGCCTGCCAGCTGCTGGCGCGCCTCGACGTAAGCGGGGTCGAGTTTCACCGCGGTTTTTAGATGCTTGAGACTAGCGGCAGAATCCGACAGATAGAGATTGGTCAGTCCCAGGTCGTAGAAGGCCCGCGCGTTGTTGCCATCCTCGGCCGTCGCTTCTTCGAAGAGAGAGCGCGCATGCTCCAGGCTCGCGCTGCTTTGCGACTGGGTGCTGTAGATCTGTGTGAGATCGAGCGCCGACTTCTTGCTATAGAGCAGTTTTTCTCCATCTTCCATCAGCAGACGGGACTTCTTTTTGTATTCGCGTGGATACTGAATTCGGAGTTTGACCGATTGGTCCTGCCCTGGCAGGATAGCGACCTGTTTCGAATCGTTCTCATAACCTTTGCGAACTCCAGTGACAACGTGAAGTCCAGCGGCCAGGCCCGGAACCTTGAGGGGCGTTCCGGGAGATACCTTCCCGATCAGAACGTCGTCTACGTAGACATCCGTGGCATCCATATTGCCTTCCACCACCAGGTTTCCGACTTTCAACTCCGACGCAATGGTTCCAGAACCACAGCGCTGACTCAAGGCCATGACTAAGCGCGGTTGGAAGTCACCATACTCCACCGGAGTCTGCGTCCGGCCGTGTTGCTGCGCGTATTGCCGCACGTTTTCGCGGACGTACTGAACCAATTCATCGGCAGTCACGTATCCGTCGCAAGGGTTCTGATCGGCCTCTCCTTTCAGTCCCCGGACCAGGAAGTAGGTGAACAAACCGGCTCCTCCCGCCAGTGAGGAGTCCTCGTAACTGCTTTCGTTTTCCCTGGCCGCCGTGAAGGTTAGAAAAGACCGGGAGATTTGGCCGATTTCTCCATTGACATCTTCGGCCTCGCCCCGTGTAATCTTCGACGAATGGCAGGCATCGACGAGCAGGACTTTGTCGAGCGCCTTGACGGCTTGCAACTTGGCGCCTAAACGGGCCATGGGGTAGCCGGTTTCTTCGAAGTTTTGCGGATCGATGTCATACAGAGCGAGGTAACCCTTGCCGCGTCCCGGTGCGAATCCGTGGCCGGCGAAGTAGACGACTACCCGGTCACTGTCCGTCGCGACCGACGGCAGCCATTCCTCGAGTTCGCGGGTAAAATTGGCCTTGGTGGCGTCGGGTCCAATCAGTTTGTGGACATTCTCCGGCGGGAAAGCGCCTCCCTCCTTACTGATAAGAACACGGTAGACTGACTCTGCGTCCGTTTCGGCATAAAGCAGGTAGTTCTTCGGGTCAAGCTTTTCGTACTTACTAACTCCAACCACCAAGGCATAGCCGCGCGGAACAGCCAGGGGCTTAGCCACTTCGTTGGTGCGCAGGACGAGGTCCCTCGACTGTGGCTCTTGCGGGGGCGACGCGGGCTGAGGCGCCGTGGTTTGCGCCAGTAGAGCCGAGAGCAGGAGTGTGAGGAAAGGTGTAGTCATACGGTATGCCGGCTTACTGGGAGCTTGTAACTGGCGCCGACGATCCTACTGAATTTACTAAAACTGCCGAAACAGCGGTGGGGAATGCCGAAGCGCTTCCACTGTAAGGGAAGGTTAGCGTAAGCTCAAACGCGCCTCCATAGGTGCTGGTTGAAAACCATGTCGAGGAGGCTTGGGACAGCGAGACGCTCTGCACGGCTCCGTTCAGCTGATCTCCCTGCGGAGCAGTGAATGTGAATGACCCCGAAACGAGTTCCTGGGTGTTGGACGATCCTATAACCGTCACCGTGATGCCGGTGCCGGCTGAGCCGGAGAGAGCGACTGAAGTGATAACCGGAACGGATTGCTCCAAGGTCTGCGTGGCCACAACCGGCTGTGGAAGCGCGAAGGCTACGTCAGTGCCGCCCTGGCTGGTTTCCTGGTTTGAGCTGCAGACACCACCCAGAGTCAAGCCAGTCAGATTGATAGTGAGTGTACCCGCCACCGAACCTTCACTGAACTGTCCCGAATCGGGAAGAGCCACGGGGCCGGTGGAATTCGCCGGGATTATGAAACAGAGCATCCTGGATGAAGACGCCGCAAACACGGGCCCCGGGAATTCAGCGCTGTTGGGAGGAGTGATGGAGAGTTCAGCGGCATACTGGTTTTCCGAGGAGTTTGTCGCAGACACCGCGAGCGTTGGCTGCGCACTGCCAGACTGGATGGTGAGTGTAATGTCGGACGGTACGTAGGGCGAACCGACCGTCACCGTCACGGCGGTGGAGCCCGTCTGGGGACTCGGCGTGCCGCTGTCGGTGACGTTCGCAGTAAAGCTGAACGTTCCCGCGGCCGTGGGCGTTCCTGAGAGGGTTCCGTTTGCGCTGAGGGTTAACCCGGGTGGCAGGCCGGTGGCTTGCCACGTATACGGAGTTGTTCCGCCGGCCGCAGAAAGCGACCCGCTAAACGACGCTCCCACAGTGCCCGTAAAACTCGCGGCCGCCGGGACAACTAGCGTCCCCGATGCGGTCGTCACGGTCACGGTCACGTTCGCCTGAGCTGTTTGGAGGGTTGCTGCACTGTCACTCACCGTCACGACGAAAGTGAACGGGCCGGCTGCCGTCGGGGTTCCCGACAATGCACCCGTGGCCGGGTTGATGGTCAGCCAGGAAGGTTGCCCGCTGGCCTGCCAATGGTAAGGAGGAGTCCCGCCGATCGCCGCCAAGGTCCCGCTAAAGGGCACGCCTACGATCCCCGCGAATGCCGTAGGTGGAACGATCTGTAATTGAGATGCAACCGTTATCGAAATCTGAGCCTGAATTGTCTGGGCTACGCCACTGCTATCCGTGACGGTCGCTGTGAAGGTGAAAAGACCGGCGGCTGTCGGGGTTCCCGACAATGCACCCGTAGCCGAGTTGATGGTCAGCCAGGAAGGTTGACCGGTGGCCTGCCAATGGTAAGGAGAAGTCCCACCGGTCGCCACCAGGGTTCCGCTGAAGGGCACGCCTACGATACCCGCGAAGGTCGTAGGCGGAACGACCTGCAATTGAGATACAACCGTTATCGAAATCTGAGCTTGAATTGTCTGGGCCACGCCGCTGCTATCCGTGACGCTCGCTGTGAAGGTGAAAAGGCCGGCTGCTGTCGGGGTTCCCGACAATGCACCTGTGGCCGGGTTGATGGTCAGCCAGGAAGATTGACCGCTGATCTGCCAATGGTAAGGAGGAGTCCCGCCGGTCGCCGCCAGGGTTCCGCTGAAGGGCACGCCTACGATACCCGCGAAGGTCGTAGGCGGAACGATCTGCAATGACGGCGGCACAACCGTTATCGTGACCACGGCTTGCGATGTTGCCTGGGGTTCAGCGCTATCGATCACGGTAGCCGTGAAGCTGAAAAGACCGGGGGCCGGCGGCGTTCCTGACAGGACGCCCGTAGCCGCGTTGATGGTCAGCCAGGAAGGTTGACCGCTGATCTGCCAGCTGAAAGGAGAAGTCCCGGCGACTGCCGTCAAGGTTGCGCTGAAGGGTATTCCTGCGATCCCTTCAAAGGTGGTCGGTGGGACCACTTGTAATTTCGCTACAACGGTTATCGTGACCTGCTCTTGCGCGCTGGCTGCGGGAAAGCCACTATCTGTGACGGTCGCCGTAAAGGTGTAAGTTCCGGCTGTCGCCGGCGTTCCTGACAGCGTACCCGATACCGGGTCGATGGTCAGCCAGGAGGGTTGACCACTGATCTGCCAGTTGTAGGGAGCATCCCCCCTCACCGCTGACAGCGTCCCGCTGAAAGGCACTCCTGTACTGCCAACAAATGACGTGGGCGGCGCGAGCATCAGTTGCAGCCGCGCGACCGTGATCGGCTGATTGGTCACGGTGTCATACGTATAAAACGTATCCTGTCCACTGTAAGTCTCCAGCACCTGCCAGCCGGCAGGAGAAACATCCAGATTGAACAAATTGTGCCCGTTAACGTTTGAGTTGGCCGGAATGCCAACCTGAAGACCTTCAGTCGTCGCCTGGTTCATTCCAGTCGGAAACTGCGGGGCATACCCGGGTATGACGGGTTGTCCCGGGACGATCGTATAGGTGACCGGCGCGTTCGACAAGAAATTGTAGTAGAGTAAATTTCCTTTCGATGATAGGCCAAATACTCCTCCGCCCGCATTAATGAAGGATTGGAAGTTCGCACTCGCCGCGTTGATGGCAGTGGAAGCCTGTGACGAGTTATCCCCGTTGGCGCCACCGCTGTTGGCTGAAGCGACACCAACCGCGCTGTAAAGAGTCACGCTGAACTCGGGTATCGACTGTGAGGTCGGATCAACAACGAGGTAGCAGTTCAATGGCTGAAAGATAGACAACTGGCATGCGGGAATGCCAATGTTGTCCAGGGCCTGTGCGAGATATGACTGTGGGGGTGTGATCCCGGTGTCGCCCGGTTGGGCCAGAATCAGGATCGGCAGTGAGGGATTCGGCGATCCACTCCGGACCGTCGCTACGACGACTGCGAGTTCCGCCAGCGCATCCGGGGAGGATGGATCAGTACCGGAAGGTTGGGCGGCGTGAAAGTCCAAATCTTCGCCCGTCAGAATGACGTTCCCAGTGGCCGCCGATAGGTTGGCCGCCAGCAGAAATGACGAGAGCACGAAAGCGCGAGCAAGAGACTTCATCACTGCGCTTTCGCCCCTTTGTTCTCAGCTGCAGCCGACGCTCCTGAGTGAGTAAGACCTGGTTCTGCGGGCGACGTTTGCCGATCTGCTGTCGCCGATGACTCCGGTACGCGAATGACCTGCCGCTTTTGCTGCGCAACAAAATAGCTGTTGGCGCCGCTCTGGCTTACTTCAAGAATCCACGCCGACGTGTTAGGGTCCGCGGAAAGCAGAAAGATATTGGGCGCTGCCAACGGCGTGAGTAAGAGTGGCGCATGAGCGGTGGCGACTTGGGTAGCCGCGTGGGTGGTCAAGTCGAACGCGGTAACCACGTTAGCGGAAGGATCGGCGACCAGAACCGAGCGGGCATCGCGGGTGACTTGGATACTCAAATCGGCGCTGAAGCTAAGGTTTGAAGCGACGACTTCAACGCTCACGGCGCCCGAGAGCGAGCGCAGCCGAATCAACGATCCCTTACCCGGGTCCCACACGATGGCGTCGGAGGTCTGAGGAATCAGAGCTAAATTGCCGAGACTGGTTGATGCATAGACCGATTGGGCAGAGCCGGAGGCCGCCACGACAAACACAGAGTCTGTGGTTCCACCGACCACGAGGGAGGCATCGTCGCTCACCGCGATGGTTCGGAAGGGAGCATCGAGGCCTGAAGCAACGACGTCTTCGGCCAGGACCGGCTGGATGGGAAGACCTGAAATGAGCTGGAGCCGCTGAGTTGCGGCGAAATAGAGCACCGCAGCATCTCCGGAACTACTGAAAGAAATCAGGTCCGCACCCGGCAAGGCGCCACTGACTTGACCCGGAGTACCGGGATTGAGACCGCTAAACTCAACCACTGTTACGGCCTGCGGGGTTTCGGTTTCAGCGAGAACATAGGGCAGCCGTGGCGGAATGGAAACTCTGGTCACGGAACTTGAAAGCGAGACGTCCGTGGTTAAGGATGCCGAACCCGGGATTCCGACCATGGCGCGTACCTGCATGGGAGCGTCACCCGCAACGAAACCCAAAACAGGCACTGTCATAGGACCTGCGTTGGGTGTGGTCCCAGAAGTCGAGGATTGGCCGGGCGTAACCGGCCTGATATCCGGTTGTACCCATTGTGCGAAGGTGATGACGGGGACAATCGCGAGTAGCTTGGCAGTTCGGCACAGTGTCTTCATAGGCGATCGAATGAGGAGCTGGTCAGTTCTAGTGGGGAGGGCCGATGGTCGCCGTTCCCGAGCCGATCGTGCCGGTCGGCCTACCGCCGCCCTGGCTCAAGCCGACGCCAAGCCCAACTCCCACGGCGACTGCGACGCCGACAACGATGCCGACAATTAACCCCGTGCTGGCTCCGGCAGCGGTACCGGCGGCGGTCAGGGCGTTCGATTGTGCGATTACGGCCGCTCCGGCGGCTCCGGCGCCGGTAGCACTGACCGAGATTTTGAAAGATCCGGTCCCAACCGGCTTCATGCCTGTCACAGTCGCGCGGCCGGCGGAGTTGGTTACAACCGTGAAGCTGTGGCTACCGTCCAAGAATGTGGCGCTAGGACTATAGGAAGGCGTGGAAAACGTGACGGCGATGCCGGCGACCGGCAAATCATTCTTATCCCGGACCTCCACGACAGGCTGAACCGCGGTTTTCTTTTTCACAATGTTCACCGCATCTTCGCCGGATATCACGATGATCTTGAGATCGGAATGATCGGGCTGGGCAGCGTCCTGAGCAGAAAGCGCGGGGAGATCAAACCCGGCAACCGCAGTCAACATACTCAGCCACACGGCAAGTAAAGAGCGATGCAGCGTCAAGAAACACCTCGGCGCAAGTTGGCGCAATAAAGCCTACCGCAGATCGAAGAGCGTGTAAACACTTAATTCCTTGTGTTCGCCAGAATACAATTGGCGAGAGTGTGGTTAGGCAATCCTCCGTGAAAACCATCAGGGAAGCCAAATCTCGGGTAAAATCCGGGTTGGGACAAGGAAGGTAAAAGCCATGCGCACAGTTTGCCTTGTGCTCGTTGCGACGGGCGTTTTTGCGTTCGGCGCCAAGGCACAGACCGTTGGTGCCGGGGCGGCGGCGCAGAGTGACAAGCTAGATGCTCGAGATATGTTTTACGCAGCTGGGCAGTCCAAGCCGGCGGCCCCCTCCACCGCTACCCAGGACCCTGCTAATGCGAGCAAAGGACCGCTCGGCCTGCGCTACACGCTCTTGAAGGCTCTACCGGGAGGTGGCCAGGTGGAGGTGCTTCCAGATACCGCCTTTAAGGCGCACGATTCAATCCGACTGAGTATCGAATCCAACAAGCCTGGTTATCTGTATATAATTCTGCAAGGGTCGACCGGAACCTGGACCTCACTCTACGGCGAGAGTGGTCCGCAACATCAGATCCAACCGGGGAAAGAGTACCTGATTCCTGCGCCGCCGGCGAGCTTTGAGTTCGATGAACACGCGGGACAGGAGCGGTTGTTTGTCTTGCTGAGCGAGAAGCAGGTGCAGGACTTCGAGAGCCTAGTCGTGGAAGCTCAGAGCAAGGATGCCGAGAAAGGCGCGCCAGCGGCGGCCAACTCAATCGATGACGTTATTAGTGCGATTAAACTGGTTGACCGCGATTTGGTATTTACGAAGACCACTAAAGACGCTCCTGCCACTGGCGCCAGGAAGCAGGAGACGGCGATGTATGTGGTCAATAAGAGCGCGGACGGCTCGCGCATAATGGTCGACTTGGTTTTGAAGCACAAATAGCAGGAGAGGGGACGGCTTGTGTGAACATCGCGCTTTCGGCCTTCGCACTCCTCCTGAGCTTCGCCGATGAACCGGCGAAGCCTGCGCCTCAGAGCCGCAGCGAAGTCGTCATCGAAAAGCAAGATGGCGCCAATGCAGTTGCGATGAGCCCGCAGCACGTGTACACCAGCGGAGATCTTATCCGAATCCGGTTTCGGACCAATTCCAACGGCTTCCTGTACGTGGTTAATCGCGACACAAAAAACCGGCTTACGGTTTTGTTCCCGACGGACGACGCCGGCCGCGAAAATCAAGTTCGTGCAGGCGTGGACTACGTCATTCCGGCCACCAGCGACGGTTGGTTTCGCGTCGAGGGTGATCCTGGCTACGATACGACATACTTCGTTGTCTCGCCGACCGACCTCAGAGCACCTGCCAAGGCAAAAGGACCGGAACCTCCCGCCAAGGCAGCCGAACCGGATCTGGCTGCCACGCCACTGGCATCCGAACCGGAATCGACTCTACGACCTCGCTGCGACGATACCCTGTTCAAGGCACGGGGCGAGTGCATGGACTCCAACTCGGGTGTGCGCAACCTATCACCCGCGGAAAAACTTCCTTCCGGAGTCGGTGCTCAAGGAAAACCGATTGCCCGCGATTTGACTTTCATTCGCGAGCCACAGTCCACGGTCATTCTCTCAAAACCGTCGACGGACAAGCTGGTCATCTACGAGCTGCGAATCGCTCATCAGTAGTGATTTCCGCCAACAAAGCACCGGCGCAGTCAACTAGTCGCGGCCGGCCACGTCCGTCGCCTGGAGAAGCTCAAGCGACAAGGTTCCGTGAAGGTACGCCTGCTGAAACCGTTCGAGGTCGCTTTGGGTGTCGATGTCGATCAGTACGCCGACATCGTCGACCGGCACCTTCAGGATCTTCTCAGCATGACGGCCCAGGATTGCCCGGAAGCCCACGTCGGCGGCCAGGGTCATCACTTCCGGGAACAGGGACCGATCCAGCAGCGCGGGATTGCCCCGATAGCCCTTGTGCACGGGAATCACCAGCGGTGGCCGCTGCGTGCGATAGCACTCGATGAGCCGGTCGATCGTGTCGGGGCGCACGAAAGGCTGGTCGGCCAGCACGATCAAGGCTGCGTTTGAGGAAGAATCAACCGCGGACACCCCGAGTCGCAGCGATGTTCCCATTCCCTGTTGATAATCTTCGTTGATCACGACGCGGACATCTTCGAGCTGGATGTGTTGCTGGATCAGCTCTGCCGATCCGCCGAGGACAACCACGATTTCGTCCAGTTGCGAGCCGCGCAGATTGTCCAGGACCATTTCCAGCAGCGTTTTCGAACCCATTCTCAGGAGCTGCTTGAGGCTGCCCATGCGCGTGGACGTGCCCGCCGCCAGGACCACCGCTGAGACTCCCGAGCGAACGATCGCCCTGTGCATGGACCTCATTATAGGAGGGCGTCGCGCAGAAATAGTGGGCGCCGATAACGCGGATGATTTGAATTTATCGAGCGATGGATGACAGGCTGAAGGCCTGTGCCCCGCGAACAACAAGCCCGGCCGGCGAGTACGACATCACCGGCCGAGCACCACCTCAGCAAGCAGCGGGTTTAGGGATACAGCCCGCGGATCTTCACCGCTTCTGCAACCCGTCCCACACCCAGCATGTTCGCCGCAATGCGCATCGGTACGTGCCGCTCTTTGTGGATCGACAGCACATCCTGGAACGAGGTCTTCATCACCTGCTCCAACCGGGTGTAGACGTCCTTCGCCTCCCAGAACAAATGCTGCTCATCCTGCACCCACTCGAAGTAGGAGACCGTAACGCCGCCCGCATTGCAGAGAATATCCGGAATCAGGAACACACCCTTGCTATCCAGGATGCGGTCCGCTTCCGGCGTCAGCGGTCCATTGGCCGCCTCCGCCACGATCTTTGCCCGCACCCGCGGTGCGTTCTCTTCGTGAATCGTATTCTCCAGCGCGGCCGGAATCAGAATCTCGCACTCCAACCCGAGCAGTTCCTGAGGATAGACCGGTGTCGAAGCCGGGAACCCGGAGACATGACCACCGGCCTCTTTGAAGCGCATGAGCTCGGGAATATCCAACCCTTTCGGATTGTGGATGCAGCCGGTGGAATCGCTCACCGCGATCACGCGGCACCCGACTTGATGCAGCAAGAGTGCCGCAATCGAACCGGCGTTTCCGAACCCTTGCACCACCACCCGCGCATCCTTCACCGGAATCCCCAAATGCGTGCATGCCGACAGCATGGTATAGAAGACGCCGCGTCCCGTCGCCTCATTCCGACCGAGCGATCCACCCAGGCTGATCGGCTTGCCGGTCACCACGCCGGGGATGGGATATCCCTTCGTCACGCTATAGGTGTCCATGATCCAAGCCATGGTTTGAGGATTGGTGTAAACGTCGGGCGCTGGAATGTCCTGCTCCGGCCCGATAATCGGCAGAATCGCGCTGGTATAGCGCCGCGTCAGCCGCTCCAATTCACCCATCGTCATGTTCTTTGGATCGCAGGTCACACCGCCCTTTGCGCCGCCGAACGGAATGTTCACCACAGCGCATTTCCACGTCATCCAGGTGGCGAGCGCCTTCACCTCGTCCAACGTGACGTTGGGATGATAGCGGATGCCGCCTTTGCCCGGTCCACGGACCGTGCTGTGCTGGACCCGATACGCTTCGAAGCGCCGGATCCGGCCATTCTCCATGCGCACGGGAACGCTCACCATCAGGATGCGTTCCGGATACTTGATCATCTCCCGAACGTCATTTTCGAGTTCGAGCGCATCGGCGGCATGATCGAAATTCTCCATCGCGACGTCGTATGCGTTTCTAGTCACAACTTCCGTCAACATAGAATCGTCTCCTTTTCGTTACTACTTCCAACGAAAACACCAAAAAGCCGAGATGACTCCCGGCTCGGCAGGCTTGGCGGCCTGCGCCACACACCACTCATGCGGCTCGCCCGGCGATCGTCGGATGATACGCCGGGACCAGCCATCGCTTGTATTGCGGCAGGCGTCCCCGCGTGGCATCCCGATAAAGCGCACGCAGCCGTCCCGTCAGCTCTCCCACTACTCCGGCGCCAACCGTCCGATGGTCGACGCGCACAATCGGGCCAAGCTCCACAGCCGTTCCAGTGAAGAACAGTTCATCGCAGACATACAACTCTGTCCGGTCGATGGGCCGCTCCACTACTTCGAGTCCCATTTCCCGCCGAGCCAGTTCCAGAATGGTGTCGCGTGTGATCCCCTCCAGAATGTTCTCAGAAGCAGAGGGCGTAATCAGCTTTCCCGCGCGCAGCATGAAGATGTTGCAGGTTGCGCCTTCGGCTACATGCCCGCTCTCGCTCAGGAAAATGGCTTCGTCGAAACCATTGCGCCGCGCTTCGTCGGTGGCGAGCACGCTGTTCACGTACGCCCCGCAGATCTTGGCACGCCCCGGAATGGCGTTATCTTCCACGCGGCGCCACGAAGTAACGCACGCGTGCAGTCCCTTCTCGCTGGGCAGGTAATCACCAAAGGGAAGCGCGATCACGGAGAACGCATCCTGATCGTCCGGATACACGCCCACACGCTCCGCGCTCTTATAGGCGATCGGCCGCACGTAGATGTTTTGCTTGAAGCCGTTGCGGCGGATCAGCTCCAGCGTGACGTCGCAAAGCGCCTGCTCCGTGCGGGGTACGTCAATTCGCAAAATGCCGCAGTTCTTCTTCCAGCGCGCATAGTGCTCCAGGGGCCGCATCACAAACAGTTCCTGCTGCACGTCATCCCAGTACCCGCGGATGCCGTCGAACACGCCGGCTCCATAGTGCAGCGCATGCGTTAGGATGCTGATGCGCGCGTCCTTCAGCGGCACGTACTGGTTATTGAAGTAAACAATCGTATTTGGATTCGCATCTGCTTTCATCGCCGGCTCCTGTCTCGAGCTTTGCCTCTTCCATTAGCTCGCCGCCGCGCACCAGCGCTCGCCGGTCGAGCTCCACCATGCGCTGGTTCTTCACCAGCCGCCCCAACGCCGCGACGATCATGTCGAGGGGCATCAGATTTAGCGCCCGGAGCATCGCCCCCAGCATCACCATGTTGGTGGCTCGCGGATCGCCCAGCTCGTCCGCTAACTGGGTGAAGTTCCTTGCTAAAGCATGCACATCGTCGCGCGTACAATCCGGGGGGAACGCCTCGCCGTTGAAGATCACCCATCCGCCCGGTTTCACGGCCGGCAGGAACTTCCGCAGCGACGGCTCGTTCATTGCGATCAGGACATTCGGCCTCGAAACCAGGGGCGAGTCGATCGCCTTGCGCGACAGCCGCACCTGGCAATTCGAGGTGCCCGAGCGCATCTCCGGACCGTACGACGGCAGCCAGGAAACTTCCAACCCCGCGTCCAGCCCGGCTTCCGCCAGCACCTCGCCCAGCAGCAGAACGCCCTGGCCGCCGAATCCCGCGATCTTGGCCTGCAGATCGAGCTCCGCATCAATCTCGAGCCCCGCGTTCACCGGATCAACCACTGTGGCGGCGGTTTCCGGCTCACCAATCCCCAGAATCTCGGGAATACGGTTCAACGGGGGCGCAACCGCGACCGAAACGTGTTGTCTCACCTCTTTTGTTCGATCGCAATACACGCCAGGCGGAAACGTTTGCGTCATTACCTCGCGCACCCAGCGCTGCGCCTCCAATGGTTCCTTCTTCCAGATGGTCGGGCACGGCGAGAGAACTTCCACCAGCGAAAAGCCTAATCCCTTCACTTGGTTTTCAATCGCGCGATGAATCGCCTTGTCAGCCCGCGCAATCAGCTTGTTGTCCCCCAGGGCGACGCGTTCGATATAGACCGGCGCCTGGAGTGTTGCCAGCAGTTCGCTCATGTGCAACGGGTATCCCTCGTTCAGCGGATCCCGCCCTAGAGGAGTAGTGAGAGTCTTCTGCCCCACGAGCGTGGTGGGAGCCATCTGTCCGCCGGTCATCCCGTAAATCGCGTTGTTCACGAAAATGACGGTAATGTTCTCGCCGCGATTCGCGGCATGCAGAATCTCCGCCGACCCGATGGCCGAAAGATCGCCATCGCCCTGATAGCTGATGACGATGCTCTCCGGCCGGCTTCGTTTCACCGCCGTCGCCACAGCAGGCGCCCGTCCATGCGCACCTTGCACGTTGCCGACGTCAAAGTAATAGTAGGCGAAGACGGAACAGCCCACCGGGCTGATCAGGATCGTCCTGTCCTGGATGCCGAGGCTGTCGATGGCCTTGGCAACCAACTTGTGGACGATCCCGTGACCGCATCCCGGGCAGTAATGCGTCTGGTGCTGTAACTCCGTCTTTCGGGTGTACAGCGGAAAGAACGCCTTCGCTTTGGCGTGCTTCACCACCAGCCCATCGCTCACGCTAGGCATAGATCACCTCCCGCATCTCGGCCGCTTTCCTGCGGAGCACCGCAAGCACTTCTTCCGCGGACGGCACATTTCCCCCCAACCGGCCGTAGAACGCTACGGGGCGTGCGCCTTCGAGCGCCAAGCGAACGTCCTCCACCATCTGCCCGTTGCTCAGCTCCACCACCAGGAAGAGCTTCGCTTGTCTGGCAGCCCGCTGGAACGCGGTTACCGGGAATGGATACAGGGTGATGGGCCGCAATACTCCGACCCGCAGACCCTCCGCCCGCGCCTGCTCCGCCACCGACTTCAGAATCCGAGCGACGATCCCGTATCCCACCAGCACGATGTCGGCGTCCTCGGTCCGATCGGTCTCGGCGCGCACTTCCAGGCGCTCCACCTCGCGATACTTCGCTTCCAGTCCGCGGACGTGCGCTTCCATCTCATCCGGTTCCAAGTGGATGGAAGTGACCAGGTTGTGGCGCGTTTCCTTTGTGCCGGTCACCGCCCACGAAGGCGGCGGCGTAGTCACAGCCTCAGCTGGAAACTCCACCGGCTCCATCATTTGACCGATATAGCCGTCCGCCATCAGCACGACCGGATTCCGGTAGCGCTCCGCCAGTTCGAAGGCCAGCGCAGTCAGATCCGCCATCTCCTGTACGGAATCCGGCGCCAGCACGATGGTGCGATAGTTGCCGTGCCCGCCGCCCTTCACTACCTGGTGATAATCGCTCTGGTCGGGCGCGATGTTTCCCAGCCCTGGGCCCGCGCGTGTTATATCCGCAATCACGCACGGCAACTCGGCTCCAGCGATGTAGCTGATGCCTTCCTGCATGAGGCTGATGCCGGGTCCGCTGGACGACGTCATGCATCGGACTCCTGCCGACGCCGCGCCATACAGCATGTTGATTGCGGCCACTTCGCTCTCCGCCTGCAGAAAGACCCCACCCACCTGAGGCAGATAAACAGCGGCCGATTCGGTGATCTCGCTGGCCGGTGTGATTGGATACCCGTAAAATGCCCGGCATCCCGCCAACACCGCGCCGCGAACAATGGCTTCATTCCCTTTCATGAGCTGACGCATTGCTTCGCTCCTTTCAGGCCGCGCCTCATGCAGCAACCAGGACCGTAATCGCTCCCGGTTCCGGGCATACCAGGAAGCAGATCCCGCACCCGGTGCAGCCGTGACCTTCGTACATCACCGGACGATAGCCATAACGATTCAACTTGTCCGTCAACTTCAACGCCTTCGGTGGGCATGCGCCGATGCAAAGTGAGCAGCCTTTGCACTCGTCCGAGTTCAATTCGAGGTGCCCGCGATCGGCTTTAGTGCTTGTCGCCTCGTCTTTCATCGCCCCTCCTCTCAAACCAGCAGGGCCGCGCGCGGAGACAATTGGTGCGCCCGTACCGCGGCTCTTTCCAACTCGTCCTGAAACTTCGGATCGGCAATCGCGATCAACGCTTCGGCCCGTTGCCGCAGCGTCTTCCCATGCAAATACGCAATGCCGTGCTCGGTGACCACGTAATGCACATCCGCGCGGCTGGTCACTACGCCGGCCCCCGGGCTCAGTGTGGACACAATCCGCGAGAGTGTCCCGTCCTTCGCTGTCGAGGGCAGCGCGATAATCGGTATCCCGCCATTCGAGCGCGCCGCACCGCGAATGAAATCGGTTTGGCCGCCGAATCCGCTGTAGGGTTTCGTTCCCAGTGAATCGGAGCAGACCTGCCCGGTGACATCCACTTCCATCGCGGAATTGATGGCAACCATCCGATCGTGCTGTGCGACGACGAACGGGTCATTGGTGTGCCGGATGGGGTGAAACTCGAACATCGGATTCTCGTCGAGAAACCTGAACAGACGCTCGGTCCCCAGCACGAAACCGACCACTTGTTTTCCCCGATGCAGCGTCTTGCGATCACCTGTCATCACGCCGGATTCGATCAGCGGAATCACGCCATCGGAACACATTTCACTGTGGATACCGAGATCCCGCCGGTCGCCGAGGCAGGAGAGAACCGCCTCCGGAATTCCGCCAATTCCCACTTGCAGCGTCGCACCATCGGGAATCAGCGATGCCACGTTCCGCGCTATCCGCATCTGCAGATCGCTGGAACGCTCCGGATGTAACTCGAGTAGTGGCCGCGTTGTCTCGACAAATGCGGAAATCTTGCTGACGTGCAGGAAGCTGTCGCCAAATGTCCGCGGCATCCGTGTGTTGACTTCCGCGATCACGTGACGCGCGCAGCGTGCGGCGGTCAGCGTGCAGTCGACCGACGTGCCGAGGCTTACGAAGCCATGGCGATCGGGCGGAGTCACCTGCATGAGAACTACGTCGAGAGGCATTGCGCCGCTGGTGAGCAGGCCCTCGATTTCGCTCAGGAAAATGGGGGTGTAGTCGGCGCGTCCCTGCTGCACGGCTTCGCGTACATTGGGACCCATAAACAGGCCATTGTGGCGAAAATGACCTTCGAACTCGGGACGGGTGTAGCGGGCCTCGCCGAGCGTCATCATGTGGACGACTTCGACGTCGCGAAGCTCCGGTCCTCGGTCGACTAAGGCCTCAACCAGAGGAACAGGTGTGGCGCACCCTGGTTCGATCCAAACGCGGTTGCCGGATCGTACGCACTCCAAGGCTTGCCTGGCATCCCGGAGTTTCGGTAAAAACTCCTCTTGCCAAGTCATGGCGCAAGCTCCTTGAGAATCTACATGGATTCCCGCTCAGATCTTAGCAAGTATCATTCCAACTATCCAGGTGTATAAGTACTTCTATAACAGTGGTTTACGAGTAGTTTTTGGAAGGACTCGGCCGTCTGCGCACTATGACCCACCTCTGAGTGGTGCTTTAACGCAGAGCAAGTTCTGACTCTCCGGTTCGAGCTTGCGATGAGAAGTAAAAAGCCGACCCCTCTTCGTCATCCAATCGGTTCTGGAACGGCAACCGTGAGCCTGGCCGACAGGCGATTAAGATCATCGGCGCGGACGGTGTGGACGCGACTCTCACACTCGGCCGCGACTACCTAAGCCTTCGTGGGCGAATCATGTCCTATGCAGAATTGAAATCCGCTCACCGAAGTTTCTGGCTGATTGGGGACTCCATGGACTCGCTCAACTGATCAGCGAAGAGCTTCGAGCGGACGGCGTCGACATTTGTGCTTTGGACATCCCAAATGCGCGGATATTCTCACGTCACCCTTCCCTAGCGGGTTGCAGATTGCAGCTTCTTCGGAGGCTGCTTGGAGAAACAGCCGAGGCGAAATGGGGCGGCATGGGAGAAGTAGTCTCGGACGGACGGCGGCCGAAAAGTTTGAAACTGCATGCGAAAAGCCGGTCACATAATACGTAAACATACTTGCGGGCCGGGTGAAGCGGTCCTACACTTGGGGCGGGATCTTTCCTAAGGCTTCTGGATCTGGCTAGGCGGACGCTGTTGCGCCCAAACTCGCGCCGCGTATTGAGGGCGACGCCTCTGGCCCACAGCTTCTTTCAAAGGCCATGAGAAGGATCGGGGATCGACATGCAAAGCAAGTGGTTGGGGATGCGGCGGCGGACCTTTCTAAGCGCCGCACTGGCGGGTACGGCCGGCGCAACCGCCATTGTCTGGAAAGCGGGCAAAACCGGGTCGGACTGGCGCTTTTTCACCTCGGCGGAAGCGCGGACCGTGGAAGCTATCTGCGGGCAGCTTATTCCAGCCGATGGTGATCCCGGCGCAAAAGAGGTCGGGGTCGCAAACTACATCGACATCCAACTGACGAAGCATTTCAAAAAGCACCAGCAGCTTTATCGTCGTGGTATCGCAGAACTGGAAGAGGCGAGCCACAAGGCCTTTGGCAAGCTGTTCGCGGATCTGCCTGGCGAGCAGCAGGTGGCAGTGCTTGAGGATATCGAGAAGCACTCCAGCACTTTCTTTAATCTGATTTTGGCCCACACGATACAGGGTTACTACGGCGATCCACGGCACGGTGGGAACCGCGACATGGCCAGCTGGAGAATGCTGGGCCTGCCCTGCCCGCCGGTGCGCGGGCGCATGCATTACCCGTTTGTTCCGAAGGTGGGATGAGCCATGGCGCTGAAGCATGTTAATGCGGTGATCGTTGGTTCCGGCGCCGGGGGCGGGGTGGTCGCAAAAGAACTATCGGCAGCCGGTTGGAGCGTCGTGCTGCTTGAACGCGGCAAGTGGTATAGCGCGGCCGATTGCCGCAAGGATGACCTGCATAATCAGCGCACGACGGTGCTGGGTAATGCATTCGGTCCGGACGACGAACGCAACCCGCGCGTGCTGGTGGACAAACGCGGCGAGCGAATCGTTTTCCCCAGCGAGGGCGAGTACAGCAATAATGCTGCCAGCGTTGGCGGCGGAACCTTCAGTTACGGCGCTCAGGCCTGGCGTTACATGGAGAAAGACTTCCGCATGCGCTCGACGTATGGCGCGGTGGCTGGAAGCACGCTGGAGGACTGGCCGATCTCCTATTCCGACATGGAACCTTTCTACGAGAAGGCGGAATGGGAAATGGGCGTATCCGGCGACGACACCAACAACATCTTTAAAGCCCCAAGGCGGAAGCCCTTGCCCATGCCGCCGCTGGCGCCGAGCAAAGAACACGTAATCCTAAGAACGGCCGCCGAGCGCATGAAGCTGCACCCATTCGACATCCCCATGCTGCGCAATACGGTCCCGTATAACGGCCGGAGGTCGTGCATGCGCTGCCGCTGGTGTGTCGGCTTTGCGTGTGAAGTCAATGCCCGAACGGGAACTCACAACACGGTGATACCGGCCGCGCTCGCAACGGGCAACTGCGAACTGCGCGCCGAGTGCATGACCCGTGAGATTCTGCTGGACGACCGGGGCCGAGCCACCGGCGTGGCCTATTTCGACCCCAGCGACCGGCTTCAGACGCAGACGGCGGACCTGGTGATCGTGAGCTGCGGCGCCATTGAATCGGCGCGGCTACTGCTGAACACCCGGAACAAGCTCTTCCCAAACGGGCTGGGCAACCGCAACGACTGGGTGGGACGCAATTTGCAAGGACATGCCTACCCGGGCGCGGTGGGCCTTTTCGCCGATGAAACCTACGACGATCTGGGGCCTGGCGCCTCCATCGCTATCTGCGATTACAACCACGGCAATCCCGGATTGGCCGGCGGCGGCATGCTGGCCAATGAGTTCATCCGGCTACCCTACCACTTCGCGACGATGGCAGCGGGCTTCTCGCCTCGCTGGGGGCAGGCCGGCAAGGACTTCGTGCGGCATGGCTTCAAGCGATCCATCGTGGTGATGGGACCGGTGCAGGAGATGCCGGTTTTCGACTCCCGTGTCCAGACGGACCCCAAGGTAAAGGACTATTGGGGCATTCCCGTGGCGCGGTTGTCCGGAGGCCGACACCCACATACCATCGAGATTTCAAACTACATGGCCGGCAAAGCAGAGGCGTGGCTGAAGGAAGCGGGCGCGGTGCAGGTTTTTCCGCGCCGCGTCTCTCCCTCGCTGAGCGGTGGCCAGCATCAGGCAGGAACGTGCCGCATGGGCGACGACCCAAAGAATTCCGTGGTGAACGCGAATTGCCAGCTCCACGACGTGGATAACGTCTACGTCATCGATGCGAGTTCGCACGTGACCAATGGGGGATTCAATCCCGCGCTGACCATTCTCGCCAATGCCTACCGCGCATCCCATAACCTGCTCGGAACCTGGAAGGGCACCCCGGTGCACGCGTGAAGAGAGTTCTCCTTTACTCCGGGCTGGCAGTGCTGGCCGTGGTTCTGATGGTGCCGGGTGCGAGCCTGTATTACGAGTCGCGCGCAGGACGCGGTTGCACCAGTTGCCATGAAATGCAGCCGATGTACGATCAATGGCACGCCTCCAGCCACCGGAACATTGCCTGCGAGAAATGTCACGGTGGCGCGCTTACCACGGAGCTAGCGTTTCACTGGAACAACGCCATGCGAGTATACGCGCACGTACGGGGCGACCTGCCGGAGCAGATTGGATTCGCGAACAAGTACGTGCAGGAAATGACGGGGCGCTGCAGCACCTGCCACCAGCAAGAGTACGCGTCCTGGCGCGCCGGACCGCACAGCGCCAGCTATGCGAGGATCTTTCTCGACAAGAACCACAACACGCAGAACATGTTAATGGACGACTGCCTGCGTTGCCACGGCATGCATTTCGAAGGCGGGATCAACAATCTGGTCGCGCCGGTCGATCGCAGGGGCCCCTGGAGCCTGAGGCCGGCAGTTCTGTCAGGAAAGCCTTCTGTACCTTGCCTGGCGTGCCATCAGATTCACCGTGAAGGCCCGGTGCTCGAGAAGGTCGGCCCGAAGGGCGACGTGCCCGGTCCGTCGCAAGACATTGCACGTTCCTCGGTTGCGTTCTTCGACCGGCGAACGCAACAGCACGTGCCCTTGATGGACCTGCCTTTGCCGGCGGTCCTCGAAGGCACTCGTACCATCCGCATGAGCCGTGATCAACGTCAAGCGCTGTGCTACCAATGCCACGCCCCGGTTTCCACCATGCAGGTTGCCAGCGGCGACGACCGGACACCGATCGGCGTGCATGAAGGCATCAGCTGCGTGGCTTGTCATTCGCGGCACGAACAAAAGACCAGAGCGTCCTGCGCAACGTGCCATCCCAAGATGTCGAATTGCGGGCTGGATGTAGAGAAGATGGACACGTCCTACCGGTCGGCGGACAGCAAGCACAACATACACCGTGTGAAATGCGTGGATTGCCATGAGCACGGGATTCCGAAGCCGAAGCTGAAGGCCGAGAAAGCATCGGCGCCGATCGCGAGTATCATGGGACGCAATCGATGATCAGACTTGGAATGGTGAGCGCGATTCTTCCGGAATTGTCGCTGGCTGAGGTGCTCGACACGTGCGCGAAAGAACGTTTCCAATGCGTTGAACTGATGTGCTGGCCCGTCGGCAGGGCGGATCGGCGATACGCGGGCGTGACGCATATCGACGTGGCGGAACTCAGTCAAGAGAGGAGTTCGGCACTCCGGGACCAGATCGCGCAATCCGGCGTCGAAGTAAGCGCGCTTAGGCTACTACCCCAACGTCCTGTCACCCGATACGCATGAGAGTGTGGCCGTGGTAGAGCACTTGCGGCGCGTCATCGTGGCGGCACAGCTGCTTGGAATCGGGCTCGTCAATACATTCATCGGACGGGACTGGACGCGATCGCTGGATGACAACTGGACCCGCTTCCGCGAAGTGTGGCCGCCCCTGGTTCGATTCGCCGAAGACCATGGCGTGCGAATCGCGATTGAGAACTGCCCGATGCTGTTCACCAAGGATGAGTGGCCCGGCGGCAAGAACCTGGCCGTCAGCCCGCGTATTTGGCGGCGGATGTTTGAAGAGGTCCCTTCCGCTTCCTTCGGCCTGAACTACGATCCCTCGCACATGATTTGGCAACAGATGGACCCGATTCAGCCATTGCGCGAGTTTTCGGCTAAGATCTTCCACCTACATGCCAAAGATGCACGGATCAATCGAAATAAGCTGAACGAAGTTGGGATCCTCGCGCATCCCCTGGAATACCATGACCCGCGGTTGCCGGGATTAGGCGAGGTGGATTGGAGCGCGTTCTTTGCTGCCCTTTCGGAAACCCGCTCGAATGTTGCATTGGCCGTCGAAGTGGAAGACCGGGCCTACGAGGGCTCGCTTCCCGACCGGATCCTGGCCCTTCGGCAGGCCCGGCGGTTTCTTTCCCAATTCTGCGCGCAATGACATCCAGCCTAAGGATGCCGGGGAGGCAGGATGCGAATGGCGCCAAGCTTGTAGCGCAATTGCGAATCCTCGCCGTCGATCGCCAGTCGGATCTTGGGCTTGGCTGAGGCGTCCACCATCGCAATGCGCACGTCGTACATTCCGGGTGCGAGTTTGCTCGATGTCGTCACCAAGGTGTCCACGTTGTATGTCTCGCCTTGAACCCAACTGGTTTGCGTGAAGGATGGATCGTTCGCACTCCACTTCTCCTGGCCATTGGCATCGGTGAAGTAGATGCGCAAGGGGTAGCGCTCGTAGAGTCGCCCGGCATTTCGATTCACCCAGGTGGAATGCAACATCAGCAAATCACCGGCGGCTAGCTCTTCGGGCCAACTCGCTTCGGTCGCCACCAGCCGGTAGCCGATCCCGCCACTGCGTAGGCCATTTTCGAACGCAGCACGGTCCTCCCGCATCGCGCGCCGGTAGCTGCCGGCGTCCATATAGAAATGACCCCAGTTGGAGTGCCACTCGGCAAAGACCTGTATGTTCTCCTCCAAAGTGCCGTGAACGCCCTCATCCTTGACGGCGGTGTAGGACCAGTTGCCTTCGGCCCACATTGGGGTGGTGCGCCAAAAACGCTCCATGATCAGGCGGTCGTACATCATCAGGCCGTCAATGAAGCCGTGGCGCGCCAGCGCGAAGCCTTTGCCTACAGCGACGTCTAGCGCCTGCCGGTTGAGGTAGTCCTCCACGCTTGTCACCTGATAGCGGTCGTCGTCGAAGCAATACGAGATGATGAGCGGTTTCACCTTGAAGACGTCGGCATACATCTCGACGATCTTGGTGAGGACGCGGCGCTTTACCTCGACACTGGGCCAGGGATAGTGCGACCACATGGTGTGCCACTCACCCCATTGCCCATAGCCCATCACGCCCCAAAGCATGACCGGACTGGCTGGCTTATCATAGCGGTCTGCGAGCGCCTTCAGGAAGCGCTTGGCGTAGGGCAGGTAGACCGTCTCGTAGGATGCATCCACGTAATCGGGCTCTTTCTTGGGCGCCTTGCCCTCGCCCGTATAGGCGCGGTATTTCACACCGCTTGCCCAGAGCCACTCGGGGCACACCTCGTTGCCGGGAGCGCCGGCCCAGCCGGGGTCGTCGGTGATCCAGATGCGCAGCTCGACCTCTTTGCCTCGCTTCGCCCAGTAGTCGATCACAGTATCGAGATCCTTCCAGGAATACTGCCCTTGCCGCGGCTCGAGGTCCGACCACATCCAGTCGATCAGCACCCAGCCGAAGAGAGGAGCGTCGTCGCCGAAGCCGGTGGTGTTGTAGTCAAGCGAGAACGCGCGCCCGTCGAAGTATCGCGGACCTGCCCAAATCCCCCAGCCCATGTGCGGATTCGTCAGCACCTGATTGTGCTCGACCGGTGTAACCTTCTTGAGCGGGCGTCCGGTCTGGGCGAAAAGAGAACCGATACCGGCGCAGAGCCAGACGACGGTCGCGGTGGCATGCTTGGCGTTCATAAACGAATCCCGATGCGCGAGCTGGCGGCCGTTCGGCCGGCGTGTGAGTCTCGCGCCGAAGTCAGATCATACATGAGCAGCCAGGCCGGATCGCGCTGGAGTTGTGGCACTAATGGGCAGGGTTCTGCGTTTCCAGTTCAAACTGGAACTTGTCGACCGTGAAAAGGTCTTTCTCGCCCGCTTCACCCTCGGGCACGAACCGCAGCCGAGCAACACCCTTCTTCAATTGCACATGACAAACGACCGCCTCCTGAAAACAGTGGTGGCCCTTTAAATCGCTTCCCCAGCAGCCCGTATTGGGAACCGCTACGGAAGCGGTAACGTTGTGGCGGTCGAGTTCCATGTGAAAGTGTTTCCCGTCTTTCGGGGTGGCGATGCGGGTCGAGATGGTATACGGCCCTGCTGTTTGCACCTCAACCGTGTACTCCAGCCATTCGCCAACATTGACCCAGCCGACGTCGACGAGGTTCATCCGCGGGTCAACGCCCATGTCCACGTCGCTGTCGCGGTAGTGCTCATCCGCGGGTGCCTGGCTTCCCGGCGTATCGTCGTAGTACGCCGGATCGTCATTAGTGCCTTCGTCGAAGTTCTCTGCCTCGATCACTCCAGGAATGGGCCAGGGCTGCTGTGCCGCGTTGTAAGGGTGCCGGATCGTCTGTTTCTGTCCAGTGCAGGCGAGGCCAAGGGACAGCATGAGGGCGAGGCTCAACACTCGTCCTGCCGTCCATTCAGTGGTTCCCACCGCGAAGCTCCTCTGTCGAGTAGCAGTCTCTCTAGGTATCGTATCTAGCCCCCTAACCTGAATTGGCGGTTGGTGAATCAGCATCAACACGAATGATAGACTGAACCCGCAACGACCACTATGCAAGACTCGAACTCGCTGAGCCGGCGCTGGATGATGAAGGCAGCGGGGCTGGCAGCGGCGGGTGCCGGGTTGACAATCTCCGATGCTAATGCATTCAGCGAAACCGGCGGTGCCGGCCGGCGCCCCGATGCCAACACAGGCAACGCCCCCTATGAATACCGGCTGCTTCTCGGGTGGATCAACGACAACTCTAGCCGTCCCCTGGCGGGGAAACGCTGGCCTATCACGGACTTGGATGAGCAGACCGTCGAAGACTACCGATCGTTTCTGACGACCGCGCGCGACTACGGCTATAACGGCATCACACTGTGGGGTCTATATGCGAGCCATGCCTGGCCGGTTCCTCTGGAAAACGCTCTGGAACCGGGGCGGAGGCGGTTGATTGACCAGATCCTCAACGAAGCGGCGAAGCTGGGAATCAAGGTACTGTACGGCCTTGGGCGTCTACAGCTGGGGCTTTGAAGAGATCATCAAGCGCGATCCAACCACGGCGCGCAACGAAGGCAGAATGGCCTGGGGGAAGTTTCAGCCCGATAATGGCGTCGCCATGTGCTATCAGAGCGATTCCGCCCGCCAATGGATGCGCCAGATCGTGGACCTGTGCGTCAACGAAGTCGGCACCGATGGATTTGGTTTCCAGTCCGGGGACCTGGGGCGGTGCTATTGCAGCGATTGCCGGCGCATGTCAGATACTGAATATCACTCGAAGGTTATCAACGAGACGGCTGAATACATCAAGCAGCGGCATCCGAAGCAGATCCTCGGGATGAGCGCCTGGGGCGTGGATCTTGGGGTGCGGGGCCGCCGCGCTGAAGGAGATGACGAGCCATCTCGATTTCCTGACCGATGTCACAGATCAGTCGGCTCGCAAGGGGCGCGAGTACCGGCGTTCGCTCGCCGCCAGTCTCCCTTGCGCGGTCGGCTCGCTGGGCGGCGCCGTGATCGTGCCGCCGCAACGATGGGCGCGCGACCGCTGGTTCCTGCCGCACGCGGAGATGACCGCGAAGAGCATACGGTCTTTGTACGAGGACGGCGGAAGAGCATTCGAGTTCTTCATGGGGCCGCTGGCGAATCCCGCAGTTCGATATCATGATCCGCTTCGTCGGCCTCCAGTTGAGCAACCCTTGGCAATCTGGCGAAGAGAATCTTTCGCTGGTGGTGGAACGTCTTTACGCGCCCGAGAACAGCGGAGCTACCGCGGACCTGGTTCACTGGCTGATTGAAGTCGAACACGCCTACATGAACCGGGTGGGCGATATTTCAAGCGGCGAATTCGATTTTGAGCCATTGAAAGGAGAGAATGCCGGCGAGCCGATCTACCTGACCCGGTTGTCGAGCGAGGCGCTCGCGGGATACGGGAACGATTTAGCGCGTTTGTCGAAGCAGCTACCCGCCTTGACCGCCCGGTGCGCCCGCCCGAAGAAGCTGCAGGTCGTCAGCCGCTCGGTGGAGAACGTCTTGCAGGACGTGCAGCGAGTCCAGGAAAGCCGTGCCAAGAAAGCATAGCCCTCCTAATACGCGGGAGGCTGGGGCAGCATGAGCTTATTCAACAGCGATAGCGGGAGCGCGCCCTCTTTGAGTGCGTGCTCATGAAACTCGGCAAGCTTGAAGTTCGCGCCTTTTGACTTCTGATACTCAGCGCGGAGGGATTCCCAGCCTTGCCATCCAACAAAGTAGGTTGGCAGCTGGCAGGAACTCAGTTTGGCGCGCTGCAACTTCTGTGTGGCCTCTTCCTTTTCCTGAAACGTCTCCTGGATCATGAGGTCGAGCGCCTGCTTATCCGACATGTTCCCGGTGTGCATCTTCACATCCAGGATGGTATTGGAGGCGACACGAAGCATCTGCTTACCGAACATCATGCGCATCTCGGGCGAGTCCGAGAAGCCTTCGTCGATCATCAATTGCGTGGCATACACGGCCCAGCCTTCGACATAGGGGCCGTTGGAGAACACCGCTCTCAGCAGACCTCGCCACTTGGGCTGCAAGTCGTTGGCGTATTCGCTCTGCACATAGTGGCCGGGCATCGCTTCGTGAATGGTGAGGATTTGGAGACCCCAAGTGTTGTTCTCGCGGAGCTTTGATTCAACACGATCGGGCGTCATGTCGGGCGTGAAGGGAGTTACCCAATAAAACGCACCTAACTGGGGTTCGAGCGCCGGAGCCGGCGAGAAGCCGCCGACGGAGTATACGCCGCGCATGAACTCGGGCGTGGGGATGACCGTGAGATTGCCGCGCGAAGGCAGCGCCAGCAGGTGATGATCCTGGACGAATCGAGTGGCTTGGGCGAGATCGACCTTTGCGTCCTCAAAGTATTGGTCAGGCCTGGAATGCTGCTGCGAAATGTGGTCAAGCACGGCCGCCACTAGATCGTTGGTGCTGTCTGGCACTTTCTTCCCCGGGTAATATTTCGGGAACAATGCGGCTGCTCGCCGGCGCATGTCTTCGCGGATGGCTTGGAGTTTGGCTTCCGCCTCAGCAAGGATCTGTTCTGGGGTCTCGCCAGCGGCCAAAGTGAGGCGCAGCTTATCGGCGTAGTTGGAGCCAAGTCGCCAACTTGCCTGGTGGCGGCTGAGATCTTTCTTCAAATACTCGTTGAAGCCGCGCAGAGCAGCAAGGGCAGGCGCGGCGGCATCGTCGTATTTAGGACGGAGACTGGACGGTACCTTGGCGCGCACCTCGGTGTCGATGAGTGCAATGTTACCGTCATTTTCCTGTTGTGCGACTGTGTTCCAGATTTCCGGTGAATTGACTAAGTTCTTCGTGGCAGTGTCCACGAAGGCCGGCAGTTTTTTCAAACGGGCGATGATATGGGCGAAGCGCTCAGATTCCGGAGCGTAGTTAAGGATGAAGGGCGTGTCGATCGCGTTGCCAATCAGCTCGACGTAAACTGTCGGATTGTGTTTGTAACTCTGTATGCGGTCCAGCTCAAGCAGCTGGCGCTCGCATTCAAGGCGCATGACGTCGATATCCGCCTTCGCCTCGGGTGGAAGTTGCAACTTGGCAATCTCGTCCGCCTGGGCATGAGCCTGGTTGTAGAAAGCGCGTTCGCCATCGATCGCGGATGGCGAGTAGTCATCCAGCAAGTCGTCGAGGCTGATGCCTTGATGCGCGTGGTAACCAGCGCCGGTCGCGTTGATGGGCGAGAAAGCGAGGCTGGTTTGTACGAAGTCCTCCGCTTCACGATGCACCTGTTCTTCAGGCGAGAGCCGGTTGCAGCCTGAGAGGAGCGCCAGTGCGGCGGCGAGGACAGCCGCCTGGACGATTGCAGCCCCGCGCTCAGGCGATGGCATTCTGTACCTTTTCCAGATCGGCAGGTTCGCCGAATTTGGCGCCAGTCAGGGTGGGGTTGATGTTGCGGCAGAGGCCGGTGAGCACCTGACCCGCACCTACTTCGACAAACTTCGTAACCCCTTGCGATGCGAGCAATCGAACCGACTGAACCCAGCGCACAGGGTTCGGGACCTGCTGATAGAGTCCTTCCCGAGCCGCACTGCCAAAGCAGATCTCCGCTGCCTGCCAGTTGTTGATGAGTGGAATCGAAAGATCGCGAAACGCCGTGGCATCGAGGTCGAGCTTGAGGCGATCCTGGGCAGGTTTCATCAAGGGGCAATGAAACGGCGCGCTCACGGGAAGCAGGAGGACGCGCTTTGCGCCGGCAGCCTTAGCGAGGTCCATGGCGCGTTCGACCGCGTTGTGGTGGCCGGCAATGACGACTTGATCGGGCGAGTTAAAGTTGGCCGCCGCGACGATCTCGCCCTGAGCAGCAGCGGCGAGAATACCTTCCAACCTGTCTTCCGGCAACTTGAGCAGGGCAGCCATGGCGCCGACGCCCGCCGGCACGGCCTCCTGCATGTACTGACCGCGCTTGCGCACCAGACGCACCGCATCATCAAAACGCAGCGCCCCTGCTGCGACCAGGGCCGCGTATTCACCAAGACTATGTCCGGCGACAACGGCAGGGCGAATTCCCCGCTCCTCTAATACGCGCAGAGCGGCCACCGAGACAGTCAGCAAAGCGGGCTGTTGGTTGGCGGTCTGCCTGAGTTCCTCATCGGTGCCGTCAAAACAGAGTGTCGACAAGCCAAAACCAAGGGCGTCGTCGGCTTCTTCAAAGACTCTCCGCGCGCTTTGAAACTGGACGGCCAGGTTCTTGCCCATGCCGGGATATTGAGACCCCTGACCGGGAAATAGAAAGGCTAGTTTAGACATGAAAGCATTGAAGCAGCGGACGGCTGCGAGACGGACCCCGTTGCTACAGATATCTTACCGTCCAAGCCCACGGGCAAACAGAAGCTGGGCCACGACAGCGGGGTGGAGCGCAACCACCAACCTTGGCAGCAGAAAGCTAGACGGCTGCTTCGAGCATCTTGCGGAGATACACAAATTGACCCAGATGGTACGAATTGTGCGAGGCGATAAGAAGGGCTTCCCGCAGTAGATTCTGGCCCTCGCCGTGGGCGAACGGCTTGAACAGATCATTCGACAGGTCTTCAACCAGCTGGTTAAAAGCCAAGCCGTCGCGGCGGACGGCGGCGACACTCTTATCCCACGCGGCCACGCTGGGCGGCGCTTCCGTGGATGGCCAATACCCTTCGGGCCACTTCGGAGACTTGTGTTTGGCATCACGCGAGAATTCAAGGATGTCGTGCTGTGCGATGCGAATATGTTCCAGGAGTTGCCAAGCGGTGTGAGGCGCACCGACCGGCCTCGCACCTCGAAGATCGGCCGGGAAACCATCGACGGCAGCGTCAAAATCGAGGTGGGCCTGGTGGCCCCTCATTGCGTCGATCAGTTGCCGGCGGAGTTGAGCAGATTCCTCGGTTTTCATTACTTATCCTCACCTTTACGATACGCCGGCACATCCTGGTCGGAGATTTCCGCGTGGGTTGTTGGAACAGTCTGCTTCCCACCACCGATGCCAATGCGCATGCCGCCGATCTTTTCAGGATCAAGCCACCGAAAGGAGTAGTTGAACCAGTTGGAGCTTCCGCGCGTCAGAAAGCGGCCTTTTCCGTTCGAAGCAATAACAAAGGCACAGGGAGCGTCGCCGAACTGCGCGAGTCGACGGCCCAGCCATGATTCGGCGTTCACCGCGCCGGCGAGGATCACGGAAGAATCCGGGAAGACCGCGAGGCGGGCGCCGAGCGCGGGATCGTTCTGAAAAGCCGGCTCAGGAAGCTGAAACGCCTGGCGATACTTATCGATTGCTGAGGGCAAATCGCGGACTGCGATGACTACCCATTTGACACCGCTTATGTCCGGATCGCTCGGCTTGCCTTGCGGGAACGCGCGGCGGTCGCGAGGCGTGAGGTCGTGAATCAGAAACGGAAAGAAGGTGCCTTGCGGCGCAGACCCTATGCGCAACGTCTCCCAAGCCAGCTTTTCGCCATCAGGGCGGGCGCGGCCGCCCCGTGAAACCTCGACGGGGATACCGATATTCTTCAATCGCTGTTCCGGCCCGGCGATACTATCGACACTGACGGCCCAGGCACACGGCCCGGCGTTGCCATCGATAAACTTCGCCCAATAATGTCCCGCAGCGCCCGTGGGCTTCTGCGCCGCTATCAGTTCCAGATAGGAGCCATCGGCGAAACTGTTGAGTGCCATCTCCGAGAGGCCACCCGTATGCTTTCCGCCGTATTGAGTAGGGAACTGAACGGAGGCAAACATCGCCTGCATTTGTTTCAAGTCGCGGCCCGCAACCGTGACGTGATCCACCTTGAGTTGCTGGCCGAAGCAGGCAGTCTGCAGTAGGACAGCCATCATCAAACTGAGGGGCGAGTTCTTTCGTGAGCGGAGCATGATTCCTACATGTGGCGTTTATACAACCGGCTGCGCTGCCGCTTCCGCCGCCAGGCAGGCAGGAATCCCCTCTTTATAGGATGGGTACCGCAACTCAACACCAAGCAAACGCCGGATCGCTGAACCATCCACACGCCGGTCGTTGCGCAGTGTCTCATTCAACAGCTCGAGGGGAGCGGCTGCCGGAGTGGGGAAACCGAGTGCACTGGCACAAAACTCGGCCACTTCAAACGAGGGACAAGGATGTTCGTCCGCTACGGGAAACGCGCCTGTCACGGTTGACAACAGCCCCGTAGCGACAATTTCGGCGACGTCGTCTACGTGTATGCGGCTGATGGACCCGCCGCCGCCTTCCGGCACGCGAAACGTGCCATGGCGCATCGACTCGTGAACACCACGGCCAGGGCCGTATATGGCAGCGGGCCGCAGAATCAGAGATGACCAAGGACCGGCAGCTACGGCGCGTTCGGCTCCGAGGCGCAGAATCTCGCGGGGTGTGCGCGGCGCGGGCGGCGTCCCTGCCTCAATGACATGGGTTGCGCCGTAGACGCTGGTACTGGAGAGGTAGAGAAAGCGTGCCGGCGGCCGATCCTCAAATGCGCCGAGGATAGCGGGCGTGGGATCATGTAAGCCCGAGCCGTACTGCAGCAGCGGAATGCAGTGAATAACCGCCAAGCCCGGCTGAATCCTCTCCGCAAAATTGGCGAGGCTCCGTTCATCGGTGACGTCCAGAGGCAGCATGGTAACGCCGGCGACCGGAGAACTCACCCTGTTTGTCGCGAAGACCCGAATACCACGGTCGAGCAGTTTGGCGGCGACGCGCCCGCCAACGAAGCCGCAGCCCAGGATGAGCACATCGGAGAAAGGCATTTAGAGGGATACCAACCCATCACGATCCACTGAATGCGAAAACGTCTTCAGCTGTTCGGCCGAAGTTACCCCCGAGAGTCAGCGCATCTCTTCGATCTTCGCACTTGTCTCTTCACCGGCGCTGGCTAATGCGCTTTCAATTGCCCTGCGCGAGGCGCAACTCGTCTTCCAGTTCGTAGATGCGATCTTCCAGCGTCTTGGTTGGTTTGCCGGCTTCTTTGGTGTCGGAAAGCTTCTTTTTCTGCCGCTCGAGTTGCTTCTGAATACCTAACACCTTGGCGGAGATAGGTGCGGGGGCGGGAGCCGGGACCGCCGCGACCTTCTTCACCGGTTTTGGCTTCTTGCCCTTGGTGGGAAGCGGCACCTTCTCGCCGAAATCCTCCAGCAACTCACGTTGGATCTGTAGCATTTCGTTCGCTACCTCGTGGAATCGCGCAATCAATTCCTTCTTGGCCTGATTTCTGAGCTTCAGATAGCTATTCTTCGCTTCGCGGTATTGATCGATGGTGGTAGACATGCGGATATGGGAGAGAACTCAGATTATATAGACCGGACTGGGGCGACAGTCGCCGCGTGCGCCTCTTCAGCCAACACAATCGCGCCAAGCACACCGGCGAGACCACCCAGTTGCGGTGGCGCGATGTATCGGTCGAGATGATTTAAGACTTCGTCATGCTGAACGTAGCCGTTCAAGAGGTGCGCAACCTCAGTGCGGATCAGCGGGAAGATCTGAGGCTGCTGCATGACACCGCCCCCGAGCAGAATGCGTTGCGGGGAGAGGATGAGAATGAAGTTCACGAGCGCCTGGGCGAGGTAGTGCGCTTCCAGCCTCCAGGCCGGATGATCGGAGGGAAGATCCTGCGCAGGGCGGCCCCAGCGCGCTTGGATCGACGGACCGGAGGCAAGGCCTTCCAGACAATCGTAGTGAAATGGGCAGTGCCCTTGATAAGGATCGGCCGACAGACTGTGTGGGATTCGGATGTGCCCCATCTCGGAGTGGATCAATCCGTGAAGAACCTGGCCATGAACGATGGCCGCCCCACCGATGCCGGTGCCCACGGTCAGATACAGGGAATCGGAAAGGCCCTGCGACGCTCCCCAGCGCGCTTCGCCGAGCGCGGATGCCGCCACGTCGGTATCGAAACCAATCGGAATCGGAAATGATTGACGAATCGCGCCGACCAAGCCGACGTTCTGCCAGCCCGGCTTGGGAGTGGAAGTAATACTCCCGAAGGTGGCCGAGGCGGGGTGAAGATCAACCGGCCCAAACGAGCCGATGCCGATGGCCGTCAGCGCGAGGCCAGCCTGCTCCTTGAAGTACTGCACAACACGGGAAAGGGTCTCGTGAGGTGTGGTGGTCGGAAACTGGGCAGTCCGCAAGTCGTGGGGTCCGGTGCCGATAGCGCAGACAAACTTGGTGCCGCCTGCTTCGATTGCGCCATAAAGGTTGGGACTCATGAGAATCTGCCGTCGTAATTGTTATGCACGTGGCTTGGACCGAACACAAAGACTAAACTACTGGCTCTGTGCAAACCGGCGGAAGAAGCTGGTCGCTTTCCATTGCGGGCGAGTGGGAGCGTCGGCGACCCGTTCCGTGAGGTTCAGCAGTAGTTGATTGAAGCGGGCAGCGGCAACGAGATCCACCGGCTGGTTGACGTCGTCGGAGGGCGCGTGATAGCGGTTCGTTAGCCAGTCCTTGAACTGCTGCTCTTCAGGCGTGCCGGGGCGGGGAGCGAAACCGTTGGCGATGGCGGGGACACCCTGGCGGATGAAGCTGTACTGATCACTGCGAATGAACAGATTGCGATCGGGCTGTTGATCCGGGTGAACATGAACGTCCATGGGCTCGGCTACAGCCCGGATGTCGTCCCCCAGAGTGGATTCTTCCAGGCCCCAGACCGTGATGTTGTTCAGCGGAAATATCGGCAGGAACATGTCGGTGTTCAGATCTGCCACCATCGCACTGGCAGGCACCGTGGGATGGCCGGCAAAGTAGCGGGATCCGAGCAAACCTTTCTCCTCGCCGCAAACGGCGATAAACAGCACCGAACGTTTCAGCTGCGCGTGCGAATCGTGTAGTGACTGGGCGACGTCAAGAATGGTGGCAACACCGGAGGCGTCGTCCATGGCGCCGTTATAGATGCGGTCGCCATTGATGGGCTCACCGACACCAACGTGGTCGAGGTGAGCGGAGACGACGACGTATTCGTTCTTCAGTTTCGGATCGGCGCCGGGAACAATCCCAACTACGTTGGGCGATTCGACCTGTTCGGTTTCGGTGGTCACAGTGGCCTGGATTGAACCAATGAGCGGGAACCGGGGGAGCGGTTTGGCGGCATTAGCAAGGGCAAGCAACTCCGCGAGGGTGTGACCGCTGCCGGCAAAGACCTGCTCTGCGCGTGCGGGATTCAAAGTCGCCGTGAAGATGGGGCCTTTGGTGTCCTGCAGAGCAGGGTCGGCCAGACGCATGCCTGCCTGGGACGAGGCGAGCGCCATGCGGGACCAGGGGATATCCATCGATTTCGGATTCGGAATGGAGATCACACCAACGGCGCCCGCGTGCTGTACTGCTTTCCAAAACTCTTGCGCCGAGCGTGCATTCGCTTTAAGCGGGCCCGCAATGTCGGCCGGGCCACCCGCGAGGTAGACCAGGATCTTGCCTTTCAGATCCTGGCCCGCGAGGTCGTCGTAGCCGGCATCGGGAATATGAAGGCCGTAGCCGACAAAGACCAGCTGGGCGGAGATAGACTTGGGCTGCGGAAGACGGCTGCCGAGGATGGCATCTTCGCCGAGCACCAGAGGCTGGCGTTGATCCCGGACCAGCGCCAAGGTGGACTTCGACGCGATGACACGCTGCACTTCAAATCGAACCGGCTGGAAGTAACCCTTGGTTCCGGCGGGTACCAGGCCGTAGGCTTTGAATTGCTTCGCGACATAGTCCGCCGCCTTGCGATAACCCTCCGAGCCGGTGAGACGGCCTTCGAGTTCATCGGAGGCAAGGAACTGGACGTGTGCCCACCAGCGCTTACCGGCGGCTTCCCAATCGGTGGAGGCCAGAAGCGGAATTGCGATGAGCGAAGCAATCAATAGAAGGCGAGGGGCCTTGACGCGGTGGGAAGTGTGCATGAGTTCCATGAATGAATCAGGATATCGCGGCGCAAACAAACCGCTACTTCGGTTCATCCTTGGGTGTGATGGCGCCCGTGGAGGAATCCACATTATAGAGCCGGCAACGGTCGGTCTGGAGCTTGAAACGAAATCCACGACTGAAGAAGAGTGCCCGGCCGTTGCCGTTACCTTCAATGAAGTTAGGGATCCAGACGCCGTCGGGCTGGCGCTGCTGGGTGAGGTGGAACTGGAAGCCCTTCTTCAAGTTGCCGACAAAACCGAGAACTTTGATGTCGTGGTCGGTAAGAACTCGCAGCTCAAGAAGTTCTCCCGTTTCTTCATCGACCCAAACACGGCCGTTGAGCGCCTGGGCGACCTTCTCTTCGAGGCTTTTGGGATGGAAATCCGGATCGCCGGATAAATCGTAAACTACGACGCTGCGGCCAGCACGGTACTCGCGGTGCCCATTGGTATAACGGAGCGCTTTGAGCAGGATTTCCGCCTGCTTTTCATCTTCCTGCTCAGCCTTCTTCACTTGCTTGGGATCGCTGAACTTCTTGACCTCTTTATTGACGCGGTCCTGCTCTTTCTTTTCGTCCTCACCAGTCAGAGTTTTGCCATCTCTAGCCAGCACATGATTAATCTCCTGGCCATTGACGAAGAACTGTTCCATTTCGCGGGAACGGTGTTTCTGAAGGCGGCCATTGCTATCAAACTCGTCGGTCTCCTCGCGGACGTCGCACAGATAGCGCTCCTTATCCTTCTCGGCTTTCTTCTCAGTGGCGATGACACGATCCTTCAACTGCCGTGCATCGGGAAGCGGCGCGGCGGATGGAGAAGTTTGAGCCTGTAGGGATACAGCGAGCGACGAGGCGCAGCAAAGTGAAAAGATCACGTACCCTGGCCTAGACAAGCGTCCCATGACCGATTGTAGGCGGCGGATTCTTACGATCTACTTATTCGCCCGCACACGGAGCAGGTAGATGGGGACACCGGCGAGAACGATCAGGAGACCGGGCCACGTGCTGGCCGGGCGGTAGGCAAAGAGGCAAACGAGTACCGCGCTGGCTCCCAGAATGTAGAGCAGAGGGATGACTGGATATCCAAAGGCCCGATACGGGCGGGGCACATCGGGCCGCGTGAAACGCAGCCGGATCACGCCAGCGATGGTGAAGATGTAAAACAGCAGCGCCGCTGAAATTACGTAGTCGAGCAGATTGCTATAGAGATTTCCGTATTGGCTGGTCGTCACGTTGAAGGTCCGAGGCAAAACCAGGAAGGCGGCCCATATGCCTTGGACGAGTAGCGACCAGCCCGGTACGTGGGCGCGGTTCAGCCGCCCAGCCGGGGCAAGAAAGAGTCCATGCTTCGCCATAGCGTAATAGACACGCGGCCCTGCCAGCACGAGGCTGTTGATACAGCCGAAGCAGGAAACCATGATGGCGGCAGCCATGATGCCGCTACCCCAGCCGGGAATGATCCTTTCGAGCATCGCGGTGGCCACGCGATCCGACGGGGCGTGCTGAATCGCCTCGAGTGGCAAGGTGACCAGGTACGCCACGTTGGCCAGAAGGTACAGCGTGATGGTGGCGATGGTGCCCAAAGCAAGCGCGCGAGGTATGGTCCGGCCGGGATCGTGAACTTCACCGGCGGCGAAGGTGATGTCGTGCCACGAGTCCGCGGAAAAGAGAGAGCCGGACTGGGAAACACAGATCGCCACCAACAGGCCCATGGACGTCGCTGCGTTCAAGGTAGCGGTGATGGGAGAGAAATCGTGCACAGCCCAGAGGTTGGCGCCGAAGTTGGCCGAGATGGCGGCATGGTTCCAGCCGAAGACCAGGCCGACGACGATCAAAACAGCGAGCGTGACAATCTTCGCCGACGTGAAAAGATTCTGGACAATCTTGCCGTAGCGAACACCTTGGGTGTTGGTCCAGGTGAGAACCGCGACGACCGCGATGGCCACCAGTTGAGCAGTGGACAAAGAGACAGCGTAACCGGTGGAGATATGGATGGGGGGAACAATGTATTTTTGTTCGGAGATGGCTGGAAGCAGGACACCGAGAAAGCGGGCAAAGGCAACCGCGACCGCGGCGATGGTGCCGGTTTGAATGACCGTGAACAGGGTCCAGCCATACAGGAAACCAAGAATGGGAGAGAACGCTTCACGAAGGTAGACATACACGCCACCGACACTGGGCAGCATGGCAGCGAGTTCACCGTAAGAGACAGCCGCGAAAACCGTCAGCACGCCGGCGAACAGCCATGCAACCAGCAGCCATCCCGAACTGCCGATGTTGCGGGCCATGTCGGCGGGCACGATGAAGATACCCGAACCGATCATCACGCCGATAACGATCATGACCGAATCAAAAAGACCGAGTTCGCGAATAAAACCGGTTTCTTTGTCGACGGCAGAACGTTTTGCTGCGGGAGCGGCTGTGGATTGATCCATGAAGTTGTTATCGGTTCAGAGGCGATTAAGCCGGCTGGGTGACCACTGCGAGCTTCGGCCGGTGAGCGTTTGCCTGTTGCAGGACAGCGCGAACCTCGGCTAATTCCGCCGGGGAGAGTTCAAGACGCGGCGCCCGGACACGCGCATAACCCTGGCCAACCTCCTCCTGTACGGCTTTAATCAACTGCACAAACTTGGGAACTGTATCCATTCGGAGCAACGGGAGAAACCACTTGTAGAGCTCCATCGCTTCGGCGATATTGCCGGCCTTCGCCAGGTTAAAGAGATCCACCGACTCGCGCGGGAACGCGTTCACCAGGCCCGCAACCCAACCTTCGGCGCCAATAAGCAATGCCTCAACGATGAGGTCGTCAACCCCAACCAGGATCTTGATTCCGTCCCCCACCAGCTCGCGGAGCGCGGCGATGCGGCGAACATCGGCGCTCGATTCCTTAATGGCGTTCAGGTTCGCATGCTCCGATTGCAGTTCGACCACCTGGTGTGGCAGGAAGTCGACTTTGTAGGCGATGGGGTTGTTGTAGAGCATGGCAGAAAGCCTGGTGGAGGATAACACCGCGCTTACATGAGCTTTCATCTCGCGCCAGTCTCCGACGTAGACATAGGGCGGAAGAACCATCAGACCGCTGCAACCATGATCCTCAGCGACTTTCGCAATTTCGACGGCCTCCCTCGTGGTGAGCGCGGAAACCGCCGCGATCACCGGCACCTTGCGGCCCACGGCCGTAGCGCAAGTGCTAAAGATCTGCGCTTTTTCAGCGATGGTCAACGAACCGCCTTCGCCGAGCGAACCGCAAGCCACAATACCGGTACATCCTTCTTCAACGAGCCATTTGGCGTGGCTGGCGAGGAAGGAGTGGTCAACGGAACCATGCTCATTAAAGGGCGTGGTGATGGCGGGCATTACACCTGTCCAAGCGAGGTTCGATTCAGATTGGCTCATGTTAGAACTCCGATCTATTCCGGATCACGCACCGTTGAGGCTGCTGGGCGATCCATGCTCAATTCCATTTCCAATTCAGTAAGGTTACCAATTGGCGTAGGGAAGATCGGCGGACGAACGGATTCGGCCCCCCAACCTTTCAGGAATTCGACCGCGGGGCCGCATACGCGACCTTGGCATGGGCCCATTCCACAGCGGGCATGCAGCTTGGCGGAGCGCCACGAGGTATGTGCCTGAATTCGCGTCCAGGTAACGTCTTCGCAACGGCACACGATGGTGCTGGCTTGAGGCAGCGAGCGGAGTTCGGGCCGAGGCGCAAACGCACGCTGCAAAGCAACGGCAAAGTCCTGCCAGCGTTGTCGCGAAGGTTGTCTGGACACCGCCCTATCCAGCAATCCCGCCGCCGCGAAGCCGGCGATCTCACCCTCGACCAGCGCCAGGTCGACGCCCCCAATTCCAGTGGATTCACCGGCGCAATAGACATCCTCGACTGTAGTTCGCTGAAGGCCGTCTACAACAACGGCGCTTCCACGGACGGAGCAGCCCAGAAGCGCGGGCAACTCGAGATTAGGGCGGAACCCATAGGCGACCGCGAGGTAATCGCAGGGTTCGACCCAACGGTCATTCCCGCTGCGGATGGTAACGGACTCGACTTGTCGCTCGCCGGCGGCAGACTCAACCCATGCACCCCAGTGATAGGGCACACCGATCAGCTTGGATTGCAGCTGAACGGCTTCGGCAATCTTGCCCGGGAACCGTAGGAGATGCCGCGAGAACCCAGCCAGGGTGCGAAACGAGGCCTGCTCGGCGGTCAGGCTGACTTGTGCTCCATGGGCGCGGAGATACGCGGCCACCGCCAGCAGCAGCGGACCCGTTCCGGCCACGACGATACGTTTCATTCCAACCGAAAGCCCCGACTTAGCCAGCGCCTGGATTCCGCCGACGCCAAAGACGTTCGGCAGCGTCCAGCCGGGGAATGGCACGAATAGCTCGCGGGCACCGGTAGCGAGGATGAGCCGGCGATAGCGAACGACGTGCGCTCCCTGCTGACCTTCTATCAGGAGCGATTTCGCCGCCGGGCCCTGTCCAATGACGCGCGAGCCGGTCTGCAGGCTGGCGCCGGAACGCTGAAAACGGCGGAGCCAAATGCGGGCGGATTCGCCGCCTTCGGAAGCCCCTGCGCCCATACCGCGCCATATCTGGCCCCCGGCACTGGGATTGTCATCGAACACGACGACGCTGCTCCCCGTGGCCGCCGCACTGCAGGCGGCGGCGATACCGGCAGGTCCGGCACCCACGACGACGATATCGACCCGGCTGCTCGTCATTCGCTTTCGATGACCATACCTTCTGTACAGACCACCTGGCAGCTCTTTTGGTGAGCCCGTCCATTAATGCGAACGCGGCATTCCATGCAAATGCCCATTCCGCAAAGCGGCCCACGGGGCTGGTCCAGCACGGATGTTCTGAAAACTGCTTGTCCCGCAGAGAGCATCGCGGCGGCAACCGTCAAGCCCGGCTTGACCCGGATGGCCTCCCCGTTGACGGTCAGCAGTACTTTAGCGGCCACCTCACGCATGGAGAGAAAGTTTCCTTTCCGCCAGATAGGGCTCGCAGGGTATGGCGCATGGGCGATTGAGAATCTGATCGACCAGCAGTTTGGCAGTGCCGAGCGACGTCGTGATACCGAGCCCCTCGTGACCCGAGGCGACGTACACCCGGCTGAATCCAGGTACGCGGCCGATGAGCGGCAGCTTGTCCGGCGTCGCCGCTCGGAAACCGGTCCAGACGCGGACACCCGACAACTGGGCCAGCTCAGGCATGTATTCGACAGCGCGCCTGAGCATGCGGCTGAGGATTGGATAGTCGACCGCCGGATCTTCGAGGCCAAACTGGCGGGACGAGCCGATGAGCAATTGGCCGGTCAGCCGCGGCTGCACGTTGAAAGCGACCGAATCGGACTTGAGGCTGTGAGCGCTCTTCAGGTACCCCAGTTCAATCAGCTGGTGGTGGACGAAGCCTGGATAGCGGTCGGTGATGAGCAAGTGCCCCTTGCGTGGCTGGATGTCCAGCCCGGGAACGAGCTCGCGGGCGGCAGTTCCTGCGGCGTTTACTACCAGACCCGCGCTCAGCGACGATCCATCCAGCAACGTGGCGCGGCCGTCTTCAATCGCGACAACGCGCGGGCCAATCAGTAGTCTCGCCCCGCGCTTCTCTGCCTCGCCTAATAGATAACTTGCGACGCACGGAGAGTACACCACGCAATCGCCCGGTACAAGCAGACCGCCTGCCAAACCGGGTCGGAGCTTTGGCTCAGCCCGAGCGATTTCAGCCCCGTCCAGCACATGACTGACTACATTTCGCGAGGAGTAGAACTGATGTTTTCTCAGCACCTCGTGAAACTCTTCTTCGTCGGCGGCCACCCACATCGTGCCGCAAGGCAGGTATTCGCAATCGGCTGGAAGGCGGGGAGCCAATTCGTGCCACAGCGCTTCCGAGTAGTTCGTAAGTTGGAACTGGACTTCCGAATCGTCCATCACGACAATGTGGCCCATGCCGGCAGCCGTGGCGCCACCTCCGACAACGGACGGTTCCACGACGGCAACCGTTAAACCGCTGACCACGCACTCCAGCGCGCAGGCCGCACCGACAATACCGGCGCCCACGATCAGGACGTCTGGTTGGGCGTTGGTCTGAGTCACCGGCCGGCCACAAACTCTCTGCCGTCACGCATTGGGAATTCCCCAACAGAATGGGTCCCGCTCATTCAGAATAAGGTCCGCTTCTGCGTTGACATACGCCGATCCCATGATGAAGGGGCGAACCTCACCCTGCATAACTTCGACCCGGCCCTCAAAAACCGACCCGACGATACTTTCTTGACGCCATATTTCTCCCACTCTCAGCTTGCCGTCAGCGTAGAGGCACGCGAGCTTGGCGCTGGTGCCGGTACCGCAGGGGGAGCGATCGTACGCCTTACCCGGACACAGCACAAAATTGCGGCTATGCGCGGTTGGGGAAGCCGGATCGCTGAAGATCTCGATGTGATCGATCTCCGCCCCGGCCTCACCGGTGATTCCGGTGCGCGCCAGCGCCTGGCGAATGCGCCATGTGTAGCTGGTAAGTTCCTCAAGATGGGAGATACGAAGCGGGTACGGGCTTCCTTGCGACAGGAAGAACCAGTTGCCACCCCAGGCGACATCGCCTTTGACCTGACCGAATCCCTCGACGTCAACGGTCACATCCTTCTTGAGACGGTAACTCGGTACGTTGCCTATGGTGATGGCGCCATCGACACCCAGGTTTGCTGTGATTTCGCCGACCGGCGTTTCGAAGCGATGGGTTCCGGGCTGGATTCTTCCCAGATACGAAAGCGTCGCCACCAGCCCGATGGACCCGTGACCGCACATGCCCAGATAGCCGACATTGTTAAAGAATATGACCGCGGCGGAACAACCCGGATCAACTGGATCGCACAGCAATGCACCGACCACGGCATCGGAGCCACGCGGTTCGTTGACGACTGCGGAGCGGAAGGAATCAAACTGGTTTCGAAATCGCTCCAGCCGGACAGCCAATGGGCCTCGACCGAGGTCGGGCCCGCCTTGCACGATGATACGAGTGGGTTCGCCACCGGTATGCGAGTCGATCACATGGACCTTCATCACTCATCATGGTACTTAGCCGGAGATCCCACAAGGTTGTGAAAGTTCAAGAAGTGGTGACCGGACAATCCAGGCAGCTCTGTTCCTCGTAACCCGGATATGGTGTAGTTCGTATCCTGGCGCCAACGCCGGCCGGTCTGCCAGATCTGCTATCGAGCGGCTTTGGACTGGGCGTCCTGGCCGTGTTCCGTCCCAATGCCAACGGCGTCAAGAACCGTGTTGGAAGGCGGGTGGCTTAGCTTTTTGAGCCAGGCCGGGGGGCGGCCGCGCCGTTTAGGAGTAGCTGCAGAAATTCGTTCCAGGGCGGAAATGGCATCGTCAATCCGGCGCTTTTCGTCCCAAAGTTCGGATAATATCTTCTCTAAGTTCATGGCTGGTATAGCTGTTTTGGATGCACCTTGAAAATAGAGTAATGGATTTGCGGCACAGATCGAAAGAATTTATCGCTTCAAACAGGTTTTTATTCAAGATCGTAAGCTCCCTAATATGTGAACTGTATTGTGGGTTACACAGAACAGGTGAGGAGAAACGGACCTTGGCCGGGTCCCGTTAGTTGAACTCCGGCTCGCTTGAAAGCTGTACATTTGGAGAGGATCGGGGTAGGGTTTTAAACGGTGCAATGTCCAGGATTTGCAAGTGAGGAGTACGATCTGTACGCGTTGGGGGCTCTGGAGCCGGAACCGGCTGCCGAGATCAACGTACACCTCGCTTCAGCGTGCGACGTTTGTCAGAACGGTGTTCGGCGCAGCCTCCACTTTTGGGCGCTCTTTGGCGCCACTCTCACACCTGTAGCTGAGCGTCCCTCTCGCGGGCACGTTCAGGTCTTTCCGGGAAGGCGCCGGGCATGGCCCAACTATTGGCGACTGGGAGCGGCGGCGGCCATCGTCGCAGTGATGGCAGGCGGCGCGGCGTGGTACGTGACGCGCGGAGCTGATCAACACGCCGTAAAGCAGTTGAGCTCCAAGCTGGCTCAATCGCAAACGCAAATGGATCAACAACTGCAAGCCCGCGAGGCGGAATTGGGTTCAGTTCGTGAGTCCCTAAAGCAGTTGGACAACCGCTACCAGCAGGCGACTGTGGCTCTAGCCGCAGAGAAGGCGAACGCGACTCAGTTGGCTGCTGCGCTGAAGGATTCGGTCGAAAAATCGACATCGGAGCAGCAGCGTCTGACGGCTCAGGTTCTGACGCTCTCCGCCTCGCTGCAGGCGGGCGAGGAGCGCACTCGCCAGTTGGCTGCTGAAAGGGCGACCCTGGCCCAGGAAAGGGCGACACTGCTGGAGACCGTGAAAAGGCTGGAGATTCAGGCCGGCGAAGGCCGGAGGATGATTAGCATGCTCTCCTCTGTGGGTACGCGGTTGATCCCCGTGAATGGCACGGAGGATGCGCCGGGCGCACGCGGATACGCGCTTGTCTCTGAGAAGAATCGCGTGCTGTTCTTCGCCAATGACCTGCCGTCGCTGCCCGGCGGACGCGTGTATCAGCTTTGGCTCATACGGGACAAAGCCCCCGCGGTTGTCAGCGCTGGCGTGTTTGAGGCGCAGGCAGCCAGGTCGGCTCAAGTCGAGTTTGCCCAAGGGGATCTCATTCAGGGCCTAACGGCCATTGCGGTCACCGATGAACCAACTGGTGGCAGTCCTTCCCCGACCGGCCACAAACTCTTGGTAGGCCTGGTAAAGTCTTAGCCAAGCCGCGCACCTCCACCTGGTCCTCACGGCCCAATCGGACAAGTTCCCACAAGGTCCGGCGTCTAGACAGGGCGCATGCCGATTTGGTGTAACCTGCAGGGGAGTGGATAACGTATACTCATGTTCTTTACCCGAAGGCTTCCGAAAGGCAGTCAACTCTCGAATGAGTGAGGAGAATGATGGCTGAAACGCAGGCCCCAGCCGCTGAAAGGCGAGCTCAAGCGCTATCAAGCGAAAAGAAGTTGCCTGAGCGTCTTGTCTCGCTGGATGCCTTCCGCGGCGCAACGATCGCGCTGATGGTGCTGGTGAACAGCCCCGGGGGCGACGTCAGCTACGCTCCGCTCAATCACTCCGAATGGAACGGCTGGACCATCACGGACATGGTGTTTCCTTCGTTTGTTTGGATCGTCGGCGTCGCCATCACCCTGTCACTTGGCAAGCGATTGTCCGCCGGAGTTCCGAAGTCACAACTCTTTTGGCAGATCCTCCGCCGGGCCGCAGTTATCTACGTCCTGGGTCTGATCACCTACGTGGCGCCGGCGTTTAACTTGGGAACCCAACGGGTGCTGGGCGTGCTGCAACGAATCGCGATCTGCTACCTGATCGCCTCTTGCATCTACATGACAACTCGAGTGCGCGGACAGATTCTCTGGATTCTTGGCCTGTTTACGAGTTACTGGATGCTCATGACATTGGTCCCCGTTCCGGGCTACGGCCCGGGCAACCTGAGCGTTGAGGGCAACTTGTCGCACTATGTGGATAGCATCGTGCTGGGCCGGCACAACTATGCCGGCACCAAGACATGGGATCCCGAAGGCATTATCAGCACATTACCGTCGATTGCGACCGCGCTGCTCGGCATCATGGCCGGCCACATCCTGCGGTTAAAGAAAGAGCTGGCAGAGCGGACGACTTGGCTATTTCTCACGGGCAATGTGCTGATCGCACTAGGGCTAATCTGTGACATCTGGATGCCGATCAACAAGAAGCTGTGGACGCCGTCTTTCAGCATGTTCATGGCGGGCTGCGACTTCGTGATCTTCGCGGGATTTGTGTGGCTGATTGATGGCCGCGGCTACCAGCGATACGTGAAGCCGCTGGCGATCATGGGCATGAATGCGATTGCCGTTTACATGTGCTCCGAATTGGTCGAAACCGCGCTGAGCATGGTCCATCCGGATGCGAGCCGCCCAAGGCTTTCGCTTCATGGCTGGCTTTACGAGAACCTGTTTGCGAGTTGGGCGTCGCCAATGAACGCTTCGCTACTCTATGCAATCAGCTATGTGCTGCTGATGTACCTGATTGCCTATGGTCTTTACAAGAAACGCTGGTTCCTGCGAGCCTAGGTCGTCACAGCTAATCTGATTTCGTCAAGAATCTGCTCGCATGCCGCACGAGGATCCTCGGCGCGCGTGACTTGCCTTCCAATCACCAGGTAATCAGCTCCGTTCTCGATCGCCTGGCGCGGCGTCGCGATACGTTTCTGATCGCCGGTTCCGGCCCCGATGGACCGCACTCCAGGCGTCACCAGTTTGAGCTTAGGGCCACCAACAGCACGAACGCTGGCCACTTCGAGCGGTGAACAGACAATGCCATCCGCACCGGCCACGGCGGCCTGTTTTACCCGGAGCGAAACCAGGTCGGCCATGGGCATGAAGTAGCCTTGTTCGTCGATGTCGCGCTGATCGAAGCTGGTCAAAACGCTAACGGCAAGAATCTGAGTTCCACTACTTCCCCGCCCTTCCACGGCACTCTCGACCACAGGCCGGATGGCGTGAACCGTGAGAAACGTCACTCCGCTTTTTACAATAACCCTGGTTGCGCGCTTCACGGTTTCGCCAATGTCGTAGAGCTTGAGGTCGAGAAACACTTTCTTACCTGCGCCGGTCAGCTCCTTGACGAACTCCGCTCCAGCTGCCGAGTAGAGTTCGAGGCCGACTTTGTAAAAGTCCGCGCCGGGACCGATTTGACGGACTAACGAACGCGCTTCCTCAACGGTGTCCACGTCGAGGGCGATGATCAGGGGATTGTACGATTTCGTGTTAGTCATAGTTCCGGTATCAACCTCTATGCATGAACCTCCAGCGGCTTGCGTCCGCGAGGACGAACGCTGCCAATAACGTAACCATCGGAAAAATCGCCGATGAAATCCGCCGCATCCGCTTCGGGAAGAGCTACCAGCAGGCCACCGGAAGTTTGCGGATCATACAGGAGCGCTTCGATCTCGGCTGGTATCGCATCCGGCAGCATCACGCAATCGGAGACAAAGTCGCGATTGTTGTGGAGGCCGCCAGAGTGCGCTCCGGCCTCTGAATATTCGATCGCGCCGGGAAGATAGCGCAGCGCGCTGGCACGAATCTCGAGCGTAACGCCGCTGGCAAGCGCCATCTCGCGAGCATGGCCGAGCAGACCAAAACCGGTAACGTCAGTACATCCGTGGACTACCCGCTTGAGCAGTAATTCACAGGGCCGCTTATTCAGAGTGAGCATTTGCCGGATCGACGATTCAATATGCGCCTCTTCGGCAAAGCCCTTCTTCAGCGCGGTTGAGATAACGCCCGTTCCAAGACGCTTCGTGAAAACCAACACGTCGCCAGGCTTTGCCCCGGCATTCGTCCAAACCTTGCGTGGATCAATGAGGCCCGTGATCGCGTAACCAAACTTGACCTCGTCCTCCGAAATGCTGTGGCCCCCGAGGATAACGCACCCCGCCTCATGGATCTTGTCGGCGCCGCCTTTTAGGATCGCCTCCAGGTCACCCATTTCGCCCTTAGCCGGAAACACCAGAATCGAGAGTGCCGTGACAGGCTTGCCGCCCATGGCGTACACATCACTGAGAGCGTTGGCGGCGGCGATCCCGCCGAAGCTGTAAGGATCATCGACGATCGGCGTGAAGAAGTCGACAGTCTGGATCAGCGCCAGGGGTGTGGCGCTGTCCGGAGTGAGGTCGTAGACGCCTGCGTCATCAGCCGTATCGAATCCAACCAGTACCCGTTCGTTGACTTGACGGGGAACCATCGCCAGCGCACGATCGAGAATCTTTGGACTCAACTTCGACGCGCAACCTCCCGCTTTGACGTTGGCGGTCAGCTTGGTGGGCATCAAAACCAGTGTAAGCTGCGCGAAATCCGCCTCGCTGGAATCAGAAACGGCCTGGTAAGCTGTCAACCGGCCGGCACAGAAACGGCCGGCTCAGCGAAGCTCCACTCGCGCCATGCGTCGAGCAGAGGGAAATAGAGCCCAAGCATGACGGGGCGATCCTCCCGCAGGCTGAGCAGAACGGCGTAAACCGACATTTGGTCGGCGTAGCGGCGTTGCTCTTCGGCCAGGAATTTATCAAGATCTCCTCCGCCGTGCTCGCCGGTCTTGAAGTCGATGATCCAGCGGCGGCCTTGGGCATCGACGAGCGTGCGGTCCACGATGGTGTCGAATAGTTTGCCATCCACGACGCCACTAATGGCCCATTCGCTGCGTGCTTCCGCCGCCGGCGAGAGGATCCAGCGTGCGCGATCGCTTTGAACGATGTTTTCGAGAGCACGCATGACCCTGGCTGCCGCCTTGTCCAGTTCGTCCTGCGGCGTGCCCAGCCGGCGCAGCTCGGATTGGATGATGGGTACTTGTGACCCGAGTCGCTGCGCGGTCCACGCGGCCATGCCGTCTTCCGCAAAGTGTCGCAGGTATTCGTGCACGACGGTGCCCACATGGCGCGCGACGTCCTTCACCCATTCGTAAGTGACTTGCCTCGAAGACGCGATGCTGCGGGCCATTGGCATGGGTGCAGAAACCGCTTCAGCGGCATCAGGCACTTTCCAGTCGGCCGGCAAGCGGCGAAGGATGGTCTGCGGCGGCGCGGCCAAGGGCAGCACTTGCTGGGCGATTTGAGCCTTCTGCCAGGCGAGCCACGCGGCATCGAAGACCGGCCGGGCAACGGGCCAGAGCAGTTTGAGGAAGCCGTCGCGCAAAGCGACATAACTGGAACCTTGGTTGTTCTGTCTGAGATTGCCGGAGAGATACAGGAAGTTCCTCGCACGGGTTGCTGCTACATACAACAAGCGCCTTTCCTCGTGCTGTTGCTTCTTCGTCATCTCGCCAAACACGAAGTCGTACAGGGTATCGGGATCGCCGGCCTTGGCGCGTCCTGCCATCAGGACTCCCAACTCGCCATTGCTGTTTCTGCGCTCAATCCAGGCCAGCAGACCTTTGTCCTCGGAGCGGTGTCCGCCCTGCAATTGGGGAAGTATGACGGTATCGAATTCCAGACCTTTGGCGGAGTGAATCGTCATGATCTGCACTCGATCGCCGCCGGTCTGCGGTTTGGCGTAGAGAAACTTCAAGCGGCTGTTGAGAAGGCTGAAGTCACGAATCGTGCCGCCCTCATCGAATTCAGCGAGCACCCCGAACAATACTTCGACGTCTTCGAACTGAGCCCTGTGCGTCAAAGTTGCGGGACCACCCAGCGATAGCCAGGCGGATTCGACGATTTCTCGAATCGGATGGTGGCCCACCTCGCGGACGGCTGTTGCGAGAATCTCGCCGGTGCGAACGGCACGCAAGCGGCCATCGGGTGACAGCGCCACGATACGTTCCGTATCGTATAGCAACTCAAGAACAGTGCGTCGCGGGTGGCCTTCAGCCAGCGCCGAAAGGTCGGCGAGTGGCAGGCCACACCAGGGCGCGCGCAGACAGGCCAACCACGATAGACGATCGCCGACATGCAGGACAGCGCGAGTCAATGACAGGATGTCCAGAATGTGCTGCTCATTCTGGAGTTCGTCAATCTCGCGCGCCTCGTACGCTATGCCATGTTTTCGAAACGCCTGGATGGTTTTTACGACATGAGATCGCGCCCGCACAAGCACCGCGACGGTATGGTTGGGTGCGAGATGCTTTCTGGCGACCTTAACGGCCCAGTCGGCTTCGTCCTCGCCCAGGTTGTCTTCGATGAAGGGCTGGATGACGGGGGCGGAACTTGGTTCCCTTCTGGCGGCCTCCGATGGCCGATACTTCACTCCACCGTGCTCGTGGTCACTTTCAGGCATCACGTCTTTAAACGCGTTGTTCACCCAGCCAACGATGGAAGCCGTAGAGCGGAAGTTGGCGGTGAGTTGCAGGTGTTCCAACCGCACCGAACCGAAGATGCCTTGGGCCACTTCGAGGAACAATCTCACCTCAGCCTGCCGGAATCCATAGATCGACTGCATGGGATCGCCGACCACGAAGAGCGTGCGGTTGTCACCATCCGACCATTGAGCGGTAAGAGCTTTGACGAGATTGTATTGCGAAACCGACGTATCTTGGAACTCATCCACCAGCAGATGTTCGATGCGGTAATCGAGGCGGTAGCTGAGATCAGTGGGTTGATCGGCTGTTCCCAGCGCCTGTATCGCGGCCCGCGTCACTTCAGTAAAATCAACCTCACTGCGCTCTTCAAAAACAGCGCGGAGCTGAGAGACGGTAAACCACAGCACGCTGACAAAGTCATGCACCAAGTCCCACTGGTTGTCGTCAATTGAACTGGGAATGTCCTTCCGGCAGCGATGGAGCGCTTCGCAGAATTTTGGAAGGTCGTTAAGGATCCCATAGAACTCACTGCCTTTGCGAGGGTTCTTCTTGTCTTTTAGAAGGTGGAGTCCCGCGAATCGTTTCCATTTGTCGCGACACTCGAGTTTCGCGGGAAGCCTGTTCGGAATGGACGGCGGCCAGAGCTCGTACGCCTTCTCAATCAACGCGAGGTGACAATCTTCTAGCGTGGCATCGATCCGTTCGCGAGTAATCTCGCCACTCACGCCTGCACTCAGGTCGAGCCATTGATCGCGCTTTCCGAGCATCTGAACGATCTGGACCTCGAGACTGTCCAAATTGCTTTCAAAGTGGCTGACCACGTTGCGGAAGATTTGCTTTTGCTCGGGCGTACCGGCGGCGAGCATGGCCAGCGCCCGCCTGGCTGCCAGACTGTAGAGCTCATCGGCATGCTCTTCGACACGGGGGCTACCGCCGAAATCAGAGAGCAGCGGCATTTGACGCGTGAGCATCGCGCAAAGGGAGTCGATGGTTTGAATCTGAAGGATCGACGGGTCTTCGAGCAACCCCCAACCCAACTGGGCATCGCGCTGAAGCACATCGAGCGCTAAGGCTCGGGTGCGCTGGTCATTCTCCTCTTCGACCTTCTCTCCGCGCTGCGCAGCCAGCAGAGCGCCGACGATCCGCTGCTTCATCTCGCCCGCCGCTTTTCGGGTGAAGGTCATGGCCACAACCGACTCAGGCCGCTCGACGGTGGCCAACAGCCGGAGGTAACGCTGTATCAGCAACTCAGTCTTTCCGGAGCCGGCCGGCGCCTCAACGATGAACGAGCGGGACGGATCGAGTGCCATCTCGCGGACGGCTATATCAGGCGCGACACTCATGCGTCGTCACCGCCGTCATTTGAGCGCGCTTCCCGGATGCGACAGAGTGGCTTTAGATCGCAGAACTCACACGCTTTAGGGCCCGGGCTCACGGGGGCGAAACCGCTGCGAAACTCCGCCGCAAGTTGACCGACCGTCTCCCGCCAGTCGTTACACTGGGCCTCCCAGGCACCACCTAGAACTTCGATCTTTTTTGTCGCGAGATGCTGCTCTCTGGTGACTCCAATCAGCTCCACGTTCCTTGGCTTCACCTGTGCGAATAAGACCCCATCCACCGCCTGGCCTAGTGAAGCAGCATAAACCAATAACTGCGGCTCTTTCGGTCTCTCGCCCTTGAGACTCCCCACCTCCTGCTTTCCACTCTTGTAATCAATCAGCAACAGCTTGCCGTTCTCGAGCTGGTCGACGCGATCGATGCGCAGACCGATAGTGACACCGCTAAGCTCAAACGATCGCTGTTCTTCGATCTGGACAACGCGGAAGGGCTTGAGCCTCTGCTTATCTACTTCCAGCCACTCGAGCGTAACCGCCTTCAGGCGAAGCCGTTCCGCCTCGGTCAACTCATGCTGGAAGTCGCTGTCGGAGGTGCGCGTTCCCAGCGCAGTTTCAATCGCCGTGTCGACGACTAATTCCAGTTCGCCGGGAGGCGTCTGTTTCAGACAATCCTGCGTCTGGACCTGTTTCCACACTGCCTCGAATACTCGGTGCAAGAAACTACCGCGGTCGCGTGAATCGAACCCGAACGTCCCGTCCTCGGGACCGCCGGCTTTCAACCTGCCGTTCGCAAACGCCTTGAATGGACAAGCCGACTGCGCCTGGATCAGGCTGACCCCACCGCTCAACTGCGTGGCCTTGGGGACCGGCGCCTGTGAATCGGCAATCGAAGTGAGGGAGTCAGTGATGAGGTACGCACTCCTGAACAAAGGGGAATCCCAGCGGGGAAGCGCGGAACTACTGATACTCCCGGCCAGGATCGGAAGGGGGCTGCCCGAAAAGCTTGCCACCAAGTCGGGAGCCGCGCGCAGCAGAGCCTGTAGTGCGGCATTCTCCAGCGCTCGCCGGCCGGCGGCCGAGGCGCCGGGAATCGCAAATTCCGCTTGAAGAGATCGTGGAACAAAGGGTGACGACTCAATAACGAATCGCCAGTTCTCGTGTGACAGTCCGGTGATCCAAAGATGATCGAATTGAATGCCAGCCGCTTCTTGCGGGTCCAGGATTTGGACAGGGCAACTGGAATCCGTGGCTTGGGGCTGTCCCGCGGCCAGCAGTCCACGCAACTGCGCAAGCGCCGCGGACCACGCTACCGGGCCGGATACCAGGCCAAGCGAGGCCAGGGTTGTGAGTGCATCCTGCCACGCCTCAAAAACCTGTTGTTCGCCCGGCCGCAGTTCTTGGTCGCCCGGCCAGCCGGCTTGGATCAATAGCTCGGCGATGAAGCGGGACCAGTGAGGAAACTCCGCTGCATCCGGCTTCTTGCTGAGATGCCGTCCTATCCTTCGGCAGAGTTTAAGCGCAACAGGGGCATCCTTTCCGGCACGCTCAATTGCGCGCAGCGTTACTTCCAAGTCACGATACTTTCGCAGTTCGAGATCGGCCTGCGCTCGCAGGTGCCGCTCCTCCTCAGCTCCTTGAATGAACGGCGAACGGAGGAAAGCACTGGCATGCGTAACAGGAATCCCATCGGAGACGAGATCTAAAACAAGCAGCGCACTGGCGACTAGCGGATGATTGCGAAGGCGGGCCGAGGATTTCAGATTCACAACGCCTAGCGCCTCCGCCGGAGCATTCAGGACAGAAAGCACGTGCGATGGGTAGAAAACGTCATCGAACACGCGGCCTAGCTGCTCGCGGTACTCCGCGAGGCCGGGAACAACGACGCCCACCGACTGAGCACCCTCCTCCACCCATTTCCGGGCCCATCGGGCGGCCTCCTCCCATTCCTGATTGAAGGACTCGCAGGATCTCGACTGGAAAGTTTGATCGGCTTTCAGCGGCTCGGCCAGTCTTACTTGGCCGCCGCCATCTTCAATCGCTCCGATAACTCTGCGCAGGGCAGGAAACACAGGTTGGAATCCGGCGAGCAGCAAACGCACGTCGGAGCTTTTCGCGGCGCGTATCCAGTCTGGAGCCAAGCGCCAAAGCCCGGCCGTGGTGATCCAGTTCTCTTCCGCGCAGCGCCGCCGCACGTCTGTCAGCCATTTTGAGAATCGCTCCGCATCATGGTGGGTCTGCCAGCGGCCATCCTTAAGCGGAACTTCGTATCGTGCGAGCGCAAGCGACGCACGGCGAGCTTCACGCGCGGTTGCAGCCAGATCAAGAAGTCTTACTCCATCTCGTTGAATCACCTGTTGCCAGAGAAGCAGTTCCTGGGCTCCGGAGAGCAGCGTTGGCGTAGACACGTCGCGGTATCGCCGCTCTCTCCAAAGGTCTTTGAGCCAGGAGTGTGGGCTTACTATCGCGGGCCGATCCCACGAAGCGTGCTTGGCGTCCAGCTGTCCGGCTCTGAATTGCCTGGATACTGTCGCTGCCAGTAGAGGGCTCGAGGTAACAACGCTCCAACCTGCCGACAACAGCTTAAGCGCATCGTCTGAAAGGCACCGCATGGAATGATGACGACTCTATTATCGCTGGCGGCTGTTTCGACGCGGTCGGGTCGCAGTGCGTCATTTAGTCTGGATAGGTGGAACCTCTCAAGACTTATCTTGCAGGCAAAGGGCTGACTGAATACATTCGCAACGTTAGCGTGGATGAAGCGGACGTCCTTCGGCGGCTTCGTGAAGAAACAGCAGCGCACCCCCGGGCGCAGATGCAAATACCGCCCGAACAAGGGCAATTTTTCCGCCTTTTAGTGGGGATGCTGCAGGCCAGGAAGACGCTGGAGATCGGCGTTTTTACCGGATATAGCTCTCTGGTGACCGCGCTGGCGCTTCCTCCGGAAGGCCGGATCGTGGCCTGTGACATTAGCGAGGAGTTCACTTCGATGGCTCGGCGCTATTGGCGCGAGGCGGGCGTGGAGCAAAAGATCGATCTCCGCATTGGTCCGGCGGAGGAAACCATGATGTCGCTACTGGCGGAGGGCCACGGCGAATCGTTCGACATGGCCTTTATTGACGCGGACAAGACCGGTTACGACACTTATTACGAACTATCCCTTCAATTGGTGCGTCCTGGGGGCGTAATTGTCCTTGACAATATGCTGCGCGAGGGGAACATAACGGACCCGTCTTCCACGGACCCAAACACGCTCGCAATTCGCGAGCTCAACCAAAAACTTGGACGGGACTCCCGCGTGATCTCGGCTCTGCTTTCCATTGCCGACGGTGTCACAGTGGCTTGGAAAAAGACCACGTAGTTCATTTGCTCCCCAACACGAATTGATTACCATCCGGGTCCTTGAAAATACACGAAGTACCCCAGGGCTGTTTCACGGGCGGCGCTGTGAATTCCACGCCCTTGGCCTTTAGTTGCGCGTAAGTCAGTTCAACGTCGTCCGTCCAGAGCGAGGCGTTAACGAAGGATCCGATTCGGTCTTCCTGACCCTTCGGCGTAAAGAGCACCACGCCGGTGTCTGCGCCGGGGATGCCGAGCTCGATCCAGCGTTGAGCGCCGTCGAAGGGCTGGTCGGTCTGAATCGTAAATCCGAGTTTCTGCGTGTAGAATGCCAGCGCCCGATCCTGGTCGCTGACGCATATGCCTAAAAACTTGACGCCACGAATCATTTCGCCTCCTTGAAGCTCAGCCTATTCTGCAACAAGAGGGCAGCCGTTGCAATCAGACATCCGCTGCTATAGTAATGAATAATATAGTTATGGAAAACAAGGTAGCAGTCGACGAATATGTGTTCAAGACGCTCATGCGCGACTTGGTCGGGCATGACCATAGCGCTTCCAGTTTTCTGGTTTACGTTCTGATCTGGTGCCACTCGAAGGGTCGCGAGCGAAATCGAGTGGCGCTAAGCTACCAGGCTCTTGCTGAGGCCACCGGTCTCTCAAAGAGCGCGGCGCAGGGCGCCATCCGGCGTCTGGTGCGGCGTCAGTTGCTGGCTGTAAAGAAAGCGGGGCCTACGGCAACCCCCGAGTACTCAATCCTGAAACCCTGGAAGCGTTGGGCCAAGCTGTTGACGTGAATGCCGCAGCAGGACCTTTCACCCGTCGCCTTTGCCATAGTCGGGATGGCAGCGCTATTCTCGGCCAGCGTGCGTGCGCCGCTAACCGGAATCGTATTGACGGTCGAGATGACTGGCCGCGGCGATCGGACTCTTGCCTTGCTTGGGGCTTCGCTGGTGGCCATGGTAGTTGCGATGCTGCTCAGGAGCGAGCCCGTCTACGATACTTTGAAGCGCCGCATGCTGGAACGAGAGGCTGCGAAAGAGGAGGGCATCGCACCTCATCCGAGCCTGGTTTCCGCCGGTTGATGAGGAAGCCATCCGGGACTCGAGTCATGAAGAGCAAGCCGCCAAATGCAGGTAAATCGCGCGCCGACGAATCATCGTCCAATCGACCAGGCATGCTGACGAAACGTACCGAGCGGCATCGCACGCCTGCGCTTTGATCTGCCCTCAGGTTTACTGGATTGAGGGCCGAGCTAGGGGATGGGCTGCTTGAATATCAGCATCCACACCTCGGGAGCGAGTATGTTCTCATCCCTTTTTGTTTCGCTAGCGTGAAGAATGGTTACGAGTTCCCAGCCCTGCGAGCCCCAGTGACTCAGCTTCTGGTCGAGATCGCTTAGGGTCGCTATGTCATCGCGAAAGTACTGCCATTTCGGAGCCATGCCTCCCTTTTACCGCACCCCCGGGCCCTTTTCAAGCGGAAGTGAAATGGTAAAGTTACTCAAAAAAGAGACATGCACTCCAGCTAAAACGCTTCGCCGACACCCATGCTGAAGGTATGCCCGTTCTTGCCCTGAGCGATGTCGGCGCGCAGATTGACGTGATACTTCTTGCTGAGTTCATACCGCAAGCCGCCGCCGCCGGAGGGTAGGAAGTTCTCCCTTCGGAAGTGCAGCGCGCCCGGCATCACACCGCCGACGCCTGCGAAGACAACAAAACCGAACCTCCAGGGCAGCACGAGCCGGTACTCCAGTTGGGTCGCAATCATATAGCGGTCGAGATAGCGGCCTGCTTCATAACCGCGCAGTTCGTTTTGCACTCCGTAAACGCAATTTGCGTAGAACGGGGGCGAGCCTTCCGTTCCGCACAGGTAAACTGTCGCCAGCGGCAGGTTGAACAATCTGCGCTCGGCTTTTGTGCGGTCGCCCGGTTCACTTTGCCTTACATATTTGCTACGAAAAAAGGGCTCGGCCCGGCAAACCAGCGGACCGAGCCCCATCAACTGGGAGGAGTTTACTGTCTCCCTCCCTCTTCATCAAATCCTGCGCAGCAGACTAGTACTGAACAGTCTGCGCGTCAAATAACCTAATTAGCCGGCGTGGTCACCTTGGTCGGCTTTACACCGGACTTCTTCACCTGCTTCTCCGCCAGGGAGATGGGAATTGACCATCCCTGGCCCATGCCAGTCGAGAATGCCTTTAGGACCAATTTGTCTCCGTATTTCGCGAACGTCACACCAGCGCCCTTCGGAGGATTCTCCATCGGATCCACCTCGAACATGACGCTGGTACCCTTGGCGTCATTTGTGCATTCGAACATGATCTGTTCCTGATCGGCGGCATGAATCTGGTAGGTTCCAGCGGGAAGGCTGGCGTTGCCGATGGTGAACGGCGATTTCGCGGTGAAGTTAAGAGTCTGTGCCGAGGCGATACCGGCTGTCAGCAGCGCAAGGCAGGTGAACATCAGGAGTTTTTTCATTTTTTTCATCCTTTCGCTAGAGTCTGTTGATTACTTTTGTTTGTTCGGCCAGGGAAGAGTCCACGACTAGACGTTCTAAGGTTGCAAGCAACTGGCCAGCGAACACCTTATAACAAAACGAATTCTCGATGCAACCGCCCTTGATCCATCGGCAGGCACAGGGATCGCGCGAGCTTTTGACGCAAATAAACAGCCAAAATCCAGCCAAGAGCGCTCGCCCGGAAGTGGCAGAAAGATCTAGTATCAGGGAGTTAATGGCTCAATGAAACGCCCCGGGCGACAGGTCCAACCTGAGTGACTTGGCGCACATTCTGGGTCGTAGCTAGCAGGAGCGGAAAAAAGGGCGGCCCTGGTGAGAGCCGCCCGTCGTGAAGCTCGATCCAGTTAGTTGCTGGGGCCTTTGGAGGCCGCCTCCGCTTCGGCCATTCGTTTCGACATCTCCGCTTTGATCGCGTCCAGGTTGAAGCTCGCGCCTCGCTGCATCGGCGGGTATTCGAGGAAGGTTTGGATTTCCTTGGCCATTGTCTGCTGGACAAACACGAAGCGCCAGAATTCGTACTTGAACCAATCGAAGTACTGCTGCGCTCCATCTTTCGTCCCGTTGCTGGGCCAGCCCGTGCGCTCAAACGGATCGAGGCGCAGGTTGGTTATGTAAGGCACGTCCGGATGGGTCTTTTCGCCGAGCCAGCCTTGGGGTTGGTCGATGAAACGGAACTTGTAATCGTCGATGCGCACCGCGCCAACCGTGCTTTCGCCGAGATAGAAGATTTCATGGCGCGCTGACGGACCTTGGCCGGTGATGGCTGCCATCTGGTTGTAACCATCCAGATGGTTCTTATAGGTCCGATCGCCAATCGTTTTCCCCTTCAGCAACTCTTCGGTAATGTTCGGATTACCGGCTGCGGCGACGAAGGTAGGAAGCCAGTCCAGGCCTGAGAAAATGCCGTTCTGAACCGAGTCAGCGGGAACATGGCCGGGCCAGCGAAGAATTGCAGGTACGCGGAAGCCGCCCTCGAGGACGGTTCCCTTGGACTGCGCGAACGGCGTCTGACCGCCATCGGGCCAAGTGAAGAGTTCGGTGCCGTTGTCGGTGGTGAACACGACGATCGTGTTGTCGTCCTCGCCAATGTCCTTCAGCTTCTGCATCACCGAACCCACGATGTCGTCGATCTGCGCCATGCCGGCTTCTTCTTCCGACCAGCCATTTTCCGCGTTGCGCATTGCTTCATACTTCGGTGAAAGATGCGTGACGATGTGCATGCGGGTCGGGTTCAACCATACGAAGAACGGCTTGTTGGCTTTCTTGGACTGGTCGATGAACTTGATCGACAAGTCGAGAATTTCGTCGTCTACTGTCTCCATGCGCTTCGGATAGAGCGGGCCGGCGTCCTCAATTTTCTGTTTGCCGATTTCGCCCCAGCGAGGCATGACCGTTGTATCGTTTGTGTTCGTAGCCCAGCAATGAACCATGTTGCGCGGACCGACCACGTTCAACAGATTCTGCGGATAGTTGGGATGTGCCGGGTCTTCCATGGCGTCGAGGTGATACAAATAGCCAAAGAATTCATCGAAGCCGTGAACGCAGGGGAGGAATTCATTAAGATCGCCGAGGTGATTCTTGCCGAACTGGCCCGTAGCGTAGCCCATCGATTTCAAAATGGTTGCCGTGGTCACCGCTTCGGCGGGAATCCCGATTTTGGCGCCTGCCTGCCCCACCGTGGTCATGCCGGTACGGATGGGAAGTTCGCCCGTGATGAAGTTCGCACGGCCCGCCGTGCAGCTTGCCTCGGCGTAATAATCGGTGAACAGCATGCCTTCCTTGGCGAGCTTGTCGAGGTTCGGCGTCTTGCCGGCCATCATGCCGCGGTGGTAGGCGCCGATGTTCCACATGCCGATGTCGTCACCCATGATGACGACGATGTTTGGTTGCTTAGGTTGTGCGGAGGCGGTGGGGGCCAAGGCAGCAAGCCCCAGAACCACGGCGAACGCTGAAAATACGGGAGTGAGTTTTGGATTGAACTTCATTCGTCCTTCTTTTTCTTGCCAGTTTCTGACTTTGCTTCGTGTAGAACGGTCTGCTGATTGGTAGGTTAGGGCACTCACTTGAAGGGTTTGCCAACGGTCCCACCAAGTTGTGCCCAAAAGTAGAGGTTAGGCGCTTAGCTCAGCCGGTTGCAACTGTCGCTAGCGACAGGTACGGCAGGAAATGCGGAAGCCGGCACGCTGATGCCTACCAATGCTATCAGAGCGTTAACTTGGCAAATGGATGCAGCACCGTAGGGGGCGAGGACAGGGCCTGCCGTTGGGACGGGGTGACCCCGCTCACTTGAAAACGAGTTGCTGGGCGAAGGCGGGCAGTAATGCGGCCAGCCCTAGAATAATGACCAGCGCCGCTAGTACGAAGGCGGCCTTACCGCCCGGTTTCGGGAGCATCTCTCGTATTCCCCTTTCACTCCATCCCGCGGAATGCAGTATGCGGGAGACTGGGCACTTGGATTGCCATTGCAAGGCGCGCCACCGCATTCGAATACAATAACTTACGAGTCCTCGAACTGGGTCAAGACACCCGGCATTGAGCCAAACTACGCCGCACACCCTCCGCGTGGGCCAATTCGCGCATGGGCGACTAGTTCGACTCGAACCGACGAAGCGTGGCTCGCGGGCACGGCGCCAACCCTAACGTCGGTGGTTCGACAGCCTCAATCCCGAAAGAAGAACGTGACCGAGACCCCCACGGCATTGGTGTGGGCGGGTTTGTCGTAGCTGGTGTTTTCGCGCTCAAAGTAAGGCAGGATTTCGGCAAGCTTGCCTACCTCGAAACGCACTCCCGCGCCGTAGTCGTTTCGATACCACGAGTCGTATTTGCTGTAGTACTGCAACTCGCCAAACACCAGAGGTGTGAACGTGTAGGAGCGGATTTTGAAGTTTCTCTGCATACTGATCCGGTTCCGATAGCGCCAGTAAAACGATCCCGAGATCCAGCGAAGATCCGTTTCGCTCCGGTCCGTGGTCAAGAAGCTATTGGGCCAGGGAACTCTTGCGATGAACTGAGAAAAGGCTCGATTCTCCACGGCCGCCGTGCCGTTCGGGGCAGGCGGAATGTAGAGATAGCCGCCATTGAAAGAAAGATAGCGGCTTTCTTCGGGGTGGTGCCGTGCCAGCGGGCCGTGAAACTGGATCGGCAGGTGATAAAGGAGCATGGCGCCGATGCGGAAATCGTTGTCCTTAGGATCCGTCGCGGCGTGTTCGGTGACCGTGCCCACGATCTGGAAATCCGGTCCTAACCGCCAGTAGCCGTTCAGTTGGGGCCAGAACTCGTTACTGTTGTCCTGTGCCGACAGCTGCGCCGCACCGGCGGCGAGGAAAAGGAGAATGAGCAGTTTTGAATCGATGCGAGTTCTCCTTCGTTTGTCCACAATATGAAAGATCGGCCGGACGCCGGAACTGTCGGGAGCGACAGGTACGTGAACGTGGCGAGAGCTCATTTCATCGTGGGCGTGGCTCCCGTATTCCGCGCCAACAGAGCCTCGGCGGGAGCGGGAAACAGCAGCACCGATAAGAGTCCTGCGCCCACCAGCGAGGCGGCCATATCCGAGCGCAACTGTCCGGTCCGAACTCCGATGTTGGTGATGGCCACCACCAGTGGCAAGGCCGTCGCCGAGTACAGCATGAAGGGGAGGCGCTGGTTCCGGTCGATGTCGTTGCGATAAAGAACCACCGGCACGCCACGCACAATCAGAAAGAGCAACAGGAACACGGGTACCAGCAGGATCGACTTCGTGCTGTGCAGAAGCGCATCCAGATCGAGGTTCATGCCGCTCACAACAAAGAAAAAGGGGATGAGGAAGCCAAAGCCGATTGCGTCCATCTTGGCGCGAAACGGCTTGGCTTCCTCGTCCTGCGACGCGAGACCGACCACCATTCCGGCGGCGAATGCGCCGACCACGGACTCCAGCCCGATCCGCACGCAGAGTAGGTCGAAAAAGGCCAGCAACAGCAAGGAGAGCATGACAGGCAGCTGCGTGCTCGAGTGCATGGTGCGCTCCAGCAGGCGTAATACCCGGGGAGGCCGCACCCCGATGGCCACTGCCGCGGCGCCCACGGCAATGGCGATGAAGCCAAATACCAGAGCGATTTCTTTCCCAGCGCCATAATGACGGGTCAGGACCAGAGAGACGACGATAACGGGCAGAAACTCGCCCGCCGCCCCGGCGGCGAGCACAAGGTTCCCGAAACGGGTGCTGGTGAGGCCCGCATCGCGCAACATTGGCATAAAGGTACCCATAGCGGTAGTGGTGAGTACCAGGGACACCAGCATCGGGGTATCAATGAATCGCACTGAGTGGAGGAGGCCCGCTGCGGCAACCGCGATGGCCAGCGATATCAGCCAGCCGAGGAACGCTAGCTTAAGAGGCCGGCCTTTCACCTTCTCCAGGTCGAGATCCATGCCTGCCATGAAGAACAGTGCCGCAAGGCCCAGCGTGTCGCCCAGCCAGAGAAGAGTGGCGCCCGGCTTCACAAGGCCAAGCACCTGAGGCCCAATCAGGATGCCGAACAGCATCTCCCAGATAACAACCGGAACACGAAATGTGCCGGCGCGCACTTCCGACAGCAACGACGCGGCAACGGCCACAGCGAGGACCACGACCGCCGGATGGCTCGAGAAATCCAAAGGGGAACCTTTGCTCCGCTACTTTCCGAGCGCAGCCTTCGCTTTCTCCTGGCGCTGGTGCTGTTCAAGGGCCAGTTTGTAAGCGACGTAGTACTTGTAGATGTTGCCGACGTAGGTGACCGTCTCCTGTCCGATGTCCTTGGCCGCAACCAGCTCTACATTGCCGAACCACACATTCGGGTCAAGGCCCATATCGGCGGCTTCTTTGCGTAACCTCGCGATCCGATTCGGCCCGGCATTGTAGCTGGCGAAGGCCATCAGGGTCTTGTTGACCTGGTCGATCTTGGGGTCATTGAAGTAGGTATCCGTCATGTTGCGCAACATTTTGGCGCCCGCATGGATATTTCCCTCCGCGGTCGTGACATCTGGAATGCCGATGGGCTTGGCGGCGGCGTACTTGGGGATCACCTGCATGATGCCAACCGCTCCGCTCGGGTTTCGCCGGGTCTGGTCAAGGAGCGACTCCTGGTATCCCTGGGCCGCCAGCATCAGGTAATCAAAGTTGTACTCGCCCGAGTACTTCTGGAAAAGTGCGGCCATGGCTTCGAATTTCTTCAACTCCGTTTCCGAGGTAGAGTTCTTGATCCACTTGGTGTTCTGCAGGTACCGCCGCAGCAGGGTGTTGCCGAAGGCGGTGCCCACCGCATGCCCCTGGACAAATTCGTCCACCAGCGCCTTCAATTGCGGGTTGTTCTTGCGCATGACCCATGCCACCTGGCCGCCGCTCGAGATCACCAGCTCCGGATGGGGAGTGAGTTTGTCAAGCACCTGGGACCACAGATCCGCGCGCTGTTTGCTGGTTACGGTGGACGCGACCAGGCCGGCATTCACCATTTGAATGATGTCGTCGTCGGTCAGGTTCTGATCAGCCGCCACGAGGTTGATAGGCGGTTTGCCCGCCTGCTTGAACGAATCGCTCAGCTTCCGTACGTTTTCATAGTTGACAGTCAGGGGGTTGAGGTAGACTTGCTTCCCACTCAGGTCCTGGACGGAGGAGACGGCGCCGAGCGAGGGACCGCCCACGACGATTTGGGTGATGTCGGTTTGAATGGGGACTGAGAAAGCCACGCGTTTTTCACGCTCGGGGGTAACCACGATTCCGTAACCGATCATGTCGCCGAGCCCTTCGGTCAAGGCAGATTCCAGCTGGGAGGGAGCCATGGGAAGGAAGGAGACGGTCAGATTCAGCGTACCCAGCTTCAGCTTCTTGTTGGCGAATCGCTGCAACTCTTCTAAAGCCTCGTACTGGACGCCTTTGGGCAGTCCTTTGTCGTAGAAAAAACCGACCGGGCTGATCATGACCAGCGCCCGCAGGTTCCGACCCTTGACGATTTCATCCAGATCGCCGGTGCGGCGCTTGAAACCTACGGGTAAAGGTCTTGATTTGGATGGAGGCGGAGGGTTCTCGGGCGCCGATGCGACGGCGGCCGGGGCCGTCGGATTGGCTGCCTGCTGCTGATCAGCCGGAGCGACAGCGCCTTCTTTTGCCGGCGGAGCGGCTTCTTTCTTGCTACAGGAAACAAGCAGAACGAGCGCCAGCAGAGAGAGAGCCGGCCCGAAACTCCGGCGAATTGTGTGCATCGGATATACCCCTGCCTATATTACGCGGGCAGGGTATCCATTTGCAGGATGATTGGGATCGAACAACCGCCGGCAATTCCTACGGCGCTTCCCCGTCGAGCGCGTAGATTTCGTCGGTACCGTTGCTTCGCTTCACGGTTGAGTTTCAGATCTTCAGCGCGATACACCACGCCCATGCCACCTGCCGAGCTTCTCAATGACACGGTAGTGGGAGACGAGCTGGCCAAGCATGAGCGAAGGTCCGCCGCAGCCAGCAGACCATCTTCAGGCTACAGCACCATGCGAAACCAGCCCATTACTTGCTTCGAAAGCGTCAGGTCTTGGCGACCCCTGGCTCTTAGTTCTTGGCCGGCGGCGGGAAGTTCTTCAGCAGCTTGTTAATGCCATTCTGCATGTTCTTCAGATTCTTTTGCTCGTTGCCGCTGGGGCTGATGGTCTTGGTTGCCCGGCCCTGCCAGACCTGTTGTTTGTCGGCCATGGTGTACACGTCAAAAACCAGTGTCCCGTTATCGATGGTTGAACTTGTGGCTTGGCCCATGCCGCCAAACCGGCCCATCCCCCAGGCGTTCCACTGTTGCTGTTGCTGCACGGCCACCTGGTAGCAAACCAAAAAGTCCGATTGGCCCATGGGTGCGACCATAGTGAACCCTTTTTGGGAAAGCACACTGTTGATGTCCTGTTTGATCTCGGAGTCGACGATGCCGCTCGGATGGGCGTTGCCGCAGTTGGCCCATTGGTAGGTATGGAAACTGGCAAAATTCGTGCCCGGAAGGGCATTCCAGGTAACGCTCTGCGCCTGGCCGAGGCTGCTGCCGAACAACACCAGCGCGAAGAGCGCCGCTGTCGCGTAAATTGTCTTTTTGTTGATCCTGAGGTTCATGTATCAATCTCCTTGTTCTGAGGTTTTGCTTACCCACTTTTCACTGCCCGAACGCTAAAGAGCGGGGCCCGGCCGGACAAGATCGGAGAGGACCGGGCCCCGCAATGGGGAGATCGTTACTGTCTGTCTCCCCTTCGTCAAAACTCACGGTTCCGCGGTGGCCGGATCAGTGGCGTCAGGACCGGCTTCACCTTCCACAAAAGGATGCGCCCAGCTCCACCGTGCTTCGGGTACTTGGCGCTCCAAGGCAATCCACAGGCCGCCGCATGACGCCGGCTTCTGGAACAACCGCGGTTAGTTTTTCACCCTATACGGCGAGTATGTTCGGAGGAGAATCGCGCGACAACTGTCGCAAGCGACAGGTGTCTTCTGACGTTGCACCAGCCTAAACCAAGGCCGTCGCACGTGCAGGCTGACTGAACAAACGATCGAAGGGAGGAGCCGGGCTTAGGCGCCTGGCGCGGCCTTACAGAGCGGATGCCTTTTTACTTCCCCGCACCGGCCTGGTTCCAGTCGATGATATTGACCAGCTTCCAGGGGTTCTTTCTGAGCTGAAATTCGAGCTGCCCGTCTTTATTGATGATCAACTGGCTGGCCGGGTAGAGAACGCCCTGGCTCTTTTTATTGTCGGAATCGTTCAAGTTGATTTCGCCGGCGGTCAAGTTGTAGGCCGTGCTTGGGGTGTTTTGATAGGTTTCACCGAACCGGATCCAGCGGTTCGCGGCGAAACGAATGCGGCGCCCCGTAGCGGTCTTGGTCACACCGATGTAGGCGAGCTGGTTGCCCACAGTTCCGGTGATGGCAATGCTGCCGACTGAGGGCGCCTTCTCGAGCGCGTCCACCAATCCTTTGTTCTGACCCTTCTTGTAAGCCTCGATAAAGGCCTGTTTGTCCTCCTGCGTCGAGTACCTGAGGATGGTAATCTTCACGCTGACGGTCTTCCCCAGCTGCGTGCTGGTGCCCATAGCCGTGGCGTCGATGGTCTCCGGTTTCGCGTCGTCGGCGGGAATAGCAACCGTGGCGCCTGCCAGGAGCAGGGCACCTAGTAGAAAACTACTAAAGCCGAATTGGCGAAGGGTAAGCCTACAGTCCTTGCTGTGTAACATCGTAATGGTTCCTTTCGAAGAAAAGTCGGTGGTAAGCATGCGAGATATACCACATTACTAAAACTGTCACAAGGGCCAGATCCGCGGCCGCCAGCCCTGGCGCGGATTGACCCTGAACAGAAGAAAGAATCCCCAGCGGCGCCACGCCGACAAAAAAAATAGTCTATACCTGTCGCTGGTGACAGTTGTTCCCTGTCTCCATTCCCTCAATAATCAGGGAGAAAAGCAACCGAAACCGCGCCGGTAAAGGCGTGGCTTATCGATCGGTTCTTGGGATTGTTTTAGATCAACACGACACAGGAGACCAATCTATGAAAAAACTGACGATTTTATTGGCAGCTGCAGCATTTGCTTGCAGTGCCGCGTTTGCGCAGGATGCTCCGAAGATCGAAGTAACTGCGGACTACTCCTACATTTACGCCACGCCACAGAACAACAACTACATCAAGTCGTTTGCCCTGAACGGCGGCGGCGGCGGGTTTGCCGCATACCTGACCAAGTACATCGGAATTGAGGGCGAATTCGAGGGTTATGGAAGCTATAACCACTCTGTTATCGTGCCTCCCCCATATTGCAACGGTGCCGGATGCACTATTATCGCAAGCGGAAATCTGTTTACCTACAACGTCGGCCCCATCGTAAAATACCGCTCCAAGCATTTCGAACCCTTTGTCGAGGCCATGTTCGGCGGGGCGCACAGCAATTTCTATGGAAATCTGTACCAGCATTGCACAACCGCTGACTGCGTCGTTGCCAGCAAGTCCCCAAGCAACAACGCTTTCGATTTCATCATCGGCGGCGGCATTGACATTCCTCTGAACGCGAGATTCGCCATCCGACCGGCGCAGTTTGACTACATCCTGACCCGCTTCGGCAACGACTTCACACACGGCAACAACAACCAGAGCAACTTCCGTTACCAGGCCGGTATTGAATTCCGGTTGTAGTTAGATAGCTCGTTCAATAAGGAACTGCAAGGCCCCCGGCGGCACCGTCAGCCTGTTCGGGTCCTTGCAGAGAGGTGGTGGTTTCTGCTTTTATAAAGTCGAGGCGTATATGACAATTCACAGTCTTTCAGCAATCCGCTCTGTGGGGCTGCTTCTTCCCTTCGCTCTGCTCGTGAATTCGGCCATGGCCGAGGATAAGAAGCCCAACCCCAAGTACGCGTGCTCCGAACCGGATCCGGCCTCCATGTGCACTCCCGCCAACACCTGTGGATCGGCCACGACTCCATGTATTGTCGACGTGAAGCGCACGGCGGATTCAGCCTCCGCCACGCCCAATATTCCAGGCGCAAAAGCCAACTCTACTTTCTGCGTGAAAGTCGGAACCAAGGTCATTTGGAAGAGCACCTCGAAGAACGTCGGGTTCGTGGTCGATCCCAGTGATGCCTCGCCGTTTGATCCGGCGGGTGCCATCATCGGCGGTTCCGACCGGGCACGCACCGTGGTCGCCAAGCGCCCTGGCTGCTTCAAGTACTCCGCTGGAGCCTGCGTGTCGGGTGCTATCTATGGCATGTGCGATTCGGCGAACGCGGAAGTCATCGTGATTCCTTAACAGGGATAGTTTTTTGGACCGTTTGTGAGTGGGCTGCAGCGCGGCCCGGAAGGATGATTTGAACATGCGACAGGTTACTATCACAACCGCAAGGATCAATACGTGCGCTCTGAGCTGCTTACTTCTGGCGGGCGCATTGCTGCTCGGAACAACTCCGGCTTTTTCGCAGAGGGTGAAGTCCGAAACGATCGATGCCAGCGCCATGGGCACCGGGACTCAACTCGGATCGGTCATTGAAATCACGCTTATCATCAATGAATTCTCTTCGCCGGCGGATCGGGCCATTCTGCAGCAAGCGTTTCAGAAGGGTCAGAACCAGGGCCTGGTCAATGCATTGACGAAGATGAAAGCCGTGGGCCACATCTCGATTACCGGCACGCTCGGTTACGACTGCAGTTACATCAAAATGATTCCGACTCCGACAGGGAGGAAAATTCGCTTCGTGACGAACCGGCAAATCCGTTTCGGCGAAGCGTTCTTCGATACTCAGTCCCAGTCTTTTAACCTCACTGCCGGCGAATTTGACCTTAACGATACCGACAAGAGCAAGAGCACAGGCATCATCTACCCGGCCGCACAACTGATAATCGACCAGCAGGGCCAACTACAACTGGATCTCCGAGAGAATCCATGGAAACTGGTCGATGTCCTGGATTGGAAGGGCACCGAAGGGGTCAACTAGCGCGAGCCGCTCAGGCTCCTTGAACGGCGCGTACGGGCGCCGAATGTGCACCAGGGGTTAAGGTGTAGTCTTGGCCTGCATGATGACCTTGAACCCCTGAGCGCCGGTCTTCTTTTGCTGTTTTTCGGGCAGTGAAGCTGTGATGTAGAACTCCTGTATCCCGGAAACAGAGAATTGCTTCAAGACCATGTTCTTGCCGTACTGCATGAACGTGACACCGGTTGAGCTGGGGGTCTGGTCCATCTCATCAGCCTCGAAATAAATGGAAGGCGAGCCCGATGTAGCGACGCATTTGAAAGTGTTTGCGTCACCGGCCGGCTGAATGAAATACATGCCGGCAGGCAACGTGGCGTTGCCCACTGAGAAAGGCGTCGCCGAAGCAAACGTGATCTGTGGTGTTTGCGCGGAAGCGATGCAGGAGCTCAACAGCAGCAGACAGCTGGTAACCAGAACTTTCATCATTGATTGAATCCCTCTCAAGAGTTTTGTCGCTGCTTCGATTGTAAACGCGGCCTGCTTCCAAGCTGGGAATCCGTGGCCTTTCGGAGACCTGACATAATCCATCAGCCAGTCCGCGCACTCAGCCTCCGCAGCGCTCGTCACGACATCAGAAGACGCGCACGGTGTGGTCGGGACAATCCAGCGGCGCATCATGAAGCAAGCGCTGCGGCAGGTCCAGCCCGAATTTGGCGAGAAACGGAAGTATCGAGTACAGTCGCTCCTGCAGATGACGGTGCGGATAAACAAGGTCACTTAAGTACAGCGCTTCGCTGGTGGCGCGGGCGTCACGGCGCATGGCTTCCCGCGCCGTTTTCTGTTTCAGCTTCTCCAACTGGTAAAGAATCTTCGATTCGCTCTTGCGCGCAGCCGCTTCCAGCGTCGGATCGAAGCGCACCAACTCCACCCGCAGGCCTACCAGCTGTGAGGCGGTCGCCTCGCGCATCGCTGAGAAGTATTCCAGCAAGTGAGCGGGTACCAGCTTGGCGGCGATGCGAGCCCTCACCACTTCCTGATAGTCGAACAACTCGGGGACTTGCAAGCCATATCTCATCATCAGCTTTCCGGCACGCCCATCCAGCAAAGTGAACCCGTTGCGCGGCGCCATCACCGGCATTCTCCTCAACAGCGCAAGATAGATGACCTGCGACTGAGCCATATAGGCCAGTTCGGCCGGCCCACCCACATAGGCGACCGTGGGGAACAGATAATCCTGCATTACCGGACGGAGCAGTGCGTTCGGTGACAGGTCCGCCTTACGATCCTCCAGTTCCGCGACCGTGTAAGAGCGGTCGTTCGATCGGAACTTCCCGTCGCGCAGCCGCAGCGCGACTCGCTTATCCTGCTCGAACAGAAACAGTAGTGACGAATCCGCCTCCAGGTTGACTTGCGCGTGGTAGCCCCTTGCCAGCAGTTCGCGATTGCGGCTCAGCAATTCCTCCAGCAGTCCGGGGATTCGTCCCACCGCATCGGCGAGGAACTGCGAGGAAATCTGGCGGACCGCGGGCAAAAGCGGATCGACAAAGATCAGGTCGAGATCACCAAGCAGTTCCTTCAGCAGCCTTAGAAATGACTCGCCAAACGTCGCGTCAGGCAGATAGGTTCGTTCCACCAGCGCCACCACTTCGTCCGCGTGGGGCAGCGCACCCAGCGCCTCGCGCAGCGCATCGACGGGAATGTCGCGCAGAGGAATGTGCCCCACCGGCTGGCCGGTTCCATTCTGCTCCGTAACCTCGATCTTGGTGGGCCGTGCGGTCTCGTCGAACACCCAGGCATGGGACACTTCCTCCACGTCGTGGTCTTCCGTCGCCAGCCAAAAGACCGGCACGGCCGGAATTCCATTTTCGGTGAGTTCGCGCGCGAGCTTGGCAGCGGTTACCGCCTTGTAGACCGTATACGCCGGACCAGAAAAGAGACCTACCTGCTGGCCGGTAACTACCGCCAGAGTTCCGGGCTGGGCTAGGCGTGAAAGATTCGGTGATACTGAGTTCAGCGGCCGGAGCGCCTCAACCAGCGCTGCCCGTCGTTCAGGCGGGTACTCGACTTCTTTGGCAGCCGCGCTGTACGACTCCAGACTGTAGGGCCGATGCGGAAAGAACTTCGCAACCTTGTCGAAATCATAGAGATAATCGTTGAACAGGGCGCTCGTGCCGGGGATCAGAGTGTGCGGAATACATTGAGGTTCCATCGAGGGCCCGGTTCTTATCGAGTTAGGTGATGACGCCAGCAGACCCAAAGTTACCAAATGTTCGGCCAAAGGACAGTGGACAATAGTGAAAGATGACCGCCGTCATGACTGAACAAGAATTCAAGACGCGAGCTGACGAGGCGCTGGACTCGCTGTACAAGAAACTGTCCGCTGCCACCGACAACTACGAGTTCGAGCCCGACTTCAACTCCGGAGCCCTTTCTATTGAGTTTGAGGAGCCAAAAGCCAGGTTTGTGATCAGCCCGAATACGCCCGTGCGGCAAATCTGGATCTCGGCGCATTCCAGGAGTTTCAAGCTCGACTGGCAAAACGACCGCCATGCCTTCGTGCTGCCCGACACGGGGCAGACTCTTGATTCGTTCATCGAAGCAGCCATCAGCCAGCATCTGGGCGAACCGGTTTCGCTCTGACGGCCCAAGCGTATCTGCTTATGGCCGGCGTTTACATTTCGTATCCCTTCTGCTCCCAAAAATGCACCTACTGCAATTTCGCGTCGGGCGTGTATCCGGTGGCTGCCCAAAGGCGGTACCAGACGGCGCTGCTGGCTGAGATCGATCAGCACCAATGGAATTGGAAACCGGAAACGCTATACTTCGGCGGCGGGACGCCCAGCCAGATGGAACTCCCTGTACTGCGTGAGGTCATAGCTCGCCTGCCAGCTCAGTCGCTCGCGGAGAGCACACTGGAATGCGCGCCGGGTACCGTGACCCCGGAACGGGCCGAAGCCTGGTCTGGCATGGGCATCAATCGGGTGAGTCTCGGCGTTCAGTCGTTTGTCACCCGGGAGCTCCGACGAACCGGACGCAAGCACACGGCGGCGACCGTGGAATCGGATGTGAGCCTGCTCGCTGCGGCGGGAATCACCAACCTGAATATCGATCTGATCACGGGTCTCCCTGAACAGACCGCCGCTTCATGGCTCGCGTCGCTGGATTGGATTGAGCGGCTGCAGCCTCCGCATGTCTCCGTCTACATCTTTGAAATCGACGGCGATAGCGCACTGGGCCGGGAAGCAACCCTCGGCGGTGTCCGCTACGGCGCTGAGCTCCTTCCGTCCGAAGATCAGGTCGCGGATTGCTACGAAACGGCAGTGCAGCGGCTCACTGCCCTGGGCATTCCGCGCTACGAAGTTTCGAATTTCGCGCGCCCGGGCTACGAATCCCGCCACAATTTGAAGTACTGGCAATTGGAACCCTACGTGGGATTCGGCTTGGACGCGCATTCCTTCGACGGCGTGATGCGCACCAGCAATACCGACCATCTCGAGACCTACTTGAGCTCGATCGAAAAACAGCACCAGCCGGAGCGCTGCCAGGTGCGCGCCGACACGGAAGAGGAGCACTTCTTTGTCGGCCTGCGCCTGGCGCACGGCATCGAGCCCACGGCCGGGGAGTGGCTCCGGTTTGGCAGCGCCATTGAACGGTCTGTGGAAGCCGGCTTCATGAAGAATGAAGGCGGACGCTTGCGCCTGACTGACCGTGGGATTCTAATCTCGAACGACGTACTGCAGGAATTCGTGAATGTCTGAGCCCCTCATCGATCTGCGCAGCGATACTGTCACCCGCCCCACCCCGGAGATGCGCGCCGCCATGGCAGCCGCCTTGGTCGGTGACGACGTGTACGGCGAGGACCCCACAATCAACCAGCTCGAACGGCGTGCCGCTGAGGTGTTTGAGAAGCAGGCGGCTCTGTTCGTGCCCACCGGCACCATGGGCAACGTCATCGCCATCAAGCTGAATACCAACCATGGCGAAGAGGTACTGTGCGAGGCACATTCGCATGTGCTCGATTGGGAACTCTCGATGATGGCCTGGTTCGCCGGATGTGTGGCGCGTTCCGTGCCAACCCCGGACGGCATTCTGCATTGGGAACAGATTGAACCCGCCTTGCGCAAGCCCGGTCCGCACAACGCCACCACCACGCTCATCGTCATTGAGAACACGCACAACATGGCGGGCGGCACGGTGTACCCGCAGGCGGTGATCGATGACATCTGCCGTGAAGCGCACAAGTGCGGACTCAAGGTACACATGGACGGGGCCCGCGTGTTCAACGCATCCGTGGCGAGCGGCGTCCCGGTGTCTCGAATCACCCGAGACGTGGATTCAGTCATGTTTTGTGTCTCCAAAGGCCTGGGCGCTCCGGTCGGCTCTCTGGTTGTGGGAACCAGGGAGGCGATCGCCCGTGCGCGGGCCTTGCGCAAGCGCCTCGGCGGTGGTATGCGGCAGGCAGGCATCCTTGCGGCCGCGGGCCTCATCGCGCTGGAGCAGATGCCACAACGTTTGGTGGAGGATCATCACAACGCGAACCTGCTGGCGGAGGGGCTCGCGACCATCCCTCAAATCCGTTTCGACCGATCCATGGTTCAGACCAACATTGTCATCTTCGACATCGCGGCGCTGGGCCTCACCGCCGAACAATTCGCCTCAGCGCTGAAGCAACGCGGCGTGCTGGTGAGCGTGGTGGGCCGTTCCCGGGTCCGGCTGGTTACCCACCTGGACGTCAACCGCGAACAATGTACGCAGGCGGTCGGCGTGATTGCGGACGTTGCGAAGGCCGTGGGCGCGGTTGCTTGAAACCGGGCGGCCGGTGTTTCGTGCGGTGATATGCTCACCTGAATCTGGTCCTCGAAGGAACTTGGCATCAATCATGAAGAAATACGTTTACCTCGCGCTGGGCGTTCTGCTGGTGGGGACGCTCGTGAGAGCCTCCAATCAGGACAAGCCGGAGGCGAAAACACGAACCTTGAACGTGACGCTGGGCTACAAGGGCGCCGGCGCAGTGGACGACAAACACAAGATATTCGTGTTTGTCTTCGATTCGCCGGACTTCGTGCAAGGCGGCGGCATGCCCATCGCAGCCGGCGCCGCCACCGCGAAGGACGGGACCATCCCCTTCACCGACCTTTCCACTTCACCGGTTTACCTGGTCGCTGCCTATGATCCGTCTGGCAGCTACGATGGAGAATCCGGGCCGCCGCCTTCCGGCTCCTCCATGGGCCTCTACAGTAAGACGCCAGGGAAGCCCGAACCAATCGAGATCGAAGCTGGGAAGGCCGCGACAATCACCCTTCAGTTTGACGACACCACGAAGATGCCGTAGGCAGCCGTGCGTGACAAGGCCTCGGTGGTTGGCGTAGACTCAATGTAATCTGGCGTTCGTTGCCCGATCGCATGCGTTATCGAGGAGGTCATAGAAATGGCTTTTTGTGCAAATTGCGGGACGGAAACGCCGGGGGCTTTCTGTCCAAACTGTGGAGCGCCGGCAGGCGGACCCGCGCCCGGAACGGGTCCCAGTGCGACACCCCCGCCACCCGGTTATGCCCCGCCCATCGGAGCCCCATCGGCGCCTGGGCTCTCCCAGAACGTGGCCAGCGCTCTATGCTACGTGTTTGGCTTGGTGAGCGGCATCATCTTTTTGGTTCTGGCTCCCTACAACCAGGACAAAACCATCCGTTTCCACGCCTTCCAGTCCATCTTCATGCACGTGGGAATCATCATTCTGTTCGTAGCGCTGGGCATTATCGGGTCGATGATGCATGGATTGGGCATCTTCGGGCTCGGCTTGCTGTACCCGCTGCTGTGGCTGGGCAGCTTTCTGCTTTGGCTCTATATGATGTGGTCGGCTTACAACAATAAGATGGTGGTTCTGCCCGTGATCGGCGAACTCGCCCAGAAGCAAGCCTGACACAGGTGCGGGCCCGGTTTTCGCCACGATCGCCAAGCCCGGTCCAAAACAGCTCAACCCGGGACCTGCGATCATACGTCTAGGTACTATTAGGCCGCCTACGGCGTGCCCCATTCGAAATAAACCATGAGACGTATCCCACGGGCGTTAGCCCTGGCGCTCGTGCCGGCAACTCTGGCATGTGCCGCAGACCTGACCCCGCGCATTGGAGCCATTGAAATCTATGGCGCGCGGAAAGTCCCTCAAAAGAAGATTCGCGAAGCACTTGGCGTCCAGGAAGGCGGCATTTTGCCGCCCTCGCGCGGCGACGTCGAGGAGCGCCTGGACAAAATGCAAGGCGTGGTTGCGGCCCGCCTCGAAGCCACCTGCTGCACGCAAGGCAAGATGATCCTGTACGTCGGCGTGCAGGAGGGCGATACGCCGCACACCGAGTTTCACCCTGAGCCCACAGACGACGTCGTGCTTCCGGTGGAGATCACCGACACATACCAGAATTTCCTGGACTCCGCCAAAGAGGCCGCCCACGCCGGTATCACCGGTGAGGATTTGACCGCCGGTTACTCGATGATGGCCGATAGCGATACCCGGCCCATCCAGGTCTTGTTCATCAGCCAGTCGGAGAAGTACCTCAACCAATTGCACGACGTCGTTCGCCATTCAGGCGACCCCGAGCAGCGCGCTATAGCTGCCTATGTTCTGCAATACGCGCCGCGGAACGAGCACCTGATGAAGCAAACGCTCGACGATCTACAGTACTCCTTGCACGACCCTAACGAGACGGTCCGCAGCAGTGCCATGCGTTCGCTCAAAGCGGTTGCAGTCGGCGCGAAGCTCCATCCTGAACAGAACATCGTCATCTCGCCCACTTGGTTTGTGGAGCTGTTGAACTCCATCGTCTGGTCAGACCGCCGTAACGCCAGCCTCGCGCTGGTGGACCTGACTGAGTCTCGCGACCCGGACACGCTGGCTTTGATCCACGACCGCGCGCTCTCATCCGTGGTTGAGATGGCTCGCTGGCAGAACCTGGAGCACGCGCTGCCGGCCTTCATTCTGGTGGGACGCGTGGCAGGTTCCACTGAAGACGAGATTCGCGCTGCCTGGATCAGCGGCGACCGCGAAAGCATCATCAAGAAAGCGCTGGCTCAGGGAAAGCGGCCCAGCTTGCCTCAGCGCATCCTTCACAAACCGAGCGCCTAGTGTGGGCTGCCCCTCGCCCGAGCAGGTCGCCTACGACCGGCTCCTCCCAGCGAGTTCAAATCCAGCCCCTCGCGCCACAATGGTGGGGTGCAAACAACTGCAACCCCGGAGCCCGGACTGGCCCTGCCAGCCTGGATCATTGCCTTCATCGAAGGCTTCTCGACGCTCGCCGTTGAAGTCATCGCCATCCGCTTGGCCATTCCCGTGGTCGGTTCGAGCATCACTCTAACCGGAGTGATGCTGGGCGTGGTGCTGCTCGCGTTGAGCGCCGGCTATTGGCGCGGCGGCGCTTTGTCGGCGCGGTGGGACCGGTCCAAGACTCAATTCGCGCTCGCCAGAAACCTGTTCATCGCGGCAATACTTTATGGAGCGCTGGCTTTTCCTTTTGAAGCGCTCCTCATGGAGAAGCTGCTCGATTGGGGCCTCGCCCTCCCGCTAGCTATCGGCGTGACAGCCATCCTGCTGCTGCTTGCTCCCATTTATCTGGCATCGCAAACCGTGCCGATGCTGGCCGAACTCATCAACACCGAGGGCCACGCCGGCAAAGCCTCCGGCCGCGTCCTGTTCTTCTCCACGCTGGGTTCGGTAGCCGGCGGAGTCGTGACCCCGGTGTGGCTGTTTCCTTCCATCGGAGTGACCTGGTCGAGCCACCTGGTTTGCGGGCTGCTCGCGGCCGTGGCATTGGCAATTGCTCTCCGGCAAATCCCGATGTGGCGAGCCGCCGCCTACGGGTCCGCGGCGCTGGCGCTGGTGGTTGCGTCGCGGTTAGTCGTAACGCCCCCGGATACGCTCTACTCCTTTGACAGCGCCTACCAGTCGATTCGGATCATCGAGGAGCCCGCCCCGAACCTGCGCCTGGCGCGCGTTCTATTGATGAGCGGTGGCCGGTCATCGGGCGTTTATGCCGATGACGCCGAAACTTCGTTCGAATACGTCCTGGCAGCGGAGAAGGCGCTCGGCGAGGTGCATCCGGAAACGGTGCTGGTGATCGGCGCCGCCGGCTTCACCTTTCCGCGCGATGCTGCCCGGCTGCCCAGTGTGCGGCGAGTCGATGCGGTGGATGTCGATCCCGTGGTCCTGCCGGTCGCGGAGAACTACTTCCTCAAGCAACGCTTGCCGCCCCAAGTCCGCTTCCTGCCGCTTTCCGCTCGCTACGCGGTTCGCAAGCTGGGCAAAGACGGCACACGCTACGGCTTCACGTTCGTCGATGCCTATTTCGGCCGCGGCATCCCGGACGAGCTGGTCACGCTCGAGTTCTTCAGCGACCTGCGCCCGCTATCGGAGCACACCGCCATGAACGTCATCATGGACCGTGACATGGAGTCCGATTTCGCGAAGAATCTGCTCGCCACGTTTCGGGCCGCCTTCGGCGCAGTCTGGGTAAAGGACGTGAAACCCGGCGACTCCGGCCTCACCAACTTTCTGGTGACCAGCTGGCCCGTGGAAGGCTCAACCCCCTGGACCGGCGCCGGCTCCATCTACCACGACGACCGGAGCACCGCCGACCGCGACCACGTCCGCATGGTCTGGTCCGACGAAAGCTGAGTCACAAGCAACCTTCCCCGCCAGACGGCTGCCGACAGAGCCGGCGACCGAATGCACTGAAAGAACGAAGCCAACCGCCCGGGGAGCGCGACGCTCAGCAGATTTACGGCCAGCCTGCGGATTCGGTTGCGTTCGAACTCAACTTATTGAATACAAAGCAGTTAACTTAGATTTGCCAGCCTTCTGATCACCTCCGTGGGGCCTGAACCTTGGCCCCGATCCGGTTTTTGCGAAAGGAACTCACCCTAACCGGGTTCCGTTCACCCCCGCAAATGAAAATGCCGCCCACCTTTCCGTGTAACTCGGAGAGCCGGATGTGGGCAGCCTGCTCCGAGGCGGAGAGCGGTGCGGGCGTAGGCACCCGCCCACTTCGTACCTCAGGATGAGGCAGTTCGAGGTGGCCTTCGAGTCGGGTGCCCTGGAAAGCTACTGATTCCGTTAAGAAAATTACGGAACGAACTTTGTGAATGAACTTTGTGAACGGGGGCATCGCCCAAGCCTGATTGGCGGGAGGTGACCTAAGACTTCAGTATTTTGACTTCAAACGCAACGCGGGGGCTTAGACGCTGAACGAGCTGCCGCAGCCACAGGTGGATTTCACCTGTGGATTGTTGAACTTGAAGCCCGAGCCTTCGAGCGTCTCGACGTAGTCCACTTCCGCGCCATCCAGGTACAGCATGGATGCCGAGTCGATGAACACTTTCAAGTCGCCGAAGTTGTAGGTCTTGTCGAGCATCGAGGGGGTGTTCTCGAAAGCCATGGAGTAGCTGAAACCGGAGCAGCCTCCGCCAACGACCGAGATGCGCAACCCAGCCGGTTTCGGATCCTGCATCTCCAGGATTTCATGGACTTTCGTGACGGCGGTATCGGTTAGCTGGATCATTCGATTGGACTCCTAAGATTTAATAGATTTAATGTATTACGGGGAATGGTAACAGGAAAAGCGCTACCCTAACACACACTTTTACAAACGTTCGATGCGCAGGAGGGGCTGGAAGACGCAGGTTTTGCGGATGGTGGAGGGGTTTTGGGGCTAGACTTGAAGTTGCGGGGACGGGGCGACGAGGAGTCGTTCGGGCGCTCTAACTCCGTGCAACCGAATGAATAGGCGCTACGTCTCAGGTGCATGAGCGGCTTGAGCGCAGCAATCCCCTTCCCCCTAACGGGCGAACAACCCCGGGCAAAGACGAGATTGGACCACCGAACCACCGAGGAAGCTGCGCTTGTCCGTCGGGTGCAGGCCAAGGACGAAATGGCGTTCCGGGAAGTCGTGGAGCGCTATCAGTCGAAGGTCTACTCCATCATTTTTGGTATCTTGCGGAACCGGAACGATGCCGAGGATATCGCGCAGCAGGTGTTCGCGAAAATCTATTTTTCGATCGGCAATTTCGATTTCCGCAGCTCGCTGTTGACCTGGATCTATAAGATCACGGTGAATGAATGCTATGACTACCTGCGGAAGAAGCGGGTTCGGAAACTGGTTTACGAGAGTGATTTTTCGCCGGAGGAGTCGCTGCGGATGGAGAATTCGGAGCCGGCCTCCGACCAGACGCCCGGGGTGGATACACAGCTCGCGCACCACGACCTGATCGTCAAGCTACTTTCCAAGATTTCAGAAGAGGACCGGTCACTGATCCTTCTCAAGGAAGTGGAAGGACATTCGGTGGAAGAATTATCCCAAATGACCGGGATGAATGAGAATACTATTAAGGTAAAGTTGTTCCGCGCCCGCCAGAAGCTGGTTAAAGCTGCCCAGCGGTTGGGACGGACTCCGTTCGGCAATTGAGAACGGACGAGAAGCTACAAAACGGGCAAACAGACCCGTGTTCGTCAGGCAAGGGTTAGAAGTAATACGCGCACAACGGACTCGTCCGCCGCGGCTAACTCCGTGGAGTCATTCTGTTGTCGGCACCGCAGCGTGCGGCCTGTGCGCTTCTGAGGGAAATATGCACGGCGTAATCCGAGATCGATTGGAAGATGTACTCCGGTCGCAGGATGTTCTGACCGGACCTAAAGAAGTGCGAAATCATTTGGCGGAGTGTGAGGCGTGTGCCCGCGAAGTAGCGATACTTCGGGAGCAGTCGCGCATGGTACAGGGTCTGCGGGTTGAGGCAGAACCCAGTGCCGGCTTCTATGCGCGCGTTTTGCAGCGCATTGAAGAGCGGGCCCAGAATACGATCTGGGCGGTTTTCCTGTATTCCCCATTTGGCAAACGTGTGGCATATGCGTCGCTGGCGCTGGCGCTGTTGCTCGGCACTTATGTCGTCAGCATGGAGAGCCAGGATGGCCATTTGTACGCGAGCGCTTCGGCCATGACACAGGACGATAGCGACACTCCGGTTCAAGGCGACTCGACTGATAAGCGGGATGCAGTGCTGGTGAACTTCGTCAGCTATAATTCCGAGGCGGAGTAAGGACAGACCCACGTGTTGGTCGAACGCCGCCGCCACATGTTCAGCACTGAAGAGTCGGGTTGGTCCAACCCTAAAGTACTCGCGATCCTTGCGGTGGTCTTTCTGTGCGGCACGGCCTTCGGCGCGGCGGCCATGCGCCAGTACCTGCACCGCTGGATGCCGATCAAGCCTGGACATGAGTTCGTCTACCAGGGGAAACGGCTGGGCCTGGAGCAGCTCAAGACTGAACTGCGCTTGCGTCCCGAGCAGGCATTGCAGGTGGAACTGATGCTGGACGATTTCGGTAAGTATTACCAGAACATCGAAGAACAGCGCTCAGCCGTGGCTGTGATGGGTAAAGAGAAGATCCTGGAAATCCTGGACGACGATCAGAAGCAGCGATTTGAGCAAATGCTGCACGGACCGGGACACTAAAAGGGCGAGTGTTCAGCAATCGCCGGGCGACGTCGGGTCGATGCCTTTACGTTCGGCAATCTTCTTCTGCACTGCCTGAAGCAGGCGTTGCTGAACTTCGGGAGGCACCGGGTGGGGTTCCATCCCTTTGAAGACTCTTAACGTCCTTTTGGTGGTGTCGCAAACAACAAAACAGTTAGGGCACTCGGTAACGTGCCTTTCGATCTCCCGGCGAAGCTCGGGGTCGAGCGACTCATCCAGAAAGTCATTCAGCTCCTGTAGAAACTGCTTACAGGTAAGCAAAGGCGTCGTCTCCCTTTCGCCTGAACAGGCGGGTCAGTTTTTCGCGGAGCTGGAGCCGGGCGCGCAGAAGTCTACTTTTCACCGCAGATATGGACAGTCCCAAGGCTTCAGCAGTCTCCTCGATTGACATTTCTTCGATGTCTCTAAGAATGAAAACGGTGCGGTAAGCTGGCTTCAAGCCCTGCACGGCCTGGTTGAGAATCTCAGCCAATTCTTCGCGCCCATAGAGCTGCTCAGGGTCGTCCTCCCAGACTGCGATCTCGCGCGCAACCACGTCCTCACCCGTGTCGATAGGGTCGTCGAGAGGGACGGTTTTGTCGGACCGCCGTTTGCGAAGCTTCATCAGGGCTTCGTTGACGGCGATGCGAACCAGCCAGGTATAGAACTTTGAGTTGCCCTGGAAATCGTCCAGGTGCGAGTAAGCCTTTAAGAAGGTCTCCTGCAGCACATCCTCCGCATCTTCATCATTTTGCGTGATTTGCTTCGCCATGCGGAAGACCCGGCGGTCGTAATGAGTGACCAGCTCGGAGAAGGCGGAGGCGTCCCCGGCCTTGGCCTTGGCCACCAGGGCGGCTTCGTCGAACGGCGGTGCGGCTAAAGAAGACAAACGAGAGAGATCCTGTACCGAAGCATGATGCTTCGCTATTGAGCCAGTGTAGCGCGGGGGTGGCACTCTTGCCGACAGAGTGCTGGTTGAACGGCGGATGTTCAAGGCCAGATGGGCGATTCGGCGGTGGGAGGCGTTTGTAAATTCTGGTAAAGAAAGCCGCCCAAACCCCACTTTAGGCCCGGAAGCCATTGAGAGAGAAGAAATTAACGCTATTTAATCGGCGCTTAAGGTTGGCTTCATACCCGGCTGAGACACTCAGGTTGAGCACATCGCGAGCTCGCGTAAATACTGATCAAGGAGATTATCAAAAAATGAAGAAGATTATGAGCCTCATGCTGGGCATGTCCCTGCTTCTCGGTGCGACCACGTTTGCCTTTGCCAAGGACGACACCACCTCCACCAAGAAGACCACCAAGACCAAGACCAAGAAGACCAAGGCCACCAAGACCACCAGCTAGTCTTTCAGGACAAAGCTGTTTTTCCGGCGGCGGAGGGCTTCGGCTCTCCGCCGCTTGTATTTTGGGGGTAGTTGACTCCACCTAACGGCGATCCAGGAAGAACCGGGTTAGGAGCTCACCGGCCTCGGCGGCGAGCAGCCCTTCTTCCACCTCGACCTGATGGTTGAGAAGCTCCGAATCAGCCAGGCGGAATTTCGAGCGCACCGCGCCGAACCGCAGATCGCGGGCCGCAAAGACGAGGCGCCGGACACGGGCCAGCACGATCAGCCCAGCGCACATCGTGCAGGGTTCCAACGTCACGTAGAGCGTGGTGCCCGCCAGCCGGTAGTTCTCCACCTGGGCGGCTGCAGCCCGGAGAGCCTGCATCTCCGCGTGGGCGGAGGGATCGTGGGTCGTGATGGGTTGGTTGCGCCCGACGCCAATGACATCATGGCCGGCAACCAGCACCGCGCCCACCGGCACCTCGCCGGCAGCAGCGGCGAGGCGGGCTTCGGCCAGCGCCTGCTGCATGAACTGTTCGTCTTCGGGTGTGAATGGCATGGAAGGTCCGATTGTAATAAACGGACCCGAGACGGGACGCCCGGAACGCCCCGTTGATCCAAAGAATTCGGCCACTCGTCTAGAAATGCCAAGTGCAGCGGTGAATTCTCGTAATCTGGAAGTACGGCTTTCACGGTTTCACGGGCCGCCGGGAGATTCGCATGTTCCGCTATTTTTCATTGTCCGTCAAAAACACCATTCGGAACCGCCGGCGCAGCATTCTCACCATCTGCAGCATCGCCGCTTCGCTGTGTCTGTTGGGTGTTCTGTTTGCCATCTACAACGCAATGTTTTACAAGGAAGCGACGCCGGGCGCGGCGTTGCGGGTGGTCGTGCGGCACCGGGTTTCACTGGCACAGGCGCTGCCGTATTCCTACGAAGCAAAAATCCGCCAGGTTCCGGGGGTAAAAGAAGTCTCTACCTGGGACTGGTTCCAGGGTGTCTACAAAGACCAACGCGACCCCAAGAATTTCTTTGCTCGTTTCGGAGTGGAGCCGCCCGCATTCCTGACAATCCGCACGCAAATGGTGATGCCGGAAGACCAGCGACGCGCCTTCTTGTCGGAGCGGACCGCCTGCGTCATCTCCAAGGACATTTCGGAGCGATTGAACTTGCATCTGGGCGACCGGATACAGATTGTGGGTGACATTTATCCCGTGACACTGGAGCTAACCGTTCGAGGCATTTTCGAAGACCCCGATGCGCTGAACAGTATGTATTTCAACCGCGACTATTTGCGCGAGTTGTTAACCAGCGGACGGCGCGACCAGGCGGGGACATTCGCGGTGCTGGTGGACAGCCCGGAAAGCGTGCCACGGGTCTCAAAAGCGATCGATGACATGTTCGATAATTCCCCGCAGCCCACCAAAACGGAGTCAGAGCAGCAGTTCCTGCTCACCTTTGTTTCATTCCTGGGCAACATCAAGCTGTTTTTACTTTGCATTTGCGGAGCCGTCACATTCACGATCCTGTTAGTTTCCGGCAATACCATGGCAATGTCGGTTCGCGAGCGAATCAAGGAAGTCGGTGTGTTGAAGACGCTGGGATTCACGAACGAGAACATTCTGACCATCATCCTGACGGAGGCGGCGGTGATTGCTCTGATCGGCGGCGCGATCGGGATCATGCTGGCGGAGGGCCTCAGCGTGATGGTCGGCAAAGCCGGGGAGAACTATAACCAAAATCTGCATGGGTTGACGGTGACGCCGCTGGTGGCACTGGTTTGCCTGGTGCTGGCATTGGCTATTGGCCTGGTGAGTTCCTTCGTCCCGGCCTGGAACGCGGCGCGCACCAACATTCTCGATTCACTGCGCTACAGCGGTTAGGAGAAGGGAACCATGACCATTCCAATCTCGTACAACATTCGAAACCTGATCGTGCGCAAGACCACAACCATCATGACGGCGGTCGGAATTGCGATGACGGTGGCCGTATTACTGGCCGTGCTCGCGCTAGGCGCTGGTCTGCGAACGGCATTTGAAGCGGCGGGCGACCCGCTGCACGTGCTGGTGTTGCGAAAAGGCGGCAACGCCGAATTGACAAGCGTGGTGAGCCAGGAGAGCTTTCAGGTAATCAAAAGCTACCCTGGCATTGCCACGGGGCCGGATGGGCAACCGCTGGCGTCGCTCGAAATGGTGACCATTGTCGACGTCGTGAATCCCGAGAATCCGCACGGCGGCATGAACGTGACCTTGCGTGGCGTGACTCTTCGCGGCACCCAAATGCGGGACAAGCTGAAACTCGCCGCGGGCCGCTGGTTCACCCCCGGCCAGCGAGAGATTGTCGTCGGCAAGAACATAGCCAAGCGGAGCCCGGACGCAAAACTGGGCAAGCAACTGAAGTTCGGCAAAGGCTACTGGACGATTGTAGGAATCATGGACGGCGGCGAGAGCGCCGTCAACAGCGAGATTTTTGGCGATCTCAATCAAATCTCGTCCGACTTCAACCGTCCCGACGCATTGAGTTCGGTACTGATTCAAGCGACGGATGCATCAGCCGTGCCCGCTCTGATTAACTCCATGAAGGAGGACCGGCGGCTGACCGTGGACCCGCTGACGGAGAAAGCGTACTACCTAAATCAAACCAGCGCCTCGGCCCCGATACAGTTTCTCGGCATTTTTGTCTCCATCATCATGGCGGTGGGCAGTTCGTTCGCCGCAATGAATACCATGTATGCGGCGGTCGCCCGGCGCGCGAAAGAAATAGGAACACTGCGCGTGCTCGGGTTTACGAAGGGCAGCATCCAACTCAGCTTCCTGCTGGAATCGGTGGTGTTGTGTCTGATTGGCGGGGCGCTGGGCATTTTGATTGCCCTCCCGCTCAACAATGTGACCACCGGCATTGGGAGTTTCGTCACCTTCAGCGAGATCTCATTCAACTTCAAAGTGACGCCGATGATCATGCTAATCGGACTGGTTTTTTCGACGATTCTAGGCGCGTTGGGAGGCCTGTTACCGGCCCGCCAAGCTGCGCAAAAAGAGATCCTGACCGCGCTGCGGGAAGTCTGACATAAGATATTTTTTCGCGACTGAAATGCAAACCGATCTTCACAGCCTGAAAATTGACCGCAGTTCCCGGCGGCCGGCCTCGGCCTCGAACCCGTTGTTGAAGTGGATCGTCATTGCGGCCATTTTGATAGCCGCCCTCTCGGGTGTAGCTTGGGGCTACAAAAAACTGACCGCCCCGATACTGGTTCAGGTGGTCCGGGTCCAAAGTCCGATGTCGGTATCAGCCACCGGAGAACAGATCATTCTCAGCGCCACCGGCTACATTATTGCGGCGCACAAAATTGAAGTCGCCTCGAAGGTAAACGGCCGCGTGTCGTGGATTGGCGTCGAGAAAGCAGATCACGTACAGGCCGGCCAGGTCCTGGTGCGCCTGGAAGATGACGAGTACAAGGCTATGCTCGAGCAGGCCACGGGACAACTGAAGAATCTGGAAGCCCATCTGGCCGAATTGCTGAACGGCTCGCGGCCGGAGGAAATCGCGAAGGCCAAGGCGGACGTGGAACAGGCGAAGGCGGATGTCGAGGACAGCAAGGTGACGCTGGATCGTACAAAAGCGCTGGTCAAAGACGGCGTCATGGCAAAGCAGTCGCTGGACGATGCCCAAGCCAAGTACGACGGGAATGTGGCGAAGATGAACAGCCTGCAGCGGACGCTCGATCTGGCTGTGCTGGGTCCGCGCAAGGAAGAGATTGACCAGATACGAGGGCAGATTGAGCAAGCCAAGGGTTCAGTGGCGTACTACCAGAATCAACTCGACAACACAATCATCAAGGCGCCGGTAACCGGCACGATCCTGGAGCGCAATGTGGAGAAGGGCGAATTTGTCACCACCGGCTTTGTCGGCGACAAGGGCGCCAAGGGTTATGTGGTCTCCGAGGCGGATTTGATGGATCTTAAGGTTGAACTGGATATCAACCAAAACGATTTCGCGAAGCTGGCGTCGAACCAGAAGGGCATCATCACGACGGATGCCTACCCGGACCGCAAGTACAAAGGAATGATCGACGAAATCTCGCCGGAAGCGAATCGAGCGAAGGCCACCGTGCAGGTGAAAGTGAAAGTCTTGAATCCGGACGATTACCTGCGGCCGGAGATGAATGCCACGGTGGCGTTCTACAACGATCAACCGGCACCTGGCGCGGGGAGCACCCAGCAGGTGCTGGTGGTTCCCGCGGCAGCAATACAGGATGGGAGCGTGTTCTTAGTCGTGGATGGCAAGGCTCACAAACGAAGCGTGACCACCGGCGGAAGCACCGCGCAGGGCGTGGTGGTGAAGAGTGGCTTAATCGGCGGCGAAGACCTGATTTTGAATCCGCCGACCGACATGAAGGATGGCCAGAACGTGGCCGCAAAGTAAACCAGGCGCAAGCCGGCAAGGGAGGGACAGACAATGGCCGAAGTAGTCATCAAGACGCGCAAGCTCAGCAAGGAGTACATTCGCGACGAGTTCAAGGTCAATGCGCTGGACGAGGTCGACATTGACATTGAGCGCGCCGATTTCATCGCCCTGATGGGCCCGTCCGGCTCCGGCAAGTCCACTCTCCTGCATTTGATCGCAGCCATGGACCGGGCCACCAGCGGCGAGATTGAAGTGCTGGGCTCCAGTCTGCGGACGTTCTCCGACAAGCAGATTGCACACTGGCGCAATGAGAACATCGGCTTCATCTTCCAGTCGTTCAACCTGATTCCCGTGCTCTCGGCCCTTGAGAACGTGGAGCTGCCCTTGAAGCTGACGAATCTTGGAAAGAAAGATCGCCTGGAACACGCCGCGACGGCGCTGAAGCTGGTGGGATTGGGCGACCGCCTGGGCCACCTGCCGAAGCAGCTTTCCGGCGGGCAGGAGCAGCGCGTGGCGATTGCGAGGGCGCTGGTCACGGATCCAGCCTTGATCCTGGCGGACGAGCCGACCGGTAACCTGGACGCATCGTCAGCCGAGGACATCCTGACCCTGCTGCAACGCTTGCGGAACGAGTTCAACAAGACCGTGGTGATGGTGACGCATGATCCGCACGCGGCGAAGTTCGCCCGGACCGTCCGCTATCTGGAGAAAGGAAAACTGCTTCCCGTGGGGCAATTGCCGGCCGACTGGGTAACCACGATGACCACCCGCAACCTGGAGTTTGTGGATACAGTGACGAGGCCCGAGAGCCGAGGCTAAGAAGGGCGTCAGCGTCTCAACTCAACGGAAAGTCCCGGGTCCTGGGAGCAGCGCCGAGCGAAATTAGCTGAACGGCAACTTCTTCAATAAGAATCCACCGCCGTAGGAACCCACGGGTCCCCTTTCCGATTTCCTGGGAACGGCAGATAATGGCTAGAGGCATACGATGACCCTCGAACAATCCATCTTAGAAGCGGTCCGCACGCTATCTCCCGAAAAACAGCAGGAACTCTTAGCCCACGCGGAGAAACTCCGTAATGAATCCGGGCCTTTGAAGCCCCGGTGGAGCGGCAAGGGCCTGTGGGCGGGTTTGAACATTACAGTGACCGCCGAAGAGATTGAAGAAAACCAGCGCGAGATGTGGAAGAACTTTCCGCGCGAAGACATCTGATGCCAGCTGTTATCGTCGATACGCACGCAATCTCGTGGTACCTCTCCAAGAATCCGGCCTTGGTCGAAGACTGCTGAAGCGGTCCTCGACCAAGCCTCGGCAGATGGGCATCCCATCTATGTCCCCTCGATTTGCCTCCTGGAACTCACGTACCTGGTCGAGAAGACTCGACTCCCATCTGCTGCCCGTCAAATCTTGATTCGGGCGCTTGAGGATCCGAGCGGGCCCTACGCTTTGGCGGCGTTGGACCGTCGTATCGCCGATGCCTTAGAACTTGTTCCCCGAAGTGAGGTAGCTGATTTGCCGGATCGGATCATCGCCGCGACCGCTGTTGCGTTGAAGCTGCCGCTGGTGAGTCGCGACCGAAAGATTCAAGCTTCCATGGTCGACACAATCTGGTAGCTCGGAAAACGAAGACAGGCGGGGTCGCTACCTCTCCGAGGACGTTTCCTGGCAGTTTTCCCTTTTTCCAGATACCGTACTGGCGATTCCATCATGCCGCGGCGTGCAATCCGCCTAGACCGCTGGCGTTCTCCCAACTGCGGCTCGGGTTATTAAAGACTGTGGCCTTACCCACAGTGCTACGTCAGCACAAACTTCGAAAGCATAAACTATAGCTGCGATGAGAACAGAATTGCTGCGATTCAACGGCGCTGTCGAACGGGATCCTGCCATCGAGGCGTGGATGAAAGAGCATGCCGGTGAATTGGGAGACATCGCGGCTCAGTGGTTCGAGATTATGCGCAACTGCGGAGACGAAGTCCGCGAGCTTTTGCATGACGGCTGTCCGGTTGCATGTTTGGGAGATGCACCCTTCGCCTACGTCAATGTATTCACTTCCCACGTAAACGTCGGATTCTTTCAGGGCGCGTCGCTACCGGATCCGGACCGCTTGTTGCAAGGCAACGGCAAGTTCATGCGCCATTTAAAGCTAAAGCCCGGAACGGCCACCAATGCCGCAGCGCTAAACCGGCTCATCGAGCTGGCGTACTCGGACCTAAAAGAGCGCGTCGCAAACGGCTAGCTCAGAGCTAGGCCTTGTCGAAGATGCGTCGATCTCTGATACATCTGTAATGGCTCAACTCAACCGAAGAGACGCCTTTCCGTTAGAGCTTCTAGACCCGCCCGGCAAGAAACCGTTTTCGGCAAAGATAGAAGAGAATCGTGTGTCAGCAAAAACAAAGGTCATTCCCCCACTCACACCGGTAAAACTAATCTCTGACGCGCCAAACTGGAGCGATCAGAAAGGAACGGTCTTCCGAGTTGGCTACTATCGCACTCAAGATGGCTTGGATTGCGTTTGGTTAGTCGATGATGCCGGAGAATACTGCCAGACCACCGCTCAGCACTCGATTATGAACGATTTCGCGATTCTCGAATTGAGTCTTGAACATGACCTTTACGGCATCGATCGCGAGATCATAGGCTCTCGAGAACACCATAGAAAATAGCCTTTTGATCAACATCTTTAGCCTATGGCCGTGAGCATTGCCCCCGGCCACCGGGTCTGGTTCGTTTCGTAATCGCCGGTCTTCTGGCCGCCCCTCTTAGTGCCTGAAGTGGCGTATGCCCGTGAAAACCATGGCCAGGCCGAGGCGGTCGGCAGCGGCAATTACGTCGTCGTCGCGAACAGAACCGCCGGGCTGAATCACGGCAGTAATGCCATGCTTGGCTGCTTCCTCCACACCGTCCGGGAACGGGAAGAAAGCATCGGAGGCAAGCACGGTTCCCTGGAGTGGCAGCACAGCCTTCATGGCGCCCACTTTCACGCTGTCGACACGGCTCATCTGACCGGCGCCGACACTGACCGACTGGCCCGCCAGTGCGTACACAATGGCATTGGACTTGACGTGCTTACAAACCTTCCAGCCAAAGATCAATGCGCGCAGCTCCTCGGCATTCGGAGCACGGGAAGTCACAACACGCAACGCGGCGCTATCCAAGGGGGCCTGATCGGCCGTCTGGGCAAGTAGTCCACCGCTAATCGACTTGATGACCAGTTCCGGCTTATCGATGGGCGATACGTCGATAAGCCGCACGTTCTTCTTTCTGGTCAGGATCTCCAAAGCATCGGGAGAGAATGCCGGGGCGGCGACGGCCTCCACGAAAAGCTGGCTGACTTCCTGTGCCGTTTCACGGTCCACCTCACGGTTGAAGGCCAGGACGCCGCCAAATGCGGAAACGGGGTCGGCTGCGAGCGCTTTGCGATACGCATCCGCCAGGCTGGACTGCTCGGCGCAGCCGCAAGGATTGGTGTGCTTGATGATGGCGGCGGCAGGCTGCTCGAACTCGAGGATCAACTGCCAAGCGGCGTCGAGATCCACCAGGTTGTTGTAAGAAAGCTCCTTCCCATGAAGCTGTTGAGCCGAAGCGACGCCGCCATGCTGGAAGCTGTAGAGCGCCGCTCCCTGATGCGGATTCTCACCATAGCGCAGGGATGAGGTGCGCGGGGCGTTGATGCGCAAAGCGGGCGGCAGTGTTTCGTCAGGCAAGGTATTGCCATCGGCGTCGACCCGCGACAGGCGCTGGAACACCGCCGCATCATACGCCGCGGTGTGAGTAAAGGCCTGCTGGGCAAGCTCCCATTGGGTTCGATAAGTGAGGCAGACGGCGTTCGCCTCCAGTTCTGCGAGTATGGGCTCATACTGGTTCGGGGAAACAATTACCGCGACATCCTGAAAGTTCTTGGCGGCGGCACGAATCATGGTGGGCCCGCCGATGTCGATATTCTCCACTAGCTCGTCGCGGGTCACACCGGGCTTATTGGCGTATTTTTCGAACTCATAAAGGTTCACGACGACCATCTGAAAAGCGGGGATACCGTGCTCTTTCAGCGCTTTCATATGTTCAACATTGGCGCGTACGGCGAGGATGCCGGCGGCAATCTTGGGATGAATGGTCTTGACCCGGCCGTCGAGCATTTCGGGGAAGCCCGTGATTTCGGATACTTCACGAACCGGGATATGGTTCTCCGCTAGCAATTTCGCGGTGCCGCCGGTTGAAACCAGCTCCACCCCCATGGTGTGCAACTTCCTGGCGAAGGCGACGATGCCAGTTTTGTCGGTAACGCTTAGCAGGGCACGCTCAATGTGTGGCATTGCCTATATTCTGTCAAAGGCGGGAAGCGGGATGGCGCAGAAGTATGACAGAAATACGATGCGGCCGGAGGTGGCTGGCCTGTGATACGATCTCAAGCACTTTTCGGAGGCTCAGAGTGAGAATTCGCACCAATCGGTTCCGGCGTTCCGTCTTCTTCCTGGCAGTCGCTGTGTCGTTGTCGACGAGCGCCTCCGGCCAAGTATTAAATCTCTCCAAGGACCTGGTGCCGATGGGTATTGCGGCTAGCAACATGACTCCGGATATGCCCACACTGGACTCGCGGCCGCTGTTCCAGGCAGGTGTCGAGTATGCGTCGGCGCATGGCATTCCGAAGGTCATTGCGGAGCGCGGCAGCTACTACTTTCTCAGCCTGAACAGCTCATATCAGCACGTCTACCTGAACCAAATCTCGAATGTGACCGTGGACCTTCGCTATTCAGACCTCTACTTTAACTTCAGTAACATCGTCGCCATTCAAATCACGAACAGCACGAACTTGACGCTGAAGAATTTTACGGTCGACTACCAGGTGTTGCCGTTTACGCAACTGACGGTGACCGGCGTGAGCGGTAAGACAGTCAGTGTCGAGCAGATGGGTTCTTATCCCCTGCCATCCAGCTTCAACACGCGCACGGTGCCCTCCAACTACATCATCAGCGGCTACTACGCCTTCATTTTTCGCAATGGGCAGGAACTGCGCGCCACGGGCCGTATGCAGGTGACACCGCCGCCGTTTAGCGATACGTCCATTCAGCTGATGGGAACGGAACCGTGGGCGACCGTAGCCGACATCGCGAACATTCAGCCAGGGGACACGATGGTGCTGGAATGGCGGGCAGGCGTGGCAACGATTTCGGGAAACCTGGACACCCGCTTGGCGCTCCAAAACATTTCTGTGTATGCGTCGGGCTATCTCGGTTTCGGCATCGACAACAGCTCAAACACGATCGTCGACCACGTACAGGTGATTCCACGGCCGGGCACGGATCGCATGATCAGCACGAATGCCGATGGGATTCATTTGAGCCACGCCGGCGCGAACAATATGGTCACGAACAACACGGTTCGGCGGGGTTGCGACGATGGGATCGCGATCGACGGCCAGTGGCCTGCGATCGTGAATGGCCCCGCCACGGGCAATACCGTCGAGGTCACCTTGAATGGCAGTTCGATCAGCGTAGGCGAATCGGTTCAGTTCATCAGTATTCTGGACGCGACGATTCTGGATACGGCCACCATCACGGCAGCTACCGCACCATCTGGCGAGATCGTCACGCTGACTCTGGACCACGCTGTCGGCGGCTTGCTGGCGGGGTTCGGCGTTACACCGGCCGATGCGAGCCTGCGCGGCGGCGGCTCCGTGATCAGCGGCAATCTAGTGCGGGAGGAGGTTTTCGGACGCGGCATTTATCCGGCCGGCGTTGAGAACGTCACCGTCACCGGCAACGCGACCCAGGAGACAAATCAGTCGGGCATTCTGGTCGAGCAGGACGAAGGCCTCTCGTACTCGTATAAGACCGGCCCGAGTTCCGGCATCAGCATTACCAACAACGTCGTTGACACAGCGCTCGGCTACGGTACACCGAGCAATCCAATACTCGGGCTCACGGCTTCCATCAACGTGGCGGCCGAGGATGAATACTTCAACTGGGTAAGCACAGAATCGCTTTCCGGCTTCACGATCACCGGCAATTTCGTGACGAACTCGCCACATTCGGGAATCCGCGTGGAAAACGTCAACGGCGGCATGGTGGCCGGCAATCTCATCGCCAGCGCAGGGACGCAGCCCGGTGACTATCTGTGGTTCATACACTCAGGAGAAACCCAGTCGCAACTTGAAGGAGAAGATGCGATGCCCATCGTTACTGTCAATAGTTCCGTGTCCGTCGGCAGTAACGACACCACCGCCCCCGTGGTGACGAACCAGTCCCTTGCCGATGGAGGCTTTCGTTTTGCTCCCGAATCCATTGTGGTCGCGCTGGGTCAGAATTTCACGAACAAGACTGGATCTGCCGACGGAAAAACGCACACCTTAGGAGGCCTTCAAGTCAACGTCCAGGACAGCACTGGTGTGTCCCGAACAGCAGGGCTCTACTATGCGGGTCCCAGCCAAGTTACCTATGTCATGCCTCGCGGCACGGCTCCGGGCGTTGCTACGGTTGCGGTGGGCTCACAAGTGAGCGGTGCGCTGGTATCGACGGTCGCTCCGGGTTTATTTTCCGCGGACGGCACTGGCAGCGGAGTTGCGCTGGCGACCGCTCAACTCGACACCAGCGGAGGACAGCAGACATCCGAGACCGTGTACCAGTGCACGGCAACTTGCGTCTCTGTGCCACTTGATTTAGGGAAGCCGTCCGACAAGCTGTACGTCTACTTCCAGGCCACCGGGATCCGGGGCCGCAGTTCGCTCCACGATGTCGTTGCGGAAATCGGAGGAGTTCCGGCGCACGTGGAAGCAGCGGCAAAGCTGCCAAACTCCGACCCGGGCATGGACTACGTCTCGGTGATTATTCCGCATTCGCTCAAGGGCGCCGGTGAAGTGCCGGTTGTTGTGACCGTGGATGGGTTCACGGCCAATGTCGTGGTTATCAATATCAAGTGAAGGTCGTTCATTGGCCGAAGGGAGCCAAGTGCGGGAATGAGAGAGATCCCGACTTCTTGATTAAGGACGGCTGCGGCCCTTGCTTTCGACCGAATCCAGAAGCTGGCTCATGCGCTTCACGCGTTCCGGTTCCTGACGAGCCAAATCTACTTTCTCGCCCGGGTCCTTTCTGATGTTGAAGAGCTGATCCTGGGGACTGTTGCCCAGTTCGATGCCCGTTTCGTTGGTCTTCGGCCCGTCGTGATGGCGAATGAACTTCCAGTCTCCCTCCACCAGCGACAGCGAATCAGCATGTTCCACCAGATACGGCCTGCCGGTTTTCGATTGCCCAAGAAACGCGGGCATTAAATCGAAACTATCGGGAGCGGCGTTTGCGGGTAACGCCTGACCGGTAAGGCTTGCCAGTGAATGAAGCAGATCAATGTGGCACATCAACGCGTCGGAGGTGGAATCCGGCTTGACATGGTTGGGCCATCGGATCAAGAAAGGCACGCGCGTCCCGCCATCATAGTTACTGTACTTACCACCACGGTAAATTCCAGCCGGCTTGTGACCACCGGCCTTCTCGACTGCCTGATCCTTGTAACCGTCGTCGAGCACCGGGCCGTTGTCGCTGGCAAACATCACGATCGTGCTGTTGGTGAGCTTTAAACGATCGAGCGTCGCTAGAACCTGACCGACTACCCAGTCAAGCTCCAGAATGGCGTCCCCTCGCGGTCCCATTTCGCTCTTGCCGGAAAAGCGCGCATCCGGAAGACGAGGCACATGAATCTCGTGAGCCGCGAAATAAAGGAAAAACGGGCCAGCTTGCTCGCGAGTGATAAACGCGATTGCCTTCGCCGTGAAGGTGGCCGCCATTTCCTCGTCAACCCAAAGGGCCTTCTTACCGCCTTTCATGTAACCGATCCTGCTCACGCCGTTCACGATTGCCATATCATGCCCATGGCTGGGTAACATCCGCAGAAGTTCTGGATTCGACCGGCCGGTCGGCTCGCCGGGAAAAGGCTTTTGGTAGCTGATGGAAATAGGATCGCTCGGGTCAAGATTGACTACGCGATGATTCTCTACGTAAACGCACGGAACCCGATCGCCGGTGGCGGGCATGATGAACGAGTAGTCGAAACCGATCTCGAGCGGCCCCGGCTTGATCTCTCCGTTCCAGTCGATGGATCCAGCGCCCAAACCCATATGCCATTTACCAACCACGCCGGTCCGGTAGCCGGCGGCTTTCAAAACAGAAGGCAGAGTTGTGCTTCCGGGTTCGATCAGGAGAGGCGCATCGCCCGGAAGTATGCCCGTTCCCTCCCTGCGCCAGGCATATTGCCCCGTCATCAGCGCATAGCGCGATGGAGTACAAGTAGCCGATGCCGAGTGCGTTGCGGTGCCCCGCATCCCCTCTGCAGCCAGTCGGTCGATGTTTGGCGTCTGGATTCTCGTAGCTCCATAGGAGCTGAGGTCACCGTAGCCGACGTCGTCCGCGTATATCAAAACGATATTCGACTTTGCTGCCGAAGCTGCGTCAGCGCTCAATGCGAGACAGATGGCGGCAACTGGCAGTACGAGCGCTCTTCTTATAGTCATCAGCTTTGTAAAAGAGATCGTATCTCAAGAAGAGACCGGTCCGGTTTGTCTGGGGGCTTCAACGATTGAATCTGCCGGCGCGGAGGTCGAGGCGCACCGATCCCGCGTTGGCATTGCGAGCATCTTAAGATGGCCGCTGGAGGCGAGCCGGCTATCGCCGCTCGCTACCAGCTTTGAGTCACAAATACTGCGGTCGTCAGCGCGGGGACTGTGGCTGTCCCCGTTGTGGAGTTAAACGTGGATTGCCGCGTCGCCGGATCACTGGAGTTTTGCTGGACCGGGTGCAGACGCAGCTTCAAACCCAGCAGCCGGCTGTCGGTAAACGTAACCGGAGCATCGGTCGCATTGAACAGCACCAGGATGTGTTGGTAAGGTCCATAGTTCCATCCATTCGCATCCAGCTTCATGACAATCAGGCCCGGCGTCTGCGATGGCCCGGTGTTCAGGAAGGTCAGGTTGTTTTGCACTTCCTCGAAAGTCGGCATGCGGAACAGGCCGGAACTGTAGCGTATCGTGAGCAGTTCCCTGAAAGCCTCTTCGCTGTATGCGATATTTGCCGGAAGCGGCGTGTAAGCAGAGTTGCTGAGCAACGGCACCATCAGCGGCCACTGGCCCTGGTTCTGGCTGGCGATCGGCAGGCCGATGCCCCAGTTTGCGGTTTGGCCGGTCCAGTCGATTTTATTGAACCAGTCCCCCGAGTTATAGCTGTTCTGGTCCATGTCCTTGGAACGCAGCAGATCGTCGCCGGCCTGGAAGAACGGGATGCCTTGCCCCAGCGTGACAAGGCTCATGCCCATCACCTGCCTTCTGGCACGGGTGGCAATGCTGTCACTGAAGCTCGACTTCAGCTGTACCGCGTCGAAGAGGTCCTGGTTGTCATGGACTGAGGCATAGTTCACCGCCTCGATCGGACTCTTCGTATATCCGGTTGGTTGCCCGTTGTAGCTGATTTGGGCTCCCGTTACGGTGGCGCCTGCACTGTCGATAAATGTGTAGTCACGCAGATTGCCTGTGAGCCCTACGTCGATCCAGTCGGAGTACTGCAGTAATTGCGCCTGTTGCTGGCTCGGCGAAAGGCTGCCATTGGTGAAAGCGCTGGGGTCGCTGAAGAGCCCGGTCGCAAAGCCCTGCACCCGCTCATCGGCGAAGGGACTGCCTCCGCGAATCCCGTCGCGAATGCGGTCGTTGAAAGTGCCGATGCCGAAGCCGTAGAGATTGAGTTGCGAAGCGCTCGGCCCAATCTGATTGTTGTATGTGTCTCCGAAATTGAAGCCTTCGCCGTATAGATAGATGCTGGATCCGTTCACGCCATTTTGTTCGGGGGTGAGCGCCTGCAGGGCAGCCTGAATGTCCTGCATGTTGTAAGTGAACATAAAGCTCATAATGTCGAATCGGAAACCATCGATTTTGTATTCCAGTGCATTGAGCACCAGGGTATCGATGATCAACTTCTCCATCATCTTGTGTTCGGCGGCCGTGTCCGGGCAGCACGAACCGGTTTCAAGGTTTCCGTTCGCATCCAGGCGATGGTAGTAACCCGGCACCACCTCGTCGAGATTGGAGTTCGGACCTTCGCCGCTGGCATTGGTGTGGTTGAAGACCACGTCCTGCACCACGCGCAGGCCCGCTTTGTGGAGTCCATCCACCATGACCCGGTATTCCAACACGCGGTTATCGGGATTGATCGCATAACTGCCTTCCGGCGCCATATAGTGCACGGGATCATAGCCCCAGTTATAGGCTGGGCTGGACTGGCTGGCGGTAACGGCTGCCTGCTGCTGCTCGCCATCCGGAGGATACAGGGCGAGGCCGGTGGGAATAATCCAGGTGGATTTGTCTTCGTTCACGCTGGCGAAGTGGAAGGAAGGCAGGATATGCACGGCTTTGAGCCCGCTTGCTGCCAGGGAGCGAAGATGCCTCATGCCGTTGGAATTCTGGTCGCCAAAGGCCTCGTACATACCGCGATGAGCCAATGGAACCGTGGGGTCGTTCACGCTGAAGTCACGAATGTGCAGCTCATACACGCTCATGTCGCTGAAACTTCGCAGCGGAGGCGAAGTATCTTCGTCCCAGCCGGGCGGCTTGGTCTCATAGGAGTCGAGATCCGTGATCCTGCTCTTGGCGCCATTCAACGCGATATCGATGGAATATGGATCGCTGGTAACATTCGTGTCCACCGCGGCATCGGATGGCACCCACACTTTTACGCTGTACAGATAGTATTTGCCTTGCCAACTGGGCTGGCCGCCGGCTACCCACACGCCATTGTGCTCATGCATCGGTACGATGGCGGAAGGCGTCGTGTCGGATTCGTGGTCGAAGACCTGAAGCGAGACGTTCTGCGCAGTGGGAGCCCAGAGTTTGAGCTTCACCGGGTAATTCTGGTCGTCCGGCCAGTCCTGCCAGCCCCGCTGTCCGTGATTAAATACGACGCCGAGTGCCCCCGGGTAATAGAAGAGATCATCCAGGACTCCCGCGATCTGAATGCCGGTCGCGTACTGCAGCGCTCCGTTCGATCCGATGGCTGAAAACGCGAGTTGCCCCTCGAGAAACGTCTGCAAGGTAGAAACCGGCGTATTGGCCGGCAATTGAAGAACGGTGTAGCTGCTCAATTGCGGGTACCGGTACAGCTCGTCCGCAGTCAGGCTTCCGCCAACCGTGAGCGGAATACTGGTCCCACCAGTGATGCCGGTTGGGGTCACCGAAAGGCCGCCGGTCAGGCTCGAAGTGATGGCATAGGTATCGCCGCTTTGGGCAAACTGGGGCTGGATCGCCACCCGCTGGCGGTCGAGCCAGTAGGCTTGTTGCACGTTGAGCAGACTATCCAGTATCTCGGTGGGAGTCGGCGTCGAAGTGAAGACCATCGCGTTCCCTGAAATCGCCCAAGCTTGCTGGTAAGTGCCGACCACAAGATACATGTTGGGTCCGGGATCCTTGACCCCGGTCGCCGTGTTGTGGATGATGAATCCGAGGTTCTGCGCGTTGGGGATCAAACTGATATCGAAGTACGCGCCGTAAGAGTCCAGCGCGGTAACAAACGTCAGTCCATCGTTGTAATCGCCGGTGTATTCGGCGGTGTCTTCAAAGGCGTACACGCTCCAATTCGCGTAGTTTCCATCGGGGCGGTAGTAATGAATTCGAGCGTATCCCGGCAACAGCGCATTGGGATTGGTTAGACTTGGCTGGCTCTTGTACAACTTGCCGATGCCGGTGTAACCCCAGTACTCATAGCCTTCGGTAGAAGGATCGACGAACTCGTTCGGTCCCGGATCTTTCTGGTCGCCGCCCGGCGCGGAGGGATTGTGAATGATCAGCCCAAGATTCTGCGGATTCGCAACCACGGCGACGTCAAAATACACTCCATAGGCGTCGGAATTGGTGGGAGGTACGAGCCCACTATTGTAATCGCCGGTGTACTCGGCCGTGTCGTAGAATGCGTAGATCGTCCAGCCTCCGTAATTGCCGTCCGTCCGGTGGTAGTGAACGCGCACGTAGCCCGGCAGCAGGGCGGTGGGATTGGTCAAGCTGGGCGCCGTGTTATACAGCTTGGCGATCCCGGAGTACGCCCAGTATTCAACGCCCTGCGTGGCGGGATCGACAAACAGATTGTTGGGAGTATCCTTCTGATCGCCGCCCGGAGCGGTTGGGTTGTGAATAATGATCCCAACCTCCTGCGCACCCGAAGTGATGCCGACGTCGAAATACACGCCGTAGCTGTCGGTCCCGGTCACCTGCACCGGACCGTCGCCGTAATCGCCCGTATTCTCCGTGGTGTTGTCGAACGCGTACACGGTCCAGCCGGAGTAGTTGCCGTCCGATCGATGGTAGTGGATGCGGATGTCGCCCGACGGGATGGTGGGATCCGATTGTGCGCTCGCGGGCAGTCCGGCAAGCAGGCACAGTAGAGCGGAAAACAGCAACGGCAAGCGCTTCGCAACGCGCCGGTTGAGAAGGGTATACGCGATCATCAGAGTCCTCCTAGCGAACAAGGCTTGAGCGACGATTAGGGTTGGGGCGCGATCCGGTATAGATCGGCGCTGAACCCAGCTTGATGCGTCGATTCAAAACAGCAGTGAGAATTATAAGCCACATTTTTGTTCCGCGCGGGACACCTATCAGGCGCTGGTGGGACGTGGTGAAGGGATGCGCGATGAGGAACTACGGCGCCTGACGCGGCCGGGAGCATCGGCGAGACGCCTTGGGCTATTCAGCTCTGTAGAATCAGGATGTGCCCTACTATTGCACCTTAATTCCCGGGGACGGGATTGGTCCCGAAGTCGCCGAAGCGACGGTACACGTGGTGGATGCCACCGGCGTAGATATCTGCTGGCGCCGGGCGGAACTGAATGAAGCCATCATTCTGGAATCCGGGCGAACACTGCCGCACTATCTGCTGGATTCTCTGAATCAGACACATGTGGGATTGAAGGGCCCGGTGACGACGCCCATTGCGGAAGGCTTTCAGAGTGTCAACGTGGCGCTGCGCAAGACCCTCGATCTGTTTGCGAACGTGCGGCCGGTGGCGACACTGCCCGGCATCAAGACGCGCTTCCAGGACGTGAAGATCGACATGGTGATCTTCCGCGAGAACACGGAAGACCTTTATTCGGGCTTGGAACACGAGATCGTTAAAGACGTGGTAACGAGTCTTAAAGTGATTACGCGAACGGCGTCGATACGAATCGCCGAGTATGCTTTTCAATACGCTCGAAAAAACGGGAGAAAGCGGGTCGCGGCGATACACAAAGCCAACATTATGAAGCTGGCAGATGGCTTGTTCTTGCGCTGCTGCCGCGAGATCGCGAAGAAGTACCCCGAGATCGAATACAAAGAGCTGATTGTCGACAATGCGTCGATGCAATTAGTGATGCGGCCGGAGACCTTCGACGTTTTGCTGCTGCCGAACCTTTACGGCGATATTGTTTCGGATTTGGCGGCGGGATTGGTGGGTGGGCTGGGGATTGTTCCCGGTGCAAACATGGGCGAGACGCATGCGGTATTCGAGGCAGTCCATGGCAGCGCGCCCGATATCGCCGGACAGGGCAAGGCTAACCCGACCGCACTCATGCTTTCGGCCGTCATGATGTTAATTCATTTGGGTGAGCCGGATGCCGCGCACCGGATGAGGACGGCGATTGAGGCTGTGTACGCCGACGGGCAACACCTGACCGGCGATGTGGGCGGCAGAGCATCCACCGGCGAGTTCACCGATGCGGTGCTGAGGCAGTTGCGAGGATAAGACTTCCGTCTAAAACGAAGACGATGGGCGGAGCCGGACGTAGGCGTCCAGCGCGGACGAGGGCGTCCAGCCCCACCTCAGAAGAGAGTCTACAGGCCTTTCTTGGCGACGAAGACAACCAAGTCGACGACGCGACAGGAATAACCCCATTCGTTGTCGTACCAGGAAACCACCTTCGCCAGATCGCCGCCGATGACCTTCGTCAATTGGCCGTCGATGATGGAGCTGTTCGGATTGCGCAGCATGTCGGTGGAAACCACCGGATCATCCGTATACGCCAGGATGCCCTTCAACGGACCTTCGGCGGCAGCCTTTAACTCGGCGTTGATTTCAGCCGCGGTGGCAGGCTTTTTGAGCACCGCCACAAGGTCGACCACCGAGACGTCCGGGGTGGGAACGCGCATGGCGTAGCCGTCCAGTTTGCCCTTGAGTTCCGGAATGACCAGCGCGATCGCCTTTGCGGCGCCCGTGGAGGTGGGGATCATGTTGAGCGCGGCAGCGCGCGCACGGCGCAGATCCTTGTGCGGGAAGTCCAGTACATTCTGGTCGTTGGTGTAGCTGTGAATGGTGGTCATCGAGCCCTTCTCGATGCCCCACTTGTCGTTCAACACTTTTACGAACGGAGCCAGGCAATTGGTGGTGCACGACGCGTTGGAGATGATGTTGTGCTTGGCGGGGTTATACGCGTTGTCATTGACGCCCAGCACAATCGTGACATCCTCATTCGAGGCAGGGGCGGAAATGATTACCTTCTTCACTGAACCGTGAAGGTGCTTGGCAGCCTCCTTCGCATCGGTAAACCGGCCAGTGGATTCAATCACCACCTGGACGCCGAGCGAGGTCCAATCGATTTCAGCCGGGTCTTTGATCGCAAAGATCTTGATCTTCTTGCCCGCGACGACAATGTTGTCGCCATCAATCTTTACTTCTTCATCAAGCGGACCCAGAATCGAGTCATACTTCAACAGGTGGGCCAGCGTTTTCGTGTCTGTGAGATCGTTCGCCGCAACGAATTCCAACTCAGGATTGTGGAGTCCGGCGCGGACGACGTTACGTCCGATTCGGCCGAAGCCGTTGATACCAACTTTGATAGGCATAGCTGCCACCATTGTAGCCAGCGACCCTATCAAAATCGTGTTTTTGCGAGGTCAGGACGCCCTTGAGCGCAGGCACTAATTCGGAGGAAGCGGAGGAGCGGTGGAACCACCCACGCTGGCGTAAGCCTCCCGGATTTTGACCACCTTGCCCTCGCTAAGAGTCACAAACGTGATTTTTCCGGGTGGGTCCCCATACACCCAATCCTCAATCTCGTCGCCGTCCTTCATCTCGCGAGACTTGTTGCGCGGCTTGCCCATGGCCAGCAACAGCTGTTCGCGGTTCATGCCTTCCACGGGCCGCTGTTCCTTGATCGCCACTCGGATTGGTTCCGGCAGTTGTTCCACGTAATCGACCGTGGCGCTGTGTTTGTCGAAATCAAATAGCGGGGCAAGTATCTCTTTAACCTCGGACGACTTGATGGATGGCACGCCGCCCTTGAAAACGACCGCTATGTTCGAACCGGCGGCCGCGTTCGAGTTGTTGGCATTCTGGTTGACCGGCATGCTTGAGCCGCCCATGCCCACCTCGACGTGGTCGTACCAGTGCGTGCCTTTCTTGGTGCCGTTGTTGATCTCGAGGAGTATGCGATCCGATTCGATCAGGACGCGCGTGATCTGAATCTGATCGCCGCTGCGGGCGGCCGGCCCCGATTCACGCAGTGCTTTGTCCCACGCGGCCTTGTCGAAGTGACCGTCGCTGCTATAAATGAGAGGCTTTGCGGAGCGCGGCAGAAGCATCTTCGCGGTAGCGATTTCGGCCATAAGGCCCCGCTCCAGTTCAATGCGCTCGTCAAAGCTGAGCTTATCCCCGGCCCGCAGGTTGAACGCGCCTAACGTGGATGCCAGGGCGAGAATCGCAATGGCGGAAGGGCGTATGTGCGCTAGACGGACTCGTCGAGTGAGGGAACCAACGGGTTGTGTTGAGGCACAATTGGCGCCCGGTGCAGTACGAAGAACAGCGCGATGACGAAAATGGTGGTCAGTATCCCACCCTCCGGACCGTAGTTGCCGCCACTCCATAAAGGCCCAATGTCCCACTTGTACGAATATCCCGTCACTTCAATTGTAAGTCCACTGAGGTTGACACCAAACAGCGGCAGCACGGCATTCCAGCTGAAATGCAATCCGATGGGCAGCCAGAGATCGTGGCTGCGCAGGAACGCATATCCTAGCAGCGCACCCCACAACATGGTGTTGAAGATAGACAAATTCGTCGCGTAGGGGTTCCCGGCGTGCCCAAAACCGAAGAAGACAGCAACCGGCAGGACGGTGGCGTACGGACCAATCTTTTCGATCAACACCTGGAACGCATATCCGCGGAAGAGGACCTCCTCGCCGGCGGCCCCGAACAAAAGTGCAACCAGGAAGAAAAGCAGGCTTGGCCAGGAAATGCCAGGGGTCGTTCTGGGCACCAGGTGGCCGGCGCCGGCCAGGATCGGGGCGAGCAGCATCAAAGCCGCCGATCCGCCGCCGCAAACAATGCCGATCGCGAAGTTTCGTCCCGCGCCATGTGGGCCGAGGCCGATATCGCTAATCGGGCGCCGGTCAAACACCCGGATGGTCAAGACGTTGGTGATGAACGCGACCGCAAACAGACCGATGGTTGCGGCGATAACCAGGCCAAACAGCGGTTTCAAGAAGATCGGGATGAATAAGTACAACGCAAAGCCGATGGCGCAGTAGAAGAGCAATCGGACAGGAATGCGAAAGCGCGGGTCTAGTTCCGGCTGGTGCGGCGATGGTACGTAACGGGAATGGACCTGCATCGGCGTACAACTTTACTGTAACCGCGCGGCGGGCAGAATCGCGAAACGGAACACAGCAATTTGGGAGCCAGAAGGCGCCAACAACGCTAACCTCCCACGCGCCGCCAGCCGATTAGACAAATATGGGCGGACGCGTAGCTGGAGAACGGCGAGTGGTCGAGCAAAGACGGGGACTCGAGCAAAGGATCGATCCGCGGATGATGTGCGCGGAGCTCGTGGAAGTGCGATGGGACGATAAAGCCGGGCGCCGGCACCGGGATGTCGCGAACCTGGAAGACATCTCTCTCTCGGGTGCGTGCGTGCAGTTAGAAACGCCTGTGCAAAAGGGAACGCGGATCACAGTGAACTACGGTGACGGTGAGATGCCGGCGACGGTCCGCTACTGCTTGTATCGGGATTTGGCGTACTTCCTGGGCTTGCAGTTTGACGACGGGTGCAAGTGGAGCACCAAGCGGTTTCGGCCGCAGTACATGCTCGATCCTCGTGAGCTTGTGTTGCGGGCCGCGAAACACAAACGGACGGGCGCGGCGCCGGCGCCGGGGAAACGATAGCTCCTTATTTTTCAGCGAAGCGTACCGAAGCGCGGATGGTGACGGAGCGCTTGCCCGGAATGCCGCCTCTACCTCCGGCTGCGCCGGTTCAGAGAGCGCTGGTGCGCACCGTTAAAGTAGAATCAGGTTTCATGCCGCGCGTCTCTTGCACGGCATAGGGAAACCTGAATTCTGCGATGGCAAAACAGCGCAAAGTGGAGTTAGCCACCGGCGTCTATGCGGCGCTCGCTACGCCTCGGCGGCCCGAATCGATTGAGGCCGACACGGCAGCTATGCTCGATTACCTCGACACCGTTGTGCGAACCGGCGTTGACGGCCTCGTGTTGTTCGGGTCGACCGGGGAGTTTGTCCACTTCGACACCGAAGAGCGGATGCGCGTGTGTTCGCTAGCCATTAAGCGAAGCCGTGTGCCCGTACTGGTCAACGTGTCGCATTCGACCCTGGACGGCGCCATTCAGCTGGCCGAAAGCGCCTGCGGCTTGGGAGCGTCCGGGGTGCTTCTGATGCCGCCCTATTTCTATCGATACAAGGACGAGCAAATCACGGCATTCTACGCGCAGTTCCTGACGGCATTCGCCGGACAACTGCCGGTCTACCTCTACAACCTGCCTTTCTTCACCAACCCGATGTCGGCAGCGCTCGCGGTGAGTCTGCTGGAAACGGGGAAGTTCGCCGGGATCAAGGATTCGAGCGGCGAGTGGGGGATGTTCGAAGCACTGCTGGCCCAGCGCAAGAAGCAGCAGTTTCGCTTGCTTGCAGGCCACGAGTGCATTTACCTGCGTGCGCGGATGGAAGGTGCTGATGGCGTCATTTCGGGTGTGGCTGCGGCCGTACCCGAACTCATGGTGGCGCTGGATCGGGCTTGCGTTGCAGGAGACTCGGAGAAAGCGGGACGGTTGAATCAGAGGCTGATGGAGTTCCTGCCGTGGGTGGAGCGATTCCCCTCGACAGTGGCCATCAAGCAGGCCGCAGTTGCTCGTGGCTGGAAACAACAACACTCGGCGGTTCCGTTGCCCGCGCAGCAGATTGCGGAGTATCAGGCCTGGCTGACAGAATGGATACCGCAGGTGCTGCACGAGTCCGCCGGGTAAACAGACGAGGGCCGACCAGAGAGGGAGAATTGAGACGCAGGAGGCGGCGTTCGGGATGAACGACGAAGACCACAGGCCGGCAAAGGCCATGTCCCCGGACGAATTCCGCGAGGCCGGTTACCAGCACATTGATTGGATCACGCGCTACTTTCAGCAGGTTCGCGACTTTCCCGTTTTACCGAAGGTAAGCCCGGGAGACTTGTCGGCGTGCCTGCCGAATTCAGCCCCGGAGAGCGGCGAGCCGATCGAGCGAATCCTGCAGGACTTCAACGACTCCGTCTTCCCCGGCCTTACACTCTGGAATCACCCCCGTTTCTTTGCCTGGTTCGCCAACTCGTCGTCGCCCCCCAGCGTTCTGGCGGAACTGCTGATTGCGGCCATGAACGTCAACGTGATGCTCTGGAAGTCGTCCCCCTCGGCGACCGAGTTGGAACAGGTGACTCTTTCATGGCTGCGCCAATGGCTGCAGCTGAGCGATAGTTTCTTCGGCATCATCTACGACACGGCGTCGATCGGCGTTCTACAGGCCATCGGCGCGGCGCGGGAGTGGAAGGATCCCGAGTGCCGCGTGAAAGGGATGAAGCCGGGCATGACGGTTTACATCTCCGAACATACCCATTCATCCGCCGAAAAGGCCGCTATCACGCTCGGCTTCGGGCAGGAGAACGTCAGAAAGATCGGAGTCGACGAGCGATTCGGGATGCGCCCGAACTTGCTCGAAGAGGCCATTGTGAGCGACCTCGGAAGCGGTAGGACTCCCTGCTGCGTGGTGGCGACTGTGGGCACAACGTCGATCACGAGCATCGACCCGGTGCCCGAAATTGCCTCCATCGCCGAGCGCTATGGCGTCTGGCTGCACGTTGACGCGGCCTACGGCGGCCCGGCTGCGATTGTCCCGGAGATGCGGCATATCCTGGATGGAGCCGAGCGGGCTCACTCCCTGATTCTGAATCCGCACAAGTGGCTTTTTGTCTCCATGGATTGCAGCGTATTGTATACCCGGTTTCCCGAAATATTTAAGCGCGCTTCGTCGTTGAGCGCGGAGTACTTGAAGACCGCGGAAGATTCGCTGGTCGTCAACTACAACGATTACGGCGTCCAGCTTGGCCGGCGCTTCCGGGCCTTGAAGCTGTGGTACGTGATGCGATATTACGGACACCAGGGTGTCGTCGCGTTGCTGCGGGAGAGCTTGCGGCTAGCCCAGTTTCTCGCCGCCAGAGTTCAGGAGCACCCGGATTTTGAACTCAGCGCGCCGGTTCTGTTCTCGCTGGTCTGCTTCCGGCACAAGGGATCAAACGCAGTCAATCAACGAACCATGCAGGCTGTCAATGAGTCGGGGCATGCGTTTGTGTCGCACACCGTCCTGAACGGCCAATTCGTGCTGCGTTTCGCAATCGGAAACATGCAAACCAACCAGGACGACATCAAAAGCACCTGGGATTTGATCACCCGGACGGCAGCTCGAGAGGCCGCGGCCGAAGAAGCGATGGCCGCCCGATCATGAGACAGAGGCCATGAGAAAGCTGACCGCCCCCGGCTCATGACTCGCCTTGAAACCACGCTGTGTGGAGTTCCACTGAAGAATCCGGTTCTTGCCGCATCCGGAACTTTCGGCTATGGAGTCGAGTTTGCGCGGCTGGTGAAGTTGAATGAGCTTGGCGGGGTTATCACCAAGGGGCTCTCTCGCGAACCGATCCAGGGAAACCCAGCGCCGCGGCTCTTCGAAACAGCAGCCGGGATGATGAACTCCGTGGGTTTGCAAAACATGGGAGTCCGGGCGTTTGTTTCGCAAACCATGCCCGAGCTGCGCCGCTTCAGCGTGCCGGTGTTTGTCAACGTATTCGGCTACGCGGCCGAGGACTATCAGGAAGTGATCGGGGTGCTGGAGGATGCGCCGGGAATCGCTGGCTACGAGATCAATGTGTCGTGCCCCAACGTCAAACACGGCGGCATTTTCTTCTCGAGCGATCCCGGGTGCCTGTCGGATCTGATTGGCAGCCTGCGGCCGCTCACGAAGCGGCCGATGCTGGTGAAGCTGTCGCCCAACGTCGCCAAGATCGAACCGCTGGCACAGGCTGCGGAAGCCGCCGGCGCGGACGCTATTTCGCTGGTGAACACGTTTCTTTCCCTGGCCATCGACGCAAGGACACGAACGCCCCGCCTGGGAGCTGGTTTTGGCGGCCTGTCGGGACCGGCCATTAAGCCCATCGCGCTGCGGTTGGTCTACGAGGCGGCCCAGGCAGTGAAGATTCCGGTGGTGGGACTCGGAGGCATTGCGAACGGGACCGATGCGGCCGAGTTCCTCATTGCGGGGGCGCAGGCCGTGGAAGTGGGCACGGCAACCTTCTGGGATCCGCAAGCCCCGCTGCGGATCGCCCGCGAGTTGGACAAGTTCGTGAAGCGCGAAAGGGTGAACCGCGTCAGCGAATTGGTTGGTACGCTGCGGCTGAAAAGCAAATAGAGCGGGAGACCTGGCGTTCCGATTAGAATGGAGAGCAATTCAACACTATGAGAGAAACCATTTGTTCCGAGAATGCACCGAAAGCAATTGGGCCTTATTCCCAGGCGGTGCGGGTAAACGGGATGCTTTTCATGAGCGGGCAGATCCCGCTTGATCCCAGCACGATGCAGCTGGTGGAGGGCACCATCCAGATGCAGACGGAACGTGTCCTCGAGAACTTGAAGGCCGTGCTGGCTGCCGCCGGCCTGTCGCTGGAACACGTGGTGAAGACCAGCGTGTTCCTGAAGAACCTCTCCGAGTTCCCGCAGATGAATGAGGTCTACGCGCGCTATTTCCCCACCAATCCGCCGGCACGGTCAACCGTGGAAGTTGCCAAACTCCCGCGGGATGTCCAAGTTGAGATCGACGCCATCGCGGTTTATCCGAGCGCGTAGCGACAACTCCAACTTTCGCAAAAGCCGGCTGAGCCGTGACGGTTGTTCCCGTGAGATGCCGTTACTGCGGCGGCGGAGGCGGCGGAGTCGTTTCCTGGGGCTTGTCTTCCGGCTTGGGGGGCGGCATATCACCATGGACGCTGTACTGCTTCTGTGGGTAATCCAGTTTGACGTCGATGGTCTTGGTGGGCTCGTCAATGTCGAAATCCTTGCCGAAGGTCTGGTAGTCCTTGGCGATGACCTGCACTCGCACCTTGCCTTGCGGTATCGAAGGAAAGCTCGCCGCACCTTGTAAATTGAGCCGCACTTCCCAGTGGATCTTGCGCCGTGCGCCGAATTTCTTCGGGTCGTGCCCGCTCAGGAAATCAAGGATGACGGTTCCGTTCTGGACCGGCTTGCCGTAGTTGTTCTTCACTTCGACCGAGATAACGGTTTGAGGCGGTCCGCCGGCCCAAAGGGAGCTCGCTGGCAAAAGCAGCGACAATAGAGCACCAGCGAAGATGCGGCGAGTCATATAGGCCGATTATCGCGTAGTCGCTCGCGGGAGAAGCGGCTCAATCGCGGCCCGCAACTCCGATTCGGCCAGGCGGCCGGCGTGATAGAGCCGCACAATCCCCTGCCGGTCGATAACGACCAGTGTAGGAGTGGTGCTGGCGCCGAACGTGTCGAAGTTAGCCGAACTTACCGGAACTGCCATGTTGGGGATGATGGCGTAGTATTGCTGGAAGATCTCGCGCATGTATGGCCGCTCCTCTTCCGGAGTCGCATCCTGGCCGGCTCTGGTGTAGCCGTAAAGCATGGTTGGGCCAATGACCGTCAGACCCTTCGGCTCGAGATCGGCCGCGATGCGGGCAATGATGGGCGCTTCGGCTTTGCAGTCTACGCACCAATGCGCCCAAAAGAACAGCAAGCGTACCTGGGGGGCGCCGGCCGGTGCGACCGTTGGAAACAAGAAGTTCCTCATTTGCAGCGCGGGCGCCGGCTTGCCAGTGAGAGTCAGCAGATTCAAATTCTTGCGGAGGCGCGCTACCACCGACGTTCCTTGATAGGTCCGGATGGCGGTCTGGAGCAGGCTCACTGCCTCGGCGCGTTGGTGGCGCTCGCTTAAGATTTCTGCTTCCACTTCGAGTGCCGCTCCGAGAGCCAGCGCAAGGTGGGGGTTGCTATCGAGCTTGTGGGTCTTCAACTGCTCGCCCACCAGGCGGCGGGTTTCCTCTGCGTTGTCCAGCGCGCGGTCCATCTGCCCTGCGCTCAATTCCGCCCGGCCCAGCCAGGAGAAAGCCTCAATCACCTCCGGCGTATAACCATTGAGCCGCTGGTAGAAAGTGACCAGCGACTCCGCCCTGGCGAGATCACCCTCGCTGAGGGCCTGCCGGACTTGGGCTACTACGTTCTCCTGTGCGGAGGCGGTGCGACCGTGTGCCAACAACAGAAACGCACAGGCACAAACGGACAAACTCCGCCGCATCAAAGGACAACGGGAACCCGAACGTGGGAAGTTTCGGCGCGACAATGCGTTTGGCGGTTCTTTACAGCGCAAGCTCTTTGAGGTAGTCGCGGAACGGGCCGCCCAGATCGTGACGGCTCAGTGCAAATTCCACCGTGGCCTTCAAATAACCGAGCTTATCGCCCGCATCGTAGCGCTTCCCTTCAAATTTCAGGCCGTAAATGGGCCGGTTCCGAAGCAGGTATTTGAGGGCGTCGGTAAGCTGCAATTCGCCGCCGCTTCCCGGCTCAATGGACTCGATACACTCGAAAATTTCCGGCGTCAGGATGTACCGGCCGATGATGGCCAGATTAGATGGCGCCTCGGAGGCCTTCGGCTTCTCCACCATGTTGCGTATGCGGTACAAGCTCTGCAGGTTGCCGTTGTGCGAGACCGGTTCGGCGTCGACCACGCCGTAGGAGGAAATAGAGTCCTTGGGGACTTCCATCAACGCAACCACGGAGGCGCCGTAATATTCGTACACGTCCAGCAACTGCCGGATACAGGGAACCTCAGAGGCGATCACGTCATCCGAAAGGATCGTTGCAAATGGCTCATTGCCGACCAGATCCTTCGCCCGGAGCACGGCATGACCCAGACCGAGCGCTTCCTTCTGGCGGATGTAGCACACATCGATCATGTCCGAGATCGAACGAACCATGGAGAGCATCTCGGGCCGGTTCTTCGATTCAAGCAGGTGCTCAAGTTCAAAGCTGACGTCGAAGTGGTCTTCGATGGAGCTTTTGCCGCGGCCGGTGACAATGATGATGTTCTGGATGCCGGAATGCATCGCTTCTTCAACACCGTATTGAATCAATGGTTTATCGACGAGCGCGAGCATTTCTTTGGGCTGCGCCTTAGTCGCCGGAAGGAATCGAGTCCCTAAGCCGGCGGCCGGGAAAACGGCCTTGCGAACCTTCGGTATCATCTAGCCTCATTGTACGCAGTTGAGCATGACAAACCCGCCGGTCGCTGGCGTGCGGTTGGTGATTCCGGGGCGATGTGATACTCCTAAGGTTTAAGCAAGAAGAGTCTTGATTGAAGGATCGTTAATCGAAAGTTCTCATGGCATACGTAATCGCGGAACCCTGCATTGGAACCAAAGACACAGCTTGTGTCGATGCGTGTCCGGTGGATTGTATTCACCCTAAGAAAGATAGCGAAAAGTTCGAAGCCGAACAAATGCTGTTCATTGATCCCGTGGAGTGTATCGATTGCGGAGCGTGCGTGCCGGTTTGCCCGGTATCAGCAATCTTCGCGCTCGACGATCTGCCTGAGAAATGGAACGATTTCGCCAAGAAGAACGCTGACTTCTTCGGGCGCTAGGCCGGGCGACAGGCGCCAATCGGAGTCTGTGCGAGATCGTCCCGCACCGAACCGCGCGCGTCAGCGAGCGGATTTGGCCTCCCAAGCTTCGGCTGAATGTTTCCCTCTGCCTGCGCAGTGTCAGGACGGAACTCCCGGCAGCCCCGACTTTCGCCAAACCTGCCGAGCCGCGACTGTTAAGGAGCGGTTGCCCGGAATCCCGGAGACTGTCCCATCACAGCCGGAAACCTACTGACACGGCCTACGGCCGGTAAATAGCGTAAGAGGTATCTGTCTCCCAAACCTTCACGGCGGACACTCGCGCATTGTGGAGGTCTTTCTGCACCTCGTCATAGATGTACCGGGCTATGTTTTCCGCCGACGGATTGATCTCGTCGAACGGCTTGAGGTCGTTGATGAACTGATGATCGAGATACTCGCTGGTCTGGCGCAGCCGTTTCTTGAGATCGGCGAAGTCATGCAGCAATCCGTTCTCATCCAGTTCGGGCCCCTCCACGCTAACCTGTACGCGGTAATTGTGGCCATGCACGTTTTCGCACTTTCCGCGATAGTTGCGGAGCGCGTGCCCAGCTGCAAATGAGTGTTCTACACAGATCTCAAACATCAAAAAACTCTTGCACTTCCTCTAGTTTTGTCGTGAACCGATATGGGGGGAGACTATCGAAGAAGACTCGCCCATACCGCTGCTTGGTAATTCTATTATCCAGCAGTACCAGCACGCCGCGGTCGGATTGGCTGCGAATTAAGCGTCCAAAGCCTTGTTTGAGCGCCAACGCCGCCTGAGGAATCTGGTATTCGTAAAACGGATTGCCTCCGGATTCGCGAACGGCGTCGACTCTTGCAGCGATCACCGGGTCGGTGGGCACCGCAAACGGAAGGCGGTCGATAATGACGCAGCTCAATTGCTCGCCCTGCACATCGACCCCTTGCCAGAAACTGGAGGTGGCGAACAGGACCGCGCTGGGGGTCTCCCGAAACGTCTCGATCAGGGCGTTCCTGGGAACCGTTCCCTGCAGCAGCACGGGGAATGGAAGCCGGTCGGCCAGCGCGCTATGCACTTGACGCATCTGCTGATAGCTCGTGAATAGAACGAACGCCCGGCCGCTCGATGCTTCGAGAATACCCTCAATTTCGCTCGCAGCGTGAAGGGTGTAATCGCGCTCGCGCGGATCCGGGAGGTGCGGCGGCACGTAAAGCAAAGCCTGTCTGGCGAAGTCGAACTGGCTGGGCACGCCCAGAGTCCGGGCGCCGTTGAGGCCCAGCCGGGATTCGGTGTACTCGAACGATCCGGCCACGGTCAGGGTCGCCGACGTCAGGATGACGGTATCTACCTTGCTCATCAGGCGCTCGGCGAGAACGCCCGACACGTCAATGGGCGTGGCCTGGAGATAGAGCCCCCGGCCGCGCCGCTCGGTCCAGTAGACGAATGACTTTTCGCCGCCGTCCACCCAGAACTCAATCGCCTGTTGAATCAGACGCGCGCGCCTCACCAGCGGAATGGTTTCCTCCACCGCATCGTCCGCCAGTTGCAGCTGCCCGCTGAGCAGGCTGATCGATAGAAGCAGTTCCCGGTATTCGATATCATTGCGCTCCAGGAACTGGCGGTGATCCCGGAACCCCTGCCGGCCCTCCTGGGGAAACAGCGAAAAGAAAGCCTCGCTGCGATCACTGAGGACGATCAGGGCGCGGTCGAGTTCGGCCGTAGCAAAGCCCTTCCGGCGCGCAATCGAGCTGCTGTCCCGCACCAGCTCCTGAATCTGCAGATTGCTGACGCTCATGCCGAAATACTGGCCGGCCACGTCCTCAATCTCGTGCGCTTCGTCGAAGATCACCGCTGTGTATTCAGGCAAAATCCCACCATAGGATTCGTCACGGACCGCCAGGTCGGCGAAGAAGAGGTGGTGGTTGACGATAATAATGTCGCTTTCAAGCGCCCGCCGGTGCATGGCGGTGATGAAGCAGCGGTCGAACTGCAGGCACTTTTGGCCGGAACAGAGGTCGCGGCGCGCGTCGATTTTGTGCCAGAGCGAACTGTTTTCAGCCAGTTGGATGAGCTCTGCGCGGTCTCCTGACAGGGTTGTTTGCTCCCATTCGCGAATCGCACGGAAGTCTGAGATTTCATCCAACCCGCTTAGAATCGGCTCGCGCTCGGCATCGTAGATCTTCTGGCGGCAGGCATAGTTATTGCGGCCTTTCATATAGCAGACGCTCAGCGGATAGTCGAAAAGTGTCTGCAGGAAGGGCACATCCTTGAAAAACAACTGTTCCTGGAGGTTCTTCGTGCCGGTGGAAATGACTACTCGCTTGCCGGAAAGTATGGCCGGGATGAGGTAGGCCAGCGTCTTGCCGGTGCCGGTGCCCGCCTCCACCACGAGATGACGGCGTTCGGCAATGGCCGATTCCACCTCAAGAGCCATTTCCAGCTGGCCAGGCCGGTACTCGAAATTCGGGTGCGCACGGGATAGCAAGCCGTTCCTGACGAAGAACTGGCGGGCTTTCGATGTCTGGGCTGGTGGCACTCAAGAAGCCGGCAGCGGCTAAGCGTTCCCTTTTGTCGAGCGAAGCAGAACCCGTTTCAGGCCCATCATTGGACCTCCGCGAGTTACTTCAGTGTAGTACGCACCAAGGGAGCGAGCAGCGGCTGGCGGATAGAACATTTTGTCCGGTTCGTGTCGCACCCCTGTACCATTCGGCAAACACTCTACGTCCTAGAGATTAGACGATCAATTCTATTGTTTCTGTCTCGATGCTGCGTCATATTGGGAGTGCGGTTGGGATCTGGCGAGCGGATCTGACCGGAGTGGAAGCTGTCTACCGACCCATGGAAGAGCCCGGCGATGGCAGAAGACATTTTGTATCTGACGGAACTGCTCGGCCTGAAGGTTTACGACCTGAAAGGCCGCCGGATCGGCACGCTCCGGGACGCAGCGCTGGTCCCGCTGATTGATCCGGTTCGCGTCGACCGCTTCCTGGTGGGCGCCGGACCAGGCTGGCTGAGCATCCGCCACGACCAGATCGGCTCCATTGACTTTGACGGCATTCACTTGCGCGATGAACGGCTGACGCCGTACCACTCCGACGAGTACATGCTGCGGCTGGTGCGGGACTTGCTCGACCAACAGATCATTGACGCCCAGGGTCGCAAGGTGGTGCGCGTCAACGACGTAACGTTTTTGAAGATGAACGTTGACCAAGGGGACGAGCTGCACATTCTGGAAGTGGATATTGGAATCCGCAGCATTTTCCGGCGCGTCCTCGCCGGCGCCGTGCCCCCATCGCTGATCCGGAAGATGCAGAGCCGGATTCCGCCGCACTCGATTCGTTGGGAGTTCTGCAACATCCTGGAATCCGACCCGCAGCGGCGCGTGCGGTTGAACATATCCAACCGTCTGCTTGAAGACATGCACCCGGCCGATCTGGCCGATATCGTCGAAGACCTGAGCCCCGACGACCGCGAAGCCATCTTCAGCACGATTGACAGCGAGGTAGCAGCCGACGCGTTGACTGAGATTGAGCCCGATATTCAGGCCCAGATCATCGAGTCCCTCGAAACCGAGAAGGCGGCCGAGATCCTGGAGGAGATGGACCCGAACGAGGTCGCCGACGTGCTGAATGAGCTCGAAGAGGAAACCTCGGACGAAATCCTCGAAGAAATGGATGAAGAGAACAAAGAGGAGGTTGAGGAGCTGCTGGAGTTCCGCGACGACACGGCGGGCGGTCTTATGAACACCGAGTATCTGGCCTTGCCTGAGGACGCCGACGTGGCAATAGCCATGGCCGAGCTTCGCAGGAACGAGGAGATGCTCGAGAACCTCCACAATCTCTTCTTATTGGGTGAGGATGGGAAACTGCTCTACTCCGTTCCGCTGGCCCGCCTGATTTTTGCCGCTGGAGACACGCCGCTGAAAGAACTGGCGAATGACCCACTGCTGGCGGTTGAAGTGGACGCCAAGCAGGATCGGGTAGCGGAGATCTTCGATAAGTACAACCTGCTGAGCCTGCCGGTCGTGGATGAAGACGGAAAGCTGTTGGGCACGATCACCGTCGACGACATTGTGACTGTGCTGCGGCACGGATAAAAGGGCTAGCCGCGCCAGCACCGGGTCCTGCACTCGCGCATTCCCGATTCCCTCCGACGATACAATAGTCAACGCTCATGACTCCCCAAGATTCGGTGGAAGAAATCCGCCCGGCGCGAGCTGTTTCGGGCGCCATCAGTGTCCCCGGCGATAAATCGATTTCTCACCGATACGCGATGCTCACGTCGCTCGCCGATGGCGAGTCGCATATTCTCAACTACTCAACCGGCGCTGATTGCCAGAGCACTCTCTCCTGCATGGAGGAAATGGGTATTACCCACCGCTACGCGGAACACGGTGGCCGGCAGGAACTGATCGTCTGCGGCCACGGCGTTCGCGGGCTTCAGCCGCCCCTCCGCTATCTGGATGCGGGCAATTCCGGCACGACCATTCGCATGCTCTCCGGCATTTTGGCGGCCCAGCACTTCAATTGCGAGATTGGCGGAGATGAGTCGCTCTCCAAGCGCCCCATGAAACGAGTTCTGAGCCCGCTCGAAAAAATGGGGGCACATATCAGCGCCACCGATAATCAATATCCGCCACTCGTCATTCGCGGCTCTGAACTTCACGGCATCGACTACCCGCTGCCGATGGCCAGCGCTCAGGTGAAGAGTTGCGTGCTGCTGGCTGGTTTCTACGCCCGGGGCGAGACGGTGGTGCGCGAGCCTTTCAGAACGCGCGATCACACTGAAATCGCGTTGCGCGAATTGGGCGCTGAGATCACGGTGGATGGGCATACCATCCGGATCCATGGTGGACAGGAACTGGAAGCCAAGAAATTGGTGGTCCCGGGCGACATCTCGTCCGCGGCATTCTTCCTGGTCGCGGCCCTGATTGTAAAAGAAGCCGACCTGATCATTGCGAACGTGGGCTTAAACCCCACCCGGACGGCGCTGCTCGACTTCCTTATTTCAGCCGGCGCCGCCATCAAGGTTCTGAATCTTCAGCAGGTCAATGGAGAACTGATCGGCACGCTGCAAGTAAGAACTTCACACATGCGGGGCGGCCGCATTGAAGGTGCGCTCACGGCCGCGCTCATTGACGAGATACCCGTGCTTTGCATTCTCGGGGCGCTCATGCGAGGATGGCTTGGTTGTGCGAGACGCCGCGGAGTTGCGCGTGAAAGAGACCGACCGTATCGCTGCCGTGGTGGACAACTTGCATCGCATGGGCGTTGAGGCGACGGCGAGGCACGATGGCCTGGAGATTCGAGGCGGGCAACAGTTTCACGCCGCCGAAATCGATTCGTTTGGCGACCACCGTATCGCCATGGCGTTCGCGGTGGCCGCGCTGGCTGCCGACGAGCCGAGTTTGATCCACAATTCAAAAGCTGCTTCCGTGTCTTACCCGGAGTTCTACTCGACGCTTCGCCAAGTCGTGCAGTAGCTGGTGTGACATGCAGAAACCAATCGATTCCGATTTAACTCACGAGAGCCTGGTTCACGACTTGAACAACGTGTTCGAGACGATCACCGACGCAGCCGAGTTACTCAACACGGACAAGCACTGGAAGTCTCTCGCGGCCACCTTGCAGCGTTGCGTGGCGCGCGGCAAGCGCCTGGTCGGCGCGATTCCGGATCGAACGCCGGATTTGGCGGCCATCATCGAAGACGCGGTTCAATCGAATACCGATTACTGCACCGCGGCGCGGAAACCGCGCATGGAATTTGACCGCAAGCTTCCACCCGGCATTCGGCTGCCGGGGGCGGCCAAGGACTGGGAGCGCGTCTTTGTGAACCTGTTCCTGAATGCCGTTCAGGCGGTCAAGAAGCCAAGCCGGATCGAGATCGCCGTCGAGCAAGCGCCAGATTCAATCTGTATTACGGTCTCCGATAACGGCCCTGGTATCGCGCCCGACATCCTGCCAAGCATCTTCCGTCCCAACGTATCCACCAAGACCAACCCGACGGGCCGCTCCGGGCTCGGGCTCCACATCGTGGCCTCTATTGTCGAAAAAAATGGGGGAACGGTGGGGGCTGCAAATCGGGAAACAGGCAGCGGGGCGGTTTTCAGCATTCGCCTGCCGTCCGACTAGATGACAGCTCCAATACTGTTTGCGATTCGGCTCACACTCTCAAACCGGAAGCCGATATGATGACTCTTCGACGCACAGCATCCTGTTGGCGTCTGCAATTCGGTACACATGCATAAGCAGGACAAATATCTCTGCATTCATAGTCATTTCTATCAGCCACCCCGCGAGAATCCCTGGTTAGAGGAGATTGAGCTTCAGGAGTCGGCCTATCCCTATCACGACTGGAACGAGCGCATCACGGCGGAATGCTATGCGACTAATCTGACGGCTCGCATCCTGGACGGATCGGACCGCATTGTGCGAATTGTCAACAATTACGCACAGACCAGTTTCAACTTCGGACCCACCCTGCTTTCCTGGGCGCAGCGCCACGCACCGGACGTGTACGAAGGAATCCTGGAAGCCGATAAGCTGAGCGAGAAGAAATTCTCCGGCCACGGCTCGGCAATTGCCCAAGTCTACAATCACATGATCCTTCCGCTTGCCAACCGGCGCGACAAGGAGACTCAGATCAAGTGGGGGCTGGCTGACTTCGAAACCCGGTTTGGGCGAAGGCCTGAAGCGATGTGGCTTCCCGAGACAGCCGTGGATCTGGAATCGCTCGAGCTGTTGGCGCAAGAGGGAATCGCGTACACGATTCTTGCTCCCCATCAGGCCAAGGCTTTCCGGCTTCTGGGCACGGGGGACCGAGCGAATTGGACCGACGTCACCGGCGCGAAAGTTGATCCAACGCGCTGTTACCTGTTGAAGCTTCCTAACGGACTGAGCATCAACTTGTTTTTCTATGACGGACCTGTCTCGCAGGCCGTAGCGTTTGAAAAACTTCTGAACAACGGGGAGAAGTTCGCCTCCCGCCTGCTGGGCGTTTTCTCAGACGCGCACCCCGGGCCGCAATTGATGAACATAGCCACTGACGGCGAAACATATGGACATCACCACCGCCACGGCGAAATGGCACTCGCCTATGCACTGGATCACATCGAGTCGCACAACCTTGCCAGAATCACGAACTACGGCGAGTTTCTTGAGCTCCACCCGCCGGTTTACGAAGCACAGATATACGAGAACACGTCCTGGAGCTGCGTGCACGGGATCGAGCGATGGCGCAGTAACTGCGGCTGCAACGCCGGCCGGGCGGGATGGAATCAGGAGTGGCGCCATCCCCTCCGAGAGGCCCTGAATTGGCTGCGCGACAGCATCGGAGAAGTTTTCGAACAGCATGGCGAGCCGCTTCTCAAGGACCCATGGGCGGCGAGGAATGACTACATTCAGGTGGTCCTCGACCGCGGCCCCGAGGTCCGCAGCAATTTTGGCCTTCGGCATTTCAGGCGGCCGCTTACACCCACGGAAGAGGTGACGGTGTGGCAGTTGTTGGAGATGCAGCGCCACGCCATGCTGATGTTCACCAGTTGCGGCTGGTTCTTCGATGACTTGTCAGGCATCGAGACCATACAGGTGATTGAGTACGCGGGCCGGGCCGTGCAGCTCGCTGAGCTGATCGCAGCCAAGCCAATTCAGGAGCCGTTTCTGGAGAGATTGAGCAGGGCGAAAAGCAATGTCGTTGAGCAGGGCGATGGGGCGGCAATCTACCGAAAATATGTAAAGCCGGCGATTGTGGACCTGGAAAAAGTGGCGGCTCACTATTGTATTTCCTCGCTGTTTGCCAATTACAGTCAGCGCACGGACATTTATTCGTACACGGTGGATCGGTTGGACTACCATTCAAACGACGCCGGCAAAATGCGAATGGCGCTGGGAAAAGCCCGCTTCACCTCGCGTATTACGCAGGCCTCGGAGATCTATACATTCTGGGCGGTGCACTTTGGCGATCACAATATCGCCGCAGGCGTGCGGGCCTTTGAATCGGATTCGTCGTACGGCGCTTTGTTGGATAGCATCACCGACTCCTTTTCGAGAGTCGACATCCCGGAAGTGGTCCGGCTGCTCGATCGTGGTTTCGGCGACCGAACCTATTCGCTGAAGTCGCTCTTCCGTGACGAACAGACGCGCATTCTGCGGCTGATTCTGAGTTCGACGCTGGCCGAAGCCGAAAATGCCTACCTGCACTTGTATGAAAACCATGCAGCGTTAATGCGTTTCATCATTTCCCTCGGAACTCCGATGCCGGGCGAGTTCGGAACCACGATCGAGTTCGCCCTTAACAGCTTGCTGAGACGGGCGTTTTCCGCGGACGAGCTGGATGCTTCCCGCATTCGAGGCCTGCTTCAGGATGCCCGCAATTACAAAGTCAAGTTAGACCAGACTACGCTCGAATTCACGCTGCGTCGCACTCTGGAGCGCATGGGTTCCAGGCTGGGCGCGGAACCCGCTCACCTCTACGCGCTGCGCCAGCTGGAGAATGGATTGAAGATTGCGCGCGAGGTCCCTTTCCAGGTTGTTCTGCGGACCATTCAAAATCGGGTCTACGATATCTACATCAGGCTTTATGGGCGATATCAAAGGAAAGCGCATAAAGGCGACACAGACGCCCAGGAATGGGTCGAGAAGTTCCGGTCGGTAGCCAGCTTGCTATCGATCCAGGTGAAGTGATGACGCGCCGCACATTCTTTCCGTGGCTGAGTTTGCCGGCTTTAGGCATGCCTGGACTGACCACCGCCGCGGTAACCAGTGAACCCGGGAGGAGAGAGGCGATGAGTACCGAAACGAATAAACGGCAGACCGGTGTTTTTGTTTGCCGTAACTATTTTCTGAGGAACGGATCGCAGCCGGCGCGTCTCCATAAATTCATGCAGAATGCGCTGCTGCCGGAGCTACAGAGCGTAACCACCATTCCATCCATCTTTCTGGACGCACTTATCGCGCCTCACATGCCCCAAGTGATGACCATCTTCGGGTTTGAGTCGATGGAACAGTGGCAGGGTTTCGAAGCGAAGGCCGCTGCCTCGGCCCGCTATCAATCCGGCCTCGCGGAGTGGGAGCGGGGCGATGACCCGCCTTATGAAGAGTACTCCGAGAAGCTTCTCGCCCCGACCGCCTTTTGTCCGCCGCTTGAAACCTCGAGCTCGCAAGCGACCCGGACATTTGAGTTGCGGGTGTATCACTCTCCGACCCGCCGTCAACTGGCGGCGCTCAACGACCGCTTCGCCGGACCGGAAATCCAGATCTTTCATCGCTGCGGAATCTTCCCGGTTCTCTACACTAACGGCCTCTCCGGTGAGAGCTTGCCCAACCTGACTTACCTGACTCCTTTCGAGAGTCTTGCGGCCCGAGAGAAGGCCTGGGCGGCCTTCGGGTCAGATCCGGAATGGGCCAAGGTGCGCGCCGAATCGATTGAGAAAAGCGGCCAGATCTCGGCTGTAATTCACATCAGCTTGTGGAAAGCCCCCGCCTACTCGCCCGTGCGATAGACAGTCTTCGTTCAGTTGCTCTCCTTCACCGCTTCCACGCGCTGTGGGCCCAGCACGCCGATGTTCACTTCGTCCTTCGTCTTCGCCGCCTTCTCTGAAGTCTGTTTGTAGAGCGCGGTTTCAACAGCTGCGTCCTCTTTGCGGCCGGTGCGGCCGAGCGCAATTGCCAGGTAATAGTGAGTGGTTGGGTTGTCGGGCTGCAGTTGAGCGGCATGTTGCAGCGGGGCCACGGCGTCGGCCGGCTGCCCGGCCGACAGCAGCGAGCGACCGAGTCCAACAAAGGCATCTGCGAGCCCTGCGTCCAACTGAGTGGCTTTTCTGAAATGAGCGATCGCCTCCGGCCATTGGTCATTCTTCCGCGCCATCTCGCCCAGTATGTATTCAGCCGCGGCGTTGTTCGGGTTGATTCTCAACTCCGCCTCAAACTCTTTTTTGGCTTCGGACATGGTATCGGGGGTTTCCGGCTCAGAGAGAATCACTCGGCCGATCCGGAAGTGAATGCCCGGCGTGTCGGCGTCGCGCTCCAGGACCGTGCGGTATTCCGACACCGCGCCCTTCCAATTGCCCTGTGCTTCCAGAGCTTCTGCGTTGAGCTGATGCACCTGAGGAGAAGACGGATTGGTGTACAGCAATTCCTGCGAGGCGCGGATGGAGAGATCGGAGTAGAGGTGGACGGCCAGGAAGAGGATCTCCGGATCGTGCGGGAACTCGTGTTGCAAATATTCAATGAAGCGTGCTGCGTCCCCGGCCTGGTTATAGCTCATGGCACAGCGAACGCCCGCATGGCCCAGTTGCCGCTTTAGATCGGGATCCTGCACCTTGCCGACGGAGGCTTTCAGCACTGGCATGGCCTCGCCGCATTTCCCCTCGCGGGCTAGTTCAATGGCACGAGAGACAGTAATGGTTGCCTGCGGCGGGGCTGGCTTCGTGCCTGTAGCGGGTTTCGGTGCGGTTTGGCCGGCAGCAACAAGAGTGAAGCCCGTGAAGAGAACTACGACGAGTGGGGACCGTGACATTGCGTGCATGAATAGGAGAAAGGGAGCCAAAGAGGTTTCTCTCCGGCTCCCCTTTTTCGAGTGTAACCCGTAGCTGGCAGAGAAAAAGCTCGGAGCCGCCTGAGGTCGAAGACGGCTCCGAAAGGGTTTGAACCCGCCTGACTCTGGCCCGTCAAAAGATGTATTTGAGCGCGAACTGAATGTTGCGCGCACCTGACGAACTTTGTAGAAGCCCCAGGCTGGAACCGAGGCCAATCCCCGGGGAATTGAGAATCGGCGTGTTCGTAAGGTTAATGAACTCACTTCGGAACTCGATGCTCTGACGTTCCGTGATTGCGAAGAATTTGTCGACGCTAAAGTCAAAGGTCTTGAGACCCGGGCCGCGCACAGTTCCTACGCCGCACGAGCCAAAGGTTCCGGCGACGGGTTGGGAGAAACCGGTCTGGCTGAACCATTGGTATCCGCCCTGAGGAGAGTTTTGGTAGTTGGTATATTGCACTGGCGAGTTACAGTCGGGCCTGGGACCGCGCGAATTGGTGCCGGAGGCATCGTTCGCCTGAAGCGTAAGCGGGAAGCCGGTATGCAAGCTGAGAATGCCGTTGATCTGCCAGTCGCCGATGAACGCATTGACCACCTTGTTCATGTCCTTGCCATACCTGCGGCTGCGGCCGAACGGGATGTCGTAGGTCGCGTAAGCGGTTAAGATCTGGGTGGCGTCGTAGTAGCACGGTCCCCACTCCGCTGCCTGATTGAAGAGGTTCTGCCAGTAAGGCGATGTTGGTGTTGTCTGGCCGCCCCACGATCCGTAGTAACCGCTCGAATCCGTCATGCATTTCGAGTAAGTGTAGGCCACATTGAACTGCAAACCGTCTGATAATCGCTTTTGCAAAACAGCTTGCAAGGCATTGTAGGTCTGGTTGCCGTTCGAGGCAGTGCCGGAAATCTGGCTAATCTCGTTCTTCAGTGTCGGGTTACCGGAGAGATACGGACTCTCCTGGGTAGTCCCGTTCGGGAGCAGCTCCAATTGTTGGTAGGGCATGGGAACCATCAGGTGCGTGTTCTTCTGGCCTACATAGGCAGCCTGAAATGTCACGGTATTCCCGAATTGGTGCTGCACCGCGAAGTTCCATTGCTCGGAAACCGCCGGACGAACGTTTGGATCCCATACGCGGAGGAGTGCGCCGGCATAAGGATTCGTCGCGGAACCGATGGGAGCAAATCCTTCATCCAGCGTGGTCAGCGGAAGTGGATCCGAGGCGTACGTAGCGTTCTTTTCGCCTTCGAACGGAGGGTTGATCGTCAGGCGCAGGTTGGTTCCCGTTCCTTCCAGATACGAAGACATAGAGAACGATCCCCGAACGACCGTTTTTCCGCCCCCTGGCGTATACGCAAAACCAATCCGAGGTTGGAAGTTGAAGACGCCGTTGTACTGGTTGTACAAAGCGCGGCTGTTGCCGTCTTGACCGGCCAGTTCAATCTGGCCGGAGATGAGACCGAAGTTCGATTGCCGGTTAAAAACTTCCACCCATGGCGTGTGCAGTTCCCACCGCAAGCCCAGGTTGAGAGTCAAGTTGCTGCGGACCCGCCAGTCGTCCTGCACAAAGGCCGCGAAGATATTCGCGCGCTGGCCCCACGTACCACCGTTGGTGCCGACGCCAATGGTGTATGGAAGGCCAAGCATGAAGTCAGCCTCACCGACGCCATTCGCTTGAACTCCGCTTGAGCAACTGCCGGTCAACCCGATGTAGCAGGGGCCGGCCGTGTATTGCCCATTGAAGCCCATGTTGCCCGATAAGCCGTTGTTCCCTGCGTAGAAGGTGTCAATACGGTCACGCCACCCCTGAAACCCAAACTTGATGTTGTGGGCGCCCTTATTCCACGTTACGGTGTCGCCGTACTGGATCACTGTATCCGCGAACAACTGATAGCTGTCTCCATTGCCGATCGTGTTGGCATAGCCGCCAGACATGTTCATCGCCGGCAGAATGCTGGATGTCGCTCCCGGGAAGCCGATTGTTTGTGGGAAGTTGACCGCTGTGCCCTCCGCCGCCCCATTGTTGACCGTCACGTAGTTCACGCCGGCGCGTGCATCGTTCACCAGCGAGGGGCTAATGGTGCGGGTCCAATCGATCACGCCGTTATACTGCGGGAAAACCGCGAAGCTGTTGTAGAAGAGCGGAATGCTGTTCGTGCCCGGATTGTTGATGTAAGCCTGCGAGTAGCGGACGAAGAGCCGGTCCTTATCGTCGATGTTCCAATCGACCTTGGCGTCACCCTGATTGCCATCGATAGCGCTATTGGTGGTCTGGAAGTAGTTGTTGTTAAGACTGTTGGTGCCGGGAACGGGATAGTACTGAGAGTTCACTATACTCAACGCCATAGGACTTAGCATGGAACTCGGAATAATATTGCCGGCGAAAGGAACCCGGGTCCCATTTGCATTGAGCGAGAAAGGATTATAAAGCTGGATCGGGTTTGCCTGTTGGAGGAAGGCCGAGAAATTGCCGGCCCGTTCCTGTGCGGTCAGCAGCGATATCGCACTTGTGGTGTTAGGGTTATCGAAACGCGATCCTTGATAGTCCACGAAGAAGAATATTTTGTCCTTTTTGATCGGCCCGCCTAGAACGCCGCCGAATTCGTTCCAGCGCAAAGCGGCCCGCGGCGCGCCCACGAAGTTGCTCGACCATTGATTGGCATTGAGAACGTTATTGCGGAAAAACTCGAACGCATCGCCGTGAAACTGGTTGGTTCCCGACTTGATCGAGGTGCTGATGATGCCTCCCATGTAATTGCCGAACTCCGCCGGAGCGTTGCTGGTAATTTCGTTGAATTCCTGGATGGCATCAACGCTGGGTGCATAGCCGACCAGATTGTCGGACACCTGATTGTTGTCCATGCCGTCGAGGATGAAGTTGTTCTCCTGTTCCCGGTTGCCATTCACGTAGGGCCGTCCGGCGTTTGCGGGGGTCTGGGCACTCGTGAACAAGCTGGTATCGGGATGTACCGTGCCGGCGGCTAGCAAGGTCAACTGAATGTAGTCACGAGTCGCCAGCGGCAAGGCCGTATTTGTTCGCGCATCAATAATCTGGCCAATGTCCGTCGACTCAGTCTGCAGAAGCGGCACGGCCGAGTTCACCTCCACAGCGGTGGTGACGTTGCCGACCTGCATTTGAAAATCGATGCGGGCCACCTGGTTGAGAACCAGCGTCAGGTTCGACTGTTGTGCCGTTTGAAACCCCGCATTCTCCACCTTTACGGTGTAGATGCCGACCGGGACCTGCGGCAGGTTGTAATCTCCGTCCGTATTGGTCACGGTTTGCTGAACGGTTCCGCGTTCCAGGTCGGTGGCGGTTACCTTGGCGCCGGCGATGGCCGCACCCGAGGAGTCGGTGACCCTTCCGGTAATGGCCGCCGTCACTTTTTGGGCCCAGGAGCTACAGGGCGCAAGCAACAGCGCCATCGAGAACAGCAGGGCAGTGGCGATTGGTGTTCGATAGGATCGGCTCGTTGATTTGGAGACCTTCCTCATGGTTTTGATACCTCCCGTTTGGAGCTCGCGATGGTTTAGCAACGCCAAGCCCTCCCGCCTAGTGGATTTAAATTAATGCGATTGTAGGAGCAAAACGAAACACTGTCAAGGCAAATAGAAATCAAACGAAAGCAAACTAGTAATCTTTCGAGCAAAGAGTGAAGTCTATTACTTATCGGGACAGGAGTACAAAAGTGGGGATAGTAAAGCAATCAAAAGGGAAGACTCAGATTTCTGCTCGAAGAAGCCGCTCAGACCAGGATCACTTCGACGCCTCTTCTGCGGAGTGCCTCAACCGTTTCCGGCGGAGCCGCAGTGTCGGTGATGACCCGGTTGACCGCCGAAAGATCCGCGATGACCGCCAAACTGCGTCCGCCGAACTTGGAGGAATCCGCCAGAACGGTGAGCTGGCGGCCAGCCCGAATCATCAACTGGTTCAGCTGCGCTTCCATGATGTCCAATGTAGTCAAGCCGACATCCAGATCAAGGCCCACAGTCCCTAGAAAGCAGTGGTCCGCATGCAGGGACCGTATGACTTGCTCCGCATGAGGCCCAACGAATGCGCTCGAGACCTGGCGTAAGATGCCGCCCACCATCACCAATGAAATGTTCGGTTGGTCGGCCAGCTGGAAGGCGACATTCAGAGCGTACGTGATTACCGTCAGGTTTTCAGGAGCTGACCGCCGGAGTTCCCGGGCAACCCCGGCTGCGGTGGTCCCAGAGCAGAGTATGACGGTCTGGTGCGGCTTCAGGAGCGCCGCTGCTGCACAAGCAATCCGGGCTTTCTCTTCGCGGTGGATGCTTTCGCGAATACGAAGCGAGTGGTCGGGGCCCTCGATAAGCGGCCGGATGCCGCCGCCATGTGAACGCACCAAAGCTCCGCGAGCCGATAGGGCATCTAAGTCGCTTCGGGCGGTTACCGCCGAAACGCCAAAACGGACTCGTAACTCATTGACAGTAATACGCCCGTGCGTGTCGAGTAATTGGACAATCTCCCGGCGCCGCTCTTCGGCAGACATCGCAGCTCCCGATGCCCGCCGGACAGTAGCGGGTGACGATCGCGCCTTTCGCGGCCGCGGATTCTCTCTTGGAAGCTCGTTTGAGCCGTTGCTCACATTCTAGACTTTCTTGTGATTATCTTAGGACGGCTTCTTGCCGCCGTTGTATAGGAGACAGACTTTCTTATACTATCTTTTGTACTCTCCAGGCAAGATTATATTGATTTCTGGAATCGGCTAAAATCGCTGTTCCCATATGTGACAATAGAGTCACTGGGCAGCGGAAGGCCCCCTTTTTAAGTAACGATCAATGGCATACGCCTACAACGCGGGAACCAGGCTCTACTGGGAGGAACACGGATCAGGTGATCCGATCCTCATGATCATGGGCTTATCCTTCACCCTGGACATGTGGTTTCGGGTAACGCCCGTGCTATCAAAGCGTTACCGTCTGATTCTGTTCGATAACCGCGGCGTGGGCAGGAGCGATACGCCGCCTGGGCCCTATAGCATGCGCCAAATGGCGGAAGATGCCGTGGCCGTCATGAACGCAGCCGGGGTTTCCTCAGCCTACGTGATGGGCGCTTCGATGGGCGGAATGATTGCCCAGGAACTGGCGCTGCGCTACCCGGAGCGTGTGCTGGCGTTGCTGTTAGGGTGCACCAGTGGCGGCGCCCTGGGCTCTAAACTACCGAATTTTCGCCGGTTCCCAATGGCGCTCGGCTCAGCTAAGACGGAAGAGGAACGCGAGTGGCTGTTTTCGCCCATGATTTACTCTGATTCGACGCCCAAAGAGCGGATCGCGGAAGACATTCGGGTTCGACTTCGCTATCCACAACCAGCCGGTGGATTCCTGAGCCAGTTTGCGGCGATCTTAGCGTGGAGCTCCTATCGCCGTCTGTCAGAGATACAAGCCCCCACGCTCGTTATGCATGGCGATGAAGATCGGCTGGTTCCCATGGAGAACGGCCTGCGCGTGGCTCGGAGGATCCGGCACGCACAGTTTGTGAAGGTCCCCGGCGCGGGGCACGTTCTGAGTACCGATCAACCTGAGATTGTCGATGACCAGGTTATGCAGTTTCTCGACACATTGGCAGTGCCCGTTGAGGTGCGCAGGCGGCACACCGCCTGATCGTTTTTCTTGCTAGTTGCGGTGCCGCAACTCGAAGAATGACTTCTTGTCGATGTTGACGTCCACCGCGACGTCGAAGAATCCTACCATCATTTCCTCCCAGGTTTGATCACCCCAGGCAACGGCCGAGTCCGGATCGGGGTTGTGCGGGTTGTTGCGCGAGTTGTCCCAAGTCGCAATCGCCTCGAGAATCGTACCCGCTTTCAGAGGCAGCGGCTCGGCTAGCCGATACGTCATTTGCCAATGAAAGTCCCAGTCCACTTTGAGCAGCGTCTGCGGTTTCTCGCCGGGACGAATCACATTGTAAGTGAAAGTCTTGCCCCGGAAATGCAGATGGGGAAAGAAGCTCAAGAGCAGTGCATCAGCCGGCAGGCTGCCGCGTACCTCGGCTTGGTAATCCGGCACGCCCGGCGGAATGCGGAAATGGTCGTTCGTCAGTTGCAAGCTCAGCACTCTTTTCGCCGGCCGTTCCTTCGCAAAAACAAGTCCGATGCGAGTCTGATCCTCGGAGGCGACGCCGTGCGACGTATAGTGCATCTGAAAAACCAGGTCCGACCCAGCCTTCACCAGCTTCGCCATGCCGTCAGGCCAGCGGTCCGGTAAACTCCCCGGGGCATACACCAGCAACAGATCGCTGTCGGTCCACATCGCATCGCGTCGCTCCTGTTGCCTGGGCAACATCGAAGCGGTAAAAGGCGTTCCGATGGGCGCGCCCCGCAACCAGCGTGATCCGGGTTCCCGGATGTAAACCACGGCATGATGAACCGCCGCCCGGTCGGTGGGACGAATCTCCGACATCTGCACCCAGCGGTCCGACTCGAAGCCGGTCGGCACGATGACGTAGGTGTAGTCGATATCTCCCGAGGCCGGCAGCGACACCGCCTTCGGCATCTGAAACACAACATCCGGTGGGTCGATGTTCCAACCGTCCGTCCACCGCTTCGTCGCGGGTGCATCGTGAGGATCTCCCGCGGGAGCGCCGGAATCTGCCCATTCGGCAATCTGCTGAATCTGTGCCGGAGTCAGGCTGGGATCGTTCGAGAAACGCGGGTAGTGGGCATCGTTGGTTCGATCTACAAGCCACGGTGGCATATTGCGCCGGACCACTCTCTCGCGAATGGCGCGCGCCCACGGCCGCACTTGCTCATAGCTCAACAGCGGCATGGGTCCGATTTCCCCAGCACGATGGCAAGACTGGCAGTGCTCCTGCAAAATGGGCGAAATGTTCTTGTAAAACGTCGGCTCAGATGGAGCCGCAAAGCCGTGCAGACCAAGCGCAACCACTACCAGGAGGCTCCGCGCACATCCCAATTCGAAACCACTGCGCCCTTCGGTTCTAATCGCCAACTTCGGGCTCAGGGGCCCCTTTCTGCGCCGGCGCGGCTGGGCTATCGTAAGCTCCCTCTGGCATGCTGGGCCACCGAGGGCCGCGGCGTTCTTTGAAGGCCCGCACGCCTTCCTTGAAATCTGCTGCCTGCAGAACTTTTGTGCGCAAGGCCGCTGCGATTTCACCCTGCTCAGGCCAGGCCTTTCCCTGGGCTTCCCGGACATATTCTAAGCCGGCCGCGATAGCTACCGGACTGGACCAAGCCAAGTCTCGCGCAACCGCGGCCGCCCGATCGTCCGCCTCAAACGGTGGCGTGACTTGGTGCACCACACCCCAATTCAGCGCATCATTCGTGGCGATCGCCCGGCCCGTCAAGCTCAATTCCATAGCGCGCCTCGGGCCAATCGCGGCTTCGACGCATCGGTACACCAGAAAGGGCCACAGCCCGACTCGAATCTCGGTCAAAGCAAACAGCGCGCCTTGGGCGGCCACCACCACATGACCTTGCACCGCCAACCCCATACCCCCGCCCAGCGCGGGGCCCTTGACACAAACCACGATGGGCTTCTTGGAAGCCGCTCCGTACGTAAACAGGCGCTCGTGCGTGGCAAGGCGGTGGATATTGCTACTGTTGGCCGCCTCGTCAAGATCCATGCCGGCCGAGAACACAGCGCCTTCCGAGTCGATAAGGATCGATCCGATGCCTGTATCATCCTGCACTTCATCCATGGTCTTGACCAGATGTGCGCACATCGCGGCTGTCAGTGCATTGCGCTTTTCGGGGCGATTCAGCGTGATATGCAGAACACGATCGTCTCGTTCAATCCGCAAGTTCATCGGGTTCCACCTCTATTTCCATTGTTAACAAAGCGGCGCCGTGGGTCTTTCCCTGTGCGTCCGTGCGCAGCGAGATCGTTCCTCCTCCATCCAGCGCCTGCTCCATCACGAAGTTGAGCGCCCCCAGGTTCGGCAACTCATAGCGCGTCACGGCCCCCAGCACCAGCGAGCCAAAGTGGTCCTTCACGCGCCTGGCCGTGACTTCCCTCCGCAGCACCTCATAGTGCCGTGGACGAATCGCAATCAGGCCGATGTTCGAGATATCGCCTTTATCCCCGGAGCGGGCGTGCGCGATTTGCGACAAACGGATTTTCATTCGACCAACTCCACCGCCACCTGAATGGCTTCACGCGGAATCAGCGCCGGCCAATATGCCACCACCTCGCGGACGGAGGGGCGGCCTTCGCCATACCCGGTAGCCGTCGGGGGACCGCTCAACACCAGCGGGATCAGCTCGCGCGTAAATCGCTCCAGTTTTGCTTTCTCCTGATCGCGAGCACCGATATGAAGCTCCACTTCGGCCGGTTCCGCAATCGGAGGCGCCAGGTGTGCGTGGCAGGCATTGATGCCGAAGTACTCACTATGAATCCTTTCGAACGTCAAGCCTGACTCCGCCAGCCGCTGTCGCACAACTCGTTCTGCGGTCTGGGCTTTCAAAAGCGCATCCGGCGCCGAGTAAACCAGCTTGCCCACCGCCTTCCACCCGCATTGATACGAAATCGATACCTTCAGCATCTCCGGCCGTCGAGAGCCGTGTACTCCTCGTAAGGCAACGCGATCAGGGCCGTCGTCTTCCAGCTGAATACTGGTGAAGTCCGCTACCACATCGGGCGTCATGTAGCGTCGAGGATCGCCGATTTCGTAAACCAGCTGCTCCTTCACCGTCGCCTGGGTAACCCGGCCTCCCGTTCCCTGGTGTTTCGTAATGATCATGTGCCCGTCGGCATGCGCCTCTATCAGCGGGTAGCCGATGTGCGCAAAATCAGGCGTCGTCTTCCAATCGAATTGGCAGTTGCCGCCCGTGGCCTGAGCGCCGCATTCGATCACGTGGCCGGCCGCGATCCCCGCCGCCAGCAGGTCCCACTGATCCTCGCCCCATCCGAATTCGTGCAGCATGGGAGCCAGCGCCAGCGCAGCATCGGCACAGCGCCCGGTCACCACCACGTCCGCGCCGGTCTTGAGCGCCTCCGCGAGCGGGAATGCACCCAGGTACGCATTGGCGCTCTGGATGCGATCGCGGATCGTCATGATCGGCTGACCGGTGTCCATGTTGCGCAGTTCTTGCCCGCCGGCGATGATTTCGTCCAGCTGCGAGCTCACATCGTCTCCCAGCACGACGGCAACCTTGAGTTCCGGCGCGAGCCGCAACACTTCTCGCGCGCAGGCGGTCGGATTCACTCCCCCCGCATTGGCGATGACGCGAATGTGGCGTTCTCGAATCCGCGCCGCAATGCGGGCGATTAACGGCGGGAAATCCCGTGCGTAGCCAAGCCGGCCGTCGGACTTCCGCTGTTTCTGCAGAATGGACATGGTCACTTCAGCCAGGTAGTCGAGAGTGAGGTAGTCCAGCGGTCCCTGCTCCACCAGGTTCACCGGCGCTTCCAGCCAGTCCCCCCAGAAGCCTTGCCCATTCGCGATGCGAATCATGCCGGCGTCTGCCCCGCGTTCTCGGCCGACGGGCGATCCGGCTCCACAAACGTAATCCCCCGAAGGGTGGTGAGTTGAATCGGCAGATGCTCCGTGAACGGCGCTGCGCAAGCCAGATCGAAGGCCAGCTCCAAAACGCGCCGCGTAGCCAGCGGATCAATCAGCGCATCGAGATGACCCCGCGCAGCCGCGTACCGGGCATCGAGCCAGCGCTCATAATCATCACGAGTCTGGGCGATTTTCGCCGCGAGTTCTGGTGGAACAGGCCGTCCTTCTGATTGCAGCCTGTCAAGCTCAGGTCCAAAGATAGCTTGCACCGCGGAATCGCCTTCCATGACGCCAATCCGCGCGGTCGGCCAGCCAAAGGTAAAATTCGGATCGAAGCCTTGCCCGGCCATCGCATAGTAGCCGGCGCCGCTGGCATGGTTCAACGTGAGCACAATCTTCGGTACGGTCGAGCAGGCCATGCTTTCCACCATCTCCGCGCCGGCGCGAATGATCCCACTGGTCTCCGCCTCCACCCCCACCATGAAGCCCGATACATCCTGCACGTACAGCAAAGGCATACGGTGACGCTCGGCGTTGTCGACAAAATAGGCCACCTTCTTCGCCGACTCGGGGTAAACGATGCCGCCGATGCGCGGGCCAGATGCCGTCTTGATGAAGCCGCGCCGATTCGCAATCACTCCCACCGCCCGCCCGTTCAGACGCGCGGTGAGGCACAAGAACTCCGGTGCGTAGTCCGGCTGGAATTCGAGCGTTTCCCCCGCATCGAGCAGCCGGTCCAGCACGTCTTCAACCCGATACGGAAGCCGATGGTCGGCAGGTAGCACCTCGTACAGACCCTCGGCGGGCAGTTTCGGCGCACGGCCGCTCAACTCCGCTTCAGGCGGCGGCAGCGCGCGGAATTGCTGACGGATCGCCTCCAAGCAGGCTTGGTCGTCCTTCGCGCGATAGTGAGCCACGCCGCTCAGCGTGGTGTGCATCCTCGCCCCGCCTAGCGTCTCCGCATCGGTCACCTGCCCCACTGCGCCCTTCACCAGGTTCGGTCCGCCCAAACCCATGAAGCTGACCTGTTCCACCATGATGATCACGTCGCTCAAGGCAGGCAGGTATGCACCGCCGGCAATGCACGGCCCCATCACCGCGGCGATCTGCGGAATGCGCAGCCGGCGCCGCATGAGCGAGTTGTAATAGAAGATACGCGCCGCACCGTATTGCCCGGGAAAGATGCCGTCTTGCAGCGGCAGGTTCACACCGGCCGAATCCACCAGATACACAATCGGCACCCGGTTTCGCATGGCGATTTCCTGCGCCCGAAGGATTTTCGTGATGGTCTCCGGCCACCAGGCTCCGGCCTTCACGGTCGCATCATTGGCCACAATCACGGCCGGGCGTCCTTCGATCTTGGCCACGCCCGTCACGACACCGGCAGCGGGCGCTTGGCCGTCGTACTGGTCGTAAGCGATCAGCAGACCGATCTCCAGGAACATCGTGCCGCGATCCATCAACCGGGCGATGCGCTCCCGCGCAGTCAGCTTGCCGTCGCGGTGCTGCTTCTCGATTTTTTGCGGCCCGCCGCCACTTCTTAGACGGTCTTCCAGGTCCTGCAGTTCACTGACAAGTTGGCGCATAAGACTCGCGGCTGTGCCCAGGCAACTGTTAGTCTAACAGTGATGTTGGGCATTGATGGCCGCACATTGCGCATCGTCTGGACAGTGTTTCTCTGTGTGGCCCTGCTGCTGTTGGTCTATCAGATTCGGCAAACACTCACACTTTTTGCCGTAGCTGTTTTCCTGGCTTACATGCTCGCCCCACTCGTAAGCCTGGTGCAACGCATGATGAGGAAACGGCGCATACTGGCGTTGGCGCTGGTCTATCTTGTGCTGTTTGTCCTGTTCGCCACCGCTGGAATTGGTCTCGGTTACAAGCTTGCTGAAGAGGCAGCCAGCTTGGCCTCTCGGCTGCCGGAGATGCTCGCCGCTCCGCACATGGCCAGTATTCCTCTACCGGACTTCCTGCAGCCATTTAGAGACCGTCTGCTGGCCGCCATGCAGAGCCAGGCTCAATCTCTATCTAACAGCGCCGTTCCCCTTCTCCAAAAGGCCGGCAGCCAGGTACTCTCGGGGCTAAGCGCGCTGGTTCCGTTGATACTGGTTCCTATTCTTGCGTTCTTGCTTCTGAAGGATGCCACCCAGATTCGCGTCCTTTTCCTGGGCTCCGTAAACGACAACCGCGATCGAACCCTTGCCGCGCAGATACTCGACGATATCCATAACCTGCTTAGTAATTACATTCGAGCCCTGGTAATTCTATCGATCGCTTCGTTTATTGCCTGGTTCGTGTTCCTGCAGATACTGGGCGCCCCCTATCAACTGCTGCTCGCAGGTCTGTGCGGCATCCTGGAGTTCATTCCCGTCGTTGGACCGTTGTCGGCCGTGTTAATCGTTCTGGTCGTCTGTGGCTTCTCCGGCACCGGCGGGTTGTTGTGGATTATCGTTTTCTATGCTGCCTTCCGCATGTTCCAGGACTATGTGCTGAACCCGTTCCTGCTCAGCTCCGGTGTAGAAATCCCGCCCTTACTGGTGCTGTTTGGCGTGCTGGCCGGCGACCAGATTGCCGGCATCCCCGGTATGTTCTTCTCCGTCCCGGTCATAGCCATCCTGAAAGTCCTGTATATGAGGCTCAGGCTCGCACATTCCCGCCGGCTGGTGGAACAGGTAACGACCAGTGGCTGAGCAGTGATGAAAACGGGTGGGGCACGTGGCGCAGGCTCGCAGGCCGGGAGTCATCCCGGCTTTTTCGGCTACGGTGCCGTCAGCTGTTGGTAAATGGCGCCTCGCCAGTTTTGCGAAAAACAGAAACGCACTGTGTCCGGCCCAAATCTGTTTACAATTTCTGGCCCGAGTTCTGTTTCCTTAATCGGAATGAACTTGAATTGCACCGGATCGCGTGAGGCTCTGGAACGGTTCACCGTCACCAGCACATATCCATATTGGTTCTCTGCATACTTCGCAAAGCCCTTCACGCCCGGCGGCACTGGAAAGAACTGCGCTCCCGCTGTCCCGACAATCCAACCCGGCAGCACGCCCCCATTCCCCTGCCATTTGCCGGTGTTGTAGATATCCGAGAGAAAGTAGTGCGAATGACTCGCCAGCACATAAACGGCCTTTCCGGTTTGGTCCCTCAGCGCCAATAAGTCTTTGTAGACAATCCGGCCGCTCATTCCCTGATCAGCTCCCTGATTCATGCTGTGATCGGCCGAGTAGCTGTCGGGAAGAGCGCCGTGCATCCCCACCACCAGCGCACGAATCTGCGTATTGGCTTGATCGGAAGCGATCAGCTTTGTCGCCCATGCCAACTCCGCTTCGTCGAACATGTTGTCGGCGTTGTCGAGATAGATGAAATCAATCCCATCCATCACCCAGTGAAAGTAGGTCCGGATGGTATGGTCGGTCGGGTCATCCGTTTCCCGCTGCCGCCTGATGAGCTCAATGTTGAGCTGGTCGCGAAACTCGTCAATAAACTGATCCCTAGTACGGCCGATCAGTTCGTGATTGCCGATACCAAGCAAGAACGGAATCTTCCCGAAAGGCTTCATCTGGTTCGCCTTGAAGTCGCCCCAAGCGGCTTTCAAATAGTTATCCATCTTGAGAGTTTCAGGGTCGTTCCGGTGCAGCCCGGCATAGTCTTGATCGACATCCGCCAGCCAGCGCAGGTCACCCAGGTGCCAGTAAAATCGAGCTTGTTTCTGGATCGACCGCTTCGCGACGATCGGCATGATTAAATCGCCGCAGTTGCGCGAGTCGCCGTCTACCACGAAACTCCATGTAGCTGGAACAGACGCGGCGGCCGGCTTAGCCGGTTGGGCAAACAGCACTCGTGAAGAAAGCGCTACGGAACAAAGGAGCAAGCTCCCAAGCCACGGTCGTCGAAGCATGTCCCCACAGTCTAACGCCTGAGGTCCCGGATGAGCCCTTGCACCAACTTGCCCGGAAGGCGCTTCATTTGCAACGGCCCGCACGATGTGCGCTTCGCATCGGCGTTTCCACTAGTTGGACGCCACCGTCCAGTAACCCGGTCGGGTTCGCACAATCGCATCCGGCCGGTCCTTAATCTGGATTTCCAAGGTGTGAAAGCTTGCTGTCGCCTCCTGCGGCGGTGTGAAACTCACCAGGTACCGGCTGTGTATTTCCTTGGACACCTTCAGGACGTCCTCCTCCAGCCCGGCTTGGCGCGTAAACGCGAGGTGCCGGCCGCCAGTCGCTGCAGTCAAGGCTTCCACCGTGTTCGTCTTGGCGAGCCGGGCTGGCTCGGTGATCAACCCCAACAAACCAGTTCCCTCGGTGCTTTGAGGCGTATCGGAAGGCTTCGACGTAAACGCAGTCACATACACCGAATAGGAGAGCGAGTAGATGGTCACGTTCAGCCGCTGCGCATGCTCTACCACATCCTGGAGCTTCGCCTTGCTGCCACGATCGCGCGATTCGCTGATGAGCAGTATCTCCCGGCGCGGGTTTCGGGGACGCCCGGAAAGCAGATTCAATGCCAATTCCAAGGCGTCGAGCATGCACCCGCTGGTATTCCCCGATCCTCGCAGCACTCTAAAGGCGTCGTCAATTTTATTCGCATCCTGCGTAAAATCCTGCAGGACCTTCGGCTCACTGGAGAAACCGATCACCGCCGCTTCGCCCCGCTCTCCGCTAAGTCCCTCCTGGATCATGCCGCCAATCTTGCGCAGCTTGGCCAGCACCGCTGCGGAGATGTCACTGGTTTGAAGCACGGCCGCCAGCGCGACGGGCGACGTCAGGGCATCTGAGCTATCTACCTGCGCCTGGCGCGGCTTCCCGTTGTCCAGTACCACAAAGTCCGCCACCGTCAGGCCATCAATGGTCTTGCCGCGCGAGTCGGTCACGGTCACCGGCAGCACGACCAGCGGAACCTCCGTGCGAATCGTCAACTGCCCCTGAGAAGGAGCAGCCAGGGTCCCGGGCTGAGCCTGCTGACGGGCAAATGTCGGAATCAGGAAGATGGCGACGAGGAGGAATAGTAGGCAGCACGCCCGGCGGCATTGCACGTCAGGTCGACGCGTCTGCTTTGCCTCCGGTTTCCGTGTTCTTTCGGTAGGACACGTTTCAGCAGGTTGCGGGACAGTCCTTCAATGTTCGCCTGTCTGCCAGGCTTTTGTTGATCCGGCTCAAAGAAAATCCTGGACCCTGTTTATGAGCGAAGCCCCGACGAATGCCCTCGAACTTCTGTCAATTCATCCGCGCCAGGCGGCCGCTACTGAGAAATCCACTCGGCGTAAGAGGCGTAAGCGGCGACTATCACGCCGTAGACAACCAGAACGATGGTCAGATAGCGGATCGCTTTTTCCACCATATCCAACTTCTTTGCTGCGTCCTCCTGCAGGTGGATAATCTGGGAATCGGTCGGATTGTTGTGCAAATGGATATTGGGATCGTCGTGATCTTCGATCCAGCGGCGATACATAAACATCGCGCAAACGATCAGTGCCAGCACACCAATCAAGATCAAATTGACAGTTATGACATTCATAGAGATCGCTCCTTGTTGAGAGAAGGAATTACTCACCCCGTGAGCCGCGACCGCTACACTTTGCGTGCTTGAATAAAGTACGCCGGCATAGTTACGCGGCGCCGAATTTTCTTCTACCTGCCTGAATCATACGCCCGGATGGCAGTGATTTCAAGAGGTCGGCGGAGCACTTTCAAGAAGCTAACGGAATGCTATTAGAAGCTCAATAACAGAACACTTCGGACTGTTCACCGGGTTGCGCCACCACCAGCTTGGTGAAAAGCAAGCGCCCGTCCAAGGCCTTCTGCGCGGTGCGGCGCACCAGCTCCGGGTGGTTATTATGTTCACTGATGTGGCCCAAAATCAGCGTCGATACGCTGTAGTCCAGGCCGTCCCGCAGGAACTCGCCCGCCACTTCGTTGGATAGGTGGCCCCGGCGGCTCATCACCCGTTGCTTGACCGCCCAGGGATACGGTCCCACCTTCAGCATGTCAAGATCGTGATTCGATTCAAGCAGCAGCAGATCGACTCCCCGCAGGTGCATTTTGATGGAATCGGGCAAGTAGCCCAGGTCCGTTGCAATCGACACCCGAATCCCCTGAGCGGAAAGCGTGTAACCGACCGGATCAATTGCATCGTGTGGAATCGTAAAGCTGGAAACATCAAACTCGCCTAGCGGGAAACCACAGCCCGCCTGAAAAGGCTGCACCGCGGGCTCAAACTCGTTCCAATCAATCGCCCCCACCGTGCGATGAGTCAGATAAACCGGAATTTTGAGATGACGCGCCAGCGAAGCAAGCCCCGACACATGATCACTGTGTTCGTGAGTAATCAGGATCGCATCCAGGTCGTGTACCTCTTCGCCAATCGCTGCGAGGCGCTTCGTCACCTCCCGGCGGCTCAGTCCGGCATCCACCAGAATCCGGGTCCGGTCGGTCCCGACAAATGTCGCGTTGCCGGAACTGCTGCTCGCTAGTACGCAAACTTTAACGATGGCTCGACCTCTTCGTGTTTTGTCCTAGTGTAGTGGAAACAGGTGGCGTCTTTCTGAACGGTCTCCTCTATTGGATCATCCGCCTTTGCTTGCGGAGAATCGCTGGTGTGTCATAGTCGTCCAGGGCAGCTCCCTCTTCGCTTGGCTCGAAAATCTTTTCCACAATCGGAGGCTCCGGCAACAGATCCATTTGCGTAGTCGTTTCCGGCTCTGGGACCTCGGAAACCGGAGCGAACGGGAAGTTCGGGCTGCGCCGTTCGACTTCCGGCAGAGATTCCCGTTGGAAACCCGTGGCGATCACCGTAATCTTCACTTCATCGCCCATCGACTCATCCACGCTGAACCCAAAATTGATGTGTACATCGGGGTTCTCGGTAGCGCTGCAAATCAGATCATAGGCAGCATCAAAATCGTCCAGGCTGAGTTCGCTGGAGGCAGTCATATTCGCCAGCACACGTCGCGCCCCGACGATCCCGCACTCCTCCATCAGAGGGCCATTGATGGCAGCCTTGGCGGCTTCAACAGCGGCTTTCTCGCCACGCGCGCTGGCCGACCCCATCATCGCGTAACCCATGCCCAGCATGATGGTCCGGATATCGGAGAAGTCGCGATTGATCAGGCCGGGCTTCGAGATAATGTCGGAAATCCCCTGCACCGCCTGCTTCAAAATATCGTCTGCGATACGAAAAGCATCCTGAAAGCTGGCGCCCTTCTTCACCAAGCCCGGCAGTTTCGCGTTGGGAATGCAAATGACCGTGTCACACGCTCCGGCCAACTCGGCCAGTCCACGTTCCGCCTGCTTCATGCGCGGCGACCCCTCGAACTTGAAGGGCTTGGTCACCACCGCCACCGTGAGCGCGTTCAACTCCTTCGCCAAACTTGCCACCACCGGAGCGGCGCCGGTGCCGGTCCCGCCTCCGAGTCCCGCCGCGACAAATACCATATCGGCGCCCTCCAGGATTTCGATGATCCGATTGGTATCCTCCAGTGCGGCCTGCCGGCCGACGCCCGGATCGGCCCCCGCACCCAACCCTTTGGTGATCTTCGTCCCGATCGCCACCTGCTGCGCTACGGGCGATGCCCCAAGCGCCTGCCGGTCCGTATCAATGCACGTAGAACTCCACCCCGGTTACCCCGGACTGCATCACCCGCGCGACGGCGTTCGATCCCCCGCCTCCTACGCCGATGACCTTGATTTTCGTCCCCAGTTGTGACTCTTCCTCAATCAGAAACTTGAGATCGTCCTCGCCGTTAATCGCCATGCGTCCTGACTCCTTCGGTTTTCTTTCCATCACAAATTCTCTGCCGCCTACGCGGCCTTGGAATGGCGCCGCATCTTCAGGCGTCCTGAATACATCGCCAAGCCGGCCGCCGTCGCCCAAACCGGGGTATCCAATTCCTCCGGCCACCCCGCAATCCCCGTCGCCAAACCGTTGCGAACCTGCGTGTTCAGAATCTGCTCCGCCAGGTCGCACATTCCGGTAAGCATCGCGCCGCCGCCGGTCAGCACCACCCCTTCCAGTAGCTTGCTCTCCATGCTCACGCGGCAGATTTCGTCGTAGACCTTCAACAGCAGCTCTTCCGCCCGCGCCTCCACGATCTCGTTTAGCTGCGCCCGCTTCGCCTCCCGCGCCGCACGGCCTTCGGGCGATGGAAGTTCGATCAGGCTGTTATCCGAAACCGCGCCGGTGGCCGCGCCATATTCTTTCTTGAGGTGCTCAGCATCTTCGTAGTTCACTTTCAGCAGCCAGGAAATGTCCCGCGTAAAATGATCCCCACCCACCGGCAGGGCGGCGGCATGCAGCAACGCTTCCCCGTCGTATATCGCAATATGCGTGGACTGGGCTCCGATATCAACCAGCGCTGCACCCCGCGAACGGTCTTCCGGAATAATGCTCGCGTACGCCGCCGCAACGCCCTCGAATACCGTCTCTTCCACCGCCAGGTGCGCTTGATGCACGGCCCCAATGAGTCCATCGTGTTCCTGCGCCGAAGCGGTCACGATGTGCACATTCGCTTCCAGCCGCGAACAGGGCATGCTCTCGGGGTTGCGAAATCCGGCCCGGCCATCCAGCGTAAAATCCTGCGGACAGACCTGTAAAATCAGGCGGTCGTCCTCCAGCCGCACTCGCACCGCTAATTCCACGGCGTAGCGCAGGTCGCTGGCTTCAATTTGCCGCTTTCTGCCAAATTCGTAGACTCCCCGGCTGTTGACACCCGCCGCGCTTCCTCCCAAACCCAGCACCGCCGACTCCGGTGATACGCCCGAGCGACCTTCTGCATCCTGCATGGCCAACCGGACGCTTTCCGTAAGCGCTGCCTGATCCGTCAGACGGCCTTTCGACCATGAGTTCACAGGTGCCGTGCCGTATCCCAGATAACGCAGACTCTCGCCTTCGACCGCGCAAATGACGACGCGCGTGGCGCTGCTGCCCAGGTCGAGCCCGACCGCATGACGAACCTTAGTTGACACTCTTCTTGTCTCCTATCGATGACCTGTCCGCGTTCCAGACGCCAATGTCACCGTCCACTCGCAAATCAAAGATCGTCGCGTCCGGGCGAGTCGCCTTGATTTGCGGATACGCGCCGGTGAAGGTGATGACCCGGGTCCGGTAATTCTCGTCTCCCAGCATCAACAACACCACCCGCCCGTCCACCTTTTCGCTAACCACCAGATTGCTGGGGTCCGAAGCATCGACGTCCGATACCGAGGCCGCCAGTGTTCCCAAGTCTTTCAGCAGATCCAGCACCCGTCGAACCCTCGCACGCCGGTCGTATGGATTCTCCTGCTCACGCACCCCTGTAATCAGTGGCAGCGTGAATTTGGCGGGAACGCGCGGGCGCAGAATCACGCCGTCCTTGTCGATCAACGCAAACTGGGAAAGGCCTCCTTTGCGGGTTGGAGCCAGTTGAACAAAAGCCACCGGGACCCGCTCATGCACCCGCACAATCACCGTGCGCGGCCAGATCTTCGATACGGACGCCTCTTCGACCCAGTCGATCGCCAATAACTGTTGCCGGCGCTTTTCGCTCGGAAGCAGGTATAAACTGCGTCCCACGTCTGGCGCGAAGATACTACGGACTTGGGAAGGCGACGCATAATGAACCCCCTCAACCTGTAGATTCGGGCTTTGCCCGGTGTAGTAATCCGCCTCCGGTAACCGGAAACGGTCGTCCTGGATCAGGAACTCCTCCGTGCGCCGCCACCCAAACAGACTTCCCACCATCACCACCCCACCCAAAAAGGACCACGCCAGCAAACGGCCCCATGGGATCGACCACTGTGATGTTGAGTCGCGCCGCGATCCGCTCGCGCGCGCCTTCTCCACGGCTTCGGCGCCGCGTGCCATTAGGCGCCCCCCCGTAGCTGTTCGAGGATTTTGTCCCCCGCCTGGGAGACACTGCCGGCGCCCAGCGTGATCACCAAGTCGCCCGGTTGTGCGGCTGCCACAATTGCTTCGATCCCTTCGCTCATCGCGGGAGTGTAATGTGCCGAACGATGACCGAATGATCGGATCTTTTCCGTCAAACTGCTGCCCGTCACGCCCGCAATCTCCGGTTCCGAAGCAGCATAGATGTCCATCAGATACACGTTGTCCGCCTGATGAAAGGCGGTGCCGAATTCCTCCAGCAGGAATTTGGTTCGCGAATAGCGGTGAGGCTGAAACAGCACGTGGATCTTCTTGTAATTGCTTAGCCTGGCAGCTGCCAGCGTCGCCTTCACTTCGGTTGGGTGATGTCCATAGTCGTCCACCACCGTGATGCCGCGCACCACCCCACGCACGGTGAATCGCCGGTCGACCCCGGTGAACGCTGCCAGTCCCTCTCGAATCTTGCCGGCAGAGACTTCCATCTCCAGGCCCACCGCTATCGCCGCCGTTGCATTCAGTACGTTGTGCACGCCGGGAATCTCCAGGTGGAACCGGCCCAGGTCAGTGCCCTGCCGGCGGACCCCAAAGTCACTGCCCGTCCCGCTGAGCGAGATGTCCTGAATCGCCAGATCAACCTGTGCCGAACGCCCATACGTGATGGTGCGGCGCTTGATCTCGGGGAACAACTGCTGGATGTTGCTGTCCTCCATGCACAGCACCGCGGCGCCGTAGAACGGGATCTTATTGATGAAGTCCGTAAACGCCTGCCGGATCGCATCGATGGAGGCGTAATGGTCCAGGTGCTCGCGATCGATGTTCGTCACCACCGCAATAATGGGAGCGAGCTTGAGAAACGACCCGTCGCTCTCATCCGACTCGACCACCAGCACGGAGCTATGGCCGATCCTCGCATTCGATCCGCCCATCGCTCCCACCCGTCCGCCCACCACCACCGTCGGATCCAGCCCGGCGGCATTCAGTATCGTCGCCACCATCGACGTCGTCGTGGTTTTTCCGTGGCTGCCCGCCACAGCGATCCCAAACTTCAATCGCATCAGCTCGGCCAGCAACTCGCCCCGCGGAATGACCGGAATCTGCAGACGCCTCGCCTCGGCCACTTCCGGATTGCTGCTGTCAAGCGCGGACGTCACCACCACCGCTTTAGCTCCCGCTACGTTTGCTGCGTTGTGGCCCTGGTGGATTGTCGCCCCCAGTTTGGCCAGCCGCTCCGTAATCGGAGTGAGCTTCAAGTCGGATCCCGACACCTGATAGCCAAGGTTCAGCAGGACTTCCGCGATACCGCTCATTCCAATGCCCCCAATCCCGACGAAGTGGACATGTTGGGGCTTAAAAAACATTTCGCACTAGTATTGTTTCGGCTTTCATCTCTTGTGTCAATCCGGAAGATCACCCGGCAACCCTTGCGCAGCTCATTTTGCGCCCAATTTCGCTGTTTTTGAGGTTCCTGCTTCTTCCATCACGTCCGCGGCTCGCTCCGCCGCGCCCGGCCTGGCAAACCGCCGCGCCACTCGCCCCATCTCGGCCAACCGTTGCGGATGGTTTCTTAACTCCTCGACCTCCTGAAACAGGCGTTCGCCCGTCATCTCGCGGTCCAACACGATCCGCGCCGCGCCCGCTTCCGCCAGCGCCTCCGCGTTCTTTCGCTGATGGTCGTCGGCTGCGAACGGCAGTGGAACCAACAACGATGGCAGTCCAGCAGCCGCAATCTCGGCCACCGCACCCGCGCCCGCCCGGCCCACAATCAAGTCCGTGCGTGCAAAGACGGAAGCCATCTCCGGAATGAACGCCACCACCTCGCCCTGTAACCCGCTGTCCGCAAACTCCTTCGCCAATTGGTCATGCTCTGCGGCGCCAGTTTGGTGAATCAGCCGCAGCGGAGTCTGGTGGTCGCGAAACAGCGCCCAACTCTCTCGCGATGCCCGATTCAACGTTCTCGCTCCCCGGCTCCCGCCCGTGATCAACACCGTGAACAGATTTCTTTCCGCACTACTTCCCGCCCCCACCGCCTTCTCGGCGATGTCAAAAAACTCCTGCCGCACCGGCAAGCCGGTGATCTCGGTTCGATCCCTCGGAAACCACCGCGCCGTGGTCTCGAATCCAACCAGCGCCTTATACACGTACCGCGCTACCTTCCGGTTCGCGAACCCCGGCATCGCATTGGGCTCCATCACCACCACCGGCACCCGGCACAGCAGCGCCGCCAGCATCACCGGACCCGCCACGTAGCCGCCCATACTGAAAACCGCTGCGGGCGTTTGCCTGCGCAATACCCCCACCGCCGAAAACACGCTCACCGGCAACTGCATCAGCGTTCGCAGCTGCCTCACAACACCAACCCGATTCAAACCGCCGATGCGGATAAAATCGATCTCGAATCCCGCCTGGGGCACCAGCTTCGCTTCCAACCCCTCCGCCGTGCCCAGAAATCGGATCGAGTGACCCCGTTCACGTAAAACGCGCGCCACCGCCAATGCGGGAAACACGTGGCCTCCCGTGCCGCCGCCCGTCATCAAGAAGCGTTGACTCACCCGCCCTGCTTACGTGGCATGCTCGCTTACGCTCAACAACATTCCCATCAGCAGCAGCGTGCTCACCAGCGAGCTGCCCCCATAGCTGATAAACGGCAGCGGGATGCCTTTGGTCGGACCCAGGTTCAACACCACGCTGATGTTGATAAACGCTTGCACCACCACGCTCACCGTGACGCTTAAAGCCAGGTACCGGCCGAAATCATCCGCGGCGTTCCAATACAGTCGCAGGCCGCGCCAGAGAACCACCGAGAAGCCCACAACCAGCAGTGCGCAACCCAGCAGGCCGGTCTCTTCGCCAATCACCGCGTAAATCATGTCCGTGTTGGCTTCGGGAAGGAAACCGTTCTTCTGGCGGCCCAACATCAAACCCCTGCCCGTCACCCCACCGGAACCCATCGCAATCGTCGCCTGTTTCTGCTGATAGTGCGGGTCGCGGGTCGAAAGCGAACTCTTCGAATAGGCTAGGATTCGCCCTGACGGGTCAATCTTGCTTAAAATGGCGTGCTGCGGATCGAGGAAGTCAATGGCGCGGCTCAGCCGGTACGGTTCTTTCACGATGAACACACTGCACAGCAAAACGCCGGTCACCATCGTAAAAGCCAGGTAACGGTAATCCAGGCCCGCTACAAACATCACCAGGATGGTGGTCACTACCAGAACCACCGCCGTGCCCAAATCCGCCATGGCCACGAAAAGCGCAATCGCGCAGATCGAGAAGGCAACCGGCAGCAGTGTGTGCCGGTCGTTAATAGCGCCCAGACGCCTCGTCAGAAAGAACGAGAGAAACAACGCCAGTGCCGGTTTCGCGAACTCCGAAGGCTGCAATGAAAAACCTCCCGCCTTCAGCCACCGGTGCGACGTCCCATCAGCGAAATACACGACCAGCAGCAACAACAACACCAGGCCGAGCACCGCAAACGCATACTTCGGGTCGTTCCAGCGGCGATAGTCCTTCCGGGTGCAATACAAGAGCAGCAGGAACGATCCAAGCGCCCATCCGAACTGTTTTTCCGCAAAAAACAGCGGGTTCTTCATTCCCGACGATGCACTGTAGACCATCACCAATCCGAAGCACACCATTCCTAGAATGGTGAAGAACAAAATCCAGTCTGTTTTCAGCCGTTGCGACATGACGTCAACTATCTTTCTGCCATCGTTTGCATCAAAACAATTCTCCCACTAATTGTTTAAATACCCGGCCGCGGTGTTCAAAATTTTCAAATTGATCGAAGCTCGCGCAAGCGGGCGAGAGCAGGACCGTGTCACCGGCCGTGGCGTGCTTCCGGGCATATTCCACTGCGGCGGAGAGCGTCCCGCAATTTGCCAGCGGCAGAGCGCCAGTCAGATGACTTTCAATAATCGGCGCAGCCGCCCCGATCAAGAGGGCCGCCTTCGCCTTTCTGCCAAGCGATTCCCCCAACGGCCGGTAGTCGCTGCCCTTGTCTTTGCCGCCGAGAATAATCCACAGCCCTCCGTCAAACGCGTCAATCGCCTTCTGCGTCGAGTCCACATTCGTCGCCTTCGAGTCGTTGTAATACTCCACGCCATCCAGCTTCCTCACCAACTCGATCCGGTGCTCCACACCCGGAAAGGTTTCCACGGCGGCGGCAATCCGCTCCAACGCAGCCCCCGCAAGGTGGGCGATCAGCGCGGCCGCCATCACATTCTCCTGATTGTGCATCCCGCGCAGACGGATGCCGGTCCGCGGCATCAGCGGCCTGTCGTCCAACATCAAGCGGTCGTTCTCCAGCCAGGTCCCCGACGGAACCCGCTGCGCTGAACTGAACCAGAACACCTTCGCTCTCGTCTTGGCTGCATAGTCCCGGCAAGTGGCGTCTTCATAGTTCAAAACCGCCATATCGCCCTCGCGCTGCGTTTCAAACAGCCGGGCCTTTGCGGCGGCATACGTCTCAAAGTCGTGGTGCCGGTCCAGGTGGTCCGGCGTCACGTTCAGACAAGCCCCAATGCGAGCCCGGAAACACTGGATCCGTTCCAGTTGAAAGCTCGATAGCTCCAGCACGTTCCACTGCGATTCCGCCGAAGCCTCCACCATGCCGGTCACCGCCTTGCCGATATTGCCTCCCACCTGGCACGCGATGCCACTCTCATGAAGGATGTGTCCCGTCAGCGCCGTCGTCGTCGTCTTTCCGTTGGTTCCCGTAATGCCGATCACCGGCCCCTTCAAGAAATGGCTCGCCAGTTCTACCTCGCCCAGAATCGGGATGCTTCGCGCCTCCGCCTCTTTGAGCAGCGACAGATCCCTGGGTACGGCCGGCGAAAGAACGATTGCGTCCGGCGCCTTGCTGTGGTCGCTGCCGAAAAGCGCCTCCGCGCTCTGCGCCTCCACTGGCACTCCCAACCGATCGAAGATCGCCTGCTCCTCGGGCGTCAACGCCTTGTCGCTGATCGCCCTCACCCGCGCCCCGTTCCGTAGTAACAGCTCCGCCGCCGCTAGCCCGGAGCGTTTGGTGCCGATAATGACAATCTCCCGATCCCGGAATTCCACCGCTCTGCTCTTACCTCAGCTTCAATGTCGTCAGCGCGAACAGCGCCATCACCAGTCCGGCAATCCAGAACCGCACGATCACTTTGGACTCGGGCCAGCCCAGCGCCTCGAAATGGTGGTGAATCGGAGCCATCTTGAAGATCCGCTTCCCGCCGCGCAATTTGTAACTGCCCACCTGCAAGATCACCGACAGTGCCTCCACCACAAAAATGCCTCCGATGAAGATCAGCAGCACCTCCTGCTTGATAAGCACCGCCACCACGCCCATGGCTCCGCCCAGCGACAGCGAGCCAACATCGCCCATGAACACCTCGGCTGGATGGCAGTTGTAATACAGAAAACCCAGGCTCGCACCCACCATCGACCCGCAGAAGATCGCCAGCTCTCCTGAATTCTGAAGACGCGCCAGATCCAGATACTCCGCCAGTTTCACGTTCCCGGAAACATACGCCAGCGCTGTCATGGCTCCTGAGGCAACCACCATCAGCCCAGTCGCAAGACCATCCAGCCCATCCGTCAGATTCACCGAATTCGACGAGCCCACCATGATGAAGACGATGAAGATATAGAACGGCACAAAAGCCAGCGGGTAGGTCCAGAAGTTCTTCGTCAGCCCTTCAATCAGCAATTGAGGATGAAACTGCTTGAAGAACGGCACGTTCACAGCGGTGGAGTATTGGTCCCTGGCATGTAACACCAGCAACAGGAAACCCACCAGCATCGCGATGGCAACTTGTCCCCAGAATTTCTGCTTCGCCGTCAAGCCCAGGTTGCGTTTCCGGGCAATCTTTGAGTAGTCGTCGATAAAACCTACCGCGCCAAATCCCACCAGCCCCAACAGCGCAATCCACACGTAAGGATTCGAAAGATCCGTCCACAACAGCGTGGGAAGCACGATCGACCCCAGAATCAGCACACCGCCCATGGTCGGGGTTCCGGCCTTTTTCTGATGCGACTTTGGGCCATCCTCGCGGATGTGCTGCCCAAACGACATTTCACGCAGTTTTCTGATCACCCACGGCCCCAGCACCAGCGACAGAAACAGCGCCGTCAGACTCGCCAGCGCCACGCGTGTGGTGATGTACTGAAACACCCGGAAGGGCGGAACGTACACACGAAGGACTCGGTAGAGAAGCCAGTAGAGCATTATGATTCCATGATGGCGAGCGCCCGCTCTACATGCGAACCCCGCGACCCCTTGAACAGAATGGCGTCGCCTGCCCTCACAAACTCCCGCAGAAAGGCTCCGGCCTCTTCCGGCTCGTTGAAAAAGTACGCGGCGTGACTGCTCATACCGCCGCTGATTGCTGCGTCAATTGCAAAACTGCCAGCGCCGCGTATGCCAACGAGCACATCAATCCCTGCCTTTACGAGGTATTCGCCAACCTCGCGATGCAGGGCCTCGGCCCAATGGCCAAGTTCGAGCATCTCCCCCAGCACAGCAATCCGCCGCTGCGCCGGTTCCCCCTTCAGCACGTCGATCATGAATCGGACAGCGTCCGGGTTGGAGTTGTAGCTATCGTTCAGAACGGTGATCTCGCGCCACACGCGGCGTTCACCGCGCATCGGCCCTGGCTCTAACTGCGAGACCGGTTCCACCAGGTCCCGTGGATCCACCTCAAAGAGTTTCGCCACCGCCAGGCCCGCGAGAATGTTCATCATGCCGTGACGACCTATCAATTTGCTGCGGAAGTGAACCCCACCGGCATCAAATGCCACCCCATAGCTGCCAAGCACAATGTTTTCGGCGCGCACCGTCGCGCCGGCCGCCGTTCCGTAGGTCACCACTGGCCCTTCATGAACTTCGGCAAACCGCGCCACCCTGGGATCGTCCGCATTCAACACGGCCGTGCCCGTCGATGGCAACGCCTCAATCAATTCGCGCTTCGCTAAGGCGATGCCTTCTACCGAGTCAAAGGCCTCCATGTGGGCGTAGCCGACGTTTGTCACCACGCCGATCTGAGGCTTGGCCAGTTTCGCCAGATCCCGGATCTCCCCGGCGTGATTCATCCCCATCTCGATCACGCCCACCTGGGCGCTATCGGGCAAACGCAGCAGTGACAAGGGCAGCCCCAGATGGTTGTTGAAGTTTCCGGTGGTCTTGCCGACCCGGAAGCGCGTCCCCAAAAGTGCGGCGATAACGTCTTTGGTCGTAGTCTTCCCCGCGCTGCCCGTAACCCCGACAATCGTCCGTCCCCATCGTTGGCGAGCCCAACCCGCCAGCCGCTGCAGAGCGGCAGCCGTGTCGTCCACGCGCAATTGGAGCCCGCAGGCATCCGCCACGCACTGGCTCACCACCGCCGCTGCCGCGCCCTTTTGGAATACATCCCGCACGTAGGCATGACCATCGTGGTGCTCGCCCGGAATCGCAAAGAACACATCCCCCGGCGCAATCGTGCGCGAGTCAATGCTCCAACCTGTCGCCGTCGCCGGACCCCGCACAGAACCGCGCGCGTAAGCAAGCGGACCCTGGCCGCCAGCCGCCCCCTCGGCTTCGGAGCCGCGACCGTAAGGGAGCGGTTTTACCTGCGTCTCGGATTCCCCCGCATCCCCCGGCACAGAACCGCGCGCGTGAGCAAGCGGACCTCCCTCCGCACGCACCCGTCCCGCCGCTTCAAACACCTGAAGCACGTCCGCGATCTGTGCTAACGGAATCTCCATCCAACTCTCACGTGCCTATCTGCCGTCGGAACTCCGTCGCTTGGGGTATCCAAACGAATGCAGCGCGCGCCGCGCCACTTCCCGGTCGTCAAACGGAATCGGACCGTCTTTCAAAATCTGGTATGTCTCGTGGCCTTTGCCCGCCAGAATCACAACATCGCCCGGCTCGGCTTTTTGAATCGCTGTGCGTATCGCTTTCTCCCGGTCCGGTTCCGCCAGGTGCGGCGTATCGAACCGCTGCAGGCCCACCATGGCGTCGTTCATGATCGCCAGCGGGTCCTCGCTGCGGGGATTGTCGGAAGTGAGCACCACGTAGTCACTCAGCTCAGCCGCGGCCATGCCCATCAGAGGCCGCTTGGTTCGATCACGGTCCCCGCCGCAGCCGAACAACGTGATCACCCGCTTCGGCTTCATGGCCCTCGCCGCCGCGATCACGTTGCGCAGCGCATCATCCGTATGCGCGTAGTCCACCACCACCATGAACGGCTGCCCTTCCTCCACACGTTCAAAACGTCCCGGAATTCTCGTCAAAGTCTGCAAGCCTTTCTGTATCTCGTCTTCCCTCAACCCCAGCGACAACCCGGCTCCGCAGGCCAGCAGAATGTTGTACACATTGATACGTCCAACCAGCGCCGACTCGATCGTGAAGCGCCGGCTGCCATCCGTCACATCGAAACGCAGGCCCGCGAACGAGGACTCTATATCCACCGCCCGCAGCCACTGCCCTCGCCCCGCGGGCGGTGGCTTGTCGATGCCGTACCAGATCACGTCGCTCTCAGACGCCAGGTCCAGCCGCCGGGCGCCCTCGTCATCGGCATTCACAACCGCAAAGCGCGGGGGAGGAGCGCTCTGCGGCCGGAACAGCAGCTGTTTCGCTGCGTAATAGGCTTCCATCGTGTGGTGGTAGTCCAAATGGTCACGCGTGAAGTTCGTGAAGCCTGCCGTGTGAAACTGCATCCCGTAAATGCGGCCCAGGTCCAAAGCGTGTGACGATGCCTCCAGCGTCGCGTGCGTGCCGCCCGCCTGTTCCAGATCGTGAAACATCGCGAACAGGTCCAGCGACTCCGGTGTCGTGTTGACCGCTGGTAGAACCCGCCCGGCCAACTGGTACTGAATCGTTCCAATCAACGCCGTCGTCTTGCCCGCCGATCGCAGCATCGCGTCAATCAACAAAGTGCTGGTGGTCTTACCGTTCGTGCCCGTCACGCCGATCAGCGCCAGCCGTTCGTCAGGGCGGTTGTAGAAGTTTCGCGCGGCCGTGGCCAGCGCCTTCCGCCCGTCGGCCACCTGCAACCAGGGCGCCGCGATGCCGCCCGGGTCTGGCCGGTCGCTCACCACCGCCACCGCTCCTTTCGCAATCGCCGCATTCGCGAAACGCGCGCCATCCACTTTGGCGCCGGCGAACGCAAAGAACAGGTATCCCGATGCGCTCTTGCGCGAGTCGTACGCCAGCCCGTTTACGTCCGCATCTCCCAGCGCACCCGGCAGCCGGGACACAAGCCCCACCCCAGCCAGGATCTGCTCTAGCCTCATGGAGAACCTGCCCTCTGGTTAGCGGATGCTGCAAAGATGCGAGTCAATGGTTCCCTCTAGAGCGGCCTGAACTTCACGCGAATCCGCCCGCCCACCGGTAGCGGCGCCCCGGGCGCGGGATATTGATCCACCGCGAGTCCGTGCCCGGTCACTTCCACCAACCACCCCTTCTCCTCGGAGAGCTGCACCACTTGCAACTCGGTTAGCCCCGTGAGTTTCGGCGCAACCGGCCCGCTATACGTCTGCGCAGCCTCGCCAGTGGAGCCCTCCTCTTCACCCAATCCCTGTTTCCAATCCTCTTCCGTCAGTGGGTCGCTCAGGGATGCCAGCGCCACATCATTGTCGTCGTTCGGCAAGCGGTGCTTAGGCTCCGGCTGCTTCACTTCGTCCGGCTGGTCGCGAGGTACGCCAATCAGCCGCATCGCCACTTCCGCCACTCGCTGGAACGCAGGGGCCGACGCGTGCCCGCCGTATCCGTCTGCACCCGTCGTTCCGGTGACCGTTACCACGATCACGATCCGCGGGTTCACCACCGGCACAAAGCCCATAAACGAAGCGTTGTATTTGTGCGTGTAAACGTGGTGTTCGAAATCGAAGATCTGCGCCGTTCCGGTCTTCCCGGCCGTCGTGTAGCCCGTCACCTTGGCCGCGTGTCCTGTGCCGCCGGGCACCACCGTAACCCGCTCCATCATCTGCCGCATAGTCACCACGTTGGCCGGCTCCAGAACCTGAACTCGCTCGCCGGGCTTCACAATCTCCTTGGGCCCGCCCGGCACTTGCTTGGACTGCACGATGTGCGGCGCCACCCGGAACCCTCCATTTGCTATGACGGCTCCCGCCTGCGCCAGTTGCACCGACGTAACACTAATCTCGTGCCCCATCGCCACCGATCCGATGGAACCCTGCTGCCAGCGCTTCAGTGGCCGCACCAACCCGGGCGCTTCCGCCGGCAGTTCAATCCCGGTCCTCTGCCCGAATCCAAAGCGCCGGATGTAGTCATACATGTTCTGGTTGCCCACCTCCATGCCGATGCGAATCGCCCCCACGTTGCTGGAGAAGGCCAGGACATCTTGCATGGGGAGTGCTGAATAGCTGTTGTGGTCTTTAATGACCCGGCTTCCGATCCGAATACTGCCGTTCCCGCAGTTGATGATGCTCATCGGCGTCAATGTCGTGGTTTGAAGAGCGGCCGAGAGCGTAATCACTTTGAAAACCGATCCCGGCTCAAACGGCGCCACCACCGCCAGGTTCTCTCGACCCGCGGCCGGTTGCCCCGGCAGCAGCCGCTCATCCAGGTCGTAGGTCGGATAGTTCGCCAGCGCCTTGATCTCTCCCGTGTAGGGGTCCATCGCCACCAGGCTGCCGTGCTCGGCGTGTGTCCTGATTACGGCCTCTTTCACCGCCTCTTCCGCAACATCCTGCAGCCGCGCATCAATCGTCAGCGTGATGTTCTTTCCGTTCTGCGGCGCCTTTACCTGCTCCTGCTCATAGGCTTGGCGGTGCACATCGTGCGCCACGCGAACCAGTCCCGGCTCGCCCGTGAGTTCCTTGTTCAACCTCTTTTCCACGCCCGCCACGCCAACGCCGTCGAAATTTACGTTCCCGATGACGTGCGCTGCCAGTTGATGGTTGGGGTACCAGCGTGACGTCCCGTCCCGCAGCTCCAGCCATTCCAGATTCAACGCGGCCAACGCATCTGCCTGCTCCTCACTCACATTCGTGCTGACCACTAGAAAGCCGGGGTGGCTCGAGTTTGCCGTTTCCTCGAGGGCAGTCTGTAAGGCTTGGGCAGAGACGTTCAAGACGCCGGCTAGCAGCCCGGCAGCCATGGTTTTGTCCGGAATCCGGCTCGGATTGACGATCGCGCTCTTCGAGAACTTGTTGGTCGCCAGCAGCGTTCCGGTCGAATCGTAGATCGATCCTCGAAGTGCGGGCACCGGGTCCAGCCGTTCTTGCTGCCGTCTCGCCAGCAACAAGTACTTATCGTGCTGAAAGACCTGCAGTTGGACCAGCCGGCCCATAATCAGCATGACCCATGCCGCCAGGATCAGGCTCATGATAAGCAAACGGTTTACGGACTTGGACAGTGGGGCAAGCGGCGGGAGTTCCATACTCTTCAAAGCTCACTCCGAGTGCGGACTGCGGCGCAGTGCACCCGGTTTCTAGTGATTCTCTTCCAAGGGCACAGCTCCCGGCGCGCGGTTGCGCGCCTCGGCCGGCTTCCCGTCCAGGTACTGCAGGTGACCCGGCGCCGGATCATGCAGGCCCATCCTCTCGGCGATTGAGTGCAGGCGTGCCGGCGTCAGCAGTTCTGCCTCCTGAATATCAACCTCGTTGACCTGCTTCTTCAGCTCCGCTTGCGTCTTCCGCAGGTTCTGGATGTGGTATCCCTCCATCGTGTTGTAAGCCGCCGGCGCCAGGCCCGCGATGAAAACAACCGCCAGGCCGAAGCTGGTCAGCATGGAGTTGGTTCGCGCGCGCTGCGCTGACGGATCGATCGCCCGCACCACCGCGCGATTGTCGATGCGCTTCACGAACAGGTACACATCCTCGTTCGGAAGCGGGCGTAGCCGGCAGGATCCCACCCGGGGTTGGGGGGTTTCGTGGTCAATCGCATCGAAACTCCGGACGCCGACGAACCGATTCACGAATGTTGCCAGTGTGGCCATGGTCTTCCTCTTCCTAATTCATCGCCAACGCCCGCAGCTTTGCGCTGCGCGATGGCGGGTTCTCCGAAAGCTCTTCCTCCGTGGGCCTAACGACATGCTTCGTTAGGATCGTGGCCCGTTTTTCACGCGCCAGCGACTGAAATGCGTGCTTCACAATCCGGTCTTCGGTCGACATGAATGTCAGAACCACAAACCGTCCCCCCTGCCTCAACTTCTCCGGTGCAATCCGGAGTAACTCTGTTAACTCCTCCAGCTCGCGGTTGACGCTTAACCGCAGCGCCATGAAAGTCTGCGTCGCCGGATGGATCTTCCCCGTTCGCGGCACGGCCGATTCAATCACTTGGGCCAGTCGGCCGGTGGTGTGAATCGGCCGCGCGCGAACGATTGCTCTAGCGATTCTTCGCGACCTCCTTTCCTCACCGAGCTGGTAAATCAGATCGGCAAGCGCTTTTTCCGGCAAGAAATTTACTAACTCCGCCGCTGACTCCGGGTCGCTGCGGCTCATCCTCATATCTAAGGGCCCGTCTTCCATCAGCGAGAACCCACGCTCGCCGCTCGCCAACTGATACCGGCTGACCCCCAGGTCGGCAACCACTCCGTCCACCTTTTCCAACCCATTCGCTCTCAGCGCCGCTTCCAGCGTCGAGAACTCGCCACGATAAAACCGGATGCGTTCCGCGTACCGCTCCGTATTCCGCTTCGCGATCTCTAGCGATTCACCGTCTCGATCGCAGCTGATCACCAACCCGCTCGTGAGCCGTTCCGCGATGGCGCCTGTATGTCCCCCCAGGCCAGCGGTGACATCTATATAGATGCCTTCCGGCTTCACCGACAGATACTCCAATGTTTCTTTGAGCAGTACCGGATAGTGCCGCGGCTCGCTGCTCATTGACGTTCACTGATCTTTCCCACCACCCGGAACTGGCGCCGCCCTAAAGCCCCAGCTCCGCTAATAAATTCGGATTCGTCGCTACATTCATCTGCGACTGTGTCAGATACTTGTTGTAGGTCGCTTCGCTGTACATCTCGACATGCCCGTTGACACAGTCCAGATGCGCCGTCGCGTTTTCCAGCTCCAGCTTCTTCCGCAGCACCGCCGGAAGCAGGATTCGCCCTTGCGCCTGAATTTCCGCATCGGCCCCATAATGCTTGGCGATGAAACGGCGGCTCGCACGCTCCGCAGCCCCCTCGCCGGGCTTCGACAACAGGTCCAGAATTTCCCTCCACCGTGGCAGCGTGTAGATCCGTCCCGTCACCTCATCCAAGGTTGTGACGAACACGCGCTGTTCCTTAAGCGCCGCGAAATACTGCGCGATCGCAGCCGGCAATTTCAGTCGCCCTTGATCGTCCACACGTGCAGCGAGAAAGCCGAAAGGGGCCTCCACCGTCGCCGGCGACTCAAGTTGACCACTCATTATGTCCTACAGAGACCTGTTTGAACCTATTTGGTCCTGTCTGGTACTTAAATATTAAGCACGGGCCATTCCGAATATCAACAACTTTCTGCGCAGTAATAGCCTGTAAGTCGTTTGTTCGCCTTATGTTCGCCACTTAGTACCACCGCAGCCCTTCGTGGGACAGGCTTCAGCCTGTCAGTCTTTTCTAACCACCCGTTGCAGCGGGCTTGAGAAGACGATGGTTCAAACGCCCTGAAGTATCAACCCCGCCACCCGTCTGTTACTCTGACTCCAAGATTGGAATGGCCGGGCTCCCACCGCCATGAATATTAAAATGAGGAGACTGCGGGACCGATCCGGGCTTCGGATGAGATTTAATTATCCGGTCGCTACTCGTTCCCGTATGAAACGACAAGGGTTTCAAGATTGTCGCACCAGGACGATACCCTCGCCGGTGGCGGGCAGGAGCCCGCGGGAGTGACCCACGAGTGATACGTGCTTTTCAGATTTCTACAGGCTTGGGAGCCGGCAATCTCGGAGACGACCTGATGGCAAGGGCGTTCTGGAATGAGCTTGGTGATGACATTCAGCTGGAAGTGCCTTTATATGAGGAAGCCGGCCGCCTGCGTGAACCGTATCCGCCTCGGCACTCTTATCTGGAGGTAGACGCTCAGGGAAACGAGAATGCCCACGCAGACGTCCCGGGTCTTCTGGTCGGCGACACGCCGGTGACCGAAATGGAATCCGTGCAATTTCCGATGGGCTTTCTGGCACCGCGACTGCTTCACTTTCACCGTCGTGGCCTTTCGGTGGACGCCGTAGGCGTGGGTGTTGATTACATACACAGCGCCGAAGCCAGGCGGTTGTTTAACGACGCGTACCTTCCAATCCGGTCATGGACCGTGCGCTCCAAAGGATGCAAAGATGCGCTCATCGCTCTCGGCGTGCCTGAATCGAGAGTGCGGGTAGGTGCAGACCTGGCGTGGCTTTACGTACCCCGTCACGATCTTCGTGAGTGGGCGGGCGAGTTCTGGCAGCGTGTTGGGATAGACCCCTTCCGGCCGCTGTTGGTCGCCAATGTCGTCAACCTGATTTGGAGTAACCAGGCGCAAGCCAGAAGGAACATCGCCGCCGGACTGGACTTAGCCAGTGAGCGGTTCGGCCTGCAGGTTGCATTCTTTTGCAACGAATGCCGCCTGGGCGCCGAGTTCGACTTTGAGGCTGCGCGGCAAACAGCGGCACTGATGAAGAGGCCGGCGGTCATCGTACCCAATGAGTACTTCTCCCCTGATGAGGCGCAGGCCTTGCTGGGACACGCGACCCTTACGGTGGGGCAGCGCTACCACTTCATTCTTCAAACGGTTCAGGCTCACTCGGTCCCGGTAGGTATCCTGCGCGGCCAGAAGATGAACGGGCTTGCCGCTGAACTTGGCATCCCTGTGGGAGGAACGGTTGCCGCTGTGGAGTCCGAAGTTCTGGTGGGAGCAATTCAGGATGTGCTGGAACATCGCCAGGCATTTCTCGTTACTCTCGACCGGGCGCGGAAAGGGCTCGTCGCGCGTGCCGAAAAAGATCTCAGTTTCCTGCGTGAGCTCGAGCCGTTCTGCAATAGCGCCGGATTGAGAGCGGCGGGCGCCCGCAGCCGGCAACCCGATACGGCCGGTAATGAATCGCCGGCTCAGACTCAACTGGGGCCGGTCCCTGCGGAGCTGGAGGTGCTGCGGGTGCTGCGGCGTGAGGCCGAAAACAGGGAAAGTAGCTGGCAGAAGACGCTTGACGGTCTGCGTCACGAACTGGCCGCGGCGCAGAAACTGAACCAGGATATCGGAACCAAGACGGCCGAAGTTCAAGCGCTTCGCGCCCGGTTGGAACTGGAGCGACACCGGATGCGCCTTCAGTTAGACGATCAAGAAAAGCGCCTGACTTCCAAAGACACCCAAATAGACAGCTTGCGGGTTGTTGTGCACGGATTTACTCAGGAATGTGCCGCGCTACAGAATCAGATCGAAACCAGCCTCGCGCTTCGCGCCGCCCGTTCGCTTCGCTGGGTTCTTCAGCCGATTCGAAACTTGATCACCAAGGCTCCCGCGAATGGAACCCGCACGTGAACATCCAGGGTGACTCCGGCTATCCGCATGTCGAACCCGCGGCTTGGCGAGTCATCGAGAGTTTGGGCGGCGCCGATTCGCGGGCGAGACTAGCGTGGATATACCACTTGGCGCGCCGGTCGCAGGGTCTCGTTCTTCTGAACCAACCCTCACTGAGAGAGGCCTCCTCCGCGGTTGTCGGCTCACTCGACTCCAACTCAGCTTGCGGTTCGCCCAGAATTTACCTGGTCGATTCCAGGCGCGCCGAGCTGATCAAACTCTTTCGGGAATTGAGCCGGCAAGGCCTCGCGGAAACGGTGACGTTGTATCACGGCTCACTGGGCCAGTTCTTTCGTGATCTTCCCTTATCCCTGGAGCTTATGGTCATCGGCTCGGCGGCGGAGGACCTGCCGCTCTCCGGTCTTCGTGCGAGCCTGCCGGCCCGCACCCTCGTCCTATGCCCGGAAACAGCGGGTGAGCCGGGGCGGCCGCGATTGCGGCAGAAACTGATCGAGTGCGGAGTTCTGGAGGTTGACGAAGCCTTTCAGGGAGGTGCGGTTTGTCGCACGACATACCTCTGTCAAGGTTCGGGTTTCGTGCCGGACTCTGATCGGCGGATGATCCTGCAGGGCTTGCTTCACGAACGTTACCTCCTCTCGGACGCACCGGTCGATCCCAGCCATACACCTGTTTCGGATCTCGCCGAGGAGATCTGCCGCGAATTCTCGCAGCAGTTTCCAGCGGCGCGCGGATCCGGATGCTGGCCGCACGTTCCGCCGGAATCCTGCTTGCCGCCGACCTTACCAAGCGGCAATCCTTGGCCGAAAATCTCGATCGTGACGCCAACGCGAAACCAAGGCAAGTACATCGAGGAGACCATTCTCTCGGTCTTAAACCAAGCCTATCCAAATGTTGAGCACATCGTTGTCGACGGTGCGTCCTCGGATGAAACACCGTCGATCCTTGAGCGCTACCGGGACAGGCTCGCGCTAGTCATCAGTGAACCGGACAAAGGACAAAGCGAGGCCATTAACAAGGGCATGTCCAGAGCCACGGGTGACATTCTGACGTGGCTAAACAGCGACGATATGCTGGCCCAGGGCGCGCTGGCAGCGGTAGCACTGGCGTTGGATACTCACAAAGCGGATATGATCGCGGGGGTCTGTTTGCTGCATCGTGATGGCCGGCTCGCAGGCCGGCACCTGACATCCTGCAGCGATGGCCCACTGCCTCTGGAGGACTTGCTCGACCTGGATCAAGGATGGAACGCAGGCCAGTTCTTCCACCAGCCCGAGGTTATGTTCACCCGGGATCTTTGGCTGCGCGCTGGCGGGCACGTGAGCGAGGATCTGATGTACAGCATGGATTACGAACTCTGGCTGCGATTTGCGCTCGCCGGCGCCGGCCTCCACGTCATTGGGCGCCCACTGGCATGGTTTCGCATCCATGAAGCGCAAAAGACCTTCGCCAGATCCAGTTTTCTGCCGGAGTTGCAGCAATGCCGCGACGCGTTCCTAGAGAGAAACGGCCTCGAAAACCGGCCGGCCGCCGGCACGGCTCGCACCCGGACGAAACTGAGGATCACGCTGCTCAACGATCACGGCGGATTTCACGGCGCCGGTATCGCCCATGTTCGACTGGCTCGTGCCTTGGCTTGGGCCGGCCATGACACAAGCATCGTTTCCATCCTCGACACGCCCGCTGAGGGACACTATCCTTCGAAGTACACAACCGCCAGTGTGCTCGATCGAGTTTCGGCTACGGAGCCCGATCTGGTAATCGTGGGCAATCTGCACAACGCCAGCGCCGATCCGATGTTGCTCAACTTGTTGTCGGAACGCTTCTCCACGCTTGTCTTGATGCACGACTTTTGGGTTCTTACCGGCCGCTGCGCCTACACCGGCAGTTGCGAGAAATATCTGACGGGATGCGATGAGAGCTGCCCCACACCCAATGAATATCCCGCACTGCCGCCCATGGAAATCGCCGATGCCTGGCTGAAGAAACGTCTGATGCTAGGCGCCCCCGCGCGCCCCGTGCTGCTGGCAAATTCGGAGTGGACCGCCGCATTCGCTCGCAGAGCCTTAGCTGCCGCGTCCTTTCCTGAGGGACGTGCTCCTTCTGTCGAGACCATCCATCTGAGCTTTCCGTTGGACCTGCTCCGCCCGAGAAACCGGCGCGACTGTCGCGAACAGCTCGGCTTACCTTTGGATCGCTTCCTGCTTTTGCTGCCGGCTTCCTTGGAAGACCCCCGTAAGGGAGTGCGGGCGCTACTCGACGCCTTGGCGCGTTTTGAAATACCAAACTTGGCGGTGGTCACGCTTGGATCACCCGTCCGTATTGTGGATTGTCCCATTGAAGTGATCCAGCTGGGGTACATCTTCGATCCACGTCGCGTAGCCATGCTGAACTCGGCTGTAGATCTCGTGGTGGCGCCTAGTTTGGCTGAAACTTTCGGGCAAGTCTATGTTGAGGCGGTCGCATGCGGGACCGCGGTGGCGGGCTACCCCGTGGCAGCGGTTCCGGAGGCGATACGAGACGGTGTTACTGGCTTGCTTGCAACCGAGGCCAATCCTACCAGCCTGGCTGCCGCAATTCATCACTTGTATGTTCATCCCGAGCTGCGCAACGATCTTGCGCAGTGGGGAAGGTTGTATGTCGAAAATGAGTGGTCTGAGTTTTCAGCTTACCGGCATTTCTTCCTCGCCCTGCATCGGTTGGGTTTGGCTGCGGCACTGAACCTCCCGCGGAAGATTGGTTTCCTACCCACCGAGCCGCCAACCCCTCCTTTCCAGAAGGTCTGGCAAAACCCCTCGGCCTGGCAGCCCTTGCAGGGGTTCTCGCCGATCGAATCCGCGCCTGATTTGGATCTTTCGGCTTTCCGATGGGCTTACGGACCAGTTGCTCTCGCCGAGATTCGAACCAGCCTTCCCGGCACTTACCGTATTGTGATCGTCTACCGAAACCCGCACGGTGGCCAACATTTGAAGCTCCGCTTGAACGGTGCGTTAATCGGATCGTATGATCTGCCGTATACCGGTTACCGATCCGGTCGCGTGCTGGTTCAGACAGCGATACTCGATTGCGTGCCCAATGTGCTTCATTTCGAATGCTCACGTTGGTACAGCGACAAGGAAAACGAGCGGCCGCTTGCCATCATGATTGTAGAGATTCTCGTCGAGAAAATAGCCGAGCGAGACGACATCGCGAAGTTACCAACCTCACAACAAGGACTCGCCGCAGCATGGGGCGGAGCCGATTGAACGCTCTGCCGCGAGCGGGCCGGCGACTCAAGAGTCATAGTTAGCCATCACTCTTGTAGAGGGGTTATGCGAATGTCGTCGAGCAATAGAAAGCTCACGCGCCGACCCCCCGGCAATGTCTCCATCGGCTCATCTGACTTCAGGACCCGGCGCTTCGGCAGCTGGCGCCGCCTTCGACCCCGAACGCGTGTATACAACGTGTCCGAGGAACGTCGATTGGCCCAGTGTATCGGCTGGTTGGGGTGTACAGGGAGGCGCGGTGTCCCAGCACTGGTCACTTTCGAGAGGTACTCTTACCGTGACGCCCGCGGTCGTTACTATGGTTCGTACCTGCGGTGCGGGCTCGTGTCGCCAAACGTAAACAGGTCCATGATCCTGGTAAACATGGAAGCACCCCCAGGCGCCCGCAACGAGAATTAGCACTGAGACAACCGGGACGCCGATACGTCTCAGGGAACCTCTGGAATCCCGGTCGAGGGCCCATGTAGCCAGGAAGGAGAAGGATATCGCCGGGATGGCAATCAGGAACCCCAGGCCGAACCGGGGGTCCGGCGCGAGATAGAACCAAAAAAGCAGGCCTGCGAAAGCGACACACAAGGCAAGGACGAACGCCTTCGCGAACCGGACCTCGCCGCCTGCGCGATGCTTCGCGCCGACCCGCAGTGCCCACGCGACTGCTAAGCATCCGAGCAACTGGAGCCCAACTGATACCCAAGCCACGATGTATATGAACCCACGCCATCGAAGCATCTTGTCGTGCCACATCGGCAGCCAGCCGAAGCCGGGCGGAATCTGATCCGCTGGAACTCCCGGCGCCATCGCCCAGTTGTGAATCAAATTCCCGACGAACCTCGCTGTGGCAGGTTTTACCGCCCAGGGAAGGAAGCCGAGGCAACCAATTGGGGCTGGGAAGAGCAGGCAACCAGACACCATCAGCCCTTGAACCATCCAGCAAATCATCATCAAACAGCCCAGCAAGAGTGTCCGGCAGTATCCCCACTGCCTAAGGTCCTTCACTCGCCACGCTCCAAGCGGTACCAGGGCAACCAGCAGCACCAGTACCGGAAGCTGAGAACTCTTTGCGGTAACCGCCAGCACCGCGGAGCTCACGAGCAACAACATCGGCGCTCCCTGGAAGCGGGCGGCTCCAGTTTCTCCTGCAGCGGGGAGATCGGCAGCGACTGTCAAAAAAGCCATGAATGCGTAAACGCAGCTGAGGGCAGAAGGAAGATCGGACGACGGGCTCAGCCCGAACCAATCAAAGAGGACACCGCTTGAGAGGAATAGCAAGACCGAGGCAAACGCATAAGTACCCGCTGCCCCGAAACTCGCGCGACTCCAATCCCGAATCGCTCGACTCGTTAGCGCGCCCAGAAAGATGACCATCGTGGCGGCATTTAATAGAAAAGCCCCGTCAGACCCAAACAGCGGGCCTGAGCAGAGCGCAGACAGGGGAAGCCACGACGAATCAAAACCAAGGCGGTCATGGACGTTAGCGATCCCTAACGGCAACGGCCCGTTGTGGAAATAGGAAATTGCCTGAAGGTGATACAGCCCGGCGTCGTAGTTCCAACCGGTGTGAATCGTTCCGTAGGTCACCAACGCCGTCAACGCGGCGACCCAGGCGTACTCTTTCCAAGCCGGACTCGAACCAGGCAGCCGGCGGAGGGCCATCCACAGGGCGCCAATCCCGCCCGCCAGTACAAAACACCAGTGGGCCCAAGTGCCCAACGCTGTGAAGAGGCTGACGACAATGGCAAGAACGTAAACCAGACCGAACCCGACAATGCCGCACTCGAAGACCTGTAATGATCCGGCCAGCTTTAACTCCTTCGGCCCGACAGCGTCGAGGGATCTCGCCGCGAGATACCCCCAGCCGATTACGACGGTGGCGATTCCGCAGATTTTCAGCCAAACCAACAACCCGGACAGGTCCACTGTGGAGTTTCCTTCTTCCTAGCCTCTTAAGCGCTCTTCCTCCATTCAACATCTCATCGAGACGCAGGCAGTCCAAATCTTAGCGTAGGACCCCACTTAACTGGCTTCAGCGAAGACGCCTGCCGCAGCTTACTGGTAGTTCACGCTGCGAATGGTGCAAACTGGCCAGCCGGGAGAGCCGACCTATTTCCCGGGTGATATGATCTGACAATTGACAACCACTCGTCAGGCTCTAAAAGCGAAAATACTTGACTATCCTCGCTGGTACCACTCCGTTCGGCTTGATTCCGAGACGAGAATCAAGGGCTGGTCGGAATCCAATGAATGTTATCCGCCGTCCGGTTTCCAGGAACAGCAATACTCTTACTACCATCTTCCAAAACGTTGGGATGGGAAATCGGTTTTGGACGTAGGTGGGTGGGATGGTGCCATCGCGTTCGAGATGGAAAGACGCGGCGCGGCTCCGGTCGCGCTGGTAAATCCACGCCGCCTGGAAGACTTGGACCTCCCCGCAACCGGTCCAGGCTCTCTTGAGGATAAGCTGAGAGAATTTGCGCGGAATGGCTATCCAACAGACTATATCCACTCGGGAGGCGCCCGGCTCCTGATCGAATGGTTTGACTCGAAAATCGAGCTGTTACATGGCAGCGTCTATGATCTGACCACCATTTTGAAAGGAAAGAAATTCGATATGGTGTGTTTCCTCGGTCTCCTCTATCATCTCCGTGACCCGCTGCGTGGGCTGGTGGCAGCCGCCTCCGTAACGAAAGAGTTATTGATCCTGGAGAGTATGTGCTTCGATTCCGGGCACGAATTGGCTAACGCAGAGGAAGGATACTGCCAGTTCTTGGGTGCAACGGCAGGCCACAATTGGTGGACGTTTAACTACCGGGCCATCGAGTTGATGCTCGAGTCCTGTGGGTTCACCCATATCGAGCGCAAAGAGCAGTGGCGTTCAAGGGTCGTATATCATGCTTCTCGTGCGACGGCCTGACCCGTCGCGACGTGAATGTTGGGCGTCTGTATCCACAGGAATTGTTTTTGGATTCGATATCTAGCACCTGGCTAGATAGGAGAGAACTAACAGTATTACGGAAGCGGATAACACCAGTTAGTTCTTATCTTACTGAATGCCCTAAGCCGAGCCACCGGCTAAGCCGGCTAACGTACCCGCCGGCACGCCTTTCTGGCTTGATCTCACCCGGCAGGACCAGTGTTTCGTCCACACCAAAGCGTCGGGCGAAATCGGCAATCGCTGCCCCCTTGTCGGGCACACCTGCAAAGTGGATCAGGAAATGCTCATCCAGGCGTTGGTCATAGTGATAGGGCCGGTTGTTAAACGCGTTGTACGGACACATCCTGGCGAATTGAAGCAAATCGTCATTTACTAGTGTGTAGACGATCGAGTCCTGATCCCCGCCCGTAAACAAGCCGTACCGCGTAGCGTTCCACCATGCCCGTGCCGTCTCAACTGGCGTAGCCAGGACTTTGTTTAGGAAGTCACGAGCCCGCTCATCATTCTTCAGAAAGAACTGGCCGGAGCTCAGGAATGTCCACCCACCCTGTGGGTTTATGGGGCTCTCACAGATTACGAGAAACGTATCTGAGTCCGAGTCATTCAAGAACGCGTCCAGTCGCACCGACATATCCGTAAAGAACGCATCATCATCCAGCCAGAACACCCAATCGCTTCCGTCCAACGCCGACTGGATTGAACGCAACTTGCGGAAATGGGGATCGAGCAAGTTGGTATAGAGCGCCGTATCGAACTTGTACTCGTAGCCATGACGCGCCGCGTAATGCCGGTGATTTTCGTGTGACCGTAAGCGCAGCCTGTCGGTGCCGGAGACGATTCGAATGTTCATGCGGGTTGCCTTCCCTTTTGCGCAGGCTCTATCAAGTTATCAGTCGCCCTTGTGACGCGAGTCAGTGGCGTTAACGACGCCTTGACTTTTAGATCTCGCAAACTAAACTAAGTGTAAATGGCCGACTCGCGGGTGTCGCTTACAGACCGCTTCACCCAAATGCATCAAAGCAACGCGTGGGGAAACGATGAGTCAGTGTCAGGCTGGGGATCCACGTTCGAAGCGACCAATGGTTTTCGTGATGAACTGTCCCGCCTGCTGAGAATTCTAAAGACGAAATCGGTTCTGGACATCCCATGCGGAGACTTCAATTGGATGAAGCACGTTCAGCTTGACGACATTCGGTATATTGGCGCCGACATCGTTCAAGCTCTCGTCATCGCCAACCAACGGTATGTTACGCCTTCCCGCACTTTCGTTCAGCTGGACATCACCAGCGACAAGCTTCCCAAGAGTGACGTGATCATTTGCCGCGATTGCCTGGTTCACCTCTCGTTTGAAAACATTCGTCGGGCGCTCGCCAACATCAAGAGCAGCAAATCAAAATACATCCTGCTGACCAGCTTTCCGAACATCAAGCGCAACCTGGACATCGAGGACGGTAGGTGGAGGCCTCTGAATTTTCAGATTGAGCCCTTTAACTTCCAAAAGCCGATAGCGACTGTCGTCGAAGGTTGCAGGGACGACGATGGCGCCTATGCTGACAAGTCTCTTTGCTTATGGAAAGTGAACTCGCTGCAACGTAATTGGATCGCCGCCGTTGCCAGCAGGCTCGCCCCTGGCCGGTAGATGCCGGCCGCCACTCAACCTGCGACACCCTAAAGCCCACGTGTGACATAGCGGCCTGGCGTCTCGCCCCAATGCCCCGTGCGCTCTAAGCCCATGAACGCGTGGGGCCCCACCACTCACGTGCCAACGACGTATAGTGCATTAGCGGCATGTGGAACCAAGTCCCATCGTGGTAACCTACCGGCAAGAATCGGTCCTTATGGGGAGAGGTCGGGTACTTGCGGGCTATCATCCAGTTCCTTTTGTTTTCGTCAGCGACTTGTTTAAGCGCCAGTTCACTATTCGCTCAGACAGGAATCTCCCTCGCCGATCATCGTCCCGCCATCGCGGCGACAACCCAGGTTCCACTATCCTTCGAACAAGCCACCAGCGGCGACGCCCGCTGGACGGCCCGTGGCAACGGCTATAAACTCGCCCTCGGCGCGGCCGATATCCAAGTCGGGCTGAACAACGAACAACTGCGTATCCTGTTTGTCGGCGCCGATGCAAAAGCAGAGTCATCAGGCCTTGATCCGCTGCCGGGCAAGGTCAATTACTTCGTCGGACGCGATCCCAAAGCTTGGCGCCACGACATCCCCACCTACGGCCGAGTGCAATACAAAGCCGTTTATCCCGGCGTCGACCTGCTCTGGTACGGCAAGCAAGGCCGGTTGGAATACGATCTCGACCTTCAGCCCGGCGCCGACCCCAACAAAATCGCCATGCGGTTTGAAGGTGCTCGAAAACTGGCCCTCGAAGCCAACGGCGACTTGCGCGTGGATATGGCCAGTGGCTCACTCTCGCTGAAGCTGCCGGGTGTCTACCAGGACAGCGACAAGGGACGCACGCGCATCACGACCAGTTATGATCTGCGTGCCGCCAACGAAGTCGGCTTCCATCTGGCCGCCTACGACAAGTCCCGCCCGCTGGTCATCGACCCCACGCTGGTGTATGCAACGTACTTCGGCAGCGGAGGCCTCCTCTCTGTCACAGCGGCTGCGGTCGATTCGTCCGGCAACATCTACATGGGCGGGTCCGCTTACTACTCCGTTGTTCCGACGGTGAACGCTTACCAACCGGGAGCCTTGGGGCAAACCAACGCCTTCATTGCGAAGTTCGACCCAACCGGAAAAACGATTCTGTACTCAACCTATGTGGGCGGGTCAAATACGGATCACCTCTATGGAATCGCGGTCGACTCCACGAGTGGCGACCTGGTCGGCGTGGGCCAGACGTTCTCCCCGGATTTCCCGGTGGTCAATCCCATTCAGTCGGCACCTGGCCCAAATGGTGAGCAGGCGGCTTTTACGTTCAGGCTAGCTGCCGCCGGAAACCAGCTGGTTTACTCGACTTATTTAGGCGGGACCGTGAACGCCGGTGCCTACGCCGTGGCCCTCGATGCTTCTGCCAACGCTTATGTTACAGGCTACGGACGAGCGTTTCCAACCCAGTCCCCCGCGCTGAACGACTGTTGTGTTTTTGTCGAGAAGCTCTCGAACACAGGCAGCCAAGTGTATGCCGCGCAGATGGCAGGAGGACAGGGCAAAGCGATTGCGGTGGATTCTAGCGGAGCCGCGTACGTCGCGGGCACCAGTTATGTGAGCTCATTTCCGAACAATCCGCCGGGAGCTCAGAAAGCGAATGCGGGTGGAGGCGGGGACGCCTTCGTGGCGAAGCTAAGCCCCGATGCAACGTCGCTGGTGTGGGCAACTTTCTTGGGCGGTACGGGGCCCGATACCGCAAATTCCATAGCACTTGGTGCAGGCAACGTGGTGTACGTTGGTGGTCAAACCGCGTCCACGGATTTTCCGGTGACTGCGGGCGTTGTTCAGGGGACCTTCAGTGGAGGCACGGATGCCTTCGTCGCCGAGCTAAGCGCCGATGGCAGTTCATTCGGATGGGTCACCTACCTGGGAGGATCCCAGAGCGATATCCTGGCGTCGCTCGCAGTCGGTAGCGGCGGCTTGGTCGTTGCTGGCAGCACCTACTCGCGGGATTTTCCCATTGCCAATGCCCTCGAGCCGGCCTTCCCCGGATCGCCATCTACCTTCTTCAAGAGCACCGACTCAGGCGCATCATTCGCCCCGGCAGACAGCGGCCTTTTGTCGGCCCTCGGAGGCACCATCCTCCCCGATCCATCCAGTGCCGGAACCATCGTGATTGACACGACCCAGGGCGTCTATCGCAGCGCTGACGACGGCGCCACCTGGGCGAACGTCAGGCCGAATAGCCTCGGAAGCACAAGCACGGACCGCAGCGTCTCCAATCCGGCCGTACTTTATTCAGCCGATAACTGCAGCTTGAATAAGTCAATCGACGGAGGCCAGACGTGGAACGCCGCGTACACAAACTGCACAGGGTTCTCTTACCTGGTCGCCATCAGCCCGGCTGATCCGAACATCGTGCTCTTATTCGACGGCGAGACTACGGAACTCCGCTCCACGAACGGTGGAGTGACGTTTCCACAAACCCTAACGACACCATTTCCTTCCGGCCTATACAAGTTCCGAATTGTCGCGAGCCCGGACGGATCGATGTATGCGGATAGCGGCTATCAGGGCTTATACAAGAGCACGGATTCCGGCCTCACGTGGACGCAATTGGGTGCCGGCGTTCTGCCTTCTTACTTCCCCGGCGGATTCACACTCAGCGCGAGTAGCCCCTCCATTCTCTACGTCGCCGACGGCACCAACGTGTACAAGAGCACCAACGCTGGCACATCCTGGACAACCGTTGGAGCGGGAGCAGGTGTTCAGTACCTTGCGGCAGCTCCCTCGAATGCGCAGATTATATACGGGATTTCCACCGCCAATAACGGGATCCTCATTTCAACCAACGGCGGCGCAATCTGGACCGCCGCCGGATTTGTGGACTCGCCCAGTATCCAGAGCCTTTCGGTGAGTCCGCTCAACAGCGCCGAAATCTACGTGGGCGACAACCTGCCACAGAGCGGGTTCGTGTCGAAATTGAGTACCGACGGCACAACGCTGCTGTGGTCCACTTACTATGGGTCCTACGGCCAGCCGTTGGGGTACAACATTCCAGTGGCTGCCGCTGCCGCGTTGGCGCCCTCGGGAAATGTGTGGGTCGCCGGCAGTGTTAACTCCGCAAGCCTTCCGCTAACGCCGGACGCGCGGAACGCGAATGCCTATGCTTCCAATCCGGCATTTCTGGCCGAGATCGCGGACGCCACGGCGTCCTGCGCTTACACGATCAATCCGGCGACGCAATACTCCTATTACGCGGGCTGGCTTGTGTTCTCCGTCACCGCCCCCAGCGGCTGCGCTTGGACCGCGACGCCCTCCGACACCTGGATTCACGTGGTCCGAAGTTCAGGAACCGGCTCCGGCACGATTCCGCTGGCGGTAGACGCAAATACAACCGCCAGCACACGAAATGGCACGGTCACCGTGAACGGCCAGGTCTATACGATCGTGCAACCGTCCGGCAGTTGCACCTACCAAGTCACGAACCCAGCGCTGACTTCAGGTGGGGGTACCGCGAGCATCACTGTGACCGCACCCGCGGGTTGTCCGTGGGACGTCGAGCTGCAGAACAGCGATCCCGCCGCCGTGACGTCGCCGTCCACCGGCACGGGCGATGGATCAGTCACAGTTTCAGTCCCGCCCAACCCCTCCAACGCCTATAGCGCCTCATACGCCGTTCAGATCGGTGGTTCTCCTTCGAGTGTCTATGTCGACGCCGCCACCTGCGTGTATACGTTGCAGGAATACAGCAACACCGTGTTCCTGTCGGCGGATACTCAGCAATATTCATTCAGTATCAGCGCCAACTGCAGTTGGACCGCCTCTACAGACCAACCGGGCTGGCTTACGCTAAACCGGACCTCGGGTAACGGCCCGGGATTCATCGGCTTTACCGTCCTCTTGAACAATACCGGCGTCGACCGCGTCGCGCACATCACGGTCGGCACCTTGCAGTTCACCGTCACACAGAACTTCATCAGCGCTCAGTTTGCCGACGTTCCACCCTCGGCTTCCTACTTCGATGCAGCGAACCTGATGTTTCTGGCCGGCGTCACCACCGGGTGCGTAACGTCGAGCGATCCTTCGACCCGCATGTACTGCCCTGACGATAGCGTCACCCGCGAGGAGATGGCGGCCTTTATTGTTCGGGCCGTTACCGGCACCACGACGCCGGCCATCTACAACGCGGTGCCTTATTTCACGGATGTGCCGACCACGAACCCGTTCTTCCCGCACATCCAGAAGATGGAGGAGTTGGGGATCACCACCGGCTGCGGAACCGGGGTATTCTGTCCAACGGCCACCATTCCGCGCTGGGAGATGGCGATGTTCATGGTGCGCGCCCGGCTGATGCTGCAAGGGGCTGCATTCACCACGGCGACGACGCCCTATTTCGCGGATGTGCCAACTAACGTAGAGGGCAATGGGATCCCATTTCCATTTATCCAGCGTTCTTACGAGGAAAACATAACCGCCGGTTGCGGAACCAATCCGCTGATCTACTGCCCTGACGCTCTGGTGACGCGCGGGGAGATGGCATCGTTCATTATGCGGGCGTTGTTCAACGAGACGATGGTGGTCGGCCCGACGGCGCCGCTGTTGAACGGCGTTGCTCCCAACACGATGGCTGCGACGCCGGGCACGCAAATCACGGTAACAATCACCGGCATCAACACCAACTTCCAAGCCGGCGACACCGTGACGATACCGAGCGGCTGGCTCGCCGTCAGCAACTTGGTCGTGAATTCGGCGACCTCGATCTCTGCAACGCTGACGGCGAACGCGAACGTGGCGCCCGGGCCTCAGGCACTTGTGGTGACCACCGGCGGTCAGAACCTCACGCTGCCGCTGGCGATCCAGGTGGGCACGTACTAAGGCTGGGATTCCAAGCTCAGGAAAGCACCGCCGAGCGGCGCCCTAAAGCCCACGGGGACATAGCGGCCTGGCGTCTCGCTCATCAACCAATGTCATCGAGCGCAGGCGAAGCGTAAGCTCGCCCGCGCGGTGCAGCTTTGTCCCCAACGCACCGAAGTTTCACCGCCCCCAATGCCCCGTGCGCTCTAAGCCCCTGCAACGCATAGGGCCGCACCACTCACGTGCCAACGACGTATAGTGCATCGACGGCCGGCGCAGCCGATGAGTCGTTGACAAATCCGACAACGATTTTATCTCCTTATCTATCAACCACTTAGCGGGTCCCTCTGAGGCCGTCTCGCACGGCCGGCTGCGAACCTCAAGCCGTAATGGATAACAAACTACCTTCTCCTCACGACGAGGTCCCTGACCCGCTCGTGACTCCGGACGGCCTCAACAACGCCGCTCCCACCGACAACTCTCCGGCTGATCCATCCGATCAGCCCAACCAACCTGCACCTCCCGAAGCGCCCGGTACGCCGGACGCCATTTCCGAATCCGGCGCTCTACAGTCCAGCGACAAGCCGGCCGATTCTTCATCCAGCGACTCACAATCTAGCAACGCTTCCGACGTGCCGGCCGCCGGCACCCCCGAGGCCCCAGCGCCTCCATCGACCCATACTCCGGCATCCAAGCAGCCCCGCGCGAAACGGCCCAACCACCCCGATCGCGAACATAAGCTCTTGAAGGGCGACCGCTCCGGCATCGGCGGTCCCGCGACCCCAGAAGGCAAGGCCGTCTCGTGCCTCAACAACCTCAAGCACGGCATGTACTCGCGCCTGCCCTTCTACCTCCTGCCGCACGAAAGCCAGCAGGAATACGACGCGCTCCTCGATCGTCTCCGCACTCTCTATCCGCCCATCGACGAATCCACCGCGCAGATGCTGGAACTGCACGTTCAGGCCTTCTATCGCCTGGGCCGCTGCAACCATGCCGAATACCTGGCCGAATCGGCCGACCGGTCCCTCTTCGACTCCTTCGTGCGCGGCATCACCACCGTCGGGATGCACCGCACCCGTTGCGAACGTTCCTACTACCTGCATCTGGACAAGATGAAGCAAGTCCTGGCCGACTACCAGCGCCAGCAGGACCAAATCCGCGAACAAGCGCAGGCCGAGCAACTGAAAGCCTACGAAGAAGCCGCCATTCCAAAGCCGCGCTTCAATGCCGACGGCGAAGAAATGGACCCCACCTACCCGCAAATCGCCATCAAGAAGATCAGCTGTAACCCGGAAGACCGTTGTAATGAAGTACTTGAGTTCGACCGCACACTCAAGGGCAAGATGTCGGTCAAACGCACCGCGTTGCGCGACTGGGAAGGCGGTTGGATGCTCCATCCCAAGGTCCGGCCCAACGCCATGAAGGGCGATTGGCCCGATTATCTGCTCGGACCCTACAAAGACGAGTACCGCAAGCAACAAGCGGAGGAAAAAAAGCACCTCTAGACCCCGTCTTCCGCCTCCGCCGCAAACCGTTCGCCATGAGTCACACGACAACTGTGGACTTTTGTGGAACAGGCTTCATCCGTGGCACAGCCTTCAGGCTGTGGTTCTCGTTCTGTGTGAAAACCTCAGCAACAGAACTCCGTGTCAGCTTTGGCACAACAGGCAACGATGA
>CAWIQM010000004.1:0-134795 GCA_963838245.1 uncultured Acidobacteriaceae bacterium | reverse complement strand
TGGGGAGCAGAGTATCCACGCGTTGATCGCACCGGGAGAGTTCAGGTCCGCGTCAAAGCCCCCGACGCCATGAAGGTCAAGTTGAACTTTTGGAGCGGGCCGAAGGTGGATATGGAGAAGCAGCCGGATGGATTCTGGACTGTTACTACAACTCCGCTTGTTCCCGGATTTCACTACTACAACTTAGTTATTGACGGCGCCGAGGTCAGCGACCCCAGCACACATGCCTATTTTGGCGGCGGCAGGCCCGCCAGTGGAGTTGAGGTTCCGGAGCCGGGCTCTACCTACTATTCAATTCAGGATGTGCCGCACGGGCCGGTGCGTGAGGTTTGGTACAACTCGAAGGTGACGGGAACGTGGCGGCCCGCGCTGGTCTATCTGCCGCCGAACTACGACACCCAGACCAAGTTGCGCTATCCAGTCTCTATCTGCAACACGGGGGCGGCGAGGATCAGACCGGGTGGGTCAAACAGGGGCGCGCTAACGTCATCCTCGACAATCTGATCGCGGCGGGAAGCGCGAAGCCCATGATTATCGTCATGGCGTATGGGTATGCCCGGCGTGCCGGCCAAGCTCCGCCGGACTTAACCGGAAAGCCATTTGGTTCTCCTGAGATGATGAAGGCCATGCAGGACATGGCATCAGCGTTCGAAGACGACGTGACGCAGGTTTTGATTCCCTATATCGATTCGACCTTCCGAACACTTTCGGATCGCGATCATCGCGCCATGGCAGGCCTTTCGATGGGAGGAATGCAGACGTTCCAGATCACGCTCAATCATTTGGATCTTTTCTCTTACATTGGCGGCTTCAGCGGCGCGGGGGGATGCTTGTGATGGGGGACCGGAAACTGGACCCGAAGATGGATTACAACGGGGTATTTGCCGACCCGGCCGCGTTCAGCAAGAAGGTCCATTTGCTATGGCTGGGCGTGGGGACTAAGGAGCCTGAGAGAATGCGCGCGGGGCTCCTGAGGCTGAATGCCTCGCTCGACGAAGCTAAAATCCCGCATGTCTTTTACGAATCGCCTGGCACCGACCACGAGTGGCAGACCTGGCGCCGTGATCTGAAGGAATTCGCGCCGAAGCTCTTTTGAGACGGCTGGTTGAAGTAGATACGGAGCCTTGGCAGACGCGGCGAGCTCGGGATTGGCTGCCGAGGTCCTATCCTTACCTCTCAACGACGCTTTGCCGTCGCCGCAGCGAATACAACGAGGCGGACCACCGCTAGTCGGAACGCCGGGTGAAGAGTTTCGCCAGCTTATGCCAGAACCTCACGATGTGCCGGCCGGAATTGGTAGGGCTGCTGAGGTCAGCTAATTGACTATTGCCGGTTGAATGCGAAATACCCCAGGTGTGCCGGGGCTGGTGCTGAGCGGACGCGATTGGCTTCGAAGGTGGGCGTGTTCGTTTCGCGGAGGTCTGGGTCGGGGCTGGCTTTGCGGCCGGCTGCGTACCTCCGGTTAGGGCTTGATCTTCCACCAAGCGGGCTTTGACGATGAAGCGCTCCGGTGCGAGCCCACGAAGTAGAACGGGTAGCAGGTGATCATGGTCAAGGTCTTTTGCGGAGCGTGCTCCTGATCGGGCTCCGGCTGGAGCACGCTTATGTCGGTGGGCTTGACGATGCGGGTAGAGAAGACCTGATAGGTGAAGGTGTGGTTGTCCGATTGAAAGGTCACGCGATCGTCTTTCCGGATGTCTTTGAGAGCGCGGAAGAGTGTGTCGCGATGGGCCGCAATGGAGAGTTGCCGGCTTCGCCGGGCAGCGCAGTGGACGGGACGTGACCGACCGCGCGGCGCAGGGTATCGTCATCGACGCCCTCGCGTACGATAGCGGCAAGATTAAGGCGCGGGATTTCGAGACGGCCCAGAAGGTCGCCGTTTGCCGGACGCGGCGGTGCAATGACGCCGGGCTCCGGTGTCACGGAGGGAGCTTTGGCGATGCCCGGAGCAGTTGGTGGTTCGGCAGGAAATAGCGAAGCCCGGTTTCGGAACGCAGGTAGTCGGTAAACGTGACGTGATGTCCGGCGATTTCCTGATCGAAGGTCCAGTTGGCGTAGGCTTGGTAGACGTATTGGTCGGCCAGTGAATATCCGTAGTAGCCGATGCCGGCGAGCCCGGCTACAAGGAAGAGCACCCGGAATGCGTCGAGAACCGGCTGCGCGGCCGGGCGCGGGAGACACGCCGGCGAACGTTATGGCTATGGGCCCCCGGCCTGATGGGGCCGCGCTGATGCTGACCGGGTGGACTTGTCCATGGGGTTACCGCTGACATTTAAAAATCGTCCTGCTTCCTAAGGGTTGGGATGTTGGACGGCCGATCCGGCCATGGTCTGCGAAAGAGGGGTTGGTGAGTAGCTGGTTCGGGTATTGAACGGCCAGCTTCTGGTGGTCGACCTTGGCGATGACCTTTATGCTTGGACGCGATGGGTGGCGCGGTCGATATGGGGATCGGGCAGGTAGCCGAAACTGTAACGGCTGCGGATCACCTGCGAAATTCTTTGAAAACGGGGCCGACGTCATCAAGGTTGGGTGGCATATCGAATTCGCCGCCACTAATATTGGCGATCTTGCGTAAGACGCCCGGGTTGCGGTCGCGATCTTCCTTGTCAAAGAGGCCGACCGTATAGATCTTGACGCGCGAAGACTGGATGACATGCAGGAGGTCAGGCGGGCGAGATATCTACTAGTTGGGCCCCGTCGCTCACCACGATGACATTCGTTTGTCGCGGGCGCCGTGCTGAATATGGGTCAACGCTGTCGCGACGGCATCATAGAGGGCGGTGCGACCCGCGGGCACGCCACGATACAGTGCTTTTCGAAGAAGCTGAATATTGTCCTGAACGGAACCCGCGCCGGCAGGCCGGAGGCAATGTAGTTGTTGAAATTCACAACGAAGAATTCATCGTGCGGGTTTCTCTTCGGCAAAAGCGAGTCCAGCGGTAATCACTTCGGCTCGCTTGGGCCGCATACTGCCGCTGTTATCGACCACTAGGCCCAGCGTGACAGGCGTATCGACGCTGGCGAATTGCGTGATGGGTTCGGGTCGGCCCTCTTCAAAGACCTCGAAGTTCTGCCTTTCCAGCCCCGTGACGAAGACACCCTTGTTGTTCTTGACCGCGACATCGAGCAGGACCAATTCGACGTCGGACTTGATGACGAATTGCTCATCCTCGTTCCCGGTGACCTGCGACTTAGGAGTCGAATGAGTTTGGCTTTGAATCAGGGGCGTCGTGGAGAGCAAACCGGCCAACAGCACTGTTCCGAGTGTGGTCATTTGCGTCACCTTCGAAAAGTTGATCTTCCACATCGGCAAGGGTTGTCCGGCTCCCACGCAGCCGGACAACTCTCATGATATCTGAAGATCGACTACGGTCCGAACCGCTGCTTACGAGCGCTTCGCCGCTAGCGACAGGACACCCGACGCGCCGAGTGAAAACAGTCCGGCAAGGCCGATGAGGGGGAAGTAGCTGGCGGTCTTCGGGAGCGATTGAGGCTGAACCGGAGCGGGCGCGGGGGCACTCTGCGCTTGAGGAGCAGGTTGGGGCTCAGGAGCTGGCGCTGGCTCGGGTGCAGGCGTGGGCTCAGGTTGTGGTTCCGCAGCAGGAGCCGGCGCAGGCGCTGGCTCAGGGGCTGGCTCATAGCTTTCGGGGACCGGAACCGGCCGGGCCGCGGCGAGTTGCGCCACTAGCTTCTTTGGGAAAGCGAACTCCTGACCGAAGTTGTCGCCCGGATAGAACCAAGCGCGGACAGCCTTGGGTACGCCGGCCGGTGTTTCCCAGAAAGTGAACTGGGTATGATCGGTCGGCTGCAGCCGGTAATTCGGTATAGCTATGACCGTGGTGAAAATGTGATTCTCGTCTCGATTGAAGATCTGGACGACGTGGCGTTCGGACGGCGAATCCAGGAGCTTCCAAACGTACGTGCCTGGCTCCAGGACTACGTTGCCGGCGATGATCGGTTCGTTGACAGTTACGATGGTCTTCTTATTCCATACATCCGCTTGCGCGACGGGAGAAAAAGCAAGACCGACGGCACCAACGCCGCAGGCAATCAGTCCGGTCGCCAACAGAAAGTTCTTTAGACGTCTCACTAAGTACCTCCACTAGTTTTGCCGCGTCCGGGTAGAACTGCGGGTTTTGAGTTTCAAGCACACACAAGGACAAGGGCAGGTTACGTGCCAAATGGGGGATTGGGTTAAATCAAGCACTTGCGGGTATGGACGGGTGGTATTCGGGAAAAGTTGCAAGGTGCCCGGAAAGAGGTGCCGGGGAAGGGTGTGCCACCACATGCTCGGGGATTACCGTTTCAGCGGATCTTCGACCCAGGGCGGCGTCGCGCGGACCAGGGCTCCGAGTTGGGGATCGAGGCGATCCAGGGCCTGCTTCATTTCCCAGGCGACTTTGCGGTAGGAGAAGTGACCCTTGACTCCACTGCGGAGGCGGCTGATGTATTCGAGTTCGGCGAAGTCCATTTTGAAGAGGAAGCGGGAGCGCGCAGCGAAAGGCAACAGGTATTGGGCGGCGGGCTGAGGCAACTTGGCGATGGTTTTGTCGACGGCGCCCAGCGCGGCTTGGTATTCCGGCGCGCGCCGCACTCGTTGATGAGGTCGGGTGTTTCATAGCCAAGCTGGTTGGTGTAGTGCTGGCGGAATTGCTGGCAGCGGCGGTGCCGGTGCAGGTCGCGATAAGCGCCGATGTCCATGACGATATCGAGAACATAGGGTGCGCTGCGGAAATGGCGGGGGAGTTCGTCGCGGCGAGCTCGACTGCCAAGAGCCACGTCGAGGACTTCCTGACGCTGCGCGGCGGTCCACGATTGGGCGAGTTCATACAGTTCGCGATAAGGCTTTTGCGTAACCGGGAAAAGGAGCGTTGCGCAGATATCCGCGAGATGGTCGGAGGGCTGAAGCAGATCGACCATCGGGCTGGACGCCGGAACGGCTTTGGGCAGATTGAGTTGGGCCCATTCGGCCAGGTCGGCGTGCAGACGCTGGGTATATTCGTCGGGTTCGGCGTGACGGGCGAGCGTGGGTGCGACGGGCTCGGCGGGATTCGCAGAGTCCCAAACGCAGGCGGGACTGCGGGCGCAGGCTAGGGCGAGTTCATCGCCTAGTTCGCGCAATTCCTGGAACTCGGACGCCTTGAGACGCCGCATCTGTTTTTCGAGAGTGCGAATGCTGGTGACTTGACCCACGCCCGTAGGGATGCCGAAGGGCAGAAGATAGCGGGCGACATCGAACGCACGCGCGGCGATGTTGCGGTGATAGGCATCGGGTTTCATGTCGTCGGGCCGGGGCAACTGTGTTTCGAGCGCGGTGATGGCTTTCGCGTGGACTTGCTTATAGGTTCGATCAGCGGTGGGCCGCCGCGAGATAAGGCCTCTTCGGCCGCATTCAGCTCCGGCGGCGTGACGACTTGCGAGCGGGAGAAGTCCTGGTAGCGAGAACTGCGGGCCTGGCCATCCCACAGTTGCTCGTCCTCGATCTCGGTCGCGGCGAGTTCGGAGATGCCTTCGAAGCAAATCGTGACGTGACCGAGGTCGGCGATGGAGGCGTGGCCGTATTGGAAGTAGAAGCTTTCGAGGAACTTCGCGGAATCGTGCGTGCGGACCCATTCGACGGAATCGCGGATGGAATCGGGCGAACGGCTGTAGCGGGCGAGCGCGTAGGCAATCTTTTCCGGCGGCATGGGCGCCACGGTGAGAACGCGGGGGGTGGCACCGGCCAGCGGTGGTTCCGGGGATGTAGCGGACGGTAATTCAGACATGATGGACTCGAGCGGCGTGCCACGCACAGACATGAAGACGCTATCATAGCGGATTCGCCATGCAAATCAGGATTAAGAAATCCACCCCGATGCCCATCTGCCGGAATATGCCCACGGTCCAGTGGAAGACGCGGGGATGGACGTGCGGACGATTGAGGCGGCGGTGCTGGAGCCGAATGTGCCACGCGCCGTGGCGACGGGATTGGCGCTGGAGATTCCGCCCGGCTACGAAGTGCAGATACGGCCACGCAGCGGGCTGGCGCTGAAGCATGCGCTCACTCTGCCGAACTCGCCGGCGACGATCGACCCTGGCTATCGCGGAGAGCTCAAAGTGATTCTGCTGAACCTGGGCAAGCTGCCTATCAAGTCCATGCGGGCGACCGCGTCGCCCAGATGGTGGTGGCCAAGTATGAAGCGGTGGAGTGGGAGTGGGAGAGTTGGGCGAGAGCGTCCGGGGCGAAGGCGGCTTTGGTTCTTCGGGACGCTAGGTCTGGCCGGGCTTGTCGTCTTCGGAGGTTAATCGGCTGGCGAGAGGCGGCGTTTGGCCGGCATATTTGTTGCCGGCTTTCTTGTAATAAGGGACAGAAACCGGCGATGAAAGTTGCTCGAAAGTGAATGAGCAGATGCGCATGCCGGGGTAGAGGGCCACAGGCATGATGCCGAGGTTGCTCAATTCAAGAGTCGCCTTACCGCGCCAGCCCGGATCGAACAAACCAGCAGTGCCATGAACGATGATGCCGATGCGGCCCAGGCTGGAACGGCCTTCGAGCCGACCCAGGACATCGTCGTCCAGTTCAAGCTTTTCTTCTGTGATCGCCAGAGCGAATTCGCGCGGCTGCAGGACGAACGGATCGCCTGGTTTGACGATGAACAGTTCGCATGATGTCCTGAATGGCGCCCTTCTCGCGCACGTCGATGAAGGCGTGGCGGCTGTGCTCGAATACGCTGAATTCGGCGCCGAGACGAAAATCGACTGAGCAACTGCCAAATTGCTCCGGCGGCAATTCCGGCGAGATGCGGATTTTGCCTTCCCGCAGATAACGCCGTATATCAATATCGGAAAGAACCATAGCGCGCTTAAGACCACAGCGAACAGCCATCCTAGCACGCACCGAATGTTATGATTGAAATGATTCCTATCGGATGGGCGGCTAGCTCAGTTGGGAGAGCACCACGTTCGCAACGTGGGGGTCGTGGGTTCGAACCCCATGCCGTCCACCAGCCAATAAGTTATTTAATTTCAAGCAGATAGAGAGCCATTAAGTGAACGTGGCGAACCGCCATGCCGCACAGCAAGGATAACTTGTTGCTGTTTCATGGAGTTACGGACGTCAGAATTCTGGCTTATTCTTGAGCGCGAGAACCCTCTTCGCCGTGTTCCTTCGGGAAGAAAAACGTCTGGCAGCTGCCATTCGCCAAGTCGTTGAGACTTTCTTGACGCCAATGACTGGCCTATTCCATTGCTGCCAACAGCTGACGGACTTCAACCGTCGCAAAACCCGTGGCGTGGTCGGCCATGCCGTAGGGGATTATCAACTGACCCCGATGGAGAAGAGCCCCGCACGTATAAACGACGTTTGGAACATAGCCCTCCCTCTCGCTCTGGTTCGGTTTTAGCAGGGGCTCGCGAAGCCGGCCCAGCACCTTACTGGGATCGTCCCGATCCAACAAGAATGCGCCGATCGAGTATTCTCGCATTGGACCTACGCCATGGCTGAGCACGAGCCATCCCGCGTCGGTCTCAATCGGCGATCCGCAGTTGCCGAGTTGAATCAGTTCCCAGGGGAAGGCCGGCTCAAGGATGACTTTGAACTCATTCCAGAAATGAACGTTATCGGAGAACATCAGACAGATGTCCTCCTTATCCTGGCGCGAAAGCATGGCATAGCGGCCCTTGATTTTGCGAGGAAAGAGAGCCATGCCTTTGTTTTTGGCAGCCGGACCATTCAGGGTGACGAATCGAAACCGAAGGAAATCAGAGGTCTCCACCAGTTCGGGCATTACGACCCTGCCATCGTAGGCGGTGAAGGTGGCGTAGTATGTGCGGGTGCCGTCATCGTTAAGGAAACAAACGAACCGCGCGTCCTCGATGCCGTTACGTTGCGTGGGGGTGGCGGGAAATAGTATGCGGGCAGAGAGCGGCTGCTCCGGCTGGAACTGGACCTCAAAGTTCGACCGCGCCAGCATCCAAATCCCTCGCGCCTCGTCTCCATCTTTATGCGAAGGGCCATCCGGCGCGAGGATCTTTTCATCCTGGAGACTGAGGCGGAGATCTTCCAGCGCGAACGAGTTCCCGAGTTTGCTCATCACCTGTTGCGTAAACTCGCACGTCAATCCAAGCTCAGTGAGTGTCCTCGTGAATAGATCCTTCTCATAACGGGGGTTCGGAATATGACGAGGTTCGGTGAGAAAGCCGGTTGCCGGCGACACCTCAATCCGACAGTCGGAATAGATGATGCCCGTTCGGAACGTGATGGAGGAGATGTGACCTTCCCCCGTACCGCGCAAGCTGAGGATGAAGCGCAAAGCACCCGCCGGCAGCCCGGTTTGGTCAGGATCCGGCACGATGGAAGGGTTGAACAGGGCTGAGGATTCCAATGAGTATTCAGCGAGGAAGTAGGAACCGATCAGCAGCCGTCTTTGTTCGGACATCTTCTCAGTCGGCGGTATTGACTCGCGGACTTGTTCAAAGCGTTCCAGGAAGCGCTCGCGGAGGTGCTGATGCCGCTCGGAGAACCCGCTGAAGATCTCTTCGACGAGAGGGCCGACAGCTGCTTCGGGAAGCGACATGATCCTTGAAATAATCCCGCGCGCGCGCTGTGCACCTTCGTGATCAAAGGGCCGGAGCAATACGCGTGATTGTTCAGGTTTCAGGATGGTGTCCGTGCGAATGACGTGAACCGCATTGGCAATCATGAAACAGCCCACGCGCCGACGGCGATCGGCTCCTTGAAGCTGGTTACCATGTTTTGCACTAAGCGAATCTCGGCTAACGACAGCAGGCAAGCTAAAGTGGATTCCGCTCCCTGATTGCCATTCACGCGGTCCACATGCAGCCCATCACTACATCCACCGCTCTCGGCAGAATAGAGTTCCAGGCCGAGGTCGTTCCAACCGATGAACCAGTCGAAAGCCCGTTGTGCTTGTTCGTACCACCAGATGTCGGAGGTGGCGCGGTAAGCTTCGAGCGAAGCGGAAACCATGGCCTGCGCCTCAATGGGCTGCTGGTCAAAATCGGCACGCGTCCCGCCACGATGATAGAACCCATTGCTACCGACCGGCCGAAAGTGACCCTTCTCGGAGATCTGCAAACCATTCAGCCACCGCAACGAACGAAGGCCTGCCTCGACGACCTCGGGCCGCCCCGTTGCGCGTCCATTGAGGATTAAGGCGTGAGACAGCTTCGCGTTATCGTAAGAGAGTTTTTGCTCAAACCAATACCAGTCGTCGGTAGCGTTTCGCTCAAGAAGACCGATAAGTCTGTTGACGAGGGTCTCGCGAGTCTGGTTGACTAGGCTGTCACCCCTGAGCCGGCGCAGGTATTCATGGATGCCAATCAGGCCAAACGCCCATGCCCGGGGAGACGTAAACTCCGTCAACACCGGTAATGCCCGCGCGAAAAGTTGTCCGGCCAGCATCTGGAAGCTGCGGAAAGGCGAACGCCCTACGCCGATGCCGAGTGCCCACAAGGCCCGGCCCTGACAGTCTTCCGATCCCTGAAGATCGAGCCAGCGGCGATCAAAGCTCAGGTGGTTGTGGAAGCGCTTGGTTTGCTCGTCGAAAGCATAATTAATGAACGCGGCGCTGGTGGTTGCCAAACTTCGCACCTGATCCGGATCGACTCCCAATTCGCCCAACAGCACCGCGAGAATGAAAGCGCGCGCGTTGTCGTCGGTGCAATAGCCCTCGGAAAAATTCGGAATGCTGAAGGTTGCGTGCTGGAAGACTCCCGTAGAATCGGTCATCCGCAGGAGGTGGTCCAACTTCAAGGCAGGAAGCTCGCGTGGCCGGCGGTCCAGTGTTTTCGAGACAAGCGATTTTCGAGACGAGGCGGCCCCTTGAAGCCGCGACAGTTCAAAGGAACGCATGTATTGCTGGGCAACCTTGCTCCAGATCATCTCCCGCCCGATGCGGTACGCATTCTTACGCATCGCATGCCGGCGGTTGTCGTCCTGCAGCAAGCCAATGACTTCACGGGCGATCGCCTCGGCATCGGCGAACGGAACCAATACACCGCGGTCCTCGGCCAACAGTTCGGCTGCATGCCAATAGGGCGTTGAGACAACGGCTTTGCCCGAGCCATACGCGTAGGCGAGCGTGCCGGATGTGATTTGAGCCTCGTTCAGGTAGGGAGTGACGTAAAGGTCGGCTGCTTGGATGAACTCGGTCAGGTTCTCAAGGTCTACGAAGTTGTTGTAGAAGATTACGTTTTGCTCGATGTTGTTCTTCTTGGCAAGCAATTCGAGACTATGCCGGTAGGCTTCGCCATGTTCGCGCAGTTCGTTTGGGTGGGTGGCGCCCAGAACAATGTAAACGACGTCGGGGAACTCGGCCACAATCCGCGGAAGAGCATTGAGCACGTATTCAATACCCTTGTTGGGCGAGAGCAGGCCGAAAGTCAGCAGCACCACCTTCCCTTCCACGCCAAACTGATCCTTAAAGTATGTCGGGTCGACGAACCCCACATCGGGGATGCCATGGGCGATCAGATCGATCTTCGCCGGCGGCGCCGCGTAGACGTCCTGCAACATCTGCCGCCCGCGCTCGGCCATGACGACCACCCGCGTCGAAAGCGAGATGATCTCCTGCATGACGCGCCGCTGGTCTGCTCTCGGCTCGAGCAAAACGGTGTGAAATGTCGTGACAACCGGCATCCTCAGCTCGCGCAGGAATGCCAGAATGTGTCCTCCCGCCGGCCCGCCGAAAATGCCGAACTCATGCTGCAGGCAGACCATGTCCACGTTGCTGATGTTGAGAAAGTCCGCGGCGCGCAGATAGGACGATAAGTCCTGCTCGTCAATCTCGAACCGAACCACTTCCGGGTAGTCGTATCCGCCCTTGACATCGTTGACGGACACGCAGAAACACTGACTCTCCGGATATGCCGCCGCTACCGCAGCGCCAAGGTCGGAAGTGAACGTGGCGATGCCACACTTGCGGGGCAAGTGGTCGCCGACAAAGGCGATTTTACGCACTTTCGAAGCTTCTTTCATGGGCATCTTTATCTCCCGGGCAAGACGTGCGGTCATCGACACCTCAGCACGCCCGGATCGGGCGGTACTCCGGCTGCCACATCGCATCCTGCACTTGTTGAACGATGTCACCGAGTTTGACGCGGGCCAATCCCTCGGCCACCGCAGCTTCGGCGACCGCCGCTGCCACGGTCGCCGACACGCTCCGCAAGTCGTCGATATGCGGGAGCAGCGACGCACCGGGCTGGCGTACAGTGACCAGGCTGGAGACGGCGTTCGCGGCCGCGGCAAACATGCCGTCACTGATTCTGCTGGCCCGCGAGACGATGGCGCCGAGAGCCAGGCCCGGGTAGAGCATGGCGTTGTTCACCTGGCCGATCACATAAGTCACACCCTTATGCGTCACTGGGGCGAAAGCACTGCCGGTGGCAACGAGCGCCCGCCCGTTGGTCCAGGCAATCAGGTCAGCAGGGTTCGCTTCGGCCCGCGCCGGCGGATTAGAGAGCACGAAGATGATAGGCCGCTCCGTATGTGTCGCCATTTCCCGAACGATCGATTCGGTAAAGCTGTCTGGCGCTGCCGATGTGCCGATGAGCATGGTTGGGTGCACCCTGCGCACCACCTCGTCCAAGCCAATACCGTTGCCGTGGCCGTCCTCCATCCATCTATTGGTTTCGGCGACTGGGCGGCGGGCGTAAGCATTCTGATAGTCGCGCAGCCCACCGTCCGTTCCCGCTGTGAGCAGACCTTGCCGGTCCACGCACCAAAAGCGCGCCGATGCCTCTTCTTTGGAAAGCCCGTCACGCACCATGGCGTCGCGCAACTGGTCGGCGACGCCAATACCTGCCGTGCCGGACCCAAAGATAACCACGCGCTGCTTGCGCAACGGCGTCCCACAGACGCGGATGGCTGATATCGCCGCCGCCAGCGTGATGGCGCCGGTGCCCTGCATGTCATCGTTGAAGGTGCAGATCTGGTCGCGGTACCGGCTGAGGATACGCCGCCCATTGCCTGGCGCGAAGTCCTCCCACTGCAGCAAGGCGTTCGGGAACAGTTTGGTCGCGGCATTGACGTAGGCGTCGATGAAGGCGGCATAGCGCTCGCCGCGGATGCGGGCATGGCGGCTCCCGATGTACATCGGATCGTCAAGCAGGCTCTCCCGGTTGGTTCCCACATCGAGCATCACGGGGATCACACGCCTCGGGTCGATTCCACCCGCCGCCGTGTAGATAGCTAGCTTGCCGATGGACACTTCAATACCGCCGATACCCCAATCGCCGATTCCGAGGATTTGCTCGGCGTCGGTTGCCAGGATCAGGTCGATATCGCCGGAGCCGAAGCCCAGATTGGCAAAGGCATCCCCGATGGCGTCGGCATGATCGATCGAGAGGTACAGACCGCGCGGGCGCCGGCACTCGTGGTGATATTGCTCGACTGCCATGCCCACGGTCAGATCGTTGACGATGGGAATCATTTCGCGCAGGTGCTCTGAAAACAGCCGGTAAAACAGCACCTCGTTGCGGTCGTGCAGTGCGGTCAGATAAATGTTCTTGCCCAGGGCATCCGGGAGCCTGTCGTATTGGATGTAGGCGCGCTTAACCTGAGTTTCCAGCAGACTGATGTCCGGCGGGAGCAAGCCGGTAAGGCCGAGCGCGATTCGTTCCTCGGCCGTAAAGGCCGTCCCCTTGTTCAACAGGGGCGAATTGAGGACGTCCATCCCGCGCGCTTTGGTGTCGTAATGACCGTTCCGATCCTGCCCGAATTTGGCCACGGGTGCATGGGGCCGGATAGTTCTGTCAAGCATGCTGTTACCTCTTTTATTGCGAGCTAAGGGGCGCGGAGCGCTCGGGGAACGGCCACTCCTGTCCAGAGAAGGCGGCAGACGGGAAATCGACCGTAGAAGGTCAGGTGACCGCATGTCGTCAGGGCCTTGGCCAACGTCCCGATCTACCGGAACTGGGAAAAGCCCGGCCCGATTATTCAGTCCAGTGCGGCGGTGGCTGCCCGATCCGCCTAAGAAGCCGGTCATCCATGAATCCGGAAACTGGTGACATTACCCCACAATCCGACGGCCTGCAGTAGCCAAATGCAGACGGCAATCACGACGACAATGTTGAGAATCGTCTTGATGCTGGATGCCATGGGGATAAAGCGATTAATCAGCCACAACGCCACCCCGACGATAACCAGTACGACGACCAGGTTTATTAAAGGCATGTTTCTAGGCTCCTTTCAGGAGTACAAGAGGCAATTCGCCATCCAATCGTTTGCGGCGCGATTGCTCTGATCCGGTAACTCCACAAAACATGTCCGATCCAGAAGAAGTTGGCCCGCATCGTGCACAGGAAGCGTCAGGAGGGAGACAGTCATGCGCATTCGCTTGATTATTTCGCTGTTGTTGTTGCCGTTAGGAATCCTGGTGATGTCCACGGCGTCTTTCGGGCAAGTCGGCGTAGCCGTCACAATCGCGCCCCCTGAGCTGCCCACCTACGAGCAGCCTATGTGCCCCGGCGACGGTTATATCTGGACGCCCGGGTATTGGGCTTGGGATGGTAGTGAGTATTACTGGGTACCGGGCACGTGGGTGATGGCTCCCGAGGTCGGGTTCCTCTGGACTCCGGGCTATTGGGGCTGGGGTGGCAGCGGATATTTTTTCAATGAAGGATACTGGGGCCCGTCAGTCGGTTTCTACGGCGGGATCAACTATGGCTTCGGATACTTCGGTAGGGGTTATGAAGGCGGCCGCTGGCAGAACGGGCATTTTTCGTACAACACGGCGGTGAATCGGGTGGATGCCAACGCCATCCACAACGTTTACAACACCAGGGTGAACGAGAACGGTAACCGGGTCAGCTACAACGGCGGTAACGGCGGGATCAACGCGCGCGCCACTTCGGAAGAAGAGGCTGCTGCGCGTGGCAAACATATTGGGCCTGTAGCCGCTCAGACTCAACATGCGTGGTCTGCCCGCAGTAACCCCCAGCAAAAGTTTTCTGCGAACCACGGCGCGCCGCCAGTCACTGCGACGCCTCGCGCCAACCTTGCGTCGCATCCTAAGGAACTGCCGCCTATCGAGCGTCCCGCCACTCCGAAGACCGGGAACGCGAAGCAGGACCAGAAATACCAGAAGGAGCAGGAAAAGGTAGTGGCCAAGCAGAACCAGGATCGGCAGAAACTCCAGCAGACGCAGGACAAGGAACATCAGCAGCTGGCGAGACAGAACGCTGGCCCAGCGAAAACGCAGCAATTGGAGCAGCGGCACCAGCAACAGACGCAGCAAATGCAGCAAGTACACACGCAGCAGATGCAGCAGGTGCAGCAGAGACAGTCCGGTGGCGGCGGAGGGTCCCATGGCGGAGGAGGATCTCACGGAGGTGGGCATTAGTAATTGACCATAGAGGGTCGACTGACCAAATATGGTCAGGGCTGCTCCGCCCCGCAGGAGATGATTGAAGTGACCTCTCCTCACTGAAAGTGCTGATTCTGCGACTCAATTGGCTTTCGGAGGCCACTCAGCGGACCGACAAGAGCCTGGGCCACTCACCTGCTTTACTTGCGACGGGCGTCCGACCGGATAAACCGCGAGTCGCGGAGCTTTCAATCCAGTCTGGAAGGGGGCTTAGCCTTCGTATAAGGCGCAGCGCGATTCGGAGGGGTGGCGCTGTAAGGTGCTCGGAGGCCTTGCAGCGTCGCCGCGCTGAATGATGGCCTCATCTTTGGCTGAAGCCGCGGACGAGACCTTACGAGCATCTCCAGTTGGCTTCATGCGGGGCGTCCTCTTGGAGGCTGGTCAGGTATTCGCCTGCTCTTAAGACCACATACTCTTTGGCGGATTCCAGTGTGCTTTGCACAGCGGTATCAAGGACACTGGACCGTTCTAGACGGGGATCGTCCACGTAGACCGTAAACCCGTTCACGCGAACGGTGGCTTCAATTCGCAATTCAAGAGGGCCATACTTCGCTCGACAACCGTTCTGGATTTCCATCTTGAACAAAGCAACCTTTCAAACAACGGTGGCGTGATAGGTCATGGGGACCGACATCCGCTCCATCTCCGCCAAAATCGTGAAAAAGAAGGTCGATCCTGCTCCGAGTTCGGATTCTACCCAGATGGCGCCTCCAAACTCCTCAACGATCCTCTTACAAACCGTCAGGCCGAGGCCGCTTCCGGGGACACCCGGATTTGCCAGACGCGTGAAAGGCATGAATACGAGGGAATGGTTCTCCGCCGCGATGCCGAGGCCGTTGTCCTTGATGCCTATGAGCCAGACTGGTCCATGAGGCTTGGCGGTCACGTGAATCTCAATGGGGCGTTCACTGCGATATGCCAATGCGTTGCTCAGCAGATTCTGGAAGAGGCGCACCACATTATTCTCATGACCACGGACGACAGGTAGCCGATCGACGGTCACTCTGGCATCAGTTGCCTGGATGGCCGGCGCCAAATTGGCGATGGCCACGGCGATGGCCTGCTGGAGGTCGATCGATCGAGGCGGTTCGTGCTTGCCAGTGCTGGCGAAGGAAAGCAGATCGTTAATTAAACTGGACATGCGCTCGGCGCCGGCTACGATGAGTTCGGCTATCTGCGTGGCATTACCGTCCATTTCTGTTCGCCGGACAAGCAATTGCGTATACGCGGAAATCATCCTCAGGGGCTCTCGTAAATCGTGCGCCGCCAGGTGGGCAAACTCCTCCAGCCGCAAGTTGGAGCGAGCTAATTCCTCAGCGTGCTGCTGCCTTTCGACCTCTGCCGCCTTAAGCGCATTTATATCGCGCTGGTGCATGACGATCGCTTGTACTTCAATCTCCTCAAGCAAGTTGGAGACCGTGCTTTCGACCCAAAAGTAGTTGCCGTCCTTACGGCGCACTCGGGCGTCCCATTTAAGCGGTCCCGGCGGCTTGGCGAGCACCTCCCGCAGAGCCTGGGTTGAGTGGCCCTGGTCGTCTGGATGAATCAAATCCATGCAATTTCGCCCCAAGAGCTCTTCCGGCCGGTATCCAAGAATCCTGGTGGTCGAGGAACTCCCGTACAAAATTTCGCCCTGTGCGTCGATTACAGAAATCGCATCGGGACTGTTTTCGATCAGCGATCGAAAGCCCTGGAATGACGCTGCCATTGTTTAACCTCGACGTTTTCTTGAACTCCGGAAAGAACCTAGGAGCAACTCATGGGCCGAAGCAAACCTGTTGCGGGTGACGCCAACACAGGCGGTACTCGTCTGACCAAATACGGTCAGGCCCAGTGTACGGCAGACCCCAAACGATGATAGACTCAAGTTGAACCGCCATTCTTGGCTACCCACCGTTTGGAGAACGTGTCTCCAGGCCGCCGGCCTCCCGGATCGACGGGGCAAAGGAGAAACGTGATGAACTCCGCCGCCTCACAATCGCAAGCCACCGGATGGCTCGTGGAAAACGGCCCAAGAGAGCTCGAACTACTGTTCCGGACGATTGTGTTCAACCCGTCCGTGCCCATTTTGATCGCGGACAACGATCGACACTACCGGGAAGCCAGCGTCGGCGCGAGCAAGCTACTGGGTCTACCACGCGAAAAGATTATCGGAAAGAGCCTGGATGATTTTGCAGAGCCCAGCTTCAAGCCGGTGATTTCGGAACGCTGGCGCTCTTTTCTGGAGGAAGGCGAACAGGAAGGAACCCTTCAGCTTGTCGGGCCAGACGGAGGTCCGCGAGACGTTCAGTATTTAGCAAAAGGAAACGTGTTGCCGGTACGTCATGTCCTGGTGCTGCGTGAGAAGAATGCCAAGCCTGGCTCCGCACCCATGGAACCGGCAAAGAGCAGCGTTCCCGGCTGGGTGCAGGACTATGCGTTGTTCCTGTTGGATGTAGACGGACAGGTTGTCACCTGGTATGCGGGAGCGGAACGCATCTACGGCTACAAGAGCAGTGAGGTGATCGGCCAGCACGTATCGGTTTTCTATCCGGACGAAGACGCGGTCCGCACGCTACAGGAAAGACTGGACAAGACCGCGCGCGAAGGCCACACAGGAACGGAAGGCTGGCACGGGAAGAAGGACGGGTCGCGCTTCTGGGCCAATGCCATTACGCTGGCGCTGAAAGATGAAAACGGAGAGCTACAGGGTTTTGCCAGAGTCGTGCGGGACTTCAGCGAGCGGCATGAGCGGGACGAGAAGTTGCGCCGTAATCGCGCGCGCACCCGTCCAATTCCTGCTGAATCGACGATCGCCGGCATCGTTTCCGGTGAGTTTGACCGCATTCCCGAAGTAAATGATGCGTTTCTCGACTTAGTCGGCTACACCCGCGAGGACTTGGCCGCCGGCCGGCTGCACTGGCCTGATCTCACACCACCGGAATACGCAGCACTGGATGAACTGGCCCATGAGGAGGGGCTGCGATTTGGAGCCTGTACGCCATTTGAGAAAGAGCTGATTCGGAAAGATGGAACGCGCGTCCCGGTGCTGGTGGCTACGGCGGTGTTGAAAGTGGCGCCGTTCCGGTGGATCTCCTTTGTGCAAGACCTGCGGGAGCGGGACCGCCTTCAAAGCGTTGACGCAGACGAGGCCGACGTCGAACGTGACTTCGAGGAGATGGTTGGCGTCAGTGCAGCTCTGAAGCGCATTCTGCGCCTGGTCGAAGTGGTTTCGCCGACCGATGCCACCGTCTTGGTGCTAGGGGAGACCGGCACGGGAAAGGAACTGGTTGCACGGGCCATACACAGATTGAGCTCGCGGAGGAATCTTCCCTTCATCACATTGAACTGTGCCGCCATTCCCACCGGGCTGCTCGAAAGCGAGTTATTCGGCTATGAAAGAGGCGCCTTCACCGGGGCCTTAGCGCAAAAAATCGGGCGCTTCGAGATGGCCCACCGGGGCACGCTCTTTCTGGATGAGGTAGGAGATATTCCGCTGGATCTTCAGCCCAAGCTGCTGCGTGCTCTCCAGGAGAAGTCGTTTGAGAGGTTGGGCGGCACGAGGACTATTCCCATTGATGTCCGCCTGGTGGCGGCAACCAACCGGAATCTCACGCAGATGATGGGCGACAAGCTCTTTCGAAGCGATCTCTATTATCGATTGAAAGTCTTCCCGATCACGACGCCGCCGTTGCGTGACCGCCCGGAAGACATACCGGTTCTCGCCCGCCACTTCACCAAGAAATACGCGGCGAAAATGGGCCGGCCGATTGACAAGATCCCATCTGAAACCATGCAAGCCTTAATGGACTGGCGTTGGCCGGGGAACGTGCGGGAGCTTGAAAACTTCATTGAACGGTCCGTCATTCTATCCAGAGGACCAAGCCTGCGTGCCCCGTTAGCCGAGATACGTCAGGATGCCCCGGAAGCCCCTGCGAGCGCCACACTCGAACAAGTGGAACGGGAGCATATCATCCGGGTGCTGCGAGAGAGCGGCGGCGTAGTTACTACCGCCGCCACCCGTCTGGGACTTCACCGAACCACGCTGAACGCCATGATGCGAAAGCTCGGCATCTCCCGCAACGATCTCTAGGAGCGGTTAAAGAATAACAGAAACAGCGAGCCGCTCTTGCGGATACGCGCGGTTGTAAAGGTAGTAGCCGTTGTCGTAATCAATATAGAGGTCATCGGCGTCATACCAGTTCTGGGCCCAGTCCTGCGGCCACGGATCCAACATCATAAACGAATAGCCGCCATAGGCGAACCGCGGATACCCCATGTACATCACTGGTTGCGTGCGTAACCGGAAGTAATGGCTGGTGCCGAAATATAGGCTGTAGCTGTTCTCGGGAATGTAATAACCGCCGTAACCACCGCGCTGATCCCAACCGCGGTGATCGACAGACCAGTTCGCGCTTGACTGCTGCCAGGTACTGTGTCCCTGCCAGCTGCCGCCGCCCTGCCATCCCTTCTGTTGCTGCCAGGTTTGCGCCTGCTGGCGCGAGCGCTGCTGCGGGGCATAGGCCTGTTGAGCGCGCTGCTGTTGAGGCTGCTGAGCATGCACCTGCTGTTGCTGCTGTGCGCGAGGCTGTTGTTGTGCCTGTTGGGTGTGAGCCGCCTGTTGCTGGCCGCGCGCCGGCTGCTGGGCCTCTTGGGTATGGACTCGTTGCGTTGGCTGAGCTTGCGCGGCCTGCTTAGGCTGAGTCTGAGCCTGCTGGGTGTGCACGGCCTGTTTTGGTTGAGTTTGCTGAGCCTGAGCGTGCGCCTGCTGTTTGGGCTGAGCTTCTTGCGGATGCACTGCCTGTTTGGGCTGAGTCTGCTGGGCGTGCTCTACCTGCTTGGGTTGAGCCTGAGCCTGAGCGTGCGCCTGCTGTTTTGGCTGAGCTTGAGGCTGAGCATGCTCCTGCTGGGGTTTGGGCTGACTCTGGGCATGCTCCACCTGCTTGGGCTGCTGAGCATGCTGCTGCGGTTGCTGCTGAGCATGTTGTTGCGGTGCCGGCTGAGCATGTTGTTGCGGGGCCGGCTGAGCGTGCTCTTGCTGTTTCGGTTCTTGTTTCGGTTCCTCTCCCGCGTGCAGCGCACATAGCGGGATCATGGTTCCGAAAAATAAAAATACGGCTGTCGTACCGGTCACTCTCACGAACTTCATGATGATTGACCTCCTATCTCGATCGATAAAAAGGCACGTGGACAGCCAAGCGGCGGGAGGCTGCCAGGTGCGAGAGGACAATACACCTGAGAAGCCGTGACTTGCCCGACGGATTGACGCCGGATGGTCAAATGACCGCATATGGCCAGCGCCGGGAACCTAACGTTCAGCAAGCCGGCCGCAATCTCCGGGCATGATGTGAAGGTACTTCGGTGGTTTCGCGCCATGGCCATCGGTGTGCAATCTGTCAAGACGACTTGCTGCGCAGCGGTTTGTACGACCAACGCTCCAGGAACGGCCGCCCTAAGAAGTCAGAGGCGGCCAGCCTGAGAGTGAGTTACTCACACAGGTAATGCCAGCGATACAGGCGGTCAGTCCGGCAACGTGTCTCGCGGAGGAGGCGCCTTACCGGCAGGGCGGCTGTTGCCGGGAACCAGAGCACGAAGACGGCACTGGTTCCTGAAGCCGGTAGCGCCCCAGATCCGAGTCGAATCTATCGCAGCCAGGCCGCGAGTACGCCTTGAGGTCATCGCCTCGCTAGTCACTGGTACTTGCTGGTTTGACCGCTCGGCGTCACTTGACCGCAAGTGGTCACTTTGCCCGCTTTTCCCACTCCCTAAAATCCGGCTGGTGAGGCGACCCTGGCGAGTCGGCTCAACAAAAGACTACATTGGAGCAATTCGTGCACTGGCGTCTATGTCGCCACAAGCCCCACCGTGGGGTTAACGGGCCGACAGAAGAGGTCAACAATGAAAATGATTCTGGTGGCTACCCTGGCGATCGCGCCACTACTGGCCAGCGAAAGCGGATCCGCCGAGCGTCTCGACGCAGCCGCCAACGTGTTTTCGGAGATTATGGCGACGCCGGATAAGGGCATCCCACAAGATTTACTAGAAAAGGCTCACTGCATCATTATCGTCCCTGGGCTCAAGACCGCCGCGTTCGTGGTAGGCGCCAAATATGGAAAAGGTTATTTGTCGTGTCGACACAAAGGCGAGGGCTGGTCGGCGCCGGGGACCGTTCGGATTGAGGGCGGCAGCTTCGGCTTCCAGATCGGCGCCTCGGAGACCGACTTGGTCTTGCTAGTGATGAATCAAGGCGGAGCGGATAAACTGCTTCAAAGCAAATTCACTCTCGGCGTGGAAGGCTCAGTTGCCGCCGGCCCGGTTGGGCGCACGGCAACAGCTCAAACCGACGCGCAAATGCACGCTGAAATCCTCTCGTGGTCGCGAAGCCAGGGGCTGTTTGCCGGTGTTGCTCTTGAAGGAGCCACCCTACGGCAGGATCTGGAAGACAACGCCGAACTCTACGGCAAGCCACTGGATAACCGCGAGATCGTAACCACAGCGGTGACTCCTCCGATGGCGGCCGCAAAACTGATTGCCGAACTGGACAAGTACCCAGTCCGAGAACACACGACTGCAGTAGCTGAATCCAGTAAATAGTCTGGCGTTTCCGCGGGACAAAGATGCGAAGTGGCGTGGGGCATTCAGCGGGATGCCCCGGCAGGACGGGCGGGTGGGCGGAACAAGACTGCGCTGCCCGACATTGCAGTGAGGTGCGGGCCGCAGTGATGCAGGCTCCTTGTGATTGGCGTCATGTAAGAGCAGAGAAAGTTGCATTGGAGAAACGATGATGAAAATCCACAAGCTGAACACGAGATGTCAGGCCCTGCTTCGGGCCACCGTCCTTCCATCCTCGGCGCTCTATCTAATGTCGATGTCTGGGCTGCTGTTAACTCCGATTGCGCTGCTTGCTTGCGTATTGGGAGCATGGCGGTTTACTGCGGATTTGGGCTGGACAAGCAGATTCTTTATTGCTGGTGGTTGGCTTTCGCGTTATCAGTTCTGGTTCGCGCTGACCATAGGCCTTCAAATGAGTGCTTTCCTGCTGAATCGAGTGATGACAACTCGAAAGCCAGCGGCGGTAGCCTCGACACCAACTAAGAACTGAAGGAATTGGGGCCGGAAATCCCATGACGACACCCGAAGAGGCGTTGGTCGGCGGCGCCCCTGGGAATCCGGGCTCATCCGGCGCACAGCCACCGGCGCCTCAGCACCATACTGCAATTCCCGCAAAGGCAAAGAACGGGAAGATCCATGTTTCTCCCGCTGTCCTGGAGGCCTCCCGGAAGAGCGGCGAGGAAGTACTTCAGTCTTTGCGGACCACTGCCGGCGGCCTGACGCAAACCGAAGCCGAGGACCGTGCGCGCAGCACGGGCCCGAATGAGATAGCGCAAGAGCGCCGGCAAAGCTGGTTCATCCGCCTCCTGAAAATCATCCGCAATCCACTGGTGATTCTGCTCACCACGCTGTCTGCGGTTTCCTATTCGACGGGCGACGCACGCGCCGGAACCGTAATGGCCGGCATGGTTGTGCTCAGCGTTGCGCTGCGCTTCTTGCAGGAAGCCCGGGCGGACGCGGCGGCGGCGAAATTAAAGGCCATGATCCATGTGACCGCAACCGTCATTCGCGACGACGCCACGAAGGAGATGCCACTGCGGGACCTGGTGCCGGGAGACATCATCAAGCTGTCAGCGGGCGACATGATTCCGGGTGATGTGCGAGTGCTCACTTGCAAAGATCTATTCCTGAGCCAGGGTACGTTGACCGGGGAGTCGTTCCCGGTCGAGAAGTTCCACGACGCTGCCACAGAAGCCGCGACCTCAGCGACCGACCTGAATAACACATGCTTCATGGGGACAAGCGTTGAGAGTGGCACGGCCACTGCGGTCGTCGTCACCACCGGGGTCAGCACCTACCTCGGAAGCATGGCCGGCGAGATCGCTCAAGAGCAGGCGCCGACAAGCTTCGACAAGGGCCTGAGCGGCTTCACGTGGCTGATGATCAAGCTGATGGCGGTGATGGTACCCCTGGTCTTCCTGATCAACGGGTTCACTAAGCACGATTGGAAGAGTGCCTTTTTCTTCGCGATGGCCGTAGCGGTGGGTCTCACCCCGGAGATGCTGCCTATGATCGTCTCCGTCTGCCTGGCCAAGGGTGCGCTTGCCATGAGCCGCAAGAAAGTGATCGTTAAGCGGCTAAACGCGATCCAGAATTTCGGGGGCATGGACGTTTTGTGCACCGACAAAACCGGCACTCTGACCGAAGACCGCGTCGTCCTCATGCGCCACTGTAACGTCGCCGGGCGGGAAACAGAGGAAGTGCTGCTGGACGGCTACCTCATTAGCCACTTCCAGACGGGGCTCAAGAATCTGCTCGATCTGGCTATTCTCGATTGCCACGATTTCCACGGACAAGAATTGGTTGAGAAATACAAGAAGCTGGACGAGATTCCTTTCGACTTTACGCGGCGCATGATGTCCGTGATGGTGGAGGATCCCCAGGGCAAAGCAATTCTTTTCACAAAGGGTGCGCCGGAGGATGTCTTCCATCAGTGCACTCACTTTGAACTCGACGGGAAGCTGTCGCCGATGGAGCCGAAGCTGATGGTTGGGCTTCGGGCACAGTACGACAATCTCAGCAATGACGGCTTCCGGGTTCTGGCGGTGGCAAGAAAGGACCTCACCGGGAAGCAGGCCTGCTCAAAGGAGGATGAGCGCGAACTCATACTCAAAGGCTACGTCGCGTTCCTGGACCCGCCGAAGAACACTGCGGGCCCCTCCATCGAGGCCCTTCACAAGCATGGCGTTGCGGTGAAGATTCTCACGGGCGACAATCACCTCGTTAGCCGCAAGGTTTGTAAAGACGTGGGCCTTTTGGCAGACCCTATGCTGCTGGGCGAAGACGTTGAGAAGATGTCCGACGCCGAACTAGCTGACGCGGTGGAGAAGACCACGCTGTTCGCACGCGTCTCTCCCGCCCACAAACAGCGCATCATTGGCGCCCTCCGTGGAAAGGGACATGTTGTCGGCTTCATGGGAGACGGAATCAACGATGCCCCTGCCTTACGAGCCGCGGACATTGGCATCTCGGTGGACACGGCCACCGACATCGCGAAGGAGTCAGCAGACTTGATCTTGCTGGAGAAGGATCTGATGGTACTGGAAGGTGGCGTTATCGAGGGCCGGAAGGTCTTCGCGAACATCCTGAAGTACATCCGGATGGGCGCCAGTTCCAATTTTGGAAACATGTTTAGCGTGCTGGGCGCGAGCGCTTTTCTTCCGTTCATTCCGATGGCCCCCATCCAGGTGTTGACCAACAACCTGCTATACGACTTCTCACAAGTGCCGATCCCAATCGACTCCGTGGACGAAGAGCAAGTGGCGCGGCCGCGGCCCTGGAACATCGACGAGATTAAGCGGTTCATCCTTTTTATCGGTCCCATCAGCTCGATCTTCGATTACACGACCTTCTTCGTGATGCTCTGGCTTTTCAATTGCTGGGACCCGTCGCGCGCCTCGGTCTTTCAGACAGGCTGGTTCGTCGAGTCGCTCATGACGCAGACGCTGATCATCCACGTCATTCGCACGAACAAGATTCCGTTCATTCAGAGCCGGGCGAGCTGGCCGCTGACCCTGACAACGCTTTCCATCATGGCATTCGGAGCGTGGCTGCCGTATTCCCCGCTAGGCCCTTCGCTCGGCCTCACACACCTGCCCCAGATGTACTGGCCGATCCTTATGGCGACGTTGCTTGCTTACGTTTGCCTCACCCAAGTGATCAAGGTTTGGTTGCTGAGGAAGAAGTGGATTTAAGCACGTGTATCCCAAGCCAAGAGCCGCCTCGCGCCGCTCTTGAAAGGTGCGAGCAGCCTTGACCGCAGGCGGTCACATGACCACAAGTGGTTAGTTGCCACGCTCAGTTTACGCCCAACCTCAGTTAAGGTAAGGATGGTCACAGGGGTCCGATCGTCTTTGCATTCAGCTTGTTGCCTTCGCCGAAAGACGTCCGGGAACGATTGGTGCGGCAACTGCCCTATCCCGGGTATGAGAATAATGACCCGTTTTTGGAGCGCGGCCTTTCTGGGCGCGGCGCTGATTGCTCCATTAGCATTTTTTCCCACTGCGCTTCGAGCCGAACAGCAGGAGGGTATTGTCGTGTACCACGACAAGGCCCACCATGACGATCATGAATGGAATGGTCGTGAGGATCAGGCGTACCGCATGTATGGAAACGAGCACCATTACAAATATCGCGAGTTTCACACGCTCAACGGGCATGAGCAACAGTCATATTGGAACTGGCGCCACCACCATTCAGACGCCGTGCTCAAAATTGAAGTGCATTAGTCGTCCTGCCCTCGTTGCTGCTAGCCACTCCCAAGGCGCGGTAGGCGACGGCGACGACGCCTGCGCTAGAGATCATAGGGTGCGGCGACTCCATCGCTTCCGCATTTACTTGTTTGGTTGGAGACGTGCTCTCTTGCATTGCGCATCGACCTGCGACGAACCATGGCCGACCTGCTCTCGCAGACCTGATGCAACTAGGAGAAGAATATATGAAACCGAGTACAGAAGATCAGCTCAAAGGGCGCCGTTCACGAAGTCAAAGGCGGAGTCAAAGAGAAGGCGGGGCAAATCCTGAATAATCCCAACTTAGAGGCCGAAGGGAAGGGCGAAAAGCTCGCCGGCAAGATTCAAAAGAAGGTCGGGCAAGTAGAGAAGGTGCTGGAGAAATAGACCGCAGGAACGGGACCTCCATGGCGACGTCCTGGTATCGGTTGATGCCGGATTCAAACGGGATTCTGAACTGACCATGACTCGAACACTTGGACTCGTACTGATTGCACTTGGACTGATTGGCCTCATCTGGGGCGGTGTTAATTACACGACACGGGAAAAAGTAGCTGATATTGGGCCGCTGCACATCTCCGACGATAAGACACACACGGTCGCGCTGCCTCCGATTGCCGGCGCAGTGGCGCTGATTGGAGGCATCGTGCTGCTGGTGGCAGGCAAGAAGTAGACAGGCGCGGTGCGAAGCGGATTCGCGGCATCGATTTAGAAAGAGAGAGGAAAGACCACAATGTTGCTGATAATCATCATTTTGATATTGGTTTTTGGACTCGGCGGTGGCTATTACGGCTACGGCCGATGGGGCACCGGTGGCGGGGCTGGTATCGGGCTCGGCACAATTCTGGTGATCCTGCTCATCGCATACTTGCTGGGAGCGTTCCACTAGGAACTTGCTGGTCCAGCGGGTGGATCGCACAGAGCCACAACACCCCGTATATTCGCAACACGGCCTGGTGAATAAATCAGGCCTTGAAGAAAGCGGGTTTCGGATTGAAGCCTGCCTTTTTCAATCAAACTTGAACAAAGAGGAGAAATCTGATGAAAACCACCTTGGACGATTCCAGAATTGACGAGCGGACAGACTCTAGGCCTGACTATGAAGCGCTTGCTCGAGACGAGATAAAGGATGCCGTGGAGCGGCTGGAGAAGAGCTTCGACGCCTCACGCGCAGCGATATCCGAAACATTGGAAGAAGGACGGATCTCGGCAGAGCGGCTGCTGAGGCGCGGGCGCAATGCGGCGGAAGGCTACCTGGACGATGCAACCTACCAGGTAAAGCGCAATCCAGGTGCGGCCGTCGCGTTAGCGTTCGGCGCAGGAGCGATTGCTGGGGCCCTCTTCGGGTTGATAGCACCCCAGGTCGCCAAGAAGCGCAAGACCTAATCCCGAAAGACAACCCACGAAAAGCATGGCCATATGAGGTCATCTGACCAAATATGGTCATATCTAGGCCCTACGAACTCAATCGATTAAAAGGAAAACATGAAAGCCCTAAAACCGTACTTAACCTTGCTGGCGCTGCTCGGCGTTGGAACGCTGGTAGGATGTTCAGCCATGTCCAAATCACCCGATATCACCCAGAGCCTGCGGAAATCGTTGGATCAAGCAGGCCTCAAAAACGTCACCGTAAGCCAGGATCGCGAGAAGGGCGTGGTGACGCTGGGCGGGCACGTTGCGCTGGACGCTGACAAGGCACAAGCTGACTCCCTTGCCGCAGCCTTGGCGGGCAACGAAGTTGTGGCTAACCAGATTGCGGTGATTCCGGCCGGAGCCGAGAAAGACGCCAAGGCGATCGACACGGACCTGGACAAGGGCATCGAAGGAAATCTGGACGCCGCCCTCATCCAGGCAAAACTTGTGGCGAGCGTAAAGTACAGTGTCAAGAATCAGGTGGTAACGCTGACCGGCGATGTGGATTCGGAATCCAAGCGCGCCCAGAGCGAGCAGATTGCGTCAACCGTGCCGAACGTAGAGCAGGTCGTGAACGAGTTACAAGTGAAGGGCCAGAAGGCCACTTCCTTAAATTAAGGGCTGCGAAATCAGTATCACGCTCGGCTAGTTCATGACACGATCCGCTCGGCGCGCTTGATCCGAAGCGATAAGATTGGCGCATGGCAGATGACAAACTGGTTAAGATGCTGATCTTCAGGACGTTCATGACTCTTTCGGTCGAGGTGTTTTCGCTGAAAAAATTGCTGATTGATCATCAACTTCTGAATCAAGCCGAACTTTCGAAGGCTCGTGCGGAGTTGTGGAATTCTGCGGGGGTACAAGCTGCACTGGAAGATCCTGCCAGCGCACCGGAAGACCTTCTTGAACTCTTTCGACAGCCACATCAGCGCATGCAATAGCAGCTGTTTAAGACCCTGCGCCCAAGTTGCCTGCCTGCCGATCGGAGGTAAGACCGCGACGGGCGACAACCGCCTGCAGGAGTTCGGTTCGGGCACTTTTGCTCCATTCGTGCCACTGTGACATAATTCCCGCGATGATTCGTTCCAACTTGCGATCTTACTCGGCCCTAGTACTTATCAGTTACTCAGCCCTGATAACCAGCGCCTGCTCTACGCTCACAGCGGCGGAAATGCCTCGCATCGAGAAAAGCGCGCATGGGTTTCAATTTTTCGTGGATGGCAAGCCATTTCTCATGTTGGGTGGCCAAGTAAACAATTCGAGCGGCTGGGCGTCGGAGCTTCCCGACATCTGGAAGACGATCGATGCACTGCACGCCAACACCGTGGAGATTCCCGTTTATTGGGAGAACATCGAAGCCAAGCGAGGCGAATACCAATTCGACGAGATCGACAAGATCATCGCTTCGGCGCGCGAGCACGACAAACGACTCGTGTTGTTGTGGTTTGGCAGTTGGAAGAATGGCGCATCCAATTACGTACCGATGTGGGTGAAGCAAGATCGCGCGCACTTCCCAACCATGATCGACGCGGCCGGCAACTGGACAGGGGTGATCTCTCCCTACTTCCGCTCTACGCTCGAAGCCGACCGCAATGCTTACGTGGCGCTCATGACCCACCTGAAGCAGGTGGACGAAGCGCGCCGCACAGTCATCATGGTGCAGGTAGAGAACGAATCGGGCTCGTTAGGAACGGCGCGTGACTACTCGCCGGAGGCCACCAAACTTTTTCAAGGGCCGGTGCCGGAAAAGCTCGTCGCAGCGTTGCATAAGAAGCCAGGCTCCTGGAGCCAGGTATTCGGGGCTGAAGCCGAAGAGTCATTCGCTGCGTGGGGCATTTCGTCTTATATAAACGAGATTGCCGCCGCGGGCAAACAAGCCTATCCCTTGCCCGTGTACGTGAACTGCTGGCTGGCGGTGAGCGCCAATTTCCAACGCCCGGGTGAGGACTATCCCAGCGGCGGTCCGGAGCCGGGCATGCTTGAGATCTGGAAAGCGCTGACGCCGTCCATCGACGTGATCGCACCCGATATTTACCTCGACAGCCGCGAGTACTACCGGCAGACAATGGCCGCCTACCGCCGTCCGGACAACGCCATGTTCATTCCGGAGACCAACTACGAAGAGCCCGCTGCCCAGCGCCTGTTTGAAGCCATTGGCGAGTTCGGAGCCATTGGCTTCTCGCCCTTTGGACTGGACGCGACCGGTTGGACCGACACCGCACCCGCGACTTTAGCAGGCTTGGCAGAGAGCTATCGTTTGCTGGGCCCGATGGTGGGCGAGTTGAGCCAGTGGCAGGCTGACGGGAAATTGCATTCGTCGGTGCAGGACTACCGCACGGATTTTGAACTGCTCCACTTAGGTGAATACGACGTTCTGGTTCAATTTGCTCAGCCGAACTGGGGCTTCGGTCCGGGCGACCAGAAGGTAGCCAACGGCCGGCTCCTGATCACCCAGTTGGGGCCTGCGGAGTTCGGGCTAATAGGCTTCAATGCGAGAGTCAGCTTTCGCGCCAGGCGCGGGCTCCCAGCGCCGGGCCAGCGCAGACCCGGCGATGGCGCAAGGTTCCTACTGGTGGAAGAGGGCAGCTACGTCAATGGCCATTGGGTCCCGAAGCGGCTTCTGAACGGCGATCAGACCGACTTCGGGCTGAATCTTCCAAACACCGGAGCTGTTTACCGAGCTGTGCTTGAACAATATTGATGTTCCAAGCTGTGGTCTGGCCCACTGCGCCTAAGATGGTGCCATGAGCTACGAGAACGTCTGCTTTGCAACCGAAGGCAATATTGCTCTGGTAACGCTCAATCGGCCGCAACGTCGCAACGCCCTTTCGCTGGGGCTAATGCGGGAGTTGATCGACTGCCTGCGCGTTATTGGTGGGCGGCGCGATCTGCGCGTTGTGATCCTTGCGGCGGCGGGCAAAGTGTTTTCTTCCGGCCACGACCTTGCGGAGATGGTGGGCCGCGATATCAACGAATACCGGCAGTTGTTTGACGTCTGCACGGAGTTGATGACCAAGCTGCAGTCGATCCCGCAGCCGGTGATCGCCGAAGTACAGGGCATCGCCACGGCCGCCGGGTGCCAACTCGTCGCGACTTGCGATTTGGCCATCGCCGCTGAGGAAGCCGCGTTTGCTACTCCTGGTGTCAAGATCGGGCTGTTCTGCACGACGCCGATGGTGGCTCTCAGCCGGGTGATCGGCCGCAAGCGCGCGCTCGAAATGCTGCTCACGGGCGAACCGATCGACGCGCAAAAAGCAGCCGAATGGGGCTTGGTGAATCGGGTGGTCGCCGCAGCCGAGCTGCGGGCAGAAACACGTCAGCTCGCTGACCGCATCGCAAAAGCTAGCGACCTGGTGGTGGCGCTGGGAAAGCAGGCCTACTATACGCAGATCGATCTGGACCAGCCAAAAGCCTACGCCTACGCCAAAGAGGTGATGAGCATGAACTCACTTGCGCACGATGCGCAAGAGGGCATCTCGTCATTCCTCGAAAAACGCACTCCCCGCTGGACCGGACGCTGAGCGATCAGAAGGTTCCGAACTTGCTTAGATTCCGCCGAAAGAGAAGCGAACCCGTGCTCATGCGGCTGGGCAAGGGATTGAAAGCGCACGATACAATCGGCTGATTGAAACCCACAAGCGAACCGGCGATGCATTGGCTGAAAGCGTGCGTCTGGCTCGCTTGGCTCGGCTTGGTGGTGCTCGTAACCGCGAGGACCTTCCAGTGGGAGCTGGACTACTTTCGGAGTCCGGGAGCCATTTTCCAGACGATCCTGTTCGGCGGGTTGTTCCTGCTGGCTGCCGCCTGCCCGGCCTACCTGTGGCTTCGCGGCGAGCGGCTCCGGCGCCTCGAGGTTCCGGCGCTGGCCGGGCTTTGCGGCCTTTGCCTCCTCCTGTACCAACCCGTAGGCACGCTCGTCGTGGCCTTGTTGTTTCTCGCCTGTCTGGCATCCGGGTGTCGCCTTGCGCGAGTCTTTCGTATTCCCCTGGCGACGCCTGGTGAGGTCCTGGCTCTGGGATTCGGGCTGGGGTGTGCTGTGCTGATCCCGCTCCTGTTTGGGCTCGGATTGTTGCGTCTTTACTATGCGCCGGTTTTCGCCCTGCTGCTGGCTCTCCCCTGTCTGATTTTCAGGCGAGACGTGTTGGCCGGCATCCTGGCGATGCGGCAAATATTGATTGCTAAGGTCAGCCCTAGTCATCCTCTCGCCGGAATCGCGTTCATATTTGCCGTTCTGGCGGCCGCCTCGGCCCTGGCTGTGGCGCTCTCGCCGAGTATCGCGTTCGATCCCTTGGCCATGCACCTGGCCTCGGCACGGTATTACTCCGCGCAACACGCGCTTGAGACGCTTCCGACCTTGCCGGAGAGCTATTACCCTCAAGGATGTGAAGTGCTGATGGCGCTGGCATGGTCGCTCGGCGGGCAACCCGCCGCGCAACTGATCTCGCCGCTTTTCTGGGTTCTTTCCCTCCTGCTTCTGTTCCTCATCGCGCGATCCTGCAATTTGAGCAATGCTGCGGCTTTTGCCGGTGTCGTAGCGGCGGCGATGATGCCATTCGCCCATTGGAGCGGCAGTAACTCCAAGAATGACTCCGCAATGGTTTTCTTTCAGGCGGCTGCTCTGCTGGCTTTCCTCCGCTGGCTCGAAACCCGCAACCAGGCATGGATTCCCGTAGGTGCGCTTCTGCTTGGATCCACGTTCGCCATCAAGCACGTGGCCTTGTTCGGAGCAATTCCACTGGTATGCTTCTTCCTGTACGCGATCCGACATTCGATACCGCGTCTGCGCCTCGCGCTGGCGTTTTGCTCCATCTTCGCCGTATCGGCGCTCTATTGGCCGGCGCGAACCGCCTATCTCACGGGGAATCCTGTCTATCCGGCGTCTCTGAGCCAAAGCTTGGACCTGCACGAGAAGGGAGTGGCGAAGCGCAGGGTGCCACGCTTTTTGCGCATTCCCTGGTATGCGTACTTCAACGGCTGGCGCGTCTTCGAATCTCCACTTCCCAACCCCATGGGACTCGCTTTGCTCGTTTTCTTGCCGCTGGCGATCCTGGTTCCTCGTCAGCGCACGCCGACACGGCGCGCCTGCTGGCTTTTCTGCGCCGTGTATCTGGCCTACTGGATACCCATGGCTGGCATGCTCCGCTACGCCATTCTGCCGATCAGCTTGGTGATTGTTTTTCTCGCTGGCAAAGCCACGACTTTTTACGACCGGCTGGGAGGGCGTCTCCTTCGTGCTACGGTTGCCGGCGCCTTTGCCGGCGCTCTCCTTTTCGCCGCTCTGGGCATTGCCATTATTGAAGTGAATGCCCCAATGCTATTGCTGTTCGCTCGCCGTATCGGTCCGGACCAATACTTGGATATGGCGCTGCGAACGCACAAGTCTCTTGCCTGGCTGGCTGCGGCGCATCCGGGTTCGAGCATTTTCGGTATCGACAACTGTTCGCGCGCGTACGCTCCCGACCCCGCGAAGTTTTACTGCGCATTACACGGATGGCATGGGGCAGAGCCGGGTTTAGCGCGCTGCCGGTGCGAATATGTGGTGCAGCCGAGCGGGCAGAGGCCCGGCCGCGAGGCGGTGCCGGTTTTTCGCGATGCCTACTTTACGGTGTGGCAGCTCGGAGTAAAGGGCGACGCGACTGCGCGGCCGTAAGGGTTCATCAACTGGGCAAGCGCCGATCATGGGACAAGCGGCAATCCTACCATCAGCGTACTAAGACGAAGGCGTCACTGCGAGCTTTGCTTGTCCAGACAAGCAAACCCGGGCGTTGCGGCCGCTGTCAAATCCAGTGAACGATGTTTCCGCGAACCCATCCAGGCCGATTACCACTGAACACCCTTGGACAATGGGTAGCCGAGTTAGTATGTTATTCTACGGCTCGGATACCACCTAGCGCACGCGCATCTACGATGGCGCCTTGCGACCCAGCATGCACACCGAGGATCTTTTGACACCGAAACCGGACGGACCTTCCGGCTTTGGCGAAAAAGACGGGAATGCTCGCGAATCAGCTTCCTGGAAGAGTTCTGAGCCCACGTGGAGAGGGGATTTGTGGTTTCTTCTTTCCAACCTGATCGCCAAGGATTTCAAGGTTCGCTACCGGAACATGTCCTTGGGTGTGTTCTGGTCATTATTGAACCCGATTGTGCTGATGGGCGTATTGACTTTTGTTTTTACGAAAATCACGCGAAATAACTCGGTGCCGCACTTCCCGGCTTTCGTGATGTGCGGATTGGTGCCATTTAACTTTTTCAGCATTGGTTGGACTTCCGGCACCACATCCCTCGTGGACAATGCCGCTTTTATCAAGCGCTTGCCGATTCCAAGAGAAATCGTGCCCCTTGCCGCGGTTATTTCCAACTGCCTGCACCTGCTGATCCAGATATTCCTGCTGCTGGTTCTTGTACTTGCTTCGGATTTGCCGATGACTCGCAGTTGGGGGTGGTTGCCGTATCTTTGGACGATGGAAGTCATCTTCGTTTGCGGTCTTTCTCTGGTTAGTTCGGCCGTAAACGTGTATGTGCGGGACACACGATATGTGGTCGAGTCGATCAACACCGTTATGTTTTGGGCGGTGCCGGTCGTATACTCGTTTTCCGTAATTCCACCCGTCTATGCTGAGATCTATAAGCTGAACCCTCTGGCCGCTTTGATTCTCGCGATGCGGGATATTTTGCTAGAAGGGCATGCGCCACGCTGGGAACTTCTCGTCAAACTAACCTTGGTGGCAGCATTTACGTTCGTGCTTGGGCTGGCGGTGTTTCAAAGGCTGAAGCGCCGGTTTTACGATCACCTCTGAGTCATGTATACGATCGAGTTCAATAACGTTTCCAAAATGTATTACCGCCATAGCGGCAGGGTATTGCTGCGCAACCGGCTTAAGCAGATGATTTCGGGCAGGCCAGCCGAGAGTTTTGCCGCGGTCAAGAACGTAACCTTCAGGGTTCGGCGCGGCGAGAGCCTGGCGGTGGTCGGACCGAACGGAGCTGGCAAAAGCACCCTCTTGAGCCTGGTTGCTGGGCTCTGCCCACCCGACCAAGGGTCCATCTCGGTCAGAGGTCGCTTGGCTGCGCTTCTCGAACTCGGCTCGGGATTTCATCCGGATCTGACAGGAGCGGAGAACATTAAGCTGAATGCCTCACTCCTGGGGCTGACACGACGGCGCACCGCAGAGATCTTCGACGAAATTGTTGAGTTCTCCGGAATCGGAGCCGAGCTCATCGATGAACCACTGAGAACGTATTCCACTGGCATGGCGATGCGTCTTGCGTTCTCCGTTGCCGTCAACACGTCTCCGGATGTGTTGTTGGTCGACGAAGTTCTGGCTGTCGGAGATGCCGCGTTCCAGGAGAAATGTTTCCGGAAGATTCACCAATTCCGCGATTCCGGCAAGAGCCTGCTATGCGTTTCGCACGCCTCAGGAATGGTGCAGAAAGTGTGCGATCAGGCGATCTGGCTCGATCACGGCGAGATCGTGATGAGCGGCGCCATTGCAGAGGTTATGGAAGCGTACACGGGGAGGCGCGCGTTCGGCGCCTGAAATCTTCACTGGTTGTCCATCCCGCGTACGGTCAGGAAAGTTCTGGGCAGTGGATCACAGGGCCAATAATTGAGACATGCCGGGCTCAAGAATATTAGTGCTTCGCAGCGACCGCCTGGGCGACGTTGTCCTGTCTTCCGGCTATCTTGCCTCGCTGGCCGAAAGCTTCCCAGACCATGAGATCGAGTTGTGGCTTGCGCCCGACACAGCGCCATGCTCGCAGATTCTGGATCAGCGCATCATCGTCCGGGAGCTCCCGTTTGATCGTTATTTGCGCTCTGGGTTTGATGGCGCACTCACGTGGCTCGAATCGATGCAACGGGAGAATTACGCGTTCACGGTTGTCCCTCAGTTCACGCTGGGGTTTGCAGAAATCATAGCCCTCGGTTACCTTGACCTCGGGACTCGCTGGGGCTTTCTGAATCGGCAACTGGGCATGCGCCCGGAGTGGCTATACCGCGCCCTTGGCGCTCCGAGAAGGGCTGAGGCTGACTGGATCCAAAGCGGCGCGACCGTCGATCCTTTTCAGCATGAAGTTGAAAAGTATCGTTTGCTGGCGCAAGCGCAGTTGTTGAAGGATTCGAACGTAGAGCCGCGCCTTTTTGGCATCTCACCAAAGGTCGAGGGTTCCGGGCTCGTGATCTGGCCCGGATCGGGCGACGAGAAGCGACGGTGGCCGGCGGATCGCTTTGCATCGGTTGCAAAAGCCCTTCACCCAGCGAAGGTTGTTATTGGTGCAATTGATGGCGAGGAACTCTCGGCGTCAGAGTTGTTTCGATGCTTGGAGCATTCTGGAATCCCCGTCGAGGTCTGCCGCCGCGATCCGCACAACCTGGGGGGAACCGCACAATGGTTGGCCGGCTTCCGCCGGCTTCTGACGAACGATACCGGTATTGCACATCTGGCCGCCGCTGCCGGCGTTGAAGTCATTGCGATCTCGGGCAGTCATTTTCAAGGCCGATTCTCTGCCTTCGGACCAAAAGCTCTTACCGTCTTCGCTGACGTTCCCTGCCGGCGCTGTGATGAAAAGTGCATTTTCGACTCCGCGCTCTACCCTTGCCTTGCGGAGATAGATTCGAGCTCGGTACTAGCGTCGGTTGAACAAAACCTGTCCGGCAATCGCTACCTGCAGCCCAGCCCGGCTTTCTTCGGCACCGATCGCCTATTCAGAAGCCTGATAGCGGCCCGGCATAAGCGGATTTACGAAGAAGAGACGCGACGGCTTGAGTTAGACGATGCCCTGCGCACAACACGCGAGCATTTGGAGCATGCCGAACGGCAAAGAGATGAGTGGAGCGAACTCTGCCACCAGGCTGAACGCCAGCGAGACGAATGGAAGCCTCGCTTACATGTGGCTGAATCAGACCAAGACCAACGGAAGGGGCCATGGGACACGGTCGAGCGTGAGAAGTTGGAACTCATACCTCCCAAAGATGTCGGCCGTAAGCGAATTTCTTCCCCTGCTAGAACGTTAAGTTCGGTCCCTCGGATTTCGGTAATTACACCTTCGTTTCAGAAGGGCCAATTCATCGAGCAAACCATCAAATCTGTCCTTGACCAGCGGTACCCGGATTTTGAACATATCGTCGTGGACGGCGGGTCGACCGATCAGACTTTGGAGATTCTGAGGCGATATCCGCACGTGCGTTGGATCTCGGAGCCGGATCGAGGCCAGGCGCACGCCATCAACAAGGGCCTCCTGCTTTCAACCGGCGATATCGTCGCATACCTGAATGCCGACGATCTTTACCGCCCTGGAGCTTTTTCGGAAGTGGCGCGCTTTTTCGAAGATACGCCGGAGGCCTGGATCGTTGCGGGGGACTGCGACTATATCGACAGTCAGTCGACAACCATCGGACACCTCGACGCCAAATACGACAAACAAGAGGATCTGATTGCTTACTGGGGTTGGGGAAAGTGGTATTGCATCCCCCAGCAGTCCGTGTTTTGGAGGAGAGATCTCCTCGCGGATGCCGGTTTGTTTGACCCCTCGCTCCAAATGGTGATGGATTACGACATGTGGCTCCGCATAGCCGCATTGACCGACATTTACGTCCTGCATCGGACGCTTGCGGCTTTCCGGCTCACGCCGGACACGAAAACCGTAGACTCCACCCATCTGATGTATTACGAGGAATTTCGCACCAGCCGGAAATACTGGAAAGAGCTTCCGCTAAGGCAACGGGTCAGGACTTCCCTCGGAGCGCATCGTCACGTATCGGCCAAGTTACTCGATGTCGCAGAACACCTCTCACTTGAGGACCTCAAGCCGGGGACTGCCCCCTCTCTTGTCAGGGATTCTGTTCGGTACTGGCCCTTATCGATCTTTAATCCACGAACGCTGTTTACTGCTGCCGAGCTGGTAGTTGGTCCATCCGCGCCGCAACGCATCATCAAGAGTGCTCACAGGAAGTATCTCGGCCTCAGGTGGCGAATGCAGAATCGTCGTCGGGGAAAAGGCTAGAAGCGTGAATATCTGCCTTGTGAACACGACCGACCTGATCGGCGGAGCCGAGCGCTGCTCCTTTGATCTTCACCACGGGTTGAAAGCACTGGGACATAAGACATCATTGGTCGTCGGCAGGCGTTTGTCGGAAGACCCGGACGTGCATCCGTGTCATTATCCGATGTGGGACGCGAAAGCGCGGACGCTGCTGCATCTTCTCGGATTGACCGATACCATGCTTGTCACGCCCTTGCGCGTGATACGGCAAAGTATGTTCCGGGATGCGGACGTGGTGAACATTCACAACATGCACGGTTGTTTTTGGAATTTCTGGACCGTCCCCCTTCTGGCGCGCACGAAACCAGTGGTATTGACTCTGCACGACGAGTGGCTGTACACCGGTGACTGTGTCTACACGTACGACTGCAACCGCTGGCAGGGCTCTTGCGGATCGTGCCCTCAAATGGCCAATGAATTCCGGCCTGACCTGGGAGGCCGGGACCTGACTCGACTCAATCTTCGGGTAAAGAGGGCGGCGATGAATGCCAGTCGCCCGGATCGCATTCAACTAGTGAGTCCGTCTCGCTGGCTCGCCGCGCAAGTGGCGAAGAGCTCACTACGGGAATTCCCGCTCAGTGTGATTCCTAACGGTGTCGACCTTGACCGGTTTCGGCCGCGCGACCGGCGGCAAGCGAAAGCCACCTTCAAGATTCCCGAGGGTTGTTTCTGTTTTTTGTTTCTTGCGGCCAACCTCGCCGACCCTCGAAAAGGAGTTGCGCGATTGACAAAAATGATTCTGCAGTGCGGGCTACCGCAGAACTCAGTGCTCTTACTGGCCGGTAATGGCTCTGACGACCTTACCCAGTCACTGTCGAACCCGGCGATCATCTCCGCAGGGTACGTCTCCGGTGTCGAGCGCATCGCAGACTGTTATGCCGCTGCCGATTGTATGCTTCTCCTCAGTGACGCTGACAACCTTCCCTATGCGGCCATCGAAGCGGCGGCTTCCGGCTGTCCTATCATTGCCCTGGCGACGGGTGGCATCCCGGAGATCGTTGTGGATGGAGTAACTGGCAAAATCCTCAGCCAAAACTCTGATCCGGCCGACCTTGGCTCTGTAATGTCCGAATTCGCTCGCATGGAGCGTGAGACGTGGAACCAAATGAGCCACAACGCTCGCGAGCACGCCCGCCAGCACTTCTCCGACCGCTCATTCATTCGGGGTTACGAAAGCCTTTTCAACGGGATGGTTGAAACCGCGCGCCGCTCGGCCGCCCATCCGTAGGCATTCAGGGACTTCGCTAAACCGGGGCACATATGACCTTAGATGATAGACCGAAGATGGCAAGTCGAGAGTGGTTGGCCGCGGAAATAAAAAGTCGGGCGCCCTGGTACCAGCGCATCGAGTTCCCGGAGTACGGCCTGAGCACCACGGATGACCCAAGCTGCCTTGTGAGCGATCATGCGTGGGATAACTGGTTTCCCGGAATGGAGCCGTCCGACGCGCCGCGACTGCGGCCTTATCCCAAATTCCATCGATTGCAGCATCTGTTGCCTGACGTTTCAGGGAAGACCGTGCTGGATGTGGGCTGCTCTTGCGGGTTTTTCGCACTCGAGTTTGCCCGGCGTGGAGCTCGTGCTGTCACCGGAATCGACGTGGATGGAAGAAATGTCGCCCGAGCTCAGTTCGCGGCGTTCATACTAAAGCTCGGTAACGTTGAGTTTTTGACGGCGGATGTGGGCGTGTACGCGACAGCCCACGACGTTGTGTGGGGAGCCTCGCTGCAGGAGCACTTTTTCTTCCCTTTTTATTACTTTGCTCGCATGCTGTGCCTGGCGCGCGAGTTGTTCCTGCTGGAGACACATCAATACATGGCTGACGATGATCAGACTGTCGCCCGATTGGATGTCGCACCGACTTCCAATGCGCTGGGAAGTCATGCTTTTCATCTCTCCCGAAAGATGTACCTGGACTATTTGTCGATGCTTGGAGTGCCCGCGTCTGCCGTTGAAGAGAAAGTATTCTACGAGGATTCAATAGTCCGGCGTCTACTTCTGTCTGTCCGAACATGCGAGTTTCAGAAGACTCGAAACGCGCATCCATTTCTAGGAACATTACGCGTTGTCGGCCAGCAGGAACCGAGACCGTGAGGATCGCGCTAGTGACCAGAGAGTATCCGCCTGAGACGGCGTGGGGTGGCATCGGCCATTTTTACGCAGCCTTCGCTTCCGCGCTGGCGAGCCAAGGTCATGAAATCGAGGTCTTTTCCCAGGGACTTTCAGCCGAAAGTGTGGAAGAGAGCGGTGGGATCACGATCCACCGGGTCATCCCGCGCACGTGGCTTATCGGCCCGCGCCAGGGCGGCGATCTGGCGGGCATGGGCATACGGAATATCGGCATCTTCGCGCTTTCCCTTGCTGTGGCTATGGCTGGTCGTGTCGCTCAACGCCACAGGATGAAGCCATTCGATGTCGTCGAAGGGCATGATCACCTTGGGATTAACGCGTTCCTAAACGTCTTTGGAAAGCACCGTTTTGCTTCTGTCTCCCGCTATCACACCACCTATCATTCGCTCGTCAGCCGGGGACTTGTTGATTGGCCGCGCTCGCGGCTAATTACCTGGCTAGAACGAAAGAGCATACGGAGCGCTGACGCCCGAATTTCGGCATCGGCGTATATCGAGCGGATGACCCGTGAGGACTTTCCGGGTGTCCCGCGATGCGACGAAGTAATCCCTCTGCTCTCGGATCACCTGGCTTGCGTCGGTAACTTCCCGTACGCCGAGCGAGAGAAACTCGCGATATTCGTGGGACGGCTCATGCCGGGCCATAAGAGCCCTGATCTGGCGGCGACCGCGTTTGCAGAACTGGCGGAGGAGTTTCAAGGCTGGAGGATCGAATTTGCCGGGAGCGACATGCCTGCCAGGGATGGAGGGAGTTGTTGGGAGATGTGCGAGCGAATTCTAGCGCCCTATCCAGGACGGTATCACTATCACGGACCGCTTGGACAAAGCGCCCTCATGGATCTGTACCATCGCGCACGCCTTATCCTGATACCCTCCCGGTTCGAGTCATTTGGTCTTGTCGCTCTCGAGGCCATGGCTGCCGGAGTCGTCCCAGTTGTCTCAGACGGCACGGCGCTACCTGAGGTTGTCGGCAGTTGCGGTCTCGTTTTCCGAAACGGGTCGAGCGACGACCTCCGGTCCAAGCTGAGGCAGATTATGACCGACGAGGCCAGCCAGCTCGCGCTCTCAGAAGCCGGACAGCGTCGGGTGTCGCGGGATTTTTCACGGGAGCATCTGCTGGCGCAAAACATGCGCTTCTTTGAAGCATTGGCCGTACGTCGGGAAACAAGCGTCCCCTAAGTGCAATTAGTACGATCCCACCTGGATCGCTAGCGGCAACGTGAGATTCACGCCGCCGCTGGTCACCACCAGCGCCTGTGGTCCGGCCACCACGTTCGCATTCGCCGTTAGCGTAGCGGTAATCGAGGTCGCCGAATTCACCGTCACGTTGCTCACCGTCAGCATCCCGCTCGGCACCGTCACCGTATCGCCCGCTTGGAAGCTTGTGTTCGCTCCCGTGATGGTCACTGTGACCTGAGTGCCAACCGTCGCAGCCATCGTGTTCGGAGTCACGCCCGTCACCTGCGGGGCGGTCGGCCCCAGAACCGGGGTCTCGTTGAACAACCCGCGCATGATGAACGACGCCATCTCGCCCCGCGTCACCAGGTCATCCGGGCAGTAAATCAGCGGATTGGTTCCGCAGCCGTTGGTGACGTTCTCCTCATACGCGCGTTGGATGAACGGGAACGGCAATCCGTTGCCCTCGACGTTAGTAGGCACATCCGCGAAATACGGCGTGGCGTTATACGTGAAACTGGCTCCGTACAACATCAGCCGGGCACGCACCATGAACATCCCCATTTCCCACCGCGGAATCGTCGCGGTCGGGCAGAACAGCCCGCCTCCGCAGCCGGTGGTGATATCCACTTCCTCCATTTTCTGGACGTACGGGAAGAAGGAGTTCGTTGACGGAACGTCCGTGAAATAAGGAGTCGTGTTGTAGATGGCGGGCGTTATGGTGCCCGTAACCGCCCGAACAATAAACGCCGCCATCTGCTCGCGAGTCACGTTGTCGTTCGGGCAGAAGCTACGCGTTTCGGGGGTGCTGCCTTCGATGCAACCGGTGGTCACCCCCGCCTCAAACATCAGGTTCGCCGCGTCGAAATAGGCAGCGGTCGGTGAAACGTCGTTGAATTCCGCGCCGGCCTGCAGCGGACCAATCGAAACCACCAGACTGACGGGCGATCCCGATGCCAGCACGGCTCCCGCCGCTGGGTTCTCACTGATCACATCGCCTGCTGGCGCTGTGTCGCTGATAAGAAATGTCACCGTGCTAACCAGTCCATCGCCCGCCAGCAGAGTGGTTGCATCGGCCTGCGCCAAGCCCACCACATTCGGCTCGGTTACCTGCGGAAGCAGTCCGAAAACCGCAACGCTGTTTGGGGTCCCGACAAAAACTTTTCCGTTCGCAATGGTCGGAACCATGTACTTATTCCCGTTGCCGAATTGATCGCGCCCACCGGCCGCCTGGTTGCTGTTGTAGAACTCCGTTGCCAGATCAGTGGGGTCGAAAGCGTGCAGAACGGCCGGCTTGTTGTTTTCCACCGCCCACAGGATGGCGTTGCTGGTACCGTTCGCGGAGATCGACGGAGTCATACCCGGATACCCAAACGAATTCAGCGTCATGGATACCGGCGAGGCCGATAGAAGGGCCGAATCCAGTTGGAAGGCGCGAATATAGTCGCCTACTGCCCCGTAGTACACGAACCCATTGAAATAGGCGGGGTTGCTCCAAATGCCGCCGGGTAAGGCGCCGGTTAGTTGTTGATAGATCGTGGCATCACCGGCTGAATCGAACTTTCCCATGTTGTTGCGATCCACGACGTAGAGATTGCTGTCCTTACCTGCTCCCACGGCCAGACTTCGAACCGTCCCGGTCGCATCCTTCTGGTCCGGAAGCAGCATGATGCCACCCGAACCCAGATCGACGTCGCCTCCCGACTCGATCACGCTGTTGTACATCGTCCAGTAGTCGGTTGCCACCAAGCTCCCGCTTTGCAACGTAAGTTTCACAAAGGCGTTGCCGAAATCCAACAGGCGGGGGAACTTCGAGGAGTTCAGAAGCGAATCAAAAGTCCCATTGGCAACCGCGAAGAAGAGATTGCCTTGTGCGTCAGCTGCGGGACCGGCCCCGGCGCCCCAGATGGAACCCTGGCTTCCGTTCGGTGTAAAGTTGAAAACGTTGCTCTGCTGCAAAGTCGATTCGTCGAAACCAACCGTCCATCCGGTATAAGGATCTCGATCGCAGTGTGCCGCCCAACTGGTATAGACAATGCCGTTTACCAGCAGCAGGCCGGCACGATCCTTGTATTGGCTTGGGTCCCAAGTGACGTCGCCCAAGCCCGTGTAGGTGGGTTGAATCAGGGTCGGCGACGCGCCTAGCTCGGCCCCGGTCGTGATGTCTAGCGCGTGAAGCCGCTGGTAGTAGTTCCCCGACGCGTCCTTGCTCATGGCGACCAGAAAAATGGTGCCGTGTGGACCAGCCTTCAGGTCGATGACGGGCGTGCTGGTGATTCCGATTCTGGGTGTGACCTGGGCGCAGCTCCTGTCATCGGAGGGCACTTCTCCCGAACCCAGCAGCGATGCCTGCCAGTACACCACCCCGGTATCTGCGTCGAAAGCGTAGACGCTGTCATTCTCAGTCGCTGCAAACACCACGTTCTTTGACACTTGTCCGGCAATCGAAAGTCCGGATACATACAGCGGTTGCGCATCCACCAGGCCATCAACCGGAACTGTAAATAGCAGGCCGAAGGTGGTAGGTGTCACGTTTTCGGGCGTCAGAATCGTTTCGGTTAGATTCTGCCCGGTGCGCGCGTTGTCGTTGTGCCAGGTCAGCACGTTCGTTTGGCTGAAACCAACACCCGCACTGAGTGCAAATAGGACGAATGCTTGGAACGCAATCCGCTTGCCGCCTGAAGCCCATCTGTTTTTCATCGATTTGTTATGCCGCCCCTGTTACAAAGAAGTTTACCGGATCATCCCAACAACACCTATACAGCCCTCATTTCCGGTTCAGGACGAATTTACTCGGACTCCGCCGGGCCTTCTGCACGTTCCACCGATCGAACCGTTTCGTTGCGGCGCAGGGCGTCCGCAACGCCGTCGATCAGAGAATCGTCGCGGCGCTCTGCCTCCACCTCGGCACTGATCGAAACTTCGTGACGCTCTGCGGCATCCGCCGTCCGAAGCTGTCGAAGTACGAGGCGGCGTTCCGCAATGGCGCGTAGAAGCAGGGTACGCACTTGCACTTCACTCTTCGCCGCACATACCACCCTGAGCGTGTACACAACGTTCACGTCATGACTGGCTGAGCGACTGTCAATAAAGCGTGAAAGCGGCCTGAGCACCAGGTTAATTCCCACCAGCAGTACGGTCACAAACACGGCGTCCAGCAACTCACCTGCGCCGGCACACGCGCCCACAGCCGCTGAACACCACAGAGTGGCAGCGGTGTTCAAGCCGCGAATACTGGCGCCGTCTTTTATGATGGCCCCCGCCCCCAGGAACCCAACCCCCGAGATTACGTAGGCGATAACTCCCGTGGTATTGGGGCCAGCCAGGTTTGAGCCCAGATCGACAAAGGCCGCGGCGCCAAGACAGACCAGGGTGTTAGTTCGCAACCCGGCTGCGCGCTGCCGCCACTGGCGTTCCGCGCCGATTGCCGCCCCCAACACCAGTGCGAAGAACAAACGAATAAATGTAGGCTGCTCGGAAAGCGGGACCGTGTCGGTCCAGAGGCGAAGCCAAGGATCAGACATCTCTGATCTATAGCACCCGATGGCGGAAAATACGAAGCCAAGCCGGGGCCGGGCTGTTTTGCGAAACGAAGTGGCGGCCTCCGCCGGCTCAGATTACTAACGTTCTGGCTCGTTGTGGACGAACTCAACTATATGAATACAAACTACTTATCTTGGTATCCTTGGTATTAGCGTCCCACTCGGGCGGCGACTTTCGGATCGATGCGCTCGGCTAGTGCCAGCGCGCTGGCCGCTTCCGTTGCGTCACCCTGGGCCTTCAGAGCGAGACCCAAATCATAGTAGAGAACGGCGGACAGAGGGTCGATCTTGAGACCGGCTCGGAGGGCCTCGATCGCGGCGGCGTATTGTCCGGTTGCGGAGAGGGCCGCGCCCAAAGTCCGATAGGCGACAAGGATGTCGGGATCAAGCTCAATGACGCGACGTAGTTGCTCAATTTGGCTTGGAGACTCTTGAAGCAATGCTAAATGGAACAGGGTCGCCGCATCTTGCGGATAGGTCTGCGCGGCGAATCCCAGAACCGCAGCCGCGCGACTTACATCACCCGCTTGCCGGAGCATAATTCCCATTAAGTTCAGGCCTCTTAGCTGGTATGGATAGGCATCGAGCGCCTGCTTTGCCTTCTTGATTGCCTGAGCGCGATCGCCCTGATCGTTGAGATTTTGAGCCTCGTGGATGAGCCGGTCCGCATTCCACTTGAAATCACGGGATAAACGATGAAGCATGACGCGGGTACTGCCAACTTGGATGACAGCGCTGTCCGAATCTTTTTCAAGATGTGCCGCGGTCGCAGCCAAGCCAGGATTCATATCTGCCAGGGCCACGTCTCCGATGAACCCGCCTGCGGAGGCGCTTTGATCCTTCGATAAGGCACGTGCGACCGAGCTGAAGGATTCGCCCTTCGCCAGCCGATCTGTGACAGCTTTCATGTCTTCATCCGTAGCCACCGCGATCAAACGCAGGAACTCGCGCTTCGGGATGACTTGGGTGCGAAACGCAGGATCTTGCGTGTGATGCTCCGGTGCCAGGTCCGGCTGTACTCTGATCCAATGGTCCGTCACGCGAAAAGAATCCACTTGGGCAGTGGGCATGTGGCAACCGACGCAGCCCTGCGTCCGATCCACGGGACAGATGGCCGCGTGCTGCGGTGTCGACAACGAATGACATCGCAGACAAACGTTGATCGAGGATTGAGAAACGGCTGCCGAATCTTCATGCGGGTTATGACAATTCGTACAAGTCAACTGCTCGCCGCTTTGGATGAAGCACTCTGAGTGGCGAAGAGCTGGAACCTGGCTTGATACGAGCAGGTCTTCCGGCATGGGGTCGGAGTGGGCGCGGGGTTTGAATCCGCTGTGGCATTGGGTGCACACCTCAATAGATGCCTTGCCTTTCAGGCTCCTGGGCTTGACGATTTGCTGATTGTCCAGCGCTCCATTCTTCGCCGATGCGACGTGCGCAGACCCCGGTCCATGGCAGCTCTCGCAACGAACTCCCCCTTCTTTCCCAGCCCCTAATGTGCCGGGCTTCCCGTGACAGGTCAGGCAGCGAACTTCAAAAGTTGGACTTAGCACCCTGCCGAGCTCATGTTCCAGATCTTGCGGTAGTTCTTTGGGAAAGCCGGGGGACGGGATAAGCGCGCCGGTCGGTAGAAGGGCGTAACGAGCTTCGAGCATGGCCGGCCGTGCCAGCGAAAGGCCACCGAGCCTGTTGAGTGTTAGAAGAAAGCTGATGCCATGGCGCGTACCGCCAATCATACTTTCGACCGGCAGTGTCCACGGTTCCGAGCCGCTGCTTGTCACGGAAAAGAGAATCTGGGTTCCTTCGCGCCGGACGTCGTAATGAATTTGTTGACTGGCCGATATGTCTTTACTGCCTTCGTCGAACTTGCTTTCTGCTAAGTCAGCGCTGCGTCCGCGCCACGTCTGGGCCATCTTAGTCCGAGCTTGCGACTCCGATATGTCGCCATGGCAAGAGGCACAAACCTCCGCACCTACGTAATGGTTATCTTGCGCTTCAGCACCGCAGTAGAACACCGCGACGCTGCAGAGCAATATGAGAACCCTGAGATGCAAAGAGAAAGCCAACATAAACACGATCTAGAGTGATCGCGGCTCCCGGGGGGCTCTGCCGTGATTTCGGCACGTCGCTGTCGAGCTTCCGAGGCTTGGCGTTCGCTCCCTTATGGTCGCGGCTCTGAAAGGCATCCGCTTGCTCACGCGCGCGGTTCTGATCCACGAGTTTTCACACCGATTTTGATGCGCGCGGTTCTGTGCTGAACTTTCCCAAAAACGCTGATGCGGACGGCCATCGCTATAACTGTCCTGCCTCATGGCTGTTCAACCTCGGGTTGGGGGGATCCCATTACCACCGCCTGGTCCTGTTCTAGAGCGTTTCGACGCAGTTCCTTTGATCGCGCCAGCTCTTTTTGAGCACGCTCGGTTTGCCCGAGTTTCCTATACGCCATATAGAGCTGATAGTGCACGTTGCCATAGTGGTCTGACGAAGTTCCCTTCTCTAGTCTTGGCACGGCATCGGCTGTCCTTCCTAGCCGCAGGTACGCCGTTCCCAACAAGCTGTTTGCTTCCGACAAGTCCGGTTGGAGTTGCAAGGCTCGCTCCAGAATAGGTACCGCCTTCTCGTTGTCCTTCTGCTCCACATAGGCGCGACCCAGCAGGTACAGCGTGTGCACTCGCGAGCCATCCAAGGCCAGAGCTTTATCCAGTTCGCTCTGCGCAGCGTCGTAGTTGTGCTGATCCAGGTATACTTCTCCAAGCGCGTCATGAAGCTCTGGTTCAGTGGGACGCAACTCCAGGGCCGCCTGAAACTCTTTGACTGCGTCGTCCGCATTGCCGCGCAAGGCGTAGCCTTCGGCACGCAGTTGCCGCGTACGCCAGGAGTTCGGAAACGCTTCCTGGAGCTGCGCATACGTCTCGGCTCCCAATGCCTGATACGTGCGTTCCAACCAGTAGCTGGGCTCGGCATCCTTGCCGGAAGCTTCTTGCGCAAGTCCCAGCGTGTTGGCTGCCTGTTCGTATTGCTGCAAGGCGAAGTAAGCTTTCCCCATCGCTAGCCGTTCCGGCCCCGTTAAGTTCGTGCGACTCTGCAGCGAATCGATGCAATGGGAGTACCGATGTGCTTGGCAGGGATCCTCTTTCGCGGGGCCGACGTGACGACCAACGCTCTCTTGCCAGGTGGAAAAGTCGCTCTGGAATGTCTTCCATTCGCGTTCGGCGCGGCCGGTATCTCCGACGGTCACGAACAGGGCCGCTAACAGATAGTGCTTGGACGGCGAATCCGGCGCGTCTTCGAGCGTGGATATCTGTGTCTTGACAACATCCCGGGGGACTTCGACTGAAGGGAAGTCCCGCTGTAGCGCCAGGAACTCGGGCGAGATTTGCCAGACCTTGTCGAGGAATTCGAGGGCGCTTTTGGGCTGGTTCTGAGCTAGCCGCAGATTCGCCAGACTTATCCAGGCCAGTTCATAGCGCGGATCGAGGTCGAGTTCCAGGCGAAATTCTGTTTCAGCTTGGTCCGGTTTTTGAGCATGCAGGTAGCTTTGGCCCAGCATTGTGTGCAAGCCGGCTTGATGGGGCGCGATGCTCAATGCCTTCTGGTATTCCTTCACCGCGTCTGCCCAGCGGTTGCGCTGATAGAGAAGGTCACCGATAAAGCGGCGGCCAAACGCGGATTCGCGATAAACACGCGCGCCCTGGAAAGCCAAACGAGCCGCCAAATCCAAGTACTGATGTCCAAGCTTGAACCAGGCCTCGGCTTTGTCGGCGTTCAGGAGGGAGATCTCGCGAAACTGATCGGCTGCCTTTCGGAAGTTCTCCTGGCTCAGGTAACACGCGGCCAAGGCTTCACGAGCGAAGCGATTCGACGGATCGAGCTTGACCGACTGCTCCAGGAACGGGATGGCTTTTTCCGGCGTACCCAGCTTGAGGTAGTCCAATCCAACAATGAGGGTCGGGCCAGGAAGGTTCGGCCGTTCTTTCAGAGCTTTCGCCAGATAGCGTACCGCCAGGTCGTATTGGAGAAGACCCTGGTAAGCGAGGCCCAGGTTCACTTCCGCCTCGACGATAGTCGGATCGAGCGCGAGCACCTTCTTAAAGTCTTCAGCGGCGCGGGCGAATTCGCGCTGCTGCAAGGCTTGCTGCCCACTGCGGAAGTATTGGACTATCGGTTGCTCAGGCGTTTGACAAATTGCCGCGTTGCACCAAACCAACAGAAGAACAGGGCCGAAAACCCTCACGTTAACATTCTTACGCGAACCCCGCTGGAGGTCCAGCGTGGCGCTGGCCCAAGGCGATTGCGCAACACCGTCCGGGCCGGATGCCATCATCCCGCCGCAGGATGGCATCCCGCCCCACACCACGGGCGTTAGAAAGCGAACCTCAAGCCAAACTGAATGATTCGCGGCAGGTTGTATTGACCGGTTATCTGCCCAAAGCTAGCACCGCCGCAACAACTTGTATTGGGCGGATTGAATTGGACTCGATTGAAGATGTTGAAGAATTCGGCGCGGAACTGCAAATTGTATTTGCCTTCCGGGCCAATCGCCGTGTTCTTGAAGAAGGCCATGTCAAAGTTCTTCACACCGTCGGTACGCAGGTTCGGCTCTGTGCGTGAATCATCCCCATAGCTGTAATCTGTCGGCGCCACGAAGGTGGATGTGTTGAACCAGTGGGCCAGCTTTTCGCTCGTACTGCCGGTGGTCAGAGACTCGGGGCCAACTCTGTTGGCCAGAGCGCAACCCACCTCGTTGATACCGGAGTTGCTCAGCAAGCCCGGACACCCGCCGATGATGATGGGAAAGCCGCTCGAGAAGGTAATGATGGTATCGAATCCCCATCCCCCTACAATCGCGTTGGTAACTCCCCTCGCGTTGCCCAAGAACTTCTGGCCTTTGCCAAACGGCAGGTCCAGAATGGACGCGATAACCAAGCGCTGGGGAACATCGAATCCGTCCAGGCTGCGCTCGCCTTTCAGGTTATACACGTTCGAGTCGCCCCAAGCCGGGGAAGCGGCCTCTAGCCAATTGATCTCCGAGTTCGTGTTGTCAATGAGCTTGGACAGGGTGTAGGTAGCAAGAATCTGCGCATTTCCGGTGAAGCGCTTCTGGAACGTCACTTGGAGCGAGTTGTAACTGGAGTTCCGGTTGTCCAACTCTTCCGCAGATACGTCATCGAACTGGGGATACGGCAGAAGCAGCTGGCCTGCTTTGACGGTCGGATTCGCGCTGATATTGCCGGACTGCATCACTCCGTAGAACGGATTGGGAACCTGAGCGATGAGGGCGGCAGCCTGCGCGGCATTCGTCGGCACATATTGCGGCTGCAACTGGTCCAAGTCCTGGCTGTGCGTAGGCAGGTCTGTGCCTTTGGACCCGGCATACGCAACTTGGAGAATCATATTACCGGGCAGCAGTTGCTGTATGTTGAAGTTCCATTGCTGAACGTAGGGAGCCTTATAGTTGCTTAGCGCAGCCCCGTTTCCAGCTCCCTGTACGTTGATAAAAGCCTGGTCGGCGCCCGGGGGCCCGGAGATTCCCGTCGGAAATGGATCGGAGAACGTATTCTTCGGGGTAACGCCATTGGCCTGTGCCACTATCCAGTTGTTGACAATGGAGTTGATGAAAAGATTATGCGGAGCGTCGTTCCAGCGCAAATCAACCGGGACGTAGAAGATGCCATATCCGGACCGGATCACGGTAGTCGGAGTGATCTGGTAGGAGAGGCCGACACGCGGGCTGATGTGGTTCCAGGCGGGGAAAGCAGTGCGACTGGTGTGGTTTGGCGTATTCACCAGATCGTACGCGCCCTGCAGATTAGGGTCGCCGACTTGCGAGGCAATCGGGCTCGTTTGCGTGGGGTTGAAAACAACGATCCGGTTGTATCGCTCGGTCCAGTCTCCCTGCAAGTCGATGCGAGCCCCGAGATTCACGGTCAACTTTCGGGTGGCCTGCCACGTATCTCCCACGTAAATCGCGCCATAAAGATTCTGGTCGGCTGTCTTGGCAGCCTCTGTCATGTTGCTGCCGTTTGTGGTGCTGCCGTAGCCGAGCAGGAAAGATGCCATCCCAAGCCCCGATGAAATTCCGGGAGTGCCGGCAAGCGGATTCCCCGCCGTCATGCCGGCATCAAATTGGAATAGTCCCGTAGGTTGATTGGTTTGGTAGTAGTTATTCTGGAGTATCCGATACTCGCCGCCGAACTTGAGAAGGTGCTTGCCCATCAAGTGCGAAACCGAGCCCTCGAAGCTGTAGGTGCTGTCAAAAGCGCCGATGCCGCTGCCCGTTCCGGCAGAGCACCAACTGCCGGCCCCGTAGCGGTCGTCCCCGGGAACTTGGGAGATGCAAACAGTTGGAAGAGTGGTGTAAGTCATCTCCGGCGCTAGTGCGGCCCAGTTGGGGCCGATCTTTGACAAATCAAAGCCTTCGCTGAGCGGTGTTCGCACATACTCATAGCGGGTGAAGCCGGCTCGCAGGTCCATGACTGTCGCGGGGGAGAAGGTATACGTGTCAGCCAATACAGCTTGATTGGTGTTGGTGTTTTCCGTGCAGCGATCGCTGCACACGTCTTGGAACGGGCTGTCGGGAAGCGACAACACGTGCGAATACGTGTACCGTCCAAAGAACCTTTGCTTGTCGCTGATGTCGTAGTCGGCTCGCTCATTCACCTGGTTTACATTACCGCCGGTGCTGAAGTTCTCAACGTAGTTACCGGACGGGTTGTTCACCTGATTTGGCATCGGGAAATAGTTCAGCATGAACTGTGCGGTGGGGTCCAATCGGGAGGCGGGAATCATGTTTCCAAGGAAAGCTGTCCGGCAAACTGGGCCGCCAGAAACGCAGTTCGCGCTGGTCAATGGGTCGTAAATCGGAAGCGCGGCAGTCGCTCCGGGATTTGCCGTTGAACCGACTTGTGAAAAGTTTCCTTGTCGCTCCGCAGCGGTCGGAACCCAGGTCGCCAGGGTGCTTCCCTTGCGCAGCCTGAACCCCTCATAGCTGGTGAAGAAAAACAACTTGTCTTTAATAACCGGCCCGCCTACATTGCCGCCAAACTGGTTCTGTGTGAATGCAGGCCGTGAGATACCGGCTTCGTTCGAGAAAAAGTCGTTCGCATTCAGCAATTTGTTTCGGAGAAACTCATACAAGGTACCGTGGAACGCATCAGTGCCTGACTTAATCGATAGATTAATCACGCCGCCGGCAAATCGCCCGAACTCCGGGCCCAGGTTGTTGGTCTGGACTTTGAACTCCTGAACCGCGTCCTGCGTCGGGATCAGAGTCACAACGTTCAGGTAGGCTCCATTCGTCGGCACGCCGTCTATCAGGATTTGGCTCTGGCCGGCCTGGCCTCCACCGATCTGGAAGTCTCCTGCGGCAAAAGGATTGGCTCCCACCGGATTGCCCGTTGAGGAGTTTCCAGCCGAAGGTTGACCTTGCGGCACAACGCCTGCCGTGAGCGCCACCAGCGCCAGCGGGTTACGGCCATTGAGGGGTAATTCCGTCGTCGTTCGTGGTCCTATGACTTGCCCCAGCGAAGTACTTTCTGGCTGAAGCTGCACCGACTGGGCTGTCACCTCGACGGTTTGGCTCAACTCGCCGACTTCCAAGGCTAAGTCAACCCTCAATCCGCTTTCGACCTCCACGTCGATGGGCTCGCGTACCGATTTCTTGAAGCCGGCTTTTTCGGCTTCTATCCGATAGTTTGCCGGTAAGAGATTAACGAACGCATACTGGCCCGAGTCGTTCGTCTGTACGTTGCGCTTGTCTCCTCGAGCGATGTTCGTCAAAGTGACCGAAACACCGGCGATGGAGGCACCGCTGCTATCGGTGACGGTCCCGGTAATCGTTCCGTAGACGTTCTGGCTCCAAAGGACGTGCGACGTGAGAACCAGGAGGATCATAGCTGCAAGAACAACAAATGTAAGCCGTCTCACCTTGGACATTTCTTTTCTCTCCTTGGAGAAGTCCACTCGACTTCAGCGATACTTATTAGTTGTTGTGACAGACCTGAAGACGGCGGAATAACAGCAACCACATAGATGCAACCCACCGTCTGGCTCCAGATACTACATCTACTAGTTAGAGTTGTCAATACGGAGTTACCAAAAGTCGGCGTAAGTTACACCCGTCCGGGGCCTGCCTTATCGGCGGATGATAGGTTGAGCCGCATACGCTAGCTAAATTACGTGTAATGAAAGCGTATACAGTACTTGTAACGCCAGTCACGAGCTTGGCGCTCACGAAGGAGGCAGATTCCGGTTCGAGAGTCTGCGGGACCGCGGATGCTCCACGGGTTATGCCAACTGGTCTGAAAACACCGTACGCTGCAGCTGAGCGAACAAAGCTTCGGAGCCGCGACTGTAAAGGAGCGGTTCTGTGGGGTGGCACACAGACTCTGACAGTCACGGCTCCGACGCACTCGTGTTTGCTTGCAACGAGTTGCCTATCCCGAGAGTTACGGAACAGAGGTCAGAGGGCGACCGTCGCGGACGTGGGCGTCCAGCCCCAGTTCTGCCGCGACCCGGACGGCCTTGTGCCTCGGTCATGTAACATGATCCAGTGCAGCGTGAAACGGTAGAACCTATGTCGTCGAGTACCAATAGCAGGAGGATGTTCAGAGGCGCCGACGGAAGCAACCTAGCCTTTACGTTCGTGCTCGTGTGTTCCTTGTTCCTGCTCTGGGGATTTTGCAACGGGATGATTGACGTGATGGATAAGCACTTCCAGGAAGAACTCAGCCTGTCGAAGTCGCAATCCGCCTGGGTACAGTTTGCGCATTACCTCGGCTACTTCCTGATGTCGCTGCCGGCTGGGTGGTTGGCAAGCAAACTGGGCTACAAAATCGGAATTGTCGCCGGTCTCCTGATCGTCGCTCTGGGCGGGTTCTGGTTCATCGTGGCTACCAATATTAATGCGATGGTTCATGAGGGCCGTGTTTCCTCGACCACTGCGTTTGTAGCTTTTTTGGCGGGGGTTTGCGTGATTGCCACGGGCCTCACGTTCCTGGAAACCATTGCCAACCCGTATACCACCGTGTTGGGCGACCAACGCTATGCGGCGACCCGTATCAATCTGGCCCAATCCTGCAACGGCGTGGGCTGGATACTTGGCCCCATCGTCGGCAGCATCTATTTCTACGCGAAGGATGCGCAGGGGCACAACACCGGCAGCCAGACGCTCTACATTCCTTACGTGGGAGTCGGCTTGGTGGTCATCGTCCTCGCTGTCATCTTCTCCTTTGCCCGGGTTCCCGACATCAAGACCGAGGACGACTATCATCTGGACGACAATACGGCGAGCGTCTCGCATTCCATCTGGACGCACCCCCACTTTGTGATGGCGGTGGCGGCACAGTTCTTCTATGTCGCGGCGCAGGCCGGCGTGTTCAGTTTTTTCATCAACTACATGACCGCCGAACTGCCCGCCATACCCGGCGCATGGGAGGCAAACATGGCAACGCTCGCCGCCCACGCCGGCTTCCTGCATGACTGGCTGCTGGGGTGGTTCGAAACCAGCAAGTCCGGGGTTTTGTCGATGAGCAACAAGGGCGCGTCCAACCTGGCGTCGGTAGGCCTGTTGTTCTTTTTGACAGGCCGCTTCACAGGCGCGGGTTTGCTCAAGAAATACTCCGCCCACAAGATCCTCGGACTCTACGGGGTGGCGAACGTGATCCTAACCCTGCTGGTGTTTGTCAAGTTGGGCTGGCTGTCTGCCGTTTGTGTTTTCCTGATCTACTTCTTCATGTCCATCATGTTTCCAACCATTTTTGCGCTGGGGATATTCGGGCTTGGCGCCCGAGCGAAGAAGGCCTCGGCGTTCATTGTCATGGCCATTATGGGCGGGGCCATTTTGCCCAAGCTCATGGGTTATGTGGCGGATCAATACGATATGTCGCGCGGGTTCATTGTGCCCACTTTCTGCTTCGCGTTCGTCGCCTTTTATGGTTTCAACTGGGCCCGGTTCGCTAAAGCCGAGTCGCTGACAGCCGGTAAAATCCCGGTGACGTGAGCGGCCGTCGGCAGTTTTGCGTAATAAGGAGAGATTCTATGAGAACTTGGTTTTCGGCAGTCGTCCTGACAGCTGCCGCGCTCGTCGTGAGTGCAGCCGCCGCTCCGAATGACGCGCACACCCGTCTAAGTGCCCTGATTGCTCAGGAGTGGGAATACGAGTTAAGTACGCACCCGGAGCGGGCCACCGAGATCGGCGAAAACCGCTTCAACGATCGGCTGCAGAACTACTCTCCGGCTGCGTTTGCCCGGGAATTGGAGCACCGCACGAAGGCTCTCGCTGAATTTCAAGCGCTCGATGCAAAAGGCCTGGGCAAAGAAGACCAGCTCAACCGCATGCTGATGATTCGCACCCTCCAAACCAGAGTGGACGATGGCCGCCTGAAGAATTGGGAAATGCCGGTGAATCAAATGGGCGGCCCACCTCTCGAATATGCCGGCTTAGCGAAAGAAGTGCCGCTGAAAACGGTCCGCGATTACGAGAATTACCTGAGCCGGTTGAAGCAGCTGCCGCGCGTGATATCGGAAGTCACCGAAGATATGCGATTGGGTCTGCATGACGGCCTGATGCAGCCGCGCTATTTGCTTGAGATCGTCGCGGTGGAGGCGCAGGACATCGCCAACACGCCGCTGGATAAGAGCCTGTTCACTTCGCCTTTGCGAAAATTCCCGGACGACTTTTCGGAAGCCGATCGCAAGAGGCTGACAAACGATATCAACCAGGTGGTGAGCAAGCAAGTCTTGCCGGCATATGCCTCGTTCGGCCAGTTCGTCAAAACCGATTACGCGCCGCATGGCCGGGCTGAATACGGCGCATGGTCTCTTCCCGATGGCGAGGCGCGATACCGGCAGGCCATTCGTAAGATGACCACCACCGACATGGACCCTGCGACGTTGCATGATCTCGGCTTGAAGCAAGTGACCCAGATCGAGAAACAGATGATGGAGATCGCAACCAAGCTGGGCTATACCGATCTCCAGTCATTCAATGCTCATATCTTCAAGGACCGGAAGCTGTATGGAACTTCCGGCGAACAGGTCCTGTCCCTGTATGCGCGCTACACCGACCAGATGTATTCGAAGCTGCCCCAATACTTCGGGCGCTTACCGAAGAACAAGCTGGTGGTGGTGCCCATGGAGGCCTATCGCGCACCCACCGGAGTGCCGGCCGATTACTCCATTGGCGCCGGTGACGGTTCACGCCCGGGCCGCATCAACGTCAATGAATACGAACCAACCAAGCGGCTGCTGCTGAACGTGGAGGCGATTGCCTATCACGAAGGCATTCCCGGACATCACCTGCAATTCTCGATCGCCCAGGAGCTCACCGACATTCCAGCGTTCCGGAAATTCGCGAACTACAACGCCTATTCCGAGGGCTGGGCTCTCTATTCCGAAACCCTGGCGCACGAAATGGGCTTCTACCAGGATCCCTACAGCGAGTATGGCCGGCTTCAAAACCTGATGTGGCGCTCGATCCGCCTGGTGGTCGACACCGGCGTCCACTCGCAGCATTGGTCGCGGCAGCAGATGATCGACTTCTTCCACCAGCATTCGGCCATGGACGATCAGAACATCGTGACCGAAGTGGACCGCTACATCGCGTGGCCGGGGCAAGCGCTTGGCTACAAACTCGGCGAGATGACCATCCTGCGCTTGCGGGAGCGTGCTCGCCAGGAACTGGGAGCCAAGTTCGATATTCGAACCTTCCATGATGCGGTGCTGGGTAGCGGACCGCTGCCGCTGGATGTGCTGGACACGTTAGTGAGCCAGTGGATCACCGACCAGGCGGCCTCTTCGAAGAGCGCCACCGGGGGTCAGTCGCGCTAGATCTTCCGCAACCTTACCGATTCGACGGCGTGATCGGGCCCCTTATGCAGGATCAGGTCCGCGCGCTCCCGCGTGGGGAGGATATTCTCAATCAGGTTCTTGCCGTTGATCGTCTCCCAGATCTGCCTTGCGCGTTCTCGCGCCTCGTCCTCGGTCAGGCTGGCGTAATGGTGAAAGTACGAAGACGGATCTTTGAACGCCGACTCCCTGAAGGTGAGCAGGCGCTTCTCATACCACTGGTAGATCACTTGCTCGTCGGCGTCGACATAGAGGGAGAAGTCGAAGAAGTCGGACACGAAGATGCGGGCGTGCGGATTGGGATTCGAGCTGCCGGACTGAAGGATGTTGAGCCCTTCTATGATGACGATGTCGGGCTGATCGATTTCGATGAACTGATCGGGAACAATGTCGTAATAGACATGCGAGTAGACCGGCGCCTTCACCTTCTGCCGGCCCGACTTCACGTCCGAAAGGAAGCGCACCAGGGCCGGGGTATCAAAGCTCTCCGGAAATCCTTTGCGCTCCATCAACCCCCGCTCTTCCAACACCCGCGTGGGAAACAGAAATCCGTCGGTGCTGATGAGATCCACCTTGGGGCGGCTGGGAACGCGCGTCAGCAATTCACGCAGGATGCGGGCGGTAGTGCTCTTCCCCACCGCAACGCTGCCTGCCAGGCCGATGATGTACGGCACCTTAGCGGATGGATTGCCAAGAAACGCAGCCGTGGCTTTGAACAGCCCTTGCCGGGCCGAAACGTACATGTTCAAGAGGCGAGCCATCGGCAGGTAGACTTCAATGACCTCGTCAATCGAGACGTTGACGTTCACTCCTCGTAGCGTCTCGAGGTCGGCCTCCGACAGCGTCATCGGCGTGTCGGCCCGCAGACGGCTCCATTCTCCGCGATCAAAGTAGTTGTAGATGGACCGCCCCGTGGGCCGACGATCGGTCACAATCATTGCCGGAAATGCCTCTCTGCCATTCTCGCCCATCCGCGCATCGATTCATCGATTTGCAACAAAAGCGTGTCGAGTCTCAGGCCTCGAGAATCGGCCGTGGATCGTCCTTCAGCTGAACGCCAGTCAGTTTCAAGCGCCGCGCTTCACGCGCGAGGAAGAGTAACTTGAAAGCCGCTGCATCGTAACCCAGGCCCTCCGGCCTCACGTTTGAGATGCAGTTGCGCTCGGCATCCGTTTTGCCAGGAATAGGATCCCAGGTGAGGTAGATACCGAGGCTGTCGGGAGAACTCAAGCCTGGCCGCTCTCCAATCAAAACCACCACCAGCCTTGCTCCGAGCGCCGCGCCGATCCCGTCGCCGATCGCGACGCGGCCTCGCTCAACAACAACCACGGGCGCAATCGACCAGCCGTCGCGTACGAGCCCGGCGGAAACCAGCCTCAGCACGGGCACCGCATGGCGAACGACTGCTACCGGTGAGAGGCCATCCGCCATCACGAATACCACATCGTAGTTCGTCGCACGGGTCGTCAGTAGAGCGATTGATCGGGCGCAGAGGCGACGGCCGCGGTCAGGGCGCCGCAGGTACTCAAGACGGTCACGGGCATCGCTTTCCACAGCAATGGTCTCCAGGCCCAGGTGTCGCACTTCGACCAGCAACGACTGGACATCGAAAGGGGAATGCACCGCATCGCGAGCCCGGGCATGTGCCAGGCGGAAGTCGAGCAGTTCGGAGGTTGGCAAGCTATTGCCGGCACGTCCCAATCCGACGCGGGCCGTAGTGAACTGTCGTAGCGTGATCATCCGGCTGCGCCGACCAGCGCCAGCATCTCCGGTAGTTCGGGCCGTTTGCGCTGCAGCCACTCTTCAAACTCCGGCGCAGGCCGTAATTGAAGCAGGCCGCGAAGGTACAGCGCATCATGGAAGGAACTGCTTTGGTAGTTCAGCATGATGTCGTCCGCGCCGGGAACGCCCATAATGTAGTTCACGCCGGCTGCGGCGAGCATGGTCAGCAGCACGTCCATGTCGTCGTCGTCGGCCTCGGCATGGTTGGTATAGCAGACGTCGCAACCCATCGGGAGTCCGAGCAGCTTGCCGCAGAAGTGATCTTCCAAGCCGGCACGAATGATCTGCTTACCGTCGTATAGGTATTCGGGACCAATGAAGCCCACCACGGTGTTGACCAGCAATGGATCGAAGGCTCGCGCCACGGCATAGGCGCGAGCTTCGCAAGTCTGTTGGTCGACGCCGTGATGGGCGTTGGCTGAGAGGGCGCTTCCCTGGCCGGTTTCAAAATACATTACCTGGTTACCCACCGTGCCGCGCCGCAGTTCCAGTGCCGCCTGCCTTGCCTCACCCAGCAGCGCCAGATTGATGCCGAATGAAGTGTTGGTCTGCTCGGTGCCGCCAATCGATTGGAAGATGAGATCGGCGGGAGCGCCTTGGCGCACCGCCTCCAGCTGAGTCGTGACATGGGCCAGCACACAGCTTTGAGTGGGGATCTGATACCGCAGTCGAATGGTATCGATCAACCGCAGCAGAGAAACCACCGATCCGACGCTGTCGGAGACCGGGTTGATACCGATGACGGCGTCGCCGCTTCCCAGCATCAGGCCATCCACGATGGCGGCAGCGATGCCCCGCAGATCGTCGGTAGGGTGGTTAGGCTGCAACCGTGTCGAGAGGCGTCCGGCGAGGCCAATGGTGGTTCGGAACCGGGTGACTACGCGAATCTTGGCCGCAACGGTAACCAGATCTTGCAGGCGCATGATCTTGGATACGGCGGCCGCCATTTCGGGCATCAAGCCGGGCTGCAGTGCTGTGAGAGCTTCGCCCGTCGCAGTCTCGCTTAGAAGCCAGTCGCGGAACTCTCCCACCGTGAAATGAGAAATGGGAGCAAAGGCTGTTGCGTTGTGCCGGTCAAAGATCAGCCGGGTCACTTCGTCGGCTTCGTACGGAACTAGGGGCTCATCAAGAAAGACCTTCAAGGGTAGGTCGGCCAGAGCCGTTTGGGCCGCTACGCGTTCCTCAGCTGATTCCGCAGCGATGCCGGCCAGTTCGTCACCGGATCGAAGCGGCGCCGCCCGGGCCAGCAACATCTTCAGATCGGCAAAGCGATACGTCCTGCCTCCGACAGTGTGTTGGAACGCACTCATGGGTGAAAGGCCGGCGCTTATTGAAGCGGAGAAAAGTCGGCGGGCTCCAGGAACACGGACTCCACCTTTTCGACGATCTTTCCGTTTGCCTCCGAAGCCTTCTGCACGGCCTGCCATTCGGGATCGGCCCGGAAGGCAGCCCAGGACTTGGTGGCTGCTTCCCGGCTCGGGAAGGCGAGCAGATAGTACAGCTGTTTGCCTTTCTTCGGATCGTCGGTTGGGTTCCAATAGGCGATGTTGGTCATCCCGTGCTTTTCGAAGATCTTGGTGGTGTGGTCGCGAAATCGGGCCAGCAGGTCGCTGTACTTGCCGTCGTAAGTGGTGTAGATGCGCAGTTCAAAGACACGCGACGTGGCGGCGTGGACGGTTCGAGCTGGTGCCAACCCAATAGCCCATGAAGAAAAGGGCGGCAGCGGCAATAGACGCGGTCAGGAGATGCTTGTTCATATCCATACAGCATATGACCACGGGCGTGACAAGAGCAGGTTGGCGCTGCGGCCTCGTCTCTCAGTTGTAAGCTCCGCTCGCCTCACAGGGCCAGAGGAGCAAGAGACCGTCCCTCGATGCCCTGCTTGGCGGGACCGGTGGAATCGCGCACAATCAGGTGAGTTTCCATCACGACGTCTTTCGGTTCGGGAGCCAGTTGGCCCGAATCGGGCACCAGCGCCCTGAATACCAAGTGACCGATGCGTTCGCGCGGAATATGGACGGTTGTCAAGGAAGGATACGAGTACTCCGAGAGCTTGATGTCATCAAAGCCCGTGACCGAGACGTCTTCGGGGACGCGCAAGCCTCGCTGGTGCAGCTCATGCAGGACTCCAACGGCCATAAAGTCGTTGGCGCAGATGACGGCGGTGGGGTTGAATCCCGATTCCAGAACTGCTTGGGCAGCCGCGCGGCCACCGTCCAGCCCGTCAACTGTCGTGATGGTAGTCCATTCAACCGCGGGCGACAGGTGCGAGACGGTCTTTCGGAAAGTTTCTTCGCGAACGCCGAGGGGACCCAAGTTGGAATGATGGCTCACGAACGCCATGCGATTGTGCCCGGCCTGGTGGAGATAGCCCACCACGCGTTCGATACCTTGCCCGTAGTCGATACGGATGTTCCAGATGCCCTTCTCGCTCGTAAAGGCATCATAAAAAACGATGGGGATCTTGCTTTCAGTGAGTTCGTGAACCAGGCTGGGGTCCATCTCCGAGACGATCAACGCCAATCCGGCAACGCGCCGCGCAAGCATCAGGCGGATGCTTTTGACCAGCTGTTCGCGCTGGTAGTCGGTGTTGGCAACTACGATTTCATAGCCTTGGGAATGAGCATCGAATTCGGCCGCTTTGATGATGTCAAAGAAAAACGGATTCTCCATGTTTGAGACGATGATTCCCAGCGTGCGGCTCTTACCGCCGGCGAGATTGCGTGCATGGAGATTGGGGTGATACTTCAACTCATCGATCGCCTGCATGACGCGGGCGCGCGTGGAACCCTTGACGGCAACCGCATTATTCAAAACCCGCGAGACCGTGGCAGTCGATACATTCGCCTTTTTCGCTACTTCTTCGAGGTTCATGGCTAGCACCGCAAGTCTATGCCATATCGACGAAGAATTTCAAGACCGCTTGATGTTATGGGATTTTGAACGGCAGCGAGCCGGCCCAAACCGGGTAACCAATCCCGGCAAATCGCCCTGCCTAAGGCTCACTAAGAGGCGTCAGCCAGCCAACGTTGTTTGAGGGGAACCCCGAGGTTTTGCAAAGAGTGAGGTTGATGAGCACCGGGAAGTGACCCGTGTTTGCCATCCCGCTGTGATACGTTTGCGGTCGCATGCCTCACAACGGATTTGACCTTCTTGCAGCCGCCCGGCAGGAGATGATCGACGAGGGTTTCCAGCCTGACTTTCCGCCCGAGGCCGGGCGACAACTGGAAACACTGAAGGATCTCGCTCCTTCGGGCACCGACACCGGGCTGCTCGACCTGCGTTCGCTGCTGTGGTCGTCCATCGACAACGACACATCCCGGGATCTGGATCAGGCCGAAGTGGCCGAGCGCGTCACCGGCGGAATCCGTGTTCGGGTCGCTATTGCCGATGTCGATACCGATGTCGCGCTCATGTCGCCCATCGACACGTATGCCGCCGGCGAAACCACCAGCGTCTACACCGGTATCCACACGTTTCCGATGCTGCCAGAGCAGCTTTCCACGGACCTGACTTCGCTGAACCAGGATGCCGACCGCTTAGCGGTGGTCATCGATATGGTGGTGGCGCCGGACGGCTCCATTACCTCCGGCAGCGTCTACCGCGCGCTGGTGCGCAATCAAGCCCAGCTCACTTACAACGGCGTGGGACCGTGGCTGGAAGGAACAGCCGCAGCTCCGCCGAAAGTCGCGGCCTCAGCGGATCTCGCGGCACAACTGAAGCTTCAGGATGAAGCGGCTCAGATTCTGTTCAAAGAGCGGCAGCGGATGGGCGCATTAAACATCGACCGGGTTGAGGCCGAGGCGGTGATTAGCGACGGCCACGTCGAAGGAATCAGCGTCCGCCAGAAGAATCGGGCCACCGAACTCATTGAGAACTTCATGGTAGCGGCGAATGGCGTCATGGCGCGAACGCTAACCAATGCCGGCGTGTCGTCCATACGGCGGGTGGTCCGAACGCCGGAGCGGTGGCAACGTATTGTTGAGCTCGCCGCGCGGTATGGCGACAAACTGCCGGCACAGGCCGACTCGGGCGCGCTGAATCTGTTCCTCGAAAAACGGAAAGCGACCGATTCTGCTCACTACGCCGATGTCTCCCTGGCCGTGATCAAGCTGATGGGTCCGGGCGAATATGTGCTGTCACGTCCCGGCGACCAGTCTCAGGGGCATTTCGCGTTGGCCGCGCAGGACTACACGCACTCAACGGCGCCCAACCGGCGCTTCGCCGATCTGGTTACCCAGCGGTTGCTCAAGTCCGTCCTCTCCAAGCAGCCGCCGCCGTATTCGGATCGCCAACTGGATGCGATTGCCCGGAATTGCACCCTGAAAGAGGATGCCGCGCGCAAAGTGGAACGGGTGATGAACAAGCGGATTGCCGCGGTGGCGCTGCAGCATCGAATCGGCGAGAGCTTCGCTGCGATTGTGACTGGCGTCACGCCGAAGGGCGTTTTCGTGCGCATCTCAAACCCACCCGCGGAGGGGCTTCTGGCACGCGGCCAGCAAGGCGTGGATGTCGGCGATCAGCTGAGAGTGAAACTGTTAAACACCGACCCGAGGCGGGGATATCTGGATTTTGGGAGGTAGTGGTGCGAGCATCGGCGCGCGGCCCTGTGCTGTGGCTTGGGCCACGCTTGTGCGTGCTTTGAACGTGCCGCGATACACTCCAACCTATGCCCGTTCTTTTGCGCGTCCAGTTGAGCCTGATGATGTTGCTGGAGTACATCATCTGGGGAGCCTGGTACGTAACGCTCACCACCTACCTCACCGCAACCCTGCATTTTTCCGGAACGCAAGCTGGGGCGGTGTTTGGGACCACCGCGCTGGCCTGCATGATTTCGCCATTCTTTGTGGGACGCATTGCCGACCGTCTGTTCGCCATCGAGCACGTGCTGGCGCTTCTGCATCTGGTAGGCGCAGCGATCCTGTTTCTGCTGACACGGGCAACGGCGTTCACGACCGTGTACGGGCTGATGCTCGCCTATTGTCTCTGCTATTTCCCGACCATGTCTCTGGCGAATACGCTCGCCTTCCGCAACATCAAGAACCTGGGTAAAGAGTTTCCGCTGATTCGCGTCTTCGGGACGATCGGCTGGATCCTCATCGGCCTGGTGGTTGGGGGCCTGCGCATAGAACGAACCTCAAAGCCTTTCCTGCTGGCGGCCGTCGCCTCGCTGGCAATGAGTTTCTTTTGCCTGTCGCTGCCGCACACGCCGCCGGCAGGCAAGGGACAGATTGTGAGCGTGCGGACCATGCTCGGGCTGGATGCGCTGGTGATGCTCAAGAACAGGTCGTTCGCGGTTTTCGTCATTGCATCGGTGCTGGCTTGTATTCCGTTGACGTTTTATTTCTCGTTCACCAACGCTTACCTAAACGCGGTTGGTGTCATAAACGCGGCCGGCAAGATGACGCTGGGGCAGTTCTCCGAAATCGGCATGATGCTGGTGATGCCGTTCGTGTTCAAGAAAGTGAACGTGAAGGGCGTGTTGCTGGCGGGGCTGTTCGCTTGGACCCTGCGCTATCTGCTGCTGGCCTTCGGCAACGCGGGCAGCGGGATGTGGATGTTTTACGTGGCCATCCTGGTGCACGGTATTTGCTATGACTTCTTCTTCATGACCGGCCAGATGTACACGGACCAGAAGGCCCCGCCGCACCTCCGCGGGACGGCCCAGGGGCTGATCACATTTGTGACGTATGGCTTGGGAATGTTAGTGGGCGCGCAACTCTCGGGCAGCGCGGTGGACTACTTCACGGAGCTTTCGGGAAAAGTAAACTGGATGGCCTTCTGGTTTAGCTCCGCCGGCAGCGCCCTGCTGATTTTCATGTTTGTGCTGTTGTTCTTCAAAGGCGGCGAGAAGATCCACACCCGGGCCGAAGAGATGGCAGCCGTCAGCAGAGACTGATTGCGCGCGGACTGTTCAACGAATCGGTGAAACCCTCGGGTGCCCGGCCCCGTCAGGACGGGTAGCTTTGGTGCGGCGCGCAGGGGCGGAAAGGCTTCGCTCCATGTCCGACCAGCATTCCATCGATCCGCATTTTCTTATTACGCCCGGCCGCCGATCGACTCCTGCAACAGCCGGATTGCTTTCGCTGGGCCTCCATCTGCTCGGGTTCTTTCTAATCTGGCTGCTCTTTGCGCTGATGCGCAGCGGGACTCTGGCGCCGGCTTTAGACCGCATCGATGGTCCTGTTGCATTGGAAAAGCTGGTCTGGCGGACTCCTGCTCCAGCCAGTGGCGGCGGTGGTGGCGGCGACCACTCGCTAACGCCTGTTTCACGGGGCGCGGCACCGCCGAGTGCTCACAAGGTATTCATCGCACCGACGCAGGTTACAAGCCCTGACGCAAAGTTGCAAGTGGCTCCGGCGCTGCTCGATGCCGAAGCACCGAAGATTCAAGCCGATCAGTATGGCGACCCTATGGGCAAGTCGGGACTGCTATCGACCGGACCTGGCGCGAACGGCTTGGGCGCTGGCACTCGCGCTGGTGTTGGGCCCGGAGACGGGCCAGGGTATCGCGCGGGATCGAACGGAGGTATGCACGACGGCGTCTATGGCTTGTTGCAGGTTTCAACGCTACCGGTGCTGCTGATTAAAGTCGAGCCCGAGTATTCAGAACAGGCGCGCCAAGCGAAGTTTCAGGGAACTGTTTTGTTACGAGTGATTATTGATGAGAAGGGCTTCCCGCGCCAGATTTCCGTGATTCGTCCGCTCGGCATGCAGTTGGATGAGAAGGCGATTGAGGCTGTGAAACACTGGCGCTTTAAGCCGGCGACGAAGGACGGAAAGGCGGTGGGTATGGATGCCACGGTGGAAGTGAATTTCCGGTTGCTGTGAGGGGGGTTGCAGCGGCTCCGCCACATTGAAAATCAACTCCAGGCCGCTTAAGGCCCATTGCGGCTCACCCATATAACGTCTGCCGCTTGGACCCTGCACGTCGACGACTTGACCTTCTTGGCGGCACCCGTCCTGGCGTCGATAACCTCAAGGGTGCCGATATCTTCGAGCTTTGGGCAGTCCTTAATCCGTAGAAGAAAACGCGAGTCTGGTGACCAAGCTAGGGCGACTCCTGCGAATTCCCTTTTCTTCTTGAAGCTTCTGCTGTCGAGCAGGGCGGTCGAGCCTGTAGAGGACTCTCTTTTCACTGCCCTCTCTGCAGCGACCCAGCGGCCATCGGGTGACCACGATGCGTCGTCGAATCCCGTTCCTACCTGCTTGGTTTGACCGGACTGCAGGTCGATGAGGTAAAGGTCATGCTTCGCGATCATAAGCGCTTGGTGTCCGTCTTCCGACAAGCCTATGCTTAGCCCGTCGTTGTGAACGGCGCAGTCGCGCTTCATGACAGGCCTCACGCTAGTGACCAGTGAACTGATTTGAAAAAGACCACAGTACAGGCTCCTCCCCGTCCCGTACCGACCCCCTATGAGGATGTGGCCTGCGGCGGTAAATTGAGACACAGGCGGAAGGGGACACTTTCAGCGAATGGAGGCGAGCGTGGCGAAGAAAGTGTCGGCGAGAGGGCGATCGCGAAAGTACGAGCCGGAGTTAAAGCGCAAAGCGGTGGACCGGATATTGGCGGGCGAGAGCCCGACCGGGGTAGCGCGAGAGCTAGGGATCCGGCGCAAGTATCTCTATAAGTGGCGGGATCAGGGATGGGGAACGGTGGCGCAGGCCGTAGCGGCCGAGGCGGCAGGGTCTGACCCAACCGTGGCAGCGCCTGATAACGAGCAGGAAGTGCTGCGGAAAAAGGTCGCCGCGCTGGAGCGACTGGTGGGTCAACAAGCGGCGGAACTGGATTTTTTCGCCGCAGCCTTGCGCAACATCGGGGCACCCGACCCGAAGAGCGATGTGCGTTCCGACGGCGGATCTACCAAACGATCGAAGCCGTAGTGATTGCGCAAGGCAGAACAACCGTGGAGCGAATGTGCGATTTAGCGCGGGTGAGTCGAGCTGGGTTCTATCGGGACTGGCAACAGCGGGAGCCGGGCCAGGCGGAGATGGCGCTTCGCAGTGCCGTCCAAGAGGCCGCGTTGCGGCATCGCCGGTATGGCTATCGGCGAATCACGGCGACGTTGCAGCGGGTCGGGGTGATGGTGGGCGAACATGTCGTCCGGCGCATTCTGCGGACCGACAACTTACTAGCGATTCGAAAGCGTAAGTTTGTGGCGACCAGTGATTCACGACACGCTTATACGATCTACCCGAATCTTGCGCAGTATGTGCGAGTAAGTGCGGTGAACCAGTTATGGGTTGCTGACATGACCTATCTGCGGCTGGGGAGAGAGTTCGTTTACCTGGCCGTGGCGCTGGATGCGTATTCGCGGCGGGTCGTGGGCTGGGCGTTGGGTCGGAGCTTGCATACGGAGCTGCCGCTGACAGCGTTACGAAAGGCGCTTGCCGATCGACAGCCTGGGCCCGGCTTGGTGCATCACTCGGATCGTGGATCGCAGTATGCCAGCGACGAATACGTGAAGATGCTGGAGTCCGCCGGAATGGTAATCAGCATGACCCGGCCAGGACGGCCCTGGGAGAACGCTTACAGCGAGAGCTTTATGAGCACGCTGAAAAGCGAGCAGATTAACTGCATGAGTTATCAAACGAGGGAGGAGTTAGAGACACAGATCGAAGAGTTTATCGAACAGTTCTATAACAAGCAGCGGTTACATTCGGCACTGAAGTACCTGACGCCGGAAGAGTTCGAGGCTAGGTCAGCGGCGGCCGGTCGCAACGACGCTTCACGTCCGGCGGCGTTAAGTTTTCCAAGGCATGAGGAAATCTATCCTGATGCCCCACGGCCCGATGCGCCGAGCTAGACTGAAACGGGAGAACAGATAGAACCGTCCTCCCGCGACTCATCAGGATGAGTTTCCGGCAGGGTATTCCTTGGCGGGTTGCTCTTCAGCAGAGCCCGCCGCCGCTTCCTCTGCCGTGCTCATCCTCAACCGGAAACCATCCGTTCGCCAACGGAATTTCAGCGAACGGCAACTGCCCCCTTGGGACCGTGTCTCATTTCCTCACGCAGTCCAGATGGTCCCTCCGTCAGCTGAGAGCGCCATGGCCTCAATTCCCAAATTCTGAAGGCAGGCAAGACTGGTTTCACGCCGGGGGCTAAAGTCGATCTTGTAAAGGCAGGAGCCCCGTTGCGCCACAAGGCCCGTTCCGTCGGCGCTACGCGCGTAGGCTGGGTAGGCGAGCCAACCGGGAAGGGGAATAGCTCTTGCGCCTTCGTCGAACACAAGTAGGCGGCTGTTCCTTATCTCTACGATAGCGGGCCAATAGGCCCGCTCGCCTGTTGTGGGCTGGGCCGGCAGTGCCCAGCCCATCATTAGGACCATCGACGCGGTGTTTGCAAGGAGTCTTTTCATCTTTCTTCAATCGAGGCCGGGAACTATACGGCCCCACCCTAGATAGAAACGACTCGGGGCTTCGGAACGGAGAGACATTGAACTAAGTCGGAAATCGTCGACCACGTACACTCTATCAATCAGCCAGCTGATCTAGCGCGCCGTTGCTATCCAGTGAAAAGCGATTCGATGAGCACGCCAATTTGGGCTGCCACTTTGCGCGAACCTCCGAGGGACCGCGGAGTCTAGTCAGGCTGCCCAATACGACGAGGTGACACAAACTATTCATGGCGCAGGGCTGTGGCTGGGTCGATACGTGTGGCACGGCGGGCTGGGCTGAAGGTGGCGAGAAATGCGGCCCCAGTGATCAGGAGAACTACGCCGGCGAAAGTCCAGGCATCGAACGGGCTGACTCCATAGAGCATCGATGACAGCAAGCGCGTGACGGCAGCCGCTCCAATCAGGCCGGCGGCGGTGCCAATCAGTACTGGGCGGAGCGACTGCTGCATCATCATGCGCAAGACCTCACGCGGATGCGCACCGAGCGTCATGCGGATGCCGATCTCCTTGACGCGGTGGTTGGCGGAATAGTTGACGACACCGTAGATACCCGAACAGGCCAGCAATAGCGAAAACGCGCCGAGCGCGATTGAGAGCAGGCTGAGGGCACGCGACGGCAGTTCCTGCAGGCGGCGGTATTCGTTAATGGTGCTGACATCGAAGTACAACTTGGGATCGATGGCGGTGACAGATGAGCGGAGCAAGCGAGCTGCTCCCGCGGTGTCGGGATTCCTGATGAGGAGGCTGAACCGAGGTTCCGTGACCTTCGCCGGCAGGTAGATGAAGCAATCGCGGATGCGGTTCAGGTCGGTATTGTACGCATCGTGCGCCACGCCGACGATTTCGGTGTAGACCTTGTCATCGCCGAACAGGAATCGTTTGCCGATTGGGTTCTGGCCAGGCCAAAGTTTGCGGGCCCCCGATTCGGAAATGACGGCGACCTTGGCTGATGTGTCGACTTCCTGGGCCGTAAAGCCGCGGCCGGCGACGAGGGGGAGACCGAGCAGGTTGAAGTAGCTCGGAGAGCCCGCGTCGAGCATGGAGAGTACTGGAGCCGTCGTTCCTTCGGGTGTCACGTTTTCACCCCATCCAATTCCCGCCAGCGGCGGCATGGCGGAGAGGCTGACATTCGCTTCGCCGGCAAAAGCGCGGGTTCGTTCCAGTAGTTGCGCCTTAAAGGCGGCTGCCCGAGCTTCGTCGTATCCTTCACGCCGGAGATCGAAATTGGCGCTGAGGATGGAGTGAGTGTTGAAGCCGGGTTCAATATGTTGGGCGGCGTTGAGGCCACGCGCAAGGAGACCGGCGGCGATGAGGACTACGATACAGACTGCAACCTGCGCGCCGACAAGCATGCCGCGCAACCAGGTGCGGCTGCGGCGGCCGGCCAACAGAAACTCATCGCGTAGGCCTGAGCTCAGATCGATTCGAGTGGACTCCAGTGCCGGAACCAGGCCGAACACAAGTCCGGTCAGAACACACAGAAAGCCGGTGTAGAGGAACATGTGCGGGTCGGGCCGGAGATCAAGGCTCACTTTCGGAATGGTGCCATCCGGAAAAGTGGTCATGAACCAGCTGAACGCAGCTTGGGATCCGAATGACGCGAGCGCGCTGCCGAGGATACCGCCTGCGAATGAGAGCAGAAGGCTCTCAGTCAGCAATTGACGAATGAGACGGCCACGACTGGCGCCGACGGAGAGCCGCACGGCGATCTCGCGGTGACGGAAGGCAGCGCGGGCGAGTAGCAGGTTGGCCACATTCGCGCAGGCGATCAGCAACACCAGGCTGACGCCGGCTAGGATGATGTAGCCAGCTGAGAGCATCCTGGGACGGTCCTGAGGGTCTCCAAACAGGGTTGCGGTATCGACCGTGAGTTGGGTGGTTCGGCCTGGGTAGAGCCGATCGATGCGAGAAGCCGTGAGTGCGAGGTTGGCGCGGACTTGTTCCACCGAAATACCAGGCTTGAGGCGCCCAATGAGATAGAGCCAGCTGAGGTTTGCATCGGGAAGAAAGCTGATGCCTGGGCCGACGTTTCTTAGATCCGGCTGCATGGTGAGCGGCGCCCAGAACTCGCTGGTCATGGCGCCCGCCCCGGCGAACTTCGGCGGCGCAACCCCGATGACGGTGAACGCGACGCGGTTCAGGTTGATGATGCGGCCGATGACATGGGGGTCGGCGTTGAACTGCGAGCGCCAGAGGGCATCGCTGAGAACCACCACTGGCGAGGCGCGTTCAGCACGGCAGTCGCTTTCATTGAAACCGCGCCCGAACACCGGCTGGCGTTCGAGTACCGCGAAGTAGTTACAAGCAACCATGTCGCCCTGCACGAGCCGCCCGGTTTCCGCCGTGAGCGTGGCCTGGACGGGAGCATAGGCGGTGAGGCCCGAGAGCACCTGATTCTCCCGCTGATATTGCTTTAGCTCGGGGTAGGAAAAGAGGCTCTCGGTACCAGCGACATGTCGATTCACATTGCCATGAAAGACCTGGTAGATGCTGACGACGCGAGCGGGATCGTGGACCGGGATTGGGCGGAACGCCAGCGCATTCAGCAGCGAGAAAATGCCGGTGTTGATTCCGATGCCCAACGCTATGGCGCCGATCACGACCACTGTGAAGCCGGGCGCCTTTCGCAGAGTGCGCACGGCGTACGAAAGGTCCTGGCGGATGGTCAGCAGTCCGGTGCCGCGGACAATCCGCATGGGGCTGACAGCGCTCCACACGGGTGGCGCCCAGAGGGGTTTGATCGTACTGAATGTCTGCTGCCAGAACCAGGAAGAGGAGCGAGCGAGGTCCTGGTATTCTTCGCAGAGGTCGCCGGCGACAGCTTCATAGGAAGGCCCGGAAAGCCAGAGGCGCAACAGGAAGAGGGCGAGACGAGGAGGCGTCCGGTGCATGCTAAGCCTTCTTGAGATCGAGCCCTTCCCACATGCTGTTCAGCATGTGGCGGGCGCGCTCCAGGGCCGCAATGCCAGCGGCTTCAGCGCGGAAGTAGCGGCGCGACCTGCCACCGCGCTCGGGACGCGGGTCGGAGAAGAACGACGAAACGAGGCCTTTGCCTTCCAGACGATCCAAGGTGCTGTAGAGGGCGCCCACCGAGACCGGCCGGCCGGTGCGAGCCTCGATCTCCTGCCGGATAGGGACTCCATAGGCTTTGTCATCGAGCCGAAGCAGGGCGAGGAGCACGATTTGTTCGAACTCGCCAAGGAAGTCGCGGGACTGATCAGACATTACTTCTTCATTGTAGAAGTAATGTAGTTCAGTGTCCAGCGTTTTATTTAGCGGGATGGTTTGGACGGGCCGCTTCAGCGGACGAAGAAACCGGTGTGTCCTTCGGGACCGGCTTCCATCTCTTCCACGCTACGCACGTCGGCCATGCGCGGGCCACTGTGGAGGGCGCCGCGAAACTCGTTGAGCTGCTGATCGGTGCCGGAGGCATAGACTTCGACGCGGCCATCGTCAAGGTTGCGGGCCCAGCCCCGCAATCCGAGCTCGAGGGCGCGCGCCTGGGCGAAATAACGGAAGCCAACACCTTGAACGCGTCCGGAAATATACCAGCGGCGCGCGTGGAGTTTCATACTGGCTGGAGAACGCGGCTAGGCGCGTTCGAGGTAGGCCGATTCCGACGTGCTGACGCGGATGCGCTCACCTTCGTTGATAAAGGCGGGCACCTGGACGACCAGACCGGTTTCCATCTTGGCAGGCTTCGTGACGTTGGAGACGGTAGAGCCTTTGAGACCGGGCTCGGTTTCGAGCACCTTCATCTCGACGCTGGGCGGAAGCTCGACACTGATGGGCTTGCCTTCGTAGAACTCGACCGCGACTTTGAGCTGCGGGATGAGGAAGTAAATGCCGTCGCCGAGGATTTCCTTGGTGAGATGCATCTGCTCAAAGGTCTCGGTATTCATGAAATAGAAGTACTCGCCGTCATCGTAGAGATACTCCATCTCCTGTTCATCAAGGGCGATCCGCTCTACCTTGTCTTCCGACGAGAAACGGTGTTCGATCATGGACCCACTGCGAATGTTCCGCATCTTGGCTTGAACAAAGCCGCGCAGGTTTCCCGGGGTGCGATGCACCATGCTAAAGACCGAATGCAACTCGTTGTTGTACTTGACGATCATTCCCGGACGCAATTGTGTAGCAGCAATCATGTGTAGTTAGAAGCCTCGAAATTCGGCGCTAAGAACGCGCTGCGAGGAACCTTCAGTTTAGCAACTCTCGCGAAACATCCTCAGCGAGCCCGGCATTGGCCGGATATCAGGGCAGGACGAAAGTAATGCGCCGCGTGCGTTACGATGAGGGGAAGCCGTTGGGAATCCCCGACGCAACGCATTCAGCCGCTTGCGGTTGAATCGCGGCCTGTGACTCGATCATGATTCGCCCCTATCGCGGTGTGGTGCCGCGCATCGCTGATTCTGCCTTTATCGATCCGAGTGCCGTGGTCATCGGCGACGTCGAGATCGGCGCGCGTTCGTCCGTGTGGCCCAATGTCTCTATACGCGGCGACGTGAACTACATCCGCGTGGGCGAGGAGACCAGCATTCAGGACAACACCGTGTTGCACGTGGACCACAGAGTCTATCCGTGCCTGATCGGCAATCGGGTCACGGTAGGTCACAGCGTGGTGCTGCATGGCTGCGTCGTCGAAGACGATGCACTCATCGGAATCGGGGCGATTGTGTTGAACGGCGCGAAGATAGGCCGCGGAGCCATTGTGGCCGCGGGGGCACTGGTACCGGAGGGCATGGCGGTGCCGGCCGAAACATTGGTTATGGGGATGCCGGCCAAAGTGCGGAGAGCGGTAACCGAGGAAGAAAAAATCCAATTCCGCGAGAACGCCGAAGGCTACGTGGCGCTGGCGGCCATTTACAAGGAAGAAGAGCAAGCTTGATTCGCGCCGTAAAGGGCACGAGGGATATTCTGCCTCCTTCGAGCGCTGTTTGGAACAAGGTGGAAGAGGCGGCGCGCCGCGTATTCGCGCTGTACAACTATCAGGAGATCCGCACGCCGATCTTCGAAGAGACCAGCCTGTTTGCGCGCGGGGTTGGCGAAGAAACGGACATCGTCGGCAAGGAGATGTACACCTTCGAGGATCGCGACGGCAGCTCGCTCACGTTGCGGCCCGAGAACACGGCATCGGTTCTGCGCGCCTATATCGAACATCGGCTCGATCAAAATCCCGGCCTCGAAAAGCTCTATTACATCGGCCCCATGTTCCGGCGTGAACGGCCACAGAAGGGGCGCTTCCGGCAGTTCTATCAGATCGGCGCAGAGGCGATCGGCTCGGACTCGCCAGCCATCGACGCGGAAGTGATCGAGATGGTGCTGCACCTGCTCGATGAGACAGGCATCCGCGGCTCGGAGTTGCTGATCAACTCGGTGGGGTCGAAGGAGTCACGGGAGCGCTTCAACGCGGCGCTTCGCGAGAAACTGGAGGGCGTCGTCTCGAACATGTGCGCGGATTGCCAGCGCCGCGCGCAAACCAATCCGTTGCGGGTGCTGGATTGCAAAGTGCCTGCCGACCAGCCGATCATCGAGACGCTGCCATCCATCCTCGACTACCTGGACGCCGCCGACCGCGATCACTTCCGGCGGGTGCGCGAATTTCTTGATGACCGCGACATCCGCTATCAGGTGAAGCCACGGCTGGTGCGCGGGCTGGACTACTACGCCCGGACCACGTTTGAAATAACGCACGGCTCGCTTGGTGCGCAGAACTCGATCCTAGGCGGCGGACGTTATGACGGGCTCGCCGAGAGCCTGGGATCGAAGGTTCCCGCGCCTGGCATTGGGTTCTCTATCGGTGAAGACCGGTTGGTGATGACCGTGGAAGAGGGACAGACCGTCTCGCTTCCCGTGTTGGACATCTATGTGGCTCCGATGGGTGATGTGGCTCTGCGGCAGAGCGCCGTGCTGGCCGGGGAATTGCGCCGGGCCGGCGCCTCGGTTGAGGTCGGAACGGATCACAAATTGAAGCGGATGTTGGAGCTGGCGAACAAACTGAACGCGCGCTACGCACTGCTGATCGGCGACAAGGAGATTGTGGACCAGGCGTACATCCTGAAGGACATGGCGAATGGCGAGCAAACCACTGTCACGCGGCAGCAAGTGGTGGAGCGCTTTAAAGAAGAGAGTAAGAACTAACAAAATGGCTGAAGTGGAACTTGATTTTCTGGGTGACCTGCGCCGGACGCACAGTTGCGGACAGTTGCGATCCACCGATACGGGCAAAAGAGCCGTGCTGATGGGCTGGGTGCATCGGCGGCGCGACCTCGGTGGCATCCTGTTTGTTCATCTGCGCGATCGGGACGGCATCACCCAACTGGTGTTCGATATCAGCCAGAATCCGGCAGCGCACAAACGAGCCGAGGAACTGAGTTCGGAGTATGTCATTGCGGTGGAAGGAATCGTGGAACTGCGAAGCCCGGACACCGTCAATGCGGCCATCGCTACGGGAGAAGTGGAAGTCGCCGTCGAGAGGATCTGGATTCTGAACGAATCCCGCACCCCGCCATTTCCGATGGAGGAGCACGTCGACGTAAAGGAAGACGTGCGGCTGAAGTACCGGTACATCGACCTCCGGCGGCCGCATATGCAGCGCAACATTATGCTGCGGTCGAAGGTTTCATTTGCGGTGCGCCAGGCTCTGTATGAGCAGGGGTTCCTGGAAATTGAAACGCCATTCATGACGCGGTCGACGCCGGAAGGCGCCCGCGATTACCTGGTACCGAGCCGTGTGCAGCCGGGAAGCTTCTACGCGCTGCCGCAGTCTCCGCAGATCTTCAAGCAGCTGCTGATGGTGAGCGGCTATGAACGCTACTTTCAAATTGTGCGGTGCTTCCGGGATGAAGATCTGCGGGCGGACCGGCAGCCGGAGTTCACGCAAATCGATCTGGAGATGTCGTTTCCGCAGCAGGAACAGATCTTCGAGGTGATTGAGCCGCTGGTATTCAAGGTGATGGAGGCGGCGAGCAAGCCAGTTCCCGCTTCCATTCCGCGGATCACGTTCGAGCAAGCCATGCTCTCGTTCGGCACTGACAAGCCCGATCTGCGCATTCCGCCGTTCTATTGCGTGGAGGATCTCTTTCCGGAGTCGGGGCTTACGGCCGAGGGATTGCCGCTTGTGGCGATCCACATTCCGAAGACCGGGACACTGAGCCGCAAAGAACGCGATGAGTTCAAGGCAGCGGGCCTGGAAAAGGGCTTGCGGGTTTACGACGACGTGAAGCGGCTCGATCGCGACTACCCGGATCAGATGGCCAGGGTTCGGGAACGTGTGCAGCCTGCGGAAGACGACCTGTTGATTCTGGCCGGTTGGGGCGGCGAGCGAAAGGGTGTATTGCCTGAGCGCACCGTGCTTCAGGCGGCGGGCGCACTGCGCTTGCACTTAGCCCAGAAATACAACGACCGGCACAAGCTGCTGGACCCGGACGTATTCAAGTTTCTGTGGGTGGTCAACTTCCCCATGTTTGAGTGGGACGAAGAAGGCGACCGCTGGAACGCGGCTCACCACCCATTCACGTCCGTACTTGACGAAGATCTGGAGAAGCTATCCACCGATCCGGCGCATTGCCGGGCGAAGTCCTACGACTTGGTTTTGAACGGTGTAGAACTGGGCTCGGGCTCAATTCGTATTCACCGCAGGGATATCCAAACCAAGGTATTTGCCGCGCTTGGCTTCTCGGAAGATGAAGCGAAGAGGCGATTTGGCTTTCTGTTGGAGGCCCTGGAATATGGCGCTCCGCCGCACGGTGGCATTGCACTGGGCCTGGATCGCCTGGTGATGCTGCTGGCCGGCGAGTCGTCGATTCGGGAAGTCATTCCGTTTCCAAAAACTGCCAAGGGCTCGGATCTGATGTGCGAAGCCCCTTCGAGCGTTCCGGAGCGGCAGCTGAAGGAACTGGGAATCAGGCTGCTGGGGCCACAATAGCGTCGGCGCCTGTCACGTTCGTTTGCTCTTATGAGAGTTATGCCGGGTCGCCGAAGTCTTGCCGCTGTCGCTTTGGCGGCGCTCAGTCTGCAGGCGGCTTCAGCGACCACCATTGTCATTCTGCGCAGCAGCAACGAGGTGGTGGTTGCAGCGGACAGCGTGCGGACGCTTCGCGACCCCAACGGCAGCTTTGTCCGCCCGGTATGCAAGATCGTACCGGCGGGTGAGTTCTTGTTTGTCGCCGCTGGGCTGACGTTTGCGAACGGCGCGGACGTGGCTGATCTCGCCCAAGCGGCAGGCGCGCGTTACCGCGGCACGCCCACAGCGAGCGACCCGAACGCGGCAATGAATGACTTTCGCCAGCGTGTCCGGCCATTTCTAATCAGCGCACTGGCCGCGCAAAGCCGGCTGGACCCCAAACGCAGCGAACGCGAGCAAGGCCGGGTAGCACTGGAAGCAGCATACATCGGCTTTAGCGGTGGACGAACTTCGGTCGTGGTGGAGAAGTACCGGGCGGTTGGAACAACCGCTCTCGACATTCGGGTGCTGGCGGAGCGTCGCATCTACAACTCAGAGACGCTGGGTCGTTACATCTACATCTTCCTGGGCTCGCACCGGGCGATCGACAAATATATCGACAGCGGCGCCGAGCAGGTCTACACAACCGCTGGCGCTTCGCGCGCGGCTTACCGTCTGATCAGTCGCGAAGCATCCGCGTCGTCCGGATCCACCGGAGGCGCCATCGACATCGCCTCACTCAGCGGGCGCGGTTTGCGATGGTTGCGGAGCAAGCCGGGCTGCGCCGTTTCATCCGAGGTCACGGCCACACCACAGATCTTGCGCTAAGACGCCGCAAATTCCAGCCACGGTGCCGCCGCTATTTGTATACGCGCGAATAGAAGTAATAGTCGGCCGAGTATGGGACCTTAACTTCCTGGCCGACGTGCCCGGCATCGCAGCCGGATGACGGCGCGCGGCCACCCTTGGTGTTGATCCGCTGTATGCTGGTCACTCGCGCCAAGAGCCCGGTATCGCTGTGGTCGACGGTGGACAACAGTAGCCAGGAAATCGCCTTCGGGTCGGGCGAGCGAGCGCTGATGACCAATTTCGCGGTGATCTTGCTGTCGTCGTTCCACTGCCAAGTGGGGCCGATGAAATGATGCCCGACCTCTTTCCCGGCATCATCAGTCAGTACGGCGTCCGGCGCCTGGAGCAAATAGCCGAACGGAGCGCCGTTCACATTGGCCTTGCAGACGTAGATCTGGTCACCCTTGCCATGCGCCATCAGAACCAGCCGCTCGTTGTCGTTCGGCAGCAATTCGGGCGGCACGTCGGGCTTCTTCAGATCTTCCGTAAAAGCCGATGTACAAAGGAGAAAAAGAGCAACATAAAGAGGTCTTGGTTTCACGATAGCCCGCCTATCTTCAAACATCTCGCCATTCACTGGAAGTCGATTGTAGTTCATTCCCGCCGGGCCTGCGCCGGCTGGCGATTTCGACAATTGCCGCTTCGTAGGCGTCCAGTTTGTCTTTAAAAAAATGGTCGGCGGCCTCGACCCAAACCAGCTGCTTGGGTTCTGGAAGCTCATCGAAGAAAACCTGGAAATCCTCACGCGGACCGTACACATCGTTTGTACTTTGCACGAAGTACTTCGGAATTGAGACTGCCTTCACGTAGTCGCGATCGGGATGCTTGCTGGGGAAACCGACCGCAATGGCACGCGTCAAGCTGGCGTCGCTTCTTGCCAAGCGGAGCGCAACCCGCGAGCCAAAGGAGAATCCTGCGACCAGCACCGGAAGACCAGGGTAGCGGGTTCGCAGCTCAGCCAGCCCGGTGAGCGCGTCATCCACCTCGCCCACACCGTGGCCATATTCCCCTTCGCTGAGATTCACACCGCGGAAGTTAAAACGCAGTACGACACACCCGGACTTTCGTAAGCCTCGAGCGAGGCGATACACCACCTTGTTGTGCATGGTGCCGCCATGCAGCGGGTGCGGATGACAAACCAGAGCTGCCTCAATTGGCTCATTATGCTCAGGTTCCTCCAGCAACGCTTCCAGTTGACCGGCCGGACCGGCCAAGAAAAGGCTTTCGATTCTTCGAGGCATGTTAATCGATACGGGCGGGAGCGCGGCACGCCGTAGTCTGCGTGAAGCGTCTTCACAACCACTGCTAAGTGCGGTAGTTTCCGAACTGCATGTCGATGCCGAAATCCTTCCCGCGGAGCAGCGCGATCACCTGCTGGAGCGTGTCGCGGTCTTTGCCGGCCACGCGAACCACGTCGCCCTGGATGCTGGCCTGGACTTTCAGCTTGCTGTCCTTGATCAGCTTCACAATGTCTTTTGCCTTCTCGAGGGGGATGCCTTGCTGAAGGGCGATCTCCTGCCGCACCCTTCCGCCGGAGGACTGGGCGACCTCGCCATAGGTGAGGCCCTTGATGGGGATACCCCGTTTCGCCAGCTTTTGACCTAGAATCTCATTGACGGACTTCAGCTTGTATTCATCGGAACTGGAGAGCAGCACTTTGCGGTCCTTCTCATTCAGCTCGACGGTTGACTTGGAATCCTTGAGGTCGTAACGGGTCAGAATTTCTTTCATCGCCTGCTGAATCGCATTCGTCACTTCAGCCAAGTCGATTTTCGACATTACGTCAAACGTATTGTCAGCCATAATTCACCTTTAGAGTCGGCGGCGCCCAGGTTCAAATAACCACAGCCACATGGGCCAGCGCACTTCTGGCAGCGGTTTATCCCGCTCCGCTCACCGTTGACCACTATACCGCTTGAACCAGATAATGCCTGACCCGGGGAATCGCTTGTTCTATGAAGTCTGCTCTGCGCGCGTCGCGCCGGCGGCGGCCGACTGAGGCTCAGCAACCGGCGCCACGGGAGTGGAAACACGCTCTTGGGCTAGCGCCAGCAGCACGCGGTCGGTGATCTCATTGATCAACACCGGCATGGCCGCCTCAAGTGCCAGTGTGACTGCGGCCCGAACAATGGGACGATCGAAAACCCGCGTCGGACGCGAATCGTCTTCTTCCCGTTCAGCGCGGGCCTCGCTGAGTAGGGGCCCGATGACCGAAAGCAGCGCCGAGGCTTCAATAGGCTTTCGCAGGATGGCGTCAGCGCCCGCGTTGCGCGCATCCTGCTCGTCGAACCGGTCGGCGGGTCCGGCGGCAAAGACGATGCGGACGCGCTTGTGCATGGGCTGCGCTTTAAGGTAGCGCGCCAGTTCAAAGGCGTTCTTGGTAGGCAGATAGACGTCGCAAATGAACAGGTCGGGGTCGAAATCAGACAAGCGGTGAAGCGCCGTGGCGCCATCGGTCACGCTGACAATCTGATTTTCGCGCGTGTTGAGAATTTGCTCGGCCAGCCGTAACGCCTGCGGACTGTCGTCTGCGAGGAGGATACGGTTCATGGTTGCGGTGGAGTCGAAGGCTGCGGGGCTGCAGGCTGAGTAGCAGCCGGCTGAGCCTGTCCGGCCGGCGTTGCGGCGGCGGGCTGTCCGTTTTGATCCGTAGGCGCGGCAGCGGGAGTCGTGGCGGGGGCCGTGGTTTGATTCTTGTTCTTCTTGGCCTTCTTGTATTTTTTCGCCGCCTCTGCCTTAGCGGCCGCAATCTCCTTGGCGTGGTTCGAAGGCATGGGTCCTTGCTGCGCCGCAGGTTGCGCGTCCGGGGTGGGCGCAATCGTCTGGCGAGCATCCTTTCCCTGGTCCAGAGCCTTAGAGCCGGCATCACTGAGCTGCTCAACCTTCACTTCGTTTGTACCTGCCGGAGCACCGCCGGGGCCGGGAGCCGGAGCCGCTTCGGCCGTGTTCTGAACCGGAATGCTGACCGGCAGGGTGGGCTTCAACATCACCATCGCCGGCTGGCCCGTCTTCGCTGCTTGGCTCATATCAGGACCGTGAAAGAAGGCCTGTGTCTCCCGCTTGAAGAGCGAAGGCTTCACATAATTCTCCTGGTCATACTTCTCACGGTTGAGAGCTTCCTGGCTGGGCTCGGGAATAGGCATTTCAAGTTCCGCCAGCTTCTTTTTCGCGTTTCCGACCTCGGTGCCAAGGGGGTAATCGCGCACGATCTTGGCAAAGTCGTCGCCGGCACGCTGCCGGAAGCGCGGCCCCATGTCCATGTAGGCCAAACCCGCTTCGTATAACGCAACGTCGGCCTGGCTGAACAGCGGATATTGCGCGGCAACATCATCTAAGCGGTTCGCAGCGGCGGGATTGCTGCCCTTATGGAAGTAATAGTGGCCCACAGCGAACTCGTGTTGGGCGAGTGCTTCCTGGATGTTACGCAGGGTCTGCATGGCGATGGGCGCGTACTTACTATTGGGAAACTGCGTGATCACTTGCATGCATTCGTAGTTCGCGCGCACTGCCTGGGTGTCATCACGATCCGACTTGTCCATTTGGTTGTAGTGGATCATGCAGATCCGGTTCTGCGCTTCGGCGGCTTCCTGCATGGCCGGATAGAACAGAATGAAGTCTTTGTATTCCGCCTCAGCCTGCGCCAATCCATTGGCGCCACCCTCGCGGTACCAGCTGTCGGCAATCGCCAGCTTCGCCTTCGCCAGATACTCGCTTGAGTCATAGGTGTTGATCAGGGTGTTCAACGTAATACGCGCAATCTCGTAATGCCCATGTTCGATATCGTTCATGGCTTTATCGAACAGCACCTTGTCGGGCTGCTGGGTGTCTTTTGTAATGGGGTTCTCGTACTTCTTCTTATGCCACGGCATTTGCGGGGACGCGATACTCGCCGCGAGGAAACCGACCAGGGCAAGCTTGAGCAATTGAGCGTTCAAATTCATTGTTTCCTCTACACCCTAACAAGTTCTGCTTCGGCAGCGATTTGCTGCAATTCCTGAACTGCGGCAATGGGGTTCGGAGTGCCGAACACGGAAGTGCCCGCTACTACCCAGTCCACGCCCGCCCGGACCACATCCGCAATATTATGGGCCGATACGCCGCCATCGATTTCAATAGCAAAATGAAGATCGCGCTCCTGCCGGTAGCGGTGGAGTTGCCTTACTTTCTCGAGCGAGTGCTGGATAAACTGCTGACCGCCAAAGCCCGGATTTACGCTCATGACCAACACAAAGTCCACTATTCCCAGCACATCCTCGAGCAACGCGGTGGTCGTTGCCGGATTAATCACTACGCCGGCTAAGGCTCCCTCTTCCTTTATCAGGTGCAACGTGCGGTTGAGGTGACGACACACCTCATAATGAACGCTGACGGAGGTCGCTCCCGCCTTGATGAAGATCGGCGCATACGTGTCGGGGTCCTCAATCATGAGATGGTGATCGAGCTTCAGCCTGGTGACCTTTCGGACGGACTCAGTAACCGGCGGGCCCATCGTCAAGTTCGGGACGAAATGCCCATCCATAATGTCGACATGCAGCATCTCCACCCCAGCCGACTCGACCAGGCGGATCTCGTCGCCGAGACACGCAAAATCGGCCGCCAAAAGGGATGGGAGAATCTGTACCATGTTTGCTACCTCTTACTCAGACCTGGAGAGTATTGAACTCCCGCAAGAAGGCCGACTGGCAGCCAGCGCCGGAATAACGGCGGGAAACGCCCATTTGCCGGAGGCTAGACATTCCCAGAACGTTCTGATCTTAACACGGCGGCGTAAAACCCATCCCCTGGATCGCGACCCGGAAGTCTCCATGTTTCACGAACCATCCGAATGTATGGGGAACTGTCCACAGCCCAATGGGTAACTTCTTCGTTTTCTTCGGTCTCCAACGAGCAGGTCGCATACAGCAACAGGCCGCCCGGCGCCAGTTGATCGAGCGCGTTCTGAAGAATCAGCCTCTGCCGGCTTTGATGCAACGGCAGATTCTTAGATTGGACGCGCCACTTGATTTCCGGGTTTCTGGCCAGAGTGCCGGTGCCGGAGCAGGGAGCATCAACAAGAATGCGTTGGAAGCGGACCCGGAAAGGCAGCGGCTTGGTGGCATCCAGGGCGACGCGCGGGCAGATATCTGGTACCTGGTTGAGGCGCTTCTCACTCCAGTCGCAGGCCACGGCGCGGAGCGGCGTTTCCAAGGCCTGCAGCGTCTTGTTGCCGGGCGCCGCACAAAGATCCAAATAGGAGAGACCGGGCTCCAGTTCCAACAGAGGGACGATGGCCTGCGAGCCAATGTCCTGAAAACGCAAGCCATGACGGCGCAGGTCGTGTGCGGCGCCTTTTACCAGACGGTAGCATCCGGGCACCGTTGTGGGCTCCAACTTCAGGCCGTCCTCAAGCGGTAGCGGCGACCCCGGAGCGATGCGGATGTAGTGCTCCGGCTCTTCGAGTGCCGCACGCGCGATCCCTTCGGCCTCTGCAGTTCCGTAGCGGGCGGTCCATTTTCGCAGCAACCAGCGCGGGCAGGACAGTTCAATTGACTTACCCGGCCAACGAAGCGGTTCGCGATCTACCTTACGCAGTACGGCGTTGGTCAATCCGGCGGCCGCACGCTTGCCCTGCTTCACCAGTTCGACCATTTCATGAACCGCCGCGTGGGGTGGAACACGGTCGAGGTAGCGCAATTGGAAGATGCCCATCCGCAAGGCGATGCGGAGCGCCGGCTCCAACTGCCCGGGCGCACGTTTGCTGTAGTGCTCCAGCAGAAAGTCGAGCTGCGACTGAAAGCGGAGACAGCCGAAAACTAGCTGCCCGGCCAAACCTGCGTCTCGTGATGTGAGATGAGCGGCTTCCGAGAGCAGTTCATCGCTGGCGTACCCGCCTTCCTCGACTCGACAAAGAACGTCGAACGCAACGCGGCGAGCCGGAGAAATGGGAGATGAAGGCACGCCTTATTATCGACGGCGGAGTTAACTTCCCGCGACAAGCGCGCCGAAGCCTCTTTAGGCCGGGCTCCCCGTCAGTCCGCTTTGGCGGCAACGCGCGTGGATAGGTTGGCAAAGCGCGCTAGAAAAAACCAACGCAACGTACCCCTGGGCTGAGCGCCGAAGCCTTCCAGATCGAGGCGCAACACAGCGCCTTTCTTGAAGTCGACGCGTAACTCTCTCGTACCTAACAGATACGCAGCCAGGTTTGAGAACTGAGGCTCATGACCCACCAACATCAGTTCAGGTTCTCCCCGATGCGCTCGAATCTCGTCCCAAACCTGCTCGACAGTCGCGTTCGGCGTGAGCGCCTTCGTGCGCAGCACCGGGGATTTTGTTTTGAAAACGCTGCGGGCGATCTCAGCGGTTTGCAAAGCGCGTGTCAAAGGGCTGCTGACAATCAGGGACGGATTGACTTCGGCGTTTGCGAGAGCACGTAGCGTTTCACGAAGCTTACGCCGGCCCTCGGTGGTCAACTCGCGATCGGAGTCGTTCATCCCGATTCGGCCTTCTTCTGCGATTCCGTGGCGAAGCAAGTAAACCTGCATACGAATGGGGTTTCGCCTTTCATTCTGGCATACTGAAGCGTTGGCACCAATGGGGAAAGCCCGTCAAGACCTGATTTTGCTGGTGCCTGGAGTGTATTCGTCAGTCGCCGAACCCTGAGGATTTGTGATGAAGGCGTTGAGAATTCTGCTGGTTGGCGGCTCTGGCGGGCTCGGACGAGCCTCGGCCGAATTGCTTGCGGCCGAAGGCTGCGAGCTGATTGTCAGCTACTACCGAAATGCGGCGCGAGCCAACGCGATGACGGGCTTGGCAAGAGTTGCGCAAGCGGACATCACCGACTCGGCAGCGCGGACACGCTTGTTGGAAGAAGCAGGCGTTCTGGATGGATTGGTTGTTTTCACCGGCGATCCCGCGCGGGTCACGTCGGCCGGCCAGTTGGAGCAGCAGATGGTGACCTCGCACGCGGTCAACTATATGGGCCCGTTGCTGCTGGCCCGTGAGGCCGCCGAGAAAATGAAGCGGAACCAGAAGGCTGGTTCCATCGTCTTGTTCTCCACCATGCAGAGCGTAGGCCTGTTTCCCAACTCTACGGCCTACGCAGGCGCCAAAGCCGCTGTGATCCATGGAGCACGAATCATGGCAAAAGAGCTGCGCGCTCCGTACAACATCCGGGTCAACGTCATTGCGCCCGGCATCATCGAGGCCGGGATGGCACAGGCCAGCATCGCGGCGGGCAAATATGACCGCTTCCTTTCCGAAGGAGTGATCGTGCGATTCGGACAGGCAATTGACGTGGCCCGAACCGTACGATTCCTACTGGAACCGGACAACTACATCACGGGCCAGGTCATCAGCGTCGATGGCGGAGTGACGCTGTAGGGGTCGATGTAGCGCGATCTCAAAATCGGCGCCTATCGGTACTGATCGGACGGACGCCTGCCTTCCTCCCATTTCTCGAGTGAATCGTCATTTTCCCGCTTCGGTCTTAAGATGCTTAACTTCTTCCGGCGTGAGATCCCGATGCTTCCCAATTTGCAACCCCTCTAGTGTCAGCGACCCGAGCTTCACTCGGACCAGCTTCAGTACTTTGCTGCCAACCGCTTCAAGCATCCGGCGAACCTGGCGATTGCGGCCTTCCGTGATTGTGATTTCAAGAAACGTGCTGGTGGCCGAGTTGCGCATATGCACCACGGCAGCGGGACGCGTTTGGCCGTCGTCCAGTTCCACACCCTTCCGCAGAGATTCCAGTTGCTCGTTACTAAGGTGTCCAGAAGCTTTCACCAGGTATGTCTTCGGCACATGGCGCTTCGGATTTGTCAGAGCCTCGGCGAGCTGCGTGTCATTGGTAAGCAGCAGCAGGCCGCTGGTATCAAGATCGAGCCGGCCCACTTGGGCAACAAACTGGTCGATGTTATGAAGTAAGTCGTAGACCGTGGGGCGCCCTTCCGGGTCTTTGTAACTTGTCACATACCCCTTGGGCTTGTAAAGCAGGATATAGCGCTTGCCCTGGTCGCGGACCAGTTTGCCATCGAGCGTCACCCGATCACGGTCCAGATCTACCCAGTGGTCGGGGTTTTGGATAACCTTGCCATTGACGGCGATGCGGCCCGAACCGATCCAGCTGCGGGCCTCCGTTCGCGAGCCGAGCCCCGCCTTGGAAATCACGCGATCAAGTGTCTTCAGCGATCGCTGAACCCCCGTCTTTTCGGGGGCTCGGACGGTGGAACCGGGCCTGGTGCGCTTATTCACTGCGATTTTGTGTTACTTCCCCTCCGGCGGCGGAAGTGGCTTACGGGGGAAGCGCTCTTCCCGATTGGCGATCTCATAAACGGCCGCCGCAATCACCGCCGAGGCCTGCATCAGGTCTTCGGCCACCGCGTGGCTGTAGGTATCCATGTTCGAATGATGCGCAATGGTCTCGTAGTCAAGCGCGTCTTGAATGAACTGAAAACCGGGAAGACCAACTCCGTCGAACGACAGGTGATCTGTGCCGCCGGTGTTCTGCAACGTGAGGGTGGTAACGCCCATGTCGTGGAACGGCTCAAAGATCTGCTGGAAGATCGGGCGGGCTGCGTCGTTGCCCTGCAGGTACACGCCGCGAATCTTTCCGCTTCCGTTATCCAGATTCAAGTAGGCGTCCAGTTTGGCGTGTTCCGGCTTCAGTTCCATCGTTTTCGGATCGGCGAAGTGCGCCGTTACATAGGCCTTTGAACCATACAGCCCTTGCTCTTCCCCGCTCCAGAGCCCAAGCCGCACCGTCCTCTTCATCGGAAGATTCAAGGTCTTCAAAATCCGCATGACCTCAATCATGACCGCGCTGCCCGCGCCATTGTCGGTGGCGCCAGTGCCGCTATGCCAGGAATCGAAGTGTGCGCCGATCATCACCACCTCGTCGGCTTTGGCGGTGCCCGGGATCTCCGCCACGATGTTTTGGCCCATCTGATCCTGGTCGGAGTATTTCACCTTCAAGTCCGCCGTGACGACGACAGGGATCTTCTTCTCCAGCAGCCGGGTCATGCGCGAGTACTGCTCTTCATCGACGACAAAGGTTGCCGGCGCCAGCACGGATTTTGCCTTCTCGGGACCGGCAGCTTCGGCGTGGTTCAGCCCATCGTGGTCGCGGGAATCGGTACGGATCACGGCCAAAACTCCTTCATCGTGCAGAAACTGGCCTAGCTTGTTCCGCAATTCCATATAGCGATCAAAGAATTCGTCGATCTGAGCTTCTGTCAACGACATGAAGAACTTCATCTGGCCTGCGGAATCGTCCGGAATCTCCAAGTGATCCCAATCGAGCTTCTTCCTCACCACCGGCGCGGGCGCTTTGGCAAGATCTGCTAGTTCTGCATCGGTGTAGCGGTCAAAGTTGGCCTTGGTGCGCGGCGCAATGGGCTTCGGAGCGGTAACCAGCACGATCTTGCCCTGCAGCTTACCCTTCCATTTGTTTTCAAACTCTTGAATCTGGTCGGCGTACTTCTTGAGGTTGAACTCCCTGCTTGGCAGCGCGGCGAGCATCACCTCGCCCTTTACGACGCCGTTCGTCGGGGCGCTCCAAGCCAACGGCGTAGCAACCAGGTGCGAATATCGTGGTGACAGCATGTCAAGGGTATAGCTTTCAATCGACCAACTCCGGCCAAACGGCCCCCAAGCTTCTTCCTTGACGTCCGACAGTCCATAGGACTTCAGGCGATTGAGTGTCCATTGCGCCGCCTCGTTAAACTCCGCCGACGCCGTCAACCGGGGCCCGTAGACATCGCTCAAGTAGGACAGTGTATCCATTACTTGCGAGTTATCGAAGGCTTCGGTCTTGATCTTGTGGATGACTTCAAGAGTCTTGGTTTCATCCTGTGCGCCGAGCGTAAGGGAGCACAGAAGAAGAACAGACAAAGTGCGCATAGGCGTTACTGTACAACACGGCGCTTCGCAAACCGACCCGCAGCGACGGTGAAAGCAGTGGTAATCAATCAGTCTTTGTCTTGCTGAAAGAGCGATTGATCCCGGCTAACCCATCCGCCGAGGAAAATGACGGCAGTAATCCGTTCCATGTTGTTGATGTCCTCAATCGGATTGCCGTCCACCAGGATGAACGTGGCGTCACGTCCTTTTTGAATGGAACCAATCCGATTCTCGGCACCGAGCGCCCGCGCAGCATTGTATGTTGCACCCTGCAGCGCCACGGCCGGCGGGATGCCGGCCTTCACCCACAGTTGAAGCTCGCGCTCTACGGTGGGCCCATGAATCACCAGCACGTTGCCCGCATCCGACCCGGTAATTAGCGTGACGCCGGCCTTGTACGCGCCCAACAGGTTCGTTTCGGCGCGCCGGTAGCTTGCCGCCATGCTTTCCGGCGGGATCTTTTGTTCCTTTGCTTTCATCAGCTCGGCTCGCGTGGAATCAAGTAGATTCTTCGGGCCCACCTGTTGCACCAGCGGCCGGTCGAGCAGATCGGTTTCGCCCTGCGACATCTCACGGACCGCCTCAATCACGCTCAGCGTCGGGTCATAGGCGATACCCTTTTGCTTCATCGCATCGAACAGATCTGCCGGAATCAAGTCGCGGAACGAACCGTGTTCAATCGTATTTGTCCCGGCACCCACGGCGTCTCTCACATCCGATGCGTTGCCGGTGTGCGTGGCGACCGGCAGGTTATCGGCGTGTGCTTGCTTCACGATCTCCCTATAGATGCCAGTATCCAGCCGGGTGAATAGCATGCCCGCCGATCCGGCATCGAGAATTGCCTTGATGCCGTCCACACCTTTAGCCTTCAGCGCGTCGACCTCCGTTCGTGCCTCTGCTGCCGACTTCGGAGTTCTGGATATCTGTGCGTCGAACGCCGCACGCATATTCTCGGGAAGATATTTCCCGTACTCCGTGCCGTGCCCGCCCTCCGCGGTGAACATGGGTCCATCCACGAAAAGCTCAGCTCCTTCAGAGGAGCCGTCTCGAATCTGGGCCCGGAGTTTAAGCGATGCGTCGAGTGCATCGCCCACACTGCGAACTGCCGTTACGCCGCTGAAGAGATACGCTGCCAATTCACGTTTGGAGGCATTCGGCTTCGCGTAGTCCGAGGCGTTTGAGTAGATACCTCCAGGCGCGCCCAGATGGACATGCATGTCAATCAAACCAGGCAGCAGGGTTTTGCCGGAGGAATCCACAACCTCTGCCTCCAGCGCCTTCTCATCCGCTGGCGGAGTGTCGTAGACCTCCGCGATCTTTCCGTTCCGCACCAACACGGCGCCGTACGGAATCACTCGGCCGTCGCCGACAAAAATGCGAACATTCTTAAACAACCTGGCGCGGCCACGGCTCATGGTGCGGGAGATGACTTTGTCCTTGGCCAGGTTATCCTTTGTCTTCGCTTGATAGATACCCAACAAAAGAAACGGCGCGAACACCACCAGGATCCAGAGCTTCGCCTTCCCGGTAATCTTTTCCTCTTTCTCCCAGCGGAACAGCTTGATGCCTATGAAGACGGCTACAGCGCATGCCAGCATGAGAGCGGCCGCGGAAGTCAGGTTCTGCCAGAAGCCTTCGCCCCTGAGCATCATCGACTGGATTCCCTGAAATAGGTAAGTTGCCGGCAGAAACTGGCTGGTAATCTGCAACCACTGCGGCAGGAACCAGGTCGGGAACGTGGCCCCGCTCAGGAAAAGCATTGGCAGGTAAAGCAACTGAATCACAATCTGGCCTTCCTGCGCCGAATTTACAGTGGAGGCGACGATCATGCCGATCGCGCGAAACGCAACCGAGCCCAGCGCAATAAACAAGAGCAACTGCCAGATGTGTTCGGGGTACGGCATGTGAAACCACACGTTGGCGAGCACCAGAATGAATACTACGGTCGGCAAATAGCTGACGAGTCCTGAAACGATCGACGAGACGATAATCGGGGCGGGGCCGCCGGGCGCCACTTTGAAACGGCGCAACACCCCGGATTCGCGATCCTGCACCGCTCGCATACCGGCGCCGAAAAAGCCGCTTCCCAAGACGCCGATGAGGATTACCATGGTCACAACTTGAGCCATGGCCGCCGGATTCCTCGCGGCATCGTAAGCGAAGGAAAAGATCACGAAGAACATCATGGGGAAGAACAGCGCGAAGAACAGCACGGCGCGGTCGCGCCCCATAAGCCGCAGGTTGTTGCGGATATGAGCTAAATACCTCTTCATGATTCGCGAAGTCTCTTTCCAGTGAGTTCAATGAACACGTCTTCAAGCGTCGGCCGCTTCAAGTGGATATCGACCAGTTCCAGGCCGAGTGAATCGATCCACTTGACCGCCTCGACGATCGTTTTGGCCGGGGAGTCCGATTGCATAATCACGGAACGCCCGTCCTGCGAAGCTGTGTTCTTGCCGCGGCTGAGGCTCTCCGGGAGCTGATTCATGGGCACCGGCTCATTCGTGGAGATTTCGATCATCGCGTGGCCCAAGGTTCGCTCCTGGATTTCTCGCGGCGTGCCGAGTTCGATGATCTTTCCGGAGTCGATGATGGCGACCCGGTCGCACAACCGTTCAGCCTCCTCAATGTAGTGCGTGGTCAGCAGAATGGTGCGCTTGTTTTCTTTCAGTTCCTGGATCAGGCCGTGGATCTCAAGACGAACCTGCGGATCCAGGCCGGTGGTCGGCTCGTCAAGAAACAGGAGCGAGGGGTCGTTCACCAGCGCCAGAGCCAGCGCCACGCGCTGTTTTTGGCCGCCCGAGAGAGAGGAATAGAACGCGTTCGACTTCTCTCCCAATTGCAAGCGCTCCAGCAGCTTCTTGTTGTCGGTGTTTCTCGTGTAGAAAGCGGCAAACAGGTCCAACGCCTCATGGACGCGAATCTTATCCGGAAGATTGGTGGCTTGCAGGCACACCCCGATTCGATCTTTCAGTTGTTCAACCTGGACTCCGGGGTCGTAGCCAAGAACCGATACTCTGCCTCTGCTGCGTGGCCGCAGCCCCTCCAGAATCTCGACGGTGGTTGTCTTGCCGGCCCCGTTTGGACCAAGGAGTCCAAACACCTCGCCCTCCTGAACTTCAAGATCGATTCCGCGTACTGCTTCGAAAGGGCCGTACGATTTGTGTAGCCCCTCAACGGTGATCGCAGGAGTTGGCATGCCGTTTGTTCCTTCCGATCTTACGCTGCCCGCCTGGTTCAGCCCAAAGGATTGGGACGAACGGCAGGTCTTTACGAACCAGTGGTAATGGGTTTTGGATGAAAGGCGAAGGGTGTTACCGGGGCTGCAGAGCTTCGCCGCGCACCAGGTCCTCGTACGTCTCGCGCCGCCGCGCGACATGAACGGCGCCGCGGTTCACGAGTAATTCACACGGCCGCGGCCGTGAGTTGTAGTTGGACGCCAGGACGAAGCCGTACGCTCCGGCCGTCTGGAGCGCCACCAGGTCTCCGGCTTGCGGTTCGGGAATCTCGCGGTCGCGAGCGAAGAAATCCCCCGTCTCGCAGACAGGGCCCACGATGTCAGCAACAATCGTTCGCCCAGGCCGCTTCACAACCGGCACAATCTCGTGGTGCGCTTGATACAGCGTGGGCCGGATCAGGTCGTTCATGCCGGCATCCAGGATGACGAACGTCTTGCTGCCGTTCTGCTTGGTGAACAGCACGCGCGCCAGCAACACGCCTGCCTCGGCGGCAATGGATCGGCCCGGTTCAAGGACAATCTCCAAACCAGACGCGCCGATGCGATGGCGCAGGTGACGGATAAACTCTCGAATGCTCGAAGGCGTATCGGACGGCCGGTAGGGAACTCCGAGGCCGCCGCCTAAATCAAGATGGCGAATGGGAAAGCCCTTCGCGCGCAAACGCTCAACCAGGGCCAGCATCTTGTCGGCAGCCTCGAGCAGCGGCTCGATCGAAAGCAGCTGAGAGCCGATATGGCAACTTACACCATCCGCTACCAGGTTCGGGTACGAGCGCACCTGTTCATACACACGTTCAACATCGGCTATATCAATGCCGAATTTGTGTTCCTTGAGCCCCGTCGAAATGTAGGGGTGAGTGGAGGCATCCACGTCCGGATTGACCCGCAAGGCAATGGAAGCGGTAGCGCCCCGTTCGGCAGCGGCGACCCCAAGAGTTTCAAGCTCTGGCTCTGATTCGCAGTTAAAGCTGTGAATGCCCCGCTCCAGCGCGAAGCGGATCTCTTCGCGGGTTTTCCCGACGCCCGAGAAGACCACCTTTGAAGCGTCTGCGCCCGCCGCCAACACGCGGAATAGCTCTCCCCCCGACACGATGTCGAAGCCTGCGCCTTCCCGTTCCAACACTTCGAGCAAGGCCAGATTGGAATTGGCCTTGACGGCGTAGCAGATGCGATGCGGAAGGCCCTCCAGCGCCTCACGGTATGCGCGTAACCGGCTGGTTACCGCGTTTTGCGAATAGACATACGCCGGCGTTCCGTAGTCGCGCGCCAGATCGGTGAGGCTTACGTCCTCGCAGAAGAGTGAACCGTCTCGATAAAGGAACCCTGCTGAAGTTTCCATTGGTAATTGGGGAAGGGTCTACAGGACCTTCAAGACGACAAACGTCTGGTCGTCAGTCAGGGGCGTAGCTCCCCGGAAAGCGTCAAGGCCGTCGAAGACTTTTTGCACAATCTCCTGCGGCGGTAGTTGGCTGTTGGCGGAAACGATGGCTGAGAATCGGTCGCGACCAAAATCCTCGTCCTTCTCACGGAGCTGATCTTCAATGCCGTCTGAGAACAAAAGGATCGTGTCGTCGCGCTTCACCTGAATCGACACCTGCTCGTATTCGCGATCGTCAAGCAAGCCGAGCGGCACTCCCTCCACCTTGGGCTCGATAATCTCACCGGCACGGTAGATCAGCGGCGGCACGGACCCGGCATTGGCGAGAGTAAGCGTACGCGTGCGCGCTTCCCACAGCAGCAAGAGGAGAGTCACGTATTGGGCGTCCACCTTGCGCTCCAGCAGGGATTCGTTTAGGGCCCGCATGAGCTGGGCAGGACTTCGCCGGCGCGGCGCCAGTGTCCTTAGGAGACCGGACACCATCGCGCCATACAGGGCTGCGGCCGCACCCTTGCCGCTGACGTCGCCAAACGCAATCAGCGCGTACTCGTCGCTGTGCTCAAAGAAGTCGAACAGATCGCCGCTTATCTCGCGCGCCGGGCGCGACTTCATGCCAATATCCAGACCAATGATGTCGGGGGCGGTTCGCGGCGAGAGGACCGATTGCAACTTACGAGCTGCCTTCAAGTCCTGATCCATGCGCTGTTCGCGCTGGCCCAGTTCTTCATACAAGCGAGCATTCTCTACTGAGCTGGCGATCTGCGGAGCCAGTAGTGTCAGTGCACGCGTGTGTTCATCGGTAAAGAAGCCGAGCCGCTGGCTCTCGAGATCGAGTACGCCGATCACTTTGTCTTGCAGGATCAGCGGAACCGCAATCTCCGATCGAATGTCCGGGTGCGAGGCAATGTAGCGCGGATCAGCCGATGTATCGCCCACGTTCAGCGTCTCGCGCGCTTCGACAGCCGCACCGGTGATGCCTTTGCCCAACTCAAGGTTGTCGAGGGCGATGCGCTCGTCGTAGCGCTGGCTGAAACGCCGGCGGAGGAGACCGTGTTCGCGATCCACCAGAAAGATGCTGAACGCATCGAAATTGATGAGCGCCCGGATGGTCACGGAGATCTTCGAAAGCAGTTCGTCCAGATCCAGGATCGAACTGAACTCCTGAGAGACGTGGGCCAACACGCGGAGCGTCCGGTTTTGCCCTTGCACGCGGCGGTACAGCCGGGCGTTGTCGATGGATACTGCTATCCGCGAGGCAATCAACGTGAGCAGCGCGCGATCCTGCTCAGAAAACGCGTTCACCTTGGTGGACTGCACATCGATAATGCCAACCAGCTTTCCGCGAGCCAGCATCGGCACAGCGAGTTCGGCGCGCACGGCGTCCAGTGCAACCAGGTAGCGGTTGTCGGCGCGGACGTCGTTAACCATGATGGGTTGCCGGGTGGCGCCGGCCGCGCCGGTTATGCCTTCGCCAAGCGGGATAACCAGGCTGGTGATTTCGGGACGGTGTCCGACTGAATAACGAATGCGCAGTCCGCCGGCCTTCTCGTTGTAAAGAAGAATCGCGAACAGATCATGTGGAATGACTTCCTTGACAATGCTCCCGACATTTGCCAACAAGCGATCCAGATCGAGTGTTTCGGAGGTAGCGGCCGAGACCTCTAGCAGAAAATCGAGCAGTTCAGCCCGCTCGCGAAAACGAACCAGCCCCTTCTTCGGCGGCGCCATCAATAGTTACCCGCGGGTGAGGGACTGGATGGCTTCGCAAATCCGCTCAACTCATTCAGAATCTGCACGCCGGCACTGGCGCCGATGCGATTTGCGCCTGCCGCGAGCATCTCACGAACTGCGGCCAGCGTCCTTATTCCACCGGAGGCCTTCACGCCCAATGCGGGGCCGACCGTCTGCCGCATTAGCTTAACGTCTTCAACCGTCGCTCCGGCACTGGAAAAGCCAGTCGAGGTTTTCACGAAGTCCGCCTTCGCTTCGAGCGCGATCTGGCAGGCTTTCACTTTCTGCTCCGTCGTCAATAGGGAAGTCTCTAGAATCACTTTCAGAATCGCCCCATGGCGATGTGCCAGATCAGCGAGTTTCGCAATCTCTTGCTCAACCAGCGAATAGTCGCCGGAACGGAGCGCACCGACATTCTGGACCATATCCAGCTCGCGAGCGCCTTGACTCAAGGCCAAGCCCGCTTCGGCCAGCTTAGCCTCTGTCTGATTAGCTCCCAGTGGGAATCCAATCACCGTACAGACCTTCACGGCGGAACCGGTCAGCTGTCCGGCAACCAGCGGCACCCAGCACGGATTCGCGCACACCGACGCGAAACCGTTTTGCAGCGCCTCCAGGCACACCTTCTCGATGTCCCGAGCGGTGGCCTCAGGCTTCAACAGAGTGTGGTCGATTGTCGCGGCAATAAGATGCTTCTCGTCAATTTGGTTTGGATAGGACACGGTGGAGCGGGGCACGAGCCGTGCCGCCAACTAACAGGTGAGCGCATCGGATTGAACGCTTTTCGCGGCAACTCGTGCTCCGCTTAAGAATACCATGCCAAACGGGCTTGCTTCCTGGGCGTCGGCCTGGTTTTGCGCCCGGCGGCATCGATGGGAAAAGAGCCATTGCCTACCAGAAAAAAGGCCAGCCCAGGAGTACCGTGCTGGTACGCCTGGACTGGCCGGAATAGGGTGGGGATTCGTTTGTATTGGTTAGTTCTTTGGGGCGGGGGAAGCCGTCTTGGTTGTGGACGCCGCGGCCGGAGCTGCGGTGGTCTTCTTGGCGTGTTGCTTTTTGGCCTTCGTCGTGGACTTGGTCGTGGACGTGGGCTTGGTGTCTGTCGATTGCGGGGCGGCCTGCGCAAACATCACGGGGACGGCCAGCGCGGTCAAGAGGGTCGATACAAATAGCTTTTTCATTTTCATTTCTCCTTGTGGTGTCGGCGATTTCGTTCTCCGCCGCTCACATAACCACTGTGCCTGGGATTGCATTTTGAGACCATCGCCTCGAGAGGTCTATCTTGATCCCGTGTTTTCGGGATAGCGCAAAGCGAATCTTAATGAAAGACTCGTAATCGTGGAGTCTCGCCAAACCATTACCCAACCGTATTTTCAACGGCTTCTATTGATCGGCTCGGGCGTTTCGGTGCTTTTGCTGCTGTCGGCGCTGCTGGTGGCTGTCCGCGCCGTGAGCCAGATCGACGAGAATGCCACGGCATTCGCTAGCGGGCAAAGCACTGCCCAGGCTCTGATTCAGCGACTGCAGAAACAGCAGGATGTGTTGTACGATCGCCGCCAGAAGCTGGCGCGGCGCGCCGACCTGATTAAGAAAGAGGACATCCTCAACCAACTAGCTGAATCGCACGCTGAGATGCAGACCGCACTTGAAGCGGCTGCCGTTCAGGCTAGCCATGCGCGTGAAAACATCTTAAAGGAAGGCCACGGATTGCTCCGCTTCACGGTCTGGCTGTTCGCGATCTGCGTGCTCCTGTCTTTGGTGTGCGCCTTCTTCACAGTGCGCGCGTCGGCGGACGTATTTCGCCGGCTTGAGCAGCAGGCGCGCGACCTGCGTACCGTGCAGCTACAGGTACTCGAAAGCCAGGAACAGATCGCACGGCGCTTCTCGCATGAACTGCATGACGAGCTAGGCCAGGAACTCACCGCATTGAAAGCTAACCTTTCCTCGCTGCGTGAGACTCCCAGCAATGAGCGAGTGGACGATTGCCTGGTCATCGTCGACAACGCGGTTAAGAATGTGCGGGAGCTCTCGCAACTGCTGCGGCCGACCATACTGGATGACTTCGGATTGGACGCGGCCCTGCACTGGCTGACTGAGAACTTCGCGGAGCGTACCGGTATCGAAGTTCAGTATCACTCCGATCTGTTGGGACGCCGCCTGGCCGACTCCACCGAAACCCACCTGTTTCGGATCGCACAGGAAGCGCTGACCAACGTAGCTCGCCATTCGCAAGCAACTCGGGTGGGAATTGACTTAGCGGGTAAAGAGCGAAGCGTCACGCTATCCATTCAGGACAACGGGCGAGGTTTCACAGTGCCGGCTTCCCGCGGTCCCGCTGGTTTAGGGCTTGTGGGCATGGATACTCGCGCGCGCGGCGCCGGTGGAACGTTTAGGATAAAGAGCTCGCCGGGACAGGGTGTCAAGATTGAGGTGACGTGCCCGACCCTGTAACCAAGATTCTGCTGGCCGACGACCACACGATTGTTCGCCAGGGCCTCAAGCTGATCATCTCGTCGCACGCCGACCTTCAAGTAATCGGTGAAGCGGCCAATGGCCGTGAGGTTCTCGAGCTGGCGGAGAAGCTGAAGCCCGATCTCATCCTGATGGACGTGGCGATGCCGGAGCTGAACGGTATTGAGGCAACCCGCCGGTTACATCAGATCTCGCCACGCACCAAGGTGCTGGTACTGAGCATGCACAAAGAAGCGGTCTATGTTCGCGAGATCCTCAAAGCCGGTGCGCGGGGCTACATTCTCAAGGATGCCATCGATACGGAACTGATCAGCGCAATCCAGTCGGTGGCCCGCGGTGATGGATACATCAGCCCTGCCGTCTCGGGCACACTCCTCAGCGATTACCGTCAGAACATCACCAACCCGTTAGATCTGCTTTCGTCGCGTGAGCGCGAAGTGCTTCAGCTGATCGCCGAAGGCAAGACCAACAAAGAGGTCGCCACCCGGCTCAACCTGAGCGTTTACACGGTCGATTCACACCGCGGGAAGATCATGGAGAAGCTAAACCTGCACTCCACGGGCGAGTTGGTGCGTTTCGCCATGAAGCAAGGACTCGTAGACTGAGTCCTCGTTAATCGTGGGGCTCGACGTCGTCCATGCCTTCGGCGGGATTCTCGAACTTCGTAAATTTATTCAGGAACACGAGCTTTATCCGGCCGGTGGGACCATTTCTTTGCTTGGCGAGGATCAGCTCAGCGATTCCCTGCAAGCTGGCATTGTCGGGCTTGTAGACTTCTTCGCGGAAGATGAAGGCCACCAGATCGGCGTCTTGCTCGATGCTTCCCGATTCGCGCAGATCGCTGAGCATTGGGCGATGATCGCCAATGCGGGTTTCCGGCGCGCGGCTCAATTGGGAAAGCACCAGGAAGGGCACCTTCAGTTCCTTCGACATCAGTTTGAGGCCTCGCGACATGGAGCTGATTTCCTGCACGCGGTTTTCAAAGCGGCCTCGGCCCTGCATGAGCTGCAGGTAGTCCACCACCACCAAGCCGAGATCCTGCTCAGCCTGCAACCGCCTGAGTTTCGAGTGGATGTCCATGAGGTTGGTGCCCGCTGTGTCGTCGATGAACAGCGGCGCCTCGACCAGCTTGGACATGGCGTCCTGCAAGCTATGCCGTTCAGCGGAGCTTAAGAAACCGGCCCGGAAGCGCTGTTGATCCACCCGCGCCGTAGCGCACAACATACGAGTCAACAGCGACTCTTTGGACATTTCCAGCGAGAAAACCGCTACTGCTTTGGGGTTGTGCCGATTGGTCGCGACATGCTGCGCGATGTTCAGCGCAAACGCTGTCTTGCCCATGGCCGGGCGGGCCGCCAGAATAACCAACTCGCCTTCGCGCAGACCGCCGGTCAACTCGTCGAACTTGAGGTAGCCGGTGCTGATGCCCTTAATGCGCTTGCTGGTATCGAGAAACGCATTCACGCCACCGGCAAAGTCTTCGATGATTTGCCTGGGACTCGCCAAGCCGGTCGATGACTCAGCGTCGCCGAGCTTCATCAGGGCGTCTTCGGCCGAGCCCAGAATCTGATACCCGTCTTCGCCGCTCACCAGGCAGCGGTCGATCATGTCCTGCGAGACTGTGATGATCTTCCGCAGCAGCGCCTTTTCCTTGACGATGCCGACGTAGCTCTCAATGCTGGTGATCTGCGGCAGGCCGTCATCGAGCGAAACCAAGTAGCTGACGCCATCGACCGACTGCAACTCACCGTGCCGCATCAGTTCATTGGCGAGCGTTACACGGTCGATGATCTGCCCGGACTCATGCAGGTCCGCCATACGCTGGAAGATACGCCGGTGCTTTTCAAGCGAGAAGTCTTCGGCAGCTAGCGTTCCGGCGATCCGGATGAAGGCGGACTCGTCGGTGAGGATGGCGCCGAGCACGAAGCGCTCCGCATCCAGATTGACCGGAAGGGATTGCTCTATCGATATTTCACGCGTCGCCATGACAGGGGGAGAACCTCGCCTAAGGTAACCAACTACCGGACCCAACTCAATGGGGAACCGGAAAGTATCTGTCGAAAACTAAAAATCACAGGAGATTGCTCAACTGATGCCCGTTCGGAGCCGCGGCGTCATCTGCTTTTCCACAGCTTTTGAAACGACATTTCCTGGAAGATATGTTTTATATTATGCCGCAAAAATGCAAATGAAAAAGGCGGCCATTGAGACCGCCTCGTCGAGTGCTTGATTTGCGCCGCCGGCTAGGCGGTGACGACAGTTTCTTGCGGAACGCCCGCTTCCTTGCGCTTCTTGAGAAAGGTCATCATGGAGCGCAGTTCAGCGCCGACTCTCTCAATCGGCTGATCCTTAGCTGCTTCGCGCATCGCGAGGAAGTTCTTACGTCCGGCACGGTTCTCCGCAAGCCAGGTTCGCGCGAATTCGCCGCTCTGGATCTCGCTCAGGATCTTCTTCATCTCCTTGCGTGTTTCGTCGTTGATAATCCTGGGTCCGCGGGTGTAGTCGCCATATTCGGCGGTATCGGAGACGGAGTAGCGCATGTAGCCCAAGCCGCCTTCATAAATAAGGTCGACGATCAGCTTGAGCTCGTGCAGGCACTCAAAGTAAGCAATCTCCGGCGCATAGCCCGCTTCGGTCAGGGTCTCGAAGCCGGCGCGAATCAGCTCACTGACGCCACCGCAGAGGACGGCCTGCTCACCGAACAGATCGCTTTCGGTTTCTTCCTTGAAGGTGGTTTCGATGACGCCAGCCTTCAGGCATCCGAGTGCCAAAGCGTATGCCAGGGCGTTCTCGAGCGCCTTGCCGGAAGCGTTCTGGGCGATCGCCACCAAGGCGGGCACGCCAACGCCTTCGGTGAAGAGCTCCCGCACGCGGTGACCGGGCGCCTTGGGCGCAATCATCGATACATCGATGTCAGCCGGCGGCTTGATCTCGTTGAAGTGGATATTGAAGCCATGGGCAAACATCAGCGTCTTGCCTTCGGTCAAGTACGGCGCAATCTCGCGGCGATAGGTATCGCCTTGCACGTGATCGGGCAGAAGAACCATGATCACGTCGGCCTTCCTGGCCGCATCCGCTACCGAATGGACGGCAAGACCAGCGGCCTCGGCTTTGGCCTTGCTCTTGCTGCCTCCGTACAGGCCGACGATGACGTTCACACCCGAATCGCGCAGATTCAAGGCATGGGCGTGGCCCTGGCTTCCATATCCAATAATGGCCACCGTCTTGCCCTTCAGGGGCGCGAGGCTGCCGTCCTTCTCATAAAATCGCTTTGGCATAGTGTTCCTTCCCGATACGTGGGGATTTAGTCTTGAGGCTTAATCGACCTCTTGAAGCTCAAAGGCTTCATCTTGGGCCGCGCCGGTGGGTACGGGCGGCGATAGGCGCAGCTTCTTGTTTTCCAGCGACATCGAAACCATACCCGATCGGGTGACATCGATCTCGCCATAGCTGCGCATGACATCAATAAACTCATCCAGCTTTTCCGGATCGCCGGTCACTTCCAGGGCGAAGCCTTCGGTGGTGGAGTCGACCACGCGGGCCTGGAAGATCTCGGCCTCCTTCAGAATGGCGGTGCGGCTGGGCTGCGTGGTTCGCACGCGCAGCAGCACCATTTCGCGGTTGACCGCAGCTCCGTCGGTGACGTCGGTGGCCTGAAGCACATTGATCAATTTGTTCATCTGCTTGATCACCTGCGCTTTGGCAGTTGGTTCCACATCCACGGCGATCGTCATCCGCGAGAGCGTGGGATCGAGGGTACGAGCCACGGTGAGGCTTTCGATGTTATAGCCGCGCTGGCTCAGCAGACCCGTTACGCGCATCAGCGCTCCGGGCTTGTTTTCCATGAGGAGAGAAATGATCTGTTGCATTGAATAGCTCCTGGCAGCCGCGGGGGCTTAGGCCTCCACCGGCTGCGGTGGACGCAGCACCATCTCGCTGATACCCATACCGGCTGGGACCATGGGATAGACATTTTCAAACGACGCCACCTTGATGTTCAACAGATAGGGCCCGGGCTCGGCCACGGCCTCGGCCAGGGCGCGCGGCATCTCGGCGACATTCTCCACCACCCGGCCCTTGAAGCCGTAAGCACCGGCCAGCTTTTCGACATCGGGGAACGAGGTCAATTCAACTTGCGAGAGCCGGTTGTTGTAGAACAATTCCTGCCATTGCCGCACCATGCCGAGGTAGCCGTTGTTCATGACCACAATCTTGATGGGCAGCCCGTGGTTGGCGATGGTTGCCAGTTCGGGGATCGACATCTGAAAGCCGCCGTCTCCGACGATGGAGAACACCAGCTTGTCGGGGCGTGCGAATTGCGCGCCGATGGCGGCCGGCAAACCGAAGCCCATGGAGCCGAGGCCGCCGGAGTTGATCCACAGCCGGGGCTCGTTGAAACGGATCAGCTGGGCCGACCACATCTGGTGCTGGCCGACATCGCTGGTGACAATCGCCGATCCACCCGAGATGCGATCAATCTCGGCCATCAAGTGCTGGGGCTTGATCTCAGTAGTCGAGACTTCGGCCACCAGAGGATGCTCGGCCTTCCACGCGCGGATCTGTTTCCACCATGCCTGGCGGGCGGCCGCGTTGCGGGGACGCATGGAAGGAGCCAGTTCAGCCAACTCGGCGTTGAGCCGGGGCAGAACTTTCTTCAAGTCGCCGACGATGGGCAGGTCGGCGTGGCGGTTCTTCGAGATCTCGGCGGGATCCACATCAATGTGGATCACCTTGGCGTGCGGCGCGAAGGCGGCCAGCTTGCCGGTGACGCGATCGTCGAAGCGCACACCCAGCGCAATGATCAGGTCGGTGTGGGTCAGGCCCATGTTGGCGGCGTAGCTGCCATGCATACCCGGCATGCTGATGAAGTTGGGATGCTCGGCCGGCAATGCGCCTAAGCCCATTAGCGTGCAGACGGCGGGAATGTCTACTTGCTCGACGAACTTGCGAAGCTCGTCGCTGGCGTTGGCAGCAATCACGCCGCCGCCCGCGTAGAGGAAGGGACGCTCGGCTTCCCAAATCATTTGCGCGGCGCGGCGGATCTGGCCCGAGTGACCCTCGCCGTGGACCTTGTAGCCGGGAAGATGAATTTCGGTCACGGGCGCATAGTGCGCCTGTCCCTGGAAGACGTCTTTGGTGATATCGATGAGCACCGGACCCGGACGGCCCGAGGCGGCGATGTAGAAGGCCTCGTGGACGACACTTGGGAGATCGTTGATGTTCTTTACGAGGTAGTTATGCTTGGTAGCCGATCGCGTGATGCCGAAGGTGTCAGCTTCCTGAAACGCATCGCTGCCCATCAACTTGGTAGTGACCTGACCGGTGAGGGCAACGACGGGAATGGAATCCATCAAGGCATCCACTAATCCAGTGACCAGATTGGTGGCGCCCGGCCCCGAGGTTGCGCAGCAGACGCCGACCCGGCCGGTGGCGCGCGCGTATCCCTGAGCCGCGAAGGCAGCGTTCTGTTCGTGGCGCACCAGCACGTGGCGAATGGGGTGGTCGTACAGCGCGTCGTAGAGAGGCAGCGTGACTCCGCCGGGATAGCCGAAGATGCAGTCTACGTTTTCGCGCACCAGGCATTCGAGCAGAATCTTTGCACCCGAGAGTAAATTCGACGACATGGCGATAACTGAAACTCCTGACCGATTGTGAGACTCGTTGTTTCGCGGCTTGGCCGCGGTAACCGATGAAAACTCGTGCCCTGAAAGTGAAAGGGCCACCGGCTGGCTTGGTTACCCGCCTGTGGCCCTTGAGATTCAGAGTCCCGTGAGCGCTTAGGCGGTGCCGGTTACGACGACCAAGGTAAGCGCTACGAATAGATGGTTCTGATTCATATCACGAGAAGACTTACGTCCTGAGTAACCCGGTGAGGTGTCTCAGAACTCCGATCTTGAAACCAGGATAGGCTAGAAGCGATTTTTATGCAAGGGAATAAAAGTATAAAATCTGTGAATAGATTGTCCTGGCCAGCTTCTGACCGACGATCCATACCGGGGGGCCTTTTGGAAGAACCAACCGGGGCCGATGCGCTTGAGCTGCCCCCCGCTTTCTGACTTGTTTTGTTCGCTTTGCCCTGGGCGGCCTCGGGAGGAAACCCTAACTAGGTTGCTACTGCCTTCTGCGTAATATCCTGGCGTTCCGGGGCACTGCCGTCTAGCGACGCGAGCGCCCGGGTGTACCAGCCGATGCCCGGTATTGCGCTGATTCCATGCGCGAAGATACTGAGCAGTACCGTCACCATGACGGCGAGCCGGAGTGTGGACTCGCCTGGCAAGTCCAGTTCCTGCTCCAGGTAGACGAGGCCCAGAACGATTGAGGCCAGTCCGCGCGGGCCGAACCAACCCATGAAGAGGACGCTCGCCGGACTCAGCCGGGTTCCGATCAACGCAATCCAGACAGGCAGCATACGCACCAACGTCAGGCTTGTCACGGCATAGAGCCAGAATGGGGCCCCAAATTGGGGCCAATCGCGAGCCACTAATATGCCGAAGAGCAAAAACACAGTAAGGTTCAGGAGTTGTCCCCAGTCTTCGGCGAACTCGACGCTGTGCTTGGCGGCGTCCTTGAATCCCACTTGCACCGTGAAACCAGCAACAAACGAGGCGATGAACATGCTTGCGCCGGCCATCTCCGACAGCACCAGGCACAACAGCGGCAGGACGACAACGCCGATTTGCAGGAATGATTCTGCTACCCATTGCCGGCGCCGCGCCACGCCGAGCAAGCCTCCACCAACGAGGCCGATGGCCGCCCCGATGACTACGCCAAACCCAAGCTGCTCCACGATGTACTGCATCAGGCTGGCGGCGCCGCCTTCCGACTTTGCAGCGGCCAGCGTGATGAAAAACAGCATAAAGGGCACAGAGAGCCCATCGTTGAGGCCGGCCTCAACATTGAGCGCTTGCCGCACCGGCGCCGGCACCCGCGGACTATTGACGATGATCTGCCCAAGTCCGGCGTCCGTCGGTGCGAGGATGGCACCTAGGATGCCCGCTTCCCAGATGGAGAGGCTGGGGAAGAACAGCTTCGCCGCGATCGCGCCTGCAACGATCGTCAGCAGCATGCCCACGCTGAGCAGCCGGGCCGGCAGGTTCCCGATCCGGCGCAATACGGCCGCGTCGGTGCGGCTGGCGTCAGTGAACAGCAGCAGCACCAAGCCGACTTCGGCAAGCCGCAGGAAGACCGGTGCGGTAATCCCCACCTTTAGCATCGAGGGCAGGGCCGGCAACATCAGCATGCCAACGGTGGTGAAGAAGATGGGAGCGGTGAGAATTGTCTTCTCAAGGCGGCGCGAGACCAGGCTATATAAGAAAAAGACCGTCAATAAGAGTGCTGCCGGTATCACTGCTGTCCCTCCCGTCGTTGCCATTCGGCCAGGCTGCCACGGCAAAGCCATGAGTCGTCAGGCAGACGAAACTCCAAAGCAATTCTCCGCATTTGATTGCAAACAAGCGACTTAGGTTTGCGACCTGGGCAATCGGGCCAGCATGCTGCGGGAGAACGCGCAACAACTGGGTCACCGAGCCGGGAAATTGCCGAGGACGGCCGCCTTGAATGGCGCATATCAGTCGCTGGCCATCGCCTAATTGGGGACGGGACCCCATTTCTTCAAAGTCAATCTCCAACAGACGGCTGGATGAGTGCTTTGGCCTGTTGGCATCAACTGAGGAGGTCGCCATGACGAATTGCTGGAGCGAGACTCGCTTGGCGTTGGTTTCTGCCAACGCTGGCCGCCTTCTCGGGGATATTGAGCAAGCACTAACTGATGATTGGGCGGTTATTCAACCGCTACAGGCTGTTAGCGGTCATATCAATCGGCCGAATCATCCGTGCATCCCTTCCGGCCGAATGTTCTGATTCTCTCGAAACAGGTTCGCCGGGTCGTACTGCGCCTTGATCCGCGCCAGTCGTGGATAGTTCACGCCGTAAATCTCACGAATACGCTCCGGCCCGCTTGGCGGCAGGTAGTTCACATACGCTCGTCGCGCCCAGGGACGCAGCGCAGCGCCAGTCTCCGCCACCCATTGCTCTGCCCGCGCGCGAGCATCGGGCTTATTCCACTCCGCAGCAATAATCGAGCTCAGTCCGGTCCCACGCAACGGGTAAGCTGTGGCGGCGATCGGGATGCGTGCCACTACGCCGTTCGAAAGGCCGAGCAACATCTGACCCACTCCTTTCCCTTCCACCGCAGCGCGCGAAAGTATGTCGATGACGTTGGAGTTAAGATCTTCGAGGAATGCGCCGTCAACGGCCAAGTAGGTCGAGCCCCAGACCTCGCCTTGCGGGTCCGGTTTTGGCGTGGAAAGCTGTGCCGGGATCGGGCGATAGGCGGCCTTCCACTTCTCAAGGTAAGCGTCTGCTGCTGAGGCAGTGCCACGATATCCGCAACTTGCCGAGGCACCAGACTCCCGGTCGACGAAGAACCCCGCGCGTGCCTCGTCGGGAGCATCGCGCACAAGCTCACCGAACGCGCGCAATGCCCCGGCGATATTCCGCCATCCGAAATTAAACGAGGCCACGTGTAACGGAACAACGGGATGCAACCGGAAGTCCAGCCGCGTGACAACGCCAAAGTTGCCACCGCCGCCACGAATTGCCCAGTACAGGTCTTCATCCCTGCCCGGTCCCAGTTCGTGCACTTCACCGTCCGCTGTCACGAGCTGTGCCCCGATCAAATTGTCCGATGCCGTTCCGTACAAGCCTCTCCCGCCCGTATCACCGCCCGCAAGCGTAAGGCCGGCAACTCCTACAGAGCCGCACGACCCCATGGGCGTATAAAGCCCCTCTTCAAACGTGGCGCTGAGGAGATCCCTGATTCGGGTACCTCCACCCACCGAAGCGACCTTGCGATCACCATCGACCGATACCGTGCTCAACGTGCCGAGGTCGATCTGTAGCGCGCGATCGGCCACCCCGTAACCAGCATAGCTATGACCACCGCCGCGGATCGCGATTGGAATCGAGTGCTTCCTCGCGAACTCCACACAACGTCGCACGTCGTCAACGTCCGCGACGCGCACCATCGCGAGCGGACGACGATCGTAGGCAAGGTTCCACACCTTCCTCGCCTCGTCATAACCCGGCGAATTCCCACGCAGCATCCGCCCACGAACCACGCGGGCAAGATCATCCAGGTTGGAAACAGGATCGTCGGCCGCGAGGGCGGGCAGTCTCCCCATCGCACCCGCGGTCGCAAGCCCGCCATATACGAATTCACGACGAGTCCAGGCGCGACGATCGGCTTTGCCCATGCTCATGCAGGAATGCTATCAGCACATCCCTCGTGAAGAATGGGGACGGACCCCATTCGGCCGCTTTATGTGGGGAGGGACCCCACTCATCCGCTGACCCCACTCATCGCTGAACGTCTCGGAAGCGCGAGGTCCGAAAATCTGGAACAGACATTTGTCCTTTGAATCGCGCATAATCAAGCGGTGGTGATGAAAGCGCTGGCGGCGATTCTTATGAGCGTGTCGATTGGACATTTGGGGGCGGCTGATTTCCCGAGCGCGGAGATCGAGAACGGAAAGATCTCGGCGAAGATTTATCTGCCCGAGGTGAAGCGGGGGTTCTATCAAGGCACTCGCTTCGATTGGTCGGGCGTCCTATACAGCTTGCAGTTTGAAGGGCACGATTACTATGGGCCCTGGTTCAACAAGACGGATCCGGCGGTCCACGATTTCATCTACTCGGGACCGGACATCATTGCCGGACCCTGCAGCGCGATCACGGGGCCGGTGAATGAGTTCGGGCCGATCGGCTTCGATGAAGCCAAGACCGGCGGCCACTTCATCAAGATCGGTGTCGGCGCGCTGCGCAGGCCCGATAACGCCGCCTACGATAACTACCACTTGTACGAGATCGCGGACGCAGGCCGATGGGTAATCGCCAAGACCGCGACTTCGGTCGAATTCATTCAAACGCTGTCCGACGCGCCTTATGGATACGTGTACCGGAAGACGATACGGCTGGCGGAAGGCAAGCCGGTGATGGTGATTCAGCACCGCCTGAAGAACACAGGCAGCAAAGCCATTCATACGGACGTGTACAACCACAATTTCCTGGTTCTGGACAAGCAGCCGCCGGGACCAGGGCTTGCGATCACGGTTCCGTTTCCGATTCGCACCTCGAAACCGCCCAACAAAACGCTGGCCGAGATTCGCGGGAGCCAGATCATCTACACCAAGACGCTCACAGGAGAAGACGTCGTGGCGACCTCGATTGAAGGCTTCGGGAGCGGTGAAAAGGACCACCAGATACGGATCGAGAACAGCCGGCTCGGCGTCGGCATGAAGATTGAAACGGATCGGCCGTTGGCGAAGGAATCGCTTTGGTCGATCCGAACGGTCATCGCGATGGAGCCATACGTTTCCATCGACATCGAGCCCGGCCACGAGTTCAGCTGGACGACTCAGTACGAATACTATCTGTTGCCCGAGCAGAAGTAAGCTGTGAAGAAACTCGCCTGGCCCGATCCTCGGACCCTGCCACCTTTCGCCGTAGCACTCACAATCGGGTGGACGGCGGCGGCCTGGACCACTTGCGGTTCAACTGTATAGTTCAGATAATTGAACTGAGGAGTTCGCAAGATGGCTGGCAAAACCCACAGTATCGTTGTCTCGGCGTTGAGCGCTCGTTCGAACTTTGGCAAGCTGCTGCGCCGGGTGGAAGAGGATCGCTATTCACTCGTCATCGAGAAGCGTGGAGCGCCCAAGGCTGTGTTGCTCGGCATTCGAGACTACGTGCGGCTTGCCGCTCCGGAACCGGAAGTGCTTCGGGTGATCGGCGAGGAATCGAAGCGCAAGGGAACAGACACGCTCAGTTCGCGCCACATTGACCAGTTGATTACGGCCACGCGCGCGAAAAAACCAAAGCGCGCATGACGCCGCTGCGGTTGGTGATCGACACCAACATCCTGGTCTCGGCGGCCCTGAAACCGGACGGACTCCAGCGAACTGTGCTTCTGCTCGCAATTACCAAACCGGCCAGGCTGTATGTGACCGAAGCCATTCTCGCCGAATACCGGGAAGTGCTGGCGCGGCCGGAACTTGAGATCCGCAAGGGTCTGCGCCAGCAACTTCTCCAACTCATCAGGAACAACTCGCAGCTTGTCCGGGCGGTGCGGCCACTCCGCGTGGCGAAGGACCCCGGCGACGATAAGTTTCTGGAGTGCGCTGACGCCGCTCGCGCCGACTACCTTGTGACCGGCAATCAAGGGCATTTCCCGAAGTTCTGGAAGACCACCAAGGTCATCACGTCCCATGACCTCATCAGCATCGTGGCCCCGCATCTGATCCCATAGCTCCCGACGCGACGAAGACCAACTCTTGTCCAGTCTGATCGCCGCGAGTGACCATCCCGCCGTCCTTGATCACGAACGGATCATCTTCATTTGCCACCGTTCACCCCGTTCGGCGCCGCCTCGAAAAGTCGATCACAAAGTCAGAAGATATTTCTTGTTCTCGCAAGACCCTTTCGCTTCAGTGGGTTCCGGCACTCCCCGGTTTCCCCCGGCCGCAGCCCAGTCTAAGGCCGGGGCGAAGATCGTTGGTAGGCGCAGTCCGGCGACCCACGAGGAAGGCTGCTAGCTTCGCAACCTGGCGGTCATAAATAAGGCCCGCCTGCTGAAAACCGGAGTCCTGCAACGGACCACCGTCGGGCTCGGCTACCTCCTTCCACGGGTAAGTCAATTCAAATTGGAGAACCTTCATGAAAACGAAAGAACGTGCCAGGATCCGGCGCAACAATTACCGCGCTTGGAAACAAAAACAGAAACAGCAGAAGTCCGCACCTTCGGCCTCGACGGCACCTCCGGCCCCGTCCGAAAAACCAGCCTCAGCAGTGGTACCGCAGGTTGACCAGCCGAAGTCCGTCGCGCCGTCGGATCCCAAGGCGCCATCTCCGGGGGCGCTGATCCCGTTCAATCCCAAAGCACCGGTCGATGTTGTTATGCTCCATCAGCGGCTGCGCTACGGCGGCCCGGAAGTAACCGACCAAGAGCGGGTCGCCATTGCTCATCGGCTCGAGCAGTACGCCGCTATCGAGGCAGGGGGCGATGTCGATCCGAAGGAACGCGACGAGTTCCGTAAGAACATGCGCTCCGCGGTTCGCGACAGTCTTCGCCGTTTCTGCATCACGTGGCCGCCGGCCGGCGAGCCCGAGTCGGCAGGGCTCGCTTCTGCGCCCGGCCACAGCACGGGTCCGCGCACACCGGCAGGTCTTGCCCGCGCCAGCCAGAACGCGCGCACCCATGGCCTCTCCAGCCTCACCTCCGTCTTCGTCCTGCTTCCTGGAGAAGATCCGAAAGAGTGGATCCAACTGGTCGACGATCTCAACAACGAGTTCCAGCCCGCGTCTCGCACCGAACGCATCCTGGTCACCGACATGGCCCAGAGCCACTGGCTCACGCAGCGCGCCGTCAATCTGCAGACCAGCCACATCGACGATCCCAAAGCCCTCGCGCTCTACCTGCGCTACCAGACCACGCATCATCGCGCCTACTATCGCGCCTTAAAGCAACTGACGGCCATGCAAAAGGCCCGCCCGCAATCAGGCCTGCCGGCCATCGCCGATCATACGGTGCCTTCCTTCGATGGCACCGTTGATCCCGCTACCATCGTTCGTCCTTCCAACCCGGCCGATCCTGCGCCCGTCGCCGCGCAGCCCGAGGCACCCACGGAATCACTAACTCTGCCCCAAGCCGCGTAGGAGCCTCTAGGGCTCGAGATCTTTGACAACTGAATACTAAGTAAGCCCTCGCACGAGCGGCCACACTCTTCGTGTGGGGCCGGTTGTAAACCGGCGGCGGGATGGCATCCCGCCCGTCGCCACTTCTTCCGAAAACTCAGGTTCCGAAGTGGGGCGGGCGCCTACGCCCGCGCCGCTCTCCGTTTCGGAGCAGGATGCCCACATCCGGCTCTGCGAGTTATACGGAAAGGTGGGCATTCTCATTAGCGGGAGCGAACGGAATCCCGCTCATGCGCACTTCGTTTCGCAATTCCGTTCTCTTGTGAGGCGGTCTCCGCTTCGGAGCGAGGTTGGCAACCTTGAGCGGGTCGTTAACCAGCTTGCTCACTTCGTTTCGCAATCGGCTCGTTGGTCGCTGTTGGGTCTGTATACTGGTGCAGTTCTGGAAATCAAAAAGGGTACTCCGGTGTACGGTTGCGGGGCGTTCTTAAAGGAGAGCTGATGACGAAGAAGACAGGAGTGTTGTGCGCATTTTTGCTTGTGGCGGCCGGCGGCGGTCTTGCGGCGGGACAGGGCATAAAGCCGCCGGAACGCCATACCGTTGCTCAAGTAATGGATAAGAGCATCGCCGGTGTGGAAAGTGAATTTGTTCCTGCCGCCGAGGCCATGCCGGAGGACAAATATTCCTTTGCACCGACAAACGGCGAATTCAAGGGGGTGCGCACATTTGCCCAGCAGATCAAGCACGTTGCCGCAGTCAACTACATTGTGGGAAGCGCGATCCTGGGGGAAAAACCACCGGTGGTCCTGAAGGGGGAGGACGGTCCCGAGTCCGTAAAGAGCAAAGCGGAGATTGTTCAATTCCTGAAAGACTCGTTTGCCTATGCTCACAAAGCCGCGGCCAGCATCAATGAGAGCAATCAGGTGACTCCGATCAAGAGTCCGTTCGGCCAAGGAATGGCTACGCGGCTGGGACTGGCCACTTTGATCGTAGGCCATTGCTTCGACCATTACGGGCAGGTGGTGGAATACCTGCGGATGAACAGCATCGTGCCCCCTGCCAGCCGCTAAGAACCGGGCCGCTTGGGCCGAGTTTCGGGCCCGCGCGGATTACTCGTACCTCAGCGCCTCGACTGGTTCGACGTTCATCGCGCGCCGCGAGGGTATGTAGATTGCCAGGAAAGAGACGAGCGTCAGGATGGCAGCCACGGCAACAAACGTCGCCGGGTCGGATGACTGTACCCCGAACAAGAGGCTCGCCAGCAGTTTTGTGAGCCCAAAGGCTATTCCGAGGCCAACGATAATGCCGATCAGGGTCAACTTCATTCCCTGGACAACCATCATGCGGAGCATTTGCGGCCTCTGGCCTCCCAGCGCCATTCTTATTCCGATTTCCTGCGTTCGCTGCTCGACTGTGTACGCCATCAGACCGTAAATGCCGATGGATGCCAGCAGCAAGGCGATTCCAGCGAAGATACTCAACAGCAGCATGTTGAAATCCTGGCGGGCGATCGATTCCGATAGCACCTGTTCCATGCTTCTCTCGCGGGCGATCGGTATCTGCGGATCCACGGAACGAAATTCGCGCTCGACCGTGGCTCGCATAGACAAAGGATCCATCCCCGTTCGGATCACCCACGACAGTGGAATCACGCTATTCGCCAGAGCCGTCAATCCTTCGGTCATTTGACTGGCGGGAATGTACATGACGGCGACGACATCCTTGTCGCTCAAACCCGTTTCTCGAGCGTCTCCCACCACGCCCACCACCTGGCGCGCCGGCTCTTCAAATTGGGGCCCGAGTCCCTTGCCGATTGTGATCACCTGGCCGACGGGATCCTCCTTGGGCCAATACTCTTTCGCCATGGCATTGTTGATGATGACCACGCGGCTCGAGATACCCGTGTCAGTCTCTTCAAATGCCCTGCCTCGCAGGAGCGGAATCCGCATGGTCTTAAAGTATTGTGCCGAGACGGCCCGCCATTGCTCGTCGCCGTTATACAGCTGGCCCTTCGGGGGCAGCTTGCCCGCGATAGTAAACGGCAGATCAATATCCCCATCCGAGGGCAATATCAACGTCGTGGCCGCGGAATCAATTCCCGGCAACGCTTCCAGTTTCTGAATGACCTGCCGTGCAAAATTGTCCACTTTGGCGGTGCTGGCGTAACTTCCGCCGGCCAAGGAAGTCTGCAAGGTCAGGAGGTTGTGTCCGTCGAACCCGGTTTTCACGCTTTTCAAGCCCATGGATGTGCGGATCAGCAGTGCCGCGCCCACCAGCAACACCAGCGCTAAGGCGATCTCGCTCACGACCAGCGCTCCACGCACGCGATTCTGGCGCAGGCCCGTGCCGGTGCGGCTGCTGGCTTCCTTCAATGTGGCCGCCAGGTCGGGGTTCGATGTGTGCAAGGCGGGGAACAGCCCAAACAAGACTCCGGTGACGAGCGCAACACCGACGGTGAAGGCGAGGACCCTCCAGTCAACGAGCGGCACGGAAACAGGGACGCCGCCCGTATCCGTCAATCGCGGTATGTTGCCCGGCGCCAGAACCAACAGCCCCCGTACTCCCCATGCGCCGAGGGCAAAACCGACTACGGCCCCGATGCCCGACAGAATCAGACTCTCGGTCAGCAACTGCCGGACGATGCGCCACCGATGCGCGCCCAGCGCCGTTCGAATGGCCAACTCCCTTTGGCGGCCGGCGGCCCGTGCCAGCAATAAACTCGCCACGTTGGCGCAAGCAATCAACAGAACAAATGCCACCGCACCCAAGAGCACCAGCAGGGCAGTCTTCACGTTGCCGACGGTTGCTTCCCGCATGGGCACTACGGCGACGCTTTCGTTTTTGTCCATCCATTTCGGATTGGCATGGCGGAACCGCTCGCCCATGACTTTCATCTCCGCCCGCGCGCGTTCCACCGTTACGCCGGGCTTCAATCGCCCCGCGGCAGACAAGTAGTGCCCTTGATTCGAGCTGTTCGGATCGGCTTGGATGGGGAGCCAGACTTCCGCCGGCGGATCCGAACGGAAGCTGCCCGGCATCACGCCGACCACGGTGTAGGGAGCGCCATTCAGGGTGATGGTGCGCCCCAGCGCCTGGGGGTCGCCCCCAAGCTGTGTTCGCCAGACTTGCTGGCTGATGACCGCCACGTTGGGCCCGTTCGGAAGGTCCTCCGATTCGGTGAAGGTGCGGCCCATGGTCGGGGGAATGCCAAAAACCTTGAAATAGTCTCGAGAGACGTGCACGCCTTTGACTTGCTGTGGCGGCTGTGCGGTGCCGACATTCATCGCCGGCCCGGATTGATCGTACAGGGCGAAGGACTCAAACACGTCGTTTTGCCGCCACACCATGAACTTCGGGATGGAGTTCGAGTAGCCGGCTTGATCGCCGAACTGGCGCCCCACCTTCATGATCCGATCGGGCTGCGGATAGGGCAGCGGTTCCAGAAGCACTGCGTTGACCACGGTGAAAATGGCCGTATTGGCGCCGATGCCAAGCGCCAGCGCGGCCACCGCGATGGCGGCGAAGTCCAAATTCTTCCAGAGGGTCCGGAGTGCGTACCGGACATCAGCCGCAATGGTCTCCATATGGACCTAAACGGGATTCTAATGGATTTGGTTCCGTTTGAGTGCTTCCCGCTGAGCCGAGGCATGTTTTCGAATACCCTGGAGGAACCGGCGCGATCGGCTAAGCCGCACAAGGAGAAACGCGATGAATGACATAGAACGCTTTGCGATCATGCGCGAGAAGCTATTTACGGCGGTAGTGGGCGACGTCATGGACTCGCTGGGGCTCTTACAACAGTTCCTGCCGCCAGAGATACGGCCGCTGCGGGACGACATGATCGTGGCCGGGCGCGCGATGCCCGTCGTCGAGCGTGACCTAAACGGCGACCGGCCCGTGAAGCCGTTCGGCTTGATGCTCGAAGCGCTCGACGACCTTAAGCCCGGCGAGGTTTATATTGCAGGCGGTGGAACGGGCCCGTATGCGATGTGGGGCGAACTGATGAGCACGCGGGCACGGGTTCTGGAGGCCGCCGGCGCGGTGCTGAACGGCTTTTCCCGCGACACGTGGGGCATTCTGAAACTCGATTTCCCCGTCTTCTCACGGGGGCGCCACGCGCAGGACCAGGCGCCGCGCGGCGAGGTGACCGGTTTTCGTGTGCCGGTCCGGATCGGCCAGGTCGAGGTTCATCCGGGCGACATCGTGTTCGGCGACATCGACGGCGTGCTTGTGATTCCGAAAGCCGCTGAGGACGAGGTGGTGCGGCTTGCGATCGAGAAGGTCAGCAAGGAGAACCTGGTTAGGAAGGCGATTCTCGAGAAGTCAACAGCCGTCTCGGCATTCGAAAGATTCGGGGTAATGTGATGTAAGAAAGGGGGATTGGGAACGCCCGCATTTCGAAAGGACCTACAATCGTTGCTATGCGAAAGAGCAATTGGGATGGAAATTCTGAAACTGAGGCGGGCGGGCAATCCGGAGATACCCAGGGACTCCCGGACGTGCCGGAGGCGGATTCGGAAAGCGTCACAGATCTGCTGGAAGAAGGGCAATTCTTCGAGGCTGGAATCATTAGCGGCATCGAAAACGCACCCGACCCGGATGTAGCGGAAATTACAACGCGGGAAGTCCCCATGGACGATGTCCCTGAGGAATATCTGGATCGCGAGTGAGCGAGCGGAGTTCAAATTCATGCATTTCTTAGCCCGTTCCGCCGCACTGACGCTGTTGCTGGCTTCAGCAATGCTCGAAGCGCAGCAGCCCGCCGCAGCCCCGATGCCCACGACCGCAGCCCAGGCTCCCACCCGTGACAGCAGCTACATCGACGCCCAGGGCACAGCGCACGTCACGCGTGTGGTTCCCGTTCCGACAACCATCAGCCCCGAGGCCCAGCGCAGCCTAAGCCGACCCGTGCCCGACCAGGGTCCACCACAGTCGCTGGCCGACCGCCGCAAGAGCACGGATGCCTACACGGCTCGTGCGCGCGTGGAATGGAGCCGCCTCTGCCCCAATCAGTTAGTTGAAGATAAGCTGGCCGGTGTTCCGGTGCGCATTGTGACGCCGGAAGGATTGCCGGAGGCCAACCGTGACAAAGTGCTGCTGAACCTGCACGGCGGCGGCTTCAACTCGGATTCCGGATCGTACACAGAGTCGATTCCGATCGCGGGGTACAGCAAGATCAAGGTGGTGGCCGTGCTTTACCGGCTGGCGCCCGAGCATACGTTTCCCGCGGCTGTCGACGATTCGGTCGCGGTTTACAAGGAGCTGCTGAAAACCTATCAGCCCAGCCACATCGTGATCTATGGCACGTCGGCAGGAGCCATTCTGACCGCTGAGGTGGCCGCCCGCCTGAAGCAGCTGGGCCTGCCACTACCCGCTGCACTGGGCATATTCAGCGGCATGGGTGACTTCAGCCGCGCCGGCGATTCGATTGCGATCTACGCCTTAAGGGGCCTCTCGGGGCATCTCGATCCACCGGAGCCAAAAACTCATGAAGGGGAATACGCCGCCGCCACCGATCTGAGGGATCCGGTGCTCTCGCCGATCTTCTCAGACCTGCATGGGCTGCCGCCTACGCTGTTCATCACCAGCGGGCGCGATCTGTTGCTCTCCGGAACTGTCAACCTGCACCGCGCCTACCTGAACGCAGGGGTGGACGCGCGGCTGGTGGTGTTTGACGCCCTGCCGCATGCCTTCTGGTACGACTCCACGCTGCCGGAGGCCATCGAGGCCAACCACATGATGGCGGACTTCTTCGTACAACAGTTAAGAAAGTAGGCCGCTGGCCTGGGCACTATTGGCAGCTGAAATTACGGGCGTCGTTGGTGTCGCCCTGCCCTGTGTACTGGGCGTGTTTGGGATAGGCGCAAAGTGGCCGGCTTCGGCCGGGAAATGCCTGTCCCGTGGCGATGACGGATTCCGGCGCCACGCCTTTTTCCACCCAGTTCACCACCGCGCTGAGCATATCGAAGTGGTCGAGCGCCGGCCCGCCGCCGCAGTGGCCCATCCCCGGCACTAGAAACATGCGGCTCCATTCGGCCACCTTATCCGCACCGCCGTTGGTAGCGGCAAGCGACGTATAGTAGTTGAGCGTATCCAGCGGCGAGAACCAGGGATCGCTGTCTCCATGGAAGAAGAGGATCTTGCCGCCATTCGCATAAAACGTTGACAGGTTCGTCGAGGCCGGCTCGACCAGCGGATCGGAGGCATGAAGAGCTTCCTTGTCGACATCGATCTGAGTCGCGGAGGGATACTGACCGAAGAGGCCGTTGGTTCCCAGGGCAAGCAGCCCCGGAACCGGACCGGTCACCGCGATGCCCGCGTCATACAGGAACCCGGGATACACCTGGGTGCCGTAGAGGTTCTTGGGTCCCGCAAAGGCCTTCTTGATGGCTGCAATTTTCTCCGGTGCGATGCAAGTATTACTCTGGCCGCTCTTGCAGGCCAGCACTGCGGGATCGAAATCGCAGCCCATCGGGTCAGAGATCATGCCGTCGGCCACTCCGTCTTTTGCGTCGCAGCGGTTCATCAACGCGTCCATGAAGAGTTTGCGGTCGCCATCGGTGAGGAACTTGTCGATGAGCGGCTTTCCCGACGCATCTTTCGGCGCCGCCTGGTTGTAGGCGATGGGAATCCATTTGCCGATGGCGAGATTCGACAGGCCCGTGCGCATCGCGGGATCGCCGGAGACGATGCCGTTGAAAATGGTGGGATAGCGCTGCGAGAGAATCATCCCTTCGCGTCCGCCGGTCGAGCAACCAACAAAGTAGGAATACGCCGCCGGTTTGGCGTAATACTGCGCGATGATCCACTTCGCCACCCCTGCCACCTCAGGATTGGCGAGAAACGCGAAATCGAGATAGGCCTGCTGATCGCGCATGAATGTGAAATCGAAAGGACCCCTTTTCGCCTTGTGTCCCGTATCGGTGCTGGCGACTGCAAAACCGCGGACGAGAGCCGGTTTGCCGCCGGAGTAGGATGCTCCCAACGGCATGGCAATGACACCGTTTCCGCCACCACCGCCCTGCATCATGAAGTCGCCGTTCCAAGCTTCCGGTTCGGGCAGGGCCAGTGCGAAGCCGACGCCGAACTCTTCGCCGCCCGTTCCTTTGTGCCGGTTTATCATGCCGTCTACGCGGCAGTAGGCCGGCAGGGTGCCTGCGTAGGTAGGAGCACCAGGATACGGCGGCGGAACCGTTGTGCCGGCCTGAATCGGGGCGGCCTTCGTGATCTCGACGCCATCCAATCGGAGACTGGCGAGTTTCGCGCAGGCCGCGGTCGAATCGGCCCGCGTGAGGGCAGCCGCACAGAACGCTGTTATCACAATAATAAGGATCCTGGTCTGCATCACGGTTGTGTCCTCACTCACCAAGTTTGGATGATGCCACGGAATCACATCAGTCGGCTATGCGCACGGCGCCAAATGCGCACGGCGCCAAACTAACGGCTACCGTCTGGAGCGCCAGTCGCGGTTCGAACCTTGTTGGTAGAAACGTGAGAACGGTTACAGCGGGATGGTAAGAGGCAGGGCTTTGAGACTGCGCGCGCGGCGGGACCGTCACAAAACGTGATATAGCTGAGGTAGGTCGGATGGGGGGCACTTAATACATTACGTAACAGAATCTACTGCTACGGTTTCAGGCGTGGCCTCACGCTTGTAGTAGCGTCTCAGTAACTTGGCCTAGGAGGCTCGGGCTAGCTGTCATATGGCAGACGAGAAATGGTTGCGAGGCCAGGAGGATTCGCAAGCCTCTGATGCCGTGCTACCCGCCGGGCAAAGCAGTGCCGCGGAGAGAGCCAGCGGGGCAGATGCAACCGTACTGGCCTCCAAAGCAAGCATCCTTGAAAACGCTGAAAAGACAGCGGCGCGGGTGTCGCCGATCAGGTTCCCGAGCGGCGCCGTGGCGGGATCTTTCGCAGGCGTTACCTTTTCGCATTACCAGATCGGCAGGTTAATTGGAAACGGCGGCATGGGTGAGGTCTACTCTGCCGAAGATACGCTTCTCCATCGCCGCGTCGCGGTGAAATTCCTTTTGCGGAGACCCGCCGACGACAGCAGACAAGAGGCGGCGCTGCTTGCGGAAGCGAGGTCGATCGCCAGCGTTGGACACCCCTCGATTTGCACAGTCTATGACTTCGGCGAATTTGGGGGCCGGTCGTTTCTGGTGCTCGAACTGCTGGAAGGGGAGCCGCTCGATCATGAACTAAGGGCCGGGCCGATGACCGTCAGGGACTTTCTCGACCTGGCTATACAAGCCTGCGATGGTTTTTCGGCAGCGCATCAGAAGGGGACGGTCCACCGGGACATCAAGCCCTCGAATCTGTATATCTGCAAGAGCCCACGCCGCATCAAGATTCTGGATTTCGGCCTGGCGCGTTCCGTCGAACCGCAGGTGGAGGGTTTGGAAACGGGGCGGAGAGAGGACGTTGATCCTCAGTCGGCAGACACGGTAAGCCTGCCGTCGCTGGAGGGCACGGTTCCCTACATGTCGCCCGAGCAGATCGAGGGGCGAGGCGTGGATTGCCGGTCGGATATCTTTTCGCTGGGCATTGTCTTCTATCAAATGCTCACGGGTTGCCGGCCTTTCGAGGGACCCGATCCCCAGTCGACGCTGACACTCATCATGGCGTGCGCGCCAACGCCGCCCAGGAAGCTTCGGGTGAATCTCCCGGCAGAGCTCGAGCGGATCGTGACGAAGATGCTTCAGCGAGACATCGCGCTGAGGTACCAGTCGATCGATGAGGTGAGGAAGGATCTCAGCGCATTCCAAGCAGCACTGGCGGCGGCGCGTCAAGGCGGGATGCCGACATCCCGGAAATGGTTTTATCTGGCAGCGATGGGTGTGCTCCTGCTTGCATGTGCCATCGTCTGGAACAAGATGGGACGGAAACCTCAAGCCGCGGCGCCTCGGGTGAGCAAGGTGTGGAGCACCGACACTCCGGGCCAGGAGACGACTCCCTCGATTTCCCCGGATGGGCGTTTTGTGGTATTTGCCTCCGACCGGACCGGGGAATGGAATCTCTTCCGGCAGGACGTGGGCAGCCGCGAAGCCAGGCGGCTTACAGCCGACAGCGAAGCGAACGAAACAGAACCGGCTCTCTCACCGGACGGGAGGATGATCGCCTTTGCATCGAGAGGCGGCGAACCAGGCGAAGGAGTTTTCGTCAGAAACCTGGACGGATCGAACACGGTTCGAATCGCGCCGTTTGGCCACCAGCCAACGTGGTCGCCAGACGCCGAACAGATTGCCTTTGTCGATGAGGCGTTGTTAGACCCGAAAAGTACGACGACCGGGCGAAGCGCGCTTTGGGCATCGACGCTTCACGGTGTTCGCAGGAAGATTTACGACGGAGATGCCCGGCAGCCCAAGTGGTCTCCGCACGGCAACCGGATCGCGTTCGTGTCGGTCGAAGGCGGGCGCCGAGCCCTCAAGACGATCGCGGCCAATGGCGGTGTCCCTGAATCCGCTGACAATCCGCAGTCGGTGGATTGGAGCCCCGGCTGGTCACCAAATGGCCAGTACCTTTATTTTTGTAGCGACCGCGATCGCAGTATGAACCTGTGGCGCCTACGAATCGACGAAGCTTCGGGGAGAGTTCAGGCCAAGGCTGAGCCGGTGACCGTTGAGGATGATTACATTGGGCATCTCAGTATCTCGACCGGAAGCAAGCTGATTGCGTACGTACAAGATCTATCGCGGACGACAATGTATCGGATGATGATCGCCGGGCGGCAGGGTGCCGGCGTTCCGCAACCTCTCCCGGAGGCGAGTTCTCACGCCTTGTTGATTACGGGCCTCAACCCCTCGCCCGACGGATCACGGGTGGCGTTTAACTCCCATCGTTACATCGAAAATATCTTCCTGGCCGACACTCAAACCGGTCAGAGAACACAACTGACTTCTTCGGCGAATGACAGGGTACCGAGATGGTCTCCGGACGGGAAAAAGATCGCCTTCCAGTCGCAACGCAGCGGGAGGTGGGAGATCTGGCTGATGGACGCGGACGGGCAGAACGCGCAGCAACTTACGGCGACTCGAACTGTGCAGGGCGCGGTGAACCCGGTGTGGGCGCCGGACGGTAAGCGCCTGGCATTCTCCGAACAAGGTGTGTATGTCAGCATTTTGGATTTGTCGAAGCGACAAGGCAACGGCCCCTTTGCCTTGACTTCGTTGCCGCCGCCCGCGAAGAATGGCATCTTCTTTCTTGCGAAGAATTGGTCGACTTGCGGGGACCTGGCCGGCTCATTACACCGCCCGGACGGAACGACGCTGGGAATCGCGATTCAGAACGTGCAGACGGGGAAAATCACTCAAGTGACCAGCGATGGTGGCGAGGCCCCCAACTGGATCCACGACTGCGCGACAGTGGTCTATCGAACGGCAGGGCACTCGCTCAGCGTGGTTGATATCCGAACCAAAACCATCAAGCCACTCGGCCTGAACACAAGCTTCCATGTATCCGATAGCATCGGCGTGACGCAGGACGGTAACTGGCTGTTCTTTACCGATCTGGCGAGCGAGACGGACGTGGTGGTAGCGGCTTTGGAGCAGGATTGAGGGTCGTTGGCGGCCTGAGGTCCGAGCTTGCGACCATCGCGGCATCAGTGTCAGAAACGGTTTACTGCACGCAGGAACTGGAGGTAAAAACCATTCTCTGGGAGCGATCGGAAGCGCTGCGCTAGAGGGTCGAGGTCCGAGGTTTGGTTGTAGAGATGGTATGGCACGATCGCCACCCGGTATGCGGGCAAGAGCTTGAAGAACCCAAATTCATCGATTTGCCCGCGCCTGTCCGGATTGTTCAACTCGATGTATTTCTGGAGCTCGACTTCTCCGGTTGCGATGTAATTGTCGGGTAGCTGGTCGAAGGGGCCATCGTAGTACGAGTTGGCTTGAGCCTCCGCTTTGGACACGCCCACCAGCACACGACGGCGGTTGCGATCATCCCTGAGGAGCGCAAATCTGGTTCTGTGGCCGATCTCTAGATTGCCGCAGGCCGATGCGAATGTGTCGCAGGTAGGGAAGTCGTCGTTCAGTATCCACAAGAAGCAGTTCGTCTCCTGGTCAAACAAGAGCGAGAAGTGCAGTCCTGACTCGTCAAACGCGGGACCGAGGTAGAGTTCAGATGAACGAAGGATTGAGCGGGAGGGTTTGACCAGAGGCAGCTGTTGAAACGCAAAATCGACTCTTTTACCGTCCAGCTCGAGGCTATACGAGAATTGGCCCAAGCGTACGAGGCGTAGCCCGTCCTCGGCTGAGAGAAACTCGGAATGCCCTTCGCTTTCGCTGCCGTCCACTCTCTTATAAAAGAAGCGCAGACCGCCGGTTTCTTCGGGCCGCAAGCGAATGGAAAGACAACCACGATACTCGGCCTGAGAGGCGTGCGAAAAAGAGAAATAGAGACAGTTCTCCGACGGAAGGATAGAAATCCTGTCGGGCATCTCCATGAAGAGCGCCCGGAACACTTCCAACGGCCTCGACGGGCAAGCGCTGACCGGCTCCGTGAAGCGGACCGCCGCCTCCGGAGTTAGGACCTTCATTCGTCCGTCGGTGGGCACCAGGCGGTCTGGTTGGCACAGTGCGCCATGCGGGGAACCGCTTGTCCCTCAAGCGGGTGGCCCTTTACCGTAATCAGCGCGAATCCCTTAGGTATATACACGCGCGGCTTGCTGTGGGCAACATCTTGCCAATATCCCTGGAAGTCATGATCCAGGCAACTCCAAGTTTCCTCGGAGATTGGCTTAACTCCTTCCATGTTCAACTTCTTTTTCATGGTGATAGCCGCCTTTCTTGGCTAATCTAGTCGGGAATCTATCACCGCCGGCAAAGAACGGCAATCAGAAATACATATGAGAGATGAAGGCGAAAGATGACGAGGCTATTGGCGTTTCTCGACCGGCTCGACGCGCACTTCGGCGGAACCGGAGCGCATGAAATCCAAAGCTTCGGCGGCCTGCTGGCTCACACTGATAATCCAGCCGGAGTCGCGAGAGATACGGCCATTGACCTCGACGACTATGCTCTTGCCGGTGGAGATATTGGTCACTCGCAACAGCGTTCCGGTTGGATAATCCGGGTGGGCGGCCGTGAATTCGTTGTCGGCGGCAAAGGCGGTAGAGACAGAAGCTGTATCAGAGCTCTTGTTTCGAAACCATCCGGCGAGCCCCACATTCCCATTGGCGCGGCGGGGAATGAAGGTCCCAGTGCCGTCCGCCGCCCTGGCGGGTATAACGCCATCAACGGGATTGGCCTGCGGCAGATCTACGTGAGCGCAGATGCTGGTTGGCTCCGATCCAGTAATGAAGACTTCGCTGCGGGTCCTGGTGCAGAGGGGTCCGGCCAGTTCGCCCGATTCATCGTCGATGGTGGCCGTGGTGATGCCGGAAGGCGGCGGCGGGAAGGCGCGCGCATAGTTGCCGTGCTGGGTGGCGCGTTTCATGAACTCCGCCCAAATCGGGAGAGCCGACTTCGCGCCCTCGAGGTCAAGGTCGCGATTGTCGTCGTAGCCGACCCAGACAACGCAGATCAAGTCCGACGTGAAACCGGCGAACCAGCCGTCGCGCGAGGTGCCCGTTTTCCCGGCGGCGGGACCATGAATTCCATAGCTCCAAACAGCGGCGCCGGTGCCGCTGCGCAAAACCTCCTGCAGCATGTCCAACATCAAATAAGCAACTTTGGGGTCGATGGCAGCGTGGGTTTTGGGAACCGACCGGAATGCGACCGAACCGTTCTCCGTTTGTACAGTGGAGATAAAGGTCGGCTGGACGAATACGCCTTGATTCGCGAAGATGGTATAGGCGCCTGCGATTTCGATCGGCGTCACCTCGTAAGCCCCCAGCGCAACGGCGGGCGTGGCGCGAATATCTTCGTTCATGCCAGCGCGTTTGGCAACATCCACCACACGGCGGTACCCAATGGATTGGGCCAGTTGCACGGCTGGATTGTTCAATGAGGAAGCAAGTGCGCGGCGCAACGTGACGGGCCCCATATAGCGATCGCCGAAGTTGGCCGGCTCATACGTTTCGTCACCGTATTGAAATGTGGTCGGTTCATCCATGAGCATGGACGCGCCAGTGAAGCGGTTGCCGCGCCCACCGAGTTGGGTCTCCATCGCGGCGGTATAAACGAATGGCTTGAAAACCGAACCTGGTTGCCGTTTCGCACGCAATCGATTCAGCTGGCTTGAGGCGTAACTGCGGCCACCGATCGCGGCTTTGATTTCTCCGGTGTGAGGGTCCATCGCGATAAGGGCGACCTGGGGCCCGGCGGCCGGCTGCGACGAGACCGATGCTCCGTTATCCTTTGCTCCGGCCGGCTCCCTCTGGGTGGTCTGGCGCTTGCGGATAATGCCGTCGACTTTCTCCATGCCGATGCGAACGGCGTCTACGGCGGCGCTTTGCAAATCCTGATCAAGCGTGGTGTAAATGCGGTATGAGCCGAGACTACCCGACTTGCTCGCTACGTGCAAGCGAGCTTCCTCAAACGCCAGATCGAGGAAGTAGGGTGCCTGGCTGGCTGAATCCAGAGACTTCGCGTCGACACCAAGCGGCGTGTTTGCAGCGGCTGCGGCCTGGACATCCGTAATGAACCCATTGCGGTGCATCAGGGCCAACACGGTGTTTCTTCGCGCCAGGGCCCGGTCGGGGTGGCGGATCGGGTCGTCGTAGCTGGGCCTTTGTACGATGCCCGCCAGCATAGCCGCTTGCGGCAGAGTGAGCTCGCTTAAATCCTTGCCGAAGTAGATCCGCGCCGCCTCGCCGAACCCGTGAAGGCTGAAGGTGTCGTGGTTACCCAGGTAGACCTGGTTGCAATAGTGAAGCAGGATTTCCTGCTTCGTCAATTTATCTTCCAGTATTCCGGCGATGAGGAACTCGGTCGCTTTGCGGCGCCACGTTTTCTCGGGTCCCAGGTACAGATTCTTTGCCAACTGCATGGTGAGCGTGGATCCGCCCTGTTCTTTGCGCCCAGATCGCATGTTGACGAAGGCTGCGCGGATAATCCGGAGCGGGTCGAATCCCGAGTGCGTGAAGAAGTTCTTGTCTTCGGCGGAGAGCAGAGCATCAATGAGAACCTTCGGGATCTCGTCATACTTGACAATCCTCCGCTTTTCCCGCCCCTGGTTGTTCAAGCTGGTTATTAATTGGGGATCGAGGAGGCATTGGCTGACCTTCGCATTATTTTGCAGGCGCAGCAGTTCACTGACTTTGCCTCCGGCGAAGCTGACGCGGATAGGCTCATCGTGAAATGCGGACTGTTTGCCCGGGAAGATAGCCAACGAATCAGCCTTGCCATGGAAATATCCGGTTGGATTCCCGGCGGAGTTCGAATACCCGATGGCCAGGAGGTAGGAGATTAATGAGTCCCGGTTGTAGACGTCGCCGACCACGACTCTTTTCGGGGCGGAAAAGATACTGTAACTGTCCGCGAAAACACCTTGCTGCAGACGCTGGTCAACCAACTTTGACAGGTGATAGAAGAGCGCTAGAATACCGATCCCAATTATCGCGAGGGCCGCGACAACGAGGATGGATTTCTTGCTGAGGGCGAATACTTTGACCATCGAACTCCGATCGGAAGCATCCGCTTTCCACCGGCGGGGACTTCTCGCAGTTTATCAACGTGAGATCAGGGCTGGCGGGAGAACGCGGGCGGACCGCTCTGGCCACGCGCCCTTTCGAGGCGTGTCTGTGACGTTCCGGTGGAAGGCATGAACGCGGCGGCAGTAGGGGCCGCGGCTATTTGTCTGGGGGTGTAATGTTGCTAACGGGAATGTCCCAATGAGCCAACAGGATCTCGAATCGCCGCTGTTCCTCGCGTTTGTAAGTATCCTGATCAGGCCAGAGCTGTTTAATGAGAGAAGCCTCGGAAGGGTTCGCGGTGGTCGCAAGGGTTGAGTTCTTGAATCGAATAGTGACACGGTAATCCCACCTTGCATCCTCGGGCAAATGGTTGGCGGGCGTTTCAATTTTGACCGAAATCATGCGACCGCTCTCGACCATCTTCTTGAGCAGCGGATAGTGGTTCTTCAGAAACAGCTGCAGGAACTCCTGCTGGTGACCCCACTGCACTTTGTAGTAGTACTCCATCACGTAAGGTTGGTCGGAGCCGCCTTGCGGCGGAGCGCCCTGACCAAGCATTGGCAGCGCAGAGGCTGCCAGTAGAAATCCGATCAAGATTCTGTTCATAGAGGCCCCATGGGTAGGTTCCAGGTTGTTCAGAGCGATGATAACCGATTGGACAAGCTTAGCCAAGCGGATGAGGCAAGACGCGCTACGGATTCGGGCCTACACCGAGATACTTCCCAAAGTAATCGACCAGCCGGCCATAGGCATAACGGGTCTGAGCAAGTCCTTCGGTGTCCCAGCCGTGGGGCGCGTTTGGCAAGACAACGAGATCAATATCCCTGCCTTGCAAGATGAGGCGCTGTTCGAGGGTGACGGAGTCTTTGAAAAGCACAATCTCGTCCCGCATGCCATGGATGATCATAAGGTGATCCTGAAGACCGGCGGACTTCAGGAAGGCCGACGACTTTGCATATTGCCGCATGTGGTCCTGTGGGGCCATCATGGTGCGCATCTCACCAGTTAACGCGTGGAAGAGACTGGTGGCCGGCGCACCGGCGACACCCGCCCGATAGACGCCTGGCTTGGTGAACAGGGACATCACCGTGAGCAGCCCGCCATAGCTGCTGCCCCAGATACCCACGCGATGTTCGTCGACGAATCCTTGGGCCACCAGGTACTTGAAGCCGCTGTACAGGTCCTCCACGTCGACGCCGCCATAGTCCTGGCCAATCCGCTGGCGAAAGAGTTTGCCGTAGCCGGAGCTGCCGCTGATATCAACGTTCAGGAGCACGTATCCCTGTTGAGAGAGGTACTGATCGAGACCCCAGGTGGGGTGTGCGATGCGCCCTCCCCACTGGTTGTGAACCGTGTTGCTGTAAACCGAGCCCAGGATGGCGGGGTACTTCTTCGCCGGGTCGAAGTTCGGCGGGAGGGTGAGGCGAGCGTGCAGCACAGTTCCATCATTCACGTTGGGAAACGAGACGTAGCGCGGCACCACCCAGTGGTATTGCGCAAATTCCGGCAGCGGCGAATGGGTGACCTGCTGCGGAAGACTCGGTGCTGACGCGCTGCTTGCTGCTATGCGCTGCAGATAGAGATCGGGCGGCGTGCTGTCGCTGGAGAAGATGTCGGCGATGAACTGGCCATCGGGAGAGGGCACCGGCGCGTGGGTGCCGGGCTGGTTTGTGATGCGCTGCGGCGGGCCACCCCCGAGCGGGACGCGGAATAGCTGGCGCTCTTCCGGCTTGCCTTGATTGGTGACGATAAAAAGCGCATTCGCGGCGGGCGATACGGATGCGGAGAAGACGGCCCAATTGCCGCCGGTGATGGGCTTGAGTTCGCCGCCGGGTTCGCCATTCGCGACGGGCAGGTAGTAGACGTGGTAGTCGCTGTCGCGATCGGAGATGAAGTAGATGCCGCGACCGTCCGGGGCCCAATCCGACCACCACTCGGCGGTAACATTCCTGGGGTCTTGTTCACGCACGAGCAGCGCGGCGCGGCCATTTTGCGGGTTGACGAGTAAGAGCCGCCGGTCCTTTATATAGAGATCACTTTTGTCGACGAGGAGGGAGTGGCTGTCGGGCGACCAAGCGATGCCGAAGATGAGGTCGAGCGGATTGGCGCCGAGGTCGGCCCAGCGGACGCTAGCGCCAGAGCCACCCTCGGTGGAGATGATTCCCAACCGACGTTCTGCTGAGGGCTCTCCCGGGAAAGGGCGTTTGACGGGGACCAGTTTGGTTTCGTCGCCGAGGTAGTCGGGGATGCCGCGCACCGGCTCGCGGCTGGTGTCGGTTTCCACAAACGCCAGATGCCTGCCATCGCCGGACCAATGAAACTCCGTGACACTCACGTCCTTACGGCCGGGCGAGTAGACCTTGGTTGCCGCGGGCTTATTGCCGTCGAGATTGGCGACCCATAGATCGCCGCGGGAAATGTAGGCAATCCGATTGCCCTGCGGCGCGGGTGTTGCCTGTTGCAGATTCTGCGACGAATCGATGAGGCGCTCCGCGGGATGGCCGGGCAGCACCGAGTATAGAAGTCCGTGAAAGTTGAAGAGGAGATGCTTTCCGTCGGGCGCCCAGATGACGGCGGAGACGCCGCGATCCGTTTCGGCGCGGGCCACTTGCTCCAACTTCGCGATGTCCGTGGCGGGATCGGGCGGCCTGTCGGGGCGCGGCATCGATGTAATGCGGACCGGCTTGGGCGTCGTGACGCCGGTCATCCACACGTCGTAGAAGTTGGTGCCTTCATCGTTCCAGAGGAAAGCCAGCTTCCGGCTGTCAGGAGACCATTGCGGACTTTGAGGCTTGGTTCCGACGAGCCACGGAAGGCTGTAGAGGCGGTCGATGGTCAGCTTCTTCGCGGGCCGATCCGAGTTCTGGGCGGAAGCAACACAGGTTATAGCGAGGGAAAAGAGCACGAGGGAGACGGAGAGACGAGCAAGCCGCTTCAAGCTATTCTCACTTTCACATCATTCTCTCAGGAGGAACGGACGGCTACCGAGAGTCGAGTGGCAAGACCGGGTATAGACTCGATTGGGGAGCTGGGGCCTGCGTTCCGATGCGCCCATTGAGAAACGTAGCTGCCTGGAGGCCGACCGTGGACATTACAAGATTTTGCCGCATCACCGTGGTTCTTGGGATGTGCTGTAGTGCGGGGGCCAGGGCGGCGCAGACCGTTCCTCTACAGATGCCCCCGGCCGGCAAGGCTGGTCCTTTGCAACGGCCGTCACCCGAAGAGCAGGCTAGGCTGCTGGACCAGCTGCGCGAATACACCATCGGCTACACGAAAAAGCTTCCCGATTTCATCTGCCTGGAGCAGACCTTCCGTTACGTTGATACGACCGGGATGAACGCGTGGAGGCTAGTGGATGTCCTCACGGCCCGGCTCAGCTATTTCGACCAGAAAGAAGACTACAAGCTGGTTACACAAAACGGCCGAGCCGTTTCCGACGTAGCATATGGGACGCTAAACGGGGCGTTTTCGACGGGCGACTTCGGCACCCACATGCGAGAGATCTTTGACCCCGATAATCACGCGGATTTTGTGTGGAAGAGATGGACCATGCTGCGCGGCCGCTTGACAAACGTCTTTACTTACAAGGTTCCGCTGGAGTACTCCAACTACACCATCGAGTACCGCGGCGAGCAGACCCACCAAAAAGGCGGTGTGCAGCGCGTTAAGGTCGGCTATCGCGGATCGGTGTACGTGGACAACGAACTGCACACCATTGTGCGGATCACGAGGGAACCTCTGAATATTCCGGCATCGTTCCCCATCAAGCAGGCTCAGGACACCGTGGACTACGATTTCATCAAGGTCGGCGACAACCAATACTTTCTGCCGCTGGTGGCGAACCTGGAAATGCGCAGCCGCAACGAGATCACGAGAAACGTGAAGGAGTTCCGGCTCTACCAGAAGTTCTCGTCAGAAGCGGAGATCAAGTTCGAGGGCAAGGAACTACCTCCACTGCCTGAGGATAAGACCAAAGAACAGCCGCCCCCGCCGCAGCAACCGAAGTAAGAATGGCAAGACTGCCGGCGCCCAGGCCATTGGGCTTCGCATACCCGAGCAACTGCGACCGGCAGCCGGCCCCGTGGTCTTGATAATCTTCTTAGTCGGAAACCGCCATGCGCAAAATCCTAAGTCCGACTCTCCTGGTTTTCTTAGCCGCACTGCTCGCGTCAGCACAACAGACAAAGAAAGAAGTTACCCGTCCGGCGAATGCCGCCGAAGACGCCAGGCCGAACAACGATGCGGTCCCTGGCGTTTACGCCATATCCGGTCAGTTCCAGCGCATCGTCATTCTCCGCTTCAAATTCAACACAGACTTGCTTGCCGGGCTCCAGTTGATGGTGAAGGAACAGCAAATCAAGAACGCTGTGGTCCTGGCCGGCATGGGTTCGGTTCGAAACTACCAGGTGCATGCGGTGAAAAACCGCGCCTTTCCGTCGACCGATCTGTTTGTGCGAGACGCAACAGAACCGGCCGACATCATTGGGATGAACGGGTACATCCTCAACGGGCGTGTGCACGCCCATATCACGTTATCAACCGGTGATCGTGCCTTCGGCGGTCACCTGGAGCCCAACACAAACGTGTTCACATTTGCGCTGGTGACCTTGGGCGTTCTCGCCGGCGATGCCGATTTCAGCCGGCTCGATGATCAGACCTTCCGCTGACCCGATGGACTATTAGGAAACCTAGAATAGAAGTGTGGAATATCAACAACTCGGCAATACTGGTGTGTTTGTTTCGCGCCTCTGTTTGGGGGCGATGACGTTTGGCGGAGCCGGCGGCATCTTTGAAGTCATTGGCGGCCTGCCGCAGCACGACGTGGACGTGCTGGTGGACAACTCGCTTGATGCGGGCGTGAACTTCTTCGATACAGCCAATGTGTATTCGGCGGGCGAATCGGAGACGATGCTGGGTAAGTCGCTGGGCGTGCGGCGCAAGGACGTGGTCATTGCGACCAAGGTCTTCGGGCGAATGGGAAGCGGTGCGAACCAGGTAGGGCTGTCGCGGCTCCACATTATGCAGGAAGTGGAAGCGAGCCTCGAGCGGCTGAATACCGATTACATCGATCTATACCAGATACATGGCTTCGATACGATGACGCCATTGGAAGAAACGCTGAGCGCTCTTACCGACCTTGTGCGGCATGGCAAGGTACGCTACATCGGATGCTCAAACCTGGCGGCGTGGCAGGTTATGAAGTCGTTCGGAATTTCGGCGACGCGCCATCTCGAAAAATTCGTGACGCTGCAGGCCTACTACTCGCTGGCCGGGCGCGAACTGGAGCGCGAGATCGTGCCGATGTTACTGGACCAGAAGATGGGGCTGCTGGTATGGAGTCCGCTGGCAGGCGGCTTTCTTTCCGGCAAGTTCACCCGCGGGGGAGCCGAGGACGAATCGGCCCGCCGCAGCAAGTTCACGTTTCCGCCGGTCGATTTAGAAAGAGGCTACGACATGGTGGATGCGATGAAGGCGATCGCCCAGCGGCGGAATGCCACCGTCGCGCAGGTGGCCCTGGCGTGGCTGCTGCACCAGCCCGCCGTGACCAGCGTGATTATCGGCGCAAGAAATGCGAGTCAGTTGAAGGACAACCTGGGCTCAGTAGAACTGAAGCTGGATCAGGAGGAGTTGGCCCAGCTGGACAAAGTCAGCCAACTGGCGCCGGAATATCCGGGTTGGATGCTGGCCGGGCAAGGATCTGACCGGCGCCCGGGGCAGGTGAGGGACTGGTCGAAATTCGTGAAGGCGAAAAAATAAGCGGCTAGCCCCACAAGAATTCACTTCTTGAGATGTTCCAGGAGGCGGTCGATGCCGGCTTGCGCCACGGCGCGGTCCTCGTCGGGGGACCCAGAGCTGCAGCCCACGCCGCCGGTTATCATCCCATCAATAAAGATCGGCAGCCCACCACCGAAGATGGTGAAGCGGCCCTGGTTGGAAGCATGTATGCCGAAGGCCGGACCACCAGCACCGGCGATAGCGGCATATTCGTGAGTTCCCCGGCGAGAGCAGGCCGCGGTGAAGGCCTTGTTGATGGCTACATCAATGCTGGTCACGCGGGCTTTATCCATGCGAATGAAGGCTAACAGATATCCACCGTCATCGACCACGGCCACGTCCATGTCGATGCCGATCTCCCGGGCTTTGGCTTCGCTCCCGGCGAGCACCATGCGAGCGTCGTCCAGAGACAGTTTGGGCGCCAGAAACATGCGCATACCTCCGTTTCTGAGGATACGCTAAAACCAGCGTTTTCAACCGGTACGCGATTTACAGGTGGGGAGGCTCCCCAGCCTCGTTTTTTATTGTTGACAGGACGCGGCTTGGGCGTACAATGAAATCAGAAATGCTGCAATGCAGCATAGCGGTCCTCGTTGACTAAAGGAGCAAAACATGAACGCCAAAACAACTAAAACCGCGGCCACTGCCGAAACGCCCGAAACGACAATGACCGCTTTCACAACGCTTCTCAAAAGGAACGTTGAACGAATGGTGGATCTACAGAAAGCCACGCTGGAGACAGTGAGCCATCAGAATGCCGATGTCCTGGAAACCATGCGGAATACAATGAAAACCTTTCCAGCCACGCCGCCGGAGCTGTTCCATCTTGCCCAGCAAGGTGTGGAGGGATGGCTCGGAGCGCAGAAGAGTGTTCTGGATTGGATTGGTCAGCAGACCGCCCAGGCGATTAAGGCTACCGAGCCCAACGGCGCCGCTCCCCTGTCCGCTGCCAAGTTAAGTGAGTTTGTGCAGCAAGCCGCCGAGCAGAGTGTGGCGACACAGAAGACCATCCTCGACTTTGCTGCAAAGCAGAATAAGGCGGTTACTGAAGCCATCCAGCGCCAAGCGGGCGTGCAAGGGACGCCCATGGCGGCCATTAGCGAGTCCATTCATCGCGGAGTTAACACTCTAATCGACGGCCAGAAGACCTTCCTCGACACAGCGATTAAGATGACGAAGGCAGCCGCCAAGAGCTGACCCACAAAAAAGTGCCGGCGGATGAAGCAGGCGCGGAAGGTGTTGTGATGAGTGAGTCTAATAACGAAGGCAAACCATTCGATCCGTTTGAAGCTTGGCGTGGCATGCGTAATGTGGGCATGGACGCCTGGGCGAAAGCCATGACGGAGGCGGTCAACTCAGACGAATACGCCAAGGCCAGTGGAGCCATGATGGATGCGTATTTGACCGCCTCCATTCCCCTTCGAGAGGTGCTCGAAAAGGCGATGGCGCAAGCGCTGCAGCAGATGAACATGCCGACACGCGCCGATTTCATCAGCCTGGCTGAGCGCCTGACGCAGGTGGAAATGCGTTTAGACGACATGGATGCCAAGCTGGAAGATATCGTCAAACGTCCCGCGGAGCCGACGCCCGCGCCACCCGCACCGAGCCAAGCAGCGCCCGCTAAGGCACGACGCAAAGAGGCGAAAAAATAATGACTCCCGTTTCCGTTGGAATCGAGGAATTTGCAGCGGCCGAATTCACGAGAGCCGAGCAGATGCTGCGGCGCGCAAGCAAAGTCCTCACAACCAAGGCCCAGATCGCGCAGACCCCCAAGGAACAGATTTGGGCGCTGAATAAGACCAAGCTCTACCGCTATATCCCGGTGGTTCCGGCGGAACAGCGGCACCCGGTTCCGTTATTGCTGGTTTTTGCGCTGATGAATCGGCCCTCTATCCTCGACCTGCGGCCCGGCCACAGCTTCGTGGAGTTCATGGTGTCCCGCGGTTATGACGTCTATCTGCTGGACTGGGGGGCGCCAGGCCCGGAAGACCGGAATCTCAAATTCGACGACTATGCGCTGGATTACCTACCGCGCGCGATCCGGAAAATGAAGAGCGTTTCGGGCGCCACCGAGTTCAGCATGCTGGGCTGGTGCATTGGGGCCATTCTGGCCACGCTGTATGCGGCTGTACGCCCGGACGATGGACTGCGCAATCTGTTGCTGCTTACCGCACCGCTGGATTTTTCGAAGAAAGAGAACATCACGTTTGCGCGATGGACCGACGAACGTTATTTCGACGTCGACAAGACGCTGGCGATGTTCGGCAACATGCCGGCCGAAATGATTGAATACGGCGCGAAAGCTCTGAAGCCGGTTGAGAACTACGTCGGCAACTATCTTCGGCTTTGGGACAACCTCGAGAACCCGAAGATCGTTGAATCATGGCATGCCATGAACACCTGGGTCACGGATAACATCCCCATGTCCGGCGCGGCTTTCCGGCAGTTGATTGTCGATTTGTATCGCAACGACCGGCTGATGCAAGGCACCTGGGTGGTGCGTGGAGAGCGAGTGGACGTGAGCCGCATCAAAGCCAACCTCATGACCGTGATTGCCGCCAACGACCACATCACTCCTTCGTGCCAATCGGAAACGCTGCAGGACAAAGTCAGCAGCAAGGATAAGGAATTATTTCGCATTCGAGGCGGCCACATCGGCATTATGGCGGGCAGTGACGCCGCCAAGAACACGTGGCCGCATATCGATGCTTGGCTGGATCAACGGTCGGGCAGATAGGAGGCAGTGCAGTTTTATGAACATTCGAGATTCGATCGCAGTCGTAACTGGAGCGGGCAGTGGAATCGGTTATGCCGTTTCTATGGAGCTGGCTCGCCGCGGCGCGAAAATGGTTGCCATGGTGGATCGCTCCGACCATGTCCTAGAGACCGCCAAGTGCGTCCGAAATGCCGGCAAGTCCGCGGTTCTAACATTTCAGGGCGACACCACCGATCCGAAGTTTCGCGAAAGCGTCTTTGATGCGGTGTGTGAAAGATGCGGTCCCCCCAACATATGCGTTCCGGCCGCCGGCATCGCCCGCGACGCGCTGGCGGTGAAAATGAACAAGGATACGAACACCCCCGAGATTTATCCGCTGGAGACGTTCCGGCAGGTGATCGAAGTGGACCTGGTGGCACCCATTTATTGGGCGCTGGAGATGCTGGCCCGGATAGCCAAGGAGCGCTTCGCCGCGGGCTTGAAACGCTGGCAGCCCGAGGAAGGCACCCAGGGCGTGGCGGTCTTCATTGGCTCCATCTCATCAGCGGGGATTAAGGGACAGATTGCCTATTCTGCCTCCAAGGCAGGACTGGAAGGGGCCGCCAACACGCTCGGCAAAGAAGCCAGCTACTACGGCGTGCGTTGCGGCGTCATCCACCCCGGCTTTACCGATACACCCATGGTCCGGCACTGGGCGAAGAGTACATCCGCAAACACATCCTGCCGGAAACACAGCTGGGCCGGTTGATCAGACCGGAGGAGATCGCCGATGCGATCTGTTTCATGGCCTCGAATTCGGCGGTAAGCGGCCAGCTTTGGGCGGATGCCGGCTGGCACCCGTCCGCCGCCTGAGCGGGCTACCTAAGTCAGGTAGATGCCGCCGTTCACATTGATGGTCTGCCCGGTGATGTAGTCCGCATCGGCAGCCAGGAAGGCGACCGCTTTCGCAACGTCTTCTGAGCTGCCGAAGCGGCCCATCGGAATGCGGCTCTTGATTTGGTCTTGAACGCTCGCCGACACGTTGTTGAACATGTCTGTAAGGGTGAAGCCGGGCGCGACCGAGTTCGCGGTGATGTTGTACTTCGCCAACTCAAGGGCAATTACCTTGGTGAATGCCATCATGCCGCCTTTGCTGGCCGCATAATTGGCTTGACCAAAATTTCCCGCTTCGGCCGAGTACGAGCTGATATTGATGATGCGTCCGTACTTTTGTTCAATCATCGACGGAATCGCCGCGCTGGTTGTGTAATACGGGCCGTCGAGGTTGACGCGCATCACTTCATGCCATTCTTCATCCGTGAGCTTTCTGATGGAGTGGTCGCGCGTGATGCCAGCATTGTTCACCAGGATGTCTAACCGACCCCACTCCTCGAGGACCCGCTTCACGACTTCGCGCGCGGTAGTCGCCTCGCCGACATGACCTTGAACCAAGATTGAGCGGCGCCCCATGGCGCAGATTTCTTTTACGACCTCTTCCGCCTCGTGCAGCGCCGCGTTGTAATTGACTGCCACGTCGGCCCCGCGCCGGGCCAACTCGAGTGCGATGGCGTGACCGATTCCCCGTGATGCGCCGGTTACGAGCGCGCATTTGCCGGCTAAGGTGCCGATTCCGTTTCCATTTGAGCTTGCTTCCTGCATGACGAATCTCCTTGCCTATAGCCTTTCGAAAATTGCAGCAATTCCCTGGCCGCCGCCGATGCACAGTGAAACCAGAGCATACTGTCCTTGAATGCGATGCAGTTCGTAAAGCGCCTTGACGGTGATCAGGCAACCGCTGGCGCCGATGGGATGTCCGAGCGCAATCGCGCCGCCATTGGGGTTGGTCCGGTCGCGGGGCAGGTCGAGTTCCTTAATGACCGCTAATGCCTGGGCGGCAAACGCTTCGTTCACCTCGATCAGATCCATATTTTCGAGCCCTAAACCGGATTTCTCGAAAACCTGGCGTATGGCAGTCACTGGACCGATCCCCATGTACTTCGGCTCCACGCCGACCACGGAATAGGCAACTAATTTCGCCATTGGTTTCAAGCCGCGCTTTTCGGCGCTCTCGCGGCTCATCACCACGACCGCGCCGGCTGCATCGTTCAGGCCCGAGGAGTTTCCGGCCGTTACCGTGCCCGTTTTGCTGAAGGCAGGTTTGAGTTTGGCCATGCCTTCCATCGATGCGTCCGCGCGGGGATGCTCGTCGGTTTTGAACTGGGTGACACCTTCTTTCGACTTGAGCTCAACCGGAACGATCTGTTCCTGGAAACGGCAGTTCTTAATCGCCGCTATGGCACGCCGGTGACTTTCCACCGCAAACTCGTCCTGCTCTTCGCGGGTGATGTTGTACTTGGCTACCAGATTCTCGACCGTCAGACCCATGTGGACGTTCTCGATGGGGTCGGTCAACGCCGCATTCATCGCATCCACCACGGCACCATCGCTCATGCGCTGGCCCCAACGCATGGTGGGCAGCCAGTAAAGCGAGCGGGTCATGGATTCGGCCCCACCCGCCACCGCAGCCACGGGCGTCGCCGAGCTTGATCATTTGCGCGGCGGAGACGATGGCCTGTAGACCACTGCCGCATAGCCGGTTCAGCGTCAAGGCCGGAGTCTCGGCGGGAATGCCCGCATTGACACCCGCCACGCGCGAAATATACATGTCCTTGGGATCGGTGTGGATCACGTTGCCAAAAACAACGTGATCGACATCTTTGGGATCGATGCCGGCCCGCAAGACAGCCTCACGGGTGACTATGGTTGCCAACTCGGACGGAGGCTTGTCTTTCAGGCTTCCGCCATATTTGCCAATCGCCGTGCGGACGGCGCTGAGAACGACGACGTCATGACTACTGTCCATGCGATTACTCCTTGTGGGTTAACACCCAGATCCTTGAGCGAAAAAACGCACCCGACGCGAACCTGTGGAATAGTCAGGGCCAGAAAGCATTTGGATCGGTTGGGGTTGTGATGATCCGCATGGCCAGCATAGTGCAATCGGGACGCCAGTGCGAAGAAACCATTCGTGTTTGAACACCCGGTAGTTTCACTCTGGAGGGACTAGGGGGAACACTAAGGTGTCTCCTTTCGACGCCAGCTTGTAGAGTGGAACTGGGGAGCTATCGCCGAGAGCCGCATGCCAGCCCGACCCGTGATCATTAAGAAGTACGAGAACCGGCGTCTGTACGACACGTCCAATAGCCGGTATGTAAACCTGGAAGACATCGCCCAGATGGTGCGTGAGGGAACCGAAGTGCAGGTAGTGGATGCCGCCACGGGCGAGGACCTCACGCGGTTCGTTCTCACCCAGATCGTGGTGGAGGGCGCTAAGGCTCCCAACTCCGCCTTCCCACTGGACATGCTCCGGCAAATGATCGTGGCGTCAGGGCAAGTTAGCCGTGAAGGCCTGCTTGGCTACATGAAGGCGATGGTCGACATGTATCAGAACACCTATCGGGCGTTCGCACCGGGGCTGTCTCCGTTTGACTTCGTGCAGCCAAAACCCGACCCGCCGACCGCCGAGGCACCGCCCCCGGACGTTAGTGCGGCCAGCGCCCAACCTTCTGTCGAGGAACTCCGCCGGCGAGTGGAAGAGTTGGAACGGCTGATTCCCAAAAGCACCGCTGCGCGGCCCGCGGCGAAGGCCAGACGAGCCACGCGGGCGAAGCGTTAAGCGCGGATTCATCCGCCCGACGCCGGCTTAGCGTCGGGATCGATATCCGCCGCCACTCAAGCCGCCCAGATCGATTATCACCGCGATCAGCAGCCAGACAAGGTTGATTCCGGCGAGCGGCATACCGCTGTTTATTTCCCAGGCGTAAACGATGGTGGTGAGGGGCAGGAAAATGAAGCCAATCAGCGGCACCAGCAGACCACCGTGGAACGCTCGCTGCAGATAGGTTGAGAAGAACCACATCAGTAGCAGAGCGATGCGGGGAAACGCGAGGATGACGATCAGGAAGAGGCAAGGCATAACCGGCTAGCTGCTAACTCGGCGCTTGCCAAGTTCGCTATGTCAGCGAGTGTAGCATCGCCGGCTCGGGCGGCGGCACGGCAATCTTACTGGGCGCCGGCCCACCGCGTGAGCCGTCGATCTAGACGCCGGCAAGGTTCCAGGGCTTGCGCATGGGACGGGAGAGCATCTGGCTGGCGGCTTCGTCGCCGATGATCTTCTCCGTTTTGGGATCCCACCGAATGTCGCGGCCTAAACGCAGGCTGATGTTGCCCAAGTGCGCGATGGTGATGGAGCGATGAGCCTGCTCAATCGGAGCGATGGGTTCACTGCGAGAGATCACGCAATCGATGAAGTTCCGCTGATGATTTTCGGAACGGTACAACTGAACCTCATTGGGTCCGGGCTCATAGTCGAGCAAAGTGGAAGGACTGGCATCGATGGCGCCTCGACTCACCCAAACCCAGCCATCGCTGCCTTCGAATGTAACGCCGAAACGAGCGCGGCTGGAAACGATGAGCTTGACGCCGCTCTCATAATGAGCCTCGAAATAGAAGTCGGTGGCGGTGTTCCAGAGTTTCTCGTGCGCCCACTCGGCTTGTCCATTCTTGATAGCAACCGGCCCAGTCAGTTCAGTACCCATGCCCCACTGAGCGATGTCAGGATGGTGGCCGCCCCAATCGGTAATCTGGCCGCCGGAGTAATCGAGAATCCAGCGGAAGTTAACAAAGCAGCGAGCTGGTGCGAATGGCGCTTCGGGCGCAGGTCCCAGCCAGAAATCATAATTAAAGCCGGCGGGAACCGGCTCGGGATCTTGCCGATCGCCATCTTTGCCGAAGTCAGGAGTACCGCCCGGAAGACCACACAGCACCCGCTGCAACTTGCCGATGCGCTGGTTGCGGACTATTTCGCAAGCTTTGCGGAAGCGGGCGTCGGAACGCTGCTGGCTGCCGCATTGAAATACGCGATTACTGGCTTTGACGGCATCGCTCATGGCGCGGCCTTCGGCGATGGTGAGCGAAAGCGGCTTCTCGCCGTAGATGTCTTTTCCTGCCCGCGCGCCGAGAATGACAGGAATCGAGTGCCAGTGGTCAGGAACAGCGATCAGCAGGGTGTCGATGTCTTTTCGGGCGATGACCTCGCGGAAATCTTCATAGGTGGAACAGCCGCGAAAAGTGCCGTCGCGTTTATCGCGCGCATAGTGCCACTCCACAAAAGCGCGGGCCGGGTCGCGGCCCGCAACGGCGCCATCCCAATAACCCGGCGTTTCCTTGTTCACGTCGCAAACGGCGACCACCTGCACGCGCTTGTCGCGCAGAAAGCCCTGCATATCGCCGGTCCCCTGATTTCCGGTGCCGATCACGCCCATCGTGATGCGGTTGCTCGGCGAAACATGGCCGTCACGGCCCAGCGCGGAAGCGGGAATGAACAGAGGCGCGGACACAGCGGCCGCGGCGGCTTTCAGAAAGTTACGGCGTTCCATCGCTTCGATCTTATACGACCCGAGCCTGGCAACACGGTCGAATTGCTGCGTCCGTGGCGCGGGCGTGCGGCAGATGGATGAAGAAGGTAGCTTTCTGGTGCTGGAGGTGGGGGTCGA
>CAWIQM010000003.1:0-638853 GCA_963838245.1 uncultured Acidobacteriaceae bacterium | reverse complement strand
ATCGCGGCCCGGCGGGAACCGGTTCGCCCTGTGCCTCAACAAAATCGAGGGCGGCTTGGTCTCCAGCTATTGTTTGAACTCGAACCGGGGGCCGAGATCGAGGTGGGCGAGGCGCTGGGCTACTTCACGCTGAGGAGTCCGCAGCGGGACGCGCTGTTTGTAGCGACAGGTACCGGACTGGCGCCGTTCCGCTCGATGTTGCTACAACACCTGCCGGAAGTGGAAGGGCGGATCACGCTGCTGATGGGCTGCCGGTACCCTCACGGGCTGATGTATCGCGACGAGCTGAATGAACTGGCGCAAGCTCATGCGCATTTCTCGTTTGTGCCGACCGTGACGAAGCCGGATGAATCCTGGAGCGGGAGAACCGGGCGGGTTCAGGCCCATCTGGATGAAGTTCTGGGAGAGCGGCGCGAGATTGATGTCTACATCTGCGGCCTGAAGGCGATGGTGGACGACGTCCGATCGTTGCTGAAGCAAAAAGGTTTCGACCGGAAGCAGATCATCTATGAGAAGTACGATTAACCGATCTTGGTGACGACGACATCGGGGTAAATCTCGCTGGCCTGCTCGAAATTCGCGAGGTTGATGCCGGGAAGTTTGGCTGATGCAGTACCGGCCGCGACACCCCAGCGAAGGGCTTCTTCGAACGTCTTACCCTGCTCGAGTGCCCACACCAGGACGGCGCCTAGCGCGTCGCCCGCGCCGATGGGACACACCGCTTCGATGCGCGGCGGGACGGCTTCGAATGTGCCCGCGGCGGAGGCTCCGATGCTTCCGCGGCCGCCGAGAGAAAGCACAACGTATTGCGGGCCCATGGCCAGAATCTGGCGAGCGGCTTCAATGGAATGCGCCCGGGTGATGAGTGCGCGATTGAGCAGGCGCTCCGCCTCGCCTTGGTTGGGCCGAACAACGGTGGGAGCCGCATCGATACCGTGCAGCAGCGCGTCGCCATCCGCATCCAGAAGCGTTTTTACCCCATGCTTTTGCGCCAAACGGATCAGGCGGGTGTAGAAGTGATTGTCGACTCCAGGCGGCAAACTGCCACACAGCATCAGCCAGGTAGCCGTGGGCAAGTGCTTTTCAACCGCGCGCCGGATCCGCGTCAGTTCCAGGTCGGAGAGCGGCGAGCCTTGCTCATTCAGCTTCACCGACAAGCCCTGGCGATCGGAGATTGTGAGGTTAGTCCGAATATTGTGGCGGATGTGAACGATCTCGGTCATGAAGCCGTCGTGCTGGAGTTTCTCTTCCAGAATCTTTCCGCCCTCCTTGCCGGAGGTGAGTATGGCAAGCGTTTTAGCGCCAAAGCTGGTGAGCACGCGGGCGGCATTGATGCCCCGGCCCCCGGCCGCTTCGGTGGTGGAGAGGATGTAGGCGCGGTCCTCAAACACCAGCCGATCGACCGTGAAGATCCGGTCGACGGCCGGATTGACCGTCAAAGTCAGAATCGTGTCCTTACTCATGGAACCTTAAGATTAACAACGGGCATGGGGGCAAGGCAGACGAACCGCCGTTCAAAAGAGGACCGGATGCTACGCTCCAAGGATGAAGCCTGCGGAGGGGGATGCCAAGTGGATCGCGTATGCAGCCCTCGCGGCGGTTTCATTCTTCTGGGGCACGACTTATCTGGGGATTCGCATGGCGCTCGAGTCCTTTCCGCCGCTGTACCTGATCGCCATCCGCTACACGCTTTCGGGCGGGCTGCTGCTGATGGTGGCGAAACTCGCCGGGGCGCGCATGCCCGGGCGCCGGGAACTGGCGGAAACTTCTCTCTACGGAATTATTTCCATTGGGATGGGAAACGGCGCGCTTTCGTTCGCTGAGCAGTGGATCCCCAGCGGCCTCGCGTCGCTTTTCATCTGCACGTCGCCCTTCTGGATGGTGGGGATCGATTGGGCGCTGCCGGATGGTAAGAAACCGGGCGCTGGAACTCTTCGCGGGCTGCTGGTAGGTCTCGCTGGCGTGGCGTTCCTGGTGGCGCCGACGGCTATGGCTGAGGGTTTGCACGGCGGAACGTTGGGAGCATTTCTGCTCCTGCAGCTTGGGACGGCGGGGTGGCTGACCGGCGCTCTCTTGCAGCGGCGGCAGCGTTCGAACGTCCACCCGATTGTCAGCGGCGCCATACAGCAGGCGGCTACGGGCGTATTCATGTTCCTGCCGGCTGCGGTCGTGGAGCGGTTCCCGACGCATGTCGCCCTGCGGCCCGGCTTGGCTGTGATTTACCTTGTGCTGTTCGGCTCAGTGGTAGGTTACAGCTCGTTTATCTACGCCCTGGACAAGCTGCCGGTGTCGATCGTTTCCATCTACACCTACGTGAATCCGATCGTGGCCGTGTTTCTAGGTTGGCTGTTCTACCGGGAACCGTTCGGTATACGGGAGCTGATCGCGATGGTGGTGATCTTTGCGGGCATCGCGATTGTGAAACTCAGCGCCAAGCAGAGCATTCCAATGGAAACGTCCGAGGCGTAGGGCTGCAGTTCTCTTTGAGATATTGCACAACCGAAGGGCGTTCGGATTCACCCCGGACTTAGCCTCCGGCTCCGTCGGAATCCCCAGAATGAACGCCGAGCCTACCGTGCGGTCTTTACACTTGGCCTCTTCGGACCTTCAGCCCTCGGACTCATCGTCAGACTCGGGGGCTGCCCAAGCGTAGACCGACCGCAATCGTCTCGGGCATACCCTCCCAGGAAATCGACAAGGCGAAAGAGGTTGGGTCATCTCTACGTTCGCATAGGGCTTCTAGATAATCGAACTCGTCGTCCGCTGCCTCAGCTTCTTCACGCAACCTCGTCACCTCGGCCTCCAAATCTTCTCTGACGTAGTCAATGTCACCAGCGGGAAAGTAGATGAAATCGACATGAGGGCAGGGGTGTGCATCAGAGTCATCTTTCGTTAACAATGCGGTGCCGCAGGCCGGACAATGAATGTCAATAGCATCCGAACTGTCGAATTTCAATTCAACTACCGGTATAGGCATAATTTCGCGCCTCCTGGCGCACTTCAAGAAACCCAATTTTCTGTGAGTTCCCCACCCCGGGATGTATGGTTGAAGCCTATCCGAACAACGGAGGGAACGCAATACGGCCATGCCTCTATCGGCAAGATGGCGAAATCCCTTCTCTTCGGTTGCAATTTTGGCGAACCCGAACCTCGTGCACCAGGGCTACCACGCCCGCAACGCACTTTGAAAGCCTCCGTGCCTTCAGAACCAGCGTAGGCCAACGGTACTCTTCTGCTTACAGGATTCCACCGCAATCGAGATTGCACTGGAGACAGGCACCCTGCTTGTGGCCCCGGTGTCTTTGCGTCGGCAGAAAAAAGGGTGTGTGTGACATCATCGGGACGGGCAAAGCGAAGGGCAGGGACGTGGTTAAGCGGAGAACACCGGCAAGAATGGATGGGCATGAAGGCTAACTCTGGAGCCATTCGACTGTCAGCCAGCGATTTGAGTAATCATCTGGTCTGTCGCCATCTGACGGCGCTCGATCTTTCGACCGCGATCGGAGCGCGACGGGCGCCGACATGGAGATCGCCAGATGCGTGGGTGCTTCAACAGCGGGGGCAGGAACACGAGAGGGCCTATCTGAGCCACCTTGAGGCTCAGGGCATTCCCATTCTGGACCTATGTGAAATTGAGAGCGATACAAGGGCCGCCGAAGAAACACTGAGCGCTCTGCGCCGAGGCGCGGAAGCAATTGCTCAGGCAACCCTTGGGGACAATCAGTGGTTCGGGCGGGCAGACGTTCTGAGGAGAGTCGAGCGCACGAGCAGACTAGGCAGCTGGTCATATGAGGTCTATGACTGCAAGCTTGCGCGCGAGACGAAAGCCGCGACAATTCTCCAACTATCGCTGTACTCGGAGCTGCTAAACGTGATTCAGGGTGTGCTGCCTGAATCGATGTATGTCGTCCCACCGAGCGTCGATTTTCAGGCCGAGCAATATCGGGTATTGGACTACGCGGCGTATTACCGATATGTGAAGTCTCGTCTGGAGGCTGCCGTCAGCGACAATGGCGGACGTTCGTCGACCTATCCAGAACCGAAGCCGCACTGCGAAATTTGCCGATGGTGGGCGGAATCCGCGATCGCCAGCGGCGACGCGACGATCACCTTTCACTTGTCGCGGGGATTTCGCGGCTGCAGGAAAAGCAGCTCGGAGATTGGGATGTGAATACTGTTGCAAGCCTTGCGACCCTGCCGTTGCCGTTGCGACAGCGCCCGGAGCGAGGAGCGAAGGAAGGTTACGAGCGCGTTCGCGAGCAGGCGCGGGTTCAGGTTGCTGGGAGGACGGACCAAGTGCCGGTGCATGAAATCCTCCCGCTTAACGAAGATCACGGGTTCTGTAAGTTGCCAGAGCCCTCTCCTGGCGATGTTTTCTTTGATCTGGAGGCCGACCCATTTGTCGATCGCGGTGGACGGGAGTACTTGTTTGGTTTGGTGGTCGCCGATGGGAATGGCAAGGCGGTTTACGACTGCCGTTGGGCAATGACACCAGAGAAGGAGAAACAGGCTTTTGAGTGGTTTGTGGATCTGGTGATGGCGCGTTGGGCGGAGCAGCCAGGGATGCACGTTTACCACTTCTCCGGCTATGAACCGGGTGCGTTGAAGCGGCTAATGGGCAGGTATGCAAGCCGTGAGAACGAAATTGACCGTATGCTTCGGGGAGGCTTGTTGGTTGACCTACATACCGTGCTCAAGCGATCCCTTCGCGCAAGCGTGGAGGAATACTCGCTGAAGGCAATGGAAGTCTTTTACGGTTTTGAGCGTGCAGTGCCGCTTGACCTGGCACGCACGGCGATGCGGCAGACGGAGCACGCACTAGAACTTGGAAGGGCGACGGAGATCGAGCCGTCAGTTCGCTGTGGGGCGAGTTCAGGCGTATAACGCTGACGACTGCCTTTCTACCCTGGAGCTCTGTAACTTGGCTCGAACGCGAGAGGGAGGCTGCGGTAAGGGCCGGACTGGCCGTATCCGCGGCCCTCAATTAGTGATGGCGCGGCCCCGGAGGAGGTAAGCGAACGTCAGCGACGCAGTGCAGAACTTGCAGATCGACTGCGATTGGGAGTGCCGGAAGACGCCGAGTCTCGTAGTGAGGAACAAGCAGCACGGTGGCTTCTGTCGCAGCTTCTCGATTGGCACCGGCGGGAATCCAAAGCCGACTGGTGGAGTACTACAGGCTTGGGGAGCTCAGCGGGGAAGATCTTCTTTATGAGCGCTCGGGTTTGGCCGGACTACAATTCGTCGAGAGATTGTGCGTGGCGCGGAACATTCCGACGGATCGCTATGTCTTTGAGAGACAGGAAAGTGATCTTCGTCCCGGGGACGAATTGTGCGCGAATGGCGAAAGGATAGGAGACGTCATTGCGATTGACTTGATTGCCAGAACAATTGACATCAAGAAAACCAGGAAAACTGCAGACACTCACCCGAGCGCGGTGTACAAAAAGGAGATCGGCCCCAACGCGGATGTATTGGCTGATGCACTGTATCGACTAGGTACATGGGTGTGCGCCAACGGTATAGACGATCAAGGGGCTCTTAGAGCCGCTAGGGATCTCCTCTTGCGCCGACCACCTCGACTTCGGGAATCAGGACCACGTCTTGTCGTTCCGGGTGAGTCCACGGTGGGTGCGGCAAAGCGGTTAGGACTACTGCTGGATGAGTCCGTCCTGGCTATTCAAGGCCCTCCGGGAGCCGGCAAGACGTTCACAGGCGCACATATGATCGTGGAGCTTGTGCGCCAAGGCAAGAAGGTCGGCATCACGGCCACAAGTCACAAGGTCATACGCAATCTTCTGAACGAGGTTCTTAAGACAGCCGCAAAAGACGGAGTCCAAAATCTGCAGTGCATGCAGAAAGTGAAGGAAAAAGGTGAAGAGGTTCCTGGCCTTGTCGAGTCGACCGACAACGGGGAGCCGCTGGCGGCTTTGCGGGGGGGCACGCAGGTGGTGGGTGGCACATCCTGGCTTTGGGCACGGGAAGATTATTTCGGGGCGGTTGACGTTCTGTTCGTGGACGAAGCGGGCCAAATGTCCCTTGCAAACGTATTGGCGATTGCGCAGGCCGCCAAGAGTATCGTGTTGCTCGGCGATCCCCAACAGTTGGAGCAGCCTTTGCGCGGCAGTCATCCGGAGGGTGCAAGCGCGTCGGCGTTGGAGCATTTGCTTGACGGCGCGAAGACAATTTCGCCGGAAAGAGGCCTGTTTCTGGAGCAGACCTGGCGGATGCATCCACGGCTTTGCGCGTTTACTTCGGAAGCATTCTATGAAACGCGCCTCACATCACAGTCTGATATGCAAAACCAAAAGATCACCGGCCATGCATGGCTGGGAGAAAGCGGCCTGTGGTACGTTCCCGTTGATCACCGGGGCAATCAAAATTCCTCGCTGGAGGAAGTGGAAGAGGTTTCACGATTGATCGACGGTCTCATTCGACCGGGGGTCAAATGGACGAATGCCAAGAATGAAACTAGGGCGCTGACTCTGGAGGACATCTTGATTGTCGCTCCCTACAACGCCCAGGTATCGGACCTGTTGAGCCGATTCCCGAATGCCCGCATCGGAACAGTGGACAAGTTCCAGGGACAGCAGGCTCCGGTGGTTATCTATTCCTTGACGACCTCCTCGCCGGAGGATGCGCCACGTGGAATGGAATTTCTTTACAGCTTAAACCGATTGAATGTAGCGACCTCGCGCGCGCAGGCAATGGTGATCCTAGTAGGCAGCCGCCAGCTACTGGAACCCGAATGCCGTAGTCCGAGGCAGATGCAGCTCGCAAACGCGTTGTGCCGGTATGTCGAACTCGCCCACTGTGCCGACTGGGGATCTCAGGCTGCAGGAGGGTGATGAAGTCTGAGCCACAAATGGCTGGAGGGAGTTTGCGGGTTACCTAACTTCCCCGGAATAAAGGTAGTTCCGCGCGGCATAACGCGACCTCGCACCTCTACCTAGGAAGGATAAACTTAAGCAGCTGTTAGTTTTATAGAGAAGAGTTGAATGCCCATTTTGCACTGGCTCGACAGAGCCAAACACGCGAAAATCGCCGAGGGTGTGCCGTACCGGCTGTTAGAGGCGTCGGACGAGCACAGCGCTGGCGACCCAGATACCCCGAACATGCTCATTCAGGGCGACAACCTCGAAGCACTAAAAGCGCTTCTGCCCTATTACGCTGGACGGGTGAAGTGCATCTTTATCGATCCACCTTACAACACGCGTAGCGCGTTCGAGCATTACGACGACAATGTCGAGCACAGCCAATGGCTAGGCCTCATGTTTCCGCGCCTCCAACTGTTGCGGGATCTATTGACAGAAGATGGCAGCGTTTGGGTCTCTCTGGATGACAGCGAAGCCCACTATTGCAAGGTCATCGGGGATGAAATTTTTGGCCGCGAGAACTTCATCCTGGATGTTTCTTGGAGGAAAAGAGACGGGCCACCAAACGACCGGAAGATTGCGTCGACCCATGACCATATTCTTGTGTGGGCAAACGGGAGCGGTGGTGGCTCGAAGAAGACCGCTGCTGAGGAAGTTTTCAACTTAATGCCACGAACGGCAAAAGCTGATGCTCAATACAAAGTGTTTAGAGAGCCTAGCGGTCCCGACCCAAGGGGTCCGTTCCGGAAAATAGATACCACAGCTAACGGCAAAGGGGGGCGCTATGTCGAGAGCCTCTTTTACGGCATAACGAACCCATTCACCGGCGAAGAGGTATGGCCCAGAAAGGGGACTTGCTGGCGGCACAACAGAGAGGACATGCAACGGCTACAAAACGATCAGCGTCTCTATTGGGGTGTGAAGGGTACTGCGAGGACTCCAATGCGAAAGCTTTTCGCATCGGAGGCGAAACAGGGGATGTCTTCACCATCTATTTGGGACGATGTTGGCCTAAATCAACACGCTAGCTCAGAGATAGAGAAGCTTTTTGGGGAGAAGGCAGCGTTCGAAACCCCTAAGCCCGAATTCCTGCTCCAACGAATCCTTGTGATCGCTACCAATCCCGGTGACTTGTGCTGGACTCCTTCCTTGGCTCCGGCACGACCGCCGCCGTCGCGCACAAAATGGGGCGGCGTTATATCGGCATCGAAATGGGCGACCACGCCGTGACGCATTGCGCGCCGCGCTTGAAGAAGGTTATCGAGGGCGAACAGGGCGGCATTTCGGAGGCTGTCGGCTGGAAGGGCGGCGGCGGATTCCGTTTCTACAAACTCGGCGCGCCCGTGTTCGATACCGAAGGCCGTATCAATCCACGAAATCCGCTTCGCTCACCTCGCCGCGCATATCTGGTTTTCGGAAACGCATACGGCCCTGCACAAGAAGGCGCGGCAGCGCCCTTGCTTGGCCGTTCACAACGGCGCGGCCTTTTATCTGCTTTATAACGGCATCCTCGGCGACAAGCGGCCAGACGGCGGCAACGTCCTGACCGCCAAAATTCTGGCCGAGTTGCCGCCCATGACGGCCAGAAGATCATCTATGGCGAGGCTTGCCGCATCGGAGCCGCGCGTCTCAAAGACCTCGGCATCATTTTCAAGCAAACCCCTTACGATGTGAAAGCCAGCATGACTCTGTTTCGCTCTCAAGAAATATCAGACTGAAACCCTTGCCGTGCTGCGATGCTTACCTCGAGGCCGCGCGCATCGTCGGGGCCGAAACCACGCCTTCGACGATATGGACAAGCCGGGCGTGCGCCGACCGCCGCGCCCTTACCGCCCGCTCGAAGGGCTCGGAAACCGTCCCTTATGTGTGCCTGCGCCTGCCCACCGGCGGCGGCAAGACGCTGCTTTCCGCCCATGCTGTCAAGAGTCGCGCGCGGACGCCTATCTTGAACGGGACTTTCCACTCGTCCTTTGGCTCGTCCCGACCAATACGATTCGGCTGCAGACGCTCGAAACGCTCAAGAAGCCCGGCAATCCCGAATCACGAAGCGCTTCGCGCGGCCTTCGACGGGCGCTTTCGCGTGTTCGATATTGCCGACTTCTCCAAATCACCCCCGCCGATCTGCAAACGCCACGCTTGCGTCATCGTCGGGACGATGCAGACTTTGCGCGTCACCAATACCGACGGGCGCAAGGTTTATGCCCACAACGAGAATCTTGAACCGCATTTTTCAGCGCCGTGCCCGATAACGCGCCGGGATGGAGCGCATCGAGGAAGGCGACAACAAGGGACAGATCAAGTTTTCATTCCGAAATTTGCTCGCCTTGCACCGGCCTTTGGTGATCGTGGACGAGGCGCACAACAACACATCGGCCCTCAGCTTCGAAGTTTTGCAGCGGGTGAACGCCGCTTGCGTCGTCGAGTTTACCGCCACCCCCGCCGATGACAGCAACGTGTTGCACAACGTATCCGCGACGGAACTGAAAGCGGAAGAGATGATTAAACTTCCCATTCGCTTGACCGAGCATAAGAGCTGGGAAGACGCCGTCCGCGACAGCGATCCTGACGCGGCAGCGATTGCAGGAAGTCGCCGCCAAGGACAGCCGACTATATCCGACCCGATCATCCTCTTTCAGGCCAGAGGAAAAAGGTAAGGAAGTCACGAAGGAAATTTTGCTCAAGCACCTTGTGGAGCAAGAGAAAATCCCTCGCGAGAAGATCGCCGTCGTAACCGGCGATCAGAAGGAACTCGACGGCATCAATCTGTTCGCCCCGGATTGCAAGATCGATTTCGTTATCACCGTCGAAGCTCTGAAAGAAGGCTGGGACTGCTCCTTTGCCTATGTGTTTTGTTCCGTTGCGAACGTCAATTCAAAGAAAGACGTGGAGCAGATTTTAGGGCGCGTGCTGCGCATGCCCTACGCGAAGCGGCGCAGCGAACCGCAGTTTAAGACCTCAACCGCGCCTATGCGCATGTGTCGCGCGCCTCATGGCCAAACGCCGTCAAGCAGTTGCACGACCGGCTTGTCGATATGGGCTTTGAGAACAACGAGGCCGAGCAGTTTTATCGAGAAGCAGGCTGATTTAGGTTTTGGCGACGACAAAACCCGCCACTGTTTGCCGAAACGCCGCCGCCGACTGTCATCGAACTCGCGGAAGACCTTAGCAACTTTGCCCCGATGCCTCAAGAACAGGCAGTGGTAACGATCGAGAAGACGGAAAACGGAAGCCGCGTTACTCTGACCGGCAATGTCACCGAAGAGACCATCAAACGACTGACAGCTGCCGTCACTTCCGACGAAGCACGGCATAACTTCGAAGCTGAAGCCAAACGCCACGCGGCGATTTGGAGAAACTACACCTCACCGGCAGAGCGCCGCATTCCGTTCCGCGTTCCTCAGCTGTGTTTCACAATCGAGGGTGAGCTGGAATTAGCCGAGAAAGAAGCGTTTCTCGATGCAGGCGGCTGGAAGCTTCTGGATTATTCTGCCGAGCTCTCGGAGGCCGATTTCAGACTGACGCAAACGGGCGTTCAGTGGGAAATTGATCTTAACATCGGCGGGTAAGCTGATTGAAAAGGCCATTGGTAAGGCCGAGCAATACGACCTTGACTTGGTGGATACCGGATGGACCGATAGCCAATTGTGCAGTTGGCTGGAAAAAAAGGTGCGTCAGCAGGACGTCACGCAGCCGGTTTTGCTGGAATTTGTCCGTCGAGCCGTGGCGTATCTGATCGAGAAACGCTCCCTTCCCCTGACCGCGTTTGTTCGGTGGAAATTCATTTTGGCGAAGGTTCTGGCGCAGAAAATCAGCCACCACAGGGAGCGCGCCGCTAACGACCGTTACCAGCAAACCCTATTTGGCCCGGAAGCCCTTGTGGAAACCGGTTTTCACTTCGGGTTTGCTTTTCCGCCAACAGGCTACGCGCCACATTACAACTATTCCGGCTATCCATACGAGTTCAGCGGCACTACTATGCAACAGTCGGAGAGTTGAAAAGCAAAGGCGAAGAATTTGATTGCGCCAAGGCGCTCGACATGACGGGCAGCGTAAAGCATTGGGTCAGGAACCTTGACCGGCGCGGCTTTTGGCTACCGCTTGGCGACCGCAAATTCTATCCTGACTTTGTGGCCGAACTGGTTGATGGCCGTACGCTTGTGGTTGAGCACAAAGGCGAGATTTACGCCACCAACGACGACAGCAAAGACAAGTGCAACATCGGCGCTCTATGGGAAGAGAAGAGCAACGGCAAGGCAATCTTCCTGATGACCGTCGTTGAGAAGGGCAAGAAGACGCTGTCCGAGCAGATTGCGGCAAAAATCGAAGGGCTCCAATGATGCGGGTTGTCTAGATGCCAGATCCCTTTACAATACGGATCTTCGTGCCGGACACGGAGTGTGCAATGATCGCACAGACATCATGCCACCGCGCATGCGCTTCAATAAATCTTCATCAGGGCGCTTGTGGTGGCCTCCGAAGCGCCGAAGGGACGAGGCCGCTTTACATACCCCGAGCAATCCCCGATCACAGCTCGAGCAAATAAATTTATCTCCCTAACAAATCAACCACCTGGCGGGAATTTCCCCAACCCGCCCGATCCGTTTTCCGCCCTTCGTGTGCTACGTTTCAATCAGCTTTTCTCACATTGATTCGAAGCCGGCCTAAACAGCCGGCTTTTTCTATTGGTGTTGGGCCGCTCGCGCCCTGTCACCATCAACCCGCTCGCGCTTCACCGTCGCGTGAATCGCGCGCGGGTATTTTTGTCACATCTTCAGGAGAAAACCGTATGTCCTCAGCCGCCCAGGTTGCCGCCAACCAAGCCAACGCCCAGCTCTCGACCGGTCCGAAGACCGCCGAAGGCAAGGCCAAGTCCTCCCGCAATGCCCTCAAAACCGGCCTCACCGGCCGCACCATCCTCGTGACCAACCAGGAGGCCGAACTCTATGAAGAACACGTCCTCAATTACGATGCCCGCTTCGACCCGCAAACCCCTCGTGAAAACGAACTGGTCCAGTCCATCGCCGACTGCCGCTGGCGCCTCGGCAGCATCCCCGGTCTCGAATCCGCCCTCTACGCCCGCGGCTTCCGCGAATTCGCGGACATGTTTGAAGACGAGGAAGACGAAAAGCAGCGCAACCTGCTCATCATGGGCGAAATCATGACTCGTTACCGGAAAGACTTTGCCAACCTCGTGTTGCAAGAACAACGCCTGTCCCGCCGCGCTTACCAGGAGGAGGAAGTCCTCAAGACCATGCAGCGCAAGCGCATCGCCCAGGAGGAAGAGCAGCTGGCCCTCGCCACCCAGTTCTATCTGGCCGCTAAGCAAGACAACAAACCCTTCGACCCGGCCAAACTTGGGTTCGAATTTTCAGTTGAGGACCTCGAGCTGCACGCCGAGGCTCAAATCCATCACCAAACCATCAACAAGATGAAACGCGCCTCCTGAGCGGGCCGCTTACTCCACCCAATTTCGACGAAAACTTCTCACAATTCGCGAATCTGACGGCCACGCCGGCCTAGTTTCAAAGCCCTCAGGTAGTGGTGTCTTCTGCAGCCTACGGGCGCCGCGCCAGCTTGGCGGCGAGAATTCCGCCGAGCATGGAGAGCAGGCTCCAGATGCAGAACATGAACACGATGCCGAAGGCAAGATTGACGATGAATTCGCTGGGGTTGTCGAGCGATTTCAAGGTCTTTGCCATAGCATCGGCCATCTGGGGATTCCCCTGGAAAGCAGTAGGGGTCTGTTGCTGGATGGTCTGGCGAGCTTCCGGGTTTGAAAGCATCGCGACCACGAGACAACTCATCAGGAGAATCACGACGAATGCCCAGAGACAGGTCATGAAGCCCATGCGCGCTCCGCTTTGAACGCTGATCGATTCACCGGTCCGGCGCGTGTAGACGATGGTGGCCAGGAACCCTCCGGCACAGAACACAAAGGGCACTACGGGTGGGGCAACCGTGGCGAGCGTGAACAAGAGCAGCAGAGTAAGGGCCGCGACCATGATGCTCACCGTAACGGCGCGCGAATTGTGGAAATTGATGTTCGAGGCCGCCGCAGGCAGCGGGGGCGGCTCAATGGGCGCCGCAACCGGAGTGGGAACGGCTTCAGCCGCCAACTCGATTAATCGAACGTGATCTTCCTCATAGAGGGGGCGCGCACACTTGTGACAAAAACGGGCGTCTTCCGGTGGATAGGCGCCGCATGAACAACGAACTTGCACAACTACCAGTTTACTCGCTGCCGGCGGCCGATAGTGCCTGGATTTGGGCCAGGTGATTGATGTCGTGCCCGGCGGCGAGGCGCGAGATGTGGCGAAGGGTTTCCTTCCCGCGCTCTGCGTGCATGCCAAATTGCTCCCACTGCGCCGGTGTGAGCGAGCGCAGCAAGGCTACGTTCGCCGCCCTCAAGACGCGAAACATCTCGAGTGCGGGCTCCACCGGCATGCCGGCGTAGCGAACCGCCCAGGCATCCTGATCGAAGGCTTGGATGGGCGTGCCGTTCGCGCTTAGAATCATCCGGATTCGAAAGCCGACGGCAATTTCGACTTCCGCCAGATGGACGACGATCTCGGCAACTGACCACTTGTCCGGGGCCGGCCGGCGGCGGAGCTCACTCTCGGGTCTGCCGGCGATGAGCGCGGCGAGCTTTCCCGGCGAGGATTCGAGAACCGCGAGGGGGTCCTGATCCTGCACCTTGGCGATGATGCGCGTGATGTATTGCTGCGGTGTTTCTGTCATAAGTGATTCTCTCTTGGGACGGACTGATCTGGTGCTTCGCGGGCCAAAGCGTGTCAGTTCTTGCCGGCGAGCCACGCGTATTGGTCTGCCGTCAGGGGAACCACGGACAGCCGGCCCTGGGTGACCAGCGGCGAGCCGGAAAACAGTGAATGTTGCTTTATGTCGGCGAGCGTTCGGGGTTCGGGAATCGCTTTGCCGAGCTTGATGTAGACCTTGGGAACTTTGGGGTCGGTGATTTCGACTCTGGTCACGGTTGCGGTGCCGACGGCGCGGCGTTCTTCGCCGGTGTGATAGATCACCAGCTTGTCGCCCGGCTTCATGGAGCGAAGGTTCTTGACGGCGGCCGGATTGGTGACGCCGTCCCAGATGGTTTCGCCATCGCGCTGGAGATCGGCGAACGAGTAAGCGTCGGGTTCAGTTTTGAGCAGATACGCCATGGGGGCGATTTTACCTGTTCTTGAACCAGGCAAGATGACCGGCGCGCTGCCAAGGCGGATTTGACGAAACCGGCCCAGTGCCGGGGACGCCGGCGGATAGAGTGGTAAGAGTTCTTATGCACAAGCCCAAGACCCTGGTGAATTGCCCACCGGACGCCGACTTTTTGCACGTGCTCGGCTCGCTTCGCGACCGGGCAGAGTTCTTGATTGGGAACCAGCCGGAGTTTGTGCGCGAGCACGCACCCGAGGCAGAGGTGATTGTTGTTTCCGGGATGACCGGCCACGCGCTTTCGCTGCAGGAGATCTGGCCGTTGGCGAAGAATGTGCGGTGGGTGCATTCACTGGCGGCCGGCGTGGAAAAGCTGCTCTTCCCGGAGTTGATCGAGAGCCCGGTACCGGTAACGAACGCGCGCGGCGTGTTCAAGCGATCGCTGGCGGAATTCGCTGTGCTGGGAGTGCTGTACTTCTACAAGCAAGTGCGGCGGCTGGTAGAGAGCCAGCGCCAGGCGAAATGGGACCAGTTCCTGGTGGAGTGGATGCCCGGAAGGACGATGGGCATTGTTGGATATGGCGAGATCGGCCGCGAGTGCGCGCTGCTGGCGAAGGCGCTCGGAATGCGAATCGTCGCTACACGCCGCAGGCCGGAGCTGGCAGCCAGGGATCCGAATTTGGACAAGGCCTTTCGATTGGACGACCTGCGCTCGATGTTGGCTGAATGCGACGTGGTGGTTTTGGCGGCGCCCTCCACGGCCGAGACGTTTCATATCATCGGCGAGGCCGAACTGCGCTCCATGAAGAAGAGCGCCATCCTGATTAACGTCGGGCGCGGGCTGCTTGTGGACCAGCCGCAACTGGTACGCGCTTTGCAGGAAGGTTGGATTGCCGCCGCGGCTCTGGATGTGTTCGAGAAGGAGCCCTTGCCGGAGGGGCATCCATTCTGGACGATGGAGAACGTTTTGATCTCTCCGCACTGCACGGATCGCACGAAATATCCGGATTGGCTGGAGTTAACGATGCTGCAGTTCGTGGAGAACTTCGAACGGTATCTGAAGGGAGAGCCGCTACAGCACGTGGTGGATAAAAAGGCCGGCTACTAGAAGAGCCTTGGCAGGCAGCAGGAGAACATGGGGCAAGTTTTGGAGCAGATCAATTTATCGACGGTTGAGGAAGCGTCCGAGCGAATCGCGCCGCTGGCCCATCGCACGCCAGTGGCGACATCCCGGCTGTTCGACGCGGCTAGTGGCCATGCGGCGTTCTTCAAGTGTGAAAACTTCCAACGAAGCGGATCGTTCAAAATTCGCGGCGCAGCCAACCTGATTCTGTCGCTGACGAGCGAACAACAGCGGCGGGGCGTGGTGGCCTTCTCGTCCGGCAACCATGGGCAGGCGGTGGCGATTGCCGCCGAATACGTGGGCGCGCCGGCCACCATCGTCATGCCGTTGGATTCTCCCAAGGCGAAAGTGGCGGCGACCAAAGCACATGGCGCAACGGTGACTACCTACGACCGGCTGACGGAGGATCGCGAAGCGATTGGGCGCAAGATTTCGGAATCCACGGGTGCGGTGCTGGCGCCGCCGTTCGACCATCCGAAGATCATCGCGGGCCAGGGAACGGCGACGCTGGAACTGTTGGCCGACGTGGATGACCTGGATGCCGCGGTGGTCTGTCTGGGAGGCGGTGGATTGCTTGCAGGCGCCCTGACTGTGGCAAAGACATTACGTCCCCGAATGAAAGTATTTGGCGTAGAGCCGGCGGCGGGAAATGACTTCTATCTTTCTCTGCATGCCGGCAAGCGAATCGGCGTCGATCCGCCGAATACCATTGCGGACGGCCTGCGAACACCGATGCCCGGCGCACTGACGTTTCCGATTGTGCAGAATTCGCAGACGATGTGCTGCTTGTGACGGATGAAGAAATTAAGGCGACGATGCGATTCCTGCTGACTCGCATGAAAATGGTAGTGGAACCCAGTGGCGCCGTTTCCGCAGCAGCCGTGTTGACCGGAAAAATACCAAAGGGTCTGGCACGGGTGGGCATATTGGTTTCCGGCGGAAACGTAGACCTGGATTTGTTGGGATCGATCTGTTCGGAAGCGCCGGATTAAGTTTCATTTGGGCAGGCAACGAAACGACCCAAATTCCGTCTCGATAGATAGGCAGGAAAGTGCCGGAGGAATGCGATGCAACGAGCAACGTTATTAGTGATAGCTTTGGGCTGTATGAATTTAGCGATTACTGCACAAGAACCAGCTCGCCGGATGCCGCCGGTGGTGCGTGCCAGCGGCCAGGCCACCGTTGATGCAACGCCCGATCAAGCTGAAGTAAGCGTTGGTGTGTCGAACCAGCAAAAGACCGCACAAGCGGCGGCGGCGGACAATGCGAACCGCACAACCGCGGTAGTCGACGCCGTGAAGGCGCTGATCGGGCATGGCGATGAAGTGAAGACCCAGCAGTACTCGGTGAACCCTGCCTACAGTTATCCGAAACCGGGTGGGTCGCCAGTGATTGATGGCTACAACGCGAATAATACGGTGCACGTAACATTGCACGATTTGGCGTTGGTGGGCAAGGTGATCGACGCGGCCATGCAGGCGGGCGCCACCAATGTGAATGGCGTCAATTTCACGCTGAAGAATGACGAAGCCGTACGGCAACAGGCACTGGCACTGGCCGCGCAAAAGGCACGGACAAATGCCGAAGCGATTGCGAAGGCGCTGGGGCTGCGCGTGGTCGGCGTGTTGGAAGCGCAGTCGGGAGAAGCCACGGCCGTGCAGCCGCTATATAAGCCGATGATGATGGCCTCACGTGCAATGGCCGCCGCGGCTCCGACGCCGATCGAGTCGGGCAGTGTTTCGGTAGAAGCGACAGTCACGGTAACGCTGGAAGTGGCGCCGTAGCCGAATCAGAAGATCAACTTCAATGAAAACTGGATTTGCCGCGAGTTAGTGGCCGTGCGGCTGATCTCGCCGAAGCCAGGTCCAAGAACGATGTTCGACGGCAAACCGAAGTTGACGATGTTGAAAATGTTGAAAAACTCGGCGCGGAACTGAAGAGACACAATTTCTTTGCCGATCAAAAACGGCGTATCTTTGATCACCGCAAAATCCAGGTTGTGCATGCCGGGCCCGCGGAAAGTATTCCGCCCCAGGCTTCCGAACACGCCTTGATTCGGCCCCGTCCCGCCCGGCACGTTGATGGGTATGTAGAAGTATGAGCTGTTGTTGGCGCCCAGGCCGAAATAGTCCTCGCGCACATTGCGACTAGTCGAAAGGACAGGCGTGCCGATTTGGTCCGGCCGGTCGGTTCCGATTGAGCCGGCGCCGGTCTGCTGAATCCCTGAGTAGATCGTGAAGGGAGGGCCACTTTGAATAGCGCCGATCGCGAGAATCTGCCAGCCGCCGGTGACCTTCTTGCTGACATGTTGGAGCATGCCCAACTTGTCGGCGTGCAGATCCTGGAACAGGCTGCCGCTAAAGGCCTGTGTTATGTCGAACGAAGAAGGCCCGCGGTCGGCACTGGCGTCGATGGGGTTTTGTGGGGCGGTTTGAGAGACTGCGCCAGACGAGCCGGAGATGAAGCCACCGATTACCGCGCTGGCATCATCAATCGATTTGGACCAGGTATAACTCGCCTGAAAACCGAACCCGGAGCTGGTTAAGGCGCTTTGCGCCGAAACCTGAAGGCCATTGTAAGTGGAGTGAGACTGGTTGGTCACGAGCATGGTTGTTCCGTAGCCGCCGACGACGTTACCGGACGAATCGAACTGGGTGTAGGGCGCGAAGCCCTGGCCGGCGCCGGAATATCCATTCGGGTATTCAATCGTCGGCAGCTTAACGCCGGCCGTGCCAACATACGAGGCGTCGATTGTTGCGATGCCGATTTTTTGTTCGAAACCGGCGGCCCAGGTGCCAATGTAGCCGTTCAAGAAGTTTCCGGAGATACCGGAGATGTTGAGAGGCGTGATGGGCTGACCCGGTGAGAGAGCAGCCAGTTCCTGCTCGAAGCGTTGCACATCCATGATGGTGTTTGCCGGCACGAGTTTCGAATTGCCTGAGGCGAAGATCGGCGCGCCGCTGGTCGAGTAGATGACCGGCAACTGTTGCGGTGTTATGAAGGTGCCGAACTGAATGGGCTGGCCCGGCGCAGCCGTCAAACGCGGGTAAACGACGAACGGCGTGCTCCCAGTCAAAAGGTTGTCTTGCCAGAGGTTCGGCAGAAGCGTGGTGATGGCGGCTCCGGCATGAAGCACCGTGCTGCTGGTGAGTCGATATGAGAGCGAAAGACGCGGACCCCAGCCGTTCCAGTCCGTCTTGTACGCGGGTTGCGGATTGATAAGTAACTCCGATCCCGGCAATACACCCGGCGTCGGGGAAAGGACCGGGCCCGATGTACGTTTGTCAGCCTCCCAAATGGGCGTGTCAACTTCATAGCGCAGCCCGTAGTTGAGCACGAGACGATCAGTTACCTTCCAACTGTCCTGGAAGTAGATGTTATAAGCCTCGCGGCGAATGGCGGAATCGCCGATGTAAGCGCCCTGGGCGAAGATAGACGGCGCAACGGCCTGCGTGTAGGTGAAGGCGGTCGCGGTCAGCAAACCGGTGAGCGAATCGGGCAGCAACCCACCGACAGGGATATCGTGCAAGCCGCTCAACGAGTGAATCGCCACCGGCGAATAAGCCGCGCCGCCGCCAAACTGATATTGGCCGTTCGGACTTATGCCAAAAAGCGTGGTGTCGCGGTTGGCGCGTATCTCGCCGCCGGCCTTGAAGGTGTGCTTGCCACGAAGCCACGTGAAATTCTGGCGGACTTGAAACAGGTTGCCGTAAGCGGCCTGGACAGAACCCGCGGCGGTGTTGAAGCCTTCGTACAGACCGTCGCCAAAAGTCAATGCTGGATCGGTGCGATTGATGGTTGGGAAGGAGGGCGTCGTGCGGGTATAGCTGATGGACGACTCGGAAGTGAAGGTCGGCGAGATAGCTCTGGTATACGTAATGACCGCGTTTCGCTGGCGGTCGACGAAGTTCATTGCAAAGCTGGGATCAATAGCGGTCTGGCTTGGGTTCGTGGTTGGGCCGTCGGTGTCGCCCCAGGTGAACCGGCCGAATAACTGGGCCTTGTCGGAGACCTTATGGTCAAGCCGCACGGAGAACTGATTGGCGGTTGTTTCCACCTTTGAAGACGCCGCGTAGGTGCGCGGGCCGTAGGGACCCTGCGGATCGTTCGGCATCGGATACCGGGCGATCAGCGGCGCCGTGAGGGGGCTCACCGGGACAATGAGCGTGTCCCCCGGATAGGCGGTCTTGTCGAGGCCGGCGCGGTCGTCCGCGTCCGGAACGGGGATCACTTGAGTGGTGCCGAGGACCTGACGGAAACCCTGATATTCGACGAAGTAGAAGGTCCGGTCGCGGCCGTCGTACAGGTGCGGGATTACCAAGGGGCCACCGTTGGTGAAGCCGAATTCATTGCGAATGAAGGGTGGGATGCGGCCCGGTTGTGCAATCGAACGGCGATCGAAGAAGTTGCGCGCATCGAGTGCCGCGTTGCGGAGAAACTCGAAGACTGATCCGTGCACCGCGTTGGCGCCGGACCTGGTAATGATGTCGGTAAACATGGCGGCGCCGCGGCCGATTTCAGCGGGCATCACGCCGGTGCTGGATCGAATCTCCTGGACGGCATCAACGTTGAAGTTCGTGAAGGTCGCGCCGCCGAGTTCGGGGTCGCTGCTGTCGGCGCCGTCCATAGCGAACTCAGCCGCCGTTCCGCGCTGTCCGTTGACGGCAAACTGCTGTGTGAAGTTGGCTGTGCCGTTTGAATCCGTCATGGTGCCGGCGGCGAGCAGCAGCAGTTGGCTGAAGTCACGCTTGTTCAGAGGTAGTTCCGAAACTGCCTTGCTCGACAAGCTGTTACCGCCGGAGGATTGTGCGACCACCGGGATTGCCGAAGGCGTTTTCGGCGCAGTTGAAACAGACAGTGAGCCATCCGGCGATAAAACGACGACAACTTGGGAATTGTCGCCGGGGAGCCGGATGGGTTGGGAAGCCGTTGCCACGGCGCCCTGGAACTCAACAGACAAGGAGTACCCGCCCGCCTCCAGGTTTGTGAATGCGAATCGCCCGTTCTCAGCAGTGGATGTCTGCCGTTGCACAACACCGGACTGCAGCTTTACGACTGCACCCGCTAGCGGCTTGCCTTGGCTGTCTTGCAAGGACCCTGACCAGACATTCTCGGCGGCTTGCTTGCCCAAGGCCAGCGAAGAGAGAGCAATGGCCAGAATCGCTGCCAATAAGAAGCGATTCAGATCGAGCTTCTTTAAGCAGTCTTGGCGGTGGCGGCGGGCTTGGCCGGGCTGGCCGGTAGGCCCATCTTGTCGATTTCACTGAAGTAGACGCGCCGGTTCTCGTCCATACAGAGGTTCGACAGGATAACCGCTGTCGAATCGGCGAGCCCGACTTCGACGTCCGCCTTGGGCCGGGCGCCGGTCTTCGCATCGTTGAAGAAGCTCTCCAGCTCTGTCTCCACCGGATTGGTATCTTCTTCCGGCAGGATGATGCCCTTGCTATAGAGCCAGCGGCGGGCGAGCTTTTGCTCGCGGCTCAGAAACGAGTCGTTCTTCCAATCGACTTCATTCTCCTTCATGAAGATGGGAATGCCTTTTTGCGGACCGGCCAGAGCGAAGGTTGCCCCGGCTTTGGTTTCCGTTTTTTGGGTGCCGGCTGCGACCTTGGTGGGTGTCGCTTCGCGATACCAAAGAGCCAGTGGCATGGTCTTTTGGCCATCACCAACCGTCATTTCAATGGCGCCCTCGGTACCCATGATGACTTCGCCGAATTCGGGGCGGAGGGAACCGAACAAGGGCAGGTGCGAATTCGTCGTGATGGCGCTATACGTCATCTTGCGGCCCTTGGTGTAGCTGTAAATGAGCTGAATGTTGTCGAAGACGTCGCGGCCATCGTGCCAGTAATCAAGACCGCCGAGGCCCATCACAAACTCGGGGGCGGTTCCGAAATACCAGTCGGCGACATCGACCTGGTGGGAGGCCAGTTCGGCCGTCAGGCCGCCCGAGTACTCGCGGAACAGCCTCCAGTTTTTGGGATTGCCCTTTCCGCCGGCCTTCATAACCCAGCCGGGGTTGCGATGCCACTGCGCGTGAATGTGAGTGACGTCGCCGAGCATGCCCTTGTCGATCATGTCTTTCACAGCCTGGTAGTACTTGCTGTAGCGGCGCTGGAGACCGACCTGGAGGGTTTGCTTGGAGTGTTCGGCGGCGAGAGCGCGGAGGGCATGTATCTGTTCGGCTGTGAAGACCAGGCTCTTTTCGCAGAACACCTGCTTGCCCGCCAGTAACGAATCCTTCGTAATCTGAAAGTGCTCGTAGAGGGGGACGGCGATCAACACCGCATCGACATCTTTGTCAGCCAGCAGCTCGCGGTAGTCCTTGTACTTCTTGGGATTGGTGCCGATGGTGAGGGAGGCTTCGTCCAGCGCTTCGGGATTCAGGTCGCACAGAGCGGTACAGTGCCCATTGTCGACCTTCGTCAGATGCTTCAGGAGATAGGTGCCACGGCTGCCCGTGCCGATCATGCCGTACTTAATCTGATCGTTCGCGGCGCGGACGCTCAAGATGCCGGGAGCGCTCGCCAGCTTTCCAACGGTGGCGGCGGCAACACCGGCAACCCCCGCGAATTTCACGAGATCGCGACGGGTAATGTCATCAGTTTGAGCCATGGAGGTTCCTTCCTCGATTTCTGTACGATTAGTAGGCGCGGCAGCCAAGGGTCAGGTTTCTCCCTGCCCGCTATTGTGCTTGTCTCGCTGCCACAATTCTAATCCAGGCCAGTCTGCCGTAATCTGCTTACATTAGTTCGACTTCGGCTTCGGCAGAGGTTCGCTCGGCGGCTGCGGAATCGAGCGGCGATTCCAACCGCACGCGGGCCGACCACTCCGCACCCGCCAGGATTAACATCGCGGCACAGAAAGACCACAGGATGATGCTGATGGATTGCACAAATGGCGGCGTCTCCTTGAGCAATTTGGCACGCAGCCACGGCCAGGTAAGGACGTTGACATACTTCAGTGCTTCGAGCAGAAGACCCACCACCGCAGCGGCAGGAATGAGCCGCCTAATCGGGATTTTCTCATTGGGCAGAATCCAGTAGATGAGAAAGATCATGAGCATCAGCAGCGGAAGCGCCACGATTTTGAAAACGAGCAGGTCAAGAAACGCACCGAGTGGGCGACTGCCAATGTAGCTGGATATGAATTCCTGATTCACGGCGGCGGCACAGGTTGAGGCGAGGGTCAGTGCCCCGCAGAGAAAAATGAGGCCCAGGCTGACGACCTGGTTCATGAGAAGCGATCGATTCTTGTTGACCCGCCAAACCCGGTTGAGGGCAACCTCCAACGGCTCGAATATTCCGTTGGCCGTGAAGAGCAGCAACAGAATAGAAAACCAGCTGAGGCCGTGCTGCTGGCCGGCGGCCCACTGGAGCAGCTTCTTCATAGGAATCGCATTGAACGATTCCGGAAAGTAGTCGTTCACGGCAAAGAAGATGGCATTGACCGCCGCTTCCCAGTGCAGGACGGAGCGGCTGATCAGAATCATGACCACCAGGAAAGGGAAGAAAGAAATGAGGACATTGGCCGCCACGGCAAACGCGTAGACGTGCACTTCCGTCTCCAGAAGGAACGTGATGGTTGGCCGGATGCTTTTCCAGAGTGCGCGCCAGCTGCGCACGCGCATCACAGGCGCCTGGTGAAAAGGGTCGCGCGGCGGGCGAAGGGAAAGAATATTCGGCGTCACGGCGCAGGCTGTTTGTGGATATCGCTGATGTTGTAGTCGCTGCCCTGCACATTCACGGTAGCGGTGATTTTGTCCCCGACGTGGAGCTGGGCGAACTCCTCTTTGGAGCGGACCGGGAATTCCATCGTCATGGCGCCCATCCAGTCACCAATCGCCTGATGCTGAATGGTGGCTGTCTGGACCTTGTCGTCGAGCGCTTTGACTTCACCGATCAGCTGATAATGCTTCTCGGGCTCGGCCGCCGACGGCTTGGAGGAAGAACAAGCGATCGTTATCAAAAGCAGGGCCAAGCCCAGATAAAGAATGTGTCGTTTCACGGGTCTGGTACCAGCTTAACGGGTCGGGAACCGATTTAAGGCTGGGCAGCGGCTAAGCCGGAGACTCAAAGCGGGAAACCTTATTGTGCGGCTTGAAAATAGGAGTACAATGGCTGCGCACGTTCAGGAAGGGGACGATCTCATGGCTGTGCCTGAGTTACCAGTTACACAGGAAGAACAAGGAAGCTTCGCAGGCGATTTGGTTGGGATGTTTAACTTTTTCATCGACCCGGGCGGAGCCGCGAAGTTGATCCGCCACAAGTGGTTCTGGGTGGGGCCGATCCTGTTGGTTTCGATTGTCACGGTAGTGACGACGTACCAGATGCTTCCTTTCATCATCCACGTCATCGAGGTATCGCCGCCGCCGGGGAATATGGACGCAGCTACTTATCAACAGTCGTTGCCCCGGATTATCGGCTTTTACAAACTTCTGCCCTTCATTGCGCCATTCATTGCGGTGATCATGACGCTGATTGCGGCGCTGGTGCTGTTTGGCACTTGTGCGGTGATGCAAATCAAGACAAAGTTCCTATGGCTTTTCAACCTCATTGCCGGCGCGGGACTGATTTCTATGTTGCAAGCAGTCGCGATGGTCCTGGTGTTGAAAGGCAAAGGTGAGGTAAGTTCGCAGGCAGAGCTTCAGCCGCCTTTGGGACTCGATATTTTCATGCCTGAGAGCATGAGCAAGGTCGTGTTGGCGTTTGTTGGCTTTTTTACGCCGTTTCAAATCTGGTACATAGTTATGTTGGGACTGACGTTTGCGGTGGCTTTCAAAGTTTCAAAGGGAAAAGCATTTGGGGCGATAAGCCCGCTGATCTTGCTACTGCTTGTGTTCAAACTGGTGGGAGCGGCATTTCAGAAATAGACGCCAAATCTACGCGATAGACTCTTCGGTCAATTCGCTTCCGTGTCGAAGTGGTCCGTTGCGAGCAGGTTTACTTTGTGTTTTGGCTTTTCGCGCTCTGCTTTGGGCGTGATGGTGCGAGAAGGAGGGACAGGCCCGACCCGCTCACGGGCAATCGCCCTCACTTCCTTCGGGACATCGAAGCGTTTGAGCTTTGTTTTCTTACGGGGCATAACAGCGTCCGCTTGTCCTTGGAGATTTTTGGCCGGGTAACGGAGTGAGCCCCCTGGGTCTACAATGAGATTGTCTCGCAAGGCGAGAGGAGACTCATGCTACCAATCGATTATCCCTTCATTGCCATGCTCTCGCCGGGCGACATTGTCGTTGTCCTGCTTGTCGCGCTTGTGTTCTTCGGTGGCAAAAAGATCCCGGAGCTGGCGAAGGGCTTGGGCGCCGGCCTGAAGAACTTCAAGACCGCCATCAAAGACGATACCCCGGCGACCGAAGAAAAGAAGCAGCCTTAAGTACCGCGCTGAAAAAGGTCGAACAGGTCCGCTTGCTGGCTCCGGTGCGGAGAGCTACGCGCGCGGTTGCTCTGAGAATACCGTTTGCGGACAGGCTCGCTGTGTCCACGCGGCGACGGGCTTCGGTGGCGCGATGCAACACTGTGCGCGCCTTGGGACACAGGCGCCTGTCCCCGATCGGGCCCAACAAGCAAAACCCCCGCGTTCGTGCCGCGGGGGTTTGTATTCTAGATCAGGCTGACAGCCGTTTTGACCGGCTTAGGCCGGGTTAAGGCCGGCCGCCTGCCTACTTCTTCTTCGGAGGAACGATCGCGTCCTTCACCGACTTGGCGATTCGGAATTTCACTACCTTCTTGGCAGGAATCTTAATCGCTTCGCCAGTTGCGGGATTGCGACCGATTCGCGCTTTGCGGTCAGCGCGGACCAGGCGTCCGATGCCCGGCAGCACGAACAAACCGTTCTTCTTTGTCTCGCGAACGGCGAGTTTGGCAACCTCTTCCATGAACTGCTTGGCGACCTTATTGCTGATGCCGGTTGTCTCGGCAAGTTCCTTCACAATTTGGGTCTGCGTTAACTTCTTTACCTCGGCCATTTGACCTCCCTACTTAAATTGAACTAGCGTCCTGGAGTGCTCTGACGGTTACGTTTCTTCCACTCAAGCGGTTCAAACAAAAACTCACTGAAATGTTTGGCGCGCCCCTCAGACATCCTGATCATAAGTGAGCCTTGGCGCGTTGTAAAGCGGAAAGCGTCAAAAAATGCGTTTTTTTAAGGGTTTTCGGGATCAAAGTGCTCTGCAATGCCTGTAAAGACGGGGGATGGAGCGGTTGGGAGACGGCTGACCGCCAAAAACGAGGCTTGGCGCGCCGCTTTCGCAGTGGTGGAATGATAGCGCTGGCATTATGTGAGAGAGAGCGTCAAGGCGCTCCAAGCGAGGCCTTCCATGGATGGGCGGTATCGGTGATGACGGGACGGACGCGGAAAACGCTTATGGCGGGGGCCGTGCTGCTCATGCTGTTTCTGGCAGGGACAGGATTGGCGGTGTTCAATGGCCTGCGCGACGGGTTTTCAGCCCCGGAGCAGATGCTGCTTTGGCCCGCGGGAGCACCTGGCGCACTCGGAAACGACGCGGTTGACGCGCCGAGCGTAGCCGTGTTCCTTCCTCCCCGCTGGCGAGCATCAGGCGCCGGGATGATTATTTGTCCTGGTGGCGCCTACAAGCTGCTGATGACGTCATATGAAGGCGCCGACATTGCCCATTGGCTCAATTCATTCGGGGTGGCGGGGTTTGTCCTGAGCTACCGGCTCGCCCCCCGCTACCATTACCCGGCTCCAATGTTAGACGTGCAAAGAGCGGTGCGGCTCGTTCGAGCAAACGCGGATCGATTCGGCGTCCGCGCCGACCGGATTGGCGTGATTGGATTCTCCGCTGGCGGCCATCTCGCATCGATCGCGTTGACTCACTTCGACGGGGGCAATCCGCATGCCGGCGACGTCGTCGATCGGTTCAGCAGCCGCCCGGATTTCGGGATTCTTGCCTATCCGATCATTACGGCACGCCCGCCGTGGACGCACCAACCTTCAATGGAAAACCTGCTGGGACCAACGCCGGACCCGGCGCTGTTGGATGAAATGTCCAGTGACTTAAAGGTGACCAGCGAGACTCCTCCGACCTTTCTGATGCACACGGCCGAAGATGCCGCGGTACCAGCTGAAAACAGCCTACTGTTCTATAAGGCCATGCGCAAGGCGCACGTTCCTGGTGAACTCCACCTCTATCAAGAAGGGCCGCACGGAGCCGGCTTGGCCAACGGCCGTCATGGAGCCTATTGGGTGCCCAGCCTTTTGTCGTGGTCGATCGATGCGGAGCGGTGGCTAAGGGAGTATTGGCTGCCGAATGCCCCGGTATCGCTCTCGCCGGCGATCCGGTTTACTACGAGGAAATATGTGTTTTGGAGGAAGCCGGAAGTGGGCCGTTAAGCCCGCGTCGGGCCCGAAACTCCTCGAGTCGAGCAATAAGGAGCAGTGCTGAAAGCCCTATAAGGGTCGCCGCGAGTTGAATCCAGATACCTCCTTTAACGGCGGCGAGCAGCAAACTTGCGAGGTTGCCTAGGACCAGAGTGGCGCAGAACACGCTCAAAGAGTGCCGACCGCAGCGGATTACAATCTGTGCCCATCGGCTGTCGAGCCATTGTCGATGCTTTCTCAGGAATGCGCCTGCAACCAGGAGAACACATAAGAAGTAAATGATCCGGTAGCTAAGGAGCAACGACTTACCGTAATCTTCTTGGACGATCCGGTCCAAACGGGCTAAGTGATGGTTGACCAGAAAAGCGGGATCGGCAAGGGCAGTCAGCTTGAGAACGAGGATGATAGCGATGCCAAGCGCGGCTACGCTTGTGATGGGCTGCTTGAGTAACCGCGATCTGAACAGCGATTGCCCATGGATCTGTACTGCGCTACCGAGAACCAACATGAATTGCCACGCAAGTGGGTCGAAAATCCACGCTTCCGGGGACGAGGTCTCTGCTGGTACGAATGGCGGAATTCTCGCGAGCAGCCAGATCCCCGACGATACGAAGAGTGTCAGTGCCGGAGACCGGCGCAGGCCGAGGACGATGAGCGGAAGGAACGGAACGAAGACGATATAAAGGGGGAGAACGGAATACGCAAATGGCGCGTACTGAAGCAGTATTACCCGAAGCGCATACTTCGGAGGATCGCTGAGGAACAAGCCAGTTTGGGGTTGACCGCCAAACACCCCATGCGCGGCAAACAGCGCCACGAGTCCGAAACACGCGGCCATGGTGGCCAGGTGCGCCGCGTAGAGCTTGAGCATCCTCCCAGTCGTCTTTCGAACGAGCAAGGGAACAACAACACGGACGGGACCGGAGTCGAGAACCCGCGCATAAATGGCGGCGTTTACGTATCCGGAAAGGAAAACGAAGATCTCTGCAAAGTCACTGAGCCCGATACCCCGGAGCGTGAAGACGCGCCAAGCGTTGGGGACGATGTGGTCAACGTAGACCATCAGGAGCCCCAGACCCCGGAAGAAGTCAACGGCAGCGCTGCGCTTTTTCGTGGACCGTGGCGCCGCGGCCGCCTCCAGCGCGCCGGTATCGGGCATGGGTTGACCAGTCATCTTCGCCGCCTTTGGTAAACGATGAAGTCCCCGCTCTTGAAGACAACTTCATAATCATCGCGCAGGCGGCGCTGCAAATAGGAGTAAAGTTTCGGATCGCCGCCGGCGGCCCGCGCAAACCAGTCGCGGTACCAGCCGTTTGTGACGATCAGCGCAGGCTGCAAGCCAGAGTAATAGCCCAGCCGGACGTCGTCACGGACGGGTCCGTTAAAACCAAACACATACCCGAACTCCCCTCCCGCAATGATCCGATCGCCGGAACCCGAGTTGCGACTCAAATAATCCGCCACGGGTCGAAATTCAGTCCGCAAGGGATTGGCCCGAATCTGGGATAAGAACGGTGGCCAGCTGAGGAGCGGCCAGAATCAGAAGAAGCGCCCCGAACAGAACAGAGCTTCGGCGGTGAGTTGCCAATAGCAGACCGGCAGCCGTCGCCAGGATCGCCGCCAGGAAGGGGACCGAGTAGACCAGGTAGTTTTGGAATTTCATGCCCTCAAAAAGAGTCATAAGCAGCAGAACAACTCCTGCCGCGACGAGTAGCAGGCGAATTGGGCGCTGCTTGCGCAAGGCGGGATGAAACGCGGCGGCGAGAGCGGCGAGCACTGCCGCGAGGAGCCAGCACGCCTGGAACCACCCACCCTTGGAGTGAAGAGACGCAAAACCGAACCCCGGGGAGTAGCGCAGGCTCCACTCCCGATGAAGCGCCTGGAGCGGCGCCCGCAGGCCGGCGAATCGTTGCTGGCGAGTGTATTCGCCGGCGAAACCCGAAATGTTTCCGCCAAACTGGCTGATGAAGTCGGCCGGCGCTCGCGAAATGTATAGGGACCACAGGCCGGCGGCCAAGACGTAAGGAAGCAGGGCCAAGCCCGCATCACCCGGCCGGAGCCGGTGGCGATCGAGATGAAAGGTGAGCAAGACCAGCAGAGCGGCAAACAAAAGACCGCAAGGATGCGTAAAGATACTTGCCGCGGCGAGTGAATGGCTGACGAGAATTGCGGTGTGAGGACGCGAACCACGCAACCAGAGATATGATGCGATCGCGGTTGTCCCCAGCGACGCGGCCATCATATCCATGCGACCGTTTCCGGCGGCGGCCAGGAAGTTACGTTCAAAGCCGATCACACCGACGGCCAGCAGGGCGATGAACCGCTGGCCGGTTAGTTTAAGGATAATGACGAACCACGAGGCCAGAGCCAACGCCCCGAACACTACCGAAAGCAGCCGCTGCCGGATCAGCCCGAAACCAACCACCCGGTACCAGGCGGCCTGGCAGAGCGAGTGTAGCGGCATCATCCAATACATGTGTTGGTCAACACCCCGCAGCCAGGTTTCCTTTGACTCGAGGATTGTGGTCCCCAGGTAGCCGTCTTCAACCAAGGTCACGGCTGGGTTAGCCGCCCAAGCCTCATTCGACCATGGCGTACGTGTGGCGGCGACCGAGGCGGCGACCACCATCCAGACTCCGACGACGCACACCAGAAGCATGATTGACCGTGAACCGAGCGGGCGGAGAACAGCGCGAACCTGAGAAGTGGAAGCCATGAGTCACAGGCGTTTACGGATCCACGCAAGCCGTGGCGTGTGACTGGGGATGGACCAACCATGGCGATCGGCGTGGGCAATCAGTTCCTCGCGGCTGACGATGGGGTCCGGCTGGGTGAGGGCGTAGAGTATGGCCAAGGTTCGATCGGGCTCATAACCTTGCAGCCCCGGCCGCAGTGGACGTGAACGATCGACAAACGCCTCAACAGTGCTGGCCATCGTGCCACCCTGTTCCACCGTAAACTCAAAATCGTGCGGAAGCAGGATTTGTGCGGTTAGAAGTTCGCTTCGGATGGCATTGTATTGAAATGCCGACGGTATGAGCCACAAGATAAACAGAACCACGGCAATCGCGCGGCTTCCGATCCGCTCGGATTTGAGAAGCGAATGCAACAGGAGAATCGCAAACAGGCCGAGGCAAATGACCAGCGGAACGGCACGTCGCACGCCGGGCACGTTTCCGGCGACGGCGAGCAACGAGAGTGACGTCAGCGCCAGCGCCAATAGTTGCCAGGCAGCCCTTCTGTAGTGGACCGCGGCCCAGACAACTCCCGCCAGTGCGAGCGCACCAATCAGGGGCGTCCCCAAAGCCGGACGCCCATTGGCGAACATGTAGTAGCTTGTGGTGTGGACAAACAGCTCTTTCGTTGCAGCCGACAAACGCGTGAGCGATCCGCCGGAACCCGGTCTTCCACCACCGCCAATAAACAGCGTTTGCGCATTAGTCCACCAGATGAGCGGCATGATTAGCACGCACCCCGCCAATGCCAGGCCGGCCAGAACAGAAAGCCGACGGGCCGGAATTCTCAGCCTGAATGCCTGTATCACCACCACGACGAGCAGGTATGCAAGGCCCGAGCCATAGCAGCCTGCTGTGACTGCGGCGAGGTATAGGCTGGCAAGGATTGCCCACGACCGATCGTCCAGCGCCAGCCAGAGGGCCAGAAACCCAAGCGCCGATTCCTGCGCCATTTCCGTTCCGAGCCAAGAAAGGCACAAGATACCGGGAAGCAGAACAACCGCGATCGCCGAGAGGAAGGCTTCGAGGGGACGGAAGTCAAAGCGGTCGCGCAGGTAGAGATAGATGCTGCCCGGAAGCAGAGCCATGATGGTGATCTTGGTGAGGCGGACGCCGAAGAGGCCACCATATAAATGGCGCCCCAGTCCGTAGATGAGGTAGCTATAGAAATTGGTGGCAAAGATGTGGTGTTGGAGCCGGAACGATAAGAACACTGGTCCCACATAAGCAGCCGACGCTTCTTCTTTCAGGAGAAGCTGCTGCTGGTTTGCCGAGTTCACCAGGGAGAGCAGCATGGCAAAGTGCAGTACGTACAGCGCGGAGAACCCCAGCCATCGCGATTCGATCGCAGCCTTCGCGTGCCGAAGGCGCCCTTCGGACGCACTGTTTGCGGTTGCTTCGAATGGCTTGGTCAAACTAGCATTCTAGCGATTTGGGCAGGACTCACGCGGCGAGGTGCTTGGCGACCAGGCTGCCGCTGCAAACACGTATCGACAGCTCGCGAAACTCCTCAGCAGTCTTGGGCGGGGTAAACAGTCCGATTTCGTCCTCGGTAAGGGCGCTGGGCAGAGAAAGCGGCAGCCGAACGTGGCGGCTCACCAGGTCGTAGATGCCGAAGGCCACCCCAATTTCTGTGCGGTCTATTCTGAATTCTTCCTGCATGCAGTAAGCGCTCCAGGCTGCATTCAACACCACCGACGCTTCGATCAGAGCATCGCGATAGCCAGGGCGCTTGGAAACGTCTGGCCCATAAATCAGATCCATGGTCATCGCACCAACGCGGACAGCCACAAGAATCTGGTCGGCCAGCGAACGTACAGGGTGATTTGTCGCGATGGTTATGTAGCGCCGAGGCTCAATGTAGACGTCAACCGCTTCAGTAACAGCGCCGCAACGGGCATGGGCGAGGATCACAACCAGCTTGAGCGATTTGGGAAAATGCTGGACTGCATATCGAATGCTCCCCAGGCATTCGTTACCTAAGATGTTGCCGGCCACACGCACGACGAACAGTTGATTGCACCCGCTTCCAAAAACCAGTTCGGTGGGAACTCGGGCATCGGAACACGCCAGAACCGCGGCGAAGGGCGCCTGTCTGGGAGCTTCACCAAATGAGGTGTCCCAGGCGAAGGCGCGCGAATCCGATTCAATGACAAACGGCGCGCTTTTGACTTGGCCGAGGATGGGATCTGTCAGCTCAGCGAATTGGCGGTTGCCGGCCTCGAGCTGGCGCCGTGCTTCGTCCGCTGTCTCAGGCGACTTGTAAGTGTTGAGGCTGGTGGGATCGAAGCGATAGATGATTTCAAACATGCGGTCACTTCAGTTGAACATGCTGTTCGGCCGAAACCTGCGCGGCCCGAGCTCGGTATGAGCAGCACAGATCTTAGTCCTTGGTCCGGATAGTCCGATTCAGGGCTTTTCCGAAGCTACATTGCATGTTATGACAGGCGTGGCGACCGAGGAAGAGATCCAGTGCCAGGGTTTCCGGAAACACGGCCGAGCGCCGGGACCGATGGAAAGAACAGGAGGAGGATGAGCAATCCAACAGATGCTGTGCGCCGCCGGCTACCAGTTGAAGAACGGCGGCTTGAACGCCTTCGTGCGGTCAGCCGCATTCTGGGCGGCGGCACTAAACGGCGCGCCGCCACAATACGCGCCTCGTTGATTCATCCCGTGGACAATCTTTGAGGCGAGTTTTTTCTCATCGCTGAACGATAGATCGTCAAATTTCTTCGTGGTGAGACTCATTTCCCAAACCAGGGTCTTTTGCTGCCGATCGAACAGCGCCATATTTCCTTCCACCGTGATCTTGCTGGGGGAGAGTTTGGCCGAAGGCTTGGCCGCGGGTTTCGACGGCACAGACTCGGCGAGCGGCATCCAGAACAGGACACAGTCGGCATCTTGTGAAGAGCGGGTGGGGGTAATGGGCAACCGTTCCTGGATGATCTCGGCAGTAAGGAGCACGTCGAGGTTATTCCCAAAGGGTTGGATGTAGAGCCGGCCTAGACCTGTAACCCCACTCTGCCCATGACAATAAGTCGGGATCAGGCAGAGCCAGACCACGAAGCCAAGGACCCAGCTCGCCACTCGGTTGAAGCGTGAATAGCTCATGGTGCTCGACTGAACTATCGGCCTACCCGGAGTTCAACTTTAGAGGCTCTCGTGTCGAAGAGCAGCTATTTCTTTGCCGGTCCCGCAGCCTCGACTAGCTTGCGAACGCCCGGTTCAATCTGGATGAGAATCTCAGCCTTCTGCTTCGCGGCTTCGTCGAGCAGTGCGAGTTGCGAGCGCTCCCATTCGGCGGTTGCGAGCTGGCCAGATCGAAGATAGGCAAAGGCTTCGAGGCCCGCGTTGAGTATCTGTTCGAGGCTGTTCGCTAGCGGTACGGTCTCTCTTAAGAGAGCATTGCTGTTAAGCACGGGCATGACTCTCGGAATGTTGCTCGCCCAGCGCAAGAGTTGGGCGTGGATGGCATCCAAATCGGCCCCGTTCCCTTGCCGGTTGGCCAGGTAATGGTCCACGAGCTCACGAAAGTGGCGGGCGTCGTCACTCTCGGGTGGGATGGAATCCACCAGCCGGTTGAGCGGTGTTGATTGCGTATAGCCGCCTACGACATCGGCGCGGGTGTACTCCTTTACGGGCTCCAGTACCTCGGCGAACGTGTCGAGTGCCGCGGCGCTCCCGTCCACCGTCAACGAGCTCGCCAGCCGCTCGCGCATGCGCCGCGGTATGGTCCGGTGCCCCAGGCCCTGGAATTCCAGCCACCGGCTAATGACCTCCAGCCGCTGATACATGGATGCCACGTCGGTCACACTCTCTGGAGACCAGAGGCGCTCCGCGATGACAGCGAGCCGGGGCCACAGTTTCACATCCAGGTTCTCAGGAGTAGCCAACTCTTCCCACATCGCGCCTTCTCCACCCAAAATGCGCTTCTGCTGCTCCGTGGTGAGTCCGGCCGTTTCGCCTTTCATAGGATCAACCGCATAATGCGTGGACGCCGGAAACATGAGGTCCAGATAGTAGCCGTTGGAAAGCAGCCCTTCGTATCCTTTCTGTGCGGCCTCGGCGAGCGATTTCTGTCCGCGCCAGGATTGGATCACGACATCGGTAGGGATGCCGGGTTGCAGGACTTCATCCCAGCCCTCCATGTGTTTGCCGTGGCGGGCGACGATCTTCTGAACCCGCTGGTTGAAGTACCCTTGCAGCGCTTCTTCGGTGGCAATGCTGTTCTTCTTCATGAAGGCTTGGATTCCCGGATTCGCCTTCCACTGTTTCGGGTCCACCTCATCGCCCCCCACATGAAAGTAGGCGTCGGGGAACAGACCGGCCATCTCGCCGATCAGGACATCCAGAAACTCGTAAGTCGACTCCTTGGTAGGGTCAATAGCCGCCGTGAAGATCCCGAACTGACGAATAATTTCGTACGGGCCTGGCGCGCTGGCGAGCTCCGGGTAGCCGACAAACCAACTTGTGGCGTGGCCGGGCATGTCGAATTCGGGAACGACACGGATGCCGCGCATATATGCGTAATCAATCAAGTCGCGAACCTGCGACTGCGTGTAGAAGAGGCCGTCAGAGCCCAGTTGCTGGAGCTTCGGGAGCTGCTTGCTCTCCACGCGAAAGCCCTGATCGTCGGAGAGATGCCAGTGAAGGACGTTCAGCTTCACGGCGGCCATGCCATCAATGGTGCGTTTGACATCCTCGATGGGAATGAAATGGCGCGAGACATCCAGTGAGAGGCCACGCCATGGAAATCTGGGTCCGTCCTGGATATTCACTGCCGGCAGGCCGATGCCCCCGGGTCCGACTTGCACCAGTTGCAGAAACGTCTCTAAGCCTCGCAACACGCCTAGTGGCGCCTGGGCGACGAGCTTCACCTGGGAGCTCGTGACCACCAGCGAATACCTCTCGTCATCTCCCAGCTGCTGCGGGGCTGGGTGATCTTCGCTCTCCACGACCACGAGCAGAGTCGCTTGCCCGGCTGCGTCGGAGATCTTCTCAGGGACGAAGATGCCGGTTTGCCGCGAGAGCCTATGCAGCGCACGAAGTACGGCGGGCTGCACGCGAGAATCGAGAGCGCCAGCCCCGGTTATCGCGGCGCTAAAGGCCGGCTCAAGATGAAGCGTTTGAGCAGGTGCCGTCACCTCGAGTTTTGAGGGGAGAGGCATGAGTGCGGGCTGCGCGTGGGCCGTGGGCGACATCAGCAGCGAGAGGGCAGCAAGCAGCGAAGGGAAAGCATAGCGCAAGATCACGATTCCGATGTTAGCTCGCGGCTTGTCAAAACCGGTTCAACGGCTAGGGTGGAGCACACCTTGTCAGAATCCGAGTCGAAGGGATGTCCGTTGGAGCGAAGATGTTCTTAGTCCTCATGATCGATTCGTGCGATTGCCCAGGCCCAGCACCTGGGACGGTTCCGAATAGGGCAGAGTAGTCCGCCTGACATCCGCCCTCACTAGGAACAACTCCCTCCAGCGTAAACTTGCGCGAAACGTCGACTGGTTCGACTATTTCAGGCATACTAAATGCTGGCGATTCAGAGGTCTTCTCTCGCCGCCGAATCGTGTTTCATGCGTTGCTGCCGGCCTGGTCTCCCGACCGGAGATGTGGAGTTATTAAAACAGAAGACAGATGGCGTAAATGCCTGCACGTAAGGGTCACCGCCAGTTGGCGGCCGATGGTCGCCACATCTGTCAATCGAACCTTTCAGCTGTGCGAAACGGAGCCGAACTTGGTTGCGTCACTTCTCCCCAACGGTCACTCGGCAGCGTCACTCAGGACACAGTGATACTCGCGATATGAATGACGTAATCTCGATCTCGCTACGCTGGTTCGGCGCCCTGAGCCTGCTGCTTTTTCCTGCCGCGCCGGTTGCCGTTGCGCTGTTTCGTCGTCGCTTCACCTTTTCGACGACGCTTGCCGCGTCAGTGGCACTGGCTCCTTTTGTTGTGGGAGTCGAATGGCTTTTACTCTCGTGGATTGGTTTGCCGTTTGACGTTGCGGTCCCCATCATGGCGGCGGCGAGCCTCGTAGCACTCTTCTTCCTCCCGCTTAAGAGCTTACGCCCGGAGCCCTTCGACCGCCGATCTATTGGAATGGCGCTTCTCGCAGTGGTTCTATTGGCCTTACCTCTCGTAAGCGTCCTGACGTTAGTTCCAGAGATGCGCCAATATGGCTGGCATAACATGATGCAACTTGCCGCGTGTTACCAAATTCCCAATCTGCCGCGTCTGCCAGAAGAGTGGGATATGGCCGGCGTGCGGCTTAATTATCCGTGGTTTGGCCTGATTCATCTTACAGCTGTAGCTTCGCTATTGGACGCTTCACCCACACTCGTTTTCCCGATTCTCAACTTCATTCAACTGCTGACTTTGATCTGGATTGTGCGAGATATTCAATTGGTTTTCGTTGAAACCGCGACTAAGGTGACGAACCTTCTGACAGTAACTCTGTACTTACTGGCGGTAGGATTCGCCGGTCCTATTGTGTCACATCTTGGCATTGGTCACGAACTCAGACTTGACCCGCCGATCGCAAAGTTCCTTTACATCGATGCGATGAACCCAGGACTCGCCGTGACGGCGCTAGCCCTCCTTATTTTGGTTGCGTACATTCGCAAACCCTTCCGAAGCTTCCCGTTTGCGGCGGGCGTGGTCTTCGCAGCTGTTGGACTTACTTACCCTTTGCTGTATCCGGCTCTCGCGGTGATTCTCTTTGCCGCCTTCCTTGTTCTACTTCCGAGCCGCGCGGCATTTTCCTTTCTTGCTGCAGCCGCTCCTGGTTTTTGTTTCTCCGCTCTCGCTGTGGGGTTTTACCTGAGGATACTCGGTTCCGATGGCTCGAGTCATCTTTCTATACATCCTCTGTTGGGGATTAAGGAGCATCTGCTTTATCCGCCGTGGCAATTGGGTCCATGGCTGGCTCTGATTGCCTTAGCAGGGAACGAATGGAGGAAATCTACGGAGGCTCGAGTTTTGCTGGCGGCCTCTTTGATCCTTGGTGCCGCTTATTTCGTGGTACGGATGCCGCTGGCCGTTGAATACAAATTCATAGCCGCCGGGATAGTTTGCCTGGCGCCATTGGCAGCGTCCGGGTTATACCAGCTATCATGCCGTCTTGCGGCAGGGCAGGCATTGGTTCTCGCTGCTTTGCTAGTGTTTTCTGTTTATGATGCCATTACTATGTGCCGCTACCACCCCCCCCAGAGTCTTCGGCGGGCTGTGCCAATTCAGGAAGGTTCGTTCTGGATCGCTGCAGGGGATCCCCCAACCGGGGATTGGATTCGAGCCATAAGGGAGCGGACTCGGCTGGACACGGTTCTTTTGTGTGGCTGGTCGTATGCCCCCGTGTCCGTTTTAGCCCAGCGGGCTATGTACCTGGTTGCCGATCCCCCGTTGTCGGCTCGCCCTGGCTATTCAATGGGGACCGAATTAATGCTAATTGCCTTGAAGGGCTATCCTCCCGGCGAATTTAGCCAGCGCACACAAGTGGTCCGCATGGCGCTCGACGGTAGAGATGCTCTCGATTTTGCAAAGGTGACGTCCCGGCTTATGGGACTCGGGCGGCCTGTGGCCGTCGTGCTGGAACCATCAAACCATTACAGCCGTTGGCTGCGATCATCACGCACGGCCGAATTGCTATTTGACGACGGCCGAACCAATGTTTGGCTCCTGGCTGAAAAGGCAGTTCAATAAATCCCAGACCTTTCGATTTCGCGACTCTAGATGTCCGCTCACCGGCAGCAGACCGACCTCGCCACTCAGTCGTTCTCGCATCTGTCAGCGGGAAAGGCATAAAGGTCGCAAGTGCGACTCATCCCGGCGGGCAAGGAGTAATCGGGTCATCATGCAGTTGCCCACGATTCGCGATGACGATCATTTGGCTCAGCCATTAGACGATCAGTAGACACTCCCGATGCGTTCATTATAATGAGGTTGACTCGGTATTCCGGAGTCAAGGCTTCTCAGTTCATCCGTCACCGGAGGCGATCGAAGTGCCATATGAGTACATGAGGGCGATGAATTTGCGCCGACCGCCCGAAAATCCCCCTCCCAGCGGTCGTGGCCATCCTGTCACCTAATGAGTTCGATTCAATGTGCCCGGGTGGCGAAATTGGCAGACGCAAAGGACTTAAAATCCTTTTTCGCGCAAGCGGAGTGCGGGTTCAAGTCCCGCCCCGGGCACCAGTTAGCCAAGAATCTCGTCGATCCGGGCCAGTTCCTCTACGCTGAAGACCAGATTTCGGGTTGCGGCGACGCTCTGCTCAATCTGCTCAACCTTGCTTGCTCCAATCACCGCGCTAGTCATGGCTTCGTGGCGCAGCACCCAAGCTAATGCCATCTGGGCTAGAGTCTGGCCGCGTTGCATCGCGACGTCGGTCAACGAGCGGATCAGGATGCGGCGGTTCTCGTCGATCTGATCGGCCCGCAAGAAGGGGGTCGCCTTGGCAGCCCGCGAGTCGGAGGGTATTTCTGTCAAATAGCGGTCCGTCAAGAGTCCCTGCGCGAGGGGAGAGAACGCAATCCCACCCACGCCCCGAGCCCGCAGCAGAGCCAGGAGCCCTTGCTCGGGCGCGCGCTGGAGCATGGAGTATTTCATCTGGTGGATCAGGCACGGTACTTTAAGGACTTGCAACGCCGCTTGCGTTTGCTCGACGTTGTAGTTGGAGATGCCGACGTACAGTGCCTTGCCGGAGCGAACGGCGTGCTCCAGCGCCGACATCGTTTCTTCGATTGGCGTGCTGGGATCCGGCCGGTGCGAGTAGAAGATATCGACGTACTCCAAGCCCATTCGCCGCAGGCTCTGGTCCAGACTGGCCAATAGATACTTGCGCGATCCCCAGTTCCCATACGGTCCGGGCCACATATCGTATCCGGCCTTGGTCGAGATGATCAGTTCGTCGCGGTAGGGCGCCAGATCCAGCTTTAGCACCTGGCCGAGCGTTTCCTCCGCCGAGCCCGGCGGTGGGCCATAGTTGTTGGCCAAGTCAAAGTGCGTGACGCCGAGATCGAAGGCGCGGCGGAGCATCGCGCGGCTATTCTCGAAGCGGTCGATGCCCCCAAAGTTATGCCAGAGGCCGAGCGAGACGGCCGGCAACAGCAAGCCGCTTCGGCCGCAGCGGCGGTAGACCATGCTCTGGTAGCGTTGTTCCTGCGTCATGTAACTTGCCATTCGAACCACCCTCCAACCGACATCTCGATAGTAAGACAGAAGGAGAACTCGGCTACACTGGGTGCGAAACTCGCTTTGTCTGAACCGTCTCCGTACGACCCCATCGCCGACCTCTATCACCAGAACTGGGATGATTGGTATCTGCCTCAAGCGGCAGTGGCGCTCGAGTCTCTCTTCTTCTCGCTGCTCCAGCCAGGGGCACGTGTGCTGGACGTCTGCTGCGGGTGCGGGCATGTAACCCGTGAACTGGTGGCGCGAGGCTACCAGGTAACGGGCCTGGACGCGTCGGCCGAGCTCATTGCGCAGGCGAAGCGCGAACTGCCGGCGGCGAAGTTCGTCGTGGCAGACGTGCGGCACTTCCAATCGACTGGACAGTTCGACGGTGCGCTCTCGACCTTTGACTCTCTGAACCACATACTGGAGCTACAGGACCTGGAGGCATCGTTTCGCAACGTGCACGGGGCGCTGGTCGGCGGGGCGCCGTTTGTCTTCGACATGAACAGCGAAGAGGCTTATCGAATGGACTGGCAGGAGTGGACCACCCGAGTGACCCGACCAGCGTGTCAGCCTCGTGAGGGGCCGGTTTGACCCGGCGACGCGACAGGTTGCGACCGAGATCGTTTGGTTCCAGCAGTTGCCAGGCGGACGGTGGGAGCGCCGGGACAGCGTGGTGCCGCAGCGGTGTTATGAGAATGTTGAGATTCGGGCAGCCTTGGAGCGGGCCGGTTTCCGGAGCGTGACCTGGTGCCCGGCCGCCAAGGCCGGCGTGACGGGCGAGATCGGTTACGGGCGGGTGTTCTGGTCGGCGCGGGCCTAGGTGCGGAGATCAGGCGTGCGGGAAGACGCGGACGTCGATCCCTTCGGCGGCCCGGATCAGTTTATCGAGGTCGCTTCCAAAGCAGCGCTCCCACCAGCTTTCGCGGCCACTGTGGCCGACGTAGATCTGGGTGATGCCCCGTGAGCGAGCGAAGCTAAGGATCGTGGCGGGAATATCCTCGCCATCGAGTTTAGCCACCTCGGCGTTTACTTGTTCGGCGTAACGCAGACCTTGATCGACGCGGGCACGTTGTTCGTTTGACCATTCGGGCTGGTCGACATAAACCACCAAAAGTTCGCCGTGGAAACGGTCGCGGTTGCGAACGCCGCTATCGATCATGCGTTTGGCATCGCAGCGCGGGGAGAGATGAATCAGGATGCGTTCCTGGGTGCCCCAGGTCTGCTCGACCCCGTGACGGGAAAGGTAGCGGCTGAGTTGCTCGTCGACCACGTCGGCGGCGAGCAACAGAGCGACCTCGCGCAGTTCCGAGAGCTGTTGCTGGCCGAGCTGCCGGGTTTCGACGGCGCCACCTTCGCTCTTGATCCGCATGCAGGCATCGGGCGGAGCGTCAACGACGGCAATTTCGTCCGCCTGATTCAGAAAGCTGAGCGGAATGGTTTCCCGGACATACTTGCCGGTGATGCCTTCCACTTGCTGTCGCTTCTCTTCGATGTGCTGGAGGTTCACCGAGGTGATGACGGAGATGCCGGCTTCCAGAAGCTGTTCGACATCCTGCCAGCGTTTGGCATGCGGTTCACCCGGTGGGTTGTCATAGGCGAGGCCATCCACCAGACACACCTTTGGGTAGCGGCGGAGGATGGTAGCAACATCCATGACCGGAGTGCCATGCACCACGCGGAGCGGGATGACCTCGAGCTTGGAGACAAGGGCCTGAACCTCGGGCGCCGAATTGGCTTGTACCGCGCCTACCACCACATCCTGACCGCGTTCCTTGCGGCGGCGGCCTTCATCAAACATGCGGAAGCTCTTGCCGACCCCGGACGCGTAGCCCAGAAACACCTTGAGCTTGCCGCGACTCTCGTCTTCCTCTTCCTGGCCGGCGAGGCGCTCCAAAAGCTGCTCGGGCGTCGGACGTTGCTGGAGTGATGAGCTCACGTTCTTATTTTACCGGTACTTGCGTTGCGCTCACGGGGTACTTCTGGTCGAGGGCGAGGTTCAGCTCGAGCACGTTGACACGCGGCTCACCTAAAACGCCGAGGTCACGTTGTGCGGTGAACTGGCGGACGGTCTCGAGGATCTGTTCAGGTGACGATCTACGGGCGTCGGCAACGCGGGCCGCTTGCGCTTCCGCGTTGGCCACACTGATTTCGGGGTCGAGTCCGCTGCCCGAGGCGGTGATGGCATCCGCCGGAATAGTGCCTGTGTACGAAGGGTTCTCCTTACGGAACTGAGCGGCGGAGGCCTTCATCCGGTCGTAGAGTTTCTGGTTGGTAGGTCCCAGGTTCGAGCCGCCCGAGGCGGTTGGGTCGTAGCCGTCATTGCCGGCGGCCGAAGGCCGAGGATGGAAGTACTCGGGTTTGGCGAAATTCTGGCCGAGCAGCCGGGAACCGACAACCTGTCCATTCTGGGTGATCAGACTGCCGTGAGCTTGCCTGTTGAATAGAACCTGGCACAGACCGGTTACGACGCCGGGATAGATCAGACCGGTGAGCACGGTCAACAGCAACGTCATACGGAAAGCAGGTGCGAGTTGTTGCCACATAAATTCAAGACTCCTTACGCGAGGTGCAACAGCACCAGTAATCGATCAATCAGCCAAATTCCAGGGAACGGCACCAGGATGCCGCCCAGGCCATAAATGAACAGGTTTCGCCGGAGCAGGGAAGCTGCGCCGGACGGGCGGTATTTGACACCACGCAGCGCCAGCGGCACAAGCACGATGATGATCAGCGCATTGAAAATGACGGCCGCGAGCACCGCGCTTTGGGGACTATGCAGGCCCATGATGTTAAAGCTGGCCAGCGCCGGATAGGTTGCCATGAACATGGCCGGAATGATGGCGAAGTACTTGGCTACGTCGTTCGCAATCGAGAACGTAGTTAGCGCCCCGCGGGTGATAAGCAGCTGTTTACCGATGGCCACAACTTCAATGAGCTTGGTGGGATTGCTGTCGAGGTCGACCATGTTCCCGGCTTCTTTAGCCGCCATGGTGCCGGTGTTCATGGCCAGGCCCACATCGGCTTGCGCCAGAGCGGGTGCGTCGTTGGTGCCGTCGCCGGTCATCGCCACCAGCCGGCCTTCGTCCTGCTCGCGCTTGATGTAGGCGAGCTTGTCGGCCGGGGTAGCCTGCGCGAGAAAATCGTCCACGCCTGCTTCGGAAGCAATGGCGGCCGCGGTCAGCGGGTTGTCGCCGGTGATCATGACGGAGCGAATACCCATGGCGCGCAACTGGCCGATGCGCTCCTTCATGCCGCCTTTGACGATGTCCTTCAGGTAGATGATTCCCAGCGGGCGCCGCCCGTCGGCAACGGCTAGCGGGGTACCACCGCTGCGGGAGATCGAGTCGGCGACGTCATCGAATGTTTCCGGAACATCTCCACCCAGCTCGCGGACGAAGTTAGCGATGGAGTGGGCCGCGCCCTTGCGCAGCATGCGGCCGTCGATGTCAACGCCGCTCATGCGGGTATAGGCGGAGAACGGAATGAAGTGGGCCTCATGTGCGGCAACTTCCCTGCCGCGCATCCCGTACTTCTCTTTGGCGAGAACGACAATGGAGCGGCCTTCGGGAGTTTCATCCGCAAGGCTCGCCAGCTGTGCGGCGTCGGCGAGGTCGCGTTCGTTCACACCGGGAAAGGCGATGAATTCGACGGCCTGGCGATTGCCCAGGGTAATGGTGCCGGTTTTATCGAGCAGCAGGGTGTTGACATCGCCGGAGGCTTCGACGGCTCTGCCGCTCATTGCCAGCACGTTGTGTTGCATCACGCGATCCATTCCCGCGATACCGATGGCGGAGAGCAATCCACCGATGGTGGTGGGGATGAGGCAGACGAGTAGCGAGATGAGAACCGCCACGGTGGGCGCGGTTCCGGCGCCCGAAGATTTCACCGCATAGATAGCGAAGGGGTGCAGCGAAGCGACCGCCATGAGAAAGATCAGGGTGAGGCCGGCGATGAGGATGTTGAGGGCGATTTCGTTGGGCGTCTTCTGGCGCTCGGCACCTTCTACCAGCGCGATCATCTTGTCCAGAAAGGTCTCGCCGGGATTTGAGGTGATGCGGATCTTGACATGGTCGGACAGGATTCTAGTGCCGCCGGTGACGGCACTTCGATCGCCGCCCGATTCGCGGATAACAGGGGCGCTTTCGCCAGTGATGACCGACTCGTCCACAGTCGCGATGCCTTCGATGACGTCACCGTCGCCGGGAATCAGATCGCCCGTTTCGGCGACTACGATGATCTCCCGAGCGCAGCTTCGAGGCGGGGACCGATTCGATGTCGCCGTTACCGAGAAGACGTTTGGCGATGGAGTCGCTCTTTGGTTTTGCGCAGAGTGTCGGCTTGCGCTTTGCCGCGTGCTTCGGCCATGGCTTCAGCAAAGTTAGCGAACAAGACCGTGAACCAAAGCCACAGCGCGATCTGGGTGTTGAACCAGAGATTCGGCGCCGCCAGCGGCTGCGTCGCGGACAAGGAAAACCGTGACCAGCGCAGCACCCACTTCTACGACGAACATGACCGGGTTTTTAGCCAGCGTGACCGGGTTCAACTTGACGAACGATTCGCGCAAGGCACGCCGTATGATTTCCGGATCGAGCAGGGGCCGGGAGCGTGCCAGCTTCCCCGGCAGGAGCGAGCCACCTGAACCGTCGTGAGTGTGAGTTGAGTGTGGAGGTGTCATCGTGGCTGGCCATATTAGCTCCAAAGCGGGAACATCAGGAAAGAAAACAGCTTTCCTTGCTGCAGCAGAAAGTGTTCGACGATGGGACCCAGGGCAAGCGCCGGAAAGTAAGTTAGCGCTCCGACCAGAACCACGGTTCCCACCAGCAGGCCGACGAACAGCGGACCATGGGTGGGGAGTGTGCCTCCGGTAGCTGGGCACTCGTTTCTTTTTCGCGCCAGGCTGCCGGCCGCGGCCAACAGCGGAAGCAGAAACAGGAAGCGGCCCACCAGCATGGTGAGACCGAGCGTCAGGTTGTACCAGGGCGTGTTGGCGCTTATGCCGCCGAAGGCGCTGCCGTTGTTGCCAGCGGCGCTGGAGTAGGCATAGAGCAACTCGCGAGAAGCCGTGCGCGCCGGGATTGCCGAGGTTGTTCACCGCGGCGCCGGGCGGATTCCAATAGCTGTGAGGAACCGCGGCGCCTTTGGCATCCTTGGTGGGCTCTGCGAAGGGAATCACGGCCGAGATCGATGAGAATAACAAGGTGCTGAAGGCGGCGGCGATCAGAGCCAGCATGGCCATTTTTACTTCTTTCTGCTCAATTTTCTTCCCGATGTATTCGGGAGTGCGGCCCACCATGAGGCCGGCGATGAACACCGCCAGGATGGCGTAGAGAAGAATGCCGTATAGGCCGGCACCGACGCCGCCGAAGATTACCTCGCCGGTTTGAATGTTGAACAGCGGAACCAAGCCGCCCAGAGGTGTGAAGCTGTCGTGCATGCCATTCACGGCGCCACAACTGGCGTCGGTGGTGATGGTGGCGAAAAGAGAGGTTGCGGCGATGCCGAAGCGGGTTTCCTTGCCCTCCATATTGCCGCCGGTCTGAGTGGCGGTGGCGGCGTTCTCGACGCCGAGCGACTTCCAGGTGGGATTACCGCGCTGCTCGGCCCAGATAACAGACGAACACGCCCGCCAGGAACATAACACTGCAGGCCGCAAAGATAGCCCACCCTTGCCGCCGGTCGCCAACCATCACGCCGAACATGTAGGTGAGGCCGGCTGGAATGACGAAGATCAGCAGCATCTGCACAAAGTTCGTGAGGGGGCTGGGGTTTTCAAACGGATGAGCGGAGTTCGCATTGAAGAATCCGCCGCCGTTGGTGCCCAACATCTTGATGGCTTCTTGCGATGCGACGGGGCCCTGGGCGATCACCTGGGCGGCGCCCTCCACCGTTTTGACCTTGGTATAGGTATCGAAGTTCTGAATGACTCCCTGCGAGCAGAGGAACAGAGCGGCCATCAGCGAAATCGGAAGCAGGATGTAGACAGTGGCCCGGGTGAGATCGACCCAGAAGTTGCCGACGCTGTTGACCTGCTGCCGTCGCGAATCCGCGAACCAGCGCGACAGCGACGCCGATGCCGGCCGCGGCGGACGCGAAGTTTTGCACGGTGAGCGCGGCCATCTGGACGAAGTAGCTTAGTGTGGACTCGCCGCTGTAGTTCTGCCAGTTGGTGTTGGTAACGAAGCTGACGGCCGTGTTGAATGCCAAGTCAGGGGGCACGTTCGAGGCATTGAAGCCTTGCGGATTGAGGGGAAGAAAGCCTTGGAACCGCTGCAACACGTAGACGAAGAGCGCGCTGAATATGCTGAAAGCCAGCAGCGAGGCCGCGTACTGGGTCCAACGTTGTTCCGTGTTTTCCTTGACGCCCGTGAGCTTGTAGAAAAGGACTTCAAGCGGCCGAAGCACCGGATGCAGGAAGGTTCGCTTACCCTCAAACAGGGCCGCCATAAACGTGCCGACGGGCTTTGTCAGCGCCAGCAGCACGACGAAGTAAATGGCGATTTGGAGAAGACCATTGGATGTCATATAGATAAGCCTCGATAGACCGGGTTCATCAGAATTTCTCCGGACGGAGCAATGCGTACAGCAAATAAATGAACAGGAACAGCGTTGTTACGCCACCGATAATGTATTCCATTGCAATATCCTCAAGTTTGTTCGCCAGGCCCAGAACCGCGTGAGCCTCGCCAAGCGACTGCGGGTTTAGAGACGGTCGCAGGCCTTTGTGAAAGCCCAGCAAGCCAGAAAGAAAACGATTGTGAGAGCGACGAACAGAAGATCGGCCATAGAGTCCTTGTAACCGCTTACGAAGCGTTACCTAGATTTACTGTAGGAACACCGCCATAAAGAAGACATAAGGATAAAGTGAGAAATCCCCGAGGTTGGATGACCGTGGGCCGCGGACCGTGGGATATGGTATTCTGATCAAGTCCGACGTAGTTTGTCCACATGGGGACGTAGTTCAGTTGGTTAGAACGCCGGCCTGTCACGTCGGAGGTCGCGGGTTCGAGCCCCGTCGTCCCCGCCACCCAACCCAGTCAGTTTGTTCCGAGTGAGCATTTTCCTTTCCTAGTTGGAGACGGATGCCTTCCCGGCTTGGCTGCGCTGTCAGCAGGGGCGAACAAGCCACTCACGGGCATTCGAACTCATCTCTTTGATAATCCGATACTTAAGATGACTTCTGATTCTCGACGGCAAGGTCGGCGACCGCTAGACTGGCTGGTCAACTCGTACCTGAGCTGGCGGATTACGAAACAAACCAGCGTGGTGAAGCGACACGACCGAAGCATTCTGACCTGGTTTCGTTCACCCCGCACTCCCGATTTGAGCATTAGGGGGAATCAACGAGAACCTGATGCGCCCGGCGATGCGCTCAGCCAGACTCAGCGCTAAAGCCAGCCTAAAAGTCCGCTGACCGTACTGCCAGAGAGATGGTCTGTAAGGTTTTGGTTCTGTTAGGCAAATTACCTTCCGCTGATCGTGAATGACTCGCAGCGCCAGCCACAACGAGCTTTTTCGAAGCACTGAATCTTGCCCCGTGCAGGGATTGAAACCGCGCCGGTGGCGCGACGTTGTTGCAAAGAGCTGGGTCTGTTGCGTCCCGGGGGGGCGATCAAGGCTCTTTGAGCTAATCCTGCTGGTTGGTTTGGGTGTAGGATGCGAGACATAGTTTTCTTGACTCGCCCCAATCAATGCGTGTATGCTGATGTGATCGAAAGGTCGTCCACATGATGAAGACATTGGGGTTTCTCTTGCTTCTTGCGGGTTGTGCAGGAACGTTAATGGCTCATCCCGTGGCACCTGAAATCGATCCAACTTCGGGCACAAGCGCATTGGTCCTCCTAGCCGGCGGGTTAGCCGTACTTCGATCGCGACGGAAACGCTAAGGGCACCAAGTCAACCTCTCGGGCCTACATTACGGGCCGTTCCCGCAGTATGCTGTGCCCGAACTAATGAACCCGCAGGAGCGAATTAGCAAACTCCTGACGGTTTTACTGCAGTAATTTTTCACAGCCTGACGAGAGCCCAGACCGAGATCTTCCGCACCTGCAGCGGAATCGAGTCAAGCCACTGAGTTGTCACAATTCGCCTGTATACTTACTCAGCGCGGAGTGACGCTCTATTGAGGCCGGTCAAGCAGAAACTGAACAGGGCATTAGGAGGCGGAGTGATCCTGCTGAGCCTTGCGCTGATCAGTTTTTTGGCCACCGTGTTGTATCAACGTGCGAAGATCCACCAGTTGACGCTGGCCGCGGGATCGCGGACCGGCGAGAGCTACATCGTTGGCGCCGCGCTCAGGACCGTGCTGGAGCGGCACAACCCTAGGATCCGAGTCACTTTACGCGAAACAGGCGGGACCGTGGAGAATCTCAAATTGCTGGAAGAGGGCGGCGCCGCGCTGGCGGTTGCACAGGCGGATGTACCGGCTGGCCCTTCTGCGCGGATCATCGCCGTTTTGTACGACGACACCTTTCAATTATTGACGCATCGGGAATCGCCGATTGAGAAGTTTGCCGACCTTCGCGGCAAGACCATCGCGCTACCTCAAACGGGAGGGCAGTATCAATCGTTCCTGCGCGTGGCCGACCATTTCGGCCTCGGCGAATCCGATTTCCGGTTCATTGGCTCAAGCGACGCTGCCGCTGACAGGGCTTTCCTGGAAGGACGCGCCGACGCGAGCTTTCGGGTGCGTGCGATGGGCAGTCCAGCCGTCAGGCAGCTCATGCAGACTGGCCAGGTCCGGCTGGTGCGAATCGATCATGCGGCGGCCATGAAAATCAATCATCCGGCTTTCGAGCCAGCTGTGATCCCCGCCGGAGCGTATCTTGAAAACCCTTCCGTGCCGGCCGAAGATCTGCCAAGCATCTCGGTGCACCGCACTCTGCTTGCTAATTCGAGCGTGGACGATGAGACGGTTGGAGCTATCGCGGAAGCGCTGGTCGATAGGCGCCAGGAGATGGCTCAGGAGATTCCGGACCGCACGGCCGAAGTGCGTTTGCTGCTGGCCCAGGTGCGGCGCCCGCCGTACCAAGCCGGGCTTGGGCCCGCGCTGCATACGGGAGCGATGAAATTCTATGACAAGGACAAGCCTTCGTTTATCCTGGCTCACGCGGACTACCTGGGGCTGATTCTTACCGTGTTCCTCATGTTGGGTTCCTGGATTTGGGAGCTGAGGGCCTGGCTACAAAGGCAGCAGAAAAATGTCGGGGACGATTACAGCAATCAGTTAGTCGCGCTGATGAACTCGGCAAGAGGAGCAGAATCGCGAACGGCTCTAGAAGGGATCCGCGGCGAGATGCTCGGCGTTCTTAATGTGGCCGTGGCGGACCTTGACTCCGACAGGCTCTCCGAAGAATCGTTCCATTCCTTTCGGGCTATTTTGCAGATCGGGTTGGAGGTAGTCCGAGATAAATGGACTGCCCTCGAAGTCTCAGAGCCGACGGTATGAGCGTGCTGGCTTTCGAAGCTATGTCAGCCGTGTGATCTCTCGGCCACCAGCATGGATGAGAGGATCTGGTCAGAGACATCCTTAACGGCCCCGGGCGAGTGAGCCAGAAACAGGGTGTTGGTTTTGTCGCTTTCGCCAATGGACTTCAGGGTGTCGAAATACTGGGTGACCATCACCAACTGCATGACCTGGTTTGCCGACGCGCCTTCCACTACCTTCTGGAACTGTTCGATCGACACCTGCAACCCCTCGATGATGGCCCGCCTTTGATTGGCGATGCCCTGGCCCTGAAGGGCTTTGCTTTCCGCTTCGGCCTCGGCCCTCTTGACCACCAGAATTTTTTCCGCCTCGCCCCGGGCATTTGCGGCGACCTGTTCGCGCTGGGCCGCGTTGATGTCGTTCATGGCTGACTTCACCTTGGCGTCGGGAATAATGTCGGTCACCAGAACGTTGACAATTTCGTATCCGAATAACGCCATGTCCGCATCCAGCTCCTGCTTGACCGCGGCGGCGATACTGGACTGGCTAGCGAACACTTCGTCCAGCGTCATACCCGGGACGTGCCCCAGAATGACCTGCTCGACATAGGATTTGATCTGCGCCACCGGATCGGCCAGCTTATAGTATGCGTCGTAGACTTTTTCGGGACGAACGCGGTTCTGGACCGAGATTGGAATGGTCACGAACACGTTGTCCCTGGTCTTGGTTTCCATGGTCAGTGTGATTTGGTTCACCCGCAGACTGACGACCCCAGCGACCAAATCAAAGACCGGCACTTTCCAGTTCAACCCGGGATCGGCGACCCGAAGAAACTTGCCGAATCGTGTGATCACGGCAACTTCGGCCGTGCGCACAGTGAAAAAGCTTCCCAGAATCAGGAAGAGAAAAATCAGAGCGATGAACGCGAACAGAATCGAGAAAAATGTCATTTTGGCTTCCCCGCTGCTCCGGTGGTGGAGCAAGCCAGATTATACAGGGCGTGGCAAACGGGAGAACGCCTGAAGCGAGCAAGCCGCGCCAGGCCGGGATGTCCCCGGTCGGCTTTAAGAGGCTGCTGAAAAAGGCTCTCACAGCCTGAAGGCTGGACTACGGGTGACTGCTAACTTATTGATAAGACGTGGCACAGGCTTTAGCCTGTGAAGCAGGCGCCGTGGGCTTAGAACGCTCGCCCCAATTCGATTGGCGAGCCGCCGCATCGGCACTTACCCATAATGAGGAGATGCAGAAGGCCATTTCTTCCCGCGGCCACATGAAGCGGGTTCGGGGCGGCGCGATGAAAGCGATCTTCGTCTTGCTGGCAATGGTGGTCTCAAGCCAGGCGCAGGACTACCGCGCCTACCGCGACAAACTGGAAAAGAACCTCAAGCAGAACATCATTCCGTTCTGGATGCAGGGTTGTGTGGATGGCCAGAACGGGGGGTATCTGGTCAACCTGGATGAGAACGGACGGCCGCGCGGCAAGCCCTCGAACAAGATGATTGTGACCCAGGCGCGTATGCTGTGGTTCTTCTCGCGCCTGGCCCGCGAAGGGTATCCCCCAGACAAGATGGTGGCAGCGGCCGGGACCGGTTATCGGTTTCTACGCGACAGAATGTGAGACCCGAAGAATGGCGGTTTCTTCTGGGAGGTGGATTCAACCGGGGACCAACTCCTCATTACGCACAAGCACCTCTACGGACAAGCGTTCGCGCTCTATGCGCTCTCCGAGTACGCCATGGCCTCCAACCAGAAAGAGCCGCTGCAGCTGGCGGCAAGGCGTTCGCGAAGACATACGACTTTGTTGAGAAGTATCAGACAGACTGGCGGTATGGCGAGTGGTATGAGACAGTTGAGCCGGACGGAAGTAATTCGGGCCGCAAGGCGCAACCGCTTAAGGTTGGATATCACACCGGCCGGGCCATGCTGGAAGGGATTGCGGTGTTGCGCGAGCTTCAGTGAGGGACGGATTCACCGCGCGTAATAGCCGGAGCGGCTGCGAATGACGGTGTCCGGCCGCTTGCAGCGAATGGTCACCTTGTGGAAGGTGCCGTCAGGGTAAGCACTGGTGGGCACGTATCCGATTTCGTAGAGTGAGCGGAGTTCGGCGCCGATTTGATCGAAGACAACGGCCAGGTTGGTTCGAAGGGCATCGAAGTCACTGCCGCCGGTCTGACTTGCCAGGTGGTGCATGACGCTGATTCCGTACCGGTTGCGGGCATTCAGGCGACCGTGCTCGATCTGGGTGTAGCGAATCGAGTAAATGAGCGTGTCGGCATTCTGGGCGGCTTCGATGGTATCCAGCAGGTCATTCGCGCTGGAATTTTCCTCGCCGTCGCTGAATAGCAGGATGGCGCGGCGGCGTTGACCGGGCTTTGCGAGTTTCTCTTTAACGGAGTAAAAGACGGCGTCGTAGAGGGCGGTGCCGAGGTCGCGGTCTTCATGGGGCGGGCCGAGTTCCGGGAAGCCTTTCACGCTTGTATTGAAGCGCTTCAGGCTGTCAATGATGGACGGGACCGAGGTGTCGCCGTCACTCACCAGTCGGAGGTGGTTGCCGAAGCAGACGGCGAATACGTCGTCCTTGGGGCGGAGGGCGGTCTCCAGAAACTTCGCGACATCGCGGTCATGCTGCTTGATGAATTTGTCCTGGCTGCCGCTGACATCGATGATCAGACCAAGGCTCAGCGGGAGTTCGGCCTCGCGGGCGAAGAAGCGGATGGTTTGCGGGACGCCGTCATCGAGGACTTCGAAATCGTCTTGGGTGAGGTCACCGATGATCTGGCCGGAAGTGGAGCGAACACTGGCGCTGATGTTGACCAGCTTGGCCTCGGCTTGGAAAGACGGCCGTTCCTGCGAATTGGCGAAGGGGGCAACTGCCAGAAGGAGGAAAAAGTAAAACCCGGTGCGGCGCATCAAAAATTGAATACGTTTCCCGTAGAGAGCGCGACTCAATAGTTTGAGTTTACATTCAGCGAGACCAACAGGACCGCTGTTTACGATCGGGGGATACACAGGGAGCGCAACGACCGGAAAGTGGGTTACGGACGGAATGGTGTTCTATCTGGTGGACCCAAATACCTCTCAGACTTTGCAAACCGTAACTGTGCAGGTTTCTCCGAACTAGCCGGGCAAGCCGGTTACGGCTTCCTGGGTAGTTCGTCGTTAAGGATAGAGCGGATGGTAGCAGCGACGTCGTTGATGGAGCGGGTGCCGTCGATAGTCCAGATATTGGCCTGGGGATAGTAGGCGCGGACCATGTCCAGGTCGCGGTGGTATTGGGCGAGGCGCTGGGCGATGAGTTCCGGCGTGTCTTCCGGGCCGGCACGCTTCTTGAGACGCTCACGAACAACATCGTCGGGCACGTCCAACTGAATCACGATGGGCAGAGGCAAAGCGTTGGTGCGAACCAGCTGGGCGAGGTGGTCGGCCTGTTCCCTGCTGGCGGGATAGCCATCGAGCACCACGCCCTTCGTGAGATCGAGCTTACTCAAGGCGGCGTCAACCAGAGCGTTCAGCGCAGGGCTCGCTTGCGGAGGCTGAGGTGCCACGGCGGTTTTCGGCGCCGAGGGCTTGGCTCCCGTGGCTTTGGCTGCCAAGGTTCCTGGTCTCACGAACAGGGACGGATTATCGCGGATGAGATCTTCCGAGGATATTGCCGGCAGCCCGAAGTTCTTTTTCAAAATTTCGGTTTGCGTGGTTTTGCCGCTGCCGGTCGGACCAATCAGGATGATGACAAATCGCTTCTCGATCGTAAGAGCTGTGCCCGCTTGCGAAAAACCTGGCCGGGAAAGGACGGCGAGTGACAGGAGCAGCGCGGCAGCCAGTGCGAACTTGCGGCGTGACATTTGAGAGAACGAAGTCAACAATTTTACTGTCGCACTTTAAGGCGAAGGGCGTGGCCGGCGGTAGTGGGGCCTTGCTCGGAAGCTTTCCGAGCGTCCGGCCTGTCTGCCGTTTGATTCAGAAAGGTCAGAAATCAACCCGCAAGCGGGCGTTGACGGAGCGCTGGATGGAAATGGCGGTGCCGGAATACAAGCCGGCGAAGTTGATCAGGTTCAGGCCGTTTAGCAGATTCACGCCGTCGATTTGAAAACGCATTGGGAGCTTCTCGCTCTTGCGCAGAATGACGCCCGCAGAGGCGTTGAGCGACCAGTAGGGCCGAACGCGTCCATCTGACCAGTTAACCCGGTTGAGAATGTTCTGCGCATAGCCTTGCGCAGCGGCATCGGCTTCCGTTCCGTCGAATTCAAAAGGAAGGCCGCTGTCATAGGTTACGCCCATAGCCAGCCAGAACCTTGAATTGATGTCGTACCTGAAACGCGCCCGGATCGCGTTGCGCTCTTCCTGCGAGACAGGGAACACGCCACTGGTCTGGCCAATTGCCTGGGAGGCATCGGCGCCGAGAAAGAGGCCGCCGGTCACCGGGTAATAGCCGTTGCCGCGCTCGTGGGTCCAAGCCGCGTAGCCCGACACCGGCCCCCAGTGCGGCGTCTCCACTTTCGCTTCCGCCCCATAGATATTCGCTAGCGCGAAACTGATGGGGAAACTGACGCCGGTGTTCAAGAGTAAATCATCGTCGGGGTAATTGTGATAGCGGCGCCAAAAGAAGTTTCCACTGATGCGAACCTTACCGAACAGAGCTTCGGCAAAGCCCGCTTCGTAGTAATTGCCACGAGCCGGCATGACCGGCAGGCGGAGGAACAATTCGGGGTTGAGGCTGATGGCTTCCGGTGAGCTGGAGACGAGAATGTTCTCGAAGGCGCGGGGTTTGGAAGATGCGGTCGTAGGAGGCGTGAAAGTTCATCTTGGCCCAAGGCCAGTAGTAGGCGAGGCCGATGCGAGGACTAAATCCGAACTGGTTCACTAACAGGCTGTAATGATCGAAGCGGAGTCCGGCCGAAAGAGCGAAATTCTTCCAATGGATTTCGTCCTGTCCGAAGAGGGACTGTTCGCGATCGGGCGAGGTGCCATAGAAGTTGAAGGTCAGGGGAGTTTGGGGATCGAACTGGGAGGGATCGGTGATCAGGTAATTGAGGTTTTCTTCAAGCTGCGCGAAATCCGCTTCGCCGCCAAACTTGAATTCGTGAACGCCGGCATGGACGGAGACGGCTCCTTTGAGGTACTCCTCGTGGTAACCGCGATCCTGGCCGGCGATCATGGGCGTGGACAGATCGTTTGACCAATAGCGGGCGGTGATGTCGCGCACCATGGCTGCAAAACTGCCCAGCACCGTGGGGGAGAACGTGTGCTGGTAATTGAAGCGGGCCGCGCTTTCGTAGTTCTGGCGGTCCTGGCGCTGGCCGGCCTCCTCTTGCGGGATCTCATTCGGAACTAAGAACTTAGATTGGTTGCGAGTGACACTGACGCCGATTCGATTTTTTTCGTCGATGTCGCGTTCGTAGCGGGCGAGGAAGTCGGCAGTCGTGCCATGGTTTGTGTAGTTCTGCGTAGCGGGAGGATCGAGGAACCAGTTGGTGGTCGCACTGGCCAGGCTGACGCTGATTGTATTCGATCCAAAGCCGTACTGACCCTCCAAGTAACCGTTCACGTTGTCGAAGCTACCGCCGCCCAAGACAGCTGTGCCGTGGAATCCGGGACGGGTGTCGCGAGCGGTTTCGACTTCTATCACGCCGCCCAGTTTGCGGCCATACTCAGCCGGGAAACCGGCGACGGTCTCGCTCATTTCCTGGACGTCGGCGGGGTCGAAATCGGCTACGTAGGCGGAGGACCGATTTTCGGTCATTGGTATCCCATCGATGACGTACTGGACTTGGTATTCCTCGGCACGGGGGTGAAGAATGCCGTTGGCTTCGAACATCCAGCCGGGCTCAGAATTGACGATGTCGGCGAGGCCACGGCCCGGCTGAGCGGAGACGCGGTCGTCGATCATGTCGCGACCGATCTTCTTGGCGCTACTGGTAGCGTAGGGATCGATCAGAGTTTCGGCGGCACTGACCTCGACCGTAGTTTGGATTTGCTCGACGGCCAACTTGACCTTGAGCTCCTTGGGCAGCGCCGAGCGAATATCGACCAATTGCGACACCGGCGCGAAGCCAGCCTGGCTAACGGTGACCGTGTAGAGGCCGAAGAGCAGGCGCTTGGCGACGACCCGGCCCTCGGCATCCGCCGAGAAGTCGCCCTTGTAATGGTTGGCTTCACTTACCACTTCGACCGAGGCCTGCAAGGGCGAGCCGGTGGGGTCGGCGATGAGCATGCGCAATTCGCCGCTGCCGGCCTGGCCCCACGCGGAGACGACGGCGAGAGAAAGCACGAGCGCCCGAATTGCGTTTATCAATTGATCATTCCCGAAATGGCCGCAGCGGGGCCCACTCTAGCCAGTTTTGCGCAGTTCCTCCCGGATCACTCGACGTAGGGTGGTTTGAAGGGGTTCCTAAGGATGCGGAGGTGACGTATTGAAAAGCCAGGATCCGCTTACCGAGACGCCGTGAAGCATCGAGATTGTGGGCAGGTGAGCCGTTTTGGGCAAGCGCTCCTTTACAGTCGCGCCTCAGAAAGCTTTTTACATTGCTCCACTTGATCGTGCTTTGAGGCCCGGCCGGCTTTGTCGCGTATCCGCTTGCTCATGTGCGCGGTTGCTCTGAAAACACTGATTCGCGAGTAAGATGGCGTACGCATCGTTCGGAGAGCCGGGCTTGGGCGCCAGGCGCCGGTCTGGGTACCCGCCCCACGTCGATAGGTTGCGTTTTCATCATTGCGGGTGTGCGAAAAGCTCATAATGAGTTCCGTGCTCTAGATGTTCTCCGCTGGCGTCCAGCCCTACAACGGACGTTTCGAAAGTTATGCGATAATCTCGGGATTTGCTTATGAAACGAACATCGATCTTGGCGCTGGCCGTGCTTCTGGTGGGATTTGGCGCTACCGTCCGGGCGCAGGCGCCGGCGGATGCAGCCAACCCCGATATCCATTACCATGTGGGACCCGACTCACTGGAAGAAGACGGCGTGCCGAAGGGGGAGATCCGCGGCCCGTTCACCCTACCCAGCGAGGCGTACCCCGGCACTCAACACACCTACTGGGTGTACGTGCCGGCGCAATACAATCCGGCGGTACCGGCGAGCCTGATGGTGTTCAACGATGGGCAGGCGTTCATGAACCCGACGGGCGATGTGCGGGCGCAGAATGTGATGGACAACCTGATTTACCGGCGCGAGATTCCAGTGATGATCGGCGTCTTCATCAATCCGGGCCGGCGGCCGGACCAGCCTGAGCCGAATGCCAAGGAGTGGGGCGATAAGACGACCAACCGGCCAACGGAATACAACACCATCGATGAAAAGTATGCGCGAGTGGTTTGCGACGAGCTGCTGCCGGCGCTCTATAAGGACTACAACATCTCCAAGGATCCCGAGCGGCACGGCATTGGCGGGGCGAGTTCCGGCGCGATCGCGGCGTTTACGGTGGCGTGGGAACGCCCGGACCAATTTCGAAAGGTGCTGAGCATGATCGGCAGCTTCACCAACATTCGTGGCGGGCATGTCTATCCGGAATTGATTCTTAAGAGTGAGAAGAAGCCGATCCGCATCTTTTTACAGGATGGGAGAAACGATAACCGCGGAAGTCGCGACGGTAGCACTTACGACCCGACTCGCGATTGGTTCTACCAGAACGTGCGTTTGATGAAGGCGCTGACGGAAAAGGGCTACGACGTGAACTACACGTGGGGCATGAATAAGCACGGGCAGAAGATGGGCGGCGAAATCCTGCCGGAAATGATGCGGTGGTTGTGGCGCGACCAGCCGGTCTCAACCGATCCGCAGGATAAGACGGAGCGATGGTTTGCGGAACCGGCGGCGAAGCCAAAGGTGGACGCGGGGAAGAACTAGGGAGCGCTTGCTTCTGCCTTTAGCGACTTCGGCAGAGCCGGACTTGGGCGCCCGCCCCACGACTACTTTGGGGCACCGGCGGCGCAGCGGGAGTTACTTTTCGGCGGCCCAGTAGCCGGCTTTGGCGCTAACGTGCAACTTCTTAGGATCGGACACTTCAACCGTGATGCGCCGGTATTTTCCATCAAAAGTTTCGTTCTTGGACACATAGGCGAGCAGATAATATTCACGCGTATCCGCGATTGCCCGTGAAATACCCTTCGCCAGATCATTGCTGTTCTCAAAAAAGAGGCCGCCGGTTTCGTGAGCAAGCTGGGATAAGACGTCGGCATTCTCGCGCGCTCCCGAGGCGATGCCGCGATCGACGGATTCCGTTGCAGCGGTTGCTTCCGAGGGCGCGTTTCGAGAATCCATTTGTGTCGCGGTTGAAAAGGAAGTGCCGGCATCGAACGTGTTGCCGGGATTGAACTGGGAATTGTATACTCCGCGCGAGTCGAGCGAGTAGAACTTCACGTCGTATTTGGTCGCCAGCTTCAGAATGTTCTCCAGTTCGGGCTGGGTGTCCCTGGAATGGTCCTCGAAGATGCGGTCTTTGGGCGCGAAGCCGCGCAGCACGGTGTACAGGTCACGACCGGGGAAACGATTGAAGCCATCGGAAATGAAGATGATGGTGCGGGCAGTGGGCATGGTCGCGGTGGCCCGGACAAGCTCCTTGAGGGTGAGCAGAAAGTTCTGGTTGAGTGCGTACATGCGCTCGTCGAAACTGAGCAGCGCTGCCTGGACTTTGGATTGGAAGGAAGCGCACTGGGTCAACTGCGTGTTGCCGCCGTTGCTTTCGCAAAGGCACGCCGAGCAGTAGTTTCGCATTAACGCTGTGAATTGCTGAACCGCGGCGGCGGTGTTGGCGGCTTCACTCGCCTGGAACGCTTTCTGAAAGTCGCTGTTGCGGGCGGACGCGGCGATATCGGCGGCGTCGCGCGTGGAATCGTGGATGACCTTCAGTTGCCGGCCGATCGCCATCAGCGCGTAGAGTGAGTCGGAGCCTTGCTCCTGCCGCAGGACCTTGAGGATGGCGTCCCGAACCCGGGTGTAGCTGGCGGGTGACGAGTGAAGGGTGTCGATGAGAATCAGATACGTGCGCACGGGATCGCCCGCAGAAGCAGAACCCGAGGGCTGTGGCGGCTTGGAGGGGTTGCCGGTGGCAGAGACTGCGCCTGGGCTCAGACCCTGGGATGAAGAGTCCGTGGTTGTGCTGAAGGCGACGATGTCTTCCGGGGTTCCGTCTTCAAACACTTTGAAATCGGCTTGCTTCAGGTTCGTGACGTGATGACCCTTGGGGTCGGTCACGACGACCGGAACGAGAACTTCTCTAACGGTGGTTCTGATGATCGGTATTGGCTGCGGCTCGGTGTGATCGGCAGGGTTCTGCGATTGGGGGGAGGCCGAATGGACAATGGTTGAAGCCAGCAGGCAAGACAACAACTGTGCCGTACGGCGTTTCATCAGGTTTCGGTCCGAATCGCTGAAGACAGGACGAGCATATCAGAGGGGGTGGGCACCCAATCTCCGCTTCATTCCGATTGCAGGCCGGGGCCTACGCCACCAAGCGAATCGGCTCACTTCACACAGCTAGCTGACTCCTGCTCCTTCGCCATATTGATGTAAGCCTGCTGCGGGTATTTGGCCGGCAAGCGGGGACTGGGCCGGTAAAGACGGGTGCGGGGGGATGAGTGTTAACAGTTAACGGGCTGGTTTCGCGCCACTCCGCAGCGATAGCACCACCATCAATGCAGCGAGGGGCAGGATGATGTAGTTTCCGATGGCACCGGGTGGTGTGTGGGAGAAGGAAACCGGTTTCGTGTGTCCGACCAACTCGCGCAACAGAATCTCGATGATCAGGAGCACGTACATAAACGGCACGAGCGAGCGGTACCGAATGACGACGGCGAGTTGGATCAGCGCGTAGACCAACTGGGCGCTGCCCCACAGCGCGAAGGCAAAGACGATGCCCTGTGCGCCGGCGACCGACAGATCCATGCCTGCGATGCTACCGGCGCCTCCGTCGGGGGAGAGTAGATGGATGAAGCTGCGTACGGTGCTGATGACTGCGATGACCGCGAACACATAGACGGGCAGTTTAGTGCCGCGCACGGTGTTATCGGCTTGGGCGGGCAGCAAGGTTGCGAGGATGGTCTTCATTCAGCCCCGTCTTGGGCTTGGCTGGTCGGACTTCAAGACTTCGACTTGACGATTGTAATGGTGACCTGTGACGGATACTGCCGGGAGTGGTGTACGGCGTTGTGAGCGACGACGCCAGTTGATTCATCGTAGTTATTGCCGCCAGTGTTCAGGTTTCGATCGAAGCGTGGGAAGTTGCTGCTGGAGACCTCAATGCGGAGTCGATGGCCGGCCGGGAAGTAGTTACTGGTGGTCATGGGCTGCAGGGTCATCTTGTAAACCTGGCCTTTTTCCATAAACACAGGGGGCTTGTCGTAGCCTTCGCGGTAGCGGACACGCTGGATGGTCTCGTCGAGGTTGTAGGCGCGACCGTCGGGATAGACATCGATCAGCTTGATGGTGAAGTCGGTGTCTTTGGCATCGGACGACACATATAGGGTCGCGTCGATGGGGCCACTCACCTCGGTATCTTCTTTGAGCGGATCGGAGGTATAAACCAGGATGTCGGCGCGGGCTTCCATCTTGCGCTGATCGAAGGCGCCGCCAACCACAGCATTGCCCGTGCAGCAGACGTTGCCGCCATATGATGGCACGGGGTTCATGGGATCGTAGACGAAGCTGTCGGGGTCGTCTGTTTCGGAGGGTGCGGTGTTGAGGGCGCCATCACCGAACAGGCTGTTCGCTTTGCCGGAGCTGGACAAGAAAAAGGTCTCTGGTTGTGCGCCCTCCGGAGGCCAGGTGGAGGCGCTCTGCCATTTGTTCAGACCCATGGTGAAGTAACGCACCTTTGGATTCTTGGTCAGGACGTCGTTCTTCTCGCCTTTGAGGAAGTAATCGAACCAGCCGTAGGTGAGGGCATCGTAATCGAGGCGGGCATCGCCCATGCTGCGTTCGCCGACGATCGTGTCTTCAGTGGCGCGTTTGTAGGAACAATGGAGTGTAGGGGCGATAACGGCGTACTGCTCATTCGCGATTTCGGGCCGCGCGGTTCTGCGGACATAGTTATAAGCGGCCAGATTGGGCCCTACGGACACGTCGTACCAGGACATGAACCACAGGCCGGGCACGTTGATGGGCATATTGTCGTGCCAAAGGCCGCCGCGATACCAGGCCGGATCATTAGGAGCGCGTTTGATCATGGCTCCGCCGGTTGACACTTCCATGCGGTCGGCAAAAATGCCGTGGGGGCCGTCGACAGCTTTGATGATGTCCATCTCGGGCAGGTGAGCAAGGGCCTTCGCCCAATCGACGGGCGGAAGCTGCTGCGCGAGATCGAAGGCCTTGGAGGCACGGATGAGGTCTTGCTGGGAGGTGTTGGGAGGGAACATGGGGCGGATCTGGTTCTGCTCGCCGTAGAGCCAGGCGATGAAGAGCATTTGCACGGCGCCGCCGCGATACCAGTTGCCTTGTTCGTAGTAAGGACCGACGCGGCCGACGCCGGCGCCAAAGCCTTGCGGGATCATCGCCGCAAGCGCCGGATTGCCCTGCGCGGCGACGCCCAATTGCCATTCGGCGGTGGACGAACAGCCTATGGTTCCGACCTTACCGCTGGACCAGGGCTGGGAGGCCATCCAGGTGAGCTCGTCGTCGCCATCAGTCAGAGGCGGCCCGAGAATGTCGTACTGGCCTTCGGAGAAGAAGTGCCCGCGTTCGTTCATCTCGACGAACACGTAGCCGCGCTTGACCGCCTCTAGTTCCGAGGTCATGTCGCGCGGTGCGCCAAGCTTGACGTCCCAGTAGTTGAAGTTGTAGGGCGTGCGGACAAAGATGATGGGGTATTTCTTCGAGGTGTCTTTGGGTCGATAGACATCGGCGGCCATGCGTTTGCCGTCGCGCATGGGGACCATCAGCTTGCGGTCGATGATGGCGATGGACTCGAGCTCTTTCTCGATGGCGTTGCGCTTGGCGACGAGTTGCGGGTCGGGTGCGGCCGCGGGCTGCGCGAACGCGGTTGCTGCGGCGAGGCAAGCGATGAGGGCGAGCGAGAAGAGATTGTGTCGGGTGCGCATGGCAGTTTTCATGGCGAAGACTTTAGGTTAAACCAACGTTCATCGGGTTGTGACTCCGGCGCGGCATTTTTCGAATGGGTTTAAGGCTCATTGCCGCAGGTGAAACTTGCACCGGATCCTTTACACCAGAGTTCGTAATGGGGTGAGTAGAACGATGAGCCGAGCCACTCAAAGTGTTCGGGCAGCTTGTTGGCGGGCATGTTTGCAACGAAGTTAGCCGCATCGTCGATGCTGCCCGTTCCGGAATAAACAGCGACGAGCGGGTAGGGGAAGACGGGCCGGGTGCGATCGGGCTTCCCGCGAGGGGGACCATTGGGTCCACGGGGACCCGGAGGGCCACCCATGCCTGGAGGACCGGTTGGTCCTGCCGAGTGCGATGCGATCAATTCGTAAGGGGCTTCTCCGCGCTCAACCCAGGCCATGATGGGGCTGAGGAGATCGACATCGAAGGGACCCTCGCCACCACCGCAGTGATAACCGCCTGGGAAGAGGTAAAAACGCGCGAATTGTTTCACATGATCGTTGCCCATCAGCGCCTGCATGGCTGTGTAGTAGGCGATGGTATTCAACGGCGAGATGTGAGGGTCCTGCCAGCCGTGCCAGAGGATGAGCTTTCCGCCGGCTGAGGCAAAGGCTGAAAGATCGGGGTCGGTGGCGTCATAAATGGGGTGGGCGGGCTTGATTGCATCGAAGGTCTGCTGGGTGAATTGAAAGTCAGCTAGCGTGAAGTTCGGCGGCAGAGTCTTCGGATAGATCATGTAGCGGATAGTGTCGAGCGAGATTTGCCCGCTCATGGTGGGCTGCGTTGGGGAGTTCGGGATGAAGACGCCTCTCCACGCCAGTTCCGAGCCGGGCTGCGGGCCGCTGATGACCAATTGCCGGCCCTGGGCATCGTGCGCGCCGCGATAGATCTGCCGGGCGGTTTCGACCTGCGCGGCGGTGAGGCAGGTGGCGGGATCCTGGCCTAGTTTGCATTCGCCGACGGCGGGATCGAAGTGGCATAAGCGAGGCTCGCTGATGAGGCCATCCTTCAGCCCATCTAACCCGTCGCAAGCAGCGATGGCGGCGGCGTGAAGAACAGGGAGCTTGTCCGCAGTGAGAATCGGGTGGCCATTGGCGTCGGTGTTCATCCGGGCATTCCAAGCGTGATAGAAGGTGTTTTGGGTAGTGAAGTTCATGGCGGGGGCGCCGGCGGTGATGCCGTTGAAGTCGGCCGGAAATCGCTGCGCTTCCATCAAGGCTTCGCGGCCGCCGTCCGAGCAGCCGGCGAAATACGAGAATTTGGGCGGGCGGCCATAATACTTGGCGATGAGCGCCTTGGCTGCCACAGCGGTGACGTGAACGCCACGATACGCAAAGTCGATGCGAAGTTGCTTATCCTCCGCCCAAGCCGCACCGGGTCCTGAGTGACCCATGTTGGTGGCAGCAAGGGCCAGCTCGCCGTTTTCGGCGGGCAGGCAACCATCCGCGTTGCTGACGTGGATGCTGGTGTTTCCGCAAAGTCCGCCACAGCCGGTTTGAAGGAAGCGCTGGGTCCAACCGGCAACGGGCAGTCGGACTTCGAACTCCACGTGCGGAGCGACGTTGCCGAGCACTTTGCAGTAGGGCGCTGGCTGGCCATCGGCGATGACGGTCGCGGATGTAACGTGTATCGAGGCTTCGGTGACATTGGAGAAATCGGCATCCTTGAGCTGGGCGCATTCCAGTAGAGGCGCAACGGGAGCGAGACCGGCCGCAGATGCCGGTCGCGCGGCGGCGAGGGACATGACCTGCGAGCCAAGGGCGATCAACAAAGGAATTGCCCAACTCTTACGGTGGTAGTTCAAAGCGCTTTTCATGTTTAATCGAGGAAGCAGGGTTCCCATGGCCATTCTAGAACTCGCGATGGGCCACGAATGCCTTTGCATGCGACGTTTCGTAAAACAGGCTTGAGCCATCTTCTTGTAGGAATTGGTTGCTATGTTGAGAAATGCTGATTTCTGGTTGAGTGATTATATGGGGGCATTCGTATGGCACTGAAAGACGGATTTACGGCGGAGGAATGGGAGATGCTGGTTGGCGCGCCTCAGGCGGTAGGAACTGCGGTGATGCTAGCCAGTTTCAGCGGACTCGGCGGGACGGCGCACGAGGCGGTGACGCTGGGTAAGGCTTTGGCTGTGGGAGCGACCGGATCGAACGAACTGATCAAGGAAATCTGCACGCCGGCGGAGGGTCAGGCCGGGCAGACTGCGCTGCGTGAACGCGTCAAAGAACTGGATGCTCAAAACTTGAATGCCGAGCTGGCAAACCTGGCGATGGGCGAGGCGAAGCAAGCGGTTGACGCGCTGAAGGAAAAATCGCCCGAGAACGTAGAACCGTACAAAGAGTGGCTGATGCGGCTTGCCTTTGACGTGGCGAACGCCTCGAAAGAAGGCGACTTCTTTGGTGTCGGCGGGAAGCGGATCAGCGACGCAGAACGGGATGTGCTGAACACGCTGTCAGAAGTGCTAGGCGTGCCGGTTCCTATGGCCTAGAGAGCGTACGTCGAAATCGCAACTAGCAACGACTAATCCGTTTTTAGTGGAAGGGTGGCGTAGTTCTCGTTATGGTGGCGGACGTCAATGCCCTTCACGAGAAACAGCACGTCTTCGGCGACGTTGGTGGCGTGGTCGGCGATTCGCTCGAGATTCCGGACCACCGAAAGCAATTGGAACGCCTGCGGGATGCGCTGCGGCTCCTTTTCCATAAAGCTAATCAACTCGTGATAGTTTGCGGTGCGGAGTTGGTCGACGGCGTCATCAGCAACCAGCACACTCTTTGCGAGTTCGGCATCGCGGCTCACGAAGGAGTCGAGCGCTTTGCGCACCATGGATTGAACCAGTCCGGCGATGTAAGGGATGTCGATGGTGGGCTGGATCACGGGTTCGCGGACCAGTTGGAGCGCCCGCTCCGCGATGCTCACAGCAAGATCGCCCATGCGTTCCAGATCGTTATTGATCTTAATGGCTACGGTGATGAGGCGCAGATCGGCGGCAACCGGCTGTTGGAGGGCGAGCAGGCGGATGGCGTTTTCGTCGACCTCGATCTCCAGTTTGTTAATGCGGGCCTCGGTGCCGATCACTTGTTGAGCAAGTTCGGGATTCCGTTCAACCACGGCCTGCACGCTGCGATAGACGGAAGTCTCGACGAGAGCACTCATCTCGAGTAGCTTCGCTTTGAGTGCTTCCAGTTCCTGCTCAAAATGACGCAATGTCGTCACCTCCGTACAAAATTAAGACGTTAACCGAAGCGGCCCGTGACATAGTCTTCCGTTTCTTTCTTACCGGGGTTCTGGAATATAACTTGGGTGTTGTCGAACTCGATCAGCTTGCCGAGGAAGAAAAAGCCGGTATAGTCGGCGACACGGGCGGCTTGCTGCATGTTGTGCGTGACGATCACGATGGTGGTGATGTCTTTGATCTGGAAAAGCAGCTCCTCGATCTTAAGGGTGGCGATGGGGTCCAGCGCGGAGCAGGGCTCATCCAGCAGAAGAACTTCAGGTTCGATCGCGAGAGCGCGCGCGATACAGAGACGTTGTTGCTGGCCACCGGAAAGGGCGCTAGCGGGCTTTTGCAGCTTGTCTTTGACCTCGGTCCACAGGGCAGCGCGTTGCAGGCTTTTCTCGACAGCGGCTTCCACTTCGGATCTCCGGGTGGTCCCGTTGATACGGAGACCGTAGGCGACGTTATCAAAAATGGTTTTCGGGAACGGGTTCGACTTCTGGAAGACCATGCCGATGCGCCGCCGAACGCCGGTGACATCCATGTTGAGAATGTTGGCGCCATCAAGTTCGAGCTGGCCTTCGACGCGCGTGGACGGGATGGTTTCGTTCATCCGGTTAAACGTCCGAAGGAACGTGGACTTACCGCAACCGGAAGGTCCGATGAAGGCGGTGACCTTGTTGGTGGCGATGTCCATGTCGATGCCGTGCAAAGCCTGGAATTTGCCGTAGAAGAAGTTTAAGGCGCGCGCGCGGATTTTTGGAGCAGTGGCGGTTTTCGGATCGTCGGGCATGTTTGGGGGAGAAGTCTCCGTTTCCCTCTTGATCTGTTGGCGTTCAGGAGCTGTCACAAAGGTTATCTCCGGGATGAGCCTGGGTTGCGGCCGATGATGAGGCGAGCCGTTATGTTAATTGTAAGCACGAGCGCAAGCAACACGAACCCGGCGGCCCAAGCCTGTTGATGCCAATCGTCGTAGGGAGAGATGGCGTACTGGTAAATCATAACCGGCAGCGCGGCGCTAGGCTGAAGCCAGCCTTGGCTCCAAAACATGTTGCCGAGCGCGGTAAACAGCAGCGGCGCCGTTTCGCCGGCGACTCGCGCCAGGTTGAGCATCATACCGGAGGTAAGGCCGGACATGGCCGCCGGCACGACCACGGTAAAGATGGTTCGCGACTTGGTAGCCCCTAGCGCGAGTGCACCTTCGCGCAATGACTTGGGGATCGATTGCAGGAATTCTTCGGTAGTCCTGACCGCGATTGGGATCATCATGATGCCCAGTGCCAGTCCACCCGCGAGGGTGGAAAAGTGCTTCATGGGCCGAACAACGAGAGCGTAGGCGACGATACCGATCACGATTGAGGGAACGCCATTCAGCAGGTCAGTGACATAGCGAATCAGGAAGGCGAAGGTTTTGCCGCTGTATTCGGAGAGATAAACGCCGGCTAGAAAACCGATCGGGACCCCGATGAGGCTGGCCAGGAGAAGGATTTTGCCGCTGCCGACGATGGCATTGGCCATACCGCCGCCGGTCTCGCCGGTTGGCTTTGGCAGCTGGGTGAAGAAGTGGATGCTGAGCGAACTGCCTCCGTGCCACAGCAAATAGCCAAGAATGAAGAAGAGCACGCTCACCACGGCGAGAGTCAACAATCCGGTAACCGCGAGCATGACCACGTTGGTGACTTTGCGGGTGATTGAGATCGTCTGCACCATGGTTTAGGCGCCCTTCTGCGCGGTTGCCAGGATGAAGACGCGCGCGATGGCGTTGATGACAATGGTGAGTCCAAATAGGACCAGGCCCAAAAGGATGAGCGACGAGAGATGCAAGCCGGGACCGGCCTCACCAAACTCGTTGGCAATGACGGAAGCGATGGAGTAACCAGGAGAGAAGAGCGAGGCGCTGATTGTCGGCGTGTTTCCGATCACCATGGTGACGGCCATGGTTTCGCCGAGCGCCCGGGCCAAGCCAAGAAAGATGGAGCCAAGGATGCCTGTGCTGGCGTTCGGCATAACGATCTGGATGGTGGTTTCCCATTTGGTGGCGCCCAGCGCCAGCGCGGCTTCACGCTGGTCGTTTGATACCGCCATGAGAACTTCGCGCGATACCGAGATGATAAAGGGTACGACCATCACCGACAGCACGATGCCGGCGGATAGGAAGCTGACACCGTAGAACTGCCCTTGGAACAGCGGGAGATAAGAGAATCGCTTCAACACGGGATACAGGTATTGCTGAATGAACGGGACGAGAACGAAGATCCCCAACAAGCCATAGATGACGCTGGGTACCGCGGCAAGCAGCTCGATGAGAAACGTCAAGGCATTGGAAAGAAAAGGCGGGGCGAGTTCCGACAGAAAGAGCGCGGCGCCGACGCCGGTTGGCACGGCGATCAGGAGGGCAAGAAAGCTGGTGACGCAGGTGCCGTAAATAAAGGGAAGGGCGCCGTAGACGTCGTTGTTCGGATCCCAGTCGGAGGTCGTGATGAAGTGCCACCCGAATTTGTGAATGGCTTCAGTCGAGTTGGAGGCCAACTCATAAATCAGGAGTCCGACGACGATCAGAATGGTCACGGCTGCAACGAAGGTGATGAGCAGGGCGAAGTGCTCACCGGCCTTCACGCGGCGCAAAAAGCCGCGCACCCCAGTACGGGGTGCGCTATTGATGACAGTTGTGCTAGCCATTCGGCAGTTGAGAATTCTACTTGATCAGTGAGATTGCTTTCAATTCCTTAGCAACGACTTCTTTGGGTAGGCGGGCGTAGTCGAGAGCTTCGACATAATCCTGCCCCTTGGTGAGAGCCCAGTTCAAAAAGCCCACAATCACCTTCTTCTTTTGCGCATCAGGAATGGTCTGGGGGATTAACAGCCAGGTGAAGGTCGAGATGGGATAGGCACCTTTACCAGGAGCATTGACGATGGAGACCCGGAAATCAGCGGGCATTGATTTGGCAGCGCCGGCTGCCGCTAACGTAACTGAGTGGAGGTCGGCCGTGATGAAGTCACCGGCTTTATCCTGGACGCTGCCGTAAGTCAGCTTGTTCTTTGCGGCATAGACCAGTTCGACGTAGCCGATGCTGAACTTTTGATTCTTGACGAGGCCGGTAACGCCATCGTTACCTTTCGAGGCGAGCCCGTTGGGCCACTTGACGGACGCCCCGACACCCGGGCCGGATTTCCATTCTGGGCTGACTGCAGCCAGGTAGTCGGTCCAGACATAAGTAGTTCCGCTCCCGTCAGCGCGGTGGACGGTGGTTATGTTTTCAGATGGCAGCTTGAGATCCTTGTTGACGGAGGCGATGGCAGGGTCGTCCCACTTGGTGATTTTGCCCAAGTAGATTCCGGCCAAGGCTTGGGGCGTGAACTTGATGGCGCCGGTGACGCCAGGAATGTTATAGGTGGGAACGACAGCGCCCAAAACGGTTGGGAAGTGGAGAACCTTGATTTTGGCGTCCGCAATCTGCTTGTCCGTCATAGGACCGTCGGTGGCGCCAAAATCGACTGTGCCGTTCGTGACCTGGTTAATGCCACTGCCAGACCCAACCGCCTGGTAATTAATATTCGCGCTGGAATCGACGCTGCGAAATTCGCTGAACCACTTCGTATAAATGGGCGCTGGGAACGTTGCACCTGCGCCGTTGATCAGAAGTTGTGCATAGGTCGAGACGCATAGGGCGGCCGCTACCGCGAAACCCACGGCGCATCGGCGTAGCCCCACAACTGTGAAACCGAGTTTCATGTTTTTTCCTCGTGTAATTTTTAAACGATTGTCCGGGAACACCTTAGGTGTGGCCGGGTCGGGATGTCCCCAATTCGGACACCCTCAGACTCGTAGCTTCAGTATCGAAGTTTATTCATAAACGCTTTGTGACGTAAGCATTACAAATGAGTGAATGTGAAGAGGCTGGACGGGGTAAAGGTACCGATGGTGGAGAAGCCCGGGAGGCTCCTCACGAGGCCTGGAGCAGAATCGTGAACTGGGTGCCGCGGCCCAACTGGCTCTCAACGGTAACGCTTCCGCCCATTCGCTCTATGATTTCTGTGACGATGGAAAGGCCGAGTCCGGTGCCACCTACGCGGCGTGAGCGAGCTTTATCAACACGATAGAACCGTTCAAAGATGCGTTTCTGATCGTCGCTGTGGATGCCGATGCCGGTGTCGGAGACGGCAATCCGAACTTGACCATCCGCCGTGTGGCCACATTCAACGATAACCTGGCCGTCGGGCTTATTGAATTTCACCGCATTGTCCAGCAAGTTGACCAGAGCTTGTTCGAGGCGGAACCGATAGCCGAGGACGACGCAATCCTGGCACTCGCCTTGGACGATATTGACTTGGCGCAATGCGGCGCTGCTCTCGACGGTCCGGATGGCGGACTCGATGACGTCGAGCAGGGGAACGTGCTCCGGCAAGGTGGCCGGAGCATTGGAATCGAGCTCGGAGAGGACCAGCAGATCGGCGGCGATGTTATTGAGGCGAATGGCCTGGGACAGGATGACTTCAACGAATCGCCGGTTATTGGCGGAATCCTCCAAAGCGCCATCCAACAGCGTTTCGGCATAGCCGCGGATGGCAGCTAACGGCGTTCGCAGTTCGTGCGAGACGTTGGCGACAAAGTCTTTCCGGGCCTGCTCGGTGCGCTGAATGTCGGAAATGTCGTGCAGCACCAGGACTGCTCCAGGAAGGCTGCGGTCCTCAAAAGGCAGGGCGTGCGCTTCGAACCAGTGACCGGCAGCCGACGGGAGTTGAAACTGCTGCTTGGCGGCTTCGCGCGAAAGAACGACCGCTTCCAGGATCGCTCGCAGTGCGGGTTCTCGGACGACCTCGTACAGAGGGCGCCCTTCGGTGACGGGCAGACGTGCCTGAAAGGCCCTGGCAAAGGCGTCGTTGTAGAAGACCACATTGAGCCGCTCATCGACCGCCAAAACGCCTTCGGCCATACCGGCCAGAATCGTCTCGCGCCGGGAAGCCTCAAGGCTGGCGTGCTCAAGCGTCGAGTTCACCTGGGCGGCCATCCGGCGGAGGGACTCTGTCAGGCCGGCGAACTCCGCTGGAAAACCGGCGGGCAGTGCGGCGCTCTTGGCTGGTAGCGCGCCAGCGAACTCTTCCAGTTTCCTGGCATAGCTGTACCAGGAGCGGAGCAGGAACCAGCTGACCAGAAATCCAACCAGGCAGAAGAAGGCCAGGAAGAACGCTCCGGAAGGCGCCAGCGGCCTGGAGGCAGGGTGGGGCTCAACAAACCACAGGTAGGCGACGCAAAGAAACACAGCATATGCCAGTATCCAGGTACCGGCAAGCTTGGCGATGGTGATGCGTCTCATTGGGTTTCTTTTTCAGACTCCGCTCGAAGCCAGGTTGCCAGGGATCGGGAAGATCGGCGCGAGATTCTTGGGCGTTTGGCCAGATTGTCTCATGAAGACAGCCGGCGTGCGGTTCATATGGGGTGGGTTTCCGGCCAGGTTTTCAGGACTAGAGCTGTTGCCTGAGCCGACCCAACACCAGAACGCGAAGAGTTCACCAAGGGCGAAGAGAGCCCCAAAGATCGTCTTGTTGCGCTGGGCCAACCAAAGCGGCAAGTAGATGTCGAAGTTATCTGCTCGCTCCTGCGTGTAACGGCTTGCCAGATCGGTCACGGGGCAGCGGCCCCGGTTGGCCGCGAGGACGAGGCATTCGACCAACACTAGTCCTGTGAGGGCAGCCGCCCATCGAAACTGATGACGCGCAGCATGCGTGGGAGGCTGGCTGCATGCCGGGCTAATCCTGGACCTTGGTCCAGATTCGGGCGAGTTCACCGTATATTTACTTGAACTCTAATGGCTCCCCGCAGAAGATTAATGGCATATGACACCTCTGAACCGGACGAAAATAGTGCGCGGGAGCGCCATAGTCTTTACGCTTGTCTTCTCAAGCTGCTTGTTTGCTCAAGCCAGCAGCCGGGTGGCTCTCACATACCGTGCACATATTCCGGCAGCCACCTCGGGAGCGGCTTCAACCGAACTGTGGTTCGGCGGTTTGCTCTTCATGAATCCGGACCGCACGGTGGATGCCTCATCGGGAGCGGGAGTAAATCCGCGGGGCTTTGGCCAATGGGCCTCGAAAGACGTCTATTGGGAAAAAACCAAGGATTTCCCCGTTGATTGTGATCTGCGAGTCAAGACGGTATCGGTGCTCCCCGGCGAGGACGGCAAGACTCTGTTTAAGACGGAAGTATTTTGCCTGAAGAACGGCGTCAAAGACGCCTACACGGGCACTTACTCGGCTGTGGTTCGCGATGCCGTAGGCGGCGATGTATCGTCCCAGAGTGGCACCGTCGAAGGCATCCGAATGGTAGTCGACGCGTTGAAGTAAGGGCGTAACGAGGCAGGCGGCGGGTTTCCAGCGTCACGCGCTGTTGTGCTTGAGGAACCAGGCTTGGCTATCGGGTTGGCGCTTTCCCGCTTCCTTGGGCACGCGAATGAAAGTGCCGTCGCTCTGCATGATGCGGACGCGGGCCTGATCGATGAGATAGTGTTCCAGGATCTCGTCGCGCAGCCGGCGGATCAGTTTCGGCGTTTCGACCGGGAATAGAATCTCGACGCGGCGGTTGAGATTGCGAGGCATCATGTCAGCACTGCCGACGTAGACCAGTTCATCGCCGCCATTGCGGAAGTAGTAGATGCGGCTGTGTTCCAGGAACCGGCCAATGATGCTCCGGACCTGGATGGTTTCGCTAACGCCGGGGATGCCCGGCCGCAGCCCACAGACGCCGCGCACGATGAGGTCGATCTTAACGCCGGCTTGGGAGGCTTCGTAGAGCAACTCGATCATGCCGGGATCTTCAAGCGCATTCATCTTGAGAATCATGTACCCGTCACCAGCTTCTTTGTGGCGGGCCATTTCGCTGCGGATCAGCCGTTCGAGGCCCTCGCGAAGACTGTGCGGCGCCACGAGCAGTTTGCGATACGACTTCTTGTTGGAGTAGCCTGTGAGGTGATTGAAGAGATCGGTGGCATCCTCTCCAATCTGTTCGTTGACGGTGAACATGCCGAGATCGGTGTACAGGCGGCCAGTCAAGGGGTTGTAGTTGCCGGAGCCCAGATGAACGTAGCGGCGGATTTGATCGCCCTCGCGACGAACCACCAGCGCTATCTTGGAGTGGACCTTCAGACCCAAAAGTCCATAGACCACGTGGACGCCCTCGCGCTCCAGCTTCTGCGCCCATTCGATGTTGCTCTCTTCGTCGAAGCGCGCCTTCAACTCAACTACCGCAGCGACCTGCTTGCCATTCTGGATAGCGTCGAGCAGCGCCTCTACAACAGGCGAGTTCCGGCCGACGCGATATAGCGTCATCTTGATGGCGAGAACGTCGGGGTCGCGGGCGGCGACGCGAAGGAAGTCGACGACGGGCTGAAACGATTCGAAGGGATGATGCAACAGGATGTCGCCTTGCTGGATCATCGAAAACATCTCAGAGCGGCCTGCCAGGGTGAAACCGGCGGGAAATGAAGGAACAAATGGCTTGTCCTTCAGTGCAGGGCGATCGAGACTCATTACTCCGCGAAGGCGGCTAAAGTCGATGGGACCATCGATGCGGTAGATGTCTTCCTGGCCGAGTTCGAGATTGGTGGTCAGCAATTCCAGCAGACGCGGGGCCATACCGCGATCGATTTGCAACCGGACTACATCGCGAAAACGGCGGCGCCAGACGGCTTCCTGGATGCTCTCCAGGAGATCGTCGGTTTCCAGTTCCTGAATTGCGAGTTCGGCATCGCGGGTGACGTGGAAGAGGGCCGCGTCGAGGATCTGCATCTCCGGAAACAGCAGGCTGAGATTGTCGATGATGACTTGTTCGAGCCAGACGAAAGCGACTTCGCCGGCCTCTGAAGGAACCTGGATGAGTTGTGGCAGAGAATCGGGCACCTTGACGCGGGCGAAGCGCTCGATGCCGTCGCCGTTGGAGACGACGGCGGCGATGTTGAGACTCAAGTTCGAGATGTGAGGAAATGGCCGACCCGGGTCAACAGCCAGGGGAGTAAGAACCGGGTAGACCACGCGGCGGAAGTAATCGTCGAGGAACGTTTTCTGTGCCGGGTTCAGTTCGGCGAGATCCATGATGCGAATGCCGTGCTTGGCCAGTCCCGGCAGGAGGTGGTCGCGATAGAGCGAATACATGCTCTCAAACAGCTCATTCACTTCCTGCCGGAGGTTCTCCAGTACTTCGCCAGGTCCCTTGCCGTCCTTGCTGATTTCGTGATTGTGGCTTTCAATCTGCTGCCAGAGACCGGCGACGCGCACCATAAAGAACTCGTCCATGTTCGAGCTGACGATGGAGAGAAACTTGACGCGTTCGATGAGCGGGTTAGCGGGGTCGGCCGCTTCTTCGAGGACCCTACGTTGGAACGCAATGAGACTGAGCTCCCGATTGATGTAGAGCTCTGGTGAGTCGAGGCTCGGCGGAGCCGGAACAGCGGCAAAGGATTCGGAGGTGGCAGCAGACATAGCACGGGTCTTTCGGGGAATAGTAGGCTTCGGCCTGGGGGAAGTGGTCATTATTTCGATGCGAGGCGAGCCGGACGCGCCTAGCGCCTTTCCACAGCTTAGACGCTTCTCGCGCAGAGAACAATCGATGTTCCGGGGCAAAATCTGCCGCAGCGGTCCCGCTTGGCCGGAAACTCAACGAGGAGAGAATGGGACGCCAACTCGTCCATGTATCCAGGCTATCAGGAACTGGTGGGAAGTTCGCAGCGACAGGACTGGGGTGAACCGGTGAGTGAATTGAGAGGATCACTCCGCGTAGCGCGCGATTTCTCGAGAAGAAGAAAAACAAATGCCAGAAGGCATTCGTAATGACAACTGACAATAGTCACTTTGCGTGGTAACCTGATGCCAATGAAGAACCCTGTGCATCCCGGTCTCATTGTCCGTCAGGATTGCCTTGAGCCGCTGGGCCTGTCTGTAACCGCCGGCGCGAAGGTTCTGGGTGTCACGCGTCAAGCGCTCAACAACGTGGTGAACGGCAAGTCGGGCATCAGCCCCGAGATGGCCATCCGGCTGACGAAGGCCTTCGGCAGCACGGAAGAGACGTGGTTGCGGATGCAGCTGGCTTATGACCTCGCCGCAGCCCGCAGGAATGAAAGCAAGATCAGGGTTCAGCGGCAGCACATCCCGATGAGGACTGCCGGTGCCAAAGTGTGACGTCGGGAAGACGTGTCCGCTAAGCAGATGCACAGCAGCGTCAATTTGGTGGGAACGGGCAGATTCGAACTGCCGACCTGCCGCTTAGGAGGCGGCCGCTCTATCCAACTGAGCTACGTCCCCGGTCTCGCACGAACGCTTATGAACTTACTGTAGCGAATCCTGACCCATTCGATCTACCAGCGGCGAAGGCCCTTTTGGGCGATGTCGCGCCGATATTGCATGCCATCGAAGTGGATCAGGCCGGCCGCGCCGTAGGCGGCTTGGATAGCGGCTTTGAGATCGGGGCCTGAGGCGGTAACGCCGAGCACCCGGCCGCCAGAAGTCACCAGCTCGGAGCCCGACAGCTTGGTCCCGGCGTGGAAGACAGTGGCCAACAGGGACTCTGCTGCCGAAATCCCGTTGATGCGGTCGCCGGTGCGCGGCTTGTCGGGATAACCGTGAGCCGCGAGAACAACAACTACCGAGGGATCGGGCGAAACGACGGTGCGGAGGGCGTGGGCGGGCCTATCGCTGATCCGGGCGGCAAAGCAGAGAAGATCCAGCAAGCCAGCTTGCAGCCGGTGCAGCAGCACTTGCGTCTCCGGATCGCCCAGACGAACATTGAACTCCAGAACCTTGGGACCGGTCGCGGTCATCATGAGGCCCGCATAGAGGAACCCGGTAAATGGAAACCCCTCCCGTTGCATTTGGCTAATGGCGGGATTCATCACCGTGTCCATGATTTCGCCGGTTTGCTGCGGGGTCAAAATGCGGCCGTCGCAATACGCGCCCATGCCGCCGGTATTGGGTCCCGTGTCGCCGTCGCCGATCCGTTTGTGATCCTGGCTGGCCTCGAGCGGGAACAGCTCTGCTCCGTTACTGATGCCAATGAAACTGACTTCCTCGCCATCGAGGAACTCCTCAATGACCAGCAGCGGTCCGAGTTTCTCGATCGCATCCTGGGCTTCGGCAAGCGAGCCTGCGATGACGACGCCTTTGCCCGCGGCGAGTCCGTCCGCCTTGATCACGACCGGGAAGGAAAATGACTTCAAACCATAAAGTGCTTCCTCTGAGGAAGAGCACTGGATGGAGCGGGCAGAGGGGATACCGGCGCGAAGAAAGAACTGCTTCGCGAAAATCTTGCTGCCTTCCAGGCGCGCAGCGGCCTGGCTCGGACCCACGATTGGAAGCCCACGCGCCGTAAAGACATCTACAATTCCGTCAACCAGCGTGGCTTCCGGTCCAACAACGGTTAAGTCGGCGTGTTCGGCTTCCGCCAAGGCTGCATAGCCGCTCAACGAGCTGGGCGTGGGGAGGCAGCGTGCGTGTTGGGCGATACCGGGATTGCCCGGGGCGGCGATCAGCTCGCTGATGTCTTGCGACTGTCGAAGCCGCCAAGCAAGCGCGTGTTCGCGGCCACCGCCGCCCACAATAAGAACTTTCAAGAAACCGTTGTCCTCCCGCTAGAATAACGGATAAGCAGCTTTGAGGCATTCGCGTTTGCCTGGCGGCGCAGAGAAAGTTTCGACAGACCGATTTCCAGCAGTATGCAAAACACCTCATCGGTCATGACCGGTTTCGTTGCCCCGCGCAAGACTTTCGACGTCGTGGTGGTGGGCGCCGGCCACGCGGGTTGCGAAGCCGCGCGGGCATGCGCCCGTCTGGGGCTGAAGACCGCCATGGTAACGATGAATGCCGACCTGGTTGCCCAGATGTCGTGCAATCCCGCAATCGGTGGCATTGCCAAGGGGCATCTGGTCCGGGAGATCGATGCCCTAGGCGGCATTATGGGCGAACTGACGGACGCCGTCGGAATCCAGTTCCGGCTGTTGAATACCAGCCGCGGCCCGGCGGTATGGTCGCCCCGGGCGCAATGCGACAAGAAGCAGTACCGGACGACAATGAGGGTTTGGCTGGAGAGTGAGCCGAACCTCCGCATACTGCAGGCTGAGGTTGCCGAGCTGATCATTCGGACGGAAGGAACCCAGCGCTCGATTGAAGGCGTCCGCTTGAGGGACGGGCGGGAACTGGTTTCGACTGCGGTGGTGGTGACTACGGGGACTTTTCTCAACGGCCTGGCGCATGTCGGGGAGACCAAGTCTGCCTGCGGACGTAACGGAGAGGCGCCAGCGAACCATTTGGGCCTGCATCTTCGGACACTCGGCTTGCAGTGGACGCGCTTAAAGACCGGGACGCCTCCCCGTCTGGATGGACGCACGGTTGATTGGTCGAGGTTCGAGCCGCAGTCCGGGGACGCTGTTCCTACTCCATTCTCCTTCCTAACCGAACGGATTGAGCGAGCGCAGGTCCAGTGTCATCTGGCCTATACGACGGAAGAGACTCACCGGATTCTCACCGATAGCATTGCCCGCTCGCCGCTATACAGTGGACAGATTGAAGGGATTGGGCCGCGATATTGCCCATCCATCGAAGACAAGGTGGTGAAGTTCCCGGAAAAGCGTCGACATCAGCTGTTCCTGGAGCCGGAGGGGCTGGATACTCACGAGGTTTATCTCAACGGCATGTCGACCAGCATGCCGGTGGACGTGCAGTTGGCGGTATTAGCCTCCATCCCCGGCTTGGAAACGGCCGAGATGATCCGGCCCGGGTACGCCATCGAATACGACGCGATCGACCCGAGGGAACTGACTCATGGGCTGGAGGTCAAGTCGCTCGGTGGCTTGTTCCTGGCCGGCCAGATCAACGGCACGTCGGGCTATGAAGAGGCAGGGTGCCAGGGGCTGGTAGCGGGCATAAACGCCGCGCTCAAAGTGCAGGGCCGGGCCGAGGTCAGGATCGAGCGGTCGGAAGGCTATACGGGGATTCTGATTGACGATTTGATTAGCAAAGGCGCTGAAGAACCGTACCGGATGTTCACCTCACGAGCTGAATTCCGGCTTCACCTGCGAATAGACAATGCCGACGAGCGGCTGACGCCGATCGGTAAAAAGATCGGCCTCGTTTCTGAGGCCCGCTGGGTCGCCTTTGCGCGAAAGCAGGAACAGAAGCATCGAATCCTCGCTCTGCTGGAGAAAACCAGGGCGAGCGCAGCCGACAACATTGGAGGGCTCTCGACGGACGACAATCCGACCCTGGCCGTCTGGCTGAGACGACCTGAGGCTAAAATCGCTCAACTGGGGCCCTGGATTGCGGGTAATCTGGGCGAGGCTCCCGTACATGGCGTGCTGGCGACGTTAGAGACTGAGCTGAAATACGCCGGATACTTAGCCCAGCAGGAGCGGCAGGTCCGGCGTTTGGCTGACTCGGAGTCGCGCCAGATACCCGAGGATTTCAAGTACGGAGCGATTCCCGGGCTCTCAACCGAGGTGAAGCAGAAGCTGGAGCGGGTGCGGCCGTCGACTTTAGGGCAAGCAAAGCGCATTCCCGGGGTGACTCCGGCGGCGCTTGCGGTTCTGGACGTGTATCTCACCCTAGGGGCACCGGCAGAGCCGACTGTGGCTGTTTGAGGATGTTTCACGTGAAACATGGGTGGAGTTCCGTATCTAGCTGACAGCTCGGCACCTACAATGTTTCACGTGAAACGTGATAGCATCGTGTTCGACTCCGCTTGGGGGATTCCGGCAGTGACGCCAAGGCCAGCCATGTGCCTCCTGCCCTCATTTCAGGCGCGTCCTAAGCAATCTGAAGGAACAAACTTGGCTCGTGTCATCGCAATCGCCAATCAGAAAGGCGGTGTGGGGAAGACCACAACCGCTATCAATCTCGCCGCCTCGCTTGCCGTGAGCGAGCTACGTGTACTGCTCATTGATTCCGATCCCCAGGGAAACTCAACCACTGGGCTCGGTCTCGCAAAAACGGAGGGGATGAAAACAGTTTACGACGTACTCGTCTCCGAGGCCCCGGTTGCTGAAACCATCGTCCCGACAGACTACGAGGGACTGTTTCTGCTGCCAGCCGACAGGAACTTGGTGGCCGGCAACCTGGATCTGGTTGGCATGGATGAGCGGGAAGGAATGCTGCAGCGCGCCATTGCCCCGATCCGCTCCGAGTTCGACTACATCATTATTGACTGCCCGCCAGCTCTCGACTTGCTGACGCTCAATGCGCTGGTTGCGTCAGATTCCGTCCTCGTCCCCATCCAGTGTGAGTTCTTCGCTCTCGAAGGTATTTCCCAGCTCATGGACACCATCGAGCGTGTCCGTGAGTCCTTCAATCAGCCAATCCAAATCGAGGGCGTCCTTCTCACCATGTATGACGACCGGACGAACCTCACGCGGCAGGTCGAGGCTGATCTCCGGGACTTTTTCGGCAGTGAAGTTTTTCATACAGTAATACCTAGAAGCATTCGTTTGGCGGAAGCGCCCAGCTACGGCAAACCGATCCTGTTCTACGATCCGCGCTCGCGGGCCGCCGAAAGCTATATTCAACTCGCAAAGGAAGTCCTACGACATGAGCAAGCCAACCGACAACCCGCGCAAAGCGCTGGGTAAAGGACTGTCGGCTCTTTTGCCACCGCGCGCACGCGCCCATCAACCTGAACCAACAACACAATCGGTTTCAACAAATGATGCCTCTCCATTAGATCCGCGAAGTCTGCCAATCGCTTCAATTCAACCCAACCCCGAGCAGCCCCGTGAGGACTTCGATGCCGCGAAACTAGAAGAGCTTGCGCAGTCGATTCGGGCCAACGGAATTATCCAGCCAATCACTGTAACACATTATAAACATGGCACTTATCTCATTATAGCAGGGGAGCGGCGATGGCGGGCGGCCCAGCTAGCGGGCTTGGTCGAAATTCCCGTTTACGTCCGCGAGGCCGAGCCGGATCGAGTACTCGAAATGGCGCTCATCGAGAACATCCAACGCGCGGACCTGAACCCGGTCGAAACCGCGGGCGCATTCCGCCAACTCATTGACCGCTATGGGCTTACACACGATCAAGTGGCTGAGCGGACGGGTAAAGACCGCTCTACAGTCACAAATTTTCTTCGGTTACTTAACCTGTCGCGACCGGTCCTCGAAAGCCTTGCCGGCGGAAAGATCAGCGTCGGACATGCCCGCACGCTGCTCAATCTCCCAAACCCCGAGACCCAGTGGGCCGCCTGCCAACGAATCGTCCAACAGGGACTATCGGTTCGCGAGACAGAAGCCTACGTAAAGAAGCTCACCGAGCCACCGAAACCGCGTGCCGAGCCGCCCGAACCGACGCCTTTGGACCCGAATGTCCGGGCAGCCTTGGACGAGATCGCAAGGGCCCTGTCAACGAAAGTCCGGCTGGTTTCACGCACAGAATCTTCGGGGCGGCTAGAGATCGAATACTACTCGCAAGAGGACTTAGACCGGATCTACGCTGTGATCACGTCTAATCGCCAATAAGGGACTGGTGCCGGCGGGAGGAGTTGAACCTCCGACCTACGGATTATGAGACCGTCGCTCTAACCACCTGAGCTACACCGGCGGGCTGGAATCGAGTCGCCTTACAAGACGCGTAGGCGACATTCTTTAGGGTAAAGGGAGTGGCCCCGGCATGTCAAACCAATGGGCCTTTCGAGGCGCCGTGCACAATGCGAAGACTCCATCCAAAACGATGATAGGCTGAGAGTTAGTGGCTTCCGTCGTCGAATTCAACTCGGTTTCCAAGGCCTACCCGGTTTATGCCCGTCCCACGGATCGCCTCAAAGAGATCTTCACATTCCAGCGGAAGCAATATCACCGTGACTTTTGGGCCCTGAGGGACGTTACCTTCGCCGTCGAGGCGGGGGAGACCTTCTGTATCCTCGGCGAAAACGGGTCGGGCAAGAGCACCCTCCTGCAGCTTGTGGCGAGCATTCTGGCGCCCACATCCGGGTCCATTTCGGTGACGGGACGAACGGCGGCGCTGCTCGAGCTTGGTTCCGGCTTTAATCCCGAATTTTCGGGGCAGGACAACATCTACCTGAATTCCGCAATTCTTGGCCTCTCGCGCAAGCAAATTGACCAGCGCTACGCGGCCATAACGGAATTTGCGGACATCGGCGACTTCATTCGGCAGCCGGTAAAGACCTACTCGAGCGGGATGGCTGTGCGGCTGGGGTTCTCAGTGGCCATTCATTGCGATCCCCAGATCCTGTTGGTGGATGAAGCGCTCGCCGTGGGTGACATCGCGTTCCGCCAGCGCTGTTTGCGGAAAGTGGACGATCTGAAGAGAAGGGGCGTCACGATACTCTTCGTTTCGCATTCCGTCGTAGAAGTCAAAGCCCACGGCGACCGGGCCTTGTGGCTGGAGCGCGGCCGTGTTCAAGAGATCGGGGCCGCTGACCATGTGGTCAACAGCTATGTCGCGGCGATGGCGGCCAAAGACAAGCGCTACAGCCAACTGCATCGCGAAGATGGGAGTGAACAGTTGTTCCCGCTACCGCAGCCGAAGGCGCTTGCGATGGAGCCGGTAACTACCATCCCCAACATTGACGGACGGCGTGGCAGTGGGCGGGCGCGAGTCCTCGGGATCGCGGTCCTCAATTCGGCTGGCGAACGATGCCCGTACCTGGAGTCCAATAGCTCAGTCACGGTGCGTATCTCAATACAGGCGGAGGAGCGTCTGATCCGGCCTACGGTTGGGGTCCTGATCCGCAATCACCTGGGGATGGCGTTTACTTCAACCGATACCCGGCGTGAAGGCCTTCAAGTCGGTCCGCTGCAACCCGGCCAGATACTTACGGTGGACTTCGAGCTTTCTTTGCCCACCCTGTATCCAGGGCATTTTTCATTTTCCCCAGCGGTGGCGGACGGGCTACTCCAAGGCGAGGCCATCTGCGATTGGATTGACAACGCCTTCGTGCTGCAGCTGGCGCCGGGCAACCGCACGATCTACGGCTATATCTCGGTCCCCTGCGTGATCAAACATCAGCTCGAAAGAGGGACGGGGCTACCCGCACGGGCGTAGCCTCAAACTGCGTGGAGTCCCGGCGCCGCTCCGGTGCATAATGAAGTGACAAATCTCACTGTTAGACCCGCTGGTCCTCGGGCTCTGATTTCGTAAGCGTGTACGGCGGTCAAGCAGATTTGCCGCGGACTTCGCTTGGACATTCGATCGCCTGGATTTACTCAATGATTCGGCTCCCACGCGCGGCCCAGCAATTTCTACTCTTCCTGCTGAGCCCGCTTATTCTGTTTCTGGCAGCGGTTGCGTTGGGCTTTGCCGATCTCTTCTTTTTGCTCTTCGGTAAGAAAGATCTGCCGACGGACCAACCCACTAGCAACCACGCCGCCACAGTGGTGATCCCGAATTGGAATGGCCGGGACTTACTCGAGAAGTATTTGCCGAGCGTGATTCTGGCGATGTCGGGCCACCCTGACAACGAAGTCATCGTGGTCGATAACGCTTCCGAGGATGGAAGCGCAGCTTACCTTGCCGAACACTTCCCACTGGTGCGGGTCATCGCGCTCCCGGAAAATCGCGGCTTCGGGGGCGGCTCGAACGCTGGTTTCCGAGCAGCGAAGAACGACATAGTGGTCCTGCTGAACAGCGACATGCGAGTGGAACCGAACTTCCTTCAGCCCTTGTTGAAGCACTTCAGCGACCATCACGTTTTTTCCGTCTCCTGCCAGATCTTTTTTTCCGATCCCGACAAACGGCGTGAGGAGACCGGACTCACACAGGGATGGTGGGAGGGAGGGAGGCTCAAGATCCGGCACAGGCTCGACGACAACGTGACGTCGGTCTTTCCTTGCTTTTACCCAGGCGGCGGGTCCAGCGCATTCGACCGCCGGAAGTTTCTAGAACTCGGCGGCTTCGATCATTTGTACAGACCCTTCTACTACGAAGACACCGACTTGGGCGTCACGGCGTGGAAGCGCGGATGGAAGGTGCTCTACGAGCCGGCGAGCATCGTGTTCCATGAGCATCGTGGAACCATCGGCAAGAAGTTTAGTCGTGAATTCATCCAGGGCACGCTGAAGAAGAACGCCGTTCTACTGGTTTGGAAAAACGTCCATAACTGGGGCATGCTGACCTCTCAGCTGGCGGCGTGCTTTACAAGCTCTACCGGCACGATGCTGTTTGGGGATGAACCGTTTCGCTACACCTTTGCCGGACTTGCGCGCGCTTCTCTGCAGCTTCCCGAAGTTCTGATTGCGCGCTGGCGTGCCCGTTCGAAGGCAGCCGTAAGCGACGGGGAAGCAATGCGAAGACCGTTGGGGGGTTACTACCGCGACCGCTTTCAGATTCCATTCGAGCCGATTCCCGAGAAACTGAGTGTCCTTTTTGTTGCGCCGTATCCGATTGAGCCGCCCACCCATGGTGGCGCGGTTTTCATGAAACAGACGCTGGAGGAACTCGCTCCTCTTGCCGAGGTCCACCTGGCAGGCTTTGTCGAAACCCCTTCCCAGCTTGACGCCCAGGCGGCGTTGGCGCCGCTTTGCGCGTCCATGAACTTCCTCGTAAGGCAGCCGCTACTGCGCAGGAATCCCGCTACGCTCCTGCCCCATTCGGTTCGGGAATTTGATGACGCGGAGCTGCGCTGGACCCTGCACCGCATCCTTTACCTCCGTCGGGTGGATGTCATGCAGCTGGAATACACGATGATGGGGCAATACGCCGGCGAGTACATGCACATACCCTGCATGCTCTTTGAGCACGATGTGTTCTTTCAGTCGCTGGCGCGTGGAATGCGGCGCGAAACGCGCGCCGGAACACGGTTTGAGTATTTCCTGGAGTATCTGCGGGCGCTGCATTACGAAACGACCCTATTGCCGCAGATGAGCCGGGTGCAGATGTGCAGCGATGAAAACGCCAGCTACCTCAGTCGCTTTGTCCCAACACTCACACCCATGATGGATTCAGACCTCCGCGCGGGCATCAGGACCGCTCAGTACCCGTTTGCGCTAGGAGGGCGAATACCGAAAACAATGCTGTTCGTCGGCAACTTCCGGCATTTACCGAATCGGGAAGCACTGACGTGGTTTGTCGAGAGAGTCCTGCCGCAGGTGGTCGCTCAAGAACCGGCCGCAACGCTGGTCATCGTCGGCTCAGAACTACCGCCATCGCTTTCGTCTTTGAGCGCGAATCCGAATATAAGGCTGACCGGCTTCGTGGACGACATGCGCGAGCCACTACGCGATTACGCAGTGTTCGTGTGCCCGATTCTTTCCGGCTCGGGTATTCGCGTGAAGTTGCTGGAAGCCTTTGCGGCGGGAATACCAGCGGTGTCGACGACGGTCGGTGCGGAAGGCCTCACGAAGCAGCCGGGGCTTCTGTGTGAACTGGGCGATACGCCGGAGGAGTTCGCTGCCGCGGTCTTGAAACTTTTCACCGACGCGGACTATGCGCGGCAATTAGCCGTTCGGGCGCGCCAAGAGGTCGAATCGACGCGCGATATTCGAACAATGACCGCCAAGCTGGAGGGCGTGTACCGTTCGGAAGTTGTCCGCCTGCGCAAGACCAGCGGAGTACTTAGTTCTGGTTCTGATTCGGCTTCTGTTTCACCTTTGGTGGTTGAAGAGCGTGTCTCAGGTCCTTAACCACGTACTCCGCAACATGGGTTAAGCTGGCGGGTTGCGCACTGTCGAGCTGTTCAAATGTTGACCAGAGGACAGCACGGCTGGTTTTATCGACCAGAAACACATTACCGCGACCCGAAGAAAACGAGCCTCGAGGAGGCGGTGTGCTCTCGGTCACCGCAGCGTCGGTTGCCGTCGATTTTGCCTTCTTCACGGTAGTCTTCGTGCCGGGCTCGCCATCGGCAGCCGCAGTCGACTTGGTAGCATCCGACGTAGTCTTGCTGGCCGCGGGCTTGGATTCCGACTCAGGGGGCGGTGGGGGCTTGGGCGGGGGATTGATTTCATCCATTCTCGCTTCGAAGGACTCGCCAAGATGATCGGTTAGCACGCCATCCGCCTTTTTGGGGTCAGTGACCACTTGAAGCAGGCCGCTCTGCGACAGCTGGTTGGCCAGATACTGGTCGAATCCAAGTCGCATGGGCAGGATGTAAACAGTCTTGATGTGTAACAGCTCAGGCGATGGCGGGATATTGGCGGCGACGGCCAACGCAGCAGCCGTCAAAAACATTAGAATGCGTCGCATAGTTGAAGTGTAAAAGCTCGTTCTCCACATAAAGGGCGGACTGCTCTGAAGTCATGGCTAGCGGCCAACCAAGCGGAAGTACAGCCGCCAATACAGGTCGTAGCCGAGCAGCTCCTGAAGAGCCTTAATCTCACCCTCACTTTCATCTAAAACCCGGTAGGCCTCAGGGCCTCCAGTCTTGTCCGTCATGAAGGCCCGCGCAGCGGGACCTAGTGCCGCAACTTTACCGGCCAGCGAGGCGAGGAAGTGACCGTGCTTCGCTCCCGCCAACAACGCCAACAGCTGCCCGGTTACGATAGGCCACGCCGCCCGCCAAGCTGACGCGGCGTCGTAGTGCTTGGCCAGCAGTACCAGTTGGTTGCGAGCGGACCAGAAGTAAACCCGGGCGCTTCGCTTACCCAGTGTCGCACTCCCGACGTGGTAGACCACCGCGGAAGGATCGTACCTTCCCCAAAAACCGGCCTTCGCGCAGCGGAGGCCAAAATCGACATCCTCGTAATAACTACGATAAGTGACGTCAAGCGGGCCCAGAAAGTCGAACACACGGCGATGAAACAGGGAGGCCGTCATCGGCGCCCAACTGATCCGGCGGGGCTGGGACCACACTGGAGCGTCGGGACGGCCGTAGCCGCAGCGCCAAGCGTACCCGCCACGGGACACCAGATCGAAGCTCCCTTCCAGCGTGCCGGGCGCGTCCGCCATCAGGATCTTTCCTGTTGCGAAGTCGCATCCAGCCAAGTGTGGCAGTCTCTACCAGACGCTCGATGTAATCGGCTCGTAACGTGACGTCGTTGTTCAGGATGAGCAGCCAATCCCCGGTGGCGGCTCGGATCCCGAGGTTGACGGCCTCGGCGAATCCCCGATTCTCCTCCAACCTGAGCACCCCGGCTCCGGCAGCCGCAGCCAAGGGACCGGAGCCATCAGAACTCCCGTTGTCCACCACAATTACTTCACGCCGGGAATAGGTCTGTTCTGCCAGGCTCTCCAGCACGGACTCGAGCAGATCAACCCGGTTCCAAGACGGAATGATGACGGAAACCAGCAACATGTATTTTTGCGAGCGGCCCGGAACCGTCTTCGAGATGCCATGGGCGCGCCGGAAGAAGAAGAGTCTGGCATTATGGTAGCGTGCCTGTTGAACCTGGCTGGTTGCGGGGTTCTCTGCTATTGGTTGCGACCCTCGTTTGGCCGCTCCTTCCTGAGTTGGACAGCGCTCGCCTCAACTGCCTGTCCTCTCGGACGAAATCCGTCTGATTCTTAGAAGTCGCTCTCGGAGGGAGTGCGTGGTTAATAAAAGAGAAATCTTTTTCCGGAACGTGCGTCTCTATTGTGCCGGAGTTACATGCGGGGGCTAGGTTCCGTTTCCATTACGATCGTTACTTACAACAGCGGGCGTTTCATCCGCCGTTGTCTGGAATCGGTACTGGAGCAGCGCTACGCGAAGACTCAAGTCATCGTTGTGGATAACGGCTCCACCGACGGCACGGCGGATATTCTCGATGGATTTTCGGATCGGATCACGATAGTCTTCAACGAGACGAACGCCGGGTTTGCAGCGGCCCAGAATCAAGCCATCGCCATGTCGCGGTCGGACTGGGTACTAGCCCTGAACCCGGATGTTTTACTGATGCCGGGCTTCATTGCCACGCTCGTCGCGGCGGGCGAATCGGATCCGAGGGTAGGTACGGTTTGCGGCAAGCTGTTAAGCATGTCAGCCGATTTTCAATTGCCGCCCAAACCTTCGTTCGACTCCACAGGCGTTTATTTTACGCCCACGTTGCGGCACTTCGATCGCGGGTCCGGCGAGATGGACGACGGCCAATATGAGCGGTGCGAATATGTCTTTGGCGCTACCGGAGCAGCGGCACTCTATCGGCGAGAGATGATCAAGCATATCTCAATCGGTGGAGAGTTCTATGACCACGATTTCTTCGTGTACCGGGAGGACGCCGATGTCGCCTGGCGTGCCCAATTATTTGGCTGGACTTGCCTTTATGTCCCGTTCGCCCAGGGTTATCATGTGCGCACTGTGAAGCCGACGAACCGCAGGCACCTGCCTCCCTACATTAATATGCACTCGGTGAAAAACCGATTCCTGCTCCGTATCAAGAACGTTACCGGGGCTCTTTATTTGCGCCATTTGTTCACGATTTCGTGCCGGGACCTAGTCGTGATCTTAGGTTGCCTCACCCATGAATTTCATTCGCTGCGGGCATTCCCTGCCATCATTCGGATGTGGCGCCGGCAGTTTGCCAAACGCCGGCACATCATGGCGGGACGCCGTGTGAGCGATGAATACATGGAACAATGGTTCTCATTCCGTCCGGTCAGCTACCCGGCAGATTTCATATCGGAAAAGCTATTACTGGGTCACGGAGCATTGACCCACTAAGCTCATCCGCTGTGGGCCGGCTGAGTTCGCTCGAGTAATCCTGCAGAGAGCCGGACTGCGAGATCCGACCATCCACAATAGAGACATGCGGATTGCACTGCTGGGCACGCGAGGTATCCCAGCAAGTTACGGGGGCTTCGAAACCTTTGCCGAGGAGCTCTCGACAAGGTTGGTAGAGCGGGGTCATTCCGTCACCGTCTACTGCCGCGCTCGCTACCAGAGCTCGGTCTACCGCGGCGTCCAGCTCAGGTACTTGCCAACCATCCGCCACAAGTACCTCGATACTCTCGCTCACACGTGCCTGTCGACGTTGGAGTTGCTACGGCATCGCTACGATGCCGTGCTTTACTGTAATGCCGCCAACGCCGTGTTCACGTTATGGCCGCGCCTGGTGGGAATGCCGACGGCACTGAATGTGGATGGCCTGGAGCGGAATCGTAAGAAGTGGAACTCCCTAGCCAAATCGTGGTATCTCCTATCCGAGTGGCTGTCCACTTGGTGCCCAAGTACCATCATCACCGACGCCGAACACATCGAAGAGTATTACCGGACGCGTTACGGGAAGGCGTCCACCTTCATTCCATACGGCGCGGACGCAGCGAAAGTGCCGACAACGAACGCCGTCGGGGAACTCGGGCTGGTGCCGGGTCAATACGTCCTTTACGTGAGCCGCTTAGAGCCGGAGAACAATGCGCTGCTGGTTCGCGAAGCGTTCGAACGAGTCCAAACAGATATGAAACTGGCAATCATTGGTGACGCGCCCTACGCGAGTGACTACATCCGCCGGTTAAGGAACACCTCCGATCCGCGTATTGTTATCCCCGGGGCCATCTACGGCGACGGCTACAAGCAGTTGCAATCCCATTGCTTTGCGTACGTTCAAGCAACGGAGGTGGGAGGTACTCACCCGGCACTGATCGAGGCCATGGGCAGGGGAGCAATGGTTCTCTATCTGCGAACGCCGGAGAACTCGGAAGTCGCGGGCGATGCCGCAATGCCGTTCGATTCCGATGAGTTGGTGGAGAAACTACAGGCAGCCGTCCGGGTTGGCCCAGAGGAAAGAGAGGCCTGGGGCCGGCGTGCACAGTCTCGAGTGCACCAGCGCTATAGTTGGGACGCCGTCACCGCGGCGTATGAACGCCTGCTCGGGGAGCTTTCCAAGAGCTAGCTTGTGTTGGAATTGACTATGGTTTCCACCGCGCTAACCGTTGCTGCCAGCCAACCGCACCGTTCGTGGGTCGAGGTATCTCTGGGGCGTATTGGCGCCAATTACCGGGCTATCCGTAACCTGGTTGGCCCCCACGTGGAAGTGATGCCGGTTGTAAAAGCGGACGCCTACCGGCATGGCGCGGTCGCGGTATCGCGAACTCTGACGGCCGAGGGTGTTCGCTGGCTCGCTGTCAGTAACGCGGAGGAAGGTATCGTTCTGCGCGAGGCCGGCCTGCAGACGAGAATCCTGGTCATGGCGGATTTTCTCCCTTTCACCCGCGAAGCCATTCTGGCCCACGATCTGACGCCGGTAATACACTCGCTTGCGGACTTGGCGGAGTTGGATCGGTTGGCGGCCGGGCGCGAACAGCGGCCCCGGTATCACCTGAAGATCGACTCCGGGATGGGACGCCTCGGCGTTCGGCCGGAGGCCCGAATTGCAGAAGCGATTCTGGCTGCGAAGAACGTGGAACTGGAGGGCCTGATGACACACTTCGCGTCTGCCGCCAACTACGAATCACCGCAGACCGACGAGCAGATGGCGAACTTTGAGAAGGTCATAGAGAACCTGGCCGCTGCCCACATATCGCCGCGCCTGGTTCACCTCTCCAGCACCATACCCATCGCGTATGGCCGGCGGCGAGCGTGGCGCGATATGGTCCGGCCGGGGCACGCGATTTACGGCTATCTTTCACCCTCCCGAGGGCACGCTCCCGGGAAGTTGCTCAACGTGGAACCGGCGCTTACGTGGCGCACAACCGTGCTTTCAGTAAAGGATGTACCGGCGGGCGCGAAGATCGGCTACGGCGGTATGTTCACCACGGACGCGCCCAGCCGCATCGCGGTACTGGCGGTTGGCTACGCGGATGGGCTCCCTCACCGGCTATCAAACCGCGGGCGTGTCATTGTAAAACAGAAACTCGCACCCATTCTGGGCGCTGTTTCCATGGATCTGACCACTATCGACGTGACGGATTGTCCGATGGTCGAACCGGGCGATGCCGTCACCTTGCTCGGTTCTGAAGGCGATGTTCGCATTGACGCCCAGGAAATCGCACGGCTGGCCGGAACGATTTCCTACAGCGTGCTGTGTGGGATTCACGCCCGGGTCAAACGCATCTACGTGTAGATAACCGGTTAGATATCCAGATTACGAACGTCGAGCGCGTTTTCTTCGATGAACTTGCGCCGACTCTCCACATCTTCACCCATTAGGGTGGAGAAGATCGGCTCCGTTTCGGCGAAGTCTTTAATAGTGACCTGCAGCAGGGTACGGCTTTCGGCGTTCATGGTCGTCTCCCAAAGCTGGGTGGCGTTCATTTCGCCCAGGCCTTTATAACGGGTGACGGATACCTCACGAGTCCCTTCACCCTTGACGTGGTTAAATAGCTCACGCCAAGTGGGAAGCTCCACACGTTGCGCCTCTTTCACCACCGTGAAAGGTGGTATGTTGAACCGCGAGACCTGCTTCAAGAGATTGCGCAGGCGTCGATACTCGGGCATCGCCAGGAATTCGGTGTTCAGGTATCTGGTGGCGTTGGTCGGATCCTTGTAGGTCACCATCCAGGCCGAGTGCTCTTCTTCGCGCTCGATCGACACCACCAGTTTCGCGGCCTTCAATCGCTCCGCCAGACGCTTCATGTTCTCTTCGTTCTGGAAGTCGGCCTTGGTATCCATGGTCAGTGTCAGATCGGAGATCACATCGACAACTCGCGGCTCTCTCATGCGGCGTTCCAGTTTGCGCCATACCTGTGAGAGCTCGTCTAGTGACATGAGGAAACTGCGCAGTTCCGCACCTTCGATTTTCGCCGCTGATTCACCTTGCCCAATTTCGACAACGATGTTTTCCGTTGCGCGGCGGAGGATTTCGCGCGTAAATTCCTTGTCGTCTTTGATGTACTTCTCGCTCTTGCCTCGCTTGATGCGGTACAGCGGCGGCTGCGCGACAAAAACCTTGCCACGCATGATCAACTCCTGCATATGCCGGAAGAAGAACGTGAGCAGCAACGTGCGGATGTGCGAGCCGTCAACATCGGCGTCGGTCATGATGATGATCTTGCCGTAGCGCAGCTTGGCCAGATCAAAATCCTCGCCCTTGCCTATGCCGGTGCCGATCGCGGTGATCATGGCGCGGATTTCTTCGTGCCCAAGCATTTTGTCGTAGCGCGCTTTTTCGACATTCAGGATTTTGCCCTTCAGCGGCAAAATCGCCTGATAGCGCCGGTCGCGGCCTGACTTGGCGGTACCACCGGCCGATTCACCCTCGACCAGGAACAACTCGCAACGATCCGGATCCTTCTCCTGACAATCGGCAAGCTTGCCGGGCAGGCCACCTGAATCGAGTGCGCCCTTGCGCCGCGTCAGGTCGCGCGCCTTACGAGCTGCTTCCCGCGCGCGCGAGGCATCGATCGCCTTCGACACGATCTTCTTCATGACCGACGGGTTCTTATCAAAGAACTCGCCGAGCTTTTCGTTGACCAACTGAACGACGTAACCCTGGATGTCTGAATTCAGCTTGCCCTTAGTCTGGCCTTCGAATTGAGGCTGCGGCAGCTTGACGCTGATGACCGCGGTCAAACCTTCACGAACGTCGTCACCAGTCAGAGTCTCTTTTTCCTTAAAGAGTCCGCCCGACTGACCCGCTGCGTTGATGGTCCTCGTCAGGGCACTGCGAAAACCACTGAGATGCGATCCGCCATCCACGGTGTTTATGTTGTTGGCAAAACTGAACACCGACTCCGAGTACGAATCGTTGTACTGGAGGGCGACCTCCATCGTGATTTTGCCATTCGGCATTTCACGCTCGCCTTCGAAGTAAATCGGTTTGTCGTGCAGCACGGATTTACCGCGATTGAGGTGCCTGATGAACTCCGCGATGCCACCGCTAAAGAAGAACTCTTCCCGCCGCTCGGTCTCGCCGCGCTCATCGGTGAGAATGATCTTCAATCCCTTGTTCAGAAAAGCCAATTGCCGCAGACGGTTCGCCAGAATGTCGAAGTCGAACGCCGTGACCGTCATGATCGTCGAATCGGCTTTGAAGGTGATTTTCGTCCCGGTCTTATTCGACTTGCCCGTGCGCACCAAAGGGCTCTTCGGAATGCCGCGCTCGTAATCCTGTTCCCAAGTGGAATTGGTTCGATCGCCCTTGGCCGCCCGCCAGATCTCCAGGTGGAATGTCTCCGACAGGGCATTCACGCAACTGACGCCGACGCCGTGCAAGCCACCGGATACTTTGTAGGTATTGGAATCGAACTTACCACCGGCATGCAGTTTGGTCATCACAACCTGGGCCGCTGAAACACCTTCGCCCTCGTGCATGTCCACAGGAATGCCACGGCCGTTATCAATCACCGTTACGGAATCATCGCTATGCAGGGTCACACTCACTTCCGTGCAATACCCTGCCAATGCCTCATCGACCGAGTTATCCACGACCTCATAAACCAGATGATGAAGGCCTGATTCACCGGTAGATCCGATGTACATGGCGGGACGAAGGCGCACGGCCTGCAACCCTTCGAGGACTTTAATACTGCTTGCGTCGTAGCTTTCGTTGTTATCTTGAAACACTGTTGCCATACTTTTCGTTTCGTCCGCTGGGACCTGTTGGAACCCATCCGGCCATCGATCTTCCACTGCCGGCCGTCGGCATACCAATCAACTATCGCGTCAGATGCGCATCGGCATCACGACGTAGCGATAGTCCGTATCCGGTGGGCCGCCATGCACTCGCAGCTCGCCGGCACTGTTGGAATCCTTAAACAGGAAACTCACTTCGCCCGAATCCACTGCTCGCAAGAACTCGAGTAGATATTGAGAATTGAAGCCAATCTCGGTTTCAGGGCCGTTGTATTCCAGGGGAATCGTTTCCTCGCTCTCCCCTGTCTCGGAGGCCGAGGAGTGTACCTTGGCCTCGCCGGCCACGACCTGCATACGGATGGCTCGCGAACGTTCGTCAGAGAACTGCGAGACACGCTCTATCGCCGCTTTCAGTTCTTCGCGCTGGAACACCACGGTATGCGGATGCTCCTTGGGCAACACCCGCTCGTAATCTGGAAAGTTTCCAGTCAGTTTGCGGCTTAACAGTAAGCGCTGGCCGATGCGGAAAAATAGGTGATTGTCGCTACCGGCGAATTCAATTTCTTTGTCACCTTCGTCGCCAGCCAGCTTCAAAATCTCGCTCATGGCCTTCTTCGGCAACAATGCCCGATACGAAGCTGCCTCCAGGTCCGGGAGCGGTATTCTCTTCTCCACCATCGATAGCCGGTGACCGTCGGTCGCAACCATCACAATGCCGCTGTCCCGCAATAGAAGGAGCGCGCCGTTGAGTGTGAATCGCGACTCTTCCGACGAAATCGCAAAAATCGTTCGCGAGATCATCTGTGCCAGCACGCCAAGAGGCAGCTTCGCAAGCACGTCCGGCATCTCCGGCAGTTCGGGAAAGCTTTCTCGCGACATACCGGCAATGCGTGTCCGCGAACGACCACAAACCAAGCTCGCCCAATGGTTCTCAAGCAGCTTGATGTTCAGGTCGGCATCCGGGAGTAACCGGACATACTCAAGTAAGCGGCGCGCCGGTAAGGTCCCCGCACCTTCCTTCTTGATTCGCGCAGGACAAGCACAACGAATGCCTAATTCCAGGTCCGTGGCTGTCAACCAGACTTTGTCTTCGTCTGTCTCAACCAGTATGTTCGACAGGATGGGAATGGTCGTTTTCTTTTCAACGACTCCCTGCGTCAATCCCAATTCCCGCACCAGATCCGACTTGCTAACCGAAAACTCCATACCGATCCCTTAGGTATCTCCTAGCCTCATCAAACACTGATTCGCCAAGTACTTCTAGCCTAGCTTCTTAAACTGTTATACAGAGCCGTAATAGTAAGGGCAGTGGAAATGTTGATTTCCTTCTAAATTATAGCAAAATTTACCAGTTTCTGTTTTGCCGAGCTGTGGAAGAAGGGTGAAGGGAATCTGCATACTCTACCCTCCAATCCCTTTTTCACAGCCACTCAATGCGCTTTTCGCCAAGCTTCTGTGGAAATAAAAATCAACCCTATTGCAATGAATCACTTAGGCTCTGGATTAGCCTGTTCAAATCTTCGTCACTCTGCCGCAACTGTTCAATCTTCTGCACGGAATGCAAAACGGTTGTATGGTGCTTTCCGCCGAAGGCGCGGCCGATTTCCGGCAACGACGCCTGGGTCAGTTCCTTGACCAGGTACATGGCAATTTGCCTCGGGAAGGCGATCTGGCGCGTGTTGCTCTTCATCTTGAGCTGGGCCGGCGTCATATTGAAATGCTCGGCTACCTTGCGGATGATCCCTTCAATTGAAATCTTCTTCTCCGGGATTGCATTCAAATGCCTCAGAGTCTGCTGCGCCATGGCCATATTAATTGCCTGGCCAGTCAGCGACGAAACCGCGATGAGCCGGGTTAAGGACCCCTCAAGCTCCCGGACATTGGACTTGGTCTTTGTCGCAATAAAGATGCGCACATCCTCGGGCAAACGGATGCCCTCCGAATCGGCCTTCTTCTCCAGGATGGCCATCTTGGTCTCGAGGTCTGGCGCCTGAATGTCCACCATGAGGCCCCAAGCAAACCTCGAGCGAACCCGCTCTACCAATCCCGGCATCTGATTCGGCGCGGCATCGCTGGAGATCACAATCTGCTTCCGGTGATCGTACAGTTCATTGAATGTGTGGAAGAACTCTTCCTGTGTCCTCTCCTTGCCGACCAGGATGTGGATGTCGTCAATGAGCAGTACATCAGCGGACCGGTAATGCCGGTGAAACTGCGGCATGCGGTCGAGTTTGATGCAGGTGATCATCTCGTTCATGAAACGCTCGCTCGAGGTGTAAACCACATTTAGGCCCGGGAAACTTCGGAGCAGGCTCCAGCCAATGGCATGCATCAAATGTGTCTTACCAATACCCACGCCTCCATGAAGGAACAATGGGTTGTAGCTGCGGGAAGGCGAAGTAGCTACTGCCAGCGCCGCTGCATGGGCAAACTGGTTGGACGAACCAACCACGTAGTTATCAAACGTCAAACGCGGATTCAGCCAGGACGCTGAGTTCTCGAACAGCGGTTCAGCCAGGGCGTTGTGGCCATTCTGATGACCATTAGTATGCGGGGCCTGAAGCGACTTTGGAGGCTGCCACGCCCCGGTGGCCGACGCGACGGCATATTCAACTCCCCGAATCGGCAACTGCAACTCCTCGATTGCCCGGCGTACGTGACCGTCATACTCCTGGCGAATCCATTGTGCGGACGCCTCGTCTGGCACCTGTACTACCAGGTGACCCTCCAATAGTCGATCCGTCTGTTGCGTTCGCTCGATCCAGTTCTGGTAGGCATCAGAACTGAGTTTTGTCGACAAATGACCCTTAATCTTCTCCCACACCGTATTCATTCCCCACCTGACAGCATTCAAAAGCAGAACATTCCCACAGTATTTCCACAGGTGTGGAAATTCCAGCTTCCTTGCGGTTGTCTCGGAGCCAGCCTTCCGCTTCAAACGTGGGAGGCTGGAACTATCGGGGGAGCGTACTGCCGTTGTTTCGAAAGTTCAGTCTACCACAGGGTCCAGGGCCGCTATGAGAAAAATTTCCTCCCCGTAAACCAAACTAGCTAAAGAGTTTAAAGTGGTTGACATTTTTGTAACGGCGAAGTTCTCCACAGGGTTTTGCCATCCGCAAGGGCCCTAAAAGGCTTCATTGCAGTTAGATGAATTGACTTCACAACAATGTCGTTGCAGAATGTTGAATAGGCCTCTGAGCGGGAGTAACTCAGCTGGTAGAGTGCGACCTTGCCAAGGTCGATGTCGCCGGTTCGAACCCGGTCTCCCGCTCCAGTACATCCTCCGTCGACGCCCCGCCACTTTACCTGCACTGCCAGCGTATACGAATTGACGGGTTCCCTCGTCCAGTAGACCAGAGACGACGAGATGAGGTTCAGCGCGACATCAGCCGCAGTTACCAGCCTTCTGATTCTGTCGTCGCCGTTTTCTCCGGCTAAGAGCAAGCCTGGGAGTGCTGCGCTCAAAGCGAATCCAGCCCAATACGCGGCCTTCGCCCAGCCTCTCGATAAAGATCAGCAGTTTCGCCACGCACTCGACCGCCTTACGTTCGGTCCCCGGACCGGCGACCTTACCGAATTGCAGACGTTGGGCCTCAAGCGCTGGATCGAGCAGCAATTGCATCCTGAAAAATTTCCGGAGAATCCTGTCCTTGAGGAAAAGCTGCGGCCCTTTGTGTCCACGCGAATGGGCATACGCGAAACGTACTTACAATACCCATCCCCCCAACTGATCGCCCAAGTGGCACGCGGCAAGGGCACGCTTCCCGACGACCCCGAACTTCGGGCGATCGTGATGCGCCTGGCGGAACGATACCGCGTGAAGACCCAGGCCACACAAGCGCCAGCCAGTGACCCCAACGACGATTCCGGCCTGGGTCCAGCAGTGGATTTAGCGTCCATTCTCACCTCGCGGCAAATCGACGTCTTAAAGAACGGCAAACCAGAAGAAAAGAAAGCCCTGCTCGAATCGATCCCGCCGGCCAAGCTAACCGATTTCGTCTACGCCCTCCCCAAAGAGCAACGGCGACAGCTAATCGCACTAGCACCCGTCGAACTGCGTCGCCGCCTCATTCTTTCCGTCAGCCCTCAGCAAGTGGTTGCCGAAGACCTGATTGAGAGCAAATTCTTGCGCGCCATCTATAGCAGCCATCAACTCGACGAATTGCTGGTCGACTTCTGGTTCAATCACTTCAACGTTTACCTCAATAAAGGCGCTGACCGCTACTTTGTTCCCACCTACGAGCGTGAGGCCATCCGCCCCCATGTTCTGGGCAAATTTCACGACCTGCTCCTGGCTACAGCTAAGAGTCCCGCCATGCTGTTCTATCTCGACAACGCGGAATCGGTGGCGCCCAACCTGGATGCGAGTCGCGATCCACGCCGCTCCAATCAACGCAAGCGGGGTTTGAATGAGAACTACGGCCGGGAGCTCATGGAGCTTCACACACTCGGCGTCGATGGCGGCTACACGCAAAAAGACGTCGTCGAAGTAGCGCGCTGCTTTACCGGCTGGACAGTGGCGCCACCAAGGAAGGGAGCGGGTTTCGAGTACAACGACAAAGTCCACGACAAGGGTAAGAAAGTCGTACTGGGGCACGTCATCAAGGCCGGCGGAGGAATAGACGACGGCCTGAAAGTCCTCGACATTCTGGCCCGGCACCCATCCACGGCTCACTTCATCTCATTGAAGCTCGCCAAGCGGTTTGTCGCCGACGATCCTCCGCCCTCGCTTGTCGCGCGCATGGCCAGGACCTTCACCAGCACCGATGGCGACCTTCGCAAAGTCATGCAGACGATGCTCGAATGCCCCGAGTTCTGGTCACAGGGCTCGTACCAGGCAAAGGTCAAGACGCCCTTCGAAATGATCGTCAGCTCGGTGCGCGCCAGCGACGCCCAGGTCGATTCAACGCTGCCGCTGGCGAATGCCGTCCAAAGACTCGGGGAGCCGCTCTACCGTAAGATTGAGCCCACCGGCTACTCCAGCGCCAACGCAGAATGGATCAGTTCCGCAGGCCTGCTGGACCGTATGAACTTTGCCATTGCTCTGGCGCACAATAAGCTGCCCGGAGTCAAAGTGGACCTCGACCTTTGGAAGGAACTGGCAGCCGGCGATCCGATGAATCTCGCGCGCGCTTTGCTGACGCAGGACCCTTCCGCTCAGACACGGGAGGCGATTGAGAAAGCGCTCAACGATCCCGCGCTACAAAGCCAACTGGCGGCCGGCGCCAAAGTCAGACAGCCGGAACTGCCAAGTCTGGTGGCTGGCTTGGTCATTGGTTCACCCGAGTTTCAGCGCCGTTAGAAAGGCTCTTAGAATTGGTAGCAAAAGGGAGAACCGAAATGCCGACCCGCCGACTATTTCTCAAGAGTGCAGCGCTCGCCATGTACGGCATTGGTTCCGCGCCACTGTGGCTGTCGCGCGCCGCGCTGGCGAGTGATGTGCCGTCTGTGCGGAAGAAGATCCTGATCGCCATCTTCCAGCGGGGCGCCGTGGACGGCCTGAATGTCGTCGTGCCCCACGGAGAGCGTGATTACTACGCCTTGCGTCCCACCATCGCTGTCCCCCGCCCCGACGGTACGCCCGATTCCGCGATCGATCTCGACGGTTTCTTCGGCCTGAACCCTGCCCTCCGCTCTTTGAAGCCGCTTTGGGACCAGCGTCAGCTCGCTATTGTCGAAGCAGTGGGTTCGCCCGACCCGACACGCTCACACTTCGATGCCCAGGACTATATGGAGTCCGGCACGCCCGGCCTGAAGAGCACCAGCGACGGATGGCTCAACCGCGCACTACTTCCGAAACCCGATTCCTCTCCCGCCCGCGCTGTCAGTCTGGGTCCTGATTTGCCGCGCTCGCTCCGCGGCAGTAACCAGGCGCTTTCCATCACCAATCTGAATGATTTCCAGGTCCGGGATACACGAGCTGCGAATACGTTCGAGACGATGTACGGTACGAGTGCCGACCAGATCCTCAACGGCACGGGCCGAGAGACCTTCGACGCCATTCGCTTGATGCAATCCATCCAGAAGACCCCTTATCTACCAGCCAATGGCGCCCGTTATCCGAATGCGCCCCTCGGCCTGCGCCTGCTGCAGATTGCGCGCATCATCAAAGCCAATGTCGGCCTCGAAGTGGCGTTTACGGATGTCGGCGGTTGGGACACGCACGTCAACGAGGTTGGCGCGAAGGCATCCGCCGGCCAGTTGCCGAATCTGCTCCGCGAGTTCGGTGATGCTCTTGCCGCGTTCTCACAGGACATGGGTGACCGCATGGCTGACATCACCGTCGTTACAATGTCGGAGTTCGGACGCACTGTCAAGGAAAACGGTAATCGGGGCACCGACCACGGCCACGCGAACATGATGCTGGTTCTCGGAGGCAGCGTCAAAGGGGGCCGGGTTTACGGGCAGTGGCCCGGCCTCCAGCGTGAACAACTCTACGAAGGCCGCGACCTGGACGTGACCACGGACTTCCGCACGGTGCTTTCGGAATTGGTGACACGGGAATTAGGCAACCGGCAACTGGCGAACGTCTTTCCCGGCTTTCAGGAAACGACGTTTAGAGGATTCTTGAACGGGTAGGCCGTTGCCCCGAACGGACACGTTTCTTATAATCTGAGTCTCAGACGGGAGAACTCCCGCGCATCATTATTTTCTTGAAACGGGGCGGGGTTGCCCGGACGGACACGTTCCCGTACTCTGAATATTATGGATGTTCATCTCAACGAAGAGGCGGAGGCCAAGCTGAACAAGTTGGCACTAGAAACTGGTCGGCAGCCACACGAACTAGTTGGGGACGCAATAGCCGGATATTCAGATGAGCTGTTAGAGACGCGGGAAATGCTCAAACGCCGCTACGACGACTTGAAAAGCGGTAGGGTGAGACTAATTGACGGCGAGGAAGCTCTTGCGCAGCTGAAAGCGAAGACTGAGGCACTACGTCGCCGCTCTGCATGAGCGGATATGCGTTACACCCCGAAGCGTTTAACGACCTCGACGAAATTCGTAGCTACATTGCCGAAGACAGCCCCGACGCAGCCGATCGCGTAATAGAGGAGTTGTTCGATGCGTTAAGGGCGCTCGCGCTCTCTCCGCGGCAGGGCTTCAGCCGCCCAGATCTCTGTTCGCGCCCTCTCCGTTTCATCCTTGTGCGCGAGTATCTGATTGCCTATGCGCCGGATGAAGAGCCATTGTGGGTGGTTGCCGTAACGCACGGACGCCGAAACCCTCGAGTCATCGCCGCGATCTTAAGGGGCAGAGAATAAGACTCCTGCGAACGGCGGCCTACTTACCCGCACTTCCCCTTCTTCGCAAAATCCCACGCATCGCTGACGATCCGATCCAGATCCGCGCGCACCGGCTTCCAGCCCAGGGCCGTCTGCAGTTTTGTCGAGTCGGCCACCAGGCTGGGCGGATCGCCCTCACGCCGTGGACCGACGACGCGCGGAACGGGCTTGCCTGTAACGCGCTCTACCGCTGACACAACTTCCTTAACGGACTGCCCGCGTCCCGAACCCACGTTGAATACGTCCGATGCCCCACCTTTCAACAAGTGCTCCACGGCACCCACATGCGCCTCAGCCAGATCGCTGACGTGGATGTAATCGCGGATACAAGTGCCGTCCGGGGTAGGGTAATCATCGCCAAACAGCGTCACCGGCTGGCCGGTTAGAACAGCACGCAGCAACAGCGGGATCAGGTGGGTCTCCGGTTCGTGGCACTCGCCTAGCCCCGCCTCCGGCTCCGACCCGCACGCATTGAAGTAACGGAGGCGGATGCTGCGAAATTCGCGATATTGATCCAGCGTTTGGAGAACCTTCTCCACCATCACTTTGGATTCACCATACGGATTGATCGGCAGCGACGGTTGGTCTTCCGTGATGGGCACGACTTTGGGAATGCCGTACGCGGCCGCGGTAGAAGAGAACACCAGCTTCTTCACTCCGGCTTTCAACATCCCTTCGAACAGTGAAATGGAGCCCGCTACGTTGTTCGAAAAATACAACTCCGGAAACCGCGTCGATTCCCCCACGGCTATGTAGGCCGCGAAATGGATGACCGCCTCGCACTGTTCATCGCGCAATAATGCAGTGATCTCTTCCGTCTCTCTGAGGTCGCAAACATGCAAAAGGCCGGCCGGCACGCTCCTGGCATGACCGCGCGAAAGATTGTCCACAACCGCAACCTGGTGACCGCGCTTGAGAAGGAAATGGACCGTGTGGGAACCGATGTATCCGGCTCCGCCGGTTACGAGTATCTTGGCCATGTTTCCTTGAGTTTACTGGACTGTCCGGTTCGATTTCTTTACGAAGGTACGAGCCCGAAGGGCGCCGGCCTCGGGCTCAATGGATTGCGGACTCTGCGCTGATCTAAGCCGATTGCTACTGCTTCAATGCCTTTTCCACAGCGCTGACCAAAGCCGGGTCTTCCGGCGTTACCTTCGGCTCGAAGCGAGCAATGACATTGCCGTCTTTGTCGACCAGAAACTTGGTGAAATTCCATTTGATTTCGCCGTCGGTGGCGGGGTTCGCCTTAGTCGTGAGGAACTGATAGAGCGGCGTCGTGTCGTCGCCCTTCACAGATACTTTGGCCATCATCGGGAATGTGACGCTGTACTTGCTCTTGCAGAAGGTCTTGATCTCTTCGTTGGTTCCCGGTTCTTGCGCGCCAAAGTTGTTGGCCGGGAAACCGACGATGACGAAACCCTGGTCCTTGTACTTTTCGTAAAGGGCCTCCAGGCCCGTGTACTGCGGCGTAAAACCGCAGCGGCTCGCCACATTTACCAGCAACACCACCTTACCTTTGAAACTCGCCAGTGGCGTGGGTTTACCATCGATGGAATTCAGCGTGTAATCGTATATGGAAGCGGCGCCGGCGCTGGCTGCCATCAGAATCGCACCCGCGGCTAGAACTGTCAGCATTTTCAACATAAGAATCTCCTCATTGAACACTCTGTGGATGCCGCCTCCGTGGGCCGGCGGCCAAAAATCAGCCATCTAACAACTTCGGGACCGTCAGGCCCGATACCCTGAAATTATGGCACTTCTCGAAGTGGATCACGTGAGCAAGCACTACGCCGGCGACGGCGAACCCGTGATTGCCCTTCGTGATTTTTCCCTGGTCGCCGCTGCCGGCGAATTAATTGCCCTGGTCGGCCGCAGCGGCTGTGGCAAGTCCACTCTGCTGAACCTGTGTGGGGCCATGGACCTGCCCACGAGCGGCTCGGTCGTTATTGAAGGTGTCTGCACCAAGTCTCTGACCGACGCGGCGTTGACTCGGCTCAGGCGGGAAAAGGTCGGTTTTGTTTTTCAATCGTTCCAACTGCTCCACACACTCTCGGTGATCGAGAACGTCGAGTTGCCTCTACTCCTGGCCCGCCAGCCCAACGCGCGTCACAGCGCCATCGAACGCCTCCGCTGGGTGGAGATGGAGACCTATGCCAACCGCTTTCCCCACCAGCTTTCGGGAGGCCAGCAGCAACGGGTTGCTATCGCCCGCGCGCTGGTTCACGGGCCTCGACTCCTGTTGGCCGACGAACCCACCGGCAATCTCGACACCACCACTGCCCGGACCGTTCTCAGCGTCCTTCGCCGCACGGCAACGAGCCTTGGCATGGCCGTTCTCATGGCCACGCACAGCCTGGAATCAGCAGCCATCGCCGACCGTGTTGTTCGCATGCGTGACGGCGTGCTGGATTCAGTCCAAGATCCGGCTTTGAGGCGAAGTTGAGCGCGGCGCTCCTTTTTTGGCGGCTGATCCTCCGCCCCTTGCGCCGGGAGCCACTTCGCTCCGCGCTCACCGTATTGTCGGTCGCGCTTGGCGTCGCGGTTGTGGTGGCGATTGAACTCGCGGGCCGCGCCGCCGCCGGCAGCTTTCACTCCTCCCTCGAATCGCTGACAGGCAAAGCGGATCTTGAAATAACCGCTACCGGTGGCGTCGACGAACGCCTTCTTGGCCGCCTCGTTCAACTTCCACTGCCCTTGACGTTTCGTCCCCGCATCGAGGATTGGGCGTCTATCAATGGCGCGGGCGAAGCGCTCCCCTTCATCGGGCTCGACCTGATCGCGGACAATTCGTTCGAAGGCCCGGAAGCGGCCCTTGAAGACGCGAAAGATGCAGCGGGCGCGCTCGCCCCGGGTGATCCCATCTGGGTTGGATCACGTCTGGGTTTGAAACCAGGCGACCGGGTCCGGCTCCTGATTAACGATCGGCTACTCGATTTCCGGGTTCGTGGCGTTCTCAAGCACAGCGCCGCCTCGGCAAGCGAAGAGAATGCCATTGTCGCGGACATGGGACTTGCCCAACAGGTCACCGGCAAGGGCGGAAAAATCGACGCCATCAGCGTGACCGTGCCTAAGGATTCGCCGAAGCCGCTCTCGTACTGGATAGACGAGTTGCGGCGGCAACTTCCTGCCACGGTCAGCATTGAACCTCAGGCCACTCGAACCAACGAGAACCGCAAAATGCTCGCAGCCTTCAGATGGAATCTGCGTGTGCTGAGCTACATCGCTTTGGTTGTCGGCGCGTTTCTGATTTACAACACCATCTCCATCTCGGTAGTTCGCCGCCGCAATGAAATCGGCATCCTGCGCGCGCTCGGGGCGACGCGCCACCTCATCCTGACGGGCTTTCTGGCCGAGGCCGCTTTCTTCGCGGCAGCCGGATCCACCATAGGCCTGTTGCTGGGGCGCTTCATGGCGCTGGGCGCCGTCAGGCTGTTAGGGTCAACCGTGCAGTCTCTCTACGTCAGCAGTGAACCCGGTCCGGTCGAGTTCACACCCGGCTCTCTCACCGCCGGACTCGCGGTCGGCATTGGTATTTCGCTGCTGGCGGCACTCGCCCCCGCCTTTGAAGCGGCCCAGGTTCTGCCCGTAGAAGCCATGGCCCGAGGCCGTGAAGAGTACGTGGCCGCGACGCGCTCCCGGTGGAGTCTCCCGCTGGCAATGCTGCTTACTCTGTTGGCGGCAGGGGCGTCACGGTTACCCGCGGTCGGAAGCCAGCCCGTTTTCGGCTACCTTGCGGCCTTCTTGCTTATCGTGGCCGCGGCCACCGCTATTCCCGGCCTGCTGAATGCGTTCGTCCGGCTGAGCAACGCCCTCGTGGCACGTTTTTTGGGCGCTGAAGCAATGCTGGCCCTTCGCAGCCTGCGCGCCTCGCTGGGTCGCACGTCAGTGCTCATCGGCGCGCTTGCGACAGCCGTCGCCATGATGACCAGCGTGGGAATTATGGTGGGCAGCTTCCGCGAAACCGTTTCGCTCTGGATGGACAACCAGCTGAAGGCGGACTTTTACCTGCGTCCTGCCGGTCAAGCGGCGGCTGATCGCCACCCTACCATGAGCCCCGAGATTGCCGACAGCCTCGAGAGAATTCCGGGCATCGCGGCTGTCGACCGTTTTCGCGCTTACGGCATCTCCTTCCAGGGTTTGCCGGCCTCGCTTGGCGGCGGCGAAACATCCAAGATCGTCGCAAACGCCGGTACCCGTATGCTGCCGGGCCAAGACACCTCCACCGCCCTGGCCAAACTGGCTACCGGCGATTACGTTGTCGTGAGCGAACCGTTTTCCAACAAGCACAATGTTCACCAGGGCGACACGATTCGGCTGGCGCTCGGCGGCCGCGAAGCAGCATTCCAGATCGCGGGTGTCTACTACGACTACTCCACTGAGCGCGGATTTGTCGTCATGGATCGCCGAACACTCCTCAAGTACCTGCCTGATCCGGCAGCTTCCAACATCGCCGTCTTTCTTGCACGCGGTGCGGACTCCGCTGCCGTTCGCAAACAGATCGACGAAGTCATCGCCGGCCGCGGCGTGCTGGTCTTCAGCAATTCGCGCTTGCGAAAGGAAGCCATCGCCATTTTCGACCGGACCTTCACCATCACATGGGCGCTCGAAGCGGTCGCCATTATCGTCGCTGTGATGGGCATCGCCGGTGCGCTGCTCGCCTTAGTCATTGACCGGCGCCGCGAGTTCGGGCTTCTCCGCTTCCTCGGCGGCTCCGCTACTCAAATCCGGCAGATCATTCTCGCCGAAGCGGCCTTCCTCGGGTTCTTGGCTAATCTCATCGGGCTCGCGCTGGGCACGCTTCTCTCCCTGATCCTCATCTACGTCATCAACAAACAATCCTTCGGCTGGACCATCCAGTTCCACTGGCCGTCTATGCTGCTGCTTTCCGCGCTCAGCGTGGTCTACATCGCGACCATTCTCGCCGCGCTCTATCCGGCACGCACCGCCATGCGCCTGAATCCGATTGAGGTCATACATGAGGATTAGGCCCGCGATCGCCCTCGCCCTGGTTTCAATTGCCGCCGTGACTCTTTGGGGTGCTGTCGCCGGCAAGCTTGCTCTGCCGGGCTACCAGTTTCAATTCCCCCGCGATCACTTCAGTCATCCCGAATTCGCCACGGAATGGTGGTACTACACGGGCAACCTCACCGATCCCACCGGCCGCCCCTTTGGCTTCGAGCTAACATTCTTCCGGCAGTCGGGTGATGCCAGCGCCACCAGTTCCACCGGCCAGACCGTCGTTCGCGCTGCGCCCGTTTGGCAACCCGATCAGGTCTACCTCGCGCACCTCGCGCTCAGTGACATACAGGGCCAGCAGTTCTTCCACACCGAGCGCCTCAACCGCGCCGGCCCTGGCCTCGCCGGTATAAGCCTCCAGGAAGGCAGGTACTGGAACGGCAACTGGCAAGTGCGATGGGTGCTTCCGGGCTCGAACCAGCATTTGCAGGCCGTGACTCCGGAACTGACGCTCCAACTTGAACTCAGGCCGGAGAAGCCGCCGGTGATCCACGGCAAGAATGGAATCAGCCAGAAGGGTCTCGAAGCCGGCAAGGCGTCGCATTACATTTCGTTCACCCGGATCGCCGCGGACGGCACACTGAGCTGGAAGGGCCGGAGCTTCCAGCTCACAGGCCTCGCCTGGATGGACCACGAATTCTTCACGCAGCAACTCGACGAAACACAGGCGGGTTGGGACTGGTTCTGCGTCCAGCTAGAGAACCGCGAAGAGCTCATGTTTTATCGCCTCCGCAAGAAAAATGGGGCTAGCGGCCCGTTCTCTTCCGGAACGTTTGTTGACGCCCAAGGCGCCAGTCACTTCCTCAGTGGCACCGACTTTACGCTCAACCCAGGCACCCGCTGGACCAGCCCTCAGACGGGTGCCGCTTACCCTGTCGCCTGGACCCTAAGCGTCCCCTCACTGGGTCTGCAGCTGGCAGAGGAGACACCACTGAAGGACCAGGAACTTGATTCGCAAGTACCGCTTCGGTCCCAGCTATTGGGAAGGCGCTGTCCGTTATGCAGGCACCCGCGGGGGACAGCCCATCCGAGGGGTTGGCTACCTCGAAATGACGGGATACGACCACGAGCTGGTTCTTGGCCGGAAATAGCGGCGTTGCGGACCCGAACAAAATTAATGGGTTTAATGGGTAATGGTGTCACCGCTGGCCGCTGCCGCGCAAGGTCCCAAATCCGTCGCCGTCCGAACTCGTGTGCAGTCGATCGACATCCTGCGTGGGGCGATCATGATCATCATGGCGCTCGATCATACACGCGAGTTCCTGCATTCCGCCGCGCAGTCAAGAGAGGTACCGGCTATTGACGGACTGCCCATGCCAGGCCGTCCGGTTGTTTGCCGGCGTCCAGATGACCAGTCACTTCCAGCGACTTCAAGTCGACGATGGCGACGTAGCTGTCCGGTGTGCACGCCACGAACGCGCGTGAGCCATCGGGCTGCACCAGGATGCCCGCCGCGCCACGGCCGATCTTGATGCGCTTGGCCTCTTTGCGAGTGGCCACATCAAACACGGCCAGGTCCGGGCCGCCCAACATTGAGACCAGCACCAGTTTTCCGTCCGGGGTGAATTTCAGCCGGTTGGCGCTTTTCACATTCGCGTCGAGGGTTTGAACGACCTTCCTGGTTGCAAGGTCGATGATCGAAATTGTGCCGTCTTGAGCATTGGCGGCCCAAAGCTCTTTCCCATCGGGCGAAACGTCAAAGCCTTCCGCGCCCCGGCCTACAGCTACGACCGTCTCGTTCCAATCGGTTCGCGGCTGACCCATCGGCCCTCCCGGCGGCGGACCGCCCGGTCCCCCTCCCTGTCCCGGAGGCGGTCCCCCCGGTCCAGGGCCCGGCCCGGCTGGCCGCACCGTCGTCTTGTCAATAAAAGTCATGCTTGCGGATGCAACGTTGGAAGTGACGATCCACTTCAGATCATCGGCGACGAAGATCATGTGCGTTCTGTTCTGACCCGTGCCAAGAACCCAGTCAATCTTGCTAGTCGCCGGATCATAGCTTCCGATGACTTTGGCGCCTTCCGCAGTGAACCACAGCTTACCGCCCACGAACATCAGGCCGTGTGGGCCGCGCAACGGACCCAGATCAATCGTTGGCATTGCTTTCTGATGAACGAGATCCACCACGGTGATCGTGTTGTAAGCTCCGCCCCCATAGTTCGAGATGTAAGCGACCTTGCCGTCAGCAGACGCAACGACCTCATGCGGGTCCGGCCCGGATGGCACCCGGCCAACTACCCGAAGCGTTGCGGGATCCACAGTCGATAACGTGAGATCGCCCTTGGAGAGCACCAATAGTGCCGGCGAAGGCGTCTCCGCGCCATTCAGCACGGCCTGCCCGATGCAGGAAAGAAGTAGAGCAAGAGCTACTCGGTTGGTCATAGTCAGTGTCCCGGCCTCATTCAGGAATTTACCTCACCTTGGCTATTCTATTCAGTATTCGATGGAACCGGTCTACTTCCCATCGCCGACCCACTTCCGCGCGTGGCTTCAGGAGCACCATGCTACAGCCCGTGAGCTCTTGGTCGGATTTCACAAGAAGAACTCCGGTGAGCCGAGCATCACCTGGCCGGAATCGGTGGATGCGGCGCTCTGTTTCGGCTGGATTGACGGTGTCCGGAAGAATGTTGACAGCACCCGCTACACCATTCGATTTACCCCGCGGCGCCTTACCAGTATCTGGAGCAAGGTCAACATCGATCGCGTTCGGGAACTGATCGAGCTCGGCCTGATGCAGCCAGCGGGACTCAGAGCGCTCGAGCAGCGCACCGACAAAAAGTCAGCCATCTACTCGTACGAGCAGCGCAAGCACGCCACGCTCGGCGAGGCGTATGAACGGACTTTCCGCAAGAATAAAAAAGCCTGGGATTTCTTTCAGGCACAGCCGCCGTCCTATCGACGGGTCTGCAGTTGGTGGGTCATCAGCGCCAAGCAGGAAGAAACCAGGCTGCGGCGCCTCGCGGAGCTGATCGAGAGCTCGGCGAAAGGGCGCCGGGTGGAGGGAAAATGATCCAACAGCCGCAACAGGCCTCCCACTCGCCCCACCAGCTGAGCGACACTGGGAATAACTGCTACTGAAGAAGAGAAGACATGATCTTATCCAAGAAGCTGTCTCTGCTTTTTGCCTTCGCGGGCTGTTGTCTGGCTGTCCGCAACCCCGATTGGGAACTTGGCACCGTGCTGGATTCGCCGGCTCTGCATCAACCGCCCGGCATCGAGACGCCGGTCTACTCTCCGGGAGGAAAGGCGGTTAGGGCTATGCCTGAGCTTCAGCGGATCGAGATTCAAGGAACTCAGCGCGTGATTCTTGGGGCAAGTACGGCCTACGTCGTGGACCCCGGCCCGAATACGGGAGTCATAACGGTTGGACACGGGCTGATGACGCGCGACGCATACGTCTGCCAGTTAGGCGTTCGCGATCAGGTCATGTACTGGGAGAAAGCCGAGAAAAAGGGTCAGCGGCTCGAAATCCTGGATTCGTTCGGTCATGTCTGTTGGTTAGACATTGTTCGCCAGGAGCAATTGCAAGCAAGCGCGCCAGCCAAGGCACAGTAGGCCCTCGTCAACGAATGCTTACGGGCAATTACCGCAGCTCGCCGTCGAATCGCTCGAAGAGGTCTTTGAGTCGCAGTTCGACTGGCCGGCTGTGAAACGGATAGCTTTCTTTGATCCGGCTTAGATCGCCGGCACTCATGTCCCAGTACCATGCTTCTCGGCCGACCGGGTCGAAAACCAGAATGTCCACGACACCCCATTCTGCGTATCTGCGGCACTTCTGGATGACCCGCGTGAAGCGGTCGTCGGGTGACAAGACCTCAATAGCAACCGCAACGGCGTGTCTCGGATAGGGGTCTTCCTCAGGACCGATGACGCCACAAACATCCGGTGTCGGCTCCCAGGAATCGTCGATCGCCAGCGTCAGCTCCGGCCGCGGCTTGTACCCCAGTTCCTTCAAGAACATCGTAAGAACAAATTGCAGAACGGAATGAAGTTTTGTGGGCAATGCTTTTTGAACGGCCTCGCCATTCAGGAGTTCGCAGTAGGGCTTGGCTTCCGCATACTTCTCTCGGAATTCTTTGGAGGTCAGCCTTTCTGCGACGGCGCTCATGAGTTACTTTTCATTATCCGACATCCAGGCGCGTCGAGAAGCGCGTTTATCGGTGGCACAAAAGGTACTTTTTGTCGTCAAAGGTTTCAAAAGGCACGGCCCGATAACGGACCGTGCCTCCCAAAAACACCATCAGTCGACCTTCGCAACGACAGAAACGACCGGCAGCGAAGCCGCAATCGTGGTCGCCGTGGCACTGCAAACGGGATGGCCCCATCCGCCCGCGCTGACGCCGATCGGGAAGCCGGCCGGGTTCGTGATGTCGTACACGATATTGTCCGGACGCGTCGCGTCTCCGCTGACGCCGGCCGGAACATAGTCGAGCTGCAGGCTGTGCCGCGTTCTCCACGCGATGTTGTGATCGGCACAGGACGAATCTCCACTCACGCCGAGCGCTCCAATAAGAACGCCCTTTGAGTTATAGAGAGCCAGCCCTCCACCAAATACGTTAACGCCTCCGATCCGCTGACCTACCATTGGGTCGTTAAATTGGCCGAAGTTCTGGGCATCGCCGCCGTACGCTACTGCCGTGTCAACCGGATTACTATGCTGCAAACCGTATAGTGATCCGCCAGGCTGGACGGCGCTATAGATGTTCGCAGTGGATAGCGCCAAAGCAGGCAGGCTGAACGCGTTGGCCGTATTCGCCTTCTGTGCCGAAATTGCGCGGCTGCCCGGCCATTGCGAGCCCCGGTCTGCGCCGGTAAATGCGACCGCGCACACCAGCCCGTCCCGGTTGACAATAGTGCCCCACATGTCCAGATTGAAACCGCCGTTCGACTGCATCCGTGCCGCTGTCAGCGCCGCTTTCAGAGCAGAATAACTTGGCAACCCGGTGCAAGAGTTGTAGTTGTATCCGAAGTTCTGTTGGCCTTGGGCTTGGCTTTGGGCTGGCAACGATGCATTGACTGAAACGAAGAGGCCCAGTAGGGCCGCTGAATTGACTAGCCATTTGTAACGCATAAGACTCCTTGTCGCTTCTCCGATGGATTGCCAAGCCACGCGAAACACCAGGCGCCTGCCTTAACTAAAACGCAACAAGCCTCATGCTTCCGCGAGCTTAGCCTGCCGAGTATACATCACAATTTTGAACTTAGGGGAGAGCTCGAACACGGCCGAAATTGGGGATGCTCTTAGCGCAAATCGAGCCGCGAACCGCGTTCCGGACGGCGGATCGTCACTGCCACTCACGCTTCCACTCGCGCCACCAGTCGGCGCTGTCCAAGTCGAGGGCGTTCCAACACTGGTCGAGCGTTTCGTGGTCTCGTGCCAACGCGCGCTCGCGCCTCACACCAGGCGGCAACTTAACCAGCACGGCGTAACGGTCGAACACCGCCGGGCGATCCCGATCGGAAACGCGAGCCAACAGGTGCCACAGCGTCAAGCCGTCACTGTGGCGGGCCTCGCTGAGCAACTTGGCTAGCGCCGAACTGTCACCCGAAGATTCGTAACGCAGCAGCGAGTCGCGGAAGCCTTCGCTGGCGTTCTCGAAGAACGGAATGCCGGGACCGCGGCGAACGCTGGTTCGGCATGCCGCGCCTGCTGGAATAAACGCCTCTTTGTCCTGGAATTGAAAAGCCACCCATCCCGTTTCCACCCTTAGGAATCCATCGCCCGATTCGTCCACCGTCAGGTCGTACTGGCAGCCCAGATCGATCGCCTTCGATGACGGCGTGTCCACCACGAACTCGCGCGGCGGGGCCCAAATCAAGGCATGAATGTGGCCCCGCCGCAAATCCATCCGCTGCGAGTGGGAGCCGGTTTCGACAATCCTCATTTCGGAGTCCGCTTTCAGTTCCACCTGGCCGAAATCCTCCGCTTCCAGAGTGGCCTGCGACATGCTGCCGGTTCGCACCGTCTGTCCTACATACAAGCGGCCCTGATCCTTTGCCGTGCGATGGCCCACCTGAACACTGCCTTCCAGACCCGACACGCTCCACGGGGTTTCAACTGGCCGCAACAGCCAGCGGCCGCCCACCAAAGCCAGCACCAACGAGGCGGCAATCGCGGCGTACACGCGATATCGCATCGGAAACCTCGACACCGGCGGGTGCCAGCGCCTGGCAGGGAAGCGCAACGGCGCAAGTGTACGCTCCAACTCTTCGACCTCCGGGTCCGGCGTACCGCTTCCGTCCCACAAATAGTCGGTCATACTCGCTCAGGTCCTTTCCATTTCTCCCGCAGCATTTTCGTCCCGCGGTGCAGATTGACGCGAACAGAATCGGGTGTCAGCCCAGTTCGCAAGGCGATCTCAGTGCCGGTCAGGCCTTCCACGAAACGGAGCACCAGGGTCTCTCGGTAGGCATCCGGCAACGTTTGAATCATTTGCAAAATTGCTAAGGCATTAGCCTCGGGTTCAGTTGTCTTCTCGCGCGCGGCTTCGAGCGTTGCCGCGGAGTGAGCCGCGGTCCGGTGAAACGCGGAACGGTGAAACTCGCTCGCACTGTGCCGCGCAATCGCACCCAGCCAACCGGGAAACGCCTTTGGCTCGCGCAGTGTCCCGATCTTCCGGAAAGCCATGACGAAGACATCCTGCACCAGGTCCTCCGCCTCGCGGTAAGGCACGCGAGCGAGCAGAATGCCATGCACCACGCGGGCGTACCGCGTATAAAGTTCACCGAAGGCCGTCCGGCTGCCCCGCAATGCCGCGCGCACCAATTCTTCTTCGTCTCTGGATTCGGTCGAAGGCGACGTGACGGCGAGCATAGGTGGCGACAGCCGGACAGCCTCTTCCATCAGTTTCGGGCCACATCCTTCGCGGCGTCTGTCGCCGGCCCTCCGGCCAGCAAAGCCGCTATCTCTTCGGGCATCGGCTCGTGCATGCCCATTTTTGCGGTTTCGCGTTCGATTCCGCCGGGCCCCGCGCCTACCAGGGTACTCGTAATTCGGCCCTGATCTTTGGCCACGAACTCAAGCACCCATCTCCCCTTCTCCGGCCATTGGCGCGTCAGCGCATACGTGCCGGGTTCGGAAAGCGCGTCAAGTTGCAGCGGGATAATCTGCTTTCGGCCATCAATGATACCGATGGCTGTCGCCGTGAGAAAGGCCTTTTGTGGTTCGTGGCACCCGGCAAGCTTTAGGGTCAGTACGGCTTTGTGGGCACGCGCCTCGGCATTGGCCTCGGGGTTGCCCGGCACAACGAATAAACCACCTGCCCAGAGCGCTACGGCGGACACCAGCGCCAGGGCTGAAATAACTGGAGATTGCGTGAAATATCGCATGAGTTTCCTTTCCTGTCTTTCAGTCCGCCAGCGAACGTCTGCTGGAAAGACGGTATAGAAGGGCACAGTGTTAACGCCAGATGGAAGAAGACCAAAAGGAAACGGGGCGAACGCTATCGGCGTCCGCCCCGCGAATGTGGCACAGCCTACGGGCTGTGAAAGCCTTTGAGCAGACCCCTAGAAAATAAACTTCAGCCCCAACTGCAGAATGCGCGGATTATGCGCTCCCGTCGGTCTTAGGAAGGTGCTGTTGGCAAGGCAGCTCGGGTCGCCAGGCGAGTTGTTCGTCGTGCCGAAGCACAGCGTCGAGTTGTTGCCCGAACTGTTAAGTCCACCCAGCGGTAGCCATTGCGTGTGGTTGAAGACGTTGAACGCCTCTGCACGGAACTCGAACGAGGCGGCCTCCTTAATCCGGAACATCTTGAAGAGACCCATGTCCCAGTTTGTCCGGTTCGGATTGTTGAGGACGTTCCGTTGCGATGTTCCGAACGTTAAGCCCTCTGGAGCCACGAAGGCCGAGGGGTTGAAGAGAAGCGGTCCTGTGGTCACACCCTGTATTCCAGCCGGAAGGCTGCTGAGACCCGAACTAGGATTGCCCACCAAGTTCAGGAAGGAACCCGCCCCCGTACTGTTGCCGACGCCCGGACCATATAGCCCGTCGATGACGCTAAATGGGGTCCCGGTTTGATAGGTAACTAGCCCCGACCATTGCCATCCGCCCAGTACGGCGTTCACCCAGCCGTTCTTCGTGAAGACAGGCAAGTCGTATACATAGCCAAAGTTCACCAATTGCCGCTGATCGAAGTCGGAACTGGCGTAATTCAACGCGAGATTATAGGAGTTCAGGAAGTTGCTGCTGGCATAATCGGAGGCGTCATCCAGCGAATGGCTCCACGTGTAGGCCAGGTTGAAGCTGAGCTTACCAATGTGCCGCTGGAACGAAACCTGCAACGCATTGTAGTTGGAATTAGCGCCGTAGATAGTCTGTGCAATGCTGCCGTAACCCAGGTACGGACGGTATGGGTTTGCGCCGGCAGGAGCGTTGCCGCAGGCAACCTCGAATTGAATTCCCGCCTGACCGGTTGGAGTGACACCATTCACAGTATTATTGGTGCAGTCGGCCATCGTCATAGGCTGTCCCGGATTATAAGGATTCTGCGCTTGGGTGATCGGATATAGCTGATTCAGATTCCGCTGTTCCGCCAGATGCGTTCCCTTGCTGCCGACATAGGCGACGCTCAGCATCATGTTCTTGGCCAGTTCGCGCTGAATGCTGATACTCCACTGTTGAACATACGGCCAGATCACTTGCGTATATGGAATGGACCTCGGCGTAAGCGGGTACTGCAGGCTGCCGCCACCGCCGATGTTCGTGTAGCCAATGATGTTGTTTTGGAGAGACGTCTGGACCAACGGCGGGCTGCCCTCCAGCCCTTCGGTATTTCCCTCGTTCCCGTTGGTGTGCTCGTAGTAGATTCCGTAGCCGCCGCGGATCGACGTTTTGCCGTCGCCAAACGGATCGTACGCGAAACCTGCGCGCGGCGCGGGGTTCCACAGGCGTCCGTTCATGCACGCCTGCGGCACTCCCGGAGAGATTCCGCACCGTACCAACCCGTTATACGGGTTTCCGCTCCCGGGTACCAGCGATCCGGCGGCGATATCCCCCGGTGTGGCGTTAATCTGGGGGGCAGCGGCGGGATTGAATGCGGCCGGGTCGAAATTATAGGCCTGTAAGTACTTTTCGTGGTACGCGCCAAACATGCTGATACGAATACCAAGGTTCACCGTCAGGCGCTTGGTCACATGCCAGTCATCCTGGAAATACGGCTCAAACGTCTTAAACCGGTTGTAGTATTTCACTTTTGACGTTGTCTGCGAGTAGGATTCAATATTGCCCAGTAATAGGTCCGCAAAGGCGTTGCCCGAGGTCACTGCGGTTGCGCCGGCGGAAAAGGAAAGGATGCCCTGTACGTAAGGGCTATTCTCCTCGTTCTTTTGGGCCGCTACGTAGGTCGCCCCGAAGTACATGTTGTGCCCGCCGATAATCTTGCTCAGCTGATCCTTGTACGTGTAAGTGGGGTTGGCGTTGTTCCATGGGAAATAGCCCGAATCTAGGCTGAAACCGCCGGTATCGTAGGTCTGTCCACCGCCCACCGACACGGCGGGCAGAAGGCCGCCGAAGCCATTGTTATAGATTCCTGTCATGGTCATACTCGCAGGCCGCTGTACAGGTCCGGTTGTCGTCAAGGTAATGTGATCTGCCGTATAGGCGAACGTGAACTCATTCAACAACGTCGGCGAAATGTTTGCCGTCATGTTCGCAACCAAGCTTTCGCCGGGGCCGACGAAATTGGTTCCCACTGTGGGGAATGACGCGCCGTTGCCCCACAGCGGTGTAGCCGTCACCGTATTCCAGGAGTCGTGTATGAAATGTCCGAAAAACCGCAAGTTGTCGTTGACATTCTCGTCGACGCGAATCAGCTCTTCACGCCAGCTCGTGGGTTGCGCCGGGGCAGCCACGTAGGACGAATTGGCGCCGCTTCCCGTGTTCGGCGTGGGCAGCATGGCCAGTATCGCTTTCGCGTTCGGATCGATTGGCACGGTGTTATTGGGGAAATAGGCCCCGGTCGCCTTATTTACCGGACAATCCGGGAAAGCACTGCTGACCGCCGATCCAGCCGCCGGGCACACGTCTGAGAAGTTGCCCTGCTGCTCCTGGGCCGAGGGCAGAGGCTGGTTGAAGGTTTGGCCGGGGACAATTTCCTTGCGCCACTCTTCCGACCAGAAGAAGAACGTCTTGTCCTTGTTCTTGTTGTAATGGCCGGGTATATAAACCGGCCCGCCAATTGTGTAGCCGAAATCGTTCTTGTTGTACTCCGGCCGGGTGGCCTGGAAGAAGTTGCGGGCGTTATAGTCCGTGTTGCGGTTGAATTCGAACAGGTCGCCGTGGAAACTCTTGGTCCCCGACTTGATCACGGTCTCGATCGTCCCCGATCCATTGCGCCCGTACTGCGCGCCAAAGTTCGATGTCAGCACTTTCACTTCGGCGATCGCATCCACATTCGGATAGACGTTCAGCGTCTGGTTGCTGCCGTTGTCCATGTTGTCGCCGCCGTCCAGCTCCCAGGTGTTGTTCTCCGTCCGACCTCCGTTGATGCTCATGGCCACGTTGCCGTAGACGCCCACCGTGCCCTCGTCCTGGCCGGTCATGTTACTCACGCCAGGAACCAGAGTCACGAGTTGGCTAAAATCGCGCCCATTTAGGACGATCTGGCTGATCTCTTTCTGTGTCACAACACCCGCCATCTCAGCGGATTGCGTTTCCACCGCGCCCGCGCTTACCCCTTCCACAGCTACTTCCGTGGATACTTCGCCAACCTGCAAGGAAACGTCTACGCGCGCCTTCTGGGCCACCTCGAGAATCGACTCCGCGTGACTCGATATTTCTTGAAGCCCGTCTGCGCCACCGTGACGTTATAAGTGCCAGCTACCAGGCCAGCCACCAGATAGTCGCCATCACCGTTAGTTTTGGCGGGAAAGGTAGTGCCTTTATCGACGTTGGTCACCGTTACGTCGGCGCCGGCGATGACGCCGCCCGACGAATCGCGAACCGTTCCGGTTATCGAAGCGCTGTTTTGTGCAAGCAGGCCGCCCGCGAAAATCGCAATCAATATCAACCATGAGCAAACACGATGAAACATGACTCCCCCCTTGGAGCTTTCGTTTACTTTCCATTACCCCAGACGCGAGAAAATGGTACGCTATCTGCCGTGCATAGGCAAGAGGAAAGTGTTACCGGGGTTTCCCGTTCGTCCATCCGTAACCGAAACTGCGCATACTGAGGGTTATATAGTGTGTTTCGACTAATCCTCTTCCTGATGGCAGTGCTGGTCGTTCCGGCCCTTGCGGACCGTATCCGCGAAGCCTACGCAGCTGGCGAGCAGGCCCTCCAGCGCGGCGATCTCGGTGCCGCCGAAAAGGCCTTTCGCCAGGTTCTTGAGCTGGCTCCCTCCGATGTCGGCGCCCGGGTCAACTTGGGCGTCGTGGATATGCGCCGGCACAATTGGACGCAAGCCCTGGAAAACCTGCACCAAGCCGAGAAATTGGCGCCCCAGGTCACCGGCATTCGTCTCAACATTGGGCTCGCCTACTATCGGGAGGGCGACTATCGAAGCGCAATCCCGCCTTTTGAGTCCGTCCTCCGTGATCAGCCCCAGTCCAGCCAGGCCAGACATCTGCTCGGCCTCTGCTATTTTTTCGGCGAACGTTATGCCGACGCCGTCAGCACGCTGGAGCCGCTGTGGCCCGCTTCGCAGAATGATCTGAGCTATCTATATGTGTTATCCGTCGCTGCCGCCAATGCCGGACGGCACGATTTGGAAGATCAGGCCGTGAAGCAGTTGCTCGATGTCGGCCGGGGCACGCCTACCCTCCACCTGTTGCTGGGGAAGGGATATCTGTCGCGCAATCAGGAGGATCAGGCTATCGCCGAGATGCAGCTCGCCGCGCAGGCCGACGACAAACTTCCCCATGTTCACTACTATCTGGGGTTGGCCTACCGTCAAAAGGGGAACTTCGAGAAAGCCAAGGAAGAGTTTTCGCGCGACATGGCTCTCCAATCGGCAGCCCCTGCCTCTGACAACGCCATCGCCTACGATTACGATCAGTTGGGCATCGTCGCTTACCTACAGCAGCAGAATCAGGAAGCGCAGCGCAATTTCGAAGAGGCGGTGAAGCGCGAGCCTGGCATCGGCACATCCTGGTATGGTCTGGCCAATATTTACCGGGAGCAAGGCCGCAACATCGAGGCCCTGAGAGCCATCGACCATGCCATAGCCATCGATCCCAACAGCGCCACCGTTCATTACCTGCGCTCCCGGATCCTCACGCAGCTCGGCCGAAAGGCGGAAGCCCAAACCGACGTTGCCGAAGTGCGGCGCCTCCAGAAGGAATCGGAAGATCAGTTAGAGAAACAGATGAACGGAGGCAAGTACCACGACCCGCAGCTTGCCGCCGAGCCCGCGCCACGTTGAGAATCGCGGCTGCTGTTGGCCGCATGAGAGAATACCGCTTCCATGCGCATTGGCGTCGACACTGGCGGTACGTTCACTGATTTTGTCGTAGTCCGGGACGACAAATCGGTTGCCACCTTCAAACTCCGATCCAACCCGAACGATCCCGCTGGCGTCATTCTCGCCGGCCTCGAGCAGGCGATTGGTCCCCAATCCGCCGAGATCATTCATGGTTCTACCGTCGCTACCAACGCGTTATTGGAGCGAAAAGGTGGTTGCACAGCCTTCGTCACCACCGCCGGTTTTGAGGACATTTTTCACATCGGCCGGCAGAACCGCCGCGAGCTTTACAACCTGACCCCGCTTCCACGCATCCCGCTGGTCGCTCCCGAACATTGTTTCGGTGTCGAGGAGCGCATGCTTTTCGACGGCACGCCGCTCATGGCGCCGCAGCCGAAGCAGCTTCAGCGCCTGAAGGCCCGGCTCAAGCGGGCGGGTGTAGATTCCGTTGCCATCTGCCTGCTCCATAGCTATCAGTCGCCGGTTCACGAACAGCAGGTAGCTGAAGCTCTCGCGGGAGCTGGTTACCTCTCCGTTTCCCACCTTGTTTCGCCGGAATTTCGCGAGTATGAGCGTTCTTCCACTACCGTCCTCAATGCCTACGTCGGGCCGCTCATGCAGCGCTATCTGCACCACCTCGCCGCTCGGACCGCTTCGCATCGCCTGAGCATTCTTCAGTCGAACGGCGGCGCCATCCGCCCGGACGAAGCCGAACAAATGCCGGTTCGAACCTTGCTCTCCGGCCCCGCTGGCGGTGCCATCGGAGCTACCTGGATTGCCCGCCGCTCCGGTTTTCGCCAAGTCCTTGGCTTCGACATGGGTGGCACCTCCACCGACGTCTGCCTGATCGACGGCTCACCCCGCGAAACAACCGAAGCCGCCGTCGACGGCTTTCCCGTGCAGATTCCCATGCTCGACATCCACACCGTAGGCGCCGGCGGCGGTTCCATCGCTTTCGTCGATGACGGCGGCTTGCTCCGGGTCGGACCGCAGAGTGCCGGCGCCGACCCCGGGCCTGCTTGTTATGGCTCCGGCGACCTGTGCACGGTCACCGACGCCCATGTCTTCCTCGGCCGAATCACCGCCGATCAACTTGCCGGCGGAAGCCTGCCGATTCAGCCCGCCCGCGCCGCCGCTGCCATCGAAGGATTGGCAAAACAGCTCGGCCTCAGCCCCGTCGAGACCGCTGCCGGCGTCATACGCATCGCGAACGCGAATATGGAGCGGGCCGTCCGCACCGTTTCCGTCGAACGCGGCTACGATCCACGCCGCTTTGCGCTGCTCGCTTTCGGCGGTAGTGGTGGACTGCATGCCTGCGAGATCGCCGCCAATCTTGAAATCGGCACCGTACTCGTGCCGGAACTCGCCGGCGCCCTTTCCGCGCTTGGAATGTTAGTCGCTGATCGCGTGCGCGATTACTCACGCGGCGCTCTCGGCTTAGCGAAGCTCGAGCCTGGTTTTCGGCAGCTGGAAGAAATCGCGCGGCGCGAAAACCGCGGTGCCGTGTTCCATCGCAGCGCCGACGTCCGATACGCAGGACAGAGCTACGAAATCAACGTCCCCTGGCTCGGCAAGTCAGCCGGGCACGCGAAAACTGCCCAGGCTTTTCATGTCGCTCATCACAAGCTCTACGGCTACTCAGACCCGGCGCGGCGTATCGAAATCGTGACCATTCGCCTTCGCGCCATCACCACCACCAAGCCGCCGGAGCTTCATTTCCATCGCTCCAGGAAAGTCACCGAATACGCCCGTCGAAGAATCTTTGTCGGGGGCCGCTGGCGTCAGGTCGAAGTCACCGCCCGCGATTCCTTCGGGAATGTCGCTCGCCCAGGTCCGTTGCTCATCACCGACTACGGATCCACCACCCTGGTTCCCGATCGCTGGACCGCCCGCGTCAACCGCGCCGGCACGCTCGTCCTCACGCGTTAGCCACAGTAGCATTTTAGGAAGTGGGGCGGTCTCGACCGCGCCGCCCTCCGCTTCGGAGCAGGACGCCCCGTCCGGCTCCCCTTTACTCCACCTTCGCCACACCCGCCTTCACATCCAGCGTCCACGGCTTCGGCTCCGGCAGCCACAACCTGCCGTCGCCGATTTCAAGCGGCATCCAGAGATATCGCGAGTCCCATTGCGCTTCCGGCTTCCAGATATCTCCCATAAAGATCACCGTAGTCGCCTTGTCGCCCACCACCTTCAACAGCATCGTGGACTGCGACCCATATGTCTTGGTCGCGGGAGGCGCAATGTCTTTGAACTCCGACCACGGTCCGGACAACGAGCTCGCCGTGGCGTATTTATTGGGATTCGGACTCCAGCCTGTCAGCGCCGACCCGATCGCATAATACAGCCCGTCGTAGTGCACCACCGCTCCGCCTTCCATGTGCATGGGAATCAGGCAGACCTCTTTCTCCACCGTCAGATAGTCGTCGGACAAAGTCGCGATGCGGAATCCGAAAGGCCGGTCTTCGAAGATCAGGTAGGGCGTTCCATCGTCATCGATGAACTGCCCGATATCCCGGCTCTCATGCCCCAGCGGCCGAAAGCTCTTGAGGTATTGATAATCACCATCAACTTTGTCCGAGACGGCCACTCCGACCCGAGCCAGGCTGTAGCCGCCCTTTTGCCCCGGCTCCGGCCCATCGATGTGCATGTACATCACATATTTCTTCGTCTTCGCGTTGTAGAAAACCTTGGGTCGTTCCAGCACCCAGGTAGGGCCGAATCCCTCCGGATCCGCCAGCTGCAGCACACGGTTGCGGAAGGTCCAGTGCGCCAGGTCTTCGGACGAATAACAACTCACGTATCGTTTGCTTCGATCAAGCCCTTTGGTGCGGTCTTCGCCGAACCAGTAGTACAACCCGCCCACGCGGATGATGCCTCCGCCGTGCGCTTGAACGTGGTTGCCTTGGTTGTCCAGCCAGAGCTCTCCGGGCCGGATCGTCTGCGGCGCCGCAAGCGCAATGTTCGCCAGCAGCACCAACAGGATGCTCATCCGGCACTTCCGGTAACTCGGTCTTCTTTCGGTTCTCATCGCGGTGCCTCGCTGGCTGAAGTATAGCTGGCTGAAGTATATGGCACACAGCCTTGAAGCGACTGTTATACTTGCCTGTTTTGCGGGGATCCGTGCGCGTGCAGCCCTTATTTACGCGGAGACTCAAACGCCCCGCACCATCCAAGGGGGATTCGCATGGAAAGCGCCAACCGGCGATTGATGTTTCATGGCATGTTTCTGTTCTTGCTGGGTCTGCTTACCGGTTTCGCCGAGCAGCATTTCGCCAACGTGCGCATGGGCCTGGCCGCGCACCTGGAAGGCGTGATGAATGGAACATTCCTGCTCGCACTCGGGGCCATCTGGCCTGAGGTCAGGCTCTCGCCCACAACCAAGGCGGTCGCATTCTGGACCGTCCTTTACGGTACCTATGTGAACTGGGTCATAACCACCCTTGCTGCAGCATTCGGAACGGCGGTCCTTTCGCCCATCACCGGAGCTGGCCACAGTGGCCAACCCTGGCAGGAAGGCCTCGTCCTGGTCGGCTTCCTTTCTGTCGGAATCGCCATCGTCGCTGCCTCGGCGATCGTCCTCTGGGGCCTGCGCGGCAAAGCGTTGCCACAGCGCTGATCCTGAATCTGGGTTTAGAGAACGCATCCACGTTTGTCGCCCGACTTTTGTGCGGCCGTACCGAGCTTTTCAAAGCTTGATGCACCCGTGAGCAGCTGTTGCCTCAGAGCCCACGGGTGCTAGCCCGCAGCCGATCGTCGTAGATACGTCCGCGGTAGCTCGATGCGCGGTTTAACCCGCGATTGCTCGATGTGTCCTGTTGCCGCCTAGTGAGCACTAGCCAGCTCAGGCACGCGATCCTGTGTCGGGGCCATCGCCGGAACGTCGGCCCAACCGTGTTTCTTGTTGCTCTCCAACTCGGTTTCGACGATGTTCAACTGGCGAAGCCCATCGGTAAACTGCGGGTACTCGGGGGTCAGAGCCGGATCCTTGATCGATGCATAGAACCGCCGGAACAGTTGCTTAAACGTATCGTCGTAACCTTCGCCGTGTCCGCCGGGCAGCGACGCATAGGAGCGCGCCGCCGGTTTCATCAGCGAGCCGTCCTTCACGTAGAGCGGGTTCGGTGAATTCCGTTTGCCGGTCCAGAGTTCGTCCGGTCGCTCGCCGTCCCACGACACGCCGCCTTCGGTGCCGTAGACTTCGAGGTTCAACCGGTTCTTTCGGCCCGCCGAGACCTGGCTGGCCGTAAAGGTTCCCCGGACCCGGTCGCCCATGCGAAATACGACCGCACCGAAATCCTCGGTATCAATCGGGATTTCGTGATAATCTTCCGGCTTCAGCAGCTTGCCGGCGAAGGTTTCAATCGGTCCTTTGGGTTGCTTGCGCGTTGCGTGGAAAGTTTGGAGGTCGGCGCACAGCGACGTGATTCGCAGGCCCGTGACGTGTTCCGCCATATCGCACCAGTGCGAGCCAATATCGGCCATGGCGCGAGACGGCCCGTTCTCCTTCGATTCCAGCCGCCAGTTCCAATCCGTGTTGTACAGCAGCCAATCCTGCGAGTAAGTGCCTTGCACCACCAGGATCTCGCCCAGGTCGCCCGCTTCCCGCATGCAGCGCATCTGCTGCACCAGCGGGTAGAAGCGCAAGTTGTGGCAAGTCGCATTGCGCAGCCCGGTGTCGTGAGCCAGCGCGACCAACTCATGCGCGGCGGCCGACGAAGTGGCTAGCGGCTTCTCGCACAGGACGTGTTTGCCCGCCTGCATCGCATCCTTCGCCATCGGGGCATGTGTCACGTTCGGTGTACAGATGTGGATGGCATCGATGGTTCGGTCCTCGAGAATTCGGCGGTAGTCGCTTTCCACCCGGGCAATGCCGAACTCCGCGGCCATTTGGTTGGCCTGGTCGAGATCGGCGGTCGCCACCGCGCACACGTCGATAAACCCCAGACGGCAAAGCGCTTCCAGATGAACCCGCCCCACAAATCCGGTACCGAAAATAGCTGTTCTGACTCGTGTTTTCATAGGTTACTCCTATTCACAAACCGTTTCTGCAGCCGAGTATATGTGAGCCGGAGGCCGAATCAACTACTCGATTCGCGCTAGAAAACGGCCGTCAAATCCCGCCATAGGATGCTAGTGGGAGCATGGGACGATTCGAAACCACAGTCGATTTCTATCAGTATCGAGAGCCATATCCACCCAAGTTCTTCGAGACCGTAGCGGCCCGGCTGGCACTCACCAAGAAGACGCGATTACTCGATGTGGGCTGCGGACCCGGCAGTCTCGCCATCGGCTTCGCGCGGTTTGTAGGGTCCTGCACAGCAGTCGATCCCGAGCCGGCGATGCTCAAGGCGGCAAGGGCTGCAGCCGCCGAAGCCAAACTCGATATCACCTTTATGGACACGGGAATCGAGGACCTCGATGCCGGCAGTGGTTCCTTCGATTTGGTAACCATCGGGCGTGCCCTGCACTGGTTCCCGCGCGAAGCAGCCCTTACCGTTCTCGAACGCATCGCGGCGCCAGGTGGCCGCATCGCCATCTGTGGCTCCGCCGTCACCGATGCACCTGTGAACGCTTGGGCCACGACTTTCAAAGCCGTACGGCGGGCTTGGTCTCCGGATTACGACGAGTCGCGCTACAAGCTTGATCTCGACCAGTGGTTCGCAGCGTCCAGATTCCGTAAGCTGGACGAGATTCGCGTTGAGTATCGGCACCGGGTCCGCGTTCCGGAACTGGTCGGCCGGGCCGTTTCCTTTTCGCCCAGCTCTCCAGCGGTGCTCGGTGAACGGCGGCCGCAATTCGAAGCGGAAATCGAGGCGGCCGTTGCCACCTACGCAAACGCCGGCTCAGTAGAAGAAGAACTGGCCGTGACAGCGACGGTTTTTGGTGCAGATTAGGGTCCGATCATTCCCCTGAAATCGGTAGAGCACGGACCCTGACGCGACCGCCGCGGAACACCGCGACACATCCACGGCTCAATTCTGCTTCCAACGCGGGGAGATTCGAAAGCAGTAGACGAGCGTACTGTTCGGCGGAGACGGCATCGGTTTCCCGGAACAAAATGAAGGACGGCTCGGACGCTTCCTGAAGTGAAAGCAGCGCCGCAAAGTCCGAATCAGCGGAGACCAGACCCCGACTTTCCACGCGCGCCCTTTCTAGCACTGCGCCATCGTCAGCGGCCTGCATGCCATAGTCCCGTACGTGCGCCGCTTCCTGACCTGCGCTCGTCAGCAACTCGGCCAAGCGCGGAGGCAAAGCGTTGTCGATTAGATCTCAAGCGCTTTGTGGCAACGGCAACTCGTGTTCAAGTGTGACCGCCGCCGCGTATCGCAGGCACTCGCGGATGCCGGCGGCCTCTAGATCCGGGTACTCATCCAGAATTTGGCGCTCCGTCATTCCGGCTGCGAGCATCCGAAGCACAGTCGCAACCGGCACTCGCAGACCGCGGATGCATGGAACTCCCCCCATCTTCAGTGGGTCCACTGTGATATTAGGAAAGTTCAGCATTTGCGTGCCAGGCTCCATTTTCTCAGATGACCGCGCTGCCCACAAGGCTTGGCAGTCGCGGACCGGCGTCCAAAGGCGTCCCAAAACCTTCCCCTACACCGGCAGCACTTCCTTCACAAACGCCTCATAGCTCCTAGGCGCGTGCCCTAATACGGCCGTCAGCTCGTCGATCTCCGCCTGCGTCGCCAGCAGTCCATGAGTCAGGAAGTGCTGGAACATGATCTCCAGATCCCGCACCAGCCAGCCCGGCATGAAGGCGCGCATTTGCGCCGCCCAAGCCTTGAGATCGTCTCCAACGAACATCACTGGCTTGCCCAAATGCTGTGTCAACGCCTCAGCAATCGCAGCGCCCGTCCACGCCCGCGGACCCACCACCGAATAGGTCTTGCCGGAGTGGCCCGGTTGCGTTAACGCGATCGCGGCCGCCTCGGCAATGTCGCGCACGTCCACGCGGTGCATGCCAACACTTCCCGAAGGAACCGGATAGACCCCGGCACGAATGGCATCCAACACCTGAAGATCGTTCTGGAAAAAATTGTTCGGCCGGAGGATCGTGTATTCCACCCCGCTGGCGCGAATCACGCCCTCAACCGGAAGCTTCGATACGAAGTGCGGAATCGTGAGCGCCTTATCCGCCTGGTGCACGCTCAAATAAACGATACGCCGCACACCGGCCGCGACAGCCGCATCGACGGCGTCGATCCCCTGAGCCGTCTCATCGCGGTCGAGCGGCGTAATCAGAAACAACTTGTCCGCGCCCTCGAAAACCGCTGGAAGCGACTCCGGTTTCAGCATGCTTCCGACCGCGCCCTCGACGCCCTTTGGCAGCGACGCTATCCTGTCGGCCGAACGGGTCATCACCCGTACCTCGGCTCCGCGCTTCAACAACTCCTGGACGGTCTGGCTACCGACCGTGCCGGTGCCCCCAATCACAACAATCTTTGACATAGTTGATCCCTCCTCGGAAACCTCTCAGAACACAAACATCCAGCGCCGCAAGTCTTCTTCATCCGCTACGCCCCGGGCATCCCCGTGCGCTTGTACACCGTAATCGTCTGCCCCCGTCTCGACCATGAAACCATCGGTGTCAACCCGAGCTTCCCGCAATCGGCATCTGTCACCTCCGGCGCATACTCATAGAACTTCGCGAGAAACCGCTGCACCCATGGGAATTGAAGGACGCCACCCTCTGGCGCCCACGTTCGCGTGTAGACAACCAATATGTCGAATTGCTCCGGCGGAATCGCCTTAATCGACGAAAGATGGAAATCGTTGGTCTCAACCACGCGCAGCCCGCTGCGCTGCACAAACCCGTACTCGGGCCGCTCCAGGCCGGCCGTATATGGCCATGCGGTGGCAATCCTGCTAGCGGGAAGATTGTCCTCCAGGTAGTGGGCCGCCACCTCTTGCAAGGTCACAAAATCCACCATCGCCAGGTTGTTCTCGAACGGAAACGGATACGGCGGATTCACGAACAAACTGGCGGCCAGTCCCAATCCCAGTGCCGCCGTCATCAGCCCGCCCACCCACCGCCGGTAGGTTGTCAGCGCCAGGCTCACCGCGATGTAGAACAGCGGCAGCACCGGCAGCAGGTAGCGCTCCAGCGCCGCCCCGCCGAACAGGGTCATCAGCAGCAAGTTCCCTACGAATACCCACGCCACTGGAACCCAGGCAGGTGTTGCCAGCTGGCGCACTTTGCCGGCCGCGAAAACCAGCGCCAGCGTCCCGATCCATCGGAACTCCGCCACAAACAGGTAGTAGAGGCGGCGCAAAACCGTCAAAGCAACCCGAACCGGATGCAGCGAGTAGCTTAGGTTATAGCGTGCGAAGTCGGCATTCCCCGCCCATTGTCCCGTCGCCGAATGCAACACCAGCAGCCATCCCCCCAGCGCCGCAGGCGCCGCCAGGTAGAGTGCCGCCTGTTTCCATTCGCGCCTCCACAGCGAAAGTCCTAGGAACACCAGGGGAACCACCAGTCCCGTCTCTTTCGCCAGCACCAGCGCCACGCACGTTGCTGCCGCCCAACCGTGCAGCCTTTTCACGAAGCACAACAACGCCAGCACCGTGCCCACCATCGCCGGCATGTCAAGCTGGGCCATCATACCCTGCATAAAGAACAGCGGCGACACCATCAGCAACAGCGGCGGCAGGAAGGCCGGAGCGCCTGCTGCCTTCGCGCTCAGTTCAATGGCCAGGAGGAAGGTGCCCAGCAGTCCCAGTCCCGCCAGCATCAGCATGGCAATCCGCGTCACCGGGATGGAGTAACCGAACACTTTGTACCAAAGCACCAGATACGCCTCCACGCCGGGGGGATGGATATTAGGCAGTGTCGAATGCGCCACCCATGCGCCGTCCCGCAGTAGATCCAGCGCGGTGGGGACGAATTGCCCATGCTCGTCCCAGAAATACGGCAGCTTTAGCAACGGCAGGTGGAGCGCAGCGAACATCAAGGTAAACAGCAGGAAGAAGATCAGCAGCATCGTCCCCTGGCGCGGCTTTGATGATGCCGGCCGTGCATCTGCCAGCGCAAACGGCGGCAGACGCGGCATTGGAGGACGGCGCGCGGGCGGCATCAGGGGTAGCCGGCTACTGAATCACGTCGCCTTGGCTGTGCGTCTCCAAGCGAATCTCGCCAAACGCCGCTTCATACTGTTTCAAATTCTGCTGCAGAACGTTGAACAAGGCTTTGGCCTGGGGCGGGCTCAAATAAACGCCCTGAAAGTTCTGGATGGTCACCGTGTCCGGGCCGGTCTGGTTGATGGTTCCGAAGAGCAGAAAGAAGTCCCAGAGATTCACCCGCATCTGTACGCTGTTGGCGTACGATTCGCGATAGTCGGCCGTATTGGCAAGTTGCAGTTTGGGCTGGGGTTGTCCCGGAGTCATAGTCCTAGTATCTACTTCCCAGCGGGCCACATCCGCAAACAAGATCAAATCACCGCCAACGGCGAAAGCCGCGGCGCGATGGAGAACAACGACTCATCATCCTCGGCTGCCAGAAACACATCGCCCAGCCTCTCGATTAGATCCTGACGCCTCGCCAATAGCTCCCGCCGGCTGTCGACAAACGCGAACCGGAAGGGCGAATACGACTCGAGCCTCGCGATGTAAGACGGCGAGTAAAACTCCCGTGCGGCTCCGGCCGCGCGGATCAGCAACGAACACGAACTCTGCGCCATCAGATCCTTCAGTGCGGCCGGAGCCGTTTCCAGATCGTCCAACTCCTTCATCACGCGTTGGGTGAAATGGAACGTTCGGCTTGTCAGCTGATCCAGCGGCTCACATCCCATCGCTTCGGAAAACAAGGTCCGGATACCGCCCGCTGCATCCTCTCGCACGTCCTGCAGATCGTCTCCCAGTTGCAGCAACACGCCCCACTCGAACGCGAACCGCGCCTCTGCCGCCGTAAGCCGTCCCGCCGCCAGATAGGCATCAGCCAGCACCGAGTCTCCGCCTTTGGCGAACACCAGCCGGGTCACATCCAGGGGCTGCCCGGCGTTCTGTGGCGCGAAGCCATTCCGATCGATCAGCCGAATGCTCTCTTCCTGGGATCGGTGGATCGCCAAGAGGCTCGTATAGACGGAGGGGTAGGCGGACCGTTCATACTCGGATTCGATCAGGCCGACCAGCTCCCAAATCGCCTCTTCACGGACATTGGCGGGGGGCAAATCCAGTCCTGCCAGCCGATTCCGGAATCGCCCGCTGAAACTGCGCTTCGCGGCGCTGTCGACGCCCGCGTCGTCCAGGTAGTTGTCGCTATAGGGATACAGCATGCTGTAGGCAAAGATCGACGGCGTCACTGTCATTGCCTGCCCCAATAGGGATTGCAGGCCGCAAGCGACCCATGCATTCCGGCAGGCTTGGAACAGGTCTTCGGAGCTGATGGACGCGTCAAACCGCCGGGCATAACGGCCCAGATGGGCGCCCATCTGAGCGAATCCGTTCTCCAGCAACAGTGCGATGTGGCAATCGTCCAGCCCGAGCACCGGCTTTGCAAAATCAACAAACGCCGCTGCGATGCCCTCGCGAACGGTGGCCCGCCCTGCCTTGGAACGTAATCCGCGTAGCAGATTTTCGATCGTTTGCAGACACACGTCCATGCGTCTCTCATTAGCCGATTGTTCGCCCGCAGTGTAGGTGCGTCCGGTGAAAGGGAAGGAAGTTTCTGTGTTGGCCCAGTGATGGAGCGCGTTCGTCAGCAGGCCAACGCCGCTCGCCGCGCCTGAGCCATCACCCTCGTCCACCGACAGAGATTTGCGATCGTTCATGGGCAGCTTCTGGCGTCTCCACCATATATACGCCATCGTCCAGCGAAAGTTCAGTCCGGGCGCCAATCCGAGGCGCTGTCTTCAACCAGTCAGAGCTTCTGCTTCCACAGCTTTCACCGGCTTCACCATATACATCTCGCCGGGCCCCAGGTGGTCATACCAGCTGAACTTCAACATCAGCGAGGTGACCGCGAACACGGCCAGGGAGATCCATAGTTCCCGCCAGTGCTGGATGGCGAGGTAGATGGGCGCGGTGACGGAGGCAGTTTGCCAAACCATGCCCACCGCCACGTTCCACATGTCGCGGCGGAACTCCTGGTTCTTCTGAAACGTGGGATCTTCGGCCCGGCACTTCTCGTAAACCGGCCCCCACAACCCCCACGGCCGCACGTTGCGATAGAAGCTCATCAGCACGGCGTCGCTTTCCGGGCGGGTGGCGAGGCACGCAATGATGGATGCCGCGAAGCTGATCGCCAGGATCAGGAGAAAGGCCAGCACAGGGTGAATGTTCAGAAAGACCTTTAGGATAGCCGCGGCCGTGCCGGCCACCATTCCGGCAAAGAAGCCGTAGCCGTTGAACCGCCACCAGTGCCACTTCAAAACGTTGGGCGCGACAAAGGCCGGAACCAGGGCGGAGACAATCCACTCCGTCACGCCGTGCACGGACGAGGTGGCCAGCCCGAACAGAATGCCCAGCACGATCACCGAGGCCGAGGTGATCCAAGCCAACACCACCTGCTGGCGCGGCGGAGCCGAGGGCCGCAGGTAGCGCTTGTAGATATCGTTCACCACGTAGGCCGCGCCGGAGTTGACTGTGGAGACGAAGGTGCTCATGAAAGAAGCCAGCAAGGCCGCGATCAGCACGCCTTTCAGACCCACCGGCACGTGATCACGCAGCACGTTCGGCAGAATCTTTTCGAAGTTCACCTTGGCTCCCATAGAGGCCAGCTCCGGGCTGAAGAAAACCAGGCCCAGCACCGTAATGCCGGCGATGAGCAGGAAGCGCGGCGCCAGCGAAACCATCGCCATCACCATGTTCTCCAACGCGGCTTCGCGTGGGCTGCGGGTGGAGAGCACATGCTGGATGGCGTAATTCGGCGTCGGCCCCGCCATGCTGACCAGCACTCCTTTCAGCAATAGAGCGCCGGTGAAGAACATAAATAAGGAATATCCGTCGCCACCCTGCGCAACCGGTCCGTAGATCCGGCTGTTGAGCTGCGGCATGAGCGCGCTCCAATCCAGATTTAGTTTCCAGCCGAAGAACAAATGGTCCCAGCCCGGCGGCACGGCCGCCATGATCTGCTCCGGCCGGATGGTCCGGATGGAGATCAGCACGATACCCACCGCCGCGGTCAGCTTCAGGCCAAACTGGATCAAGTCGTTCCACACCACGCCATACATGCCGCCCGCCACGCAGTAGACACCCGTGATCAGCAGCATGCCGGCTCCGTACCAGGCGTCGGGAACGTCCCACGGAAAGAACGGCTTGGTAAACTCGCCGATGCCCCGGAACCCGTAGCTCAAAAAGCCGACCACGTGAACCAGCGCGTAAACCACCACGCTCATGTAGGCCAGCTCCGCCCCGCGGCTGTGGCCGAACCGGGTGCGCATCCACTCGGCCCCGGTCAGCACATTCGAGCGCCGCACCCAAGTTCCCAGGTACATCATGCGGAAGACCACGCTGAACAATGGCCAGACCCACAGCAGCCAGGTGGCCTTCATGCCATAGATGTAAAGCATCATCACGAACCAGATGGTGCCCGTGATATCGACCCCGCTGGAGCCGTGTGCCACGCCGATAATCCACCAGGGCAGGCTCTTGCCGGCCAGAAAGTACGACTCAGCGTTCTTCGATGCCTTTTTGGCCGACCACAAGCCAACCAAGGCCATGACGACCAGGTAGCACGCGATGATCGTGAGATCGATGGGGTCCATTTGTCCTTACGCCGGGCAGCTTATCAGGTGATCGAGCAGTTCTTGAAGCGAACAGGTCGCTACGGCGCAGTACTTGTCAGCACCGCCGTAGTAGACGAACAGCGTGCCATCGATCACCACCGTGCCGCATGGGAAGCAAGCGCCCCGATAGAAGCCTTCGATTTCGTAGTATGCCTCGGGCTGAAGGAGCCAGTCCGGAGTGCGGTGTAAGACTTTGGCGGGGTCGTCCAGATCCAGCAGCAGCGCCCCCAAGCGGTAGAACTTGTCCTCGCCCAGTGCGTGATAGATCGTCAACCAGCCGTGCTTGGTTTTGATGGGCGGCGTATTGATGCCGAGCTTGGCCGTTTCCCAAGGGTACTTGTTCTTGATCAGCAGCCGGCTGTCGCGAAACTTGAAGCCCAGCAAATCGTCCGCCGTGGAAATCCAGGCGCTGGGATGCTCACAGCCGTACTGTTCTCCGGCCCACTCCAACGGCCGGTGCATCAGCACATACTTACCGTGGATTTTCTCGGGAAACAGGATGGCATCCCGATCATCCAGGAGGGGGTCGGTAATCCAGCCAGCGCGAATCCAGGTCTTGAAATCGCGCGTCATTGCCAGGCCGGTTAGCGTGGCGTTGGTGCGCAGATAACGGGGGAACTCCGGGGGGCAATCCGGCGTGGCATAGCGGCGCTTCACTTCCGGATTCCAGAACTGGCCGAACGGATAATGACGGCAGGCGTACGTGACGTAGAACCACTCGCCCATTTTTGTAATGCGGGGGTCCTGGATCGTCGCCCCGTCGAAGCCTTCCACGCTAGGGCTGAGTACGGGCTGGTCGCTAACGCGCTCGAAATGATAGCCGTCCGGACTGATGGCCAGGCCGAAGTAACACTTATATTCGGGGTGCGACTCGGCGGTGCGGTACAAAAGCGTGACCTGCCGCTTCTCCTCGTCGTACCAAGCCGCCGGGTTAAAGACTGCCAGATCTTCCCAGGGATGACCTGGATGGGGTGACAGTATGGGATTGCCAGCGTAGCGAGTCAGCTTCATATGCTTTGCCTAGGGTTCTTGGAAACCGTGAGTCTAACACCCGAGGCGCAAAGCTCATACGCGGCACATCGCCGTCGTGTGGGCGTCCTGCCCGGGCCGGAGAGTCTCGGGGCATGAGTGCCTGCTTCCCGATTACGAAACGAAACCATCATGACCGTTCACCCCCGCTAATGAAACCCACCTTTCCGTGGAACTCGAATTTTCGGAAGAACCGGGCTACCCGCCTTTTCTATTTTGTGTGAACGAACTCAAAACATTGAATATAAATCAGTTAACCAGAGATTCCCGTCTCTGTACGAGCCGAGGCCGGAGACGCACCCGAGGCGAGTTGATCCAGAGCCGGTTTTTGCGAAACGAACCCAAACGACCGGGATCCGATCGCCGTCCGGTGATGGAAATGTTTTGCGATCGGAGAAAAGCCGAGATGACTCTCGGCTCAGCAGGCTAACAGCCCGCGCCACATCGAGTTTTCGAAACGAACTCCCAGCGGTTGAAAATACGAACCCAAATTCGGTGCACCCACTCGAATCTAAAGATAAAGATAATGTGCTGGTGACGCGCCTTCCGTTTGAGGCGCTCTGGAAGTAACTGATTCCGTTGGACAAATTACAGAGCGAACTCGGTGAATGGCTCTGAGCTGCTGCGGGCGGCCGCTTGCTTCCCGCTAAGCTAAGAGAAGCCCGCAGATGCTTGGCCAGACCATCTCTCATTACCGCATCTTTGAGAAGCTCGGCGAAGGCGGCATGGGCGTGGTCTACCGCGCCGAAGACCTAAAGCTGAGCCGGGAAGTCGCGCTCAAGTTCTTGCCGAAGGACATGACGCAGGACCGGGTTTCCGTCGAGCGGTTTGAGCGGGAGGCGCGAGCCGCGGCGGCCATCAATCATCCCAACATTTGCACAGTCTACGAAGTGGATGAGCACGAGGGCAGTCCGTTCCTAGCAATGGAGTTGCTGGAAGGCATGACGCTGAAGCACCGGATTAATGAGAAGCCGGTGCCGATTGACTCGATCCTGAATTGGGCGATTCAAGTGACGGATGGCCTGGAGGCCGCTCATGCCCGGGGCATCGTGCACCGCGACATCAAGCCGGCTAATATCTTCGTTACGCGGCGAGAGCAAGCGAAGATCCTGGACTTCGGCCTGGCGAAACTGGTTGCCGCGAAATCGCGGTCCAGCGCGCCATACACAGACAAGACGGCAACCATGGTGGCCGACCTGAGCGCCCCGGGGTCGGCTACGGGAACTCCTGGTTACATGTCGCCCGAACAGGCGCGCGGTGACGAACTCGACGCTCGCGCAGATCTCTTCGCCGTGGGCGTCGTGCTGTATGAAATGTCGACCGGGAAGATGCCCTTCCAGGGCAAGACGCTAGGCGCAGTGATGGCCGCCATTTTGCACGACGTGCCGGAGCCGCCGTCCCAACTGAATCCCGAGATACCCGAAGCGCTGCAACACATCATTTGGAAAGCGCTCGAAAAGGACCCGGACCATCGTTATCAGACCGCCTCGGATATGCGGGCCGATCTGAAGCGACTGCAGCGGGATCTCAATTCGGGACGGTCCCAGCCGGCATTCACGCCCGCGCCTTCCCGCCGGACCCGGCCAGTTCGCCGCACCATCCGCTGGTCGTATGTTGCCGGCACGCTAACGATCGTATCCGCGGCTTTGGCCTGGTGGTTGCTCCGGCCGCTGCCGCCGCCGCGCATCGTCGGAACAACCCAGATCACTACCGACGGTCTGAATAAATATATGCCGCTACTCTCCGGAGCATCGCGGCTCTTTTACAGCTCCGGCCCGAATGCGGAGGAGGTAGAACAGGTCTCCGCGAAGGGAGGGGAGACGGTCGCTGTTCCGATGCCCGGCAACAAGGCTAAATTGATCGACCTTTCGCCGGACGGCACCGAATTGCTGGTGGGCAAGATGATTAGTGCGGAAGCGGTGAGGGGCGCTGTCGTCGAGCTTTGGGTGGAGCCGCTTCTTGTCGGCGCACCGCGCCGTTTGGGCAACTTGCTGGCCGATGGTCCCGCGGCCACCTGGTCCCCGGATGGTCAACAACTGATCTACTCCTATAAGAACGAACTGCATATCGCGCGCAGCGACGGGACCGAAGTCCGCGCCCTGGCATCCGTGCCTTCTTTCAGTCAGGTCGGATTCTTGCGTTGGTCGCCCGATGGAAGTAAAGTGCGCTTCTCTGCCTTAGACGGGAAAAGCCACAGGTTCTCGTTATGGGAAGTATTAGTGGCCAACGGCGCGTTGCGTCCTCTGCTTCCAGGCTGGAATAGCTCCATGTCGGTGTGCTGCGGCAACTGGTCGCCGGACGGCGAGTACTTTGTTCTCCGTGCCAGTGCAGCGGGAACGTCGAACATCTGGGTGCTCAGAGAGCATCCAGGATTTCACTGGGGCGCGCGAAATCCAATCCAACTAACGACAGGACCGATGGAGGCGTTTGCCCCGGTCTTCAGCGCAGACGGCAAGCGCCTGTTCATTAGTGGCTTCACGGACCGGCGAGAGTTTTTGCGGTACGATCTCCGAACCGGCCAATCCAATGCCGAACTGAATGGCGTTTCCGGCACCGATCTCGAATATTCGAAAGACGGGAAGTGGGTTACCTACGTTTCAATTCCGGAAGGATCGCTTTGGAGAAGCGCCGCTGACGGAAGCCAGCGGCTTCAGCTGACCTCACCGCCCATGACCGTCAATACGCCTCATTGGTCTCCGGACGGAAAACAGATCGCCTTCTTCGGCGGACCACCAGGCACGCCCTATCGGATTTATGTGGTGCCGTTCGAGAGCGGCGGGGTGCAGCAGATCACGCACGGCGAAGATGGCGCCGGCGGCGACGCGTTTTTCTGCTGGTCGCCGGACGGTTCATCAATTGTGTTCGCCGCCTGGGGCTCGCCGGCAACAGGCGAGAACCGGCTCCGCCAGGTCAACTTAAGAACGGGCGCGGTTTCTACCATACCCGGCACGGAGCAGATGTTCTCTCCTCACTGGTCGCCGGATGGACGCTACATACTCGGGCTGGCGGGCACCAAATGGAAGCCTACGATCTACGAAGTCGCCACGCGGAAGCAAACGGAGATTTCCGATATGCGGGGCGGGTGGCCAAGTTGGTCGCGCGATGGAGAATCGCTTTTCTTTCATGCCGAACAGGCATGGTGGCGGTTCAAGATGCGCGACCGGAAGCTGGAAAAGGTCACCTCGATCGAGAAAATGCACGTTGCCGGCCAAGGCTGGTTTGGACCTGGGCTGGACGACACGTTGATTACGTCGCGTGGCATCGGCACCGATGAGGTCTATGGGCTGGACTTTGACGCTTCGGACGGCCCGGGACTCAAGCGCTAGTTGCCGGAGGCAAGAATCGGATGCCGTATGTGGTCGCTGGGGTCTGCCGTGTTTCTGCAGACAGGGCTGCGGCGAGCGGGTTACTTTTCTTCGCGAATCTGCTGGGTCAGGTAGCGCTCGTAGCCGATTTCCTTGATCTGATGGAGCTGCGCTTCGAGCCAGTCGACGTGGCCCTCCTCGTCTTTGAGCAGCCGTTCGAAGAGCTCGCGTGAGGCGTTGTCACCGGCCTCGGCCGAGAGCTTGATCGCGGCGTTGTACTGGGCCACTGCGCCGATCTCCAGCTTGAGATCGCTTTCCAGTTGTTCGCGCACGTTCTGACCCACGGAAATATGCATCAATTCCGTCAGGGTCGGCGCGCCATCGAGGAACAGGATGCGCTCGATGAGAGCCTCGGCATGCCTCATTTCGTCGATGGATTGTTTCTTGATATAGTCGCCGAGCTTGTTGTATTTCCAGTTTTCACACATTTCGGCGTGGAGGAAATACTGACTGATGGCGGTCAGTTCTTCTTTCAGGGCGCTGTTGAGTTCGGCAATTACTTTGGGATTTCCTTGCATAGTGTCCGGATTATATTCCTCGGGGCGGGCCACAGCGCGTCGCTCAACTGCCTAGTCTCTATGGGGGAGCGACAAAGACGAACAGGAAGTAGGAGAATCGGGTAGTCCTCTCAGAAAGGGGGCAGCGGTGAAACGAATTTGTGGATTGTGGTTGATCCTGATCCTGTTCGCGGCGGTGTGTGGCTCGGCGCAGACCGACTGGAAGCTGATGTGGAGCGATGAGTTCAACGCTCGAGCGAATACGCCACCGGATGCGTCGAAGTGGGTCTACGATCTAGGCGCGACCGGATGGGGCAATAACGAACTCGAGAGGTATACGAACAATAGCGAGAACGTTTTTCAAGACGGGAGCGGCCATTTGGTAATCCGGGCGATCAAGACACCGGCGGGCTACACGTCGGCGCGTATCAAGACCCAAGGCAAATTCGAGTTCCAATACGGCAAGTTGGAGGCGCGCATCAAGCTGCCCAAGGGCCAAGGACTCGGGCCCGCCTTCTGGATGCTTGGGAACGACATGGAAGCCGAGGGTTGGCCGGCATGCGGCGAAGTCGACGTTATGGAGAACATCGGCAAGGAGCCCTCGACCATACACGGCACGATACAAGGGCCGGGGTATTTTGCCGGACAAGCCTTCACGAGCAAATATGTTCTGAACGGAGGGGCTCCGTTTTCAGACGACTTCCATGTCTTCGGTGTGGAGTGGAAACCCGGTTCGCTCACCTTCTACGTGGATCAGCAAAAGTACGCCGAGGTAACTCCCGCTGTTCTTCCGCCCGACGCGAAGTGGGTTTTTGATCATCCCTTCTGGATTTTGCTGAACCTGGCGGTGGGTGGCGATTGGCCGGGGCCTCCGGATGCGACCACGGAGTTTCCTCAGAGCATGCTGGTGGACTGGGTTCGCGTTTACCAGGCGGAGACGGCGGCCGGAGGGAAGTGACGGGGTTGGAATAATGGCCGCCGATGAACGCCGATAAACGCGGATTGTTTGGTTCAATGTTCGCGAGGAGTTTCAGGACCGAGATGACTCCCGGCGCCACGCTAACGGAGGTCGTGAGAGAGTACCGGCCACTAGCGAACAAGGATTCGAGCCGGTTGTGTACATTGGTTGCGGAAGTTAAGGAGGCAGGATGCCTACGAGTTCACGAAGAGAGTTTTTCAAGAATGCCGGCGCTGCGGGGCTGATGGTTGCGGGCGTGCGTGGGCTGCGCGCGAATCCGCTGGGGCTGCCGATTGGGTGCCAGACCTGGCCGGTGCGGGACATGATCAAGAAAGATTTCCCCGGCACGATCAAGGTGCTGGCGGGCGACGGATTCCAGATGGTGGAACTGTGCTCGCCCTGGGGGTACTCCGATTCAGGGTTTAAAGGACTTCAAAAATATAAACCGGCTGAGTTGAAGAAGATGCTGGGCGATTTGGGTGTGGGCTGTATCAGCTCGCATTTCGGCATTGGAGAACTGAGGAAGAATCTTCCGGAGAGAATCGAGTGGGCCAAGGGCATGGGACTGACCCAGATGATCGTGCCGAGCCTCAGCGGGCCCAAAACGCCGACGATGGACGACGTGAAAAAAGCCGCCGACGAGTACAGCAAGATGGGTGACGAGACCGCCAAGGCGGGCATCCAACTCGGGCTTCACAACGAGGACTTTGAGTTAACGACGGTCAATGGCAAGCGGACGTATGACGTGCTGCTAGCCCTGATGGACCCGAAAGCAGTGAAGTTCCAGTTTCAGGTCTCGACCATTAGCGCGGGGTTTGACGCGGCGGACTATTTTATGAGGTATCCGGGGCGGTTCATCTCGATGCACGTACAAGGGTGGTCCGCCGAGAGCAAGAAAATAGTAGCGGTGGGGACGGGGTCGCTGGATTGGAAGAAGATCTTCACCGCGGCGAAGACGGGCGGCCTTCAGAATTACTTCGTGGAGATGGACTTGCCGTTGATGGCGGCCAGCGTACCGTATTTGAAGGCGCTGGTGGTGTGAGGCGGGGGATGTGAACGGTCCCGGTCCAGAGGCGAGGTCGACGGGTGAGAACTTCAAACAGTAGGTGTTTCGGCTGAAACCGACCGGGCGTACTCTGGTCCCACTGGCTTTAAGTTGTCAGTCGGCGTCCGCTCTCTTACGATCGCGGCTCGGAAAGCTCGTCGGCTTGCTCAGGCGTAAATATCCAGCTCTATGGCGTCTATGAGCGGCACCAGCCAGGCGAGAAGCGCTTGATGGGAGGGGTGCTTGACATAGCTGTCGAGAGCGGCTTGGTCCTTGAACAGCATGATGCCGCCGAAGGTGTAACCTTTACCCCGCGGTGAAAGGTTTGGACCCAGGTGGGTTTGAAGAAGCCCCGGGATCACTCCCTGGAATGCCGCTATGTCTTTCGTGGCTTTCTGCTTCTGTGCGTCCGTGGCATCGGGCTTCCAGTGAAATGCGAATACGTGGAATACTTTTCCGGACGACTCAGCGCCCGCCGCTGCCGAGGAAAGGCTGAGGGCCGAGGCGGCAAGCCCGGCATTGCGCACTAAGGATCGCCGCGTTAGTTTGACCTTCGACATATTAGCGATTATCCACGACGCGATGGAAAAATAGAAATCACGCAAGCGAGTATCCGCTTGCTCACGCGCGCGGTTCTGTGCTGGAGTTTTCAACACCATCGCCACTCGAGAAAGCGCCGTAGCGGTGCGCCGATACAATGAAAAGATTCCATGCGGATGGCACTGGCGCAGATCAACAACACGGTTGGCGATCTGGATTCGAATTCCGAAAAGATCCTGGCTTTCGCGAAGCGTGCCGAAGCGGCGGGCGCGGACGTGGTCGTGTTTCCGGAGCTGGCGCTGACGGGATATCCGCCGCGCGACCTGGTTGAAAAACGATCGTTCCTCGACCGCACGCAGCAGGCGCTGGATGGCATTGTGCGGGCGTCGGCGGAGCTCAAAGTAGCGCTGATTATCGGGTACGTGGGGCGATCGCCCGAGTATGCGGCGCGGGGTGCGCAGAACGCCGCGGCGGTGGTGGAGCATGGGCGGCTCATCTTCGATCAGCGGAAGATGCTGCTGCCGACCTATGACGTCTTCGACGAGGCGCGGTACTTCGAGCCGGCTGAATCGCAGCACGTGTTCACGCTGCGAGGCCGGACGGTGGCGCTGACCATCTGCGAGGACGCGTGGAACGACAAGATGTATTGGGAGCGGCGCCGCTACCGGCGCGACCCGGTGGAAGAGCTGGTACATCAGGGCGGCGAGCTGCTGATTTCGATCAACGCGTCGCCGTGGAACCTGGGTAAGCGCGCGCAGCGCCGATCGATTTTTCGCGCGACGGCACAGCGCTTCGGGATACCGCTGGCCTACGTCCACATGGTGGGCGGCAATGACCAGCTAATTTTCGATGGCTCGAGTTTCGGGATGACGGCGAGCGGCGATGTGGTGGCGAGCGCGAAGTCATTCGACGAGGATCTGATTCTGTTCGAACCTTTCGAGGGGACAGGTGATCAGCGCGCGGATCGCAACGGCGAGGACGAAGCGTCGTATTCGGCGATTGTGCTGGGAACGCGGGACTATATCCGGAAGTGCGGCTTCCGCCAGGTATTGGTGGGACTCAGCGGCGGGATCGATTCGGCGTTGGTGGCCGCGGTGGCGGCCGAGGCAGTAGGCGCCGAAAACGTGATTGGCGTGGGCATGCCGGGGCCCTATTCTTCGGAGCACAGTTTGACGGACGCGCGCTCGCTGGCGGAGAACCTGCGAATCCGGTTTGAAGTGGTGCCGATCATTGCGGGCTATGACGCGATGATGGCGACGCTGGCTCCGCTGTTTGCCGGGACGAAAGCGGGTGCAGCAGAGGAGAATCTGCAGGCGCGGCTGCGGGGCGTCACGTTGATGGCGCTTTCGAACAAGCTGGGCGCACTGGTGCTGACGACCGGCAACAAGAGCGAACTGGCCGTGGGCTATTGCACGCTGTATGGCGACATGTGCGGAGGATTAGCAGTGATCAGCGACGTGCCGAAAACGATGGTCTACCGGCTGGCGCGGATCGCTAATGCGCGCCGCGTCGTCTGCGGGGAAGTGCCTGCTATTCCGGAGAACACGTTTACCAAACCACCCTCGGCCGAACTGCGGCCCGATCAGAAGGACAGCGATAGCCTGCCGGAATACGATGTGCTGGACCGCATCTTAGCGGGCTACGTAGAGCGCTACGAACCGGCCGAGGAAATAGCGCGGCAGGAGTGTTTGCCGCTGGAGCTGGTGCGCGGCATTATCCGCAAAGTGGACCAGAACGAATACAAGCGACAGCAGGCTGCGCCCGGCCTGCGGATCACCACCAAGGCGTTCGGCGTAGGCCGGCGCTTCCCGATTGCACACAGGTTTACCGAATGAAAACTTGGACGACGTTTTGGAAGTGGCCTGACGTAGCGCAGGCGGCCGCGGCGCTGGCAGCGGTGCTGACGGCGGGCCTGCTGGTTTCGCAGGAGACGCCGCGCATGCAGGTGGGACCGCTGAAAGACGGCGGCTTCCTGCTGAACAGCGGCTGGGTGTTGCGGCCGGCGGGCGAGCAGGTGGCGGTGGATACGCTGCCGATGCGTTCGGCGTTGTCGAAAGACGGCCGGTATCTGCTGGTACTGAACGCGGGGTACAAGCAGCCGAGCATCAGCGTGATTGAAGTGGCCACAAAGAAGGAAACGAGACGGGTGCCCATGGAGGATGCCTGGCTGGGCCTGACGTTCTCGCCGTCGGGCAAAGAGGTGTATGCCGGAGGAGGATCGCGCGCCAAGGTCTACGAGTTTCATTACGCCGCGGAGACCGGGGAGTTGACGCCGGGGCGCGAAATGAATGCGGCTGCGGATCCAACGAAGAAGGGGCTGTCGTTCATCGGGGATGTGGCGATATCGCCGGACGGGCGCTTGTTGTACGCGGCTGACCTCTACACCGATTCGATTGCGGTGATCAACTTGCAATCGGCGACGCTGATTGAACGATGGAAAACCGGGAAGCGGCCGTACCGGATTCTGCTGCTGCCGGGCGGGAAAAACTTTCTGGTCAGCGGGTGGGGCGATGCGTCTGTCTATCTGCACGATGCCAACTCGGGCGGCGTGGTTTCGGTGACGCGGGTGGCGCAACATCCAACCGACATGCTTTGGCTGAGCAAGCCCGCGCCGGTGGAAGAGGACAAGGAGAGCCCTTATCGGGCGCGGCTGTTTGTGGCAGCGGCGAACACAAACAATGTGTATGCGTTCGGAGCAAGCGGCAATGGCGAGTTTCAACCGCTGGAAGCGATTAGCACGGCGCTGACGCCATTTCAGCCATTCGGCATGACACCGTCGTCTCTGGCGATCAGCAAGGATATGAAACGACTGTTTATCGCTTGCTCCGATGGCAACACGGTGGCGGTGGCGGATATCACCGCGCCGCACAGCCGGGTGGTGGGCTTCATTCCGACGGGATGGTACCCGACGAGCGTTGCAACGATGCCGGACGACTCGCTGGTAATCGTTAATGGAAAGGGCCTGGGCAGCCACCCCAATCCGCATGGCCCCAATCCGAGCAAACGCGCCGCGCCCGCCTACGTGGCTAACTCGGAGATTGAATACGTGGGCCGCATACAGACCGGGACGGTGGGCTTTGTGCCGGCGCCCACCGATGACCAGTTGAAAGCGTTGACGGAAACCGTGCGCATGAATTCGGCATACAAGGACGACCGGCAGCGGGAGCAAGTGGCGGGGGCGCAGGCGGGCCTGTTCGTGAAGTCGGGCGATCACCAGTCGCCGATTCGACATGTGATTTACATCATCAAGGAGAACCGGACCTACGATCAGGTGCTGGGGGATATCGGGAAAGGGAACAGCGACCCGTCGCTGACGCTGTTCGGAGAGAATGTGACGCCAAACCTGCACCAGATTGCGCGCGACTTCATTCTCTATGACAACTTCTACGAGAACTCCGACGTGAGCGCCGATGGGCACAACTGGGCCACCGCGGGAATTGCTCCGGACTACACGGTGAAGCTGTGGCCGAACAGCTACGCGCAACGCCGCAAGACGTATGACTACGAAGGTGGTGAGCCGGCCAATACGCCGCCGGCGGGCTACATCTGGAACAACGCCCTGGCTGCGGGCGTAACGGTCAGGAACTATGGCGACTGGGCCGTGAACATTCCGCTGGGTGATGTGAAGGACGGCCGCCAGATTGGCGCAGTGCGGGACCCGGCGCTGAAAGACGTGACGGACCTGGACTACCGGGCTTTCGATCTGAACTACCCAGACGTGGAGCGCAGCAAGGAATTCCTGAGCGAGTGGAAACAGTTCGACCAGGAGGGCGATGCGCCGCAATTGCTGGTGGTACGGATGGGCAACGATCACACACAGGGCGCCGCAGCGGGCAAGCTGTCGCCGCTCTCGTACGCCGCCGATAACGACTACGCTGTGGGGATGCTGGTGGACGGCGTGTCGCACAGCAAGCTGTGGGGCTCGACCGCGATCTTCATTATTGAGGACGATGCGCAGAACGGCCCCGATCATGTGGATAGCCACCGTTCGACGGCTTACGTCGTCTCGCCCTACACGCGGCGAGGCGTGGTGGATTCGACGATGTACAACCAGATGAGCGTGCTGCACTCCATCGAGGGATTGCTGGGCATCCATCCGATGACACAGTTCGACGCGGCGGCCACGCCGATGTTCGGTTCGTTCTCGGCGCAACCGGACGCGCGGCCGTGGAGCGTGCTGCAGCCGAAAACGGCGCTGACCGACCACAACCCGGGCAGCGGCGCGGGAGCCAAGGAATCGGCGCGGCTCGATTTTTCCGATGCGGATTTGGCGGACGACGGTGAGCTGAACGCGATTTTGTGGCGCGCCATCAAGAAGACCGAGATGCCGCCGCCGGTGGTGAGCATTTTCGGGAGCCGGGGCGGGCGATAGCGGAAACGCATAGACTAGAGGCGGTATGACGAAAACTCCACCGATAAGCCGCCGCAGCCTGGTATTGGGAGGGCTGGCCCTGTTGCCGAAATGGTCCTTCCCCAGACAGCTGATTGAGCCCGGTTCCGAACACCTGCTGTTTGTCGGAACCTACACCAAGAAGGACAGCAAGGGCATTTACGTTTGGCGCTTCAATTCGCAAGACGGAACGTTGAGGCCGCTGGGCTTGGCCGCCCAAACGGAGAACCCTTCGTTTCTGGCGATCCATCCGAAGGCCTGGTTTCTATACGCGGTCAATGAGGACGGGAACTTTCAGGGCAAGCCAACCGGATCAGTAAGCGCATTTGCGATTGACCAGAAGACGGGAATGCTGGCATTCATCAATCAAGTGGCGTCAGGGGGAACGGACCCCTGCGACATTGTGGTTGATCACACTGGCCATACGGCCGCCGTAGCCAACTATTCGGGCGGCAGCTTCGCGTTGTTCCCGATTAAGCCGACAGGCGACTTGGGCGAGGCTTCGCAGGTGGAGAAGATTACCGGCAAGGGGCCGAACAAAAAGCGTCAGGAGGGGCCGCATACTCACTCGGTGAATGTCTCGCGCGATAACAAATCGCTGGTTGTGACCGACCTGGGCGCGGACAAGGTGCTGGCCTACCATTTCTCGGCCGACAAAAGCACGGTTGAGCCGGCCTCGCCGCCGTTTGTGAAAGTGCCGGATGGCTCCGGGCCGCGGCATTCCGTTTTTTCGCGCGATGCGCGATTCCTGTATGTGCTGAACGAGATGGGTTCGTCTGTGACGACGTTCAAGTTTGATGCTCAGACCGCGGGGCTTCAAAGGCTCACAACGGTGAGCACGCTGCCTGCGAGTTACAAAGGGCCAAACGACGCGGCGGAGATCTTAATCGATCGCGAGAACAAGTTCCTGTACACGACCAACCGGGGGCACGACAGCCTGGCGGTGTTCGCGGTGGACGAGCACACGGGAGCGCTGAAACTGGTGGAACACGTGCCGACCGGGGGGCAGCATCCGCGACACTTCACGATTGCTCCTTCGGGGAACTGGATGCTGATCGCGAATATGAATTCGGACAACATTGTGGTCTTCTCGCGCGATAGGCAAACCGGGATTCCAAAGCCGACCGGTTTGACCGTATTCACCAGCATGCCGGTGTGCTTGAAGTTTGTGCGGTCCTGAGAAGAAGTCGCGAAAGTTGGCTGTGCCACATTGCGATACATTCTGCTGAACAAGCCGTTTGACGTGCTGTGCCAATTCTCCGTCCCGGAAGGTGACGGCGCGGCGACGCTGGCGAAGTATGTTCCGGTACCGGATGTCTACCCGGCTGGGCGGCTGGACCGGGATAGCGAAGGCCTGCTGCTGCTGACCGACGACGGCCGGTTGCAGCACCGGCTGACGGATCCGCGTTGGGGGCATCCGCGGACCTACTGGGTGCAAGTCGAAGGGTTGGTCACTTCCGAGGCGCTCGAGAGGCTGGCGAGCGGAGTCGAGATTCAGGACTACCGAGCTCTACCGGCCAAGGCGCGGGCGATGGATGAACCGGACGTTCCGCCCCGGGACCCGCCCATTCGCTTCCGAAAGAATATTCCGACGTCGTGGCTGGAGCTGACCCTGCGGGAGGGGCGCAACAGGCAAGTGCGGCGGATGACAGCCAAGGTTGGTTTTCCGACGCTGCGGCTGATCCGATTTGCCCTGGGGCCGTTGAATCTGAAGGGACTTGGGCCCGGCCAGTGGCGTAACCTTACGGCCGCGGAAACCGCCTCAATCACAAGGCCAGTAAAACTACAGACGGGTTTAGGCCGAAGCTGGTAGGGTCTGGGTTGACAATGGGTGAAGACTCTCTGGTCTGAAGGCCGTCTAAGAAGAGTTCACTGCGGGCTGTTTGACACCCCAGGGTTGGGCGCACGGGGAGGGGCCGTGCCTCAGGTACCGGTCGCCTCTCAGGAATCAGGAATCCACTTTCGTGCTACATCATCGTATTCTTCGGGCTCTGGCTCTCGTCGCCCTGATGGCGACACTGCTGCTATGCGGTTGTAACCGGGAAGGCGGGATCCATGCCAAAGCGATGGGGATGCCCGCCGTGGCCGTGCGGGTGGTCCCGGTGGTTACCAAAGACATTCCTTTGGATATCTCCAGCATCGGGAATGTAGAAGCAATTGCGACGGTGGATGTGAAGTCGCGCATCGCGGGACAGGTTGCGCGAGTGTGCTTCACGGAGGGCCAGGACGTTAAAGCGGGCGAACTGCTGTTTGAGATTGACCGCGAGCCGTGGCTGCGGCAGGTTGCCGAGCTGGAAGCGAACATAGCGCGGGACGCAGCGCAGGAGAAGCAGGCGCTTGCCAATGTGATGAAGGACGAGGCGCAATTGAAATCGGACCAAGCCAAGGCTGATCGCGGTCTGAAACTGGCGAAGGAAGGGATCTTCTCCAAGGAACAGACGGAGACGCTGGTCTCGACAGCGGACTCCACGTCGGCGAGCCTGGAGGCCGACCGCGCGGCGGTGGAGAGCGCCCGGGCAGCGAAGCGGGCCGACGAAGCCAAACTGGCTGAAACAAAACTCCAACTGGATTACACGAAGATCACCGCGCCGATTTCAGGACGCGCCGGTGCGATCGCGGTGAAGCAGGGCAACCTGGTCAAGGACAACGACACCACGCTGGTGACGATCTTGCAGACGTCGCCGATCTACGTATCGTTCTCGGTGCCCGAGCAGTTGCTGCCGGAGGTACGGAAGTACGATGCCCGTCAACCGCTGGTGGTGCAGGCGATCGTGGCAGACAACAGCACGGTGCAGGGCAAATTGCAGTTCATCGACAGCGCCGTGGATACCACGACCGGGACCATCAAGATGAAGGCGACATTTGACAATCAAGCCCGGAAGTTATGGCCGGGCCAGTTTGTGAATGTGCGAGCGCGTTTGGATATGGAAGAGGGCCGGGTCGTGGTGCCGGCGCGCACGGTGCAAAGCGGACCGCAAGGTAAGTACGTTTGGGTGGTGAACGGCGACCAGACCGTGGCAATGCGTCCGGTCCAGGTGTTGCGGAATTACGTGGTGACTGGAGCGCCCGACCAGGCGGTGATCGGGAGCGGACTGCAGCCAGGAGAGACGGTGATCTCGGAGGGGCAGCTGCTGCTGATGCCCGGCGCGAAGGTGCGGGTGCTGAAGAACCAGACGCCATCGGCAACCGCGACGGCCGAAGGCGATCAGGCGCCGGCGAGCGGCGAGCCCGCGACTGGAAGCTAAGGAGCGATCGAGATATGAGCATCACAGACTTCTTTATTCGCCGCAAGGTCACCACCACGCTGCTGATGACGGCGATTCTGGTCTTTGGTGTTCTGGCGTACATGACACTGCCGGTGAGCGACCTGCCCACCGTGGAGTACCCCACTATTCAAGTGCAGGCCTCGCTACCCGGCGCCAATCCGGACACGATGGCGTCGTCGGTTGCAACGCCGCTCGAAAAGGAATTTTCGACCATCGCGGGCATCGACAGTATGTCGTCGTCGAGCGGGCTGGGCACAACCAGCATCACACTGCAGTTTGATTTAACTCGCAGTATCGATGCGGCCGCGCAGGACGTGCAGGCGGCCATCTCGCGTGCCGGCGGCAGCCTGCCGACCAACATGCCCTCGCCGCCCTCGTATTCGAAAGTGAATCCGGCTGCCCGGCCGATTCTATACATGAGCTGCAAGTCGAAGACCATGACGCCGGCACAGTTGGACGAATATGCGGAAAACCTGCTGGCCCGGCGTCTTTCGATGGTCAGCGGCGTGGCGCGCATTGAGGTCTACGGCTCGAAAAAGTATGCGGTGCGGATTCAAGCGGATCCCGACAAGCTGGCTTCACGCCAAGTGGATCTGGAAGCCGTGCGAACATCGGTGACCGCGGGCAGCATCAATTTGCCGGCCGGGTCGCTGTACGGGCAGACCAAAGCGTACACTGTGCAGTCGAACAGCCAATTGAATTCGGCTTCAGAGTTTGCGCCATTGATTGTCGCCTATCGAAATGGCAACCCGGTGCGGCTGGATGAACTGGGCCGGGTGATTGACAGCGTGACGATGTACCGGTCGACCTTCTGGATCAACGGCGACCAGTCGATGATTCTGGCGGTTGAAAAACAGCCCGGCACCAACACCATCGAGGTGGTGGAGGGCATCAAGGCCGTGCTTCCATCGCTGAGGCAATCAATTCCGGCCGGAATCGACATCGGGATTGAATTTGACGCTTCGCAAAACATTCGAAACTCCATTGCGGACGTGAAGTTCACGCTGCTGCTGACGATTTGCCTGGTGGTGCTAGTGATTTTCGTCTTCCTGCGGAACGTTTCGGCCACACTAATTCCCAGCCTGGCGGTGCCGCTTTCGTTGCTGGGAACATTTGGCGCGATGAAGCTGCTGGGCTTCACCATCGACACGTTATCGATGATGGCGATGACGCTATCGGTCGGATTCGTGGTGGACGATGCGATTGTGATGCTGGAGAACATTGTGCGGCACATGGAAATGGGAAAGCCGCGGTTGCAGGCTGCCTATGAAGGCGCGCGCCAGGTTGGATTCACAATCATCTCCATGACCACCTCGCTGGTGGCGGTGTTCATTCCTGTGCTGTTCCTGGAAGGAATCATCGGAAGGCTGCTGCGGGAGTTCTCGATCACGATTGCGGTGTCGATCCTTATTTCCGGCGTCATTTCGTTGACGTTGACGCCGATGTTGTGCAGCATCTGGCTACGGCCCACCTGGCACGATGTGACCAAAGCGATTCGGGAGCACCGGCAAGATGGGGTACGGCTGCCCGAAGCGCCTCAAGGCTCACCGCGCGGGCGCTTCTATGAATGGGGCGAGCGCTTCTTCGATTGGCTGAACAACTCCTACCGGCGAACGCTGGATGTAGTTTTGAGACATCGCCGGATGACGCTGGCGGCGAGCTTGTTGCTGACGGTAGCAACGGTGGTGATGTTTATCTACATGCCGAAGGGCTTCATGCCGACGGTGGACACCGGCATGGTATTTGGCGGAACTGAAGCGGCCCAGGACACCTCCTATGAAGAGATGGTGAGACTGCAGCAACAGGTTATCGACGTCCTGAAAGGCAATCCCTGGCTGGAAGCGTATGGCGCCGGCACGGGTGGTTTTGGGGACCAGAATACCGGTTTCATGTTCATGCACCTGAAAGAAGGAAAGCGGCCGAACGCGGATGCGATTATCGCGCAACTGCAACAGAAGTTCGCCAACATTCCCGGGCTGATGGTTTTCCTGCGAGTGCCGCCGCTCATCACTCTGGGCCAGAACGAAGGACGAAGCCAGTACTCGGTTTCGCTGGAAGATGCTGAAGTTGCGAATCTGATCAAGTGGGCGCCGGTGCTGGAGCAGAAGCTTCGGACGCTGCCCGACCTAAAGGACGTTTATAGCGATCTGCGGCTGGCTAGCCCGCGCCTGGATGTGGTGATTGACCGCGACCGCGCGCTGGCGCTGGGCGTTGCGCCGGATGCGATCGCGAACACGCTGTACAGCGCCTATGGCGACCGCCGCATTACGACGATCACCGCGGCGACCAACGAATACGATGTGATCCTGGAGGTTTTGCCGGAGGATCAACGCGATCCGGCCGCTCTGCAGAAGTTATACATCAAGAACAACGCCAATAAGCTGATTCCGCTGGCCGCCGTTACGCAGCTCAAACAGAGCGTTGCACCGTTAAGCGTAAATCACATCGGGCAGCTTCCGGCGGTGAACTTCCAGTTCAACTTGAAGCCGGGCGTAGCATTGAGCCAAGCCACCAAGCAGATCGACGAAGCGGCACGCGAGATTGGCTTGCCGGACACGATGAGTTTCATGTATCAAGGCACGACGCAGGCGTTTCAGAACTCATTACGGGGATTAGCCATCCTGCTGATCATCGCAGTGGTGGTGATCTACCTGGTGCTGGGAATTCTGTACGAAAGCTTCATCCATCCGATTACGATTTTGTCGGGTCTGCCGGCAGCCGGCATGGGCGCTCTCTTAACGCTGCTCATCTTTGGGCACGACTTAAACCTTTACTCGTTTGTCGGCATTATTCTGTTGATCGGCATTGTCAAGAAGAACGCGATCATGATGATCGATTTCGCCATTGAAGCCCAGCGCAAGGGCAACCTCACGCCCGAGCAGGCAATCTATGAAGGCTGCTTGAAGCGTTTCCGGCCGATCATGATGACCACGATGGCCGCGCTGCTGGGCACGCTGCCGATCGCGATCGGCGCCGGCGCGGGCGGAGAAGCACGGCGCCCACTCGGCCTCGCGGTGGTAGGCGGACTAGTGGTTTCACAGGTGCTCACGCTCTACATCACCCCGGTAATCTATCTGTATCTGGAGCGATTCCAGAGGAAGCTCAGCGGCTCCAAGAAGACCGGGAACGAGACCGAAGTGCTGGAGCTTTATCCGGAATCGGAACCGGTCGGCCAGCGGCAGTAGTCAAGCTGGAGTGAGCTGCCGGGGCGGCGGTACGAAAGGCGCAGTCATATTGCGGCGATATCTACTCCTGCTGATTGCGATGGTGTTGGCCGGTTTACCCGCCCAGTCGTACTCGGTTCTTTCGCACGAAGCATTGGTGGATGCGTTGTGGGACGTTTCCATCAAACCCGCGCTGCTGGCCCGCTTTCCGAAGGCAACGCCTGACGACCTTAAGGCTGCCCACGCCTATGCTTATGGCGGGTCGATTATCCAGGATCTTGGTTATTATCCGCACGGTAGCAAGTTCTTCAGCGACCTGACTCACTACGTGCGAAGCGGCGACTTTGTCAGCGCGCTCGTGCTGGATTCGCAAGACTTGAACCAGTACGCCTTTGCGCTGGGCGCGCTCTGCCACTACGTCTCGGACAACGACGGCCACCGGCTGGCGACCAATCTCTCAGTGCCACAGCTCTATCCAAAGTTGAAGAAGAAGTACGGCGACGTGGTGACGTACGAAGACGACCCCGCGGCGCATCTGAAGACGGAATTCGGCTTTGATGTGATCGAAGTGGCGAAGGGGAATTTTGCTCCCGCCGCGTATCACGACTTCATCGGATTTTCAGTTGCAAAGGAGTTGCTCGCACAGGCGTTTCAGGACACATATGGTTTGAACATCAATGAGGTCCTCCCGGATTTTGACCGCACCATCAACTCCTTCCGCTCGGCGGTCAGCGGCACGATACCCAAGGCGACGCGGATTGCGTGGGCGCAGCGCCGGGACGAGATCCAGAAGAGTGAACCGGGCGTGACCCGGCGGAAATTCCTCTACAACATGAAACGGTCCAGCTATGAGAAGGAGTGGGGGAAGACCTACGACCGGCCCAGCGTGGGAGATCGCTTCCTAGCGTTCCTGCTACGCCTGATCCCGAAGATCGGACCGTTGAAAGCACTCGCGTTCAAGATGCCGACGCCGGAAGTGGAAAAGATGTTCATGGCCAGCTTCAACTCCTGCGTCGATCAATACAAGGCGTCGTTGACCCGCGTCGAAAATGACAGGCATTTGCCCAACGAAAACATCGACGTCGGGACACTGACGAAGCTGGGCGAGTATCATCTGGCCGATGCCACCTACGACCAACTGCTGGACCGCCTGGCCAAGAAGCAGTTTGCCGGAATGTCGCCGGAACTGGGCAAAGCAATGCTGGCCTATTACGCGAGCCCGGCCAGTCCACATAGCACCGACCCGAAGCCCGGCATGGACAAAGTGGATGCCGAGATACAGCAGCTGAAGGCCTATATGAGTACGGCGACGGCGGCCAGCACGCGGTGAGGCGGTCTTCGGGTGCCGCTGATCCCGCCACGGCCCATTTTCGCCCTGTTATGCAGATCGGAGAGTCAGGAGGGTGATCTCGGGATCGGCGCCGAGACGGGCAGGAATGCCCAAGGTCCCGAGACCTCGATTGACGTACAAGAACTGCCGGGAGACTGGGCCGATTCACAATCGGCCGCAAGTTGGCAACCTGACCCTACATCCCGGTAAAGGTTGTTGCGATCAAGGCACCGGTTAGAAGGATCATGACCACAGCGGTGGTCCAGGCGACGACGTTCTGGGGGAGTGAGTTCTTGAACTCGCCCATGAGCCGCGGCCGGTTCACCAGGAGCAGCATGTAGACCAACACAAACGGCAGCAGAATGCCGTTGGCCACCTGGGAGAGCAAGATGAACTTGAGCAACGGCAGGTTGGGGATGAGTACGATGGCTGCGCCGCCGCCGATCAGGAGCGTATACAGCCAATAGAAGATGGGCGCTTCGTAAAAGCGCTTATCGACTCCCGATTCGAAGCCCAGGCCCTCGCAGATATTGTAGGCAGTGGCGAGCGGCAGAATCGCGGCAGAGAGCAACGACGCGTTGATCAGACCCACGGCAAACAGCAGCGTCGCGAACTTACCGGCAAACGGGGCCAAGGCGAGCGCGGCCTGGCCGACGTCGGTGATGTTGGGGTTCTTCGAATGGTAAATCGTGGCCGCGCAGGCCACCACGATGAAGAAGGCGATAACGTCCGTGACAATGCAACCGATGACGACATCCAGCCGGCACAGCGAGTAATGCTTCTTGTCTACACCCCGTTCCACCACGGCGGCCTGCAAATAAAACTGCATCCAGGGCGTGATGGTGGTGCCGATTAAGCCGACCACCATCACCAAGTAGGAGGGGTCGCTGTTCCACTGAGGAATGAAGGTGTTTTTGATGGCAACGTTCCAATCGGGCTTGGCCAGAAAAGCAGAGATTGGATACGTGAAGTAGATCAGCGAGAAGAGAATGAGAATGCGCTCGACCGGTTTATAGCGGCCGCGGACGACCAGCATCCAAACCGCGACGGCGCCGAGGGGAACGACCAAATACTTGCTGACGCCGAAGATCCCCATACCCGATGCCAGCCCAGCGAATTCGGCGATGATGTTGCCAAAATCGGCCAATCCCAGCACCATCATGGTGAAGAAGGTGGTGCGCAGGCCGAACTCCTCGCGGATGAGGTCGGACAGGCCCTTGCCGGTGATGGCGCCCATACGAGCGGCCATCTCCTGAACGACGATCAACGCGACGGTGGTGGGTATGAGCGTCCAGAGCAGGGCGTAACCGAACTTGGCACCGGCTTGGGAATAGGTGAGGATGCCGCCCGGATCGTTGTCGACGTTGGCTGTGACGAAGCCCGGCCCAAGCACCGCCAATAAGGCGACGATACGGGAGCTGATCAGGGCCAGACCGGGCCGGCGGCGGGAAACAGTTTGGGTCATTCGATCAGTCTTTTGGCTCAGCTTTGGCTTCTCGAGCAGACATGCGCAACGCCCCTTCAGCTCGCGAAGATCACATCCATTTTCGTTGAGAGATGATGCAGGCCTTCGGGAGTGTCGCCGCCGGGCTGTTCGGCAATGCCCCAGCCGTTGTAGCCGATGTCGTCCAGTGCCTTCATCACGGCCGGCCAGTCGTCGTCGCCTTCGAGGAAATCGACATCGAAGCCCTTCGGCAGAGCCCTCGGTATTCATTTTCTTGCGGCTGAACTCCTTGATGTGCAGTTTTGCGATGCGCTTGTTCAAGATGCGAATCCACTGTTCCGGCCATCCGAAGGCAATGATGTTACCGACATCAAAATGCCAACCGACGGCGGGGCTCTGGAACTCGTCCACGTAGCGGGCGGCTTCGAGGGGCGTCATGATGAAGTGGTTCCAGACGTTCTCTATGGCGATCCTGACGTTCAGTTCGGCCGCCAGCGGGATCAGCTTGCGAATCTCTTCCTGCGAGCGAGAGTAGGCGTCGTTGTAAGGCACCTTGGCGCTGACAACCGCCGGCACGAGAAGAACGGACGTGGCCCCGTACGCCTTGGCATCGTGGAGAGCTTGCTCCATGCCCTTGACTCCTTCCGCGCGGACAGCCGGATCGGGGTCGCTGAGCGGTTTCTTCCAGTGGGTGGAGCAACAGACGCTGGCCGGCTTAAGGCCGGTCGCCTGGAATGCGGCTAGCACCTCCTGTTGGTTCATGTGGCTCATGGGTTCGATGCCTTCGAAGCCCGCGGCTTTCACGGCCTGAAACTTCTCCAGGACCGAGCCTTTGAGGCCCACCGTGTCATACATGATGGCTTTATGAAGTGTTCGCTTGCCGGATTCGGCAGCAGCGGGCGATGACGCGGAGATGGAGGTGAGGATGGCGGCGAAGCCGGCGCCGGTTTTTACGAAGTTTCGTCGGTTCACAAGGGCTCCTTGGTTCGGGGCAGTGCAATGTTTCAGGATAAGGGACGTCCCAGGGGTAACTTATCATTTGGCGGTTTGAACCGCGAAGCGGCGCGGGGAGCGACCGGTCGATACAATGAAGCTTCGAGACCAATGAAGCGGCCGCCGACGACTCTCATCGGGTTTGACCCAGATCTCCGTCCGCCCCCTTGCGGTCCTTCACGGCGTGGACGGGCTGAGCGTTTATGGCGACAACTTTAGTTCGGCGTTAAGGGACCAGCGGTGGACGCCGATACGCTGAAGCGGCCCGTAATTACCAGGTGGATATGGTGTTCCGTCCTGACGCTTCCTCAGTATCTCCAGCGCCGACTTACGGCCAAGTTCGATGAACGGCAGTAAGGACATTCATGGCGATGTGCAGCGCGGGATGGCATCGGATGTCGGCTTTTGCTTCGTCGGAGAAACGAATCGGCCCGAGCCGGTTCCCGGCCTGCAGATATCTGATCCGGGTTGAAGCCATCTCCGACATTATTTCTTCCAAAGCAGTTTACGGGTGATGCGTGAACGCATTCCTTGGAACGAATCCGAAGCCGCTCCTCCTCCTGCCTATGTCCTCGTCGTCGGTTGCCGCACGCCAGACGATTGAGCGCTTGAAGTCAGTTCGGATCCATGGTCTCGAGCAAGCTCGCCGCCAGAGCGCATGAGCTGCGAAAGGGCGCGCTGGGCGGACTTAAAGCATGCGCCAGCTTTGACGTTCCTGCGCTATATCGCGTTGGGGACATAGGCTTACTCCACTCGCGGCGGGCTGTCGCCCTCGCCGGCGCTCAATGGATGCCGGAATGTATGTGAGCATCGCCACCATATCCCCGATGGACATTAGGCCGCGTCCGGCTTCGTAGAAGCTCAGCACGTTTGAGCCCTGGCGGAGTGTTCGGGTCCGCTGGAGGGTGGCGTACCGGTCCGCCAGTTGGAACTTGGCATCGTGCTGGGCGATGGCGAGACGGCAGCGGCCGCTTGATAATAGCAGCGCCGATTCGTAGTCGGCGATCTGGTGGTAGGGCGGATCGATGAAGACGATGTCGGCTTCATAGTCCTTGAGGAACCGCAGAGCACTGCCGCGAACGACGGTGGCCTTGGGACCTATTTTGAGCGAGCTTAGATTCTGGCGCAGAACGTCGAGCGCCAGGGGATCGCGCTCGACGAAAATCGCTCGCACTGCACCTCGGCTGAGGGCTTCGATGCCGACAGCGCCAGTGCCCGCGAACGCATCCAGGAATACGGCGCCTTCGATGCGCGGCGCGAGCACGTTGAAAAGCGTTTCCCGGAGGCGATCGGGCGTGGGACGAACGCTAAGGCCGGGCAGGGACTTCAGAACACGGCTGCGGAATTCTCCGGCGATCACGCGCATGGACGACCCAGCATAAGAGCTAGCCCACCTGGCTGAGGCCATACTGGCGCTGCCAGTTTTCCTGAATATAGCGAACGACGCGGCGCAGTTCCTCGGTGTCGCGGCCATGTTCGATGAGCGCCTTGGCATCCTGGCGGGCCTCTTCCAGAATGTCGGTGTCACGGAGCAGGTTGGCTACACGCAGGCCGGGAATGCCGGATTGGCGGGTGCCGAAGAATTCGCCGGGCCCGCGAAGACGCATGTCCATTTCGGCGATATAGAAGCCGTCGTTCGATTTCACCAGGGTTCCAATGCGTTCGCGGGCTACATCATTCATGGCGCCGGTGACGAGAATACAGTAGCTCTGGTGAGCGCCCCGGCCAACGCGGCCTCGCAGCTGGTGGAGTTGGGAGAGCCCGAACCGTTCGGCTTGCTCAATGACGATGACAGAGGCATTGGGAACGTCGACGCCGACTTCAATCACCGTGGTCGAAACCAGGATCTTGGTTTCGTTCCGGAGAAAGCCCTGCATAGCGGATTCCTTCTCGTCCGGCGTCATTTTGCCGTGCAGGAGACCGACCCGAATATTCGGGAATACCAACTGCGAGAGTTGCTGGTACATCTTTTCCGCAGCCTTGACGGCCAACGTTTCCGATTCCTCAATCACCGGATAAACCACATAGGCCTGGCGGCCCTTCTCAATCTCCTGAGCGAGGAAGCCGTAGACCTTCTCCACTGCATGTTCCTGAACATTCCTGGTGACAATCGCTTTGCGGCCGGGCGGCAATTCGTCGATGGTGGAGAGATCCAAGTCGCCGTAAACCGTGAGCGCGAGGGTGCGCGGGATAGGCGTTGCGGTCATGACGAGGACATCGGGCCGGACGCCTTTTTCGAACATCCTGAGACGCTGCACGACGCCGAAGCGATGCTGCTCGTCGATAATGGCGAGACCGAGCTTCTTAAACTCAACGTCCTGCTGGATGAGGGCGTGGGTGCCGATCGCGACCTGGGCGTAGCCGCCGGCAACCAGCTTCTTGATCTGCAGTTTTTCGCGAGCGCTGGAAGAGCCGACCAGCAGAACGGGCGTGTAGCCGAGCTTTGAGAACAGCCGCTTGAAGTAGAAGTAGTGCTGCGCGGCGAGGATCTCAGTAGGCGCCATGATGGCCACCTGGTGTCCGTTTTCGATGGCGATAACGGCCGCCTGCGCGGCGACGATGGTCTTGCCGCTGCCGACATCGCCCTGCAGAAGCCGGTTCATGGGAAACGGCTGTTTCATGTCGTTGGCGATTTCCTGGGTGACGCGACGCTGTGCTCCTGTCGGCTTGAAGGGCAGCATGGTCTTGATCTGGTTGCGGACACGTTCCGTCACTTCGAAGGGAATGCCATCGGCGGCCCGAGCCTTGGTGCGCTTCAATGCCAAACCGCATTCCAGCCAGAAGAACTCGTCAAAGATCAGGCGCACCTGAGCGGGAGAACGAAACTCGTTGAGCAGGCGCAAGTCGGCATGGGCTGAGGGTAGATGCGCCTCGCGGAGAGCATCGGCCAGCGCCGGAAGCGAGCGGCGCTCGCGGATGCTGGGAGGCAAGGGATCGATGGGCAATTCGACTTGGCCCAGCAGGCGGTCGAGCAATACGCGGAACATGCGAGTGCTAATGTTGCCGGCGGCTTCGTAGACGCCCACGATGCGGCCGGTGTGGAGGGCATCGTCGCCCTCTTCGGAGCTCAGCACCTCCATTTCGGGCTGCACCATGGTGAGCATCCGGCGAGTGCGTTCCAACTCCACTTTGCCGAACAGGGCGACCATCACGCCGGACACGAGCGTATTCGCCAAACGGTCGCCATGGTACCAGCGCGCGAACAGCTTGGCGGGGCTACCGTCGCTAAATACGATTTCGAGCAAACCGATGCCGCGCCGGAGCCGGGTGAGCTTGGCGCTTTCCACGCGCGCGATGACAGCGGCTTTCTCGGCGGGCAATAGCTCGGAGATGGCCTTGACGTTCCGGCGGTCTTCGTAGCGGAAAGGCAGGTAGTAGAGGAGGTCAGCGACGGTAGAGAGCCCTTTAGCCTGGAGCATTGCCGCCCGGGCCGGACCGATGCCCTTCACGAACTGGAGCGGTGTGGAGAGATCCAAAGGACTAGTTTAGTCGGGGAGGCGATTTGAGCTACGTGCGGGCAGCGACCGCGCTGGTAGTGCGCAACTGGGCATTTTCGAGGCGCTTCGATTCCTGATAGGTGAAGATCATGCGGTGGATGACGGTGATGTTCCCCAATACGGCAATGACCCACAGCACCGGCGCCATCTTGTCGAACAAAGCACCAATGATGATTAGAACAATGCGCTCCGGGCGTTCCAGGAAGCCGACCTTGCAAGTGGGAATGATGTTTTCGGCACGAGTACGGGCGTAGCTGATCAGGACGGAGGCCATCATGACAATAGCGGTGAGGACGACGTAGAACGGCCGGTTAATGGTGCCGTAGTAAACCAGCAGCCCGATGAGCAGCGCGAGGTCGGAGTAGCGGTCGAGTACGGAGTCGAAGAATGCACCGAAGCGGGTGACGCGGTTGGTTTCGCGTGCGACGCGGCCATCGACCATATCGAACAGGCCGGCGAAGATGATGATGCAGCCGGCTACCCGAAACCGGCCGACCGCGAGGAATACCGCGGCGACGACATTAATGACCAATCCGAGAAAGGTGAGGACGTTGGGGTTGACGCGGGAAAGCGCGAGCGCGCGCACAATCAGCTGGATGATCTTGCCTGCACCCAGACCAATTGCGCGGGTATACGTCATATCGCTTTAGGATGCCGCCAAGTCGTGGACGGTTGTCAAGCTGAGAATCTCCATCTCCCGTGAACCGCCGGGGATGGTGACCTTGACGGTATCGCCCACCTGTTTGCCCAACAGACCTTTCCCAATAGGAGAACTGGTAGAGATTCTGCCGTTATTGACGTCGGCCTCCTCGCTAGTAACGATCTTGTAGGAGATTTCTTCATTTTTCAGAGAGTCGAAAACCACCACCAGGGAGCCTAGGCCGACGCGGTCGCGAGGGATCTTGGTGAGGTCCACCATGGAAAACTCCCGAAGGCGGGCCTGGAGTTGGCCGAGCCGGGCGTCGACGTAGGATTGACGCTGTTTGGCGGCGTGATATTCGGCGTTTTCGCTGAGGTCGCCATGGGCGCGCGCCTTGAGGATCTCCTTAGGCAGTTCGTTCCGGAGTTCGTACTCGAGGGCTGCGATCTCCTGCTGCAGCTTTTTCTTCAGCTCTTCCATTTTTTCGCTTTCTCTATTATATGGAAGCATTTGGCGACCGGTGGGAATTCGTGTTGGAGGCCGGCATGCCAGGATTTCGGAGGGCTCGCTCGACAGGAGGTAAGTCAAGCTGCTACAATGATCTAGGAGGATTTGGCCATGGCCAGTAAACCAGCATTTGCGACAGGCGCCCAAGTCGAGCATGGCAAGTTCGGCCTTGGCTCGGTGCTTTCTTGCAACGACGATTACATCGTCATTAAATTCGACGAGCACGGCGAGAAGAAATTTGTCATGTCTATCGTCCTGCCAGCACTGAAGAAAAGCGACCGCCAGCCTCCGGTTGAAAAGCGAAGGGCAGCACGCAAGAAAGCCGCCGCTCCGGTTCCGGCCGCAGCGGGCGCGAGCGGTGCCTCCTAAGCTTCGATTTTCCTAGCGCTTGGCCAACGCCGGCGCGGCGAGTTCTAAGGTTCTTAGGGAGGGTTGGAGACAGGGCATGAAAGTCGGAGTGGTCGTGTTCCCGGGGAGCAACTGCGATCACGACGCCTGGTACGCTGTTTCCCACAACCTGGGCCAAGAAGCCCAATTCATTTGGCATGATGCGTCATCGTTAGGCGATGTTGACGCGGTGATCTTGCCCGGGGGGTTCTCCTACGGCGACTACCTGCGTTGCGGCGCCATAGCGAAGTTCTCGCCTGTCATGAACGCGGTGAAGGCTTTTGCCCTAGAAGGCGGCCTGGTGCTTGGCATCTGCAATGGATTCCAGATTCTAGTGGAATCGGGATTGCTGCCCGGCGCCCTGGTGCGTAACGCGGGCATGGAATTCATCTGCCGCACCATCGGGCTGCGGGTCGCCACAACCAGTTCTGCTTTCACCAACCTGGCGCGGAAGGGGCAAGTTCTGCATCTGCCGATCGCCCACGGTGAAGGCTGCTACATCGCCGAAGACCGGGTGTTGGACGAGCTTCAAGCCGAAGACCGGGTTGCGTTTTACTACACGGATAATCCGAACGGATCCATGCGCGACATCGCGGGCATTCTGAGCGCCGAGCGGAACGTGATGGGCATGATGCCCCATCCGGAGCGCGCCGCCGATCCGCTGATGGGGGGAACTGACGGACACATCATTCTGGCCTCCCTGGTTTCGGCGTTTGCTGCCGGAATCCCTGTTTCGAGCCCGGTCGCCGGAGGCGCTTCCTCCATCCGAACCCAATCATGAGCGTTCGCGGCTCACTCCGGTCGATGAAAACCTGGCAAGCGACCCGCCACTTTGCCTCGCCTGGAGAGCCGGACGCAGGCGTCCTGCGCGGGCGTGGGCGCCCAGCCCCACGAGTCTTCGGAAGAGCCCAATCATGAGTACGATCACGATCACCCCGGAAGTGATCGCCGCCCACCAGCTCACGGCATCTGAGTACGAGAAGATCCTGAGCCTGCTGGGCCGCGAGCCGTCTTTGACTGAACTCGGCATTTTCAGCGTGATGTGGAGCGAGCACTGCTCCTACAAGAGTTCCCGCATCCACCTGAAGAAGCTGCCCACGGAGAGCAAGCATGTCTTGCAGGGACCGGGCGAGAACGCGGGGATCATCGACATCGGCGATGGCGTGGCGATCGCCTTCAAAATTGAGTCGCACAACCACCCCAGCTTCATTGAGCCGTTCCAGGGCGCGGCGACCGGTGTGGGCGGCATTTTGCGCGATATCTTCACCATGGGTGCGCGGCCGATTGCGGTGATGGACGCGATTCGATTCGGCCGGCTGGACGACCCGCAGACCGGACCGCGCAACCAGCGCATTCTGAAGGGCGTGGTCGGGGGCATCTCGCATTATGGGAACTGCTTCGGCGTACCCACGGTGGGTGGGGAGTGCGTGTTCGAGGAATGCTACGACGGCAACCCGCTGGTGAACGTGTTCGCCTTGGGCGTCTTCAAGCACGACGAAATCTTCTACGGCAAAGCGACCGGCATCGGCAATCCAGTGATTTACGTCGGCTCGAAGACGGGCCGCGACGGAATTCACGGCGCGTCGATGGCCTCCGCCGAGTTTACGGAGGAGTCGAAGCAGAAGCGGCCCAACGTGCAGGTGGGCGATCCCTTCATGGAGAAGCTGCTGCTGGAGGCGTGTCTTGAAGCCATGAAGACAGGCGCCATCGTCGGTATTCAAGATATGGGCGCGGCCGGATTGACGTGTTCCACCTGTGAAATGGGCAGCCGGGCAGGTACCGGCGTCGAGATCGACCTAATGTATGTGCCGCAGCGCGAGCTGGGTATGACGCCGTACGAGATCATGCTGTCGGAAAGCCAGGAGCGGATGCTGCTGGTGGCCGAGCGCGGGCGAGAAGAAGAAGTGCTGAGCGTTTTCCGGAAATGGGGCCTGGATGCGGTGATTGTCGGCGAGGTGAAGGCCGATGGTATGCTGCGCGTCAAGAATCACGGTGAGGTTGTGGCGGAGATTTCGAATCGCGCCCTGGCCGACGAAGCGCCGGTCTACAACCGGCCGTATACCAAGCCCTTGCGGGTGGCTCCGCTGGATGGCCCGGCGATCCACAGCAAGGACCTGACGGGCGATCTGAAGAGGCTGCTGGCTTCCGGGGATCTGGCCAACAAGCGCTGGATCTGGGAGCAGTACGACTACCAAGTGCGCACCAACACGCTGGCCGGTCCGGGAGCCGAAGCGGCCATTGTGCGCATCAAAGAAACAGACCTCTCCATTGCGATGTCGCTGGACGGGAATGGGCGCTACTGCGCACTGGACCCACGCGAAGGCACCAAACTGATTGTGGCGGAATGTTGCCGGAATCTCTCGACGGTGGGCGCATTGCCGGTAGCGGCGACGAACAACCTCAACTTCGGCAATCCGGAGCGGCCCGAGATCATGGCGCAGCTGGTGGAATCGATTGAAGGACTTGCAGAAGCCTGCCGTTTCTTTGAGACGCCCATTACAGGCGGCAACGTCAGCCTTTATAACGAGACGCTGGGAACGCCGATCTTTCCGACGCCCGTTATCGGCGTCGTGGGAACGTTGCTGACTGGTGCTCCCATGCCACTGCAGTTTGTGAACGAGGGCCGTAAGATTATCCTGCTGGGCGGGCTGGGATCGCCGGATGAAAGACAGTTCGGTTCATCCCAATACGCCAAGGTGATTCTGGACCAGCTGTGGGGAACGCCGCCGAAGTTAGATATGGACTATGAGAAGCGCGTGCAGACGACCATCCGCGGGCTGGTGCGAGCGGGGGCGGTGGAATCGGCACATGATCTCTCCGACGGCGGCCTGGCAGTTGCTTTGGCTGAAGCATCATTTGGGCCGAAGGGCATTGGCGCTGATGTGACGCTGGATTCCGATCTGGCGGCGGAACTGCTGCTTTTCCACGAGGGTCCGTCCCGGATTCTGGTCTCTACTTCGCAGCCCGAAGCCGTTTATGAAGCGGCCCAAAAGAATTCAATCAACGCAATTGAAATTGGCGCTACACTCAGAGCAAGGATGGTGATTCGAAACCGGACTGAAACTCTGATCAATTCACCGATTGGGGACTTGTACGGTCTTTGGAATGCCGCCCTTGAACACCTCCTCCATTCAACTGTTTCGGTCGAATAATGCCTGAACCCAACGACTTGATTGCCGGAGATTTCCACGTGGAGCCCTTCGACAAGCTGCATGAAGAGTGCGGCGTTTTTGCGATTTATGGAAACCCGGAGGCGGCGAATCTCGCCTACCTGGGCCTGTATGCGTTGCAGCATCGCGGCCAGGAAAGCGCCGGCATCGCCAGCAGCGATGGGCGCAAGATTCACTGCATGCGGAAGATGGGGCATGTCGCCGACATCTTCACGCCGGATGTCTTGAACCAACTACCGGGTGAACTGGCGATCGGCCACACACGCTACTCGACCACCGGCGATACGGTGCTGCTGAATGCGCAGCCGCTTTCCGTGGCGTACAGCAAGGGGCAAATCGCGATCGCCCACAACGGGAATATCACGAACGCAGCCGAGATCCGGCAGGAACTGGAACAGGAAGGGTCGATTTTCCAGACAACCAGCGACACGGAGGTGGTGCTTCACCTGGTGGCCAAATCGCGGGAGCGCACGCTACCGGCCGCTCTGCGCGATGGACTACTGCAGCTGGAAGGCGCGTTTTCCTTGGTGTTCCTGGCCGAAGACCGCATTATCGTGGCGCGTGATCCACACGGGTTCCGGCCGCTTGCGATGGGCCGCATTGAGCTGTCGGATGGGCGGGTCAGCTACGTGTTTGCTTCCGAGACGTGCGCGTTCGATCTTATTGGCGCAACCTACATGAACGACGTCGAGCCGGGAGAGATGGTGATTGTCGGGCCGAACGGCGTGACCCGCGAATTCTATGCGCCGGCCAAAGCGCCGGCACAATGTGTCTTCGAGCATGTCTATTTCGCGCGCCCTGACTCGCTGATATTTGGACGCTCCGTCCAAACTTCACGAGAACTGATGGGCCGTTTGCTGGCGCGAGAACACCCGGTCGAGGCCGATGTTGTTGTGCCGGTGCCCGATTCCGGCACGGCGGCTGCCATCGGGTATGCCGACGAGTCCGGTATTCCGTTCCGCCAGGCATTGATTCGCAACCACTATGTGGGACGAACTTTTATCGAGCCTTCCCAGGCGATTCGCGACTTCGGTGTGAAGTTGAAGCTGAATCCGGTGCGTTCGCTGCTGGAGGGTAAACGCGTGATCCTGGTGGACGATTCCATTGTTCGCGGCACTACCAGTAAGAAGATTGTCCGCATGGTGCGAAACGCCGGTGCGACCGAGGTACACCTCCGCATCTCCTGCCCGCCGACCATTTCGCCTTGCTATTACGGCGTTGACACGCCGATCCAAAGCGAGTTGATCGCGGCCAACCAGAGCATCGACGAGATCAGAGAGTACGTGGAAGCCGATTCACTCGGGTATTTGCCAATCCATCTGCTAAGCGAGTCCGTCAGCGACACGAACGCGAATAAGCGCTTCTGCTACGCCTGCTATACCGGACGCTACCCGACGCCATTGGTGCAGATTGAGGAGATAGCGGTAGCGAGATCGCAGTACTGAACTGTCGGCCCGAAATCCACTTGCTGAGGAGCTGTCAGGAATTCACATTATGGCCGCGGATGAACGCCAATGAACACGGATTCATTCGGCGTTAAGGTGCGACCCTGAAGCTCTTCCGTGCGCTCCTTGACAGTTGCGGCTTTACTGCTTAATCACCGTGCCGTCCTGACGGCGCACTTCGCCCCAGCCTCCGTTTAACTGCTTTCTCTCGCTGGATTCTCCATATCCGAACGGGTATTTGGCTGCCGCCTTCTCATTCACTTCCACACCCCAGCCGGGCTTCTCATTCGGGTACATGTACCCGTTCTTCATTTCGGGGCAGCCGTCGAACACTTCCCGGACCTGATCATTCATGGGCGACCATTCCTGGATGCCGAAGTTATAGGCAATCACGTCCAGCGTGACGTTGGCGCAGTGACCCACGGGCGACGTATCCGGCGGCCCGTGCCAGGCGGTTTGGACCTGACACATCTCCGCCATTGCGGCAATCTTGCGGCAAGGCGTCAGCCCTCCGGCCTGGGACACATGGATGCGAATGAAATCGATCAGCTGGTCTTTAATGAGCGGCGACCATTCCTGCGGGTTGTTGAACAACTCACCCATCGCGAGCGGGGTGGCGCACTGCGACCGTATCTCACGAAAGTAGCCGATGTCTTCGGGCGAGAGCGGATCCTCCAGAAAGAACAGCCGGAACTGTTCCATATCCTTGGCAAACTGAACGGCCATACGCGGCGGAAGGCGCTCGTGGACGTCGTGCAGAAGCCCGATCTCATCACCCAGTTGCCGGCGTCCCTGCTCAAAGAGTTTCAATGTTTTCCGTGTGTAAGGTCCCGGCTCAAAGACGGTTCCCTGATACATCGAGGTGCCCGACTGGTTGCTCTTCAGGGCGGATGCCCCGTAGGCAGCCATCCCCTTGATACCGACCTGCAACCGCACCACCTTGAATCCACGCGCGATTAACTGCTGTGCCTGCTCGATGGTTTCAGAGATCTCGGTGCCCGCAGCGTGGGCGTAGACCATAGCGGCTTCGCGGCACTTTCCGCCGAGCAGTTGGTAGACCGGCATGCCAGCCTGGCGGCCCTTGATATCCCAGAGCGCCTCATCCACGCCGCTGATGGCGTTGTTCAGGACGGGTCCGTTGCGCCAATAGGAGGAGGCATGCATGGCCTGCCACAGGTCATCGATCCGGTCGGTGGTTTTTCCGAGCAGGAATGGTTTCAGGTAGCGGTTGACGGCCTCAACCACGAGGTCGGCGCGCTGCGTGAAGGTGGCGCAGCCGTAGCCGTGCAAGCCGGGCTGGTCGGTGATGATTTTAACCACGACCAGCCGCACGCCGGCGGGCGCGCAAGTGATGACCGAGATGTCACGGATCTTTGGAGCCGGCATTCCGCGCAGCGCGGAAGCGGCGGCCAGAGCAAGAAATTCTCGACGAAGCATGGTGGCGTCAACATATCAGACACGGGTCAGCGGGCGACATTGTCAGGCCGGCAAAGCCTCTATTTCTTCAGGCGATTGCCGATCAATTCGTGCAGTTGTTCGGTCAGCCGGCCGCGATCCTTTAGCGTCAAACCAGCCGTCTCGATGGGTGGCAGGATTCGCAAGGTCACGCGGCCGGGCCGAACGATGGAGGAGTGCATGGGCAAAACGTCATGGGTTCCGATCAGAACCAACGGAACAATTGGGGCGCCCGCACGAATGGCGATGTAGGCCGCACCTTCCTTGAACGGCTGAAGCACGCCGTCGAGCGAGCGGCCGCCTTCCGGGAAAATGAGCATCGAAATGTGGCGGCGCACGATGGTCTCAGCTGCCAACTGCATGGTCTTCACGGAAGCGCGCGGGTCTTCGCGGGGCACCGGGATGTGGCCGGCCTGTCCCAGGTGGGTTCCCAGCAGCGGAATCTGAAACAGGCCGCGCTTGGCGAGAAAACGAAACTGCACCGGGATGCTGGCCATCACGACGGGGGTATCCATGTAGCTGGCGTGATTCGACGCCAACACGTAGCTGCCGTCGGTCCGAATGTGCTCCAGACCCTCCACGGTGACTCGAATGCCGCTCACCAGGAGCAGTGACCGGGCCCACGAGCGCGCAACCCGAATTTGCCGATCCCCCGTCCTGTCAAAGAGTGAAATGGCAACGCTGATGAGGCCGAAAAAGATGGTGGAGAGAATGATCAGGGGAGCGGTGAACAGAACCGCGCGGAGGCGAGTCATGAAGGCTTATTGTACGAACTCGCGGCAAAAGGCCTTACGCAAGGTCAATGGAAAATGCGACCGGGCAGGAATGCGCTGGTGCCAGGCGGCGAGGCGAAATCAGGCGACGCTAACACCCTTGCTCTCGTCGTCGTAGTTTCCGAAGAGCGAGAGCATATTGGTCAAGCTGAGTAAATCCTTGATCCGCTTGGTGAGGTTCTTCAGTCCGATCTGGCAGCCGATCTGTTTCCCGGTCAAGCAGAGGCTCACCAGCGAGCCCAGTCCGGTGCTGTCGATCTGGTTGAGGCCGCCCAAATCGAGAACGATGTTTTTATGAGTGGGCATCATTGGCTTCAGCTTTCCCTCAAGGGTTTCGGTCTGGCCAACTACGAGCCGGCCGCGCAAGCAGACCGTCGCCGTGTCACCTTCGGTGGTGATCTCCATGTCTAAAGGGGACTGTGGGTCGTTGAGTAGGCGTCCGGCCATGAGAAAACTCCTCCTTGGTTAATACCATGCTGCACCCTTAAGGAATTCGTAACGGACTGGTTTTCAGCCAAGCCCGGCTCATTCCCCTCTTGCTCGGCGTTGCGGCTCCAATGGCCCATGCGCTCTTATGGCGGATCCGAATGATCCGTGTCCCCTAAAAGGATTCTAGCGCCCGTCACCTGAAACCAGCGTAATCAATTGAACGTGAATCCGCTTTTGGGACACGTTTGGGCATCCGGCGAGCCGCATCCGTTGACATTACGTAAGCTGACATACAGTCTCAGTCGGCCCGCTCACTGACCAAGAGGCCGCGCGCCTCGCCGACCAGGAACAGCGAACCTGAGAAAAACACGATGGCGCCGGGAGGGGCCTCGCTTGCCAGAGCGATAGCATCCGCAACCGTTGGCGCGATGGTGGCCTTGGGGTGATCGGTGGCATGCAGCAGTGCCTCCGGGCGCAGGGCACGCGGGAAGTTGGGTGCCGTGAGGATGAGGCGGTCTGCCAGCGGGAAGAGCAGCGTGGTTACTTCTTCCACTGCTTTGTCGCGCATGGTTCCGTATACCAGCCAGACGGGCCGATCGGGACAGAACTCACGGATGTATTTGGCGAGGGCCCGGGCGCCGGAGGGATTGTGGGCGCCGTCGAGCACAAAGTCAGGACGCCTCCGCACGAATTCGAGACGCCCGGGCCAGCGCACCTGTGCGATGCCTTCCCTAATATGGTCCGCACCGAGGCCCAAATCGCGGCAGGCGAGGATGGCTGCCACGGCGTTATCAATCTGATGCCGTCCCGGGAGCGAGCAATGATACTCCTCGCGATCTATCGTGAACCGGGAGCCATAGGCGTCTGCCGCGATATCAGAGATGGCGACATCTTCCACTCTCTTCACACGGCAACCCAATTCCGCCGCGCGCGCTTGAATCACCGCTTCCGCACCCGGCTCCTGAATGCCCATGACGAGGGGCACGCCCGGCTTAAGGATGCCGGCCTTCTCAGCCGCGATCAAGGGCAGCGTATTGCCAAGGAACGATTCGTGGTCGTAGTGGACCGGCGTAATGACGCAGAGTTCGGGTGTGATGACGTTCGTAGCGTCAAGGCGGCCCCCCAAGCCGACTTCGAGCACCGTGATCTCGGAGTGATCGCGGAAGATGTAGAAAGCCATCGCGGTGACGGTCTCGAAGTAAGAAGGGTGCGCGTCGATTCTACCCGCATCGATCAGCTGCTCCGCGACCTGGTGAACGGTCTGGAAGGCTTCGGCAAAGGCATCGCGGCTGATGGGGCGGCCATCAATCTGGATTCGCTCAGTGGGGTCGACCAGATGCGGAGAAATGTAGAGCCCGGTGCGCAGGCCGGATTGCCTCAGCGCCGATGCAATCATGGCGCATGTGGATCCTTTGCCGTTGGTCCCTGCAACGTGAACGAAGCGCTGATGACGTTCGGGATGGTCGAGGCCTTCGAGAAGCGCCTGAATGCGCTCCAGGCCGAACTTCGCGCCGGCTTTGAGTTCATTGCCAAGCGCGTATAGATAGCGCACGGAATCCGGGTAGCTCATGCGCTTTTCCGGCGGTAGCGGTGATACAGAAAGGCGGCCCAAGCCGAAAGCAGAGCGACGCCACCGATCAGCTTGGTCTCGAAGAGCCACACGTTCTTCACATCCTCAGTGGGAATGAACGAAAACAGGATGGCGACAGCGGAGACAAAGAGCCCCGAAACGGCGGCGAGGCGAAGGCCGAATTTCCATGCCGAAGCAAACATGTAGAGGAACGGGATGAAGAGCGTGATGACGGCCATGTCGACCATGATCTGGTAAGCCGCACGAAACGTCTCTCCCAACTGGCTGATGATCAACAGGATTCCAGCGCCCCCGCACAACACAAGAATGGAAACGTACGGCGTGGCGTACCTGGGATGAAGTTTGGCGAAAGGAGCGGGCAGCATCTTTTCAATGCCGAGAACGAAGGGGAGGCGGGCGCAGGCGCCCACGTATGTGCCTAGCTGGCCACCGACGCTTAGCAGCACAGAGCACGCGATGACCAGGGGAACCCATTGCCAGCCGATGGTCGCGGCTGCCTGGCGGCTGGCCTGCGCAAGTCCTACCACCGGGCTGGTGGTCTCGGGAGTCATGAACACGAGAATCGCGGCGGTGCCCACAATGTAGAACAGCATTACCAGAAACGCGCTGATCCAGGTGGCGCGAAACATGGTGCGGCGGGGATCGCGGATCTCACCGCCCATGATGGGGCTCAATTCAAGACCAGTCATGCCGAAGGCCAGCTGCGACCAAAAATTGAGTTTATTCAGATCCAGCGAGGGGAAGAGCTCAAAGTGAGTCGCGGGCCGGTGGCCCATCAGGAACACAATTGCCGACAAGACCAGAACGATCCAAATGATGTAGGCGCCAATTCCGCCGAGGTTATCCACCCACTTTGCGACACGCAGGCCGACATAGTTGGTGAATGCGATGGCCGCCAGAAGCACCAGCGCCAGCGGCAGGAGGAAACGGGGGTCCTCGGCGTAAGGTACCAGCCGAGTACTAAACGAATAGCTCACCATCCCGATGCTGGCTACGATCAAACCGGGTATCCAAAACAGGTTGCTGAGGTAATAGAACCAGCCGCTGGCGAAGGCATGGCCCGGTCCGAAGGCCTCGCGAGTCCAGATGTATAAGCCGCCCTCTTGAGGGAATCGCCGGGCCAGGCTTGCGGCTGTGAGCGCGATGGGCACCTGAAACAGAATGGCTGCGGCCGCCCAGAGGAAGAGCGATCCCGACCCAGCGTGAGCAGCAGCCGCGATCCAGCGCATGCTCAGTACGGCTGCGACGTTGAAAAGAACCAGGTCGCGCAAACCCAGTTCACGCTTCAAATGGCCGTTCACCGTCTCCACGGCGATGGGTTCGGGTATCGTATCAGCCATTTTCCAGGCCGGCCGGCGAAGCTTTCATCTGCACATAGTAGCGCGTGGAAACGAATGCGTGGACTGAGGCAGGCGTCTACCTGGGCGGCGGTTTGAGCATGGGCTGGATCAAATCGAACACGTCCTGCGCCACGATTCGATTCCCGGGCTCCGTTGGATGGATGCCGTCGGATCGCATCAAAGCAGGTCTAACGACGACGTGCGCCAGCAGAAACGGCATCAGGCGCACGTTGTATTTCTTTGCCAAATCCGGATAGATGGCTGTAAAGGGCTTGACGTAATCGGGACCGTAGTTCGGAGGCAGGGTGATGCCGGCCAGCACCAGTGGGATCTTTGCGGACTGCAGTTGAGTTATCATCTCCGCGATGTTGCTTCGCGTGTTTTCGACCGGTACACCGCGTAAGCCGTCGTTGCCGCCGAACTCCAGAATCACTAACGCCGGCTTCGCTGCGATCACGTTCCCGATGCGTGCCAAGCCGTCCGTCGATGTGTCGCCGCTGACGCCCTGGTTGTCGACCCGATAGTTGTAACCCTTTTCATCGAGCAGATCCTGAAGAAACGCCGGATAGCTCTTGCCCTCGACGCCCTGGGTGAGGCTGTCGCCAAACGTTACAATCACAGGCCTCGCGTCTTGGGCCGAAAGCTGCGCCGGCGCTGAATCGGCCGGTTTATCGGAACTTTCCGGCGTTTCCGCACGTTCTTTTGTTGTAGCGGGCTTATTTTCTTTGGATGCACAGCCGGTGAAAAAGAGCACCAGCGGCAAGGTCAAGAAAAAACAAGTTGCAAGAATGAAGAAAGGCCGCATCCGCTCTCATCTTATCGATACGCATGTCATTTGACCCCAGTTCCCCCACACCACGCACGGTGATCGATGTGCGCCAAGTCGTGAAGAGTATCAACAACGGTTCCAACGTGGTTGATATCCTGCGCGGCATCTCATTTTCAGTTCCGCAAGGGCAGTTCCTTGCCGTCATGGGCGCCTCGGGCAGCGGCAAGAGTACGCTGCTCGGGTTGCTCGCCGGATTGGATACGGTCACCTCCGGCGTCATCGTCCTCGACGAAACCGACATCACAAACCTGGGCGAAGATCAACTGGCGCGCGTTCGTGGACGGAAGATCGGTTTCGTCTTTCAGTCGTATCAACTGGTTTCGACGCTGACCGCGAAGGAGAACATTCTTCTGCCTGCCGAGCTAAGCGGGCTGGAAGGAGATAACGAGGCGCGTGCAGATGAGTTACTGGAGCGCGTCGGACTCAGCAATCGTGGGCACCACTATCCGATCCAGCTATCGGGCGGCGAACAGCAGCGCGTGGCCCTGGCGCGGGCTTTCATCACCAGGCCGCCCATCCTCATGGCGGATGAGCCCACCGGCAATCTGGACAGCGCCAACGGCCAGCATGTGCTGGAACTGCTGCTCCAATTGAACCGTGAAGAGAAGACAACGTTAGTGCTCGTGACCCACGACCGGGAGCTGGCGCAGTATGCCGACCGCGTCATCCTGCTGCGCGACGGCCGGATTGTGAGCGATGAACTGGCGGCCAAGCCGGTAGGAGCGTGACGGTGTTCTTCAGCACAAGCGCCAAAATTGCATGGCGTGAACTGCGGTCGGCGCCAGCGAAGTTCCTGTTTGTGGTACTGGCAGTGGCTGTCGGTGTGGGCGCACTCAGTGGCGTGAAGGGATTCGGGCTCGCCTTCAAGAGCATGTTGGTGCGCAATGCGAAGCAATTGATCGCTGCCGACCTTCAGGCACAGGTCTGGAATGCCCCGACGGAAGAGCAGCTCAAGAAGGTTCAACTCGCAGCGAGCAAGCGCGGCGTGATGACTCGAGTGACGGAAACCATCTCCATGGCGGGCTCCGACCATTCGAGTGTGCCGCAGATGGTTTCGGTGAAGGCGGTAGACCCATCGGTTTATCCGATGTACGGCGAACTCGTCGTGGAACCCAAGGAGCCGCTGTCAGCGCTGCTGAAAGACGATACGGCGCTGGTAAACCCCGAGCTCTTACTGCGGCTGAAGCTGAAGCCGGGAGATCAGCTGCGGTTGGGCGGAAAAGACTACCTGATTGTCGGCACGCTGGTGACGGAGACAGACCGCCTGGCGTCGGGCTTTGGCCCGGGTATGCGTGTTTTGATCAGCCGAAGCGGGCTGGAGCGGAGCGGTCTGATCCAATTCGGCAGCCGCGCCGCACAGCGTTTTCTGTTCAAGCTCAACCCCGGCGTGAACGTGGACAAGTTCAAGGACGACCTCAAGGATGCGCTGCCGCACACTTTCATCAGCGATTTCCGCGACGGTGACGCCGCGGTCGCGCGCGGCATCGATAACGCGACCATTTTCCTTAGCCTGATTAGCCTCATTGCCCTGATCGTTGGTTCGTTGGGCGTGGCGATGGCCATGTACTCGCACCTGCAGCAGAAAATGGACACCATTGCCGTCATGAAGGCGGTGGGTGCGCGGTCAAATCAGATTATGCAGATTTACCTGCTGCAGACGCTGTGGCTGGGCATTGCGGGCGGGCTCATCGGCGTGGCGATCGGCGCGGTGGTGCAGCGGTCGTTCCCGCTGCTGATCAAGCAGGTGTTCGACATGCTGCCGGAAGTGACGTTCGACTGGTCCTTCAGCCTGCAGGGTATGTGCCTGGGCGTGCTGGCGACGTTGCTGTTCACTGTGCCGCCTCTGCTCGGTATCCGCAATATTCGCCCCAGCCTGGTGTTCCGGCGTGAGATGGCGGACGCAAAGCAGCCTTGGCGCGACCGGTGGCGCGACGCCCGCGCCAGTGTTGCCGTGGCCACCCTGATTCTGATTGCCTTTGGGTTGATCACGGTCTGGCTCAGCGACTCCTGGAAGATGGGAGCCTACTTCATTGGCGGCTTGACGGTGAGCCTGGTCGTCCTTGCGGCGGCGGCGGGTCTCCTTCTACGCGTGATGCGATTCCTTGTCAGGTGGCGGGGACGGCGTCTTCCTTCGACCTTTCGGCACGGCTTCGCGAATCTCTACCGGCCGGGCAATCAGGCACGATCCGTCCTCGCAGCCCTGGGGATCGGCGTGATGTTCACGCTGACCACTTACTTGCTGCAGAAGACGATTCTGCATGAAGTGACCACGGAGGGCCCGGGCCGCTCCGGCAACCTGTTCCTGCTGGATGTGCAGAGCTCTCAGCGCGAGGATTTATCGAAGCTGGTTGAAGCTCAGCCGGGTATCGACGGAAAGGTGGAGTTCATCGGTTACGTGGTGGCGCGTTTGTTGCAAAAGAACGGAGTGCCCGCCGACCGGCTGCCCCATTTGAGCAAGGAGCGCAGGGACCAGTTGCAGACCAGCCGGATCACCATGATGCCCGAAATGCCTCACACGGTCGAACTGGCGGATGGCCATTGGTGGAAGCTGGGCGATGCGACACCGCAGGCCGCGATTTCCGAAGAGGAGCGGCGGTTTTACGGCTTCAAGATGGGCGACCGGCTGCAATATCAGATCGCCGGACGCACGATGGAGTTTCCGGTAACGGCTGTGTTTAAGAGGACGGCCCGATCCACCGTCCGGCTGGACGTTGTGGTGCCGCGAGAGGCGATGAAGGGGCTACCGGCTGTGTATGTGGGGTCGGTGCGGGTGACGCCCAAGGACATCCCCACGGTGGAAGCCGCTGTCTTTGACAAGTACCCCACGGTTACGGTAATGAACCTGGCCGAGATTCTGAAGCGCATTCAAGAAGGTGTCGACCAGGTCGCATTGGTAATTCGCTTCCTGGCCGCATTTGCGATTCTGGCTGGCATCATTATCCTGTCGGCGAGCGTAGCCGGAACGCGCTATCGCCGCATCCGCGAAGTAGCCATTTTGAAGACGCTCGGCGCCACCAAGCAGCGGATCACGGGCATCTTCTCGATTGAGTTCTTCATTCTTGGTGCGGTAGCCGGCCTGATCGGTGGGGTGCTCGCGAACATTTTCAGCAAGATCATTGCGGAGAAGTTCGTGGAGGCCTCGTTCAGCTTCGATTGGCTATCGCTGCTGGTTGTGACCGTCGGTACGGCCTTATTGGCGAACCTGGCGGGCTGGGCGGCCAGCGCCCGGATCATGGACCAACGGCCCCTGGAAGTTCTTCGCGGCGAATAGGCGAGGCCGCTATCATGATCTTTCCGGCACGGAGATCATGAGCCCTGACATCGCATTTGCCGAGACGATCCCATCGCGTTGGTATACCGACCCCAAAGTGCTCGCTATCGAGAACGAGCGCATTTTTTTGCGAACGTGGCAGCCGGTTGGCTATGTGTCGAAGGTCGCCAAGCCGGGCGACTATTTGACCTGCGAAATCGCAGGCGAGCCGCTCGCGATTGTTCGCGGTAACGATGGAGTGCTTCGGGCGTTCTCGAACGTCTGCAGGCACCGCGCTTCGATTATTCTGCAGGGAAGCGGCTGCGCGAAATCATTGCGGTGCCCGTATCACGCTTGGACCTATTCGCTCGATGGAAAACTTCTGGTTGCTCCTGAATTTGAAGGCGTGGGCAACTGGAGGCTTTCCGACGTTTGCCTGCCTCTTGTGCGAGTTGGAGTGTGGGGCCCATTCGTATTTGTGAACGTGGATGGCCAGGCGCCGCCGCTGGCGGAGGTTATGGGCGATATTCCCCGCGGCGTGGCCGAATTGGGCTGCCCGATCGATCAACTCCACTTTTCCTACCGCCGCGACTACGTGATCAAGTGCAACTGGAAGGTGTACGTCGACAACTATCTGGAGGGCTATCATCTGCCGGCGGCCCATCCGTCGCTGTTCCGCGAACTGGACTACGACCAATACCGGGTTGACACCTATCGCTATTACTCATCGCAGTACGCGCCGATACGACCGCCGCGCCCGTTGCGAGACGAGCCGCGCCGCTATAGCGATCAGGACGCCGGCAACCGAGCTTTGTACTTCTGGATATTTCCGAACTTCATGCTGAACGTGTACCCGGATAACCTGAGCAGTAACATTATCCTGCCGCTGGGCCACGATCAAACGCTGACCATTTTTGAGTGGTTCACCTATCCAAAGAATGGCCAGGCCACGGAGATTGCCGCCGAAACGGTGGAGTTCAGTGACGAGATCCAGCAGGAAGACATCACCATCTGCGAGAACGTGCAGAAGGGGCTGCAATCGCGAACGTATGACAAGGGGCGCTATTCAGTGAAGCGGGAAAATGGTGTGCACCATTTTCATTCGCTGCTGAGAGATTTTTTGGGCGGGGCGGTGGAGTAGCGCGCACAGCTCATTCAGATGCGCCGTGACGCAGGGGTAACTCTCCTTGGCGCTTCCGGGCATCGTACGCTAGCCTTAAGACATGGCTGAACCCGATGGCAACGGCAAGCTGAACGACCATGAAGAGCGCATAGCTCGGTTGGAAGCCGCGCGGAAAGAGCTGGAGGATTCGTTTATCGTGATGACACATCTCGAGACGAAATCCGCCGCCCGCGTCAAAGAGCACGCCGAATTCATCGCGCGCCATGAGCAGGTCATTCGAGAAATCGACGACAAGCTTAACGCGCTCATCGATGTGGTCGGAAGGATGCAAGGCGGAATCGAATCGCGGCCGAGCTAGGTTTTCGCTTCTAGCTATAACCCTCGATCGGAATCCGCATGCCAGCGACGCGCTGGTTCTGTTCAGTTCGTCTGCCAGCCTTGGTGCTACACTTCGCCCAGTGCTGTCAGGCCAGTGCGCAGGCAGCGTCATCAATCAATGACTACCTCTGCTGCCCAGTCTCCCCGAACCCCCGCCTTTAGAATTCTGCGAGCGATGGGATTCACATTCCTTTGGCTCGTGCTTGCGGTTCTCACGATCTGGGCCGTGGCTGCGCTTTACGTCGACGTCCGAATCGACATGTTGCGGATTCCGTTGGTCGTGGTTTACGTTCTTGCGGTTATTGCCATCTTGCGAGTTTTCAAACTTGGACTGAAGGCCGCCGCGTTGTGTTTCGGGTGCTTTTGTATCGTCCTGGTGTGGTGGCTCAACTTGAAACCCACGAACACGGCCGACTGGCAGGCCAACGTTGACCGGACGGCGTGGACTGAAATCGACGGAGATAAGGTCACTATTCACAATCTGCGCAATTGCGACTACCGAACCGAAGACGACTACTCAAATTGCTGGAGCGACAAGACGGTTAACCTGTCACAGCTGCGCGGCGCGGACCTGTTCTTCACCACCTGGGGAGTTCCGTACATCGGCCACCCGATCGTCAGCTTCCAATTTGGAGACAAAGAACACATTGCCTTCTCGATTGAGGTGCGCTACAAGGTTGGGCAATCCTACTCGGCTCTGCTTGGGTTTTTTCGGCAATTCGAGCTGATCTTCACCACCGCCGAAGAGGGCGATGTGATCCGGCTGCGCACGAATTTCCGCAAGGACGAGGAGGTGTTTCTGTATCACCTGAACATCACACCCGAGCAGGCACGGGCAATCTTCCTCCTCTATGTCGACTACGAGAACAAGCTGAGTAAGCAACCCGAGTGGTACAACGCCGTGACCAGGAACTGCACGACGACACTCGACCGGCAAATGGCGGCTGACGTGACGAATCCTCAACCGTGGAATTATCAACTGCTTTTGAACGGCACGTTGGATGCTTTGCTGTACCAGCGGAACCGGCTGGTGACGGGCGGTCTGCCATTCCCGGAGTTGAAGGAGCGCGAGCACATCAATGCCGCTGCCCGGGCGGCCGGCAATTCACCTGATTACTCGGAATTGATCCGGGTGGGCCGGGTTGGGTTCTGAGCTTCACAGCATTTGTGAGCCAATAGGAATATGCGGAAAACTTTAATCCAAGAAACCCCGACAGACGCATCGACCGAGGCCGGCCTGTGGCTTGACCTTGAAACCCTCGCCAGCGTGGAGGTCGCGTCGGAGGTCCCCGGCTATCCAATTGAGTCTGTCTTTGCCGGGCAAGCGGGCGCAGGATGGCGCGCGGCCGAAACCGGTAAGCAAGTAATCCGGCTCATCTTCGATCAGCCCCATGACATTCGCCGAATCCAGCTCCGGTTTTCCGAGACCGACATAGAACGCACGCAGGAGTTCGTTCTCGAATGGGCGCCGCCGGGCGGCCCGCAGAGAGACATCGTTCGGCAGCAGTGGAACTTCAGCCCAAATGGCGCGACGTCTGAGGTAGAGGACTACCACGTCGATTTGGATGGCGTCGCAGTTTTGCAGCTGACCATCAATCCGGACATCACGCACGGTCGCGCTGCGGCCAGCTTGAGCCAATGGCTCGTCGCCTGATTTTCGAAAGGTTCGGACAACCCATTGTGTAATATGGGGGCGGTCGCGACTAACCCGATGCGCGGATGAGAACGGCGCCGGCAAGCGGCCTAACCTATATGAAAGACTTTTCCAGAAGATCACTTGCCAAGAGGCTCGCGGCCGCCGGAGTCGCCGCCGCGGCGCTTCCAAGAGATGCATCGAGCCAAACTCCAACTCCAAAACGGCTCGGGTTTCCAGCCGGGTTCAAGTGGGGCTGCGCAACGGCCTCCTATCAGATTGAAGGCGCGGTTGCCGAAGACGGCCGGGGGCCTTCGGTTTGGGACAAATTTTCGCACACGCCGGGCAAGACTCACAACGGAGATACAGGAGATGTGGCGGACGACTCCTATCACCGGTATAAGGAAGATGTCCAGCTGCTGAAGAACCTCGGCGCAAAAGTATATCGCCTTTCGATTTCGTGGTCGCGCATTTTTCCTCAAGGTACTGGCGCGCCCAATGAAAAAGGGATCGCCTATTACGAGAGAGTTGTCGACGACCTGCTCGCAAACGGGATCGATCCCTACGTGACGTTGTATCACTGGGACTTGCCGCAGGCCTTGCAAGACCGTGTCGGCGGATGGCAGTCGAGCGAAACATCGAAGGCATTCGCGGCATACGCAGGATACGTGGCGAAGCGGCTCTCCGACCGCGTGCATCATTTCTTCACGACCAATGAGCTGGTCTGCTTCACGGACCTCAGTTATAAAATCGGGCAATTTGCTCCGGGCTTGGAATTGCGCCCGGCTCTGGTGAACCAGGTGCGTCACAATGGCTGCCTGGCTCACGGCTTAGGCGTACAAGCGATTCGAGCGGCTGCCCGTCCCGGCACGCAGGTCGGCATGGCGGAGAACGCCGTTGTCTGTGTTCCGGTTGTGGAGACGCCGTCGGAGATTGCCGCGGCTCACAAAGCGACGCGCCAGGTCAATGCGCCGTTTCTGACTGCCGTGATGGAGGGTAAGTACACCGACGCCTACCTGAAGAAGGAAGGCGCGGCCGCGCCGAAACATACGGATGCCGAGATGAAGGCCATCAGCAGCCCGCTGGATTTCCTCGGCCTGAATGTCTACACGCCCGAGTATGTGCGCGCCGATGATTCACCCGAGGGGTTCGCCATGGTTTCCCGCCCCGTATCCTTTCCGCGCATGGCATCTAACTGGCTGTACATCGGCCCAGAGGTCATCTATTGGGCCGTGCGGAACGTGAGCGAGATCTGGAAGCCGAAGGAACTGTACATTACGGAGAATGGCTGCTCATCGGATGATGTTCTGGAGAAGGACGGCCATGTTTACGACACGGACCGGCTTATGTATCTGCGCAATCACTTGACGCAACTGCAACGGGCTGCCGCGGAAGGCTATCCGATAAAGGGCTATTTCCTGTGGAGTCTGCTCGACAACTACGAATGGGCTGACGGCTACAGCAAGCGTTTTGGAATCACCTACGTGGACTTCAAAACGCAAAAGCGGACGCCCAAGCTAAGCAGTGCGTTCTACCGCGAAACGATCGCTCGCAACGCGGTCGCGTAAGCGTCCCTTATCGCTTCTGCGAGCTCACGACTCTTCCGTTGATCACGGCGCCCACGCAGTGTGTGGTGTATTCAAACGGGTCGCCGTCGTAGAGCGCGAGGTCGCCGTCTTTGCCGGTCTCCAGCGAACCCAGGCGATCGGCCACGCCAATCAGCTTGGCCGCGTTAATGGTGACGCTGGCCAGCGCCTGGTCGAACGTAAGCCCATTCGCCGCCGCGATGGCCGCTTCAAACAGGATGACGCGCGTCTTGGGCACATAGGCTTCGTAACCGCTCTGCAGAGCGAAAGGAATGCCGGCGGCCTGAAGCTTGGCAGCGTCCTCAAAGCTGAGGTTTTCGGTCTCGCCGCCCGCGCGTTTCATAGTCGCGTGCAGAATCACCGGGTAGCCGGAGGCCTTCACCTCCCCGAGAATCATGGCGCATTCGGCGCAGCTATCGATAATCAGCCTGAAGTTGAATTCCTTGGCCAGGCGGATCGCCGACATAACATCCTGTGCCCGGTCGGCCGTAACCAGCAGAGGCAAATCGCCCTTGAGGATCTTGATGAAGGCTTCTTGCTTCAGGTCGCGGTCCGGGGTTTTCGACTCCGGTTTCGCGCCTTCGGGTTTGACTGTCTCGGAGGCTGGCTTGGCCTGGCTCTTCCTCAACGCCTCCTGAGCCTTGATGAACTCCGCGCGCAGCATGGACATCTCTTTTCCGCGAGTGCCGGGGCTCTTGCCCTGCTCCGCGCGGCCCTCGGCGCCAAGACTGGCAGCAATCATCGCTTCCGGCACGATCACCGCTTCGTCAGCGGTGTTGCCGATGGTCTTTACGATCATGGTCTGCCCGGACACCAGGGCGCCGGGGCTGTGGCCCGTATTCATGGTGGTGACGCCAAAGCTGCGCACCCACTCGATCAGCCGTTCTCGCGGGTCGTACGCGTCAATTGCGCGCAACTCCGGCTGCACGGCCGCGCTGTGTTCCAGTTGATCCTGGTCGGTCGGGATGTTTAAATAGCCCGTCAAGCCAACCGTCGAATGCGCGTCCACCAGACCAGGCGTCACTACTTTGGCGCTAAGCGTTTGGTAACCTGCCGGGATCTTTACGGACGAGGCCGGACCGACGCGCTCAATCTTGCCGTTGGTCACGATAACGACCCCATCTTTGATAGGGGCGCCTGCCGCCGTGTAGACCGTTTCACCTCGCACCGCGATCTGTTGCGCAACCAGCGTGGGAAGCAAGGTGATGGCGGCGAGCCCGCCTGCATATAGCAACCTCATGCCGGTCCTCATTGGCGTACATCCTCGTCGTCGCCGTCATCATCATCAAAAGCCGGCTGATCGTGGCTGGCGCCTTCTCCGCCAACCGCCTCTAAATGGTCGTGCGGGTCGCTTCGATCGAAGACTTTCTGGCCTTCGATCCATGTCTCCAGCACGTGCGTGTAGACGCTAAGCGGATCGCCCGAAAGCACGATGAAGTCAGCATCTTTCCCCGGCTCGAGCGAACCCACTCGCGAATCCAAGTCGAGTATCTTCGCATTGGCCATGGTCAGCCCGTAGAGCGCCTTGTCGCGCGGCAAACCCGCACGCACGGCCAGGCCGGCCGATCGCATCAGCAGGCGCGAGTCAGTAATCGAGTCGTCGGTGTGGAAGCCGAAGAGCACGCCGGCCCGGTCCAGCACGGCAGCAGTCTCAAAGGATGCGTCTTTGGCCTCCTCCTTGCCCCCCGGGCTGTCGATGACAATCACCGACACCGGCACTTTGGCTTTGGCAATCTCATCGGCCATCATCCAACCGTCGCTGGCGTGGTGCAGCACTACCTTGAAGTGGAACTCGTCTGCAAGCCGGAGAACCGTGGCAATGTCGTCGTGGCGATGCGTGTGAAACTGCACCGTGCGCTTGCCGTTCAACACTTCCACCAGCATCTCCATGCGGAGATCGCGCGGGGGAAGCTTGGAGGCATCGCCCTTGGCGGCCGCGACCTTGTCGCGATACTCCTGCGCTTTGATGAAATCGGCCCGCACTAGCGCGGCTGCCTTGCCTCGAGTTCCCGGAAATGGCGCTGCCCGGCGCGGGTTGGTTCCATTTGCCATCTTCAAGCCACCAGCATTGCTTCCATCCGGCAGCTTGATCAATAAGGCATCGATGGTCCCGCCCTTACGGAGCTTGAGGTAGAGCGTCTGGCCGCTGGACAGGTGGCCGGAGCCGGGCATGACATTCGCCGTTGTGATTCCGCCTGCCCGGGCTTTCTCGATGTGGGCGTCACGAACATTGATCGAATCGAGCACGCGCACATCAGGCTGGATCGGCGAACTGGCATCGCCACCTTCGGGAGCACCAATATGACTGTGCGAATCGACCAGGCCGGGCATAACAACCTTGCCCGTTGCATCAATGGTCTGTGCGCCGCTGGGGACGGACACCGACCCGGCCGCGCCAACCGCGAGGATCTTGCCGTTCTCGACGACCAAGACGCCGTTCGGAATCTCGGGGCCGGCAATGGGGATAATGCGGGCGCCAGTAACTGCGATAGGCGTCTGCTGAGCGAGGCCGAGTGCCGCACCAGCTATTAGAAGAGTAAGCCGTTTGAACATAAGCAACGCGAAACGGCGATTGTAGCGCAACCGGTTGGCGCGACCTCGAACGCGGCGCTTCATCGCGCCGTTGCCGCTCGGTTTGAGAACCTTCTGCACTGAAGCAGTTCTGTGCGCGGGACTCTGAACTGTGTTCCGTGCTCCTCGAAGGTTCCAAAGCCACTGCCCCTGTTTCAAACCCGGTTTCAACCTGAAACACCAGCGGGAGAGTCGCACTGCTCGGCTTCTGAAACGTTGTCCCGTTGTCAGCTTCAACGAAGCGTGGCCTTTCGTTCTAAGTGACTGATCAAAAGCGGCGTTTCGCCTCGGCGAGCAGCTTCGATGGAAGTCTGACGCCCGAGTCGTAGGCAGGCCTTCAGCTTGGTCGTACGGGTGCCTTTTCCATGTTGTGCGGGTTGCCGACAAGGCGCCTGCCTAAGGAGAAGCCCTTGAGTTCAGCTGCCACACGACCCGCCGCCAAACTGGTCCCGAGACCGGCCCTAAAACCCAGGCTCATTGGCAAACCTAAGCTTGATGCTCATCACGACAACACCCGGCGCGACGAGTTGATTCTGGATCACCTGCCACTGGTCACGGCAATCGCGGTGCGGGTTCACGAGAACCTGCCGGTTCATGTCGAATTGGACGACCTGATTCACGCCGGCGTCATGGGCCTGTTCGACGCCGCCACGAAATATGACGCCGAGAAGATGGTTGCCTTCCCGGCTTACGCCAAACATCGGATCAAAGGAGCGATCCTCGATAGCCTGCGGCAGCTGGACTGGGCTTCGCGCGATCTGCGCCGCCGCCACAAGCAAATGGAACAGGTCACGCAAGACCTGACCAAGCGGCTCAATCGCACACCCACGCCCAATGAGATCGCATCCGAAATGGGAATGACGCTCGCCCGCTGGAAGGCGTTGATGATCGACCTTCGCAACCTCGGACTACTGGCGGCGCAGTCGCGAAACAGCAACGATTCGGACGAACGGCCCGCGCAAGATCTGCCTTGCGCGCACGAGCAGCATCCCGACCGGCTCTTTGCCCGCGGCGAACTCCGTTCCAAGCTCTCTTCGGCGATCAAGACGTTGCCGCCACGCTACCAGCAGGTAGTGACGCTTTACTACGACCGTGACCTGACCATGAAAGAAATCGGCACTATTCTCGGCGTCAACGAAAGTCGCGTCTCGCAAATTCACAAGTCGGCTCTTGTGCGTATGCAGAATGCCCTGACGTCTTCGGGTATCCATTCAAGCGGCGTTTTTTAGTCGATCTCGTTCGCCTACGTGCGCGCGGTGATCTGATGGAGCTTGATCATATTCGTTGACCCACGTTGATTCACCGGTTGGCCGGCGACAAACACCACGCCATCGCCGGGCTTGACGCGTCCGCTCGCGACCAGAATCAGTTCCATGCTGCTCAGCATGTCATCGGTGGAGTTGTATTGGGGCATGATCACTCCGCTGACGCCATAGATGATGGAGAGCTGCCGGACCACCGTCTCATTTGAGGTGAAGGCGTAGATAGGAACTGGCGGCTGGTAGCGGGCCAACAGACGCGCGGTGGTCCCGGTTGTGGTTCCGACGGCCAGAGCGACGACGCCGGCGCATTGCGCAGCCCGGAAAGCGGCATCGGCAATAATCTGCGGAGTCGTGGGCTGCTCAGGTAGAGGAGTTACCGAGTATCCGCTCTGGCGGAGTGCGTGGTTTGTTTCGAGTGCGATTCGCGCCATCACTTTCACGGCTTCAATCGGGAACTTGCCCGCAGACGTTTCCGCCGACAACATCACGGCGCTGGTGCCGTCGTAGATGGCGTTGGCAACGTCGCTCACCTCGGCGCGTGTCGGGACCGGGCTCTCCACCATGGATTCCAGCATCTGCGTCGCGGTGATGACGAACTTCCCTTTGAGCCGCGCGCGCTCGATGATGTGCTTCTGAATCGCCGGGACCTTCTCCAGCGCCATCTCCACTCCCAGGTCTCCGCGCGCCACCATCACGCCATCAGACTCCTCCAGGATCGCCTCGAGATTCAGGTATCCCTCCGGCTTCTCGATCTTGGCGATGATAGGTTGCACGGCATCCAACCCCTCCAGGAGATGACGCAAGCGCAGAACATCCTTGGCCTGCCGGACAAAGGACAGTGCAAAGAAGTCGACGCCTTGCTCGACGCCGAAATGGGCATCTGCAATGTCCTTCTTGGAAAGCGAGGGGGTACTGACCGCGACTCCGGGAAGGTTGATGCCCTTCCGGTCGCTGATCGGACCGCCATTGACGACTTCACAGTGTGCCGTGATGCCATCGCTCGAGATCACGCGCAGGACGACAGTGCCGTCGGCCACCAGGATCGGGTCTCCAGTCTTTACATCCCTGGCCAAGTCTGCGTAGGTCGTGCTCGCAATCTGGCAGTCTCCCTCAACGGGTTGCGTAGTGATGCTGAAGCGCGCCCCATCCTGTAACACGCATCCGCCGTCTTTGAATGTGCCCAGCCGAATTTTGGGGCCCTGCAGATCAAGCAAAATCCCCGTGTGGCGGCCTAGTTCGACCTCCAGTGCACGGACATTCTTGATGCGGCGCGCATGATCCTCGTGGCTGCCATGGGACGCGTTGAGCCGGAAGACGTCCACCCCAGCTTCAAATAGCTTTCTCAATCGGTCGGGGTCATCGGTCGCCGGACCGAGCGTGGCTACTATTTTTGTTGTCCGCATTCGTGATTGGATCAGTGCGCTACCATAGCGAAGAAACCGCCACAGGCAGGGCAACTATCCCTCTCATTATGCCGCTATACCAAGCAATCGTCCTCGCAATCGTGCAAGGATTAACCGAGTTTCTGCCAATCAGCAGCACTGCTCACCTCGCCGTCATACCGAAGCTCATGGGATGGACCGATCAAGGCCTTGGTTTTGATATTGCACTCCACGTAGGAACGTTAGCGGCGGTGCTTGTTTTCTTCTGCAAGGACTGGGTGGCCATCGTTTGTAATGCCTTTGGAATAAAAACGAGCCTGGGCAGAGAGGATGAAAACAATCCAAGTCTTCTCTGGTTTCTTGTGGCGGGCTCGATTCCCGTCGGCATCGCCGGATTGTTGTTAAAGAAGTACGCCGAAGGCCCCTGGCGTAACTTTTACGTGATCGGCGCAATGATGATCATCATCGGCCTGGTGATGGCGTTCGCCGACTACGTCGGCAGAGATCGCAAGACCATGACCACCATGGGCTGGAGCGATGCATTGTGGGTCGGTCTCTCGCAAGCCTTGGCGGTTGTGCCCGGCACTTCGCGAAGCGGCATCACCATCTCGGCAGGCCGGTTCCGTTCGCTGACCCGCGAGGCGGCAGCGCGCTTCTCATTTCTGTTATCGACCCCGGCCATCGCCGCTGCGGCGCTCAAGGACTACCAGGAACTGCGCCATGCGGGTGGCATCCCGCCTGAGATGCGACTGCCCTACCTGGTTGGCATCGTGGTGAGTGCGGTCACGGGAATGCTTGTGATCGGTTTCTTTTTGAAGTACCTTCGCCAGCACACCTTTAGCGTATTTGTGTGGTATCGGATCGTGTTTGGCATAATACTAATTGCTCTAGGATTTTTCCGCTTTGGCGGATGAGTTTCCTTTCCCCAGCCCGACATTCCCGGCTTAATGAAGTCGTCGGATTCCTATTGTTCCTATTGGGGCTCGGTATTGCGCTGAGTCTCGCGTCGTTTAACCCTTCTGACCCTTCCTGGGACACTGCGACTCATGTAGTCCGCACGCAGAACCTCATGGGCCGCTTGGGCGCCTTTGGGGCCGACTTGCTGCTGCAATTCTTCGGTCTGGGTGCGTATCTGCTGCCACTGTTGCTATGGCTCTTAGGCTGGAAGTGGGTACGGTCTTCTCCTGTGGACAACCCAGGCGTCCGAGTCTTGGGTGCTCTGGCCCTGTGGCTGTCCATTTCGAGTGCGTTCGGCTTGGTTCCTTCCTTCCGCCCTATCTCCGGCGGAATTGCCGCAAGCGGCATCGCCGGCAAACTGGTAGCCGATTTCCTGGTTTCGATCATGAATCCGATCGGCGCCGCCATCCTCACCGCAGCTTGCGGAATCCTCGCCCTCTATCTGCTCACAACCTTTCAGCTTTCGATGCTCGCTCGCTGGTTCTCCGGGCCGCTCACCTTCTGGCGTTCGCTCGCCGGCCGGTTTTCCGATTGGCGGGCAGCGCGTCATGATCGGGCTGTGGAACGGGCGAAAGAGAAGGCTGCGGAGCGAACAGCCCGCCGCCAGAACCAGCTAAAGCCGGATAATAGCGCGGACTCGCTCCGGCCGCGCCGCACCGGTAGCAATCCATTTCTGCCTGACGAGGACTTCGTTGAGCCGTCTGATCGGGCCGCCGCGGAAACGAACGGGGCTGCGCCGGTGCTCGAAGAACCGGGGTTGGACGACGATGACCTGCCTCCCTTTGACATGGACCCTGCCGTGCCTGTTACCAGCCGCAGCCAAGCCCGATCGCGGGAGGAAGTCGAGGCGGATATCCCGATCCGGCCCCTGGAATATCAGCCTCCGACCAGAATTGAACCAACGCCGGCGTCGCGGGTACCAGCGGCTGAGGAGATGCCGCCGTTCGACACACCGGTGGTCCCGCCCAGGCGAAAGCGGATCTACCGACTGCCGTCCACCAGCCTGTTGAACGAGGTGCCTCCGCGCGCCGGCTATGACGGCGTCGAGCTCAAGGAAATTGCCGCGCGCATTAAATCGAAGCTCGAGGAATTTAATGTCCGCGGCTCGGTGACCCAGATCAACCCCGGACCCGTTGTCACCACCTTCGAGTACAAGCCGGAGGCTGGTATCAAATACAGCCGCATCACCACGCTGAACGACGACCTCTGCCTGGGCCTGCAGGCTGAGTCCGTTTTGATTGAACGGCTGCCAGGCAAGCCGACCATCGGCATTGAGGTGCCCAACACGCGGCGCGAAGTAATCAGCTTGCGGGAGATTCTGGAATCGAGCGAGTTCAGCGAGGCGCAGTCGCGCCTAACGGTCGCCCTAGGCAAGGACATCAATGGGCGCATCAAGGTCGCCACGCTCGAAAGCATGCCCCATCTGCTCATCGCCGGCTCGACCGGCTCGGGCAAAAGCGTGATGCTCAACGCCCTGATCATGTCCTTCCTCTTCAAGTCAACACCCGATGAAGTGAAGATGATTATGGTCGATCCGAAGCGCGTGGAAATGGGCATCTATGAAGGCATCCCGCACTTGCTGACACCCGTTATTACGGAGCCGAAGAAAGCCACCAATGCCCTGCGCAATGCCGTGCTCGAAATGGAGCGGCGGCTGAAACTGCTGGCCTCTTACGGCGTCCGCAATATTGATCAGTTCAACAAGAAGGTGTCGGAGCTTCGCCAGAAGCCGATGAACCTCTTCGACGAAGAAGTGGAAGATGAGGATCTCCGGCCGCTCCCTTACATCCTCATCATCATCGACGAGCTGGCCGACCTCATGATACTGGAGCGCGCCAATGTTGAAGAGTGCATTACACGCCTGGCACAGATGGCTCGCGCCGTGGGCATGCACCTGGTACTCGCGACGCAGCGCCCCAGCGTGGATGTCATCACCGGTTTGATTAAGGCCAACTTCCCGTCGCGCATCAGCTTCCGCGTAGCGACGCGTGTGGACTCGCGTACGGTGCTCGATTCCATGGGTGCGGAACACCTGCTCGGCAAGGGAGATATGCTGTTTTTGCCGCCGGGTTCCTCCCGGCTCACGCGCGTGCATGGCGCGTTTGTGACCGAGGCCGAGGCAAACCGCGTCGTGGATTTCTGGAAAGATCAGGCATCCCCTGAATACGATCAGACCTTCCTGCTGACCCCGCCTTCAGACGACGGGGAAGACGAAGAAGACAGCGATGCGTTCGATGGCGAACAGGATGCCCTTTACCAGGAAGCTGTGCGCATTGTCGTGGACATGGGCAAGGCTTCGACATCCACGCTTCAGCGCCGCCTGCGGCTCGGCTATGGCCGCGCGGCGCGTATTCTCGACATGATGCAGCGCGACGGCATCATCGGTCCGCCCGATGGCAGCCGCCCACGCGAGGTTCTGAAGCGGCCCGAGTGGCTGGATGAACGTGGGGACGCGCTCGCCTAAAGCTCCCACCGCCCGCCTCGCGCAGTGATAAGTTCAGAGAGCATGCCAAGGTGGTCTGCTCTACCCCACAATTGTCTGCTCGCCGACGTGTCACTTTGGTCGGCGGACCTTCCCAACCTGCAAAAATCGATTGAGCGAATGGAGCCGTACGCCGATAGCTTTCACATCGATGTGATGGATGACCGATTCGCGCCCGGCCTGCTTTTTTTCCCAGATTTGGTGAGCGCCATGCGCCCGCTTTCGGCCCGTCCGTTCCACGTTCATCTGATTGCTGAGCGACCTTCGCGGCTGATGGAAGCATTCACCGCCGCCGGATGCGATCTCTTCACGATGCAGCTGGAAGCGGGTGCGAGCGAACTCCAAAGATGCTTCGATCACTGCCGCGAATTCGGACGCGAGGCGGGGATTGCATTGCGTCTGGACACGCCTGTTGACGGCGTGGAGGATTTTCTTGAAGACGTGGTCGCCATCGTGCTGATGGGCACTCAATCCGGCATCAAGGGCGCCGAACTCGCGCCGGAAGCTTACACCCGCATCACTGCGCTAAGTGAAATGCTGGCAGCACGCGGCGTTCGCGAAAAGATCCGCATCGTGGCTGACGGCGGTATCCGACGACACACAGTGCCGCTGTTGCGCAAGGCGGGAGCCGACGCCGTGGTGCCCGGTTCGCTTGCCTTCGGCACGTCCGATCTGAACGAAGTGTTCGCCTGGATGCGCCGCCTCTAGCCCTCTTTCGCTGCAAATTCCACCACAGAAACGCACGCGCGAGCAAGCGGTGCCTTCACGGCTACTCCGGTTTCGCGAGGTCCTTCACCAACAGGTAAAGGAAGGTCTGACCTTCGTAGAATGCCTGGACTCCCATGCGTTCGTCCCTACCGTGCATGCGCATGTCGTCACGGTCCATGAAGAATCCCTGGATGCCGTAAGTGGGGATGCCGGCCGCGCGCAAGTCTCTGCCGTCGGTGGCGCCCATCACCATCATGGGAATCACCGGCACGCCCGGCCATAGCGTGTCGGTATAACGCTTTGCTGCCTTCAGCACGTCGGGGCGCAACGGCGAGGCCGGACCCTTGGTGGGTTCTCCGAGCGGCTTGATGCTGACCTGATCGTCAGCGACGACTTTCTCGAGTGTGCTCTGGACGTACTCGGCGGAGTCTTCCGGCAGCACGCGGCAATTCACCGTAGCCGCCGCTAGTTGCGGGAGCGCGTTCATGGCGTGGCCGCCTTCCAGCTGCGTTGCGACACAGGTCGTACGCAAGGTGGCATTCCAGGCAGGCGAGAATGCGGCTACTCGCGCCAGAATATCCGGTGAGCCATCCGGCACCTTGGCGAGATCCTCTTTTATGGGACCAGGTGTAATGCTTGCCATCGCGACGAAGTAGGCGCGCGTCACCTCATTGGTCTTCAGCGGGAATCCGAACTTCGAGAGCCGGTCGAGTGCGCCGGCCAGATGATATATCGCGTTGTCGGGCACCGGTAGCGAGCTGTGCCCGCCCTTGTTATGCACCTCGAACCGGAAGTTGATGACGTACTTCTCGCTCACCTGAAGGTCGTTGGAGATTCTCTTCCCCTTTGCCATTTCTCCCCAGCCTCCTTCGTTGAGGCAGAACTCGGCGTCGATCAGTTCGCGATGGTTCTTCAGGAGCCATTCGACGCCATTGTAGGGTCCGCCGCCTTCTTCATCGGCAGTGAGCGCGACGATGATGTCGCGGTCGGGCTTGAAGCCTTCGCGCTTGTAGCGGATGAGGTTGGCGATCCAGACCGCTGCCTGTGCTTTGTCATCGGCAGTGCCGCGGCCGTAGAAATAACCGTCCTTCTCCACGAACACGAAGGGGTCCGTGCTCCAGTCTTCGCGCTTGGCTTCGACCACATCGATGTGGGCCAGCAGCAGCAGAGGCTTCTGGGCGCCGGTGCCGTGATAACGCACAACCAGGTTTGCCTTCTTTGGAATCGCGCCGCCAACGAAGATGTCGGAATCGGGGAATCCAGCGGCCTTCAGCCGTGCGGCAATCGCTTCAGCGACCGGAGTCGTCGCCCCCGTCGTGAAGCCTGACTTAATTTCGATGATCTCTTTATAGATGTCGTGGGCAAGCTGTCGGTCGGCCTCAGGTGGCAGGGCAGTCTGGGCAGCGAGGGCGAAGGAGAAGACTAGGGTGGTGAGCAGAGACCGGAGCATTGAGATATCGTCGCATGAGGGCACGTCAGGTATAGATCACTCCATTTCGTAAATCCCCAACTCCGACAGCGCAATCGAAACCGGCGACTTTGTGATCCTGAGCCGCACCTTGCGGCTAGTAACGGGTTGCTCCATGCGGATGATGCGGCACGCGCCGATGCTGGTCGCAGCCGCGAATTGCTCCCACTTGCCCTTGACCCAGGCATCGAGAGCAACGCCTTCAATGCGCTGGCCCACCTTGATATCTTCGCGGAGGCGGATGAGGTTGAAGGTCTGGTCTTTTCCGAAATCGACGATCAGTTCCGGCGTAGTGACGTTGTCGTCGGTGGCCCAGTAGCTGTATCGGTCGCCATCCACCAGCTTCGACGCGCCAAAGTTGGGACTGTCGCCGCGAACGTTGGAGGGTTCGAGCCTGGCTCGCAGCGCCAGGTTGGTTCGGAAGGCCAAGTGCAGCAATTCGCCGAACTGCTTGAGGACCGCGACGTCGGCCTCATATAACTGCCCGCGGCGATCGGGCGGCACATTCAGCAGCATGTTCCCGCCGTGCCCCACGCACTTGGTGTAGAGGTCGAACAGCTCGTGAGCCGTCTTCACTTTGCCGTTTTCCGCCTCGTGCCAGAACCAGCCGGGACGGATGGAGACATCGCACTCGGCGGGTAGCCACTGGTTCGCATTGCGCTGCCCGGTGGGGTTCTCGCTTTCCCGAACGTAACCCGGCGCAGCAGGGCCTCCATCCACGCCTACGGGGGTGTAAGTTTCCCAGGAGGTTTCGGCGGCGAAGCCTTTCTCGTTCCCCACCCAGCGCACATCCGGTCCCACATCGCTGAAGATGACCGCGCCAGGCTGCAGCTTGCGCACCATTTCCCAGGTGGCGGGCCAATCGTAGTACGTGCGGCGGTCGATAGATCGCTTCTCATTGGCCCCGCCATAATAGCCGTCGCCGCCGTTAGCTCCGTCATACCAGACCTCGAAAAGCGAGCCGTAGCCTGTGAGAAGCTCCCTCAACTGGCTGCGGTAGAGGTCGATGTACTCTGGAGTGCCGTATGTAGTGGCGCTGCGATCCCAGGGCGAAAGATACACGCCGAAATCGAGGCCACGCCGGCGGACCGCATCGGAGATGTCTCGCACCACGTCGCCTTTGCCGTCCTCCCACGAGCTGTGCGCGATGGAGTGCTCAGTGGTTTTGGTCGGCCACAGGCAAAAACCGTCGTGGTGCTTGCAGGTCAGTATGACTCCCTTCACGCCGCCCGCGGCCAGCGCCGCGGCGATCTTGTCGGGATCGAAGGCGGTGGGATTGAAGACCGATGGATCTTCGTCGCCGTACCCCCACTCCTTGTCGGTAAACGTGTTGACCGTGAAGTGGAGGAAGGCGTTGATTTCCATCTCCTGCCAGCGGAGCTGCCGCTCCGAGGGTATAGCGCCATAAGGTTTCGGCGCAGGAACAAACGCTCCGCGGGACTTGATGAATGGAGCGGCTGCGGTTGGTTTGATACCGGAATGAGCTGCCTCAGACCCAGGAGCTTCACCCTGCAAAAGCCACAACGAAACCAGGGCCGCTGGCAGCACGGCAACGACAAACTTGCGAAACTTCATTCGGGCTCAGTGTACGACGACGCGTGTCAAACCCGCGTTATTAGCGGTGTCGTAGACACGAAACACAATCAGATGCTCGCCGGGCTTGACCTTCTCGAGGTGCAGATGGAACTGCTCTTTGGGCGAATCGGTGACGCCGTCGGCGGCTTCGAGCGGCTGCCAGGAGCCCGCATCGATCGAATACTCGCAGCGTCGCAAAGAACTGGCTTTGTCTTCCGCCTCGACATCGACTTCAATGACATCGTCGCGGCGCTGCGGCACGCCGGGCGTCACCATCGGCGGTGTGTTGTCGATCAGCACGGATGAGCTTACCAGTTCTGTCTCTCGTGCGTATTGCAAGTCGTTCGAAGGGCGGTCCGAGGCAACGACACGAAATGTGTAGCGGCCGTCAGCGAGAACGTCCGCGTCCAGCAGCAACGAGTTCTCGAAAATCTGGGAGCGGATTAGTTTCCATTCCTTCTCGTCTTCGCCGCGGAAATAGACGGCATAGACGAGCTTGTCGCCATCCGGATCGTCGGCCTGCCAGGTGATCTGAGTTTGGGTGCTATTGAGCCGGGAAACCGTCTGGGCGCCGGAAGAAGATGTGGATGCAGGCGGCGGATCGCCGGTATCGGTAACGGTGACACTGAAAGCGCTGGAACTGGCTGCCTGGGTGTTCGACGCCTTAAGCGCATTCGCGGCACTTACCGCGGTCACGCTGATGCTGCGAATGATCGGCGGCGTATTCTGGGGCAGAAACGAGATGCTGACGTTCCGAAGTTCGGTTTGGGCGCCCGGCTTCCACTCTGCGCTCCATTGGATATAGCGCGCGTTGGGGCTGGTGATTCGGGATGAACCGGACTCCAGTATCGGGTCCGACCACGCGCTCCAGGTGCTGTCGGGGCGCGCGGAATTGCCGGTGCGCGTTCGAAAGGTGACGCCGCTGCCGGAACTCAGCCACGCCAGTCGGCCCCAGCGCGCCACGGTGGTTGTGTCGTGCACGGGCGATTCATAGGTCGCTGTGCCGGAGCCTCCCAGCTGAAGATCCACCAGTTTTGCTGGGGTGCTCTGGGCGGCCAGCAGGTCACTTCCACGCCTCACCAGCCGGACCGCCTCCGCATCACCCAGTTCGGCAAATAGTGTGGTTTTTCGATCGGGTGCAAGCGAATAGATGCGGCCCTGGCCGTCGGTCGAAAAAAGAATGTTGGCGCCGTCCAGCAGTAGATCGTAGACGTTGTCGTCCTTCGAACTGCGCAGCGTTTCAACCGTCATATCCGGGCTGATGCGATAGATGGCGGACTTCTCAACGCCGCTGACGTCCACCACCTGCGCGCCTGGCGCGGCGGGGATTGGAGTCATGGTCGATGTCGCGGTGCCCTTCGTCGGGTCGGCGTTCTTCAAGCCGCCGATCTGTGCCGGAGCGCCGCCTGCTGAGTTATCGCTGGCGTCGGTGACCGAAACCACAGTCGGCGTCGATGCCACCAGCGCCGTGTTTGTGGCATTGGCCGACGCGGCTTGGGTGGCGACCCTGGTACTGAGTCCGCCGCCCAGCGCAGACGCGTAAACCGTGCCGTCCGATCCTACGGCCACGCCATGAATCTCCGGCAGCGTGGATTTGTAGAGAATCGTGCCCCGATCTTTTGCGGCGATATCGAACAACAAGCCATTCGGTTCGCTTCCGGCGTAAAGGTGCCCGTTCGGGCCCAGCGCGAGCGAAGTGACGTTCTGCTGGCCGGTTTCAAAATATGGTACAGGCTTGCCGGCAACGTCGGCTTTAGCTGCGTTGTCGATTTTGTAGATGCGGCCTTGATCTCCGGTGGCGACGTATAAACTTCCCTGCGGCGTGGGAAGTATCGCCCAGATGTATTTCGCATCGGGATGAAAGATCTCGGTCGCTTTGCCGTTCTCAATCCGATAAACGCCGCCCTTCGGTGAGGTGGCTGCGTAGAGGATACCTTGGGCGTCAAAGCACAGGGCGAAGACTTCAGGCTGTTCCGCCGAGAAAACCAGCGTGATCGCGCCCTTCGGATCGATCTTGAAAACCTTACCGCGATGACCGGTGGCCGCGTAGAGGGAGCCATCCGGGCCAGGGACGACCGTCCACAGAACGGGTTGCTCCACTGTGGTGGATTTACGTATGCTGGCACCGGGCATCAACACGCCATCGGAGGTTAACGACAGGCCTTGTAGCTTGCCTTTGAGAAACTCCGCATAGCTGCCGGTTTCCCAGGTAGTGCTGGTCGCAGCAAAAAGGGACGCACTGAGACTGGCTGCAAGCGCAACCGCTGTTATGAATCTGCGAAAACTTCTACCGTTCACTCTTTTACTTCCACTTGAATAGTTTTGTAGCCGCTGACGACGTAGTTACCGGGGTCGACGGGCATCTCCAGCACGGCCGACCCACGAAGGGCGAACAGCATCGTAGCCCCCGTTCCGGCGCCGCGCGCCAGAATCATCGAGACCGAGGGCGGCGGATCAGTCAACTCGGTTCCTGAGAGGGGAAAGGATGGCTCCTGACGCCACACGCGCAGGTAGGCGCGGTCGCTAGGGCGGATCGCACAGAGTTCGTGAATCAACTGATCAGGCGACCCCGCGGCGACGGGCGACAGGCCAGCCAATTCCGGATAGTTGAGGCCATTGGCATCACTGACGGTAAGGTTCAGTGTTCCAGTCGGTGCGCCAATGGGAATCTGAACGTGAGCGGAACGCGTCACTTCGAGTCCGTTTTCGCCGCTGAACAAAATGGAGACGTCGATGGCGTCGCCCGGCTTCACCTCGCGCCGGGAGGCCCAGATTTGGTCAATCTGCACCGTCTTCTTCAGTTCGTCCGGCTCCAGGATGAAGGAGGCCGACTTCACTTTGAGTTCCTGAAAGCCGGATTGCAGTGCGAATGAAAGAGGCACCACGGAGTTTGCGGCGGCCTGCATGGCGACACTCAGGTCGCTGGCGAAGACGTTCTTAATGACTAACGGCTGCAGGTTGCCCTCAAACTCGACTCGCCCGTCAACCCGCAGGCTGGAGGCGCCGAGTGTGCGTTCTGTGGCATCGACTGCCGAGAACAAGGCGAGCTGGGTGAGAAACGGCGTTAACAGGCGGTCGTTGACCACTTCAATCCGATATCGATGGGAGGCATTGCCGGGAGAACGCACCTCAATGGATAGCGGCACCAAGTGTGCCGACCGGCCAATTTCCCCGGCTACCGCGGTGCTCCGGTCGCTGGTCATGCTCCCCGCCCACTGCTTGGCCACCGAGATTTTGTAGGAGGCATTCAGGTTGGGCAGAATCGCCAGCACTTCGGCGCGTGAAAAAGGCAGTTCAGTGGATCCCGCGGCGAGGAAGCGGTGGCCGAAGGCGTAGATCCTTTGGCCATCGACGTAGGTCACGGTGCCGTCGGCGCTCATAACCATGTCGCCTGTCATCAATTGCACGCTGATCATCGAGCCCGGCACGATCGGGGTAGCATCTGCCTGACTGCTGGAACTGGAACTGCCGCCGCCCAACCCGGTCTGGGCCTCGAAGCCTAGCTTCTGCAAGGGCCCGGCGAACGCCCGGATGGTGGCTTCTGTAAAGCCGGTCATGGCCAGCGGTGTGCCGATGTCGCGCAAACGCCCGAACGGCGACTCGACGGCGGCTGGAGTGCTGGTCGGGAACGAGGCCTTGGCCAGCAGCGGGTTTGTTGCGGCGCCAGGGTAGAAATCACGCAAGCCGGCGCCGGCCGGGAACGAGGGCCGAGAGCTGCCCGGGTTTGCCTGGTGCGAAGCCGCCGGAGTGGCGTCGGCCAGCATTTGCTCAATGGGCTGGATACCGGCTATGGCTTCCTTGGAAAAAGGAAACCCAAGTGCGACTGCGCCGGCCAGCTTGCCATCGATGTAAACGGGGCTGCCGCTCATGCCCTGGATAACCCCCGTGTCTGCGAGCGGACCGCCTGTGAGCTTGGCGAGAATGATGGACTGTTGGGGCCCGGAGCCTTCCAGCACGCCCAGGATCTCAACCTGGAACTCCTCGATCTGATTGCCATGAAAGACAGTTCGACCCACGCCATGAAGGCCGGGCCGGATGTCGCGGAGGGGAAAAAATGGCGTCGATGGGGATTGCGCCGGGGCTGACGCGGCGAGCAAAGCCGCCAGGAGTAACGAGCTAATCTCGAGAATGAAACGAGGATGACGCAAAGGATCTACTGTTAAGTGACGGTGCCAGAAGGCCCTGGGATACAACCGTTATTGTAAGCCGCTAACCCGGCGAGCTGTAATTGGCTCGAAAACCGGTTTCAGGCCTACCGGCTCGCACGCAGCCCTCAGAGCACGTTTGCCGGGCTTTTGTTAATCTGGAAGTGAACTGCTTTTCGTCGCATTTCACTCTCAGTTTGACCCTCCATGGAAACCGCAAAAAATGGGCCTGACGGCCCGGCTGGCGTTGATGATGATGTCCGGCAGAGTCCGGCTGACCCTAACCCGTCGGGTGCCGCACCTGACGTGTCTGAACGCGAGGAATTGATCAAAGAAAAGAACGAGTTACAGGACCTGTTGCTGCGCAGGCAGGCCGAGTTCGAGAATTATCGCCGCCGCATGGAGCGCGAACGCGGCGAACTGTTCGAATTCGCGAACATGGACAGCGTGAAGGCGCTGCTGCCAATCATTGATGACTTTGAGCGGGCGCTGAAGGTGGAAAGCGCCGACAAGGAATACGCGCGCGGCATGGAGTTGATCTATCAGCGCCTGTTCGAGTCTTTGAAGAAGCTGGGTCTGGAGCCGATTTCTACCGAAGTAGGAGCTAGGTTCGACCCGCACATTCATCATGCGGTGGATATGGTTGATACCAAAGAACACCCCGACCAAACCGTGCTGAAGGAGTACCAGAGCGGATACTACTTCAAGGGCCGGTTACTGAGGCCCGCGATGGTACAGGTGGCGGTGAATCAGTAGCTCCCGACGGATGGAATCCAACTGCACATGAGCGTGGCGAAACGAGACTATTACGAGGTTTTGGGTGTCGAGCGGGACTGCGACGAGCAGTCGCTCAAGAGCGCTTATCGCCGGTTGGCGATGGAACATCACCCCGACCGCAATCCCAACAATCCGACTGCTGAGGAGAGATTCAAGGAAGCGGCCGAAGCTTACTCGGTGTTGAGCGATGCACAAAAACGCGCCGCTTACGACCGCTATGGCCACCAGGCCGTCAATAACGGGGCGCAAGGATTCGACCCGTCCCAGTTCGGCGATTTTGGCGACATCCTGGGCGACCTGTTCGGATTCGGCGGCGACATCTTCGGTGGTAGTGGCCGCCGGCGAAACCGGGTGCAGCGTGGCGAGGACCTGCGTTACGACCTCGAGATTTCCTTCGAAGACGCGATGCGCGGCCTCGCGGCCGACCTGCTGGTTCCCCGGCTCGAAGCTTGCCTCAAGTGCCAGGGATCGGGCGCGGAGCCGAATGGCGGCATGGTCTCCTGTATGGCGTGCGGCGGCCGCGGCGAAGTCATCTATCAGCAAAGCTTTCTTTCAATTCGCAAGACCTGCCCAACATGCGGAGGCCGCGGAAAGGTAATCCGTCATCCCTGCACAGCTTGCAAAGGCGAAGGCTATTCGCGCTCCGAGAAGAAGCTGAAGGTAAATATCCCGGCCGGCGTCGACACCGGAACACGGCTGCGCTTGGCGAACGAGGGTAATCCGGGGCCGCCGGGTGGACAGCCGGGCGACTTGTATGTCGTGTTGAAGGTGGCTGAACACCCCATCTATGCCCGCCGGGAAAACGATCTCCACTGCACGCTGCCGGTCAACGTGGCACAAGCGGTCCTTGGCGCCGAGATTGAGATCGAGACCTTCGATGGCCCGCAGACCATTCGCATTCCCGAGGGTACGCAGAGTGGAGCGCAGTTCAAGCTGCGGCATCTGGGCGTTCCGGAAGTAAACAGCCGGGGCCGCGGCGATCTGTTTGTGCACATCGATGTGCAGATTCCAAGCAAGCTGACGCGCGAGCAGCGCAAGCTGTTCGAGCAGCTGAAAGAGCTGCTGCCCACCGACAACGCGCCGCATGAGAAGAGCGTGTTTGAGCGGGTGAAGGACTTCTTCGGCTAAAGCAGCGCTCGTTTTCGGAGCCGCGACCGTGCCAGGGAGCGGGCCTTACTGTTCCCGCAACGCCGACATCGGTTCCGTTCGCGATGCCAGCCAACCGGGCGCCAAACTCCCTAGCGCTGTGATCACCAGGATCAACAGTGGTGCCGCTACCAGTGCCAGCGCATCCGATACTCGTACACCATAGAGGAGAGACGAGAATACCCGGCCCACCACCGGCGCCAGCAAGAGTCCAGCCGCGATTCCGAAGACGGCGAGCGTGAGGCCGGTCGAGACCACCATCCACACTACCGACGGCCGCGTTGCGCCCAGGGCAAGCCGGATTCCGATTTCGCGCCGCCGCTGCTCCACGAGATACGTCAGCATTCCGTAGACTCCGATGGCCGCTAATGTCAACGCCAGTGCCGCAAATGTTTCGCAAAGCCAAAGTGCCAGCCGCCGCTCAGCGAGTGCCGCGGCGCCGATATCCTCCATGGTCCGGATCTCGGCCAGCGGTAGCTCGCGATCCAGCGATTCCACGGCGGCCCGTGTCGCGGACACGAGCGCGGTCGGGTCTCCGTCGGTTCGAAGTGCAACCGTAAAGAGGTGAAATGGAGCTTGCGACATCGGCCACCAAAAGCCAGGCTCCGCGGCCAAATCAGCGGGCCGGTCGCGAATGTCGGCAACCACTCCGATGATGCGGTTCTTTACTTGATCACCCATATCCAGCTCGTGGCCAATGGGGTCCGTATCGGGGAAATACCGGCTTGCCAGCGCCTCGTTGATCAGCACAACGTGCGCGGAAGACGCCTGATCGCTGGGCTCAATGAAGCGCCCTTTGAGCAGCCGGAAACGTAGTGCGCGGAAGTAGCCGGGATCGGCGGACTGATAGCGGGCTTGAATACTCTCTCCTGGACGCGCAGGCCGGCCGACAATATCGAAGCTGGTGTTCTCGTCGTATCCGGTCCACGGCAGATTTGTAGTCACGCCCGCTTCGCGCACGCCGGGAATGCTTTTCAACCGCTCCACCAGCGCAGACTGGAAAGCGGCCGCTTTCGCACCGCCGCTGTACTCCTTCTCGGGGAGCGCCAGTTGGAAGGTCAGGACGCCGCTCGGATCGAAGCCATGGTCACGCTCGCCCAAGGCGATCGAGCTGCGGACCAGCAGGACCGCACTGAAGCAGAGGACACAGGATAAGGCAACTTCCGCCGTGACCAGAAATCCCCGCAGGCTCGTAATGCGATGAGCACCAGACGTCATCCGGTTGTCTTCGCTGAGCCCATCTCGCGCGTCCACTCCGATCTGGCGCAATGCGGGAACCATACCGGCGACGGTACTGGTAATTAAAGCGGCAGTCAGCGCAAAGCCGGCGGCGGCCCAGCTAAATCCGATCTCATGCAGTCTCGGAAAGTCCGCGGGCAGTATCAGGCGAAGCGCGGGAATCAGGCCCAGCGACAGGGCGAGTCCACCTAGGCCGCCAAGGCCCCCCACAATTAGACTCTCTGAGAGAACAGCGCGAATCAACCGCCAAGCACTTCCACCGAGTGCCTGCCGGATGGCCAACTCTCTACGCCTCGCAAGCACACGAGCTACAGACAAGGCGGCAATGTTCAAGCACGCAATCAGTAGAACCAGCGCGCCCGCTATCACGATGACATCCACCGTCACGCGGGAACGGCCCACAACTTCGGAGGCTAGCGGTTCGACGCGCGCGTGCCGGCCCTCATACGCGTCAGGATCGCGGCGCGCAAGCTCAGCCAGGACGCGATTCAGATCTTCCTCGGCTGTCTTCCGGGTAACGCCGGGTTTCAGCCTGGCCACCGCGTTTGTGAAGTGCCAGTTACGCATGGCATTCTTGTCGAGGTCGATACGAAGCGGCCGCCACAGCGCCACGGTGTCTCCTTGCAGCGGCGATCGAAAGTCGCCTCCCACGTGCTGGAAGCCGGCTGGAAGAACGCCGACTACGGTCCAGTTCTCACGATCCAAGCGGATTTGCTTGTCGATGATCTGAGGATCAGCGTGAAACCTGTTAACCCAAAGCGTGTGGCTGAGGATAACGACGCGGATTCCTTTGAGCAGGTCGCCGGGTTCGAAATTGCGGCCCAGAGACCGGCGAAACGCCCGAGCGTGGGGAAGAAATCGTCGGTGACAGCCACGGAAGTGAGGCGCTCTGCCCGTTCCTCATGCATCAAGTGGAGGTCGTCCCGGGTATACAGGGCGATGCCGTCGAGCGTGCGGTTCTCACGCTTGTCTTCCAGGTAGTTGTAGATCGAAACCGGGAACTTCGGATTGCGCGGGGTTGATTGATAGATGCGCACCAAACGCTCCGGTTCGCGGTACGGCAGTGGGCGTAGGATGACCCCATCCACGATGGTGAAGATCAAGGTGTTCATCGCAACCGCGGCGGCGAGCGCTCCTCCGGCTACAGCCAGAAAGCCGGGCCGGCGGCGGAGAGCCGACCAGGCTTGGCGCAAGTCCATCAGCGTTCCGTCCAGCCAGCCGAGGCCGCGCTGGTCGCGAACCTCGTCCAATGCGGCGTCAACAAAGCCGGCACGCAGGCGAGCCTGGCGTTCTGCCTCATCGCGAGAGAGTCCGCGCGCCAGACCCGCTTCGATTTCCATGTCCATGTGGAAACGCATCTCGGCTTCGGTCCGTTGTTCGTCCTTGCGGCGCCGAAATGGTGTCGTCGCGCGGGTTAACCATTCGCGGAGTCTTGCCACGGTGCCTCCTGGGCTCAGGCCTGGTTCAGCAGCCGGTTTATGATCCCGGTCATGCGTTCCCATCCGGCGCGTTCGATCCCAAGTTGTTTGCGGCCCGCCGCGGTCAGCTCATAGAAACGAGCGCGCCGGTTGTTCTCGGTGGTGTCCCACTTCGAACGGATGAATCCTCTTTGTTCCAGCCGCACCAGCGCCGGATAAAGCGTGCCCATATTCAGTTGGATGGCGCCGTTCGACACCTGTTCGATGCGCGCGCCGATCGCGTAGCCGTGCTGCGGGCCCAGTGTCGCCAGCGTCTGGAACACCATCAGATCGAGCGTGCCCTGCAGAACTTCACTGCGGGCCTCCTTCGTCTCTCTATTTGTCACTCTAATAGAGTACTCGCGAACTCCATTTGCCGGTCAAATGGAAGAGGACGCTGCTTCTCTACCGCGTTCCCCACTCCCACAGCCCATACATCGCGCTCTGAGACAAGGGATGTCCCACCTGGCGCGCGAGCATGGTGATCTGGCCGCGATGGTGGGCGTCGTGCGCTAACAGGTAGCCGAGAAAACTGCCTACGTCCGGCTTAAAACCTTTGATGCGGCCATCGCCTGCGAGAGACGCCTTGAGCAAGTCGCGGATTGCCTCGCTGCTTAACACCAGCGCTTCGGACGCTTCCTTCTTGCTGCAGGCATCGCCATCCAGTTTCCGCACGGAATCGAGCGGCCAACCGGCGCTCTTCAACCACATCAGCCGGACGTTGTTGATGTGGGCGACGATGGCTGCGATGGTACGGCCCTTGCCTCCTGGAGGGGTAGCTGTCCATGCCGCCGGCGGCAGGTTGTCGATCAGGTAGCGATTAATGCGATCGTTGGTGGCGTAGGCAACGATGAGCGAGTCACTAACATTAAAGGGTGCAGTCTCGGCCTTCTTGGCGGGCATGGCAAGGTCCTTTCATCGGGAGATTGTAGCGGTGAGTTGAACCGTTCGTCAAAGGCTGACCGTTGACGGGGCTCAAAAGGACCGTTAAAGCCGGTGATAAATCCCCGTAGAAAAAGCCGAGAGGAATCTCGGCTCAGCAGGCTAAACAGCCTGCGCCACGTGTCCTTGTGAGAATACCCGGGGAGTTCACAGCAGACACCAACCACAGCCTGAAGGCTGTGCCACGGATCATTTTCGAAAAACGTAACACCAGGGGTGTTGTTCTAGTAGATACAAGCGAGCGGCAAAGCGCGATATAGGGACGGCGTCAGATTGGAAACATTAGGAAAGGACCACGTAGCTGCCTTGGTGCTAGACAGCGTGCTCGATCAGCCGCGTGAGGATCCAAAAAAAGAAGCGCGCCAGACCACCTCTGCCATGTTCCGGGAGCTGCGTGATCCGTTATCGCGATATTTAATGTACGCCGGCACTCCGTGCGCGGATGTTGAGGAAATTGTTCAGGACACGTTTCTGAAGCTGTATCAGCATCTGGCGACCGGCGGCAGCCGGACCAATTTGAGGGGATGGGTATTTCGCGTCGCCCACAACCTGGCTTCGAACGAGCGCAAGCGCAGGCGGCGCAACGAGCCGCAAGATACCGAGAGGCAATTCGCCGGCGTCACCGCAGATCCGGCCCAAAGCGCCGAACACCGTCTGCTCCAAATCGAGAAGATGGACCGCCTTCAAACCGCGCTGATGCGCTTGCCCTACTCGCATCGGCTGTGTGTTCACTTGCGGGCGGAGGGCATGAAGTACCGCGAAATCGCGGCGGTGCTCGACGTGGGAGTTACGACGGTGGCCGATTATCTCCGGCAGGCGCTAGAGCAACTCGGGGAGGAGTTCGATGGAAAGTAACCTCGACCGGCAGCAAGACCGACATCCCACTGGCTCGACCTTGATGGCGGCCCTTGATCGTGAACTTTCTCCGCAACAAAACTCCGCCGTTGAAGAACATGTCACAAAGTGTCCTCAATGTGCGGCGCAATATGAGCGGCTGCAGCAAGTGAGCGGCCGATTGGCGAAGTTCCACCGGTCAATTCCTTCACTACGCGAGTTCGAGCTTTATCTTCCAGCTGAAGTTTCGGCTACCCGGCTAGACGGCGTGTTGTCACTCTTTCGCCGCCCCCAATTTCTCATGCCGGCAGCCGCACTGGCAGCAATGGTCGCTGGGTTGATGCTGTGGATAAACTCCCGGGCGAGCGTTACACATAGGGACCGCCCGGCGCCGGTCGCCGGCACGTCACCAAATACCGGCACGATCGCGGCGAGCGAGCCAGCGATCACGCCTGCCCCGCGGCCTCAAGCCGTGATGGTCCGACCCCGGCGACACGCTCGCGCCGCCGCACCATCCCTGCAAGCCGATTTACAGCGCCATGGGCCAAATCCGGAGCAGAACGCTCCAACGCCGCAAACCGCGGAGGTCTTCTGGTATCTTCCCTATTCCGATCCGGCCCTGGCACAGGAAGGCGCGGAACTGGTACGCGCCGACTTGCCGCGCGAGGCATTTCTGATGGCAGGTGTGCCTCTAGCGAATATCCCCCCGCCTGGCCCCAAGGATCGAATAGCAGCGGACGTTGTGATTGGAGCGGACGGCCTGCCCCGCGCCATCCGGCCGGCTCGCCAACAAACCACGGCCACAGTAATTCCGACTCGACTTTGAACCACGAAAGGACTCATTTATGTTTTTCCGGCCACTTCTGAATGGAAACTTGCGGAATTCTGAATCCCGCTTCCTGATACTCCCCATGCTTGGCCTGGCGCTGGCCGCTTCGATGACTGCGCAACCAGCCGCGGTGGCCGTCGGCGGCGGACCTGTAACCGCCTCGGGGCCAGTGGTTAAGAACATGATGTATATCGGCGCAAACGCGACTCTTGATGGCAAGGTGGTGACCGGTGCGCCTTATACGGCAACGATTACCACCACCATCACTCAAACCCTGGCCGACGGAACACACATCGTGCAGAAGCAGGAATCATCCGTTGCGCGCGATTCGGCCGGCCGGACCCGCCGCGAGGAGAGCCTCAACAATATCGGCCCGTGGTCCACGTCGAATACCAGCCCCATCGTGTTCATCAACGACCCGGTTGCGCAGGTACATTACGTTCTCGAGCCGGATGGCAAGACGGCGGTCAAGATGAGTTTGCAAGCGGGCCCTGTAGCGCTAAGCGCAGCGGGAGGCGTTCCACCGATGAGCGACCAGAAGACGTTTTTCTTCATCGGACAGCCAGGCGATACGCTTTCCCAAGGTGCACTGCCGGCGCCGCCTCCCGGCGCTCAAGTCCAGGTCATGACAAGGTCTGGAGCCGGGGCCGGCGTCGTGACGACGGATGTCTCCCCTGGCCCCAACGTCATGACGAGCGTTATTGTCAGCGACACTGAGAACGGCGCTGGCGATAAGGTCCAAACGCTGGCGGACCAGACTATCGAAGGCGTACTCGCGCATGGCAAGCAGGTAACGACCACGATTCCAGCCGGTACCATCGGCAACGATCAGCCGATCGTGGTGACGTCGGAAACCTGGTATTCTCCCGACCTCCAAACCGTCGTGTTGAGCAAGCGGAACGATCCGCGTATCGGTGAATCGGTGATGGCCGTAACCAACATCCAGCGCGGCGAACCGAGTGCGGCGCTGTTTCAGGTTCCGGCCGGATACACCGTGAAAGACGGCGGTCCTCAGTTGATGAAGATTCAGGCGGATCACGCCGTGAACCCAGCCCCGCCGGCCCAGTAGCGCATCATCGAATGTTTATGGGCCTGAGCGATTGGTCGACGGCCCCAACTTTCGCAAGCCGAAAAAGCCGAGACGAATCTCGGCTCAGCAAGCCGACAGCCTGCGCCACTTTATGAAGCGAGCCAGTGATGGACAGTGGGCGGCTCGGATCCCCGATGGAAGCGCCAGGCTTCTTCTTGAACGTCGCGGTCGGCAATCGTGGAGCGCTCATGCTGGCGAAGATGTTCGGCCCAATTCTCCACCATGAAGCTCTCTACATGGCGTGACGGATTAGCCGCGTCCTGATAAAGACCCCACCGGATGGCCCCGTCGCGCCTGCGGATAAGGCCGAGTTCGTGCATGGCAGCCGAAAACGCGCCGGCGCGCGCGGCATCCACGTCGTATTCAATCATCACGAGCACCGGACCGCGGCCTGGGTCGGGCGGTGTCGTGAAAACCGGTTCGGGCCAATATTTGGATGTCGTCACGTCGCGCTCTTCACCGTGCCGCAACGGGAACCTCTTCACCAGCGGCAAGCTAAGCAAACAGGTTACGCCTGCCGCATAGAACGCTTGGCGCGTTCCGAAGTGCTCCGCCACCACGCCCCACACCATGCTGGCGAGAGCCATGCCGCCTTGGAAGACGAGCAGATAGACGGCGAGCGCCCGTGCTCGGACCCAGGCCGGTAATACGGTCTGTGCCGCCACATTGAAACTCGACATCTCGGAAACCCAGGCGACGCCGGCGGCCACCATCACAATCGCCGCCAGAGGGAAGCTCTTGAGTCCTCCCAGCGCGATGGTCACCAACCCCCACAGCGCACCGGCAAAGACTACCAGTTGATCCGGCGAAAAGCGCATGCGGAACTTGGCAAGCAGTCCGGCGCCCACCACCGCTCCGGCCCCAAGGCAACCCAGCAGCAGACCGTAGCCTGTCGCGGAGCCCTTCAACTCATTACGCGTCAGGATGGGCAGAATCGACCAGATCGCACTGCCCCCGATGATGAAGCTGCCGGAGCGAACCAGCACGGCGCGAATGCCGGGAGAGTAACGCACGTAGCGTAAACCGGCCCAGGTGGCCGAGATGATGCTCTCATCCTCGCTCGAATCATGGGCATGAACCGGGCGCTTCCAAACAAATAGAACCACGATCACGCCCACGAAGGAGAGCGCATTCAACAGGAACACAGCCGCTGGATTGAAGGCGGCAATCAGGAAGCCGGCAATCGCCGGACCCACGGCTCGGGCCAGGTTGAAGCCGACAGAATTCAGTGAGATGGCCTGAGGCAGCTCGCGGCGCGGCACCAGCTCCGGGACAATGGCCTGCCAGGCCGGGTTGTTAAGCGTCGAGCCAATGCCGAGGGCGAAAGTGGTGAGCAGCAGGACGATTGGTGTGGCCTTCCCGATTAAGGTCAGCCAGCCAAGCAGTCCAGCCGCAACGGTCATAAACGCCTGGGTGAAGATCAGCAACCTGCGACGGTCGAAGATGTCAGCGGCTGCGCCCGCGGGCACGCCCAGCAGAAACACCGGCAAACTGGTAGCGGTTTGGATCAACGCAACATAGAGCGGTGACATGCTCAGTTCCGTCATGAGCCATCCGGCCCCAACGTTCTGCATCCAGGTGCCGATGTTGGATGCGACCGATGCGATCCAGAGCGCCCGGAACAGCGGGTGCGTGAGCGGCGCCCATGGTTCCTCAGTGATGTTGGAACTAGGCGCGGCGGTGGCGTTGGCTGCCATGAGGGCTGCTGTTGAAGATTCGCTGGAGCCAGTCACGAGCCACGGAGGCATCATCCTCCGCCAGATTGTGACCGCCTTCTCCCCAATGTAGCGTGAGGTCAGCCTGCGAATCGCGAAGCAGGTTGGCCAGTTGCATTACCTGATCGCGTTGTACGATCGGGTCACGGTCGCCGCTAAGCATCAGGACCGGCTTCCGGCCAAGATCCACGGGCTGGGCAGGGATAAAGGGCGGCATGGCGCGCATCAGAATCGCGCCGGCGAGCAGACTCGGATAGCGCAGCAAGAGGCTGGCCGCGATATTCGCGCCGTTTGAAAAACCAACCGCGACCAGCTTGCCCGCATCAAGTGCGTATCGCTCGCTGGCCTGCTGGATGAAGCGTGCCAGCTCGTCCGTTCGAATCGTCAGGTCCTCCTGATCGAACACTCCTTCGGCGAGCCGGCGGAAGAAGCGAGGCATGCCGCGCTCGAGCACCTTTCCACGCGGGCTCAAAAGAGCTGCGCCCGGCAGGAGCATTCGCCCCAGCGGCACAAGATCCGATTCATTTCCTCCGGTTCCATGCAACAACAAGAGCCCGACCGGTGGTGCGGGCGCGCCGGCTGGTTCAAAAACGTGCTCAAAACCGAGAGCGGTGGTCAAGCGTGTCCTTTCGGCGTAACCAACGTCGGCAAGCTGGTTTCGAGTTTGGCTCGGATGGATTCGTACCAGGAAGGCAGCTTCAGTGACTCGCCCAGATGTGCTTCCGGCTCGTCAATCGCGAAGCCGGGCGGGTCGGTTGCGATCTCAAACAGGACCCCGCCGGGCTCCCGGAAGTAAATGGAGTGAAAGTAATTTCGATCCATGACAGGCGATACGTGAAGCCCAAGTGTCAACAAAGACTGCTGCCAGTCTAACTGACTGCCATCATCGTCCGTCCGGAATGCAACGTGGTGAATTGTGCCGGCGCCCATCCTTCCGCGCGACGATCCAGGTGCTGGAACGATGTCGATGAAGCCTTGCGACGACCCCGCTCCAACCGAGAAGCGCTGTCGTAACGTGGCGGCATCGGATCCAACCGAAGCAAATGTCAGTTTGTGGAACAGATCGGATGCTGTCTTGCCGCTGTGGCTCAAGGTGACCGAGTGGACTGCAGTCACCGCACACTGCTCTGGAATCGGGCCCTCGACCCAAAACTTCGTCCGGCCCGCAGATGCCGTGGACGGCAGGTGCTCAACCAGTTCAACTTTCAGATTGTCGGGGTCGAGAACGGAGAGAACCGGTTCGCCCAACCGATAACCGGCATCGACTGGCTGGAACCTCGCCGCTTCCAGGCGTTCTCGCCACCAATCGCGAGACCCGGGAGGGATCGATAAGCCGAGTGCAACAGGCTCGCCCGCGCCAATCCGGCCGGGCGCGGCGGATGGCCACGAGAAGAAGGTAACGATGGAGCCAGGTGAGCCTGCACGGTCGCCGTAGTAGAGGTGGTATGAGCCTGGATCGTCAAAGTTGACGGTCTTCTTGACCAGGCGCAAGCCCAGTACGCCGGAGTAGAAATCGACGTTCTTTTGGGGGTCACTGGCGACAGCGGTGACGTGGTGAATTCCCTGAAGTGGAGGCATAAAGTGAACGCGTCCGCGGACGCGGACTCATAGACGGTTGGATGCGGCCTCGCTCAAAAGGACTCGAAGCGCCCGGAAGCCTTTCATTTGCAAGCGAAACGGATTGAGGCCTCTACTCGGTTAAGGCTATCCCACACCAAGCGGCCGGGTCCTATACTGTTACAAGGAACGTTTTTCCATATGAAAACCTACGTGAAGTTCGGTGTCCTGATGGCGCTGATCGTCGGGTCGCTGCTTTGGTTGGCCTTGGGCGGCATTAGCGATAGCAAGACGTATTACCGGACCATTGCCGAGTTGAAGCAGATGGGTAACGGCGCGCACGGCCAGAAGTTAAGAGTCGGCGGCGACATCCAAAGCGGCTCCATCGTGAAGAACGGTTCCGAAGTAACCTTCGTGCTGAGCCAGGCGGTTCCCGCGCCCGGCGGGAAGACCCAGAACGAACAATTGAAGGTTGTCTACAACGGCTCCGATCCCTTGCCTGACACGTTCAAGGACGGCGCCCAGGCATTGGCCGATGGCCGCCTGGCGTCAAACGGCGTATTTGAAGCCAAGAAGATTCAGGCGAAGTGCGCCTCGAAGTATGAAGCCAAGCCGCAACAAAAGGGTCTCACCCACGACGCTCCCACCAACGTGAGCGCAGTGACTCCTCCCCAGAAGTTGGGCAGCTAGATTCGTTCGTGAGTTTTGAGATCGAAGGGTCAGCGTTTTTGCGAGAGTTCACTGGGCGGGGCCGATGGCCTCTTCCCTCGTAGACTAGGCTTGTAAGATCTGTGAGAGAAAGAGACTAACCGCACATGGAAAACATCGGCGCGCTTGCAATTCTGCTGTCCTTCTGTTTGGCAGTCTTTTCGGTCTTTGCCGCACTCACCGGCAAGTACACCAAGCGTCCGTTTCTGGTTGTGAGCGCTGAGCGCTCCGTCTACGCCATCTGGTGCCTGCTAACCCTGGCTTCGGGCTTGCTGATCTATGCGCTGATTGCGGGCGATTTCCGGCTCTCCTACGTCGCGGCCCACAGCAACCACTCCATGCACTGGATCTATAAATTCGCTGCCTGGTGGGGCGGGCAGGAAGGATCATTGCTGTTCTGGGCGTGGCTGTTAGCGTCCTATTCCTGCGTCATTGTCTTCACGAATCGCCGCAAATTCCGGCAGATGATGCCGATCGTGATCGCCATCATGATGACCACGCTGGCGTTCTTTACCAGCCTGATCACATTTGTTATAAGCCCCTTCCAGGTATTGATGGCGGGCAGGGGCATCATCGACGTCGGCGATGGACAGGGTCTGAATCCGCTATTGCAGTGGTGGACCATGGTGATCCATCCACCCATGCTGTACCTCGGCTACGTCGGCTTCATCGTGCCCGTTTGCGTTCGCGATGGCGTCGCTGCTGACCCATCAGCAAGGCGATGCCTGGATTCATACCACCCGCCGCTGGGCCATTGTGACTTGGCTGTTTCAAAGCACGGGCGTCGTTCTGGGGATGGGCTGGGCCTATACGGTTCTGGGCTGGGGCGGCTATTGGGGCTGGGACCCGGTCGAGAACGCCTCACTGCTGCCCTGGATTTCGGCGACGGCTTTTCTGCACTCCGTCATGATGCAGGAAAAGAAGGGCATGATGAAGGTCTGGAACATGGTGCTGGTCTCCGCCACGTTCTTCCTGAGCATTCTGGGCACGACCCTCACCCGCACCGGTCTGGTTTCCTCGGTGCACGCGTTCGCGCAATCCCCCATCAAGCCGTACTTCACCAGCTTTCTCTTGGGCGGCCTCGTGTTGACCACCTACGCGATCCTACGCAACCTGCCTTATCTCCGAAGCGAATCGAAGCTGGAGAGTGTGATTTCGCGTGAATCGAGCTTCCTGTTCAATAACCTGATTCTGCTGGCAAGCTGCTTTGCTGTGCTGTGGGGAACGCTGTTCCCGGTGGTGATGGAAGCGCTGACCGGCGAAAAGGAAACCATCGACTCACCGTACTATATCCGCGTCAACGTTCCCATCGGCCTCTTCCTGCTGTTCCTGACCGGTGTTGGTCCGCTGATCGCGTGGCGCAAGAGCTCCTTCGACAGCCTGAGGCGCGCCTTCCTGGTTCCCACGGTCATCGGTGTGTTGACCATAGCCGCTCTGGCCATCGGCGGCATGCGCCAGGTTACAGCCATGATTGCGTTCGGTCTGGCGGCCTTCGTGACGGCCACCATCATTTCTGAATTCTTCAAAGGCTCCCGCGCCATCCACCATAAGGAGCATCTCAACGTCTTGCGGTCCGCATTTGAGTTGACCTGGCGTAACACGCGCCGTTACGGGGGCTATGTGGTGCACATGGGCATCGTGTTGATGTTCATCGGCTTCACCGGCTCGGCTTTCAATCTCAAGGAAACCAAGAACCTGGGGCTCGGCGAAATGGTCCGCTTTGGGCACTACGACTTAAAGCTGTTGACCGTGACTGACGGCACCAACGACAACTACGATTCCTCAAAAGCATTCATGGATGTCATCGAGGACGGAAAGGTGGTTGGCCAGTTGGAGCCGGAGATCCGGATGTACAAGGCCAGCCAGCAGCAGAACTCCATGGTTGGCATTCGCCGCCGTCTCAATGAAGACCTGTACGTGAATTACTCCGGCGTTCTGCCGGACGGCACCAAGGCGACGTTCCAGTTCTATCAGTTCCCGCTGGTGTCCTGGATTTGGGTCGGATATTGGGTCCTGTTGTTCGGCACCCTGATTTGCTTGATTCCCAGTAAAGTGCGCCTGCAATACGCGCGCACGGAGGTGGTAAGCGTTGCGAGCGTACCTCAAACCGTTGAGTCGTAGATTCACGCCCGGTTTGCGGAGCTGGAATCTGAAGCTGTTGGCCGCCTTCGTACTGTCGCTCTCGTTCGTCGTGGCGCAGGATCCAACTTCGCTGATGACGCCGGAGGTGGCGCGCGTGGGGGGCCGTCTGGCGTGCCGCTGCGGCGGCTGCCGCAATACCGTGGGCGATTGTCCCATGATCAAATGCCACTTCGCCGATCCAATGAGGCGGCGAATCCATGACATGCAGGCGGTGGGAATCAGCGACGACCAAATTGTCCAAACCATTGTTCAGGAAGAAGGCATTGTCGCCCTGGCCTCGCCCCCGGGGACGGGTTGGGGTCTGTTGACCTGGGTAATGCCGGGCGTTGCACTGCTGCTGGGCTTCTACGTCTATACGGTGTGGCTGCGGCGCAACAAGGCAACGCCGGTCGCCATGACGGCCAAGGACAACGCGCTGCTGGAGCGGTTCCGCGATCAGATAGATCAGGAATTGGACGAGCCGTCTGACCAGACGCCAGGGGGGAAGCCAGACAAGAAATGACGATAGCCGTCGCAATTGCCCTGACGTTGGGGGCGTTGCTTTTCACATTGTTTGTCCGCAAACAAGACCTGCCTGAACCGATACCCGTTTCCCCGCTACAGCATTTGGAAGAGCGCAAGGCGGCCATCTACGACAATCTCCGCGACCTCCAGTTTGAGTACCGGCTCGGAAAACTGTCCGATTCGGACTATCAGGCGACGAAGTTGTCGCTGCAAAAGGAGTTAGCCGTGGTTCTCGCGGAGATTGAGAGTACTGCCAGCAAACTCGGGTTGAGCACCAAGCGCGTACCGGCCAAGCAGGCAGCCAGGCCCAAGGCACAAGCGCCCGTTGCGGCAGGGTTCGTTTGCCCAAGTTGCGGCGCTAAGTTTGACAAGCCACTGAAGTTCTGCGGCGAGTGCGGAAAGGCAATGGCATGAGAGCTGTGATCGCGTATTGGCCGGCGTTGGCGATGCTTGCATTGGCGCCCGCGGCATATTCCGCCGTCGATGGAACAGTAATCAATGGGACCACCGGCAAACCGCAGCCGGGTGTTTCTATCACGTTGGTGAGGCCTGGACAGAAGGGCATGGAGACCATTGGCACTACCACCAGCGACGCCCAGGGCCACTTCCAATTTGAAACGGCACAGCCGGGAGGCGGTCCGCAACTCCTGCAAGGCACCTACAAGAGCGTCGCCTACAACAAAATGTTGACACCGGACGTGCCGACTAACGGCGTGGAATTGAAGGTCTTTGAAGCGTCGAAATCCCCGGCGGCGGCGAAAGTGTCCCAGCACATGCTGGTCGTCGAACCATCCGCCAGTCAGATCGGCCTCAGTGAAACCATCATTGTCGAGAACGATGGAAACACAACCTATTCTAATGACGAGTTGGGCGGAATCCGCTTCTATCTGCCCGCCGGAGCCAACGGGAAAGTAAGCGTGAGCGTCAAGGGCCCCGGCGGCATGCCACTGCCGCGCAACGCCAAGGAAACCGAAGAGAAGGGTGTCTTCAAAGTCCCGTTCGCGATCAAGCCCGGCGAGACGGAGTTTGATCTGACATACGCCGTGCCGGTAACCGACCCGCTTAAGTTTGAAGGACGGGTGGTTGGTATCAAAGGCCAGCCCGCCGGGCCAATGCGCCTGGTGGCCCCGAACGGCGTGACGCTTGAGGGTGCCGATCTGAAAAAGCTGGGCCAGGAACCGAAATCGCTAGCGACAATCTATGACGTCACGGTGTCAGGTCCGTTCTCGGTCAACGTGCAGGGCACGGGCAGCTTACGCGGAGGCGGCGATTCAGCTGAAACGGACACCAGTGACGCGCCGCAAATCGAGGCCGTGAAGCCGCCGGTTTATCGTTATTTGGGCGCGCTGATTGGGCTGGCCTTCGGCATTCTCGGGCTCGGGCTGCTGATTCTGTATCGTTCTTCGCCGGTTCGCGCGGAATAGAGATGAGCCTGTAGACTCTATGCCCGTCATCGCGCTCGCCGATGTCTGGAAGTTCTATGGAAACTTCCCGGCACTTCGGGAAATTGAGTTCACGCTGGAACCAGGCTGGTGCTGTGCTTTGCTCGGCCGTAACGGCGCGGGCAAGACAACGCTGCTGCGCGTGCTCGGCGGCCTCTCGCCTTTTCAACGCGGCTCGGTTCAAGTGCTGGGCAGCAAGGTGCGCAGTGAACGTGCCCGCCAGCAGACTGGATTCCTGGGCCACGGCATCGGCGTCTACGAAGACCTATCCGCGCGCGAGAATCTGGCCTTTTTTCTGCGTGCCGCCGGCGCCGAAGTTAAACAGAGCCGCCTCATGGATTGGCTCGAGCGGGTGGATCTCGCGCGCGTCGCCGACCTCCCGGTGCGCCAGTATTCGCGCGGCATGCGGCAGCGCCTGGCGCTGGCACGGACCTTTCAGCACTCGCCGCAACTGCTGCTGCTCGACGAGCCCTTTACTTCGCTCGACGATCGCTCCATGCGAATCCTCACCGACTTGCTGGCCGAAGCACGGGCCCGCGGAGCAACCATTATTCTTTCCACCCATCAGCTACGCGAGGCGCTCGCCATCTCGTCCCACGTTGCGATCCTGGAACAGGGGCAACTGCGCTATTTCAGTGAGCGCACCCAGGCCATGATCGATGACCCGGCGGTGCTCTACACGCTGCGCGAGGAATTGGGAATCGCGTGAGTGGCCTCTCCTATGCGCTAGCGATCGCGCGAAAAGATCTGGCGATCGAGTTCCGCACCAAGGAATCCTTGAATGCGGCAGGAGCTTTTTCCATCGTCATTCTGCTCTTGTTCAGCTTCGCCTTCGATCCGGCATCGGACACCATTTCGGAAATGGCAGGCGGCCTGTTGTGGCTGGTGTTTGCCTTCGCCGGAGCGCTGATCTTCAATCGCGGGTTTGCGCGCGAGCTGCCCAATGAATGCCTGGATGCGCTCATGGCGTCGCCGGTACCCGCCGCAAGCCTGCTGGTCGGCAAAGCGATAACCAGTCTGGTCCTCCTGATCATCGTCGAGTTTGTTTCGTTATTCGTGTTCGGCATCTTCTACAACATGAACTGGTGGCAGCACGGCTTTGAGTTATTCGTCGTACTGGTGTTGACTACCTGGGGCATCTCCATCGTGGGCGCTGTATTCGGCGCTCTGACCGTCAATTTACGTTTGCGCGAGCTGATGCTGCCGGTGCTGATCTACCCCTTGCTGATTCCGTTGTTGATGGCCGCGATTGAACTGACCAGCGCGCTGTTGAACAACGAGCCGTTGACGCCCGACGTTCTGATCTGGGGCCGTGTCCTGCTGGTTTTCGATATCGTGTTTACCGGGCTCTCGGTACTGCTGGCGGAAGCGATCCTCTTGAACTGAGTGCCTCGCGCCTGCGCTTCGTGGGCAGCTAAGTCTGGTAGGCTCAAACTTATGGACGGAGCAGACAATCGATGAAGACTGAACGAGCGGTTTACGGCCTGTCGGCGATCGCGGCGATCCTGCTCGCCTTCAACCTCTACAACATCTTCATGGTGCTGCCGGACGAAGCGGCGCAGGGCGCCATTTACCGCATCATGTTCTTCCATATTCCTGCCGCGATTACCGCTTTTATTGGCTTCTTCGTGGCGCTGGTCCTCAGCGCAATTTTCCTCAAAACCAACAACCTCAAGTACGACGCCCTCGCCGCGTCAGTGAATGAAGTCGCTCTGGTTTTCGCCTGCGTCAACCTGGTCACAGGCAGCATTTGGGCGAGAATCATCTGGGGTATCTGGTGGACTTGGGATGCGCGGCTCACTTCCATGCTGGTTTGCATCTTGATTTATTTCGGCTACCTTCTGCTGCGCCAGTCGGTCGACGAACCAACCCAGCGCGGGCGCTTGTCGGCCGCGTTATCCATATTCGGTTGTGTCGACACCATCATCGTTTGGAAGTCCATCGAATGGTTCCGAACCCAGCATCCGGCTCCCGTTCTGAGTGTGCGCACGGGTGGCGGCAAGATGGATCCCAACATGGAAACGGCAATTTATATGAACCTGCTCGCGTTTCTGGTGATGGCGACGGTGTTTGTGCTGATTCGCAGCCGCCAGGAGACCACCGCGCGGGAGATTGATTCTTTGCGGCGTGTGGTTCACGCGGGGTAGAGCGGCCATCGCGGCATGAGAAAGGGTTAGGGTAATGGATCAGAGAAACTTCACCTTCTTGTTTTACGGCTTTCTGGCCGCGTGGTTGATTGTGCTGTTCTACGTGGTCAGCCTCATCCGGCGGTCAAACCGTTTGAAAAAAGAACTGGACGACGTGAAGCAGATGCTCGACGAACGCCCGGGCAGCAAAAGCGTAAAAACGCGAACCTATTAAGACCGCGAATGCCGTTTGTAATCGATCGCCGTGCCTTCCTGAAGCAATCGATCCTGGCGGCTGGCGCCATCTCCACCGGCGCTCTATCCCTCCGCGCTCGTGATGCGAACAACAGCCCGCTTCGTTGGGCGCTGCTCTCCGATACCCACATTGCCGCCGATCCCGCCGACACCTATCGCGGTTTTAAGCCCCACGAAAACCTGGCCAAGGTTGTAGGCCAGTTGAAGTCTTCGCACTTCGATGCGGTTCTGATCAACGGCGATCTGGCGCGGTTGGAGGGGAAACCGGTCGACTACGTGCGATTCACCGATTTCGTCGATCCTCTGGCCGAGCAGTCCGCATTGATCGTTACCCTCGGCAATCATGATGAGCGCAAGAATGCCCGCAGCGCCCTCACCAAGTTGTCTGGCGATCGCCAGCCGGTCGAGCAGAAGTTCGTGACCGTCCTGGATACCGATTCCTTGCGCTTTGTGTTGCTGGATTCGCTGATGGCGACCAACATTCCCGCCGGGCAGTTGGGCAAGTCGCAGCGGGACTGGCTGGCCGCATCACTGGGCCAGAATCCTTCCAAGCCGACCATCGTGTTTGTCCATCACAACCCCGACGCCGATAACGACGTCGGACTGGTGGATGCCGATCGCTTGCTGGCAATCCTCAAGTCGCAGCGCGCAGGTGAAGGCGCTCTTCTTCGGGCACCTGCACATTTACCGGCACACCCAAGTCGACGGCCTGCACCTCATCAACCTGCCGGCGGTGGGCTATAACTTTGCCGACGGCGAAGTGGTTGGCTGGCTCGACGCGAGCTTCACGAGCCAAGGAGCGGACCTAAAGCTCCGCGCCATCGGCGGCGACCTGAAGAACGACGGCCAAGTGACCAAGCTGGAGTGGCGTTAGGACCGCCGCTCCTCAAATCAGGAAATAATCGAACCATGGCCACTTCCGCCGGCACCAAGCCGAAAGTCGACCCCCGCCTCAAGCGTGTCGAAGCGATCTGTCTCGAACTCGCCGAGACCACCACCCAGCGTCACGGCAGCCACGCCGGCTTCCTGGTGCGCAAGAAAACCTTCGCCTACTACCTCGACAACCATCACGGTGACGGCATCGTCGCCGTCACCTGCAAAGTAGCGCCCGGCGACAACCAACTGCTGGCCCAAGCGCAGCCCGAACGCTTCTATCTGCCGGCCTATATTGCCTCCCGAGGTTGGGTCGCCCTGCGGCTCGATCGCGGTGAGATCGATTGGGAAGAGGTTCGCGAACTGCTTCACGACAGCTACCGTCGCATCGCGCCGAAGAAGCTCGCCGCTACGGTGTCTTTGGCTTCCCTGTAAGATGACTCCGGGACGTTTCTATGCAAAGCCACTCACGAAGACGCTTCATGCAGGCAACCGGTCTGGCCGCCGCGCATCTTCTCACTGCCAATCAAGCATTCCCCGCCGCGTTTTCTAAGCAGGCCGCGGATCTCAAGAAGAAGATCAAGATCACGGACGTCAAATGCATGATTGTCCGTGGCACTTGGGACTGGAACCTCATCCGCATCGAGACCGATTCCGGTCTCTACGGCATTGGCGAAGCGTATTGGGGATGGGGCGTCAAAGATCTGGTCGTCAACAAGATGAAAGGCATCATCGTGGGCGAGGATCCGTTGAACGTGGACAAGCTCTACACCAAGATGCTGATGGAAAGCGCGGGCGCCGGCGCCATTGGCGGCGCCACGGTAACCGCGGCGAGTGGCATTGAGATCGCGCTGTGGGATCTCGCCGGACGCATCCTCGAGACGCCCTCCTGCAATCTGCTCGGCGGCCGATTTCGGGACAAGGTTCGCTTCTATCGCACCACGCAAGTGCCCGCGGAGCATCCCGAGGACCTCGCGTCGTGGCGCGACCTGGTACGCCGCACCCGCGCCGAACCCTGGGGCTGGACCGCCTTCAAGTTTCAGGGCGACGGCATCCCGCGCGCGATGGACCCGCAATACAAGCAGCCCGGGCACGATCGCTATCTGCGCAACCTGAACCACGGCGACATTGTGCAGATCGTAAAGGTGATGGAGACCGTCCGCGAAGAACTCGGCCCCGACGGCGATTTCGCCATCGATCTGCATTGGCACTACGATGTCCGCGATGCCATCGACCTGGCGAGCGCTCTGGCACCCGTCAAGCCGATGTGGATCGAAGATCCCACGCCGCCGGAAAATCCGGAAACCATGGCCATGGTTCGCCAGCATTCTCCCGTGCCGGTCTGTACCGGCGAGAATCTATACGGCTTCGCGGGATTCCAGAAGCTCATCGAATTGCAGGGCTGCGACGGCGTTCACATCGACATTCCGAAATCGGGAGGCCTGCTGGAATCGAAACGCATCTCCGACTTCGCCGCCAGCTACGGCATCTGGACCGCCGCGCACAATCCAGCCAGCCCCGTGGGCACCATCGCCTCAGCGCACGCGGCGGCGGCCATGCGCGACTTCCGCATTCACGAGCTGGCGAAATGGATCGATTGGTGGCCCGATCTGGTCATTCACGAAGGTCCCATCTGGGAGAACGGTTACCTGACCATTCAGGACAAGCCCGGCTATGGCATCGAGATCAATCCCGACGTGGCGCGCGCCCATTTGGCGCCCGGCGAAACCTGGTGGGCGTAGCCGGCTTATGTCTATCTTCATCGTTCAGCTCGGCACCCCTCGGAAGCACGGCGAAGGCTTGCGGCTCGGCACCGTGAGGCGCCCTCCTCGCGGCGTTCCCAAATCGGACTTTGCCCGGCTCGACTACTACGACGTCTGGTTTCCGAACCTGTCGCCCAGCGCCGAGCTGGTGCAGGAAGCCCAGCAATCGTCGGACGAGAAGGCGTGGGCAGCTTTCAAACGGAAGTTCCGTCATGAGATGAGCGAGCCCGATCGCAGCCGCGAACTGGATGTTCTGGCAGCCCTGTCTCACCAAACGAATCTCTCGCTCGGCTGCTACTGCGACGAGGAAAGCCATTGCCACCGCTCCGTATTGCGGGAACTTCTGGCCGAACGCGGCGCGGACGTGGTTTAGCGGGCTGGTGAAAAGGCCGCACGTTTCGAACAAACACAGAAGATTCTCGTGCCATACGTAATCTGAATAATGGCGGACGGCACAGATCGCCGGTCCCGCCTTACTGCGCCAGTTTCTTGGCTTGCTCGGCGCGCTTCTTGCGCATCGCCTGGATTTCTTTCGCAGAGGGCGGATAAGAGACCATCGCCTTATTCAGATCCGTCCACTCCACCTGCAAAGCGTACTGCCCGGCCTGGACGTTGTCGCGCAGATACGTGCGCCAAATCAGCTGCTTCGATTTGCGCTCCAGCAGATCCACGATCAGCGTTCGCTGGGTGTAGTTCTTCACTACGAAATCGTCGTAGTCAAATGCCCAGGGCCCGTTCCAGAAGACCGGGTAACCGCCCCACGCGCCCCAGTAAGGATCGTCCGGCCCGAGATCCTGCACCTCCGTTTTCTGCTGCCGGGCCACCCAGTAGCGGACAGCCAAATCGAACTTCTGATCGATCGGGACCTCGTTCATGTTCCTGTTTTGAAGCACGCCGCTGACGAGGTTCATCATGCGCTCGCGCATCCCCGGCTGGTTCAGCAGGCCGGCCTTGTCGAGCTCAATCCCGCTGACGAAACAGAATGTCTTGTATTGGGAGAATTTCCCATCCGGGTCGAAGTCGTTGCGGAAATCGACCGCCTGCAGCGACATCGCAATGACCAGAACGGGAGCAAGCCTGCAGGCAACGGTTTTGATGTTGGTGAAGAAAGGCACTCCTTACTCTACCGAAGCGTCGAATCTCGAGCAGAGGCTGGCCTAAGCCCACGCGGCGATGAGGCGCGGTAGAGACACGTTGGGTTGAGCTGTTTGACGCTTGGATTTGGTCGTGAGGTTTCTGCATCGTTTTGCGGCTGCTAGGCGGCGTTTTGGGGCACCTGGGCGACGTAATCGACCACCTTTTTCTCGACTCTGCCTTCGCCGGTGCAGAACTGAGCCAGTTTTTTCGCGTTCGCCAAGTGGGCCTGGTTGAACACAAAATCGCGTGAAATAACGAAGCCAAACTTGGCCGGATCGAAGGTAGCGTTCTGCTGTATGTGCGAGATGGCAATGCTCTTTAGTTGCTCGAGTGCGTGCAGCTCGCGGTCCCGGCGGGCTTGCTGGGCCAGGCGGAGTTCCTTCATGGTCTTGGAGAACGAGTTCTGAAAACGCGAATCGTAGAGCGAAGCCAGGACCAGCGGGTTCTTCGACTGGTGGAGGTAGCCTTCCATGGTGTCGATGGGGAGAGCCTCGTCGGCGTAGACTTTGAACTCGGCAGTGCGGAGCATGTCGAGCCGGAACTGGATGTCGGCGGCGCGACGGGCCAGGATGGTTTCGAAGTCGCCGACCGGGGCGAGATCCTGGACGATGCCGTCGATGAAGCGCTGGTAGCGTTGGGATTCTTCTTCGGTGCGGAAGTACTTGGTGACGTCGGCGGCGAAGAGGCCGTGCTTGACGGCGTTGCGGGAAGACGCGGCGCGGCCGGCGTCGGTGCGAGGGCCAGTGGACTTCTGCGCGTTCTCGCGATTGGCGATGGTGCGGGCATCGAGCCCCGGGGTGTCGCGTTTCTCCGCGTTCTCACCGGTCTGGCGCGGGTTCCTGCTTCTGTTCAGTTGGTTCGGGCAGCGCCGATTGTTGGCTCGGCGGCGGGACCGTTTCCTTGCCGACTGGGCCAAGCTGCGGCGAGAATTCTGGATTCGTGGTGACGCCCGGAGTTTCCGGCACGTCTGAACGTAAACTGGTCATGGTTTTCTCTCAGAGATTGGATTGAGCGGGATAGCCGCTCTGACACGAGCATGCGCCTGAGGCGAGGCCCGACAGTTGCGGGCGACAAGCGCCGATCGCCGTAACGGAGCGTGGGGAAAGGGTTTTCCGCAAGCCAGAAATATTTTCTGAGTCTGTGACTCAAGAAAGCTCAGACCGACGGACACGGCTTCGATGGTGGGCGCCCAGCAACCCCGAGGCGGCGCCGGGGAGCGAAGCCGCTTCGGTTGACTCACCCCTCTGTGCGACGCTAAAGTAGAAAGAGCGGCTTCTTCCGCCTTTCCCGCCGTAGCGTCCCCATCGTCTAGCCCGGCCTAGGACACCGCCCTTTCACGGCGATAACAGGGGTTCGAATCCCCTTGGGGACGCCAATTAGTCCAACGGTCGCCGATACCGCTGAAACCCCGAAGATTGAAACGGTTTTGAGGTGTTTTCAACGCTCCAGCTTCAGCGCTCTGGGGTCGCATCTGGGGCGGTGCCCGGGGTGCTTTACGAACCCGTTGATTCTGACTGTCCCCTTCGAGCCCCCTTCGAGCCGCGGGATGGATGCCCTGGAACTACCGCGAGACGCTGCCGCGGACTGGCGCTCCAGGCTGAAAAGCCGCATCTAGTGCTTGACAGTGTACCTGAAGTAATGTAAACATTACATAAGGTAAACTTCGGAGCACTTATGGCCGAATTTGAAAAACGCGCATGGTGGAATCTTTGTGTCGCGGTGGGCGCCGTTGTGCTGTTCGCCGCGTTTTGGATCGTGACTCGAAAGCCGGCCGGGTCGACGGGGGCTTTTGGCATCCTCGGGTTGTCAGGGATGCCGTTCTTCCGGCTGCGCCAGCCGGCCAGTGATGAGCGGGACCGCGAGATCGACCGCAAGTCGATGATCGCGGCAATGAGTCTCTTTTGGATCTTGCTCGTGTTCGGTGTGGTGGGGATGGGCGTTGACCTGGGGTGGGACACGCTGGTGCAAGTTCCGGTGTGGGCCTTCAGCGGAGTAATCTGGGGCGGATGGATCGTCATTCTGACGGTGAAGTCGGCGACCTCCATCCGGATGTATCGTGCCGGGTAAAGGCGAGGTGGTCCGCAACAACATCCGCCGGCTGCGCTTTGATGCCGGCGAAATGACTCAAGAACAATTGGGAAAACTTGCCGGGGTAACACGCCATACCATCATGGCAATTGAAGCCGGCAAGTACGACCCATCGCTGTTGCTGGCCTTCCGAATCGCGCGAGCTTTCAGCAAAAATGTCGAAGCTGTCTTCATCTTTGACAGCAAGCAACTTGCTTCATAACCGATAGTCGATGCCAGCCGCGACCCTACGCAGGCTTACCGAAAGGACACGGTACAGTCGCAGAACTGTGGCGATTCTGCTAACGAAGTGGGAAACTAACATCGCTCGGTTCGAACTCTCGGTGCTTGGGGACGCCAATCAGCCGAACGGCTCGCCTAGACCGCTGAAGCCCCAAAGATTGAACGGTTTGAGGTGTTTTCGACGCTCCAGCTTCAGCGCTCTGAGATCGCATCTGGGGCGGTGCCCGGGGTGCTCTCCGAACCCGTTGATTCTGACTGTCCCCTTCGGCCGTCCCCTTCGGCCCCCTCCCTTCGGCCCCCCTTCGGCCGTCCCCTTGGGCCCGTCCAAAGGTGGTATAAGGAGGGCTACTGTGGCAGACATGGTGTTGGAGTACAGGGTCTATCGGGACTCCGATGCTGAGCACGTCACGGATCTCCTCGCCGATGTGTTTTCCCGTCACGATCCCCTTGCGCATGCAGCGCAGGTGACCCGGGCGGAATTCGCTGGATTCGCTCTCAGCCTTCTGCCGCAGGCAGCCAAAGATGGCGTGACAATTGTGGCTTGCATGCCCTCAAGTGGCGAGATCGTGGGCGTGATGCTGACCAACGATGGCGCTGCAGACTCACCAGCAGAGCTGTCGGAGTCGAACCAGAAATTCAGACCGATTGCGAGCATCCTGGGAGAACTGGATGAGATCTACCTTGCCGGCCGCAAACCGAGGCCCGGCGAGATGCTTCATCTATATCTCCTCGGGGTTTCCGATCGCGTTGCGGGGCAAGGCATTGGCCAGCAACTTGTGCTGCGCACGGTTGAACATGGAGCATCCAAGGGCTACAAAATCGCATTTGCTGAATCGACTAACAGGAGATCGCAACACGTCTTCAGGAAGCTTGGATTTTCCGAGCGAGCACAGATTCTCTATGGCGAGCACGTTTTTGAAGGGCAAAACTTCTTCGCAGTTATAGCCGAGCATGGCGGTCCCATCCTGATGGAGAAGGTGCTCGCGGGCGCGTAGCTCACGCGGCCTGCGGAACAAATGCCATTCTCAAGGCCTGGACCTCGAGTTATCCGATCTCGGCCAGGACCAGAGCATCTTCCTCGGGATTTGGCTCTCCATCCTTAGTAGCGATCATCTGTTTCGGCAGGAGCGGGATGAGGGGCAGGATGAGCGCGTATGTGATGGTGATCGCCAGCACACAATATTGGAAACCGCGCGTGGGGCTTAGGCCGAAGAGCCACGATCCGAAGACATCTCCCACACGTGAGGACAGCGGATATAGGGACATGACGATCATCATGAGCGTTCCCTGCAAACCGGGAGGGCAGGCTCGTATCGCGATGTCGACTACGGCCGCATTCCCCATTCCGCCCAGAAGACCGATCACTGCCGCAGCGAGCAGAGCTTGATTTCCATCATGGATGAAGGCCATAGGAATAAACTCCGGCACACCGATGATCATTGACCACCACAGCAGTTTTCGGGGCGGAAACCGCGTACAGAGAAATCCGTACAGAAGTGTCGTGGGAAGAAACCCTGCATAGAGGACTGCGGAAAAGTGAGCATAGACGGCATCGGCGGCATGCAGTTGATTGGCGAAGTAGTACTGCAGGGGCGTGTTGACGCCGGGAGTGAAAAACCAGAGCAAGTTGATGAGGATGACTGGATAAATGGCGCGATGCTTGATAAGCCGCTTTACATCGCCGAAGAAACTGCTGCCCTTGGCGTGTGGGTTCTCATAGGCCTGGCTGAAGATGGAACGCGGTTTCCAGAATCCAAAGACACCAAGCATGGCCGTTAGCGCCATCACGAACAGAAAGACCTGGCGAGGTGAGAGCTGGGTGGACATCCAACCCGAGGCGAAGTACCCGAGAACTGCCGCGGCGGCTATGAAAACATTTGATAAGGTGCTGAGCCTTCCTGGCATCAGTGCTTCCTGCCCGATGAGTGCAAGCAATCCCTGAAAGGCCGCGGCGATGAAGCTATAAGAAATGGTCGCGAACAGCATGCCCAACACCAGACCCATGTAGGTGGTTCGCGAAAAAGCTCCTCCTGCGAGAGCGATCATCGTAAGGGGTACGAAGATGCGAAAATAGCCCGAATCCCGCCAGCCAAACGGGTTCCATGAATCGCGGACCAGGCCGAAGACAAATCCAGCGTAGAGAGGAATCCCCGTGATCAGCCGAAACCACGAAACCTCGGACGCGGTGGCATGCAGCAGATCCTTGAGCATGTAGGAAGTGGGGATATCCAGAACCCATTGCGGGCTGGTGACATTCACGAGCAGCGCAAGCAGGCTGAAGTAGAGATAGAGCAGTCGTGTGCTTGACCTGGGTTCGGCCTCAGGCATGGGGAATGGTGCATTCTAGCACCTGTCAGTGTCCACCATCCAAATTCCCCAGCGGCCACTGGCTTACCATGAGCGTCGCGCTGGGAGGTCTCGGGGACATCACCAATCGGAAAGAAAGATATCAGTACGCTCTCCCCCAATTCTCTAGACGCGCCGCACCTCCACCCCGGCTTTCAAGAAGGGATTGAGGATTTCATCTGTTGCGCCGGTGTCGGTGATGATCAAGTCGATTTCGGCGGTGTCGCAGATCAGCCAGCTTGCGGTCAGGCCGAACTTGCTGTGATCGGTCACAACAATTTTTCGTTTCGCCTGGCGCACCATGGCGCGGTTGATTTCGGCCTCGTACGGGTTGTAACAGGTTAGCCCTCGCAAGCAGTCAATTCCATTGACACCGACGAAAAGGGTATCCACGAACACCTTCTTCATGCTCTGGATGGCGGCGGGGCCTACCAGCGAGAACCAGTCTCCGCGAAGATGGCCGCCGGTAACATGAACTTCAAGATCCTTTCGCTTGGATAACTCCATGGCCACATTTACGGTGTTCGTCACCACAGTGATGCGGCGATTGAGAGGCAGATTGCGAACCGTTTCCGTGGTGGTTGTCCCCGCGGTGAGGGCGACTACGTCTCCTTCGTGAACGAGCTCGGCCGCGGCCCGCGCGATTCTCCTCTTTTCCTCCAGGAAGCTGCCCACCTGTTCCTGGAAAGACCGGTCGAGCTTGAAAGGTTCATAGAATAGCGGCTCAATCGCCACTGCGCCACCATGCGTACGCCGAAGCAAACCGCGGTCTTCCAGATCCTGGAGGTCGCGGCGGATGGTGTGAACGGAAACCTCCAGCTCCTGGCAGAGCTTCTCGACGGTAGCCGCGCCGTCCTGACGGACTCGCCGCAAAATCGCAGACATCCGAATCTCCTGCCTGGAGCCTTTGTCCTGTGACTCTTCCACCTGGCTCATGTCACTCTCCCTCGGGGCCGAAGCGATTCTCCGGCTATGGCGCGAAATGCTCCCAGCGTTCTGAAAAGCGGCCCGGATCACTTACCCAGGCGACAGACTGCGGGTCATCCTTATACTGGCGATAAACTGGCACTCCCGACCTCAGTCCAAGATCCGGGTAGGAGCGCGCTGAGCGCACCTGAAGGTCGTCCCGGTTGTAACGGGAATTCGCCACCCATCCGATCTCGTCGTCCTTGGTCAGCACGGGAAAGTGAGCCAGGCCGCCGTGCGCCCGGACCCCGTCGTAGACGAATCCGTACTGACGATCACACCAGGCGCCAAAGACCATACGACTGTTTGGATCGGCATTGATCACCGCATGAGCCCAACCCGGAGGCACTACGACGACATCTCCGGGCTTGGCGCTGATGGCGATGGAGCGGCCCGGATCATCCGCGGTGAACTCCTGCATGTAGATGATGGCGCTGCCGTCCCAGATTTCAAACAGCTCCGGAGTGGACCAACCGCAATGGGGCGAGACATGATGGACGTGCCCCTGGCTGCGCACGGGTTCTTCTCCTAACCGCCCGGCAGCGTAGGCAACCGCGCCAAACAAGAGCATGCGACGCTCGAGATCCGCGCGGTCGCCTTCTTCGCCAACGTCCATCACGATTCCATAAACCGGGTCGGGTCCGTCACAATGTGGATCTTTGAGGCTGGTGCGTATGGCTTCCAGAGGGCGATACTCCGGCGCCGGGCCGAAGACGCCCGCTCCATAATCGAACCCCAGGCTGTGCTCCCTGAGCCGCAAATCAAATCCGGGATCAAAGTTCATGGCCGGGCCTGCCGCACAAACGCTTTCATGGTCGCCAGCGGAGAAACCGCCGGCCTCACGGGCCGGATTCGATATGCTCCTACGGCGGCAGGCACGATGAAGGTTTCCGCGTAGTGCACCGGAAATGGATCGAAGGCGCCGGCCGGGCTCTCTACGATTGCTTCATCGCCTTCAACCAGGTTCAAGACGTTAACGGTTCCCTGCGTGTCATGATCGACCGCCCCCGTGAACCAATGCCGCCGCGTCTCGATGAACTGGAGTGCATGCAGGCCGGTTGACTCCTCGCGCCATCCCGGCCCACTGGCAACATCCGCCACCGGGTTCACAAGATTCTTACGCACCCACTCCGTGGTTCGACACCACCGCAGGTTGGCCAATCCGTGATCCAGATGGATGGGGCGAGGTTTCCCGTCCAGTCCAGGGCGGTTCCAGTCCCAAAGCTTAAATGTGAAGATGTAGGGCGTAGCGCTGATTTCAAGCACCATAGCGTTCCGTCCCGAGCAATGAATGGTGCCCGCAGGGATGGACAAGTGAGCGTGCTTCTGGACCGGCCATGTATTGACGTACTGCTCCGCCGGAAATGGCGCGTGGCCGTCCTGAGCCTCCCGGAGATCCTTCTGAAACTGATTCCGGTCTACGCCTTCCCGAAAGCCCAGGTAGACGACTGCATCGGGTTCAGCGTCCAAAATGTAGTAACTCTCGTCCTGCGTATAGGACATGCCAAACTGTTCGCGGATGTAGTCAGGCAGCGGATGCACCTGCAGTGACAGGTTGCCTCCGCCAACCGTGTCCAGAAAGTCGAAACGAATCGGGAATTCGGCGCCGAATCTGCGCAGGATATCCTCGCCAAGTAACTCGTGCGGATATTGATGGACAAGCGTGGAAGCCGGAATCTCAATAAAACGAGAGCCGAACCCCAGCCGCAGACTATTCTCTTCCGGCACACAATCGAAACACCATGCGAAGTTCGGCGGCTCAGGCGGAAGATCGAAGTGTGTGCGCATCCACTCCCCTCCCCATGGGCCCGGATCAAAGAAAGGCACCACGCGAAAGGGCCGATGACAAGCTCTCTCGAGTCCCGCACGATACAGCTCTCCGCGTATCATGCGGGGAGCATCTGGCCGGTTTGTATCCAGCAAGTAATCGATTTGTTCGAAGACATCGTGGCGGGTTCGATCCGCAGCTCGCCAGTCGACGAAATAGGCGCGCTTGTATAGCTGGCTGGCCGGAGCAGAAGAGTTCCCGGCGCCCAGATTCGAGATCTCATGTCCCCTCTGTCTTCGCTGGATCTCCCACCGCGCCAAATCCGCATAAACGAGCAAATCCCACTGTTCGGCGATCACGGTTGCGCCAGTTCCCAAGACGATGGTCAGCCCATTCGCCGGTGATTCGAGTTCGCAGCGGAGCTTCTTAATTCGCCCTGGCGACAGAAAGTCCGAGATGGTCCAAGGCTGCATTCTGCCGAAGACGGCATCCTGGCCAAGGCATTGCGCAAACTGGCTATCCAAATCAGACGGACTCTTTAAGGCATCCGCTGCAAGAATGCACCGGCGGGGCTTCAGAGGATTCACCAGTTCCCGCTCGACCTCGTCGAGATCCACGCCGGGATAGCATTCGATCACCAGCAGGCATCGGGGACGAGCTAGTAAATCCGGCGATAACATGGCCGCGACCTCCGCCCAACCGGCGGCGCAGTCTTCGTCCTTCGCGGTAACCGTCACGCGGGGGAACTTATCGTAGTTCGTTCGCATGTTCACCCCCGCCGGCAAGTAGAGGGATCGCGCCGTAAAGTGCTGCGTGCGACGATAACTGCGCCTCAACAATTGCGATCGATCCCGCCGGAATCCACGCATGCTGCCCGACATGTTCCCGAATCCGAGGCAGGATATCGGATGCACGTTTCATCACACCGCCGCCAAAGACGACCACCTGGGGATCGTAGGCGTGTATGAGCGCAACGGTGAGAGCAGACCAGACCTGGATGCAGTGATGCAAGACCTGCGCTGCTACTCGATCGCCGCGGCCGGCGTGCAGAAACAGGCTCTGAAAATCAAGCCGGCCGGCGTTGACAAGAGAACTCCCGGCAAAGCCGGGCCATTCGTGGCAGACCATGGGCAAGGACCAGGTTGAAGCTTCCGCCTCTGCGCATCCAACGTTGCCGCAACTGCACCGCCGCCCGTTCATCACCACCGGCAGGTGTCCACCGATCATGCCGGCTCGTCCGCCATGGCTGCTCAACAGCCTGCCGTTCAGCATGGCCACGCCTCCGATTCCCGTGCCGAGGGTGATCATGACAGCATCGCTGTAGTTCCGGGCTGCGCCGGCAAAGTGCTCCCCGAGCAGCGCCAGCCGGACATCGTTCTCCAGGCGCAGGCGAATGCCGAATGCGTCGCGCGCCCAACCCCGAAAGTCGAAGCCACGCGCATCCTCAAACTTCCCATTGGTCGCGCTAACGGTGTCGTTCTCCGGGTCGGTGATACCGCAAAAGCCCAGCGCCAGCCCGAGGCAGTCTCCCGCCACGATTCCCTGCAAGGCTAACTGCCGCTCAAGCTCCGCCTGGATACGTGGCAACACCACCTTCAGCGGCTCATCGAACGCTTCGAGCGACTGGTACGAAAGAATCTCACGGTCCCGAAGCAGGGCACAGGTCACGTGAGACCCACCCATGTCGACTGCGATTGCCGGGGCACTCATGGCTGAGGGACGATGGATGGACGGCCATCGATTTCGAGGACGCGCACGCTGAATCCCCGCTGCTCGATGGTCCGGTAGTCATAGCCGGCATCGCTGCACCAGCAGGCCAGGAAGACCAGCGGCTCCGTTCCCGTATTGACGACGCGGTGTGCGGTGGCGCCAGGAATGTAATGGACTCCGCCCGCCTTCATGGGAAGACACGCCGTCTTGCGCTGCACATCCATGAGCAGCAGCAGACCTTCACCCGACACAGTTGCGTAATACTCGGCCCGATCCAGTTGCGCGTGGAAGTGACCCTTCGTCATGAAGAACTCGCGGCCCACCTTGCCGGGGAACACGGTCGAATTCCCCCAAAACAGGCCGCCGGCGGTTCCATCCGGCACAGGCTTCCAGTACTGAACCCGGTAAACCGGCGTAGATGGGTCCATCTGTTTCCAGCTCCCGGTATCCTGAAACATCCCCTCCATCTGGCCCAGCAGTTTGGTGGACTCCTGGATGGCATTGCCACTCAGCGCACCACTCCCCCAGTCAACGAAGGTCGTAAGCTCATCGAGCACAGAAGGTATCTCCAACATCAGCGGCACTCCCTTCAAATCTTGCTCGAAGTACAACGAATCGAGCATTGCGGTGCTCCTTTATGATACATTCCCTCTGTGAGAGCCCGCCATCCCTTCTTCGCGAGGATCGTAAGCCTTGAGCAGCCTGCCTGATTCCAACTTGGAACTCTCCCGAAGTCCCGCGGTTTCAGCCAAACTGAGCGGTTCGATTTATCGCATCGTCGCTGTGGCCGGAGCCGCGGGACTGCTATTCGGCTATGACACCGCCGTGATCAACGGCGCGCTTGTCTTCCTTCGGGTGACGTTCGGCCTTTCCGAGGGCCAGACGGAGTTCGCGGCCAGCAGCTTACTCTGGGGCTGCCTGGCCGGGGCTTTGTTGGCGGGCCCGATGAGTGATCGCTACGGACGTAAGAAACTGCTGCTTCTCAGTGGGGTTCTTTTCTTTCTGTCCGCGCTGGGTTCGGCGTTGCCGCGCAGCTATGAGTTCTTTCTTGTCGCGCGGGCAATCGGGGGGCTTGGCATTGGAATGGCATCTACTCTTGCGCCGGTTTACCTGGCGGAGCTCGCTCCGGCCAGCCAGCGCGGACGACTGGTTACGGTGAATCAGCTGGCGATCGTTACCGGCATTCTGGTCGCATACCTGGCAAGCTGGGCATTCTCATTCCTGGGGACTTCGAGTTGGCGTTGGATGTTCGGATCGGCCGCGTTACCGGCAGCCATCTTCGCGTTGTGTGTCCTGACCATTCCAGAGAGTCCGCGTTGGCTGGTGGAAAAGGGGCGCGAAAGTGCCGCGCGGACTATTCTCGAAGCTCTGCATGGTCCCTCGGCGGCTTCGGAGATCCAAGAGATAACGGAAGCGGCCATGGCGGAGAAGGCCGGCGCGGGCACGTTGCTTCTGCACCTCCGCAAGCCACTGCTGCTCGCCATATGCCTCGCGGTTCTGCAACAGATCAGCGGCATCAATACCGTGCTGTATTACGGCGCGGTCCTGTTCAAGGAGCACACGGGTGTAAACAGCCAGAGTGCGGTGGGAGCCAATGTTTTGATCGGGGCGGTGAACTTCGTTTTCACCCTGGTCGCGATCGCAATCGTTGATCGCGTGAAACGGCGCGTGCTGCTGGCAACTTCCGCGGGCATCATGGCTTTTTCCCTGATCGCTTTGAGCCAGGGCTTTCGCTTGGTTCCCACTCCTTTTCCGTTTGTTATCGGCTCCATCCTCATCTACGTGGCGGCGTTCGCAACCGGGGTGGGGCCGGGTGTATGGATCTATATTGCCGAGCTGTTTCCCACGTCGCTTCGTGGACGGGCGATGTCTATTGCTACGGCGGCTTTGTGGGGTGCTTGCATCCTGGTTACGAACACATTCCTGACCGCGGTGAGACTGCTCACTCCTGCGGGCGCTTTCCTCTTCTATGCCGCCATGTGCGCCATTCTCGTCGGCTTCGTATTCCTGCTGCCGGAAACCAGGGGAAGATCACTCGAAGAGATTGCCGGCTCTTGGCAAAAGTGTTAGCGGCCCCAGAAAATCGTCTCGGAACACTCACGACGCGTTCTGCTGTGTCTTCCGCGACGGCTTGCTCACGCCGCACAGTCTAGCCTCCGAGCATGGGCAGAGACTCAACAAAGGTGTTCCAATTCTCAGCCCTTGGGGACGCCAATTGATTCCACAACTTCGAAACGCTATCCTGCATGGTCATCGCGTGGCAATGCCGATGCCAGGGCGAGCGCTGCTCCGGCAAACAGCAACGTGTCGGCGACGTAATTTAGCGCTTCATTGAAGTCCGGCGTTGATCCGCCGAGGGCGAGGATCAAAATAACCAGATAGGGTAATACAGTGAGGACCGTCATTAATGCGCCAATCGAGGCGGCGGCTATCCGGGATTTTCTGTTCAGTGCCAAGCCGACTCCAGCGGCGAGTAGGATCGCCCCAGCGAGGTATCCCCATACGCTGGGGAATGGAACCCACGATGGCATCACCTTCTCTAAAGGAACGCCCGGCGCAAACTCCGGGTGAAGAAAATGTTGTATGGCAAAAAAGATCGCTGCAGTCGCTATGACGATGCGCGCAAATAAAATCAGCCATTTCGATTGTTGCGGCGATGAGGCGCGACTATGCAGGCCGGCGAGAGCCCATGCGCCAGCGGCAAATGAGAGATCTCTTAGCGCGTAGGTCCACGCGAATCGACTGTTCGGATGCCTGAGTGCAGACGGTATATAGAGGATCGAGACAAATAGAAAGAACATCAGTCCGAGCAGGGTTGACGACAAGCGCACGTACTTCCGGACCGTCAGACTGGTCGCGGCGGCGAGCAGCGCGCATCCGACAAAATACGCCCAGAACACGTGCCCCGGCATCCAGGACGGGACCATATTCCGGACAAACTCGGGGCCGCGGAAATGCTCGGGCGCGAATACGGCGAGTGGGACAGCGATGAAGACACAGCTCAAAGTGATGAGCCTCTCCCGGCCGCGAGCCGCGCTGATCTCTTTGCGAAGTATAAAAACTCCGGCAACAAGATAGATAAGCCCGGCAAACGACATCCAGAAATTGGTTGATGAAGGCATCAGAACCTCTTTCACGAAGGTGCTGCAGCAGCGATTATATCCCTGGGAATTGGCAGGCTGCGCTTCAGCTCGTCTGCCAAGCTCCCCCCAGGCTGCAGGCAACAGCCAGGCCCATCAGGGGGGGTCACAAGGGGGGTCAAACTGGCCGGCGGTTTTGGTGATATGATCTCTGGCTAACCTGTACCATCCACACGGGGGCGACCATGACTGAAACGGAAGAACAGGTAGTCGAAATTCTAACGTCTCAGCCCCCGAGCCATCATCCGCTTGGGGAGCCGATCCAGGCAGTCGCTGCGGCACTCGGGTGGGAAGCGGCCAAGACGATGGCATTCGTTGAATATCTAATTGTCTGTAAGTTGATTGTGCTGAAAGTTGAAGCGGTAAGCGACGCGCTCGGACCGAAAAAACCTAAATCGTGGTGGGAGAGAGCGAAGGAACCAGGCTAACGACAACATGTGTGGCAGCCCGATCGCGATTTCTCCAAACACACTGAACGTCGGTTGTTCTGAGTTGCTCGCTATTGTTAGCAAATATCAGCGGAAATATGCCACCGCATAGAGCGGTGCGCCAAAGGCATTCTCTTTGCTTTTGAGAGCGGCCGTGCACCCAGGAAGCCGACGCCTGCTAGGAAGGAAACGATTGATGATCGCTTGTATCGCGCGTCGGTGGGGGCCTTCGGATGGGCGATATCCCCTGTTGATCCCGGTTGAGCGCCATCAGGATGTCCGCCACCTTCTCCAACTGGGCGGTCGAGAGCTTACTCACTATTTCAAGTAAGTTCCCGTCGAACTCGCCCAGTCTCATTCTCGAGGTAAAGCTTAGCGCGTCGAATTCTGTTTCCATAAAAAAATAATGGTGAAATTCATGTTCTGCCCACGAGGCAGGAGAACCGGCTTCTGTAGTCTGCATTACATTTCTTGCACTACTATGCTTTGGTTCTTCAATTCCAACTGAAGGCATCCTTGCATTTGGGAATCCAAGAGATCCGAAGCAGTATTTCCGTTGGCAAAATAAGAGTTAGCTCTTCACTGCCGGCGAGGGCCCGTCTACCCAGGTCTACAGGCGACAGCTGCCTGTGAACTTCTAATTACACCTGACGGTCCTAAAGCATGATACGCATCCAACAGAAACTCGGGACAGCGCGGCGTCTTGACGGTGAGCGAACGGCCATTTACAATCGCGGCAATGCCACGAAAAGTCATCCTGGGATTCGGAATCAGCATCGACGGCTATATTGCGCGGCGGAACGGTGCGATCGATTTTCTGGTTATGGACAAAGAAGGTGAAGCGTTGATGGCAGACTTCTTCGCCAAGGTCGATACCACCATCATGGGCCGCAAGACCGCTGCCGCTTGGGTGAGATTGCGCAAGAGTGGCGAGATCCCCGACACGCCGGGCATGGCCAACTACGTGATTTCCCGGCGATGGAAGCCGGGCAAACGCGACGGATTTGAAGTGGTGAGTGGATCCGTGACAGCCTTTGTGAGAAAGCTAAAACGCCGCCCGGGGAAAGACATCTATCTGGGAGGTGGGGGCGAATTGGCCCGCAGTTTCCTCCAACAGGATTTGGTGGACGAACTCTTCATCGGCGTCGGTCCCATACTGTTAGGCGATGGCATCCCCGGCTTCCCGGGCAAGTTCCCGCAGCGCGACTTCAAGCTGACAGAATGCAAGTCCTACTCGAATGGATCGGTGGGCCTACGCTACGAACGGATGCGGACGAAGATTGGCCGATAACCGGGCCGTGATGGTCTTGACGAAGCCGGGCACGTGCTTACACAGTCGGGATGCCAGCGAGCCGGTGAGACGACATCATCCCTACCCATGCAATGCATTCCAGAGCAACACGGCAAGAGTAAACAGCGCAACCACGGCAAACGCGAGCCACGATTCGTAGATTGCGGCCTTCACCACCTTCCACTTCCGCAACTTGGTGATGACGAACGCCGTGCCCGTTGCGAATGCCGCAACCACGAGAAAGAGGTCCCAATTCGCTGAGATACCCGAGTGTTCGAATTTCATGGCCTTCGTCCCCAGTGCTCCACAGTAGCCAGGGCGAGACTTAGTAACTGATCCCCGATCCTCACCCTTAAACTTTGGTGCAGATGTCGGCGGATGGGACTGCAACCTATTATTACAATTCTCTCGATTCGAACCCCGATCGCTTTTACGGGATACTTAATCGTCCCTAGTTACTGTCCGATCCCGCCCTGCTGCGGCGAATGCCGGCGATGTAAGTGACGGCGAACTCCAGTTGAAAACGGCCGCGCTTCAGTTAACCTGCCGGCTCAAACAAGAGGGCCGACCAGCCGATAAGAAAGACCGCTGCACGATGCGGCCCCTCCGCTCATCGGGGCCGATGATAGGATTACCGCAGAGCGGCCTTTCGGGGGGCGAAACACCGTATGCTTGAAATCATTCCGCACAGCGTCGTCTCGTGGGATTTCACCGTCCTCCGCGATGGTTCTCCTGTGGCGGTAATTGACGTCTCCTGGTTCCGCGAAAAGGGCGTGCTCACCGTGGACGGCGCCGAATATCCCGTCTACAGGGAGCATTTGATGAGCGGCGCCTTCATTCTTGAGTTCAATGGAACTCCGCTGGCTCGAGCAGAAAAACCCAGTGCTTTTTTTCGCAGCTTCATCGTGGAACATGCGGGACAAACGTACACTCTCAAGGCGGAAACCGCACTCTTCAGGAAATTCGTGCTTTTGGACCACGACCGGGAAATCGGGTCAATTACGCCCGAAGGACCCCTCACCCGCAAGGCGACGGTTGACCTTCCCGATAGTCTGTCTTTGCCCGTCCAGGTGTTCCTGATCTGGCTGACGGTCATCTTGTGGAAGCGTCAGGCGTCTCACGAGTAGCGCCCTTTACCGCCGGCTGCAGCAAGTTCTACATCGCTCACCCGAAAGTGGCGGCTCCAGCACCTCCGCCGATCTGCCGCGTCCTCAAGCCTTGTATCTCATGGGCTAATAAACCCTCCGCTGCTTTGACAAACTTCACGGTGTGCGGCAATTGCGCGTGCCGTTCAAACGCAGCCTCATCCGCCCACTCTGAATGGATCGCGAATCGAGACGGCTGGCGCAACGATTCGAACACGTGGAGCGCCACGCAACCCGCCTCGGCCCGGGAAGGCCCTTCCACCTTCAATAGTGCGTCCCGAAACTCAGTCTCCCTCCCCGGCGCAGGCTCAAACTGAACGAAAAAATGAACGGACACAGGACACCTCCTCAGCCAATCACAGCACCATATCATTCGGGGTCGACAAGGCGGTCAGGCAATGGCTGCCAGGGGCGACGCCGTTTATCCTCAGCCGCCAGAGCCGGGAATTGCCAATGACCTCAGTCTTGGCGGATCGTCTTGTTGACCGCGAGACACGAATGGGCTGCCATTCTCTCCGGTCACTGGCGTCGTCACCGGCGCAGGAAGGCGAAACCGGGCCGTGAAATGGACAGTGGTGCCTTTCCCTACTTCGCTCTCGAGCCAGATCTTGCCTCCAAACAAACCCACGAAGCGGCTGCAGATGGTGAGGCCCAGACCCGTGCCGCCTACGCGCCGGCAGGACGAGCCATCCGCCTGCTGGAATGGTTCAAAGATTCTCGCCTGGTCCGCGGCCGGGATTCCGCAGCCGGTGTCGGTCACATGAAAACCTACACAACACTCCTTCGCGGACTGCGACACCAGGTCGGCGAATAGTTCGATACCGCCGGTCGACGTGAATTTCACCGAATTGGTCAAGAGATTCAGCAAGACCTGCGTAAGCCGCTGGGCATCCCCTACCAGTGCGTCGGGAATTTCCCGCTGCACCCAACTTCGCGTTGCCAGTCCCTTGGCCCCGGCCGTTGAAGAAACCACCTTGACCGCGCTGTCCAGACAGTCTCGAAGCGAGAACCCTCGCTCTTCCAGCCCTAACTTGCCGGCTTCGATTTTTGAGAAATCCAGTATGTCATTCAAGATGACCAGAAGCGATTGCGCGGAAGTCTCTAAGGTGCGCACGTAATCGGCTTGCTCTTCGTCGAGGTCGGTCTCCGCCAGGAGGCTGCCGAAACCAATGATGCCGTTCATGGGGGTTCGAATCTCGTGACTGACGTTTGCGAGGAACTCGCTCTTGGCACGGCTCGCCGCCTGTGCCTGGCGTTTCAGATCTACCTCCTGTTGCAGCTTGCGCTCAATCAGCTCCTTCTGGGCTTTCACGCGGCGCCGAAGTACAACCAGGAAAGCCAGTATCACGAGTGTGCCGGTGGCTAGCGATGCCAGGATGACCATCAGGCGCCGCGCGGTCAACCAGGGGCCGGGCTTAAGAACGCGAACATCCTCCGGATCGCGAAGTGCGATAGAGAAGCCCCGTGTGATGCTTTGGCGGCCCTCCAGCGCGGATTGTGCGCGGCAGATGCCAGTAAGGCGAACCATCGCGCCTGCTTGCATGGGAGGCAGCCGCTGAAGACTGGCCAACTCCGCGCGGAACGGAATGTTGCCGGCCTCCAGTTCCATAGCGCTGCCCTGTTCCGCCGAGTAGTTCACGAGTCGAGCGTCAATTTCGACCAAGTCGGGCGCGCAACCCCGGCTTAGAATCTCCGACGCCGTTACCGGGCGCGGCGTCATGGAGCTCTGCTCGCCAATCTTTCTGAGCCTGGCGTTCTGGAGGAACGTCGTCGCGCCCTCATGCTCCATGAAGCCAACCGCTTCCACTTGGTCTCCCGGCTGAAGGTCGGCTTGCTCATGGTCGCGAATTAACAAGCTGCCCGTGGCATCTTGGAGATAAGTCGGCCCACCCGAGCGAGACAACGTGACCGAGCCTCGAATCCGTACCCGATCGCCCGGCATCCGGTTCGGCGAGAACCCGAGCACGTCCCGCTCGTGAACCACCGGCAGCGCCGAGGCATCTATTGCGGGTTGCGTCACCGAAATCAGTCTCTCGGAAGGAACATAGACAACCACCCCAAGGAACGCGCCGTTCTGGGAGAAGGCACTGCCGCAGGCGCCACGCACCCTAACTTTGGCGCCGATCAGATCCGCCGGGAAGGGAGTGGGACGCAGGGTCTCGACTTCAATCAGGTGCGGCCCCCAACCAAGTTGCAGGGCGGCAAATCCGTTGGCGCCCACCCAAGCGGTTTGTACGATGCCCTCCACTTCGATCCAATTGCTATCCTGTCCGCCCGCCAGCACCTGTTCCAATTGCACACGTGCGGGAGCCGGAGTATCTTCTGTGTGACCCACCACTCGCACCGGGCTGGTCAGCCTCACTTGGGTTGCAAATCCACCCGGGTCGAGCACACCGTCGATATCCACCAGATCGCCAGACCGGAAGGCGTGGGATTTGAAGCGGCTGCCATCCACGAAAATGCCTGTTTGGCCTTCCTGGACAAATATCAATACTTCGACCGGGTCAAAGAACGTCACCAGAACATGTCGCAGCCTCACCTGGTCGTGACGGTCGGCTTCGTGCGAGCTGATCCGGCGTATCGACCCAATGTCCGTATACGATCGACCCCCTGCGGAACTACCCTCCAGTGATTGAGCCGTGCGAGCATCTGTGAGCAACGGTCCCGACGGCGACCGGCTGATAAAACCGAGAACGTCGGCCTCGCCGGCGTCAATATCCTCGCCCATCGCAGGCACCAGATCGATTGTCCCCGTCTCATCCGTGAGTTTGGCTCTCGTGCCCGCGGCATCCTCCGAGACAACTCCGGACAGACGCACCCAGTCCTCGCTGGCGGGCGCGTCCGCACCGGAAGCAGCGAGCACGGTCCGGCGCGGTACATCCGCAAGCGGTGTGGCGGGACGCGTGGTCACCACGTCCTCGAGCCCGTTAACGAACAGGCGAAAACATGCGGGTGCACCGCTCAGGTCAAAATCTGCCTCGAGCACTCCCGCGATTTCCACCTTGCTGTCGATCAGCAGTTCGGGGACCGCGCCAGCGTAGGTCAAAACGCGTGCCTCCACCGTGCGGTCGCCCACCTGAAGCTTCAGGTAGAGCCGGCCTACGCCTTCGATGCCGGCATCCCGGATGACGCCCCTCAAGCGCACGGGCGCATAGTCGTGCCGCACATCGGCCAATTGCTCCGCCCACAGCGCTAAGGACGGTATTGGATCCTGCCCTCCCAACTCTTCAACGTGCACCTTGACCAGACGGGGCGTCGGCGACCCGGAAAACGCGATCCCAGACAACTGCGCGCGAGAGCCCGGCGCGCACGAGTGGCCACCCTCCGGATCGTCGAACGCGATGCCGTCGCCGTGATCGTCTGCGAAGAAGTTGGTGTTAAAGTCAGCGTCGCTGTAGGTGCAGTGCCCCGTCAAACGGACTGGCGGCGCCCACCTCAGTTCTTCTGCGCTCAGGCGCCGGACATCTTCAACGGTGGTCAGGTTGCGGTGGCTACTCGACCGTCTTAGAGCGACTCCCATTGCCGTGACGGTCGCCAGGATCGTGACCACAAACAGGATCCACGCGCCCAACCGCCGGCGCAGGCGTCGCCGCAGAAACTCAAATAGAAAGACCGGGCCGTCGGAATCCAAATGTGGTTATCGACGGAAATGCGCCAATCCGTGAGAGGGCCGGACATGGAAACGGCCCAGGAACAATCCGCCCGTTTGGCCGGGCTTTATTGAGCCCGATCGCCTGCTGAAGCGAATGCCTCGAGCGCGGCCATCGTGTTCGCGCAGATCTCAGTCGGCGATCCGGTGGCCGCCACCGACACCAGCAGGCCCAGTTGTTTGTAGAACTGGATCAACGGCGCCGTGCTGCGTTCGTACGCATCCAACCGGACAGTGATCGATTCCGGCCGGTCATCCTCGCGCTGGAACAATCGGCCGCCACAGTGGTCGCACACGCCCTCCTCTTTGGGAGGCTGCCCGGTTATGTGGAAAACCGATTTGCACTTTTCGCACGTTCGCCGCCCGCTCAGGCGGGCGACAATCTCAGCCAGCGGCAGTTCGTAGTCCACCACCGCGCTGAGCGAAAGCCGCTCGCTCTCCATAAGCGCTCTCAAGGCTTCGGCCTGCGCCAAAGTGCGCGGGAACCCGTCCAGGATGAAGCCGCCGCCGCAATGGATGCAGGCGCTCCGTTCGCGGACCATCTCCCATACCGTCGCATCAGGAACCAGCGCACCTCGGCGCATATGTTCCAGTGCGGTCTTCATCGCCGGTGACGGCTCGCACGCATCCCGGCTCCCCGCCGCGCGAAACACGTCGCCCGTCGAAAGATGGCAAGCCCCTAAGTGCTCGCGCAATAGATCGGCTTGTGTGCCTTTGCCCACTCCCGGCGCGCCCAACAGCACCAGCCGCCAAGGTGACTCGTTCTTTGCCGGTGGCACCGAGCACGTGGCGAGCGGCCCTTTCAGCCATGCCGCCCGGTCATTCTTATTCTGTTCGCTCATGATTTCGCCAGGTCTCGGTTCAGACCCGCGCTTCCCTTCGAGTATTTCCTCCCCTACGATAGAGCCCATCCTCCTTAAAGACAATCATCCAATGAGGTTATAGCCCGCCAAAAGGGGACGCGCTAACGCGCTAATATAAACGCGCTAATATAGGGACGGACTCGGTTTTGCAACCTCCTAAGTCATTGCAACAATTCATTCATTCCCTCGGCTGACGACACCTCTCCCTCGACTAGTACCGTGGCAAATGGACACCGCCGAGACCAGCGGGATAGTATTGGATGCCGGCTGGATTACACAACGCAAACTCCGGTATTGGCGCGGGGCAAGTATCTACGGGAAATGACCGGCAAGACGGTTTCGCACTATCGCATTCTGGAAAAGCTGGGCAGTGGCGGCATGGGGGTCGTCTACAAGGCGGAGGACACGAAACTCGGCCGAATCGTGGCCCTCAAATTCTTGCCCGAAGAGTTCGCGAACGACGATCTGGCGTCCGAGCGCTTCAGGCGGGAGGCGCGCGCCGCGTCGGCGCTCAACCACCCCCACATTTGCACCATCCACGAGGTGGATGAATCCGGCGGCCAGCGCTTCATTGCGATGGAGTATCTGGAAGGCGAGACCCTCCGCGACAAGATCGCGGCCGGCCCGCTCCGCATCAATGAACTCCTGAACCTAGCCATCCAAATCGTGGATGCACTGGACTTAGCGCACCAGCACGGCATCATCCACCGCGATATCAAGCCGGCGAACATCTTCGTCACGCCCCGAGGGCAGGTGAAGATCCTCGACTTCGGCCTGGCGAAATCCGTCGACCCGGCGTTTGGAAAGCCGGCTCCTTCGTCCGCACCGATTGCGAACGGGCCGGCTGGCCCCGTTGACGACCACCTCACCACCCCCGGCATTGCGATGGGCACCGTGGCCTACATGTCGCCCGAGCAGGCCCGTGGGGAAAAGCTCGACTGGCGCAGCGATCTGTTCAGCTTTGGCGTTGTTCTGTATGAAATGGCCACCGGCCAGGTTCCCTTTGGCGGCACCACCACGGCCGTCACCTTCGGCGCGATCCTCCATGAGGCTCCTGCGTCTGCAACCTCCTTGAACGCCTCGATTCCGCCCAAACTGGAAGAGATCATCAATAAGGCCCTGGAGAAGGACCGCGAGCTACGCGCCCAGAGCGCGGCCGAACTGCGCAGCGATCTGAAGCGCCTGAAGCGCGACCTCGAATCTGGCCGTACCGGCGCCGCGACGGTGGCTATTCCAAGTGTAGATATTGCTCCCCCGGTAAGCGCCGCAACACCAACTGCCGCAACATCCGCACACGCTGCAAGCCCCCAAACAACCGCTTCTGGCCCTGGCTGGCCAGTGCCGGTCCTCGGTGCCTGTGCCTTGGCGGCCTTAGCCGCGCTTGCCTTTTTCCTACGGCCGGTATTGCCCCCGCCCAAGGTGGTCAGCTCCCTTGAAGTCACCACCGACGGCCAAGTCAAGTCCGGCGGAGCCACCGATGGCGCCCGGCTCTATTTCTCAAAGGACAGCCGGCTCTTCCAGGTCTCAAAGGCCGGCGGCGAGATCGTACCGCTCGAGCAAGCCTCCGCCGATTTGATTCCGTTCGACATGTCCCGCGACCGCTCACAACTACTCGTGCTTACCAACAGTTTCGTCCCGGAGGGTGGTCCCGCGTGGGCTCTGCCGGTTCTGGGCGGCGCCTCGCGGCGATTGGGCAACCTCGTGGCCACTGGAGCATCCTGGTCTCGCGATGGAAACAGGTTGGCGTACACGTCCGGCAAGGATCTCTATCTTGCAAAGGCCGATGGCAGTGAGGCCCGCAAGCTGGCGAGCTTGCCCGGAACGGTCTCAGGGCCTCGCTGGTCCCCGGATGACGCCCGGATTCGTTTCACCTTGGTCGACCAGCATGGCTCCAGCATTTGGGAGATTGCTGCGGACGGAAGCGGCCTGCACCATGTGCTTGCCGGCTGGAATGCCACGCCCGCGGAATGCTGCGGTAACTGGATGCCCGACGGCAGATATTTCGTGTTCCAGTCATCCCGCGGCGGCGTCGCCAATATCTGGGCCATCCGCGAATCCGGCAGCCTGTTCCAGAAGGTGAACCACGAGCCCGTCCAGCTGACTTCAGGGCCTACCAACACATTTGCTCCCTTGCCGAGCCCGGACGGGAATCAGCTTTTTGTCCTGACCACGCAGCCCCGCGACCAGTTGGTTCGCTTTGACGCCAAGTCGCGTGAGTTCCAGCCCTTCTTCCCCGGCGCCCAATCCGATCTCCAGGCATCCGCTGTCGACTTTTCGAGGGACGGCGAATGGATTGCCTACGTGAACTATCTGGACGGTACCCTGTGGCGCAGCCGGCCCGATGGCACCGACCGGAAACAGCTGACCTTCCCAAGTCTGGAAGTCCAGTTACCCCGCTGGTCCCCCGACGGCAGCCGGATCGCTTTCATGGGACGGAACCCGGGCCAGCCGTGGCAGGTTTATATGGTACGCATCGCGGACGCCGCCCTCGACCGGCCTTTGCCCGATCAGCACGACCAGGCCGACCCCACTTGGTCGCCCGACGGAAAGTCACTGGCGTTCGGAGGCCAGGCGGTGTTCGAAAAAGACGCCGCTGCTGTGAATGCCATCCGCCTGCTCGACCTCGAAACGCACCAAGTCTCTGCGCTCACCGGTTCGCAAGGCCTTTGGTCACCCCGCTGGTCGCCCGACGGGCGCCATATGGCCGCCATGTCAAACGACGGAAACACCCTGCTGATCTTTGATTTCAGCACCCGGGAGTGGTCTGAGCTGGTCCAAATGTCGCTTGGGTACCCGCAATGGTCGCACAATGGCGATTCCATCTTCTTCCTGGGCCACCCGCCCGGCGCCGACAAAGTGTACCGCGCCCGGCTCGCCGGCAACAAGCTGGAGGAGGTGTTGGACCTGAAATACTTCCACCCCGCTCCCTCCAACGTGGGTACCTGGATCGGTCTGGCTCCGGACGACTCCCCGCTCGCCATGCGCGACGCCGGAACCCAGGACTTTTACGCGCTCACGCTCCAGCTTCCCTGATGCGGCTCTGCCGCCGTCGCCGCGCGCGTAGCATCTCCGCTTTAGTTTGCAACAAGCTCTGCACTATCAATTGGCGTTCAGTGCGTTGATCCCGAAATGCTCTGCCATTGGTGTTAGCAGCGACCGCAGTTTCACAACGTAAATTGTCGCACTTAGTAATGTAAGTTAGAGTACTTTAGTTTTAAATTGTTGAAACTAACAGCACTTCGGTACTATACTTCGGCTTTAGGCAGACCACTGCCGCGGGGAGGCCGGTGAGTTGTTCGGTTGAACCGCAAAGCGATGGAGTTTCAAAAGGACGATTATGAACAAACTCGCAAAGCTGTCTCTCCTACCCGCTCTGCTTTTGCTTTCATCCGGGTGCGCTCTGGCGGACATCTGGAATGTGGACGCTACGTTCGGCGCAGACAAGATGCAGGGCAGCATCGATGTGTCCTGGAGCGGTTCAACGCCCACCCTTGTCAGCTACAACCTCGACGTCACGGGGTCTAACGCCCTATATGACAACGACTTCAATAATGCCGACAGTTCCGTTGTCTTCTTTAACGACGGCGGCCTTTTTGTCTCGGATCATGTAGACTCCGACTTCTTTTTCCTCCTGGCTTGGGTACCGCCAATTACCAGCGGCCTAGGTACGTCGTCGATAGCCGGCGACGGTCTTCTCTGTAAGGATGGGACGTGTACCCCGTCCACTGCGGGCACTATTACTACACCTGAGCCCGCTTCCACCGAGGTTCTGGGCGCGGAAGGCCTGACCCTCGGACTCGGATTCGGCCTCTTTGCCCTGCTTCGCCGTCGGCGCGTCCTGAACAGCTAGGCTCCGGCCGTATCGGGAAATTAAACTCCCGTATCGCCGCGCGTCGTAGTGTGTAAACTGGTGAGTCCACCGGTTCTGAACAAACTATGACGCGCCTTGCTTTTGTCCCTCTTCTTCTGTCTTCCCTCGCCGCGACGGCGTTCGCCGCCGACCCTCCCTCCTTTTATCTTCACGACGGCGACCGTGTCGTCTTCTACGGCGACAGCATCACCGACCAGCGCCTGTACACCCTGTACACCGAACTGTTCACCGTCACCCGTTATCCCTCCATGGATGTCGCCTTCTTCCATTCCGGCTGGGGTGGCGACCGCGTCACCGGCGGTGGCGGCGGGACTGTCGATCTACGTCTGCAGCGAGACGTCTTTGCGTATAAGCCTACCGTCGTCACCATCATGCTCGGCATGAACGACGGCCACTACACCAACCACAAGCCCGAGGACGATCAGGTCTTCGAGACCGGCTTCCAGCACATCGTCGACGCGCTTCGCAAAGAGATTCCCGGCGTGCGCATCACCGCCATTGAGCCTTCTCCTTTCGACGACGTCACGCGCCCCTTCACCCTGCAGCCCGATGGCTACAACGCCGTGCTCGTCAGCTACGGTCACTGGATCGAAGGCCAGGCTGCGGCATCCAAGCTCGATGTAGCCGACCTGAACACCGGTGTCGTCGCGGTGCTGAAAACCGCAAACGTCACCGACAACACCCAGGCCCAGAAGATCGTGCCAGACCGCGTTCATCCCGGTCCGGCCGGACATCTCATCATGGCCGAGCAACTCTTAAAAGCCTGGCATGCCCGGCCCACCGTCAGCAGCGTAGCGATTGCAGGAGGAGCTAAGCCAACCGTCCAGTCGGCCGAATTCGCGCATGTCACCAATCTTGCCCGCGCCACTGGGCTCCAGTGGGACGAAACGGAAGACGCCCTGCCGCTGCCCCTCCAGCCCATGACCCAAGCCGATACCACCGGCGCAATGGCCTTGACGCTCAAGAGCTCGGACGTTGCCGAATCGCTGAACCAGGAGACTCTCCGCATTACCGGGCTCGCCGCGGGAAACTATACCTTGCGCATCGATGGGGAGGGCATCGGCAACTTTACCAACACGCAGCTCGATAAAGGCATAAACCTGGGGAGCTACCGCACTCCCATGGCGGAGCAAGCCATGGACGTGCTGACTCTCACCACCCTGCACAACAACGCGCACTTTGCCCGCTGGCGCCAGGTGCAGGTCCCGCTCCAGGACAAGAACCTGGCTTCTCTCCCTTCCACGCTGGCCGCGATGGATCAGCTTGAAGCCGAGCTCGAGCGCCTCCAGCGCGAGGCCGCTAAACCAAAGCCGCATCATTACGAGTTACTGACCGCACAGTAACGTCGCTAACGAGCGGCGAAGCCAACGCGCGAACGCGAGAACACTTGATCCTAGCTCGCGCTAAACTTTACTATGGATGGCGATGGAGTTCGCCGAAACCGCCCTGTGGCTGATGACTCCTACCAATTACCAGGTTGGAGTCTCCCCTGCAGAACATACTGCTCATCTCGTTCGGTGCAATGGTCGGGGCGAACCTTCGCTACTTCATCGCGCAGGTCGCCGCTCGAATCATTCCTTCCAGCTTTCCCTACGGCACGCTGGTCATAAATTTCTCGGCTAGTTTTATCCTCGGGTTTTTCCTCACCTGGACCAGCGAGCGCGTGCTGGCCGACCCGCGCTGGCGCCTGCTGATTGCGGTCGGCTTCTGCGGCGGCTACTCCACCTATTCGAGCTTCGCCTATGAAACCTTCGCCCTCTTCGAAAGAGGTCAATGGGCCCTCACCGCGTCCAATATTCTGGGTATGAACGTGTTGTGTTTCGTCGCCGTGGCCTTGGGCGCCGCACTGGCCCGAAGCTTCTAGCTTTGGGCCCCAACAGATTCTCCCGAAAATTGGGTTCGCCAAGCGGCCTTCCCGCCACACGAAACACAAATCGCCGGGGTGGTTTCCCACAGCCCGGCGATTCATGTCTCTCGGAGGTTAGAGACTGGTTCAAAACAACTCTGCTACAGATCCGACGGTTTAACCTCGGCCGTCGAGCCCATTGCAGCCCACTTCAGGTACGCAATGATGTCGGCCAATTCCTGCTGTGTGTAGCCGGCGCCAGTCGGCGGATGCTTCCATTTGTCGTTCTGTTTCATCGACGTGACGTCCGCAGACTGTAGCGTACGGAGCACGGGCGGCATCTGGCTCAAATCCCAGATCTGCAGTGTGTCTCCGTCTTTTTGTTTCTGAATGCCCGGGAACGTCCCGTTGGTCTTGGTCTGAACTTCCTGGACGTACGCCGTCATCGACATCTTGATGGTGCCCACCAAACCGTGCGGGCCTACCACCGACCCGATGTCCGTCAGGTCCGGCCCAACCGCCGTGCCTTGCCCATCCACCAGATGGCAAGTGGCACAGGCTGTCCCTTTAGGCGAATGCAGGAACAACTCGCGGCCGCGCGTTGCTTGGGCGGTGATCGGCGGCTTTGGTTTTGTGGTGGATTTCACCTGCGCGAAGCATGGCTGCATCGCCACAGCCAGCGTGATCGTAAAGAAGAGAATCCTGTTCATTGGTTACCTCAACTCGGAACGGGCACGCCGCCGGTGGAATCCGGGGTTCCGGATCCGACGCCTCTCCCGCCGGCCAGCCCGTCAGCACCCGGCCGCCACACTCGACTCAACCTCAGCGGATTCAGCCTACCCGGGTGCTCCCCCTGAAGTATTGCACGGCTCTAGCCAAATGGAACCTGCGTGAAAACGCCTGTTTACCAGGCTTTGGCTGGGCATTATGTGGGAAATCACTCATCAACGGCCTGTAATATGCGCTTTCCCGCTCAGTACTGGCCAGGCTTCCCTGACGCGCCTAACCTGTTGTTTTTGCATCAGTAGTTCTGTTAGACTCTTCACAAGTCCTGACCGCCTGAGGCGGCAGGGGTTTCGGAGGTATGGTTGTGGCACACGAAGATTTTGTCTTCACGCAAACAGATATAAGTCATCTCATCATCGAGAAGCTTTCCGACGGGACGACCGCGATTCTCGATAAAGACACCAAGAGCGTTTACTCGCTGAACGCCAGCGCGGCAGCTGCGTTTGAAGCTTGTGGCAACAAAGCGAGCGCGGCGCAGATCGCCCAGAGGATGCAGGCCACCCTCGGCACGCCCGTAACCCAGGAAATCGCCCTTGCTGCCATCGCCCAGCTTGAGGAACAAGGGTTGGTTAGCTCCACCCTCCCGGAAGACGTTGCGGCCATTGCCTCGCGCCGTTCGCTGCTGAAGAAGATTGGCGCCGTCGGTGGCGCTGCCGTACCCGTCGTTCTCGCCATGACCGCAGCCGAACAACGTGCTTCGGCAGCCAACGCGATCTCAGGCACAACTACCACCACCACGACCACAACCAGCACGACGACAACCACGACGACACCCGGCATTAGTTAACTTAGGCGATTTGCGCCGGTCTCTGCGGGTCCCTCTACCGGACTGGTAGGAGGCGGCTCCAGCCCAGGGAGGGCATATGGCATATCCTGATTTCCATTTTCAAACGATAGACGGAACGAACCTCATCGTCGAGAAACTTTCCGACGGGACCACCGCGATTCTCGATAAAGACACCAAGAGCGTTTACTCGCTGAACGCCAGCGCGGCAGCGGCATTTGAAGCCTGCAGCAATCGGGCGTCGGTGGCGCAGGTTGCCGAGGCAATGCAAAGGATCCTCGGCACGCCTGTCACCCAAGAAATCGCGCTCGCCGCCATTGCCCAGCTTGAGGAACATCGACTGGTCACATCCACCGTTCCCGAAGATGTGGCAGCGATTGCCTCGCGCCGTTCCCTGCTGAAGAAGATTGGCGCCGTCGGTGGCGCTGCCGTACCCGTCGTTCTCGCCATGACCGCAGCAGAACAACGTGCTTCGGCCGCTGGGCAGATTTCCGGCACAACCACCACCAGTACGACGACAACAACGACCAGCACTACGACAACCACTACGACACCCGGCATAATGTAGGCGATTTGCGCCGGTCTCTGCGGGTCCCTCTACGGACCGGTAGGTCGGCGGCACCAGCCCAGGAGGGCACATGGCATATTCCGACTTTCGGTTTCAAAGAACCGACTCAACGAGCCTCATCGTCGAGAAACTTTCCGACGGGACCACCGCGATTCTCGATAAAGACACCAAGAGCGTTTACTCGCTGAACGCCAGCGCGGCAGCGGCGTTTGAAGCCTGCAGCAATCGGGCGTCGGTGGCGCAGGTTGCCGAGGCAATGCAAAGGATCCTCGGCACGCCTGTCACCCAAGAAATCGCGCTCGCCGCCATTGCCCAGCTTGAGGAACATCGACTGGTCACATCCACCGTTCCTGAAGATGTGGCAGCGATTGCCTCGCGCCGTTCCCTGCTGAAGAAGATTGGTGCTGTCGGTGGTGCTGCCGTACCCGTCGTTCTCGCCATGACCGCAGCAGAACAACGTGCTTCGGCCGCTGGGCAGATTTCCGGCACAACCACCACCAGCACGACGACAACCTCCACCACCACGACAACAACGACGCCACTGCCCGAATAGTTATTGATAGTTCGGTTGGTTCGGGAGAACTCTGCTCACATTGATTTACCTTCCTGATCATGTGATCTCTTCACGCGCCTCCTGCATGCTCTACTAGTGCCTGATGCCCGAGGACACTGCCGCTCCGCAGCCTTCGTTGTCGATTGATGACCTGCTGAGCATTCTCGAGCGCGTAGATCCGTCTTCAGAGTTTTTCCGCCGCTCGTCGGAAATCCTTGAAACCCATCTGCTGGCGGCGCCGCGACCATGGCTGCCGCCCACGCCCCGCCGCAAGGCTCCCTCAGGCTCAACTGCGGAACGCCCACGGCTCACCATCGGCATGGCCACCTACGACGACTACGACGGCGTCTACTTTTCCATCCAGGCGATTCGGCTCTACCACCCAGAAGTTCTCCCGGAGGTCGAGTTTCTGGTCGTCGATAACAATCCCAGCGGTCCTTGTGCGAAGGCACTAAAGGCCCTGGAGAACCATATCCCCGATTATCGTTACGTCCCCTATGGCACGGCCCAGGGAACGGGTGTCCGCGAACTGCTCTTTCGCGAGGCAGCCGGCGAGTTCGTCCTTTGCATGGATTCGCATGTCTACTTTTTCCCTCGGGCCCTCGCCCAGCTGATTACCTACCTGCGAAACAACCCGGGATCGAACGACCTATTGCAGGGGCCGCTCGTGAGTGAGGACTTCAGCCGAGTCAGAACTCACCTCGATCCCATCTGGCGGAAGGGTATCTTTGGCGACTGGGGTCTCGACCCGCGGGGCGAGGATCCTGATGCGCCGCCCTTCGAGATTCCCATGCAGGGTCTGGGCTTGTTCGTCTGTCGTCGCGGAGCGTGGCCGGGGCTGAATCCCCGGCTGGCCGGGTTTGGCGTCGAGGGAGGATACATCCACGAAAAGATCCGCCGCGCCGGTGGCAACACATTGTGCCTGCCCTTCCTCCGCTGGATGCACCGTTTCCAACGGCCGCTAGGCGCTCCTTACTCCCCCACATGGGAAGACAAAGTTAGAAACTACGTCATCATCTTCAATGAGCTGGGCCGAGACTTGCAGCCCCTGATCGAGCACGTTGGATCGGAACTGGGGCCGGACAGTGCCAGGCGCATGATCCAGTCGGCCCTGGATGAGCTCGAAAACCCGTTCTCCTTCTTCGATGCCATCTACTGCATCAACCTACGCCGCCATAGCGATCGTTGGGACGCCATGCAGCGTCGATTCCAGGTGTTGGGCATTGCCCGGCGAGTCCGGCGTTTCCCCGCCTTCGAAACACCATACAGCCACCATATCGGCTGCGCCCTTTCTCACCGCGCCATCCTCGCCGAAGCCAAACAGCTCGGCCTCAGGAACGTACTGGTCTTCGAAGACGACGTGCGTTTCTCGCTCGACACACATCTGGAGTTGAGGAACAGCCTGGAGGAACTGAAACAGCGCGACTGGTACACCTTATACCTGGGCGGACACCGCTGGGGCCAGACCTTTGAAAAGGCTCCCGGCTGCCGCTACCTCGAAGTCCCCCACGGTCTGACTTGCAGTCACGCCCTCGCCTATAACCACACCATCTACGACCGGATTCTCAACGAAGTCCCGGACACGATTAGCGGAGTCGCCCTATGGTGCCGGAAGCACCGCGCCATCGACGCCTACTACGCCAAATCCTTGGATGGCATCCACCTTCTCACGTGCCCCGTCATCGCCACCCAGCAAAGCCTTCTGCGCCAGGAAACGCGAGGGTTCGACGATTGAAGATGGGTCGCTTTGCCTGCGTCCGGCAATTGCCTCGACAGGCCTGCCGCAGCACGCAACGGCGCAACATTTCGTTGCCGATACCGGCCGTGCTCTACTGAATTCGAATGCCCGAAGATCCCCAGTCCGGCCGTCTTCAGATTGACCAACTGGTTGAGATCCTCTCGAACCTCGACCCGTCGTCTGAATTCTTCCGCCGCGCGGCCGAAATACTCGAAACGCACCTCGTACCGAATCTGCCGGCTTGGCCGGCCGCCGCGCCTCGAGAGCGCCGCCCAAACGAGCGGCGCTTGCTCACCATCGGTATGGCCACCTACGACGACTACGACGGCGTCTTCTTCTCCATTCAGGCCATTCGCATGTTTCATCCGGAGGTCTTGCCGTATGTCGACTTCCTGGTGATTGACAACCATCCTACCGGCTCCTGTGCCCAAGCGCTAAAGGCAATGGAAGAGATGGTCGAGAACTACCGTTACGTCCCTTACGGCCGGGCACACGGCACCGCGGTGCGCGAACTGCTCTTCCGTGAAAGCGATGCCGAGTTCGTGCTCTGCATGGATTCGCATGTACTCTTCCCGCCCGGAGCGCTCGCCAAGCTGATTGAGTACCTCAAGAGCAACCCGCAATCGAACGATCTTCTACAGGGGCCATTGATTTCAGACAGCCTCCGCATCATGGCCACGCACTTCGATCCGAAATGGTCCCATGGCATGTTCGGCGTCTGGACCATCGACGAACGCGCCCAGGATCCCGGCGCGCCCCCCTTTGAAATCCCGATGCAGGGACTGGGCGTCTTCGTCTGCCGGCGCGAGGTATGGCCTGGATTTAATCCACGCCTGGTTGGGTTCGGCGGCGAAGAAGGATACATACATGAAAAGATCCGTCGCGCAGGGGGCAGAACACTCTGCCTACCGTTTCTGCGTTGGATGCACCGCTTCGAACGGCCCCTCGGTAACCCGTATCGGCCCAATTGGGGAGATCGGATACGGAATTACGTCATAGTTCAGCACGAGTTGGGGCTCGACATCCAACCCGTTGTGGAGCATTTCGAGACCTTTCTTGGGCCGGACCAGGCACGCCCCCTCATTGAGTCGGCACTCAAAGAATTGGACAGCCCGTTCTTCTTTTTCGACGCCATCTACTGCATTAATCTCGACCGTGAAACGGATCGCTGGAAGGATATGCAGCGCAGGTTTCGCGATTTGGGAATTGCCAGACGCGTGCGCCGCTTCGCCGCCGTCGAAACCCCCCACAATTACCACATCGGCTGCGCGCTCTCCCACCGCGGCGTCATCGCGGAGGCCAGGCAATTAAAGCTAAAGAATGTGCTCATATTCGAAGACGATGCGCGATTTTCGCCGGACGCAATTCTGGAGCTCAAAAACAGCATCGATGAATTGAAGCAGCGTGAATGGCACAACTTGAACCTGGGCGGTCACCGCTGGGGGCGGACGTTTGAGAAAGCACCCGGCTGCCGTTACCTGGAAGTTCCCCAGGGTCTGAGTTCTGCTCATGCCATCGCTCACAACCACACCGTCTACGACCGCATCCTGGCGGATATACCTTCCTCGGCAGCGGAGACTGCGTTGTGGTGCCGGCACAACGCCTTCGACAAATACCTGATCAAGCGTTTTGAAGGTATGCGCCTGGTTACCTCTCCCATCATCGTGTCGCAGCATGCCATTCTGCGCCAGGAGACGCGCGCTTTTGAGAATTGATTCCATCTCGGTGATGCCATGACCCCGCTCGCAGGTGGTTTCGCCATTCGCGTGTTCGGTCTCCAGATTCGCATCGAGGCTGGCTCTTCGGCCATCTTCACCGCACTGGATCGTTACCTGTTTCCCTGGCTGCCGCGTCTTCCACTGGCGTTGGGTGACGACCTTCCCAAGCGCCCGCCCGCGCTCACCTTTCGAATGGACGAGCGGGCAGAGGGCATCATCATTCTTCGCGACGACAGTTCGGAGATCACCGCGGATAGTGTGGAAACGGCAATTCCGCTTCTGCAAAGCGCCATCGATGAATCGGTGGTCGGCCGCAGCGCTGAAGTCGCCTTTGTGCACGCGGGTGTCGTAGCGGTCGGCAATGCCGGCGTACTGCTCCCCGGTATCAGTCACGCCGGGAAATCAACCCTGGTGGCCGAACTTGTGCGCCTGGGCGCGACCTATTTTTCTGACGAGTATGCCGTCATCGGAGTGGACGGTTCTGTCTACCCGTATCCGCGCGCGATCATGCTGAGAAATGGTGTGCCCGTGCAACGCCCGGTACTTCCTGCCGAAATGGCCGCGGTGGTGGGAACCGGCAGCGTGTTCCCGCTCCTGGTACTCATGTTGCGCTACGTCGAAGGCGAGCATTTTCAGGTGCGAAGGATCACCCACGCTGAATCTCTGATGATCCTGCTGCAAAGTACCCCACAGGTTCTGGCCGATTCTCCCCACATCTTTCAGCCGCTCAGTCGCGTCGCTGCCAGTGCTGTGACTTTTTCCGGTGTGCGCGGCGAGGCGAGTCAAGCAGCCCAGCACATCTTTGCATTGGTTACGCAGCACACGTTGGAGCCGCGCCCGTGAAAGGCTCTGTGAGCTCGCCACGCCCCACTACCGGCTGTTTCCCGACACCCTTTGAAGAGCGCATCCTCTTCGCCAGCTTCGCTCCGGGCGAAGACGCATTTCGCGAGTTTAAAGCACTCTCTGCGTCGCTTAAGCCGGGCGAGTTAGACTCCACCACCCTTTCTTTGTTGCCGCTGCTGTACCAGCGCTGGAAAGAAACCATCACCTTTCAGCCCGAGCCAGACCCTCAGGGCGACGAGCTGTTGGATCGCGGCAAGCATGTCTACCTGGCCACCTGGGCGGCCGGGAAGCGGCTTCGTCCTCACCTGCTTGAAGTGCTCGACGTCTTCCACCAAGCCGGAATCGAAACCATGCTTCTCAAAGGTGCGGCGTTGATTGCCGGCTACTACAAGGACGCTTCCCTCCGCCCCATGTGCGACTTTGATCTGCTGGTCCACGAACCAGATCTGCAGCCGGCCATCGAGTCGCTCCAACGGTTGAAGTGGCGGGCCGAGGCGGACAAGCCGATTGCGGATATCCTTCGTCAGCGCCGGGTCGGACACGCCTGGCAATTCTCCTCGCCCGATCGACAGAACTGCGATCTGCACTGGCGCCCGGTGCTGCGCTGCCATTCGCCCGCTGTGTCTGCCTTCTTCTGGGGAACTTCGGAAACGGTATCCGTCTACGGCCAAACGGCCCGCATTCCGTGCGCCACCGCTCTGCTATTCCACGTCTGCATTCACGGCTTGCAGTGGAGCTGGACCGGCCATACGCGATGGGTCGCTGACGCGCTTACGCTCCTCCAGTCCGGCCGGCCCGTTGACTGGCGCGCCTTAACCCAGCTAGCCAGCCAATCAAATATGACGGTCCGACTGCGCGCAGCCTTAGAATACCTGGCCGATCGGTTCCATGCCCCGGTTCCGCAGTCAGTCCTCGCCGAACTCGCGGCCGTAGCCTCACCGCGGTGGGAATGTCGCGAGGCCATTGTCCTTCTCAAGGAGTGCCCGCTCAGCGTCCGCGACAGTCTGACCTGGCATATCTCTCACTTCCGTCGCATTTGGCCCTTTGACGAGCAGTGGTGCAAACTCCCGTTCTGGTTGGCGTTCATCAGCTACCTGCGAACCTTCCTTGAAGCCGACGATTGGAATACGTTCGCGCGAAAGTCCTGGCTCCAATTGCGCCAAAGATCCACGTCACGAGCGTGAAGAAGCTTTCCGAGCCGCAAACCGTGCGGGGTGCTGGAGCAGGTCCAAACGCGGGAGAACGCAAACGGAACAGGGGCTCTTACGGCGATAGGGGTCGCCGCCCTTGCCGCTTCCCGCCTTGCAGGATAGACTCAATACACTCTCGCGCTTGAGGAGCCGACCATGCCGCATTTCGATACCCGCCTATCTGTGAAGTCCATATCCAATTTGCGTCGCCGCGACCTTCTCCGCGCCGCGCCACTACCGGCGCTCGGCCTCGGCATGGCCCACCTTCTTCGCGGCGATCCGAAGGCTGCGGCCGGCCACACCCGGCCCGATGCCGCATGCATTCTCCTGATGTTGACCGGCGGACCATCACAGCTCGACACCTTCGACATGAAACCGGACGCACCGTCGGAGATCCGAGGCCCCTACCGCCCGATCAAGACCAACGTCCCGGGCATCGAGATCTCTGAAATATTCCCACGCACGGCGAGGCATGCGGACAAATTCGCCATCATTCGCAGCCTGCATCACACGGCGATCCCGATGCACGACGCCGGACATCAAATCGTGCAAACCGGACGAGTCTTTGCAGACGGCCTGGAGTATCCGCACATCGGCTGCGTGCTCTCACGGCTGAAGGGCTCTTCAGGCGGCGCGCCATTCCACGTGCTTCTTCCCGGTCCCATCCTCAACACGGGTGGCAACCTGCCCCATGGTCAGACCGCGGGATTCTTGGGAGAGCAATTTGATCCGTTTATCGCCGAATCAGCCAGTCCCACGCCGCGGATGGTGCCTGAGGCAACCAGCGAGGCCTTCGATCTGAATCGCGAGCCGGAGTCCGTGCGCCAGAGCTACGGCCTGAGCCGATTTGGAGAGAGCTGTCTGTTAGCCCGCCGTTTGGTCGAAGCGGGTACTCGTTTCGTGACGGTCAACATGTTCCAATCCGTCTTCGATGAACTCACGTGGGACATCCACGGCTCCCAGCCATTCAGCCCGATCGGCGCCTATGGAGGCCGCATTGGACCGATGTTCGACGCGGCGTATAGCTCGCTGTTGCAGGATTTGTCTTACCGCGGCTTGCTCGAGAACACCATGGTGGTGGCAACCGGCGAGTTCGGCCGCACACCCCGGATCAACGCCGCGGGTGGACGCGATCACTGGCCGCAGTGCTGGAGCGTGCTGATGGCGGGCGGGGGCATTCACGGCGGTCAGGTTGTCGGTGCTTCTGACGAAATCGGGTCGGCTCCCAAGGACCGCCCCACCACCCCGTCCGAGATCGCCGCCACCATCTACCATGTCTTTGGCATCGGCCCCGGGACGGAACTCCGCCACCCCAACGGTGGGTCGCTTCCTCTTGTCGACGCAGGCGCCCAACCCATTCGGGAGTTGTTCACCTAAACCGGCCAAAATCTAGTCTAAACCATTAATTATCAATAGTTTATAATGTTTTTGCGAAACGAACTGGGCCCAACCTAACCTACCCAGCAAATTTGTACTAAATCCTTTATAATCAAACAGATGAGTTCGAATACACACGCGTGCTCGCGCCGGCAGGACGAAACCCAGATCGGGTCTCGCCCGTCACCGTTAGCGCTGGTCCGTCCAACACAGAGGAGATCCTGATGTCCCGTAGCCACACCCTAGCTGCCATTGCCGTTACAGCCCTGTTCGCGAGCCTGCTCGCGGCCCAAACGCCCCCCGTTCCCAAAATCGCGGTCGTCAACCTCAGCGTCGCGCTCACCGCTACCAAGGATGGCAAGAAGGCGACCCTCGATCTCGATAAGAAATTCGAGCCGCAGCAGAAGGAGGTTCAGGCTCAGGAAAGTGAAGTCGCCCGGCTTACCGATCAGCTTCAGAAGTCAGGCGCCGTGCTCTCGGACGATGCCCGAACCGAACTGCAGGAGGACCTGGCCGCCAAGCAGAAGAAGCTCGATCGCTACAAACAGGACGCTCAAGAGGCGGTGGCGCATGAGGAGCAGAAGTTAGTGGAGACCCTGGGGCAGAAGCTCCTGGTTTTCATTAAGAAGTACGCCAAGGATAACGGCTACACGCTCGTGCTGGACGTGGGCAATCCCAATACGCCGGTCCTCTACAACGAGACCACCTACGATGTCACGGCGGATCTCATTGCGAGCTACGACAAGACGGTCGCTCAAGCCGCGCTCGTCGCGCCCGCCGCAGCCCAGCATAGTGCGCTGATCTCTCTTGCCTCACCGGGACTCAAGTTCGTCGACCGCTAAAAGGAGAACGGGAGGACCGAAGTCCTCCCGTTCGTCGTGTCGATCGAATTTGACCCTAGAGTTGTGACTAGTTGGTCCCCTTCTATTCGGGGCACAACCAGAATAACACCGCTGTCTTAGCCGACCTTCTCGGCGATGGACTTGGCCTGAACAAATTGAAGCAGGTAATCCGGACCGCCGGCCTTCGAATCAGTACCCGACATGTTGAAGCCACCGAACGGATGGGCTCCCACCATCGCGCCGGTGCACTTCCGGTTGATGTACAGGTTCCCGACGAAGAAGTGCTTGCGGGCCTTGTCCACATGCTTTTGGTTCTTCGAGTAGACCGCGCCGGTCAATCCATATTCCGAGTCATTGGCCAGTTCCAGGGCATGATCGAAGTCGCGGGCTCTCGTGACGGCCAGGACGGGTCCAAAGATCTCCTCCTGGAAGATGCGCGCCTTGGAATCGACGTCGGCAATGATCGTTGGCTTGATGAAGTACCCGTCTCCATGGGCAGGCCCGCCTCCTGCTACCACGCGGCCTTCCTGCTTCCCGATCTCGATGTACTTCAGGATCGTGTCCCTGGCGCGCGCGCTGATGACCGGGCCCATGTAGTTACCGAAATCGTCCGACGGACCCAGCGTGAGCGCGTTCGCTTTGGCAACCAGTTTCTCAACGAATTCGTTGTAGACGGCTTCATGCACGATGGCGCGGGAACACGCCGAGCACTTCTGCCCTTGATAGCCAAAGGCCGAGAACAAGACGCCGGTAACCGCCTGATCGAGATCCGCTTCTTTGTCGACGACAATGGCGTCTTTGCCGCCCATCTCGGCGACAACGCGCTTGATCCACACCTGGCCCTTTACCGTCTTGGCCGCCAGTTCGTTGATGTGCAATCCGACTTCCCGCGACCCGGTAAACGAGACGAACCGTGTCTTGGGATGCGATACCAGCACATCGCCGATGGCCGCGCCGCTGCCGACGAGCAGAGAGAAGCACTGTGGAGGAAATCCCGCTTCGAGCAGTGCTTCGGCGAATTTGGCCGCGATCGTGGGCGTGTCGCTAGAGGGCTTAATGACCACCGTGTTGCCGGTCACCAGCGCAGCCGTCGCCATGCCCAGCAGGATCGCCAGTGGGAAGTTCCAGGGCGGAATGACGATACCCACGCCAAGTGGCAGATAGACCATCTCGTCGCGCTCGCCGGAAAGTTGCACCAGAGGGTCGGGACGCGCCAGCTTCAGCGCGAGACGTGCATAGTATTCGCAGAAGTCGATCGCTTCGGAAACGTCGGCCTCCGCTTCGTTCCAGGTCTTGCCCGCTTCCAGTACTAACCACGAATCGAACTCGTGCTTGCGCTCCCGGATGACCGCAGCCAGGCGGATCACAAGCCGTGCACGTTCCTCCACCGGAACGGCGCTCCACTTAGGGAAGTACGCGTAGGCCGACTCAACCGCATCGGTTGCATCCTTCTCGGATCCCTTGTGATGAACCCCCACGATCTCGGCCGGGTTCGAAGGATTTACGGATTTCAGTTTATCCGTTGAGTGCCGTACTTCGCCGGCGATCCGGAGCGGATATTCCCGTCCGAAATCGGAGCGCACCTTCGCCAAAGCGGCGCGCATTGAGGCCGCGTGTTTGGGTTGCGTGAAGTCGGTATACGCCTCGTTCTGAAATGGCGCGAGCTCCGCAATTGTAACGGATGACATAGTTATCCCCCGGAAGAGTCAGCTCTAATTTAGAGGACTTCGTCGACCTTCTTCTCGGCGAGCTTACGGCCCCGCTCGAAAAGCTCTGCCGCTTCTTCAGCGATTTCGCGGCCGCGATCGTAAACGTCCCGGCCTCGATCGTACAGGTCGCGGCCTCCGTTCTGCAGCACCTGGCTTCCGCGCTGCGCGTGCTTGGCCAGCCTGCGACGCGTCTTCTCACCCGATTCAGGTGCGAACAACAACGCCAGCGTTGCACCGACGGCTGCTCCCGCCACAAACCAAATCGCACCTGAACCTGAGCTATTCTCTTCCATAAGTTGCCTCCGCATCCATTCTAACGGAGCAAAGTTGGTCCTCTGAGCCAAATAATCTCCTGAAAGTCTTGCCGGGACTACTCATGCGCGCTGGCCCTTAAATCAACGGACGCAAGGGCGTATGCTCATGTGTATGGATACGCAAGACGTCGCAGGCGACCCTACTGATCATCTGGATACCGAGTTGATCTTCTCGGGTCAGGGTCCGAACGCCGAGTTGGAGGCCATGAACATTCGGAACGTCCTCGAAGCGAGCGGCATTACCGTAATTGCCGCGGACGTGGACCCGATACCATCTCTCATGATTGAAGTTCGGGTGCCGCAAGATCAGGTCGACCGAGCTCGTCAAGCGCTGGCCGAGGCTGAAGCAGCCGGCCCGGCGGCGGCGGAAGAGGGCGAACGCGAGTCGGAAGAAAATCCCCCGCTTACTTGAAGGCCGTGAATTCGACGTCGACGCCGTCGGTTCTGAACGTAATCAGGCCGTGCTCGTCAGTTCGTAGGACGGTGACTTTGTGATTCTGCAAGCCGAGCAATCACCGACGGGTGGGGGTGATGAAACTGGTTCTTGTACCCGGCCGAGATCAACGCAAATTGAGGGTTCAGCGCCGAGACAAACTCCTCGCTGGATGAGGTCTTGCTCCCATGGTGGCCCACTTTGAGGAGGGTAACGGGGTGCACTAATCCATCCGCCAGCAGCTCCCCTTCCACTTCCCGCTCGGCATCGCCCGTCAAGAGAACCGAACGTTGTCCAAACCGAAGCTCCAGCACCAGTGAATCGTTGTTGTGTGCGTCGGCGCCTGGCTGGTATTCGAGTGACGGCGCCAGCACGCGCACCTCCGTGCCGTCAATTGCGAAGGGCTTAGCCTGCCTGCGCAGCTGCAGGGTTCGCACTCCGTCGCGCGCCGCGTGTTGCTCCACCACCTGCCAGCCAGCGGTATTGGGCTCGGCGCCTGTCCACAGTTCCTTGGGACGAAAGTTGTCCAACACGGCCGGAAGTCCGGCCATGTGATCGGAGTGGCCGTGTGTCAAGACCACATAGTCAAGACGGTGAATCCTACGCCACCACAAGTAAGGAGACACCACATCTTCTCCAATATCAATTTGAGGCTTGTGTGTCATGCGCTCGAGGCCAGGGAATCCGCCGGCATCCACCAACATGGTGGTGCCGCGTGGAAAAACGACCAACAGGCTGTCGCCTTGACTAACATCGAGGCCGGAGACTTCCAGCCAGCCCGCCCGCACCAGTGGCGGCCATGGTTGCGCATAGATTGCAGCAAACAAAGACAGCGAACAGATCCAAGCCAGACCTGCCTGGCGGCTCCTCCTCGCTGGAGATTTACGCACCTCGGGCAGACTCGCCGCACACGGGTCTGCTCTGCTCTTCGTTCCTTTACCGAGCCGCGCCGCCTGTGCCCTTCGTATCGTCCAGGCGAGCAAGACGAGTGAAGCCGCGAAGCTGATGCCGAGCGCCAATGGGATGTCTGAGATTCTCCAGGCCGGCTCAATGCTCGCGTGCCAACCGGCTACCGCCTCAGCCCCAATGAGCAGCAGCTTAGTGAGCGATGCCAGCCAGTGCCATCCAGTGAGAATCGCAGCGAAACCCGCCGGGATGACGCCTGAAAGCAGCGGAACGACGATTACGTTGGCGGTTAGACCTGTCAGCGATAAACGATGGAAATACACGATCATGGGCAGTGCCAGTGCGAATTGGATACACGCCGAGATCAGCATCGCGTCGAGGATGAATACGGATAGCCGTGTTCCCCACTCGACGAGCCACAGAACCACACTTCTCGGCCACCTGGTCCACAGCCGGATGGTTTCCGCCACCAGTCGCAACTCGACCCGCCATTGCGAGGCAACGGGGTCGTCAATGTTCAGATCGTACCTTGGTTGCTGGAAACGCTTCACCGCAGCGCGCATCGACACGGTCGAGCGCTGCATCATCGGCATCGCGAAAACGGCGATCGCCGCCGCCGAGAGGAAGGACAGTTGAAAGCTGGCGTCGAACAACAAGTCGGGCGAAAAGAACAAATAGACGAAGGCCACAATCACCAAGGAGTTCAAGATGCGTATGCGGCGAAAACAATACGATCCGATTAGCAACAGCGTGAACCCTCCCGCCGCCCGAACCACCGGAGAACCCATACCAGTCAGAAACGCGTAGAACCAGCAGGCGACAGCTGCGACGCCAAGAGAGGGTATTCTTCCGAGGTGCAGCACGCGCAGCAAGAACAGGAGCGATAGCGCCAGCACGGTAACATGCTGCCCGGAGATGACTAACGTGTGGTAGGTTCCTGTCAGCCGGAAGTCATTGGTCCAGCGCCGTTCGACGCCGACCGTCTGGCCCAGCAGAATCGCCTGCAGCATGGCTGCAGTTTGAGAATCGCCCGCATAGAGCTGTTCCAGGCGCCCCAAGGCAGCAGTGCGAATCCGGTAGAGAAGAGCTACCATTCGCGAGCCGCAACGGCCGGGAACCGGATGGATCTCCGATACCGCGCGAACCGAGGCGGTCCAATAGATCTGCTGTTGGGCCAGGTAGAGCGGATAGTCGAACTCACCTGGGTTTTCAAACCGGCGCGGCTGGCGCACCTTCGCAATCACCTCCGCTTGCTGACCGTAGTCCAGGGACAGGCGTTCGCCGTCCTTTAGGGCGACAATTACCAGCGCGTGCGCTTTGGGCGCCAGTTGAAGCAGGAAGCGCTCGCGATCCGGCGAGAACACGGGAGGATCCACGACGCAGCCGCTCAAAACGACCGTTTCCGAGTCGTCCACATCCAATTGCGGGGCAGGGCTTGGGTGCCGACACGACTGAACCCCCAATCCCGCCGCCCCGGCCAGCAAAACTACCAACAAAAGGCGAAGACGCGGCTTCCTGGTGGCCAGAAGCGCGATTAGCATCAGCACAGCGGTTCCGCCCAGAATGAAGGGAAGGGACCGTAACTCTATGAAAAACCAGTGGCCTGCTAGCAGTCCGGCGCAGAATGCAAGCCCGGGAAGCAGAAGCGGTTCGCGATTCACAGCTACTTAGTGCGAAACAGCCTGCCTGTGCTCTCCCTCGCTCTTAAATGGCGTAAGTCGGCGTTTCAGTGTTGACACAATTCCAGCGCTGACGCATACTAAAGCAAACTTAATGTTTGCTGCGGTGTGGGCTGCTATAGCTTTGCTAGCATTTCCCTGAGTTTTCCCAGGGCAGGGTTTTTTGGTTTTTCTGGTTTTCGATCGTCATTTCATTTCTCCTCCAACACACACATTCAAAAAGGCTGATCGAGAAACCTCGGTCAGCCGCATTTTTTGATACACGCGAAAATCCGAGCGGCGTCTCAGACCACGAAGTCGCGCTGTGATAGCCTCGCGGTTTCGGCGAGATCTCAAGAAACTCTTAAGTGATGCGACGCAGATTCCTCCTCGGTCCAGCCATCTCCCTATTACTGCCGCTGGGCCCAAGCCTCGACCTGCCGGGCATCCTTGCGCCGCCATCGGAAAATGGAAGGGCACCCGGTCCGACGCGCGCACGGGCCGGACGCTAACATCGCCATGGGAATCAACTCCGAGGCCATCGAGCCAAAACCGCGCTTGCTGGTGGGAGCGACATTCACGGCCACACCGCTCGGCGAACCGATCCGTTTCTGGTTGGACGAGTTGGGGTTGGCTTACCAGCTGGAGTTTGCTCCCTATCAGCAGCTTCTGGCGGCCTTGCTGGACCCGGCGGGACTGTTCGCGGGCAATCGCCGCGGCGCGAATGTCGTTTTGTTCCGGCTGGAAGACCTGGCGCCCTACCCTGAAAGCATTCAGGCGCATGCCATTGAACTGGCCCGGGTGCTGCGAACGGTGGCTTCCACGTCTCTTGTACCTTGGCTCGTTTCAGTCTCTCCGGACTCTCCGCGCTTTCTCGAAACACAGGAAAACCAAGCCCTTGCGGCGAAACTCAGGCTCATGCTGCATCAGGAGCTGACCGGACGGGCCAACCTGATTCTTATTTCGGCGGACTCGGTGATCGCTCGCTACGAAGTGACCGAGGTAGACGATCCACTGGGTGAGCGGGCGGGTCACGTCCCGTATCGTGAGGCCTTCTTTGCTGCGCTCGGCACTCAAGTTGTGCGCACAGTCCTGGCGTTGGAGCGCGATCCATTCAAGGTGATTGCTGTGGATTGCGACAACACGCTGTGGACGGGCATATGCGGTGAAGACGGACCCAGGGGCGTCACAATCGATGATTCCAGACGATCGCTTCAGCACGTTTTGGCCGCGCAACGCGAGCAGGGAATGTTATTGACGTTAGTCAGCAAGAATAACGAGGAGGATGTGGATGAGACGTTTGCTGAACACCCTGAAATGCCTTTGCGGCGGAGCGATCTTGCCGCAACGCGAATCAACTGGGAGCCGAAATCCAAGAATCTGCTTCAACTCGCATCGCAGCTGAATCTGGGCCTGAATAGCTTCATCTTTCTCGACGACGAGCCCAAGGAGTGCGCTGAGATGCGGCGCGAGTGTCCGGAAGTGGCGACTCTGCAGATGCCGGCGGCTTCCAGGGAAATTCCCCGCTTCCTGCAGCATGCCTGGGTCTTTGACCACGCCAAGCCTCTCACGGTCGAAGATCAGACCCGCTCGCGAATGTACTCCGAGGAACAAGGGCGGAGCCGGCTGGAACGGCAATCCAGAGATCTCGCGGACTTCATAGCCAGCTTACGGCTGGAAGTTCTGTTCGCGCCCGTCACCCCGGAGACGCTCCCACGCTCCGCGCAACTCACGCAGCGGACAAACCAGATGAACTCGGCCCCGCGACGTTACACGGAGGCGGAGTTGAGGGCCGCACTGTCCGCCGGCGAGTTGGATGCATTCACCGTAACGGTGAAGGATCGGTTTGGAAGCTACGGTTTAGTCGGCTTGCTGCTTTACACGGCGGAGGAACGGTGTCTGCATGTAGCGGGTTTTATGCTGAGTTGCCGGGCGTTGGGCCGCGGCGTGGAACACCGGATGTTGGTGCATGTGGGGGAGTTGGCCAAGCAGGCCGGAAAGACTTCCGTCACCTTCGAGTTTGAGCGAGGGCCGCGTAATCAGCCCGCCCACCAGTTCCTTTCACGGGTTTCCGCTCAGCTGCTGGGCAGGCCCCTCCCAGACGCGCAAATGGCCTCGCTGGATGTTCCCGTGGAGGGGCTGCGGCTTCTAGAATACTCGCCGCCGGAGGCGCCTGCCAACGTTTCGACCTCCGCCCCGCAGGCGCCAATCAACGAAGAGCCGTCCACGCGTCCACCAGACTATGAGCGGATCGCGACCCATCTTAATAGCGCGGCCCGCATCCTCTCGGCGATCGCTGAAAAACGCCGCCAGCGATCGAGCCCCGAGCGCATCATCACCGCGCCACCCGAGACTTTCCTGCAACAGCAGTTAGCCTCGATCTGGTGCGATCTGCTTGGGCTTCGAGCGGTTGGGATCGACGACGATTTCTTTGATCTGGGCGGCCACTCATTGCTGGCCGTACAACTGCTTTCGCGCATCCACCGCGATCTCGGCATCGAACTGCCTGATTCGGTTGTCTACAGTGAGAAACTGCGTATCCGCAATCTAGCGCGACACGTGGAGCTGCAACAGCTAGGGGTTGAACATCAGGCGGATTATCAGGAATTGCTGGCCGAGATTGAGGCGCTTTCCGACGAAGAGGTAGCGGCCTTACTTGCAGAGGAGGAGCAGTAGCGCCAGTTTGACCTGCTGGAAGGCATACTATTCTCTAGCGACGTTGTTTTGAGTTTCCTGGCCGGCCTTGAGAATCCTGCTCACTTCGAATGCCCCTTACCTGCCTCCACGAGGCGGTTCGACGCGCAGCAACCTCGCTTTTTTGGAAGCCCTTGTCGAGCACGGGCACGTGGTTCGTGTAGTGGCCGCTGCGGCTGAGACGGCGACGGAGCTGCAACGAACCCTGCTTCGCCAGGAACTCGCCGAACAGCAATTGGAACCAGGGTATTGCCGCAAGCTCGAGCAGCAGCCAATCTCTACCGGACACCTGGGAAGCATCGAGATCGTCTCAGTGCGGGACTTCAAGCGGCATGTCGCCGTGCTTCACCAACAGATTCAAGAGTTCCAGCCGGACTGGGTGCTGGTATCTTCCGAGGACGTCAGTCATACGCTATTGCGTGAAGCGGCGCGCAGCGCGGCCGGCCAGCTGGTTTACATCGCGCACACTCCGCAGTTCTTTCCGTTCGGGCCGGCGAGCTGGCATCGCGACGAAGCGGCCACGGCCGCAGTTCGAAACGCGGCAGCGGTGGTGGTCATCAGCCAGGTCATGGCCAGGTATGTCAGGTCCCATCTGGGCCGCGATGCGGTAATCGTTCATCCTCCTCTCTACAGTCTGGATTCGATTTCAGGCGCCTGTCCCCTCCTCGGCAATTTTGAATCAGGCGCGATCGGGATGATCAACCCCTGTGCGGTAAAAGGCATTTCGTTGTTTCTCGCAATCGCGGATCTGATGCCCGATTGCCGCTTTGTGGCGTTGCCTGGATGGGGAACTACCCGCGATGACGTCATCCAACTGCGATCGCGCCGAAACATCACGATTCTGCCGCGCGTCAGGCAAATCGAGGATTTTCTGCAACGGCTCAACATTCTGCTAATGCCGTCCCTTTGGTTGGAGGGATTCGGCCTGATCGCCGCCGAAGCCATGCTGCGCGGTGTGCCGGTTATCGCCAGCGACTCAGGCGGACTGCGGGAGGCAAAAGCAGATTCCCGCTTTCTGATTCCGGTGCATTTGATCGAACTGTACGAGCCCGTGTTCGATGACCGCAACATGCCTCGTCCGGTCCTGCCGCCTCAGGATTCCGCGCCGTGGGTTGCGGGCATCCGTGCTCTCTCTACGAGTAAGTCACGCTACCAGGAGGAACAACTGGCGCAGCAGGAGGCGGCTTTGCGCTTTGTGCGCAGCCTGGACCGATTTGGCTTGGAGAAACTGCTCTCGAGTCTCGCGGCCGACCGCAGCGAGCCCTCGCTCAGCCAGGATGCAGATCTGCATCGAAGCCTGGATCACCTCTCAGACGACAAGCGAGCGCTGCTGCTCAAGCGTCTACGCCAGCGTCAACCCGCCGGTCGCAGCTGAACATGCGCATCCTGTTAGCCTCCAACGCCCAGTACTTTCCTGCGCACGGCGGTGGCGAACGCTCGAACCGCATGCTCATTGAGGCGCTGGCGGCGCGCGGGCACCGTTGCCTTGTCGTCACGAGAACTGACAGGTTCGGCGAAGAAGGAGCACAGCGCTTTGCGGCGGAACTCGCCGCGCGTCAGGTGGAAACCGAGACCGCCGAGCATGGCGTCCGCTTTCGCCTGGGCGGTGTCGATATCATCGCGGCGACGCATCCGCCGAGTTTCCGCGCGTTTTTCGTCACGCAGAAAGACGAATTTCGGCCCGACGTCATCATTACCTCAACCGACGACCCGGCACAGCTTCTGCTGGAGGCCGCACTCGAAGATCCCCACGCCGCTACGGTCTTTCTCGCCCGAGCGACGGTGGCGCTTCCTTTCGGCCCCGACGCCGCATTCACAAGTGCGGAGAAAACAGAGTTTCTGCGCCGCGCGGATGCCGTTATCGGAGTCAGCGAATATGTCGCTTCTTACATGCGGGACGGTTCCGGTATTCCGGCAATTCATGTGCCCATCGCGCTGCCTGAGCCGGGGCCACATCCAAAGCTAGGCAGCTTCGACAATCCGTTTGTCACGATGGTTAATCCCTGCGCTGTAAAAGGTCTGGTCGTGCTTCTAGCGCTCGCCGAGGCGATGCCGCACCTCGCCTTCGCGGCTGTGCCGACCTGGGGCACCACCAGCGACGATCTCCACCAGATTAAGCGCCATCCGAACATCACGATTCTGCCCAAGGTGGATCGGATTAACGATCTGTTGGCTCGTACCCGCGTACTGCTGGTGCCATCTCTTTGGACCGAAGCGCGCTCACGGCTGGTGGTCGAAGCCATGCTGGCCGGCGTTCCGGTAGTTGCCAGCAACCTGGGTGGTCTTCCGGAAGCGAAGATGCACGTGCCGTATATTCTTCCGCTACGGCCGATTGAGGGGTATAGCCACAAACTCAACGAACAGATGGTGCCGGTGGCCATCGTTCCGCCGCAAGATATCGGGCTCTGGCAAGAGGCCTTACATAGGTTAACCACCGACCGCCCGCACTGGGAGGACTTGGCTGAACTTTCGCGCTCCGCTGCGCTCGCTTATGCCGAGGCCACCACGGTTGAGCCCTTCGAGCGTTTCATCTCCGCATTGCCGCGCAGGCCCCGGCCTGGCAAAGCCGCGCTGGCTACTCCGCCGTCCGATCAACTCTCGCGGCTTTCCCCGCAGCGCCGCCGGCTCCTGGAGATTCGTCTTAAGAAGCAAGCGGCGGCCGCCGTTACGCCGGCCCTTCCCTTCGGCGGGGCAGAGAGTGCGGCGCGTGTAAGACTCCTCTGCTTTCCACACGCGGGCGGCGGAGCAGGCAGCTATCGTCCCTGGCAGGCGAGGCTGGAGGACTTGTGCGAAGTGGCTTGCGTCCAGTACCCCGGTCATGAGAGCCGCCGGTCAGAGCGCCTAGCCACCTCGATGGCAGAACTGGTTGCAACCCTCGCCAAGGAACTGGAACCTGCATTGGCGGGACCATTCGTCCTGTTCGGACACAGTATGGGGGCGGTGGCGGCTTTCGAACTCGCGCGCTTGCTGCGGAACGCCGGGCATGCCGGCGGGCTCGCGCTGATTGTCTCGGGAGCGCGTGCACCGCAGTACCGCTTAAACCACCAGCCGGGTCCGGATCCATCCGCCAAGGAGTTTCTGGCGCAACTGCAGCGGCTCGGTGGTCTGCCGGTCGAAGTGGAATCAAACCAGCGGCTGATGGACTCCGTCCTGCCCGCGCTGGCGGCGGACGCTGCGCTGTACCGCCGCTATAGCTACCACCCGGAGCAGCCGTTTAGCTTTCCGATTCTCGCTCTTGGCGGAACTTCCGATCCGCAGGTCTCGGTCGAACAGCTGAATGCGTGGCGCGAACAAACCACGGGGCGATTTGAGATTCAGCAGTTTGAAGGCGGCCATTTCTATCACCGCGAACGCGAAGAAGAGTTGTTGGCCTGCCTTCGATCGTTTCTTAAGACAATCATGACTGAGAGCCAGTCGTAGAAGATGACATCAGGGGTAGCCCCTCTAAGGAGCAGGCATGGGCAATGACGTTCTGAACAGTCAGGCATCCGGTAAGAACCGGCGCGAGTTTCTGATGACCAACCTCGCCGCGGGCTTTGCGCTGGCGGTGCAACCCGTCTCGGCGGCGACCATCACCACCGACGCTAGCGGGCTTTTCGCGGGTGAGATCAGGATTCCCACCAGCGATCTTGAGATTCCGGGCTACCAAGCCATGCCCAACACCGGCGGACCATTCCCAGTCGTGCTGGTGGTGGAAGAGATCTTCGGCGTCCACGAACACATCAAGGACATTTGCCGGCGGCTTGCCAAGCAGGGCTACCTTGCCATTGCACCGGAGTTATTTGCGCGCCAAGGCGATGTCTCGAATATCCCGAACTTTCAGGACATCATCAGCAGGGTTGTCAGCAAAGTGCCTGATTCGCAGGTCATGAGTGATTTGGATGCTACGGTCGCATTCGCCGACAAGTCCGGCAAGGGCGATATCAGCCGTCTGTCGATTACCGGCTTTTGTTGGGGCGGCCGCATCGTCTGGTTGTATTCGGCGCATCAGCCCAAGCTCAAGGCAGGAGCTGCGTGGTATGGACGTCTCGTGCCGGCGCCGCAGCCCAATCCACTTCAGCCTAACCAGCCCATTCAGCTGGTGAACGATCTGCATGGCGCGGTGATTGGTTTTTATGGTGGCAAGGATCAGGGCATCCCGGTCTCGTCAGTGGACGCAATGCGCGCGGCGCTCAAGAAAGCCGGCAAGGAGCAAGACTTCCAGCTGATTGTGTATCCGGATGCCGGACACGGCTTCAATGCCGACTACCGCCCCAGCTACAAGGAAGATGACGCGAAGGACGCTTGGGCGAGACTGCTCGCATGGTTCAAGGCTCACGGAGCTGCCTGATCCCGCTTGCTGTACTAAAACGCGTATAAGACTCCAAAGCCATATTGAAAATTGGAGTTCCGCCTCACGTAGCAGAACTTTTTGTAAAGGACCCGAGTTTCTGTTGACAAGCCCGTCACCCGTCTGTTATCTCAAGGTAATCTAAAGTTCGGCAAACCTCGAAGTTTGTTGAATAGCTGTGGGGGCTTTTCAATGTCAAGGACACTTCGAGGGTTGGCGTCGCGCTGTATTTCAACGACAACTCTCATCAATCGAGCTTCTGACGCTGGTCGTACCAGCATTTCCTCAAGCGGAATCCGCTACCTGGTGCTGATACTGGCGGCGTGTGTTGTTCCCAGCATTCTCCAAGCGCAGGATGCCACCGGAAAAATTACGGGTACGATTACCGATCCCTCGGGAGGCGTCGTCCCAGGTGCCAAGGTCACGGCAACGAACGTCGAAACAAAGATCGAAAAGACGGCTGTTACCAACGCCAGTGGCTTATATCAGATTCGAGCCTCTTCCAGTCGGTAGGTATACCGTGTCGGTGGAGGCGACCGGCTTCAGCAAGATGTCTTCCGCTCCAAGCCCGCTCGAAATCAATGAGACGCTGCGCGTCGATTTGAAGCTCGAAATCGGAAGTGTTTCCGACATCGTTACCGTTGACGCCCAAGGCAGCCGCATCGAGACAGAGAACGTCACTGTCGGCGGAACGGTTACGGGCGTGGCGGTCGCCGAATTGCCATTGAATGGCCGCAACACGCTGGATCTGTTGGCAACGCAGCCGGGCGTTACACCCAGCAACCCGGATAACGGCGGCGCCGGCAGCTACAGCATCGGCGGCGGACGCACGGATTCCGTCACCTATTTGCTCGATGGCGGGCTCAATAACGATCTGCTGTCCAACGGGGTAATCGTCAACCCCAATCCGGACGCCATTTCCGAGTTCCGGGTCCTTGAGAATAGTATGGTGCCGAGTATGGCCGGAACGCGGGCGGCATTGTCAGCATCGTCACCAAGAGCGGCACCAACAACCTTCACGGAACCCTCTACGACTACGCGCGGAACACGGTTTTTAACGCGAACGACTTTTTCAACAACGAACAGGGCCTTGCCCGCTCGGTGCTCAATCGCCAGCAGTTTGGCGGCACCATTGGCGGCCCGATCATCATCCCGCACATCGTTGACGGCCGAAACAAGCTGTTTTTCTTTTTTTCGTACCAAGGTCAGCGCCAGTCGCAGCTGGTACTCAACGGCCTCACGCAAACTTACACCCCTGCCGAGGCGCAGGGCGACTTTTCGCAGGCTGGGCCGAACGGCGGACCCGACCCGCATGTACAAAGCTTTCTCTTAGCCAATCCATACTTCCAGCCGAACCCGGCTCTTGCAAATCAGGCGATCATCGATCCCAGTAGAATCGATCCCGTGGCGCAAGCCTATTTCGCTCACGGATTGATTCCGACCTCGCCCACCGGCTATCTGTACCCGACGGCTTCCGCCGTTTCGAACAACAATGAATATTTGGGCAAACTGGATTACACCCTATCCGCCAAGGACACCATCTCCGGCACGTTCTCCAGCAGCGACAGTTACCTCACTAGCCCCTATGGCAATGCAAATGTCAATGGATACACTGCCGCCAGCTTTGGCCAAACCTATACAGCGATTCTCAATTGGAGTCACACCTTTACACCAGCTCTCGTAAACCAGGCGCGAGCGGGGGTCGTCTCGCACAACGCCGGACGTGCGCGTGCCGGTCGGGCCGCTGGGTGCGGTAACGCCCTCGGTTTTGGGCATCAACATCACGCCCGATATCGCCACCGGGCCGCCTGAGCTCTATTTTACGACAGCTCCGGTCTCAGCACCGGTTTCAGCGGCGGCGGTCCCACGTCCTATGCGAATACCGTTTATGCATACTACGACGATCTTTCGTGGACCAAAGGGCGGCATAGCCTGAAGTTCGGCTTCTATTTCTCGCCGTACCAGAACAACACGAACTACGCGTTTTATATCGAATGGTTCCTACACGATGTATCGGCCCGGCGTTCCTTCGGCTCCGGGCACCGATCTGGCCGATTTCCTCTTTGGCCTACCGGACAATTACTTCCAAGCCGCCGATGCGCTCAGCAACATTCGCTCGCATCAGTATGCCGGCTATGGACAAGACCAGTGGAAAGTCTCGAGGAACTTCACGCTTGACTCTCGGCCTACGCTATGAGTACTCCGAACCGAAATACGACACGCAAGGACGCTCCTTCTCGTTCATTCCGGGAGACGCAGTCGCAGCGCTTCGTCAACGCGCCGACGAACCTCGTATACCCCGGCGATCCGGGAGCGCCAAAGGGCGTAAACTTCCCTGACAAGACCAACTTCGCCCCGCGCTTTGGTTTTGCTTGGGATGTTTTTGGTAACGCGAAAACCGCGGTCCGCGGCGGTTTTGGAATGTTCTATGACGTGCTGAAGGGCGAAGACAATCTTACAGTTCAATGGCTCCCCGCCGTTCTATGCCGAACCAAACCTTTACTTCAATGCGTTGAGCGGCACCGAAACTGGATCTCGACGGGCTACCTCTCCAATCCATTCGGCACCAACAATACGGGCACGCCAAACGGATTTCCGTCCACGCCGCCGAGTTCAACCGTGAGCTACGCGCCATTTGAGCCCTTTTCGAGTGGCGGCGGCATCTACCTGGTCGATCCTCACCTGAAGACTCCGTATGTCTACCAATACACTTTCAACATTCAACAGCAACTTCCCTGGAACATGGTGGCCGAAGCCGGTTACGTTGGCTATGACGCGCATGGGCTGACGTCGTTGGTCGACATCAATCCGTTCCCGACTCGGCACCAACAATCGGATCTATGACGGCATCACTCGTATGGATACCCTGCCTATGGGTTTCTCGACGAGTTTCAGAACGTATCGTAACGCGAACTACAACGCCATGCAGTTGAGCCTTAACAAGCGCATGGGCGACACGAAAATTGGCAGCGTGTTCTTCACGTTCGCCTACACCTGGTCGCATGAGATCGATAATGCCTCGGGTTTCCGGCAGCGGAACTCGTCGTGCCGTACTACGACCACGAATTATTTTCGAGCTTCGGGCGACACCGACGTGCGCAATGCGCTCACATTTTCGGGCGGCTGGGATCTGCCCTTCGACCGGATGTGGCAAAGCGGGCCCAAGTTGCTGACCAAGGGCTGGAGTCTGTATCCCATCGTGACCTGGAGAACCGGCTTCCCGCTGGATGTCGTATGCGCAATCTCAGCACCACGACACTGATCCAGGGCCGGCGGGCGATGGGCAAGCGGTTTGGTAAGGGCCGACCAAGTGCTTCCGACCGTAGCAACGTACAACCCGCGGAACAATCAGAACATCAACGGAAACGCCGGCAATTACTTCTTCAATCCGCTGGCGCTTTCAAATACCCGGCTGATCGCGCTCGATACGCAGGCCTAGGTCGACGCGTCGCAACTAATCGGCCAGTTCACCGAAGGCACCTTCCCGCGCAATGGCTTTGCGCGGACCGGGATCCATCAACACCGATTTGTCGCTGTCCAAACACTTTCTGTTCATGGAAGGCCAGCTGGACGCCGAACTGCGGCTGGAGGCGTTCAACCTCTTCAATCACGCTAACTTTGGCAACCCAAGCACCAATATCGGCAGTTCGCTCTTTGGGCAGGTCACGCAGACCCTTGGGCCGAGAGTGGGAGAGATCGCCCTGCATCTGAGGTTTTAGGAACTCGGCTTGATGAGGCCTTAGGCCTCAGGCCCAGAACTCATTGATTCAGCGGGCACTTCTGGCATCGGCGTGCCCGTGTTGACAACAAATTCACCGAACCCCTATACTTAGAGAGTTTGGCGAGTTGATTCTTCTGCTCCCGTACGTCCGCGATCTTCTGCGGTGACCCGGGAGTCAGGCCCCGCTGTCGGGCTGGTACGTCGCGCTGGAATGTTCTTCAGCCGGTTACGCCTCACCTGGTAAGGGCCCTGTCCGAAGGTAATACCCTCGCAGTTTGAAGTCGGTGACTAAACTATACCGGCTTTCTTGGTAGTAACTCTAAGCAGCCTAACCAGCTTTTTCGTTCATCGAGGTTGGTCTGGCCTGTGATTACGCCCGAAACGGGCACACAACGATTTTGGAAAGAATCGCTCCTTCGTGGGCGAACTCGTCGCGTCTGGTCAAAAAACCTGCGGCGAGGCGACAGTCTCAGAGAGGAAACACGTGCCGACGTTTAATCAACTGGTGCGCAAGGGCCGCCGGCCCACCCGTTACAAGACGGCCAGCCCGGCCTTGCAAGCCTGCCCGCAGCGCCGCGGGGTGTGTACCCGCGTGTACACCACCACGCCGAAGAAGCCGAACTCCGCTTTGCGAAAGGTGGCTCGCGTTCGCCTGACCAATGGCATTGAAGTCACAACGTATATTCCGGGTGTTGGCCACAACCTGCAGGAGCACTCCATCGTGCTGATCCGCGGCGGCCGCGTCAAGGATTTGCCGGGTGTCCGCTATCACATTGTGCGCGGAACGCTGGATACCGCGGGTGTTGCGAACCGGCAGCAGAGCCGCTCCAAGTACGGAGCGAAACGCCCCAAGGGTGGCGCTGCAGCCGCCAAGCCGAAAAAGTAAGGGAATTAGGGAGAAAGACGAATGCCCCGCCGTAGACGACCTGAACCTCGTGAAGTGATTCCCGATCCGCTGTATAACTCCACGCTCGTCGAGAAGTTCGTGAACTCGATGATGTGGGACGGGAAAAAGCAGACCTCGCAGCAGATTTTTTACACTGCGATGGACAAAATCCGTGACCGATCCGGCGACGATCCGCTGAAGCTCTTCAAGAAAGCGGTTGAGAACGTAAAGCCGCTGCTCGAAGTGAAGACCCGGCGCGTCGGCGGCGCCAACTATCAGGTTCCGGTGGAAGTGGCGCAGAATCGCCGCGTCAGCCTAGCGCTGCGCTGGCTGATCACCAACGCCCGCTCGCGCCCTGAGAAGAGCATGGCGGAGAAGCTTGCGAACGAATTGAATGACGCCGCCAATATGCGCGGCGGCGCCGTGAAGAAGAAAGACGATGTGCACCGTATGGCCGAAGCAAACAAGGCCTTCGCGCACTATCGATGGTAACTGTTTTCCAGTTGTTGTTTCTGTATCTGGGTTAAGACTATGGCTCGCACTGTACCGCTCGACAAAATGAGAAATATCGGCATCATGGCCCACATCGATGCCGGTAAGACCACTACGACTGAGCGCATCCTGTACTACACCGGACGTACCCACAAAATCGGTGAAGTGCATGAAGGCACCGCGACTATGGACTGGATGGCCCAGGAGCAGGAACGCGGCATTACCATTACGTCGGCCGCAACCACCTGCCAGTGGCGCGACATTACGATCAACATTATCGATACACCCGGTCACGTCGATTTCACGGCAGAAGTAGAACGCAGTTTGCGTGTGCTCGACGGTGCCTGCGCTGTCTTTGATGCCGTTGCGGGCGTGCAGCCGCAGTCGGAGACCGTGTGGCGTCAAGCCGACAAATACAAAGTCCCGCGTATCTGCTTCATCAACAAGATGGACCGCGCCGGCGCGGATTTCTTCTACTCCGTCCAGACCATCGTTGACCGCTTGAGTGCTCGCCCTGTTCCGATCCAGATTCCGGTGGGCGCAGAAGACCAGTTTAAAGGCGTAGTCGATCTCGTCACGATGAAGGCGCGCCTGTGGCACGATGAATCGCTGGGCGCGAAATTCGATGACGTGGATATCCCGGCCGAGCTGCTCGACAAGGCGCGCGAATATCGCGAATTGCTGGTGGAAGCGGTTTCGGAAAGCGACGATACCCTGTTTGAAAAGTTTGTCGAAGGCAAGCCGATCACCGAGAAGGAACTGGCTGCGGGAATCCGTAAGGCCACTCTTCAACAGAAGATCTTCCCGGTCATCTGTGGTTCCTCCTTTAAGAACAAGGGCGTCCAGAACCTTTTGGACGCAGTCTGCGACTACCTGCCGTCCCCCTTGGATGTGCCTCCGATTGAAGCTATTTCGGTGGACGACCCGACTAAGACCATGGAGCGGCACGCGGAGGATAGCCAGCCCTTCTCCGCGCTGATCTTCAAGATCATGACGGATCCGTTTGTGGGCCAGCTCTGCTTCCTGCGGGTCTACTCGGGCAAGCTGAATACCGGCGACACGATCCTCAACGCCAGTCGGAATAAGCGCGAACGCATTGGCCGGCTGGTGAAGATGCACGCCAACAAGCGTGAAGAGATCACGGAAGTGCTGGCCGGTGACATTTGCGCCGCCGTCGGTTTGAAGCAGGTTGCGACGGGTGACACGATTTGCGACGACAAGTCGCCGGTGTTGCTGGAGTCGATCGACTTTCCGACCCCCGTTATCCAACTCGCGATTGAGCCAAAGACCAAGGCCGACCAGGAAAAGATGGGCCTGGCGATCAACAAACTCGCCACGGAAGATCCGACGCTCAAGGTGAATACGGACCCCGAGACGGGACAGACGATTCTAGCCGGCATGGGCGAGTTGCACCTGGAGATTATCGTCGACCGCATGAAGCGCGAGTTCAACGTGGAAGCGAATGTGGGCAAACCGCAGGTCGCCTACCGCGAGACGATCCGGCAACAAGCTGAATACGACTACACACACAAAAAGCAGACCGGTGGCAGCGGTCAATACGCGCGCGTCAAGCTGCGCGTTGAGCCCAATCCGGAAGCCGACTTCACTTTTGTCGATGAAATCCGCGGCGGTAACATCCCCAAGGAGTTCATCCCCGCCATTCAGAAGGGTGTCGTCGAATCACTGGAGCGCGGCGTGCTGGCCGGCTACCCGCTGAACAACATCAAGGTAACGGTTTTCGATGGCGCCTATCACGAAGTCGACTCTTCGGAGATGGCTTTCAAGATCTGCGCTTCCATTTGCTTCAAGGATGCCTGCCAAAAGGCCAAGCCGGTGCTGTTGGAACCGGTGATGCGCATCGAAGTGACGGTGCCTGAAGATCACATGGGACCCGTGAACGGCGACCTGATTTCCCGACGCGGCCGGCTCGAGGGCACTGAAATCGCCGGCGGCACACACATCATCAAGGCGATGGTGCCGTTATCGGAAATGTTTGGCTATGCGACGGATCTGCGTTCGAAGACGCAGGGCCGGGGCAGCTTTACCATGCACTTCGGTCAGTACGAAGAAGTGCCCAGAAATATTGCGGAAGAGATTATCAATCGCGGCCGCGGTGGCGTTGCCACAAGGTAAGCAGTGAACAAGGGAATCTGAACGGAAGGTAGACGATGGCGAAAGAGAAATTTGATCGCAGCAAGCCGCACATAAACATCGGGACGATCGGACACATCGATCACGGGAAGACGACGTTGACGGCGGCGATAACGAAGACGCTGGCCAAGCACAATCCGAAGGTGAAGTTCCGGAGCTTCGATTCGATCGACAACGCGCCGGAAGAGAAGGCGCGCGGGATCACGATCGCAGTGGCGCACGTGGAGTATGAGACGGCGAACCGTCACTACGCGCACGTGGACTGCCCCGGGCACGCCGATTACATCAAGAACATGATCACCGGCGCCGCGCAGATGGACGGCGCGATTCTGGTGGTGGCGGCAACCGACGGGCCGATGCCGCAGACGCGGGAGCACATTCTGCTGGCGCGCCAGGTGGGCGTGCCGTACATCGTGGTGGCTTTGAACAAGGTCGACATGGTGGACGATCCGGAGCTGCTCGAACTGGTGGAACTCGAAGTGCGCGAGCTGCTGACGAGCTATCAATTTCCCGGCGACAGTTTGCCGGTGGTGAAGGTGAGCGCGCTGGGCGCGTTGAACGGCGAGCCGCAGTGGGAAAAGACGGTCGATGAGCTGATGGAGCAGGTCGACAAGTACATTCCGATGCCGGAGCGCATCATCGACAAGCCGTTCATCATGCCGATTGAGGACATTTTCTCGATCCAGGGCCGCGGCACGGTGGTGACGGGACGCATTGAGAAGGGCATCTGCAAGGTCGGCGAGGAAATGGAGATCGTCGGATTCCAGGACACGCGCAAGACGGTGGTCACCGGCGTTGAGATGTTCAAGAAGCTGCTGGACGAAGGCCGGGCGGGCGACAACGTGGGGCTGCTGCTGCGCGGGATTGAAAAGAACGACGTGGAGCGCGGGCAGGTGATCGCGAAGCCGGGCTCGATCAAGCCGCACAAGAAGTTCAAGGGTGAAGTGTACGTGTTGTCGAAGGAAGAAGGCGGACGGCACACCCCGTTTTTCAAGGGCTACCGGCCGCAGTTCTACTTCCGGACCACGGACGTGACGGGCGTAGCGCAATTGCCGGAAGGCATGGAGATGGTGATGCCGGGCGACAACGTGCAGCTGGAAGTGGAGCTGATCACGCCGATTGCCATGGACAAGGGTTTGCGATTCGCGATTCGTGAAGGCGGCCGCACGGTGGGCGCCGGCACGGTGTCGGAGATTTTGGAATAACGCATTCGCAGGCGGGCGAGGCCGATGCCTCGCCCGATTGGAAGAGAGTCAGCAGAAAACGAAATGAAAGAACGCATCCGCATCCGACTGAAGGCGTACGACCACCGCATCCTGGATCAATCGACGGGAGACATCGTCGATACGGCCAAGCGCACAGGGGCGACGGTGGCGGGGCCCATCCCGCTGCCCACGCTGAAGAACCGCTACACGGTGTTACGTTCGCCGCACGTAGACAAAAAGTCGCGGGAACAGTTTGAAATCCGCACGCATAAGCGCTTGCTCGATATCCTCGAACCCACTCAGGAAACCGTGGATGCGCTGATGAAGCTCGATCTTCCCGCCGGCGTAGACGTCGAAATCAAAGCATTTGGGAAGAAGTCGTGAGGTTGGCAGGATGCGGCCGCGAGTTTGTGAGCGAGCCGAAGGGTAGAAGTGAAACAGGGCCGCGGTTCTCAGCGAGCCGAAGGTAGGAAGCAAAATGAGTCCAGGAATTCTCGGCAAAAAGATCGGCATGACGCAGGTGTTCAATGCGGATGGCCAGGTTGTCCCGGTGACGCTTGTCAAGGCAGGTCCTTGCATCGTCACGCAGCGCAAGACGCCGACCACGGATGGTTATGATGCCGTACAGCTCGGTCTGGTCGAGTATGCGAAGAAACCGAATAAACCCGACGCAGGCCATTTGAAGAAGTCCGGCGCTGAGGGTGTGAAGTTTCAGCGCGAGTTCCGGCTTGAGGGCGGCAATGGCGACCTGAAGCCGGGCGATCGCGTCCTCGCCGAGGAGTTTAAGCCGAAAGACGTGGTCGATGTTATTGGCTTGAGCAAGGGCCGCGGTTTTGCCGGCCTGGTGAAGCGCCATCACTTCCGCGGTGGTCCCGCGAGCCACGGTTCCATGTTCCACCGCGCCGCCGGGTCGATTGGCGCCTCCAGCTTCCCGTCTCGCGTGTTTCCGGGCATGAAGATGGCCGGGCGCATGGGCAACTCGCAGGTCACCATCCGCAATCTGGAAGTGGTCAGCGTCGACGTGGAAGAGAATCTGATTGCCGTCAAGGGCGCGATCCCCGGACCAAACGGTGGTTATGTGATGGTGCGCCGCGCCAAGCGGTAAGGCGCGCGGAGATTGGGCAAGGAAAAGAAGATGCCGAGTGTAGACATTGTGGATCTGAACAACGCCAAGGTGGGCTCTATCGAGCTTGCTGATGCTGTGTTTGGCGCCGAAGTAAACGAGTCGCTGCTCTACGAAGCGGTCCGGCAACACACCGCCGGGCAGCGTTCTGGAACGGCTTCCACCAAGACCCGTCATGAGGTTTCTGGTTCCGGTAAGAAGCTGTGGAAACAGAAGGGCACGGGCCGCGCGCGTGTGGGCTCCATCCGTTCGCCGCTGTGGCGGCACGGCGGCACCACGCATGGGCCGCAACCCCGCAGCTACGCTTACAAGCTGCCTCGCAAAATGCTGTTGGGCGCACTGCGCTCGGCTTTGTCGGCGAAGCTTCGCGACGGCGAATTGAAGATCGTGAAGGCCTTCCAACTGGGCGATCACAAGACCAAGCACATGCGCCAGGTGCTCACGCAACTCGAGGCGCCCAAGAGCGTACTGCTGGTCGAAGTGGGCGAGAACAATCACTTGACGCTGGCCTCGCGCAACCTTCCAGGAGTCAAACTGGTCGCGACGCAGGCGGTCACGGTGTATGACTTGCTGGCTCATAAACAAGTGCTGCTGAGTGAAACCGCGGCGCAGAAACTCTCGGAGGCGTTGGCGTAATGAACGTTTACGATGTGATCCGCCGGCCCATCATCACGGAAAAGGGCCATACCAAGAAGGAATCGGAAAACACCCTTTGTTTTGAGGTGCACCCCGAGGCCAACAAGATCGAAATCAAATCGGCAGTCGAGACGGTTTTCAAAGTGAAAGTCTCGGAAGTCCGCACCAGTTTGAACACAGGGAAGCTGCGCCGTCGCGGCCGGTTCTCCGGATACGGTTCGGAATGGAAGAAGGCCTATGTGCGTCTGAAGCCGGGCCAAAAAGTTCCCGAATACGCGGAACTGTAAGGAAGGAAGCACGCCATGCCAATCAAGAGTTTTCAACCCTATACGCCAACGCGGCGCTTCCAAACTTACCTCACGCGGGACGAGCTCACGCGTAGCACACCGGAGAAGTCTCTGGTCGAGGGCAAAAAGCGAACCGGTGGCCGCGATTCCCGTGGTCTGACCTCCTCAAGGTTCAAAGGCGGTGGCCATAAGAAAGCCTACCGGCTCATCGATTTCAAGCGGGACAAGATTGGTGTTGCGGCGAAAGTTGCCACCATCGAATACGATCCCAACCGTTCCGCGCACATCGCCTTGCTGCACTATGTCGATGGTGAGAAGCGCTACATTCTCAGCCCGCTCGGTCTCGAAGTCGGCCGTACCGTTACGTCCGGGCCAGAGGCGGACATCCTGGTTGGGAATGCGCTTCCACTGAAGAACATTCCAGCCGGCACCGTGGTTCACAACATTGAATTGAAGCCCGGTAAAGGCGGCCAGATGGCGCGCTCGGCCGGCGCCCAGGCGCAGCTGGTTTCCAAAGAAGGCGACGTCGCGCTGCTGAAATTGCCCTCCGGCGAAACCCGCAAGGTGTTGATCGAGTGTATGGCCACTATCGGCCAAGTCGGCAACGTGGAGCACGAGAACGTATCGCTCGGCAAGGCTGGCCGCAGCCGCTGGCTGGGTCGCCGGCCGCACAACCGCGGCGTGTCGATGAACCCTGTCGACCACCCGCATGGCGGCGGCGAGGGCAAGACTTCCGGCGGACGCCATCCGGTGACGCCGTGGGGTCAGCCGACTCGCGGCTTTAAGACCCGCAACAACAAGCGGACGGACAAGTTCATCGTGACGCGCAAGGCCAAGAAGCGCTAGGCGCGGGAAGAGCAGAAGGAAACTTTAGATGGGTCGATCACTTAAAAAGGGACCGTTCACCGACGACCACCTGGCGAAAAAGGTGGAGGATTTGAACGTAAAGAACCAGAAGACTGTGGTGAAGACTTGGTCGCGTCGCTCCACGATTGTGCCGGACTTCATTGGTCACACGGTGGCTGTTCACAACGGAAAGAAATTCATCCCGGTCTATGTGACCGAGAACATGGTTGGTCATAAGCTGGGCGAGTTTGCGCCGACGCGTACCTTCAAGGGTCACGCGGCGAAGTCCTCCGAAAAGAGCGCGACCGCTAAGTAAGGAGAGAACTATGGCGAACGAAACACAGAGTTTGGCGCGGTCGGAAGCCCGCTACTTGCGGGTGTCCGCTCAAAAGGTGCGCCTTGTCATCGACATGATTCGCGGCCAGCAGGCTGGCGACGCGATCAATATTCTGAAGTCGACCAACAAACGGATTGCGCCGGCAGTCGAAAAGGTTCTTCGCTCGGCCATCGCCAATGCGGAGAACAAGTCGGAGGATGTCGATATCGACAAGCTCTTCATTACGGAAGCGTACGTGAACGAAGGGCCGCGTCAGAAGCGGATTCGGCCGGCCCCCATGGGCCGCGCTTATCGCTACCAGCGCCGTATGTCGCACATTGTGGTTAAGGTCGGCGAAAAAAAGGCCGAAGCAGGAGAGGAATAAGTTGGATGAGGCCGCGCGTAAGCGCGTGCTGATGACTTAAACAAAGCTATGGGTCAGAAAGTACATCCCTACGGATTTCGCCTGGGCGTCACCAAGACGTGGCGTTCGCGCTGGTTCGCCAAGCAGGACTATTCCAAGCTCCTGCACGAAGATCTCGAACTGAAGGAGTCGTTGCTCGCTCGCCTGAAAGCGGCCGGTGTCAGCTCCATTGAGGTCGATCGCCCCGGCAATAAGCTGCGCATCACGATTCGTACTTCGCGGCCCGGCATCATCATCGGACGCAAGGGTGCGGAAATCGAAAAGCTCAAGGGCGACCTTGCCAAGAAGACCAAGCGTGAGATCTTCATCGATATTCAGGAAGTGCACCGTCCCGAGCTCGACGCGCAGCTGGTCAGCGAATCGATCGCGCTGCAGCTCGAAAAGCGGGTAGCGTTTCGCCGTGCCATGCGCAAAGCGGTTGACTCAGCGCTGCGTTTCGGCTGCAAAGGCATCAAGGTTCGCGTGTCGGGCCGCCTCAATGGCGCTGAAATCGCTCGCAGTGAGTGGTACCTGCAGGGGCAGCTGCCGCTGCACACATTGCGTGCCGATATCGACTACGGATTCACTGAGGCCTACACCACCTACGGTGTCATCGGAATCAAGGTTTGGATCTACAAGGGCGAGATCATCGAAGGCAGCAGCAACACCAGTAAGCGCAGCAATTCGCTCCGCAATGAGGGTGAAATGCGCCGGCCCCCGCGCCGCCGCGACGATACCCGCGAGCGCCGCCCGATGGGCCATGCGCCCAGCGCCGAAACAAGCGGGCCGGCCATCCAGGTGCCGCCGCCCATTGAGATGTCCCAGCCGGCGAAATCAACCGCGCCTATCATTCCTCCGCTTGCGCCTCCCACGCTGAGCTGGAAGGACGTGAAGCCCGAAGCAGCGGCAGTCCCGGTGGTCGAGCCCCCGGTGGCGGAAGCCCCTGCGGCGACACCCGCCGTGGAAGCTGTGGTGGAAGAGAAAAAGGAGTCGAACGAGTAAGTCTGGCCTCTGGGTTCAGGCTTCCACTCGACGAGAGGATACAACGCTATGTTGATGCCGAAGAAGGTGAAGTTTCGCAAGCAGCAACGCGGCCGCATGACCGGCAAGGCCTGGCGCGGTTCGCAGTTGTCGTTCGGCGACTTCGGATTGAAGGCCATGGAGTGCGGTTGGGTCACTAACCGCCAGATTGAAGCAGCCCGTATTGCGATGACGCGCTTCATCAAGCGTGGCGGCAAAGTCTGGATTCGTATTTTCCCCGACAAGCCGATCACCAAGAAGCCGCCTGAGACTCGTATGGGTAAAGGTAAGGGCGCTCCGGAAGCGTGGGTCTGTGTGGTGAAGCCGGGCAAGGTGCTGTTTGAAATGGAAGGCGTACCGCTCGACGTGGCGACCGAGGCAATGCGCCTCGCGGCCATGAAGTTGTCGGTGCCCACCAAATTGGTTGTGCGCGCGCACCCGGTTGAATAGCCGGCCAACGCGAATGGAAGAAAGACAAGAGCGATGAAAGCACAGAAGATCAGCGAACTCGAGACGGTCGAAATCGCCAAGCAAGCCCTGGATGCCCGGGAGCAGTTGTTCCGCTTCCGTTTTCAGATGGGGATGGGTCAGTTTGAAGGATTGAAGAAGTACCGGACCTTGAAGAAGGACCGGGCACGGATGCTGACCGTGCTGCGCGAAAAGGAATTGAACGCCGCGAGCGCCGCCCAAGTGGTGGAAGTCAAGGCGACAGCAGCCACCCAAAAACAGGCTGCCAAAGCGAAGAAGTCCAAGTAAGTTGACGGCGAATTTAATCAGCGGCGGGCTAGGCGAAGGCATAAAGGATCGGAAGTTATAGTCATGGCGGACGAGCAGAACAAAAAAGAGATCGGTCACAAGAACGAGAAGGTTGGCGAGGTGGTTTCCACGAAAATGGCCAAGACCATCGTGGTAGAGGTTACACGGCGCGTGCCGCACCCTGTCTACAAGCGGATCGTGACCAAGCGCAAGAAATTCTATGCCCACGATGAGCAACAGAGTGCCAAGCCGGGCGACGTGGTCCGTATCATTGAATGCCGTCCGCTCAGCAAGTTGAAGTGTTGGGAATTGGGCGAGGTTGTGCGGCGCGCCGTCCAGGTGAATGTCGAGCATCCTGCCTTGGCTGCCAGCGCCGACACACGGGTTAAGAAGACACTCAAGAAGAAATCCAAAAAGTAAGTGAACGCCAGCGCCCGTTTGGGTGCGGCACGGTAAGGCCGCCGCGCTGAGGCGAGGGGCGCCAAGTAAGTAAGGCTTAGGAGAAACGTCATGATCGGAATGCGAACAATGCTGGAGGTGGCCGACAATAGCGGCGCACGCAAATTGCAGTGCATCTTGCCGCGCGGCGGCGACCTCGGATTGCGTGCGGGACTCGGCGACATCATCACCGCGAGCGTCAAGGAAGCAGCTCCCGATTCCACCATCAAAAAGGGAAAGGTCGTACGCTGCGTCGTGGTTCGCATGCGCAAGGAAACGCGCCGTAAGGATGGGACCTATATCCGGTTCGATTCCAATGCCGCGGTCCTGATCAACGAAGTTGGAGAGCCAGTCGGCACTCGCGTATTTGGCCCCGTTGCTCGCGAGCTTCGTGACAAGCGTTTTATGAAGATTGTGTCGCTCGCCCCGGAGGTGCTCTAATGCCGAAGACCGCTTATCAGCGCCGCCAGGAAAAGGGCGAACTCAAGCCTCGCAAGTTGAAGATCAAGAAGGATGACCTGGTGCGGGTCATTGCTGGTCGCGACAAAGGGAAGACTGGTCGCGTGCTGGAAGTGAATCATCTTACTGGGAAGGTGACCGTTGAAGGCGCCATGGTGGTGAAAAGGCACACGCGCCCGAACCCGGCCAAGCAGATCAAGGGTGGCATCGCCGACCGCGAAATGCCGGTGGATTCCTCCAACGTCATGCTACTGACCACAGCCGGAACGCCCACCAGAGTCGGCTACAAGATAGGCGCCGATGGCCGCCGGGTTCGGATTGCCCGCAAGACCGGCGAAACGATTGACAAGAAGTAACCAGGGATTAAAGGAAGCTGCAGGCCGTTTGGAATCGGCCAAGGGAAAGAGTTAGAGAGATGGCGACGAAAGCAAGATTACACGAACACTATGCCAAGACCGTTGTGCCGGCGCTGGTGAAGGAGTTTGGCTACAAGAATCCGATGGCCGTGCCGAAGGTTCAGAAAGTCTCGCTCAACATTGGTCTCGGAGAAGCCACCGGCAACAGTAAATTGATGGACGGCGCGGTGAGTGAACTCGCCACCATTGCCGGCCAGAAGCCGGTTGTGACCAAGGCCAAGAAATCAATTGCCGCGTTCAAGCTCCGCGAAGGCATGGCTATCGGTTGCATGGTGACGCTTGCGCGGTGACCGCATGTTGGAGTTTCTCGACCGCCTCATGAATGTGGCGCTTCCCCGCGTGCGCGACTTCCGCGGTGTTTCCCCCAAGTCCTTCGATGGGCGCGGCAACTATACGCTCGGCCTGAAAGATCAATTGATCTTCCCCGAGATCGACTACAACAAGGTGGAAAAGGTGAAGGGCATGAATATCTGCATCACCACGACCGCCAAGACCGATGCCGAAGGCCTGGCGCTGCTGAGGCTTATGGGCATGCCCTTCCGCCAGTAGCACAGAAACGAGCAAGGTAAATCGATGGCAACCACTGCAAAAATCGCGAAAGAACTGAAGAAGCCGAAATTCAAGGTGCGGCTGCGAAACCGTTGTAAGTCCTGCGGCCGTCCGCGCGGCTTTCTCGGCAAGTTTTCCTTGTGCCGGATCTGCTTCCGGAAGCTGGCGCTGGCGGGCGAAATCCCGGGCGTCACCAAGGCTAGTTGGTAAGTAGAGCTGGCTTAAGCCGATTGAATCAAGAAAGAACAATGAAAGGTGCTGAGTAAGAAACAATGACAGCAGACCCCATTGCCGACATGCTGACGCGAGTGCGAAACGCACTCTCTTCCCGTCACGCAAAGGTCGACGTACCAGCCTCGCGGCTGAAGATGGAAATCGCCCGGATTCTGAAAGAAGAAGGGTACATTCTCAACTACAAGATGACGGAAGATGGCGCTAAGCGCTCCATCCGCATCTATCTCAAATACACGCCCGCCAATACGCCGGTCATCTCCCGCATTGAGCGCATTTCGCGCCCGGGATGCCGAGCGTACATTGGCAGCAAGGAAATCCCACGTATTCTGGGTGGTCTCGGTATCAACATCCTCACGACGCCGAAGGGTGTGATGACCGGTTCCATGGCTCGCAAAGAAGGCGTTGGCGGCGAAGTTCTCTGCCAGGTCTATTAATAGGAATTAGTTATGTCACGCGTAGGAAAAAAACCGATTCCACTGCCGAAGGGCGTCAAACTCAAGCTGGGCGATACGCTCGAAGTCGAGGGACCGAAGGGTAAACTGTCTGTTCCGATCCCGGCCGGCCTCACGCTAGAGCAAAAAGACGCGACACTCGAAATCCATCGCGATTCCGATAAGCTCGCCGCGCTGCACGGTCTCACCCGTGCCCTCGCCGCTAACGCCATTGAGGGCGTCTCAACCGGGTTCGTGCGCGAACTCGATATCATCGGCACCGGCTTCAAGGCCGACGTCAAAGGGAACGTGGCCACCTTTATCCTGGGCTACTCGCACCCGATTGAGTATTTGTTGCCGAAGGGCATTGACCTGAAGGTCGACGCCAAGCTTACCCACGTTACGATAACGGGCCACGACAAAGCGTTGCTGGGTCACGTCGCCTCGCAGATCCGCGCGCTGCGTCCGCCTGATCCGTATAAGAACAAGGGTGTGCGCTACACCGGAGAAGTACTCCGTAAAAAGGCCGGAAAGACCGGAGCGGGAGCTAAGTAATGGCACGCGATTCAAGAGCACAAATTCGCACGCGTATTCACAAGCGGATTCGCCGCCGCGTGGCCGGCACCGAGGAGCGTCCGCGCCTGGCCGTGTTCCGCAGCGTCAATCACATCTATGCTCAGGTTATCGACGATGCGCAAGGCCATACCGTGGCTTCTGCCGCGTCCACTGAGAAAACGTTGCGGGGTAAGGGCGGCAACGTGGAAGGCGCAAAGCTGATCGGCAAAGCCGTCGCTGAGCGCGCCAAAGAAAAAGGCGTCACGAAGGTTGTTTTCGATCGTGGCGGTTATCTGTACCATGGCCGCGTTAAGGCCCTTGCCGACGCTGCCCGCGAAGCGGGACTGGAGTTCTAAACAGAATGGCATCCAACGGAACAGCCAAGCGTATTGACGCACAAACCCTGAACCTCAAGGAACAGGTGGTTAGTATCAACCGCGTGACAAAGGTCGTCAAGGGCGGTAAGAATATGAGCTTTTCGGCGCTCGTGGTCGTCGGCGACCCCAGCGCAAAGATTGTCGGTTACGGCACGGGAAAGGCGAAGGAAGTCCCTTCCGCCATCAAGAAAGGCATTGAGGCGGCCAAGAAGAACCTGCGCAAGGTGAACGTGCTCGAGACCACGATTCTCCATCCGGTTCTCGGCAAGTTCGGTAGCGGCTTGGTGTTACTCAAGCCCGCGCCTGCTGGTACCGGCGTCATCGCCGGTGGTCCGGTGCGCGCCGTCATTCAAGCCGTCGGCATTCCGAACGTGCTCACCAAGTCCATTGGTTCTCACAACGCGCATAACGTCGTGAAGGCCACCATCAATGCACTCGAGCAACTCTGCGACAAGGCGACCATTGCCGACATGCGCGGGTTGCCCTTTGAGAAGCTCTAGGTTGTTGTTACGAGGAACTGAGGCAGTTATGGCGGAAGGTACTATCAAAATCAAGCTGGTGCGAAGCGTTATCTGCACCCCGCAAAAGCACAAGAATATCGTCAAGAGCCTGGGTCTCCATACGCTCAACAGGACTGTTGTGCGCCCCGACACCCCAGGTTTCCGCGGCATGGTGGCAAAGGTTCCACACCTGCTCGAAATCGTTAAGGATTAGCTGGTTCGCCCTCGTTGCGAGCCACATAGTAAAGCTGGATTAGTGAAGGCGGTTCGATCATGAATTTAAGTAATCTGCGCCCCCCAAAGGGACAAAAGCAAAAGAAACAGCGCATCGGGCAGGGCATGGGTTCCGGCCGCGGCAAGTATTCCGGCCGTGGCGCCAAGGGCGCCAAGTCCATCTCTGGCTACAGCAAAATGCGCGGCTTTGAGGGCGGCCAGATGCCGTTGCATCGGCGTTTGCCGAAGCGTGGATTTACCAATATCTTCCGCAAGGAATACACCATCGTGAATGTCGGCCAGCTCGAGAAACTGGAAGGAGATTCCTTCACTCCCCAGTCGCTTCTCGCGGCGGGCGTCATTAAGAAGCTCAACGCCGGACTCAAGATTCTAGCCAACGGTGAACTCACCCGCAAGATCACGGTCCACGCGCACGTGTTCTCAAAGACGGCACTCGACAAAATTCAGAAGGCCGGCGGCGCGGCCGAAGTAATCGCGCCCCCGCCGGCTCCGACTCCAGCAGCATAAGCTGGTATTCGACTCAGAACTGATTCAGGCGGCTATCGACGTCCATGACAAAGTTTTTTGAAGCTCTCGCCAACGTGTTCAAGATCCCGGATCTCCGCAAGAGATTGCTCTTCACGCTTGGCCTGCTGGCGGTGTACCGGATCGGTGCGTACATACCCACTCCGGGTATCGATTACCACAAGTTTGAAGAGTTCTTCAACCGCAACGCGGGTGGCTTTCTTAGCTACTTCGATCTGTTTAGCGGGGGCATGCTGCGCCGGATGACCATCTTCGCGCTCGGCATTACACCCTATATCACCGCGTCGATCATCCTTCAGTTGCTCACTGTGGTCATCCCTACCCTGGACAAGCTGCAAAAGGAGGGCGAACTCGGCCGGCGAAAGATCACGCAATGGACGCGCTACCTAACAGTCGGCTTGGCCATGATCCAATCCGTCGGCATCGCCACTGCTTTACAGAGCTCCGACGGAAACTTCGTCATGCATCCGGGGCCGGGATTCATCTTCATGACTGATATTAACCTTCACCACTGGCACGGCATTCATCATGTGGCTGGGTGAACAGATCAGTGATCGCGGCATTGGCAACGGTATGTCGCTGATCATTTTTGTTGGGATCATTGTGGGACTGCCCCACGCCATCGTCGATATCTACAACCGGGTATTCGTTACCCGCGATTGGCCGGCCATACAGCTGATTATCATCCTCGCGATCATGATCGCTGTTGTCGCCTTCATCGTGCTGGTCGAGCGCGGTGAGCGCCGAATTCCTGTCCAGTACGCCAAGCGAATTGTGGGACGCCGCATGATGGGCGGCCAGTCCACGCACCTGCCGCTCAAGGTAAACGCGGGTGGCGTCATCCCGGTCATTTTTGCCTCGTCGCTGCTCGCCCTCCCGCAGACCGCACTGCAGTTCCCCATCGTCAAGAACAGCCCCTGGCTGAGCGGTATGTTGAACGCGGTCAGTGGCGCGCAACCGCTCTACTATGTGATGTTCATCGCGCTGATTGTCTTCTTCTGCTTCTTCTACGTGTCCATCATCTTCAACCCGAACGAAGCGGCAGACAACATGCGTAAGTACGGGGGGTTTATTCCCGGCATCCGGCCTGGTAAGAACACAGCCGAGTACATGGACAAGATTCTCTCCAAGATCACCGTAGTTGGTGGTCTCTACCTGTCGATTCTGTCCATCATTCCGCAGATCATGATTTCGGGCATCAAGCTCCAGCGCCTGCCGCTTGTCGGTAATTTCATCGACGCGCATTTCCCGCGCTTTCTCCTGGACGGACTTGGTGTGAACTTTTTCTTCGGTGGCACCTCACTGCTGATTGTCGTCGGCGTGGCGATGGACACCGTCAACCAGATCGAGGCGCAGTTGATTATGCGCCATTATGAGGGCTTCACGCCGCGCGCTGGCCGTATTCGTGGCCGCCGCAGCAGCAGTGTTTGAGCCGTTTGGCCTTTTCATTGGACTCTCGTGAAGCTGTTTGGTCGGATCCCGGCGGGGCGAACCCCGGAAGCAGGAACACTATACCGGCTGTGATCCTGTTTGGTTCCCCGGGTTCGGGTAAGGGAACCCAGGCGAAACTGATTCGTCAGGGCTGCGCAGCAGGCCCTCATGTGTCCACCGGCGACATGCTTCGCCACCATATTGAGGCGGGTGACGAGATTGGACAGGAAGTCCGGCAGCTGATGAAATCGGGCAAGCTGGTGCCCGACGAACTGGTCAACCGGTTGGTCGAGGTACGGCTTCAGGACCCGGATTGCCGGGATGGAGTCATTTTGGATGGTTACCCCAGGACGCTGGCCCAGGCTGGTGTTCTGTTGGAAATGCTGCGGTTACGCGGAATGGCGCCGGTCGTGGTACACTTGGTGGTTGACTACGAAAAGATCGTAGCCCGCCTGAGTGGCCGTCGGCAGTGCCCCGTTTGTGGAACCCTCTACAGCGTTTCGGCGAATCCTCCCAAGGTAGCTGGTATATGCGACCAGGATGGAGCCGAGCTGGTGACCCGTGACGATGACCGCGAAGACGTGATTCGTGAGCGGCTCCAGCAGTACGAGTTGCAGACGCGCCCGCTTCTCGAGTTTTTCGGGAGGGCTGGTGTGCGGATCTTTGAAATTGCTGGTGGAAGTGCGGATCCTGCCTCGATCTCCGGAGACATTTGTTGTTTCCTGGATTCCGTCAGAATGGGTTCGCTGAAAGCCAGTGGACGGTAGGGATGATAGTGCGGAGAAGTCCGGTCGAGTTGGATAAGCTGCGGCGCAGCGGTCTACTCGTGTACCAGATCCTTCAGGATTTGAAGGGCATGGTCAGCGAGGGAATCACCACTCAGGATCTGGAAGAAGCTGCCGTGAAGATGATCGCGGATGCCGGTGCGAAGCCGGCTTTCAAGGGTTACTATTCGCAGGCAGCGGGCACCAAATACCCTTTCGTGCTTTGTACCTCGGTGAACGAAGAAGTTGTGCACGGGATGCCTTCGGCCCGGCGGAAGCTGAAATCCGGCGATATCGTCTCGATTGATACCGGCGTCCAGGTCGACGGTTATTTTGGCGACTCGGCGGTGACGGTTGCGGTGGGCGAAGTGAGCGACTCGGTGAAGCGGTTACTGAAGGTCACCGAAGAAAGTTTGGAACTGGCCATCGATCAGGTTCGAGCCGGGAACAGGTTGTTTGATATCTGCGGTACGGTCGAAAAGCATGTCGTTTCCAACGGCTTCTCGATAGTTCGCGAGTTTGTTGGTCATGGAATCGGGACCTCGCTTCACGAGGAGCCCCAGATTCCGAACTATGTGGACCGCAACAGTGAGAACCCCCGCTTGAAACCGGGGATGGTGCTCGCGATTGAGCCGATGGTGAACGCCGGGAAACCCGACACCAAGGTGCTCTCCGATCACTGGACTGCTGTGGCGAAAGACGGATCGTTTTCGGCGCACTTTGAACATATGGTTGCCGTGACGGATAACGGTCCCTGGGTTCTGTCCAGGCCCTGAAGAAGCATGCCGGACGCGAGCGCTGAGAGAGTTGCCGAAGCGATCGTGGTCGAGTTGCTTCCGAGTGCGCTGGTGCGGATCAGGTTGGAGGGAGAGCACGAACTGGTGGCTCACCTGCCTAGCTCCCAGCGGGCCAATTTTGTGCGGTTGCGGGTCGGAGACCGGGTGCGCGTGGCGCTGTCGGTGACGGACCGGACGCGCGGAAGAGTCTTGGAGTTGTTGGCGAAAGTTTGACGGTTCCGGCCGCAGTGTTTGACCGGCGAAGAGTTTGAGTTCAGGACGAGGATTATTGCCATGAAGGTGCGGGCATCGGTAAAGAAACTGTGTGATAAGTGCAAGGTGATCAACCGTCACGGTGTCGTGCGGGTGATTTGCACCAACCCAAAGCACAAGCAGCGGCAAGGCTAAGGGCTAAGAGGGATATTGTTATGGCGCGTATTGCAGGCGTAGATCTACCAGCGAAAAAGCGGGCAGCTATCGGGCTGACCTACATATATGGCATTGGCCGGACACGGTCCCTGTCGTTACTCCACCGGGCCGGCGTCGACGCGGACAAAAAAGTCGCCGACCTCACCGAGGAAGAAGTGAACCACCTCCGTACGCTCATTGAGAGTGAAGGCGCCGTCGAAGGCGACCTCCGCAAGGAAGTCTCGATGAACGTCAAGCGGCTCATGGAAATGGGCTCTTACCGTGGGCTCCGTCATCGCCGCGGCCTGCCGACGCGCGGCCAGCGCACCCATACCAACGCCCGCACCCGCAAGGGCCCGCGCCGCGGAACGGTTACCAATAAGAAGAAGGCGACATCCAAGACCTAGTCAGGTCGAACGTGAGGACGTAGATGGCGAAAGCACCCGCAAAAGCAACCAAGAAGAAGACCTTCAAGAAGAAGGAAAAGAAGAGCGTTCCTTATGGAATCGTTCACATCCAGGCCTCGTTCAACAACACCATCGTCACGTTCACCGATCCGATCGGCAACGTGCTCGCCTGGTCCAGTTCCGGCTCGTTGGGTTTTCGCGGCTCTCGTAAAGGAACTCCGTTTGCAGCCCAGCAGGCTTCGCTGACGGCCGCCACAAAATCGAAGGAATCCGGACTTCGGTCCGTTGAGGTCCGCGTGAGTGGCCCGGGAAGCGGCCGCGAGTCGGCTGTCCGGGCGTTGTCCACGGCTGGTATCGAAGTAAAGGCCATTAAAGACGTCACGCCGATTCCGCACAACGGCTGCCGGCCGCCCAAAAAGCGCCGCGTCTGACGCAGTGAGTTTTTCGTCTGCTCCGAAACCGGTGCAGGCTGCGGTTTGCGAAATCGCAAATCGCGGAAAGCGGGACGAAGGTCAGAGCCTGACCGTAAACCGCACCAACCATCGCGCATCGGGGCTTTGCTCCGGCGTGAACGTACTTGAGGGAGGTACAATTTGGCTCGTTATATTGGCCCCGTGTGCCGGCTTTGCCGTCGCGAGGGCATGAAGTTATTTCTGAAGGGCGAACGCTGCCACACCGAAAAGTGCGCCATCGAAAAGCGCAACTTCGCTCCTGGCCAGCATGGCAAGGACAAGAAGGCCAAAGTGGTTGGTTATGGCCTCCAGCTTCGCGAGAAGCAAAAGGCCCGCCGCTATTTCCAGGTTCTCGAAGGCCAGTTCCGCAATCTGTTTGAGAAGGCCGCCAACCAAAAGGGCATCACCGGCGATAACCTGCTCTCCATGTTGGAACGCCGTTTAGATAATGTCGTCTATCGCATGGGCATCGCTACCAGCCGCGCTCAGGGCCGTCAAATTGTCCGGCATGGTCACGTCACAGTGAATGGCCGCAAGGTCAACATTCCATCCTTCACCGTAAAGACCGGTGACACCATCGAAGTTCGCGCCAAGAGTAAAGAAAACTCGTCGATTCTCGCCGCCCGGGATGCCACGGCTCACACGCCAAGCCCCGCATGGCTCGAGGTTGATAAAGAGGCTCTCAAAGGCCGTGTCCTCCAGGCGCCAAAGCGCGAAGAACTGGTGCAGATACAGCTCAACGAACAGCTCATTGTCGAACTCTATTCCAAGTAACGCGCGTTTCCAGAAGCAGCGTTTTGGGGAGGATGTTAGTTCGATAGGGAAAGGGTCATGCTTTGCCGGGCGCCTCAGGATGCCGTCAGGTGAAACGTTCAAAAGGAAAATAATATGTTTAAAGGATTCCAGAAGCCCAAGCGTTTAGTTGCCAATACCGAAACGCTCACGGAACGCTTTGGCCAGTTCAATGCCCAGCCGTTCGAGCGTGGATTCGGATCCACCATCGGCACCGGCCTTCGCCGTGTGCTGCTGAGCTCTATCGAAGGCGCGGCCATCACCGGCGTGCGCATTGAGGGAGTTGCTCACGAATTTAGCCCCATCCCTGGCGTGGTTGAAGACGCCACCGATATCATCCTCAACCTGAAGCAGGTCCCCTTCAAGATGGCTGGCGAAGGCACTCGCATCGCCCGCCTCAAAGTGGATGCGCCCGGTGAGGTGATGAGCGGCCAGATCGAAACCGATGCCGACGTCGAGGTGCTCGACCGGAACCTGCACATCGCGACGGTTGGCGAAGGCGGTAAACTCAACATCGAAATGCGCATTAAGTCCGGCCGCGGCTACGTCTCGGCGGATCGCAATTACGACGAAGACCTGCCCATCGGCTACATCCCGATTGACTCGGTCCATTCGCCCGTGCGCAAGGTCAACTACACCGTCGAGGCCGCGCGTCTCGGTCAGAACACGGATTACGATAAGCTCACCATCGAGGTTTGGACCAACGGCGCCATCTCGCCACAGGATGCCATCGGCCAGGCCGCCAAGCTCCTCAAAGACCACATGACCATCTTCATCAACTTTGAAGAGACGCCCGAGGTTCAGGAAGAGCCGGCCGAGCGCGCTCTCAACCAGATGACCGAGGTGCTGAATCGTTCGGTTGAAGAGCTCGAACTCAGCGTCCGTTCGTACAACTGCCTCAAGAACGCCAACATTCAAACCATCGGCGACCTGGTTCAGAAGACGGAATCGGAAATGCTCCGTACCAAGAATTTTGGTCGCAAGTCGCTCAACGAGATCAAAGAAATCCTCAGCGGTCTTGGCCTTTCTTTTGGCATGAAGTTCGATTCACAAGGCCGGCTGGTTGGCGGACCCCCGCCCTCGATTTCGTCAACCGACTATAGCTCGCTCGAGTCTTACCCCGACGAAGGGTAATTTGACCGCATCAGTTTTGTACAGGAGTTAGTGATATGAGACATCGCAAAGCAGGAGTAAAGCTAAAGCGGGACATCGGCGCGCGCCGGGCTCTGCTTCGCAGCCTCGTTACCAGCACCATTCTCGAGGAACGCATCACCACTACGATCCCTAAGGCAAAAGCCGCCAAGCCTCTGGTTGAAAAGATGATCACGCTCGCTAAGCGCGATACTCTCCATTCGCGCCGCCAGGCCGCTGCCTTTTTGCTGACCCCCGAAGCGGTTCAGAAGCTGTTTGAAAAGATCGGACCTCGCTTTAACCAGCGTGAAGGCGGTTACACCCGCATCGTGAAGCTCGGCTGGCGCAAAGGCGACGGTGCCGAGACCGCTAAGCTAGAGCTGGTCGGTTCGGAGCTCGTGAAGCGAGCCGCCGAACGCGCCAAGCGCCGCGAAGAACGCCTCAAGCAAATCAAGGAGAGCGGCGGCGAAGGCGAAGCGGACGAAGATTCGAAATAGCAACCGATCAGCTTAGATACAGAACCGGCCCGGCGAGCATCACAGCTTCCCGGGCCGTTTCGTTTGGCCCGCTTCTCTATCGGGGAATCTCCCCTCTTTTCAGTTGACTATTGGCATCATTAGTCTTAGTTTGGTTTAGCCGTGGCACACGACATCTTCATCAGCTATTCGACCGCCAATCAAGCGTGGGCCGAGTCCGCCCTTCAACTGTTTGAGTCGCAGGGCTTTTCCTGCTGGATGGCCCCACGCGACATTCGTCCCGGTTCAACCTGGGCCGCCGAGATCGTCCACGGTATCTCCAACGCCCGGGTGATGCTGCTCCTGCTCTCCAGTGCGTCCAACCAATCGCGTCAGGTGGCGCGCGAGGTTCAACTCGCCGACTCGTCGCAACTGCGCATTGTCCCGGTCCTGCTGGAAGCTGTGAAGCCGGAGGGCGACTTCGTTTACTTCCTGAGCAATACTCAGTGGCTTACCGCCATCGGCGGGGGCGCCACGGACCATTCCAAGACGCTTCTCGCCGCTGTCGGCGAAGCTCTCAACGCCAGCCCGCCAAAGCCTGAAACCGCGGCCACTGCTGCTGAAGCCGACATCCATTTCTCGCCGTCTCAAGCCGCGCCGCACGCACCCCCGCCGCCTCACGAGGCACCGCCCCGCCCCTCGCCTGCGCCGGCGATCGAAACCGGCTCTTTCACCTCTCCATCAGCGCCTTCTACGCCGCTGACGAGCCGGCCGATATTTCGGCTCTCCATCGCCGCAGCCGTCGTCTTCATCGCCGCCGCCTTTTTCCTAATGCGCCCCTCCCCAAAACCCGAGGAGGAATCGCATCAGTCCCCTGCTCCCAGGCAGGAAGTCCAACCCCATCAGATACCTCCGAGGCTCCAACCTCCCAACCCCGCCTTGGCCGGTACCTGGAAGGGCGAAGTCGGAACAACCAACGCCATCACTATTCAAATCCAGCTGCAGCCCGGCGACCGAGTTGTTGTCTTGGTCGATAATCAGGCAGCAAAAACAGAGCGTGAGCCGGCTGAAGTGATTGAGGTCAGCGGCGGCTTTATCGAGATGAATATGGGCCAGCCGCCGCGCGCGCGTTGCAAGCTTCGGCTGTCCTCCGACCGCCGCAACCTCGAAGGTACCTGGGCGCAAACCAAGACCAACAAGATCTTCAACGTTGTCTTTACCAAAGTCGAGCAATAGCGCAACGGCCTTGCCCGCCGCCGGCGGTCGCGCCGCAAACAACCCGCGCCTCACATCCTGCAGCAGGTTTGTGGGAGTATGGTCAAACGACGTGACACAAGTGCGAGCAGCCCCAGGTGTTCGTGTAGACCACCTCCCCTTTCCCACCAAATGACGAATCAGGCGCCATCCGCAGCCAACTCCGCCAACTACTTCCAACTTCTCCGCGATGGCGGCTTCAGTTCATTTCTCTGGACTCAGTTTCTCGCTGCTTTTAACGACAACGTATACAAGATGATTGTCTCGGTCGCGGCCGTCGACATCGCTGCGAACCAGGAGAGCGGCGCGCTTTATCTGTCGCTCGCCGGGGCCGTTTTCGTTCTGCCGTTCCTTCTCTTCGCCGGGCACGCCGGCCAGCTTGCCGACCGCTTCAGCAAGACGCGCGTGCTGCAAATCACCAAGGCCTTTGAAATCCTGATCATGGTGCTGGGCATCTTCGCCTTGCTGGCTCACAGCATCCACCTCTTACTTGCCGTGCTATTCCTGCTTGCCATGCAAGCGAACTTCTTCAGCCCGGCCAAATACGGCATCCTCCCCGAATTGGTGCCGGAGTCGCAGCTCACACGCGCCAACGGCCTCATCGAACTCTCCACCTTCGCCGCCATTGTCGTTGGCTCCAGTTTCGGCACTTTCCTCTATGGCCACTGGAAGCAGCAGCCGCTCAACATGGGCTTTACCCTCCTCGGCATTGCCCTGGTCGCTTCGGTGATCAGTCTGCGCATTACCTATGTCCCTCCCTCGGGTGCTGCCGAGCGTTTTCACTGGAATCCGTTCAGCGAGATCTGGACCGGGTCCCGGCAGCTACTTCGCAGCCGCGAACTCGGCCTTAGCGTTCTCGGCATCTCTTATTTCTGGTTCATCGGCGCGCTGGTCCAGCTCGCCATTATCCTGGTTGGCAAGGAGACTCTGCACATCCCGGACGCCCAGATCGGCCTGCTCGTGACGGCGCTCGCCGTGGGCATCGGGCTGGGCAGCATAGCTGCCGGCTGGGTTTCAACCGATGGCGTTGAACTGGGTATTGTCCCGCTGGGAGCTGCCCTGCTAGGCCTCTCCTTGTTAGGTGTGGGTTTCACGCACTCTTTGCTGTGGTCGTCTGTCTGGCTGGTTGCCGTCGGCTTTTCCGGCGGTCTGTTTATCGTGCCGCTCAATGCCTATCTGCAGGAACGCGCCCCAGCCGAAGAAAAAGGCCGCCTGCTGGCCACGAATAATTTCGCCAACATGATTGGCGTCATCATCGCCTCCGGCATGTTGTCGCTGTTGCACGACCGGTTCCATTGGACCGCTAGCCATATCCTCGCCGCCCTCGGCGCATTCACCTTTGCCTCCACGGCCATCATTGTGGCCGTCATGCCTGCCTTAGTGGTGCGCTTCATTCTTCTTACCATCCGGAACCTGCTCTTCAGCGTTAGCATCTCCGGTCGCGAAAACATCCCGGCTCACGGCGCGGCGCTGATCGCTTCCAACCATGTCTCGCTTGCCGATGCCGTCCTGGTCGGCTCCGTCACGCGCCGCTTCATTCGCTTTCTGATGTGGCAGCCTTATTTTGAGATCAAAGCCGTGCGGCCTTTCTTCCGTCTCCTGCACGCCATTCCCGTGCCCAACGGAGCGCCGAAAGAAGTTCTCCGCGCCATGCACCACGCCCGTGAGGAACTGGTCAATGGCCGCCTGGTCGGCATTTTCCCCGAGGGGGGTATCACCCGCACCGGCCAGGTTATGCCGTTCGAGCGCGGCGTCGAGCGCATTGTGAAAGGCCTGACCGTGCCAATCGTTCCCGTCTTCATCGACGGTCTGTGGGGGCACGCGCTCAGTTATGCGTGCGGAAAACCATTTTCAAGCTGGCGCGGACCGTGGCGGCCTAACGTGGTCATCGTTATCGGAAAGCCCATTCGCGAGCCGATAAGCGCGGCCGAACTACGGCTCCGCATCCTACTTCTTTCGAGCGATGCCGCCGAATGGCGTAAACGCCGCACGGCGACCCTCCCTCACCGCTTTGTCCGCGCAGTGCGCCGCCGCTGGTTGGCCCCCGCCATCGCCGACTCCACCGGTAAGGATATGTCGTTTGGGAAGTCGCTTATCGCGGCGATACTCCTGCGGAATTGGATTCGCGCACACACCGGGGATGGTGAACGCATTGGACTTCTGCTCCCGGCATCCGTCGGCGGCGCACTGGCGAATCTCGGTGTCGCGCTCGCCGGGCGCGTCGCCGTCAACCTGAACTTCACCACAGGCCATGCAGCGATTGCAGCTGCCGTGGCTCAGTGCGATATCCGGATCGTTCTTACCTCACACGTTTTCCTTGAGAAGATTAAACTTGAGGCGATGCCCGGCGCGGTCTACTTCGAAGACCTGCTGCCATCGTTCTCGCGCTGGGCGAAACTCGCCGCACTACTCACCGCTCGTTTCGCGCCAATCTCGTACCTGACGGGCAAGGTGAAACCGGATGACATTGCCACTGTCATGTTCTCTAGCGGTAGCACCGGCGTGCCCAAAGGCATCCAGCTTTCGCACTGGAACCTCATCTCCAATATGGAGTCCGTCGCCCAGGTCTATTTTGTTGGCCCCAGCGATGCCATGCTGGGCGTTCTCCCGTTCTTTCATTCCTTCGGTTACACCTACACCCTCTGGTTCCCGCTTCTCAACGAATTTCGCGCCATCTACCACCCCAATCCGACCGAGGCGAAGACCATTGGCGAGCTCGCCGCGCAGCATCGTCCGACGCTCCTTCTGGCCACTCCGACTTTCTGCGTCGGCTACCTCCGCAGTTGCACTCGCGAGCAGTTCTCCAATATCCGTTACCTGCTCGTCGGCGCCGAGAAACTGCGGCCCAAGCTGGTTACTGCGTTCGAAGCGAAGTTCGGAATCACGCCGCTTGAAGGCTATGGTTGTACCGAGTTGGGCCCGGTGATTTCCGTCAATACCCCGCCGGCATCGAACGGAAAAGGCGGCTATCGTCAGGGCAGCGTGGGCCGGCCCATCCCTGCGGTTGCAGCTCGGGTGGCGCACCCTGAGACGTTTGAGCCAATGCCGCTTGGGGCTACGGGTCTTCTTCTGGTGAAGGGTCCGAGTCTGATGGTCGGCTACTTGGGTGATCCGGTTCGCACCACGAAGGCGCTGCACGACGGCTTCTACATCACTGGCGACCTAGCCTGCTTTGACGAGGACGGTTTCCTCTATCTCATCGACCGGCTGGCCCGCTTTAGCAAGGTCGCGGGCGAGATGGTACCGCACCTCAAGATCGAGGAAGAACTCCATGAGGTTTTGGCAGGCGGAGAGTGTCTGGTCGTAGGTGTGCCTGACGAGAAGCGAGGCGAGCGCCTCGGCGTGCTCTATACGCGCTCTGCTCTCACGCCGCCCCAAATGGTGGCGCATCTTGCGAAGAGCCTGCCGCCGCTATGGCTGCCGAAAGCCGATGCATTCTACCAAGTGGACGCTATACCTACACTGGGCACCGGTAAAGTCGACCTCGCCAAAGGTCGCGCCCTCGCCGCCGAACAGGCCTCGCTGAAAGCACCCTCCCGATGCTTGGATGAATAGTGCAGCGATTGCCTTTCCGTCGGAGACTAGGGGCACGATCCCTACTTTCCGTCCTCCAATACGACTACCGCAAAGGCCATTGCCGCCGTATGCGTCAGGGAAAGTGAAATCCGCCGCGCGCCCAGTCGCTCGGCAATCTGTTTTGCGACCCCGCTCAGCACCAGCGTCGGACGGCCTGAAGGCTCGTTCACTACCTCGAAGTCCTTCCAGCTAATCCCGTGTCTGAGTCCGGTCCCGATCGCCTTCATGCCCGCTTCCTTGGCCGCGAAGCGAGCCGCGAACCGTTCGGCCGCATTCGCCTTTCGCGACGCATAGGCGCGCTCCCGCTCGGTGTAAATCCGGTGAAGAAACCGGTCTCCGTAGTTTTCTATGCTGCGCCGAATTCGCGGTACTTCCGCTAAGTCCGTGCCAATGCCGATGATCACCCTTCTCCTGATGCCTTAAGAGCACCCTGAGTCGCACCTCCCGCGCCAAAGTTAGCAGGAGATATCACGGTCTCTTACGCTGTGGGTCTGGAAACTAAGATTCTCGGCCGCTCGGTTCGAAACCGCTTACCCCTGAGCTTTGCCCTTGCGGAAGGCGGCCCAGCGACGCTTCTGTGCCGCCGCGATTCGCTTCCGTGCTTCCTCGCTCAACGTTCTCTTCGGGCCCGGAGCGGCGGTCTGCCCTGCCGAAGCTGGAGACTTGGGCGGTCGTCCCACTCGCCGGCCTAAGAGCGCACGCACTTGCGATATCTGGTCATCTAGTCGCTGCTTCTGAAGTTCAAGACCCTGGAGCGCAGCTTCCAGAATCTCCCTGCTCGGGCTTTGAGAATTTGCCATATGCTTTTATCAGTAACACACTCGCTACTTAATATTCACCTTGTTGTCCTTAGACTCGATTTCGCAGCATATCGTGACAGGCCCATCATTTACTAATTCCACTTCCATTTGTGCCTGGAATACGCCGGTTTCCACTCGAACCTTACACTTCGCTTTGCAGGCGCCAACCACGTAATCGTAGAGTCTTTGAGCGACCTCCGACGGCGCCGCCTCTGAATAAGAGGGGCGGTTTCCCTTCGTGGTGTCACCATACAGGGTGAACTGAGATACCAATAGCAGCGCCCCACCTGCCTCCAGAACGTTCCGATTCATCTTGCCCGATGCATCCTCGAATATACGCAGGTTTGCGATTTTTCTGACTATCCAGTCGGCTTCCTGAAAACCATCTAAACGGTGTATTCCCAGCAATACCAGCAAGCCGCTCCCAATCTCGCCAACTGTTTCATCGGCTACTTTCACACGGGCTCGGCTGACTCGCTGGATTACCGCACGCATGTTTCCATTTTTATATACGCCGTTGCCCAGGTTAATTGCTCGCCACTTGGCTCAGTCGCCTTAGTCCCTTCCGAAGACCGGCTACTGTACTTTTTGCTGGAGAAACACGTTGCGCCACCCAGCTCCCTCTAACGCGCCAAAGAATTGGCGCCGATCTATTTCTTGCCACCATGCGAATTCTATGGCTAGATGAAACCAGTCCCCCGGGTTTTCCGCCGGAAACGCCTCTAACCTCCATCGCTTGTTCCGCAGGCGACGCTTTGGTCGCTTTGCGCGAAGCGATCAGCACCGGAGTACCTCATGCCGCGCTAATTGCTCGTCTTCCCATGAATTCTTCGAGCCCCGCTCAACTGCTTGAGTGGGCCCGGCTTTACAGTCCTGCGACTAAAGTCCTATTCTTCCGCGAGCAGGGAACCGCTGATGAAGCACTAACCTTGGTAAAACTAGGTGCCACATATTACTTTGACTGTCGCCCTGCGCCGGAAGACATTCAGGCCAAAATTGACCAAGGCATTAAATCTGAGCCCTACGTTGTCCCTGGCTCCGGGGAATTCGTGCCGGAAGGCCCGGGATCAACATCATGTGCCGACACACCGGCCGACCCAGGCACCTGGCGCAAACGTCTAGTGGGTGCCAGCGACGCGCTGCAGCGTGTCGCCGACACTATCGAGTTGATCGCTAATCGCCGCTCCACGGTGTTGATCCTCGGCGAGACAGGTACCGGCAAAGAAGTGGTGGCCCGCGCCATCCACGACGCCAGTCAGCGCGCCGGCATGCCTATGATTCCGGTGAATTGTGCGGCAATTCCAGATAACTTGATTGAAGCCGAACTTTTCGGTCACGTTAAAGGTGCTTTTACCGGCGCAACTGCCGCAAGGGTCGGCCGCTTTGAACAAGCTCACCGTGGTACCCTCTTTCTCGATGAAGTCGCCGATGTGCCGCTCGACTTGCAAGCCAAGTTACTGCGCGCGCTCCAGGAGCGCGAGTTCCAACGCGTGGGCAGTTCGGAAACCATCCGGGTCGATGTCCGCGTTATCGCCGCCACCAATGTCGGTCTCCTGGAGCGCGTCCGGCAAGGTAAGTTCCGCGAGGACCTTTACTACCGCCTCAATGTCGTGCCGATCCTCATACCGCCTCTTCGCGATCGGCCGGAAGATATTCCGGGCTTGGTCCGTCACTTCATCAAACGGGTCTGCCAGCAGGAACGCATACCCGCGAAAACCTTGCCGCCCGATGCCCTCTCGGAACTGGTTCGCTACGCTTGGCCCGGCAACGTCCGGCAGCTCGAAAACACTATCGAAATGGCCATCGTTCTCTCCGGCGATCGGACTGTGTTGCACTGCGATGACTTCAACCTGACCCGCATGCCCGGAGCGCGCCAGTCGGTCCAAGTCACGCCGGATCAACTCGTACCGCTCCCCGACGAAGGGCTCGATTTTGAAGCGGTCATCAACCGCATTGAACTGAACCTGCTTGAACAGGCGTTGCGCCGCGCCAACGGAAACAAGAAAGCCGCAGCTGAAATTCTGCGGCTCAAACGCACTACGCTGGCCGCCAAGCTAAAGAGCCTGGAGCCGCTGGCTGCTGAACAATCCTTAGTCCGCTCCTCCGGGGCCTAAACGCTTAGATATTAATCCCAATCCGGAACAGTGCCCATCCGATGGCCTGCCGGAAGTACAGCCACTTGAGGGCTCCTGGCGTGGTCAGCCCCGGGCTCGGCCGCGGAGACCCATAAACATGCAGCCCCTTGAACTGCAGCATCCGCCGGGCGCGGAAAATGTGATAGCCGTCACTCACCACGATGCAGGATTGAAAATTCATCCGGCGCATGATCTCGGCCGCCACGGTCAAACTCTGCCCTGTCGTCGATCCCCCGGGCTCTACCAGAATCGCCTCCGACGGAACACCGTGTTCGGTGAGGTAACCGCGCCCCACTTCGGCTTCCGTAAACTCCGGGTCTCCGCCCGCGCCGCCGGTCGTCAGTATATAGGGCGCCAGTCCTCTCAGATACAGCAGCAGAGCGTGGTTCAGCCGGCCTTGCAGCACAGGTGAGGGCTTCCCCCGATACTCGGCCGCACCCAGCACGATAATCACATCTGCCGCCTGCGCGTCGTCTATCGTCGATTCCCGCTCAATTTGCTTCGCCGTCCAGAACAGGTAGGCTATAAGTAGTGCCAGTAAGACGACACAGGTAATAGGCAGTAAGGGCTTAATGTTGTGAGAGAAACGCATCGTCGGCTCAAAACTGAACTTCGGGAGCCCGGCAAGGGTCAGCCGCGGTCATCGAAGCAGCGCGGCAAGAGCCCGCCGGCAACTCGACCCGGACTCCATTTTGTGGGCTCTTGCTAAGAACAACTGGATGCTCTCAGTCTACGACTCGTACTCGATCCGCGCTGAATGCGATTGTCCCTCCTTCCCTCATGGTCATCACTAGTCCCAAGAATTCGCTGCTGCACGCCGTCCGCCGAGCCGCCTCGCGAGGCGTTCCGGGCGAAGAGGGTTGGGTTGTCGCCGAAGGGCCGCACCTCCTCGAAGAGGCTTTACGCGGGACCTGGCCCATCCGCCGAATCATCGCCACGCCTTCAGCTTCCGAGAAGTGGGCCGCACTCATTAACCGGTCGCAGGCGCCAATCACCGTGGTAACCGACCACGCCTTCGCCGCGACAGCTTCTACCGAAACCGCCCAGGGTATCCTCCTGCTGCTCGATCCCCGCGTCTGGCAGTGGCGGGATTTGTTAGGCGGCGAAAGCCTGGTGCTCGTGCTGGATGAACTGCGGGATCCAGGCAACGCTGGCGCCATTATCCGCTCGGCCGAAGCCTTCGGGGCCAGCGGCGTTGTCCTAAGCAAGGGCTCTGTTCAGATCGCCAACGGCAAACTCATTAGGGCCGCAGCCGGCTCTTTGTTCCGCGTGCCGGTGCTCGGCACCGTCCCTCTACCAATCGCTCTTGCCGAACTTGGCGAAGCCGGGTTTGCGATCTACGGCCTCGCCGCCGTTGCCCGGCAGTCAGTCGCCACGGCCGATCTGCGTCGTCCCTGTGCCATCTTCGTCGGCAACGAGGGAGCGGGACTCTCAGCCCCGGTTCTCACCGCCGCCCAGTTGCTCAGCATCCCCACCTGCGGCGTCGAATCGCTGAACGCAGCCATTGCCTGCTCCATCGCGCTCTTTGAAGCCCGCCGCCAGCGAGGTCTCACATGAGTTTATTCGACACGGCGCCGCTGGGCAGGAACGCAGGCAAGTCCACCAAGAAAGTCGATCGCTCCAGCCCTCTGGCCGATCGCATGCGCCCTCGCACGCTCGACGAGTTCGTCGGTCAGCAACACATGCTCGGTCCCGGGACACCACTTCGCAAGCAGATTGAGAGCGGTCACCTCACCTCGCTTATCCTCTGGGGACCTCCCGGCGTCGGCAAAACAACCCTCGCCTCACTCATGGCCGAGCACAGTAAGGCCGATTTCATCCCCTTCAGTGCCGTCCTCAGCGGCGTCAAGGAGATCAAGGCCGTCATGGCCGATGCCGAAAAGGCCCGCCGCATGGGCCACCGCACTGTCTTGTTTATCGACGAAATCCATCGCTTTAATAAGGCTCAGCAGGATGCTTTTCTTCCTTACGTCGAGCGCGGCGACGTCATCCTGATTGGCGCGACCACCGAGAATCCGTCCTTCGAAGTCATCTCCGCGCTGCTCTCGCGCACCAAGGTCTACCCGCTGCTCGCACTCGAGCCGCCCGAGATCATCACGCTTCTCAAACGCGCTATCGCAATCCCCGACCGCGGTTTGGGCCACCTTCATCTCAAAGTCTCCGACGAGGTCCTCGACGAGATTGCGATCGCCTCCGACGGCGATGCCCGCTCCGCCCTCAACACGTTGGAACTGGCCGCCGAGGTCGCCCAAGACGGCGTTCTCAGCCGTAAGGAACTGGCCCAGGCCCTGCAGCGCAAGATGCTGCTCTACGACAAAGCCGGTGAAGAGCACTTCAACCTCATCTCTGCCTTACACAAATCCGTTCGCTCGAGTGACCCCGATGCCGCCCTCTACTGGCTGACCCGCATGCTTGAGTCGGGAGAGGACCGCATGTATCTGGCGCGGCGCCTCGTGCGCATGGCGATTGAGGATATCGGCTTGGCCGACCCGCATGCGGTCGAACAGGCCGTCGCCTGCCAGCAGACCGTTCACTTCCTGGGTCTACCCGAGGGAGATTTGGCGTTGGGCCAGCTGGCCATCTACCTCTCCCTAGCGCCCAAATCCGATGCTTCCTACCGCGCCATGAACCGAATCCGTGATGTCATTCAGAACACCACCGCTGAACCCGTTCCTCTGCATCTCCGCAATGCCCCCACCCACCTGATGAAGGATCTCGGCTACGCCAAAGGCTACCGGCACGCTCATAATGAGCCCGACGCCGTTACCGATATGACCTGCCTGCCGCCTTCGCTCGCCGACGAGCGCTTCTACCAGCCCACCGACCGCGGCTTCGAGCAGAAACTCCAGGAGCGTCTGCGGTGGCTAGAAGAACGCCGCCACCCTAAAATCAAGACGGATGAAGAAACGGAGCTGTGAGTGCAAGAACCTGTGTTAAAACAAACCTCCCCGGTCGCGATTCTTCAGAGTCGAGATGGATTAATGTAATATATATTGCATTAATACTGCCGCCCGCAGAAAACCTTCCAGTGGCTACCCGATTGCATTTAATCTATAATTGACTTTGTTGTCAGGTACTTTCGGCCTGTGACGGATAACTCCTTACAAAACAGCTCCGCAGCGAGCTCGGAACGCAGACGTTCGAGTCGTTTTCCGATTGAACGGGAACTGCGCTATAAGACCTTGAGTCAACGGTCCGAGACCATCAATGGAATCGGAAAGACCCTCAACATCAGCAGCTCCGGCGTTTTGTTTACCGCCGCGCACGAACTGCCCATCGGCACCCGGCTCGAGGTTTCCATCAGTTGGCCCGCGCAGCTCAATGACCGGTGCCTGCTGAACCTGGTCGCCCGCGGCCGCATCACCCGTCAGGAAGAAGGGCAACTGGCCCTCCAAATCCAGCAGTACGAATTCCGCACCCAAAGCCTCAGCCACCTCGCGCCCAAGTAACCCAAGCGCCCGAGCCGATTTCGGATCGACACGGATAATTGCTTCAGACGCTGGCCCAATCATGTGCGCGCTTGAAACTGGCTTCTGATCTGACGTCCCGCATAACCGTCGCCGACCGTCTTCAGCGTTTCAGCCGATGCGCGAAATTGTCTCATCTGGACCCAACGCGGCCGGACCCCTACTCCGGTGCCGACCGCCGTCTTCGACCGCTCATCAGATAGATCGCCGCGCGCAACTCCAACAGCGGATCGTCCGATGGATCGATCCCGTCCACGCGTGGAATCGGATCGAAAATGACTTGCTTTTGTTCGTGTGCGTCGTTCGGCGCCAGCGCGGTCAGCGAAATCGAGCCGAATTCAAGCAGCGTCCGGTCCTCCGGCCAGTGTACGGTGGCGTCATCCACCGTGTCTCCGTTATTGGCGACCTGAACCAGGATTCGAAACCCAATCGGGCCCTTCCCAACCCGCTCTGCCAGTTCGTCAAGCAGGTAGTTCGCCCCTCGAGCGGCTGTGGCTGCCTGGTCAAGATGCTCGATGCCGGCTTCCGGGACAATGCGGTAGCGCCCGTAGCGGCTGGCGCCGTCTTTGTTGGTGAAGCGCATCGCCGTCACCCCGAAGTACGCGTCTCGCGCGAAGCTGGAGGGCGCAGGCTTCGGTGCCTGCACAAAGGCCAGTGCCTTCGGGTGAGTGCCCAGGAACTTCTCAATCGGCGACGGCTTCGATGTCTCGTTGGAAGTGGCCGCTCGCAGAAACTCCAGAAACTCCTGGCCGGTCCTGGTCGGAAAGCCGTCCGTCGAGTGGCTGATGATGTCGGTGTGAACTCGTTCGGCGAGATGAAATCGGATCGCCATCCCGCGCGGATTTGCATTGGGGTCGTTATCGGGTATTGCTGGAAGTCCGGTGGAGTTTGAGAAGCGGGCGGTCACCGGGGTGGACCGGTGCTGTATGTGGGGCGCCCGCGTCAGCGATATGGCGCCAGGCGCCGGCGTAAAGGTGCCTTTCAGCATCATGCCCTTGGCGTGGGCCGGCCGGAAGCCGGGGTGCAACCCGAACATTGTGTCGAACTGATTAAGGAGATCCTGACCCAGCGCGATCAGTTTCTCGTCTTCGGGAAGTGGCATAAAAGTTCCTCCTCAAGGCATGATGGATTCAAACGAACGGCTGATAGATTCACTCATACTGGAACCCGAGCGGCGCCCGCCTCTGGGAATATCACTGGGTTGCCCCGGTTTAGCATTTACCCCTGCTTAGGCATTCTGCTGCGCTCTGCCCCGGTTTCGATGTGATCATTGCTCCTCCCGGGTGTCCCATGTTCCTGATCTTAATGGTAAGCTGCACTGCGCTCAAAGCGCGACCTATCGACAGAGAATTGGACGCTCGTGCCCAGCGTCAAACAGACAGTCAACGGGCCGGAGAAGACGGAACTCTCTTGAGCGGCCTCCGTTCACCTCGCGATGAAAAAGTCGTTTGAATGGTCGGCCCAGGCGGGAAGGCTACGGGTTGCTGGACGCCACGGGGACTTCCCAGGCTGATCCTTGCGATGCCTTGACCGGACATAGCCTTAGCCTCACCAGTATCCTCGAATTATCCTGCGGCTCTCACAGGACAATTGTGCGGCCCATCTCGTTTTTCTGCTGCAAAGACCACGTAAGCCATTGATATCTAGAGATGATCGCTTGGCATTACCGCATCTTTACACAATCTGCTCTGTCAGCACTAATAAGACTTGACAATAAGATGCGCATATATTATGCTGACGATAGATCCAGATTGAAGGAGGATCAAGCATGCCAATGATCAAATATTCACCTTTCGCTACGTCAGAATTTGAGGATTTCCCGACCGGGCTCCGGTTATTCCAGGATTCGGTTTCGCGGCTCTTTGGCGAGCCAGGCAGCCGGCCATGGACTCCCGCCGTTGACATCTTTGAGACAGACAACGAACTCGTGCTGAAGGCAGATCTGCCTGAGGTGGACCCGAAGAACGTTGATATCCAGATTGAGAACGGCACGCTGACCCTGAAGGGGAGCCGTGCGTTTGAGTCGGAGAAGAACGGTAAAGGCTATCATCGGATTGAGCGCAGCTATGGTTCGTTCGTACGCGCATTCAGCCTTCCTGAGACAGTTGATCCTGAAAATGTGAAGGCCGATTTCAAGAATGGCGTCCTGACCATGACGCTTGCCAAGAAGGAAGTTGCGAAACCACGGACCATCAAGGTGGAAGTTCACTAATCGGTGGACAACTCCTCTCAGAGGCCAAAGCACTAGAGCTTGCCAAGTGAATGCTTTTCGGCGGGATGCCTTCGGGTACCCGCCGATTCTGTTTCTGCGGCGGCTGGTTAGCCTCTGCGCGGCGGTGCGTCTGCTCAAATAGGGCAGATGGCCTCTTTACCCATGGTGCGCGTCAATCGCAAGGCTGCTGACCGGGTTGCGGCGGGCCACCTATGGGTGTTTGCGAGTGATGTGACCGATCGCGGCAACGCACAAGCGGGCGATGCGGTTCGCGTTCTCGATCCTAAGGGTCGTACCTTGGCCCTGGCCCACTATAGTTCCACTTCCCAGATCACGCTACGCTTACTCAGCGAACACGGTGAGCCCGACGTGACGCCTGCGTTCCTGAAGAAGCGCATTGAAGCGGCGAACCGGCTGCGCCAGATGGTTGTATCGCAATCGAACGCCTACCGTTTGGTGTATGCCGAGGGTGATCTACTGCCCGGCCTGATTGTCGACAAATATGGCGACTACCTGTCGGTTCAGTTTTTGGACCAGGGCATGGATCGTCTGTCGGCTGCGATTGTCGACGTGCTCACCGACCTCTTTCACCCACGGGGGATCGTGGCGCGAAATGACATTCCCAGCCGGACGAAAGAAGATTTGCCCGTCGAGACAAAGGTGCTGATGGGTGATGTGCCTGCTCATGTCGAAATCGAGATGAACAAGCTGCGCTGGCAAGTGGATCTGCTGGAGGGGCAGAAGACAGGGATCTTTCTGGACCAGCGCGAGAATTACCTGGCCGTGCGAAGCTACGGATCCGGGAAGGCACTCGATTGCTTTACAGCGACTGGAGGCTTCGCGCTGCACTTGGCGGAGGTCTGCGAAAACGTGGAAGGCGTGGACAGCTCTGCGCCGTCTCTTGCGATCGCGCAAGCCAACGCCGAAACGAATGATATTGCCAACGTTCGATTCCAAAAGGCCGACGTACTCGAATACCTTCCGGGATTGGTGTCGGCCCATCGGAGTTTCGACTTGGTGGTGGTCGATCCTCCCGCATTCAGCAAGTCTCGTGGGGCGGTGGAGGGCGCGACGCGAGGTTACAAAGAGATTAACCTGCGCGCGCTGCGACTACTTCGCGCGGGTGGAATTCTAGTGAGCTGTTCCTGTTCACATCACATGACTGAGGGGCATCTTCTGGAGGTGGTTGCCGCAGCGGCACTCGACTGTGGGAAGCGCTTGCGCGTGCTGGAGCGCCGGACTCAAGCTCAGGACCACCCGATCTTGCTGACAGTTCCCGAGACACACTATCTCAATTGCCTGATTCTGCAAGTGATTGGCTGAAAAGAATGCACGTGAGCGGATTCCAATTAAGAAGTCTGGAAAAGCCGAGACGAGTCTCGGCTCGGCAGGCTAACAGCCTGCGCCACGGGCCTTTGCTGCGTCAACTGCCAACCCAATCGCATCCATTCGTCTTAGCTGACCGTTGAAAAAGGAATTGTGATCATGTCTTCCAGCACTCCCGAACTCCTCGCCAAGCCCGCCCAGGCGGAACACCAGATTCATGAATTGTTGGCAAGCCGCTGGAGCCCGCGAGCCTACGCGGCCGACCAGCCCGTGCCGTCTGAACTGCTCGCACAGCTGTTCGAAGCCGCACGGTGGGCGCCCTCGAGCAGCAACGAGCAGCCCTGGAGCTTCATCGTGGGAACAAAGGGCACCGAAACGTGGATCAAGCTCTCTGAAACTCTGGTACCGGCCAACCAGACGTGGACCAAGAACGCGCCGGTGCTCGTGCTCGGCTTGGCGCGGAAGGTTTTCCAGAAGAATGGAAGCCCTAACCGGTATGGGATATACGACCTAGGCCAAGCCGTTTCAATGCTGCTGATACAGGCAACTTCACTAGGCCTGATCACGCATCAGATGGCGGGCTTCGATGCAGAGAAGGCCCGTGCCGTGTTTCATGTTCCGGATGGATACGACATTGGAGCGATGATTGCGATCGGCTACCAGGCGGATGTTTCAATTCTGCCGCCCGAGCTTCGCGAGCGCGAGACGGCGCCCCGTACACGCAATAGCATCGGCACATTCGTCTTCGAAGGCGACTTCGGGAAGACTGCCGAGTTCTTGAAGAAGTAGTTAAAGACCCCTGGGGGCCAGCGAGAAGACGGAACGCTCGAGCAGCCGGGTGGCTTCTTCCAATGAAAGCGAGCCTGGAGGTTCGATGAGACTCCCGATGTGAACGGTTAGCTTGCCGGATCGGAACCACGGCTTCCCGGCAGCCTTCATCTCGCCCAGCCCTTCGAGGTAAGCAGGTACCGCAGGCGATCGTAATTCCGACCACAGCAAGCCGCTGCCTGACTTGAACGGTTGTGGCCCGCCGTCGTCGGAGCGGCGACCTTCCGGAAACACCAGGACGTGATAGCCGTGATCCATTGCCGCGGCGGCGTGTGCGAAACTTCTCCGGAATCCGGTGCGCTGCGGCAAGGGAAACACATTGAATAGGGCGGTGATCAGGAGGTAGCCGGCGGGCGCCAGAAGATTCAAGAAGACATTCCCTTGGTTGCGCCCTTTCCTTAAGTCGAGCAGCATCTCACCGGACATGGCCATGGCCAGGTGACGTCGCATTTGTCTGGGAAGGGCGTACATCACCAGCGCGGCGTCATAGGCTGTCACGTGATTCGCCACAATCAAAACAGGGCGCTGCGGCACTGAGTCAAGCTTCCAGACGACACGCGGCTTGGCAAGTAGCCAGCAGATTGGCCTGGCGACCAACTCCAGAAACGCCACGCGGATGATCTGCTGGGGCCAGGCCCAGGTCCAGCGAGGATAAATGTGCTCGTCTGCCGCCGGCCGTGGCTCGGCGTTCTGCTGAACCAGGTGTTCAGCGGTCTCGACGCCCGATCCCTGCCGCGAGTCTCGCAGCAAGAAGCCACGCAGGTCACCGAGTGTCCGATACTGCGTCCAGTCGGTGTCGGTCAAAGCGATACCGAAGCGTTCTTCCACCCGGGAAAGGAACTCGATGCGGCCCAGGCTATCGAACAGATCGTCCAGCACCACGTTGTCATCCAGGCTTCCGACAGGTCGGTGCAACGACTCGGCGACCAGTTGAGAGAGCTCATTGCCTGCGAGCGATGAATCCATCCGGCTCTGGTTGCGGGCGGCGAGCGTCGCGGCGACTTGGCGGCGTAGTATCTTGCCGTTGGGCGTGCGAGGGAAATCGGGATCAGGCCAGCGGGTCCAGCGGCGAATACGTTGAAACGGGGCGAGGCGATCGTTCGCGAGCCGAACGGCCTCCGCGGCGAGATCATCCGTCTGGGCGATGACGGCTGCCATGGGTTCCGGACCGCTGCCATCTTCCTCGTTCGCGACCACGACACAGCCGGTCACACCAGGTCCTCGAATGACTTCGGCCTCCAGGTCTTCGGGATAGATGTTGAGCCCGGCCGCGGTCACGATGACCTCTTTGGTTCGTCCGCGAAAACGGAGATTGCCGCTTTCATCGAGCGCGGCGATGTCGCCGGTTGCCACCCATTCGGACTCCGTCGGGACGATGCCGCCGCGCTGCCAGGTGGCGCCCGAAACGGTTTCGCCCCGAACCAGGATTTCGCCCTGATCGGTGATGCGCACTTCGCGTCCGGGCATCACTTTGCCGATGCTGCCACTGGCTGCTTTGAAGGGATGATTCAGACTGACCAGTGCGGTGGTTTCCGTCATGCCGTAACCCTGCACCACCGCGAAGCCGAGACGCAACCAGAATTGCTCTGCTTCCGAATCGAGCGAAGCGCCGCCGCAGACGAACGCCCAGAACTTTAAGCCGAACGCGCCGTGAACGTCGCGAAACACCCACCACTTTCGCCAGACCGGCATGGTTCGTGCCCGCTCCAGGCGCGCGGGCAGGTCAGGGAATTTGCCCAGCAGGTGCGTTCGGAGCAGGTCAAGAACGCGCGGAACCGAAGCAACCACTGAGATGCGCTCGTCGTGAACGGATTCGATCAGCTCGGATGCGAGGAGGCGCGGTGGAAAAAGCAGTTCAGCCCCCAGCAAGGCCGGAATCCACAGCCCCATGAACTGGCCAAAAACGTGGCTCAAGGGCAACGTGTGAAGGAACCGCAGTGGATGAAAGATGCGTTCGTACTTCAAATACTGCTGCATCTCCGACTCAATGGGTCGCAAGCTAGCCAGCACATTGTGGTGCGTGTGGACGACGCCCTTCGGATCGCCTGTGGTTCCCGAAGTGAAGATGATTTGCAGCGTGTCGCGCTCGCTCAGATCGAGTACTGGTGTTGTGTCGCCGTGTTCCGTAAGCATCGATTCAAAGTCTTCAAAGGCGAGCTTCGGCGTCTCCGGATCCAGGCGGGTGATGAGGTCTTTTGAACCGGTGGCTAAGAGGGGCTGCACATCGCACCGCACCTTCTCGGCAAACTCCGCTGAGCCGTGGGCATCGATTGGCACGGCGACTACACCGCGGAGCACGCAGCCGAAGAACGCAGCGATCCAAGGCGCACCGTTCTCGCCCCAAAGCAAGACGCGATCGCCCTTCCTGATACTGCGTCGTTCCAACTCGGCGGCGAACCGCCCGGTTAAATGCGACAGTTCGGCGTAGGTGGTCGAATGTCGCCGAAGACCGAGCTTTGACACGACCGCGATGTCTTTGGGGTGCCGTTCGAAGTCGGCGACCAGGGTGGCGAGCGTGGTCCGAATTGGAGGTTGAGCCGGCAAGTGCCTTACCAACGATGGTAACGGGACAGACGAAAGACCATGTGATCAGAAGGGCAGACGGACCCGGCTCCCCTAAGGGAGTGGGCCCGTCATGCTTCACGTTGCCCGGCCATTCACGTTCGATGCGGATTACTTCGCACCGCGCTTCGGGCCGGCAGCCTGTAGGTCCATCAGGTTCTCGAGCAGGCCCTCGAAGCCACCGTTTACGCTGACCCGGTCAACCTTCTCGACCAGTTTTTCCAGCGTCTCCAGTTCCTTCAAGCGCACCAGGATAGGGTTATCCTCCAACAGCTTCGCCGTGTTCAACAGCGAGCGCGTGGCGGCCGTTTCCTCGCGCCGGCGGATGAGGTTCGCCTGCGCCTGCTTTTCCGCGGATACCACCTGGTTCATGATTTCGCGCACGTCTCCAGGCAGAATAATGTCCTTCAGCGAGATGGCGCCAACCTGGACACCCATCACGCTCATCTCGGTCCGAACGGCCTCCGCAACGGACTCGTCTACGTCGGTCTTGTCGGCGAGAATCTCTTCCAGCGTCTTGCGACCAAGCGTCTGGCGCACGGCACGCTGCAAAAGCCGGTACAGGTAATCGGTGAAATCCTTCACCATCTGCTTGGCTTTGATCGCGTCGATGACCTGAAACTCAGCGAGAATGTTGACACGCAGCGAGACCTTATCCTTCGAGAGAATCTCCTGGCCCGGCACTTCAAGGGTCTGCAGGCGTAGATCGACAACCTCGACACGCGGGTTGCCGGTTACCGCCCAAAACCCGTACTTACCGGGCGTAAGAGTTCGGGTCAGCCGGTTGTCAAGATACAACAGGCCGACCCTTGCCTCCTCCACGACGCTGAACGTGGCCAGCGACTCACGCCCCAGCCGCTCCAATGCCGGCAGCTTCGCGAGTGGGATCGACGGTTCATCGATCACATCCACGACCTCGGCCGACACGTCGGACAAACCACGCCAGAACAAAGCGCGCTTCGCCGGCGCAAGCACCTTGAACAGCTTGCCGTCAACGTACACCATGGCCACCTGCGTATCGGTAGTTTCCACCACCGTGAAGAGATCGGCCACCAGCTGCGGCCGCTCCTTTACCAGGTAGTCTGCCCACGTGCTCTGGAAGATGAGGGAATTCGTAAAGTGCTTCTCCACTTCCAGGTGGACGGTGGGCGCCACGAACAGGCGATACTCGCCGGGCGCGAGAATCGTGTTGAATCGGCCGTTCTTCGCGATCAGGACACGCTCCTGGTCACCTACGATGATCTTCTTCCACAACATATAGACACCTCTTGGTTAGTCGTTTCTTAGTTACATATCAGTTATTAGTTGTTATTCATTGCCTGCCGTCTGAACTCGCCGCCCGCGGTCTCCTCACGGAAGGGAGTCATAGTTGCCGGTGGCTCAAGTCGCCGGCCCCAAGTCAGCACGGGTAGCCGCGGTGAAATGAGAGGCGGAACCTGAGACCCGGCAACAGTTTCAACTTCTTGCAGAGTGTTGAAACCGCTTACAGTCACTTGGGGCTCAATCGCCGGGGCGGTCTTGCCTTGAGTACTTGCTGGACGGGAATTCAGAAGCAGGCTGGCTTTACAGAGTTGGCCGTGTCAGGACCAATTCGATAGCGGGAATCGAACCCGCGACCCACAGATTACGAGTCTGTTGCTCTACCCGTTGAGCTATATCGAGGCGGTCGGTAGATGCGCACGCGCCGGCACACGGTCCTTCAGGGAGGCCGTGCCAGAGAGGCTTTTTGAACCTCGTCATTTGGCGTGTGGTCATCATGGGTTTACCTACCGTTCTTGAGTCTAAACGTGAAGGCGGGTTTCGTCAAGATGGTAATTACTGAAAATCTTGATTCGAGTTATTCATTAAAAGGAAATAACGTTCCGCGTCCGAGTAACCATTGTGGGTCAAGGTGGCTCTTGACATCGCGCATAGCCTGTATTTGTTCGGCGGAATACAGGAGTGGAAGGAGATGAGCTTTGCGCTTGCCAAGTCCATGTTCAGCGCCGACCGTTCCGCCGAGTGCAACCGCCATTCGCGCAAAGTCGACAATCAACTCGTTTGCGAGCGTGACGCGTGCTTTATCCGCGGGAAGCAGGTTCACATGCAGATGAGCGTCGCCAATGTGTCCGAAGAGAACGTACTGTCCAGGGAATGACGCATTGCAGCGCTTTCGGTAGTAGTCCAGAATCACTTCATTGCGGTCGATGGGAACCGCATAGTCCGTACCAAGCTTCTGTATTCCGTTCTTACGAACGAGCTTGTTCACCTCTTCGGGGAGTGTATGGCGAAAGACGCGAAATCGCTCGCGATCCAGCGAGGTCGATCCAAACCAGGAAGTGTCGAAACCCGAGTAGGCGGTTAGTTGATCGCTCCAGAAATCGGCGGCCTGAGACTCCGCCGGTTCCTGGCCGGGTCCAACGGAAAGCTCTTGCTCCACCAGGAGCGCCGCGCGTGCGCCCAACGGTATCTCCGCATATTTCATTCGGAGCAAGTTCAATGATCCGGCATCCATGTACTCGAGCATGCGCAGACCTTCAATGGAGCGCCACGCTCGAACGGCAGCCAAGGCGGCATTGTCGTGTTCAAAGAAGACGACTCCGGCAAGAAGGGCAGCCGGCACAGGGAGGAGGCGGACTTCGGCTTCTGTGATGATGCCCAGCGTCCCTTCACTACCGATGAACAGGTCGATCCAATCCAAGTCAGGCCGCAGATAGTAGCCGGCGGAGTGCTTAGTGGTGTTGGGCAGTGGGATGACCACTGTGGGGAAGTCCACCTTGTCGCCTCGCGAAACATTCAGAATGCGGCCGTCCATCAGCACCACTTGCAGCGCGAGCACGTGCCGGCGGATGGGCCCATACCGAAAGCTCCGCGAGCCGCTGGCGTTATTGCTGATTGCTCCACCTAGCGACGCCAACGTCTCCGTGGGGTCTGGTGGAAAGAACTGGCCGCTCGAGGCGGCTTCGCGCTGGATCTGCCGTAGCGAGACGCCCGTGCCGGCCCGGGCTGAGCCAGTTCGGATGGACAGGCGGTTGAAGCGTTCAAGTGAGACGACCCAGCCCCCTTGCGGTACGGCCCCTGCCGTGAGGCCGGTGCGCGCACCCGCGATGGTCACAGGTGTATGGCCGGCTGATGCCTCACGCAGAACCTCGCAGAGCGCCCTGATGTCGGCCGGGGCGAATGCGCGGTCGGCGGTCCCGCGCTGCCCGGACGCGTCTTCCAGGTACTGGGCGGCGTCGGCGGCGGACTCTATGTGCAGAGCCATCTCTTTTCCATTCTTCCACTCCGGTGCCGAATTGGAATGCCATAGGCCGCACCCGACAGCAATAAGTTCGGCTGAATTCCCTGGGCGGACGGCAGGGAGGGTTCATTTGACACGGCTCGAAGCCGCCCGCTATACTCAATGCTTAGGGTTCAGTGGATTGTCAGTAGTGTGCCTGCGCGGCCATCGCCTGATTCTGCCTACCACCGCAGAGTGCTGTTCCCCAGTCAAGAGATTTCAATAAGTTAGGATTCGTTATGCCAAAACGTACGTTTCAGCCCAACAATCGTAAGCGGGCAAAGACGCATGGATTCCGAGTGCGGATGAAGACTGCCGACGGTCGCGCTGTTCTGGCGCGCCGCCGCGCTAAAGGTCGTCACAAGCTGACCGTGAGCGATGAGCGCGCCGTGCGCGAATCCAGGTAGTCCGCGGTTTTCTTTTGCCGTTACTCCCCTGACGCTTCCCAAGGAAAGACGAGTCCTACGGTCCGCCGAGTTCCGAAAGGTCTACCAAGCCGGTGTTCGCGTGACCTCCCGTTACTTTGCAGCATTCTTTCTATCGCTAGAAGGCCACGGGCAACCGTCGCGAGTGGGCTTTACCTTGCCCCGGGCCCTGGGAAATGCTGTTCTCCGGAACCGTCTCAAGCGGCGCATGCGCGAAGCCGTGCGTGCTCACCTGTCACAATTAGAGGAAGATTGGGCAATCGTCTTCAATCCTCGCCGCGCTGCACTGGATGCACCCTTTGATGACCTATCGAGCGAGGTGAGCCGTGTACTTCTGCGATGCAAAAAGTCCTGATCGCCCTGTTGCAGGGCTACAAAAGGTTCGTGTCGCCGTTCTTGCCTTCGGCGTGCCGTTACTCGCCTACCTGTTCCGAATACATGATGCAGGCCGTCGCAAAATACGGCGCAGTGCGCGGTGTTTGGATGGGTATGAAGCGACTGGCGCGCTGTCATCCTTTTCACGAGGGCGGCTTCGACCCGGTCACCTAATAGGTGGACCACAGAAATCAATGAGTGTGAATCATGCCTGAACCGTCTGGAAGTCCGAGACCGGAGATGTCTATGGAGAAGCGCCTGTTTCTGTTCTTCGCGCTGACCATGCTGGTGTTCCTCGGCACGCAATACTTCTTTAAGCCGGCGCCATCTCCCAAGCCGGTTACCTCTGTCGCGCAGAGGGCTGCGGAACCGGAGGCTGCGAAGCCAGCTGAGGCGTTGTCTGCTACGGCCGCGGGCGGATTGGAGCCGGTACAAGGCACCGCCGAAGCGATGACGGTGATCGACACAGACGTTTACACCATCACTCTAACCAACAAGGGCGGCTTAGTAAGAAGCTGGCTGCTCAAGAAGTACAAGGACAGCGATGGAAAACCGCTCAACCTGGTGAATCCCGCGGCCGCGAGTCTGCCTGGTCCTTTCGCGATTGACCTGAAGGGCCAGACTGCCAGCACGGATCCTAACAACGTACTGTATGTTGTTAAACCGACCGAGGACAAACTTGGCGCTGAGTTCGAGTTCTCGGACGGCAAGACATCGATCAAGAAGTCCGTGCAGTTCACGAAGTCGGGCTACCTGTCAGAAGTGCGTTCGGAGGTCACTTACAATGGCACGCCTCTTTCGCACCTGCTGACCTGGCGTGGTGGCTTTGGAGACCAGACGGTCCGAAATGCCATCGCCCAGGAACACACCGTTCATTTCGATACAGCCAACAACAAGCTGGTTGAGAAGACGGCGAAGGACGCCAAAGATGGGCCGTTGACGGAAGTCGGAGCCTTCACCTTTGCTGGCATACAAGACAATTTTTTTGCGGCGGTCGCGCTGCCAGTTGATTCGCCCACGATGGAACTCCGCACCTACGACGATCCATTGACTCCACCCGGCGAGGATAAGCCGCAGCCTTACGCGGGCGCCGGCGTGGCTAGTGGTGTTCAGAACCGGCTTTCGGTCTTTGTAGGCCCGAAAGATATCGACATTCTTCGCCAGGTGAATCCGAAGCTTGCGCAACTGGTTGACTGGGGATTTTTTGGAATCATCGCGAAGCCGCTGTTCTTGTGCCTGAACTGGGTGAACGATAATTGGACCCATAATTTTGGCTGGGCGATTATCCTGGTCACCGCCATCATCAACTTCCTGTTGTTGCCCTTGAAGTTCACGAGTCTCCGTTCCGCCCGCAGAATGCAGGCGCTGCAGCCGAAGATCCAAGCAATCAACGCGAAATACAAAGACATCAGCATGCGGGATCCACGCAAGGCTGAGCAGAACCAGGAGGTGATGGCGCTCTACAAAGAAAACGGCGTCAATCCCGTCGGTGGCTGTCTGCCGATGCTGGTGCAATTGCCTTTCTTCTATGCCTTCTACCGGGTGCTGAATATTGCGATTGAGCTTCGGGGCGCGCCCTGGCTATGGGTCACGGACCTTTCTCGCGCAGAGACGCTGCCCATTCACTTGTTGCCGTTGATTCTTGTCGCAACGCAATTCCTGATGCAGCGCATGACTCCGGCCGCAGGCGTCGACCCTAATCAACAGAAAATGATGATGTTCATGCCGTTGATATTTGGCTTCATGTTCTACTACGCGTCGGCCGGCCTTGTACTATATTGGTTAACCGGCAACGTGGTGGGTGTTCTCCAGCAGATGATCATCAATCGCTTCATGCCCATGCCCACGCCGCCACCGCCCGCAGCGAAAGCGCCCGTGAAGAGGGTCAGCAAGAAATAAACGCATGAAATACACCATCGAGTCGATGAAGCCGAAGCTGGACCAGTTTCTTCAACCCATATTGTCCAGGGCGGGATTCGAACTGGAGTATGAGCTCAGCGAGACGAAGAGCCCGCATCCGGAGGTTGAGAATCCGGAAGTGACGATCAAGTTCTCAGGAAACGATGTGGACCTGCTGCTGGCAAACCGTGGCGAGCTATTGCTTGCACTGGAACACCTGTCCATGGAGGCACTGCGAGTTCCGGCAGAAGACCACTCGCTGCTTTCATTCGACGCCAATGATTATCGATTGCTGAGGATTGAAGAGTTGCGCATGAGCGCACTCGCCGCGGCGGAGAAGGTGAAACGCACCCACACGCCGTTCCACTTCAACCCGATGACCAGCCGCGAGCGCCGGGTCATCCACTTGGCATTGCGAGATGAAAAAGAACTGCGCAGTGAGAGCTTGGGCGTGGGCCCACACCGGGCGGTTGTGATTGTCCCGGCTGATATGCCGACCCCGCCCGCGCCGCCTATCCCGACGCGGCCATTTCGGCCCCGCGAGGGTAGTGACCGGCCGCAACGCCGCGAAGGCGACCGGCCGCGAAGGCCATTTGGCCGCCCTGGCCGTGATCGCCGCTAGCCTTTTGTTTTCTGTTCATGAATCTGCGCGACACGATCGTCGCTCTCGCCACGCCGCTGGGCCGCGGAGGCCTGGGAATTGTGCGGTTATCCGGCGCAGATAGCATCGCGATCTGCGATCGGATTCTGCGGTTTCACGGCGAAGCTTACTGGAAGAGCTGGTCCAGCCAGATTGCCGAGCTCGTTGACGAAACGAACTCCACGGTGGACCAGGTTGTCGTTTCGTTCTTCGGACGGCCAAGATCCTACACGGCCGAGGATGTCGTGGAGATCTCTTGCCATGGCTCCCCCGTTGTCTTGCGGTTCTGTCTCGACCGGGCGCTGGCGGCCGGCGCACGGCTTGCCGAGCCAGGCGAATTCACCTTGCGTGGCTATCTGAACGGACGAATTGATCTGCCCCAGGCTGAGGCGGTACGCGAGCTAATTGATGCGACTACGCTTTATCAGGCGCGGGTCGCCGCGCAGCAGATGGAGGGCTCGGTATCGCGCCGCATCCGGCCACTGAAGGAGCAATTGGTTGAACTGATTTCACTGCTCGAAGCGGGCATCGATTTCGCGGAGGACGACATCTCGGTGGCAACGCCGGATGAAGTGATTCGCCGCCTGCAGCCCATCCAGCGAGGCATTCGAGATCTAATCAACAGCTTTCAGTCCGGGAAGCTGGTATTTCAAGGGTTCACGCTAGCCATCGTCGGCCGCCCGAACGTCGGCAAGAGCAGCCTTTTCAACCGCCTGCTGGAGCAGGACCGCGCGATTGTCACTGACATTCCAGGCACCACGCGCGACACCGTCTCCGAAACGACTTGTCTGGAAGGCATTCCGGTGAAACTGGTCGATACCGCCGGCATCCGGGATAGCCGCGACCTTGTCGAGTCGTTGGGAATCGAGCGCAGCCATGAAGCCATCGCCGACGCCGACCTCACCCTGCTGGTTTTGGATCTGGCGCAGCCGCTCACCGCAGAAGACGAGCAACTGATTGCCAAGCTGGCGGACCGGCAGCCAATAATTGTCGGCAGCAAAGCAGATCTGCCCGGTGAACTTCACGCGGCCTTCGATCTGATCGAGGTTTCGGCCTTCACCGGCGAAGGCATTGAGGAACTCAAGCGTGCAGTTTTGACGCGACTCGCTCCCGAGGGACTCGTCACGCCGGAGAGCGGCAGCATTACCAGCCTGCGTCATGTCAACCTGCTACGTGAGGCCTTAGAGGCGCTGGAAAACGCGCAACGCGCGGTGGAGTTCAGTATTCCACATGAGATGTTGCTGCTGGACCTTTACGCGGCGTTGCAGCCGCTGGATGCCATTACCGGCGCGACGACTGCGGATGACATTCTGAACCGGATATTCTCGACGTTCTGTATCGGCAAGTGATTGGCCTTGATGGCAAGCGAGCTGGCCCGGCGACACATTCAAGCCCGTTGTCGACGCTACTTCCTCGTCAACACGGCCGCTAGAAACCGGAGTTCGGACTCCACTTCGACGGGATCGGCCACAGTATCGGCGATTTCCTGGCGAAAGAGTTCGCGATACCTCTTCCGAAGCCTGTGAATGGCCACCTTGAGCGCTCCTTCTGACGTGTTCATCTCTTGAGCCAGCGCGGCATACGGCGCGTCGGACTGCCCGAGAAGGAACACTTTCAACCGCTCGAAATGCTCCGGCCGGCCGTGAAGCACAAACTCGTTCCGCAATTTCTCCACGACCCGGTCAATCACCTCGAGCGCCCAACGCCGCTCGAAAATCCGCTCCGGCGTTTCATCGTGCGCAGGCTCACGTTGGTAGCGCTCTTCCCCGGACGAGAATTCAAGTGATACAACCATTCCGCCGCCTCGTTTGCGCGCTCGCTTGCGGTCTTCTTCGTCGGCCACAAAGAACTTCAACGACGTCAAAATAAAGGACCGGAAGCGGCCCTTTTCCGGATCAGCGCGATCGAGATATCGGCCCTCCAGCACGCGCACGAAGAACTCCTGCGTGAGATCCTGGGCCTCTTCGGCCAAATAACCGCGCCGGCGCAGATAGGCATACAACGGATACCAGTAGTTCTCGCATAGGGAAACCAGCGCGGAACGAGCTTCCTTGCGATGGGGATCGCCGGCAGCGACCACCAGGGTCCACCGCGTCGTCGGAAATTGGGAAGATCCGGGCAGCGTGTGCATGGTTTGGCCGTTCGTCATGGTCTTATCCTCACAGGCATTGCGCTAAACAGGATAAGGAATCCGGAGCGCAAAGTTACTGGGATCATAATTGCTTGGCAGACTCAGCCTTAGCTTGTTGGACGGCCGGAATATCGGGATCGGCATCCTTCCAGAGAGCGAGGAGATCCTTGTAGACGGCGGCTGATTTCGCGCGATCTCCGGAGGCGGACAACGCTCTGGCCAGTTGGAGACGCGCCATTGGCCCGATTGGATCGTTCAAGATGATTCCAGGATGATCGAGAATTTTTTGAAATTCAACCGCTGCCTCGTGGTGTCGGCCCATCCGGGAGTACGCCAGGCCGCGTACGTAGACCGGATAGAGAGCTCCGAAGAAGGAACCATCCCAGAACGCTGTACCCGGAACGGCAAGTTCGTATGGAATAGCCCGTTGAGTCATTTCCAGCGCTTTCTGGGCGTCACCCTGGCTGAGCGCGTCGAGCGCCCTTAGCGCGGGCAGGTAACTGAACTGGACAGATGTGTCCTCAGGATAGCGCTTTTCGAGGTCCGCCTCGATCTTGCGAGCTTGCGCGGAGTCGTCGAGCAGCGCTAGCGCGAAGGCAGGGCCATAATCGGCATCCCGGCTTCGGTACAGCGACAACGCCGCCGTCGCGTTTCTTTGTGCCTCGTCCCGAATCCCGAACAGTGCGCTCCACACTGCATGGGCGCCTTCAAACTGGGCGGCCCTCTCGCGCAAAACTGCCTGGCGAGATAAGATCACGGCGCGGTCCGATAGCCGGGCCGCTTCTTTGAGGCGCCCCTGATACGCGAAGGTGAGAGCTTCCTGGTGCTCGAACGATCCTTGGGCTTCCAGTTTTGCCTGACGGTAGGTCACTTCCCTTTCCATTGCCGCCGGGTCGCTCCTGAGAAAAGCGATGAAGTACCGGAGTAGCGAGAACTGAGAGACTTCGATCTTGCGTTCCGATGCCTTACGAAGCACTGCCTCGGCTTCCGGCAGGCGATTCAGGTAGACGTAGGCCTGAGCGACATTTCCGTAGCCGATGGCGTAATCCGGATCGAGTTCGATCGCCTTTTGACCTTCTTCCGCGGCCTTCTCGTAATGACCCGAGCCCTGTGACGTGAAGGCCGCCAAAAATCCGTGAGCGTCGATATCCCGGGGGTACTTTTGCGTCCACGATTCAAGGGTCTGTCGCGCCAGTTCCAGGTTTCTTGTTACCTGCCGGTGGTAGTTGAAAGTGATGAAGTAGTTTTCCCAGTCGCTGACACGATCCCGTAGCGCGTAGGCCTTGGCAATATTCTGCGCTCCAAGTTCGGACTCCCCGAGGGCGGCATATGCCCGGCCCAGGTTGGCATAAGCCATCGCAAATTTCGGGTCGATCTCAATAGCCCGCTTCAGGAGTGAGATGGCTTCCGCTGCCTGTGCTCCCCTAACCTGTTCCGCCTTCATTGCAGCGCTGTAGGACCTCCAGGCCTCGAGCGAGGGCGTAGTTGCCTCCGCCGGCAGACTCGGCTCCTTTTCCACGTCCGGAAGCGATTCCCCTGCCCGGGTCCCGAACCGGTTCGCCATTTGGCCCAGGTCCTTGAACACCTCCTCTTTCTTCGCCGCGGATGCCTGCTCTTCGTCCAGAACATCTCCAGTTCGGCAATTCCTGGCGCGCAAGCTCATCACGTATTCGCTTCCTAGGCTTGTGATCGAGCCCTCCAGGACTGCGGCGCTCCCTGTCCGCTCGCAGATTTCGGACGCGACATCCGGGGTAAGCTTAGCGTCCGGGGCCCGGACCATCAGGCGCAGTGTCTCGCTCATGCGCGCATCGGAAAGCACGCTGAGGTAGGGGGATTTCTCAAGCTCCCCAGCCATTACGCGGCGAAGTGTACCGTCGAATGCCGGATCGCCCGTGGTATTTGCGAAATCGGCGAGAACAATGGGGCGTTTGTCTGTCGACTGGGGTTTGGGCCGTGGGTTACGGTGTGTCAGCGACCAAACCGTTACTCCGCTCAACGCGATCAACGCGAGCCCAGCGGCTCCGCCGAGAACGGCAGGCCTGTTTCTGCGAAGAAACTTGCGCGCCCGGTATAGCCCGCCCGGCGGAGATGCGAGCACCGGCCGATGCTCAATGTATCTCTGGATGTCGGCTGCCAACTCAGCGACCGAAGGGTATCGCCGTTCCCGCACTTTTTCCAGAGCCTTCATCGCAATCCTGTTCAGGTCACCATCCACGAGGCGACGCAGAGAGGCCAGGTCCGTCTGGCGGCGCGCGGCAATATCGGCCGCTGCCGTGCCCATTGTCGTCAGCTTTCGCGAAAGCGGCGGAGGCTCCTCTTCGCGGATGATTCGGAGCATCTCGGCTAGACCTAGCTGCCGCATTCTGGCCGCGTCGAAAGGAACAGTGCCGATCAGCAACTCGTACAGCAGTACCCCAAGCGAATACACATCGGAGCTCTCATCCACATCTCCGGTCGTGACCTCGGCCTGCTCAGGACTGGCGTACTCGGGTGTGCCCACCATCTGGCCGAATTGCGTTAGCAGAGTAGTCTCAACGGCCCGCTGATCGGTAGCCTTGGCGATGCCGAAATCGATCACTTTCGGAACCGGGGCGCCCTCCTGCTCCATCACGAGAACATTCGACGGCTTCAGGTCGCGGTGAATCACGCCTTTCTGGTGAGCGTGCTGAACCGCGCGGCAGACGGCGAGAAAAAGCTCCAATCGTTGGCCGATTGCGATCCGATTGTGGTCGCAGTACTGCGTTATGGGTACGCCTTCGATGTACTCCATGACGAAGTAAGGCCGGCCCCTGGCCGTGGCGCCGGCGTCGAAGATCCGTGCGATATTCGGGTGGTCCATCATCGCCAGCGCTTGGCGCTCGTTGGCGAAGCGAGCCAGTACCTGGCCCGTGTCCATGCCGAGTTTTATTACCTTGAGGGCGACACAGCGGCGAATGGGTTCGCGCTGCTGGGCCAGGTACACCGTGCCCATGCCCCCTTCGCCCAAAGGTCGAAGGATTTGATAGCGGCCGAACTCGTCATCACCGGTTGCTATCGCGGCGTCAATAGTCTGCGTCGTGAACTCATCCGAGCCAACTGAACTTTCGAAAGCGCCCTGGATCAGACATTTCGGGCACATGCCAGCGGGGTCTCCGCCTTGCAATTCGGAACCGCACTGAGGACAGAGCGTCATAATCCGGCGGTTCCCAATAATACATCAAGCCCGCGATTGTGCGTAACTTCGCATGGGCGTTTCCCTTATCGCCTGATGAAGGAGCAACACATGACACTCAAACAAACACTTTGGAAAACCATCGTAGGCGGACACCTGATCGCCGCGGTTGTCCTGGCCCAGCCGCCAACTTATCAAGTCATCGATCTCGGCGTGGTGGGTCCGAACGGGCAGCCGTTCGCCATCACCAACAACGGCCGAGTCGCCGGTGCGACGCAAGTTGGCGACATCATTCATGCCTGGCTTCGGTATAAGAGCCGGGAGGTGGATCTTGGTCAACCCGGACTCAAAGGCCCAAACAGCCAGGCGTATGGCGTGAACGCATGGGGACAAGCCGTGGGCGAGGCCCAAACCGACAGTCCGGACCCACAAGGGGAGGACTTTTGCGGTTTCGCGGCACTTGGCTCGGCATCTTCCGGCACCACCTGTCTTCCATTTGTGTGGCAAAACGGCGTCATGAAGCCGCTTCCGACGCTGGGAGGCAACAACGGCCAAGCCAACCAGATCAACGACCACAGTGAAGCGGCCGGGATGGCAGAGAACGACACGCTCGACTCGACGTGCCCATCCGGCGGTCCGCAGAAACTCGAGTTCAAGCCCGTGGTCTGGCGTAACGGAGATATCCGGGAACTCGCCACGTATCCTGGCGACCCGGACGGCAACGCTCATGCCATCAACGATTCGGGCCACGCTGCTGGTGGATCCGGCGTATGCGGCGCCTTTAACCCCGTTTGGCAGACCAATCTCCAGCCTCTGCACGCCCTGCTTTGGAAAGATGGCGAAACCATCGACCTCGGCAGTCTCGGAGGGACAGGGCACGGAGACGGAATCACGGCAATCGACCTGAATGACCATGACCAAGTGATCGGTAGTTCAGACTTGGAGGGGGACGCCACCTTTCATGCTTTTCTGTGGACGCACGAGGCAGGCATGCGAGATCTCGGGACGCTTCCGGGGGACGTGGACAGCGCCGCCCTCGGCATTAACGACCTCGGCCATATCGTGGGCGTGTCGCTAGACGCCAATTTCAACCCGCGAGCGTTTCTGAGGCATCACGAGGAGCTGATCGACCTGAACACACTCGTCCCCGCCGGTTCTCCGTTGCATCTCGCCACCGCATGTTCCATCAATGGCTCGGGTGAGATCATCGGCTTCGCGTTCGACAACGGTGGTAACGTTCACGCCTACCTGGCGGTGCCGAACAACGCCAGCCATACCTAGACCGTAGCTGCTAGGGCCGGGCGCGCGTCGTCAACGCTGCGACCCGAAGAAAGCCCTGCCAATCCACTTCCGGTTACTGGATCTCGGCCCGGCGAACGGCGCGACACCGGGCCAGCCATTCCTCCACCAAGACTGCCCTATTCGGGGGCGGCCACTGTCTGCCGTCGAACGGCATCCAGCACCCCGTTGATGAAGGGGATCGATTCGTCGTTGGAGAATTGCCGCGCCAGCTCGATGGCTTCGTCGATAATCACGGCAGGTGGAACGGCATTCTGCCGGATCTCGAAAATGGCCAACCGGAGGATGTTCCGGTCAACCACCGCCATGCGCTCCAGCCGCCAGTTCTGCGCTTTCTCTTCAATGACTTTGTCGATTTCCGCGGATTGCTGAACCGTGCCGCGCGACAATTCTTCCATGAAGCGATCGATCTTGGGCTTAGTCTCACTCTCTTCGGAATACAGCGTGTCGTAGTAGTGGCTGATCGCGCTGTCGACGGAATCGCGTCGCATGTCCCACTCAAAAAGCACCTGCAGAGCGCGCTTTCGTGACCGGTGACGTGCCGCGGCCATAGAAGCTAAGTCCGTCCCTTGAGATGTTTGAACAGGTTGGCCATCTCAATCGCCGCTTCGGCTGCTTCTACGCCCTTGTTACCGCTCTTGCCGCCGGCCCGGTCCATCGCCTGCTGCATATCGTCGGTGGTCAACACACCAAACGAAATAGGGACACCTGTGTCGAGCGCTACACGGCGCAGGCCTTCGGCGGCGGCGTTTGCCACGAAATCAAAGTGCGGGGTATCGCCACGAATCACCGCTCCCAGCGCCACGATGGCGTCACAATGCGGGGCCAGTTCCAGCGCGGCCATGGGCAATTCCCAAGCGCCCGGAACCTTTACGAAAATGACATTTTCGTGAGGACAGCCATGTTGTTCGAGCACGTCTAGCGCACCTCGGGAGAGGGCCTCCGTGATGTACTCGTTGAAGCGGCTCACCAGCACGCCGATTCGCAGACCAGCCGCATCCAGCGATCCTTGAAATGTCTGATAGGGCATGAACTCAACGGGTCCAGTGACCGCGACTACCGCGCTAAATCACTGTTTCTTCTTATATTTAAGGGCGATGAGGGTGTCGCTATGGGATAATTCAGATTCAGCCCTTAGTTTACCGCATGGATCCCCGCTTCATTCGCAATTTCTCGATCATCGCCCATATCGACCACGGGAAATCCACGCTCGCAGATCGCCTTCTCGAATATACCGGCGCGCTCTCACAAAGGGAAATGATGGAGCAAGTTCTCGATTCGATGGACCTCGAACGGGAGCGCGGCATCACCATTAAGGCTCATGCGGTGCGTTTGAACTACAGGGCCGACGATGGCAATCTCTACGAGTTGAATCTGATCGACACGCCCGGGCACGTCGATTTTACGTACGAGGTTTCACGCAGCCTGCAGGCCTGTGAAGGCACTTTGTTGGTGGTGGATGCCTCTCAAGGCGTCGAGGCACAGACGCTCGCGAACACCTATCTGGCGCTCAACCACGACCTGGAAATCATTCCGGTTATCAACAAGATCGATCTACCCTCGGCGGAACCTGAGCGCATACGCGAACAGATCGAACAGGTGATCGGCCTGGATGCTAGTGACGCCGTGATGGCCAGCGCCAAGAACGGCATCGGCATCAAAGAGGTGCTGGAAGCGGTGGTCAAGCGGGTGCCCGCGCCCAAGGGTGATCCGGCATCGCCGCTTCGCGCACTGATATTCGATTCCTGGTTCGATCCCTATCGCGGCGTCGTCATTCTGGCGCGCATTGTCGATGGCACCATTCGTATGGGCCAGAAGATCCGGCTGTGGTCGAACGGCCGTGTCCTCGAGGTGGAAGGGCTGGGATATCAATCGCCGAAGCCGATCGCTTGCAACGAACTGACCGCCGGCGAGGCTGGGTTCCTGTTCGCCAATATTAAGACCGTGTCCGATGCGCAGATTGGCGATACCATCATCGACGACGCGAATCCGGCCACCGAAGCCCTGCCGGGCTTTCAAGAAATCAAGCCGATGGTGTTTGCGGGTCTTTATCCGGTGGAGTCCCACGAACACGGTCTGCTGCGCGACGCGCTCGAAAAACTGCGGCTCAACGATAGCGCCTTCAACTTCGAACCAGAGAACTCAGCCGCGCTGGGATTCGGGTTTCGCTGCGGATTCCTCGGTTTGCTGCATCTGGAGATCGTCCAGGAGCGGTTGGAACGGGAATTCCAGATTGATCTCATTACCACCGCGCCGGGCGTTCGTTTCCGCGTAACGACCACGGCGGACGAGGTAATTGAGGTGAACAATCCGCAGAAGTTCCCGGACCCGTCGAACATCAAGCAGATCGAAGAGCCGATTATCGATGCGACGATCATCACGCGCGAGGAATACATCGGAGAAATTCTCAAGCTGCTGGAAGAGAAGCGCGGCGTTCAAAAAAAATTCGAGTACATTGGCACGGGCCGCGTGCTGCTGCTGTACGAGGTGCCGCTGAATGAAATCGTGCTTGATTTCTATGACCGGCTCAAGTCGGCCTCGCGCGGCTATGCCTCGCTCGATTATCATCTCTCCGGATATCGCGTGTCGCCGCTCGTGAAGCTGGACGTGTTGGTCGCCGGGGAGGCCGTGGATGCTCTCTCGATGATTGTCCATCGGGACTTCGCTTATGAGCGAGGGAAGACACTCATCGAGCGGCTCCGGAAGTTGATTCCGCGACAAATGTTTGAAGTCGCGTTGCAAGCAGCTATCGGCAACAAGATCATCGCCCGCGAAACGATTTCCGCCATCCGCAAGAACGTTTTGGCGAAGTGCTATGGCGGTGATATCACCCGAAAACGCAAACTCCTCGAGAAGCAAAAAGAGGGCAAACGGCGCATGAAACGCGTCGGGCGCGTGGACATTCCACAAGAAGCATTCCTCGCGGTGCTGAAGGTCGGGACCGAGCCGACGGACTAGTTCTCAGCGGCTCGCAGGTTTACAACGGGATGTTTCCGTGTTTCTTCTTCGGCATCGTGTCGATTTTGTTCTCTAACATCCGAAGCGCCTCAATCACCTTGGGCCGTGTTTCGTGAGGTTCAATGACATCGTCGATATAACCTCGTTCGGCCGCTTCGAACGGGCTGGCGAACCGCTCCCGGTATTCTTCGATCTTGGCTTTGCGAGCTTCCTCGGGATCGTTCTCGAACTGTAGTTCCCGGCGATACAGAATATTAACAGCGCCTTCAGCGCCCATGACCGCAATCTCGGCACTAGGGTATGCGAAGTTAATATCCGTGCGCAGATGCTTCGAACCCATCACGCAGTAGGCGCCGCCGTAAGCCTTGCGGGTGATCACGGTAATCTTGGGCACCGTCGCTTCGGCGTAGGCATAGAGTAGTTTTGCACCGTGCCGGATAATGCCGCCGAATTCCTGAGCAGTGCCCGGAAGAAAACCGGGGACGTCTTCGAACGTCAGAATCGGAATCTGGAAGGCGTCACAAAACCTTACGAAACGCGCGCCTTTAATGGACGAATTGATATCCAGGCAGCCGGCCAGGTGGCTGGGCTGATTCGCCACAATGCCGATGGCCTGCCCCGCCATATGAGCGAACCCAACTACAATGTTCCGGGCAAAATGTTCGGCGACTTCAAAAAAATGAGCATCATCGACAACCCGGGTAATGATGTCGCGTATGTCGTACGGCTTATTCGATTCCTCAGGAATCAGCCGGTCCAATTCGGGATCGCAGCGGTCCGAAGGATCTTTCGTCGGCACTCTCGGAGAGCCGTCCACGTTGTTCTGGGGCAGAAACTGCAACAGCTCCCGAATGTGGCGCAGGCAGTCCTCATCATCGTGCGACAGGAAGTGGGCAACGCCGCTTACCGCGTTGTGCGTCATCGCACCGCCGACTTCTTCTTTGGTCACATCCTCATGCGTGACAGTCTTAATCACGTCCGGGCCGGTCACAAACATGTGGCTGGTGTTTTCCACCATGAATATGAAATCGGTCAAAGCGGGTGAATACACAGCGCCACCGGCGCAAGGCCCCATGATGGCCGAGATTTGAGGCACTACGCCACTGGCGAGCGTGTTGCGCAAGAATATATCCGCATACCCGGCGAGCGAGACTACGCCCTCCTGGATACGGGCCCCGCCCGAATCATTCAATCCGATGACGGGCGCGCCTACCTTCAGAGCCAGGTCCATGATCTTGACGATCTTCTGGGCGTTCGCTTCCGACAGCGATCCGCCAAAGACGGTAAAATCCTGCGCGAAAATGAAAACCCGGCGGCCGTGAATCGTGCCATGTCCCGTGACGAATCCGTCGCCATCGATCACGGTCTCTTCCATTCCGAAGTTGTGCGAGCGGTGACGAACCAGCTTGTCCAGCTCTTCGAAGCTCCCCTCGTCGAGCAGCAGGTCAATTCGTTCACGGGCCGACAGCTTTCCTTCATGATGTTGGCGCTCCCGCCGCTCGGGCCCGCCTCCTTCTTCGGCGCGGGCGTGACGTTGTCGAACTTCCTCGAGACGATTTTTTTGCATGTAGGTGAACCTACTCAGTGTTCACATAATATCCGCTGCGTGCGCGCAACTGACGCGAAAACTTGGCTGGGGTGGCTTGTGCGCGGCGGTTGGCGCCGAAAGTCGGCCCTGCGGCGAACATCGCGATAATGAAGCATAGCCAGCGTATGTCGGAACGTCTTACCAGCACGGCCAATATTGTTATTGGCGCCGCCGGGCACATTGATCACGGTAAGACATCGCTGGTCCGTGCGCTGACGGGCATTGATACCGACCGGCTCGCCGAAGAAAAGAGACGCGGCATTTCGATCGATCTCGGTTTTGCCCATATGCCTTTGGCGGGTGGTGCTGCAGCCAGTTTCATTGACGTTCCCGGGCACGAGCGATTTATCAAGAACATGCTAGCGGGCGTTGGCGGTATCGATGCCGTATTACTGGTGGTCGCCGCCGACGAGTCCGTGAAACCTCAAACTGTGGAGCATTTTGAAATCTGCCGGCTCCTGGGAGTGCAGTCGGGCTTGGTTGCCGTCACAAAGGCTGATCTGGCAGCTGCTGAGCAGATAGACCAGACAGCCACTGACATACGCAAATTGGTGCAGGGTTCATTTCTGGAGGGTGCACCGATTATGGTTGTGAGCTCCCGCACGGGGAGCGGTCTGAGCGAACTCCGGTCAGAACTGGAGAAGCTGGCTTCGCGTTCGGTCGCCCGTTTCGCCGGCGGTTTTGCCCGATTGCCCATCGATCGGGTTTTCGCCGTTCGAGGCTTTGGCACGGTTGTCACCGGCACTCTGCTGAGCGGCCGTCTCGCTAGTGGCGATTCTGTAGAGCTCTATCCGGCGCGACGCGTGTTGCGCATCCGTGGGATTCAGGTTCACGGAAAATCTGTTCCTTTGGCGGTCGCGGGCCAGCGCGTCGCAGTGAACCTCGCCGGGATTGAAGCCATCGACATCCAACGTGGCTTCGTCCTAGCCGCCGGCGGTGTCTTTGAAACCACTCTTCGCGCCGACGCGGCGATTGATTGGGCCGGCATAGCCGACATAGATCCGGCAGCTTTTGCCGGACGCCGGGTTGTTGTTCGGGTGTATTCCGGCACAGCGGAGGCCGCAGCGGGATTGAAACTCCTTTCCCTAAACGCCGATCGTCCGTTCCTGGCGCGCCTGGCATTCCGCCAGCCGATGCTTTTGCTCCCGGGAGACCGTTTCATCATTCGACAAGCGTCGCCATCGATAACCATCGCGGGAGGAAGCGTGATCGATCCATTCCCGCCCTTGCGGCTGCGTCGTGACCGAACGCTGGAACGCCTGCGCCGGCTAGTGGGCGCCGATGCGGCTGAGCGCATCCGCGTGCTGGTTGGTGAAACGGAGCAAGGACGCAGCCTCGCGAGCCTGATTAAGGTGACAGGCATTCCAGAAGCCCAATTACGGGAGCACATTCGAAACGATTCTTCCTTGTTTCTCGCTGAACGGGAGCAGCGAGTCATCGCACATGAATGGATTAGCAGGAAACAGGAACTGACGATTAAGTGGCTGGGACAGTTCCACAAAGACAGTCCTTCCGCGAACGGCGCACCCCTGCGGACCCTCCGCCAAGCCGTATTCACAGGCCTCGAGGCATCGCTGGCAGATTCGCTGCTCTGACGCACTCCTGGTGTGATCGTGCAAGTCGACGCTGTGGCTTTAGCATCTCACTCCGCATCTTTCAGCGCGCTGGAAATGGAGGCGATCGAAGGCATAGCAGCCGCCTATCGGTCAGCAGGCTTTCAGCCGCCGGAGTTGGCTGACGTGCTGGCTAATTTTTCGCTCGATGTGAAGAAAGCGCGGCCTCTGGTTGATTTCCTGTTCAAGAGTAACCGTCTGGTACGTGTCTCGGGAGAGTTCATCTTTCACAGCGACGTGCTCACGCATCTGCGCGATTCGCTGGCGCAGCAGCGCGGCCGTCAGTTCTCCGTGCCGGAGTTCAAAGACTGGACCCAGGTCTCCAGGAAGTTTGCCATACCCTTGCTGGAGTACCTCGACCGGGAGCGGATCACGCGGCGGGAAGGTGACAGACGCGTGGTTCTCTGACAGTGCTGACGTTTGGTTCATCTGAAAGTGCTTAGCTCGGTTTTCAGTTCGGTATTCTGGGAATGCTGTAGGTACGTTGGATTCCCTGCTTGGGAGTTTGGCGTTGAAAAGGGAACCTGGCGAGAATCCAGGACTGCCCCGCAGCGGTAAGCAGGAACGAAAGCCCAACCTCGAGCACTGTGCGTTCTTCGCTCGCGAAACGCATGGGAAGCCGGGCCGGTAGACCAGCGACGGACCGTAAGGTTATCTTGCTCTCTCCGTTCGCCCGCCTGTAAGTCCGAAGACCTGCCCACAGTTCGCACGCATACGTGCGAATTCTATGCCGCCTCGAGGGAGGGTCGACAGTTGAAATATCTTCGTTCATTCGTTTTCGCGCTAATCGCGCTGCCTGCAGTGCATCTCAACGCCGCCGAAGCAGCATCCATCAGCGGCGTCGTCAACGATTCATCTGGTGCAATTGTGCCAACGGGTGTCGTGAAACTCTATTCACGTTCTAATACCGTTGCGCAGTCAGCCCAGGTGGAGGCCGATGGCCGCTTTAGCTTTCCTTTCCTCGCGCCGGGAGAATACCTGCTGGAAGCGTCAGCCTCCGGCTTGGCGCTTCGGGAGCCTCTATCGCTCACACTGAACGCTGGTGAAAGCAAACAACTGAAGTTGGAGCTCTCGATCGTCACGATTCCCGCGGTGATCAACGTGACGGCCTCCAACAGCCCGCAATCCGTGGATCAGACCTCGAAAGCGCTGGATGTCGTGGACGTAAACGCGGCCGAGCGGCAAGGAACAAACTATGTGGCGGATGCCATCCGGCTTGTGCCGGGTCTGCGTATCAGCACACGCGGGGGTCCTGGCGCATTTACAACCATTCAGACCCAAGGTGGGCAGGCGTCCGACACCGCGGTGCTGGTGGACGGATTCCGGCTGCGCGACGCGACCGGTGTCGAGGGCGATGCGAGCGCTTTTATCGGCGACCTTCTGCTAGTCGATTCATCGCGGATCGAGGTTCTCCGCGGCTCCGGCTCGTCCATTTATGGGACAAACTCAACCAGCGGTACCGTCAATATCATCACCGATAGCGGCGGCGGCGACACTCACGGCAATCTAGATGTCGAGGGCGGCGGACTCGGGCTGTTTCGCGGAGCTGCCCGGCTCGCGGGCGGCCTATTGAATGACAAGCTCTCCTATTCAGCCGGTTTAGTGAATCTTAACGTTACGGAAGGAGTTTATGGTGGCGGAGCGACTCGCAACTGGTCAGGACAGGGCATGTTGGCCTACTCCATTACGCCGAAGATGCGTATCAGTTTCCGCACGTTCGACAACACGGGCTATCTACAGATCCAAAGCATCCCGTATCCGGCCGCGAATGTCGTCACCCCCGCCAGACGGCATTATTCCCGCCATCGCGCCCTCGCAAGCTCAATTACGCCTCGCGAATGACGGGCTGCCCTTTGATCCGGGCGATGCCACGTTCATACCCTCACTGAACGACCCTGATTCGCGTTTGAATTCCTACTTTGGGACACAGCTGTTTCGTTGGGAGTACCAGCCCACTTCGCGGCTGACTTTCCACGTCGATTATCAGTTCTTGAACAGCACGCGCGACTATCTCGATGGCCCCGGCGGCACGGGCTATCAACCCGCCGTCAATACTACTGATGACTACCTGGGTCGAGTGAGTACCGTGCAAGCCCGGGTCGATTATCTCGCCGGACATGCGCAAGCCATCACGGCCGGTTACGAATACGAACGGGAGCACTACTACAATGCCGCTTTCAACCAGGTTTCCGATCCTACCCAGCGCCTCTACAACGCCACGACCGACTCCCAGCAGTACAACGCGTTATTTGCCCAGGACCAGATCCGGCTGCTGGACGACCGGCTGCAGATTCTGTTCTCCGGCCGCTATCAAGCAGTCAGCCTGAATACCCCAACATTTGCGGGCGGCGACTCACCCTATGCAGGAATCGCTATCCCTTCGCCGCCGCATGCTTTAACCGGCGATGCTTCGGTGTCGTATTACCTGAAGTCGACCGCTACGAAGCTGCGGGCACATGCAGGCAACAGCTTTCGAATGCCCTCCCTTTACGAGCGATTCGGCACCTATTTTTACGGAGGCGCCTTCACGCCCCTCGGAGATCCGCGCCTAAGCCCAGAACGCTCCTTCTCGATCGATGCGGGTATCGACCAGTATTTCCTTCAGCAGCGTCTTCGGGTCAGCGCGACGTATTTTTATACCAGCTTCCAGCAGAGGATCGGCTTCGACGATGGGGTGGTAATCACGCCCGCCACGGATCTTTATGGCCGCTATGGCGGCTACTTCAATACCGGAGGCGGCATTGCTCGTGGTGTGGAACTGAGCGGCGAATTCAAGCCGGCCCGCCAGACAACACTCTTCGCGTCATATACCTACACCAACGCCATGGATCGGGTCTCCGAATTCTCGACTGGTGTTGCCATTAATCCTGTGCAGATTCCGGGGATCATCCCGAATGCCTTCACATTCCTCGCCACTCAGCAATTTGGAAAGCGCGTGGATGCGACGCTCGACTTCTCCGGAGGTGATTCCTACCTGTTCCCGATTTACGGGCTGGCCTATCGTTTTGGCGGCCCTCATTCGCTTAATCTTTCTGGGGGATACACTCTGCCGCTGTCCGAGCGCATGAGCGCGCGCTTTTATGTGCGCGTGGCGAATGTCCTTGACCAGATTTACTACGAGGAGGGCTTTACGACCCCGCGGCTTTGGGCGGTGGGCGGAATACGGCTGAGTTTCTAGCTTCTGGTTGATCTCCACCGACCCCAAAATTCGGCTTTACAACGCAAAGTAGCGGGCCTATACTTTATCCATGGCCTCCGCGCACCCGGCCCGGGTTGTTCGCGAGCCTGTCCCAATCGACAGGCGCGCTGCCGATAATCTGCGCTTCATCCGCGACACCATGGAGAACGCCGCGTCCTTTACGGCTGTTCCGGGTTGGGGCGGCGTGGTGATTGGCGCCAGTGCCTTGGTCGCCGGTTTGATTGCCATGGGCCACTCCCTCTCGCAGCAATTCTCGGTATGGCTGATCGAGGCGATTTTGGCCTTACTGATGGGCGTGGTGTTTCTCCGCTGGAAATCCAAGCGGGTCGCGATGCCGCTGAAATCCAGGCCTGCCCGGCGGGCCCTGTTGAGCTTCGTTCCACCGCTACTGGCCGGCGCCATCTTGACCGTGGTGCTGTTTCAAATCCAGCAACTGTCGGTGATTCCGGGTCTCTGGTTAATGCTATATGGCGTGGCCGTGGTCACGGGGGGTGCGTTTTCAGTCCGCATAGTCCCGGTGATGGGTTTGTGCTTCATGCTGTTTGGCGCACTGTCGTTTTTTGCGCCGCCTGCGTGGCAGGATGCCTGGTTGATGGCCGGATTCGGTGGTCTGCATGTTGTTTTTGGATTCCTGATCGCAAGGAGGCACGGTGGCTAAATCCAGTGCCGCCCGGAGCAATGACGTGGTCTCCGGCAAGAACCGCTCCGCTAAGCCCGTGAAGGCCGACCAGTCGTCGGTTGAGAATGCGCTCCCGCATCTAGACCGGATTATCCACGAGCGGATGCGGCTGGGCATCGTCAGCGCGCTTGCCGTTAACGACACCTTGACCTTCAACGAGTTGAAAAAACTGCTGCGAACCACGGATGGCAACCTGAGTGTGCATGCCCGCCGGCTGGAAGAGGCGCAGTACGTGACGTGCACAAAGTCGTTTGAGGGCCGAATGCCAAAGACGGAATACGGCTTGACCGTGGCCGGTCGGAAAGCCCTGGAACGATACCTGGACCACATGGAGGCTCTCATCCACGCCATGCGGGATAGGTAAAATTTTTTGTGAGGAGACTTTATGATACAAAGTACTTCATTTCATGTCGCAATCATCATGGACGGCAACGGCCGCTGGGCGCAGCAGCGAGGGTTACCACGCTTGGCCGGCCATCACGCCGGCGAGATTGCACTCCGGCGGGTGGTAACCGCCGCTCCACCACTCGGTATCACCACGCTCACCGTCTACGTTTTTTCTGCCGACAATTGGAAACGGCCTGCCGCTGAAGTGAATGGCCTGATGGCGCTGCTCGAACACCACTTGAGCCGCCAGTTCGAAGCCTGTGTGCGGGAGGGCGTCCGGCTTTCTGTGATCGGCCGCCGCGACCGCATCCCGGCTAGCGCCTGCCGGGCCATCGAACAGGCCGAGCATTTCACGTATGGGGGTACCCGTCTGCATGTGCGGCTGGCGATCGATTATTCAAGCCGTGATTCCCTTTTCCGTGCCTGGGAGACGATCGGCTCGTTTCCCGACCGAACCTGCTTCACCGAGCGGTTTGACAGCCCGGACGTGGACCTGCTGATCCGCACCGGCGGCGAACAGCGTCTCAGCGACTTCCTGCTCTGGGAGTCCGCTTATGCCGAGCTATACTTCACGCCAGTCATGTGGCCCGACTTCGGCGAAAGCGATTTGATCACTGCCCTGGATGAATTTCGTAGCCGGCAACGCCGGTTCGGAGGATTGCCGCTTTCCCGGCCCGAAACTATGATGGCGGCCCGGGATGGAAGTGACTCTGTTGTAGAGTCGAGGAAATGAACCGACGAAATCTGCTGGCCGGTTTGGCCGCTTCCACGATGACTAATCTTTCCTCCTTTGCCCAAACTCCAGGCGGTGCGGCGAATTCGTTTCTGGAGCTTCAAACCTACCGGCTGCACAACAGCTTTGAAGATCAAGCCAGCCGTCTTTCCGATTTTCTCCGGGCGTCGAAACAACCCGCGCTCGCTCGCGCGGGCGCCAAACTGATCGGCGCCTTTAAGAACGAAATTGGCCCCGACGGACCCTACTTTTTGACGATTACTCAATACGCCTCCCTGGCCGTGTTTCAGGAGACTCTCGCAAGATTGGGCGCCGACGAGACCTACCAAAAGGAGCTGGCCGCACTCAGCCCGGAGAATGGGTTCCCCTACGTTCGCATCGACAGCGCGCTGCTGCGCAGCTTTGACGGAATGCCGGAAGCGGCCTTAGCGGATCCGAATGACAAACGTCCTCCGCGCCTCTTCGAACTCAGGACGTACGAATCCCATACCCAAGCCACCCTGGCCAGGAAGATCGCCATGTTCAACGGTGGCGAGATTGCCATTTTCCAGCACGTCGGATTGCGGCCGATCTTCTTCGGGGAGACGCTGGTCGGACCGCGGCAACCGAGCTTGACCTACATGCTTTCGTTCGACGACCTAGCGGCGCGGGAGAAGCTGTGGCATGCCTTCGTTACCGATCCGGACTGGAAGAAGCTACGCTCCAGGCCCGGCCTTTCAGACGCTGAAATTGTGTCGAATATCAGCAACGTCCTCCTGGGCCCCCTTAGCTTCTCCATGATCCGTTAACGGACGGAAAACGACGTATTATCAGCTCGATAAGCGGGCACGACGCGCTTCCTTAAGCGCCGCAGCCTGGGTTTGTTAAGATGTAGTTGCGGGGTGGAGCAGTCAGGTAGCTCGTTGGGCTCATAACCCAAAGGTCGCAAGTTCAAATCTTGCCCCCGCAACCAACCAGCCGACGTTCTGTCCGCAGCCCTACCAAAGAAAACCAGCGACGTACACGAACCAGAGTTTCATTACGTGGCAAAGCCCCTTTTCCTCATCCCGCCTCCCGCCGGCCACTCGCTTTGATAACGTAGTCTCGTGAATTTGCCTCGCTGCAGCGGCATTCTTCTTCATCCCACATCCCTGCCGTCCGCCTTTGGGATAGGAGACTTGGGTGATGAAGCATATCGTTTCGTTGGTCAGCTCGCCGACTGCGGCCAGACGACTTGGCAGATGCTGCCGCTCGGACCCACGGGCTATGGCGATTCTCCCCATCAGTTGTTCTCCGCATATGCCGGGAATTCCCTGCGGATCTCCACGGGTCGGGTTACTCGCGATTCAATGTATCCTTACGGCGCGGGCGCAGTCGTTTGCGCACGGCCCACCACCGTACAATCCCGTGACGATCCGGCTTTCGTTCACTTTGTAGGCGACACTGTAGTCTCCGGGGAAGTCCAGCAGTTGAACGAGGCTGGTATCCTTGGCGCTCCAGCGTGCTGCGTGTGGGGTGCTGTCCCTATCCCACGAGCCGCCGACGATATCACCGAAGTCGTTGATGCCCTCCGCGGTGTCGCCGTTCGCTCCGTTGTAGTAGTTGGGAAGCAGAGTCAGTTTGTAGGTCGCCCGCATCGGGTCTAACGGTTGCCAGAGCGAGCTATAACCGGACAGCCAGTCCAACGACAGAACGTCGCCTACAATCTCGCCCTTCTCATTGATGTCACCAGCGATGGCGACGTCCGGCCAATCCAGGGAACCCGGCAGCCTGATGGCCTTCCACTCATCCTTGCCGGAGATTGGGTTCCAAAGGGCGGCGACATAAGTGCCGGCATCGTCATAGATAGCGCCGACAACTTGGCCAGAATCATTTACGCCCAATGCCAAACCATAGGGGAACCCTGTCGTGTCCAGCTTGTGAATTTTCCAGGCATGAGTCCGTGGATCGAGTTTCCATACCGCTGGAAGACCCGCTCCCGGTTCGCTGCTGGAACTGGCGCCACCGGCGATCAGCGTGCCGCATTTGTTCACGGCGGCCGCCTCGCTGTTGTCATAGGAGGGGTACCCAATATCCGCGAGCGTCCCAAGATCAGTCGCGTGCTTGCCCACCCAGAGGAAGGCGTGAACAGCACCGCCTGGCGTCGCGGCGTAACCGGCAATCAGGCCGGTGTTGGCAATAGAGGGCCAGCCGAACCATCCTTCGTAGGCGTTCATTGGACCAAGATCGGACCATTGCGGCGCATTAGGGCCGGACAGCTGAATTGTGAACAGGTGGGTCTGAGGGTCGAAGGGGGTGTCACCCTGTGCCACCGCGACGTTAAGGTCGTTGATCCCTCCCGCTTCAGCCCAAGTTCCGCCCGGGTAGGTACCGAGGTCCCAGACGGTGTTATGAGCCGCGAAGGACGCCGCGCTGAAGTCAGGGCGACCCCACGCACCGTTCGCGCTTGGGCTCGCGGACGAGCGGCCGTGGATGCGATGCCTGTCGAAACGGGGCGGATTCTCTGGTTGGGCCCAAGCCGAGGATACGAGAGACGGATACAGAAGCAATACCAGGACAGTAGAGCGTTTCATGATTTCTCCTTTCAAGTTGTTCAATTCGTCGTCTCTGAAACGGGGAGGCAATCTCCCACGAATGGCCACGCCCGCCGTAACTTCGACGAGCGGCCGGGTCGCCTTCCGAATCGGACCGGCACCATTGGCCGTCCGGAGCCGGCACCGAACTGGAACGTGGCCGCAAAGGCCGGTCACTTGACGCCGGAGATCGTGCCGGTGATTACGGCGCTCCCCCGCCCGAACCAACTGGTCCCGTTGTCCGGCGTCCAAAGAATGAATGGGCATGTAATGTGCACGTGCCCCGAAGCAGACGCGAATCGGCCGGTTCCACGCACGATATTCGCCATGGCGGTGTAGCTGCCCAGCGCGTCTGCGCCCGGCCAAGTCACGAAGGCCTGCGGGACTTCCCAAGTGAAGCTGTCCGCGCAATCGCTCGCTCCACCCCACCCAGCAGCCACCGACTTCGCAAAGCAGACCGTATAAGCTCCGTCCTTGAAGATCGAGAACGATGGATAATCGGTTTCGTTGCCGTCGTTGCCCGCCGCTAAGCCTACGAGGGACTCCCCGTCGAGGCTGGCGTAGACCGGGCCGCCCCATGTATCGCTCGGCAGGAGCATTTCCGGGGTAGGCAAATTCAGAGACCAGACGGCTCGAAATGCTCTGCCCGGCTGCGGCGCCCGCGCCGGTGAAGGACGCGCAGCAGTTAAGAGGAGCGCCCCTGCCGTCAGGGCCAGAACCAAGCTCAATCTGAATGTGTTTTTCCGGTTCATCGTCAAACCCTCCTGCGTTCAGCGTAAGGAGGCGGCCCGACGCGAACAATGAACGGCGTCTGACCACTGCCTGAAATGTCTGTGAACGGGCACCGGCAGGGGGCATCAGGATGGCCGGCGGCCACGTAATGGCAATTTCCTCGCGGGGATATACTTGGTGTCGGGAAAAGGATGGCGCCATGCCTGCCCCTGGCCAACTGCCGCCACGCATGTCCTTTAGCGGGTTCGAGGTGGACTTGACCTCGGGTGAACTGTACAAAGATCATCTGAAGCTGGCACTCCCGCCGAGGGCGTTCGGTGTGCTCAAGGCCTTGATCGAAAGACCCGGTGAAGTGGTTACGCGCGAGGAGTTGCGCGCACGGCTGTGGGCTGCGGATACGTTTGTCGAGTTCGACGACAGTCTGAACCACGCCGTCAACAAACTCCGGCGGGTGCTTGGGGACTCGGCTGAGGCTCCGCAGTTCATTGAGACTCTGCCGCGATTCGGCTACCGCTTTCTGACGCAAGTGGAGCGAACCGACAATTCCATCGCTCCACAGCGCGCCCAGTTTGCAGATGCGCGCCAGAACGGCAGGAAGCGTGAGCTACCGCATGGGCCAGCGCTGCTGGGAATCCTATCTTTGCTGATCGTTGCCGCAGGCATGCTCGGCGCGTGGGTGTACATTCACTTATCACGGGTGCGTTGGGCGGAGCGGGAGGCAATACCGGAGGTGGCTCGACTGGCCAAAGAAGGTCGGCCCCTGGCGGCCCTGCGAGTACTCGAAAAGGCCGCGCGATTCGCGCCTGGCCTGCCTGAACAAGTGCGAGCGAAGGACAGTCTGGCCCTACAGCCGGTTTCGATCCGTTCAGCTCCATCGGGAGCTGAGGTTTTCATCCTGGATTACGCCTCTGGGGAGGCCCGCGACCCACCACGCTGGGAGTTGTTAGGGCGTTCGCCCTTGAATGCGGTCCGGATCCCCTCGGGTGATTACCGGGTCAGGGTGGTGAAGTCCAGTTTTGAACCGGTGGAACGACTCTTCGAGGTTGGCCGCGAAGGGGGAACGATCATCGAAGTGCAACTCCACACTCAGGCAACGACGCCTGCTGGGATGGTGTGGGTGCCTGGCACTGGGCGGGAGGGGTTCGGAGGCGTGTTATTTCCGAACCTTCCGGACGAACTAGAGGACTTCTGGATCGATCGGCATGAGGTCACCAACCGTAAATTCAAGGAGTTTGTCGACGCGGGGGGATATCAGAAGCGGGAATACTGGAAGCAGCCCTTTATCAAGGACAACAATGCCCTGTCTTGGGAGCAGGCCATGGCCGAGTTCCGCGACGCTTCCGGGAGACCTGGGCCAGCCACCTGGGAACTAGGCGCCTATCCGGATGGGAAGGCCGATTATCCGGTGGGCGGCGTCAGTTGGTACGAAGCGGCTGCGTACGCCGAGTTTGCCGGGAAAAGCCTGCCCACCGTTCATCACTGGTTTCGTGCCGCCGGGCTGGGGGTTGGAACCTTCTTTCAGGTCCTCAGATTCAGCAACTTCGCCGGCCGAGGCCCGGCGCAAGTTGAATCCTATGGCGGCCTGGGACCCTTCGGAACCTACGACATGGCGGGCAATGTGAAGGAGTGGTGCTGGAACCCGGTGGGAAACTACCGGTACATCCTGGGGGGCGGCTGGAAGGACCCTAACTATCAACTCGGTTACCCAGATGCCCGCTATCCCATCGTGCGAGCCGCGGACTTTGGCTTTCGGTGCGCCAAGTACAAATCTCCTGTGTATGGGGCCTTGAGCCAGCAGGTGACCTTTGTCGCCCGAGACCGCAGGAGCGACAAGCCAGCTGACGATCGGGATTTCCGGATCTACAGGGACATGCATTCCTACGATAAGACAGATCTCAAAGCCGCTGTAGAATCTGCCGAGGAGGATTCACCGTATTGGAGGAGAGAGAAGGTCACATTTGAAGCGGCGTATGGAAAAGAGCGAGTGGTGGCCCACCTATACCTGCCCCGGAATGCCTTGCCGCCTTATCAATTGGTCGTGTACTTTCCTGGGTCAACCGCCCTCGTCGCACCGACAATCGAGGCATTCGGGGTCGGTGTACAGCCCTGCGAACTGATCGTGCGATCCGGCCGGGCGTTGATTCTGCCCGCATACAAGGGCACGCTCGAACGAGGGCCAGGGGCATACTATCACTGGCTCGGACAACCGGACCGGTGGCGGGAGATGAATATCAAGTGGTCCAAAGATCTGTCACGATCTCTCGACTACCTGGAGACTCGCAAGGATATCGACACGGAGCGAATTGCCTACGTCGGGCACAGTCTGGGCGCCTTGGTGGGGCCCCGCCTAGTTGCTGTTGAGCCGCGATTCAAAGTTGCGGTCCTGATTTCAGGCGGAACCGCTGAAAAAGTTCCTGCCGAGGTGGACTCCCTGAATTTCGCACCCCGGGTGAGTATTCCGGTTCTCATGCTGAATGGGCGGGACGACTTCCTGTTCCCGCTAGAGTCGAGCCAGCGTCCGCTGTTTCGCCTGTTGGGAACTCCCCTGAAGGACAAGAAACACTTGCTCTACGATGGCGGACACAACATAATCGGCCAGCTGGACGTCATGAAGGACATCCTGGATTGGCTGGATCGCTACTTGGGATCGGTGAGGACGCGATAGATCATCGAGCGACAAGGGTCTCGTCCACCGTCATAGGCATCAGCGCGACCCGGTCCGAGTACGAGTAAACCGCAGTACTTCAATTCAAACCTGGTCTCCCGGCCTTTCTCCAAATGGTGACATCTCTCCAGTCACAGCTTCCGGCTCCTGCCCGCTTTGATAACGTAGTCTCGTGAATTTGCCTCGCTGCAGCGGCATTTTGCTTCATCCCACATCGCTACCGTCTCCCTTCGGCATCGGTGACTTGGGCGATGAAGCATATCGTTTCGTTGGTCAGCTCGCCGACTGCGGCCAGACGATTTGGCAGATGCTGCCGCTCGGACCCACGGGCTATGGCGATTCTCCCTATCAGTTATTTTCCGCATTCGCTGGGAATCCACTGTTGATCGCTCCAGAGTTGTTAGTCCGCGAAGGGTTCCTGGCGCAACGCGATCTCGACTCGGCGCCGGCCTTCGACCGAACTGAGGTGGAGTTCGGACGCGTGATCAACTGGAAGACCAGCTTGCTCGAGGGAGCCTACCGCAACTTCAAACAGAAGGCGCAGCCTGAGCAACTACAGTCATTTCACACGTTCTGCGACAGACACGCGGCGTGGCTTGATGACTATGCCCTCTTTATTGCTCTAAAGCGCTTCAACGGTATTGAGCATGTCTGGACGGAGTGGGACGACGACACGGTTTCCCGTACTCCCAAAGCGCTGGCCGACTGGAAGGCGAAGCTTGCCGGGTCGATTGAATGCCAGAAGTATCTGCAGTTTGAGTTCTTCCGTCAATGGGAGACCCTGCGCACGTATTGCCGCGATCGCGGCATCAAGGTGATGGGCGATATTCCCATCTATGTGGCGCATGACAGCGCAGACGTGTGGGCTAACCCGCAGAACTTCTTTCTCGACGATCACGGAGAACCAACCGTTGTGGCTGGAGTCCCGCCGGACTATTTCAGCGCTACCGGCCAGCTATGGGGCAACCCCATCTACCGATGGAAAGAGATGGCGGTGCGCGGCTACTCATGGTGGGTTGAGCGTTTCCGCGCCACGTTCCACTTGTTCGATCTGGTTCGGCTCGACCACTTTCGGGGCTTCCAGGCCTATTGGGAGGTTCCCGGAGGCGAAACCACCGCCACCAACGGCCGTTGGGCGCCAGGCCCCGGCGCCGATTTGTTCCGGGTGGTTCGCGCGCAACTGGGTGACCTGGAAATCGTGGCCGAGAACCTGGGAGTCATTACGCCCGAAGTGGAGGCCATCCGCAAGGAGTTCGGCTTCCCCGGCATGGCCATCCTTCAGTTCGCATTCGGCAAAGATCCGCAAGCGCCCGACTTCAAGCCCCATAACTACGTTCGGGACCTGTTCGCTTATACCGGAACGCACGACAACGACTCGGTGCTCGGCTGGTGGCACAGCGAGGGTGGCGATAGCACACGCACCGCGGAGGACGTCGCAAAAGAGAAGTCGTTCGCGCTTCGCTACCTGAATACGGATGGCTCCGAGATGCACTGGACGCTCATCCGCGCGCTCATCGCCTCCGTAGCACGCGCCGCGATTGTGCCAATGCAGGACATTCTCGGGCTGGGCGCGGAGTCACGGATGAATAAACCGGGAACATTGGGTGGAAACTGGCGCTGGCGCATGCTGCCCGAAGCCTTCTCACCGGGCCTGCGTGCACGTCTGAAAGAATGTGCTGTGACATATGACCGTGTTCCCAACTAAACAAAGCAGCCCTCGCGGAGGGTTAGGAAGGGGGTCACGTGGAAAAGCCACGTCTTAGCTACTGGCAGATCTGGAATATGAGCTTCGGCTTTCTGGGGATCCAGTTCGGGTGGGGTCTCCAGATGGCCAACATGAGCGCCATCTACGAATATCTTGGAGCAAAGGCCGACAAGATTCCCATTCTCTGGCTGGCTGCGCCGCTCACCGGTCTTCTCGTGCAGCCCATCGTCGGCCACCTCAGTGATCACACCTGGAACCGGCTCGGCCGCCGCCGCCCCTACTTCCTGACGGGGGCACTTCTCAGCTCATTTGCCCTGATCCTGATGCCGCAATCCTCCAGTCTGTGGATGGCTGCCGGCCTGCTTTGGATTCTCGATGCCTCCATCAACATCAGCATGGAGCCATTCCGTGCATTCGTTGCCGACATGCTTCCAGCCGACCAGCGTACGCAAGGATTCTCAATGCAAAGCCTGTTCATCGGTATCGGGGCGGTGATCGCCTCGGCCATGCCCTGGATTCTGACCCGCACCATTGGCGAAGGCTCGAATGCAGCACAGAACGCCATCCCGTACACCACCCGCGTTTCCTTCTACATAGGCTCCGTGGCGTTTCTGGGGTGCGTGCTTTGGACCATCTTCACAACCAAGGAATATCCGCCCGAGGATCTGGCGGCGTTCCAACGCGCTAAAGCAGAGGAGCGATCGCTGTTCCAAGCACTGAGTCACGGGGCCACCGAGATTTTCGCCTCCATCGGTGGCATGCCCAAAACCATGCGGCAACTCGCTGTCGTGCAGTTGGCCACCTGGCTCGGTCTGTTTTGCATGTGGCTGTACTTCCCGGTCGCGGTTGCTCATAACGTGTTCGGCGCCGCCGATACCCAAAGCCCCGTCTACAAGCAGGGCGTGGAGTGGGCGGGCATGTGTTTTGCCATGTATTCAGCCGTATGCTTTGTGTTCTCTCCCTTGCTTCCGGTACTTGCCGCCCGAATCGGCCGCAAAAGCACGCACACGGTCTGCCTGTTGTGCGGCGCGGCGGGGCTTTTGTCCGTCGCGTTGATTCACAACTATTGGCTGCTGTTGCTTTCGATGGTGGGAGTCGGCATCGCTTGGGCCAGTACGCTCTCCATGCCGTACTCCATCCTCGCCGGTTGTTTGCCTCCCAACAAGACCGGCGTTTACATGGGTATCTTTAACTTCTTCATTGTGATTCCCGAGATCGTCGCGTCTCTAGGCTTTGGATGGGTGATGTCGAATCTTTTCGCGAACGACCGGCTAAAGGCAGTAATCGCGGGAGGCATTTGCCTCATCATTGCGGCCCTGCTTATGCAGCGGGTTCAGGATTCAACTGTGACGGCAGCCAAAAAGGAACCGGTCCCCGCATTTACCGAACCGAAAATCGCATGATTTACCGACTGCTGTTACTTACCTTTGCCGGTGTCATCTCCGTCAACGCCCAACCTCAGGTAAACAAGGTCGAGCCACCTAACTGGTGGGCAGCACACTCCATCAATCCGGTTCGGCTTCTCATTAGCGGCAGCCAACTGACAGGAGCCCGGCTCTCTTCGACCCAGGGCTTACAAATAACAAATATCAAAGTAAGTGCGAATGGGACCTACGTGTTTGCCGACGTTTCAATCCCCGGCGACGCCCAACCGGGCGATTACCCTCTCGATCTGACCACGCCGGGCGGAACCGCGAGAGTTCCTTTTCGCATCGCCCAACCGTTGCCGGCCGGCGACAACTTTCGTGGCTTCTCGACGGACGACATCGTTTACCTGTTGATGCCGGACCGGTTTGCCAACGGCGACTCGACGAACGATGACCCTTCTGTCTCTCGCGGTCTCTTCGACCGGAGCAAGCCCCGCTTTTATCATGGAGGAGATTTCAAGGGCATCACCGATCACCTGGCGTACCTGAAGAGCCTGGGCGTCACGGCTATCTGGATGACTCCGGTTTACGATAACAACAACGGCCTGAATAAAAAAGAGACATATGACGGCCAGCCGATCACGGATTATCACGGTTACGGTGCAATCGACTACTACGGGGTTGAAGAGCACCTCGGTACCCTCGAACAGCTTCGGCAACTGATCGTCGCGGCCCACAAATCAGGCCTGAAGGTGATTCAGGATCAAGTCACAAACCACGTTGGGCCGTACCATCCGTGGGTAGCAAATCCACCGACACCGACTTGGTTCCACGGCACCGGATCAAATCACCTGAACGAGACGTGGCAGATTTGGAACCTTGCCGATCCAAATGCCTCGCCGTTTTTGCGCCGCCAGGTAACCGACGGCTGGTTCATCAACATACTGCCGGACATGAATCAGGATGACCCTGAGGTTCATCAGTACGAGATCCAGAATTCGCTTTGGTGGCTTGGCGTTGCCGGCTTCGATGCAATCCGCCAGGATACCTGGCCGTACGTTCCGCGTAGTTTCTGGCGGGACTGGATGGCCGCCATCAAGCGGCAGTACCCCGCCGTCACAGCCGTCGGTGAAGTGTTTGACGACGATCCGGCTCTGGAGTCCTATTTTCAGGGCGGGCGAGAACACGAAGGCATCGACACCGGACTTGATTCCGTCTTTGACTTCCCGACCTACTTCAAAATGCGCGAGGCATTCGGCAGAGGTCATCCGCTGCGTGAGGTGGCCCGGATGGTGGGTCACGATTATCTGTACCCACGACCCGCTTCGCTGGTTACGTTCTTTGGAAATCACGACACGGTACGCCTGATGAGTGACCCCGGTGCAACGGTCGAGGGGTTGAAGCTCGCTTTTGCCTGCCTATTGACGTTGCGCGGTATCCCGACGATTTACTATGGCGATGAGATCGCTCTGCGTGGCGGCAGCGACCCGGACAACCGCCGTGACTTTCCCGGCGGATGGCCCGGCGATTCTCATAACGCCTTTACGGCATCTGGCCGGTCTCCCGAAGAGAGTGCCGTTTTCGAGTACGTCAAGAAGCTCACCCATCTGCGTGCCGCCCTTCCTTCTCTGCGTAGCGGAGAACTGCTTACACTTCTGGCTGACGATCAGCTCTGGGTCTACGCTCGCCGCAGCGGCGGCGAGACCGCTATTGTGGTGCTCAACAACGACACCAAGCCAGCCCAGGCGGAAGTGAACCTGGGCAGTCTTTCTCTCAAAGACGGAACGAAACTGAATGGCAGGCTCGGCGTTGAGCCGAGCCTCATCGTGAACAAAGGACTGGCGCACGTGTCGCTCCCCGCCCGCTCGGGGGAGGTTTTCGTCGTTTCGCGATAGTGCGTGGCCGCAAGGCCTTTCGCCACAATGTCAATGGCATGTCGACCCCGGCAAACGATGCGCACGCAAAGCTGTTCAACCTGAGAAGGCAGTCTCTCGCAGGGGCTGAATTTCTTACGGAGTTCTCTGCTATCGAAGAGCCCTTGGAGATCCGGATTCTCCATTGGTTTAAAGACGTGCCTAAGGTGGATAGCCTTGCCGTGTTGATGCGGACGCCGGGTTCCGACCGGCAGCTGGTGGCGGGTTACCTCTTCGGCGAATCGATTATCAAGCACCGCGGCCAGCTGCTCGATTTGCATCCGCTCGGAGGCGCAGCAACCTCCAATGAGTATCTGGCCGAGTTGTCCCGCGATGTGGACGTCGAATCGCAGGCGTCGCATGCCCGCTTCGTCAATTCCAGCTGCAGGCTGTGCGGCAAGCGCGGCATTGAGGCCATTCCGGAACCCGCAACGACGCCGGGCCCACTAGGCTTCGACGCGGCGACGATTCTCCGCCTACCCGGTCTGTTGGCGCCGCCCTTGACCCCAGACCCCTCATCAGCTGGGCTTAGCGTTGCAGCGATCATCAGCGCGGCCGGCCGCGTGGAAGCGGCGTTCGGCGACCTTGTTCCGGTGAACGCCCTGCACAAACTACTGGGTCACTGCTTTCTGCAGGAACTGGACCTGTCGAACCGCGCCATCGGCCTTACCGGCGGTTGCGGCTTCGAACAGGTACTGAAAGTAATTGTGGCTGGTTCTCCAATTCTCATTGCTCTTGGGGCTCCTTCCAGTTTGGCAATTGAGGCGGCCCGCGCTCGCCAGTTAACGCTAGTCGGTTGTTTGTCAGAGGGCGGATTCAATGTCTACTCCGATGAGTCCCGTCTTCTCCGTCGGAACGCGCGAGAATGAAATGCGGCGCAGCGTAACTAGTCTTCGTCCATGAGCGAACCCATAGTGGGGCCAATTTCGCAGAAGGAAGATAATTCGCCACAGCTTGAACAGCTCATGGCGTCTTATCAGCAGGCGGATGCATCCGCCACCGAGCGGCTGTTGTCGATGCTCTGCCCTATTCTTAGCCGCTTTTTTGGAAGTATGCCCGATACACGCCTCGCCGTTGATGACTTGGTTCAGGAAACCCTGCTACGCATTCATCGAGCCCGTCATACTTACCGGCCTGGCGAACCTCTGTTGCCCTGGGTCTACGCCATCGCCCGGCATACGCGCGTCGATCACTTCCGCAAAACGCGCCGCCACCAATCCCGGGAAGAGCAAGTCGATCTGTCCGAGCTTCAAACCCACGCAGCCCCTCCCCCGCCCAATCGGTCACTGCCCGATTTCGAGAGCCTCATGGGCTACCTCCCCGATTCGCAGCGCGAAGTATTGACTATGCTCAAAGTGTTGGGGATGACCGTGGACGAGGTCGCCCGCGCCACTTCCTCAACGGGAGGGGCCGTGAAGCAGAAGGCGCACCGCGCCTATGAGAAACTCCGGGCAGTGCTTGAGAACTGGCAGGCCACCGGCTCGCATTTCCCGTCTGATGCCGTCAAAGGTCAGCGAATCGTTCGAAAGGAGGATGCATGAAACCTCCTGAGGTCCGCTCCTATGAGATCGGCCAGCATCTGGATCTCGCTGTTCCCGCTGCAACCCTTTCGCCTGAGGCGCAGCTTCACCTGTCGCAGTGCCTCGTGTGCCAAGCTCTGTACAATGCTCAGCCTGCCGCCACGCCCCCGCACCAATCTGAGCCAGCTCGCTTGAGTAATCGTGTCTTGACGTCGGTTCTCGCAGATCTGAAACCAGTTAAGCCCATCCCCGCGCCTTGGCTGCTGGCGACGGCATTTACGGCTGTATTGGCAGCCGTTGTCGCGGTCGCGGTCTGGTTTGCCGGACCTGCCGGCTTCATTGCACTGAGTGCAACGGCGAAGATGTTGATGTTATCCATCCTCGGCGTTGGAGCCCTGTTGTTTTCCTTCAGCCTGGCCCAGCGCATGATTCCAGGCAGCCTGCAGCGTGTCGCGGTGTTTCGGGTGGCGCTTGCTCTGGCCGTCGCCTTCATTCTGGTAGTCGCGCTGATGTTTCACGATGTCACCGACTGGAAGACGCTGGCTATGCAGCGAACCTGCCTCTGGCTCGGTCTCGCAGCCGCGGCTGTTACGGCAACGCTCGGTTCCTTACTGGTTCGCCGGGGAGCCTGGATCAGTCGCTTTGCTACGGTCGTTAGCATTGGTGCCCTATCGGGCGTATCGGCACTCCTGGTGCTGACGGTGCACTGTCCCATACTCAAGGCTACGCATATCTTGGTTTGGCACTGTGGCGCCGCAGTCGTAGCCATACTGGCTGCATGGCTGGTTGGTCGCCGCTTGGAATAGTCTGCCGCTGCGCGAACCCGCTGACCCTAGACCTTGACGTCCCGGTGGCTTTCCTTGACGCTGTGCCCCGCCTTTTTCAGTCGCTTGTAGATCTCGTGCGCGATCATCACCGAACGATGCTGGCCACCCGTGCATCCGATTGAAATGGTTAGGTAGCTTTTGCCCTCGCGAATATAGTGCGGCAGCAGGTAGACCAGCAACTCGGTGATGCGATCCATGAATTCCACCGTCTGAGGGAATGACCTGATATACCGGGCCACGCTCGGATGAAGTCCGCTCAACGGCTTGAATTCCGGGATGTAGTTTGGATTTGGCAGGAACCTGACGTCGAAGACCAGGTCGCTATCGGGAGGAACGCCATTGCGAAAGCCGAAGCTATTCACGTAGACCAGAATCTCCTTCGCTTGGCGGCGGCGATCGAACCGCTCCATGATCAGCGCCCGCAGATCGTGAACATTCAACTTCGATGTGTCGATGCTGAGGTCCGCCATTTCTCGAATGGGCGCTAGCTGGTTGCGCTCCTCTCGGATATTCAACAACACGGAGTCGTCCGTGCCGAGGGGATGCGGCCGGCGCGTTTCGCTGAACCGAAGTTGCAATACCTCGTCGTCGGCATCGAGAAACAGCAGCGTCGCTTTTATCTTTTGGCGAAGTTTGTTATATACGTTCGGGAACTGCCGGAGGGTGTCCCCCTCGCGAATATCAATCACGAGGGCAGCGCGCTTGGCGCTCTTTGACTCTCTCGTCAAGTCGGCAAACTTCCCCACCAGTTCGATCGGCAGGTGGTCAACGCAATAAAAACCAAGATCCTCAAAGGCCTTGAGGACCGTGCCCTTCCCCGAGCCGCTCAGCCCCGTGACAATGACTAACTCCGGGCTGGCAGGCTTGTCTCTCTTGGATGCCGCCTGCCTCGGGCGAGGCCTTCGCTGCTCTGGCTTGGCGTCCTGCATGAACTCTACTTTACGAAAGTTAGCGGCGCACGCGAAATTCCGCGCTCGTCAGGAAGCTGCAATGCAGCTTACCCTTCGACCAGGTCAAAGTTGCCGTCGCGTCGCCGCAGCAGGACCGTTAGGCGGCTCTTCTCGGTATCGCGGTAGACCACATAGTCTGCACCCTGTTCCATGGCGATAACCGCTTCCTCCAGTGTCATCGGTTTTTCGCCTTTGCTGTGGCCGACACGGTAGACCTTCGGCAGTCCCTTCGCCGTGATCGCCTTGGACGGCGCCTTTCCATTTGGCTTGAACGCTTTCGATTTCGGGGTGGCGGCAGTTTCTGCTTTCCCTGCCACCAACTCCTTACGTTCACGGGTGCTTTTCGGATCGCGATGTGTGTCGCGCCATTTGGTGCGCGCTTTTACGATCTGCTTTTCCAGTTTTTCCACTGCTTGGGCGAGGCATATGGCAAGATCGGAATCGGCTGCGGCGCCCACTAGGGCGTGATCGTAGAAATTCACTTTAATCTCCACCTTGTGCAGGTGCCGCTCCACTTGGTGGACGATGTGCGCTTCCCGTTCGCCTCGCTGCTCAATCATCCTGCCGAGTTTTGTCAGCTTCTCTTGGATCTTTCTTTCCAGCCTGGCGGTAAATTCTTTCGTTTTGCCGGTATAGGTAACTTTCATGGGGTTCTCCTAATGGCGGGCCGGCGACTGTGACTTTGCCCGGTCCTGCGTTCGCAACTCTAGTTGCGAACGCGACGCTGGTGAGTAGAAGGAATTTTCATATCCTCCCGGTACTTGGCTACTGTTCGCCGTGTGACGTCGATACCCTCAGATTGCAGGCGGGCGGTTATCTGCTCGTCCGTTAGTGGGTGCGACGTGTCCTCTTCCTCAATCATCTTTTTCACGCGCCGTTTCAGGATCAGCAATGGCGTAGTGCTGCCGGATGGACCCTGCACGGCTTCTGAGAAGAAGTATCGAAGCTCAAAAACGCCTTGCGGGGTGTGCGCGTACTTGTTGGCAACGGCACGGCTCACGGTGGAAGGATGTACGCCTATCTCTTCCGCCACTTCTTTGATCATCATCGGCTTCAAATAATCCAGGCCATGCTCAAAGAGTTCGCCCTGCCTTCGTATGATCGATTGGCAAACCTTCAGGATGGTCTGCTTCCGCTGCTCAATGTTCTTGATCAATTGCAGTGCGGAAGCATAGCGCTCTTTTACGTAATTCCGAACGTCCTTGCTGGGCTCCTGTTCGCGATCGAGCATCCGTTTATAGTCGCCGTTCAGGCGTAGCTGCGGAACGTCGTCTTCATTCAGAGAGATCAGATAATCGTCTCCGTCTTTCGTAATGTAGACGTCGGGCTCGATTTGTCTTGCGTTATTGTTGGCGTACCGCAGCCCCGGGGCCGGATCCAGATGCCGGATGACGCTCACCGCGATATGAATATGATCGAGCGGCCGTCCGAGCACCTTGGCAAGCTGATTGATCTGCCGCGTTTCGAGCAGTTTCAGATGGTCGTGAACAATGTTCCAGGCGACACTGCCAACCGCACCCCGTGCCTCAAGCTGCAGCAGCAGGCATTCCCGTAGCGTCGACGCCCCAACGCCGGTCGGATCGAGCGATTGAACAGCCTTCAATCCAGCCCGCAGTTCTTCGAGAGTCAGCTCATCGGCCTCCGCGATTTCCTCAATCGGAGTGGTCAGATAACCACTTTCTTCCAGGTTGCCAACAATACTGTTGGCAGCTTGCCTCGTTCGTTCCGGCAGGACCAGGACGCTTAACTGCGACTGCAGGTGGTCGCTGAGCGTAACGGGCGAGGAAAGGAACGTTTCAAAGGAGGGCTTCTCCACTGACTCCGAGGCCGGGCTCTTAAATCCCGGATCCAGGTAGTCGTCGAAGAAGCTCCCGAAATCGATCTCCTCAAAGGGGTCGGTTTCAGTTTTTGGCGCCTCTTCTGCTGGAATCGGAACTGTCTCGAGCAGGCTGCCGGCAGCGAAGGGTTCACTCACCGCCTCGGGTTCAGGGGTGTCAAGCACCTGCAGTATGCCCCCGGCATCGCCGCGCTCAAGGAAGTCCCGGTCGGCAGGCTGCCCTTCACGCACTCTTTCCAGCAGTTCCTGAATCTCTCCCTGAGTCAGTTCCTCACCGGGCTCCGTCGCTTCCTCAAGCACCGGGTTTTCGGCGATTTCATTGATGATCATGTCCTTCAGCTCCATGCGGTTGAGCTGAAGCACCGTGACCATCTGTACGAGGCCAGGAGTGAGTACTTGCTTTTGCTGGACTCCTAAGTGAAGACGTTGCGAAAGCGAACTCATTTGGCTTCAGTGTATCACCGCAATCGTGGGCTGATGAGGCGTAAAAGCCGCGATTTTCCTCCATTATCTACTCAAAAAGCCTAGCGTGTTGTGTGCTGTGTAACGGGCAATCCAATCCCAGTGGCTCTACTTGTTCGTTAGTCCAATTGGAAAGTCTCGCCCCGCGCCGGGCACTCCACGGGTATGTGAAACTCCGCGGTAATCGCCTGTTTTAAGGCGTCCTGGGCGGCTGGTTCGCCGTGGACCAGGAAAACCCTGCGCACTCCGCCGGCGATCGGCCTTAACCAGCCCATCAACTCTCCTTGATCGGCATGGCCGCTGAGTTCGTTGATGACCTCTACTTCCGCCCGCAACCGCATCGATTCGCCAAAGATCGGCACCTCCGGTTCTTTGTTGACAATCCGGCGCCCCAGTGTGTTTTCAGCCTGATACCCGGTAATCAGAATCAGGTTTCGGGGATCCTCGACACTGTTCCGGAGGTGGTGCAAAACGCGGCCAGCTTCACACATCCCGGACGCTGCGATCACCATGTAGGGAACACGCAGATCATTCAGCGCCTTGCTGTCGGTTGCGGCCCGGATGTAGCGCAGGCGCTCGAAACCAAATGGATCTTCGCCCCGAGTCACAAAGGCGGCCGCCTCCTCATCGTATTCCTCCGGATGCTTCCGGAATACTTCGGTCGCGTTCAGCGCCAGTGGGCTATCAACGAAAATGGGAAAAACCGGTAGCCGGCCTGCCTGGATCAATTGGTGCAGCAAAAGCACTACTTGCTGTGTCCGGCCAACCGCAAATGCCGGTGCAACAATATGACCTCCCCGAGCTAAGACACGGTGGATTGTGTCCTCCAATTGGGTACTCACCGAATCGAGCTCGACGTGAAACCGGTTGCCGTACGTACTCTCCATGATCACGTAGTCTGCAGGGGGCGCCGGGTCCGGATCGCGGATAATTGGGAGGCTCTTCCGCCCAATGTCTCCGGAGAACAATAATCGTCGTGGTGAACCGTTCACCTTTGTCTCAAGCAGCACGTTGGCCGAGCCCAGCATGTGACCGGCATTTGAAAATTCGCAAGTCACGCCCGGACCAATCTCCTGTTTGGCGTGCAAGCCGAGCGATCGAAAATGCTCCTGTACCTTTTGGGCGTCCTCTTCCGTGTAAATGGGTGGAATGACCCTGCGTCGGTCGTCCAATCCGAGATCCTTGTGACGTCGGATGCTTTTCGAGAGGAAGTTGGCGTCGCTTTCCTGGATGCGCGCTGTATCGGCCAGCATCGGCGCACTGAGGTCAATCGTCGCCGGCGTCGCGTAGATGGGGCCTCCGAAGCCGCTGCGGACGAGGTTCGGTAGATTTCCGCTGTGGTCGATATGAGCATGGGAAAGAACCGTCGAAGTCAGGCTCGAAGCATCCAGCGGAATCTCGCGGTTCCGATCATAGGCCTCCTGCCGCTTGCCTTGAAACATTCCGCAGTCAAGCAGGTAATGGTGCCCGTTTGTGCTTATCTGGTGCATCGACCCGGTAACGGTGCGCGCTGCACCCCAGAACCTCAGCGTATAAGAGGGCGTGGAAGAAGCCATAGACGCCTGGAGCGTATCATACAGTTCCACCCATCAGGTTTCGAGGAAATGAATTTTCTAACTTCTATTGCCGTCAGCGGGTCCCGGCGGCAGGGAGAAGTTATCTCCCAGATAGATGCGTCGAACCTCCGGATCGTCTCCCAATGCCCTTGGCGAGCCCGACCGGAAGATACGTCCATTGCTGATGATGTAAGCGCGATCCGTTACCGCAAGCGTCTCCCGGACGTTGTGGTCCGTCACCAGAATGCCGATGCCCGAACGCTTCAGGTCCCAGATAGTCTTTTGCAACTCCAGCACCTGGATCGGGTCAATACCCGAAAACGGCTCATCCAACAAGAGAAAACTCGGCTCCAACACGAGCGACCGCGCGATCTCCACGCGCCGCCGTTCTCCACCTGACAACATATAGCCCTTGCTGTGGCGCACGGTCTCCAACCCGAGCTGCGAGATCAGCGTCTTCATCCGCTCCCGGCGTTCCCGGCCGTTGATTGGTAGGGTCTGCAGAATCGCCATCAGGTTGTCTTCCACGCTTAGCTTGCGAAATACAGATGCCTCTTGAGGCAGGTAGCTGACCCCTTTGCGCGCTCGTTGATACATCGGCAACCGGGTCACTTCATCCTCATCCAACAACACGGAGCCGGAGTCGGGATTGATAAGCCCGACGATGATGTAAAACGAGGTAGTCTTGCCGGCGCCATTCGGACCGAGCAGGCCTACCACTTCCCCCTGCTCCACCCGTACCGATACGTTGTCCACCACCCGGCGGCCGCTATACGATTTCGAGATTTCCTGCGTTTGTAGAATTCTCATCGTGAGCTGATTACATGATAGGAGACCGCTTGAAAAAACCGCCGCGCTGCATCAAACGAGTGTAAGCAGCCGTTTGTGGCTCGGCACGAGCGCCATTCGGTAGATGGCCAGCGAACGCCGCGTCATTTTTTCTTCATGTGGGTGACGGCCAGGGCTTTTTTCTCGCCTTTCACCAGCATCTGGTCATCATCATTGAAGTAAATCAACTCGTCGCCCACCGTCGTGCCCTTGCTGCTGTCTACCATCTGTGCTTTGCCGCCATTAAGGATCAGCTTGTTGTCGTCGGCATAAAATTCGGCGTGTGGCGCTGTCCCTGTACGCGTTCGGTCGGGCCGCACGTCCTTCACGACCACATCGCCGTCGGCGAACACGTGGTCTAAAGACGAACTGTCGTCGTCCTTCTTGTCCTGATCCTGCTTGAAGAAGGCTTGCAGCTCCTGGGACGTGACAGTCATCTTGTCCCGCACCAGTTTCACCCCACCCGTATAATGCGCCAGCTTCTTATCATCGTCATACAGCAAATCGGGCGCATGGACGGTCGTATAAATCATCGGAACGCTGTTGCTGTTGTTTCCGGCAGCTCTTTTGCCGTCAGACTTCACATCCTTCTTGTTGTCCTTCGACGAGTCCGCTCCAGCATCCGAATCAGCCGGCTTTTTCTTATCCTGTAGCTCGCTCACTACGTTGCCCGCCGCATGAAAGGTCCCGGCATCGCGGTCGATGTCAATCTGTGCCGCGGCTGTCCGGTTTGGTCCCTGCCAGACCACAGCATGACCTTCGTAACGGATCTTCCGGTTGCTGTCGCGCGCCACCATCTTGTCGGCCTTCGCCTGCATCGGTTGAGAATCATCCAGCAGCGAACCGCTGCTTTGCTGGCTCTTGTCGGGCTGCCGCGTGGAAGCAACATGACCCGTCGCATCCATGTCGCCGCTCTGCTGATTCATGAAGATGGTGTCGGCGGCCGTGGAGCCGCTAGCATCCCACACCCGCGCTGCTTCGATCAGGGTGATCTGGTTAGCCGTCTGATCTAAATGCGCCTGCTTGGCGCGCGCCTGCCGGTCTCCCTCTTGATACCGGAATGAGCCGGTCTGATCGATCGACGTCAATTGACTCGTCTTTGGCGCGAATTTCGCCACCAGCTCATCACTCCACGTGTATGCTGGTGCCGGCGGCCCCGTTTTCTTCACGTCTTTGCCGTCCGCTTTCTTCTCTGCACCCTGCTTGCCCGCAATCAACACTTTCTCGCCCTCAGTCGCCTGCTGAGGCCGGTCCGTCCGAGTCGCCGCTTTCCAGGCATGGAAATTGTCGATCGAGTTCTCTTCTCCGTACGTTATGAAAATACGGTCGGCATCCAAGGTACGATGCGACTGCGTTGGCCGGTTCGGCTTAAACTCCAGCTGCGCTTTGGCCGACGTCTGAATATCCTTAATCTCCTGACCTCCCGGCTTCATATCCATCCACAGATGCTCACTCCGCAAAATCCGCGTCTCCGCCGGCAATACATTCGGCCTCGGTTGCGGCATCGATTCCACCATCGCGCCGCCGTCCGCTTGTACAGACTGCAGCACGCTATCGCTGGATACTTTGTCCTCGACTTGTTTCGTCTGCACAATGAAGTGAAGCTCGCCGCGCTTGGAGGTGACCGTCGTCCTTGCCGAAGGGTCAATCGTCGCAATGCGGGCATTATTCTCGCCCACAATGCTGGTAATGGCGCCGTCGTCATTGAAAAACGAGATCAGTTTATCGGCCGAGAAGGTGATGTGCCGGTCATCCTGGACTTCTTCGCCTTTGCCGAACTCCGCGTCTACCTGGTGCAAGCGTCCGTCCTGCAAGGTCACTAGCGTGTCTTTGGCCTCAATGGTCGTAGTGCCACGCTTCATTTTTGACCAGGGAGAGAGATAGACCTTCTGCTCCAGTTCCTTGTAAAGCAAATCACCGGCTTCGATGTGCATCACCTTGTCGGGCGTCGCGTTCCCGACCCAGTTCAACGAAACTTGCGACTTCAAATGCAGCTCGCGCTTCGCCGGATCATATGCCAGTCCCACCGCCTCGCCATTGCCATCGGCAAACTCAAACCGCGCGGCCTTCTCAGTCGTGGCCAATCCTGTCTTTGTCTCGTAGCGAACCCCGCTGCCCTGCACGCGGATCAGTTTGGCTGTCGCCTCTTTGTCATCAGGCTCTTTATCGGCAGGGACGTTCATGATAATCGCAACGTCTCCGTCTGAGGTCATGACCCCGGACGCCTCATCGAACACGGCTTTGGCGCTCTGCACGTAGGTGTAGGTGCTGCCCTCCTTGTTATAGAGCCTCAGCTTGAGGTCTTCTACGAGTGATGTAGACGGTTCTTTAATCCTCGAATAGGCGCGAGCGGCGGCTCGGACCTCCGGTTGGTGCGTGATGGCGTTGCTTCTTTTGTAGACCCAACCTCCGCTACCTGTCGCCTCAAGACTCGCCGGCATGGCGGGAGGCGGCGTCGGGGCACTGCCTGTTCCGGACTTAATGCGTCGGGAATAGGTATAGCCGACAATTGCAGAAAGAATAATGGCGGCGAGACCAAGGAGCACAGAAAGTCGCCGCATATAAGTAAAGGACTGGGCCGCGCTTACCAGCCGGGCCGAAAAACTCCATCGAGGAGAGGCGCGCGTCCGTTTCCGCTCGCCGTCTGAGGGATGAAGCTCCGACAGCCTGCGTTGCCTGCCTCCCATTAGAATATCAGAGCTCCCCCTGTGTCATCGTTTAGCCGTGCGTCATATAAAAATCTAAGTCTCTCATTGTCATAGTAGTCGCTGCCAGCTACGTAAGTCTCATATAATCTTATGTTTATAAATTTTACTTGTCACTCGCAGCCCTAGTGTGCTAATAATAGCGATGGCAGCCAAGTCTGTTTGGCTATCGCATCGCTCTCGAAGCGAAAATTTCTAAGTTGTTCAAAACCCTGGAGGTAATTGAGTATGGATATTCGTCCGCTACACGACCGCATTGTGGTCAAACGGATTGAGGACAAAGAGAACATGCAAAACGGCCTATACATTCCCGATTCTGCGAAAGAAAAGCCGCAGGAAGCGGAAGTCGTAGCCGTGGGCAAGGGCAAGCGTACTGAGGATGGCAAAATAATTCCTCTGGACGTGCAGGTTGGTGATCGCATTCTCTTTGGCAAGTATTCGGGGAGCGACATCAAGATCAACGGTAATGAATACCTGATCATGCGTGAGGATGAAGTCCTCGGCATCCTCGAGCCTGTTGCTGTCGGCGCAAAGAAGTAAGGAAATCAGGAGAAGAAAACTATGGCAGCGAAACAAATTGTTTACAGCGAGAACTCCCGCCAGGCAATCCTGCGTGGCGTGAATCAGTTGGCCGATGCCGTCAAAGTGACGCTCGGTCCCAAGGGCCGCAATGTGGTTCTTGAGAAAAAGTTCGGTGGCCCCACAATTACCAAGGACGGCGTTACTGTCGCCAAGGAAATCGAGCTGAAGGATCCGCTCGAGAACATGGGCGCGCAGATGGTCCGTGAGGTCGCGTCAAAGACCTCCGACATCGCTGGCGATGGAACCACAACCGCCACCATCCTGGCTCAGGCGATCTTCCGTGAAGGCGTGAAGAGCGTGGCCGCCGGTGCGAATCCGATGGCGCTGAAGCGCGGCATCGAGAAGGCTGTCGAAACGGTCGTTGAGGAAGTGAAGAAGTTCTCGAAGCCCGTCTCGGGTGATGCAATTGCTCAGGTCGGTACCATTTCGGCCAACGGCGATGCCACCATCGGCAACATCATTGCCGAAGCGATGCAGAAGGTTGGTAAGGATGGCGTCATCACAGTCGAGGAATCGAAGACCATGGTGACCGAGTTGCAGACCGTTGACGGTATGCAGTTCGATCGTGGCTATCTCTCTCCGTACTTCATTACCGATCCCGATCGCATGGAAGCGGTGCTCGAAGATCCTTACATCCTCATTCACGAAAAGAAGATTAGCAACATGAAGGACCTGCTGCCACTGCTCGAGCAGATTGCTCGCGCCGGTAAGCCGCTCCTCATCATCGCCGAGGAAGTCGAAGGCGAAGCCCTCGCTACCCTGGTTGTGAACAAGCTGCGTGGCACCCTGAACGCGGCAGCCGTGAAGGCTCCCGGCTTCGGTGATCGCCGCAAGGCGATGCTCGACGATATCGCAACTCTCACCGGTGGCAAGTCCATCATGGAAGAGACCGGTATCAAGCTGGAAGGCGTCCGTCTGGAAGACCTCGGCCGCGCCAAGCGCGTCACCATCGACAAAGACAACACGACCATCGTCGATGGCGCCGGCACGCAGAAGGCGATCGAAGCCCGAATCAAGCAGCTTCGCGCCCAGATCGACGAAACCACTTCCGACTACGACCGCGAGAAACTCCAGGAGCGCCTGGCTAAGCTCGCCGGTGGCGTGGCCGTCATCAAGGTCGGTGCTGCCACCGAAACCGAGATGAAGGAAAAGAAAGCTCGCGTCGAAGATGCTCTGCATGCCACGCGCGCTGCTGTTGAAGAAGGTATCGTTCCCGGTGGTGGAGTCGCTCTCCTGCGCGCCGCTAAGGCACTAGACGGCCTGAAGGGTGTGGGTGACGAACAGATCGGTATCGACATTATCCGCCGCTCCTGCGAAGAGCCGCTGCGCCAGATCACTGGCAATGCCGGCTTTGAAGGCGCGATCGTGCTCGAGAAAGTTCGCTCCAGCAGCGACGCCAACTACGGCTTCAACGCCCAAACCGGCGTGTACGAAGATCTCGTCAAGTCCGGCGTGATCGATCCCACAAAGGTGACTCGCTCGGCTCTGCAGCATGCTTCCTCAATCAGCGCCCTTATGCTGACCACCGAAGCCATGATCTGCGAGATCCCCGAGAAGAAGGCTGCCGCCCCCATGCCGGGTGGCCACGGCCCCGAGATGGATTACTAATCCACTAGCCAGTCTTGGTGAATCAAAGCCCATCCGGCCACAAGCTGGATGGGCTTTCTTCATCACAGAACCGCGCGCGTCAGCAAGCGGACTCGGGAATCCTCGAACTTCGGAACCTGTTGGCGGAATTGTGACAGTTACGCGAGGCCCAAGACAACGCTGCTCACAAAAGAAAAAGGCCTGCTGATTTCTCAACAAGCCCTCTACTGTTTTGAACGCCGCTTGTGCGGCTTTCACTACTTCTTCTTGGTTGCTTTTTTGGTCGCCTTCTTCACAGCTTTCTTGGCGGTCTTCTTGACTGCCTTCTTGGCTGCTTTCTTAGGCGCTGCTTTTTTTGTTGCCATTACGAATGATTCTCCCTTCAAACAAATTGGTACTGCTTTGTTTCTACTATAACCGTATTATTTGTTTTGATCCACTGCAATCTTTTGGCTGCCGGGCTCGTCGCCACGCATCAGCGCATACCCTTTGCAGGCGAGAACAGGCAAATGCGGGTACTTCGGAAACAGATGCGCTTCTTGTTGTGACCGCAAACACATCGTGAATCGCGAACCTCGGTCCGATACAATCATCCGTGCGAAGCGGCATGTATCACAAAGCCCCGAGGTCTTTAATTGAGTCATCGCCTCAAACTGGCAACGCGTTGGAAGCGCTGTCCCTGGCTATCATCACGCATTGTGTTTGAGAAGCCAACGGTTGATATCCTTTGAAGAGAGAGGTACTTTTTGTCGCGAGTTTCAGCAGCCTTCCGCAGCTTCTTTTCAATCCTCTTCTCCGGAGTTTTACCCGAGGAAGTCGCCGCCGAGTTCGGCTTTGCAAGAGCGAAGCCCGCACCCGTTGCTCCGCCGCCCCCGGCTTTCAAGCTCAGTGACGGAGCCCTTCAGCTTCTTCAGATTCTTCAACGTGACTCCCGATTGATCGATTTTCTGATGGAAGACGTGTCCGGGTATGCTGACGATCAGATAGGCGCCGCAGTGCGCACCCTCCATGCGGACTGTCGCGCCTCTCTAACTCGCCACGTCGAATTCGCTCCCGTAATAGATGGCGTGGAAGGCACCTACCAGAAGCTTGATGCCGCCAAAGTGCCGGACGCAAATCGCATTAAGCTGTTGGGTAACGTCCCCGCTAACGGCAAAGCACCGGGAGGTCTGCTGCGCCACCGTGGTTGGGAAGCCGTGTCTGTTCAACTGCCCCCCGTGGGTAAATCCAACCTCTCGATTCTCGCTCCTGCGGAAATCGAAGTCGAATAGCTCGCGGGCTGCAGCACAGTTCGTATCACAAATCGCGTCCACGCCATCATGTCAACAAAAGACAAGAGCAAAACAAAGAGTCCTGACCAGAGGGTTGCACCGCCGTTTGTTGTTGGCATCGACCTTGGCACCACCAATAGCGCCTTGGCCTACACTTTGCCGTCCGAATCCGCCACCTCTCCAGTCTCGCTCTTCGACGTTCCACAACTCGTCAATCCAGGCGAAGTCGCAGAGCAGCCCTTGCTGCCTTCATTTCTGTACATCCCCGGCGACCTCGAATTCGTGGAAGGATCGCTTGCCTTGCCCTGGGAAGCGCGCCCGGGGTTTATCGTGGGAAGCTTTGCGCAGAAGCGTGGCGCGGAGAATGTCAACCGCCTTGTTGCGTCCGCCAAGAGCTGGCTGTCTAGCCAGAACGCAGATCCCACTGACGCCTTCCTACCTGTTGATGCACCGGAGGGCTTTCCCAAAGTCTCCCCTCTCGAAGCGTCGCGCCAGTATCTGCTCCATCTGCGTTCTGCTTGGAGTAAGAAGTTCCCGGCTACACCGCTGGAAGAACAATCCGTATTGATCACGGTTCCGGCCTCCTTCGATGCGGCCGCCCGCGACTTAACGCAGCGCGCGGCCCAGCTCGCCGGCTTTGCGGAAGTGACTCTCCTCGAGGAACCGCAAGCGGCCTTTTATGCTTGGCTCGAGCGGCACCCCGATTGGCGTGAGCGAGTTAAGCCCGGCGACCTGATCCTCGTCTTCGACATCGGCGGCGGCACCACCGATTTCACCCTCATCTCCGTCGCCGACAAAGACGGAGAGCTTCAATTGGAGCGCGTCGCGGTCGGCGAACACATTCTCTTGGGCGGCGACAACATGGATCTCGCCCTCGCGCGCTACGTCAACCAGAACCTCGCCGCAAAGAACACTAAGCTCGATCGGGTCCAGTTTCATTCTCTCTGGCAGCAGTGCCGCGCTGCGAAAGAGGCTCTGCTCGCCGATGAAGCGTCCGCTAAAACCGAAGTGCCCATCACCATTCTCGGTCGAGGCACGGGCCTCGTCGGCGGCAGCATTCGCACTAAGCTGACGCGTGACGAAGCCCGCACCTTGTTGCTCGACGGATTTTTCCCGGTAGTCTCGTCCACCGACGCGCCGCAGAAACAGCGTCACTCCGGCCTCATGGAGGTCGGCCTCAATTATGCTTCCGATGCGGCCGTCACCCGTCACCTTGCTCAGTTCCTGATGCAAGCTGCGAATCGCGCGGGCAATTCCGGTGGCATTGCTCGCCCAACCCATCTCCTGTTCAACGGCGGTGTCTTGCAAGCTGACGCGATCGAGCAGCGGCTCATCACTGTGTTGAACAACTGGCTGAGCGAGGTGGGTGCACCGCCCGTCGTCACCCTTCAGGACGAGACCAAGCGTTCCGACCTGATGCACGCCGTCGCCTACGGTGCCGCATACTATGGCTTGGCGCGGACCGGGCAGGGTGTGCGCATCCGCGGCGGCGTGCCGCGCACTTACTATGTCGGCATCGAAACGGCAATGCCCGCCGTTCCTGGTCTGCCGGCACCCATGAAGGCCCTCACGGTTGTGCCGTTCGGTTTGGAAGAGGGGTCGCAAGTACAGCTGCCGGGCCGCAAACTCGCGCTCGTCGTCGGCGAACACGCTGTCTTTCGTTTTTTTTCTTCCTTGTCTCGTCGGGATGATCCACCTGGCCTGCTGCTCGATGACATCGACGATCAGCTGGAAGAACTCGCTCCGGTCGAGGTCTACCTGCCGCCCCACCGCAGCGAATCGGATGGTAAAGAAGAAGTTGTCCCAGTGACGCTAGAAAGCAAAGTAACCGAAACCGGCATGCTTGAGCTGTGGTGCGTTGCCACCGACGGCCGCCGTTGGAAGCTGGAGTTCAATGTCCGGGAGCGCGCGAAAGCATGAAGGTCGGCATCGACCTCGGCACCACCAACTCGGCGCTCGCTTACATTGATCCTCGCGAAGCCGCCGATGCGGACTTCCCACCCATCCACGTCCTGCCCATCGAGCAGCAAGTCGACGCACAGAAATTCGCCGCGCTCCGCACTTTGCCTTCGTTTCTCTATTTAGGTGACCCGCCTGTCGTCGGTGCCTACGCGCGCGAGCAAGGTGCTTTGCTGCCCACCCGAACCGTTCACTCTGCCAAATCCTGGCTCTCGAATCCTGAGGTCGATCGCACGGCGAAAATCCTCCCTTGGGACGCACAGGAAGGAGGGCGGGTTCTTTCGCCCGTCGAAGCCTCCACCGCTTACTTGAAACATCTGGGCGCTTGCTGGGCGAAAGTGCATGGGTCTCGGCTGTCTGAGCAGGATGTTGTCCTTACGGTTCCTGCCAGCTTCGACGAAGAAGCACGCGAGCTCACCGTTCAAGCGGCTCGTGACGCGGAAATTGAAAAGCTGTCGCTTATCGAAGAGCCGGCCAGCGCCTTCTACGCCTGGATTTCCAGCCATCTCTCGCGCTCCAATCGGGAACTGCACGACGGCCAACTTGTCCTCATATGCGATGTCGGCGGTGGCACCAGCGACTTCACCTTGGTTCGGATCAACCGCACCGGGGACCATGTCGAGTTCACTCGCACCACCGTCGGCCGCCACTTGCTTCTGGGTGGCGACAATCTGGATCTCGCTCTTTCCTGGCTGGCGGAATCGAAACTCGGCAAATCGTTATCTCTTCGCCAGCGCAGCGCTCTGCGCCGTCAATGCTCGTCCGCTAAGGAGCAAATCCTCGGCGCCGGTGGACCCCCGCACATCGAGATCACCTTGGCTGGAGCAGGAACATCCCTGATCGGCGGCACGCTGCGAACTTCGCTCACCCGTGATGAAGTGCTTGAACTCGCGCTCGATGGATTCCTCCCACCCTGCCGGCTATCAGAGAAGCCGCAGCAAGATAAGCAAAGCGTCTTTCGCGAGTTGGGTCTGCCGTATGTCTCCGATCCCGCCGTCACCCGTCATCTGGCCGAGTTTCTCTCCACAGCGCCCGAAGCCGCGCAGGGCGTCGACGCCGTCTTGTTCAACGGCGGCTTTTTCATTCCCGAGGTCTTTCGTGCCCGGATCGCGGATGTGGTTGAACACTGGTTCGGCCGCCGCCCGGCAGTCTTCGAAAATCAGGACCTCGACCTCGCTGTCGCTATCGGCGCCGCCTATTACGCCTACGTTCGTTCTACCGGTAGTGGTGTTCTCGTGCGTGGTGGTTTGCCTCGTTCCTACTTCCTGGGTCTGCAGGATGACGCGGCTTCAAAGCAACGGCGCACCGTTTGCCTCGTTCCGCGCGGCACCGAGGAGGGAGAGGAGATTCGACTCGAGGAGACTGGCCTCCAGCTTGTTGCCAACAAGCCCGTCGCATTTCGTCTGTACAGTTCGCTCAGCCGCACGGAAGATCGCGCCGGCGACGTCGTCGCCTTCGATGCCTCCATCGATCCTACCGACCCGTCCAGTGATCCGCGCCTCCACGCACCTTTGCATGCTGTCATTCGCTTCGGAAAGGGCGGCGAACGTCTGGTACCCATTACGCTCGGCGCCCGCCTCAGCGAACTCGGAACGCTGGAAACCTGGGCCGATTCGAAGGTCAGCGAACATCGCTGGAAACTCGAGTTTCACTTGCGCAAGGCTGCAGCGGAAACCGATACCGCCGCCTCGGTTCCCACCGTTCGCTCCAGTGCGGTGATCACCGGGGAAGCACAAGCCGCGGCCGTCCAGCTCATCCGTGCTGCATTCGCGCCCGGCCCCAGCGTTCTCCCCATTGAACAGCTCACCACCCGGCTGGAACAACTGCTTGGCTTAGGACGGCTCTCCTGGCCGCTCGCAACCATACGTGCTTTCGCTGACCAGCTCCTGGATTCCGCCGAGGGTCGCCGCAAAAACGCTGCCCATGAATCGCGTTGGCTGAACATCGCCGGTTTCTGTCTTCGCCCTGGGTTCGGCTTTGCCGGCGACGAATTCCGCATTGAGCAGGCGCGGCGCATCTACGCCGCGGGTCTCGCCTTCCCCAATCAGGTTCAATGCGAGATCGATTGGTGGATTTTCGCCGGCCGCATAGCGGGCGGCCTCAACCGGAACCAGCAAGCCGACATCTTCCAGCGTCTCTCGCCCATTCTGTTGCCCAAGCAGAAACGCAAGCAGCGCATGAACCAGAGTCTCTATCGCGAGATGTGGCGCACCGCCGCCAGCCTCGAGCTCTTGCCGCTTCAAACCAAGACACAGCTCGGCGACAGCCTGCTTGCCACGCTAAAGACCGGCGAACTGGCCGATGCTGCGCCCTGGTGCCTCTCCCGGCTTGGCGCGAGAAAGCTGTTTCGTGGCCCCATCAATCAGGTGCTTAGTGCGTCTATCGTGTCGCACTGGGTCGAGGCGTTGCTGCGTGTCCCTGCGTCGCCGTCACTGCTGGAAGCTGTCGTGCAAATGTCGCGTCAGACAGGCGATGCATCCCGCGATCTCCCGCCGCCGACGCTCGATCTGGTTCGCAAAGCCTGTGAGTCCAGCCCCAAGTCAGCGGACCTGCTCCGCCAGCTGGTCGGCCAGGAAGACGACCTCGCATCCTCCAGCCGTGTCTTCGGTGAAGATCTGCCGGCCGGCCTGGTCCTGGCCGCCTTCCATGAGTAAAGGACGTGGGGCGGGTGCCCACACCCGCGCCGGACTCTTAGTCCGGCTCTCCGAACTCAGTCAAACCCGGGGTGCTATTTATGCGTGAGACTGAAATCATCGCTCGCATCAGGAAACTCGCTGGCCAGACCAGGTCAAGCCGCCTGACCGCCGGCATCGGTGACGACTGCGCTATCTTCCGGCCTCGGCCCGGTGAAGACCTCGTCTTCACGACGGACCTCACCATTCAGGGCCGTCACTTCCAGCTCGACTCTCACAATGCCGCTGACGTCGGTCATCTCGCTCTCGCCCGTTCGCTCTCTGACTTGGCGGCTATGGGTGCCGAGCCCGCCTTCTGCCTGGTATCGCTTGCTCTGCCTGGCGAACTCGCTTCTGCTTGGCTCAAGCGTTTCTACACCGGCCTCCTCGCGCTTGCCCGCCAATCGGGTATCGCATTAGCGGGCGGTGATCTTTCGCGGTTCGACCGCGTTGTCGTCGATGTCATGTGTTGCGGTCGTGCCCCGCGCGGAAAGGCGCTCACACGCTCCGGCGCCAGGCCAGGTGACGTCATTTACGTCACCGGCTCGCTGGGTGCGTCCGCGCTTGGCCTCGAAACCCGAACCGGCCCTGCCTGGAAACGGCATCTTCGGCCCCAACCGCGGCTCGCGGCCGGTATCAGGCTGCGAAAGCTTCCTGCCACCGCCGCCATGGACCTCAGTGACGGCTTGTCTCTCGACCTGTATCGACTGTGTCTCGAATCAGGCGTTTCTGCCCAGCTCGACGAGGCCATCCCCATCGCAAAGGGCGCGACTCTCGAACAGGCCCTGCATGGTGGCGAGGATTATGAACTGCTCTTCACCGCCTCCGCAAAATCCCGTGTGCCTGCCGTAATCGAAGGCCTGGTCATTTCGCGCATCGGTGAAATCAAGCGTGGTAAGGCTGGCACTGTGCGGTTCGGCAAACATATCTTGAAGCCACTTGCCTTCGATCACTTTTCATGACCCACCCCGAATCACCCAATCCTAGTTCTCCGGACGCATCACTCGTTCTTGAGTACATTCACGCCTTCCGCCGGTCGAAGACCATGTTTGTCGCCACGTCGCTCGGTATCTTCGACGAACTCGCTGCCGGGCCGCACACCGCCAATGAAATCGCTTCCAGGCTTACGTTGAATCCGGACGCCGCGGAACGCCTGCTCAATGCGTGTGTGTCGCTCGGCCTCCTCGAGAAGCAAGGCCACGCTTTCAGCAACAATGCGACCGCGACGACATATCTCGTCTCTACCAGCCCCGATAGCCTCGCCGGCTACGTAGTCTATTCCGAACGCTCTCTCTATCCGCTGTGGAGTCACCTCGACGATGCAATTCGCGAAGGCAGCAATCGTTGGGAACAGACGTTCGGCAGCCGCACCGCCTTGTTCGATCACTTCTTCCGCGACGAAGCCGCCAAGCGGAGCTTCCTCACCGGTATGCATGGGCTTGGCCAATTGACGTCAAAGGCTGTCGTTCGCGCCTTCGACCTCGCCCGCTTTCGGCACTTGGTGGATCTTGGCGGCGCAACTGGCCATCTTGCCATTGCAGCTTGCGAAGCATATGCCTCGCTCCGGGCCACGGTATTGGATCTGCCGGCCGTCGGCGATCTTGCCGGCGAATGCATCGCCCAATCAGCGGTTGCTGATCGAGTCACTTTTCAACCCGCCGACTTCTTCACCAACGACCTCCCGCCCGCGGACCTCTACGCGATCGGCCGTATTCTGCACGATTGGAATCTCGACCGATGCCTTCGGCTCCTCACTCGAGTTCATCAGGCACTCCCACCCGGCGGCGCCCTGCTCATCGCCGAAACCTTGCTTGACGACGATCACACCGGCCCTCGCCACGCGTTGATGCAATCTCTCAATATGCTAGTCTGCACCGAGGGCAAGGAACGCTCCTGTTCCGAATACCGGAAAATGTGCGTCGCCGTGGGCTTCCGATCCGTTGAATGCCGCCGCACTGGCACGGTCCTCGATGCTATCCTGGCTCTGAAATGAAGAAGCCGGTGCGACATAATGTCTTCGAATGTCACGAACCCCGTTGTTTCTCTCCCTGGCGTTTCTTATGACCGCCGCCTTCGCCCATGCCGAAGTGAAAATCGAAAAGGTAGCCTACGATGGCTGGCCTAACTGCTACCGCATCAGCAACGGCGACGTGGAGTTAATCGTCACCACCGACGTCGGTCCCCGCATCATGCGCTACGGTTTCGTCGGCGGCCAGAACATGTTTGTCGAATTCAAGGAGGAGATCGGGAAGTCGGGCGAATCCAAATGGTTCGGGCGCGGCGGTCATCGTCTTTGGGCAGCTCCCGAAGACCTGCACGACACGTACGCATTGGACAATAGCCCGGTCGAAGCCACTATCAAAGGCCACGTGGTCACTCTTACCCAGCCCGTTGAAAAGGAAACCGGCCTTCAAAAAGTGATAGTCGTCCGGCTCAATGAAACGGGTTCTGATGTTGAGGTCACCCACCACATCAAGAACGCCGGAACCAAAGCGCGCGAACTCGCGCCCTGGGCCCTGACTCAAATGGCACTGAATGGTCTGGCCATCGCCGCCTTCCCACCGCGTGGAACCCACGACGAGTACCTGGCGCCCACCAACCCGCTCACCATGTGGGCCTATACCGATTTCAGCGACCCGCGCTGGACCTTCACCTACAAGTACGTTCTTCTTCAACAGCAGCCTGGCAACAAGCGGCCTCAAAAAACCGGCCTCTTTAACCAGCACACTGTCGGAGCCTACTTGCTTGGCAGCGATTTATTCGTGAAGAAGACCGTTGCCGACCCGAAAGCTAAGTATCCCGATTTCGGCTGCTCCTATGAAACCTACACCGCCGATACGTTCCTCGAGATGGAGACCCTCGGCCCCCTGGTCAACCTTCAACCCGGCCAAACGGCCTCCCACATTGAGCGCTGGAGCCTCTACAAAAACATCAAGCTCCCCGCCAAGACCGACGCCGCCATCGACGCGGCGATAGGAAAATACCTGAAATAGCAACCGCCGAAGGGACTGCCTAATCGCCTTCTAAAACAAGTCGCAACCCTGCTAATACGGAGGCAAGCGTAGCGCCTGGAAGCCGCCCGATTCGCTCCTCAAGATCGGTCTTGTCTACCGTCGCGACCTGAGATACATTCACGACGCTTGGCTTCGACAGGTGTGCCTCCCCTTTTCTTAAAGGGACATTTCCAGGGGCGGCGGCGCGGTCCATGTTAGAAGTGATCAGGCAGACTACTGTCGTAGCGATCCGGCTGCGGTTGAAAACATCGCTTTGCACCACGACACAAGGATGCCGCTCGGCCGGCGATGAACCTGAAGATGGGCCGAAGTCAAGCCAATAGACGTCGCCCTGACGGATCTCTTTACCTTCGATCTTCACCATCGGTCCGGGCTGGGGAGCTTAGTCCTCAGCTTCCTGACCAGTTTCCGATCTTCCGGGCTTGTTCCGTTCGCGTACGCTTGATTTAACTGTTTGGAAACCCGAGCCTGCAGCCGTCTCTTCAGGTATTCGCGCAAGGCCTCGGCAATCAATCCACTGCGGCTCAGCCCGAGATCTCGAGCGGCATTGTCTGCCTCCTCCATAAGCGAATTCTCGACCGAAATTGCCGTCTTCATACTCTTAGTAATACCACGTTTTATACTCTAACCGGAACTCGCCTTAGGCCACTGGACGGTTCTTCGGCGAGCCGCCAAAGCAGATATACGAAGTAGATTAAAGCGCAAGCAAGTGGCGGCCCGAACACGATCGCGCGATCGAGATGCAAGAGGCGCTTGCGTGACGTATCTGCACTGCGGAAGTACTGGGTCTCGATGAGGTGAAGAGGATGCCCTGCATAGCGATTGAGCTCGGCGAGCGTGCCAAAGTCGAGGACCCTTCCGCTGCGCGTGTCAAACGCAAAATAACCCTGATTCGCCTGTGTATCTTTGTCCGGTGAGCTGTCGTATCGCCAATTGTAAGCGCCCAATACCAGGGGGTCGTCGACTTCGAGGCTCCTTACATAACCGCTCGCTGTAGGTTTGTCCGTCGCGGAAGTAGACTCAATTCGGCTAACCCCGGGCCATTTCGCTGGCGCTGTGAGAACGTAGCCATGCGGCAGAGGTTCCGAAATGTCGCCGAAAAGCATCCCGAGGCGGCCTGGACTGAAGATGGAGAATGCAGTCGCACAAACCAACATATACACAGCGAAATCTGGCGGCAGTGAGGCTGCGATGGTGATTCTAAGAATTCGATGGCGCTCACGATTTCGAAGGATCAGCGAGGTAATGAGCGCGTACAGGCCGCCAGCCAAGCAGGAAAGACCAAAAAAGAGAAAGACCCTGAAAAGGATGTTGACGATCAGAAACATGGTTCTTAATCACCTAGCCTTCCGAAGACAGAGAATTGAATGTCCGCGCCCGTTTCTTATTAAGCCCGCCAAACAAGGAAACGAGCCACGCTTGGATGGGCCCGCGACTTGGCCTGCACTCCCTACCCGTTCCCGCTATTCACGCTCTTCCGCATCTCCGTCACCGACTTCGTCAGGCTCGCCACCTGGTCCCCCACCGGCAGGTACTCCATCGTGATGTAGCCTGAGTACCCTGTCTTCTGGATTGCCTTGTAGATGTTGTCGTAGTTCATTTCGCCCGTTCCCGGGTCATTGCGTCCCGGATTGTCGGCGATGTGATACACGGCCACATACGGTTCGGCCTCGGTCAGGGTGCGGATCACGTTCCCGACCTGCACTTGCTCGTGATAGATGTCGAACAACAGGCGAAAATGCGGGTTGTCGACTTCCTTCACCAGCTTCAGCCCTTCCGTGCAATTGTTCAGGAAGTAGCCTTTGTGGTTCACCTTCGAATTCAGAGGCTCGATAATCAGCTTCGCGTCTGACGCCGCCGCCAGGTCCGCCGCCCGCTTCGCCGATTCCAACAGACACGCATACTGTTCCTCATGCGTCATGCCGGGCTGTTCGTTCCCGCTCATCAGAATGATCTGCGGAACGTCCAGCTTCTTTGACCACTCAATTCCGCTCTTCACATCCGCCAGGAACGCCTCGCGATGTGCCGGGTTCACCATGGTCACCGGCCGTTTGGTCCAGTCGTTCTGGGCCAGTAGCGTATCCATGCCCAAACCGAACGACTGCGCCATCTTCTTGTACTTCTTGACGTCGTCGTCGGTCCAATGAATATACTCAGTCACCAGTTCCACCGACTGCATCCCAGCTTTGGCGGATGTTTGGAGCTTGTCGTCGAACGACCCGCTCAGTGTCCACAGCATCACCGACGACGTGATCTTCGCCTTTTTCGGCGGCGGAGGACCTTGACTAAATCCCGTTTGCGCAAGCGTCATGGCAGCAGCACCTGTCTTAAGAAATGTTCTTCGATTTGACTCGGACATACGTCTTCCCTAACCTGACCATCGAATCCTGACTTCGCATCGAGAATAACAAAAGCTGCGTGGCAGCCTCATCGTTCCTCCGGTCCGCCACGCTATTCTGAAGATTCAGTTCCATTCGCCCCTCTCCCATGTCGCAGTTGAGCTACACCACTCCTCACGGCATTACCGTCACCCGCAAAACGGCGAAGATTCCCTTTGAGCGCGGCCTCCAGAAATTATTGACCCAATTAGACAGCAAGCGCGGCGTCTACTTTTCATCGGGTTACGAGTATCCGGAGCGGTATTCCCGTTGGGATTTTGCCAGCGTGGCGCCATCCATTGAACTCGTTTGCCGGGGCCGCCGCTTTGAAATCCGGGCCCTCAATCGCCGCGGCCGTGTCATCATCCAGCTCCTCGCCCGCGTTTTGCGCTCCCACCCGCATTGGGAGTCATTCGAGCAATCCGAAAGCGCTTTCCTGGGACAACTCAAACCGCTGCCTGCCGTCTTCCCCGAAGAAGAGCGCAGCAAACAGCCGTCTCCGTTCTCCATCCTGCGCGCCCTGGTCGGCGAATTCCAGAATCCGGCGGATTCGCGCCTCGGTCTCATCGGCGCCTTCGGCTACGACCTCCTTCTCCAGTTCGATCCCATCCGCCTGCGCCTGCCTCGCGAGAACCAAAAGGACATTCATCTCTTCCTCTGCGACGACATCTACTTCATGGATCGCAAGAAGGAAGTCATCGAGCGTTATAGCTACGACTTCTCAGCGGACGGTCTTTCTACCGCCGGCCTTCCTCGCGACACGCCCAAAATCCATAAGTCCAGGGTGAAGCCCGGCCCCGCCGAAATCCGTTCCGACCACCAACCCGACGAGTACAAGGCCAATGTCGAAACCGTTCGCGAGGGCATGCGCCAGGGTAATTACTACGAGGTGGTTCTTCGGCAGACCTTTAGCGCCCCCTTCGCCGCCAGCCCCTCCGAACTGTTTCGCCGCGTGCAGACCGCCAGCCCGAGTCCTTATGAGTTCATCGTCCAGATGGGCGACGAGCAGCTCATCGGCGCATCGCCCGAAATGTTCGTCCGCGTGGAAGGCCGTCGCGTCGAAACGTGTCCCATCGCCGGAACCGCCCGCCGCAGTGGCGATCCCATACGCGACGCGGAAAGCATTCGCGAGCTCCTGAACTCCACCAAGGAGGAATCGGAACTCACCATGTGCAGCGACGTCGACCGTAATGACAAGTCGCGTGTCTGCGTTCCCGGCTCGGTCCGCGTCATTGGCCGCCGGTTGATCGAATCCTACGCTGGTCTGTTTCACACCGTCGACCACGTCGAGGGCACCTTAATGGACGGCTTCGATTCGCTCGACGCCTTCCTCACCCACATGTGGGCCGTCACCATCATCGGCGCCCCAAAGAAAGCCGCTGCTCAGGCCGTCGAAGATTTGGAGAAGGACGCCCGCGGTTGGTACGGCGGAGCTGTCGGCATGCTCAGCCTGAACGGCGACATTAACACCGGCATTTTGATCCGCACCGTTCACCTTCAAAATGGCAATGCCCGCTATTCTGCCGGTGCCACGCTGCTCTACGACTCGATTCCCGAGAACGAGGAGGAGGAGACACGTCTCAAGGCGACTAATTTCTTCCGCACCCTGCTTCCGAACCAAACGTCGAAGGACGGGCCTTACGTCTCACGTCGCGTCGGCGACGGTCTTCGGCTGCTGCTCGTCGACAACGACGATTGCTTCATCCATACTCTGGCGAACTATGCCCGGCAAACCGGCGCCTCTGTTTCCACCTATCGCTCCGCTCTGGCGCTTGAGATGATCCACCAGGCCAGGCCCGACATCGTCCTCATCTCGCCCGGTCCTGGCCGTCCGTCCGACTTTGGCGTGCCTGCCCTTGTTCGCGAAATGGCCAGGCGCGCTATTCCAACTTTCGGCGTCTGTCTCGGATTACAAGGCATCGTGGAAGCTTTCGGCGGCGAGCTCAATATCCTCGATTACCCGATGCACGGCAAAGGTTCACTTGTGCATCACCAAGGTCTCGGAGTGTTCCGCGACCTCCCGTCTCCGTTCCGCGTGGGCCGTTATCATTCCCTCTACGCGAACCGCGCCACGTTACCTTCCTGTCTCGAAATCACCGCCGAGTCGGAAGACGGCATCATCATGGGCGTCCGCCATCGCCATCTCCCTATTGAGGCCGTGCAGTTCCATCCCGAGTCCATTCTCACTCTTGAGCGGGATTGCGGTTTGCGGCTCATGGAGAATATGATCGCGCTCTACTCCAGCTCACCTGCCGCGGTCGGGTCATAGTTCCGTGTCGCACTTGGATCCGCCGCTGGGTCGGCCCCCCCATGTGGCCATCGTGGGTGGTGGATTGGCTGGTCTCGCCACGGCCTTGGCATTAGGTTCATCAGGCTACCGCACCACCGTACTCGAAGCGCGCCCCTTTCTCGGCGGCCGCGCCACCTCCTATCCGTTGAACAATGCCGAGGATGGCGCCATTACCATCGATAACTGCCAGCACATCCTCCTGCGCTGTTGCACCAACCTGATTGATTTCTACCAGCGTTTGGGTGTCGAAAGCCGCATCCGCTTCTATCGCGAATTCTTCTGGATCGAGCCCGGCGGCAGAATGTCCATCATGCAGCGAGGTCTCCTTCCAGCGCCCCTTCATTTCACCGAGTCTTTCGCTCGCCTTCGTTTCCTTTCCCTTCGAGACAAACTCGACGTTGCTCGCGGCCTGCTCGCTGTCAAATCCGAATACAAAACCCGCAAGGATCTCGACCAGATCACGATGCTCGCCTGGCTTCAGGAAAAGAAGCAGGGCCCAGTGGCCTTGGAGCGCTTCTGGCGTCAGGTGCTGCTCAGCGCCATCAATGAGGAACTCGATCGCATGGCCGCCTCGCATGGCCTGCAGGTTTTCTGGCTTGGCTTCCTTGCGCGAAGCGATTCTTATGAAATGGGTGTTCCCAGCGTTCCCCTGGCCGACCTCTATTCGCCGGATCTCTGGGCGGCCTACCCCTCGGTCGAGATTCGGCCCCGCGCCAGCGCCCAGTCTCTGCGCATGGACTCGGGTGTGGTCTCTGGAGTCCAACTCGCCCAAGAGCTTCTGCAGGCCGATGCCTACGTGTCAGCTGTGCCCTTTGAGCGTTTCACAGCTCTTCTGCCCCAAGAGACGTTGGATCTCTCTTCGTTCCATCACTCGCCGATTACAGGTATTCACCTCTGGTTCGATCGACCCATTACGGATCTGCCGCATGCCACCCTGCTCGATCGCACTATCCAATGGCTCTACAACAAGTCGGAAGGCAAGTACGTTCAGCTGGTCGTGAGCGCTTCCCGTTCTCTGGTTGACATGGGGCGCGCCGAAATCATCGACCTTGCCGTTCGCGAGCTTCATGAGTTCTTCCCGCTGGCGGCGGATGCGCGCCTTGAGCGGGCGCACGTTGTAAAGGAAGTGCGCGCGACCTTCTCTGCCGCCCCGGGCCTCGAAGCGAAACGTCCCGGCACGGAAACGCCGATCCCCAACCTATTCCTCGCCGGCGATTGGACGCGCAGCGGTTGGCCGGCCACCATGGAGGGAGCCGTTCGGAGCGGGTACATCGCTGCGGAGGCGGTGACTCGGGCCTTCGGACAGCCCAAACGCTTCCTTCTGGCCGACGTGGGCTAGCCTGCTACGCCATGGCCGCATACCAAACTCGTATGTGTGTCGTAACCGATTCGGATGGCCATGGCTGCCGGGCATAGAAGTCGTCCGGGATAATGAGGGCGTGCCGAGCCATTCAGAACTCGCCGATAGAATAGCCAGTGAGATCCATCGGCTTGGCCCCATTTCGTTCGCGCGCTTCATGGAACTCGCCCTGTACGATCCTTCCTCCGGTTACTACCGTAAGCAGCCGCGACCTTTCGGCTGCAATGGCGATTTTTATACTGCGGAACAACTGCAGCCGGTCTTTGGCGAACTGATGGAGTCCTTCGTCGCCCGGCTTGCACAAGGTGCACCGTCGGAGTTCTCCGTCTGCGAGGTGGGATCAGGCCGTGGTGACTTGTCGCAGGCTCTCGCTCGTTGGAACTATCGGGGTTACGACTTCGGGTGTGGCGAGTTGCCAGGCCAGATGCACGGCCTCGTCCTCACCAATGAATTCTTCGATGCTCTGCCGGTGCATCTCCTTAGCCGTTGCGGCCCCGCTTGGTGCGAACTTCGCGTCGTGGCTGTGAACGGACGGTTCCAATTCACCACTACCCCCCTGCTCTCTCCGCAGTTGGCAGAGTACGCGGAGATTTACGGGCAGTCCATTCCGGATGGGGGCCTTCTTGAAGTGAACCTCGCAGCGGAACATTGGCTTGCGAGCATCACGACGTTCTTGCTGTCGGGCTTTCTTCTGGTTATCGACTATGGCTATCAAGTCCTTGAACTGCCTCGCTTTCCTTTCGGGTCGCTCATGTCGTACCGGAAACACCAGGCTGTCGAAGACGTGCTGGCAGACCCCGGCTCCCAGGACATCACCGCGCACGTGAATCTGACCGCGCTTACTGATTCGGCCGTGCGATCGGGATTTGAATTCGTTGTGCGCCAATCGTTTGCATCGTGGGTCCTGTCAATCTGGGGCGAAGAGGACCTTGCCCGCCGCTGGCATGCCGTCGATGACCGCTGGCGCTTGCAATGGAAGCAGCTCGTCTATGGCATGGGAGATTCGTTCCACGTAATTCTGTTCCGCAAGCCGCCTGTAAAATGAAAAACGCCTCCAAACTGCGGAGGCGTTTCTTTCGGTTGATCCCCTTGCAAGGGGAAATGGTGGCTACTTCTTCTTTTTGGCTGGGGCCTTTTTGGCGGCCTTCTTAACAGCCTTCTTGGTTGCGTTCTTCATTCGGTTGATTCTCCCTAAACGTAAATCTGCAATCAGCTAGATCGCAGTGTGATTCATATATAAGATCTCTCTGAAGAGAAGTCAAGAAAAAAATCACTGAGAGCCACAGCAAGTGACTCGCCAAACCACCCAAATTCGGATCAAACACAACCCGGAGAAATGTTTTAGGCCAAAAATCCACCCATTGCCGGCTTGCGTGGACCGCTTCAGACGGCTACCATCATCCACAGCGGTGCATTTTTCGCGAATCAGTCCCATCTCGCTGCCGGCGGCCTTCATCGCGCTCGTGCTTTGCGGATGTGGGCACAAGCCCAAAGTTGCAACCGCTCCCGCTCCTCCTCCGGCTCCGCGCGCGCATGCTGCACCGGCCATCCCGGCGCCTCCCGGCACGACGGAAGAAGGTCTTGCCAGTTGGTATGGGCCGCCGTATCACGGGCGTCAGGCGGCTGACGGCGAAATCTACGACATGGAAAAGATGACCGCCGCGCACCGCACCATGCCCTTCAATACCTGGGTGCGCGTCACGAATCTGTCGAATGGCCTCACCGTCGATGTGCGCATCACCGACCGCGGACCCTTCGTCGACGGGCGCATCATCGATCTCTCTAAAGCCGCCGCCCGCCAGATTGAGTTGTTGGGGCCGGGCGTTGGCCCTGTCCGCTTGAAGGTCATCAGCGCGCCTCATCCCGATACCGATGTCATCGCCGCCAAGCTCACGCCCGCACCAAACGCGCCCGTGGTAGTGGGCGACTTCTATGCCGTCCAGATCGGCGCCTACTCTGTCCATGAGAATGCCGAACACCTGCGGACGAAGCTCGCCGGTGAATACGGAACCGCGCAGCTCGTCACTCGCGCCGGCAATCCCACCCTTTATCGGGTCCTCGTCGGGAAGGCGCCATCGGTTGACGAGGCGCAGGGTCTCGCCACCCGCCTTCAACAGGAACTCGGCTTTGAGGTCTTCGTTGTGCATCTCGATCCCACTCCTGCGACCCCATCGTCAACTCCCACATCCCAGGTTGCTCAGTAGCCTCTGCCAACCCCTCAAGGCATAAGAGAACTTTCCTCCTGCAATTGCACTGCCTTACTGGAAAATCTGTCTCCAGAGATCGGAACTATCGTGCAACCTCAGGTCGCGTTCGACACCTCACCCATCGCCCGCTTGATTGGGTCCTCCGCAGGCATGAAGGAGATCCATCGCCTTCTCATGCGAATGGGGCGCTCGCATTTCCCGGTTCTCATACTCGGTGAAACGGGGACCGGAAAGGAGCTGGTTGCGCGGGCCATCCACAATGTCGAAGGTCGCGGACTGTTCGTCGTCATCGACTGTTCCTCTTTAGTAGGTCCGCTCATGGAGAGCGAACTCTTCGGCTACTCCAAGGGAGCGTTTACGGGTGCCCACACCGCAAAGTTGGGTCTCTTGGATTCCGCTAATGGCGGTACCGCGTTCTTTGACGAAATCGGTGAACTGCCGCTCGATCTCCAGATGAAACTGCTTCGCGTCTTGCAACAGAAGGAGTTCCGTGCCGTCGGCGGCCTCGGCCAGCGCACTTCGAACTTCCGCGTCATCGCCGCCACCAATCGCGATCTCGCCGCCGAAGTCCAGGCCCAGCGTTTTCGCCAGGATCTTTTCTATCGCCTCAACGTCATGCGTCTTCGCATTCCTCCGCTCCGCGAGCGCAAGGACGATATCCCGGTCCTTATTGCACACTTCATCAACACTTACGGGAATGGCCATCGCCTCACCGAAGAAGTGATGGATGCCCTCTTGGACTACGACTGGCCTGGCAATGTGCGCGAGCTCGAACACGTTCTCCAGCAGATGATCGCGATGAACTCCGGGCCGTGGCTGAACGGCGCCGACCTCCCCTCCTTTGTTCTCAATCGCTCACTCGAAAGGCAAGTGGCGGCGGATTCACATGACACGCCCTCGGCCATCTCATCGCTCCTGCCTGGTTCCCCGTCTGTTCTCCCGCTGGCCGAAGTGGAAAAACGCGCCATCCTCGAAGCCATCCGTTATACCAAGGGGGACCGGACCGTCGCCTCCGCTCTGCTCGGTATCGGCCGCACCACGCTCTATCGCAAGCTCAAGGAATACGGACTATAAGGAACGACGCCAACCTTAGCGGCGATTCCCCGTGCCACACTGGTCATCGTGCGAATTGCTCAGGACGCCACGTATGCCGAGGACCCCAATCCCACCGGCGTCGGTCTCTATTCGCGTCACATTCTCGACGGACTCAGTGAGGCCTACCCTGGTGATGAGTTCCTTCACTGCGTTCGCCTGCGCCATTTCCGCAAGAGCTTCTTCCGGAAGCAGAGGCGCTCTTCCGCCGCGAATGTTCGCGTCCGCCTGCTGCAACCACCCATCCCTATCGCCGCCGATCTCTTCCATGCCCTCAACCAGCGCGTCGACCGGCGCCCATCACCTCGCGTCGTCACCACCTTTCACGATCTCTTCGTCCTCACGGAGGAATACTCCACCGCCGAATTCCGAAGCCGTTTTGCCGAGCAGGCTAAGCGCGCCGCCGCCAACTCCGACCTCATCATCGCTGTCTCCTCGTTCACGGCCGGCCAGGTCTCGTCGTTGCTTGGTGTCGATCCGTCTCGCATTCGTGTCGTCCCCCATGGGACGGACCTTCCTCCCTCTGGCGCTACGGTTCCCCGCAGCAAACTGATCCTAACCGTCGGTGCTCTGCAGAAACGCAAAAACACTCTGCGGCTCGTCGAGGCTTTTGAAAGCGCTTCCACGGAATGGAAGTTCGTCCTGGCTGGCTCCCCCGGTGGCTATGGCGCCGCGGAAATTCTCGACCGCATCGCCCGCTCGCCCGCTCGTGATCGAATTGAAGTCACCGGATACGTCTCGGCGGAGCAATTGAAATCCTTGTACCAACGGGCTGCGATTTTCGCGTTTCCGTCGCTTGACGAGGGATTTGGCATGCCGGTCTTGGAAGCCATGGCATTCGGCGTTCCAGTGCTGACCTCGAACCGCTCCGCCTTGCCCGAAGTATCCGGCGACGCCGCTCTGTTAGTGGACCCCCTTCACACGGACGCGATTGCCGAAGGTCTGCGCCAGCTGATTCAGCACGAGGATTTGCGCGCCGATCTCTCCCGGCGCGGCCGTTTGCGCGCGGCTGAATTTCCATGGACCCGCGCGGTCCATCAAACCTACGCCGTGTATCGGGAACTCTCGGGAAGATCCTGAAGCTTCAGTCCGGGCGCCGTCGGTCCTCATCAACCGAAATCTTCAGCGCGCGAAGGAACTTCTGGTCCGACGAAGTGAGCTTGATTCTTCCTGCCGATTCGTATTTCAGTGGCTCGCCCGGGTGCTCGGTGGGATGCTCATCCTCGTCGGATTCTTCCGACTCGTCGCGCTTGTTGAACCCTATCGTCGCCTCCAGCACCAGAAACACGTCATAACCGGCCTGCTTGATCTCGCCAATGGCTGAGGCAATTCGGTCGGAATCGGACAACGACTCGTTGATCGCGTTCCCAAGCTCCTGCATCAAGTCTTTTAAACGATCGTCCAAGAGAAAGTCAGCTCCCTTCCGGGTACCTTAAGCGTAGCATCCGAATAGCACGTTTGGCCGTCTGCACGTCACCGATTCACGCCCTTCCACCGGATGCTAACCTGAAGTCGTGGTGAGACTCAAACCGGGCATCGCGAGGAACTTCGCCAAACACGTCGTCCCACACGTTGTTAAGCCGGCCCGAATCATTTGGAATCAGCTCATCGGCGCTTTTTTTCTTTTGTTCGCCATCCCCGCCTTCTACCGCGCTTACGCGTTCTACAAAGCGCTTGATTCCGACCCCCGTAGCGGTGGCCAGCTCACCATTACTCTGATCTTTGGAATCATCATGGCCGCTTTTGGTTTCACTTCTCTTCTCCGCGCCCGGCGCATCTCGCGATCGTAAGTCGTCCCGTTTCGGATACAACAGAATATGAGATCGGCTGGGTGGTCGAGACGCGGCAACTTCCACCGAAACCTACAATAGTCTTGTGACTATCCACATCATCGGTGCCGGGCTCGCTGGATGCGAAGCCGCATGGCAGGCCGCCCAAGCCGGCATCGGTGTTGTACTCCATGAGATGCGCCCGCACCAGCGAACCGCTGCTCACAAAACCGACTCTCTCGGCGAGCTTGTCTGCAGCAACTCGCTCAAGAGTGAGCAGGTCAACTCTGCGCCTTGGCAGTTGAAGCAGGAGATGCGCCGCCTTGGCTCACTTCTCATGCAGGCGGCCCAGACGGCTCGCGTTCCTGGCGGTCACGCCCTTACCGTCGACCGCGAAGCCTTCTCCGCCGAAATTACCCGCGCCCTCGACAACCATCCCAACATCGAACTGCGCCGCGGTGAGATTGAACGTATTCCTGGCGAAGGCATCGTCATCGTCGCCTCCGGTCCGCTCACTAGCGACGCCCTTGCCGCGGACATCAGCCGCGTCACCGGCTCCGACCGCCTCTACTTCTACGACAGCATCAGTCCGATCGTCGCGGCCGATTCCGTCGACATGTCGATCGCCTTTCGCGCGTCGCGCTATGGCAAGTCACTGGACGGCACCGAAGACTACATCAACTGTCCCTTCAACAAGGAGCAATATGAGGCCTTCATCACCGCCGTCCTCGCTGCCGAGCTCTATGAGCCGCACATTCCGGAGGACAAGACGCCATACTTTGAGGGCTGCCTGCCGATTGAGGAAATCGCGCGCCGCGGCCGCGATACGCTACGCTTTGGCCCCATGAAGCCAATGGGCCTCGACGACCCGCGCACCGGCCGCCGGCCTTGGGCCGTGGTGCAGCTCCGCCAGGAGAACCAGCGCGCCGATAGCTACAACCTGGTCGGCTTCCAGAACCACATGAAGTTCGGCGATCAGGCTCGCGTCATCCGCATGATCCCCGGCCTCGAACACGCCGAGTTTCTTCGCTTCGGCCAGATGCACCGCAATACATATATCAACGCTCCGTCGCTGCTATCCCGTACCCTCCAGCTCAGGAGCGATCCACGGATCTTCTTTGCCGGGCAGATCTGCGGTGTCGAGGGTTACGCCGAATCCATCGCCGCAGGCCTCCTGGCAGGCCGCGGCGCCGCGCAATTGGCGCAAGGCCAGTCCGTCGATAGCCTCCCGCGCGAAACCGCACTCGGCTCGCTCTGCCACTACATCACCAGCGCCGACCCCAGACACTTTCAGCCAGCCAACATTACTTTTGATCTTCTTCCCTCGCTCGACGAAGCCTCGCGCCACAAGCTTCGCCACGACAAGAAGGCCCGCCACGCCGAAGTCTGCCGCCGCGCTACCCTCGCCATGGACTCATTCCTCAATGTGTGCGTTTAGGGCGCAGGTTTTCCGGCGCCTGACCTCCCAAAATCTGTCATCCTAACTACATGAAGGCAGACCGCGTCGAAATCTCTCGAGATGAACCTGGTAACCGGTGGCTGATTCGCATCCAGGTTGGCGAGGAAGTCATCCGCCGACACTCCGCCGAGCCCAAGAATGCCAGTGAGACCACGCTGCGCAATGCCGCGGTCAAAACGGTGAATGACGAAGGCTACACAATCGACCCGTCGGAGATTGTTTTCGTCTAGCCACCTCTCATCTCCCGGCGCCTGAGATTCGATCAGTGGCTTCCGGCCGGCTGGGATGGGTGCAGCGACGCCGCAAGGGCGTGAAGGTTCTGGGGTTTCACCCGTATCAGGCCGCCTCGTGGGCTGTCGATATCAGCAATCAACAAGAACGCGATTGACACGATCACCGGCAGAACCAGAATCAGAACACCTGATCCTCTGGTACGATGCGAACCATAACCGACCAGCATGCTGCAGCAGATGGCGATGGCAGCCAGCAGAGCCCAGGCCGCAGTGGGGATGCGGTTCCACCAGGCGGCTTGCGTATAGCCCTGCGAGTTCAGCACATCGTTCATCCCCGCCACGGCGAGCGCCACTACCGGCGTCGGTTGCGTGTCGGCCGCGGGAACGACCGCGGCCCATAACTGATTCTGTAGTTGAGCTATCTGGGTATCGACCCGCTCCAGCTCAACTGGATCGCGCGTCGTGTAGAACAGGATGCGCTCGTCCGTGTAGTTGATGAGCAGCGTTTTGATCTTCGCTGCGGCGTCGGCATTAGGCAGCAGGTCCGCGCGGACATACTCGGTGCCGATGGCGTTGGCCTCGGCCTCCTCAAGGTTCTTGCGCATATCATAGCGGCTGATCGCCATGGAAAAACTAAACCCGATAATCAGGCCGAGGAGCGTCAGAGTCGCCGAGAGGATCAGGTTGAAGTCTTCACGCGCATCCTCGTCGAGATGCCGCCGCTTGGCTATCAAGGTGCCAATCCGTATGGCAAGCCAGAGCACGAAAACGGAAACCAGAAAAACAATTATCGGGAAGTTCATTGGGTTAATCAAAGCTTATAACCTCCGCCCCGCATAGAGTCTTCGTAATTCTAGCCTGTGGGGAACATGGCAACCTGAGGCGGGCTGCGAACCCGCTTCGCTGACTGCCCAGTCGACACCTCGGGCGAGATCACGCGGTCTTATGAATTTGCCGGATAATCTGGACGTGCAGGTAAGCCACGCCGGAATCCCGCTGTATAACATCCGAGTAGTGTTCGGCGAAACCGTGATTCGCTTCTTCAGGATTGAGCAGAATACCCGCGCGGGAGATGAGCTGGCGGAAATCGTCAGTATCGGCCAAGTCGCGTGCGGCAAGCGTTTCGTCAATCTCCACCACTAAGGCCGTCATCGGCTTCAGCCAGGCAAACCAGGAATCGCCAATCAGCAACTGCAGGAACGCACCTGGCGACGCGATAGGTCCATGGACTTTCTCGTACAGGGAGCGCTCCGAATCGAGCAGCGCTTTGTGCAGACCAAGCAGGCCGTTCCGTATGTCGATGAGTTGCTGTCGAAGAGGGTCGCCCGTGGGACCGAGAAAGGACATCGACTATTAGGGTAGCCCGTAGCAAGGCACGCGACAAGTAAACTCCCGGTGCGAACGCTGCCCGGCCCCAATTAGTTTCCACCCCCTTCACTCAGGTACCGGCCCGCAACCTGGGTTCGCCGGGAAGCAGGGCGACCTGTAGTTTATCGAGCAGCCGCCCGGCGTCGATATCCACAGTGAGGTAGTCGCGATGCCGCGACTGCAGCAGGCCTTCGCGGACCTGATGATCCAGCAGCGCCAGGAAATGATCGTAATACCCGGCCACGTTGAGCAGGCCCACCGGCTTGCGATGGATGCCCAACTGAGCCCAGGTGAGAATCTCGCACAACTCGTCCAGCGTGCCAAACCCTCCGGGAAGGGCCACGAAAGCGTCCGAGAGATCGGCCATTCTCGCTTTTCGTTCATGCATTGAGCCGACCACGTGGAGTTCGGTCAGGCCCGTGTGAGCGATCTCTCGCTCCACCAGCGCCACGGGCATGACGCCCACCGCGCGTCCGCCCGCTGCCAGCGCGGCGTCCGCAACCGTTCCCATCAGGCCCACGCATCCACCCCCATAGACCAGTTCGATGCCTCGCCCGGCAAGCAGCTGCCCCACCTGCTGTGCGGCTGCGACGTAGGCAGGGCGGGCGCCGTGGCTCGAAGCGCAGAACACACAAACACTCCGGAACCGCCTCGATGGTGTTTCTGCCGCCATGTGGCCTGGTTCAGCGTGCCGACCGGCGCCGCGCTTCGGCAGGCCGTTTGGTTTCCGGCTTCGAGGCTGGAGCGAGCGGAGAAACCTGCAGCACCGGAACCAGCGAATTGTTGCTTTCCACCGTCCGGGGCGCGCTCATGTGATGCGAGAGTTCCTGGTTCAGGTTGTCGACAAAGCTCTCGATCTGAGCCTGCATCGCTTCCATCTTCTGCCGCATATTGAGGATTATCTCGACGCCCGCCAGATTCACGCCCAGCTCGCGCGTGAGCTTGAGAATGACTTCGAGCCGTTCCAGATCTTCGTCGGTGTACAGGCGCGTATTTCCTTCGCTGCGCGATGGAGCGAGTAATCCCTCCCGCTCATACAGGCGCAAGGTCTGGGGATGAATCGCATACTGCTCGGCGACCGCCGATATCATGTAGGCCGCTTTCCCTTTCGTCTTCGCCATCGTTTTATACCTTACTCCACATCTCGGAGCGCACGTCTTCCGTTTGGACTTGCGCCAGCTCGCGCAGCAGCTCCTTGGTGCGCTCGTCGTTGACCTTCGGCGCCCGCAGAACCACCTCAACGATCTCATCGCCGCGCACGTTCTTCCGCGCGTTGAAGACGCCCTTGTCGCGCAGCCGGAACTTCTGGCCGTTTTGGGTTCCCTGCGGGATCTTCAGCAGCGCACGGCCATCAATGGTGGGCACTTCAATCTTGGCCCCGAGCCCGGCTTCGGTTACCGTGAGCGGCACCTGGATTTCAATCGTGTCCCCATCGCGCTTGAAAAATGGATGATCTTCCACGCGAATGGTGATATATAGATCGCCCGGCGGACCGCCGCCGGCGCCCGCGTTTCCTTTACCGGCGACCCTCAATCGGGAGCCCGCCGTGACGCCCGCCGGGATTCGCACTTCCACCGTGTCCGGGTGTGTCACGCGGCCTTCACCGCGGCAGGTCGGGCAAACATTCTTGAGGCGTCCCGTCCCATCGCAGCGCTGGCAGCGCAGGTTGAACTTCATCGCCCCCGCCAGCTGCGAGACCGTCCCCGTCCCATCGCATTCCGGACAGACCGCGACCGCGCCGCCCGAGGAGCCGCTCCCGCCGCAGGTCTCGCATATTTCCTGGCGGGTGATATTGAGCTTGACCTGCGTACCTCGAATGGATTGCCAGAAGTCGATGGCTAAGCCGTATTCCAGATCCGCGCCCTGTTCGGGATGCATGCTGGCCGGCCGGTTCTTGCTGCCGCCGAAGAACTGGCTGAAGATGTCCTTGAAGTTCGACCCGCCACTACCGGGGGTGTAAGTCTCGTACCCGCCTGCGCCGCCCTGGCTGTTGCGAAACGCTTCCGTGAAATCAAAACCTTCAAAGCCCATGCCACCCGGTCCCGCGCCCGGTCCACCTGCCTCGGGAGGGAGGTTGTCGGCATAGAAACCGTGCTGATCGTAAATCTTGCGCTTCTTGTCGTCGCTTAGCACATCGTAGGCTTCCTGTACCTTCTTGAAGCGGTCCTCGGACGATTTGTCGCCCGGATTCAAGTCCGGGTGATGCTTGCGCGCAAGACGGCGGTAGGACTTGCGTATCTCATCGGCGTTGGCTCCTTTGGAGAGGCCCAGTGTCTGGTAGAAATCCTGTTTCGCTGCCATTAGAAACGCACCAACTCCCTAAACCAGAAGCGGCGGCTATTGGCAGCCGCCGCTTCTGTCTATTCAACTACTTGCAGCCGCGCTTTGGTTGCGGATAAACCGGCCACCTTCGGCTATTTCTTGTCGTCGACGTCCACAAACTCGGCGTCGACCACATTATCTTTGGGCTTCTCTTCGGTCGGAGCGCCAGGCTGACCGGCCGCGCCGTTCGCGCTGGTGCTCTGCGTTTTGTACATCGCCTCGGCCAGTTTATGGCTGGCCTGGGTCAGCTTGTCGGTAGCGGTATTGATTGCATCAGACCCACCCTCGGCCAAGGCCTTCTTCATGTCGGCGAGAGCGGCCTCCACATCCTTGGCGTCGGATTCGGAGATCTTGTCGCGGTGATCCTTCAACATCTTCTCGACTTGATAGGACAAAGCGTCGGCACGATTGCGAGCCTCGATCTCGTCCTTCTTCTTGCGATCGTCGGCCGCGTTCGCTTCGGCGTCGCGCGCCATCTTCTCGACCTCATCCTTGCTCAGGCCCGAGGAAGACGTGATGGTGATTTTCTGTTCGTTGTTCGTCGCGCGGTCCTTGGCCGTGACGTTCAGTATGCCGTTCGCATCGATATCGAATGTCACTTCAATTTGCGGGATGCCGCGCGGTGCGGGCGGTATGCCGACCAGTTGGAAAACGCCCAGCAAGCGGTTATCGCGAGCCATGGCGCGTTCGCCCTGGTGGACCTTGATTTCGACCGATGTCTGGCTGTCAGCCGCGGTTGAGAATACTTCGCTCTTGCGAGTCGGGATGGTGGTGTTCCGCTCGATAAGCTTCGTGAACACGCCGCCCAGGGTTTCGATGCCGAGCGAGAGTGGCGTAACGTCCAACAGCAGGACATCCTTCACTTCGCCGCCCAGCACGCCGCCCTGAACCGCCGCGCCGACCGCAACCACTTCATCGGGGTTCACACTCTTGTTCGGATCCTTGCCGAACAGGTCGCGAACCATTTGCAGCACTTTCGGGATACGGGTTGAGCCGCCAACCAACACGACTTCGTCGATCTGCGAGGGCGTAACACCTGCATCGGCAAGCGCCTGTTTGCAGGGGCCCACCGTGCGGTCGAGAATGTCCGCGACCATTTGCTCGAACCGGGAGCGGGTCAGCTTCACATTCAAGTGCTTGGGGCCGCTGGCGTCCGCGGTCAGGAAGGGAAGATTGATGTCGGTCTCGAGCAGGGTCGAGAGCTCGATCTTCGCCTTCTCGGCCGCTTCCTTCAGCCGCTGCAGCGCCATCTGATCTTTGGATACGTCGACGCCCTGGTCCTTCTTGAACTCCTGAACCAGCCAGTCGATGATGCGCTGGTCGATGTTGTCGCCGCCCAGGTGGGTGTCGCCATTGGTGGACTTCACCTCAACCACGCCGTCGCCCACTTCAAGGATGGAGATGTCGAATGTTCCACCACCGAAGTCGTAGACCGCGATGGTTTCATCCTTCTTTTTGTCGAGGCCGTAGGCAAGCGCAGCCGCCGTCGGCTCGTTGATGATGCGCATCACCTCCAGGCCCGCGATCTGGCCGGCGTCCTTGGTGGCCTGACGCTGGGCGTCGTTGAAGTAGGCAGGCACCGTGATGACGGCCTTGGTGACCTTCTCGCCCAGGTAAGCTTCGGCCGCTTCCTTCAGTTTGGTCAGGATCATGGCCGATATCTCGGGCGGAGAATACTTCTTGCCTTGAATCTCGATCCGGGCGTCGGAACCGTCGCCGCGCGCCACCTTATAAGGTACGAGCTTCATTTCCTCGCTCACTTCGTCGTAGCGACGGCCCATGAATCGCTTAATTGAATAGACGGTGTTTTCCGGATTGGTCACCGCCTGGCGCTTGGCCACCTGGCCGACCAGGCGCTCACCATTCTTCGAAAACCCAACCACCGAAGGCGTGGTCCGCCCACCCTCCTGGTTGGGGATAACGGCGGGCTGGCCGCCTTCCATGACGGCTACCACGGAGTTCGTGGTTCCGAGGTCAATACCGATAATCTTGCTCATTTAAGAAACCCTCCGCCAATCCGGGAGGGTCGTGTCTGGCACCCTCAACGGTGGACAATTGTTTAGCACGTCTCCATTATCAGACTTGAGTGTTTCTTTGTCAAGTTCGTGCAGCCAGTTTTTTGAAGACTGGGTTAAGAGTCCGTAAGCCATTGGTTCTAAGATGGCTAGGGCCGTCAAACCCGGAAGAAATCCGCGCGCCAGGACTGTATGGACTTCTTGATTTCCTTGGGCGGCATCTGCCGGGTGGCAGCAGCTTCCGCCAGGGCGGGCAGTTCGGCATCGGAAGCGAAACGGAGCGCCACCAACTGGGCCTCGGTCAGTTTGGGGATGAGCGCGTGCTGGCTTTCAGGGAGCAACCGCTCCAGCCGGAGCCGTTCTTCGAGCCGGATGATGCGGTCTTGGGCTTTGAGCGGATAGATCCGGGCTTTGAGTGCAACAAGGAGTAAGGCCAAGCTGACCAATAACATCCAGAGGGTGGTGGTGCTGGGGTGCCGGATTAGTGTCGTCACCGCCATCGCCAGGATCACGACGACGAGGGGCAGTAAGACAAAGTGATACGGCGGATCGAGCCGCGCGTGATTCGAGAGATTCTGTTCCGTTGTTTGGGCCATAGGTAACCTAATCCTATATCAGAAGCCTCACTGGTGCCGAAGCGGCTGATCCCGCGCCGAGGCCTGGCGTAGCTCCGTTGCAGTCGCGGTTCGGTTTGCGTCTGTGCGCGGCTCGGATGAGACGGGGCACCGCTCCTTGACAGTCGCGGCTCGGATGGCGTTGGTGTGCGGTTCGGATGAGACGGAGCACCGCTCCTTGACAGTCGCGGCTCGGATTGGGTTGGTGCGCGGTCTGGGCCTGTCCCGCAACGACACGTTGGGTAGAGATCCTCAAGGCTTGGAATTGTTGGAGGGGTTTCTGCATCGTTTTGGGACGGACTAGGCGGCCTTGGGAGGCACCTTGGCGACGTAATCGACGACCTTTTTCTCGACGACGCCGTTTCCGACGGAGAACTGGGCCATTGTCCTGGCACTGGCCAAGTGGGCCTGGTTGAACACAAAGTCGCGTGAAATAACGAAGCCAAACTTGGCTGGATCGAAGGTAGCGTTCTGCTGTATGTGCGAGATCGCAATGCCTTTTAGTTGCTCAAGTGCGTGCAGCTCCCGGTCGCGGCGGGCTTGTTGGGCCAGGCGGAGTTCCTTCATGGTCTTGGAAAACGAGTTTTGGAAGCGCGAATCGTAGAGCGAAGCCAGGACCATGGCGTTGCCGCTCTTGTCGAGCAAGCCTTCCATGGTGTCTTTCGCGAGGCCTTCGTCGGCGTAGACCTTGAATTCGGCGGTGCGCAGCATGTCGAGCCGGAACTGGATGTCGGCGGCGCGACGGGCCAGGATGGTTTCGAAGTCGCCGACCGGGGCGAGATCCTGGACGATGCCGTCGATGAAGCGCTGGTAGCGCTGGGATTCTTCTTCGCTGCGGAAATACTTCGTGACGTCGGCAGCGAAGAGGCCGTGCTTGACGGCGTTGCGGGAAGACGCGTCGCGGCCAGCGTCGGTGCGAGGGCCGGTGGACTTCTGCGCGTTCTCGCGATTGGATTGCGTTCTCGCGTCGACCTGAGGGTCTCCTTTCTCCGCGCCGGCGGCGGGTGAAGCTGGATGCCCAGCGTCTGGCTGTTTCGATTCCGGCGAGGCCGGATTTTGTTCAGCCGCCATATCGCCCGTGTTGTCAGGGCGGTCCTTACATTGGTTGCTCATTTTTTTCTACCTTAATTGAGAGTTGGCGGAGTACGCCTGAACCAGACGTAACACTGGCGGCAGTTCCGCGTGCGAAACGCTGCCCCGGCGTTTTCAGGGAAGACGTTGGTAGAAAAGAGGTTAGAGCGAGAAAATAAAAGTCGATGGCTTGTGATCGGTTTTGTGGTTAGGGAGAGGTGGCCGTTTCCCGAACAGCGCAGGGCGCTATGCGGTGTTCGCTAGTTTGGGGGGTGAGGTCGCTAAGGTTCCGTTCACCGCCGCTAATGAAAATGCCCACCTTTCCGTGTGGCTCGCAGAGCCGGATGTGGGCATCCTGCTCCGAGGCGGAGAGCGGCGCGGGCGTAGGCGCCCGCCCCACTTCGGAACGTGAGCTTCGAGTTCGGGCCAGTTCACGGCGAGGAACTTATGCACCGAGTTGTCGAGACTTCCGGCGGCCCCAATTCTTTCGCTGAGAGCACTGGGCCGCCTACAAATGGCCCCGGGGCGCGAGCCCGGGCGGTGCCGGATACTCGCGCAGAATACGGGAGCCTCTGAAAGTGACTGTTTACCGGGCTGCGCGGACCGCTGGGCCAACCTTAATTTCAGCGATTGCACTCTTTTCCTGTGCTACAACTTGCTCCGGCAACTCGGCATAATCAAGGCCCGCGGCGTAGGCTTGACCCTTACCGAGCATCCAGTCCAGAAAACCGACGATGATTTTGCCTTTGGCTGCATCGTCAATCTGCACGGGAATAAGCAGCCAGGTGAATGTCGAGATAGGATAGACACCCTTACCGGGCTGGTCCACGATCGAGACGCGGAAGTCGGCCGGCATCTTCTTAGCAGCCGCCGCGGCAGCAAGGGTGACGCTATGCAGGTCGGCTTTGATGAATTCGCCGTCGAGATTCTTGATCTTGGCGTATTCGAGCTTCTGTGTCGCTGCGTAGGTGAGCTCCACATAGCCAATGCTGTTCTTTTGCTGTTCGACCAGTGCCGTCACACCATCGCTGCCCTTCGACGCGATACCGACGGGCCATTTAACAGAGGTGCTTGTGCCCGGACCCCTTTTCCATTCGGGGCTTACCGCAGAGAGATAGTCAGTGAAAACGTAAGTGGTGCCGCTGCCGTCAGCGCGGTGGATCGTCGTAATCGTGTTATCGGGGAACTTGACGCCAGGATTCAACTTGACGATGGCCGGATCATCCCACTTGGTGATCTTGCCAAGGAAGATGGCCGCCAACACGTCGCCAGTAAAGCTGAGGTTTGTCGTCACACCTTGCACGTTATAAATGACCACCACGCCACCCAACACGGTGGGAAAGTGCAGAACCTTCACCTTGCCCTTATTCATCTGCGCAGTGGTCATGGGGCCGTCGGTGGCTCCAAAGTCAACGATTCCACTGGACACCTGATTAATGCCGGCGCCCGAACCATCAGCCTGGTAATTAATCTCAGCGCCTGGTTGTACGCTGCGATACTCGCTGAACCATTTCGTGTAGATGGGGGCGGCGAAGGTAGAGCCAGCGCCGTTTATAAGGACCTGCCCGTAGGCAGGATAAGCCGATACCAGCACGGCCGCCGCACAGGCCACACGTGCCGCCTGGCTCAGTTGCTTCAATGTTAATTTCACCTAGTTTGTCTCCTTGAGGAATTCGCACAAATGCTTGATTCCTCCGTTGGAGCCGCAGCTTGCGGCCTTGTGGAGTTCAGTTGCCAGCGACTGTCGCCGACTGCGAGGCAAATCCCCCCTGGTGCGAGCCCCGGGAAGCACAACGCTTCCTTTACCTTCAGGATCACTTTCCGATTCGTGTCGCAGGTTAAAAGTGTGCTTGATAACCTATCCCACTCAGTTACGCCCTGCGGATAAGGAAAACAACCAGACAAATCACAATAATGGTTCCAACGAGCCCCATGCCGAGCATTTCATTTCTCCTTTGATGAACGATGCCGTTCAATCTGCTTGGGAGCACGAGAAGGACCGAACGCCTATGGGGTGTATTAGCAACCCGCAACTGTCGGCCACACCTAAACAGAAAGGTGCTCTCCTCGCAAAGTGTGGTTCTCGAACTGGTGGCACCCGATGGTCAAATGACCACGTACGGTCAAAAGGGGCGGCAACCGCAGCCGGTTGTAACACGGCGTCCACGATGTATCAGTATCGAATTGCAAAACGGCTACGTGCGTGCTTTGTTTCAGTTGTATGCGACAGACTGCTTCCTATGGGGCCATGGCCCTGGTTCTGACCTTTGCAATGCCGAGCTTTGGAGGGCCGCTCTCCGGAGATCAGATTTCCCGCGAAGTGGAACAGCCGACCACCGCAGCGGTAGCTCCTGGAGCAACCGGGGCGAGGGTCATTCGTGCGCAGATTCTTCTGGGCTGTGCAAGATTTTCGCCCGGGGAGATTGACGGTCGCTATGGGGACGATCTGGCCATTGCGATTAAAGGGTACCAGGAAAACCACGGGTTGAAGCCAACCGGTGTTATCAACGCGGAGATGTGGGAGTTGCTCGATACGCACACCGGTCCGCTGTTGATCACCTATACGATTACTGCGGCAGACGTCAAAGGACCATTCGAGCCGATCCCCAGTAAAGCTGAAGATCAGGCCAAATTGAAATGGATGGGATGGGAATCGCCGCAAGAGGAGTTGGGTGAGAAGTTCCACATGTCGCCCAGACTGCTTGCGGAGTTGAATCCCGGCGCTAAATTGGACACGGCGGGAGAGCAGATTACCGTAGCGAATGTACGGCTCGCTCCTGTCCAGCGAGCGTCACGTGTGGTGGTTTCCAAGTCAAAGCGAACGGTAACGGCGTTGGGGGCCGGCGACAAACTTCTGGCGCAGTATCCCGCCACTATGGGCGACTCACATGATCCGCTGCCGATCGGGGATTGGAAGATCCTTAGCGTGATACGCGACCCATGGTTTAATTGGGATCCGGTGCACTATTGGAACGTGGATCCGGAAAGGGCCACGGAGAGGTTGGCGCCGGGACCAAACAATCCGGTGGGCGTGGTATGGATGGGGCTATCGAAAGCACACTACGGAATCCACGGAACGCCGGATCCGGGCCATATCCGGCATGAGGAGTCGTATGGGTGCATCCGGCTGACGAATTGGGATGCGACAGAGCTGTCGCACATGGTTGTTCCGGGCACTCCCGCAATCCTTGAGGAGTAGCCTTGCCGAGCACCCGCTGGATTGCTCCGCTATTCCTGGCATTCGTCGTTATTGGGTCCACTTCCTCCCTGCTCGAGATGGCGCCGCCCATCGATGGACTGACGTCAGACGGAGGTGCGAGATACGTTTAATGAAGTTCATTCCGGGCATTCTCACGAGGCGATTGATCTGCTGAGCCCGAGGGGAACGCCGGTACATTCCGTTGCATCCGGAACCATCCGCAAGCTGTTTCTCAGCAAGCCGGGAGGCAATACGATCTACGCATTCGATGAAATGGGTGTGTATTGCTACTACTACGCTCATCTCGACCGGTACGCCGAAGGCCTCCGCGAGGGAATGCGCGTGAAAAGGGGGCAGGTGATTGGGTTTGTGGGATCCAGCGGGAACGCAAGTGGCGGTGCGCCGCATTTGCATTTCGCCGTCTTTGAGCTAGGACCGGACAAGCAATGGTATAAAGGCAAGCCCATCAACCCTTACGCCGCTTTGTTGTCTGCTGTAAGCCGGGCCCATTGAAGGCGGCGTGCAACATTAAGCAGTTCCGATCCCCTTGCCAAGAAACTCACGCCTAGATTGAAGTCGCACCGCCGAGTTAGGAATCCCCCAATGGGTGTCCTTATGGTGGCTGGCCTATTGGAAGATGATCGTCTGCAGTATCGCGAGGATCTCGCTAGGTTTGAAATATTTCCACGGCCGTTTACTGCTGCGCAGCTGCTGGAAAAGATTGGGCAGGTCCTGAAAGAGACGGCGGAATGAGCAGCACATCCAAGAGTAGGAATCAGCGAGCCACCGGCGTGGCACGAGAACCTGTGATTCAGATCGATTCTGGGCCGTGATCCACGGCCCAGACATCCACGAACGCCGAATCGTCAAGACTCGCGACGTGGCGAAAGGGAATGGGATCGACGCTACTTTACTTCGATTTTGAGCACTGCGTCTGAATGATTGTGACGCCAGCCCCAATAGGCCTGTTGATCCTTCTCATTCAGCTTGGAAAACTCGACGTTTTTATGATGGTATTGTTTTTGGTACGCACCATATGCCTTGTCTTCCTGGCTGTTCCATTCATGATCGTCATTGTGGCCTTTGTCGTGGTAGGTGACAGGGGCGGTTTGGGCTCGCAACATTGCTGGGGCCATTGCGGTTGAGGCTAGAAGGGCGGCGCTCAGTAGGGCCGCATTCCAAAAACGGGGCATGATTATTGTCATACGCGGGGTAGCGCAGGTGTCGTACCACTCTGAGGTGACCACGTCGGCCGCTCAACGAATTGAATGCAAAGGCGATGACACCCGTAGAACAGACATTTGCCGCTCGAGGTAGTGCGATCGCGACGGTTGGTGACCTCATACGGTCAGAAATGGCGTGTACGATGAGCAGCCGCAAGTCGTTATGTTCGAAGCTCGACCACGGGTTGTGATGATTGAGGCCCGCTATGGAGTGGTGGGATCCTGAGCCGGCGCCCCTTTGACGCAACTTGCGACGGCGAGGGAAGCTCGGTGACTACTCTAAGTAGCAAAAAACCGGAGGACTTTGGCATAGCTCGTGCAATTCAAGACGGCATGGTCGTGCGGCAACAGACTTTGCCTGGGTGCTTCTTGCGTTTGCAGGTAGTCTTGTTGGCGCTTTCCGTGCTGGCGCCGCCGGTTGAGTCGCAACAGGTTGGCGCTCCGGCCACGCCTGAACTCGACGCTGGTTTTCACTTGCTGTATGAATTGAAGTTCGAGGAGGCTCGCGCGAGTCTCTCGGCTTGGAGCGCGTCCCATCCAGAAGACGCTCTTGGGAGCGATACCTTGGCGGCAAGTTACTTGTTTGAGGGGTTTTACAGGCAAGGCGTCTTGACCTCCGAATTCTTTTTGAATGACAAACGATTTCTGGGCAAAATCCCGATCAAACCGGACCAGCAGTTGCGCGATGCATTCTTCGCGGCGGCTGTGCGAGCGCAGAATCTGGCCCGGCTTAGATTGGAAACCAATCCGGAGGACGCGAGTGCTTTGTTTGCCATGACGCTCAGCCTAGGCATGCAGGCCGACTATGCGAGTTTGATCGACAGGCACCAGCTTGAAAGCCTCAGCCTGATCCGCGAGGCAGACAAGTTTGCGAACAGACTGCTGGCCGTGAACCCTGATGCGGCCGATGCCTATCTCACTCTGGGCGCCGCGAATTACATCATCGGCAGCCTACCGTCACTCCAGCGCTTCCTCCTTCACCTCGGTGGGGTCAATGGCAATAAGCTCCTCGGCATCCAGCAGCTCGAAATCGCGGCTACGAAAGGCCGTTACCTGAGGCCGTTTGCAAAGATCATGCTGGCCATGGCGGCGTTGCGCGAGAAGAATGTTGCGCTGGCACGCACTCAGCTGACGGAACTGGTCGCCGAGTTTCCGCAGAATCCGCTCTTTGTTAGCGAGCTCGCTAAGATCAACGGCCCAGATCGCAGCGGGCCTAGAGGGTAACATTCGCATCTTGTGGACGTTGGAGGCAGACTGCAACGTGATGCCCGGGCATCGAGCATTGGTCTTCACCGCCGACAAGCAGGCTTGCCCCGCTTCGCAGGGAACCGCATAAGTGATGGAAGTGACCGCCCCAGGTCGAGGCCAGCAGCATTCCAGACGCCAGTAGACAAGAATTGCCCACGGTCTAACATGTCATCAGACTCGTTAACCCCTTGATGACACAGGATAATGCTTATGGTCACTCGGCCCAAACACCAAGTTGGCAACCAAAGCGCACTAAGAACAGGTCGCACATGGAAGCGACAGTCAGAAAAAGATGCGCCTGGGCTTCTCACTGTTCCTAGTTCTAGCGGCGACTCTGTCCGTAGTACCGGGCGAAGCAGGCCGCCTTACGAACGCCAGAATCCTGGCAGTCACGTCCTCTGTACTTTCGGTGTTCGAGTGGTTTGGGCAGTTTGGCATTTTCTGCAAGCGAGTCCTGAAAGCTACTTTTTCCACACCGTTCGAAGGGCGGGAGTTTCTTCGCCAGCTCGACAATATTGGGTCCCAGTCGTTGCCCCTTGTCGCACTGGCGGGCGCCGCAATCGGCGTGGTATTGGGTCTCCAAACCCGCGATAGCCTGACCCGATTTGGAGCGAAGTCGCTGCTTCCATCGGTCATTATTTATTCGCTGATCAAAGAGATGGGCCCTATTATCACGGGTTTGATCGTGAGTGGGCGGGTGGGCGCCGGCATCGGGGCGGAACTGGGCTCCATGAAGGTTACCGAGCAAATCGACGCGATGGTGGTGTCGGGTGTCAATCCCTATAAGTTTCTGGCCTCTACCCGGATTCTGGCCTGTATCGTGGCTCTGCCGCTGTTGACGCTGGTAGCCGACGCCGCCGGCATTCTGATGGGATGGCTGGCAAGTACTCTCGCGGAACCCATTTCGCTCCGCTTATTTCTAAACACCGGATTGAACGGCATAGCGTTTAGCGATTTACTTCCGCCCACTCTGAAGACTTCCATCTTCGGGCTTATCATTGGCGCCGTCTCTTCGCACCAGGGCATGCAATCGCATGGCGGCACGGCAGGAGTTGGCCGGTCGGCGACCAGCGCGGTTGTGGTCTCTTCGCTTTTCCTCATCGTGGCTGACGTGTTTCTTGTCCGCTTGATCATCGTCTTTTTTAATTGAACACTCAATGGAAAACGCAGACACTTCATTACCTATCGCGATAGCTCATCTGTCCAAGTCCTTCGGTGCGCAGAAGGTTCTCGATGGCATTGATTTGACCGTTTCTCGTGGCCAGACTGTGTCACTCCTCGGGCGAAGCGGCACAGGGAAGAGCGTCCTGCTTCGGTTACTCGTAGGTCTCGACCAGCCGGACTCTGGGTCAATCCGGATCGACGGAGAGGAAATCACTTCGCTTGGGATGGACCCACTCAACAAAATCCGGCGAAAGCTCGGCTTCGTATTTCAACAGTCCGCCCTGTACGACTCCCTGACGATTGCCGAAAATGTCGAGTTCCCGTTGAAGCGGCAAAGGAAACTGTCGCCGTCTGACCGGAAGGACAAGGTCCATCAGCTATTGTCATCGGTTGGGCTGGAAGGCGACAGCGACAAACTCCCGTCGGAGATTTCAGGAGGCATGAGAAAACGAGCGGGCTTGGCGCGTGCGTTGGCCCTCGATCCCTCGATTGTCTTCTTTGACGAGCCGACCGCCGGCCTCGATCCCATTACGGCTACCGAGATTGGGCAGCTCATTACCGAGTTGGGTAAACAGCGGGGAATGACTTCGGTAGTTGCCACGCATGACATGCACAGTGTGCGGTGCTTTTCAGACCGAGCCGTGTTGCTGGACAGGGGCAGAGTGTTAATCGACGGCTCGTTCGATGACATGCGAAACAGCAAAAACCCCTTCGTCGCTGAATTTCTGAACGACGCCACGTGAGGTGAACCTATGTCGCAATCAATTCGTATCGGCTTCTTCATTCTGCTTGCGCTGGCCATCCTGGGGGCCGGCGTGTTTTTGATCGGCGGTAAGCAATCGCTGTTCCAGCCGAATTTCGCGGTCAGAGCGCAGTTTCAGAACGTCGGAGGGTTAAACGAGGGCGCTGACGTGCGGGTCGGGGGTATTCGCAAGGGGACGGTGCGGCACATCGAATTGCCTCACGATCCATCGGGCAGAGTAACTGTGCTGATGGACGTCGCGAAGGCCACGCAGGACGTCCTGCGGGATGATTCTGTCGCATCCATCAAATCGGCGGGGCTGCTGGGAGACAAGTTCGTCGAGATTTCCTTCGGCACCGAGGACAGAGCACGCTTGAAAACCGGTCAAACGATTAACAGCGAGCCGCCATTAGATATTTCAGAAATTGCGGGGAGGGCGAATCACCTGTTAGATACCGCGCAAGAAGCGGTTAGTAACTTTGGCGAAATCGCGGCAAAGATCAATCAGGGCAAAGGGACGGCGGGCGCTCTCGTCAACGACCGGACGATGTACGACCAAGCCACTGCGAGTGTTTCCGCGATGCACGACGACATGGAGGCTCTGAAGAGTAATTTCCTCTTGAAGGGCTTCTTCAATAAGCGTGGATACATCGACTCAGACGAACTGAACAAGCATCAAATCCAGGATTTGCCTCCTGGCCGTTCCGTCAAGACCTTCGGCTACGACGCAAAGGCAGTATTCGACAAGGGGAACTCGGCAAAGCTCAAGAATCAGAAGATGTTTGATGACGCGGGTGAATACTTGCAGACCACAAAGTTCGGTCTGGCGGTTGTCGCGTCGTCGGCCGGCATGAAAGGCGACAGTGAACGCGACCGCACGCTCACGGAAGCTAGAACAATGGTTGTCCGGAATTATCTGGTTCAAAACTTCCGCCTCGACGACACGCGAATCCGGACACTTAGCACGGACAAGACAGAACAACTCGGCGAAAACGGCAAGGTTCGGATTATCGTTTACCCGCTGAAGGTTGCATCTAGTGGGGAGTAGAGAGGGTGTTTGGCGCGGCTCAATCGGCTTTCAGTTCCCGTGTTTAATCGCCGCCGGACCGCATAGAGAATCAGGTCGCTCGTCCTCCTGAGCCCTGGCTCTATCGTGAAACAGCTACTTATCCAGCAGTTTGCGAATCGCTTCGAGTTCGTGCTTGCGTTTCGGGGTGGTCTTGGGATATGCCATCTTCAAGTCATTGAACGTATCCAGGACAATTTGGGAAACGATCAACCGGGCGCTCTCCTTGTCATCGGCAGGAACGACGTACCATGGCGCATGATGGGTGCTGGTCGCATTGAGGCATTCCTCATAGGCCTTCATGTAGTCCTTCCAGTATTTCCGCTCGTGAATATCCGCGGTGCTGAATTTCCAGTTGTGATCCGGCTCGTCAATGCGCTCGAGGAAGCGCTTTCGTTGTTCGTCCTTCGAAAGGTGGAGGAAGAATTTGACGATCCGCGTGCCGTTACGATCAAGGTGGTTTTCGAGATCCACCATGGAGCGATACCGTTCCTCCCAGATGGTTTTCTCGTCGCGCAACTCGTCGGGAAGAAGTTGATTGCGGAGAATCTCGGGATGCACCTTGACGACCAGCACTTCTTCGTAATAAGAGCGATTGAATATGCCGATCCGCCCGCGTTCAGGAAGCCGGCATGTCGTCCGCCACAGAAAGTCGTGTTCCAGTTCTTCGCTGCTCGGCTGCTTGAAACTTGAAACTTCGCACCCCTGTGGGTTGACCCCGGACATGACGTGCCGGATGGCGCCGTCCTTGCCGGCTGCGTCCATGCCCTGGAAAATGAGCAGCAGAGCATACCGGTTTGAAGCATAGTGAAGCTGTTGCAGCGAACTCAACTTGCCAACGTGTTCGTCAAGGAGTTCTTCATACTCCTTCTTCGATGTGCAAACAGGCTTCATGATGGTCGGCCACTCACTGAGTTTGACCTTCTTCCCGGGCGATACGCGGAAATCCTTCGAATTGATTTTCACTTGCTTCCTTTCGGTGCTATTAAGCTTCCTGGGACGCGCCTGTCAGCATGAGACTCAGGACTTCGTGGGCGCAGGTTTCGCATGTTCTGTCTGGTCTTTCTTTGTCTCGGCTTCCGCTTCGAACCAATCTTGGTCTGCCTGGCCATCGTGGTGGCCTCGTTCCTCGTAGATTTCGTAGGCTCGTGCGGCTATTTGCGGCTTCAGATCCTCCGGTTTCTGGTCCTTCGGCTTTTTGCTCAGTAACGGGGCCCCCTTCGGGTCGAGAATGCGATAGGCCAGCAGTTTCACGCGGTCATTGAGCAGAGCCCAGGTAATCGCGTAAGCCCAGACGAACCCCGCCCAGCCCCAGCCCAGCGGATGCATAAAGAGTCCGTAGACTGCAATCAGAGTCGCAATGGTTTGAGTGCCAAGCACCGCGATTAACAGAATTTTCGCCGGCCGTATCGACCAAAATGGCCCGCGGGTTCGGGTCAGGAAGATCGTCAGATGACCGGCGACGGACAGCTTCAGATACATGAGCGTCTGGATGCGGTCGCGGTCTAGATGAAACACCCGCTCTCCCAGATAGAAGAGCCCAAACGCCGCAATTACGCCGACAATGCCAAGCACGGTAGAGATCCCGAGCACCAGTCGCATGTTCCAGGCCTCGGGCTTGTCTTTGTAATGCACGTTGTCGTAGGCGATGGACAGGATGGCGCCATCGTTGAGCAACGCAATCATCACGATCATTACCGCAGTCAGCGGATAGAAGTTAAAGACCAGGATCGCCAGGGTCATGAAGAACAGCACTCGCAGCGTCTCGGCGATGCGGTAGATCGCATAGCTGTTCATCCTCTGGAAGATCCGGCGGCTTTCTTTGATTGCATCAATAATGACGGATAAGCCGGGGGCCAGGAGCACGATGGATGCGGCCGCGCGCGCCGTGTCTGTTGCGCCGGAGACGGCGATGCCGCAATCCGCTTTCTTCAGCGCCGGCGCGTCGTTCACGCCGTCTCCGGTCATGCCGACAATGTGGCCGCACTTCTGCAGGACATCGACAATGTGGAACTTGTGTTCGGGGAAGACCTGCGCGAAGCCGTCCGCTTTTTCGATGGCCTCCGACGCCTGCGCCGTCTCGTGGTGTTTGATATCTCCCAGGCCGCTGGCATCGAGGATGTTCGTTCCCATGCCCAGTTGCTTTGCAGTTTCCTTGGCGATCGCCATCTGATCACCGGTAACCATCTTGACGCTGACGCCCATCTGCGTGGCGCTTGCGATGGTGGCCTTAGCCTGGGGGCGCGGCGGATCGAACATGGGCAACACGCCCACAATCTGCCACTTGCCTTCTTCATCCGCCCGCGCAACGCCCAAGGAGCGGTAGCCCTTTGCCGCGAATTCGTTGACGGCTTTTTCGACGGCGCCCTTAACCTCGCCGGCGTTAATCGCCATCTTCAGAATCACCTGCGGCGCGCCCTTGGCCACGTAGAACTGTTTGCCGTCCGCGCCTTTGACGGTCGCTTCCGTGCGCTTATGTACCGGATCGAACGGCTGGAAATGGAGTACGCTAAAGGCCTTCAGAGCCTTATCGTCTTTTACGCCTCCGATCACAGCGAGGTCGATGGTGTCCTTGTCTTCCGCACGCGAAGCCAAAGCTGCGTAGAGAACGACCTGGTCGCCAGGGATATTGTTCAACGTGAAGGGATCGCCCAGCGTCAGCTTGTTCTGGGTGAGAGTGCCGGTCTTGTCCGAACACAATATGTCTACGCCAGCCAGCTCCTCAATCGCCGACAGCCGGGTGACAATGGCTTGTTTCTTCGCCAGAAGGCGCGCGCCGACGGCCATAGTTACCGACAATACCGTGGGCATTGCCACAGGAATAGCGGCCACTAGAAGCACCAGTGCGAACTCCAGCGTGCTCAGGACAGGATCGTGGCGGAAAAGCGCCACGGTGATAATCACCCCCACCAGAAATACTGCGAGAACAATCAGGTAATCGCCGATCTTCAGGACCGCTTTCTGGAAATGGCTGACCGATTCCGCACCCTCCACCATTTGAGCGGTCTTGCCGAAGTAGGTGTCCGTACCGGTTGCATAGACCATTCCTTCGCTTTCCCCCTGGCGGATGATGGATCCGGAGAATACGGCGTCGCCCGGTTTTTTTGTAGCGGGTAAAGATTCGCCGGTCAGCGCGGACTGGTCCACTTCTACCGGGTCGCCTGGCAGCAAACGCGCGTCGGCGGGAACAATGTCGCCCAGCTTCAGGCGGATGACATCGCCCGGCACCAATTCTTTGGCAGAAGGGTCAGTCCATTTCCCGTCACGTTTGACTTTCGCTTTGATCGCCAGCTGCTTTCTGAGTGCGGCGATCGCATTGCCCGCCTGGTGTTCTTCCCAAAATCCGACGACGGCGTTAGAGAGGAGCAAAAGGAGGATGATGAAAAAATCCGGCCAGTGCCGGACCACGGCCGACAGAATCACGGCAGCCTCGATCATCCACGGAATAGGGCCCCAGAAATAGGTCAGGAATTTCAGGTACGGATTTTCCTTCTTTTCCGCGATCTCGTTGGGTCCATACTGAGCCAGCCGTTTTTTCGCCTCGTCTTGGCTCAGGCCGTCCGGCGAAGAGCCCAGCTTTTTCTGGAGCTCCTCCATGGGAATCGATTTTAGATTTTTTTGCGCATCGGACTTCGCTCCTGGCGCCGCCGCCGGCTTCGTTTCCGGTTTCGTTTCGGGTTTTGCTGCGGGCTTTGATTCGGATTTCACTTCAGGCTGATCTGCAGTTGGTGTCATGATGACTTCTCCTGTTCTGTATTCATGGAAGCGGGCACGTTACACCTTTGCTTCCGGTGGGTCTGCAACTCCTCCAGGGGGCAATAATTCCGGCACGTCCAGGCGTGCCACGCCGATCCGGTTGTCGGCCATTCCGTAATAGACGTCGAATCGATCCGGAGAACCGACATCGTCGCGGCGGTCGATGCCTGTGGGAAACACCACGTTCGCTACGGTCCCGTCGCGCTCCTGCGGAAGCGAAGGAGTCAGCACCGGATCCGCTGACCGATAACGGATGATTTGTGGATGCTCCTTCGAAAGCACCATCACACCGGCCGAGTAGCACAGCGGGTGGGTGCCTTCGTTCGCTAGCGCCATCTCGGACACTCCGTGGTAAACGATCATCCAGCCATGCCTGGTTAGGATTGGTGGAGTGCCTCCGCCGATCTTGAGCCGCTCCCACGGCGCCACCGGAGTTGCCAGCCGGTGATGAGAGTTGAACGGGCTTAGGTGATCGAGTCCACAGCCATCGGCGGCCATGGGGCAGTAGGAAATCCAGATGCTTTCCCTGTCGAGGTTCACCTGGCGTGGCCCAGGTTGGCAGGCGGTTTCCTCCGGACGAGTTCCGGGAAAAAGCGGCCGGTGCAGAACGGCCATTTCCGGATGTCCGGATGGATTATGAATCGCTACAGGAAATAGGCCGGCATCTTTGTCGTCCACGTTTTCGAATTCGATGCCCTCATACGGACCAAATCTTGCCAGCCCCAAACGCTTCCAGTGAAAGAGATCTTGCGATATTGCCAAGGCGATTCGTGGGCCTCGGGCCGAGAATGCCGCGTAGGCCATCATGTAGCTTTGGAGTGGTTCCACGAAGGTGATCCGAGGGTCTTCGCAGCCGCCGCCGTTGGGCCTCAACTCATAGTCGGCTTCGGGCTCCAGCGCGATGCCGAGCCGCTCGACGCCTGTTGGATCTCCTGCTGCATTGAATCGCACGCGCGCAATGCCGATCCTCGAGTAGTTCCCCTTCGCGACCAGCCGCGGGAACAGGTAGAGATCCCCATCCGGACCGCGGACGGCAGCCGGATTCAGGACGCCTTCGATCTCCTGGGCATTACCGGGCTCGGGCTCCATTATCATTCCGAGACGCTGCAGCTTAAATCCACTCACGACGTCAGGGCCTCCCGACCGCGGTCCGATAAGCACGCGATGGTTGTTTCGATAACCCGCTTTGTTTCATGAGGCCCCCGAACACAGACGGACACCACGCCTGCTTGCTCCGCCGGATAGTCATTTCCTCCCGCGAACAGGGCATCGCCTACGAAGAGCATTTCTTTCAAGGGAAGGCCAAGAATTTCTCTGAGTTTTCTAATTCCATAGGCTTTGTCGATACCGGGCTTGGTGACGTCAACGGATGTCGCGCCACCCAGCCGCACCGAAAATCCGAGAATCAAAGGGTCGAGGATCGCTTTGATCTTCTTCCGCTTCGTGAAATCAGGATCCCACCTCTTTTTCTCTTCGAGCGGGGCCTGTTGGCCAAGAGCGGAGAATGTGATCTGGCTTCCCCGGTCCTCGATTGTTTTTCCCCAGACCCTATCAACCTTGAAGCCCGCTTCACCGACAGCCTTCGTAAGCGAAGCGATGATCTTCTCTTTTTCCGCGGGAGTAAAATCTTCCGAATAGATCTTCTTCCAGTCACCTGCGTAGCGGAAGAACTTTGTTCCACACGTCGGCAGGAGCGATAGATTCACCAGGCTTGTGTCGTGAGGAAGATGGGAGAGCACCTGCTTTTCAAACTGTGGCCAATCGCCGCCGGAAATCACGGCCACTTTGACGATGCCAAGAAGGTCGCGCAGTAGCGTGGACATTTCGGGATCGATAGATGATTTGCTTTGAGCGAGTGTACCGTCGAGATCAAAAACGATTAGATTTTTCACCATCACTCCGCCTCCGAATTCTTGGGATCTTAATTTAAGGAGCCGCCCCCGCCAGCCATTTCGTTACCGCGTGGTTGCATACCATTGGGTATTGCAATTTCCAGCAGCCTTACTGCGCCGCGCGGTCGAAAAACACACGATCCGACGACCGCAGGCAGGAGCGTCACGTCGCCTTTTCTGAGGGCGTACGTGGCGCCGCCGTGTTCCACCTGTCCCGAGCCCCCGATGCATACCAACACTCGCGGCACATCGGGGGCACCGACTGCAAACGGCGACTGGGCGCTTAGGCGCCACAACCAGAAGTGTTCGGAATGAAAGAGGCGTTCACGCTCAATCGGCGTTGTCGTCTCCTTGACGGGCACCACCGGCTCGATCGCGCCCTGAGCAAAATCGATACAGGCAAGCGCTTGATCCACTTGGAGCGCGCGCGGCTGGCCTGTCTTGGCGTCCACGTGGTCCCAATCGTACAGGCGAAACGTCACGTCGCTGTTCTGCTGAATCTCGAACACAACGATGTCGCCGCCAAGCGAATGAACCGTCCCGGCCGGCAGGAAGACGCCGTCGCCTGCCTTCGGGGCGAAGCATGCAAGGTACTCCGCCACCGACCCGTTCGCGAGCGAGTGCCGCAGGTCATCCTCGCCAGTACCTGGCTTCATGCCCGCGTAGATGCGACTTCCTCTCCCCGCCTCCAGCACCACCCAGGCTTCGGTCTTTCCGGTCTCGCCCGCAGGCAGCAGTTCCGTATGCGCATCCGAGGGATGAACCTGGACCGAGAGCATTTTGCGTGCGTCGAGGAACTTCAACAGCAGTGGAAACCGGTTGAAACGCTGTGCCAGGGAGCCCATCAATTGTTCGGGAAATTGTTCCATCAGTTCATGAATGGACTGCCCTTTGAGTAGTCCATTCGCAACGCGGCTCGGGTGGTCGTCGCGGTCACTGAGAATCCAGGCTTCGCCGACAGGGCCATCGCTTGGTAGCGATGCGGAGAGCCAGTTGGCCAAGCGCCGGCCACCCCAGAGCCGATACTGATAGACCGGTTCAAATAGCAGGGGGTATAGCTGCATTTGACCCTTGCCCCCCTATTCTCCGACTGCGACTGGCATCGGTTGCCGTGGCTGGCCGCCGGGCAGGAACGCCAAGTCATCGCTCACGATATAGATGGTCATCGCCGTCAGCATAAGAACCAGGCCGACCCAGAACCAGGGGTTACGATGCGCACGCTTCCAGTAAGCAGGGCGCGAGCCGGGTTGAACACGCCCGTGCTTCGACGCTTGTTTCCCGTGCTCACTGTGGTTGCTTTCATTCATTAGTCGCGAGCCTTCGCCGTCTCCAATGACCGCAGCGCGGCGTTGCCCGGTCCGGCGTCGTCCCATTTCCAGTTCCGGATTTCCGGCAAGTCCTGCCCGTGTTTGTCGATGTAGTGCTTGTGCTCAATGAGCCTGTTCTGCATCATCTGCTTCAGATAAGAGCCCTTTGAACCCAAATGTGGCAGGCGGTCGACTACATCCTGCACAAGATGGAAGCGATCCAGGTCATTCTGCACCCTCATGTCGAAGGCCGTCGTGATCGTGCCCTCTTCCTTGTAACCCCGAACGTGGAGATTGCGATTGGTCCGCCGGTAGGTCAATCGGTGAACGAGCCACGGGTATCCATGGAAGCCAAAAATGATGTGTTTGTCTTTGGTGAACAGCGAATCGTAGTCCGTATCACTCAGTCCGTGCGGGTGCTCACTGGCAGACTGCAGCTTCATCAGATCAACCACATTCACGACACGTATTCTGAGCTCGGGCAGATGTTCGCGAAGAATGGAAACGGCGGCCAGTATCTCCAAAGTCGGCGTGTCTCCACAGCAGGCCATGACTACGTCGGGCTCGCTGCCCTGATCGTTGCTGGCCCATTGCCAGATACCGATGCCTTCCGTGCAATGCACGACGGCAGCATCCATGGTCAGCCACTGAGGCAGTGCGTGTTTGCCTGCCACCACCACGTTGACGTAATGCCGGCTGCGCAAGCAGTGATCGAATACCGAAAGCAAACAGTTGGCGTCTGGCGGGAGGTAGACGCGCACGATATCCGCCTTCTTGTTGATGACGTGGTCGAGGAAACCCGGGTCCTGGTGCGTGAAGCCGTTGTGATCCTGCTGCCAGACGTGGGATGCAAGCAGATAGTTCAACGAAGCGATCTTCCGCCGCCAGGGCAGTTCCGACGTTACCTTCAGCCACTTAGCATGCTGGCTGAACATTGAGTCGACGATGCGAATGAAGGCCTCATAGCTGTTGAATAAGCCATGACGGCCTGTCAGCAGATATCCTTCCAGCCAGCCTTCGCACTGATGCTCGCTGAGCATCGAATCCAGCACGCGTCCGGAACGCGCGAGAAACTCGTCGTTTAGTACTTCGCGGGCGTCCCACTGGCGATTCGTCACTTCAAAAACGGCGCCCAGGAGGTTCGAGAGTGTCTCATCGGGGCCGAAGATGCGGAAATTACGCTGTTCTTGATTCAGCTTAGCCACATCACGGAAGAACTTGCCCAACACGAGCGTATCTTGAGCATCAACGGCGCCAGGGGAGGGCACAGTGACCGCATGGACACGGAAGTCCGGCATACGCAGGTCGCGAAGCAGGATTCCTCCGTTCGTATGCGGATTGGAACCCATCCGCCGGTCGCCCTTCGGCGCCAGCTCGGCCAATTCGGGCCGTAGAGTGCCATTCTCGTCGAACAACTCTTCGGCCTTGTAGCTCTTCATCCAGCTTTCGAGCATCTTGACGTGATCGGGATGCTCGGGATCTACCAGCAGCGGCACCTGGTGCGCGCGGAAGGTGCCTTCGATTTGCAGACCGTCCACAACTTTCGGGCCGGTCCAGCCCTTGGGTGACTTGAGGACGATCATCGGCCAGCGCGGCCGACCGGTGTCCTTTTGGGTCCGCGCATTGGCCTGGATTTGCCGGATGTGCTCGATGGCTGTATCCAACGTGCCAGCCATGAGTTGATGCATCTTTTCGGGGTCATCCCCCTCGACAAAGTAGGGCGTCCAGCCACAGCCCCGGAGAAACTGTTCCAACTCTTCGTGCTCGATGCGGGCGAGGACGGTCGGATTGCTGATCTTGAATCCGTTGAGGTGCAGGATCGGCAGCACGGCTCCATCGGTAATTGGATTGAGCAGCTTATTGGACTGCCACGCGGTCGCCAAGGGGCCCGTCTCCGCTTCGCCATCGCCGACGACACAAGCGACGATCAGGCCAGGATTATCGAATGCGGCCCCGAAAGCGTGGCTGAGCGAGTACCCCAGCTCGCCGCCCTCATGAATCGACCCCGGCGTTGTCGGCGCAACGTGGCTCGAAATCCCGCCAGGGAACGAGAATTGCGTGAACAGCTTCTTGAGTCCTGCTTCATCGCGAGTGACGTTCGGATAAACCTCACTCCAAGTGCCTTCGAGGTAGACGTTCCCCACAATTGCGGGACCGCCGTGGCCTGGGCCAGCGACGTAAAACATGTCGAGGTCGTATTTCTTGATGACCCGGTTTAAGTGCACGTAGATGAAGTTTTGTCCCGGCGTCGTGCCCCAATGCCCGACCACCAGGGGCTTGACGTGGGACAGCTTCAGCGGTTCCCGAAGCAGAGGATTGTCATAAAGGTAGATCTGCCCGACCGACAGGTAATTAGCGGCGCGCCAATAGGCATCCATTTTGCCGAGCAGTTCGGGTGTCAATGGATGGTCCGCAATGCTTGCCTCGTTGGTTCTAACAATCGCGTCCGCTATCAGAGTGCTTGCCATATCATTTCCTCTTTTCCAACGCTAAGTAGCCCCGACTGGCTCGAGTGTAGGCGCTTGCTCCGGCGTTCGCGCCGTTCCCGCTCGAAGCAGCAGAGGGCTGTGAAGGACCGGCGGCCGCGCCGGGCGAAAATCATGGGCACCCGTTTTTTCGAATGCCCACATCAAAACTTAGACCGCGGTCAGGGAATAAGGAGACTTGTGCTCGGTCTCATGCAGCCAATAAGGCGGGAGGCCGTAGTGGAGGTATAGCTTCGTCTCATACGGGCGATCGATTGGCGTTGACTCGCTGTATGGCGGTCCGTTTTGAATGGCTTCCCGAGTCAGGCCGACGTAGACTTTCGATTCCGTCCAGCTCACCCGCTTAATCCATGAGGGCGAGACCAGAACCTTCTTGCCTGGCCACCAATTTCGCGTCGCCACTTCGATGTAGCGAATGGCCCACGCCCGGTCGTCAATAACAAAACCGTCCAGGTGCCCGATTTCACCATCTGCCGCCTCAATGTAGTAGCCCTCAACGGCCTCGCTGCTGCGCAGATGCGAATCCTCGTACTTACCCCCGAAACTGTCTGCCCGCGCTCGCTCGGAGGCGATTGAAGGAACAGCCAAGTCCGATGGATAGTACTCCGGGCCCCACATATTGGGACCGCCCCAATAGTATGGGTAGCCGTAATATCCCATGTATTCGGACTCGTGTTGCCGGGAAACGGGACGTTGCGTGTCGATGTCGGGGCTATGCTCAACTTGCTTCTTCGTCAGCGCCACATCGATTCGTTTCGCTTGCCAATCCGTATTGACGATAGAGATTGGCGAGATCAGAACTTCCCGGCCGCCCAGCCAGCCGCCGGCATCTACGACGAGGTAGCGGATGGCCCATGACTCATCGTCGAAGTAAAAATGCTCAACGGTCCCAAGCTCGCCGTCGGTAGCCTGGATCACAAAACCCTTCAAATGCGAACTATTAGCTAACATTGGCTTTGCCCTCCTGGGCATTTGTTGATTGCGTTGTTGATAGGAGCGATCGGCCTGTAAGGAGCGCTATCTTGCGGCTACCGCAACTGGTTCAGCCGAGTGAACGGTGACACTCGTCGGCTGTGTGGTTTGGATAATGTCTTTTGCTTTCTCCACTTCCGCGGGCGTTCCGTGCACAATCAGCAGGAATTTGTCCGTTTTGAGTGCTGTTTCGTACGTGAGAACAGAATCCTTAGGAATGCCTAAGCCATAGAGGCCGGCCCCGAGAGCGCCTAAACCTCCAAACAGTGCGGCGCCTTCTAACCCTGCCACGATCCAGGCGACCAAAGGCCCCGCCACCAGCACCGGACCAAGGCCTGGGATGGCAAAGAAAGCTGACCCGAACAGCAATCCCCAAAAGCCTCCCCAAAAAGCACCCGTTTTGCCCCAGTACTTCATCCGGTCGCCGGTGTTGTAATAACCCACCACGTCTTCGTCGGTGTGAGTACCCTTGCCGACGATGGATAATGTGCGCATGTCGACTCCGGCTCGCTGGAGCTCTTTGATTGCTTCTTCCGCTCCCGTATGCGAGCCATAGACGGCGATTACCGAGTTCTTTTCAGACATTTCGTATTCTTCCTTTGCGTGCGACTGACCTATCTGGTATGTCGCAACGGTTCCAACTTCACATTGACGCTCTAAATAGTGAGGGCACGCGGAGCGCCAATAAGCGTCTGCAGCCCGGAGTTTCCCGAGAGGCTTACACTTGTACGCCATGCGGCGAAACCTTTGGAGGCGAAGGCACTGCGGCTAGTAACGATATGTGGTCATCTGACCGCCTATGGTCACTCGCCTGCTAACCTTCACGACGGATCAAACAATCTTGTGTTTCTCAGCCAGTGGAACTTCCGGAGGATATCCCTCTTACAGGGTGAGCATTCCGTGTAGGCGGCCTAATCTCCCTGCAGGTATTCCCAGGGCACGTCGTCCTCTGGGACCTCTTTCGTGTGAACTTCAGACACGTCGGCGTCGGGAGCATTCTCCACACCGCCAATCGCCTCGGCCTCGAGATATTGACCGTCTTCAAGCAGTTCGACGACGCTTTCTGAGCCCTCCTCAGCGACGTCTGACAATCCTTGGGTATCGCCAGACTGGCCGGCCGAACCTGAGCCTCCGCCCTTCGGTCTGGTCACCGGGAGGGCGTATGTTTGTCTTCCTTCGTTTTCTTGCTTGCTCATGCGCTTGTACCCGCACGTAAGCTGCCAGGGCCGCTTGCCGACTTGATGTTACCGAGCCTTCAGCACCACCTTAAGGGCAGCGTGTTTGGACGCGTTGCCGAATGTGTCGTAGGCGTTCAAAATGTCGTCCAGCGCGAAACGGTGCGTCACCAATCTGCCGGGCTGGAGGCGACCGGACCGGAAGGCCTTGATGAGCATCGGGGTGGTGACCGTGTCAACCAATCTGGTGGTCAAAGTGAGGCTGCGGTCCCATAGTTTCTCCATATGCAAAACGACCGGCTTACCGTGGACTCCGATGTTCGCGAGGTGGCCCCCGGCTGAGACAATGCCCTGGCAGATATCGAACGTGGCCGGGAGCCCGACCGCTTCAATGGCAACGTCGACACCATCACCGTGAGTCAGCTCCATGACGCGCTCGATAGCTTTGCCGTCGGCACTGTTGATCAAAGTGGTTGCACCGAAGCTCTGGGCGACTTTCAGGCGGTTGTCGTCCAAATCAATGCTGAAAATCGCGGCCGGGGAGTAGAACTGCGCGGTCATTAACGCCGATAGTCCGACGGGGCCGGCGCCTACAACCGCGATGGTATCGCCAGGCTTGACGCAACCCTTCAAAACGCCACACTCAAAGCCCGTAGGCAGGATATCGCTGAGCATCACAGCAGCTTCTTCTTCGGCGTCCGGCGGGAGCGGGTAGAGGCTATTGTCGGCGTAAGGAATCCGGACATATTGCGCCTGGGTTCCATCGATGGTGTTGCCCAGAATCCAGCCTCCATGGCGGCAGTGGGAATACATCTGCTTTTTGCAGAAATCACACACTCCGCAGGCCGTGACACACGAGATCAGTACTTTGTCTCCCTTGTGGAAGGCAGAGACTGCCGTGCCGATTTCGTCGATTACGCCGATGCCTTCATGCCCGAGGATCCGGCCTTCGGTGACACTGGCAACATCTCCCTTGAGAATGTGAAGGTCCGATCCGCAGATGGTCGAAGTGGTGATGCGGACGATTGCGTCGCCGGGGTGCTGGATTGTAGGTCGCCGGTGCGATTCCCAGGAAGGCTTGCCGGGGCCGTGATAGACCAGCGCATGCATGGTTGCGGAGGTGGTCTGGGGCGGAGGAGTTTCAAGTATGGCGGTGCTCATGAGGGATGAGAGAGCACGCGAGCAGCCAAGCAGGGACGAAGAGGAGATGGCACGCAGTTAGTCTTTTCGCGACGAGACTCGAAAACGCTTAGCCGGAAGGTGCCGTGAACGAGCTGGGCCTTGAGTTGCTCTCTCAACTGCTGACGACCGGCGTTGCCGCGAGCACTTTCACCCGCTAGCGAGTTTTGGCTGCTTTCCGTTGCTGCAAGCTCAATGCCGGTGGTCACTTGACAAGGAGAGTTTATTGCAGCTATTGGTCAGTTGTGCGAGGAGCTTGGGAGGGTGCGAGCTGTCCCCAAACAAGTGACCGCTTGTGGTATTTGACGCGTCGCGGTCAGCACGCTTTGAAGCAGCGGATGCCGCTGCACAAGCTTGGTGGCTTTGGTTAGCAATCCCACGGAGATGTGAGGACGAGGCCGCACCTCGGAAGCCGGAATGCATCCTGTGTTATCAATGTGGCCTGAAATCGGCAACGCGGGTGGCGCAATGGCCGTCGTATTCTGCCCATCTGCAATCTGAACAAACATGTCGCTTAAAATCATCCACGCAGTGCGGGAAGGAATCCAGATTCTGACTCTCGATGGTGAACTCACGTTTGGGCAAGAGGATCTGGACTTTCGCCTGGAACTGGACGGCCTGATACACGCTGGCAAGATCAACGTCGTACTCAATCTCAGTCGTCTGTCCAAACTTGACAACACTGGCCTCAGTACCCTGCTCGGTGCCGTCGAGAAGTTGAAGAAAGCCGGAGGAAAACTGGCGGTGTTCAATCTGAAGCCGTCTCACATCGAAATGCTGGTGGAAGAACGACTGGAAACCGCTTTGGAAGTTTTCCAAACTGAGCAGGAAGCGCTAGCCAGCTTCTTCCCCGATGAGGAAGTCAGGCACTACGACATTTTGAAGTTAGTGGAATCCATGAAGCTGAAGCCCCGGTCGTCTTAGATGAGGCTCGGCTGAATTTGCTTGGCAATCTTTGTGGGCGGACCGCTCGTCCGCCCACAAGATTGCCCGTGCTGATTCCTTACTCTGAGACTGAGCAACCCGGATGCCCGCAGTCGCAGGATATCTCGATTTCTCCCTTCGAGTCTTCGCAGCGCTGGCTGCAGTATTTCTTGCCGTCAGCCACCGTGCACCGGCACGCTGGATGCGCGCATTTTCTTGGTTCATTATTAGCCATAGTGTTTCCCTCTTCCTTCAAATAATGCCGGCGGAAGTTAAGGCGTTCCGCCCGGCTTGTCATGATCTAACACGCGCCTCCGAGGCGCAATCCGAAGCCGTCTAAACCACGCGGCGGCGGCTCACCAGGTTTATGACGATAATTACCAGAGCTACGACCAGTAGTAAGTGGATCAAGCTCCCGCCAAGGCTAAGACTGAATCCGAGAAGCCAAAGAATCAGCAAAATAGCGACAATTGTCCAAAGCATAGTTTTTTCCTCTTTCCATTTCTAAGCACTAAATCCTAAAGCGCTATTAGGAGCCATTTCAGTCCACGAGCGTGTTGCGGCTCCGCATCTGATCAACGCTATGGGCGGTCTCCATGGTGCTTCCGGAAAAAGGCTCGTTGCAAGTCGGGCCAGAATTCCCGCATCACGTTGGAAGCCATTTGAGCGCCGATTTGCATTTGAAACATGCACATCGCGTGGCGACCCTCGCGGGTCTCCGGAGAGTAGGCGGTAGAAATTGCGACGGCGGCTGCGCCTCCTAGTGTTTGCGAATAGTTAAACCCCATTCGGCCCGAATCGGAGCGAGTCCAGAATACCTGGCTGACGGCATAAGTCACCCGCGACCACCCGCTTCCCGTCCCTCGCCGGAAGTAGCGCGGATCCTGGTGGAGCAATGAAGGGAAGATCCCTACCCTCATGAAGTCGCTAATGACATAATCCGCGTACCTGGTAGCGGCGTAGTGAGAGTATCCCCCGAATTCCTCTCCAAAGGAAGGGTTTGAATCCTTGGCCTGAGATATTGCCCCAATCGCAGCGGCCAGGACGAATGTACCGGGATCAGTGGACTCCTTAAAAGCAATCGTGAATTTCTGTTGAATCCTAAGCGGCTTATATTCTGCCTGGGCCGAAGTCGCGGCCGCCCGATGTTTCTGTATCAATTCAAAGATGCGACCGTTCGCCCGGCCCGGACAAGCCAGGCATAGAAGGTCGTTGGCTCCCGTTGCTCCAGTTGTAACGGAGCTGCCGGGCGCCTCCTGTGGGGAGCCCGGCATGGGCGATGCATGCAAAGGAACGGCTAGGGCAAGGATGGATACGAGCCCGGCGCAGCGTGCCGGAATACTCAGACCCGCCGCGATTCCGAATCTTGTCCTCGATCCACTTGTAGCCATCGAAGTTCACAAACTTTCGTCTCTGAAGCCAGTTGCATGTGGAACTTGTCGTGCGGCTTGCCCTCAGGAGCACCGAAGGCTCGCGGTTCAGTTCCTTTGTCCTAAGCGCTTTTCAGGCCCCCGCACCTACCGATGGACGGCGCGTTGGCCCTAGACTGACAGAATACGGGCAAAAAACGACCGGTAACGGCGTAGAGCTAGTCGAAGGTCCTCGGTCGATACGCTCTCTTCGCGGTCCCACTGCCCCTCAAGTTTCGCCCGCTCATCCCCAAACACTTCCGCGAGGCGTTTCATTGCCCCCGTCACTAAACTGTCCGCCTGTTCCACGGCCCGGCGGGGTTCATCCACAAAGGTCCCCTGGATCGAATCCCAGCGAGCGCGAAAGTCCTTCGCTTCCTCGGGAGAAAAAAGCGGGGTCGCCTCTTCACCGATGGCCACGGCGGTTGCAGTACTGGCAGCAGCGGCAAGGCTCGATGTGTCACCGGTGCGAACGTCTCGCTGCCGCGCCGTTTCCAGCGGCCGGAGCTCCGATTCCGTTCGTGAGCTTGGGTCAGCCAAGGCCGCCGTCGTAGGTCCCTCATATGCCTGGTGTTGCGCATTGCGTTCTTCGCTCATTGAATTGTCTCCACTCTGTATTCGGTATCTTCACTGCTCAGCTGGTCTTGTCGCAAATTTGCTGAGTCTTCAAATCGCTGTCTTGTTTTCAACGCCGAGTTCAGACCGCAGCTCTTGCCAGCGGCGTCGCCGGCTCGCTGATCAGTTCCTCGAAAAGCGTCCGGTAGTGAACCATCGCCTGGCGCAACTCTTCGGTACTGGCCTGACCCCGAATTTGGCGGAGCGCGATTTCGTGGGCTTTTCGATAGTTCTCCAGGACCAAGGGGTGGTCCACGGAGATATCGGCCGCCCGCTGCTCAAAATCACTGACGGGATAGCCTCGCGTAGCCATCACGTCACCCAACAGTTGGTCGGCTTCAGTTACCGCCCCTGCAGGTCCGTCAACAAAGCGTGCCTGCACTCCGCGCCAGGACTCGACGAAGCGCGCGCGATCGCCTGCGGCGAGCGGCCGGAGATGAAACCCCTCGACTCGTTGTGCGCGCTCTTCGAGCGCGGCTTCCGCATTCTTTCTGCCATCCTTCTCAACGGTGCGGGCGTATTCAACGCCACCGAACTGGCTGCGTAGCCTCGCAGTCCGGCGCTTTCGTTGCACCAGGAACGCGGCAATGCCAACGGCGAGAACCGCGACGAGAGCGACGATTAAGACTATTTCTGTTGTGGACAGTGTTGGTATGTTCATTGACTTCTCCGTTTCTGTAAGCGCACATTAGGGACCAAAGCGGAGCACCCGTGAGTCAGAGGGCGCAGAGCCGAGGCTTGTCCTCATACGCTCCCGGCCACTCCGTTGTTACGGCATGAGAAAAGCCGGGCTTCTCGGGCGAAGACCCCTCCGATTCTGCTGTCAGTCAAACGCCCAGATGAAAGCTGCTTCGAGCGGAGGGGTACACGGCCAGTAACCATATATGGTCAAGTGACCACCGATGGTCATGGCCGTAGCAAGGTCGAAGAAAGCAACCAGTTCGCAGAAACCCGCCTTGCTCGAAACCCCCTTCGCAACACGAACAAGCTGCGGCAATGCAGTGCGATGCCAGAGTGCGTTCCCGGTCCAGAACGGATTGGTTTGCCAGGTGCAACGTATGAGGAGTGTTTACTACAGTTGCCAGAGGAGAAGCGATTATGCACGAGGAACACCGCAAAGCCGCGGAGCAGCACGAATTGGCCGCACAAGCCCATCGTACTGCCGCCGAACATAACGAAAAAGGGGATGACGCCGGCGGAAGATGGCATGCCGAGCGAGCACTCGAGTACTCCGATCACGCTTACAAACTCGCAAAGGCAGCCCACAACAAGTCATCTCAGATAGAGGCTCTTTAGAAATGTCTACTCGCTATAACAATGGATCGCATTACGAGAATCACCAACGAGCGGCCGAATTACACGACCTTGCCGCGCACGCCCATCGCGCCGGCGAACAGCACGGGAAACAGGATCACCTGACGGGACACGAGCATTCACGGCAAGCCCTCGCGCAATCTGAAGAAGCCCACAGGCATACCCAAGCGGCGAAAACCGGGCATAGCATTGTTGTTCCCAGCTATACTGACATCGCAGCCCGGGCTTATGAGATTTGGCAAGCGAAAGGCCGTCCGGAAGGATCAGCGCAGGAAGACTGGTTTCGGGCGGCGGAGGAGTTGCGGTCCCAGACTCGCACCAGTTGATCCGTTATCAGCAGTGCTCTCAAGCAGTAGCAACTGCTGGGCTTTGCGGAGTAATTCAACGCTTCGAAACGGTTTGCCAAGAAAGCTACGTCTAGGCGTTTGAAGCTCCGCCTGTAATTCCTCATCCGGGCCCAAACCCGAAATATACAAGACGCTCAGATCGCCACAGAGGCGCGAGCATTCGCGGGCAAGTTCCAGGCCCGACATTTGGGGCATATGGCAGTCCGTTATGAGAAGCGCAATGGGATGGATTGATTGGCGACAGATGCTCAATCCGTCCCGACCATTGCTCGCTGCCAGCACGTCGTAGCCGCCGCTCTCGAGCACGGAATACACCGCGTTGCGAACGGATTCCTGGTCATCAACCAGCAATACCCTTGTAGAGCGCATGCCCGCCGGGTGTCGGGAGCTAGCCATTGAGCTGTCGCTGTCTTTATCACTGCGCACTTTAGTCCGCTCCAACCAAAACTTCCTCGGCCACACTCCAAGGCTGGCCGGCCACGCTGTCGGCAGCCTCCTGGCAGACGATACACGAAGACGTCCATGGCACTGCCACAAGCCGCTTCGTGCTAATCGGCTCTTCGCATTCCAGGCAGACGCCGAACGTACCCGCACCAAGACGGCTGAGCGCAGCACGAACTTCACGCAGCAGCTTGGCGTTTCGATCGAGAGCACCAATTGTCAGGTCGCGTTCCTGGAGGTGCTGAATGCGGTCTAGCTCTTCGGCACTGGCCTCAATCGCAAGAGCCCCCCGGCTGCTGTTTTCGAATTTCTCCAGTTCAGCCTGTCGGGTCTTCAAGGCCTTTCGGTATTTGTCTAGCTCGATTTTTGTCATAAGTCGTGTCGGGAGCCTTTGTAGTTGGTCGCAGTGCCGTACCGTTCGCTGCCTCGCACTTGCGCGATAACCGTGAGCACGAAGCTGGCCAAACTCCCTCTCGGCCCTCATCTTTCCGTGTAACTCGCAGAGCCGGATGTGGGCATCCTGCTCCGAGGCGGAGAGCGGCGCGGGCGTAGGTGCCCGCCCCACTTCGGAACCTGAATTTTTCGGAAGAACCGGTCGTGTGAGGGTGTCCCTCACGGCGCCTTGATCGGTTTTTTGTTAGGGAGGAGCAGCGAGGCTGGAGGCTTTTTTCGCGAACAGCGCAGACCGCTCTGCGGTGTTCGCTAGTTTGGCGGTCGAGCGAGGCCGCTAAGGCATTGAAACGGAAGGACGAGCCGACCGGAGTGTAAGACATGGTCTTCTGGATGTGGCTGAAAGCGAAGGAGTTAGAAAAAGCGAACCGGTCGTGTGAGGCAGGGGCGCCGAGAGGGACAGTCTCGGCACCGTCCTCGGCGTCCTCCTCTCGGCAGGTCCTTAGTTTTTCTAAATGGCCAGAGTCCGCCGGGCGTCAATTTGGCGAAGAAAAGGTGCCATTTGGCTGTGGAGATTAAGGCAACAATATCGCTGACGGACCAAACCTGCTAGGGTGGGCTTGGCCTGACCGTTATTGTCAATCACGGCTGCAGAAAATAAATTGGAGTTGCCGTATGGCTCGTCCGATCAGATACATAAGAGCCTTATCGGCACCGCCTGGAAGATGGGCTGAAGTCCGTGGCTTTGTGTGTGATGTTAGTCTTTAATCAACAATTAGGCATCACTATCGAATTGATGGTCACAAAAGTGCTGTATTGTGTACGACCGTGGGCGGTGTCATAATCGCTTGTCTGTAGTGCGTCCGTTTCTTTGTCTAACGCAGAGTTGTTAAAACGTTCGGGGGGGGGTTGGGTGGGACCAAAGAAAATCGTAGATTTCCAAGGCCGCAAGGTCATTGCACGATCCCTCGATTTCACCGCAAAAACGGGTGAGAACTGGCAGCAGTACGAACTTGAAGACGGGTCGGTTCTCAAAGTAAAAGCTGTGGTGTTGGATGTCACAAGGCTCGAAGGTGAATATGGCGCTGAGGGGGATCCCGTGTACCAGTTTTCAGCTCAACAACTAGTCACAGTGATCGTTCCTGATGAATTGAAACGGAAAGTGAATTAGCACGCCCATGTTTTTGATAGAAAGCGCCATAACAGTCCTTGCCGCCTATGGCGTGCGCCCTAGGGATACAACTACAACCATTGTGGAGTGTGACTCTTCTTGCGAGGGCTTGACTATGACAACTGAACAGATGAAAGCGGTCACCGTGGAGCTGCCCGAAACACTGGAGACTGTCCTAGCAAAAGACTTCAGTAGCGTAGACGCAGTGCGCTATGTCTTTACCGAGTGGGCCGAAGGGCCACTCTTGGTGTGGATCGCACTCGACGACACCGCACCCGAAATGCGCCGACGCATCTACGAAAAAGAACTCAGTCTCATCGAAGGCTTCCCGGAAATTGAGTTCGACTTCAACTTGGTTCCGTCAATGGGTCGTCCACCTGAGCAAGTCTGCAGCGTGGCCCGCATGGTCTACTCTAAGGCATGAAAAAACACCCGTGCCCACAAAAGAGGAACACTTAGAGAAGGCAATCGGCAACGAAGCTTTGGGGCTCTCGATGCCACTCGACACTCAAACAAGTATTGACTGGGCGCTCGTAATGCTCTTCTATGCGGCCGTGCATTACGTGGAAGCATATCTGGCGCTCAGCGCTCTGCATTTGAGAAGCCACACAACGAGGGACTCCTACGTCGGGCGAGACTCGAAATTGAAGAAGATTTTTCAGGAGTATCAGGACCTAAAATTCTATGGCTACAATGCTCGTTATGAGGTTCTTGGATTCAGTGCGTCAGACGTGAAGAATGTCGCCGCTAAAGCTGTCGCTTCGGTGCGGACGCATATAGAGAGACTCATTAAATGAAGCCTAACCCGGAAATGATCGAAGGGCCGGAAGCGTTCACGCGGTTCCAGAATGTCAGTGCCTCGGACTGGATCCTTCGACCGCGCTTACGGCCGGACGTCGGGCGCCTTCTGATCTAGTGCGCCAGTCGCAAGCTTCAGGTATCCGTGATCACGGCGGGCATTGCCGGTGATTACTTCGTCAAAGGCTCGGAACCTGCCGAAAACCAGGCGCTCGCGGCGCTATGCCGCTTTTTCGATGTTCTGGTGGAACGTCACGCCGTGGCCCTTAACCCCTCGCTTCTGTCGGAGGCATTAAATACAAAGTCTCCGAAGGCAACACGGCTGAGCTGGGCATAGAGCAGGTCAAGAAACTCCTAAAAACAATCGATACCGGGCATGTCGTTGTCCTCCGCGATCGCGCTGTCCTCGGTGCGCTCGCCTATACTGGCGCCCGCTAGGCCCGTGGCGAAGCTGCGCCTCTCCGACTACCGGAATCTCGGCGAAGGCCGGGTGGCTGCACTGGGCGCCGCCGGTGGTTCGAAGCGGATTTTTCGAGTCAGGCTCGCTGCTGATGTCGCGATCGCAGAGCGTCGACCAGTGCTCTGTATCCGCCACCCGGCGCGTTCAGATCCACGGTTTGTAATCCGGCGAGACGCTGCGGAACCGGGTAATTGTCCAGGCGGGCGGGAATCAAGAATATGGTGCCTGGCGGCTGCTCGTCTGCCACGTCGAGAGCAAGCTTCATCTCGTGCTGAAGGTCGCCCTCCTTCGTGATCGAAGATGCCGACAAGCAGACCACGACGACATTGCTGTTGCGGACCGCTCGCCCGACTTCTATCCCCCAATCTTCGCCAGGAATCATATCTTCTTCATCGACCCAGGCCATAAAGCCGTCGTCCTTCAGCCGATAGTAGAGCTTTCGGACGGCTACTCTGTCACCATGCGAATAACAAAGGAACACATGTGGTTGGTCGACCGACGAATCAGGTGCGTTGAGGCTGCTGCCGACTGACGGGCCGAGGGCGCTGAAAGTACCACCCTCCGGCTGCCGGAGCCGCTGGCGCCCCGATTCGGTAATGGTCAAGGCGGCGGTATTGCCTTCGGAAGAGAATTTGCCGAATAGCGCGTGTTCCAGCACGAGAGCCTGAATTGCCGACAGCCATTCGTCATCCGGCACGCCTTTGAAGGCAGGCAATGCCGAGCGTAGTTCACGAAGGTGGAGGCTGCGTGGGAATACTTCGTCAAGCTTCTTTAGAATCGCTTGCGCAAGCTGTGGATTGTGCATAAGTCTGCCCCCTCTTGGGCAGAAGTGGGGGACGGAGAGATGCGGTCGCGGTGACAGATCCTTGCCCCACGGCCCACTCTATCAATAAGGGGCTCGATTCGCACGCGTTGGGTTCCCCGGCGCCTGCCGTTGCATCGTTTTCTCTAAACTGGGAATCTTGAACCTATATGGATTTACTGTGGCGGCATTTGAAGGTGCATTGGCGGCTGGTCTTCCTGGCGCTGCTGCTGGCGGCGATCAACCAGATTTTCTCGTTGCTGGACCCCTGGATTTTCCGGCTCATCATCGACGGCTATGCCACCAAGTTCCACTCCTACACAACTTCGCAGTTCATCCGCGGCGTGAGCCTGTTGCTGGGGGCGGCGGTGGGTGTTGCGTTTGTATCGCGCGTCGCCAAGAATTTCCAGGATTACTTCGTCAACGTCATCACGCAGCGTACCGGCGCGGCCCTGTATGCGGAGGGAGTAGAACACTCGCTCTCGCTGCCCTACGGGGTTTTTGAAGATCAGCGCAGCGGCGAAACGCTGGGAAAATTGCAAAAGGTCCGCTCGGATGTCGAGCGCTTCATCACCGCCTTCGTGAACATCCTGTTCACTTCGACGGTTGGCATCATCTTCGTCACCATCTACGCCTTGCGGGTTGACTGGGTGATTGCGCCCGCGTTCTTCCTGACGATCCCGCTGCTGGGCGGCATGAGCTCCGTGCTGAGCCGCAAGATCAAGACGATTCAGAAAGTGATCGTTGCGGAGACCACCGCGCTGGCGGGGTCCACCACCGAGTCGCTGCGCAACATTGAGCTGGTGAAAACATTGGGGCTCGCGCGCCAGGAAGTCGGGCGGCTCAATGCTACGACCGACAAAATCCTGAAGCTGGAATTGAAGAAGGTGCGATACCTGCGGAGCCTGAGCTTTATCCAGGGAACCATGGTGAACCTGCTGCGCACAGGGATCCTGTTCCTGATGCTGTATCTGATCTTCACGCAGCGCATCACGGTGGGTCAGTTCTTCTCGTTGTTCATTTATTCGTTCTTCATTTTCGGTCCGCTGCAAGAGCTGGGAAACATCATCAACATTTATCGCGAGACCGAAGCGTCGCTGAACAAGCTGGAAGAGATTCTAGCGATTGCGCCCGAGCCGGTGCCCGCGGACCCGGAAGAACTGGGCAAGCTGGAAGCGCTGGATTTCGACGACGTCACGTTTACGCACCAGACGGCAAACCGGCCCGCGCTACACCGCGTCAGCTTTCAAGTGACGCGCGGCGAAACCATCGCATTTGTGGGCCCGTCGGGGGCCGGCAAGACAACCCTGGTGAAGCTTCTGGTGGGGTTGTACCAACCGCAGCAGGGCAGCGTTCATTACAACGGCATCCCAGCCGATCGGATTGAGGCTGAAAAACTGCGTGAACAGATTGGATTTGTCACACAGGACACGCAGTTGTTTTCAGGCACCATCCGCGAGAACCTGCTGTTTGTCCGCCCCGACGCAACCGATGCGGAATGCGTGGAGGTGCTGCGCCGCGCGGCGGCGGATTCGCTGCTGGCCCGGGCCGACAAAGGTCTCGACACGCTGATTGGGGAAGGCGGCGTGAAGGTTTCCGGCGGCGAGAAGCAGCGGCTGTCGATTGCTCGCGCGTTGCTGCGCAGGCCGCGGCTGCTGGTGTTTGACGAGGCCACTTCGTCGCTTGACTCGATCACGGAAGAGGAGATCACGTCGACCATTCGCGACGTAGGCCAGAAGGCCGATGTGATCACCATACTGATTGCGCACCGGCTATCGACCATCATGCATGCCGACCGGATTTATGTGCTGGAGCGCGGCCGGATCGTGGAGCAGGGAACTCATGAGGAACTGGTGGCGGAGACGGGCTTGTACTTCGCGTTGTGGCGGCAGCAGATTGGAGAACGGTCGGGCGATGCGGCCGGGCTGGCGCAGGTTGGCGGGCGGCGGGGTAGTAAAGAGAACGCGACATAGGCAACGGTTACGGAGGAGAGAGCGTGAGGGAGCGCTGCGTAAGTGACGCGCGCCGGGAAGCATCCGCTTGCTGACGCGCGCGGTTCTGTGCGGGGGTATGGGTGCCTCTTCGATAGGGATGCCGCGTTAAGAGAGGATCGTCTTCAGGCTTGCTGGCTCCGAGGCGGAGAGCTGCGCGCGCGGTGTGAAGACTCCGGGACAGGGTGACGAATGCCGGTCGACTGTAGTGCATCTTGGGACAGGCTCGCTCTGTCCACGCGGCGGCGCGGCTGGGGTTGACGAGCGTGAGTGTTGTAGCCGCCTTGGGACAGAGGCGCCTGTCCCGGTCGGCTTCGCGGAGAGCCGGGCGTGGGCGCCCGGCGCGGGTCAGGGGACCCGCCCCACTTCGGTGCGGCGTTAAGAGAGGATCGTCTTCAGGCCGGGAATGCGGCGTACGACCACGGCGAGCGCCAGCGTGGCGCTGAAGGCGAGTATCGTGAGCACCACAAACTTGATCAGCGCCGGAGCCTCGAACGGCCGCAGAGCGTGGGAGATTGCGATCAGGACTGGAGGATGCAGCACGTACACCGCGAAGGCATTGGCGGTAAGGACCTTCGCCACGCTTCCGTTGGTATTGAACTTCTCGCGGTAGAGCACTGTCAAGCCCAGGCAGACGCCGGCGCAAACCAGCGACTCCCAAAGGCAGAATCCCGCGCTTTGCCAATGCAGCCCGCCGTTGTAGGTGTCCACTTTGCCTTCGAGCGCGCCGCCCGGGATGAGGATTGCGAGCCACAGCGCGAAGCCTCCGCCGAGGCCGAACCAGAGCCAACGGATGCCGAATGAATAGGAAAGCCGGGTCAGAAAGGCGGTGCGGTAGGCCACAGTGCCGGCGCAGAACATGAGAACGTACTGCGAGAAAAAGCACAGCTGCATGTTGTACACGGCCTTTCCCATGGGTTCGGGAATGCGGACCAGGAAGGTGGCTAGCGCGAGCAGTGCGATGAACGCCACGATGCCTCGATTGCCGGGTAAGGCCGATGCGGTTGTGAACCGGGAAGGAGATGGGACGAATTGGCGGAACAGCGCGTAGACGAAGCAGAAGAACAGGAGTGCCGCGCAGAACCACAGCGGCCCGGTACCGCTCAGGAACTGGCCGTTAAGGATGTGCTTCACGATCTCGCCGCCGAACGTCATGGGGCGTGTGCTGGTCCAACTTCGCGAGACATAGTACTCGGTGAACGGACCGATGACGAACATATAGAGCAGCGTCGGAATGCCGAGCCGGACAAAGCGGTCGCGCAGGAACTTCGCCGGCCCCTTCTTGTCATAGGCGCCCGGCACAAAGTATCCGGCGAGGAAGAACAGGAAGCCCATGAAGAAGGCCTGTAGGAATGCCTGGTAGGTGGCGAAGACCAGGAATACCGGCATCCCGGGCGCAGGCTTTTCCATGTAATACCAACGGCCGATGCTGCTATACGTGACCGCTGCGTGCATGCTGACCACCAGGATGATCATGGTCCAGCGCAGGTTATCGATGAAGTGGAGGCGCAGCCGCCGGGGCGAGACATCTGGGGGTACTTCCAGTGGAGAGGTATGGGTGAGTGGTTCCATATTTTCCCTCCTACGGCTCTCTTTAGGCGTACGCAGTTCGATGTCCGCCCGTTCCCTAGCCGGGCATAGCGGAAGCGTGTATTTACCTACGATATCGGGTTCGGGATGTCGGCAACCCCGGGGGAAGATGGAAAAGGGATCCACATGAACATTGCTTACATCGGACTGGGAAGAATGGGCGCGGGCATTGCCGCGAACCTGCTGCGAGCGGGCTTTGAGGTGACGGTCTACAACCGCAGCCGGGATAAAGCCGGCGCTTTGGCGGCAGCGGGTGCGACGGTCGCGGACTCACCCGCTGAAGCCAGCGCAAACGCCGAGGTCGTTATGAGCATGCTCGCTGATGATCACGCCACGGAGCAGGTGACGTTTGGCGACACGGGCATCGCTGCGGGGCTGAAGCCGGGAGCGGTGCACATTGCCAACAGCACCATCAGCACGGCGCTGGCGCGGCGATTGACCAGTGAGCACGGCATGCGCGGGCAGGGATATTTGAGCGCTCCGGTGTTTGGACGGCCGGAAGCCGCGGAGGCCAAGCGGCTGATCGTGGCCGTGGCTGGTCCGGCGGAATTGGTGGAACGATGCAGCCCGGTGTTGGATGCGATTGGCCGCCGGACCGTGGTGGTGGGAGCCGAGCCGTGGCAGGCGAATGCGCTGAAGCTATGCGGCAACTTCATGATCGCGAGCATGATGGAGGCATTCGGCGAAGCGTTCGCGACCATGCGGAAGTCCGGCGTCAATCACCACCTGTTCCTCGATGTCATGAACGAGCTCTTCGGTTCGCCGGTCTACAAGGGCTACGGCACTGCCATGGCGAATGGGGTTTTCGAGCCGGCTGGGTTTGCGATGAAGCTTGGGCTTAAGGACATGCGGCTGGTGCTTCAGATGGCGCAAGAGGTGGCCGCGCCGATGCCGCTTGCCAGCGTGGTTCATGATCACTTTCTGGCGTGCGTGGCGCAGGGGAAGGGAGAGATCGATTGGTGCGGCATTGCAGAGCTGGCGGCGAAAAATGCGGGGCTGTGAGGGGTACGTAGTTGACGAGGGCCGATTTGCAATCGGCCGCAGGTTTACAACCTGCCCCACACGATTATCAGGCCTTCCGGGCCAGAATGGTGTGCGAACAGTCGTTGTCGTAGTGAATGCCCCAGGCCAGGTCTTCGCTGATGGTTTGGACCGGGCCAAAGCCTGCGTCGGCGAGATGGTCGAGCAAGCCGGCTTTCGAGAATAAGCGCATCTCGAGGGTGCGGCCAGGCCCGCCGTGGAAATTCAGGTGGTCGAATACTTGCAGCGTGCCGTCGCGGCGACGATTCAGCAGACAGAAGCTGCCGAACGCCTTGACCAGCTCGAACTCATGCAGCTCGGGGAAGTGTTCCACGGTGGATTCGTGGAGAGTGTAGGGGACCGAGAGTACCAGGATCGCGCCGGGTTTGAGGAGCATCGCCGCGCCCTGGAATGCGCGGCCCACCGGCGGCGGGATGTGCTCGAAAACGTCAATCGAGATCAAGAAGTCGTGTTTGCCGGCAAGCTCTGCGGGCGGGTTGGTGATGTCCAGCAACGGACGCTGGTGGAGGAATGTGTTGCGGTAGGCGAGTCGCCGCTTCAAACGGTTGGCGTAGCCCTCCCAGTCGCTGAGGCCGATGCCGGTAAACTGGCCGGGCTTAGGGAAGTCCGGAATGGCGAGAGGCTTCCCGAACAAGCCGAGCGAAAGCGCGTAGATGGCGCCGCGCATACGCACCGTTGCTTTGCACTTCGAGCAGGCGCCCGTTTCGCGGGTGAACAGCATTGGGTCGCCGCCGTTGTCGCGACCGCAGACGTTGCAACGGAAGCCGATCGGGTGAGTGTTGTTAGCCAAGTTCAAGCTTAAAGCGCGAGGTGTTGTGTGCGCCTTGGGGCAGAGGAGCCAGTCCCCGGTGGGAGGACCGGCTTAGCGCTTCTTGCGCACCAGGCGGCGGGCTTTGCGGACCACGGCGGGCGCGGAGGAGAATGCGGCTTCCACTAAACCAGCCTGCTGCTCCGTGTGCACTTTGTGGGCGCCGGCAGCGGGGCTGGCCGCGGTAGGACGGCCGATGTAGCGTAAGGGCCGTTTGATGGGACCGCCGTTGCCGCTCGGATTGATGATGGATTGCATCTGCTCTTCGAAGAAGTACCAGGCCCCCATGTTCTCGGGTTCTTCTTGAACCCAGAACAGTTCCGCCGTGTCGTTGTAGCGCTGCAGGATGTCGGTGAGGCGCTGTAACGGGAAGGGGTAGAGCTGCTCGAGCCGAATAATGGCGACGTCATGGCGGCCGAGTTCTTCGCGCTTGTTGACCAGGTCGTAGTACACCTTGCCGGAACACATCAGGATGCGGTTGATGTTCTGGCCCACGTGGTTGCTGTCGCCGATCACTTCCTGGAATGCGCCGCTGGTGAGTTCCGCCAGGGTCGAAGACGCCTTTGGGTAGCGCAGCAGGAACTTGGGAGTAAAGACAATGAGCGGCTTCCGGATGCCGCGGCGATCGCGGCCACCGTACATCTGGCGGCGGAGCAAATGGAAGTACTGGGCCGGCGTCGTGCAGTTGCAGACCTGAATGTTGTTCTCGGCGCACAACTGCAGGAAGCGCTCGATGCGGGCGCTGGAGTGTTCCGGTCCCTGGCCTTCAAAGCCGTGTGGCAGCAGCAGGACCAAGCCACTGGGTTGGTTCCACTTCGACTCGGCGGAGACGATGAATTGGTCGATGATGATCTGGCCGCCATTGACGAAGTCGCCGAACTGCGCTTCCCACATGACGAGGGTCAGCGGATCGGAGACGCTGTAGCCAAACTCGAAGCCCATTACGGCGTACTCGCTCAGCAGGCTATCGATGACTTCGAACTTGGCCTGTTTCGGATCAATGTGCTTGAGTGGAATGTAGCCTTCGCCCGACTCGTAATCGGAGAACTCGAGGTGGCGCTGGGTGAAGGTGCCGCGGGTAACATCCTCGCCGCTGAGACGAACGGGGGTACCTTCGACAACCATGGTGCCGAATGCGAGCATTTCTGCGAAGCCCCAATCGATAGGCGCGCCGTTCAGCGCGTCGCGGCGACGATCCACCAAGCCTTTCAACTTGGGGTGCAGCTGGAAGTCCTCAGGAAGTGTGGTGCAGCGCTCTACCACGCGAGCCAGGGTCGGATAGTCAACAGCCGTCGAGGGGATCGGCATGTTCACCTGTTCTTCGGGCATGATGAAGAACTCTTCGGTTACATACTGCTCGCGGGTCTTTTTGGCTTGATCGTAGACGTCATTGAGACCGGTCCGGACCTGGGCGCGCATGGTCTCCACCTGCTGTTGGGTGACCACCTTTTCGCGAATGAGGCGCTCCGATTGCTGGATGGTAACCGTCGGCAGGCTCTTGATCTTGCGATACATCACCGGCTGGGTGTAGCTGGGGTCGTCCGCCTCATTGTGCCCCTGGCGGCGGTAGCCGATCAGGTCGATGACGATGTCGCGCTTGAATTCCTGACGGTACTGATAGGCCAGCTGGGCCACGCGGGTGCAGGCATCGGGATCGTCTCCATTCACGTGGAAAATGGGCGCCTGGACCGCACGAGCGATGTCGGTGCAATAGACGCTGGTGCGGCCTTCCATCGGGTTGGTGGTGAAGCCGATCTGGTTGTTAATGACGATGTGAATGGTGCCGCCCGTGGTGTAGCCTTCCAACTGCGAGAGCTGCAGAACCTCCGCCACAACGCCCTGACCGGCAAATGCGGCGTCACCGTGGATCAGGATGGGCAGCACACGCGCGCGTTCCTTGTCGCCGATGCGGTCTTGCTTGGGACGGACGAGACCTTCCACCACAGGATCAACCGCTTCGAGATGGCTGGGATTGAAGGCCACTGAAACCAGAATTTCTTTGCCCAGGCTGGAGGTGTGAATTCCGCTGGAGCCGAGGTGATACTTGACGTCGCCCGAACCCCAGACACTCTCGGGGTCAGGCTCGCCTTCGAACTCAGAGAACACCTGCACCATGGACTTGCCAACGACATTGGCGAGCACGTTCAGGCGGCCGCGATGGGCCATCCCGATGACCGATTCATGAACGTCGTTGTTGGCTGCCTGATCGAGGATCTCGTCGAGCACGCCGATGGTGGATTCGCCGCCTTCGAGGCCAAAGCGCTTCTGGCCGACAAAGCGGGTTTGAAGGAAGTGCTCGAATTCCTCCGCCTGGATGAGGCGGTCGAGGATCCGGGTCCGGGTGAATGCGTCGAGCGGCCACTGGTTCATGGTGCTCTCCATACGATCCTGCAGCCACTGCTTCTGTTCCGGATCCTGTATGTGCATGTACTCGACGCCAATGGAAGCGCAGTAGGTGGTGCGGAGGCGGTCGAGGATCTCACGCAGGCTTTCAAAGGGCTGCATGTAGGAGGCGATGGCGCCGCTCGGGGCCTTGACCGCGCCGGAGAGGAAGGGACGATCGAGGTCCCAGATGGAGAGGCCGTAGGAGGAGGGATCCAGCTCCGCATGATAGCTGGGATCGCTGCCCAGCGGATTGGTGTTGGCGATAAGGTGGCCACGAACGCGATATGCGTTGATCAATTGAATGACCGCGGCTTCCTTGGCCACGTCGGTATTCACGGAACCATATCGCTGAGGGGTGATCTGTTGATCCGTCTCCCACCTAACCGGCAGATAAGGGATCTTCAGGTCGCGGAACATGCTGTCATAGAAGCCGCCTTCACCCTGAAGCAGCTTCTGCATGCTGGCCAGGAATGCGCCCGACTCAGCGCCCTGGATGATGCGATGGTCGTAGGTGCAGCTGATCATGAGCACCTTGCTGAGTCCGAGCATGGCGCGGACCTCTTCGCTGGTGGCGGCGAACTCGGCCGGATAGTCGATCGCGCCGGTCGCGATGATCGCCCCTTGGCCGGGCATAAGGCGCGGAACGGAGCCGACCGTGCCCACTGTGCCGGGGTTGGTCAAGGAAATGGTTGTGCCTTCGAAATCGGAGAGCTGCAGCTTGTTGTTGCGAGTGCGCTGAACGATATCGTCGTAAGCGGCGCAGAACTGGGCGAAGTTCATGCCGTCCACGTTTTTGATGTTCGGCACCTTGAGCGAACGCGAGCCGTCCTTGGCGGCGACGTCGACCGCGAGGCCGATGTTCACGTAGTTGCGAACGACACGGAACAACTCACCGCCGTTTTCGGCGAAGGCGTGATTGAGCGAAGGATTCGCCCTGGCGGCCTGCACAACGGCCCACGCGATGATGTGCGTGAAGCTGATTTTTCCCCTGCCTTGCAAAGACCGCTGCTTGTTGATGAGAATGCGATTCTCCTCAATGACGCGCACGGGTATCTGGCGCTGCGAGGTAGCTGCCGGGATGCTGAGGCTTGCCGCCATGTTCTCGGCGATACGTGCCGCAGCGCCGCGCAGAGGAACCAACTGATCGCCAGGTCCAACGGTCCTGACTTCCTGACGTGCGACGGCTGTGGGAGGCGCGGGAACTGGGGCGGCGGGAACCGGGGCGGGATTGTCCGGAGTGGTAACCGGTGGAGGCGGGTCGATGACGACAGCGGTCGTCGCGGCAGCATCAACACTTGCGGGAACCGGACCAACTGGAACAGAGCCGCCGTTCTGGGGCGGGGTCTGCTGCAGCAAGTCAGCCCAACCCTGATCGACACTGGAGTGATCGAATTTGTACTGGTGCGAGAGCTCGTCCTGGAGCCAGCTATTGATCCCCAACGAGGGGTCTTCTTTGATTTCCGTCATGAGTATTAGTTATTCGTACGATTGCAGCGGGGATCTATTGAGGCGAATGTGCGACTCGGGAGAGAAAGTTATTGCCGGGCGCCATTCATTGGCGAACACCGGACGTTGATGGGCGGAGGAAACGCACACCCCTCCTGATCTGACGTCAAGGGTTCTTCTTTATGATAGCGGAAATGGCGTGAGTCGGGGGCCGAGGGCTCTCGGTTGTATACTTCTTCAGCAACGCGGGCGAAGGGCTTAAGTATAAGATTCGATTGACCGACGTTCAAGATCGAGCCGCTGTTCGGGGCCTTCAAGAGCGGCAACCGGCCGAGTGGTTCGCGTCTGAGTTTAGACTGCTGAAAGCACTCCTTCGCTACACTGAGTTCAATGACTCTTGAAGAGCTGGAAAGAGAGTACGTTACGCTCCGGCAGCAGGCTGACGCTGTGCGGAGCTATCTTTGACTCGCCGGGCAAGCAACAGAAGCTGAAAGAATTAGAAGCGGTAATCGCCTCGCCGGATTTTTGGAACTCCCCTGAAACAAGCCAGAAGGTGATGCAGGAACGCAAGCGCGTCGAGGAATCGATTGCGCAAGAGGCGTCGCTACGGGCCACTACCTCCGACCTCGACACGCTGTTCGAGCTAGCCCGAGAGGGAGAAGCGGTTACGCCAGACATCGAGCGCGAGATGGGAGCGCTCACTAAGAAACTGGAACAACTGGAAACCGGGATGCTGCTCTCGGGACCCAATGACGCCCGGGACGCGATTGTCACGATTCACCCCGGCGCCGGCGGCACCGAGAGCCAGGATTGGGCCGAGATGCTGATGCGCATGTACCTGCGATGGGCGGAGCGGCACGGCTATAAGACCGAAGTGACCGACCTGCTGGAAGGCGAAGGAGCGGGCATCAAGTCGGCCACGTTCGAGATCAATGGCGCAGACAACATTTACGGCCAGCTGCAGTCGGAGGCGGGAGTGCACCGGCTGGTGAGGATTTCGCCGTTCGACGCGAACGCGCGCCGGCACACTTCGTTTGCGTCCGTGTTTATCTATCCGCAGATCGACGATGACATCAACATCGACATCAAGCCCGAAGATCTGAAGATCGACGTCTTCCGGGCCAGCGGGGCGGGGGGCCAGCATGTGAACCGCACGGAATCCGCGGTACGCTTCACGCATTTGCCCACGGGCCTGGTGGTGCAGTGCCAGAACGAGCGCAGCCAGCATAAGAACCGCGCGAGCGCTTTGAAGCAGATGAAAGCCAAGCTGTATGAATACGAGATGGAAAAGAAGCGCGTTGCGGACCGCAAGCTGGAGGACACAAAGCTGGAGATCAACTTTGGCAGCCAGATTCGTAACTACGTACTAGCGCCGTACCGGCTCGTGAAAGACCTGCGGACGAAACTTTCCATCGGCGATGTCGACCGGGTGTTGGATGGCGATATCGACAATTTGACGCACGCCTATCTGGTTTGGCGAAAGACAGGCCAGCTGGCCGGCGAAGCAGGCAAAGACGAGTTCATCGACTAGCCTCATTGGCTAACCACAACGCGACGGCATTCCATGGATCCGAGCGAGACAGAACTAACGTTAGCGGCAGAGCTGATTCGTGGGGGCCGGCTGGTTGCCTTTCCGACGGAGACCGTTTACGGACTCGGCGCGAATGCGCTGGATGAGGCGGCGGTTCAGCGAATTTACGAAGCAAAAGGGCGGCCGGCGACGAGCCCGTTGATTGTCCACGTGGCGGACGTGAGCATGGCGCGGCAAGTGACAGCAGAATGGCCGGGACTAGCGCAAACGTTGGCCGAGCGATTCTGGCCCGGGCCACTCACGATGGTGCTTCCTAAAGCTGCCCAGATCCCCGACATTGTGACGGCCGGCCTGGACGCCGTAGGGGTGCGAATCCCATCGCATCCGGTGGCGCTGGCGCTGATCCGCCGTGCGGGGGTGCCCATCGCGGCGCCGAGCGCCAACCGCTTCACACAGATCTCGCCCACAACAGCCGAGCATGTGCGGGCGAGCCTGGGCAGCGCTGTGGACCTGATTCTGGATGGTGGCGCAACCCATGTCGGAATTGAGTCGACGGTGGTGTCACTGGCGGGGGAGCATCCGACGATTCTGAGGCTGGGCATGGTATCGCAGGCCGATTTGGAAGCAGCGACCGGTGTGGCCTGGAGAATTGAGGATTCCGGGCGGGTTCAGCAGGCGGTTGCCGAAGGTGCGTTGCCTGGGTTCGCGGCGCCGGGCATGCACCGACGGCACTATGCGCCGAGGACGCCGCTGGTGCTCCTCAAAGAGGGCCAGCCGAAGCCAAAGGGGCGGGGACGCATTCTGGAAATGCCGGCGGAGCCCGCCGCTTATGCGGCGCGTTTGTACGCCGCGCTGCATGAAGCCGATGCCGAGGGATTGGATTGGATTGCGCTACGCGAACCGCCCGTGGACGAGGAGTGGGCGGGGATACGCGACCGTCTGAAGCGCGCGGCGAGCGAGGACTTCGAGGAATAGGTTGCGTGTTAGCGCAAAGTCACTTCTTCACGCGCTCACAAACCAGCTTGAAATCGGCTCGAGTGACTTCGGTTTCCATGTGGCTTGTCATGGTGAGGAGTTTTCCGTCAGGGGAAAGGTCCCAGCGTTCCTCGGTTTGAATCGGGGTGTCGTTTGAAGCCTTCGAGTAAGTCCGAATCACCAGAACATTCCCGTCCCAGAAGCAGTGACTCTTCGACTCACGGCCACGCACTTCGTTGACGGATTCCCGGCCATCGGTGTAATAGATGACGTCAGCGCTGGCTTTGCCGGCCGGACCGGTCTGTGCGGTGTGGACGTTAATGGTGAAGTCCTTCTGATCTACGGTACGAACCAACGAATCGGGTGCGGTGAACTTGCCGAAATCACTCTTCTCCTTGATCATTCGCCACTCGCCGCTATAGTTTGTTTTGTCGTCGGTCTGGGCGGCAGCGAACGTGGCGAAAAGGGTCACGATGAGAAAGAGCGCGGTTCGTCGCATGATGCTCTTATTATGAACGTCGCTGGATCGGAAGTATCCCAGAGGATCAGTTTCGGAATCCCAAAGGCCTCTAGCTGTGGGTCTTGCCGGCGCGGGGCGGGCGGGGTTCGCTTGCTACAATCGAGGCGTCCCGCGAGGTTTGCCCTAGGCGGATTTCACCAGACAATTCATCCCAGCGCGATCGCCGGCGATCTTACGGGTGGCCGCGAAGGGGCACGAAACTCATGGACCATCTGAAAAAGCTCATACGCGAAGTGCCGGACTTTCCCAAGCCGGGAATCAATTTCTACGACATCACGACCCTGCTGCGGGACAAGGCAGGCTTTCGCGAAACAATTGACGCCCTGGAGAAACACTACCTGGGCCGGGCGATCGACATTGTTGTGGGGATTGAGGCGCGGGGCTATTTCTTCGCACCCGCCATGGCGCTGGCACATGGCGCAGGCTTCGTGCCGGTGCGCAAGCCGAAGAAGCTGCCGGCGGCGGTGAGAAGCATCGAGTACGCCCTGGAATATGGTACGGACAGACTGGAGATCCATGCGGACGCCATCCAGCCCGGCGAGAATGTGCTGATCATCGACGATGTTCTGGCAACGGGCGGCACGGCCTCCGCCGTCGCGAAGCTGGTGGAGGGACTGGGCGCGAACGTCATTGGGCTGGGCTTCGTGATTGAGCTTTCGTTCCTGCATGGGCGGGATCGACTCAAAGGCTACGATCTGCATTCGCTGATCGAGTATTAGGTTGCAGCCACCGACGTGCCAACAAAAGCTCCCTCATCCGCGGCGCCTACGGCCAGAGCAACGGCTGGCTCGGTGGCGCGGGTGCGCGTTCCCTCGTTCGCGAAGCTGAACCTCGACCTGCGGGTGGGCAACAAAAGGGCTGACGGCTACCACGAGTTGAGGACGGTTTTTCAAACCATCACCCTCAGAGACGACCTGGTGATTGAGTTTGAGCGCGCCAGAAGGACAGAGGTTCAGCTGGACAGTTCGGTGGAGATTCCGGACAACCTGGTGGTGCGAGCGGCGAAGGCGGTACTGGAGCATTTGGGGCTGACTGCGCGGGTTCGGTTTGCGCTCGAAAAGCGAATTCCGATGGGGGCTGGCCTGGGCGGAGGGTCGAGCAACGCGGCGGCGGTCCTAATGGCGCTGCCGGCGCTGGCTGGAAAGCCGATTCCTTTGGCTGAACTGGGACGGCTGGGCTCTGAATTGGGCAGCGATGTCCCTTTTTTTCTATACGGTGGAACCGCTGTAGGGCTGGGGCGGGGAACCGAGTTATATCCTCTACCGGATCTAACGGCACTGGCGGCACTGATCGTTGCGAGCGGGGTCCATGTTTCGACGCCGGAGGCGTACCGCGCCTTGAATCGGGACGCCCGATGCGAACCAGAATCTGGCGCGCCGCCGAATGTTACGAACGCGTTGACATCGATGGATGAGTCCCATATGCTGAGAGAGTTTCAGGCCGTCGTATGGGGGCTGAGTGCGTCCACACTCGCGATGCTCCCGCTCAGGAACGATTTTGAACCAGTAGTTTTTCAAAGACACCCGGAACTCCGGCAACTGGTGCGGAAACTGCGGCGGCTGGGCGCCAGACCGGCGCAAATGACGGGAAGTGGGTCTGCAGTGTTCGGTATTTTTGGTACGCGCGAGGAGGCGATCGCGGCCGGCTCGAGTTTCGGGCGATCTGAGGCTTCCATAGCCGCATTTCTGCCGCGAAGCCGCTATAAAACCCTCTGGCGCCGGGCGCTTGGTCCGTATTTCGACCAAAGCTACCTGGCCTGATTCAACGGAGAAAACGCTCAAAAACATGGCCGCTCCCAAACCGCTTCGAGCCCTCTACACGGATTACAAGATCTTTTCCGGCACCGCCAACCCCGCACTGACAAACGAGATTTGCGAGAGCCTGGGATGCCCCATGGGGGCGGCCATGGTGCGGAGCTTTGCGGACGGGGAAACCCATTTACAGATCCAGGAGAATGTCCGCGGGGCGGATGTTTTCGTGGTTCAGCCGACCTGCACGCCAGTGGACCATAACATCATGGAACTGCTGCTGATGATGGACGCGTTCAAGCGGGCGAGTGCAGAACGGATCACGGCAGTGTTACCCTATTATGGGTACGCTCGGCAGGACCGAAAAGACAAGCCGAGGATGCCGATTTCGGCCAAACTGGTGGCCAGCCTGCTCGAAACGGCCGGCGCAAACCGGGTTCTGGCGCTCGATCTGCACGCCGCTCAGATTCAGGGATTCTTCGATATTCCGGTGGATCACCTGTTCGCGGCGCCGGTAATGATCGAGTATTTCGAAGCACATCACGACCATGAAGATCTGATTGTGGTGTCGCCGGATGCGGGTGGCGTGGAACGAGCGCGGGCGTTCGCGAAGCGTTTGAATGCGCCGCTGGCGATTATCGATAAGCGGCGTACGGAAGTGAACGTGGCCGAGGTGATGAATATCATCGGCGACGTGGAAGGAAAGCACTGTCTGGTGGTGGACGACCTGGTCGATACAGCCGGCACTCTGGTCAACGGCGTGGACGCGCTGCTGGGACAGGGAGCCACGAAGGTGACGGCCTGCGCGACGCATGCGGTGTTGTCGGGTCCGGCAGTGGATCGCATCAAGGCCTCGAAGCTGGAAGAGTTGGTGGTGACGAACTCGATTCCGCTGAAGGCCGAAGCGGCGGCATGCGGGAAGATCCGGCAGTTGTCGGTGGCGCCGTTGCTGGGCCGGGCGATCCAGTCGATTCACGAGGGTGGTTCGGTAAGCACGCTGTTTGTTTGATGGGTTCATGAGTTTTCGGCGGCGGGATGATCCGCCGCATCCCGGCGTTTGTCCGAGATTCGGAAGCAGTAAGCGGCGAGGCGGGTTAGGCCCACTGCCGTAATTTAAGTCGGGGTCCGCGGCTCGGAAAGTGGTTGCAGGCTGGCGTCCCGGCGATGAGGTGATAAATGAGGAAGGATATTACGATCGCCGCTGAATCACGTGATTCGCGCGGCAAGAATGAGGCGCGCCGCCTCCGTGTGAAGGGCTCCATGCCCGCAGTCGTGTATGGCGGCGAAACGGGTGCGGTTGCAGTGGCCGTCAACCCAAAAGAAGTGGGCAGGATCTTGAATAGCAAGGCCGGCCACAACACGATTTTCAATCTCAGCGTGGCGGGCGGAGAAACCACGCCGGTCATGATCATCGACTGGCAATTCGATCCCATCAAGGATTCGCTGCTGCACGTCGACCTGAAGCGAATTGATCTGACCAAACGCATTACGGTCAAGGTTCCGGTGGTGACATTCGGCGACCCGAAGGGTGTGAAGCTGCAAGGCGGCATCCATGAGATCGTGACGCGCGAAATCGAGATCGAGTGCCTGCCGGATGAGATTCCAGAGCAGTTCGATGTCAATGTGACAGAGGTAGGGCTCAACCAGTCGATCCGAGCTTCAGAGATTCCGCTTTCGGGGTCGATGAAGCTTCTCAGTCCGGCCGATGCCGTGATCTCGCACGTGGTTGCGCTGCGCGCTGAAGTCGTCGAAGAGGCGGCTGTGGTTGCCGAAGTTACCGCGGCTGAGCCCGAAGTCATCAAGAAGGGCAAGAAGGAAGAGGGCGGCGAAGCGGCAGCGCCAGCAGCGCCGGCAGCCAAGAAGAAGTAAGGGCTTCGCTCTCCGTCTTCGATGTCCGATCTGCCTGTTCCCTCCGAGCCCTCCGAAGACGAGATACAGGCAGATTCTGCCAGCCGGGTGTACTGCGTGGTGGGGTTGGGGAATCCTGGCACTCGCTACGAGCGCACGCCGCATAACATCGGCTTTGCGGTGGTGGAGGAGTTAGCGAGACGCCACGGCATCCGGACGGTGCAGAATGAAGGAGTGGCGACCACCGGCAGCGGGCAGATCCGGGGACGTTCTGTCTTGCTGGTAAAGCCGCAGACCTTCATGAATAACTCCGGGGGAAGCGTCAGGGCGATCCTGAAATCGCACAACCTGGGGAACAAGGATCTGGTGGTGGTTCACGACGAGATCGATTTGCCGTGGACGGGCCTCCGGATCAGGAAAAAGGGTTCAGCGGCCGGGCACAACGGTGTCCGGTCATTGATCGCCGCGATACATACCGACTGGTTTACTCGGGTGAGGGTGGGCATACACCCGAATCATGAGATTGACGATGCGGCGGTTTATGTGCTCGCTCCCTGGGAGCGAGCTATGAGGGACGAGGTGGACGAGATGGCCGGCTATGCCGCCGATGCGGTCGAGTTCATCATTGCCGAAGGCGCCATTAAGGCCATGACGAGATTTAATCGTCGCGCCCGGGGCTTACAAGAAGAGGAAGAATGAGAATCTACGAGGAGTTATTCATCGTTCGACCGGATGCCACAGAAGAAGAAGTGGAGCCGGTGATCGAACAGTTGAAAGGCATTATCACCCAAAGCGGTGGTACTGTCGACAAGGCTGAAAAATGGGGCATGCGGCGGCTTGCTTACCGCGTGCTGAAGTACAACGAAGGGCAGTACATCCTGCTGCAGTTCACGGCCAAAGCGGACACGGTGAAGGAGATTGAGCGCCGGCTGCGGGTTGCCGATGTGGTGATTAAGTTCATCACGGTTCGCATTGACGAGAAGCTGAAGCGAATTGAAAAGCGGAAGAAGGCGCGCGAGAAGCGCGCTGCGCGGAAGCCTGTACCGTCCATCGTGCCGGCGCAAGCCGCAGGGCCGGGCGCAGCGGCTCCAGCACCTCCCGTGCCGCACGCTGAACCGGGTGTGCCTATGCCGGGCGCTCCAACTGAAACCGCGCATAGTGAACCGAAGGAAGAGGCTTAGAGATATATGGCAGAGCAAAGAGGCGGCCGCCCGATCGCGGCCTCACAGCGTCCGACCGGTGGTGACAAAGCAATTGCAACCGGCAAGAAACAGTATTTCCGGCGCAAGAAGGTTTGCCGGTTTTGCGTCGAGAAGATCGACGACATCAATTACAAAGACGTGCGAATGCTCTCGAGCTTCGTCTCCGAGCGCGGCAAGATTACACCTCGCCGCATCTCCGGCGTATGCACGCCCCACCAGAAGCGTTTAAGCGAAGCGATCAAGCAGGCGCGGAACATCGCCCTGATTCCGTTCGCGTCCAGAATGTAAGGAGGCAGAACGATATGCAAGTGATCCTTAGAGCAGACGTAGAGAAACTGGGCCACCGCGGCTCAATCGTTAAAGTGACAGACGGGTACGCCCGCAACTTCCTGCTTCCCCGGAAGCTGGCGGTCCCCGCAACCGAATCGAACAAGAAGATTGTCGAACAGGAGCGGGAAGCCTATTTACGGCGTGAGGCGAAGGTGAAAGCCGATGCCGAGGACCTGGCGAAGCTGCTGGCCGGGACCACGCTCACATTCAGGCACCGGGTTGGTGAAAACGACCAGCTGTTCGGTTCAGTGACCGCCAAAGATATCGCGGAAGCGCTGGAAAAGCAGAAGTTCACGATCGACCGGCGCAAGGTGATTCTGGACGAACCCATCAAGACGCTCGGCGACCATAAGGTGACGCTTCGGCTGCATCGCGAAGTATCCACTGAAATCGCAGTCGTGGTTGAAAAAGAGGATTAACCTCTCAACGCACGGCAATCACAATTCGCGCTGTACAAGGCAGGCTTCGGCCTGCCTTTTCAGTTGGGTCTGCCAAGCATCCGCTTGCTGACGCGCGCGGCTCTGTGCTGGCGTTTAGGCGACGCCAGGCCGGACTCAGTTTGTTACGTCGGTGGTACGGCTCTCTCCGCGAAGAGGCAGGTACACCTTCTCCCACTGTTTGTGAGCGGGGCTGTCGGCGTAGGCATCAAAGGCAGCCTTACTTTCAAACTCCATCACGATCGCGTCCGTGTAGCCCGTGCCTTGCACTTTCAGGGTCTTCATCCATAGGCTCTTAATTCCGCTGTAGTTTCGAGCCATCTCATCGGTTGCTTTGAAAACAGACGCCTTTTGATCGGCCGTGACGCCATCCTTCCACTGGATCGTGATGACGTGAATCACAGTCGAGGGAAGCGAGACGCTTCCGGCGCCGGCATTGGATGCATGGACGACGGGCAGCAATCGCCAACTATGGTGGGTAACCAGGCCGGCGGTCAGAAGCAGCGCGGCAAGAGCTAAGGCGAGTTTTGTGTCAAGTTTTCTCATAAGGACCTCCCAGGTCGTGGCGGACAGGGCCGTCTGCGATTGTCACACAGCCGGCCTGCGAGAGACTACTCAAGCGGCAGAGGGTTTTGATCGAAGTAAGAAACAGGCGGCGAAACTCGCAGGCCACACCACTGCTCGGCGATGACAATCGAGTTGGCGGGGTTCTCGGGAATGTACTTCAGGTTCACCGGGCCAATGAGCTTGTGCTCCTCGGCGGGGAGCAGGTGCCGCAGTTGACTGATTTCCTGGGCTGCGTCGTACTCGATGCCGCGAACCTTGTAGTTGTAAAAGACCGTGTCCCCGTGAAGTTCGAGCACGATGCCGTCGGCGAACCGTCCGGACTGACTAACGAGCTGCCGGCGCAGCCTTTCCAGTTCCTCGGGAGACTTACGCCGCCTGAGCCGGAGCGCCACGAACACGGCGGCCATGCCGAGTACGATCGCCGTTGCAATGCCGATTTGAATGTTCCTGTCGAGGAACGCGTCAAAAAGCCCGAGGGCCATAGTGGAAGGGTGCTTCTACCGGAGAACTTTCCGGCCGCGGCCGGCAGGGAACAAGAGTTAGCTTTCCGGGGAGATTTCTGCTGGGGCGAACCAGAAAATGCAAAGTGTTCTTCAAACGCTTGTCACAACGATGGTAGCAAAGCGTGGGGATTATCCTGGGGCTCGCAGAGGAAACGTTGCGGCTGACACCATTTCCCTCCATGCCTGATTTCAGGAATTGCTCGGCGTTATAATCGGCGCGGAGTACGTCCATGCGCATGGATCGCTGGCGGCGGGTCGAGCAGCTCTACCACTCCGCTCTCGAGCGGGAGGAGCCGGCGCGGGACGTGTTCCTGCGCGAGGTCTGCCGGGATGACGAGGAACTGTACTCCGAAGTCCGGTCACTGCTCTATCAGACCGAATGTGGTCTGCTGAATCACAATTTGCAGTTGGGCCCTTATCAGATCGTTGGTGTTCTCGGCGGCGGCGGGATGGGCACGGTCTACCAGGCGCGTGATACGCGGCTCAACCGCATGGTCGCGATCAAAGTCTCGAAGGCGCGGTTCAGCGACCGGTTCGAGCGCGAAGCGCGGGCGGTGGCGGCGCTCAATCATCCCCACATTTGCACGCTGTACGACGTTGGGCCGAATTATTTGGTGATGGAGCATATCGAGGGTGAGCCTCTCGAAGGTCCGATGCCAGTGACACAGGCGCTTCGGCTGGCGATCCAGATGGCGGACGCGCTGGAGGCTGCGCATCGTAAAGGGATCGTCCACCGGGACCTGAAGCCGGGCAACGTGTTGGTGACGAAATCCAGCGTGAAGATTCTCGATTTCGGCCTGGCCAAGATGGAGGAGACCGCACTCGGCGACGGAGAATCCACCCGTACACAGGCGCACACGGAAGAAGGCACCATCGTCGGCACCATTGCATACATGTCGCCGGAACAGGCCCAGGGGAAGCCGGTGGATGCACGCAGCGACATCTTCTCATTCGGCGCCGTGCTATACGAAATGCTGACCGGCAAGCACGCCTTCCGCGGCGACACGAAGCTCTTGATTCTTTCGGCGATCCTGAAGGAGGAGCCGGAAGCGGTCAGTACAATCCGCAAAGAGATTCCGCACGAGCTGGATCGGGTCATCACGCGCTGCTTGCGCAAGGATCCGGACCGGCGTTACCAGCACATGGACGATGTGAGGATCGCGCTGGAGGATCTGAAAGAAGAATCGGATTCGGGCATACTGGCAGCCCCGCCTGCAGTCCAACGGCAGCGCCCGCGGTTGTGGCCTTGGGCTGCCGGCGCGGCTGTGGCGCTGCTGGCCGGGATGTTCTGGTGGCTGAACAAAGGAGCACCGCCGCCCGAGGATCTCCCGCCGGTCCCCCTGATCTCCACCGGCAACTCATGTTGTCCGAGCTTTTCGCCGGATGGAACGAAGATGGCCTTCAGCTGGACGGGCGAGCAGGATCCTAACGCGGAAGCGACGGAGTGGGGAGCGGCGCGCTGGGATATCTATGTGAAGCAGATCGGCACACCGGGCAATCCCATCAAGCTTACGACGAGTCCGGCAGGGGTTACCTTCGGGGCCATCGACGAAGCATGGTCCCCGGACGACCGCTGGATCGCCTATCGGCGCCGAAGGACTGATGGAATGGATCTCGTAGTGGTCCCGCCCTTAGGAGGTCCGGAGCGCACGCTCGCCGACTTGTCGCAGACCTCGAATCCCCCCGCGTGGACGCCGGACGGCAAATGGCTGGCGTTTCCCCAGAAGGACTCGCCAATTACCTCCAGCATCTGGGCGATCGCCATCGACACGGGCGAACGGCGCCGGCTTACCATGTTCACCACGAAAGGGGGTGGGACCGAGCTTGAGCTGCTGGGTGATAGCCGGCCCTCCTTCTCGCCGGATGGCCGCAGCCTGGCGTTCTGGCGGCAAGTGAGCGATTCCGTATTCGAGCTCTGCCTTCAACCCCTGACGCAGGATCTGCGGCCTGACGGGGAACCAACGATAGTTACGGATCGCCGATATGCAACTCCCGATAGCGGTGTCGCCTGGACGGCGGGCGGCCGGGAACTCGTGTACTCCGCCGGCGTCCCTAATTTCCTCTGGCGAGTGGCGGTTTCCGGGCGGCAAACTCCACACAGGATGACGTACCCCGCCAGTGCGCTTCAAGTCGCGGTCGCACCCAGGCCGCCGCGCTTAGCGTACCCGTGGTACGTCAACAATACCAATATCTGGCGTCTGGACGTCCACACGGGGGAGCGGAAGCGCCTGATCAGCTCCGTCTCTTCCGTGTGGGGTCAGAACATTCACCCGCAGTACTCGCCCGACGGCCGGAAGATAGCTTTCGACTCCGATCGTACCGGCAACAGAGAGGTCTGGACCTGCGATGCAGACGGGTCGAACTGCCAGCAACTCACCAGCTTCGGAGGGCCGCTTGGCGGAGTGCCGCGCTGGTCCCCGGACAGCCGGTTAATCGCCCTGGATTCACGGGTGTCGGGAAATCCCGAGATCTACGTGATGCCGGCGGACGGGGGCACGCCGCGCCGCCTGACCAATTCTGCATGTAACAACATGGTTCCGAACTGGTCCCGCGATGGCCGGTGGATCTACTTCGCTTCCGATCGCAGCGGCCGGTATGAGGTTTGGAAGGTGCGACCCGACGGCGGCGAAGCGATCCAGCTGACGCATGCTGGTGGTTACGCTGCATTCGAGCCGCCGGATGGGAAGTATGTTTACTACACGAAGTTCAATCCGCAGGGACCAGACCCGTTATTCAGAGTGCCTGCCGGTGGTGGCCAGGAGGTTCAGGTCTTGCCCGGAATCAGCTCCTGGGAACTGCTTTGCGTGACTTCAAAGGGGGTCTATTTCACGCCTCCGCCGTTCGCTGCGAATACCATTCAGTTCCTGGATGCTGTGAGCGGAAAGGTGAACACGCTGGCAACCCCGGACAAGCGGCTCAACGCCGGCCTGGCCGTGTCGCCGGACGAAGCTTACGTGGTTTGGTCGCAAGTCGACCGCCAAACTTTCAACCTGATGCTGGTAGAGGGTTTCCATTGAGCGGCGAAGGAAGCCACTTCCGCACGAACCTTTTCTCACCAGTAAGCGCGCCCGTAACTCGGCCTAAGCCGGCGCCCAGGATCTTGAATTTATGTTCGTACTTCGCCCCTCAAGGGCGACGCGTCAGGTCTCCGTTTGTTTGGGGGCAGCCCTCTCGCGCCTCTATCGTATTCGGGAGCCCCAGCATGCCGGAGCCGGGGAAGGCCCCCGGCTGCACACGATCGACTTGAAAACGGGATTGGCCTCGACTCTTGCCGATTCGGAGGAGTTGTGGGCCCCTCGCTGCTCACCCGATGGCCACTATATCGCCGCGTTGGCCGGGACAAAATGGGGCCTGACACTCTATGATGTTGCCACCCGGAAACAGATTGAGACTATTGGGGAGCATGCCACTTGGCCGAGCTGGTCGCGTGACGGCCAGTCCCTCTTCTTCATCGATACCGTGGATGAAACGCATTGGTGGCGCTATCGAATCGGCGAGCGAAAACCGGAGCCTATCGTTTCTCTTAAGAAGACTCCCGTTGGCAAGGACGGCTGGTCCGCGCTCGGTCTCAACAATACCTTGATCGCCACGCGCGATACAGGCACGGATGAGTTTTATGCGCTGGATTGGGAAGCGAACTGAGCGCTGGTGCGCGAACTTTGACTTCCGGCGGCAATGTTGATCGCCATTTATTCTGATTCCGGTCGTCTGATAGTACTCTCCCAGGGTGGCGTGGGTTCCAGGCTTCGAAAACGGGGCGCAGACCCACCAGGAACCAGATGGCTGCCGGCAAACGGCGATCTCGCCGGAAACTCACACGCCTTTATAGTTGAGGACCGGTCGGAGCGTACGCGTGACTCTCACCATTTCCTTCTGAGCTCTCAGCACAGCCCGGATGTCCTTATATGCGGATGGAGCCTCGTCACGAAGCCTTTCCGTTTTCCGGGAGTCGTACCAGATCCCTTCCATTTGCCGGCGCAGCGTCCGTTCGGTGACCTGCTCTCGAGCCGCTGTCCGACTCAACAACCGGCCTGCACCGTGGGCGCTCGAACATAACGCGTCCTCGTGGCCGCGCCCCTCCACATGGAAACTCGGACTACCCATAGACCCCGGCAGGACTCCGCTCTCACCAAGCTGGGCCGACATTGCGCCCTTTCGGTGCACCCAGAGATCACGTCCATCGTGGTGCTCGAGCGACACGTGGTTGTGGTCCGTAGTAATCGCGGTGTCCCAGCAGACCTGCGCCCCCAAAATCGTGGCCAGCACCCGGCCAACCTCTTCTGCCATCGCTCTCCGGGATGCGTCGGCAAAACGACGGGCGCAGGATGCGTCGTGAAGATATTCGACACCCGCATCCGAGTTCGCGTCGAGCGCGCGGAGCCGGTTATCCACGGGTCGTGCACGTGACAAATGGTGATCGCGGATCACGGGGCCAAGCGCCCGTGACCCGCTATGCACCATTAGCCAAAGCCGGCGGTCCTCGTCCGCCTGGATTTCAATGAAGTGATTCCCGCTGCCGAGCGTTGCGAACTCGGTGGCGCCTTCTTTCCGCCGGATGGACTCCAGCCTGGGATCGCTGAGCGGGTCACTCGCCAGTTCGGCCGGCTGAGGGATGATCGCGTTCCGATTTCGCCGGCGGGCAGGCACAGCCCGGCCAAGATCTGATAACACTTGGCCGGCGACCCGCGGATCATCCAAGGCCGTAGACTCTATATCCAGTCCAACGCCTAACATGCCACACCCGATGTCGCCTCCAACTGCCTGCGGGTAGATCAGGTGCGATGTGGCGACGACGACACCGATGCAAACGTCGGTAGCCAGATGCACGTCGGGCATTACAGCGATCTGCTGTACATCGGGGGCGCGACGGAGGCGCTCAATCGCAGCAGACACTTCATGCCCCATCGGCAACGCGAGCCAGGTCCGGATGGGAGCTTTTGGCGCGTCACTCATCGCAGCCTCGATCCTGGCAAGCCGGCACAAAACACAATTCAGGCGCACGCTTCCGGGTGATGGCGGAGGCTACTTCCGAACGGAGACGCGGAGTTTGTCGCCCGAGGGCAATCATAGCATCAGCGACAGTCAGGCCAGCCGGGATGACCACGTGCACCAGAAGGCGCCCGCAATCCGGGGCCGGAAAAACGTCCTCGACGAACAAATCGCTGATGCCCTCGCCAACGGTCTGATCGGCGAGCGCGAGGTTTAGAACTCGCTGAACTTGCCGGCAGAACTGCAGTGCCTTCCGCTGTGCCTGACGGCCCGAAGACGAGTTGCCGGACGTATCTTCGTACAGAGCATCGACGAAGTCTGGATCTATACACTGTGGTTCCTTGGAACCACGATTATGCTGTTTCAAAATGTTCCCCTATTGGTAAACAGATACACCTGTCCTTCAGACACACAAAGTGCGTCGAGGACCTTCAACTGGTTCTTGTTTGGTTTGAGACGATGGGCGCGAGCCCGGGCAGCAGCCGGCTTAGACTAAGCGGCGGCGAGCAGGCTAGACGGTATCGGGTGGTGGGCAATAGGGGACATGATGTTACTCCCTCTATGTCGAGGTTGAAGGATAAACGAACGCTCTACGAGCGACCAAATCCTCGCAACCATTATGAGGGTAGGTTCGGCTTTGCGCAACTCCCGGTTGCAAAGACTCTTACCGAACCCGGTCCAGTGACGGCCAATGCGCTGAAGTGCCGGCGGAAAGCCCGCGATGCCCGGACCTGGGGAATTCCACGAGCCTAGGGGGCCGTCATTTCCGCGACCGACGACCGCTCGCTCTCGTTGTTCTTCAGGTCGACTGCGGTCACGGCGTAGCGATAGTGCACACCCGGCTTGATGTCGTGGTCGCTATAGGCGGGGGTTATCTGTAGATCGCCGACGCGCTGAAATGGCCCGTTATCGACGGAGCGATAAACGTAGTAGCCCTTCAGGTCGGCGTCGGGACTGCGCTCCCAAGTGAGCTCCAGCGAACTGGAACCCGCCAGGACCGTGATGCTGGCGGGCACGGCGGGCGGGAAGGTATCTTTCTCGTTGACGTGGAAGACGGGCGAGGGCTCACTCTCGGCGATCGAGACGGGAGTCGTCTCGATGGCCACCACGGAATATTCGTAGTCGGTCTCAAACTGAGAGGTTTGGTCCAGATATGGTGGAGCATCCGCCGTCCCAAGCAAGACCGGCGCCGGTTGGGATGCTGTCGCGCGACGATAGATTCGCCACGACAATTGGTCCCGTTGCGGAGTCCAGGAAATGAGGTAGCCGCGGCCCGTCGCGGTGACGTTGATTTTCGGAGGGTCCAGGGGCTGCACGACTTGGAGATGGACGAAATTCGAAAAAGGCGACCATCGATTGCGCCGCGCCGAAGTGCGAATAGCAACCGCGATTTGCTGGCCAACATACGGGGTGGCCTCGATCTGATGGGAGATGGCGCTGGTTTGATCGACTCCCGACACATCGATGTCGATTGGTTTCATCTTGGCAAACCAAGCTTCCGTCGAGAACGGCGTTGCATCGGGGCCGATCTCCACCTCAACCTCCTCAAACTTGGCAATCAGATCCCCCTCTGTGGTTACTTTCGGTAGAGTGAATTGCAAGTCGATCTTGTTACCTATCTGGACTGCCTTCAAATCCGAAATTTCGTTTGGGATGCGGCGGGCAGGAGGCATGGTGTCGCCGATATATCCGCAAGAAGCGGCACCCAGTGCGATGGCGACGGAGAATAACGGCCAGAGAGTCGCCGCGGTGGTCCACCGGCGACGCATTACAGAATGTACCTGCTCAGATCCTGGTCCTTAACGATCTCAGAGAGCTGCTTACGCACGTAGATCGCGTCAATTCGGATGTTCTTCTTTTTCAAGTCAGGACCATCGAAGGAGATATGTTCCAGCAGTTTCTCCATGATGGTATGCAAACGGCGTGCGCCGATGTTTTCCATCGATGTATTGACCTGGGCCGCGATACGGGCGACTTCAATCAGGGCGTCGTCCGTAAACGTGAGCCGGATGCCCTCCGTTTCCAGCAGCGCCGCATATTGCTTTACCAGGGCCGACTTCGGTTCCTTCAGGATTCGAATGAAGTCTTCTTCTGTGAGCGACTTCAATTCGACGCGGATTGGAAAGCGGCCTTGCAGCTCGGGAATCAGATCGCTGGGTTTCGATACGTGAAAGGCTCCGGCAGCGATGAACAGGATGTGGTCAGTACGCACAAAGCCGTAGCGGGTGTTGACCGTGGTTCCCTCGACAATCGGCAGAATGTCGCGCTGCACACCTTCGCGGCTTACATCCGGCCCATGACCACCTTCGCGGCCGGCAATTTTGTCGATCTCATCGAGGAAGACGATACCGTTGCGCTCCACGCGCTCGAGTGCAATGCGGGTTACCTGATCCATGTCGATCAGCTTATGTTCTTCTTCCTGAATCAGGTACTCCAGTGCTTCCGAAACGCGCATGTTGCGTTTGCGCGTGCGGCCGCCGAACAGGCCCGGGATAACATCCTTCAGGTTGATGTCCATCTCCTCAATGTTGCCGTTGGTGGAGACTTCAAAGGTAGGCCCGCGCTCCTTGACGTCGACCTCTACGGTGCGATCGTCGAGTTTCCCGGCGCGCAGTTTTTCCCGAAGCTTCTCACGAGTGCGCTCCTGACTATCGCTGCCCTCGGGTGCCGGCGGAATCAGCAAATCCAGCAGCCGCTCTTCGGCGTTCGTTTCGGCACGATCCGCCACCTGATCCAGACGCTCCTCGCGCACCATGTCGATAGCGATATCGACCAGGTCGCGGATCAAAGACTCGACATCGCGACCCACATAGCCAACCTCAGTAAACTTGCTGGCTTCAACCTTTAAGAACGGGGAATTCGAGAGCTTGGCGAGGCGGCGGGCGATTTCAGTCTTCCCGACACCGGTAGGCCCAATCATCAAGATGTTCTTGGGCATCACCTCTTCAGCCATCTCAGGCTCGAGCTTTTGACGCCGCACGCGATTCCGAAGCGCAATGGCGACGGACCGCTTGGCGTCGGCCTGCCCAACGACATGCCGGTCGAGTTCGGCAACGATCTCACGCGGGGTCAGCTCATCCAGCAACGGAGCTTCGTCGGAGGACGATTGGGGTAAGTGAATAACCATTAGCCCAATTCCTCAAACGTGATGTTCTCGTTGGTGTAAATGCAGACGTCGGCTGCAATCTTCATGGATTTCTCGACGATTTCCCGCGCGCTCAGGTTCGTGTTTTCAATTAACGCGATAGCCGCGGACTTGGCGAAAGATCCTCCGGAACCGATGGCCGCCAGAGGCGTATCAGGCTCGATGACATCGCCCGTACCGCTAACAATATAGATGTTCTGCAGGTCCGCCACCAATAAGAGGGCTTCCAGATGACGGAGCATGCGGTCCGTGCGCCAGTCTTTGGCAAGCTCTACGACGCTGCGGGGCAGGTTTCCCGCGTACTGTTCCAGCTTGGCTTCAAACCTGGCAAAGAGCGCAAACGCGTCAGCAGTGGATCCGGCAAAGCCGGATATGATCTTGCCGTTGTAGAGCAGACGAAGCTTCTTGGCGCCACTCTTCAGCACCTCGCCGCCCATGGTGACCTGGCCATCGCCGGCCAGTACAACTTTCCCGTTGCGCCGTACGCAGAGAACCGTCGTCGAACGGATTCGTTTATTCATTGGATTACTTGCCTTATTTCAACACAGTGGCTCGATGTCGCCGGGAAGTCGACGGAAGTCAGGGGACCGGGCTACGCCGAGTGTTGTTGTGTGCGCAACCGCCAGGTGTCAATCAGGGCTTTCAGTGCGGCAGGGCGACGCCGCAGCACCAGCAGTCGAACTGCGGCCACGCCGCTATAGAGAAAGTATCCGTTGGTGAGCCAGTGTCTAATGCTGGTTGCAATGAAACCAAGCGCTCCGGCCTGAGATGTAAAGGGTGCGAAAACAAACTGTGCGGCAAAACTAACGAACAACAATGCCGCTTGCCACCATGCCAGCTTCATATCGAGCAGGAAAGTGAACGCCAGGACACTCTGCCCGATGGTCAACAACAGTTCTGACTGTTGCTGCGGGTTGAAGCTGATCTGTGACACCGCGCCGGCACCGAGGGACAATACGAGCGGCAGCATGGCGACGAGTAAAGTCCATTGGTTGATGTTGCTGGAGGCAATATTCATGATGGCAACGGGCGCCTGGTCGACCTGCCGGGCGAAGTAGAACGTGGAGGCGAATTCCGGAAACTCCGAGACCAGCGGCGCAAACCACTGGATCACGATGAAACTCGGGATAGCAAGAACGCCGGCTACGGCAATCAGACTACCGAGGAACGGCTCAGCCGTGAAATAAATCAGGGTGCCTCCAAGGACGAAGCAAGCAGCGATCACAAAAGTGCGCCACAATCGGGGAGCGCCGGCGATGGCGCGGGGAACCACCCCCAGGTCGTCAATTCCCTCGGGGCCTTCGGGCGGAAGCTTGGTGAGGAGGATGAGGTAAGCCACGTAAATGGCGACCAGCACGACTGAGTCGAACAGGTTTAAGGTTGCTTTGCTCCAGATCACCGCGGCATAGATCAGGGGCAGCGCCAGGCCCAGAACTTCGATGCTGTGGTGGCTTTCGAGGCGGATCCGGCGAAGCGGGCGGCCTTTGTTACGGCGATGGAACAGGGCCGCCGTGAGATAAATCATCGGCCAACCAACTCCGGTGAGAAGCCGGAGCGCACCGGTCAGATTGGCGAGCAAAAGGTCGCGCTGCTGGTGCCACGCGAGCACGGCTTCGACGGCAAATTCCGGTAATGTCTGGAGCCAGGCTAGAATAGCCAGCGCAAAGCCCTGGGCAATAAAAAACTGGGCGGATTCCGCTCCCCAGGCAACCAGGACCGAGGCAAAGAGAATGCAGGGGCCCGTCCAGAGTGCAGCCCAAGGTCCGGTTGAATGAAGGGGGCCGGCAGCCAGCAGAAGCAGCGCGAACGCGCATTGCCGCCTGGCCATCATCTCGGGAAGAACCTGGATAGGTTGGTGGGGATGCCTTGAACCGGGGCGGTGATACCCACATGGTACAACGGGAACAAATGCCGACCTTTGAGGTACGCACGCCCGGGGATACCTACCTCTGCGTGGTCGAACGCGGTGTCATCGAGGGCGTCGCCGACCATATACCGGCGGGAGCTGGACGGGTGTTTGTCGTCACGACGGAAGACGTCTGGGCCCTGCACGGAGCCAAACTCGGGAAGTCACTTCAGAAGCGGAAGGGCAGTTTCGCCGAGCCAGAGATTCTATTTTTTCCCGGAGGGGAAGCGAACAAATGCCTGGAGCAGGTGGAGCGCCTCGCGGACCAGATGTTGGAGCGCGGTGCTGATCGCACGAGTATTGTGATTGGATTTGGCGGCGGCATCGTTACCGACCTGGGTGGATTCCTTGCCGCCATCTTCATGCGAGGAATCCCGGTTTTGCAGATCCCCACCACGCTGCTGGCACAGGTGGACGCGGCAGTCGGAGGAAAGACAGGCGTCAATCTCGCCAACGGCAAGAATCTTCTTGGCAGCTTTCATCAGCCGGTCGCGGTTTTGATTGATCCTGAATTGACAGCTACGCTGCCGGAGCGAGAGTTCCGAGCCGGGCTGTTTGAGATCGTCAAATGCGGTGTGATTCGCGACCGCGCTATGTTCGACTTGCTGGCGACCAGGCCGCGCGAAGTTTTGTCCATGAACGCCGCTTTGGTGGACTCGCTAATCGCCGGCGCCGTTCGGGTGAAGGCTGAGGTGGTCTCCGCCGATGAGCGTGAGGGCGGTTTGCGCCGCATTCTGAACTATGGTCATACGGTTGGCCACGCCATTGAATCCGAAACCGGTTACGTGCGATTTCTACATGGCGAAGCGGTGGCGCGAGGCATGCTGGCCGCGACGCATCTAGCGGTGCTGCGAGGAATGCTGCCTACAAATGAAGCAGCCGCCATTCTCGAGACGATTCAGGCCTACGGCCCGCTGCCGTCTGCGATTGACCTCGATCCCGAGCATCTGCTCAGGCGACTGGAGGGTGATAAGAAGACGCTGCAAGGCAAGATTCATTTTGTTCTCCCGACGCATATTGGCGAGGTTTCGGTGGTCACCGGCATCGAGCCGGATTTGATCCGCCACGCGATTATCGCCTCCTTACAAGAGGTGCAATGATCGCTCCGCCGCCCGGTGGCTCGGGAACGGGCTCCGGTGCACCTGCCTCTTCGCAGGGCGGGCCCCTGGCTGATGAATCGAGGGGCACCAAGCCACCCGGGACAATCACGGAGCAGCAGGCTGCCGCGTGGGTGCGCTCGATGTTCGAGGACGTCGCTCCCAAGTACGACTTCCTCAACCATGTACTCTCATTCAACGTCGACCGGCTGTGGCGAAAGCGACTGTTGCAAGCGGTGCGACCCATTCTGGACAAGCCAGGGGCGAGAGTTCTGGATTTGTGCTGTGGCACCGGCGACGTACTTCTGGAGTTGCAGCAGGCGACCCGGAACGCCGTTTGGGGCGCGGACTTCTGTCACCCGATGCTGGTCACCGCACGGGAAAAGATCGAAAGGCGAAACTTTCCAAGTGTTGTGCTTGAGGGCGACGCACTGACGCTGCCACTGAGGGATGAATCGCTTGATCTACTCACCATCGCGTTTGGTTTCCGTAATCTTGCCAATTACGAGGCGGGACTCAAGGAGCTTTTGCCGGGTGCTCAAAAACGGGGGCATGTTGGCGATTCTGGAGTTTTCTCATCCCCGAGGCCTTTTCGTCAGGGCCTCTTACGGGCTTTATTCGAAGTTGTTATTGCCGGCTATCGGCGGCATGTTTTCCGGGCTCGCGAGAGGCGTACGAGTATCTACCGACATCGATCGAGAGATTTCCACGCGCGGAACAACTCCGGGACATGATGAGCAAGGCCGGATTTAGCGATACGCGCTTTGAACTGCTGAGCGGCGGAATCGCGGCGCTGCATACGGCGGTGAAGACTTCCTAGGGAGCCGGCTACGCTATGCTGCTGGCATGTTCTGTTCGAGCTTCGACCGCGCTGAACGCTTGGTGCTGCGCCGGCTCAACACGCCGGCCCGAATTGCGCGGTTCCTGGATCGCGAGGTCGACTACAACCACGAGTCGACCTGCCGGTCACCAAGGCGGCTACTGCGAGACCGCAAGGGTCATTGTATGGAAGGCGCCTTGTTTGCCGCGGCTGCATTGCGCGAGCTGGGCTACCCGCCGCTGGTGATCGATCTCGAGTCGGTGCGCGACGATGACCATGTGCTGGCAGTGTATCGGGAGAACGGGTACTGGGGCTCCATCGCCAAGTCGAACTTCTCCGGGCTGCGCCATCGTGAGCCGGTTTTCCGAACGCTACGCGAACTCGTGATGAGCTATTTCGAGCTCTACTTCAACCTGCGCCGCGAGAAGACGCTGCGTGCGTATTCGCGGCCTGTGAACCTCCGGCGCTTCGACGCGATGGGTTGGACGACTGCCGAGGAGGACGTATGGGCGGTGCCACAGTACCTGTGTGAGATTGCGCACACGCCGCTCCTCACGGGCACGCAGCTGAGGGGGCTCGCTCGGGTTGACGACCGTCTGTTCAAAGCGGGACTTGCCGGGCGGATGTAGCGTCTGACCTACTCGGTAAGCGCGCGGCTTATGGCATTCTCAAGAGCTTGCTTTTCCATAGCAGTACTGATGAACAACTCCTGACGCGCACCGGCACTGAGCGCAATGGCCTTCCAGCCGTTCGAGGTGGGGACGGTAACGCGGATGGACGGCGGTCCCTTTGGCGTCGCGCACTTGACGGATGACGCCGGGAATCACCGAGCGGATTTCAGAGTTGTCACGCAACAAGCGCTCCAGAACCTGGCGCAGTCCGTCGATAATGCTGTGTTCAACCTTCAGCCGGTTTTGTGCAGCCCTCAGTCGCATGCGCTATTTGAACCGCTTCTTGTATTGAAGATTGACCGACAATACGCCGTTTTCGTTATAGAGACCAACCAGCGAGTACTGCTTGCTGAGGGTCCACTCGAAACGGAAAACCTGCTCTGTGGTGTGGGCGAGATTCGTAATGTAGGTAATCGTGATCTCCTTGGAGATTTGCTGCTCCAAGGTGAGCCTGGCCTGTGTGCTGTTATCGAGCCCCTGCGAAAATGGATCGATCTTGATATGCGTCACGCCAAACAGCTTCTGCAGCCGGTTTGAAACCGGCGAAAGGGCCTGGCCGAGCACGGTGTTCGCGCCAGAAGCAAAAGCATTCGAGTTGGTGGTGAGCTGCGAGTTGGCCAGGCCGGATATTGCGGTTTCAGGGGCGCGACCGACGGCCAGCAGGGCGATGATGTCGCTAGGCGCCAGCGCGGGGTCAGAACGATAATTGACATTCAGCTTGTTGGCCGTTCCGGAGATCGTAATTGTTACGGTGATTCCGCGGGCCTGGGTTTCCAGGTCGACATCGAGCACGGGTTCGATTTTTGCAGGATTGAAAAACGAAATCTCGCCCCGATTGATGGTGTATTTGTTGCCGAAGACCTGGATCTGACCCTCGTTGACTGAAATCCTTCCCAGTACAGAGGGCCGGTTTGGTGATCCTCTTAAACGCAGGTCAATCTCCGCCTCGACATCCTGGCTCAAGGAAGTACTCAACTGGAGGCTGGGAGCACTTTCGAGGTGAACATCCAGTTGCAGGCCGTGGAGCAGGTCGGACTCCGAAGACGGTGCGGCCGCAGGCGCGGTGGTGGCGGCAAACAACCCACCAATGTCCGCCGACGCATCAAACGAAGCACGGGTGACGGTAACGGTGCCCGACAGCAGACTGCTTTCGCTGGTTCCTGTAAATCGGACGTCGGCATCCGATGTGATGCTGACTGCTGAGGCATAGCGAACGCGCACATTGGTTGCCCGGCCTTCCAGCCGGTACACGAGCGGGCCTCCTCCGCCGAACGTAACGAAGCCGAGCAGCGACAGAGACCCACCACCGGTCTGGGCAGTGAGGCTTTGAATGGTGGCGCGGTTCCGGTCAAAACGAATGACGCCATTTGCACGTTCTAAGCCGTTCGAGAAATCCTCCAGGTGAAACGCGGCATTCTTCAGTTCAAGCGTTCCCGTGACGGACGGATCGGTGATGGGACCAGTAACATTGACCTTCAGCGTGGAAAGGCCGGAGGACACCACATTGGGGTCGAATAGCTGGAAGACCTGGAGATTGACCGATCCTTCAACGCTGACATCCACCGGGTCCTTGACGAGCAACGGTACTTTGCCGGCGATGGAAAGACTAGTGTCGCGGGCCGTGAAGCGAGCACTGCGGACGTGTGCCTGGCCATTCTCATAATCGATGACAATCGGCTCGCTATTCTTCAAGACCAAGTCTTCGGCCTTGAGGGCGCCCCGGCTGCGCGCTGGGATTTGAGGATCCACTTCCATGGAATCGACCGTCGCCCGTCCGCGAAGTTGGTCAGGTTTCCGCAGCGAACCACTGAAGGCGAGGTTGCCTTCGAGGAATCCATCGAAAGGGAGGGGCTTCGCATTGGGCTGCGTCAGGGCATTCAGTGTTGCGAAGGTTATCTTCTGGAGCTGGATCGAACCCGTGACAGGGTAATCACTCGACAGCCCCAAGCGAAGATCGCCTTGCACCTGAGAATCGCGCAGATCCGCCCGGAGCGAACTCTCTGTCTGGCCTCCATTGGTTCTCGCGTCGATGCTGATGCTGCCGTAATCTACCTTGCCGAGAGCAACGTTCCGAAGCGCGGCCTTGCCCTCCACGTTGTGAATCAGCCACTGCCCATTGCCGATGCTTGCATCGACCAGCGCATTGAACTCGAGGTGGCCACGCAGGTCCGGATACAGCTTACGAATTGCGCCGACCTCGCTTACTGCGAAACCACCTGTGCTTGATTTCAGGTGCAGTGTGCCGCTTGTCCATACACCGGGGGCGTGTTCGTAGTCCCCCGACCATGCGATGATCGCTCCGCCTTCCCGAAGTTGGCCCTTGGTGACCTCGAGGCGATTGCCCGCCAAGGCTACCTCCAACGTCAGACGGTTGATGTGTTCATCGAATACGGTCAATTCGGAAGAGTCTATATGGGCACCGCCTTGTGGCGTGCCAAAACTCCCGCTTAGATGGAACGTTGCATCCGCCTTGCCAGCCAGGTTCGGGACTTGCTGGCCGGCTGTTTTTGCGATGGCTGCCAGATCCAGATTCTTAACTTGTCCACTGACGTGCAAAGCGCTCGACTTTTCGGGGGACCAGTTTACCAGCCCCACTGAACCGCTAGCGGAGACATGCAAGGATCCTTGATCGGCCGTCAGGGACGCTACGCTGACCTCGTCTTGGTTTGCTCTGAGGCGCGACCTCAACCGGTCCACCGTCTCACCTTGCGCACGAAAGTGATCGAGTTCCAGATCGCCATCCACGACCGGATTATTGAGCGGCCCAACCACCTTACCCGCGAAATGCGCGCGGCCGCCCTCCAAAAGTTGCAAGGGTAGCTCTACCGGTTTCCCAGCGCTGCTGACCAGAGCTAGCGCGGGAAGCAAATCGTCCAGCGAGGCGGTGTCCAGCGTAACTTGCAGTTGGTCGCCGACCGTTCCCGAGACTTGAAGTTGAGAGTGGGGGAACTGCAACTCTGCTTGCCTGAACTGCAGGGACTCGGGACGGGATTGAAATACGAGGCCAATACGGCCCGCGACCGGGATGCCCCCTACCCCGGGCTCGATCGTTAACTCACTTTGCACCGACACGGAGGGCCGTGTGGCGAGGCTTGACTGCAGGTGGACAGGACCCGACGCGATGCCATGCCACGGCAAGGCCTGGCTGTGCAAGAGCGGGCCGGCCTGGGCCGTGTCGAGCCGAGATACGACGCCGTCCAGTGTGAGCGATCGATAGTCCCGCAGCTCCGCATGACCGGAGAAATTCGCTCCCAAACCAGAAATCGAGAGTCCTTGCAAAGTGGCCAAGCTGGCGGTCAGCGTCATCTGTGAATTGAGCGAGATCTGGGAGACGGCCAGGTTCCGATCCCCGTAGCTTAAGCGAGAGCCCTGGAGTTTGCCTAATAACGCGAAACCTGGCGTACCGTAGTGAGCCTCTCCCTGGAACGTCAGAACTCCAGACCGCAGTTCGGGAAGTTCCAGAATCTTAGCCGCCTCGGCGACATCGATTTCAGCGTTCGTCTGAAACGAAATGACGGGATTTGCGAGATGGACCAGCGTGCCACTCGCTTCCACCTTCGACTTCGGCAGCCGGTACGTCACTTGAGAAAAGACAATCTGGTCCCGCTCAAGAGAAGCATCGATGCCCAAGTCGCCGGCGATGGTTTGAATGGCCGCGGTCTTGAGCAGCAGTTGCTGCGACGAGGCCTTGATGAGATAGCGGGGTGTCGTTCCATCTTCATAGGCCAGCAAGGCCCGGAGATTATCACCACGGATGTCCAGCGGCACCGGTTTCAGATTGACCTCAACAACACCCTGGTTGACTTCAAAATGCTTGACCTTCAGATCAAGTAGCTGCTCGATGACCGGCTTCGCCGCCGGCCGCTTCGTTTTTGGTTCAGGGATATTGGTTGAGCCATCCTCGCGAACGAGCAGATACACCTGCGGGGAATTCACCACCAACGAGCTGATATCGACGTCCCGGCGAAACACCGACAAGAGCTTCAATTGAATGCGGACTGACTCTGCGCGAAACAGGGGTGGTCCGGTGACCGGTTCCGAACCGCGAAGAACGAAGCCACCGGCCTCGGCAGTCAACCGATACCAGTCATATTGAAATGACTTTAACTCGACCCGGCCGCCTGTGGCGTCCTCCACCGTCGCGACAAGTTTCTCGTGAATCTGTTCCTTGAACCATCTACTCTGAACCACGTACAAAGCCGCGCCGGTGAAGACGAACAACGCCCCCAGGCAGGTTAAGATCAGCCAGAGTATCAGCTTTTTGGGGCGGCTCATAGGGTATTCATCCGCATTCCTTGCTCATTGCAGCTGAGGGTCCAGGTACGTGATTTGCGCCTGCTTGCGGCTGTCTTCGAGCCAAGCGGCAAACGCAGCGTCTGCGCGTTCATCAATAATCCCCTTCTTAATGGCTTCGCGGCTTGCCTCAAGAGAGGGCGGAGTTCCCTTGTGGGTTTCTTCCCACTGGTCAGTCTTTTTCTGGTACGCGTCGGCAATCTCTTTCTCTGAAACGTCGACCTCGGGCTGGAAACGATAACCGAGGAATCGCACTGTCATCAATTGAAAACGAAGATGTTCGAGCAAAACATCTTTGGGCACGGAATAGCGCACTAGCGCCTGCTCCAACTGGGCAGTTCCGCCGTACTCGTCAACAACTTCTTTGTAGTAGGCCGAAACTTCCTGCGGGCTGGGCAAAGGATAACGGCTCAGTTCCATCTCCTTGCTGACCAGGTCCTGTTGAATGAGGCGTTCAGCGGCGGCTTTGCGCTTCTCACGATCGGGCTCGAATGGCTCGCGGTTCAGCAAGGCAGTGACGCGAAGTTCTTCATCCAATTGTCCTTCTGTGATGACCTTCTTGTCGACAACGATAGCGATGCGGTCGACGATCTCCCCCCGCAAACAAGCTAAGGCGACGGCCAGCAACAGTAGTCTCTTCATCAGAATGCCTGCCCCAGCGAGAAATGGACTTGAAAGGCGTTGATTTTTTGAGTGACGACTGCGCAAGGCGTTGGCGATTGCGGGGCGCTACACGTGATCAATTCCTGTTCCGTACCTTTGAAGCCATTGAAGCGCGGCGCGTTCGGGCTAAATGAAAAATCGATCCGCACCGGGCCGATTGGTGTACTGTACCGGAACCCAAGTCCGATGTCCTGAACCATATAGTTGAAGCTCGCGAAGTTTGGCTGGCGGAACTGGAATCCGATCGTGGAAAAGGACTGGTAGACATTGCCGGCATCTTCGAACAGGACGCCACGTAAGTTGTCTCCAAACAGTGGAAAGCGGAGCTCCAGATTGTTTATCAGCAGGGCATTTCCGCCAAGCGGGAATCCGGTTGTGGTGTCGCGCGGGCCAGCCTGGTTCTCCGGGAACGCCCGCAAGGAAGTTGCGCCGCCCGAAAAGAAACGCTCCGGCAAAGGGATCTCCTCAGCTGTCGCGTTGACAGGGATGATTACTCCGAACTGGGTGCTTCGGGCAAAGACAAGATCCCGGCCAATCCTATGAAAGGATGAGTTGCGAACCAACCCCTTGGCGAACTCGGTTTGCGATCCGAGAGCTTTGGGAGCGTAAGCCAAGTCGATGGTGTTGAATATTCCTTGCGTTGGATCAACCTGATTGTCTCGCTTATCCTGAATCAGCGAAATACCGAACAAGCCGGTTTGATCGGGCTGGGCAAGAATCGGCACCAGACCAGGTGAGATCTTCAGATTGGACTGCGTGACATACCGGTACACGACCCGGTACTGCAGGGTATAGGCTCGCGACAGCTTCTGCCCCAACTGCGCAGAGATCTGCCGCCGCGTGGCCGTATAGGTGTTGATCTCATTGGAATTATCATAAAGGGCGTTTAAAGTAAGGCTCAGCTTCTCGTGGCCGACGATATGCGGCACAAAATACGTGAGCCCCACCAGTTGTTCGAGTGTTGAGACGGTGGAGTTCAGACTGAGTGTCTGTCCAAGACCGAGGAAGTTAATCCGGCTGACCCCCAAGCTGACGCTGGGTGCAAATCCGGTTGAGCCGGCTGGATCATTCAACGATGTGGTAGCGCTTCCGAAGCGGCCCAACTGAGCTCCAACGCCGAACGTGAAAGTATAGCGGCTGGCTTCTTCGAGTTGGAGCAGCACATATTTCTTGGTTTCATCACCATCCGGGTTCTGAATGGCGGTATTCACGCGCGCAAAAATGCCAAGGTCGTAGAGGCTCCTTTGCGTGTCGGTGATTTTTGTCAGAGAGAGGGGATCACCTTCTTTGAGCTCGATCCTGTCGTCCACCAGCCGCGGCCTGGTCCTCTTGATGCCACTCACCAGAACCTGCCGCACGTATTCGCGCTTGCCGAGATCCAGCTTGAAACGAAGTTTCACCCGGTCCGGAATGGTGACGGTATCCACGTAATAGTCAAACGTGGCATTGGGATATCCGGCATTGTAGAAGTAGTTCAGAATGTAGTCCCGATCGGCAGCTACATTCGCTTCGCTATAGGGCTGCCCTTTCGCCGAAGTAAGCCCGGAGGAAATGTACTCCCGGTCGGTTTGCGGCATACCATCGATGGTCACTTCTGAGACCAGGTACTGTGGGCCCTCGTCGATCGAAATGGTCAACGCCAAGGCATTAATGTTGCCGCGATAGTCGTCCTTGACCGAATAGCCTACCTTCACGTCACGGAAGCCGTTGGTCCGGTAAAGGTCCCGAATCGCCTGTAAATCGCCATTCAACGTCGCAGAGCTATAACGTCCATATGGGAAGCGAGGGAAGCTAACCGGCTCGGTCTCCATCCGCTCAGCGATAGTCGCCCGGGTGAAGTATTTGTAGCCTACGATGGCCAGACTTTGCAGCCTGTGGCGGGGCCCTTTGTCGACATTGTAGGTAATGACCCGCTTGCCATTCTGCCGCTCAGACACGTAACTCACATCCGCTTCGAAATAGCCTTCCGATTGCAGATATTGCTGAATTCGGTGCTGACCTTCAACCAGCAAATCGGCATCCACGGTACGCTCCTGATAAACCGGAACCAGTTGCCTCAATTTGCCCCGGCGAATTTTGGCTCCTTCGACGCGAATAATAACCTCTGGGCCGGCGGTCACCTGCAGAGTTGGCTGCAGAGTTCCTTTCTGCTCGTGATACTCCAGCCCTCGCAGGACGACGCGTGAGAGCAGGAGATCTTTCTTCTGGTAGTAAGCGCGCACGTTGTCGACGCCCTGCTGCGTGCGGGTGTCGGTAACTGAGTACCACCCGAGCAGGCCGTATAGCCGTTGCCAGTGCGTCGACCGAACGATGGAATCAATCGAGCGGTTGGGGGTCCCGGTGATGACGGGCCGCTCGTAATGAGCCCGCTTGCCAGGTTCGATGAGGAACGTCAGCTTTGCCTGCTCGGTCGTATCGAGGTATTCCGTGTCGGCGGTGACCGTGGGTTGATAAAAGCCATTGCGACGCAACAGGTTCTCTATGGATTCAATCGCATTGAGTTTGTCGCTGTCCTTGTACGGAAGGCCCAACTGCAGTTTTGTAGCGCTGACCAACTGCCCTTCATTGGGAGGATCTTTGACGCCCTCGACCGTGACGCGACCCACAAAATAGGCCCTCTTCGTAATGAACTTGAGCAGCACGCCGTGAGAGGTCTCCGCTTCTGAAGCATCCACGGCGATGTCCGCGAAGCGGCCCGTTGAGTACAGGGCCTGAATGGACTGCCGCAAAGCTGCGTCCCCAAATGCTTCACCCTGTTTCAGGCGCAGAATGTCCAACATCTGGTCTCTCGGGTAAGGCTGGTCAGGGGGGTCGAAAAGGATGCCGGCAATTGGACGGCCCTCCCACTTGGAGCCCGACACGGAGTCTTGTCCCTTGAGTAGAAAGGATTGCGCCACCAAAAGAGATCCGAGGCAAGCGAAGACGGCAATGCGGCGAGCCGGTTGGATGGAGCCAACACCGGGCCACGTGAGTGCCAAGTGATTCACTTTGAGTAGACAGCTCACTAGATTCAGTCTGACTCCAAGGAAGGCGCGTTTGCGGTTGCTACCATCTGGTTGTATGAACCCGGGTCAGCTGGCACGTTACTCCCGGCAGATCCTTTTCTCGGGCATCGGCGAAGACGGGCAAAGGAAGATCCGGAGCGCAACGGTAGCGATTGTCGGCTGCGGCGCGCTGGGCAGTTTCCAGGCCGAGGTGCTGACGAGGGGTGGCGTTAGGCGCATCAAGCTGATTGACCGGGACTACGTCGATTTCTCAAACCTGCAGCGGCAGTCGCTGTATGACGAAGCGGACGCAGAAAATGAGACACCCAAAGCAATTGCCGCTTCGCAACGACTTCAGCGATTGAACCGGGATGTGCTGATTGAGTCATTCGTAACGGATCTCACCCCCTCCAATGGAGAAGACCTGCTGATCGATTGCGATCTCGTGCTCGACGGAACGGACAATTTTGAGACTCGCTATCTCCTCAACGATATCAGCGTGAAAGACAGCATTCCCTGGATTTACGGTGCGGCGATCGGTAGCTACGGAATTGTCATGCCGATCGCACCAGGGCGAGGTCCCTGCTTCGCTTGTATGTTTCCGGATCCGCCCACGGGAGCTCAGCCCACGTGCGATGTCGACGGCGTCCTAGGGGCCGTCACCGCGACTGTTGCAGCCCGGCAGACAGCGCTGGCCTTTCGGCTTCTGGTAGGCTGGCCTGACTTCGAATGTCGAGTCGAGACGATGGACGTGTGGACCGGTAAAACGGCAAACGTGACCGCTCAGCTCGATCAACATTGCAGTGTCTGCCAGGGCAAAAACTTTCGATACCTGGACGGCTTGCGGCGCAAGCCTGTAAGTCTGTGCGGCCGGAACGCGGTGCAGCTTCACGAGAACGCCAGGCCACTCGATCTACAGGATCTGGCCGTGCGGCTGCGGCCGCTGGGTGAGGTCCGCGTCAATGACTTTGCTCTGCGTATGAGCCTCCCCAAGTTCGAACTCACGTTTTTCCCGGACGGGCGGGCCATCGTCAAGGGCACGACCGACGTGGCGGTCGCCCGCAGCCTCTACGCAAGGCTCATCGGCGCCTAAGTCTGTCGCCCGTTCCCGAATCATTGTTTGCAGTTCGGCATCTATTTAGAACAAGGAACAGCCGCTTGAACATCGAAACCAAAGAGCCTGATCTCAACTTGCTGCCGATTCTGGAGAAAGACCACGTCCGGGGCCGGAACGACGCGCCGCTCACGATGGTCGAATTCGGAGACTACGAATGTCCCGATTGCGGCAGGGCATATTGGGACATCCTGAAAATCGAGGAGATCTTTGGCGATCGCTTTCGCTTTGTCTTTCGCCACTACGCCTACGCGAAGATCCACCCGAACGCCGAGTTGGCGGGGCAGGCGGCCGAGGCGGCCGGCGCGCAGGGCAAATTCTGGGAGATGCACGATCTGTTGTTTCGCAACCAGGGCGCCCTCAAAATGAGCGACTTGACAGCTCGCGCAAAGGCCCTGGATCTGGATGTTTCGCGGTTTCAACGGGAACTCAAAGCGGAAAAGTACCTGGAGATTGTCCGCGCGGATTTCAAGACGGGCGTCCAAAACGGCGTGTTTGCAACGCCCGGCATTTTCGTGAACGGCATCCGGATGAATGGCGCGACGGACTTTGAGGCGCTTCGCTCCGCTTTGGAACGGGCGGCCCAGCAGGCCCAACTCAGCTGATCCGATCGCTTTGTTGGGTTTGACCCCGGACGCTTGCCACAGGCTGATCGGCACAGCTGTCAATTGCCTGCTCAATGATCGTGACCGGACGCTTCTTGGTTTGTTTATAAATACGCCCCAAGTACTCGCCCAGGATTCCCATGAAGAGCGAGTTCAAACCTAGCGAGAAGAGCAAGCCAATGGCCACCGTGGCCCAGCCGGAAGGCCAACCCCGCCGGCCGTAAATGAGGGCTAAGACGAAGAAATAAGCCGCCCCCAGCATGGCCACAGCAGAAACGGCCAAGCCGATAAAAGTGGCAACCCTCAGCGGAATAATGGAGGTGCTCAAAATCCCGTCCACGGCGAGCGCCGCCAGCTTTCGGAAATTGAACTTGCTCTCCCCTTGCTTGCGCTCTTCCCGGTCGTAGGGGATGCCGGTTTGATTGAAGCCCAAGCCCGCAATGACACCACGTATATAGAGGTCCGGCTCTTCCAGGAACACTAACTGATCCACTATGGGGCGGCCAATCAGTCTGAAATCACCTGCTTGCTTCGGCAGCGGATACTCGCTGAGGGCATCGACAATCGCATAGAACAGACTGCGGCATGCAGTAATAAGAAGGCCTTCTTTTCGCTTGCGGCGAATTCCGTAGACTACCTGATAACCTTCCTCCCACTTCTTAACAAACTCCAGGATGAGAGAAGGTGGGTCTTGCAAATCGCAGTCGATCTGGACCACGGCATCGCCACGGGCTTTCTGGTACCCCGTCAGAATGGATTGCTGAAATCCGAAATTTCGCGAAAAGCGGAACACCCGCACCCGCCGGTCCCGCGCGGCTAACTCCGCGGCTAATTCGAAGGTGCGGTCGCCGCTGTGATTGTCCGTGAAAATGAGCTCACAATCATAGCGGGCCGACAGCTGATCGAAAATTGGAAGCAGTGCGGCATAACAGTTCTCAATGGTCTTCTCCTCGTTGAGAACCGGAACGACCACCGAGATCAACTGCCTAGGAGAGGAACCCATTCCAATGAATCTAGGACGACCGGCCGCCGGGAACGGATCACATTTGGTATACCGTCTTCCAGGGAAACGGCCGGAGACCAGGTTGTATCGCGTAAGAATCTACGATTATCCCCTACCACCCACATTTCTTCGTCATGCCTGTAAGGTAGGGCTCCGAATTCCAGTAAATCAGTCGATTTGCCCAGCGCGTGCGCCACCGCGTCGGCCAATCCACGAACTGTCATGGGGCAGCCGGAACAGACGTTATAAACGGTCTCAGAAAGAGCTGGCGCGGCGGCGGCGGCCAGCAGAGCGGAAACGGCATCATCAAGATAAAGCGCGTCGCGATACTGTTCACCCTTGGTCAACTTGGCGCGCACCTCATTGCGAAGACAATCCACCAAATAGGGCACCAATCTCGACGGCGCCTCACCCGGACCGTAGATATGGAAGAGCCGCAACGCCACCAGTGAGATCCCCAGCCTCTGGGCGAGCGCCGTGGCCCAGATTGTGGCTGCGGCCTTGGCTGCCCCGTAGACACTTCGTGGCAGCGTAGGATGGTCTTCCGAAATCAGTTGGGGAGGTTCAGCGCGGCTGTATTCGGCGCAACTGCCGGTATAGACGAAGCGCCGGGGAGGCGAGCCTGGCCATGGCGAAGAGCACATTCGAGATTAAGCCCAGGTTCCCATCGAGGAGCGCCTGCGGGTCGCGCTCTGCGGGCGAGACGCCTGCCGCGGCGACATGATACACACAGTCGAACCTGGCGCCTTCGAGGGCGGCCCGTATGTCCGCAGCGGCCGACGACCGGCTTTCGATGACGTGGCCGGCGGGTAGAGGCCGGCGGGCGCGGTCGCGGAACAAGAGAATGTAAGTAGATACGCCGTCATGATGCAGGCGGCTGACTAACGCCCTGCCCAGGAATCCCGTGGCGCCGATGATCAGCGCATTAGGCGGATTCACCATGCAAGGCGCTCAACGTATTGTTCAATCTGAGAGGTGGTGACCTTCCGCATCATCTTCGGCGCGCGTTCGTACGCCCGGTACCAATCAACCGTCCAGGAGATCGCTTCGCCCAACGAGAGCACGGGCCGCCACCTCAACATTTTGCGAGCCTTGCTCGAGTCGAGTCGAAGCAGGTTCGCCTCGTGCGGGGCGAGTGGATCCGGCTGGATCGCGAGGCTGCCCTTACCCCAGCGTTGCAAAATGGTTTCAGCGAGTTCCCCAACCGTAAGGTCGGCGCCTGTATCCGGTCCGAAATTCCATGCATCGGCCCACGCCGGCTCACCCAAACAGAGCTTCTGGCCCAGCAGCAGATAACCGCTGAGTGGCTCCAGCACGTGCTGCCAGGGACGGACGGCCGATGGGTTACGGATAATCACCGGCTGGCCTTTCATGACCGCCTTCGCGATGTCCGGGATGAGACGGTCATCGGACCAGTCTCCTCCGCCGAAAACATTGCCAGCCCGGGCTGAAGCGATAGACTGGCCGGATTGGGGTCCAGCGAACGATCGGCGGTAGGCAGCCGTCACCAGCTCTGCGCAGCCTTTGCTGCAGCTATAAGGGTCCGCACCTCCCATTGCTTCATTCTCGCGATATCCCCAGACCCATTCTTTGTTGTCGTAACACTTGTCACTCGTCACGACCACAACCCCGCGAACCGAAGGCACGTGGCGCACCGCATCCAATACATGGACCGTTCCCATTACGTTTGTCGCAAACGTTCCAACCGGGTCGGCATACGACAATCGCACCAGAGGCTGGGCCGCCAGGTGAAACACGAGCGTCGGCCGGGTTTCCTCCACGACACTGCGAAGCCGGCGCGCGTCGCGGATATCGCCGATGTGCGATTCAAGGCCGTCCTCCACCTGAGCCAACTCGAACAGGTTCGGCGTTCCAACGGGGGCCAGGGAAAAACCAATAACAGAGGCGCCTAGCTGCTTCAGCCAAAGGCAGAGCCATCCCCCCTTGAAGCCCGTGTGGCCTGTGACCAGAACCCGCTGGCCGGCGTAGAAGTCCTTCAACTGCTGGGGGTGAGGAACCTCCATCGCTACCAGACCCTCCAAGGCGCGTTCCCGGTTTCCCACAGTGATTCGAGGGCTTGCTTCTCGCGAAGCGTGTCCACAGGGTGCCAAAAACCTTCGTGCCGGAACGCCCGCAGCTGGCGATCTGCCGCGAGTTTCGTCAGTGTAATCGCTTCCAGCGACTCATCGTCTCCCTGGATGTAATCGAGCACTGCCGGTTCGAACACCATGAACCCCCCGTTTATCCAACCCTCGCGAGTGGGGGCTTTTTCAGAGAATTCCGACACTACATCGTTATCGAGCAAGACGCTTCCAAAGCGCGCCGGAGGGCGCACCACGGTAACAGTGGCAAGCGATCCGTGCGCGCGGTGAAACGCGATCAGCTGCGACACATCCACGTTGCCGACACCATCCCCGTAGGTGACCATGAATGTTTCAGGACCGAGATGCTGCTTCAGTCTCCGGACGCGGCCGCCGGTTAAGGTGCGTGCGCCTGTGTCATAAACGCCAACTCGCCAGTTGGGGCTACTGGTACTCACGATCTCGGTATTGCCAGTGGCCAGGTCGATGTGGAGGTCGCTGTTGTGAAAGAAGTAGTTTCGAAAATATTCCTTAATAAACTCGCTCTTGTATCCGGCCGCCACCAGAAAATCGAGGCATCCATGGGCAGCGTAGATGTTCATGATGTGCCACAACAGGGGCTTGCCGCCAATCTCGACCATTGGCTTGGGACGCAGCGAGGTCTCTTCCGCCAGCCGCGTACCAAGTCCCCCGGCCAGAATGACTGTCTTCATTGCCACGAATGTAACACGCGCGGGCCGCCCCATCTAAGCACGTGTGCAGGCAGGCTTAGAGGCTCTCCTGTGGCGTCGCGTTCTAGACTGGAATGTGACTAGCGCTGGTCACCCGCTCCTAGACAACCTGTCCTCAGCGAAGGGACCAAGAAGGTAGCCAATGCCGATTCGAAACATACTGAAGCACCCTTCCGTCTACCTGCTCTTCCAGGGCATGGTCGGCGCAAAACGAGCCCGCCGGCTCTTCATTGAAGAGTGGGTCCGCCCGGCAACAGGCCTTCGCGTCCTCGACATAGGATGTGGTCCCGGCTATGTTGTGGAGTATTTCAAGGACCCTCAATATGTCGGATTTGACATTGAGCCCGGATACATCGAGTATGCGAAGCGACGCTACGGTAGTAAATACCAATTCTATTGTCAGTGGTTCGATGATGAGACCCGCCGCAAATTCGAGCCATTCGACGTGGTCATCATGACGGGCGTCATCCATCACTTGAGTGATGATGATGCAGTAAGGATGCTCACTCTGGCCAAGGCTTGCCTGAAGGCAGATGGCCATTTTCTTGCGCTGGAATCCTGCTATCAGGACGGCCAATCGCCAGTCGCCAAGTTTCTACTTGATAACGATCGAGGCGAGTATATCCGGAGCCAACCTAGTTATGAAAAGCTCGCCTCCAGCGTTTTTGGACGCGTCCGAACGACCGTCCGGCACGACCTGTTGTACCTGCCATATACTATGGCCCTTCTCGATTGCCAACCCTAAGGACCCCCTAGCGGAGAGAAGGTTGGGGACTTGGTTGGCAATCTATACTGAGGTATCTCCATGAACGATTCCTCCGCCCTGCGCCCCGATCGCGAGCTGGCGTCAGCCAGTTTGGACCATCGCCCTTCGGCGTTGCGCGGATTCGTGAACAAGCACTTACTGGCGCTGGCGATCCTTGTGGCCGCGGTTTGTTTGTTCCGCTGGCCTCTGATTTCCGGACTGTACACGTTTCTTGACACCGGTCCCGATCTGGCCAACATGACGATTCCGGATCTTGAGTTCAGAGCTCATGCGCTGCGGAGTGGGTCGATTCCTATCTGGAGTAACTACCAGCACGGAGGAGAGCCGTTTCTGGGTGAGTTGCTCCCCAATGTGTTGAACCCGTTTAGCTATGTGCTGCTGGCGTTGCCTTTGAAGGATGGTCACATACGACCATCTGCCTTCTTGGGCTACTTCGTGTTTCTGCAGTGTCTGGCGGCAATTGCAGCCTATTTTCTTCTGATAGACCTACGTTGTTCCCGCTGGGCCGCCGTTGTAGCAGCGCTGTTCTATGCGATTGGAGGACCGCCGGGTAACTCAATTTGGATTGAGTTTGTAACCGAAGTGATTTACACGCCGCTGGTGCTACTGTTTCTCTTTCGTAGCTTGCGTGGGCTGCGGCCTCTGGCAAACTGTGCCATCGCGGGGGCGATCGCGGGGATCTCCTGGTTCAGCGGCACGCATCACTTCCCCTTGATTACTTCGATCGCCTGCTTCGCCACGCTGCTTGCCTTTGCCGTCCGCAGGGAGTGGAAACTTGGCCTGTTGCGCGCGGCGGTCTTCTCGGCTGTCTTGTTCTGCATTGCCGCTCCCCAATTATTGCCTGCGATTGAGTTCAGTAAGCTCTCGGTGCGGTGGGTAGGTCTCCCTGATCCGGTAACCGGCTCGAAGAAAGTGCCTTACGCGGCGCACATCATTGAATATCTTCGCCCCTCGCATTTACTCGACATCCCGTTTGGACTCAATTTGTCGTATTGGGGTGCGGGAATGGCATTTGCGGGAATCGTCGCACTTTCCTTCGTGCCGTTCGCAGTCCGATTTTTGGGCCCAACGCGCTTCTTGCGCCTGCTCGCGGCGTTAGCCGTGGCGGGAGTATTACTCTCGATGTCTGCCTGGAACACGCTCTACGGGATTGCGTACCTATTGATCCCGGCTTTCGACAAGCTTCGCGAATGCCTGACATGGATCTTCCTCGCGCACCTCGCATGGACATGCTTGTTCGGCATTGGCCTGACGGTGTTCTTAAGCGGCGGTGAAGTTGATCTTCGTCGGCGCATGAAGCGCATCCTGTTTATCGCCGGGCCGGTTCTTCTGGCAGCTGCATACGTGCTCGCTGTGATTGGCAAGCCGGAGTGGCGGGATGCAACCGACCGATTGGGCATCGCCGGACTGGTAGTAACGCTGGTTGCGGGGGTAATCCTTTTGTTTGATCGAGGTCTTGCCAAGCCGGCCGTCTGCGCGTGCCTCCTGGGCGGCATCATGATGATTGAACACGGCAACGTCTCGGGCATGAGCACGCTGAGGTTTCTTCCGCGCGACGCTGAGTCTGCGAAACGGTACACGGGACCAGTGGCAGCTGACGACGAAATCGCAAGATTTCTGAAGACCCGTTCCGATGTCGTCCGAATTGACGTGAATGGGACCGACGTGCCCGAGAGCTTCGGGGAAATGCACGGCATCGAGGCCATGAGCGGTCACGGCGCCTCGATGCTGACTTCACTCTTCCAGCTTCCGTACTGGGCCCCGAAGGCGCGGCAGCTATATGGCGTTAACTATTTCGTGGCCAGGCAGCCGGCGGATAGCAGCCAGGAGTTGCTTTACACTGCCGGATCCGGCATCAAGGTATTCTCAAATCCGGGAGCCCGGCCGCGCGTCTGGTCCGTCCACAAGGCCATCCCAGTCAGAAACTGGGACGAAGCCCGTAGTCTGCTCAGTGACCCCGCATTCGATCTCTCCGGGGCGACCTACCTGGATGGTAAGAACGCCGTGCCTGCTTTGGAGGACTGCCCCGCCTCCGGTGACCAGGTTCGGTTGCTGGAACGGACCCGCACTTATGTGAAGATCCAGAGCACGCTCGGCTGTAAGGGAATTGTAATTTTGAACGACAATTTCTATCCAGGCTGGGGCGCATATGTAGACGGCAAGCGGGCCTCGATCCTACCGGCCTACATGAGTGTCCGCGGTGTGGTTGTCGGTGCTGGCGAGCACACTGTTGAGATGCGCTATTCGCCTTGGAGCTTCTATTTAGGCGTACTCTTGTGCGTCTTTGGCTTGGCCGGCACAATCACTTTGTGGCGGCGCAATGAGGCACCGGCCGCGGATCTCCTTACATAATCTGCGCTACCCTTCATCGCTCGGGTCCGTGCGGCCATCGCACTACTTCTCGCCTGACCAACGGCTGCCAAATCAGAAAATGACAGCGCTCCGCGCGAAAACGCTTTACACGGATACCCCCACCGGTATATCCTTAGGTTGGAAAGAGCCACGGGAACGTGGTGTCGCTCCAAAGCGTCTTATCTTACGGACGGGATTTCGACGAAAGGGGGTTACAAAACGATGATCATCCGCAAAGTCTCAAAGGCAGCTCTGAGCATCGTGCGCTTCCTCGAAGCGTTCTTCGAAGTCGAACCACTTTACCGCTCCCACTAGCGGCCGATGCCGCCTTGGGTGCAGCAAGGTTTTGATTTCGATCAAGCTATGCCCTCAATCGCAAATTGCAATCGACAGCGTCCCGGCCGTTCGAATCGCTAGGGCTCTCAGGTTTGTTTCCGCCTTGCCCTTGTGTTCTTCCCGGCCGGGAAGTACGAAGCACCATTATTGTTTCTAGCCCTTAAACCAGCACCCAGGTTGCAGCGGGACGCGTAGTTCCACTCGACCGCTGGGAGTCAGTCCGGGTCGGTTTCCGCTCTGGCCACCCGTTTCTCTCGATTAGAAAAAGGAGGCATTCTCGGGATCCCGGGTAACGGCGGACGCCTCTAAAGAGCCTATACATTCACGGGCCCACATCTAGTCCCGTTTCGTACCACGCTGTTTCGAGCTATCGTGGGAGATACCTGTCGCCCATTCGATCGGCTCGCATGTGGAACCAAGTGAACTCATTTGCCGGTCTACAGACGAGCTGGCTGTGCAACAATCTTGAGCGCGAAGCTTAAACTGAATTGCTGATCCGCGTAACACAACTCGCATTATTATTTGGTCCACTTGGGCTGCCGTTGTGGTGCCCGGCCGCCGACGCGCCGAAGCCGGTCGTGGCAAATCCTGCCCCCAGCTTCCAGACCACTGTTCAGCCATTCCTCGCCAAGAACTGTTACGGCTGCCACAGCGCCAAGGCCAAAGTAGCAGGCCTGAACCTGCAGGCTTACTCAGGCGCAACCTCCCTGGCCGAGAACCGGGAGATGTGGGAAACGGTGCTACGGCGCCTAAAAGCGGGTGAAATGCCGCCCAAGCCCTTGCCTCGCCCGAACCCGCAAGAACTGCACATCGTAACCAACTGGATGGAGTCGGAATTCGACTCCATCGACCAGGCTGCCAAGCCGGAGGCGGGTCGTGTTACAGCGCGCCGGCTGAACAAAGCGGAGTACGACAACACCATTCGCGATCTCCTGGCACTGAATATCGACCCGGCTGCGGATTTTCCGCAAGACGATTCCGGATACGGGTTCGACAACATCGGCGATGTCCTTTCCCTGTCGCCGGTCCTCATGGAGAAGTACCTGAACGCGGCCGAAAAGATTTCCCGGATGGCCATCTTTGGGGCGGAGCCGGTGAAACCCAGCTTGGTGAGGCTGCAAAGTGTTCGAGCCAAGACGCGTCCTATTACTGTGGTCCCGGCGGCCTACGACGAAACAGGTCTGAGCCTGCCGAGCGCCCTCCATACCAGCTACCGGTTCCCCGTGGACGCGGAATACGGGTTTCGGGTCAGCTTATCCGGATTTCGCCCCGCGGGCTCAGAGCCGTTTTCTGTGACCCTTTGGGTGGATGGAAAGCCAGTCAAGAGCGAGAGCGTCGATACCAATGGCCGTTTGCCGGAGTCGCTTCCCTGGCAGCAGGACCTCAGCGGGAAATTGGTCGAACTGAGAGCCCGCATCCCGGCCGGGGAACACTGGCTGGCTGTATCAATACCCCATCTCTATGAAGGCCTGCCCGCCGGTGTTCACGGACCGAATCCGTCGAAACTCGCCGAACCGCCTCCGCCGGATTTTGACTCCGTCATCAAGCCACCTAAGAACCCCACGCCCGAGCGCTTGGTTTTCTATAAGAAGCGGCTATCCGAAGCCATAAAAACCAGCCATCAATTAAACGGCGCCCGAATCGGCAACCTGGAACTAACCGGGCCTTTCCACCCTGAGTTGGCGCCGTCCCTTGAGACGCGAAAGAAGATCTACATTTGCGGTCACCTGGATGGCCATCACGATCCTTCATGCGCCCGCAAGATCGTTGCGAATCTGGCACGGAATGCGTTCCGCAGGCCCGTAAGCGTAGCCGAAGTGGATCGCTACCTAAAGCTGGTGACGCAGGCCCAGAAGGAGGGTGACTCCTTCGATGGCGGAATCAGCGTTGCCCTCCAGGCCTTGCTGGTATCGCCCGACTTCCTCTTCCGCATTGAGACCAGCCCCGCACCGGCGCTTGTCAACGCCAGCGCCTTGGCGCCCGACGCGCGCGGTATCAGCCAGTACGAGCTGGCATCCCGCCTCTCCTATTTCATCTGGAGCAGCACGCCTGATAGCGAGCTTCTGCATTGCGCGGACCTCGGCACGCTTCGCCGGCCAGAAGTGCTAAAAGCCCAGGTACTGCGGATGTTGAAGGACCCCCGTTCCTTCGCCCTCGCAGAGAATTTCGGAGGCCAGTGGCTGGAATTTCGCGCTCTTGAATCCGTGAAGCCCGACCATGACCGCTTCCCCGATTACGACACTTACCTGCGAATGTCGATGCAGAGGGAAACCGAACTGTTTGTCGACAGCGTCATCCGCGAAGACCACAGCATATTCGACCTGATCGACGGAAAATACACGTTTGTTAACCAGCGGCTGGCCGAGTTCTACCAGATCCCCGGCGTGTCGGGGCCTGAATTCCGCCGCATCGATCTGACGGATGTTCCCGGGCGCGGCGGCGTCATTACACAGGCCAGCGTGCTGACGGTCTCATCGTATGCCACCCGCACGTCGCCGGTGCTTCGCGGCAAGTGGGTTTTGGAGAACATTCTCAATGATCCGCCGCCCCCGCCGCCGCCAGGCGTCCCCAATCTGGACGTCGCGGCCGTTGGGACGACCATTTCCCTGCGGCAGCAGATGGAAAAGCACCGGGCCAACCCGGTGTGCGCATCGTGCCACCAGCGGATGGATCCGCTTGGCTTCGGCCTTGAGAACTACAACGCCATTGGCGCATGGCGAACCACCGACGGGAAATTCCCGGTCGACTCAGCCGGGACCCTGCCCAGTGGAAAGTCATTCAATGGACCCGACGAACTCAAGGCAATCCTGGCCGGCGATCGCGAGGTGTTCACTCGCTGTCTTACCGAGAAGTTGTTGACGTACGCTTTAGGCCGCGGGCTGGAACGTTATGACCGGCCCACCGTGAAGGCGATTGTTCAGCAAGTGGCCGCAAGCGACTACCGCGTTTCGAGCCTGGTGTTGGCCATTGTGAACAGCTTGCCCTTTCAGATGCAGGGTGATCCGCCCAGGCGAGACACGCAGCCCGGCAACACACCCGCCAAGGCCATTGCAAGCACCGTGCCGGCGACTGGACCGGTTGTCGGGGCCACTTCAAATGAGAGACGATAAGGGAGGTTTGCTTCGGTCATGACTGTTCTCACACGTAAGCATCTGCCGCGGCGGGCGTTCTTGCGCGGGATTGGAGCAGCTATTGCGCTACCTGCACTGGATGCCATGGTGCCCGCACTAGCTTCAGCTGCTGTGGCCAAAGCGCCGACCCGCCTCGCTTTCGCCTACGTGCCGAACGGCATCATCATGAAGGACTGGACGCCTTCCGCGGCGGGCAGCGCGTTTGAACTGACGAATACGTTGAAGCCGCTGGAACCGCTCCGCGAAAAGTTCATGGTGCTAAGCGGGCTCTCGCACCACAATGCCGAGGCGCTCGGCGACGGCGCCGGCGACCACGCCAGGGCTGGAGCCTGCTTCCTCACGGGAGTACACCCCAAAAAGACTGCGGGCGCGGACATCCAAAGCGGCATTTCAGCCGACCAGATTGTGGCTAGGGAACTTGGTGACGCCACACGCTTCCGTTCACTAGAGTTTGGATGTGAGGATTCACGCACCGTCGGCGACTGCGACTCGGGCTACAGCTGCGCTTACACCAATAGCATTTCCTGGCGCACGCCCACCTCGCCGATGCCGCCCGAGACCAATCCCCGCGCGGTGTTTGAGCGACTCTTTGGCGCCGATGCGAACCTCGACCCGGAGACACGAGAGCGCCGCCTCCGCTCGCGCATGAGCATTCTTGATTTGGTGAGTGAACGAACCCAGTCCCTCTCGGGCAGCCTCGGCGCCTCCGACCGACGCAAGCTGGATGAGTATCTGTATGCCGTTCGCGAAATCGAGAAGCGCATCCAGATGGCCGAGAACGACCCGCAGCAGATCAAACCCAACATGGAAGAACCGGGCGGCATTCCGGTCACTTTCACGGAATACGTCAAGCTGATGTACGATCTCCAGGTGCTGGCCTTCCAAACCGATATGACGCGCGTGTCCACCATGGTGGTCGCGCGTGAGGGCAGCGTCAGAACCTACGGCGAGATCGGCATCCCTGACCCGCATCATCCCTTATCGCACCACCGGGGCAATCCAGAGTGGATTGAGAAGCTCGCACGAATCAATCGCTACCACATCGAGCTGTTTGGCTACTTCCTTCAGAAGATGGACTCGATTCAGGATGGAGATGGAACCCTGCTCGATCATTCCATGATTGTGTACGGCAGCGCCATCAGTGACGGCAATCAGCACAGCCACAACAATCTGCCTGCCTTGCTTGCGGGCGGAGGCAGCGGTTGCCTCAAACCCGGCCGCCACATCGTCTATAAGCCCGAAACCCCAATGGCGAATCTCTACCTCACGCTACTGGATCGAGTCGGCGTCAAGCCGGAAGCGATAGGCGACAGTACCGGCAAACTGGAACATCTCACCGACCTTTCTTGACACTCGCCGGATCCGGGCGCCGGCCGCCATACAATGGGTGTCCAGCATGCCGCGGTATCGTCACGCCCCTCTTATCCTGATCATCCTGCTTTCCTCCTCCCGGATTGCTTCTGCGCAGCCGGCCCCACAAGCCGTTACGATCAACGTGGATGCGGCCACGACCGTCGCACCGCTCAAGCCCATCTGGCGTTACTTCGGCTATGACGAGCCGAACTATACCTACGCGCCACATGGTAAGAAGCTGATAGCCGAGTTGTCCGCAATGAGCCCGGTGCCGGTCTTCATTCGTACGCACAATCTGCTCACGACTGGTGACGGAACACCGGCGCTCAAATGGGGCTCAACCAACGCCTACACGGAGGATTCAGCGGGTCGGCCGGTTTACGACTGGACGATCATCGACCGCATTACCGATACCTACGTCAGCAATGGGGCGAAGCCGTTCATGGAAATCGGCTTCATGCCGCAAGCGCTCTCCGTGCATCCCGAGCCCTACCGCCATACCTGGCCCAAGGGGGGCATCGATACCGGCTGGGCCTATCCGCCGATGGATTACGACAAATGGCGCGAACTGGTCTTCCAGTGGGTCAAGCACAGCGTGGAACGTTACGGCCGTCAGGAAGTCGAGTCCTGGTATTGGGAGGTTTGGAACGAACCGAATATCTCGTACTGGCACGGCACGCAGGAAGAGTTCGACAAGCTTTATGACTATGCGGTAGCCGGCGTCAAGAAAGCGTTGCCCTCTGCGCGTGTCGGTGGTCCCGCCACGACCGGGCCGCTTGACCCCAAAGCGGCTGAGTTCCTCCGCCAGTTTCTAGCTCACTGCTTGAATGGAGCCAACCAGGCCACGGGCAAGACGGGCGCCCCGCTCGACTTCATCACCTTTCACGCCAAAGGCCGACCGGAGGTCGTCGAGGGCAGCGTCCGCATGGGCATTTCAACCAATCTGGGAGACGTTTCCAATGGGTTCCACATCGTCCACGACTTTCAGGCGTTTCAAAAATTGCCCATCATTCTGAGCGAGTCTGACCCGGAAGGCTGCGCTGCCTGCTCGGCCCGCGACCACCCACAGAATGCTTATCGCAATGGCCCGCTCTACGCCGCATACACCGCGGTCGCACTGAACAGCATCCTCAAGCTTGCGGAAGCGAATCAAGTCAATGTCGAAGGCATGCTGACTTGGGCATTCGAATTTGAAGGCCAGCCCTTCTTCGACGGTTTCCGCACGCTCGCGACCAACGGCATCGACAAGGCAATCCTGAACTTGTTCCGCATGGACGGCTTGATGACCGATCCGGGTTCTCAGGCACAGCGGGTCGCAGTCATATCCGACGGCGCAGTGGACCAGCGCGACATTGTGAGAGGCGGCGTCCGCGATCGACCTGACATTGATGCTCTCGCCGTTCGCGCTCCCCATATGCTCTCGATTTTGGTTTGGAACTATCAGGATCTTGACGTCGACCGGCCAGACGCAAACGTCGCCCTTCACGTTGCTGGCCTGCCTCCTGATACGCCACGCGTTTTGCTGCAGCACTACCGCATCGATCGGGACCATAGCAACGCATACGTGGTTTGGAAGCGCCTCGGCTCACCTCAGACGCCATCACCAGCTCAGTATCGGGAACTCGAATCCGCGGGCCAGCTTCAATTACTGGAATCACCGCGCTTCGTGAACAACGACGCCGGCAAAGCAGAGGTTTCCTTTTCGCTTCCCGGCCCAGGCGTCTCACTGGTCCGAATTACGTGGTGAGCCCGGGGCCGCTTCTGTTGTTATCATCGTGGTGTCGGACGAGATGGGCGGTTAGCTCAGCCGGTTAGAGCGCCTGCCTTACAAGCAGGTGGCCGCAGGTTCAAGTCCTGCACCGCCCACCAATAAAATCAATAACTTAGCCAAGCTTTAGTAAGACCGATTTCAGTTTCAGCCTTCCTCTCCCGAAAGTCCCTTTCTTTCTCATAACCTACCCATCCTCAACTACTTACAGTTCCTCTACTCACTTGGGATGCAGATTTTGATTATTGAACCTTTTTGAACCCAAACCTTTATATAGGAGTAGGTCCCGACCTTGTGAATTGTGCGCGATACAGAGACTTGCCAGGCCATGTCGGTTTGCTTGACAGGCAGGCACCCGAGAAGTGACTTCAAGTGGTAGTTTGACAAGTAAGCGAGGGGACATGACGCTGCCGGATGGCAGGAACATCTACGGGGGAACGCCGGGCGATGGCGGTCCCGGCGACACGCCGGCAGATAATGCCGTTCCTACCGGCAGCAAGTAGACCGCAACTTAGTACCCCCTCCCGGCCCGGTCGTCGGAGTAAAAGCGCCCTGCGGATTTTTCGGCGCAGAGCCTGCGCCCTCAAAGTGGGTAATATTCTTTTGAATTCCTGGCGGAAATCCCGAAGTATCAAATAATCCGTTCGTCGATCCGGCACGTTGGGTGGCAACCTAAGGGCCGCTTCATGACATACGGCAGCGGGGTTTGAATCTCATGAGGGCGAAGATGGCTCCGCCTGTTGGCGGGCCGCTGCCTTCTGGGCGATCGTCACTTGCCCGGGCTCGCAGCTCTTTCTTTTTCCTCCGTATAGGCTCCTCGGACGATCGTGCCCTTTATTGGCTGCCCATCCTTAATCATGTTGTAAATCGGGCAGATTGATTTCACGGCCTTCTGCAACTCTTCAATCGTGTCTTTGGTCTCAGGTGAGGAGACGTACACGCTATAGGCGATGTCCTTGTAGCGTGGCGGATTGTCGATACTGCCGAGGCGGCTCGTCAGCGTGCCTTCCACCTTCAACTCCAAACCGTCCAGTTTGATCTGCCGTCTGGAGGCCTCGATTTCATAGATGTGCGTCAGACACGTGATCATGCGGCCGAGAATGTCTTCCTCGGGCACCGGGCCGAGATTGTGGCCGCCAAGATAGCGCGGATAGTCGTGTATGACCTGGAAATTCTCAATATCGGTCCGGACATGCCGGATACCGGTGCTGCCTTCGAACTTGATGTGAGCGCGTAGCGGCGGCCTCCAATCGTCGGGGGCCTGCTTTCCGCTGGGCCCTTCAAGCGGAGTCGCGCCTTGCGTGCTGGCATATTTGTCGGCTAGGAATTCGCGCAAGCCGTCGAGTGTCTTGCCCTCGCGCTTCAGCGGAGTCTGGGTGTAGTGGAGTTGGCCGTGACCTATCTTCTGACCATCGGTCACCAAGTGGAATACCGGTGAGACGCGCTCGACCGTTTTCCGCAAATCCTCGAGCTGTGCATCGGTGGCCGGAGAATTGATGAAAACGATGTAGTTGAGATTACGGGGATAAGTCACCTGAGTCCCGGTCGCCTGCGACGGTGCCGTGCCTGGCTTGCTGGTTTGTTTTTTCGGGACACAAAGTCTTTGCACCCACCGGCATCGGGGTTCTCTACGGGAAGCAGGAATTGCTGAACGAGATGCCTCCCTGGCAAGGCGGCGGCAACATGATTGAAGACGTCACGTTCGAGCGCACGCGCTATCAACAGCCACCCGCGCGTTTCGAAGCCGGCACGGGCAACATCGCCGATGCGGTGGGCCTGGGTGCGGCAATCGATTACGTGAACAGCATTGGCATTGATCTCATCGACCAGTACGAGCACCAGTTGCTGGTCTACATGACCCGGCTCCTAAAAGAAGTGCCGGGCCTCCACATCATCGGGGAAAAAGCCCAGCGCGCGGGCGTGCTGTCGTTTGTGCTCGATGGACACAAGACGGAAACGGTCGGCTCCGCACTCAACCGCGAAGGCATCGCCGTTCGTTCGGGCCATCACTGCGCGCAACCTATCCTGCGGCGCTTCGGCCAGGAGAGCAGCGTTCGTCCCTCGCTCGCGCTCTACAATACATGCGAGGATATCGATGCGCTGGTTGCGGCGCTGCACCGGTTGGCGCAGCGTCCCACCGGCTTCTAGAATCTTGTGGTTCACCGCGTCAAATGAACCCGGCGGCTGGGCCGGCTAAGCCCAGCTCCAGCGGCGTGGCACAGGCTCCAGGCTGTGGTTGTCAGGACTGTAACTCCCGCACAGAGACCCGCTCAAGCGAACAGAGCCGCGACTGTGAGGTCCCATGATTCCTTGACAATCCGTCAGAGTCCTAGTATGTCTATAGACTATAGGGTTAACGAAAGGGCGTGATCGGTGGTTCCTTTCATGTCACGTTTTCCCCTTTCCTGTTGACGCGGCTGGTTTCGGGTGTTCGGTCCTTCCACCGCTCGTCCGGCCAGCCGCTTTTCCTGAAGTCTTCTCAAGTTGCTCTAGCTGCTGCCTGTCGGAGCTCAGGAGAACAAATAATTCCCCAGGGGCTGGATTCATTGACGGCATGATCGCGAGCCGTCTTACGAATGCGCCGCGAACGCCGTGAGAACGCCGAGCAGATCCGAATTGATTTCACAGGACCCGAATGCAAAGGAGCGCGCCATCTCGGCCAGTTGCGCCGGCGAATGCTCGGCGAGACGACGCAAGACAAAATCGAGCGCTGGGGCATCGAAGTCCCGGCCAACCTCACGCGCCCACTGGGCACGAGTGTCGCCTGAAATGTCGGTTTCGGCCAGCAACCTCGCAACGCCCCGGGTGAACGGCTCCTCCAGCTCTTTATAGCGGCGCATGAAGTCAGTGATACGCGGTGAGTCCAGAAAGCGGCGCCAGGGCGTATCCGGGCGCACAGTCAGGATCCCCATCTCGCGGAGATCCTTGTAACACCACAGGGACCAGCTCCAACCCTTTTCTTCAAAGATCGAAACCAGGTCTCGCGTAATGGCGAGTTGTACAGCGTAGGGCTGAGAACTGCTTCGCGATACGCCGAACTCCGCCACCATCACAGGGCGTGCGATTCGGCGTTGATCGTGCTTGCCGTCGAGCGTCTTCTTGAGCGCTTCGCGGTCCCAGCTTTTCCCGTTGACTATGGCAGGATAACTCGTCAGCTCGCCCCACGACCCGTATTCCGAGTAGTAGTGGTGCAGGGCCGGAATAACCTGCGGATCGGCGAACAGTTCGTCGTGCAGGCTGACGATGTCTTTGGCCCACAGGTTGGGGTCAAGCAGGATGAGGTGGTTGGGATCCACTTTGCGAATGGCCCGAATGGTTGTCAGGTAGAACTCGTTGAGCAAAGGGACATTCGCGGTGACCGGTTCGCAGAGCAGGTTGTATCCGGCGATCGTCGCATCGCCGCAGTACCGGCGGGCAATCTCGACCCACAGAGCGGTGGTTCGGTTGAGGAACTCTCGATGGCTCCAGAGGTAGGTTTCGCCGTAGGCACTCCCTGCGTTCTGGTCGCGTGCCTGGGCGCCAGCGGCAGCGTGCAGGTCGAGAACTGCCCAGACGTTGTGCTTCCGGCAAAGGCCGACCACGCGATCGAGCTGCTGAAATCCTTTTTCAATCCACTTGCCGGGCGCCATATCATCCTCAAAATGGCGGTAGTTGAATGGAACGCGCACTACATTGAATCCCTGCTGGGCGAGAAACGCGATGTCGGCGTCAGCGATAAAGGCCTGGTCGTAGGCGTCGAAGAAGGCCGAATAGGACTCAACTCCCAGCACTTGGCGGAACTGCTCCCGGATCTTCCACTCGGTCCAGGGGAGACCGAACATGTAATCCTCGATCAGCATCCATCCGCCGAGATTCACGCCGCGCAAGCGAACCGGCCGCCCAGCGTCCACGATGTCGAGGCCTTCGGCCTGCAGAACTTCCCGTCTGGGTGGGACGCCGGCCATGGCGCGAAGCATGTCAGGCATTCCCATAACTGCACTCGCGGCGATCGACGTCTGCACAAACGTGCGTCGATTCATCGCGTTTAGTCTGCTGGAATCAACTGTTCGAAGCATCTCTAATTCCTCAGTCTTTCTGGTGAAGTCCGTCACACAAGGCACCCGCTCCGGCTTTCGACACCTGCACATCATCCTCGGACTTCCCTCCGCTGAACGCGGCGATACAGTAACCGCTCTTCCCTCGGATGATGAAGCCGCCGGGCCACCCGAATTCGCCGGTCATGGCTGGACGCACTCCGCTGCCGCTGGGCTTGAGGGTGTCGGCCATCTCGGCCGCCTTGGAGTAGGCGATGGCCAGGAGGTTCGAACCTCTGTTCCCGGCCGAGGGCTCGTCCTTCAGCCGGCCGACCACGATCATTTTCGAGGTCCAACTTCGTATGCTGTCGCCTTCGAACCAGGCCACCACCGCCACGCCACCGATACCCAGCTCGGTTGCGCGTTGCTTCATTGCCGCGAGCGCCGCGTCCTGGGCTTTGTCGCGGCCGTGGCCAGTACCGGCGGCGAGCATCAATATGGGAAGCACACACAGGCCGGCCAGCGTTCTCGACGCGTCATGCCATAGCTCTCTCATGGGGTTCCTTCCTTGCGATGACGAACGGTTTGGTTCTGGATCAGCGGCCGGGCCCAGAATCCGACTCCGCAAATCCAGCCGAACGTCACATACAAAAGCAGAAGTCCGATACGCAGCCCGAAATAATCGCCGAGGCGGCCGATGCAGAGAGGAACGACTGCACCGCCGATGATCGCCGTGCAAAGGATCCCGGCAAAGGCGCCATGCGAATGGGACAACGAGTTCAGTGCCAGGGACATGATGATGGGCCACATCACGGAGGCGAAGAATCCGATGGCAGGGAACGCAATCAAGGCCGCCGGCGCATTGCCAAACAGCGCCACTGTGGTTGCGAGCATCGCGCCCAGACTGGCGCCCACCAGCACCTTGCGGCTATCAAATAGCTTCACCAGCCCCAGGCCCACTAAGCACCCGATCGTGAGCAGACCCCAGAACCACGCCACTTCCATGGCGCCAACGGTGTGTGGGTCGACTCGATGATAGATGGAAAGGAACTCGGAGATCCAGTTGGCCGTCCCCTGCTCGGAACCGACGTAGGCGAAGACACTGACGAAATAGAGCAGCACAATCCGATCCCTGAACAAGCGGCGGTGCAGTTGCCACGAACCAACCCTCTCCTCTTCCGTCCGCTGAACCGCCGGAAAGCGAAAGAGCAGGACCAAAACGAGCATTGCTAGTGATAGAACCGCAAAGAGCCAATACAGCGAGATCCACGGCCATCGGGCCGGAGTAAGGGCCGCGAGTAGTCCCAGCGCGCCGGTCGTCGGAACTGGCGGCGCCAGCGCCGTCACCAAATAGGAGTAGACCTGCGGGCTGACAAACGAAGCTGCGCCGAACAAGAGTTGCGCCAGCACGCAGTTGAAGGCGAAATGCTCCTCGCCCCCAGTCACGCGCAGCAGCGGGTTGATGGCCACTTGCAGAACGGCCATCGCCACGCCAATCACAAAGACGGAGAGCAGAGCACTGAAATAGCCGGGACGGCACGCGATCAACAAGGAACCGGCCAGGCTCAACGCGAAGGCGCCAAGGATGACCGGCTTCTCGCCATAGCGTTCGACGAGCAGACCCGCGGGAATCGACATCACTCCGTACGCGATGAAGAACGAAAAGGGCAATAAGGCGGCCGCCGAGAGGCTCAGAGCGAAGCCTTGAATGACGTCCGGGATGATCGGTCCCAGGATGTTGGTCAGCAGCGAGATCGCGATAAAAATAGCGAACACCAGGGCCGCAAGCTTGCGCGATCGACCCGACCCAAGCTGACTCATTCCACCTCCGTCACCTTGCTGGCGCGCTCGAATCGCCCGGGTTCGCGGCCCTTTGCGGCCGCCAGGGCCAGCGTCAACATCTCGACTGGCAGGATCTCCATCAGCGGTCGTATCCGTTCGGCGCACTCCGGTATGCGGAATACGCCCACGCCTGTTGTGGAGACGAGAGCGCTCCGCCCCCCAGCGGCCTGAACATCCGCGACGAGCCTGCGGCTCAACGCAGCTGAACGCTCGTCGCCTTCCAACACGAGCACGAATACCGAGCCGCTCAACAGCTCAAATGGGCCATGCCGGAAGGATGCTGAGCTGAGTCCCTCCGCTGCGTAGTGCGTGGACTCCTTCAGGATCAGGCCACCCGTCCCGGCCGCCGCGAGCGAGGTCCCACGCCCAACGACGAAAACATGCTCTACACCTTCCACCAAGGGCCGAAGCTGTTCCACGTGCGCTTGCCACTGGCACAGATAGTTACGCATCGGTTCCACAGCGGCGCACGCTTGATTCAACGCGGGTTCCCGAATGCTTCCGCATAGCAAATCACCCAACCAGCCAAGCGCCAGCAAGGTGGTCAGGTACGTCTTGCAGGAGACGGTCGACTCAGGGCCCGCACACATCAGAAGCGTGGCCGTGCTGCCGGCCGCCAATGGTGATTCCGCCGTGTTGGTGATACCGACGATCTCGGATTGCCCCGCGCATTCCAGCAACCGAACGATCTCCGCACTGCGCCCAGATTGCGAGACGGCGATCACCAGGGTGTCCGAGGTCAGCCAGCCCCGTTCATAGTGAATCAACTCGCCCGTCTCCACCATCACGGCGGTCAGGCCCTCTTCGAGGAAACGAAGTTGCACCGGGCGGCATGCCCAATAGGAAGAGCCCATGCCAGTCAGCACAACGCGGCGCCAGCGTCCGTTGCGTAGGCCTCCGGTCAGTTGATCGAGGCCGTGTTCATTCGACAATGCTGCAATCGTTCGGCTCACAGCTTCGGGTTGCTCGATCAGATCCCGCAGGTACGAGCAGTTCAACCATGCAGTGGCAAGATCCACTTCCGTGTCTCCTTCGTTCCGTCTCACCGCAGGCCCGCCTGGTGGAACCAGACGCACGCCGCGCCCAAAAGGCCGCTTTGCGTGCCGAGACCGGCGACCACAATCGACGTATTCTCTGGCGGTACCTGCGTGCAAAAGTGTTTGACCACTGCTAGGGCGGGGGAGAGCAGCAAATCGGCGCTCTGCATCATGCCGCCTCCCAGAACAATGGTTTGGGGACAAAACATGGTTACAAGGTTGGCGAGTCCCAGTCCGAGGTAGTACGCCCCGCGCTGAACGGCCTGGATCGCCAAAGGATCTCCTTGCCGGGCCAAGTCACAAATCTGAGCGGCGGTGAGCGTTTGCCCTGGTTGCGTATTGGTCAATACGGCCATGGCGTTCTCCAGCGCCGGGCCACTCGCCAGCGACTCCCAGCAGCCGTTGGCTCCGCAGTAGCACAGAGGGCCACTGGCGTCGATTATGTGGTGGCCGATCTCCGGATGGGCGCCGCCCGCACCGCGATAGAGCCGGCCGTCGAGAATAATACCGGCTCCAATACCGGTGCTGATGGTCACGTAGATCAAGCTATGGCTGCCGCGGCCCGCGCCCCACGCGCCTTCCGCCAGCGCGGAGGCGTCCGCGTCGTTCTCCACGACCGCGCGCAAACCGAATCGACGCGCCAGATCGGCGGTTAGTGGAGATCCCCGCCAGCCCGGTAAAGTGCCCACCTCGCCGTAGACGCCGGTTTCAGGATCGATCGGGCCGGTACTGGCGACTCCAATGCCAGCGATGCTTCCACCGTACTCGCTCAGTAGACTCTGCAGTATCGCGTCGATACGATCCAGAGCCGCCTGGTAGCCCTGCTCGGGAGCCGTCGGCGTCTCTCCCTGCGCCAGGATCCAGCCGTCCGAATCGACGATGCCTATCGCGATCTTGGTCGCACCGATATCGATTGCCGCAGCCGGCGCGCTCATCGCGGTGACTCCTGATATTCCACGATCTCGCCGCCAAAAGGCTCTAGCCGGAGCATGAAGCGGTTGCCTTGTAGTTCCAGCGGCGCTGCATTTTCTTCAGTGACCCGTTGCGCGCTGCGGAGTGGTTTCAAGGCGGTGATCGTGACAGCCTGCGGGCTGTCGCTGTGGTTGGTCACGACGACGTAGCCCCGGCCTGCACCGGCGAGCGTAGCGGTCTCCACCTCCGCATGGTCCGAACGGAACAGAGGCTGAATGCCCGCCCATGCCGCCAACGCCTGGTAGATACGGTGGGTGTTGTCTCCTGCATCGAATGCCGCCGGTACCCGCGAAAGATATTTCTCGATCGGATAGGCGCAGACCAGCACTTTCCCTTTACCTAGCGAATTTGCGATCAGCGCGGGCCGTCCGTTTTGGTCGGTGCCGATTACCTTGCCGCCGTGTAGTTCGAGCAAAGCGCCCCAATCACTAACGCCGCCGCCCGCTGCGAAGGCGAACACATCGCCTGGTTTGAGATCGCCGAACGGCTCAACAATCTTAATCCGGAGATCGTGCGCCGGGATGCGGTCAGCAATGCGGGCGCCGAACAACTCCTCCATTTCAGGAATTGCGGTTTCGCCGTTGATGGACGCGTACAACACGCCGCCGCCGCGCACATAATCCTTAGCCCGCTGCCAGAAGGTCGTGTGCACGTGCAGGAGGTTTCTTTTGGAGCTGGTGAGTGGCGAGGGCAGCAGCAACATCGGCAAGCGGGCCAAATCGCTGTATTCACGCGGGAAACTGGCGCGCAATCCAGCGCGGCGCGCCAGGACGAAACTATTCAGCCAGCTCGCGGCTAAGTCCGCGCTCAACTCGCCATAGTCTGCGGGGTCTTGGCCGGAGACCGACCCGGGTTCCTGATTCGAAACGTACGGCACGCCGCCATACTGAGGCAGACCCAGCCCAGTGAGTTCTCCGTACGGCTTCGACCACTCAAATGGAACGACAATTCCGGCCTCGGCTGAGGCTGGCTCGACACCCGTCAGGTCAAGCCGGCTGAGCATCTTGCTAAAGCGACGGAATTCGATGCCCGCTGGACGGTCTGTCCTATCCCACGTCGTCAGTCCGAACTGCGTCTCGTGCGGTGCGCGGCGGTAGGGAATCCGCTGGTAGGTCTCCGGAGCCGCGTCTGTGAAACACCACAGCAGGAATCCGTTAGCGCCGCCGCCCAGAGCCGAATACAAATTGGCGCGCAGGTAACGAGCAATGCGCTCGGGCGTCTGTTGCGCGGATGAGGCCCCCATCTCCTGCACCATGACGGGCTTGCCCGCACCGCCGGAAAGAGCCACCTGAAACGCAGCGGCGTAAGTGGTCCGCTCGGCGAGAAGTGGATCGGGAAACAGCGCCGGGTTGTAGACGGGATAGGGATGAACACTTAGGAAGTCGACCTCGCCGAGAATGATGTCCGGGCGAAATGGACCATGACCGATATCCTGGGCGTCGGTTCCCACCACGATCGGATGGAGCGTATCGCCATGTCGGATGGCTCCGGCAATCAGCCGGGTCCAGTTGACAGCCATCGCGTCCGTGGTCTTACCCGCGTTCCAGAACGGCGGCTCGTCCGTAAGGTCCCAGCTCTCGATCGCCGTCTCGCGCCCATAACGGCGCCCGAACTCCGCGGCATGGTTCGTTTCGAGGCGAAGCATCTCCGGATCGGCGAGGGGATGGCGCCCGTTACGCCAAGGCACATCCCAGATTGCTTCGCCGACCTCGTTGCCGATGAACAGACTGGGTTGGAGGTAGATATCGTAGCGCCGGGCCAATTGGATCAATTCATCGAACTGAGCAAAGGCAGCCGGGTTATAGTCCCCGGGACGCGGCTCGAACCAAGCCCACACCATGTCCAAGCGGACCGTATTCACGCCCAATTCGCGCATCTTCCGGAAATCGGCTTCCACACTGGCTGGATCCCATTCCATGGGCCACTGCATGGCCGCCTTGGCCGGCACCCAATGCACGCCCACGGGTATGAATGGCCGGCCGTCGCGCTGGAAATAGTTGCCCTGCAAATGCACAGCGGCCAGCCGCGACTGTGCCGGCGCCGGTAGACTGGCCGCAAGAGCAAGCGCGGCAAGGGTGAGAAGGGAGAGTCTGGGCATCGTTTGTGGTTTCAGCCAAGCGCTTGCGCAAGCGCTTGGCCTGACAATATCATTCATCTCTTTTCTCCGTCAACAGCCGGCCAACTACTGTCCCCGGGAACGCGATCTCTGCTCGCCGGCCTTCCCCTTGCGAACTGGGCCGGTGGACTGTCTAATGACGAGCGACGTTTTAACCCGGTATTCCGCGCCGGTGTGCCGCTTGGACCGCAACATTTTGTGGAGCGCTGCGAACGCCTGCTGGCCAATCAGGTCCCGGGGAATGCGGATTGTCGTGAGCGACGGATTCGCGAGACGGGCGAAGGGAATGTCATCAGCGCCGACCACCGATACGGTTTCGGGCACACCGATCCCGGCCTCCTGCAGCGCGCCCATGGCCCCCAGGGCGCAGAGGTCGTTGTCGCAGAGGAGAGCGCTGGGCAAACGCTTTGTCTCAATCAATCCACGAACAGCCGACGAGCCGCTTTCGAGCGTATTCTCGGCCTCAACGTACATGGCTTCGAGACCCCACCGGGCCAGCGCATCCTTGATGGCCCTCCTGGCCATGAGTGCGGAGGGGCGATGGCGGGGCCCTTGGATAAAAGCGAATCGCCGGTGTCCAAGCCCATGCAGGTAGGCCACGGCCTCCCGGGCGCCCTTGGCATGGTCGATGGCGACATAGCTCCGATAAGCCTGCGGTTGAGCTGAGTTGAGAAACACCGTGGGTATCGAGTTGGCAGTCAAATCCGCAGCCTGCCCAGGATCGATTTGTGACGTCATGATCGCGACGCCGGACACCTTGTTCTCGATCAGCTTACGCAGGGCCGCTCGCGTGCGCTCCGGATCGTAGTTGGTCGTGCACAGCAGAATCTCCGAGCCGTGCTTGAGAGCCTCGTTCTCGAAGCTCTTGATGACTTCCGGGAAAAACGGATTCTCAATATCGGAGATCACCAAGCCTAGGAAGTCGCTGCTTCCGCGGGCGAGCCGGCGTGCGTGTGCGTTGGCATAGTAACCAAGTTCGCGAATGGTTTCGAGAACCTTGCGCCGAGTCTCCGGAGCCACTCGGCGAGTCCGGTTAACTACATGCGAGACCGTTGTCTCTGACACGCCACAGCGGTCAGCGACATCTTTCATCCTGATCATGCCGGCACGCCGAAGCCCGGTCCTGCAAGCCCGGGCACTCAGAATGTATCACGGCACTTAACAGTTTTCCCCCGTCAAATAAGCCCGACTGCGCGGCCGGCCAGACCCACGCTCAGCCAAAGCAGCAACGAAACTACGGCGGCTGCTCTCGACCATCCACCGGGTGTGTCCACGTTGGTCGATTTGACAACTTGCCGGTGCAGTGTGAAGGTGAAGACCAAAGCCACAGCCAGCAACGCCATCTTCGCTCGAAACGCAGGATTGTAATAGCACTTCAGAGCCTCCTCGGAAAGCAACAGCACGCCGGATATCGCCATCACCGCCAGGCTGCCTAAGAACAACGGAGTCAGCTCGCCTGCGATTCGCGACGCTGGCCGCCGTTTCAAGCCGACGCCCGATCCAACGCGGCTGCTGCGTTGGGCTCGATGCACACGGTTCCTCGTGCCCTTGTTGTAGCTAGATCCCATCTAGCGCTACGACTCTCTTTCTTCTTTCTAGGTAAAACGCCTCCGCTGCAATCCCGGAACGGCCGGCGTTGGTCCAGCTTTCTCAACCAACCACGACACACGAGGTGATTAGTTATGACTTCCTTTAATACAAAGCAATCGAGCGCGCCTGACAACAACCTCAGTCCAGCCTGCGGCGGGCATTGCGGCGCAACAAATTTCTGAGTGGTTCTCCCGCCACATTTCTCGGAACCTCTGTGAGCTGACCCTGCGGCAGAATAGTTGTAGTTCTAGGGGGCAGTCCAGATGGGAGTCTTCGACTCTGGCCCATGGCCCTGGTACGTTGCAGGTCCGGCGATCGGATTATTCGTGCCTGCGCTCTTGATTGTAGGCAGCCGGGTATTCGGCGTTTCCAGCAGTCTGCGTCACGTTTGTTCCGCCGTACTGCCCGGCCGGATTGGTTATTTCCGCTACGACTGGAAGCGGTCCGGCTTCTGGAATCTCCTATTCGTAGCCGGCATTCTGGTCGGCGGCTTCCTGGCTTCGCACTGGGGGGACTCGCAGAACGTCGCGATTTCGGAGCAGACACGCTTGGCTCTAACTAAGCTGGGGATCCACGACTTCTCCGGCCTCGCGCCGCGCGAGCTATTCACTTGGTCCCCATTGCTCTCGCTTAGAGGATTCGTCTCGGTCGTCGTGGGTGGTTTTCTGGTCGGCTTCGGCACGGCATATGCCGGCGGTTGCACGTCAGGTCATGCGATCTCAGGTCTTGCGGACTTGCAGCCAGCCTCCTTGGTGGCCGTGGTGGGTTTCTTCGCCGGCGGTTTGATCGCAACGCACTTTATCCTGCCGCTGTTCCTGTGAGAACCATGTCCAGCGGCCTAACCAACCACCAGAGAATTGAGAATCAAACGGACCGCCAACCAGCCGTCGCCGCGCTGGTTTACCTTCTCCTCGGTGCTGCTTTTGGCGTCGTACTGACCAAGTCCGAAGTCCTTTCCTGGTTCCGCATCCAGGAATGTTCCGCTTTCAATCCCCGCGCATGTACCAGATCATCGCCTCGGCCGTCGTCGTCGCCGCTGCTTCAGTGGCGCTGATCAAAAGGACTGGGCTTAGGACTCTCTCGGGCGAGCCAATCACGATCCCCCCCAAGAAACTTGGACGCGGTGTCAATTACCCGCTGGGCGGCACGATTTTCGGCTTGGGCTGGGCGCTCACCGGAGCTTGCCCCGGCCCGCTCTTCGCGCTCGTCGGCAACGGCGTCACGGTGATGATCGTAGCCATTGCAAGTGCGCTCCTAGGAACATGGCTGTACGGGATCTTGAGACCGCACCTCCCACATTGATCGGCATCGCTCCTGAAGCGGATCCAATTTCGAAACCCGTCAATGGGCCGATATGAACCGACTGTGAATGGCCCGCTGAGCTGAGAAAGTATCCGGATCACTCCGCCGAGCTCGTCGCAAAGTTTTGTCCTGATGTCAGTTTCGGCGATGCCGTTCTCGTTTTCTCAAGGCAGTTGACGAAACTACTGGTTTCCCGTAGTATGGAGTTTGGAATTCGAATGGCACGACGCGAAAGCAGAGGCCAACCTCGAAGCCCATGGCGTGAGCTTCGATCTGGCAAAGACGGTTTTCAAAGACCCGTTCGCCATCGAGCGCCTCGATGATCGGGAAGACTATGGCGAAGAGCGGTTTGTCATTGTCGGGATGGCAGAGGGTCACGTTCCTCTGTTTGTAGCCTATACAGAACGCGACGAGCGGATTCGCATTATTTCGGCGCGGAGGGCAACTCAATATGAGCAAGACGACTACTTCAGGCAGAACTCCTAGTGCGCCCCGGAATATGAGCGGCGAGTCCATCGAGTGGGCCGCTCGCTCAGACCCTGACGCACAACCGCTCACCGAAGCAGACCTAAAAAGGATGAAACGGACGCCACAGGCGAGAATCATCCGCCGGGCGCTGGAACTAACGCAAGAGGAGTTCTCGGTTCGGTATCACATTCCTCTGGGGACGCTACGGGATTGGGAGCAGGGTCGGGCAGAGCCAGATCAGCCAACGCGAGCATACTTAACGCTGATTGCCCGCGATCCTGAGCATGTGAACCGGACCTTGAATCCTAAACAAACTAATTGAAGCCCACACGGCTTGTCCTGCTTGGAACCGAACGGAACAAGACCGGGAATCAGTTCGTTTCGAAATGAGCTGGCGTTGGTCTGGTTCGTCATCTTGCGCGTTCCTTATCCGCTTGGATTTTTCGCCAAAGGCATGGATGGGCGAATCCATTAGCGGATCAAGCCTTAACGTCAGTCGAGAGAATACCTGGCGTATCTTGCACGTTTATTTCTTCAAGGACTCCAGCGTGGCCAGCCGTTCGGCAAGAGCCTTCAACTTCCCATCGATCGCCTCGCGCACCGTGTTCGAGGGCCGCACGTCTCCGCCCTGCAGGCTTACGATTAGGCGCGCGAGGTCCCGATTCACCGGGCCCAGGCCTGGCGCCTTCGTCGTGCCCTTGATCACGGCGTCGAACTGCTTCTTCTTCGTTTCGTCAGTCGCCTTCTTCTGCAGTGCCACCGCCTCGTAATACGCTTTGTAACTGGTCTCCATCGCCTGCATCACCTTCTGCTCCAATTCCCACTGCGCGTCGAGATCGGCCTGCGGGACGGGAACTCGCGGATCCTGCCGAACGGTCAGCGTCTGGCGATACGTTTCCCCGTTCACGGTCAGAGCGAGTGTGTAAGTGCCGGGCGGAACGATAGGAGCAAGCGGCTGTTGGCGCGGGGTCTCCTCCGGAATGGCATGGTCGGCCAGCGTGTACTCGGTGTACTCGAGCAGGTCGCCTCCATAGGAATAAGGAACAGCCTGCAGCGGGGCGCCGCGCAGATCCCACACGTACCGGTTCCAACCCGCGGCGGCCGGCAATGGACCGTCGGCCCCGAACCAGTAGCTCGGGACATTCGGGAGCGGCAACTCTGGCGTCTTGTCGGTCGATGACAGCCGGCGGACGACGTGGCCCGCCCGGTCGGTGACCGTAAGCGTTGCACCGGAGGCACCGGTGGTCTTCAGGTAATAGTCGAGGATTGCTCCGTCGGGTGGGTTCTCTCCCGCCGGCGTTTCGGGCGGGAGAGGCGTGTCCTGATTGTTGTCCCAACGCGCGCGAATCGCGGTGGTCGGCGGGAAGAGCCTCGTTTCCGACACAGTTTCGCGGACCGGTGTGAGGCCGTCGAGGATCCACAACGCGCGGCCGTAGGTCGATGCCACCAGGTCATCGCCATGCACGTCAAGATCGGTCACCATCGTGTGCGGCAGATTGAGCTGCAGCGACTCCCAATGATCGCCGTCGTCACGCGAAACGAAGACGCCCGTGGTCGTCGCGGCATACAGCAATTTCGCGCGTTTCGGGTCTTCGCGAACCACCTCGACCGAGTCCCGCGGCGGAATGCCATTGACGATAGTTTGCCACGTCTTCCCAGAGTCATGAGTGCGCGCGATGTACGGTCCGCTGGCGCGCATGCGGTTGTCGCCCGCCGTCAGATAGGCGGTCGCCGCATCGTTACGTCCGGCTTCGATTGCCTTGATAAAGTCCGGTGCGGCGATTCCGGGCGGAGTGACGACCTTCCAGTGAGCGCCGCCATCCTCGGTCAGTTGTACGATGCGATTGCTGGTGCCCGCCCAGATAACGCCGGCGCGGATCGGCGAAGCGGCGACGGTGGAGATCGCCGGCTCGGGCGGGGCGTCTGGGTCTGCTGGCTCGTCTGCGGCGGGTTTGACGAAGCCCGTAAGGTCGGGACTGAGTCGGGTCCAGCTCTGGCCGGCATCCACAGTTTGCAACAGGTACTGCGTGCCGAGATACAACTTCTTCGGGTCCTGCGGCGAAAAGAGCAGCGGTGCCATCTGGATCGTGCGGTACTCGTTTCCCTTGTCGAAGATCGTGTCCACCATTCCGGTGTTCTGGTCGAAGCGAACCACGCTGCCATACCAGCCCTGGCTATAGACCAGATTGGGATGCGCGGGATCGGGCGCGATGTGCGTGTATTCGAAACCGCCGACCGGTGTCCAGTCCCGCGCCGTGATCTCCCCGTAATCGCTGCGGCTGAGCGTTCCCACGGTTCCGCTGTCCTGCTGCGCGCCGTACACGCGGTACGGAAACGAGCGGTCCGTGGCGACATGGTAGAACTCGCCGGTCGGCTGGTTGTACCACGAACTCCATGTCTTGCCGCCATCCACCGTCGCGACCGCGCCCTGGTCCACGCCCAGCAGCATGCGATTGCCGTCGCGAGGGTCGATCCACAGGACGTGAAAATCGTCGCCGCTCGGCGCACCCACGTAGGCGTCGAAAGTCCGGCCGCCATCGGTCGACCGGTAAAGCGAAGTCTGCGCGACGTAGATCGTGTCCGGGTTGGTCGGGTCGGCGAACACGCGGCTGAAATAATTGCTGGCCACCACGCGCGGGTCCGTACTGGATTGCGTCCAGTGCTCGCCCGCATCGTCGGACCGGAAGAAGCCCTGCTTGAGAACGGCATAAATCCTCCGCCCTCCCGTCTTTGCCACCGAGATGCCGATGCGCCCGCGGCCCTTCTCGGGAAGCCCTTTGGAGGACAGCGCCGACCAGGTGGACCCACCATCGGTGGAGCGATAGAGATCAGACGTTCCCGCTATCGCCGCGTCCCCTTTGCCGGAAGCGGGATGGTAGAGGACGGCGTAGAGCGTGTTCGGATCGTCGGGGTCGGCGCAGAGGTCGACTACCCCGATCGTGTCGTCCTTCGAGAGCACCTTGCTCCAGGTGCGCCCCCCGTCGGTAGTCTGGTAAACGCCGCGGTCGTATGTGTAGGCGGTTTTCGGCAGCGGCCTCCAGATAATCGAGTAGCCAAGTGAATTGACGCCGGCGATCACGTGATCGGGATTGCGCGGATCCACGATCAGCGACGTGATGAACCTGGCGTTGTCCAGTCCCGCAGAGGACCAGGTAGCGCCCGCGTCATTCGACCGGAACACGCCGCGGCCCTCCTGCCGTTCACCGGTCCCGGCGTAAAGAACATTCGGGTCCGACGGGGCCACGGCGATCGACCCGATTGTCGCAATACCGGTCGAATCGAAGATGGATTTCCAGACCTGTCCGCCGCTCGTAGTCTTCCAAATCCCGCCGTCGGGAGTTCCGAAGTAATACACGTTGGGATGACCCGGAACGCCTGCGACCGACGTGACGCGCCCACCGCGAAATGGCCCGATCAGCCGCCAGTGCAACGGCTCGGCAGACAGGAGCGTGGCAGGTAGCAACAGGCACACTACTTGAAACAGCTGGCTCATCCTCGGCATGAATCACAGAATACACTCCCTCCAGGAAATGCCGGATTAGGGAGTGATCGGGGCCTTAACGGACAGGCGGTCAGTGCATTGGCGTTTTCATGTATTCTGAGTAGTCGCTGACAAGGAGGAAGTGTGCGCCTGATTTTTGCCGTCCTGGCCCTAGGATCACTCTCTGCCGGGGCAGAACCGTTGCTTCTGCAACAGCCAACTCTGAACAAGACTCACATCGTATTCGTGTATGCGGGCGATCTTTGGAGCGTGCCGCGCGACGGCGGGGATGCGGTGAGAATCACGAGCGGCACAGGGAGCAAGACCGATCCGGTGTTTTCGCCGGATGGTACGCACATCGCCTTCACCGGCGAGTATGACGGCAATGTGGATGTGTTTGTGGTGCCGGCGTCGGGCGGCGTGCCCAAGCGGCTGACCTGGCACCCCGCGCCAGACCGCGTCCTCGGATGGACGCCCGATGGCAAGAGAATCATTTTCACTTCCACGCGGAGCGCCTATTCGCGCTACGGCGAGATGTTTACAGTGCCGGCCGACGGAGGAGTGGAAGAGAAACTGCCCCTGCCCACGGGATACGCGGCATCCATGTCGGCTGACGGACAATCGATCGCCTACGAACCGGTCGGGCGGGCGTTTGGGATGTGGAAGGAGTACCGCGGGGGCGCCACTTCCCGCATCTGGCTGGCACGCCTTTCCGACAGCAGCATAACTCCTGTGCCAAGGACGAATTCTAATGACTTCAATCCGATGTGGGCGGGCGATCGCGTGTACTTCATTTCCGACCGCAATGTTTCCGCGAGCCTCTTCTATTACGACATTCAGACGAAGCAGGTCAAGGAGGCGATTCAGAACCGCGGGCTGGATCTGAAGTCAGCCTCGCTCGGACCGGATGCGATTGTCTACGAGCAGTTCGGTGATATTTCGCTTTACGATCTGAAGACCGGGAAAACCAAGCCGGTTCCCATTCGGGTGCAGGGAGATTTCACAGAGGTCCGCTCGAAATTAGTCAATGTGGGGCGCACCCTGGGCTCGCCGGCAGTTTCGCCAAACGGCGCTCGTGCTGTGTTCACGGCTCGTGGCGAAGTGATCACCGTTCCGGCGGAGAAGGGCGATGCTCGCGACATCACGAATTCGCCAGGCGTAATGGAACGCGATCCACAATGGTCTCCGGACGGGCGGTGGATCGCATACTTGTCGGACGAGTCAGGCGAGTACGCGCTTCACCTGCATCCACAGACGGCTGCCGGCGAAGTGAAGAAGATAGCGCTGAAGCCGGGATTCTATCTCTTGCCAAGATTTTCGCCGGACAGCAAGAAGGTGGCTCTGGTAGACAGTTTTCAGAGGTTGTGGTACGTAGACCTGGAAAGCGGGAAGCAGGTGGAAGTCGCGCAGGATACTTACCAGATGCGCGCCGGCAACATCGCTGGCGCGTGGTCGCCAGACAGCAAATGGCTGGCTTATTCCAAAGTGCTGCCAAACGAGCTGAGCGCCATTCATTTGTATTCGACCGTTGACGGCAAGTCCACGCAGGTGACCGACGGCTTGAGCGATGCCACGAACCCGGTGTTCGACAAGAACGGCAAATACCTCTTCTTCACCGCCAGCACAAATTCCGGAGAAAGCCTGGGACTGGACATTCACGCGGTGGAGGCGACCGCGACCAGTTCGATTTACCTGGCTGTGCTAGACAAGACGCAGCCCTCGCCGTTTGCTCCCGAAAGCGACGAGGAGAAGGTTGCCGATCAGAAAGGCGACGAAGCAAAACCAGACGGAACGAAGAGTGACGGGAAAGCTCCCGACAAACCTGCCGATACGGACAAGCCAAAAGGCGAGGCGGCCGAAGCCAAGGACACCAAGACCAAAGACGTCAAGATCGACTTGGAAGGCATCGATCAACGGATTCTTTCCGTGCCCATGCCGGCGCGGCGATACACGGCGCTCCAGGTGGGTAAGGCCGGTACGTTGCTCGCGATCGAGGCAGTGCCACCTGGCGAGAACCCCGGTCCGCCCTCGCTCAGGGTGCACCGCTATGATTTCAAAACACGGAAGAGCGACGTCGCACTCTCCGGAGTAAGTAGCTTCCAGATGTCCTTCGGCGGAGAGAAGGCGCTCTACCGGGAAGGCGATAACTGGATCATCGCCGCGTTGCGGCCCGCGCCCAGTGGATCGGGCGGAGGCGGCGGGGAGTCAGCGCCTGGCGGTGGGAACAAGGGCGCATTGAAGACCAGCGGAATCGAAGTGCGGGTCGACCCGGTCGAGGAGTGGAAACAGATGTACCGCGAGGCCTGGCGGATCGAGCGCGATTGGTTCTACGACCGCAACATCCACGGCCTGGATCTCAAGGCGGCGGAGAAAAAGTACGAGCCGTACCTGGACGGCATCGTGTCGCGGAACGATTTGACGTACCTGTTCCGGGAGATGCTGGGCAACATGGTGGTGAGCCACATGGGCACGGGCGGCGGCGATACACCGGAGGTGAAGCACGTCGAGACCGGGCTGCTGGGCTGCGATTACGAGGTCGCCGGGGGCCGGTATCGCTTTGCCCGCGTATATAGCGGGGAGAACTGGAACCCTCAACTGCAGGCCCCGCTCACACAGCCGGGAGTGAACGTACAGGCGGGCGAATATCTGCTGGAGGTCAACGGGCGCGACGTGCGCCCTCCTGCCAATGTCTACAGCTTCTTCGAGGGGCTGGCGGGCAAATCCGTCGCGTTGAAGGTCGGCCCGGATGCATCGGGCTCGGGCGCACGCGAGGTGACCGTGGTCCCGGTGGCGGACGAAAGCCGCCTGCGGAATCTGGCATGGATCGAGGAGAACCGGCGCAAGGTGGATCAGCTGAGCGGCGGCAAGGTGGCCTACATTTATATGCCGGACACCGCCAACGGGGGGCTGACCGCGTTCAACCGCTACTTCTATGCTCAGATCGGCAAGGACGCGGCCATCGTAGATGAGCGCTTCAACGGTGGCGGCCTGCTGGCAACCGACATCGCGGAGATCCTCAGCCGCAGGCCTCTGAGCGCGGCGTCAAATCGGGTAGGCGAGCCACTGCTCCAGCCGCAGGGAATTTTCGGACCGAAGGTGATGCTGATCAACGAACGTGCGGGATCGGGCGGCGACGCGATGCCGTGGTACTTCAAGCGCGTCGGCGTTGGCAAGCTGATCGGGACGCGTACCTGGGGAGGCCTCGTGGGAATGAACGGAGCGCCGCCGCTGATGGACGGTGGGTTCGTGGCGGCGCCGAGCTCCGGCATTTACAACCCGATCACGGGCGAGTGGGAAGTAGAGAATATCGGCGTGGCGCCAGATATCGAAGTGGTGCAGGATCCGGCTCTGGTGCGCAAAGGTCATGATCCCCAGTTGGAGAAGGCCGTGGAGGTGGTGATGGAGGAACTAAAGACGAATCCCCCGCCTAAGCTGCGCCGCCCAGCGTTTCCGAATTATTACAAGGCGGCGAGTAAGTAGTGCAGCGCCTATCCCCTGTTTGTGGTTACACGTCTAAGATCGTATCCGTACTCGGGAGCTTGTCGTGTCTAGTCTAATCAAGATTGCGAAAGATGTCCGAGAACTCAGCGTGGAAGGGCCATCTGATGGAATCTTTCACCATCTCGGCAACCTCTCTCTCAGGACGATGAATGACCACGGATCTCTTTGTGTAATCCACCTCAAGAACCGCGTCAGTGCCCGCCTCCAAATACAATCCGACTTTCTGTAAACGTCGGGATTTTCGTTCAGAAGGCGAGATGACCTCGATCACAAACTGAGGACGACCCTCGAAATAGCCGTCCGATTTTGCAGCCTTCAAGTAGTCGTCTTTCGGAATAACCATCAGATCGGGCCCGGGCACATTGTCTAGCCCCTCGACGGATCGGAACCGCCACCCAATCTCTCGGACAACTACCATATCCGGGAACTGCCCTTTCAGCAGCGATTCCAAATTGTCGATCACCACGCCATGTTGGAATTTCGCGAGCGGGGACAAGACACGTTCTCCCTCAATGAGTTCGTCCTTAAAGCCGAAGACCTCTTGAAGCTTGCTGTACGCTTCTGCCGTGAGTTTCCGAGGCGATCCTTGGACGACAGTACCCATATGCTCATTCTATTCTTGACAGGCGGCTGCGGTAGCCGACTTCGCCAGCAGACGTGGGTAAATGAAGCCGTAAACGGTGGTTGCCAGGAAGCCGATCAGCGGCAGGATAAAGCAGATAGCCATACTGTGATACTGATCCGCCAAATACCCCATTAGGGGAGGGGCAATGGCGCCTCCAACGATCGACATGATGAGAAATGAAGCAGCCATTTTGGTTCGCTGTCCCAGATTGCGCAGGCTCATGGCAAAGATGAAGGGGAACATGATGGACATGAACAGCCAGCAGAAAGGCAGTATGCGCCACGAAACCTGTTTGATGTCGGCCATGATCACGAGGATGATGAGGCAGTTGGCGATGCCGTAGAGAGAAAGCAGGAGGTTGGGTTTGATGACCCGGCTGATAGCCGCCCCGGTGAAACGTCCTGTAGCGTAAAGCACCATGGCGATGGTGATCACATAGGCGGCCGTGGCCTCGGGCCTGGCCGCTCTTGTGACAGAGCCGTACCAGGCAAAGAGCGAGTCGGTAACCACAGCCCCGGCAGCATCCTTGGTGATGGCGTTCTCCAAGATGTAGTTCACGGCAAAGGCGTTCACTCCCACTTGAGCGGCGATATAGAGAAACTGGGTGACGATGCCGAAAGTGAAGTGGGGCTGCCGGATGAGGGGGGCTTTGTGGACCGAGGCGTCCTCCGCGGCAGACTCGTCGTCCTGCTGCCCGTCAATGCTTGGCAGCTTGATGAACCAGAAGACACCGAACACAACCAAGACGACGCAGCCCAGAACGATGTAAGGTATCAACAGCCCGCCAAAATCCACCGGGGTTCCAGCTTCATGACGCTTGCCAAAAATCAAAGCGCCGCCCACGGTCGGAGCAATGATGTAAGCGACGGAATTGAAAGCTTGGGCAGTCGAGAGCCGGGCGGCGGCGCCGTCCTTGGGACCCAGCACGGTGACATAGGGATTCGCCGCAGTTTCAATGCAGGCGAGGCCGCTCGAAAGGACGAAGAGCGCAAAAAGGAAAGCATCGAACGTCTTGAACCACAGGCCGGCGGGAACGAAGAGGAACGCGCCGACGGCTACCACCGCCAATCCCAGCAAAATGCCCTTCTGGTACCCGATTCTCCGGATCAGCAGGGCGGATGGCAAAGCCATCAGGAAATAGGCGCCAAACACCGAAGTCTGGACGAACCCCGACTGCGTCTTGCTCACCTGGAGGATGTTCTGAAAGTGCTTGTTCAGCACATCCAACATGGCATGGCAGAATCCCCAGATAAAGAACAGGGAGGCTACCATGATCAGGGCAAACAGTAAGTTGCTTGAGTCCTTCGACTCCGGCGGAGGCGATGACCGGGCGTGAATTTCCTTTTGTGACGGGCTAGCGATCAAGTCCGGCTGATTGCCGCTGGATGCTCTCGTTTTGTCGATAGGCTTCAATTGGTCACTTCAGTCAACGGCTGTGCGCAGCCGCACCGCGCCGATGAAGGCTTCCAGAGATGCATCCAATACTAATGAGTGAGCCCTATACGCTCGGTCCACGTTCGAAGGCAACAACCCGGTGGGCGGTGATTCAGACCAAGGTCGCTCCTCGTCATTGACATCATACACAGGCGGTGGCTGCATCATACTCGATACGACGCCGCTTGAAACACCCGGCCGACGAGTCTTATTCGGCAGAGAATACAAACGGTGAGCCATGCGCGAGTTCCTGGTACGTCGTGGAGGGTGCCTGAACCTTCAGCGCCGCACGGAATTGCGATGGGTCTGTGCAATTGTCCGGAAACATGTCGTAATGGCAGGGAATGGCAATTTTCGGCTTCACGACTGAGACCAACTGAGCCGCTTCCCAGGCGGAGAGATTGTTGAACCCGCCGTTGATGCAAGTAATGACCACATCGGGCTGATGCTTCGTCACCGAATACAAGAGCTCGTGATGGTCTGTGTCGCCGGTGATGTAGATCTTGGGGCCATTGCCAAACTGAAGAACAAAGCCCATGTGGTTCAGATCCGTTGAATCCGTCGGCAGGGCGAACGTTCCCGTGAGCCGCAAATCCTTGTGCTCAAGAACGCAGCCCGGCCAGGTTGCAAAAACACGACCGGACTCAACGCCCTCCTGTTCGAAAACCGAGCAGCTCGGATGCGGACCGGCGAACTTCATGGTGTCCTTGTGAAGCAGATGTCGAATCGTTTCCGGGTCGGTGTGGTCCTGGTGGTTGTGGGTGCAGGCAAATACGTCCACTTCCACCTCGTCCGGTGCAAGCAGAATCGGCACCTGCCGGCTCAGGTTGATCGGGTCGGGAAGGCGGGCGCAACTGTCCGTGAGATACAGGTCCACGCTGGCCAACGTGCCTTCGGGTGATTTGAAAATAAAGCTGTTCTGCCCGAACCACCATAAGCCGACTCCGCCCCTGGGAACGGAAAACTCCTTGATCTGGCGTCTTAGCAAGTCACTCATAGCGGCTCCCGCATGCCATCAGAACCTGTCGGAGTTACGAGTACCGACACCCCACTTTATCCAATACCCTATCGAATGCCCTCGCGAAAATTCAGCAAGCGAGCGTCATGTCGGTCAGTGCGGGCATCAAAGATCTTCAGGGAGGGAAGTACCCATGGCGGGTATCGCGGCGAAAACGACAGATTTGCCTTCATTCTCGAAACACCTGTCGGCGTCCAGAAGCCGGCGTTGCGCTGTGCCTGTCACGGTTCCCCCGATTCCAGTTATTCCAGATCGCGTCCACCTCGACTCCGGCCATAACGGCGACCACCGCCTTCGACCCCGGGTTTCGGTCGATCGAAGCGACCACGTCGAGTAATCCCCCGGAAACTCTATGGCCGAAGTACTTGAGACCACTCTGCCCGCTGAGGCGCCTGCGCAAGCGCCCTGGAAGCCCCAATTCAATCCCTGGCTCATCGCGATCGTAGTTGCGCTCGCGGCGTTCATGGAAGTTCTCGATACGAGCATCGCCAACGTCGCGCTTCCGCATATGGCCGGTAACCTGGGCGCCAGCAACGACGAGAGCACATGGGTGCTCACCTCCTACTTGGTCTCCAACGCAATCGTTCTTCCTATCAGCGGATGGCTAGCCGCTGTTTTCGGGCGGAAGCGCTTTTTCCTCCTGTGCATTTTGCTCTTCACCATCAGTTCACTGTTTTGCGGCGCGGCCTGGAGCCTTGCGATCCTGATCATTTTCCGTGTCATACAGGGCGTGGGCGGCGGGGGGCTGCAGCCCATGGCTCAAGCCATTCTGGCCGACGTATTCCCGCCGCATCAGCGGGGCATGGCCTTTGGGCTTTACGGCATCACCGCGATCATGGCGCCAACCATCGGTCCAACGCTCGGCGGATGGATCACCGACAACTACTCCTGGCGATGGATTTTCTATATCAACCTTCCCGTGGGAATCCTGACCCTATTCCTCGTCTATCGTATGGTGGAGGACCCACCCTTCCTCAAGCGGGTCAAGCGCGCTGGGATACGGGTGGACTACATCGGGATAACGCTGCTGGCGCTCGGCGTCGGCGCTCTCCAAGTCTTGCTCGATAAAGGTCAGGAAGACGATTGGTTCGGTTCCAATTTCATCGTCACGCTTGCGCTGGTTTCGTCGATCTGCCTCATCTCGCTGGTTGTCTGGGAGTGGCGTCACAAGGATCCCGTCATCGATGTCCGGCTGTTCAAGAACTTCAACTTCGCCAACGCAAATCTAATGATGTTTACTCTGGGGATCATTCTCTTCAGCAGTCTGGTGATGATGCCGCAGTTTCTCCAGACGCTCTTGGGATACACCGCGCAGTCGGCCGGTCTGGTGCTTTCCGCGAGCGGCGTCGTGTTGCTGTTTGAAATGCCAATAGTGGGCCAGCTCACCACGAAATTCCCAACCAAATACATCATCGCTTTTGGATGGCTGTCGCTCGCCTGCGCTATGTATTATTCGACTGTAAGAATGGACCTGCAGATGAGCTTCCAGTCGGCGATGTGGCTGCGCGTGGCACAAGCATTCGGCATGGGATTCTTGTTTGTGCCGATCACCCTTGCTGGTTACATCGGGATCCCCCCGGAAAAGAGCAATAGCGTTTCGGGCTTGGTTAACTTTATGAGGAACATGGGCAGCAGCGTGGGAACGTCCATCGTGACGACGTTGCTTGCACGCCGGGCTCAATTCCACCAATCGGTGCTGTCGTACCATACGTCCGCCTCCGATCCCGTGTTCCGGAGCCAGGTGAGCGGGTTGAGCCAGCAACTCATCAACTCCGGGGCCAGCGCCACCGATGCGCAGGCGCACGCGTACGGGCTCATTTACCAGTCAGTGCTGGCGCAGGCGCAGACGCTTGCCTATATTGATACGTATATGGTGCTCGCTATCGGATCCGGCATCATGTTTTTGCTCGCCTTCGTCGTCCGCAAGAATGATCCGCACGCGGGCCGGCCGGTTGTGCTGGAGTAGCGTGAATAGACGCCGGCAGGGCTTTAGCACGGCACGCCGCAATATGATCGTAAGAGGGACCATCCATGATCAGAGTGGTTACCATTGAGCGCGAATACGGAAGCGGAGGCGCCGAAATCGCCGAGAAACTAGCCGGCCGGCTGGGCTGGAAACTGTGGGACCACTTGCTGACCGACGAAGTCGCCCGCTTGATGGACTGCGAATGCGTGGCGGTGGAGCAGCACGAGGAGCGAAGAGATCCACTTTATTACCGGCTGTTCAAAGCGTTCATGCGCGGCAGCTACGAGGGCAGTCTGAACGCGCACCGGCTGAAGTTGGTGGATGCAGATTGCATCCGGGATGTCGCGGAGCGGGTCGTTCTAACGGCAGCGAAGGAAGGCCACTCTGTCATCGTTGGACGCGGCTCGGCATATTATCTGAAGAATCGTCCTGACGCTTTTCACGTTTTTGTCTACGCTCCTTTCGAAGAGAAAGTGCGCCGGTTACGGCAAAGGGGTAAGAACAATGAGGACGCGATGCACCTTGCCGAGACCGTGGACCGCGACCGGGCGGCTTTCATCAAGCAGTACTTCGGAGTGGAGTGGCCTGACCGCCATTTTTTCCACCTCATGATCAACTCCACGATTGGGGAAGAGGCGGTGGTCCAGACCATCGTCGATGGGGTTTCGGCATTCGAGAAACAGCCGGCATAATCGGGCGTGACGATTCCGGTGGCCGTACCAAGGCTAAAGCAGACAAAGAAAACTACGGCGCGACAGTCGCCGCCGCGACTCTTCCTGCCGAGATAGCTGCCTCGAGTGCCGCGAGTCGTGCCGCCATCTTCTCTATCTCCTGCTGTTGGAGCTGGATGATTTCGCCTTGCTTCCTGCCTTGCAGGCTCTGCTTCTGAAGCTCGTTCACGAGCATAGGCGTCAGCTTCTGGTACTGGACCGTTTCGAGCAGCCCGTCTGGCCCCTTCACCACCAAGTCAGGGTAGACTTCGGCAACCTCTTCGGCGATGAGGCCGTAGTCGACAGGTTTTGAGCCATCGGTGTAGGGCTGCTTGTAGCGGTATGTCACGGGTCTCAGCCGGAGCAGACCGCTGCTGGCGTCCGCCATGTCGTGAATATCCTCCTTAAAGCGGCCCGACGAGTTGACCGTGCCGAGTTGGCCGTTGGAGTCGATAACCACAGGGACCGCATCCGCGTTTCCCGTTGTCTTACCACGAATGCCATCGACGAAAGTCTGCGACTGTAGATAACCAATTCGAATTACGGAACTACCGGTGCCGTCGGTGGGTTCACCAGGATTTCCGATGAGGATGTTGTTACTGCCGCCGCCGAGGTTGGAGCCGGCGTTGAACCCCAGTGCCGTGTTGTAGTTCCCTGTCGCCGCCAACAGTGCGTTGCTTCCGACCGCGGTGTTATTAACCCCCATGAGGTTGCCGGAGAGCGCCTGGAATCCCACAGCAGTGTTGCCCTGCCCTGTGATGTTCGCCTCAAGCGCCTGAAACCCGCTGGCGGTGTTGGCTGTTCCGGTGGTGTTGGCTTGAAGCGACTGGGACCCACTCGCGGTATTGGCAACCCCGACGGAGTTGGCCTCCAAGGCCTGGTATCCATTGGCGGTGTTGCCGGTTCCAGCGGTATTGGCCTGTAGTGACTGATATCCCAAGGCGGTGTTTGCCCCCGAAATGGAATCGGTCGGCGCGGAAAAATAGCCGCTAATGTCGATGACGATATCGGTCCTCACGTTGGAATCTACATAGATAGAGCCATCGGTGGGATTAGAAGCAACAATGACAGCATTGCTGAGATAGACGGTGCTTCCCTGCCAGACCAGGCTCGCGAAGAACGGGAGTGGTCCAGGTGCCGGCCCCGCGATCCCCGGGTAAACCACGATGAAACCGCCCAGTGGCGAAGCGCCGGCGATGGGAACCACCGTCACGTTCAGCGAATACGCTTGCGGCGCGGGGTCGGCCGGAATCCCGCACGATCCTTGAGGCAGCGGAAAGTTCCGCGGAAAGCTAGGCAGAAGGCTCGGCGGCCCGAAGCCGGCCGGTTGTGCGGGGACCGTGCTGCTGCGTGTATCCACCAGCCGGCAAGGTGTGATTGCCACGAAGCTGAGAGGGTTCGTTGACACTGCGCCCGCAAGCGAGAGCTCCGGCCTTGGTGTCGGCTTCGCTGGGGCCTGCTGCGCCAAGTCAGGTTGGCGCTGCACCTCAGGCTCCTGCGACACCTGGGCAGAGCTGAAGGTTGGAGCCAGAGCAAGGATACAAATCACACGCCGCAAGTCGCTTGGTTTCATTTAGGCCTCCTTCACCCTTTGCGCCCTCCGGGGCAGGCGAGATCGTCACCAATTTAGTGGCGAACGTCGCTACTTCCTCGCAGAAAAAAGCGGCCTATGCTCGGAAACGTCAGGTGAGGCTAGCGGCCGGTTTGGCGGGGGGAGGCGCGAACGGCGCGCTCGAACGCCCAGTTGCGAATGTGATTGATCTGCTCTTTCATGGTGTGCGAGAGCGGCACCACGGCGGCGGCCACGCTGAGCAGATCGTGGGCGGTGACGGCGCGGTCGGCCAGCCGCGCCTTGGTGATGGAGGAAACGACGCACTGTTCCACCTCGGCTCCGGTCCAGCCGTGGGTAAAAGCGGTCAACTGATGGAGGTCAAACTGAGAGGAATCTACGCCCCGGAGTTCCAGATGGATCTTGAAGATCTCCAGCCGCTCGTCATCGGTGGGCAGGTCGACGAAAAAGAGCTCGTCGAATCGTCCCTTGCGTAGCAGTTCGGCGGGAAGAAGGTCGATCCGGTTGGCGGTGGCGGCAACGAACAGGCCGCGCGTTTTTTCCTGCATCCAGGTCAGGAAGAACGCGAACAAGCGCGCTTGGGCTCCGCCGGAATCGGCGGCGGCGATCATGCCGGTTTCAATTTCGTCGAACCAAAGAACCGCTGGTGCGACGTCTTCCATGGTTTTGCAGGCGTCGACGAATACCGCATCAGGCGTGCCGTGCTGCCCGGAGAAGACTGCCGTCATGTCCACGCGGTAGAGCGGTAGTTCGAAGTAAGAAGCGGTGGCTTTGATGGAGAGACTCTTGCCGCAGCCGGGAATACCCATGATGAGGATTCCTTTGGGCACGATTTCGTCATCCTGGCTGTCCCGCATCTGAAACAGCTTCTTGCGCTCCAGAAGCCATTTCTTCAGGCCCGGCAATCCGCCGACCTCGGCCATGCTCCCGCCTTCGGAGATGTATTCAATCACGCCGCCACGGTTCACCAGCAGGCGTTTTTCTTCGAACAGAGCCGGAAGTGACTCGGGCCCCAAGCCCTTGCCGGCGGCCAGGCCGCGCCGCAGAGCGAACCGCGCTTCCTCTAGCGTCAGACCCTGCAGCGCGCGTCCGAACTGGTGTAGAGTTGCTTCGCTAAAAGAAGCCCCGTCGGCCAGCTGAGCAGTCTCTTCGCGGATAAACTGAACCAGCTCCACGAGGTCGGGAAGCCGGAGCTCAACAAACATCAGGCTCCTGTCGAGTTCCTGCGGAATGCCGCGAACCGGCGAGCTGATCACGGTGAACTTCCACCGGTCACGGCAGCTCTGGTGGAGGTCCCGGAGGCGCCGCCGGATCTCGGGAGACTCCCGCTAACGGCTCGTGAAAGTCCTTGAGATGGAAGATCGCCGCGTCCTGGTATGCATCGATGAAATCGAGCGCCACTCGGGGAGATTCAGAGCCCGGCTCGGCGGTCTCACCATCCTTATGGAGGCCTTTGGTGAGGCTCCACGTCCAAACCGTCACGGGCGTGGGCGCTGCCAGGCGCGAGGCCACCTCGCGTAAGATCGTCGCAACCCTCTGTTCTTCGGTGGAGCGTACATAGGTTAGGGGACGCCCGGATTCGAAGATCTCTCGGATGACTTTGGCTGCCCGGCTTTCGGGAGGCTGGGCCGTTGCTGCAGCTTGGCCCGACCGGCTCTCAGTCTCGGAATTGTTGGACGTGGATGTAGGGGCGGCGATGAGGGTATTCTCCGGTCTAATGACTCTTCCTTCCATTATCGTCGCCAGGTGCTCGTTGATGCCGGCCCCTGTGCCGGTCCTGGTGTCAGCAGGCTGAATCACCGGCACATTAACTATGCCGCATCTACCACCCCTGGCGCGCCCGCAGGTTGGTGATGTGGGCGACATGATGGTGGCAGTGCCATGCATAAAGGCCCAACGTCTTGTCGAGGCGCATCTCGCCAAGCTCAGGGTGGATGAACGTGCGCGCAAATGTCTGATCGTCGAGCGAGCGGAGCAGTAAAACCCATCGCTGGTGGAGCGCCGAGAGTAAAGTCAGCGACACACTGATGGGCGCTGACTTGGCGTCGGGCAGTTCGGCCCAGCGTTGCTCGTCGTAGGGCTTGATCACGGGTGCATCCTCCGTCAGTGCCAGCCGGAAACGGACGTAGCTGTTGGCGTGGCTGTCGGCGTAATGATGCACCACTTGGCGGACAGTCCAACCACCAGGGCGGTAGGGCGTATCAAGCTGCCGGTCGTCGAGCCCAGCGACTGCTGCGGTCAATTTGGCGGGCAGAGCTTCGAGGTCGTTCAGCCACTCGGCACGATGCGCCGCGGTGATCTCATCCGGGCTCTGGAAGCGACCCACCGGATAGCGAAGGTCGGGACCGGCTACGGTCTGTGTGCTCATAGAACTCCTCTCATTAACAGAGCGTAACGCATGTTGCCTGGGCACCTGAGGGACCGCCGCGGAGAAGCCGGTCTTCGAGTTGTCGAAAAGAGCCAATGCCATGCGGCCAACGGCTTCCCTCAGTTCTTAGGCCGTGGAACTCATCATGAGCTTTTCGCACACCCGCAATGATGAAAACGCAACCTATCGATGTGGGGCGGGTCCCCAGACCGCCGCCGGGCGCCCACGCCCGGCTCTCCGAACGATGCGTAAGCCATCTTACTCGCGAATCAGTGTTTTCAGAGCAACAGCGCAGTAGTAGAGTCCGGTTTTGAACTGTAACCTCTATGCAAATGTTCTACTTGAAGAGGCCCGGCTTTCCCCAAACAGATGCGTGAAACTGCTTGGGCTGGAGCAGAATGCCGGGAGAAGTGCCGCCGTAGCCGGAAAAGCGGCGGGTAAATTGGTTTCATGAATACACACATGCGAGACAGCAGAGTACAGGCGGCCGTAACCCGCCAAAGGGACCCTCGGCGGCCGGCCTGCACCTGCTGATTACGGATCCATCGATGCAGGTCAGTTCAGCAGCGAACGTCGAAAGTTCCTGGGCATCGGAAGCTTCGCAGGAATCGATGGAGCATATAAAGCTCTTGCTCGATCTGTACGATCGTGAGCAGCTACCGCTTCGCCGTTACCTGATGTTTCTCGGCGTGCGGCCGGAGGCTGGAGAAGAGTTTGTTCAGGAAGCCTACCTGAGGCTGCACCAACATCTGCAGTCCGGAGGTGAGCGAACCAACCTGCGGGCTTGGTTGTATAGGGTGGTACACAACTTGGCGGTGAGTGAGATGCAGGCCGCGCGGAATCGCTGGACCGAGGCGATTGAGCCGACGGGATTAGCCGGCCAGATCGTGGACCGAAGGGAGAGTCCGGAACAGCTCCTTCACGCCCGCCAGCAGCAGCAAGCACTGGAGTCTGCTCTCAGGAGGCTGCCGGAAACACAACGGCGCTGTTTGGTCCTGCGGTCGCAAGGGTTGAAGTACCGCGAAATTGCCGAGGTGCTGGGACTCTCAACTTCCACCGTGGGCGAGCACATACAGCGAGGAATTAATCAGATAAAGGAGAGTTTATGACGCACGCCGTTCACCTCTCTGACGACCTTATCGCCCGAGTTGTTGATAACGAACTGACGCCCACAGAACGCTTGTTTGCCGAGAGGCACTTGGCGGCTTGCAAGGTGTGTCGCCAGAAGCGGCGCGAATGGGCTGAGGTAGCCGAGTGCGTCCAGGATCTGGTGTTGGAGCAGGAGCCGATCGTTCCGGCAAACGCACGACAGCGGCTGGTGAACGCTTTGGAGCGCCGGGGCCCGGCTCGCGCCGGGTCGATCCGGCAAGAAGCGCCGGCCTGGTGGAAGTGGGGCGCCGTAGCGGCTGTCGCCGCGTCGCTGGCTTTCGTGCTTTCTCTGCCGCCTGTGCGCACACACCTGGGCGAACTGGTAAACCCCTCCAGGCATACCGCCGGAACAACAGATTCTGCAGCCAACCAGCAAAGCACGGACGAAACCGAGCGGAACTTTATCCCGTTGCCGTACTCCGGAGTGGCTCTGGCTGATGGCGAAGAGGAAATTGTCAGGGTCCAGATGCCGGTTTCCGCGCTGGCCAACGAAGGGATTATTCCGCCCGGCGCCTATGCGGAAAACAGCTGGGTGGATGCCGACCTGCTGCTTGGGCTGGACGGGCAACCGCAGGGAATTCGGCTGGTGAATGCGGATGAGGTCGCGAACTAGTAAGGATCACGCGTTAAGGATCACGCGTTAGTGGCAAGGATTTGAGTTCGATGAGGATACAAAAATGAAGTCAATTTACGTTGCAGCAGTGGTTGTCGGATTGTTTGCCCTGGGGGCAGTGGCACAAGGGCCGCGGGGTCGCTTTGGGCAGGGTGGAGGGTTCGGTGAAGGGCCTTTCGGCGGCGGACCGGTGGTGACTGGAGCGCCCTTCTCGGCAACGCTGCAGACCACGACCACGCAGACCCTGTCGGATGGAAACACCATCAACAATTCAAGTACCAGCCAGTTCGCGCGGGACGCCCAGGGACGGACTTGGACGCAGCGAACCGTGAACCGGCTGGGTCCATGGTCGTCGAGCACCGGACCGAAGATCATGATCTTCATCACCGATCCGGTGGCGGGTTTTGCCTACACCCTTGACCCCTCCACCAATACGGCCATACAGCGGACGCTGCACACCGGCCAAAGATTCAGCACGGGAACACGTCAAGGACATGGCAAAGGAGAGGGCGCGAATAGCGCCAACGTTCAGAAAACTGCGTTGACGAGTCCGGATCCAAGCCTGAACCTGCCGGCGGGGTTAAACCTCACCGGAACGCTGACGACTCATACCATTCCTGCGAATACCATGGGCAATGCTCAGCCGATTGTCGATACGACGGAAAGCTGGTATTCGGCGGTGCTTCAGACGGTGATCTATCGAAAACATACGGATCCCCGGTCCGGCACGCTGGTGTTCCAGATGACCAATATTCAGCAGGGTGCTCCGCAAGCTTCGCTGTTCACGGTACCGGGCAACTACACCATTAAGACCGCCCCAACGAAGCCGGCGCTCAGCGTGAACCAGTAACCTCCGGAGCCTCCGTTTCAGGCTTCATCAGACGGCGGTAACCGGGGCCGCCCTTCGTTGTTGCTCCACCCGAAAGGCCGCATAGAAAAAGCGCATGAATAGCGCCCACCAGAAGACGGGCACCATAATGTTCTCGAGCAGGCTTGACGCGTGGCCTTGCAAGTTGATGTGAAACTGGGAACCCCTTTCGAGTGTCCAGAGCAGCATGGCGCAAATCATCGCCCACCTGTGGCCTCGATACACGAACACAGCTAAGACTAAGAACGCGGCCGCTTCAACCGCGGAATAATCAGACTTGCGGAAATAAATCGGGAAGACGCTCACGGCCGCCAAAAATATCAGACACAGGGCGCACCGCCCACGTGCTGATTCGAACACTCCCAGCGAACTGTACTCTGTCGCTTGCCGCTGCAATTGATCAGGGTCAATCGTCCACCATAGGAGGTAGCCTGCGGGGCGTCGAGGCATGAACGTTTCCCCACAGAAAGGGCACGTTCTTTCTTCGTAGTTGTCAGGATCTGTCTGTGAACGAGAACATCCAGGGCAGGTCATTCGTCTCTCCCGTCTCGCCGCATCATCTCCCGTGCGATGCGCCGGGCGGTGCCGGCGACGGGGCGTCGGGATATGGGAGTTTTGTCGACGAGCTTACACCCCAGGTGCTTGGTGTGCATTTGAACATCCACAGAGCGTATTCGCCGCAACCTCAATGCAGACCGTTTGGATACGTCCTTTGATCGAGGGAGGAGTGTACACCTCAGGACACAACCAGTCGCATTCGCTTTCACCTGTTTACAGACAACGGGCGACGGGTACCCAATAGTTCAAAGCCGCAGAGGGAGCGGACCGGCACGTGGGAACGGTGCGGGAACGGGGTCAAGGACCAGTTCGCGTTCTCTCAGTTCGAGCGGTTACACAGCATCGTGCCGCCCACCTTGGTTTAGGCCGATGCATTATATCCGAATGGATATAATCAAACTATGCGGCCCGTGCGGTTCCTCGGAGATTCGCTCAAATGCCTGCGAGACTTCCCCGAGGACGCGAGGCACGATGCGGGCTATCAATTGGACAAGGTGCAACGCGGGGCGCAGCCTGATAACTTCAAACCGCTCGCCGCTGTTGGCAAAGGTGTCGAGGAGATTCGCATAACAGACGACAGCGGCGCTTACCGCGTGATCTACGTGGCTCGGCGCGATGAGGTGGTATACGTGCTGCATGCTTTCCAGAAGAAGTCGCAAGCCACGTCGAAGAAGGATATCGACACGGCCAAGAGACGGTTTGCGCAACTGCCGAGAGGTGGGAAATGAAAAAATCCGAGAAATACGCTAGTGTTTGGGACGCCATTGCCGACACGCCTGGGCAGGCGGCGAACCTGCGGGCGCGGGCCGAACTGATGCAGCAGATTGCGGCCTTCGTGAAGCGAAAGGAGTGGACCCAGGTCGAGGCGGCGAGCCACTGCGGCGTGACGCAACCGCGAATGAACGATCTGCTTCGCGGTAGGGTTTCACGCTTCTCGCTGGACGCGCTGGTCAACATCTCCACAGCGCTGGGCTGCCGGGTACGGGTCGATCTTGATGCCGCCTGAGCCCGGCCCCCACAGCCGGCCAACGCCACAGACCCCTATTCTAGTTCGGTCAACGTTTGTCGCGGAGCCGACTGCTGGCTTGCACGGTAAGCGGCGTTGCCGACACCCCCCCGAAGCCACCCTGGCTGAGCGCCGATAGAACGCGCCGATAGGGCGCTAATAGGACCGCACCAAGCCGACCGGGACAGGCGCCTCTGCTCCCAAGGCGACCACGACATCCCATTCCGCGAATCGCAGCCCCTTCGCCGCGCGGACAGAGCGAGCTTGTCCCAAGACCGCACCGGCCGATTCTTTGGGGCCGCCTTAGCAGCCTCGCTCAACCCCCAAACCAACCAACACCGCAGACCGGTCTGCGCTGTTCGCGAATTCGCCTCCCGTCCGCCATCTCTCGCTCAGCTGAAAAACCCAATCACAGCATTCGTACATAATTCTTTCTCCCTCTAACCTCTTGAATCCAAAAAACCTTTTCCAAAAGACGGAGCCTCGCATTCCGCAGTCGGCACTGCACCCAGTGCTATTTCATGGTCAGGCGAGAATATCCGTCAATTTTTCACGAAGAGAGCTAAACCATGTCTGACCTATCGAAAGACCGCCCCGGCATTACGGGCGATACCACAGTTGAACAAGATCCGGCCGCGCCCGAGTCGAAGCAGCCGCAACCCGACTCTAGGCAACCATCTTCACCCGTCGATACCGGCGCGGAGAAAGACACCGGCTCCGGTACAAATGACGGCCCGGAGGTGAGTGCCAAGACTCGATCGAACCGCGAGAATAGTCTGAAATCGACCGGCCCGCGCAGTGACGCCGGCCGCGCTACCTCCTCGCGTAACGCCGTCAAGCACGGTCTCTTCGTCGAGGACCTCACCCGGCACCTCAGCGCCGAGCAACTCGAACGCTATCAGAGCTTCGTCGCTGGCATTGTCGATGACCTTCACCCGGTCGGCGACCTGGAGTCACACCTCGCGCAGCGTGTCGCCGACATCCAGTTCCGGCTCCATCTGCTTCGCACCGCCGAGTTCAAGATCTACCTCGGTGCCGCGATTCCCAATGACACCATGGAAGGCTGCCTCATGAAGAGCGGCAACCCCATCGGTCTGGCTTCGCTCTACGATCAGCGCTTTCAGCGCTCGTTCTCGAAGACCATGGAGGAACTCCGGCGCGTCCAACAAGCTCGCTTGGAGCAGGAGAAACGGGCGGTCGAGGAGCTCAAGGCGATTGCTGCCGCGCATATGCAGCAGAACGCTCCATTCGATCCGGCCCGGTTTGGCTTCGTTATTTCTCGCGACTTACTCTTCGATAAAGTACGCCTGGGAAATGCTAAGAAACTGGCCGTCCAAGGCCGCGGTGACGGCATCGTCGAGCAGAAAGTCGTCGCGATGCTAGCCGGCGGGCCCCAAAAGGCCGCCTAGTCAGTCCCAAACGATGCAGAAACCCCTCCAACAGATCAAAGCGTCAAAGAGTCGCACCCAGCGTGTCTCTCCCCAAAAACTCCGGGCAAAACGCAGCAGAGCTTTTCGTCTAGCATGTGCGGCCTATGTTGGCTGCCGCGCCCGTGTAGTAACATCCTCGTGACCGCTATCCCTGGAGCCTGCTTTGTCACGTCAAACGCTGCTTTTTCTCCCTACACTCTTCTGTGCTGCTTCGGCGTTGTTCGCGCAGCCGCTTCCGCCGTCGCATCTGCGCGTTGAATATTTGGAGAATCCCGTAGCGATTGATGTCAGCGCCCCACGGTTGGCGTGGATACTGAATCACACGGACCGGGATCAGAAGCAGACGGCGTATCAGATTCAAGTCGCTTCGTTGCCCGACCTGGCGAACGCCGATGTCTGGGATTCCGGCAAGGTTGTTTCAGCCGCATCGACACAGGTTGAGTATGCCGGCCAGCCGTTGGTTTCCGACCACGCCTATTACTGGCGGGTGCGCTACTGGGACGCTAACGGCAAGGAGAGTGGCTGGAGCCGGCCCGCGGCTTTCAGCACTGGCTTGTTGAAGCAGAGTGACTGGAAGGCACATTGGATTACCGGCGGAACGCTGCTGCGCAATGCGATTGATTTAGCGAAGCCTGTGAAACGCGCCCGTGTATTCGTGGCGGCGACCGGCTACTACGAACTTCATATCAACGGACAGCGTGTGGGAAACCGTGTGCTGGATCCGGCTTGGACGGACTTCACCAAGCGCGTTCTGTACTCGGCCTACGACGTCACAGGATTGCTGCAGCCCGGTCCTAATTCACTGGCGGCGCTGCTGGGACGCGCCTGGTACGGCAAAATGTACGACCCGACCTTAAAGCTCATTCTGCAACTGCAGGGCCAGTACCAGGACGGAACGCCTTTTGTCTTTACATCGGGTTCCGACTGGCGCGCGATGAGCAGCCCGATTGTGATGGACGACATTTATGACGGCGAGACCTACGATGCGCGGCTGGAAAGGGAAGGCTGGGATCGCAACCGGTTCGGCGAAGGCGGGGTGGCGTGTACCGTTGCCTCTTTGCCAGGTGTAACGCTCTCGTCGGAATCGATGCCGCCGATTGAAATCGTGGATACGCTGATCCCGCACAAGTTGTCCGAGCCGGCTGCCGGCGTGTACGTCTACGACTTCGGCCAGAATTTCAGCGGTTGGGCGCTCCTGAGGGTGAACGGACCCAGGGGCACGAAGGTTCGCATCCGGTATTCGGAAGTGGAGAACCCCGACGGAACCATCAATGTGGAGAATCTTCGCAGCGCTAAATCGACTGACTTGTACATCTTGAAGGGTGACGGAGAAGCGGAGGAATACGAGCCACACTTCACTTATCATGGATTCCGCTATGTGGAATTGACCGGCTATCCCGGTACGCCAAGCTTAGAGACCATTCGCGGCCGCGAAGTTCACAACGCCGTGCGGACCATCGGCAACTTCGCTTCCTCCAAGCCGCTGTTGAACGACTTGCAGCACGCCTTTGCGTGGAGCATTAAGACCAACCTCGCGAGTATTCCCACTGATTGCGACCAGCGCGACGAGCGCCTGGGTTGGACCGGAGACGCCCACCTTTCGGCCGAGACTGCGATGTTCAACTTCGACATGGCGGCGTTCTATACGAACTTCCTACGCGACATCCACGATTCGCAAGGCGCCGAGGGTGAAGTGCCGAACACGATCCCGTTTGTCGCCAAATTCGGACTGAACCGCGTGGGAGACCCGTCCTGGGGTCTGGTCTACCCGCTGCTGGTGAAATTCATGTACGAAAATTACGGCGACACGCGGGTGCTGATGGAGAACTACGACGGCATCAAGGCTTGGACCGATTTTCTCCACAAGCACGCTCCCGGAGGAGTTCTGGATTATGAGTACTTCGGCGATTGGGTAGCCATTGACCGCATACCGAAGAGAATGGCTGCGACGTTTTCCTACATCCTCAGCGCCGAGACGGTCGCCTTGGCCGCGGGCGTGCTCGGTAAGAAAGCGGATGCCGATACGTACCGCCAGTATGCAGCGGAAGCGCGCGAGGGGTTTCAAAAGAAATTCTTCACCGCCGACGGGTTTTATGAACCTGGTTCACAAGCCGCTCAGGTGCTGGCCCTCTATGCTCAAGTTCCCCCGAAGAAGGAGATCGGCAGTGTCTATGGATACTTGCTGAACGATCTGAACTACTACCACAACGTTCACCTGACAACCGGTATCCTGGCGACCAAATACCTGTTCCCGGTGCTCTCCAGCCATGGCAACGCGGACCTTGCCTACGATGTCCTGACGCAGGCTGACTATCCGGGCTTCGGGTTCATGTTGTCGCATGGGGCGACCACATTGTGGGAACTGTGGCAGGAGCGTACCGGGCCGGAAATGAATTCGCACAACCACCACATGTTTGCTAGCGCGGGCACGTTCCTCTACCGCACGCTGGGGGGCTTGAATGCGGCTGCGCCGGGCTACGCGAAGATCCGGATTGAACCTCACTTGGTCCACGACCTGAAGTGGGCTTCGGCATCCACGGAGACGCCACTGGGCGTTTCGAGTTCGGCCTGGACGCGCGTCGATACCGGTTATGAACTGAGTGTCACCGTGCCGGTTGGCGCTACGGCGACCGTGGTACTGCCGAAACTGAAACTGGCCAATCCACAGATCTCCGAGTCAGGCCGGCCCATCAACGCAGCGGAGAAGGCGGCGGGGATTCTCGCGGTTACCGATGCCGACGACCGCACGACGCTCGAAGTTGGATCGGGAATCTATCGATTCGTGGTGGCAGACGGGGAGATGAAGTGATGAAACGTTTCGCGCTCGTAATTGGATTGCTGTTGGGCGGCTTGCACTTGTTGGCAGCCGATAGCCTCGATTTGACGAACAAGGCGTGGCCCGCATACTGGATCGCGCCGCCGGGAGTTTCTCTCCAAGACTACGGCGTCTACCACTTCCGCCGCACGTTTGATCTGGCGAGTGTGCCCGCGCATTTCGTCATTCACGTGACCGGAGACAACCGGTACCAGCTCTTCGTCAACGGCGAGCGCGTTGCCTGGGGCCCGGCCCGAGGCGACTTGACGCATTGGCGCTATGAAACGCTGGACATCGCGTCACACCTGCATTCCGGAAAGAACGTGCTGGCGGCCGTCGTGTGGAACGACGGGCCTTACAAGGCAATTGCGCAGGTGACCAATGAAACAGGTTTCTTGCTCCAGGCCGATCAGCCCGAAAACGCAGTGGTGAACTCCGATAAGACCTGGAAGTGCCTCATCGATAGGGCTTATGCGCCGGTGCCCATCGCTCCGCATCAAATCACGGGGTACCACGCCGTGGCTGCTCACGAACAGCTGGACGGGCAGGCTTATCCGTGGAACTGGGAGAAGCCGGAGTACGACGACTCGGCGTGGAAGGAAGCACAGCGCGGGAGCCACGGTTCGCCGCGCGATTCTCGCGACGGCCCGAACCGATGGATGCTCGTACCGCGCGAGATTCCTTCCATGGAGATGACGGTTGCTAACCGGTGGAGGCTGCGGAAATCATCGCTGGCGCCGTGGCACACCGAGGGTCTGTCACCGCAAATGCCGCCGATTCCGGCGAGTGGCTTCCCGATTACCGTGCCGGCCGGGGCGACCTTAACCTATCTGCTGGACCGAGGCGAACTGACAACCGCCTTTCCCGAATTGACGCTCAGCGGCGGTAAGGACGCGCAAGTGAAGCTTCGCTATGCCGAGACGTTGTACATCCGGAAGGGCTCGCGCCAAGGGCCGCCTGACAAAGGCAACCGCAATGACATCGAAGGGAAGCACTTCTATGGCTACGAAGATATGTTCTTGCCGGACGGTGGCCAGAACCGGGTTTTCGCGCCGCGCTTCTGGCGAACTTACCGCTATATCGAGCTGGATGTGATGACCGCTGGTGATCCAATTACGATTTCAGGCTTGCGCGACATCTATACCGGCTACCCATTCCAGGCGGCTGCCCAGTTTACAACCACCGACGCCAGCGCCCAGCAGGATATCGACAAGATACTCAAAACCGGATTCCACACCGCGCGCCTCTGTGCTCACGAAACCTATATGGACTGCCCGTACTATGAGCAGTTGCAATACGCCGGCGACGCGCGCATACAGATGATGGTCTCGCTCTACATGACCGGCGATGCGAGGCTGATGCGAAATGGAATTGGGCTACTGAACTCCTCACGGACGGCGGAAGGAGCCACACTCAGCCGTGCGCCCAGCTATCTGCCCCAATACATCCCACCGTTCTCGCTGTGGTGGATCGGCATGGTGCACGACTACTGGATGCATGTCGATGATGCCGCCTTCGTGAAAGACATGCTGCCGGGTGTGCAGGCGGTACTTTCGTTCTACCACCACTACCAGAAACCCAACGGTTCGTTGAAGAGCATGCCGTGGTGGAACTACGTCGATTGGGTGAAAGCTTGGCCCAACGGAGAAGCGCCCGCCGAAGCGGATGGATCCTCCTCTGCAGAGCTTGATTTGCAGTTGCTGCTGGCGTACCGATGGGCCGCCGAGCTGGAGACGGCGTTTGGCAGCAAAGCACTCGCCGGCGAGTATCAAACCGCCGCGGATCAGTTAAAGACCACCATTTTGTTGACAGATTGGGATACGGGCCGCGGCTTATTCGCGGATCAGCCTTCACACCTAACCTTCTCCCAGCACGCCAATACGCTGGCGGTTCTCGCTCATCTGTTGCCTGCCGATCAAACTCACGCGCTGATGGAAAAAACACTCTCCGATAAGTCCCTTGCGCCGGCGACTATCTACTACCGCGCCTACGTGAACGCCGCTCTGCGGGAGGCCGGTCTCGGCGACCTCTACCTGGATCAATTAGGGCCGTGGCGCGAAATGCTTGCGGATGGGTTGACGACTTGGGCCGAATGGTCGGGGCCCGATGTACGGTCCGACTGTCACGCCTGGGGAGCGAGTCCCAACTTTGAGATATTCCGGACAGTCGCCGGGATCGAGCCCGCCGCGCCAGGCTATGCGCGGGTCCGCATCGCGCCGAATCTGGGGAAGCTGCACGATTTACACGCATCTGTGCCACATCCGAAGGGAGCCATTGAAGTCGAGTTAACGTTGAATCAGGGCAAGCTGAACGCTCACGTGAAGCTGCCGCCTGGCACGCCGGGGGAATTCATCTGGCACGGGAAGAGCCACGATTTGCGGCCGGGAGAGAATCAGCTAACGCTGTAGCCGAATTCAACCAGCCAAGATAGTAGGAGCAGCCGAAGCGTCTTCTCGACAGCTAACCCTTCCAGGGCGATCCTGTTAACAACAATGCACCGCACGATCATCCTGTTGCTACTCGGCTTACCCGCCTGTGCATCGCTACGCGCCGAGGATAAATGGATCAAGCTCTCCACTCCCCACTTCGAGATGTTCACCCCCAACGGCGAGAAGCGCGCCAAAGAGACGTTGCAGCAGTTTGAGCAAGTACGCGCGTTCTTCCGGCAAGCGACCAGCAAGCCCATAGAGTCAAGCACAGCGGAGACGAGAGTCCGGATTGTGGCGTTTCGGGGCGAAAAAGATTACAAGCCTTATCGGATGAACGAAGGGGCCGCGGCGTTCTACCTGAAGACCGAGAGCCATGACTATATCGTGATGGGGGACGTGGAGGAGGCGCATTTCATGGCTGCCGCCCACGAATATACGCATCTTGTGGTGGAGCACGCCGGATTCAAGTTCCCGGTCTGGCTGAATGAGGGTCTTGCCGATGTGTATTCGACCTTGGAAGCGCACGGCGACAAGACCATGGTTGGCAGGCCGATCGAAGGGCGGGTGCAGGTCTTGGGGCAGACCAAGTGGTTAGAATTACCAGCCTTGTTTTCAGTTGGCAGGGATTCGCCCTACTACAACGAGAAGGACAAGATGACTGTCTTTTACGCCGAAAGCTGGCTGTTGACGCACATGCTCATGCTTTCGGCGACGTACGGCCCCAAGTTCCCCGAGTTTCTCGCAGCCGTGAACCGCGGCACGGGTACGGAAGCGGCGTTGCTGTCGGTTTACGGAATGGATGCCCACGCAGTGATGGGCGACCTGCGTCACTATATGACGGGCAACACTGTTCGGGTCAGCTTGGTCAATGTGAAATTCGAGAAGTTGGATTTGGAGACTGAGGTCGCTGCCGCAGACGATCTGGAGTTGCGGTTGACCTTGGCGGACCTCTTAATTGGCGTGCACCGGCTGGAGCCGGCCAAACAGGCGTTAACGCTTCTTTCGAAGGAATATGCGGACCAGCCGCAAGTTGAGGAAACGTGGTTTGACCTGGCATGGCAGAGCCAGGACTTGAATAGCGCGGCCGAACATTGCGCGCGTGCCTTCACAATGGGCTCCAGGAACATCCAAATGTTGAATAACTGCATGGCAGTCGAGTACCGTTTGGGTGGGCCGTCGAAGAATCTGATTCCGATGCTACAGCGCGTGGCCGAACTAAAGCCCGATGATTCGGAAACGCACATACGGCTCGGCGTGGCTTGGGTTAACGATCAGAAATATGGCGCCGCACTAACCCAGTTCGCCCAGGTGAAAACAGTAAAGCCGGACATGGCGTACTTATTCTATTCGGCATCCGGATATGCCAAATTGCGTTTGGGCGATGAGGTTGGATCGCGCAAGAACTGGGAGTTGGCAAGGAAATATGCGAAGACGGAAACCGAGGTGCAGACGGCAGACCAGTTTCTGGCTGAATTCGCGAAGCACGATCTGCTGAAGCAAGCGCAGCGCGATCAAGCGGCAGCGCCAAGGGAGAATTCCACGCCGGTCACCAGCAGCAGCAATCCGAAAAGCGACGCGGCCGATCAGGATAACGATCCGGTGCCGGCTGGGTTGCTGAATCGCCTTCGCGGCGAAGAGCAAACGCATGTTGAGGGCGTCCTGGCTTATATCGACTGCGCCGGCAAAGGCTGGCGTCTGCACCTCAAGACTCCTACAAGCGAGTTGGTCTTTCTAATCACCGGTCCCAACGACATCCAGATTGAGGGTGTTGACAAGACTGGAGGCTTCACGTTCAGCTGCGGAACCCGAATCGGAAAGAACGCAACCGTGTATTACGTGGTGAAAGCCGATATGCCGTCGGTGGCAGGCGTGGCCACGAAACTGGTGCTCACCAAGTAACGGCTAGAGATGAAATCCGCCGCTGCAGACCAGCACTTCGCCGGTCACATAGTCGGATAGCGGCGAGCAAAAGAAGAACACGGCGTTGGCCGCGTCTTCCGGCGTGCCCAGGCGGCCCAGCGGAATCTGTTTTGCGGCCAAGTCCCGCGCTTGAGCCTGCATGCCGACGTGTACCTGCCGCTCGCCGACTTCGATGTTCGTCTCCGGATCGTCCATGGGCTTGATCAGGCGCGTATCGATGAGACCGAAACCCACGGCGTTAACCGTCACGTTATAGCGTCCCCACTCCTTGGCGAGCGTCTTGGTCAGCCCGACCACCGCCGCCTTACCCGCCGCATATCCTGATTGACCGGCGTTGCCTTCCAGTCCGGATATGGAGGTGATGTTCACCACTTTGCGCATCACCGTGCGGCCTTCGGCAGACTCCTTTTTGGCCGTTTCGCGGATCCAATGCGAGGCTGCACGCAGAATGCGGAAAGGCGTCACGGCGTGGATTTCCAGCATGGCCTGAAACTGTTCGTCGGTTGTCTTCTGTATGACGCTGTCCCAGGTGTAGCCGGCGTTGTTGACTATGATGTCGAGCGATCCAAACGTCTCAACCGTTACATTGACCAGGTGACCTGGGAAAGCGTGCTTCGTCAGGTCGCCCGCAACGGCTGCGATGCGGGCGCCGGAAGCCTCGAGCGCGGCTTTGGTTTCGGCCAGTACGCCCTCGTCAACGTCGGACAAAACAACCGCGGCCCCGGCCTCAGCCAGCAGAGTCGCGATGGCACGCCCGATGCCCCGGCCCGAACCGGTTACGAGTGCAGTCTTGTTCGATAGTGAGATGTTCACGGGGAGTTAAGCGAAACTGTACTTACGCGCGGCGTCGTCCCACAGGACCTTCTTTTGGTTCTTGAAGGACAACGTCGCCAGATGGCCGCCAATGGCGGCTTGCTGGCCCATGCGTGGCGGAGCGATAACCTGCCCTTGCGCAGTGACGCCCTCCATCCAGTTCTTCATGTGGGCTTGGACGGCCTTGTTGTCGTTGCCCTCCAAATGGATCTCTTCCGGTTTGCGAGCGCGCACAGCGGCCGGAATCAGGTCGGGATGGCCGCCCTTGCGCAACTGATTTGTGTAGAGTTCCGGGTAGAAGTAGAGGTGCTGCCGGCTGTTCACTTCGATTGTGCCCTCGTCGCCCATGAACTGTTCGCCGTAGCCATAATGCTCGTTGCCGAAGTAACTGCTGTACAGGATGTGGAACCTGTCGGGGTATTCGTAGATCGCACTGAAGGTGTCGGGGCAGTCACGGCCATCCACCCAGCGGTACACGCCGCCCGATGCCACGCAGGAAAGCGGTGTCGTTTTGCCACAGACGAAGTTCGTGATATCGGTCTGGTGGACCAGCAAGTCTGTCGGGATGCCGCTCGAGTAATCCCAGTAAAGCCGCCATTGATAAAAGCGTTGTGGATCCCACGCCCTTTTCGGGGCGCCTTCGAGGAAGCGGTTCCAATCCGTATTCTCGAGGCTGGCGTCTTTGGGAATCGCATAGCGCCAGATGGGTTTCTCCGGCACGTCATTGCGATACCAAAAGGCACGCACGTAATGCACTTTGCCGATCATGCCTTGGTCGACCATGTCCTTGGCCTTTTGGTACAGCGTGTTGCTGCGATTCTGCGTACCAACCTGCACAATCTTGCCGGAGGCATTGGCTGCCTTAACGAGTTCCTCGCCCTGTTCAATGGTGTGCGCGAGAGGCTTTTCCAGATAGATGTTCTTCTTCGCGGCGATGGCGGCCATGGCCATGGGATAGTGCAGGTGCTCGGGCGTGGCGATCACCACGGCATCGATGCTGGTGTCGGCTAGCAGCTCGTGGTAGTCAGCGTAGATCTTCGGGTTCTTTCCTTCTTTCGAAGCGACTTTATCCTTGGACCGCAGCTGATAACCCTGGTAGGCATCGCAAATGGCCACCACGTTGCCCATGGAAGCAGCGCCGCCGTCGTAGAACATGTCCATGAGGTAGTTTCCGCGGGTGCCCGTTCCGATCCAAGCCACGTTGACCTTGTCGGTAGCGCCCAGTGCCGGCAGCCAGGCGGGGGCGAGCGCGACGGCCGCGCCAACTGCCGAACTGCGCAGAAAGTGACGGCGCGAAGAATCTAGCGAGGCATCTAGGAACATCGGAACTCCTTCATTTTGTCGAGTTAGCGTTGCAGTACCAAGCTGCCGGCAGACCCGCCGGAAGGCAACTCAACCGCCCTTACGATATCAAAAGTGTTGGGGAACGGGCTTACTTATGAGGGCGATGCCAACGCGCTGGATGTTACGTGCCACGCATTTAGCCCGCACGCGGGGGCCTCCTATTGTTTCCCCATAAGAAGTGTGAGACAATACCTATTGGAGAGCCATATGAGTGTAGAGAACAAAACGGATGTTTGGCAAGGGACGCTGGCCTTGATGGTCTTGAAGACTCTTGAAACATTGGGACCTCTGCATGGATATGGGATTGCGCGGCGCATCGAACAAACCAGCGGCGATATGTTGACGCTCAACTATGGAACTCTCTACCCTGCGCTGCTCAAGCTGGAGCAGGAGGGCTCGATTGCTTCGGAATGGGGAACCTCGGAGAACAACCGGAAGGCCAAGTTTTATAAGCTGACCCGCTCGGGCCGAAAACAACTGGAGCGCGAAGCGCAGCAGTGGAACGAGGCGACTGCGATTTTGGCACGCTTTCTGGAGCCTGGCGAGGGGCGCGCATGAAGACCATTCGCGCGTGGGCGATCAGGCTCTCTGGACTCTTCGGCAAGGCCCGTCGTGAAAAGGAGATCGCCGAAGAACTGGAAAGTCATCTCGCCATGCACATCGCCGACAACCTGCGCGCTGGCATGACGCCGGAACAGGCGCGGCGCGAAGCGATGCTGAAACTTGGCGGCCTGGAGAGCGTGAAAGAGGCATACCGCGACCGAAGCTCCGCGCCTTTCCTGGAGCATCTGGCGATGGATGTTCGGTTCACGTTCCGGCAGTTGCGCGAGAATCCGGGTTTTGCTGCGACAGCGGTGCTTGTGCTGGCCTTAGGGATGTGCGCGAGCATCGCGATCTTTGCCTTTGTAGATGCGGCTTTAATCAAGCCGGTCCCCTACCCCGACCCATTGAGACTGGTAGCCGTGACGGAAACGGCGCCCGGGTTCCCGCGCGCCAACCTCTCCTATCCCGATTATCTGGATTGGAAACGGTTGAACACGGTGTTTGCTTCCCTCGACGTCTTCAACGGCGATGGCTTCCTTGTTGATGCGCCTTCGGGAGCCGAGCCCACCCAGGCCGGGCGCGTGCAGTCCGGTTTCTTTCGCACGATATGCGTGAACCCGATCTTGGGCCGGGACTTTTCTCCAAGCGAAGAAGCGCCCGGTGGTCCGCACGTGGTGATTCTGAGCTTCGATACCTGGCAGCAGCGATTTGGCGGGAGAAGCAGTGTCTTAGGCCAGCCCGTCAAGTTGAGCGGTGAGGCCTACACCATCATCGGTGTATTGCCGCCCGGCTTCCACTTTGCTCCGCTGGGCAAGGCCGAGTTCTGGACAACCATCGACCCGTCGAACCAATGCTTCAAACGACGAAGCTGTCACAGTCTGGATGGCGTTGCCCGCCTGAAGGAAGGCGTGTCGTTTCCAGCCGCTTTAGCTAACATGACGGCGATCGCCAAGCGACTGGAAGAGCAATATCCGGATGACAACCGCGGACAAGGCGTCAGCGTAATGCCGCTCGCCGAAGTGATTGTGGGCGACCTCCGCCCAATCCTGCTATTGCTATTGAGCGGCGCGGGGCTCCTGCTGCTGATTGCCTGCATCAATGTGGCGGGCCTGGTGCTGCTCCGTTCGGAGGGCCGCCGGCGCGAGATGGCGGTCCGCACCGCCCTCGGTGCATCACTGACCCGGCAGGTGACCCAGTTTGTGACCGAGGCGCTGGTGCTGGTTCTCAGCCGCCGGCGCAGTTGGCTTGTTGTCTGCTGACTGGGCGATGCAGACCCTTAAGGACGCTGATTCCGGCTGATATGCGCCCCGGGATGCCATTCCTGCTCGATCTGGGTTTGAATGCGCGCGTGCTGGCGTTTACAAGCGTCGTGATGTTGCTTGCAGTCATACTGTTCTCCGTTACGCCGATACTGCATTTCTCGTCATCGAAACTGCAAGACGGTCTGGCGGAAGGAAGCCGCGGCTCAGCCGGAAAAGCATGGCGACGCCTCGGCTCGCGCCTGGTTGTTGTCGAACTCGCGACTGCCATGGTTTTGCTGGTCGGCGCAGGACTGTTCGGCAAGAGCCTCTACCGCCTGCTGCACGTTGAGATCGGCTTTCGGGCGGATCACCTGGCCACGATCACTGTCGCAGCGCCCGATGTTCATTACCGCAAGGATGAACAAAGCATCGCGTTAGGGAGGGAGATCGTCGCGAAGGTGAAAGCGCTGCCCGGAGTCCAAGCCGCCGCCATAACCGTGCTGCTTCCGATCTCCTACAACGGCGATACCGACTGGATTCGTTTTGTGGGAAAACCCTACGACGGCAAACCCATCGAAGTAAACGAGCGAGACGTTAGTTCGGATTTCTTCCGAACCATTGGCGCAACCCTGATCCGAGGCCGCTACTTCACCGACGCCGAGGACGAATCGCAGCCCAAAGTGGTGATCGTCAATCAGGCCCTGGCGAAGAAGTATTTCCCGGGAGAAGATCCCATTGGGAAGCAGATTGGCGACACGAGCCTGACGCCGAAATCAATTAAGACGATTATTGGCGTCGTTGACGACATTCGAGAGGGCGCGTTGGATCGAGAGATCTGGCCTGCCGAATACCACCCCTTCAATCAGGATCCAAACACCTATTTTCATGTGATCGCGCGCACGTCACAGGAGCCCGGCTCGGTGCTTCCGGCCTTAGGACAGGCGATTCACGGGCTTCACAGCGATCTCGGAACGTCCGACGAAGCGACGATGACGGGTCGCATCGACAACTCGATGACGGCCTATCTGCATCGCTCATCGGCTTGGCTGGTGGGAGCCTTCGCCCTAACGGCGCTGCTGCTCGGTGTGGTTGGACTGTACGGCGTGATTGCTCATTCCGTGAGCCAGCGAACGCGCGAGATCGGTGTGCGCATGGCGATGGGTGCGGAGCAACGCTCGGTTTATCGAATGATCTTGAAAGAGGCCGGCTACCTGGCGGCACTAGGGATCACCGTCGGCGCGGCGGCCGCCATCACCGCCGCGGCCCTGGCTCGAAAGATGCTGTTCGGTGTGAGTTCCTGGGACATCCCGACCCTGGTTGCCGTAGCGGCCGTGCTGGGCCTTGCCGCGTTACTGGCGAGCTTCGTACCGGCCCGCAGAGCCGCGTCCGTGAACCCGATGGACGCGCTGCGAACGGAATAGCGTCGCCTTTGACACGCTACAGGTTCCTCCGCCGCTGAGCCCCTTCGGCACGCCCCATAACGGAGCGAGTCCTGTTGACATCTTCGGCGTTTGATGCTAGTTTTATAGCATGGTGCTAAACACGCAGCACAAGCTCAGCCGCCGGGAGCGCCAGATCATGGATGTGCTCTACCGCCGCGGGCAGGCCACGGCAGCTGAGATTTTGCAAGACCTGCCGGAGCCGCCCGGCTATTCCGCGGTTCGGGCCATGCTGCGCGTGCTGGAAGACAAGAAACACGTACGGCACGAAGCAAAGGATTTGCGCTACGTGTTTATGCCCGTGGTGCCGCGTGACAAGGCTCGCCGCTCGGCTGCGTTGCATATGCTCAACACGTTCTTTGACGGGTCGGCAGAACAAGCGGTGACAACGTTGCTGGATGTTTCCGCAAATAACCTCTCGCAGGAAGACTTCGATAAGCTCGCCGCGCTCATCGAGAAGGCTCGTCAGGAGGGGCGCTGATGCTGCCGCTATTGAGCCTGCTGGTTCGTTCCGGAGCCATTCTCCTGGGCGCTGAGATTCTGCGCCGGTGCCTTCGCCGATCACCCGCTGCTCAGAAACACGGCTTGCTTCTTTTCGCCTTTGGACTGTTGATCGCTTGGCCGGTGCTCTCAGGCATTCTGCCGTCAATTCCCGTGTTCTGGCCCGCAACGGCCACCCACGGAGAGATCGAGATCCGGCAGACGTTCCGCACGGTTGTGAGCGCTTCACCTCCGCACCTAATCATCTACGTGCCCATCGCCATCTGGTTGACGGGCGTTTTGATTACGGCAGGGCCTTTGCTCTACGGATTCATGCGTCTCCGCCAATTGAGGCTGCAAGCCGAGATCCTGGTTGGAACGCCGTTGAATGACCTGTTAGAAGAATCGTGTTGCAGCCTGGGTTTGCCGCGGGTCCCGGAGCTATTACTGATGCCGGGACCGGTAATGCCCATGACGTTCGGCCTTAGGCGTCCACGCATCGTGTTGCCCGAAGAATGCCTACTGTGGACAATGTCGCGCCAGCGAGCCGTGCTGCTGCATGAACTGGCCCACATACAGCGGCGCGACGTAGCGTCCCAACTCTTCGCTCATCTGACAACGGCCTTGTGGTGGTTCCAGCCACTTTCGTGGATCAGCCGCCATAGCCTTCGGCAGGAAAGCGAACGGGCGTGCGACGACCTAGTGGTGCAGTGCGGCGTCCGGGCGTCCGATTATGCCGCCGAGTTGCTCGCTATTGCGAAGGACTTTCGGGTGGAAGCGCCAATCGCGGCCACGGGCATCGCGATGGCGAGGCGGGGCGATCTAGGCGGGCGCCTGCACTTGATTCTCGCTCCAGAAGCGGTCCCGAAGCCCGTCGCTCTGCGAAGACTTGCCGCTGCCCTTACGTTTATTTCGGCGCTGACCATCGCCGCTTCAGCCTTGACGGTATCCCCTGAGCCCATCCCATTCACAAAATCAGAAAGCCCACAAAGGAGTTCTTCTATGTTTACCCTTCGACGTACTGTTCTTTCCGGCTTGCTGGCATCAGCCGGTCTTTCGGCAGCCACCATTGGAGGCTCGCTGTTCGATGCGAACGGCACTCCGGTACCCAATGCAAAGGCCTCGATCCTCAACGCGGATACCGCCGCAAAGTTGGAGGCGACGACATCCACCGACGGTAAGTTCGTATTCGAGAGCCTTCCGGCGGGCCAGTACATCCTGCGGATCGAGAAGCCAGGGTTCCCGGCCCTCTACCGCGAATTCAAAGTTCAAGAGGATTCCAAAGTAGATCGCGGCATGATGCTGGGCGACACCACGCAACATCCCGCCAGCAAGCCGGACCAGGTTCGCGTTCCCGGGGCAGAGCAGCAAGCCAAGCTCATCAGCAAAGTGAACCCGGTGTATCCGCCCGCGGCCAAGGCGGCTGGCGTTCAGGGTTTGGTGGTGTTGGAAGCGACGCTATCCGCGGAAGGCGTGCCGGTAGACGTGCGTGTCGTATCGTCACCGAGTGATGATCTATCGCAATCGGCCCTCGAGGCGGTTCGGCAATGGCGCTACGCACCGACGCTGCTGAATGGCGATCCGATCTCCGTGGTGACGGAAGTCCGCGTGAACTACACGCTAGCGAAGTAACGCAGGTTAGTGCGCGAGCGGCCCTTTGCGATTCTGTTCGGTGCTGCTTGCGGGCTGCGGACAACGAGCCAGCCGCCCACTTCGCTTCAATCGGCGGAGCCTCCCGCAGTGCTTGTTAATATTACGAACTGTAGCATTAAGGGAGGCACCCGAAGAATTGCGCGACGAAGGGGAAGCCCTCGATGGCGCAGCTCGGCTTCAGCGTATGGCCTTCTTTCATTCGCACCGGAATCTAACCATTGCCTTGGCTATGTTAGCCGGGCTCGGCGCAGGGCTCATGCTGGTGCTGTTTTGGCTGAACTTCCGCATGGGGCCTACGGTTAAGGCCCGCGTCGAGAAAGTGGTGGCCGAACGCTTCGACAGCGATGTGAAGCTGGACAAGCTGGACATTCAGCTGCTTCCATCACCCCACATCGAAGGCCACGGGCTGACGGTCAGGCCTAAGCACCGCTCCGATGTGCCGCCTTTGATCACGATCGAGCGATTTACCGCGGACGCCGATTTTGCAACCATGATTGGCGCCGCGAACCACCTGGTGCGCGACGTGCGTCTCGAAGGACTTGTCATTCAGGTTCCACCCGGCTTTAAGAAAGCAAACCCGTCTGAGCCCGCGAACCAGCCGCCAGTTACAGCGAAGCCCCCTAAACAGCCGGGCTCGGCCGATCATTTCCCCTTTGAAATCGGCGAACTGGTTGCTGACGGAACGGTGCTGAAAATCCTGCCCCGACAGGAGGGAAAGGAGCCGATGGAGTTTGACATTCAGAAGCTAAGAATGACTTCAGTGGGCTTGAATCAGCCCATGGCTTTTGTTGCTGCCTTGACCAACGCCAAGCCGCCGGGAGTCATCGAAAGTACCGGCTCGTTTGGCCCGTGGCAGAAGAACGATCTGGGTGCTACGCCCGTATCGGGCGATTACACGTTTGCCCATGCCGATCTAAGCGTGTTCACTGGGATTTCCGGCATTCTCTCCTCCATCGGCCGCTATAGCGGCGCGCTCAATCACATCGTCGTGGATGGCACCACCGACACGCCTGACTTCGAGGTGAAGACCGGAGCGTACAAAGTGCGCCTCACCACCACGTTTCACGCGATTGTCGACGGCACGAAGGGCGACACTTCACTTGAACCGGTGGAGGCAAGGTTTCTGGAGACAGATCTTATCTGCCGGGGCACGATCGCCGGCCAGCCTGGCGTGAAAGGCAAAACCGTCACTCTGCACGTGGAGACCAAGACCGGGCGTATCGAGGACTTGATGCGGCTCGCCGTCAAAACAGACAAGCCAGTAATGACCGGCCCAACGCGCTTCAATACGGAGTTCGTGCTGCCTCCCGGCCATCAAGACGTGATGAGCAAGCTGATTCTCGATGGCCAGTTTGTGGTCGTTGGCGCTCATTTCACCGATCCGAATATTCAATCCAAACTGGAAGCGATCAGCCGCCGCAGCCGGGGCCAAGTCACGGAGGCTCAGAAGGCGGCCGATGATACTGCGATTACGTCCGACCTAAGCACTCATTTCGCCCTCCGCGCCGGTACCCTCACCCTGACGGATTTTCGGTTCAGCGTCCCTGGTGCGCACATACTTCTCGACGGTACCTACGGACTCCAAGCGGAAAACATCGATTTGCACGGAAAGGCCAAACTCGATGCCCACTTGTCGCAGATGACGACCGGGTTCAAGTCGAAGCTGCTCAAACTCGCCGATCCCTTCTTTGCCAAAGACGGTGCGGGCACGGTACTGCCGATCAAAATCACCGGCACACGAACCAGCCCGGAGTTCGGCCTGGACTATCATAATTTGAAGTTCCCCTAAGAAAGAGAACCAAGCGGTCCGGCGGTTATTTCAAGGTACGCCGGAGCGTGTACTGATCCGGTCTCAGGGTATGATTCTTCAGTTTCCGCCAATCATCGGTCACATGAATCAGCTTGCCCGTTATGTGGTTGGAGGCTTCGGAGGCGAGGAATGCCGCAACATCCAATTGCGCGTCCGGGGAGGTGCCACCTGTGCGGCGAACCTCCAGCGCCTTGCTGACAACCTCGTGGTCCAGGCGGTTCGCGGCGCGAATCACCTCGTCTGTGAAGTTCGTGTAAGCGCTGCCCGGATCCAGGCAGTTGATCTGAATATTGTAGTCAAGGATTTCGCCCGCTAGCGCCTCGACAAAGTGAACGATGGCAGCCTTTGACGTGTGGTAAGCGGAGAAGCCGGAAGGGGGGTGGGTATCGGCGGTGCAGCCCAGCGCAATGATCTTTCCCGAACGTCGTTCCACCATGCTGGGCAACACCGCACGGCACGAGTGCACCACCCCCATCAGGTTAATGTGAATCGCGTCAGTCCACGACTTTAACGAAGATTGAACAAACGAGTTCAACGGGCCTGGAACTGCGGCGGCGCATATCAGAATGTCGATGGGGCTGCCGAACTTAACCCGCGCGCGGTCCACGGCGACCGCAATCTGTTCCGGGTCCGTCACATCCGCGAGGAGCCGCAGGGCATTGCCGCCCGATTGCTCAATCTCAATGTGAGCCAGATCCAGTTCGGCCTTGCTGCGCGCAACCAGAGCAATCCTCGCGCCGCGCTGGAAGAATCCCAGTGCCAGCCGCTTGCCGATTCCCCGGCCGCCCCCGGTGATCATGACGTTCTTGTGAAGGAATTCTTGTTTCGTCAAAGCAACCTACGTCGCGTTTCCATAGCAGGGCCGGCGCGACAACCGCAACGCTGAGGCCCGTCCACAGGTTAAAACATTTTAAGCTTGGAAAGAACGTTCTTTACGACTTATTACCCGCCCTATGCTGGGCGGGTGTAGATACGATGACGAGCGGCGCGTTCCTGACTACTCGGCGCGGGGTTTTCCGCCGGGCCGGACGGTCTGCATTTCACCGGAGAAAAAGTCACTTTCTGTATAATCGAATGTGAGCGGCGCACGCAGCCCGTGGTGCGCACGCACACTTCCCAAAAGAGGCGAATGAGTAAAGAAGATAGTATTGAAGTTACCGGAACCGTGGTTGAAAAGTTCCCTAGCGGACTTTTCAGCGTCCAACTGGATCAAGATAGAACAGTCCTGGCTCACCTGGCAGGCAAGCTTCGGCGCAACCGCATTCGAGTGCTAGCCGGCGATCGCGTCACATTGGAGATGTCGCCATATGACCTCACCAAGGGACGCATTACCTACCGTCACAAGTAATTCCCCTGCCGCTACCGAACGGACATCAACTCGTTCCCGTGTGTTGCTGATCTTCGGAACCCGCCCTGAAGCGATTAAGCTCTGCCCTCTGGTGCGCGAATTGCGCGCAATTGCACCGCTACATGGAATCGAGCCGGTGGTCTGCGTCACCGGTCAACACCGGAAGATGCTCGATCAGGTGCTGGAGGCCTTCGACGTCCGCCCCGATCTCGATCTCAACCTCATGCAGCCAAGCCAGTCGCTATCAGGCCTCACGTCACGCCTGATCGCTGCCCTCGAGCCGGCGTTGGCCGACGTCCGACCGTCGATCGTCGTCGTGCAAGGCGACACCACCACCACGCTCTGCGGGGCGCTCGCGGCCTTCTATGCGGGTGTGCCCGTTGCCCATGTTGAAGCAGGTCTTCGGACCTTTGATTCGAAGTCGCCGTTTCCCGAAGAGATGAACCGCCTGCTCACATCCCGTCTCTCTTCTCTCCACTTCGCCGCAACGCCCTGGGCGGCTCGCAACCTCGAGGCGGAGGGCGTCCCGGGACACTCCATCTCGGTGACTGGAAACACCGGCATTGACGCTGTTCTCTGGGTTCGTGACGGGTTAGCGCGCTGGCCGGCTGGCGGTCAAGCCGCTGTCTTTGGACTCCGCTAGGAAGCTGGTGTTGGTGACTGCGCACCGCCGCGAGAGTTTCGGCCCTGGCTTTGAGAGAATTTGCGACGCGATCGGTTCGCTTGCGTCGCGGGACGACGTTCAGGTCGCTTGGCCGGTTCACCTGAATCCCAGTGTCCGCAGCACCGTATTTTCGCGGCTGAAGGACCACCCCAATATCCTCTTCCTGGAACCTCTGGAGTATCTGCCGTTCGTAAACCTCATGCAGCAAGCCTGGATCCTGATCACCGATTCCGGAGGTATTCAGGAGGAAGGGCCGTCGCTCGGCAAGCCGGTTTTGGTTCTTCGCGACAAGACTGAGCGGCCCGAGGCGGTTGAGGCCGGCACGGTGAAGCTCGTTGGAACGAACACGGAGCGGATTGTGGAGGAAACGGCCCGTTTGCTCGATGATCCAGTTGAATACCAGCGCATGGCACGGCTGCATAACCCGTACGGAGACGGCAAGGCCTGCGCGCGCATCGCGAATCGCATTGTCGCCTTTCTCGGTTAATTCGCCAGCCATTCCCCCCTCGAGGACCTCAAGACTGAATGAAAAAGGAGTGGACCCGAACCCGCGAGTGGGACGTCCATTAACATAAGAGTTTGTCACCCCTCGATTCTCTTCGACAGGAAACGTTCACCACCAGTGAGCGGCGCAGTTGGCCTCAGATCTACTTCGGCGTAGCTGTCACAACTATGGCGACGCTGCTGCTCGAGTTATCCCTGACTCGTGTGTTTTCTGTCGTCTTTTACTACCACTTTGCATTCCTCGCTATCTCAGTCGCGCTGTTTGGTCTGGGCGCGGGCGGGGTGTTTTCTTACGTTGTGGCCGGTTGGCCCGGTTCCCTGTTCCGGAAACTGGGCGTCGTTGCCGGAGTGAACGGGGTGGTCATCGTCGCATGCCTGACGTTCCTGCTGTCGCAGAATGGCTCGCTGATCAGTTTCAAGCTGATGGTCGTTTACTTCGCTTGCGCTATTCCCTTTCTGCTTTCGGGTACGATTCTGTCGCTCGTGATTGCGAGCACAGTGGAACGCGTCGAAAAGATCTATTTCTTTGACTTGATGGGCGCGGCGGCAGGCTGTGCCGTGCTGGTGAAATTGCTCGATTGGATCGGCGGTCCGAACACGGTGATCGTGGCGGCTGTCTTGTTCGCCGTCTCCGGAGCGGTGTGGTTCAACATGGCCAGGTCGGCCCGTGGCCGGATCGTGGCCGTCTCGCTGGCATTGTTGCTGGTGGCGCTAATCACTTACAACGGCAAGAAACACCTGATTGATGTTCACTTCGCGAAAGGTAAGGAGCTAACCGGAGAGGAATTCGTTCGCTGGAACAGCTTCTCACGCATCGCCATGCAGCCGGAGCAGCCGGGCTCGTCGATGAAGAGCATCGTCATCGATGCCGATGCAGCAACCGGAATTGCGAAGTTCGATTTCGAGCATCTGTCCGAACAAGACCGAGTTGATCTGCGGTTCCACGGTCCCGGCTTCCCCTACCTGCTGCGACCGGGCGCCAAGACACTGGTGATTGGCCCGGGCGGTGGTTGGGATGTCTCCCGCGCACTGGCGTCCGGCAGCAAAGATATCACCGGGGTGGAAATCAACCCGATTATTGCCAAAACCATCATGCGGGAGAGGTTCCCGCAATACAGCAACCGGCTCTACTATCGCCCCGAAGTTCGGCTGTTTGTGGAAGACGGCAGGTCGTTTGTCCGCCGAAGCAATGAGCGCTACCAGGTTATTCAAGCCACGCTCGTGGACACTTGGGCGTCGACCGCAGCCGGAGCGTTTGCGCTCTCTGAAAATAACCTTTACACCACGGATGCGTTTCGAGACTACCTACTGCATTTGACGGACGACGGCGTGATGGCCTTCACACGCTGGGGCTTTGCCCCGCCGCGAGAGTCGCTGCGGGTGGTGGCGCTGGCTCGGGATGCTCTGGCGCAGTTGGGCCAGAACGACGCGGCAAAGAACATTATCGTGGTCCGCGAGAACGTCGAGAGGCTGGAAGGATGGGGAGCGCAGGATACGATTCTGGTGGCGAGGGAACCATTCTCAGAGCAGGACGTGAAGATCATCCTAAGTTCACTGGCGCCGGCCCGTATGCAGGCCATCTACTATCCGGGAACCAGCCAGGACACACCGTTTCGCGACCTGCTGCTGGCGGCTGATCCCAACAAGTTCTACGACAGCTATCAATTCGATGTGCGCCCGGTCAGCGACGATCGGCCATTCTTCTTCTATACGGTGCAGCCCAGGGACTTGTGGCGGTTCTTCACCAGCCGCGATCAGCGCAGCGCCGACTACAAGATCAACAAGGCGCTTCCGCTACTCTACGGACTGGTTGCGGTCAGCATTGTCGCGACGCTGATTATTCTGGCGCTGCCGCCACTGGTTTTGCGACAACGTCTGCAAACAGAACCCGGTACCATCGGCGGCTTGCTTTACTTCCTGTTTATCGGCGCCGGATACATCTTGATTCAGGTGGCATTGATTCAAAAGTTCGTCCTCTTTCTGGGGCATCCGACTTATGCGCTCACCGTTATCATCTTCTCGATGCTGGTTTTCAGCGGGCTGGGCAGCTTTTTCAGCAAACGCTTGATCGGCGATTCGCAAGGACGATTGAGCAGCCTGATGCTTCTGATAGCCGGCCTCATCGTGGTATTGGCATTCGTTGTGACGCCGGTGACCTCCAGCGGGGTGGGGCTTCCCTTTGTCTTGAAGGTTGCCATTTCAGTAGCCTTGATCGCCCCGCCCGCCTTTGCCATGGGCATGCCGTTTCCGACTGGCCTGACCCGCCTGGAGCGCGCGATGCCATCGGCTGTCCGCTGGGCATGGTCGATTAATGCAGCTTCCAGCGTCCTTGGCTCAGCCGCTGCAATCTTCCTGGCAATCTACCTGGGCCTGCAGACGACGTTGACCATAGGCGGTGCGCTGTATGCCTGTGCCTGGCTCAGTGCCATCCTGTCGCCGCTGCTGAAGAAGTCGGCGCCGGTACTCCTCGCCAAGGCCTGATTGCCCGGCTTGGTGCCCGGCGACCGAAAGAATCAGTGGATTGTGACGCGCGGTATCGCATCTGGTTTGGCAAAAACCCTTAATGCCTGCTCCAGTGCTTCCACGAAAAAGTACTCACCCCACATGACCGACTCGTCAACGCCCAGACCCTTATGAACGTGGTACACCCCTCCCTTGAGGATGCCTTCCCACTTCGGCTCTTTGAACGGCACATACTGCACGCAGAGCGTGCGCAATATGAGGATCGCGATGGACCAGTACAGATGACCCTTCATGGGATCACTGACCAGCCGGCAGAGCCGCAGCATTCCGGAAGCCGCAATGGCGGCCGCCGAGGTATCCACCAGAGAGCGGTTCTCAAGCGGCGAATTGTAGTCCCAGGGCGGAACACCATTCGCCGGCGTATGGGTAATGTAATAATCCGCGCAGGCTTCCGCGGTTTGGAGAAAACGCGGGTCGCGGCTGTATTCGGAGGACACGGCGAAGCCGTAGAGAGCCCACGCAAGGCCGCGCGACCAGCATGAATCCCCTCGATAGCCCTGTTGGGTCGTTTGTCGAAGAAACTCGCCGGTCTGCAAATCGAAGATACCTTCGTGCGCTATGGAGCCGTCTCCGCGCACCAGGAACCGGCGGGTAGTGAGGCAGTGGCGCACGGCGATGTCGCGCAGCTTCTTGTCGTTCAGTTCGCGCGCAGCGTAGAAGATGATCCCAACATTCATCATGATGTCGATGAAGAGGGAATCTTCCGCGGCGAACGACCGAAGAAACTGGCCCTTTTCGTTGTAGCGCAGGGCCAGCGTCTTTCCCGCCTGAAGCACGACGTCCAAAAGCGCGGTTTCGCGGGTCACTTGATACCAGCGATGGTAGGTCGACAGAAAAATGAAACCAAGGTCGTGCACCTCCCGGTCGTTCTTGCGAGGCTCCAGAGGTTTCGTATACTTCACCGCCTGCTCCATCCAAAACCGGCCGTCAGCTTTTTCCTGGCTGAGGTATTTGTGGAAGATCCACATCATGCCTGGAAGAAAGCCGTCACACCACTGCGTCCAGACATTCCCATCGTGCTTCCATTTGCCGCCCTGGGTGTACATAGGATAGAGGCCCGGATGCGCCTCAATCAGCGACTTCACCTGCTTTTGGGCGAAGGTGATCGCCTCTTCGAACAACTTCTTGTCGGACTCTTGAACGAATTGGATCACGCTGTAACCCCGCCGAGGCCATTATATGAGGCTGACCAGATCCCATCTGCTACGATCAGGAAATTCATGCCATCAAAGATAACGGTAGCTAACAATGGACCCCTCCGACTAGAAGGGGAGTTCACGGTCCACGACGCCGAGGGGCTTGAGTTCGGCTTGGCGGGAAGAACCGTCATTTCCTTCTGCCGCTGCGGTCATTCCGAGAACAAGCCCTTCTGCGACGGCGCGCACGCGCGACAAGGCTTTCAATCCACCTGTCCAGCGAGGGATTTACCGCCGCCTAAACCGAAGGTATAACCGCCCGGAAGTCAGTTCTGCGGCGACAAACCTGGAGCTCAGCACGTCACATGGAATGGTATTTTGCAGAAGCCAACGAACGCTTAGGACCCTTAGACGACGCTGAGTTCCAATCCTTGCGGGTTTCCGGGCGAATCGGCCCCGATACGCTGGTCTGGCGCAGTGGCATGGCCGACTGGCAGCCGCTCTCGACTGTGGATGCCTCTTCCTCCGCTATGCCTTCGCCACAAGGTGGCTTCTGCACGGAGTGCGGGCGCGCTGCCGCCGCGGGCGAACTGCTGGCCTTCGGTAGCTCGCGCGTATGCGCCGGCTGCAAGGACGTCTTTTTCCAACGGGTGCGCGAAATGGGCGTCGACGCCACACAAGGCAAGTACCATTACGCGGGGTTTTGGATTCGCTTCCTGGCGAGGTTTATCGATTCCCTAATTCTGGGGATGGTCTATTTCCCATTGGGGATGTTGGTCTCCGCCTACACCGGCTTGAATAGAGCCTATCGAACCGTTCCCGCCGCACCCGACGTTGCCTTCGTGGCAAAGTTGTTCGGTGCCCTCGGGGCTCTGTATGCCCTTGAGCTACTGTTGAATTCTTTCTATGACGGCTGGTTTATTTCGCATCGCGGGGGGACTCCGGGGAAACTCATCCTGGGCCTTGAGGTGATCCGGCCTGACGGAGAGCGAGTTTCGCTTGGACGGGCCGTTGGCCGCTATTTTGGATTCGTCCTAAGTTCCATGATGCTGAGCATCGGCTGCATCATCGCAGGCTTCGATTCGGAGAAGCGTAGTCTTCACGACCGGATTTGTGATACACGCGTGATTTACAAACGCGCATGACCAGCGGCGTCGTTGCGACCCTTTTCTGTCCGCGCTGTGAGCGCGAGCTGCCGGTTGAGTCCACACAACCGGAAGGCGCCCGCTGCTATCACTGCGAGTCGCGCGTGGAGGCCACCGTATTCCCAGCGGCTGCACGCACCGCGAGCCACTTCGTTGATCAGGCTGTGGTCTCAGGCGAAGCCACATGTTTCTTTCATGATGATCGAGTGGCGTCGGTCTGTTGTTCCAACTGCGGCCGTTTTCTTTGTCACTTTTGCCGCATTGAGTGGTCCGGCGTCGATTTTTGCGTGACATGCGTCGAAGCCTTGCGCCAACCCGGGAAGAGCACCGTGTTGGAATCGAAACGCTTCCATTTTGATTCGCTCGCCCTGGCCCTCGCCGTCGTCCCTTCGCTGCTCGTATTCCCTTCTCTGCTCACTGCTCCGTTGGCTCTTGGTCTGGCGCTGGTCACCATTCGCAAATCCTGCAGTATCACGCCGCGCTCCAAGTGGCGATTCGTCGTGGCGGCGCTGGTGTCCCTGGCGGTGATCGCCGCATGGGTGTGGTTGTTTGTCTACTCGGCTAGCCGGGCGCGGGCAAGGCAGGCTTAGCATGCCCCAAGCCACCAAACCAAACTACCGCCGGCTCGGTGGACACCGCTGGCTGCGATGGCAGTCCGATGACGCCTGGCTGGCCGCCGATCATCTGCTGTTTGTAAGAACGCGCTTCTTCTCCGAACAGTACACGCGGCTTTATTGGAATGACATTCAGGCGCTGCTGCTTTACCCCTTCGCCCACAACAAGGGCCTGATGCTCGGCGCGGAAGTAGCGTGCATCCTGGCTGCGGTCACCGAGGCGCTTGTGCAAAACCGTTTTGAAACCATAGCGCTTGCTTTTTGCTACGTCGTGCTTTATGCCGCCTGGCGATTGACGCGCCGGAACTACGGCGTTGAGGTCCTCACACGAACGGCAACTGTAAGAATTCCTTTGGCGATATTCTACCGGTCAGCCCGGCGCTTGGTGAACCAACTACAACAGCGGGTCGAGGGCGTACAAGGCCATCTGGTTCTGGCGCAGCAAGTGCCCGACGCGGTCAAAGCGCCCGCCGCCGAACCGGCCGGAGTGGAACCTGAGCCGACACAACGCTCGGTCGTCGCCGTCACGGTTGCAGGGGGGACAAAACCGCGACGGCCCATATTGGCGCTGCATGGAATCGTGTTTGGTGTGGGCCTGATTACCTGGCTGTTCGCAAGGGGAAGTCTGCTGTCCGATCCTTACTGGATTGCAATTGGGGGAGTGCTGACGATGCTCTTCTACACGGGCCTCCTCGCCGCGTGCTTCATGCAACAGGACCCTGAGTTCCCTTTTGCGGTCCGTTCCGCGGCCGTGATGAATGTGGCGCTGCAGACAGCAGTACTGGGCCCCATTCTTGGTTTGGGCGCCCGGCTTAGCATCCCGAGTCTGAATGCAACCGTGCTTCTGCTAGGCCCGTCCATTACGTTGCTTCGCCTGCTCGCCTGCCTGTTCGGCCTGATGGGCATTTACAAGAACTCGCTCGATGAAGCGGATAAGCCGCTTGCTCAGCCGAGGACCGGATCGAATCCGTTAGCCTGAGAATAAGACAGCATGCCCGGCCTTGCCTCAGAGCGGTGTTTTCACCACGAAACACGGGAGGCTGTGTGCCGGTGTCCCGAGTGCCGGCGCTTCTTCTGCCGGGAATGTGTGGTGTCCTTTGATGGCCGTCTACTGTGCGCCGCGTGCATCGCGCGAGCGAACGAATCGCCTTTGCTTCCTAAGAAGAAAAGCTCCCACTTGGGCCAGTTGCTGCTCGGCGTGGCAGCCCTGGTTTTTGTCTGGGTGTTTTTCTATTGCGTCGGCTGGATCATTCTGCAATACCGCGAGACTCTTCCTGATCAAGAGTCAAGTAGTGAACCGCGCCCGTTAGTAAGCGGGCCCCGACCATTCTCGGCAGCGTCTCTGACCAGTTCGGCGCCTGGTATCCTCTTGTCGCACCTCGGGAACCAATGAAACAAGGTGCGTTCATCGGTGCGTTGGGGTTGGTCGAAGACGGAGTAGATCTGCTCCGCGACACGCCCCCCCAGTCATGGCTGCTGTACCTTGCCGGTGTCGTCCCCTTCTTCGGCGTGTTCCTGTTCGAGGCGACCGATATTCACGAAAGCCCGTTCGCGGCCGACCGTTTGCTTTGGATTACGCTTCTCCTCGCTATCACCTATGTGTGGATGCACGCCTGCCAGGCAGGCTTTGCGCGGCAACTCAACTTGATGGTCAGTTTGCGGGTTGAAAAGCCTTCGTCCGCGCTGCGCGTGCTGAGTGTCCAGGCCGTGCTGCAATCGACCAAGCTGTTGGCCTGGCCTGTAGCAGCAGTTCTAATGGTTCCGCATAGCCTGGTCACGATGTTCTACCAACAGGCGCTCTGTCTGTCCGGTGAAACCGCGGGCGATCTCAAGGCGACGGTTCGGGAAGCCAGGCAGGATGCCGGATACCGGCCTGGAGAGGCGGCGTGGTTCCTGATGCTGATCCTGATTCTGCGGGCACTCGTTTGGGTCAACTTTCTGGCGCTCTTTCTCGCAGCGGTGCTCTTATTCCATTCGTTCACTGGCATCGAAAACACATTAACCCGGCAGCCGGCTGTGCTTTTCAATCCGACTTTCCTGACCGCGCTCTGCATACTCGCCTATTTGTCGCTCGATCCAGTTGTCAAAGCGGCTTGCGTATTACGCGCGTTCCGGCGCCGGTCCGAGAAGTCGGGTCTTGATCTGCAAATCCGCCTTTCGAAGCTCCGGAGTGTTGCGGCGGTTGTGTCGTTCGCGGTCTTCCTTTCGGTTGCTGCTCCTCATCGTGCCAGCGCCGTTACCGCACCGGCCCCGGCTACCGCGCAGGCATCGCGGGCAATCGACGACCAGCGCATTGAACAAGCTGTCAAGGACGTTTTCCGCGACCCCAATCTCTCATGGTCTCTCCCGGTAGTTGTGAAGCGGAAACCGCCGTCCAACGCGTTCCTGGCGTTTACCGAATCGGTGGCGACGAAAAGCGGCGACCTGTGGGATCGCTTTGTGAAGGCGTGGCAAGATTTGGTCTCCCGGATCCGTAAGCTAATCTCCGGCGACGAACCGGACCTAGACAAAAACGCCCGCGACGCTAAGACGAACAGCAAAGATGTTTGGGGCCTGATCGCCCTATTCAGTGCCATCCTTGCCGCCGGGGTGTTCTTCGCATTGCTGCGGGCGCGCCGCCTGGCGCCCACGGTGGCCGTGGAAGCGCGCCCGGCGCCGGCGCCACCGCTGGATCTGAGCCGTGAAGACGTTCAAGCTGACGAACAGCCCGAGGACGAATGGGTGCAGCTGGCTCTCGATTACCGTCGTGCCGGGAACCTGCGCTTCGCAATACGCGCGCTGTATTTGTCAATCCTGTCGAACCTGGCCGCGGCAAAGCTGATCTCGCTTGCACGCGGAAAATCAAACCTGGATTACTCTCGCGAGTTTCAGCGCCGCGCGAGGCGTTTATCACCGGAGTTGCCGGAGCGGCTGCGGCAGAACGTCGGCTTGTTCGAACGATCCTGGTACGGTTCCCACAGTGTCACCGAGGAGATGCTCGATGAGTTTGAACGGAACCTCAAGTTTCTGAAGACGCGGGCCGTGGGAGGTGCGTCATGAACCGCGGCGTTGTGGCGTCCGCGGCGGTTGCGCTCGTAGCGCTTTTCGGCGTTATCGCGTTCGAATCGGTCGTTCGCCGGGCGGAGAATTATTCCTACTACCCCGATTATTCATCGCTGAACAACGAAGACACGGGCCTCAAAGCGTATTACGAAACGCTGATTCGTCTGGGTGTCAACGTTTCCCGTAACTATCGTCCCTTTCTGAAACTGGGGGGTCAGAAGGCGACCGTGATTTATGCTGGTCCGAACCTGGGTGACTTTCGCTCTCGACCCGAGAAAGACCTGGAACAATTCGAGCGCGTTGCGCAGGGCGGGGCACGCATTCTCATTCTTTTCCAAACCAGGGAAACTCGCTATGAAAAGATCGCCTCGCCAAAGCCGGGGGTCAAGCCTTCCGGGAACGTGCCGTCGAATTCGCGGGAAGTAATGAAGCCGCGGATGGATTCCATGCGCGACCGGTGGGGCGTCGAAGAGACCGAAACCGATGTGCCAGATAGCAAGCGCCCGACTGCTGCTGAAGCCCTTACGCCGAGCGTAGTCCGCCGGGATGTTCTCTGGCGCTTTGCGAAATGGGATCCTCTGTGGAAGCCGATTCTTTCGGATTCCGATGGAAGCCCTGTGCTGTTGGAGCGCAGCTTCGGCCAAGGCTCCATCGGCTTGTTCGCCGCCGTCGAGCCGTTCACGAACTATCGTTTACTGACCAAGCCGGATGCGGCTCTGCTGGCCGCTACGATGGCGGGACGGAATCCGATGATCTTTGATGAGGCCCATCTCGGTATTGCTGAGAATGACACCGTTGCGGGGCTTGCCCGCCGGCACCATCTGGAGTGGATTCTCCTGGGTTTTCTCGCTCTGGCGGCTCTTTATGTTTGGCGCAATGCCGTCAGCTTCATCCCGCCCCTTCAGACGGTCGCGGAGGGAGGCGTGAAGGGGCGTGACGCTCATTCGGCGCTCTCTAGTTTGCTGGCCCAGAGCGTAGGCCGAGACAAACTGCTAAGGGAAATGGCTGCCGAATGGAAACACAGCCAGCGCTATGTTCCCAATGCGGGCCATCTGAACGAAGCAGAGTTGGAGTATTTCGTCGCTGCGCCCATGCCCCAAGCGCCGGAAGCTTACCTATCGCTCGTGAGGAAAAGATCTGCGATCCCGGACCACGCGGCAAGCCTTGGCGGCACTATAGTGCATAGGGAAGCGCCGACGACAGGAGAAACCAAACTTGTACCCTGACCTAGACACCATCCAGCAAACGCTGGCCGCCGTGCGCCGGGAAGTCTCCAAGGTGATCATCGGCCAGGAGCAGCCCATTCAGCTTTCCCTCATCGCTATTCTTACCGGGCAGCATGCGCTGGTCGAAGGCGTGCCCGGTCTTGCCAAGACCTTGTTAGTGCGGGCGCTGGCCCGGGTCATGAATTGCGATTTTCAGCGCATCCAGTTCACGCCCGATCTGATGCCTTCCGACATCACCGGCACCAGCATTTTCAACCTGCGCGACGGTGTTTTTGAGTTCCGGCGCGGCCCCATCTTCACATCGTTTTTGCTGGCTGACGAAATAAACCGTGCTCCGGCGAAGACGCAGGCGGCGCTGCTCCAGGCCATGCAGGAGCGAACCGTGACGGTCGACGGCGTCACCCACGTTCTGCCCGCCGCGTTCACCGTCTTCGCCACTCAGAACCCGATTGAATTTGAAGGAACCTATCCGTTGCCGGAAGCGCAGAAGGACCGCTTTCTCATGAAGATCTCCATGACCTGGCCTTCGCTCGACGACGAGCAGGAACTGGCGCGCAGAATGCTGACCAACGATTCGCCCGAAATCGCGCTGGAACGAGGCGATGTCACGGCGGTTCTTGAGCAGGAACAGATTGCCCGGTTGCGCCGGGAACTCATACGCGTCACGGTCCGCGAGGAACTCGTGAACTACATTGTTCAACTGGTGCGAGCCACGCGTGGGCACGAAACGATCCTCTCCGGCGCAGGGCCGCGCGCCACTCAGGCGCTCCTGCTAGCAAGCCGGGCCTTCGCCGCGCTTGAGAATCGCGACTTCGTCACTCCCGACGACGTGCGGATTCTCGCCTCGCCTGTACTCGAACACCGCATCATCGTTAAACCGGAATTTGAGATGGAGGGTGCCACGGCAGCTGAAGTCATCACCAAACTGCTCAGTGAAGTTGCGGTGCCCCGATAATGGCCATTCGCTGCGGCAACCGATGATCTACCCGACCAGGCGCTTCTTGTGGATCGTGGGCCTCTGTTTCGTGCCCGCATGCATCCTCCCTGCCATCGTCCCCTCCGGACCTATGTGGGTCGGAATCGCCGCGCTGTTCCTGGCTGCGTTTGCTGCGCTCGATTGGCTCCTGTCCCGGGGTTCGTTAGACTCCCTTCGGCTGACTTTTCCAGCCGAAGTTCACGGCATTCTAGGCGAAGAAGTTTCATTCCCGGCGGGAATATCACGGATTGCGTCGCGGCCATGGCCGTGCCCGGAGCTTCGCCTCGCCGTTGGCCTGCCGCGTGATATCGACGCGGTCCGCGACGACGTCGCGTTCGAAGTCTTGCCGGACGCCCCGGCCATCGAGATCGAACTGCGCGCGAAAGGTGAACAGCGCGGAGACTTCGCCGCCACATCCGCATACCTGGGCCGCATCTCCCTGCTTGGTCTCTGGCAACTGCGCCGCACGGAACAGATTGCTGTTCGATTCTCCATCCAGCCCTCCATTGCCAGAATCGCGCGGGAGACCTCACGGCTGATGGCCAGTCACGCTCATGGTAGCGAGCGCCTGATCGCCCGCCACGGACGAGGCCGCGAGTTTGAACATCTGCGCGAGTATGTTCCCAATGACAACTTCGCGGATATCGATTGGAAGGCGACTGCCAGGCGCCGGGTGCCCATTGTGCGCGAATACCGGGTCGAGCGCACGCAGGATATCTATGTTTGCGTCGATGCCTCGCGGCTTTCCGGAAGCGTCGTCACGGCCAAAAATGGCCGAACTGTGACTTTGCTGGATGAATATGTCCGTTCCACTATCCTCATGCAGTGTGCCGTGCGGATTGCGGGCGATCGCTTCGGACTGCTGACGTTCAGCAATCGGGTCCATCACTTCTTCAAAGCCGCTTCGTTGCCGTCCTATGAGCGCGAGTTTCGCATTTCACTGTTCCCGCTCGTTCCGCGAACTGTCGCGCCTGCCTTCGACGAAGTCTGCTCCACACTAACCACGCAAGTCAAGCGCCGAGCTCTGGTGGTCTTCTTTACCAGCCTGTCTGAGCCGCAACTGGCGGAAGCATTCGCGGCCGCCAGCAAGCTGCTGGCGCGGCAACACTTAGTTGTCGTCGCTTGCCCCTCCGATGCCAAGGCACGTCCGCTCTTTTCGAATCCGGACGTCCCCGATTTTGATTCTTTATATAGCGAACTGGCCGGGCATTTGCTCTGGAAGAAGATGGCAGAGATGCGCGCCGAAGTTTCCCATTTCGGTGTGCGGATGAATGTCGTGGCGCCGGGCCGGATGGGCTTGAGCGCGGCCACCGAGTATTTCGACATCAAAGAGAGGCAGTTGCTGTGATTGTCGATCTCGATCGTTTTGTAGCGCTCGAACGCCCGCACTGGCAAGCGCTCGAGCAGGCGCTGCAACGCTACGATCAGGACCGTCGCTATCGGCCTTCTCTCCAGGAATCACTGCGGCTCTTCGAACTTTACCAGCGCTCGGTGGCGGATCTCGCCCGGCTCGAAGAAGCCTCCCAAACGGAACTGGCACAGCAACTCAGTGCGCTGGTCGGCCGCGCTTACGCGCAGATCCATTCAAGCCGCCGAAACGCCCGCTTCCGGCCCTTTTATTGGCTGCTGTTTACGTTGCCCAGCACCTTCCGCAGGCAGATCCGGCCATTCGAACTGGCTTTGTTGGTGACGCTGGTCGGCTTCGCCATCGGCGGCGTGTTGCTCAAACTCGATCCCGCCGCTAAGGCCACCGTGCTCCCCTTCGAGCAGCTGCTGGGCGACCCGCGAGACCGGGTTAAGCAAGAGGAGAAGGAAGCTGCCAAGAAGCATCCCGATAGCCATGCCAGCTTTGCCGCCCAGCTGATGACCCACAATACCCAGGTTGCGTTCTTTGCCTTGGGCTGTGGGATGACCTGGGGCCTCGGCACCATGATTCTGCTCTTTTACAACGGGGTGGTTCTCGGTGCGGTCAGCTTCGACTACGTTCAGGCGGGTCAGGCCAAGTTCCTGCTCGGCTGGTTGTTGCCCCATGGGGTCATTGAGATTCCTGCGATTCTGGTCGCCAGCCAGGCGGGTTTCGTTCTGGCGAGCGCGCTCATTGGCTGGAACAGCCGCCTCAGTCGCGCGGAGCGTCTGCGCGCTGTGGCGGGCGATGTGTCGACCTTAGCGGGAGGCGCCGCTTTGATGCTGGTTTGGGCCGGCCTGATTGAGTCTTATATTTCCCAGTATCACGAGCCAGTGCTGCCCTACGCCGCCAAGATTGCCTTCGGCTTGGTCGAATTGGCAGTGCTGGTTTGCTTCTACGCCTTGGCAGGCCGCGCGAAGAAGGCAGGGAAGGCGAATCATGCCTGAGTCTTCCGCTCAGTTGAGGATCCGGCTTCCCGAAGGGGTCTCCATCAGTCTCCAACTGGCCGGGCCCGGCACGCGCATGATGGCATTTCTCGTTGATTCCGCCATCATGGCAGCAGCCGCTAGCATCGCTCTGAGAATGACCAATCTGGTGCGCATCTTCAACCCGGATTTTGCGTCGGCACTCTACATTCTCGGCTTCTTCCTGCTCTACATCGGCTATGGCATCAGCTGCGAACATTTCTGGAACGGCCAGACGCTGGGCAAATGGATGCTCGGCTTGCGGGTGATGGATATGACAGGGCTGGAGCTACAGTTCAGCCAGATCGTTATCCGGAATCTGCTGCGGATCTTCGATCAATTGCCGGTATGGGGGCTCGTCGGAGGCGTTGCAATGCTGGCGTCAAAACACCGCCAGCGCCTGGGCGACGTGGCCGCCGGGACGGTCGTAATTCGCGACTGGCAGCCCAAACCGAAAGACCTGAGCGGCTTGGTCCGCGGCCGTTACAACTCGTTTTTGCCTCACCAAATACTCTGCGCCCGTCTCAGGAAGCTGGTCCCACAGGAGGCCGGCGCTGTCGCTGTAGAAGCGCTCATGCGGCGAGATTCTCTCGATGATCGGGCGCGCGTTCGGCTCTTCGACGAACTGGCTGCCTATTTCGATACCCTGGTTGCCTCTCCGGCCAGCGAGACAGAACCGATCAGCTCCGAGCAGTACGTTCGGAACGTCGTGGAGATCCTCTATTTTCGTAGTACGAAATCCGGCTTGGCTCGCCAAGGGTCCATCGCCGCAGCCTTCGATCCGGCGAAGCAGTAGAGAGCCCGCCGTTTAGGATGGAGTCAAGTCATTTAAAATCAATACTTGCATCATTTTTGGAGGGCGCCAATCTTTTCATTTTGGCACAATCTCTATTTCACCACTGTAGATTAGGGATTTATGGTAGTCTAAGTGAATCATCGCTCCTCCAGCCATGCAACGGCTCAACCACCTACGACTCCTAGAGGCAGAAAGCATCCACATCTTCCGGGAGGCTGTGTCGGAATGCCAGCGCCCTGTGCTCCTCTATTCAATTGGGAAGGACTCCTCAGTCCTGTTACGTCTGGCGCAGAAGGCGTTTTTCCCAGCACCCATCCCTTTCCCCCTTCTGCACGTCGATACAGGTTATAAGTTTCGAGAGATGATCGAGTTCCGCGACCGGCTAACGGCTTCGCTGGGGGTCAAGCTGATTGTGCACACCAACCGGAAGGCACTTGATGACGGCGCAACGCCTTACGCGTGGGGCACCCCGCGCTGCTGCGGCGCCTTAAAAACCCAGGCACTGCTCGACTCGCTGCACGCTGGTGGTTTTGACGCCGCAATCGGTGGCGCGCGGCGCGATGAAGAACGGTCTCGGGCCAAGGAGCGCGTGTTTTCGTTTCGAGACGTCCGAGGCCAGTGGAACCCGCGCAACCAGCGGCCTGAGCTGTGGAACGTCTACAACGCTCGCATCGATGACGGCGAGAGTCTTCGTGTTTTCCCGCTGTCCAACTGGACCGAACTGGACGTCTGGCAATACATCCATGCGGAAGCCATCCCCATCGTGCCGCTCTATTTCGCGAAAGAACGGGAGATGCTGGTGCGGGGCGAATCCCTGATCTCAGTCGAACAGCCCTTCATACCGCGCTTGCCCGGCGAACGGTCCCACTGGGTCAAATGCCGTATGCGCTCGCTCGGCTGCAGTCCTTGCACTGGCGCCATATATTCCGACGCGGATACAGTGCCCAAGATTATTCAGGAACTGTTCTCGGTCCGTCGCTCGGAGCGACAGAACCGGATCATCGATCACGACACCGATGGGTCTATGGAAATGAAGAAACAGGAAGGATACTTCTAATGGCGGCTGCGACACTTCCCGTTTTCGCGTCATCGTTTGAGGAGTTCCTCGCGATCGAAGAATCGAAAGACCTGCTACGCTTTACTACGGCCGGCAGCGTGGACGATGGCAAATCGACTCTGATTGGGCGTCTGCTTTACGATTCACGAAACGTCTATGACGACCAACTGGAATCGGTCACCAAAGCGTCGGCTGGCCGAAACGCCGGACCCATCGATTTCTCCCTGCTGACCGACGGCCTCCGGGCCGAGCGCGAACAGGGAATCACTATCGACGTCGCTTATCGCTATTTCTCGACGCCGAAACGCAAGTTCATCATCGCCGATACTCCCGGACACGAGGAGTTCACCCGGAATATGGTCACCGGCGCTTCCACGGCCGAGCTGGCAATCGTTCTGGTCGATGCCCGCAAAGGGCTGCTTCCCCAATCGCGCCGGCATTCCTACATCTCCGCCTTGCTCGGCATTCCGAACCTGGCCATCGCCGTGAACAAGATGGACCTCGTCGATTACGACGAACAAGTCTTCCGGCAGATCGAGATGGCCTTTCGGGACTTTCTCGCCCAGTTCGATTCCGTCGAGCCCTATTTCATCCCCATCAGCGCCCTGCTCGGCGACAACGTCGTTAGGCCGAGCCATCGGATGCCGTGGTTTACCGGTCAAAGCCTGTTTGATTACCTGGAAAGCGTCCCCGTCGGTCTGCGCTCTCTCCAACCCGGCTTCCGCTTCCCTGTGCAGCGCGTGGTTCGTCCGAATCTGGATTTTCGCGGCTATGCCGGGCAGATCGCTTCAGGCGCCATCTCGCCCGGAGACAGGGTGGTTGCCTTGCCTTCCGGCCGCAAGACGCGTGTGAAGAGCATTGTCACCTTCGACGGAAACCTCTCTTTCTCGCATGCTCCGCAATCGGTCACACTGACGCTCGAAGACGAAATCGACATCGCGCGCGGCGATCTAATCGCTAAGGCAGACGACATGCCGGCCGTCGCTAGCCTGTTCGACGCCACCGTTGTTTGGCTCAATGAAGTGCCGCTCGATCGGAAGAAGCGATACCGCCTTAAGCACACCACCCACCAGGAGTGGGCCGATGTCCGCACCATTCATCACCGCCTGAACATCAACACCTTGGAACATGAGCCGGCTGAGACTCTGGAGATGAATGCCATTGGCATGCTGCGGCTCGAGACGGCCCGGCCGCTTTATATAGACAACTATCAGCAGAATCGGGCCACTGGCGCGTTTGTTCTGATCGATCCGGTGTCTAACTCCACCGTCGCGGCGGGCATGATTAGCAGCGTGGGGAAACACGATAGCGCACAGCGAATCAGTCACGCTCCTAAGGGCATGGTGACCACCGGCGAACGCGTGGCTCGGCATCGCCACCGCGGCGCTGTCATCCGTCTCGGCGGCAGGCTCGAACTGGCCACGCGGCTCGAGCGAAGGCTGTTTGACCATGGCTGTGTCGTTGCGCTGTTCCCATCGTGGAACGACGACTGGGCGCCGGTATTGGAAAGGGCGGCGATGCTGGCACTGGTTGCCGAAGCGGACGACCCCGACTTCCGGATCCAGACAGCCGAAGGCGAAGTCGAGACCGAACGGAACTCACTACCGGCCGATGACGACGAAGCTGTGGAAAGCGTCTTCAGACTGTTGACAAAAACGCAGATTGTGCTGCCGGAACCGGAATGGCTCGAAAGCGACGGGATCTAGTAGGTGACGCAGTTTTAGGCTATGCCCAATAAGCTGAGGAGTTGCTTGTGTCGGAAATCGCATTACAGTTAGATTTGGCGAACGAAGCCCGCGCCGCAATCGCCGAAAACCTTGCCGAAAGCGATGCGCCGTGCATCACGTGCAGTTTCCAGGCTGAAGACATGGCGGTCCTGTGGCTGCTGCGGGAGTTGGTCCCGAACATCCCCGTGCTCTTTCTTGAGACCGGCTATCACTTCCCGCAAGTCTATGCGTACCGAGACGAAATGACCCGCCGGTATTCGCTGAACCTGGTGAACGTTATGCCTGAGCAGACGGTTCCGGAACAGGAATCGCAATTCGGCATCCTCTACCAGGCTGCGCCCGATAAATGCTGCAAACTTCGCAAGGTCGAGCCGCTGTTCAGAGCCTTGTCGAACCACGATGTTTGGTTCACCGGATTGCGGCGTGTCCAATCGCCTACTCGCGCCGACCTTGCTGTAAACGACATATTCCCTCTGCCGGGCGGCAAGAAGATCCGCAAGATCAGCCCTCTGGCGGCGTGGACAGATCGCGACGTTTGGCGGTTCGCGCGGGAACAACGCATAGCACTGCTGCCTCTGTACGAGCAGGGATACACTAGCATCGGATGCCAGCCCTGTACTGCGCTGCCGCAGGATCCCGCTAATCTCCGTTCGGGACGGTGGGCCGGCCGCAAACTGGAATGCGGAATCCACATAGCGGGAGAAGCGGGGGGTTAGCTTGGCAGTTCTACTGGGCTTCTTGATTGCCATCGCCATCGCCATCACGGGCGTCGGAGCCGGCAGTCTCACCACGCCCATTCTGATGCTCGCGCTCGGCGTGCCACCCGCAATTGCAGTAGGCTGCGCCCTCACATTCGGTTTCATCGTGAAGGTAGTCGCGTCCCCGGTTTATCTGTTTCGCCGGCAAGTCGATTTCCGTGTTCTCGGTTTCTTGCTGGTGGGTGGTTTGCCGGGTGTTGTCCTGGGCTCCCTCTGGCTGGGCAATCTGCAACGGGTCGCTCAACAAGATCTGCTGTATATGCTGATTGGCGGGTTGATCGGCCTGACTGCTATCTTTCATCTCTGGCGGATGACCAGGCCGCGGGCTGAATCCTCGCGGAGAGACCGCGCCAAGTATCTTCCCTGGTTCGCGCTCCCCATTGGCATCGAGGTGGGGTTTTCATCGGCTGGCGCCGGTGCCCTCGGATCGCTGCTGCTGCTGGGATTCACCAACCTCACCACTGCCGCCATAGTTGGCACGGATCTCTGCTTTGGATTGCTGGTGTCCCTGGTCGGCAGCGGCTTTCAGATCAGCAATGGCAACTACGATCTGCCCTTGCTGATTCAGTTGCTCATCGGAGGAGTCGCGGGAGCGGTCACGGGGTCATTCCTCGCCGGCCGCGTCGCGCAGCGCCCGCTGCGAGTTGCATTACTGATCATCCTGGTAATCCTGGGCGGTCAGCTCTGTTGGCGTGGTTTGCAAAACCGGCCTGCGCCGAAAAGCAAGGCCGTCATCGAGAGCGGTTTCGGTGCTCACCAGGCGTCAGCGCGCAAGCTGCGGAAATAAGTAAGCGTAGGCCAGCGTCAGTAAGCCGATCATCGAGGCCAGAAAAATGCTGTGCCGAAGCGTAAAGCGAAACAGCTTCGGTTCGTCTTCCGGCTTGAGGCCCGCCGCCGCTGCTGCCACCGCGATGCTCTGCAGGCTGATCATCTTGCCCATCACGCCACCTGCCGAGTTAGCGGACGCCATCAGCGCCGGCTTCATGCCAAGACTCTGGGCTGTGATTTTTTGCAGATTGCCGAACAGCGCGTTCGCGGACGTATCGCTGCCCGTGAGAAAAACTCCCAGCCAGCCCAGCATCGCGCTGAAGAACGGAAACGCTCTGCCCGAGGTCGCGAACGCGAGGCCCAGCGTTCCAGTCGCGCCGGAGTAGTTCATCAGGAAAGCGAGCGCAAGCACTGTGGTGACGCTGATGAACGAGAACTTGAGCTGGCGAGCGGATAGCACGGCCACCTGCGCCAGACGGCGGGGGCGGACCCGCAGAAACAACGCTGCCGCCAACGCGGAAAAGGCGCATGCGGTGCCCGACTCGGCGAGCCAGCGTAGCCGGTACAACGCCGCATACGGCGTCGGCGTGGGAACCACCGGTGCCGTTTGCTGGACCACATTGTGCAAGCCCGGCCAGCCGAAAACCCAGCTCACCCTATTGAATTCCGCCTTTATGCCGTCCACGCTCCAGAGCAGGATGAAGACGATCAGCAGAAAGTAGGGCGACCACGCCTTCGCGATCGTCATGCCATTCGGTCGCTTCGAAACCGGGGCAAGAGGCTTCTGCACACCCGCCACCTCCTGTGGCCTCCAGAAGCTCAGAAGAATAACCAGCGAGCCGATCGCCGCCAGCGAACCCAGAATATCCGTCAGGTAGGGGCCTATGAAGTTGGACGTCAGGAACTGCACACCGGCAAACGAAACTCCGCAGACGAGCGCAGCAGGCCAAACGCGCCGTAAACCTCTTAGCCCGCCCATCACCATCACCAAGTAAGCCGGAATGATCAGAGACAGGGGTGCGCAGATGCGTCCCACGTTGGCGCTGAGATCATTGATGGGTAAGCTCGTGGTGGCTGCCAGTGTAACCAGCGGTATGCCGATGCTGCCGAATGCCACCGGGGCTGTGTTGGCCAGCAGGCAGATGCCGGATGCATAGAAGGCGGAAAAGCCGAGCCCGGAAAGGATCGCCGCTGCTACGGCGACGGGCGTCCCGAAGCCTGCCGCGCCTTCCAGAAACGCGCCAAAGGCAAAACCGATCAGCAACGCCTGCAAACTCTGGTCGGTGGTCAGGTGCCCGATGGACTCCTTCAGTATTTCGAACTGCCCCGTGTCGACCGTGATCCGGTAGAGAAGAATCGCCCAGTAGATGATCCAGAAGATAGGGAACGCGCCGAACGCCGCGCCGTAGAGCGCCGAGTCCGCAAGCAGCGCCAGCGGCATGTGGTACGCAAAGGCAGCCACCAGCGCAGCCGTCGCCAAGCCAAGGATCGAGGCCTTCCAGGCCGCGACCCGCCGGATGCCGATGGCGTACAGCAGCGCAAGCACCGGCAAGGCCGCCACAAGCGCGGACCATGCCAGGCTGTTCGCGATCGGCGTATAGTTCTGCTGCCACATGCGATGGTCAGAGTATTACGTGGAGTTGGGCGCCCTCGACCGGCGCAGGTTGCCTACGACCCGGCTCTTCAAACATAGCCGATGCCGCATGGTTCTACTGGGGCTCAATCGTAGACGTAAATCTCGTTCAGCGCTTGCGCCGCGACAGCCACAGCATCAGCCCCCCGAAAGCAAGCGATACCAAGCCGCACCACAGGTTCACTTGTAGTGTCGACAGCGGCGGCGCGGTGCTGATGGTGAAGAAGGCAATCAGGAGCATCACGCCCAGGATCACGAAAAACGAACCGATCGGTACTCGAAGGTCATCCATGTTTTTCTACCAGAACCAGATATTCAACAGAATGCAAACGGTGCCCGCAATCACGGCCAGCAACACCGGCCGCATATACCAGGGAACGTGCTCCTCGGGTGGGATCGTCGTATAGCCGTAGACCAGGTTGTGGAGTTCTTCAATCGGCTTAGGCTTGGTTACCAGGCTCACCGCTACTGTAATCACCAGGCAGGAACTAAAGGCTAGAATGGCGATCCAGAAGTTCTGTGCCATTGCCGAGGGAAACGTGTGCACCACCCCAAACCAACCGCCCGTTCCTTCCGCGACCGATAGACCAAGCGTCAGGGTGGCAACAATCTCCCCAACCAGTAGGCCCGCAAAGGCGCCATGTCCGGTGCTCCGTTTCCAGAACATGCCCAGCAGGAACGTAGCGAACAACGGAGCGTTCACGAACCCGAATACCAGTTGCAAAAAGTCCATGATGTTGTTCGACCGGGCCGCCCAGTACGCTGTTCCAATGGAGAGCAACACGCCGACCACGGTGGTGATCTTGGCAACTCTGTAGTAGTGTGCGTCCGTGGCATGCTTCTTGATGTAGCTCTGGTAAATGTCGTAAGTGAACACGGTGTTGAACGCCGTAACATTGCCTGCCATCCCCGACATGAACGACGCAAATAGCGCGGTCAGCCCTACCCCCAACAGGCCCGAGGGGTAGAACGCAGTCATCAAGTTCGTCAGTACCAGGTTGTAGTTGTACGAATCGCCTTTCGGCACCAGAATGTCAGGCACGCCCATCTGATGAAGAGCCACCGCGGCGATACCCGGCACCACCACTACAATCGGCATCAACATCTTCGGGAAAGCGCCGATCAGTGGTGTTAACCGAGAGGCCGCCATTGAATCGGCGGCCATGGCTCGCTGCACCACCAGAAAGTTGCAGCACCAGTAACTGCACCCCAGCACAAAGCCCAGCCCAAACACCATGCCAAACCACTCGATGCCCATCTGGTTCTGCGACGCGTGCCCTATGTATTTCCAGGTGTGCGTCATCACGTCCGGATTGTTCGCAAATCCCGCCTGTCCCGCCATAAACGCCGTCGTTCGCGAGGTCACGCCCGCCCAGCCGCCCGCCTTCATGATCGACATAACCGAAAGCGGCAGGAAACCCAGCACAATCAGGAAGAACTGCAGCACTTCGTTATAGATGGCGCTGGTCAGTCCGCCCAGGTAGGTGTATACCAGCACGATCGCCGCCGAAAGGAACACGGAGTTTGAAAAACTCCAGCCCAGCACCACTTGAAACAGCAGGCCCAGCGCGTACATCGAAATACCCGACGAAAAGATCGTCATCACCGCGAAGGTAATTGCGTTGAACCCCCGTGTCTTCTCGTCAAAGCGTAGTTTCAGGTACTCCGGCGCGCTGCGGGCGCGGCTGCCGTAATAGAACCTCATCATGAAGACACCCAGGATGATCATCCCGGGAATCGCCCCCATCCAGTAAAAGTTGAAGGTGAGCATCCCGTACTTGGCGCCCGACGCGATCATGCCGATCACTTCCTGCGCTCCGAGGTTCGTCGCGATGAAGGCCAAGCTCGTAACCCAGACCGGGATGGACTGGGCCGAAGTCAGAAAATCTACCCCGGTCTTGATGCGCTTTTTTACCAGCCATCCAATGCCGAGAACGTACAGAAAGTACGTCGAAAGAATTATGTAATCGATTGCCCCTGGTTTCATGTGTTAACCGAGCTACCGCTCCCCTTCGTTCCAGGCTGCCTTCGCAGCCGTCTCGCCGCACCTTCTCGCTTGGTGTCGGCTGTGGCATGTTGAAGCATATCAATACAGGCCCAAAATTTGTACAGGCCCACCGGCCGCTGCACCCGATGTAAGGTCGTCCTCTCATCCGGCGAATCAAGTAATCCGCGTTCGCCCGGCGTTTACGGGCAGCCAATACCTCGAGTTTTTCACAGCTCCTCACCTCAACGTTTGCCCCCGGGGGCGTTTTGTTAGCGCTTTCAACCCAGAAGCCGAAAATGGATCTTTCATGGTTTTGGAAGCGCTTACGATACACTCTTTCCGAGGGTTCGCGGCTGGGCTCGCCTCAATCGACTGAGCTTCTTCCGTGGTCCGGTGTCGCGACTCACCCGGAAGCAATTGTGCCGCTCGGCCGGGTGAAACTGAATCTCTTGAGCGGCCTGAGTTTCGTCATATTGGGGGGCTTACTGTGGCAATCACGCCGCGCGAGTTGGAGAAGTCGTTTCACGCTACCTTCGAAAATGGTCTTCAGCCCGCCCTTTATCGCGCTCCCGGTCGCGTCAATCTGATTGGGGAACACACCGATTACAACCAGGGCTTGGTCTGTCCGATCGCCATCGAAATGGCGTGCTACATTGCCATCGCTCCGGCCGACCACGGCTTGCTTCGCCTCTATTCACAGGAGATGGGTGAGAGCCGTGAGTTTCCGGTAAGTGGGCTGGCGACGGCCGGGCCGCAGCACGATTGGAGTGACTACTTGGTCGGCGTCGCGCAAATGCTGGTGCGCGAAGGCCACGCCGTCGGACCGGGCGACCTTTATATTCACAGTGACGTCCCGCGTGGCTCCGGGCTAAGTTCGTCGGCGGCCCTGGAAGTCGCTACGGCGTTGGCTTTGCTCGGTTCCCGCAGCATGGATCGCCTCGAGATCGCCAAGCTATGCCAGCGGGCCGAGTCGCAGTTTGTCGGGATGCCCTGCGGCATCATGGATCAATACGCGTCACTGTTCGGCGTGGAAGGCGAGGCCATCCAAATCGACTGCCGCAACCTGAGCCATCTCGAAGTTACGCTGCCGTCTAATTTGAGCGTGATCGCGGTGAACTCGATGGTAAAGCACGAACTTGTTTCGTCGGCCTACCGCGAGCGCGTTGCCGAATGTCGCCAAGCCGTCGAGCAACTGCGCCCATTTCAACCTGGCGCCCAAAGCCTGCGCGATATTCCGCTGAGCCTGTTTGAAAAGGTACAGGACAGTCTCTCGCCCATACCCCGTCGCCGAGCCCGCCACATTATTTCCGAAAACGCGCGTGTGCTGGACCTTGCAGCGGCTGCCCGTGCTCAGGACCTGAACGAAATGGGGCGCTTATTCATCGCCGCGCATCGCAGTTTGCAGTACGATTTCGAAATCAGCTGCGAGGAGATCGACTTCCTGGTGGATACGGCAATTAAGATTCGCGGTGTTTACGGAGCCCGTATGACCGGCGCCGGTTTCGGTGGGTGCACCGTGAACCTGGTCGAGCCCAGCGTAGCCGGCGAGTTCCAGACGCAGCTTGCCGGCGCCTACAAGCAGCGCTTCCAAAAGACCCCGCTCTTCTACCACTGCCAGCCGAGCGCCAGCGCCGGCCAAATCACCTGACCGCGCGTGCCTCGTCTCTCACGGAATGTGCGGCCGATTCGCGGCAGATCCCCCGTTTGCTGCCGCGCACGAACTTCACCAGGTGAAGCGTGTGTGGCGAAGGAAACTCCGTCTCGATTCGCATCAGTGCTTCCTCCAATTTCAGATTCGACCGATACAGCAGCCGGTATGCGTCTTTCAATAACCCAACCTCCGACAGCGTGAAACCGGCTCGTTTCAAGCCCACCATGTTCAGACCCTTCGCTGCAACGTTGAAGTCCGAGCAAAGGAAAAACGGCGGCACGTCGCTGTTCACGCGAGTGTTGCCGCCGATCATCGCCAGCCGCCCAATCTTCGAGTATTGATGAATCACCACGCCGCCCGAGATGAACGCCTGATCTTCAACTTCCGCGTAGCCGGCCACCAGTGAGCAACTGGCAATCACGGTGTGGTCGCCAATGACGCAGTTGTGAGCGATGTGCCCCGACGTCATGATGTAATTGCTGCTCCCAACGCGGGTCTCCGATTCCGGCTCTGTTCCGCGGGATATGGTGTAGTGCTCGCGTATTTTGTTGTTGTTGCCGATGATCAGGTAACTTCGTTCGCCTGAGAAATTCTTGTCCAGCGGATCGGTCCCAAGCACCGTGCCGGCCGAGATCTCGTTCCCGTCGCCTAAACTCGTCCAGCGCTTCACATAAACGTACGGTTCCAGCACGCAGCCCGCGCCCACCCGCACATCCTGCTCTAAGATGCAAAACTCTCCGATGCGGCAACCTGGCCCGACGAGGGCGCCCGGATGCACGCGCGCCGTGGGCGCCACGTAACTTGAGGCATCGATGGCCATACATGCTAAGTATGAGGGATGACTCCCATCACCGCCGCGCAACTTGCTGAGCTCTGCACCAGGACGTTTGGACGCGCAATCCTCGAAGGCGATGGCGCCATTGTCATTAGCGGAGTCAGTCAATTGGAGTCCGCTGCCCCCAGTGAGCTGTCGTTTGTCGCTAACCGAAACGCCGCCGATAATGCCGCGCAGTCCAAGGCCGGCTGTCTGCTCGTGCCGCCGGACTTCGAGAACCTTTCCCGGCGTACGCTGATCCGGGTGAGTGACCCTCGCGCTGCATTCGCGCAATTGATCGCGCTGTTGTATCCGCCGAAACCTCAGCCGCTTGGCGTGCATCCCAGCGCCTGCGTTGATGTGACGGCAGTTCTTGCTGAGGGAGTGTCTGTCGGCCCACATGCATCCATCGGCCCGCGTACCGTGCTAGGCAAAGGATGCCAGATTGGTGCGGGCTGCTCCATTGGAGAAGACGTCGTCATCGGAGCCGGCAGTATCGTTTATCCGAACGTAACAATTTACGACCGGGTTCGCATTGGCTCCCGCGCGCTGTTGCACGCCGGGTGCGTGCTAGGTGCCGACGGTTTCGGCTTTGCATTCACCGCGGACCATTACGAGAAGTTTCCGCAGATTGGTACGGTGGAAATTGGCGACGACGTGGAGCTGGGTGCGAACACCTGTGTCGACCGCGCCGCACTCGGTGTCACGCGCATCGGCGACGGGGTGAAGATCGACAATATGGTCCATATCGCTCACAACTGCGAAATCGGCCGGCATGTTGTGATTGCCGCTCAAACCGGTTTCTCCGGCGGTGTGGTCATTGGCGACTACGCCGTCGTCGGCGGCCAAGTGGGTGTGGGTGATAAGGCGCGCATTGAGTCAAAGGCAGTGATCGGCTCGGGCGCAGGCATCCTCACCTCCAAAATTGTCCGCGCCGGCCAGCCTGTTTGGGGAACTCCCGCCCGGCCCCTCCGCGAGCATTTGCAACAGCTTGCTAGTCTCGCCAAGCTGCCGGAGATGCGTGCGCAACTGAAAGCCATGGAACGGCGCTTGGAAGAACTCGAGCGTGCTCGCGCAATTGAGTTCCGGCAGTCGTAGGACTCACCACGCCCTGGTGGTGACGCCTTCCTGGCGCACAACCCAAGTGCGCCCGTCATTTCACCGAACCTGCGGGTGAGACCGCTCTCACGCAAGCGCTGATTGTAAGTTTTGGTCAGTTACAAAACTGCTACAGTTTAGGCTGTCGCCTTCTCGAGGATCTCGTTGGCTTGTCCAATTAGATCTTGAATCCGTTGAGAATGCATACAGATCACTGGATCTTCAGACACGAGTTGCAAATAGAATGCGAGATGCTCGATGGCGCTCAACGGCTGCCTGAGCTCATGCACCAGGTTCTCCATGCTGGTCATAGGGATGGTCGCGTTCAAGAGGGAATCAGCGTGATTCGCGGAAGTAAGTGAGGAGATTGCCGACGGTGGCGCGGAAGTAACTTGTTGCATTTGATCTTCGTGTTTGGGTCCGGTTTCTGCTAGCGACAGCGAAGCCAACCCCGAGACAACCGACCGCTTGATTTTGCATCCGAATCGCTTGGCAGTCAATAGGCTATTGCATTAAATCGGATGATAATACCCGGCTCTAGTTTTGGGGTACTAGCGGCCTCTAGAACTGGCGTACTGCGCAATTCGAAGGCCACCCGGTGGTCGTTCCTGAATATGCTATTCTCGAATTGCACAACCTGCTGTGTGGGCCTGTGGCGCAGTTGGGAGCGCGCTTCCATGGCATGGAAGAGGTCGACGGTTCGAACCCGTCCAGGTCCACCAAATTCCTCAAACACTTCCAGAACGACGGCCTCGTTCACCCACCCAAGTGCGTCCCAAACCAAACTCGTTGGCGATGATTATCCACGGTAGGCACGCTACTCGTCGTCCCGTTGCACTCCTTATCACGAGATAGTGAGCACATCAAGTTCGCAATAGACGCAAAATCGGCCAATCGGACCCGGAACAAGTTTGCCGACTAGTCCAGGTAGCGAGAAGCGGGTATTGACGCCAACCACGCCCTGCTCTCCGCAGGCTACAATTCGTGAGGAAGCTAGACTTTGCCGGTGCGGGGCCCGGTCTTCAAAACCGGCGTGCGGCGTATTCTTGCGTTGCAGGTGGGTTCGACTCCCATTAGCTTCCGCCACCGTGACCCGCTCGTCCGCTTCATGCGCCCTGTGCGATCTCCGCCTTAATCGCTTCGACGACCTCTCTTGTCGTGGCGGGTCCACCCAAGTCGGGCGACATCACATTCCCCGCAGCCAGCACTCTTTCGATCGCGGTATCCAGCAATCCTGCTGCCTTTCTTTCTCCCAAGTGTTCCAGCATCATCACCCCGGACAGCACCGCGCCGATCGGGTTCGCAATGCCTTTGCCCGCAATATCGAACGCCGATCCGTGAATCGGTTCGAACATCGAAGGATACTTTCTTTCGGGATTGAGGTTGGCAGTTGGAGCGATGCCCAAGCTTCCCGACAGCGCTGCTGCCAGATCACTTAAGATGTCGGCATGCAGATTCGTCGCCACAATAACGTCCAGGCTCTCGGGGTCCCTCACCATGCGAGCGGTCATTGCATCCACCAGCATTTTGTCGGTCTTCACTTGTGGAAACTCTTGCGCGACCTCGGATCCCACCTCGTCCCACAAAACCATCCCGTGCCGCATCGCGTTCGACTTGGTTACTTGCGTTAACAACCTCCTCGGCCTGGATTGCGCCAGCTGGTAAGCAAACCGAAAGATGCGCGCGCAGCCGGCTCGCGTGAAGATCGCGGTCTCGGTCCCCACTTCTTCCGGATGTCCCTGGTGCGCCCGCCCACCGTGCCCCGCGTACTCTCCCTCCGAATTCTCGCGGACAATCACCATGTCGAAGCGGCCGGCCTCGCCGCGCCGCAGCGGGCTCGTGATTCCCCGAAAAATTCGCGTCGGCCGGACATTTGCATATTGATCGAACCCCTGGCAGATCTTTAGCCGCAGGCCCCACAACGTGATGTGGTCCGGAATTCCCACGTCCCCGACCGCGCCAAAGTAGATCGCATCCATACTCTTCAGCACGCTCAAGCCGTCCTCCGGCATCAAGACGCCATGCTGCCGGTAATAGGCCGATCCCCAGGGAAACTCGGTTACGCGCAGTTCGAAGTCCCCACTCTTCCGGGCGGCCGCGTTCAGCACCTCGAGGCCGGCCGGTATGACCTCCTTACCAATTCCGTCACCCGGTATGGAAGCGATTGAATATGTACGCATTGCTCTCGGGCAAGTTGCTGGTCTTCACAACGTGATCTGCTCCCTCACTAGCCCCAGCGAGTTCGCACAATGACCTGCCACGCTCGTTTGAGCGCCTTACTTTTTCCGGTTCGCCGTAGAAGGCGGCACAATCCCTTTCAGCCGCAGATACACTGCCATGTAGCCATACTCTTCATTCGAATGCACTGAGTTATATTCCAGCGTGGCGAGTTTGCTTCGCTCGTAGGGTCCCACTTTAACCACTTCGTGGGCCGTTGCCGCCGTGAGCGCATCCCAAGCTGCATCGCACATTGCGGACGATGCCTTCAGTGCCGCAACCAGATCCGCCTTCGATGTCTTCGATGCCGCGTCCAGCGACTTCGGCTCTCCACTCGCGGTCGAGCACAGCCGCGCCTGCGCGTCCGCTACATGCGCCACCATTTGCGCAAACGTCCTTATATCCGCAGTCGGCTTGAAGCTGTAGTTCTCCTCCGGCATGACCTCGGCCATCTGCACAAGGTTGTTCTTGACGACGTCGTAGATTTGCTTGCCTTCGGCAAAGTGCTGGCTCGCGCTTTGCGCATGGAGGCCGCATGTGGTCATGACGACGGCGGCCAGAGAGTTCATGATGTAGCGTTTCAAGGTGTTCTCCTGTACCTCGTGTTGTATCAAAGTTTCGCCCGCCGGTTTCTCAAGGCCGATCGTCCCACGGCAACGGTCCTTCATAGATCGTCGGCCCGCCATATTTCAGCAACGCTGCCAGTTCCGGACAACTCGACGCATAGCCATGCTGCCGGCGGAACACATTCCGCGCGGCACGCTTCGCCGCAGGTTCAGGGCCCGCCCCGTAGGGATCGCCTCGGAACATCTCGCGTCGCGCCGCTTCAAAATGGTAGTTCCTCTCCAAATCCGGTGGATCGTTCACGCCTGCATAGCGGAAGCGGCTGGCCGGAAATCGCAGCGCCTCCCGGTGCAAATCGAAGCGCGCTCCTTTGAACTGCCATCCGACGACGATTACGCTTTCCGGGAACGTCCCCGTGACTTCATGGAATCGGCATAAGCCAAACAGCAAGTTCTGGAAGGAATCCAACGAGAACTCTTCCGTCGTAGCCCGCTCGCTCACTTCTGGATTTCCGAACCAATTGAAGTAGTCGGCCACCAGCCAATAGCCTTGCCCTTCGCTCCGCGGGCCCGCTAATCCGTCTGTCTGTCCCCCGGCAAACAGCAACAGCGATTCCGGCTCGGCTGCAGCCAGTTCCACACCTCTTCGGACGTGCTCGATATACAGCCCACCTTCACCCGCCTGGAAGTGCTTCAGATACCAACCCTCATCCGAATCGAGGCGGTCGAAGCGGTAAGGAACCGCATGTCCGGCAACCAGAACCAGATTCTTCATCAACCCAGTATTATGCTGCCCAGCGACTGTATGCGCCAGCACACGGCCGCGCGTGCGTCAGCATGCCGATCTCGGCCATTTTCCTAGGCTTGCTGTTACAGCGTTGCCGGGCGGTCCGGGCTTACTTGGTCTAATCAATTCCATGCTGATCCGACGGGTAGGGTGCTGCGCTTGCTGAGTCACAGATCTACGATCAAAAATCAAAATTCCAATAACTCGCCTTTATTCAATAGGATGCATTGACTTTTCGATGTTTTGCGGGGCCTCGCCCGCTCTTCCACCGCTCAGCTTGGCAGCTAGACTTCTGGTCGGGGGGGCAATTCAGCGCGCCACATGAAATCTACGACTCCTAACCAGCGCCCGAAGCCTTCGGTCAAAGACGACGATGAAGAAGTGGAAGGGTGTGAAATCTATCGCGGGCTCAAACAGCTGTTGATTGGCCAGGACGAGGTGATTGAAGAAATCCTTTGTCCCATTCAAATGCATCAGGCGGGACTCTCGCCGGAAGGCCGGCCCATTGGCGTCTTCCTGCTGCTCGGCCCCACCGGCACCGGCAAGACACGCACGGTCGAGGCCCTCGCCGAGGTTCTCCACGGCAGCCAGAAGAACCTCCTCAAAGTGGACTGTGGAGAGTTTCAGATGGAGCATGAGGTCGCCAAACTGATCGGTGCGCCTCCAGGCTATCTGGGCCACCGCGAAACGCAGCCCATGTTGTCTCAGGCCAAGGTCAATGCTGTGGCGACCGACGTGTGCAACATCTCCCTGATCCTCTTCGATGAAATCGAAAAAGCGGCGCCGTCAATGACTCGCCTCCTGATGGGCATCCTCGACAAAGCGACGCTCCGGCTCGGCGACAACACGACCGTCGATTTTGAAAACACTCTGATCTTCCTCACCAGCAATCTTGGCGCGAAGGCCATCCAGCGCACCAATAAGCCGGATTTTGGATTTGAGGCGCTTCTGCCTGCCGGCGCCGCGGATGCCGAGAAACTACAAAAGGTCGGCATGTCGGCGGTTCGTAGCAAGTTCTCACCGGAGTTCGTCAACCGCATTGACCGGGTTCTGACGTTCAAGCCTCTCGACCGCAAAGCTTATACCGTCATTCTGGATCAAATACTCGCCGGTTTCTCGATGCTTCTCCGCGAACGCCTCGGCATGCGGGCGTTTCGGATGCTGTATACGCCGGCGGCCAGAAACCTGCTTCTCGACAAAGGCACCAGCCTCGAATTCGGCGCGCGTGAGTTAAAGCGCACCGTGCAGCGCAACGTGATGCAGCCCGTTGCCCAGTTGGTTGCCCAGTGCAGGATTCCACCCGGCGCTCAGGTGACTCTCGACGTCCGCGACGGGGAATTCGGCCTCTACCTACGCCAGTGATCGGATGCCTTGTGGGGTGTTCTCCGCTTTGGGGCGCGTCGCTACAACCGGTTGCTTACTCTACGATCTCCGGTCCGCCACCTGTGTTACAAGCGTAGCGTCGGCCATCCAGAGTTCCAAGCTGATCTCCACTGGTTCAACCGCCATGTCCACTTTCACGCTGCCGGCGGTCAGGTCGCTGGGCGCTAACTCAAACTGCTGAATCGTCTTGCGTGTCGCACGATCGGTGACTGTCAGAACCGCCTTAGTCGCATTCGCAAGTAGTGGGCAGGCGTGATTCCAGGTCACCATCAGCGACTGGTTTCCATACGTCCCCGACCCTTGAGTTGCCGCGCTCAGCTCCAGTCGGGTCGATGACCCGGACAAGGCGCTTCCCGTGCGCTGCCATCCCCAAATCACGAAAGCCAGGGTGAGCAGCGCTAACAATCCCACTCCGGCCCACGCAAATCGCCGTGCGGTGCTGCCCTGATCTTTCGGCGCAACGTGCGTTGCCCCGTCCCTTGTCCGCCGTCCCACGCCCGTCTCTTCGACCGGAGCGCCTAACGGATGGCTTTCCGACGGCGGCCTCGGCTGCGTAAGCGCCAGGCGCTGCAAGACCCCCGCATCGAATGGAAACGTAATTGGATCCACTCGATTCTGTATGACGCCGTTCACCGAAACGAAGTATGTGGCCAGGTGCGGGGCTTTCTCAGGGTTGGCCGTACCCGATTGATCCTTGGCAATCAGCAGCGCGACGTGGAGAGCGTTCCTGAATTCGGCCGACATCAAATCCCGGTCGCCAACGCTCAGCTCAAACGCGCCCGTCCGCAAGTGGCTCCTAAAGTAGCCCACCGCGGATAACTCCGGCGTCACGGCCCTCTTCCTGGCAGAAGTAAATCTTTGACGCTGTTCGCCGATGAGAACGTAGGGCAACCCATCTCCGCCGCGCCGGCCAACCGTTTCGAACTCCTCAATGCGCAGCAGCGGCGGCCCAATCGATCGCGGAAAGCAACCCACCAGTACCCCACCGGCTTCCAGTCCCATCTCCTCGGCCACCTGCAGGTCAGCCAGGATACGCGGCACCAGGTCGATCTTGATTTCCACGATCAAAGGCGACCGCTCGTCGCGCCACCGGTAATAGAGCGGTGGGTAGCCACCGGCTGTTTCGTCGAAAATGGTCTGCATCTCCACTTAAGCCTAACGATACACTGCTTATTGTTTGGCTGCCACTCTCTACTTGGTTTCTACCCCTATCGGCAACCTGGAGGACATCACCCTCCGTGCCTTGCGGATTCTTCGGGAGGAGGTCTCCCGCATTGCCTGCGAGGATACCCGCCAGACCCAAAAGCTCCTCGACCACTACCAGATCCACAAGCCTCTTGTCAGCTATCACGAGCACAACGAAGCGGGCCGTACCTCCGAACTCCTCCAGCGCCTCCAAGCCGGCGAATCGCTGGCGTTACTGAGCGATGCCGGCACTCCGCTCGTCTCCGATCCCGGCTATCGGCTGGTCCACGCCGCCATCGCCCAGGGCATTCCCGTTGTCCCATTACCGGGTGCCTCGGCCGCCCTCAGCGCCTTAATTGCTTCCGGTCTTCCTTGCGACGAGTTCCGGTTCATCGGTTTCCTGCCGCCCAAACAGCATGCCCGCCGCAAGCTGCTCGAAGCCCTGCGCTCGGAACCCGCCACCACCATCGCCTATGAAAGTCCGCACCGCATCCTCGACTCCCTTGCTGACATCGCTGACGTCCTGGGCGGCCGTCCCCTGGTTGTGGCGCGCGAACTGACCAAGATCTATGAGGAACTGCTTCGCGGAAACGCCGCCTCCGTCCTGGCCGGGCTAAAGGCCCGTCCCTCGGTCAAGGGCGAGATGACGCTCGTTATAGGCGGTGGCCGCGGCGAGGTCCCCGCCAACCTCAACCCCGTTCACGAGGTTGCGCGCCTGCAGTCGGAAGAGGGCCTCGATCGCATGGAAGCCATCAAAACCGTCGCCAAACTGCTGGGTCTGCCCAAGCGCGAAGTCTATCGGCTCATGGAAGAAAAATCAGGATAAACTTGATGCTGCTGTGAAGCACACCGAGTGATCACAAAGGAGAATTCAGATGAAAAAGACTATCGGGCTGCTGGCGCTTTGCGCCTTTTCCCTCCTCGGGGCAAGCGACCCGTTTATCGGAACGTGGCGGCTTGACCTCGCGAAATCCACCTTCAGTCCAGGCCCGGCCCCGCAATCGCAAACAGTCGTCATCGGTGCCGACAACAGGGTCGAGGTTAGTGGGACGGACGCCAAGGGCCAATCGCAGAGTTGGTCGTATACGTTTGCGCAGGGCGCTTCGACGACCATCACCGGTATGTCCGATGCCAGCGTCACCGAGAAGCGCAAGGGAAACACGGTGGAGCACGTGTGGAAGATCGGCAAGGGAACGGAGAAGGGGCACGGCGTCGTTTCCAAGGACGGAAAAACCATGACCTACACACTGACCGGGACCGACGCCGACGGCAAGAAGGTCCATGACAAGGAGGTTTACGAAAAACAGTGATTCCCCAAGCGCAGCCCTGGTAGAAGAATGGGTTGAAACCCCGACTGGTCTGATCCAAGGAGATGAAGTTATGAAACGTGCAATCGAGCGAACCCACGTCCATCCCCGAAGCGCCTCGATGGGAGCCGCCGCCCTCGGTGCTGCTGCGATGGGTGCATTTGCAATCGGAGCTCTGGCCATCGGCCGGCTGGCGATCGGAAAGCTGCTGATCGGACGCACCGCTCTCAAGTCGCTGAACATTGAGGAACTCACCGTGACTCGCCTTCGCGTGGCCGATCTTGCCGTGAGCGGCTCACTCGAACTGCCCGCAAAATCGGAATAGAAAGCGGTCTACCCAGGCCGCTGCCCGGGTCTTGCCGGAGGTGGGCAGCAGTTCACTGGACACACGTCGTGGCTTGGACCAAACTGTCCGATGCTTAACCTCGGAAGTTTCGGGTTCATCCGCTCCTCGACCAGTTCCCGGATCATGCGGATAAACGTCGGATGCGTCCCGACAGTCGCCGCGCGCACCAGGTTCAGTTTCAATTCCGCCGCCGTTTCTTTCGCCTCCGTGTCCAGGTCGTAGAGCACTTCCATGTGGTCCGATATAAAGCCGATCGGCGCAATCACCACGTCGGTCACCCCGCGTCCCGGCAAGCCTCGTAAGTAGTCGAGAATGTCCGGCTCCAGCCAGGGCTGGTTCGGAGCGCCGCTCCGGCTTTGAAATACTAACCGGTATTCTTCACTCGGCAATGCCTCCGCCACCAGACGGCATGTCTCGCGAAGTTGCTTCTCGTAATCGCTGGTCTCCGCCATCGAGCGCGGAATGCTGTGCGCGGTGAAAACCAGTTCGGCGCTCGCCCTCCGCTCCGCCGGAATCTTCGCCAGTGCATCCCGGACCGCGGCGGCACTTGCTTCCACATAGTGCGGATGGTTGTAAAACGCGCGCAGCTTATCCACCTCGGGTGCGCCCTCACCTACCGCTTCCTGCGCCGCTTTCACGTTCTCCCGATACTGGCGGCAGCCGGAATAGGAACTATAGGCCGAGGTCATGAACGCTAGCGCGCGGGTCACTCCATCGGCGCGCATCTGACGCAACGTATCCGGCAGCAGCGGGTGCCAGTTCCGGTTGCCCCAATACACCGGCAGCTTCAGCCCGTGCTCACTCAACTCCCGCTCGATCGCCGCCACCAACTCGCGGCACTGATCGTTAATCGGACTCTTTCCGCCGAAATGATGGTAATGCTCCGCCACCTCCAGCAGCCGCTCGCGCGGAATGTTGCGCCCGCGCGTCACGTTCTCCAGAAACGGCATCACCTCTTCGTCTTTCTCAGGGCCGCCGAACGAAACCAGCAACAGCGCGTCGTATTGAGGCAACATCTCCATGTAATACCAGTCTACGGTCACGCCGGAAAAGGCCTCCGCTGCCCTTCATCCGACGGCCTTCATCCGATGCCGGGTCGTCGCCCATCGATGGTTTTTCTTGTCGTGGCTAAGACGTGTGCGACACTCCCCGCTTCTAGGCAACGCGGGCAAGCTGCGGCGGGTTCTCAACTCGCCTGACGCTGCCTAGGTCGCATACGATTCCAGGTATCCACAACCCGTGCACCGGTAGGATTGAACCTGAAACTTTATGCCGTCGTTTTTCAATCCGGTCCAGAAGGATTTCTGGGGCAGCCCTCGATACCAACTGCTGGTTTGCAACACGTTGGAATCTCCCCGATCCGGGATGAAGCCCTCCTCCATCTCGGCCTGACATTTCGGACAGAGTTTCTGCGATTCGTTCACGCGCCTGCCCTCCTACCGAGATTCTCCCGCACCAGTCATCCACCGCTTTGATTCGCGCCAAAGCTGACCGGTACCCGCTCACCTATCCCCTCACTCCCGCCTCAGCCCGCCGAGCCTTTCCAACCTCCGATGCAATCCTGCCGGTGTCAGCAGGCCGCTCAAGCACGCCGCGCCCGTTAGCCAGTTTCTCCGGTCGGCTACAAATGTGGCAGGCGCCTGCTGGAATCCGTCGCTCAAAAACTCCAATCCCTTCCTATACTCAGCACCTTCAAACGCAAGCCGCGCAAAGTATCGGTTCATATTCGAGCACGCCCGCTTTTCCACCCCAGCCACCGCCAGCGGTGCCAGTCCGCGCAGTTTCTCAAGTACCTGCGCCCACTCCAGCTTCAATGCTTCCATCTCCCGCGAGAGTTGCCCGGAATGTCTTCGGTATCGCATCAAATCACGTGGTATCGCCGCGATGTTCCTGGGCCCCAGAAGTGCGATCCGCAAGCACAGGTCCAGGTCGTACAGGCGACGTATCTGTGGATCGACCCCGCCCGCTTGGTCGATCGCGATCCTGCGCATCACCGTGTTGGACGTGGCGCCGATAACAAAGTCTTTCAGCAGATCTAAGAAGCCAATCGTCCCGCGGTAATGGTTCGAAGAAAGGCCGATTTCTCGCCCCGCATCGTCGATCACGCGAAACCACGAGAATGTCAGTGCGATGTCAGGCCTGTCCTCCAGTACCTCCACATGAGCTGCAAGACTGTCGGGCTCCCACAAGTCGTCCGAATCGAGCGGCGCGATGTAAACTCCTCGGGCCGCCTGAAGTCCGGTCCCAAGCGCCGCGGCCGCGCCCCGGTTCGGCTGCCGTATCACGCGCAGCCGCGGGTCTGTATAGCGATCCAGCGCTGCCTGCGATCCATCCGTCGAGCCGTCATCCACCACGATGAGCTCAAAATTACGGTGAGTCTGACACAGCGCCGAATCGAGCGTATCCGAGAGATAGCGTTCGGCATTATAGAGACAGATCAAGATACTCACCAGCGGCGTCTTGGCGGATTCAAGCATGTGTGCGTTCGAACGCGAGCGTCCCTTCAATGAGGCGCTCGGTGCTCGCATCATCGGCCGGCGGACCCATGGGGAGGCTGAGCCGCGTTTGCCCCATATCAGGCGCTGGACTTCCCATCAAGATGCCTTTCCAGCACTTCCTTCAGCATAGTCATCCTCTCAACCGACAAAGGACCCGTCTGGTGAAATGGAACGGTCTCCTCGAGCACCTCCCCGATCACGCCTTCCCAGCCCATCGCCGGAGCGTCGATACGCCGTCCCGGCTCACGCACGACCAGCGCTTGCCCATTCCGGGGTCTCGGTTTCCAGGTCTTCAAAAGCGTGCGGCGAGTCTGATTTTCGCGTCGGCTCCGGAAAAACGCCATAGCACGGTTGCGCAGATAGCGATAGCCCGCATGATAAGTGCCCGAGCGCAGCACGCTCCAGTGGTATTTTGCACGCGCCCGATACACATTCCACCGCGCGGTTGCCGCGGCGGACCAGCCCTGTTCTCTCCGCCATGCCGGGTTGAGCGCATCTATTAGGATGAGACGGTCCACTCGTTCGCCACGGCTCTCCAGAAACCTAGCTGTCTCGAACGCTAGAAATCCGCCAAAACATTGGCCCGCTAGTCGCCATGGGCCAAGAGCCGGTCGTTCCAGCAGCGCCCTGCCACATGCTGCGGCCAGTTCCTCCAGCGTCGATGCTTCACCAAGTCTCAATATGTCCAGCGCCCAGACGGGCTGGTTTTGCCCCAACGCAGCCGACAGATGCAGGACGCTGTTTAGAAGACCATCATGCCCCGGGAACCAGATCAACGGTGGCCGGCTGCCGTAGCGTTGTATCGGTACCAGCGGCGATGCCGGCCGCGTCTTACCGCCCTCGATCTCTCTCGCAAGCGACTCAATCGTTCCCTCTGTTAGGAATCGTAGGTATGGCAGATCCACGCCTTCCGCCGTACCGATCCTAATGAGCATCCCCACCGCCAGCAGCGAATCCCCACCCACTGCCTCGAAACGATCCAGCACTCCAATATCGTTGCGGCCTAGCATCTTACGCCACACCGCCGCGATCCGTTCTTCGAGGGTGTTCCGCGGCGCCACGAAGGCGGCATGCCGCACCGCATCGTCCATCGACGGGATGCCCAATCGAGTCGCCATCCCGATCCGTTGCACCTTCCCTGTCGGTCCCTTTGGAATCTCGTTCACCGTGAGAATCATCCGCGGCACCTTTTGGGTCGCCAGCCTGGCATGGGCCCACTCGCGCAGTACGCCCGTGTCAACGAGCTCCCCGTCGGAGACTTCAACCGCCGCCCCCACCTCCTCGCCGAGTTGCGCATGCGGAACGGCGAAGGCCACCACTTGCTTCACACCCGGATATCCCTGCAGCACTTCTTCGATCTCTCGCGGAGCAATTTTCTCTCCTCCCCGGTTGATGAGTTCCTTCAAACGCCCCGTCAGCCGAATGTAGCCATCCTCGTCGATTACGCCTTCATCTCCCGTTCGGAACCAGCCGCTCGCGAATGCCGCCCAGTTGGCTGCTTCGTTAGCCTCATAGCCGGCCGTAACATTGTCTCCACGGATCACCACCTCCCCGGCCGCACCCTCACCCAGCAGTTGCCCGCTCTCATCCATAATCGCGACGTCCAGGCCCGTGGCCCGGCCCACCGATCCGGGTTTCCTCACGCCGGGAGCTAGTGGATTGCTCGCTATCTGGTGCGCCGCCTCTGTCATTCCATAGGCTTCAATCACCGGCGCCGCAAACGCGTCCTCGAGACGCGTGAGCAACCCGGGCGCCAGCGCAGCGGATGACGAACGGATCAGCCGCAGATGGCATCCGTCAGCAAGGCCGGCCTGTTGCGCTGCCATGCCAGCGATTGCCAGGTGCATCGTGGGTACCGCCGTGTACCACGTCGGACGAAACTCCCGCATCCAGTTAAAGAACTCCACTCCATAGACTCCATCCGTGCAGACCACACTCGCTCCTGCCTTCGCCGTGGCCAGCACCGCTGCCATTAGGCCATGGACGTGGAACAGCGGCATGATGTTCAAGCACCTGTCAGCGGGGGTAAGGGCAAGGGATCGGGCAATGCTTCGCGCTCCGGCGGCCAGGTTCGCTCCAGTTAGTGGGACCAGTTTCGGGCGCGCCGTGGTCCCGGAGGTGTGCAGCAGAAGGGCCGTGTCCCCTTCGCTGGCCCAGTCCGCATCGCCGTTCCCGTCGCACCCCGCGCCTATTAGGTCAAACTCACCCGCACACTCGCCGCGAACCGCTGTCAATATTGGAATCCCGAGCTTCTTAGCCGCTGCCTCCGCTTCACGGTTGCCATCTTCATCAAGCACCAGAGCCGCGGCGCGAAGGTCCGCCAGGTAGAACTCGAATTCGGCTGCCTGGTACTTGGGGTTCAACGGAGCGCAACCCGCCACCGCCGCTATGCTCAGGAATCCGGAGGCCATCTCTGGACCATTCGGAAGAGCCAGCGCAACGCGGTGTCGTGCCAAGACGCCCAGCGAACGCAGCCGCCTGCTTATCCGTCCAGCCTGCTCAAACAGTGCGCCATAAGTGAGCGCCGGCCGGCCTGGCGCCAGAATCGCGGCCGCGTTTCGGTTGCCATTCACCGCCCCCCGCAGCATGCCGCCGACGGAATGCTCTTGCTCGGTTTTCACGTGGTTGGCAATCGACTCGATTATATGAATTGCATCCGGCGCCCACACCGAATCCCCCAATCCGCCTTGTTCTGACAACACGTGAAGCTGCTGAGCGGAGAAAGCTTTCTGAGGCGCGACAGTAGCTCTCCGCCTCGGAGCAATGGAACGCTTGCCCATATCTGCCCACCTGCCCCATACTTGGCCGAAGGCCATGCGAGGTTTATCGGCCTTCATCCGCGGCCAATTATTCTGGCCTCATCAGCTTCTGAGGGAGCGATCGTCAGCGAGCCTCCTTCCGCCGCAACCGTATAATTGCAACCAGGCATGCCGCGCAGCCCTAAGAGCAATAGAACGGCCCAGCCGGATCGCGATCAACTTTTTCGCACCACGGCTGCTCGCGCAGCCGACTTCGAATTCAACGAGGACGTGGCCCGGGTGTTTGATGACATGCTCGTTCGAAGCATTCCCATGTACCTCGAACAGCAGGAGATGATCCGGGAATTGGCGAACAAGTTCTGGACTCCCGGCACGGCCATCTACGATCTCGGCTGCTCTACGGCCACGACTTTGTGCAACATCGGGCGAGCGACAAAGAAAAACTGCCGTCTGGTCGGGTTCGACAACTCGCGCGCCATGCTCGATCGGGCACAATCGAAGATCCGCCAAGCGGAACTGGAGGACCGCATCAGTGTTCACTTCGCTGATTTTGATCTCGGATTTGACACGATCAAGCTTGAGAAAGCCAGCGTGATCACCATGTGTTGGACGCTCCAGTTTGTCCGTCCGCTGAATCGGGAACGGGTAATTCGGTGGATCTATGAAAGCCTTGTCCCGGGCGGAGCCCTCATCGTCACGGAAAAAATCCTTGCGAACAGCGGGGAGATGAACCGTTTTTTCATTGACCTTTACTACCAGTTCAAACAGCGCAACAAATACTCTCCCGTGGAAATCCGCCGCAAGCGTGAAGCTCTCGAGAATGTCCTGATTCCCTACCGCAGCTGCGAGAATTCGGAGCTCTTTCAAAAGAACGGCTTCGAGGTCGTGGAGACGTTCTTTCAGTGGTACAACTTCGCTGGTTATTTGTGCGTAAAGGCAGGTGGCCAGGCTTGAGAAGGCGCTGCTCGAGATGAGCGCACGTGGGCTGACGCGCCGCTTACTCACCGCGCGGCCCTTGCGTCTCGGCTTCCACAAGTTTGAGCGCTTGCTTCCTCCCGTTGTAACCGGCTTCATCAGGTATTCGCTTTCCGAATGGGATTACGTCTCCCCGGAATGGCCCGCCAAAGGCCTACCGGGGGAGGGCTGGAACGCCGAAACTGTTGCGGCCGCGCAAGAGGCCCACTGGCCCCTGCTCGTAAGAAACCTGGCCGGCACGGGGCCGCTGGGCGTTTCGCACTTGCCTTCACAGCAAACTCGGGTTCACCCAGGGGACCACAATGCGATGATGTCCTACGGCTACGTCCTCGCACGGGCAGCCCGAAACAAGGACCGGCTGAGCGTTCTCGATTGGGGCGGCGGCGTTGGGCATTACTATCTCTACACCAAGGCTCTCCTCCCGGAAGTCGCTGTCGATTACCACTGCTACGAGCTGCCGTCGCTGTGCCGGCTAGGCAGAAAGCTCGTGCCCGAAGCCCGCTTCCACGACGAAGCGGTCGTTCTGACCGGAACACGCTTCGATCTGGTCATCAGCAGCAGTTCTCTGCACTACTTTGAGGATTGGCGGCGCGTTGCCCGCGTACTCACTGAGTCGACCGGCGAGTTTCTCTACATCTCCCGGCTCCAAACCGTCAGCCGTTCACCCTCCTTCGTTGTCCGGCAAAGGCCTTACGGCCAAGGCTACGGTACCGAGTACTTGAGCTGGTTCATCAATCGCAGCGAATTGACCGGCCGCCTGGAGTGCCTCGGCCTGGAACTGGTTCGCGAGTTCGTATTCGCCGAAAACTGGATCGTAAGACGCGCTCCCGAAAAGGGAGAATGCCGTGGCTTTCTCTTCCGCCGCCGTCTGTGATAAGAATGGCCGGGGACTGGCGCCTCTGGACCAAAGGCGATCTCTACGTTTCCATCCCTGGCGTTCTAACCCCACCATCCGCGTTCATCCGCGTCCATTTTTCTGAATGTCCGGCGCCGCCATCACGTATACTGTTCACTCAGCCGCGCCAGGTCTTTGGACTAATCCGTCGCGCCGCGTGAAACTTATGATCCCTCCACCTTCCCCGCCCGGTGTCACTTCCAAGCGTTTCTATGGCAAGTACCGCGGCCTGGTCATCGCGAACGTCGATCCCGAACAGATCGGTCGTGTCATGCTCCAGGTGCCCGAGGTTCTCGGAGAGACTCCCTCAACCTGGGCGCTCCCCTGTTTGCCGGTCGCTGGTATCCAAGCGGGCTTCTTCGCCGTCCCTCCCATCGGTTCCGGAGTTTGGGTCGAATTCGAGCAAGGCAATCCGGATTACCCCATCTGGACCGGTGGCTTCTGGGGTTCAGTGTCCGAAGTGCCGGTCTCCGCAACCACCCCGCCGGCCATCCCGCCCGGCCAAAACATCGTTCTACAGACCACTGGCCACAACACTCTCTCAATTAGCGATGCTGCGCCCACGCCCGCCGCTGGCGGAATCGTGCTCAAGTCCGCTGCCGGGGCCGTCATCGTCGTCAACGATACGGGCATTTACATCAGCAACGGGAAGGGCGCCACCATCACGTTGGTGGGCTCTGTTGTCGACATCAACACGGGCGCACTGACGGTGATATAGGATGCCGAGCTCGATCTTGCACGTAGGTGCCACCGTCCTGTGCCGGCACGGGGGATTGGCCCAGCCGGTAGCTCCTAGCCCGCGTGTAACCGTCTCCGGCCAGCCCATTGCCACCATCGCCGAATCATATAGCGTGGCCGGGTGTGACTTCGCGCCACCCATCGGTAACGGCCCGTGCGTTTCTGCTCGCTGGCTGACCGGCTCGGTCAGGGTGACATCCGAAGGCCAGCCCCTCGCCATCCTGGGCGGCGCTTCGGTCTGCTCACCCACTGGCACACCGCTCGTCCCCGCCGCGTCCCAAACGCGCGCTCTCGCCACTTGATTGCTCTTCGCTGGAGCGCGAGTTAGCGCAAACCACCCAGTTCGGCGGCGTGCCGCCTCGCCTCCAGCAGAGCCTGGTAGAGATCCACGAACCTTTGCACGCTTCGGTCGAGTGAGAAGCGCGCCAGGGCGTCGAGCCGGGCTGCCGCGCCCATCCGTTCCGCCAGGGCCTGATGCGAGAGAAGTGTCTTGAGTGCTGCCGCCAGCGGTTCCGGTCCGCCCGCGCCGGCGTGCAAGCCCGTTTCGCCGTCAGTTACGATCTCCGCCAAACCACCCGTGCCGCTCACCACGGCGGCCGTTCCTCGCATGGCTGCCTCCACCGCCACCAGGCCGAATGGTTCCTCCCAAACCGACGGCACCGCCTGTACCCAGGCCCGCCCGAGGACGTGTTCCATTTCCGGTCGGGACAGCTTTCCGTGGAAGGTCACCGAGTCCCCTAAACCCAGCGCCTCCGCCAGGGCGATTGCGGAAGACAAGGCCGGCCCACCGCCCGCAATATCCAGTTTGAGCTGCGGAAAGTCCCGGATCAGCAGATGGCACGCGCGCAGTAGCACGTCCAGCCCTTTCTCCGGGACCAAACGCCCCGCAAAGCCGATGCGCGGCGGACCCGCCAGAGGAGGTCTCGCAGCGCCCGCTGCTACGCCGCCATGGATTACCTCGATGTCCGCAAAGTGCGCTTCTTCCAGACGATCGCGCACGAAGTTGCTGATGGCAACGATCCGGTCCACCGCGCCGATCCATGCTCCCATTGCTTGCATTTGAAGCATCAACGGCGCCCAATCGCGCAGCGGAAGACAACCATTCCGATAGCAAGCGACGCCCCACGGAACCCGGCACGTGGCTCCGCTGGGTAGCAGGCGCGTCCCGGTGGGACAAATCGGCCTCTGCCACTGCACGTAGTAGACGCAGGGAACATTCCTGAACTCTCGAAACCCGAGTATCGCGAGAATCAACGGCGAGAGTTGCGTCAGGAACATGCTCAAATGAACGACGTCCGGCCGGAAATCCCGCAAAGCTCTTCGAAAGGCCGACGCGGCCCAGGGATTCGCGGTCTGCAGTAGCGTCCGAAAAGGCGAGCTTGTGCCAAGGGCCCGGTAATCGATGATGGGACAGTCCACTGCAGGTCCTGCGGTGGAGGCGAACACCCGCGTTTCATGACCGCGGGCGTTAAGCCCGTCGCGCAGCCCCCACATTTGAATCTCTGCTCCGCCGCTTAGGCCGCCATAATCGTTGACAAGCAGAATCCGCATACGGCTGGTTTCAGTACGCCAAAAGGTCGCGGCCGGGCAGGGAAGCCGGAGGCCGCTCGCCCAGCAGGCCCATCAGTGTCGGGGCAACATCGAGAACAGAACTGTCCTCATACCACCCTGGCTCGATTCCCAGCCCGCTGAAGGCGGCGAAGCCCGGCGCCCTATGGTAGGAATCCCGGCAGAATTCGGGGCGGCGCTGGCTGACCTCTCCCTTCGGATGAATCGCGCGTTCCAGGAAATGCCGGGAGGATTTCCAATGCACGTAGAGATCCGGCAGCAGCTCGCTCGGGCCGTCGATGAACTCGTTGGCCGTTCGGAGCACCGCCGCCACGGCGGGCGCCCCCGTCACCGGATCGATCACCGAGCGGAAGTCAGCTTCAATCTCAGCCAGCAGCGCTTCGTACTCCTGTCCGGCGGCTACACATCCGGAGGGTTCGCGCCCTTTCAAATTCACGCGGATGTGCGAGCTAAACAGAGCCGTCGGCAAGACGAAGGCCCGCGACCGCTGGAAATCCATGCTCTGCGCAAAACTGCTTCGGAGCAGCGCTTGTTGCCATGCATCGGGTAACCTCTTGCTGAGTTCGAAGCGCCATGGCTCAGGCAGCATCCGCCGGGCCATGCCGACCGGATCCCAGGAACTTCCGTTGCCCGCCCGAGGCACCTGATATCCCAGCAGCTCCATCAGCCGCGTACTGAGTTCTTGCGTCGGGTATTGGTCCTTGACGCCGTACATCGAAAGCAGCACTTGGGTGGACCCTCCGGGTAAGAGCTTTTGGATTTCCGCGATCTCCCGGTCGGCTTCTTCGTAGAACGTTCGAATCCCGTGGGCCAGCCGCCCCTCCGGGTCGCGCGGGTCGTGGCGGCCCTCCTGGAATGGCCACAGCACGTGTATGGCGTCGTGTAGGTTAATGCCGGCCACCAGCAAGTCGAATTCGTTGCGACGGATCAGTTCGCAAAAGAGCAGGCTTTTCCGCCGCAACATGTTCAGATTTACTTCCAGCTGACGCTCGTAGAATTCCACTGGCTCTTGCAATCGATCGAATCGCGGGATTCGCCGTTCTCCGTAGATCCGGCGGGTCTGCTCCTCCACCGGACCCGGAATCGTGACCATCGGAGCCACCGCATATGCCTCCTGGTGAGCGGTCAGATTGTAAACTTGCACCCCACTGATCTGAGGGCTCGGAAAGCCCTCGATTGTATCCAGGACGAGCGCCCTGAAGTGTGGATCCTGCATGGACTCCCAGCATGGGCGTGCCAATGCCGCGGTAAGGGGAACAATCTCCAGGTCGTAAGTCCCCGGCTTCAGCCGGCGGGCTGAGTAATAGCCGTGTTGCGTCGCAGGCACTCCCGAATACGCCGTGATCCAGGTGCCGGTCTCATCCCAGTAGCCGGGCCCGCCAATCCGGCGGCGCGCGGAATTCCGCCACAGTTCCCCGATGTGCGGCAAGCGCCCTTCGGCTATCCATCGCTCTAAGAAATCGAGGTCGGCGGAATCAAGAGCATAAACCACCGCTGGCCTATTCCCGGTTGCTGCCATTCGAGGTGCACCAGTATCGCACGCGCGGCCCAAGTGTCTCGGCGCGTGGCTTCATCTGCCTGTACAACTTCTTGTCAGGCCGAAACCGTTAACGTGAAGGTAGAGCGGGTTGCTACACTTTTCGACGGACCCGCATTCCTCGAGCCAACTGCTCGCATGCTAAAGGAGTCCTTATGAAACTCCAGACTGGCGGCCTGGCTCAGCTGAACTTCACCAGGTCCCACGGCTTGCGATAGGCCCGGAAGAGGTATCGATTGGCCTCTTCATCACCTGGAAAGCTCTGGCTCGCGCCGTCCCAGGTTAGTTTGCGGCCCGTCCAATACGCGACGTTGCCGATGCACGCGACGGTTGTTGCGTGAACACCCACTTCGATATTGGCGGACGGCTGCTTGCGGCTGCGCACGTTATCCACGAAGTATTTCGTGTGTAGCGGCGTGGGTTCGTCCTCGTTCATGTGCATTCGCTCCGGCCGGCCGGTTGGGGTCTGGACACGGGAACCCGGCTCAGGGTAGAGTTCCATCCCGATCCGGTCTACGAATAGCGCTGCTTCGGTTCCGTAGAAAGCCATGCCGTGCGGCCGGTCGTCAGCTCCCCGCATGCCGTAGTACTGCATGCCGGGTGTCCTTCCGCCCAGACCATGGCCGTTATAAACGCAAGCCTCGTAACTGAGCACGAAGCCCGGATACTCATAGGTCGCTTGCTGGAGGTCTAGAATGTCGCCCGCGTGTTGCTTGTCGAACCTCATTCCGGACGAGGACACCTTGAGCGGAGTATCCACTCCCATGATCTGGTGTACCGAGTCGAAACGATGATTTCCAAAGTCACTGATGATCCCGTTGGTGTAATCCATGAACGATCGGTATTTGAGACGAGCCGTGTTGAAAGGAACCAAGGGCGCCGGCCCCAGCCAGGCGTCCCAGTTCAGGCCGGCAGGTGGAGTGCTGTCCGGGACCGGCGCCGAACCAAGGCGGCTCATGTAGTTCCAAACCCGCACGAAGTGCACTTCCCCGATCTTCCCGCCTTGGACGATCTTCGCGGCCTCCGCGATGTGATCGGCAGAGCGGTGTTGCGTGCCAATCTGCACGATCCGCTGGTTGCGCCGCGCCGCCTCGATCATTGCCTTGGCTTCTCCCACCCGGTACATGACCGGCTTCTCGAGGTACACGTCTTTCCCCGCTTCGCAGGCCAGGATCAGCATGGACGCGTGCCACTGGTCCTGCGTGGCAATGATCACGGCGTCGATCTCCTTATCTGCGAGAAGGCCCCGAAAATCAGCGTATGTCTTTGCTGCGGGTGCCCATCCTTTCGCCGCGGTGATCCTGGAATTGTTCGCGTCGCAGAGTGCGGCGATCTCCACATTACGGGGCGCTGCCAGCCGGGGGTCGAGGTTGCCGTTGTGATAGTTCCCCGGCGCTACCGCCTGTATGTCCTCCGGCGTGCCACGCATCAAGCGCGCATCAAAGGTTCCACGGCCTCCGCAGCCGATCAAGCCGACACGCAGTTTTTCGTTGGCGCCGAAGATCCGGTCGGCCGACGCTGCGGTCCATGCGGCGATTCCTGCATTCATCGAGGTTCTTACGAAATCACGTCGTCTCATGGCTGGCCCTGTTCTGAACCGTATTGTATGGCCTTTCGAATGGGGCGACTTGGATAGACTGAACAGTCATACTGCATGAAGATCCAAAAAGCCGTCGTAACAGCTGCCGCCCCAAACCAAAGGACGCTGCCGCTGCAAACCATCATTGATCGCGATGGACAGGAGAAGGCCGTCCTTCGGATTATTGTCGAAGAGATCCGCCGGGCAGGCGTGGATCAGATCGCGGTCGTCATCTCGCCTGGCGACGAGGCTGTTTACGAGCGCGCCGCGTGTGATTCCTCCGTGCGATTCATCCGGCAGGAAACTCCAAACGGTTATGCCGCCGCTCTGTCCTGCGCAAAGCCGTTTACGGCGGATGACCCCTTCCTCCATCTGGTCGGCGATCACTTATACGTATCCGCCAATGGCAGTCACGCTGCTCTCGAGCTAGTCCGGGTGGCAACCCAGGAGGGATGTGCCATCTCCGCGGTCCAGGCGACGCGCGAGACACTGCTCCCGCTTTACGGCGCCATCGGAGGGCACCCCGTCGCTGGAAAGAGCAATCTCTATCGAATCGAAAGAGTGATCGAAAAGCCCACACCCACGGAGGCCGAACAAAGCTTAATGACCGCGGGACTTCGAGCCGGCTATTACTTCTGCTTCTTCGGAATGCACGTTCTGACGCCCGCCTTCATGGATATACTCGCTCACCACATGTCCGCCGGAACCCGCATCACGGTTTCCGCGGCCCTCTCTGAGTTGGCCGGCCGCGAGCAATACCTGGCCTTTGAAGAGAAGGGCCACCGCTATGACGTAGGTACGAAGTACGGTCTCTTCCAGGCGCAGCTCGCTCTCGCGCTACAGGGAAGGGATCGCGATACCGTGCTGGCGCAGATGGTCGAATTGCTGGCGCTGCACCGGATCGATAGCGTCACCGGGTCACAGGTCTAATGCAACTGGTCCGGATCATAACATCGGCTAGTCCTGCCGAGAGAGACGCCTCCGTCGACGAGTTTTCGAAGAACGCGTCGACTGGCGATCTTTTGCGCGAATGCGCCGCCCTCGACCGCTTTTGGCGATCCAATAAGAACCTGTATGAAAGGGTGCGGGCCCAGTTCTTCCTTTACGCGATTCACCGCTTTCATCTGCAGCACCGCGCGGACATTCCCCAATCGGGCGTCATTCCGTTTGAGATCAGTTCGCTCCTGCTGAAGCGCCGCTTCGAGGAGGCCATCGAACTGTTGAACCGGGCCGCCGGTTCCACGGGTCTAAACAGCGCTCTCTCAAGTGGTTTTGCGGCCGCCTACCGTGGGTTGGCTTTCAAGACCCTCGCCGACCAGGTACGGCAGAGTGTGCGGTCCGTACGCGGGAATCAATGGATGTCGCGGATCGGACATCCAGGCGACTACCCGCTTCGATTGCGGCCCGAATTGCTGGCGCGGACCTCCGACAGCCCTCTCTATCCCATCTTGAAAGAGTCGACGCCAGTCCGCATGGATCTGACGCACAGCGCCTGGAGTGACATCTTCTTCCTGGGGATGGATTTCCCCGAGGGCGCCAAGGTCCTCAATGTCTCCATCGACTTGAGCATTCGCGACCAGAGCATCACGCCAGAACCGCCGGTCGAAGCCTACCTGCGCGTTATCGATGAGCCGGTTTTGCGCTTGACCAGCATCGATCTCGCAGCCACAGCGGACATCACCAGCATCGCCGAGCTGTTCGATTTCGGACGAGATTATCTCGGCTTACTGAAAGCGGCGGTCATCGCCTCCGGTGTTGTGCCCCCTGCCATGGAAGGCATCGTTCGACCCGTCAGCGACGTGCTGGAGCGCCTGGTCGGAGAGGGACGCGGGATTGAGTTGGTTAGTCGCGTTCGAAACATTCCGAAAGGTTCGCGTTTGGCGGTTTCCACCAACCTGCTCGCCGCGCTGATTTCGGTCTGCATGCGCGCCACCAATCAAGCGCGCTCTCTGACCGGTCCACTCGACGAACGGGATCGCCGGCTCGTTGCGGCGCGCGCCATTCTCGGCGAATGGTTGGGCGGCTCGGGCGGTGGCTGGCAGGATTCCGGCGGCGTTTGGCCGGGAATCAAACTGATCCAGGGTATCGAGGCACAGGCGGATGATCCCGAGTTTGGCGTCAGTCGAGGACGCCTCCTCCCTCAGCATCAAATCCTGGGAACCTCGGCCATATCTCTGCAGGCTCGCGAGAGCCTTCAGAACAGCTTGGTACTGGTTCATGGAGGGATGGCTCAGGATGTTGGCCCAATCCTCGAGATGGTTACCGAGAAATACCTCTTGCGTTCACCCGCGGAATGGAGAGCCCGCCATCAAGCCATCGCCATTCTGGATGAAATCCTGCGCGATCTCCGCATTGGCGACGTGCGTGCCATCGGCGAAGAAACGGAGCGTAATTTCTTCGGGCCGTTGCAGAGCATCATCCCGTGGGCGAGCAACTGCTACACCGAAAAGCTGATTGCACGCGCCCGTGCGGAGATGCGCGAAAGGTTCTGGGGATTTTGGATGCTTGGAGGGATGGCTGGCGGTGGTATGGGTTTCATGTTCGACCCAGCGGTGAAAGTGGAAGCGCAGGATCGCATCCAAACCATCATGCTTGAAACCAAGCGGGAACTGGAGGATGCTGTCCCGTTTGCGATCGATCCCGTAGTCTACGACTTCCGTATCAACGAGCGCGGGACGTTTGCCGAATTGCTGGCTGAAGACGCCAGCCTGATGCCCCGAGGCTACTACGCTTTGGTAGTTCCTTCCTTACTCCGAAAGGACACGCGATTCATGCCGGCATCCCTCCGCGCCGAGCTGGATCGCCTCGGCGCGGCCGCTCGCGACAATTCGAGATACTCGAGCCTCGTTCAGGATCTGTTTGATCGGCTGTTGCCTTCTTCGGCGAACACTGCCAAGCAGCTGAATCAGACCCTGGCGGATTTGCTAAGCGACAACGGCTTCGATGGGGTCGAGCACGAGCAAATCAGATCGGGCCTGCGGAGTGGCAGTCTCGGCCTCTCGCAGAATCGTCTGCCCATCACAACCGAGATCAAGGACGCGCGCGAAGGCGACGTTTTCGATGCCGTTGCACTGTCGGACCCGGAACTCAAACGTTTAGGCGAAGACGCATTACGCAAAGGAGCCGTAGCGGTCGTTGCCCTCGCCGGTGGCACCGGAAGCCGTTGGACTCATGGAGCGGGTGTCGTGAAGGCCCTGAGTCCCTTTTGCAAACTCGACGGTAAGTACCGCAGCTTTCTGGATGTTCACGTCGCGAAAACGCGCCGCTCCAGCCGGCTGGCGGGGACGGACATCCCTCTCGTCGTTACGACCAGCTATCTGACGCACGCGGCGATTCATAAGGCCGTCTCGAGCGACGACAACCTGATTCTCTCGCCGGGACGCAGCATCGGGTTGCGTTTTATCCCGATGGCAAGGGATCTTCGCTTTGCGTGGGAAGAGGTATCACAACAGCTTCTCGATGTTCAAAAGCAAAAAGTCCTCGAAAGTTCTCGCGCAGCGCTGATCCAATGGGCCGAACACGCGGGCGAAGCGGCCGACTACATAGACAATATTCCACTCCAGTGTCTGCATCCCACCGGGCACTGGTACGAAATATCAAACATGTTGCGGAATGGTGTGCTTCGTCAGCTTATCGAACAGCGCCCAAAGCTGAAGTATTTGCTGGTTCACAACATCGATACGGTGGGTGTGAATTTAGATCCCTATTTGCTCGGCTTCCACTTAAAACAAGGATGCGGCAATTACGGTTGAGGTGATTTCGCGGCATGTCGAGGATCGCGGGGGAGGACTGGCGCGCGTCAACGGGCAGTTACGTCTGATTGAAGGATTTGCTCTACCTTCGGAACGCGATGAGTCCACTCTTTCGTTCTACAACTCAAATACGTTCTGGATTGACATCGACCAGTTTCTTGCCATTTTCTCGCTGACCCGCAGCGACTTGGACGAGTCCAACCGGGTTGCTATGGCAACCCGGCAAGTGGCAGCCAGCCTACCCAGTTACATCACTTTGAAGGACGTAAAGAAGCGGTGGGGCAAAGGCCAGGAAGACATATTCCCGGTGGCACAATTTGAACGGCTGTTTGTCGATGTAACCGCTAGGAAGGACCTTCCCTGCTCGTATATCTCAGTCTCCAGGAGACGAGGCCAGCAATTAAAGGAACCCGCACAACTGGACGGCTGGGTTCGAGACGGCTCAGCGGAATTTGTGAGTTCCCTCGCAGAATGGTGAGGCTTGAGGAATTTGGTCGGGCTGCCGGGATTTGAACCCGGGACCTCTTGCACCCCAAGCAAGCGCGCTAGCCAGGCTGCGCCACAGCCCGAAACACCCAGTGTAGCGCACGCACTGATTCTAGCTGTGCTTGCGGTCGGCCACGATGGTGATCTCCATATCGTCGGCCATGCGGACAATCTGATTCACCAAACTGTTACCGCGCAAACGGGCGAGGCCGTGCCCGATAATCCTGGGCAGAAAGATCTGACGCGCGTTGTGAAGCCGGGCAAAGTCCACTACGGCCTTAGCGTGATCACTGCCCATCAGAACACGTGTTTCGACGTGGAGATTGCGGGCGAAATTCAGATGGCGTTCCACCGCATCCCGCTTGTCGGCGGGCAAGGTGTTAAGGTCGGCGTGTTCGGCGACGAAGATGGCGAAGCAGTTGGTGTGGTGATAATCCGCCATGCGTTTCCCGCGCCGGACGAGCATCGCCGTCGAGGGATCGTCGCTGATATAGATCACGATGGCATCGTGATTCTTGCGCGGGGGTGGAGTGGTGCCCGAGGCCAGGGACGCGGCCGCTTCCTCTTCATCCGCGGTCTGACCGATGCGCTCTTCGACCTCATGGGCGGTCTGCCGGAGGGCCATTTCGCGCAGAGCCACTAGGGTCGACTCCTTGAAGAAGTTCCGCATGGCGATCTGCGCCTTCTCCGCCGGGTAAACCACCCCCCGTTCCAGTCGGTTCAGCAAGGCACGCGGAGTGAGGTCAATCATGACGACCTCATCGGCCTGCTTCACGACCCAATCAGGAATCGTTTCGCGGACCGTGATGCCGGTGATTTGCTCCATCTGGTCATTGAGACTCTCCAGATGCTGAACATTCATCGTGGTCCACACGTCGACGCCGTGATCGAGAATATAAAGGACGTCTTCCCAGCGCTTGCCCCGCAGCGAGCCGGGCACGTTGGTATGGGGAAATTCGTCCACAACGGCGATTTGGGGCTGGCGGTCGATGATCGCCTCCGTGTCCATCTCTTCAAAGTGCGTGCCGCGATACTCGATCACTTTACGCGGAATCATCTCTAGGCCCTCGGTCTTCGCAATGGTGTCTTTGCGGGCGTGAGGCTCGAAGTAACCAATGACGACGTCGGTGCCGTTCGCTTTCGCAGTCTGCGCCTCGTCAAGCATCTGATAGGTTTTGCCAACACCGGCGGCATAGCCGAGAAAGACCTTTAGCTTGCCTCGGGGGCGAGACTTAGTCCCGCTAGAGAAACCGGCGTCAGCGGACTCCTGGGGAGAAAGTGGCGCGCTCATGGCTTGGAAGGGAGGACGAAGCGGTAGCCGACCCAAGGCTCCGTCAGGATGTAGCGAGGTTTGGCCGGTTCCGGTTCAATCTTCTTACGCAACTGGCTGACGAAGACGCGCAGATACTCCACTTCATCACCGTAGTCCGGACCCCAGATGGTCTGCAGCAGCTTGCGGTGGGCAACCGGCCGATTGGCATTCGAGACCAGATATTGCAGGAGGTCAAATTCCTTGGGCGTGAGCCGCACCGGGCGGCCCTGAGCGACAACCTGCCGCGAAGAGAAGTCGATGGTCAGATCGCCGGAGACATTGATGGGCGGACTCTGATCAGAAAGAGTGGGAAGGCGGCGCAGATTAGCGCGGATGCGCGCCATAAGCTCGTCGACGCTGAACGGCTTGGTGATGTAGTCGTCAGCGCCCGCATCGAGCGCCACGATTTTGTCTTTTTCGCGGTCGCGCACTGAGAGGACGATGATGGCGACATCGGAGATCTGGCGAATCGCTGCACAGGCTGCCATTCCGCCCATCCCGGGCATGTTCAGGTCGAGCAACACCAAATCAAGTGGCTCGGTTCGAACCAGTTCCAGGGCCTCTTCGCCCGTGCGTGCTTCGTAGGCCTGATACCCGTTGACAGCGAGCGCCGTTTTCATGACCCGGCGAATTTGCGGTTCATCGTCAACGACCAGGATGCGACCACTGTTCATGCCTGTTGATGCTCAGCGTCAGCCGGTGCCTTGGCAGCGGCTAGAGACAAAGTAAAGCGAGAACCTACCCCGAGTTCACTTTCAACCCGAATGGATCCACCGTGGGCCTCGACGATCTCCTTGGCGATGGCCAAACCCATGCCCGATCCCTGAACACTTAGACCGTCTTTGCGGGCGCGATAAAACTTCTCGAACACGTGACCCTGTTCAAGCGCTGTGAGCCCCTCGCCCCGGTCATGTACCGTGATAGAGACCACGCCATCCACCTGGGCCGCGGAGATGCTGATGGTCGCCTTGGCTGGACTGTACTTCAGGGCGTTATCGATGAGTTGTTTTAGGGCCTGCGTCATGAGTTCGCGATCGGCATTCACGGCCTGCAGGTGAGCCGGAATGTCGATCTCAATGGCGTGTTCCGAAGTCTGGTGGCCAAGAGCGGCAATGGTGGACGAAACCAGATCCTGGATCTCGATTTCTTCGTGATGCAAGCGGATCCGATTCGCATCGAGGCGGGCCAGATGAATCGCTTCTTCCATGATGCGCTTTAGTCCGGCAACCTCCTCCCGAATCACAGAGAGCATATCGCGCCGCTGATCGACAGAGACCAACTCAGGCCGTAGAAGCAGATCGGCTGCGGCATCAATTGCCGTCAGGGGGGTTTTCAGATCGTGAGCCAGCGCATCGATCAAAATGGATTTTAACTCTTCGCTTTTCCTGACCGCTTCTGCTCTGCTGTGAGCCTCGCGCGCCTCCGACTGTGCCAAGCCTATGGCAATCGTGTTCGCGAGAGCCTGCAGATTTCCCTCGCCCAAACGAGGACCACAGAATCCCAGCGTGCCCAGATGAACGCCACCCAAGGTGACAGGCACCAGGGTCATCCGTCGCGCTTCGTCGTACTCGACCGCCCCCCGGACAGAGGCTTGGCGGAGCCGTTCTTCGGGTATGACGCTGTTTGGCGTCGAACGCTGGATGACGCCGGAAGAAGCTTCAAAAAGCGCGGCTTCCGAGAATTCGAACAGTTCAATCACCTTGTTCACGATGAGGCGCCTGACCTCGCCCCCCGAATCCCCCAGCAACATCGATCGGCTTAAGGCATAGAGCCGTTCGATTTCGCGCTGGCTTATCAGGAGCTTTTCCTGCTGGCGGCGGAAGTTTGTCGAGAGCTTGCTGGAAACGAGCGCGACGGTCAGGAAAGCAAATAAAGCAATCCAGTTTTGAGGATCGGAGATGGTGAACTTGCCGATCGGAGGAAGGAAGAAATAGTTGAACAGCAACATCGCGCAAAACGAGGCGACGATAGCTTCGGACAACGTGGCGGCCGTTCCGACAAAGAGAATGACCAGTAAATACGCCATCGCCGCGGTGGTGGCGTTTACCGGAACGACCCGGCTGCAAAGCACGGTGGTGAGGCCAACGGCAATAAGAGACAGCGCGGTTGCGCGAAAGCGCGGCACAACCCGAAACATATGACCTCAGTTTACAGTTAACGGGTGGTCGGTAGCGAACCAGGGCCTGTATCCCGGAAGAACTGCGGCGAGTGGGCCGTTATGCCGCCGATTACATCATGGCCACGGGGGGTGCTGGTTCGTTAGGATCCCCCGCCGTTCCGAGCGGGACCTTGATCAACACAAACGCGATCATTGCCAGGAAAACCAGCGCCACGAAATAAGATGGATGCGCAAAGATGCTGGGCACCGCCCAGTCCTTGAAGTTGAACCAGGCGATCACCAAGCCCGCCAGCGCTTCGCCGGCGATGAGGCCGCTTGCAGCCAGCACGCCTGTGTTTTCGACCCGCGCATTCTGGGCCTCGTTGAAGCCGGCTCGCTCTCGCATTCTGTCTGTAATCCAGCGGATGATGCCTCCCACGAAGATCGCCCCGGTGGTTGAGATAGGGAGGTACATGCCAATGGCTACGAGCATCGGGCTTCGAACTTTGAACATGATCATCGCGATCCCCATGAGAATGCCTGCAATTACAAGGGGCCAGGCCATGTCACCCCCGACGATCCCCTGGGCTAACGACGCCATCAAGCCCGCTTGAGGAGCCGAAAGCGCCTTGTCGCCAAATCCCGTTCCTCCTTTGTTGATATTTCCCTGCTGCAGAATCATCAGCGGGAAATACATGACTAGGCTGGCGACCACGACGGCGATCAACTCCACAATCTGAATTGACCGTGGAGTTCCGCCCAGGATGTAACCCACCTTGAAATCTTGCAGCAGTTCGCCAGCCACGGCCGATGAAACGCACACCACAGCGGCGACACCCAGCACGGCCACGACGCCGCCCATTCCCGAGACACCCAGCGAAACCATCAGGAGTGCCGCGATGACCAGGGTAGAAAGAGTGAGACCGGAGATCGGATTGTTTGAGGAGCCGATCACTCCAACCAGATAACCGGAAACCGTCGCGAAAAAGAAGCCGACGATCAGCATTACTAACGCCGCTGCGATACCGCCGGTGATCAGGCCGGACATATAGACGTACAAAACGCACATGGCAAGGAACGTGAGGCCGATCAACAGAAAGACAGTTTTGGAACTCATGTAGCGCTCAGTGCGTGCCAGTGACTCCAGTGGGGGCGCCCCGACTCGAAGCTCGGTCACGGCCTTGCCTAGGCCCTTGATCAGGTTCTTGCGCATGCGCCACAAGGTTGCACAAGTGCCTACCATCATTCCGCCTACGGCAATCGGCCGGACTATGTAACGCCACACGGCATTCGCCAAGCTAAGCCAGTTATCGTCCGTTGCGTTGGCTGGAAGGTAACTCTGCAGCTGCGGGCCGAGGAAATAGATGAGTGTTGGAATCAGCAAGCCCCACGCGATAAGGCTCCCTGAGAAATTTAGTGCCGCTAGTTCGGGCCCTATGATGTAGCCGACGCCGACGTAGGCGGGGCTTACGGTGGGAGCCGCACAGCTGGATACTCCTCCGGTGGCGAGCACCTGGGTCGTTTTGGCGCCCCCAAGCTTCAAAACGCTTTTGCCGAGCCGGCCTACCTGGAAGAAGAAATCGCGGTCTGGCGCGAATAGATTGAACGCGCCCAGCAGAAAAGTCGCTGCTCCGAAGCCCATGTTGTAGAACAGATACTTCGCCGCTTTTGCGCCGAGTTGTCCGGCCTTGTGTATTTCCGACGCCGCGACCGATTCGGGGAACGGAAGCTCGCGGTCCTCCACCAGCATCCTTCGCACCAAGGACACAAATAGAACACCGAGCACTGAGCCGACCAGCATGAGCGCCGTCGATTTCCAATACGCATCGGCGAATCCGAACGAGCGCCAGGCGCCCGAAATGACGAACGCAGGGAGTGTAAAGACAGCGCCCGCTGCGACCGACTCGCCGATGGAACCCGCCGTTCGGGCGATGTTCTCCTCGAGGATCGATCCTTTCCCCAATCGCAGCAACGCCATGCCGATGACCGCGGCCGGATAGGTGGCAGCGATGGTTTGGCCGGCCCGCAGTCCGAGGTAGGCATTTGCTGCACCGAGGACGACAGTCATTATCAGCCCCAAGAGAACCGCACGGAGCGTGAGCTCACGCATCTTAATCGACTCAGGAACAAACGGCTTGTGCGTTGTGGCCATGGAGTGATCCTACTGCAGCCGGCTTTTTACCAGTTCGCTCAAAGCCTTTCCGTCGACTCTCTTCCCGGCCAGTTTGGCCTGAACGGCCTTCATCACAAGACCCATCTGTTTGGCGCTTGAGGCGCCGGTTTCCGAGATGGCGGCGGAAACGGCCGCTTCGAGTTCGGCGGCTGTGGGCGCGGAAGGCAGGTAGGTTTCAATCAGCCGGATCTCCGCTTCTTCTTTGGCCGCCAGTTCTTCACGGCCGCCTTTGCGGAACATGTCCGCTGATTCCCGGCGCTGCTTCAGGAGCGTGTTCATGACCTGAATCTCGGTAGCCTCGTCCAGCGGCTTCATGGAATCGATCTCGTGCTTCTTAAGAGCGGTCTTGATCATCCGGACGGTGCTGAGGCGGGCCTCGTCTTTGGCCTTCATGGCTTCGACCATGTCTTTTTGAATTCGATCGAGTAACGGCATCGCGCTTGCTATTGTACGCGCACAGCCATTCCGGTTGAAGCTGTAGTGACGATGTGTGAGTGTCCCGGGGACGGGTGATGCCGAATGCGTGCACGGCGGTCCCTGGTTTCCTGGGCCCTTGAATTGTGACCTTAGGCTACCTTTATACTGAGACGTTGACCACCAGTTCACCACTTCCAGACTGAGATTTTCCCCGACAGCGGCTCACGGGGCGGTCCACATAACGGGTTCACTCATTTGTTAGTATCCATCCTCATTCCTGTCTATAACGAGCGCACAGTCGCCGAGCGCAGTTTGCGCATGGTTCTGAACGCACCACTGCCAGACGGAGTCGAGCGGGAACTGATCATTGTTGACGATTGTTCAACAGACGGGACCTTCGACATCCTGCAGCGACTGGCAGCGGAAGAGTCACGGATCCGCCTCTTCCGGCACGAGAAGAACCAAGGTAAGGGTGCTTCCGTCCGGGACGCCATCCAGGAGGCGACCGGGGATTTTTGCCTGGTACAGGACGCCGACCTTGAATATGACGCCGCAGACTATCCCAAACTGCTGCGCCCATTACTGGACGGACGCGCGGACGCCGTTTTTGGCTCGCGCTACCTGCCGGCCGAACAGACGCGTGTTCTCCCGTTCTGGCATTCGCTGATGAACAAAACGCTAACGTTCATCTCGAATATGTTCTGCAATCTCGCATTAACTGACATGGAGACCTGTTATAAGGTCTTTCGTACAGACTTACTGAAGAGCATCCCGATCCGGTCAAACCGTTTTGGCTTCGAGCCCGAGATTACCTTAAAGAGCGCGAAACGCAAACTGCGGATCTACGAGGTTCCAATCAGTTATCACGGGCGCACTTATGAAGAAGGAAAGAAAATCGGCTGGCGGGATGGAGTCAAAGCCCTCGCTGTCATACTGCGCTTTTGGCTGATCGATGATTTGTATGTCGGCCAATACGGTCGCGGATTCCTCAATAACCTTACAGGCACACCCCAGTACGTAGGTTGGCTGACGGATACTATTCGCCCGCACCTCGGCGATCACATTCTGGAGATCGGCGCCGGCATCGGTAACATCAGCTCGCGGCTGATGGCGCGCCGATTCAGCTACATCGCCACCGAAAGTGATGCGCTGTATCTGCATGCGCTTCAGAACCGCTTCTTGCGCACGCCCAATGTATTTGTCCGCAAGCTCCTCCCCGAGAGTGACGAGGACTTTCTCGCCATTCCAAAACCGCTTGACACGGTGATTTACATGAATGTGCTGGAGACGGTGGACGACGATGCCGCACTGTTGAGGCGCGCCTACTCAGTGCTGCCCGCGCAGGGGAAACTGATTCTGGTAGTCCCGGCGACACCCGCCCTATTCGGCACCTTGGATCAGACACTTGGGAACAGACGTCGTTATTCCCCTGAGGAACTTACAGGCAAGTTGAAGGACGCCGGCTTTAAAGCTGATCATTTGTATCAACTGAACCGTGCCGGTTCGCCGGCCTGGTTTATTTATGGCCGGATTCTGAAGTCCCGTCATATTTCGAAAGTGTTTTTGAAGGTGTTCGACAAAACAATCTGGCTGTGGCGCTTCATGGATCGATTCTTGCCTTGGCCAGGAGTGACAGCAGTTTGCGTGGCCACACGAGTAACTTAGAGGGCCAGATCTCATGGGGAGCGAACTTCGCCACCAGGGTATCCGCTATAATCACCGCAGATATGCTTCATTGCATCACCACCCAGAGACAACGCATTTTGCTGATTCTAACGGCGATTACGATTGCGTTAACTTTGATTGCGTGCGGAAAATCGGGCTCGGAAGAGACCTCAACCGGCGCCGGTCAGCCGCCCGTTCCTGCGGTGGCGAATCCGCGAGCATCATTTACGGCTACGCCCAACCCGGTCACTGTGACGGATGGCACCAAACTCGGTATAACGAAACTAACCTGGAATACGACCGCAACCAAATTCGTGGAGATCCACGTTGGGAAACCGGACGGGCCTCTGCTTTGTCAGGGGTTCGGCTCAGGGTCGTGTGATACAGCTAAGTGGGTCACCGATGGCATGACCTTTTACCTGCAAGATTCCACCGGCAAAGTGACGGATCCGTCGGCAACTCTCGCCGCCGTCACCGTTCAGGTGAAATAGATCGCGTTCTATCCGGCTTTTAAGATCTGGAAAGCCTGACTCTTGGAAATTTGTGGCTTAGTTTGAAGTCCCGCGCAGGTCGGCTTGGCTCTGCCATTCCTGCCCGAACGATGCTTGCAGGGCGAAAGGCAACCTTTGGCGGCGGTTTCTTCCAGGCAAGGATCCGGGAATCAATAAGTTTCGCCTCCTCCGCAACTTCCAGAAACCCGCGGTAACGGCATCGAAAGCGGCCCCGTCCAACCCGGTTGTTATACTGTGAGGGCTCTTATTAATATGAGGTATTTGTGTGCGTTCCTATTGTCTGCCGGCCTCGTTTCCCCGGCAGGCGCCCAAACCGGCTTCCAGAACTTCCAGGCGGCTCGCGGGGTTATTGGGCAGCCTATCTTTGCCGGCGGAGTCTACGCCATTTCCCAGTCGACCGTGGGGGGCGTGCAGGGGGTGGCGGCGACTTCAAACCGCGTTTTTGTCGCCGACGGGAACACACTCTCCATTCTTCCGCAGAATAACCGCGTCCTGATTTTCGACTCCACCCAGATACCAACTCCGACGGCCGATCTCACGGGGCTCCAGCCTCCGGCGCCCCCGGCGGTGAACATCCGCTGTGTCCTATGCAATTTCTCTGCCATCAATGTGCTAGGTCAGCCGGACTATGTGACTCCCAACCCTGGAGCCGGGATAGCGCCTACGATAGTTGCGCCGACCGCAACCAACATGTACTCGCCGACCGCCGTCGCCAGCGATGGCACAATTTTAGTGGTCGCTGATACCAACTACAACCGGGTTCTGATCTACAACTCTATCCCGACAACGATCGACGCAAGCCCGAACGTCGTCCTCGGCCAAGCAAGCTTTACCGCGATCCAGTCGGCGTCGATTCTCAATTCATCGTCGCTACGAGGGCCGCAGGGCGTTTGGGTCCAGAACGGTAAGCTGTTTGTTGCGGATACCGGGAACAGCCGGGTTTTGATCTGGAACTCGATCCCGACAACGAACAACCAGCCTGCCGACGTGGTGCTCGGTGAGCCGAATTTCACCACGCGCTTCAATCCCGCCGCCAATGTGACTTTGGTGGCCGCCGCCAACACGATGTACAACCCTGTGTCCGTCACGTCCGATGGAACGCACCTGTTTGTGACCGATCTGGGCAACAACCGGGTCTTGATTTGGAACACGATTCCGACCGCCAACCAGGCACCTGCCGATGTCGAAGTGGGCCAGCCAAACATGACCAGCACGGCCCCGAATAACAGCACCGGCTTTTGCGCATCGAACGGCACCAACACGACCACCAATGCGCTAACGTATCCCTTCGAGTGCGAAAAGACACTGAGCTACCCTCAGTTCGCCTTGGCCGATAACACTGGACGCCTTTATATCGCAGATGGCGGCAATGATCGGGTGCTGATCTACGCATCGATTCCAACGTCGAATGGCGTAGGCGCTGACAACGTCCTGGGGCAGCCGGATTTCGTCTCGAACGTGGTTACCGATCAGACTTACCTGATAACTTCGACCGTGGTTTCCAACAATTCGAGTGCGAACACGATTCGCGATCCCACCTCGCTTGCCTGGGACGGGACAAACCTGTATGTTACCGATCCATATGATCTGCGCGTTCTGTATTTCACTCCTGGATCACCCTCGCTGGTTCTGCCAAACGACGCCGTGCTGAACGCGGCAAGCCAACAGATTCACGCGGAAGGCTACGTTGTGATCGGGGGAACCGTCACCAAAGGCGACGAAATCACGATAACCATTAATGGGACCGCCTACAACTACACCACGGTAACTGGCGACACGTTGCAGACCATCACCCAAGGCCTCGTCACCGCGATCAACAGCAGCAACAGCGGGGCGGGCGACCCGAATGTGATCGCTGTCGCGGTGCCCGGGGCGATTGTGTCGCTCAACGCCAGGGCGGAAGGCTCAGCAGGAAATTCGATAACGCTGGCTGCCAGTGTATCCACCTCGGCAACGGAAACAGCTACTGCGTCGGGCATCGCGCTGACCGGCGGCAATGGCGCGACCCTTGCGCCGGGTACGTTTGTAACGATCAACGCTCCTCCCGGCGTTAGTCTGTCGCCGAACGGCGGTAGCTATACGGCCACTAGCGCACCGCTGCCGGTCAGCTACCACGGAGTGCAAGTGTACTTCGACGGGATTCCAGGATCAATCGCTTATGTAACACCCAGCCAGATTCGCGTCCAGATGCCGTTTGACTACTACGGCACCGATACCGGAAGCGTCTACGTTCGCTTGAATAACCTGGATGGTACCGTCAGCGTGTCGAATGCGATCAATTTGACGATTGTGCCGGCGAATCCAGGCATCTTCTCGATGGGAACGGCCACACCGCCGCAGGCCATAGCACTTCATGCCAGCAGCTACGCCTCAGCCGTTGTTTCGGTGGACGGAACGATTACTGCGGGGAACACGGCTACCATTGCGATCAACGGCCGTGCCTATACCTATACGGTGCAGGCGAGCGACACTCTGAATACGGTGCAGGCCGCCTTGGTTGCTATGGTCAATACGGATCCCGCCGTAACAGCTACTGCGTCGAGTGCCTTTACGCGCATCATCATCCAGGCGAGGATTCCCGGCCCAGCAGGGAACGGCATTCCTATAGGTACCACCACCAGCGCCGGGGCTACGATTATCCTCACTGCATTCAATTCGGCAACCTGCTGCGCCAACACGGCAGGAAGTCCGGTCACTACTGATAATCCGGCGGCAGAAAACGAGCTTATCAACATCTTTGGCACCGGCCTGGGCGTTCTGGCTAACGGGCAGGCTTCGCCGGCCGGCTATCCATACTACGGACCTGTGCCCAACTCCGTCGACCAAAGTAACTTTGTGGCTGCCACGCTGGCCGGTTCAACTGCTCAGGTGCTCAATGCAGGGTTTCCGTATGGGTCGATCGGCATTTATCAGATCGAATTGCAGATGCCGGCAGGCCTGACGACCAGCAACAACGCCCAACTTTACATCGCACAGAATGCCTTCATCAGCAATATCGTCACATTGCCGGTTACATCCACGAGTTCGACGTCGTTGGTCATCAGTCCTGATCCAATTGTTGTCACCAGTGGGCCGCTGGTGGGCACCGCGACCCTGACTTATACCGCCGCTGTTCCCGTCAATATATACGTGGGCAGCACGCTCTTGTGCAGCGGCGGAACGAGCGGGACCTGTACCACGGGGAACTGGGTTACCGACGGAATGAGCTTCACGATGGTGGACCCCTCCACCGGGAACACCCTGGCAACTGCGGTCGCGAGCGTCGAAACGCCCAGTGCCACGCTTTCAGCCAATCCGAGTCCGATCATCAACGACGGTACCGGGTTGGGAATGACGACCATCATTGTCAACGCGAACACACCCGTGAATGTGTATGCCGGCGGCAATCTGCTCTGCGGTCCCTACCAGACCGGCACGTGCCCGACCGGGAAGTGGGTAACTAGCAGCACTATCTTCACAGCGGTCGTGCCGGCCACCGGCCAGGTGCTTGCCACGCTCACAGTGCCGTTGCAGAACCCAGCCGGAACAATCAGCCTCTCGCCGAATCCCATCGGAGTTACTGATGGCACCGGCTTGGGCGTGACTACGGTCAACTTCAGCGCCAATGTTCCGGTCAATGTCTACGCTGGGGGAAACCTCTTTTGCGGCGGAATGTTGAGTGGCTCATGTACTACGGGCAAATGGGTGTCCAACGGGACTGTCTTCACGGTGGTGAATCCCGCCGCAAACAACGCGGTGCTGGCGTCGGCGACGGCCCAAGTGCAGGCGGTTCCGCCCTCCGGCACGATTTCGCTCCCCAATCCGATTGTGGTCACCGATGGCACGGGGCTTGCGATCGTCAACGTTGCTTTCACGGCGAACGTTGCAGCCGATTTGTACGCTGACGGCACGATTTTCTGCGGCCCCTCCACCGGCGAGACGTGTCAAACCGGCAAATGGGTCGCGAACGGGACCATCTTTACCCTGAAAGCTGATTCCAACGGAGCCCTGCTCAATACGGCGACGGCTGTCGTTCAGGGACCCTCAGGAACGCTCTCGGCCAGTCCCAATCCGATCATCGTAACGGATGGAACGGGACTCGGAATCACGACAATCACCTACTCGGCAAACGTTCCCGCTAATGTGTATGCAAATGGCACGCTGTTCTGCGGCGGCGGCACCAGCAGCGGTAGTTGTCAGACCGGTAAATGGGTGACCAACGGCATGGTGTTCACGTTACTCTCGACGACGACCAATCAAGTGCTGGGTTCGATCACTGTGCAAGTCCAAAGCCAATAGCGGTATTCATTTCCGCTCAAGTCGCACGGCCCTTAACGCCGCTTTCCGGAGTTGTTCCCGTGCGGGTTCCACGCAGACGTTTTGATATCCTGGGTTTCGGCAGCTCGCAATGCGAGCGTCCTCCCCGCGTAATGCACATTAAGAAGCAGCGTCTCCTAACGCCCGGTCCAACTCCCCTTCTTCCCGCCGCATTGCACGCCATGATGGGTTCCGATATCCATCACCGCACTGAGGAATTCCGAAGCCTTTACCGCGGCGTTCTCGCAGATTTGGCCGAAGTCCTCGGCACATCACACGATGTGCTGACTCTCGTCGCTTCGGGCACTGGCGGATTGGAAGCAGCTACACAGAACTTTTTCTCTCCGGGTGACGAGACGCTGGTTTGTTGCGCGGGCAAGTTTGGGGAACGCTGGGTTGAAATCATGAAGGCATGGGGCATGAAGGCCACCGTGCTCAAGGCCGAATACGGCGATGTTGTAAAGCCAGAGGCGGTTGAAGCCGAGCTGGCCCGGAATCGCCGCATTAAGGGTGTCTTCGTGCAAGCCTCAGAGACTTCCACCGGCGCCGCGCACGACGTCAAAACCATGGGCCTGGCGGTCGAGAAAACGAATGCGATCCTGGTTGTTGATGCGATTACGGGCATTGGCACGATGCCGCTGAATATCGATGGCTGGGGCCTGGACATTGTGGTCGGCGGATCCCAGAAAGCGTTCATGATTCCGCCTGGCCTCTCGTTTATCGCGATCAGTCCTAAGGCTTGGGCCTTGGGCGAGCAGTCGACAGCGCCCCGCTTCTACTTCGATCTGAAAAGGGAGAAGAAGAATGCCGCCACGGGCGAGTCAGCGTGGACGCCAAACACTACGCTGCTGCTGGCTCTGGCCGAATCGCTAAAGTACATCAAGGCGCTGGGAATGGACAAGCTGGTTGCCAATGCGCAGCTACTGGCGAGGGCCACCAGGGCGGCGGTCACAGAGTTAGGCCTTCAAGTTTTTTCCAGTTCGCCCGGCTCATCAGTGACGGCCGTGCGGCCGCCAGCCGGGATGGATTCCGGTGTCATTGTGAAGGAGTTCCGCAGCCGGTTCAATGCAATCATCACCAATGGCCAAGGTTCGATGAAGGGGCAGATATTCCGCATCGCCCATCTTGGTTACTTCGACTTTCACGATCTGTTCGCGCTGATTGCCGAGCTTGAGCTTATCCTCACGGCCAATGGGCATCCGGTCAGATTCGGCTCAGGCGTTGCGGCCGTGCAAAGCATCTATGCGGACGTAGCTCTCCCGCAAGCGGCACTGGCAGGGAACACAAAATAACAACATGAAAATCGTAGTGGCAGAACCGCTGGCGCCGGCGGGCGTGGAATTACTGCGAGCCCAGCATGGTTGGGATGTCGTGGTAGCTGATCCAAAGAGCTACGAGGCGCACCTGTCCGATTGCGACGCACTGCTGGTTCGCAGCGCCGTGAAAGTGACGAAAGCGGTCCTCGAAAAGGCGCCAATGCTGAAGGCGATTGGCCGCGCGGGCGTTGGTGTTGACAATGTAGACCTTGAGGCGGCGACGGCTGCCGGTGTCCTGGTGATGAACACTCCAGGCGGCAACTCGGTCTCGGTTGCTGAGCACACTTTGGCCTTAATGCTGTCCATGGCCCGGTCTATCCCGCAAGCCAGCGCTTCAACGAAATCGGGCAAATGGGAGAAGAAACAGTTCCTGGGTAACGAACTGCGCGGCAAAACGCTGGGGGTGGTCGGCCTCGGCAGTATCGGACGCGAAGTAGTGAAGCGTGCGAAAGCGTTCGAGATGACGATTCTGGGCCACGACCCCTACGTGAGTTCGCAGCACGCCAGTGATCTCGGAGTGACCCTGGTCGCGCTTCCGGAGCTGTACAGCAAGAGCGATTACATTACGTTGCATGTAGCGCTAACTCCCGAAACCGAGCACATGCTGAATGCCGCCGCCTTTGAGCAAATGAAGCCCGGGGTGCGGATTGTGAACTGCGCGCGCGGCGAGTTAGTGGACGCCAAGGCTTTGAATGAGGCGCTTGAGAACGGCACAGTTGCCGGAGCCGCGTTGGATGTTTTCGAGAAGGAACCCCCGGTGAATGAGCCGCTCTTTCAGATCTCGACCGTGGTTGCTACTCCCCACATTGCCGGATCGACTGAGGAAGCGCAGGAACTGGTCGGTGTGCGCATTGCTGAGCAATTAGTGCAGTACCTTGTCAGTGGCGTGGCCCTTAACGCCGTCAATATGCCGGCCATGACCCTCGAACAGTATCGGACGCTCGGACCGTGGGCTGACCTCTCCGAGAGGCTAGGTTTCTTCGTGAGCCACATTGCAAACGGCAATCCCCACCTGATTCTGCTCACTTACTCCGGCCATATCGGCGAGAGTGATACCCAACTGCTTCGCAATGCGGGAATGGCGGGAGTCTTGAGCCGTTCGCTGGAACAGAAAGCCAACGTGGTGAACGCCATGCAGATTGCAGCTCGCCGGGGCTTTGTTGTGTCGGAGCGCCGTGAGCCCCGCAACGGGCATATGGACTCCATCCGTATTGAGATCGAAACCGACCTCGGTACGTTCGCAGCGGAAGGGTCGGTCGTTCTAAACCGACCGCGGCTGGTGCAAGTGGAAGGGATCGCTTGTGAGGCGACCCTAGGCGGGAACCTCATGTACTCGAGGAATGACGATGTGCCCGGTGTGATTGGCTTCCTTGGCACTGTCTTAGGCCATAACGGCATCAACATTGCCAATTTTGCCCTCGGTCGCCAGGATGTTTTGTCGGACGGCCGGCAGCCTGGCGAACCACTGACCGCCATTTCCATCGTTGAAACCGACCAGCCCGTGCCCGACACGGTTGTAACCCAGCTCTTCGAGAACAAGGCTGTGCGGTTCATTCGCCGCGTCACGTTCTGGTAGCAGCGTCGGTACTGGGGTTCGAAGGCGGTCACCGCGCGGCTGGCGTGCCGCGAATCACCAGGAACTCGAGATAGGTGGGCAGCGCGGCGGACCGGTAGACCCTTTCCGTAGCGACCTTGAAGTCGGAGGGTTTGGCCGTCGGGATGTTCGTGAACACCTGCGGATTACGGTCAACCAGCGGGAACCACGAACTCTGAATCTGCACCATGATCCGATGCCCACGCCTGAAACAGTGATCGATGTCCGGCATGGTGAAGCGGATCTCCTCAATCCTGCCCGGGCTGAAGGGCTCCGGCTTCTCGAAACTATTCCGGAACTTGCCCCGGAATGGTTCTCCGCGGACCAACTGCTCATAACCACCCATCTCGACTTCTTCAGGGTTCGGCTCCGGATCGGGGTAATCCATTGGAAATACGTCGATGAGCTTGACGACAAAGTCGGAGTCGGTTCCAGTGGTTGAAACATGCAGGAACGGTGTCACCGGGCCGGCAATCGTCAGGTCCTGTTCGAGAGGTTCCGTCTCATAGCTCAGGACGTCGTCCCTGGTTGCGGCAAAACGCTGATCGCCCGTCATGTACTCCCGAGCCATCTCAGGCACCACTTTCCCGAAGAACGGGACTGGGTGGTTTGGATCACTCCGGTACTCGTCAAAGCCTTCTGACGTCGCAGCATTTGTACCTTCCGCACCGGCCTCGTTCGGGATAGGAGGGTCAAATGTCAACCTCCCCGCAGCGTGCAGGTACAGCTTCGCGGCCTGTGCTCCTTCTGGTGGCCACTGGGAGTATTCATGCCATTGATTGGCTCCGGTTTCAAACATGACTGCCTTAGGACTTGGCGGTGCAGTGCCGCCTTTGAGGTAATAACGGAAGAAAGGGAGCTGGACCTCCTTTCGGAAGAAGACTGCGGTTTTGGCCGCGAATTCGATGTCTCCCAGCTTTGACCCATCGCCGTCAGACCAACCACCATGAACCCACGGTCCCATGACGATACGGTTGACAGGCGGATTCCCATTCGCGCCGATGGCTCGCCAAGTCTTGAGAGTTCCTGCGAGGTCTTCCGCGTCATACCAGCCCCCAACCACCAAAATGGCCGGTTTAATGTTGCGGAGATGCGGCAGAAGGTTTCGCGATTGCCAGAACTGATCGTAGTTCGGGTGGGCAATGACATCGGTCCAGTACGGATTCTTGTACTTCAGGTACTCTTCATCCGCGTTTGCCAGAGGGCCCATGTTGAGATAAAAGCGGTAGCCGTCCTTGACCGTTATGTCCGCCTTCGGCTCCTGCTCGGGGGTGACGGGGCTTCCGTGCTTGAAAAAGTCAAGATAGAAGCCGAAATTGGCGGCTAGAAAGAAAGCTCCGTTGTGGAATGCGTCGTCTCCCATGTAAAGGTCCGCGACGGGGGCTTGGGGAGAGGCGGCAACGAGAGCGGGATGAGCGTCAATGATACCCGCAGCAGTATAGAACCCCGGGTAGGAAATGCCCAACAGACCGACTTTCCCATTGTTATCGGGCAGGTTTTTCACCAGCCAGTCGATCGTGTCATAGGTGTCGGTGCTTTCATCAACATCGGTTTTGCTCCTCTTGCCGTCGAGGTGCGGTGTCATCTCCTTCCATTCGCCCTCCGACATGTACCTTCCACGCACGTCCTGATAAGCAAATATGAAGCCCTCGCGCTCGAACTCTTCGCCCGGATACAAACTCTTCGGGTAGCGGTCCTCTCCATAGGGAGCAACGCTGTACGGAGTTCGCATCAGGATAATCGGGTATTTTGTGCTGCGGTCTTTCGGAACGTAGACCGCCGTGAAGAGCCGCTTGCCATCCCGGGCCGGAATCCGGAATTCGTACTTCGTGTAGTTTTCGTGAACGCTAAACTCTTCCGCGGCGAGCAGAGGAAATGCAGGAAACACCGCGATCGCGAGCCAGAGCAGGGTTTTCAGGGTTGCCGCATCAGGGAAGCGGCGACTGACAAAGCAACTTAGAGCGCGGGGCGCACTTGCCATCGAGTGATCGAGGGAGGTTTCGCCGGTTAAGAGCATTTTCCATCTTACGGCAGCGTCGAATTTCCGGGGCACACTGATCCGTGGCCGCCCTTGGTTTGGGCCATGAGAAGCGCGAAATGGGCCAAAAAAGCGCTCGCGCGACTCGCGTCCCGCCAGTTGCACAGGACTGCTCGCGGAGCAACTGGCCGTAGATTTATTTCCAGCCTTATTTTTCAGGGGTCTGGGCGAGTTTTTGGGTTTACCGCATTGCGGGGCGTGTGGTAATATCCTAGTAGCCTCCTTGGTGCGCCTTCGAGGCCTACCTCAATTCCCCTCACGGAGCACATACACTTTCGAATGAGTTTTACCGTTTTCCTTGGAAATCTCCCTGTCTGGGTGACTGCCGACGACATTAAGTCCTGGCTGACCTCAGAAAACCTTGTCGCAGACGCGGTCAAGGTAATCCGCAATCCCGAAACACAGGAATCCAAAGGCTTCGCCTTTATCGACGCGCCGAACCAGGAGGAGATGAACTCCATCATCCGCCGCTTCGACCGCGCTCCTCTCGAAGACCGCTTGCTTCGCGCCAATCCCGCACAACCTCCCAAGGGTAAGAGCGTCGGCGTGACCACCAAAGCCACTGTTGTTCCCGACCGGACGCGCCGGCCGGCTGTCAGTGGTGCGAGTCCAACTCAACGTAAGGCCACCAGCAATGGCCGCCGCCACAACGGCCCGGCCGCCGGACAGAGCGCTTTTGCCGAGGAGCTCGCCAAGGTTCTTTAACTTGGGTGCTCCTCCTCCTTCCCTTTTTCAACACCACCTTTCTCTCCAACAGAACCTTCCCCTTTCTCCAATCCCTGTGCGGTGATATACTTCGCAGCGGTCGGTAAATGCCCTCTCCCAGTTTGCTAGCTGTTTGGTGATTTGCCGGTCGTCTGGTTTCTGTCCAGAGACTTTGTCATCTCGGGGATGGTAACGCTTGGATCGCAATACAAAACTTAATCTCGTCTTAATTCGTCTTTGTTTCATCCTGCTTCTCGGCTTTGCCGTAGGTGAATTGCGGCCTTTCGGCATGGATGCAGTGCCTGCCGCGGCCGCTGGGATGGTTTTGGCTGCCTTGGCGGTCATACTTGAAACAAGGATCAGAGCCCTCAGTCTGAATCAACTGCTGGGTACGGCTGCTGGGTTATTCTCCGGCGCAATTCTCGGCTTGATTCTGGTCGCGACATTCCGGGATCATTCAGGCGGAGGCTTGCTCTCGATTGTTGTCCCGTTAATCACGGGCTACCTGGGAACGGCGGTGGGACTGTCTCAATCGGATCTCCTGCATTGGAATTCACACGCCGCCGTTCCGGCACTGAACTCGGTCAAGATCCTCGACACGAGTGTCATCATTGACGGCCGGATTGCGGATATCGCCGATTCCGGCTTCCTTGACGGGGTACTTGTAATACCGCAGTTCGTTCTGCGCGAATTGCAGATGGTAGCGGATTCTTCAGACTCGATGAAACGCAACCGGGGTCGCAGGGGGTTGGACATTGTCCAACGCCTGCAGAAAATTCCTCGCATCTCGGTCGAGTTGGTCCCGGACGATGTCCAAAACGTACGAGAGGTCGACCTGAAGCTGCTGGAATTGGCCAAGGCCCGCAGCTGCAAGGTCGTCACAAACGATTTCAATCTGAATAAGGTGGCCCACGTTCACGGGGTTGAAGTTCTAAACATCAACGAACTGGCCAACGCATTGAAGCCGGTCGTGCTCCCCGGAGAGACCATGCGTGTCTTCATCCTCAAGGAGGGGAAGGAGTACAACCAGGGCGTCGCCTACCTTGACGATGGGACCATGGTTGTGGTCGACAATGCCAAGCGCCAGATTGCGAAGACCGTCGACATCGTGGTAACCAGCGTCTTGCAGACGACCGCCGGTAAGATGATCTTCGGAAAGTTCGATGAGCGCCACCAGGAGCGTCCTTTGGTCTCGACGGCCAGCGCAGTCCCTGCCGAAGTGACCTCAGCCACAGCGAAGGAACTGATTCCGCCGGCAAGTTAATCCGCTGTCCGCCGGCGCTGCTCCTTCTTAAGAGCGCGACGTGCTAATCTCGGCTTACTCGCCGTCGGAGCGTCTATTATGAAAGGACGAGCCAAAAACAGGCATCTATTCCCGGGTGCGGCGGTTCGATAGCCAATGGCTTCCTGATTTCATGAAAGTCTCTGTCATCATCCCGGCTGCGGGCCTCGGAACTCGCATGGGGCGCGGCGCGCCTGAGAAGGAAGGGATTAGTCGTAAGCAGTTCATGTTATTGAACGGCTCGCCTATCCTGGTCCACACGATTCGCAAGTTTGTCATCACCCCGTTGGTCACCGAGATCGTCGTGGCCTTGCGCGGAGATGACCTTGCTTGGGCAAACCAGCATTTTGCTCAGCAGGGCTTTCCCAAGCTGGTTCGCACCGTCGAAGGTGGCGAATCGCGGCAGCAATCGGTGGAGAATGCCTTGGCTACCATTGCCGACGACACGGATCTAGTCGCCGTTCACGATGCGGTGCGGCCCTTTATCGAACCACGCACGATTGAGAAGGTTATTTTGGAAGCGGCCCAAACAGGGGCAGCTATTGTCGGTGTCGTTCCCGTGGATACAGTCAAGCAGATCCACCGCAATAAGGTGCGTGCTACTCTGCCGCGAGAGCGTTTGATATTGACTCAAACGCCCCAGGTCTTCCGGTTGAATTTGCTCCGCGACGCATTCGAAAAGGCGCGCCAGGATCTTTTCATTGGCACCGATGAGTCTTCCCTCGTTGAGCGCCTTGAGATTGTCGAAGTATCGGTGGTTCCGGGAACTGACCGGAACATCAAGATTACCAAGCCCACGGATATGGAACTGGCTCGCCTCTATCTGACGCTTGAGAGCTCTGTCCTAAGCCCGGTCTAGCCAATGGGCCAGTCTCCGCTCGCTGTTCCCTTTCGCATTGGCCATGGATGGGACACCCACCGGATTGAGCCAGGCCGGCCACTCGTTCTTGGCGGAGTTACGATTCCGGCTGAGTTCGGTCTTGCCGGCCACTCGGATGCGGACGTGCTATCGCATGCCATCACCGATGGCCTGCTCGGTGCCTTGGCCCTCGACGACATCGGAACGCATTTTCCGGACACGGCGCCTGAATGGAAGGGAGCAAATAGCCTCGACCTTCTTCGCCGCGTTTCGGCTCTGGTAACGGCGAGAGGCTACCAGGTGGCCAACATTGATTCTACTGTCGTGCTGGAACGTCCGAAGCTCAAAGCGTATCGGCTGCCGATCCGCCAAACGCTGGCGGATGTCTTACATTTGCCCCTGGAGTCGCTCAGTGTAAAGTTCAAGACAGCGGAAAAGGTCGGCCCCGTCGGCGAGGGTAAATCGTGCGAAGCACACGCCGTGGTTCTTTTGTTAAGAACTTGATAATAAAGCTATTTCCTCCGCTATACCAGTAGGTAGTACGCCCTTAGGGGACATTCCTTTGGGGTGCACAAGCTCGGCAGTTCCTTGAAAGTTGTTTGTCGACATGTCATACGTTTTTCGTTGACAGACGCCACGCCGGTTGATAGCCTTAGGGTCTGCGGGTGGACGCCAGGAGTACCACGGTTCCCCGGAGGATCGCGAGCTAAGGAACTCAACTGGGACGAAAATGGCGGTAGCGTGTCCTCGCATTTGTCTTGAATGGTTTGCAGTCAGGGTCAGAACCCGCGCGGAAAGCACGGTCAGCGAGTTCTTGAAGAGTCGGGGAATTGAAACTCTCTGTCCCACATACCCGGATCGCAGACGTTACTCCGACCGTATCAAGACCGTTGAGGCGGCCTTGTTTCCCGGTTATCTGTTCTGCAATATCGATCGTTTCGACCGGCTGCCCGTATTAAGTGCCCCCGGGGTTGATTACATTGTCGGATTCGGCCGCGAGCCATATCCGGTTGACCTTGCGGAAATTCAAGCGGTGCAGGCGGTTATACGGTCCGGTCTCCTCGCCAGGCCCCACCCATTTCTCAAAGTAGGCCAACGCGTCCGGGTTGAGTCCGGTCCGCTCATTAACTTGGAAGGCATCCTGCTTGCCACCAAGGGAGAAAACCGGCTCGTGCTATCCATTTCTATGCTGCAGCGTTCGATCGCCGCAGAATTGGATAGCGCTATTGTTCGGCCGATCTAGACTCTCCCCTCCTAAACAGGGCGTCATTGGTGCCGCAGTGTCCTCGGAGAACCCATCTGCGGCCTTGTCAAGAAAGACAATTGTTTCGCCATGTCGCGTTCTCGCTAGATAATTGCCCGGCCGTCGCTTGTGTCTTCATATCCGACTCGCCAGCAATTGCCGCCCTTCAAACATCTCTAATCAAGGATTGAAGTCATGGTAGCCACACATAGAAAGACGAAGATGGTTAGCTTTCGCTTGTCTAGCGATGAATATCGACTGTTACAGGGAGCCTGCGAAAAGTCCGGCGCACGAAGTGTGTCTGAACTCGCCCGCTCCGCGATGCAACGTGTCATTCTCGACACCGGCACGATTGGCTCGGATTCCGCCGAGGCCAATCTCCGTCAGCTCCAAATTAAGTTGGACATCCTCACAACGGAGGTCGACCGCCTCTCGCGGCTTATGCACTCCGGACCTAGCCGGCTGCTTTCCGTCGCCGCCGGCAGTTGAGACTTTTGCCCTCCGATGGCTACTATCTCTGTCGTATGATTCACGACCACAGGAGCGTTGACGCAATTGTCTAAATCCGCACTCGTCACAGGTATCACCGGTCAGGACGGCTCCTATCTTAGCGAGCTTCTGCTTACCAAGGGCTACACGGTTCACGGCGTTGTCCGTCGCAGCTCGAGCTTCAACACGGGACGCATCAATCACCTTTACTCCGACCCCCACGAGATGGGTCGCCGGCTCGTGCTGCACTACGGTGACTTGACGGACTCCACCGGCCTGCGCCGCATCATTGAGGACTCTCAGCCCGACGAAGTGTACAACCTCGGCGCGCAATCCCATGTGAAAGTGTCTTTCGAGCTTCCGGAGTACACCGCGGATGCCGACGCGATGGGCACGCTCCGGCTCCTTGATTGCATACGTGACCACGTGCAACATACCGGCCGTGACGTCCGCTTTTACCAGGCAGGTTCATCTGAAATGTTCGGTGCTGCCAAGCCCCCCCAGAATGAGGACACGCCTTTCTATCCCCGCAGCCCGTATGCGGTCTCGAAGATGGCATCGCACTGGTATTGCATTAACTACCGGGAAGCATACAATCTGTTCATCAGCAACGGACTCTTGTTTAATCACGAATCGCCCCGCCGCGGCGAGACGTTTGTTACCCGCAAGATCACCCGCGCCTTGGGTCGCATCAAATACGGCTTGCAAGACAGGCTGTACCTTGGCAATCTCGACGCGAAACGTGACTGGGGCTTTGCCGGAGATTATGTTCGCGCTATGTGGATGATGCTGCAGCACAGCCAGCCCGATGATTTCGTGGTTGCGACGGGCGAGTCCTACTCGGTCCGTGAGTTCCTGGTGGAGTCGTTCGGCTACGCTGATGTCGAGTGGGAGAAACACGTTGAAATCGATCCGAAGTACTTCCGGCCCACCGAAGTCGACTACCTGATGGGTGACTCTTCCAAAGCGCGCCGACTTCTGGGTTGGGCGCCCGAAACGTCGTTTAGGCAGTTGGTCCGCATGATGGTCGATTCCGATCTTCGGAAAGCCCAATTGGAAGCCGCCCAGAACACCGTCGTTAAAGTCCCGTCGCGATAAGTTAATGAACTTCGCTTCGAAGATCTACGTCGCTGGTCACCGCGGCCTGGTGGGGTCCGCAGTGGTCCGACGTCTGCGGGAACTCGGCTACACAAACCTGGTTTTGCGCCCGCGATTCGAACTCAACTTGTTAGATGAAAAGGCCGTTGCTGATTTTTTCGCCGCAGAGCGGCCGGAGTACGTGTTTCTGGCGGCGGCCAAAGTCGGAGGAATCCTCGCCAACGACAGCTACCCTGCGGAATTCCTGGCCGAAAACCTTCGAATTCAGAACAATGTTATTGACTCAGCCTATCGGCAGGGCGTCTCCAAGCTCCAGTTTCTGGGTAGTTCCTGTATCTACCCCAAGCTTGCCCCCCAGCCCATTAAAGAGGAGTATCTGCTGACGGGCCCTCTGGAGCCGACCAACGAGTGGTACGCGATCGCCAAGATCGCGGGAATCAAACTGTGCCAGGCCTACCGGAAGCAGTACGGTTTCAACGCTATCTCCTTGATGCCGACCAACCTGTACGGCCCCGGCGACAACTTCGATCTACGGAACTCGCACGTGTTGCCGGCCCTCATACGGAAGTTCCACCAAGCGAAGGCTGACGGCCGCCCGGAAGTGGTAATCTGGGGAACGGGTTCGCCCCGACGCGAGTTTTTGCACGTAGATGATCTGGCGTCAGCGGCCGTTTACCTGATGCTGAACTATAACGAGCCTGAAATCGTCAATGTTGGCACCGGAGAAGACATCGCCATCGCCGACCTCGCCCGCCTCATCCAGAAGACTGTTGGTTTCTGCGGCGATCTTGTTTTCGATCCCACCAAGCCGGACGGAACTCCTCGAAAGTTACTTGACGTCAGTCGCTTGACGGCTCTTGGCTTCCGGGCTCAGATCGGGTTGGAGGAGGGCATTAAGTCAACCTACGCCTGGTTCTTGGAAACCGTCCGGCAACGCGAGTTGCTCCGTGCTTAGCATGACCGGTTTCTTGACCGTTAAACGCTAATATCTTGTTCCACTGTCGAAGCCTTATGCGTCTAACCGTTCTTGCCGTTCTGGCAATTCCGTCGTTTGTTTCCGGCGTCTTTGCCCAGCCGGCCGCCCCGCCCCATGTTGCCGACGATGTCACAGCGTACTCCAACCTGCCGGCGCAGCCGATCGGGCCCGACGATCTCGTCGCTGTTACTGTCTACGACTCGCCCGAATTATCCCGCACGATTCGCGTCTCGGCTGACGGTACGCTCCGCATGCCGATGCTCAAGCAAAAGATCCATGCTAAGGGGAAGATGCCTGGCGACCTTGAAACTTCAATTGCAGACGAGCTCAAGATGGAGGGTATCCTGGTCGACCCGGTCGTTTCCGTCAGCGTCGCGGAATATCGTAGCCGGCCCATCAGCGTGGCTGGAGAGGTGAGAAGTCCGATTACCTTTCAAGCACTACCAGGTATGACTCTGCTGGATGCCATAACCCGAGCCGGCGGGCTGAGCGACGAAGCAGGCCCCGACATCATCGTAACTCGATCGACCAAGGATTCCGACGGCCAACCCCACGAGATCAACCAGCGTATTCCCGCGAAGGGTCTGCTCGATGCAACGGATCCCGCCCTGAACATTGCTCTGTCCGGCGGCGAACAGATTCGCGTACCAGCGGCGGGGCGCATCTATGTCGTAGGGAACGTCAAGATGCCGGGTGCGGTGAAGGTCCACGAGGCCAATGACGCGACCGTGTTCAAAGCCATTGCCATGTCGCAAGGTCTGATGCCCTACACCCAGAAAGTAGCCTACATTTACAGGAAAGAAGCGGGACAGGCTGGTCAGGACGGCATACCGGTGCAGCTCGCCGACATTATGCATCGAAAGGCGCCCGATGTACCGCTCCAGGCCAACGACATTCTGTATATTCCCGAGAATGGGGCGCTCAGAGTTACGATGAATGTCCTCGAGAAATCGGCTGGCGTCGCGGCGGTCATTGGCGCGGCTCTAATATACACAGCCCATTAGGGTCAACGCCTTAGCGGCGCATGTGCGGCCGGCAGGAATTTCGTCCAACCAATAACCTAAGCACCGATGCTACAACCCGTGATCAAAGCCCCTACCCCCGTCCAACGTCATGAAAAACGAGACTGAGAATCTACCCGCGATATTCGATCCCGGCGCTGTCCTAGCGCAGAATCAGCCAGTCCCGACCAGCGGACCCGGCGGCAATCAGGGCGCCGAAGCAACCCCCATAACGCACTACCTCTGGCTCGTTCGCCGTCAAGCCTGGAAGATTGTCATCTTCGTGCTGACAAGTCTTCTGGTCACCTATCTAATATCCTCACGGCTTCAACCCATATACGAGTCAACGGTGGGAATCAACATCGACCGGCAGGCCCCTTCCGGCGTGGTTGGCGAGGATGCCCAGAAAATGAGCTACGCGCCTCAGGACGCAGACGAATACATAGCTACGCAGATCAAAATCATTCAATCCGACCCGGTGCTCAGGCCTGTCGCGCAAAAGTATAAACTGCTGGAGCTAGAGAGACGCTTCGAAGGTAAGACGCCGGAGAGCGTCGCCGCCATTAAGGAAGCGCCTACCACCTTGCATCGGATAAAAGTCTACCGGCCGCCGAACACCTACCTTGTCATGATCTCCTATCGATCAACGGAGCCCCAGCTCTCGGCGGATGTCGCCAATGCCATCGCCAAGTCTTATCTGGAACATATCTACCGACTCCAGGTCGCGTCCGCCTCCAGCGCCTCCGGCTTCATGGCGAGGCAAATCGACGAGTTGAGGGCGCGCATGGAGCGATCGGGCCAGGCACTTGCTCAATTTGAAAAAGAATTGAACGTTATTAATCCTGAGGAAAAAACCAATATCATTTCCCAGCGGTTACTCCAGCTGAATACCGAATACACCACCGCGCAAGCCGATCGCGTGAAAAGCGAGGCAGTTTACAACTCGCTTGCCTCCGGGTCTCTCGAAGCGGTGCAGGCGTCGGGGCAAGGCGATGCACTCCAGCACCTCCAGGAACACATCAACGAGGCGGAAGAAAAGTTTGCCGAGATAAAGTCTTCAAAGGGACCGAATCATCCAGACTACAAACGCCAACAACTGCAGCTACAAGAGCTCCAATCGCAGTTCCAGACCCTTCGAAGTAACATTGCACAGCGGGTCGAGGTCGAATACAAGAAAGCGGTTGCGAGAGAACAAATGCTTCAAAAGGCCCTGTCGCAAACCAAGGCCGAGGCAGACCAGCTAAACCTTCGATCCTTTGACTATCAGAGGCTCAAGCAGGAAGCCGACGCCGACAAAAAGCTCTATGACCAGTTGATGACCAAGAGCCAGGAAGCAGCTATCAACGCCGGCTTTCAGAACAAAAACACCGCCATCTCCGATCCAGCGAGGCCTGCCGCCAGACCGATATTCCCGGATATAGCGATGAACTTGGCGCTTGCCACCCTGCTGTCATCAATCCTCGGCATTGGCATGGTGGTTCTCCTCGATTCCTTCGATACAACCATCCGGGATCCGGACCAGATCCACCGCTTGTTCCAGACGGATCTTATCGGGGCCCTGCCCGTCGTCAAAGACAGCACATCTCTCGTCACGGCACAGTTGAACCCACACACGCAGTCGGGCGCCCTCGTGCTAGCTAAAAAGAAGCAGTCGAGATCGCTGTCTTCATTCGAGGAGGCGGTTCGAATGCTGAGGAACTCGATCCTGCTGTCAGACGTCGATCGCCGTTTGCGGACGATTCTAATCACCAGTTCGACACCCGGTGAGGGCAAATCGACCGCAGCCATGCACCTCGCCATTGCACACGCCGACCAGGGCAAGAAGACACTCTTGATTGACGCCGACCTCCGCCGGCCGACCCTGGACAAGAAACTGGGCATTACCGATCCGGGCCCCGGCCTGAGTGGGATCATGCTGGGCGAAAACACTCTGGAGCAGTCCATTGTGCAGTTCGCGCATCTCCCCAACCTGCATCTCCTGCCTGCAGGGCCACCATCCCGGAGAGCAGCGGACTTGATCGGCGGCAATATAGCGGATCTTTTGGATGAGGCCGTGCGGACCTACGATCTCACTATTCTCGACGCGCCACCGATGCTCGGGTTTGCCGAGCCCATGCAACTTGCCATCGCCGTGGATGGCGTGGTCGTCATCGCGGTCGCCGGTGAAACGAACCGCCAGGCCGTCACAGCCGTTGTCTCAACGCTCCGCCGGCTTAAAGCCAATCTGGTGGGCATCATTTTGAATCGGCTCAGTAATGACACGGGTAGTGGTTACTACTACTACAGGTACTACGACTACTATCGGAACTCCAAGTAACAAATCATGCGGCTCCTGCAAGGGGCGACTCTAGTTCTCCTCGGCGGCTCGTGCCCCCGGAGGATGTGAGCCGTTGGGCAAAACAAGGCTTGGCTGATCTTGGATTGCATAATGATCTCCTTCTTTAAGCCTGGCAAGGTTTTCGCAGCGTGCCACGTCGGCGGCACAATATCCGCGGGCGGCGGTTTTTGTTCTCACAAGTGACTAATCCTGCCCCTGCAACGAACCCGACCAGCGGCTTTGCTGGCTTCGGCATGTTAGGTCGGGCTATCCGTCGAGGGCGCCGTCTCGGGATCGAAGCGGCGACTCTGGGAAGCGGTCAGGTTGTATCGGTCCTCGGCGCCGTCATAGGGACTCGCTTCCTGACAATGCTCTTGCCTCCCGCTGCCTACGGGGACTTGGCGCTGGCGCTCACGATTGTGGCCTTGCTCAGCCTTGTTGGCTCCGGTCCAATCTCCAACGCCGTAGGCCGATTTTACGCCGTAGCTCACGAGCGGGGAACCCTGCGATGTTTCTTTCGGGCCACCGCGACATTATACGGACAGTACCAACTCGGGGCGGGCTTTCTTGCTCTTATTGGGCTATTGATATATCGCGCTTACATCCCTACGGCCACATGGACCAGCATGGGTTTGGCCGCGATTGCTTTATCTCTTGTCAATGGGGCCGGAGCATTGCTAGACGCCATGCAGAACGCAGCGCGACACAGGCTTGTCGTGGCATGGCACCAGGCTGCAGGGCAGTGGCTCCGCCTTGCCGGAGCGGTTGTCTATATCCATTGGAGAGGAGCTACAGCCGCGAACGCGCTCTCAGGATACCTGGGGGGATCCCTCCTTGTTTTCGCGTCCCAGTTCCTGTTCTTCTACCTCAGGATGAACCCGCTCGCGGCCGGCGAGCCCGGACGTCAGAATCAACCTCTGGCCCTGATCGCCACCGAAATGCGGCGCTATAGTAAACCGTTTCTGATACTCGCTGCGGTGGCTTGGCTTCAGAGCTCATCCGACCGCTGGTTGTTGGCTCTTTGGGCATCCCCCAGGGAGGTGGGTCTTTACCAGGCCCTGAATCAGGTCGGCTATTCACCGCTAATCCAACTGTCCATCCTCATCAGCTCGGTAGTCGCTCCAATTCTCTTCTTCCATGCAGGAGACGGCACCGATGGCGGACGTATGCATCGCACCCGCGGACGGGTGCGCCAGTTGAGCTGGCTGATGTTCGTCCTGACACTGTTTTTGTCGGGATCCCTCTTGCTTGTCGGGAAGCCGCTTTTCGCGTTGGTTGTGGCCCCGGAATACCTAAGCGCCGCTCGATACCTGCCCCTGGTGGCCCTTACCGGCGGCCTGTTCGTTACCGGACAGATGCTCACTACGGACGCACTGGTGCAGCTGAAGAGCAAACTGTTGATGGGTCCCAAAATCGGGAGTGCCTTGCTGGCGATGGTGTTCAATTATGTGGGCGCCCGGGCCTTTGGGTTGCCAGGAGTGGTTTGGGCCGGCGTAGCTACATCGAGCCTATATGCGCTTTGGATGGTCATTCTAACTCGCCGCGAAACAGCATTTGTCGGCTGAGTGAGACGTGGGGCAAGAGCACTAATGACTAATCTGCAACTGGACTCGCTGAGAGATGAGGGAATGCCAGTGCCTGCGGCTTCCGCAACCAGAGACCACCACCGTGAATGAACTGCTGCTTGAGGTAGTCGTATTCTTCGCTCTGGCGGTAGTGTGCTGTGCCCTGGTGAAGGCCTGGCACACGCCGAACTTATCTCGCGCACTGACCGCCCTGTTGAGCTTGTATTTCGCCCTCTTCTATTGCGTGCCAATCTTCCTGAGCGTCGCACTTTGGGACGAACTGCCCGGTAGGGTCACCGAGGCGAGCGACTTCCTTCGACTCGCCGCGCTAGACACGGCGTCGTTCGCAGTGGTTGTTTTATGTTCTGCGATATGGAAGATTCCAAGCCGGCTCCTCCAGCGATGCGCTTTCTACTCGACGCGTACAACGCCCTTGGTCATCTTCTGTTTCGCACTCGCGGCCGCGGCTACGACCGCCTACTTATACCTGACAGAAGGGTTCGGCATCGGATATTTGGAGCGAAACGCTTTCGCCGTGAAGGCTGCAGGCTCAGACAATTTCAATGTACTCGGCTTGATACAGTATCCGGCCCAGCTCCTCTTCTGCCTCGTTTGTGCGGCCTTGGTCACCCGTTCGGTGCCGGCCCTACCCAAATGGCTGACGGCAGTTCTAGTCGCAGTGGTTTTATACTGGACCTACACCCAAGTCGCGGCAGGCAGCCGAATCGCGCTGCTCATGCCGGCTGAGCTTATCATCCTGTACGCCTTGTTTTTCAAATGGACCCGTGCACGGCTCTATACCTTCACACTGATCGCCGGGCCGCTCCTGATAATCGGAATCGCTTTAGTCACCATCGTCATTCCGGGGACCCGTGCGCGTTCCGCGAATGCCATTCAAGGGGCTCGGACAGCCATCGGCCTGAGTCTCACTTCGCCCTCCGCGCTTTCTAATCTGACTCAGACTTTTATCGTAGACTTGGTGGCCAAGACCGACTCCTTTTCTACCGGCGCCCTCTTGCTTGCGGAGTTTGGGCCCGGCGAAGGCGGATTCAACCCGTACCTCGGAGCGTTGCTGGCGTGTGTGCCACGCTCTCTCCATCCTGATAAACCTGTCCCCGGCAGCCGCGATGGCACCTATTCAGGGCATCCTTCGCGTTTCATTGCGCGGCGGCTCGGGATGAGCGCGGAGGAGGGGAACGTGGGTGTCAGCCCCGCGTCGGTGGCAATTTGGCAGCTCGGCTACGCAAACTTGCTCCTGTTGATTCTGGGCAATATCGTCAACCTTCACATCCTGAATACGCTCTTCCTGTCGCCATCGGTCATTGCCCGGGGCATCGCTCTTACGGTGATCACACCGCCGGCTATGTTAGGCCTGATTGCAACGCCTGACGTTCATCTTATGAACCTGCAACGCCTCGCTCTGGTTCTTGTGGTTTTCGATCTAATCACGAGAATCTTCGGAAAGTGGATGTCCCGCCCGGTCGTTATCCGGGGCCAGGTTCCTCAAATTTCGCCAGTTTTGATATGGCGCCGGAACCGACCTCAAAAGCACGGCGAAGCCTCGCTCCGCGACCCGACGCTTTCAGCCGGCATCCAAGGCTCAGATCGAAGTGCACCCGAGCATTGACCGGCTGGCTCCAGCGCAATGTTCACCTGGGATTCCGATCCTTTGCGCCACGTTCAGAAGAAAACTTTTGGGGCTTCCGGCGAACGTTCATTGACATGCCAAACCGATGAAATGAACCTGTGATTATTCTGAGAGTCAAGGGAGGGCTTGGCAACCAGCTCTTCCAGTATGCAACCGCGAAAGCGGCAGCCGAGCAGAGAGGAATGCGGCTGAAGCTCGATGCCGAGACCGGTTTCGAGCACGATTCTTACGACCGCGGTTTCCGCCTGAGTTGCTTTGACATAACCGCTGAGACGGCGACGCGGGCGGAGATCGAAATGGCGCGACGGCGCTGGGGCGTGCGCACCGTTCTGGCCCGGCACGTCGAGCAACAGTGGATTGCGAAGCGGCGAAGCACGTTCTGCCCGCTCGCTCTTCAATTAGCCGTCAGCCGGCGCGGCGGATATCTGGAAGGCTACTGGCAGAGTGAGGATTACTTCAAATTTATCGTCAACTTGCTGCGCAGCGAACTCTCCATCCTGACTCGCAATGACTCCATTACAGAACGCTACTGCGCCATGGCCAGATCGTGCAATTCCGTCGCGGTCCATGTGAGGCGGGTTCGTTTTGCCTGGCAATGCGATGTTGAGTATTACCGGGCTGCCCTCTCATTACTCCGGCAAAAGGTCGGAAATAATCTGACCGTTTTCCTTTTCTCGGATGACACAGAATGGGCGCTTACCGATGGTCGCGCCCTGTTTAAGGACTCCATTCCGGTTCCGGCGTCCGAAAGCGAGAGTGACGTCCAGCACCTGCGGGTTTTTTCCGCTTGCAGGCATCAGGTTCTCGCGAACAGCACGTTTGGCTGGTGGGGAGCCTGGCTCGCCGGCGATGAGAATCACGTTGTAGTCGCCCCCCGGCTGGGCTGGGACCGATCGGATCACGCAATCGAGCATATTCTTCCCGCGCGATGGTGTGCGTTGTGACGAGCCCTCGGAGCAGCCGAGTTCGGTGTTGGTCGCTTTCATTGTGCTCCGGGCCTGAAGGAGCGGCGGCAATCAGCGCGGGCTCAAGGGATCAGTACGAAGGTTGAAAATCTGACCCCACTTTTCGCAGTCATCACGACCATCCAAGAGCCAACACCAAGCGTCCGGCGGCTTGCCGAGGTCCTGAGGCCGCGGATGGCGCAGCTGTTGATTATCGGCGATTCGAAGGGCCCCGTCGAATACAGCCTCGACGGAGCTGAGCTATGGTCCTTGGAACGACAGCGGTCGCTTCCCTGGCAAATTGTGCTCCTGCTGCCGGTTACGCACTACGCCAGGAAGAACCTCGGCTACCTGGTCGCGATTGAACGCGGGGCCAGTTGCATTTATGAGACCGACGACGACAACGCTCCGCTGCCTGAGTGGGGATTTCGAGACGTCCGCGCGTGTGCCATCCCGCTCGCAAACGATTCATGGACCAATGTTTATCGCTGCTTCTCCGAAGACTTAATCTGGCCTCGAGGTTTTCCCTTGGAGCTCATTCGAGACAGCCAGACAATACCTCGTCCGACTGCCATCGAAGGGACTGCGGCCTTGGTGCATGCTCCCATCCAACAGGGCTTGGCGAACAACTCCCCGGATGTTGACGCTGTGTGGAGGTTGGTGCTGGATCGGGAAGTTACGTTCAAGAACGCCCCGAGCGTTTTGCTCCGTCCTGGGGCTTGGTGCCCTTTTAATAGTCAAACGACGTGGTGGTGGCCCGAAGCCTATCCACTCTTGTACCTGCCCAGCTACTGTTCTTCCAGGATGACCGACATTTGGCGGAGCTTCGTCGCCCAGCGTTGTTTGTGGGAAACCGGCAACGGCGTGGTCTTTCACGCACCCGAAGTCTGTCAAGAGCGCAATTTACATTCCCTGGTTGGCGATTTCGACGCCGAGATTCCTGGCTACTTGAGGAATGCCGAGATAGCTCGAGCATTGGAAGACGTTCACCTCGCTGGAGGTATCGAAAACGCCGGCGATAATTTGATTCGGTGCTATGAGGCACTTGTGAGGGCCCAAGTTTTCCCTCTCGCTGAGCTTCCGATCGCTAAGGCTTGGCAATCCGCCCTGGAAGCGCTGACCCCAGCGAAGTCGGACTTGGGCTCCCTGGTCACCGCTAGTGACGAGAAAAGAGTACAGCCACCGATGGAGCGCACTTAGGCACCGCAAGAACGGCCGACGTACCGCGGCAGCCGGGAACGGGGATCCCCGGATCTTGAAACCGGAAAATACTTAGTGTCCCTATCACTCAATATAATTTACAACCACCGGTACGAATGTAACGTCAGCCACCTGAATAGCATTTATGCGTCGCGATTTTCCTACGTCAATCATCTAATTCCATTTGCGCGATCGAACGGCTCAGGAGTGATACGGATCTCCGAGAACTCTGTTAACTTTTCGTCCCACGTTGCGCAATCGTATGATCGAGTCGCCAAGGAAGGCGTCTCTCACTACGTATTCGTTGCCGATGACTTATTCTTGAATCCGGTCATTAGCGAGTCCAACCTTCTGGAACTGTGTGGCATTGAGGAAAACGAAGCGTATACCAAGAACTTGGCTTCTCTCGGCGACGCCTACTATCTTTGGACATACAGTACAGGAGCTGTCCGAGCTTTTCGCACGCCCAAATTTGCGTACGAAAACGAGTTGCCCAAAGCATCGGCAGCGCTCGAGGCGTATGAGCGGCTGGGCATCAAGACATCAACAACTAGCCTCCGTTGCCTGCTGCATTGGAACCAAAAAATCGCGTTAAGAGACATGCTTCGCAGCCCGCGCTTCGTGCTGGAAACGATACAGGCGACTCTCTTCCAAGAACCGAAATATCCGCTGCTTTGTGGGTACTCGGATTTCTTTGTGGTCCCTGCTCGAGGCTTTGAGAAATTCGCTTACCTTTGCGGAGTATTTGGGGCCCTTAATTTGTTTGCAGAGGTCGCGATTCCGACCGCGCTGGCGCTTTCCTGCCCGACAGTGCGCACGGAGTATTTAGTTGGCGAGGTATTTGCCGGCTGTAAGCCTCCGAGCGCTAATCCTGACGTGCAATGGCGCGGCAGAGAATTCTGGGATTCCGACATCTCTGCATTTGAGGATCGGTACGGGTTGAGCCTGACCCGTTTGACGCATGACTTTCCCGACGGTTGCCTCTACATTCATCCCGTCAAACTATCAAAATGGAAGTAAGCGTCCTCATTCAAGGACGGTCGCTGGCCGTGCCTTTGCTTGATGGGTCTTCTGCGGTGTCTTGGCTTGCCCATCTCCGGAAAGCCCAGGGCCGCCGTTCAAGGTAGCGAGGTTTTTTGCCATCAGAACCCACAGTTACCGTACTCATGCCCGTCTACAATGACGAACGGTTCGTTGCCGAGGCCCTGACGAGCATCCTGAACCAAGAGGGCGTTGACTTCGACCTTGTCATTATTGACGATGCTGGTACGGATCGTTCACGGGAGATTCTCGGTACCTTCTCCGACGCCAGAATTACTCTTATCCATCAGGCCCCAAATCGCGGTCTTGCTGCCTCGCTGAATCACGGCTTGCTGCACTGTCGTGGCAGGTATATCGCTCGTCAGGACGCCGATGACGTCTCAGAACCCTTTCGGCTCCGGAAGCAGGTTGCCTACATGGAGCAGAACTCTCAAATAGCGTATTCAGGGACCGGAATTCAGATAATCGACGAAGATGGCCATCGAGGGAAAACATATTTGTATCCGGCGGACTCGGCCGAAATAAGGAACTGCTTTCTGAACTTTTGCAGCACCCTGCCACATAGCTCTCTGATGTTTCGGCGCGAAGCCATCCAGGCGGTTGGAGGTTACGATGAGATGTTTGCAAAGGCGGAGGATTTCGACCTGCATCTCCGACTGCTTGAGCGCTTCGACGCTGGTAGCATTCGAGAGCCACTGGTCCGCATTAGAATGACACAAAACTCAATGCAGAATTCGGACCGTTCCGGGGAATGCCTGAAATATTCTCTCTTTGCATACGCGAAACATCGCGTTGAACGACGACACGGCGCTCTAAATTATTCTGCCCGGCGGAAATTGTTAGACGAGGTTGACTCCTGGTTTCAACAATCTGCCTTGGGCGGATGCTGGCGCGCTGCGATGAGCCGCCGCTTCGCCCTGGGAAGTATCAGGCGAGGCCGAATCTCAACTGGTCTTGCCGGGTTGTCGCGAGCGATCGCAGAAGATCCCAAGTGGTTGTTCAATTACTTAATGCACGGCCGGCGCCACCTCCTCTCGCCAGCGAAGCGAGCAGAGCTTGAGGCTCTCGCCGACGGTTTCCTCGGAAGCGCCGAGTTCGCCGCCAAACAGCCTGTAGCTGCGAAATAGAAGATTCTGGAATCGGCGGTTTTGTGGTTTGGGCTTGCTGGTTGACGTTCTTGGTTAACACACCCGCGGAAAACACGCGTTATTAGTTTTCCAGCGTCTTGATCCTGATCTGAACGAGACGGCCGGGCCCGATACTTGATGTGCTGAAAAGCCCAGAAAACGACTGAAATGAAGCTCAACTTGGTGAGATGATAGCGCCCAGTGCGGCCGGACCCCAAACCGGCTTGATCGAAGCCGAAACGAGATCTCCTGCCCGGAATCCTGTCCTGGTGCTTGTCGAAGCATACCTACCCGGCTACAAAGCTGGCGGCCCACTTCGCAGCATCGCGAACCTGGTCGAAGTGCTTGGCCCAGAGTTCGACTTTAGGATCGTAACGATGGACCGTGATCTTGGTGACACAGTTCCGTTTCCCGGTGTCGTTACCAACCAGTGGGTCAGGGTTGGACAGGCGGATGTAATGTACCTGCGGCCGGGGCTAATGGGTTGGCTTCGCATGGCGGCGTTATTATGTTCGGTCGACAATAATACTGTTCTTTACCTCAACAGCTTCTTTTCCAGGCGTTTCTCCATCCTGCCGATGTTCCTGTGGCGGCTCAAGCTATGCCGGTCCAGGCGTGCGATGCTCGCGCCGCGTGGTGAGTTTTCGCTAGCGGCCCTTCGATTAAAGCCCCGGCGAAAACGCTTATACATTCGCATCTCTCGGTGGCTAAGACTGTATCGCGGTCTAAAGTGGCAAGTTTCCAGCGATTTCGAGGCACGGGATTTAGGGCGCCAGTTCCCTGCTTTGCACCAGGCGGGCTTCGAAGACGCTGTCGATCGCCTCGATGCAGCAGCCCACGAGAAGTGCCCGGACGCGGTAGTTATTGCGGCAGATCTCGCGGCCGCAGCGGCACAAGTGCATAGGCGGCTCTCGCCTAAGAAGCCAGGCCAGCTTCGCGCAGTTTTCGTTGGGCGGTGTTCACCGATAAAGAATCTTTTGGGTGCGCTTCAGTTGCTGGCGGGCGTTTCGGGCGACGTTTCCTATGATATTTTCGGCCCAGCTGAAGACCCACGGTATTGGGAGCAATGCCAAAGCTTCATTGCCACTTTGCCAACAAACATTAGGGCGCGCTACCGCGGCGAGATAGAACATGCGAAGGTCGCAGGGGTCTTCTGCGAACACGACCTGCTTCTACTGCCGACTCTTGGTGAAAGCTACGGGCACGTGATTGCTGAAGCCTTAGCCTCGGGGTGTCCGGTACTGATCAGCGATCAAACGCCTTGGCGCAATCTCGAAGCAGAGGGGGTTGGGTGGGATATTCCGTTAGGCCAAACGGAACGATTCCGCTCGGTTCTCCAGCAGTGCGTGCACGGCGACGAAGAGTGGCATGCGGCGCTGTCGCGGCGAGCCCGGGAATATGCCGCCAGGTGCCAATCCAATACGGAAGTGGTCGCCGCGTACCGGAGACTGTTTCAACTGGAATTCGACTTCCCCACCCGCCAGCCAAGGTACGCATCATGAAGGCATTCTCAATGGAAGAAGTTAGTTATGAATACAGCTGGGTAAGGCGCCCTGCTGTTTACCGCAATTACGTCAGGGCGTGAACTGTGCCTGCGGGATATCCGCTTATGCCCGCCCGTCACCTGGGTCCCCCGCGCAGCGATTGTAAACTTGGGTTTCGTATGTTCAAAGGATGCACCTTACTCATTACGGGCGGAACCGGATCCTTTGGCAACGCCGTCGTTCGCCGCTATCTGAGCACTGAAGTCGCGGAAATCCGTATCTTCAGCCGGGACGAGAAGAAGCAGGACGATATGCGTAACGCTCTGCGCAGCGAGCGCGTGAAGTTCTTTCTGGGTGACGTTCGAGAGCAGAGCAGCCTTCTGGCGCCGATGCGCGGCGTCGACTACGTGTTTCACGCCGCCGCCCTGAAGCAGGTGCCCTCCTGCGAGTTCTTCCCCCTCGAAGCCGTCCGAACCAATACCCTCGGAGCTGAGAACGTTCTTAGTGCCGGGCTGGCCTGCGGCGTCAAGAAGGTAGTCCTGCTCAGTACTGACAAGGCCGTCTATCCCATCAATGCCATGGGAATGTCCAAGGCGCTCATGGAAAAGCTCATGGTTGCCAAGGCCCGCATGTACCGTGATAACGGCACCATTTTCTGCGGCACCCGGTATGGCAATGTTATGGCATCGCGAGGGTCGGTGATCCCGCTCTTCATTAGCCAGATACTCGCCGGTAAGCCGCTGACCATCACCGATCCGAACATGACCCGCTTCATGATGACGATCGAAGAAGCAGTGGACCTCGTTGTATATGCGTTCCTGAACGGCAGGCCCGGCGACATCTTTGTGCAAAAGGCTCCCGCCGCAACGATTCTCACGCTGGCGGAAGCACTGAGGGAGATCTTCCAGGCCACTAACGAGATCCAGATCCTAGGTACGCGGCACGGTGAGAAGCTGTACGAGACGCTCCTCAACCGGGAAGAGATGGCCAAGGCGGAAGATCTCGGCCGCTACTACCGCATTCCTGCCGACATTCGGGACCTAAACTACTCGCTCTACTATAGTGAGGGCCAGGTGGATGTCTCGTTCGCCGCTGAGTACACCTCGCACAGCACCCGCCGGCTGGACCCTGCCGAGATGGTCGAACTTCTTCTGACTTTAGATTGCGTTCGGGTTGCCTTGAAGACCGGAGAGGTGGTTGTGTGAACGTCCTGGTGACCGGCGCCCGGGGATTTATTGCTCGAAACCTGATCGCTCACCTCCAGGAAATACCGGGTTGCGTAGTGACCCCATTCCTGCGGGAAAACTCAGAGTGCGATCTGCGCTCGGCACTTGAGACGGCGGATATTGTCTACCATCTCGCGGGCGTCAACCGCCTCCAGATCGCCGCGGAGTTTGAGGTCGGGAACGCGGGCCTGACCCGCCGGATCTGCGAAATACTGCGTCAATTGGAACGCACTCCGGTGATCGTGCTATCTTCCTCGGTTCAGGCCGGTCTCGAAAATCCTTACGGGGTCAGTAAGCGCCACGCCGAGGCCGTTTTGCAGGAGTTCGCGGCTGAAAGCGGAGCACGGGTTTGCATCTACCGGTTGAAGAACGTTTTTGGGAAGTGGTGCCGGCCAAACTACAATTCCGTAGTAGCTACGTTCTGCCGAAACATTGCGAACGATCTGCCCATCCAGATCTCTGATCCGAGCCGCGAGCTTGAACTTGTCTGTGTCGATGATGTGGTGAGGGCCCTTCTCGCTGAATTGCCGGCTGGTACCGTATCGGACGGTGGTGGCGACATCCCTTTCTTTCGCCTGACGCTTGGCGACTTGGCGGGCCGGATACAGTCGTTCCACGACATGCGCACCAATCTGCTCATTCCCGATTTCTCCGCCCGGTTCAACCAGCAGCTCTACGCAACGTACCTTTCGTTTCTGCCGGAAGGCGCGCGCCGCCACCAACTTGAGGTCAAGTCGGACCACCGGGGTTGCTTAGCCGAGTTCGTCAAATCGAAACACGCCGGCCAGATCTTCGTTTCCCGAACCCGGCCCGGCGTGACGCGCGGGAACCATTACCACCACACGAAGACCGAAAAGTTTCTCGTCGTCGAAGGTGAGGGAGTAATTCGCATGCGCCCTATTGAAGGCTCGAAGGTGGCGGAGTACCGGGTAAAAGGTGAGGCTCTCCAAGTAATAGACATCCCGCCTGGATACACGCATTCCATCGAGAACGTCGGGGGCGGAGAGATGGTCACTCTATTCTGGGCCAGTGAGATCTTTGATCCCGACCATCCGGATACTTACTTCCTTTCGGTATTGACTCATGCAGAAAGCCCGGTTCCAGTTACCGCATGAAAGTCGCCACCGTTGTGGGTACCCGGCCGGAGATCATCCGGCTCTCCTGTGTCATCCCGGCGCTCGACCGGCATATGGATCAGGTGTTGATACACACCGGCCAGAATTACGACTATGAACTCAATGGCATCTTTTTCCGGGATCTGGGAATCCGAAAGCCGGATTTTTTCTTAGACGCAGCCGGTAAATCTGCGGCTGAGACCATTGGCAACGTGATAATAAAGAGCGACGTGGTATTCGGCGAGGTGCAGCCGGACGCCATGCTCGTTCTAGGCGATACAAACAGTTGCCTGGCGGCCATCGCAGCCAAGCGACGCAAGATCCCAATCTTCCACATGGAGGCCGGAAACCGCTGTTTCGACGAAAGGGTTCCCGAAGAAGTCAACCGTAAGATCGTCGACCATATCAGCGACATCAACATGCCCTACAGCGATATCTCGCGCGAGTATCTGTTGCGAGAGGGTATTCCGCCGGATCGCATCATAAAGACCGGCAGCCCGATGTACGAGGTCATTTTGCGCCATCGTGCGGAGATTGACCAGTCCGATGTTCTTCAGCGCCTTGGGTTGAGCCAATACGAATACTTCGTTGTCAGCTCACATCGAGAGGAGAACATAGACCATCCTGGGCACTTCTCGAATCTTGTCAAAATACTCAACGGCCTCGCGGGGCGTTTCCGCCTTCCGGTAGTCGTATCCACTCACCCCAGAACACAAAAGCGAATTGACGAAGAGCGTGTGGCCCTCAAACCGGAGGTCCGATTGCTGAAGCCTCTGGGTTTTTGCGACTATGTCCAACTGGAGATGAGCGCGAAAGCGACGCTGTCTGATAGCGGCACCATTACGGAAGAGTCGTCGATCCTTAATTTTCCGGCGCTCAACATCCGCGACGCCCACGAGAGGCCGGAAGGGATGGAAGAGGCTTCGGTGGTTCTCACCGGCCTGAGTCTCGATCGGGTGCTGGACGGACTCCGGCTTCTGGATTCTCAAGCGCGCAATGGAATCCGTACATTGAATATGGTGCGGGATTATAGCGTCCCTAACGTCGCCGAAAAGGTCGTTCGCATTATTCTCAGCTACACGGACTACGTGAACCGCTACGTGTGGAGGACAAACTTCGAGGCGTGATGCGAGTTCTCTTAATCGTCGATTGCTACCTGCCCGAGCAAAAGTCGTCAGCGATTTTGATGCACGAATTGGCCGCCGAGTTGGTTTCTCGCGGCCACGAAGTCACGTTGCTTGCGCCTTCGTCGGATCTCAAAACCTCATGCACGGTAGAGCAGGCCGGGCGGTTCAAGGTCGTCCGGTTCCGAACCGGCAGCATCAAGAACGCTCGCTTGTATGTTCGCGCTATCAACGAAATGCTGCTTTCGGTGACTGCCTTATGGCGGTCGCGCTCGGTCATTACTCGCGAGAGATATGACCTCGCGATCTTCTATTCGCCATCCATCTTCTTCGGCCCATTGGTCGCGTTTTTGAAACGCCGTTGGCGTATCCCCACCTATCTGGTACTTCGCGATGTATTCCCCGATTGGGCGGTGCAGGCAGGCGTTTTCCGAAAGGGCCTTGCGTATTTTGTCTTTAAGCTCTTTGAAAAATTGGAATACTCCATTGCCGACCGCATTGGCGTTGAGACGAAAGATTCCGTGGAGTACTTTCGGAACGGCGCCCATCTCGGGAAGGTCGAATTGTTGCGGAATTGGACACGAACCGACCTTATCCTCTCTCCGGTGGATCGTTCCTTTCGGAGCAAACTCGGTCTTGAGAACAAGACCGTCTTCTTATATGGTGGCAATATCGGGGTAGCACAGGACGTGGACAACATCGTGCGTCTTGCTAAACGAATGGAGGATCTGCCGGATACTCATTTTCTTATGATTGGGTCCGGAAGCGAAGTGAAACGGATCCAGAGCCTGGCAGCCGGCGGGACAGCGAAGAACCTCACGATTTTGCCCTCCGTCGATCAAGAGAACTATCTTTCAATCATCCGGCAGTTCGATGTTGGGCTCATCAGTCTCGACAGGCGGTTGCAATCATTCAGCACGACCGGTAAGCTCCTCGGCTATCTGCGGTGCGGATTGCCGGTGCTGGCCAGCGTCAATCCCGGGAATGAACTGATGGATCTCCTGAAGCAAAGCGGCGTCGGCATGTGTTCCTGGAATGGGGATGACGAAGAGTTCTTTCAAAATGCGGTCTGTCTGCGTTCCGGTGCTCTTCGCAAGTCGATGGCAGACCGATGCCGTTCGCTGTTGGAAGCTGAATTCTCCGTGCAGGTCACTGCCGACCGGATTCTCCGCTTAACCGGTGCGCACGGCGGGTATCATTTTGAAACCCCAAACGAGGCGAGTACGGGGATCGCTGCTGAGACGCGTTAAGCGCGCGGTCGCCATTCCAGCTAATCTTTTCTAAGGAGCTCAAATTAAGACGAATTCGCTGCTCGGGACTATTCTCTCGCCACCCTCCTTCGGTTGGTCCCGCCCCCGGATAGGTTAAGCCGCTATGTACTCCCTTTCCATACTGGCTTCGGTATCCTTCATCCTCGCTCTGGTCTTGACCCCGCTTTGCCGGAACCTGTTCCGGCTTCTCGGAGTTGTGGATCACCCGGATGGTCTGCGCAAGACCCACGTGATGCCGGTACCGAGAATAGGCGGTGTGCCGTTGTTTCTCGCGTATCTAGGGACGCTTGCTGTGCTCCTCCTGATGCCGGGATCCGCCCCTTACGTCAAATCCGGGCTTCCGCTGGGTCTGCGACTCCTCCCGGCGATGGCCCTTGTGTTTCTCACCGGGCTTTTGGACGACATCCGCGGATTGAAGCCATGGCAGAAGCTCGCTTGCCAGCTGCTTGCGGCAGGCATAGCATTTTGGGCTGGCGTCGCTATCAAGAATGTCGGTGGTGTGGCGATTCCATCATCGCTAAGCCTTCCACTGACGGTCGTCTGGCTGGTTGGTTGTGCCAACGCATTTAATCTCATAGACGGTATGGATGGGCTTGCGACTGGCGCGGGGTTGTTCGCAACCGTCACGATGCTGCTGGGCGGTCTGCTCTCGAACAACTTCACACTGGCTTTGGCTATAGTTCCGCTTGCCGGCGCACTGCTCGGTTTTCTGCGTTACAACTTCAACCCAGCTTCGATCTTTCTCGGCGATTCGGGAAGCCTGACAATCGGCTTCCTGTTGGGCTGTTACGGGGTGCTTTGGAGCCAGAAAGGGGCCACAATGCTCGGCATGACTGCGCCCTTGATGGCCCTCGCCGTGCCGTTGTTGGATACCGGGCTTGCCATTGCGCGACGCTTTCTGCGGCGCCAGCCGATCATGTCGGCTGATACGGGTCACATTCACCACCGCTTGCTGGCACGCGGCTTGACACCCTCAAAGACGGCGCTCATTCTCTACGCGGCGTGCGGCATCGCAGCAAGCCTGTCTCTCCTGAGCAGCGTTACCAAGAACGGGTATCGGGGCCTCATCATACTCGTGTTCTGCGCCGCCGCTTGGATCGGTGTCCAGCATTTGGGTTATGTGGAGTTCGGGGTGGCGGGGCGGATGTTCTTGGGCGGAGCGTTCCGAAAGCACCTCAACAACCACTTGGAGTTTCACGCCTTTGAGCAAGCCTTGCAGGCGGCGAAAACTCCGGAGGCTCGCTGGAAAATCATCTGCGAGAGTTGTCGTAAATTCGGCTTTACGCACGTGGAATTGCAGTGGAACGGCAGGTGCTTCGAGGAGACCTTGCTCGACACGAACGGCAACGCCGTCTGGTACCTCGATATCCCCCTCGACGGCGGCGGCCATCTGCGCCTGGCACGCTGCTTCGGCGAATCAGAAGTGCCCACCATTCTGGTCCCATTTGCAGAAAGCCTGCACAAGCACGCCTTAGGAAAATTGGGCGCACCGGCCGAGGGTACCCCCAACCAGGCTGCTGAAGTGAGCGTATAAAACTCGCATCAGCCCGTACGCATGAGCTCGCTCTCCGATCTGTTCTCGCTTGGCGCCCGTTTGCTGCTGGCCGCCACCTTCCTGGTCGCCTCCTGGTACTCCCTGACCCTCGCTCGCGCCGAGGCCCTCTTCCGCCTATCCACGCCGGCCGGCGTTTCTGCCGCCGTCGGCCTGGTCCCCTACAATTCCCGCTATCTGGCTGGGCTGGCCGCGCTTCAGCCGGAGCATTCCACCTCGCTGCTGGGGCGGGCGCTTGCGCTTAACGAATGCGATTCTCGCAACTGGGTGCAGCTTGGTCTCGACGCCGAGTTCCAACAGGGAAATCTGGCTTTGGCCGAGCAGTATTACCAGCGGGCAGCCAAGGTCGATCACATGTTCTATCCGGCCTCGAACCTGGCTAATTTCTACTTCCGGTATAAGCGCCGGGACGAGTTCTTCGATTGGGCTCATCGTGCGCTTCAGATGGCATACGCCGATCCCACACTCCTTTTCGTTGAGATCTGGAGCCTCTCAACTGATCCACGATTCAACCAGAACCTTCTCCCCGACCGGGTCCCTGTCGTTCTGGCGCCCTACGTTAAGTTCTTGATTCAGACCAATCGTCTCGATTACACGGAAGACGCCCTATCCCGTCTCCTAAAACGGGCGACGCTCGACCAGAGAGACCGGGAGACTCCCGAATCCGCACTTTTTTCGACCGACCCGGCCTATCGAAAGCTCTTTGGATCCGGTCTCGACAGTCTGCTGGCCACCAATCAGTATCAGGCTGCCCAACGCGTGTGGAAGCAGTTGGTGGAGGCCAAGTGGCTGTCGACACCCGTGCCTACTGCGGCCTTCCCTCTCACCAATGGGGACTTTAGCCAGCCATCCTTCGGTCATGGTTTCGACTGGGTACTGCAACCGGTCGTAGACGTCGCTGCCGATCAGATCCCCGTCTCTTCCCGGCTGCGGTTCACGTTCGGCGGCAACCAACCGGAGGCCTTCCGGCTCTTGCAACAGTTCGTCGTCTTGGAGCCCAACCATCGCTATCGACTAACCTGGACCGCCGGGAGCGACCGCATCGCAACTGGCTCCGGCTTCCAATGGCGGCTATTACCCGTATCGGAGCATGGGCCCGCCAGCACTTCGAACTTGGTTAGCACAGACCTGCCCGGTTTGAACGGCACAAACTCCTGGGACTTCACTGCCCCCGGCCAGCCACTTAATCTTCTGACGCTTGAATATATCCGCCGCGCCGGCACGGTCCGGCCCGAAGGCGAGCTCTCACTGATTGCAATATCGTTAAACCTCCTGCCTCAGCCCTAAGCGGCGTTTGTGCCACAGGATGTCGGGCAAGCCCAGGTGTATCCCGAGCCGGCGCTGAACGATTTCCGTGAGTCTGCCCGGTGATAAACTTCAGTTGTCACACGTATGAAATGCCCGTCCTGCGGCGGACTGGACATCCGTCTCTCGAGGCGAAGTCCCCGCTTTTCATTCTTCTACGAGGTCCGCGGTTACGAGCGCTATCGCTGCCGGGAATGTCGCCGGGCTTTTTGGGGAAAGCCGGCGGATGATTTGGACGAACGCACCCGCCGCACTCGCCAGCGCGGCTGGTCCCGCGCCATCCGAACCCAAGGTCGCCGTCGCACCATTGAAATCGCCATCTTCATCACCATGCTCATGATCTTCGTCCTGGCAATCCGCTACATCATCAATAAAGGCGACGCTACCCCCTTTAGCTTCCTCTCTAGCCCTGCCTGCTCCGTGGGACCGCTTCTCAACAGCTGAGTACGGACGCCCCTGGCAGTAGTCGCCTGCTCAGACCCGGTTATACTGGTTGATTGGGCTAGGTTCCATTCCGTTCGCCCGCTGAACTAATCTCAGGAGTCCCCTCGAAAGCCTATGTTTGATCTGTTCCGAAGCCGAGAGAAGAGTGTGCGCATTCTCCTCGGTGCACTCCTCCTTGTCGTCGCTCTGTCGATGCTTGCGTATCTCATCCCAGGTGGCCCTAGCACCTCCATGGGGACGTCTAACGCCAATGTCATCGCGGAAATCGGCGATCAGCAAGTCACCGTCCAAGACATCGACCGCAGTCTCAATAGCCTCAAGCAGGGCCGCGCTGTCCCTCCGAGTTTGCTTGCCCAATACGTGCCCGCGATTGTCAACCAGTTGGTCTGGGAAAAGGCGTTGGCTTACAAAGCCAAAGAGGTCGGCATAACCGTTTCCGACCAGGAAATCGCCGACCTGATTCAAGAACAATTCGGTCAGGGAAAGACTCTGGACTCAGCTACTTACCAGGCAATCGTTGCGCAGCAAGGCCAGACCGTCCCTCAGTTTGAATCCAATGTTCGGGCCATGTACCTGAGTCTTCGCCTGCAATCGCTCGCCATGCAGTCGGTGATTGTGAGCGACGCCGAGGCCAAGGCCGAGTATGAGCGTCGTGAAGAAAAGATCGGGCTGCAGTATTTGAAAATACCCCAAGCCGGCTTTACCTCCAAGGTAAATCGTGATCCGTCGCTGGTAAAGGCTTACTTTGACGCCAATCGTGGTTTGTTCGTCACTCGCGAGAAGCGTAGCGGCGACATCCTGGTAGGCTCGGTTTCTGATTTCATCCAGGCGGCCAAGCTCACCGACGACGATCTAAAGAAGGTCTATCAGATGAACATCGACACCTACCGCGTTCCGGAGCGTGCTTACGTGCGCCACATCCTGGTGATGACGCAAGGTAAGCCGAAGGAGCAGGTGGATCAACTCCGCGCTAAAGCGGATGCCATACTGGCACAGCTCAAGAAGGGTGCCGATTTTGCCGACCTCGCCCGCAAGGAGTCTGACGATAAGGCCTCAGCCGTGAAGGGAGGAGACGTGGGCTGGCTCACCCGCGGCCAAACCGTGCCCGAGTTCGAGCAAGTGGCCTTTGCGCTCAAGCCGAAGGAAATTAGTGGAATTGTCACCACTCAATACGGCTTTCACATTATTCAGGTGATGGATCGCCAGAACGCCCATGTAAGGACCTTTGAAGAGGTCAAGCCAGAGTTGCTTGCCGAAGCCCAGAAAGAGACCGCTGACAGGTTGCTCGCAACGGCGATGTCCAACGCTCGAGCCGAACTGCTCAAGAACCCGACGCAGGCCGAGGCAATTGCCAAGCGCAACAACCTCAAGTTCTTTAGCGCCGATCACGTCATTCCGGGAGCTCCCCTGCCGGATGTCGGGTCGCGCCCTGAGGTTAATGACGCTTTCATCAGCACGCCAAAAGGTGGCGTAAGCCCGGTGGTCAATCTCGAGAATACGTGGCCAGGCTGCCATCGTTGTCATAACCGGTGTGTTCCCGTCCCACCCCGCCGACTTCGCGGAAGCATCTCAAGATGTTATGGATCGCTACGTCTCAGCCGAAGGGGACAAGCTGTTCATGCAAGCTGCCAAGGATGCAAAAGAGAGACTCCAGAAAGGCGAATCCTTTGAAGCGGTAGCCAAGCTCTACAACGGCACGGTTGAAACCGCCGCCCCTTTTACCCAGCTTGGGTCCGCCGAAGGTATAGGGCCCGCGAAGAACCTGTCGGAGGGCTTCAACAAGAAACCGGGCGAGCTGTTTGGCCCTGTTTTCATAAGCCGCAACGCCTTCATTTGTAAGGTTACCGACGTTATCCCCGCTGATATGACCAAGTTTGCTGCAGATCGGTCACATATCATCGAGATTCTGCAGCGGGAGAAAACTCAAGCTCAGGACACGGTGTTTCGCGACAGCGTTTTGGCGGACCTCAAGCGCCGCGGTAAGGTCAAGATGAATGAGCAGGCCATCGATCGAATCCTGCAATCGCTGAAGGCTTAGGCCGAGCTAGGAACCGAATCGATTGATTGACCAGCTAGTCGGCTTTCTTCGCAGCCTGACCGACCCGGACAAGCTCATCTACCTGCTTTCCACCGTGATCACCGGTTGGTACGGCTATCTGGCGCTTTTCCTGATTGTGTTCAGCGAAAGCGGCCTGCTGGTTGGTTTCTTTCTTCCTGGTGACTCACTTCTTTTTACTGTGGGTGTAGTCGCCGGGGCGGGCAAGCTCAACGTCCTCTTGATGATCGTTTTACTCTCGGCGGCCTCCATCCTCGGCGACGGCTCGGGGTTCCTTCTCGGAAGCACCCTTGGATACCAGCTCTTCAGCAACCCAAGGTCCCGCATCTTCCGCCGCGAGTACCTCGAACGCACCCACGCTTTCTATGAGCGGCATGGCGGCAAGACCATCCTGTACGCCAAGTTTGTCCCGATTATTCGCACCTTCGCCGCGTTCATCGCAGGCGTTGGCAAAATGAGTTACCCGCGGTTTCTCGCGTTCAATGTGTTTGGCGCAATCGGATGGGTCACTAGCATGATTATGCTTGGCTACCTGCTAGGTGGAGTTCCAATCATCCGGCACAACTTCGAGAAAGTCGTGTTGCTGATCATCGCGATTTCATTGCTCCCAGCCGTCCTGCAGGTCATAAACGAACGCCGCGGCGTTCCCCATCGCAACTAATGTGATGCGGGCGTATCCGACAGGATCGCAGCCACTTGCCTCGCGAATCTGCGGGTCTTGCTGGGCTTCGATTTCGTCCCCTTTTTCCACGCCTTTAGCTTGCGTCACAATTTCGGCCTTTAATTTGTTGGTGACCCAACTGCGCTCACTCGACCATTCCCCCAAGTTCGGCTGGATGTTTCGCTGCGACAGATAGACCCGAAACTCGTCCAGTAACTCCGGCGTGACGTCAAAGGAGTCCGGCAGCGGCGCATGCGATCTGCAGATACTGCGATGCGAACGAGATCAGTGAGCCACTCGCATCCAACACGGCTTCCAATCGGGAGGGCGCACGCGGTAGCACGTGAATATCCGGCTGTATGCCGCCTCCACCCGTGACGGTTCTACCACGATCCGTCTTATAGGTTGGCTTCAGCGTCTCGCCGTCTGCCGAGAATGTCGCCGATAGCGCTGAGTTCCTCAACGGCCGCTGGATGGAACGGCCACTCGGAGTATAGTAGAAGGCCGTCGTCAACGCGAGTCCTGCACCATTCGACAGCGGCAAGACGCTCTGCACCAGGCCCTTTCCATAGCTGGGCTCGCCGACAACCGTGGCCCGGTCGTGATCCTGTAGAGCCCCGGTCAGAATCTCGGACGCGCTAGCCGTCTTTCCGTTAATCAGAACCGCCATACGAAACGAATAAGGCGCCGCAGCCGGCGGGACATCCGCCGTTTCCCCCTCGCCGGTCCTGCCGCGCGTGGTAAGAATCCTTTGCCCGGGTGCCAGGAACAGCGAAGCTGCCTCCAGAGCCGCCTTCACCACGCCGCCCGGGTTGTCTCGTAGGTCCAGCACCAGCCCCTGTAGGGCGTTGCCGCCCAGTTTCTCAATGGCCGCCCGCAGTTCCTTGCCGGTTTGAAGATCCCAGCTGGCCACGCGAACGTATCCAATACCTGGCTTCAAGAGATAGGCGCGATCGACGCTCGGGGAATCCACCAGTTCCGGCTTTAGGCTAAATGCAAGCAAACGCACCGCTCCTTCGCGTCGCACGTAGAGCGTCACCGCCTGTTGCCTTGCTTCGTTCAACAGGCTCACAATCTGCTCCCCATCCAACGAAGCAATCGAAACGTTGTTTATTGCCACCAGCCGGTCTCCGGGCATAATTCCAGCTCTGTTCGATGGTGTGCCGGGAAGCGTTTGTAGAAAGATCACTTGTCCCGGAAGTATCGAGACAACGCTTCCATAACCCTTCTGCTCCGACTGTTCCATGTGCTTGAGCTGATCGAATTGACCCGGGTCGAAGAACTGGGTGTGCGGATCCAACTCGCGCAGCATGGAAGGGATCGCGCCTTCGTAGACCAGCTTGTCGGCGGTTACGTCCTCGGCGCCCTGCGACCTCACCGTCGAGAGCACGTCGACAAACTTCTGCAGGTTGGCACTGAGATCGCGCGCGGCGTCATCCGCTTGGGCAAGTTCCAAGTCTTGATTGGCGCTGCTCGGTGGGGCACTGGGATTAGAGCTGTTCCTTTGAGCAAGGCACGGCGCGGCCAGAACCAAAGTAATTGTTCCCAGTCGGCCCCAACCATAGCCATAACGCTCTTGAGTAGGTCCGCATCGTCGCGCTATCGGGTATAACTAAGACGTCTCCGGTCTTCGCCGCGCTTCAAGGCCAGGTCAATCAGTTGATCCAGTAACTCCGAATAAGAGATCCCGCTGTATTCCCACATCTTGGGGTACATGCTGATTGACGTAAAACCGGGAATTGTATTGATCTCATTGGCGTAGATCACCCCCGTAGCGGCTTCCATCAGGAAGTCTACGCGCCCCATTCCTTCGCAGCCTACTGCCTCGAAACACCGCACCGCCAGACTCTGTATTTCCTTCGTCTGCTCGTCCGTCAGCTTCGCCGGCAGGTCGATGCGAGCTGCGTTCAGCAGATATTTGTCCTCGTAGTCGTAAAACTCGCGCGACGGCAGAATCTCGCAAGGAATGGCTGCCCGGGCCGGTTCCCCGCCCAGGACCGAGCATTCAAACTCACGCCCGGTGACGCCACGCTCCACCACAATCTTGTGGTCATAGCGCGATGCGGTCTCGAGTGCCACTCGCAATTCCCCGTTCGTCTTCGCCTTCGTGATTCCCACCGATGAGCCCAGATTGGCCGGCTTGACAAACACCGGGAAGCCGAATGGCAGCTTGACATCCTCCGGGCTCCAGTGGCCCTTCTCGAGGACCACGTAATCCACAATCGGGATGTCCACAGCCTGGCAGAGACGCTTCATCACGGCTTTGTCCATTGAAACGGACGACGCCAGTACCCCGGCGCCGACATACGGCAAATCGGCCAGCTCGAGTAACCCCTGAACTGTGCCGTCTTCGCCGAACGTTCCATGCAACAGCGGGAACACCACGTCCAGGCCTGCATTGGCGCCGGGCTCCGGCAGAATTGGGTGCGGCTGCCATCGGCCTTCCTTTGTAATGAAGAACTCCCGGACCTCGTAACGCTCTGGACGCAAGGCCTTCTTGACGGACTCAGCCGACCGGATCGAGATCTCATGCTCGCCCGACCGCCCTCCATAAATGATTCCCAGATTGAGCTTTTTCAACGCCGTTTCCGATTCCAAATTCCCATTGTCTCGCGGAGCCCGATCGGAAACCCCCGGCTGGTCAGTAATAGCTATTTTCGTGACGAGTATTTGTTCAGGGCCGCGACGAAGCTCTGGGCATCCGCGGGTGCCGGTGTCGCGCTCAGCACAATGTCTTTGTTTCGAATCTTGCGGCCATATAATTCCTGGTTAGCCTCGCCGTCTTCCCGCAGCGTTCCACCTTGTAGAGAAATGCCGGCAAAGGCTCCCCGTTGTCGCGAGTAAGTCAGAATCTCAGCCTGCATTGTTGCGTCGGTCGCCGCCTGTGTGTCTCGGCCCACGGGACCAGCTGCCACCGAAGCTTCGCCGCCTAAAGTGAACTGGCTGCTCAGTAAGCGATTGGCGCCTCGCCGGTTCATTACCAGCATCACGATATCGGTGGCCGCGCCGCCAATCTGAAAACCGAAACTCCCACCCTCGGTCTTGATAGCGCCGGGCGCCGACCAGCCTAGGTTATCCGCATGGCGGCACGAAAAAAATCCGCGCCCATATTTTGCGCCGAAGATAAACCCTCCCTGAAGCGAATCTGGAATGACAACAATGCACTCCGCGTTAGCGAGCAGCTTCTGCGGTATTCCTTTGTCGGAGATCTGCATGACCTCGTTCAACACGTCGGTGGCCGCTTGTAACCGCGCCGCTGCCTTGCTCTGCGTCTGTCCCCAAATCGGCGCTGCGCCAATGCTCACAACAACCAACAGTACGATCTTTTTCATCACTTCTTTCTCGTGAAACCATGCGTCTGTAGTTTTGGTCCACTTCTCTAGTACACCACTGAAGGGTTCGTGATCTGACTTCGTTATCGCCTCATGTCAATCAGACTGCATCGTTGGATCTTAGCTCTTCTTCTGGTTTCCGTCGGGATTGCCGGCTTCAACCCGAGCGCCCTCGCCTCTGCTCAAAATAAAGTCAACCTGATCCGGTATTATCCTCAGCTAGGCCCTCGCGTTGTTTCGTTCTCTTCCACCGAGCTCGTTGAGCTCGGCATGATGCTCCTGCAATCGGAGGTTCCGGGCGCAGTCACTCAGCCTCAACTTCGTTTGTCGGACGGCGGCGCAACCGCTACCATGCACGTCGACTTCAGTAAGCTGGACCGCATCGCATCTTCCCCGCTGTCCGCGCTGTTTCGAGGCCCTCTTACCGTCGTTGCCTCGGTCGAGGTTTCCTCTTCAAATGGAACCATGCGCATACACCCAACCGAAATCCAGATCGGGTCCGTCGCTCTGACTGGCGCGGCCCTCGATTATGCCATCGTTAATGTCCTATTGCCCTACTATCCGGATGCCGTCGTCGACCGCGACTTCGAACTGCCTGCCACCATCAATCGAATTCAAGTCACTCACAGCCAAGCGCTTGTTTATCGCAAGTAGCCGCCGGAAGCTGTGTTGTCAGCCGCTGCCGCTCGGAATGGCAGTAGCATTGCTCCATTAATGCTTCGGACGTCTTCACGGAGGTTCGTAGAACGCGTCGCCTCAACGCTTGGGCGGCGCGCCTATGGGAAACTATGCCAAAATACCGATCAATTGTGCCTAGAAGCGCAACTTGGCTGCGCGCTTTCGCACTTCTGGCAGCAGCGGGCTCCGTTGCCCTGTTCGCTCAGTCTCCAGCCAAATTAGATAAAGCCGCCCTCACCAAGTACGTCGTGTACCTGGAGCGTTGGCCCGCTGATGCGCAAATCACACTGAGCGACCCGAAGGACACGCCCGATCTGCCAGGCTTCCAGGAAGTCATCGTGGAACGCACGCGTCTCGGACGCGTCGTCGCGCAACGCCGTTACTTCCTGAGCAAAGACGGTCAACACTTTTTCAAGACCGATATCTTCCAGTTAAGCGAGCCGCCCTACGAGGCAATTCGCCAACGTCTCAGTAAAGGCACTTGGCCTTCATTCGGTCCTGCCGGCGCGCCCGTTACCCTGATTGAGTTTGCTGATCTCCAGTGCCCGGATTGCGCCGCCGAGTCCAAGATGATTCGCGAGTTGCTGCCGACGGAGTTTCCGAAGCAAGTTCAGGTTCAATTCCGCGACTATCCCCTCGTCCAACACCACTGGGCAATGAACGCCGCCATTGCCGGAAGGTGCGTTTTTCAATCCAGTCCGGCTCTGTTTTGGGACTACTCCGACTGGGTCTATGCTCATCAAAAAGAAATCACTGAGAGCAACTTTCAGGAGAAGCTTGCCCAGTGGTCAAAGGATAAGAAACTCGACTCCGCTTTCGAGACCTGCGTCGCGCAGCGATCCACGGAGGCCGACGTAAAAAAGAGCATCGCGGACGGACTTGCCCTCGAGGTTCCCGGCACACCGACTCTTTTCCTCAACGGCCGCATGGTTCCGATGGACACAGACTGGCCGACCTTGAAATGGATGATCGATTACGAATTGAAAACGACGATGCCGGGTGAGAGCTGCTGTTTGGTCGACCCGCGTTAAATTCGTCCTATTGCTGACCCTCCAGGCAGATCATCAACCGGTGTCTTCCGAGCAACCGCGCAGGTCGTCAAACCTGGTGCATTCGGAGCTGTCCTATCGCTACAATTCTGAAGTAGCCCGCGCACGTTCCACATCCTGCGTTGTTGCGAACTTAAAGGACCTGACCTCGCTTGGCGACCATCGACTTGAACTTCTCCCGCCGCACCTTTCTGTCCTTGGCGGCAACCTCCGTAGCTGCCCCGCTGCTCGCCGCCCAGGATCAACCCGGTGTCACGTTCAAGGCCGACGTCAAAGTTGTCAACCTGTTTGCCAATGTCCTCACCAAGAAGGGCGAGATCATTAATGATCTATCGAAGGACGACTTCGTGCTTCTCGAGGACGGGCGTCCACAGACCATCCAGTATTTTTCGCGCGAGACGGATCTTCCGCTGACTTTGGGGCTCCTGGTTGATACCAGTGCCAGTCAGGAGAAGGTCATCGACGCCGAGCGCACAGCCTGTTTCCGTTTCCTGGATCAGGTGCTGCGCGACGGTAAAGACCATGTCTTCATCCTCCAGTTTGATACCAACGTTCTCGTTCGCCAGGGGCTGACGTCGTCATTCGGACAACTCAATGAGGCGCTCACCGCCGTCAACACGCAGTCTCGCAAGGAACTGCAACAAGTAGGCGGCAGCACGTTGCTCTACGATGCCGTTGTGTTTGCCTCGCAGGACGTCCTGAAGAAACAGCAGGGCCGCAAAGCGTCCATCGTTCTCACCGATGGCGTGGATTTCGGCAGCGAAGCGACCGTCGCGACCGCGATCGACGCCGCGCAGCGCGCCGACATGATCCTGTATTCAATCCTCTTTTCCGATGCGCATTACTACGGCGGCTTTGGCGGCGCACATGAGGGCGCCGGCGTGCTCCAACAAATGTCTCGCGAAACGGGTGGCGGTTTCTTTGAGGTCTCGAAGAAGCTGGGCATTGACCAGATTTTCCGCACCATCGAAAGCGAGTTGCGCAGCCAGTACAACCTGGGCTACGTCTCCGACAAGCCCGTGCGGCTGTCGGAATTCCGAAAAATTCAGCTCGCGGCAAAACAGAAGGATCTAGTCGTCCAGGCCCGCGATCGCTACTGGGCCCAACGCTAGCCCGCAGGAGCGCGCGCTATCTTGTCAGGGTGACCTTCCGGGTGCGGCCAGACTTCGCGAAACTATGGGCTGGTCAGACCATTTCCCAGGTCGGCTCAAGAATCAGCCGGGACGGCATCCCGCTGACCGCTTTGCTAACGCTTCATGCCAGTGCGATGCAGATGGGCTTGCTATCTGCCATCAGCAGTGCATCCGTGCTTGTCTTCGCGCTGGGTGCGGGTGTCGTCGTGGATCGCATGAAGAAACGGCCGATAATGATTGCCACGGATCTCTGTCGCGCCGCCTTGCTGTTGCTGGTCCCCCTCGCGTCCATGACGCACCTGCTCTCCATCACGATCTTGATGACCATCGCAGGAATCGCCGGAGCTCTCACCGTCCTGTTTGACGTCGCCTATCAGTCCTATTTGCCTGTGCTCGTAGAGACCGGCGAACTCTTCGACTGCAACCGCCGTCTGGGCATGTCCGCCTCAGCCGCAGAGTTGCTCGGACCGCTTTTAACAGGTGTTCTGGTGAGGGTAGTCACGGCGCCGATTGCCATTCTGCTGGATGCCTTATCTTTTCTTGTTTCAGCAGCCTCGATCTGGGCCATCCGGAAAGCGGAACCCACGCCAGAACCCGCTCGTCACGCCGCGCCTCTGGCTGAAGCGTTCGACGGCCTGAAGTTCATCTGGAAACAACCGGTACTTCGCGCATTACTGCTGCGTTCTGTGATGGCCTTCCTGGCGGGCGGCTTCTTCTTCTCCCTCTACTTCCTGAACGCGACCCGAGTGGTTCGCATGGGAACCCCGGCGCTTGGCGTGGTTGTCGCCCTGGGAGGCGCCGGCGGCCTGGCCGGTGCTGCACTGGCCGGACGCCTTTCAGCGCGCCTGGGCCGAGGTCAAGTCTTCTTCGGAACGGCTGTATTGATTGCTTGTGCCCAAGTGTTGATTCCACTCTCGTCTCAATTCCCCCGCTTCGGATTTCTCTATCTTTGTATCCAGCAGTTCTTTGGCGACATGGGTTGGATGGTTTACCTCGTGAATGAAACCACGCTTCGGCAATCGCTGGCTCCTCCACGCCTCCTCGGTCGGGTGAATTCTGCTATGGAGCTTGCTTCGATGGGCATGCTGCCGTTTGGCGCGCTTTCCGGCGGTTACCTGGCGAGCCGATTCGATATTTCGCAGACACTTTGGGTTGCTTCCGCGATCACCCTTCTCTCTTGTCTCTGGCTGATCCCGCTGCGCAAAAACAAGGGATGTTGGCCGTCAGCGCTTATCTCCGATCTCGCCTGATAATGAACCCGTGGGCCCCTCCCACGAATATGATGATTCAATGCAACTCCGTCTTCTAGCGGCACTGTTGGTGTGGACGGCCGGGCTCGCCGCCCAGCCCGTCTTTAACGTCCGTGACTTCGGCGCCACGGGGCGCAAAGCAGACGACGCTCGCTCGGCCATTCAACAAGCCATCGATGCCTGCGGAAAAGCGAATGGCGGCACGGTCTACCTCCCACCCGGCGAATACACTTCAGGCCAATTGCATCTTCGATCCGGAGTGCGCCTCTACCTGGAAGCCGGCGCGACGCTCTTTGCCTCCCTCGAGTCCCGTCAGTTCGATCCCGCGCCTAAGCCTGCCCTCATATATGGCGAGGACCTGCACGACATCGCACTCGAAGGGCGTGGCACAATCGACGGCCAGTCGTCCTACGAGTGGCGGCCGAACAACTTCACCGACTATTACATTCTGCCCAACCAGCGGCAGATGGAAGCGACAGGAAAGCCGCTGATGCGACCCTTCCCCGCCGGCTTCCCGAATGAAACCGTTTATCCGCGCCTGGTCTTATTGCTGCGTTGTGTCGACGTTCGCATCACCGGTCTGAAATTCCTGAGGTCGCGCAGCTGGACCATTAATCCATACGCCTGTAAACGACTGGTGATCGACGGCGTCTACATTTACTCGAGCCAGAAAGAGGGCGTCTGGGCCGACGGCATCGATCCCGACGGGTGCCAGGACGTTCGCATCTCTAACTCGACCATCGAGACCGGCGACGACGCCATCGTCTTCTATTCAACAGATAACTGGGGCCCCGTGTTGCCGACAGAGAATGTGACGGTCACCAATTGCCGGCTTTCCTCGTCCTCGAGCGCCATCAAGTTCTGCGATGGCAACTCGAAAGCTGTCCGGCGGGTTGTCATCAGCAACGTCGCCATCACCAACTCCAACCGTGGGCTGGCCTTTATGGTGTTTGATGGCGGAATTGTGGAGGACGTTCTTATTTCGAACGTAACCATCGAAACCCGTCGTTTCGATTGGTTCTGGTGGGGCGACGGCGACCCGATCCACTTCAACATCAAGCGCCGCAGTGAGGTCGATGGCACGAAGCGAGCGAATGAGCCGCCCGCCGGGATCATTAGAAACGTGACCATCCAAAACGTCATCGCTCATGGCGCTGGCACGTCGGCTATCAACGGGCATCCCGATAGTTGGCTCGAAGGTGTGCGGCTCCAGAACGTCAGGCTATTCGTGTCCCACGATCCGGAAGCTCCCTATGAAAGCACGGCCTCGGCCATGGTCATAAAGCAGGCGCGCGATTTCACGATGAAGGACGTCGAGATTCATTGGCAACCGCCTGATTCCACCACCTGGCAAACAGGCTTGGTCGCCGAACAAGTTAAAGACCTGTCGCTCGATGGTGTACGCATCGACACGGCTCCTGGTTCAACGCATCCTGTCGTCGTCGTTAAAGACTCCGACGGCGTTACCTTGCGCCATTCGCAGGCTGCGACGCTTCTGATCTCGGGCCATAAAACCAGATCCGTTCGCCTGGTTCAGAGTGATTCGAAGGTGACGACCGATCCGGATGTGCCAAAGACCGCCATCGTCCGCCAGTGAACTAGAGAGCTTGCATCAACTCGAGAAGTTTGAGCACCGTGGCCCAATTCCTGCCGGTGCTGACGGTGGCTAGCTTTGAGTCGAAATAGCTGTTCGTGAGCTTAGTATCCGCAACGCCGTTCGGCAGATGCAAGTAGACCTCGCGGTTATTCACGACGAACGCATCCGGCCGCGACCGGTCCGGATCGAGTCTCGCGATGCCTTCCGCACTGGGCAGGTCAGCAAGGAATAGTACATGGAGCGGCTTTACGTCCGCGCCAGGTTTAACGAATGGGTTTTTAGATATGGCTTCGGCGAGTTGCTTATCCGTTCGCAGCACAACCGGGATCTGGTATCCGAACCGGCCGGCGATACCACGTGTAATTCCGTCAGGAAGGCTGTCCAGAAGGCGCGGCGCCGCGCGGAAGATGACGTTTCCGCTCTGTATGTAGGTCCGCACATCGGAGCAACCGGCGTCGAGGAAGATTTGGGTGAGATCCTTCATGGGCAGCACATTCTTGCCGCCCACATTGATGCCCCGCAGTAACGCGAGGTTTGTGGTGAGGGCCTTCGGTTGGCTCATGAAATATCCCGCATCGTTCGCATCTGCCTATCATAATTTGAAGAACGGAGGTCGTGATGTCAGCACCCATCGTTGCTCCCAAAGACGTTCACGCGAAGGCGCTCGCCATCAATTTGGACACGACGAAATACGGCAGCATTGCCGAAATCGGCGCCGGGCAGGAGGTGGCGCGATGGTTTCTGCGCGCCGGTGCGGCGTCGGGAACCGTGGCGCGTACCATCTCAGCTTATGACAAGGTCGTCAGCGACAAAACCTATGGCGCCGGCACGCGCTACGTCTCTAAAGAACGCCTGCAAGCCATGCTGGATTTCGAGTACAAGCTCCTGACGCAAGAACTGGGGGCGGTTCGCGGCGCCAACACCAAGTTCTTTGTCTTTGCGGATACGGTCTCGGCGCGTAACTTTCAAGGGACGAACGAACAGCACGGCTGGATTGGGATCCGTTTCCAGGCCGAGCCCGGCGGCGAAAGCAACGACGTACTGCTGCATGTGAACCTGATGGACCACACCAACCAGCAGCAACAGGAGTCGGTGGGTAAGCTCGGTGTGAATCTGGTCTATGCGGCCTTTCACGAGCGTGACTCTTCGCAGGAGTTTCTTCACGGTCTGTATGAGGAACTGACCCCCAGTAATCTCGAGATTGATGTCCTGGAGCTCTCAGGACCGGCGTTCCGTGAGTTCGACCATCGCCTGTGGTGCCTGGAACTGCTTGGTCTGGGGATGGCTCCGGTGATTGCTTTCGATAGTGACGCGAAGGTGACCGAGCCTTCGTCCGTGCTTCGCAAACGTCCGCTAGTCCTGCATCGCGGAACAGTTGTCACCGGGGAGCCGTACCACAAGCGGGCCCTGGAAGCGTCCGAGCGGCAATTGCGCCTGGAAGAGCCCGCTCTATCCCGGGAGCCCGGTTCCGTGGTCGAGATCACGACGAAAAGCGCCATCAGCGCTACCGTCGAGTCGGATCTCGGTGCTGTCCTGGCAAGCGTTGAAAACGTCGCTCACTTCGGGACCGTACTGGTCTCCGTCTATCCGGAGACATACCGGCTCGTTGAGTATCTGCGACGCCATACCACCGAGCCGGTCCGGCTGGTCGGGGCCGTTTCGACTTTCACCAAGATCCTGCAGGCGAGATTCTATGACGATCTGCCTGGCACCATTCTCGAAGGTTTGGCGAAACTACTGGCCACCAACATTAAGATTCACGTGACCCCCATGTCGCGGGATCTCTTTGTCCAGATGTTAGCCGGCATTCCTGAAGGGCTGACGCTACGCGAAACCGTGAAGGGTGTCGTAACGGTGGACGATCTCATCTTTTCCCCGCCCCACGACCACCTCTACAACTACCTGCGGGCCTCAGGTCGGGTCGTCGCGCTTCCCGTGTCCGCTGAGTGAGGGGGTAACAGGCCTTGATACTGTGAGTTAGGGTGATTCGAAACGCACCAATCCCGGCCCGCGTATACATAGTGAGTCCCCCAATGCCTCGCCCTCTGTCCGTATTGCGATTCGTGTTGTCGTTGACGTTGCTCTGTGCCGCGTACGCTTCCGCCCAGGACGATGCCAAGAAGGACGACGCCGTCGTCTTCAAGAGCGACGTAGCTCTAACCCGCGTCGATGCACAGGTGGTGGACCGGGATGGGCGCGCCGTGACCGGCTTGCAGGTGGAGGACTTCGTTCTCAAGGTCGACGGCAAGGTGGTGCCGATCCGGAACTTCGCCAGCGAGAACATGCCCATCGATATTTTGCTGCTGCTGGATGTCAGCGGAAGCATGGGGCCGCATGTGCAACGGATCGCTCAAGCTTCCCAACAGGCGCTGAACGTCCTTGCGGATAAGGACCGGGTTGCCATCATGATCTTCGACACCAACACCCGGGTTCGCCTGCCCTTCAAGAGCAGCCACAGCGACGTGACGAGTGAGCTGAACCGCATACTTCGTTCCGAGCGGTTTAACGGCGGAACCCGGATCACGAGGGCCATGCTGGATGCGGCCGCCTACCTGCAGCGGGAAGCACGGCCGGAGGCTAGGCGCGCCATCGTGATTCTGACGGACGATCAGACCCAGGACGAAGAAGACGAAGCAAGGGTGGAGTCGGCCCTGGCGCGCGCTAACGCCATCATGAGCTTCCTGCAGGCTCCCTATGAGCCGCCGAACATGAACGGCGGTGGCCCCTACGGCGGCCACAGGCGCAGCCCTGGTACTTGGGGAAGCGGTGGCACCTGGGGAACCGGCGGTGGATGGCCTGGCAGTGGCGGAGGAATCGGCATGCCCGGCGGCCGCGTCGGCGGAGTCGACAATTCCCATACGGCAGGGACGGCCACCATCGCCGGCGACTCCGGCGGCGACGTGATGCAAATCAGCGATGCTTCGGCCCTCGAGGACACGCTGGCGAGGCTTCGCCAGCGGTACGCGTTGCACTATTACTTGCCGGAGGGCTCTGCGCCGGCAGACCAGCGAACCGTGCTGGTAACCCTGTCGCAAGATGCCAAGCGCCGCTACCAGGAAGCCGAAGTGCGCTACCGGCGGGTGTACATGGCGGGCAACAACGGCGAACGCTCGGGTCCAACCGTGGTGACTCACACCAGGGCGCCTGTCGAGGAAGTATCTGACCCAGCGGCGACGACGGACAGCCAGCCGGCTCCGAAGCGGAAGCGGGTCGCAGTGAACGAAGATACCGACGGGCCGCACACCGTGGATCCGCAGCCTCAGACTGATCCGCCGAACCCACCATCGAATTGAGGCTACGGCAAGGTGAGGCTGCGAAGTCGCTCCAACGTTTCTAGCAGCACTTCCGACTCGTCAACCGGCGCCGGAACCGCTTCCGGCTCTAACTCCTCTTCCGCGTAGTCGTCCTCCGGCTCTAACTCAGCCTCCCCATCCGCTTCGTCTGCGTCCTCCACACCGTCCTCCTCATGCTGCGCGTCCGGTGACGCGTAGCCTTCCAGGATTCCAAAGCTGATTTTGGCGGAGCGCAGATCGACGCCGAATTCGTAGGCCTTGTCGACGCTGAAATCCCCTGACTTAAAGCACAGCTGGTCAAGCAGGTCGAGCAGCGCAAACGCTTTCGCGAGGCGGTCCTCGCCGGGAGTGGTCGCTAGCTGATTAAGGGCGGCAAAGATTGCGTCGGTATTCATGTCCGACCAGTATTGTACGTGGTGGTCAGTCCACGATTCGTTGCGGATGACAGATATTGCATCGACGCGGGTAGCTCGAGGACGCTCCTGAAAGAAGGCGCATGTTATCGCGCGCGTATTATTCCGCATTGACGCCGTGGCTGGCGGAGGATAAGCTCCTTTTCGACCTGAGGAGGACTTCTATGAGCAACGAGAAAGATCCGGCTGCAAGTGACGCGCCGGCTCCAGCTGCAGCTGAAGAAGAGTTGAAAGTGGATGAAGTGAGCAAAGTCGTGGGCGGTACTGAAAACATTAAGTTTGGGTATGGATCTCCTGAGATTCAATACGTTAAGCAGAATCCTTAGGGCTACTGGAAGCTGATTTTGGCGTAGCAGGCCGAACGCTATTCGTTCCGGATGACGGATATGGGATCCACACGCATGGCACGAAGAGCCGGCAACCCCTTGTAGGGCAGTGCCCCTGCCCGAGCAGCGCCGCTATGAGGCGTTCCACGAATCAAGCCATCGGCGTTCATCCGCGGCCATATCACCTCTTTCGCCGCAACAGCAGTGCCCAATCGGTGTCGTCCGGGGCTTCCGGGGAGGTCCAGGTTGGGCCGGTTGCGGCCTCCGGTAGCGCAATGGTTTCACCGCTCAGCGCGGAGAACCACATCGCGTCGTAGCTGCCGGCCTCCAACTTCAGCGTGACCTTGCCGCCCTTGGGCAGGTACGCCGCATAGATCTCGCCGGGCTTGGCGAGCAACCAGGCGCCTTGATCCACCAGTTCGTCATGAGGCTCGGTCTTCCACCATTCGAAGCTGGTGAGGAAGTCGACCATGATGGCCGTAGCCGAGGAACATGGTCATCGTGTCGTCGCCCCGGCCGTTCATCCAGCCGCCGCCGGTGTCCGGTGCGATGTTGGTGCCGCGCCGGCAGGTTTCGCCGGCAGTTTGATAGCCGCCGGCCATCACGATGTCCCAGGCCGTCCGGCGCAGCACATCCGCCGAGTCGGAGCCAGGCGTGGCCCACTTCGGGTAGTGGTCCTCATAGCCGTATTCTTCGTTAGTCTGCGGGATGATCCGTCCCGTCTTCTTCTGCAGTTCGCGCGATTCCAGCATCAGCCTGTGTTGCTGACGCGACCAGTCCTGATAAGAAGTGAAACCAAACCACGCCGAAGCACGGTCCTGGTAGATCGTTTTCATCGGGTGGCTGGTGGCGAGGTGGTGATAGGGATCCCACTGCTCAATCAATGTGCCGGTGTCGTGGGTCCACTTCTCATCCCGGTAACCCTCGAGATCGTCGCCCAGATCCCACGTGATGTTCGAGAAGGCGCTGAACCGGGCCACCGCGTATCGGATGAACCGGTGCTCGTCTTCACTGCCGGCGGCCGGGTGAACCTTGTTGTCGTTCATGTCGAGCACCACCGAGATAATCACGTCTTCGTCGCGCGCGTGCTTTAGCATGCGCTCGAACTTCTGCCAGAAGGGGATGTCGAAGCGCGAATAATCAAAGCCGGGGTGGGTGAAGTCTTTCGGCCGTTCAGCCGGCCAAGGCGTAGGCAGGTTCGTGTAGTTCTCGGCGATCATCACCGGCTCACCGAAGAAGACGTTGCTTCGGCCGGCGACGGTCACGCGAAGCCGGTTCACTTTCAGCCGGTGAAGGCGGTCGAGACTGTTGTTGATGATTCGATCCTCCTTCCATCCGGTTAGCCAGTAGGCCGTGGTGCCGTTGAAGAAGTAGTGCTCGCCGGTGCCCTCCCAGACGAAATGCCATGGATACTGAGGGTCGACACGAATCGGGCCGCGGCGACGGTTGTCCACAGCGCGAAACGCTCCCGTGTCGCTCTTTTCAAACGCACCCTGGCGATAGGAAACCGAGTATTTGTAATCACCGGCAGAAGGCGGCACAAAGCGAATTCGATACACGGTTCCATCCGGCGAATCACAAAAGCCATCCACTTGCCAGCGCTTGCTGGTGCCGGATGCTTCGAACCACCCGTTCACCGAGGCATTCGTAAACGGGTTGCCAACGTCGCTCCCGGCCACCTTGACGGTTACTTCCACAAAATCGTAGGCCGCGAGCGTGGTTGCAGATTGGGTGAAGGCGACCACCGGGGGCGTGCCAAACAGCGGCGCGGCAGCGTGCATCAACCAGATGGTTACAGCGGCTAACAAAGACTTTCGCATGATGGGAACCGGTCTAGGGAGACTATATCGGATTGCCAGGCTGAATTGCGTCTCGGGGCGCGTTATGGCGTAGCCGCTACGCGTCATTCACTTCACTTGTTCGGCAATCTACCTAACGGAATCAATGACTTGGGTCGCACCCTGAGGGGAGACCGCCGCGACGAGCATAATCTTGGGAGCAGGGAAGGCGTCCCCGACTCGCGTGGTGGGGCTGGGTCGCCAGACCCGCGCCGCTCTCCGTTTCGGAGCAGGACGCCTAAATCCGGCTGCTACGTGTGTCGGCAAAAGGGCGAATTGCCCTGCTGCGCTTTCAGGGGCGGGCGCTAACGGTTGCCGCGAATGAGGTTCCGACGGTTGGCTTCGATTTTTCCAAGGCGTGCGGAGGCGGTTTCTGCACATAACTAATTTATTATCAAATATTTGAGTTCGTCTACACACATGACGGGGCGCATCCGAGTTCGTTTCGCAAAAACCAGATCGGGTTCTAAGTTGCAGCCCGACCGCGTTCACACAAAGTGGAAGAGGCGGGCAGCCCGGCTCTTCCGAGAATTCAGGCTCAAACTCGACGTGGCGCGGGCTGTCAGCCTGCTGAGCCGAGAGTCATCTCGGCTTTTCTCCGATCGCAAAACGTTTCCATCAGCGGAGGGCGGTCGGATACTTGGGCTTCTTCCGAAAATCCGGGTTCCGAAGTGGGGCGGGCGCCTACGCCCGCGCAGGATGCCCACATCCGGCCATCGCCGTATAGACAAGGCCGCAAAAGAACAAGGCCGTAAAGACAAGGAGGTGGCCGTTTTCATCCTGAACGGACTTCTCGTTTCGCAAATCACTCGGCACCAGAGTCCCTCAGCCGTGGCTTCGATTTTTCAACCCCCCGATGCCGGCGGCGAAGCTGGCTCTGAGCTGCGCAACTTGGGCCGCTTGCTCCGTCCGGGCCCTTGGTCTCCCTGCCTGGCCATTTCCACAGGACTTCCACAGAAACCTGACCCCCCTGGCTTGCGGGCGGCACGGCGGTCTGATAACCTGTGTCTGTCGCCGAAAGCAATGTAGTTCGCTTGGGGCGAGTGGCCAAACGGTAGCGCAGTCGGAACGGCAGTCGCGATGCCCGGTAGTTTTGAGGCAGCCCGACGGAAACAGCTGGCAGCGAGTGAATCCGAGAATAGTTCTGTAAAGAGCTTGCCAAGGCCTGGATAAATTTGATAGATTAGCAGATGGGCGTTGTGAAAACGACGCTGGTAACGCGGCGGAAACGTAGCGAAGCCATTTAGGGTCACAAGAAGTACGCTGGCCGGCAGTCGCCGCTCGGTTCCTGGGACACCATAGCAGTTCTCAAGCGGTCCTAACCTTCTCGCAGATCTGGGTTTTAATCAGGAACGAGAGTTCCGAAATTTCTGGGTGTAAGCCACTCGCGTCCGCGTGAAGCGGGGGTGGATGGCGAAGCCCGAACGGCTTTCGAGGCCGGTAATCGATGGACCTTGCGGGGTAACTCGTCATCGTTCATTTGGTTGCGCAGTTGTTTGACAATCTGGTTGGACGCAATTGAAGTAATTCGTCAGACATTTGAGTAATAAGCTGGAGCGAGACCGGTCCTGTGAAAGCAGGGCCATACTCAACAAGATCAAACGAGAGTTTGATCCCGGCTCAGAATCAACGCTGGCGGCGCGCTTAACACATGCAAGTCGAGCGAGAAAGGGGAGCAATCCCTGAGTACAGCGGCGTACGGGTGAGTAACACGTGGGTAATCTACCTTTTAGTGGGGAATAACCCTGGGAAACTGGGGCTAATACCGCATAATCCTGTGAAGGGAAAGCAGCAATGCGCTGAAAGAGGAGCCCGCGGCCGATTAGCTAGTTGGTGAGGTAACGGCCCACCAAGGCGACGATCGGTAGCCGGCCTGAGAGGGCACACGGCCACACTGGCACTGAAACACGGGCCAGACTCCTACGGGAGGCAGCAGTGGGGAATCTTGCACAATGGGGGAAACCCTGATGCAGCGACGCCGCGTGAGCGATGAAGCCCCTCGGGGTGTAAAGCTCTTTCGGCAGGAACGATAATGACGGTACCTGAAGAAGAAGCTGCGGCTAACTACGTGCCAGCAGCCGCGGTAATACGTAGGCAGCGAGCGTTGTTCGGAATTACTGGGCGTAAAGAGTGTGTAGGCGGTGCCCTAAGTTCGGTGTGAAATCTCCCGGCTCAACTGGGAGGGTGCGCCGGAAACTGGGGTGCTCGAACGTGGGAGAGGAAAGCGGAATTCCTGGTGTAGCGGTGAAATGCGTAGATATCAGGAGGAACACCTGTGGTGTAGACGGCTTTCTGGACCATTGTTGACGCTGAGACACGAAAGCGTGGGTAGCAAACAGGATTAGATACCCTGGTAGTCCACGCCCTAAACGATGCATACTTGGTGTCGGCCATTCAGTTGGTCGGTGCCGGAGCTAACGCGTTAAGTATGCCGCCTGGGGAGTACGGTCGCAAGGCTGAAACTCAAAGGAATTGACGGGGGCCCGCACAAGCGGTGGAGCATGTGGTTTAATTCGACGCAACGCGAAGAACCTTACCTGGGCTCGAACGGCTGCTGAACGGTGGTAGAAATACTGCCTTTCCCGCAAGGGACAGTAGTCGAGGTGCTGCATGGCTGTCGTCAGCTCGTGTCGTGAGATGTTGGGTTAAGTCCCGCAACGAGCGCAACCCTTGTCCTGTGTTGCTAACCGTAAGGTGCACTCTCAGGAGACCGCCAGCGATAAGTTGGAGGAAGGTGGGGATGACGTCAAGTCATCATGGCCTTTATGTCCAGGGCTACACACGTGCTACAATGGACGGTACAAAGCGCTGCCAACCCGCGAGGGGGAGCTAATCGCAAAAAACCGTTCTCAGTTCGGATTGCAGGCTGCAACTCGCCTGCATGAAGCTGGAATCGCTAGTAATGGCATATCAGAACGATGCCGTGAATACGTTCCCGGGCCTTGTACACACCGCCCGTCACATCACGAAAGTGGGTTGTACTAGAAGTCTACATGCTAACCGCAAGGAGGCAGTGGCCCAAGGTATGACTCATGATTGGGGTGAAGTCGTAACAAGGTAGCCGTAGGAGAACCTGCGGCTGGATCACCTCCTTTCTAAGAGAGAACGTGGGTGGAGCTACTGAATCTTGGCCCAACGAGGCCATGCGTGTTGTAATGTACAAGCGCGAGTAGGTAGCAGCCGTTCCACTCCATATATAAAGCTCGCTTTTGTAGCCCTTTACGGGGTGAAGGAAGTGAGACTCGTTTCTAGTATCTCCACTCAGATGATGATGTTCGCTTCAAGGTTCGCCGCGCTTGCCGCGGCGGACAGCGTCCAATTGGCCTCGATACAAAATTGTGCGAGGGCCGCCCAACATGCTAGGCTACGAAAGTAGTTTGGAAGTCGGCTGGCCCAAAGCTCACTAGGGTTGTGGTTGAGCGGTAGCGGTCAGTCCAATCCGAAAAGATGGGGCTGTAGCTCAGCTGGGAGAGCGCCTGATTTGCATTCAGGAGGTCGCCGGTTCGATCCCGACCAGCTCCACCAGTTCCTTCTGGGCCTGTAGCTCAGGTGGTTAGAGCGCGCCCCTGATAAGGGCGAGGTCGGTAGTTCGAGTCTACCCAGGCCCACCAACCGAAAGGTTGGGGCTGGAAGAGCGCCCCTCGCGTCGGCCGCAAGGCCGGAGCGAATCAATGTGATGGCGGGGTCGGTGGCTCTTTCGTTCGAGTCTACCCAGGCCCACCAACCGAAAGGTTGGGGCTGGAAGAGCGCCCCTCGCGTCGGCCGCAAGGCCGGAGCGAATCAATGTGATGGCGGGGTCGGTGGCTCTTTCGTTCGAGTCTACCCAGGCCCACCAAACCGATCTTTCCGAGCCGTGACCGTAAGGGAGCGGTATCAGACTACCGGGGTTGGATGGGTCGAAACCGTGCGCCAAGACGCACTGCAATTTACCAGAAGCCAGAAAGAAGCTGTTTCGCCAGGCGCGAGACGATTTCTTCCTGGGTTTTGGGATCGCTTCCGGGTTATTCCGGGGAGCGGGCCAACTTGAGGATTCATGTGGCGCAAGCTGCATGCGGTTCTTTGAAAACTGAATACTTTATTGACGGGCAACTACAAGTTGCAAAATCCTGTCCACGATCGTTTTCAATCGTTGCTTCTAACAAAGGCAGCGGTTGGGGCGGTAATGATGTGGCAGGTAGCGCACAGCCCGATCGGACGTTCCCGACAGCAGTGATGCCGGCGGGGTCTCAGAAGACGGGTTGTAAGAATTAGAAGAAACTCGAATGTAGAATTGATTTTATGGTCAAGCTACTAAGAGCATGCGTGTGGATGCCTTGGCGCAAGTAGGCGATGAAGGACGTGGCTAGCTGCGATAAGCCTCGGGGAGATGCAAGCAATCTGTGATCCGGGGATGTCCGAATGGGGAAACCCAAGTCAGGTAACTGGCTTACCAGCCGATGAATACATAGTCGGTTGGAGCGAACGGGGGGAAGTGAACCATCTCAGTACCCCTAGGAAGATAAAACAACAGTGATTCCGATAGTAGTGGCGAGCGAACTCGGACCAGCCTAAACCGTGCGATTCGAAAGGAGAGCGCGGGGTTGCAGGACCACAAAGAATAAGCATCGATTTGAGAAACCGAGTCGGCGCTTATTCTAAAGAGGTTATAAGAAAGTGTTAAGAGAACGGCTTGGGAAGGCCGGCCATAGAGGGTGACAGCCCCGTATCTGAAAATGCAATCTTAGCTTCAAGTGGCTCCTAAGTATCGCGGGGCACGTGAAACCCTGCGAGAATCTGCCGGGACCATCCGGCAAGGCTAAATACTCACTTGCGACCGATAGTGAACTAGTACCGTGAGGGAAAGGTGAAAAGAACCCCTGTGAGGGGAGTGAAATAGTACCTGAAACCGCATGCTTACAAGCAGTTGGAGGGCTATGGCCGCAAGGCAATGCCTGACATCGTGCCTATTGAATAATGAGCTGGCTAGTTAGTCTCAGTGGCAAGGTTAAGCGAAAGCGAGCCGCAGCGAAAGCGAGTCTGAACAGGGCGTTCAGTCGCTGGGATTAGACGCGAAGCGGGATGATCTACCCTTGGCCAGGATGAAATCCGTGTAACAGCGGATGGAGGTCCGAACCAGTGTTGGTTGAAAACAGCTTGGATGAGCTGAGGGTAGGGGTGAAAGGCTAATCAAATTCCGTGATAGCTCGTTCTCTCCGAAATAGCTTTAGGGCTAGCCTCGTGTGGTCCGTCCCGGTGGTAGAGATCTGATTGAACTAGGGGGCTTTCCAGCTTACCGAATTCAGCCAAACTACGAATGCCAGGAACGAGTAACACGGGAGTCAGACAGTCAGGGCTAAGCTTGATTGTCAAAAGGGAAAGAGCCCAGACCAACAACTAAGGTCCCCAAGTACATGCTAAGTGGGAAAGGAAGTCGAGTGCCTCAGACAGCCAGGAGGTTGGCTTAGAAGCAGCCATCCTTTAAAGAAAGCGTAATAGCTCACTGGTCGAGGAACTCGGTGCCGACAATCCAACGGGGCTCAAGCATGTCACCGAAGTTTTGGACTCAAATTGAGTGGTAGGAGAGCGTTCCTAGCGAGATGAAGGTATACCGTAAGGAGTACTGGATTGCTAGGAAGTGACTCTGCCAGCATAAGTAGCGATAATACAGGTGAGAACCCTGTACGCCGTAAGTCTAAGGATTCCTGAGAAAGGTTAATCCGCTCAGGGTTAGTCGGGGCCTAAGGTGAGGCCGAAAGGCGTAACTGATGGACACGCGGTTAATATTCCGCGACTACGTGGATTCGATCAAGACCGATGGGGGGACGCAGCACGTAAGAGCAGGTGAGGAATGGTTTCGATCCTGTTCGAAGTGAGATCTGGAGTGGCAAATCCGCCAGGTCGTCTGCCAAGAAAAACCTCTAAGGAGAATTTACGTACCCGTACCATAAACCGACACAGGTGGACGAGATGAGTATTCTAAGGCGCTCGGGTGATGGAGTTGCGAAGGAACTAGGCAAATTAACCCCGTAACTTCGGGAGAAGGGGTGCCTCCTTCGGGAGGTCGCAGAGAATAGCATCAGGCGACTGTTTAACAAAAACACAGGTCTCTGCAAAGTCGAAAACGACGTATAGGGGCTGACGCCTGCCCGGTGCCGGAAGGTTAAAAGGAGAGGTTAGCGCAAGCGAAGCTTTGAATTGAAGCCCCGGTGAACGGCGGCCGTAACTATAACGGTCCTAAGGTAGCGAAATTCCTTGTCGGGTAAGTTCCGACCTGCACGAATGGCGTAATGATCTGATGACTGTCGGCGCGCTCCGCCCGGCGAACTTGTGGTTCCGGTGAAGACGCCGGATGCCCGCCACTAGACGGAAAGACCCCGTGCACCTTTACTATACCTTAGCAATGAACTATGGTGCGATCTGCGCAGCATAGGTGGGAGGCTTTGAGACCAGGTTCTTGGACTTGGTGGAGCCAACGGTGAGATACCACCCTGATCGTTCTGTGGTTCTAACTTACTCCCGTAATCCGGGAGAAGGACATTGCTAGGCGGGTAGTTTGACTGGGGCGGTCGCCTCCTAAATTGTAACGGAGGCGCTCGAAGCTTGGTTCACGCTGTTTGGAAATCAGCGGTCGAGTGCAAAGGCATAAACCAGGTTGACTGCGAGACCTACAAGTCAAGCAGGTGGGAAACCAGGACTTAGTGATCCGGTGGTTCTGTATGGAAGGGCCATCGCTCAACGGATAAAAGGTACGCCGGGGATAACAGGCTGATCGGAGTCAAGAGTTCACATCGACGCTCCGGTTTGGCACCTCGATGTCGGTTCATCGCATCCTGGGGGTGTAGAAGCTCCCAAGGGTTAGGCTGTTCGCCTATTAAAGCGGTACGTGAACTGGGTTCAGAACGTCGCGAGACAGTTCGGTCCCTATCTGTGGTGGGCGCAGGAGATTTGAGGGGGCTTGCCCTTAGTACGAGAGGACCGGGATGAACAAACCTCTTGTGATTCAGTTGTCACACCATGGCACAGCTGAGTAGCGAAGTTTGGTCAGGATAAGTGCTGAATGCATATAAGTACGAAACCTTCCCTAAGATGAGATCTCCCTGAAGAGCCGTGAAAGACTATCACGTTGATAGG
>CAWIQM010000002.1:0-781846 GCA_963838245.1 uncultured Acidobacteriaceae bacterium | reverse complement strand
GCATCCGCCAGAAGTATACCGGGCAGTTCACTCAACGGCATATAATCTCCACCATGCAGCAACCAGGCAACGAAGACTTTGTGGGATTACGAGACGGGTGGTGGAAATCGATCTTTCGGGACGTCCAATTCTGGGTGCCGATTACCGTTCTCCTCATCGGATTGGTGCTGCTCAAGGTCGCACAATGAGTTCGGAGACTGTCTTGAGCGGTGCGATTGATGAAACACTGCCGGACCGGTCGCGACAGCGGCTGCTACACCGGCTGGGCATCTTTTGCGGGTTCGCTGCCGCCATCTGGCTCGCCGGTGCGGAGGCGCCCACCAAGCTGGTCACAGTGGCCGTCTCGCCGATGGTCATCTCCTTCATGATGGTGCTCGGCGCGTTTGTCTCGCGCTGGAGCCTGCCCGCCCTGATTCGCGGAACCGGCGATACCTTCCGCGATACGCGCCATGTGCCGCACCTGGTGTTGTGGGGCGTGCTGGCGGGCTGCCTGTGGGCGGTCGGGAACACGTTGACGATCTTCGCGGTGCGCGACATCGGGCTGAGTCTCGCATTCCCGCTCTGGAATTCGAACAGCCTCATCGGCATTCTGTGGGGAACTTTGCTCTTCAAGGAACTGCATCGGGCCGGCTGGCTGCGCAAGGTGGGCGTGGTCGGCGGCGCGGTCGTCATTTTCGTAGGCGCCATCTTCATCTCGGCGGCATCCACCACGGAGGCAGGACACGGCAACGCTCTGCACGGCATCGCCGCGGCGGTGGGAGCCGGCCTGATGTTTGGAACCATGTACATCCCGTATAGAAAGGCGTATATCACCGGGATGAACCCGCTGACCTTTCTTACCTTCTTCACCTTTGGCGAGATGACCATGATGACCGTGGTGGCGCTGGTCTACACCGGCGGAGTTGGGCCGTTCTGGCATGAGCTGGTCGCGAACCGCGCCATTCTCCTGTGGCCGGCGTTGGGCGGCTTCATGTGGGTGGTGGGCGACCTGTTCCAGAATTACGCGGCGAAATACGTCGGAATCAGCCGCGGAATTCCGCTCTCGAACACCAACCAGCTGTGGGGATTGCTGCTGGGGCTGCTGGTGTTTCGCGAATTGCAAGGATTGACGCCGAACACTTATTTGGAAGTCATCGGCGGCTCCGTGATGATGGCGCTGGGTGCGCTGGCCATCTCATCCAGCTCGGCGTCCGAGGACGAATACGCGAGTTGGAGGCGAGCCGCGCAGCGGGAAACCGACCTGTATGGCATCAATCCGGTGTATGTAGCGGCGCGCATGGAAGGCCGTGAAATCGCCGCAAACGAGGTCCGTCGAAGCTGGGTAGATTGGGTGTTGATTGCCGTCGCCACACTGATCTTTGTCGGATTAGGAGCACTGGCCCGAGTGCCGCACATGGAGATCCATATGGGGTGGCTGGCGCTGTTCGCGGCGACCATGTTTGCCGTGCTGGTCGCCGGTGCCGTGACGCTGTGGCGGGTGACGAAGTTCACCTAGCCGGCTCCGCTCTACCGTGTTTCGGAACGTGCGACCGTCCGGCTTCCCCAAACGCCGCACCTCGCGTGGCGTCACTGCCGCCCCAGCTTGTAGAGTCTGATCCCTACCAGCGGTACCCAGACTGTCGTGAGAATGGAAGTGACAATGATGCTCGCACTCAGGGCACTGCCGAAAAAAGAACCGGCAACCGAAATAATCCCAAGCGTGCCCGTGACCAATCCCAGGTAAGCCGTCGTCTTACTGAAGATTCCCTTGAGCATCACGAAACCGGTCATGAGAATCCCGACGGCGAGCGTAAGTGTGTTGTAGACGAACAACAGGCTGGAATGCAAGACGGCCGAAGGGTAATTGGCAGCCCAGACAACCGCCGCCCGCTCGGCGTCGTCCGCGGCTGTCGCGCACTTACTGCTAAGAGCAATCAGCGCGGCATAGTTTGTCCAGGTAATCGCCAGGTCTAGAACAATGAACAACGCCACGCAGGCGCTTGCTAACAGCATGGCGTTTCTGTTGAACCCTTTTAAGGCCAGATAGAGCGAGAACCCGACAGGTACCAGGAGAAAGTCTGTCAGCACGGAAAGGCTGAGGATGGCCCACCACGCCGTTCTGTGCTCAGCCAGGTGCGTCAGCAGCGCTGTGACATCACTCGGCGGAGCTCCCATAGGTACGTACAGCGCAATGATGAAGACATACGCCAGGCCAAACGCGAGTGCGGATAAGCCGCCCACTTGATACAACCATTTTCCATCCGGGTCGACCGCGTTAATCACCATGTTCCCCTTTCCACCCTACGCTACCCGCTTGCGCCCTCATGTTCTGGCCTGTAGGACAGGCTTCAGCCTGTCAGCCGTGGCCCGGTTCAGCCGTGATACATCGGCAGGCAGCGCCCTAAGTTAGTATGCTGTCCCCAGGTTTGCATGAGGTTGCCATGAAGAAGTTCATCAATCGCCGTGAAGACGTCGTTGAAGAGATGTTGCGAGGGTTAGTCACGCTTCACCCTGGCTCAGCTCGCCTCGCAGGGCACAGTGTCATCGTCTGGACTGATGCGGCGCAAACGCGCCATAAACAGGTAGCTGTAATCTCCGGCGGAGGCAGCGGCCACGAGCCCGCGCACGCGGGTTACATTGGCGCGGGAATGCTGAGCGCTGCGGTGGCGGGCGAGGTCTTCACTTCCCCTAGCAGCGATTCCGTGTTGGCAGCCATTAAGGCGGTAGCGGGAAAAGCCGGTGCGCTCCTGGTTGTCAAGAACTACACCGGCGACCGGCTGAACTTCGGTCTCGCGGCCGAAATGGCGCGCGCCGACGGCATTCCTGTCGAAATGGTCATCGTCGACGACGACGTCGCTCTGAAAGGAACCGAGCAGGCTTCCGGCGCTCGCGGTCTTGCTGGCACGGTGTTCATTCACAAGATTGCGGGTGCCGCGGCTGCCGAGGGAAAAAGCCTCACCGAGGTGACCGCAGCCGCTAGAGCGGCAGTTGAGTCGCTGGCAACCATGGGTGTTTCGCTCTCGGCGGGAACCTCGCCTGCGGTCGGCAAGCCGAGCTTTGAGTTAGGCGAGGATCAAATGGAGCTTGGCCTCGGCATTCACGGCGAACCAGGGGTCCAACGGACGGAACTGCAGCCCGCGGACAGGCTCACCGAGACCTTAGTGGCCCAACTCTTGAAGTTCGGAAAACTTGGCGATCGGAAGCGAGTCGCCGTGATGATCAACAACCTCGGGTCAACCACGGAAATGGAGCTGGCGATCATTGCCCGCCACGTCGTACCGGTTCTGGAGCGCAATGGACAAATCGTTGAGCGACTCTACGCAGGAACATTTCTCTCGTCGCTCGACATGGCTGGAATCTCAATCTCAATTTTGGGCGTAAATGACGAGCGGCTGCGCTGGCTTGATGCCGCCACAACGGCCCCCGCATGGCCCAATGTGCCGAAGCGCCGTCCGGGCAAACCAGAAGCAAGAATCGCAACGGAGACCAAACAGAAGGCGGCAACGGCGCGCAGCAGCGGCGCCCAATCCCAGATCGGGAAGAAAGTGGAGCAGGCCATCCAGGCCGCGTGCCAGGCGTTGATTGCATCGGAAAGCGAACTGACCGAACTGGACCGCATCACCGGCGACGGCGACCTGGGCGGCAGCATGGAGCGCGCCGCCAAGGCCGTGCAGGCCGCCGTCGAGTCTTTTCCCCTCGATGATGTTCCCGCCACCCTGAAGGAGCTAGGCCTTACCCTTCGACACGCTATGGGCGGATCGTCGGGACCTCTGTATGGCGTTCTATTCCTGCGTTGCGCTGCGGTTCTCCAGAAATCTGGCGCGACTGGCATTTTCGAGTGGGCCGAGGCGATTGAGCAAGGCTGCCGCGCCATCACCGAATTGGGCGGCGCGAAGCCGGGCGATAGGACGATGTTGGATGCCCTGGCTCCTTTCGCGAAAGCACTAAAGAACGACGGCGGCACAAAGGCTCGAGTTATGGCCGCCGTGGAAGCGGCCGAGCGCGGTGCTCAATCGACAGCGCAAATGAGGCCTCGACTCGGGCGGTCCAGCTATCTAGGTGACCGCGTGTTGGGCCATCCCGATCCAGGTGCGAAAGCAATTGCTATCTGGTTGCGCGCCGCCGCGGAAGCCCTCTTCGCCCCATGAAGTGAAGACGGCATCGTAGCGACTCTCTCTTGTGCCGCAGCTGGCGCCCGCAGCGTTCGGACGAAGTCCTCGGCGACGCCGCTTAGCTATTTGACAACGTGAGTTGTCACTATGACAACTTAGCGCCCACAGGCGAGGGAGCCGAGGAGCCAAGTGCACTTCAGCAAATAGCCGACTTGGTCCTCAGGCAGACCTCCGAATATCCCAGCGTGCTGCTGAATGCGAGATACTACTGAGGTGTCATGATCGACTCTTCTGATTTTCGGACTAGAAGACTTCCACTCAACCACGGAGCCGGCCATATGCCGGTCCTCGGCTTTGGCACCTTAATTCCCGACCCAGCCATGACGATAACTGCTACCAGAGACGCACTGGAAGCCGGATTTCGACACTTCGACTGCGCGGAGCGATATCGGAACGAGCGTGAGGTAGGCGAGGCGTTGCGGGCAGGGCTCGCTGATGGCGGGATTGCCCGTGAAGAGATCTTTGTTACCACAAAGTTGTGGAACAGCAATCATCGGCCTGAGCGCGTCGAACCGGCTTTTGAAGCGAGTCGGGGCAGGCTCGGGCTCGGCTATGTGGATCTCTATCTCAGTCACACTCCATTTGCGTTTCAACCGGGGGACGAACAGGATCCGCGGGATCAAGACGGCAATGTAATTTACGACCGTGGCGTGACCTTGCTCGATACCTGGCGGGCGATGGAGAATCTAGTGGACCATGGCAAATGCCGGGCCATCGGACTGTCTGACATCACCTTGGATGGGCTGTTGCCCATTTACGAATCTGCGAGAATCAAGCCGGCCGTGGTCGAAGTCGAGGCACATCCGTATCTGCCGGAAACGGAGCTTCTGGAGTTCTGCAAGAAGAACGATATCGTGTTTTTGGCTTTTGCGCCGCTGGGTCACGGGATAAAGCCGGGCCCGCTCGAGGATCCAGTCATTTCGACAATTGCTTCTCGCGTCGGTAAGACGCCGGCACAGGTGCTCTTGGCTTGGGCAGTACAGCGTGGCACAGCTTTGCTTACCACCCCCAGGACTGCGGCCCGCGCGCGGGAGAATTTTAATATCTCCGCTCTGCCGGAAGATGCGCTTGATGAAATCAATCGAATTCAAACCAGACAGAGGTTCAATGAAGTCGTGAAGACCGGCAGCCCGGGTTTCATTCCACAGGGCAGATGATCATGCGAGCGGTTCTTCCCCTGCTTCGCCGCAGCTTTCGCCGGCTTCTATCCTTAACTTGACGCGGAGGGAACTTATGCCAGTCCGGAACACCTTGAATTGTCTTTCGGTCGGCGTGTTCGTTGCCTGGGCGGCATCAGCGCCCATGACAGCGCAGTTGACCTCGCCGTCGTCGCCATTGATCTCAGCACGGGCGAGGGCCGCCGAGGCTACGTCTGGATACAATCAGCCGCCGAAAAACATTCTGGATGTGATGCGCGCGCCGTCGCCCCCAATCCCCAGGGTGAGCCCGACCGAGGACACGATTCTTCTGGTGTACTGGCAAGACTACCCATCGATTGCCCGGGTGGCGACTCCTTTCCTGCGCCTCGCGGGCGTGCGCGTCGAGCCCAAGAACCACAGCAAACACGACACCCCCGGCGGGTACGGCATCACGCGCTGTGCCACGAACTTCGACCTGGTGCACATCGCCGATGACACGACAATTCATGTTGCTCTTCCCGCCGGTGCGTGCCCGGGCGATCCCTTGTGGGCAGCGGACGGAAAACAATTTGCCTTTGTGAATATCGCCGCCGACTCGGTCGAGCTCTGGATCGGCGACGCCAAGACCGGCGCAGTGCATCGGGTACCCGAAGCCCGCCTCAACCCCATGTTCGGCAGCGAGATCCAGTGGATGCCCGATCAGAAAACGCTATTGGTCAAGCTGGTGCCCACCGGTATTGGCGCGCCGCCGCCCGAACCCATCGCGCCGATGGGTCCGAGCATTCAGGAGACTGAAGGGCAAAAAGGACAGAGCAGCACCTACGAAAACCGTGACACCCTCGGCAGCAAGCATGACGAGGATACCTTCGATCACTTCGCGGCCTCGCAACTCGCCTTGATCGATGCTGCCACCGCGACCATCACGCCCATTGGAAAGCCGGGGAATTACGATTCGCTCGACCCGGCGCCGGATGGCCGGCACATCCTCGTTACCGCGATCCACAAGCCCTACTCGTATGTGACCACCTACGATCGCTTCCCCCAGGACGTCGAAGTTTGGGATGTATCCCAGCCCTCACACGTTCTTACTCACACGGTTGCGTCGCTTCCGCTGGCGGATCGCGTTCCCATCCGTGGCGTTCCGCTGGGTCCGCGCGATTTTTCCTGGCGGGCTACCGATCCGGCGACACTCGTCTGGGCGGAAGCGCTCGATGGCGGCGATTGGAATGTCAATGTTCCCGCCCGTGATAAGGTCATGCTCGCGAAGGCGCCTTTTAGCTCACCCGCTGTTGAAATCGCGCGAACCGAGCAGCGTTATAGCGGCTTCGACTGGAGCGAAAAAACAAGCGTCGCTTTTCTGAGCGAGTACGATAGCAACCGGCAGTGGCGGCGGACCTTCGCCATGGACGTCGACGACCTGAAGGCAAAACCTCGCTTGATTTGGGATCTTTCGACTTACGAAAGATACAAGAACCCCGGCTATCCTGTGACACGCCAGCTTGCCAACGGGCAATGGGTGGTTCGCCAAGACGGCGACGTCATCTATCTTGCGGGAGCCGGAGCTTCGCCCGACGGAGACCGGCCGTTCCTCGACCGGCTCAGTCTCAACACCCTAAAATACGAACGTCTCTTTCGCACCGATAAGACTTGCTACGAGCGATTCATTTCCTTTACCGGGCCGGACACGCGGACGTTTCTCACCTGGCATCAATCGCCGGCCGACCCCCCAAATGCGTTCGTGCGAACGCTTGGAGAATCTCGCGATGCGCCCTCCGGCGAAGCAACCTTTGCTTCCACGAGTGTCGCGCTCACTCACCTTCCCGATCCCACACCGGCGGTGCGCGCGATCAAGAAGCGGTTGGTCAAGTACAAACGCGCCGACGGGGTTGATCTGTCGTTCACGCTCTACACGCCGCCCGGCTATCAGGAAGGCACGCGCCTTCCTACCATTCTCTATGCGTATCCCCTTGACTACGCCGAAGCTTCGACCGCCGGCCAGGTTGCAGGCTCTCAGGAAACCTTCACGCAGCTTAGAAACTACCGCCTGTTGCTGCTCGCGGGTTACGCGATCATCGACAACGCTTCGTTCCCCATCATCGGTGATCCGAAGAAGGCCTACAACACCTATCTGGAACAGCTGGTCGCCGATGCCAAGGCCGCGGTCGATGAGGCCGTGCGCCTTGGCGTCGCCGACCCCAACCGCATAGGCGTCACCGGACACAGCCACGGCGCTTTAATGACGGTAAATCTGGTGGCCCACTCCGACTTGTTTCGGGCCGGTGTAGCCACCAGCGGCTCCTATAATAAGACGCTCACGCCTTTCGGTTTCCAGAATGAACGGCGGTCGGTTTGGCAGGCACAGGATGTTTATCTAAAGGTCTCGCCATTTTTCTTCGCCGACAAATTGAAGACGCCGCTCTTGATCATGCACGGCGCGGAAGACGCGAATCCCGGCACCACGCCCATTCAATCGACCAAGCTCTACGAGGCAATTCGAGGCAACGGTGGCACCGCCCGCCTGGTGCTGCTTCCGCACGAGCCGCACTCGTATACGGCCATGGAGTCTAACGAACAGCTTGTTTATGAGATGCTCCACTGGTTCGACAAATATGTGAAAGACGCGCCGCCGCGCCCCGTAACCGGAAGCCGTTAGAATGCCCCAAGTCAGAGTCTGCCCTTATGCGGGATGAGCTAAGGCACCTCAAGGGACCGCCGACAAAACGGGCACGCCGCTCAACTTCCCAAAAACCGGGCTTCCTGGGCGCTTGGTGGTGACAAGGGGATTTCGCGATACTAACGGCGAACCTCGAACGCGACAGCGGCATGAACTCAAACCCTGGCGATCTAGTCTATACAGGGTCGCGGTCAGCGGGTCCGCTTGGCGATCGTCGCTGCTGCAAGTCGCGCCACTCATCAGCCAGTTCCGTTCTCTGGGGCCCAAAGAGCAACGGCTCGTCCCTGATGCCCGCAAGGACTGAATCGAAGTGAGCACGGACCTTCGGCAAGAGCAGCTTGGCTTCGCTGCCGAATGCCAGTAGCCCTGGGGAATCATGACCTGAAACGTGTAATAGCGGTGCGTGGTCGGGATCACTGTGGACAAAATACCACCCTAGCTGGATGACATCCTCATCAACGATAATCGCGGCCACGCTCGGATCGTGGTTGTAATACCAGATACCTACTGTGGGACGATTCGGGTTCTTGGAGTTCTCAATTTCAATCTGCCTAATCTGATCGGCGACTCGCAACACGGCCTGTCTGTGCCACTGTCTCAAGGCGTAACGAGCCGCAAGATCCGGCTGCATGAGTAGGATACGGACCTTCACATCGCGGCATTCCGTGAATGTCGCCCAAAAATCAAGACTCCAAAGAGCCGTGAGGCTCAACTGCAGAATATCGATTCTCTTGGGCCGGTTCTTTTGTATGTAGTCGCAGATCTCCAGCGTCTGTCGCCAGCGCTCATTCTTAATCCGGAGATTCGGCCCACCCGACGGAGGGGTTAGGTTCCGCGGCGCGCTTGGTTTAAGGAGAAGCTCTTCATAAGTGGAATCGTTGATCTTATCAGCAATCTCCTTGAGAGCTTTATCGAGCCGAACGCCACTAAGGGCATGCAGAGGACGTTTGGGGTCGTTCACGCACTGATATTCAGCGATCGCGCTGTCTTCCCAACGCGAGGTTTTAACTGCAACCCATAAAATGCGCATTCCACGATCCGACGCGGCTTTGAGAATCGGTGTCAGCTCCGCCTCTTGGATAAAGGGAGAGTTGAGGAAATCCTGTGACACCAGGAGAAGGGCGGCGGCACTCGACTCGAGTGTGTCCTCGATCTTACTCTTCCACAGGTCACCAGCTTTAATTCTTTGTTCATCTGACCAGGGATCGAACTTGGCCCCCTGCAGAAATTTCATCAGTTTATCCAGCCAGCGTTTGTCCTCGTGGCTATAGCTGATAAATACCCTCTTGGGTTGTTGGCCGTCCATAGTGCCTCCTTTTGGCCGTCCGGGGCGGGAGGGCAATAGCCGACCGGCCGCCAGGCTTAAAGGTCAAACGCTAGGGGCAAGGTATCTCAAACGCAACTCGCTTTAGGAGGATAAGTTACCGACCGGGAAGCCAAAAGGTGCAGAGAATACGATCCTCCCGCACCAACGCGGTCTCGATTAGATCTCCGATTTGTCCCAGGTTAGATTAGACCACATCTCCCCACCGGACAAACCCACTGATTCCTGCTGACAACAGCACATAGCACAACAATCCGTTCGTCAGTGCGAAGGGGGATTTCGAGCCTAGTAATCCACTGCTAAACCCTGCGCCGTTACGGGCGGGTGATACACACGAGCGTTCGCACGGAGTCGTCGCGGCTTCCGCAAGTTCACCTGTGTGCATCCGGTTTCCAGCCGAGCAGTTTTTGCAGCCCTTGATCGAAGCGATCACCGCACGCAGAGACCCGACCATCGCCGAACACCTCGGCAAGCCTTGGAAAAGCTCCGCTTCGTAGTTGGGCGGTTGCGAACTCGGCATCGATTGTGGAATGATCCGCTGCTTCGCGCAACGCGTGGCCGAACACGAAGTCGTCGACCATGGCGAGCAGCGTCATCTTCTGCTCACCCGTCATGGACGTTTCGGCCAGGGCTTCCAGACATTGCTCCATGTGGCGCATCGCGTTGAGCCCGGGCGGAGCCGACAACATCGCGCTGAGCGCCCAGGGATGACGGATAAAGAGCGCGTGCGTTCGCTTGGCGATTTCGGTGATCGCGCGTTTCCAACCTTTCGGAAGCGACGGAAGGAGGGCTTCGGCCATCAACGCATCGTCCATCATCGCAATCAGATCATCTTTGGTTTTTACGTAGTAATAGAGACTCATCGTTCCAACGTCGAGCTCTTTCGCAACGCGGCGCATTGACACGGCCTCGAAACCTTGCTGATCGGCAATGGCGAGTGCGGTGGCGGCGATCCTCTCGCGCGTCAGACGCGATTTACGACTTGACATTCGTACAGCGTACCATTACACTGCTTTCGTACGATGTACGAATGCAGTGTACTAATCGTTGGCGCAGGCCCGACAGGACTAACCCTTGCCCTGGACCTCGCCCGTCGCGGGATTCCGTTCCGCCTGGTCGATGCCGCGGAAACGCCCTTCGCAGGCTCGCGCGGCAAAGGTATCCAGCCTCGCACCTTGGAGATCCTGGAAGACCTCGGGGTCATCGATGCGATCCTGGCCGCCGGCGGATTTTATCCGAAGTTCCGGATTCACCTCGGTCCCCTCTCGCTGCAAGCTGGCTCGCTGGGTACCACCAGACAGCCCACTGAGAGCGTGCCGTATCCAAACGTCTGGATGGTGCCGCAATCGCGCACGGAATCCATCATGCGCGAGCGTTTAATCGCGCTGGGCGGCCAAGTCGAATTCGGAAAAGCGCTGGCAACATTCCGGCAGGACGAACATGGTATTGAAGCTACACTCTCCAACGGCGAAATCGCGCGGGCAGACTTCCTGGTCGGTTGTGATGGCGGCCGCAGTACGGTGCGAAAAGTGCTTGGCCTGAATCTGGAAGGCGAGGCAATCGACGAAAAGCCCGTGCTGGTGGCTGACGTCGAGGTTGAAGGACTTGACCGCCGGGACTGGCATATCTGGCCCTTTGCCGGAGGCTCGCCGGTGGGCCTTTGCCCGTTGCCTGGCACGGCGCTGTTCCAACTGACAGCGAAAGCGGAGAGGATTGGACCGGACATCGAGACTCCGATACACAGAGCTACCGGCCATCGCATCGCGCGGGTGAGCTGGAGTTCGATTTACCGGCCGGCGGTGCGCATGGTCAATCGCTTCCGCGTCGGACGCGTGTTCCTGGCGGGGGATGCGGCTCATGTTCACCCTCCGACAGGTGGACAAGGTCTCAACACGGGCGTTCAGGATGCCTACAATCTGGGCTGGAAGCTCGCGCACGTTCTGCGCGGTGGTCCCGATTCGCTACTTGACACTTACGAAGCCGAGCGCCTCCCCATCGCTGCAGCCGTCCTCGGTTTGAGCAAGCGCCTGTACCAAACGCGGTCTATCAACCGGGGGGACGCGACTAACCAGCTGGCCTTGCACTACCGAACCAGTTCCCTGTCCTCCGGCGTCACGATCGGAGGCCTGCATCCGGGGGATCGAATGCCCGACGCTCGGCTCAAGGACGGCAGCAGGCTCTTCGATCACTTGCGCGGCGGCCATGCGACCGAGGTCGTCACACCTGTCGGAACTCGGATCTTGATCCGTCCTGACGGCTACATTGCACACATCGGCACAACGCACTTCACCGAGTACGCGGGCGAACCGACTCGGCAGATTCGGTGCGCGGTGCCTATGTCCAGCGGGCGATAGCCGCGCCATCGATGACAGCGAAACGCCTCACTGATTCGGCTTCTCTGCCGCTGCTTTCGCCGATTCCCACGCTCGCGCCACAATATACGCCTGAATCGCCTTCACCTGCGTGGCGTTGAGAATCTTCCTGAACGACGGCATGCCCGCGGAAACGCGGCTCCCGCCCAGCACGATCGCCTCAATCCCTTCAAGCGTCTCTTTGGTGGAGTAGCGCAGATCGGGCAAGGCGCCGGCCACTGCGTTCACCCCATGGCAAGTCCTGCAGTGCTCGCCAAAAAGCAGGCGTCCTTCACGGACCACCTGCGGCGGCGCGTTGTTGGCGAGGGCTGGGACCGGCGGATCCTTGTGGCCGAACGCAGGAGCTTTCAACGTGGCCGCGCCGCCCAGCGTGAACGTCAAAATTCTGCCATACCCTGGCTTAACCGCACCAGATCCAGGGAAATTGAACAACCCGGGCGTCCCACCCCAACCCGCCATCACCGTCACATACTGAACCCCATCCACCGTGTAGGTCACGGGAGGAGCCATGATGCCGGTACCGGCGTCGAATGACCACAGCTGCTTCCCGTCCGTAGCGCGATAGGCGGCGAATATGCCGTCCCCACGCCCTTCAAAAACCAGGTTGCCGCCTGTCGCAAGAGTTCCCCCGCCTGCCAGAACCGGCGCCTTCACACGCCATGCTGCCTTCTTTGCAACGGGATCCCACCCCACCAATTCTCCGGCGGGCTCGGGCATGGACTCGAGTTTGGCGTAGAGCGGCCCTTCGTACGAACTGTCGAGGCCCAAATTGCCGCGGTCCGGGTCATATTTCCACTTCGGATCCGCTGCATGTACCATTTGTGTGCCCGATTTCGCCGACAGATAGACCAGCCCAGTCGCCGGATTGAACGCGATCGGGTTCCAGTTGTGTGCGCCATCCGGACCGGGTGAGATCATGATGGGCTTCCCATCCGCGTAGCCCGGCGATTCCACCGGACGCCCACTCTTCGGCTCGAGCCCGATGGTCCAGGTAATGCCCCCGACAAAAGGGGTACCTGAAATGAACTCGCCGGTCTCGCGATCGAGAACGTAGAAGAACCCGTTTTTGTTCGCCTGCATGATCACTTTGCGCGCGCGTCCACTTATGTTGAGATCCGCCTGGATCAACGGCTGCGTCGCGTCGTAGTCCCAGTTGTCGCCGGGCGTGGTTTGGAAATACCAGGCCAGTTCGCCGTTGCTCGCGTGCACAGCCAGGATGCAGGCCGTGTATAGACTGTCGCCCCCACCGCGCAGTGCGCGGTACCACGCCGTGCCGTTGCCGGTTCCGAAGTACAGCAGGTCGAGCGCAGGGTCGTACGCGATGCCCTCCCATGGCGTACCGCCCCCGCCCGTCTTCCACCCTTCGCCTTTCCATGTCTTGGCCGCGGTCTCCATGGCCTTCGATTCGAAGCCCTTGGCCGGATCGCCTGGCACGGTGTAGAACCGCCACGCCAGCTTGCCTGTCTCGGCTTCGTAAGCGGAGATATACCCTCGCACTCCATACTCCGCACCGGCGTTGCCGATAACCACCAGCCCTTTGGCGATGCGGGGAGCGCTGGTGATGGAATACGGCTTCGTGATGTCCACTGTGGCTACGTTCCACACCGGAGCGCCAGTGTGCTCGTCGAGTGCGATCAGGCGGCCATCCAGCGTGCCCACGTACACTTTGCCCCGGTACAGCGCGACACCGCGATTCACCACATCGCAGCAGAAGAAGTAGGCGCGTTCCCGAGCCACCTTGGGATCGTAGGTCCACAGAACTTTTCCCGTCTTCGCTTCAATTGCGAAGACCACGCTCCAGGAGCCAGTCGTGTAGATAACCCCGTTCTCCACCAGCGGCGTTGCTTCCAACCCGCGAGTGGTTCCCAGCTCACGGCTCCAAACTAAGCCCTAGCTTCTCGACGGTCTGCTCGTTGATTTGCTTCAGTGGACTGAACCGGTGGTCATCGTAGGTGCGTCCATACATCACCCAGTTGCCGGCATCCTGATCCACCTGCGCCGGGCCGGAGGCGAGGTTCCCTGAAGTCAGAACCAAAAGACTGGCATACACAACCAGCGGCGCCCGCATAACGCTTCAACATGGAAGGCGCCCCCCTCAGGCGCGATTTAGGGTTCAATGTAACACTCCAGCCGCTCGCCTGCTTTTTTCGTTGACTGTTGTGCAGCCTACTATAGGCCGATCACCGAACCAGAGCTGTAATTTAACCAAACAATCCAACAGCTTGCGTACGGTCTTGTTAGCCGCGGCCCAACTCTGCATCCGAAACTCATAGTTATTAAGGATGACGGCAGGTGAACCAACGCATTTGGCTTTGTTTTTTCAAGTTGAGTTTGAGCGCCGAGTTCGCTTCGTTAATTCGTTAAAGCGCAACGCCTCGGCTCCGTTTTTTCCCGCTGCCGGGTTGTTGTTCGTAGAAGTGGGGCGTGGTGCCTACGCCCGCGCCGAATGCCCACGTCCGGCTCTTCGAGTTACACGGAAAGGTGGGCATTCTCATTGGCGAGAGTGAACGGATCCCGCTCATCCTGGGTTCGTTTCGTAATGGGCAGGAATTGACTTAAGTATAGGAGAATCAATAAGATGAGTTCGAAAGCACAAGTACGGCCTGCAGCCACCGCCCCGCACCCGGTTCGTTTCGTAATCCGGTTCGCTGCTTCCCGGTGGCTTCGTTTTTTCCGCCTGCCCGGAAGCCCTTGCCGACGGCCGGCCGATCTTCGTGACGGAATACAGCACCGAGCGTCCCTAGTGAAATACCATTACCCATATGTGGACTGACCTTCGCTTCACCATCCGATCTCTTCGAAAGGCGCCTGTCTTCGTCGCGGTGGCCGTTCTGTCTCTGGCGTTGGGCATCGGTGCCACCACAGCGATCTTTTCCCTGCTCTATCAAGTACTGCTACGCTCGCTGCCCGTTCAGGATCCCGAAGCGCTGGTCATCTTCCATTCCGACGGTCCTCTCCCTGGACGCGCGCGTAGCGACAACAGCGAAACAGTCTTCTCCTATCCCATGTTCGGTGACCTCCGGGCTCGGGCAGCCTCGTTCAGCGGGGTTATTGCGCGGACCAGCATGTCGGCTGGGTTTTCCGCCGGTCAGCAAACCGAGCGCATCCAGGCTGAACTCGTCAGCGGCAACTTCTTCGACACCCTCGGCCTCCAGCCCGCCACAGGCCGGCTGCTCCACGCTTCCGACGAAGGCGAACCCGGTGAGAGCCCTGTCGTCGTTCTTAGTTACGCCTTCTGGCAAGACCACTTCGGCGGCCGTGATGTGGCCAGCCAGAAGATCTTGATCAACAGCCATCCCATGCTCATCGCCGGCGTCGCACCGGCCAACTTCCGAGGCATGATGTCCGGCCAGAGCCCCGACCTCTATCTGCCACTCAACATGCTGCCAACTCTCGACGAACAGTCCGGCGAAGGGTTCAAATCCCCTGACTCCTACTGGCTGACCATCTTCGGCCGTCTCAAGCCGGGACTCACGGCTCAGCAAGCTGTCGCGGCCTCCCAACCGGTCTTCAGGTCCATCCTCCAGGAAGAAGAGCCGGCGATGAAGATGCATGGCAAAACCCGCGATCAGTTCCTGGCCAGACGGCTCGAACTTCGGCCCGCGGCTCAAGGCCTGAACCAGCTCAGCCAGCAGTGGCAGAAACCTCTCGTCGTGTTGATGGCAATGGTCGGGCTGCTGCTCCTGATCGGTTGCGCCAACATCGCCAACCTGCTCATTGCCCGCGCCACCACCCGCCAGCGCGAGATTGCGATCCGGCTTGCCATCGGCGCGACTCGTGGCTCGCTCGTTCGCCAGCTCCTCACCGAAAGCCTACTCGTAGCCCTGGCCGGCGGATTGCTGGGCTTGGCCCTTTCCACTATCCTCACCGAAGGATTACTGCGCCTGCTGCCGCCTGATGAGACCGGTGGCTGGCTTAAGCCGACCATTGACATGCACGTGCTTCTCTTCAGCATCGCCGTTTCAACCGTCACGGGCTTGCTCTGCGGCATCATTCCCGCGTGGCAAGCGACCCGGCCTGACATGGCCCCGTCGTTGAAGGAGCAATCCACATCATCCTCCGTCAGCCGCACCCACGCCGCCTTCCGCAAGTTCCTCGTAGTGGCGCAGATTTCCTTATCGTTGCTGTTATTGATCGGTGCCGGCCTCCTGGCCCGTAGCTTCGTGAATCTCGCCACTCACAATCCGGGCTTCCGCTCTGAAAACCTGCTGACCTTTTCGCTCGATCCGGTCCTCAGCGGCTATTCGCCGGACCGCGCCACGGATTTCTATCGCCAGCTGACCGGACGCCTGCAAACCGCCCCCGGCGTCCAAGCCGTGGCGTCGGCACTGTTCGCTCCATTCGCGAACAACGATGCGCGAACCAACGTCTCGGTGGAGGGTCATCCTTATCGCGAAGACGAAGACACGGACTGCAGCCTGGACGGCATTAGCCCAGGCTACTTCCGCACCCTCGGTTTACCATTGCTAGCCGGGCGCGAGTTCACGCCTGCCGACAATCATGATGCGCCGAAAGTGGCCGTGGTGAATGAGGCCTTTGCTAAATACTTCTTTGGCAGCGTCAGCCCCATCGGGCGCCGTATGGCCATGGGCGGCGGCAACGACATCAAGCTGAACATGGAGATTGTCGGCCTCGTCCACGATTCACAGTGGTCGAACCTGCGAGACAAACCGCAGCGCTTCTACTACGTGCCATACGACCAGGTCCCGAGTTCCGGCCGTATGACCTATTTTCTGCGAACGGCTTTGGCCCCCGAACAAATGGGCTCCGCGGCCCGGGCGTTCGTTCAGCAGTTGGATCCCGCCGTCGCTGTCTTCGACATGAAGACCATGCAGGTCCGCATCGACAACACCATCTACACCGACCGTTTAATCGCAACCCTGGCCGGCGCGTTTGGCGTGCTGGCAACCCTGCTCGCGGCTATTGGTCTCTACGGTGTGATCGCCTTCATGGTGACGCGGCGCACCACCGAGATCGGAATCCGTATGGCTCTCGGCGCTGTCGAGGGAGACGTGCTCCGCATGGTCATGCGCGAAGTGGCCCTGCTGATCGGGGCCGGCATCTTGATCGGCATCCCGGCGGCTTTCGCTTTGGGTGGGCTGGTCGAGTCGCAACTGTTTGGCCTCAAGGCGGCTGACCCCTGGGTTTTTATCGGCGGCGCGTTGCTGCTCGCGTTGATTGCTCTCGCAGCGGGATGGATCCCAGCCCGCCGCGCCATGCGTATCAGCCCCATCCAGGCCTTGAAGTACGAGTAAGTTGGTTCAGACTTCGTCGAAAGACTTGATCTGTTCCAATGTTTAAGGAGGAATCATGGCTCGACCTTTGGCGGTTGTTACGGGCGCATCCAGCGGAATCGGTGCGGAGTTTGCAAAACAGTTGGCGGCAGGCGGCTACGACCTGCTGCTGGTGGCGCGGCGGCTTGACCGGCTTGAGCAGTTGGGAGCCAAGCTGTCTGAGCGATACGGCGTGAACACTGAGTCGCTGGTCGCGGACCTCGCCAAAGACGACGACTTGGCACGTGTCGAGGATCGGTTGCGGCATGAGCCCAAGCTCGGGTTCCTGGTGAATAATGCCGGCTTCGGCAGCAAGGGTTACTTCTGGAACGCAACCTTGGAGAGCCAGGACCTCATGCATCGTGTTCACGTGATGGCGACTATGCGCCTCTCGCACGCGGCGCTCAGCAACATGGTGGCCCAGGGCCGCGGCGCCTTGGTGAACGTCTCGTCGGTGGCAGCCTTCTCGCTCGGCGCCGGCAGCGTTAGCTATTGCGCAACCAAGGCGTGGATGACCAACTTCACCGAAGGTCTGGCTGTGGACCTCCGGAGCGCCGGTTCCGCGGTCCGCGTGCAAGCCCTGTGTCCGGGTTTCACTCTCACCGAGTTTCACGATGTGATGGGCATGAACCGCGGCCTGGTGCCCGCGGGGTTATGGATGCGGGCCGAAGACGTGGTGAGCGAATCGCTCCGTGGCGTGAAGGAGGGTCGTGTCGTGGTGGTACCCGGCTGGTCCTACAAGCTGCTGCGTTTCCTGTTGTGGATCATGCCGCCTTCGGCCCGCCGGGCACTTGGGGCGAAGTCGGGCCGCGCCATCGGCAGGGACATTCCTTCCCAAGGCCCTTCGGCCGTCATCAAGGACTAAAAACAGGCCTTTAATGCGCTGGCTGCCAACCATTGAGCGCTTAGTAGAATAGGGGTAAGAGTTATGGCTGAACATTCACACGACGAAGAACGGGTCACCGCCGAATCCGGCCAACCACCCATTCCCCCGGCCGACTTCCTGTTTCTCGTAGAATCCATCCTCTTCCAGGCGCAGATGCAATTGGGACTGCTGCACTTTAGCAAGGATGACGAACCTGCCGAGCCGAATCTCCCGCTGGCCCGCCATTCCATCGACCTGCTCGCCATGCTGCAGCAGAAGACACGCGGTAACCTCTCCATCGAGGAGCAGCGACTGCTTGAGAACGGTCTCACGGAACTGCGCTTTCGATTCGTCCAGGTGGGCGATGAGTTGAAGAAGAAACAAGGCAGCCCGGTAGCGGAGCCTGTCAAGGACGACCGGCCACTGATCATCACTCCAGACGGCGGCAAGGGAACCAAGTCAGCCTGAGATGCTCGAAAACTTCGAGCATGCGTCCATCCTGGTGCTGGGGTCCGGCACCAGCACGGGCATACCGACCATCGGCTGTACGTGCAAAGTTTGCCGCTCGGAGGATCCCCGCGACAAACGCCTCCGGCCTTCCGTGCTGGTTCGGCTCAATTCGCATCGGGTGCTAATCGACACCACGCCGGATTTCCGCTATCAAGCCCTCCGCTTCGGCATCGATCGGTTGGACGCCATCCTGTACACGCACTCACACGCCGATCACATTCTTGGATTAGATGATGTTCGGCCTTTTAACTTCATGCAGAAAGAGGAGATTCCTATCTACGGCTCGCCTGAGGCACTGGCTGTCATCGAGCGCACTTTCCTATACGTCTTTGACCGCACACCCAGCCAGTCAAGCCGTCCACGGCTCAGTCCTCGCCCATTCCATGACGACCCCATTCCTATTTGCGGGCTCGACTTTCTGCCCATCAAACTCGCTCACGGAAACGGCACCGTATACGGTTTCCGGTTTGGCGACTGCGCTTACCTCACCGACCACAGCGGCATCCCCAATGAATCCATGGAGAAGCTGAAAAACCTGGACGTCCTGTTCCTCGACGCCCTTCGCTACAATCCGCACCCCACCCACTCCACCGTGAATCAATCTCTGAAAACAGTGGACGTGCTGAAACCGCAAAGAGCCTTTTTTACACATATTTCTCACGATCTTCCTCATGCGACAGTTGAGGCGCGATTGCCGGCCCACGTCCGCATCGCCTACGATGGCCTCCAGATTCCCATCGGCTGGGCGGATCAGCCATGAGCATCGTGTTTCGCAGCCTCGAAGAAGCACGCGGCCGGTTCGGGCCCTGCGCCCTCACCATCGGGAACTTCGACGGAGTCCACATCGGGCACCAACAACTGGTCCGCGAAACCCGCGAGCAAGCGCAGGCACTCGGCTGCTGCTCCGCTGTTCTGACCTTCCATCCTCATCCCCGAACGGTTGTCGCTCGGGACCGTGCCACGAAACTGCTCGCGTCAATTGACGAGCGCCTTGCTTTGCTCGAGAAGACCGGTGTCGATCACATTCTGGTGCTTCCCTTCACCCCCGAATTGGCAAACCTTAGCGCCGAAATGTTCGTGCGGCAGATCCTGGTTCAAGCGTTGGAAACCAGGTTCGTAGTGGTGGGCGACAACTTCCGCTTCGGCCACAAACAAGGAGGCGATACCGCAGTGCTGGCATCACTCGGCGGCAAACTCGGGTTCCAGACGCTGTTCGTGCCCCAGATTCACTACCGCGGCGAGGCGGTTTCAAGCACGCTCATTCGCGAGCACCTCCAGCAAGGCCTGGTCGCGCGCGCGGGACGATTACTCGGTCGCTGTTACAGCTTGGCTGGGCCGGTGGTTAGCGGTCATGGGATCGGCTCCAAGCAGACTGTTCCCACGCTCAACATGAGACCCTCCGACGATGTGTTGCCTGCCAACGGGGTTTACATCACCGAGGTGCACGACCTCGACCACGATCGTCGCTGGCCCTCGATCACGAACATCGGCACTCGGCCGACCTTCGACGGCAGCGACCTCTCCATCGAGTCCTATTTGCTCTCACCTTTGCAAGACGAACCACCCAAAACCATCCGTGTGGACTTCCGCCGCTGGGTTCGAGCAGAACAAAAGTTTCCCGATGTAACTGCGTTGAAATATCAGATCTTACGCGACGTCGAGCGCGCCAGGACATACTGGCGCAGGACAACTCAATACCAGCTAAATAGGATGGCTTGAGCGGCCTGCTTCGATATACTGAAGCTGATTATTTAGCTTAAGAAACCCTTAGGAGAACGTATGTCCCTATCAGCAGGCAAGATCAAACACCTGAATGCTCTTGCCGACAAGAACGGCGTCATCGCCGCCGCCGCGATGGATCAACGAGGCAGTTTACGGAAGTCGATTGCCTCCGCCAAAGGCGTCCCCGCCGGCGAAGTAACGAACGAAATGATGGAGGAGTTTAAGATCGCCGTTTCTCGGGTTCTGACTCCGCATGCCAGTGCCATTCTGCTCGACCCTGAATTCGGCCTGCCTGCCGCCAAAGCGCGTTCAAGCAACGCCGGGCTCCTGCTTGCCTACGAAGAAAGCGGCTACGACAATACCAAGCCGGGCCGCCTGCCCGACCTTCTGCCGCACCTGTCGGTGAAGCGCATCGTGGACTTCGGTGCTGATGCCGTTAAGATTCTGATCTACTATACGCCGTTCGATACGCAAGACGTGAACGATATTAAGCATGCGTTCATTGAGCGCATTGGCGCCGAATGCGAGTTCTACCAAATCCCCTTCTTCCTGGAGTTCATCGGTTACGACCCCAAGGGCGGCGATGAGAAGGGCCTGGAATTCGCAAAGATCAAGCCCGAAGTCGTCTTAAAGTCAATGGTTGAATTTTCCAAGCCGCAATACTACGTCGATATGTTGAAGGTGGAAGTTCCCACCAACGCCGAGTTCGTCGAAGGCAGCAGTGTGTTCAAGGGCCAGGCCGCTTACACCCGCGCCCAGGCGCTCGATTACTACCGACGCGCGGCGGAAGTGGCCGCCAAGCCCTTCATCTATCTCAGCGCGGGCGTCAGCAACGCCCAATTCGTGGAATCCCTGAACATGGCAGCGGAAGCAGGCACCGATTACTCCGGCGTGCTGTGCGGGCGCGCGACCTGGAAAGAAGGCATCCCGGTATACGCCAAGCACGGCGCTAAGGCGCTGGAGGATTGGCTGTCCGACGTGGGCGTCAAGAACATCAACGCCGTGAACGCAGCCATTAAGTCGGCAAAGTCCTGGAAGAAGAAAGCCGGGATTGCAGCTTAGTTAGTCCCAGTCTCCCGGCGCGGATGGTCGCGGCCTGACCGGCCGCGCCGAGGGAACCCTCTGCCTCCGAATATCGGCATTCAATACAGATGCATGCAGCAGACAGCGTGGCGGATGAGGTATCTCTGGAGAGTCAGCCCCAGGTAACCATGCCATTTGCTTCCATCCGGGACGCCATCGAGGATTTTCGCGAAGGCCGCATTGTCGTCATCGTCGACGACGAGAATCGCGAAAACGAAGGCGACCTCACCGTCGCCGCCGAAAAGGTCACCCCCGAAGTCATCAACTTCATGGCGAAGCATGGCCGTGGGCTCATCTGCCTTGCCTTGGCGCCCGAGATCTGTGAACGCCTTGACCTGCAGCCCATGTCACTTGTCAATACGGCCCGATTCGGCACCGCCTTTTGCGAGGCGGTTGATGCAGCCCATAACGTGACCACCGGCATTTCGGCCTTCGATCGGGCCCATACCATCCGCGTCGCGATGAACCCGCAGTCCAAGCCGGCTGACTTGGCGCGGCCAGGACACGTCTTCCCGCTGAAAGCCAAACCCGGCGGCGTGCTGGTGCGCGCCGGGCAGACGGAAGCCTCAGTAGACCTGGCGCGTTTGGCTGGCCTTTCGCCGGGCGGGGTCATCTGCGAAATCATGAACGACGACGGGACCATGGCCCATGTTCCCGAGCTCAAGGAATTCTGCGCTCACCACCAATTGAAAATGATCTCGGTGGCGGATCTTATTCGCTACCGCCTGCAGACCGAACGGTTCATTGAGCGTGAAGCCGAAGGACGGCTCCGCACATCGGTAGGGGAGTTTCGCACCATCCGCTTCCAGAGCGGTGTGGACGGCGAACGCCACCTGGCACTCATCTACGGCGACGTTGCCAATCAACCGAACGTGCTGGTGCGGGTGCATTCGCATTGCGCCTACGGAGACATCTTCGGTTCGCTTGATTGCGACTGCCAGAAGCTGGTCCGGGCGGCCCTGAAGGCTATTGTTCAGGAAGGCTGCGGAGTTCTGGTCTATTTGCATCAAACCGGGGCCGGCCTGCGAGTTGCTCTCCACGAGGGAAAACGGGAGTTGGTGAATCATCTGCGCGGCCAAAATACATTTGTGCCGTCGGATCATGCCCATCCGCTGCAACATGAGAGTGGTTTGGGAGCGCAGATCCTATCGGATCTTGGCTTATCCACGATCCGCTTGCTGACGAATCACCCCCGCAGGGTTGTGGGACTCGAAGGCTTCGGCATTCAAATCGGCGAGTACGTTCCCCTGCCGATGGACGAGTAGGGGCACTCGTCCCCTATTCCTTGACGCGCAGGGAGGCCATGCGGATATACAGCATGTAGAAAACGATCGCGAGATTGACCAACAAGAGCCCGACGTGCAGGAGGCTGGTACGCTCCATGACCTTCGTAAACTCCCACGGCAGGTAAAGGCATCCGGATAGAAGGGCGAACCATTCGGCCCAAATCCGGCGGTTCCAGAGCCCCCAAGCCTCGGTAAAGCGTACGGCGGCATAGGCTGCTGCGGCCGCCGCAATTCCCCAAAGACTGGAATCCGTCATGCGCGACGCTGCGTTCAGAAATGCACGTGACAAGCGGTGATCGGGGTTGACATGCAGGTGATCCAGCAACTGCCACGCCGATAACTCAACATCTTTGTGCAGTAGCGAAAGCACCCCAAGACCCAATGCCAGAACGAGTGCGCCCTTTGCCGCTTCGAAAGTGGCTACCGCGCGCAGACCCACCTTGCTGCTGCGCTCGTCCACAGCTTGAGGAACGCGACGGCGTCGAGATCCGCTTGAGTTGGTCATGCCAGAAATATGATCTTACAGCGCCATCGGCAAATGCAATGTTTAACGCTGATAGCCAGGCGACGAGATGGCGCAACAGGACAAGCAGCCGCGCCTCCTCCGGAGATGGACACAATGCCCTCGAAGGCGTAAGGAGCCGGGCTTCGCTGTTTCCGGGCAAAGCCGGTTGTCTTACAATCAACCGAGGTTATGTTTTATAAGCCACTGCAGGTTTTCTCGAGGCGCGCGTCGGGTTTGATAGGTCGCAAGTTCTTTCTACTGTTCTTAATACTGTTGGTCACGCTGCTCTTTTACCCATATGCCGAAACCAACGTCTTTCTTTATTTCACATTCCGCGCGCTCGGAAGTCTAGCCGTTCTGCTTAGCGTGTACGCAATCGGCGTTCGACGCGGCGTTCTATTGTTCGCCCTGGTGCTGGCCATTCCGGCCTTAGTGCAACGAAACCTGCTTCCCCGGCCGGATCAGGGCGTCCTCTCGCTACTCAACATAGCGTTCAGCTTTGGATTTGACGTATTCATTATCGTCGTCATTTTCCGTCGTATCTTCGGACACGGCAGGCCCAATTCAGAGACCATTTTCGGAGCGTTGTGCGTCTACCTCATGATCGGGTTCACGTTTACCAGCATCTACCAGATCATCGCCATCCAACCGCATGCGTTCTATCTGGATCCGGTGGTCAATTCCCACTCCGTCCCCGATCGGTTCGATCTGCTTTTTTACAGCTTCACGAGCATGACAGGGCTCGGCGCGTCCGGCATGGTTGCTATCTCGCGACAAGCGCGGTCGTTTACCATCATCGAATCGATAACTGGTGTGTTGTTTCTCGCTGTTCTGGTAGCTAGGCTAATGGGCGCCTACCGGCCCGGTCCCGCTGCGTAAGGCTTTGGCGAGTTCGGGACGTTTGCTTAGGGATCGCTGCGCCGGCTCAGTTGGACCCGTCTGATAATCAGGCTCACGCCGACAGCCATGATAATTTCAGCAATTGAAATATCGGCTTCCGGCACACGTTGAGCATCCCCCAAGTCAATCTCCGCAGAGGTATTACTACCTATGCCGACAACCGCGAAGTCGCCCGACACAAGCGTGCTGGGATCCGTGTCACTCTGGAACGAAAAACCGGAAAGCGTGCCGCCAATTGGGATGTCTGTGCTCATACTGGGCGACATATAAGCGAGCGGGCCTGCCGTCAACGCGGAAGACCAACCCGAAGGAGTGCCGATGGTGCTGCCTGGGCCCAAGTCGAAAGCGGTTGAGCCGTTCAATACTAAGAGCCCAGAGAGCGGCTGGGTGCCACCGACATTCATAACAGTCATGTCGTATTCAAAGAACCCGCCAAGTAGCGGCGCGGTTGTGTACGTCACGACGGGATCGGCCAGGGCCGACAGCCCGGCTGCCAAAACGATTGCCGCTGCACGAAGACATACGACCGAGACTGAATTTCTCATGTGCCCTCCTCTATCTGGACGCGCTTATGGGCCACTGGGTCCATTGACCGTTACGCTTACCGCCGAGAGACCGGTCTCCCCCGTGCCGCTCGCAAGTGTCATGTTTGAATCTGTATCCGTAATCTGGAAGCTGATTACCCCAGCGGTGCGCTGCACGTCGAACTGGATGTTGGTTGGCGTTGGCGACCCGTTGATCGTGGCGAGGCCCGTTCCTGTGATGGTCAAGTCGGCCGACGGGGACGAAGAAGACGCCGTCACCGATAACGAAGTGATTACGACCGGGTCGATGGTCGTTCGGGTGGCGTAATCGTAGGCACTAAACGGTCCCTCGAAATCGGCATAGGTGTATGAGTTGCTGCCCGTCATTTGGGCTTGGCCGCTGAGATCGAACACCAGGGTCGAAACAGCTCCGGTTGGGGACAAGAACTTCCCGCCACCATTGACATCCGCACAGGCCAAAGCAGTTCCCTGATCGTTGGCGGCATTCCCGCAGGCCCTCTCGGTGGAATAGGCCTGAATTCCGCGGCAGAGGTTCAAGAGGATCATTGGGTCCAGATTTGGATTCGCCACGGCCGCTACGTTTTCCGCCTGCTTCTTTGGATCTTCGTTCTTTTGGGCGAATCCCGACATCAGCAGCACGTTTGGGTCGTTGGCATCGGCTTTAATCTTGGCTCCATTGGTCTCGATGCAATCGCAGAGAGCCTTGATGTTATCCACCTTCATTAGTGGCTTGCCGTCAGTACCCTTGGCGTTGGGATTGGCTACCTTGCCCGGGTCGGTGGTGAAGATAATGCGCTTGGTGAGGTTCACCTCGGTGCCGTTGGGCGTGCCGATGTTTGATTCGGTTACTGTGAACTCTTTCGAGAACGTATCGATTGGCATCGAAAGGATCGGATCATCATTGTTTACGGGCTCCGGCTTCGCGCTGCCGTGACAAAGATTACAACCCTTATCGCTCCCCTTAGTACTGAGCACGTTGGAGATCATCGTGTTCGGCTTGGTGAAGTCGGTGGTCGGCGGAATAGGGAAGTCAGCCATTTTCATCGTCCCGGTGTCACCCTCGACCTTGGCGGTGTCTTCACCGGCTTCAATTCGATCGGTTCCGAAAACGCCGTTCGATTTGTTGTTTACCGGACACAACAAAAACGAAGGCCTGAACCGAAGGTTAGGCCCGGTGCCGGGACAGCTGAAAATAATACGCGGAAGCTGGCATCCGCCCAGTGAACACGCTGCTTGAGCGCTTTCCGAACTCATTGTTGCCGTCAGTTTGCAGCCTTTTGGCACGCACATCACAGCTTGTGAGATGGTGGCGGGTTGCTTGGCGGCCTTGGGTAAAACCTGATTGAGGCAAGCGGTGAAACTCATGATGTCTTTGACGTTCGCCGAGGGATCCTGTGCCCGGACAGAACTGAGAGACACCAATACGATCAAAGCAAGCAGTAAACGTTCAACCCATCGTGTAACTTGCTGATGACAAAGCATAGCTTCAACCTCCTCACGTTGCGGCGCAGGCGAATGCCGAGGCACTTAAGTAATGAGCGGGCAGAGTGAACTCAAAGCGACCGCAGTAGGTCACATCGAGCATCTAAATGTTACTTAGATAACTTTCGACTTAGACGAGAGAAGAACGTTTAAACTCTGAAAACGCCCCTAACTATAGAGGAACCTGTTTTGAGAGTCAAGAGAAACTTTTGAGGTATCACTAAGTCTGCAGCCGAGACTAACAACTAAGCTGGATTGTGCTATTAGTTTCGGATTGCTGCGAGTCAATCTGGTGGAAAGAAACAATGCTGGGCCAGAAGCAGCGACGCCGGGACGAACTTGCCGGCCATCTGCCAATTCACTTCCGCGCGTGAGCTCCCCGCTGGCGAGCCATTTGCTACGACGGTGATAGACTACGACGTTCGCCAGGAGGATTTTCGAAGTGACTAGAATTTGCGAAAGAAAACCAGGATTCACCGCAGCTTTGTGCGGATGCCTTGCCGTATTGTTGCTGGCGTCGGGTTGCGGCCCTCAGACGCCTCCTGACACCCGGGCTGCCGATGAAAAAGCGATTCGCGAACAGGATGCCCAGTGGGCCAAGGCGGCTGCGGACAGGGACTTGGACGCGACCATCTCCTATTACAGTGACGACGCCTCACTATTGCCGCCCAACGCTCCCATCGCCACCGGTAATCACGCCATTCGCGCCGTATGGGCTCCGATGCTGGTCCCCGACGTATCCTTGTCCTGGAAGGCGACCTCAGTGGATGTCGCTCGATCGGGTGATCTGGGTTATGTCGTGGGCGTGTATCAACTGACCACGAAGGGTCCGCAGGGCAAGCCCGTGACGGACAACGGGAAATTCGTGGAAGTCTGGAAGAAACAGGCGGACGGCAAGTGGAAGGCAGCGGCCGATATTTTTAACTCCGATTCGCCGCTGTCCAAGGCGCCGGAAAAGAAGAGCCATCCTGCGAAGGCAGCCCACACGAAAAAGCACCACTGATCGAGGGTTCAGCAGGTTAGTCGCATGACCGCACCCCACTCGTGTCGCGCTTAGCCGCCGGCTCCAGTTCTCAGAGGTGGAGTGTTCTCACTATGCTTAAACGACTTCTGATTCTCAGCACCCTTGCCGGCGGCTTCGGCTTGTTGGCTCAAAACGTTACCGCCTGGCCGCCCGGTCCCGGGCATCTAACCTTGCCGCTTTGGGCGGACGGCGCGCCGGGCGCTTCACCGAATTCGGCGGTGGAGAGGGATGCGACGACAGAAAAAGACAACCTCATTGCCGGCAAACCGGTTATTCGTCTCGGCAATGTTTCAAAACCCACCCTGACTCTTTACGCACCCAAAGGTATAAACAGCGGAGCCGCGGTGGTCGTCTTTCCGGGGGGTGGTTACCACATACTGGCCATCGACCTGGAAGGAACCGAGGTCTGTGACTGGCTGAATTCGGAAGGCATTACGTGCATCGTGGTGAAATACACTGTGCCCAATTCAGGGCCTTACCCGAAGTCTTCCGCTGCCCTGCAGGATGCGCAGCGCGCACTGGGAATGGTGCGTGCTCACGCCGAAGAGTGGCACATCGACCCGCGCCGGATCGGCGTCCTTGGTTTCTCTGCCGGAGCTCACCTGGCCGCCGCGCTCAGCACGCATTTCGATCAGCGGCTTTATGCCGCCGTTGACGCGGCCGACCAACTCAGCTGCCGTCCCGATTTCGCCGTGATCGTCTATCCGGCCTATCTGGCGCTTGCGGAGGAGAACTTCGCTCCCAACCCCGAAATTCAAGTCACCGACCAGACCCCGCCGTCGTTCATCCTTCAGGCCGAGAACGATCCCATCCACGTCGAAAACGCGGTGGTCTACTTTCTGGCGCTCAAGAAGGCGAAGGTCCCCGCCGAGTTGCACATTTATGCGGACGGCGGACACGGTTACGGTCTGCGCCGTACAGCCCTTGCGATCACGGCCTGGCCCCAGATGGCCGAAACGTGGCTGCATACGATCGGTGTGCTTTCCGACTCTGCCGGTTCCGGCGCCCCGGCGAAGTAGACGTCTGAAGGCTTCGCTCGGCGGCACTATCAGCCGCTTACAACCGGGCGAGATGCGTTCCCGGGAAGTACTTTTCGAGGATCTTCTGGTAGGCCCACTCGGCATGTGCGAAGCCAATGGCTCCGCGCTGGCACAAGCCGTGGCCGTGGCCGGCACGGGGCCTGTGTTGACGTAAGCAGACTTCACATCTCACCCGTTGATACAGATATCCCGACTCCTCGCCGGCATCGGTGTGCCCTCCGCAAGCCGCCGAGTAACGGGCAGCGATTGTGCGGCCGTTCGCGCTCAGCACCAAACCATCCGTTTGCATGGTTGCCAGGGCTGCCGGGGAGCCGGGCGCGGCGGGCGAACGAAGGAACTGGCAGTGCGTGGTATCGCAGAAATCGGCTTCCGCATGCCGTTTGCCTGCCGCCGAAAGAAACGAGCGAGCGACAACGGCTTGCGCCGCCAGAGCAGCAAACAGACTGCCGCTCTGTGGTATCTCCGCCACGGTGATGGAACCGGCAGCTGTTTCGCGAGTCATGGTGACAACGGGGAGGAGTATGTCACCCTGCCTGGTTATTTCAAGCGAGCCTTCGTAGCTGCGGCGGATGACTCCGGGAATTGTCAGCGTGAACCGAGCGGCTTCTCCGGACGGAGCGGTGACGGTTGCCGGGCTTTTGCTGGCGTCAATGTGAACGGACTGATTGCCCTCCAGGGCGAAGTTCTGCTGAGGTGTCACGACATCGATGCGGACGGGACCGGCCGGCTCGATCTTCAGCACCGTTGGATGAAGCAGTTTGAGGACGTGCACGGAAACGCCAACCGGTTGTCCACCAAGCAACACGTGGCTGGAAAGCAAGCTAACGGAAGAGCCGACGAACGCTCTGCGGGAGAGGGAGTAGGGCCCAGCCATCCCTTTCAACGTACTCCAAAGGAGGATCGGAGCAAGACGCCGGCGAGACCTGCTGTATGCGCACCGGTGGTGCCGTGCTGCGCGGCGAGGAGAATCAGGCGCGGCGTGTCGGTGGGATAGATCAGCACTGCGAAGCCGTCGCCCTCCGCCGCCGGCGTGTGGCTGCAGGGCGCCGTACCGGTCTTCGCGAAACAATGGAGTTCCACGCCCCTTCCGGTGCCTTTGCGCGCACAGAGTTCCATCCCCGCAAGCGCAAGGCCAGCTGCTGGATTGCTGCGATTCTGTACCAGGTGGCGGAACGCGCGGAGCACGGGCTCGGCGGACTGCGGCCAACCTTCTTTCAGACCGATCCAGGAGGCAGCCGTGGATTTCGCTGCCGGCGGAGACAGCTGGTATTCAAGACAAACGCTGTCAAGCGCCGCGCGATCAATCCCCGCCGCGAGCGCGAGGAAGTAGGCATTGCACGAGTTGGCCAGAGCCGGGCAGACGGTTTGCCTTCCGTGTCCCTTGGGCAGCCAGCAGCCCGAGGCTGTGCCGTAACACACCACCTCGGGATACCGGGTGTGCGTCCTTGCGTACGCCAGCAGCAGGAAGGGCTTCAGCAGCGAGCCGAAGCTCACCACGCGAACGCAAATCCGGCCAGCTGACAGAGAGTTGCTGCGAAGGAATATCGAGCAGGAGATAGCGCAGCGACGGACTAACTGCCGCGAAGAGCGCGGCGATCTGAAAATGGAAGCCTCGCCGCGTCATAGTAGCTGCGGCGATATTACCGCAGCTGATAGACAACTTCCTCGGTTAAGGTGTCGCCCGACTCGCGGCTGGTCAGCCGAACCTGCTGCAGGCGCTGGAGCGTATCGCCCAAACTTCGAATGTTGCCGCTAAAGAAAGGCGGAACATTGCCGGATCCCGCGGGCTGATCGGGGGGCGCCGCCAGCCTGGGCTGGTCCAACACTCCGAAGAGCTTTTTGTACTGGGGCCATGCGACCGCATGGCTATATCCGGCAGCGTAGGTCAGCGGCTCGGGCGGCGACTTCAGCGTCTTTTGATTGGGGTCAGCCAGCGAAGGCCCGCGCGACACGATCAGCATCCCGGCTGCTTCTCGAACCCGCAAGCTATCCAGCGGTCCCCACTCCCCGGTCCCTGCAGCTTGCTGCCATGCGATTGTGCCTGTTAGTGCCAGCGCGCGCTCGACAGGGACCAGCGCGGCTTCGAGCGCATTTCGATCAGGCTGGTCGAATGCCAAGAGCAGGGTGCTTTGGGGCACCACAAAGACATGGTCATTGGCTTCGGTCGTCCCCTGGATCTGCAATGCGGCGCGGGGCTTCAGCGCCAGGATCGCGTCGATGGCGGGGTCAAGCGATGGCAGGGTTCCGCGCTTCGCGGGCAGCTCATCGATCCGGGTTTCCAGATCGAAGGAGGAGCCGATCTGATCGGCATTCAGGGTCACGTCGGGAGCCATTTGATACTCTCCGACTGAGTTCACTTTCTCACCTGCGACCGTCTCGATAAATGCCTGGCTGAGCTGTTCGCGAGTCGGGTCCGCCCAAGCGCGATAGAAAGAGCTTTGATCGGGCGTGTAAACCAGCAGACGCTGAATCGCAAGTTCGTCGGAGGCTGCTGCCACAGGCGCCTTGCGCAGCAGCAGCCGCTTCTCAGTAAACGAGCTGGCGGTCTCAAATAGATCGCATAGGCCGGCTCGATACTGCTTCATCTCCGTGACGGTCTGCTGAATCCAGTACGTACGGAACTGCGGTGTCGAAACCAGCTGCTCCATGTTGTAGACCAGGCGGAGTGAGCCACGGCTCGCAACTGGCGTCGTAATGTCTTTGAACCACGGTTCGCCCGCCAACGACGGCGCCTGTTGGCCCGCCAACAGAACCAGTGTCTGGGCCATCAGGTTATCGTCGGTGGCGATGATGAAGTAATTGTCCTTGCTGGCGAATGCGACGGTGCGCTCCGCTTCCCTCTTCTCGTAGAACGGAATACCGGCGACTTCGCGTTGCTGATAAGAGGGACGCCGTTTCCAGAGCTCGTTGGCATTGAGTTGCCCGCTGGAAAGCCTCGTCAGATATACGAACTTCAGGTTTCCCAGGTCGTAAAAGGCGAACGCAGATTCCTTACCGGCAACCTGGGTCAGCAAATTCATTTGCGGCGAGATGCCGGCTGCCGTTTCAAACTCGCCTTGCGCTTGCTGCAGGCGGCCCAAGAGGCGCGACCGCGAAACCACGCTATAGTTCGCGCTGGTGAGCCACGCACGCTTTTCGGCGGAAGCGTTCCAGCGGCTCAGAAGTGAACCAAAGTCGCCTGCTTCCAGATAGATCAGCGCCCCAGCCGGCATGAGCGCGGGCATTGGCTTTTGCGTCGGCGAAAGCTGGGCGCGCAGCCAGACAGTACCCGCAATGAGTAGGGACAATCCCAACGCGACGGATATCGGGCGGTAGCCATTAAGAAGACTGGGCATGCGTTTCATTGCGCACCTCCTTCGTTGCCTTCGGACGATTCACCTTCGTCGGGCTCCAGTGGAGGAGGCACAGTCAGCTTTGGTCTCACGGGCCGGGGCTGTTCAATTTCCTTTGACATGGAGGGCGCGCGCAGGCGGTTGGCGGAGTTCAGACGCACCTGATCAGAAATCTGCTTGCGAGCTTTTTCGATTCGGGCTGCGACCGCTGGTGGCGGTTCGGCCGACAGAATTGTGGCGTAAAGTTGTTCGGCAGCTCCGTATTGATGCAGACGCCGGTAGGCCGCCGCGATGGCTTCTTTGAGCTGAAGCTCGTCCGGTGTCAAGCGGGCCATATAAGGCGCCGGTCGCGAATAGTAGCGTCCTCGCCTCACTTGGCTTGCGTCCCCGAAAAGGCCTTCGTATGCGTTGATGGCGAGCCGATCCTGGTGGGCGCGCAGGGCGGCCGCGACAAGCTCTGTGCGTGCCTCAATCACTTCAGGATTGATGGCAACGGCCTGCTGAAGCAAGCGTACCTGGGTCGCAGGGTCTTTCGATTGCTTAGCTGCCTCCCTGCGGGCGTCGACGGCGTAGGGCTTCTCGGCCAGAACCGGCGTGATTTGCTGCTGTGTCAACAAATCCAATTCCAAAGCGCCCTGGGCGGAGGCGTTCAGGACTCGCATGGCCTCGGCAGCGATGACTCGCTGGAAATATGGAACGGTTGGGTTCTTCCGAACACTGTCCAGATCGGGCGAGGCTTTCGCGAGGCGCGCGGCGTCAATGGCGGCGGTTGCCTCCCATGGCACGGCGGTGCGCCACTCGGTGTAGTATTGGCCCGCTTCCTTCAGGAGGCCTGCATCTTCCAGCACCCTGCCGGCTTGCGAAAGATTTTCAAACGGTGCGCCGACGCTCAGCGTCACGTCGCGCAGTAACGACAGGGCCTCGTCATTGCGCTTCTGTCCCAGGCGCAACCGGGCAAGGCCGAAATAGGCGCTCGCCGGCGCGTACGGCGCGGCCAACTGGGTTTGATAGACGAATTCAAACAGCGGGTTTGCTTCCGCGTCATGTTCCTCTGCCGCAAGCCGCTGCGCCGCCTGCTCAATTTCGGGGAGCGGCGCCTGGGCCGGGTTCCTGCTGAACTCCGCCAGCAACGTATCGAGGTGGCCACTCAGTGCGCCGGCGTGAATACGCAGGTCCATAACCGTCACGGAATCACCGGGCGAAATCTGTATCTCGTTCAAGACCTGCCAGGCATCCGCGTAACGCTTCTGCTCGTCCAGATAACGTGCGTACTCGATCTGCCGGCGGGTTAACTCCCAAGCGATTTCGGGTTGTTTCGCGCGGGCGATGAGTTCGCGATATATGGCATCCTTTTCGCTGCCCTTCAAGACAGGCGAATTGACCAATTCGTCAAGAACGTTAGAGGTCTTGTCATCGCGCGTGAGATCCACAATCCAGGCCACGGCGGCCGCCCGATCGGACGCGCCCGTCAAGATGCCTTGCAGGAATGGCAGGAATTGATACCCGCCATTAAAACGAATGTACTGCTTGAACAGGGCGTCCGCTTCAGGCTTGATGTCGGCTACGATGTGGTTGCGGTTCGCTTCAATCAGCGTGTCTCGTGTGGTGTTCCAAAAGGACGGCGTCAGTTTTCCGTTCAGGACGCGCTGTCGCAGCAGATCGAAAACCTGTTTCCATTCGGCGATCGCTTGCTTCTTGCGCCCGGCTTCCCAATCGATGGAAGCCAGACGGTCTGTGATCTCGGGAAGCTCCGGGCTGATTTGCTGAGCATAAACATATTCGACTCGGGCCCGATCGAGGCGTTTCCAGTCGCGATACGTATCGCCCAACTGAACGTACCGCTGCGACGCGGCCGGTGATGACTCAACGCCGGATGGAAGATAATCGTCAGCGCTGGCTTGCTTTTCGCCGCTCAGATATTCTCCGAATCGAGAACCGTAGTAGTACCAGGTGTTACCCGTAAGACTGACGGGCTTGGTCTTTGCGACTTGCTCACCGACGGTGCGTGGGCCCATCAATTCTTGAAAGGCCTGCGGCACTCTGGGCTGCTTCGACAGGTAGTAAACGCCGACCAGTGCCGTGTAGGCCGGGTGCCACAGGTCCGCTTGCTCCTTCAGTGCGTCGACGGCCTGGAATGCCCGGCTCTCATCGGTGTTCGAAACCAGGTAGCCGGCAACCGACAGGCCGGCGTGAGTGCTTTGCAGATGGTATGCATACTTCGAAGGATCGTTTGCAATCAGTTCGGCATAGCGCTCGGCATTAAATTGCGCTTCGCCATAAAGCTGGTCGTAGATGCGGAGCTCGCCGGCGTCATTTCCGCCGGAGTGGTATGCGCTGGCAGCCATAACCAGGGTCGTGCTCAAGATGCCCGGATATGCGGTCTGGAGTTTCGCCAACGTCTCCAGTTGCTGACCAAGCGCGCCAAAGCGAAGCTGCCGCGTTTCCAGGTTCGACAACTCGCCACGAGATGATTCTTCACGTGGGCGAGCGAGGGCCCGAGCGTAAAGACGCTGCGCGAGGATGTCGTTTAGACCCCCGGCTCGCGCGAAGGCGGTCATATCGATTGTGGCCGGGATGCCCGCTGGGGTTGCCAGCAATTGCGCCAGCTTGGCCTTCTCTTCGGGCGAATAATAGGTTTGAACGGTCTGACCGATGACGGTTGCCCAACCCTGAACAGCGGATCGTTTCGGTGTGTTGTCGGCAGCAACGGCCTTGGCTAGCGCCGCTTGATACTGCCGAAGCACGGTCAAGGTTCGCAAGTACTGGCCGAACTCAGCCGCATACTCTGCTTCGTGGCCGGCAATCAGCGGCAGACCTTCTTGATACATCTGTTTCGCTTCGTTCCACATGGCCCATTGGGTCAACCTGGCAGCGGCTTCACTGTAATTGCCGAAGCGCTTCGGGTGCCCGTCGATGTGCGCCTGGCGCAGCAGTTTGACCGCGTCCGCCTTTCTTCCGAGCCGGGCATCCAATTCGGCTTGAGCATCCAGGTACTGGGTGTTGTGATACGTCAACTCGTAGAGTTGTTGATTCGTTTTGATTGCGTCTTCGAAATGCAGCAGGCGGGTTTCGAGATCGACCTTGTCGACCAACAGGTCGGGCCGGTCGGGCCGGATGTGGCTGGCCTGCGTGAAGGCAATAATCGCCTCGGGATAACGCCGCAGGGCTCGATCGACGCGCCCCAACACCAACGGCCAGCGATAATCCTTGGGCGACGCTTGAATGGTCTTCTCGTAGTAACCAACCAAACGGTCGGCCAAGCTGTGCACTTCGGCATAGTTGGCCACGTCGTTGGCCAGCGTCGGGTCGTCGGGAAACCGGTTGAGGATCTCGATGTCCTGGTCGAGTGCATCCTGGTAGCGGCCCAGCTTGGTTAGCGCCCCGGCGTAGCCGCGGCGCAATGCCGCCACGCGCGCTGTCTTCTCGGGTTGTGGTAGCGGTGCCTGCGCCATAGTATCGAGCGTCTGTTGATAGAACGAGGCAAGCGCCTGGTCGTCGCCTTCACGGGCGTACGTGGATGCCTTCGCGGCCAGTAGGTCGCCATTGAACGGGTCGTCCGCCAGCAACTGATCGAGGATTTTGCGTGACTCGATGAAGTTGCCGGCGTCCGCAGCGTCACTGGCTGCCTCTCGCAACAGGCTGTTGCGATAAGGCTGAACCGCGCGAGGCGCTGCTGCTTCCAACACCGTTACCGCCTGTGGCAGTTGCTTGGTTCGGTCATAGAAATCGACATTGGCGCGAATGACTCCAAGCAGCGTTGGATTCTCGCGCAGCAAGGTACTGAGCTCCGCCTGTGCGCCGCTGAGATCCTTGCGGCCTTCCCGGAAGCTGGCCAGCTGCAGCCCCGCTTGCAATTTTTCCACTGGATCCGAAGAAACCACCACCGTGCGCTCCAGCACGAGTTCCACGGTGCTGTTGAGCCGCAGACGGGTGGCCGTGGCGCGCAAGGAGGCCAGTGTTTCGGGCGTGGTAGCGCGCCTTACTTCGGCGTCCAACAAGGGCTCGAGGTCTTTCTGCCGACCTTGATTTTCCAGCAGAGCTATTCGCAGATCAAGCGCCTTCATGCCACCGGAGGCGAGCGCGGCGATGGTTTTCTGTTCAATGAGATCGTGGGTTGGCTTGCGTCGAGCCAGTTGGATCAAACGGCCCTGGGCCAACCTGTTATTCCCGGTGGATGGTGTTTCGAGGACTGCCTTCATGTACTCGTCCACGGCCTGGGGCATGTGCGATTCATTCTCGTAGATCGCGCCCGCTTCGTAAGCGTACAGCGATGAATTGTCGAGCGCGCGGCGGCCCTGGCGAATCAGCCGCAGTGCGTCATTGAACTGGAAGTAATCCCAGAAAACAGTGGCCGCCTCGAGATATCCATTTGAATTTCCTGGATTGGTCAGGGCCAGGCGGTTCCAGTACGGAGCTGCGCTGGCGTATTCCTCGCGATCGGCGAAGATCTCGCCAACTCTGGTCAAAGCTGCGTGGTCACTGGGATTCGCGTTGACCGCGCCTTCCGCCAAGGTAATGGCTGTGGTGAACGCGCCGGGAACCGCGTCCGCCAAGGACCGGTGAATGGAGATGGCCCGGCTGGTGTCGGAGTCATCCCCCGGCGCCAGTTTCGCCAGCGCTGCGTAAACGGGCGCTGCCGTTTCATAGTGCGTAAGCCAGGCGTGGCCTTCGGCGGCGAATTCAAGAGCAGCCACGTTACCCGCTGGCGCCGCATCCTGCTGCTTCGGCAGCGCTGCCAGTTCGCGCGACAGCTTACCGCTCTTCGTGAGCAAGGCAAAGAACTGTACGCGCAAATCGGGCGCGGCGTACCAGTTTTCGCGCAGCAGCTTTTCATACGCCGCCGGATCGTAAGTGACGGCAGCCCCTAATGTGCCGTGGCGTTGGTACGCGAAAAGCAGGTTTCGCACGAACGTCAGGTTATGGGGGAAACGCTGGTGGGCATACTGGTTGACTCGCAGGAAGAGCGCCGCCGTGACATCCGGCCCCGTCGGCACATTGACGAAGTAGCTCTGCAAAGCGGTTCCCGAAAAGGTATCCACCACTTGTTTCGTCAAGCTCTCGTAAGACTGAAGCTGATCCCGGCGCAGGTAGAAGCGAGCGAGTTTGTCGGGCCACGACGTGTCGTTGAACTTTTTCATCGCCTCGCGATAGGTCTTTTCGAGCTGATCGTCCAGCTTGTTCTGCTCGAGGAAGGTCGCCAGGCGTTCATACAGCCCGGGGTCGTCCGGGTTTCGGTCGATCTCGCGACGATACAGAGCCAGTGCCTCGGTGAGCCGGTGTAGTTCGGTCAGCCGGGAGATGTAACGGTCCAGGACGCGAGCATAATCCGGCGACCGAACGGTGGGAGCAGCCGGTGTGGTTTGTTGCTTAACGGCTGCGAGATTCGGTTGTGTGGCCGCTGCTTCCTCCTGCTCCCCGCTCGGCGGCGCCGCAGTGGCGGGTTGCATGTTGACAGTGCCAATAGGAACGTGATCTGCCTTTGCCGCCAGTTCGTTCAGTAGGCGGTTATAGAGTGCAAACTCAGCCTGAAGGTTCTTCTTGCGCATGTAGGCATCCGCCAACAGCATGGCTGTATCGATGAACGCTGGAGAGTTCGGATATCGAGTCAGATAAGCGGGACCGCGAGTGATGATGGCATCGTCCTGGCCATAGACCGCGTAGGCGGCGATGAGTTTCGCTTCCAGGTCAGCAAGCGCGGGCGAATTGGGCGTTTCCTTCTTAAGTCGATCAATCAGTTCCGAAGCAGCGGCACGATGGAAATAGGCCACCGCGGTTTCACTTTCGCCGGCGTATTCCTGGTCGGTCGACGAGGGACTCAACACCACGGACAAGATGCCGTTCAGGAAGCCCGGATGGTGATCCATCTGGCCGATGTTCTTGTAGAGACTGAGATCGCGGCTGCCGAAGCGCAGCTTCTGTTCGGGCGCCAGCAGCAAAAGGCCGGCCAAGTTGGCAAGCCCCTGGGGACGCGCCACGCCGGCGTTTGGAAGAGCGTAGAGCGAGTACCAGACCTTCGCCGCTTCGTCGTAATCGTGCACCCGTTCAAACAGTGGGCCGAGGGTCTGCAGCTCGTCGGCGCTCCAACTCGCTTTCGCTGCTTCACGCCGGCCCTCCAATTCGAGCAGCGCCGCCTCGGCCTGTTCCGGCTTTCGCTGCTGGTCGTAATAGAAAAAGATGCGCAGCGCTGGACCCAGCGCGGTGGGCTGTGCAGCAGCCTGGGTGCGCGCGTCCGCCAGGAATCGGCGAAGTGCATGCCGGCTTTCAAGAAGCTGGTAATAGCGCCTGGCGAGGTTGGCCGGCCAGAGCGGGCTGAACTGCTTATCGTATGCAGCCAGCTCCTGGGGCGGGCCGCCGGTTAAACCCGCCAGTTCCGCCGACGCGATCACCGCAAACTCCTGATCGTTTGGAAACTGCTGGCTATGGCGGGCGAGAAGCGCCTGCGCATCCGCGGTCCGCTTTTGTGCGATCAAGTACTCGAAGTAGCGGGCCTGCACCTCGGATTCCTTTGGCCAGCGCTCCATCCACGCGTGGTAGACCCGCATCGCAGCGTCGGCGCCTAGTTTGGCGTCCACACAAAGCTGAAGTGCCTCTTGAAACGCCGCGTACGAGACGGTGGCACCCGGCGCGGCAAAACGCTCGGCGGGGCTATTGGGCTCCCGGGCGGCCCACAGCAAGGCCTGCAACTGCTTCTGCGGCTCGACGCGCCGTTGATAGAAGCGCGCCAGATCAAGAAAGGCGGCGGCCTTGTTCGTCGAGTATTCGGCGGCGCGGTTCCAATCGGCCTCCGCTCCGGCTATGTCGAGCATGCGTTCTTCTTCGTGCGCCCGCAACGCAAAAAGGTCCGATTGCTGCGGCCCGCCCGTCAGGGCGCCCAATTGCTCTTTCGCTTCAGCCGGTGGGCGCAGCCACATCACTCTGCCCCCCGGGACGCTCATCAGCCGGTACAGTGCCGCTTCGATCGCGGATCCGGCGACGACGTCTTCGGCCCACGGAGTTAGAGCGCCCAGCGCCAGGCCGCCGCCCAGCAACAGCAAGCCCGCCACGAGGGAACGCCTGGTGATCATTCTAGGGAAGGACGTCAAGCGGCACCTCCTGATGGCTTACGTTATGGGCAATATCTTCAGCCGTCACGTGAATGGAATAGCGGCCCGCCGGCAGCGAAGCGGGAACCGCCAGCGTTCCTGTGTTCGATTTGGCGTCCTCGGCCCAGTGGATAGTCACGGGCTCGGCGCCATACAGCCGGGCTGTGATGCGTCGCGTCGTTTGTGAGGCGTGAACGCTCAGCGTGATGGTCTCGCCGGCGCGGACCTGGCTCTTGCTCAGCGTGGTTCGAACGATCGGCGGCTGGCTCGAGATAACGAAGGTTTTCTCCTCCCGGACCACATGGCCGTCGCGATCCCGCAGAATCAGGCGTACGGTGTGGAGGCCGTCCCGCAGGTCAGACGGCGCCAGGAATCGCGTTTGCCAGATATCCTCCTGTTTCAAATAGCGCAGCGGCTTCGTCAAGCCGAAGGGAAACAGGGCGATCACCGACACCACGGATGGATCAGTGCGCACGCGCAGAACCGGATCACCGGGCCGGATCAGCCTCGGGCGCAGGAGCGAACGAGGAGCGGCCAGAAACGAAGTGTAGGGTGTAACGAACTTATACTTCCGGGATAGCCGGATGATCTCGGCGATGGTAGCGGCGTCCTCGCCATCGCGATCGATCTTTTCGAGCAACGCGTCCACCCGTGCGCGAGCCCAGGTGGCCGGTAAATAAGCGTGGTCCGTTTCGTTTGCCGGCAAGTTGAAGGACGCCGATTCAACAGGTAGCGCCCGACCGCTATAGCTGGTGTTCACGTCGAATGTCGCCGCTCCCGGCTGCTTATACTCGCCCACCCACGACGCTCTCGACCCCGGGTAATTACTCGGTTCCAACCGGTAGACCAGGTCGAAGTTAGCCGCTGGAGTCGAGTTCAACGTAACGCTATCGAACGGCTTCAGTCCGATCTTGCCAATCAAAGCGGCCAGCTTGAATTCCAACGGCTCCGTCGACCTGACCTGCTCTGTCGCGCCGGAATGGGAGGCCAGCCGTGTCATGAGCCGTACATTGGCATCGTCGCCAATTGCCAGCGTATAGACGTGTGGGCGCAGGTCGACAGGTTTGGCCGACCATGCCGCGTCGAACCACTTGGCGAACTTGTTCGGAACAACTGCGCCTTCGGTCATTTCGCCATCACTGAGCAAGACGATATCGGTATTCGACGTTTTCGACTGATCGAGAGCCAGCTTCAGCGCCTTCTCGAGGTTGGTGCCGCCTCGCAGCGTTGAGGCTCGAACCACATCCAGCGCTTTCGCCACCGCTGCCGGCGTCGCGGCCACCGGATCGGGCGTGGTCGTCTTTACCTCGGAGTTGAATACCACCACGTTGAAACGGTCTGCGGGCGTAAGCGCGCGCAGCGTTGCCTCCAAGGCCTGAAAGCTGCGCTCCAATTTGTCCCATTGCATCGACAACGACGTGTCAAACAGCACCAACAAGGTGCGCGGCGCCTTGGCGGCGGCTTGCTCGCGGCCCTCGAGCAGGGTGGAGACATCAAAGAAGCCTGGATCGCCGCTAGCCGGGTCGCAATAAGCCTCGACTTGCGGCTTCGTTTCGGCAGCTAGCTTATAGCGCACGGTAAAGTCTTCGCGAACCGCAAAGTTATTAGCTTCAAAGGTTGCCTTGATCGTGTGGCCATCCTGTCTACTAAACTTCAAGACGAATGACTTACTCAATACCTGGAATCCGCTTATAGCCTGCGGGCTCTGTAATTCCAGTGTTAAGGAGAAATTCTCGACGTTCAGCGGCCGATTTGCTTCGGGTTTGAGCGGAAGCACAAACGCGCTCGCCAGTTGGTCGACCGGAATCGTCTGGCGGTAGGCCAGTTCAACCCGTTTGTAGCCGTCGGCGGGGATGGGAACGATTTTGGCTGTAAACTCGGCACTGCGCTTGGCTTCGCCTTCGGCATTGCTCTCCGTGACTTCGCCCGATTGCAGAAGCCCTGGGTCAATCTGCATGGCGCGAATCTGGTCGTATAACTCACCTGCCCGTTTGCGCTCTAGAATAACGCCGGGAATGCGGACTACGTCGTCCCAGACCGCGAAATCCGAAATGGCGGCATCGCCCGGCAGCGCGGCACCGTAGGTCCCTTCCAGTACACCATCCGTCTTGTTCCGGAAGACCTCGCGTATCGTGACGATGGCATGCCCGCCGTCAATCTGGATATCCGCGTGAAACTCGGCGATGGACAAGACGGATTGACTGGGCGCCTGAAGAGTGGACGGCGTGATTTGCCAGTTGTCGGCGCGGGCGCCGGAAGGCGCACAGAGCAAGAGCCATGCGAGTAACAAAATCCCTGGCAAAACGGCCATGGCCGTCCTCCGTTGCCAGGTTGCAGCGGACACGATATCTCCTCCAGTTCTGACGACAAAAACGAAACCGCACGCTCAGGGCAGTGCGCTCTCCGCAGCTTTCACCAGCCCGTTTTCCGTACCTATATATAAGACGCCATCGCGTCCGGCGATCGCCGTGACATTCAACGATGGCAGGCCCGCCGCGACAAAGCGCCAGCGTTCGGACCCTTTTTTCAACATCGCCAATCCCTGCGATGCCGTTCCCGCATACACGGCCGATCCAGTGACCCACAGCGCATTGGGGTTGATCTCGACCCGCGCCTGCCCGTCCGCCTGCCCCAGGGCGGCAAACTGCTCCAGCGCGCCCTGCGCCGTCAGCTTCAAGACACCGGAACCGTAGGTCCCAAGGTACACGTCGCCACCATCTTGCGCCGAGGCAGTAATCCAGTTTTGATGCAGGCCCGAATTAGCAGTCGTGAAGCTCGCTGTTACTAACCCGTTTCTAACCAGTGAAAACCCACCTAGCGTTCCCGCTAACAGATCCCCACCCCGCCATGCGAGCGTATTGACGTGATTGTTCACCAGACCTTGAAAGGCGTAAATACTGGAAACCGATCCACCCTCCACGAAGCTTACGCCGGCGGGAGTCGCGACAACCATGGACGAGTCGCCATCCGGCAGCCGGCGGAAAAGAACATCCATTGCATGGCTGGCGATCAGGCCGTCCTGCCGATCCAGGACCTGCCGCAGCTGCTGGCCGCGGTCAAAGAGCGCCAGCCCATTGGCCGTCGCCACCGCGACTACGTTGCCCGCTTCGTCTTCTTTGATCCGATTGACACAGAAGATATGGTCGTCTTCGATGTGCTGGGTGCGGCTGTTGCTGCGCAGACTGACGATGTCCAGGCCTCGGTCGAAGTAACCCACCCAAAGATTGCCCTGCTGATCGGCCCAAAGTGCAGCAATGTGGCCATCGGCGAGTGCCGCGCTGTGCGTATTCGGGTCTGCGTCCAGAGATATCGTCGCATCCGGGAGCATTACGACCGTCCGCTGGCTGACGGCGAGCAGCCCCTGCGGCGTGCGCACGAAGGACTCGACGGCAGCCGGTGTGGGTCCGACTCTGCCGAAGCCCGCGCGTTGCGGCCGTGGACGCCCAATGCCTAAGTCAACCCGCAGAATCCCTTCGTCCAGTGTGCCAATCGCCAGCGTTCCACCCGTTGCCTCCGGTGCCGCAGTTCCCGGCAACAGACCCAAAGCTTGCGAGAAAGCGCCTTCGGCCAGCTTTCGCGAGAACTTGCCATCTGTAAACTCGGCGATTCCCAGCGGCGTACCCACCCAGGCCCTCGCGCCATCCGTCTCAAGCGACAACACCTGAGGATCCGGAAGCTCGCTCTCGAAGCGCCGTATCTCGCCTGCCCGCCATAGCCACACCCCGGTCTTGCTCGTGCCGACCCACAGTGCGTCTTTGGTTCCTGCTAACTTCGTCACCTCCGCGTGGGCGAATTCGGGGTGAAAGAAAGATAGCTGCCTGGTGTCCGTGACCAACAATCCGTGCTCCGCCGTTCCCAGCAGCATTCGGCCGTCGCCCAGCCCCAGCAGTGCACTTACTTTACGCAACTCAGGCCGGTCGGGTCGGAACAGCCGCATTTGGTGATTATCAAAGACAACCGCTCCCTCCCCGTCGGTGCCGATCCATAACTCAGGCGTTCCCGTTCCCTGGCGTACGGCGACCGTAATTAACGCCGCGGCAGGCAGTTCCCGCCCGGCGTTCCAAACCTGTTTAAGCCTCCCCTCGGTCGAGTAACGGTAGAGCGCCGACTTCCCGCAGACAAAGAGGTCGCCGTCAAAAACCGTCGCCGTCCGGTAATCCGCCGCAGCGCCGATGGATGTAAACGGGCCGTTCACGTTGCCGGCAACGGGCAGGAAGCTAAAACCGAGCTGTGAAGAACGGCTCGCTCGCTGCGCGCTTTCGGTAACCGCTTGGCGAGCCATCCACCAAGCTCGAATGGCAACGCCCAAAACGCCTAGTACCAGCGCCACTGCGACAGCGAAAATAAGTTGTTTCCGGGAGAACAAAGGCAGACCAGACCCTCTGTAGCTCCACTCTAAACAAACTGTGGAGCGATGCAAGATTTATTATGCGAAATCATAATTAAAGTTTCGCAAGGTAGTGATGTTGACGTTACCTGCTAGATAGGCGACGGCCGCTAACAATGCAACCGAGTTACACCTTGCCCCGTCACTTATAGGACGTAACTTCGGATTAGTTCCGGCGGCCTTGCTCTGAGCACCGCCTTGCTAGCATCATTGGGGATGACCCGACGAGATTTGCTTGCCCTCGCTGCCGCCGGCGCAACCACCCCATTTCTTGCCTCTTCCGAGCCAGTGCCTTCCGTAAAGCTGGGCATCGACCTGTTCAGCTTACGTTCGCAGAATTGGACTCCGTTTCAATACCTGGATTACTGCGCAGCCCAAAAGGCTAAGGTGGTCCATTTCTCCGAAATCCGCTTCATCGGCGGCCTCGATCCTGCCAATCTTCGCAAAGTCCGCCGGCACGCCGAAGAACTGAACATTGAACTGGAGATTGGCATGAAGTCCATTTGCCCCTCCTCGGCGATGTTCGACGCCAAGGCCGGCACGGCCGAAGAGCAACTGACCGTGATGATCGAGTCGGCCCAGATCGTTGGTTCCAAGATCGTCCGCTGTGTCCTCGGCAGTGCCGACGACCGCAAGCCGGGTCCGCTCGACCGGCACATCGAAAACACCGTGAACGTGTTGCGCAAGGTCCGCACCCGCGCTATGGATTCCGGAATCAAGATCGCGATCGAGAATCATGCCGGTGACATGCAGGCGCCGGAGGTCAAAATGCTTATCGAGCATGCCGGAACCGATTTCGTCGGCTCGTGCCTGGATTCCGGAAACCCTCTCTGGACACTGGAAGACCCCCACGTCTCCCTGGACGTCCTGTATCCCTATGTGCTAACCAGCCATGTGCGCGACTCCGCCGTCTGGCTGACGCCGGAAGGCGCGGCCGTGACCTGGGTCCGGATGGGTCAAGGAAATGTAGACATTACCGGATACATGAAGAAATACGCCGAGTTATGCCCGGGAAAGGCGCTGTCCCTGGAGTCGATCGTTTTTGGTCCGCGCGTATTCCCCTACCGCGACCCGAAGTTCTGGGAAGCGTACCGGGATGTCCCGGCCTGGGAGTTTCAGCGTTTCCTGGCTCTGGCCGAGCGGGGCAAGCCGTACCCGAACGAGCCCTGGGAAACTCCCAACGAGGCCCAACGGGAACGCGAAGACCTGGAAGCAAGCTTAGCGTTCGTGAAGAAAACACTGTCGCTCGCTTAGTTTGCTGGCAGTCGTGCCTCTTGCGAATCCTACCGGGCCGCGACGGTAGCTCTCCGCCCCGGAGCCCCGGTCCGGCCATCCCATCTCAGCGGTAATAGTAGTCAACCGGCCGCAAACGCTTCCGGCCCCGGAACAAGGCAAGCAGTCCGACTCCGGCCAGAAACCCGCCCACGTGGGCAAACCACGCCACGCCCTGTCCTTGATCCACCCCCATGTGCCCGAACGTGGATAGGCCGCTGAACAGCTGTATCGCGAACCAGTAGAGCAGCATCAGCGCCGCGGGCAACTCCACCCGCGTGATGAAGATAATGATGAAGATCAAGGTGTCGATGCGCGCCCGCGGATAGAGCAACAGGAAGGCGCCCATCACGCCCGCGATGGCGCCGCTGGCGCCAACCGTTGGTATCGGACTTCCAAGGTTCACCACGAACTGCGTGAAAGCCGCCACGATCCCACAAGCCAGGTAGAGCAAGAGGTATTTCCCTGAGCCGATCGCGTCTTCAAGATGCGAACCGAACACCCACAGAAACCACATATTGCCGATGATATGCAGCCAGCCGGCGTGGAGGAACATGGATGTGACGAACGCGCTCAGGTGGATCCGGTCGGGAATCAAGGCATAATGCATCACGAAGGCCTCGGTTGCCATGGGCGTCAACATTACCTGGTACAGGAATACGTAGGCGTTGATGATGATCAGGGCCAAGGTGACCGTCGGAAACGAATTGCGTCGAATCAATGCGCGCAGCGGAATCATGACTTAGGGGGCTTCTTTTCAGGCGGGTGATCTTCCACCAGTATGAATCAGCGATCCTCACGTCTGCGGTCACGCAAAGCGGTGCGCCTTGCCGGTTCGACCGTCGTCCGGCAGCGATCCGCCATCTCTTGATCGATCCGTCGCGCCACCTTGCCGTTGGCCGCCAGCGCCAGCAGGTCTTCGACTTCGCCGACCGCCGGGATATGCCCGCGCGCGCCAATCGCCGTGCAGTTCAGCGCTGCCGCGGCGTTCGAAAAGTCTAGCGCCTCCATCACCGGCATTCCTCGCAGGACTGCGTAGCAAAATGCCCCGTGATACGCGTCGCCGGCGCCGGTCGTATCGGCGCAATGCACCTGAAAGGCGGGTGAATAGTAAAACCGGTCTTGAAACAACGCCACGGATCCGTAGTCGCCCAGCGTCATGGCGCAGACTTTCATTCCGTATTCCCGCTGCACGCGGGCCAGCGCCACCAGGCCGTCCGCCTCAGTGGTCCACCGGCCCGGCCATATGGAACTCGCTACCAGGTAATCCGTGTTTTGGAGTACCGCTTCGAATCCCGGATAAACCGTGTCGACGTCGATCGCGACCGGAATGCCTGCTTCTCGCGCAACGCTCGCGGCGAACGTCGCAGCCTCGGTGTCGCATCCGTCCAGATGCACGAGGCGGGCAGTCAGAATATCCTCGGGGCGGATGTCTTCCGGGCGCAGTCGAAGACAGTCGGCGCGATGCCAAAGCACGGTTCGTTCGCCGGTACGCTGATCGATCAGGATGTAGGCCGTTTGGTTCGGGCACCCCGGCCGCACAATGACGCCCGAGGTATCAACCCCCGTGCCGTCCAGGCTCTTCCGCTGGATCTCACCGCGCAGATCATCCCCGATTGTGCCTACGTATTTCGCCCGCAGACCGAGCCGCGCACAGGCCACCATGGCCGTCGCTACCTGCCCGCCCGGGCTGAGAATCTCGGAGCTGAACGGCACCTTTCCCGCATACGGCGGGTATTCCGGCAGCAGAATCAGAGTATCGGTTGCATTCAGGCCGACGCCCACGACATCGAAGGCGGCTGTCAACAGGGCCTGCTACTTGAAGGAATTCGGTACTTGGTACAGGTAGATGGTGTGCGTGGTCTTGTGTTCGATCCCCTGTGTATCCACCGAGTCAACGGGCCTCCAGCCGGGTACGGGGTAATCGTAGGAGACAACGCGCGCATTGTTCTTAAGATAGCGCTCCAGGTTAGGACGAAGGCTTTCGTTGGCTGTTGTGGTGAGGTACAAAGTCACCACATCGGCGGAACTTAGGTCCTGTTGCAGCATATTGCCCTGAATCACGTGGACGCTGGCTTGCAAATGGTGCTTCTTTACCTCTTCGTTCGCCTTCTTTACCTCGCGTGGAGCGATCTCTATGCCGATTGCCTTCACCCGGAATTGCTCGGCCGCCATGATGAGGATACGCCCGTCGCCGCAGCCCAGATCGTACAGTGTCTCACCGGGCTTCAAATGCGCCATCTGGAGCATCTTCAGGACGACTGGCTCAGGCGAGTTCACATACGGCGCAACAATGTCTTTTTCGTAGTCACTGAGGCGTGGGCTGCCCTTTGGCTGCTGTTGTCCCCAGCTCAAAGCTGAGAAAGCAAGCAAGACGGCACCACCCCCCGCTAACCGAAGTATTCCAGCCGACATAGAAAGATCCCGTTAAGAATTAGTCTACCTCGCTCCAAGCGCCAGCGCGCTGCTGGTCTTTAAGTGCTTTGACTGGGCTATTCGATTTACCATCTCGGCGGTTGCAAACCACAGATCGCGGGGCTTGGAGATCGTGTATTCGGTGCCCTTGAAATACTTCACCGCGTGGCTGATCGAATCGCGCCACGGGATCTCATCCGGATACAGATTGTAGTTCATATAGAAGAGAGGGCACTCAATATCTCCGATGCGCCGCAGGTCCTCCTGGGGTACATCCGCCTGCAAAATCGCCTTCGGTCCGGCGAAGATCACCGCATCTGGCTTGGCCGCCGATCCCAGTTCTTTTTCAATCAGCTCGGAAAGGAAATCGGTCTCTCCATGCTTCTGGCTCAGGCGGCCCAGGTCCACCACCCCAGGCTTCACCTCGTGCAACGCTCTGCCAAGACCCGGAAAGTCAATATGCGCTGCAGCATCCTGTCGAAAAAGGACCCGCTGTTCCTGCAGGTTAAAGGCGATCAGGGACACCCGCTCGATGCGCGAATCGTGATCAATCGCCCGCAAGATGCTGATAAGGGCGGCCGTATCAATCGGCTGAAGCACCGCAGCATCTTTATTCTGGGGGGCAAAGTTCACCAGGATCTTTATGTTTAGCTGTTCCGGATTGGAGGCCACGCGGTGTATACCCGGGTCATCCAGGAACGGCTCAAACTGCACCTGGTCAATCTGCCCCGCCGGCAGAAACAACGTCATAGCCTTGTCTCTGGGTGGCAAGCTCGCCTCGATGTCCCAGCTCGAAGCGCAGACTCGTTCCGCACGATCGCGCATCAGCCAGTCCACGTGGTAGTTTCCTTCGCCGATGTCAAAGCCCCCATGCAGCACGGCGTCGCCCTGCGGATCGGGCTCTATCGCCGGAACTCTAATGTGCTGCGAGAAAAACTGCGGGTGAGCCTTATCGTCCGCCTTGAACACGCGGAAGACAATCGTCAACAGATCCTCGTCGCCCTCCAGCTCCTTTAAGGGGATGGAGACGTCATACCAGGCGTGATAACGAAGATCGAAACCAACTTCGGGCTTCTTCGCCGTCACTGTGCAGGACAAGTCCTTTCGCGTCACGCCCGCCTCCAGGATCGCCAGATCGGAAGGCAGCATAGAGAAATGGGTTCCCGGCTCGGAAGGCCTCACCATGAATTGAGATCGGGCGGCGCTTGGGACAAGGATGAGGATTGCGGTCGCCGCCAGTAGAAGCCTCGCAGGCATATACTGTCGCCGGCCGCGGGTTGCACCTGCCCGCCAAGGCAGACGAGAGGTTGCGAGCGATCTTTCCAGTAAACCCAGCGCCATGATCCCCCAGGCGGCTGTCAGAGGCCGCATTGCGTATTAAAGCCTCTCTCGGCAACATTATCGTCGAAATGCCCGTTAATTGCTAACCTTTTTCCACTAGCAGAAGGTCGGGGTAGCGCCTGGTTCACCCGCTCGCGAAACCCCTGGTTCAGGGAATTCCGAGCCAGCCCCGTTTCAATATCTGAGCGCCTGCGACCGCCCGGCGCCTTCTCCCCTGTGTTACAGTGCGAGTGATTATGGCCTCCCGAAGTGTCAACAAAGTCATCCTGATTGGGAATCTGGGGCGAGATGCCGAAGCGAAGTTCACGCCCTCAGGCGTATCCGTCACAAAGTTCGCCGTCGCCACCACCCGCAGCTGGAAAGACCAGCAAACCAACGAGTGGAAGGAAGAGACCAACTGGACCAACGTCGTGTTGTGGCGTCAGGAGAATCTGGCCCAATACTTGACCAAGGGCAAGCAGGTCTACGTCGAAGGCCGGCTTCTCAACCGCAGCTACGACGATAAGGACGGCAAAAAGGTTTATACCACCGAAGTGGTTGCCGAGGAGGTAATCCTACTGGGCGGGCGCGGCGAAGGCGGCGGGGAAGGTGGTGGAGCAGCGGCTTCCGGCGGATACCGCCAAGGTGGAGCAGCCCGTCCGAAGCCAGCCTCCGCTCCCGGCGGCGCGTCCGAGGAAGACCCCTTCGGCGGCATGGGCGTTACCGACGACGACGTTCCATTCTAGATGCGAGGTGGGGCTCCGCCTCATCCTTTCTTGCGTGGCACCAGAAACAGCTTGGCACGCTGGCCCGAAGCCGCTTTGGCCGGGCGCTTCTTTTGCAACGCGTCGAGCCGCTTTTCGTCCCGTTCATGCCGGCGGCGCAGTTGCATCTCCTGCAGCGACAGCAGCTTGAAATGCTTCTCGTAGGCCAGATAGGTGTGAGCTTCAATCAGCGCGTTACGCTCTTGCGGATCCTTTGAGCTGAATTGGTCGGCGAACTCCGCCTGCCCGCGCACAAACAGACTTTCCTCCAGGCCCGGAATCCGCGCCAGCCGCCAACCTGTTAAAGCCAGCGACTCTACCAGTGCCGCCTCTTGAAGCCCCTCCGGCTCGAAGCGCTGCCGGTAGCGCTCCAGGTAATCCTGAAGTTCCGCGGCCAAATCATTTGGAGTGGATTTCACGGACGTTGTGTACCCGAGCCCACACTACTTTGTAAACTCCAAACTAACACGCAGTTGCAGCAGTACTCTATAAAAGAGCGTCCACGCTCCGCCGTGGAGGCGGCCGGCGGCAACTCCAAAGCCCGCCGGGAAAGGTATGGCCGCAATGACCAAAGAAGAGATCATTCTCGCGAACAAGGAGTATCTGTTCCCCTCGGTTTTTCACTACTTCAAACAGCCTTTGGTCATCGACCATGCCAAGGACCAGTACGTCTGGGATGCGGACGGCAACCAGTACCTCGACTTCTTTGGCGGCATCGTCACCGTCAGCGTGGGCCATTGCAATGACCAGGTGAATGCTCGCGTCCACCAGCAAATCGACAAGCTCTGGCACGTCTCCACCGTCTTCGCCAACCAGCCGCAGGCGGCTTTGGCCAAAGATATCGCCGGCATAACGCCCGACGGCGCATTGACCAAGTCGTACTTCACCAACAGCGGTACCGAAGCAAACGAAACGGCCATCGTCGCTGCCCGCTGCTACACCGGCGCCAACGAGATCATCGCGCTACGGCACGCCTATCACGGCCGTTCCGCGCTCGCCATGACTCTCACGGCGCAATCCACTTGGCGCATGGGCATGGCGCCGCAACCCGGCATCGTTCACGCTCACAATGCCTACTGCTACCGCTGCCCCTTCGGGCTGACTTACCCCAGCTGCGAGGTCCGCTGCGCGCAGGACATCGACGAACTCATTCGCACCGCCACCTCCGGCCGCATCGCCGGGTTTATCGGAGAACCCATTCAGGGCGTAGCCGGCTTCGTCACCCCGCCTAAAGAGTACTTCCAGATCGTGGCCTCCATCGTTCGGCAGTACGGAGGCATTTTCATTAGCGATGAAGTACAAACCGCCTGGGGCCGTACCGGCAACAAATGGTTCGGCATCGAGCAGTGGGGCGTGGTTCCCGACATCATCACCAGCGCCAAAGGCCTCGGCAACGGCGCGGCGATTGGCGTGACGGTCGCCAAGCCCGAGGTCGCGGATGCGATGAAGGGCATCAGCATCTCCACCTTCGGCGGCAATCCCGTTGCCACCACGGCGGCCAAAGCCGTGCTCGATTTCATCATCGAACGAAACCTGCTTCAGAATACGGCCGATGTCGGAGCCTATCTGCGTGCCCGGCTGGAAGAGCTGCAGCAGAAGTACGACATCATCGGCGAAGTGCGGGGCATGGGTCTGCTGCAGGCGATGGAGCTAGTGGAAGACCGGCGGTCCAAGAAGCCGGCCGCCGCCGCCACGCTGCAAGTTATGGAGGCAGCCCGTGAGCATCGCATCCTGATTGGCCGTGGCGGCCTCTATGGCAACGTAATCCGGCTCTCGCCCCCCATGAACATCGCCAAGACCGACGTCGACGCCTTTGTCGAGCAGCTCGACTCGGTTTTCGCTCACGTCACCGCGCCGGTAGGCCGCTAATCAACGTGGCGTCTGGCGATCCTCTCTTTTTCACGGAGCGCGATGTGCATGCGCTCCTGCGGTTCGATGCGCTGATCCCAGCCATCCAGCAGGCGCTCGTCGATTTCTCTTCGGGCAAGGTTATTCAGCCGGTCCGCACCATCTTGTCGCTGCCCGAACAGTCGGGGCATCTCGCGTGGTTTGGTCTGATGCCGGCCCAATGCGGCGCCTTCGTCGGCGCGAAGCTGGTCACCTTCTATCCAGGCAACGCCACTCGCCGTTTGCCGACTCATAATGCCACCATTGTGCTGTTTCGCGCCGACACCGGCCAGCCGGTAGCCGTGCTGGATGGCCGGCTCATTACGGAAATGCGGACGGCTGCCGTCTCGGCTGTCGCCACCAGGGCTCTCACAGCGCCTTCGGCCAACAAGCTCGCCATTCTCGGCAGCGGCGTGCAGGCGCGCTCCCATTTGGAGGCCTTGCGACTGGTTCGCGATTTCACGCAGATCACCGTCTGGAGCCGTAATCCGGATCACGCCCGGCTCTTTGCCGAGGAAACGGGTGCCAGCCTCGCTTTGACCGCGGAAGAGGCCGTCCGGGACGCGGATGTCGTCGTTACGGTCACCAGCGCCGCCGAACCCATCCTTAGGGGTGAATGGCTGAAACCCGGCGCCTATGTCAACGCGGTGGGTGGAGTTGGCCTCGCTCGCCGGGAACTGGATGCCTCGGTCTTCGACGGCTCTGCCGTGGTGGTGGAATCGCGCGACGCAGCCATGCAAGAATCGGGAGAAATTGTCACTGCCGGCGCCGCCGTCCATGCTGAAATTGGAGAGATCCTGTCCGGCACGAAACGCCTGCCGCCGACTGATCGTGTGGTGTTTAAGTCGCTCGGCATCGCCATTGAGGACATTACTGCCGCAGCTTTGGTCTATTCAGCAAGGGTCTCTGCCGGATAACGTAGAAAAGACGAAGACGGGAGAGCCGGAAACGTGCTATTCTTATGGTGTCCTATCGCGGCTTTGTCTTCGTTGAACCAATCTTCCTCGTTCCTGGCTGCTTTTAGAACATATCTAAGCAACAGGAGTCTTTCATGACTAACGTATTCGTTGGAAACCTGAGTTTCCAGACAACGCAAGACGATCTCACTTCGATCTTTTCTCAGTATGGTTCGGTCGAGCGCGTCAACCTTATCACCGACCGGATGACCGGCCAACCTCGTGGTTTTGCATTTGTTGAAATGTCAAATCGCGCCGAAGCCGAAACTGCAATCTCCGTTCTGAACGGCAGTGACCTGCACGGCAGAACGCTAAACGTAAATGAAGCTCGTCCCAAGACCGATGCCCCTCGTGGCGGCGGCGGTGGTGGACGTGGCGCCGGCGGTGGCGGTGGCTTCAAGAAGTCCCGCTGGTAATCGCTGCTTGAGTTTGAAAGGGTGGCTCCAGTGGGAGCTTCCCTCCTTATCTTTTGTTTTTCACTAGCCAGTTGAGAAAGAGTGTGCATGGCGGCACGTGGATCTTTTCAAAAACGTCAAAAGGAATCGGCCCGCAAAGAGAAGCGTCAACAAAAACTGGATCGGCGCCAGGGGAAAATAATCCCTCAGGCCCGGCCGGACAGTCTCTCGGCAGAGGATAGTGACGTCGGCGTGGTAGAGGAATCGGGCATTAACCCCGAAACCAACCTCCCGCTGCCAGTCGGATCCTCATCGGAGCCCGCTCCGGTGCACGGTCAGGAAAACGAGTGAGCGTGCAGTTCTTCTATAAGGGTTTTACGCAGGACGGCAATCAGCGTCGTTACTCGTTTGATGCCGTGGAAGAGCGCCAACCGGTTCGACTCTGCGCCATCAGGATTGAACTGTCTCTTTTCACCAAGTATGCTCTCTCTCTGCAAAGCGGCCCCATGTTCTGCCTGCAGTTGCTTCGCAGGGCAGCCGAAGGCGGAGTTGGTCATATCGAGCAGTTTCAGGAGTATTGTGCGGTGGATACCGACTTCAATACTCTGACGTCGGAACGCGCTGCCAGAGCGGCCGTCGTCGCTGCCAAGAAACCGCCCCGGCGGCCTTTTCGTAAGCCGGCTCCCGCGTCTCAGTTACGCGGTGTCGGGCGGCCTGAAACCGCTGATCATCGTCCGGCAGTCATAGGGAAGAAACCGTAGCCTTCAAGTAAAGGTCGCGGGCTTCTTAACGCAAGAGAATTAACCCGAAACAAGTATCACGCTTCATTTTGATGCATTGGCTATGGAGTGTGGTAAACCCACCGGTGAGCTGTATCTTCGCCGGATAGTAAATTTATCCTCCAACATCGAAATGAATAACTTTTCAGAACTACAATTATCTCCGATCCTCAAACAAAACCTTGCTAGCAATGGTTTTGTTCAACCGACCCGCGTTCAAGTCGAGGCCATTCCGCCCGCTCTCGAAGGCTTAGACCTCGTTGCCACTGCCCAGACCGGCACTGGCAAGACTCTCGCCTTTGTCCTCCCATTGATTAACTCGCTCATGGAGAAGCCCGTCAGCGGCATCAGTGGCGTCATTCTTACTCCGACCCGTGAACTTGCTATTCAGATTCACGAGGTTTTCACCAAACTTGCTAAGGGCACGGGGCTGCGCGCCACGGTTGTCGTCGGTGGCTTAAGCGAAAGCACGCAGCTCAACGATATCCGCCGCGGCTCAAACGTCTTGATCGCCACGCCTGGCCGCTTGTCCGATTACTTGAATCGGCGCCTGGTGAAACTTAGTGCTGTCAGTATCCTGATTCTCGACGAAGCCGACCGCATGCTCGACATGGGCTTCTTGCCCACCATCGAGAAGATCCTCGCGCTCCTGCCGGCGACCCGCCAGACGCTTTTCTTCTCAGCCACCATCGAGAAGACCATCGTTCCGCTGATCGGCAAGCACCTCAAAAATCCAGTCCGCATTGCGATTGGCGCTACCACGAAACCCGCCGAAGAGATCGATCTCCACGTCTATGAAGTGGAGCACCACCGCAAGCTTGGCTTGTTGCGCGACATGCTGGACAAGAAGGATGGCTCCTTCCTGGTGTTCGCCCGCACCAAACATGGCACCGACCGTCTTGCCAAGCGCCTGGCGCGCTCTGGTGTCAAGGCCATCGGCATCCATGGGGATCGCACCCAGAATCAGCGCAACCAGGCTTTACACGGGTTCCGTGAAGGCTTCTACCGCGTCCTGGTCGCCACCGATGTGGCCGCTCGCGGCATTCACGTCGAGGGCATCGCTCACGTGGTGAACTTCGACATGCCGCAAGCACCCGAAGACTTCATCCACCGTGCCGGCCGCACCGGCCGCGCCGGTCAGCGTGGCACGGCATCCACCTTCGTCACCAGCAGCGAACGAGGCGATATCCGCACTATCGAGCGCTTTCTCAACTTGCGCCTATCCCGTCAGGCGGTTCCCACGGTGCTTCCGCAAGATCCCTCCGACCTGGGCGCCGAGCCGGCGGATTCGGGTGTTCAAAACCGGTCTCAAGCCAAGTGGAACGCACGGCCCTCGTCCGCCGCTCCCACGCATCATGGCAAGCGCGCCGTATCGCCCTGGCAGCGTAACGCGAATCCGAAGCGCAGCTTGAGCTCCACCCGCTCGCGCTTTAGCGCATAAGCTCTCGCAATTCCCGTCCCGCGCGCGGCTCACTCATCCCGTGGCGCGGGCTTTTAGCCCGCTGAGCCGAGCATCATCTCGGCTTTTCGGCTTCACCCCGCCCTCAACCGCTTCTGCAGTTCCAACGTCTGCTTCTTGTGACACACCAGGCAGAGCGTCCGTAGGTTAGCGATGTCGCATTCGCCGCCACCCTCCGCCACCGGAACAATGTGATCGGCATCCCACAGGCTTTTGCGCGAAATCCGTTTCAGCCCCCAGCGCCCCAGCAGTTTCAGCCGGTGTGTCCCGCGCGAACGCTTTAGGTCCGCGTAGGCCGCCTGGGTGTCTATTCCGCAATGGGCACAGATCCCCTGATCACGCAAATGGACTTGTTCCCGCAGATAACCGGGATCGGTTCGCAGCTTCCATTCGTGCACACAGTGTTCCGAGCAGAACGTAAAGCGGCCCGCAGGAACCTCCAACCGGCACCAGCGGCATAGCGCACGCTGGTTCTCGCCCTTTTCGAGCGCGCTTCGATCGGCGAAACCACCGGGCATTGTTCGGGAGGTGCTCATGGCTCCAACAAATCCAGCATAGAATGTTTCGGGGCCCAGGCAAAACTCCCCCAGTGAACCGCGCGCGAAGCTCTCCCCCATCCGGAGCAGAGCAAGCGGATGCTTTCCGGGCTACGAACCGTCAGGGAGCGCTCCTGCCCACCGTCAGTAACCAACTACGACGATCCTGCGCCTCCTTCTAGGAACACTCCTAACGCATCCCTAGGGGGCCGCGTCTAGAATAGGAACCCATTTAGAATAGGACGAGCCGAGGGCCGCGTCCGCCTGATTGATCCGGACCCGCCCACCACCACTGAGCCCATGCCATTTCGAGACCGTTCATCCAAGCGCGTGCTGTACACGCTGGCGTCGTTTTTTGCAGCTCTCTGCGCCGCCCTCCCCGCTGCCGCTCAACATGCCAAGCCCACTCCGGAACAACTGGCCGCGATCGAGCGCGGGAAGTCGCAGTTCAAGTCCAGTTGTGGCTTCTGCCATGGTGAAGACGCCACCGGCAACCGGGCCCCCGACCTGGTCCGCTCCTCGATCGTGAGCCACGATCAAGACGGCAATCTGCTGGGTCCCGTCATACGTAACGGCCGGATTGACAAAGGCATGCCCGGCTTCCCGACTCTGAAGGAAACCGAGGTCGCCGATATCGTAGCCTTCTTGCATGCCCGCGCCAACCAGGCGGAGCACAGCGCCAGCGTCCCCAGCAACTATCCCGTCGCTAAACTTCTCACCGGCAACGCCGATGAAGGCAAAGCGTACTTCAACGGCGCCGGCGGATGTACTGCGTGCCACTCGGTTACCGGTGACCTGGCTCATGTCGCGTCGAAATATTCAGCGATCGATCTCCAGCAGCACATCGTGTATCCGGCGGGCAAGCCGCGCCGCACCGCGGTCGTCACGCTGCAGGACGGCTCTAAGTTCGAAGGCCGCATTGTGCAGGATGACGAGTTCACTATCGGGATCGTTGCCCAGGACGGCTGGTACCGCTCCTGGCCTCGCGCCGCCGTCACAGTCCAGGTGCACGATCCCCTTGAGGCTCATCGCGAACTCACCACCAAGTACACCAATGCCGACCTGCATAACCTCTTCGCTTATCTGGTGACCTTTAAGTAGCGGTCCCGAAGAACAACCAATGAAACGCCTCCTTTTTTCATCCCTGTCGTCCGTAGCGATCTTTTTTGCCTCTGTCACTTGCTCTCTCTCGCAAGGCTTGGATCCAGCTGACCTGCTCAAGCCTCCGCGCGAGACGTGGCCCACTTACAATGGCGACTACTCGGGCCGCCGCTACAGTACGCTCGCGCAGATCAACGCGTCCAACGTCCACCAGTTGAGTCCTGCCTGGGTCCTTCCCATGCAGTCCGTCACCATCAAGTCCACGCCGCTGTTGGTGAATGGCATCCTCTACTTCACAACTCCCGACAATGTCTGGGCTGCCGATGCTCGCAACGGAAAGATCATCTGGCACTACTACCGCGAGTCGCAGGGCGATCACATCGGCCAGCGCGGCGTCGGCATGTACAAGGATTGGCTCTACTTTGAGACGCCGGATTGTCACCTCATCTCCATCGATGCCAAGACCGGTCATGCCCGTTGGGATATCCAGCTCGCCGACCCGAAACTCGGCTACTTCGCCACCATGGCGCCCCTGGTGATTCGCGACCACGTGATCGTCGGCGTTTCCGGCGATGTCACGGACATACCCGGCTTTCTCGAATCGGTCGATCCGGACACCGGCAAGGTGCAGTGGCGCTGGGATACCGAACCGAAGCCCGGCGAACCGGGCGCCGATACCTGGCCCCAAGGAACCGATGCAGCCGCACACGGCGGCGGCATGACTTGGATGACCGGCACCTACGATCCCGAAATCAATCAGCTCTTCTGGGGTATCGGCAATCCCAACCCTGTTTTGAACGGCGACATCCGCAAGGGCGACGACCTTTACACCTGTTCCATCGTTTCGCTCAATCCCGACACGGGTAAGCTCAACTGGCACTTCCAACCTTCCCCTCACGACACGCACGACTGGGATGCGGTGCAGACTCCGGTCTTGATCGACGATGAGTACCAGGGCGTGCACCGTAAGCTGCTCGCGCAAGCCAGCCGCAACGGCTACTACTTTCTGCTCGACCGCACCACCGGCGAGCACATCCTCACTACCCCCTTCATCGCGACCAACTGGGCGAAAGGCATCGACGCACGGGGTGAGCCCATCCCCAATCCGGCGATGGAGCCGAAGCCGGATGGCGTTCTGGTCTCGCCGGGTTCCGACGGAGCAACCAATTGGATGGCGCCCAGCTTTGATCCCGTCAGCCGGCTCTTCTTCGTCAGCGCCCGCCGTCTTTGGAGCATCTTCTATATGACCGCCGACGGCAAGCCGGAAGGCTGGGCCGGCCGCGATCGCAATCTCTGGGCCAACTCGGAACTGGTCGCCATGAATTACGCCACCGGCAAAATCGCTTGGCGCCACGACATCGGAGAGGGTGAAGGAGTAGCCGGCATTCTCACCACCGCCGGCAACGTGCTCTTCACGGCCGACAATTCTTACAACCTTCTCGCGCTGGATCCGAAGACCGGCAAGACGCTTTGGCATGTCAACCTCAACGCCCGTATGGAATCGTCGCCAATGACGTACTCGCTCGATGGCCGGCAGTATCTGCTGACTGCAGTCGGCAACGTCATCTACGCCTGGTCGCTGCCGCAGCCGCCTGGCCTTGCTTTGACGGCATCGAAGGCAACCCGATAAACTCGGTAGCAGTCTAAGAAATGCTGAAGCATCTCACTCGGCTGTTCGTCACGGCGGCGTTCACGGTTGCCGCAGTGCTATGCCAGACGGCGCCTGCTGCACCTCCCCAGGTCGACTTCGACCGCCAGGTCCGGCCCATCCTCTCCGACAAGTGTTATACCTGCCACGGCCCGGACGAGAAGAACCGCATGGCTAAGCTGCGCCTCGACCTGAAGGATGGCGGCGCCTTCGCGGAACACAACGGATACAGCATCGTGAAGCCTGGCGACTCAGCCAACAGCCGTCTCTACCAGCGCATCAGCTCCGACAAGAAGAGCTTCCAGATGCCGCCTGCCTCCACTGGGCAGGCGCTGACTCCCGCGCAGATGGAAGTCATCAGGAAATGGATTGACGAAGGCGCCAAGTGGGAAACCCATTGGGCCTACGCCGTTCCACAGCGCCCCGACGTTCCCAAGGTGTCGAATCCTGCCTGGGTGCGCAACCCGATTGATGCGTTCGTCCTCGCCAACTTGGATAAGAACGGCTTGAGGCCATCGCCCGAAGCAACCCGCGCGATTCTCTTGCGCCGCGTTACATTCGATCTGACTGGCCTTCCACCGACGCCCGCCGAGTTGGAGGCCTTTTTGGCCGATCAAAGCCCGGACGCCTATGACAAAGTCGTCGAGCGTCTTCTCCATTCCCCCCGGTACGGCGAGCGCATGGCGATGCAATGGCTCGACTTGGCCCGCTATGCCGACACGCACGGATACCACATCGATAGCCAGCGCGAGATGTGGCACTGGCGCGATTGGGTGATCGACGCGTTCAACAACAACATGCCGTTTAGCGAGTTCACCATCGAACAGCTCGCGGGTGACTTGCTGCCGGACGCTACCGTTTCGCAGAAGATTGCGAGCGGCTTCAATCGCAATCACATGATTAACTTCGAGGGCGGCGCTATTCCCGAGGAGTATCAGAACGAGTATGTCGTCGACCGGGTCGAGGCAACCGCGGCCACCTGGATGGGAATTACCCTGGGATGCGCGCGCTGCCACGATCACAAGTACGACCCGCTCTCGCAAAAGGAGTTCTATCGCTTCTACGCCTTCTTCAACAACATCTCGGAGGTGGGGCTGGATGGCCAGCGCGGCAATGCCAAGCCTTTCCTCCAACTCCCGAATGAAGAACAGCGTGCGAAGCTCGATCAGCTGACCAAGGCCATCGCGGAACTCGACAAAACGCTGGATGAAAAGAAGGTTGCTCCCATTCAGGCTGAGTGGGAGAAGACCCGGCTGGCGACGCTCGCCGCGCCCACCCGTGCGGGCCTAGTCGTGCATTACGAATTCGATGGCAGCCTTTCGGACAGCTCCGGCAAATACCGCTATGGCCAGGTTGTGAAGGGCGACCTGAACTATTCGCCCGGCATCGTCAATCGCTCCGCCAATTTCGATGGGGAGACGCACGTCACACTCGACGACACGGGAACGCTCTTGCATGGCCCATTCTCTGTCGCGTTTTGGATCAAGCCCGACAGCAACCGGCCCATGACTGTCCTGACTGAGGTTTCCGACAGCACAACACGAGCCGGCGTAGAATTCCATCTCGACGATTACCTGCTGACCGACATACAGCATTGGGAGCCCCGTCTCTATGTGCGGCTCAGCCGCAAGTGGCCTTCGGATGCGATCGAGATCCGCACCAAGCAGCGGCTCGATCCATCTAACTGGCATCACGTCGTCGTCAACTACGATGGCTCGGGGAAGGCGGCCGGCCTGCATCTGTTCTTCGACGGCAAGCCGGGCGAAGTAGAACTTCTCACGAACAAGCTCTCGGGGAAGCTGACCACGACCGCCAAGCTGGAGATCGGCAACAAGGATCTGGGCAAGGCTTTCAAGGGTCAACTCGACGACCTTCGAATCTACAACCGCCCGCTTCTGGCCGCCGAGATTCAACCCATGTTCCGCGACGAGCCGGTTCGGGCCTCCATCATGATTCCCATCGACCACCGCGACGATGGTCAAAAGGAGCGCCTCCAAAGCTACTTTCTGTCGACAGAAGCCGCTCCGGAACTGCGCCAGGCTTACCTCTCGCGGAAGGAGCTGAAGAAAGAGAAGGCCGATCTGGTTAAGCTGATTCCCACCACGATGGTGATGGCCGAACTCGAGAAGCCGCGCGAAACCGCGATCCTCGGCCGCGGCGATTATCGGAATCGCGGCGAGAAGGTAACTCCCGGCGTGCCCGCCATTCTGCCGCCGTTGCCATCCGGCGCTCCGGCGAACCGTCTCACGCTCGCCAAATGGATGGTCAGCCCGGATAATCCGCTGACGGCTCGCGTGGTTGTGAACCGGTACTGGCAAAGCTACTTCGGCATCGGCATCGTCAAGACGCCGCAGGATTTCGGCTCGCAGGGCGACCCGCCCAGCAATCAGGCGCTGCTCGACTGGCTGGCCACTGAGTTCATTCGCAACGGCTGGAACGTGCGTGAGATGCAGCGCCTCATCGTGACCTCGGCCACCTACCGCCAGGATTCCGCCGCCAGCCCGGACCTCATCAAGGACGACCCGGAAAACCGTCTGCTGGCGCGCGGCCCGCGCTTCCGCCTTCCCGCTGAAGCCGTCCGCGATAATGCATTGTTCGTCAGCGGCTTGCTCAAGGAGCGCGTCGGCGGCCCCAGTGTCTTCCCATACCAGCCCAAGGGATTGTGGGAAGACATCGCATTCGGCGATGGATTTTCGGCGCAAAGCTACGTGCCGAGCCATGGCGACGATCTCTATCGCCGCAGCATGTATACCTTCTGGAAGCGCACCAGCCCGCCGCCATCGCTGGCGACGTTCGATGCGCCCGACCGCGAGAAGTGCACCGCGCGGCGACTGCTGACCAATACGCCGTTGCAGGCCCTCGTGCTGCTCAATGATCCGACCTATATGGAGGCCTCGCGCGCTCTTGCCGGCCGCATGATCCTGGAAGGCGGCAACGACCCTGCCAAGCGCATCACTTATGCCTTTGAACTGGCCACGGCCCGCCCGCCGGCGCCGAACGAACTGCAGATCCTGCGCTCGCTCGAAGAGAAAGAGCTGGCCGAATATCGACACGATCCGGCTTCGGCGCGCAAGTTGATCTCGGTCGGCGAATCGAAGCCGCCCGCTAACATTGATCCGGTTGAGATGGCCGCGTGGACCACCGTCGCCAGCGCCATCCTGAACCTCGACGAAACCATCACCAAGGAGTAATGCGCCATGTCGATTGAAGAACAACTCAAACAGGCCCTTACCCGCCGCCACTTTTTTGGATTGGCCAGCACGGGACTCGGAACGGCGGCCCTGGCGTCGCTGCTTGCACCAGCTGCGTCGGGCGCTCCGGATGCCAGCGCCAACGGCGGCCTGCCGGGGTTGCCGCACTTCCCGCCCAAAGCGAAGCGCGTGGTGTTCCTGCATCAATCCGGCGGCCCTTCGCAGATCGACTTGTTCGATTACAAGCCGAAGCTGAAAGAGTATATGGGCGTCGACCTGCCGGCCAGCGTCCGCATGGGCCAGCGCATCACCGGCATGACGTCCGGGCAAGCCACGCTTCCGGTTGCGCCGTCCATCTTCAAGTTCGCCCAGTACGGTAAGTCCGGCGCCTGGGTGAGCGAGTTGATGCCGCACACCGCCAAGATCGTGGACGACATCGCCATCGTCAAGACCATGTGGACCGATGCCATCAATCACGACCCGGCCATTACCTTCATCCAAAGCGGCTTCCAACAGCCCGGCCGCCCCAGCATGGGCGCCTGGATCAGCTACGGTCTCGGCAGCGAGAACAGAGAGCTGCCGTCGTTCGTGGTCCTCATCTCGCAGCAGAGCGGTCTGAACACCGACCAGCCGCTGTTCTCGCGGCTGTGGGGCAGCGGCTTCCTGCCGTCGAAATATCAGGGCGTGCAGTTCCGTTCGTCCGGCGATCCAGTGCTCTATCTCTCCGACCCTCCCGGGGTTGACAAGTCCACCCGCCGCAACATTCTGGATGCGGTCGAGCAGTTGGATGCGATCCGCGCCGACGCCTATCACGACCCGGAAATCGAGACGCGAATCTCGCAGTATGAGATGGCCTTCAAGATGCAAACCTCCGTACCCGAATTGATGGACATGGAGAAAGAACCGCAGCATATCTTCGATATGTATGGCCCGGATTCGCGCAAGCCCGGCAGCTACGCGTCGCATTGCCTGCTGGCGCGCCGGTTGCTCGAGCGCAACGTGCGTTTCGTACAGATCTATAAGCGCGGCTGGGATCAGCACAACGACCTTCCCCGCGACCTTGCCCTCCAGGCCCAGAGCGTCGACCAGCCATCGGCCGCTTTGGTTCAGGACCTGAAACAGCGCGGCATGCTCGACGACACGCTGGTCATCTGGGGCGGTGAATTCGGACGCACGGTGTATTGCCAGGGCAAACTGACCGAAGCCAACTACGGCCGCGACCACCATCCGCGCTGCTTCACGATGTGGATGGCAGGCGGCGGCATCAAGCCCGGTCTGGTTCACGGCGAAACCGACGACTACAGCTACAACGCGCTCTCCGGCCAAGTCCACATTCACGATCTGCAGGCCACGATCCTCAATTGCCTGGGCATCGACCATAAGCGGCTGACGTATAAGTTCCAGGGCCGCCACTTCCGGCTCACCGACGTTGCCGGCAATGTGGAAACCAAGCTTCTGGCTTGACCATGAGCACAGAACCGCCGCGCGTGAGCAAGCGGATTTCTCCCTTCTCACGCAGCGCATTGACCGCTATTGAGATCCACTTGATAACATGAGCACCATGAACCGCCGTTCCCTGTTCCGAACCGCCGGCCTCGCCGCCGCGACTGGCTTTTCTCTTTCCAAGTTGGCTCCCGCCATGGACGCCCCGAAGGGCCGGCTCAAGCAGGCAGCCTGCCGCTGGTGCTACAGCAAGATGAGCCTCGACGAGCTATGCAAACAAGGCGCCGCAATTGGGCTGAGCGGCATCGACCTCATCGGCCACGAAGAATGGCCGGTCGCCCGTAAGTACGGGCTGGTCCCGTCGATGGCTCCCGGCGCCGGTACAATTCCCGACGGCTGGAATCGGAAGGAGAACCATGCCAGGCTTGCGAAGGAGATGCAAGAGAACATAGCGCTGGCTGCTGCGGCGAAGGTTCCGGATGTCATCACGTTCTCCGGCAATCGCAAGGGGATGCCTGATCAGGAAGGCGCCGAAAACTGCATCATCGGCCTGCGCATGGTGAGCAAAATCGCCGAAGACGCGGGTGTCACCATCAACCTGGAACTGCTTAACAGCAAAATCGACCACCACGATTACATGTGCGATCACACCGTGTGGGGCGTCGGTGTCATGAAGGGCGTCGATTCGCCCCGGGTCAAATTGCTGTACGACATTTACCATATGCAGATCATGGAGGGCGATATCATTCGCACCATCCGCGAGAACATCCAATTCATCGGGCATTTCCACACCGGCGGCGTCCCCGGGCGGCACGAACTCGACGCTACCCAGGAGCTGCAGTGGCACACGATTGCCGAGGCGATCGCCGACCTGAACTTCCAGGGCTTTGTGGCTCACGAGTTTGTCCCCACCCGCGATCCCATGACCTCCCTGGCCGAAGCCATCAAGATCTTCACCGTTTAGCGCGCGGTTCCGGAAGCGGCTCGCCCGCTCGCTATAATGTGAACAAAACAATGAAGAACCTTTTCGTAGTAGCGGCCGCGGCCGCCGTCCTTCCCGCTGCGCTTCTTTGCCAAACCACAGCCACCAAGAGCACCAGCCCCGGCAACACCATGAAGCCGACCACGCGTTCCATCCAGTCCGTGCTTCCGCCGGTCGACCTGCCCAGCGAGCCGGGCACTTACGCGGTGTTCTATACGTCGCTCGGCAACTTCGTCTGCCGGCTCTTTCCGGAAGATGCGCCCAAAGCCGTCGCCAACTTCATCGGCCTCGCCACCGGAACCAAGGCCTGGACCGACCCGATTACGCACCAGCTGAAGCACACGCCACTCTATTCGGGAACCCAGTTCCACCGCGTTATTCCCGATTTCATGATTCAGGGCGGCGACCCCGCCGCCACCGGCATGGGCTCACCCGGCTACCAGTTCCCGGACGAGTTCGGCCCGCACCACGACTTCAGCAAGCCCGGCATTCTGGCCATGGCCAACAGCGGCCCCAATACCAATGGCTCGCAGTTCTTCGTCACCGTCAGCGGCTCGACGCCAACCCACCTCAATGGCAAGCACACCATCTTCGGCGAAGTGGTGTCCGGCCAGGACGTTGTTGACAACATCTCGAAGGTTCCACGCGATGGGAATGACAAGCCGAACACGCCGGTACGCCTGATTCGCGTGGCCATTAAGAAAGTCCCGGCTCCAGGCTCTACGCCTGCGGCCAAGCCAGCCGCCAAGCCGACCGCACCGTCAAAGTAATTTCGGAGCTCAACCCGCGGCAGCATGCCGGCTAACGGCGGAGTGGTCTGCTCCGTTACAACTTCCGGGTAGGTTGCTCGAACCTGTGAGTAATGGCAGAGATGTACCTAACTTCCAAGTATTTCGGGCAGGGTCCGGACTTTGCCGACCAGCTCGCGTACCCTCCCCATTACCATTTCAGCCGCATCTCTTGTGCGCAGGACCTCGCTCGTCTCGATCAAGTTCCCAAAGCGAATTACAAATCGCCCATGTTCTGAGATGCCGCAAGGTACCACGGGCACGCCGCGCTTTGCCAGGTGTGTCAGGAAGCGATCTACGCCCGGCAGTGGATCGGTCATCCTGTCGGCTGTGCCGAGGACGCCTTCGGGAAAGAGGCCCAGGGGGCGGTTGCCTTCGGGGATTTCTCTCAAGATGCGGCGGATGCTGCGGGCGGTGAAGGCGGGGTTCGAACCGGAGAACGAGACCGGGTAGCACGAAAACGCCGCAGCGACTCGAGGCAGAAGAACGTCGCCGGGCGAAGCGACGGTCCAGGCGCCAACCTTGATCGGCGGCCAGTTGGCCGTTACGATCCAGCGCACCGGTGGATTTGGCAGCCCGTAGCGCAGCACCATGAGACGCGTGAGTACGCCAGCCGCGTGGAGGATCCAGAGGCCTCGGCGCTGATAGTGATTTGCGGCGAGCACGAACCGTGACGACGCGGGTAGCTGTTCAAGACCCTCGACGATGGGGTCGTACTGAAATTTGTCAAAGAGCTGGCGGCTGATGAGTTCGATGTCTGCCGACGTGTTGTTGCAAATGTTCGGCCAAATCCGGCTGACGATGCGGAACGGCATCGGATAGTTGAGTTTCCGTTCAGACACGCCGGCCTTTCCAATTCGCTTTACGGTGAAGAATGGTGCTGAACATGCCGTTGAGGGCGATCAATTGAAAGAGGTAGATGCCGAGCGGAGCCAGAACCGAGCGCCACGGATGGCGGCCATTCGGCGCGCTGTACCATCCGGAAAGCCACAACACCGGCAACAGCCGCGAAGACCATTAGGCACCAGCCCGGAAAATGGGCCGCCCAGAGGAGCGCGATGACGGGCAGATAAGAGGTCAACAGGATGGACGCGGCTATGACCTGAATACCGGTGCCGGGGTTGATTAGCAAGAAGCGAAACGAGTTCTTCTGAAAGCCGCGCCAGATGGCGGTGAAAGTGTCGTACATACGCACGTGGCCGAGGGTTTCGGTCCGCATCACTCGCAAGCGGAGATGACGATGTTTCGCAAGAAAGGCAAGCGCAACGTCTTCGATCACGCTGGAGATCACGGCCTGGTGGCCACCAATTGCTTCGTACGCCGAGCGCTCGAAGAGCAGACACTGGCCGTTCGCCAGGGCTTCCCGTTTTTTCGGGTCGTTGACCGCACGGGCACTGACACCGGTGAAGTAGAGAGCGAGCGCATAGGGTAACAGCGTCTTCTCGGCGAGTGTGACGCAGTGCTGATCGAGGAAGACCGTCGCCATCTGGAGTCGGCGATGCTCCGCATAGTGCAAGAGCGAGGGAACGAAACGTGGCTCGAACCAGGTGTCGGCGTCGACAAAGAGAACCCAGCGGCAGGTGACATGCATGGCGCCAAAGGAGCAGGCGTTCGGCTTTCCCAGCGCTCCCTCTGGCAATGGCGGCGCGGCGATGACTTCCGCACCCGCCAGTTCGGCGAGGCGGGCGGTTTCGTCGGTCGAAGCGTCGTTCACCACGAGGACACGGTGCGGCTGGAGACTGGCCACGACGCGGCCGATATTCGCGGCTTCATTCCGTGCCGGAATGACTATGGTCACGTCAGGCGAATCGCCCTCCCGAACCAGCGGCAACTCGGGCAGCAGCAGGTAATTGCGGCGCGACTTCCACAGAAAGAATGTCATGCCGGAAGACACCAGCGACCCGGCCAGGACGGCGAATTCCGGCGTTGAAGCCAGCATCAAACTCGCACCTTGACGATGGTGGGCCCGATCGGGCCTGTCGGAAAGGGACCCTCCTCAGCCAGTTCCTGCCACGTACCTGTTCCATCTTGCGCGTTGGCTTCGAGCGTGTCACCCAGGGCAGCGGGGGCCTCGGCGACCCAGCGCGTCCAGGTGTAAGGAGAGAGCGGCGATTCGATGCGCGCCTCGAGCCAGGGACCGCCATTGGCACGAACTCGCACGGCGCGAATGCCGCGGCTGCCCGCAAAGGAGACACCGCCAAAACGAAGACGCCCGTCAACTCTTTTCATCCGGTCGATATGCGAGGCGGTGTGGACGCGGGGTTCCTTGGTGTAGCCGAGGCGCTGCCAGGTGCCGTAGTAAGGTTTGCTGACGAAGCGAATCTCCCCGATCCACTTCACGTTGCGGCAGCCGTAGTAACGGGGCGCCAGCAGTCGCAGCGGAAAGCCATGCACGCGGCTCAGTGTCTTGCCGTTCATGCCAAGGGCGAGGAGGGTTTCTTCGCTGAAGGCATAGTCGATGCTCATGCTGTCATCGTGGCCTTCGACGCCGATGAACGCGACCTCCGTCATCTCGGTTGGAATTACTTTCGGGTCGATCAACTGCGACAGGTGAATGCCGGCCCACTTCGCCGTTCCCATCAGGTCGGACTTCAAAGTGTTGCTAATGCAGCGCAAGGTCACGAACCGCGGATCGCGGTTGCGCATGTCGAAGATCTCGCCGTACGTAAGGCGGCGCACGGTGTGGCTGTCCATTGTGACGGCGAGGCGCCAGGCACGGAGGTCGATCAGCGGGTCGACCGTATTCTTGCTCATGCCGTAAAACTGCGGAACCGGCGTGACGGGCGGGCGGATGAGGCCTTCTCCAAAATCATCTTGGGGCGGTTGGAAAGGGAAGAGGTCAACCGGCTGGGTGGCACGTCTGCCGAGGAACTCTTCGCGGAAGTAGCTTTCAGCCGCGACAGCGACGACGCCTCCAGTCATCACCAGCGGGAGCGCGTATCGTGAAGCGGAGGCAAGAAACGCCCGCCGCCCAGCGGTCGGTTGTTCAAGCAAGACCTCTACGCCCGTGAGGGGTCTTGGCCAGAGAAAGAAGGAGATGAACAAGGCCACTGGGAGCCAGAAGACGACAACGCCTGAAAGGGACCAGTAGTCGAAGATCGAGCAGATGGCACACGCCGCCACGCCAGTGGCAGCGCAGATTGCCGGGATGCGCCAACGGTGCGGCGCCAAATCACCGCTGCGCCGGACCAGGAGCGCCGCGAAGCCCAGAATGGCCAAGGCGCCTGCCATAGCGGATGGCTTACCCCAAGGACCAAGGTGATCGAGGATCCACACGGCGTAGCGCGACGGGGTTCGCGCCATGATCCATTCGGCTATTCCGTCCGTGAGCAGCGGTTTGCCTGTGGCATAGAACCAGCAATAGTGCCCGACGAGGCCACACAGCGTGGCGATAGACGAGGCGCGTATCGCTGAGGACATGCCTTCGCGCGCGGCTTCCGGCGGGATACTGGCGTCGGTTGCCGCAGTCTCCCGCGTCATGCCTCTCTCCAAAACGCCAGGCGCGCAGCCGAGTGGCACATAATCGGCAGCGCCATGTTCTGAACGGTCAACCAATATTTTCTTCCGGCTGGCACCACGGCGCGCTGATTGAAGACATCGAACCGGCTCGACACAACGCGTTGCAGAATCTCGCGGTAGACGTCGGAAGCGACCTTGACAGCAAAGCGGCCTCGCCTATTCAACAGCGGTATGCCGGCGTTGCCGTTTCGATAGTATTCCTGGGCACGATTAACTTGAAATCGCATCAGACTTGCGAACTCTGCGTTGCGCTCTCCAGCCAGCAACTTGCTTTCCGGGTAACCGAAGCGAGCCATCTCGTCCTGCGGAAGATAGATGCGGCCGCGGGCTCTGTCTTCGCCGATATCGCGAAGGATATTGGTCAACTGCATCCCGATACCAAGATCAATCGCATGACGCAGGCCGCGATCGCGATCAGAAGGGCACTTAAAGCCGATGACACATGACATCATCAGGCCAACCACCGAAGCCACACGGTAACAAAACAAGCGCAAGGTGGCGAAATCGGGATAGCGGTTTTGATTGAGATCCATGCGCATACCTTCGATCAGTTCATGCGCGTACTCCAGTGGAATTTCGTATTCGTGGGCGGTGTGCAGGAAGAGTTGCAACACGGGATGGCTTGCCGTGGCGCCGGCTTCGGCGCTCTTGAGGCGCGCGGACCACTCTTCAATGTCGCGTCTACCCTGGTCTAAGCTCCCGCACTCGTCGGCGAGGTCGTCGGTATGACGGCAGAACCAGTAAACCGAGTGGGCGGAGCGAGCCAGATCGGGCGGAAAGAACCGCGTGGCGAAATAAAAACTCTTTGAGCCCTTAGCGGTTTCAGCGGCAGCCTGGCGGTACAGGGGTTCGAGTGATGATGAAACATTTCTCGCCAAATCAATTGCCCCGCATGCGCTGACAGACCAACTTCTCTGCAATTTTAGCGGATGAGAGCACGCCGGGAACTCCGGCACCCGGGTGCGTGCCCGCTCCGACGAAGAAGAGATTTCGGACGTCTTCCGACTCGTTGTGCGGACGGAACCAAGCGCTTTGCCGGAAGAGTGGCTCAAAAGAGAAACCCGAGCCCATGTACGTGTTGAGGGTGGTTTCGAAGTCGAGCGGCGTCAGGAGCCGCTCGGATATAACGTTGTCCAGAAGACCCGGCAGGTAACGCTGATCGAGGAACGTCATGATGCGATTGCGGAACAGTTTGGCCTGTGTCGTCCAATCGATGCCGCTTGCTTGATGAGGGACCGGGGCAAGCACGTAAAAGCAGTCGCAACCTTCGGGGGCCATGGACGGATCGGTGGCGGAAGGGCGGTGCAGGTACAGCGAGAAGTCTTGGCTAAGCAGCTTCTTGTTAAAGATGTCGTCGAGTAGTTCCTGGTAGCGCTCCCCAAGGATAATCGTATGGTGCTTGATGCCTGGATACTGCTTGCGGGTACCGAAGTAGATAACGAAGAGCGACATGCTGTAGCGCATGCCAGCCAGGCGCTGATCGGTATACTTCCGACGGTGCGCGGGCGCTATCATTTTTCGGTACGTGTTGGCAACGTCGGCGTTGCTGACAACGGCATCTGCCCGGAACGTTTCGCCGCTCGCGGTTTGGACACCGACAGCGGCGCCATTCTCGATGATGATCTTCTCGACCGGCGTACCTAAGCGGACTCGGCCGCCAAGCTCCGTAAACAAACGGCCCAAAGCTTCGATGATGGCGCCGGTGCCGCCCATCGCATAATGAACGCCCCAATTGCGTTCGAGGTAGTGAATGAGCGCATAGATGGACGTGGTCTGGAATGGATTGCCGCCCACCAGCAGGGGATGGAAGCTGAATACGCGGCGCAGCAAGGGATCCTTCACGTAGCCGGCTGCGAACTGGTAGACCGTCTTATACGACTTGAGACGAATCAGATCGGGAACCACCTTAATCATGTCGCCAAAGGTCAAGAAGGGCCGGTCTGACAGTTCGACGAAGCCTTTGTCGAAGATCGCCTTGGCGTGCTTGACGAGGCGGCGGTACCCATCGAGATCGGCGGGGGCGAACTTGGCAACACTGGCCTCGGTTTCCGCCTCGTCCAGCCCGTATTCAAAGGCCCGCCCATCGTGGAACTCTATGCGATAGAACGGCTCCACGGGAACGATGCGGACGTAATCGGACATTTTGCGGCCGGCGCACGCGAACAGTTCTTCAAGCATGAACGGCGCGGTGATGACGGTGGGTCCGCCATCGAACTTGAAACCGTCCTGCTCGTATACGTAAGCGCGGCCGCCGAGTTTGTCGCGTGATTCGATCAGGTCGACATCGAAGCCGCAGGACTGTAGACGCACCGCGACTCCCAGACCTCCGAAGCCGCTCCCGATGACAATGACTTTCTGCTTGCTGTTACGGGAGAGTGTGGCGTTGAGTGGCTCGGGCATGCAGGTAGTCGACGAGATCCTCCAGCTCACGGCCGCGTGGGCCGAACGGAGCAATGGCGGCCCGCAATGTGGTGAACTTTTCTTCGAGCAAGCCGGGTTCGATCGACTCGCCATCCAGGAGATCATCGGTCATTTGGTAGGCGAGACCGAACTCACGTCCGAAGCAGTGCAGCAGAGCCCCTTCGTTTGAATCGGGATCGGAGAGCAAAGCGCCGGCTGCGACAGCGAGCTGGAACAGAGGAACGGTTTTTAGCTCGGTGACGCGGCAATCGGTGCGTGAGAATTGGTTGTTAGTCAGCTGTAGATCCAGAGCCTGGCCGGCGATCAAACCGGAGCAATCCAGGCTGCTGAGCAGCTTGATCTGGAAATCCACCAGGCGTGCGCGGTGAGTTTGAGAGCCCTCCCCTTCCACCAGCAGCCTGGCGGAAATCGCTACCAAGCCAAAGGCGGCGAGAATCGCGGTTGCCTCGCCAAATTTGACATGTACGGAGGGTTGGTCGCGGCGCACGGGAGAATCGTCCATGCAGGGCAGGTCATCAACGATGAGCGAAGCACAATGTAGAAGCTCGACGCTGCAGGCCGCACGCATGGCGAATTGACCCGTATCCCCAAAAACACGTGCCACGCGCAATGACAGTATCGGCCGTATGCGTTGGGCAGGGCCCAGCACGGCGTAGCGCATTGCTTCTTGAATGACCCCGTTCGACTGTCCGGACGCAGAGTAAAGCAACCGTTCCAGGCAGATGTCTACCTGGTTCCGATCGACGTCCAGACCTGTTCCAACCATGGAGGTTCTCATTCCGTTAATCTAGTAGATTCCCGCCTCTTCGCCCGGGTTTATTTTCGTGACACGGCTTTTGAACAATGGCCCATTGCTGTCGTGCGCTTTGAGTCGGAGTCGCGGGAGGGGCTAGCACGGAACGTTTTTCCGCCGCGTTTAGAACGACTTGGCGCGTACGTCAAGCGACGACCTGAGGCTTGCCCGGCGGCTTCTGCCACCCTCTCCCAGTTCGCTGAAGACGCGGCCCTACATGGCCAGCTGTTAGCCAGTCGAAGAAGGAATCAATTCTGGGGCTGATTTGTATGACAGCTATTTGGACCGCGCCAATGTGCTCCTCATAGCCGGAGGGCGCGTACCAGCTAGCCAGTTCTTTCAGGCGCTCGTAGGCGACCTTGAATCCGTGGTAATTCTCTACACTTGTCAGCCGGGGCAAGTCCGCGGCCACATAGTGATCGTAGACTTTGAATTCAATCTTGGATAATTGTTCGCGGATGATATCCCACCGCATCTTCGCTTCGGGAGAAGCGGGGGAGTTGTCCAGGAACTCGCCGCAAAATCTCCGCATCAGGCCCAAGGTAATCAAGTTCCCGGCCACCTCGCCCTCCAGGGCGCTGCGCATCCGGTGGCGCGCGGTCTGCTCATCTAGCCATACCTTGATGGGATGCGCGGCAATACCCAAAACGAAGCCCGCAACGGCGGTTAGGACCGGGACATACCACCACTCCATCGGTTATCAGTGTAGTCCAAGAACCTGGAGCGCGTCTGCCGAGGGGGAATGTGGTCAGCCTGGCGCTTGGGCTGGACATCCTCAGCGGCGCAGCCATTCCGGCTCAGCCCCATCGTCGATCACAGAATCAGAAAATATTTGCTGTCCTCGCAAAATCCTTTCATTACTATCCGTTCCAGCGTTCCGCGGTTTCGCCCCGCTGCTGTCGGGGCAAGCGCCGGGTCGAAGATCGTGGTAGGCGTAATCCGCCAATCCAACAGGAAGAATTCTATGTCCAATAAGGAACGTACCAAGATCCGGCGCAACAAGTACCGCGCCTGGAAACAACAACAGAAACAGCAGAAGTCCGCAGCTCCGGCGTCGTCCGTGGCTCCGGCTCCTTCCGCCGAGCCAGCCTCATCGGCCGCCGCACCGCAGGTTGCACAGTCGGCCGCCGCGCTGCACCCGGAGCCAGCCAAACCCGGCACGCCGGAGAATCCCAAGCCGCTATTCCCGGGCGCGCTGATCCCGTTCAACCCCAAAGCACCCGTCGATGTCGTTATGCTCCACCAGCGGCTGCGCTTCGGTGGCCCGGAGGTAACAGACGAAGAACGTATCGCCATCGCTCATCGTCTGGAGCGGTACGCCGCCATGGAAGCAGAGGAACACGTCGATCCGAAAGAAATCGACGAGTTTCGCCAAAACATGCGCTCGGTGCTCCGTGACAGTCTACGACGCTTCTGCATACCGTGGCCTCCGGCAGGCGAATCCGAATGTGCGCCTCCGGCTCCTGCGCCCGGCCACAGCACCGGTCCCCGTACTCCGGTCGGTAAGGACCGCTCCAGCCAGAATGCGCGCACACATGGCCTCTCCAGCCTCACCTCCGTCTTCGTCTTGCTTCCCGGCGAAGATCCCAAAGAGTGGGTTCAACTGGTGGACGATCTCACCAACGAGTTCCAACCCGCCTCTCGGACCGAGCGCATCCTGGTCACCGACATGGCCCAGAGCCACTGGCTTACCCAGCGCGCCATCAATCTGCAGACCAGCCACATCGAGGATCCCAAGGCCTTCGCCCTCTACCTGCGCTACCAGACCACGCATCATCGCGCTTACTATCGCGCCTTGAAGCAACTGATGGCCTTGCAGAAAACCCGCGGCGTATCCGGCGCACCGGCCATTGCCGATCCACTGGTGCCCGATTTCGACGGCACCGTTGATCCCGCAACCATCGTTCGTCCTTCCGACCCGGCAGATCCTGCGCCCGTCGCCGCGCAGCCCGACACATCCACGGAATCGACTAACTCTGCCCCAAGCCGCATAGGAGCCTCCAGGGCTCGAGATCTTTGACAACTGAATAACTAAGTAAGACCCCGCGCGAGCGGCCACACCCTTCGTGTGGGGCCGGTTGTAAACCGGCGGCGGGATGGCATCCCGCCCGTCGCCACTTCGTTTCGCAACACCTCCGTGGGACAGGCTTCAGCCTGTCGTCGTCCCGTTGTTGGCGACTACCCCACTTCGTTTCGCAAATCCGCCTTGGTGGCGCGGGCCGCCAGGCCTGCTGAGCCGAGATTCGTCTCGGCTTTGGCAGTTCGTTTCGCACTACCCGGCGTGCCGGCCTCTCGGGAAAGGCGCGCATCGCAAACACAGGCTCGGTGCCGGTGTTCCGCATGATTTGCTACATATAAACCGGCTGCGCGATGCCCAGGATGCGGAGCGTCGCCGCCAATTGCTCGCGGAAGTAGACGGTGAGCCACAGCAGGAATTCGCGCCGGGCCGGGTTCGTCTCGTTAATCACCTGGTACACGTGATAGAAGTTGTTGAACGCCTGTCCGAGTTGGAATGCGTACTTGGCGACATGCGCCGGCTCGCCGGAAGAGATAGCACGTGCAACGGCCGTATCCACCTTCGAGCAGGCCAGTAACAGCTGCCATAGGTCTTCCGCTTCAAGCTGAACTTCGAGCGCGTCCACGGAAAACTGGTTCTTGAAATCCGGGATGGGCCCGAATCGTTCCTCGTACTTGCGTAGGATGTTGCCCGCACGGACCGCGGCGTACTGCGCATAAGGACCGGTTTCGCCCTCGAAGCTGAGCGCCTCATGGAAATCAAAAGCGATCACTGAATTGCGCGTGAACTTCAACATGAAGTAGCGGAGCGCCCCGACCGCGATCTGTTCGGCCACGCGCCTTCGCTCATCGGCAGGCGCGTCGGCGTGGCGGCTTTCCACCTCGACGAGCGCCGTCTGGATCAGCTTGTCCAGCAAATCGTCGGCCTTGACGCCGAGTCCTTTGCGCCCGGATACCTCGACGTAAGGCCGGCGCTTGTCTTCCTCCGACAACTCGATGCCCATTTCAAGGCACGTGCGCGGAGACAAGGCGACCATCTCATAGGAAAAGTGGATTGACCGTTCCGCCTGTTCCGGGAAGCCGAGTGCCTGCAGCCCGGCCACAACCACATCCTGAAGATACGATTGCCGCGCGTCGATGACGTTGTACACCTGTTCCGCACCACCGAACTTCGGGACAGTTCCGGACTGCGGTTCATCGGTGGTCACCCAAACCTGGTGCCCGTCCGGATACGATCCCCACGGCTCGTAATAGAAGTCCTTCCCCAGCAGACCGAACTTCCAAAGCTGGTAGGCGATGTCCTTGCCGACATATGTGACGGTGCCATTCGAGCGCACAATCACCTTGCTGTCGTCGACGTTTTCCTCGGCGTCCGCTTCGCTGCTCCCGGCCGCATCTAACTTCGCCGTCTGCGTCTTGAACGCCGAGGCCTTCATCACCCAGCAGCCGTTGTTTTTTCCTTCGGTTTCGAAATGGATCGCCCCGCGTTCTTTTAGCAGTTCAAACGCCGTGGCCCAGAACTGCAGGTGCAGAATCTCACTCTCGCGCGGAAGCAGGTCATATTGAATCCCAAGCCGTGCCATTGTGGCCAGATGCGCCCGCACAATCGCGTCCGCGACCAGGTGCGCCAGCTCGGCAATTTCCCCGATGCCGCTCTCAATGGCATGCAGCGTCTCCGCGCGCCACGCCAACGCTTCCGGATGGTCTTTGTAGTAGTTGGAGACGTAGGCGTAAAGGTCCCAGCAAAAGTAGTCGAAGCTTTGCGATCCACCGGCAATCAGCTCCATGACATCTTCGGTGTTCTTCTTCTCCAGAAAGTGAAATCCCACAACCACGTCGGCGACCTGCACGCCCGTGTTGTCAATGTAGTTCTGAACCTCCACTTGGCGGCCGGCTTCCCGCAGCATGCGAACAAACGTGTCGCCCAGGACGGCATTTCGTAAGTGGCCGATGTGAGCAGCTTTGTTGGGATTGATGTTGGTGTGTTCCACCACCGTTTTCCCGCCCGTCAGGGATGGAGGGTTGGCTTGCTTTGCTTGAAGCAGCGACTGGGCATACTGCCCGCGATCCAGCCGCACGTTGACGAAGCCATTGCCGGCGATATCGAACGCCTTCACTCCCGGCACATGGCCCATGGCGCCGACCAGTTCTTCGGCGATCCATTTCGGCGGCTTCTTCAGTTCCCTCGCCAACTGAAATGCCACTGGAATGGCCAACTCCCCGAACGAGGTTTGCTTAGGCTGTTCGAGCGAAACCTGCATATTGAGGTTGAATCGTTCAGCCAAGGCGCGTTCGGCGGCGGCGGCAATGCGTTTTTCGATGTCCTGGAACACTGCTTCCCAGTATGACCGACGGCTGCCATTTTCTAAATAGGACTAAATTGGTCGTAGTGTAGAATGAAGGTGTGCCGAAAGTAACGTTTCTCCCCGCGAATCAGACATTTGAATTTGAATCGGGCAAACTGCCATACTGCGACCACGGAAAGCCCGAATCCATCCTGGATCTTGCTCTGAACAAGGGGTTTCACCTCGATCATGCCTGCGGCGGAAGCTGCGCCTGCACCACCTGCCATGTGATCGTGCTGGAAGGGCAGGAAAACCTCTCTGAAGCGGAAGATGATGAACTCGACCGGCTGGATATGGCGGCGGGTCTCACCTTACGCTCCCGCCTCGGCTGCCAGGCGGTGATTAAAGGTGACGTCACGGTTGAAGTTCCGGCCTGGAACCGGAACTACATCAGCGAAGGTGGGGCTTCGACGCTCTAGGGAGCCGCCGCAGGTGTCAAATTCGGTTAAAGCTCCCGTCGAATGAAACACTTCCGAAACTGATACGTCCTGATATTACAGGCGCATTATCCTTCGTTATACTAAGAAGGACGTCCCTCCATCATGACCAATCGCTTTAAATGGACCATTGTCGGCAGCTCCACATGCGTTGTTGTGCTGCTTCTTGTGGGAGCCGCGCATGGGCGCGCGGTTACCAGCAGCAACGATGACGTGTACGGCCACCTGAAGGTCTACACGGAGGTGCTTCAGCGGATCAAGCTGGAGTATGTCGAAGAGCCCGATATGAAAAGCGTCACGCTGGGCGCGATCAACGGCCTCCTGGAGGCGGTTGATCCGTTCGCCAGCTACATGAACGCCGATCAATACCGCCAGTACGTGAAGACCAAGGACACTTCCAAAGGAAACGTGGGAGTCATTCTCGCCAAGCGTTACGGCTACGTGGCGGTGGTGGACGTGCTGCCAGACTCTCCAGCGGCAAAAGCCAATATCGCGACCGGTGACCTGATCGAAAGCATCAACGGCGTTGCCACGCGCGACATGCCGTTGGCCTACGCGGAGCAGCTGTTAAGCGGCGACATAGGATCGACCATCGACGTTACCGTGTTGCGGTTGCGCAACCCGGAACCACAGAAGCTCAAGCTGACACGCGTCGCGATCAGCTTTCCGGACGTGATGGCAAAGATGTTGCCGGGCGACGTCGGCTATCTGAAGGTTACTAGCCTGGTCGGAAACCGTGACGCAGAGGCCAAGACCAAGCTGCAGGGGTTGATAAAGGATGGTGCGAAGTACATAGTCCTCGACCTGCGGCATTGTTCGACCGGCGATCCCGAAGCGGGCGTGCAACTAGCGAATCTGTTCCTCGACAAGGGCGAAATCACCTACGCGCAAGGTCAACATTTCAACAAGACGGTCTTTGAAGCTAAACCGGAGAACGAGCTGTGGAAAGGACCGCTGGTGGTCATCACCAACCGGTCTACCGCCGGCGGCGGCGAAGTAGCCGCAGCTGCCTTGATGGATCTGAAGCGTTGCCAGGTAGTGGGCGAGCGCAGCTATGGCGACGCCGGTATTCGCAAGACCGTGCTGATGGACGATGGCGCGGCGGTGATCCTCTCCGTGGCGAAGTACTACGCCCCGAACGGCAAAGCGATTCAGGACACCGGCGTGCTGCCCACCGTGCAGGTGGCTGAGAATGACAACGCTCCCGAACTCGATCAGGACGGCAACCCGATTCCCGGCACGGAGCCGAAGAATGTTGAAGACAATCTACTGAAACAGTCGATTGATCTGGTTACCGGCAAAACCACCCTGGCCCAGTTGCGGAAGCCGGATAGCGGCGTGGTGGTGCGCGATCTCAACGATGCCAAGTCACTTCCTCCGGACAAGGACGACGATCAGAATCAGAAGTAGTCCGCGCGGTTTGCTGAATGGCAAGCCGAAGTAGAACGTCAAAAGAAAGTTGAAATGCCTCTCTACGAATACCAGTGCGAGCACTGCAATGAAAAATTCGAAGTGATGCAGAAGTTTGCCGACGAGCCGCTGACCGCGCACGAAAGGTGTGGCGGCGGTCCTGTTCGCCGGCTCATCTCGGTACCGTCTTTTAGTTTCAAAGGCAGCGGGTGGTACGTCAACGACTACGGCAAAGGCAAGAGCCCTGGCAAAGATCCGTCGTCTTCGAGTTCTCCCACCGACAGCCCGGCAAAGAGCTCGGAAACCACCAAAGAGTCCAAGCCATCTTCCGATTCAACTTCAAAAAGTAGCCCGTCTCCCTCGTCATCTGATACAAAGTAAGCGATGACTACACGACGTCGCTTCCTGGGAGCTGCCGCGGCGGCAGGTCTCGGGATGCCGCTGCTTGCGGAACAAGCGGCCGGGCCGAGCGCCCTTTCAAAGAAGACTTCCGCAAACGACAAGATTCAAATCGCCCTCATCGGGTGTGGGGGAATGGGCCAGGGAGATGCCAAGACCTCAACAGACACCAAGCTGACCAAGCTGGTTGCGGCTTGTGACTGTTACGACGGCCGCCTGGTGCACATGAAGGAACAATACGGCCAGGACATCTTCACCACCAGGAATTACGAAGAAATCCTCTCCCGTCCCGACATCGACGCGGTCATCATCGGCACTCCCGATCACTGGCATCAGAAGATCAGCATCGATGCCATGAAGGCCAAGAAGGATGTCTATTGCGAAAAGCCCATGGTGCAACACATCGACGATGGCGCCGCTGTGGTGGAGGCTCAGAAGACCACGGGCCGGATCTTACAAGTCGGCAGCCAGCGCGTCAGTTCAGCGGTCTACCAGAAGGCCCAGGAGATCTACCGCTCCGGCCAGATCGGCCAGCTGATGATGGTCGAAGCCTGGTGGGATCGCAACTCCGCCGTCGGCGCCTGGGAATACACGGTACCCACCGACGCCGACACGACCACCTGCGATTGGGTGCGCTTCCAGGGCCGAGCTACGGAGGTTAGCTGGGATCCGAAACGCTTCTTCCGTTGGCGTTGCTACCGCGACTACGGCACCGGCGTGGCGGGCGACTTGTTCGTCCATCTGTTCTCCGGTTTGCACTTCATCACCGGCGCGACCGGGCCCACCCGGGTCTTTGCAACCGGAGGCCTCCGTTTCTGGGACGATGGGCGCGATGTGCCCGACGTGCTGTTGGGCCTATATGACTATCCGAAGACGGCTGCACACCCCGCCTTCAACCTGACCCTACGCGTGAACTTTGTGAGTGGCGCCCAAGAGAGTTCCGGCTTCCGCTTTGTCGGGAGCGAAGGCATCATGATGGTCGATGGCGGCGTTCACCTTTCCAAGCATCCGCCACAGGTCGACCCCGGTCTCAGCATCGAGACGTTCTCCGACTCGATGCAGGCGAAGATCATCGCCGAGCACGCCAAGCAGTATCCAAAGAAGCCCGTTACGCCCGCCACGTTGGGCGCGAATATCGATACGGTCTTCCGTGCGCCGCACGGCTACAGCGACCACTACGATCATCATCTGAATTTCGCCAAATCCGTTCGTTCGCGGACGCCGGTGGTCGAAGACGCGGTCTTTGGCTTCCGCGCAGCCGGTCCGGCACTTCTCTCCAACATGAGTTACTTCGAAGGCCGCCCCGTTGAGTGGGATCCCATTGCCATGAAGTTGATCGCGTAAGGAGGCCGAGAACATGTCTGAAACCAAAGAAACCATTCAGATCGCTTTAATCGGCGCCGGTGGCATGGGCCAAGGTGATGCGAAACTCGCCACTGCCCTTCCCGGCGTCAAGCTGATCGCGGCTTGCGACGTCTACGATGGCCGCCTGCAACATATGAAAGAGGTTTACGGCAAGGATCTCTTCACCACCCGCGATTACCGCGAAATCCTGGCCCGCAAGGACGTTGACGCCGTGATCATCGCCACCCCGGATCATTGGCATTCACGCATTTCCATCGACGCCCTTGGCGCCGGCAAGCACGTCTATTGTGAGAAACCAATGGTTCATGCCATTGAGGAAGGCGCCGCTGTCATTGCGGCGCAAAATGCCAGCGGCAAGGTCTTCCAGGTCGGCAGCCAGTACCGAAGCTCGCTGATGTATCAGAAGGCGCGCGAGCTATACGAATCAAAAGCTATCGGCAAATTGAACATGGTGGAGGCCTGGCTCGACCGCAACACCGCCATGGGCGCCTGGGAATACACCATTCCGCTGGACGCCAGCCCGCAGACCTGCGATTGGGATCGCTTCCTTGGCAGCGCGCCAAAACGGCCTTTCGATGCCGCCCGGTTCTTCCGATGGAGGAACTTCAGCGACTACGGAACGGGCGTAGCCGGCGATCTTTTCGTGCATCTACTGACCGGTCTGCACACCGTAACCGGCTCCGCTGGTCCCACCCGCATTTACGCAACCGGCGGCAAGCGTTATTGGATGGATCGTGATGTCCCGGATGTGATGCTCGCAACCATGGACTATCCCGAGTCGGTAAGCACATCCGGCGTTCAACCTGATCCTCCGCGTGAATTTCAAGAGCAGCCTCGCCGATAGTTCCTTCGGTGTGCGCTTTGTGGGCAGCGATGGCTCCATGACCGCCGATTTCACCAGCCTCAAGGTCAATCGCACCCCGCGCCCCGACGAATTCGATTACACCATTAATTCGTTCGCCAACAAGATGCAGAGCGAGCTGACGACCGCTTGGCACGCTTCGCACCCTGAAGTAACCATCGCCAATGTAAAACCGAGTGACGCCGAGCAATACACAAGCGCCGATACCGCCCACCAAGAGCATCACAAGAACTTCTACAACTCCGTCCGCACCGGCAAACCGTCGGTAGAGGATGCGACGTTCGGCTTGCGGGCTGCGGGCCCGGCATTACTCACCAACGAAAGCTATTTCAAGAAAAAGGTCTGCCACTGGGATCCCCAGACCATGACCGAAAAAGCGTAGCGCCACCGGAGACACCACGGAAGCGGCTACTGCTCACCCGACTGGCAAACACAGCGGGAGTCGCATCCGGCTCGCCGGCGGTTAGCCTAGCTTGTGCAGCGCTTCTTCGGCTGCTCGAGGACGGTCGCGTTGAAGGCGATCATGGCGCGTGTCCATCTTCCCTCTCCGATACCGGCCCGCTTGGCCTGATCGTAGTTGTTCAGAAACTCGTGGAAACGCCAGACCACTGGCGAATGCGCCGAGAACTGGCATCGCAACGAACTCGACGTAATAACAAGCGCTAGTGGGATTACGAGTATTCCACAGATCCAAACTCGATCTGAATGCTTCGGAAAAGCAGCCATGCTGGTAAGACGCGGCGGATGAAATTGGGTTAGCCGCCAGCCTTACATCTTGTAGCGGCCTAAATCCTCGTCGTTCAGATTCTCCAGCCATTTCTTCAACTCGTCGTTGTTGACCTTCTCGGAAACGGACGCCGAATTCCTGGACGTCTGTAAGACGCCCTCGTCGACATAGATCGGGCAATCGTGCCGGAGCGCGAGCGCCAGTGCATCACTTGGACGGGAATCCACGCTAATCAGCTTGCCGTCCCGTTCCAGCCAGATGACCGCGAAGAATGTATCGTCCTTTAGCTCGCTGACAACAACTTTCTGAATGCTCGCGCCCAGCCCCAGCAACAGCACCTTGATTAGATCGTGCGTCATCGGGCGCGGCGTGGTTACCTTCTCGATCTCGAGTGCAATGGCATTCGCTTCATAGATGCCGACCCAGATGGGGAGCACGGCATCGCCATTCAAATCCTTCAGCACCACGATGGGCATGTTGGTCATGGGGTCCATCATCAATCCGCGGATTTTCATTTCAACTTCCATAATTGCCTCCCCATCAACGGCTAGGTCCTGCTGACTACGCTGCTCGCTCGCCGGCCAAGCTGTTCGGCCCAGCCCGCGTCACAAGCACATCCAGATACTCGCCAACCAGCGTCTGCCCGTCGCGGGGCGCCGCTAATTGCCGATCCGTGAAGTTGAGTGTCTTGTGCTGGCTGGTACGCCCGATCCACTGGCCCGTGGCTTGATTGTATCCCTCCACCAGCACGGCCTCGGCTCGTCCCACATAACGGGCATTGCGGCGCAGTTGAATGCCCCGTTGATGCTCCTGCACAACCATCCAGCGGCGCGTCTTTTCTTCCTCGGGAATATGGTCTTCGTACTGCAGCGCGGCCGTGTTCGGACGCTTGGAGTATTTGAAGATAAACAGCGAGTCGTACTCGACTTCGCTGATCAGCGTCAGGGTATCCTGAAAATCCTGCTCGGTTTCGCCGGGGAATCCAACAATGATGTCGCTGGTAATGGCAATATCGCGCCGCGCCGACTTCATCCATTCGATCCGCCGCATGTATTGGTCGCGGTCATACAGGCGATCCATGCGTCTCAATACGGCGCTGGATCCTGACTGCACCGGCAAATGAACGTGGTTGCAAAGCGTCTCGGTTCGATCGATGGCCTCAATAATTCCCTTCACGAAGTCGCGCGGATGCGAGGTGGTAAAGCGCACGCGCCGGATTCCCGGCACTTGGCCGGCATGTTCCAGCAGCGTGGCAAAGTCCCAACCGCCGAATGCCGGGTCGCGATAGCTGTTCACGTTTTGCCCGAGTAATTGGACCTCGGTGTACCCTGCCCGCGCCAGTTCTTCAATCTCGCGCATCACACTCTGGCTGGTGCGGCTGCGCTCCGGACCACGCGTAAACGGCACGACGCAGTAGGCGCAGGATTTATCGCACCCTTCGATGATGTTGATGTAGGCGCGGTGTGGATTGTCGCGCTTTGCGAATGGCGTTTCAAACGCGTCGTCGCGTTCGAAGGAAAGGCCGGTCACCCGGCGGTTGCCTGCCTCCAGTTGCACCAGCATCTCGGGGAGTTTCGCGTAGCTGGCCGATCCGGCCACCAAGCTTACGTGCGGCGCGCGCTCGAAAATCTGATTCCCTTCCTGCTGCGCCACGCAACCGAGTACACCGAAAACCTTCCCCTTACCCGCATCGCGCTTGAACTGCTGCAACCGATGGAACACCTTCTGTTCAGCCTTGTCGCGGATGCTGCAGGTGTTGTATAAAACCAACTCCGCCTCTTCGGGCGTTTCCACCTGCGTATAGCCTTCTGCCATCAATGTGCCAACGACTTTCTCGGAGTCGTGCGCATTCATCTGGCAGCCGAACGTCTCAATGTAGAACTTCTTCATCAGCGTACGACGCTTAAGTCTAGCCGTGCAGGAAGTGCATCACCCAGGCAATGCCGAACAAAGCCGCCATAAAAGAGCCGAAGCAATACAGTCCATAACGGACGCGCTCACGGTCCGTCTTCTTCGTGACGACACCTAAAACCACCGAGGAAACCAAGGCAAACAGGACCGCCGCTTCAAAGTGAGATAGCTTCATGAGATTAGTCTTTCTTGCCCGTCGATATTTCCCAGGCGTCCACCATGGCAAGAATATTCAACAATCCGGCTGCGACCAGGAACTTGGCACCGTAGTCGTGCGAATGCCCAGCCACGTCTTCCTGCGAATAGCCGAGCCAAACCGATAAAAGGTAGAACAGACCCGAGGCCAGGTCGGCCACAAAACCGCCGTATTGGATAAGGGTGGTCAACAGGTCGCCGCTCTTGGGCTCGAACATGGCACCGCGCATCATCAAACCGAGCGCGAAAGACAGCAGCACGGCAAGGAAAATTATGGCGCCGCGGCCGCGGCGGCCGAGCAGGAAATGCCCGCCGCCTGGAATCAGCCATGAAACGAAGAGGACGAGATAGGGCGACCGGGCCGGCGTGGATGCCGGTAAAGTCTGCGAGGAAGCTTGAGCCATTCTTTTGATTTTACCTGTCTTGTGGCGGGAGCACCGCTGGAGTATGCCTTGGCTGCCACATCTAAGGCGCCCGCCAGCCTAAGTGCCGCTCGAACGCCACCTTCTGGAAGACGTGCCTGAGCCCGGAAAATGTTCAATTCTAAAAGGTGACTCGCCGTGAGATGGTCGTGATTTTGCCCGCTTGCGGCGGCTCGCTGGACAGCATCACCAGCGCTTCCTCAACCCGCGCCACGTTCTCCGGCTTCAGAATCAGGTATCGGCAATTGCCTTGCGGATCTGGCGTGAAGACCGTCACATCTTTCTTTCCCAAAGTGACTCGTCCGGGCGCCGACAGTTCGAAATAACCATAATCGGGCCGGATGGCCTCCAGAACCGCGGTTGAATCGTAATTGGCCCGATTCTCGCCCGGTTTAGCAAACTGTTTGAACGCTTCCGCCACCGGATGGTTGGTAACATAGCCAAAATCCCGCTCAATGGCGCTATACGGGAACAGAACCTTAAGCCCGATTTCAAAGCCGCTGAAGATCATCGGGGTCGGCCAATCGGCCAACAGTTCCTTGGCAGAATGGCCATCTGTGGCAACGTTGTACTCCGGCTTCGGATCTTCCGAGAAGTTTCCAGCCATGAGGCTCAATAGCTTCACTTTCTTCTCCACCAGATCACGGCCGCCGGGAGCCTTCAGCAGACGCGCCAGATTCGTGCTGAAGCCAATCTGCGCAATGGTCACCGAGTGGTCAGGCTGCTCGTCCAATACCCGCATCAGCAGAGATACAGCTTCGGGGGCTTCCGCTCCATCGCGCAGCCGGTGCGGATAAACGTACTGTCCGGAAGCGTTTCGCCGTTCGGACGGCTCCTGGATCATGGCCGTGGTGTCCTTGGTTTTCCCATCCCTGACCACGCCGATGGGAATATCCGGCCGGCCATAGAAGGTGTTCATCAAGTCGACAAATGGCGCGGCGTAGCGATTGTCCTTGGTGATGGTGACCGCCAGCAATTGCACTTCGCCGCGGTTCTCGAGCGCATGAATCGCCGCCAGCGCCAGCGTATCGTCAATGTCGTTGCCGATGTCGGTATCAAGAATCAACCGCACCGGCTCTGCGGCCGGCAGCCCGGCTTGAAACAACCCCGCAAACAGCAGCCCCAGCAGGGCTCTTCGTAACATAATGCTCTCTTGGGCGTGATGGTAACACGTACTGACAAAGTAAGCGCGATCCAGGGCGCGGGGAGTGCTTCTGTCGACGCCAGGGAGCTGATACCGAAGCGTAGTCGCTCGATGAATCCGCTTTTATCGATGTTCACCGGCGGCCAAAACTCCAACTTCCTGGTTTGCCTTTTTCAAGCACCTCGGTTGAAGATCCGACAGGCGTGCACTGGCTTCATTCACCGCTCCCGAGGGTGGCAGCCAGACCCGGTAATTCCCGTAACTGATACGATTCGGTAAGACATGTCACAACGGACGTTTGGTCCCACGCGGCGCCGCGTCACACCGATTGCTGTTCTCATTGCGCTGTTCGTTCTGTTCTTCCTTTCGAAATTCATCGCTGCTTCCTTCCTGATTGACTTCGAGTGGTGGCGTGAAATGCGCCAGCTCGATACCTGGGTTAGTCTGCTGATGTATGGCACGGTCCCGGTCTGTGTCGTGGCGGTCATATACTTCGGGGCGTTCTGGGCCGCCTATAAGATCGGTGCCCGGCGCGCCGCGGAAATGATGCGTACCGGCCGGACCACGAACCTGGTTGTCCTCGCCATCCTCGCGTTACTGGCCATCATCGTGGCCAACGCGACGGTGGATTCATGGACTGTGGTGCGCTACTTCGCGGGCTTGAAACTGCCCGCAGGCGCCGCCGGATATGCCGATCCCATCTTTCATCAGCAATTGAGGTTTTACTTCTTTGAGCTGCCGTTCTACAACATGGGCCTCGCCGTCGTACTGGCTGGAACCGTCGTGTCGCTGCTGGTGTTCTGGGTAGGCGCGCATCTGGGCCAACTCCAGAACCGTTTGCCGCAGTTTGCCACCCCGGGCACCATCGACTTGAACCAATTGACCTTTGGCGGTGCCTTCGACAGCGCATTTGTGCGGACGGTATTCACCATCCTGCTGATCGGCCTCGCCGCGAAGTTCTACTTCGACCGCTACGACTTTCTCACCCAAAACCACGGCGCCTACCTGGTCGGCGTCGATTGGGTGGTGGATCACGTCACGCTGCCGCTGCAGTGGCTGCTTATCGCCTCGGCCCTGGCAGCTGCCGGACTAGTCTTCTCGCGCCATCCGAAACTGGCGATCGTTTTCCTGTTGGCCCTCCCCGTCCGCTACTTGCTGCCGCCCATTGTCAGCAGCGTGTATGTGCGGCCCAACGAGCTCAACCTGGAAAAGCCCTATATCGCCTCGCACATTGAAGCCACCCGCTCCGCCTACGGACTCAGCACCAACGTCAAGGAAGAAACGCTGGCGGCCGTGTCGGAAGTCAAGATCGACTACGCCAAACACAAAGGGCTGCTGGATAACGTTCGGCTGTGGGATTGGCGCGCATTTCACGACACCATCTCGCAGATCCAGCCGCTGCGCCCTTACATCTACCACGCCACCGATGTGGATCGTTACACCATCGATGGAAAACTGCGCCAGGTCCTTCTAACGCCGCGTGAGCTCGATATCCAACAGATCGGTGAAGCACAGAAACGCTGGATCAATCCACACTTCGTTTACACCCACGGCTACGGCATAGTCATGGCGGAAGCCAACCGCATCACCACCGACGGCCTGCCGCAGCTATTCATTGAGAATGCGCCGCCGGAGGTGCACACCAAGAGCCTGAAACTGACTATCCCGGAGCTTTACTACAGCGAGATCGCTCATGAGCCTGTGTTTGTGGATACGGACCAGCCTGAGTTCAACTATCCGTCCGGTTCGCAGAACGTTCACGTCCGATACGCAGGCAAAGGCGGTTTTCCGATCTCCTCATTCTTTCTCAGGATTGCTGCGGCATTGACTTACTCCGACGCCAACATTCTGCTCACCAGCAATCTCACGTCCGGCAGCCGCATGATGATTCATCGCCAGGTGTTAAACCGACTATCCACGCTGGCCGGGTTTCTATCCTGGGATTCCGATCCCTATCTGGTCTTGACCGATGAAGGCCACCTGGTCTGGACCGTTGACGGCTACATGGCATCCGCGCAGCACCCGTACTCCGCCGAGCTGTCGACCGAGGCCATCGGACAATTCAACTACATCCGCAACTCGGTTAAGGCCACCATTGACGCCTATACCGGCGAAACACATCTCTACATCTTCGACCAAGGCGATCCCTTGATTGCCGCTTATGCGCGACTTTTCCCGGACTTGTTCGAGGACCAATCGAAGATGCCCGCCGATCTGCGCCTGCACATTCGCTACCCCGAGACGCTGTTCCGTATCCAGGCCGAGATTTACCGGACCTTTCATATGCGCGACCCGGAAGCGTTCTACAACCGCGCGGACTTATGGGATTTAGCGAAGACTGGAAGCAAGGAAGGCTCGGGAGTCGCTTCGCCGACTTACGTCGTTGCCTCATTGCCCGGCGAAGAGCAGCCTGAGTTCCTGCTCATCACGCCTTTCACGCCAGCCAATAAAGACAACCTGATTGGGTTCATGGCCGCGCGGTGTGACGGCAAGCATTACGGCGAACTGGTCTTCCAACAGCTCGCCAAGCAGAACATTATTTATGGCCCGATGCAGATTGAAGCCCGTATCAATCAGGACCAGGTCATCTCCAAAGACCTGACGCTCTGGAACCAGCAAGGCTCGCAGGTCCTGCGCGGCCAAACGCTGGTGCTCCCCATCGAGAACAGCTTCCTGTACGTTGCGCCCATCTATATCCAAGCCTCCGAAGCGCGCATGCCGCAGTTGAAGAAAGTGGCGCTGGCCATGGGCAACCGACTGGCCTACGCCGACACCTACGAACAGGCTCTTGTTCAGTTGATCGGAGACGAGTCGAACGTTCTGGCGGGATCGGATGAGGGTTCACCCGGCCTGCCTGCCCCGCGTGAAACGAAGCTCGGCGCCGCTGTGCGCCAGGCCGCCTCCGACAACGGCATGGACCCCAACGCCGTGCTTCAACAAGCCCGCGAACATCTGCGGAAATACCGGGAGCTTAACTCGGAAGGGAAGTTCTCAGAAGCAGGCAAGGAGTTGGAAGAGGTCTATCGGCTGCTGGGGCAGAAGTAAATAAGCGCTGCGGGGCGTCATCGGTGTGAAACGAAGTGCCAAAGCCGAGACGAATCCCGGCTCAGCAGGCCTGGCGGCCCGCGCCACCGAGGCGGATTTGTGAAACGAAGTGGCGAAGGGCGGGATGCCATCCCGCCGCCGGTTTACTGCAGGCCGTGAATCGCCAGGTGGCGCATTACTCCTACGGCAGTCGGCGGAATTCAATCGGCGTGTACTGGCCGGCGAAGCCAGCCAGCGGTAGGGCCGCCGTTGCCGGCAGTGTGCGCTAGTTGGTTGGGCAGGCGGCGCCGGCGCCCATCGTGCAACCCGCTTCGCCCGGATCGATGTGGCGGCGTTGGCGTCCGCTCTGCGACCACGCGACATAGGGGAACGTTTCCTGGTAAGGAACGTCGTTGGTGTTCACACCGTCACCCAAAAGGTAGTTGTAGACTGGACCGGCGAGGATGCCAGCGAACGCGCGATCGAGGATATCGGTGACATCGTCGGATACGCGGCGGCCGTTCGGAAATCCGGCCGCGTCGCCGGCAAGCAGGCCCAATCTCTTGCGGCTAGCCATCGGCGTTGGCGGGACGCCGGTATTCAGCCGCAGCAGGTCCGCAACCGGACCAGCAGGCGTTCCCGGCGCCGCAATCGGCGGCGCGTAAGTCAAGAATGGAAGCAGATCGGTACGAGGCGGCGTCGGTATGGCTATTCCATAGATGGCATTGAAGAGTCGAGCGATTTGGGGATCCAGGTATGAACTGGAAAACTGCGAATCGTTCACGGGCTGGCTCATGCTCCACAGATCCTTCGATCCCAGCGGGATGATTAGACTGTCGATCAGCGGATTCGCCATGCGATGGACTTGCGAGAAACTGCCGCTGGTCACGCTGGGAAGCGGTGCACGCCGGGTCAGCAGGCGCGGCCGCGCGGTAGTGGCCCATGCGCCGATGGTCGCAGCCGGGCTCGTCGACGGAAGAGCCGTTCCGGTGCTCGTCAGCATGGTGATGGGGACTTCAATAGCGATCGTGTTTACGTTGTAACCGGAGACAGAGTCGGACGCGGTATTCACGTGGTCATCCGCATCCGCCGCCGCACTGAGAACTCCACCGCCGGCTGCGGTTCTGAAATTGAACGTGTCGAATTGTCCACCCAGGTCGCTATAGAAGGGGTCGTCTACCGTTCCAGCGAAGACCTTGATTCCATCCGTGACGGTATAGATTCCCTGCTCCGCCAAGGCTGGGTAGTTGGGCATTGTGCGGGGACCGACGTTGGCCGGAACGGCATACAGGGCACCGCCCGCTTGATTGGTGAGGGACGTGGCGACGCCCCCCTTGATCATGGTGACGGTATATGTCTGCCGAAGCGAAAGTCCCGCCGATCCGGTTCCTTCCAGCGCGGTGATTGCGGGTGGGACGGTCGGTGTGCCCGGGGCGACCGGCGCGGGTGAGTTCGCGGGGGCGTTAATGCCGTTACCCGCGCCCAGAAATCCTGCGACCGAACCAGGCAATTGAATCTGCGTTGCGAATTGGACCTCGAAGGTGATTTCCGCCACTGCATCGTGGTTGTTATCGATGTTGATCGAGTACTGAATCCCAGGGTCAAAGGGAAAGTACATCGGGCCATTGCCGGGCTCCAGGAACGGGTCCACGTTCATGATGAACGTCACTTTGGTGGGATCGTCATAACTGACGAACGCAAAGAAATCGGTGATGTTGGCTTTTTGATCCAAGGCAACGCCGGGTGCATCCCGGTGGTCTGCCTGGAGGGCGGTCGGGCCAAGCGCCAGCACCGCCGCCAGAAACAGGCTCGTAAACGTCGGTCGTCGATTCATCGATCAAGTCCTCCTGATGCCATTCAATACATGTAAATGCTTGCGGGTTGATCGACGCCGCCACATCGCGGCGACGAAAAGGACCGAGGCGCCTATTGGCAGCGTGCCAGTTGGCTCGGGCACCGCTGTCTGGGCCGAAAACTGGTCGGTAAACGTTCCGCCGGACGCAGTACCGGCCGTTCCGCCGTCGACCGTAAAATCATCCGTGACGCTGAGGAATGCAGGCGATCCTAGCGGGGTTTGGTCGGTGTTCTGGATTCCGTCGACTGTTAGCAAGGTGTCCGTGGTTCCGGGACAACCCGTGACACCGTCGGGTCCAAAGCTTCCGCCCTCGCACAGGTTCTGAATGTCAGTCACCGCGCCGTCAACGGTCTCGCTGGAGTTCGCCAGAACGATGGTGCTCTGCAGGTATGGATTGCCGGAGATCTGGTAGTTGAAGATCGTTTCGAACAACTGATTGGCCGCAGCGCTGGTATCGACGCTGAACAGAAGCTGAGGACTGGCCGAGTCCCCGGACGGCGTGATAGAAACCGACGACAGCGCCAGTTCTGTAGCCCCGGCCGTGCCCGGTACGGTGGCGAATGAGGACAGTAGGTTGCTGCCGATCGTACAGCCGCTCGATCCCAAGGCCACGTACGACGCCAAGGTGCCGGTGGTGCAAGGTGAACTCCAAGCACCTGGGCACAAAAAAATACCCAGAACGGCGATAGTCGCCAATAGCTTCATGGGCTCCTCCGAGAGTGGGCACCAGTTTAAACCAGGCAAATGACGGATATCAAGGCGCAACACCGTGCAAAGTCACTGGTAATATTACGCAGCTTTCCGATCGCCCGACGAAGGCATCGCGGCAGTGGGCGCTGCTCGGAGGCTCGACGCACTTCGTCCGCGGCCGCGATTGAATCCCTGTGATATTCTCGCGGTTGCGAACTCATTGATACTTCCCTGACGAAGGAGTTTTCCCCATGCGAGTTGGATGTTTCACCGCCCTGCTTTCTCAGTTTCCTCTCGATAAAGTCCTCGAGAAGCTTAAGACGCTCAACATTAATACCGTTGAGCTAGGCACCGGTAACTACCCCGGCGATCCCCACTGCAAGCTGTCGATGCTGAAGCGCGAGCGGGAATTGAAGGAGTTCAAGAAGAAGCTGGAGGACCATGGCTTTTCGATCAGCGCCCTCAGCTGCCATGGCAATCCGCTGCACCCGGTCGCCGCGACCCGCAAGGGTTACCGCGACACCAGCAAACACACCGTGGAACTGGCCGCGAAGCTGGAGGTTCCCGTGGTGATCGACTTCTCCGGTTGCCCCGGTGACTGCGAGACGGCCAAGTATCCCAATTGGGTAACCTGCCCCTGGCCGCCGGAATACCTGGATGTGCTCGACTGGCAGTGGGAGAAGAAGGTGGCGCCGTACTGGAAAGAGCACGGAAAGTTCGCCGCCGATCACGGCGTAAAAATCGCGATTGAAATGCACCCGGGCTTTGTCGTGTACAGCCCCGAGACGATGCTGCGTTTGCGCGCCATTGCCGGCGACTCCGTCGGCTGCAACTACGATCCCAGCCATATGTTCTGGCAGGGAATCGATCCCATTAAGGCGATCCGCGTCCTGGGTGATTGCATCTATCACGTACACGCCAAGGACACCCAGATCTACGACGCAAATCTGCCGAAGTCGGGCGTGCTGGACACGAAGAAATACACCGATGAACAGAACCGCGCCTGGATCTTCCGCACGGTCGGCTATGGCCATGCTTACGCCTGGTGGACCGAATTTATCTCCACTCTGCGCATGTACAACTACGACTACGTTCTTTCCATCGAGCACGAGGATTCCCTGATGTCTCCCGATGAAGGGCTCACCAAGGCAGCGGCGTTTCTTAACCAAATCGTCATTCGAGATAAGCCCGCCGCAGCTTGGTGGGTTTAGGGCGATTGCTCACGGAAGCCCCTGTTTCAAAGCGTTGGACGCGGAACGCTTAACGAATCGGGCTGGACACATTGTGAGCGACGCTACAATGGAAGAAAAGCAAAATCGCCGCAGCGCGCCTCCGCCTGGACCGAGCTTTCGGCGGCAGTTCAAGTGACTCGACTGCGAAACCAGCGGCGACGATCCACCGTTCTTAACAGGCATCTTCAATAGGAAAAGGAGAACCATGGCAGGCAAGAGAATCGGAATCTTAACTGGCGGCGGCGATGTCCCCGGTCTTAACTCCGTCATTAAGAGCGTGGTCTATCGAGGTTCAAACGATGGCCACGATGTGGTGGGAATCCGGCGTGGCTGGGAAGGCTTGACGCACGTAGATTTTTCGGACCCGGCTTCGGTGCAACGCTACGTCCTGCCACTGACACGCGACAACACTCGCACCATCGACCGCACCGGCGGCACCTTCCTGCACTCCAGCCGCACCAATCCATCCAAGATGAAGAAGCCGCCCGAGTTCCTCAAAGGCGTGGCGTTCCCTCAAGCGGAAACGACGAAAAAGGGCGAGACTTCGATCACCTACGACATGAGTTCGCAGGTGTTGAAGAACCTGGAGAAGTTGAACATCGACTATCTGGTCGCAATTGGCGGCGATGACACGCTGAGTTACGCCGCCAATCTGGACAAGTTGGGCGTGGGCGTGATTTGTATTCCCAAGACCATGGACAATGACGTACGCAATACCGAGTACTGCATTGGCTTCTCCACCGCTATCTCGCGGGCTACCGATGCGATCAACCGGCAGCGCACCACGGTCGGCTCACATGAACGCGTGGGTATCTTCCGCGTATTCGGCCGCGATGCCGGCTACACCGCGCTCTACACGGCATATGTTACTTCCCTTCGTTGCGCGATACCCGAATACAAGTTCGATCTCGAAAAAATGATCGGCATGCTGATGGTCGATAAACGGAACAACCCCAGCAACTACTGTTTAGTGGTTCTTTCGGAGGGTGCGGAGTGGCAAGGCTACACGGTGCGCGAATACGGTGAAGCCGACGCCTTTGGGCATCGCAAGAAGGCGAATGTGGGCGAGGACTTCGGCGATGAGATCAAGAAGCGGACCGGCGAAGAGACGGTGATCAGCGACCTGACCTATGACCTCCGCAGCGGCGATCCCGACTTTCTCGACAAGATGGTTGCCACCACCTTCGCCACCATGGCTTACGACGCCGTGATCGCCGGCAAGCGCGGCCTCATGACGGCAGTATCGGACGGCAAGTTCGCGATGGCAGCCATTCCGGACCCGAAGCTTGGCCCGCGAAAGGTCGTTATCGACGAGATGTACAACACAGACCGTTACCGCCCCACCTACACGAACAAGGAAGGACTGCCGCTGTTCCTTACGCACGCCTGATGCGTGTTCGTTAGCGGCGGCCTGGCACTATGTCTCTAACCAACTCGGGGCATCCCTTGCCGTTCACGGAAGTGGTGGAGGCGCAGGGCCATCTGATCGACTCGCACCTCATGGAGAGCATCTTTGACACGGTGGTCGAGTTCGGCGGCCGTTTTGAAGTAGAGCGGTTCACCATCGGGCGCACCAACAGCGAGCCGTCGCAGCTGCGCTTGCGGGTGGAGACTCCGTCTGCTGAGCAGATGGAGAAGATGTTGGGACAACTGCTGGGCCTGGGTTGTTCGCCGGTGGACTCGGGGGATGCCGAGATCAAGCTGGCAGAGCTGGATTGCGGCGCGCCGGAAGACTTCTACTCCACTACCAATCAGCGCACACTGATCCGCCACGGAAGCCAGTGGCTCGAAGCGCACGGCCAACGCATGGACGCCATGATCGTCATCCGAGATGGCCAAGCGTTCTGCCGCCGTTTGCGTGACATCAAGAGGGGCGATGCGGTGGTGGTTGGGAACCGCGGAATCCGAGTCATTCCGGAAGCCAAGGAGCGTGACCGTCTTGCGTTTGCGTTCATGAGCAACGAGATTTCTTCCGAGCGGCAGGTGGAAACGGCGGTCTCCCAAACCGCGGCCTTAATGCGCCAAGCCCGAAAGGAAGGCAAGCGCATCATCGCTGTCGCGGGGCCGGTGGTGGTGCATACCGGCGGGGGCGTGGCGCTGTCGAGCCTCATCCGGGGTGGCTGGATCTCCGCGCTGCTGGCGGGCAATGCATTGGCCGTGCACGACATCGAAGCGTCACTCTTCGGCACCTCGCTCGGCGTGCGGCAGTCGGATGGCCGGCAGGAAGAGCACGGGCACCGGAACCACATGCGGGCCATCAACGCCATCTATCATGCCGGGGGCATCCCGGCCGCCGTCGCGTCGGGGCGGCTGACCAAAGGCGTCATGTATGACTGCGTGAAAACGAATGTGCCCTTCGTTCTGGCGGGCAGCCTGCGTGACGACGGCCCCTTGCCCGACTGCATTACGGACATGAACCAGGCGCAGGATGCTTACGCGGCACAGCTCGAAGGCGCAGGCGTGGTACTGTGCCTCAGTTCCATGCTCCATTCCATCGCCGCCGGTAACATGCTTCCGGCCTGGGTCAAAGTCGTCTGCGTCGACATCAACCCCGCGGTACCGACGAAGGTAAGCGACCGGGGCACTGGCCACGCGGTTGGTGTGGTCACCGACGTTGGGCTTTTCCTGGACCTGCTTTCGAAGAAGATTGAAACATGAGCAGTAAGAAAACCAGCAAGTCATACACCGATGAACACGCCGCTGCCGGCGTCGATCGGAAGTTGCCGGCGATTGAAACCTGGCCGAATCAGTATCCCGTGTATGAGATCGAAATCGTCATGCCGGAGTTCACATCGGTATGTCCAAAAACCGGGCTCCCGGACCATGGAACTCTACGGCTGATCTATACACCGGGCGAATCATGCCTGGAGTTGAAGTCTCTGAAGATGTACACGCTCGCTTACCGCAACCTCGGCATCTTCCAGGAGAACCTTGTCAACAAGTTCCTGGAAGACGTTGTGCGGGCCGCGAAGCCGGTGAAGGCGACAGTGATTGGCGACTTCACGCCGCGGGGTGGAATCTCCACCCGTGTCACCGCCAGTTGGCCGCGCAAGAAGTAACCTCTGCTGCAAACCTACGGGGAGGCCGGGCATTTACTCGGTCGTGGCCCGGCCTGCAAGATCGAAGACTATTCCAAGTGCGAACGACTGCTCCTCATGCTTCCGCAAAGCTCACTAAGGCGCGACGGTGACGGAGCGCTGGCTCCCAAATGTCACGAAGCCTCATGTCTTACGGCTTAGCAAACGTCGCGTCCGTGACACCGGTGTTGACGGCCACTTTCGAAACAGTAACCTCACCTTTCTTTTGACCGTTCTGGAAAATCTCGACTTTCGAAGGCACTTTAATACCGGCCGTATCGTTGAACTCAAGATACTGCTCCTGGATCTCGCCGGGCGCGCCCATCATGTTGCCCGTGTACTCCTTACCCACCAGAAGGCCAGTTGCCGGATCGATCAGGAGCTTCACGGTCTGCTTGGTTTGCGGATTGGTCACCACCACGGCTTCCACTTGCTTGTCGCCCAGAGCGACCGTCCCCAAAGCCTGGGCTTCATAGCTTCCGGCGCGCGCCAAAAGGAAAACGGTTTCGCGAAACCCTTCTTCCTGGGCTTCCTCCGCCGCACCAGCGGGCGCTTCGTGAACGCCCTGGGGCGTCTTGGCCCACATCACTTTGCCGTCATAGCCTTGTACCATTTCGCCCATCGGCGTGGTCATCTTTTGCAGCGATTTGCCGCTGGAAGTCTGCGTCGATTCCACATTCAACGTCAATGGGCCTTGCGGCAGTTGCAGGGACATACTGCCGGTCTCCACCAAGTCATTCACTGTCGACAGCTTGTCGCCTCCCATGGCCTGCCTGGTTTGCGCCAGTAACTGCTTGCCCCTCGCGAGCGACTCCGGCGTGGCGGCACTTACTGCCTCGCCCTTCGGCTTAGGAATCGAAATATCCCATTTGGTTACCGGGCCGAGCGATGCCAGCGATTCGTCGAACTCCTTTGTGTTGCCGACGATCAGGATGAACATCTTGTTGGTGTCCCAATACTGCTTGGCGACTTTTAGGAGTTCCGGCTTGGTCACCTTGCGCACGTTGTCTTCGTAGCGCTGCAAGAAGTCGGGCGGATAGCCGAAGTATTCGTATTGCAGCAACCGGGTGACGATCTTACCGGTGGAATCGAAATCAAAGGCGATGCCGTTGAGGATGGAATCCTTGGCCTGCTGCAGTTCGGCGTCGGTCACTTCCGATTCACCGATCTTGTGAATCTCTTCCTTGATCACGTTCAGCGCCTTTACGGTGCTTCCGGACTTCGTAGCGGCATAGGCCATATAGTCGCCCGGCATGTCCCACCCTGCTCCCCAGGCCGCGCCTGTGCCGTAGGCCAAACCTTCCTTGGTGCGCACGCGGTTGAAGAGGCGGGAGCTGAAGCCACCGCCCAGTACCTGGGTCAGCACGCTGGCCGCGTAGTAATCGGGATCGTTGCGTTTGCCGCCCAGCGCTGCAATCATCACCGTGGATTGATTCACGTCCGGCTTATCGATCACGTAGATACCGGAGCGCGACTTCGCGGCGGGTTCGACTTCGGGCACGGCCGGCTTCGGGTGGCCACCTTTAGGCCAGCTTCCGAATTCCTTCTCAATCAGAGCCTTCATGTCGGCCGACTTGAAATCGCCCCAAACGCCAAGGATGACGTTCTCCGGCTGAAAGTACATGTTGTGAAAGGCGACTAAGTCGGCGCGAGTAATTGCATTCACCGTGTCATATTCTTCAAGCCGTCCATAGGGGCTGTCTTTGCCATAAAGGATTCGCCGCAGCTCACGCTGGGCAATCTCATCCTTATTTTCATTGCGGCGCGAAATGCCATCGATGATCTCAGTCTTGGCCAGATCGATTTTGTCCTGCGGAAAGGCCGGGTTGCGCAGAACATCTGCCAGGATGTGAATCACCTGCGGCGCGTTCTCCTTGAGCGCGAAGGCGGAGGCTGATCCTTCCGCTTCATTGATGCCCGTCTCGACTTCGGCGCCGATGCGATCAAGCAGGTCGTCCAGTTTGTCGCCGCTCATGGTGGTCGTGCCCCCGGTTCGCATGACGCTGCCGGTCACGGAGGCGAGGCCCGCCTTATTGCCCGGCTCCAGCCGATTGCCGGTATGGATGCGCGCGGCGACCGTCACCGTGGGCAACTCATGGTCCTCCAGCAGGAACAGGATGATGCCGTTGGGCAATTCAACTCGCTCCGGCTTGGGTACTTGGATGTTGTGAAGCGGCGGGTACTTGAGGTTCTTATATGTAGTCGCAGGTTTCTGTTGGGCCGCGAGACTGCCGGTAACGGCCAGAACCAGCGCCGCGATGACAGCGAGTTTTCTGGAAGGTTGGCGCATGATTACTTGGCCTCCGCTACTTCGAGAGGTTCAATGACTCCGATGGTTTCGTTTCCTGGGGTGAAGGTGAGTTTGGCCACCCGCTGTATATCGGCCGGCGTCACGGCGTTGATCTGATTGAGGAAGCGGAATAGATTGCGCCAGTCGCCGGTCAGTACCTGATACTCGGCCAGATCCGACGCCATTTCCTGATTGCTCTTAAACTGAGCAATCAGGCCGGCACGAAAGCGGGCCTTCACGCCGTCGAGCTCTTCCTGACTCACCGGCTCGGTTTTGAGTTTGTCGATCTGGGCGTTCATTGCTTTTTCGACTTCGGCGTTGGTTTTGCCGGGCGCCACAAAGGCGTAGAACAGAAACAGGTTCGGATACTTCTGGCCCGGAAATCCGGGGAATCCGCCGGCTTGTATAGCGACCTTGTCCTTCTGAACCAGCGACCGGTCGAGCCGGGACGACCGCCCTTCGCTGAGAATGCTGCCGAGGGCCGTGTAAACCGCGTTATCGGGGTCGTTGATATCCGGTTTGTGGTAGCCCATGATGACAACACGCTGCGCATTGACCCGCAGCGTGACACGCCGTTCAGCCACCTGGACGGGCTCAACCGTTCGCACGGGATCGGGCTTCGGACCGCTCGGAATTCTTCCGAAATAGATCTCCGCGAGCCGCTTGATTTCCTTGGGATCGACATCGCCCACAATCACGCTGGTCAGGTTGCTGGGCTGGTAATACTTATGGAAAAAGTCGATGGCGTCCTGACGCGTAAAATTGTTGAGGTCGCTGGGAAAGCCGATTGTCGGTTCTTTGTAGGGATGCGCCTTGTAGGCGGTGGTCAGGAACTCCTCAATCAGCTGGCCGATGGGGCTGCTATCGGTGCGCATACGGCGCTCTTCCATGACGACGTCGCGTTCCTTATAGAACTCGCGAAATACGGGGTCGCGGAAGCGCTCGGATTCGAGGTAGAACCAGAGTTCGATGGAGTTCGAAGGAAGGCTGTAGAAATACTGCGTGGAATCGTCCGATGTTCCGGCATTCATGCCGCGGCCTCCGGCGGCGTCGACAGCTTTACCAAATTCGTTACTCACCACAAACTTCCCGGCCGCTTCCTGGGCCGCTTTGAAGTCTGCTTCGAGCTGCTTCAGCTTGGCCGGGTCGGCGTTGCGGCCCTTATCGCGCTCGGCGCGTAACGCGAGAAAGGTCTGGTCAACATGATCGAGCGCCAGCTTCTCTTCGGCGTAGTTGGTGGTACCCACCACGCTGCTTCCCTTGAACGCCATGTGCTCAAACATGTGAGCGAGGCCGGTGTGGCCGACCGGCTCCTGCACGGATCCGACGTCGGCATAGGTGAACAGGGTGGCAACGGGAGCTTCATGACGCTCGTAAACGATGAACGTCATCCCGTTCTCGAGCTTGAATTGCGAGATTTTCGATTCAATCTCGTGGAAAGTATCCTGGCCCAGGCAGATTGCGGCCCCGAGCAGGAATAAGGCGGCTGCTTTCATAGCTTCTCCATAGTAAGACGCACCAAAGTGTTAAGACGCACGAAACCAGAAACGGCGTCTAATTGCTTTCTTTTAGGGGCCCGATTGAAGACCGCAGCCGCGCTAGTTGAGCGCGGCCTCGATGGACTCCAGCAGATGATCGACGCGCTCTTCGGACGCCAGTGGACCCATTGTGCCGATGCGCAGGATCTTTCCGGCCAACTGCCCCAGCCCCGAAGCAACTTCGATGTCGTATCGGTCGAACAGCCGCTGCCGGAGCGCGGCCTCGTCGACTCCTGCCGGCGGCTTCACCGTGGTCAGGTGCCAGATGCGATCCTCCGGTTTTTCAACCAGCGGTTCGAAGCCAAGCTTAGCCAAGCCTTTCAATAAGCGCACGTTGGCGGCACGATGCCGCTCCCAACGTTCCTCCAGCCCCTCTTCTTCGATCACCGTCAGCGCCTGGTGCATCGCGTAGTACAAGGGCGATGCCGGCGTGTGATGGTAGACATACGGTGGCTCGAAGTACTTCGCCAACAAACGCGCGTCCAGATACCAACTCCAGGTAGGGTCGGCGCGCTTGCTCAGCCGTTCCCACGCGCGATCGGAAATCGAGAGAGGAGAAAGACCGGCTGGACAGCTCATGCCTTTCTGCGAGCAGCTGTAAGCGACGTCGATGCCATTCTTATCCAATTCCACCGGCATGGCTCCCAGCGAGGTCACGCAATCGCCGATTACCAACGCATCTACCTTGCGGGCCGCAGCGGCGATGGCGCGACCGTTCTGATAAGCGCCGGTGGATGTCTCGGCCTGAACAAAGCCAACGACCTGAGGCTTCTCGCGTTGAATGAAGTCCTCGGCTTCATCGGCGGTGTACACTTCGCCCCACGGTTTCTCCAGTCGCACAACGTTCGCCCGCTGCCGCTGGCCCATTTCCGTCATACGGTTGCCGAAGTGGCCGTTAGCGAAGATGGCGAACTTCATGCCGGGCTCGACAAAATTTGAGACCGCCGATTCCATGGCGGCGCTGCCGCTTCCAGGTACGGTGAATGTGAGCCGGTTGACTGTGCCAAAGACTTTGCGCAGACCGGCCTGGATGTCGTTCATGACTTCCAGAAAGTACGGATCACGTATCCCAAGCACGGGCAGCGAGAGCGCCTCAGATACCCGTGGATCGACCATTGACGGGCCAGGTCCATACAGCAGACGCTGGGGCGGCGCGAGGATTTTACGAGTGATAACCGGCATGCCCCCAGAGTAGCAACCAACTGGGAGAAGGGCCGGAGACGAAAATCAGCTGCAATTAATCCTGGCTAGCCGCTCCCGCTGACCTGTCTGATAGCGGCGGGGTGGTTCCAGGCTTCGGGCTTGATGCGCATGCCGAATCCGCTTTCTTCCGGCACGCTTATGTATCCGCCTTGCGGTGCGATGGGATTCTCCAGCATGGCCGGCCAATCGCGTTCGTAAAACCGCTGGCAGCTTTCCTGAATCCAGACATTGGGCGATGCCGTCGACAGGTGGGTGGAGGCGTAGAAGAGTAGCGGGCCGCCGGCGGTGTGGGGCGCGATGGGCAGCTGGAACGCATCCGCCATGCCGGCGATCTTGCGGGCCTCGGTCAGGCCGCCGCACCAGGTGACGTCGAACATCACGTACTTGACGGTTCGCGATTCCAGCAACTGCTCGAATTGAAGCTTGCCGGCCATGCGTTCCCCGGCGATCAGAGGCAGGCGGGTAGCGGCCGCCAGTTCGTGATACTGGAGGAAGTTGCCGGGCATGAGCATGTCTTCGAGCCACATTGGCCGGTACGGCTCCAGAGCTTGCGCAATGCGAATGGCAGACGTGACGTTCCATTGCCCGTGAAACTCGATGGCAATCTCGATTTCCGAGCCGAAGGCATCGCGCAGCTTCTTCACCGGACGTAGCGCCTCATCGATGTCGCTCGACGTGATGAACTGGTTCCGGTTGCGGGCGGCCGCACCATCGAACGGCCAAATCTTTATTGCCTTAATGCCGCGAGTCTCGATCAACTCGCGCATGATCTTATCGGGCTCAAGGTTGAAGTCGTATTTGTAAGGGAAGCAGGTGTTGTAGAGGCGAACCTGGGGATTCGCCTTACCCCCGATCAGCCGATACACAGGCGCACCGAGATGCTTTCCCAACAGGTCCCAGAGCGCGAGATCGATGGCGCTCAGGGCCCTGATTTCGGCGCCGCCGGTGACCTGAAAATCGAAGGCGCGGTAGAGATCGGCGTGAATGCGCTCGATGTCGCGCGGATCGCGACCCAGCAGTGAAGCGGCCACCGAGTGAACGACGGCAGCCTCAGCCGAATTGCGCGGATAGGTTTCGCCGATGCCCGAGACGCCGGTGTCGGTGTCGATTTTGACCCAGGTCCAATGCGGCCAGAAGGGGGCGTCGTCACGACTCTTCCAGTACACGGTTTCGATGCGAGTGATTCTTGATGATGGAGCGGCCTGAGCAGCAGCAGCGTAAGCGCCGGCGAGCGGGGATGCCAGCAGCCGCGAGAGAAAAGACCTCCGGCTGAGCGGCATGGCGAAAGTTTATCAGAGGGAGTGAAAACCGTTGCAGCTGTCTAGAACTTTCACAGTCTAGGCACCAGCTTTTCGCTTGGTCTTTGAGCGGACACGCTGGTACTTGATCTCGATGAGACCTTTTGAATAGGTCTTGTTCTCGATCAAGGCGAAGTTGCGCTGTGGGAAACCGGCGGGGAACAGCGGAATGCCCTCACCGAGCAGCACGGGAACTACGCCGAGTGAGAGTTCGTCGACGAGGTCGGCTTTGAGGAATTCGCGGGCCAGTTCCCCGCCCCCCATCAGCCAAATGTTCTTGCCCGGGCGCCGGCGGATCTTGCGAATTAGAGCAGCCGGTGATTGGCGGGTGATGGTGACGCCATCGCGCGGGCCGGCGGGCAGCGCGCGAGAGAAGACGTAATATGTAATGCCGTAGCCGAAAGTACCGCCGAGCCGGAGTCCAACCTCATAGGTTTCACGGCCCATCACGACGGTGTCGATGGTAGCGAAGAAGGGCGCCATGGAGAAATCCTTCGGCTTGAAGAGGAAATCGAGGTCGCCGTTTGGGCGGGCGATGTAGCCGTCGATACTGATGCCGACACCGAGGACGACATTGCGCATGGCTACATCCGATTTTAGGAGGTTATTGGGCTCTGGGTGTTCGGGCAGGCTTCGCCGGTAAACAGACGGGCGAATCCCCTGTTGGCTGAGGCTAGGGCTTCAGCCCGGAACCTGCAAGGGAGTTTGCCACAAATGCCATGTAGTCCCAAAAGGCATTTACTGCGATTTGCGTCGAAACCGACATTCCCTTCTGGCGACCGTAGTTACCAAGAACTAAACCGGCTACCAGAACCGCGATTACGCCGGACACATGCAGCGAGTCGGCCATCAAGTATGCGCCGTAAGCCGCAATGGTGGTAAGCGTGATTTCCAGGCGACGGTCGTCAAAGTACGAAACTAACAGAAGAAGAATGAAGACTTTGACTGCAAACTCAGTCTCATGCATGCCTCGATTGCCCCCTCATAGCGGTCTCTCTGCCAATCCCACGGGCAATAAACTGCAGTAGGCCGGCATGGATGAACTCGCGGTTAGTTCCCCACAGCCAGTCAAACCAAGATAACGAATAACCTGCGCGATCTGTAAGCCGGTTTCTGTACCCGCCGAAGCGGGCGGCAACCATTCGTCTAGACCTGCCATTACTGACAGGCTCGAGCAACCTACCCGGAAGTAGTAACGGAGCGGGCCGCTCCTCCTCCCCTATTTGGTCTTGCTCCACATGGGGTTTTCCCTGCCAGCCCGATTGCTCGGGCCGCGGTGCGCTTTTACCGCACCTTTTCACCCTTACCCGGCGAACGAATCCGCCAGGCGGTATATTTTCTGTGGCACTATCCGTAGCTTGCACTTTGAGCGCAAACCCCCGGCCGTTAGCCGGCATGCTGCCCTATGGAGACCGGACTTTCCTCTCGACAACCCGGCAAGCCGGGCCATCCAGCGGCTGCCCGACCGCGCAGGCAAACCTCAGTATCGCATCCAGGGACACCTGGCAGGTGTTTGCTCAGCTTTACACTGATTATGGAAACCCTGGAGGCGCCGCCGACATCGCTTTGATCAAACGATAAATGCGAGACAAAATAGACATGACTGCTTCACGGCGCGGGTTTCTGCTTACGGCTGTTCCGGTGTTACTACCGGCGGCACTGCGGGCGCAATTCAAACCGGCGAATCCGCCGCCCGAAACAGCCCCTCCGCAGCCCGGGCAGGCGGCGCCGGTGCTGAAGAAAACGCCCGCGGAGCAGGACGCGACCGACGCGCAGAAGCCCCCAACGTTCTCTGCCGGCGTGAAAGTGGTAAACGTATTCGCCGCGGTACGCGACAAGAACGGGCAGGTGTTGAAAGACCTGTCAAAGGACGAGTTCCAAATAAAAGAAGACGACCGGCCGCAGGCCATTCAATACTTCTCGCGCGAGTCGAACCTGCCGCTGACGCTGGGCCTGTTGATTGATACGAGCATGAGCCAGCGGCGTGTGCTGGGCGACGAGCGGCGCGCCAGTTACCGGTTCTTCGACCAGGTGATGCGCGAGGACAAGGACAAAGCCTTTGTGATCCATTTCGACCGCGAGGTGGAGCTGCTGCAGGATTTGACCTCGTCGAAGAAGAAGTTGGAGGCGTCGCTGGACGACGTCGGCATGCCCACCATGAACCGGCAGGGCAGCGGCGGTAGTAGTGGAGGAGGCGGTTATCCCAACGGCGGAGGCGGAGGGTATCCAGGCGGCGGTGGCGGCGGATACGGAGGCGGAGGCCATCGACGAGGCGGAGGTGGCGGCGGCACGACCCTGTATGACGCTGTGCTGCTGGGCTCGGATGAGTTGATGAAACCGCTGGACGGCCGCAAGGCGATGATCGTGCTGACCGACGGCGTGGATACGGGTAGCAAGGTCAGCCTGGGCGACGCGATTGAATCGGCGCAGCGCACGAACACGCTGGTGTACTCGATCCTGTTTTCAGATGAACAAGGCTACGGAAGCGGCGCGCCGCCCATGAGCATGGGCGGACACCACGGCATGGGGCGCGGCGGCGGTTATCCGAGCGGCGGGCCGAACCGTCCGGACGGAAAGAAGGTTCTGAAAGAGCTATCGGCGAAAACGGGCGGAGGGTTCTTTGAAGTGTCGAAGAAGCATTCCATCGAAGACATCTTCGACCAGATCGAAGAAGAGCTACGCAGCCAGTACAGCCTCGGATATGTCTCCGACCGGCAGGACAAGTCGACCGAGTTCCGGCGAATCGCGGTGACGACCACACGCAAGGGCGCCGTGGTGCAAGCGAGAGAGGGATATTACCCGGCGACTTAGGGGAGGTGGCTCTAGATGGAATCGGACGGCCGCGCGGCCTTTACCGATCCTCCTCAGGTTGCATTTTCCAGATGGTGTACCGCGTCTCATGGGCTGCCCCGACCAGGTTTCCATCAGGCGCCCAGCCCACGTCGTGAAAGTCACCCACGAAATCGACCGGCACTTGCGTGATGCGCCCGGTCGCAAGATCCACCACCCCCGGCAGATCGAACCACGCATCGAGCGAGGTCAGTGGCACAGCCAGCTTGCCATTGCGGACGCCGCTTGAATTTAGCGCAGTTCCAGCGAGGTGGAACGGCCCGTTGAGCGGAACATCTTTTTCCGCACCGCCATCGAGCGGCACTTCCAGCAGTCGACTCTTCGCGGCCTCCACCACCTCGACCAGGAGAGACTTTCCTCCGGGCATCATGGCGACCGATTCGCCGGCATGCAGTCTCCTCAGTTCTCCGCCCGCCACCGGAATCGACCAGATGGCTCCGGCGGCGGCGCAGTAGAGCATCTTGCCATCCGGGCTGAAGGCCAGCGATCGTGGGTGACCCTTGTCGAACGCAATACGCCGGGTGACGCGACCGTTGGAAAGGCTGGCGATGGCCAGCGTGTGGTGCGGCTCCGGCCCGATAACAAAAGCGACCTCATTCGGTCCGGCAGCGGTGACCGGGGCGGAGGATTCTTCGCTGGTGTTGACGAGCGGGAGCGGTTCCTTTCCTGCCTCGACAACCATCAAGCGCGGTCGTCCCGCGCGCAGCATCGTGACAACCGTCCGCCCATCCGGAAGCACCGTTGCAGCTGTCCAGCCAGCCGGGCTCGGGAAAGTCGAGATCTGTCTTGCCGGCCCACCCGCGGGCGAAAAACGCAGGATGTGCACAGGCTCGTCCAACTCGTCCAGGTAGATGGCGCCGTCCGAGCCGGTATCCAGGTTATCCACCCGCGCGGGCATCCCTCCAAATAGAACGCGCGGCGAGCCGCGTCCGGAAGCGGGAAGTGACACGATCTCGGTGATGTCACCGCGCCTTCGCGAAATGAGTACGGATTGGGCGACCCTGCTGACTGCGAGTCCATCCGTGGAGGAGTCGTCGTCTGCTCCCGTGGAAAGCCTGCGTACTTGGCCGCTGGCGAGGTTAAGAATAAGTAGGTGAGGTGTGCCTTGCCGGCCAGGGCCGAGCAGGTCGCCCAGGATCACCACCTCGCGGCCGTTCGGAAAGACCCGAGTGGTCGCGCTGACGGCTCTCTCGTAAACCTCGATGGGGAAACTCTGGAGCCGGCCGCTGTCAGGCCAGAAGCGATATAACTGCACCTTGCGATCGGCGTTCAGGCGCTGGGTCAACAGACTGCCGTCAGGCAGTGGTTCGGGATGCATTGCATCCTCCAGAACCAGCTGTTCTTCACCGCCCAAGGCGGGCACGCTGAAAATGCCCAACGGGAGTTCCGCGTAACGGTCGAAATAGATTCGGTTGCCGTCGGGCGACCAGTTCAATTCAAGCAACTGGCCTCCGTTGCGTTTGTGGGTGAGGATGGTCCAATTGCCCGTGTCAGGCTTCATCACCGCAACCTGGGTGACGCCACGGTCCATGGCCTGGAACGCGAGCGTGTGGCCATCGGGGGAAATGCGGGGCTCCATGGCGACATCGGGGCCGCCCAACAGTGTGCCTCTCCAAACGACTTCCGGACTGCCGGAAAACTCGCGCCACGCCAGCAGTGCGACTCCCGCAGCCACCAGCGTGCATGCTCCTATCCACGCAAGGTGAAACCGGCGGGAGCGCCGTACTGTGCCGGGCGGAGGACCAGACGGCACTTGTTCCACCGCCCATGCCAGCGCGGCCTTGAGATCACGCGCGGTTTGGAATCGCTGGTCGGGGTCTTTCGCCAGGGACCTTTTGACGATCCGGTCAAGCGGCCGACCGACGTCCAGCGGCATGGGTTCCCGTTCCAATATCGCCGCAATCACGCTCGCCGGGCTTGCTCCGGTGAATGGCTTTTTGCCGGTGAGCAGTTCGTAAAGCACGCAACCAAAGCTGAAAAGATCGCTGCGCGCATCCACTTCTTTGCCCTGTAGCTGTTCCGGTGACATGTAGTGCAATGTGCCAAGGATCTGACCTGGGGTCGTAAGCGACAGAGTAAGGTCGGCTTCACCGGGACGAACTCCTTGTTTCGCCAGCCCGAAGTCGAGCAGCTTGATCCCTTGCCTGGTAACAAGTATGTTGGCGGGCTTAAGGTCGCGATGGGTAATGCCTTTCTGGTGCGCCGCGTCGAGAGCATCTAAGATCTGCGCGGCGCATTCCACGGCCTTTTCGGGCAACAGAGGGCCCTTCAGTACGGCGCCTTCGAGGTATTCCATCACCAGGTAGTTGGGGCCAACATCGTAGATCTGGCAAATATTGGGATGATTCAGCGCGGCGATGGCTTTGGCTTCGCGTTCGAAACGTTCAGAGAACTGTTCCTTCGAAACCTTGATGGCGACCATACGGTCGAGGCGTGTGTCGCGGGCCTTGTAAACCTCTCCCATGCCGCCCGCGCCGATCGGTGCAAGGACTTCATATGGCCCGAGGTTTGTTCCGGCAGAAAGTGGCATGAAAGACTCGGCTTAGTCTAGCCTACAAGGACCGGACACGAGACATGGGCCGGTCAGGGTGCCGCTTCAGGGGACGACGTCTTGCTTCGGCACAGAGGGAGCAACAGGCGGATGGGCGGGAATGCCCTCTACACTGGTAGCTAGCGTGCAGCGCGTCTATATACAGAGCTTCGGTTGCCGGGCGTCGCAGGCGGATGGCGATGGCATTGCCGCGTCGCTGGAGTCACACGGCTTGACGACGGTGGCCGAGGCCGGCTCGGCGGACCTGATCGTGCTAAACACATGCACGGTAACGGCCAGCGCCGACGCCGAAGCCCGGCACATGATTCGCCGCTATCACCGCGACAATCCGGACGCGCAGATTCTGGTGACGGGATGCTATGCGCAACGGTCGCCTGAGGAACTAACGGCGTTGCCGGGCGTGGGCTGGGTTGTCGGGAACTCGCACAAGGCCCAGATCGCGGACCTGGTGAGCAAAGGCGCGGCAGGCACACCATATCACGGTCGCGTTCTGGTGGGTGAGCTGACGGCCGAGTTTCGCGCGACCAGCATTGCCGATATTCGCGAAGACCGGACGCGGCCCAACCTGAAAATACAAGACGGCTGCAGCAACAAGTGCAGCTTCTGCATCATTCCGTCAGTGCGTGGACGCAGCCGCAGCGCGCCGCTGGAGGATGTGGTAGCGCAAGTGCGACAGCTCGCGACGCGCTATGCGGAGGTGGTGCTGACCGGTATCAACTTGGGCCGCTGGGGCCGCGATCTGCCGGGCACGCTGCGCTTCCCCGACCTGCTGCGGACGATTCTGCGAGAAACCGATGTGAAGCGGGTGCGCATCAGCTCCGTTGAGCCGATGGATTGGAGCAGCGATCTGCTGGAGTTGGTGGCGACGGAACCACGCCTCGCGAAGCATATGCATGCGCCACTGCAATCGGGGTCGGATGCCGTGTTGAAGCGCATGTTCCGGAAGTATAGGACACGGCATTACGCGACTCGGGTCGAGATGACGCGCGATCTGATGCCGGACGCGGCGATTGGGGCCGATGTGCTGGTGGGCTTTCCCGGAGAAACGGAAGACGACTTCCGGCAGACGATGGAGTTTGTCGCAGAGCAGCCGTTCACTTATCTGCACGTCTTCACGTATTCGGAACGCGCGGGTACCGCGGCGGCGGAATATGGTGGCGTGGTTCCGATGGAGGTGCGGCGAGAGAGGAATCGGCAGCTGCGCGAGCTTTCCGACCAGAAGAACCTGGCATTTCGGCAGCTGATGGCAGGCAAAACATTGCCGGCGGTAACGCTGGAGCAGCGCGGCATGGCGCTGACCACGAACTATCTCAAAGTGGAACTGGCGCACCCTCGCGAGCCGAACCAGTTGATTGACGTGGAGATTGGTGGAGTGTCGGGGCAATGTCTCGGGGAGCGGACGCCGCTAAGGGTGATTGGATAGGCTTGCGGTTTTGGGAGCGGAACGAAGCGTCCTGCTCCGAAGCGAAGGACTGCAGCTTAAATCTACAACGTCCCGGAACTTCCCTATCTTCATGTTCGTGCCTTAAACTTGGCTGAATCATGAAAAAGTAAAGGGCATTCGGCGAGCGGAATCATAGCTTCATCCGCGTCCAATGCATCCCTTCAATGGAATCCCACCAAGACTCCTCACCGGCCATGAAGGAAGCACATAACTGGAGCAGTTGCTCCAGAGTGCAGGGCTGGGAAGCGGCGAAGTGCTCATTCAGGTCCCCATTCTGATACTCGACTGACCATGAGGATTCGTCCAGCATCGCCTTCGTCGACGTGGGAGTAGGAAATAAAAACAGAGACTGACTCGCTCGACATAGGCTCCATGATAAAGCATGCTGAAGGCTAACCTATCTCAGCTGATGCGGCCGAGCCTGCGTGCTGCGGTGAGGCGATTGCCCTCGCGATTGAGGCGGCGGCTAAGTCCGTTGGGCAGCAAGGGAATTTTGGATCGGGGCGGGGCCTGCCGTTAGCTGCCGCTGGACCTCGCACCCCCTAGCGCCTAGCGCCGTACAAGGCCGTTGGTCGGGATCCTGAACACTCCGCCGTCAGGCGAAGAGTCATGGCTTCCTCTTCACGGAAAGTGGCCGGCCTCGCAGCTTACCGGCAGCAAACGCGCAACTCGGTGCGACTGGGCAAATACCGCACTTTGGGTTCGAACTCTTGCAAAGTTGCTGTCCGTGACACTTCAGCAGAAGGTAAGCTCGGGTCAAGGAATCGAATTTTAGTGGCACCCCATCTTTGATCAGTTGTTGCGCTTGACGGTATGTCCTGCCATAGTTCTCTCGCTCTTGACCTGCCTGGATACGCACCAAGACGTGTGGGCAGTTAGACGGGACCGCTGCCACAGGTGAAATTCCACCGAAAAGTAGAATTCGATCAGCGCCCGGATCTGCAATACCGGGAAACTGTTTGAGCGCGCCTCGCGCCCGCGCGACCGACAGACTGTTCAGACCCCCACGCAAATCGCCTCCGTATTGCTTGAGGACGCGCTCCGCAACTTCCTTCACACGCATCGCTCTGAGTTCGGGTACCATTCCCCCCGGTTTCAGTGCGCTCGCGAGCTGCGCGGGGTGGGCGTTGAGTATGTGCCCGGCGTCGACCCCAATCCGACTCATCAATGACTCCCAACCCTTCGCACACCTTGCCTCACTGGCCGGGTATCCGCAGTGCAACCAGATAAGGAACAAGTAAGGATCAGTTGGCCACGCTGCCGTTTGCTCGCCGTGGGCCGCCGCTAGTACGTCGAGAAGCCGAGTTAAAGTCGCCACGGAAGTGCCAGAGAAAGCCGGATACGGTAACCCTGCCGCGCAGTGTAGCGCAAACTGATACCGGGTGGACGGAAGTACTGGCGGCGAACAGGGCGGCCGATAGCAGATGCTTTTGCCGTTTTGCGGATTCTATCGTCGTCATCGTGCGGTCAAGACAAATTCTGCTGACCCTTCACAGTTGGCCGCGCAGACGAAATCACGAGCTGTATACGATTAAGCCATAGCCCGATGCGCATTACCGGTCTCGGCGAAATCAAAAGCGCCCCGGCAGTGTGGCAGCCTTGCCAAACCGCAGGGGCGCTGGTTATTTAGCCGTGTACGTTATTTTACGGAGACAAGCGTCGTCTTGGCTGCCGCAGTGTGAACGCCCAGGAGCCGGTCGGGTTCGCCGACCATTTGGACCTTGCTGAGAACCGCTTCGCCATCGGCGTTGCGTTCAAACACGAGGCCTGATCCATCATTTCCCTGGTAGCTGCCGTCGGTCCTTGTGAGAACGGCGACGGACGCTTGCCCGGGAGTCCGGCTTTGAATCAGCAGGAGACCGTTTTCAGACTCTTCCTGAATTGAATAGGCGCCGGCAGCCAGTTTTGTGTCCCCAACGACAAACGCGAAGGGAACGTTTACGAGCAGCGAGTTTGCGGACTGAGCCGGAGCCACTAGGGCAGCCGTCAGAGTCAGTAAGCCAGCGGCAATCATTGATTTAACAGATTGGATTTTCATACGAATTTCTCCTTAAAGGTTTGTAGGTTAACTTCGGGCCGACGGAGCACCAAGCTGAGACAGAGATAGGGCACCTGTCCAAAAAGGTCCATACGTTGGTGTGCAAAAATCTTACGGCGAGGAAGATTGAAACTACTCGGCGAGGAGCACGATCTCTGGAATTGGCTCCGTCGTTGCTGAACCAACCCAGAATCGTTATGTATCCAATGTAGAGTAAATATGCGATTGAGTCAATTGATATTGTGTGAATATCTCAACCGTATCTTATTGATAACTATTGGATTGTCTTATAGAAATTGCTTTGGAAGGCCATATTTAACCGGTCTTAATACGATATTGTTATTTACAAAAATGTGCACCGTGGCTGGAGCTTAATGCATCAGGCACACAAGTTATTGCTTTCATTGACCAAGCCGAAAGGTGGGCACAGGTCAAGGAATTTGAGGGCGGGGCCGAGCGGGCTGCGGACGCCGGCGAACGGCGATGACAGAGCTATGACCGGGCAACTTTTGGCTTAAAGTGGATCCAAATTCAGCGGAGAAACAGATAGAATTTGCAGAATTACGAGCCTTGCCCAACTACATCTCCCGGCGGTTTTCGAGCGAACGGGACATGGTCACTTCGTCGGCGAATTCGAGGTCGCTGCCAACAGGAATGCCCATCGCAATGCGGGTGATGCGCGGACCGAGTGGCTTCAGGAGGCGCGAGAGATAGACCGCGGTAGCTTCGCCTTCGACGGTGGGATTGGTGGCGAGGATGATTTCCTGCACATCGGCGCCGCCGAGACGATCGATGAGGCTTTTGATCTTCAACTGCTCGGGCCCCATGCCGCGCAATGGGGAGATGGTGCCATGCAGTACGTGATAGAGGCCGCGGAAGTGGGTGGTCTCGACAGGCAGAATATTGTGCGGCTCTTCAACCACGCAGATCTGAGTGTGGTCGCGGTGCGGATCGCGGCAGTAAGAACACTGATCGCCGTCGCTGATGTTGTTGCAGATCTCGCAAAGGCCCAGCTTGTCTTTAATGTCGAGCACAGCCTGGGCAAGGCGTTCGGCGTCTTCGCGGGGGGAACGCAGAAGATGGAACGCGATGCGCTGGGCGGACTTCTGGCCGATGCCAGGCAGACGCTTGCACTCGGCGATCAGTCGAGCCAATGGTTCGGCAAACTCGGCCATGAGGATTGACTAGAAGAGTCCGGGAGGCAGGCCCATCCCGCCCAGCATGCCGCCCATCTTGGACTGCGAGGCTTCGTCCACTTTCTTGGCCGCCTCGTTGAATGCCGCCATGACCATGTCCTGCAGCATTTCGACATCGCCCGCCACTTCCGGGTCAATGGTGACCCCCAAGACGTTCTTCTGGCCATCCATCTTCACACTGACCATGCCGCCACCGGCGGAGGCTTCGACGCGAATGGCGGCGATCTCCTCCTGGAGTTTGGCCTGCATCTGCTGAGCCTGCTTCATCATCGCCTGCATATTGCCGGGTAGTTTCATATGTTCGATCCTGTGGGTTGAGGCGCCGGGCTTTCGCTAGTCAGCCTCGCTCATTCAAATTTCGCACTTTCCGAACCTGTGCGTCGGGAAACAACTCCTGAAACTTCTTGACGCCGGGGTGGGCGAGCGCGCGCTCTGTGACACTGGATTCCTCGACGGCGGGCGCGGAAGGTTCCGGGGCCACAGCCGGCATTTCGTCACTGGCTTCCACTTTCACACGTATGGGCCTGCCGAGGAACGCGGACGCCGTTTTGGCGACGCCAGGATCCGTCAACGCCATGGCGAACGTTTTCGCCGCCTTGATCGAGAGATCGTTGCCTTGGAGGGCGAGTTGGGATTGGCGAAGGGCGTCGGCGCTGAAGTCCAGACCGGCGGCGGCCAGGGCACGCGAGAGGTCGTTCTTCAGATCGCCGGTAGAAACGGGAGCGGTAACGGTCGCGGGCTCAGCCGTGCGGGCAGGGCCAGCGGCCGACGCGGGCGGCGCGGCTGCGTTGGCAGCTGCACGGGCCTCGAAGAGTGAAGGCCGCGGCGCTGTGGTGCGCGTGGAAGCGGTGATGGATGTGGTTCCCGCCGCGGCACTTTCTCTGGGCTTCGACGAGCCTGGCGTCCCGAGGCCAGCCAGCGCTTCTTCGATGGACTGCAGGCGACCCGCTTGCACCAGCTTGATGAGGCCTAACTCCAGATGGAGGCGCGGCTGGAGGGAGAACTGCAGAGCCCGATAGAGATCGAGCGTGAGGTTGAGATAGCGCGTCAAGTCCTCTTCGCTGAATCGAAGAGCGGTCTCGAGCAGCGCCTGCTGTTCGCTTTCGGAAGCCGGAATGAGCGGGGTGCGCTTACCGGTAATGCGGGCCACCAGCAGGTTGCGCCAATAACGGGCCAGCTCGCGGACGTAGTGCTGGAGGCTCTGACCACTGCGTTCGAGTTCCTGGACGATCTCGAGCATGCGCTGGCCGTTCTGATCGAGGACGGCCTCGGCCACGGCGCGCAAAGAATCGACGGCAAAGACACCCAGCAGTGCGCGAACGTCCTCGACCCGCAGTATTTTTCCACAGCAGGCGATGGCCTGGTCAAGCGCGGAGAGCGAATCACGGACACTTCCTTCACCGGCGTTGGCGATCACAGCGAAGGTTTCGTCGTCTGCTTCGATACCTTCCTCGCGGGCGATGAACTGCATCCGAGCCACTAGCTCAGAGAATTCGACCGAGCGAAAGTTGAACTGCTGGCAACGCGAGGCGATGGTATTGGGGATCTTGTGCGCCTCCGTGGTGCACATCATGAAGACGGCCCATTCGGGCGGCTCTTCCAGAGTCTTCAAGAGCGCGTTGAAGCCCTCAATGGTGATCTGGTGAGCCTCATCGATGATGAAGACCTTGTAGCGATCGCGGGCGGGTTGGTATCGGACGTTGTCGCGCAGCTCGCGCATCTCATTGATGCCGCGATTGGAAGCCGCGTCAATTTCGATGACGTCCACCGAATTGCCGGCCGTGATCTCGAGGCAGCTGGCACAGAGGCCGCAGGGCTTGGTGGTGGGACCTTGAATGCAGTTCAGGCAGCGGGCGAGAATGCGGGCGACCGTGGTCTTGCCGGTACCGCGCTGGCCGGAAAAAATATAGCCGTGCGCCAGCCGATGGCTGGTGATGGCATTCTCAAGAGTTGTCTTGACGTGTTCTTGACCAATCAACTCGCCAAACGTCTGAGGACGATATTTCCTGGCGATGACTTGATACATGGGAAGTGGGAGGATGGACAAATGCCAGACCCCGGGTGATCCGCGGCACACGAGCTAAGCCGCTACCGTTGCTTCCTTCCGGACCTGGCGGGGTTTACAGCCGCCCATTGCACGAAGCCCGGAGCCTGACAACTCACCATCTTAACATTCGGGTCGAAGACTACTCGTTCAGATGTAGTTCGGATTGCGGATCCACCTTGGGCTTCCCGCTCCGGCGCGCAACACGTTGCACTTGCCGGAATACCAGGACCACGGCGGCTAGTATCACGGCGGCTTTTTGCCACGGCTGCGTGGGTATGGAGCCGATGTAGCCGGTCATCACCAGCACGACGAAGAGGAGGACCGCTACGGCGGTAAAGACAGAAAGGCCCACCTTCATGGTGGCCTTGCGTTCCTGGAGGGAGCGCTGCTCGTACTTATTCATGGGACACCTGCCTGCAGCAGCTGATTCCAACTTATCGCAAACCGGGCAGCCCGGCGAACGCTTCGTACAATGGTGCGGTGTCTTCCCTTCCCCGAATACGGTTCAACCTGGATTTCATGCCGTCGCCGGACAGTGCAAGGCCGGGGCTGGTGATCCGCGATCCTTATCATTACTCCGATTCGACGCTGCTGATTCCCGCCGTCCTGGTCGAGTGCCTGGAGTGTTTTGACGGCGTCCAGACGGAACTGGATTTGCGTTCCGAGCTGGTGCGGCTGACTGGCGAAATCCAGGTGGGCGAGATTGAAAGGCAGCTGTTTGAGGCGCTCGACCAAGCCGGCTTTTTGGAGAACGACACGTACCAGACCCTGCGGGCCGCACGGGAAGCGGAGTTTGCGGCCGAGACAGTGAGAGGGGCGATCTTTGCGGGACACGCTTATCCGGACGATGGCGTAAAACTGGCGGAGTTGATGACTCAGCGCATCGGCCCGGCGCGGGGAAACGGTACGGTGCTAGCTGTGGCCGCACCGCATGCAAGTCCCGACGGCGGATGGGACACCTACCGGGCGGCATACCAGGCGCTGCCGTCCGCGGAAGCGGCCGCGGATCGCGTCTTCGTCATCCTCGGAACATCGCATTATGGTGCGCCGGAGCGGTTCGGCTTGACACGAAAACCGTTTGTGACCCCGTATGGCGAGACGCAAACGGAGTTGGGCTTGATCGACGAACTGGCGGCGAAGGCGCCGGATGCGATTCGCATGGAGGACTACTGCCACGCGGTTGAGCACTCGATTGAGTTCCAGGTGGTGCTGCTGCAACATCTATATGGGGCCGATGTGCGCATCCTTCCGATTCTCTGCGGCCCGTTTGTGAAGAGCACTTATGAAGGCGGGCTGCCAGAGGAAACAGAGCGCGTCAAACAGTTCTTCGAGGTCGCGGGCAACATGGTGGCCCGGGAAGGCAAGCGGCTTTGCTTTGTGCTGGGCGTGGACATGGCGCACATGGGGCGGCGCTACGGCGATCGGCTGACGGCCTACGCAGGCGCTGGCGAAATGCTGGGCGTGCAAGAGCGGGATGAACGGCGTATTGGGCAGATCGCCGCAGGCTGCATAGGCGAGTACTGGAGCCTCATCCAGGAGAATCAAGACGACCTGAAATGGTGCGGATCGTCTCCGTTTTACACGTTTCTGAAGATCATGCCGCCCCTGAAAGGCGAACTGCTGCACTATCACCAGTGGCAGATTGATCCGCAGAGCGTTGTCAGCTTCGGGGCCATGAAGTTCGAAGCAGCGGAGTGAAGGACTTGCTTTGAAAGCGAGAACGCACGAATCATGCAAGCGCGCCACAGGACGGCACTGGGAAGGCTGGTCAGAGGTGTTCGTTGTAAAGTGGAACTGTCTTCAATCTTGAGTCTGCCGGCAGGCCATAAGACAAGAACTAGGTGCCAAAGTGAAGCTAACGGACCTGCGTGGGATTCTCCAGTACATTCCTCAGTTCCGGGAAAAGACGTTCATTATCGCAGTAGACGGGGCCATCGTCACGGACGAGAACTTCGCCAACATACTGCTGGATGTTGCCGTTCTGCGTTCCTTGAACATACGCGTGGTGCTCGTGCACGGTGCGTCGGTTCAGATTGAAGCTCTCGCAGAGAAGCAAGGTCTGCAGGCGTCAAACCTGGACGGCACCGGCGTGACCGATGCGGCTACGTTGCAATTGGCCATGGACGCCGCGAACCGTCTGACGCACGAGATCCTTGAAGGCCTTTCCGCCAACGACCTCCGCGCCGCCTGCACGAATTCGATTATTGCGCATCCGCTCGGGATCATTCAGGGTGTCGACCACCTATTTACCGGAAAGGTGGAGCGCGTCGACACCGAGCTTCTTCAAACCTTGCTGAACCAGGGTATAGTTCCGGTGGTACCGCCGCTCGGCTTTGACGGCGACGGAAACACCTACCGAACCAACTCCGACAGTATCGCACTCGCGGTAGCCGAAGCGCTAAAAGCGATCAAGCTGATTTTCATCACCGCGCAGGACGGACTAGTGTTCAACGGTCACCTCATTCGCCAGATACTGGTGGGGGACTTACAGAAGCTCGAGCAATCGGCGGGCAGCGGATTTGCCGCGGATATGCTTTCCAAAGCTCACTACGCGGCGGCGGCCTGCGCCGCTGGCGTGCAGCGTGTGCATGTCATCAACGGCCGAGAAGACGAAGGTTTGCTCGCCGAAGTATTCTCCAACGAGGGCATCGGCACGCTCATTTACGCTAACGAATACGAACAGATACGTCCAGCCATGAAGAAAGACATACGGGCAATTCAGATGCTGACCCGTAAGGCGGTTGAAGCTGGAGAGCTGGTCCGGCGAACGCGCGCCGAAATTGAGCGGAACTTGGCGGACTACTATATCTTCGAAATTGACAAGAATCCGGTGGCATGTGTCTCGCTGCGCATTTACTCCGCCCAACAACAGGGTGAACTTGCCAGTCTGTACGTCGATCCGTTGCACGAGAACCAGGGCATTGGCCGCAGACTGATTCAATTCATCGAGAACAAAGCCCGGGAAACCGGTTTGAATGAATTGATCACGCTGTCGACCCAGGCGTTTACTTACTTCCAATCGAAGGGCGGCTTTGTCGAGGGCGCACTCGACGACCTTCCTCCGGAACGCCGTGAGAAATACGACCAAAGCGGACGGAACTCGAAGATCCTGGTTAAGAAGCTGAAGGTTCATGGACCGGCAGAAGGTCCGGCCAACCTGCCCGTCGTAACCCACATTTCATAAGGCCGTCTGTAGGTCGCATCTCGCAGATCGCCCCAAACCGGGATTCTCAACGGCGTCAGCCGCGCATTTATCTAAGTCTTCGGGGCATGGTTAGCGAAACAGCAGCGACGTGAACTCAACCAGGTTGCGGCGCCAGACCATCCACGTATGCGCCCCCGGTGTTTCGATGGGCGTCAGTTTGACGTCCTTCGTATTGAGCCAGGCGATCACGCTGCGGTTGAACTTGATGAGGCCATCGTCCGTCCCGCAGGCGATCCAGAGCAGCTTGATTTGCGAGTTGGCTTTCGAGGTGAGCGCCGGAAACTGGGCCGCAAAGTCGTCGTTGAGGCCGCCGGAACTAAATGCGCCGATCCAGGCGAACTTATCGGGATTGTTGAGGCCGACGTAGAGCGATTCCGCGCCTCCCATGGAGAGCCCGGCGATGGCGCGGTCCGTCTGCTTGGTCGACACCTGATAATTGCTTTGAATCATCGGGATCACTTCGGTGAGGAGAGCCTGACGGAAGAGATCGAAATTGCGCTGGTGGAGCGCGGGATCACCGCGAAAGCCGGGGCCACCGCGGGCGACGATCTCGGGCGCTCCGTAGCCGAGAGTCGTGACAATGACCATAGGTTTGGCCTTGCCCTGGGCAATCAAATTATCGAGGATGACATTGGCTTTGCCGACGGCCGTCCAACCACTGGCATCGTCGCTATATCCGTGCAGCAAGTAGAGCACCGGATACTTGGTTCTTGCTTTCGCATCGTAGCCGGGCGGCGTGTAGACAAACAAGTCGCGCTGATCGCCGATGATGGCGGATTTGTAGAAGTGATGGTGGATCTCCCCGTGTTTCACGTCCGCCACTTCCCAGGGCAACGGGCTGGCGCCTGGGACATGCACCATATTCGCGAGGCTAAGGTAGTTAGGCTTGATCGACGAATTATTTGGATCGAGCAGACTCACGCCATCGGCGACAAAGGAATAGCCGTAGATTTCAGGTTCGAGCGGCGCTGTCGTCAGGCTCCAGACACCATCGGCGTCCTTGGTCATAGGCACTGGCTTGGCGCCTTCCAGATTGAGTGTGACGCTCTGCGCATTGGGATCCCGGAAACGAAAGGTGACCGTTCGATCGGCGTGAACATCGGGCGAGACCAGTGGCGGAGGCGGAGGCGCCTGCGCCGGCTGAGCTGAAGCGGTTATCGCGGCGGCGAAGGAGGATGGGTAGAACTACGGGGCAGTGGAATTTCAAGAGTCTATTTCGAATCACGCGCTGACTATATCAAAGGGATCTCCTCGTAGCCTGGAATAAATGCGGGCATCTTTTGGTAAGGCTCACCATCTACTTGGAGGTAAGCTGCCTTGGACAAGGAGGGAAATTGATGAATCGACTCAAGGGCAAGCGTGCCTTGATAACCGGAGGAACCAGCGGCATTGGCCTTGAAACGGCCCGGCAGTTTGTTGAGGAGGGAGCGCGGGTTGCGATCACTGGCACGAACCCGAAGAACATTGAAGCGGCTCGAAGCGACCTCGGCGAGAACGTACTGGTCATCGCCTCCGACGCAAGCGATCTGGGGGCGCAGCAGAAGCTTGCGGAGTCGATCCGTCAGGCCTTTGGTGGACTCGATGTTCTGTTTATCAACGCCGGCATCGCCGAGTTGCGGCCTTTGGAAAAGTGGGATGAGGCAGGCTTTGATCGTTCGATGGCGCTGAACGTAAAGGGCCCGTATTTCCTGGTTCAGGCATTGCTACCCATATTTGGTAATCCCGCTTCGATTGTTATCAACGGATCTGTGAACGCCCATATCGGCATGCCGAACACAACCGTTTATGCTGCTACAAAGCGGCACTGCTTTCATTGACACGTACTCTCTCCGGCGAGCTGATCTCGCGCGGCATTCGCGTGAATGCAGTCAGCCCCGGGCCGATATCAACGCCGTTATACAGCAAGCTCGGGCTTTCTGAGAACGACCTCAAAACGGTCGCTGCCTCCATCCAGAGCCAAGTGCCTGCAGGACGATTCGGCAAGCCCAGTGAGATTGCGAGTGCGGTGGTGTTTCTGGCGTCCGACGAATCGGCATTTGCGGTTGGGAGTGAACTACAGGTGGATGGAGGAATGGGAACGCTGTAAGAGCCGCTCAGAATTAGGCTTTCGCAGCGGGCTTGGTTTCGAGGAACGCCAGAAACTCTTTGGGATTTCGTGTGAGCTGCGGAAAAGTAGCGATCACGTTCTGATCGGGATCGACCACGGCGTAGAACGGTATAGAGGCGGTGCCAAACTTGGTGTCTTCGAGCTTCTGATTCTTGTCGGACTCGGCGTCGGTGCCGTCGGTGTAAAGATCGACGACGACCAGGTTCTTGAGCGCGGCCTGAATCTCAGGGCGCGGGAAGATGTTGGCTTTCATCCAGTGGCAGTTGGTGCAAGCGTAACCGGTGAAGTTGATCAGCACCAGTTTGTTTTCGGAACGGGCTTTGGCGAGGGCGCCGTCCAGATCGTTCTTAAACTCGGTGGTGGTGACGACAGCCGCCGACGAGCCGCCAAACAGGCTGCTCGGAGCCTTCGGGAATGTAGGCATCGAGTTCGCCCAGGCGGGCGCCAAACAGGCCGGGGATGAGGCTCACAGAGAAGATCAAGAGAACGGCCGCGACCAAGGCGCGCGTCACACCAACCGGCTCATCCTTGGTCATGCCTTCCATGCGCAGCAGGCCAAGCAGATAGAGGCCAGGCAACGCGAAGAGGATGATCCAACCAGCGAGAAAGCGTTCCCGGGTGAGGAAGTGCCACTGCAGCACCTGGTCGACGTTGCTGAGGTACTTCAGCATCGCGGCCAGCACAATGAAACCGAGCACCACCTTGACGCGTGACATCCAGCCGCCGCTGCGAGGCAGCTTCTTCAGGTAGGAGGGAAAGAGGGCCAACAGAAAGAAAGGTGCGGAGAGGCCGGTGGCGAATGAAGCCATCCCAAGGATAGGCTGGAGACCCTTGGACTGCACCGAAGCAATGAGGAGCGGTCCGACGATCGGGCCGATACAGGCGAACGAGGTCAGGGAGAACGTCAGACCCATGATCAGCGTACCGACGTAGCCGCCGCCCTGGGAAGCACGGTCCAGTTTGGTGAGGAGGCCGGAGGGCAGGGTCAACTCAAATGCGCCCAGCAGGCTCAAGCCAAAAATGAAGAAGACGATGGCGATAAAGCCATTCACCCAGGGGCTGGAGCCGAGTTGTACGACACCGAAGGGACCGGCGAGCGCGGTGACCAGGAAGCCTAAGCCGGTGAAGAGGACGATGATGCCGAGGCAAAAGACCAAGGCTTGTGTCCAGCCGGCCGATTTCTTCTCCTGGTGCCCGCTGTTCTGGTTCAGGAAGAACGAAACCGTAATTGGGATCATCGGGAAAACGCAGGGGGTGAAGAGGGCGGCAAGACCGAACCCAAATGCGGTGAGAAGAAACGGCAACAAGTCCTGTTGAGAACCCGCACTGCCAAATACAGCCGGCTTAGTTGCTGCAGCGGAACCGGGGGCGGTTAAAGCAGCCGGAACCGTAGCCGTCGGGGCAGACGCAGGAACGAGCGCGTATCCTGCGGGAACGTCGACGTGCGAAATGGAGGCGGAGGAATCGATCGTAATGCTGGCGTCGGCCGTTTTCTTGACCGGATTCAGGCATTTGACGTCGTTGCAAGCCTGGTAGCGCACTGCCGCTTCGACGGTCGCCTGACCGGTCTTGGCAGTGGTGGTGGCATCGATCAGAAAGACAGCCTGATCGGTATAGGTCTCTGTTTCGAGCTGGAAGTTGGGATCAAGCTTCCGAACGGGTTGCGGGCGATAGACCTGGTAGGAGGCGATGGCCGGACTATCGTTGAGCTTGACTGTGGTGATGATTGGGCCGCCGGGGGGCGTGGTGGGTGAATAGAGATGCCAACCGGGTTGGATCCTGGCGGTCAACTGCAGCCAGGCATGCCCGCCGGGCTTCACATTCGAACCGTCCTTATAAGGTTCGAGGGTCCACTGGACGGGATCGTCCTTCGCGCTCAGCCGGGAGAAAGCCGCTGCCGCCAGAAACAGGCCGGCCAGAGCCAGGGCTTTAGACACGCGCATAGGTCAACCTGCCCGGCCAGATGCCCATTCCGTCAGTTCGGTCGCGATTTGATCGCTCATTTTCTCCGCGGCGAATTCGCCTGCGACCCGGATGGCGTTCTTGATGGCCTTGGCAGGAGAGCGGCCGTGGCAGATCAGACAGACCCCCTTGAGCCCTAACAAGGGCGCGCCACCGTGCTCGGAGTAGTCGACACGCTTCTTGAACTCGGCAAAGGCGCCTTTGGCGAGCAGAGCGCCGAACTTGCGTGGGGCGCTTTTCGAGAGCGCTTCGCGGAGCATCTGGCGGATGACTTCCTCGAGCCCCTCGCTGGTTTTCAGAGCGACATTGCCAACGAAGCCGTCACAGACCACCACGTCCACCTTGCCGGTGTAGATGTCGCGCCCTTCGACGTTGCCGATGAAATTGATGTGCCGCAGGGTTTTGAGCAACGGCATGGCTTCGTGGGTGAGGGCGTTGCCCTTGTGCTCTTCCTCGCCGATTGACAGGAGCCCGACCTTCGGACTTTTCGTGTGGAAGATGAGCCGGGAATAAATATCTCCCATGACGGCGAACTGGGCCAGCATGCTGGGGCTAGAGTCGACGTTGGCGCCAACGTCGATCATAACCACCGGATTGCCGTTGAGCGTCGGGAAAGCGGAGGCGAGGGCAGGCCGATCCACACCATGAGCGAGGCCCATCACCATTTTGGCGGTCGCCATGACGGCTCCGGTATTGCCCGCCGAAACAAAGCCCTGGGCCGCGCCATCGCGAACAAGCCGGGCGGCCACGCGGATCGAGCTGTCCTTTTTGGCGCGCACCGCTTTACCGGCACTGTCTTCCATCGTGATCACTTCGCTTGCGTGTTGTACTTCGATGGGAAGAGCGCGCCAGTTACCGTGACGGTCCAATTCTTTGGTGACGACCTCTTCGCGACCAACGAGGATGACCTTGAGGTTCAGCGATTTCACCGCCTGAAGGGCGCCTTCCACTTCCGGTTTCGGGAAGTGGTCACCACCCATGGCGTCGACGGCAATAGTCAGCATGTATCGGGGTCTTTGCCGGAATAGGGGGAGCCGATATCGGACTGCCGGCCTGGCGATACGGAATGCCGGCCAGCGAGTTCGACTAAGCCTCCACTACCTCGATGACTTCACGGCCTTTATATTTTCCACAATTGGGGCAGGCGCGGTGGGCGCGGATCTTTTCATGGCAATTGGGGCACTCGGCCATCTGCGGTACTTGCAGCCCATCATGGGCGCGGCGGGTCGATGTGCGACGCTTCGAGTGGCGACGTTTTGGATTTGGCATGGCTATTCCTACTTTCTGATTTCGTTGACAAAAACGGTTACTAAATTCGAGCATTGGCGCACAAGGCGCTTGCTAATTCCGCGGGCCCAATTCAACCCGCAGGTTCCGTAGCTGATTCCAGCGGTCGTCGATTGTCCGCTCCTGGCAATCGCAACTCTGCTGATTCCGGTTCAGCCCGCAACTGGGGCAAATTCCCTTGCAGGTGTCGCTGCAGACCAGTTGCATGGGCAAGGCCAGCAACACTACTTCACGCAGAACTTCATCCAGATCGAGCCGGTCGCCTTCATAATAGGCCACTTCGGTCTCGACCTCTTCAATCTCATCTTCACCACCACCGGCAATCTCGTCGGCGGGATGGTAATCCAAATCAAACCGCTTTTCGACCCCGAACGTAGCGGCTTCCAAACAGCGATCACAGGGAGCGGTCATGGTCACCGAGAGGGCTCCCCGGATGCGAATCTGCCCCAATGTATTGTTCACCAGTTCGGCCGAGCCCTCCGCATGGAGCGGGGTGGCTTGTTGCAACTGGTTCACGTATTCTATTTCGCCCGCCGGAACATCAACCGAAAAACGGACTGTTCGTAGTTCTAACTCTTGGAGAGTAATGAACATGCACACCCCTCCATAGGCCGGCGGCCGACCTTAAGTGTCATCCCGGAACACGGGGCAAAGTTAAAGTATAGCAAGCAAATGATGTTTCCGCAGGAGGTCGCAGATGAGCCAAAATGCGGCCGTAAACCGGCCCGTCATCTCGACGATAGACCATTGAAATAAATAGACTTGACTCACCTACCTACTCGGCAATTCGAGCCATCGCCAACTTGACGGCGCCTGGGGTCGCGATGAGGCAGGCTGGGGCAAGGCCAAAAACGGATGTGAACCTCCAGGGCACCAGGCGGGCTAGTGTACCCTGGCGCGCGTGATTTCCTGAAGAACAGTCGACGTCTTCGGCAACTGGCTGGGACTCAAAGAGAGTCCCTTGGAGTCCGCGAGTTTTCGCAGAGCATCGGCTATCGACGGTCCCTCGCCCGGCGCGCCCCGGGTGGAGAGTTCAAGAACCTGACCGCCCGGAAATTGCCAGAGTTCGAGATCGAGCTGGTCGAAGCCAGGCATGGATCTACTGCGCCAGGCTGTGGACTGAATGTCGGCGATTCTCCTGACGCGGCTCCAATCAATTGAGACTTGGGCTTCTTTCAAGAGGGCCTTTTGCGGGCCGCTGAGGGATTGGGAAATGCCTTCACCCGTCTCCGGCACGAGGCTTTCCGCGTAGCTGGTTTGGAGGGAGTAGGAGGCTATCCCCCGCCCGCCCACGAGATCTACTTCACATTTGAACTTCTCGTGTCCCGCAGACGGATCAGAAAACGCTTTCCCTTCCGGGTGCCGGATTTTGACGGTGAGTTCAGCGTTAACGCCTTGGCGCAGCCGCACGATAACACCTTGCGACAACAGATCCAGTTGATCCGTATCAAAGAAGAAGACTCTGACTTGCGATTTATGCTTCGCTCCCAATGCCGGGACCGCAGCCTGGACCGCGGCCGGAGCTAGCAAGAGCTTTGCCTCTACGCCACACTGTTCTTGGGCTCGTGAGAGATGACAGATGAAAAAAAGAGTGGAGGCACTTGCCAGGAGCCGCAGGCGACGCATGACTAGATCATGTCAAACCGCAGGCGTCAGGGGCCGTCGGTTGCTTGTTTGTCATGCAGATTACCTATCATTGAGAGACGGGACGAAGGCCAGCACCGGCACCCACGGGGTTATGTTGGTACGGGACGTGCAATACTGAGCAGCGATCCTCAGGAATACATGCCACACGCAATGGAACTGATGATTTCCAGTACGGACGGAGCCGCCTCGGTGGTCGCTCTGAAGAAAGACGCTTTGTCGCTAGGACGAGCCTCCGACAATGACCTGGCATATCCGGACGATCCGTGGCTGTCCCGATATCACCTGCGCTTCGAGCGGGCAGAGGACGGCTGGATTGTCCGTGATTTGGATAGCCGGAACGGCACAAATATCGACGGCGAGAACATAAAGCAGCGTCAGATTGCACCGGGAAACTGCATCTACGCCGGCCACTTGAAGCTGGAAGTTCGGGAGACTTCCGATACCTCGAAAAGCGTGAGATTCCGTTCACCGGAAAGCAGTGCGCCGGAGAGCAGCCCTACGGTAGTGACCAACCTCGACAAAGTGTTGGGGCAGACAGCGGCTCGCCGCGGGGTCAGTGAGGACACGAAGGAATCCGCGCTTCACGCCAACCGAAGCACACGTGCGCTGATACGTGCCGGCCGGGAACTGGCCAAGAACCGGCCCTTGGAAGAACTGTTCGAGGTGATTCTTGACCTTTCGCTTTCGGCGGTTGAGGCGCTTCGCGGTGTGATCCTGACCCTTGACGAGACCGGCGGTCTCGAGGTTCGCAGCACAACCGGCCAGGACTTCACCTTGAGCACAACCGTGCGCGACCGTGTGCTGGTCAACAAGGAGTCGCTGTTAGTCAATGACGCCCAATCGGATGCAGCACTGAAGGGGGCTGAGAGCATCGGCCTCCAGAGCGTTCACAGTTTCATGGCCGTCCCTTTGCAGACCGGCGAGCGGGTCATCGGCCTGCTGTATGTCGATATGGGTGAGAAGTTGGACCCGTTCTCAGCAGAGGATCTGGAATTGCTCACCGTGATGGCCAATGTTGCCGCGATACGAATCGAAAACGCGCGGCTCGCGCTAATCGAACAGGCAGAACGGCGGATGGAGAGCGAGTTGTCCCAGGCTAACGAGATACAGCGCAACCTGCTTCCCAGCCGGCCCCCGCATGTTCCCGGATACGAACTGGCAGGCTTTAATCTGCCGTGCCGCACGGTGGGAGGAGATTACTTCGACTACATCCCGTATGCGGACGGCCGGCTTGCGGTGCTGGTGGGCGACGTCTCGGGCAAAGGTCTGCCCGCCTCGCTGATGATGTCGAGTTTGCACGCTCGGGTGCATCTGCTCGCGGAATCGGGGCCGGAACCGGCGCCGACCCTAGCCACCTTGAACCGGACGCTGTGCGCCCACTGCCCGCCGGGCAAATTCATCACCTTCTTCTATGCCGTTGTGGATCCGGCCAGCGGGAAGATCCGGTATGCCAATGCGGGACACAATCAGCCACTGCTGATCCGGGCGGATGGAACTTCCTACTGTCTGCCGGGGAGCTGCCGAGTGCTGGGCATCACCAGCGATTCAAGCTACGAAGCCCGCGATGCGGAACTGCATGCCGGCGACACGCTGGCCATCTTTAGCGACGGAGTGACCGAAGTGAGGGCACCCGACGGCTTGGAAGAATATGGAGAGGAACGACTGGCTAAGTTTCTGCTGGAGCGGCAGCAAACTCCCACGGCGAACATTATTGCCGAGTTGGTGGACTACTTGCGCAAATGGTCGGGGGAACGCACGTTTGCCGACGACTTCACGATGCTGCTGATGCGGCGGTTGGCTTGAATCAGGGCGCCAGCCGATCTCGGCTGGCTGATTTTCCAGCGGCGGGAACTTCCGGCGACTCTTTCACGTAAAGTGAAATGAGGTACTGAGTCTATGCGGGTTCCTTGTTTTCTCCTGGCCTTCGCCTTCATCGCGAGTTCGACATCATTTGCAGCCGTGGATGCGGGCTTGCTCGCGCTAGTCCCTCCCGATGCCCAAGTCGCTTCCGGCGTGCATGTCGATACGAGCCGCGTTTCGCCGTTCGGGCAATTCGTGCTATCTCACATGCAGTCGAGTTCCACGCGACTGCAGGCGCTTATTGACCAAACGGGCTTTGACCCGCGCAGCGACGTTACCGAACTTCTGTGCGCTTCCAATGGGGCGCAGCCGCAGCCCAGTTTTCTGGTGCTGGCACGGGGCACATTCGACCCAGCCAAGATTGAAGCCGCGGCCGTGGCGAAAGGGGCCACGATTCAGAACTACATGGGTATCGACATGATTCTGAATCAGGATGCGAGCCATCCTTCCGGTGTGGCGTTCCTGGACAACACGCTGGCGGTGGCAGCAGATTTGACGACGCTTCAATACACGATTGCGCACCGCACGGACGCGTCCGGAGGAACGCCAAAGGTGAGCGCGGCATTGTTGACGAGTATCGGCACCGCCAGCTTAGGCAACGATGCCTGGTTTGTTTCCTTAGTTTCTGGAGCGAATTTTCTCCCAAGCTCCGCCGTCCAGCTGGGCCAGGGCGCCAGCGGCGCGAGCGTCCAAGGCAACGGGCAGGCCGCGCAAGGAGCCACTTTAGAGTCGATCCAGCAGTCCATTGGCGGGGTTCATTTTGGCGATCAGATCGCGGTCAGTTTCCAGGCAGTGACTCGTTCAGACAAAGATGCGACATCACTGGCCGACGTTGTGCGGTTCTTCACGAGCATGGTTCAAATGCAGCGGCAAAGTAATCCGCAGGCCGCCATCCTGGCTACTGCCCTGGACAGCATGACGCTTCAAACCAGCGGCAATACGATAACGCTGGCGCTCAGCATCGCAGAGAAGGACTTTGAGACACTGGCGCAGACCGCTCCGAGACTTCGCCCAGTGCCGAAGACCCAATAAGCCGGCTGCCCCCTAAGAATACTTGCTAAGTGGCGAAAAACGCCGTGGCCGCTGCGACAGCACCGATGAGGGCAGAAATCACGGCCGTCCAATACAACAGGCTGCGTTTAGTGAGAATCGCCAGCGAGGAGAAGACGATGGCGATCTCCAGAAACACCTCGCCGAAGTGGGTGCGCAGGGCTTGATCACCTCGAACATGGCTCTCCTTTTCTAGTGCCAGAGCCTCTTTCTGAATCTCCTCGGCATCCTCTTTGTACTTCTTGGCGGCCTCTTTGTACTTGCCGGCAACCGCTTCATCCGACTTCACGGTGGAGAGCAGGTCGAAAGTCGCCTCGGCGGAGAAGCGACGGATCGACTTCGCCTGGTAGTAGGACCATTGATCGGACGCCTTCTGCTGGCCCAGCAATTCGTCGGTGGTGAGGATGTGACCCGCAACGGAAACCACTGCCAGAGCGGCCGCAATGATCGCCATGGTGGCTGCGACCCGTTTGTCAAACGGCTCTTTGGCTTCGTGAGTGTGTTCTTCGAGTTCTTCGTTAACTGACATTGTTCAACACACTAGCATGACTGGGGCGGTCTTCGCAGCAAAAGGGAGTGGTAATTAGGCGGGAATGGGGGAGTTGGGGGCAAGCGCTCGTTTTCGGGGATTACAGCAGCACTTTTGCGCCGTTGTCGCCGCCAAACAGGAAGACAGGGGACTGGAGGGGGTCGCGGGGGAGCCGGCTCAGGTGCGGCTTAATGACAATCATGGTCCTGGAGTTGTCACTGCTGCGGGTGTTCTCAGCGAGGACTTCATTGAGGTATTCGAGTTGAACGAGTCCGAAAATGCCGGTGCGGGTGAGGCTCTTCGTGTCGGCATCGAGACCGGCGATGACGGCCCATTCGCCTTCCTTCAGCCGCACGGAGACCTTGAACTCCTGTTCGTTGACCGATGGGACGGTATTGAATGTGAGTGATCCGAGGCTCTTGTAGCCGACCTCGACATCCAGGCCGATATCGCCCTCGCCGTAGACTCGCGGAGTGACTTTCAAAACGACCCCGAGATCCTCCTGAGTGGTATTCGGGAAAGGCGCGCCGGCACCGGCCGTAACCGGCCCGGTGTAAAGAGTCTGGGCGATGGGATACTTGTCGCCCACATGCAGGTCGGCCGGGAGACCTCCGGTGGAGTTGAGTTGAATCTCGAAGATGGCCTTGGTCCACGACTTGGACGTCATGGCAAATGCCGAAGCGCTGGTTATGCCAATGCCAATTAGCGTTGCGCCCCCACCAAAGGTGAGGAATTGCGTGAAGCCTGAAGGGACCATGGGAATAAAGTTCAGCCCCTTCCCTTGCCCGAAATTCACCAGCGGATACTGGGTTGGCAGACTGAGCCCGTAATGCATGTTGGTGGATTCGTCCAGAGAAAGCAGTTCCACTTCAATGGAGACCTGGGGCTTCGGCTGAATCAGCGATTCGAGCAGGCTTCGGGCTATGTTGGCTTTGGAGAGACGTTCCCTTAGCACGACAGTTCGGGTAGCGCCGTCGAGGATGATGCGCTGCGATTGGAGGACGCCCTTTACGGCGTTGGCAGCTTCATTCACGTCTTTCTGATCAACCGAGTCGGGCAGCGGAACGGAGACAGCCACTTCGGGCTCAAACTGGTCGCGCTTCTGGGGCGTATCGCGGGCGACGAAGACGGCGGTGGGAGAGATTGGAAAAAGGAACGTATCGGTAACCGATGTCAAGGCGTTCATGGCGCCCCGGAAATCGGCATCCACGACCTGGAACCGAACTCCGGTTTTCGGCTCGAAGGCGGGGTCGAAGACGACCTTGACGCCATAGGCGGCGGCGACGGTTTGAAAGATTTCCGTGTCCTTTCCGGTTGTATCGAAGGAGTGCGGACCGGACGACGGATTCAGTTGGGGCGGGGGGCGCAGCTGACTGATTTGCTCGGTTTCACCCAGGAGCGGATGTTGCAAAACATTGAGTTCGGGAGTTTCATTGGCTGCAGCCTGGCGCAACTGATCGACGCTTTCCGGTTCGGTTTGGAAACCGGCCTGCGCCATCATGCGGGCGAGCGGGGCCAGGGCCTCGCGATTCGTGACATAGGAAGCGTTATTTGGATCGAGGCGTGCGGCTTCGGTATAGAGCATCCAGGCGCGAACGATCAAGCCGGCGTTTTGTGCTTTTCGGGCTTCGCGCGCCAATTGCGCGGCGGTCGGATCCGCCAGCAGGGTGGTGACGGCCAGCAGGAGAGACAGGCAAAGGGCGAAGAGGCGAGTTGGAGCAGAAGCTTGCACAACTAAAGGTTCGACGAAGAACTAGCTTAATGCGTTGTAGCGTTTTGTGATTGGCCGCCGACGAAAGCGGATAAACGCGGATTTGAACGTCTCAATTTCCGGATCCCTAGTGGCTCGGAGCCACATAACCCGGCGGATGAGCCGCACCTTCACCAAAGAAGTACTCTTCCATCTGCTTTAACAGGAATTCCTGAGCTTCCGGGTTCCCGAGATTGAGACGGTATTCGTTCATGATCATCTTCATCTGCTCGACCCACATCTTCCAGGCGTCCTTGGAGACGCCTTCATAGATGCGCTGGCCGAGTGGATGGCCGTCGAAGGGCACTTCGTCGAGCCCCGGTAAGTCCTTCTTCAATTTGACGCAGAACACCATTCGTTCCGGCTTCTGCCCCGAAACATTGCTCGAACTCATTTCGATCCTCGGCCTCTAGTTCGAGGATAGCCCAGTGGCTGCCGCAGCCTTTGGGAGACGGCGCTTGCGGCGTACTCGCTGGAGGAACTCGGAGAACTTGAGGAATTCCGGTGCACCGGTTGCGGCATGTTGGTAGGCGACGCGCTGGTAACGGCGCAAGAGATCCGCGCGCGAGGCCTGGCGCACCCAACAGGATTCGATATCGAGAAGAATGGCGAGTTCCCAAGGCAGGAAGACACACCGGCGCGGTTGACCTCCGATCACTTCCTGGATCAAACTGCTGAATTGAGCGATCTTCGCTGGGTCCACTGCCGATACTCCACAGAAAAAGAGTGAGCAGAGGGACGAAAAAGTCTCATCAGGCGTAGGGGCACGGCGCTTGGAGCGCCTAGAGCCTAGTTGAGACCTGCCCTCCAGCGTTCGATCAGGACAAGCTGGCGCTCGACCTGGGGCCTTTCGGGCGAGTTGGGCTCGAGCTGTTGGTATCAAAACACCACTTTCAAACGCCGCGCGTGGAACCGGGTGCGTGGCGCGGCAACTCCAGTTCGAGGCAAACGGGACAGACGGAGTTTTCATAGTAAGCTTCGATGTCGCGGAATCCGACGGACCGGTAGAGCGCGATGGCGCTTTGCATGTGTGGGAGTGAGTCGAGCCGGACCGCGGTGTAGCCGGTTTGTCGTGCCTGTTCGACGATGGCATCGACCAGCAACCAGCCCAAACGAAATCCACGCGCCTGCGGTTGAACGAAGAGCCGCTTCATCTCTGCGATTCCCTCGCTGAGCGGGCGTAGCGCCACGACGCCGCTCGGCACGCCGTCCAGCTCAGCGAGGAGGATGACGCCGCGCGGCGGGCTGTACTTGCCGGGAAGCGTGGCGAGTTCCTGATCGAAACTCTGGAACGAGAGGTCTAGGCCGGTCTGGTTGCTGATTTCGGCTGCGTACTCGATAAAGAGCTCCTTGACCAGCGGCATTTCATGCGGCTGGGCGGGTCTGATGGAGACCGGCATCAGGAGTGCTCCGCCAACTTTCGTGCCATGGAGGCCGCCAGTTGGCGTGGCGCGAAGCGAGTCAAGAAAACCAGCAAGGCGTTCAATCGGCCGGCTACGACCAGCGATTTGCCTTCGACCATCGCCTTAAAGCCTATTTCGGCGACAGTGCGGGCATCCATGACGTTGGGACCCGAAAAGAGCTTGGACGCCTGCATGCCGGCGCGGCTTTGAAACTCAGTTCGAGTGGGGCCGGGGCAAAGGGTGGTTACAACGACTCCTTTGTCGCGAACTTCATTGTGCAACGCCTCACTGAACGACACAACGTAGGCTTTGGAGGCAAAGTAGACAGCCATCAGAGGTCCGGGTTGAAAAGCCGCCGTGGATGCGACATTCAGGATGTAGCCTTTGCGTCGAGCGATCATCGCCGGTAGGAAAAGGCGGGAGAGATGGGTGAGGGCGCCGATGTTGAGATGAACCATCTCCATCTGTTTTTCGGCGTCGAGCTCGGAGAAAAAGCCGGTCAGGCCAAAGCCCGCGTTGTTCATGAGAATCTCGATGTCGGGCGCGACATCAGATAAGGCGGCCCATAGTTTCGGCGGAGCGTCCACGGCAGAGAGGTCGAAGGCGCTGACGCGGACCTTGCGCCCGCTTGTACCACGGATGCCAGCCGCCAGATCTTCCAGTGCCTGCGCGGAACGAGCAACAAGGACCAAGTCGTAACCACGCTCGGCGCAAATCTGGGCGAACTCTCGTCCGATACCGGTAGAGGCGCCGGTGATGACCGCAACTGCCATATCCCGATTGTCTCGCGGAGCCCGTGGCGCGCCGGCTCAACGGCAGGTAAAATGCGCGCATGACTCTCCTCGCGCTGATGCGATGGAACAGCCTCGTGCTGGTGGGCGGCGGCCTCGCGCTGTGCCAACCGAGCCCTTTTGCGATAACCGATCTAGGTCATGTCGAGGGAGTGATCCGAGGCGGCGTGTTGGGTCGGGACGGCGCGGCGTTGTTCACTTGGGGATCCGGACTACATCAGTGGGACCTTGCCGGCGGCGATGCGACAAAAGCGACTCGCCTTCTGAGCGGGGACTCGTTCGGCGAAGGCGGCTGCGTCGCGGATGTGAATGGCGAAGGTCGACCAGGCATCGTTCTGGAGAAGCTGCCCGGAGATGATCCGGCCGCGCTGGGGCAGCTGGTTTGGCTGGAGGCGCCTGACTGGCGCTCGCATCCTATTGACTCAGGCATTGATATGTCCGAATGCGTCGAGACGACCTTGCTGGGGCATCGCGGAATCCTGCTGGTCCAACGGCACGCACAAGTTCGGTTCTATCCGTATCCCTTGTCGAAAGACGGCGATGCGGAGTACCAGGAAGTTTATTCGTTCTACACACCGTCCCGGCAGGCCGGCCTGCTGCAGGCGGATATCGACGGCGACGGCTTGACGGACATTCTATGCGGGAACTACTGGATCAAGGGCCCTGAGGCGTACGAGCTTCCGTGGCGCCTGTTTGCGATTGAGCTCTATAACGAGACACCGGCTTCTGCGACACTACGTCTCGCACTGATCAATGGAGGGCAAGACCTGTTTGTGGCGCAGCGCGACATGGAACAGGCAAAGGTGACTTGGTTTCGTAGGCCGGCTGACCCTAAAGTGCTTTGGGAAGCTCACCCGCTGGAGCTAGCGGGCGGCATTCACTACGCCACTGGATTGTTGGCCGGCAGCTGGCGCGCTGACGGGATCGACGTGCTGGTGGGGGAACACCACGGCGGAGACTCCAGGTTGCTCTGGTTTCGAATGAACAACGGCGGGACGGAGTTTACGCTCGAAGCAAGCGCGGCCTCACGGCCGATCGTCAATCTGCTGGCCGGCCCAGGCGCGACGCTGATCCTCTATGATGACGGCGTTTCGATACTGCGGATTCCTTCTTCCAATAGCAAGCAGTAATCATCGAAAGCATTGCAGGGGCGGGTCCGGAACGATAAAGTGCACGCTTGCTACTATTTAGTTGATGAAGGGCGTTGTTCTCGCAGGCGGTACTGGCAGTCGTTTGTACCCCCTGACCAAAATCACTAACAAGCATCTGCTGCCGATTTACGACAAGCCGATGATCTACTACCCGATCCAGACCCTGGTTGACGCAGGTATCACCGATTTGCTAATTGTGACCGGCGGACGGAACTCTGGCGACTTCCTGAGACTTCTGGCGAACGGCAAGCAATTCGGCCTTAAGCACATCAATTACACGTATCAGGAGGGTGAGGGCGGCATCGCCGAAGCCTTGGGGCTGGCGGAGCACTTCGCCGACGGCGAGAAAATCTGCGTCATCCTGGGCGATAACATCATCGAAGGTTCGATCCGGCAAGCCGTGGAGACCTTTCAAACGCAGCCCTCGGGCGCGAAGATTCTGCTGAAGGAAGTCCACGACGCTGAGCGATTTGGTGTTGCCGAGATTCAAGACGGACGGATTATCGGGATCGAGGAAAAGCCCAAGCAGCCAAAATCGAACTTCGCGGTGACCGGCATCTATATGTACGACGGCTCGGTGTTTGAGAAAACCCGCGTTCTAAAACCCTCTGCCCGCGGCGAGTTGGAGATAACGGACGTCAACAATGCCTATATCCGCGACGGCGAGATGACGTTCGACTACCTGGAGGGCTGGTGGACGGATGCGGGAACATTCGACTCACTTTTGCGGGCGGCAAACCTCGTTCATGAGACGCATGGAATGCGTGCCGAAGAGAAGCCGGCTATGGCGGAAGTGGCAGGCGAATGAAGAGCCAGGCATTGGGCGTGCTCGAAAGCGGGGTGGAACTGAGGGTTCCACATTGTTCAGCCGGGATCGGGAAAACAATCCTATCCCCGGCCAGCGAGGACTTAATTGCCGGCGTGCAGATAAGGCCCTACGCCCTTTGGCCCGACGACCGGGGCTATTTTCTGGAGGTTGCGAGACTGGGAGAAGGGATGGTGACCGGCTTCCCGGCGGAGTCCACACAAGTCTCCGCAGCGTTTAATTACCCGGGGATCATCAAGGCGTTTCACTTTCATCGTTTCCAAACGGATTTCTGGGTGCCGGCCGCTGGACTGTTGCAGGTGGCGCTGGTCGACATGCGGGTTGAATCGAAAACATTCGGATGGAAGAACACGCTTTATGCGGGGAACCTGCGGCCCTGGCAGATTCTGATTCCACCCGGGGTTGCACACGGCTACAAAGTGATTGGCAATCAGCCGTCGGTTCTGGTTTACGTTACGAATCGGAAGTACGATCCGAGCGACGAAGGCCGCATCCGGCACGATGACCCCGACATTGGCTACGACTGGGAGCTGCAGCACAAATGAAGCTGTTGGTGACGGGCGGGGCCGGGTTCATCGGTTCCTGCTTCGTGCGAATGGTTCTCTCAGAAGCACTCGCTGACCAGTTGGTCAATGTCGACAAGTTGACCTATGCCGGCAACCTGGAGAACCTGCTTCCGGTGGCCGGTCACAGCGGCTACCGCTTCGAGCATGCGGACATCTGCGATGAAGCGCGGATGAGGGAGCTGTGCGAAGAGGAGAAGCCCGACGCCATCGTCCACTTCGCAGCCGAGTCACACGTTGACCGCAGCATTCACTCACCGGCAGCGGCAATTCAAACCAATCTAAACGGCACCTTCTCTTTGCTGGAGGCCGCGCGGCGCACCAACGTGCCTCGCTTCCTTCATGTATCAACAGATGAAGTTTACGGCAGCATCGATGAGCCGCACGAGGCGGATGAGAACTATCCGCTACGCGCCAGCAGCCCGTATTCGGCTTCCAAAGCGGGATCCGACCTGATGGCGCTCTCGTACTTCTCCACATTTAGGTTGAACGTCACCGTAACCCGCGCCTCCAACAACTATGGGCCCTACCAATTCCCGGAAAAGCTGATCCCGCTGATGATTTCGAATGCGCTGGACGGCAAGAGCCTGCCTATTTATGGCGATGGGCAGCAGGTGCGTGATTGGTTGTTTGTAGAAGATCATTGCCGAGCCGTGTACGCCGCACTCCGTCAGGGCCGGGCCGGAGAGATCTATAACATTGGCGGCAATTGCTCGCTCCCAAATCTGGAAGTGGTCCGCCGGATTCTGAAGGCCACCGGACAGACCGAGAAACTTCTGACGCGAGTGGCAGACCGGCCAGGGCATGACCGCCGTTACGCACTCAGCAATGAGAAGCTGACGCGCGAAACCGGCTGGCAGCCAAAAATGGACTTCGACCGCGGGCTTCGATTGACCGTCGACTGGTACAAACAGAATCAGGCGTGGGTGGAACGAGTCAAGAGCGGCGAGTATCAAAAGTTTTACAGCCTGAACTATTCAAACCGCGCCTAACAGCAGACGCGAAGATAGCCTATAATCGCAACGGGCATTGAAGGCCGTGGACACCATGCGCGACATCGCGACCGCACTCCATGAACTGAAATGGGTTGAAACGCGCATTGACGAAGCGCAGGACCTCGAGTCGCTACGTAGCCTATATCACAGGGTGCAGGCGGTGCGCCGGGCTTTTCCCGACGACTTTGATCTTCAGCTCACGGTGGCTGATTTACAGGAGCGGCTGATCGAACGCGGGCGCCGTTTCCGGGAGAGCACCAACGAAGAGTCGGAGGAGCCGGCGGGCACTCCGCCGAAGCATCCAGCGGCAGAATCAACACCAGCAGACGCCGTACAGATGGACGCCACGAACTGGAAGCGCGCCGTCTATGTGGGAGCGTTTTTTGCGTTTCTGCTGTTTGCGGCTTTCTTCTATCTGGTTCAGATGGCCAGGAAACTCAACATTACGCCTGCCGAGCAGACACCGCCGGCCGCCGTCTCGAACCCAACTCCACTGCAGAACAAACCCAGCCCGACGCAGCCGGCCCAGCCGGCGGTGTCAATCACACCAACACTGCGTCTCTATACGGATCTCGTGCCGGGCAAAGTGTCGGTAGATGGCAAGCCCGAAGTAGAACTGCAGGAGGGCCAGTTGACAATGGAAAACCTGGCCGTGGGACGTCATTCGGTAGATTTAACCGGCCCAAATGGAAAGGCGGCGTTCGAGTTCGAAGTCGCCGAGAAACAGGCTCCCAAATTGACCGGCACGGCCTCGGCCGATAACGCGTTGATCGTAGTGGTTTCCGAGCAGGACGGCACCGGGCATATCGCGAGTAACTCATTTCCCGCTCAAGTATTGGTGGATGGCAGAGTCGTCGGTGACGTGAGCCGGGATGGTCTGGCGCTACCGAATCTCGGAACTGCGGATCACGATCTACAGCTGAAGCGGGAAGCCGATCAACAGCGCTTCATCCTCACATACACGCCCGCGCCGGTGATGACTGTCTTTGTGAAGTCGGATCCGAACGCAGGAACGCTGCTGGTGCTGGCTGGTCAGGACGATGCAGAGGTTTACTTGAACGACAGGCTGTACAAGCGAACTACTGTACACGGACAGCTGCGAATTCCCAGCATAAAGGTGGGCACCTATGTGGTGAAGGTCCACAAGAACGGTTTCTTGGACGTGCCGCCAGAAGTGGTTAAGGTTAGCAAAGGGGAGGAGGCGAGAGCGGAATTTCATCTTCAGCAGGTGCCGCAGATCGCAACCCTTAAGATTCGAGGCGCGCAACCGGACACGATCGTCTACGTGGACCAGGAGCCCGCGGCGACGATTGGCGCGGACGGCAGCACCAATATTCCAAATATCAAACCTGGCGACCACACGATTGAGCTCCGGCGCGAAGGAGCCATGACCAAGCGCTTTCAGCGTACCTTTGCCACCGGCGACGTGATAACGCTGAGCGGACCCGACGTGGTTCTGGACAAGATTGTGGTGGTGGAGACGAAACCGCCTGCCCCCGCGCCGCCGCCTCCGCCGCCCGCACAATCGAGTCCGGATAAGGATGCTGTGCAATCGTCCGGGGAGCGCATCCAGAAGGGCGGAGGCTTTGTCGTCTTCCATGTAACGAAGTCTCCCGGACGATATTCGTTCGCAGCGCGTGTTCGCAGGGGCGGCGGACTCTTCAAGAAAGAGCGCCTGCAATGGTTCGCGGGATACCAGGACCAGAGGGACTTTCTCCTGTTTCAGACTGACGGAAAGCATCTGACGGTACGGGAGGTGGTTGACGGCAAGGGGTCAGAAATCCGAAAAATCCCGATGGATGTCGAGCCCACCGAGTGGCTCCAGGTCGAAATGACCGTTCAGCCGAATGAAATCAGTACGCGGGTTCGTGCGCCTGGCGGAGCATGGCAAGACATCGGATCTGTGCCGAGCTTGGGGCGAGACTTCACGCAAGGCCGAGCGGGCTTCTTCGTTCCAGGCAATGACGAGATCTCGGTGATGAACTTCAAGTATTCGAAGTGACTCGACGTCGACTTTTTCGTCCTATAGTTATTTAAAGGCTGCAGAAAAAGGCGGCATCCACTTTGCTGGCTGCGGTGAGGAGCGCAAGCACGGTTCAGATTCTGGAGCTTTTGCGCAGACTGCGACGCCAAGTTCGGAAGCTGGCGTATTGGTTTGCAATGAGTTGTCAAGTCCCAACAGAAGCAGTACCTGGATGATGGCTATCAAAGGAGCGCTTATGCCGATCGAATTCGAGCTAAACGGAAAACAGACTTCCGTGGACGTGGATCCCGAAACACCGCTGCTGTGGGTCCTGCGTGACACGTTGAATCTCACGGGCACGAAGTACGGCTGCGGCATTGCGCAATGCGGCTCGTGCACGGTCCATATCGACGGCGAGGCGCAGCGCTCCTGTATCTTCTCCATGTCGGACGTGGCCGGTAAGAAGGTGACGACCATTGAGGGACTCTCCGCAGATCGCAGCCATCCGGTTCAATTAGCCTGGATCGCGGAACAGGCACCACAATGCGGGTATTGCCAATCGGGCCAGATCATGACCGCGGTCGCGTTTCTCCAGAAGCGTCCTCACCCCACAGCTGCCGAGGTGGAAGCTGCTATGTCCGACAACATTTGCCGGTGCGGAACGGCTCTACGAATCAAGAAGGCGGTGCTACGGGCTGCAACGTCGATGAATGGTGAAGGCGCTGCGAAGACAGCGGAAGGTGCTCTTTGATGAAAGCAACGGCTAAATTAATCAGGGCAGACGGAGGAATCATCGAAGGCATAAGCCGCAGGGGCGTCCTGAAATCAGCCGCGATCGCGGGTGCGGCGCTGATCATCGGCTTCGATGTGCCACAGAAGGCGCGAGGTGCGAACGAGAAGGCCCCGGTGAACCCTTTGCGCTCGTGGATTCGAATCGACGGGGAAGGCCAGGTAACAATCTTCTCCGGACGTTCGGAAATGGGTCAGGGAATTTCGACAGCGTTGCCGATGGTGTTGGCGGAGGAACTGGGCGTCGATTGGAAGAACGTGAAGGTGGAGCAAGCGCCGACCGATTCTGCGCTGTTTGGCAACCAGGGAACCGGCGGCAGCGGCAGTGTCGCCGAGTCGTTTACGCCGTTGCGGAAAGCGGGCGCCGCGGCGCGGCTCATGTTCATGTCAGCTGCCGCGCAGCGCTGGAGCATAGCCCCTGAGAAGTGTCAGGTGAAGAATGGCCTGGTTTCTTATGGAGGGCAATCTCTGAGCTTCGCAGAATTGGTGGAGAGTGCCGCCAAGCTGCCTATACCGGACCTTGCGAAGGTTCCCCTTAAGAAGCCCGCGGAGTGGGAGATCATCGGCCAACCCGTCCCGCGCAAAGATATCCCACCGAAGACCGACGGCAGCGCGCAGTTTGGCTTGGATGTGCGGGTCCCGGGCATGGTGTACGCGATGGTGCAGCGCTGCCCTGTATTCGGCGGCAAAGTGAAGAGCGTGGATGCCACCCAAGCTAAAGCGATGCCGGGTGTGTTGGACGTGTTCGAGATACCTGCGGTCGAGGAAGGTGTTCACTCCTGGGGTGGCGTAGCCGTGGTCGCCACGTCCACTTGGACCGCCATGCAGGCGCGGAAGAAGCTGAAGATCGAATGGGACCTTGGGCCTACCGCCCAGGAAAGCATCGAGACGTTGCGGCAACAGTTCCGCAAGCTGGTTGATTCTCAGATGAAAGTGGTGGTGAACCAGGGAGATACGAAAGCAGCGCTGGCGGCCGCACCGGCGGATAAGCGGGTAGAAGCCGATTACGAGTTGCCATTCCAGGCGCACGCCACCATGGAGCCGATGAATTGTACGGTGTTCATCGAGAAGGATCGAGCCGAGGTTTGGGCGCCGGCGCAGGGACCGGAGTGGGTACAGCAGGTTGTGGCTCAGGTAAGCGGACTGGCACCGGACAAAGTGAAGGTCAACACAACCTTGATGGGCGGCGGATTTGGCCGACGTTACCAGGCGGACTTTGCCATGGAGGCCGCGCAGATTGCGAAGCGCGTTCCAAAGCCCGTGCAACTGGTTTGGTCGCGCGAGGACGATATGACCCACGATTACTACCGGCCCGCCTCTTACCACCGCGTGAGCGGTGTCGTGGATGGTGAAGGCAATATCGTCGCGTGGAGACACAAAAGCACGTCCACGTCGATCAATGAAGTGTGGGACAAGAAGGCGCCTCCTGAGAGCTCGGAATTGGGATGTTTCTTCCAGAATCCATATGTCACGAAGAACTACCGTTTGGAATATCTTCCTGCCAAGTCCGGCGTGCCGCGCGCATGGTGGCGGTCGGTCGAGGCGTCTTCGATCGGGTTCGTGATGGAAAGTTACATGGATGAAATGGCTCACGCGGCCGGGATGGATCCGGTAGCGTTCCGGCTGAAGCACTTGGGTGAAGCCAGAAAAGTGGCGCATGCGACGGATAAGAACGAGGTCCCGCTGGATGTCGATCGCCTGCGCAACGTTCTGGAAGTGTCCGCGCAGAAGTCGGGATGGGGAACGCCGCTTTCAGCCGGCCGGGGACGCGGGATTGCTTGCCACTACTCATTCCACAGCTACGTCTCCAACGTGGCGGAAGTGAGCGTGGTGAACGGTCAGCTGAAGTTGCACCGGATTGTTTCGGTGGTTGATATCGGGACGGCGGTGAACCCTGACGGGGTTCGCGCCCAAGTGGAGAGCGCAATCGTTTACGGCTTAACGGCTGCGCTCAAGAGCCAGATCACCATCAAGAACGGCGGAGCGGCGGAAGCAAACTTTAACAAGTTCACGACGCTGCGCATGGACGAAACGCCGGCGATCGAAGTTTTTATCGTGCAGAGCAATCTGCCGCCAACCGGCATTGGCGAGCCGGGCTTGCCTCCAACGGCTCCAGCCGTCATGAATGCGATCTTCGCCGCCACGGGCAAGCGGATTCGGCGCCTGCCCTTGATGCCGGGAGATCTGGCTTAATTACCGGCTCCGGAGCCCTACGCGGGTTTGGCGCTTCGTTTTTCCCGCGCTGCCTTAGCCCGAACGAATTTAAGACCCGTGTGGGTGGCCGAGAACGAGACCACTTTGATATCGGTCAGACCGGCTGCACGGCCCCCGCCGATGACCTCGGTTTCACGGATGGCTGGTATCTCTTTGGGGTAGATAATCCATAGCGCGGCCGATTCCGGCAGTCGACGAACAACTTCCGGAAGATTGCCCAGATCGACAGACGACTCGAGAGCCAGGAAGACGAGGTCACTTGACTGCAGGCTTGTCAGATACTCGCGAACTTCGCCAGTGAACACCGGGTCAAAACTTCCGGCTAGCGCGATCCTTACGCCAGGTTTGATACCCAGTTTCTGGAAGCGCGAAGCAGGTCTGAGGATCTTCTCGGCCCATTTTTCTGCCGCGGCTCCCAGGTGGAGACTAGCCGGGCCGGCTTTGAACTGGAGGATCAGCATTCCCTTGTCGGCATGAACTCCCTGGAGGTCCGCAAACAGGACCTTCAGTCGAAAGTCACCCCGGAAGAGAATGTAATCCGTTTCGAGAAGCGCCTTGCCGTGCGATGTTCGCGCGCCCCAAGTGGCATTGCATAGAGCTTCCATTCCCATCGCGGCAACCTCCTGTTGCGTTACCGGCCTCTACGCTCATTTGGGTATGTTAGCGCTGCGGAGGCACACCGCCGGCATCCTCGAAGGTGACTCTTACGACGATGTCCTTGTGATCGCGAGTGATTGATACATCCACCTTCCTGGCGACGTAATCTCGCAAAGCGTCACTGATCTCGCGTGGGGCTGCGACCGGATGATCGCCTACTTTGGTCACCACGTCGCCCGCTTTTAAGCCGGCTCGTTCCGCCGCCGACCCGCTGATGACGGCGCGAATCAGCACTCCCCGCTTCACGCCGAAGTAAGCTGCCAGTTGGTTTTCGACTGGTTCGCATTCCACGCCTAGCATCCGGCTCTGCCAGGACTGGTACAAGCCGGGCATATCCGGGGTCATCGCGCCCGGCGGAGGCGGCCACATGCCAATGATTTCGGGGGTTTTGTATTTCCGCGCTTCCAGGACGGCCGAGACAGTCTCCGTTTTGCCGGCTCGCCACAAGAGGATCTTCACTTTGGTGCCAGGGGGCGTTTCACGAACCAGGTGTCCCAATTGCTGCGGACCGTCCAAGGGCTGGCCGTTGAATTCCAGCAGCACGTCACCGACCATGATGCCCGCCACAAAGGCCGGGCTGCCCGATTCCACGCGGCTCACTTCGACACCGTGCCCTTGGGTGAGCTTCAGGACTTTGGCCCGCTCGGCATCAACATCCATGATGCCCACTCCCAAATAACTGCCACCCGAATGGACCTCAGGCCCCTGTTGAAAAGACGGCGTCGCCGTCAGGGGAATTGCCAGGCCGGCGATGGCGGCGCAGACCAGGGTCAACTTAGACATCAAACTCATACTCTCTCACAACAGGCGTGGCACGGCTACCCGCGCAACTCGACGCCCAGCATTTCTTAGAATCTTGAATTACGTCGACTGTCCGGAGCCCAAGCTCGAAACAGTCCCGCTCACCATATGGTTAGACGGGAGCCTGCGTTGAACGTCACAAAGCCGCCAGGAAGGTGTGTTGGAGCGTTCAGCCCCACCCGGTTGAACCGAATCGGCTAATACGTTTCGTACGACGCGTTCATCACTTGAAGGGCTCGTTGCGCTCGCTGCCGGACGTAACCGTCAGTCTCAGACGCCATCACCTCTTGCAATTTGCCGGCGATCTGCGGGTTGGGGAGAATGGCGTTGTTGCCCGGCACGAGGATGTCGATCGCCTGACCACGGATCGCAGGATCCTGGTCATGCTCAAAGACCGAGACAAGAGAGTTCCTGGCAATCTGATCATTGGAAAACCGGCCTACTCCCTGAAGCGCTTTAGAGCGCACGCTGGAATTCGGATCATGTCCTAGCGAGTAGAGCAAGGCGTCGCGCACTTCGGGGCCGTCGCTCTTATCGAGCCATTCCACCGACTCAGCCCTTAGGCCGGGGTCATCTGCATCTCTTGAGGCATCGATGAGGTACCGGAGAACCGAGGGATCGTCCGCACGCCCTTCGATTTTGCGGCGACGCACTTCATCAACCGCGATCTCCACTTTGCCATTGGGTCCGCGACCGATGGATCTAACCTTGGATGTCACGTCGGAAGACGGAGCCTCCCAGCGCTGCAGCATGAACGCCGCGCCAAAACCCAGGCAAACGAGAAGAGCGGCCGAGGCCAGTTGCATCGACCAGCCCGTAGGCCGTATGGATTCAACCAGGCGAGCCCATAGACTTGGAGCGCGCCGCTTATCGGCCTGCAACTCCCGAGACAGCTCACGGCGGCACTGCGAGAGCAGATCGAGAGGAACGTTCGCCTGCGCATCATTCATCAACACGTGCCACTTCCGCTCGCGAGCCAGAGCATCCGCACACAGCGCACATTGCGCGGTATGCTGTTCAAACTCTTCTTCAACAATGAACTCCATCTCACCGTAGAGATAGAGCGAAAGAGATTCTTGAGCCTGTTGGCAGGTCATACAAAATCCCCCAAAGCCGCCCTCATCTTCTGTGTTGCCCTGAAGAGGCAGTTCTTAGCAGCTTCCTCAGTGGTGCCGAGGGCGTCGCCAATGGAACGAAGCCGCATCCCTTGATAGTGCCGCATCTCAAATACCAGACGCTCGCGCGCTGTCAGACTAGCTAAGACTTCTGAAATCCTGGAGCTGATCTGGGCGCTCATGAGGCGGCGCTGTGGATCGACGTCGGCGCGCTCTTCGGCGACGAACTCAAATCGATCCAGCTGCCCTTCGCTGGTAACGAGGGAGGCCGGCTCCTCTTTGCGCACTTTACGCTTACGGAGCTGGTCGAGGCACAAGTTCGAGACGATCCTGTACAGCCAGGTGCTGAAGCTGCAGTCAAACCGGAATGCATGCAGGTTGCGATAGACGCGCAGGAACGCTTCCTGATAGACATCGCGAGCGTCCTCCGGGGAGCGCAGCAGGTTCATGGCCAGGCGAAGAACGCTTTGATCGTATGAGCGCACAAGCTGCTCAAAAGCCTCCGCATCGCCACCCTGCGCGGCGCGGATCAAAGCGGACTCTTCAATGCGCTCAGCCACCCTGCGGGTCCTGATCCCGATTGTGTCTATTGTTTCTGCTCTGCTTTCCACTACATACGTAGACGAACCAGAGGCCGTTCCGTCTCGCTGGCCGGCTCGGGAATTGCAGGGCGAATGCCACGGCGAGAGAGCCGAGCCAGCAGGGTTGCTAACTCGCTAACTCCAACTGAATCAGTCTCTTAGAGGGATCAATGTGCGCGATTCGGAAACTGCAGACCTGACCGGCGCGTGGCCCACCGTTCCCGGCGACATGCTCACCGCCGCCTTCCTTCCAACGCGCAGAGAGCATAGCACTGAGCGCGCTAACGTCCGAGGACGACGTGGCGGGCTTCGCTTCGGGTTGCGAGGCCGCCGGCGTGATGCTGCATTGGGCAATCACTCCCTCGCCTAACTCCACTTTCGCCTTCGTTCCGTGGACTTCGACAAGCCGGCCGCTCACGGTCTCGCCGGCGTGATGCTCGGCAATGTAGTGGTCCACGCTGGTCGGCTCCAGTTGCTTCATTCCCAAACGGATACGACGCTTCTCCTTATCCAATTCCAGAACCACGGCTTTTACGACTTGGCCCTTGGCAAGTAAATCCTTTGGATGATCCAGCCGCTTTTCATTGGTAATGTCGGATATATGGATCATGCCCTCGATCCCCTCGCCGAGATCGACGAAAGCCCCGAAGTTTGCGAGGTTGGTGATGGGACCTTCGACTTGTGATCCAACCGGAAACCTCGAAGGCAGGGACTCCCAGGGGTCGCCCAGGGTTTGTTTCAGGCCGAGGCTGATCCGCTTGTCGTTGGGGTTGACCTGAAGCACGACGACGTCAACGCGTTCGCCCGGTTTTACCACGTCGCTGGGCTTTCGGACACGCTTATCCCAAGACATTTCCGAGAGATGGATGAGCCCATCGACGCCCGGCAATAATTCCACGAAGGCGCCGAAATCGGTCAGGCGTGAAACGGTTCCCGAAACACGCTGGCCCTGCTCAAAAGTCCTGGCAGCGATGGTCCACGGCTCTTCCTGCAGTTGCTTCAGCCCGAGGGAAACCTTGTGGCTGGCAGGATCGATCTTCAAGATTTTTACTTGAAGTTCGTCGCCGACTTTGACGGCATCACTGGCTTTCCCGAGACGTGACCACGACATGTCCATGATGTGCAGCAGGCCATCAAGACCCCCGAGATCGACGAACGCGCCGAAATCCATGACCGAGCGGACACGACCCGTAACAACGGCGCCTTCCTTCAGCGCGGCAAACGCTTCCTGCCGCTTCCGGGCCTGCTCTTCCTCAAGGATGACGCGGTGATCAACGACAACATCCTCATTCGCGACATCGAGCTTGGTGATGCGGCACTGGATTTCCTGGCCAACCAGCTTGACCATTTCTTCCGCATCTCGAACTCCGCTGCGTGAGGCAGGCATGAAAGCTCGAACGCCAATATCGACCCGGAAACCGCCCTTTACCTGCTCGGCAACGGTACCGGCAATGGTTCTCTTCTCGGCAAAGGCAGCCTCAAGACCGCTCCAATCCTTGGGACGGACCACTTTCATGGTTGAGAGCTGGTAATAGCCCTCCGAGTCGCGGGGTCCGACACTCACGGGAATCGTGGCGCCCCGTTGGGGCTCTTCGTCCTGACGGGCCTCTCGCCAGGCAGCCAGCGATAGGGAGCCTTCGGTCTTGCGGCCGATGTCAATGAGTATGGTCTCCGCGGTCACGGAAACAATTGTGCCCGTGATCGACTCCGAGCGTTCGGAGCTATGCTGCTGCTCGAAATTCGAGAGCAACTCGGCAAATGTGTTGTTTTCTTGCTCCTCGCCGGTTTCGGCGAGAGCTTGCGTTTCGGGGTTAATAGTGCTCATGAAAACTTCTAGGTTCTCAATTATTGTGTCACAGCGGGCTGTAAGATAAGCCTCGTGGATGCTTCTCCGCCGATCAATCCCCGCCGACCCCGATTCTTCTTCCGAGCCGAGGATCTGGTTTGGCTCGTACTCTTCTCCGGGCTGGCGGTGTTTAACACCGAGAAGAACTATCCGGCGATTATCATTCTCATCGTGATGGCAGTGTTTCAGGTCGCCGAACCCAAGGTGCCGGCCTTTTCCTCCCATAAAGGGCAGATTGCCGGAAGCGCGATTAAGCTGATACTGGCATACCTGCTCATTGGCTACTCCGACACTTTTGAATCCAATTACTTCCTGATCTTGTTTGTCCCGGTCATCTCGGCGGCCACCAGCCTGGAACTTGTCGGGACGTTCGTGTTTATCGTTCTTGCCTGCGCAGCGTACCTATCTTTTCTGCTTTCCGTCGACTGGCAGCGATACGAACTGACTGCCGATGCCATCGACACGTTGTGCCTGCGCTGCATCTTCCTCTCTGTGGTTGGGTTCCTTGTGTACCAGCAAGCGAAAGCGAAAAGGGAGGAGATGTTGCGCACAGAAGAGGCCGGCCGGAGCCTGAGACGGGCAGAAGCGTCGTTGCGGCGAAGCGAACGTCTGGCGGCGTTAGGCCAGTTGACAGCCGGGTTGGCGCATGAGCTGCGAAATCCCCTGGGAACGATAAAAGCGTCGGCCGAGTTCATAACCAAGCCAGCCACACAAGCGAGGCCCGAAGTAATGGCTGAAATGGCGGGAAACATCGCCTCGGAAGTGGACCGAACCAATGCGCTCATCTCGCGTTTTCTCGATTTCGCGAAGCCTCTGGAACTCCACCCCCAGGTTTCGGACCTATTGCCTGTAATCGATAATGTGATCCGCCAGCTCGATGGGGTCGCGCAGAAGCATGGCGTGGCTCTAACCGAAGAACTGCCGCAGGGCCCGCTCGAATTCTCGTTCGATCCGGATCTCTTGCCGTTGGCTTTACAGAATCTGGTGCAAAATGCGATCCAGGCAAGTCAGCCCGGTCAGCCGGTGATCGTCAGCGTTCACGCTAACGACGACCAGATGCTGATTCAGGTGACAGATCAAGGACACGGCATCGACCCACAGCATCTGGAGAGTGTCTTCAACCCGTTCTTTACGACGAAGCCGAACGGCGTAGGGTTAGGACTGGCGTTGGTGGCCAAGATCGTTGACGAACACGGTGGGAAGATCTCGGTGCGGAGTGAGGTGCGGAAGGGAACGACCTTTGAGATTTCCATTCCGCGGTTCGGGTTGGCTTAGAGGTTAAGCTCCCTGAGAGCCCCATTTGACAAAGAGGCAAACTAAGAGACATGACTGCAGCCCGAATTCTGATCGTGGAGGACGAAGACAAGCTACGACGGGTGATTCAACTTCATCTGGAGTCCGCCGGCTTCGAAGTGGATCAAGCCAGCAGTGCCGAGCAGGCGCTTCCCCTGGTGGGCATGGCTGACCTGGTGATTACAGATCTTCGTCTGCCTGGCATGGGCGGGATGCAGCTGATTCAGGAGCTTCAGGTGCGCGGCGCGACGGCGGGCATCATCGTCATAACTGCGCATGGATCCGTGGAGAACGCCGTGGAAGCCATGAAGCTCGGTGCCGTGGACTTTCTGCAAAAGCCGTTTTCGCTCGACCACCTGAACACCATCGTGCAAAAGGCCCTGGCGGTGAACGCCCTGCGCGCTGAGAACCGCCGGCTCAGGGATGAACTCGACCAGCGCTACCGTTTCGACAATATAGTCGGCCGGAGCCCGGCGATGCGTGAGATCTTCCAAACCGTCAGCAGGGTTGCTCCGATGCGGACGACTGTGCTGCTGGCGGGTGAGAGCGGTGTGGGCAAAGACATGATCGCCCGCGCCATCCATCAGAACTCGCCGCGCAAGAACAATCCCTTTGTGAAGATTAACTGCACGGCTCTGCCCGAGAACCTGATGGAGAGCGAACTATTCGGCTACGAGAAAGGCGCCTTTACCGGCGCCAACGCCAGCAAACCGGGCAAGTTTGAGCAGGCCGATTCGGGTACGGTGTTTCTGGATGAAATTGGCGATGTGCCGGGGAATATCCAGGTGAAGCTGCTGCGGATCCTGCAGGAGAAACAGTTCGAACGTCTGGGCAGCAACCTGACGCGTAGCGTGGATGTGCGCGTGATCGCAGCGACCAACGTGAATCTGCGAGCGGCTCTGGAAGAGGGGACTTTTCGGCAAGACCTGTATTACCGGCTGAATGTCGTGCCGATCAATATCCCGCCGTTGCGAGAACGACGCGAGGACATTCCGTTCCTAGCCATTCACTTTGTTGAGAAGCTCGCGAAGGAGCTTGGTTCTCCGGTGCGGGAGATCAGCCCGGCGGCAATGGACCGTCTGTACGATCACACCTGGCCGGGAAATGTTCGTGAGTTGGAGAACACCCTGGAGCGAAGCATGGTGCTCACCAGCGGGCCAGTGTTGGAGGCTGCAGACATTCGCATTGAGACCCCGCGCCATTCCGGTGCGCAAGGGTCAAATCAACAGCCTCTGTTGCCGGAAGGCATGACGCTGGAGCATTGGGAGCAGATGATGATTCGCGAAGCGCTGCGGCGGGCCAACGGCAACAAGAGCCAGGCCGCCCGACTGCTCGGCTTGACGCGAAATGCGCTGCGTTACCGGCTGTCGCAGATGGGCCTGGATAGCGGCGGCGCCGAAGAACCGTCCGAGTGAGAAGGCGCGCTAAAGCCGGACGAGCTTATCGGACTTCCGCCCCTTTAGCGCGTTGCGTGTATCCACAAGGAGCTTCGAACGATCGAGTACAAGGTCGTAATCGACCGACTTGTGATCCGTCACGATCACGCAGCAGTCTGCGGTTTCCGCTGCCGGGAAAAGGTCTTCCGCCAGCAGATCACCGCCGTCGATACGGATTCTTGGGACATACGAGTCGGAGTAGCTTACCGTTGCGCCGCGCCGTGTTAAGAGAGCGATTATGTCAAGTGCCGGCGATTCGCGAACGTCATCGATATCGCGCTTATAGGCAACGCCCAGAACGTGCACGCGCGACCTGCGCAACGGCTTGCCGGCATCGTTGAGTGCGTTTTGAATCTTCTCGACGACAAATTCCGGCATGCGGCCGTTAATGTAGCCGGCAAGCTCGATGAATCTTGCCTCAATTCCTGCCTCTTTACTCTTCCATGAGAGGTAAAACGGATCGATCGGAATGCAATGGCCGCCTAGGCCCGGACCAGGGTAAAACGGCATGTAGCCGAAGGGCTTGGTGGCGGCCGCGTCGATCACTTCCCAAACGTCGATATTCATGCGATCGCACATCAAGGCCAGTTCGTTCACCAGCCCGATGTTGATCATCCGAAACGTGTTCTCAAGCAGCTTTACCATCTCGGCCACCCGGGTCGAACTGACCGGAACTACGGTGTCGAGCGCCTGCTTGTAGAACGCGCCACCTAGATCGGTGCAAAGAGGCGTGATACCGCCTACCACTTTCGGAATGTTGCGGGTTTGGAAGTTTGCATTGCCCGGGTCAACGCGCTCCGGTGAGAAGCAGAGGAAGAAGTCACGGCCAACCCGTAACCCGGTGGATTCCAGTTTCGGCAGTACAAGCTCATCCGTCGTGCCCGGATAGGTAGTGGATTCCAGCATGACCAGCAGCCCCGAATGGAGGTACTTGGCAATCTCGTCGCTGGCCGCCACCACGAAACTCATATCGGGATCTTTGGTCTTTCGAAGCGGGGTCGGGACGCAGATATCGACGGTATCGAGGTCGCGGATGACGGAGAAGTCGGTGGTTGCTCTCAGCCTCCCGCTATCGACGAGGGGTTTGAAGACGTCATCCGAAACATCTTTGACGTACGACTCGCCGCTATTAAATTGGTCTACCTTGGCGGCGAGGACGTCAATTCCCGTCACATCAAATCCGGCTTTCGCAAACTCGACGGCAAGCGGAAGGCCGACGTATCCGAGACCGATTACTCCAACGCGGGCGGTTTTCTTAGCAATCCGTTCTTTTAGTTGTTGGGCAGCTGAAACCGGCTGCCCAGTCAAGTCCTCAAGTGTCTTAGTGATCAAGGAAGTAGATACCCTCGGCTATCAGTTCGGCCGGCCCAGTCAGGTAGATATTGTCGTCCCATCGCAGGGTCATCGACCCGGCAGGCGTGTGCACCTCGACTGGGCTCTGAACCTTTCCCCTCAGAATAGCAGCGACGGCGGCGCCGGTTGAACCTGTTCCGGAGCTGCGCGTCTCGCCTGCACCCCGCTCAAAAAACACGGCGTTAATCGAGTGGGCGTCGCGCACCGTAACGAAGGAAACGTTGGTGCGATTGGGAAATCGCGGGTGCGCTTCCGCCTCAGCCGCGTGTTTACGCCAATCCGAAGGCAGGGCATCCACAAAGATCGCGCATTGCGGATTACCCACGTTGAGAATGGTCGCATCAAAGCTGCTGTCCGACAAACGCAGCGGTGTGCTGATTTCGCCGGCTTTGTAGACAGGTTGGCCCATGTTCATTTCGAGCAGGAATAAATTACCGTTCTGACGAATGACACGCAGTTGTTTCATCCCTGCCGCAGTGTTTATCGCGATTTTGGGACCTGCAACGGCTCCTTTGAGCAGACCGAATACCGCAGCGCAGCGGGTGCCATTGCCGGATATCTCCGGCTCGCTTCCGTCTGAGTTGAACAGCCGCGTCGCAAGACCCGACCCGTCCAGCGAGACCAACATCCAGCCATCGGCGCCGATGCCCGTGTTCCGCGCGCAGATACGGCGGGCAATCTCGGGAAGATGATTGGCTGGCGCCTCATTGGCCCAAGTCAACAGAAAATCGTTTTCCGCGCCGTGTAGCTTTGCAAAAGGGAGTCTGATCATTGGTCATCTTCCTGGTTCTTCTTATGCGGCATCTCCTGTCCACTGGAGCCGGTCGTCTCTTCCACATCCAGTTTGCTGGCCGGCTTCTGTGGAGTGAAGACAGACGATTCGTTGGTCCGTCGATAGATCAGAAGTACGGGAGCATCCTTCACCTGAATCTCCTCGACTACCCGGTACACGGGCAGTTTCCAGTTAGCGGTATCGATCGCTTTAGAAAGCGAGTCGCCGGCCTGGGCGATAGCCCACATGGGCCGATGGAAGAGATCCGGGCGCGTCACTGTCGCCAGCCACTCCGCGCCGTTGTAGATGTTGAGGCTCTGTGCAAGAGGAATGGAGGCCGCACAAAGGATACCCGGCACGTCACCAGAGGATGCGAGAATCCCTTGCCCAGGCTGGTAGTTCTTGCGAAGAAACGCCGCGCCGGCATTGGTCCATGCGCGACGCGAAACAGAATTCACCTGCGACTCTTTCCAGCAGATCCATTTCTCGCGAGACGGTGAAACCAGCCATGCGGAGCAAGCGACAAGCGGAATTAACAATCCCCAAGTCCTCCAGCGGGCGGGTATGACGAGGACCAGGGCGCCGGCGGCAAAGGCAGCCAGTGGCAGAACCGCGATTCCATAACGCGTGTTGTAGTAGCTGAAGGGCCAGAGGTGCGGCATGAAAATAGGCGCGCTCGACGAGTAAACACTCCAGGTATAAAACAGCGGAGTCAGTAGCAGAAAGAGAAGTGGGGCGAAGCGCCGTTTGAGAAGTGCACAAAGCGCTCCAAGACCGCCAAGCCAGATGAGCGGCGTGCCAGTACAAAGCCTTCCCGCAGCCGCATAGTATTCGATCGCGTAGCCAAGCTGGTGGTCGCCACGATACCGCTCAAGCCCCGCGTCAAGCGCGCGCTGATAAATGGCCATCGCCGAATAGGGGCCACGATAGAACTCGAGCGGGTCGCCGTAGATGTAGTAGTTATGCGCCAGCCAATACAGAGGTCCGAGGCTGGCGATGAGGCAGAATTCGACAAGAACAAGCCATCGACGTTTTTTTGCGCCGGCCGCCAAGGCCAGGCCCGTAAACGGAATCAGGAACCAGCCGTCATACCGGGTCAACGTCGCGAGGAGGATTGCCAGGCCCGCCAGCCAGATCAGACCGCGCTGCTGCGTTTGGCGATAACGCAGGATTGAGAACAACGTCACAGCCAACTCGGCAAGGAAGACCGCTTCCGTCATCGGGATGGATGCCAGGTACAGAATGTTCGGATTCAGAGCAAAGCAAGCCAGTGTAACGATTGCTGCTAAACGGCTGTCGTATGCCGTTCTTGCCGCGAGAAAGAAAAACACGCCGGCAATGACGAAGTAAAGAGACACCGGGATGGCTCCGGCGAGCCCGGTTGTCCAGAGCCAGTTGTTCCCCACGAACGGCATGCAGATCAAATGTAGAACGGGCAACCACACCGAACCGATTTGTTCGTATCCCGGAGTCCTGGAGTCGAGTATGCCGCGACTGATATTCAGGTGCGCCTGGGCGTCGCCGTAATAGAGAAGGTAGCCGTTCTTGAAGAACCAGTAGGCGGACAACCCGGCAAGGGTGACCAGGGAAGCCAGAACACAAAGCAGTTCTTTCGTGGACGCCGGGCTGTCAGAAGGCGGTAAACCGCCGGAATTCTTCAAATCGTTGGTCAATGTCTTTACGGGTGAGCGTATTAAATCGGTCCACGCCGAACTCTTCGCAGCAGAAGCTTCCCATAACCGAGCCATAGATCACCGCCCGGTGTAAATCCTGGACATCGATGTGCCCGTTGCGAAGGTCGAAGCCCTGCTGGGCCAGGTAACCCACGAAACCGCCGGCAAAGCAATCCCCAGCGCCCGTGGGATCATAAACCTCTTCCAATAGATAACCCGGAATCATGAACAGCGTGTCGTGCCGGAACAGCATGGCGCCATATTCACCGCGTTTGATAACCAGCGTGTTGGGTCCCATGGCCAGGATTTTGTTGGCGGCCCTTCGTAGGTTGGTTTCACCAGCGAGGAGTTTCGCCTCGCTATCGTTGATAAGCAGGAAATCCCATGTGCGAATGGTCTCGACCAGTTCGGGGCGATAGTCGTTGATCCAATAGTTCATGGTGTCGCCTCCTGCGAACCGGAGCTGTTTCATCTGCCGATGAACGCCGGCCTGCAGGGCGGGCTGGATATTGCCCAACAATAAGTACGGTTGGTCTTGATAGCTCGCTGGAAGCTTCGGCTGGAAGTCGGCAAACACATTGAGGTCGGTTTGGAGCGTGGTTCGTTCATTCATGTCGTCCGAATAAACACCTGACCAAAAGAAAGTCTTTCCAGGGACCTCTTCGAGACCTTCCAGGTCAATGTTTCTGGCCGCAAGCAGAGCCTTGTCCGAAGCCTCGAAGTCGTTACCGACCACGGCGACAATATTGGTTCTCGTGAAGTAACTTGCGCTTAGGGCAATGTAAGTACACGCACCACCAAGCGTTCGCTCCCGCTTTCCATGAGGAGTTTCGATGGCATCATACGCAACGGAGCCGACTACCACTAAAGACATCGCTTGATTGTAGCGAACAGGTGGAACGGAGCCGCCCGAGCGGGCCGATGCTGCGAAAGCGAGTTTGGATGGTCTGGCCTGGCCACTTGCCGGAATCGCAGGCGGGCAGAACGAGCCCCTGGCGAGCGTGTTTCGGATCAGTGAATCCGCGTTTGTGTACAATTGGCGTGCTTGTGCGAATTGCGCACTTCCTAAAATTGAGACCGACAAGACTGTGCGCTTTCTAATACTCAGCGACATCCATGGGAATTGGGAAGCGCTACAGGCCGTGCTGGCCGATTGCTCTCATGAGTACGACGAGGTGGTCTGTTGTGGCGATCTGGTGGGCTACAATCCCAGCCCGAGCGAAGTTGTGGAATGGGTGAGAAACAATTGCAAGACCGTCATCCGGGGGAACCACGACAAGGTGGTCGCCGGCATGGAGGGCTTTCAGTGGTTTAACGAAATCGCCCAAGCGTCGGTCTTATGGTCTCGACATCAACTGAGCCCGGAGCAATTGAGGTGGCTTCAAGAGCTTCCCGCCGGGCCGCAGCAATTGGAGCACTTCTCGATTTTCCACGGCGCGCCTTTCGATGAGGATCAGTACATCCTCGCCCCGGAGGCCGCTGCTGAATGCTTTGCTTGCCTTGGGTCCCCGCTCTCGTTCTTCGGCCACACTCACGTTCAGGGTGGATTCTTTCTGAGATGGCGCAACATCGGCCGGTTGCCCGCGGCAACAGCCCGGCGGCGGGAGGTAACTTTCGAGATTGTTCCCGACACCTCCTATATGGTGAACCCGGGCTCCGTCGGTCAACCGCGTGACGGAGACCCTCGCGCCGGATACGCGATCTACGATTCCGACCTGCGGACCGTAACGTTGCGAAGGACAGAATACCCGATCCGGCTGACTTACCAGCGCATCAAGGATGCTGGGCTACCCGATGTGCTTGGTCTGCGGCTGTTTCGCGGGATCTGATATCTGGATGAGTTCCATGGCCGGGCTGGCGACCTGCCCGTTTTCACGAAAATGAACGCGCAAGCGATTGGCTATGGCCTGGCCAACGATTGTGGCCAACTCAGCATCCGAAGCGGATCGAACGCGCTCCAAACTACCGAACGATCGCAAGAGTTTCTGCACGGTTCGCGGTCCAATGCCGCGCACCTCGTGCAGCTCAGACGTTAGTCGATTCGTGCTCCTGCGCGAACGGTGGAAGGTGACCGCAAACCGGTGCGCCTCATCGCGGATGGTCTGCACGAGATGCAGAATCGGTGAGAACTTGTCCAACACGATGGGCTCATCCTCTTGGCCATAAACGTAGATCCACTCTTCCCGCTTCGCGATGGAGGCCAAAGGTTGATCGGTGATGCCCAATTCCTCCAGCGCTCCCGCGGCGGCGTGCAACTGACCCAATCCACCGTCGACGATGACCAGATCCGGAAACTTGGCCTTCTCCTCTTGCAGCCGGGAATAACGCCGTGTGATCACTTCTCGCATGGAGGCGAAATCGTCGTTGCCCACGACTGTCTTCAGGATGAATTTCCGGTAGTCGGATTTCTTCATCCGGCCGTTCTCCCAAACCACCATGCTCGCCACTTTGTCGGTGCCTTGGATGTGCGAGATGTCAAAGCACTCAATTCGCTTGGGCGGGTTGGGCAAGCCGAGAGCGTCCTCGACAGCGGCCTGAATCGCATCCGAAGAAGGCTTCAGGACTCGGAAACGCTGTTCAAAGCTGTTCTTCGCATTGGTTGAAACGAGATCCAGCATGGCGCGCTTGGCGCCTCGTTGCGGTGTCACGATCTCGACCTTACGGCCTCGTTTCTCCGACAGCACTTCTTCGAGTTCGGCACGATCGTCGAAGTCGACGGGAACGTGTATGTGGCCGGGGATGTAGGGTTGATTCAGATACACCTGTTTCAACAAGGCCGCAACAAACTCAGATATCTCGAACTCGTCTTGGTCCTCCCAGAACATCTCGCGACGGTCGACAATTCTTCCGTTTCGCAAATGGAAAAGATTCGCCGCTATCAAAGGCGGTTCAGCGTGATAGGCGAAGATGTCGGCATCATCGCCTTCCGCAGCCGCCATCTTTTGCCTCTCCTCGACCTCACGGACCGTGGTGATGAGATTCCTCAAGCCGGCCGCTTCCTCAAAGCGCATCTCAGCTGACGCCTTCTGCATGCGTCGCTCCAACTGCAGGACCAGATCGCCGTGCCGTCCTTCGAGGAATAGCCGGACGTCGTGCACCGCGGCACCATAGGCTTCGTCGGTAGTCAGGCCCGTAACACAAGGACCTAAGCAGCGGTGAATATGAAACTGCAGGCAGGGGTGGGTGTGCGTGCGGGAGAAATCGATTTTGCAAGAAGGCACCAAGAAGTGCCGGTGAATGAAGTGGACCAGCCGGTGCGCCAGATTGCCGGGGAAGTACGGGCCGTAGTAGCTTGAGCCATCTTTCAGTAAACGTCGCGTGACGTAAACGCGGGGATATTTCTCGCCGGTCAGCTTGATATACGGAAAGGTCTTATCATCCCGGAGCAGGATATTGAAGCGAGGCTTGTATTGCTTGATGAGGTTGTTCTCAAGCGCCAGCGCTTCTTTGTTGTTGTGGACCTGGATGTATTGGATATCGCGGGCTTCGGCGATCAAGCTTCCGGTTTTCGCCTCGGCCAGCCGGTCTTCATTGAAATAGCTGCGAACGCGGCTGCGAAGACTCTTCGCTTTGCCGACGTAAATGACCGTTCCGTCCGCGTTCTTGTACAGGTAAACGCCGGGTTCGGTGGGAAGTTGTGCGACTTTCTCCCGAAGTTCCATCAGCAGTTATACTTTGATTGTGACACGCAAAGTAATCTTGTTTGCCATATGCGGAGCATTTGCGTGGGCGCAGGAAGCAGCCAAACCGAGTCCCGCTCAGCAGAGCCCGTCACAGCAGGCCGCCCCGGCTCCGCAGCCTCCGGCGGAGGACAACCCTCCCGAAGAGGATGAAGGCGAGAAACCGCAGGTGTATAGCTTCAATCCGATCGAGGCCGAGCACGATATCAAGATCGGCACCTTCTATATGCACAAAGGCAGTTATCGAGCTGCCGCCAAGCGCTTTGAGGAAGCCACGAAATGGAATCCAGGTTTGGCGGAAGCATACTTCCACCTGGGCGAAGCGCGTGAGAAGTTGAAGGAAAGTGACGCAGCTCGAACAGCCTACAAAAAAGTCGTGCAACTGGCCCCCGATTCCAAAGAAGGCCACGACGCGAAAAAGAAACTAGCTGGCAAGCTTTAGCTGCCGCTGGCGCCGGCTCCATTGCCGCCTCATTGTGCGTGCGATCCTTTCAATTCCACGATCCCAGTCCGGGAACAAGTCAAGATACTGCGTACTCTGGCAGATCGTCCGCGGGACGGCACAGTCATCCAATCGAGCCGGAACGAGGAATATATCGTCGAGGGGAACCCGCGATGCCAAATCGAGTGCATAGCGTAGTTCACTTTGGAAATGCCCCCGTTTCAATGTCGACTGCTTTGAAAGGCAGGCAATGAAGAAATCGCTGACCTCAATGGCGCGGTCGATTGCTCGCGGCCAATTCTGTCCGGGCAATAGCTTTTCCTGATCCAGCCATGGTTCAAAGCCGGCCGCCTTCAGGCTCGAAGAAAGGCGCTTTGCGGCGTCTTCATCTTCGTAGGCATAAGCGATGAAGACCTTGATGGCGCCGTCCACTTCAAAGACGACTTGCCCTTGGGGATCAAGCTCGAACCGGCCGAACCCCTCGATCTCGACCGGAACTCCTTCGCGGAGGTAGCGTCCAATAGCCTCCAGAACCGCTTCTCCCTTCCAGCGCTGTGTCATGACAGGCTCTGCTTGGTGTCGCTCTTGCTCTTTCCCGTTTTGGAGGCTTGGTCTTTGGACAAGGGTGACTTCGGAGGAGATGGATGGCTTCTTGCGCGGCGTAGATCCTTGAGGATTCGGTGGACGAATTTGTCCACATCGTCGGCGGCCCGGCCGGGAGACCGATGGGATTCCCGGGCGAGTCGGAGAGTGAATTCCAACTTGTTCATACCGATCCCACTTTAGGGGCTGGGTCGACAAGAAATGAGTTTCCAGAGCCTGAGGTTACCTGGCTGAATACCCTTCAGGCCCATGAAAAAGAGCGGGTTGCAGATTCTTGCAGAATTTCTTGAAGGCTTGTGACTGGAGGTTACGGAAACGGCGGTTTGCTACTCGGGCTTCTCGATCTGCAGCATCTTCTCGGCTGTTTTGATGGGGTCAACAACATATACGCCGGTCGACACTTCCCGCCGCAGAGCCTCGACTTTCTGATCGTCGGTTCCAAGTGCTGCGGCAACGGTACGGCTTAGCTCGCTGACCTGAGCTCCGTCCGGCTGCGTCTGGTGTGAACCGGCCTCTACCGGGCGTTTCGGACTCAAACTGTCCGCCGTCGTCGCTTCCACCAGAGGCATCGAGTTGGGGATTCCTGAAGTCACTGTTGACTAGTGTTTCCGGCCTGCCGGATATTCTCAGTTTTTGTCAGGCCTTCAGCCACTAGTTTAGCGAGGCCGAAAACTCCTCGCTTCGCGAGCGCCTGAGAAAGCTGCTGCTCAGCAAGCTCGATCATTCCCGCATCGGCGTCATCTGCGTCGGTGCCCATCCAGCCTGAGCCGCTTGCTTCACGGGCAGACTTTAAGAACTGGCCGATGAGCAGGGCCTCGAACTGGCTTGCTGCCTTTGCTGTGGCCTCGGGCGAGTCATGCTTCCCTGCCTGGTGAACAGAAAGGGATGTCCCCGTGACGCTTGAAGTCAACATCGCTCCATAGGTTCCAAGCCCAATACTGGTCGTGTCATCCATTCAGTTCACTGTCCATTACATGATGTCGATCTCGGCGTCGATGGCTCCCGCCGCCTTGAGGTTCTGGAGGATCGCGATGATGTCACGAGGCGTGGAACCAATGGCTGTCAGGGAGCGAACCAAATCTTCGATCTTCGAACCTTTTCCGAGCACCACATTGGCGGCCTTCTCTTCTTTCACGCCGACGCTTACCTGAGGAACAACCGCGGTTGCGGCAGCTGGACCGCTGAAAGGCGCCGGCTGCGATACATCAAAGGATGTTTGTACCTCGACCGTCAGATTGCCATGGAGAATTGACACGGGCGCAATCCGCACGTCCCCGCCAAAAACGATGGTTCCGGTCTTCTCGTCAATCGCGATTTTCGCCAACCGGTCCACTTCCACCGGAATCGCTTCCACCGCGGCGATGAAATCCACGCTACGGCCTTCATAGCTATTCGGAAGGCGAACAACGATGAGGCTCGAGTTATTTGCCTGCGCAAGCGTTTCCCCGTTACTGCCGAGTGCCTTGTTGATGCTCGCCGCAACCCTGGACGCGGTAATGAAATCGGGGCGCCGCAACTGAAAATGGAACTCGTGAGTTGGAATCACCGAAGGCGGCCCGCGCTCGACGATCGCCCCATCCACGATCCGGCCCGCGGTCGGGTGGTTCACGGTTTGAGAGTTGCCACTGTGGCCGGCCGCGAATCCGCCGGTCACGACTGACCCTTGAGCCACGGCAAACGTCTCCCCAGTCCCCGCCCGAAGGGGTGTAAGTAGGAGAAGTCCTCCCTGCAGGTTAGCGGCATCACCGATCGCCGCCACGGTGACGTCTATCTTCGAACCCGGTTGGGTAAAGGGCGGCAAGGTCGCCGTTACCATGACCGCGGCGGTGTTCCGCACCTGTATCGCCGTTGGCAATGCCGTCACGCCCATCCGCTGCAAGATGTTAGTGAGTGTTTGAGCAGAGAAAACGGTTTGACGACGATCTCCCGTTCCAGCCAGCCCAACGACCATTCCATAACCAATCAGCTGATTGTCGCGAACGCCCTCGATGGTTGCTAGATCCTTTAGCAGAATCGGGTTTGACGCCGCCGACACTTCACTTGCCATGAGGAGCACAGCCAAGGCGCAAGTCGTCTTCGTAGACATGATTAGAAGGGAAGCAGTCCAAGGAACAGCCGGTATAGGAAATTAGGGCGCCGGATTGCGTCATTCACGACGCCCTGGCCATTAATGCGCACCTCCAGGTCCGCAACCTGATTCGAAGTCACGGAGTTGAGCGGACCCAAGTCCACCTGCCGCACGATGCCCCGCAGCGTGACGGTCTGGAATTCGGAATTAATGGCGATCAGTTTCGATCCTTCGACGATCAAATCGCCGCTGGGCAGAACCCTCAACACTCTTACAGAAAGAGTCGTTGAAAGTGTCGTCGTCCTCGTCGTTGAACCCTGCCCGTCCAATTGTTGCTGGCCAGTGGATGTCGCCAGGTTTGCGAGCGCGCCGGTGGAACTCTTGACTCCAAACAGAGATGTTACCGAGGCATTTGCCGACGACTGCCTTTTCTGCGAAGTCACGCCGCTGGCAACCGCCGAGGCGGAATCAAGAACCACGACGGTAAGCTGATCGCCGAGATGACGGGCACGAAAATCGGCGCTGAGGTCTGCCAGGCTGCCATCGACGGCGTATGTGGAGCCGGCCGACAGAATCCCCGCATTTCCCGTCGACGGCGGCATCGCCAAAAGGCGATCAATCTGCCCGGTGTTGGGATCATTCGGAGGTACTGGGGTCTTGCCTTTTGTGGATGGTGGAGCACCGGCCAAAGTCTGAATCGCGAGAAGCAGTGCAGCCACACCGATGAATCGCCGCGACAAAATGAAGTCTCTACCGGCCGTTACGCTGCGTTGATGTGACAGTTTCGTCCCTGTTGGGGACTGCCGCAGCCTACAAGTCATCGGTCCCACCTCCTTGCGCGGAAGCCGGCCTGCCGGAGGTTTTCATTGCGACATGCAAAATAGCGGAACCATCCGGCTGGATATTTGCCAGGAACTGACGACGTCCACCAGGAATCACCAGCCGGATCGACTCGCCAGCCCGGCCGTCGGCTGCTGCGCGGGCGCTGAGACGCAGGTGGAGGCTGCCGGAAATAACTTCGAGACGGACCATCGTGTTGCGCCGCACCAGAGGCGGGTCCGCGATCTCGTTTAACGAAATGACGGAGCCGGCCTTCGCAAAATGTCTCAGAACCTTGCCTTCGTACTGCGCTAAGGATTCGTGAGATTCTGTTCGCAGCGCGGAATCGAGAACGCTAACCTGCTCGAGTAGAGATGACACCAGGAAAGTGCCGCCGGGCGCATCTTTCCGCAGCCGGACGGCCGGTCGCGGACAGAGCGCACGAACTCGAGCCCAGATTGGTACCCGCTGTCGATCCGTCGTTTTCCAATAGCCATGCCATAAGACCGGCGTTTCCGGATGCAAAGGTGACGGCTTGGCAGCTCCCGACAGCGGAAACTCGGCCTCGCCCTCTGGGAGAACCTCGCGAGAGTGCGCCGTTATCTCCAGCTGAAGCCCCGATTTTGATTTACCCAACGTAGCCCGCATAGCAGTTTCAATCTCGAATTCGGCCAGGACATGAGTCGTGCGGTTAAGCGGCGTCGCTGTCTCAATCGGCTCGCCCCGAGGCACCTGAACATTTGAATCAGTGCTCACCCAAGCGCCCTGGGCAGCATCCGCGAGCCGGATTAGCAGGACCAGCGAGACGATGAATGACATAGAAACCTACTGAGTGATGTTATTCACTTGCTGATACATCTCATCGGCCGCCTTGACGACCTTCGAGTTTGCCTCGTAGGCCCTCTGGCTCACGATGAGATTGATGAATTCGTCAACGACGCTGACGTTGGACGCCTCCAGGTAACCCTGTTGCAGTGTTCCAAGGCCTTCCTGTCCACCCGGATTTCCGAGGACTGCGTCCCCCGATGCGTCAGTCGGCAAAAACAAGTTTTGACCAATACTATTTAATCCAGCCGGATTGGCGAAGTTCGCCAGTTGAATTTGCCCGGCTACCTGCGATGCCGTTTGATTCGGAAGTGTATAGCTGACCGTTCCGTCCGTAGCGATGGTTACCGTCTGCGCTTCGGCCGGTATCGTGATTTGCGGATCCAGAGGATCACCACGCTGGTCGACGATATTTCCGTCGCGATCCAGATGGAAGGCACCGGAGCGCGTGTAAGCCTCCTGGCCGTTGGTCTGCCTCACTTGAAAGAAGCCGCGGCCTTGAATGACAAGATCCAGTGGATTGTTCGTCTGCTGAAAATCTCCCTGGGTAAAAATCACCTCATTGGAGGAAGGCCGCGAGCCGAGCCCCAGCTGCAAGCCCGTCGGAACGACGGTTTGCGAACCCGCTGAGGCCCCCGGCTGGACAACGCTTTGATAGAGGAGATCCTCAAACTCGGCCCGTCTGCTTTTGAAACCAGTGGTGTTAGCGTTCGCAAGATTGTTCGCGATGTTATCCACGTTCAGCTGTTGAGCAGTCATCCCAGTGCCTGCGCTGTACAACGCTCGGATCATATGGCCCCTTGTAAATCTAATTCGGTTTTTCGCACTCTCGACTTTACGAAGGCACTTTGGCAACTTCGCTGAAGGTCCGCTCATTCATCTGGCCCGCCAGCAGCACCGCCTTTTGCAACATTTCAAATTGACGCATGACGCTGACCAACTTAACGGCTGCCTGTGCGGGCGGAACATTGGACGATTCAAGCCTCCCTTGCTGAATCTCGGAATCGCTTATCTCGGTCACCGTCGTCGATGCGGTCAGCTGAAAGTATGCGCCGCTCTGTTTGGTCAGCCCATCGTCGTGATCGATCGAGACGACCTTGAGTTGGGCTACCGTGTTTCCTGCTTGCTGTATTCCGCCATCCTTGGAAATCTTGAACGGCAAGGCAGGGTCCACGACAATCTCGGCGCCTTCCCGGCTCTGCACGGCAAAGCCGTCTTGTGTTTCGAGCCGCCCGTTTTTTGAGACCCGGAAGTGTCCATTACGTGTAAACAGCTGGCCACCGGGCGCCGTGACCACGAAGAAACCCGGGCTTGCCAGCGCCACGTCATTTGGGCTGGCCGTTTCAAGTAGCGTCCCTTGCGAGAGGTCAGTCCAATTTCGCTGGACGACCGGCATCTCGTTGGTTGGTGGCCGGCCTTCGTTAAAGGCATCCCAAGCGTCGTCGCCGAAGTACAGGTTGTAGGATTCTTGATCGGCTTTGTAACCCGAAGTGCTGGTGTTGGCGATATTATTTGCCAGCAGGTCCAAGGCTTGCATTCGAGAGCGCATGCCGCTTGCGGCAGTAGCAATGAGTGGATCCATCACCGTCCTCCCGAACGCGTTGCTGCACGTGATTGCCCAAAGGGCGCGATCCGCTCAACCAGCCCCAAAACCGGATACTTGGTCTGGTTATCGATCGGTTGAACTCACGACAACTCCTTGGCGCTTGACAAGAATCCATCAAGTCCGGGAAAGCCATCCACGCTCGTGCAGTTGCTGATCGAACAACTTGCGCATTGGTAGGAAACCTGCAAGCAGCTCAGCGTGGTCAGCCTGAACACTTTCGCTGAACTTACAGCAGCGTCGGCGGAGACTCAATCCGTTCTCTCGATGCTGTATCGAGGTGGGTATACGAAAGGTGTTTCAAATGGAAATACAGCCGTCCGGAACGAAACGAGCTCGTCCCTAATCGGGACGGAGCTTTCATGGGATTCGCAGCGGCGGATGCATGCTGAGCTGTCTTCGATCGTAACGACTCCAGTAGAGAGCCTCGCCTCACCTCCAAGTTCCCTGTGCGTGTTGACACCGACAGACGCCTATCGCTTCGAACCTGCACGGTCGGGATTGACTTCCAGCACTCCGAACACCGCGGCTTCTCCGGTTGTGGCTGGCAGGGATGTTCAAGCCTCGCAAATCGAGCCCACCCCGCTACCAGCCGTCCTGCCTTCGTCGTCAAGCAGCGTTCTGTCAATCCTGGACCTGCAAAGCAGGACCGTGCGACAAACCGAAATCCCTCAAGCTCAGGCCGCTGAGGCCGAGGCGACGTCGGGGGCTGAACCGGGTGCTGCTTCCCCTTTTCCATCTAGCGGCGGCATCTTTTCCTGGGCTTGCTTCCCCTCCTCGATACCGGGAGCACCTCGTGAAGCGGAAGTCCCCGCCGCCAGACAATGCGCGCCTCCGTTAAGCGCTTCCTCAGGACAAGCGGTTCCCGTATCACTTCAGCCGAATAGCGCTTCAACGGCTTCATCAGAACCAGGCTCGGAAGCGAGCGCGCCGGCACAACCAAAGGGTTCGGTGATCAGCCAACTCGACGCGTCGACCGTTTCCCTAGTTCCGGCCGAGGTGTCGCCTATCAACGGTCTGAGTTCGCAACGAATTCCAGTCGGGCGAGCGTCGATGGCAAAGCCGAGCGCAAGCGCACAGCCAACGCAAGGCTTTTATGTCACGTTTTCTATCCCGGCCGTCAGCCAGCCGGAAACTTCTCCGATTGCGCCGACGATTAAGCGCGACTCGGCATCCATCAGCGAATCGCCGCTCCCTGTGAGTGATCAGGCCGCGGGCTTGGAGAGAACCCAAGTCAAGAGTTCGAACCAACTGGCTGCCAACGCTACCTCCGCTGAACAGCCACTGCCAAGCGGCATCACCGATCCGGCCATCACATCGACGGCCGTTGGTAGCGGGATCGGGCTCCGGACCGGAAATGAGACTCCACAAAGCCCCGTCGACCACTTTTCATTCGAGCTCACGTTGCGACCGCAGAATCCGCTTTCTGCCGACGATTCAGCGGGACCCACCAACCCAGGCAATGATGGCACCGGCTTGGCTGTTTCGCCCCGCGGCGTCGTGTCGCGGCCAGGGTCACCCGCCCCGGGACCGGAATCAGGCACCTCCGGCGCACTTGACGGCGCCGCTGATTCTGCCGCTGCCAAGCGCAGCATGGATGCACCGAACGATGAGCTTGCCAGCCCGCCGGCCCAATCAACTGGTTCAGTCGGGATGGTGGTCTCCTCCGCTCAGATCATTCCCACACACCCGGCGCAGCAGGCCGTCCTAAAGCCGGAGGCCTCGCCCGCAAGTATTTCGACTGGACCGACGATCGCTCCTCCCGAGACGGAACTTACAACGCAACAGGGGTTGGTTCACGACGTGCAATTGCGGATGCAGGGCCAAGCCGGAGAGAACGTCAGCATCAGGCTGTCTGATCGCGCGGGAGAGGTTCAAATCTCAGTCCGTAGTAGCGATCCAGTCACCGCCACAACACTCCGTCAGGATATTTCCACTCTTTCGGCAAGTCTCGAAAAGCAAGGATGGAAGACGGACCTCTCTGAGTCGCCGCAGACGTCTGTTCATGGCCTCAGAGACCCGTCGAGCCAGCAACAGGCCGATCCGCAAGGCCGGCAGCGGAGTTCGCCCCAGTGGGAGGACCCACCGGAACGGAAGCGGCAAAGCCCAATGGAACAGTGGGCCGACATCAACCAGCAGGAAACCAAATAGCAAGAAATGGGAATAGAAGGATAAACACACCATGGGAATTGCGCTCACGAATCCGCTGGCGACCAGCCAGCCTCAAACGACTTCCACCAGTCCGTCAGCCGCGAATGCGTCGTCTTCGGACTCGGCCACATCCAGCCTGGCGAACCAAAACACCTTCTTGCAGCTGCTGGTTGCTCAGTTACAGAACCAGGATCCGTTAAACCCGGAAGATGGGACGCAATTCGTATCGCAGTTGGCGCAGCTCAGCGAACTGCAGCAGGTCATCAGCATCGGCCAAGGCGTTTCCACGATTGCCACCGATATAAGCACCGCAACCAGTCCCGCGTCGGCGACCACATCGGCAGCTGGATCAACACCCAGCTCTACACCAGCCTCCGGCTCGGCGTCATAAAGACTCAGCATTAAAGGAGAAAACAATGCTCACCGCCCTTTCTACAGCCCTATCCGCGCTCGACGCCGAATCAACGGCCATCGACGTCGTTGGCAACAACTTGTCCAACTTGAATACAACCGGGTTCAAGTCCAACACCACGGTCTTCGACGACCTTATTTCGCAGACCGAAGGAGCGACAGGAGCCACACAGATCGGTATGGGTGTGGCGACTTCCACGCAACGCATCTTTTCGCAGGGCGCGATTCAGGCCAGTTCCAGTCCGCTGGATGTGGCGATCCAAGGGGACGGGTTCTTGATTGTACAGCCCCAGGGCGGAACGTCGACGTTGTATACAAGAGCAGGCAATCTCACCACCAATGCAAGCGGGGTCTTACAGGATGCCGATGGTGACGACGTACAAGGCTGGACCGCCGTAAACGGGCAGATCAATACGTCCGGCGCGATTGGAAACATCGTGTTGCCGACTGGGTCGAACCGCGCCCCCACCGCGACCCAGAATGTGGCGCTGACCATGAATCTAGATGCCGCCGCACCCAATTACACGGCAACGAATCCGCCGACGGGCTCAACCTTCTCGACATCCGTTGAAGTCTTCGATTCGAAAGGACAGTCATATCCGCTATCCCTCACCTTTACCAACCAAGGCGGCAATACCTGGGCCGTGAGCGGGCAGTTGAATGGCGTCACGCCGCCCATTCCTTTGACGGTGGCCGGCGGGGAAAACGCGACCGCCACCGGTAGCTCCAGCACCGGCAACACGGGGCTTTTGATGTTCAACGCAAACGGTCAATTGCAGACCACCACGTCAACCACCTCGGGGACCACCACTACCACCACTCCCTGCTTCACCCCGATTACCTTCACGCTGCCGAGTTCAACTACGCTCAGCGACGGAGGCACGCTTGGTAACGGCGGCGTCATTTCGTTGAACCTGCTCGATAGCAACGGTAACCCCACGGTGACCCAATACGCACAGAGCTCCGCCGTTTCAGCTGATTCCGCGGACGGCAATGCGGCTGCTAATCTAAGTTCGATCGGCATCGCGGACGGCGGCGTCATTCAGGCGACTTATTCAGATGGCACACAGGTCGCGGTTGGACAATTGGCGATGGCAACCTTCGTGAATAACGATTCCTTGATTGCCGTTGGGAATAATGACTACCAGGTGAGTGGCCTGACCTCAAACCCGTCGGTCGGCGTTCCGAACAGTGGAGGAAGAGGGCAGATACTTGGCAGCTCTCTGGAGGCCTCTACGGTCGATATCGCGACGGAATTCACAAATCTCCTGGTTTACGAGCGAAGCTATCAGGCGGACTCCAAAGTCGTGACCACAACCGACCAGATCAACCAGGACACGATCAACATCATTCAATAGAGTTCGCCCAGGTGGAATCGTGACGCCGCTACAGGAAATCGACGAATTCGCGGACCTACGCCTGGATGTCGAGGTTCAGCTGGATCGCAAGCCATTGACGCTAAAAGAGATACTGCAGCTGGACACGGATAGCGTGATCCGTCTGCCGCGCTCCGCAGGAGAAAACATCGACGTGTTGATCGGAGGGTCGTTGGTTTGTTTTGGCGAGATCGTCATCATCGAAGACACGGTGGGTGTACGCATCACAGATTTCCGAGAGGATGACTAGCCCCTCAGCACTTATCTGATATGGAAGTGCTTTTGGCGATCGCTGCCAGTCTCTTCGTGATCGGCTTGCTCGCCGGATTGCTCCTCGTTGCCCGCAAGTTGGCTGTGGGCAGGACCGTCTCATTGGGATTGCGAGGCAAGCGGCGGCTGTTCGCGTTTCCGCTTGGGCTGAATCCCGGTGGCGATAGCCAGAAGAGCCTGTACGTCCTAAACCAGGTCGCGCTGACCCCATCACACCGGCTTCACCTCCTTTTGGTGACGGGCGAAAAGGTTCTGCTCTGCACTCACCCACAGGGTTGTACCGTGATCCCAGCAGCCCGCAGCGAACTCGAACTGAAACCACCGACTGCCCAATCGGGGGAGCGAAGTGTCGGCTAGACCGTTCCGCAGTGCGATGGGCCTGCTCCTGCCGATGGTCGTTCACGCCACGCAGCCCAACGCACCGCTGGGCATCACATTTTCAGGTGATCTAAACTCCAAGACCGCCAGCGTTCCGCTACAGATTCTCATCCTGCTGACCCTGCTTACGCTGCTGCCGGCGATCGTCATGTGCCTGACCCCGTTTCTGCGCATCACGGTTGTCCTGCATTTTCTCCGCCAGGCGCTCGGTACCCAAACTACGCCCTCCAACCAGGTGATCATCGGTCTTTCGTTGTTCCTGACGATCCTGGTGATGAATCCGGTGCTGCAGGACATTTACAACCAGGGATGGCTTCCCATGGAGAAAGGAACATTGACGACCCAGCAGGCTCTTGAGACCTCGTCCAAGCCGTTGAAGACCTTTCTCCTGCGTTTTGCGCGCGAAAAAGATATCCGGCTGTTCGCGGACTTGTCAAAGACGCCGCCGCCAGCCAGCCCCGCGGACGTCTCACTCACGGTTCTCATCCCGGCATACATCATCTCCGAGCTACGTACTGGTTTCCAGATTGGCGCCGTCCTGTACCTCCCCTTTCTCGTCATCGACCTGCTGGTCGCCTCCATCACTCTTTCCATCGGCATGATCCAACTTCCACCAGTGATGGTGTCCGCGCCATTCAAGATTCTGTTGTTTGTGCTGGTCGACGGATGGAATCTTGTCCTCGGCTCGTTGGTCAGGAGCTTTGTCACCCCATGACGGCCCAGTTGGCAATCGAGACCATACAGCAGGCCCTCCTGACCACGCTCTGGATGGCGTTGCCATTGTTGGCGGTGCTCTTTGTGGTTGGTATTCTGGTCAGCCTTCTACAGATTCTGACCTCGATTCAGGACCCCAGTTTCGGAGCTGTGCCGCGGCTGGCTGCGTTCTTCATCGCGCTCTTCATCAGCTTGCCATGGTTGCTGATGCGTCTGGTGACCTATACCGAGCGTTTGTTCGGCCATCTTGAAAAATATGCCCATTAAGGCCGATATCGGTCTGGACGTGCTGTACGGCTTCCTGCTGACCATGGCAAGGGTCGGCGGCGCACTCATCCTCATCCCGATGCCGGGTTTTCAAGGCGCCCCCGCCGTCGCCCGGGTGGTGCTCATCGTCGCGACAACCGTGTGCCTGTTCCCGTTCTGGCCGCATGTGGTGTTCCCGGATTTGGCTGCGGGAGCCTTCTTGCTCGCCATCCTCCGCGAAACGGGATTTGGCCTGGTGCTTGGCTTGGCGATCTCGTTTCTGACGGAGAGCCTGCAGCTGGCAGCTCAAGCCATCTCGATGCAAACCGGATTCAGCTTTGCCTCAACCTTCGACCCCTCTAGCCAGGCGGACAGTGGCGTCTTCCAGGTGCTCAGCCAGTTGGCGGCTGGATTCTTCTTCTTTGCCTTCGGGATTCACCGTCAACTGATCCGGATGTTCGCCCTGTCCCTGTCAAGCATGAATTGGGATTCGCCACAGTTGCCGTTTTATGGACCCGGCTCGGCCCCAGTGGCGGAAGTGATCCGGATGGGTTCCGCGATGTTCATCACAGCGCTCCGCCTGGCGTTGCCCGCCGTGGCGCTGCTGCTGCTGACTGACATATGCCTCTCCGTGATTAGCCGTATCCAGGCCCAGATGCAGCTGCTTATGCTGGCCTTCCCGGCCAAGATCTCGCTCTCCCTGTTCTTCCTGAGCGCAATCATGGTTCGCTGGCCCGCGATTTACGAACAATCCGCCACGGCTCTCCTGAATCGGATTCTCCGGCTCATTGTGCCGTAGCGGTTGGCGGGGCCATGCCGGACCAGAGCCAGAAAACTGAACAACCGACCCAACACCGGCTCATCAAAGCGCGGCGGGAGGGTCAGTTCCCGGTTAGCAAAGACCTCATCTCTACCATCCAGCTCGCGGTGGGCCTGACACTCCTTCTGAAAACGGGTCAGATACTGGGCAATGCGGTGGGCGAAATGGCAGGCACGCTTCTGCGGCAAGCGTTCTCCCCGAACGAACTCACCATTCATGGACTGACCCGCCTTCTCGGCGTCATCGCCCGGAAACCACTGGTAGTGCTCGCCGAGGCCGGCATCGTGATGCTGGCCGTGACGCTCTTCGCGCAACTGGTCAGCACGGGATTTGGGCTTGCCGGCAAGCAATTGATGCCGGATATCGGCCGTCTGCAGCCCGCCAACCGCCTCTCTCGGTTGCCCGCCGACAACCTCACATCCACGGTCCGTGCCGCGGTTCTGCTGCCGGTGATCGCCTATCTTCTGTACCAGGAAATCCGAAGCCGGCTGGTAGTGCTCAGCAACCTGTCGGTGACGAATCTGGGTGTGGCGATTGCCGAAACACGCGACATGATCGGCCAACTGCTTTGGCGAATCACCTTCATCCTATTCCTGCTAGGCGCAGTGGACTACGCCCGCCGCCGCCGCCAGCATCGACAGCGGCTTCGGATGTCGAAGCACGAAATTCGCGAGGAAGCAAAGGACCTGGAAGGCAATCCCCAAATGAAGATGCGGATCCGCCGCCTGCAGCGCGATGCCGCCCGCCGCAGCATGCTGAAGGCCTTACCCCGCGCTACGGGAGTCATCGTCAACCCGACGCACTACGCCGTCGCTTTGCACTACGAGCTGAACAGTCGGACCGTACCCACCGTTGTGGCGAAGGGTAAGAATTACTTGGCTCGACTGATCAAGGAGAAAGCGCTCGGCTACGGCATCCCCATTATCGAGAACCAGGCCCTCGCGCAAGCGCTTTACAAGGCCGCTGATGTCGGCCAGGAGATCCCTCCGCATCTATATCGCGCCGTGGCTGAAGTTTTGGCCTACATTTACCGAACCTTGAATAGGGGCCGCTAGCCGTCAGAGTTTCACGCCGGGCGTCTTAATCACCGCCTGATAGCCGGTCACCGGGCCAGTAACCAGACCGTGAGTACAGCCAGAACAGCACCGATTCAAGCCGGATGGCGGCCCGTGTTGAACTCCTTGAACTGGAGCGAGCTCGCAATCCCTCTCGCCGTATTAGGCATCGTCCTGGCCATGATTATGCCTCTGCCGTCGGTTCTTCTCGACGTGCTGATCTCCGCCAACATCACCTTTTCGGTCATCGTGCTGCTGTCATCGATGTACATCACCAAAGCGGCCGACTTCAACGTCTTCCCCACCACGCTGCTCCTGATGACCCTGTTCCGCCTCTCGCTGAACATTTCGTCGTCCCGGTTGATCCTTTTGAATGGCAATACGGGCACCAAGGCCGCCGGGGAAGTCATTGAGGCATTTGGCAATTTCGTGGTCGGCGGCAACTATGTAATCGGCGTGGTGATCTTTCTCGTCTTGATCGCCATTCAATATGTGGTTATCAACCATGGCGCCGTGCGCATTTCAGAAGTTACCGCGCGGTTCACCTTGGACGCCATGCCGGGCAAGCAGATGTCGATCGATTCGGATCTCAATTCCGGGTTAATCGACGAGGCCGAGGCGAGAAGCCGCCGGAAAGCTCTGGCGGCGGAAGCGGAGTTCTATGGAGCCATGGACGGCGCTTCGCGTTTTACCCAGCGTGACGCCATTGCCAGTATCATTATCACCGCCATAAACATCGTTGCCGGCTTTCTGATCGGCGTGCTCCAGCATGGCCTGGAGTTGAGCCGGGCGCTTCAAACCTACACGGTCCTGACGATCGGTGATGGTTTGGTCACCGTCATTCCGGCCTTGATGATCTCCGTGTCGGGCGGGCTCATCGTAACGCGCGCCACATCCGACACCCGTTTGGGCGCCGACGTGCGAAAGCAGTTGTTCAACACGGCCGAGCCTTTGTTGCTGGCGGGGGGCGTGCTCTGTACGATGGCGGCTTTTCCGGGACTTCCCAAGCTGCCTTTCCTGATCCTCGGCGGCGCATCCGGCGCCTTGGGCTGGAAGCTCAAGAAAGACTCGCAGAGGCAGAAACAGGTCAAGGCGACCGCCGGCGCGATCAAGTCGAAGGACGACCTGGAAACGGTTCTCAAAGTCGAGCCGCTGTCCATCGAAGTCGGGCTGGGCTTGGTGCGCTTGCTCGAAGGGGGTGTCAACTCGACGCTGCTGAAACGGATCGCGGTCATCCGGCGTCAACTGGCCTCCGAACTGGGCTACCTGCTGCCGCCAGTCCGGGTTAGCGACAACCTGCAGCTCAAGTCACGCGAGTATGTGCTGCTTGTGAAGGGTATGGAGGTGGGGCGGTACGAGTTGCAGTCCGGCTGCGAACTGGCGATACAGTCCACCAATCAAGCCGTCGCGCTGGGAGGAACGCCCACCCGCGAACCGGCCTTTCAAATCCCCGCCGTCTGGATTACAGCCGACAAAATCGACGCCGCCCGGCAATCCGGATACACGGTCGTTGATCCGGTCAGTGTGCTTGGTACCCACCTGACGGAAGTCGTGCGCCGTTACGCCCATGAGCTGTTCTCGCGGCAGGATGCCAAAAAGGTCCTTGATCGTATCGGCCAGGATCAACCCAAGCTGATTGAGGACTTGGTCCCGAAGCAGATCTCTTTGGCCGTCGTCCAAAAGGTATTTCAGAATCTCCTGCGCGAGCGAGTTTCCATCAAGGATGCTGCCTCTGTCCTGGAGGCGCTTGGCGAAGGCGCCGCGATTACCAGGAATTCGATCCTGCTCACGGAGTTCGTCCGCCAGTCCATCCGGCGCTTCATCGTGAAGCCTTTTCTGAGCGCATCCGGCGAGTTGCCGGTTTATTTTTGCGATTCCGAGTTGGAGCGCTTGATCGAGAAGGCCGTCGAACATGGCGAACAGAGCAGTCATTTGAACTTGCCTCCGGCGAGCATCCGGCTGATCGTAGACCGCTTTACGCAAGCTTTCCCGAGCGCCGAGTCAAATCTGGCTGTACTTACCAGCTCAACCGCCCGATATTTCCTTAGGCAGATTACCGAAAGCGGATTACCGGCATTGGGGGTCCTCGCTCACAACGAAATTCCGTCCGGTGTCCGCGTGATCTGTCTCGGGACCGTTAAATGAAGGAATCCGTCATGCCTGCTGAAATCGAAGCACCCGTGCTCAGTCAACCTCTCACTGCCGAGCTCCGGGAGAAGCTGATTCTTGAGCACCTCCCTCAGGTCAAACTGATCGCGCGCCGCATTCACGAGCGGCTGCCCGTGTCGGTCAGCCTCGACGATCTCATCTCCACCGGTGTCCTGGGCTTGATCTCAGCGATCGACCGTTACGACGCCAGCCACGACGTCAAGCTCAAAACGTATGCCGAATACAAAATCAGAGGAGCGATACTCGACAGCCTGCGTGGTCTGGATTGGGCGCCGAGACAGCAGCGGAAACGCGCGAAGCTCATCGAGGCTTCCATCGCCGTTCTCGAACAACAGCTTCAACGCACGCCATCGGAAGAAGAAATTGCCGGACACTTGAGCATTCCGGTGAGCGAGTATCAGGACTGGCTCTCCGAGGTGCGGGGGCTCACCTTGGGCAGCTTGGAAAACGCGGGAGGCGAGGAGGAAGGGCGCGACCTCCTTCGATATCTTTCGGACAACGAGGAGACGTGGCCCTCTCATCTTTTCGAGCGGGCAGAACTGGTTCGGATCCTGGCCGAGGCAATTGAGCGCATGCCCGTTATCGAAAAGACCGTACTCAGCCTGTATTACTACGAGGAAATGACGCTGCGCGAAATTGCGAAAATCGTCGACTTGCACGAATCACGCATTTCCCAACTGAAGTCGCAAGCCATCCTTCGCCTGCGGTCCTTCATGAAGAAGCGGTGGCCGCAGGAACGAGGCGCCGCCTAGACCCAGCCCACCGAGCGGGGCCAGTCTAGTTTCCCGGAGCGTTTGGAAAGGCTTCTCATGTCAGACTCACAACTTGACCAAATGTCTTTTGAAGAACGGCTCCCCCGGTTCGTCGAGGCCTGGACCCGGCATCTTGCCGCCGCCGTGAATTCCCTGCTCGGCGAGCAGGTGGAGTTGATCGAGGATGCCCAGCCGGCTTCAAACTCCCCCAATTGTTGGTTTCATCTGGCATTCCCTCCGTTGGCGGGCACATTCAGCCTCGGTTTCGATCGAGAAGCTGTGCTCACCCTCGGCGCTGAATTTGATATTAGGGCTCCGGCTGTCCAAGCGGAAGGCCCGGAACGAGCCCTCAAGAGCTTCGGGAAAATGCTAGGCCTGCCGGCCGATCGGATGGCCGCAGATCTGTCCACCCGCTGCGAATGTGAGGTGCGCGCAGCCGCATTGACGATTTCCGACCAGCCCCCTCCCAGCGCAAATCACGCCTTGCAACTTCGGCTGGTCAAGGGCGACAGGTCCTACCCGGTTTCCGCGGTTTTCGACGGAACCGAACTGCTGCGCTCCTTCGGCTGCGACCCGCCACCGCGGTCTGCCTGTTCCACGCCAACCAATGCCCTTGCCGCGAGTATCGCCGTCGACTCTCTAGCCGTCAACACCAGGAATCTGCATCTCCTGCTGGATGTCGAACTGCCGGTCAGCGTGTCGTTCGGGCGCGCTCAGCTTCCGCTCAAAGACGTGATCAAGCTCACGACGGGTTCGATCGTCGAGTTGAACCGGTCGGTTTCAGAGCCGGTCGATATCATCGTCAACAACTGCACGATTGCCCGCGGCGAGGTGGTGGTCGTCGAGGGAAATTTCGGCGTTCGGATTAAACAGATCGTGAGAAGACAGGAGCGCCTTCGCTCTGTCACGTAGCGTACGGTTGCTTACCCCGAAGAATACGCCCGCCATCCGTCCAAGTGTGTCTTAAGCCAGAAAATCCCGGGCAACCTGCACTCCTTTTGGGTTAAGGCCTTTACTAGTACCTCTGGGCCGCCCTGGCGACCGACAATCCCATTGACCACCCGGTCCTAATTACTGTAAAGCTGTTATACTGAGGTCGTACCTTTTACCGATCGGGGCACGGGACCTTTGATCCTCCTCACACTGGAGTAACCTGCTTGAAGCGCGCCGGATCTGACGACTCCCTTCGTTGTTCCTTCTGTCACAAAAGCCAAGATGTTGTTGGCAAGCTGATCTCCTCCCCTAGTGATTACCCTCGCGCTTATATCTGCGACGAGTGCATAGCTGTCTGCAATTCGATTATTGAGGACGATCGGCACGAGCAGAGCTACGGCACACCCGGTAAGCTTCCCCGCCCGCTCGAGCTAAAGGAGTATCTCGATCAGTACGTAATTGGCCAGGAGGGCACCAAGAAGAAGCTGGCGGTCGCCGTCTACAACCACTACAAGCGCATTCAGATGAATAAGCAGCGCGGGAGCGAGGTCGAACTCTCGAAATCCAACATCCTGCTTATCGGCCCCACCGGTACCGGTAAAACACTGCTGGCACAGACCTTGGCACGCATTCTGGATGTTCCGTTTGCGATCGTGGATGCCACCACCCTCACGGAAGCCGGCTACGTTGGCGAAGATGTCGAGAACATCATCTTGCGGCTGCTGCAGAATGCCGATTGGGACGTTCAGCGCTGCCAGACCGGCATTATTTACATCGACGAAATCGACAAAATCGGCAGAAAAGACGAGAATCCTTCCATTACCCGCGACGTTTCGGGCGAGGGCGTGCAGCAGGCTCTATTGAAAATCCTGGAAGGGACGGTAGCCAACGTCCCCCCGCAGGGTGGCCGCAAGCACCCTCATCAGGAATTCACGCCGGTGGACACAACCAACATTCTCTTCATCTGCGGAGGCGCCTTCGTCGGTCTCGAGAAAGTGATTGCTCGTCGAATTGGAACTAAGTCGATCGGGTTTGTTCCGCCAGACGACGCCAAGGCTGACGCGGCCCGCCGTTCGCCCACCGCTGTTCGCCGCGATGTGGATCTGCTGGCGCAGGTCCAGCCGGTTGATCTGATCAAATACGGTTTTATTCCCGAGTTCATCGGTCGCATGCCGGTTACTGCGGTCCTGGAAGACCTCTCCAAGGATGCATTGGTCCAGATTCTTACCAAGCCCAAGAACGCCATTATTCGGCAGTACCAGAAGTTGTTCGAATTTGAGAATGTTAGACTGAAGTTTAGCGAAGACGCTCTGGAGGCGGTCGCCCTTCTGGCCATGGAGCGAAAAGTCGGAGCGCGGGGCCTGCGGATGATCCTTGAAGATCTGATGCTCGACCTCATGTATTATCTCCCCACGTTTAAGAAGGTCAAGGAATTCGTTGTGACCAAGGAGATGGTCATGTCGCAGAAGATCAATATGGCTGTGCTAGAAAAAGCCGGCTAATTCGATCTGTCACTCAGGGTCTTTGAAGTTCGTACTCTGATTAACGCGCTTCCGCCGCCTAAAATTCCCAAGACTTAACGCTCTCCTGACTCCTCTAATGTTCGGAGTTGATTTTTTCCTCGATATCGCCGCGTTCGGCACGCCGCTCCGGGTTCACAGCCGGGAGGTGAACCATCGCGGACGGACCGCTCATAACTTCATATCTTCAACTGGTGATTAATCCATGGTGACAAGTAAAGACAAGACCGATACAAAGCGTTTGCCCATGATGCCCATCCGGGACGTCGTCATATTTCCTTATATGATGACCCCGTTTGTGGTCGGGCGCGAATCCAGCGTTCGCGCGCTGGAAGAGGCGCTGGCCGGCGAAAAGAAGATCTTTCTTGCTACCCAACATGACGCTTCCATCGACGAACCGCGGCCTGACGAGATCTATTCGGTGGGTACGGTAGCCAACATTGTCCAGAGCCTGAAGCTGCCCGACGGGAACATAAAGGTCCTGGTCGAGGGTGTTGAACGCGGAAAAATCATCTCCGTGAGCGAAGAAGAAGGCTATTTCAGCGCGGTTGTCAAAACCACCAGCTTCAAGGTGGAACAGGGCAGCCAGCTTGAAGCCCTCATCAGCCGCGTCACGAATCTGTTTGAGCAATACGTCAAGCTCAGCCAGAATCTGAACTACGAAACCATGATCGCCGCCATCCGGGTGGACGATCCGGGCAAGCTGGCGGATACCGTCGGCGCCAACCTCCAGCTCACCATCGAGGAAAAGCAGGAGCTGCTGGAAATCTTCGATCCCATCGACCGCCTGAACCGCGTCGCGGAAATGCTGGACATCGAGATTGAAAAGCTCAACGTCGACCGCACCATCCAGGGCCGCGTGAAGCGCCAGATGGAACGCGCGCAAAAAGAGTATTACCTCAACGAAAAGATCAAGGCCATTCAGAAGGAACTGGGCCGCGGTGAGAAAAGCGAATTCGACGAACTGAAGAAGAAGATCGATGCCGCCGGCATGACCAAAGACGCCCAGGAGAAGGCCATCTCCGAATTGAAGCGGCTGGAAGGCATGCCGCCGATGTCCGCTGAATCCACCGTTTCGCGCAATTACCTGGAGTGGTTGCTGGCCGTGCCGTGGAAGAAGAAGACCAAGGAAATCCGCGACCTCAAATTTGCTCGCCAGGTCCTGGAGTCCGATCACTACGGTCTCGAGAAGATCAAGGAACGCATCCTCGAATTCCTGGCTGTCCGCCGACTGGTCCAGAATCCCAAGGGCTCCATTCTGTGCTTCGTTGGACCTCCCGGCGTCGGCAAGACGTCGCTCGGAATGTCCGTCGCCAAAGCGACCGGCCGTAAGTTCGTTCGGCTCTCGCTCGGCGGCGTTCGTGACGAGGCGGAAGTTCGCGGTCATCGCCGTACTTACATTGGCGCGCTACCCGGCCAAATCATTCAGATGATGAAGAAGGCCGGAACCCGCAACCCGGTCTTCATGCTCGACGAAATCGACAAGATGTCGATGGATTTCCGCGGCGATCCCTCGGCGGCGTTGCTTGAAGTTCTCGACCCCGAACAGAACTTCATGTTCCAGGACCACTACCTGGACGTTGAGTACGATCTGAGCCAGGTCTTTTTCATCGCGACCTCCAACGTGCTTCACACCATTCCGCCCGCCCTGCAGGATCGCATGGAAGTGATCCGTCTCTCCGGCTACACCGAGCTCGAGAAACTTGAAATCGCCAAGCGGTTCCTGGTTTCGAAACAGCTCAAGGAAACCGGTATTCCCGAGGGGCAGCTCGCGTTCACCGACGCCGGTCTTCAGACCCTGATCCAGTCCTATACTCGCGAAGCGGGCGTTCGAAGCCTCGAACGCGAGGTTGGCAACGTTTGTCGAAAGATTGCCCGTCGCGGTCGTGGACGCCCAGCCGGCCACAGAGGAGCATGTTTCGCTCGATGCGCCGGAAGTGATCGACGACCCGGATTCGCCGGCCGAGGTCGCTGCCAAAGCGGAAGCGCCGCCGGCGAAGAAAGGCCGCAAGAAGGCCGCTAAGGAAGAGCCGCCGCTGGTGGCGATCGAAAAGGTTGTGGTGACGCCGGAAGTAGTCACGGAACTGCTCGGCACCGCACGTTTTCGCGATCTCGATGTCGACCAAACACAACGAAGTCGGCGCCACCACTGGGCTGGCCTGGACCGAGGTGGGTGGGTCGATTCTCACCACCGAAGTCGCCGTGATGGAAGGCCGCGGCAAGATGACGACCACCGGTAAGCTCGGCGACGTCATGCAGGAATCGGCTCACGCTGCCATGAGCTATATCCGTTCGCGCGCTCAGTCTCTTGGTTTGCCGAAGGACTTTTATCGCCATCTGGACATACATGTTCACGTTCCGGAGGGCGCGATACCGAAGGACGGGCCGTCTGCCGGCATCACCATCGCAACCAGTATCTGTAGCGCGTTGACCGGCATCCCGGTTCGGGGCGACATCGCCATGACCGGCGAAATCACCGTTCGCGGCAAGGTCTTACCCATCGGCGGTCTCAAGGAGAAACTACTCGCCGCCCATCGGCACAATATCTTTGAAGTTCTCCTCCCGAAGGACAACGAAAAAGACCTCGCCGATATTCCCGAGAACATCCGGAAGGACATGAAATTGCTGACTGTTTCTTCAATGGACGAGGTTTTGAAGTTGGCGCTCGAACGGGAGATTGTCGCGCTGCCGCTGAGCCCGGCTCCGACGGCCGCTGAGTTGACGGCCCGCTCAGCCGAAGAGAATGTAACCCATTAGGGTTGGGGATCTGTCATCGCGGGAAAAAAGTCTGTGGTGGAAGCAGTTGTATTCGCGCCGGGCCTGATTATCAGCGCTGCCGGACCGCAGCAGTTCCCGCCGGAATCGACCCCGCAGCAGCGCTTTAGTGAGATTGCGTTTCTGGGTAGAAGTAATGTCGGCAAGTCGAGCCTGTTGAACCGGCTTGTCCGCAAGCCCGGGTTGGCGTTTACCAGTTCCAAGCCGGGCTGCACGCAGTTCATCAACTTCTACCGGATCGAGGAGGATCTGCGGTTCGTGGACCTTCCGGGATACGGATACGCGAGGGTTCCCCTCGACAAGAAAGACGAGTGGAAGAAACTGATAGAGGCCTATCTGCTCAACCGCAACAGTTTGGCTCTGTCTTTCATATTGATTGACGCCCGCCGAGGGTGTATGGAAAAGGACCTGGAACTCAAAGCCTGGCTGGAGTTCCATAACCGTCGATATCAGGTAATTGTTACCAAAATCGACAAATTGAAAAGCAATAACCAACTAAACACCGGCATGGCCGAGATCCGGAAGCAATTACCGGACCATGAGCCAGTGCCGTTCTCGGCCTTGGATGGCCGGGGAGTGAGGGAAATTTGGCAAGTCATCTCGAAGATCAAGAACCAGTAACAAACCCCGCGGCGGCCACCGAAGGCCAGCCCCACGAAAAACCACCAGACGCGGACCCCGCCGAGGCAAAACCGTCTTCCAAGCCGGAGGGTAAATCCGCTGACGCCGCCGAGCCGAAGCCGGAAAAACCGACCGCCGCCAAGCTAAAGGCCGCAGCCAGCGAATCCCGGCAGTCTGAGAACAAGGCGTCTGAAATTAAGATTCCCGAAGGGAAAGTCAACGGTGAGGCCGCCAAACAACCGGCCAAAACGGCGCTGGAAAACAAGCCCGCCGCGGTGGTCACCGAGACCAAGCCTCCATCCGAGGAACGTCCGCCGGCTCAACCGCCCCCGGGCGAGCGCCGCGGCCGCCACTCCATCGGCAATACCGGCCAGCAGAGTCAGAAGAACGGCGCCGTCACGCTCGATCTGGTCGAGCTCAAGGACATGAGTATCCAGAACCTGAACCAGACCGCCAAAGATCTGGGCGTTGCCGGCGCAGCCGGACTACGCAAGCAGGAACTCATCTTCAAGATTCTCCAGACCCAGGCGGAGAAGAGCGGCCTGATCTTCTCCGAGGGTGTGCTGGAATGCCTGCCCGACGGCTTCGGATTCCTGCGGGCGCCGGAGTACAACTATCTGCCCGGCCCCGACGACGTCTACGTCTCGCCTTCGCAGATTCGCCGCTTCGACCTCCGCACCGGCGATACGGTCTCCGGCCAGATCCGCCCGCCCAAGGAAGGTGAACGCTACTTCGCCCTCATCAAGGTGGACGCGATCAACTTCGAACCGCCTGAGGAATCGCGCAACAAGATCTTCTTCGATAACCTCACGCCGCTCTACCCGGACGAACGCTTCAAGCTCGAAACAGCAAAAGACAACTTCTCGGGCCGGGTCATGGATTTGCTCACGCCCATCGGCAAGGGCCAGCGCGGGCTGATTGTCGCTCCGCCTCGCACCGGTAAGACGATGCTGCTGCAAAGCATCGCCAATTCCATTACCACCAATCACCCTGAAGCCAACCTGATCGTGTTGCTCATCGATGAACGTCCTGAGGAAGTCACCGACATGCAGCGCTCGGTGCGCGGTGAAGTCATCAGCTCCACCTTCGATGAGCCGGCTTCGCGCCACGTCCAAGTCGCCGAAATGGTGATCGAAAAAGCCAAACGACTGGTCGAACACAAGCGTGACGTCGTCATCCTGCTCGATTCCATCACCCGCTTGGCTCGCGCCTACAACACCGTTGTGCCGCCGTCCGGTAAAGTTCTTTCGGGCGGCGTGGATTCCAACGCACTGCAACGCCCGAAGCGCTTCTTCGGCGCCGCACGCAACATAGAAGAGGGCGGCTCGCTCACCATCGTCGCCACCGCGCTGGTCGATACCGGCAGCCGTATGGACGACGTGATCTTCGAAGAATTCAAGGGCACCGGCAACATGGAAATCCACCTCGACCGCAAGCTGGTCGACAAGCGCGTGTTTCCGGCCATTGACATCAACAAGAGCGGAACCCGTAAGGAAGAACTCCTTATGCCGCGGGAAGAGCTCAATCGCGTTTGGATTCTTCGCAAGGTTCTGAACCCGCTGTCGCCGGTCGAATCGATGGAACTCCTGCTCGACAAGCTTGGCAAGACTCGCAGTAACGCTGAATTCCTTGCCGCCATGAGCGGCTAAGCCGCGTTACTCCGTGGCACAGGCATTCAGCCTGTGTCCGCGGAAACTCCAGCACAGAACCGCGCGCGTCAGCAAGCGGATTCGGGCGTTTCCACCGGCAGGAACACTACTTCCCTGCCCCACATACGAAACTCGCCGCATCGTTCGTGTTGCCCGTGCCCTTATACTTCGCAACTTCTGGATAAGGGCATAAGGGCCGCGTCATTTCAACCGCGTTCGACGGATCCCCTTCCTTCAGTTTCGTTGCAATGATCCTGCCTGGGGCCGCTCCCGTCCTCCACCCACTTCTCCAACGCCAGGTAGACGCTGTCTTTGGGGCCCTTGCCTGGGATTACGCTGAACTGCCCGAACAGGCTTGGCCCGGGACCGCCGATACAGTGCTGCATGCCGGGAACCATATACAGGCGGACGAATTGCTTGCGTTCGTCTGGCCCCAGCTTATTGCCGACGCTCTGAAAGTAGTTGACCGTGTTTTGCGGTGCAATGGCTGCATCGCTCCAGCCGTGGTAAATGATCAGTTTGCCCCCGCGCTTCTGAAAGGCCGTTAGATTTGGATCGTTGGAGTTGAGCACGCTCGCCATCTTCTCGTCTGCTGCCCGAAGCGAGGCATCAATACTGGCGGTTTTATAGCTCCAGGCCGGATCGTTGAAGACCATGTACCGGAAGAAGCCATTCACATACTGGCTTGCTTCGCTATCGCCAGGCTCGGTGCCAGTAATCCATCCCTTCCATCCGCCGTCGCCTTCCTCGCCGCCCGGCGCGTAGCCTGGAAAAATTTGTGCCCCGCTGGAAGTACGTCCGCCCTGGTAGAGTTTCCTGAGCGAGGCTACTTGCGGGCCGGTTAAACAGCTGTCTGTTTCAGTTCCTTTGCACAACAGCGTCGACGGATCGAAACGACACAGCGTGGGTTCACTGACAATCCCGTCTTTGACACCGTCCTGCGCGTCGCATGCAGCCAGCACGCCGGCGCTGATCGCTGGAATCTTCGCAGCGGGAATATAGCCCCCGGGGGTGCCCAGTAGTGCTCTGGACACATCCACGCCGGAGCCCAACAGATGCGTCCAGTAGTTGGCTGGCGCGCCGGCCAGAATGCCATCGTAGTCGTTCGGAAAGCGCTGGGCTTCCATCAGTGCTTCGCGGCCTCCGTCGGAGCAGTCCACAAAATACGATCGCTGTGGAGCTTGGCGATAGAACGCTTTGGCGATTTCCTTCCCCTTCTCCGTCATCTCATGAATGCCGCGGTACCCGAAGTCGGCAATCTTCTCCGGATGTTTGAGCGCCCATTCGGCGTCCGTCGCATCGCCAGTATGGCCCGTGTCAGTGCCGGCAGTGGCATAACCCTGGCTTAGCGCTCCAGCCATCGTGCCGTACGGTATCGAGCCGGCGAAGCCTCCGTTGCCTTCTCCCTGGAACTTGTGATTCCAACCCGCGAGTGGCATCCACACTTCAACCTTGATGTTGGAGTCCTCGGTCGGCGTCAGCGTTGCCATGACCCGGCAGAAAGCCGGCAATTTCTTGTAGCGCTCGGCCGCGTCTTTGCTCACCTTCGGCTGGGGGGAGATGAACTCACCGGCTTGAACGGTTTGCGCGCCCGTGATCGTGGTGCCCGGCAGTTTCACGCCACTCAAGCTCTCGCAGGATGCGGCTTCGGCTGGCGCTTGACAAATCCCAAGCACAACCGCGAAAAGGACTGCACAAAAGAGTGTTCTTGAATGCACGATCCTTAGGTTCTCATAGCCCCGTTGATGCCGAACCAGCGAGATCGGTCCGCTATCGTGAGAATAGGCAGTAGCCACTCCTGCCAGCTGAATTTCATGGGCCGCCTACTGCTATTCGTCCTCCTCTCATGCGCCCTTGCGAGCGCGGAGTCGATTATCGTTCGTGTCGTCGATGGGAGGAATGGGAGTCCGATCTCGGGTGAAAAGCTGCAACTGTGGATCGACAGCAAGACTGGAAACGCAACTAGCATCTCGACTGATAAGCAAGGTGTTGCAAGGATAGACGTGCCGCAGAGCGCGCGGTTGATCTTCTCTGCGAATCTCTATGTAGACTGCAGGAACTCCAAGGGCGGCCGTGATGAGCCAGTCTATCTGGTCTCAGACATATTGAACTCGGGTGTGTTGGCTGCAAACACTTGCGGGACGCGCTTGAAGATAGCGCCAACGCCGGGCGAGATGATTCTCTTTGTAAGACCGGGACACTGGTGGGAGGGTATCAAGCGGTGACGGGCTTGCCGCGCTTGCCTGATAGTCCTCAGTCCAATCGGGTACCACTAGAGTCCCACAAGCACGCCTTGTAAAACCTGGGGTTGCCGTTCGCGTTACTTCCCCCAAATTGCCTTACCTGCGAGCAGTGATGCGTACGCAAGGAGGCGATGCGCAAGCCCGATCGTCGGACGGCTCCCGCAGCGGTGGTCCGCTATCGTGTGAATAGGCGGTAACCACACCTGCCACTTGAATTGCATGGGCCGCATCCGAATCCTCTCCGACAATGTCGCCAACAAAATCGCCGCTGGAGAAGTGGTTGAGCGCCCGGCCTCCGTCGTCAAGGAGCTTCTGGAAAACTCGCTCGACGCCGGGGCGACTGAGCTCCGCATCGACACCGAAAACGCCGGCCGCCGGCTCATTCGCATTCAGGATAACGGCCACGGCATGTTGCGGGACGATGCCATGCTCGCGTTCGAGCGCCATGCCACCAGCAAGCTCAGCGACGTAAAGGACCTGCTCGCCATTGCGACGCTCGGTTTTCGCGGTGAGGCTCTGCCTTCCATTGCCTCCGTGTCTCGCCTGCTGCTTGAAACGCGCTCCGCCGACGAGCAAACCGGAACCGCGGTCGAAATTGCCGGCGGCAAGCTTCTCCGCTGCGATGAGATTGCTCATCCGCTCGGCACAACCATCGCCGTTCGTGATCTCTTTTACAACGTACCCGCGCGCAAGAAGTTTTTGCGTTCTGATCAGACCGAACTCGCTCACATCGGCTCGCTGGTTACGCACTATAGCCTGGCTCAGTTCGACAAGCGCTTCGAGCTATATCACGAAGGCCGCGAACTGCTGAATGTCACGCCGGTGGCGGGCATCCGCGACCGCGCCTACCAGGTCTTTGGCTCTGCGATTATGGAGGACCTGATCGATCTCGGTGTGCGCACCAAAGATCTGCGCCTTCCGCCTCCCTACGTTCCCCCGCATACACGGCCTACTCACGTGCAGGCTGCGGACGTTCAACCGCCGGAGCCGGACACCGCCCACTACGCTTTGCGTGGTCTGGTCTCAGGCCCGCAAGTGCAGAAGTTGAACCGGAATTCCATTTTCCTGTTTGTCAACGGCCGCTTGATCCGCGACAAGCTCATCCTGCATGCGCTGACCGCCGCCTACCACAACCTCATGCCGCCCGGCTGCTTTCCCTTTGCCTTGCTGTTCCTGGATTGCGATCCCGGCGAAGTGGACGTCAACGTTCACCCGGCCAAAACCGAAGTGCGCTTCCGCCACGGCTCGCTGGTCCACGATTTTGTGCGCGACACCGTCCGCGAAGTTCTCATCGCGAGCCGCCCCGTGTCGAGCGTGCCCCTGATGCCCAAGTCGCCGGTGGTCGAGCAGCCGCCTCAAACTGCATCCGCCGTTTGGGGCGCCCCCCGCCGCTTCGAGTTTCCTGATCGTCCCATCCAACAGGGCGCCGTCCTGCCGTTCTCCGAGTTCAGCCAGGCCCTCATAGCTAGTGGAGAGGATCAGCCCAGCCCGCTCCTTCCCAACCCTGGCCCTCAGGACGCCCACTCGTTCGAGGAACTATCGGAGGTGCGCCTGCCCCACACTACCTTCGTTTCTGGTTCCTGGGGCTCGGCATCTTCGAAGTCGATCGACGACAAACCTGCCGCTGCTTTCGCCCCCAGCCGAAGCGGGCGTGTCCCCGACACCCACGGAGACCTGCACCAAATTCCGGCCGAATGGGATCACGTCGATAGCTACACCCAACTGCCCGAATTGCGCCCGCTCGGTCAGCTGCATGAGAGCTTCATCGTCGCGGCCGGCCGCGACGGTTTGTGGATCATCGACCAGCACGTGGCACACGAACGGATCTTGTTTGAACAAGTACTGCGCCAGCGGGCCGCCGGGCGTGCCGAAATCCAGCAGCTTCTCATGCCCCTGGTGCTTAAGCTGACCCCGGGCCAGGAATTTGAGTACGCTCGGATCGCCGACGAACTGAATGCTTGCGGCTTTGAGACCGAACCCTTCGGCCAGCGCACCATCGCTGTCAAAGCCGCACCTTCGGGTGTGGGCGCCGGAGATATCGAAAAAGTGATCTTTGAGATTCTGGAGATATCCGAAGCCGAGTTACGCAGCGCATCGCTGGACGACATCCGGCGGAGTGTATCCGCCACCATCGCCTGCCGCGCCGCCATAAAGATCAACACGCGTCTGGAGTCCAGCAAGATCGAGTGGCTTTTGCGCGCTTTGGCCGCCTGCGAATACCCCATGAGTTGCCCGCATGGACGACCCATCGCGCTACGCTATAGCACCAAGGATATATTGCGAAGCTTCCACCGTATCTGACTAACAGCGGCGAGTAAAGAAGTGTAAAGTGCTTACGCTTGTTTCATTTGCCGCTCGACAATGCGCGCGGCACGCTGGCTGATTAGATCAGCTACCTTACTCAGCAATCCCGGCAAATCCTCTGGCTTGATCAGCACTGGCCGCTTTCGGTTAGTGGGTCCGTTTTGATAGGTCGTGACCAGCGCCGTCGCGGGCTTGTAATCCATTAGCCGGGCATGCCGGAGGACCTTGAGACCCGCATCAGGCGACTCCATTTGCAGGTCGCTTAACACCAGTGCATATTGGGATTCGTCCAGCTTGCCAACCGCTTCGGCGGCTGAAGCGGCCGAGTCGACAAAGTACCCACCGGCCTCTAAAACGGTTTTGAGAGTAAGGCGGGAGGCTAGGTCACCATCTACTAGCAAGACCCTGGCCAGTTCAAGTTCCCTGGCAGGTGGCTTTTTGGACTGTACGGGCATCGGTGGGCAGTGTTTCCGCTTACAGTGTAAACGAAAAGCCACATTTTGCGACCACAATCTTCGGCCCAGTTTGAAAGGAGCGCGTAGCGCCTGAGCTCCCTCGGTCATCGGAATTAACTGAGAAAAGGCGACTTAGCTCTTATTGAAGACACGCTCGAAGATGGCATCTACGTGCCGTAACTGGCGTGTAAGGGAGAAGCTCGCCTCCAGTTGGTCACTGTCTAAGTACCCGGAAATCCTCGGCTCATTCGCGATAGCTGCCCGGAAATCACCCTCTTCCTCCCAGGCTTTCATCGCATGGCTTTGCACCAACCGGTAAGCCTCTTCCCGCAGCATCCCGGCTGCCGTCAAGTCCAGAAGTAGCTGCCCCGAGAAGATCAGCCCGTGTGTCAAGTCGAAGTTCCGGCGCATCCGTGTTTCGTTCACTTGCAGCCCTGAAACCAGCCAGCTGGCCTTGTTCAGCAAGTAGTCAATCAGGATGGTGGAGTCGGGCAGGATGATGCGTTCCACCGAGGAGTGCGATATGTCCCGTTCGTGCCACAGAGCCACGTTTTCGAACGCGGCTTGGGCATTTGCCCGGACTACCCTGGCCAGGCCGCTAATCTGCTCGCACGTGACTGGGTTCCGTTTATGAGGCATCGCCGAACTGCCCTTTTGACCAGCCGAGAAAGGCTCCTCAGCCTCCCGTACTTCGGTTCGCTGCAGGTGGCGAATCTCCAACGCAATTTTGTCCAGGCTGCCGGCGATCCCAGCCAGCACCGCCTCGTAGTTGGCATGCAGGTCCCTTGACAGCACTTGCGACGTAATGGGAGCCGCCCTCAGTCCCAATCGCGCGCAGATCTTCTCTTCCGCCTCTGGCCCAATGTGGGCGAAAGTGCCCACCGCGCCAGAGATCTTTCCCACCCGCATTTCCTCCGCAGCTGCCGCAAAGCGGACTTGATGCCGGCGGAACTCGTCATACCAGATCGCCACCTTCAGGCCGAACGTGATGGGCTCCGCATGAATCCCATGCGTCCGTCCAATCTGCAGCGTGTGCTTATAGCGGAACGCGGATTCCTTCAGATCGCCGAGGAGCTTGGCCAACCCTTCGGAGATGATCTTCGAGCTGCCCTTCAGCTGCAGGGCTTGCGCCGTATCCACTACGTCGTTCGACGTGAGTCCGTAATGCAGCCAGCGGGATGACTCCGCAACGCCCTTGGCCTTCATTTCCTCGGCCACGGCGGTAGTGAAGGCAATCACATCATGTCGGACCTCGCGCTCGATCTCATGGATGCGCGCCAACGAGAATCCGGCATGCGCTCGCAAATCGGCGGCAGCGGCAGTGGGCACCTCTCCAAGTTCCGCCAGCACATCGGCCGCGGCCAGCTCAACTTCAAGCCAGCATTGGTACTTATTTTGTTCGCTCCAAATGGCGCCCATTGCAGGGCGCGTATAGCGGTCAATCATCTTCCTCTAGCTTCGCAAATTGGGTCTTGTTTCGCGTCAAGGAAGATGGCTGACCGCTAGACTTGCCGTCGCGTGTGCGTAAGCAAGCTAATGACAAACCCGATGAGAAACACGACAAACAGGACTTTAGCTACCGTTCCTGCGATTCCTGCGATTCCGAAGAAACCCAGAAAACCAGCGATTAAGGCAATCACCAGAAACACGATGGCGTAATACAGCATAGTTTAGAGAACCTCCTTGTTCTGACTACACCTGTAAGACGCTGGGGTTTGGTGATACCGGAACACTCGAATTCTCCGGCAATTCTACCGGCGTGCAGCCCCGGAGCATCCCATGCAACGCGACGCTCTCCTGTGTCCTATACGTCCAACGTTGTGCGAACAACCATCCCATCGGGACGCAGTACGCGCTGGATCTCGTGAGCAATTTGGGGTAGCAGCGGCTCCAGATGCGGCGGGACAACGATCTTGCTGAAGTACCCATCGCGCCAAGGGATCGCCGCAGGTGACGCATCCAGGAACAGCACGTTATCGAACTCGGCCATTTCGCGACGAGCACGGTCGACGTCATTCGCCGAACCCAGCGCAACGATTGTCCCTCGCATCAGCAGGCGCGCCATGGAAACGAGCTCCGCAGTCGACGGAATGTCGAGCAGCAGGACTTGATCATCGGCCCGCAGCGCTTGTGGCATTAACTCAGGTTGACCAGCTCCGCCGGGGCATTGGCAGCCAGCACCGCGGCCGCCTCTTCTTCGGTGAACTCCAGCGTCTTTACGGAGTGATTCATCGAGCAGAACTTCGGCCCGCACATCGAGCAAAAAGCCGCTTCCTTGAATCCCTCTTCCGGCAGCGTCTCATCGTGATACGCCCTGGCCGTTTCCGGATCCAGAGACAATTCAAACTGCTTGTTCCAGTCGAACTTGAACCGCGCCCGCGATAGCTCGTCGTCTCGATCTCTCGCGCCGGGCCGGTGCCGCGCAACGTCGGCCGCGTGCGCCGCGATCTTGTAGGCAATGATGCCCTGCTTCACGTCCTCGCGGTTGGGCAGTCCGAGATGTTCCTTGGGCGTCACGTAGCACAACATCGAAGCGCCGAACCAGCCGATCATCGCCGCGCCGATCGCCGATGTGATGTGGTCGTATCCGGGCGCAATGTCGGTCACCAGCGGGCCCAGCGTGTAGAAAGGCGCGTCGAAGCAAATCTGCCGCTCCTTCTCCACCTGCATCTGGATCTGATCCATCGGAATGTGGCCGGGGCCCTCAATCATCACCTGCACATCGTAGTCCCAGGCCTTCTTGGTGAGTTCGCCCAGCGTGTTCAGCTCCGCAAACTGGGCCGCGTCGCTGGCATCGGCCAGCGAACCCGGACGCAGACCGTCGCCCAGCGAGAAGCTCACGTCGTACTTCTGAAAGATCTTGCAGATCGCCTCAAAGTTCTCGTACAGGAAGTTCTGTTTGTGGTTCTTCACCATCCATTCAGCCAGGATCGCGCCGCCGCGGCTCACTATCCCAGTGAGCCGCTTTGAGGTCAAGGGCACGTATTGGATCAGCACGCCGGCGTGGATCGTCATGTAGTCCACACCCTGCTCAGCTTGCTCTTCAATCACTTCCAGCATCACGCCGATGTTCAGGTCCTCCACGCGGCGCACGCGGCTCAGAGCTTCGTAGATCGGCACGGTGCCGATGGGTACCGGAGACTGCGCAATGATCGCCTTGCGGATGCCCGGGATGTCCCCGCCGGTGGAGAGGTCCATCACCGTGTCAGCCCCGTACTTCACGGCGTATCGCAGTTTTTCCAGTTCCTCCGCGCTGTCCGAGCTAGTGGCTGAATTGCCTATATTCGCGTTGATCTTGCACTTCGACGCAATGCCGATGCACATGGGCTCGAGCGAGTGGTGGTTGATGTTCGCCGGGATGATCAGCCTTCCACGGGCCACCTCTTCCCGGATCAGCTCGGGCGCCAGGTTCTCGCGCTGGGCGACGTACTGCATCTCGCCGGTGACCTGGCCCTGGCGGGCGTAATGAATTTGCGTGCGAATCGAATCTTTCTCGCGCTGGGCTAGCCACTCGGTACGGTTCATGTACCGATTATAGGACCGCCGCAGCCAACGCCCCCGCGCAGCGGGTTGGGCTACTCGGCCTTGACAGGCGCCGCAGCCGGAGTTTCGGCCTTTTTCAGTTGCTGGTCGAGGATCATCTTCAAGGCCGTTGGATTGAGCGGGCCGTTGTAGCGCTGCCCGTTAATAAACAGGGTCGGCGTTCCTTCCACGCGGGCATCGTCGCCATCCTTGACGTCCTGCTCCAACTCCTTCTTGATCGCCGGCGAATCTAAATCGGCTTGGAACTTCGTCACATCCAGGCCGATCTCTTTGGCCATCACCAGCAGTTGCTCACGACTGAGGTTGTGCCGGTTGGCAAACATCACGTCGTGCATCTCCCAGAACTTGTCCTGCTTCTTCGCCGCCAGGGCGGCCGCCGCGGCCAATGCCGCCTGATTATGAATCTCCAGCGGGTACTGCTTGAAAATCAGTTTCACCTGCTCGGGATAGGCCTTCAAGAGGGCGCTCAATACCGGCGCAGCCACCGCGCAGTACGGGCATTGGAAATCGGAGAATTCAACCAATGTGATTTTGGCCTTCTCCGGCCCAAGCGACGGAGCGCCGGCGGTCGGTATCACGATAGCGTCCTCCAGCACCGGAGCTTCCTGCGACTGCACGTGGGCGAATTGCGAATCGGCCGCAGCCTTGCGTGCCTCCACCTCACTCTTGCCCGCCTTGATCGACGCGACAATCACCGAAGCCAGCCCTCGGCTGTAGTAGCACTTCGGGTCCTTCATGCGGCACTCGGCGACCTTCATCCCGCAACCGCAGGAACAGTCGTAGTCCCGTAATATGCCGAGCACCTTCGTTTGCTGCGCGGGCGAAAGCCCACTCAGATCCACCAAAGGCAAGTCAGTAGCGGACTGCCAATCCTGGGCGCACAACATTGCGCCCGACATTGCTCCCGCCAATACCAGCAAACCGGCCATTCGGGCATAGCGCGCCATCCACATGTACATTCCTCCATTGTAGTTACGATCGACTCTGGCCGGTCCTGGCAACAAACCTCTTGCGCGCAGCTACCCTATGTAGTAATCTGCTTTGTCGATGCTGAACTCTACAGAGTCACTATGAGCGATTCCATCAAGCTTTCGCATACGGCGGCGCTGATCCTTCAAACAGTCAACCAGGGATGCCGCTACGGCTTCGACGTTATGGACACCACCGGCCTTCCCAGCGGCACGGTCTATCCCGCGCTGCGGCGGCTGGAGTCGGAGGGGCTGATCGATTCCAAGTGGGAGTCCGAAAAAGACGCGCTCGCCGAACGGCGTCCGGCCCGCAAGTATTACCGATTGACCCGCAGCGGCGGTCAAGTCCTGCTTCAATCGCAGAAGCGCTACCCGCTGCTCGAAAAGCTGAGCGCAACCAGGCCACGCGGATAGATTCGTCCCATGCAGGAGCCTGCGGCGGGTTCCAGGCTTCGGACATTCGAACTCAAGTCATTGATCAATAAACACTTACTTGGATTGTCAGCGCCAGTTTTCTTTCGATGAAAGGTGCCGATCGCTTGGCTAATCGGCGTTTTGCGAAACGAAACTCCTCCTCCCGGTGGGCTACTTAATGCCCGAGAAAAAACTAAGCCAGGACACCAGGGCCGCTGACTTTGCGGATTTACGAAACGAACCTCCTCCCATGAAAAGCCGAGACGGACAGCCTGCGCCACATTCGTCAGGCGTTTTGCGAAACGAACCGGGCGTCACCCAAATCCGAAAAAACGAACCCAATTGCGCGGTGGAGTTGCCCCAGCGCTGCAACCAGTTTGAGGTCCTGTCGGGCGGCCAACCGGGAAGGTCGTCCCGAAGCTCTTGATTCCGTTGGGTGAATTACGGCGTGAGGCCTGTGACCGGCGAAGGCACCTCTTCGGCGACCACAGAGAACCAACGGAGATTCGACTTTCCAAAGGAGGTCGTGATGGCCGTGTCGGTGGCGTCCCGGCCGATGGAGATGGGTACACGCCCGATGCGGGGCTGATTGAAGCGCGCGTCGAACACCCACCAGCGGTCCCGCAGGTAGACCTCAAACCAGGCGGCAAAGTCCATGGGCGGCATCGGCGGAACTCCGATGTCGCCGAGGTATCCGGCGACGTAGCGTGCCGGTATGTTCATGGCGCGGCAAAAGGTGATGGCGAGATGCTGGAAATCGCGGCAAACCCCGTTGCGCTCAATGTAGACATCAAGGGCCGTCTTGGTAGATCGGGCGAAGTTATAGCCGAAAGTGACGTTCTGATGGACCCAGTTGCAGATCGCCTGCACCAGCGGCCAACCGGGCTCCACGCCGTTGAACAACTCGCCTGCGGTGTTGAGCAGTTCGTCGACGGGACAGTAACGGGACGCCAGCAAGAACCTCAGCGCTTCGGTTGGAAGCTTCTCGACCGGCACCTGCTCGGCTGTGACGTCGACGGGGTCGGGCTGGCCCGAATCCTCTATCAGTGTGGAGCTGGTAAGCCGAAGCTGCCCGGCGGGCGCCAGAAACCGCGAACAGACGTTTCCAAAAATGTCCTCATATGGTTCGACGACAACCTCCGGATCGGCCCGGAGCAGATCCGGTTCGCGGAGATCGGGCTCGCGCGAAGGATGAACACTCAGCAGCGCGATCATCGCGACGGGCGCGGGAATATCGAACTGAAGGTCGTAGCCAAGTCTGATTAGCATTGCAATGTCAGGCGAGCATTGCCGCATCCACTGCCATCTTGCGACTCGGCAGAAGAACAGTCGCTGTCATTTTACCTGAACGATACAGTAGTGGGATGCAGGCAAAAAACCGGGCTGCAGAGCCTCGACTGAAGAACGGTGAGAACGCACACACGTGAGCCGACCTCTGGTGATCTATCGCGACGAGGACGACGTCGGGCCTTATCTTGCGGCATTGGCGGCCGCCGGCGTTGAAGCAGCACCAATCAGCGCCGCCGAACGCCCGCGACTCCGGGGCTTTAATGGGCTTGTGCTAACTGGCGGCGATGATGTAGATCCCGCCCTATATGGCGAAGCCAGGCATCCGAAGACAGAGAAGCCTGACCGCGAGCGCGACCAAGTCGAGAAGGAACTGCTGGCCGAGGCGCTGGAGGTGGATCTGCCCGTGCTCGCTATCTGCCGGGGCTTGCAACTCTTGAACGTATTTCATGGCGGGGACCTGATTCAACACCTGGATACGGTGAAGCGTCATCGACAGTCACGCGGCGTCCTCTCGAAGCCCGTTCACGATATCTTCATCGAGCCCGATAGCTTGCTGTATTCGATCGCGGGGACGCAACGCTGGCAGGTGAATTCGCGCCACCACCAGGCGGCGCGGCGACCAGGCAATTACCTGGTTGTGTCTGCGAGAGATGTCGAGGACGGCACCATAGAGGCTCTGGAACGGCCCGACAAACGTTTCGTGCTGGGGGTCCAATGGCATCCTGAGAACCAGGCGCTGGTAGATGCGGGGCAATTAGGAATTTTCGAGCGCTTCGGGGAAGCGATCAGACAGACTTAGTTCGAACAAAGGCAGCAGACCGAGATGACATTTTGTTTGGGTATGAATCTGGCGGACGGATTGGTGGGCCTGGCGGATACACGGGTGGTGGCGGGGCGCGAGGCGACGATGGCGAAAAAAGTGGCGACCTATCAAGGACCCGGCTTCTCCTTTTTCGTCATGAATTCCGGGCTGCGGTCGTTGAGCGACAAGACTCTGCTGTATTTTGAAGATGCTTTTGCGCGCCAGACCGCCGTTCGAGACCGTCTTTTTAAGGTAGTCAACCTCTTCGGATCGCAAATGCGCCGCGTTGGGGAAGAGGACGCGAAAGTTCTCAAAGAAGCGGAATTGTCGTTTAACATCCACGCCTTAATTGGCGGACAGATGTCGGCCGAATCCGTTCACCGCTTGTATCTGGTGTATCCCGAGGGTAACTGGATCGAGGTCGGCAAAGATACTCCCTACCAGATTATCGGCAACTCCGGATATGGGAAGCCGATTCTAGAGCGCTCCCTTACTTACACCGATCCGTTGTTCTATGCATTCAAGTTAGGAATTCTGGCCTTTGACGCGACCCGGCTGTGCGCTTCCGACGTCGATTTTCCAATTGATCTTCTGGTCTACAAGCGCGGGAGTTACGAAATGATTGAGCATCGCTACGCGCGTGAGGACCTGGCCCAGATTTCGAGCTGGTGGCAGGACCGGATGCGGCGAGCAGTGGATGAACTTCCGCCGGCCTGGGTTGAGACGGCATTCCGAAAGCTGAACGACAAGACAGAAGCGGTGGCGGATCACGTCGAGGGATCGAGCTAGTGGCGGGGTCAAGGACGGCGTAGGATCGGCAGAAGATTGGCCGGTGATAAACGCGGCACGGCCTGTGGCCAGCGCTGACGTGCCGGGCGTGGCTCGCACGGTAAGACCGGAGCAACCGCGCTAGAGATTTTGGTATAAGCTGTCGGGGAGGCTGCGGAAGAAGCCGGCGAAATGCGGCTCCTCGAAAGGACGGTTTATGCCAGAAAAGTGGAATTCCGATGGCACCTTCCATCTGGGCATCAACATGGCTGGTGCGGTTTCAGCCGGCGCGTACACGGCTGGAGTGCTGGACTTTCTGATGGAGGCGCTGGAGCAGTGGTATGCCGCGAAAAGCTCTGCCAACCCGGCGGTCCCGCTGCATGACATCTCCATCGACGTTTTCTCGGGCGCGTCCGCAGGCGGCATGTGCGCTGCCATTGCTTCGGTGATGGTGCAAGGGACGTTCGACCACATTCGAAACCCGGCCGATCCAAACCTGCGAGGCACCAGCAACGTCTTCTATGAGAGTTGGGTCAACAAGATCGACATCGAGCCGCTGCTGCAGGACAATGATCTGGCAACGGGCCAACCGGTGATCTCTTTCTTGGACTCGAGCATTATTGACGAGATCGCCGATTATGCGATTGCGCCCGGCGCGGCCACAGCCCGGCCGTACATCTCGAAGTCGCTCACGCTATTCCTTACGCTGACCAACGTGCGGGGCACTCCTTTTTCGCTGAATGGGACGGCGACGGGATCGGCCGAAGAAGACATCGCCTACTATGCGGACCAGTTGCAGTTTGAAACGGTCCACGGAGATGATACGCCACTGAGCCCGTTGGCGAAGGCTCTGCCGATCGGAGCGAGCGCCCAGGCTGGGGCTTGGCCGCTGCTCAAAGAGGCGGCGAAAGCCACAGGTGCATTCCCACTGTTTCTCGCTCCCCGAAAAATTGACCGCAATGCGGCAGATTACTGGAACTCGCCCTGGGAGCCGATTTCAGTAGCCGATCCTGCTGCTGTTCCGCCGCATTGGACGCTCAAGCCTAGCGACCTGTTCACGACGCTCAACGTAGACGGAGGCGTAACCGATAACGATCCGTTCGAGCTTTCGCACGACTATCTGGCCATTCACAATCCGCTGGCAAAGATCGATCCGACCACGGGCGACTTGATGAACCCTCAAGCGGCCAACCAGGCCAACTGCGCGGTACTAACAGTTGCTCCGTTTCCCGCCATGAATCTTTTCGACCCCAACTTTGACTTCGACAAGAACAGCGGCGTTTTCGCGATGCTGCCCAACCTGTTTACGGCTCTGGTGGGGCAGTCGCGATTTCTGGGTGAATCCTTGACGGCGGTGTTGGGCGGCGTCTCATTCAGCCGGTTTGTCATGGCCCCATCCGACACGGACAATCCAAACGGCAATGCCCTGCAATGCGCGACTCTAGGCGCTTTCGGCGGTTTTTTCGAGCGAGGCTTTCGCGCGCACGATTACCAACTAGGCCGCCGCAACTGCCAAAAATTCTTGCGCGACCATTTTCGGCTCTCCGCCGACAACCCGATCATGCAGGTTGGCTTGCAGAAATTTGACACTGCCACGCGCGATGCCGTGATCGCGACGTTCGATCCCGGCAAGAGCGGCTTTATTCCGATCATTCCGCTGTGCGGCAGTGCATTGCCCGAAGTCCCGGCCCCCGCAAGGGCAAGCATCGCGGCGGCCCGGGTGGGTCACATCGTGAACTGGATTGTGGATCGCCTGCACACGCTCACTAAGGCGCTATTGGATGAGGCGATTTCGGGCGACTTCGACAAGTTTGCAGCCCGCTCCGCCGCCGACACGCTGATTTCGACTTGGGGCAGAGCGAAGATCAAGGCGTACTTGCAGGCGGAGCTGAAGGATGTGATTAAGGGGTAGGCATCACTAAACCCTGGAAGCTCGGCTCAACCACACCCGTGAGCCTGCACCACGCCAGCGTCACATCAACGGCGCGCGTGGGCCTGCCGAGTTGGGAAGCCGACCTAACTCGATCGGCCGGCAGGCTGATGCGGGCGAGCGAGTAAGGCGGCCAACTGTGAATATTGTTGAGACATTGAATATTGTTGAGACATCGTTTCAAAGCCGATGAACAACAGGACCTCGCAATGACCCGGATCGGCATCGATTGATCCGGAAATGAGGGCTCCGAGTGCCGTCAACGGGACTACCGCGGAGCGTAGGTGCTCGGTCGAGATGTGTGTACAACCTGGCCGAGCTAGTCAGCCCGGATCGTCCCTCAGGCGAATGGGTTTTCGTCGGCGCTGCGGCCGTAGATTACCGGAATTGGGACCTCCAGCATGCGGAGGTAAACCGACAACTGGCCGCGATGGTGATACCAGTGATTGAGCACGATGGCTCGGAGCATGCCCATGCGAGGAATCACAAACACTTCCCTGCCCTTGGCCAGCATACGAAAGTTCCCCAGAGCTGCTGATTCGGTCATCTTGCCCAAGTTTTCCCGGGCGGTCGCGAGGCTATCGTCGAAGGCCGCCAGGATCTCTGCCGTGCTGCCGGGCTGGGGCGGACTGAATTGGGCATTCGCGGCGTCGAATTCTTCCAACTGAGCGAGCCCCGTCAAGACACCGGGAATGGTTGCGGTGTGGAGGGCCAACTGGCCCAGCGTCATGCAGGTGTGGTGAGGTTTGAACGTGAGCTTGGCGTCGGGAACGCGCTCCAGAAGCCGCCTGGTGGTGACAGCTTCCTGTTGCATTTCGGCGAGGATCGGTTCGAGCATTCCAGTCATTTCTGTATCTCCTTTTCGCCTTCGCAGCAGGCATCGCCGGAGGTTTTTGGGGGTGAATAGAGCTGCGCCGGATCGAGGACGTAGCCGTCGTCGTACCGGTCGTGGTGACGGACCCAGGACATCGAGAATGCCAAGTCGTCTTCGTCGCGGCCTTTGGGAGTCATATCGAGGAAGTTGTACGCGCCGAGCAGAATATCGAGACCGCGCGAATAAGTGGAATAGGTGTGGAAGACCTGGCCCGCTTCGTCCTTCGCGAAGACGCTGGCGCCTGGCCCTTCCTCAATGGGAAATTTCTGCATGGTGTAGTTGTAGTCGACCTCGCCTCGAGCCAATTCGTCCTTGGTGAAGGAAACATGGTGGTCGTGGTTGAAGTCGCTACCGAACGACGACACCCATTTGAAGCGCCAGCCCATGCGTTTCTTGAAAGCTTCGATCTCGGCGATTGGCGCGCGCGAAACGACCACGAAGGATACGTCGCGGTGGGCCAGGTGTATGTTCGGTCCGTCGAAGTGATCGGCGAGAAAGGAGCAGCTCTTGCAGCCTTCCTGCCAGCCGGGACCCAACATGAAGTGATAGACGATCAACTGGCTGCACTTGCCGAAGAGGCCAGCGAGCGTCTCCCGGCCGTTTGGGCCTTCGAAAACATACTGCTTTTCGACTTTTTCCCAGGGCAGTTCGCGGCGCTGGCGGCTGAGTTCGTCGCGAAGGCGGGTGAATTCCTTCTCCTTGGCCAGGTGTTCCTTGCGTGCCTTGAGCCAATCCGCCGGTGACACCGCTTTGTGGTGCTGCAGTTCTAACTGACTGGTTGCCATTGTGATTCTCCTTTGGGCGTTCGTTTGGGGTAGAGGTTGAAAGACTCTGAATCCGGTTGCTTGACGGGCGCGGTTCTGTCGCTGGAGTCCGGACTCAGGTTCTGAGGGGGCCGTTCATTGCCATGGTTTCTTCACCACAGCCTGAAGGCCGTGCCACGTGCTTCACAGGCTGACGCCTGCGCCATTTCTTCACTCCGAGAGCGGCTAAGCCGGCGGTGGACGTTGCTTTGCCGGCGATCAGCGCAGCGGTTGCGATGCAGACTGGACACATGTTCGTGACCTCATCGCGGTGTGGTTTACTGCTTGCCTTTTCCGGCGGCACCCGAGGACAGGGCCTCGGCACGGTTCCGAATGCGCTCGAAAATGTGCTGCCAGCCCGTGCCCACGTGCTGACGATGGTCGTCCGGAATGAGTCCGATGGCGGTGTGATGGAACTTGATCAACGTTCCACCGGCTTCCTCGCTGAGGCGGTACTGCACGTTCGAAACGAACGGATACGACGCCCACAGAGGCCCGCATATTTCGAGCAGCGTCGGGCGCTTGATGGCCTGGACGTGTCCCCAGAGATGGCCGTTGTCGCCGCCCAAGTCGCGATACCAGCGGCCACCCGGCCAAGGCTCAACTTTCATCGGCATGGGCTTGCCGTCGGCTTCATTGTCCGTTCCCAGTTGTTCCAGAATCGTCTCGAATGTCGTCCCGATCGGTGCACGGACATGGATTTCCTGGGTGATGTTCAGGGTCAGATTTTCGATGCTTTGCGTGGTCAGGGTCATGGTTTCTCCTTGCTGTGATTCAGGTTGGGTTCAGGGGTTACTTTCTGCTCCGCATGCTGCTTGATGCGGCTCAATTGCTGCTGCCAGTAGCGTTCGAAGCTGCTGGTCCATTCGTGCAGTGGCTTGATGGCTTCGGCATTGGTTCGGTAGAGTTTCTGGCGGCCTTCGCGGCGCACATGGACCAGGCCCACGTCTCGCAACACGCGAAGGTGTTTCGACACGGAGGGTTGCTCCAGGCGCAAGGTCATCACGATGTCCCCCACGGGGCGTTCCCGCAGGACGAGATAGTTCAAGATCTCGCGGCGGCGGGGTTCGGCGACGGCGTTGAACGCGTCGGTGGTGGTGGCGGCCCGGGGCACAAGAATAAAATACATTCCCATATAGGAATATGTCAAGCGATTTCTTAGGCAAGGCTGGAGCACCACGGGAATAGGACGGCAGGCGGCGGGCGGACGCCGAAACGGTCATCAGGCCCAGTGCCGGGGCTGCCTAAGCTGGCAGTCCCGGCAAACTGGGGTGAAACAAACGGACCTCCGAATCTACTGCACGATCAAGGTTCCAGAACCCTGACTGCAGGCCGACTTCGTGCCGGAAATGTTGATTGTGTATGGGTAGCTGCCGGCTGGCCCCGTCACGGTACAAGTCGCGGCTGCGCCGAATGGTCCCGAACCATTGGAGCAAGGGGACGCGGCGGTAAAGTTGACTGCTACCGATTGGCTGCCGGTTGGGACCCACTCGACAACCGGGTTGGATGAGAGTGAAACCGGCTGCGGATCAGGCTGGGGCGTTGCCTTGCCGTTCAGGCAAACGGCTGCCACATGCGTCGTAGCTCCCGTCAGCGCAAGCAAACTCTGGGTGGTTCCTGTCGGCGGACACCCCGGGCAATGGACGATCCGCATAAACTCTATCTGCGGGCTTGCGGCGGCTCCGCCAGGTGCTTTCTCCCGTTTATCGGTCGGGGTGGAGCTGCCCCCAGGAGGAGTAAGCATGTAAGGATAGAACTGGAGTGCGCCGAATGAGATCCGGCACCCGAGCGGATCGCCCTCCGGCGGCGACGAACAAGGACTGTTGCCTTCGCCGTCAAAGAACTTGATGAGCGGCTTTGCCCCCTGATACCCGGCATTCCACTCGACGCGTTGGCCGGTGTAGGCAGTTGGTATCACGAGCGAGCCGTCCGCGACGATATTCGCTGGGGTGGTAAAAACCGCAACGTAGTAGCCTATGATCGCCGCAACGATCAATGCGATGAGCCAGAAAACTGTTTTTCGAGTCATGTCAATTTACCTTGGATGTGGTCCCTACGGAAAGTAGGTCGGGTTAGCTGTTCTTTTCAGGCGGTTTTGCCAGCCAACGCCTGGAGATAGCCAGGATCCTTTCTCAAGGCCTGTAGATCAGGTATATACTCAATTTCGAATTTTGTCATGCCTTTTCTCATGGCGAGACTAAGGACTTTTAGGGCTTCCTTGCGTTGGCCCACAATCTCCAAAGCCCGCGCCTTCTGGAGCTGAGAAACGAGATCCGGGGCACCCAACAAGTCGCCTTTGGCCACTAACGGCAATACTTCGCCGTGTCCGCCGCACTTGGCCCGATACAGGGCCTTCCGCATCCAGGCCGAGCCATCCGTGGGGTTGGTTTGGAGAAGGCGTCCGACAACAGTGTCGGCTTGGAGGTAGGCTTCGTAAGCTTCCTTTTTTTTTCCAGGTACCGAAGAGTAACAATCGCCTAGCTCCAGCCAATTCTGGTCGTCGTTTGAATTTAGTGCAACCGCTTGCTTGGAACTAACGACGGCCTCGGCATATTTGCCTTGAGCACGAAGAAGCCTGGACATATTCGCATAGGTAAAGTCGTTCGGCTTGAGATCGAGGCTCTTCTTGAGGCTTGCCGATGCTTGCGGGAAGTCTCCTGAGCGGAGATAGAGCTCGCCTAAATTGGCGTAAGCCATGGCGCAGTGCGGGGAGGCCACCGTCGCTCTTTGAAACGCTTCGATCGCTTGCTGGTATCGGCCTTGATAACTGAGCACCGCGCCAAGCTCGTTGTAGGCAGGCCAATAGTTGGGCCGCTCCTTCAAGATTCGCCGATACGTTTGCTCAGCCTCGCTCCAGCGGTTGCTCCGGTCAAAGATGTAGCCCTGGCGCATGAGTGTCTTCGGGTTGTCGGGGTCGATGAGCAGCGCTTCTCTGATCTCGCTGAGCGCCGCCTTTGGGTCGCCTTTCGAGCTGAAGACGGCCGCACGCGCTACATGAGCATCAACCAGATTGCTGTCAAGTTTTAGCGCCTTCTCGCTATTGGCCCGGGCCAGTTCCAAAACAGCGGGATCTCCCCGCAAATCATACAAACGGGTGTAGGCAAAGGCCAGCCGGGCGTAGGCGAGGGCGTACCGGGAGTCGAGGGCAACCGCTTCCTCGTATTTCTGTATGGAAAGGCTCAGCCCCGCTTCGTTTGGCTGTTTGAACAACTCCTCCGCAGTTTGGAATGCCCGATAGGCCAAAGGAGAATCGGTGTACGAGCGAGGTTGACGATTGTCTTGCTTGTCCAGCGGAACATCCAACAGGCTGGCCGCCGCACGGACCGCCATGGAGTTGAGGGCCGCAAGTTGGCTCAACGCGCTGGACACATGCCGCTCTCGAAGAACCGCATTGGTCGAGGCGTCGAGGACGCGGAGCAGCAGCCGGAATTGGCCGCCGCCGGCAATACCGGAGGTGGCCAGGACAAGATTGGCGCCGAGCGAATCGCGTACTTCCTTCAATTGCTCGGGCACGGTGACCTGGGCTTCGACATCTTCCGACGAGATGACGAACAGATCACGATCGACTGCTTCAGCGCGAGACAGAGCAGTCTCGATGGCGTCAATGACTCCGCTCAGCACGGGCCTGGTATCGGCATTGGTCTCGGGCGGCCACGTCATCAGAGCTACGAAGCGCTTCCTGGGTATCGGGTGAAGCTGATCTTCGATGGCATTCCAATCCCACCAGATGCCGCCTCCGATCGCGCAAGCGGCCGCAGCGCCAATGCCGATGACCCTTCGCCTGGTCCACGATCGGGAGGTCGGATAGATGCTCCGGCCCCGGGACGTGCTGTCCGGATCGAGCACCTTGAGAGCTTGCTCGAAACCGCGATAACGGACGTTTGGGTCCATATCGAGACAGGCCCTGACCAACTGGACGGAGAATCGCGGCACGTCGAGGTTGGACAGCTCCGGGGATGCCGTCGCCTGGCCGGTATTCACATTGGTAGCCGGCCGCTGGCCGGTCAGCATCTTGTGGACCAAGACGCCGAGCGCATACAGGTCGCTGGCCGGCGTCGCGGGATGCCCCTGCAACACCTCGGGGGCGATATAGCCGGGGGTTCCCATCAGCAGGGCACCGCGTTCGACGGTTGCATCGGGTTCGTATTCGAGTGCTAAGCCGAAGTCCGTGACAATGGCTTTGACGCCCGCGCCGGCGCCTTCCAGCATGATGTTGCCGGGCTTCAAGTCCCGGTGAATCACGCCGGCCTGGTGTGCAGCCCGCAGGGCGGCGGAAATTTGGCGAAGAATGCAGACCCCCTCTTCCGAAGCAATCTTGCCTGCCTGATGCAGCCGTCGAGAAAGCGTTTCGCCATTGAGAAGCTTCATTGCAATGAAGAAAGGACAACCGGGCGTGCCCTCGTCGTGCACGATGTCATACACAGGGCAGACGTTCGGGTGTACGATCTGGCGCGCCAGCAGCACCTCTCGCTCGAAACGGCTGAGCGCCCCGGGTAAGGCTGCGCTGTTCGGCTGGATGGCCTTTAGCGCAATGTGAGTGCCCTGTAAGAAGCGATCTTCGGCTTCATACACCTCGCCCATTCCGCCGCTCCCCAGAAAGCGAACAATCACGAAGCGCCGCGCGACAATGTCGCCGGGCCGGAACCTATTTGGCAGATGAGCCTTGGCGCGCTGCGCTTCATCCGAAGTGCGACGAATGTCTTCCCCACGGGGAGTGGCGGCCGAGACGGTGTCGGCATCGGGTGACACGGGAGGGTCGCCGCGTTCTTGGGAAGACATGACATCCTACTCCGGATTCAGGCACATCCTGGCTCCAGGATGATGGCAAGAATATCACGGTTTTACAGGGCACGTTCGATGCCAAAGTGTGTGCTGAGAAGGACTTTGCGGGCGTCTGACCCAAGCTAAGTTGGCACTTTCGACGATGTCCCGACCCGCCGAATACGGGAATCGCCTACTGAGTTTTCCCGAATCGGAGAATTCCCGGCTTCCCAGCGCGGAATCGCAGAGTGGCGAAGCGAATCAGCGATCCCAGGAGAACCACGTAAAGGGGGAAGACCTCGAACCGCATGCGGTTCTGGTCAGTGAAGTCGAGCAAGATGACGACGGCGGTCAGATAGGCGATGTTGCCGAAGGCAAAGGCGATAACCAGATCGCGAGCGCTGCCCCGGGGGCGGAAGGCATGCGCGAGGTTCAGAGAGCGAGATTGTCCGCTTGCTGACGCGCGCGGTTCTGTGCGGGAGTTTTCGTGCGGCCTCCCGGTCTTCAGCCAACGAGCCGAACGCCAAAGCCCGAAGCCGAGCAGGACCGGAAGCGTAAGGTACGAGAGAAACGCGTAATCGCCGCCGGGGTCTTTGCCGCTGACAACGAGGTCGAACACCTTGAGTGAAGGCGACAAGAGCTCCCGATTCGGGCATGGACCGGATACGAAAGGAAAGTCGGTATCTGCCGGCAAGAAATACTGCGCAACGTTTCCGCGGATCGTTTCCAAGGCAACATACGGGTAGGCGCGCAATAGGGCTAAGCCATCCCGGCGAAGCTGGCGTCCCACGGCCGCCATCCAGAGACTATCCATATTGATGTTGCCGGTCGATTTGAGGCGCTGGTCGAGAATCGGGATCCCGGTCTTGGGTGGAAGCGGTATGACCTGAACCACCTCGTCGTCTTCGACATCGTGGAGCAGGATCGGCGAAACTGCCCCTTTCTTCACCATGCTCTCCAGGGCTTCTTGGGGAAGCGAGAAGCGAGTCAGGTAGGCGAGATTGGTGGCGCCGTAAACGTCGCTGCCCGGCACAAACAGCCCAAACAGGATGAGGCTCTTGAGATAAACCAACGAAAGGAGCGTCCCTGGCGCAGCAGCGCACAAGAAAGTCCGGCGCCAGTAGCGAGGCAGGACGTAAATCAGCACCGCGACGATCATCCAAAACCACATCAGGTGGTACACGACACGGAGCAGTGCGATGGATGCGAGAGAGGAAAAAAACAAGATGCCGTCGAGACGATTGTGGCTGCTGGCGTAGCGATGGAGGAAGAGGGCGGCGATACAGAACAAAACGGCCAACGGATATTCGTAGAAGAGCCAGTTTTCGTATAACAGCGTTACAGGGCTGACTGAACAGACGATCGCGATCAGGAGGGCGATGAGGCGGTTGAGGCGCAGGCGATCCAGTAACAAGAATAGGCAGATACTTAGAACTAATCCCAGCGCCAGGTAAGTTGCGTGAAAAGCGGCCTCCAAATGACCGGGAAAGAGGTGCATCACCGAACCGAGGTACAAGTTGAAGCCGGGGAGCTGCGTCCGCAAGTAGAGCAAGCTGCGCCACAGATCGTCACGAAGTAAGACGGGATCGATGATTTGCCAGTAGAAGTCGAGGTTTCCCGTGTCGAACCGTAGGCCCATCCAGTAGTACAGGCAGCGCGAGCAGACAAAGATGGCGACGAGAAAGAGCAGACATCGTCTTCGACTGCCGAGTAAGGCTGCGGGCCGCATGAGCTTAGAGATTACCAGCGACACTCGTTGCCGGTTACGCTTTGCCGGCCCGGCGAATCCGTGCCCACCAGACCGGGAATCGCCAAACCGCGTATACCAAGAGGGTTCCTAACAGAATTACGAAGAGTGGGAACACCTCAAACAGGTATCGATTTTGATCCATGAATACGGACAAAACGACGACTGCCGATAAGTAAGCAATATTGCCGAAGGCGAAGACGATGGTCAAGTCACGGGGACTGGCGCCCCGCCGTCGACTGGTCCGCTTAAGCCAGCGCGCGGAGCGTCGAAACCCAAACCACAGCAAGCACGGGACTGTAAACCAGGAGATGAAAGCATAGTTGTTGGCGGGGTCTTTGCCGAAGAGGACCAGATCATAAACCGCGCGTAAGGAAGCGAGCAACTGGCGATTCTCCCGCTCGGTTTGATCGAAGGGCCAGCCGACATCGGCCGGGATGAAATACCGGAGCACGTTTCCGCCGAGCGTGGCGAGAACGGCCCCGGGGTAGAGCCGCACTAGGACCAAGCCCTCCCGGCGGAGACGTCTGCCGATAGCCGCCATCCAAAGACTGTCCATATTGATCGCGCCCGTGGATTTGAGGCGGTCGTCGAGAATTCTGATTCCGGTCGGCGGCGGAAGGGGAACGACCTGAAGGAGCGCCGGGTCTTCGAGCCTCGGGAAGGTCAGCATGATAGGTGAAATTGTTCCCCGCCCGGCCATTGTCCGCAGGCTATCAGGTGATAAGGAGTAGGCGGCCATGTTAACGAGGTTGAGTGCTCCGTGAATATCGCTTCCGGGCAACCATAGCCCAAAAAGAACGATGCTCTTCACATAAATCGCAGCAAGGAGAGCGCCCGGCGCCGCTGCACAGAGGGCTGTCCTGCGCCGGCACCTCGGCAGGACATAGATCAGCACAGCTGCGATCATCCAGAACCACATCAGGTGATAAATTACACGGAGCATGGCGATACAGGCCAAGGAAGTGAAGAAAACTACTGCGTCTATGGCACGGCGGCTAGTGGCGTAGCGATGGAGAAACAAAGCGGAAATGCAGAAGAAAGCGGCAATCGGATATTCGTAGAAAAGCCAGTTCTCGTATAACACCGTTACCGGGCTGATCATACAAACGAGTGCGATTAGTAAGGCGAGGCGACGATTGAGCCGCAGCCGATCCAGTAACGAGAAAAGACAAATCCCCAATGCCAACCCCAGCCCAAGGTAGGTGGCATGAGCAGCCGTAAGGAAATTGCGGTGGAAGAGGTGCATGATTGCACCGATGTACAGATTGAAGCCCGGAACCTGCGATCTCATGTAGAAAATGCTTTGCCACGGGTGCTCGCGGAGCAGGACGGGATCGATCATCTGCCAGTAAAAGGTCAGTGGCGCAGTATAGAAACGTACTCCCATCCAGTAGTAAATCCACCGCGAGACGACGAAACTCAGGACGATGAGGAGCAGGCACAATCTTCTACTCTGTAATGAAGAAGGGATAGACATTATGTACCGTAGGACAGCCCGGCTCTCCCAATGCGAGGGAACTTGCGTTGAATTGATCATCTCAAGCACCGCCAGATGGCTCGGGCGGGCGGAGGCTAAGTGGCTAGCTCATCCCGTGAACTTGGCGATCCTATTCGGCAGGCTGAGAGAGTCTCTCAGCATCTCCCAGCGCAGCCGCACGCGGTAGGCAAAAGCGTGTCGTGACTCATTCGGAAGCTGCGGGACACGTTTAAAATCGAGCGGAGGAACGAAAAGATCCGCCTCAAGAGGCGTCTCTGAGAATTCAATCACTTCTTCATGATGAACGCTTTGAAAGTCTCTTGAGTTTCCTGTCTCGTCGCGATAAACGTTCTTATTTGTTCGTGTATGAAGAAGGACAAAGCCTGACTCGCGTTTGCCGTTTTCGGTGAACTTGTAGTCATCTTTCTCGCCTGTGGAAGCATATATATAACAGAAACCTCCGGGCGGCAGTGGGGGATGCAGATTCAACCACGCCGCAGGCGGGTCGATATACCAGCCGTCCATTTGGGACTCGCTCAGCAATTCCGAATCACGCGTCGCGATGCTATTGGTAATGACGTGGCGTGCCAGGTAGCCGAACATTTCGCGACGCTCACCCGTATCGATTGTCTCTATCTGGCAGAGGCGTGTTTTCCCTGACTTCTTTGGCTGGGCAATTCGATGTGGCTTCAACCAGATCGGATTGCCGTGCTCGTTGGTCCGAAACGCGGTGTAGACGCGAGATGCAGGTTCGACCTCAAACGTGTAGCCTAAGTCGCGGTTAGAGATGCGAGCCCGCAGAGGACCGTATTCGTACCGGAGCTCTGAGGAGGGCGAGCCGTCGCTGTGTCCGCTGCAACTTCGGTTCTCGAATCGCTCGTTCCGGCCGCAAATGTATCGAGTCCCGGTGGTTTGCATATCACCGAAGAGGCTGACGCTGGTAAATCTCAGGCTTGGCGAATTCGTTCGCAACTTGCGTTCATTATAGTGAGCAAACCGCGAGTTGCGCGGGGGTGCTCGCTGCGGCAAGCTTCAGAGTTGGTAAGGCTTGAACAAATCCGTGGTGAAGTAGCGCTCCATGCGATCCGGAAACACGGTCACGATGGCGGCATCTTTCTCCAACGCCGCGGCAGCGAGCGCGGCTGCACGATAGTTCAGCCCCGAACTGGGACCGACCGGGAAGCCCAAGCGCACCAGCCGCCGGGCGGTTTCAATTGCTTCCATGTCCGGCACCTCAATCGTGGTGACGTCGGGTACGGCTTGCGCCGAAAAGATTGTGGAAATGCATTCGACCACGCCAGGAATTCGGGAGCTGAAACTGCAGCACTCGACATCGAACGATCCGCCCTGATCGACCGGACGAGCCAGAAAAGGCTTTGCCCGGCAACCGGACTGACGTAAGCCTTGATACAGGCCGACCAGTGTTCCCCCGGTGCCGACACCACTGACGATGGCATCCACGGTACCGGCCGGGATTTGTTCCAGAATTTCGCGGGCGGTGCCCAAGCGATGGGCTTCGGCATTTTCCGGATTGGTGAATTGGCGGGGCAGAAATCCGCCCGTCTCCGCGGCCAGTCGCTCCGTCTCGCAAATGGAACCGTAAACGCCCGAGTCCTTGGGCGTGAGCCGGATCTCGCCGCCATAGGCCCGAATGATCAGCACGCGCTCGCTGCTGACGCCCTCCGGCATCACCGCGACGAACCGCAGTCCCAATTGGGCGCACGCCAGTGCCATAGCGATGCTGGTGGATCCACTCGAGGCTTCAATGACGGTCATGCCTTGCCGAAGACGGCCTTCGCGTAGGGCCTTCTCGAGAATGTAGCGGGCGATGCGGTCCTTGGTGGACCCGCTAGGGTTGAGGAACTCAAGCTTGCACCAAATGACGGGGGCATGGGCCTCCAGTTGCACCGGGACCAACGGTGTGCTCGACAGGGAGCGGGCGTATTGATTCGAAACCGAAGCCATGGAAACTTTATCGTATCGGGCCGGCCCCACGCCGCCGCTTCCCCCGTACGTTTCGAGAGCAGCCGTATATGGTGATCACGGCGTCTCTGCGAACCACAGAGTAATCAGAGGAGGAGCCTAAAACAGAGTTGCAAAGATCTGCTAGTAACCTTCTGGCACACCTCTTCAACGCTATTTGCCGTTAATGTCTCTCTTGACTACACCAAGTGCGTCGTCCGGAGACCAGCCGGGAGGAGCAGTTGGCAATCCTCCTGGCCACCTGATTCTCTCCAGCGCTGCGGGGTCGAAATATGGTGTGCACGGCAATCGATGATCCCAGCACTGATCCAGAATCTTGGGAACAAAAACCCGGTTTCCGACGGCACCCCTCAATTGGTAAGTGGGAACCTCTGAAACCGTGTAGAAATAGTCGCTTTTCACGCGCCACAAAGCGCGGATGCTCAAAATAGCCATGCCGGAGACCACCAGGATAGGCATGTAGATTGCGAAACGCGGTCGACGGAAGAATACTGCGAAGGCAAAGCTCCCGCACACGACTACAACGGCTAATAAAAAGCCTTGTCCGAATCTCGGATCCGGCGCGGTTACGAACCAGAAAATCAAGCATCCGATCAGTCCGCTCGCAATCACAGGTAGACCGTGTTCGGGATCTCCATAGATGTTTCTACGGAGCAGAGTTGCGAAAAGGCCAAGCGGCGCGAAAATGATGAGCAGCCGAATAGCCTGGTCCTGCTGCGCTGCACTGAACCATTGAGGAAACCACGCTCTATCTTTGACTACTTGGGCAAAGTTATGGTCGCCGGGTTTTCGTGCCCACGCCCTTATCGCGAGTGACTCGGAACCGACCGCATGCTGCGATTCCGCCCAGGGCAGGCTGGTGATGCAGGTCTGGGAAACTGGATATACAGCACACCCGGAGAGTACAATACCCCGCAGCATCCAGAGCATTAACAGCAAACCGGCAGCCGAGGCGACTCGTAAGGTAACGGCAGTGGGCAAGCGGTTTCGATGAATCCAGGCAATGGCAACCGCCGGCAATAGCAAGGGTGCAGCCGATACTTTGACGGAAACCGCTAAAACAGCCGAGAGCAGGAGCATCGCAAGATCAGCTTCCATATGCGGCGATGCGGCCAGCCCAACCGCTATACAAGTCCAGTAGACAATCAGAACAGCGATAAATGCATCGGCGTTGAGCACCCCGTACCAGTAATTCTTCCAAAGAATCAATATGGAAAACGCAAGGACCCAGAACGCAAGCCCGGAGCCGTGACGGTCGGCGGTGACGTTCCGAAGTCGTAAGAAGAAGGAGATGAGCACGAACAGAACCACGAGAAGATTCGAGATCCAGCCGATTCCACTGCGATCAGCCACGCCAGCAATCGGGAATATCAAGGAGTTGAACGCTAAGCGCCCGTGCAGGTTGCCCAGGCCAGGCACAATTCGGTGCTCTGTGATCCACCGCATCGCCTGAAGGTGGTAGAGTCCGGTGTCATAGCTTAAGGTGGACTGACGGTGGGATAAGACAAAAACGAGAATGATCGCTACCGCGGCCCATGAATCTCTCGGAATCCAAAGCCCAGATCTACTGACTGCCGCGAGGCTGATACCCACCGCAAGGAGGGCGAGCTGTACTGGCAGCGCAAGCGGAGTCACAAAGTGAAACAGGCAACCCAGTAATCCAAAGCTCAACAGTCCGAGAATTCCGCGGTCACCCAGATTTGGTTGGATTCGCAACATCGTGCTAAGGACGGAACCATAGCCGACAGCCGCAATCGCCGCGCACAGGAGAAGCAGGAAGGTTTCTGTTAGCGTTGGCACCGTAACCCCTAGCGTTCACTGTAAACCCAGGACGCCTCGCGAAACAGTCTTTGAATTCAGAGACCGGACAGCGCCCCCAGCAACATCCTTAAATTGTTACGATTTGGGGTCGGGCGGGCTGGTAAAATGAGGCTGCATGCCGCTCAGCCCCGAACTGCTGGAGATTTTAGTTTGCCCGGTTTGTAAGGAGTCGCTAGAACTCAAGCCCGACGGCAGTGGCCTCAAGTGTACGAAGTGCCGGCGCGTCTATCCCATCCGGGATGAAATACCCGTTATGCTGGTCGATCAGGCCCGTATCGAAGACTAACTTCCCATGACCGTTTTAGAGCAGCTTCCCCGGGGTGCGCGCATTTGCATCATTCGTCTGCGCTCCCTGGGGGACTGTGTCCTCACCACGCCGTGCATCGCGCTGTTGAAGCAGGCGCGCCCCGATCTCGAAATCGGGGTGGCGGTGGAGCAGCGTTTCGCCGCGGTGTTCGAGAATCATCCACACATAGCTGCTGTCATCGAGCCTTCCTGGCGAGCCGTTCGGCGCTGGAAGCCGGTATTGTGCATTAATCTTCATGGCGGATCGCGCAGCATGTGGATGACAGCGCTCAGCGGAGCGCGCTGGCGAGCGGGCTTTTCCCATCATGCGATCACTCTGCCTTACAACCTGCGCATTGGCCGCGCTCAAGCCATTCTGGGCGTGAACCGAACCGTGCACACGGCGGAACATCTCGCTTCCGTAGCGTTCGCGCTAGGGGTCGAGATCACGCCGATTCCACGGGCCGACTTGACGGCTGCGGAGTCGCCACTGCAAGGCAAGTATGCGGTGCTGCATCCCTTCGCTTCCTCGCCCGATAAACGCTGGCCGGCAGACCGCTTCTGTGAACTGGCGCGCTATCTGAACCTCTGGCATATTGCGCCGGTATTTCTCGCGGGCCCGTCTGACGACGCGACGCCGTTTTCCCAATTCCGCGTTTTTCGTGAGCAGTTGGACGGAGCTAAGGCCCTGTTATCGCGTGCGGCCTTGTTTGTCGGCAACGATAGCGGTCCGGCGCATATCTCCGCCGCGTTTGGCATTCGCTCCGTGGTTTTGTTTGGACCCTCCAAGCCGGCCATTTGGGGCCCGTGGCGCACCGAATCTGAAATTATCGTGGCCCCGGAAGGCTTGGAGACCGTGTCCGTGTCGCGTGTGGTCGCGGCGGTGGAACGTTTGCGCGTTCTCGAAGAGGCCCACGCATGAATTCATCGGCTCAAGGCGGTAAGCCACCGACACACGGCGGGAACGGCGCCGGCCCAGCCACTATTGATTCCATCCCTTCCGCAGTTCCTCGAAATCGCCCCCTGCGGCCCTCGCGCGATATGGTTCGACTGCTGCGTTACGCCCGGCCGTACTCCCCTGCCCTGATTGTGTCCGTGTTACTGATGGCGGTGGTGGGCATATCGCAAGGCCTGCTTGCCACGCTGATTCGGGTGGTCTTTGATCGTGTGTTGCAACCCGAAGCGCCGAACGATCCGGTGGTTCTTTATGAGCTGAAGTCGATCGGCCTGCGCATTTTGCTCAGCGACCTGGTCCCTTCTTCGGTTCATAACGTCTGGACCATGGCTGCCATCGCCATTCTGCTGTGCTTCGCGGCCAAGGGTGTGTGCGATTACGCCGGCAACTATCTGGTGAACTGGGTGGGTTTGAGCGCGGTGGTCGACCTTCGCCAACAGGTCTTCGACCACGTGCTTCGCCAGGATGCCCATTTCTTCGAAGACCAGTCGACCGGGCAGATCATGTCGTCCATCATGAACGACATCGAGAAAATCCAGCTCTCCGTCTCCAGCATGCTCGCCGACTGGCTGCGGCAGATGTTCTCGGCGTTCTTCCTGATCCTGGTGATGGTGAACATCAATTGGAAGCTATCCGTAGTAAGCGTCACGCTGCTGCCGTTCGTGCTGGTTCCCACCATGAAACTGGGGCGCCGCATTCGCCGCACCACGCGGAAAGCGCAGGACATGACCGGCCAGCTGAACCAGATCCTGCAAGAAACTATTACCGGGCACCAGGTCGTCAAGAGCTTTGGCGCGGAAGACTTCGAATCGAACCGTTTCCGCGTTGCCTCGAAAAATCTCAAGGCCGGGAATTTGAAATATGTAGCGCAGCAAGCGCTGCCATCGCCCATCATCGAGTTCTTCGGCGCGGTCACGATCGTTGCCCTGCTCTGGTACGCCCGTCTGCAGATCAAGAGTGCCGACATGACGGCCGGAATGTTTTCCGGCTTTGTCTTCGCCCTGCTGATGTTGTATGAACCGGTGAAACGGCTGACCGGAATCCACAATATCTTCCAGCAGGGACTTGGCGCCGCCGAGGAAGTCTTCCGCTACCTGGATCGCAAACAGACCGTTGCCGAGAATCCGAATCCACTGCGGTTCACGAAGTTTGAGAAATCCATCAAATTCGACAAAGTGTTCTTTAGCTATCCGGCAGCGCCCGACCGGGTGGTTCTCAAGAACATCAATCTGGAAGTGAAAGCCGGCGACATTGTGGCCCTGGTCGGCCCGAGCGGTTCCGGCAAATCAACACTCGCCAACCTGGTGCAGCGAATGTACGATGTCACCTCCGGCAGCATACGAATTGACGGCAAAGACATTCGCGATCTGAAACTGACCGCTTTGCGCGACAAAATAGGCATCGTCGCTCAGGACACGTTTCTCTTCGACGACACGGTTTTCAACAACATCGCGTATGGCCGGCCGTTTGCCGACGCGAAAGAAGTGCTGGCCGCTGCGAAGGCGTCGCGTGCCGACGATTTCATTCGCACGCTCCCGGATGGCTACGACACCCGCATCGGCGAACGAGGGGCCCGGCTCAGCGGAGGGCAGCGCCAGCGCATCTCCATTGCGCGCGCACTATTGAAGGACGCACCGATCCTGATTCTCGACGAAGCAACATCCCACCTCGACACGGAATCGGAAGTGCTGGTGCAACAGGCGCTGGGCGTCCTGATGGAGCGGCGCACGGTTATCGTGATCGCGCACCGACTGTCGACCATTCGTAGCGCGACCAAGATCGTAGTTCTGGATACCGGCCAGATCACGGAGACGGGAACCCATGAGATTCTACTCGCAGCCGGCGGCATGTACCAGCGCCTGCACGAACTTCAGCACGCCGACAGTAACGTGCTCGCCGAGTGAGAAGCTGCCTGCCGAATGACTGAGACCTCATCGCCCGCCCCGGTTCGCCCCGTACGCAGCATGACCGGATATGCACGAGTCCGGCGCGACACTGCGCTGGGCCAACTGGCGGTCAGCCTGCGCAGCGTCAACCACCGGGGCCTCGATCTTCATTTCCATACACACTCCGAGTTCGCTCCGTTCGAAAACGCAATCCGCTCTTTGCTGAAGCAGCACGTTGGGCGTGGCCATGTCGAGGTTCGCGCTTCGCTCAACCGGTCGTCCGGCGCGGTAACAACGGATGACGCGGCTAACGGGTACAACCGCGATCTGCTGGTGCGCTACCTGGCGGCATTTCGCCAGGCTTCCGCCGAATTCAACCTCTCAAAAGAGCCCGACCTCAATGTGGCGTTTCGCATTCCCGGCGTGTTCGATAGCGAGGGCGGCTCAGAATCGCTGGATGCTGGGTTCGAACCCGAGGTGACGGCCGCCTTTACCGCTTGTCTGGCCAACTTCAACGCAACCCGCGAACGGGAAGGTCAGCTTCTCCGCGAGCAGATGATGAGCGAAACGGAAGCCATTCTTTCCCAGGCGGCGCGCATGTGCGAAATTCGCGCCAGAGCCTTGGCCTGGTTTCAGCAGCGGCTGGAGGAGCGGCTTAAGGAATTGCTCGCCGGCACCACCATCGAGCCGCGGCGCCTGGCGGAAGAAGCGGCGCTTCTGACCGATCGCTCCGACATTCAAGAGGAACTCACACGCCTGGACATCCATACCCGGGAGCTGCGCCAGATTCTGGACCAGGGCGGCGAAGTGGGTAAACGGCTCGACTTTCTCTTGCAGGAGTTGAACCGCGAAACCAACACAATTCTCTCGAAAACTTCCGGCGTGGGCGATGCCGGACTGACGCTCACCAACCTCGCCCTGGCGACTAAAGCTAATATCGAAAAGATAAGGGAGCAGGCTCTGAACTTGGAATGAGAAGGCGCGAGATCCTCTCGCCCCGCCCTGAATAAACTGATTAGTGACCACTATTTTCATCGTTTCCGCTCCGTCCGGCTCCGGTAAGTCCACGCTGGTTTCACGGCTGCTTCATATTGACCAGCGCCTGCGGTTCTCCGTTTCCTACACAACTCGCAAGCCGCGGGGTGCTGAGAAGCCGGGCGAAAGCTACGTCTACATCAGCCGGGCCGAGTTTGAGGAGCGCATCGAACGCGGTGAATTCCTGGAATACGCCGACGTTTTTGGTAATTATTACGGCACCCACCGGAAGGTGCTGGAGCGCGCCCAGGCTGAAGGTAAGGATCTGGTACTCGACATTGATGTTAAAGGTGCGAGACAATTAATGAAGAAGATTCCGGAAGCGGTTTCGATCTTCATCCTGGCGCCATCGCGCGACATTTTGGAGCAGCGGTTAAGAGCCCGCTCCGAGGATGCGGAGGAAGTGATAGCCCGGCGGCTGCGCGAAGCCGAAGCAGAGATTCGGAATTATCACGAGTACGACTACGTACTGGTTAATCATCAGGTCGACGAATCGGTGGATTCGCTGGCTTCGATCATCAAGGCGGAACGAGTGCGTCGTATTCGGATGGAAGATCTGATTCGTCCGATTCTGGCGAGCTTCGAACAGAAGCCGCCTTTGTTGTTTTAATGGCTGCCCACCGCAGCCCTGAGTTGGAACAGCCGCCAGCCGGCTGAGAAGTAGTTCACTAGTTTTTAGAAAAGGTAAGAAAATGTCAGAACGCCCCAGGCCTAATTCGATGCATTCCCTGCCGGACGATCCGGAAGGCAGCACCTATCGCTTCATCATTGTTGCCGCCAAGCGGGCGCGCCAGTTGCAAAACGGCCAGCGCAGCCTGCTTCCCGCCACCAACAAAAAGCCGACCGTCCTTGGCATGGAAGAAGTGCGCCGCGGCCTCATCGCCTATACCGACGCCACGCGCGACGAAGAGATCGCCGCGAGACTCGCCGCTATCGAATAGACTTTAGTTATGCGCCTTGTGCTGGGAGTGGGCGGCGGCATTGCCGCCTATAAGGCAGCGGAAGTGGTTCGCGCCCTACAGATCAGGAACCACGCTGTCCAGGTGGTGATGACCCGTAGCGCACAGGAGTTTGTGCAGCCGCTCACGTTCGCCGCTCTCAGCGGCCAAAAGGTGATTACAGGTCTTTTCTCCAGGACCGGCGAAGGCGACACATTTTCCAGCGCGGTTGAACATGTGTCGGTAGCCCGTGATAATCACCTGCTGGTGGTTGCGCCCGCTACGGCAGATCTTCTGGCGAAGTTTGCCCACGGTCTGGCCGACGATTTCCTTTCCACTCTCTATCTCGCGTTCACGGGTCAGGTGGTGCTCGCGCCAGCCATGAACGCGGAAATGTGGAACCATCCCGCCACACAGGAAAACGTCGCGGTGCTGCGCTCGCGCGGACACATTTTTGTTGACCCGGAGGAGGGCTGGCTGGCCTGCGGTACTATCGGCGCGGGCCGTCTGGCCGAACCCCGCCAAATTGCCGAAACGGTTGACCGCCTGGCGAGGACCAAGCACGATCTGGAGGGCGAACGGGTCCTGATAACTGCCGGGCCGACGCAGGAGCCTCTGGATCCGGTACGTTTTGTCTCCAACCGGTCGAGCGGAAAAATGGGCTACGCCATCGCGGATGCGGCGGCTGCGAGGGGAGCCCACGTGATACTGGTGTCCGGGCCGGTGTCGCTACCGGCGCCACTAGGAGTGGAGGTGGTCCGGGTGCGCACTGCCCAGGAAATGCGCACTGCCGTAATGGAGCATCTCGGCCCGTCCACGATCATCATCAAGGCGGCGGCGGTCGCCGATTATCATCTTGCTAAGGTTCCCCAATACAAGCTGAAGAAAACCGCTGCGCGTCTCTCGGTTGAACTGGACCCGACGCCCGATATCCTTGCCGAGGTTGGCCAGAAGAAGGGCGACCGGCTGCTGATCGGTTTTGCCGCGGAGACGGACCATCTGGTTGAAGAAGCGCGCCGCAAAATGCAGACCAAGAACTGCGACATGGTGGTGGCCAATTTCGTGGGGCAAGAAAGCACGGGCTTCGAGTCCGATCTCAACGAGGTCACCATGGTTACCCGCGGCGGCGAAACGATTCATGCGGGCCCCGCCGAAAAGTCCGAGATTGCCGAAGTGATCCTGGACCAGGTCCTGAAGCTGCGCCTCATCTTGCACGCCGTGGCGGAGCCGGCTTAACCGGCGCGCGTCCCGATCTTCGCCCGGCATGGACAAGAATCAAATCCGCGAGTATTTGGAGTACTACCAGGACCTCGGCTTCGAAGTCATTTACCGCCGGGCTACGCCTAAAGAGCGGGCAGCAGCGGTAGCGCCTGAGCCGGCGGCAGCACCGGAGCCTGCAGTCATCCCTTCGCCCGGGTCTTCGCCCACCGCTTCTCTTATGCCTCCCTTGCCCGGCATCATCCTTCCCGGCCTCGCTCCGGAAAACGATTCACTGGCCCGTATCCGCGCTGACATCGGCGACTGCCAGCGCTGCCGTCTCTCGAAAGGCCGCAACAAGATCGTCTTCGGCTCGGGCAACGAAACGTCGAAACTGGTCTTTGTCGGCGAAGGACCGGGCGCGGATGAAGATGAACAGGGCCTACCTTTCGTCGGCCGCGCCGGCCAGCTTCTCACCACCATGATCGACAACACGGCTGCCAAGGAAGGCATCCCCATCCGGCGCGAAGACGTTTACATCTGCAATGTGGTGAAATGCCGGCCGCCGGAAAACCGTGCACCGCAGCCTGATGAAATGGAGACCTGCGGCCAATTCCTGTTTCGCCAGCTGAACACGATCAAGCCGAGAGCCATTTGCGCCCTGGGCGGAACCGCGATGAAGGCGCTCCTGAACACCAAAGAAGGCATCACGAAGATGCGCGGCCAGTGGCACGTATGGAACAGTATTCCGTTGATGATCACCTACCATCCTTCGTACTTGCTGCGGCAATACAACCAGACCGCGAAGCGCGAGGCGTGGGAAGACTTGAAGACGCTCTTCCACTTCGTTTATGACTAGGAAAGTGTCGAAAATTGCAGTCGACCGCCGCCCTCGCGCCCTTGGGGCTCGACCACTCATAGCAACCAACACATCAGCACTGAACCGCGCGCGTGAGCAAGCGGTTTCCGCCTTTTTTCAGCAGTCTGCCAGGCCTCTCAATGGTTAACCGCGGACTGTTCATCACATTCGAGGGTACCGACGGCAGCGGCAAATCCACCCAGATTGCCATCCTGGTTGAGAAATTGCGCGCCGGGGGCTACACGGTCCTGGAACATCGCGAACCGGGCGGAACATCCATCGGCCAGCAGGTGCGGCGGATACTGCTTGATCCCAACAACCACGACATCGCGCCCATGACCGAACTGTTGCTGATGTTCGCATCGCGCGCCCAAGCCGCTGCCGAGCGCATTGTGCCGGCACTGAATCGCGGCGAAATCGTCGTGAGCGACCGTTTTACTGATTCCTCGCTCGCATATCAGGGTGAAGGCCGCAGCCTCGGCTTTGATCTGGTGCTGGCCGTGCATCGTCTCGCAATGGGTGAGTTATACCCCGACCTGACGATTTGCGTTGATATTGACCTGGAAACCAGCTTGGCCCGCGCACATGGCCGGAACCGGCAGGCCGGTGCGCAAGCGGACCTCAGCGAAGCGCGGCTGGACGAGCAGTCGTTCGAGTTTCATTCCCGCGTCCGGGATGCCTACCAGCGCATCGCCCGCTTCGAACCGCAGCGCTTTCGCCTGATCGACGGGCGCGACGATATCGCTTCTGTCTCGCAGCGCATTTGGGCGGAGGTCAGTCCGAAGCTGCCGAAACTCGCATCGGCCGCGAAGTAGGCGGTATTCAAGCGGGCCGCCCGGTTACCGACGATACGCGCGTGTATCCGGACTAATCGGACCGTGCACCGATGCACTCCACAGGACCATGGAGGAGATCATTACTGGCGACAGATTCGGGGGCTGGAGCGTGAACGTGAACACCTGGGTTAAGCGGTCCGGCTGGGATAGCATCATCCGCTACGAGGACCTGATCAAAGACCCCCTGAAGATTGTGGGTGGTGCACTCACAAGGTTGGGTGTCGAGTTTGAAATGAATGGCGCCGTACCTCCTTCTTTTCAGAACTTACACGAGACCGTCCCGTGGTTCTTCAGGAGGGGCCAGCCGGGAGCCTGGTCTGAGGAGATGCCACCGCACCTTGAGAAACTCTTCATGGACAGGCATGGCGAAACCTTGCTCCGTCTAGGTTATTCAGCACAATCGCAGCTCTGAGCCGGCTAGTTACGCACCCCGAATAAAGCCGCGCGCGGGTCATTGATCATACCGTGTGCTGAGAGCGAATTCCAGGCTCGCAAACTGGAACGAACAGATGCTCGTTTTACGGCCTCCTACTCGTCCCTCAGCGCCCGCATGGGGTCCACCAAAGACGCTCGGCGGGCCGGTGCGTAGGTAGCCAGGAGCGTAATCGCAAGCATGGCCACCGCCATCAAAACAAACACGGCGATGTCGATCGAGTGATCGCTGGAGTCAAAGACGGCATCGACCAAGCGGCTCGCCACAACGCCGCCCGCCAGCCCGATGCCAACGCCGATCGCCGCCAGCACAAGACCTTGCCGGAGAACCATTCCCAGCACTTGTGTCTTTCTCGGCACCGACCGCCATGCGGATTCCGATCTCGCGCGTACGGCGTGCAACGGAAAATGCGACCAGTCCGTACAACCCAATCATCGCCAAGATTACACCCGTCAGACCAAGGACGGCAACCGTTTCGATGATCATATTGGGAACTTGGACGGCCTCGCTTGTTGTAGAAATCCTCCATCGTCCAGACGTTGTAGATCGGCTGGTTCGGATCAACTTGACGAACCGCTTCGCGCAGCACCGGCGCAAGGCTGCCGGCGTCTCCTCCGGTCTGTGCGATGAGACTCATCCGCTCGCGCGGATTCTGCGCCAGAGGTAAGTAGAGGAATTCCGTGGGAGGTTCGGCGATCCAGAGAACCTTTGACGTGCGTGCCACGCCGACGATTTGGAGCAGGGGACCATTTGCGTTCCCGAGATGAATTCGTTTTCCAACAGCGTCCTGATTGGGCCAGAAGCGCTTGGCGAACGTGTCATTGATAATCGCGACATGCGGCGCATCGGCAGTATCCGATGTTTGGAAGTTGCGGCCGTCAATCAACGGAATGCCCATAGTTTCCAGGTACTGCTCGTCCACCATGCTGGACCATGACGCTGACCGCCTCTTTCCCGACCGGAAGCTGGTAGCCCTCCGGCACAACGGTCTCACCATCCTGCCCGGGCGCCATGGGTGTAACGCTAGCCAGAGTGGCTGAAGTCACGCCGGGCGCCATGCGAACCTTCTCGATTAGACGCTTGTAGAACTCCGTCGATTGTTCCGGTTTGTAGCGGACCAGGGTGGGATCGAAACCCATCATGACGAGGTGATCCGAGCGGAAACCCGGGCCTCCGCTCAGAACCTCTCGAAAGCTCTTGAAAAGTAGACCGGACACGATCATCAGGATCAGCGAGACGGCAATCTGACCGACCACGAGCGAGTTGCGTCCCCACAGACGCCGCCGGCCTGGCTGATTGGCATCCGCCGACTTGAGGGAAGGAACGAGATCGGGCCGGGTACTGCGAAGCGCCGGAGCCAAACCAAAAAGAATCGTACTGCTTAGCGACACGAGCAACGTAAACAGCAGGAGACGCGCATCAAGTTGGGGCGAGATGACGATGGGCAAATCGGTGGGAATCTCGAGCTTGCCGAAGAACTGGACGCCGGCGTTGGCGATCACTACCCCGAGTGCCCCGCCGAGGACGGCAATCAGCAGGCTTTCGGTCAGCAATTGGCGGACGAGGTTACTACGCCCTGCGCCGATTGCGAGCCGGACCGCGATTTCCCGAGCCCGGGCGCGCGACCGGGTCAACAGCAGACCAGCCACGTTTGCGCAGGCGACCATGAGCACGCAGAATGACAGCGCCAGCAGCATAGCCATCAGGTTGGCGTCGGACGGGCTATCCTCGATGCGCGACTGCAATTCCGTCTTGACCGCGACTCCTTGATTGCGGTTCGTCGCGGGATAGGTCTCCTTCAGAACGGCCGCAATCGAGGTCAGGTCGCTTTGCGCCTGCGCCAGGCTGACGCCGGGCTTCAATCGCCCTCGGACCGTAAGACTGCGATCGTCGCGCTTCTCCAGAAAATCCGCGTTGCCGAGCGCCGGGACCATCGCCAGCGGGACGTAAAGCGCAGGCCGCCAGACAGCATCCACACCTGTGAATCGTTCCGGGGCCACGCCCACAATCGTGAATTCCTTGCCATTAAGGCGTATTCGCTGGCCAACGGCGCCGGGATTTGAGGCGAAGTGCTTCACCCATAGATCATGGCTGAGCACAACCACGGCATCGCGCCCCGGCGCCTGATCTTCATCAGGACGGAAGCCGCGGCCCAGGTCCGGCTGAACGCCGAGTGCCTGAAAGAAGTTGCCCGACACAAACAAACCAAACTTCACTTGCGGCAGCGCATCCGGCTTCTCAGTGAAACCGAACGTACCGTTCATGTGGGCAACGAGGCTGTCGAAGCTGCGGTTCTTATCGCGGAAGTCGACGTAATCGCGGTACGAGACGCCTTCCCGGGGATCGCTCGGAGAAGTCATCTCCACGTTTACTACCTGGCTGGGATGAAGCACCGGAAGCGGGCGCAGAAGTATCGCATCCGCCAGGCTGAAAATGGCCGAGTTGGCCCCAATCCCAATCGCCAGCGAACATACCGCGATGGCCGTAAACAAGGGATTCTTCCGCAGCATACGGAACGCGTAGCGAAGGTCTCTGAGCATCCAAACTCCTTAGTGCGAATTCCGAAACCGAGGCCCGCTGATCGAAAATCAACCCCTGGTCGGCGTCGCGGCGAACAGGGTGGGGTAGTTAATCCTCGATCGTTCGGGCAGTTGCAAGGCTAGACGCAACCACCTTCCTTGCACTCGGCTTCGGAATTCAGCCTGCAGTTCCGAAGGCACTCCAATGGCCACGGCTTTCCCTTTGTTTTCGCCAAGTAGGATCCCGTCGCTGTCCGTATTCGGACAGCGCCGTTCGCCGACGCTACAAGCCGCGCTCGCGGAGCTTGTAGAAGAGCACCGGCGTGATCAGCAGCGACAGCACCATGGAAACGCTTACACCGCCAATCACGGCGATCGCCAAAGGCTGCAGCAACTGCGCTCCGGATCCAACGCCGATGGCCAGCGGCAGCATGCCGCAGATCGTGGCAATGGCAGTCATGAGGATGGGCCGCAAACGGCGCCGCCCGGCCTGGAAGATGGCCTCGCGCAATTCCAGACCCTGCGCCGTGAAGTGGCTCTCAGAATCCAGCATCAGGATGCCGTTCTTTTGCACGATGCCGACCACCATGATGGCTCCCATGAAGGATGCGATGTTCAGCGTGTTGCCCGTCACCAGCAACGCCAGAAGCGCGCCGGAGCCGCACAATATGGTCGCAACCAGGATGGCAATCGGGTGGGAAAAGCTGCGGAACTCGAAAACCAGGATCACAAAGATCAGGACAATCGACATCAGCAGCACCTGCACCAGGCCGAGAAACGACTCGCGCTGCACCTGATACAGCCCGCCAAACTGAATTTCCGTTCCCGGCGGAATCTTCACTTCCTTGTAGAGGCGCCGCTGGATCTCTTCCATTGCTGAGCCCAGGTCGCGCCCCTGCAGGCGGGCCGTCACGCTGGTGAGCTCGCGCAGATTCTCGCGGTGAATCTCCTTCTGCCCTTGTTCCACTTCCATGTCGGCGATGTTAGAGAGCGGCACGCTCTGCCCGGAGGGTGAAGTCAGAATCAAATTCGACAGGGATTGGCTGGTGCGACGGTACTGCTCGGGGTAGCGCACGCGTATTCCCACCAGACGGTTGCCGACTATCATGCGCGACGCCAGTGCGCCGTCCAGCATCGCCTCCTCCGTGTTGGCAACGTCCTGGACCGAGAATCCGGCCCGCTGCGCCTTTTCCGGATCCACGCGGAAGTTCAACGCGGGCCCGATGGTTACGGTCCGGTTGTTGATATCCGTAACGCCACGCACCTTCGGCAGCCAATCCGTGATGTCGTTCGCTACATCTTCAAACACCTTGGGATCAGCGTGAAAGATCTTGATCTCAATCGGCTCGGGCGACACGGTGAGATCGCCGATCAAGTCCTCGAGAATGTGTGGGAACTCGATATCAAGGGTCGGATACGCGGTGCGGATCTTCGTGCGCAGGTCGTCGGTGAACTCTTCCAGAGTGACGCTGCGCTTCTTTTTCAGCTTGATCAGGAAGTCGCCGGTGTTAGGCTCGCCGGCTTCCAGTCCCAGCTGCGTGCCGGTGCGCCGTGAGTAACTCTCCACCGCGGGATCTTCACGCAGCATTTTTTCAATGCCGCGCAGCATTTTGTCGGTCTCCACCAGCGAGGTGCCGAACGGCGCGATATAGTCGAGCACCGTCGCACCCTCGTCCATTTCCGGCAGGAAGCCGCTGCCGAGGGACTTATAGATGACCACCGAGACCCCCAAAATCAGCGCGCAAATCACAAACACCCAGCGGGCATGGGCCAGTGAGAACGCGAGCGCCCGCTCGTAGCGCGTGTTCAATTGCCGCATGATGCGGCCTTCGCCGGCATGCTCAGCTTCTTCCAAGTTGGTGCTCACAACCCCGGTCACCCTGTAGTTGCGCAGAAAGTACGCAGCCGCCACGGGGGTAAAGAAGATTGCCAGCAGCAACGATGCCAGCAGCGCGGTTACAAGCGTCAGGGCCAACGCGCGAAAGAACACCGCCGTGATGCCGCTGAGAAACACCAGCGGCGCGAACACCATGATGGGCGTGAGGGTTGAGCCGATCAACGCCGGAGTGAGCTCAATGATCGCCTTGCGCGAGGCAACAAACGGCGGCTCACCCATCGCCAAATGCACGGAGATGTTCTCCACCATCACAATGGCGTCGTCAATCACCACGCCGATACAGGCCGCCAGTCCACCCAGTGTCATCAGGTTGAAGCTCATGTGGAAGAGCTGCATGAAAATAACCGCAATGAGCACGGCAATGGGAATGACGATGGCAGCCACAAACGTAATGCGCCAGTTCTTCAGAAACAGGAGCAGAACACCCACCGAAAGCACAAGGCCAATGAGGATGCTCTCCACCACGCCATTGATCGATTCGCGCACCAGCTCGGACTGGTCGTAGAACTTGGAAATATGGATATCCGGCGGCAGGGTCTTGCTCAGCTGGTTCAGCTCCGCGTTCACGGCATCGGCAATTTGGACCGCGTTTCCGTCCGGCTGCTGCAGCACGTTGATGGTTACTGCTTCATGGCCATTCGCCGTGACGATCTGATACGTGGGTTCCTCCAGTTTCTCCACGGTTCCCAGATCGCGGATAGTCACCGGCGTGCCCTTCACTACGTCCACGACGAGGTTCAAAATCTGGTCGCGCGTCTTCAGCAAACCGGTCACGGTGGTGAGGTACAACTGATAGTTCTCCTGCACAATTCCGGCCGCCGTGATGGTGTTGCTGTTCTTGATGGCGTCGACGACTTTGGTGAGGGGGATTTGGTAGCTGTTGAGTTTTTGCGGGTCGACCAAGACGTGGTATTCGGGCGGACGCCCTCCCACGATGCGCGCTTCGGCGACACCCGGCAGCCGGTAAAGGCGGGGAGCAATGTCGTAGGTAGCCATATCCCACAACTCGCCCATCGAACGCTTGTCCGAGGTGATGCTGAAGCCAATCATCGGAAACACCGAGAATGTCAGCCGGTTGATGTAGAAGCGGGTCTCCGGCGGCAGCGACGGTTCAATCTGCGCGATGCGACCCTGGATCAAGTGCAGCGCGTTCAATACATCGACATCCCAGCGGAAGAAGACGTTGATCACCGTGCTGCCGCGATTCGTCACCGACCGCACATCGGTAATGCCGGGCACCAGTCGGACTGCTTGCTCCAGCGGCCTGGTCACCGTCAGCATCTCCACGTCTACCGGAGCGATGCCGTTGTCGGCCATGATCACAACGCGGGGAAAATTGGTCTGCGGAAAGATGGCGATGGGGATACCGGGCACCAGGAACAGGCCTGTAATTGCCAGGCTAAGCGAGACCAGCACCAAGCCGCGGCCGTGCGATTCTACGAAATCTGCAATCGCCGACGTCACTTCTCCTCCGCGCCTTTGGCTGGGTTTTTCTTCTCGTCCTTGTCTTTGTCGCCGGCTTGCTGAACTGTGGCTCCGTCGGGCGTTTCGTAGCTTCCTTCCACGGCCAGCCGTTCTGAGCCGGTAAGCCCTTGCTTGATCTCAATCAGGTCGCCGCTCACGACACCCGTGATCACATCTTTTTTGTGCGCGACGTTTTTGTCGTCGATCACCGTCACCGTACCCGTGTCCGTTCCTTCCTTGCGCAGCACAGCGGCCAGCGGAACAACGATGGCGTCTTTGATTGTCGACACCGCGATGAAGACACGGCCATAGTCGGAAACGCGCACTGTGGAGGGGGGCTTGCCGATCGCGCACCACACTTCCACCGTACGGCGCTGCGGGTCAATGGCGCGGTTAATGACTGTGACCTCTCCCGCGATTGCTTTACTGCCGGCGGCTTCGGGCACAAAGTGGCAAGCCATCCCTTTGCGCACTTGCGATGCGGCGGACTCGGGCAACTGCGTTCGCGCCGTCATAGTGGAGAGATCGGCCACCACCAACATGGGCCCGGCCGGGTTGGCCATATCGCCCGGATACATCAGCTGGTCCGTCACTGAACCTGCGAACGGGCTGCGAATCTCTGTGAATTGCAGCTGTGCCGTTTGATTGCTCAGCCGCGCCTCGGCCTGCTCGAGATGGCTCTGGGCAATGGCGAGATCGCGCTTGTTCGACTGCCCTTCCAACAGTTCAAGCGACCGCTTTGCCACATCGTAGTTCGCCTTGTTTGTGGCCAGTTCGGTCTGCGATTGCAGCAGGTCTCGCTGCGGGATGGCGCCCTGCTCGAACAACTGTTTCCGCCGGTCGTACAGTTTCTGCGATTGGTTATAAGCAGCCTCGGCGGCCGCCAACTGGCCGCGCCCACGCTCCACGTCCGTGGGTTGCGTGCCACTGCGGGTCTTATCCAGGGTTTCCCGCGCTTCCACTACGGCGGCCGCCGCTTCTTCTTTTTGCGCGAGAATGTCGTGATTATCCAGCACCGCCAGCACCTGTCCGGCGGCCACCGTATCGCCCTTGCGGACGAGGATCTCGCGTATGGGCGCGGTCACTCGCGCCGCGATGCTTGCCTGCTCACGCGGAAAGAGGGTCGCCGGCCCGCTCACCGTCGCCTCCACGTCCTGCCGGGCTGGTTTTCCGAACGTCACGTCCACCACCGGCTTCGGCTCCTCTTCCGCTTTGGGAGCGCAGGCTACGCCAGCCAAGGCGGCCACAAGCAAACCGGCCGCCGCGAGGCCTCGCCCCTTCCTAGACATTGCCGTGTCCGTCATTACTGTCCTTCCGCCACTTTCAGGTCTGCGTCCGCACTGAAGTAGTTCGCGTAGGCGGTGAAGTAATTCACCTTGGCCTGCGTCACCTGTTGCACGGCGGTCACTACGTCCAGCGCCGTGCCTTCCCCGCCCTGATACCGGATCTTCGCCAGGTTCAGATTGCTCTCCGACAGCCGCACCTGCTCACGGCTCGATTTCACTTGCGACAAGCTGCTCTCCACGCGCGCCAGCGCCGATTGATACTCTCGCGAATACTGCCTCTCGGCGATTTGACGATTGGTCTCCACGACCTGCGCCCGGATCTGCAACTGCTTGTAGCCGTCGCGGGTATGGAAGAAGTCGAAAATGGGCACATTCAGGGCCAGAAACACGGCTTGCCCGCGATAACTCCAGCTATAGATGGGCGCATCGATGCCATATTCATAGGCCGCCGTGAAGGTCGGGAAAAGGTCGGCCCGCGCAATGCGGTAATCCGCCGAGGCACTACGCTGCTCCGCGTCGAATCGCAGCAATTCGGGACGCTTTAGATAGATCTGCGGCGACACGGTGGTCTGCGTCATACGATCGCCGGGCGGCGCGTTCGGTTCGCCCTTCAACAGATCTGCGAGATCCAGTGGTTGATCCACGTCGGTGGTCCAGAAGGAGGCCAGTTGCTGGTTCGCCAGCCGCGTGTCCAACTCTGACTGCTGTAGCAGTTGCTGGGAAAAGGCCACTTGGGCCTGAGCTTTCACCACGTCTGCCTGGGCCACTTCACCGCCGTTGTAGAGTTTCTCGCTCAACTGTTCGAAATGCTGCGCCTCGTCCAATGATTCGCGCGCGCTGTCGCGCAAATGCCGCGTCAATAGGGCTTGCAAATAGGCGAGGGTGACTTGTTGCCGCAAGTCCCGCGTTTGCAGCCGGAGGTCTACCTGCGCGATGTCCCGCTCGGAACGCGCCTTCGCCAATTCCGCTCGCAGACGCCCGGAGGTGTCGATCTCGACTGAGCTGTTGATCAACGTCTGGTATTCGTGAGTGCCGTTCAGTCCGATGAACGGCGTTCCAGGTATGGGCGGGGTATTGAAGGCCGAGTTGAGCGTGAACCCGTTGTTCACCACAGTCTTCGGCAGGAAGGCGCTGACCGCGCCCTTGACTCCATAGCGGGTCGCTTCCAGGTTTTGGCGTGCTGCGACTACGGCGGACGGGGCTTCGGTCGCCCGCCGGATGCACTCCTCGAGCGTTAATGGCGAGTTGGCAGGCGCTGTGCCGGACGGCGCAGAGGGCGTTGGCTGCTGCGCCCAAACCAGGACTCCGCTCGACAGCAACAGGAAAGACGAGAGAATGCCGCCGACAGTCAACTGGACATACCCTATTCGACTGTACTGACTGAAGGCTCGGAAGCAGCCCGCTGCGAATTACAGATTTGAAAGAAACCTGGAGACAATCTGCGGTCTACTTCGCCTCGGCTTTGATGCTGGTAATCTCGATGCCGTGAGTGCCTGACTTTTCAAACACCTTGCCGGTGACGACCACACGCTGTCCGGCGAACGGCATAAGCTTGTCGTTCTGGCTGGCGGCCGGCATGGTTGCGGACACCGGCAAGTAGAGATGACCTTTATCGTCCAGGATCGCCAAGGGGGAACCGGCCTTTGCGCAGGCGATGGCACACTCGCTGCTGATCGGTTTCTTTAAGTCCTGTGTCAGAGCGCACGAGGAGTCCAGCACCCAGCCCTTCACGGTCGCCGGGCTGCCCTCGGCGGCATTCCCAGCAACAGCGAGACAACCCATGGCCACGACGTAATGGAGAATGCGTTTCATCGATAAAGCTCCTGATTCCTCCGTGACTCGGCGGTCTTCAGAGGTTCCCTGAGTGTAATCGCGCCCTGTAGATCGCTCCATAGTTGAAATCCACTAGGGTGAGCGAACATTGAGCAAAAAGGGGAATCTTGCAGGGATTCCCGGTGGGCAGTCGGAGGAACGACCCACCGGGCCGGAGCACCCCACAGCATTGAGCTAAACGGAGTGCACCAAGGTGAAGTTTAGATGCGTCCCAGGCGGAAACGCACCACTCGAGAACTCCCGGTGGGTGCTCGGAGGAAGACGCCCACCGGGGTTGGCGCACCGGCAGCATTAAGCTTCGCAGTACGCCAAACTGAAGGTTTAGAATTGGGTTCCGAGGTGACAGCCGAAACACAAGCTATCGAGAATTCCCGGTGGGCACTCGGAGGAAGATACCCACCGGGCTGGCGCACCGGCAGCATTATGTGTAATAAACGCAGTGCACCAAGCTGAAGATTGGAGGGCATTTCCAGGTCACTGCCGAAACACCCTAGAGCTTAAGACGCACCAGTTCCGGCTGGGTTACAAGTGTGTCAAAAATTTTTATAGATCCGCGCGCCGGAATCCGGGACCTTGCTAGCGACCACATTGAATTGACCACAGGTGCTCCGGCCAACGTTCAAATGGCACAATGACGGAGGTGCTCGTCTCCGCTTGTAAGTGAGCGGCCATTACATGAAACCAGGAATTTCTTTTTGCTTGCCCATCGCGGTCAGCCTTCGGGGCCAACGTCGATGACACCTGTGCCCAATCCGTTTCGCTGGGAAACGCGAATCCGCTTCATCGACACGGACGCCTCAGGCCGCATTCACTACACCTGCATGTTCCGGTATTTTGAGTCGGCGGAAGTTGAGTTCTTGCGCACCCTGGGCATGTCGTACGAGAGCAGATTGCCCTACGTGTTTCCGCGGGTGCATGTCGAGTGCAACTACTTGGCCGCGGTTGTCCATGATGATCTGCTGACGTTTGAATTGTCGGTCGGAAAGATCGGCCGCGCCTCGATTAAGCTCGAGTACCACGTGTACAAGGAGGGCGCGATGGTCGCGTATGGTGCGGTGACAATCGTCTGCATGGACAAGCGAACACAGGCTGCCGCCCATATTCCGGCGGACATCCGGGCCATGCTCTTGGCCGCACAGAGCGCGCAAAGAGCGGTTAGTGAATGAGTAATCCGGGGGACGGCGCCAGCGCTAAGCCGGAGGTTCAGCCACCGATGGTCCGCTGGTTCGTGCTCTCCTTTTTCGTTCTTTCCTCCGCGCTCAACTATCTCGATCGTTCACTCCTCGGCGCGCTGGCGCCGGTTTTGAAACTCGAATACCATTTCTCGGATCAGGATTACGGTTACCTGGTTGCGGTCTTTTCCCTCACCTACGCATTGGCCTCGCCCCTTTTGGGCCTCATGATGGACCGCATCGGACTGACGACGGTGGTGAGCCTGGCCGTGGGCGTTTGGTCGCTGGCGGGAATGGCCACCGGCTTTGTGCGGTCCTTTGGCGAACTGCTCTGGTGCCGCGTCGCGTTGGGAATGGGAGAAGCAGGAGGCATTCCCGGCACCGGCAAGGCGTACGGCACGTACCTGCTTCCGAAAGAGCGGGCACTGGGAGCGGGCGTGGGACAACTCGCCATCAGCGCCGGATCACTGGCCGCGCCGCTGCTAGCTGCCTGGGCGCTTCACCTCGGCCATTGGCAATGGGCCTTTGTGGCGGCGGGCAGCCTCGGTTTTCTGTGGATTGCCGGTTGGCTGGCAACGCACCGCGCGTTCCCCCCCAAGCATTTGCCAAGTCATGCCTTGGTCGTGACAGCGCCGGGCGGCGGGCCGGCTAGCGTGCTGCGTGACCCTCGCTACTGGCGTCTCTTACTCGCCAACTTTCTCTGGATGTCTATTTACCTGCTCTGGCCGGCCTGGACCACGCTTTTCCTCACTAGCCGGTATCAGCTCACCGCGGAGGCGGCCAACGGCCTGTATGCGTGGATTCCGCCGCTTGGCGCGACGGCCGGCGCTCTGGCCGGAGGATGGCTCTCCATGTTCCTGATCGGGCGCGGCATGCGCGAAGTCCGCGCCCGGCTTCGCGTGTGTCTCATCACCGCCGTGCTGGCGCTCGTCACCGCCTTAGTACCGCTTGCCCCGACGCCGGCACTCGCCACGCTGGGCATCGCACTCAGCTACTGCTTTGTCGCGGCGGGCAGCACCAATCTGTACACGATTCCGGTGGACCTGTATGGCGCCGAGCGATCGGCCTTCGCCGTCTCCGGCTTCGTGGCTGCCTTCGGCGCCACGGGATTCGTCTTCAGTCCCCTATTTGGGTGGATGGTCCAGCACCTGGGAACTTATGAACCTCTGTGTGCGGGAGTGGCGCTTCTCCCGCTGGCAGCGTATGCAGTGGTGGCAACGATTTCTTGTGTTTCTTCACCTGCTCCTCATAGAACAGCTTCGTAAGCCAGATCATGCCCAGAATCTGGGTCCACTCGGAGACCACGTTACCCACCACCTGGCCCCACTTGGAGGTCGCCGACATGTTCTCAAACAGGACAATCCAGCCAATCCACGTCACCCCAAAGAATACAGTCAGCGTGTGGTTCTTGATCCAGCGTATGACGGGGTTCGGATCCTTCGCTTTTCGGTGACGGCAACCCGGCGCACCGCGCTCGTACAAAATTCTGGTGCAGATGATCGAAGCAACCACCCCGCTCCAATCAGCGATCGCGTTGCCAAAGAACGAGCCTAAATGAGTATCCGGGTTCGACGGGAGATAGAAGATGATCCAGCTCAGCAGGACTACGCAGGCTACCAGGGTGAGTTGGTGCCGTTGGATGAAGTTCCTGTTCGGTTCTTCGCCAGTCTCCACCGTGATTGTATTGTTCTTTGACATATGCCTCACTAACTAGAAATGCTTCTCTCACTTCGCGCGGCCACGCAACCACCAGACGGCGGCGGCCAACACGACCAGCAGCGTAACCAAAATGAGGTAACGATGGATCACCTCAATGACTACCTTCCAATTCTCGCCCAGGAAATAGCCCAGCGCCAGAAAGGTCGTCACCCACAGGACTCCGCCCGGGTAGGCGTAAGCGGCAAAGGTCCGGTACCGCAACTCGGACATGCCGGCCACCAGCGCCGTGAAATGCCGCACTCCCAGAATGAAGTATCCAAACGTAAGCAACCAGTGACCCAAATGATTGAACCATCGCTTCACCTGCACCAACCGGTCTTCCGTGAAGTGCACGTAGCGGCCGTAACGATGAATGAAGCCATGCCCTGCCGTACGTCCAATCAGATAGCTCAGCGAGATGCCGCACAAACTGCCTCCCACGGCGGAGAGCCAGCCGAGTAGCGGATGCAGCTTCCCCCTGGAGATCAGGTAGCCGCAGAAAACCAGCATGGTCTCATCGGGAATCGGGAGCCCCACAATGCCCAGCGCCAGCAACAGGAAAATGGCGCCGTAGCCGTATTGAGAGATCCAGTTGAAGATGATGTCCATCACCGGCATTTTGGGGCGCTTCGCTTTTGCAGCATAACAGGGCGGAACTCGCGGTCAGTTTTGAGGTTGTGTTCAAGTGCCGCCGGCTGCGATAACATCCCGGTATGGCCGAACTGATTGAAGTCTCATGCCCCTGCTGCCAGAGCACGCTTCACATCGATCCTGAAACACGCCGGGTTATCCACCACCAGCAACCGGTGAAGAAACCGATGATCGAGGATCTGGCCGAGGCCGCGCGGAATCTGAAGGGTGAGGCCGCGCGCCGCAATGAAGCATTCGAGAAGAGCTTCGCCTCGCATCAGGCCAGCGGCAAGGTGATGGAGAAGAAGTTCGAGGAATTGCTCAAGCAGGCCAAGGAAGACAAGACCGAGGCGCCGCCTAAACGGGCCTTCGATTTCGACTGAGCCAGCGGCACTGCGTTTCGGCGGCTCAAGAGAAGTAGTGGTTGAACTCGCCGTTTGCCAGACGCCGCACAAAGTCGATGTCGCCATCGAGGAAGTCCAGCGTGGGTAATGAGGAGAGTGCCTGCCAGGAAATCTGCTCGAATGCCCGGCAATCCGGCGTGCCGGTAAACTCCGTCACGGCGTAAAACAGTAACTGAACAGTGGTTCCGCTGGGGTAGCTGTGGCTATACCGTGCAATCTCATGCCCCGCGCTCGCCTCAATCGCCAGTTCTTCGCGCAGCTCTCTCACCAGCGCTTGTCGGGGGGTCTCGCCCTGCTCCACCTTCCCGCCGGGAAATTCCCACTTCATCGCGTGGCGGTCGCTCTTGCGGCGCTGCCCGACGAGAACGTTACCGTCTTTGAGGATGAGCCCGGCGGCAACCAGCAGGACCCCGCGTTGTCGGCGCATGTGCGTAAAGGAGGACGCTTTCGAATCGCACGGCCGCGGGACTGGACACCTCGCCCGTGCAGAATGAATCGTAGCAAACGGGATTCGAACCGCCGCCAATGGGCTGTTTTGGCAGGAGGACCGATTCCTACGCCCGCCCGGCCACCAGCTGCCGGAGCACATACGGCAGAATCCCGCCGTTGCGATAATACTCGGCTTCCTGCGGCGTATCGATGCGGGCCTGCACCTCAAACATAATCTCCGTCTTGTCGGGCCGCACGGCGCGAACCTTCACCCGCGGAGCGCCGGCCACGGCGTCTACAACTCCTGTCAGGTCGTACACCTCTTCGCCGGTCAGCCCCAGCGTGTCGCGCGTCTCACCCGGCAGGAATTGCAGCGGCAGAACGCCCATGCCGACCAAGTTCGACCGATGGATGCGCTCAAAGCTTTCCGCAATGACAGCCTTCACGCCCAGCAGCAGCGTGCCTTTGGCGGCCCAATCGCGGGAGGAACCGGAGCCATACTCCTTGCCCGCGATCACCAGCAGCGGCGTGCCGGCCGCCAGGTACCTGGCCGAAGCATCGTAAATGAACATCTTCTCGCGATCGGGCATATGGCGGGTCCAGCCGCCTTCCACGCCTGGCACCATCAGGTTCTTCAGCCGTATGTTGGCGAAGGTCCCGCGGACCATTACTTCATGGTTGCCGCGGCGCGCTCCGTAGCTGTTGAAGTCGCCCGGCTTCACGCCTTGCGCGATCAAGTATTTGCCAGCTGGACTGTCGACTGGAATGGAGCCTGCCGGCGAGATGTGGTCGGTGGTCACCGAATCGGCCAATATCGCCAGCACCCGCAGCCCCTTCAGATCCTTCACTGACGTGGCCGGGTCCACCATGTCATCGAAATACGGCGGCTGCTTAATGTATGTAGAATGGTCGGTCCACTCGTAGATGTCGCCGGTCGGAATCTTGATGGAATTCCAGGCCGCGTCGCCGGCAAACACTTCCGCATATTCCTTCGCGAAGAACTCAGTGCGCGCTGACGTGCGAACTACGGTTTCCACTTCCTGCTGCGTTGGCCAGATGTCTTTCAAATACACCAGACCTCCGTCGACGCTGGTGCCCAGGGGCTCGTTCGCGATGTCGAGATCCACGCGGCCCGCCAGCGCATAGGCCACCACCAGCGGCGGCGAAGCCAGATAGTTCGAGCGCACCAGCGGGTTCACGCGGCCTTCAAAGTTGCGATTGCCGCTCAACACGGCCGCCACATTGAGTTTCCCGGACGACACAGCCTGCGCCACGTTATCCGGCAGCGGGCCGCTGTTGCCGATGCACGTTGTGCAGCCATAGCCGACCAGGTGGAAGTTCAGCTTTTCGAGATACGGCATCAAGCCCGCATCGTTCAGATAGTCGAAGACTACCTTGGAGCCGGGCGCCAGCGAGGTCTTCACCCATGGCTTGGCGGTGAGCCCCCGCTCGACGGCCTTTTTCGCGAGCAGACCGGCGGCAACCATAACGGAAGGATTCGACGTGTTCGTGCAGCTGGTAATCGCAGCAATCACCACCGCGCCATCGTGGATGGTTTCGTGGTGACCGTTCACAGCAAGCTGCGCCGATTTTTGCGCCGAGCCCAGCGACGTGAGGAAGCTCTGTTTCACGTCGGGCAGGTTAATGCGGTCCTGCGGCCGCTTCGGTCCCGCGAGCGACGGCACTACGGTCGAAAGATCCAGCTCGAGTGTGTCGGAATACACCGGATCAGGCGAGTTCGCATCCAGGAACAAACCCTGCGCCTTGGCATATGCTTCGACCAGCGCCACCTGGTCGGCGGAACGGTTGGTGAGCCGCAGGTAGTCGAGGCTCTTTTCATCGATGGGAAAGAAGCCGATCGTCGCGCCGTATTCGGGCGCCATGTTGGCAATGGTGGCTCGGTCGGCCAGCGACAGCGCAGCTTACCCCGGCGCCATAGAACTCCACGAATTTGCCGACCACACCCCGCTTGCGTAGCATTTGAGTGACCGTCAGCACCAGATCGGTCGCTGTCGTTCCTTCCCGCAATTTGCCGAAGAGCTTGAACCCGACTACCGCGGGCAAGAGCATGGAGATCGGTTGGCCCAGCATGCAGGCCTCTGCTTCAATACCTCCCACGCCCCAACCAACAACGCCCAGGCCATTAATCATCGTGGTGTGCGAGTCGGTGCCCATCAGCGTGTCGGGATAGGCTTCGGTGACGCCCTCCCGCGCCCCGGTAAACACCACGCTTGCGAGGTATTCCAGGTTCACCTGGTGAACAATGCCGGTATCGGGCGGCACCACGCGGAAGTTGTGAAACGCGGTCTGGCCCCAACGCAGAAACGCATAGCGCTCCTGGTTGCGCTCGAACTCCAGCAGTGCGTTCTGACCGAAGGCGGCCGGCGTGCCGAAAGCATCCACCTGCACCGAGTGATCGATCACAAGATCGGCCGGAATCAATGGATTGGCCAGCGCTGGATTGGCGCCCATCTTCTGTAGGGCATCGCGCATCGCCGCCAGGTCCACAACGCACGGAACGCCCGTGAAGTCCTGCAGCAGCACACGCGCGGGACGAAACTGAATCTCCTGCGGAGCCGCCGCCGTATCCCACTTCGCAACATATTCAATATCGCTGCGCTTCACGGTGCGATCGTCTTCAAAGCGCAATAAGTTCTCGAGCAGGACCTTGATCGAATACGGTAATCGCGAAATAGAGGCCACACCAGCCTTCTCCACCGCATCCAGGCGATAGATCCGGTAATCCCGATCGTTAACGCGCAGAGTACTGGCTGCGCCGAAGCTGTTTTTGCTAGGCATTTAATTCCAGTTTAGTGCAGGGGGACAGACATCAGGCGGCGTAGGGGCGCGGCGGACTATGGAAACCGTTAGTTTGATCGTGAGGTGTGGGAACTGGCTTCGCCGGCGACAATGACGAAAGGCTGCCAGATCGAGATTACCTCCAAACAGCAGGAAAGCGGACCTGCCTTTGGGGGCAGGCCCGCTTCTTTGGGTCGGGCACGATCCGTCTTTCAGTGTTTACTGATTAGCGGGCGGCTCGGACGAGGGCGACGACGCGAGTCGTGGACGCCTCTTCTTCAAGCACTTGCGGATGAGAGATCAAGTAGCCTCTGGAGGCAGTCCAGACCTCAGTTAGGTAGCAACTGCCTTGGCCGCACTTGAAGATCATCACCGGCCCACGGGCGTCGGTTTTGGCGGTGGGTTCGAGTTGACTGACTGTGGGAACAAACGTCGCTTTCCGGGTGTCGTCGTTGATCAGAACGAGCGGCAGACCATTGCCGTATTGCGCTTCCACAGTGTAGGTCCCGCCTTCATAAGTAGCCATCTTGCTATGGAACGAGAAGGGGATGTTAGCCTTGGCTGCTTCCTGGGCCTGCACCGACTGAGCTCCGAACAGGATCAAAGCCGCCGCAGACACCCCTATGTAACTAAGTACGTTTTTCATTTTAGGTCTCCTTTTGACCGGCTTCCGGTTCGAATCTTACTTGGATTTCCGGTTGCTCTTGCCCTTAAACAATGCACTTCGAAAGCCTCTGCCAAAGGGCTCTCGCATGTAAGCGGTGTCAACCGCCAAGTAATTGAAATCGTGTTCCTGCCGCAAGGCCTACATGACCAGGGCTGAGTTACCACGTAGCACATTCTGGATATTTAGCGGCACGCAGTGGTTAATTGACCGGTTTGGCTGGCCAAGGAATCTCGACATCCCCGTTTATTCGCGCTCACCGGCGGCTAACGGACTTTGCTCCGACCGCCCGCTCACCGGACACAATTCGCACACTTGTGCGTTCGCCGCACACGACTGCGCGAATAACGGCCGGTCCAGCAGAGCGCGCTTTACACATCTTTAGCGCGCAAGTCTTTGAGACGCGCGTCAATGGAGATGAGGCCATTCCATGAAGAAACACGTTCTTTCCATATCCCTCCTGGCAGCAGCCAGCGCGGGTCTTCTTTTATCGCAGACCACGACCAACACACCTCCGTCGCCGCCGACTCCAGCGCAGATGACGGCTCACCAGGTGGCTCGTCTAACAACTCTGCTGTCGCTCACCACGGAACAGCAGACGCAAGTGACCGCCATCTTCACCGCCGAACAGACGGCCATGTCTGGTATGTTCACGTCGATGCGGGCTGCGCATAAAGCGCTGCAAACAGCGGTAAAAGGGCAGGACAGCGCCGGCATCACCGCGGCTGCCACGCAGATTGGAACATTAACGACCCAGGAAGTACAGGCCCGAGCGACGGCGCAAGCAGCCGTCTACGCAATACTCTCCGCGGATCAGCAAGCCAAGTACGATCAGCTGCCTCAAGACGGAGGCTTTGGTGGCCGTGGGGGCCCGGCGGGCCGGGTGGCCCCGGTGCGGGTGGACCGCATCCGTAGAAGAAGCCACGGGAAAGTATAGCCAGGTCGTCTACGTACTCTGAGGTCAGCGCTTTTTAAACAGCATGATCGATTTAACGACTGACGATGTTAAGGGCCCGTCCGACAAATCGAACGTGATCCCCGCCCCTTCGTCAATAACATGCTCGCCCTCTTCTTCGGAGACCTTTGACGATGGATACTTCGTCTTGATCTCGGAGAAAGTCGATCCTATGTGAATTCCTTCCGGCGTGTAGTAAGTCGGGTCGTAGATAAACAGACGATCTATGACCCACTCATTGCGGTTGTTCATGATTAACTCCGCCAACAGGCCGGAAGAAATCACGACAGCCGGCGAGAAGAATCCTTCCAGATCCATATCGACCAACTTAATCTTCTCCTGGCGGATTCGACTTTTGATGTCATCAACCTTCATGCCGATATGAAACGGCCCCGCCGCGCCTGGCGTGAGGAGTTTGTCTGCTTTCACCGGCGGCGTCTCCGCGCCGAATAAGCAAACGGCTAGGGCTAGCGTGCAGATGGCTGCTCGGAACATGCTTCCAATTGTATGGGCGGGTCAGCGCGGCATTGCGTCCTCATTCCGCCGCTTGTGCCGACAGCGCTTTTGCCGCACCCAGCGGCGCGGATAACTCCTGTGGCAACTGATGCCTCGTTTGGAGGTAACTCGGGTCGTTGTACGAGATCCATACCTTACCGCTCGCGTCTTCCCAAACTAGAGCTTTCAGCGGCAGGTCGATCGCTATACTCGGCGCCGCTACCATGAGAGGCGTCCCAGCCTTTGGATTCCCGAAGATCAGCAGTTTTGTGGAAGGCATGTGCAAGCCAGCCTTCTCCGCCTCGCCACTGTGGTCAATCAGTGCAAACAGCTTCACCCCCTTGGATTCAAGGAGGCTCTTGAATCTCTCTACTGTCTCGTCAACCGAATGCCGGCTCGCCACGTTCACGATGCCGTTATTTGAATCCATGCTCATTGACGTCTCCTTTCCCTGTTTAAAAGTCCCATTCGGCGGCTGCCGGATCGTAAACAGATACACTGCCATCACCAACCCGAAGGCGGCCAGGAGCAGCGCCAGCGTTACGGCGAGCACGAATGAAGGCCTGAAGTTGCCTTCGCCGCGCTCCAAGCCCTGAACCAGCCGCGCGTAGTTCCGCGCACTTACCACGTTGACCGCGACGCCGAGTACCACCAGGGCCGTACCTATCCAAAAAGACGGCCCGTTCGGGTGAACTTGAGGGTTCCCTGAGTTCAGCAGTAGGGCCTGCAGGAACAAACCAAAGCGGGCCACCACAAAACCAAAACCCATCATGGCGAGGCCGGTGCGGATCCATGCGAGGAAGGTCCTTTCGGCTGCCAGGTAGTCGGACGCGGACGCCCTCAGTGAATCTGCCATTGTTTTCTTCAGCGCCCCATTCCGCAAGGTTAACCCAAGATTTCCGCTGCGGATGGCTGCCATTTTCGACAGCACCTTCAAGCGGGACGCGAGCGGGCTGGCGGCCGAGGTGCCGCATTGAACGCAGCGCCGAAGCTACCATGTGGCATCGTCCGCCTCAGTGAGAATCGCTAGAACCAGCCTGGGCGGCGTCGGCGGCCTTATGTTTGCGGGAGAATTTCTGCCGTATGTCGGGCCAGAACTCTTTCAGGACGTTGGCTGCCATATCGACGCCGATCTGCGTACCGAGCTCCGTCACCGCGCTGCTGACATTACGCCCGTCGGGATAATATGCCATCGAAATCGCCACCGCCGTCGAGTTACCGATGATCTCCGAATAGTTGAACTGCTGGCCTCCCGAATCGGTGTGGGTCCAGAAGATCTGCCCGACTGCGTATCTGAGTCTCGGCCACCCGCCCCCTTTGCCAAGCCGGAAGTACCGGGGATCCTGATGAAAGATGGTTGGGTAGATCGCCTCGGTCATGAAGTCGCCGATAACAAAGTCGGCATAGGCGGTCCCGAAATACGAGGCGTACCCCTTCGCACCTTGTCCTAAATATGGATTCGAATTCGTCAACTGCCCCTCGCCGGCGAACAACGCGGCCAGAGCCACCGTTCCACGGTCGAAAGCATCGTCAGCAGCGATCTTGAACTTCTCCTTGGGCAGAATTGGCGTGTAGTCGGCCGGATAGGGGAACGTCCGGTAGTTGGGGATGATCCAGAGGATGCGCTTGTCGTTTGATTCTGGCGGTTTTGCCGGCTCGCTCTGCTGGGCATTCCCGGGCGTGGTTGTTTGGCTGAGACAGAACGGCGCGACAAACGTGCCTGCTACGAAAATCGTAGCTGATAGCCAAACCGCGCGACGCCGGGAGCAACGCATGAGAGTAATGATGGCGAATCCCCTCGAAGAGTTTCGGTCAAAATTCAAAAAAGCCGCTCTGCCCTGACGCGGCTGCCCGGCTATCGCCAACCCTACGTTTTCTAGGAACTGGCCTTGACGAATTCGTAACACTCCTGATTGCGGATGCAGGCCTGATTTGACTGGACCACCGGCCCTGGGATAGATTCTAGGGAACCCCTCAGACAACGCAGTGCTCCATCGGGGACAGGAGATCAGTATGGAATGCCAAATGAGATTCCGCCAAACGCAGTCTGCCTCGCGAGTAACCGAGAAATTGCCGGATGGTTCCATCGCGTTTCTGGATGGCGAAACCAAGCGGGTCTGCTTTCTGAACACCAGCGCAGCAGCGGCTTGGGAGGCTTGCGCCGAAGAGGCCGACGAGACGACAATCGCCCACAGGATGCAAGAGATACTCGGCTCTCCGGTGACGAATGAAGAGGCCTTGGCCGCCCTGGCAAAGCTGGAAGAGAACAGTCTCATCGAGGCAATCGGGACCGTTGATCCCGCTCTGCTGGCGAGCCGCCGCTCCCTTTTGAAGACGGTGGGCGCGCTGGGTGGAGCTCTCGCACCGGTGGTGCTCGCTATGACCGCTGCGGAGCAAAAGGCCTACGCCGCAGACAGTATTTCCGGAACAACAACCACGTCAACCACTACAACGACATCGACCACAACCACGTCGACCACGACCACGCCGCCGCCGGTACCTTCCGACAAGCGGCTGAAGCAAGACATCCATTTCCTGACCACCGTGTTTGGGCTGAATTTGTATTCCTTCCGCTTTGTGGGTTCGCCGGTGTTGCGCGTGGGGCTGATTGCGCAGGAAGTGTTCGAGCAATACCCGGAAGCCGTTGTTCGCGGCGGAGCCGATCCACAAACCGCACCGTGGAAGATCAACTATGCTGCGCTAGTAAAGTTGCTGGGTCAACGCCAAGCCTACGTTCTTCAGGAACTGGCCTTCGCGAATTCGTAACGCGTGTTCATCGCGGGTCGCCGCATGCCACCCGTATCTCCGGCCGCGCTCGCTTCCGGCTTCCGACTGGCTTATGGTGACTGAAGTTCCATCGGTAGCGCTCGGTTCGCGAACACACCCGGAGCGGAACCGTTCGAGGCGAGACTTTGAAGCGCGGCCAGCGCGGCCGTTGCTTCGCGAATTGTGAGAGGTTTTCGTCGAAATTTAGTGATAAAAGCCGAGACGAGTCTCGGCTCAGCAGGCTAAAGCCCTGCTCCGAAGCGGAGAGCGCGCCACGTCGTCGGTTCAGGAGGCGCGTTTCATCTTATTGATAGTTTGGTGATGGATTTGAGCCTCAGCGTGCAGCTCGAGGTCCTCCACTGAAAATTCGAACCCAAGTTTGGCCGGGTCGAAGGGTTTGTTCTCCTGCTTAGCGGCCAGATAGAACTGGGTGGCGAGGGCCAGCTGCTCTTCCTCGTGGGCGATGCGCTTGCGCTGCATGGTCTTGAGGAGTTCCTCCTCCTGGTAAGCGCGGCGGGACAGGCGTTGTTCCTGCAGCATGAGGTTGGCGAAGTCTTTCCGGTAACGAGTCATGACTTCGGCCATGATGAGCAGGTTGCGCTGCTTTTCGTCTTCCTCGTCGTCAAACAGGTTGGCGAATTCGCGGAAGCCGCGCGCGTAGAGGGCCGATTCGAGACCGGGGATGCTGCCGAGGCGCCAGCGGCAGTCGGCGATGGACTGGACCAGTTCGGTTTCGCGAGGGGTTTGCGGGTCGAAGCGGGCATCGTAATTGAGGACGTGTTCTTCATAGAGTTCGGCCTCCTGGTTGGTGACGAGGATGGTGCGGCCGGTGAGGCCGGTTTTGAGGGCATTGCGGGAGGACTTGGCCTTGCCTTCGGCGGTCTTGGGACCGGTGGAGAGCTGGGCGTTGGCTTGGTTGGCGGCAACCTGGGCGGCTGAAGACATTCTGTTTTCTCCTGAGGATGTGACAAAAATACCCGCGCGCGATTCACGCGACGGTGAAGCGCGAGCGGGTTGATGGTGAAGGGCGCGACGGCCCAGGCACCAATAGAAAAAGCCGGCTGTTCAGGCCGGCTTACTCGATGTCAAAAAAGCTGATTGAAACGTAGCACACGAAGGGCGGAAAACGGATCGGGCTGGTAGGGGAAATTCCCGCCAGGCTATTGATTTATTAGGGAGATAAATTTATTTTGTCGATCTGTGATCGCCGCGGAAAAAACCCGATTCGGCGGAAGAGATGGGATGGCCTACGGCGTAATAATGCGGCAGGCGCCGAGCATGGAAAGTGGCCACAAAAACGAAGTGTGTCCGCGTGTCGGCCGAATTCTCATGGCATTCCGCTCCGGCGGCCCGGTTTCTGCATCCCAGTGTTTTCTTTGGTCCAGCGAAGGACCGATTTACAATCGGCTGCAGGTTGCCAACCTGCCCCACAACGGCAGAGCTGAATCACGAGCCGTCGACCGCCCGCCACCGCGCCAGCCGCAAGCTGTTCGTCACCACCGATACCGAACTCACTGACATGGCGGCGCTGGCCAGGATCGGGCTCAGAAGAATGCCTAAGCTTGGATACAATGCGCCGGCTGCGATCGGGATGCAGACGACGTTATAAATGAAGGCCCAGAACAGGTTCTGCTTCATGATTCGCATCGCTCTTCGGCCAATCGCCAAGGCATCGCCGACGCCTTGGAGGTCGGCGCGCATCAACGTGACGTCGCCCGCTTCGAGCGCAATATCCGAGCCGGTGGCCATGGCGATGCCCACGTCTGCCTGAGCCAGCGCCGGGGCATCGTTAACGCCATCGCCCACCATCGCGACTACTCTTCCCTGCCCTTGCAGGCGCCGGATTGCCTCCACCTTGCCCGCCGGCAGGACTTCCGCGATCACCTCATCGACGCCCACTTCTTTGGCGATGGCCTGCGCAACCAGTGCCCGATCACCGGTGAGCATCACCACATGAAGGTGGGAGGCCAGTAAACCGGCAACGGCGGCCGCCGAAGATGCCTTGACGCGATCCGCCGCGCCGACAACAGCAGCCAATACGTCGCCGACCGCAACCAGAAGGGGAGTAATTCCCTTCCCGGACCACTCGTCGATCAGGCTAACGGCCGACGCGACCTTGATCCCTCGCTCTTCCAGCAGGCGGCGATTCCCCACCAGCACTCGCGTGCCTTCCACCTCGGCTTCCGCGCCCATGCCGGAATGGGCAATGAAATTCCGAACGGGCGGAATCGCGAAACCTCGTTCACGTGCGTAATGCACAACGGCGCCTGCTAGCGGATGCTCGGATCCCTCTTCCACCGCGGCTGCATACGCGAGCACCGACCCACGCGAGTAGCGGCCGCTACTATTCAGGATCTCTACGCAAACCACGGCCGGACGCCCTTCCGTGATGGTGCCTGTCTTGTCGATCACGACGGTATCGACAGAAGCGATGCGCTGCAGCGGCTCTCCGCCTTTGATCAGAATCCCGGCAGCAGCAGCTCGTCCCGTGGCCGCCATCACCGCCGTTGGAACGGCCAGACCCATGGCACAGGGACAGGCGATGATGAGCACGGCCACGGCACATGCAATGGCGCGCGCCAACGAGTGGTCCGGCGCCAGCACATACCATGCCACCAAGGTAATCAGCGCCAGCGCCACAACCACCGGGACGAAGATGCCGCTGATGCGGTCGGCCAGCCGCTGGATGGGCGCTCGTGAGCCTTGTGCGTCGCGCAGCAACCGGGTTATCTGCGCCAGTACGCTGCCCTCGCCGACGTTGGTGGCGCGAAAGCGCAGCGCGCCGCGCCCATTGAGCGTTCCGCCGATGACGCGAGCGCCCACAGCCTTCTCCACCGGTATACTCTCGCCGGTGAGCATCGATTCGTCCACACTCGATCCGCCCGAAACCACTTCGCCGTCCACTGGTATGCGCTCGCCGGGCCTCACCCGCAAGATGTCGCCCGTCGAAACCTGGTCAAGCGGAACATCTTCTATCTCGCCATTTCGCTCCAGGTGCGCTGTGGCGGGCTGCAATTGCGCCAGTTTCCGGAGCGCAGCCGTCGTGCGCCGCTTCGCCCGGCTCTCCATCAGATTGCCGGTGAGAATGAGGCCGATGATGACGATGACTGCCTCGTAGTAGACATCGGGCGCAACACCGTGCGCAATGAAAGCTCCAGGAAACAGCGTTGCCGCGGCCGAATAGAGGAACGCGCTGCCTGTGCCAAGCGCAATCAGCGTGTTCATGTCGGCGCTCTTATGACGAAACGCTGACCAGGCTTTCACGTAATACTGGCGCCCCGCCCAAAGCATGACAAAGAGGCTCATCGCCAGCAGCATCAGGTTCAGGGCCTGAACCGGAACCTCATAAAGCGCAGGGATTAGTGGATGGAAGATTCGATCTGCGCGGGCCATCAGCCACATCAGAAGCGGATCCATGTGGCCGCCCCGACTCTCCGTCGACTGCATCAACGGCATGGAGAGGATCATCGCCACGACACCCAGCGCCAGTGTGGCGAACGCCTTTTTGCGCAGGCTTACGTATTCGGCCACCTGTTCTCGGTCGAGCCTCTCCTGATCAGCAAGGACAGAGCTGCCAGGACGGGGTAGATCGGCGCCGTAACCGGTGGAACGAATGGCTTCGACCAGAGCGGCCGGCCCAGTTGACCCAGGCTGATACCGCACGGTGGCGTTGTGAAGCATCAGGTTGACGGTCGCCGATTGAACGCCGGGTTGGTCTTCCAGAGTCCGCTGCACAAAGGACTGGCAGGCGGCACACGTCATACCGGAGACCGGAATTGTGACCTGCACGGTCGTCGTCGCGGTGGTCGGCATGAGGGAACCTCGGTTACTGTTCGAGCGCGGCCTGAAACCCAATTCGGCTGATCGCGTCAGCAATCACCGCTGGAGAGATGGACGATGTGTCGTAAAGCACCGCCGCCGAACCAACCTTTACATCTTTGACATCCACCGTGGCCAGCTTCTTGAGGGCCGCGGTCACCCGGGTTACACAGCCGTCACAGTGCATCCCCTCTATATGAAACCGGGCTTCTTGCTTATCAGCCATCACACTCCCTCTTAATGAGAATGACAGGTAGGGCCGATTAGTTGCATCGCGGCCGGGTTCGTGGGGAGGCCGGCACCTGGCCTTGGGTTAGTGCGTCGAACCCGGATCTGGCAGCGGCGCCATGTTCGGCCCCACGCCAATGTCCTTTAACACCTTGGGGTCTTTTTCTTCCATCGCCAGCAAGTCATGGCACACCGAGCAGTCGCCAGGAATCTCCTTGCCGCTTGCGCTGACGTGATTTCCATCATGACAGCGGAAACAGCCGGGAGAGTCCGTGTGGCCGATATTATTCGGATAGGTACCCCAAGTCACCTTCATGTCGGGGAAGATATTCAGCGCGTAAATCGCCTGGACCGCTTCCGCCGCCTCTTTCACTTTGCCTGCGTCCGCTTGCGGATACTTGGTGTGATAGAAGTTCGTCAATCCGGCCCCCACCTCACGGATGCCCGTTTCGCGGTCCGGGTAACTCGCCTTCAGGAGCTCAACGGCCTCTTTCTTAATGAATGGCAATGCGGGGCTGATCCGTCCGTTCACGATCTGCCGGTCAACGGCGTTTCCGGCCAGCTCAAATACGTGTGTCGGGCGATTGTGGCAATCAATGCAATCCATCTGGCGATGTTCGCCTCGAGCCAGTTGCTCGGCCGTGACCTTGACGTCGTTGGATTTGTACACCGTCACTTTTCCATCCGCCGCCGTGTACGTCACTTCCGGGATCACCTGGCGCCGCTCGTCCGTGGAGATGTAGTCCATGTGTCCTGCCGCCGCGGAGTGTGCTCCGTGGATACCGATCGTGCCTTTCCAGTTCTGCCCGCCGACCCGCATCAGAGCCACCGTTGTGGCTGGCGTGTTTTGTTCGTCATCCCCGTAATGCGTCCGAACCAGGAAGATGTCGCCGGCGAACCGGTTCGGCCAGTGACACTCTTCGCAGGTCTCGCGCGCAGGACGCAGATCGTGCACCGGAGAAAGGATCGGCTTTGAATAGGCGCCGGTCATTACGCCCAGCAGTTGTCGCGTTCCGGCGATCTTCGACTTGATAAACGCCTGAGCTCCTTCGCCCACGTGGCAATCCGTGCAATTGACTCGGGCATGGTTTGAATTCACATACGCCGTGTACTCCGGCTGCATCGGCACATGACACGTTTGTCCGCAGAACTGATCGCCCTCCATGTACGTTACGGCACGCGTAGTAAGCTGCCCGGCGATGATCACGTTCACCGCTGTCGCAATCAACAGGAACATCAGGAAACGCCGCACTTGCGGATTGTCGAGCGAAATCTTCTGATAGGTTCCAGGCAGGGTCTTCTGCCCAGCGTGCCTGCGTCTGTGCAACCACATGCCGATCGGTATCAGGATCAGGCCGAAGAAGAATACGCCGGGAAGCGCGAAAACCGTTAAGAGGCCGAGATACGGGTCTTTGGGAGTTCCCTGGATGAGAGTAGGCAGCAAAAACAGCCACGAAACGCCCGACATCGTTACCAGGAAAACGCCAACCCGGCTGATCCAATTCTGAGCCAGGAACAGCAGCGGCGACAGGAACTTATGCGCCCGCTCACTCCATAACGGCGATTCATTCATTCGAACAGACCCTCACCTCGTTAGCAGTGTGCCTTGCCGAACTACACTATACCGAAACCCTTTACTGCAGGTTAATCCGGAAACCAGTCTCGAACAGATTCGCGCGAAACGCCTCAAACGAATACATCGCTTCGTTCATCTGGTAATTGTGCCACTCCGCCTTCCAGGCTATGCGCTTGGTGATCGGGACTGAAATAAGCGCCATCGGTTGGTAATACGTCGTGGGACGGCTGCCCGTTACGTCCACAAATGAGCCACCCAAACTGGCGTGCATGACGTTTCCAGGAAGCGTAAAGTCGACGTAGATAGTGGTCAGATTAGCCTGCTCCGTGTAAGCAGATAGAGACGTTGTGATCGAGTACGGGTCGACGTAAGTGTAGTTGGTGTTGGTGGATGAATGCGTGTAATCGCCGACCACGGAGAAATACTTATTCCAAACGACCGATGCGGAAACCGAGTTGTTAACCTGGCTGGCGTTGTTGTGCGGGCCGGCGATAGGGTTGCTGTCCTCCAAGACCAATCCGTCGTAGGCCAGCTGCAAGAAATGAAATGGCTTGTAGCGCGCGTGAACGTTTGATTTCGTATAGTCCACAAGGCTGGTGCTGAAATACGTGCTGCTGCCACTGCCTACGTTGAGGTCCCAACTGGCCGTAAACTTACTGCCAAAGCGAAAGTTCAGGCCACCGATCCCGACATTTTCCCGCAGCGTTCCATTGCTGTAGATGACTGTATCCAGCTCCGATGCAGGCACAACCGAGTTGCCCGAGATATATTTGTAGCCGCCCCGCAGCGTCAACCACGGGAAGAGTTCATACAGTGCTTCGATGTCATTCTGGGTGTAGTTCTCCACCAGCTGGTCGCCTTCGAATCCCTGTCCATTCAACCACCCCGAACTGTGCAGCCGGTCCGTTGACCAAGACTCAATGATGCGCAGGCGCTTGAATGGTCGTAACTCGGCATTGAAGCTTCCCGAATTGTGCGGCTGCTGGGCATACGAATTCAGTGCGTTGCTGAACGCCGTGACAAACCCAAGCTGGGCGTCGTAAAAACTGCCTGTGGACGCCTCAGAGTAGTCTGTCGAAACTTCCGGCTGCGAGTACAGGAATTGACCGGACAAATCGAGCCACGTGAACGGGTTCGCGGTAAACAATCCACGGGTGTAGAGACTGCTGCCGGTCAGGTGGTATTGCTGGTTCACGTTTGTGACGTACAACGGATCTACGCCTTCATTGCCGGAATTCAGCCCGCTCCAGGAAATCTGTTGATTGCTCGAATAGGTTGTGCCGCCTTGCTCGAGCGTAGCGTGCCACTTCGAGAACTCGAAATGCACGCCGCCGCGGTAGTTATCCGTTGTGCTGCTGGAGTTGTAGGGCAGCGCATACTGGTTGAACTGAACCACGTAATCGGTGATTCCTGTGCCTGAGTTGGAATACTGTCCGAAGGCAAAGTATGGCTGAAACCAGTGTCCCGGCAGGAGGTTCAGCTCAGCATCAATGTTTTTTTGATACATATCCAGCGATTGCTGGTTAAGCAGGATGCCCTGGTTGATGGTCACATCCGCCCACGTAGGGAGGAAATTATAGGAGGCGATGTCGGTCCAATTAAAGGCGAAGTTATATAACTTCGACTTACCCATGTTGAATCGAACGGTATTGTAAGGATCGGCCCAGTTGGTACCGTGCAACTCAACCCTGTCGAACCACTTGTTTGTCGGACTGAAATAGGAGAAGTCGGCCGCAAATACCTTCACGCCGCTGCCCAGGTTGACCACACTCCGGTATGCATCAAAGTTGCCTGCCACGCCAAATAGATACCGATAGCCGAAGTCAATATCGCCGCTCAGGTTCGATTCCACCGCGTCGCTCGGAGTCGTATCCGGAGGCGTCGCCGCTTTCGGCGCCGGTGCATTCTGCGATCCGGCAGTTGACGCTGGCGCCTGCGAGCCGTCGCCGGCAGGCGGAGTCGAGCCCTGGTCGCCTGGCTGGCTTGCGAATGCGAACAGCCGCATACAGACTAAGAGGAGCAGTAGGCGTTTCATCGCTGGAGGTTCCGGTCTACATTCGAGCCGTGAATCTGAACGTGGCAAATAGTGCAGTTCTGAAAGAGCGGCAGCGTCGTGTTATGGAATGAGGGCGGTATGCCGCCCAGAAGATTTGGTGGTTTGGTGACCGCGATTCCCGCCGGCACGTTCGCGTGACACTCCTGGCAGACAAAACGCACCTGGCTCCGGGTCAGCAGCTTGGGATTCGTGGAACCATGCGGTTGATGGCAGGCCATGCAGCCACCCAGCTTCACTGCCGCATGCTGGTAGACAAACGGACCGCGCAGGTTGTTGTGGCACTTCACGCAAGCCACATCGTTGGCCATGACGGTCTGCAGAGCGGCCGGCAAAATGCTGCCGTGAGGATTGTGACAGTCCACGCACGACATAGCATTCTGCGTAATCCGGTGCCCGTACGGCTGCTGGAAGCTCGACATCGCGGTTACGTGACAGGACGCGCAGAGCGCGTTTAAGTCGGCGTATTTCCGTGGGCGCAGTGCTTCTGCCCCTTTGTGCACCGAATGGCATTGCACGCAGCTTATGTCGTTTTTCTCGTGAGCGCTTCCAATCTGCTGGACGTGCAGTTCCTGATTGCTATGACAGGTGAGGCAAACCTTGTCGGCGGCGACTGCTCCCAACTTTCCCGGTCTGATTATGTCGTCGGGAGACGTGGTTTCCGCGTGCTTGCTTCCGGGCCCGTGACAAGACTCACAGGCCTGACCTTCCCATTTCTTAGTGATGGAATCGTTCCCGATGACCCGGTGCGCGCTTTTGGCAAAATTCTTCGCCAGGTCCTCGTGACAACCCTCGCACGTCGCGTTACCGACGTATGTGGCCCCCGCGTTGCCGGCGGCAGCGGCTTGCTTGCTCGCAGCCTTGCTTGCCGCCGGCTTGGCGTCCTGACCCCACCCCGAATTGGTTGAGACTGCAAGCGCCAGGATAAACGTAACTATACTGGCGCTTCGGCATCTAGCGAGCATGGACGGCGTCCACCGAGTAAGTGGCACCATTGCCATGGCAAACATCGCAGCTCTCACCCAGCTGCGCTTGCGTATTCAGCAGCGCGTGGGCCGAGATCGACTTGGCATCATGGCACGAAACACAGGACTGGGTTTCGGTAAACGTCGTCGGATTGATGAAGCTTCGCGGCGTCACTACCGGCAGCAACAAGCCAGTCTGATTAATGGGCAACTGGTACGAACTGTTGACGTGGCACTTCGCGCAGTCCCGCAAATCGCCGGGGAATAGCACGCCGTTGAAGTTATTCACCGAACCACCGAATCCGTAGATTGTGTATGGCTGGGTCAGGTTGGTTCCGCTGTGGATCTTGTGGATCAAGGTGCGGAACTCGATCGCCTCCGGCGGATCCTGAGCCGGCGGCCTCAGCGCAGCATCTGTGGCATTCGGGTTGTGACAGAGCACGCAATACAACGTGTTGTTTCGAATGCCCCCGTGAGCAGACAGTGCGACGTGGCAGACATTGCAGTTGGAAAGCCCCACCACGAGCGGGGGCTGCGACACAGGTGAACTATCCACGGAGAACGAAAGCACTTGGTTGAAGCCGGCATCACGCACCACGGAGGTGGTATTGAAGTGAGGATTCGTGATGATCGTCTCGTTGATATAGCCTTCGATTCCCACCGTGTAGCTGCCCGATGCATTCGCCGGCAGCGGATTCTTAAAGGTATAGCTGTAGTTCGCGCCACCCAAACTGGTCGCTTTCAGGGCACTTTCCGTGATGACTCCGGCGTAGTCGGAGGTCGGGGCAGCCAACGACAGTTGCAGGAAATTCATCGTGCTGAGTGCGATTGGGTTCCCGCTGTTGTCCTTGATTGAGAAATTGACCACGACAGGACCGTTTGCGGCGCCCGTTGCGCTGGCAATCGCAAAATTCACGCCCGTCAGCTGCGTCGAATTGGTTTGAATCGTGTGTGCTCCGGGAATCGACAAGTCAAATTCCGTCGTCTCTTTCGATTGGTGACAAGTCGCGCACTTCGAATCGTCGGTCTCAACCACAGGATGGTTGGTGCACAAGATTGGGATCGGATCCCGCCGGGCAGTTCGCCAGGAAGTTCACATTGTCGTGGCACGATCCGCAGGCAGCGCGGGTGGGTTCTGTCTTGTAGTAACTGCCCTGAGTTGCGGCGGGTCCGTGACACTGCGTGCAGTACCGGACATCGGATGGGAAAACCACGGTTGAGAAGTTGCTCCCGGTAGTCGGCGAGGCACCAAAATAATACGGCTGGCCCGCGAGCACGGTCGGCAAGCTCGATCCCATGTGGATCTTGTGGACCATCACCTTGAAGTCGGCCGTGTTGTTGCTGCCAGGATCCGTCGATCTGAGGCGTATGGCACATTACGCATAGCGGTACAATCTGGCGCGCACCACCATGGGCCGAGAGAGGATCATGGCACTGATTGCACGATGCGGTATTCACCACATCGCGAATCACCGTCACCGGACTGCCGTTTGGCACGAAGTTGAACGTGGAATTCGAGTACTGGGTACCCAGGTCGAACGAAGTCAGGTCACGAGTCGCATACATGCCGAATGTCTGCGTCGCGGTCGGATCAAACGTCGCCGGAGCTTTTGTATGGTAGGTGTACGTGTACGTCCCCACGCCGGAACCGACCGGCGTAACGACGCCTCCAGTGTCCCGAGCTGCTTGTGTGGTCGTGACGCCGTTAGTCGTGGTCGTTGTGTAGATATAGGATACGTACTGCTCTTGTCCGGCGGGGATGGTGGCCGCCGTGAACCGCGCACTGATGACGCCCGGTGTGGTCACGCCATTGATATCTAGCGGCAGACCCAGCATGTCGGTCACGGTGAAGTTAGCCGTCATCGTGCCGTCCGCGGCAATCGAGCCGCCGGTGATCGTCACCGTCAGACCAGGGCGAATAAAGGCGTATGCGTCCGGAGTCAAATAGTAGGCCGCATCCTGCGGGGTAAGCGTGCCCAGCGTCGGTGCGGAGGGATCCTGTATCGTCGTCGAGGCGATCTGCTGCTGCGTCGCGGCGTCAATCAAGTAGAACGACATGCCAGGGCTGGCCCAGGGTCCGGTAGCGACGGAACCGCTTTGGCCGCCGTCTGCAAACAGGGTACCCGTCGGAGATCCAACCCGAATCTGAACTGCCGCGGAGTTGGGCGCAGTCCAAGTGAGTGTTGTCTGGTTAACACCATCGGGGAGCGGATTAGGACTGGCCGTCAGCGTTGCACCCGGTTGCTGCACCACGACCGAGGCTAATGGCTGCAGAGTTGTCGCATCGATCAAGTAGAACGACATGCCCAGGCTGACCCAGGGACCGGTCACCGCCGAGCCCGTTGGTCCTCCGTCCGCGAATAAGGTCCCGGTGGGAGATCCAACGCGAACCTGAACGGCTGTAGAATTCGGCGCGTTCCAAGTGAGCGTGGTCTCGTCCTGACCCGCGGGAAGCGGATTGGCGACCAGCGTCACCGGAAGGCTCTGTAATGAGTCACCCAGCATCGGAAGAGCGGATAACGCCATCGCGGCCGCGACGGCGAACCAGCCCAAACGTCTACACCACCCAATTGGTTTCGCAACGTTGTATTTCATGATATTTGAGACTCCTGACCAGCTCCCCACCTGCAACCGTCACCCAGATCTTAAGCGATGCCCCGACGTATCAACAAGTAAAAACCGCGTATAACGTTTGGCTTTTCACTAGTTGCCCATGGTGCGTATCCGCCGCGACCCAGTACCGCTTCGTTCTCGCAAGCCAGGCACCAACTTCGAAAGCAGCGTCCAAAACTCGGCCTACGGCCCTGACAACATGGGACATAACCTGTTCCTGACAAAGTCGTGGCGTGTCTTGAAATCCCAGAAGCCGCGTCGACCCCTGTGGATAAGGGCCAATTGTGTGTTATGGAACCCACCCTCTCCAACTCGCGTGGGCCAAATAGCGCATGGGTTTTGACTTTGCTTGCGATTACTTGCAGATAAGACCGCCAGATGCGCCATTTGTCGTAAGGCCAGCAACGTGCTCATACGCCGTCGTTCGTTCAACTCCATGTGGAGGTGAAAGGTGAAGCCAAACGGCAATTCTCTCCCCGAAGCCCTGGCACTACGAGGGGTTCCAAGACGGCGCTTTCTGAAGTTCTGCAGCGCTATGGTCTCAACGCTGGCGCTGCCGGCAAGATTCACGGGCCAAGTGGTCAAGGCGCTCGAAAACACAAAGAAGCCGGTGCTTGTCTGGCTCGAGTTTCAGGACTGCGCGGGGAACACCGAGTCCATGCTGCGCTCCAGTCACCCGTCCATCGCCGACATTGTCTTGAATGTTCTGTCGTTGGAGTATCACGAAACTATCATGGCTGCCGCGGGCACGGCTGCCGAGGACAACCTCAAACGGGTCGTCGAAAAGAACAAAGGCAACTATATCGCAGTAGTCGAAGGCGCCATTCCGATGGGAAACGGCGGCGTCTACTGCACCATTGCGGGACGAACCGCCATAGACATCGCCCGCGAAGTCTGTCAGAACGCTCTGGCTGTCATTGCAGTGGGCGCGTGCGCGTGGGACGGCGGCCTCGTCGCCGCTGCTCCCAACCCCACCGGCGCGGTTGGATTGCAGGAAGCGGTGCCCGGCATCAACGTGGTGAATCTCGGTGGATGTCCCCACAACCCGGCGAACACCGCCGCGACCATCGTTCACTACCTTACCTTCAAAGAGATGCCCGCGCTGGATCAATACAATCGCCCGCTGTTTGCCTACGGCAAGATCATCCACGACCAATGCGAGCGCCGCGCGCACTACGATTCAGGACGCTTTGTTCAGGATTGGGGCGATGAAGGCCATCGCAAAGGGTGGTGCTTATACAAGATGGGCTGCAAAGGTCCGGTGGCAACCTTCAACTGCCCGAGCGTGCGCTGGAATGACGGTACCAGCTGGCCGATTAAAGCGGGTCACGGCTGCGTAGCTTGCGCTTCACACCGTTTCTGGGACACGAAGTCTCCGTTCTACAGTCGCCTGCCCGTTGTTTCAACCGGGCCCGGCATCGATGTTCCCGTCTCAACCGTAGGCTGGGTGCTCACCGGCGCGGTTGCTGCCGCCACCGTGGCACACGGCGTCGGCACAGCAATTCGCAACCACGTCCGCCCACCAGCTGACGAACTCCCAGGCACCAAAGCCGAGACCATCAAATAGGAGATCACCATGAGCCGACTTGTCATAGATCCTGTTACCCGCATTGAAGGACATCTGCGGATTGAAGCGCAGCTCGAAGGTGGTCAGGTTGCTGACTCCTGGAGTTCCGGAACCATGTTCCGGGGCATTGAATTGATTCTGCGCGGGCGCGATCCGCGCGAGGCCTGGATCTGGGCGCAGCGCATTTGCGGGGTCTGCACCACCGTGCACGCTCTCGCTTCCGTCCGTTCGGTCGAAAACGCCCTCGGCATTGAGATTCCCGACAACGCGCGCCTCATTCGCAACATCATCGCCGGCACGCAGAACGTGCAGGATCACGTCGTCCACTTCTACCACCTGCATGCCCTGGATTGGGTTGATGTGACCGGCGCATTAAAAGCCGATCCCGCCAAGACATCCGCCTTGGCCGAGTCCATTTCTCCTTGGCCCAAGTCCAGCCGCAACTACTTCAAGTCGGTGCAGGACAAGGTGAAGGCCTTGGTCGACTCGGGTCAGATCAGCCTGTTCACGGGCGGCTATTGGGGCCATCCCGCCTACCATCTGCCTCCAGAAGCCGACCTCATGGCGGTGGCCCATTATCTGGAAGCACTCGAATTTCAGCGCGAGTTCATTCGCATCCACGCCGTACTCGGCGGAAAGAATCCGCACCTCCAGACTTATCTGGTTGGTGGCATGGCATCCGTGGTCGATCCCAACGAGCCAGGTGCCACAGTCAATGACGAACGAATCACCCTGCTGGTCGAACTCGCAGGCAAGGCGCAGGCCTTCGTCGAGCAGGTCTACATTCCCGACGTGCTCGCCATCGCCGGCTTCTACAAAGACTGGTTCGGCCGCGGCGAGGGCCTGGGCAACTTCATGTCTTACGGCGACTATCCTGCTGGAAGCCTGAAGAACCCGGCCGACTACTTCCTGCCGCGGGGCCTGATCCTGAACCACGATCTAAGCAAAGTAAATCCCGTTGATCCCCTCAAAGTCACCGAGGCGGTCGCTCACTCGTACTACAACTACAGTGATGGCAACGACGCGGTTCGACACCCCTGGAACGGCGAAACCAACCCCAATTACACCGGCCCCACGCCTCCCTTCGACTACCTCAAGGTCGAGGACAAATACTCATGGCTCAAATCGCCGCGCTATGACGGCATGCCGGTCGAAGTAGGTCCACTCTCCCGCATGCTGGTCGCGTATGCATCCGGCCACGCCGAGGTCAAGGCCTTGGTGGATGGCGCTCTGGCCAAACTCGGCGCGCCGCCTACCGCTCTCTTCTCCACACTGGGGCGTGTTGCGGCTCGCGCCTTGGAGGCGCAACTGCTCTCCCGTCACCTGGTGGGCTGGGTGAATCAGTTGGCCGACAACATGGGCCGCGGCAACTTGAAGATTCACAACGGCGATATGTGGGATCCATCCACCTGGCCCAAGACCGCTCAGGGTTTCGGCTTCCACGAAGCGCCGCGCGGATCGCTGGGTCACTGGGTCGAAATCGAAGACCGCAAGATCAAGAACTACCAGGCGGTTGTTCCCACCACTTGGAACGCCGGCCCGCGCGACAACAAAGGCCAACGCGGCGCTTATGAAATGTCGCTGATGAAGACGCCCATCGCCGACCCCAACCGGCCGTTGGAGATCCTGCGCACCATTCACTCTTTCGATCCGTGCCTGGCCTGTGCCGTTCACGTGGTCGACGCCCGGGGCCGAAACATCAACCAACGCCGCTTTAAATAGGGGGGATCCATGCCAACCTCAGCCACAGTCACCAAGTTGACCACCAAGCTAACCGGGCATCCCGAACGCGTTGTGCGCGTTTACGTGTGGGAATTGCCGGTTCGCCTCACGCACTGGTTAACGGTCTTCACTCTCATCACCCTCTCCATCAGCGGCGCTTACATGAACTGGCCTTTCCTGGTCACCACCGGTAATCTGACCTGGACGATGGCGCAGATGCGCACCATCCACATCATTTCCGCGTTTATCTTCACCTGCGCCTACATCGTCCGGGCGTATTGGTTTCTTGCCGGCAATCGGTTCGCAAACTGGAAGCAATTCATCCCCGTGCAGCGGACTCGTTGGGCGGACGTTCGCGCCATGCTCAAGTACTATGGCTTCCTACGCTGGGAGCCGGTGCCGGAAATCGGCCACAACGCCCTCGCCGGCGTAGCGTATTGCTGGGTCTATCTTTTGATCATCATCCAGATCGTCACAGGCTTTGTGCTGCTTGACAATTTCCTGCACACCAGCGCCGTGTTGCACTTCTTCGTGGGCTGGATACCCCGGCTGATCGATATCCAGTGGATTCGCGCTATCCATTATTTCTGCATGTTCGCCTTCGCTGCCTTTTTTATCCATCACATCTACAGCGCCATCGTCATCTCGATGGAAGAGCGCAGCGGCCTCATGGACAGCATCTTTACCGGCTATAAATTCGTTCCCGAATATGAAATCGATCGGGAGAAACTGCTCGAGCAGGTGGAGCGCGGCACCTCGGCGCCTCATCAACCGGTGCCAGCCGCGCCCCCACCGCCCGTTTTTTAGAGAGATCATGGAACAATCGACATGATCTCCATGCCCGACTCCGGTTTCGACAGCGACATTGTTGCGGTCGGCATCGGCAACATCGTGCACGCAGACGATGGAGCCGGTGTCCATGCGCTGCAGATGCTTCGTGATTCCGGCCGCGTCCCCACCGGCGTTTCGCTCATTGAGGGCGGAACGCTGGGCTTGGAACTGGTCAGTTACCTGCAAAACGCCAAACGCATTCTGCTGCTCGACGCGGTGGATGCCAACGCCGAACCCGGTTCCCTATTGCGTCTCACCGGTGAAGAACTGTTATCCATCAAAGGCGGGCTGAGCGTTCATCAACTCGGCGTTGCGGATCTGTTGGCTGCTTTGTCCCTGGTTTCCGATGGATACCAGGATGTGATCTTGCTCGGCGTTCAGCCGGAATCCACAGACTGGGCCACGGAACTGACTCCCAAGGTAAAACAAGCGATGCCGGCACTGGTTGAAACCGCGCTTGAGCAACTCCACACCTGGGCCGCCCAACCAACTCTGCATAGGATTCCAATTCATGCATGAGATGGGTATCGCTCAGTCGATACTCGACGCCGTAGCCGCGGAAATGGAAAAACGCCCGGGCGCCACTCCGACTCGAATCGGTGTGCGCATTGGCGAACTGGCGGGCGTGAATCCCGAGGCCCTCGATTTCGGCTTTAGCGCTCTAATATTGGAAACGGATTGGGCCGCACTGAAGCTGGAGATCACTTTTGTGCCGCGCCGCCAGCGGTGCTTGACTTGCGATAACCTATTTTCTGTCCGCGATCTCGAATACGAATGTCCCGCGTGCCGGAGTTCCCAGACCACGTTCGCGGGCGGCGACGAGCTGGAACTGGATTACCTGGAAGTGGAAGAAGAAGCGCACGCGCCGTGCGGCGAGGCGCCGAACGAAGCAGAAACTCGGCATACTTAGCAATCGGCGGACAAGTCCGCTGTGCGCAGGTTACTGAGAGGCCAAGAATGACACAAGTCCCCCTACAGTCCAAAGTCCTTAGTGAAAACCAGCGCATCGCCGATTCGCTACGCGAACGCTTCGCGGCGCACCAGGTACTCTGCATCAACCTCGTCAGTTCGCCCGGCTCGGGCAAGACCACGCTTCTCGAAAGGACGTTGGAGGGCTTTCCGCCCGAAACCCGGGTCGCCGTGCTCACTGGCGACATCCAGACCGAGCGGGACGCCGAACGCTTGGCTCGCTTCGGATTTCCGGTGAAACAGATCACCACGGGAGGCATCTGCCACCTGGATGGGCGCATGATCGAGCGAGCCCTTGCTGACTGGCCGCTGGAACAGCTTGATCTGTTGCTGGTCGAGAATGTAGGAAATCTGGTTTGCCCCTCCAGTTACGACCTGGGCGAGGCGGCGAAAGTGGTTGTCCTGAGCGTAACGGAAGGTGAAGAAAAGCCGTTGAAGTATCCGTCGATGTTCTTCAAATCCGAGCTACTGGTCCTGAACAAAATCGACCTTTTGAAGTACGTTCCCTTCGACATGGACGCCGCCAAAGAGAATGCTCGCAAGGTTCATCCGGAGATCGAAATCATCGAAGTTTCCAGCTTGAACCGGGATGGCATGACCCAGTGGTTCGATTGGCTAAATCGAAAGCGTCATGCTTTCTTAGAAAAGCTGAGCACCGAGTCGAGCCAACCACAGCAAGCGTAGAACGATCACGAAGCCAACCGAGCCGCGACTGTAAAGGAGCGGACCCTGCCGGCGTAGGACGCATCAGATCAAGAGCGTTTCAGCGGCGGCCAAAGCCTGGTTGGCGTGGGCGCGATCGCTCGCACCCACCCCAGCTGCGGAAATCGGTAGCTTATTCTGCGCTGTGCGCGTGATCAAGCTCTGCCAAATACTGCGAAACAGCAGCGGCCGGCTTGGGGGCTTCCGGGACAGGGCAGCTCTGTAACGAGTGCGGCTTCGCCTTGCCATAACACGTTCCGGTTGGGTTCAGCCCACCCTTACCATTCGCATTGACATGGCAATACGTACAGCTCTTCACATTCGGATTCGTCTTCTTCTCAGCCGTCAGGTATGCCGGATGGGCATCCGACGGTGTCGTGAAAACGAGCAACGCCAGAAGCTAGCAACGCCGTGCACAGCAAGCCCTCTATCCAAAAACGCTTCATGTTACATTCTCCAGAAAATGAGTTTTGGGCACAGGCCCGAAGAAATCAGCTGACCATAGACCCACGACAAAATAATTGTCTTACCCAAGCGTATCCGCTTTCGTTCCGGAAATAAAGGTGGGAAACCTTAATCTTCAGCCGGCGGACGCGCGTACCGGGACGCCCTTTGTAGCGTTGCCTCAATCACATCACACGCCTGGTCCACCGCCTGCTCAGCCCGGATCTGACACCCGGTTTCCGCTGCTTTGATTCGCATCTCGTCGTCCGTGAGCAAGGTTTCGAGCGCTGGAACCGCCGCCGAAATGCTGTAATTCTTCCTCGACATCGTCAGGCCAACACCCATTTCCTCGATCCGCGCCCCATTGTCGGGCTGGTCATGGCTGAACGCCACCACGAGCATCGGCTTGCCTGAGCGTAAGGCTTGTGCGGTCGTTCCGATTCCTCCTTGATGCACAGTGGCAGCCGCCCTGGGGAATAGAAGTGAATGTGGCTCATAAGCGCAAATCAGGATTCGGTCATCCGACGCCATGCGAAGCCGATTCGCATATTCGAGCCCCGCCAGCAGCACCGCGCGCCGTCCCACGCGGCGGGCCGCCTCTGCACTGATGTCGAAAAAGTTCCCCGGGTCGAAGACCGCTGACGAGCCAAGCGTAAACACAATCGGTTCTGGTCCTTCGTCGAGGAACCGCGCCAGCTCGGGACTTAACTTGTGGCTGCCTGCGTCGAAGCGATCGTAGAACGGAAACCCGGCGACGGTCGTCCGTGCAGGCCAATCCGGCTGCGGGTGGCCGAAGAGCTTTGAAAACAGCGCAATCGTTCCTTGTGGCGAGAATTGACCCTCAAACAGAGGGTGGCTTTCAGCGGCTGGAAGACCCATTTTCCGGCGAAGCTGGTCATACGGCTTGAACCATCGCCGGCTCAAGAAACGCATCACGCCGAAGAAGAGCTTCTTAAAGACCGGCCCGCGCCCCCTTAGAACGCGCAGTTGAGGCAAGCGTGGCGGATCCAGCTCCGAGAACATGACGCTTGGTTGCAAGACCACCGAGAGCCACGGCAGCCGGCGCATCTCCGCCACCAGCGGCGTTGCAAACGTAACGCTATGACTAATCAGCAAGTCCGCGCCATCGCCGGCTGCGTAGACATCTTCGAAACTCTCGCCAATTGCCGGCATGAGCAATTCCCGGATGAGGTACTCAGAGCCGCGCAGCGGGTGGAAGATCCGCTTGACCACATCCGGCTGGTCTTTGAGCTCCCCCACGTCCGGCCGCACAGGCGCAAAGGCAATTCCCTCGCCTTCCACCTTTTCCCGGTACACCGCACACGTCGCGATCACCGGGTCATACCCGCGTCGCTTCAACTCGATCGCCAGCGCCAGGAATGGATGGAGATCGCCAAAGGAGCCCCAGGGTGTGAGAACAATGCGCTTCAACGCCTTAACGGCTCCGTTCCACTAGCGGAGTTCTAAACCAGGTTCTTTTCGATGGTGGTGATCACGTCCTTCATGACATCGGGCATATTCGTGCCAAATTTCATGCGAACAACCACCAGCAGCTTCTTCGCGGCGTTTTCAAGATCCTCTAACCGGGCCAGGGCGGCCCGAAGTTCGTCGGCTGACATTTGCTGCGGTTCGTACTTCATGGACGATTCCCCTCCCCGGATTGCTGGACACCTCAGGCCCGCCGTTGAAAAGGCCGTTAAGCACCGTGGGACAGGCTTCAGCCTGTCAATCCTTGTTCAGCCTTAGTCAGCTTCCAGCAGTTCGTCTCGACAAGCCACAGCCATTCTACTTGAACGGCCGGCAGTCCTCGGCTGTTTCGCCGCTAGTCGATCTTCCCTTGGCCGGCGAAGTACGGCTTCTTCCCCGCCAGGGCCAGCCGCTCGTCCAGCGCTGCCATCACCAGCAGTTCCTCATCCTCGCTGAGGCCGGCCGCATCTTTCTCGATCCGATTCAGCAGACTCTTCATCCGGGAGGGCGACAGCTCGCCTGGAACCGTAAGTGCGTATGCAAACAGCGCATCGGTCCGCAGATCCGGGTCCTCGAAGAATCCACGCAGATTGTCCAGCTCCGATCGAATACCGTGATAGCCCACCCCCCAAATCGCATTTCGCCGCGTCTCCAGGTCTTCGTCTTTCAGATGCTTGGGGAAGTGGTCCTTGAAGCTCGGGTGCATCGACCGCCACATGGCCTCCAGCGCCTTCGCACGAAACGCCGGCTGTTTATAGATCTCTTCCATCGCCCGTCTCACTTCGTTCCGATCCGCTTCGGGCGACAATCCCACCAGCACGCCGGCCTGCTCTTCGAGCGGCGTCTCGGGATCTCTCATAATGCGAAGCATCGCTTCCACAACGTCCGGCGTCTCGTCGCTCACATCGGCCAGCGCCTCCCAGGCCCGCGCTCGCACCGTGACGTCGGTATCCGTCTTGGCCAGTTCGAATAGCTTCTCACGCACTTCTGGTTCAATTTCACGATTGAAGAAAGATTGCGCCGCGGCCGCCCGCACCTTTGCCTCGGTGTGATTGAGCAACTCCACCCGGTCGCCTTCGTCGAGCAACTCCACGGGCAAATCTTCTTCCGCCGAGTACATCTCCCAAATATCAAAGTCGTCTTCTGCCGTCAGCTCGGGCGTCGGCGCCCGCAGCGTGTCAATGGCCTCAACCACCTCCTTTCGAGCCTTGCCGTCATTCTCCGTGAGTTCAGCCAGCAGCTTCTCAAGCGCCGGAAGCGCAGCCGAATCGTGATATAGGCCCAGCAGGAAAGCGCCGTCTACCGCGTCAAACGGAAGACGTTCCAGCAACACCTTGAGGATGCGATCGTCATGCACGCGCAGGCTCGCCAGGATGAAGGCCAGTTCCCCGCTCTCGGATTCGTCCAGTTCGGCGTACAGTTGCAGTAATGGTTCGAGAGCCGGTTGGCCAAGCAGCACCAACGTTTCAATCACATCGTCCGGAATCTCAATCGGCGCCACTCGAATCGAGTCGATCAGAAATGGAATACCGCCCGGCGCCCGCAGATGCCGGATCAGCGCCACCAGGTCCGGTTCTAGATCCACCACGTCTTCGCAGTGGTCTCGCTTGGCAAAGCACGCAATGGCCGCCACCGTTTCGTCCGGGCGGTCAATAAGCGCTCGCAAGGCGCGGCGGTCAAGCGATAGGTAACCATGCGCAATGGCATCGAGGATGACAGCCGGCTCGACCTGGGCAAGCTGATTCGGATCGGGGAATTTGGACACTTCTTTCATTGTCTACTGGCTCCTATTTCATTCCCGTGAATCCCTGCCTTCGCTATCCGCAAACGGACCTAAACGGAACTACGGCCGCTAACGCCCGCGTTCCGGCGCACCGGGCTTCTGCAAATCAAGGTCTTTCCGCGTGAGGTGCTTAGTGGCCCAAACAATCTGGCCGGTATGCTGCTGGAGGTGTCCAACCACCTGGTACACGATCTCGAGCCCACTTCGCTCCGCACCTTGAACCACCGTCCTTTGCGTGAGCCTTGCTGTTGGAAGATCGGCTACCGTATCGATCGCCGGCGTGATCACCGCCCGCAGAAGGTCTCCTAACTCCGCTCTTGAAATATTCCCAAGCGCCGCAAACTCCGCATCGCGTTCCCGTATATCCGGCAGTGCGGCCAACCCATGACCGATCCATTGCCTGATGTTTCCCGCCAGATGCAGGATCAGGTTGCCGATCGAATTCTCATGGATGGAATCGCGATGCCATACTTGCTCGTCGGTAAGCTCGTCCAGACAGCGGTCGATGAATCCCGCCATTTGATTGAGTTTCAACACCGATTGAGCCAGAAAGAGCGCGGCAATCTCTGATTCCATGCTCCAGAGTTTACCAGCCGTGCCCGCCCCGTGACAAAACTAAGCCGGTCGTACCCTTTGCCGTTCAACTCCTGGCATAAGACCGCCTGTTCACGCTACACTAAAAGAGCCGGGCCACGGCTTTCCCCTCCGATCAGGTTGTCCAACGTGAGCGACACCGCACGCGGAAGTTCTCGAAGCCCAAGTTGTGTGTAGACCCTAGAAACCAGCAATGATCTCAGTCAGCAATGTCAGTATGCGCTACGGCGGCAAGATCCTGTTTGAGGACGTCGCGACCACGTTCCAGCCGGGACGCCGCTATGGACTCACCGGCCCCAACGGCGCCGGCAAGTCCACCTTCATGAAATTATTATCGGGCGAACTTGAGCCGCAAAAGGGCACCGTCGTCCGGCCCAAGAAAGTCGGTGTGCTGCGCCAGGACCAGTATGCGTTCGACAAGTTCCGCGTCGTTGACACCGTCATCATGGGCAACATGCCGCTCTGGAAGGCCCTGGAGGAGCGCGAGAAGCTTTATGAGAAGCACGATCTCACCGACGAAGACGGCATGCGCCTCGGCGAACTGGAAGGCATCGTGGCCGAAGAGGATGGCTACACGGCTGAGGCGGATGCTGCCGTGTTGCTGGATGGCCTGGATATCCCCGAACCATTTCATCACCGGCTGATGGGTGAGTTGCAGGGCGGCCAAAAAGTGCGCGTCTTACTCGCGCAGGCCTTGTTCGGGCATCCCCAAGCGCTGTTGCTGGACGAGCCCACCAACTACCTTGATTTGGAATCCATCCACTGGCTTCGCGAGTTCCTGGTCCGTTACGACGGCACCTTGATCACCATTTCCCACGACCGCCACTTCCTGAATGCGGTTTGCACCCACATCGCCGACATCGACTACCAGACCATCATTACCTACACCGGCGGCTACGATGACATGGTGCTCCAGAAGACGCAAGTGCGCTCGCGTATCGAATCGGAGAACGCCCAGCGTGAGAAGAAAATCGCGCAGTTGAATGAATTCATCGCCCGCTTCTCGGCCGGCACTCGCGCCAGCCAGGTAACCTCTCGCAAGAAGGAAGTGGAGCGCCTGCAAACCACCGAGTTGGCGCGCTCGAACATCCAACGCCCCTACATCAAGTTCGAGATGAAGCGTCCTTCCGGAAAACACTCGCTGGAGTTCAAAAAGGTTGAAAAGAGCTACGGCGATTTGAAGGTCATTAAAGGCTTCACCGCCTCGGTTCTGCGGGGCCAGAAGATCGCGCTGATGGGCCGCAACGGTGTTGGTAAGACCACCCTGCTGAAGGCGCTGCTCAAGAACGCTCCCGGCAACGACGATCCGGATGTCGGTCTCGATTCAGGCAGCGTGGAATGGGGCCATGAAGTCCAAGTCGGCTACTTCGCCCAGGACCACCGTGGCAGCATCCGCAACGGCACCACAGTCGAGGAGTGGCTGCACGACTTCGATCCCCAGGCCTCCCGCGAAGAGATTCGCGGTTTGCTCGGCCAGATGCTGTTCCGCGGCGAAGAGGGTGCCAAGCCCACCGACGCCTTGTCCGGCGGCGAAGCAGCCCGCCTGATCTTCTGCAAACTGATGCTCCTGAAGCCAAACTTCCTGGTCTTTGACGAACCAACCAATCACCTCGACCTGGAAGCCATCAATGCCCTCAACATCGCGCTGCAAAAGTTCGAAGGCACGGTGCTGCTCGTCACCCACGATGAAGATCTCATCGACGAGGTCGCCAACCGCATCTGGCACTTCACCGCCGAAGGCAAGATCGAGGACTTCGTCGGCCCTTACGCCGAGTACGAATCAACCGTCAGCCAATAGTCACTTCCCGGCCGTTCCGCTCTGCTTCAACAGCTTCGCCACCAACCCCGTCCATCCTGTTTGATGGCTCGCTCCTAGACCGGTGCCCGTATCTCCGTTGAAGAATTCGTAGAACAAAATGTTGTCCCTAAAGTGTGGGTTCGCCTGAAACAGTTCGTTGCCGTTGTACACCGGCCGCTTGCCGTCGGACCCCGGCAGGAATAGGGACGAAAGCCGCTGGGATATGCGCGCTGCAGCTTCCTTCAAGTTCACCCGATCGCCCGAGCCGGTGGGAAACTCAACCTGCAGGTTCTCCCCGTAGTAGTGGTTATAGCGCTGCAATGCTTCGATCAACAGGAAGTTGATCGGAAACCACACCGGGCCACGCCAGTTGGAGTTGCCGCCGAACATGCCGGTCCGGGATTCGGCCGGCTCGTAATCGACACGGAATGTCAGGCCGTTGATCGGCTGTACGAACGGATTCTGCTGGTAGTGTTTCGACAACGAACGGATGCCATACGGCGACAGAAACTCTGCCTCGTCGAACATGCGCTGCAGGATCCGTTCCAGGCGCGGGCGATTCACCAGCGACAGGATCCGTCGCTGTTCAATGCCGCACTCGGTGATCGATGCCAGGGTTTCGGTCAGATCCGGCCGGTGATCGATAAACCACTGCATGCGCTTCTTGAAGCCAGGCAACCGCGTAATCAGCGATTCCTCCATCGTATCGGCCGCCAGCATCGGCAACAGCCCGACAATCGAGCGCAGCCGCAATAGAATATCCTTGCCGTCCGCCACGCGCAGTCGGTCGTAGTAGAAACCATCCTCCTCGTCCCAGAGGCCCGTGCCACGGCTGTGGTTAATGGCGCCGGCGATGTAAAGGAAGTGCTCGAAAAACTTACTGGCTATGTCCTCATAGGCATCGTTGTACGTGGCAAGCTGCAGTGCAATCTCCAGCATGTTCACACAGAACATTCCCATCCAACTTGTGCCGTCCGACTGTTCAAGTAGCCAGCCCGAGGGAAGCGGCGCACTGCGATCGAAAATGCCGATGTTGTCGAGCCCAAGAAAACCGCCTTCAAAGATGTTGGCGCCTTCGGAATCCTTGCGGTTCACCCACCAGGTGAAGTTCATCAGCAGCTTGTGGAAGACGCTCTCGAGGAATTCATAGTCCGGCTTGCCCTTTAACCGGGCGTCGATCTTGAAAACGCGCCAGCAGGCCCAGGCATGCACGGGCGGGTTCACATCGCTGAAGGCCCATTCATAAGCAGGGATCTGGCCGTTCGGGTGCATGTACCATTCCCGCAGAAACAGTGCGAGCTGGCCCTTCGCAAAATCTGGATCAATCGACGCGAAGGCGACTGCGTGGAATGCGAGATCCCAGGCCGCGTACCATGGATACTCCCATTTATCCGGCATCGAAACGATGTCATCGTTGAACAGGTGTACCCACTGTCGATTGCGCCCATCCCACCGCTGCTCGGGTGGCGGAGGCATGCCTGGGTCGCCTTCCAGCCAGGTGTGAACCACAAAGTGGTAATACTGCTTGCTCCAGAACAGGCCTGCGAAGGCCTGCCGCTGAACGCGCAGAGCTTCGGGCGCCAGACCGGGCGCGTAGTCAGCGTAGAACTCGTCGGCTTCACGAATGCGCTCCGCAAATGCGTATGCCACAACCGCCTTGGTAAGCGTAGGCGAGCCTTCACGAGCAAGGCGCATGTGGATGACCGTTTCTTCACCGGGCCCCAAAGTCAGTGGGTAGACCGCGCAGCACTTGGTGCCCTGGTGGCCGGGATTGACCGCGTCTTGCCGGCCGCCAATGATGTAGTCGTGGAACGCGTCCTTGACGTATTTGCCGGCATTGGGCGATCCGAAGATTCGTTCGTTATTGGTTTCGTTCTCCGTGAAGAGCAGCTCCGGCGAGTCTTCCAAGGTCCACAGGAAACCGCCCAGAGTTTTGTGCCTCACGTGAACCACGCCCGATGAGGCCATGCTCAGCGATGGCTTATCGATGTAGGGAGGGCCGCACCAGGTCCAGGTGTTGCGGAACCAAAGCGTCGGAATGAGCTTGATGTCCGCCGCCTCAGGCCCGCGGTTTGCAACGGTAACCCGGATCAGAATGTCGTCCACATCGTGCTTGGCGTATTCTGCGGTGATATCAAAGTAGCGATTGTCTTGAAAGACGCCGGTGTCTTCAATCTCAAACTCGGGGTCAAGCTTGCCGCGGCGCCGGTTCTCTTGGAGCAGCTGGGTGTACGGGAACTCGGCTTGTGGGTACTTGTAGAGGCCTTTGAGATAGGAGTGCGTCGGCGTCGAATCGAGGTAGTAATAAATCTCCTTCACGTCCTCGCCATGGTTGCCTTCGTTCCCGCTCAGGCCATACAGACGTTCCTTCAGAATCGGATCGCGGCCATTCCAGAAGGCTAGTGCGAAGCACAGCCGTTGATGGTTGTCGCAGATGCCGAGAATGCCGTCTTCCGTCCAGCGGTATGCGCGCGAGCGCGCGTGATCATGCGGAAAAAACTCCCACGCGTTTCCATCGGCGCTGTAGTCTTCCCGTACGACGCCCCACGAGCGCTCGGCGAGATAGGGCCCCCAGCGCCTCCAGTGGCTGCTTCGGGCCTCCGAATCGGCAAGCCGCTGCTTTTCCGCCATCATACAGGACTACGCGACGCTTACCTCTTGCGGGGCCACTTCAAGCGGGCGCTTGAACTTGCATTCCGCATTCGGGCATTGAGCCACCGGCCCGGACTTCAAGTACTTCTCTATGAGATAGCTGCTGCCGCAATCCGGACACTTCTCGGGGATCGGCTTACCCCACGCAACAAAGTCGCACTCGGGATAGCGATTGCAGCCAAAGAACGTGCGGCCCCGTTTGGACCGCCGCTCCACCACTTCACCTTGCGTGCAATTGGGGCAGGGCACCCCAATGGTTTTTTGCTTCACGTACTTGCAATTCGGATAGTTGCTGCAAGCCACAAACTCACCGTAGCGCCCGAACTTCTGCACCAGGTGATTCTCGCACTGCGGGCACTTCTCTTCGAGCGGTACGTCTTTCCTCTGTGTACCGCCGATCTGCTTCGTCGTCTTGCAATCTGGGTAGCCCGAGCAGGCAAAGAACTGCCCGAATCGGCCTTTCTTCAAAACCATGGGCCGTCCGCAGTTTTCGCAATACTCCTGCTCGTCCTGCTCGCTGAGGTCCGCGCTGTCGACATCCGGCAGATCCACGGTCAGTTCACGCGTATTGGTGCAATCGGGGTAACCGGTGCAGGCAATGAAGCTGCCATGCTTGCCCCACTTGATGACCATCGGCTTGCCGCACTTGTCGCACACCAGGTCGGTGGGCTTTTCCATGCGCTTGATGTCGGTCATGTGGCGCTCGGCGTGTTCCAGATCTTTCTGGAAGCGGTCATAGAACTCCGCCATGGCCACGCGCCAGTCGATCTTGCCCTCTTCAATCTCGTCCAACTCGGCTTCCATCCGCGCCGTATAGGTGACGTCGAATAGATTGTTGAAGCTCTCCAGCAACAGGTCGGTCACCACCATTCCCAGCTCGGTGGGATGGAATTTGCCGCCTTCCTTCTTCACGTACTCGCGATCCTGAATCGTAGACAGAATCGAAGCGTAGGTAGACGGGCGGCCCACGCCGTCCGCTTCCAATTCCTTCACCAGCGTGGCTTCCGTGAAGCGCGGCGGCGGTTCCGTGAAATGCTGCTCCGGATCAATCGACTTGAACTTCAGTGCCTCGCCTTCTGAAACCGCCGGCAAACGATGCTTCTCTTCTTCATCGTCTTCGTCGCTGGCGTCCTTCCCTTCTTTATAGACCTTTAGGAAGCCGTCGAACTTCGGAACACTGCCGGTGGCGCGGAACATATACCGGGCCCCGGTCTTTCCTTTTGCATCGATATCGATGGTGGTCTGAATCGAACACCGCCGGATTCATCTGCGAAGCGATAAAGCGCATCCAGATCGAGCCGGTACAGCTTCAACTCATCTTCGGCCAGAAACTTCGAAACCTCATCCGGGGTGTGCAGAACCGATGTCGGGCGGATCGCCTCGTGAGCGTCCTGTGCGTCCTTCTTCGTCTTATACGTATTGGCCGATGCCGGCAGATACTCGGCGCCAAATGTGCCGCTGATAAACGAGCGCACCTCCGCCAGAGCGTCATCTGAGACGCGGGTCGAATCGGTACGCATATAAGTGATAAGACCGACCAGGCCTTCTTTGCCGATCTCCTTACCTTCATATAGCCCCTGGGCCAGCATCATGGTGCGCTTCACGCTGAAACGCAGCTTTCGCGCGGATTCCTGCTGCAGGGTGGACGTGATAAACGGGGGAACCGGATTACGGCGCTTTTCCTTGGTGACAACCGAACGCACCACATAAGCCGCATCCGTCAAGTCGTCCACGAAGCTCGTGGCAGTAGCCGCGTCGGCAATAGTGGGCGTCTCGTCGTTGAGCTTCGCCAACCGCGCCGTCAGGACCGGCGGCTTCTTGGCGTGCAGCGCGACGTCAATGGTCCAGTATTCCTGCTTCTGAAAGGCGCGGATTTCCCGCTCACGATCCACAATCAGCCGCAGTGCTACGGTTTGTACGCGTCCGGCGGAGAGGCCGCGGCGGACCTTATCCCACAGCAGCGGCGAAATCTTGTAGCCCACCAACCGGTCGAGCACGCGTCGGGCCTGCTGCGCGTCCACCAGGTTGATATTCACCGAGCGCGGCTTATCAAAGGCCTTCTTCACCGCGTTGGCCGTAATCTCGTTGAACATCACCCGGTAGAAGGCAGGCCCTTTTGCCTTCTTGGATTCCAGTTCTTCTTGGAGATGCCAACAGATCGCCTCGCCTTCGCGATCGGGGTCAGCCGCCAGGTAGATGGATTCTACGCCTTTGGCTGCCGTCTTCAACTCCGAGATCAGTTTTTTCTTACCTTCGATCACCTCGTACTTCGGCGTAAAGTCGTTGTCGACGTCAACCGCGAGATCCTTCTTGGGCAGGTCCTTAATATGACCCAGCGAAGCCTTGACGACGTACTGCTTACCCAGATACTTCCCAATAGTTTTCGCCTTCGCCGGGGATTCGACGATGACGAGAGATTTTCCCATGACGATTTCTATTTCCGTAACTGTTCTGAAACTGTGAGGGGCGCTCCGAGTACGTCCCCGCTGAACGCTACTCTTTTACCACACCTTGACGAAGTTCTTCCCGGGTAGTTGCCGGATAAGGCCATTCATCTCGAGGTCAAAGAGCGCTGCGATCAGTTCAGATGACGATGCTCCCTCAAAAGATTCGAGGAGAGTGTCAAGTTGTTGAGGAATATCAACTTGTAGGCGGCTGAGAATCTTCCGCGCGAGCTGTTGGAGGGGCTCCAGGGAGGGTGGTTCGGCTTCCGGCAGAGGGGCGTCAACAGCCTCCAGAAGAATTTTTTGCTGGCCATGGTCGGTGAGCGACCGGCGGACCCGGGCGGGCAATTCGTTAGTGACGTCGGTCCACTCCTGCACCAGCTTCGCGCCCTGTTTGATCAACAGGTTCGGCCCCCAGCTCATGCGCGACGTAATGTTCCCCGGGACCGCGAACACTTCCCTGCCCTGGTCGGTGGCCAGGCGGGCCGTGATGGCGGAGCCGCTGTACTGCGCGCCCTCAATAATAAGGACGCCCTCGGACAAACCGCTGACCACCCGATTGCGAATGGGAAAGTTCTGCGGGAAGGCCGGCGCACCCATCGGAAACTCCGAAACCAGCAGTCCCTTCTCAACAATGGTGTCGTAAAGACGCCGGTTCTCAGACGGATAGGCGAGGTCCACGCCGCACCCAAAAACTGCCAGGGTATCGCCGCCCGCTTTAAGCGCAGCCTGGTGCGCTGCCGTGTCAACGCCTCGCGCCATGCCGCTCACAATTACCAAGCCGGCCTTCGCCAGGTCCCCGGAGAGGTGTTCCGTCGCCGCCAGTCCGTACGGGGTTGGCCGGCGCGTTCCAACCACGGCCAGGCAAAAACGCTGCAGCAGCTCCACGCGTCCTTTCACGAAAAGCACCGTGGGAGGGTCGAAGATCTCACGCAGGCTGGGCGGGTAAAGCGGATCAGAGTACGAGATCATGCGCGCGCCGGCATCCAGCATGCGCTGTTGTTGTTCCACTGCGTCTTCAAAGGTCACTCCGCTGGCGATGCTGCGCGCCAGGCTCGGGCTCACCCCGGCGGCCTCAAGCTCGGACACCGAGGCCCGGAAAATCGCTTCCGGCGTACGGAGCCTTTCGAGAATCCTTAGAGCCCCAATGGTCCCAAGCCCGGGTACCATCCGAAGCGCGAGCCAGTGCAGTTCTTCGTCTTTAGTCATCGATGCGGTTGCCATTCACTAAGTTGGTGCAAGCAAACCGCATTCACTCTCAAGCTGCCTCAAAAGATTCAGACCCTGGCCGCTCAGACGAAAGCCTGGACTACAGGCCTTTCCGAGAGATTGCCATCCCGCCGCCGCACAGCCGGTGTTTTGGCAGCCCGACTTTTCCTTAACGCCTACCGAGCCGCGACGGCTACCAAGCGGTTGCCTAACGCCTACCGAGCCGCGACGGTTACGAAGCGGTTGCCTGTCACCTGCCCCTCTGTCCAAACGTCATATAGTTAGGTGATCCATGACAGGCCTAACGATACCCTGGCAGGCGGTACCCCTTCTGCTGGTATCAGCGGCCCTGGCTCTCGCTCAGGACATGGGTATCCCGGCCCCGCCAGCGCAATGGCCCGTCAGCTCCGATTACCCAGCGGCGCCGGCAGAACCCCCCGGACCGGGAACCATCAACTACGTCGAGGGCCAGGTTTCGCTCGATGGCCGGCCCCTCTCGGCGCGCTCGGTCGGAACAGCGAGATTGAATCCCGGCCAGACGCTTCGACACCGCCGAAGGCTATGTCGAGGTCCTGCTGACGCCCGGCGCCTTTCTGCGCATCGGGCACAATAGCGAAATCCGAATCGATTCTGCCGGTTTGGTGGAGGCGCAATTTCAACTCTCTCGCGGCTCCGCGGAACTCGAAGTGGACCAGTTCATGCCGGGCACCAATCTCGGCGTCGTAATGAGCGGAGCCACCACCAACATCGGAAAGAACGGCCTATACGCCTTCGACGCTACGCGGCAAGCGGTAATGGTGGTGGATGGCCAGGCCTCCGTTCAAGAAGCCGGCGGCGCCACGACGCTCCACAAATGGCAGCTGGTGCTTCTCTCGAGCAATCGCCCTTTGAAGAAACGTGGCTTCAAGTTAAACCAGATTGAAGCCGACCCGCTCTACGCCTGGAGCCGCGCCCGCAGCGAAGATGTAGCGGAAGCGAGTTCCAGCGCAGCCGCCAACGCCTTTTCCTATGCAGCGCCCGCCCCGGGCTGGTTTTGGGACCCCACCTGGAACTCCTATGGCTTTTGGCCTTACTCTGAATCGGCCTATAGCGCGTATGGCTGGAACTTCTACTCACCTGGCTACTTTGGCTTCTCATTCTACGGCGGTGGTTACTACGGCGGCCGTTCGGGTTGGCATGGACATTCCGGCTGGCATTGGCCCGGCCACGGCAGTGGGGGCTCCGGCTCACATGGTGGCCACAGCGGTAGTGGCGGCCATTCCGGCGGTGGCCATTCCGGTGGCGGCCATTCCAGTGGTGGCCATTCCAGCGGCGGCCATTCCGGCGGCGGCCATTCCGGCGGCGGCCATTCCGGCGGCGGCGGCCATCGCTAACGTAGCCTTTAGGAACTCAGGGTCCGGTTAGAACTCAGCCATATCTAACCCATAAGCGTTCAGCCGCGGCCATCCATCCCCACCTACTGGATCGACTGCCCCTGCTGGAGCGCTTTGACCATGTCTTCCAAGCTCTTCTTGTTCAGCGGGTCCGGAGCCTGAGGTAACGCCTTCTGCGCATGTTCCAACGCTTGCTTGTTGTCTCCCATGGCGGCGTACCCGCGCGCGAGTCCCACATGCACGGGCCACACGTCGCCATTTCGTTCGGCGTTGTATTGGAAGATCGCCAGCGCCTCGCTGTTCTTCTTGGCGGCCAGTAACTGCCTCCCGTATTGGTGAATTTGAATCGGGGTGGTACCTGGCAGCTTCAGAGCCGCATCCATAATCGTCTTCGCTTCGGGTTCGCGCCCCAGCTTCTCGAGGACGAGTGCCTTCGTGCTGAGCGTGTCGAAGTTCGTCTGCCCGACGAACGGCATGTTGATGGCCGCATCCGCCCACTTCAGCCCCTGCTCCAGGTCGGTGTTCGCGGTGAGGCAGAACTGCGCCGCCGCCATGTAAGCGTCGAACTTGAATCCAGCCGCTCCCGTCAGCTCCTTCCGAATCTGCGTGAGGTAGATCTCGTTGACGTTGGCCTTGATGTTCCAAGCCACAGCCAGATCTTCCCACTGCATCTCGGCAGTGGCTTCGTCCGGGCGGCGCACCGGAAACTCATAGGTCAGCCACTCCCGGTAATCACTCTTGTGCGGCTTCACTTTCACCCGCAGCGCGTCCAGGCTCGCATCGTAAAAGAAGCTGCCCCAGGCCGACGAGTTTTTGTTGAAGATAATGGTCCATTCGTCCGGCTCCGGAATCATGAAAAGCCCGTAGCGCCCTGCCGGTAACGGCTGTCCTTCAATGGTGACGTCGTGCGACACGGAGAACACCGTGTTCTCATTCGCTCCCGCGCGCCAGGGATCGGGCTGGTTGTTGGCGAAGCCCGGGTTCGCCAACCCATACGGCACCAGCTTGCCCCAGATCTCGCCATGCCGGTCCTTCCCGCCGGGCCCATGCACAGCCGGGCTGGAATACTCAATGGTCACGTTCACGGGTCCGATTCCTTGGGCCACGGTCGCCCGCTGGTTGTTCCCGCTCGGAGGCAGCGTGGTGGGCGAGAATTGAGCGAACGTCAATCCCGCGGTGAAGAAAAACAGGCTGGTACGGAAGAGTGTAGGCATGAGGCGACAGACGCGCCAGCCCAGGAAACGTTTGTACGGCGGCTGTCATCGCCCGCCGCTCTCCTGGCGGCCGGGGCATAAATGAGGCGAAGTTAGAGGCAAGTTAGAGGGGAGTTACACCAATTTGCCTCGGCCGGCCCGGTCATTATGGCCTTTTCAGCCACAAACTGAGATCGAATTTAAGGAAGTGCTCTGACTCCACAAGCGCGAAACGCGGCTTCAGCTGCTCCGACAGTTGATCGAGCACGCGGGGGTCACTTCTTTTGGTCGCGGCGTCCCATGCCACCCAGAGCCGGCCGCACTGAGAAACTCCATCGCCAGAGCCTTCCAATTGGAACAGCCTGTTGTCGGTCCGCTGGGTTCCATAGAACAACCAATAGCGGGGAATTCTGAGAGACCTGGCAGGCGCGAAGCCAACGCAGTCTCCTGGCTGAAGGCTTCGGTTCAGGTAGGCCATCGCGCCGCGGTAGTCAGCTTTTGTGGGTATGAAATAGTAAGCGCGCAGGGCGCCGATGCTGAATAGGAGAAAGCAAAACATGACAAGTCGCGAGAGCAAACGCGGAGTTACCTCAACCAGCGCGATGGCAGCCAGCGCATAGTAGGGAGCGAGCGCGATCAGGAGATACCGAACGACGTATTGGCCCCTTGTCGCTGCGCTTAGCGTCAGCACGCCAAACATTGGGATGAGCCAGAGCATCCCAAACAGTTGTGTGGCTGTTCGGATCTCGGATTCGCGTTGCGGCCGTTGCGGCCCGAAAGCCTCCTTAGTTATCAGCACCAGGATGGGTAGCGTCAGAAGAAGGAAGCCGGCAGGATAGGTCCAAAGCGGCACGGAACCGTCCAGCCCGTTCCAGAGTCCGTTGTTGAAGGTGTCAATGGAAGTTAGCGCCGTATACCAGTGGACTCCGAAAATCCTCCCAACTTCCGTCAGCTTGGTGCCCTTCCGGTATTCTCCGATTACGCCGCTGGTGAGCCACGGTAAGTAGCCAATCGCCCAGAAAAGCAAAGCGTAGATCCAATGCCGGGCGCGGATCCCGTATTGTTGGCGGCGGATGATCCCGAACGCCAGCAAACCCAACAGCACGAATACAGCGTAGTAGTGGGTGTAGATCAACAACAGCCCGCACCCCACGAAACTCCACCAGAACCGGCTATGCTTTAGCGCGATGACGAACAACCAAACCGTGCAGAGAGACAACATCAAAGTCAGCGAATACGTCCTTGCTTCCTGGGAATATGCGATCGCGATCTGGGACAGAGATAACAGCGTCGCTGCCAGTAGGCCTGCACGGCTGCCGCACCACATCTTCACCAGCTGGAAGAGAATCACGATCGCTGTCTCCCCGCACAGCACCGAGAGCAGCCGCGCCTCCAGCATTCCCCGGCCAAACACGCTCATCCAAATGTGAAGGATGTAGTAATAACCAGGCGGATTGACGAAGTCCTTGACGGTCGCCTCCGTCATGGAGTGAAAATCCTGCTGGCTCACCGTCAGGCTGAAGAGCTCGTCGGACCATCCGGATTGCCAGTCGATTCGGTAAAGCCTCAGGCCGAGACCGAGTATCAGAACGGCCGCCAGTGCAAGAAACTCTCGACGGCGATCCTGGCCATGCCGGATGCCAGGCACCGCTGCGAGCGGATTATCCCGTCTCCTGACATCGCCTTGATCCATATCCAAATCACCGCTCACAGGCTAATGCGCTCCCACTGATCCCCGGTCGCCGTAGCGTAGGCGCCCTCGAGCCTGCAAACGACGCCTCGTCGTTTTTCCGATATTGGCTTGAGGTGTTGCTTCCAGTGGCTGAGAGTATACTCCAGCCTGGCTGCGAAGGCCCGCTCCCCGCTTTCTTGCTTGCGTCTGACTCTCGGCGGGTAACCGCACTCCGAAGCATCGCGAATACAATAAGGAGTTACCGCATGAACCACCTCCCGACAACTGGACTGCTGGCGGCATGGCTTTTCGCCGCGTCCGCTACCATCCCGACCGGCCCCGGCGTCGGATCGGCCGTCCCCGATTTCACGGCAGTAGACCAGTTCGGCAAAACCCAGTCCCTTCACACCATCCTTGGCCCCAAAGGAGCTCTGCTCGTTTTCTATCGCTCGGCGGACTGGTGACCCTTCTGCAAAGCCCAACTGGTCGAGTTGGAAAAGCACGCTAACAGCATTAAGGAATCCGGTTTGGGTCTCGCCGCCATTAGCTACGATTCTCCGGAGGTGCTCAAGGCCTTCTCAGAACGGCAGGGGATCACGTTCTCGTTGTTGTCCGATCCGCGTTCTCGCGTCATCACCGAGTACGGCATTCTGAACCAGTCGGTCGACAAGACTTCGCCGGTTTGGGGCGTCCCCTACCCCGGCATTTATGTGCTCGACGCCCAGGGGAAGGTGGTTGCGAAATACTTCGAAGACGATTACAAGCAGCGCGACACCGCGGCTCAGATCCTGATCAGGAGTTTTGGTCTGGAGGCGCCAGGTCCGCATGAAACGGTGCCTGCCAAACATCTTCAAATCAGCACTTCTTCGAGCGATGTCGACGTAGCGACCGGGCAGCACATCGTCTTGGAGCTTGCCGTTGATCTGCCCGAAAAAACACACCTCTATGCGCCCGGTGTTCAGCATTACATCCCCATCGAATGGACCATCGCGGATGGAGCCGGATATCACGTTGGGCCGGTTGAATACCCGGTCTCCACGGTGATGCGGCTCGAGGTCATTCATGAGAGTGTCCCGGTCTTTCAAGGCCGCTTCCGGCTTCTGCGGACCGTTACCATCGGCGCTCCGGCCGAATTGAAGCCCATTCTGGAAAAGGGTGGCGCTCTTGTCATCGACGGCAGCTTTCGCTACCAAGCCTGCGATGACGTGGAATGCTATCTGCCCGAAACCGTGCCGGTGAAATGGACCCTGCACGCCCTGCCACTCGATAGAACTCGCGTCCCCGAAGCCTTGCAGCGCAAAGCACCTTCACCCTAAGCGGCCGGCAGCCGAACCCATGTGCACGAAGCCAGGCCGCTCGATCGATGTGAGATCCTGATGACTCCCATAGACGCTAGGGGGCCAGCCTATGTGTTTTTCAGCAGTAGCCAACTTTGTCGGTAGCGGTGCGCTCGGCGCGATCGGGGTGGTGACGTTGACGAAAGTGAAGCACCGGCGTGAGCTGTTGTTCGCAGCAATGCCAACGCTCTTTGCTATTCACCAGTTCATCGAAGGCTTTGTTTGGCTCGGCTTGGATGGAATCCTCTCTCCGACGGTTACGCACAATATGGGTGCTGCGTTCGTGCTCTATGCCGAGGGACTCCTCCCCTTCCTGCTGCCGCTCAGCGTTCTCCTCTTCGAGCCTCGCCGCCAGGACCGCAGGAGGATGATGCCATTTGTCGCGCTTGGCGGGGCCACTACGCTTTACATGTTGTGGGGCCTCATCGCCTACCCGTTGCAGATATATGTCAAAGAAAATAGCATCGTATACTTCAATCCGGCAACTAACAATACGGCGCTGGCAGTGCTGTACGTGATCGCGACCTGTGGTTCTCTCTTCTTTTCGAAGGTCAGGTCCATGGTGATATTCGGCGCGGCGAACCTCGTGATTCTGCTTACGGTCATGGCGTTTAAGCGGTATGCATTCACGTCGCTGTGGTGCGCCTACGCGGCAATCGCCAGCGTGATCATCCTCGTATACTTTTGGAGGAGCAGCGAAGGCAGGCCCTTTCGCTACGCGGAGATGCTGTAGTGCCGCCGGTGGCCCTGCCTTCTGGCCGGGGCAACCGGCGCCCATGCGCTAACTCTGCCGTTGATGAAACACAAAAAAGAACAGGGCAACCGAGCAGGCGCCAAACGCATAGATGAAGGATGAGAGAAACTCCGACGCTGAGACCGCTCCTCGCACGAAGGCCACGGTGACGAAAGTGAAATCCCAAGCCCGAAGGACCGCAATGATCAAAGTCCCGACCAGCGCGAGAAGCGCCGCATTCTTTAGCGTCATAGTCAGAGTATGAACTCCGGCAGACGGTCCGTAAACCCGTAATCATCACATGCTCGCCGGGAAGGTGCGCCGGTCTCGGTCGCGGATCTCTATATAGGAGGCTCCAGCTAGCCTCCAGCTACCGGCGCCGGTACGGCCGCGAGACGAGGCTTGTGGAACTCTTCCAGGTTGCCTGACAGAATCTGTCCGGCTTGTGTCGCATCCAGCCCGAGTTCATAGAGCGCCTTGGTCTGCTGCTCAAACACGGCAGCATTCCAGCCTCGAGGGAAATAGCTGGAGTCCGTGCCGAACATCAGACGGCCCTGGCCCACCAGATCAATGGCGCGGCGATAAACGCTGCGCAAATCCAGACCTTCGTACATCATCCAACGATTGGAGCTGGACGTGTCCAGCCACACGTTCGGACAGAGGTCGGCCAGCATCAACGCTTCCCTCAGCATCCCCGCGCCGAAGTGCGGCACCACGAATCGGATCTGCGAGAAGCGAGTGGCCATGGGATGCAGGTCGAGCGGGTTGGAAAGCCGCATGTCAAACGGGCTCGGCAACCCGAGCCTCTTGCGCACACCGACGCTAATAACGCCGCAGTGAACGAATACCGCCAGATGGTTCGCGGCGGCGATCTCGAAAATCGGAACCAGGCGAGCGTCGGTGATGGGAAAGCGGTGCATGGCGGGAAACAGACACAGGCAGTGGAGATAAGGGTTTGCTGCGGCCGTGCGGACCCGCTCCACGGCATCGTGCTGGTGTGGATCCACCATGAAGTAGCCAAAGAAGCGATCGGCATGCGAAGCGACAGCGGCCGCCACCGCCAACTCGTCGCCATGCACGCTGCCGATCAAACAGGCGCGGCGGACAGAGTTTTTGTCCAACTCGGCCACCCAGTCGGCGGCAAGCAGATGCGGTTCAGGTTGAGGGATTTTCCAGGTGAGCAGCGGGCCCAGCGCTTCGGCGTTCTCCAGCTTCTTCTCGTGCGCAAGGGCGGAGTAGAAATGGTGGGAAAAGAAATGCACGTGGGCGTCACCAACGGCAAGTTCTCCCCAGGGTGTTTGTGCCATGTGTTGATCATATGCGGTCGGCGCGGCGTTTCGCACTGGCAGCCGGAAAGCGTTTGTTACCCTGAAAACCGCGCGTCAACATGACTTCCTTCGGAGGGGCACTGCGATGGCTAGGGTATTGATCACGGGAACCAGTTCGGGCATAGGGCTCGCAACCGCCTTGGAGCTGGGCCGGGCCGGTCACAGAGTCTATGCAACCATGCGCAATCCGGCTCGCGCCCCGGAACTCGCTCAACGGGCTGCGCAGCAAGCTCTGCCCATCACCATCCTGACGCTGGATGTCGATTCTGACACTTCCGTGGCGGATTGCATTGCATCGATCTACCAGCTGGGCGAGCAGATTGACGTTCTGGTCAACAATGCGGGAGTCGAGCGCCACGGCGCTATCGAGGAACTTCCCATGGAGGACTTTCGAGCCACCATGGAGACCAACTACTTCGGCGCCGTGCGGTGCATACGCCAGGTCATAACGCCCATGCGCGAGCGCGGGAGCGGCTGCATCATTAATGTCACATCCGTCGCGGGACGAGTGTCAGCCTCGCCGCTGGCCGCCTACGCGGCGTCGAAGTTCGCCCTCGAGGCGCTCACCGAGGGACTGGCGCAGGAGATGAAGCCCTTTGGCGTGCGGGTCGCGCTCGTAGAACCTGGCATCATCGACACACCGATGGCCCGCGCCATCGTCAACGCGCCCCCATCGCGCTATCCGCAAGCGAAGAAAATGTCGGCACGGTTTCGAGAAGCACTCGAGGTCCCGACACCGCCGTCCGTCGTCGCCGAGGTAATCAAACATGTCATCGAAAGCGGTACCTGGAAGCTGCGCCATCTCGCCGGCCCCGGTGCTGCACCCCTCCTGAACCAGAGAGCCGCCATGACGGACGAAGAATGGATCGATTCCATTGCGCTGGGCGCTGGCATTCCCTAGCAAGCTCCCTCCCCGGAGAGATCCGCCGTGTTCCTGGAAAATGCTGATGACCCTTGGCCCGATTCGCCCCAGGCTTCGCTCGCACGGCGCATTCTGCCCGATTATCTGCGCCTCGGCCCGCTGCGCTTTGTAGCCAACGCCGATGTCGAGATGCGGCTGTGGCGTGCCGGAGACCAGGTATTGCCGGTGGTTTTTCGGAACGCCGGCGGCCGAGCCGCCAATGTGTGCTCCCCCTGGAGCCACTACGTCAGTTATCCCTTGGGAGAAATCCACCGGCATGATCGGGGACTCGCTGCCCTCGCTAAGCGAAGTCTGGTGTATATCAGCATTCCGTTACTTCGCGCGTCCGGCATTGACGAGGTGGTATCGGTGAACAACTGGCTGTTGTCCACCAACCCGTCAGTGGCCCTCGATCGAAAAGAGGTGGAGCGCTTGACGGCGGCGCTCTGTGATCAGTTTCCCCAACGCGCGATCCTCTTTCGAACCGTCAACCCCAAAACCAGTCCCGAACTCACGGCCCATTTGATCGACTGCCATTACAGCCTCGTAGCGTCCCGCACGGTGTACCTGCTCGATCCGGCCTCGGGCGCCTTCCGGCAAAGCAAGGACGTGCGCCGGGATCGCAAGCTGCTTCATGACGGCATTTACGAAATGGTCGACCACGACGGGCTATGCGCATCAGACATGCCACGATTGGCTGAGCTTCATCGGCTTCTCTACATCGATAAACACAGCGTACTGAACCCGGAGTTCTTGCCGCTGTTTTTCGAGACAGCATGGCGAAACCGTTTCTTTGCGTTTCAAGCGCTGCGCACACAGGGCCGCGTCGACGCGTATGTGGCATCCTTCGAACTGGGCGGGTTGCTGACCGCCAGTCTGATCGGCTACGATACACGACTGCCCGAGGATCTCGGGCTCTATCGGCGGGCCATCGCGCTGGTTTTGGAGGACTCGTGCCTCCGCGGGCTTCCTATGCACTGGAGCGCCGGCGTCGGCAGGTTCAAACACCACCGTGGCGCGCGTCCCTTTGTTGAATACGATGCTGTCTTCGACCGGCACCTGCCGCTGCATCGGCGCGGCGGCTGGAGGCTGCTCAAAGCCGCCGGCTTCTTACAGGATCGAAAGGTCCGCCGAGGATGGTAGGCAGCCAAATCGGTTTCACTGACGCGGATCTCGAAATGGATAGGGTCTGCCGCGACGCTGCCCTGCGGCCCACTGGAAAGCTGCCAGAATTGTCATGATGTGCCTATTCACAACCCGATTTCCGAGCTAATTCGAATTTCCCTGCTGATCATCGGCGCGCTGTTCCCCATCGTGAACCCGGTGGACAACATCCCGATCTTTCTTTCGCTGACCGCCGGGCTCTCCAGCAGCTCCCGAATCATCATGTCTCGAAAGATCGCGATGTACGGGTTCATGCTGCTGATCGGATCGGTTCTGATCGGTACCCATATCCTCGCGTTCTTTGGCATTTCCCTGCCTGTGGTACAAGTCGGCGGAGGCTTGGTGGTCGTCGCCGCTGGATGGTCGTTGCTCAATAAGAAGGACGAAGATAGCATTGCTCGCGGAAAAGATCAGAAACAGGTAGAGGCTTCCTATCTGGCGAAACGCGCGTTCTACCCGCTTACGCTGCCGCTGACCGTCGGGCCGGGCTCTATCTCCGTGGCGATTGCGGTGGGCGCAAACCACCCGCCCGGCAGTGAAGCGCGCTGGTATTTGCCCGTCGCAGCGCTCATCGGATGCGCGGCGCTGGCTTTCATCATTTACTTGACTTATCGCTTTGCCGAGCCCATCGGCCGGGTAGTCGGTGAAACGAGTATGAATATCATCGTTCGTCTCTCCTCGTTTATTCTGGTGTGCATCGGCGTGCAGATCACATGGAATGGAGTCAGTACGTTGCTGCACACGGTCTTGGTCAACAGCCGCTAGCCCCCGCCTTATGAGCCGCTCCCAGTACTCTTGCCGGCGCTGTTAATTGATTTCCTTCGGGCTCTCCTGTAGAATCACTCGACTGGTTGAGTCAGGAACAACTGGCTCACCGAAAGGAAAACTGATGCCGAAGTATCTGATTGAGGGAACGTACACGCCGGAAGGTCTCAAGGGCCTGGCGAAAGACAAGGCTTCCGGCCGCAAGGCCGCCGTTCAAGCCGCTTTGAAATCCATCAAGGGCAAAATGGAGAGCTTTCACTTTGCATTTGGCGACTACGATTTTCTGGTGATCGTGGACATACCGGACAACGTCACCGCCGCTGCCCTATCGTTGGCGGTCGGCTCGTCGGGCTTCGTTAGGCTCAAGACCATTCCGCTCCTGACCATCGATGAGGTTGATCAGGCTGTGGCCGTCACGACCAAGTACCGCGCGCCCGGGCAAGATAGTTAACTGAAGTTATTCAGCAGGACCGTGCGGGGAGTTTCGGCAAAGTGATATCCCGAAACTCCCGCTCCACGAAAGTTGCCTTACTGCTTTACGTAAACCGACTTGTAAGTGGCTTCTTTACCGTCCGCCAGCTTGACCTTGGATGAAACGGTATAGGTTTTTCCATCCTTCGCCAGCTCGCGGGTGCCCTTCCCTACAGCCCTTCCGCCGCGCCAGTATTCAATTTCAGCCTTGTCTTCCATGCCGTGCTTAAGCACGATGGTGTCCCAATTCGGCCACCCGGTGGTCTTGATTTGCTCGCCGTCTTTGGCGTAAGTGAACATGGCATGGATGGCTTCACCAGTCGCGGTGGTGCCCACGGCCATGTAATCGTAGCCTTTCCCGTTGGCCGTGATGGTAACGGTTAGTTCCTTCGGTTCGGGGACGCCTGCGTACTTCGACTTGGCCGTGTCGAGCTTCCAGGTTCCCGTGAAATCCGCGGCCGAAAGCAACCCGAACGTGCATAACAGCAAAATCAGTGATTTGATCAAAGTAATCTCCTTATATGTGTTTCTCGTACTGCCACACGATGATAAGCGCTTTGTAAGCCACTTGCAAGCCGTACCAAGCGTTATTACGAGGGATGAAACCGAAGGCTTGAGCGGAAAGTACTATTACTTCGGTAAGACGCAATGGTGCGGATGAAGCTACGCCCGCTCTGCCTTTCGAGGAACTGGCGGCCTGATGTAGTACGCTCGGGGCTTGAGCGCGAACCGTTCACCTCGCCCTCAAACAAAGGTTCACTATGAATCGCAGAAGGTTTCTCGGAACCGCCGCGGCTGTTCCGCTGGCTGCATGTTCTGCAGCCTCTCCCTCGCAATCTCCACCCTCCGTTGCGTCCGCGGATAAAGCTGTAGCTCCCCAGTCCGACGCTCCCATCCACCAGCGCTATGAGGTCACGCTCCGTCGCGTGCTAGATGGAACTTCGCCCGCCTACACGGAAGAGTTTCTGCTGGCGGATGTTCGCCCCACCCCCGGCCGGCGGTTCACGGAATACAGTGGCGATCTCTCCGGCCGCTACATTGGTGCGTTGTCCACCGCCGCCCGCGTCTATCACACCAGCTTTCCAAGCCTGGATAGCCTGGTGCCGAAGGTGATCGCACTGCAAAAGCCAGATGGCTACTTCGGCAGCACCTTTCACTACCAGAAACCCACCGACGACGATCTCGCGCTGCTGTGGGGTAACGGCCGCTTGTTAGTCGGCCTGCTCGAGTATTACCGCTACAAGCCAAATCCAGCCGTGCTGGCAGCTTCGCAGCGCTTGGGCGGATTCCTGCTGCGCGTGGCGCCGCTCATGCTCTCCCAAAACGTTCGCGATGAATTTGGCGCAGCGCATTTTGCCTCCGGTTATATCTGCTGGACGCAGCAGACCGAAGGCCTCGCCGGACTCTACCTCGTCACGCGCGACGAGCGTTATCGCACCCTCGCCGAATCGATTGCCGCCGTGATTGAGCGGAGGCCCGGCGATCACGTGCACGGCTATCTCACCAGCCTGCGTGGCGTCATGGATCTCTATCAATCCACCTCCGACGCCCGCCTCCTCGAGCAGTGCGAAGCCGCGTGGCAAGAGATCGCCCAGTCCCAGGATCTGCTCGATACCGGAGGAGTGCCCGAAGGCTGGAGCCCCAACAAGCACCGCACCGAAGGTTGCGCGGAGGTCGATTGGCTGCGCCTCAATCTCGCTCTTTGGAAAGCGACCGCCAATTCGAAATACCTCGAAATGGCCGAGCGGACCGCCTTCAACGAACTTGCGCTGAACCAGTTTGCCAACGGTGATTTCGGCCATCGCGTGCTCACCGAAGACGGTATCTCCGGCGATGCCGCGGTGCGCGCGTGGTGGTGCTGCACCTTACACGGTCTGCGCTACTTCCCCGATCTCCAGGTCAGCGCCTTTCGCCCTGACAAAGGCGCGTTGTGCTACCAACTGCCCATCGACAGTAACATCGACAACGGTCACGTTCCATCCGCGAGCCTCGCTGCCATCGCAACTTCGTCGCTCGCTCAGAACCGGGCCGTGAGTATCACCATCACATCTTCAGGCGCAGCGCCCGCATCGCTGCTCATTCGCAAACCGGAGTGGGCCGGCACGCTCGATATCCGCCTCAACGGCGCCGCCGGCCAATTCCCGCTGGAGGGCGATTATGTGCGCTTGCATCGCCAGTGGCAGCGCGGCGACACCGTCACCGTGACGTACGCGATGTCCCTGCAATCCAAACCAACCGCTCAGAAGCGCACCACCTTTTCCTATGGGCCCTGGCTGCTTGGCGCGCCCGGGTCGGACAACCCCGCATACTTCAATGAGCTCACCACCGATAACAAGCTGGTCGCGGCGAAGCATCAAATCGCCGCCGCCCATCCGAACCGCCCCTTCACAGTTCCCGTTGCGGCTCGTTCATTCCCGTTTACGCCCGCCGAGTTCCCTAACCAGCAAGCCACGGTAACCCTTCGCGCAGTCGCCGAACAAACCGGCGAGCCAACCACCGCCTGGCAACTGCGCTTTCTCACCGAGGACGCAGGCTAGCCGCTCCCCATGCCAAGAACCCTGCATATCGTCCCGCTGCTGCTCCTCCTGGGCGTCGGCGCCTCCGGCCAGGATCTGTCCTATGCCAGTCCGTTCTTCCGAGTGACGCTGGCCCCTAGCCAGCCGGGCTTCTCAGAATTGGCGCTCGATTCCCTCGGCAAGGCCAAGCTCGATCTCAACGTCATGCTGCCGCTCGGTGCCCCGCCATCCCAGTACACCGCCACCCGCGAAGGTTCGCGCGTCGAATATCGTGCTGCCGGTAGCCAGGGCCCGGCCGCCTGGTCCTTCGAATTCAGTAAGCAGAGCATCTCGATTCGCTCTGTCTATTCCGTCGCCTCTCCTCCGCAGCCCCTGGTTCTTGGCTTCGACCCCATCCGGTGCCATGCCACTCTTCTGGGACTCTTCAACCGCGACGGGGCCATCGCACTGCCCGCCCTGCTGCACTTTCCCGATCGCGGCACGTTTCGCATCACCTCTTCCACTCAGGGCCTCGCGCTCGCCTACGATGCATTGCGTGATGGCGACAACTTCGTGCGCGTCGCCTTCCCACCCGCAACCGCTGCCAGTCCAAGCATTGAGTACCACCTCGAAGTCACTGCCATCTACCCGCACGACGCGCGAATCGACAACGACCCACGTTATGACGCCTACCGCCGCGATTTCCTGAACATCTTCCAGATCAATCCGCGCTACCGTGTGCTCGCCAACCACGCCGCCAGCGACCCGGTTCCATTCACCGTTTTCATGTATTCGATGATGGCCGTCCAGACGCCTCCGCTCGCAGATGGCCTCAGCGCGCTCGACATCCTGCGCCAAACGCTCGATCGCTATCTCGCCGGAATGAAGGGATATGGGATGGCAGGCTATGCCGGAATCAAAGAGCTGAAGTACGATTTTCTCGACGTCTACCCGTCGCTGGTCCTTGCCGCCGCCGACTACGAATCCGCCAGCCACGACCGCGCCTGGCTGCTGCGCAACTACGCCACCATCAAGGCATGGGCTGACAAAATGATTGAGTTCGACCGCGATGGCGATGGCCTCATGGAATATCCGCTCAGCGGCAACTCGGGTTCCTGGACCCCGCGCGTCACCGTCCGCCCCGCGAACTGGTGGGACACCATTGGCTTCGCCCACAAGGACGCCTACTCGAACGCGCTCGCCTACGGCGCCTTCAAAGCCATGTCGCGCTTGTCGCGTACTGCCGGCCAGCCCGCGGACGCCGAGCTCTTCGAGTCTCGCGCGAAAAAACTCAAGGCCGTCTACTACCCCACGTTCTACAATCCCGCCACCGGTGTGCTGGCTGGCTGGAAGAGCGCCGACGGCCAACTCCACGACTATTACTTCCTCTTCGTCAACGGCATGGCCGTCACTTACGGTCTTGTTTCCCCCGAGCAGGGTAACGCCATCTGGGACAAGCTCCTCGCCAAGATGAAGGAAGTCGGCTATACCCGTTTTGATCTGGGCCTCCCGGGCAACTTGATCCCCATCCGCCGCGCAGACTACGTGCACCTCGATAAACGCTTCGGAGGACCGGACCTCGAGGATGGCTCGGATGGATTCCAGATCTACGAGAATGGCGGCGCCACCGCCTGCTACGCCTATTTCACCATCCAAGCCCTCCGCGACCTCGGCCGCAAAGACGAAGCCAATGCCATCCTGTTTCCCATGCTGAAGGCATTTGAGGACGGAGGCTTTCAGGGCCGTGGCCCCAATGGCCAGACCTACGATTGGAAGGATTGGAACGGCGGTCCGCACGGCTACGAAGGGCTTCTCGTCGACGCCTATCTCACCTTGCTTGCCGCCATGCCACAGGCCGGAACGCACTGACGCCCCGCTCTCAAGAAATGCAGCGCTATGTGGTCTGGGGGAACGCCGCACGTAGCAATTCCCCGGATTGAACGGCGCACCTTTTGGATATATACTCGATCCCGCCAGGAATTCGGAATGAGAATCCTGCGGAGGTATCCAATGGCCAAACAGGAAAAGGCACTCTCGGCTCCGGTTCGGGATGCCGTTCACTCACGGGCTCAACAGACCAAATCACCCCACTCCACTGTGCGCACCACAGCCTTGGGCACGTGCGAAGACTGTCGCGCGACGACAGCCTTTCAGGCATGGCACAGTCTCGAGCTGACACCTTCTTACAACTGGGAGGTCAGCTTCGATGATTGGAACATTGTTCCCAAGGGTAAGCGGGCCGTCATTGAATTGGTGACTGCCCAAATCATCGTGCCTTCGGGCGAATGGGCGCGGCTGAGGATGTACACCTCGCTGGGCACCGTTCCCTCGAACCTCGATCTTTTTCTCACCTTTCAGGGGAACGTCGGTGGCAATGCGGTGTATGATGCCACCCATTCGCTTCGCGCCTATACAGACCACGACATCTCGTTCGATATAAACCGCGACAACCCTACCACCACGGGCTCAGCCCTCATCTGCATCTCCGGGTACATCGCAGGCTAATCACTCTTAGGCGTGTGTAAACTCCGGCACGGGACCGCGCGCGTCAGCAAGCGGATTTTCAGCGCGACAAAGTGAATCAATAGAGACCTGCGAGCGTGTCTAAACTCTGGCACTGAACCGCGCGCGTAAGCAAGCGGATTTTCGGCGCCGCAAAGCGAATCAATAGAGACCTGCGAGCGTGTGTAGACTCCCGCACGGAACCGCGCGCGTGAGCAAGCGGATCCTCGGCGCGGCAAAGCGAATCAATAGAGACCTGCGAGCGTGTCTAAACTCCCGCACGGAACCGCGCGCGTAAGCAAGCGGATTTTCGCCGCGACAAAGCGAATCAATAGAGACCTGCGAGCGTGTCTAAACTCCGGCACGGAACCGCGCGCGTAAGCAAGCGGATTTTCGGCGCGGCAAAGTCAATCAATCGTAGGCCTACTAAGGCCCCAAGCACGTATTCTTCCTCATCCTCCGCTTCCCTGCAGTGATACTGTGGCTGCGGAGGGCGTTGCCAAGATTCGCGTCTGCCGATCTTCCACGCCGTCCACGCGAGGAAGAGATGACTGATAGGAAAACGAATCGCCCCTCCCCAAAGCTGATCGCCGCCGGCATCCTGCTCTGCCTGGGAGCCCCCGCTACAGCGCAGACCGCTGCGCCGCCCAGCTCCGCGCCGCCGAGCTCCGCTGTGTCGCCCAGCGATCCACTGAGGACCGGCTTCGAGAATCCCCCCGAGGCCGCGCGCCCGCGCGTCTGGTGGCACTGGATGAACGGCAACATTACCCAGGAGGGCATCAAGCTCGACCTCGAGTGGATGCACCGCATCGGCATCGCCGGCTTCCAGAACTTTGATGCCGCGCTCTCCACGCCCCAGGTGGTCGATCATCGCCTCGCCTACATGACGCCCGAATGGAAGGAGGCCTTCAAATACGCCACCACCCTGGGCGAAGAATTGAAGCTCGAAGAGGCCATCGCGGGCTCGCCCGGCTGGAGCGAAACCGGTGGCCCCTGGGTGCCTCCATCGCGAGGGCATGAAGAAGTATGTGTGGAGTGAAACCGTCATCGACGGCGGAAAGCCTTATACAGGTATCGCTGCCGAAACCACCCTCGAATACCGGCGCCTTTCAAAGCCTCAGCATCCACGATGCCATGCCCGGGCCCGAAGGCGCGAAGACTCCGCAATTCTACGCTGACGCCGGAGTCATTGCCTACCGGCGCGCACCCACCGATGTACCCCTCGAATCGCTGCACCCGAAAGTGACCGCCAGCGCCGGTGCACCCGACCCGGCCATCCTCAGCGATGGCGAGCTCATCAAAACCACCAGGCTTCCCATCCCGAACCCCGGCGAGAGCGCCTGGATCCAATGGGAGTTCGCCACGCCCCAAACCATGCGCTCCATCACCACTGTCATGACCGAGTTCAATGAGATGACCGTGGCGCTCACCGGCGTCGCCAATCCCGAGAAATCCCTCGAGGCGAGTGATGACGGCCAGAACTTCCGCGCCATAGTCAAGCTTCCCGGCGGCGGCGCGCCCGAGCATACCGTGTCGTTTCTTCCCGTCACCGCGAAGTTCTTCCGCGTCACTTTTCTTCGCACCCCCCCAGGCCCTCGTCCCGCCTGGATGGGCGACATCGACCCGGCTTCACTCGGTGTGAATCTTCACGCGCCTCCCACCGATTACGAAATCGCCGAGCTTGCCCTGCGCCCCGGCGCTCGCGTCAACCGCTTTGAGGAGAAAGCCGCCTTCGTTCCCGTGCCGGACCTCTATCCGTTCGCAACCCCTCGCGTTTCCCGCCTCCGACGCCGTCTCAAAATCCGATGTCATCGACCTGACTTCGAAGCTGCGCCCCGACGGTACTCTCGATTGGACACCCCCGCCCGGTGAATGGGTTGTCATCCGCTTCGGCTATTCATTGCTCGGCATCACCAACCATCCGGCCACCGCGGAGGGCACCGGCCTGGAAGTCGACAAGTTGAATCGCAGCTACGTAAAGAACTACATGAATAATTACCTCGATAGCTATGAAAAAACAGTGGGCGAGAAGAACATGGGCCGGCACGGCATCCGCTACATCGTCACCGATAGCTGGGAGGCCGGCTCGCAGAATTGGACCGACGACATGCTGGCCCAATTCAAGAAGCACCGTGGCTACGATCCCACCCCCTGGCTCCCGGTCCTCACCGGCCAAGTCGTCGAAAGCTCCGAATCGAGCGACCGCTTCCTCTGGGACTTCCGCAAGACCATCGCCGACCTGATCGCAATCGAGCATTACGGCCAGGTGCAAGCCTCCATCAAATCGCGCGGCATGGGCCACTACGGCGAATCGCATGAAGGCGGCCGCGCCTTCGTCGCCGACGGCATGGAAGTCAAGAAGCTGGACGACATCCCCATGAGCGCCATGTGGACCCAGTCCCCGGGCGTCAACAAAGAGCAGTACGGCTACAACGCCGACGATCGCGAATCCGCATCCGTCGCGCATATATATGGTCAGAATCTGGCCGCGGCTGAGTCTCTCACGGCTTCGGCCGCGCCTTGGGCCTGGTCGCCCGCAACCCTCAAGCCCACCGCCGATCAGGAACTGCTCAACGGCATCAACCGCATCGTGATTCACGAATCGGCGCACCAGCCGCTAATCGGCAAAGCGCCCGGCCTCACCCTCGGGCCATTCGGTCAATGGTTCAACCGCAATGAAACCTGGGCTGAACAGGCCGGCCCGTGGATCGATTACCTGGCGCGCAGCAGCTTCCTGCTGCAGCAGGGCCGCTTCGCCGCCGACGTCATCTACTTCTACGGCGAAGACTCCAACCTCACCGCCCTCTTTGCCTCCAAGTCACCCGACATCCCGCCCGGCTTCGGTTTCGACTACGTCAACGCCGACGCCCTTATCCACGAACTCCGTGTAGCGGATGACAAGATCACAACCAAAGGCGGCATGAGTTATCGCCTTCTCGTGCTCGGCCCGTACAGCAAGCACATGTCCCTGCCCGTGCTGCGCTCGATTCACAAACTGGTCGAAGAAGGCGCCTCGGTGGCTGGCGGCAAGCCTGTAGACGATCCCAGTCTCGCCGACGACCAAGCCGAGTTCAAGCAAGCTGAACGACGAGCTCTTCGGCGATGGCTCAGGCGTGCACAAACTCGGCAAAGGCACCGTCTTTGCGGGCCAGAACCGCCGGGCAGGCGCTCAAAGCCATGAACGTTGCTCCGGATTTTGAACACAGCAAGCCTCAAAGTGACACACGCATCCTGTTTGTCCATCGCAAGCTGGCCGACGCCGACATCTACTTCATCGACAATCGCAACGCCTCGCGCGGAAACCGTTGACGCCACCTTCCGCGTCACCGGCAAAGCCCCGGAACTCTGGCACGCCGAGACCGGCAAGACCGAACCGGCTTCGTATCAGATCGCTGACGGCCGCACCACCGTGCCGCTGCACCTGGAGCCCTGGGGCGCAGTCTTCGTCATCTTCCGCCAGCCAACCAACACGCCCTCCCGCGTCCTGCCGAAGCTCATCGAGACCCAACTAACCACGCTCGACGGCCCTTGGAACGTAACCTTCCAACCCGGCCGCGGCGCCCCTGCGTCGATCACACTCGACCAGCTTTCGTCCTGGAGCGATAACTCCAACTCCGGCGTGAAGTATTTCTCCGGAACCGGCACTTACACCAAGACACTGCAAGCTCCAGCCGATTGGTTCGCAACAAACACCCAGTTATGGCTCGACTTAGGCGATGTGAAAAACCTTGCCGAAGTAACAGTAAATGGCAAATCGCTCGGCATCGTCTGGCATGCACCCTATCGCGTTGACGCAACCAGCGCCCTAAAACCAGGCCCCAATGAACTCACGATCAAAGTCACCAACGCCTGGGTCAACCGCCTCATCGGCGACCAACAACCCGACGAAACGACGAAGTACACCTTCACAGACGTGAAACCGTACAAGGCCAACTCACCGCTACTGCCGTCAGGGCTGCTCGGGCCGGTGTGGGTGTATTCGTTGAGGGCCGATTAGTTCAGTAACGCCAGAGCTGTCGAGTACCGGCACCGAACCCCACCGGGGGTACCGGAGTAGGTCATCTCCGGCGTCCACTCTAAGCGTGGGCAGAGCGCCGCCTCGCCCTCTGCGGTATCTTTCTATAGACCGGCTTGAGCGGTCTTTCTGGAGAACTATGCCAAAACAGCAGCCTCGACCGTTACTTGCAGTCATTCCGTGCGAGCGACAGACCGCTCTGAAGGAACAGATTGACCAGTTCGCTGAGGCTCTGAAGACCGAATCCCACAAACTCGGGTCGCACGGTCTTACCGAGGAAGAGTTCTATAGAAGTGGCCTACTCGCCGGAGCCATACAGCGCATCGGGAGGCAGTATTCCCCAAAAATGGCACACAAGCGAGACTTCGTCGCTTCAGTCCTTCGCTACATGGAGGTCGCGGGATTCATCAAAGAGTGGCAATCCGCGGGCGGCAAGAATCGTTTCGACTATTTCGTAACCCTTCCCGATGGCCGCGTGTCAGTAATTGAGTTGAAGGGTTGCGCCGATGGTAACAACACAGCCAACTTTGGACGCCCACCGCACGCTGAAGAGCTTATCGTCTGGAGCGTCTGTATCAGCGAGAGTTCCGATCCTAGGCTGAATGTATGGTCTGGCATCCACACCCGACTTGGCGTCAAGATGATTGAAGAACAGGTGCAGGTGGACGGCCTGATCGTGTGGGATTGGCTTTGTGGCACGCCCGCCCGACCTTGCCCTAAACTCTGGCGGCGACCCGGCCAGCGCCTTACTCAGGTCGACCAGTATCAGCTCACACCGCCATGCATCTACCTGTTTCCTAAGACGATCCCGAGCGTTCGGAACAATCCTGACCCTGATCCCCACAAGCTAGGCGAGGTTGGCTTCCTGGAAGCCATCAACAAATGTTTTGGAGGCCGTCCGGACGAGATAAACAGTGTCCGTCTGACCGTAGCACACAAGGGTGGGGATACCGTGCGGACAACCTCAATTGAGCGCGACGGTGAAGTCGTGTTCAAGTCGAAACCAACTGCGATTCGTCGAAAGTAAGACGCGAACCATGTACTCCCTCAAAAAGCGACCAGCCGAACATGATGTTCTCCCGCGGCTACCCGAGCCTCGAGAGGGCGATGCCTTATCCGGCGGGAATAGTGTTTTCCGCTCCGGTGATGGAACTGCGGGTTCCGGTCGTTAGAGACAATTGGGAACACGAAGGGGCAACCCGTAGGCCCATCGGTGGCATGGAGGATTATGGTCCTTGGCTCACAACGGATCGCGACGAGAGAGAAGCTCATTTTGGCTGGCCTGTATCTCTCGAAGTACGATTCGCTTGGTTTGAAGAAGCTAGGTTTTGAGAGCTTTAGGGAAGCGTTCAACGTCATCGGATACGCGCTGGGATCACAGCCCGGGTCGGTAAAGAACTACCGCGATGAGTTTGATCCTTTGTTTCCGAATCGCCGAAAAGGATGGCATAAGCGTCCGACTCGCGAGTATTGCCTCAAGGTGTTTGAGAAGTACAAGGGCCTGGATCTCGAATCATTCACGGGTTTGGTCAAGTCTTTTGTCGGGTATGACGAAAACGCTTGGAGCGAGATTCAAACAAAGGAGGAACAGGAGGACAGCGGGTCGAGCTTTGCGAAGAGGCTGATCACCGGCCTCGCTGCGGAGCAGTACTTTGCGCTGATTCAGCCCAACCTCCCGGAATTCCAGGGTTATGTCACGGAGGAGACGACGCGTCTTGGGTGCGGATATGACTTCCGGCTGCGGAGCGAGGCGCACGAGGAGTTTCTAGCGGTGGAGGTCAAAGGACTGCGGGAACGGACGGGGAGTTTGTCGATGACACCCAAGGAGCACGCGGTGGCGATGGCGCTGAGAAACCGTTTCTTTCTATTCGTGGTTAAGAACTTCCACGAATCACCGTTTCACGAAATCTACCAGGACCCGCTTTCGGGCGGGCTTCAGTTCAGGAAGACCGAGAGGGTGACGGTCCACGTGTCATGGCTAACTACCGTCTAGCGCTGAATTGCTTCCTTAAAGCAACATTACGCCTGACTTGGCAATCTCGAGGGACGCCTATGCGCCGACGAACGCTCCAATAATACTCAATTTCGATGGCTCCCGGAGTCTCCGCACAGTCGCGCGCGATGTCGTCGCGCAGGCGTCGGAGAGAAATCGAGCAATTCGCAGCGTTGAATCCTTACAAGCTGGGCAAATCTTAAGCCAACGGCCGTTGCGGACCTGATGGGCGGTTACAACGGTATCGAGGACGAGTTCGAGACTGATCCGAGCCTCAAAATCGAACTGCGCAAATGAAGCAACCGTCCGAGCAGCGCAGCCGGATCATGCGGGCTGTCAAGGGAACTGACACCGCCCCGGAGATGGCCGGTCGTCGAATGGTTCATCGAATGGGCTATCGATTCCCGCTTCATCGTAAGGACCTTTCCGGAAAACCCGATCTAGCTTTTCCACGGCTGCACAAAGTGGTGTTTGTGAACGGGTGCTTCTGGCACGGACACAATTGTCCACGTGGGGCTCGGGTGCCCGTGCAGAATCGCGCCTACTGGACGAAAAAGGTCGAGCGAAACAAGCAACGGGATCAGCGGGCTAAGCGTGCGCTGAAGGTGCTGGGTTGGAGCAGCCTCTCGATCTGGGAATGCGAACTGAAAAACCAGGACCGAGTCTTGGCGATGCTAGCGGCTTTCTTGGGGAGGCAGCAACCCCGATGAGCTCCATTCCGGAGCTGCGTTGCGCGTCCACTCGAGGGAAACCGGGGGGAAACCGAGACAGTATCCGTTTACCAGATTTCTAAACGCCCTGCAGTCCGGCAGCCGTTGCGCCCCGTTCGGTCGGGCCGTCACGTTTAGGGACCAACGGGCGTTCCAGGTCTAACTCATCTACGAACTGTTTATTAAGCAGGCACGCCACATCAGGGCGTATCGCGAGCACTACTTGAAGCACACGCGAACCCGCAGCCCTTCAAAGCATCGTCTGTCGGTAACCGCGGAATCGATCTTGTTTGTTCCTCGTTTCGCGCCAGGGCGGAGAGTCAAGCCAGCTACTGGGGTATGTGTCATCCTCTTCGGCCGAGACGATCGTTCCCTGATGATAGAGAATGCGCCAGCCTTCGGAGGTTCTCTGCCAAATTGTCGCGCGTCGCGTGATCCGGTCAAGCTGGCGCAGTGTGTACGTAATTAGAAAGGTATCCGAGCCAAGCTGCCGAACGGCATGGTCATGGCATCGCCAACCGGCAGAAGCCGCATGCACGGGGGGATGCTTTTCCAATTCGTTGAGGATAAACTCGCGGCTATAACGGCGACCGGAAGCGCTCGCCTCCCAATAGTCAGGAGCGGTGGCCTTTTCAAAGTCGGCGCGTGATGTGCCAAATTCCCGTGTGTGGAAAATAGGTTCCAGGCGTTTTAGATCTTCGAGTACCGGTAGTAGATTCGGATCGGTGTGTGTAAAGATCTCCTTGAACGTGCTCATGTTGGGCATTCTACGCCGGGTGAAAGAGTTTCCACTGGTCAGTCTGCGAGTTGACCGATGGCGTGGAAACTAGCGGCAGGACGTCTTTCTCTCGCCCGCGGAACGCGAGATGCCGCGAACGTACCCGGCTCTCCAGACGTTGAACGCCGGCATAAAACAGTGAGAAGTCGAATCGGGCACCCTCAGCCAACCCAGAGTGCCCGATTCGCGCTCCGACTCCATCAAGTCGCCGTTACGGCTGGTTACTGGGCCACCCAGACCTGGTCCCGATGCTTCTGATCGCCACGGGTCCATCCACCACCGTAAGCACTCCGTCTCCAAGATGTGTAATTACGATGTGCAAGTGCATGGCTGGAGAACCGTCGCTGAACGCGATTGTCATGGTTCCCGTGCAATCAGCGTTAACCGTGTAACTCCCCGTAGCGGGACGCCATTCGTCCGCCGGTACACTTCCGTTGTGGACGACATGATCGACCTGTGTCAGGTTGCCGTTGCCGTCAAAGTACGTCATTGCCACACCCGCCACCGGTCCGATGTTCGCCGGCAAAGGGTTCTGAAGGATTTGGCCCGTGATGGTGAATCCGTAGTCACCTCGTAGAGTTGCCAATGAGCAGGCTGGGTCCGCGAACAGCATGCTGCCGCCGGTGAACACCGCCAAAGCCAGAATGAGTTTTCCAAAGAGTTGCATAGTTTCCTCCTGATTGAGTGGGCGCCGTTTTCAAATCCTGAGATTTGCCGCCTGCCCGAAAACAAGTTAGAGCACCCCCGATCCAGCTGTCGAGTCTCCACAGCGTTGAATGTTTGTCCTCAAAAAAGTCCACAATAATCAATGAGTTGGGCGCATATGTCTCCCGAGTCCCGAAAGCGCTCTGCGTTCGCTTTGTCAGCCGGGTGCGGGTACGCGAGAATAACGGGAGCGATGCCCCGCACCGAGGATCGTCGACGACTGATCTCGTTCGCAACGTTCCAGGTTGACCTCTCTGCCGGAGAACTGCTTAAGCAGGGTCGCAAGGTCAAGTTGCAGGGGCAGCCGTTTGCGTTGCTGGCCTTGTTACTGGAACATCCTGGCCAGATCCTCACACGCGACGAACTGAAGGAAAAAATCTGGGGCAGCGAAACGGTTGGCGATTTCGACCGGGGCCTCAACCGTGCCGTCAACAAGATTCGCGAAGCCCTGGGCGATTCGGCCGAGTCACCACGCTACGTAGAGACGATTCCGAGACGTGGTTACCGGTTCATTGGAGTAATCCAGCCGGATCGAAACATGGATGTGGAAGGCACGCCGGCTTCTCTGCCGCCGGGCCGGGAGGCGCCCGTCTCGCTCTCGGACAGTAGTGCGGGCAAGGCCTCCCGTTGGGCGCCAGGCCGCTGGAGCCTCATCCTCCTGCTGGCGATCCTGGCACTCGCTGCGGTTTGGAGTTTTCGACAGACGCTCAACCCGTTTGCTCCCCGGCACCGGGCCTCACAAATCCACGCAATTGCCGTGCTGCCGCTGGAGAATCTGTCAAACGATGCAAGCGAGGAATACTTCGCCGACGGCATCACCGACCAGCTCATCACGGATCTGGCAAAGATCCGCCAGCTGCGAGTTATCTCTCGGACCTCTGTCATGCCGTTCAAGAAGAAGCGTGCCTCCCTTTCGGAAATTGCGGCGGCACTTGGGGTGGACGCCATAGTCGAAGGGACCATCGTGCGTTCCAATCAAAAGGTAAGGATCACCGCTCAACTTGTGCAGCCCGGCGAAGAACGGCACCTCTGGGCGGAGACCTATGAACGGAATCTCACGGACGTCATGGACATTCAGGAAGAGATCGCAACGGCGATTGCGAAAGAGATTCAGTTGACCCTCCAAACGGAGTCTCGGGGCGAACCGCAACGTCCTAAGGTGAGCGCCGCAGCTTACGACGAATACCTGAGGGGCCGTTTTTTCTGGGAGAGGAGAACGGAAAAGGGCGCCTACGAGGCAATTCAGCATTTCAACCGCGCGACGGAACTGGAGCCAGACTACGCGGCCGCCTATGCGGGCATCGCCGATGCGTATTTCGTTCTGAGTTTAGATAGGAGCGTCTTGCCTCCTGCCGAGGGATTCCCCAAGGGAAAAGCCGCAGTCCTGAAGGCGTTGCAGATTGACCCGTCGAACAGCGAAGCACATGCCTCGCTCTCGTGGGAAAAGCTCTTCTACGAATGGGACTGGGCGGGAGCCGAGAAGGAGGCCAATTTAGCCATTTCCTCGAACCCAAGCAGCGCTACCGCTCACCGCCAATACTCGCGCTATCTGGCATTAATGGGTCGCTTCGACGAATCCCTGAGGGAGTCGAGGAAGACCCTGGAACTGGATCCGCTTGGTCCTATCTCCGGAGGAAATCTGGCGTGGAATTCCTATCTGGCACGGCAGTATCCCGAAGCCGTAAAACAGAGCCAGGTGATGATTAATATGTACCCCACCATGACCGGCTTTTATAGTTTCCTGGGTTTTGCCAAGGAGCAACAGGGACAATACGCGGACGCGATCGGCGCGCTTCAACAGTCGGGTGATATGGAGGACCTGGGCTACGCTTACGCCCTTGCGGGGAATCGGGCAGAGACGGTGAAGATCCTCGATCAGCTCTCGAAGGCTGCGAAGAAAAGCTACGTTCCTGCCACCAGCTTCGCACTCCTGTATCTCGGCCTAGGTCAAAATGACGAGGTGTTCAAGTGGCTGGAAAAGGCGTATGCGGAACGCTGCCCCAACTTGGTCTACCTCAAGGAAGATCCTAAGTTCGACAGGCTTCGCGCAGATCCAAGATTTGCTGAACTATTGCGCCGGATCGGCTTTCCTGCGTGATTTAGACGAACGGCCAACCGATGAGACACTATCGGTGCAAGCGCCCGTTTCTCAATCGCCAGGCCGCTGCCCCGGCCAGTCCGGCGAGTTCCAGCGCCAGCATCGGAATCGCGGACGGCTCGGGAACGCTGCTGCTTGGCATGGTGGTGACCCCGACCGTGGCGAAATCCACCGCCCAGCCATCGCCTCCGTCGCCTCCCTCATCGATGGAAAGCGTCAGGATGTGGCTGCCCTTATCAATCGAGGGGTTGAGGCCGATGGTGAAGAATTGAACCACCGGGCCAGTCTCATTGAGAGCCTCTAATTCCGCTGTCAGCGCCGGGTCGGCCACACCGTTCACGGTTACGATAAACGGTTGGCCAAACACGGGGAACTGGAAATCGTCCGCCGCAATTCCCAGGGTCAGAGTGGATAGGGACCGCCCCGAACCGATCAGCGAGCTGTAATTCATCGTCAGAACATCCGGGCCGTTCATGCGTTGCGAGGCCACGGAATAACCATCGTGGGAAGCAGTCTGAACACTGCCCACATAAATTTGGTCGGTGCCGGGGAAGTCGCCCGCGCTGGGAGAGAACGGATAGCTGTGGCCGAAGGAGTTGGTGGCAAGCGTGACCGCGGTTGGAGCGAGGCCTTCGAGGATCGCACCGGCGGTCGGGTCACTGGCGCCATAGCAGCCGGTCCCCAAGCAATCCTCAGTGCCGAAAGTCAACACGTCGGCTCGGACCGAAAACGAGGTCAATGCGCCTGCCATCATCAGTAGCGCCGGAAATTTCACTGCCATTGCTATGTCCTCCTGGCCGGGGCGTCGCCCATCTTACTGTCGTGTCGGACGCGGCCCGCTTGAGTATAGACGCAAACTCCGTGCGACTAAACTCGTGATTTCCACTATGAGGCATTCACGCGTCAGGAACAGTAATTTAGTGAACGGAATCAAGGCGTTGCAGACCCGTTTCGGCGCCGGCACCCAAACCAACCCTAAACTGGCGTCAGAAGCTGTCCGGCAGCGTGGCGCAGGCTGTCAAGCCTGCCGAGCCGAGAGTCATCTCGGCTTTTCATTAGCGGGGGCAAACCGACCCCGGTCAAATTGGGTTCGTTTTTTCAGGTCGAAACGAGGCTGTCAGGTCGCTCTCAGGGAACCCGTGCGCAACCCTCTCATCAACGAGCAAAGGAATCCGCTGAGGCCAAGTTCGTTTCGCAAAAACCGTTGCTGCTGGACCCGGACCTCCTCAGCTGTTGCTAAGTCCTTTATATCCGGCAGTTGAGTTCGAACGCACAAGCGGCGCCGTGCAAAGGAGGTGAAAGAGGACTTCGTTTCGCAAAAACAACGCCGGGCCGCTGCGGCTCACCGTGGCTTCGTTTTTTCCGGGCACTGGCCCCGGTCAACCGGGTCTTAGTGTCTTCCCGCGCCGAGTTCTTTGACGATGCCGGTCACAAATGTTTTCGCGTCGCCGAAGAGCATCAGCGTTTTGTCCATGTAGTAGAGTTCGTTGTCGATGCCGGCGAATCCCGGGCTCATGCTGCGCTTGATCGACCATTACGGTGTGAGCCTCATACGCGTTCAGAATGGGCATGCCTGCAATCGGGCTGTTCTTGTCGTTCTTGGCGGCCGGGTTGACCACGTCATTGGCGCCAATGACCAGCGCAACGTCGGCCATGGGGAATTCGGAGTTGATCTCCTCCATCTCCACCAGCTTGTCGTAAGGGACGTCCGCTTCGGCCAGCAGCACGTTCATGTGGCCGGGCATGCGGCCCGCGACGGGATGGATGGCAAACCGGACATCAACGCCGCGCTTGGTGAGGACGTCGAACATCTCGCGCAGCTTGTGCTGCGCCTGGGCAACGGCCATGCCGTAGCCGGGAATAATGATGACGGTGCGCGCGGCGCCAAGAATCTCAGCCGCGTCTTCGGGGCTGGCGGAGCGAATCGGACGCGCATCGGCCTTTCCGGCCGCCGTGGTCTGCAAGGTGCCGAATGCGCCGAACAGGACGTTCGAGAACGACCGGTTCATCGCTTTGCACATGATGACGGCCAGGATGAAGCCGGAGGAACCATCCAGCGCGCCTGCGATGATCAGCAGCCTGTTATCGAGCGCAAATCCCATAGCGCTGGCAGACAGGCCCGCGTAGGAATTCAGCAGCGCGATGACGGTGGGCATGTCCGCGCCGCCAATCGGCACGATCAGCAGCACGCCGAAGATGAGGGCCAGCGACATGAAGATGGGGAACAGATAAGTGCTCTCGGGAGAAATGATGAGGATAATGCCAAGCACTACGGCGGCGCCGAGGACTCCCAGATTGACGAAGTTCTGGCCCTTGTACGTGATGGGCCGCTGGGGGCAGGACTTCCTGCAGTTTCCCGAACGCCATCAGGCTGGCCGTGAACGTCAGGAAGCCGAGCAGGGTTTCCAGAACGAGCGCGACCATGACAAAGCCATGCGGCGTTTCGCGGTAGTATTCGGCGGTGCCGATCAAAGCCGACGCCAGCGCGCCGAAGGCGTGCGAGAGCGCGGTCCGCTGCGGGACGGCCGTCATGGGCATCAGATACGCCAGCGGGACGCCCACGGCCGAGCCAATGAAGAAAGCGATGAAAATCCACTGATAGCTGACGACTTCGTAGCGGAGCAGCGTGCCGACCACGGCCAGCAGCATGCCGATCTCGCCCACATACACGCCACGGCGGGCGGTTTCCGGCGAGCTCATCCACTTGATGGCCAGGATGAAGCCGATGGCGGCGAGAATATAAAGCGCCGGGAGAATAGTCTCGATCATTTCTTAACCGGCTCCCTCTTCTTGAACATCTGCAGCATGCGGTCGGTGATCAGGTAGCCGCTGACTACGTTCGTTGTGGATGCGACCACGGCCGATGAAGCCGAGCACGCGCGAGAGAGTGGAGGCATGTTCCGCGCCGGTGATGAGAATGGCGCCCACCACCGCGATCGCCGAGATGGCATTCGTCAGCGACATGAGCGGGGTATGCAGCAGAGGAGAAACTCGTTTGATCAGCTCAAAGCCGAGAAAGGCCGCGAGCATGAAAACCCAAAGATCAAATTCAAGCGATTTCATGGATTGACTGTCCTACTTTGTGGCCGGCTGGGCGGCATTCAGGATTTCGGAAACGCGAGGGTGAACAACTTTGTGGTCGTGGGTGACGAGCGTTTCACGAATGATTTCGTCATCCAGATTTAAAGTCAACGGCGCCGTCCTTGATAAGCAGCTTCAAGAACGACGTGATGTTGGAGCCATACATCTGACTGGCGTGTGTGGGCGCCGTGGAAGGGAGATTCAATGGGCCGAGCACCTTGACGCCTTTGCGAAACACGGTTTCGCCGGGCTGCGTAACTTCGCAATTGCCGCCGCGTTCGGCGGCGACATCGACGACGACCGAACCGGGAGGCATGGCGTCCACCATGGCGGCCGTAACCAGGATGGGTGCCTTGCGGCCAGGCACGGCGGCTGTGGTGATAACAACATCCTGTTCCGCGATCACGCTGGTCAGCAGTTCCCGCTGCCGGCGATAGAACTCTTCGTCCATGGCTTTGGCGTAGCCGCCCTTATCTTCGGACGCTTTGGAATCGACGTCTAGCATGATGAACTTCGCGCCGACGCTTTCCACCTGCTCTTTGGCGGCCGGACGAACGTCGTAGGCACAAACGACGGCGCCAAGGCGCCGGGCAGTGGCGATCGCTTGCAGGCCCGCAACACCCACGCCGAGGATGAACACCTTGGCCGGTGTGATCGTGCCCGCGGCGGTCATCAGCATCGGGAAGATCTTTGGCAGTTCCATGGCGCCGAGCAAAACGGCCTTGTAGCCCGCGATGGTCGCCATAGACGACAGCGCGTCCATGCTTTGCGCGCGGGTGATGCGGGGCATCAGTTCCATGGCGAGATAGGAAACGCCCGTAGCGGCGAGATCGGAGGCTTCCTTCATGGCGGTGAGCGGTTCACCGAAGCCAATCAGTGTCTGGCCTGGCCGAAGCGACGGAAGGTCCGCGCGGCCCGCTTCGGGATTCGCACCCAGGGTTCGCACCTGGACAATGACGTCAGCCTTCCCGAAGATCTCCTCCCGTGTAGCGAGGGTTGAACCACGAGCAGTATATTGGTCGTCCGGAAATCCGGCCTCGACGCCTGCTGAATGCTCAACCAGAATTTCGACCCCGAACTTCTTTAAGACTTCACAGTGCCGGGGGGTGATTGCAACGCGGCGTTCACCAGGGAACGTTTCCCGCGGGATTCCAACCGTAATGGCCAAAGGTTTCTCCGTCTCCTAGATGATTATTTCAGAGTGCCCCAAAAGGCAATACTACACGGGCGGTATACAATGTTTTTAGTCAGCAACATTCGACCCCCCGTAGAAAGGTCGTAGGATGGTTACACGTGCGAGCCACTGACGTTCAAGACCCGAATTATTTCCACAAAGTCGTCGATTGCCAGTGGGCCTGCCCGGCGCACACCAATGTGCCTGAGTATATAAGGCTCATCGCGCAAGGACGATATACCGACGCCTACATGCTAAATCGGGAGTCGAATGTTTTCCCCGGAATCCTGGGTCGAACATGCGACCGGCCCTGCGAACCGGCCTGCCGGCGGGAACGCGTGGACGGAAAGCCCGTGGCAATTTGCCGGCTGAAACGCGTGGCGGCAGATCTGCGCGGCGACATTGAGCATCTGCTGCCCGACATTCCGCGCAAGAAGAACGGAAAGCGCATCGCCTGCATCGGCGCAGGGCCGGCGTCGCTCACGGTTGCCAATGACCTGATGCCGCTGGGCTACGAAGTAACCATCTTCGAAAAGCAGGATAAGCCGGGCGGGCTGATGCGGACCAACATCCCGGCCTTCCGTCTTGCCGGAACACGTGTTGGCCGATGAGATCGACTTCATCCTGAATATGGGCGTCGACATCCGTTACAACAGTCCTGTGGCAAGCCTGGCGGGCCTGCTGAACCAGGGCTTCGACGCCGTGTTCGTGGGCAGCGGCGCGCCGCGTGGGAAGAACCTGGAAGTGCCGGGCCGCTACGATTCCGATCGTATCCACATCGGCATTGACTGGCTGGAGTCGGTGGCCTTCGGGCATATCGACAAGATCGGCGAGCGCGTGCTGATCATCGGCGTCGGCAACACGGCAATGGACTGCTGCCGGTCGTCGTGCCGGCTGGGCGGCAGGGATATCAAGGTGATGGCGCGGCGACCGCGCGGCTACTTTAAAGCGTCGCCCGTGGGAACTTGAAGACGCCGAAGAAGAAGGCGTCGGCATCCTGGTGAACCACGCGCCCAAGCGGTTCGTCATTGAGGACGGAAAGCTGAAGGGCATGGAGTTCGACCGGCGTGGAGTGGGACGCGGGCGCGAAACACTCCAAGACCATCGACACGGTGTTCTTCCCGGCCGACGATGTGATTCTGGCCATCGGGCAGGAGAATGCGTTTCCCTGGATCGAGCGCGACCTGGGCATCGAATTCGATAAATGGGACATGCCCGTGGTGGGCGAGAAGACCATGCAATCGACCCGCCCCGAGGTTTTCTTCGGCGGCGATGCGGCGTTTGGTCCAAAGAACATCATCTGGGCGGTTGAACACGGGCATCAGGCCGCGATTTCGATCCACCAGTATTGCGAGGGTGTCGCCGGTCAGCGAGCGGCCGCCGTTCGGCATGAACTTGGTGAGCCAGAAGATGGGGCTCAGCGAATGGAGCTATCACAACGACTACAACCCGGCGATGCGCCAGAAGATGCGCCACGTCGACCTGAAAGAGCGTTTCGAGCAGTTGAATGTCGAAGTGGAGCTGGGTTTCACCGCGGAGCAGACCGCGCGCGAAGTCGAGCGCTGCCTCAACTGCGACATCGAAACGGTGTTCACGCGAAAAACGCTGTATTGAGTGCGATGCCTGCATCGACGTGTGTCCGGTGCAGTGCTTGACGATCACGCGAGGCGGCGAAGAGACCGATCTGCGAACGCGGCTTTCGGCTCCTGCTTTGAATCTCGATCAGGCGCTGTACGTTTCGGATCCGCTGCCGCAGACCGGCCGCATCATGGCCAAAGACGAAGACGTCTGCGTCCATTGCGGGCTGTGCGCGGAGCGCTGCCCCACCGCTGCATGGGACATGCAGAAGTTTGAATTATTGATTCCCTATCCTGGAAAGACAGCGTGCACCAACAGTTGCGTAAGCGCGTAAACGACTTCGCCATTAAGTTGGCCAATGTAAATGGAACCGGCTCCGCCAGCGCCAATGGACTCCTTATGCAGGCCATGTTTCGCATGGGTATTCCGGTATCCGGCAAGAACCTGTTCCCCTCCAATATCCAGGGACTGCCTACCTGGTATGAGATCCGCGTCAACCGCGATGGCTATACGGCGCGCGCGCTGGATTATGACCTGATGGTGGCCATGAACTCGCAGACCTATGCGAAGGACATTCAGGAAGTGCGGCCGGGCGGATACCTGCTTTACGATTCGTCTTGGCCGCTGGACCGCTCTCTGAACCGTCCCGATATCCAGTTTCTCGGCGTTCCGTTCGCGAAGCTGTGCAACGAGAACTTCAAGGAGCCGCGCGAGCGGATCCTGATGAAGAACATCGCCTATGCCGGATCGCTGGTGGCGGCGCTAGGCATCGACATGGCCGTGATTGAGGAGCTGCTGACTGAGCGATTCGCCGGAAAGAAAGGGCTGCGGGAATCGAACACCAAGGCGCTGAGCCTGGGCTACAACTACGCGCAGGAGCACTTCGACTGCCCGCTGCCGTTCCATCTCGAAAAGATGGATGAGAACGCGGACAAGATCCTGATCGACGGCAACACGGCGACGGCCCTGGGCTGCGTCTACGCGGGCGCGACGGTGGCTGCATGGTATCCCGATCACCCCGGCCACGTCGGTGATGGACGCGTTCAAAGAGTTCTGCGAAAAGTACCGCAAGGATCCGGAAACCGGCGAAAACAACTACGTCATTCTGCAAGCCGAAGATGAGCTGGCGGCGATCGGCATGGTCATCGGCGCATCCTGGATGGGCGCCCGGTCCTTCACTTCGACGGCCGGCCCGGGCATTTCGCTCATGAACGAATTGTTGGGACTGGCCTATTACGCGGAGATCCCAGCGGTGGTGATTGATGTCCAGCGCGTCGGTCCGTCCACCGGAATGCCGACTCGAACTCAGCAGGCCGATCTACTGGAATGCGCGTATGCTTCGCATGGCGACACCAAGCACATCCTGTTGCTGCCCGCGAATCCGGCAGAGTGTTTCGACTTTGCGGTGAAGTCGTTTGACCTGGCGGAGCGTTTTCAAACGCCGGTAATGATGCTTTCGGACCTCGACATCGGCATGAACGACTGGGTTGTGCCGCGGCTGAGGTGGGATGACAATTACCGGCCCGACCGCGGGCGCGTGCTGACGTCAGAGCAACTGGAGAAGATGCCGAAGTTCCAGCGCTACTCCGATGCGGACACGAATCACGTGACTTCGCGTACGCTGCCGGGCGTTAACTCCAAGGGAGCTTACTTCACACGCGGCTCAGGTCATAACAAGTTTGGGAACTACACCGAGACACCGGATGAGTACCAGGCTGTGATGGACCGTTTGGCGCGGAAGCACCGGTCGGCCGCTGACTTTGTGCCGGAACCGGTGATTGAAAAAAGGCCGGGCGCGCAGTTTGGCGTGATCTCAATTGGCGGCTGTGACCCGGCTGTGCGCGAGGCTTTAGACATGCTCGCCGAGCGCGATGTCCCGGCCGATTACCTGCGAATTCGCGGCTTCCCGTTTCATCGAAGCGTGGAAGAATTCATCCGCGACCACGAGTTTTGTTACATCGTTGAGCAGAACCGCGATGCGCAACTGCGGGCCTTGTTGCTGCTCGAAACGGACGCCCCCAAAGAGCGGCTGCGCTCGCTCCTGGTTTACGGCGGATTTCCGCTGAGCGCCCGCCGCGTGGTAGATCACATTTTGAATTCAAATGGAGAAGTGAAGAGTGCCTTCGATAGCCAAACCGATAGCGAAACATCCCAGTCTTCAACGGAATGAACTCGGACTGACCCTTCGCGATTACGAAGGCTCGATGTCGACCCTATGCGCCGGCTGTGGGCACGATTCCATAACAGCTGCCATTATTCGCGCACTTTGGGAAGTATCGATGCCGCCGCACATGCTCGCCAAAATGAGCGGCATCGGCTGCTCTTCGAAGACGCCCACCTATTTCGTTAGCGGGGCACACGGATTCAACTCCGCCCACGGCCGCATGGCGGCCATCGCGACCGGCGCGAATGCGGCGAACCAGGACCTGACGTACATCGGCATATCCGGTGATGGCGACTCGCTCTCGATTGGACTGGGCCACCTGTGCCACGCCATCCGGCGCAACGTCAAGATGGTCTACGTCATCGAGAACAACGGCGTGTATGGCCTTACCAAGGGGCAGTTCTCCGCATCGGCCGATGTGGGGTCAAAGAGCAAGCGCGGCGAAGCAAACCGTGATGCCGCCGATCGACCCCGTGATTCTAGGCCTGAGCCTCGGCGCTACGTTCGTGGCGCAGAAGCTTCTCGGGCGATAAGGAACAACTGGTACCGATTCTGAAGGCAGCGCTGTCGCACCGGGGATTCGCCCTGATCGACGTGATCTCGCCCTGTGTGACATTCAACGACCACAACGGCTCGACCAAGAGCTATCTATACACGCGTAAGCACCAGCACCGTCTGACCGAACCGGACATGGTTGCGCCGGCCGAGGAGATTGTGGCGGAAATCGCGCCCAGCGGCGTGACCAACGTGAAGATGCACGACGGCAGCGTGGTCCGCTTCCGGTCCTTGCCGGCAGGGTATGACCCGACTGACCGGCGCGCCGTCATTTCCTACCTCGAGGACGCTCAGCGCACTGGCGATGTTGTCACCGGGCTGCTGTTCGTCGACGAGAGCCTGCCCGATGTACATGAACAGAACCACAGTTCGAAGGTGCCCATGGCGCGGCTGCCTTTTGAAAAGCTCTGCCCGGGCGCCGAGGAATTGAGCAAGCTGCAGGACGAATACCGGTAAATGCGAACCGGGCTGGCGGCAGCGCTCTTGGTTTGTTGCAGCATTGGTTTGGCTGCTATCGACAGGCCGTCGCAAGCCGGCGATAGTTCCATCCTGGACCACACCAAGTGGCGCTTAACCGGCGTCAGCAAAATGCAGCTCACCATTCCGGCGACCGTAAAGTTCACGGTCACCTTTGAGGGCACCCAGTATATGTTCTCGGGCTGCAATCTCATATCGGGGAAGTTCCGGCTTGAGGCGGGCAAACTCATCGCAACAGGGCCGGGGCGATCGACAATGAAAGCCTGCGTACCGGAAGTCCAGGAAGTGGATAGCGCTTTTGTGAAAGCGCTGATGGCGAAACCAGCTGTCCAATTGGAAGGCGATCAACTCACGCTCACAGCTGACGACGGCGCGCAATGGCTGTTCCACAAGGAGCCCTTGCCCTCCAGGGCAGCCACCACCAGGTTCATCTACGTGGCGGCGTTTACCAAAGACTGCACGGGAGCCGGCCCGATGCAGTGCCTCGAGATTCGCGAGTCGAAGGATCAGCCGTGGACATTGAGCCACATCAATATTGCGGGATTTGAGCATGTGCCCGGCATTGAATACAGACTGCGAATCAAGGAAGATCAAGTGCCGCATCCGGCGGCTGACGCCCCGTCCGTCACCTGGTATTTGGATATGGTCGTTGAGCAGACCGTGGTGGATCGAAAAGCAGCTGACGAATACGAAGCCTCGAAGAAGCAGTAGGTCCTATTTCCGTAGCATCACGACATCAATCGTGACAAGAGAGTGGATCGAACGGGCGTGCCGTTTGTCTTGCGGAGCGATGACTTGCAGCGGCTTCTGCTTTGCATTCAAAGGTCCACCGTCACGCTTATCAGCCACTAGAACGGGCGAACCCTCAATCTCGGGATCAACCTCAGCTATCGCGAAGACAACCTGATACCCGTCGCTTGCGCCGGCGAGAACGTAGCTGGCCATTCCCTTCCCCATCAGGGCCTGGCCGAACGGGACGCCAGCCTTCTTGAGGATGTCGTGCAGCAGGACACCTTCGTAGGTGACTTCCTTTCCGTCGCTCTGTTGAACCACGGTGTGGCGCGGCATAGCGGCGAGGTCTTCAGCAGTCAACGCCAGAGGGGTCTTCACATCGCCCTGGACGCGGAGCAATACCTCGGGCGACTGCGCGGCGGCAACGCAGCCGAACAAACCGAAGAGGCAAAAACTCGCAGCGAGAAAACCAGCACTGCGGCGGGGAATGACTGGCGTGTCTTCCATACAGAACAATGTACAGTACGAACGTCACGTTTTTGAGATGGCGTGAATAGGGGTCAGTCTCATGAGCGCTAGCTTAAAGCAGTCCTCTCGGGCCATCGATTTCGGTTTTCAGCGGCTTGGGCATTTCTCGTCAAGTTGATCGCTACCCGCCCCCCGGATGGCGCATTATCCAGGACTTCGCTGCGGCAGGAAGGACCATGTCTTATTCGTGCCGCAGAGCCGCCAGCGGATCAATTCGGGACGCTCGCCTTGCCGGCGCATAGCCGGCGAGAATCGCGGAGCTTAGAAGGACGACACCGGCCAGCGCCAGGGTTCCCGGATCATTGGGCTGGGTCTCGAACAGAAACGATTTGACAAGCCGGGACGCGATCAAGGCGGCAGGCACGCTGATCGCGAGTCCCACCGCCGCCAGTAGTCAGAACGCGGCGCAGAACCATCCATACCACGGCGCCGCGTTGCGCGCCCAGCGCCATACGGATTCCGATCTCGCCGACCTGCCGCGCGACGCTGTAGGACATCGTCCCGTAGAGCCCCACGCACGCGATCAGGAGAGCGAGAACCGCGAAACCCGTACATAATTTCGCGAACGTGAGTTCCCGGCTGATCGTCCGATCGATTTCCGCAGCCTGGGTGACCACGTTTGTGACGGGTATGCGTGAATCTGCCTCCCGCACGATCTCATGCACACTCTGAACGAACCTCAACGGATCACCCGCAGTGCGCAGCGCGTAGGTCACTCGGTCCGGAGAAAACTGGCTGACCGCTACGAACACGGTCATTGCGCTCTCCTCTTCATTTTTCAGACCACCGTACCGCAGGTTAGCCGACACGCCGACGATTTCGAGATCGCGCTTCTCGTCCGGGAGCGTGATGCGCCTGCCCACCGGATTCTCGTTCTCGAAGTAAGTTCGCGCCAGCCGCTCGCTGATCACTGCAACCGGCGTGGAGTCCGGTTGGTCGCGGTCGTCAATCTCACGCCCGGCCAGGATCGGAATCTGCATCGTCGTGAGGAAACGCGGTCCGGCGGCCATGGCGCGCGCGCCTTCGATGGTAACAGCGCCGATCTTCATTGGCCCCCTGATTGCCTGCCCGGTGCGGCCGGCGTTGATGATCGAGGATTGCGAAAGAGTCGCGCTGCTCACTCCGGGGATCGATTCGAAGCGCTTGCGCAGGTTTGCGTAAAAAGTGGTGATCTCCGGGTCGCGATGCCCGGCCTGGCGCGCATTCAACGAGAACAGAAGGATGTTCTCGCGAGCGTATCCCAGTTGGACGGAGTGCAGGTTGTTGAGTGTTCGGACAAACAGGCCGGCGGCGACCAGGATGAGAAAAGAGATCGCGATTTGGGCGACCACCAGCACGTGCTGCGTGCGGCGGCGCGGTCCGCCCCCGTGGCCATTCTTTAGCGCGGGCAGGACGTCCGGACGCGTCGACTGAATCGCCGGAGCGAGGCCAAATAACAGGCCGCAAACCACGGCGAGCGCCGCCGTCACGCCCAGCACGTTCCAGTTCAGTTCCGCGTGCAGCGTAAAGTTCGGCTGCCCGTTGGAGAGCAGAAGCGTCAGCGATCGCACGCCCCAGATTGCAAACAAGACCCCTAATGCTCCGCCGAGCGACGCCAGCATCACACTCTCGGTAAGCAACTGCCGTACCACGCGGAACCGTCCCGCTCCCAGGCTGAGCCGGACAGCCATTTCGCGGCGTCGCGCGGCGGCCCTTGCCAGCAGCAGATTGGCGATGTTCGCGCACGTGATCGCCAGGATCAATCCCACCATCGCCAGGAGCACGTACAGAGGCTTGGAATACTGGCGGCGCAGGCTGCCCAGACCTTCGGCGCCGGGATTCAGAATCAGCGCGGGCAGTTTGGCGCGCTCACCGTCGGTCGTCGCGGTCGAGGCAACCCATTGATGGAAACGAGGAGCCAGTGCTGCCTGCGCCTGGGCCATGCTTATGCCGGGACGCAGACGGCCCATCATTTCGATCCAATAGAAGTTTCCGTCGGGATACATACGAGCCGCGCCGGCACCCTCCACGAGCAGATTTGTGTGCAACGGAAGGTAGAGGTCCGGCGCCGCCGCCGGATCGACTCCGAAGAATTCCGGCGGCGCCACGCCGATTACCGTGAAGGGCACGTTATCGACGAGAACCGGTTGTCCGATCGCACTCGACGGTCCCCCAAAACGTTGCTGGCTGGTCGCAAAAGCTGATGACCGCGACCGGCGCTGCGCCTGGACGGTCGTCTTCGGAGTCGATCAGACGTCCCGCAGCCGGCGACACTGCCAGGCCGCGAAAATACTCGCCGGTGACGTACTCCGTGCTGGCGCTCGTGGCCTGCCCGCGGATGGCCAGGGTACGTGTTAGTCCGTTGAAGTATCCGAAGAGCGTGGAAAAGACGGAATTCGTCCTCACGAAGCGTCTCGAACGCGCCGTACGGGAACATCCCGCTGACCATGGCGCCTTTGTCGCCCGGCCAGAGCAATGCCTTGTACCCCGTGCATGACGTGGACCCATTCCTTGTTGGCGTTCTGGGGCGGCCGGCTATGCCAATTCAAGACCACCAGCGACTCGGGATCGGCCACCGGCAGCGAGCGCAACAGAATCGACTCCATCAAGCTGTAGATCGCAGTATTGGCCCCGATGCCGAGCGCCAGCAACAAGACCGCCAGGGCGCTGAATGCCTTGTTGGCGATCATGGTGCGACAGCCATAGCGGACATCCTGGCCAAGTTCCGACAAAAACCGTGTCATCCAGATCTCCCGCGACTCTTCGTGCTTCAGGCCGACGTTGCCAAATCGCCGGCGCGCTTCAGCCCTGGCGCACTCCGGCGTCATACCGTCTGCTTGCAGTTCCGCAACCTTCTCCGCAAGGTGGAGTTCCATTTCCTCATGCAGCGCCTCGCTGCGCCTGTCGCTCTTCATCCAATACTTCAGCCGTCGTAACACGTCCGTCACTCCGCTCCCATCACACGGGCGATCGCCAGCGTGAGTTTCGCGTACTTCCGAGTTTCAACCGCCAGCTGTTTGCGGCCAGCCGCAGTGATCTTGTAGATCCTCGCCCGCCGATTGTTCGAGGTCACGCCCCAGCCACCCTCGATCCAGCCGTTTAACTCCAGTCGCTGGAGAGCGGGGTACAGCGAGCCCTCCTCGACGAGGAGCTCATCGTCGGACGATTGTTGAATGAACTGGACTATGCCGTATCCATGGAGGTCGCGCCGCGACAGCGTCCGCAGAATTAACATGTCCAGTGAACCGGGCAACGAATCGTTCTTTTGCGCCTTGCGTCCCATACCAAGAATTCTTAGCTTAAGCCGACGAGAGTACGCGAGTCAAGTTCAGATTGGCGAGCCCTCGCGCCGCAAGATGATTCGGGGTGCTCACGCGGTCCGGATGCGAAAGGCGAGCGTTGCCGCTGGCGACCAACAGGTCGCGTCCGATCTCAACTGGCGTAAGGATCAGAGCTTAGGTTAGCGCTTATGGCTCAGTCCGCAGTGGTCCACTCCACTTCATCCAGGTACTTCGCCAGTTCCTTCAGGTGCGTTTCGATAGCGGCGGCGTCAGCTTGCTGGGCGGCCGACTCAATCGCTTCCCCGATCTCACTCAACTTTGGGAATCCGTAACCGGCGCCGGTGCCACGGAGGTTGTGACCAACCGTGCGGACCTTATCGTAGTCCCCGCCAGCCATGGCAGCGCTACATGTCCGCAAGTCAGTGCGGCGGGTTTCCAGGTACCAGGGGATAATCTCCTTAAGTCCGGCGTCAACCGTGACCACATTGCGAACCGGAACGTGTGCGGCGATCGCGGCAAAGAGGCCGGCACGCGTGAACGGCTTAATCAACAGAGCGGTGCAGCCGGCAGATTTGCTGCGGGCTATCTCTTCTGCAAAGGCAGCGGCGGTCAGAACAAAGATCGGCGTCGGCTTGCGCTGGCCGGCACGTTCCACTTCGCGGATGCGGCGCACGGCCGTGTATCCGTCGATCCGGGGCATGCGGAGATCGGTCAAGATGAGACCGTAGCGACCAGGAACAAAATGGTCGAGAAGAGCTTGGCCATCATTGACGGTCTCGATTCGGCAACCGGTCGGTTTCAGGAACGACCTGAGAAGCAGGATGTTCTCTTGAGAGTCATCGGCAATGAGGATGAGCCGTCCCGTCAGAGCTGGAACGGCTACCGTGGTGGCCGGCGGGTGTTCCGACGACTTCGCTTGCCCGTGGCAAGGTGACAACACGGACGGCAGTTTCACAGTGAACAGGAACGTGCTGCCCTGTCCCTGCACACTCTCTGCCCAGATCCGTCCGCCCATTTTCTCCACCAGGCGCCGGCATATGGACAGTCCGAGACCGGTACCCCCGTATTGGCGGGTGGTTGATGAGTCGACTTGCGTGAAGTCGTCGAAGATGGATGAGAGCTTTTCACTGGGAATGCCCACGCCGCTGTCGGCCACCGAGAAGATCAATTCGTCTGCTGCTCCTGGATCGGCCGACGCTACCCGAAGCACGATTTCTCCGTGGGCGGAGAACTTAATGGCATTGCCGACCAGATTCAGCAGGATCTGGCGAAGGCGGTGAGGGTCGCCCAGGCGATGCGCGGCCAAGTCCGGCAACGGCAACACGCGCACTGCGATGCCCTTTGCCTGAGCCCGGGCGCCCATGGTCGCCGCGACATCGTTCATGATGGACCCCAGATCAAACTCGACCGACTCCAAGGTGAGCTGACCCGCTTCTACTTTCGCGAGATCGAGAATGTCGTTGAGCAGCGCCAGCAGATTCGCACCCGAGCGCTGGAACACTTCGACATACTGGCGCTGCTCCGCGTCCAGGCTGGTATTTGAGAGCAATTCCGCCATGCCCAGGATCGCGTTCATCGGAGTGCGGATTTCGTGGCTCATGGTGGCCAGGAAATCGCTTTTGGCCTGCGTTGCCTGTTCCACCTGGCGGTTCAACAGCTCCATATCGTGGGCGTACTGCTGCAAGGTGAGGCGTTGACGATAGCGTTCCTCCGCTGGTTCGATCGATAACCAGTGGCGGTTCTCGGCACAAACCGCAGCAGCCAGCAGATGGCGTTCGGTTCCACTGGCGCCGGTTTGTATCCAGAGGTCGGATTCAATGCGCCCACTAGCTGAAGACGACCAGAACTCCTCGGCATCGGGAAGAAATGCTTCGAGAAATGGGAACAGCGCAACGAAGTCGTAATTCGATCCCGCGGCAAAGTCGCTCAGCCAGGCGGGAGGATTCCCGCGCAAAATGAGCTCGCCATTCGGCTGGCGCTCCAACAGAACGATGTTGAGCGCAGCCAGTACGCTTTGGAGTTCAGGGAGCCCGGCGGCTTGTGCGCTTGACATAGTCAGCCGATCGACTTTTCCGCCACTTTCAGGAACAGCTCCTCCACCCCGGCACCGCTTTTCGCGCTGCTCAGAAAAACGGGCCAGCCCTCGGCAGACAACTTGTCCAAGGAGTCCTGCCGGATTTCCCACTTGTCCTGAAGGTCGGCCTTGTTGACCACAAGAACGAACGGCAGCGGGCCGATCGAATTCCGCACTCTTTTCTGCAAATCCAGCGCCGTGTCGAGGGTTGGGCCACGAGTGCCATCAGCGACGAGAATGTAGGCGGAGGCGCCGCGCAAGTGGCTGAGCCTGACCTCCGTAACAGCATCCTCGCCAGCCAGATCCCACAGCATCAGGGTCACATCCTCTCCGCCGACGCGTAGCTGCTTCTTGTCGATCTTCACGCCGACCGTGGTCAGGTACTTGTCGGAAAAGATGCTGTCGACAAAACGTTTCACCAAGCTGGTCTTGCCCACTCCATAGCCACCGACCATGCAGACCTTCTTTGCGACCACTTGAGACTCCTGACTCGATCCAAGACCTTGGTATCATAACTCCCGCGGGATGCAATCGACCAAAAGAATCCTCGTCGTCGACGACGACCCAGCCATGCATGTGTTGCTCAACACCATGTTGCAGGCCAGGCACTACGTCATCGACAGCGCCTACAGTGGCGAGGAGGCGCTGAAGCGTCTGGCTGAGGCCCAATACGACTTGGTGCTGACCGACATCTATATGCCCGGAATGGATGGCCTGAGCCTGCTCAACCGGATTCGAGAAGTTCAACCGGATTCGACCGTGATTATCATGACCGCGCAGACCACGCCGGCAACCATCATTCACTCCATTTCGAACGCGGCATACGGCTATCTGAGCAAGCCCTTTACCAAAGAAGCGCTGGTGGATCTTGTCTTGAACGCGCTCAGCACGCGAATTGAAGCCGACGACATTCAGGTTCTGTCGGCGCGGCCTGGCTGGGTTTCGATGGAAGTGCGTTGCAAGATGAAGACCGCCGACCGGCTTACCAACTTCTTTCGCGAGTTTGCAGGCGACCTGCAAGCGGACGAGCGCGATGCGATTTGCGCCGCATTCCGCGAGTTGCTGATGAACGCGATTGAGCATGGCGGCAAAGCCGATCCGGATCAGAAAGTCAGCCTCACCTACGTCCGCACCAGCCACAGCATCATCTATTACATACGCGATCCAGGCGAAGGATTCTCGTTCGAGAACCTATCCCACGCGGCTGTTTCGAACACATCGGACGCGCCTTTTGAACACGCGGAGATTCGAACCAAGCTCGGCATCCGGCCGGGAGGCTTCGGCATACTCATGACGAAGAACTTTGCGGACGAGTTGCTTTATAGCGAAAAGGGCAACGAAGTGATGTTCATCAAGTATCTGCCAGTGTAAGGCTAGCCATAGCAACCCCGCAGCGGCTTCAGCTGCGCGAACCTTCAACGCCAGTTGTCCGGGCCTTATCTTTGCGATAGCACCTGGAACGAAACGGCGCGATCCAAGCTGCGAGTGCGCTGCGCTTCTTCAGAACCAGGGGACAGATCGTTGGCTGCTGAATTTTCGGCTTCGAGGCCGGACTGCGCCTCCTTTCCGAATGGGTGGGCCTGGGTTATGAGCCTGTCCGAGGGCAAGCCTGCGGCGATCAGCATCTTCTTCACTTCCAGCGCGCGGGCTTCGGCAAGCCGGGCATTGCGCGCCTCTGATCCGGAATCGTCGGTATGCCCCTCGATGAGCAGCGCAGCAGTCTTCCCGATTTTTGCGCCGAGGTTGAAAAGAGATCGGATGTCAGACGCCGAACCCACGAGTTCATCGATCTGCTCGCGGGAAAGCTGGGCCGAATCGCTCTCGAAGTGCAGCGTGCTACCTTCCACTTTTTCTTTGACTCGGAGAAACTCGCGAAGCGGGGCGAATGGCTCCTGGCCCGACTGATAGTTGTCCCAGTGGAACTGGACCCGATTGGGCGAAATTCCGGCTTTAGCGAGAAGCGATGACGGATCGGCCACACGGAGTTGTTCGCGCAACGGATCGCGGAAGCCGGAGACAAAATAGCCCCGACCGCGCTTCTCAGCCTGAGTGAGCTCGATGCCGGGTTGCTCGCGAAGCTGGCGGATGAAGTCATTCCATCGGAGGGTTTCCCGGATGGAGAAGAATGCCCAAACGGCCAGCGCCACGACCGCAGCGGAAGGAACCAGCCAGAGCAACGGAGAAAGGCGACGCTTTGATGGCGGCGCCTGGCCCATAAAACATTTCGCGAGCAGCGGCTGGCAACTCTCGAAGGGCGTGACGTTGCCGTTGAAGTCGGCTAACTCCTCGGCGTACTCCGAAGAAATGGTCTCCAGGACCGACTGTAAAACCGATTCCAGCCCCTGCGGAGGCGAGCCGCTCAGAAAGCCGGCCAGAATCGCGGAAGGACCATGCTGGATCCAGACGGTGAACTCGCCCACCCGCGCGGTCTCGAGTTTGTCGGCTTGGTTCGCGCCAAGCGAATCCTGGACAAAGTCCTGAATGGCGGTGAGCATGCCAGAAACCATGTCGGCGTCCTTCACGACGGCCGTTTCCGCGACGCGATGGGCCAGAAGCAATCCGGTTTCTCGATGAATGAGGAAAACCTGCTCAACCCGATAGAGCAGGCTGCGCAGCATGACGATTTCGCCAAATGACTTGCCCGTGGTGACGGCTTCCCAACGCCAAGCCAGGCTGCGAAAGGAAAAACGCTGCTCGACGACACCATTGAGGGTCTGCAAGAGGGTTTGCAACGCGGACGCGACCGCTTTGCGGACAGCGGCGCCAATGATTGGGAAAAGCGCATCCGACAGGATCCCTGGGTCGCGCTGGACGGAGGTGCGAATGGATTGCTCAATGATGGGCTGAAGCGCATGACGCAGGGCAGTCCCGCCGCTGGTCTGCATGCGGACGGCCTCGGCCAGAATATGGCCGACCTCTTCCGCCCTGATGTTCGGATCGTTCAGGCGCTGCTGCAGAAGGCGGATATCTTCCAGTTCAGGACCGACAATCAATGCGCGCAGTTCGGGAAAGCGGTCGTCGCCAGCATTGCGGCCGTTGGTCGCCGGTTCCTCTGCCATTCAGTCCGCCGCGCCGGAAATTAGCTTTCCGCGCCGGGGACGTGGAAATCCCCGGTCAGTCGCAAAGAAAGCTCGCTCAACATGGCGGCCAAGGCACTGCGATCCGTCTTGCCATGACGAAGTTCCTGGAATCGCTTTTCGAGCAACGCCGAAATTTCCTCCTGCTTCCGGCTGATCTCGTCGTTGAGATGCTTGGACTGTTCGAGAATGCCGTTGCGAAGCTCATGGTGGGCGCGAGAGCTTTGGTCATCCAGATCCCTGATCTTCGCCAGAAGGCTTTCGTGAAGATCTTTGGCTTGATTCGCCGCGTGGCGGTGGGTCTCGGTGCGTTCTTCCCGTTCCGCCTTAAGACGGGAGTGAAGCGCTTCCAACTCCTGTTTGAGGTATGTCTCCAGGGCATCGAAGCGTTTGCGTGTGGTCTCGCGCAGGTCGGCCGATTCACGTAGAAGCGACTCTTCGAGGCGCGCAAATCGCGTCTCGTAGTCGCGCATCTGGGCGCCGAATAAGATGTCGCGAATCTTATCGACGTTGCCTCCGGCTGGTGCAGCTACTCCGCCCCGGTCGCCAGACTGAAAGTCCTCAGGACTCAGGTGGCCTTCGTGCTCATGTGCGCTGGTCATGGAATCTCGCCTCCCGTTCGTACCCAGGTATTCTACTGCTTAAATGGGGAGCGATGGAAGAAGGCGACCGGTACAATAGGACCTCAGGCGAGGATTCGTTCACAAACTGCGGCTTAGGCCGCCTGGAGACCAGATGAGAGACGGGCAAACGATCGAAGAAGAGTTGGTAGAAATCGGAGCGATCGCAGACGACTCGATCAAGCTGGAACGAATTATCGCGTGGTGCGCCACGTACCCGGACGAAGTGCCGTTTGCCATCCGCTTTCTGCTGGGCAAAGAGAAGAACCTGAACAAGCCCGAGGAACAGTCCCCGCAAGCTTGAGCATCTCTGGGGAGCCGCGAACTGGGCCAACGGCTACTTCGCGAGGCTGTCTTCAGCCTGTTCCGAAAGTTCCGCGATCTGTATTTCCCCCAAACCAGCCTGCCGAAGTTGCTGATTCAATTTCGCAAGCGAACCGGATTTGAGCTTTTGCCAATCCGCCAGCCTTGCCTTCAGGATCCGTGCGGATTGGTTATATAACTCATTAGCCTGTGACGGGGGCGAACGGTCCGCACCCTCGACCACGCTGAGCGTTACCGCGAGACCCAGGGATGCGGACCGAAGACCCTGGTCTGGTTGCTGAGGCGGACCGGTCATGATTGCGTTTGCCTCTTTGTCGAGCGCTCCCGCAGCAGAACGCAAGTCCGGCGGATTGCTGGAAGCCGACTGAATCGCACCGAGCTTGGCCCGCAGCGCAGTGATCTCTCCGCTGGCTCTCATTCCTCCGATCATGTCTTCAAAAGCCCGCTGAGCCAGATCGAACTGTGCGGCCAGTTGTTCCCGCGTGGCACGAGAGCGCGGGTCCATGGCAACCTCCAGTGGTTGGACAATCTCGCGTCCGCCGGCAATCAACTTCGCACGATAAGCGCCGGGCATGACAAGCGGGCCTTGCCAGCGGTCGCCGTCCTCGCTGAAATCGTCGTCATCGGCCTTCATGCCGCTGCGCCCGTAGCGGAGGTCCCACACAAAGCGATGCATACCCGCAACGGTGCTCAGCACCTGCGGATTCGGAAACCAGCGCGGGGCGATGGACGCGCTTGCGGGCGCAGGACTTGGCCGGTCTTTGCTGGAGAAGCGGCGCACAAGGCGATCTCGGCTGTCCCTAATTTCAAGCACCACTTCGGCCGAGGGTTCGGACAAGTAGTAGTCGAGATACCCACCCCGCGGCGGATTCTGGGCTTGCGGTTCCTCGGGCGGCAGAGGCGTTCCCAAGAAGTTGTCGCTGGTGATGCGAAGCGCGCGCGCCGGCTTAAAGAACCGCGTGGTCATTTCTTTTGCGCTGCCGATTTGGCGGAGCGGGGAGATATCGTCAAGAATCCAGAAGGCACGGCCATGGGTCGCGACAATCAGATCGTTTTCATGGATCACAAGATCGCGAGCCGATGTGACAGGCAGATTGAGTTGCAGGCTTTGCCAGCGCGCGCCATCGTCGAAAGAGACGTACACTCCAAACTCGGTTGCAGCAAAGAGTAATCCTTGCGTCTTCGAGTCTTCCTGAATGGAGTTCAAGAAATCACGCGCGCCGATTCCCGCGACGATCGGCGTCCAGGTCTTCCCGAAATCCTTGGTGCGGAAGAGATAGGGCCGCATGTCATCGAGACGATGCCGGTCGACGGCGGCGTAGGCCTCGCCCGGATTAAAGTGCGAGACTTCGATGCGAGTGATTTTGCTCCAGGGACTCAAGCCGGGCGGCGTGACATTGGTCCACGTTTTCCCGCCATCGCGGGTGAGATGAATCAATCCGCTGTCGCTGCCGGCCCAGATTTCGGCGGCATTCAGCGGCGAGGGCGCGATGGTAAAGACCACGCCGTAGCCACGCTCCCGCGCGTTTTCTACAGTCACGGGACCTTCGACCTTTTCCTGTGCCGACTTGCGGCTGTCGCCGGTCAAATCGGGGCTGATCGTCTGCCAGTGAAGCCCGCCGTCGACGGTCTTCATCACGTATTGAGTACCGAGAAACAGTGTGCCTGGCTGCGCCTTGGAAAAGACCAGCACGGGCGTCCATGGATCGCGATACTTGCGTTGGGCGATCTCCGGACCGAATCCCGGCATGGGCCAGGGTGCAATCTCCTGGCCTTGGCTGGTACGGCGGTCGAACCGGCTCACCGTGCCGTACGTTCCTGAAACATAGATGATGTCGGGATCGGCCGGATCGGGAGCAATGTAGCCGCTCTCGCCTCCTCCAACGCTGAACCAGTCGCGCCCATCGATATGGCCGTGGTCGGTGCGGCTAGGCAGACCCGCCGTTCCGCTGTCCTGCTGAGAACCGAAGACGTTGTACGGGAACCGATTATCTGTGATGACGTGGTAGAACTGGCCGGTGGGCTGGTTATACCATGTGCTCCAAGTGGCGCCCCCGTTCAGCGTTACCGATGTGCCCTGATCGGTAGCGAGGACCATTCTTTCGGAATCCGCCGGATCGATCCATAGCTGGTGATAGTCGTCACCACCAGGCGCGCCGCGCACGATGCTGAGGCTGTTGCCGGCTTGGCTCACTTCATACAGAGCTACATTCGGTATGTAAACCGTGTCGGGATTGTTCGGATCCGCCGTCACCGAAGCGAAATACCAGGCGCGGCTGGTGATGCGTGGGTCGCTGTTGGCGCGAGTCCAGGTATCGCCGCCATCGTCACTGCGATAGAGTCCGGCTTCTTTCGCGTCAATCAGGGCGTAGATGCGCTTGCCTCGGGTGCCCGGTGCGATGGCAACACCTGCACGTCCCCACTCGCCGCCAGGCAGCCCGTGCGCGGTGAGTTGGGTCCAGGTTTGGCCGCCGTCGGTGGAACGATAGAGACCGCTGCCGGGACCGCCGATGGGCGCATACGTGCTCCAGGGCGGGCGATGCGCTTCCCACATGGCGGCAAACAACACGTCGGGTGCATCCGTGGCGATAGCGAGATCGGCGGCGCCAATGCGTGGCCCTTTGTTCAAGACGTGGGACCATGTGGAACCGCCATCCGCGGATTTGTACACGCCGCGTTCATCGTTTGGAGCATACGCATGGCCAAGCGCGGCAACATAGACCACCTCGGGGTGTTCGGGGTGAATGACAATGCGGCTGATCTGCTGCGTCTCCTTAAGTCCGATGTTCTGCCAAGTCTCGCCTCCATCCATCGATTTATAGACACCATTGCCTGTGGCGAGGTCCGAACGTATGTCCGATTCGCCCGTTCCGGCATACAGCACATTGGGACTGGATGGCGCAACGGCTAGGGCTCCGATGGAGGCATCGGGCTGCCCATCAAAAATAGATGTCCAGGTTGTGCCGGCGTCGGTGGTCTTCCAGACACCACCGTTCACGGAGCTGGAATAGAATAAACGGCCGTTGCCGCGAACACCGCTGACCGCGACACCGCGTCCACCGCGAAATGGACCGATCAGGCGCCAGCGCAAACCGCTGTATAGGTCAGGAGAAACACTTTGGGCACTCAAGAGCGCAGCCAGGCAAAAAATGATGAACCAGCGCAACGGTCGCATAAACACTCAACGATAGCGCTTCGGAAAGGAAGGCTCAAGAGATGCTTCAGCGGATGTAATCGGGCGGTGCCAAGGCAAGCTTTCACTGCTCACGATTCAGTACAGTAAAGGGTTCACGGCTTATGGTCTTCAAACACACGCTTGTCTTGGTTCTTGGCCTGGCGAGCCTCGTTTCCGCTCCGATGAAGAGCCAAACGGCGGCGGCTCCGCCGTCCATGGGCGCAGGGCACAACTTCACCGTTCAGGACGGGCACTTCGCCCTTGATGGAAATCCGTTTCGCATCATCTCCGGAGAAATGCACTATCCGCGCGTTCCGCGCGCATACTGGCGCGATCGCTTCCGGATGGCCAGAGCGATGGGGCTGAACACGATCACCACCTACGTGTTTTGGAACGAGCATGAGGCGAAGCCCGGTGTTTACGACTTTTCGGACAACAACGATGTGGCCGAATATATTCGCGAGGCGCAGCAGGAAGGCCTGTACGTCATCCTGCGGCCAGGGCCATATGTTTGCGCCGAGTGGGAATTCGGTGGGTTCCCGGCCTGGCTCTTGAAGGATCACAGCCTGGTTGTTCGAAGCGCCGACCCGAAGTTCATGGGGTACGTCACGCGATGGTTCCAGCGGCTCGGTCAGGAACTGGCGCCGCTGCAGATCGGCAACGGCGGTCCAATCATTGCAGTGCAGGTTGAGAACGAATACGGATCGTTCGAAAGCGACCATGTCTACATGGAGCAGATCCGGCAGACGCTGCTGAAGAGCGGCTTTACGAAGGCGTTGCTCTACACCGCTGACGGTCCATCCAAGAATCTGGACCTGTTGAAGGCGGGGACGCTGCCCGATTTGCCGGCGGCGGTGAACTTCGGTGCGGGCGAAGCAAAGAAGGCCTTCGAAGCGCTGGACCGGTTCAGGCCCAACGGTCCCTTCATGGCGGGCGAATACTGGGCGGGTTGGTTCGACCATTGGGGCGACAAACACGCGCAGACCAACGCCCAAAAGGAAGCCGACGACATTGACTGGATGCTGCGCAAAGGCTATTCCATCAGCATCTACATGTTTCACGGCGGCACCAGTTTCGGATGGATGAACGGGGCCAACAGCGATGGCAAGAACTATCAGCCCGATGTCACCAGCTACGATTACGATGCGCCACTCGACGAAAGCGGCCGGCCTACTGCCAAGTACAACCTGTTCCGTTACGTAATTGGGAAAGCAACGGGCGAGGCGCAGCCGGCGATTCGGGAACCTAAGCCGCCGATTCAGATTGCTCAATTTCCGATGCAGGAATCCGTATCGCTCTGGTCGACGCTCCATGCGCCGGTTCATTCCGAGAATCCGCTGTCAATGGAAGACTTGGGCCAGGCTTATGGATATCTGCTGTATCGCACACAACTAAGCGGCCCGGTGTCTGGAGAGCTGATGATCGAAGATCTGCATGATTATGCACAGATCTATCTGGATGGCAAACTGGCTGGAACACTGGACCGGCGCGAGGGGCAGAACCACCTGCGGATTGAGGTGACGGAGCCCCATACCCAACTCGATATTCTGGTCGAAAACACGGGCCGGGTGAACTTCACCAAAGTAATCCGCGGCGAACGGCAAGGTATCACCAAGCAAGTGACTCTGGCCGGCAAGGTTTTGCATGGCTGGGACATGTACCCGCTGCCCATGGAGGACACGGGAACGCTGCCGTTCGTCCAAAAGGATAACTGTTCCGGGGCCTGCTTTTACCGCGCGACTTTTAATGTCGATTCGCCCGCTGACACCTTTCTGGACACGCGTTTCTTTACGAAGGGCGAAGTTTGGTTGAACGGCCACGCGCTGGGCCGGGTGTGGGACATCGGGCCTCAGGTCACGCTGTACGTGCCGGGACCTTGGCTTCACCAGGGTAAGAACGAAGTTGTGGTCTTCGATCTGAAGGGTGGCCCGAACCGCACGCTCGCGGGCCGCGCGGAGCCGATTCTGAACGGCGGCAATCGCGCCTCCCGGTAAGAACGCGCACAACGGAATCAGGCGCCTCAAAGTAATACGCACATAACACCAACAGGCGATACTGAGCGTATGTCCGAAGCACCGGCAAAGTGCGCCGTTCGCGTCAGCAATCTGCGGAAGGAATACAAAGACGTCGTTGCGGTTGATGGCATCGATCTCCACGTGCGGCAGGGTGAGTGCTTTGGCCTACTGGGACCAAACGGGGCCGGCAAGACCACTACGGTTGAGATCTGCGAAGGCTTGACCCAACCCGATTCCGGCCATGTCGAGATACTGGGGCTCGACTGGAAGACCAACGCTCAGCAGCTGCGGCAGCGGCTGGGTATTCAGCTGCAGGAAACGCAGCTGGCAGAGAAGCTGACGGTACTCGAGACCATTCGCCTGTTTCGCAGCTTCTACGATCAAGGACCAGAAACCCGGGAAGTCATCGCGCTGGTCCAACTCGAAGAAAAGCAGAATTCACGCGTGGGAGCACTCTCGGGAGGGCAGAAGCAAAGGCTGGCGCTCGCCTGTGCGCTGGTCGGCGACCCGGATCTACTTTTTCTTGATGAACCGACGACCGGGCTCGATCCGCAGGCGCGCCGGCAACTGTGGGAGTTGATTGACCAGTTCCGGCTGGCTGGCCGGACCATTGTGCTGACCACGCACTACATGGACGAAGCGGAGCGCCTTTGTGACAACGTGGCCATCATGGATCATGGCAAGATTATCGCCCTGGGCACACCGCGCGAATTGATCGCCTCGATCGGCGTGGAACATCTGATTGAGTTCTCCACCAGCAGCGAAGCCAAGAAACCGGAACTCTCCGCCCTGAGTCAAATTCCGGGCGTCCGCCGCGTACAAAGTGAGAACGGGAGTGTGCAGTTGCAGGTCACGGAACTTCATTTGGCTGTGCCGGGCCTGCTGGACGCACTCCGGCAGCAGGATCTGTCGCTCACTGAACTCCGCACCCATTCCGCGACCTTAGAGGATGTCTTCGTGGCACTCACCGGGAGGCACTTACGAGATGAATGAAATCACTGCCATTCCGGGAACGAGGCCGGTAGAGGCGGTCAGAAGGCCGCCCAAAGCACGCGCGCTGGCCGATCACCCCTTAGTGCAATTGACGCTGGTGCGGTTTCTGGAATTCCTGCGCGAACCCGAAGCGCTGTTTTGGGTGTTTATCTTCCCCATCATTTTGGCAGCCGGGCTGGGCTTGGCGTTTCGCAATCAACCTCCCAGCGTGCTGAAGATCGCAGTGGTGTCGGGCGAACTCGCGAAGTCTCTCCGTCAGGAAAAGTTGCTGGACGTGCAACAGTTGACGGCGGCGGAGGGCGAGGAGGCGCTCCGCACGGGCAAAGTGGCGTTGCTGGCCGAGCCGGGGCCCGACGGCGCTGTGGAGTATCGCTACGACGACACGAACCCCGAGGGCCGCAGCGCTCGCACGCTGGCCAATCAAGCCGTACAACGCGCAGCCGGCCGGGTGGATCCGGTGAGCGCGACCGATCGCTTGACGCGGGAGCCAGGCTCAAGATACATCGATTTCCTGGTGCCCGGATTGTTAGGTATGAACCTGATGGGGAGCGCCATCTGGGGCATGGGATTTGCCATTGTCGACGCCAGGCGAAAAAAGCTCATGAAGCGTCTGATCGCGACGCCGATGCCACGGCCGTATTACCTGTTATCGTTCGGACTTTCGAGGATGGTTCTGCTGGTGCTCGAAGTTGGTTTGCTGGTGGGATTCGGAATCCTGGTGTTTCGGGTGCCGCTTCGCGGCTCGTTGCTCGAACTGATCGCACTGTGCGTTCTGGGCTCGCTGTCATTCAGCGCTTTAGGGCTGCTCATCGCGTCGCGCGCGAAAACCATTGAGGCAGCATCGGGCCTGATGAATCTGGTCATGATGCCGATGTGGATTCTGTCCGGTGTGTTCTTCTCAGCACAACGGTTTCCGGACATCATGCAGCCACTCATCAAAGCCCTGCCGCTGACGGCGCTGATCAACGCATTGCGAGCCAACATGCTGCAAGGCTCAGGTTTGGCGCAGTTGGCTTCTGAGGAGACCATCCTCGCGGCGTGGCTCGTCGTTTGCTTCGTAGTGGCGTTGCGGCTGTTCCGTTGGAAGTAACGTTGGCGCCCGGTTGGGTCTTACGGACGGGCGAAAGTGTCAGCGTCTTCCCTTGCGCTGGGGTGGAGACAGGGCCAGTCTTTCTCTATCAGGATCGACAAGCCCTGGTACTCAGCCTCGATTCCCACTTCCTCCGTGCTCGCCCAGGCGCGGCTTTGTTCCAGCGGAACGGTGACTGAGAGACAGCCGTCCACGAATGAAGCCGAAATGGTTTCGGCATCGCGAGAGGATTCAAGGGAAAAGACGAGCGGCTTGTGCGGGAATTCCACCGTCTCCCGGACTTGCCCGGAACGCTGAAGCCGGTCGACATCACTCCGAGTCAGACGAAGTCGAATCGAGTTGTGCCGCAGTCGAAGTTTCATACCTGATCCGCCAACCTCCAGAATATACATTGAAACGCTGGCTGCGGACGAAGCCCAGCAGGGTGAGGTCATATTCGCGGGCCAAGTCTACAGCCAGGCTGGATGGCGCGCCCACCGCGGCCACGATGGGTATGCCCGCCGTCAGCGCTTTTTGCATCAGTTCGAAGCTGGCCCGGCCACTCAGGAAGAGTAGCCTGTCGTGCAACGGGACTGAGCCCTTAAGGAGCGCATGCCCGATGAGTTTGTCAACAGCGTTGTGCCGGCCCACGTCTTCCCGCAACAGCAGCAGCTGACCTGCCGTGTCAAACAGGCAAGCCGCATGCAGCCCGCCGGTCTGTTCGAAGACAGACTGCTGCCGGCGGGCAATCTGAGGCAGGTCATGGATGAGGCCGGCAGCGAACACCGGCGAGTTGCGCGGCGGGAGATGACACGCTTGCGAGGATAGCGCCTCAAGCGAGCTCTTGCCGCAAACCCCACAACTCGAAGTCGTGTAGAAATGACGTTCGAGGCGTCCGAGGTCGAGTTGCACGCCGGGCCCCAGGTCCACCCGAACGACATTGCTAGCCGGACTCCCGGCTTGCTGCATGGCGGCAACGTCGTTGTAGGAACGGATGATGCCCTCTGAGAAAAGAAACCCGGCGGCCAATTCGAAATCGTGCCCGGGCGTCCGCATGGTGACCGAAAGACTGGTAGTAATCCATCGGCCCGAGGCTTGATGGCCGATGCGAATCTCGAGCGGTTCCTCCACGGCAACCGTATCGGGACTGATTGGTGAGGCTTGGCCGTCCTTCACCGGGATAATATCCAGTCCGACGAGTGAACAACGGTCTCGAACTTCCGGGGGCTGTGCGTCGCTCATGAAGGGTAGCTTACTTAGCCCATGATAAGTATCGCGGCGGGAAAATGGCCTCGCTTCGTCGAATAGATTGTTGGGCCTTCTTGCCGAACTCGTGTGGTTCTCAAATTGCGTCACCGTCGGCGTGGCAGGCAACGTGCAAGGATTGTGGTATGGCTTCCCAACGTGCGAACCCTTTCAAGGAGCAAGCGGCGGGGAGGCCCCAGTTTGACACACCCATTGATGTGTGATCACATTAAGTGGTGAGGAATCAATCGGCCCACAGGCCATGCGGTATTTGTGGCTGTTCGAAAGAAGGCTGATGATTCACACGCGGTAGGTTTTCGGCAAGACCTGCGAGCGTTCGAAGGGGCGCCTAAAATCAGGAGGACACAAGAATGTCAAAGCAGTTGCAGATATGCTTTCTCGTTTTGTTCGTAGCAGCTTCGAATGCGCTTGGCGCTGACAGTACGCCGGCCGCGACCGATCAGAGCGGCGCCGCCGTGGGCGGTCCCGAGGCCGGAAAGGTCACGCGTGAAGTTCCCAAGGGCACCGTTGATCGCCAAGGTAAGAACCTACCGTTGGTCACAAACGACCCGGTCGACTGGAACGATATCGTTCGCACTATGGATAAAGGACGCCTGCAGATCACGTTGACGGACGGATCGGTACTCAGCGTCGGCAGCCGATCGGAAATGACGATCGTTAAACACGATGCGGAAGCACAACAGACGGATATCGATTTGACGACCGGGACCGTGCGGGTTAACGTCAAGAAAATCACCAAAGACGGTGGCCACTTCAACGTGCACACGAAAACCGCAGTCATCGGGGTTACCGGCTAGTACTCTCTAGTACTATCGGCGTCACCGGGCTACCTTAATCCCGGTTGACATCCTGAGCCAAGTTGTGGTTGCATAAGGAGTTCGGTGTCAACCGGTTTGGGCTGGAAGGATTCTCCTGGCGGCCTCAGAGAACCGGGAATATGATCCGTGGAACCGATGGCAGAAAATCCAACGAAGTGCCGAATTAAGAAGGAGACTAAAGTGCCGAAGCGCTTGCAAATAAGCTTCCTGGCTGTGTTCGTGGTGGCATTGAACGCACACGGCGCGGTGACCTCGGATTCCTCGATTTCCGGAGCTGTGGGCGATGCAAGAGGCGTGGTGACAATCGGAGGCGTCCGCGCATCAATCGGAGCCACGTTAGCACCAGGCAACTCGGTGGTTACCGGTTCCGATTCGGCGGCAAGGCTGGTAGTGCGGGGGTCTGAGTTTACAATGCACGCCGACACTCAGGTTTCCCTACCCTTGACATCTCAGGGCATCGACTTGCAGCGGGGAACGTTGCTGGTAAAAGAGCAGCCGGCCGGCAAGGTTCGCGTCGCGTTTCCCGGCGCCTTTGTTGTGATCAAGGGTGAAAGCGGGTCAGGTGCGTTAACCGAAGTGGCGACGGTTGGCACGACGTCGCGGATCACTGTGGAGCAAGGGCTCGCGGAAATCCACGCCGCCGGGGCACCGATGCTTCTGCACGCCGGCCAGTGGGCCCGCCTGGAAGCAGTCGGAAGCACGCCGCGCGTAACGGACCAGAGTGGAGCTTCGACGGGCAGTGGATCGCAAGCCGGCAAGGGCGATGGAACGGACATCGTTGTTAACTCCAACGCGAAGGGAACCACCGTCTGCAACATCACGGCAAACAGCAACGGCAAGGCGGCCGAAGTGACTGTCACCGACACCAATGGAACACAGAAGAAGAATTTGAAGAGCGGATTCTGCGCGCTCTTTCCTCTGGGCGGTGGCGCTGCCGTTGCCCTCTCCGCAGCCGCTTCAACCTCCGCGATCTCGGGCTTGAGTGCAGCGACGGTGGTCGCCACCACAGCCGTAGCAGGCGCGGCGATCGGTATCTCGACGGGGGTTGTGGTTGGGATTGCGGCTGCCGGCGCCACGGGCCTCTCGCTTGGCTTAGTGGCTGCGACCGGCGGATTCAGTTCGACTCCAGCTTCATCCGGCCCCTAGTTGTGCTCCGGACGCCCGGAGGGGCATTACTTTTCGGTATAGCCGCTCATGCGTCTTGTTCAGCTTAAGTCTGGGGCCCTCGGTACTTGGCTTGCACGCGTTGCTCGCCGCTACGGCGGCCCTTTTCTTATTGGTACGGCCGTCTGTATCGCCAGTCTGTTGATCTACGTTCTCACCTACATGGTGCCGGGAACTGAGACGGCGTTTAAGCTCTTCAAGGATATTGAGGCCCGTACGCTAGACGTGCGGTTTCGCATCCGCGGCCCAAAGAAGCCCGACCCCTCCATCGTTATCGTCGCGATCGACGAAAAGAGCGAGGACGTGCTCGGCCGCTGGCCCTTCTCCGCGTACCGTCTTTGCCGACACCCTCGACTTCATGCATGATGCGAAGGCCCGCGTCGTGGCGTTCGACATCAATTTTCCGGAGCCGGACGAGAACTCTGCCCTGGAAACCTTGCGCCAACTGAAAAAGGTTTACCATGCCACCGGAAACACGGCAGACCCGAAGTTCCTTGCCGAACTCGACCGACGGGAGCTCTCGGCGGACAACGACAAGCACCTGGCCGACGCCATCTCGCGATTTGGAAACGCGATCCTCGGTTACTACTTCATATTCGACAAGAAGGACGCGGAGAGCCAGAAAAAAGAAATCGTTGGCGGTTTCATGAACTTCCTCTCCTTTCAGGCCTACCCCCAAGTCATCAAGCCAAAGAAGGGCGTGGAATTTGAGGGGATGGAAGCAGTCGGCGTTTCACCCTGACCTGCCACATGTTTGGCGATCCCGCAAAGAACTTCGGATTCTTCAACGTCATGCCAGACAGCGACGGGACCGTGCGGAATGAGCCGGTCGTGATCGAGTTCGACAAGGCGTACTATCCTTCGCTCGATATCGCAACAGCGCTCGCCTACACAAATGCTCCATTGGACAAAGTCGCGGTAGTTTTCAATCAGATATGGGCTAACTCGAGTAAATCTTGGGGCCGTCACTGTTCCGACCGACCCGCAGGGAATGGTTCAGATCGATTTTCACGGACCGACGGGGACCTACCCGACCTACTCCATCGCTGACGTGGTGAAGCATAAACTTCCACCCGAGATCTTTCGCGACAAGATTATTCTGCTTGGCACGACTGCGATCGGCATTGCGGACACGCGGCCTACGCCGTTTGAGAGCGTACCTTCCCAGGAGTGGAGGTGCACGCGAACTTCATCGACAACCTGCTGAATGGAAAGTTTATACAGCGTGGGGCGCGCGAGAACCTGCTGGATATGTTGTTCATCTTCTTGTTCAGCATGCCGTTGGCCGTGGTCATCGCCACCATGCGCCCGGTCCGATCGGCCTTATTGGTCTTGCTAGCGGCCGCTGCGTTCGTTTTCTTCGCCTATCATGAATTCGCCGTCCAGCGTGTTTGGCTGGCGATGTTCCTGCCCATGGCGACGCTCTTCGGAACCTACTCCACCGTGGTCAGCTATAACTACTTCTTCGAAGAGCGCGAAAAGAAGGCAGTGCGGGGCGCATTCCAGCAGTACATGGCGCCGGAAGTGATTGCCCAGGTATTGGACCGGCCGGAATTGCTTCGGCTAGGAGGAGAGGAGAGACGGCTGACGGCGATGTTCGCCGACATTCGTGGATTTACTTCGCTATCCGAGGGACTCACGCCGACGGCCCTTGTGGATCTGCTGAATGAGTATCTCTCTGAGATGACGGAGATCATTTTCAGCCACCAAGGCACGCTCGACAAGTACATCGGCGATGCCATCATGGCCTTCTGGGGCGCGCCCCTTGAGACGCCGGACCACGCGGAACGGGCCTGCCGCGCGGGACTCGGTATGTCGGCCGCGATGGAAAGACTGCAGGACCGCTGGGAAAAACAAGGCCGGCCGCGTATCGACATCGGCATTGGCATCAATACCGGGCCGATGCTGGTGGGCAACATGGGCTCGGAGCGGCGCTTCAATTACACGATCATGGGCGACGACGTCAATTTAGCGTCGCGGCTCGAGGGCGTCACCAAGCAGTTCGGCACCAGGTTCATCATCAGCCATACAACCTGGGAGGACGTGCAGGGCAAGATCGTGACGCGAGAACTCGACCTGATCAAAGTCAAGGGTAAGAAGAAACCAGTAGCGATCTACCAAGTGCTGGCGCCTATCGAGGAGAAATCCAAATACGCGGACTTGGTTGACCGGTTCGAAGAGGCGTTGGCCGCCTATCGAGCCGGGAACTGGGCCGCGGCAACGAAACTCTTCCAAGCCTTGCATGCGGATTATCCCAAAGATGGCCCAACCAATACCTTCAACGCACGCTGTGCCGCCTTCGCTGCGGAACCGCCGCGCGGCGCCTGGGATGGTGTTTACGAGATGACCAGTAAGTAGCGAACCGCTCTATTTGTCCAGCACTCGTACCGCGACCAAAGTCATATCATCGAACTGATCCATGCCGGCCGCATATTCGTCAACGGCAGCGACGACGGCGTTGATGATCTCTTCCACGGGACGATCCCTGTACTTTCGCAGTACCTCTTCGATGCGGCTGTCCTCCCACATCTCGCCGGCCGTATTGAAGACTTCTGAAATGCCGTCCGAGAAGCAGAGGATCAAATCTCCCGGCCCAATGGCGATGGTTCCATCCGAGTAGCGCGTCGAGGGAAGAATGCTGATGGGAAGCGAACCGGAAGTGGTCCGATCGATCTTGCCATCCTGCCCGGGCCGCAGCACCATCGGGGGGATGTGCCCTGCGTTGACGTAGGTGAGAGTGGTTCGTTCGGCATTCAGTACCGCTGAAAACAGAGTGGTGTAAAACTGGGGGCTGGAACAGCGGTGAATCGCTGAGTTCAGTTCGTTCATGACATCTGAAACAGGCAGCGGGTCATGCATCAGGAGGCTGCGCAGCAGAGTCTGGATGCTGGCCATCAGCACCGCCGCGGGGATGCCTTTACCTGAGACGTCGCCGAGAATGAAGCTGAACAGATTTCCCGGCAACTCCAGGAAGTCATAGTAGTCGCCGCCCACCGATCGCGCGGGGCGGCAGACCCCCGCATATTCAAGACCGGGGACTGGCGGCAGATCCTGGGGCAACAGCCCCCGTTGGACCTCGCGGGCGAGATCCAGCTCATGCCGCATCAAGCGCACCGACTCGGCTTCCCGGCGCATTCGTTCCGCGTTGATCGCCGACGCGGAATAGAGCGCCGTGAAACGCAGCAGCTCAGCATCCTCCTCGGAGAATCCGTCGGGTTTATTGAGCAGCTGAAGGGCCCCAATCACGTTGCCGTCAGTGCACAACGGGACAGCCAGCACCGAATGCGTTTTGTAGCCGCTGGAGTTATCCACCCGCCGCAAAAAGCGTTCGTCGTTCTCCGTATCATTGACCACAATGGTCTGGTTGCCCGCGACGCACGAGCCGACGATGCCCGTGCCGAGAGGAATCCTGATTTCACCCACGCCATGCGCAACCCTGGTCACCAATTCACCAGACTTCTCGTCCACCAGCCAGATGCTCGCACGGTCCGCGCGAACCAGATCACGGGCAAGATCGGCATTCAGCACAATCAGCTTTCCGAGGTCGTCTTCTTTGCTGATCCGAGCGGCGTGCTCGAAGATCACTTTCGTGATCTGTTCTGCCCGATTCTCCCCAGTTGTCGTGCTCTGCATTAATTCATCTTCCATTCCGGGCCGTTTGCGCGGCATGCCCCCTTAGCTGATGATCGCGCGGTACTGGGGCTGAGCCCACAAATCGAGCTGAACGAGCTCAAGCCCGAACCTACTAGTTTAATAGAGACAGAAAGGCTTTGGCTTCAATAGCTCTATGGCGGCAAACGCCATTTTGCTACTGATTGTACCAGGACTTAAGTCTACTACTGGGGACCAGGGGAAGGCGGCAGCTGGGAGGGCCATTCTGGCGGTTGGGCAGTGCATGCGCAGGCTCGGGTATTAGGTATGGGCGCCGTCTACTGGATTGCCGCTTGCCACTATGACCCTGCTTTTCAAGAGGGGTCTTCGGAACAATTGCGCCGACACCATCGCTGCGAGCGGCAAGAGCCAGATCACACGGGCTTGATAACGGTCGTGAGGCACAGATAGACATCCGCAAACCATTGCGTTGACAACCACGCCGAGGATAATCGCAAGCAGGAAAAGCAAGGCAGGGAGCTCGAGATTCCGTCTCTTTCGAGCGAAAAGCCACACCGCATAAAGAAATGAAAGGACCGCTGAGATGACCGTCATGAGGGCGGTACTGTTCGTCGGAAAATCTGCTTTCCAAGCTCTAGTGGTTTTCAATGCTTGGCGATACGGCTCGGGAACATGCAACTCAAAGTAGGCGTGCGCGCCAGCGCTGTAATTGAAGTCTGTCAGCCCGATCATTCCGATTTGATTGACTGCGTCACCGCCGAAAGATAAGAGCACTCCCATCGGATCATACAAAAACGTCTCCTTGAAAAAAGTAAATTGCTCATCGGACAACTTGCGCCGGGTCTCAGGATCGGCAACTTGAAAGACCCCTTCAGATGGGCTCGAACTAAACAGGAAAACACTACTAAACGTCGGCAGTCGTTGAACAAAATGGCACACCTCTAGTTGAGATTGGGGACAAGTTGCCTGTAGATAACGGTATCCCGGGCCATCGGCGATCATGCGGGCCATCAAGAACGGCGGAAGAATGGGAGGCTTCCCCACCAACTCGGTAACGGCTAAGAAGAAAAAGGCCCCTCCGGCCAAGGCGATGACGAATGGGGTCAATACGCAGACTACCGTTCGCCAGGGAACCGCAAGCCGAAAAACTAAATGACCTGTGATCAACGCCACAAACATAAGAAGCGCTATCAGTGAGTTTGCCATGTGAAACATCACGGACGCGCTCAAAAGCGCGAGCCAGAAGACCAAAATCGACCGCCGCATTTTGTCCCCGTAAGCCCACAAGTTGGCACAAGCGAGTATTGTCAAGGCGGCGAATATGTCAGGCATCAGAAAAGAGACATAGAATGGCATCGGTGTGACAGCAGCCAAGACCATAACCACCACCGTTAAACCACCCCACGTGAATAGCCTTGCCGAATGGAGCGTCAAAGCAATGGCCAGGACTAAGAGTGCCGCCTGCCCCAGGGCGACTAGCCAGAAGTCACCCCAAGCGGCGCCGATGTAGAGAGGACCGCCATAATAGATGGAGCGCCCAGCGGGCACTGCTTCTTCCTTTAGGGACCTCCCGGCGGGCACTGATGATACGCCCGCACTGGCGGTCGAAGGGTCACCGGACCAGACGGTCGGCCGGTGGAGGAGTCGTGAGAGCCCGGCTTCGACACCCCGAATATCGACCACTGTGTCCAGGTAGAAAAAAGGGCCACCATTAACCAGGGCGGGCCAAATACACGCCAACAAGCACACAAAACAGAGGCCGCTTTGCGAAAGGCGGGAGTAAAACCCGGTCTTAATGATAAGAAATCCACCGAAAGATTTTTGCACTGAACGCTCTATGTCCCAAAACATTGGGTCAGTTCGGTACCATATACACGCATCACGAGCAGGCTTGTGGCTGCCCCTTAGACCTTCAGAAAGCGGCGCTGAAAGGCCTTGGCGACCGTCAAAAGATTCCGGTTCCTACTGAGGTAATTGTCTCTAACTTCGGAAAGCCTTCTTCGCAAGAAGGCCTGAGCATTCCAGCGCAGGCCGGGGTCTCCAACGGTGGCGTAAACGTTGGAATGAACGACAGAGAATGTCCGCGAACTACCGGCACCTAGCTCCACGGAAATCCGGAGACCCGCATCGTCCATCTCGAAGCGATTACAGGGTATTCCGTCTATCAGCACCTGCTTGGCCGAAGCTCCATCGTTAGACTCGCTCCACTCAATCGAATAACGCCCGGTGGAACCCGAATCGTTCAAAATCCGCACGGTACCCGAATAGGCTCGAACGTGACGCGTGCCGTCGGGCGTTCTTCGGGTCAGAATCGAGTTGCCCACCACGGTCGCGAGGTTTGACCAATTAACGTCCGGCGCCAGAGAGTTGATTCTGGCGGCGATCTCGGCCAAGGCCTCCGGATATTGGAAGACCTCGTGGTGCTCGACGATCAGAACCGGCCGGCCAAAAAACAGGTTGAACGCGATGTCGTGGCTGTGGGTTTGACAAATAGGTTTGCGAATGAACAGTGGAAAGCCTCCATATCGAAGTACGGCCGGCTGTGCGAGTTCACCGATTGTGAGCCGAACCAGCTGTTCCGCAGGGTGAGGAACCGTGTTCACGGCAGCGTAGAAATTATGGGATTTAAGAACCCTCATTGCCTCTATTGAGAAGTTCCCCTGCGGAAACACCATTACCCGGTCACAGGAAAGGCCCGTCCTTCGGCGGTGCAGATTCATTCGATCGTCTGCAATTCGCAGCAAAGTGTCGAGAAGCGCCACGTCGGTCGATGCAAACTCCGCCCCGGTGTGATCGTTTCCGTGGAAGCATATGGACAGGCGCGCGGAGTTGTCTTGGAACATGCGCGTGATTCGGGACGAGTTCCTCCGGAAGTTGTGAGGGATGAACGCAATCGTGGTGTGGAAATTGTGTTGCTCCGACAGACGTAGTAGAGAGTCAAAACTAAGAAAACCATAGCTCTTCCGCAGGAGCGGATCATCTATGATGATCGAAGCGTGAGCCTTGCCGGGCCGCCAACATTCGTCGCCGGCCATGTATCGCAACACCATTGCGTGGGGCAAAAGCCGGGAAAAGTACTCGGCCAGGGGCGTGTCGCCGACCTCAGCGTTTAGGTCCGCAACATCCTCACTGGCCAAGAAAAATGCGTCCGCGCGTTCCAGCCGCACGAGGGCCATAAAGGGCTGGCCGCCAATCGAAATCAGTTGCTGAACCGGTGGGTCACTAACGCCGATGCTGAAAACATGATCATTGACAAGGTTCACCGGACCAAAGGAGAGACCCGAAAACGCTTCGCAGATATTCCTGTGATCCTTAGCGATGTCATAAGCAGAGCACTCCCCGATAATTCCTTCGACGAATTTCAGTTTGCCCCCCGACAGAGACGCGACCATTTCGCTGTCGAAAGCATCAATACGCACGCCATGCACGAGCAGGTGTGAAAATCGTGACAACAGGAAAGAGGCCAGATCGGCCGGAATGCCATCCGGCCCCACCCATTCTTTCATCACTTGCGGATTCACAACGAAACACGAACCCCGGTCCTGCAGGTTCTCTTCCGGAAAGTCCGCGCGTTCGGCAGTATTTAGGGCAAGTGTTTCACAAGGAATGCCGAGGAACTCAGCAAGGCGAAGCAACCGAGCGTCTGAACCCCTTACTTCGCCGATGTAGGGAACAACTAGTTTCACTCCCGTTTCCTTCTTCAGGTTTTTCTAAGCCAGTTACCAAGAGCCAACGCAGCCGTAGCTGACGCAACACACAACTCCTCGCTAGCTGACACGCAATCCAGGCAGGACTTCTGTAGGTCGCCTTCCCACGATCGCGACCTTCAGCCGCCGCAGGGCAGCAAGCACGATAAAGGGCCAACCTCGCGCGAACAGATCAAAAGCGGCGCCATAACACCGTACCTTGACAGCCCTCTTAAACCAGAAGAATATTGGGCCGCCGACGAGCGCGTAAGCGTCAACTCTGCGGCGCCCTCCTGTATACAGCCCTGCATGAGCTTTATCGATCATCCCGAGAAGCATAGACGCGAACCGAGGTACCTGGTGCATGGTGTTTCCTGCGTGCACGCGGTAGCAAACCGTGGCTGGACGCAGGATCTGAATCGCTCTTCCGGCGTATCCTAACTTGAGCAGCAGTTCGTGATCTTCTGCAGGGAAGAAGGCTTCAGTCCAGCCGCTAACCGCTTCAAAAGCTTTCCTGTCAATAACCGTTGCACTTGCACAACCGCGATAGGTTCGATCCCTATTCATCAGGCAATCATATTCCACGATCGATATTTCACTTGGAATGGCATCATAATTCAAGACAGGCCTCGGGCCACAAAAATAGAGCGAACTGCCGAGGACCGTTGGGCCCTCAAAGTACAATAAAGTTCCCAGGATGATCGTCGGTTGTTTGGCAGCGACCAGGTGAGCGTATAGCTCTAGAGACCATGGTAGTAGCACATCATCGCCATCGAGAAATACTAGGTAGTCACCTTTCGCCATCGAGGCGCCCAAATTGCGAGCGGCGTTCGCACCGCCGTTTTCTGAGCGATGAATGAGCGTAATCGAATTCTCGTACTGTTTCAAGAGACTTAAGGACCCGTCAGTTGATGCGTCGTCAACCACGATGACCTGTAAGGCAGGATACGTTTGAGACAGCACTGACCGTACCGCCTCTTGTATGTACGCACTTTGGTTGTAGCAAGTGACAATAATGGTAAACGATGTTTGCGTCACACGTAGTAGTCTCCGGCCCGCTGACACGAGCATAACCCATAAGAAGACCACGATCGGGAGCTTGTAACATTGGGGGCGTTTGGAGTCCGGGCCCGGCTCGGTGGATACTGCTAGAGGTTGCAAAGCGTGTCGCCAAAGGGTTGAAAAGTCACGGAAAGACTCATGAAAAAATCTGTTCTGAGGCGGGTCTTGAATCGCGTTCTTGGGATGTTGGCTCGATTTGCGCCAGGAGCGACGTCGCTTCGCCCCTGGCTGCACAAGCTTCGCGGGGTTCGCATCACCGGTCGAGTCTTCATCGGCGACGACGTCTACATCGAAAATGAGTACCCGGAGTGTATCGAGATGCACGATGGTGCACAGATAAATCTTCGCTCTATTCTCATCGCGCACACACGCGGATCCGGGCGGATCGTCATCGGAAAGGATGTCTTCGTGGGAGCAAACTGCGTGTTGACCGCCTCACCCCGTGCAACGCTCACAATCGGAGAGGGAGCGGTCATTGCCACCTCGTCGGTCATCACCTCGAGCGTTCCACCGCAAACGTTGGTCGGTAACGAGAAGGCCAAGCCGCTCGCCAAGGTGACGGTCCCATTCACGATGGACACTCCGTATGATCGGTTCCTCGCCGGACTAAGACCATTGAATCGGAGCTGACGGCTTAATATTGGCAGCTAGCAGTTTGATTCGACAAAACTCTGGATTCTGCGGTCGGATAGTCGATCGCAAAAACAATTCAGACAATCATCCCGCCGTCGACGCCCACGACCTGGCCGGTCACGTAGGAAGACAGATCGCTTGCCAAGAACACGATCACCTGCGCCACTTCCTCAGCCGTTCCGATCCGGCCCATGCGGATGCCCGCCATGCGTTGCTGGAACTTCTCTGGCGGCAGTTGGCGAGTCATTGCTGTATCGATAAACCCGGGAGCAACAGCGTTGACGCGGATGTTCTTGGGGGCCAGCTCCTTTGCGGCCGACATAGTCATCCCAATGACCGCGGCCTTAGAAGCAGCGTAAACCGTCTGGCCTTCGTTGCCAAACCGCCCAATGATAGAGGAAACGTTGACGATGGATCCCCGCCGATTGCGGGCCATCAATCGCGACGCCTCCTGCATGTGCACCAGGCTGCCGACAAGATTGGTGTCAATCACCAGGCGCATTTGCTCATTGCTGATCATCCCCAGCAGCGCGTCCTGCAGCACTCCCGCATTATTGACCAGCACGTCTAGCCTTTTGAAACGGCGGAAAATCTCGGCGTAGCAGTTCTTCACCGCGGAGGCTTCTGTCACGTCGGCCGCCAGGCCGGTCACGGTCCCGTTGAATTCGCTCTCCAGTTCCCGGCAGCGCTCTTTTAGAAGGTCCGCGGAGGCTCGGTGATTAAGAATCACGGTCGCGCCTTGACGAGCGAATTCGCGCGCTGTTGACCATCCGATGCCACGTGTGGAGCCGGTTATGAAACAAACCTTATCCTGCAAGATCAAGAAAAGTTAACTCCATTGCTGGCGACAATGTCCCGGGTCGCATCGAAAAGACGATTGTAGCCAACCGATACAAAAAACGAATGTTCCGTGTTCGCACCTCTTGAAGGCTTGATGCTCGTGGAGTCTCTTCGCGCACAACAAGACCACCGATTTGCAACCTCCCGCTCTAGCGGATCCCCCGCGAGGCGGACACCCACTGCAGCCCGTTCTAAATTACTTGAAAATGCTCTTCAGCCGCTCAAAGAAGCCCTTCTTTTTCTTCGTGGCATCTTTGCTTTGATCCGGCTGCGGCGTTCCGTCGGGCGGAGCACTGTTCGCCGAGACAACCGGCTGAACTTGTGACCTTTGGGTCGGCTGCGGTTGGCTGCCCGGCGGTCTCGAACCCAGGATCGCGTTTCCAGCCGCAGGCGCGACCTCCGTATCCCAGCCAGCGATTTGCGTGCCACCACCGCCGTGCAGGTGACAGAACTGCGCCGGCTGCGTGCCGACCAGGTAATACTCAGTGCGCGGGTTCGGGCACGCGCCTGTCGCGAGTTGCCCGCTCAAGGGGTCGATTTGGGTGCTGACCACGCCGTCCGGAACATCAAAGTCGACGACATTGCGGTAGGCACGATGCTTATGCGCGCGCTTCATGAACTCCGTCCAGATGGGCAATGCGGCCCTCGCGCCTTCAATCTTCAGATCCTTGTAGTCGTCCAGTCCTACCCAGACAACACACAGCAGCTTGGAGGTGAAGCCCGCAAACCAGGCATCGTGTGACGTACCCGTCTTACCGGCCGCGGGAAGGACAAACCCGCGTCCGCGCACACCCGCACCCGTCCCGCTGCGCAACACCTCCTGCAGCAGGTTCACCATCAGGTAGTTCACCCGGGGGTCTAGCACCTTCTTCTCTTCCATGGTGCCTTCCCAGATCTCGGCGCCCGACTTATCGCGTACCCGGTCAATGAGCCTTGGCTTCAGCCACACGCCGTTGTTGGCGAACACCGTATAGGCGCCAAGTATCTCCATGGGAGTGACATCATAGGCGCCCAGGGCCATCGCCGGCGTCGGCCGTATGTCGGAGTTCAGCCCGGCGTTGTGGGCTAGGGCGGCCACGTTCTGGTAGCCGGTCATCTCGGCCACCTCTACGGTCGGCACGTTCAACGACTTTGCAAGCGCCTGGCGCAGGGTGATGGATCCCAGCCACTCGCCTTTGTGATAGTCCACCGGCTCATACGGCTTGCCGTCGAACATAAAGGTCTTGGGTTCGTCTTCAAGAATCGTGGAAGCGGTGAGAACCGGCCCGCCGTCGTTCAGTCCCGTGTTGAGCGCAGCCGCGTAGACAAACGGCTTAAATACACTGCCCGAGGGCCGCTTGGCGATGGCATGGTTTAACTGGCTCATGCCATAGTTCTTGCCGCCAATCAACGCCTTGATTTCCCCGGTGTGCGGGTCGGCGCAGATCAACGCGACTTGGGGATCGGCATTGGCAAGGTCGCCATGCCGCTTGGCGATGAAGGCCTCCAGTTCTTTCATTCCCATGGCGACTGCTTCCGCCGCGTCATGCTGCAGATCCATGTCGATGGTCGTATAGACCCGGTAGCCGGTGTCCTGGAAGTCGCGCTCGTTTAAGTCTTCCGACAGACGTTCGTTCACCATGTCGACGAAGTACGGAGCGTCGGCTGATTCGATGCCCTGACGCGCCACAACCATGGGTGCGGCCGATGCCTGATCACATTGGGACGGCGTAATGTAGCCGTTGTCCTTCATCAGACCCAGCACCACGTTTCGGCGCGCTTTTGCCCGCTCAGGCCAGCGCACTGGATTGCGCGCACTCGGCTGCTGAATCAGGCCGGCCAATGTGGCCGCTTCCGGCAGCGTCAGCTGGTGAATGTCCTTGCCAAAATAGGCCTGCGATGCTTCCCCAAAGCCTCGAATCGCGAAAGAGCCCCGGCGGCCCAAGTCGACCTGGTTGGCATAGTATTCAAAAATCTGCTGCTTGGTTAACTTGCGCTCCAGGTGGAGAGTGATCAGCAATTCGGCCAGTTTGCGGCCGAGCGTCTTACGGGAATCGAGCCACAAATTGCGCGCAAGCTGCTGGGTCAGCGTGGAAGCGCCCTGCGCGTTACGCATTTCACGGACGTCCACGAACATGGCTTTCACAATCCGGATGGGATCGAATCCGGAATGCTGGAAGAATCGCTTGTCTTCAATCGAGATCACAGCGTCAACGAGAATCGGCGGGATGTCGGCGAACTTCACCAGCCGGCGCTTTTCACGGTTCTTGTCGAACAAACTGCTGAGTAGTTGCGGCTCAAGTTCATATTGGGTGCGCGGAGAATTGTCTCGAAGCGAGATGATGTCGGCCACTTTGCCATTGACGAAGCGTATGACTCCCGGCTCGGCCTCGAAATAGGAATCCGCCCCCGGGAAGATCTCAATCGCATCCGGCCGCAGGTGAAACCAACCCAGCTTGTTCTGCCTCGTATCCTCGCCGTAACCGCTCTGCCGGAGTTCCGCGGCGACCTCTATGGGAGTACCCTCGTCTCCCACGCCCAAAGACTGCGGCGCCGAATAGAGCATGGACGAGTTGGGAAACGGGCCAGCCAGCAGCTTCTCATCGGTGAGCTTCGCGTATTTGTTATAGAAATACCCGAACAGAAGCGCCAAGCCCAGGAACAGAGCACTGAGGAAAAGGCCGGCAATGGTGCCCAGACGTTTGAGCGGTAAGCTTGCTAGAAACGAGTTGGGAGGAAGTTGGAGACGAACTGACAAGACGCGCCTAGGCTGATTCTCTCATGCAAACTGTTGGACGCCGGCCCCAGCGGGATGTTTCACATCCCACAGCCACGGCTTCGGGGCGGTAATTTTATTCTCGGGTCGAACCGAGTGACTCCAGTTCCTTCCACATGTCCTCATGTGGCTCCCAATCCGGCGGCTCTTTGCCGGCAAGGTGTAACTCGTCCACCTTCAGCGTCCCGTGCCCGTAAGGGCAAATCCATTGCGTTTTGGGACGGCCAAAGATCAGCATGTTTGACCAGGAGCCGATGGCAATCGGCATGCGAAGACGGCGGAGACACGTGCGGCAACGGCGGCGTTGATCCCAAATTGCGAGATAGAAAATTCCCGTCGCCACCAGCCAGACCAACAGAATCGAGAACGTAAACGCCATGTCGTTCAAGAACATCGGCGGCGGCGGACCGTAGCGGGTGTGTGGCGGCACCGGGAATGCGAATTGCACTGCGTGGTGCAGCCAGTACGTAACTGCCGACGCCACCAGGACTTTCGCTGCAAAGTAGGACCAGTACTTCATAATAAGCGCTGCTCTCTCCCCGCAATTCGAACGGCCAATACCCTTTCTCTATTAGACTCCCGGCAGATCGAATGGTTCCAGATCTCTGATGAACGGGAAAACGGAAACGGGCTCTTAGTCAGCCTCTTCCAGTCAGCTTCGAATGAGGTTCTTGGCGATGAAAAGCACGTTGGCGGGCCGTTCCGCCAGCCGGCGCATGAAGTATGGATACCAGGCGTCACCATAGGGCACATACAGCCGGAGCCGGTAGCCCTCCGCCGTAAGACGGCGTTGGAGGTCGCGCCGGATGCCGTAGAGCATCTGGAATTCAAAACGATCAGCTGCAATCTTTTGTTCCCGGGCATGTTGTAGCGCCTGGGTCACGATGGTCTCGTCGTGGCTGGCAATAGCCGGATTCGTGCCTTCGTCCAGCAGCAGTTTCATCAGCTTGATATAGTTCGCATCCACTTCGGATTTGAGCGGGAAGGCAACCTTAGCGGGCTCGTTATAAGCTCCCTTGCACAAACGGACCGGAACCCCCTGGCCGTTCAGCATCCGGATGTCTTCCTCGCTGCGATGCAGGTATGACTGAATCACCGCCCGCACAAACCCACCGAATCGGTGGTGGAGACCCGTTACAATCTCCAGCGTCCGGTCGGTGTATTCGCTCGATTCCATGTCAATTTCCACCCGGCTGCCCATCGAACGCGCCTGCTCCACCAGCGCGACGACATTATTCAGGCAGGCCTCTTCAGAGAAATCAAGGCCAAACTGCGTCAGCTTGATGGAAACCGTCGCCTGCAGATGGTTGATGCGGATGGCCTCAAGCGCCTTGAGATACGACTCGCGCGACTGCGCGGCTTCCTCCAGCGACGTCACGTTCTCACCCAGGAAATCGAGCGTTGCGGCAATGTGCTCCTTCTCCAGCTTCGTCAGCACCCGAATGCCCTCTTCAAGTGACTGGCCCGCTACGAAGCGCGACGTGAAACGCTGGGACACCGACGAACTCTCCATCCAATGACGGAGCCAGCTCTGGTGAGAGAGATAGAGAAATGTGCTTCTGAGCATATGGTTAGGCTGGCAGGAGGACACGCCTTCCGTTTTTCAAGCTTCCCCGAAGTGCGAGCGATGGCGAAAGACCGTTCCTCGAGAGCCGCACGCGTCACTCCAAGTCACAGTAATACCCAGATCCAATATATCGAGAGGAGCTTCCTCGTTTCGGGCTTGGCTGCTCTTTTTTGGGGATCTGGCGGTCCGCTCCGCCTTTTGCTCTCAGGCAAAGATCCGGAACGAGGCGAATGCCAGCAACATTCCAAGCGCGGCGCCAACTACAACGTCGCTCATGAAATGCATGCCCAGCAGGATGCGGGAAGCGGCAATACTAACGGCGCAGAACAGCAGAGCCGGCATTAGCATCGGGTAGAACTCACCCAGTGTCACAGCGACGGCAAATGCGGTGATGGTATGGCCCGATGGGAAAGAAAACTGATCCGGCGGGAGCAATGTCGCCCAGCAATGCGGCTCAATCTGGCACGGGCGCTTCCGGCCTGAGATGTGCTTTATAGCCTTAAAAGTAGCAATGCCAATCAGCGCCGCGGAGCCGGCGGCCGCGATGGCTTCAAAACGCACATGACCGCCCGCCAGCAAAATGACCAAGCCGATCACGTACCAAAGCCAGCCATCTCCGGCGCGCGTCGCCGCAACGGACCACATGCGCACCCATTTGGGCGCTGGCCATTTATTGACCTTGCGCATCAACTTGTGATCGCCGGTAGCGATAAGATGCAGCATAGTCTGCGAGACTGTCATGGACAGTCCCCTTGCGACCAGTCTATCGGAATCGGATGGGCAGGGCGAAGCAGCGTCAAACCAATCAAGAACGCGGCGGACTTAACCGCAGCGCGCGGGTCCGTTGTGCGTTCGTTAACTGGAAGCTGCCCAATCACAGTTCGATCCCTATCCCACTTGTAGACCGAAGGCGATTACAGCCCGGTGACAGACGCGCGAAACATTTGTGAATAGTTGTGTTTTCCGGCTCCGAAAAAGAGTTAAATACGGGCCATTTGCCGCCCGGATTTTGCCGAAATGAATGTGGCAGCCGCGCCGTCGCGGTCTTTATTTAAGCTGCGCGGCGAGGGCCACGCTTTCTTGACCGAGCCCGGTAATCGTGCGCTGACTCATTGATTCTGTTGGCTTAGTTCCCGACAGGTAAGATAGTGATTTGACACCTCGCAATCTTGACTTCATGTACTTCGATGCAGGGGGTGGCCATCGAAGCGCCGCAACGGCGCTGAAAGCAGTCATCGACTCGCAAAATCGGGGCTGGAACGTTCGCTTGGTCAACCTGCAGGAGGTCCTCGATCCACTCGACATATTTCGGAAGGTTACCGGTATGCGCATGCAGGATATTTACAACCTCATGCTGGCTAAGGGGATGACGTTGGGGTCTGGGTACCTGCTGCCGGTAATGCATAGCATCATTCGCCACTACCACCACGGCCAAGTCAAGCTGTTGAAGAAGTTCTGGGCAGGACGCAAGGTCGATCTGGCCGTTTCACTCGTCCCGAACATGAACCGCTCGTTATTCGAAAGCCTGCGTGATGTTTGGCCGGATGTACCGCTGGTTACAATCCTCACGGACTTCGCCGACTATCCGCCGCATTTCTGGATCGAGCGCCAGCCGCAGTACTTTATTTGTGGAACCGCGAAAGCCGCCGAACAAGCGCTCTCGCTTGGGCACCCGACGGAACGCGTGTTTTCTACCAGCGGCATGATTCTAAGACCGGAGTTCTATGAGCCTGTCCTCCTTGACCGTGCAGCCGAGCGCGAGAAGTTAGGGCTCGACCCCGAACTACCAACCGCGTTGGTGCTATTTGGAGGCGAGGGATCCGGCGCCATGTGGCCCATCGCCAAACGGCTCGGCAACTCGAAGTCCGATTTGCAACTCATCCTCATCTGCGGCCGGAACAAATCCCTGAAGCAGCGGCTGGAACGCCTGCAGACGCGTAACAGGAAATTCGTCGAAGGCTTCACCAGCCGGATTCCACATTACATGCGGCTGGCCGATTTCTTCGTCGGCAAGCCCGGCCCGGGTAGTATCAGCGAGGCTGTGCATATGGGGTTGCCGGTGGTTGCGTCGAAAAACTTGTGGACGCTGCCACAAGAGAGGTACAACGCCGATTGGGTGGAGCAGTATGGAGTCGGCATGGTACTCAAGGACTTTCGTGAAATTGAGCCCGCTGTTCAACAGATGCTCTCCTCCGGCAAGCTCGCCGCCATGCAAAGAGCGACGCGCTGTGTTGAGAATCGCGCCGTGTTTGAAATACCCGACATTCTGCAAAAAGTTATGGCTCAGCATCTGGCCGAAGCCGCTGCTGAGAAAAGCCATCCCCCCTCTGTTCCCACGCTGTCGGGAATCGTCAACTCCTTCGACGCAAAGACGGGCGGTTCGGAACGGTGACCGTCCGTTTCTGTGCGAAACCTTCAGCACAGACTCGTCAGGGAGCGCAAACGAAAGCTTTGGACGCGCGACTTAAATTCTCTAAAAACAATCCGCATTCATCAGTGTTCATCAGCGTTCATCCGCGGCCACCATTCAACCGGACAGCCTGGCTCATCGTAGCGGGCAGTTGCTTACTCAGCGCAGCCGCGTTCCTGCCGGCGCAGAATGCAGCGCAACTCCCGCCCTTGCCGGCTGCGACACAGAGCGCATTAGATAGCATCTCCGCCGAATCCTTGCGAGGAAACCTTTCCTTTCTCGCTTCGGATGCGTTGAAAGGCCGCTTCACTCCATCGCCGGAACTGGATGTGGCCGCCGAGTTCATCGCGTCCCAGTTTCGTAAGGCCGGCCTCGAACCCGGAGGCGATCAAAGCTATTTTCAAACCGCGCGCATGGTCAAGCGCCAGTTTGGACGGCCGGGCGCCGTCACGGTCAGCGGCGGCACGAAACAGTGGATCTTTCCCCCGGCTGATGTTTCCGTCTCCTCTGCACAGGGCGCCGCTTCCGTGAACGACGCCCCCATTCGGTTCGTCAGCGCGCAGGACCCTGCTTTGTTAAGTGCAATAAACGTGGAGGGCCACGTAGTCGTCACTCCGCGATCTGCGTCGCGTGGACTGGAGGACTACGGTTTCGAAGACCCACCTCGCAAGCGTCATGAATTCGCCCGGCTGCTGGAGGAGAAACATGCCATTGCGCTGGTGGTGGTGAGCACTCGTGCCCACACGGCCAACTCGCTCTTGTTCGAAGCCGATGCCACTGAGCCTGCCGTGCCGGTGCTGGAAGTTTCCGGAGAAGCGGCTGCCGCCTGGCTGGCGCAACTGGAGAAACCTTTGCACAAGTCGGCTGCCACACATGAATCGAGTTCTGACGAGCGCATCTCCTTCCAACTGCCCGCGCCGCACGACGAGACTGTGGTTTTGAAGAATGTGGTTGGGATTCTCCGCGGGTCTGATCCTGCCCTGAGGAACACAGCCGTGGTCCTCAGCGCCCACTACGACCATATCGGCACCAGCGAAACGGCGGGGCGCATGGCCATGACTCCTGCCACGGCGGAGGATCGCATCTACAATGGCGCAAACGACGATGCAAGCGGAACGGTCTCCGTGATTGAAGTGGCTAGCGCACTAGCCAAACTGCGGCCGCGACCGAGGCGCAGCATCGTGTTCGTCGCCTTCTTCGGTGAGGAAATAGGTGAATATGGATCCCGCTGGTTTGCATCCCACCCGCCGTTCCCGGCAGCCGACACCGTGGCGGACATCAACCTCGAACAGGTGGGCCGCACCGATTCCTTGAAAGGGCCTCAAGTTGGCACCGCTACCGTTACCGGTTACGATTTCTCAAATGTCACAGGCTACCTGAAACGTGCCGGAAAGTTCACAGGCATCAAAGTGTACAAGGATGAGCAGGGAAGTGATCCGTTCTTCGACCGCAGCGACAACGCGCAACTGGCTTTGAAGGGCATACCCGCCCACACTCTTTCTACCGCCTTCGAGTACCCGGACTACCACGGCGTGGGTGACGAGTGGCAGAAAATCGACTATCAGAACATGGCAAAGGTCGATCGAATGGTCGCGCTCGCCGTTCTAAACCTGGCGAACAGTATCGAGCCCCCCCATTGGAACACCACCAATCTGAAGACTGAGAAATACGTTCAGGCCCAGCACGACGCGCAGAGGACCGATTCAATCTCCACTCATTAGGCGATGGGGCTACACCCGAGGACTCTAGGCGGCGCTATCCTGAATGGAGAGCCCCCAATGCCTGAAGGGAAGGGCTGCATCATGATCTGGGCGGTGCACATTGATCCAAACGCTGACTAAGAACTGGCTATGGCTGGCGTTGTGTGGTGTTCTTTGCGCGATAATTTCGGTCACTTACTTAATCATGCGGGAGACGAATGGACCCGTGACTTTCCATTCGTGGAGCAGCACGATTATGTTCCTGGGTAGGCTCGCGCTGGCGGCGGGGGCTTGCGCAATCGCGGCGGGTATTGCGAGGTCCGCCAAGGGCAAATGCTGGCCACTGGTCCTGAATGGTCTTGCACTTTGCGCGCTCGGACTGATCCTCTACGGCTTTACCGGCTTTCGAATTAGCTTTCTTACCATAGCGCTCCTGATCATCCTGATGGCAATGAGCAGCGGTATTCTCGGACTCCTGCTCGCGCGAACCCAGCGGCGCCACGGCCATTTTGCGGACGGATGGATTCTTGCCTTGGCCGGAGCGACCTCGATTGGGTTTGCCGCGCTTTTTTTTGCCTTGGGGTTTCGCTGGATCACAATAGTTCCAGGGTCACATTCAGACCTGCTTTGGCTTGGCTCCTATTTTGGTTTCAGCGCAATCTGCATGCTGGCCCTAGCCCTGCGCCTGCGTAGCCTGGGTCCTTCCCAATCCGGCCAAAGGGAACTTCTTCCAACATTCGAAAATCCGAAGCTCGCGCATTAGGCCGGCGGCGAGCGCAGGCCCACCAATCATTCCGGCCGTTCTGGCCACGCATGCTTGGGATACCGCCGGCTCAGTTCCCGCCGCAATTGCGGATACAGATTGTTCCAGAAGCTGGCCAGATCGGTTGTCATCTGCACCGGCCGTTGATTGGGCGCAAGCAGATGCACCACCAACGGCACGGCGCCCCTGGCTACCGTCGGCGTGTTTTTCATTCCGAAGAAGTCTTGCAGCCGTGAAGCAACCCACGGCGGCTGTCCTTCAACATAATGAATTTGCGCCCGGCGGCCGCTCGGCAGTTTGACGAACTCCGGAGCCGTCTCGTTGATTTCCCGCATCGGGAGCATGCCTTCGAGACAGGCAACCAATGCGCCGTTCGATGCGGCCGATCGCAATTCCGCAAAGCTCTTGAGCCCATAGCTTAGTGCGCGTAACGCACGTTCCACAAGATCGGGCGGAACCTGCATCGATTTCGAGTGCCGCGCCGCAAATTGAATTCGCTGCAGGAATCGGCTCAGGTCCTCTGCGTCTACAAAGCGCTCGATGCCTGCTTCCATCGCTTTTTGGACCAGAAGGGCCGCGGCCGCCTCATTGTCAACAGCCCGGCGCCGCGTCTCGTCAATCACCAGCTTGTCGTACACCAGCGCACTGACCTGCTCCACTCGTTCGCTCTCGCGGTTCCATTCCATCAGCTCGCGCGACTCTACTTGCCCTGGAAACAGATCCAGCAGCCAATCGGCTTCGATGGGGGAAGCCAGCCGGACCAACGCCGTCCTCAATTCAAGCCTCTCCTCAATGTCGAGCGCCAGTAGAAACTCACTCTCGACGACGCTCGTTCGATCCAGCTTTGCGGAGATGCCCGTCGAGATCAGCAACGTCTCCCCGCGACGCCGCGCCACGCGGTCCGAATAAGCCACCAGCAAGGCCTTCTCCAATGCGTGTTCGCTTCTGACGGCGTGACGCGTAGATTTCGGCGCCGATCGAAGCAACTGTTGAGACAGCCGCCGCGCGGGGAAAGACAGGTTTGTCTCCAGCAGCGCTTCGATATCGGAGACGTGCCTCCGTTTCGCCGCCTCGTCCAATCGGTAACGGCCTTCCGAAAGCAGCGCCGCGACGGTGGCCGCTTCTTCGGCAACGCCCCGCTCGGCAGCTTCCAAAAAGAAACGGCTCAAACGGGGATGCAGCGGCAGTTGCGACATGTTCCTGCCCAGCGAGGTTAATTCTCCGCCCGGAGTCAGAGCACCCAACCTCGTTAGCGCATCAATGGCCTCTTCGCGCGTTGCCTCCGGCGGTGCGTCCAGCCAGTGCAGGTCCGTCCAACGAAAACCCATCGCTGCAAGCTGTAGCGTGACTTGCGCCAAATCGGATCGCAAAAGTTCCGGTGCCAAATGCTCCGGCCGGCGCCGGAAATCCTCCTCCGTGAATAAGCGAATCGCCAGCCCGGGCCCAGTTCGGCCCGCCCGGCCCGTACGTTGGTTCACGGAGGCCCGGCTTACTTTCTCGACGCGCAGCCTTGTGAAGCCGCTCCACGGCGAGTAGGTGGCTACCCGCGCCAGTCCGCTGTCCACCACCGCACCAACCCCCTCGACGGTCACGGAACTCTCCGCAACGTTGGTCGACAGAATGATCTTGCGCTGCTTCGACGGTGCGACGGCGCGGTCCTGTTCCTCCGGTGGCAAATCTCCGTGAAGCGGAGTAATGATGGCGCCGGCAGCTCGCGCCAGGGAGTCGCATGCTTGGCTGGCGGCTCGGATTTCCGCCGCCCCAGGCAGGAACACCAGGATGTGCCCATTAGTCCCCGTGAGCGCCGCCGAAACTCCGTCGGCCGTCTGTGCTTCCAGCGGCGCGGCACTATGCGGGCGATAACGAACAGTCACGGGGAACACCCGGCCGGCCGCGCGTAACAACGGTGCTCTGTCCAGCTTGTCAGAAAGGTCCGCCCCGCTGAGCGTCGCTGACATAATCAACAGCTTCAACTCCGGCCGGCGCCTCTGCAATTTCCGCAGTAGAGCCAGTGCCAGATCCGTTTCGAGATGCCGCTCGTGGAATTCGTCTAGAACCACGACTTGCGCCTGCAAAAGCGCTGGGTCGCTCAAAAGCTTGCGGGTTAGCACGCCCTCGGTGACAAACCACAATCGGGTTTGGCGCCCGCCCGCTTCCTCAAATCGCACCTGGTAGCCGACCGACTGTCCCAGGGGTTCGTTCAGTTCCTCGGCAACACGGCGTGCCGCCAGCCGGGCAGCGAGGCGGCGTGGTTCCAGAACATAGATTCCGGCGTAACCGTGCCGGAGTAGTGCCGCCGGTACTCGCGTCGTCTTCCCTGCCCCGGGCTCGGCTTCAAGCAGCGTGATGGGATGGCGTTCCACCGCCTCGACGATCGCACCCAGCATCGGGTCGATCGGCAGCGGCGTCAAGCCCTCCGTAGGAAAATCTCCCGGCAACTTACTCTGCGTCAACAACCGCCTCAATGGTGCCCGGCGCGTTTCCCTCCAGCCGGTTATTCACGAACAGGAACGCAGGCTCCGCCCGCTGCTTCGATCGCACCAGCAGGTTCCTCAATGCCTCGCGCACCTCGTGGTTTGGTTCTTGAATGGCCCGGTACGGCGCAAATTTCCGCACAGCGTCTTCGTACTTGCGCCCGGCCTTGAGGAGCGCCCGGGCCACTGTAAAGTCGGCCGTAAACGCCCCAGGCAGCAGGATCTGATCCGACATAACCGGCATCCGCGTCCACGAACTAAAAACATGGGCGATGTTGTGTTCGTGGAGAAGTTCGAAGTATTGGGCCGCCAGGAATTCCGGGTTGCGAATCTCAACCGCGTAGCGAAACGTTTCGGGCAGCGTGCGCAACATCGGTTCAAGCGCGGCGAGAAACTCGTGTGGCGCTTCGAACACCGATCTTGGAAAGGCGCCGAACTCAAAGATCAGGACAGCGATCCGATCGCGGTATGGCTCCAGCCGATCTAGAAATTCCGCCTTCAGCAGTGCCGCATCCAGGAAGTTGGGGTTCATGACGCCGGCCCTGCCGCCATAACGGGGATGGCCTGGGAAGGCTCTTACCGTAATCTCCTCCGGCACTTTAAAGCCGAATCGCAAAGTCGCCGGGGCCGTCGCAAAGAGCCTGCTCCAATACTGGGCGCTCGGGAACTGATAGAAAGAGAAGTCTCCGCAGACAACCGGAAACGTCTCCGCATACTCCGCCAGGCATTCGCTCTCAAAACGCTTTTGGGAGAAACGTCCTCGAACGGCATAGCGCCCCGGCGTGTAGATCTGACCCAGCCAGCCCTCGTACTTCCAGGAGCTGGTTCCGAAGTAAATCCCCTGTTCCGCGAGTGGCGCCAGTTTTTGCCGCAAGTGGCGCGCCACAGTTAGTTCGGGTTCATCGAAAAGTGGTAGAGTGCCCATGCGGATATCAACAAGCCATCGCTGTGTGCGGCCCAAGCCTCCGGACACGCTCATTATAATGAGGGTTCGTTGCCTCTTGAATCATGGAACCTGCTCCTGGAACAGAGCCGCTCGCCCCGATCGCGTCTCCGCATGACTCAAAATCGGATACTCAGGGCGGCGAGGTTCAGAGCTCGGCGGATCTAAGCAGCGCCCCGGAAACCGCGCCTGATTCGGAACTACCGATGCTTTTCTGCCCTGTTTGCAGCCAACGCCTTGCCTCGCGCAAATGCAAGCTGTTTTGCGAGCGCTGCGGCTATTACATGAGCTGCGCCGACTACTACTAGAGCGGAACGCTCATTTGTCTGAAGGAGAGTGAATGAAACATCTGAGCCTCGCGCTCGCTTCCGCATCTCTGCTTGTGGCTGCATCGAATATCGACTGGGACGCGGCCGGCCAGCGCTGGTGGTCGCACATTGAATACCTGGCAAGCGACGAGCTCGAAGGCCGCAATGTCGGCTCGCCCGGATTTGAGAAGGCAGCCCGCTACGTCGCGGGCGAGTTCGAGCGCTCTGGTCTGGCGCCCGCCGGCTCCAACGGCTACTTCCAGCCTGTGAAGTTCGCCCAGGTTTCTCTGGACGAAAGCAAATCAAGCCTGAGCATCGTCCGCGGCGAAACGTCGCAGCCGGTGACGCTCGGCTACGACGCTATCCTGGGATTCTCCGCCGAGTCAGCCGCCCGTGTGGAAGCGCCGCTGGTTTTCGCGGGCTATGGCCTGAGCATTCCCGAAGCAGGTTACGACGATTTCAAGAACCTGCCCGTCAAAGGCGCAGTGGTCGTTTATCTCACCGGCGGTCCAACCGGCATCTCGGGAAATCTGCGTTCTCACTACAGCTCCGCGGAAGAGCGTTGGAAGCCATTGCATCGCGCGGGAGCCCTGGGCTGGATCAGCATTCCTAATCCCGCTTCCATGGATATTCCGTGGTCGCGCCTAGCCGCGAACCGCACAATGCCCCGCATGTCGCTGGCCGATCCATCCCTTGCTACCGCTCCCGGATTGCACTTCTCTGCCACCTGGAACCCCGACAAGACAAGCATCCTGTTCGAAGGTACCGGCCATTCCTTCGCCGAGATCCTCCAGGCAGCCGCAGCCAACCAACCGCTGCCTCACTTTGCCCTCGACCGCAAAGTGGCTGCGAAAGTCACAACCTCCCAAAGCAGTGTCGATTCGAAGAACATCGCTGGCGTCCGTCCCGGCACGGACCCAGCCTTGAAAAATGAATATGTGGTGATATCCGCTCATCTCGATCACCTTGGCGTGGGAGAACCCGTCAATGGCGATCGCATTTTCAATGGCGCCATGGATGACGCCTCGGGCGTTGCTTCCGTGATCGAAATCGCCCGCGGCTTCGCACACGACAAGATTCAAACCAAGCGGTCCATCTTGTTCCTGGTGGTAACAGGCGAAGAGAAGGGCTTGTTGGGGTCACGTTATTTCGCCGCGCGGCCCACCGTGACCGGGCGTATCGTCGCCGACATCAACATGGACATGTTCCTGCCGTTATTCCCACTGAAGTATCTGGAAGTGCAGGGCCTCGCCGAATCCACGCTGGGCGATGACGTCCGCGCTGTCGCCGAAACCGCAGGTGTCCAGGTGCAGGCCGACAAGGAACCTGATCGCAATCGCTTCATCCGCAGCGATCAGTACAGCTTCATCAAGCAGGGTGTTCCCTCCGTCGCGTTCAAATTCGGCTTCATCCCCGGACAGCCCGAAGAGAAGATCTACCGCGACTGGTACACGGCTCGCTATCACGCCGTGAGCGATGACCTCAGCCAGCCCGTCGATAAAGCCGCCGCCGCTCAATTCGACGCCATCCTGAGTGCGCTCGCACTGCGCGTTGCGAATGCCGGCGAAGCGCCATCCTGGAAGAGCGGCAGCTTCTTCCGTCGCTTTAGCGCGACGTCGGGTTCCAGTGAGTAAGCACTCAATCCTCACCAGAACCCTCCATGTGCGATAGAATCCCGCAGGATGCCCCTGCCGCTGACTCCGCTTCGTTTTCTGGAACGCGCCGTGAACGTCTATGGCTCAAAGACCGGAATCGTATGCGGTGAGAAAGAATTCACCTACGCCGAATTTGGACGCCGCTGCGGCCGGCTCGCCACAGCGCTTGCATCACTGGGCGTCCGGGACGGAGATCGTGTCGCCTACCTCAGCTTCAACACGCATAAGCTGCTCGAAGGCTACTACGGCGTAATCCAGGCAGGCGCCATCGTCATGCCGCTGAATGTGCGCTTGGCGGTGCCCGAACTCATCAGTATTCTGAATCATGCCGAACCACCGGTGCTTCTATTTGAAGCCGAGTTCGCATCCATGATCCCTCAGTTCCGCGAGCACTGCCCTTCCATCCGCATCTTCATCGCGCTGGACGAAATCTCCGGCGACCAGCCCGAAGACGAACTCCAGTACGAGCCTCTGCTGGCGGCCCACGAGCCGGCTGTACTCGACATCTTTCGCGGGCGCGATGAGGAGACCGCTGAGCTGTTCTATACCAGTGGCAGCACCGGCAGCCCCAAAGGTGTGATGCTCTCGCACCGCGCCCTGTACCAGCACTCCTTCTCCGTAGCAAGCTTGTACGTCGATGTCCAAAGCATGGTCGATCTTTATACCATCCCACTGTTCCACGCCAATGGTTGGGGCCATCCGCAGGCCAGTACCATGCTCGGCGTCAAGCAGGTAATGGTCCGGCGCTTCGACCCGCTCGCCGTGTGCCAGCTGATTGAGCGAGTGCGCGCCACCGATATGAGTCTTGTGCCGACCATGGCGAACGCCATACTGAACGCGCCCGGCGTGGAAAAGTGCGACCTCTCATCCATGCGGCAGATTATGCTCGGAGGCGCGGCATCCTCCCCTGCCCTGATCGAACGCATGGAGAAACTTTTCCACTGCGACGTATTCGCCGGGTACGGCCTCACCGAGTCCTGCCCGATTCTGACGATGGCGCGCGAAAAAGGTACGCTCCCGCCCGCCAGCGATGCGGAACGGTGGCAGCGCCGTGCCATGACGGGTTGGTCCATCCCGGGCGTGAACTTGCGTGTGGTCGATTACAAGATGCAGGACGTGCCCCGCGATTCAAAGGCGATCGGTGAAATCATCGCTTCCTGCGATTGGATCATGTCGGGCTATTACAAAGACACCGCTGGCACGAATGCGGTGCTGGTCGGACCGCACGGCGAACCAGGAGGCGCGCCCGGACTTCCTCTTTGGCTCCGCACGGGCGATATGGCGATCTGGGACCAGGAAGAGTTCGTGCTGATCGTCGACCGTCGAAAGGAGATCATCATCAGCGGCGGCGAGAACATCTCGTCGCTCGAGATTGAGAAGCACATCTATGCCCATCCCGCGGTGCTCGAATGCGCTGTCGTTGCTGCCCCCGATCCACAATGGGGAGAAATACCCGTCGCCGTCGTGGTCCTGAAAACCGACGAAAAATTGACCAAGGAACAACTGCTCTCCTGGCTCGAGCAGCGGCTCAGCCGTTTCAAATTGCCGCGTCGAGTCGACTTCGTCCTTGGTCCGTTACCAAAAACCGGAACCGGCAAGATCAAAAAGATGGAAATACGCGAGCCCTATTGGGCCGCCCAGGAGAAACGCATCCAGGGCTAAGCTTCCGGGCGCCGACCGGCAGGGGATGCTGGAAGCTTGTCAAAGCTGATCTAATACTTCCGGTTTCTCTTCCACAGTCCGGCGCGGATCAGAACCGGCTCCGCGGTAATCAAGGCATCGCCGGGTTCTACCGCGTGGCACTTCAATAGTGCCTCCGCCCATAGGCTCCCATCCGCCTCGTCACTGTCGAACTCGACAACTGCCAAAAAACAAAACACGCCGGCACTGAACCGGGCACGTCAGCAAGCGGATTCCGCGCTTATCACCCCAGGTGCGCAAATGCCCGCTACTGGGCGCCGCGGCTCAAGAGCATCACTTTAATGGTGTGAAAGATGATATACGCATCCAGTGCCGGCGCAACGTGCTTGATGTAATAGAGGTCGTATTCCAGTTTGATCATGGCGTCCAGTTCAGTGTCGCCATACTTGTGATTGATCTGCGCCCAACCCGTAATCCCGGGTTTGACGGCCAACCGCTGTCGGTAGTAAGGAATCTGTTGCGATAGCGTCTCCACGAACTCCGGCCGTTCCGGTCTCGGGCCGACAAGCGCCATGTCGCCCGTGACCACGTTCCAGAATTGTGGCAGCTCGTCAAGCCGTAACAGGCGCAGCCATTTTCCGAGCGGAGTGATGCGCGGGTCGTCTTTCTTGGCCCACACCGCCCCCGTCCGTGCCTCGGCGTCACTGTACATGGAGCGGAATTTGTAGACCGTGAAGATCTTGCCATTGATCCCAACCCGTTTCTGCCGGTACAAGACCGTTCCGCGCGACGTTAGCTTGACCAGAATCGCCACCGGAAGCATCAAGGGAAGCGTCACCACCAGCCCGATCAGGCCAAGAAAAAATGAATAGATGTTCTGCAGGGCGAGCGCCTGCCGGCGCGGGCCGAGTTCTGATGTAAATATCAATTGGGAAGGCTGAATCTTGCGGCTGCAAACGCGCCGCGTCGCCATTTCATAAGCGTCGGCTGCGTCCTCAATCACGATGCCCGAAAACCGGATTTCCAACAGTTCCTGCACCGGCAGCCGGCCCCGCCGTTCGGCCATGCCAACCACAATGCGGGTTGGTTTCAACTTCGCAACAACCTCCTTCAGCTCAGAGATCTGCCCCAGGCAGGGCGTGGGGAATTCAACCGGTTCCAACTCGCAGAGGTAACCAAGAATGTTGTAACCCAGTTGGGGACGCGACATGACGTGCTCCGTCGTCTCGGCGAGGATGCTCGAATTGCCGAGCAGAAGTACCCGCTCGGTTTGAAGCGCACGGACCACATACTTCCAATAGATGACCCGCCAGGTCGGCACCAGCACAATTACCAGCGCGCTTCCAATGACCATTAACCAGCGAGGCAGAATCCATTCGATCTGGACGTAGCCCAGAAGCGCCATCAGTAACAGCGCCGCGCCCACTGCCAGGCATACCTGCTGCACCAGTAGGATCCGGGATGGAATGCGGAGTTCGGTGTACAGATCTTGAAGGTAGAAACCTACAATGATCGAAAACGAAACGAATAGGATTTTCCAGTAATTATCTTCATCCCAAAGATAGACCACCGGGTCGACACTCAGTGTCCAAACTGAAGCAGCCAGATAGCAGGCTGTGATAAGCGCCACCTCGGACAGCAGGAGCGCCAGGACGCTGGCAGGTATGTAGACGCGGAAAAGTCGCACTCGGTTCGGATTTGCGCAGCAAAATGTTGAGTTTACCATGCGCAGGAAAGTGACTTCCTGCATCTGGCTCAAAGCCGCGGCGCCTCTTCCGCCCGGCCACCGGCCTCCTCGGGCGCTGGCTGCCGTTAGAGACCTGGAACCCCAATCGATTACCCGCTGACCCGGCTCTGGATTGACTTCGGGGCCGGAAACCATGCTATAAATGAAGTGGGATCAAATCGGTCGTACTTGGAGATTCGGGCCCCGTTTGCGGTTCAGGCCCAGGAGTTCTTTGCTAACACATGTTGCGGCTCACGAAAAAAGCTGACTATAGCCTGATCGCCTTGAAGCACTTGGCTTCTCGGTATGTCAGCGCTGCGGCCGGGTCCAGGACGCCAACCGAGACGGCTGCCAGCGCCAAAGAGATCGCGGATCACTATGGAGTTCCGCTCCCGCTGCTTTCAAAAATCTTGCAGAAGCTGACCCGCGAAGGGTTACTGGTTTCCGAGCACGGAACCAACGGCGGCTACCGCCTGGCGCGCGATCCCAGGCTTATTTCCGCCTTGGAGGTAATCCGAGTTATCGATGGTCCCATGATTCTCACCGACTGCTTCACCGAACACAAGCAGTGCGACCACAGCGAGCGGTGCCCGGTTAGGCGCCCCCTGCGCAGAATCCATGAAGGCATCCTGCGTCTTCTCGAAAACGTGACCATCCAAGATATGTTGCGGGATTCCGAAGATGAACTGGCCCCGCCCAGCAGCCCACTGGTCGCGCTGCAGGTGTCGGGAGCGCCGGTTTTCTCGGGCCGCTGAGTCTGAACATTATGAAACTGCCTATTTATCTCGACAATCACGCAACCACGCGGATGGATCCGCGCGTGTTCGATGCCATGAAGCCCTACTACATGGACATCTTCGGCAATGCCGCGTCCCGCAACCACAGCTTTGGATGGGAAGCCGAGGAAGCGGTTGAAAAATCGCGCAAACAGATCGCTGACCTGATTGGCGCTACGTCGAAGGAGATCGTCTTCACCAGTGGCGCAACCGAATCGAATAACCTCGCCATCAAGGGCGTGGCTGAGATGTATGCCGAAAAAGGCAATCACATCATCACGTCGGTCACTGAGCACAAAGCGATCCTTGATACGTGCAAGCACCTTGAAAAGAAGGGTGCGCGGGTCAGCTACCTGGCTGTGCGACAGGACGGGCTGATTGACCTCGATCAATTACGCGATGCCATTACGGACAAAACCATCCTGATCACCATCATGTACGCCAACAACGAAATTGGCGTCGTCCAGCAGATCAGGGAAATAGGAAAAATCGCCCGGGAAAAGGGTGTCCTCTTCCACACGGACGCCGTGCAGGCGGTCGGCAAGATCCCCGTAAACGTGATTCAGGACAACATCGATCTGCTCTCACTCACCGGTCACAAACTTTACGGTCCAAAAGGCTGCGGCGCTCTGTACGTCCGGCGCCGTAATCCCCGTGTTCAGTTGACCGCCCAGATGGACGGCGGAGGTCACGAGCGTGGCATGCGCTCCGGCACATTGAACGTCCCCGGCATTGCCGCACTCGGCGAAGCCTGCGAGCTTTGCAATAAGGAAATGGCTGAGGAATCGAAGCGCTTGCGGCATTTGCGCGACAAGCTCAAGGATAAGTTGATGGGCGAGCTGGATGAGGTTTATATCAACGGCTCCATGGAGCACCGCCTTCCCCATAACCTGAACATCAGTTTTGCCTACGTTGAGGGCGAAAGCCTGTTGATGGGCATCAATGAAATCGCGGTGTCAAGTGGATCCGCCTGCACGTCGGCCACGCTCGAGCCTAGCTATGTGCTGAAGGCCTTGGGCGCCGGCGATGACTTGGCGCACTCCTCAATCCGGTTCGGCCTCGGCCGCTTCACGACGGAAGATGAAATCGATTACACCGCCAACAAGGTCATCGAAGTGGTCAGGAAACTGCGCGAGCTATCGCCACTCTATGAGATGGCCAAAGAGGGCGTCGATCTTACTAAGGTTGTTTGGTCGCCTCACTAGACGGAAGTCAATTACAGTCACAATTCTTAAGAACAGAGAAGGAGAATTTAGATGGCATATTCGAATAAGGTCCTCGATCATTACAACAATCCTCGCAACGTCGGCTCCCTCGACAAGAGCGATCCGAGCGTTGGCACCGGGATGGTCGGCGCTCCCGAGTGCGGCGATGTGATGAAGCTGCAAGTGAAGGTGAACCCGAATACCGGTGTTATTGAAGACGCCAAGTTCAAGACCTTCGGCTGTGGCAGCGCCATCGCCAGCTCGTCGCTCGCCACCGAATGGCTGCGCGGCAAGACCGTCGACCAGGCGCTCGAAATCAAGAACACCGACATCGTGAACGAGCTCAGCCTTCCTCCGGTGAAGATTCACTGCTCGGTGCTCGCTGAGGACGCCATCAAGGCCGCGATCTTCGACTATAAAAAGAAGCAGGGCGTTCCTGCCGCCGAAGCAGTCACGGTATAGGCGCTTTTCAGTTCTTCGATGAGGACGTTTCATGGCTGAGTTAACACAGCTTGGTACCGCGGCGGAGCATCCGCCGCAGGCTGGCCCAACGCCGGCGTCCAAGCAGATATCGGTCACACCGAAAGCGGTGCAAAAAATCCGCGAGGCGTTTGCGCGTGAGAATGTTTCTGGCGGGTTGCGGCTGGGCGTTCTGGGCGGTGGTTGCTCGGGCTTGAGCTACCAGTTCAAGTTCGCGCCCGCACCGCGCGCGAACGACCATGTCTTCGAATTCGAAGATGTGAGAGTGTTTGTCGATCCCAAAAGCATGGTGTTTCTGGATGGAATGACGTTGGACTGGCATGATTCCCTGATCCAGTCTGGGTTCGTCTTTAACAATCCGCATGCCCACAAGAGCTGTGGCTGTGGCACTTCCTTCTCTGCCTGACGAATCCGGGACCAAGTGCGCATGAGCGGGTAGACGGAACCGCTCATGCGCACGCTTTCGTTGATTTCACCTTCCATGACGCCTGACAACACTTCGCCGTTCGGCGACACTGGAAATGTGTTCCGTCCCGGCTTGCTGGTAACTGATCATGTCTGAACGTACGCGCGACTATTTTGAATTCTTCGGCTTGGGCCGCAAGCTCGTCGTCAATCCGGACGACCTGCAAAAGCGTTTCTACCAGCTCAGCCGGCAGTGGCATCCCGACCGCTTCAGCCGTCGTCCCGTTGAAGAACAAAACCAATCCCTCGAAGCCACGTCGCTGCTGAACGACGGTTATCGCACGCTGAAAGATCCCGTGAAACGGGCCGAATACCTGCTGACCCAGGAAGGATTTCCCATCGGGGAGCAGCGCTCCAAGGACGTGCCGCCGGAGTTGCTCGAAGAGGTCTTCGAACTCAACATGATGCTTGAGGAACTCAAGTCCGGCGACGAATCTGCCCGGCCACAGCTGGAGCAGGCCCGCGCCAGCTTTCTGACCATGCGGGGCGGCCTGGACCAGGATATGCTCAGGCTCTTCAATCGTTATGATGCCTCCACCGAGGGCAGCGAGACCGCCAAACAGGCGCTGAACGAAATCCGCGGTCTCCTGAATCGCCGCCGCTATATCGAGAACCTGGTCCGCGACGTAGACCGCGCCCTCAACCCCGCCCTTTCTGCGGCCGAGACGGAGGAGGGCAAGCTTTGATGGTGATCACGGCGCGGTCGCCACGGAACAACCCCTACTGAATCCAATGTCCACATTTCAAATTGATTTCGGCGAATCGCGCCGCTCAAAAATCGTTGGGATCGATCTGGGAACCACCAACAGCCTGGTTGCCTACATGGACCTTACCGGCCCAAGAATCATCGAGGATCCCGAGGGCCGCAAGATCGTCCCCAGCGTCGTCTCGCTCACCGAGGCCGGTCAACTGGTCGCCGGTGAGGAAGCACGCGAGCTTCTCCTCACAGCCTCCGATCGCACCGTCTATTCGGTGAAGCGTTTAATGGGCAAGGGTGTCGCAGACATCCAGCAGGAAATCAAACTGTTCCCGTTCCGCATCGATCCCAGCAGTACTTCGGTGATTCAACTCAAGCTGGGCGACCGGACGCTGACGCCCCCCGAAATCTCCGCCGCGGTGTTGAAGCAGCTCAAAAGGAATGCCGAGATCGCGCTCGGCGCGCCGGTCTCGCAGGCGGTTATTACCGTTCCGGCCTACTTCAACGATGCTCAGCGCCAGGCCACCAAAGACGCGGGCCGGCTGGCGGGTCTTGAGGTGCTGCGGCTGGTCAACGAACCAACCGCCGCGTCTCTCGCCTACGGCCTGGATAAGCGCAAAGAAGGCATTATCGCCGTTTACGATTTCGGCGGCGGTACCTTCGACATCTCGATCCTCCGTCTCCATGAGGGAATCTTCGAGGTCCTCGCCACCAACGGTGACACGCACCTGGGTGGCGACGATATCGACAATCTCCTGCTTCGCATCGCTTTGGAAGACATCGCCACCGAGTGGAACGAAGATCTGTCGAAGGATACCGAGGGCGTGCAACGTCTTCGTCGCGCCGTGATTCACGCCAAGGAGGAACTCTCCTTCGTCCTTGAAACTTCCATAGTCCTTAATTACCGGGGCAAGAGTTACCAGCGCGCCATCAACCGCGAGCTTCTGGAGCGTCTCATCGCTCCCATCGTGGAGCGCACGTTGGCGCCGTGTCGGGCCTGCTTGGCCGATGCCAAGCTCACGCCGGAGGAGATCGACGAAGTTGTCATGGTGGGAGGTTCCACCCGCATTCCCTTGGTACGCTCAGCGGTCGAAACTCTTTTCAAAACCAAACCGCATACCGACCTCAATCCCGACGAAGTGGTAGCGCTGGGCGCTGCCGTTCAAGCCGGCATCCTCGCCGGCGATGTCGACGATCATTTGTTGCTCGACGTCACGCCCCTGTCGCTGGGCATCGAAACCATGGGCGGTGTCGTCTCGAAACTGATTCATCGGAACTCGACCATTCCGGCCAGTGCAACCGAGACATTTACCACCGCTGTCGATGGCCAGCGGAATGTGCTCATTCACGTTTTGCAAGGGGAGCGCGAACTGGTCAAAGACTGCCGCAGCCTCGCGCGTTTCGATCTTCGGGATATTGAGCCCATGGCGGCCGGATTTGCCCGCATCGAAGTGCGGTTCCTCATCGACGCCAACGGCATCCTGAATGTGACCGCCCGCGACGCCCGCACCGGCAAGGAGCATAGCGTCGAGGTGAAGCCTTCCTACGGCTTAAGCGAAGATCAGGTGGAGGCCATGATTCGCGAGTCCGTCGAGAAGGCGGAACAGGACATGCGCGAACGCCAGGTTCGTGAAGCCCGCGTCGAAGCGGACAACATCCTTTCTGCCACCGGGAAAGCCCAGCGAAACGATGCCTGGCTGGGATTGACCGGCGAGGAGAGGGCGGCGATCGAATCAGCCAAACACGACCTGTTGAACGTCTACAACTCCGACGATCATCTCCTGATCAACGGGAAAATTGAGCACCTCAACAAAGTGACTCACAAGCTCGCTGAGACTATGATGAATACCGCCGTTCGGGGTGCCTTGAAGGGCACCAAAATCGAATAGCCGCTTCGGAGGAACTTTATGGCAGGCCTATCCTGGAACCACATCGACGACATTGCACTCAGCTTGTATGAAGCCCATCCGGCCGTTGATCCCTTAACGGTCCGCTTTACGGACATGCATAAATGGATCACCGAATTGCCGGATTTCGCCGATGATCCCGCTGCCTCCACCGAGGGCAAGCTGGAAGCCATTCAAATGGCTTGGCTCGACGAATACAAGGACAACCAATAGCTCAATAGCTCAGAGGGGACTCGTCGCCTCTGCCCCAAGGCGGTCTCTCAGCTTCCTTTTGTCAACTCGCGCCCGTCGCCGCGTGGGCGGAGCGAGCCTGTTCCCAGATCACCAACTGCCCACACCCCGCCCTCTGCTGCTAAACTCACCTAAAGACGCACGCCATGCAATCACGCCGTCGATTTCTATTCGCCGTTGGCGCCGGTTCGCCGCTACTGCTCGCAATGACTAACAAATCCGGCTCACAGAAGCCCATCCTCGGTTCCGGCGACCACACCTACGAGGTCACCCACGATTGGGGCGACCTGCCCGCCGACATCAAGTACGGCAATACCCACGGGGTTGTCGAGGACTCTCAGGGCCGCATTTACATTCACCACACGGTCAATGCCAGCAGCGAGTCGAGCGACTCCATGGTCGTCTTCGATGCCAACGGAAAGTTCATCAAGAGCTGGGGTAAGGATTTCAAAGGCGGCGCTCATGGCCTCTATATCCACCGCGAGGGCGGTACCGAATACCTCTACCTTTGCGACACCAAGCGCGCACTGGTCGTAAAGGCCACCCTCGACGGCGAGGAGTTATTTACGCTCGGTTACCCCGAGGAATCGCCCGCCTACAAGCCTGCGGCCGACGGCACAAAAATCAAATACAGCCCCACCAATCTCACCATCGCGCCGAACGGAGATATCTACGTGGGTGACGGCTACGGCTCAAGCTACGTCAATCAATACACCAAGGACGGGAAGTTCATCCGGACTTTTGGCGGCAAGGGCACGGCAGCCGGACAGCTCGATTGCCCGCACGGAATCATTGTCGATACGCGTGGCCCCTCCCCTATTCTGATGATTGCCGACCGTGGCAATCATCGCATCCAGACCTTCACTCTCGACGGACAGCACATCGCCTTCATCGGCGGAACAAACCTCCCGTGCTATTTCAACTTCTATAAGAACGGCGATAACGTTGTGCCGGACCTCGGCGCTCGCGTCACCCTGCTCGATGCGAACAACAACGTCATTGAACAACTGGGCGACGACTCTGCGGCCAATAAATGGAGTGATGTGCGCAAGCTCAACCGCGACGCCTTCACGCCCGGCAAGTTTGTCTGCCCGCACGGCGCGTGCTTCGATCACGAAGGCAATATCTATGTAGTGGAGTGGGTGGAAGTCGGACGCGTCAGCAAACTCCGCCACGTCTGATCCGGGAACCAGCACAAAACCGCGCGCGTCAGCAAGCGGATTCCGGTGTGCTCTTTTCAACCCGACAAGGTTCAACCGTTAGAAGTCCCATCACAGAGGTGCTGCCCGATCTTCCGCGCGCCGCAACTGTCATCACTCCGGCACAGAACCGCGCGCGTCAGCAAGCGGATTCCGGTGTGCTACTTCGCCAGCCGAACCCGTCGCCACATGCCCGCTATTGCCTGGACGCCGCGCCTTCCTTCAACCAACCTTCGATCTCCGCCACTTCTTCCTTGGTCAGCCGGAACTGCTGCGCGCCAATCACGCCTTTGATCTGCTCCGCTTTTCGTAGGCCGACAATCGCGCCCGTCACGGCCGGATTGTTCAACGTCCAGGCAATGGCCACTTCGCCGGCAGTCCTTCCGTGGCGCTGCCCGATCTGCCGCAGCAACTCCGCCAGTTCCAGGTTGCGGCTCAGCAGCGGCTCCTTGAAATGCGGATTCCGGCTCCGCCAATCGTCCGCTGGCAGATTCAGCGCGCGCTCCCGCGTCATCGCTCCGCTTAGCAGGCCGTTCTTCATCGGCGAGTAAACAACCACGCCGATGTTGTTCTCCTCGGCGTACGGCAGTATGCCTTCCTCCGCTTCCCGCGCCAGCAAAGAATATGGCGGCTGCAATGAGGTGATGGGCGCAATCTTCTGAACGCGCTTCATCTGCTCCGCATTGAAATTAGAAACGCCAATCCATCGAACCTTGCCCTGTTCTTTCAGCCGCGCCATCTCGCTCCAGCCTTCTTCAATGTCCTCGTCGGGCTGCGGCCAGTGCATCTGATACAGGTCGATCACGTCCACCTTCAACCGCCGCAGACTCGCCTCGCACTCCTTCCGGATCGACTCGGCTTTGAGGCATCCATAAATGCTGCCGTCCTCCCTCGTCATCCGCTCGCACTTGGTGAAGATATACGGTTTGCGTGACAGATCCGCCACGGCCCGGCCCACCACTTCCTCCGAGTGCCCTACGCCGTAGATGGCAGCCGTGTCGATCCAATTGATCCCCGCATCGACCGCGGCCCGGATCGCGGCAATCGAGTCCCGGTCATCTTGAACGCCCCACGCAAATTGCCATCCGGACCCGCCCACGGCCCACGCTCCAAAGCCCAAACGGGTAATCTGTAGATCGCTGTTTCCGAGCTGTCTAGTCTGGACCATCGGTTCTGGAATAGATGATAACCCTTCGTTCATCGACGCCTCAATTGTGTCCCTTTAGTACCTGAAGTTCTGTGCCGGTCACCTCTGGACTCAACCCTGCAAATCGCTCACCCTGAGTTTGTTGGAAGCAAAATGAACAAGCTCTCACTTACACTCCTGGCCTGTGGCGCACTACTGCGCGCGGGCACCGTCTCAGTCGAAATTACGAGCCCTGGAAACGTATATGCTACCCCGCAGATCGTCACCGGCGGCGGCTACTACATCGGACCCTACACGCTGAGTGTCAACGGCGTAACCCTGCTTGCCTTGTGCGTCGATTTCTCCCACGATAGCGGGGCGGGCTACACCTGGAGCGCGTATGAAACGCCCATCGCGCCCACAGGTATGAATGGCACCTATGTCTATCAGAACAACGCTGCGAATCCCAGCGTCAATGCCATCACGTTTCAGCGGTATGAGGAGGAGGCCTACCTCTTCAATCAGATTGCCGGCACGTCAGATCCCGCCACGCGCATCGCAATTCAAGACGCCGCCTGGAATCTCACGGACGCGGCATTCAGCCTCATCGGTAACCTGTCCGCCCAGAATTGGGTGGCGGCCGCCCAGAATCCCGTTAATTACCAGCACGTCAATCTCACCGACCTCGACATTCTCTCCGATGTCACGGGATTAGCAGGCGGCCAACAGGAGTTCATTGTTGATCCTGCATCGCCCAGCAACGTTCCGGAGCCCGCATCAATCGGCTTTGTCGCCATCGCGTTGGGGCTGGCTTGGCTCTCGCGCCGACAAGTCCGCTTGTTCGGTACCACCGCAACAGGTACTACCCTCGTACGTCCGGCAAGCGTATACCAGCCTCACCCGTTGCGTAGCTGCTCTGCACCATCCGCCAGGAAATATCTGTATCACCCACCCTCTGGTCTTTCCCCCGACACTTCAAATCATTGAATAGGGAACGTTTACCATTGCTGCGACCGCCCGCCACTGCAGCTTTTAGGTGAAAGACCGCAAACAGTGTCAGAGAAATCTCTGACCGGCCGCACACAACCTCGTAAAGCGAATGTGGCGGCTTCTACTCTTGCTCGGAACGATCGGAAGCTTGCAGGCGGCCTCGGTTTCAATCGAGATCGCCAGTCCCGGCAATATCTACGCCAGTCAGCCCTTTGCGACAGAGGGAGGCTTCTATGTCGGCCCTTACACGCTGGTCGTGAATGGTGAGACCATGCTCGGCCTGTGCGTGGACTTCTACCACCAGAGTTCCGTCGGCGAACCATGGAGTGCATTTCAGACTCCGGTCACCGCGACAGGGTTGAACAACACTTATGTCTACCAGAGGAATGCAGGCAATCCAAACGCCAACGCCGTCGCGTTGCAGACCTACGAGGAAGAAACCTACCTCTACCGCCAGATCATCACTGCCCTGCTGCCCGCCGACCGAATAGCCATTCAAGAGGCCGCCTGGTCCATCACGGACCCTGGCTTTAGCATTAGTAACAATCCAGAAGCGCAGCTTTGGGCGGCAGCGGCTGAGAATCCTGCCAACTACCTCCATGTCGACCTGACCGGCATCGTCATCTATTCCGATGTTCGAGGCCTCAACGGCGGCCAGCAGGAGTTCATCGCCGATCCCGTCAACGTTGTTCCCGAGCCGGCCGCTTTGGGTTTTCTCGCCGGCTTACTGGCGGTCGTTTGCTTTGCGCTGGGGCGTAGGCGCTGATCGCAGCCTCGTCGCCGTGAGATCATGCTCCCGATGAGCTCTAGCCGGGAAAGCCTCATTCAGTCCGCCATCGCCGCCAGGGAGAAGGCCCATGCACCCTACTCGCGCTTCAAGGTCGGTGCGGCGCTCGAACAGGCCGCCGCCGATGGAAGCGAGCCAACCGTCTTCACGGGTTGCAACGTCGAGAACGCCACCTACGGTCTCACCGTTTGCGCCGAACGAGTCGCTGTGCTGAAGGCTATCTCCGAAGGGGCTATCGGCTTCACGCGCATCGCCATTGCCGCCGATACCGATACTCTCACTCCTCCCTGCGGGGCCTGCCGCCAGATTCTGTGGGAGTTCTGCGGGAACCTCGAGATCATCCTGGTGAACTTGCACGGCAAGTTTGAGACCCTGCGCTTGGCCGACATCTTCCCCCGGCCCTTCGACTCGACTTTCCTGTGAATCCCCGCAGCCCGTCGCCGCGTGAGCCGACCGGGACTCGTCGCCTCTGCACCAAGGCGATCTCTCCAGTCGCACTCGTCTTCCCGGGCCCGTCGCCGCGTGGGCAGAGCGAGCCTGTTCCCAGATCCGCAACAGCTGTTTCCAGAGCAACCGCGCGCGGTAAGCGAGCTCTAATCGGCCAGAGAGGGAAAAGTGCTCGAGATGTGGTCCTGCCACATCAAGCCGTCTTCGTCGACGAAGGACCACAACAAACCTAACCCGGCCGGAAGCACGCTGATGAGGCTGCCGATCAGCCGGTGGTACCGCGCGGACGGTCGGGGCCGGTTGCCATCGAAATCAACCAGCCGGATCCGCGCCAGTTGCATCCCGATCGAATCCTGCTGCGACATAATCCACATCAAGCGGTAGGCGAGGCTCACCGCCGCGAACAACACGGCGAGCCACATGGCCGTAGTCTTTTCCAATGCCAGCGGGCCGTCAAAATAAATCACTGGCACGAGCGCGGCCGCCCAGCCGGCAAGCATGATCAGGCCATCGATAGCGCTGGCGTGTATCCGCATGCCGACCGGCGCCACCGGTGCCTCGCACACGATCGTCGGGTGGGGGGTGAGCCGGGCCGCCTGCTGGTGCGTGAATTCAAATCTCTGCTGGTTCTCCTTGCCGGCTCGTGGCTTCGGACTCCGAACTGCCGCGGCTCGACGGCCCTGGCGGGGCGATACTTCCACCCGCTCCACTTTCGGAGGAGCGGGACGGGTTGCCTCCGCTGCACGGGCGCGAATGGCCTCGCGCTCGATGGGTGACCTCGCTGAATCGACGGAAACCACCCGCGATTCCGGCGTCGCATCGAACAACAGAGGCTGCCCGGGGTGCATCCGCTCAGCCCACCGGCGCCCGGGCTTCGGTTCAGGCAGGTCCCCTTCCGGCGATGCTGCGTTCAACGCTGGCGCCGTCGCGGTATCAAATACTTGCGCCCTCGCGGTCGCCGCAATCGGATACGTGTCGGGAGAAATACGCGTAGACGCGGAATTCAGGCGGCGGCCGCAACGCCGGCAGCGGTGTTCTTCGTCTGTATTCCAGGTCTGGCAGAATTGGCAGGTCATTTGAACGTTATCTATTCATTCACGGCATGTAAACATCGTTACGGCAAGCGTAGGGACTTGCCAGTGAACGGTCTACCATGCTACGGTCATCGGTTGAAGCCGCCTGTCGCTTTAGACATCCTCCCAGTTTCTCTATCTAACAGAAAAACTGTGTTTTGTCACGAACATTCTCACAATGTATTGTTTTTTAGCTGTTTTCTTGCCCTCTCGATCCTGGCGCCCTCTGTTTTGAGCCAAACGGCCCCGATTCACCCCCTCCGCGCCGGTGCGCCCGCGGCCGACGAGATTAGCATCGCAGCCCTCTCCCAAAAGCAGGACGGCGACATGATTTATCTCCGGGGCGATTGCAAAATCGAGACCACGGAAACCCTTGTCAAGGCGGACGAGATCGACTACAACCGCGAGACCCATTGGGCGGAGGCCCGTGGCCACGTTCACTTTGAAAATTTCGTGAATGGCGACAAGCTGGAAGCCGATCACGGGAAATACAACCTTCAGTCCGACGAAGGCACGTTCTACGTCGTCAGCGGCACCTCTCCGCCCAAGGTGGGCGCACGCCTGTACCTGCTCAGCACCACCAACCCGTTCTACTTTCAAGGTGATTGGGCGGAGCGTATCAAGGACAAATACATCGTCCATAACGGCTTTATGACCGATTGCAAACTGCCCAAGCCGTGGTGGACTCTGAACGCGCCCCTGTTCGACATCATCCCCGACAACCGCGCCATCGCCAAGCACGCCGTTTACCGCATCAAGCGCATCCCGGTTCTCTACGCCCCGGCCTACACTCGTCCGCTGGGGCGCAACCCGCGCAAGAGCGGCTTCCTGACCCCGCAAATCGGCAACAGCTCCACCAAGGGCTTCACGGTGGGACTAGGCTACTACTGGGCCATCGCACGTAACTACGATGCCACCTATCAGGGCGAGTACTTCGGAAACGGTGGCCTGGGACAGCTCGCGGATTTCCGCGGCAAGCCCACCGCCAAAAGCGACTTCAACTTCACCTGGTATAGCGTAAACGCCATCGGCACGCCGTCTCCCACCAGCGTCTTCAACTCACCCGGTTACACCTTTGAGATCACCGGCAAAGCGGAGCTGCCTTGGGGCTTTACCGGCCGCATGGACATCAACTACCTCAGCAGCTTCCTGTTCCGCCAGACCTTCAGCCAGACCTACAACGAGGCCATCAATTCGCAGGTCAATTCCATCGGTTACGCCCAGCGCCATTGGACCGACTACGTCCTCAGCATTGTGTTCAAACGAAACCAGTTGTTTGAAAGCACCGTGCCCAATGACTTCGTGGCCATCGCAAAACTGCCGGAGGTCATATTCGACAGCCGCGATCAAACCATCCTGAACGGCCCGCTGCCGTTGTGGGTTTCCTTCGATTCCAGCTTCGCGCTCGCTCGTCGTCAGGAGCCGACCTTCCAGACCGGCGTCTTTGACCGCGAAGATATTTACCCCCACGTCAGCACGGCATTCAGCTTCGCTGGCTTCCGCCTCTCACCCAGCTTCTCGCTCCGTGCCACTCACTACGGTGAGTCCTATGCCCCGCCGCCTGGTGCGACGCCCACCTCGGGAACGGAGACCTCGTCGTCCAGCACGCCCATCGTCGAATCGCAGAGCGTCAATCGCAAGGCCCTCGAAGTCGATCTCGACCTCCGGATGCCCACCCTGGAAAGAATCTTCTCGGTCCCGGATTGGCTGGGCGTCCAGATGAAGCACGTCATCGAACCCTATGCCACCTTCCAGTACGTCACCGGCATCGACAATTTCGACCGCATCATCACCGTCGACCTCAATGACGTGTTCTCCAATACCAACCAGGTCGAAGTCGGCGTCATCAATCGCTTCTACGTGAAGGACAAGAAGGGCAACGTGAACGAACGGTTGAGTTGGTCGCTTGCGCAGCGCCGCTACTTCGACACGACTTTTGGGGGCGCACTCATACCGGGTGAGAGAAACGTCTTCACGGCCACCGAGGATCTCACGGCGTTCGCCTTTGCCGCCACGCCTCGCAGCTATTCGCCGGTGGTCTCAGATATCAAGGCGTTTTTCGCGCCTGGCTTCAGCGGCGAATGGCGCGCCGATTACGACCCCATGCTCGGCCGCTTCGACGCCAGCATTATCAACGTAAACACCCGCTATAAGAACTTCTTCGTCAATATCAGCCACAACCTGCTCAATGGCTATCCCAGCCAGATTCCCACCGCCAACCAGATCACCAACACCATCGGCTACGGCAACAATAACCGTCGCGGTTGGAATGCGGCGTTTTCGCTCACTTACGATTACCAGCGCGACGTCCTGCTCTACGACGTTACCCAGGTTTCCTATAACACCGATTGCTGTGGCTTCGCCGCACAGTTCCGGCGCTTCGCGCTCGGCGCCCGCAATGAGAATCAGTGGACCTTCTCCTATCAGATCGCCAACGTCAGCTCCTTCGGATCCCTGCGCCGCCAGGACCGCATCTTCTAAGAAACGGAATTCACCGTCGGGCGCGGCCGATTGACCGCAAGTCCGCATGGTCAACCATGGGCGCATTTAGGGCTGGCGTCTCCATTAACTTTGCTGTATAAAGTACTTATGAGATTACCCAGGTACTCCATCGCTACCGCCGAACTGCTCCTCATCTTCCCGGCAGTGCTCTTCATGACCTCGCTGTTCGTGCGAAACCTGCAACCCCAGCAGTACGAGCCGGCGCACACCGCCCAGCAGATTGTTATGTGGTACGCACACAGGCCCCACGTGGGCCTCTGGTTATTGCTCATCGCCCTGCCTTTGGGCGTGCTCATGACAGGCTGCGCCACACTCTGGTTCAGATGGAACAGTGAGGCCGGACTGCGTCAGGCCGCACAGCAAACGCTCGTCGCGCTCCGTACGCACTTAGCGACGCTGCTGGTTGCCTTGGCTACCGTCGCAGCCGGAGGCATTCTGGCAATTGTCGGCTTGCATGTGTTGAGCGACTGACTTACCGGAAACTGCCAGGCCCGTGGCCACCCGAAGGATCATATGGTCATGGATCTGTAAGCTCAAACGCCCAACCTCGCTGTTGGGGAAGCGCACGAAGAATATGGCGTATTGACGGTGGTGGGAGACGTGGAGGGAAATGGAGACCGCCAGCTGTGAACAAATCGCCGCTGGCTTTCCAGTTGAGCCTGTTCCCGCTCAGCGAGTTCTGCGCGGTGGCGATAGTAAAAGAAGCGAGTTGTCTCAGGAACTTACTGTTAACACCATTAGCGGCGCGCCAGTTCAGACTGGTCTTGTGTGCGCTTCCAGCGGCGAATCCACTTGCGCGCCCAGCGATAGTGACTGGCAGTCTCGGCGCGGCAATAGTCACTGAGCGTCCACGTCGGCCCCATCCACTTGAAGCGGCCAACCGCCACCAAGTCTGCATCGGGAGTGGCTTCGATAAGAGCGATCATGCCGTCATGAAAGGCCTCATAGTCGAGTAGCACCGCTTTAAGTGAACGGCGGCGATGTTCCTGGTAAATCATCTCGTTGAAGCGTTTCAAATCTCCCCACGTCAATCCCGGTGCCGGTACGGCTGGGGTTCCGCCGCGCTGCTCTTCTTCGTGCCATCTTAGGATTCGCTGCTGCCAGCCCACGATGTGGGCCAAGATGTCCTTCACAGACCATCCACCGGGGGTAACGCCCGGCAGCGTCATCTGGCGCGGCTTGATCTGCTTGAGAAGTGCATTGAGCGCCTCCCGTTCTACCTGAATTTCTTGAGATAGCTCACGCCTCGCCAGCCGCTTACCCATCAATCCACCCGGATTCGAACGCTCTCATTCTAAGAAATTCAGGGGAAACCTGTCATCCTGTCATGGACCGGTGTGGGGCGTTCGGAGGCCGCATTATTCCCCGTTCTGCCATGCTATGCTGCATCCGGTCATAACTTCGTTATGATAGCCATCCATGAACGCTCAGCCTTCAGGCCGAGGCCGGGACGACGGCGCCGTTTCTTCCCGCTCCGGTTCCAGCCAAATCACCAAGCCGGCCACTTTGGCCAAGGATGCCTTGCCAAACGCCTCGCGCCGCGGCTTGTTCAAGAGCGTCACTGCGCTGGGCCTCTCGATGGCCTCACTGCGCGCTCAGTCTCCGCCAAAGCTGGAGAACCGCCCACCGCCCTTCCCCGACGTGAAAGACCAGGACCAGGACCCGAATGGCAAGTCGCAGAAGGACGCAATCGCACAATCCGAACATGAAAAAGCGCTCAAGGACGCGGAGGAGTTGGCATCACTTTCGAATGAACTCAGGGACGACATAAAAAAAATCGGCAACTTCGTGGTTCCGGCCTCGGCTCTGAAGAAGACCCACGAAATTGAGAAGCTCGCCCGCCGGCTTCGCAGCCATCTCCAGGTCTAACCATCAGTCTGCCAACGTCGGCATTCAGTGTAGGCGGTATGGACGAGACGTAACCGCGCCCGTCGCTACGACGGCCATGTTGACTCGTCGTCACATCGGATTACAGCTTCGCCTCCCTCAAAAGTTCGGTTCGGTATTTGTGTGCAAGCGCCTTAACTTTCTCGATGAATGCAGCCTGCTTCACCCGCCTCGACCTGGTCCGTACGGAACATGGCGATCGCCTCAATCTCGATCAGGAGTTCGGGCCGGCAGAGGATGGCCTGGATGCCGGTGGACGCCGGCAGCGGATCCAGGCCTTGTTCCTTATAGAACGCGGTGCGCTCCACGTTGAACGCATCATAGTCGCGCTCAATGTCGCGCAGGTAGCAAGTGGTGCGCACGATGTCGTGCCAGGTACAGCCTTCACTGGCCAGCAAACCCGTAATGTTCGCGAGCGTGCGCCGCATCTGGGCGTTGAAATCACCAATGTGGACGCTGTTGCCGTGCTCATCGATGGATGCCGTGCCCGAGATGAGCAGAATCGTAAGCCCATTCAGATCGATCCGCATACCCGCGAAAAGGAACTTGGCTTGGCGTAGGCGAATGCCTCGTTGAGCACTCCATGGTTGGTGATGGCACGCTTCTTGACTGGCGCATGTGCCACGATTTCCATGAATTCCGCAAAATGGCTCAAGTTGAGAGACCTCCTCGTCTTACATCCATTGCTGCCTCGCTGCTTTCGATGATCCGAGAAGTCAATCGGGCGGGAAATTGAACGTTTCAACCTCGCGTAGTCAGTATCTTTCCCTCGGTTCAGCCCTACCAGAGTAGCGTTGTCCGCTCCAGGCCCAGGGCAAAATCCGCCGCATCTTTAGGCTGGTCCCTGAAGCAGACGAGTCTGTGCTAAATTGCGGCTGTTGGGGCGACGCCGGAGGCCCGAAGTAGATGAATCTATTACATTTAGATGACAAGTCGGCAATCGCTTCCACTCACACCGTTCGCAAGGCCGAAGCCAGCACCATTTGGCGCGCAGTGGCCGCCGTTTCGCTCGGTGTTTGTCTTCCCATCCTTTTCCTCGGGCATGGACGAAGCGTCCGGGCAGCGATGGAGCCGGAGCACATTACCATCGATTCTCCGCTGAACGGGAGTGTGTTTCCGCCGGATATGGCGGCGCCTACGTTCCAGTGGCGGGACCCTGCGGCGCAAACAAATGAATGGCGCATCGAAGTGTCTTTTGCGAGCGGCGCGGCCGCGATGCAATTCGAGTCGAAGGGCGAGCCGATGAAGATCGGGGAGATCGATCCGCGGTGTGTCTCGAATACCAACAAGCTCCCCGAACTGACGCCCGAGCAGGCAGCGGCGCATACCTGGAAACCGGATGCCTTGACGTGGGCGGCCATCAGGAAGCAGGCGGGCGCGGGCGCGGTAACCGTTACCATCCGCGGAATGGCGGAGAAGGGAGAAGTCTCACGGGGAGAGATGGCAATGCTTATGTCGGCGGACCCGGTGGCTGCTCCCATCTTCTATCGCGACGTGCCGTTGATGCCTTCTGAAACGGAGCAGGGATTTATCAAGCCGCTGGCTACAACGGCGCTTCCGCTGATCGAGTGGCGAATGCGGAATGTGTCGGAGACGGGCAGCCACGTGGTGATGACCGACCTCCATAGCTGCGCGAACTGCCACTCGTTTGCGGCGAACGGGAAAACACTGGGACTGGATCATGGACGGGCCGCAGAACGACAAGGGTCTGTATGCCATGGTTCCGGTGGCAAAGCGTATGACGATCCGCAACCAGGACGTCTTGAGCTGGTCGGCGTTCCCGGCCGAGGGGTCGACCCCGGTGCGGGTGGGGTTCATGTCGCAGATATCGCCGGATGGCCGGTACGTGGTGACGACGACGCGGCCGCCGGGGACTAAGAGCAACCAGTTCTATTACGTGAGTAATTTCAAGGATTACCGGTTCCTGCAGGTGTTTTACCCGACGCGGGGGATTCTGCAGTGGTACGACACGCAGGAGAAGAAGCTGCGGCCGTTGCCGGGAGCGGATGACCCGAAGTATCTGCAGGCGAATGCGGTGTGGAGTCCGGACGGAAAATACCTGGTGTTTGAACGGGCGGAAGCAAAAGAACCTTATCGGGCGGACGGCAAGATGGCGGCTTTCGCCAACGATCCGGTGGAGGTGCAGATTCAATACGATCTTTACCGGATACCGTTCAACTCCGGGAGAGGCGGTGTGGCGGAGCCGATCGAGGGGGCCAGCCGCAACGGAATGAGCAACAGTTTCCCGAAAATTTCGCCGGATGGGAAATGGCTTGTGTTTGTGCAGGCGAAGAACGGGCAGCTGATGCGGCCCGACTCGAAGCTGTGGATTGTGGCGTCCACCGGCGGAAAGACGCGGCTGATGAAGTGCAATACGTCGCTGATGAACTCCTGGCACAGCTTTTCGCCGAACGGCCGCTGGATGGTCTTCTCGTCCAAGAGCCAGTCGCCGTATACACGGATGTTTTTGACGCACATCGACGAGAACGGCAACGACACGCCGTCGATTCCGATTGAGAACTCGACGGCGGCCAATCGCGCGGTGAATATTCCTGAGTTTGTGAACATGGACCCGAGCGGAATCGAGCATATCGATACTCCGGCCGCGGACTTCTACAAGCAGTACGACGTGGCGGCGGAGCTGGCGAAGAAGGGTCAATACGCGGCGGCAATTCCGGAGTGGGAGAAGGCGATCTCCATGAATCCGGAAGTTGAGCGTGCGCACAACAGCTTTGGGCAGACGCTGATGCAAGCCGGGAAGACGGATGAGGCGATGGCGGAGTTCCGCAAGGCGATTGCCCTCAAGCCACAGTATCCTGAGGCGCATAACCACCTGGGTAACGTGCTGGCGAGCGTCGGGCAGCCATTGGAAGCGATCCAGCAATACCAAGCTGCGGTTGAGGGGGATCCAGAGTACGCCGAAGCTCATACCAATCTGTGCCGGGTGCTGGCGGAGCAGGGACGGATTCCTGAGGCCATCGCCCAGTGCGAACGGGCGCTGAATATCAATCCGGACTACGCGGAAGCGCATAATGTCTTTGGTTTCGCTCTGGCTGGCGCGGGGCGGCAGGCCGAGGCCGAGGATCAATACCGGGAGGCGATCCGGAGCGATCCAAAGAACGCTCATGCGTATAACAGTCTGGGCTTCGCGCTGGCCATGCAGGGGAACATCGACGAAGCGATCGCGGATTTCAGAAAGGCCATTGAGTTTCGTCCCACATACGGCAGCGCCGAGGGCAATCTCGGCCATGCCTTGCTGAAGAAGGGCAACTTGGACGAGGCCATTCCGCATTTGAGGAAGTCGCTGGAATTGGGCCCGGAGACGGCGGAAGTCCAGAGTAACCTCGGAGTGGCACTGGCGGGAAAGGGACTGATGGACGAGGCGATTCCGCATTTTGAGCGGGCGCTTGCGATGTCGCCGGAGAGGTGGGACACGCAGTATTACCTGGGGACGGCGCTGGTGACAAAGGGCCGGGAAGCCGAAGGGCTGCGGCACTGGCGGGAGTCGCTCAAGAGGGCTCCCGGGAACGCGCTCACGCTGAACGATACGGCGTGGCTGCTTGCGACCTCCCGGGATGCGGCGCTCAGAAATGGACCGGAGGCCGTGGCGCTGGCCGAACATGCGGTTCAAGTGACGCGCGGTCGCGAGCCGGCGGTAATGGGCACGCTGGCGGCAGCTTACGCGGAGGCTGGGGAGTTCGACAAGGCTGTGTTTGTGGAGCACAAGGCGGCGGAGTTGGCCAGCCAGCGGGGGGATGCGCGGCTGGCGCAGACGCTGAACGGACGCCTGGCGCTGCTGGAGGCTAAGACGGCGATTCGACAGAGATGAAACTGCCGGTCTCTTTTCCAACGGTGCGCACAATGCCGGTGTAGAAGCGCGAATCGCTGTCAAAACCTTCTAACCGCTTGCGCGGCGGCGCTTGACGGAACGCTTCTTGACCGAGGTTTTCTTGCCTGGGCTCTTAACGATGCTCTTGCCGGCTCCTTCTGTGGACTCAGCTTCGCCCAACTGTTCGATGGACCCGCGGATGTAACGACGCACAAACGGCCGCTCCAGATCCTGCAGACTCGCGAATTTGATGTGGCGCATGGCCTTGCCATCACCTTCGAGCAAACGATTCGGGTCGGGAAGGGTCGAGCCTCGCGGAAAGCCGAGATTGATGTGCCGGCGGTTGGTAGCGATGTAGCAGAACATGTCTTTCATCTTGTCGCTGAGGCCGAACCAAATCGCGACGGTGTAGACCTTATAGATCGATTCGGACGCCTCGGGCACTTCTTCGAGTATGATTTCGCGGAGCGCGAGCACGAGGTCGGCGATGGGACGGTCGTAATCTTCGAGGAATCCGAGTAGTTGAGGATCGGGCGGACGTCGCATGTTAGGAACGAATATACCCGGTAATTCTGTGGGCCGGAGCCCTGTGAACCCCAAGAAACCTTCTACCTACCCGCGCTATGCTCCTCCTCGATACGCCGGTAAAAATACCTCTGCTACGAAAGTCTCTAGCGTAGTCGGAGTGCTGTTCGCGGCAGAGCGCGGTTCGAGCATCTTCATGTAGCCGGAATTGAGCGCATCAGCCATCTCTAGTAACAGGTCTGCCATGCTGGCTGACATCCCCATTTGCATTAGCGCGGGCTTCAACTGCGCCGCGGGCGCCAGCTTATAAGCAAGGTCTTTCTTGCCGATCGACGCACCCACGATCTTCGCCGCTTCCACGTACGTGACGTCGCGCGGTCCTTGTAGCTCGTGCGTGCTTTTTCCGCTGAAATCCAATTTCAACAGTGCTTCGGCTGCATAGGCGCCGATATCGCGCGTTGCAATCATTGGCAAGGGCAAGTCCTCTTTGACGGGACCGGTCATAATTCCCATGGACTTAATCACACCGGCCTGGGCCAGAAGGTTTTCCATGAAGTAGCCGGCCCGCACGAAGAGCGCATTTAACCCTGGAATTCCTTCCAGTTTCTTTTCCAGATTGTGCAAGCCGGCCACGGGACCGGTTCCATGCGATTTGTCCGCCCCGTAGCTGCTAAGCACGACGGCATGCTTTACCGGGTTTTTCTCAATCGCCGAGCGTAAGGCGTCGCTCACACTCTCCATATAGGCGCGAACGTCGGGGGCGCCAATATTGGGAGGGATCATCGCGTAGACGGCGTTTGCGCCGGCAAACGCCTTCGTGAGAGCGCCCCCATCCGTCGCATCAGCGATGAATGATTCCGCACCCTTCTCGGTGAATCTCTCCAGCCGCTTCGGGTCGCGCCCCACAACACGCACCTTGTGTCCCGCTTTGAGCAATCTCTCCGCTACCAGGCTTCCCGTGTTGCCTGTCGCTCCTGTAATCACGTACATGGCTTACTCCTCTCTTCTACGGCAAACTCTCACGGGGTTATTGATGCCCGTCTGGCTTCCGGGGATGCGGTTTTGGCTGTCTCGCCGCAATAGAGCGCCAGGATGCCATGCAGACTCCTGCCGGCAACCGACCCTGGCTCACAATGGCTATTGGTCTGGTTTGAGCGGTCTTTTCAAGAAGAAGCTAAGTTCGGGCGGCCTTTTCAGGTAGAAGCTGAACTCATCATGTACGCGAAGGGGTAACACCAGTTCCCACCCTTCACGTCCGATAACGTTCAAAACCTCCTGGCTGTTCTTGCCCCTTAGGCTTTCATCCTTGAATTCGTTTACGTGCCAGTCCCGGCCGTACTTCTCGATCACCAGATACTCCCAGTTCATCGTGTGCCGCCTAGGTTGCCACTCGCATAACCGTGTCTCCTGGCCGTTACGATAACTGGCGGGAACACATTGGTCAGGTTAAGTCTATCCTGGGCGTCGCAGAGCTTTGCACGGTACTGGCGCCGAGAGAGACAGCCTGACAGGATTGCTCGCGGAGCCGGATGTGGGCATCCTGCGCGGGCGTAGGCGCGGGCTGTGCCACGTTGACGCCGGAAGTTAGAAATGGAAACCGATGGTGGCTGTGATCGCGCGCGGTGTAACGTAGTGCGTACCGCTGAACGTGGAAAGGAAGTTGTAAAGCGCTTCTTTGTTGGTGAGATTGACAATCGTCAGGCGCGCGCTCAACTTGAACTTGTCGCCGCGCAACAGATTGTCCTGTCCAATGGCAATATCGAAGAGATTGCGCGACGCCATGCGCGGCGGATTATGGTCGTTGTTTTCGGTACCGGCCGCTGGAATGTATAAGTACTTGGAACCGTATTGCGAGGCCGGGCAAAGGCTGTTGGGGCTGATCGGCGTAGTTGGCGTAGCATACACGCCCGCGCAATAGAGCCCCGCCTGATACTGCTGGTCGGGAGTCAGGATGGAGGCATCGACGATCGTATTGGTTCCGTTGGGACCGTTGTTGCAGTCGCCTCCGGCACAAGGGACGGGGCCGGCCACCTGGCCGCTGTCATAGCGCCAGTTCAGGCCGATCCACGGCAAGTTTTTCTTGGGCTGATATTGGAGGTGAGTGGTTTGATTCAAGTGCTCGTCGTGATCGATGCGGAACACCCCGGTGTTGCCGGTGGTGGTGGGCGTGATACCAATTCCTGCGAGTTGCGGTCCGAAGAACCGCGCCGCCAGGCTGGACATGACTACATATGCCGTAAAACCGTGGAACTCGGGAACGCTCGCGCGCATGGCGAATCCGGGGATTTTTGATTTTCGCCACTCGATGGGATAGGTAATGGGCGTGTTGCCCAGCACGCTAAAGTCATAGGCGAGATTGGTGTATTTCCAGATGTATTCGGCGTCGATGACCAGAAACTTTCCAAAAGCCTGCTGGAGGCCGACGTGGTATTCGTTGCGGGTGCTGGGCTTGAGCGGCGATGTGAGGCAAGGATAGCCTTGCGTAATCGACGTGAGGGCGTTGATGACGGCATCGTTGCATCCCTCGCTGGCGAGCACCAGGTTCTCATTGAAGGGCGATTCCAGCGAATAGGCGTATGCGACTCGCAACACGGTGTTGGTTCGCTTGATGTTGTAGGCAGCGCCGAGCCGGGGCTCCGCCGCGCCGGCACTGGTGATGCCGCGATAGATATCGCCGCGAATGCCGAGATTGATTGTCCAGTTCTTGAGCGTGATCGCGTCCTGAAGATACAAGGCGCCCTCGTGGATGTCGGCGTGGCCAATGTAGTTGTAGAGCGCGGTCGTGGGTGTCGGCCTGGTCAGGTCGAGCGAGGCGAGAATGGGCAAGTATCCGGGATTCTGCTGGAGCCCGCCGGCACATTGACTGGGCATCGTGATGGACGGATTGGTGTTGGGACTTCCGTCCGGATTCAAGCAGGGAGCGTTCTCCAACGGATCGACAATCCCAAACCGGTCATTCTCATTTAGGATTGTGTCCTCGAAGGTGGCTCCGAATTTAATGTTGTGGATGCCTTTGACGTAGGAGAGACTTGCGCGCACGCCCACATTGGTCAGATCACGTTCCTGATCGACGGTATTGGTCTGCAGATTGGGCGTAAAGTCGGCGTACGGGTTATCGCTCCCATAGTAGTTAAACTGATCGTGCCGCACGAAGGCGCCAAAAGTGACCAGGGTGGTGGGGCTGAGCAGATGGGTCCATGCGGGTGCGATGTTGTAGGTGAGGATCTTCGCGCGTTGATCCTGCGAGCCGACCGGCAGACCATTGGGACCGAGACCGCCGTTATCGACTTCGAGTCCCGACCATGCGGTTGCGTTCTGGGAGTCCCATGAATTCGGCGTCTGGAACCAGGATCGTGAAAAGCCGAGATTCAGATTGATGGAGTCGGCGTCGGTTGGCTTCAGGTCGATGCGGTCGAACGCGTTTTGTTCATTGCCTTGATCATGGAGAACGGTGAACTCCGGCCCGTCGAGAAATCGAGAGGTATCGAGACCGTTCACTGCAACGAAATTGCCCCACTTCTCCCCGCCCCAAGCCAGATCGAACCCGCCTCCGCCGGTACCAAAGTTGCCGAAGGTGGCAGTTACGTCGCCGTGCGGCTGGGTTACGCCAAGGCCGGAGCGCGTATTTACGACAATCACCACGCTGGTCTTGCCGCCGTATTCGGCGGGAGGAGCGCCCGCAATGACCTCCATCGACTGCACGGAGTCGAGCGGGATCTGGTTGGAGAAGACTTTGCTTTGCTGGTCGGTAATCGGCTGGCCATCGACCGAGAAAGAATTGGAAGCGTGATCGCCGAATCCATGAAAGAGGCCGTCTGAATCAGCGGAGATTCCGGGCGTGGCCAACGTGACAAGCGAACTGAGTGACGAGGAATTGCTCTCGAGCGGAAGCTTGTCAAACAGCGCGCGATCCACATCGGTGTGCGAGGTTGAATCGGTCTCGACCAAGTCTCCCGACTCGGAGACGGTTACTTCGGTCTTGGTCTCGCCAAGCGCCAGCGTGATCTTCAACTCGGTCGGCACGGACGAACGGACGTTCACATCCTGCTCGCCGGACTGAAAGCCGGGCGCCGTGATTGAGACGTGGTAGTTATTGAACGGGACGTTCGCGACCGCGAAACTTCCTTGGGCGTCTGTCTGGGCGGTTTGACTGTACTTGGAAACCGCATTTTGAATCGTGACGGTTGCGTTCGCGATGGCTGCGCCAGATGGATCAAGAACGGAGCCCTTCACCGCGCCGCTGTTGGACTGGGCGAAACTGGGGGCACCGCAGCTGAGGAAAAAGACAAGGGAGGCGAGGATAGCCCTCGTCGAATTGGACACCACCTAATTGTCAAACGAACTGGGCAATGCTTTGACTGATATTCGACTGACGATCTAGATATGACGGTGAGTGGCCTGGGATTTGCGCTGAGCGGATTAGGGCGCTACTGAAAAAGGCCGATTGGTCTGCATGGTGGCAACCGCTGCTTTACAGTCGCGGCCCGGCAGGTCTTGCGAAGGCGCCTGCCGCAAAAAACAAGCTGCAAGAGACAGCAAGTAAGCTTGGAGTCTTACCAGCTCAGCACATCGCGCACGTTTTTCGCCTGTCGCTTGCTGACGATGAACTCGTCGCCGTTATTCAGGGTGACCAGCCATCGCTGGCTGGTAATCATACTCATCTTGCGAATTTGGTTGATGTTGATGAGCGTGTTCCGATGGATGCGCCGGAATGAGCTCGGGGGCAGGCGTTCCTCAATGGAACGCAGGTTGTGCGCCGCGTAGTAGCGCTGTTTGGCGGTCACGATCCAAGTGACATCGCCTTCGGCCTGAAAGGCCAGAACCTCGTGCAGACTAAGCAGGAAATATTCCTCGCCCCATTTGCCGACCACCTTTTGGGGGTGGGACGAGCCCGGATTAGCGGATGATCCAAGCTCCTGGAGCTTGGCGACGGTTTCGGCCGCCTGCAACGGATTTCTGGAGAGCCGGCTTGCGCGCTCCACGGCCTGCGCCAGGCGCTGGTGGCCAACTGGTTTGAGCAGGTAATCTACGGCGCCCGCCTCGAAGGCACGGATGGCATGCTGATCGTAAGCGGTGACCATGACGAACGCCGGCATGTGGCCGCGGCGCAGCTGGCCGAGCATCTCGAACCCGTTCATGACCGGCATCTGCACGTCGAGAAAGACCAGATCGGGCACGCCGGAAGAAATCATCGACAGTGCCACCGCACCGTTCTCTGCCTCGCCGATGACCTCAACCGTATTCATCAGATCGAGTTCTTCGCGGAGCACTTGGCGGGCAATCGGTTCGTCGTCGACGATCAGTACTCGGAGCCGGGACACTATAGCTGAGTTGACCGGTACAGCTGCGGTGTGGGAAGCGTTTGTCGATGCCCGGGCTGGTCTCATACCCCAAAGGCCTATTAACCGGCGTGAACGGACACGACAGGTTTGTCGTCACCGACGCTAGTTTCAACGGCCGGCTGGCGGGCCGGCACCAGAAACCAGACCTTCGTTCCATCTTTGCCCGACCCGATATGCAATTCCGCGGCGGGCCCATAACAGAGGCTCAACCGCCGCCGCACATTGGCAAGCCCGACTCCCAGCCCAGCGCTTCCGGATTGCGTCTGAGCGGGGAAACCACTTCCTGTATCGTGCACGGCGATGAGCAGCCCGGATGTGGTCTCTTCAATCTTCAGGAGAACGCGGCCTCCACCCTGTTTGCTGGCGATGCCGTGCTTGACGGCGTTTTCGACCAGCGGCTGGACGGAAAGGATGGGAATGAGCGTGGTCCCGGCTGACTCGGGAACCACGATTTCGGTCTTCAGCCGATCGCCAAGACGGAGCGCTTCGATCTCCAGATAGGCCTCGATGATGCGCAGTTCTTCGGCCAGGGGAATGAACCCCCGATCGCCCTGCAGGAAGTAGCGGAAGACATCCGCCAGATTCAGGACCATGCGGCGCGCCTCGAGCGATCGCCGGTCGATGATTCCGTAGAGCGTGTTGAAGGCGTTGAACAAGAAGTGAGGGTTGATCTGAGCCTGGAGTGCGCGGAGCTCGGCTTGGCTGACCAAACGTCTTAGTTCGTCCGCTCGAAAGCGCTCGATCTGCTCGGCAACCACCACGCCCAGCCCGCGCATCTCGTCGAGATCTTCGCTGAGGTAGCGCCTGCCTCCGCGCCGGGCGCCGAACACCAGGAAGCGGGCCTCGGTATTCGAAAGCCGAAGCGGGATCTGCGCCTCGGCCCAGAATCGTTCGTCGCGGAGTTCCTTCGCGTCGGTATCGACCGCCAGGATTGACGGCTTATCGTTGCGTGCACTCAAAACGTCACCCGGCAGAACCGCGAACAACTCGGTTCCCAGATGATGGGCGATTTCGCGTGTCGCCCGAGACAGCAGTTCATCCTCCGATTGCGCCAGCGAGGCCGCCGCCAAGATCCCATTCACCGTCTTGTCGAGCGGCTCACGGCGAAAGATGACGCGGCTGAGCCAGGCTTGCATCAGGTTACGAAAGTAAGCGAACAGAACGAGAGAGAGACACAGCGCGACAAGCAGCAGGCCGCTCAGGAACACGTTCGAGCTCATCGCTTGCGAGAACCCGAACCGCCGGTTCAGGAACAACATGATTGCAACGTACGTCACCGCCAGAGCGGCGTTGGAGAGAAAGCGGAGAAACGTATCGAGCAGCAGGAATCGATAATCCTGCAGCAGAACGATCAAGGCGACAGGAATGCCGAGGTGGTGCCAGGCGATTTCCCCGGTCCAGGGCGACCCGACGTGGCCGTAGCCGAAGTGGAGGAACGAGGTGGTGAACAGAAGCAGGCACGGAAAGGTGAGCCAGTCGGAATGTTCCACCGGCTTGTTTAGATGGAAGCCGTTGCGGAGAAAGAAGCTCAACACGGTAAGGACACCGAAGCCCACCGCAATGGCGATGAGCGCGGCCTGGTGGAAGGCAAGGCCCCGCGAGAACAGTTCGATGAAGTGCAAGACGATGGCGACCGCGCTTACCGCGTAACCGGATGCCACGATGGCCCGCTGCTGTCCGTGAAGTGCAACCTGCAGGAGAATAGCGGGCAAAACACTCAGCACTGAAAAGCTGAGGGTCATGACGATACGGATGAGGAATTCGTTGGTTGAACCCAGTGCGATCAGGGATCCGGCGTTCCAGGCCAGCGCAAGCGCCGCGGCGACTAACGAGAGGCGGGTCTGCCGCACGCCATTCGAGCGCCAATCCCGGATCAAGAGTCCGATCGTCAGGCCAAACAGCAGCAGGCCCGCCGTGTGCCCGATCGTATTGATCAGCACGGGGTCAGTCAGATTCGCGTTATTCCACATGCGGGGCGGGTCTCTCCCCACGATACTTCACATAGCAATGCGAAGCGGGCCCGCCTTTCTAGGGCAGGCCCGCTTCTGGTCGGGCACGATCCGTCTTTCAGCGGTTACTGATTAACGGGCGGCTCGGACGAGGGCGACGATTTGAGTCGTGGACGCCTCTTCGTCGAGCACTTGCGGATGAGAGATCGAGTAGCCTTTGGTGGCAGTCCAGATCTCAGATAAGTAGCAAGTGCCTTGGCCGCACTTGAAGATCATCACCGGCCCGCGGGCGTCGGTTTTGGTGGTGGGTTCAAGTGAACTGACGGCCGGAACAAAGGTTGTCTTCCGGGTGTCGTCGTTGATCAGAACGAGCGGCAGATTTCCGTGTTGCGTTTCCACCGTGTAGGTCCCGCTTTCATAAGCGGCCATCTTGCTATGGAACGAGAAGGGGATGTTAGCCTTGGCTGCTTCCTGGGCCTGCATCGACTGAGATCCGAACAGGATCAAAGCCGCCGCAGACACCCCTATGTAACTAAGTACGTTTTTCATTTTAGGTCTCCTTTTGACCGGCTTCCGGTTCGAATCTTACTTTGATTTCCGGTTGCTCTTGCCCTTAAACAATGCACTTCGGAAGCCTTTGCCAAAGGGCTCTCGCATGTAAGCGGTGTCATCCGCCAAGTAATTGAAACCAAGCCCGCGGTATGAGCCATATCAACTGAACGGCGATGCGTCGAGTGGTACATAGCGGATATTTGTGTAGCATACGAAGGTTAATTTGCGGCTGCCAGTAACATTGGCAGTTGGTGTGCCAGTGAAATTCTCGTAATGACCGCGCCGCCGTTTTCCGGTGATAAACTGCCAGGCAAGATGTCCGACGGCCCTGACGAACTGGTAATGTTGGCCCTTCAGGCGCGGCGAGAGAACCGGCTCGCCGAAGCCAAACAACATCTGGCCGAGGCAGTGAATCTCCGTCGTGAAGCCGGCGCAAAGGTTGATTTGGCGAAAGCGCTTACAGGTCTCGGCCAGATTGAGCGTGACCTGGGCCAAAGCGAAGCTGCGCTACAGCACTATCAGGAAGCGGCCGCGATTTACCGCGCCGAGGCCGACGCGCTGCGGCTGGCTCATACCGTGCGGCACATCGGCGACATTCACCGGCACGAAGGAAATGTGGAGTTGGCCGAACCCTGTTACCGCGAAGCGCTGTTTATTTATCGCGGTCATGCGCAAACGGCTCAGCTCGATTTGGCAAACGCGATTCGAGGCCTTGCGATCCTCAAAGGCGAGGCGGGTGCAACGGCAGAAGCGAGACTGCTGTGGGAGGAAGCGAAGGAGCTCTACACGGCTGTCAACGTTAAGGCTGGGGTCGATGAGAGCTGCCGGCAGCTCGCACGGCTGGAGCAGCGGTAAGAAGCGTCAGGCACAGAGCCGGGATTATAGGCTTCGGAGCCGCGACTGTAAAGGAGTGGTTGCTCGGAATTTGTGTCAACATCCGGCAGCCAGTCCGCTTGCCACCAGAGTTTTCACATCGTCCTACAAAAGGAGCCGGCAACAGCCGCACCTTACTCCACTCCCTGAATCTCGCTGAGCTCCGACGGAACCGATTGCCCGGCCGCGCACAAAAATCGGCGGTTGAGGTGCGACGGGCAGGAAAGGAGCTAGTAAAACTGTCAGGTCGTTCCACCCCGGCCGGCCTGATTGTCGAACAACGAGTTGCGCCTGGTGAAAGCCGGCAATCTGGACGCCGACGAGCTGAACGGCGAGTTGGTGCTCATGAAGCTGCATCCCCGGCGGATCCTCCTGCTGAACCCTGCCGGCTTGGCTCTGTGGCGGGGCCTGGAAGTCGCCGACACCCGGGGCGAGGTCGTCGAACTGGTGAAGGAAGCGTTGCCGGGCATGGACGCGCAAGAAGTCGAGCGCACCGTCGGGCAGTTGCTCGATCAACTGGTGGAGGTGGATTCCTGAGCGAAGTGTTGCGGGAATCTGCGGCGAGCGGACTGATTAAACCTCGGAGGGCAGCGTTCGCCAGAGCCAGCAGTTCACTGAGAAGCGCGAATCCGCAAATTCCCCCGAAGGGCAGACTACCGGCATCACCTCATGCATCGCCCAGCTCGGGAAGATGAGCAGCGAGTCGTTCTCGGGCGCGAGGTCGAGGTGCGGGTTCGGGTGCTTGCCGGCCGCCCAGTCGCGCCACCAGCCGAATAAGCGAAGCTCGCCTCCCGAGAAGCGCTTCGGCTCCGCGAAAAAATAGTAGACGGCGCTCATGATGCGGCCGGTCTGGTTCTCGTGCACGGTATCGGTGTGAAAGTCGTAGTGGCCGCCATCGCCATGCGCGGCTAGTTCCAGTTCCACATGGTGTAGCGAGAAGTCGGGCAATCCCAGATCCTGGCGAACACCAGGGACGGTTCCCGCGACCAGCCGCCGCAGCAGGTCGTCAAACTCCCCGAGTTTTCGGGTAGTTAGGGATTGCCGGACGCGGTCGTTATAAAGGCTCTTCCCTGTTTCCCAATCCTGCACAGTCGAGGATGCCAGCGTCACGGACGGCGCGGTAACGTAATCCAGCAATTCGGCGCACGTTTTGTGGCCGAGGAAATTGCTCAACCGGCGGTAGGGTGGAAGTTGGGCTGCCGGCACAATCACTAGAAAAACTAGCACATGCCGTCCGCGTGCGGAAGTGCCGGCGGTGGGAAATGCGGTCCGATCCCACTCCGCTATTCGAACCGCCAGAGTCCGTGTGAAAATCCGAGCACAGAACCGCGCGCGTCAGCAAGCGGAGGCGCGGCACCCACATAGTTGGATTCCGGCTCCGTTGTGAGTAGAGGGACAGTCATCACTACTACCCGAACCAAACGCAGGGCGGGAGTCGCGGAGCCACCGTCTCGGAACCCCTCCCGGCCTCACCATCGTGGCGACTGGAGCAGTGGACGCCGGCGCAGCCACATCTCGAGCATTTTCAATTTCGGTCCCTGAAGCGTCTGCTTGAGCCGGTCAATCGCCTGCTGCGATTGATTGGTATTCATCCGGACCAGCAGCCGCAGTGCCGCAGCGTCGCCATTGGGTTTGCCTTCCCGGGCGAGCCTTTCCAGCTGTTCTACGCCATCGCGCCAGCGCCGCAGTTCCAACAGCCGCACAGCGGCCTCGGGAATCCACATGTCCGGATCCTCGCAAAAGCTCATCACTTCTCCGGTATCGTCAACCGGCGTCAGGCAAATCGCGCAAAAGGCGTACAGCCGGCGCATGCCTTCGTCCGCCTCTTCCTTGTACCGCTTGCGGAAAAGGAGCGCGAGCTCCCGGTCTCCCTCGAGATTTGGCGGATCAGGTACGGTTTCGGGAATCTCCCGCGGCAGCGAGGGAAGGTCATTTGTGCCGTTATCACCGGCGTCCGTTGCAGCAGCCAACAGCCGCGATAGGAAAGAGGCGATCGACCGGAACGCCGGTGTAACCTCCGGCTCCTCGTGATTGAGAACAAACAGCCAGCCGGACAACGGGCCGTCCGTGTAGATTCCACAGTAATTTGACTGGTCATCGGTCCACAGCCACGCGATCTCCGGAAGCTTGCAAAGACGATTCGCGTGCGCCGCCATCGCATGCCGGGTTTGGATCACTTCGGCGATGGTCATCAAACGCGCCGCGAGCCGGATTCCAGTGGCCTCAGGAAAATCATCCGAGCCGTCGTGGTCCAGGTAAAGCGCTCGTACGCCTTCCGGAATGTGCCCCAGCGATGCCTGCAGCCGGGCCAGGGCTTCCTGACTTGCCGGTGGATTGAACCCGCTGAACTCTGACCGAATCCGCCAGATCATTTTGCCGAGTTCCACCGCACCTCCCGGGAGACCCGCCTAACCGCCTTTTTCAGAGTAATTCTAGCGGAAAACCCAAGAACTGGAGCCCGCCACTATCTACCAGAACCAACCCCGCATGTCGCACGGAACCGCAATCACCCGGCTCGCTCCGCAATTTAGCCAACGGAATCAATGGCTTGGCTCGCACCGTAAGCGGAACCCGGCTCGACAGGGCTGATCCTGGGAAGCATGAGAGGCTGTCCAGCCGCAGTGGGCCACCTTGTGGTTGGGTTCTTCCGAAAACGTGGCGCGCTCTCCGCTTCGGAGCAAGGCTGTCAGCCTGCTGAGCCGAGACTCGTCTCGGCTTTTCATCAGCGGGGATGAACGGCGACCTCTCAGGAAAGTTTCGATTTTCCAGATCTCTTCATTGGAAGTTGATGTCATTGGGGTGAGCGGTACTTCGTTTCGCAAATCAACTGGGTCCGGTAGCCGGCCACAAGGTTGGCTTTGTTTTTTCAAGTCGAGCGACACCGGCCTATCTCGTCGGCCGTGGGAGGTAAGTTCGTTTCGTAATGCGCTCAGCCGAGCATCCGCGTCAGCTTGCCGGCGTTCTGAACCTGTGGAGCAGAAATGGCCTTAAGTATCCTGGGATCAATGAGATGAGTTCGAATGCACAGCTGTATCCTGTGGGACGGGCATTCGGCCCACCGGCTCTTTCGGAGGAGGCCGGGAAAGCGCGTCGGCGTCGAATCTCGACGCGCCGGCTTCACTGCCTCTGAATCGCGCGATACTGGACCTAGCGAGGCTGCTGCTGGAGCCGGATCGGCTGTTCGGCTACTACCAGCGACAGGAAGAAAACAACCCGGCTCGTCGGGCAACCGAGTCAGTAAGCCCGGTGAAAATCGATCCCCGGCAATAATTGGCCCGTCGTTGCTTGTCCGGCCGGACGCCATGCAGATGAAGGTGTTTTGATGCCATCGGAATTTGGTGCGCGAGCGTTTCTCTCGGAAGCCTGGATCAAGCTGCAGGAGAAACATGCGGACCGGAACCTGAAAGAACGCCCTCCGTGCCAACTCAGGCCGGATGGCGATTGGGAGCTGCGGCTTCATCAGGGTCTCGGCTCGGAGTGGCCCTGCCAGGCGAACGCGGAATTCCGGACCGTGTGGGACGAGGTCATCGCCGAACTGGAGGCGTCGGGGATTCACGCTGGTCCGGAGAGCTTTAAGGCGTATAACGATGGAGATGCCGGATTCCTGAGAGCGGTCTGGTGCCTGGTGCGTCATCTGAGACCGGATCACGTGATTGAGACGGGTGTGGCGCACGGCCTCAGCTCCCGCATGATTCTGGAGGCGCTCGAACGCAATGGCAAAGGTCATCTGTGGAGCATCGACCTGCCGCCTCTTCAGCGGGTTTGGCGGGACCAAACCGGTACGGCGGTGGGCACGCGTTTCGCCGATCGCTGGTCCTATCTGAGAGGCTCCAGCAGGCGAATGCTGCCTGACCTGTTGTCCCGGCTTGGGCAGATTGACCTGTTCATTCACGACAGCCTGCACAGCGAACGGAATGTACGTTTCGAGATGGAGCAGGCTTACGCCGCAGTCCGGCCGGGTGGGGCTATGGTGGTGGACGACGTCGACGTCAATACCGCGTTTCCATGGTTTACCGCGACTTTCTCCGGGTTTCAATCCATGATCTGCGAAGCCGAACCGATCCGGCCCGACATCAGACGCTTCAATCAGAAGGGGCTGTTCGGGATCATCCTGAAGACATCGCCGCCGCAAACGTGACGCCGGCCTGGAATGATGCGAGCCAATCGAGGGACGGTTGGTTCGCGGCAGCCCGGAACAACGCGCTGAATGGTGTATGGAGTGCCCTAAGCCGGCAGCCGGCAAATAGTACCGAAACTGTGCTCCAGTCCACAGTGTTTGTGTTATCCTGCGGCGACTTGACTCAAAGGGACCAGACCCGCCGCAGTGCATGATGGCCTGCGCCGTGGCGTTTGGTTCTCGCTCTTAGAAATTGGAAAACCAGTTGGCCCAACGATTTAGACTCAACCGCCGGTACATGACGCTGGTGCTTCTGGCACTCGCGGTCCCATGCCTTTCTACCGCCCAGACGCACCCAACCGCGCAGCCAAGCCCGACACAGCCGGTGAATGAACTGGGGTTGCCGGTCGTGGACAACTTCACCGCCCGCGATTACAAGGGTGGACCCCAGATCTGGACCATCCTGCAAGACCGCCGCGGGGTGATGTATTTCGGCCATTCAGGCAGCGACATCACTGAATACGATGGCGTGACGTGGCGAAAGATCGAGGTTCCCACCACCACCATCCGCTCACTGGCCATGGACGATGACGGGCGAATCTGGGTGGGCGCGGGCGAGAACTTCGGGTACCTGGAGCCGGACGCTGCCGGAAGCTTGCATTACGTTTCGCTGTTTGACAAAGTGCCGCCTGAGCATCGCGCGGTTACCGACATCTGGCAGGTGCTGGCCACTCCACAAGGCGTTTTCTTTCGGGCCTATGAGCGGCTCTTTCGCTGGGACGGCAAGCAGATGCACGTCTGGGTGCCCAAGACCAGATTCCAGGCGCTCTCGATGGTCCGGGGCCGCATCTATACGGCACAGGACGGCATCGGCCTGCAGGAGATTGTGGGGGACGAGATTCGGGACGTTCCGGGCGGCGACGCCTACAAGAACTCCGGCAAGCTTTTTCTTCATCCGTTCGATGACGGCCGCATCCTGGTTTCGGCGCGCGGCCAACTGCTGACGCTTTTCGATGGCCAAAAAGCAACCCCGTTCCCAACCGAAGCCGACGAGTTTCTCCAAAAGAACAAGACCTATACGTCGACCCTGCTTCCCGACGGCGGCATCTGCATCACCACCTTGACGGGTGGCGCGGTAATCATCGAGCACGACGGCAAGCTCCGCCAAATCCTGGACGAAAGCGCCGGACTTTCCAGCTCGAATTCTCTTTCTGCCTATTCGGATCGCGAGGGCATGCTCTGGATCGGCCTCGATACCGGCGTCTCACGGGTTGAAATCGATTCACCCATCTCCATCGTTTCGCGAGCCGCCGTCCTCGATACGGCGGGCTTCAACGGCTCACGTTATGTCTCGACCGGGTTCAAGGGAGCGTCGGTGGTTCGGCTTGTTTTTGACCAGAAAACGGGCCGATACTCGTCGGTTCCGTTGCACGGCGCGACGCAAGCGTGGACGCTGCTTCCCTACAAAGACCCCGCCGGCAAAGCTCCCGACCAATTATTAGTCGCCACCAGCGAGGGTGTGCTGCGAGTGGAGGGCGATGCCATGGTTCCCGCCGTTCCGGCCCTGCACGGTCTCAACGAGCAGACCTACGACATCGCGCTATCGAAAAAGGACCCGAACCGCGTCTATATCGGGCATTCCGACGGTGTAGGTTCCATACGGTGGGACGGACACTCGTGGATCGATGAAGGCAGACTTCCGAATCTGGTGTACGAAGCGAGGCAGTTGATTGAAGACGCTGACGGAACGCTTTGGGTGAGCGGCGGCGAGGGCAAGATTCTGCGGGTTGAGGTCGCTCCCGGCGGCATGCGGGATTCCAAGGCTGAGGTTCTTTCCCACAACGAGGGGCTCCCGGAAGGCAGTACCTCCGTTGCCTTTGCGGCGGGAAATCTCTTCGCGACAGTAGCCCGGTCCAAGAACATCTTTCGCTGGGATGCTGCCGGCCACAAGTTCGTGGTGGACAACCGCTTCCTGCTTCCGGTGAATGCGCCGAACCCGTCGTCCACCCTGATCGTCACGTCAGATGGCGAGATTTGGTCGGGCACCGGATCATCCGATGACTCGCGCTTTGGCCTCTTTCACCGCCAGCCGGATGGAACGTGGAAGCTCGAAGAGGATCCCTATCGCAGCCTGACCCGGTTTGACATAAACATCATCCGGTCGGAGCCCGGCGGTGTTTTGTGGATCTGCGGCGGCGATGGCCTGGTTCGTTTCGACCGGCGCGTGAAGCCCGCCGCGCAGAAGCCCTTCCCAGCGCTGGTACGCCAGGTGAGTGCCGGATCGAAGACGGTTTTCGGCGGCGAACAGCATTGCCGGAACGGGCGATCTGCGGCTGCCGCCGGACAAGAACTCGCTGCGCTTCGAGTTCGCCGCGCCGATATTTGGAACCAGCTCCGATACCTCCTACCAGTACTTGCTGGAAGGCGCCGACAAGGACTGGTCTGCCTGGGGCAAGCAAAAGGAAGCGAACTACAGCAGCCTGGCTCCCGGCGACTACCGCTTTCACGTTCGGGCCCGCGGCCTGGATGGACGCACCGGCGAAGAAGGCATCTACGCATTCACCATCCTGCCGCCCTGGTACCGGACCCAAATCGCGTACGCTCTTTACGGCCTGCTGTTCCTACTAGCACCGATAGCGCTGTGGCGATTCATCGTCACGCGTGAACGTGCGAAGGCCCGCCGCGAAAAGGAAACACTGGAAGCCCAGGCGAAAGTTCTGGAAGCCACGGTCACGGAGCGCACCCAGGAAATTCGAACGCAGGCGGCTGAGATCGCGGCGCAGAAAGACAGCATCGAGCTGCTCAGCGAAATTGGCAAAGAGATTACATCCTCGCTGGATCTCGACACCATTCTGTTTAAGCTGTACGAGCGCGTGAACCAGATTGTGGACGCCAGTATCTTCGGTGTCGGGCTGTACCGGCCGGAGAAGAACCTCATCGAATACAGCCTGGCGATTGAGAACGGCAAGCGCTACGCGCCTTATACGCGCAGCACTGCCGATAAGAACCAGTTCGCCGTGTGGTGTATCGATAATCGCAAGCCGGTTCTGATCAACGACGTCGCGACGGAATCGAAGCAGTACGTTCCCAACTACGAACATGTGGGGCGCAAGCTGGAAGATGGCAGCATGGCGCAGCCGCCGGCCTCGATGATCTATTTGCCGCTCATCGCACAGGACCGCGTGCTGGGCGTGCTCAGCATTCAGAGCTTCAAGAAGAAGGCTTACACAGAGCAGCACCTGAGCCTGCTGGAGAACCTGGCGGCCTACACGACCATCGCGCTGGATAACGCAGGCGCCTACCGGGTGATCAACGAGCGCGAACGCGAGGTGCGCGAACGAGCGGCTGAACTGGTCACCATCAACAGCATTACCCAGGCGCTCTCGCGGCAGCTGGACATGGACAGCCTGATCCAACTGGTTGGCGATCAGGTGCGCGACTTGTTCCATGCGCCGATTGCCTACGTCTCGCTGCTGGATCGCGCCACGATGATGCTCCAGTTCCCCTACACGTATGGAGAAGACGCCGAAGCGCGGCCGTTTGGCGAAGGCCTCACTTCGCAAATCATCCGCACCGGGCAGCCTCTGCTGATCAATGAGGATCTGGAGCGCAGCCGGACCAGGCTGGGCGTCAAGCCGATCGGACGGAACACGGCCTCGTACCTGGGCGTTCCCATTCCCTCCGGCGGCGAAATGATTGGAGTGATCAGCGTCCAGACAACCGAGCAGGAAGGGCGCTTCAGCGAAGCCGACCAGCGTTTGCTCTCGACGGTGGCCTCCGCGGTCGGCGTGGCGATCCATAACGCGAAACTGTTTGAAGATGCCCGCCAGGCCAGGGCGGCAGCCGAAGAAGCGAGGGCCGCGGCGGAAGAAGCCGATGCCGCCAAGAGTTCCTTCCTTTCCACCGTCAGCCACGAGTTGCGCACGCCGTTGACGTCGGTGCTGGGCTTCGCCAAAATCATTCGACGGCGTCTCGAGGAACGCCTTTTCCCCCTGATCCCGGAAGACGACAAGAAGGTGCAACAGACCAAGCGGCAGGTGGTGGAGAACCTTGACGTGGTGGTCAGTGAGGGCGAACGCCTCACCAAACTGATTGACGATGTTTTGGACCTGGCCAAAATCGAGGCGGGCAAGTTCACATGGAACATGGGCAGCGTCTCGGTTTCCGATGTGATGGAGCGGGCCATCGCCGCGACCGCTTCGTTGTTCGAAGCGAAGAAGCTCAGCCTGGTTCGGACCATTGAGCCCGGCCTTCCCACGGTTCATGGAGATCACGACCGTTTGATTCAGGTGGTGATCAACCTGATCTCAAACGCGGTCAAGTTCACCGACTCCGGCAGCATCACCTGCGCGGCCAGCCAGCGCGACGGCGAACTGTTGGTGAGCGTGACGGACTCCGGCATCGGCATTGCGCCTGAGGACCAGTCCAAGGTTTTCGAGAAATTCAAACAGGTGGGCGACACGCTTACCGACAAGCCGAAAGGTACCGGCCTGGGCCTGCCCATCTGCAAAGAGATCGTGGAATTCCATGGCGGACACATCTGGGTGGAAAGCGCGCCCGGCCACGGCAGCACCTTCTCCTTCACTCTCCCTGTTGCCGGCCACCCGGCTCAGCTGGATTTGCTGCCCACGCGGCGCAGTGTCGATATTGAAGCGCTGGTGCGCCAGTTGCGCGAAAAGGTGGCGACGCACAAGCCCCACGACAAATCGGTGTTAGTGGTGGACGACGACGCGAACATTCGTTCGCTACTGCAACAGGAACTCAGCGAAGCGGGCTATAGTGTCCGCCTGGCTGAAGATGGCCGCCAGGCCCTGACGCTGATCCGCGAGGAAACGCCGGGGCTGGTGATTCTGGACGTCATGATGCCGGAAATGAATGGCTTCGACGTGGCCGCTGTGTTGAAGAACGATCCGGCCACGATGGACATCCCCATCATCATTCTGTCCATAGTTGAGGATAAGGAACGCGGCTTCCGGCTGGGTGTGGACCGCTATCTGACCAAGCCCATCGACACGGCTTCGTTGTTCCACGAGGTGGACGTGCTGATGGACCAGGGAAAGTCCAAGAAGAAGGTGATGGTGGTGGATGAAGACGCATCAACCGTCCGTACCCTCACCGAAGTTCTAACCACCCGCGGCTATAACGTGGTCGAATCCAACGGAGCCGAGCTGGTCGCCAAAGCGGTGATTTCGAAGCCCGACATCATCATTTTGAGTTCCATGCTTTCGAGCGACGAAGGGGTCCGCGCTCTGCGCTTCGAGAAGGGCATGGAGAACGTATTGTTTTTCATTTATCAATAACTGCCATGAAGATACTTATCGTTGACGACGAACCGCACTTACGCATGCTGATTCAACAGACCCTGGAGGAACTGGAGGATGACGGCGTGGAGATTCTCACGGCCGCCAATGGCGAAGAGGCACTCGAGACGATCCGCGATGAGAAGCCCAATTTGGTTTTTCTTGACGTGATGATGCCCAAAAAGAATGGCTTCGACGTCTGCAACACCGTGAAGAAGGAACTGGGGCTCGAGGGCATTCACATCATCCTGCTCACCGCCAAGGGCCAGGAATTCGATCGCCAGCGGGGACAGGAGGTAGGCGCCGACCTCTACATGACCAAACCGTTTGATCCGGATGCCTTGATCGCCAAAGCGCGGTCCGTGCTGGGTCTGTAATCGCGCAATGGCTACTCCGACATTAAAGGCGCTACTTAGTCAAAAGACAGGCACGTTACCAATTTTCCAGGCTCTGGTTAATGCGCTGGGCGCCGAAATCAGCGTGGAGGGGCCTTCCAGCACGTACCTGCTGGGCGAGGGCTCGGCGGGCGCTTCGCGCGTGCCGGTCTGCTTCGAAGATGCAACGTTGGGATATGTGAATGGACCACCAGCGCCCGCTGCCGCGCTGGCTTCGCTCCTGACACATCTCGCGGCGCGTGAGGCGGAACGCAGGGCCCTGGCATCGGAAGTTCTGCACCTTTACCGCGAAGTCCACCTGATTGAGCAGCTCTCCGAACAACTGGCGGCTTTGCTGAATGTGCCCGCCGTCGCGCAGTCGGCATTGGCGCAGGCACAGCGGCTGATCCCCGCCACGCAAGGCGGCATTCTCATCCTGGAGGAACCGGGCGCGCCGCTTCGCAACGTGGCTTCGTTTGGGACTAACGGCGCCAATCATAACGGCGGCCCGCTTGATCCCGGCTCGCGCTTCGCGGCCTCGATCCTGGAGCGGGGTATGGCCGAAATCGTGAACGACTGCGCTTCGGATGGTCGGGCTCTCGCGTCGGAGCTCGATCTCGGCTCCTTGATTTGCGCCCCGCTGCGTGCGGGCCAGCGAACAGTCGGCGTTATCGCGCTCGCTAACGGTGCTGAGGCGTCGTACTCGGCAGCCGATTTGAAACTGCTGAACACGATTGCGCTGCAAACCGCGGCCGCCATCCAGAACTCGCTGCTGTGCACAGAGATGCTGGGAGCGGTGCGCGACCGCGAGCAACTGGCCGCGCTTCAAAAAGAGCTCGACACTGCGCGCACTATCCAGCACTTGCTGGTTCCGCGCACTTTCCCGCCGTTTCCCGAGCGCACGGACTTCGACCTGCACGCTCAAATGACCTCGGCCCGCGCGGTCGGCGGCGATTTTTTTGACTTCTTCCTGATCGATGAAGACCGCCTCGGCGTGGTGATCGGCGACGTCTCTGGCAAAGGTATCCCGGCGGCGCTTTACATGGCGGTCTCACGCACACAAGTCAAGACCACCGCGTTGAAAGGCATGCCGCCGGCGGAGTGTCTACAGGAAGTGAATCGGGTGTTGGTGAAGGAAAAGGTCAACGCCATGTTCGCCACCTGTTTCTACGGCTTGCTGAACACGCGCACCGGCGAACTTCAATACTGCAGCGCCGGCCACAATCCCCCCTACCTGCTTCGCGCCGACGGTGGTGTGGAGGCCTTGGCCGAGGTCGGCGGGATTCCGCTCGGCCTCTTCGACGGCATGGGATACGTAGGCAGTTGCGTACTGCTTAAGCCGGGCGACGCTCTGTTTCTGTATACCGACGGCGTGCCGGAAGCCACCAATGCCGAGGATTCCGATTTCACCGACGAGCGGCTCACGGGCACTCTTCGCAACAGTCTTGCTCTGGGTTGCCGCGACATGATCAGCTTCGTGACGGGCGAACTTTCCAGCTTCACGGCCGGAGCTCCGCAATCGGACGACATCACGATGCTTTCGATACGGCTGCGGTGAGACGCCTGGCAGGCATCGCCGAACATCGGGCCCGTACCAAGTGGTCCCAAATCTGCTCTATCTTGGACCATGCGACACGGGAGCGCTTGGCAAAGAGATACCAGGCTAGTATTTCTGACAGCCTTCTGTTCACTGCCCATTTGCCTATCGGCACAGGTTGAAACCAACTCACCTCAACAGCCCGGACAGCTGGCGGCAACCAAAGTTGTGCGGCCGCTGTCGGTCACTGAGAAATTCGACTATAGCGTGGTGCAAGCGTTTGGGCTGCGCGGCTTTCTGGGCGCAGGAGTTGGAGCATCGATCGGACAGGCCGAAGACCGGCCAAAAGAATGGGGCGGCGGCGCCACGGGCTTCGCTGACAGATACGGCTCGTCGTTCGCAACGCACTTTTCGCGTCAAGTCATAGCGTTTGGCATGGAGAGCACCTTACACGAAGATCCTCGTTATTTCCCCTGTGAAGATAAGGCGTTTAAGGCCAGGCTTAAGAGTGTGCTTATCCAAACGGTTACCGTGCGGACCGATTACGGGACCAGACAGATCGCCTACGCACGCATTGGCAGTGCGTTCGCTGCAGGCGAGTTGTCAAACGCCTGGCAACCCAGAAGCACGGATTCCTTTGGGCACGGCTTGCTGCGCGGGGCCATTATGCTCGGTGGAGACGCCAGTTACAACTTTCTGCAGGAGTTTGTTCCGTTCCTAAGACCGCGCACTTTGCGGCGCCACAATTAGGAGACGTGAGAAAAACCTGCCGGGGCCTGGTTGTTTTTTCCAGGGTTCAGCTACAGTGGGGCCCCGTAGTAGTCAATCTGTTGCGCCGTGGTTGTCTTAAGGTTGGCGTCGACAGGGATGGCGGGCGGCCCGAGCACGCTGGGCCCGCCCTTCTACCCACAATCTCCTATTAATGCAGGATGGAAGTTCGAGTTGACAGGTGATAGAAGTAGTGCGCCGGAGACTGTTTGGATGTTGCGCGGCAAGGAGGCAAACATGTCAGTTTCGGTTCTGGTAACGTATGCAACACGTTACGGCTCAACGCAGGAAGTTGCCGAGGCGGTGGCGGAGACGCTGCGACAACATGGGCTGATGGTAGACGTCGCACATATGCCCGACGTGATGAGCCTGGAGGGATACGACGCGGTGGTGCTGGGGACGGCGCTCTATATGTTCCGCTTGCACAAGGATGCCCGGCGTTTCCTCGCTCGTCACAGCCACGCGCTCACGATGCAGCGAGTCGCGGTGTTCGCGCTTGGACCATTTCATGATGACCCGAAGGAGTGGGCGGCGGCGCGCAGCCATCTCGATAAAGGGCTAGCGAAGTTTCCCTGGCTGACTCCGATCGATCATCAGGTATTCGGCGGGCGATTCGACCCAGCGAAGCTAAAGTTTCCATTCACCCTCACGCCCCTAAGGCGAATGCCGGCCAGCGACATTCGAAATTGGGATGACATACGCGCGTGGGCGGGCTATCTGGCCGGGAAACTGCAGCCAGCGGCGTAAGCGAACGAGCCGTGGGCATTGCGGGAAAGGCCGCGATAGAGCTTTGCTAGAATCGCCAGACGATGACACGACGATGCATTTGCGTTTATCTGGCATTCTGCATGACCTCCGCAATGCTGGTGGCGCAAGATTCCAAAGTGAATTTAAAGGCGGATGAAGCCGCGATCCGCGCCGTGATCGCGTCGGGTAAGACTCCGTATACCGACGACAGCGTTTTCTGGAGCGGCGCTTACAGGCACCCGGCAGTGGGGAAGGAAGTCGCGGAATTATTCCCGGAGTCCAAGAACGTGAAACGAAAAAACCAGGTAAACACGACAAAAGTGGAGCGCCTGGAGATCGCGGCCTCCGGCGACATGGCCTGGGAGTTCTCATACGTGCACACCGTTTACGATACGGACGAAACTCCCGCCAGCCACAAGAGCTTCGACGCGGGCATGCTGCGTGTGTGGAAAAAAGTAAATGGGGAATGGAAAGCGGCGGCGGTGTTTGCGCGGCCGGTGGATGTGCCCTTCGTGACGCATTAGGGTGGCTGGCCGCTGAGGCTGTGCATGTCCGACGCGCTTCAGCCGGCATCGTTGGGGCCCCGAATGCCTCTGTTTATGCCGTTTTCTGGGCTGTTTCGTCACATTCCGATATAATTCAGTCATGTTGCAAGCGACAGGGAAGATCTGGCACAACGGCAAGCTGATCAAGTGGGACGATGCGAAGATCCACGTGCTTTCGCATGTCGTCAGCTACGGCAGCTCGGTGTTTGAAGGCGTGCGCTGTTACGAGACGCTGACCGGCCCTGCGATTTTCCGCGCTTACGAGCATGCGCGGCGGTTGCTGGATTCCGCCAAGATCTATCGCATGGACGGCGGGTTCAGCATTGAACAGCTGACTGCGGCGATGATCGAAGTGGTACGAGAGAGCGGCCTGAAATCGTGCTACATCCGGCCCATTGTTTTGCGCGGCTATGGGGATGTCGGAGTTCTTCCGAAGAATAATCCCGTGGATACTTATATTGCATGTTGGGAGTGGGGGAAGTATCTGGGTGAAGAAGCGCTGGCGCACGGGGTGGATGTGTGCGTGTCTTCCTGGACCCGGATCGCGCCGAACACACTGCCCGCGCTGGCCAAGGCCGGCGCCAATTACATGAACTCGCAGTTAATCCGGATGGAAGCCGACGCGAACGGCTACGCCGAAGGCATTGCGCTGGATGTAGCCGGCTACGTGAGTGAAGGATCGGGCGAGAACATTTTTGTGGTTCGCGACGGCAAAGTGCTGACGCCGCCGTTAGGCGCGTCGGTGCTGCCCGGGATAACCCGCGATGCGATTGTGAAAATCGCGGGCACGCTGGACATTCCGGTGATCGAGACGATTATCCCGCGGGAACTGCTGTACATTGCCGACGAAGTGTTCTTCTCGGGAACAGCGGCGGAAGTGACGCCGATCCGGTCGGTGGACCGGGTGATTGTCGGCGGAGGCAAGCGCGGACCGATTACCGAGCGGATTCAGAAACGATTCTTTGAGATCGTAACCGGGCATGCGAAAGATGAGTTTGGCTGGCTGACGCCGGTGGCACCGGTGAGCGAGCCGCATCCGGTAGGAGCGGGACTGTAGCTCTGATTAAGGGCGCGCCTTGGTATTGAGCCGCCAATAAACCTGGCCTTCAACGTCCCCTCTGATCCGCTTCGCGTGCGATTTTGTGCAGGTTGAGGTGTGGAGGGGAAGCAGACGGGAAACTGGCACCGATTAGCGGTCAGGAGTTAGTTTCGAACCGCCTGCTTCGCCCTCCTGGATGCACCGGGATGGCACATCCAAACTCACTGGGCAGGTCACCAACGACGGGCTCGAGACTCACAGCCACCTCCCCCGAGATTACCTGCAAATCCTTTGCCCGCGCTGGATCTTCTAAAGTTTTAGCAGCACGGCTTTGTAAGCGCTAGGCTTTTCTCAGGGTCGCTGAGTGTTTTCAACACGTTTTATCCTATGAGTCTACAGAGGGTTAGCGCAACCGCACTGTGGGGAACCTGTGAAAAAAACAGCGAAGGAAGGTAATGTTTTAGCATGACAACCACTCGCATGGGGAAATTACCAGGGACGGGATCCGTGGTGGAGATTCGATGCAGCTCGACCATCGATCTGGTGGATGAATTGATTCGACCGGCGCCAACCGATGAATACATCGCGCCAGGTTTCATTGACGTCCAAGTGAACGGGTTCGCCGGTGTCGATTACAACGACCCATCCGCGAGTCACGAATCAATTCGAGACTCGATCCGGGCGCTGTTCAAGACGGGCGTGACGCGATTCTTTCCGACGGTGATTACTGGATCGTTGGAGCGAATGACGGGCGCGCTGAAGAACCTTGCTGACGCGAAGGCGAGCCTGGATGAATACGGGCTGCCGTCCGCGATGGCGATAGAGGGCTTCCACGTAGAAGGGCCGCACATCTCGCCCGAGGATGGCCCGCGAGGAGCTCACCCGAAGGAACATGTGCGCCCACCCGACATCGAAGAGTTCAAGCGCTGGCAGGAAGCAGCGAGGGGGCTGCGTGAAACTGGTGACGGTATCGCCGGAGTGGGAGGAGGCGCCGAAGTATATCGAAGCGCTGACCGGGCAGGGCGTCGTAGCGAGCATCGGACACACGCGAGCGACACCGGAGCAGGTGGAAGCGGCTGTAGACGCGGGGGCAACGATGTCCACGCATCTGGGCAACGGAGCACATCCGGTTCTGCCAACCAAGTGGAGCTACATCTGGAGCCAGCTGGCGGAGGACCGGCTGACGGCGAGCTTCATTGTCGACGGCATCCATATCCCGGGGCCGTTTCTCAAGACGGCGCTGCGCGCAAAAGGACTGGAACACTCGGTTTTGATTACGGACGCGGTGATGCCCGCGATGTGCGCGCCGGGGCCTTACAACCTGGGACAAGTGGAAGTGGACTTACACGAAGACGGCAGTGTGCGGCTGCGCGGGGGGACGCGGCTGGCGGGATCGGCTCTATCGATGGATCGCGCGATTGGGATGACGGTGCGATTGGGTGGTGTATCGCTGCGCGACGCGATCACGATGGCCACGACGAATGCCGCGAGAGCGGGCCGCATCAGCGGGCGGCAGCGCGGCTTGAATACGGGCGAACGGGCTGACCTGGTTCGCTACCGGTGGGATGATACGGCGCAGAAGTTGACGGTGTTGGAGACGATCGTGGGCGGAGTGAGCGTGTACGACGCGGAGGCCAACACGGAGTGACCGGCGGTTGGCGCTCCGCTCCATTACTGTCGCGGCTCGGAAGCGCTGGCTGGCGATCGCGGGCGGATTACTTTAGGCCGGCCTTCTTCCATAAGGCGTCGACGCGGGTGACGACGTCCGGCGACATCTCGATGACGTTAGGCCAGCGTCGCGTGAAGCCCTCCGACTTCCACTTGGTGGTGGCATCGACGCCCATCTTCGAACCATAGTCGGGCAGACGGCTGGAGTGGTCCAGCGAGTCGACCGGCCCCATCACGAATTCGATATCCCGCTGGGGATCAATGTTGTTCAGTGCCTTCCAGGCCACTTCGCGCACGTTTTGAACATCGACATCATCATCGACCACAACGATGACCTTGCTGAACATAGCCTGACCGAGGCCCCAAATGGCATGCATCACTTTGCGGGCGTGGCCGGGGTACGACTTCCGCATGGAGACCAGAATCAAGTTGTGGAAGACACCTTCCGCTGGCATGCAGATGTCGCGCACTTCCGGCAATTGCAGGCGCATGAGCGGAAGGAAAATTCGCTCAATGCCCTTCCCCATGTAGAAGTCTTCCATAGGCGGCGGCCCGACGATGGTGGCGGTATAGACCGGCTTCTTGCGGTGCGTGATGCACTCCAGATGAAACACCGGATAGTCGTCGTCGAGTGAATAGAAGCCGGTGTGGTCGCCGAACGGCCCTTCGTTGCGCAGTTCGCCGAGATTCAAGTAGCCTTCCAAAACAATTTCGGCATTGGCGGGGACTTCAACGTCGGAGGTTTCGCATTTCACCATCTCCACTGCCTTGCCGCGCAGGAAGCCGGCGAACATCATCTCGTCGATTTCCGGGGGCAGCGGCAGGATGGCGGAATACATGGTGGCGGGATCGGAGCCGATGGCGACGGCCACCTGCATGCGAGTGTCCTTGCCTTCCTGGGCCATGCGGCGGTAGTGATCGGCGCCTTGCTTGTGCCTCTGCCAGTGCATTCCGGTGGTTTGCCCGTCGAAGACCTGCATGCGGTACATGCCACAGTTGCGCTTTCCGGTAGCGGGATTATTCGAGAAGACCAGCGGCAAGGTGATGAAGCGGCCGCCGTCGTGCGGCCAACAGTGGAGGATGGGAAATTCGTCGAGCGAGAAATCAGTGCGGCGGACCACCTCCTTGCAGGGACCGTCCTTCACTGTCTTGGGAAACGCGGTGTTCATTTCGGCCAGCTTCGGCAGCATTTTCAGCTTGTCGAGGAGGCCTTCGGGCTTTTGCATCTGCAGGTACCCGGCGATGCGGGCGGCGATGTCCTCGATGTTGTCGACGCCGAGGGCGATCTCCATGCGGCGCATGCTCGCGAATGCATTGATGAGAAGCGGGATGCTGGATCCCTTGGGCTTCTCAAACAGCAGAGCGGGCCCATTCTGTTTGACCGACCGGTCGGCAAACTCGGTGATTTCGAGATAGGGATCAACCTCAAAAGGAATGCGGTGGAGTTCGCCGGCGCGCTCCAGGGCGCGTATGAAATCGCCAACATCATTCAGTGACGTGGGAGTTGACATGGTTGTGTGCCGAGGCGCGAAAGCAAGACATTCCCGCCTCCACCCATTATGATGATCGAGAGCGCCTGGAACGCGCGCAGTTTTGAACGCCGGGGTTAAACTTGACCCCAGTCGCGTTCCGTGAAGGGCGCAGTTTCGGACTCAATCATGAATAATCGAGTGGCTTTGATCACCGGCGCAAGCCGCGGAATTGGCAAGTCTTGTGCGAACATTCTGGCCGCGGGCGGCTATCGGGTGGTGCTGGCGGCACGGTCGATGGACAAACTGGAGGAAGCCGCGGCCGATATACGGGCAGGCGGAGGCGACGCATTTGCCGTGGAGATGAACCTGGCTAGCAAGGATTCGATTGCGCAAGCCATCGACAAAACCGCCAAGGAGTTTGGCCGGATCGACATCTTGGTGAATAACGGCGGCATTACCAGGGATGGGCTCGCCATCCGCATGAAGCAGACGGACTGGGAGGCTGTGCTGACGACGAACCTGAGCGGCGCGTTCTACGCCATTCAGCAGGTGCTACAAGGCATGTTGCGCGAGCGATGGGGCCGGATTGTGAATATATCGTCGGTGGTGGGTGAGATGGGCAACCCGGGGCAAGCCAATTATGTGGCGTCGAAAGCGGGATTGATCGGATTGACAAAGTCATTGGCGCAGGAAGTGGGCAGCAGGAATATCACGGTGAATGCAATTGCCCCGGGCTTTATCGAGACGGACATGACGCATGGGCTTTCCGAAGAACTTAAGAGGAAAATGGTGGACAACACGCCGCTGCGAAGAATGGGCACGCCGGAAGATATTGCGCAGGCGGTGAAGTTCCTGGTGAGCGAGGAGGCGAGCTTCATCACCGGGCATGTGTTGGACGTGAATGGCGGGATTTATATGTAGGACGAGCCGGACACGGGGTCCGGTGCGCGAGCGGCCGCCACATAAGCCCTAACTTACGACGGGTTTCCTTCAAGTCGCCCCTATCGAAACTGCCTCGGATCAAGTAACTCTCGTTTTACGCCTCTTCCTTCCGAGGCAATCCCGATAGGGCGCTAACGACTTTTCGGGCGGAATTCCTGCAAAACATTGCTGTGGTTTGGTTTAGCATCCCAGAGGCAGCCCTGTTGAACGCCCGGCGGATGGCCGAAACGTGGTTAACGTGGATACTGTCACCGGTTTCCTCCGGTTTCCTTGCTGTGGTTTGGTTTAGCATCCGAGAGGCAGCCCTGTTGAACGCCCGGCGGATGGCCGAAACGTGGTTAACGTAGATACTGTCACCGGTTTCCCCTGTCACCGGTTTCCCGTCACCGGTTTCCTAGCGATTGACGGATTCCAGACGATATCGTGACCTTCGGGGAGTAATCCTCGCAAGACCCTGAACTACCTAGGTTTAGGGTCCACTAATGCTCCCAGATCCGGTCCTGTTTTTCTAAAACAGCGCCCCGGCCAGCTTCTTCAGGATCTCTGTGACGGGAACCTCTATCGCATAAACCGGCAGCATCGGCAAAAGCGCTGCGGCGACGATCGGGACCAGCGACTTTCTGCTGATGGGCGCGAAGCGTATCTTGGCAACGGACTCGTAGATGGACGAAATGTCGACAGTGGGTCCAAGTTCGGGGGCATTTAGAATGTCTGGCGTTCCACGGCCGGTTGTGGATCCACTTCGATACACGAGTCTCCCGGATGCCCCACTAGTGAGCCGTACTCCAATACGCTTTTCTCCTTGAAGGCTCCCAGCTTCCGGCAATGAGGAGCAGCGGGCCGTTGAAGATCAGCACGGAAATGGCGACGAAGACGCCGGCCAAGGGGAACAGCGATTCTACATGGACTCCGTGGTAGAGCACGTCATGTCCCCAACGGCCGGCGATCACCACGGAGATGGCGGCGACAAGTGGGGCGGATGCTTTCGACGCACCTTCGAGAAAACCAAGACCGCCAACACCATCCGGGTGGCTGGCTACTAGCCTCAGATCGAGCTGGGAGAGCTTCCAGACGAGGCTCCACAGAACGACGAAGCGCCAAGCCCAAATCGCGAGAAGCCCAACAAAAATCGGGCGCGAGACGGTGTTGTACCACCAGCCGGCGAAGCCAATCCCGGAAGGACCGTTCGCCCATGACATCTCGTCCCCATGCGCCGAATTGGCGGCAGCGAAGAGAACCACAGCAATCATGGCGGCCAGGACGAAGACCGAGCCCCAGACGGAATCCCGTACACGCCGACCATGCTCGAGCGCACGGCGAAACTCCGGCAGCGTCTCGGCATCCACCAGCCCGGAAGCAACGAAATGGCGGATTATCGGCGGGATTTTTCGCTCCATGGATGCCTCGGCGAAGATTAGCAGCGGAACGGAGAGCAGGAACCGGGCGTGCAGTCCGAAATGCCGGAGGAGTGGGTCGGTTGCCTTTCCTTCCAGTGCTTGGCCCGTCACCAGCGCCCCTATAATCACCGGAAGCCACGCCACGGCTATGAGCGCGAGCACACGCCGCGCCAGCCCCAGGCCCTTCTCCGGAACGAGCCCAATGGCTTTGCGGAAGCGGTGGAAAGGCCCGCCCTGAACTGGCGAAAACGAGAAATCGTCCGAAACCGGTTCGGATTTAAGTTGAGCATCAAGCATTGGCTACCTTGAGATCCCAAGCCATGACTGCGCGGCACTCCAACCCAAGAAGGTGAAGGGCGAAGCCATGCGGATCGGCTGGATGGTCCGAGGCGGGGCACCTCCAGAAGCACCCCGCCGCCAGCCCGCGTTACTTCGATCCGCCGCTCTCCTGCATCTTCGCGAACACTTCGTCCATGTTGAAGCTGGCTGCCTTCTGCCGTTGCGGGTAGTCCTTGAACGTCATCATGAACTGGCCCACATACGCCTGCGCCGGAACCAGCAAGAAGGCGTGATCCAGCAGCCAGTCGTAGTAGGTGTTCGAAGTGATGTCCGCCCGCTCGTAGGGGTCCGTCCGCAGGTTGAAGATCTTTGGCACCCGCAGGTTGGTGAACGGATTCGACCAGATCAGCATCGTTCCCTCGGCCCGCTGCTCCATGAACACAAGCTTCCAGTTGTCGTAGCGCAGAGCCGTCAACTGCTGGTCGTCGTTGATGTAGAGGAACGAACCCGCGGGCTCTTCTCGACTTGGCCGGTCAGGTAGGGCACGAGGTTGTCGCCGTCGAGATGGACCTTGTAGGTCATGTCTCCAACTTTGTAGCCCTTGAGCAACTCCTCTTTCACTTGCGGGTCGCCTGCCATGGCGAAAAAGTCGGCAGCCAGTCGAGGTGAGCAACGATCTCGTTGGACACGCTGCCCGGCTTGATATGACCCGGCCAGCGGACCATGGCGGGCACGCGGTAGGCGCCTTCCCAGTTCGAGTTCTTCTCGCTGCGGAACGGCGTCATCGCCGCGTCCGGCCACGAGTTCATGTGCGGGCCGTTGTCGGTGCTGTACATGACGAAGGTGTTGTCCGCGATGCCCAGGTCGTCGAGCGCCTTGAGGACCGTGCCGACATTCCTGTCGTGGTCGATCATCGTGTCGTGGTACGGGCTCTGCCAACGCCCCGCCTGGCCGATGCTCTCCGGCTTGGTGTGGGTGCGGAAGTGCATGTGGGAGAAGTTCACCCAGACAAAGGCTGGCTTGCCGGCCTTGTTCTGCCGCTGGATGAAGTCCACGGCCCGGGCGGCGACGTCATCGTCGATGGTCTCCATCCGCTTCTTGGTCAGCGGGCCGGTGTCCTTGCATACCTGCTTGCCGACCTTGCCGAAGCGCGGGTCCACCGTCGGATCGTCCGTGGTCGATGCCTTGCAGTCCAGCACGCCGCGTGGCCCGAACTTGGCGCGGAACGCCGGGTCTTTGGGGTAGTCCGGCAGTTCTGGCTCTTCTTCGGCGTTCAGGTGGTAGAGGTTGCCGTAGAACTCGTCGAAGCCGTGGACGGTGGGCAGGTATTCGTTGCGATCGCCCAGATGGTTCTTGCCGAATTGGCCGGTGGCATAGCCTTGCGCTTTCAACAGCTCGGCAATCGTCGGATCTTCCTTTTGCAACCCTACCGTGGCGCCCGGCAGGCCGACCTTGGTCAGGCCAGTGCGCAAGCCCGACTGGCCGGTGATGAACGACGCCCGACCTGCGGTACAACTCTGCTCGGCGTAGTAGTCGGTGAACAGCATGCCTTCCTTGGCGACGCGGTCGATGTTGGGTGTCTTAAAGCCCATCAGTCCCACGAGTAGGCGCTGATATCGGACTGGCCGATGTCGTCGCCCCAAATGATGACGATGTTTGGCTTCTTGTTTGCAGTTGTTTGTGCGTTTGCCGGCGCGGCGACACCCAGCAGCATCAAGCTGCCAATGGCGAGAGCGCCTAGCGTTAATTTTTGAGATGTTAACCCAATACCCATGTAGTTTTCCTTACTCCGTGACTAACCCCGAATGGGGCTGGTGATTCGTGTGATCGTTGGCAGTGAGATTCGGTCTAGTTCATTTCTCTCTCCGTGACTCAATGTTTCAAGTCCAAATCTTTGAGTTTCTTGGCTGCCGTCCCATATCCAGCAAGTTGATAAAGCAGCCTGCCGCTTCCGCCCTTGCCGCGAGTTTCAGGATCGTCGAAAGTTGAGACGAAGATCACCTGGAGGTAACGGCCGTCGGCCGCCATCCGCCTACGAGTTGCGTGCCGGACTCGGGGCAGAACTGGATACCGAGGACGGGTAGACGAATTGAAGATGCTTGGTATCGACGAGGAATAAGCTTCTTCGACTCAACGGTTACTGGCAGAAGGCTCGCCGTTCCAAGCGATCTGTCGCATGAGCCGTTGACATTCTCATCGTCGACCGGAACAGCGATGAGAATAATGTCATTCGGATAAATAAGGACCTACAAGCAGTATGGCAGACGGGCGCTACTGGGCATAACATTCCAGGCGGGGCGGCCGATCGGCCCGGATTCCGTGAAGGCAGGTGCATGTTTAGTTTGCCTGGCGCGTGGTAGATGCTGAACTGTGCGAACGTGGGAATACGCCCGTGAAACGGCGTTATCGTCGGCAATCCATCAAGTGTGTCGCTCTTCTCCAAGCACTGCGGACACGGGTTCTGGGAAATTGGCAAACTCGTTAAGCCGGAACACCAAGTCAGCGCGCGGGCAGGAGGCTAAACGAGCGCAACAAGAGGCCGCCCAGCGTGAACAGCAACGACTGCGAAGCACGACGGACTTGGTCTTTGGAACGGGCGAAGTGAAGATTCTGACGTTTGGCTTGGCGCCGTCACATCCCCATCGCGGCGAGGCCATCAACATGCGCTACGGCGTCGCGAATGCCGTTTCGGTGAGCCTGGAGCCGGAGTTTAAGGACGCAAAGCCCAGCTACAATCACTGTCTCCAGGTTGCGCCGGTGAAAGACACCACCTACACGCTGACCGCGAAGGATGCCAAAGGGCACAGTGTTAGCGAGTCACTGAGCGTACACGTTCAATAGCCGCGGAACTGGATACGGTACCGCTCGCCTGCGCGGAAGCAAGGTAAATCGAGTTGAGGACCAGGCGGAAAGTGCCGTAGGTTTGGCCGCGGAACTGGGGACGGAAACCGAACAAGACCACATGCCCTTTTCCGTAGCGGACGTCGACCAGCAGAGGCCGGCCGGCAACGACGCTCTCGCCGGAAAGGAATCCGCTGGCCAAGACGTTCGTGATAGCGTAGCGCGCCACCGTCCGAACCTCTCGATCGCCCTTATTGAATTCCGGCAGGAGCAAATTGTCGTAGGCTTGCCCGCCGCTGGAGAACACATAGCTGTTCTGCGGCATGCCAAAGGCGATGGGATTCTTGGTATCGACAGTCGCGCGGAGGATGGAGCCGGGACAAAAATACGCGTGGGCCGGAGCGGCGTCCTCTGTGCTACCTGCCCGGATCAGCATCCGGATGGGCAGCGGGAAGTTCGCGACCGGCAGGTCACCGGCCTGATCAAAGGTGATGAGCCAGCCGCCCTGGCGAACAAACTCCACTAATTCCACCAAGCCTTTCAACCCGATACCCCCGGTGTATTCGGGACGTTGCTGGGCATTGGGAGCGCTGTCCAGGCGCGCACCTGGACTGCGTTCGCCTTCGCGGGCGCCATGCAAAATCGCGGCGGCGTCCTGGGACGGCAAAATGATTGTGTCGAAGCGGTCGCTCAAATGGCCTTTCTGAACATCGGCGTTGCGCAGCATGGTGTGCGGCACGCGTTCCTCATCGAGCAGCCAATCGGTCCAGCCGGCATCGATATTGGCGAGCCAGGAATCATAGATCGCGACACGTGGCGGCCGAATGGTGTAGGCGGCCGTGCTGATCTCGGCGGGCGCGGCCTCGCCTTCAATCAAGAGCTTGCCGTCGCTGCTCCAGCGAAGAGACTTGCCTGCATTGAGCAAGTCAGCCATGGTCTGAAAGAAAGACGCGTCGCTATGCGAGCGGCTTGGCGGCGTTGATTCGAGTTCTTTCACGACTTCCAGTTTGGGCGGCAGTGGCTCGTCGAGACGGACGACATCGACACCCATTTGCATAGGCAGGGTCCAGCCGGCGATATCGTAGGGCCGCTTTAAAGGGCCATTCGGGCTTTCCCTCAGCTCCGGATACTTTTGCGGTTCCAGCAAGTCGACCGCGTATCCGCGAAACGGCTGAGCACTAGAGATCACGAACGTGCCTGCGGGAAACTCGCGGCCTCCGCTGGAAAAACGTGTGGGTGCTTGTTTGATCTCCACGCCGGACATCTTCAGCCGGGTCAGCATTTCACGCATAGCGGTGGCGTCCCACTGCTGCTGAGGTATCGCATAACCGTATGGCTTTGCGCTCTGGCCCAGCTTGATCTGCGTTTCGGCGGTCTGGTAGGCCTCATACAAATAGTCGGTACTGCGTTCGGCGGCCAGATTGAGGATGGCGAAATCGGCGGTCAGCATGTAGTCCACGGCGTCGCGCAGACGCCAGCGGCCGCCAAGCCAGGGCTTCTCATAAAACATGCTGGGAGTTTTGGTCAGCACGCCATTGTCAAAACGCTCGTGCAAGTCCGCATCCTTGTAAGTGACGGGTGCGGCGTAGGAGTTGCCGGCGGTCTCCGTCAGGATGCCGTGCATGTTGTGGAACGCGGGCACCGAGCGCAGGCCGCCATTCCACCAGGCATCGAACCCGTAATAGGACAGCGCTCCGGGTTTGTTCTCGAGAGCGAAGCGGGCCTTAATCGCGGCGCCGATCTGGTTGATGCCCTCCATGACGGAGGCGGGGATGTTGGGGTTAAGCGGCTCGGCGTAGGGAGGAACGAAGATACGCGCCGGAAAGGGCGGCGCCTGGTGCTGGTTATAGACGATCTCGGGGAACCAATCCTGGAATAGCAGTTTAGTTACGTTGCGGGTTTCCGGCAGATTGAGCATGTACCAGTCGCGATTGTTGTCGTGGCCCGCATACTTCTGATACAGGTGGGGCAGCGGCGCCAGCTCGTATTGCGTTCCGACATTGGAGCGATACCACTGGACGACCATGTCCAGGCCATCGGGGTTGATGCAGGGGACCTGCATGAGGATGACTTTGCTGCGAATGAACTGCGCTTCAGCGCTTTCGTCGGTCAACATGCGGTAAGCAAGCTCCGGAGCCTGCTGCGAAGGCGCCACCTCCGTGGCATGCAGACCGGAATCGATCCAAACAAAGACGCGCCCCTTTTGCGCCAGATCCCTGGCTTCGGCGCCGCTCACCTCGGCGAGGGCAAGCTTACGGTTGATGGTCTGATACTCGTCCAGCCTCTTCAGGTTTTCCGGCGCCGAAATAAAGGCGACATACATCGCCTTGCCGCCGGAAGTGTTGCCGAACTTCACCCATCGAAGGCGGTCGCTGGCATGGCTCAGCTTTTCAAAGTAACTGGTAATCTGGGAGTAATCCGCCAGCTTGTAGTCATCGCCTGGCGTGAAACCAAAGTGCTCGTGCGGCGTGGGAATCGTGGCCGCCGATGCGTTGATCCAAAGGGCAATTACTAGGCAAAGCAGCTTTTGCATAGAGAAGAAGTCAGGATGAGGACAATCGTACTATGCCTTTAAATGCGGTTTCGCCGCGAGCGCTGCGCGATAGTGCTTTTAAGATCGGCCTGGTGCAGATGAGCTGCACAACAGACGCCGATGAAAATCTAAGCAAAGCGGTGGCGGGCATTCGACGGGCAGCCCTGCTGGGCGCGGAGATCGTGTGCACACAGGAGCTGTTTCGTTCCCAATACTTCTGCCGTGAAGAGAAGGCCGAGTTGTTTTCGCTGGCCGAGTCGATTCCCGGACCGAGCACGGAAGTGCTGGCCAGCCTTGCCAAGGAACTGCGCGTGGCGATTGTGGCTTCACTTTTCGAGAAGCGGGCACAAGGGCTGTATCACAATACGGCCGTAACCATCGATGCGGACGGTGCGCTGCTGGGGTTGTATCGAAAAATGCACATCCCCGACGACCCACTCTTTTTTGAAAAGTTCTATTTCACGCCGGGCGATATGGGCTTTCGGAATTTTGAAACGAAGTATGCGCGAATCGGAGTGCTGGTCTGCTGGGATCAATGGTATCCGGAAGGAGCACGCCTGACGAGCTTGCAGGGCGCGAATGTGCTGTTTTATCCAACTGCCATCGGCTGGCATCCTTCAGAGAAGGCAGAGTGGGGCGCCGCGCAACTGGATGCCTGGCGGACCATCCAGCGCTCGCACGCGATCGCCAATGGCATTTACGTTGCAGCCATCAATCGTACTGGGTTTGAGGGACCGGCGGACCGGGGGCTGGAGTTCTGGGGATCGTCGTTTGTGGCCGATCCGTTTGGGCGGGTGATACGCGAGGCGTCGACCGATCAGGAGGAAGTGCTGGTGGCAGAGTGCGATCCAAAATTGATCGATGAAGTTCGCAAGAATTGGCCTTTCTTCCGGGATCGAAGGATTGACGCATATGCTCCGATTACAGAGCGTTGGCTTGCCTAAAGTCATGCACGCTCTTGAACAGTACCCGAGTCATTACGGGTTTCGAATGCCGGCGGAGTGGGAGGCGCACGAGGCCACATGGCTCGCCTGGCCGCACGAGGCAACCGATTGGCCCGGCAAGTTTGAGACAGCGAATTGGATCTACGGCGAGATTGTTCGTCACCTGGCGCGAGTCGAGAAGGTACACATCCTTGTGGAGAACGCGGAAGCCGAAGCCGTGGTTCGCGAGGTGCTCACGAAATGTCATGTGGATCTGGGCGCGGTCCGTTTCTTACATGTAGCGACGGATCGAAGCTGGACCCGGGATTTCTGTCCGATCTTCGTGAAATCAGAGGAGGCGGATCTCTCGTCCGCATATGCCGATATCGTCGAGCCGGCCAAGCTTGGTGCCCTCAACTGGCATTTCAATGGCTGGGCGAAGTACGACAACTGGCAGCAGGACGACGCGGTGGCGGAGGCCCTGGTATCCGATCTCGGCATCCAATCCTGGTCGCCGCTGTGGAATGGGAAACGGGTGGTTCTGGAGGGCGGCAGCATCGACGTCAATGGACAGGGGACGATTCTGACCACGGAGGAATGTCTACTGAGCTCCGTGCAGGCGCGCAACCCCGGCATGAGCCGGGACGATTACGAAAAGATTTTCAGGCACTACCTCGGAGCGCGCCACACACTGTGGCTTCGTAACGGAATTGCCGGTGACGACACGCACGGCCATGTGGACGACCTGGCGCGCTTTGTGGATCCGCACACGGTGGTGGTGGCCAGCGAACCTGACCCGGCCGAAGTCAATCACGGGCCGCTGCTTGAGAATGAGGCGTTGCTGCGCGCGATGAAAGACCAGCATTCGCATCCGTTGCGCGTGGTCACTTTGCCCATGCCTGAGCCGGTTTACTTCGATGGCCAGCGGCTGCCTGCGAGCTACGCGAACTTCTATATTGCCAACCGTGTGGTGCTGGTTCCGACCTTCAACGATGCCAATGACCGGGTAGCGCTGAACACCTTGGCGGAACTGTTCCCCGGCCGGAACGTGATCGGCATCGCGTCCACCGACTTGGTGTTGGGTCTCGGCACCCTGCACTGCATGACACAACAGCAACCGGCGCTGTGACCGTGCTTGCCTCGCTGGGCTTGCTGTCGGTCCTGATCTGGCTCGGCATCGCGCTGGGCCGCGGCTTCTTCTGGACCATCCATAACAAGCTTCTTCCGGAAGAGCGCTCCAGCGAGGCGCGCCGGGTCGCGGTGGTGATTCCGGCGCGAAACGAAGCGGGGTCTATCGCGGAGACTATCACGTGTTTGCTACGTCAGGATCTGGCTGGCCCATTGCACGTCTTTTTGGTGGATGACGACAGCTCGGATGGAACTGGTGAGATTGCGCGTGCTGCAGCCATGCGATTGAACCAGCTGGATCGGCTGGACGTGGTATCGTCGCGGCCGCTTCCTCCTGGTTGGACGGGGAAACTGTGGGCGGTTTCGCAAGGCATTGCGGAGGCACTTCGCTGGCAGCCCGATTTTCTTTTGCTGACCGATGCGGATATCTCACATGCGCCTGACAATCTGGCGCGGCTGATCGCGGTGGCCGAGCGGCATGAATACGACCTGACGTCACTGATGGTGAAGTTGCACTGCTCGAGCGTTGCCGAGCGGTTGCTGATCCCTGCATTCGTGTATTTCTTTCTGCTGCTGTATCCGCCCGCATGGATTCAGAACCGACGCAAGAAAGCGGCTGGCGCCGCCGGAGGGTGCATGCTGGTGCGTCCCGCCGCGCTCGAACGGATGGGCGGAATCGAGAGCATCCGGGGCGAGATCATTGATGACTGCGCGCTGGCTCGCGGCGTCAAGCGCAGCGAAGGAAGCGTGTGGCTCGGCCTGACGCACCAAACACGCAGCCACCGGACCTACGATAGCTTTGCAGAGATCGAGCGGATGATCTCGCGCACAGCGTTCAACCAGCTGCGGCATTCCTGGCTCTTGTTGGCAGGAACAGTACTGGGGCTGATCTGCACATACCTTTTGCCTCCGGGACTGATCCTAGGCGGGGCGCTGGACCATCAGGCGGCAGCGATGGCGCTGGGGGGTGTTGCCTGGCTGCTGATGACGATCACGTACCTGCCCATGGTGCAGTTCTACGAGCTGAACGCGGCTTGGGCACTTACGCTGCCTGTGGCAGCGGTTTTCTACCTGGCAGCCACGGTACATTCGGCTTGGAAGCATTGGACCGGCCGCGGGGGCGAATGGAAGGGGCGAGCGCAGGATCGGGGTAGAGGGTAGGGCTTTGGACAGGCTACATCCCTCTCATGCGGGCCACTTTCAGGATGGCGGCCACGCTGCATACTTCCGTGACCTCGCCGTGCATGACCATGTCAATCACGTGCGCGAACGGATGCCAGGCTACATCGATCGGCTCCGCGGCATCATGGTGAGCCTCGGAAGGACGGAGGCCGGTGGCCAGGAACAAGTGCTGCACGTCGGTGGTGACGCCCGTGCAGACTTCCACGGCGCCGAGGGACTCCCATTGCTCTGCCTCAATGCCAGCCTCTTCGGCCAACTCGCGCCTGGCGACGGCGAGCACGTCGGGATCACCGTCCGATCCACCGCGCGGGATCTCCCACAAGTAGCGATTCAGGGTGTATCGCCACTGACCAACTAGTACAACGTGATCCTTTTGGTTAATGGCGACGATGCCGACGGAGGGTGGCACCTCCACGACGCCGTAGATTCCGGGTTGGCCGTCGGGGCGAACCACCTGGTCTTCGCGAACACGAATCCAACGATTCTCGTAGGCGATGCGTGATGATTTCGTGGTCCAGGGATTGGCTTGTTTCAACTGAGCGGCGGCTCTCTTGAGCCAGTTGTAGCACGGCCCTGGCAGACGTCTCCAAACCACATCAAAACGGGTACTTCGACAGCGCTCCGGGTTCTCAATGGTACCTTCGGGAGAAATCTGACGGCGTGTGAAATCGGTTTCGTGTTCACAAAACTGACACGTGGCAAGGGCATAACTGGGTTTCAGGGAGTTTGGGGTCGATTGAGATCCGGCCATCAGCCTTCAGACGGGATGTTGCGTTGAGGGGCTAGGCGGCGCGTGCGTTTGGCCCCCGATCTGCAGGGCTAGAAAGCAGCAGGATAGGTGTGCATGGAATGTGACGGCATTGGGGCTGGGGTGAAATGATGCAACGAATCCTCGTAATCGGCCACGAGCCGGCGATTGACGAGTTGGCTGGGGAACTGGGAAGGGAAGATGAGCACCAAGTCGAGTGCGCGGCCGACCCGCAGGCGGCAATTGCCCGTCTTAGGGCAAGCAGCTACGACCTGGTTCTAGCGGGTCCAGGCGGCACGCTTGAGGACAGGCTCAGAATTGTCGACGCAGCAGGCGGAGGCAACAACGGACCGCGAGTGATCGTTTTTGGCGATGGGAACAGCCCCAGCGAAGTCGTATCAGCCATGCGCCGCGGGGCATTTTCTTTCTTCAGCCGGCCTTTTCAGAAATCCGCGATTCGCGAGATGAGCTTAAAGGCTCTGGCATCGCCCGCTTCCCCAACCAGCATGGGACTGATTTCCGCCAGCCCCAATTGGCTGATCGTACGGCTGCAGTGTGACGCGGTCACGGTTGACAGGCTGATTCAATTTGTGCGGGAACTGAAGACGGGGCTTACCGAAAGGCTGCGTGAAGAGCTGACCACCGCGTTTCGCGAGATGCTGCTGAACGCCGCCGAACATGGTTGCCAGTTCGACGAATCGAAACAGCTCGAGATCTCTTTTGCGCGGACGAATCGCCTGATTCTGTACCAGATCCGGGACCCTGGCCCGGGCTTTGCCGTGGAGTCGATGGACCACGCCGCGGTAGGTAATCCCGTGGGCCAACCCTTTCGGCATGTCGAATACCGAGAGTCCCATGGCATGCGCCCCGGAGGCTTCGGTATTCTGCTAGCAAGGAAAATCGTCGACGAAATGCTGTATAACGAAAGAGGCAACGAGGTGCTCCTCATTAAGTACTTGTGAATGAGTCTCAAGCCGTCGTTCGTAACGCTATTGAAATACCCGAGGATGATAATGAGAGGGCGTTCCTAACTGCCATGCCAAATCAGCCGACTGAGCAAGTGAAAATTGATCGCCTACCCGGTTCACGGGAAGGCGTACACATCCTGAAAGTAACCGGTCCTTTGACCATATACAATTTCTTTCAGTTTCAAGACGTGACACGCAACGATAAGAGTCCCGTGCTCATCATCGACATGGGCGAGGTACCGTACATGGACTCAGCAGCGCTTGGCAGCTTGCTGGGCGTTCATGTTTCGTGCGAAAAGAACAACCGGAAATACGCCATCGTGAATCTACCGGAGCGGCTGCGAACCATGTTTGCCATGGCTGGCGTCAAGGACTATCTGGTTGTGTATCCGACGGTTGCCGAGGCCGAAGCGGCCTTTGGATCGTAACGGCGATCGGAAAGCCGGACCAGTCCAACGGGCGTCGCTGCCCATCTGCAAGACGGTACAATATTCAAAGTAAGTCATGCAGACGGAAGTTCCAACTGAACAAAGCGAGGCCGAGAAGTCCGGGGAGCTGAAGCAAGCTCCGCGAGGCTTCATTGCAGAATGGGCCGTCACCATTCTGATCATGCTGTTTGCCTCCACAAGCCTGGCATGGTCTTACGTCATTCCCACGGGCTCCATGGAAGACACGCTGCTGGTGGGCGACCACATCATCGTGGACAAGCTGGCCTACGCCCCGGCGGGGGCGATCAGCAAATACTTGTTGCCCTACGAGGAGCCCCGACACGGCGACATCATTGCTTTTCGGTTCCCGGGCGACATCTCGCAGATGTTCGTAAAACGGCTGATTGGCGTTCCCGGGGATCGGATCAAACTGGTGGACGGGCGGGTGTACCGCAATGGCATCGCGCTTAACGAACCGTATGTGTACCACAAGAGCGGCTACCTGGATCCCTACCGCGATAACTTTCCTGCCAACAGCGGCGAACTGGACGTGGTGAGCGACGGCCGCCAGGCGATGTTGCTACGCGACATGCTGGAGCATCACGTGGTAAACGGAGAGATTGTGGTTCCACCGGGCAACTATTTCGCGATGGGTGATAATCGGGACAACTCACTGGATAGCCGCTATTGGGGCTTCGTTCCGCGCGCGAACATCGTGGGAAGGCCGGTTTTCATCTACTGGTCGTTCGACGCTCCGACTGATCAATTGATGCCCAACTCGGCCCGCGACTTTGGTGCACACATGCTTGATGTGGCGACTCACTTCTTTTCACGAACGCGCTGGAGCCGCACGTTACAGACGGTTCGCGGCTACCCAGACCAGCCCCAGTGACAAATTACCCAAGCCGCTCAGCGCACGAGAAAAGAAACGAATGGCCCAACAGACCGCTCCCGTAAAGACCGCCAAATCCGAAGAGACAGCACCCAAGAAACATGATCCGCCACGCGGCACAATTGCCGAGTGGACGGTGACAATCCTGCTGTTGTTGTTCGGCACCACGACCTTGGTGCAGGCATTTGTGATTCCGACGGCCTCGATGGAAGACACGCTTTTGATTGGCGACCATCTGCTGGTGGACAAGCTAGCGTACGCACCCGCGGGGGCAATCAGCAAGTATCTGCTTCCGTACGAGGACGTGAAACATGGGGATATTATCGTGTTTCGCTATCCCGTCAATATTTCGGACACCTTTGTGAAGCGGGTGATCGGCGTGCCGGGCGATCGGATCAAGATCGTCAACCAGCAACTGTACCGCAATGGCGAGTTACTGAGTGAGCCGTACATTTATCACAAGTCGGGTGTAATCGACTCCTATAAGGACAACTTCCCAAGCGAGCCCGGATCGATGTATCTGGATCTGGCACGCGAGCCCCGACTGCGGGACATGCTGCAGAATCACGTGGTCAACGGGGAAGTGGTTGTACCGCCGGACAGCTACTTCGCTATGGGTGACAACCGGGACAATTCCCTGGACAGCCGTTTTTGGGGGTTCGTCCCGCGCGAGAACATCATCGGCAAACCGCTGCTGATTTATTGGTCGTACGAAGCCACCACCGATCAGCTAACCGGCAATTCAGTGGATTCATTAATGGGGCATTTTAAAGACCTCTTGCTGCACTTCTTTTCGCGAACCCGCTGGAGCCGCACCTTTCGTTTGATACGCGGCTTCCCGGATAAGGATTTGCCAAAGGCCGTTCAGCCGGCGCCAACGCCCAGCGCACCTCCGGCGACGACGCCGGTTCCAGTAAACTGACGGTTCGGCGGCACGCTTGAAGCTCATAGCAACTCGCTTGTGTGCTAGGAATCTAACCAGTGGCCGGGCTTACAACCCGCGACATAGAATGAAGATCGGAGCTAACTATGGCATTCACACTTCCAGCACTTCCCTACCCTGCTGACGCACTCGAACCGTACATTGACACGAGAACCATGGAAATACACCATGGGAAACACCACCAAGCCTATGTCACGAACGTGAACAAGGCGTTGGAATCAGCCCCTGAATTAGCCGACAAGACCGTACAGGAATTGCTTGCCAGCAACCTGGCTATTGTTCCCGACGCGATCAAGACCGCCGTTCGAAACAACGGGGGCGGGCATGCGAACCATTCGCTGTTTTGGACTCTGCTAGCTCCCAACGCCGGCGGCGCGCCCAAGGGCGAAATCGCCGGCGTGATCAGCGCGAATTTCGGGAGCTTCGATGCGTTTAAAGAGAAGTTCGGGGCTGCGGCCGCCGGTCGCTTTGGCTCGGGGTGGGCCTGGTTGACAAAAGACAGCGCCGGTAAGTTTGAGATTTCCTCAACGGCCAACCAGGACAGCCCGCTGATGGAAGGCAAGAAGCCGATTCTGGGCTTGGATGTTTGGGAACACGCCTATTACCTCAAGTATCAGAACCGCCGCCCTGAGTACATCGCAGCCTGGTGGAGCGTGATTAACTGGGACGCGGTCAACGCCCAGCTGAAGTAGACGCGGTTAGGCCCGGCCGAGAGATCGAACTCGGCCTTCATCGGTTTTACGGAGCGTCCCAATCCAGGCCGAAAATCTCGTCGGTGCCGACGTTGCGAAACGTCACTAGCGAATTATTTGGACCGATCCCGAACCAGTTATCGTTCAGCTTGAGGTCTTTTAAGGTCGCAATCTGCTCCGCCTTCCGGTCGCGGACTCGCAGCCGCGACCAAGCGGCATCTGTCAGCCCTAGGAAATACAGGTAATCTCCATCCGGCGACCAACTCGGGAAAGCCGCTTTGGCATTCATAGCCTGGGTCCGGCGTTGCGTCCCCACATCGTACAGCACGATCGTCGCGTCACTCGCTGAAGTACCCGCGATGATGCGCCCATCGGGCGACCAGCGCGGAGACCGCATCCCCTCGGAGCCGGGCAGAACGGAGATCTGGCGCGTTTTCACGTCCAGGACGTGAAGCGGCTCTTTGTCAGGCGGGGCCTGAGGGCTCGAACCGAATGCAATGGAAGCTGCGTCCGGCGACCAGGAGGGTTCCCAGTCGCCAAGTTTCCCAGCCTCGCCGTTTGTTACCTGTTGTAGTTCACCCCCGTCAGAAGGAACAAGGTATATTCGCGGGGGTTCGCCTTTGCGCCCGCCGGAAAAGGCAATGCGGCGGCCATCCCGAGACCAGTGAGCCCGGGTGACCTGGAAGGGCGGTGACGTAAGACGCACACGTTGGCTCCCGTCTGCTGCGCAACGCCAAAGCGACTTCTCCGGGACGGAGATATAGGTGACCCATTTCCCGTCGCTCGAATACTCCGCAAAATCGCCGGAGATTCCGCTGAGTTCGGGAAGCAGACGCCCTAGTTTCAGGTCGTAGCGCAAGTATTCATTCCGTTCCTGGTAGCCGTTGATGTAGATGCGCCTGCCATCGCGGCTGGGAACCGGAAACAACGCCATCACGGGGCCAGTCGTCAGGCGGACCGGTTCGCCGCTGACTCGTTCGAAGAACCAGGTCTTCTCGCGGAGTGCCCAGATATTCGCTTCTCCGTTTATGCTGCCCATGAAGACGTAGTACTTCCCGTTTCGAGTCCAGTTACCGCAACAAGCCGTGGAGGTCTTGCTCCAGTTCGGGAGCAGATGGCGCAGCTGGCCGCTATCGACCGACGCTTCCCAGAGAGACAGCGGAGAGCCGTCGGCGCCCGCCTCTGACATCGTGAAGCGTATTCTACGACCGTCGGCAGACCAGCGAAGCCAGGTAGGCAGACCATTCAACGAGGCCAGCTTCCGAAGCTCTGTTCCATCGCTGCGCGCGATGTGCAGTTCGCCATTCCTGCCGTAGACCAGTTGTTCGCCATCCGGCGACCAAGCCGCCGCATCGCCCTGGGCAACCAGGTTGCCCAAGCGGCGCAATGAGCCACCCGTAGAGGGCGCCACCCAGAGCTCGCAGGTCTGCGACTCCAGGTCGGCAGCAAGAACGCGGCCGACCAGCAACTGCGTACCGTCAGGCGAAGTATCCAGCACGTGGCTGTTGGTCATCTCCATGGGAAGCGGCACGGGATCTCCGCCAGTCACGGGCACCTGGTAGGGTTGACTGCCCAAGAGGCCGGAGTTGAAAATGAGCCGGGAACCGTCGGTGAGTAAGGGCGGGTTCTTTATCCGGCCGTCGCTGGTGATCTGGATGGAACCCGTGACACGCGGCGGCGGCGCGCGGCTGTGAACCTAAACCAAAGCACGGAGAGGATCATGATAGCGGCGGCCGCCACGAACGGCCATCTCAATCTCCGCGACGGCGCCGCGGCGGGAATGCGCCCGCTGGATGTGATTCCGGTCTTGGATCGGTTGGGGTCGAGATCGCGGCGCAGGCGCTTCAGCTCGGCCCGGAGATCAGCCGCCGTCTGGTACCGGACGTCGGGATCCTTTTCCAAAGCCCGGGCAATGATCTCATCCAGTTTCGCGGGCACTTCGGGGTTCAAGTGCGATGGGGGCTCGGGTGCGTGATGCAGAATCGCGCCGACGACTGCAGCGGAGTTCTTGCCCTGAAATGGCAGCTTCCCGGTCGCCATCTCGTAAAGGACAGTGCCGAGGCTGAACAGATCGGTGCGCGGATCCAGATCGTCTCCACAGGCCTGCTCAGGCGACATGTAGGCAGGCGTTCCAGCCGCGGTGCCGGGCGTAGTCAAGGCATCGATCGGAATGGTGGCCGTTTCATCCAGCGGCGCCGGCGGGGGCTGCTTGGGGCCTACCAGCTTGGCTAACCCGAAATCGAGAATCTTCAAATGGTCGCGCTTAGTAACGAAGATATTGGCAGGCTTGATGTCGCGGTGCACAATACCGCGACTGTGCGCCGCTTCGAGGCCGTCCGTAATCTGAATCGCCCAGTTCAGAAGCGTGTCGATGGGCAGCGGTTTGCGGACGATGCGGTGTTTGAGCGTCGCGCCCTCCAGGAGTTCCATCGCAAGGTAGGGGTGCCCTTCGTACTCCCCGGCTTCGTAAACGGTGCAGATGTTGGGGTGATTGATGGCGGCGGCTACGCGGGTTTCGCGCTCAAAACGTTCCAGCGATTCGCGATCGGGCGTGACATCGTCGGAGAGGAACTTGAGCGCGACGTCGCGCCCTAGCCGCAGATCCTCGGCGCGGTAAACCACGCCCATGCCGCCATCCCCCAGCTTCTCGACAATCCTGTAGTGCGCGATGGTCTGGCCGAGCATCAGAGTGAGTCCACGTTGCTAGAAGAGTGTTATCAGATTATCGCAGCAAGTACGCTTTGATCGAGCCACCGCGCCACGGGATGGCTTGCTGCCCGGGAATCGACGATTCGGAGTGCGCAACTATGGAACAGTGGCATGGCTCACCTGAAGATCGAAGAGCGGCTGATGCAGCTGAATGCACTCAAGGAGGCACCGGCCGATATCGCAACAGCAAGCTTGCGCAAGGCACTGGCAGACCGCATCAACCTGGTTGTCGCGACTGCGTCACGAGTCATCGCGGCGCGCCAGATCACCGAGCTGATACCGGATCTTGTGAAAGCGTTTGACGTGCTCTTGGCTAAGCCCGATCGCGACCCGCAGTGTGGCGGCAAGAACGAGATCGCCAAGGCGCTGTTAGCGATGAGTTATTCGTGCTCGGAGCCGTTCTTGCGGGGCTCGATGCATGTTCAGATGGAGCCGGTGTGGGGCGAGAGAGTCGATACAGCCGTGACGTTGCGGGGCATTTGCGTGCTCGGGCTGGTGCAGGCAAACGATCTACCCAGGTCGGAGGTGCTGCGACGGCTGGTTGCCGCACTGACGGACGCCGCACATCCGGTGCGCTTCGACGCTCTCAGGGCACTGGAACAGATGGGCGGCGAGGAGTGCGAACTGCTGCTTCGCCTGAAGGCTCTCACGGGAGACAGAGAGCCGCAGGTAACCGGACAGGCTATTGAGTCGGTTCTTAAGCTGGAAGGAGCGCCGGCCCTCCCGTTCGCGGCGTCATTCCTGCGGGCAACCCCGGATGCGGTCCGCGAGGAGGCCGCGCTCGCCTTGGGCGCGAGTCGTGTGCCGGGCGCTGCGGAGGTCTTGAAGACAGCCTTGGCGGAGGCTCACGAAGAGACGTTCCGCCGGGCTATTCTGACCGCGATCGGCACCTCGCGCGAGGAGGGCGCGACCGAGTTCCTTTTCAAATTGCTCGAGGATGGCCTCACACCGGATGCGGAAGGCAGCCTGGAGGCGCTGGCGCTTGATCGACACAATCCGGAAATCGTGATGCGCGTGAAGAAAGCGGTCGAGAACCGCAACAGCAAACGGTTGCAAGAGCAATTCGAGGCTCTATTCGTCGGAAGCCGGCGGGAAAGACAATAGCCGGGATCGCAAGGCGATTACAGCCATCGCAAGGTGCTCCTCTAGTGCGATAGCAGGTAACATGGATGGGTCTGGGACGGCCATCTAGAACAATGATTCTGAATCGCGCAGCAGGGGAGAGGCTGAGCGGCCTACGCGACGATGCGTTGTAAGAACTGTGGAAAGCAATTTTCCATGTGGAGGGCGGCGTGTCCCTCCTGTGGAATGCCCCGGCCTAACTACTTGAAAAAGGTGTTCATATGGCTCGTTCTGGCCACTTTGTTCGTGGCTGCGGCGTATGAGCTGTCGCACTTGGCGATTTTGATCGGCAGCGGAGGGGAATAACTGCCGCTATCCGGAATGGTGAGCGCGGTAGGAATCGAACCTACAACCTAGTGATTAAGAGTCACTTGCTCTGCCAATTGAGCTACGCGCCCTACTCTGGGATGGACGTAGGCAGCGATTGCCGCCAACGCTTCTCATCGTACCATTGGGCCACTCCGAAGAACAACTTCTCGGCGAGCAATTTAAAGTGAATGCGCAGCGCAGCTAGGCACTCGTTTTCACCGATTCCCGATTGAGCGAGTCCGCTGCTATCTGGGCGATGTCAAACAACTGCGGCGGGTGCTCCGAAGCCGTCTTGAGAGCGTCGCGAAACATGCTGTTGCAGAACGGGCAGGCTGTGGCGACCACAGCAGCTCCGGTGGCGGCCAGTTCGCGGGCGCGGGTTTCGTTGATGCGCTGACCCGTTTCTTCGCCGAGGAATACCAGGCCGCCGCCCGCACCGCAGCAGAATGATCTCTCGCGGGCGCGCGGCGGGTCGAACACGTCTGCGGATTTCGCGATCACGGCGCGGGGCTCGTCGTACACTCCCCGATAACGGCCGAGATAACAGGGGTCGTGGAAAACGACCCTGCGCCCGGTAGAAGATTGGGGCAAACGTCCCTGGTGGCGCGCCATGAACTCGCTGTGGTGCTCAATGGAGACGTCGGCGCCAAACTCCCGCCAGTCCTCGGCGATGGTGCGAACGCAGTGCGGGCAAATGCTGACCAGCTTCTTCGCGCCGCTCTGCCGGAGCAAGTTAAGATTCGTTTCGGCGAGCTGGCCGAAAACAAGATCGTTCCCCAGCCGGCGCGCGGGGTCGCCGGTACAACGCTCTTTCTTCAGGACGCCGAAGGAAGCGCCGAGGTGGCGCATTACATCGGTAAACGCAGCGATGATCTCCCGGCCTTGAGGATCGTAGGCGCCCATGCAACCCAGCCAGAGACAGTATTCCTGCGAGCCATCGAAGAGCGGCAGTTGTTGCTTGACTATGAACTTGTCGCGTTCGCTTTGCGCAAAGCCCATCGCGTTGCCGTTGCGTTCCAGATTGAGGAACAACTTGGTGCCGTACTCGTCTTCCCATCGGCCGGTATTCACCTCGGCCCGGCGCAGCCCGATGATCAACGGGAGATGCTCAATACCCACCGGACACTGGTATTCGCACGCTCCACAGGTCGTACATTGGAAAATTGCTTCTTGCGAGATCGTCGCGCCCACGATAGGTGTCTCACTCGCCACTCCGTACTGGTTCAGGTAATCGCGCAAGCCCAGCGCGATCAGCTTCGGGTTCAGGACCTTGCCGGTGTTGCTCGCCGGGCAATGTTCGGTGCAGCGGCCGCATTCCACGCAGGAGTAGGCCTGCAGCGCCGTCAGCCGTGTCACGTCCTTGCCGGTGACCAGACCAAAGTCCTCGTCGCCTGAAAGCGGAGGGATGCGGCTAAACCCTCCCCGTGAGAGAAAGATCGTGACGGGGCTGAGCAGCAGGTGCAAATGCTTGGTATGCGGGATGAGCGGAAGGAACGCGAGCAATGCCAGGGTGTGCATCCACCAGTTCACGCGGCCTGCGAGGGTCGATTCAGGGATCCACAGTGTCGCTATATAGGTGACCATCAGGATGAAGATCAGTAGCGCGATCACCCCGGATTCATAGGAAAGCGGCTCAAGCCACTTCGGGCGAATTACGAATCGACGAAACGCGAGCGAGGCTATGGAAATGGCAACCAAAATGGCCCAGCCAAAAGCAAACCAGTAATAAATGGCGCCTGGGAAATGCGCGTAATCCACCAAGCGCAATCCGAATGCGGACACCACGTGATTCAGCGTCACGAACGCAAACGCGCAGAAACCCCAAAAAACAAAGGCATGGGCCAGCCCCGGAAGCGGCCGTTGACGAATTACCTTCGCCTGGCAAAGAACCTGCCAAACGAATTCGCGGATTCGTTTGGCGAGTGGACGCAGTTCAAAATCCGCATCCGGACGGGCTCTCCAAATTCGCTCAACGATGGGAAAGAAGCGTCGGAAGAAAAGGATGAGGGATAGCGCACTAAGTACCAGAACGGCAGTGGCTTCGAGAGTCATAAAGGTTTCGAATGACAATTTAGGGGATGGTTGAGCCCCGGCTCAGGTCCGATATAATCGTCTAATTGGACTGAGGGCTGCATGCCGCTTAGTACGTCGAGCATCGGAGGCTTGTGCGTTACGTAATTTCCGGAGCTGCTGGCTTCATTGGATCACATCTGTGCGACCGGCTAATTCGGGAAGGGCATGAAGTAGTTGCGCTCGATAATCTGATAACCGGACACGCCGAGAACGTCGAGCATCTCAAGGGAAACTCACGCTTCCAATTCATCGAGCAGGATGTGTGCCGGCCATTTAAGATAGCCGGGACGGTCGATCGCGTTTTTCATCTGGCTTCTCTTGCTAGCCCGGTTGATTATCTGACTTGTCCGATTGAGACCTTGGATTCCGGTTCCATCGGCACGCGGAATTTGCTTGAACTGGCTCGCGAACACGGCGCCCGGTTCCTGCTGTCATCCACTTCGGAATGCTATGGCGATCCACTCGAGCATCCTCAAACGGAGACCTACTGGGGCAACGTCAATCCGGTGGGTTTACGGTCTTGCTACGACGAAAGCAAGCGCTTCGCCGAAGCGCTGACCATGGCGTTCTACAGGAAGTACGCCATGAGGACAGCCATTGCGCGAATTTTCAACACCTATGGTCCACGCATGGCGCTCAACGATGGGCGCGTGGTGCCGGCATTTATCGATCAGGCTCTACGGGGTGAGAAGCTCTCGGTGTTCGGGGACGGATCACAAACCCGCAGCTTCTGCTACGTGTCCGACCTGGTCGAAGGCTTACTTCGGTTGATGGAAGCGGACGAGGCGCTGCCGGTGAACCTGGGCAATCCGAATGAGATGACAATTCTGGAATTTGCTAATCTCATCCGCGACCGGTTCGGGCCTGAGATCGAACTGGCTTTCTGCCCCTTGCCCTCGGACGATCCGCGTGTTCGTCAACCTGATATCAGCAAGGCGAAGCGGATCCTTGGGTGGGAGCCGCGCGTTTCACTCGAAGAAGGCCTTGGCATCACGATTGACTTCTTCCGGGCCAAGATGAATTCGCCTTCCCCGGCGGCGACCAGCCGCGAGCGAAATACCAACCTGCGCCCCGACCAAGCCGCTGTCAGTTAGGAGTCGAGTCGAGCATAGCCGGGAACCAGGCAGTCCCCGGGGATTCCGGTTACGAGTGGAGGCTGGCTGCGAGGAAGCTCTGCAGGTCTTGCTCATTCACCACGGGATCGCCTGGCGCGACATGGTTGAGTTTGCCGGCTCTCATCCAGCGCTCAAGCTCATTGACCAAGTCGTACAAATGCTCGAAAGACTCGACGATGAACAACAAGGGCTGAAAGTGGTCAATCTCAAAGCTCTGGTTGATGGCCCACTCAAGCTGCATCGGGAAATCTCTGCACGCTGTTTGATTCAACCGCGTGTTGAATTTCTCCGAAACTGCTCAGCAGGCCACTGCCATACACCCGGATGCCCTGCGGAGACTGCATCAATCCGAATTCAACCGTAAACCAGAAAAAGCGCGCCATCGCCCGGATGATGCTGTTCAGGGTCTTGGTTCGCTCGCGCTGGTCCCGGATGCTCTGAACCAGGTTGGCAGCTGTATGTGCGCACTCGCCGAAGCGAACCAAGGTGTTCGCAAAGGCCGGATCGGTGTGCATCGGCACATGGCCGGCGATGTCGTGGAAGATGTCCGGCTCCGGCAGATAGTCCAACTGGTCAGCGCCGCGGATGGTGATGGTGGTCGGAAACTTGCGCTGGCGCAGGCAATCGAAGAACAGGAAGGCAGGGACGTAACCGCTGACGGCCTGGGCCTGAAACCCCGTTAGCGGGCAAAGAAAGCGGTTGACGTCGTCCAAGCGCGGAACCCTGGTGGGCGATAAACACAGCGAGTCGATGCCGCGCAGAAACGCCTCATTGGCGTAACGGTTCCAGCGCGGGCCCATGCGTGAAAAGAGCCGGCGCCAGGTTTCGTGATTCGAGGGCGAATACAGCTCGTACGGCTGATGAATGAATAGTTGGTCGTGGTGCTTCGCTTCCTCGATGAAAGCAGCCTGGCCCGTGGTAAGTCCGGCCGAAGTCAGTCAAGGTAGACGATGCCAACGATCACTTCTCCTAGACTCATTGTAGCGCGATAGCACCACCCTGGGGTGGTGCTTACGAGGGCGAGGCTCGCCTTGCCTGATAGAACGACGCGGGGGCGCCGGGCGGATCACTTAACGCTAGCTTGAACAGCTTCGGCTTTCCCGGTTGCTGCCTGGAGACCCTGCTCGGCGCGCGGGCTCTTTGGGTATTGTTCCAGCGCGATCTTGAAGTACTTCACCGCGCTATCCCGATCGCCCATCGACAGAGCCAGCTTTCCAGCAACTTCAGAAACCGGCCGCGGATATGCGGGGGGCTCCGTGTACCGGAGCGCCCGTTCCCATTCCGAGGCCCGATCATAGAGTGCGAGCGCCTGCTTGTCCTTCTTCTGCGCAACCGCCAGGTGACCTTCCAGTTCGGCCTTCGCTACTTTGATGGCTGGAAATGGCTCCTTGGTTTTTGTGGCCACCGTCCATTGCTTGATGGCGCCATCCATTTGTTTGGCCTCATCCTTGGCGAGCGTTGCATTCCCTGTCTCGGCATAGGCGACGGCCCGCGCCCAGTGATACCACGCCATTTCACGCGGCGCCGAGTATGGCGGCAACTTAGAGCTATCCAGGATGTCGTCCCACTTTTCGAAATAGATCATCGTGGTCATCAGGGCGAACCAGCCTTGGCGATCGGCGGCGTACCAATTGTCAACGTCACCCTTCTGCCGGGGCGTCTCGGGAATGGCCATCAACTCCTGGGCCAGGGCGACCGCTTTTTCATACTGTCCCAGGAAGGCGAGCGTGACGATTTCAAAATGCACATTGTGACCGTGGTGCCCTGTGCCGTAGAGCGCGTCTTCGTCCATGAAGGCGCGTTCCTTAACAGCCGCGGCGGCAAACGCCGCCTCAGCGTCCGCCCAGCGGCCGGTCTGGGCGTAGATGTGACCCGGCATGTGAAGGGCATGGGGAATATCCGGCACCAGGCGCGGATACTTCTCGCAGCTTGGCCACGCCTCACTCGCAAAGTTCGATCCCTCCCAGCCGTGAATCACATAGTGCTGAACGCCCGGATGCTCGGGAGCAGTTTTCAGAAGCCCGCGCAGAATCTCAACGGCCTCGGCACTACCGGCACGGGGCGTTTTGTCGGGCGTGTTGTAGCCGCTCATAATGGCGAGCGCCAGGTAGCACTTGGCTTCGACCTCGTTGGGATACTTGCTGACAATCTTCCGCAAGCCAGCCACATAGTCGGCGTTTGGCGTTTGTGAGCCCAAGCCGCGGCGTGCGGCGACGGAGTGGATATACATCAATTCGAGATCACTGGCTTTCCCCGGGACACTGCTCAAGTCGAGCGCACGCTGTGCTGCGTCCAGAGCTCGCTTCGCACTGGGCTGCAATTCCTCCGGCTTCTTCGGATGGTCCTTGGCTGGATCCGTTGGGACGCCGTTCACAAACTCCAGCTGAAATCCGGGGCGGTAATCTCCGGCGGCAACCATGGCAACGCCCCACCACGGCATGGGAGACGTTGGATCCAGCGCCGCAGCCTGCAGGAAGCTCCGCTCCGCTTCGCGCGCCCAGAAGGAGTGCATCTGTGCGACGCCCTGGTCAAAGAACTTCTGAGCTTCGGGATTCGTCGTGGTGATGGGGAAATGCACGCTTCCCTGCCCTTCCAGAAGCTTCGCGGGCAGCGTGGGCGGCGCATCGCCCGGCTCGGGTGCGCACTGATCCTTCGAGTCGGCGGCGGCTGTGTCCTGGAAAAATGCTCCCTGCGCCCTCGCGCCCCAAATTCCAGCGCAAACGACTAAGACCAGGCAAGCAAACTTCTTTCCTCTGGGCACTCAAGCCTCCTGATTGGTAATTCCAAGCACGGGCCGCACCTTCTCCAAGGGCATGACTCAAATTCGTTTTAGGGAGCTGGTGGCAACAAGTCAAGAGACAATTGCGAAATCACCAAGTCCATTAGCTGGCGCACCGGGTATCCCGTTCCATCAACCCGGGCGGCTAGTTTCCCATCCTGTGTGATCATACCAACACTTGAGGAGTGCGCGAGGACATCCTCTTCGGCCCAATACCGGACGCCAAACTCCTCGGCGATGCGCCGGATCTCCTCGGGCCGGCCTGTGGCGAAGCGCCAGGTTCGGGTGTCGGCCGCCCAGCGCCTGGCATACTCCTGGAGCACGGGAGGCTTATCCCACTTTGGGTCGAGTGTAATCGAGATCAAATCGACCCGGCTGCCGAGGCGCTTTTGAAGATACGCGAAGTTTGCCGAGAGGCGGGGACAGGCTTCCGGCATTGGACAGCGGGTGTAGATGAAGTCGATCAAGACCACCCGCCCGCGCAGATCAGCGAGCCGCAGAGTGCTGCCGTCCTGCGCAACCAGGGAGAAGTCGGGTACGGTCTCGCCGGTTTGTAGCGCCGGGGTCGCCGGCTCCGCAGCAAATTTGTTACCCGGCAGCGGCGGAGTCTGAACCACTCGAATATTTCGTACGCGGATTTGCTTCTTGTCCACCACCACATCGAACATCACACGCGCGCCGGGTTGGACGTCCTGCAGCTTTTCCTTCGGGTCGACATTGAACGCCATCTCCATGGCAGGCATAAACCCGGGAATGTCGCGATGCGAGATCGTAATGGAGTGCCGTGCGGGGTCAATCTTGATCACCAAGCCTTCGCCGTGAAAGGTCTTCGCCAAGACCGGCGATTGGATAAAAAGAAACCCAACTGCAATGACCAGCAGCCGGCTCAAAGTGGCCATGGGTTGCGCGCTTCTCATCGTCTTGCCACCAGTGACAACCGGAAGGCGGGGCGATGTTTCTCAACCTCGCAGGCCTGGATGCCTGCGCTGCTGGCCAGACGGCGGAGTTCATCGGCGGTAAACGCAGCTCGCACCGATACCGGGCCGTCATGCACTGTGATCGGATGCCAGCGTAAGAACGGCTGGGTCGCAGGCAGAAACCAATACGAGAGAAAATGACGCTCCAGGTCGGAGATTAACAGCGCCCGGCTCGACAGACAATAAAAGCCCCGAAGCAACTCGACCACTTGCGCATCGGTGAAGTGGTGCAAGAACAGAGACGCAAACACAAAATCGAAAGCACCGTCGCGAAAGGGCAACCGGAACGCATCGCCTAACAGCTTTGGACCAGGAGCGTTCGCGAGGTTGACGCGGTTCAGATCGAGGCTGAAGACGGTCGCCCCGGGATAGCTCGAGGTGATCAGTCTAGCGGTGTCGCCCGAAGCCGCTCCGACATCGAGCACCGTGAACCGCTCGGTGGGCGCCACCACACCGGCGAGCATCTTGCGGATGATGCCATGCCCGCCAAAGTGTTGGTTGAGGCGAATAATATCCAACAGGTTCCCGTGGGCTTCGGCCGGGGAAGCGTGGTCCAGGAGTTCCGGTTCGATGAGACGCTTGCGCATCGAGAGCATTGAAACTAGAGTACTGCGAGACTCCAGGCGCACAGCCCGGCGAATGCCGGTGGCTTTTCGCGACGCTGCCGCTGGCTTCAAGCCGCCGCGGCCTCAAAAACGCCGGCTAAGAGACGTAAGTGCTGATTTTCCTTTGAGATGCGTCGGGGCAGAATCTGAGTCCCGAGTGAAACGGCGGTGTTCTCCAACGCATCTAAGCCTTTAGTTCTACAATATCTGTCATCCTATTGGTTTAGATAGTTGAAGGAGAGTTTAATGAGCGAATACAGCACCATCCCGCAGCAGCAGCCGACTTACGTCATCCCGCCTCCGGCATCGCCGAACTGGAAGACGCCGGCTGTGGTGGGTGCGCTGATCCTGCTCTTTGCGTCTAACGTTTACCTGTACACGCAGATTGAGCATTTGAAGACCGACACGAAGAACGACATGGCTAAGTTGAGCACAGATCTGAACCAGGCCATCAATCAGCTTCGCATGGATAATTCAGCAGCCGTACAGCACTCGCGGCGCACTGTTGAGACTCTGCAGGAACAGTTGGAGAAGCAGCGAATTGCCGCGGCGCGTGAAGTGGGCGCTGCCAAGGTCGATGCCGAAAACAAAGTTGCGCAGCTCGAGCAAAAGGTCTCCTCCGAACAACAGAAGCAGCAGGCACTGCTGTCTCAGGTGAAGCAGACAGCCGACACGACGTCGACCAAATTGAATGATGTCAGCAGCGATGTCGGCACCGTCAAGACGGACGTTGCACACACCAAGAGCGAATTGGAAACGACCATTGCCAGCCTGCGCCGGGTTACGGGCGATGTCGATTCCCAAGGCAGCCTGATCGCGACCAACGGGAAGGAACTTGCGGCATTGCGGGCTTTGGGTGAACGCAATTACTTCGAATTCACGATAGCGAAGAGCAAACAGCCGCAGAAAGTGGCTGACATCATGATCCAGCTGAAGAAGGTAGACGTGAAGAAACACACCTACTCAATCGTGGTAACTGCCGACGACAAGGCAGTGCCGAAGGATAACCGGGGTATCAACGAGCCGGTACAGTTCCTCACGCTCAAGGCGAAACAACCCTACGAGATCGTTGTCAATGACGTCCGCAAGGACACCATCGTTGGCTATCTTTCAACACCTAAGGTGCAGAACGGGCGGAACTAGTTATTTCGCAGTATTGGAAGGCACGAGAGCTTGCACTTTTCGTGCCTTTTTCACTTCAACAGAGACTTTTTGCGGGGCGGCAACGTCTTAATGATACGAGGCAAGCGCACAAGTTGCGCTGCCTTTTCCCTCCTGTGAATTGTGGAGTGCGGAACGGAAGCCGCACTCCCCTTTTTGCGTAACGCCGCAACAAATGCCAGTGTGCGTGTCGCGCGGGACCGGCCGGTCCGCTCCCACGGCGCAGCTTTCGCCGCCATCGATCGTTCCTCTGCTCAACGCCCGAACGAAGACGTTCGGCGTCCCTGAACGGGAGTTGGGGGCGGCGGGGGTGGCTCTACCGGCACAATCTTCTTGGGGCGCGCATCAAGGCGGGCGGCAATGAACTTCTCGCGCAGCTTCTCGTACTTGGGTCCGCTCTGCTTTCCGATTTCCGCTTCAATCTCCTCCTGTGAGATCTCCTTGGCGGCGGGCAAGTATTTCTGAAGATAGTTCTTGATGCGATCGCTCACCAGTCGCTGGCCCGATCGCATCAGGAGGAACACCAGCAATTCTCCGGGGACCTTGGACAGCAGCGCATAGAGAGCCGAGGGCCGCTGAAGCTTTGCGCTCGTTAATTCCTTTTCGAGTTTCTTGGCCTTTGCCTCGACCTTCGAGACGGATTCCATCTCGGACCTGGTAATGCCCATTGACTTCACGAGCGCGGCTCGTTCTTTGGGCGTCAGCTTCTCGAGCAAGACAAACAGAAACAGGGCAAAGTGATTCACGCCGAGATCGATGTCGAAGGGCAATAGCTGTTTGGCTTTGTGGAGCTTTTGAAAGCCGGCGAGATTCAGCTTCGGCCCCACCAGCGCCGGCGAGATGAGGGAGATCAGCTTCTCATCTTCCAGCGCCTTCAGCACGTCGCCGGCCAGCGGCTCCAGCGCCAGCTGGCGCAGTTCACGGGCTACAGCCTCCGCGGGAATCTTGCTCTCCATCTCTGCTTCACGCACATTCTCGAGCTGGGTTTGCGTGCGCTCCGCATACTGGAACCCGAGCCGCACCCGGAACCGGATGAGGCGCAAAATCCGGGATGGGTCGTCGTAGAGGGTGTAATTTGACACGGCGCGCAATTCGCGGTGTTCCAGATCGGCCAATCCGTTGGTGGGATCCAGCAGCAGGCCCCGCGACGCCTGTCCCAGCGATAACGCAATGGCATTCACGGTGAAATCGCGGCCGCGCAGGTCCTCGTAAATCGTTGCCGGATGATAATGCGGCTTGGAGCCCGGCTTGCCGTATTTCTCCTGGCGCGCCATGGCGATCTCAAAGGTGACGCCGCCGCTCGAGATCAGCTCAACGCTCTTCTTGTCCTCATCCGTGCTCAAAACCTTTGCATGGAGTTTCTGCGATACTGCTTTGGCGAGCTTTATGCTGTTTCCTTCCACCGCAAAATCCAGGTCGCGGGTTGGGAAACCGCCCATCAGGTCGCGCATGGCCCCGCCGGTTAGAAACAGGTTCAGGTTGGCCTCGGCGGCCGCGTCGCGCACGGCGGAAACCACCTTGCTCTGTTCCGAGCTGAGGTGGCTGTCGAGCATGAACATGTAGTCGCTCATCTGAGTCTCTCGTCTTTCAAGCCGTAGTCCGTTTTCTGGTTCCGCGGATGGTGCTCGTCCACCGTCTGGCGGAGTCTGGCACGCATCACGTGGGTGTAAATTTGGGTGGTCCCGATGTCGGAATGACCGAGCATCGTCTGTACGCTCCGCAAGTCGGCGCCTCCTTCCAGGAGGTGCGTTGCGAAAGTATGCCGCAGCACGTGCGGGCTAAGATTTCGAAAGATCCCGGCGGTCCGGCCGTGGCCGCGAAGCAGCTTCCAGAATCCCTGGCGCGTCATCTTCGTGCCGCGGGTCGTTACAAACAGGTAGGGACTGGTGCGGCTCTTTAGCAGCCGCGGACGCTCGCCGCGCAGGTAACCGTCGACGGCGCCGAGCGCTTCCCGGCCGAGCGGCACCAGCCTTTGTTTGCCGCCCTTTCCGATGACCCGCACCACCGCCGCCTCGGCGTCGAGGTCGCTCATTCGCAATCCCACCAGTTCGCTCACCCGCAATCCGGTCGCATAGAGGAGTTGCAACATGGCCTGATCCCGCAGCCCGTTCGTCTTTCCTGGATCTGGCGCCTCGACAAGGGCGTTGACTCGGTCGTAATTGAGATACTTGGGCAGCGCGGTCCCAATCTTCGGCGTTTTCAATAGATCAGCCGGATTCGCCTGAACTTCGCCCTCCTGGGCCAGAAACTCAAAAAAGCTGCGGATGGCGGTCAGATGCCTTGCCATGGAACGGTACGAAAGCCCACCCGCGGTCAGCGAGTCCAGGTAAGTGCGCAGGACCTCCGGGGTGACACCCGCCGGCGGAGTATCGCACAGGAACTTGCCCAGTCGTTCGAGATCCCGCCGATAACTCGCTAAGGTGTTGGAAGCAAGGCCTTTCTCCGTCCGGCAGAAATGCAGATACGAGCGCACGCTCGCTCCGAATCGTGTTCCCTGTTCCCGTGTCGTACCGGCTCCAGTCCGGACGCTCCTCCTAGCTAACTGATGAGCGCCGCATCATTCAGCCAATGATACAATAACCCCGAAATTGTTTGAAACAAAAGTGATAAGGTCGCCCTAAATTGGCCGGCAGCACATCCAAACGCGTCGTCCTGTACCGCTATGACCGGCAGCCGGTGGAGGGAATTGTCAGCCCTGGAGTGTACCTGCAGGAAGCCGGGATCGAAATCATGTCGCTGGAAGGGGCACTCTTCGCGTTTCCGTATTCGGACGTCAAGGCGCTGTGCTTTGTGCACGAATTCGGCGATCCGCGCCTGTTTTCCCAACACAATCTGTTCGAACGCCGTCCCCGTGTTCCCGGTTTGTGGACTCGATTCACGCTGCTTGACGGCGACTTACTGGACGGCATTCTGCCGCACAATCTCCTGGAATGGCCGAGCCAGGGATACAACATTACTCCGCCGCACGCCACGGGCCTTCGCCAACGCGTCTTCATTCCGCGGGTGGCGGTTAAGCTGACTGAGTTGCGGGGGGTGGTGGGAATCTCACTGGCCGGGGCCGCTCAACAGCGCCGCCGGGGCCGGTCCACGCCCGGGGCGCAGTTGGACATGTTCAGGGACTAGCAGCCGGCTGAGGCCGGTCTGCCTTGCGAGCTAAACCGGGGCGCGAAGCACGGCTAGTCAAGACCGTCCAGAATCATCCAGAATCGGATCGCTCAAACTGTGCTCCCCGCGCTGGTTCCAGTTGCCGTCCGCGGCTTTAGAAAGGAACACGGCCCTGTCAATAATAAAGGGCTGAAGATGGCGCACCTGGTTCCACTGCTGATCCAGTTCGATGCGAATTCGTTCCGCAGCCGCCAAGTCTGATGGGTAGGCCAGCGTCAGGTGCGGCAGAAACTCAAACTCCTCGGTATGGAAAAACTCGCCGTGGTTCAACGCACGATAAAGCTCGTGAATCTGCTCGCGCCCCTTGCCGACCGCCAGGTACAGCACGTTGGTGGTGGGAAACCGGCAAATCTCCGTCAGCTCAAGTTCAAACGCGGGGAAGCCAGCCAGTATCTCTCGAATTCGCTGGTAGGCAGATACAGGATCGGTACGAAGTGGCCGGGGCGGGAGGAGCGTAATGTGGGCCGGCGATGCGGGCGCGCCATTCGGTGGGGTTTTCAGACCGGCAAGCGTTGAGCCCAGGGGCTCAGGAACGTAACTGACCAGTGCGAACTGCTCGCCTCGACTGTGCTGGTCAATAATCTCCATGTGCCTACGATTGTAAGACGGTTGAGGCCCAGTTGGGTTCGGGAGTCCAGCCAAGTTTCTGTGTGCAACCATTGACCGAAGCGCCGAGCACGGCTACCCCTGCGCGTGCTGATGAAAATCGGAAGCTTCCGGCACTGCCACGGCGATAATGTGGTGAGCTTCCTTCGGCTCAGGCACGAACCACTGTGCCGGCTCGAATCCAATGTACTTGAGAATGTAAAGCTTCCCGGATTCGTCCTCAAGCAGGTCCCCGGCCACGAACGGGCGTTCTGTGGATTCTAATGACGTCCACGCGGCATAAACCGAGGGGGCCTCCAAATCTTCTCCGCGCTCGTAGTCGCGCTCCTTGACGATGGCCAGACCGCTGGTGTGCGGTGCCCAACGAAAGGCCTCACTAGCCGATTGCTTAATGCGGTGAATAAGAAACTTTGGCATGAGTTATCCGTCTCCTATTCTAAACATTTTTGGCAAAGATGTTTAATGCTTTCTCGAAGGCTTCTGATCTCATCAACTCGGTTGACATTCGTCATTGACTTGCGGCCGGCAAGCAGCCGTTGGTTCAGGGGGTAGACGATTTCAAACCTGCAGGTTCAACCTTTTCGAGGTCCCGACCGATCCCACCCCCGATCGGCGAACGATTAGCCGGCGTTCCCTTGTCTGTCACAATAAGGTCTGTACTCTCATTTGCTTACCGTGGCATGAAAAAGCTTGCGATCTTGCTGGTCATCCCAGCCCTGTTATTGCTGTGGTGGGCGGCTTCAAAACGAGATTCCGTTCAGGCGATTCGATTCGCCAAAGTGACCCGCCAGACCATCCAAAGTACGATTCCTACGAATGGGAAGGTTGAGCCCGTCGAATGGGCAACTGCGCGGGCTAACTCATCCGGCGTGGTGGATTCTATCCTGATACAACGCGGTCAGGGGGTCGCGGCGGGCCAGACGCTGGTCACGATCGACAGTGCGGACGCAAAGGCCGCGCTCGATTCCGCGAGCGCTCGAATCCAGCAGCTGAAGGTGGAATTGAGTGTGGAAGCCGGTGGAGGCCGAGCCGCCGACCTGTCAGAGATTGAGAACAACCTGAGAGCAGCCAAGCTGCAAGAGGACATCGCCGCGAGGACCGTGGACTCACTGAAGCGTCTGGTTGCGAGCCAGGCAGCGACGAAACTTGAACTATCGACGGCTGAGGATGCGCTGGCCAAGGCGAAGATACAAGTCGAGACGTACGAGGCGCGACGCCGGACGTTAGTCAGCTCAGCCGACCGCACCATCACGGAAGCCAAGCTGCGCGACGCGGAAGCAGCGGCCGACTTGGCGCGTCATCGCCTGGCCACTGACTCCATCAAGGCGCCCATCGCAGGAACGGTCTATCAGTTTGATCTGAAGCCAGGTGCCTACCTGTCACCGGGTGACGTGGTTGCCACCATCGGACGACTGGAGCAGGTCCGGGTGCGCGTTTACGTCGACGAACCCGAATTGGGACGGGTTGGACTCGGGGATCCGGTGATCATCACCTGGGAAGGACGCCCGGACCTGAAATGGCAGGGCAAGGTGGACCGGCTTCCGACTCAGATCGTGCCGTTCGGTACGCGGCAGGTCGGCGAAGTGCTTTGCCTGATTGACAACCCCGATCACGGTCTGCTGCCTGGCACGAACATCAACGCCGAGATCATATCCAAGGTTGTGAAGGATGCCCTAAGCGTTCCGAAGCAATGCCTGCGCTATGAAAGCCGGGGCAAAGGAGTCTACAAGTTGGTGGGCGATGAAGTCGCTTGGCAGGAAGTCCAGGTCGGTGTGAGTGATGTCAACGACATCCAGATCCTGTCCGGCCTCGCGGCGGGCGACGAGGTGGCACTGCCCGGCGGCGCCGAAATCAAGGAAGGCGTCCGGGTGAGAGCCATACTTCAGTAGCGTCTCCTGCAGGGTGATGATTCCGTCGCGGCCCACGCTCGGATTGCTTCCTTGTATACTCTCCAGCAGGAATAGACTAGTTCCGGAAAAGGCATGCCCATGAAACCTGTTTTGTTGTCAGCTGTCCTGCTCGCCGTATTCGCAACCTGTTCTCCCGCGCAAACCAAGCCCAGTCCTCCGGCTGAAGCGCAGGTAACCATCGATGGGAAATCAATCACCATCAAGTACTCTGCCCCTTCCATGCGGGGACGCAAGATCTTTGGCGGGTTGGTCCCTTACGGAAAAGTTTGGCGCGCCGGAGCGAACGAAGCGACCGCGCTGCACACCGATGCGGACCTTGCATTAGGAGATCTCAAAGTCCCGAAGGGAAACTACACCTTGTACATCCTGCCTGAAGATAATAAATGGACGCTGATCGTCAACAAACAGACGGGGCAGTGGGGCACCGAATACGATCAGGCCCAGGATCTCGGCCGCGTCCCGCTTGAACTAAGCAAGTCACCCGCTCCGATCGAGACGTATAAAGTCACGCTGTCCTCCAAGGGAGGCAAGAACGGCCAGCTGCAGTTTGCCTGGGACACGACCGTCGCGACGACAGCGTTTTCGGTCCATTAGAGAGCTGGACCAGCTCTTCAGTTCCAACTGAGCGTGGCGTAGATGGGGAAGTGGTCTGAGCCGTTGATGTCGCGGCGCACTCGGCCCGCTTCCAGTTTTACCGGACCGCGCGCGAGGATCCAATCGAGCGACCCCGCCAGTTCGTGGGTGCGCTCAATATGATCGCCGGTCGAGTTTTGGAAGCCCTCCCGTTTAAACCGTTCGAGGAAGACGGAAGGGAGGTACTTGGAGTTAATGTCGCCAGCCAGCAGAAAACTCGTTCCGGGCGGATACTGCTTCATATCATCCAGCGTTTCCGTAAACTGATCGAGTTGGATGCGTCCGTAGCTGCGGCTCTCGTAGTGAACGTTGTACACCACCAGCAGCCGCCCGCCGACTTTATGCTCCGTGATGAGCGCGATGCGTCCTCCGAGGCGTCGCTGGAACAAGGGAACCGAGGACGGGAGCCAGGCGTGCGGACTCCAGAACCCGGACTGATGTTTAAACCGCAGGATTCGCGACTTCTGTATCGGCAAGCGTGTCAAGGTGGCCTGACCGGTGTAGGCACCTCGCTCCTTAGTATCTGAGCCGCTTTCCTGGCTCAACTCTTCGAACTCAATCCCGAATGACGAACTGGCGTGGAGCTGCTCGGCCAAATCTTTCGGGATGTTGGTCTTGCCGGTACGTTCAGTGAGACTGTCGACCTCCTGCAGGACGTAGAGGTCCGCGGGTTCCTTTTCAAGGCCTGCCTTCACGGCCGGCAGATCCCGCCCTCCGTTGATGTTCCAGCACAGAATCCTGATGGTGTTTGGCGAGGCTGCTGCATCGAATGCCGGCGAGGGAGGCATATGCGTTTCGATGGGCGTGTCAAACTCGGGCCGACCCGGCGTGTGAGCCGATCCCGAACCCGCCTCCACCAGCACCCAGCCAAAGAGGCCCACCAGCACCCAACGCGCCACCGTCGCTGTTCTTCTTTGAATCATCTTCTGCAGATTAAACGTACGGCAAGCGATCACGGTTGCCGCAGTAACTCCCATAGTCCCTTTTTACTATTGTTCCATTCTCGTGTTCCTCGTACTCTGCACGAACAGGGTCTTTCAGAATTCATGAAAAATGTTTTAATTCTTTTAGTAATTCTACGTGTGATTGTGCTCGGTCAAGATACCGTTGGCGTGCTGGAAGGATCCATCAAGGACCCAGCATCGGGAACGGTATCAGGCGCGGAAGTAACGATAAAAAACCTTCAAACCGGGCTCGCGTTAACCGAGCAATCGGCACACGATGGCTCATTTCGCTTCTCGAGTATCCCGGTTGGCGAGTACTCGCTGACCGTAACAGCCAAGGGCTTCGCGCTCTTTTCAGTTGATTCGATTCGCATCGACGTGGATCGTGACGTCCGCATCCCCATCAAGCTGGCAATCGCCAGCGCCCACAGCGAAGTGAACGTGGTTGGGACAGCAGCCCTGGACATGGGTTCCGCTGTGGGGAACGTCGTCTCGTCGCGGGAGGCGACCGATCTGCCTTTAAATGGCCGCAACTTCACGCAGCTCGGCTTGCTTCAGCCGGGCGTGGCTCCCATGACTTCGGGCCTGCTCGAGGCCGGCGGCATCGTGCGCAGCCAGCAGGCGTACGGCGTAAACGGGCAAGCCCCCGAATCGAACAACTACTTGCTGGACGGCATGACCAACGTCGACAACGTCAACGGCGCATTCGCCATTCGCACTCCGGTCGACGCGATCAGCGAGTTTCGCGTTCTCACGCTGAACGCTCCCGCAGAGTATGGCGAAACCGCCGGAGCCACCACTACGGTGGTGACTAAGTCAGGCAGCAATAACTTTCATGGCGATCTTTACGAATTTGTCCGCAACGATGCGTTCGATGCGCGCAACTTCTTCGCCGTCACCACCGAGCCGCTTCACCAGAATCAGTTCGGCGCCACCATCGGGGGCCCCATCCGGAAGAACAAGGATTTCTTCTTCGCCTACTATGAGGGCTTTCGCAACGTGCAAGGCGAAACGCAGGCGGCGATTGTTCCAACCGCGGCCCAGCGTACCGGCGACTTCTCCGGGCTGGTTGACCCCAGCACCGGCCAGCAGGTGCCTCTCATCAACGAGTTCACCGGACAGCAATTCCCGAACAACCAGATACCCTCTTTCCTGCTCAATCCGATTTCACTAAAGGCCGAGAGCCTGATTCCGCTGCCCAATATCGGAACCAACGTGTTCTCGGCAACGCAAAACCTAAACCAGAACTACAACCAGGGCGGAGCTCGCTACGATCACTATTTCGACAACGGCGACCGGCTCTTCGGCCGTTACGCTGGTTCGTCACTGAACACGCTGGATCCGCTGCCCATTAATGGTTCTGGCGTTCCGGGTTTTCCGGTCGCCAACGGCATCACCACGTATTCGGCCACCGTGTCCGAAGTGCACGCGTTCTCCCCGACGACGGTTCAGACGGTGCAGCTCTCTTTCTTCCGGAACGTCTTCATCGACGGGCAGGCAACCAACCATACGCCCGGCAGCTCGCTCGGGTTCCAGTACCAGCCCACGCTGGCCGCCAACTCCGGAACGCCCTACATGATCATCAGTGGTTACACGGATATCGGTAATCCCATCACCGGCCCGCAGAACACCTATCAGAACGACTACCAGGGATCATATTCACTTTCCACCACCAAGGGTAGCCATAGTTTGAAGTTTGGCGGGGGCCTCGACCGCCAACAGATTAACCTGCTTCTTGGCATCGCGACGAATGGTTTCTTCGTCTTCGCCCCCTTTCCCATCAGCGACTCCTTTGCCAGCTACCTGGTCGGTGAGCCGGTTCAGTTCTTTCAGGGCGGCGGCGATTTCAACCGAGGGTTGCGTAAGTGGATCGGATCAATCTATGCACAGGACGAATGGCGCGTAACTCCGCACCTTACCCTCAACTACGGTCTGCGCTGGGAAGTCAATACGCCCTACACCGACATCCGCAACCGGATGAACGCGTGGGCACCCGGCCAGCAATCCACGGTCATGCCGAATGCGCCGGAAGGTCTTCTCTTTCCGGGCGACCCCGGTGTGCCGGATGGCATCGCCGCCGTCGACTGGAAGGAACTGATGCCGCGCGTCGGCCTGGCATGGGATCCGCTCGGGACCGGCAAGACGGTCATTCGCTCCGGCTATGGCATCTTCTACGACGGCTTCACCAACGGCGTCGGCGGTCCTTTGCAGGCGCCGGTCAGCGCGCTGCCGTGGACCGAGGCCTACCAGTTGCCCGGCCCGGGCCTTAACTTTGCCAATCCCTACAATGGGCAGACGCCGCCCTTTGACGACCAGCAGTTTGTGAAGCCCGCCACGATTCTGACCATTCAATCGGGCATGCTGCCGCCTTACGTGCAGAACTGGTATTTCTCCATTCAGCAGGCCCTGAAAGGGAACTACGTTCTGGACATACGCTATGTCGGCACCAAGGGCACGCACATCCCGCGCTTCATCGAGGCGAACCCGTCAATCTATGGACCAGGCGCGACGGAGCAGAATGCCGACCAGCGCCGCCTCTACGCCGGCTGCCCGGCTGACGGGGGCCCCTGCACATTTGCGTCAGTTGGCCTGATCGCCGACGAAGCCGTTTCCAGCTACAACGCACTTCAAGTGTCGCTCCAAAAACAGTTCACGAAGAATCTCAGCTTCCTTGCCTCCTACTGGTGGTCGAAGAGCTTGGATGACATCTCCAGCCTGAACGTCTCTGGTTCGGCGCCGACGATGGTGGCCGGTGAGACTGACTTGGCACAGAATCCCTTCGACCTGAAGGCCGAGTATGGACCATCCTTGTTTGACGCGACCAATCGTTTCGTGTTCAGCGGCACCTACGTCCTGCCGAGCTGGTCCGGCGCCTCCCGCGCTGCGGGCTTCTTCGTGAATGGCTGGCAATTCAACACGATTATCAACCTGGCTTCCGGGACACCATTCACCGTTTACGACAGCGCGAACGTCGCGTTGCAGGGTACTGCGCCCGAGATTTCAGGCTTCTATTCCAGCCGTCCCAATGTGATCAGTGATCCGAACAACGGCCCTCACACACCGAGTCAATGGGTGAGCCGTTCGGCCTTCCAGCAACTGAATCCGGTGACCCAGGCCGGACAATTCGGGAACGAGGGGCGCAATTTAGTCCGCGGGCCCGGCATCGAATCCGTCGACCTGTCGCTCTTCAAAAACTTCAGCCTGAGCGAATCAATGCGTCTGCAGTTCCGGGCGGAGTGTTTCAATCTGTTCAACCACCCAAACCTCGGCTTACCGGTAAACGATTTGCAGTCGCCTGCATTCGGCCAGATCCTGCAGTCGGGCCAACCGCGGTTGTTTCAATTCGCGCTGAAGCTCATGTTCTAACTCCGGTACAGAACCCGCACGTCAGCAGTGGCGCGGGCTGTCAAGCCTGCTGAGCCGAGATTCATCTCGGCTTTTCGTTCGCTGGCGATTCGGAGCGACCGCTTGGAGTTTTACTCGGACAAATCAGCCCGGTTGCTAGACTCGATCAAGCAACTCACTGGCCCGAACAATGCCCTTCCAAGCTTGGTTAACTCTCGCCCTGCTCGTGGTGATGTTCGCCGTCCTCGCCTGGGGCAAGTTCCCTACCTGGCTGGTGTTCATCGCCACTTTGACAGCCATGATGACGCTCAAGCTGGCAACGCCGGGAGCGTTGGTAAAGGGGTTTAGCAACATCGGAGTATTGACGGTTGCGGCGCTGTTCCCGGTTGCCGCCGGAATGTATTCGACTGGCGCGATCTCGCTTCTCTCACAACGCTTAATCGGCCATCCCAAGAGCGCGATCAGCGCGAACCTGAAGATCCTCCCGCCCGTCGCGATCGGCAGCGCATTTATCAACAACACACCGATGGTTGCGATGATGATCCCGGTGGTGCGCGATCTGAAGCGGCAGACCGGCCTGGCTGCGCCATCGCTGTTCATGGGCCTCAGCTTCGCGTCGATCCTCGGCGGCAAGATGTCGCTGATCGGCGGCGCGGTAAACCTGATCCTGGCGGGGATGGTCGCCGACGCCATCGCATCCGGTGAACTGCAGGGCATGCAGCCGGTGGGGATGTTTGACCTGGCATGGCTGGGAGTGCCGGCGACGGTTGCGGGACTCCTCTACCTGATCTTCATCGCTCCCCGCCTGCTGCACGAGAAAAAGACGGGGGACGTCGAGGGGCAGGCCGGCAGGGAGTATCTGAGCGAATTCCGGGTGCAACCGCAATCGAACCTCGCTGGAAAGACCCTGGAGGAAGCGGGACTCGCCTCCCCGACAGGTTTTCAACTGCAGTCGATCACACGCGATGGAACCAGGCTGCTACCCTCGCCGGGGGAGCGGCTGGAAGGAGGCGACGTCCTGACGTTGATCGCTTCGGTGGGCGCGCTACCCGGGCTCTGGACGATGATTGGCCTTGAGCCGGCTCATGGCACCGCGATGAAGAGTGAGCGTCATGAACATCAATTGGTGGAAGTGGTGCTTTCAGCCCACGCCCCTGCTATTGGGCATCGCATTTCCGAGCTGCCGTTGCCGGACAGCCCTTACGAGATCATGCTGGCGGGCATTTCCCGGCGCGGCCGGGCGCCGGACGACTCACTTCTGGACGTCCGGCTGGAGCCAGGCGACGCGGCGGTGATTGAAGTCAACGATTCCTTTTTCTACGAGAATAGCCGCGAAACCGATTTCATCATCACCAAGCCGCTGGACGGGTACCACGTGAAGCGGGTGGATCGAGCGGTCATCGCTACGCTGATCACGGTCGCCATGGTGGCTTTCGCCGCATCGGGCGTGCTGAGCATGCTGAACTCCGCATTGTTGGCGACCATCGCCATGCTGGCGGCCGGCTGCCTGACCAGCAGGCAAGCCTGGAACAGCGTTCAGTGGAAAACCGTGGTCGTCTTAGGAGCAGCACTGGGCCTGGAGGCCGCCGTCACCGGCAGCGGTTTGTCGCAGACCATTGCCAAATTATGCGCCGATCTCGGGGGCGACAACCCGCGGCTCGGTCTGGCCGTGATTTTCATCGGCACCATCGTCATGACGAACGTGATCAGCAACGTGGCCACGGCCGCTTTTATGTTTCCTGTCGCCTTGTCGATGTCGAAAATGCTGGGCGTGAACTTTAAACCGTTTGTCATGGTTCTGATGGTTGCCGCCTCGTGCGCCTTCGTGAATCCAGCTGGATTCCAGACCAACCTCATGGTCCAGAAAGATGGCGGCTACACCTTTTCCGATTTCGCCAGAGTGGGGCTTCCGCTCACTGTGCTGGTTGGAATCGTTGTCCTGATGGTTGCCCCGATCGCTTACGGCTTCTAATCCACTAGCCGCCAGAGTAAGTCGGCAGTTAGTGATGCTGCCACTACCTGGCGCTTTTCTCTCGAGGTCGATAAGTCGTGCGGAGTAACTTCTGCAAGAACTTGGTCATCACTTCGCGGGAACCCATCCACCGGCCGTTCCGGAGGTATCCTTCGATGCCCGTGCTAGGATCGCAGGAGATTCCCCACGCCATGCAACACCTTCGTCCCTTTGCTTTGGACATCCTTCGGATATCCATCTGGTTGGCGATTGTCGTCATTGTTTTTGTCCCGCTCGAACGAATTTTTCCCCTTAATCCCCAAAAGGTCTTCCGTAAGGGGTTCTTCACTGACCTGGGATATTACTTCATCAACAGCCTCTCCCCGAAGTTACTGCTGATTCCCCCCACGGCCCTGCTGGCGTGGTTGCTGCATTTCCTCGTTCCCGCCGGGTTTCACGCGCACGTGGCAGCCCAGCCCGTGTGGTTTCGAGCCATGGGGGCACTATTGGTCGGCGAGATTGGTTTTTATTGGGGGCACCGCTGGTCGCACGAGATCCCGTTTCTGTGGCGGTTCCACGCGATCCATCACAGCGCCGAAGAGATGGACTGGCTGGTGGGCAGCCGTGCGCATCCGCTGGACTTCGTGTTTACACGGCTGTGCGGCTTCGTGCCGATGTACGTCCTCGGCCTGTCTCAGCCGACAGCGCGCAGCATTGATGTGGTCACGTTTCTGGTGATACTCATCAGCATCCTGTGGGGATTCTTTGTCCATTCGAACCTGAAATGGCGGTTTGGCCCGCTGGAATGGCTGGTGGCTACGCCAGGGTTCCATCACTGGCACCACACGTACAGCGGACCAATCAATAAGAACTACGCGCCACTGCTGCCGTTCATCGACGTCCTTTTCCGAACGCACTACTGGCAGAGCAGGCAATGGCCGGAACGCTACGGCACGGAACGGGAAGTGCCGTCGAACCTGCTGGCGCAGCTGGTGGACCCGCTGATGCCGCCGTTTCACTCGACCCGGCCCTCAATCGGCGAGAACCAGATGCCGAACCAGGCCGGTTAGAAACTCGACCATGACAGGCTGAACGCCTGTCCCACAAGCCAGCAAAAAACTCCGTTTCGTACTGCCAGTCTTCGCCAAGGAAGTTTGGCTGTTCAGGCAGCCGCGGCAAACTAAGGCCCAAGTTCGAGCCATTCAGCCCTCGCAGTACTAGAACCGACCAGGAGAGTTCAGCGTAACGGCCCCCTGAAGCCCCCAAAACCGTCGCGTGGGTACTGCTACTGCACACCGGGAAGCAGTATTGTCGGGGCATGCGAAGCATAGTAACTTGAACCCATTACTTCAACGCGAACTTACGGAGGAGAGCCGTTCCTGGATTGGCCGGACGGAGACACAAGCCTATATGAAGACTAAATTTCTCGTGGTAGCCGCCGCAGCTTTTGTGCTGTTGGCCGGCTCCCTCAAAGCGACCAATCTGATCCAAAACGGCGATTTCTCGTCGACGACGCTGACCGGGTCAAATTACTTTACTTCTACGAGCACGACCCTTATTACTGACTGGTCCGTCCAGGAGAGCAACACCAACTTCCTCTATTTCCAGGCGGCTTCGCCGGGCGGGTTGGATGCCACCATCAGCCAGGGCGGTACCGAAACCTTCACGATCTATAACAGCGCAACCGGGACAGCCGGAAACCCCGGCGGCTCGTGCTGCACCAACACGAATGTGGTAGATGTTCAGGCAAAGACGACCAATGCCGGCATTACCGGCCACGTGATCGTTGCAGACGGGGGCTCGGGTTACCAGTCCTCCTTTTCCCAAACTGTTACTGGCCTAACCGTCGGCAAAGGCTATACGCTCACGTTTGAGCAAGCGGCCGGGCAGCAAGCGGGTTTCGGCTGCCAAGGCGGCTCCTATCCTGTCACCGCCTGTACAACCGAGCAGTGGCAGGTGACGTGGGCCCAAACTAACGGCTCCAATGCCCAGGTGAAGACCTCTGCGCTGATGACGAATCCACTTGGGGGTTTCCAGAACTGGAATTTGGTGACGATGTACTTCACGGCGACGAACGCAACCGAAGTTCTGACGTTCCTGTCCGACGGTGAGCCAAGTGGAACCTACCCTCCTGTCGCCTTGCTCGCTGACGTTTCTCTCCAGACTGGTGTGCCAGAGCCGGCAACGCTAGCAATCATGGGCGTGGGTCTTTTGGCGTTGGGACTTGCGACACGGCTGAAGAAGCGCGCCTAGGCAGCGAGATTTTTCACTAACGACGGCGGGCTGGATTTGTGGATCCAGCCCGTTTTTCGTTGGCCTTCGTCCGCTTGAGCTGCGATGCAAGAGCCCGACTGGTAGCCATCGCCGTGACCGTGGCCGGCTCATAGAAAAGCACTAACTGAGCACGTCGGAATTACAGTAATATTACGTGCGAGACTCCTGCCGGGACATAAGATCCAAGCAGGGAGTTTCAAACCGTGCGTCCTCACTCTAAGGGCACACGCGCCCGTGTTCTGCTGACCTCCGTTTTTGGGCCGTATGCGCAAGACGACGAGTTCGGCAGCCGGCGCGTCAACCCGATCGAGCTTTATCACAACCAGGTAACACGCGCCCAAGGGTGCTTTTCGTTGCGGATGTTCCATCGTTCGTGGGGCATCATGATGATCCAGGAGAACATCTCTGCCCCGTCGACCGTGCTCGATTTTCCGACCCGCGAGACGTTTGCGAAGGAACTGACCGAGAACCGGTACGACATCGTCGGCATCTCTTCCATCATTGTGAACGTGGGCAAGGTGAAGGAAATGTGCCGCATGGTCCGCCAGCTTTCGCCCGGTTCCACGATCGTCGTGGGCGGGCACGTTGCTGCCATACCGGAGATCAACGACATGGTCGACGCCGACCATATCGTGCGCGGCGACGGCATTGCGTGGATGCGCGGGTTTCTGGGAGAAAACGTGCATGCGCCGGTACGCCACCCGCACATCGTCTCGGGCTTCGATACCCGCACGATGGGCATCAAAGTGCCGACGCCCGCCGGACACACGGCTGCCACCATCATTCCCTCGGTGGGCTGCCCGATGGGATGCAATTTCTGCACCACGTCGGCGTTCTTCGGCGGGAAGGGGAAGTTCCTCAACTTCTACGAGACCGGCGGCGAGTTGTTCGATGTGATGTGCGAAATGGAAGCGTCGATGAAGGTGCGGACGTTCTTCATGATGGACGAGAACTTCCTGCTGTATCGGAAGCGTGCCATGGAACTGCTCGACCGGATGAAGGCCGGGAACAAAGCGTGGTCGCTGTATGTTTTCTCGTCGGCCAACGCGATCAGCAAATACACCATGCGGGAACTGGTGGAGCTTGGCGTTTCCTGGATCTGGATGGGGCTGGAATCCCCTCGCGCCGGTTACCAAAAGCTGCAGGGCCATGACACAACGGCGCTCACGAAGGAACTGCGGGAGCACGGCATCAAACTGTTGGGCTCGACCATTGTTGGACTGGAGCACCATACACCCGAGAACATCCAGGACGAAATTGAACATGCCGTCTCCCATGAGACGGATTTCCACCAGTTCATGCTGTACACGCCGGTGCCCGGCACGCCGCTCTACAAAGAGATGTTGGGAGAGGGCCGGATGCTGGATGTCAATCTGGCCGATATTCACGGGCAGCACAAGTTCAACTTCAAGCACGCGGCCATCTCGCGCGACGAGTCCCAACGATTTCTGGACCAGGCCTTTCAACGCGACTTCGACCGGAACGGCCCCAGCCTGTACCGCATCTGCCGCACCACGCTGCAGGGCTGGAAAAAATATAAGAACGACCCGGATGCCCGCGTGCGTGAGCGCTTCGCCTGGGAAGTCCGCTCGATTAAGAGTGCCTACAGCGGTATCTTGTGGGCGATGGAACGGCAGCTTCGACAGACGAATAAGAGCGTCAGCTTGCAGATTCGCGCACTGCGCCAGGAAGTGGGCCGCGAATTTGGGCTGGTCAGTCGCATCATGGCGGCGTTGCTGGGGCCAGTGATGCTGTGGACCAGCCGCCGCGAACAGCGGCAATTGGCCGAAGGCAAGACCTACGAGCCCAAAACGTTCATCGAGCGAAGGAACTGGACAAAGCAGCCGGATGGGGCGATCCAGGAAGGCTTCGATCAGCAGAGTGACGTATTGCCAGTGCTTCCACAAGTGCGCCGCCGCGAACGCGCCAAGGCGACTCCGGTCGGGGTGTGAAACTCGAGGGTGCTTCGTGCACCCCGTGTCCCGCCGCAGAGCTGAGTAGTCCAAACGATCCGTAAGCTTGCTAGGCCGCGCTTAAACTTCAGCCAGCCTGCCGGGCCGAGATTCATCTCGGCTTTGCCGGGTTGTTAACTTTATTGACTCGCGCGGGCTTGGTAGCAGCTTTCTTCGCAGGGACCTTGCGGTACGCGGTGAGGAGAGCATCGCGCACAGCGGACTCATCGGCTTTCTCCAGCACCACCCTGGTGCTCCCCTTCAGTCCCCAACCGCCCGGTACGGGTGCGAATGTCTCCGGCGCGAGCAGAATGAACTCCCGCTGCTTCTCCGGTGTGAGCATGACGACGCCAAAACGCTGGTCGGGATAACCCAGCGTGGCGAAGATCTTCCCATGAACGCGAAAGTCGGGGTGGCCCATGTGGGCGCTTTCTGAGGCGTCCGGCAGCGACAGGGCAAGCCCCCGGAAATTGTCGATGGTCATGCGATGATTTTCCTACTTTGCGGGAAGCCCGGGGCTGCGTAATTTTTCGAGGTTGGCGCGGGCGTGTTCGTAATCGGGCTTGAGTTGAAGCGCGCGTTCGTACATCGGCGCGGCGAGTTCAGGATGGCCGGTTTGCTGGTAGAGTACGCCGAGATCGAAGTAGGCTGGGGCATAGATAGGATCAACTTCGATGGCGCGCAGGAACTGGTGGGTAGCAGCTTCTCGGTCGCCTTGCCGCAACAGCAGCGCACCCAAGTTGCAGTAACTGGCAGGCTGGGATGGGTCGATCGCGATGGCGCGCTCGTAATTCTGTTTCGCGGCAGCGAAATCGCCCAGTTGCTGGAAGAGCACCCCGAGATCGATGAATGCCTCGACATTGTTCGGCTTCAGCGAGATGGCCTGTTGATAGGCGGTACGGGCGTTGGTGGTGGAACCGGTCTCGAGATACACGTTGCCTAGATTCATCCAGGCATCCGGATTCTTTGGATCGAACGTGATCGCGGCCTGGTACTGCGCGATAGCTTCCGGAAGATGCCCTTGGCCGCGCAGTACGTTGCCGAGGTTCAAAGCAGCGGACGCGTAGCGGGGATTGAGCGCAAGCGCACGGCGGTAGTAGGCGGCAGCCTGCTCTGAGCGGCCTGCTTCGGCGGCAACCACGCCCAGGTTGTAAAGCAGGATTGAGCTGTCGGGCGTCGCTTCAAGAGATGTGCGGTAGAGCGTTTCTTCATCGCGAAAATCGAGGACGCGTGCATTGAGACGCCAGGCGCCCCACAGCACCCACACGCAGACCATGGCAACCACGCGGTGGACACCAACCTGCTGGCGGAGTTGCCAGGCCAACACGGCCACAGCGAAAGCGAGGCCCATGGAAGCGAGATAGGTGTAGCGCTCGGCCATGCCCTGGTAGAGGTGGATGAAGCCGCAAAACGGCAGCAGGGCGATCGACAGCCAGGTAAGACCGGCTGCGACGGCGGGCAATTTGCGCCGGATGGCGAGCAGGGACACCAGAAACACGAGCAGGAAACCGGATGCGGCAAACATGGATAGGGGAGTTTCCCGAGGCAGACTGGTGGAACGTTCGATGCTCATCTGGAGAGGAACAACCATCCAGTAGAGATACTTCGCAAAGATGGCTCCGGCTGCCGGGAGCAGTGGCCTGCCGGACGGGAGATGGGCGCCGGCGATCTGTCGCGCGATGCCATACAAAACGCCGGCAACCAGACCTGCGCCGCATAGTTTGATCCACGCGGGCCGAAACTCGCGGTCGTCGCAGTAGGCGATGAGAAGCATGAGCGGCAGCCCGAGCACGCCGGCTTCGTGCGAGAGGAGCGCGGCGAAGAACGCCGCGGCATACCCAATCAAGAGCCACAGACGGGGCGACCGCAAATACCCAAGACCGGCCAAGAGGCTCGACAACAGGAAGAAGCACGCAAGCGGCAGCGAGCGGCCTGAGATCCAGGCGACCGCCTCGGCGTTGATAGGCAGAGCCAGCCAAACCAACGACGCCGCGGCGGCCAAGTAAAACGACACGTTAAGCCGTCGCAGCAGAACGAATCCGAGCAGGCCGTTCAACCAGTGCAGCAGGAGATTCGAGATATGAAAGCCCACTGCATTGAGGTCCCAAAGATGGCGGTCAAGCGCGAGGCTGAGCCAGAACATCGGGCGATAAAACGAGCCGCCCGCGCCACGGTACTGATTGGAGAACGAGATCGAAGAGTGGAAATAGCTAAGGGTCGATGCCCAGGAGGCCAGGGCCGGATTGTCTCTGATCTGGCTCATGTCGTCGTACACGAATGGCGCGGCGAGGATATTGCGATAGAGGAGGAAAACCCATCCCAGGCTGACGACCGCAAAGCACAAGCCGGCCAGAGAGCGAACATCGAAAGAATCGGGATGGCCGGTACGCGGCGTGGAGTCCTTCACGAAACTCCATGGTAGACGTGGCGCGGGCTGTCAAGCCTGCTGAGCCGAGATTCATCTCGGCTTTGCATTTTCCGCCGAGATTCCCCGCCTGCCCGGACCACTCCCTTGGTGATGACCTTCCAGCAAAGGGAATGCTCCGAGAGCGGGCGCCTGTACCCGCCCGGCAAGCTCCTATTCCTGACTTGGCACCTGCATGGCAGCCTTCCGCATCACCGCTTCCCACCTGCGCACAAAGCGAACGCCGGGGCCGCTTTCGTCTGGATGGATCGATACCTCGACGCGGCACAGAGTGGACCGCTCTATCTTCGCCAGGAACCCATCACCTCGCTGGTGGAGGCATCCATCCACTTCGGAGCGCAGCAATTGGAATATTACGATCTCCACGCCTACGTGATCATGGCCAACCATGTTCATTTGCTGGTGCTGCCGCGGCAGGCCCCAGCCGCTTTTTCGAGACACTGAAGGCCTACACAGCGCGGGAAGCCAACCGCCTGCTGGCACGCACCGGCCACCCGTTCTGGCAAGCCGAGAGCTACGACCACTGGGTTCGGGACCAGACACAGGCTGAGCGGATCCGGATTTACATCGAGAACAATCCGGTCCGGGCGGGGCTGGTCGAGCGTCCTGAGGACTACCGGTGGTCCAGTGCGGGGCAGGCGCACGGCTTGCAAAGGCCGGGATGACCCTCGGCCCAGCCGGCTAACAGCCAGCGCCACGTTTGGCAGAGAAGCGTCGGTGGACCCTTACCCGCGATGCTCTCCGCCGCCCACGATAGCCCCAGAGCCACGGACCGCCAGGACACTCGGCGCACGATACACCTACCTCTAACGCCCCGATGCACGAGAACAAGAGGCTCCGAATTCCTCGCACTGGTAGTTCTTTCAGTTCTGCACCGTGCAGACCTGCTGTTAAACTTCCCGGCAAGGGCGGCCTGCCCTCGCTGCTCGATTAATCGCGCAACACGCGTCAACATCGAATCTCACGCTCAACTTGGTCACTTCCCAACCAATCCCTGGAACTAAGGAGGTTCAAAGTGTCCGAAGCAGTCAACCGTTCTTCACAAGCGCAAAGGGTGCGGCGCGCACCACTGAAGCAGCCAGCATCTGTTTCGCGTCGCACTCCGTTTTGCGCGAGTTCCTTAGAAGAGAAGAGGAAAATGCGCCATGCCTGACCATTCGCAGTTCAATACCGACCGCACCTATCCGGGCCTGTGGACTGTTACCTTCAGCAACCCGCCAATCAACATGTTTGTTCCCTCAACGATCGTCGAATTGGGAGCGCTAATGACCGGCCTCGAGGCGGACCCGTCCGTGAAGGTCGTAGTGTTCCAGTCGGCGAATCCCGATTTTTTTGTCGCCCATCTCGACGTAGCCAAGGCAGCTGAACGGCCGGAGGCGCTGGGCCTTTGGCGTGACTTTGTGCTGCGCCTCTCGTCCACGCCGGTCGTGAGCATCGCCAAGATTCGCGGCCGCACGCGCGGCATCGGGAACGAGTTTGTGCTGGCCTGCGACATGCGCTTCGCCGCCCGGAAAAGCGCCCTTTTCGGCCAGCCCGAGGTCGGCGTCGGACTGGTCCCGGGTGGCGGAGGGTTGGAATGGCTCCCGCGCTTGGTCGGCCGCTCGCGGGCACTTGAGATCGTGCTGAGCGGCGACGATTTCGATGCTGATATCGCCGAGCGCTATGGCTGGGTGAATCGCACGCTAGACGATGACGACCTCGACTCGTTTGTCGATACTCTCGTCCGGCGTCTGGCCTCGTTCGACCGCGAAACGCTGGCCGCGGCCAAGGCCCAGGTCAATCGGTTCGGCACGCCGACAGCTACCGAGCTTCAGTCGAGCATCGACCTCTTCTTCCCATTGCTGGCCTTGCCAGGTGCGCAGGCGCGCCGTGCCAAGATCCGTGATATCGGTTACGGCGTTCCGAGCGACTTCGAATTGAACTTCGGCCGGTACCTCCCTGCGTTCGGGCGGGCGAACGGCGATGACACGGATAAGCAGCCCGGCTGATCGTCGCCCTGGCTTTCTGAACTCGGCACTGACGTTCGAAGTCCGAAAAGCCCCCCATTAAGGATTCGTGAGTCGCAGCGAAACATACATCATTGAGCAGAATTTCAAGTCGTGCTAAGTCGCTGCGGCTCGGCACAGAAAGAGGTAGACATGAAACCCTGGAAAGTAGCCTCGCTGATTCTGTTGGCTCTTGCGGTTGCAGTCGCGGGATACGGGTTGGTTCTCGTGCGACGAGGCTTCAGCGCACTTGCGACACCATCAGCGATTGAGGAGTTCGCGGCCACAACGGCACGCAAATTAGCCGTGCCATCTGCGTATCGCCAACTTCGCAATCCCATTGTGCCTTCAACGGAGAACATTCGGGGAGGCATGGAGCATTTCTCTTATCATTGCTCCCCGTGCCATTCGAATGACGGAGGGGGCCAGACGGTATTCGGCAAGGGCCTCTATCCGAAACCGCCCGACTTGCGCGCAGCCGGGACGCAGAACAAGAGCGATGGTGAGCTCTACTACACAATTGAAAATGGAGTTCGTTTGAGCGGCATGCCCGCCTTCCACGGAACGCACACGGTCCCGCAAACCTGGCGCCTGGTTTTGTTCGTCCGGCACTTGCCTAAGATCACGCCCGAGGAACTCAATGAAATGAAGGGATGGGACCCGAAGAATGAGGCGGATCCAGCGCATTTCTGAAGGGCGGGGAACCGCCCCAGAATCCTGCGGGAGAAACACACCGCACTAGAAGAAGAAACACCATGAAAAACCTCCGAACTACCCGGAGGGAGCACCCGATGGAAGAACCAGACGACAGATCGCGCCGTTGCCTTCTCAAGGCGAGCTCGATGTTGGGCCTGGCAGTCGCGTTCAGACCCGCAAGGGTCGCCGGGGCATTTGCGAATTCGCAATCTAATACTGCTACTGCTCAAAAGGAGAACACCGTGACCCAAACCAGCGCCACACAGGCAGCCGACAAGACGGCTATTCGTCCCTTTCAGGTGAATGTTCCAGAAGCGGAACTAACCGAATTGCGCAGGCGCATCAACTCGACAAGGTGGCCCGATCGGGAAACGGTCACGGATGAATCGCAAGGTGTGCCGCTCGCGACAATTCAGGAACTTGCCCGCCATTGGGCAACAGACTACGATTGGCGCAAGATCGAGGCGAAACTGAATGCCCTGCCGCAGTTCATCACCGAGATCGATGGGCTAGACGTTCATTTCATTCACGTTCGTTCGAAACATGAGAATGCGTTGCCGCTGATCGTCACGCACGGCTGGCCCGGCTCAGTCATCGAGCTGCTAAAGATCATCGATCCACTTAGCAATCCTACGCCACATGGCGGGAGCGCATCGGACGCCTTCCATCTGGTGATTCCGTCGCTACCGGGGTTCGGGTTTTCGGCAAGGCCCACCACGTCCGGTTGGGGTCCGGAGCGCACTGCAAGTGCCTGGGTCGTGCTGATGAAGCGCCTTGGATACGCGCAATTCGTGGCGCAAGGCGGCGACCTGGGCGCGGGCGTTTGCACGGCGATGGCCAAGCAGGCGCCTCCGGAACTGCTGGCCATTCACACCAACTTTCCGGGAACAATACCGCCTGACATCGCGAAATCTCTCCAGGCCGGCGACCCACCGCCATCCGGTCTCTCCGCCGACGAAAGCCGCGCTTACAAGCAGCTCACGGTATTGTTTACGAAGCGACGCGCCTACGCGCAGATGATGGCAACGCGCCCGCAAACATTGTATGGATTGGCGGATTCGCCGGTCGGCCTCGCTACCTGGATGTTTGACCACGGCGATGGCTATGATCAACCGTCGGCGGCGATGACCTCGGCCGTGCTCGGGCGCACTATCAACGGATACCCCGCCGGCGACCTGACACGAGACGATGTGCTCGACGACTTTACGCTCTACTGGCTGACGAATACGGCGGCTTCTTCGGCTCGCTTCTATTGGGAACTACACTTCAGCCTTTACAACGCCGCTAACGTCTCCGTCCCTGCCGCCGTGAGCGTCTTTCCTGGTGAGAACTATCAAGCCCCGCGCAGCTGGACAGAGCTGGCGTATCACAAGCTCATCTACTTCAACCAGCTCGACAAAGGCGGACACTATGCGGCCTGGGAACAGCCGAAGCTTTTTTCAGAAGAGGTTCGAGCGGGCTTCAGATCGCTGCGTTCTTCACAAGCGTGACCGCCCTGAACGGGGCAATGTCGAGAGTCACCGGGGCAGAAGGGTAATTTGCTGAACAGAATCAGTCACTTCAATGGTGCGTGAGCCGGAAGCCGGCTCGCCGGCTTCATCCTTGGAGGCAGAGAGCTCCCTCGGCCGTCGGGCACTCCGCAGGTTGGGATTGGGTTCGTTTCGCAAAATCGAAATCGGACTCAAGGTTCACCGGTTCCGCAGCCGCGGTGGGGCGCACTCGGAAGCTGCCAATTGATGCTCAACTCCACTGTATTCAGTATCTTGAGTTCGTCCGCACAATCCCTTGCGGTTGTTCGGGACTTCGTTTCGCAGAACAGCCACGTTGGCCCGGATGGGGAGGGTGGCTTCGTTTTTTCGAGGCGCTCGGCTGCCGGTGCGGGCTCCGAAGTGGGGCGGGCCCTACGCCCGCGCCGCCCTCCGCCTCGGAGCAAGGATGCCCACATCCGGCTCTGCGAGTTACACAGAAAGCTGGGCATTTTCATTAGCGGGGTCGTGGCGCGGGCTGTTAGCCTGCTGAGCCGAGAGTCATCTCGGCTTTACTCATTACAGGGTGCAGCCGATCGCAAAACGTTTCCATTAGCGGAGGTCAACGGAACCCGGTCATGATGGTTCGTTTCGCAAATCATTGGAAGGAGCCTTCCACGGAATGTGGCGGGACGTGGCTAAGGTAGCGTGACGCAAAGCAGCCCACCCGATGTCATCTCACCCAGGGCTTGCGCGATATACCTCAAACCATTTATGGGGCATCGTAGAACCCTCTATTCTTCACCAGCGAGCACTTGGAGACTGGAGTGCAAGTTGCTCCACAGGTAAATCATGTTTCAAGTTCGGATTCATGGACGGGGCGGCCAGGGTGTAGTTTCGGCCGCAGAGATTCTGTCGATCGCCGCCTTCGGCGAAGGCAAAGACGCTCAAGCATTTCCGAGTTTCGGCTCGGAACGAATGGGCGCGCCGGTCACCGCGTTCTGCAGGATTGACACGCGGACCATCCGGTTGCGCGAGCCGATCATGACTCCGAACGCGCTCATCATTCAAGACCCGACGTTGCTACCTCAAAGAGGCCTGTTCGACGGTCTCGCCGAGGACGGCTACATTCTGGTCAACTCATCGCGGAGCTTCGCAGAGCTGGGGGTGGGGGAAGTGCTCGCGAAGCACCCGCGTGAGCGGCAGATCACGGTGCCTGCAACTGAGCTGGCGCTGGAGCACGTGGGGCGTCCGCTGCCGAACGCGGCGCTGCTGGGAGCGTTCGCGGCGCTGACGGGTGAAGTGAAGCTGGAATCGGTATTGAAGGCGATTCGCGAGAAGTTCCCGGGCAGGGTGGGCGAAAAGAATGCCACGGCCGCGACACACGCCTATGAATTCGTCATGAAAGCTGCGGAGGCTGCTTGTGCGCCAACAAATTGAAGGATCCAAGGCGGTAGCGCAGACTGTGGCACTGTGCAGGCCGGAGGTGATTTGCGCGTATCCTATTACGCCGCAGACGCACATCGTGGAAGCGCTGGGAGAGCTGGTTAAGAGCGGCGAACTATCGCCTTGCGAGTTCATCAACGTGGAATCGGAGTTCGGGGCGCTGTCAGTAGCGATCGGCTCCTCAGCAGCTGGTGCGCGAACCTACACGGCAACGGCAAGCCAGGGCCTGCTGTTCATGGCAGAGGCAGTGTATAACGCTTCTGGCCTGGGCCTGCCCATTGTGATGACGATTGGCAACCGCGCCATTGGCGCGCCCATCAACATCTGGAACGATCACTCGGATTCGATGTCGATGCGCGACGCGGGCTGGATCCAACTGCATGCGGAGACCAACCAGGAAGCGGCCGATCTGCATATCCAGGCGTTCCGCTTGGCGGAGGAGCTGTCGTGCCCGGTGATGGTCTGCATGGACGGCTTTATTCTGACGCACGCCTATGAGTCGGTCGACCTTCCGACGCAAGAGCAGGTCGACGCGTATCTGCCGCCATTCGAACCGCGGCAGCTGCTCGACCCGAAACACCCGATGTCGATCGGAGCCATGGTGGGGCCGGAAGCATTTACGGAAGTCCGCTACCTGTCGCATCACAAGCAGTTACTGGCGCTGGACCGGATCCCGGAACTGAATCGCGAATTCTGCGCGCAGTTCGGCCGGAACTCGGGCGGTCTGTTGCGGACATACCACAGCGAAAATGCCGAGACGGTGGTGGTGGCACTGGGCTCGGTAAACGGAACCATCCAAGAGGTCATCGACCAACTGCGTCTGGAGGGGCATTCCATCGGGTCCATCAGCATCTGTTCCTACCGGCCGTTCCCGCAGGCGGCGATCCAGGAAGCGCTGGAGTCGGCGGAGCGAGTGGTGGTGGTTGAGAAATCACTGGCGGTGGGGCTGGGCGGCATTTTGACCGGCGATATTCAAGTGGCGACGGCGGGCAGTGTCAATGAGCTTTACACGGTGATTGCGGGATTGGGCGGCCGGGTCATTACGCAGCAGTCCTTACGCGACGTATTCCTGAAGGCGGAAGCGGACGAACTCGATCAAGTGACATTCCTCGATTTGAACGAGGCGGCTATCGAGCGCCACCTTGAACGAGAGAGCAAGCAACGGCTGTCGGGACCGGCGGCGGAGAACATTCTGCGAGACATCAACTCGATTGCGGGACGGATCGGGTAAGGAGACTAAAGACCATGCCCGATACGCTCGTCAAGTTTTATCAGACCGGAACCTTTACGGTGGGCAATCGCCTGCTGGAAAAAGACCAACAATCCGTGCAATCGGAGCCGGAACGGACGAATGCCCTCAACTGCGGGCACCGTGCTTGCCGGGGATGCGGTGAAGCGCTGGGCGCGCGCTACGCGATTGATTCAGCGATGCGCGCGGCAAAACGGAACCTGATTGCGGCGAATGCGACCGGCTGCCTCGAGGTGTTTTCGACTCCCTATCCGGAGACTTCCTGGCAGATCGCGTGGCTGCATTCGTTGTTCGGGAACGCGGCCGCTGTCGCAACGGGTATCGCTGCGGCGATGAAAGTGAAGAACAGACCTGAAGTCCGGGTCATTGCCCAGGGCGGCGATGGCGGAACGACGGACATCGGAATGGGCTGCCTGTCCGGAATGTTTGAACGCAACGACGATGTGCTCTACATCTGCTACGACAACGAAGCGTACATGAACACCGGCGTGCAGCGGTCGAGCGCAACACCGCCCGCGGCGCGCACGGCGACGACACCCGTGATGGGCAAGAATCCGGGTAGCAGTTTTGGCCAGGGCAAAAGCGTGCCGTTGATTGCGATGGCGCACCAGATTCCGTACGTGGCGACGGCATCGGTAGCCAATCTGCGTGACCTGGAACAGAAGGTGGAGAAGGCGACCGTCATCGAAGGGGCACGCTACATCCACATCCATGTTCCCTGCCCGCTGGGTTGGGGATCAGCGCCGGAGGACACCATTAAAGTCGCGCGGCTGGCGGTAGAGACGGGCCTGTTCCCGCTGTTTGAAGCGGAGTTCGGCGATATCACCGATCGCACGCCAATCCGGCGCCGCGAACCGGTTGAAGAGTACCTCAAGATGCAAAAACGGTTTGCGCACCTGTTTTCGCCGGTTCGGGACGAAGCCCGCATCGCAACGATTCAGGCCATGGCCGATCGCAACATTCGCAAGTTTGGATTGGAAGCATAAAACATGTCGAAACCATTTGCCATCACGCTCGACCCTGGATCGAGCCTGGCGAACAAGACGGGAACCTGGCGCACGGAACGGCCGGTATATGTGGACCGGCTGCCACCGTGCAACCACGCGTGCCCGGCGGGTGAGGATATTCAAGGCTGGCTGTACCATGCCGAGTCCGGCAACTATAAAGCGGCATGGGAGTCGCTGGTAGTGAACAATCCATTCCCGGCCGTCATGGGGCGGGTTTGTTATCACAACTGCGAAACCGCCTGTAATCGGGGGCAGTTAGATGCGGCGGTCAACATCCACGCGGTGGAGCGGTTTCTAGGCGACGAGGCGATTAAGCAAGGATGGCAGTTTAGCGCTCCCGTTCAGCCAAGCGGAAAGCGGGTCCTTATTGTGGGAGCTGGACCATCCGGGCTAAGCGCCGCGTATCATCTGGCGCGGCGCGGGCACACGGTTGAGGTCCACGAAGCAGGTCCGGCGGCGGGCGGGATGATGCGATTCGGCATTCCAAAGTACCGACTGCCGCGCAACATTCTGGATGCAGAGGTAGCGCGCATCACCGCCATGGGCAATGGCAAGAGTGTGGAGATTAAACTCAACACGCGGATTGACAATCTTGCGGCGACCATGAAGGACGGGCACTTTGATGCCGTGTTTCTGGCGACGGGAGCGCATATCGCGAAGCGCGCGTATATCCCGGCGGGCGATGCCAGCCGGATTCTGGATGCGGTTGGGCTGCTGCGCGATGTCGAAACGGGCGATGCACCGCAACTGGGCAGGCGGGTGATCGTGTATGGCGGTGGAAACACCGCACTCGACGCGGCTCGGACAGCCAAACGGCTGGGAGCGCAGGAGGCGATCATCGTCTATCGGCGCACCCGCGAGAAGATGCCGGCGCATGACTTTGAAGTACGCGAGGCACTCGAAGAAGGTATCCAGATTAAGTGGCTCTCCACCATCAAGCAGGCCGACAACCAGACCTTCGTCGTGGAGAAAATGGCGCTCGACAGCACGGGTTTCCCGCAACCCACCGGCGAATTCGAAACCATGGAGGCCGACTCACTGGTACTGGCGTTAGGTCAGGACGTCGACCTGAGTTTCCTCGAACACGTCGAAGAATTGGCGTTTGAGAACGGTGTACTGAAGGTGGACGGGCAGATGATGACCGGACACAAGGGCATCTTCGCGGGCGGCGACATGGTGCCTTCCGAACGAACCGTGACGGTGGCGGCGGGACATGGAAAGAAGGCGGCACGATATATCGATGCGTATCTGAAGGGCGAGGCGTACGTCCCTCCAGCCAAGCATGAGCTCGCGGCGTTCGACCGGCTGAACACGTGGTACTACAGCGACGCCCCTAAAACAGTGCAGCCGATGCTGGATGCCATACGGCGGCAAACTTCCTTTGACGAAGTGCAGGGCGGGCTTGACCAGGACACGGCCTTGTTTGAAGCGCGCCGCTGCCTTTCGTGCGGCAACTGCTTTGAATGCGACAACTGCTATGGCGTGTGTCCGGACAACGCCGTAAAGAAACTGGGTCCCGGAAATCGCTTCGAGTTCAAGTACGACTACTGCAAGGGTTGCGGCCTCTGCGTCGCAGAGTGTCCTTGCGGAGCTATCCAGATGGTGCCCGAAACCATCTAAACCCGGAGATTGCCGGATGACCAGAGAGCGCATCACATCACTCATTGAAGAACTGTCGGAAATCCGTACCTCGTGCCTCAGCCTGGAAAAACAATTCGCCGCCGAGGTGGATTCGACCGCAGGGGGCTACCGCGACAGCGTTCGCAACCTGCTGCACTATCTGGGACTGCGGCAACATGACCTGAGCAAACTGCAGCAGGAGTTGCGGACGCTGGGGCTTTCATGGCTGGCGCGGACGGAGGCACATGTACTGGCAGGGGCAGACGCGGTGTTGGTGGCTCTGCACGCCCTGGCGATAGCCGACGTGCCCAAGGGACGTCTGGCACAGCAGCCGGTGACATTTGAGACGGGTCCTGCGCTGTTGGAACAGCACACGTCGCTCCTGCTGGGGCCCGTGCCGGACCACGGTACCCGGATCATGGTTACGATGCCCAGCCAGGCGGGCGACGACTACCGGCTGATCCGCGACCTGCTGGCGGCTGGCATGGACCTGATGCGAATCGACTGCGCTCACGATAGCCCAGACGTCTGGCGGCGCATGATATCCAACCTGGAAGCTGCGCAGCATGAAGTCGACCGGCCATGCAGGGTCATGATGGATCTGGCGGGTCCCAAACTGCGAACCGGAGAACTAGGAGGGAACTCGCGGCTGGTGCATTGGAAGGTCAGGAAAAACCCGCGAGGCGAGGTAATTGCTCCAGCGCGCATTCGCGTGGTGGCCGCAACCGGCAAGCATCTGGAACCGGATGCGGCTCCTGAACTGCCAGTGGGAGCCGAGTTACTAGCCGCGGCGAGGACTGGTGATTACCTTCTGCTGGAGTCGACCCCTAACCGGCCGCGGAAACTGCGGGTGGTACACAAGAGCGGGAGTGTGTGCTGGGCCGAAACAAACCATTCCGGTTATGCGGAACCGGGAACGCCCATCGCCTTGATGCGGAATGGCGATGGGGTGATCGCGCGAGGCGAGGTTGGGGAGGTTCCCTGGCTTGAAGAGCCGGTGCTGGTATTCCGGGGCGAGTTCCTGGTTGTGACCGCACCTTCCCAGACGCCATGCAACGAGGGGATCGGAGACGGACATAGTCCGATCGAAGCGCGAGTTCCCTGCACGTTGCCTGAAGTATTCCAGTTTGTCGAAAAAGGACATCGCATCCTCTTCGATGAAGGGAGGATTGAAGGCGTCGTGGTGGAAGCCGCCAGTCATCAGTCGGTGGTGGAAGTTACCCGCGCCGATCGGAACGGCTCGAAGCTTCGATCCGACAGACCAATTCACTTGCCGGACAGCAACCTGCAACTCGCCGCCCTAACCGATCAAGATCTGCGTGACCTCGATTTTGTGGCGGCGCATGCGGACATCGTGGGCCTGTCCTTCGTACGAGGACCGCAAGACCTGCTCGACCTGCAACGGGAACTCGAAAAGAGGGGCCGCACCGACGCGGGCATCGTGCTGAAGATGGGGACAAGGCACGCTTTCGAGAACCTGCCAAAGCTGCTGCTTACAGGCCTGCAGAGACCGGGGCTGGGCATCATGGTGGCACAGGGAGACTTGGCCGTGGAAATGGGTTTCGAGCAGCTGGCGGAAGTGCGAGAAGAGATTTCATGGCTCTGCAAAGCGGCACATGTACCGGTAATCTGTGCAAACCAGGCCCTGGAAGCGCTGGCGAAGAGGGGCCACCCGTCACGCGCGGAAATCCCCGACGCCGCGTTGAGCGTCGAGGCGGAGTGCCTGATGTTGAACAAGGGGCCACAGGTGCTGGAAGCGGTTCGCTTCCTGGACGGCATTCTGCGGCGTATGCAACTGCCTCATTTAAAGAAACGTCCCCTGCTGCGCAGTCTCTCGGTATCCGAACCGGAGTTCTCACCCGTGGCGGCGCAAGCTGGCCCGGGCAGCAACTGAACTTCCGGGAGGCGAATCGCGTACTCTCATATTGGAAGGGGAGCATGCCGCATGGCACTACAAGATTTTGTTGAAGAAGTTCAGGTATTGGGACACGACCTGGTGGAGAAGGTGAAGGCACTGATCCATGAAGGGAACGTCCAGCGCGTCATCATAAAAGACGAGCACGGACACACCTTCGTAGAAATCCCGGTCACGCTGGCGGCTATTGGCGTGATCGCGGCTCCAGTGCTGGCCGCCGTGAGCGCGATCGCGGCCGCCGTCTCAAAATGCACCGTGGTGGTGGAACGATCAGAGGCCAAAGCCCCGCCTCCGGCTGAAAAAAGCTGATTCTGGCAGTATCCTTAACAAATGGTGGAGGATTTGGACTGCGGCCTTTGCCGGCTGCGGCGCTGGAGACGTGCTGACCAAAGCGCGTTGATCAGGCACGCCAACAACATCAAGATCTGGCGAAACGTTCGGGATGTTTTTCCGCACCCCTATACCCCCACCGCTGCCGACTCGTTTCTATCGGCGGTCACAGAGCAGAGCGGACGGGAGTCAGTTTACGCGATCGAAGCAGGCGGCGAAGCGGTAGGAGGCATTGGCATTCATCCGCGCATCAACGAAGAACGTCACAGCGCGGAGATTGGCTACTGGCTCGGTGAAGCGTTTTGGGGACGAGGTATCGCCACGGCGGCGGTGTGCGGTCTCTCACAGCGCGCGCTCAACGAAATGGATCTGTACCGTCTGTTTGCCAACGTCTTCGCCTCCAATCTCGCGTCGATGCGAGTGCTTGAAAAAGCGGGCTTCCAGCGGGAGGGTGTGCTGCGGCGCGCTGTCGTGAAGGAAGGCGTGCTGATGGATGCGGTCGTGTATGGGCTGACACGCGACCCGGGCTTGCGATACCTGGCCGCCAGACCACAAGCAGATTGTTGAGGCCCGCGGCGGCGGCAGGGCCGTCCGGGTTAACTGCTATTTCGTATACTGGAGCCTAACCGCAGTTCCAGTCGGTTTGAATGCCAGCTCTGCTTTTGCGGGGCCAAAATGTCTTGTGATGGTTTTGCGGCCGAAGTCTACGACTTGTTTGCTTTAGGCGCACTTGAGGGTGAGGAGCGCGTGGAATTGGAGCGCCACCTGGCTGAAGCATGCGAGACGTGTCTGCGGTCCGTAAAGCGTAGTTTGTCGATTTGGCCGGGCTTTGCCGCCGCCCTTACCGAAGACGAAGAATCTCCGGTTTTACGCTCGCGAATTGTTCGAATGGCTGAATTATCCAATAGCATGCCCGGGCTGAGTGAGCCGTCGAAACCCTCGATGCCTCAGCCAAGAATCGCGAACTCGTGGTACATCCGGGCGATGGCAGCTCTGATCACCATCACCGTCGGTTCGGCAGCCTGGTATGCGGGGCGGCAATCGGCGGCCTTCAGCACTTCGCATGTGATTGCCGACCTGGAGCAGAAGCAAAAGGATACAGCGGCAGCGCGCTTGGCGCTGCAGCAGGCTACGGCCGACAAGTTGGCTTTGCAGAAATCGCTGGATGCCCTGAGGAACGGGACGATTGCCGCTGATCAGGCGAAACTGCAAGGGAGAGCGACGCAACTGGAAGCCGAACTCAATCAATACAAAGCTGCCCTCGATCGGGAGGAGCGCGCGAAAGCAGCGAACGGGCGGATCGCGGCTGTTCTGGCCACTCCCGGCGTACGTCTGGTGCCTTTGAAGGGAGTGGAATCCGCCGCGCATAGCACGGTTTACTCACTCCTGACCGACAAGGGCGGAGTCCTGTTGGTGGCGGCCGGCCTTCCTGTGCCTAACGGCAATCGCCAGTATCAACTCTGGTTCTTGCGGAAAGAGGACCCGAAGCCTGCGAACGGTGGCCTCTTCAGCGTGGAAGCGGACGGAAGGGCGGTGCTTGAGGTAGATAACCCCGCACTCACCGCGGGGATGACAGGACTTGCCGTAACCGAGGAACCGCAGGGCGGAAGCCCCGCTCCCACGACTACACCCATACTGAGCGCCTCCGTCGAAGCATCGCAGCAGTAGCTCTGTGACTAGGCGCGAGACCCGGCAGGTTCTTGCGCGAGCATCGGCTTAGTTCGACCTTTTACCCGCTCCACCCACATGCTGAGGCGATCCATATACAGGTAGACCACGGGAGTGGTGTATAGCGTGAGGATCTGGCTCACGATCAGGCCGCCCACGATCGTGATTCCCAAAGGCCGCCGAAGTTCCGCGCCCGTGCCGGTGCCAAGAGCCAGCGGCAGCCCTCCCAGCATCGCGGCCATGGTGGTCATCAGAATCGGGCGGAAGCGCATCAGGCAAGCCTGGTAAATCGCATCGCGGCTCGAAAGGCCACCCTCGCGTTCCGCTTGCAACGCGAAGTCGATCATCAGAATTGCGTTCTTCTTCACGATGCCGATCAGAAGAATGACGCCGATCAGCGCAATGACAGTCAGCTCCGTCTTGCAAATGATCAAAGCCAGAAACGCACCCACGCCCGCCGATGGCAGCGTGGAAAGAATCGTGATGGGGTGAATGTAGCTTTCGTACAAGATGCCCAGCACGATGTACACGGAGACGATCGCGGCCAGGATTAGCCACGGTTCGCTTTTCAGCGACGATTGGTAAGCCTGGGCCGTGCCCGCGAAGTTGCCGTGCACGCTCGAGGGCAGTCCGATCTCGCGTTGGGCCTTTACAATTGCATCCTCCGCCGTTCCCAACGCAATTCCAGGCGCCAGGTTGAACGACAGCGTAATGGAGGGGAAAACGCCTTGATGGTTCACGGCGAGCGCCGTGTTCCCGTACTCGTAATGCGCGAACGCACTCAAGGGAATCATCGAACCGTTAGCCGCCTTCACGTAAATATCCGCGAGGGCCTCCGGACTTTTCTGGAACTCCGGAGCCACTTCCATGACGACGTGGTACTGATTCAACGCTTTGTACATCGTCGAGACTTGCCGCTGCCCGAAAGCGTCGTACAGTGCATCGTCGATCATCTGCGAGGACACACCCAGCCGTGACGCCGTGTCCCGGTCGACTACCAGCCTGGCCGATAACCCTCTGATTTGCTGATCGGAATTGGCGTCTCGCAGTTCCGGCAAGGTCTGCATTTTTGCCACTAAGCGAGGCGCCCACTCGTTCAGATCACTGAGGCTATCCGACTGCAGCGTGTATTGGTATTGAGCATTCGACCCTCTGCCGCCCACACGAATGTCTTGTGCCGCCTGCAAAAACAGGGTGGCGCCGGGGACTACCGCCAGCTTGGCCCGGAGACGGTTGATAACCTGGTCGGCACTGACCTTGCGTTCCTTCAGAGGCTTCAACTGCATGTACATATTGGCCGTGTTCACTGAGCCGCCCCATCCACCGCCGCCGGTGGAGGCATTCACCGAATAGACCGCGGGATCCTCTAGAACGATGGCGACGAATTGATTCAGTTTCTCCCGCATCGCCGTGAAGCTTATGTCCTGCGAGGCCAGAATGGAGCCCATGATCTGTCCAACGTCCTGCTGGGGGAAAAATCCCTTGGGCACGATGTAGATCAGAAAAAAGTTCAACCCAATGGTTAGAAAGAGAGCCACCATCGTCACCTGGGGATGCCGTAACACGACCGTTAGGGTCTTCGAATAGCCTTTTAAATTCCATTGGAAAGCGCGCTCGCTGAACCGGTAAAGAAAGTTGTGCTTCTTCATCGGCTCATCGGGCTTTAAGAGGCGGGCGCACATCATCGGCGTGAGCGTTAGTGAGACAACGAGGGAAACCAGGATCGCTGCGGTCAGAGTCACCGCGAATTCCCGGAACAATCGCCCGATAATTCCGCCCATCAGCAGGATGGGAATAAAAACGGCAACCAGCGACGTGCTCATGGATAGCACCGTGAAGCCGATTTCGCGCGCCCCCTTAAGTGCGGCCTGCATGGGGTGCATATAGTTCTCGACATAGCGCGTGATGTTCTCAATCACGACGATTGCGTCGTCCACCACGAACCCGGTCGATATTGTTAAGGCCATCAACGACAGATTGTCGATACTGTAGTCGAGCAGGTACATCACCCCGAAAGTGCCAATCAGCGAAACAGGCACAACGACGCTGGGGATCACCGTGCTGCTCACTTTGCGCAAGAAGGCGAAAACAACGAGGATGACCAGCACAATGGAGATCAAAAGCGAGAACTCCACATCCGCGACGGAAGCGCGTATCGACGTTGTGCGGTCATTCATCACACGGAGATTCATGCCCGGCGGGATGGAAGCCTGGAGGAAGGGGAGGAGAGCTTTAACATTGTCGACGGTTTGTATGATGTTCGCGCCAGGCTGCCGGAAGACGTACATGGAAACCGCCGGCTTACCGTTCGCCAGACCGGCGGTTCGCCGGTCCTCAACGGAATCGATTACCTGTGCGATGTCCTCAAGCCGGACCGGGGCGCCATTTCGATAGGCGACAATCAGCCCCTTGTACTGGTCGGCTAGAAAAAGCTGGTCGGTTGTATTGAGCCGCCAAGTGGTTTGCGAATTGGCAAGTTGACCCACGGGCCGGTTTGCATTGGCCGCTTCCAGCGCCAAGCGCACATCTGCCATGCCGATCCCGTATTTGTTCAACGCCATGGGGTTCAATTCCACGCGCACCGCAGGCCGGGCGCCACCGCCGGTAAACACCTGCCCAACACCGTCCACTTGGGCGATCTTCTGTGCCAGGATAGAATCCGCAGCGTCATATTCCTTCGTGACGTCGTAGGTGTCCGAGGTCAACGCGAGAATCATGATGGGCGCGTTCGCCGGATTCATTTTCCGGTAGGTCGGGTTGGTGGGCAGGGCTGCCGGAAGCTGGCTGCGGGCTGCGTTGATGGCAGCCTGGACATCGCGCCCCGCCGCGTCGATGCTGCGGCTCAGGTCGAACTGCAGCGTAACGCTAGCGGAACCCATCCGGCTGGTTGAGGTCATCTCGGTGACGCCCGCGATTCGTCCGAATTGACGTTCCAGCGGCGTGGCCACCGAAGAGGCCATGGTTTCCGGACTGGCGCCAGGCAGGCTCGCCCCGACCGAGATCGTGGGGAATTCCACCTGCGGCAACGGCGCCACAGGCAGGAAAAAAAATGCGATCCCTCCGGCTAGCGTAATCGCGGTCATCAACAGCGTGGTCGCCACCGGACGTTTGATGAATGGCTCGGAAATATTCATGCGCTACTCTGCTGCGACCGGTTCTTCGATATACTCCTGCGTCATTGAACCTTCCAATCGTTTCGATAGCTTGTCGAAGGCAAGGTAAACGACTGGGGTCGTATAAAGCGTAAGAAGCTGGCTGAGGATCAGTCCGCCGACGATCGTGATGCCGAGGGGACGGCGCAACTCGGATCCGGTGCCGGTTCCTAGCGCCAGTGGGAGGCCGCCTAAGAGCGCTGCCATGGTGGTCATCATAATGGGCCGGAAACGTAGAAGGCAGGCTTGATAAATCGCCTCCAGCGGCGTCTTCCCTTCTTTGCGCTCGGCGTCTAACGCGAAGTCGATCATCATGATGGCGTTCTTCTTCACGATGCCGATCAAGAGGATAATGCCGATCAATGCAACGACGTTCAAATCCATGTGGCAAATCATCAGCGCGAGAATGGCGCCGACGCCCGCCGACGGCAGCGTCGACAAGATGGTGATGGGGTGAATATAGCTTTCATAGAGCACGCCCAGAACAATATAAACCGTGACCAGCGCCGCCAGAATCAATAGCGGCTCGTTCGATAACGAGGTTCGGAACGCCTGCGCCGTGCCTTGAAAACTGGCATGTATGCTGGCCGGCAAACCGATCTCCTGCTCCGCTTGTTCGATGGCTGTCACGGCATCGCCCAGCGCGGTGCCCGGAGCAAGATTGAAAGAGAGGGTCGTGGATGGAAACTGACCCTGATGGTTGATCGCCAGATCGACAGTTTGTTGCTCAAAGTGTGTGAAGGTGCTTAGCGGAACCTGTGTTCCATTCGTCGACCGGACATAAATCTCCTTCAGCGCTTCGGGCGACCGCTGGTATTTCGGCTCAACTTCCAGGACCACGTGATACTGGTTCAACTGCGTGAACATGGTTGAGACCTGCCGCTGGCCGAAGGCGTCGTACAGCGTGTCGTCAATCGCTTGCGGCGTGATTCCCAAACGGGATGCGGTGTCCCGGTCGATCACCAGTTGCGCCTGCAGGCCTCCGCTCTGCTGATCGCTAGCAACATCTCTCAATTGAGGAAGAGTCTGCAACTTGGCAACCAGCTGTGGCACCCAATTGTCCAGCTCCTCGGGGTTGGCATCCTCCAGGCTGTACTGAAACTGGGTCCGGCTGACGCGGTCTTCCACGGTCAGGTCCTGGACCGGCTGCATGTAGAGCGTGATGCCTTCCACCTTGGCCAGCTTGGGCTGAAGGTCGCGGATGATGTCGCTGGCGGTCCTTGTACGCTCGGCAAGCGGCTTCAAGTTCACTTGAATGCGGCCGCTATTGATGGTCGTATTCGTCCCGTCCACGCCAATGAACGATGACAGGCTGGCGACATTTGGGTCTTCCAGAATGACTCTCGCGAGGGCCTGCTGACGTTGGGCCATGCCCTGAAAGGAAATCGTCTGCGGACCCTCAGACACACCCAGAATGACGCCTGTATCCTGGACCGGAAAGAATCCCTTCGGCACGTAGTAGTAGAGAATCAGGGTCGCCACCAGAGTGCCGATGGTGACGGCCAGTGTGATGCCGCGGAATCGCAGCACCACCCGCAGCGTAGAGCCATAAAAACGGATGACACTTTCAAAGAAGTGTTCGGAAACCCGGTAGAACCAGCCTTGCTGAGAAAGCGGTTTGTGCTTCAGCAGTTTGGCGCACATCATCGGCGTCAGCGTAAGCGAGACGAAGGCCGAAACCAGAATCGTCACCGCCAGCGTGATCGCGAACTCCCGGAACAGCCTGCCGACGATGTCGCCCATGAACAACAGCGGAATGAGCACGGCGATCAACGACACTGTCAGCGAAACAATTGTAAAGCCGATCTGTTCGGCGCCCTTGAGCGCGGCCCGTAACGGGGACTCGCCCTCTTCGATATATCGCGAGATGTTCTCAATCATCACGATCGCGTCGTCCACCACAAAGCCGGTCGAGATGGTGAGGGCCATCAACGTCAGGTTGTTGAGGCTGTAGCCGATCAGGTACATCACGCCAAAGGTGCCGACGATTGAGAGCGGCACCGCAAAGCTCGGAATAATGGTGGCGGCAAAACTGCGAAGAAAGAGGAAGATGACCATGACCACCAGGGCCACGGTCAGCATCAGTGAAAACTGTACGTCCGCGACCGACGCGCGAATGGTGGTTGTCCGGTCGGTGAGGGTGGTGATCTCTATGGACGAGGGGAGCCCGGCGCGAAGCTGCGGCAGAAGCTGGCGAATCCGATCGACCACGCTGATAATGTTGGCGCCCGGCTGGCGCTGGATATTCATGATCACGGCAGGCGTGGTGTTCATCCAGGCAGCTTGCTTCGCATTCTCGACCCCGTCAAGGACAGTAGCCACGTCACTGATGCGGACCGGCGCGCCATTGCGGTATGCCACGATGAGTGGCCTGTAACCCGCGCTGGTAAGAACCTGATCGTTTGCATCGATGGTGAAACCCTGACGGATCCCGTCGAAGTTTCCTTTAGCCTGATTCACATTCGCGGCCGCCAAAGCGCTGCGCAAGTCTTCCAGACTCAGGTTGTAGGACGCCAGAGTTGTCGGGTTTGCCTGGATTCGAATGGCGGGTTTCTGCCCGCCACTGATCGACACCAGGCCAACACCGGGTAACTGCGAAATCTTCTGAGCAAGCGTCGTATCGGCCAGGTCCTGCACCTTCGAGAGCGGCAGGGTCTTCGAGGTCAGCGCCAGCGTAAGGATGGGAGCGTCAGCCGGATTGACCTTACTGTAGATCGGCGGGTTCGGCAAATCAGGAGGAAGGAACGTGCCAGCCGCGTTGATGGATGCCTGTACCTGCTGTTCGGCGATGTCGATATTCAATTCGAGATCAAACTGCAGCGTAATCACGGAACTCCCGAAGGAGCTCGTGGAAGTCATTTGCTTAAGGCCCGGAACCTGCCCAAACTGGCGCTCCAGCGGCGCGGTGACAGACGACGCCATTACCTCGGGACTCGCTCCCGGATAGAAGGTCGCAACCTGAATGGTCGGATAGTCGACCTGCGGCAGGGCAGAAACCGGGAGCTGCTTGTACGCGACGGCGCCCGCGAGTAAGATCGCGGCCATGAGTAACGACGTCGCGACCGGTCTCAGAATGAACGGTCGCGACGGACTCATGGGCCTGGTCTCCGCCCGCCATGCCGCTGTCCGGGCGCGGCCGGAGTCTTCGCGCCGACCACTGGCCGCAGCACATCGGACGTCTTGGGCGTGCCATCCGGGGTCTTGTCGGAGCCCGCCATTGCGCTGGGCGCGGTGCCCGCCGCTTGTACCTTGGGCTCCCGGGTATCCACAAAAGAGCCGTCCACCAGCTTGTCTCCGCCATCCACGACAACTACGTCCCCAGCCGCAAGACCGTCCTTGACCACAATCCGATTGTTTTCCGAATTGCCGGTTGTCACTGGATGCACGGACACTTTCTTGTGGCCGTGTTGGTCCGTAACCAGGTAAACGAAGGTTCCCTGGGGCCCGCGCTGGATGGCGGCCGCCGGCACAATCACAACGTTGTGATCTGTATCCAGCAATAGCTGTACATTGACGAACTGGTTGGGAAACAGTGCAAAATCGGAGTTGTCAAATACGGCTTTCAGCTTGGACGTGCCGGTGCTCTGGTCGATCTGGTTGTCGACAGTCACCAGCGTTCCGGTTGCAAGTTTGGTCACATTGTCGCGGTCATAGGCGACCACGGGGAGCTTGGCGCCAGCTCGCAGCTTTTTCAACACGGGCTGTAAATCGTCCTGCGGAATGGTGAACAGCACAGCGATGGGCTGCAGCTGTGTAATCACCAACAAGCCGGTTGGGTCGGCGGCATGGATGATGTTGCCCTGATCCACCAGGCGGAAGCCGACGCGGCCGGTCAGGGGAGCTGTGATGCGGCAATAGGTGAGTTGCAGCTTGGCACTGTCAATTCCGGCCTGGTCGGCCTCGATGGCTCCTTCGAACTGCCTCACGCTGGCATCTTGCGTATCCAGCTGTTGCTTCGGTATGACCTTCGCTTCATATAGCGCCTTGTAGCGCTCAAGATTTACCTTGGCATCGACCAGCTGCGCTTTATCACGCGCGAGTTGCCCTTGAGCCTGTTCCAATTGAACCTCGAAAGGGCGGGGGTCAATTTCGAGCAGCACATCACCTTCGTGAACCAGTTGTCCCTCGGCGAAATCGACCTTCATGATTTGGCCGTCCACCCGGCTCCTGACCGTTACGGTATTGAAGGCCGCCACGGAACCCAGTCCGCGCAAGTAGATCGGCAAATCGCCAACCCGGGCCGCGACTGCGACCACCGGCGTGGGGCGTGATCCCATGCGGGCGGCTTGGCCAGCCTTCGCAGCCGGCTTGGACGACTGCACAAACTGCCAGCCTCGATAGCCGCCGTAGCCGATAAGACCCAGCAGCAGCAGCCAAAGCCACCACAGGCTGCGGTGCTTTTCCTCCGGCTCCGCAGGTGGCGGGAGCTGAGGTTTGGCCGGCGCTCGCACCGGATTTGGTTCAAGTGTGCTGGGTGAATTCATTCGTCCGACTCCAAGAAAGCCGCTGCTCCGACTCGGGGCAGGCTTCGACCCCTGGAAACTCCGACTCCCCTTGCGTGTAAAGACGTTGTTATCACGGGGAAATGTTACTCGTAGCAGAGGTTTCCCTCCGCTACATCCCCTTTCCCTGCCTCACGTTAGTCCGCTCCCAAGGCCGGGAAAGCCGTTCGAAATCTTGTTTTACAATACTTCAGATTTCCACCTCGCGTGTGCCACACCAGGCGCCCTTACGGGGCTCATGCCTCTGCGACGCGTGAGGCAACACGAAGGGGAAGTAGCATGAGGTTATCCACAGTCCCTAGATCTGGGCTCAGAAACGTGGATCGCGCGGCGAGAAACCGCCCTGCGCACGCCAACGCGGAAACCGGGAGGAAGCACACGATGAACATCCTGTTATGGGTCCTGCAGGTCCTCGCCGCGCTCCTGTACGGAGCGTCGGGGGTCATGAAGGTCTTCATGTTCGACAAGGTAAGCGGGCAGGCCCCGTCCTTTGGTGCGTTGCCGCGGGAAGCCTGGACGGCCCTCGGCATCCTTGAACTCGTCTGTACGGTCGGGCTGATCGTCCCCGCCGCCCTCCACTGGCATCCGGCGCTCACGGTGGTGGCCGCCACGGTCCTGGCGATCGAGAGCCTCGTGTTCGTATGGGTGCATGCCAAGTACCGCGAGATCACGACCATCATCTTAAGCGGTGTACTGGGCCTCCTCATGGCGTTTATCGCATACGGCCGCATGGTCCTGAAGCCGATCTTCTGAACGGCGGGCCGTCTCACAAAGGTCCTTTGTGAGACGACGGTGCCCGGAGCAGTGCGTTTCGTTACTTCACGCCGCGCTGAACGGCGCGTGCCTGCTTCATAATCGGACCGTAGGCTTCCTTGTCAAACGGCGGGCAACCGGTTGGAAACTGGCCGAGCGGGTGCGTTTTTTGCCGCATCAGGAAGGTGCAATAGGTAAGCGTCTTGCAAACTCGCCGCTCATCCAGCTGCCCCGATTCAGCCAGAGCCTTGGGGAAATCCGGATAAGCGAGCGCGCCGCGCCCGACGCCGAAGAAGCGAATGTTGCCCTGCGCAACGTTCCACGCTCCGGCGTTGGGCGCATAGACTTGGAGCCAGCTATATCCTGTGCCCACCATCGGAAGGTCGGGGAATGTACGCTGAAGTTCGCCTGCGATTCGGAAGTGCCGGTCGACGCCCCACAAGGGATGCTCCGGCTGCAAATAATTGCCGTCGTCGGGACTCTCGAAGGGCCGCGTTACATGCGGATTGTAGTAGGGGCACCCGAGCGAGACATTCAGCAACTCCAACCCGGCTTCCCGGTAAAGCTGAATCGCCTGCTTCACATCCGTCAAATCCTCTTGCAAGGGGTTCTCGGCTGAGACGCCGAAACCGTAAGGGTATGGTGTGGTAAACGGGTACGGCACGCCCACACCATCCTCACGCTTGCGGTAGGGCACGCCGTCATAACACCCTAATCTCATGCCGAGCAGAATCTGGCGGCCGAACTTAGCTCGTATCTTGCCGAAGACGTTCCTGGCAAAGCGAGCCCTGTTCTCAACCGATCCCCCATAGCGGCCTTCGCGCAGCTTGGCGCCCATCAACTCGCTGAGCAGATAGCCGTGCGTCGCCTTGAGATCCACGGCCCGGAACCCGGCTTCCAGCGCCAGCCCCGCGGCCTCCACATATTGATCTTCCAGCCGCTCCAGTTCGTCGTCGGTCGCGACGGGGGCGAAAGCCGTCCCGGTTTTGGCGTCGATGGATGGATGGTGGTAGGCCAGCAGCCGCTTCGGCACGCTGTAGCGGCCGGAATGTGTCAACTGAATTGGAATCAGCAGGTCGTCGGCTGTGCCATGCTCGGAGGCATGCAGCTCACGAATCCGCGCCAGCAGCCGCGCAAAGTCGCTCACGTTCTCGCGCTTGATCCAAAGCTGGCGTGTGTTGGCGCGGCCCTCCGCGCAGACCGAAGTCGCTTCAAACCAGATCAGCTTGGCTCCGCCTGCCGCAAAGCGCTGATAGCGCCGCCAGGTTAGCTCATCGGGCGAACCGTCCAGCGTTCCGTCGCAGCCCTCCATGGGATGGATAGCGATCGCGTTCCCAACCTGAAATCCGCCGACCATGCGTGGCGCGAAGAGCGCCGCCCTCACGCGCTCCGGTTCGGGCTCGAAGCGCACATGTTCAATCTGTAGTTCGGCGCATTGTCGTTCTATCTCGCTCAGGCTCTTATAGTGGAAATGCCGCATGGGTGCTCCATCAGCTTACCGGGCGGCTCACGCCGGGCTCGGAAACGGATCGTGACAATGTTACATGGCGAGGCAGGGCTGCAATCGCGATGGCCCCAATCATCGCGATGCCGAACACGAAGGCCATGGGTCCGGTGTAGCTGCCGTAGTGCTGGCGAAGAACAGAAACTAATTGGGGGCACCAGGTCTGGCCGATGGTGTTCAGCGGCAGCAGAATCGCCATGGCCCGCGAGAGCGTATTGACGCCGAACTGTTCGGCCGCCATCAGCGGAATCAGCATGTAATCCGCTCCCATGGCAAATCCGAAGACTATCGCAAACAGGTACGGCTGTGTCGGCGGCTTGACGGTGAGCAACAGAGGAATCGACGCCGCGACCACGAAATAGGTCACCGTCATCACCCGTTTTTTCGAGAACACATCCGAAAGATGCCCGATGCTGAGTCTCCCGGCGATGCTCACAATCGAGATGATGATAGAGGCTAATGACCACGTCGCATTCAATGCCTTTTGGTCGGTGAACCCAGCGTCGTGAAAAACGAACTTCATGTGCTGGTTGATGGCGCCGATCGACCCGATGGAGCATACGCTACCGATCAGCAGCAGCCAGAAAGGACCACTTCGCAGCAGCGTCGCGAAGGATTGTGGCTCGCGCTTCGCATCCTCGGCGGCCTCGAGGTCGCCATCGGCAAATTGGCCTATGTCCGAAGGCTTGTCCCGCATCATCAACAAAGCCAGCGGCCAGGCAAGCACCATCATCGCGCCGATCATCAGCAGCGTGAATCGAAAACCATAGCCTTCTGTCAATGGCTTCACCAGCCGCGAACCCAGAGCCGCTATCGAACCGACGCCGACATACACGATTCCCATGGCCAGGCCGCGCTTTTTGCGGAACCACTGCGAAACCAGGATCTGGTGAGGGATGGGCCCTGACAGGAAGTAGCCGCATGTATAGAGAACCCAGCAGAAGTAGTAAAACCACAGGTTGCCGTGCATGCGACTGAAGCCGATGAACGCTACGGCGGTGAGCCCTGTGCCCACCGCAATCAGTTTGCGCGGGCTGAAGTGTGGAATCACCAGCGGACCAACCCACAGCGTCAGAATGGCGGCCAAAGGGAAGCCCAACGTAATGTCGGGCCGCGCCCAATGAAACTCATTCTGGAAATAGTCGTAGAAGAACGGAATGTTGTAGTAGGGCAGCCCCACCGCAATGCCGAAGGTGAGAAAGCTGGCCGCAACGATCCACCAACCGTAAAACCCTCGCTTTGCTGGTGCGCGGCTCGCGTCGGACGACATGGACTTACGTTACAACATGTTTGCAAATGGTCAAATCGTTTGTCACAGAAATAGCGCGGTTGTTGTCTACCAGTGCAGGCCGGGTCTTGATCGTAACGGTTGGTTTTTTGAGAATCCGCATTCCGATGGAGCGGGGGACCCGGTGAAGAAGGAGTTTCTCATCATGACCAAAGCCTCTAAACAATGGTGCGTACGCGCCTGTGTGTTGGCTCAATTCTTGTGGATGGCTTCGACCGCGTTCGCCGCGGATACGCAGGTTCGCTCAATTGGAGACGGACTGGAGACGAAGGTGAAAGGTGTGATCCAGGCGCGCGACGGCGACAAGATCCGCCTGCGCGAAGCCGACAACGCCGTGGTCACAATTCAACTAACGGAAACAACCAAAGTTGCATTGAAGCACGGGCTCTTTGGGATGTCTCGCACCGGCATGGAGACCACTTCACTGGTGCCGGGCCTGCGTCTGGACGCCGAAGGCAAGGGCAATGACAAGGGCGAACTGGTTGCGTCGAAGATCACCTTCGATCCGAACGATCTTCGCGCTGCTCGTTCCATAGACACGCGCGTCTCCCCGCTCGAATCGCGGACCGGGCAATTGGAAACCCGGGCCGGACAACTGGAAGGCCGTGCTGGTGAACTGGAAACCAAATCCACAGAGCTAGAAGGGCGCACCACACAGCTTGACGAGAAACAAAAGCAAACTGACGAGACCGTCGCCAAGGTCAACGATTCCGCCACCAAGGCAAACACGGGCGTCGATAGCCTTGGACATCGCGTCTCCGACCTGGACGACTACGAAACCAAAGGCAGCACCACCGTATATTTCGCCGTGAAGAGTGCGAAACTTACACCGGCAGCGTGCAAGGAACTGGACGCCCTGATCGACAAGATGAAGAGCGAGAAGGGCTACATGATCGAAGTGGCCGGCTTCGCGGACACCACGGGTAATGCCGAGAAGAACGTGGAACTGAGTGAGCGGCGCGCGGCCGCGGTGGTCCAGTACCTGCAAATGAGAGACGTTCCGCTGCGACGCATTCTCGCTCCGGCGGGCTTGGGAACGACGCACAATGTGGCGGACAACACCACCCCGGAAGGTCGCAAACAGAACCGCCGCGTCGAAGTCCGCGTGCTCGTCAATCGCGGCATCACCGGCTAGAACGATTGGAGTGGGTTCAGCTCTACGCGGTCGCTTCAATCAGATCGGGGGTGGTTTCCAGGTGCTGAAGCGCCGCAATACCCACGCGGTGGCAGAAGTCGCCGAAGGCCTCGCCCACTTGACGCGACTCCGCGTAGAGTTGAATCACCGGTCGCAATCGCACCGGCACCTCCCGCCGCTTCACGTTCTGGGCGAATACACTGGCTAACCGCGTTCCCACAGGGGAAGCTCCCAGGTAGATGGTGTACAGGTCCACGCTGGCGCCCACGATCCCAATCTCGGCGGTATATGGCCGAGCGCAGCCGTTCGGACACCCGGTGGTCCTCAGGTGCACTTCCTGCTCGCCCAAACCCACCGCATCAAACTCCGCCTGGACGTCTTGAACCACATCCGGCATGATGCGCTCGGATTCGGTGATCGCTTGCCCGCAGGTCGGCAGAGCGGGGCACGCCATGGCGTGGCGCAGGATAGGCGGCAAGCTTTCAGGCTGGGCGATTCCATGCTCCCGCAGCAGCGCGATAATGGCGCCCTTGTCCCCGTCGGCGATACCGCTCAGATACAGGTTCTGCTGCGAGGTCAACCGCACGTCAGGACGGAAGCGTTCCACGATTTTCCGCAGGCCCGTCTTGATCCGATGACTGCCGGTGAAGTCCCTGACTCGTCCGCTGATCACCCGGACGCCCACAAACCATACCGGGCGGCCAACAGCATCGGCTCCTTGCTTATGCCAGCCGAGGTAATCGTCGGCCCGTTTCCAGCTAAGCGGCCTCGGCGGAGACAGGACTCGGCCAACCCGGGCATTCAACTCTGCCTGGAACTTCGCCACGCCCCACTCGTCCATGACATACTTCAGCCGGGCCAGCTTGCGATTTGAGCGGTTACCAAAATCGCGATGTATCGTGACGATTGCTGTCACGACTTCCAGCAGCTCTTGCGGATCCGTACCCACGGAGCACACCGGGTCGGCCAATCTCGGATGCGACGCTTTCACGCCCGCGCTTTGACCCATCCCGCCGCCGGCCAATATCGTGAAGCCGCGCAGCTCTCCATTTTCATAATTGGGCACGATTCCCACGTCGTTCGAATAAACGTCAGTTGTGTTATCCCCTGGATAAGCAAATCCAATCTTGAACTTTCTCGGCAGGTAAACCGCGCCATACAGCGGTTCCACCTTCCAGGGATCAACGCCCGCCGCCGTTTCATCCTCTTCGGCGGACACGGCGCGTTCTCCGTCCAGCCATACTTCGTAGTACGCGTTGCTTCGTGGCTTGAGGCTGCGCGAGAGAAGCCGTACATACTGATCCAGTTCTGTCCGTTCGCTGGAGATAAACGGGGCCGGGCAGCACACCACGTTGCGTACCACATCTCCGCAGGCCGCCAGTGTGCTGAGAAACTGACCGTTGAGCGTCCGGATGAGCGTCCGCAAATCATGCTTCGGGACGTAATGGAACTGAATGTCCTGCCGTGTCGTGATGCGAAGCGATCCATCCGCGATCTCATCGGCAAGACGGTCCATAGCGAGGTATTGATCGGGCGTCACTACCCCACCCGGGACGCCAACCCGCACCATAGCGGTGTGCTGCTTCACCCCGGTCTTGCGCACGTCCCGGTCGTCCTGCTGATAGATGCCGTGGAACTTGAGGACTGCGGTGGCCGGTTTCGAGAACACGGCGCTAGAGTTGCCTAGCTCTTCGCCCAGGGGTCCGCGGAGGAACTGGCTGGACGCTTTGGCTGCTTCCGCAGGTGAAGGTACAATTCCCATCTGTTTAGTAGGGTAGCATCTCTCATTCTCAATTGGGAAGAGGGAGATTTAGGCGGCGGTTTTCTAGCAAATTTACTAGGGTGCTATCCTGAAGGCGCCCTGATTGCTTAATGAAACAACTAAACGTATCCGCCCTTTTTGTGCTGAGCGCCTTGATTTGCTCTGGACAGACGACGCCCGTTGCAGAGACGGGCCCGGTTATCGATCCCACGCTTGACAGCACCGGCCTTCCCTTCTACGTCAAGATGATGCCCGAGCCTGTCCCGGACCCTTGGCGCAAAATCTCGCCAAAAGACCGCTTTGACCTGTATGTCTCCTACACCTTTTCGCCGTACGCGGCCCTCTACGCCGGCCTTGGTGGGGCCATTGATCAAGGAATTAATAGCCCCAAAGAATGGGGCCAAGGATGGGGCGCGTTCGGCAAGCGCACCGCCAGCAGTTGGGGCAGCGCCTTTGTCGGTAACACCATCACCTACGGCCTATCCGCGGCGTTTCGGGACGACAATCGATATGTTCGGTCGCACAAGGACGGGTTCGGAGGCAGGCTCGGATCGGTGCTGATTTCGCCCTACGTGGCCCATAACGACAGCGGTGGAACACGCTTCTCAACCTCGTCATTCCTGGGCGGTGCGGGTCAGGCGAGCATTCCGCTCCTCTGGTCACCGCCCAGCTGGCAAGGTTGGAACAATGTCGGTGTGAACTACCTGATCTGGTACGGCGAGACCGCCGGGCTCAACTTCGTGCGGGAGTTCTATCCAAGCGTGGTCGGCTTTTACAAGAGAAAGCGAGCCAGCTACTCATCGACGAAGATACCAACGCCATAAGAAAGCGCCTGAGGGCCGGCTAAGCGCTACAGTGGCTGGTTGGTCAACAGCAGTTTGCCACCGCTCCTGGCCACGACTGTAAGCGCGGCTGGTGCTACGGTCTTCTCCAGACGATCGTACGCGTCCTGTTTGGCTATCACGTAACAACGCCGCGGTTCCATCCAGCGAGCCTTGAACTGGGCATTGTCCATGAATACGTCGGGGGCGTCCGGCGCGTAAGACCCATACACCAAATTGTTGAACCGGCCATTTAAGAGGTAGGCTGTCCGGTTGGTGTAAAAGAACACCGTGGAGAACGTGTAGTAGTGGTGGTCTATGACCAAGTCACCCGGGGGGGATTTCATCAGCTCGGTGGCCAATGAGCGAGACGAGAGAAACGGGTCAAGCACAATCAGGGCCAGTTTCGCGGCGTGGTAGAAGAGGACCATCATCAACGCAATGGCCAGGAAGGCGCGTTGTCCGGTCACCTTGATCGTTCCGATGGTCCCGGCGAGGAACGCAATCGCAGCGACCAGCAGCGGCACGCGCATATAGGCAAGCGAGTTGAGGGTCAGGTCTTCAATATGGCCGAGTGAGAGTTTGTAAGCCTCCGGGTGTTTGGTCAGCGACGCGGAGATATCGCCTGGCGTGGGAAGATTCCACACCTGAACCAAAAGCACGAACGAAATCAGCGCCGCCAGGCCGCAGATGGCCGTTAGAGAGCGCGTGCCTCGGTGTACCCAAACGTTGTCCGTCGCCATGGCGGATCCCAACAGGAGCGCCATTGCCGTGTAGCAGGGCATCGAGTAGTACTCCTGCGTGGTCGAGAACGTAAAGAAGACCAGCACGAACCCGATCCAGCACAACGCCATCAGGCGAGTTTTTCCCGCCCGATCAACCGGCTTGAAGGATAACTTGACCACGGCCGGAAAGTAGACGCTCCACGGGAACAGCCACACCAAGTGGAAAAGCCAGAAGTAGAGCCGGGGAACGGTATCGTAATCCCGCGGATAACGGAGATTCAAGAAACGCAGTAACTGTTCGTTGATGAAATAGAACCAAAAGAAGCCGTGATATTCGCCCGGCACGCTGCGCATCGTGAAGTCAAGGTAAGGAGGATTCTGGAGCGTGGCCAGAATATGCCACGGCGCGGCGATGGCAAGGATGATGAGCGCGCCGGTGAAAGGATGCAGTCGCGCCCAGGTTCGTTTCGCAAGAAACTGCTTGGTTAGAAGGAGATATATCAGCCCGGAGCCAACAGGAAACACCACGGCGATGAGGCTTTTAAGCAGCAACCCTGTTCCCAAGCTGGCGGCCAGCACGATTGACCACAACCTGGGATGAGGCTCTTCTTCGTCCAGCGCGCGCAAGAGCGCCCAGAGCGCGAGTGAGATGGTCAGCGTAAGCATCACATCCGGAATGAGGATTCGAGTGAATAGAAACAGGCCGAGACAGGTGGCCATCACGATGCCGGCGTAAAATCCGGCCCGCAGCCCGAAGGCCCATTTGCCAAAGGCCATCGTCAACCAACAAAGGCCGACGCACGCCAGGGCGACTGGGATGCGGGCGGCCCAGTCGTAAACCCCAAAGAGCTTATAGCTGCCGGCAATGAGCCAGTAGATCAGAGGCGCCTTCTCCAGATACTTCACGCCGTCCAGCCGCGCCGTGACCCAATCTCCCGAACTCAGCATATTGCGTGCAATTTGGGCTTGCACGGCATCCACATCGTCTGTAAACGAAGGAGGCGAAACAATGCAAGCGACGTGGATCGCGATTGCGATGAGGATGAGTACTAGATAGTAGAGACGCTTTTCGCGAGCTGTCGATCCATCGGATGCGCCGCTGCTGTCTGTATTCGCCATTTCCTCATCCACAGGAACAGGATCATCAAACCCCACAGGTGATAACCAACATTTGCGCGGCGCGCGAGATGTTGCTCCACACGGCGGTCGATCTCCTCCTGCCTGAACAAATCTCCATATTCGGCTCCCACGCCGGCGAGTGTATCCATCATCAGCACCCGCAGCGGTCCCCGGAGCCATTCGTGGGCCGGTATGTCGAACCCAACCTTCTTACGCCGCAAAATCCGCGGCGGAAGTTTCCCCGTCATCAGTTCTTTCAACACCAGCTTCTGACGCGACCCGGCGATCTTTAGCTGATCCGGCAGGGTCGCCGCGAATTCAACGATCCGGTGATCCAGGAACGGCGGCCGCACCTCGATGGAATGCGCCATGCTGATGCGATCCACCTTCGCCAGAATGTCCTCCGGCAGAAAGTATTTCTGATCGAACCACAAATGAGCTGCCAGGTTATCGGCTGAGCCCTCAGGCTTGTTTAGCAGCCCGTCGAACCAGCCCCGCGGAGGCACTCGAAGCAGAGCCAGTTTCTCGGCGTCCGAAAACGTTCCGTTCCAATACGCATGCGCGCGGGCCGGGGACATCCGGCAGCCTTCGAGAAAGCGCTTCAGCTTATATTCGAAGCTGATCTTCTCATCGGACACCGGCCATAGCTCGACAGCTTGCAACGCCAACTGCAACGCCGCTGCGGGAGCCCGCCGCGCAATCTGCGCCAGACGGTCCGCCCGGTAAGTTAGATAGCCGCCGAACAACTCGTCGGCACCTTCGCCGCTCAGCGCCACCGTGGCGTGTTGCCGGGTCAGCTTCGAGAGGAACCACACGGGCAACGCGCCCGCATCTGCGTTTGGCTCGTCGGCGTAGTAGGCGAACTCTTCGATCGCGCCTTCCAGGTCCTCGTCCGGATTCAAATCCAACTCGTGGTGATCAGTGCCGTAGGCCGATACCGCTTGCCGGATGTAGCTGCTCTCATCAAAGCTGCGGCCGCGGAACGAAATCGAAAACGTCTTCAGCTGCCCGGGAGAAGCCGTTGCCGCATAATGCAGAATCGTCGTTGAATCAATGCCGCCGCTGAGCCAGATGCCGAGCGGCACATCGGAGAGCAGATGTTCCTTCACCGACTTCTGCAACAAGTCATCCAACTGCTGCTTGGCTGAATCCAGGTTCCAATTACCCGGTGAGCCGGTAGGTAATTTCCAATAGCTATCGGAGCGGGTTGTTCCATCCCGCCATTCCAGCCATCGCCCCGGCTCGAGTTTTTCGATTCCTTCAATCAGGGTTCGAGTGCCAGGCACGTAGTTCACCGTCAGGTAGCAATCGAGACCATCCAGACTGAGTCGCCGGTCGATTTCCGGATGCACCAGGATGGCCTTCAACTCGGACGCAAAGTACAGATCGCCTGCCCTTTTGGCGATGTACAGCGGCTTGATGCCTATGCGGTCGCGCGCCAACACCAGGCGCTTGGCTGATTCGGTCCACAATGCGATGGCAAACATGCCCCGCAGACGCGAGAAGCAGTTTGTATCCCACTCGAGGAATGCCGCCAGCACCGTCTCCGTGTCGGTGCGCGAGCGAAACTGATGACCCTTCTGCTCTAACTCGTGCCTTAGCTCTTCGTGGTTGTAGATTTCGCCATTGAATGCGATGACCGTGTCGCCGTTCCTGGCCACCATGGGCTGATCGCCGCTTTCCAGGTCGATGATTTTAAGACGCGTCGCGCCCAGCGAAACGAAGTCGGATCGAAACGCTGCCTGCCGGTCCGGTCCTCGATGGATCAGACAATCAAGCGCGTTTTGAATGCGGTCGGGGTGCGGTACACGCTGGCGATGGGTAAAACCCACAATGCCACACAAACTGTTTTCTTTCCTTTTCTCTGTAAGTGATCGGCCGCCATTTGCGGGCCGTTATGGGAGTGCCGGGTGCGCTCGGACGCAACACCACCATTTAAGCCCAAATTTAGCATAAGGCCGCAGTACTAAATGGGACGCGCCGGCATCCCCTTGAGTTTCGAGGCCACTCGCTACCTGTTAGAGTAGAGTGAGCAGGAAGTGAACCGGTTTGGGTGTACCTCCCGCTGAAGATCCGCCGTTCCGAAGACTGTGAAGTGGTAGGGGCATCGGGATAGATACATCGTGGGGCGTGGCGGATGCCTCGATTTGTTCCAGCAAGGGAAAAGCGCAGTCGATTCAGCTGATCTGCGAGAGAAAGAATGCTTCTTAGGATAACCGGGTATGTGCTCCTGTTCGTCGCAACCTTCCCATTAATCTATTACCTGATAACGCTGTATAGTTCGTGGCGTTTCTTCCGAGTTAGCCGAAATGCTCCGGCGCAACCCGACTTCACTCCCCCGGTTAGCAACCTGAAGCCCATTCGAGGGCTTGATCCTGACGCTTACGAGAACTTCGCCAGCCTATGCCGGCAAGATTATCCTGACTATGAACTTCTGTTCTGCGTAAGCAGCTACGACGACCCAGCTGTCCCGGTCATTGAACAGTTAAAACGCGATTTCCCCGAACGCGACATCCGCATCATCGTCGGCTCCGGCCGCACTGGCCCGAACGACAAGGTAGCCAAACTGGCCCGGCTCACCGCTGAAGCACGACACGAGGTGCTGGTCATCAACGACAGCGATGTTCGGGTCGAACCCAATTATTTCCGCAACATAGTTGCGCCACTTCGTAATCCAGGCATCGGCGCGGTCACTTGCCTGTACGTTTCGGTAGGGACCAAGTCCTTCGCCGAAGACCTCCACTCGATCGGCATGATTTCGGACTTCTTTGCCAGCATTCTGACCGCCCGTCAACTGGACGGCGTGAAGTTCGCCCTCGGTACAACCATTGCCACCACTCGCTCGAGGCTGGCTGAATTTGGCGGCTACGACCATATCGTGGACCGTCCTGCCGACGATCTTCTGGTCGGCCGCCTGATCGCCGAAAAAGGGCACCAGGTCGAACTTCTTCCCTACAGTGTTTCAACCGTCCCCGATTATTCATCCATGCGCGACCTGCTCCACAAGCGCTTACGCTGGATCGTCGTGATGAGGCACATGCGCCCCGGTGGACACTTTGGCCTGATCTTCACGCACGGCTTGCCCTGGTGCCTCGCCGCGATTGCCATTCACCCGACGGCTACCGTTGCCGCGGCCTACTTGGGTTGCTATGTTGCGTTGCGATGTGCCATGACCTGGCTTATCGGAGCTTGGGGCTTGAAGCAGTCGGGTCTGTGGAGGAAGATGCCACTCATCTTCGCGTGGGACGCTGTTGCGTTTGTGCTGTGGCTGGTGAGTTTTACTCGCCATACCATCCGCTGGCGTAATGCGGACTACAGCATTCGAGGCGGACAACTCGTGCCCGCTGCCTTCGCCACCGAAAAATGATCATCGCTGGAACTTAGCCGCGGCTCTGAACGCGCGGTTGCCGAAGGTACGCTGTCAACCTTCTGATAGCTGACCTTGAAATCCCTTAGTGCGTTACCGGGTCCGGCACCGCGAATGTGTGATGCCGTTCATTCCGCACATTGCGCCAGTTCACCGTCGGGTACAGAGTGGAACGATCAATCCGGTCGCTGTATTTGACGGCAATATTCATCAGTGAATCCAGCAGCGAATCGGAAAGGAAGTGCGGTTTCAAGCCAAGGTCGATCAGTTTTGAATGCTTGGCATTGTAGTAATGTTGCTCCGCCTCGACACGCGGGTCAGGTAAGTGATTGATCTCTACCGTCAGACCCAGGTGTGCCGCCGCGGTTCGAACCAGTTCCGCAATGTCCATAACAGAAAACTGTTCGGTGAACTGGTTGAATACCCGGCACTCGCCCGGAGCGGAGGGATTCAGGCAAGCGAGTTCAATGCATCGCACCGTGTCGCGAATATCCAAAAAGCCGCGCGTCTGCCCGCCTTTTCCATAGACCGTCAGGGGGTGGCCGATCGCTGCCTGCACGCAGAACCGGTTCAGTACGGTGCCAAATACTTCGTCGTAGTCGAAACGATTAATTAGCGCGTCGCTATACGCGGTCTCCTCGGTCATCGTTCCGTACACGACACCTTGATTGAGATCCGTGGCGCGGAGTCCCCAGATTTTGCAGGCAAACATCATGTTGTGGCTATCGTGCACTTTGGAAAGGTGATAGAACGATCCCGGTTGCTTCGGAAACGGCAGAAGATCCTTTCGGCCGTTGTGCTCAATGGTGATGTAGCCTTCTTCGATATCGATGTTGGGCGTGCCGTATTCACCCATCGTGCCTAGCTTGATGAGGTGGCACTGCGGCGCGAACTCCTTGAGCGCGAACAGCAGATTTAGCGTTCCCACGACATTGTTGACTTGCGTGAAAACCGCGTGCTTGCGGTCGATCATGGAGTACGGCGCGGACCGTTGCTCCGCAAAATGGACCACGGCCTCGGGTTCAATGGAGCGGAGGGTCGAGGCAAGGAAGTCGTACTCGGTAACATCGCCCGCGTAGGAGTCGATTTCAAGCCCGGTCAGTTCTTTCCAGGCGCGCAGCCGCTCCGGTAAAGTCGCGATCGGAGTCAAGGTCTGCACGCCGAGCTCGTGATCCCAAAGGCGGCGCGAGAAATTATCAATGATCGAAACGGAGTGGCCCTTCTTCGATAGATACAGTGCGGTCGCCCAGCCGCAATAACCGTCTCCGCCCATCACACAAATCTTCATGAATTCTCCGTTACTCTTATGGCTTCGAGCCTTAACCAACAAGTGTAAACGACCGCCTGCCCGATATACTGCTGGATCGCCGCGACACTCCTTGCCGCACCCGGAGGCTTCGTCGAGCCTCAACGCGCAACCAGGATGATGCCGCACAGCACCAAACCCGCGCCAACGATTCTCTTCCTGTCCAGGTGTTCCTTCAGTAGGGTCCTCGCCAGGATTGTCTCCAGTATAAAGCTGGCAGCGGAGGCGGGTACGGCAAAACTAAGCGCCTCATTCTGAACCAGGGCCAGGAAGGCAAAAAACGAGACCGCCATGCATCCAATCGCCAGAATCAGGAAACCGCGTTGGGCGATCAACTTCGGCATCCGCCAGAACCGGACGGCGTGGCCGCCTAGTACCCCGACGCGCTTCATCTCGTAACTCTGGAGCAGGTCCGCCAGAACGGTTGTCAGGACCACCACCGCGAGAAGAGTCCATTTCATAGGTGTTTCCCCGGCCCTGGCTTTGTACTCTTCAGGGTCGCTCCCACAAAGGCTGTTCCAAGAAAGATCAGAACGGCCCCGATCCAGCGCTGTAAACTTACCTGTTCTCCAAGAAAGACTTTTCCCAGCACCGTCGTCAGAATGTACCCGGTTGCCGTGACGGGAAGCACAAAGCTCAGGTCAGCAACGCCCAGTAACGACATACGAGCCAGCAGCCAGACGATCTGCATAACGATCCCAAGCACCACCAGCGGGTCGACCATGGCTCGCAGAAAGAGCAGCGGGTCGCTCGCGAGCGCCTGCGGAAAGTGCCGAACACCCCATGCCAGAAACAGGTTGCTGAATGGCTTGAGCAGGATCACCAGCGCCAATAGCGAATAGATGTGAAGCAATCGGCGGCGGTCGGTCATCGCCTCGCCGGAGCCCGCGTTCGGATGCGGATGGGGTGTATTCTTCGTCAAACTGTTTCGGTTGCAGAGTATCACGGACTTGTCGCGTGCCCTAAAGCGCAAGTTGTCCGTGGTACATCATGTCTTTCAGATTGAACTTCGCCTTCGCGTCCATCGGACCCACCCTGGTCGAAAACGTGACCACCTTTTCGTTGTCCAACTCAACGAATCGCTTGAAGAACCCAAACAAAAGCGTGGCGCCGCCGCTCTTGTCCGCACGGATCAGCCCCGGATGCACAACATCCTTGCCATGTACCTGCAGGATCGTGATTTCTTTCAAGGCATCGTACACGTCACCCTCTTTGCCATTTTCGGTATCTGTCTCCCCCGAGAAAATCGGCAACCCCGACACGCTGATCACGTAATAATCTGCGAACTGCGGCGGAATCTTCGAGTGGAGAGCGTCGATCATCGGCTGAGCGCTCGCCCAGCGAATGACACCTTGAAACTTAGGCGAAAGCTGCTCGTCTGTCGGCCGGTTGCTCTGTGACCCGCTGCTGTAGCGCCCACGCTGTGCCCGCTGGTTGCTGATCAGCGGAATCTCAGCCTTCACCGGCTTCGCCCAAGGAGAGTCGGTTGTCAATTTTTCAATTTCCTCATGGGTCCATTCCCCGGGATCTTTCTTGTTCCAGAAGTCCTGGCTAAATCCGGATAGGGAGTAAGGAAAACACGAGGCACAAAAGGCTCCTGCCAAACGAAGCAGCGTTCTACGGGTGCAACGAGAAGATAGGCGGGAATCGATGTTGTCAGAGAAAGATGGGTTAGACACGGGTGGTATCTACAGAAAGGAAGTAGACGCTTGAAGGGTAGCTTTCATGAGCCTCTCAAGTCAATGTCTTCGGGCGCCCGCCGCTTGCAAGCCGTCAAAGACGCTCTTTACATTTCTTGACCCTAGGGCGCTAGGCTTTGGCGATACGCCCATTCTTTCGCTGCCCGAGCGTGCACCGCGGGAACATCAATCTCCAGCAAATACCCGGCCGTCACCAACGCCGCGGCTGCCTTGTCAATCTGGTCGAGATAGGCCTGCTCGGTCGGGTATCTTTCTTCAACGGATGCTCGCGGATCGTTCCGGCTCTTCCGGCTCGCTTTCGTCAAAGGAAAAGGAATCCATGAACCGGTCATACTAAGCAGCTCTGTCGGCGCTCCGATCTTGGCGCCGCGCAGATTCCAGCCGGTATTGGTCGCCAGCGGCACGGCCACTTCCGGCATCTGTATACCGCCCTTGTCATTTCCGTCAGCGTCTACTTGGGGTACCAAGGTCGGGAACGGCGCGCCGGCCTCGGGAGGCTGTTGAGCGAAGTCCAGCCGGTATGCCTCGCGCTTGTGCGTGGGCACAGCGGCCCCAGGTATCTTGGGGAAGTTCAAGCTTTCGATCGTCGCCAGTTCCCCCCGGCTGAGTCGCGGAAACTGCGAGGGCGGCGGTTCGGAACCATCCTTCAGCCAGTTCTGCATCGCCACCAGCAGCGCTCTCAAGCCGTAGCGATAATCGTTGGTGGCGGTTAAGTTCTGCCCGTCGGCTGGTCGCGGCGGAATAGATCCCGACCCATGCTGCGAACCCGAGAAGTAGTAGATTCGGGTGTTCGCCGACGGCGGCGCATCGGCCTTTCCGTCCGCCGTGGTGTGGATTAGCGACGCGGCTCGCCCCCAGTATTCATAGCTGCCATTGATCAGAAACAACTTCGGCGCAACGTTGGCTGCACGCGCTTTCGCCAGCAGAGCTTCTTCGTCGAATGGCGGCAGGTCCACGTCATAAAACACGTTGAGGAAGGGATGCCCGTCGCGTGACGGCTGCGCGAAACGCTCATTGAAGCTTCCCCGCCCCGCACCCGCAACTTGCGCCCACACGCCATCAAATACGCGCCGCTGTTTTTCATCCGCGTTAAAACCGTCATAAAGATAAGCGCGCAGGAACCGTCCGCTCTGAGAAACCCCGAACCCGATCGCTCGCTTCAAGTAACTGTGCTGATCGCCCAACAACGTCTCTGGGCCGCCATATTTCAAGAACGAAACAAAATCCCGTACCGCAGCCGGCCCCAGCCCGGCAACGACGGGATCCCTCGCCAGGTAGACCACCTCGTAAATGCGGCCCGGCGTGAAGCCGCCCTTGACGGCTACATTCCGATCCGTCGTAAACGTCCAATCATTCCGCGGAATCAGCGTGCGCTCACCGGCCACTGTGTCTCGCACATAGAGCTTATTCTCGGGCGAGGAGGCATCGGCTACCGCATATCCAATTTGGGCCCTATCACCGAGCGAAATCACATCCACGCGCGCATCGCCGGTCCACTCCGATCGCACCAGTCCGGTGATCGTCTGGCCGTTTTGCGTGGCGATGGGCGCGTAGAGGCGCATCAAGTCCTGCCCGGGCGGCACGTCGAATTCCCAACCGATCCAGACCAGCGTGAAGCCCCGCTCCAGCAGGAAACGGTCTCCAAACGCTTCCGGCGCGTCGGCTTTGAGCGAACCTCGCCCGAAATCAAACACGCTCAGCAGCCCTTTGCCGCCGCGATTGGATATCTCGACTAGTGCGGTTCCGTTGCCGTTCTTTGGATCACGCGGCTTGAGAACGTACAAGTCGGCGGAAAACTCCACCATCCCCTGCTCGTTCTTGGGCGCCAGATCAATGTCGCCGATGATGCGGTTGGCCGGGAGCCTCGGATCGACGGCAAACTCCACCCGGGCTCTTATCGCCTCATACGGCCCGGCTTCCCCAAACGGCATTCCGTTCAGAACATCGGCCCGCTCGATGACGTGAACAGCCGTTACTGCCGCGGGAAGCAGCGCGGGAAGAGCAAACAGCACTATGCTGGGCAGTGCAAATCGGAATCGCATCGAACTAATGCTAGCGAATCTGAGACCTGTTGGGCGCCGAGTCCCGGAATCGATCATCCGCGTTAATCGGTGTTAATCAGCGGCTAATCCAAAGGCCAATCGAAACTACGCCGACGTGAACAAGTACCCAGCCAACATCGTTTTCAACTGCGCAATCACCTTCGCGCGTTCGTCAAGCGACGGCTGTTCGTAGGCATACGACAACAGGCGCTCACCGACCTCTACTGTGATTCGCAGCTTGAGGCTCAGTTCCTCGGAGTCTTCCATGCCCAGGTAGTGCACCATGAACTGCTTCAGCATAGCGGCTGTGCCCACGTCAGGCTGTGCCTCGCGCTTCCTGGTCTCGATGCTGATGTAATGCCCAAGCGCGAGCGTCCGGAAATCCGCGTGCGCATCAAGGAAGCCTACGTAGGCGTCGATGATCCCGTTGAAGAACGCCGGCCCATCGGAAGGCAGGTCATCCATGAATCGCCCGGCAATGTACTCTTCGAACTCTTTCTGCCGCCGCACGGCGATCTCGTCGATGATCGACTGCTTGTCAGGAAAGAAGCGGTATAACCCGCCGACCGACACACCCGCTTCCGCCGCAATGCGGTTCGTGGAAATCGTCTCCGGCGCCAGCTTCGCGAGCAAGCGCGAAGCAGCGTCCAGAACCCGCTGCACGGTCTCGTGACTTCGTTCCTGGACCGGAGCCCGGCGTGCCGCGCGCACCGGTGCGCCGTCGGCAGCTGCCGACAGCTGGGTCATTCGCTGGGTGGGCGTCGAGTCCTGCACTTCACTTGACAGTATGCCACCTGAGGTGATAAAAAGCGAATAAGAGTTCGCGTTCGCAATTTGCCGCGCCTCTAGACTTCCTCGCGTAGGTGCTGAATGGGTGTTCCGGTATCCCAGATGTGGACCGTTGCCAGCTACGTGCTGGCGCAGCGGCTTAAAGGGCGCAAGCAATATCCGCTGGTTCTCATGCTCGAGCCGCTTTTCCGCTGCAATCTGGCCTGCGCCGGCTGCGGCAAGATCCAGTACCCGGCCCACATCCTCAAGACCGATCTCTCGCCGGAGGAGTGCTTCAAGGCCGTCGACGAATGCGGCGCGCCCATGGTGTCCATCCCGGGCGGCGAGCCGCTCATGCATCCGCAGATCGGCGAGATCGTCGCGGGCCTGGTGGCGCGCAAGAAGTACATCTATCTCTGCACCAATGCGCTGCTTCTGAAAGAGAAGCTGCACCTGTTCCGACCCAGTAAGTACCTGACCTTCTCCGTGCATGTCGACGGCCAGCGCGATGATCACGACTTCTCGGTCTGTCGCGAAGGTGGTTACGAGGTTGCGGTTGACGGCATCAAGGCGGCGCTCGACCGGGGCTTCCGCGTCACCACCAACACCACGCTCTTCGATGGCGCCGATCCCAAGAGCGTCCGCGCCTTCTTCGATGAAATGATGGATCTCGGCGTGGAGGGCATGATGCTCTCACCGGGCTACTCCTACGACAAGGCGCCCGACCAGAAGCACTTCTTGGGCCGCGCCCGCACCCGCCGCCTGTTTCGCGCGATGCTTGCCAATCGCAAGTCCTCCTGGCGTTTCAACCAATCTCCTTTGTTCCTCGAGTTCCTGATGGGCAAGCGCGACTATCCCTGCACTCCTTGGGGAATGCCGACTTACAACATCTTCGGCTGGCAGAAGCCTTGCTACTTGCTCCAGGATGGGTATGCCGACACCTTTGCGGAACTGATGGAAACCACCGCCTGGCACAACTACGGCACCGAATCTGGCAACCCCAAATGCGCCAACTGCATGGTCCACAGCGGCTATGAAGCGTCAGCGGTGAACGATACGTTCGGCTCAATCGGCGGACTGGCTCGCACTATACGTGCCATGCTGTTCAACCAACATCGGGATGCCGAAGCCCTCAACATGCTGAACGAGCACACGCGGCCCGTCCACAGCTACAATCCGCTGGTGCGCATCGAAAACGCTGCCGGCGCGTCCGCTTCCAAAGAACTCGAAGAGACCACCGCATGAGCGGGACCAAGCCCGCCTCCGCCATCCTCGATCCTGAATCGCTCGAAGTCGCTCCGGGAGCGGCGCACGCGGCTGTTGAGGGCTGGGTGCCCGAGCTCGCCAGTGAGCAGGACCTGCTCGCCGCCCTTGAAACCGCCTTTGACTATCGCGGCGATGTCACAATCGCGCGCAAGGACGGCTCTACCGTAGAGGGTTATATCTTCGATCGCCGCCAGGCCGCCACGCTGGCGCAGTCGGTGGTCCGTGTGATCCCCAAGGACGCCCACCAGAAGATCAGCATTCCCTACAGCGACATCGCCGGGCTGGCGTTTACCGGGCGTGATACGGCAGCCGGAAAAAGTTGGGAGGCGTGGGTTAGAAAGTATTGGGAAAAGAAGGCCGCGGGTGAAACCAGCATTGGGATAGAACCCGAAGCCCTCGATCACTAGACTGGCCTGTCTTGGCAATGACGAAGCAGAGCTTATATGAGTTCATCCGGCAGCACGATCTGGCCGTGCTCGCGACCGTTTCGCCAAACCACACCTCGGAATCCGCGCTTGTCGTCGTCGCTGTCACACCCGACCTTGAACTCATCTTCGATACGGTTCGCAGTTCGCGGAAATACGCCAACCTGAAGGCGAACTCGTCTATCTCCTTCGTCATCGGCTGGAAAGGCGAGATCACGCTGCAGTACGAAGGCGTGGCCGAGGAACCGGTCGGCGACGAACTCCATCGCTACAAGTCGCTCTATTTCGCTCGCTATCCCGACGGCCGCTCGCGCGAAGTGTGGCCGGGGATCGTCTATTTCAAAGTGCGTCCCAAATGGGTCCGCTATTGCGACTACAATCCCGAGTCGCGTGAGTTGCCGGAGTTTACGTTCGAGTAGTCGCCCTTGTTTTCCGATCCATCCCGGCCTCAACTTCCGCCATTCTGCCCTCGACGCTTGGACCCCGAACCCGCCCAGGCGTACAGTAACAGTCATGGGTAAAAACTCAGGTTCCGGGCGCCGGGCCTTTTTGCGGCAGGCCGCCTTGGCGGTAGGTGCCGCGGCCGGGAACCCGCTACACGCCGAAGCAGAAGCAAAGAAGCCGGTGAAGGCGGCACCGCCGGCTCAGCCTCATCCCAAAGAATCGACCATCGCCTATCCACGCGTCTTTGAAGGCCGTCATCTAAAGGAGATTGCCTTTCCGCTAGGTGGCGTCGGCGCGGGCAGCCTCAGCCTCGGCGGCCGCGGCCAGTTGCGCGAATGGGAGATCTTTAACCGGGCCAACAAAGGCTTCTCAGTGTCGTATGCGTTCCCGTCGATCTGGGCTCAGGCCGGTGATGCAAAACCAATTGCCCGTGTTCTCGAAGCCCGGATCCTGCCTCCGTATGAAGGCGCCGATGGTCTCGGCTCCAACAACGTCCCCGGACTCTCGCGCCTGGCCTCTGCCCGCTTCACCGGCGAGTATCCCCTCGCCCACATCGACTTCGCAGACAACCAGCTTCCAGTCAACGTCTCCCTCGACGCCTTCTCACCCTTCATCCCGCTCGACCCCGATGACTCCGGCCTGCCCGCCGCGATACTGCGCTATCACGTGACGAATCCGGGAAAGGTGGAGGCGAAGGTTTCCATCGCGTTCTCGATTGAGAATCCCGCCAAGGTGACTCCCCAAAGCGGCGACGTCGCCAGGCTGCAGCGCGACGAGCGGCAGAACGAAGTGCGCTCCGAAGAGAACTTGTCTGGTGTCTTCATGAGCCATCCCAAACTGCCCTCGCACGATCCTATGAGAGGTTCGTTCGCTTTGGCGTTTACCGGCGCCGGCACTGCTGCGCTGAGCACCTGGAGCGGCTGGCCGCAGAGCCGCTGGTGGAATGCGCCCATGTTCTTCTGGGACGACTTCTCCGACGACGGCCAGCTCGGCGCCGAACCGACCGTTCCCAACCCGGTTGGCGCACTTTGCGTGCAACGCACCATCGCTCCGGGCGACTCGGCCGATTACACCTTTATCCTCGCCTGGCATTTCCCCAATCGCACGCCCGATTGGTGCGGCTGGACGGCGCCCAAAGGCGAAGGGCAGACCATCATCGGCAACTACTACGCCACTAGGTTTGCCGATGCCTGGGAAGTGGCACGCTACATGGTCACCAACCTCAACCGGCTGGAATCCCGCACCAAGACGTTCGCCATCGCGTTCCGCGAAAGCACGATTCCATCCGTCGTGAAGGAAGCAGCCAGCGCGAATCTCTCTACCCTGGCATCTACAACTAGTTTCCGCACCGCCGACGGGAATTTCCACGGTTTTGAAGGCGTCAACGATAAATCCGGGTGCTGCTTCGGCAACTGCACCCACGTCTGGAACTACGAGACGGCCACCGCGCACCTCTTCCCTTCGCTGGCTCGCTCGCTGCGCGGCGCTTCCTTCGGCTTTTCCATGGACAACGCCGGCGCCATGCATTTCCGCCAACTTTTACCGGACGGCAAAGAGCGGTCCGGATACGCGGCGGCCGACGGCCAGATGGGTCAGATTGTCCACGCCTACCTCGATTGGAAGCTCTCCGGTGATACCGAGTGGCTTACGAAGATGTGGCCGCGCATCAAAAAGGGGCTGGAATTTGCCTGGGTACCAGGCGGCTGGGACGCAAACCGCGACGGTGTCATGGAAGGCGTCCAGCACAACACCTACGACGTCGAGTTTTATGGGCCGAACCCCATGTGCGGCATCTATTACCTGGCTGCTCTGCGCGCCGGCGAGAAGATGGCTCGCGCCATGAATGATCCCACCTCCGCGGATGTCTACCGCAAGCTGGCCGATCAGGGCGGCCGCTGGATTGATGAGAATCTCTTCAACGGCGAGTTCTACATCCAGCAGATACAGGGCTACGAAAAGAGCCAGATCGCTCCCTCCCTACGCAGCACCATGGGCTCTGAAAACACGGAGAAGCCCGAGTACCAGGTCGGCGCGGGCTGCCTGGTGGATCAGCTGGTGGGACAGTATCTGGCCGAAGTGGCCGGGCTCGGACCACTTGTGTCGCCGGGGAACGTACGCACTACGCTCGGCTCAGTCTACAAGTACAACTACAAGCGCACCCTGTACGATCACGACAACGTGCAGCGCACCTTTGCCTTAAACGATGAATCGGCCATCGTCATCTGCGACTACGGAAAGGCTGATCGGCCGACGATTCCCTTCCCCTACTATGCGGAAGTAATGACCGGGTTTGAACACTCCACCGCCGCGCACATGATCTACGCCGGCCTGGTTCCGCAAGCTATCGAGTGTATCGGGAACATCCGCGCCCGTTACGACGGCGAGAAGCGTAATCCGTGGGACGAGGCAGAGTGCGGCCACCATTACGCCCGCGCCATGTCGTCCTGGTCTTCCTTCCTCGCACTCAGCGGCTTTCGCTACGACGGGCCGGAAGGCTCCGTATCGGTTGTGCCACCCCTGGTGCGCCAAGCCGATTTCCGTTGCTTCTGGAGTACCGGCACGGGCTGGGGTACATTCGCTCTCACCAGCGGCCGCGCCGGCGAATCCACGCTGGTGCTTCGCGTCCAGGCCGGTAAACTACCGTTCCGCTCCTGTGAGTTCACGGGTATCGGCAAGACGTCAGCGGCGACGCTCGAAGGCTCACCCGTCGCTCACGACACGGCTGTCCATGGCAGCCGGACCGTCTTCTTCTTCGCGACTCCGGTTGAACTACTCGAAGGCCAGCAACTGGCGCTCAGCCTGCACGGCTAAATCGCTACTTGGCCGCCGCCGCTGCCTCTGCGGCAACTTGGATCTTGCTGTGGGACTTGCTGTACAGGAAGTAGATGCAGAACCCGAACAGCATCCAGCCCAGCGCCGTCAATTGGGTTCTGGTGTCGAGCGAAATGATCATGATGCTGCAAACGATCATGCCGCCGATCGGCACGATCGGAACCCAAGGAGTCTTAAAGGGCCGCTTGAGATCCGGTTGCAGATGCCGCATCATCCAGACGCCGATGCAAACGATCACAAAGGCAAACAGCGTTCCGATGGATGTCAGGTCACCGGCCAGATCGCCCGGAATGAGGCCGGCAAAGAAGCCTACAAACAGGAACAGGATTACATTGCACTTGTAGGGCGTGCGGAACCTGGGATGCAGGTCTTGGAACACTTTGGGTAGCAGACCATCGTGCGCCATCGAATAGAAGACCCGGCTCTGTCCCAGCAGCATCACCAGAATCACCGAGGAAAAGCCCGCCAGAATCGCCAGCGTGACGGCGGTCCCCAGCCAGTTGTAGCCGGGCATGTGATGTTGGATCGCATAGGTGACTGAAGCTTCTTTACCGGCAATCGCGAACTCCTGCCAGTTGGCCACGCCGGTTAGAACATAACCGAATAGGACATACAGAACCGTGCATATCGCTAGCGATCCCATAATGCCGAGGGGCATGTCTTTGGCCGGGTTCTTTGCCTCCTGCGCTGCGGTCGAAACCGCATCGAATCCAATAAACGCGAAGAAGACAATACCTGCACCCTTCAGCATCCCGCCAATACCGTGTTTGAAGAATCCCTCGTGACCGGCAACGGTCGCCGGAACAAAGTAGGGAACATGGTTGGCCGGATTCACGAACTGCCAGCCAATCCCGATAAAGACGATGACGATGGTGACCTTCAGTGCGACGATGATCGCGTTGACCGATGCCGATTCCTGCGTCCCCTTTATCAGCAGCGAAGTCAATATCAAGAGAATCAACAGTGCCGGTAAGTTGACAATGCCGTGGACGCCTTGCAACGACGACTCCATGGGCGAATGGCACCACTGATACGGAATCACGCCGCCCAGCAGATTGTTGAGATACTCGCTCCAGGCGATGGCTACCGTTGCTGCGCCCAGAGCATACTCCAGCACCAGCGCCCAGCCGATAGTCCAGGCCGCGAACTCGCCCATCGTGGTGTAAGCGTACGTGTAAGCGCTGCCCGCGATGGGGATCATGGCGGCGAACTCCGCATAGCAAAGGCCAGCTAAGGCGCATCCGAACGCCGCAAAGATGAAGGACATGGTCACGGAGGGCCCCGCCGCTTCCGAGGACGCGGCGGCTGTCCTGACGAACAAACCGGCGCCGATGATTGCACCGATGCCCAAGGCAATCAGGCTTCGTGCCGTCAAAGTGCGCTTTAGACCGCTTTCGCTGGCTTGGGTTAGTAGCGAAGCAAGCGACTTTCGCCGCGTGAGAGCATTCGCCATTAGCCGCACCAGCCCTGTAGAAGCAATGTGATACGCGCCGGCGTTTCAGCCTGTGATGATCGATTCATGAATCCCCTTGTTGCTTGCTGGATCAGCCAGACACGGGCTGAAAAGTAAAAGGTGAAGATAGCATAGTTACCAGGCCAGATGTAACTTTGCGGTCATCCAGCCGTGGCGGCCAACCACTCGTCGGCCCGTTTCCGCAAGGAAGCAGGCGAGCACGAAGGCGTCAGGACGCCAGAGATCACGGCGATTGAGTCTGCTCCCGCATCGAACACCGCTTTGGCCTGATCGAGCCCGATGCCACCGATCGCCACCAACGGCTTGGCGGTCAGTTTCCGCAGCCGTGCCAACTCGGCCACTCCCACTACAGGGTCGGGCGTCTGCTTGGACTTCGTCGCGAAAATAGGCCCGATCGCCAGGTAATCAGCCGGCTGCTCATCGCCCGACCGCAACTGCTCTTCGTTGTGGGTCGAATACCCGATGACTGCGACCGGCCCCACCACCTGCCGCGCCGCGCGCACCGGTAGATCGGTTTGGCCCAAATGGACACCCGCCTCAAGCAGCACCGCGAAATCAGCTCGGTCATTCACGATCAGAAGTGTCCCTGCCTTACGGCAGGCTTCCGCCAGTTTTCGCAGGTCGTCAAAATGCTCTTGATGGAAAGCGCGCTTGTGCCGGTATTGCAGGATGGTGACGCCGGCCCCGAGCAGGGCCTTCGCTGCAATCGACACCTCCAATCCGCGCCCGGCCAGTAACGCCGTGTCCAGGATCGGATAGAAGCGAGGCAGGATCACTGTAGATACCGGTCAAAGAACGCGGCAGCCCGGCCGAAAGCGTCTTTCAGCGTCTCGTCCCGCGTGAAGCCGTGGGCCTCTTCCGGGTAAAACGCCTCCTCAAACGGTTTGTTTTCGTGGATCAACTTCTCAGACAGCTGTACGGCGTCCTGAAACATCACGTTGTCGTCCACGATGCCGTGCACGAGTAACAGATGATTCTTGAGATTACTGGAGAACCAGATGGGCGAGCTGCGCCGGTAGGCCTCCGGGTTTTCGTCTGGTTTGGTGAGCCGTTGCTCCGTATAGGCCGCGTTGTAGTTCTCCCAGTCGTACACGCCTGAGAAAGCGGCGCCCGCCTTGAAAACCTCCGGCGCTTTGAACAGCGCGGCCGCGGTCATGAATCCACCGTAGCTAACGCCCCAAATGCCAAGGCGTGTGGTGTCCACGTTCTTCAGGCTCTTCAAGTATTCCACTGCGCCGAGGACATCATCCAGGTCGGGCCCGGCCATATTGAGGTAAACGTCGCTACGCCAGTCCCGGCCATAGCCGGTGCTGCCGCGATAGTCCATTTCGATGATCACGTACCCTTTGCTGGCCAGGTAGTTGTTAAAGACGTAGCGCAGTTCCTGATAGCTGCCCCATTGCTTCAGGACGCTGGTCGCATACCCCGAACCATGAATGTAGACCACCGCGGGCCGCGGCTTTTGCTTCGGATTATCGGGATCGTATCCCGGAGGCAGCAACAGCCGTCCCGCCACGGCGCGCTTGTCTTTCACGGAGGGAAACGTCACGAACCGCGCCCGCGCCCACGGGATTTTATAGAACTCTGCTTGCGGCGATTTGGTTACCTGTTCTCCATTCACCCAGAGGTCGAATGGGTTCTGCATGTCGGCATTCATCATCGCCGTCATCCGTCCGTCTTCGGTAAGAGTCGCGACATGCAATCCTTCGCCCTTCGAGAGCTGCTCGGGCGCGGTTGAGCCGTCCGCGCGGACGCGGTAGAACTGACGCTCCGCCGGGCCGTTCGCCGTAGAGGAGTAGTAGAGGTAATCGCCGATCCACTGCGGGCTCATCGACCACGGCTCACGATGCACCTCCCACGGGCCCTTCGTGATCTGCTTGACCTGCTTCCCATCCAGGCTGACTGTATACAGGTGCGAGTAGCCGTCTTTATCGCTAGTCAGCCAGAAGTGTTGCGAATCCGGCGCCCAACCCAACTCCGAATTGTCCACCCACCGATCGTCTGTGCTCTGAAACACGGTGGTTGTCTTGCCGGATGGCACAGAGATCATCACTACTTCCTGCTTCTTGAAGGTCGCGTCGATCTTGTTCATGACCAGGCGCCTCGAATCGGGCGCCCATTCCGGCAGGCCTCCGAAGGACGAACGCATCTTCCCCGTATCGATCTGCTGCGCGTTCTCGCCATGCCGGTCAACCAGGAAGAGGTGCGACTGGCTGAGCTCATCTCCCGACACATTGCGCGGGAAAGGCCGCGCGGTCACGAACTGCCCGCTGTAGTTGGGCAACAGAAGCATCCGGCCCGGCGTGGGATTGACGGCGTAGACGAAGTACTTTCCATCTGGAGACCAACGGAAGCCCTGCAGCCTGGCAGGCGTTTTCACGTCGGTGATTTGCTCTATCGCGCCGTTGGTCAGATCCTGCACATAAAGTTGCCCGCCGCGCGTGAAAGCCAGCGACTTGGCGTCGGGCGAAAACCGCGGCTGGCCTTCGCCCTCCTTCGTCTTGGTCAGCCGTAAGAGCGAATTCGCGCTGCCGGTATTCACCAGGTAGAGGTTGCCGTTCTGGATGAAGACCACGCGCTTGCCGTCTTCCGATACGTCAAAAGCCGAGACCCCTGTCTGCGGCAGCAGGTAGTTCTTTTCGTGCTCGTCCTGTTCCGCGTCACTCACGTGAAGCGGGTCTTTCGCATTCTCCAGATTTGAGAGCCTCGTCAGCTTCCTGGAATCGGCGTCATAAGCGTAAACATCGCGGAATGTTCCCCCCTTTTCGTTCCACAGGAAGACCAGTACATGCGCGTGTTTGGCCCACGTCGTCTGCGACGGCGTGGTCCCCCAGATGAAGGGACGTGTGAACAGATGATCCAGCGTGAGTTCTTGCGCGGGAAGTAAGACCGCGCTTAGGAGGCAGGCAGCAACGATTCGAAGCATCGAATCGTTTAGCATACCGTAGGGCGTCAGGCCAACGCATCGCTAGAGAAGAATAGTCACACGTAAAGCGTCGACCGGGTCAAGCCGGGCTACTTTTGGCGGACTTCGAATCCGAACAGATCGGGCCGGTTGTAGTGTCCGGCGACATCCAGGTCGAACTTGCCGCGCTGTATGTCGTCGAGATCGATCTCGGCGAAGAGAAGTGTCTCGCCCGAGGCCGGGCCTGCCAGAACGTTACCCAGCGGGGAGACGATCAGACTCGCACCTTCAATCACGCCACCTGTCTCTTGCAGGTCCGGAGGCCAATCCTGCTGTGTCAAATACTGACAGGCGCTGAGCACGAAGCAACGCCCTTCATAGGCGATGTGCCGCATACTGGTTTGCCACATCTCACGCATATCCACGGTGGGGGCGCACCATAGTTGCACGCCCTGTTCGTAGAGGTGCTGCCGGTAGAGGGGCATATAGTTCTCCCAACAGATCGCCATACCGATGCGGCCGATTTCCGTGTCCGTCACCTGCATGGTTGACCCATTTCCCTGCCCCCAGATCAGCCGTTCGCTCGCGGTCGGCATTAGCTTGCGATGCTTTGCCACGAAGCCGCCACCCGGAGAAAAAAGAAGACTCGAACAATAAAGCGTTCCGAGGTCCCGCTCCACCACCCCGATGACCAGATGCAGATTCAACTCGCGCGCCCAGCCGGCCAGCGTCTCGGTCTCGGCTCCGGGGCATAACACCGCAGCGTTGGAATAGCGGAGGAACAAATCCCGTCCGTCGCCGGTACGATGACCTACAGTCGCGCCGAAGGTCATTCCCTTCGGATAGCCGCCCAGCAGCGCCTCTGGAAACACCACCAGCCGGGCACCGCCGGCAGCCGCGAGGCGGCAAAACCGCTCCACGCGCAGGATGGTGGCGGCTGTATCGAATAGGGCACTCCCAACCTGAGCGACGGCAACCTTCATTGACTTCAGCTTAGTAAATGGCGAGGCCGCCTCGAGAGGCGGCCCCTCGCCCAGTTAGTTGTGCCAGCTGTCCGACTTCCCTATGTCCCAGAGGAGCCAAGGCGTGAACGCCACGGACCCGCTTACTGAAGCGCAACCTTGCGCGGTCGGGCCGAGTGTACATCCCCACCAATTCTGGGTGGCGTTGACCGTTCCGGCGCCGAAATTGGCAACGCCAATCGTGCCCTTCCAGCCCAGATCATTCAAATGCAGTTCCACCAGCGATGGAGTATTCACCGCGACGGCGATGGCCTCGTCATCGATGTCGTTGCCGGCTATCACCAGGCCGGTGACCGGGGCGACGCTAAAGATGTTGATCCCAGTAGGGCCGGGTGTGAAGGCATCGTCGGTATCCGCGGCGTTACCGCTAATCTGATTGCCGGCGATGACATTGTCGTTGAGGTTGACCGCCGGAGTCATTGGTGGGGATGCGTGATTGTGCATCGTCACCCCAGGCAAGCCATTCCTGGTCAACTTGTTATTGACGACCACATTCCCGTAAGTCATGTTTCCGGGCCCTGGTGCGAACAGGCCCACGCCGGCGCCGGCGCCGGGCGCCCCAAGGCCGTTGCTGGTGGATTCATTGCCTGAGATGGTGTTATGAAAAACACCAAGCGGCAAGCCATGGCCAGCGATCGATGCGCGACCATGCGAAGCGAGCGTAATCCCGCAGTCGAACGGGTTTTCCCGGACCGTATTCCCAGTGATCAGGTTATCGTGAGTCGCCCCCGTGTCATCGCTCAATAGAATCCCGCCGGAATTGTGCTCGGAGGTATTACCGGAAACGATGGAATGATCAGCGCCCAGGAGGTGTATACCTTCTCCGCAGTCGAAATCCTCATTGGTCTCGTAGGGCGGAATACCGGGACATGTGCCTGCGCTAACATTTAGCGACTTGTTGTTATTCGTTACCTCGTTATTCGAAATGGTCACGAACGAGGCATTAGCGACCAGGATGCCCTCGAGGTTCGCATTCTGGACGGTGAACCCGGACACCGTAACGTCACTCACGCCCGAGTTGGGCGCGCTGGCTGTGCCGTCAATGAAAACGCCGTTGGGCAGCCCGGTCGCGTCGATAATCGTCGTCTTCCGATCGGCGCCGATCAGGTAGACCGACTTCACGATATGCACATCCTCGCTATAGGTTCCGGGCGCGACATTGATTGTGTCGCCTGGCAATGCGGCGTTCACAGCGGCCGTGATGGATTGGAAACAGCCCGCGTTTGCAGTATTGACACAAAGAATGGCGCCATTCGCTGATTGACAAATGGCTGCCGCGGCGACAACCGTCATGGCGGCGATGACTTTGGCATTTGAAACACGCTGCAAAGCACGGCCGAACGTGGTGCTATTCATGGCAATTCTTCCTTTTCTCTAGATCGATTCCCCTACGGGGATCACTAGTATACCCGAACGTAGCGGGGCTTGGCGGTGACAATTGTCGTGCTCTCCGGCAGCCGCCGAACATTCGCCATTAGATGCCATCCACACACGCCACTAACTAGCAAATTAACTAGGACGTGAATTAACTTATCCTTAACGGAATCGTCACGCGTCGCTATCAGACCGCTGATACCTTGCTTGTTAGCGGTTTACCGAAAGGACTTACAAATGACCATAGAATCACGAAGGATAGCCGGGTTAGCTCTCCCGTTTCTGCTATTTGTCGTTCCCTCCGGACTCACGGCCCAAGCCGTCACTCCCACCTTGCCCGGTTCGAACATCAAGCACATTTTGCTGGTCAGTATCGATGGCATGCATGCCCTGGACTTTTCCAACTGCGCACAGGGGATTGCCAGTATCAACAGCGGCAAGCCGTACTGCCCGAATCTAGCTCAGCTCCAGACCACAGGTGTCACCTACACAGCTGCGTCGACAACCAAACCCTCTGACTCGTTCCCGGGTCTGCTGTCTGAAATAACCGGAGGCACCACCCGCTCGGTGGGTGTGTTTTACGACGTCAGCTATGACCGGTCACTCGCGCCGCCAACCGTTACCACGCCCTACGGCGTTCCGGGCGGCCCGTGCCCCGGCGCGGTCGGGACCATCGTCGAGTATGACGAAAGCATCGAATATGACTACACCCAGTTGTTTGGGGGTGGCGGAATCAACCCGAAGTATTTGCCGCGCGACCCAAACACCTGCGCGCCCATTTATCCGCACACGTACGTTCGCGTGAATACGGTCTTCAACGTGATCCACTCCTCCGGCGGATACACGGCATGGTCCGACAAGCACTATGCATATGACATCGTGAACGGCCATCCCGGAGGCGGAGTGGACGACTTGTTCACACCGGAAGTCAACTCCAACGTGATTCCGCTCCCGACTGTAAAAGGCTGCAGCCCGCTGCCCGATCCTTCTCCTTCCGTCACCGACTGGACTACCAGCTTTCAGGATATTCAGTGTTACGACGGCTTGAAAGTGGGCGCCGTCCTGAACTGGATTAACGGACTGACATCCACAGGGCAACCCAAAGGACGCGTTCCGGTCCTATTCGGCATGAACTTCCAAGCGGTTAGCGTAGGGCAAAAACTGGTAGAGAACGGCGTTGCCGGCGGCTACATGGATTCCACCGGAACCCCAACACCTCAATTGCTCAGCGAAATCCAGTTTGTCGATACCTCCATTGGCCAGTTTGTCGCGAATCTGAAGAGTGCGGGCCTGTGGAACAGCACGTTGATTATCATCACTGCAAAACATGGCCAGTCGCCCATCGATCCAAACCGCACATTCCGTATCCCGGGGGACGATCCGACCACGAATCCTCCCAGCGTGATCATTCAAAACGCTCTCGGCGCCAGCAGCGTAGTCAACGCGGATGAAGACGACGTCTCCATGGTTTGGCTCGCCAACCAAGCCCAGACCACGGCCGCCGTTCAGGCGCTCCAAGCCAACGAAACAGAATACGGCGCGGGCGAAATCTTCTCCGGTAATTCGTTGAAGCTGCTCTACAACGACCCGCTGGTCGACCCGCGGACGCCGGATATCATCGTCGCGCCCAACGTCGGAGTGGTTTACACCGGCGGCAAAGGTAAGATCGCCGAACACGGTGGCCGCGCCCAGGACGACACCAACGTGATGCTGCTGGTTTCGAATCCGGCGATCGCGAAGCCGGGCACGTACAATTCTCCGGTTTTCACCACACAGATCGCTCCTACCATTCTTGAAGCGCTGGTGCTTGGCCCGAACAACCTCGATTCCGTGCGGGCGGAGAACACGCCGGATTTGCCCGGTTTCGATATCTTCTCGCTCGCAATCCCCGGGGGCACGCTGCCGTACAACTTCTATTACCCACCTGCACCCGCGCCACCACAGTAGACCTCAACGCCGTCACCTTCCCCGATTCAAGCGGGAATTCAGCTTACCGGCTGGGTTCCCGCGTTTCTGTCTTTAGCGTGTGACTGGTCATTTGGCTCACAAGCTCGCACCCACGTTCGGCTACTTCACATCGGTATCAAAGACTCCTGTCTCGACGGCGCCGCCGCGCTTCATCTGAACGAAGATCCGATAGCGGCCGGGCGTGGGGAAGCCGTAGGGGAAGCTAACTTCATTGGGAAGACTGGAGGCTGCGGGTATGTGGTCCCTGTCGGACATGTCCATGCCGGGCATATTATCCATGTCGTTGGCTGGAGCTTCAAGCTGGCTGGACTCGGGGCTGGTGTTCTGCTGCTGGGCGATCATATAGGCCGCCATCGAAACGGAGCCGATGGGGTGGATATGCGCAAACACCGAACCATCGGTCTTGAGAAACGCAGCGTGGCCGAGCATCCCCATGTAGAAAGCCATGTCCGTAGGTGCTTTGCCTTCCGGATTGAGCAACTGGAAGCGGAAGGAGTAAGGCCGCCTGGCGACAAGGTCATGATTGTCGCCGACCCAGATCATACGGTAGCCATCGGGCAAGGTGAACTCCAGGCCGAGCGCTGACGCAGGGTTCACGGGAGCGGCAGAGCCTGTACTGTTATCGCCAACCAGCGGGAGTCCCTTGATCTCCGGCAAAGTGATGGTGGTGACGGGCGTCTCAGGCAGGCCGCTTTGGTGGACCACATCCGCATAGAGCCGGTATTCACCGGCAGGCATGGCCGGAAGAGCAAGTTTGAAGACTCCGGGCTCCGTAAGCTCCGGGTGAAGATGGTACACGACGTCCAGGCCGGGCTGCCGGATGGCGTAGAGGTGCATGAGGTGATTGTGATCAGGAACGAAGTCGTCTATGCGCCGCGATTTGAGCCAGCCGGGATCGCTGAGCGTCAAGGTGAGATAGTTATAGCCTTCGAGGCTGGCCTGCATCTGGAGAGGCTTGTAAATGTAGGCGCCATAGTCTCTCGCTTCGGACTTCCACCAGCGGTCGCCGAGCCACACGACCCCGACGAACAAGGCGAAGGCAAGCAGCATGGCGAGACGAGCGCGGCGTTTGCGCGTATCGCTGGGCTCAATGCCGGGCTCCAGTTGAGCCTCGCGCACGCTGGCTCCGACGATGGCAACCAAGCCAAACACCAGGAACGCCATTAGTCCGAACAGGATCGCGCCTAAGCCGAACTGCATCTCCTTGGTGCGTTGCGCCACGGCCGGAACCGGCACGGACAGGACGCCTTTGCCGCGCGCGCCATCAACGGTGAGCCGCACCTGCCAGGCTCCGCTAGACATCAGCCACAGTGAGCCGGTGTAGAACTGCGCATCTTGGGGCGATCGATTCAGGACATCGGCGGTGGGCGCGAACTTCGCGCCGGGGCCGGTCATGGGGAGCGGCGCGGCTTTGATGCCACTGATATCTTTCGCATCGGTGCGGACTTCCACTTCCGCGATGCCGGGGATCGCAGTGGGCGGGCGAATCGCGATAAAGAGTCTATAGGGGCCGGCGCTGCCATCCAGATAGATGTCTGGACTACCGACGTGCGCGCTCAGGCTGGCCGCTAGAAATGCCAACAGGATGATGGAACGAATTCGTTGCATGAGTTAACCGCGCTAGCGCCGGATCTTCTTCATCCACTCGCCCCAGGCGAAGCCCAGGCGAGTGCTGGCGGTGGCGAAAAGCAGAGCGAGACCGATCCCTACGGTGACTTGCCGCGGGGACTCCAGAGGATAGAACAGATGGCGGGCAAAGTAGGAGGTGGGCGGCATGCCGTAATCGAGGTAGCCGCTTCCGAAGAATCGATTGAAACTGGCCGGGCTGTTGAGGAATGTAGCGAAGGGCCACTCCGCCGCGAGGAAGATGCCGACAAATAGAATTCCGCTAACCAAGGCGAGCAGCCAGGCGTTCCAGGAACGGGTGCGCTGCCAGAGCAGGTCGAGGCACAGCGCAGGAAGAATGATGAGCGTCGGGAATGCGGGCGGAATGAACTGGGTGACCTGCTGATACACCGGCCCCAACTTCGGCTCAGCTGGGAAGAGCGGCAGGATGAGAATGAGCGCGATGATGAACAGCGAGTAAATAGCGGTGACGATGGTGGCGGCATACTTCTTACCCGAAGCCCGCCAAATGCCCGCCAGCACGACGGGGATGAAGATGGCCGTCATGCGGTAAGGGAACGAGCTGTGCAGCAGCGGGCGGTTGACGTATTCCATGAGAAGGATTTCGAGAAGGGTGACGATCATGGCGCCGACGTACAGGAACAGCCAGTCGTACTGTTTCACGATTCGCTCGCTGGCGCGATTCATGTTGCTGAGAATCAGCACCAGCGCCCCCATTTTGACGGCAAAAATGCCGGTGATCAGCAGAACGTGGGGAGGGCTGACGATTTTGACATCGAGGCCGTACGCATCGTGCCACCAGTTGTCGAAGGGCGCGGAAGTGAGCATGGCGACACCGCCCCAGGCGGCGATGAATGCGCCCAGCGGGCCGCGGAAGCCGAATATCTTGACGGAGGCGTTCGCCAAGGCCGAGGTGCGATTCAGAGTGGTGGACAGAATCAGGTAGCCACAAGAGATGGCGGCCAGGACACCGCACATATAAATGGCGATGTGGGCCGGCGTCCAGAAGGTATCGCGGCCGATAGACCGGTGCCAGGAAATGTCCCAATGCCCGCCGATCGTGGCCGACGTTACGGCCAGCACCGAGCACCAGATGTACCAGGGAACAGTGCTGACGGCTTGGGTTTCGGAGCGTGACAGGGCGTGGGTAGAAGAGTAAGAAGTGGTTGCCATGAGAGCGCCTCTGTTCATTGTGCTACGGATTCGGCGAGGCCCGTTCCCACAAGAAAGAACGAAGCCAAACGCGGAGTGTTGCCTGCGACGGCGATTGTGTATTCGAACTCATATATATGATTCCGCCGAAGTTAGGTCGATTGCTTTTGAACAGCTCCTTGGTTCGACAAAAGGGGCCGTGGTTATTGCGAAGTGTAAGGCAATGCAGCTGCCTCGGTTGTTGGCATTGCCGGTCGTGGGCGCCCGCCCCACTTCGGAAGGTGCGACACGCGTTTGAAAAAACAAACCCAGTTGCAGCGAATGAGCGATTGCGAAACGAACTCCAGACATCCAGAACCGTGTCCTTCTGCTCCATTTTCAGGACGGCTTCGGCGACGTCCATCCGATGAGTCCTGCAAACCTCTGAAACTGTTGGGCGAATTACGGTGCCGAACTTGTGACGGCCTGGGTTTCGGATGCCTCTGTTGTTGGCACTGGCCGGTCGTGGGCGACCGGCGCGGGCGTGGGCGCCCGCCCCACTTCGGAAGGTGCCCACAAGTGCGACACGCGTTTGAAAAAACAAACCCAATCGCAGCGAATGAGCCATTGCGAAACGAACTCCAGACATCCAGAACCGTGTCCTTCTACTCCATTTTCAGGGCGGCTTAGGCTACGTCAATCCAACGAGTCCTGCAAACCTCTGAAACTGTTGGGCAAATTACAGTGCCGAACTTGTGACCGGCGGTCCGGAGGTTTGAGGCGGTGCATTCGCTGATAGAGTTGGAAGAATAGCGAAGCAGACCAGCCATGCTTAGTTTCGAGCAATTCCTCGCGGATGCAGCGAGCCGGGGAGAGGCGGTAAACACTATGTTTGAAGAACGCCTATTCGGCCTGGTGGGGGTTTTGCACAAGATTACGGATGCGCTCACCGCCGAACAGATTCCCCACGAAGTCGTTGGCGGGCTGGCCGTGCTGATTCATGTTGAAGAGGCGAATCCCGAGCAGACTGCGCTCACGCGAGACGTCGATCTGATGGTGCTGCGCTCGGATTTGGAGCGCATCAAATCGGCCGCGGCGAAACAGGGATTCCGATTCCGCCATGTGGCCGGCGTGGACATGCTGGTTGCTGGTGAAGCGGAGCATGGCAAGAATGCGGTCCACTTGATATTCAGCGGCGAGAAAGTTCGCCCGAACTATGTGGCACCGGCTCCGCCGATTGAACCGCAGCGGAAACGCATCCACGGGAAAGAAGTGATGGTGATTCCGGTAGCGGACCTGGTCCGAATGAAGCTCACGTCGTTTCGGGACAAAGATCGGGTTCACGTACGCAGCCTCGACGCCGTAGGGCTTGTTACGGAAGAGGTTGAGAGCAAGTTAACGCCTGAATTACTGCTACGGCTGAAACAGATTCGTGAGACGGAGTAATACCATGACACCTTCCAGACGACATTTCTTACGAACGACGGCGCTGGGTTCGCTGGCGGCTTCAGCGCTGGCAGGGACAGAAGCGCCGATGCCCAAGCGGACACTGGGCAGGACGGGAGCGCAGGTATCCATTCTTGCGTTCGGATGCGGGAGCCGCTTTCTCCAATACAAAGAAGAGGCGGGAATCGCCGCGCTGAATCACGCGCTGGATCTCGGGATCACGTATGTCGACACGGCGTATTCCTACGGAGATGGATTGAGTGAGACGCGTGTGGGTAAGGTGATGTCGACGCGGCGAGCGCAGGTTTGGCTCACAACGAAAGTGCAGGACCGGTCGGGTGACGGCGCGATGCGCATCTTGGAAGGCAGCCTCAAACGGCTGCAGACGGATCATCTGGACCTGATTCACATTCACGGCCTTTCCAATGAGAACGATCTGACGAAGATCGAGGCGCCGGATGGTGTGCTCAAACTGCTGTATAAATTGCGCGATCAGAAAGTGACGCGGGCGATTGGAATCACCAGCCATACCGACCCCGCGGTGCTGAAGACGGCGCTGGAGCGCAATGACTTCGACTGTACGCAGATGGCGCTGAACGCTGCGCGCGCCGGCATGGCAACACCGGCGGGCGGGTTCGGTATGACCAAGCTGGCACATGGGTTTGAAACCATCGCGCTACCGGTGGCGATCCGGAAGAACATGGGCATTATCGCGATGAAGGTGTTCGCCCAAGAGGGACTGGTGGGTGCGGCATCACCGGAACAGCTTTTGCGCTATTCGTTATCGCTGCCCGTTACCGCGGCGGTTGTGGGAATGCCGAAGATGGAGTTCGTTGATACGAACGTCGCCATAGCGAAGGCATTCCGGCCCATGCCTGCGGCGGAGATGAAAGAACTGAGCGACCGTTTGGCTGTGGATCATAAAGCGCGGCTGGACCATTTCTTCAGCCGACACGTGGATTGTTGAAAGGGCCAGGCACGGCGGCTGCCGCATTGATAAACTCGCAGAGTAAACGGCCCCCTCGAAACCAGGATGAAAGAGAGGACAGGATGAGTTGGACTCTGATCAAATCCATTCAAAAGGACACTGACCTCCGGTTGATTATGCCCTTCGGCTTGAACTTGAAGTTGGGCGACATAATTAGTGTGAGCCGCAGGGATGGCAGTTTCACGCTCGAAGGAACTTCGGCTTCGATTCTGGAAGTGCCGGTGGGCGGCGTCCGGCCACCGCAGCAGGCGGGTGTCGATTTGCTGCGGCAGTCGGGCAAGAGCGTATCACTTCAATTCCGCGCTCAAGGCAAGGCGTCGACCCTGTTTCCGGAGCTCCCGAACGCCAATGCGGGGTTCGACATAAAATTCGACTCCGCTGATTCGTGGCTGCTCGCTGTCGTCAACCGCCAGATTTCGGCGCTCGACGATCTCGATCGGTTTCGACGGGCGATTCTCAGTTCGTACGCCTGGGGAGTCTGGAAGGCTGATTGGGTGCTGGTCACATCGGTTGCCACAGTAGACCGCATAACCTTGATCGCCGCTAGTACGGGTTCAACGAATGTCGCGGTCTCCGTGAACGGGGAGTTCGATCCGGCCGCGCCGGTGGAACTCAAACTCACGGCGGGCGTTTCCGTGGTGGCAACTAACCACGAAATCATCCAGTCGATCGTTTCGGAACCCTCGTCGGCCTTCTGCTCGGGGTTACGAGTCCAGGCAAGCTGGTGGAAGGATCCCACGGTGGGTACATTGAAGACGATCCACAAAGAGGCAACCGCCAAAGACCGGGACCAGATCGTCGCCGACGCGCTTGCCGCCCCCGGGACTAAGTTCTGGGAAGACGCTGACTCGTTCAGCTAAAATCTTGATATTCTGAAGTTGTGTTGTCCGCTACCGAACGGGAGATTATCCTTGCGGCGCTGGTTACGTGGGCAAAGGATGCGCCGGCTGAGCCTGTTCTGGGCTTTCTAGGCAGCAGAGAACCTTTGACTCCACGCGAAATCGTTTTGGCCGTCCGTCGAGAAACCGATGATGGCCGAGCCATTCTCGAGATTCTTGAGCATGGCGTGCGGCGCGAGGGAATCGCGAAGGTCGTGGAACGACTTACCAAATTACCGGCAGTCGCATGATATGTCTTCTTTTGCGTTGATCCGGCCTAAGGACGACAAGAACGCCTTACAGGCTTCGGATTGGGGCGACCACGTGGCGAATGCATTTGCCGCCGGGGGACACACGAAGCTGGTTGACGTGGACGATTTGAGCCCCGCAGACCATCGAAACATCGTCTCGTCCCTTGGGAGCCAGGTCAGCCTTATTTGTTACTTCGGGCACGGGAACGAACACGTCTGGCTGACTGGCGGAGCAAGCACAGTAACGTCTAACGACTTTGCGCATGCAGCCTCCAAAGCGGTGGTCTCGATTGCGTGCAAGACCGGATGCAATCTTGGTCCGGATGCCATTACTTCCGGCGTGGAAGCGTGGATTGGCTTCACGACCTATGTCGCGGTGATTAGTCCTTACAAAGGCGTGGACCCGATCGGAGACGCGATTGTGGCTGGTCTGACGGGGCTGGGCTACGGTCAGACGATGCAGCAATCCCGGGATGAATTGTATTCCCAGCTCGACACGGTTGCCAACGAGTACGACACGGGGATGTTCAGCACTCATCCGAACGCGAACCTGAAATACTACGCAGCGATCGCGATGCGAGACCACCTGGTACTTCACGGCACAGCCAGTTTTGCGCCGTTGTAGCCCGTGGGGCAAAAGGCCGATTGGCAATCGGCGTAGGTTGGCAACCTTGCTCCGAAGCGGAGAGCGTCCGCACTTACGGGTGCGGCTCCAGGTCCATCATCCAGATATCGGAGTGAACCTCGTCGAGGTTGGTGACGATCTTGTCTTTGGCGAGCGACAGTTCCATCTCGATGGAACGGGAAATGCTGGAGTTGACACGCTGGCTGTTGTGAAAGTGCTGAATCGGAAACGGAGCGCCCGACGGGTGCTTGGTTTTCGGATTGAGCCGCAGCGCCCAGATGCAAGTGAAGCCGTCGCGGTTCGAGGTGAAATAAATGGTGTTTCCGTCGGGCGAAAACTGCGGCTTATCGTCGTTATATTCGCCGCTGGTGAGTTGAATCCACCGGTCCGGGCCGGCGGGAACGAAGTGTTCGGCGGGCGTTATATACAAGCGATGGTGTTCGAAATCGTCGCCCATCTGCATCTTAAAGCTCACCCATTTGTCATCCCACGAATAGAACGGGTGCCACAAGTGATGGCCGGGGGCGCTCAATACCTCCGTCACCTTGCCGGTTGTCATATCAACCATGGCAATCCTGCCATACTGGCCGGCAAGCGAACCCCTCTGCGTCAGCACGTGCAAGCCATCGGAGGAGAACCCTTTGGGCTGCCCGCATTCCCGGCAGACCAGGCGTGGCGAGCCGCCAGCGGTCGAAATCGAGTACATGTCAGCCTCAAGCCCGGCGCGGGGCCAGGGGAAATAGACGACAGACGATCCATCCGGAGAAATGGTGGGAAACGATGAACCCGATGATCTGAACCAATTGGGTTTCTCGTCCCGTCACGAGATCTTTCGCCATCAGGTTGGGGCCGGAAAAGAAAGCGATCTTCTTGCCGTCGCGGGAAAGCGAGGGATACATCTTCCGGACGCCCTCCACCTGGGTTAGACTCTGGCGCTCGCCAATTCCCTGCACGCGATTCGTATCCATCGGTATGCTCCACAGGTTTGTACCCAGGGTTCCGCTGACGAAAACCATTCGCCCGCTCTCGGAAACGCTGGGGACCCAGGATGCGGCGGTGAAAGTGAGTTGCTCGGGATCGGACGTCACTTTTCCGGCGCTGGTCACCGCTGCCCGAAACAGGTTGTAGGTGTCACCGACCCTCTGGCCAAAGATGACCCATTGCTCCGAGGGATTCTTGTCCAGCATCGTCCAGGCGTAGGGATAAGGAGCACCACCGTCAACTGCCAGCAGTGGGGGTGCTGCGACTTCTTCGCGCTGTCCTCCGGCGACCGGGATCAACCACCAGCGCTTGATATCCTGCTCCTGACTGGCAGTTCGAGACGCCTTCACCAGGAGCTTACTTCCATCGGGAGAGATTGCGCTTCCGGAGACAAGAAGCTCTGGCTGAACCGGAACGGGAGTCCCGCCCAAGCGAGGGATGGTGAAAAGTCGGTCGAGTTGCGATTCGGGATGGCGCGAGAACAAGATGGCCGAACCTTGAGAGACATAGGCCGGATGAAAACCGTCGCGGGTGATCAAACGGGCATCGCCCCCAAGCGAAGAAACCTCATAAATGGCGCGACCCGATTCGTAAACGATCTGCGTTCCATCGGGAGAAAAGGCCGGGGACGTGGCCCCATCCTTTTCATGGGTGATCTGAATGGCCTTGGCGCCGCCGATCTGTTGGACCCAGATATCCGGATTGGGCCCGCCGATGGCCGCTTGATAGGCGAGCAGTTTTCCGTCGGGAGAAATAGACGGGTTAATGGAAACGCCGTTGAAAGTCAAGCGCGTGAGGGGGCGCACCGGGGGTTTGGCCGGCTTGGAGTGCCAATACAGCCAGGCGCCTGCGGCCAGAAGAACGAACGCGCTGACAACGGGTACGAACCATGGGCGGCTGCGGGCAATCGGGACGGGCGGATTGCCGGATGGCGCCGCGGTGAGCTTTCCGGAATCCGATTCCTCCTTGAGTTCTTCCAGCGCGACCCGCAAGTCGCCCATGGTCTGGAAGCGGCGCTCCGGATCTTTGCGTAAGCAGCGCATCACCACGCGTTCTAGCTCGCGCGGGATGCGGGAATCACGTGCGGCGAGCGGCGCCGGCTCCTTCTCGAGAATCGCCGCCAGCGTGGACACTTTGTTGGCGCCCTGGAAAGCGCGCCGGCCGCTGATCATTTCATAAAGCACCGCGCCGAACGAAAAGATATCGGAGCGGCCATCGACTGGCTTTCCTTGTGCCTGCTCGGGCGACATGTAAGCCGCGGTGCCCACAATGGTGCCTTCTTCGGTGTGCCCCTGGCGCACCTGGGTCTCGTCCTCGGCGCTCACTTCCTGAGCTGTGAGTTTGGCGAGGCCGAAATCGAGCACCTTGACCATTCCATTCGCGCCCACCATGATGTTGCCCGGCTTGACGTCGCGATGGATGATGCCCGCCGCATTCGCCGCCGCCAGCGCCCGGGCGATGGGGATGGCATATTTCAGAACGTCGGCAACCGGCATGCCGCCGTTGGGGATCAACTGCTGCAGCGTCTTGCCGGCAACGAACTCCATCACCATGAAGTCGGTCCCGTCGGCCTGGTCGATTTCGTGGATGGTGACGATGTTGGGGTGGTTAAGCGAAGAGGCGGATTTCGCTTCCTGGATGAAGCGCTGTTTGCGCGATTCGTCTTTCAATTGCTCAGGATGGAGAATCTTGATGCAGACGAGCCGATCGAGCCGCAGGTCGCGGGCTTTATAGACCACGCCCATCCCGCCTTCACCGAGCTTTTCGAGGATCTGGTAATGCGAGATAGTCGTGCCGATCATTTGGCCCTGCTGCCTTCATGAAGGATAGACGGATCGGGGCGTGAGCGCAACGTGCGTAGGGCGAGGGCCTTGGTAAGCCCACGGGTGATGAACATTGTCGCGTTGGGGATACTTTTGCCGACACGCTGGCAGCCGGACGTGGGCGTCCTGCGCGGGTCTGGGGACCCAGCCCCACCATCCGAGTCAAGTTTTCGGAAGAAACCAAGAGCACTGGCCGCGGATGAACGCGGATAAATGGGGATTGATTTGAGTGGGGTTTGCTTGATGGCGACCTTGAGCTGACAAACGCGAGGATCACAGCCTGAAGGCTGTGCCACGGTGCTTGGATTAATGTGTGACGGGGTAGCCCTGCCAGAGATATTCGAGAGCTTCGGGCAGGGTTTGAAGTTTCACGGCACGGTCGGTGTGGCCGGCGTTACGAGCAAAGACAAACTGATAATGATAGCCCTTGGCGGCCAGGACCTTGGCCATGTTCTCATTGGCGACCACCCAGTCATGCATGTTGTCGTGCATGCTATTCGGATTGAGTAGATCTCTGTCGCCGACTTCCATCCAGATGCGGATTGGCTTGACCGGGCTGTTGGGGATGAGCGTTTCATGAAACTCCCATGCGCCGTGCGGGGTGTCCGGGTTGGATGGCCATTGCTGGTTCACGTAGGTGCCCGAGTAGGTGAGAACACGGTGGTAGAGTTCCGGGTGATACCACGCCATGATCAAGGCGCACGAGCCGCCGGAGCTGCCGCCCATGGTTGCGCGGCCCTCGGGATCTTTGGTCAGCTTCACGTTGTACTGCTTCTCGACGAGAGGCAGCACTTCCGCCTCGACGAACTCGGCGTAGCGGCCTGACATGGTGTCGTATTCGAGGCCGCGCTCACTGCCCTGGGCGTCGCCACTGCCGTTGCTGATGGAAATGGCAATCATCACGGGCACACGGTGCTGTGCGATCAGATTGTCGAGAGCAATGAACAAAGCCTGGTCCGGTCCATCGGCGCCGACGATGAACGGCGCGGCCGTGCCCGGCACGTATTGTTTCGGAACATACACGGTCACGCGGCGCGTGTAGGGAGCGGGGTGGCTGGTCGTGACGATCATCTTGGCAGGGTCATTGGGGTCTGCCGTGCCGAAGGTGTTGGGCTCGCGGGCGATGCCGGGATAGATCTTGCTGTCGGCGGAGTTCATGGTGAAGGTGGAGACGGTTCCCTGCGGCACGCCTTCCTGCACCGTCATCTCCGGCGCCAGCGTGTGGGTAGGGCCGAGGATGAAGTTCCCATCGACGTTGGGAGGAGCATTCGTTCCGTCGGGGAGTTCTTTCGCCGTGACATAACCGGGTGTGTTGGGATCGCGGGTCGGCGGCGCAGGGCGGGGTGGACGTGCGGCCGGGGCTGGGGTCTGGGCTGCGGTCTGGGCCATCGAGGGATACGGGACCGTCATCAGGCCGAGAGAGAAGGCGACGGTTAGGCGACACAACATTCGAGGACTCCTTGTCGTTCTTTATGATGGCAGTGAGCGGGCGGGCGAAATGGGAAGAGCGGCCAAAATCTAAAGCGTGCGGGTACTTCCCGGGGCGTCCGCTCCCTGACGGTCACGGCTCTGAAAGCTTATCCCATTCCTCAAGTTCAAGTAGCGGAATCGTTCAAAAGACGGCGAGAGAGATCGGAACGGCGAATCGCTGCGGGTAAAGTTATTCCCGGCCTCGCCGATATGAGCGTTGTGACCCAACTTGCCTTCTCTTGGGCTTTGGCGGCAATCGGCGCTGTGTTTCTCGTCCTGAGCGCGCGTCACAACGGGCGCAGCGGGCGTCAAAACACACGGGCAGATCGATCTGGAATTGAGGACGCACTGGATTGGCTGATGGAGTTCCGGGCATCGCTCTCGGCCGATGACGATGTTGCCGTCCCTGCGGCGCCCATGCCCCTGTCTTACAGCGATCAACAGGACGCTACGGGGGTGCTTCGATTAGACGCAGCGTTGCAGCGGGATAGAGGGATGACGCCGGCCACAGAGGAAGCGCCGGTCCACGGCGAGGTTCCGGCATAGAAAGGCCGGTTTCAAGCGGGCCGGCAGGATGCCGCCCTTGCTCCTAAGCGGAGAGCGCCCCACATCGTGCGACGCTCGATTTGAGTGTTACTCGTAGCGGTAGACCGTGACACGCAGCGCGGTGTTTGGGCGCACGGTTAGAAGCTCGCCTTGGCCGGTGTCATCGCCGCCTAATTGACGGATCACTTGCCATTGACCGTCCACAAACTTGCCCTGCTGGACGTCGCCAAGACCCACGATTTGCGGACCGGGCGTAGTGGGCGCAAATGCGATTCGGACACCACCACCCACGGCGCCGAAATAGAATTCATTCGGTCCGGAGGAAATGAGAATCGCGGTTGCTTGTGCCGGGGTTGGGGCCGAGGGCTGCGCGGGCGGGATGGGAGGCGCAGGCTGCGCTGCGGGCTGTCCGGGAGATTTCGGGGCGGCGGGCGGCTCCGGGGCGATGGAGAAACGGTTGCCAACATAGGTCACCGTCAAGGTATAGTTGCCAAGCTTGACATCGAGGGGAGTATCGCCCTGATGCATGCGAACGGCGGTGATGGTCTCCTTGCCCTGCTGCGCCAGGATGGCCGGCGTCAACTCCTGGACGACACGGTACGCGGCAGCGAGATCCGTGTCAGGGCCAACCGAGCGTTCGATGAAGAACGGCGAGAATCCAATAGCGTTGAACTTGCCGAAGGCCGTGAGGACGTTCGCGGCGTTGGCGCTGGTTTCAGGAATGAACAGCGGGTTTCCGTTGCGGCCGAACCTTTGGCAGACTTCATCGAAGTACTGCAAGTAGAGATCGGGTGCGAGCAGATCGATGGCGGGCGCGCCGGCGCGCCAGACGTCGTGCACCTGCGGCAGTGGACCGCCGCTGGGGTAGGTTCCGGGCCAAGCCATGTTCGGCTGCTGCAGCCAGGCGTTCACGAACATGGGAATGTTGTATTCCTTTTTGCCCTCCTCAACCACCGTATTGATGAAGCGCGAATAGTTCCAGGCCATGAAGATTTCGTCCACCGGCCAGTGCAGCTTTCGCCAACCGGTCTGGTACTCCTCGAGACTCAGGGGCGGGCTTTTGGTCTGGATCGGCATTTCGACGCTGGCGGGCTTGCCGGGGCCGAAGACCTGTTCCCAGGTTCCCGAGGTGCGGAAACCTTGCGCGGCCCAAACTTCGCGCAGTTCCGGGCTTAGCGTATCCTTATGCGCCTGGAGATAATTCATGAGCTCTTTGGGGACGGGTCCGGCAAAGGCCTGGTTGGCGGGCGCGGATCGATCGCGCGAGTCGCGCAGCACGCCGACCTCGTTTTCCACTTGCATCATCAAGACCGTGTGCTGGTTGCCGTCGACTTCCTTGATATGGTGCATCAAGGCGCGGAAGGCGGCTGCATCGGCATCGCGCGTGGCGGTGGAAAAGGTGCTGAGCAGCTCGATGCTCTTGCCATTTTGAAGCTGGATGCGCGGGAAGCGGTGGTAGTCCTGCTTGACCCAATAAGGGGCGTAGCTGGAGAGGCCATTCTTCCAACTGCCGAACCAAAGAAAGACAACTTTCACATTGTTAAACCGCGCCTGCTGGATGAGACCATCGACCAGGGCGAACTCGAACTTTCCCTCGGTGGGCTCCAATTGGGCCCAGGATATTGCCACGAGGACGCAGTTCAGGTTTCCCGAGACCAGCTTGGGCCATATGGGCTGCATGTTCTCGAGACTGGTAGCGGTGTTGTTGCCGAGTTCACCGGTTAGCGCCAGAAACGGCTTCCCATCCACGATCAGCTGCGTGGCAGCACCCTGTTTTTGCAAATGCGGGATGCCGGACTGTGCGAAACACTGGAGCGCGATCAAGGCTGCGGGCAGCAGTGAATAGCGAATGCAGGACTTCATTTTTTGCCCATCACAAGCTTATACCCGGGAGGCTGGGGTGTCCCCGAAGGGCTTGTCACCTAGGGTTGAAGGTGTTGGGCGTCCCAGCAGGCGCCGGCGCCTTTGCAGGTGGCGTTGGTGCGGAGGATCTGGTGCAGATGGTCTTTCTGCGCGGCCGGGAGGCTGGCGGCGATGTTGTGGAGTTCGTACGGATCTTTGGCGAGGTCGTAGTAACAGGGGTCGGTCAGAGCGTACTCGACATACATGGCGCCGGCCATACGGATGGCTTCATAGGTGGGCGGATTAGCGGAGTGGAGTTCGGGGGCATCGGGGTCGGCGGGATCGACAATGGGCATGCCGTGATGCTCGATCAGGGCCAGGCGGCGCCAGTCATCCGTAGCGGTGCCGCGGAACAGAGGGACTAAGCTGTGCCCGTCGGGAGTGCTGGGGGGAACGGCGCCGGCCAGGTCAACGAATGTGGGGTTCAGATCGATGTTCTCGACGATGTCTTTCACGACGGCGCCTTTGCGGACACCGGGACCCATGATAATGAGAGGCACATTGATGTCGGTATCAAAGGGTGTCATCTTGCCGGGACGAAGCGAATACTCACCCATGTGGTAGCCGTTGTCTGAACTGAAGACGATGTAGGTGTTGTTGTCGTCGCCGAGCTCGGCCAGCAGCGCGCGGATGTCCCTGATCATTTTGTCGACGGAGAGCACGGACTGGGCGCGCATGCGGAATGCACGCTTCATGTGGTTAATGTTCATGGGCATTAATTCGGGAATGCTCTGCAACCAAGGGGGCGCGGTGGCGTCGGGCCGGGCGCCCCAGGCTGGGGTTTGAGGGTACTGGAGGTCGGGAAACTCATTGGCGTCGCGTGGGGCGGGAATGTAGGGCGCGTGCGGAGAGAAGGTTGCAATTTCGATTAAGAACGGGTTGCTGCCGGATTTGCGGATGAAGTCACGGCCGAGCTTAGAGACGACGTCGGTGAGATACGACGGCGGGTCGGAGCCATAAGGCACAATGGCGCCATTCTGGTTCAGGTTGTAGTCGAAGTTCTTGTAGCCGTTACCGGCGACGTCCCACTCATCCCAGCCTGGGGCGGGACCGGCCTTTGCGGGCAGGTAGCCGTTCAGATACTTGCCCAGAAATGCCGTCTTGTAGCCAACCTTCTCGAGAGCCACGGCGAACGTTTGCGACACGTTTCCGTGCGCATTGAAGGCCTCATAGCCGCCATCCTGGCCGGTGTTCTTGAAGACGCCGGTATTATGCGGCAGCTTGCCGGTAAAGATGGAGGAACGCGAGGGGCAGCACAGCGAATCGGTGACGAAGTAGTGGGTGAAGGTTGTGCCCTGCTTTCGGATCTCGGCCATCTCAGGCATGAAGGGCAGAAGATTCATGGAGAGATCGTCAGTGAGGATGAAGACGATGTTGGGCCGCCGGGCGGCCTGCGGTTGCGCACTGGCCTGGGCGGGCCGCGGCGCCGGGACCAGATCCAGAGCGCCGGCGCAGAGGAGAAGCACCAGGGTGACGCGCGAGATAGCGAGCGTTTCGGATTGCCCGCGGAACCGCGGTCGTGGCATGAGGATCTCCTTGGATCGAGAGAAGCGACTCAGAAGACGTTAACACCGAAACGCGAGATTGCCAAGAGCTTTCGGGCGGCGGGAGCTGGACGGGAGAGATTGGGGAGCCGGTCGTGGGCGACCGGGGCGGACGAGGCGTCCTGCTCCGAAGCGGAGAGCGCCCCACTTTGGGCTTCAGGGATACTGAGAGAGACGCCTTGGTTCGCGGCATTTTCGATGAGTACGGACAAACAAGCCGGGAAAGTGTATTTGATCGGCGCGGGGCCGGGTGATCCGGACCTGCTGACGGTCAAGGCCGCGCGTGTGCTGGGCGAGTGCGATGTGGTGCTCTACGACCGGCTGGTGGGCCCGGGAATCCTGGCGCTGGCGAGGCCGGATGCCGAACTAATTTACGTGGGCAAGCACTCGGGCGAGCCCGACACACAGGACCGAATTTTCTCGCTATTCGTGGATCATGCGCTGGCGGGAAAGAAGGTGGCACGGCTGAAGGGCGGCGACCCGCTGGTCTTCGGGCGGGGCGCGGAGGAGTGGGCGATCGCGCTGGAGCACGGGATTGAGGTTGAGTTTATACCGGGCGTGAGTTCCGCGAGTGCAGTGCCGGGGCTGGCCGGCATTCCGATTACCTACCGCGAGGTGTCACAGAGCTTCACGGTCATTACAGGGCACTGTTCGCAGGGTCTGCAACAGCAATGGGAGAACTACGTGAAAGTGGACACCCTGGTGGTGCTGATGGGGGTGAAGAACCGGGAGTTCATTGCCCGATCGTTGATCGAGGCGGGCCGCGATGCCCAGCAGGCGATCGCCTTTATCGAGCGGGGATCCACGCCGGAACAACGGGTGGTGGTGAGTGATTTGGGCTCTGTGGCGAGAGGTGAGGTGGAAGTGCGGAATCCGGCGGTTTTCGTGATCGGCGAGGTGGTGCGGCTGAGAGAGAAATTGATGGAAACGGCTGCACTGGCTGGTGTTACGGCCGCCCTGACGGATTAGAAGGATGTAACCGGAATCCACGCGGGCGGCGTCCCTTTATATAGGACCGCTTATATAGGACCGCATGCGGCTGGGCGGCGACGGATAGACTGAAAGAAGGACACTATGCCAATCACCGGTGAAGGCGCAGCGAGGCGGTGGGCGAATCGCTCAAGGATCGTAGCGGGCTTGCTCTCTTTGGCGAGTTGTCTGTTGGCGCAGACCGCGGCCAAGCCGCAAGCGGTCCAACCGGCGCCCACATCGGCCGGGAAGAACGTCGAGCAACCCGCTGAGAAAACGGGCACCGTGATTCGAAGCAACGTCCGCGAAGTGGTGTTGGACGTGGTGGTGCGGCGAAAAGACCTGACGCTGGATAAAAAGTTGAAGGCGTCCGATTTCAAAGTCACCGAAGACGGCGTTCCTCAGACGATCAAGACGTTCCGATTCGTGGGAGGCGATGAGACGCGGGTGACGGCACCGGCACCCGAGACGGTCGGGCCCGCAACAAAGACGTCAGCCGCGCAGGTGAATTCGACGCGGGAGCCGAACTTCGTATCGATCATCTTCGACGAGATTGGACCGGACTCACGGAAAAACGCTGAAGAGGCCGCGACGGACTTCCTGAGCCAGCAGTTTGCGGAGAACACCTACGCCGCGGTGTTCGGTTTGAATCTGCGGATGAATGCGCTGCAGGGATTCACGAACGACCGCGCAGCGCTGGCGAGGGCGGTGCACCTGGCGGTAACCGGCAATTCGCAGGAACTGGCCCAAGCATCGGCCAGCGTGCTGAACCAGACCAACTATTTGATAACGGGAGGACCAACCGGCATCACGTTGACGCCCGGGCTGGATTTGTCCCAAAGGCCGGATCTCAGTACGACACAGGCCTCACAAGCGCCATTTTCCGAGTCGCAACAGTATATGGCGCAGATGATCACCGCGCAACGTGACATGGCCCAGTACGGCATTGGCATGAAGGTGCTGACGTCGATGATGTTGTTGGTGAAATACGAATCCCGCCTGCCGGGACGTAAGACAGTTCTTTACCTTTCCGACGGCTTGGTGAAGCCGCCGGACCGCCAAGACTACATGAAGGCCGTGATCAGCGCCGCCAACCAGGGCAACGTCAGCTTCTATTGCATCGACGTGCGTGGACTGACAACCGCGACCTCAAATGGGATGGTATCGGGGCTGACGACGACGGCCGCGAATCTGAGCGCGATGCAGGCCGCCGCGGACACCCAGTCGATAAAGAGTGACCAGGTTTCGCCAGCGCAGGGGATGGCACTGGCGCTTCAAGGCGACTTGATTCAAGACTCGTTGTCGTCGCAGACGCAGCTGAATATGGCCGAGATCGCCGAGAGTACCGGTGGATTCGCCATCTTCAACACCAACGACTTCAAACGCGGCATGGCACGCGTGATGGAAGACGTGCGGACACATTACGAGATCTCGTATGTACCGACATCGACCACGGAAGATGGTCACTTCCGCTCGATCAAGGTGACAGTCAACGATCCGAAATTGATTGTGCAGAGCCGCAGCGGATACTATGCCGTACCTCAAATGAAGGGCGGGGGAGCGGTAGTGCCGTTCGAGATGGCGGGGCTGAAAGCTTTGAGCACGAAGGGGAAGGCGGATTTCCCGTTTCATGTGGCGGCGATGCGATACAAACCGCTGCCAGATGGGTTCCGGTACGAAATTGTGTTCGACCTCAACACCGCCAGCCTAAAGACGGAGGTTGACGAGAAGACCCAGAAGGCGCGCATTCACGCGACATTTCTGGCGCTTGATTAAGGACGAAAACGGCCAGATTGTGCAGAAAGTCAGCCAGGAGATCGATCGTGAGGTCCCGGAAGACAAGCTGGATATGTTCCGGCGCGGCGAGATGATTTTCACAAACCCGGTGGAACTGGCCTCGGGCCGGTATATGATCGAGGCGGCTGTTACGGACCCGGAGGGCGGATTAGCGAGTACCAAGCGCGTAGCCCTGGTGGTGCCGAAACCCGGGGAGCCCGCGGTCAGCAGCATCGCGGTGGTACACGACGTGGATTCGCTGGTGGCGCCGCGCGACCCCGGCAACCCGCTGGAGTTCAACGGGGGCAAGGTACTGCCAGCCCTGCCGCCGGTTGTGAAGCCCCAAGCGGACGCGGCGGTTTTCTTTGTGGTCTATCCGGAAATGGATGAAGGAAAACCGTCGGACGAGAAGCCGCAAGTGGTGGTTGAAATCCTGCAGGATGGGAAGCGGGTTTCCCGCTCGACGCCGGACTTGGGCTTACCGGATGAAGTCAATACATTTCCCGTCATCACGTCTGCCAAACTGCCTGCCGGCGAGTACGTGGTGAAGGTCACGGTTCAACAGGCCGGCCGCATGAGTGTCGAAACGACGCCGTTGACGGTGAATCCGTAGCGCTGGATGGTTTTGGATTCCGGGCAAAGGCCGAGAGGACTCTCGGCTTAGCGGGCTAACAGCCCGCGCCGCGCCCGCAGCGTCTCACAGTGCGCGGCGAGCGGTGAAGGCGGCAGACGCCTCGCGTGCCAGAATGCCTATCTTGGGATGAGTTGGCTCCATGGCGGGCGACAGGCCGTGCTGGCGCAGTGTTTCGGAGCAAGTGGGACCAATGGACGCGATGAAACTGCGCGACAAGGCGGCGATGGCTGCATCGCGCTGGCCTCGTTCCGCCGCGAATTGCAGCAAGTGCTCCAACTGGACCGAGGTAGTGAAGAGCACGACATCGACTTGATCGGCAAGGAGCCGGGCCAGACCTTCCGCCAGCAACGTCGTATCGGGCGGAAGCGCCCATTGATACACCGGAACGGTGGAGACGGCCCGACCCTGAGCCACAAGGCCATCGGTCAGCTCGGGGCTGGGGCGGCCGTATTCTTGAACGGCCACCGACTTTTCAGGGCGGCCTTGGACGGCGGTGAGAACCTCGCGCCAGGTGTTGGGCTCAGGAACGGCCACGGCAACTGGAACCGCCCACTCGCGCATGACGGCCATGGGCTTGGGGCCGCGAGCGACGACGGTAAGTCCCCGCAGAGCCTCCACAAGACGCTCAGTGGGTTCGCGGGTGCTCAAAATGCGACTGAGCAGCCGGGCGCCCACGCCGGTGAGAAAGATGAGCATCTCAAATTCACCCGCATAGAGACGGCGGGAGAATTCAAACGCCGCTTCGTTGTGTTCGAGCGGGACTTCAACTAACGCCGGCGCGACAAAGGGGTCGCCGCCATTCAAGCGAATGAGCTCGGCCATTTCGGTTGCCCGCCGGCTTTCAAACGAGAGAACTCGCGCCCCACGAAACGACATATCCCTTAATTGTACGGTCGGGCGACAGCGCGCAGAATAGGAAGTGCTATTTCGCGAGGTCTGACGGGTGAACGCCTTTGGTGTAGCCTTCGTCGAGAAAGGAGCGCGGGTTGTAGGCGCCGACGATGCGAACGTCGGCTTTGGCCGGAATCCTGGCTTCGAGACGAACCGCCCAGAAAGCGGCGTTGACCAGCAGGCGGCGATACGCTTCGTTCAGGAAATCGTCGGCCGAACCCATGGTGGTGGTAAACACGCGAGAGGTTTTCCCGAGAGCGCCGGTGTAGGCGTTGGTCCAAGCAACGGGCAGCATGGGGTCGTTGGGTTTTCCGGGGGCGGGTGGATCGCCCGGTTGCATGCCGGATAGAACCTGGCCCAGGAGCAAGGGATGGCAGGTGGCGGGGAGCGGCAGGCGCACCTCATAGACATCGGTTGGCACCCAAATCTCCCGGTCGGCGATGCCACGCAGGATCGGATTCTTGTCTTCGCCTGGAACAAAGACGGCGCGAGTGCTTTGGCTTGCCATGATCGCCGTGATGTGCCACCCATGTCTCGCCCAGCACCTTGCGTCCGAAGCCGCCCTCCCAGCCTTCGATCTTGCTGTTCCAGGAGTAACGCGCGTACGTCTGGCCGGCGTCGATTGCAAAAGCGTGCGTCGCGGTTCGGATGCCAATGACCGGCCGCCCGGATTCCACGTAGTCGACGATCCTCTTCATCTGGTCGTCCGGCAGGCCGCGAAATCGAGCGAACAGAATCAGGAGATCGGCCTTTTCGAGTGCCTCGAGGCCGGGGATGTTGCGCCGCTGATGAGGATCGATGGCGCCGTCGCTTGGGTCGATCGAGAACAAGACCGTGCAATCGAAGCCTTGACGATCGGCGAGGATCTTCGCCAGCTGAGGCAGCATTTCTTCGGAATGGTATTCGTCGTCCGCGGCAATCAGAACGATCCGTTTCCCCTTGCCCGGCCCGGCGTGGCCCTTGAATTCAACGCCTGCGGCGCCGAAGGATGGCGCGGCCGCGGCAAGAAAGAGCAACGCCGCCGCAAACAGGCAGATGGAGCGAGGCGTGGCCGGCGACAGCGGAGGGAGGCGCTCTGGAAAGTTGATCATGTGGATGGCTTCCAATGTAGCTCAGATAGCCTGCGGACCTGCTAACTTCGAGAAGAGCCGCTTCGCACGATGCCCGGAAAACTTCCGCCGATTTCGGTGGTGATCCCCGTCTTCAACGATTCCGAGAACCTGCGGCAGTGCCTGGATGCGCTGCGGCATTCAAGCGTAGAGGATTTCGAAGTGATCGTTGTCGACGACGGCTCGGCAGACGATTCGGAGCGCGTCGCCAGGGAGGCCGGTGCCGTGGTGTTACGGACACAGCTGCAAATGGGTCCGGCGGCCGCGCGAAATCTGGGCGCCCGCAACGCGGCTGCGCCGCTGCTGTTTTTTCTGGACGCCGACGTCTGCGCTCATCCTGACACCCTGGGACATGCCGTCAGCGAGCTCGGCGCACATCCTGAGGTTGCGGCGGTGATTGGTTCGTACGACGATTCACCGTCGGAGGGAAGCTTCATCTCGCAATACAAGAATCTGTTTCATCGCTTCGTCCACCAAACGGCACGACGCGAGGCAGGCACATTCTGGACAGCCTGCGGGGCAATCCGGCGCGATGTATTCGTGGGCATGGGCGGCTTCGATACCTCCTTCAAGAGGCCCTCGATTGAGGACATCGAACTCGGCGTGCGGATGGTCCGGGCGGGCCACAAGATTGTGCTTTGCCCCAATATGCAAGTGCAGCATCGCAAGCGCTGGACGTTGGTGGGCTTGGTACGAACAGATCTGATGGACCGCGCCATTCCCTGGACCCAGGTCATTCTGAAGAGCCAGCGCATGCCTGACGATTTGAATTTGAAGCAGAGCCAGCGAATCAGCGCCGTGCTGGCTTGCGCATTGATCCCGGCAGTCGTAGCCGCCGTGGCGTTGCGGAGTGTGGTCGCAGCGGGATTGGCTGGGGGAATTCTGCTGGCGGTGTTGGTGCTGAATCGGGAGCTGTATCGCTTTTTTGCGAGCCAACGCGGGTGGTGGTTCGCCATTCGAGCGATTCCGCTGCACCTGCTGTACTACCTATATAGCGTGCTCGGGTTTGGGATCGGGTTGGCTGCACACATGACGCGAGCGGCGGTGTCGCGGATGGCGGGTGAAAGGGCCGGGCCGGCATAGGCGAGCGGACGACCTGGGAAAGCGCGCCCTCGCGGTCGCGCCTCAGTTTCAGCATTCGCCCGCTTAACGGCTCAAGCGAGGGCGGGAATCAGATAAGGGGCACGGTAGGGCGGATGAGCCAACTGGTCCGCTTCTTGGTCAGTGAAGCGCTGAGACGCGGCATCGAAATCGAGCTTCCTACCTCCCAGCCGGTAGCTGATGTTAGCGAGATGGCACAAATCCGCCGAGATCACGCCGGTCTCAACATCCGCGTGCAAATCTTCGCGCTTGCGGCTGCGGACGGCCGCGATGAAGTTCGCCATATGCGGATGCGTGTCCGTTTCCTCCGGTTCTTCGTACTTGGCCGTGGTCACGAGTTTCGGCGGATCGCCTTTGTAAATGCGATAGCCAGCCGAATCGAGCGCCATCCATCCATCGGAGCCGTAGAAGAGATTGCCGATACAGTTGCCGTCCCGGCCAACTTCCAGGTCGCCTTCACCGCCAGTCGGCAATCCGCGAACTTCGAACACGATCTCTTTGTCGCCGTAGTCGAGGCGGGCCACCAACGTGTTGGGCGTTTGTTGATCGTCGTCGTAAACGTACTTGCCGCCGGAGGCCGTGACCGATTTCGGCAGACCCACGCCCAAGCCCCAGCGAGCAATGTCCATTTCATGTACGCCCTGATTGCCGATGTCGCCGTTGCCGGTGTCCCAGAACCAATGCCAGTTGTATAAGAAACGATTCCTGGAAAACGGAATCATGGGCGCGGGGCCGAGAAACTTGTCCCAATCGACCCCCGGAGGAACCGGCTCGACCGGCGTGTGGCCGATCGACTTGCGCCGCTTAAAACAGAGGCCGCGGGCCATGTAGACGTTCCCAATGACACCATCGTGGAGCAGTTGCGCCGCACGCATCTTGTGGATGACACTACGGCCCTGCGAGCCGACCTGCACCATACGGCGCGAGTTTCGTGCTTCCGCGATCATCTGCCGGCCTTCGTACGGATCGTGGCAGGCGGGCTTCTCAATGTACACGTCTTTACCGGCCTGACAGGCCCAGATGGTGGCCAGCGCATGCCAATGATTCGGCAACGGCATGGAGACGGCATCTACTTCCTTGTCGGCAAACACCGCCTTCATGTCCTGATAGAGCTTGGGATCGTGCCCGGTCAGTTTTCTGGCCAGCGCCTGAGCGCGCTCGAGGTTAGGCTGATCGACATCGCATAGGGCGTAGATGTTCACGCCGGGAAGCTTGGCGTATTGAGCGATATGGTCGCGGCCCCGGCCACCAGTTCCGACAACGGCAATGTTGATGCGATCGTTTGCGCCCCAGGCACGCGAGGAGGCAAGCGCGGTGAGGGCCGAAGCCTGCAAGAAAGTCCGGCGGGTTGTGCTGTTCATGGGTTTCCCGGTGACTACGGTATCGCGAAGGAGACGGCACGGCAAGCGCGGAAGTTACCAGTGAGCAAGCTAACGCGGCAGTCTGAATCGGAAGGTGGAACCGGATTGGCCGTCGCTTTCAACCCAAATGCGCCCGCCATGGCCTTGCACGATCCGGCGGCAAAGGGCCAGGCCGAGTCCATTGCCGGGTACATCGCGGCCGTGAAGGCGTTTGAAGACGCCAAACACCTGCTGATGAAACCTGGGCTCAATGCCTGGGCCATTGTCGCGAACGGAAACGACAACTTCGCCATCCTCTTCATCGGCGGAGATGTGGATGCGAGGCTCCGACTTCGAGCGAAACTTCAGCGCGTTGGCGACGAGGTGCTGCAGGAGCAGAACCACTTGGATGGGATCGGCATTTATTTCGGGGAGTACGTCGTTGGTCATGACGGCCTGGGCTTCGGCGATCTCCTTGTGGAGGTTTATGCTGACACTCTGCAACACGGACTCAAGGGGAATCGACTCGAGCTTGGGGGGCGTGACGCGCGCGAAGAGCAGCATGTCGCGAACCAGCGTTGTCATGCGATTGGCGCCCTCAACGATATAGCCGGCGAATTCAGTCGCCTCCGTATCGGCGGCTCCGATACGGCGCGCGAGCAGCTGGGCATAACTGGTGATGGAGCGCAGCGGCTCCTGCAAGTCGTGGGCGGCAGCGTAACACACGTGGTCCATTTCGATGCGGCTCTGCCGCGCCTGCTCGATGGCGTCGTCACGCTCTTTTTCGACCTGGATAAGGCGGCTCTCGAGGCGCGAGTTCTCCGCCTGCAGCTGTTTGAGAGTGGGGCGCGGCGTCTTCATAACCAGTGCGCCGGCTCGGTCTGTTCGAAAGTCACAAGGGCCTCCTCTCTCACGCGGCGATCAGGCCGGCCCGTTCGAGCAGAGCGTTTGAATCGGGGTCGCGGCCCATGAAGTTCCGATACAACTGAGCAGGATCTTCGCCATCCCCGCGCTCGAGAATGTTCCGGCGATAGTCAATGCCGGTTTGCGCATTGAAAATACCTTCGCGGCGGAAGCGGGTAAATGCATCCGCATCCAAAACTTCCGCCCATTTGTAGGAATAGTAACCTGCGCCATAGGCCACCGGGCTGGAAAAAAGATGCGAGAAGCTGGCGATCATTCCGTAGTCCTTTGGAAGCGGAGCCGGAGTAAAGGCAGCTAGAACGTTACGGGTATATGCGAGCACATCGCCATCGCGGGCCGGATCGTATTCCCGATGCAACTTCAGATCGACCAAGCCAAACCCGAGCTGGCGCATCTGTGTGTTCGCGCTCCGGAAGTTGCGAGCGTTCTTCATTTTATTGAAGAGATGGTCCGGAATTCTCTCGCCCGTCTGCCAGTGGCGCGCGAAGAGGTCAACCGCTTCGCGTTCCATGCACCAGTTCTCCATGATCTGGGAGGGAAGCTCTACGAAATCCCAGGGAACGTTCGTGCCCGCCAGAGAGCGGATTGGAACGCGGCTCAAGGTATGGTGCAACAAGTGCCCAAACTCGTGAAAGATGGTCTCCACTTCGCGGTGAGTCAGCAAGGAGGGCGTGTCGCCGACGGGCGGGGTCAGGTTGCCGCAGATCAATCCCAAGTGCGGCTGGCCCTCGTCGGGATTGCCCGTAACTAGAGAATCCATCCAGGCGCCGCCGCGCTTGTTTTCGCGTGGAAACCAGTCGGCGTAGAACCCGCCCAGGATAATGCCCGAGGACACGTCTTCCACGCGGTAATATTTCACCGCCGAGTCCCAACCTGGAATACCGTCCTGCTCCATCACTTTGATCCCGAGCAGGCGCCCGAAAATCTCAAACATGCCATTTACGACATGATCAAGCTGGAAGTAAGGACGAAGTTCCTCTTCGTCGAAGTCATATAGCGCCTGGCGCTGTTTCTCGGCGAGGTAGCCCACATCCCAGGGCTCGATGGCCGAGTAGCCCAGTGTTTGGCCCAAAGCAGCGAGACTCTCATTCTCCCGCTCAAAGAACGGCACAGTTTTCGCGTGGAGGCCGGCAAGAAATTCCTGCGCATGCGCGCCGGTATGTGCCATTCGATCATCCAACACGAGGTCGGCGAAATCGCGGTAGCCGAGCAACTGCGCCTTCTCGCGGCGAAGGCGGAGAATCTCAGTCACCAGCGGGCGATTGTCGAACTCGCCGGAAGTGGCCCGGCGATTAGAGGCCTCCCAGAGTTGGCGGCGAATGGCACGGTCATCCAGATAAGTCATGGCCGCGACGTAGCTGGGGGCCTGGAGCGTGAAGCGCCAGCCTGGTTTACCTTTGGATTCGGCGCTTGCCTTGGCTGCCATGCGGGCCGAGTCGGGTAAACCTGCCAGCTGGGCTTCGCCGGTGAGTATCAGTTCGAAGGCATTGGTGGAATCGAGCACGTGTTCGGAGAACTTGGTGGTGACCTCCGTCAGTTCCACGTCCAGCTGTTCCAGCTTCTTTTTGCCGGCGGCATCCAGATCAGCGCCCGCCCGGCGGAAGCCTTGAACCGTCTTGAGCAGAAAGCGGCGATGCACGGCGGCGAGGGCATTTTTATTGGCCGAACCATCCACCGCCTTTACGGCGGCCCAGAGTTTTTCGTTTAAGGCGATGGACGTGTAGAATGCACTGACCGGGCCTTGGACCGCGTTGTGGGCCGCGCGCAGTTCCGGATAGGTGGCAACCGACTCAAGATGACGAACGATGGCCATGGCATGGTCGAGCGGATCGGTGAGATGGTCGAGCGTGAGCAGCACGTTGTCATAGGTGCGAGGCTCGGGCGAAGAACCGAGTTCTTCGAGACGGCGCTGCATTTGCGCCAGCAGTTCTTGAATGGCGGGCTCGACGTGCCCTGCTTTTACCTCATCAAACGGAATGGGAAGTTTTTGTTCAAGGAGCGGATTCACCGCTACCGATTCGGTCATGATTTCGGGATCTCCTGGTTGCTAGTTCTATTGTCTCCAGTCGACGCTGAAGAACGTTCGGCGCGGATTGTTTGATTGGTCGATGCTAGAGGGCGTCCACCCTGCGGCTAATAGGGCTCTACCAGACACGGCAGGCTTTGGGAGGCTCGGCGAACATGGGGTCGCCTGGCTTGCAGCCGAAAGCCTGGCTGAACGCGGGTATGTTTGAGACAGAGCCGTTGACGCGAAAGGCCGGCGGCGAGTGAGTGTCGGTCTGCGCGGCCATTCGCAATTCCTCTTCGCGGCTGTTCTGACACCAGACCTGGCCGAAACCGAGGAAGAAGCGCTGCTCCGTGCTGTATCCGTCGAGCGTCGTGGAAGGCTGACCGGCCATTGCCAAGCCGTTCATGAGCGCCATGAAGGCGAGGCGCAGGCCGCCGTTGTCCGCTGTGTTTTCGCCCAGCGTCAGTTCACCATTCAAATGAACGCCCGGAACGGGACTGAACGCGGAGTACTCATTGACGATGCAATCTTCGCGCGTCTTGAAGGCCTCGGCATCCTGTTCACGCCACCAGTCTCGCAGATTGCCGGCGGAATCGAATTGGCGCCCTTCGTCGTCGAAGCCGTGGGTCAGCTCGTGCCCGATGATGGAGCCGATGCCTCCCGCATTCACGGCAATATCGGCATGATTGGAATAAAAGGGCGGCTGCAGAATACCGGCCGGGAAGTTAATGTTGTTTTGCTGCGGATCGTAGTAGGCGTTCACGGTGGGCGGCGTCATGTCCCATTCCGCGCGATCGACCGGCTTTCCGATCTTGGCCAGCTGGCGCTTGAACTCAAAGTCCTCCGCGCGTCCATAGTTTCCAAAGTAATCGCCATTCGTCACGTTGACCGCGGAGTAGTCGCGCCACTTGTTGGGGTAACCGATCTTGTTGGTGACGGCCTTGAGCTTGATCAGTGCTTGTTTCTTGGTCTCGTCGCTCATCCAAGGCAGTGAATCGATGTCGGCGGCCATGGCGCGCTCAATCTGGCCGACGAGTTCCAGAGTGCGCTGCTTGCCTTCTTCGCCGAACGTCTTTTCCACGAACTTCTGTCCGAGTGCTTCACCCAGCTGGGCGTCGGTAGCTTCGATGCAGCGCTTCCAGCGCGGCTCGAGTTGGTCGGCGCCGGTCAGGGTCTTGCCGTAGAAATCAAAGTTTTCCTGGACCAGCGCCTTGGTAAGCAGGTCTGCGTTCGCGCTGATGTAGAACCATTCCAGGTAGTCTTTCAGTTCCAGCAGCGGCGTTGACGCAATCAGCTTGTCGAAACCCTCAAAGAACGCCGGAACATCCACATTGAGCTCCGCAAAAGCCGGCGCGCCAACCAGGGCGAAGAACTTCTTCAAGTCGACGGCCGAGGTCAGCTTGGCGGTGTCGTCCAGTTTGTATTTATGAAACAGGAGTTGCGGATTCCGGCGCGACACGTTGTCCATGGAGAGTTCGGCCAAACCCGTTTCGAGCTTCATCACAGCGGCCGCTTTGCGCTGGGCGTCGGCGGGCGCGGTGCCCGTCAACTCGAACATCCTTGCCACATGAGCCAGATACTTCTGCCGGATCTGCTCCGATTTCGGATCGGTCTTTAAGTAATAGTCGCGATCGGGTAACCCCAGGCCACCCTGATCCAGTTCCGCGAGATAGACCGTCGATTTCGTCAGATCGGGCGAAACGTGAAACGAAAAGAAGGCCTCCGTGCCATGCTGATGCAGCCAGGCGATATCGGCCGTCAATTCCTGCTTGGATTTGATCCGGGCGATCCGATCGAGACCGGGGCGAAGTGGATCGAGGCCGCGTTTTTCGATGCCGGCTTCATCCATGCAGGAGGCGTAGAAGGCTCCGATCTTCTGATCGATGGCGGACCGTTCCTGATGGGCCGCTGAGTCCTCCGCGATTTGCCGGAGCTGACGCAGATTGCGTTCTTCCAACGCATCAAAGCGTCCCCAGGTGGCTTTGTCGGGCGGAATCGGGTTCTCTCTGAGCCAATTTCCGCAAGCGTATTGGTAGAAGTCAACGCAGGGACTGATTGTTGTGTCGATGGCCTGAAGATCAAGGCCGCTTTTCGAAGCATGGGCAGCTTGCTCCGATGCGGCGGGCGATGCAGCGGTCGGGGATTGGGCCAGCAGATAACACGCGGAAAGGGTCAGGCCACAACAGAATAGGGTTGCCTTCATACACGCTGATTACAGTGTAGAGGCATTCCTGGGACCAAGTTCCAGTAGCTATGGGCACTAAAAGTCTGGCAGTTAGTGCCCAGCCGATCTGGCCGGACTCGACTTCTACGATAAGCCGTTTACCAAGAAGGTGGCGAGTCCTCAGTCTCCGGGTGGGCCGCTACTCAAATCGGCGCCGCGCCGGCCTGCTCCTTCCAGCGTTGGACGTTCACACCCATCACGATGAGCCACAGCATCAGCGATGCTTCCGCGAGGATCCCGAGGACCTTAAGGCCGATGGACAGATGGCTTGCAAGCGGTGTCAGAAAGATCAGCCAACCCAGACCGGCAAGCGCCATCAGCACTCCCAATATCCGAGGCAGAAAAGTCGACTTGAAAATAAGGTAGCCGATCAGGAGGCAATACGGCCCGAAAAACACCAAGCTGTTAATTTTGTAAGGATTGAGCTTAATAAGGCTAAGCACATCATTGGCGCATCCCGCGAGGCTGAAGAACGCCGCGAGCAAAGAAAGGTTCCTATTCACTGGCTTAAACAGGTAGTAGAAGAGCAGCGTTACGGCTATGTAGAACGCCTCGGAGGTGAGGTTGACGGCGTCATACAAAACAAGCCGGCCCCTGCCAACGAAGACCTCGCCGGATATTGCCGTCAGAAAGTAGAGCAAATAAACGACGCCGGTAACCCTCGCATTAGGACGCGGGGGCGCCTCTGCCAGCCGTTGCATCACTTCATCGCCTCCCGGAACACGACGTGAACATGACGACCCAAAACTTACAGGAGGCTAACGATCACCAGACACGGCATGCTTTGGCGGGATCGGCGAACATCGGGTCGCCCTGCTTGCAGCCGAACGCGGTGCTGAACTCCGGCATGTTCTCGACTGTGCCATTCACGCGATAGGGCCCGGGCGAGTGTGGGTTGGTGCGCAACTGCACCCGCAATGCTTCCTCCCGCATGTTGAGACACCAGATTTGGCCAAAGCCCAGGAAAAAGCGCTGCTGAGGCGTATAGCCATCCAGGCTTTTGGAGGACACGGTGTTGTTCGCGAGGCTGGTCATCAGCGCCATGTAGGCCAGACGCATGCCCGCGTTGTCGGCGCCGTTCTCACCGAGGGTGAGCTTGCCGTTGATGTGGACGTCGGGAAGCGGTGCAAAGCCGGAGTACTCGTTGGAGATGCAATCGACGCGCTGCTTGAACGCTGCCGCATCCTGCGGTGTCCACCAATCGCGCAGATTACCGTTGCCATCAAACTGGCTGCCTTGGTCATCAAAGCCGTGTGTTAGCTCGTGTCCCACAACCGCGCCGATGCCGCCGAAATTCACGGCCATATCGGCACTGGCAGTGAAGAATGGCGGCTGCAGAATGCCGGCCGGAAAGTTGATGTTGTTCTGCTGCGGACTGTAGTAAGCGTTGACCGTGGGCGGCGTCATGCCCCACTCCAGGCGATCCACCGGCTGGCCAATTTTGTCCAGTCTGCGCTTCACTTCAAACTCGCGCGCCCGGTCGGCATTTCCGACCAGGTCGCCCGCGACGACTTGCACGGAGCTGTAGTCGCGCCATTTTTCGGGATATCCGATTTTGTTGGTCACTTCCTTGAGCTTCACGAGGGCCTGCTGCTTGGTGGCGTCGCTCATCCACGTGAGGGAATCGATATCGGTTGCCATGGCCCTTTCAATCAGGCCGACCATCTCCAGGGTCTTCTGCTTACCTACCTCGCCGAAATACCTCTCGACGAATTTCTCGCCCAGCGCTTCGCCCAGGCTGCGGTCGGTCAAGGTAATGCAGCGCTTCCAACGTGGCCGGAGCACCTTGGCGCCAGTGAGCGTTTGATCGTTGAAACTGAAGTCTTCATCGACGAAGGCCTGGCTCAGCAGCGGCGCGTTGGCCGAGATGTAGTGCGCAGCCAGGTAGACTTTGATGACATCCAGCGACGTTGAATCCAGAGCTGCGTTCAAGCCCTTGAGAAAGTCGGGCGTGCTGACGTTGATGATGGTGAAGGGTGGGGTGCCACGAGCCTTCAAATAGTCGTTGAAGTCAAAGCCGGGCGCGAGCTTGGTAAAGTCAGCCACCGGCATCTTATGAACCAGCAAATGAGGATTGCGGCGGCTGACGTTATCAAGTGAAGCTTTCGCCAGCGCGGTTTCGAATTCCAGGATGGCCGCGGCATTCGCGTCCGCCTTAGCGGCTGGCTCGCCAGGCAGTTGCAGAAGACGGCTGAGGTGTGCCTGATACTTGGCGCGAAGCTCCACCGACTTGGGATCGGTGCGGAAATAGAAATCGCGTTCCGGCAGGCCCAGGCCGCCTTGATCGATATCGGCCATGTTCACGCCCGAGTTGTCCGGATCCGCTTCGGGGCCGAAGCGAAACAGGACTCCGACGCCCTGGTTGTGAAGCCGGGCGACCTCCGCGGGCAGATCGCTCTTCTGGCTGATCTCCCTGATTCGTTCCAGCTCCGGCTGGATGGGGGCTGCGCCAGCTTTATCGGCCGCCGCCTCATCCATGCAGGTGGAGTAGAACACACCGACCTTTTGATCGAGCGGTGAGCGGCTGACGTTGCTGGCGGCGTCTTCGGCGACCTCGCGCAGCTCGGCCTGGTTGCGGTCGGCAAGTTCCTGAAACCTTCCCCAGGATGCAAATTCAGGCGGAATCGGGTTGTTCCTTGCCCAGGCGCCACAGGCGTATTGATAGAAGTCCACGCAGGGGCTCACGCTTTTGTCGATGGCCTTTAAGTCGATCCCGCTGGATGGCGGAGCTGAGGTGGCGCTGTCGGCAGCGAACAGGCACAACGAGGAGATGCCGGCCAGCAAGAGGAGGTGCGGTCGCAGTTTCATGGGTTTGGGCGGAGTCGGCCAAAGGGCCGAACGTTACGCTCTAATGACGATACAACCATCACCCAAGTAACTGCCCGATTTGGGTTCGCTGTCAGCCGGCTTCCAGCCGCCCCGCGATCGTTCGGCGCTGGATGGGGAAGATGCACCCGTAAAAGGTCAAAGGCCGCAAGCGCTAGCTTGCGGCCTTTAGTGGTCCAGTAACCGTTTTGTTAAATTCGTTTACTTCTTAACGCGCCGACGAACGAAAGCGCCGAGACCCAGAAGCGACATGCCCACCAAGCCGAGAGAAGCCGGTTCGGGGAGGCCGGTTGCAGACGCCTGGATCGTGGTCTCGCCAGAGTTGGTATTCGGCGCTACCAGGAAGTAGTCGGTATTAAGGCTGTAAGTAATCCCGTTGATCACGAAGCTCGTCGGGGCGAACGTGAGGTCAATGCCGTTCGACGTGCTCGTGATGGTGCCATTAATATTGCTGCTCGAGGTTTTCGTTCCCGTGGGACCGGGCGCTGTTTGGGTGACGGTCAATACGATCGAGTCGCCCGAGAATGTCCCGCTACCGCCCGAGGCGTTCATAATGCCAAGACTAATGCCTGTTGGAAGCGTGACAGACGTCGACCCTTGTGGCATGAACTGAAGCGTTGCCCCTCCGTTTACGAGCATTCCGCCCGAGGCATCCGGGCCTGACAACACCGCCGACGTGGAATAAGTGAGTGTGGTGGCAAACGCCGAGGCGCTGCAAAGAAGAATCGAGAGAACTAGTTTTTTCATAGTTAGGTTCCTCCGAACTGGACCGTAAAACGAGTATGCCTCAGTACTAGGAAACTTGCAAGTTTTTTTTACCGGAGTCTCCTGATGGGTATCGGAGTTCGAGAAAGGCCGCCAAGAGATTGAAAAATAGATAGTTACTGGATTGTAACAGCCTGTTTTTTGAATCGAATTAGCAAAAAGTCCGGGGTACTGGTACGGGTAGGCCCAGCGAGAAACCGGGCTATTCCGATGGCCGCAAGGCGCTACAAAGTCCCGGTACGCTGGCACGGTCTGGGCGTTGGCCGGCTGCAAGGTTGGGACCGTTCCCGCCTTTTTCGGCCGCCAAAACTGATTTTGGGAGAGGTCGTGCGGGTCGCGAAATAAGGGCGCCTTACACCAGAACCCAGTCGGTACTGGGCCGTAAAAAATACTGGTTCGAGATACAATTGCCGGGAATGCGCACTTTTCTTGCATGTATTGCTTTGGCAAGCATGGTGGGTGGCTTGATGGGCGCCCCCGTTCACGACCATTCGCCGGCGACCGCAATCGCGGCTGCGGGCCAGGTTCCCCTTTCGTTTGAACGAGTCTCAAGCGGCAACGCGCATTGGATGGCGCGCGGGAATGGATACCGCCTGGCGGTTGGTCCGGCCGATATCGAGGTCGGCTTAGGCGTCGAACAGTTGCGCATGGTGTTCGTGGGCGGCAATGCAAAGGCTCCTTCGACCGGGCTTGACGCGCTGCCGGGCAAGGTGAACTACTTTATCGGACGCGATCCGAAAAGCTGGCTACGGGACGTCCCTACCTACGGCAGGGTGCGTTACAAGGACGTCTATCCGGGCGTCGACGTGGTCTGGTACGGCAAACAAGGGCGGCTGGAATACGACCTGGACATAAAGCCGGGCGCCAACCCCGACAAGATTGGGATGCGGTTTGAAGGCGCGCGAAAACTGACACTGCAGGCGAACGGCGATTTGCGGGTGGAATTGGCGGGCGGATCATTGTCGCTGAAGCTGCCGGAGGTATACCAGGAGGGCAGCAGCGGGCGACGGCGGGTCGACGGCTCGTATGAGCTGCGGGACGGAAATGAAGTCGGCTTCCGGCTGGCTGCCTACGACAAGACAATGCCGCTCGTAATCGATCCAACGCTGGTGTATGCCACGTACTTCGGCAGCTACTACCCGTATGTCACGGCGGTCGCGGTAGACGGATCCGGCAACGTATACATGGGCGGATACGTGCAGTCCGACGGCATTATTCCGGTTGTGAACCCGGTGCAGGCGGGGAACCTCGGTTACGAGAATGCCTACATTGCGAAGTTCGATCCAACCGGACAAACGCTCCTGTACTCAACGTACCTGGGAGGGTCCCAATTTGACCAGCTGCATGGTATCGCGGTGGACTCAACCACCAGCGATGTGGTGGGCGCGGGCGTTACACAGTCGCCGGATTTCCCGCTGGTTAATCCCGTGCAAGCGACGATTGGCAGCGGTAGCAGCGGGTTCGCGTTTCGGCTGAATGCCGCCGGCAACCAGCTCGTGTACTCCACTTATCTGGGCGGGTCCGGCTCTGGTAACGCGTATGGCGTGGCCTTGGACGCATCCGGCAACGCGTACTTCACGGGCAGCGCTGGCGCTTTTCAGACCACGCCGGGCGCAGTGAATAACTGCTGCACGTTCGTCGAGAAGCTTTCAGCCACCGGCGGCGAGGTCTATGGCGCGCAGATGGGGGCTGACCAAGGCAATGCGATCGCGGTGGATTCGCTCGGGGCAGCGTATGTAGCCGGATACAGCACCGAAGCCTCATTTCCGAACAGCCCGCCCGGAGCCCGGAGCGCCAATGCGGGCGGCTTGGATGCCTTCGTGGCAAAACTCAGCCCGGACGCGACCTCACTCACATGGGCGACGTTCCTGGGGGGCAGCGGGAAAGACTCCGCAAGCGCGATCGCTCTTGGCGTGGGCAATCTTGTGTACTTCGGCGGCCAGACCACCTCCTCCGATCTGCCGGTAACGGCAGGCGTGGTTCAGGGGACCTATGGCGGAGGCACGGATGCCTTCGTGGCGGGTTTGAGCGCGGATGGCAGCTCGTTTGGGTTCGTCACCTACCTGGGAGGTGGTAAGAGCGACAGCCTGGCGTCTCTGGCGGTCAGCGCCACCGGGTTACTCCTAGCCGGCAACACCTCTTCGCCAAACTTCCCGACCGCCAACGCGATTCAACCGGCGTTTCCCGGTTCGCCGGATGCCTTCTTCAAGAGCACGGACTCGGGTGCGGCGTTCAGCCCGGCCGACAGCGGCCTTTCCTATGTCTATGGCGGCAACATCCTGCCCGACCCATCGAGTGCGGGCACCATCCTGGTGGATACAGGTGAGGGTATCTTCCGCAGCACCAATGACGGCGCCACCTGGACGAATGTCGAGCAGGCTAGCAACGGAGGCGCAGTGCGCAGCCTATCGAATCCTTCCGTCGTTTATGCCCCGGGTGGCTGCTACTTGTATAAGTCAACCGACGGAGGTCAGACTTGGGGCGCAACTACGGCAACCTGTACGCCCGGCGCATCAGTGATCGGGATCAGCGCGACCAATCCTAATACAGTGCTGCTGTTCGACGCTAGTACAGAATACCGTTCCACGGATGGAGGTGTGACCTTTCCGCAAAGCATAGCGATACCGTTCTCGTCGTATTACTTTCCATCCCCAAGTCCCATTGTGGCGAGCCCAGACGGGTCGCTATATGCCGTCGCCGGATCCTCGGGGTTGTATAAGAGCACGGACTCGGGTGTGACCTGGTCGCAACTCGGACACGGAGCGCCGGCCAACGCAGCCGCGTTCGCACTGAGCGCAAGCAACGCTGCCATTTTGTACGCGGACGACGGGACCAGCGTTTACAAGAGCACGAATTCGGGAGCGTCCTGGAGTACGATCGGACCGGGGACGGCGGTCAAGTATCTTGCCGTCGATCCGACCAACCCGCAAACTCTCTACGGGACCTCTCCTCAAAGTGCGCGGGTAATCACCTCGACGGATGGGGGAGCGACATGGACTCCCACCGCGGGGGTTCTCGATTCGTACTATATTCAGGGCCTCGCCATCAGCCCTTCCAACCATACAGAACTCTATGTGAGCAACCGCGTGACGCAGAGTGGATTCGTGTCGAAACTGAGCACAACTGGAACAAACCTGGTGTGGTCTACTTTCTATGGGCCGCATGACAACACGCAGATGGGCGCGGCGGCGGTGGCCCCTTCGGGCAACGCCTGGGTCGCCGGCATTGCCGATTCCGGAACTCTTCCGCTAACGCCGAATGCGCGGAACGGAAACACCTATGCCTCCGGCGCGGCGTTTCTGGCCGAGATCGCGGACGCTACCGCGGCGTGCGCTTACACCATCAACCCGGCGACACAGTACTCCTATTCCGCCGGCCAGCTCGTATTCTCCGTTACGGCGCCAAGCGGTTGCGCCTGGACGGCTACGCCTTCCGATAGCTGGATTCACCTGATTCGATCTTCCGGGACAGGCTCCGGTACGATTCCGCTGGCGGTGGACGCCAACACAACCGCCAGCACGCGGAACGGAACCGTCAATGTGAACAGCCAGATCTACACGATCGTGCAGCCGCCATCCAGTTGCACATACCAGTTGTCCTATCCGTCGCTGGGATCAGCAGGGGGCACAGCCACCATTACGGTGACCGCGCCAGCGGGCTGCCCCTGGGACGTGGAATTGCAAAACAGCGATCCTGCCGCCGTAACCTCGCCGTCCACAGGAACGGGCAACGGCAATGTGATGGTTTCCATTCCCCCGAACGCCAGCCCGGACGTGCTCTCTTATAACCTCTTGATTGGCAATTCCCCCTCATTGATTACAGAGGCCGCCGCCAGCTCTTGCGTCTATTCGTTCCCGAATGGAACCAGCGTCACGGTACCGGCGGATGCCCTTTCCTACTCCATTCAGATCAACGCCAACCAGAGCGGTTGCCTTTGGGGTGCATCCAGTGATCAGCCCGGCTGGGTGACGCTGACCAATCCCAATTCGAATGGCTCGGGGCTGCTTAATTACTCGGTAGCGCTAAACAATACCGGCGTGGACCGGAAGGCACACATCACGATCGGCGGCCAGAGCATTACGGTCACTCAGGATTTCACCAGTGCGGAATTCGCCGACGTGCCGCCCTCGGCCGCCTACTTCGATGCAGCGAACCTGATGTATCTGGCTGGCGTCACAACCGGGTGCGTAACGTCGAGCGATCCTTCCTCTCGCATGTACTGCCCCAACGATAGCGTGACTCGCGAGCAGATGGCGGCGTTCATTGTTCGGGCGGTTACCGGCACCTTGACGCCCGCCGTTTACGACCCGGTTCCTATTTTCACCGACGTACCGACGACGAATCCGTTCTTCCCGCACATTCAGAAAATGGAGGAGTTGGGCATTACGGACGGCTGCGGAACCGGGCTATTCTGCCCCACGGATACAGTTCCGCGCTGGCAGATGGCCATCTTCATGGTGCGTGCCCGGTTAGCGCTTTATGGGGCCAGCTTCAGCTATAACGGCACCCCGTATTTCGCGGACGTGCCCACCAATGTGGAAGGCAATACGACAACATTTCCGTTCATCCAGCGCGCCTACGAGGAGCACGTAACCAATGGCTGCGGAACTAACCCGCTGATCTATTGTCCGGACGAGTTGGTAACGCGGGGAGAGATGGCGTCCTTCATCATGCGGGGATTGTTCAATCAGACCACGATCCTGGGCCCGACCGCGCCGCAAGTGACGGGCGTGGTTCCGAACACAATGGCTGCGACGGTGGGCACTCAAATCACCGTGACAATCACGGGAATCAACACGAGCTTCCAAACGGGCGACACGGTGACGGTGCCGAGCGGGATGCTGGATGTCAGCAATGTAGTGGTGAACTCGGCGACCTCGATCTCAGCGACGTTGACTGCCAATTCGACCGTGGCGGCTGGGCCGCAGACAGTGGTGGTAACCTCCGGCGGCCAGAACCTCACATTGCCGCTGGCGATCAAGGTGGGGACGTACTGAGGCGACCGTCCGTCACGACACAAAGAGAAAAGGCCGCGAACTCACTCTCGCGGCCTTTGGGAACACTGCTGATGAACGCTATTTGTTTGCCCGGCGTCGAACCAGAAGGCCAAGCCCAAGCAGCGAAACTCCCATCAGACCGAGAGTAAAGGGTTCCGGTGCTCCGACGTCGGCCTGCAAAGTCGTATCACCATTATTCGTGTCCGGTGCGACGAGGAAGTAATCGCTGTCAAGGGAGTAGACGACCCCATTGATCGTGAAACTCGCCGGGGAGAAAGTGAGGTCTATGCCGTCCGACGTGCTCGTTACCGAGCCGGCAACCGTGCTGGTTGAGGATGAACTTCCTGTTGGGCCCGGCATGGTTTGAGTGACCGTCAACATAATCTTGTCGGCTGAGGTGAACGAGCCTATGCCACCGCTCACGACGACCATGCCGAGAAATATGCCTGTGGGCGCAGTGACGGTGGTTAATGGCTGCGGGTCGAATGCGATGGTAGCGCCGCCATTTGAAAGGCCAGGGCCACCGACATCCGGGCCGGAGAACACCGCCGACGTTTCATAAGTAACCGATGTGGCAAACGCAGAAGCGCCGCAAATCAAGAACGCGATAGCAAGCTTCGTCATGGTAGTTCCTCCGGACTAGGCGTAAGACAAGTATGCGCGCGAGTTTAGAGGCTTTGAACGCGCAAAAGTCCTCAAGTAATCTTGCGAGTACCAGGACGGGTTTTTGTGGCTCAACGTGAGGCCGGCTGCTCCCTGCGGCGAGCCACGTGGCGCGAGAGCCTTCTGTCGGCTATACTAAGGAGTTAGCAGGTCTTTCCTGTCCGAAGTAGAAGTGTCCCCACACGTTCCTCGCTTCGTCCGTTGATCCAAAATGTTCGATAACCTCTCGGAAAAGCTGCAGCGCGTTTTCAAAAACCTGCGCGGCGAAGGCAAATTAACCGCTGAAAACATGGATGAAGCGCTGCGCGAGATACGCGTTGCGCTGCTCGAGGCCGACGTCCATTTCCGGGTGGTGAAACAGTTCGTCGAGCAGGTAAAGCAGAAGGCTGTGGGCGAAGAAGTGCTGACGGCGCTTTCACCCAGCCAGCAGGTGATCAAGATTGTCCGCGACGAGCTGACGAAGATGCTGGGGACGCATCAATCGAAGCTGCGCTTCGCTAATGAGCCGCCCACTGTGGTGCTGATCGTGGGGTTGCAGGGGTCGGGCAAGACGACCAGCGCCGGGAAACTGGCGCGATTCCTGGCCAAAGAGGGCAACCGCCCGCAGCTGGTTTCGGTGGATGTGTACCGCCCGGCTGCCCGGCATCAATTGAGCATTCTGGCCAAGCAGGTGAACGTCCCGATTTATGAGGGCACCGCGGAGGAAGCCAAGCCTTTGGACCTGGCGCGCGGGGCGCGCCGGGAAACCATCCAGGCCGGGCGCGACGTTTTGCTTGTGGATACGGCAGGGCGGCAACATATCGACGACCAGTTGATGCAAGAGCTGCACGAGCTGAAAGAAGCGCTCAACCCGACGGAGATCCTGTTTGTAGCCGATGCCATGACCGGGCAGGACGCCGTGAAGTCGGCCGATGAGTTCCACAAACGGCTAGGCATCACCGGCATCATTCTGACCAAGATGGATGGCGACGCGCGCGGTGGCGCTGCACTTTCGATTCGCTCCGTGACCGGGCAGCCGCTGAAGTTCGTCGGCGTGGGTGAGCGTAGCGATGCGCTGGAAGCGTTTCACCCGGACCGCGTGGCGCAACGGATCCTCGGTATGGGCGACGCACTGTCGCTGATCGAGAAGCTGGAAGAGACCATCGATCAGAAGCAAGCCGAGAAGATGCAGGAGAAACTGCTCTCCGGCGACGAGTTTACCCTCGACGACTTCCGCGAGCAGATCAAGCAGATCCGCAAGCTGGGGCCGCTGGAAGGGATTTTGAAAATGATGCCCGGCATCGGGCCTCTAAAAGACCTTCAAGATGTGAAGGTGGATGAGAAGGAAATTGGCCGCGTGGTGGCGATTATCGACTCCATGACGCCCAAAGAGCGCCGCAACCACATGATTATCAATGGTTCCCGGCGGCGGCGGATCGCCAAAGGCAGCGGCACCAGCGTGCAGGATGTGAACAACCTCCTGAAACAATATGGCCAGGCGCGTAAAATGATGAAGAGCTTCTCAGGCAGCGCCGGGATGTTAGGCAAGAGGCTGGCCAAATTCAAAATGCCAAGCTTCTAACAAACACACCGTGGCACGGTCTTCGGGCTGTGGTTCGGATGGGATTTCGAAAGGCAGAAGAGACATATATGTTAGCGATTCGACTGGCGCGTTTTGGCGCCAAGAAGAAACCCACCTATCGGGTGGTGGTGATTGAACGGGAGCGAGCCCGCAACAGCCGCTCGGTGGAAGTGGTGGGTTTCTATGATCCCATTGCGAAACCGGCTGCGGTGAAGCTGGATCATGACCGCATCAATCATTGGCTGAAGGTCGGCGCCAAGCCCTCCGACACGGTGACCCGGTTGCTGAAGAACAACGCACCGGTGGCCGAAGCAACAGCCTAGGCGGCGACACACGGTGGCGGCCGCGGCCGTCCGCGAGTGTCCTTGACCCGGTGGTACTGCGAGAAAGAAGCACCTGGCTTCAACTGGCATGCTGCCCGTTGTATGCAGAGCAGTGCTGGCGAGAAAGCTCTCCTTGGATATCAGCATGGAAGAAAAAGACGGCGTACGAACATTGGTGGAAGATATCGCCAAAGCTTTGGTGGATGTCCCTGACGAGGTCAGCGTGAATGCAGTGGCCGGCGAACAAGCGACGGTGTTTGAGCTGCGAGTGGCGCAGGCCGACCTGGGCAAGGTGATTGGCAAACAAGGCCGCACCGCGCGGTCCATTCGCACCTTGTTGGGTGCCGTGGGCACCAAGCTAAACCGGCGGTTCTCGCTCGAGATCCTGGAGTAATTCGGCGTGGCTTTGAGTGATTCGCAAGCCGCGGCGGAAACTCGCGAGCGAGTGGTGCTGGCTGAGATTCACCGGCCGCGTGGAATCCGGGGCGAGCTTGTAGCCCGATCGCTGACGGATGTGCCGGGCCGGCTCAAAGAACTGAAGGCGGCGTGGGTCCAGCTGGCGGATGGTTCGGATCTGGAAGTGACGCTTGAAGAGGCCTGGGAGCACAAGGGCGGTTGGGTGTTCAAATTCGGCGGGGTTGATACGGTCAATGACGCCGAACGATTCAAGGGTGCAGATTTGTGGGTTCCGCGATCGGAGCGGGCGCTGTTGCCGGATGGTGAGTATTACGAATCGGACCTGCTGGGCTGCCCGGTTCTGGATCGTGCATCGGGCCAGGTGATAGGAACCGTGAGCGGCTGGCAGCATTACGGCGGGCCGGCGCTGATGGAAGTGACACGAACCGGGGAAGCGAAAGCGGGCCGGGAAGTGCTGGTGCCGTTTGTGCCGGCCATCTTCCGGAAAGTGGATTTGGAGGCACGGACCATCGAGGTGGACCTGCCCGAGGGCCTGCTGGAACTGTAAGCTGTTGAAGAGCCTTTAATCGGCGGATGGCGTCGCTACGCTCAGCACCGAACTGCGCGCGTCAGCAAATGGATTTTGGGGCCGGAATGACGGGCGTTCGTGCCTGTCGCCGCCTGCAAGGCTGGTAGCTGGGTTGGTTTATGCGCTTTCACATCGTGACGATTTTCCCGGATTTTTTCGCCGGGCCGCTGGAACACGGTGTGGTGGCGAAGGCGAAACAGGCAGGACGATTGGATATTTGTATCCACGATCTGCGAAACTGGACTTACGATCGTCATCGCACTGTGGATGACCGTCCTTTCGGGGGCGGCGAAGGCATGTTGTTGAAGCCGGAGCCTTTGTTCCAGGCAGTTGAGACGATTCTTCCGGTTCGGAACGAGCGCAGCCGGATTGTGTTGCTTTCGGCGCAGGGCCGGAAATTCGACCAATCGGTGGCGCGGGAGCTCGCTGGAATGGACGAGCTGGTGCTCATCTGCGGCCGGTATGAGGGAGTGGATGAACGCGTCGCGGAGCACTTGGCCGACGACGAGCTTTCGATCGGTGATTTTGTTTTGAGCGGCGGGGAGCTGGCAGCCACGGTGGTTGTAGATACGGTGGCGCGTCTCCTGCCGGGTGTTTTGGGTAATGAAGATTCTTCGCTGAATGAATCGTTCAGTGAAGCAAGGGGCGGTTTATTGGATTGCCCGCAGTACACAAGGCCGGCGGACTTCCGGGGTTGGAAGGTGCCGGACGTACTTCTCGGAGGCAACCACGAAGAAATCAGACGGTGGCGCCGTGCGGCGTCCACCGCCAAGACGAAGCGATGCAGGCCCGACTTATTGGCGGATCGACCATCGCAGGTGGCAGACGCGGCTGAAATGGCCGGGTCTGAAGAAAGACATTAGGAACAGATTATGCAAAACGCAGTATTGGCTAAGTTCATCAACAAGAACAAGCGCGAGACCGAGCATCCGGAATTCCGCCCCGGTGACACCATCCGCGTGCACGTTCGTATTCGAGAAGGCGACAAGGAACGTCTGCAGGCCTTTGAAGGCACCGTCATCGCCCGGAAAAACACCGGCGCCAGCGAAACCATCACGGTCCGCAAAGTGAGCTTCGGCCACGGCGTCGAGCGTATTTTCCCGCTTCACGCACCGGTGGTGGACCACATTGACCTGGTCCGCACGGGTCGCGTGCGCCGCGCAAAGCTCTACTATTTGCGCAATCTTAAGGGTAAAGCCGCGCGTCTGCGCGAGCGCGTCTAAGCAGCGGCGAGTTGCAGGCGCGCCCGGTGGCGAAGCCCTCACAGTCTCCCGAGTCCGCCCTCGTCGCCGAGCCCCGGCGCGATACCGGGGTGGAGTCCGCCTCGAAGCCGGCCCCCCGTATCAAGGTCCCCCAGACCCGTTGCGTCGGCACGTACGAACGGGCGGCACGCGAGCGCGGCTTCCAGTTCGTGGCGGGCGTTGATGAGGTGGGACGGGGATGCTTGTTCGGGCCCGTGTTCGCGGCCGCCGTCATTTTGGATCCCGACAAGCCGATCCGGGGACTGCACGACAGCAAAATCCTGGAGGCCGAGGATCGGAGTCGGCTGGCCGCGGAGATCAAACGCAAGTGCGTGGCCTGGGCCATCGGGGCCGCCGACGCTTATGAGATTGACCAGATCAACATACTGCAGGCATCGCGGCTGGCGATGCGCCGCGCCGTCGAACGGCTGCAACCCGAGGCCGATTTCCTCTTGATCGACGCCATCACGATTGATTTGCCGGTTGAGCAGCTGCCGCTGATTGACGGCGACGCGCGTTGCCGGGCTATTGCCGCCGCATCCATTCTGGCGAAAGTGCAGCGCGATGCGTGCCTGGATCAGTGGCACGAGGCGTTTCCCCAATACAACTTGAAATCGAATAAAGGCTATTCGACGCCCGATCACCGGCGCGCGCTGGCCGAACACGGCCCCACCAGTCTGCACCGCTTCAGTTTTGAGCCGATCCGGTTGGCCAGCCCTATCGTGTTGTGGACCGGATATCTAAACTCGCCCGTGCAGTTGGACCTGTTCACAGGAGATGACGTGGTTCTTGGTGAGGAAACCGTGATGGCCACAACGGCATCTGGCGGCGAAGCATGAGCGGCCCGCCCCAGGTCGCCGATCCAGCGCCGCAACCGCCCAAGGTGGCGCGCTTCCTGGTCTGGCAGCGCCGTGTTCTGAGCTTCTGCTTTGTGGTGTTCACGCTGGAACTGGGCGTGTTCCTGCTAGTCTTTCCGTGGCTTGAGTATTGGGATCTTAATTGGGTTGCGCTGCAAGGCCCGGAGTGGCGGGACCTATGGATGAACAACTATTTCCGTGGCGCAGTCAGCGGGTTAGGCCTGCTGAACTTATGGGTCGGGTTTGTTGAGCTGCTGCGTCAAATCAGGTCGCTGTTTCAGCGATAAGCGGCAGCGGCGGGCTCGCGCCGATTTAACTGGCCTTCGGTGTGGTATCCATGAGGAAGAAAGGAGTGTTCCACGTATGAACACAAAGAATAGGCAAGACCCGAAGCATTCAGGACAAAAGAACCGTCCGAAGCAAAGACCCAAGACCCAAACCCGGAGTCGCAACATCCACGACGACCGCACGTATCACGAGCAGGAGCGGCCCGAGACGCGGATGTTCCGATAGGTCTCATACCAGACAAATATCGTTAATACTGACTCCCTCCTGCGGCAGCCGCGGGAGGGAGTTTCGCTTAGTGCTCCGGGAGCTATGCCAACGAGGAGCGGCCGGGGGCGGGAAGCAGTTTCGCCGGCGCGAGCGCGATCAGAGCCACGCCGATGACAATTAGGACGGCCACACCCACCAGTTCCCCACGGGCAACGATATTAAGCAAGGCTTGCGTGCCCATCACGACGGCATGAGCGAAGCTCGACCAGGCTGTAAAAGCGATCAGGCTGCGGTTCGCCGGTGGGTTGCGGATTGCGAGAAGCAAGAAAACGCCGAGCGTCACATAAATGCTGAACATCATCGACACCGAAGGGTCTTGCCGCACAAAAATCATCAAGGGATAAGCTAACAACAGAAAAAGCAACCCCACCAATCCCAACACAATCTTCAGAGCCACTTCTCGATTCATTAGAGCCCTCCACCTACGGTTTTATCGCTGTCGGAACTTCAACTTCTCGAGGGCATCGCCGATGTGCACCAATTTTTCGGAAAGCCTAGCGGGCCGCGACGGTTACGCCGGGGATCTCCGCTGCTTGGTTCTTGAGGGAGGTAGTGATCAAAACCAATGAGGTCGCTTTGTCCTGATACGAGTGAACACCTGGCGCCGGACGTTCCCGCACCTCAGCGATGTTCGGCTCTTAGCGTGTAACTGCTGAGCACCTTCAGATAATTCGCGCGCTCGAAGGCGGCGGGGTCAGGAGCAGCGGACACACTCATGGAGCCGCGCATCTGGCGAACTGACTCATAGTCATGTGCCTGCATCCACCCAACGACGTTCTTTTCAAGTTGGGTGAGATAGGGGATGCCGTTCTTCAGGAGCACGGAGGTCATCATGAGAACGTGCGCGCCGGCCATGATCCCCTTCACTACATCCTCGGCCGTCTGGACACCGCCGGTGATGGCCAACTCAGGCCGGATGCGGTTGGAGAGCGACGCCACCCAATACAGCCGTAAGCGCAACTCATCGGAAGTGCTTAGCTTGAGGTTCGGGACGACTTCCATTTTTTCCAGATCGAAGTCCGGTTGATAGAAGCGATTGAACAAGACCAGCGCGTCGGCCCCGGCGCGGTCCAGCTTGAACGCCATGTTAGCCATGGAGGTGAAGTAGGGAGCGAGTTTTACGGCAACCGGGATCCTGACTTGCGCCTTGAGGGCTTTGACCAACTCGCAGTAGCTGGCCTCCAGGCCGTCGCCGTCAATGTCGGCGCTGGTCGGAAGGAAATAGATGTTCAATTCGATGGCGTCCGCACCAGCGTCCTCCATGGCTTTGGCGTATCGAAGCCAACCGCCCGTGGACACGCCGTTCAAGCTGCCGATCACCGGAATTCTCACCATGCGCTTGGCGCGCGTGATGTCTTTCAGATACGATTCGGGACCGAGGTTGTAGGAGACGAAATCCGGGAAGTAGCTCTGCGCCTCGGCATAGCTTTCAACGCCCGTGCTGAGCATGCGGTCCAACGCCTGGCTTTCGATAGTGAGCTGCTCCTCAAAGAGCGAATGCATGACCACGGCAGCGGCGCCCGCATCTTCCAGCCGCCGGATGTTGGTGATGTCCTTCGACAAGGGACCCGAGGAAGCAACCAGCGGGCTGCGCAGGTGGAAACCGAGATAGTCGGTAGATAGATCGATCATTTTGCCGCTCCGTTCTGGGAACCATTGGAAAGACCGGCCCATTGCTCATAGAGCTTCCAGCGGCTGCTCACGTCCTGTTCGGCTTCCGTGAGAAGAAGCGCAGCGGTTTCCGGCGCGCTGCGAACCAGCATGGAATAGCGGCCCTCGTTGTAGACGTACTTGCTGAGCGGCAGAGTAGCTGCGCGCGAATCGAGTTGAAATGGATTCTTGCCGCCCGCGGCCAGGGTCGGATTGTAGCGGAACAATGGCCAGTAAGCAGTTTGTACCGCTGCTTTCTGCTGTTCGAGACCGTACAGCAAATCGTACCCATGAGCGATGCAGGGTGAATAGGCGATGATGAGCGACGGACCGTCGTAGGCTTCCGCTTCGAGGAACGCCTTCAGGGTTTGCGTATCGCTGGCCCCCATGGCCACGCGAGCGACATACACCGAGCCGTAGGTCATCGCCATCATGGCGAGATCCTTCTTGGCGGAGCGCTTGCCGCCGGCGGCGAATTTAGCCACCGCCCCGCGTGGCGTGGATTTGGACATCTGGCCGCCGGTATTCGAATAGACCTCGGTGTCGAGAACCAGGATGTTTACATTTCGTCCCGAGGCGAAGACATGGTCGAGGCCACCATAGCCGATGTCGTAGGCCCAGCCGTCACCTCCCACCATCCAGACGCTCTTGCGGACCAGAGCTCCGGCGATTGCCAGCAGGTCTCGCGCGGCGGGCTCGCCGGAGCCGGCAAGCCGCTTCCCGAGCTCTTCAACCCGGCGGCGCTGCTCCTGAATGCCGGCTTCCGTGGATTGGTCGGCGGTGAGAATGCCCCCCGTGAGTTCTTCGCCCAACGGGTCGGAAAGCTTCTCCACCAGCTCGCGCGCGTATTCGGCCTGCTTGTCGAAGGAGACACGCATGCCCAACCCAAACTCGGCATTGTCTTCAAACAACGAGTTCGACCAAGCCGGCCCTCGCCCATCGCGATTGGTGGTGTACGGTGTGGTCGGCAGGTTGCCGCTGTAGATGGAGGAGCAACCCGTGGCGTTGGCGATGACGGCCCGATCGCCGAAGAGCTGCGTCAGCAATTTAATATAGGGCGTCTCGCCGCAGCCGGCGCATGCGCCCGAGAACTCGAACAGGGGCTGCAGCAGCTGAAGATCCTTGACGTTATGGTGCGCCAAAGCCCGGCGATCGAACTCGGGCACATCGAGGAAGAAATCCCAATTGGTGCGTTCCTGATCGCGCAGCGGCGGTTGCGCCGCCATGTTCAGAGCCTTCTTCCTGGTTTCGCTCTTGCTCTTCGCCGGGCAGATCTGGACGCACAAACCGCACCCGGTGCAATCTTCCGGCGATACCTGCAAGAGGTAGCGAAGCTGCTCACGGTCCTTCCATCGCGCTGCCGAGGATTTAAGACTAGCTGGTGCGCCGTTTAGTTGTTCCACATCGCACAGCTTGGCGCGAATGACCGCATGCGGGCAGACCATAACGCACTTGCCGCACTGTATACAGATCTCGTCTTCCCAAACTGGGATCTCCAGCGCCAAGCTGCGTTTTTCCCATTTCGACGTTCCGGTCGGATACGTTCCATCGGCCGGCAGGGCGCTGACGGGAAGCGCATCGCCGTCGCCGGAAATCATGGCGCCCAGAACCGTGCGGACAAACTCGGGCGCTGCCGCATCGACCGCCGGACGGCGATCGAAGTTACTGGTAATCGCTCGCGGCAGCGAAACCTCGTCGAGATGCGACAGCGCGATATCCACCGCGGCCCAGTTTTTCTGAACAACCACCTCGCCACGTTTTTGATACGTCTTTTCAATGGCATGCTTAATAGCGGCGATGGCTTCGTCCCTGGGCAACGCTCCGCTCAACGCGAAGAAGCAGGTCTGCATGATGGTATTGATGCGCCCGCCCATGCCGGTTTCTTTCGCGACCTGGTAAGCGTCGATCACGAACAGACGAAGGTGCTTGGTGAGAATGTCCCGTTGCGCCGACTGTGGGAGATGGTCCCAGACCTCGTTCGGCCCGTAGGGGCTATTCAGGAGGAAGGTGGCTCCGTGTTCCGCGACCTTCAGTATGTCCAGCCGTTCCAGAAACGAGAATTGGTGGCAGGCGACGAAGTTGGCACTCGAGATGAGATAGCTGGAGCGGATGGGCTTGCGTCCGAATCGCAAATGAGAGACGGTGACGGCGCCCGACTTCTTGGAGTCGTAAACGAAATAGCCTTGCGCAAAGTTCGGCGTGTCCTCGCCAATGATCTTGATGGAATTCTTGTTGGCGCCAACGGTGCCATCCGCGCCGAGACCATAGAAGACCGCACGGACCGTCTCGGGATCCTCGGTAGAGAATGCCGGATCGTACGCCAGGCTTCGATGCGTCACATCGTCGTCGATGCCGACGACAAAGTGATTGCGCGGATTGGCTTGTCGAAGCTCACTGAACACCGCCGCAACCATGGCGGGAGTGAATTCCTTGCTTGACAGACCGTAGCGTCCGCCAATGACACGCGGCGGCTGAGCGAATCGCGCGACTTCATGAATCGCCGTGACCACGTCCAGGTACAGTGGTTCTCCAGCGCTTCCGGGTTCCTTGGTGCGGTCGAGCACGGCCACGTTTTTCACCGTAGGAGGAAGCGCCGCGACAAATGATTCAGCCGAGAAAGGACGGAACAAGTGTACGTTCAACACGCCAGTTTTGCGGCCCTGCGCGTTCAAAGCCTCCGCGCATTCTTCGGCTGCGAGAGCGCCTGAACCCATCAGCACGATGACGTCTTCGGCATCGGGGGCGCCGAAGTAATCGAACAGGTGGTAGTGCCTGCCCGTGAGCGCGGCAAACCGGTCCATGGCACGCTGCACAACCGCAGGGCATTTGTCGTAGACCGCATTCACCGTCTCGCGGGCCTGGAAATAGACGTCCGGATTTTGTGCCGTGCCTCGCAGCACGGGACGATCGGGCGTCAAAGCGCGGTCGCGATGCTTGCGCACAAGCTCATCGCTGATCATGGCCCTGATATCGGCGTCGCTAAGCTGCTCAATCTTGGCGACCTCGTGTGAGGTGCGGAATCCATCGAAGAAATGAATGAAGGGCAGGCTGGATTCGAGCGCCGCGGTTTGCGCGATCAGCGCCATATCCATGACGGCCTGCACCGAATGGGCTGCCAGCAGTCCCCATCCGGTGGCGCGCACCGCCATCACGTCCTGGTGATCACCGAAGATGGAGAGCCCTTGTGCTGCGATGGATCGGGAGGCGACGTGAAAGACGGTTGGCGTTAGTTCCCCGGCAATCTTGTACATGTTCGGGATCATGAGCAGCAATCCCTGTGACGAAGTAAACGTGCACGTCAGGGCGCCAGCTTGGAGGGCGCCGTGGACAGCTCCGGCGGCGCCCGCTTCGCTTTGCATTTCCACAACGGAAGGAACGGATCCCCAGATGTTTGTTTTGCCTTCCGACGACCACTGGTCGGCCCATTCGCCCATGGGCGATGCCGGCGTGATGGGATAGATGGCGACTACTTCGCTGGTCTTGTGGGCAATGAAGGCTGCGGCTTCATTGCCGTCGATGGTAACTGCGGATCGCGTCAAGGCGTTACTTCCCTTCAGGGTGCAATCAGCCTGCACTCTTAGCCATAAATTCTTGCAAGCAAAGGACCAGCGCTAAGCGGTTGTGATCGCAGCGCACCCCTCCCAGGGTGGGCGATATGGCTCACATTTATGAGCCAAAGAGCACACAGATCGCCGGCGGCGCCGAGAACCCCTGAAAGAACGGCCACTTAAAAGGGAGACTTGCTTGCACGTATCTATGCGATGTTTCCCTACCTTGTAAAACCCGAGCCACCTTCGGACGACAAGCGGTGGAAGATTGTTGCGGCGACGATGCGAAAGCTGGGAAATGAGAGGCACGCATTGATCGAAGCACTGCACTCCGTGCAGACGAGTTTCGGTTACCTGGACCGGGCCGGACTTTCCTATGTAGCCGCTGTGCTGCAGGTGCCCCTGAGCCGAGTGTACGGGGCGGCCACGTTCTATCACCACTTCACGATGAAGCCGCAAGGCAAGCACACCTGCGTAGTATGCACCGGCACGGCGTGTTACATCAAAGGCGCCTCCGGCCTGCTAGCGGTCATCGCATCGAGAGAAGGTCTGAAGCCCGGCGAGACCTCGCCCGATGATGAACTGAGCGTGCTCACCGCACGCTGTTTCGGCGCCTGCGGGCTTGCGCCCGTGGCGGTGATTGATGGCGAAGTGGTGGGCCGTCTAACGCCGGAGGAGATGGAGCAGCGGATCCATCAAGCGGTCAAAGCAGGAGCACTACAACATGCTCATTGAAGAAATCAAAGCCACGGCGGTTCGCGAGCACGAGGCAGAGAGCGGCCGGATCTACGTGAACGTCTGCAACGCGGCGGGCTGCCAATCGCTGCGCAGCGAAGAGTTGAAGAATGCGCTCACCAAGGCGGCGGCCGGACGCGGTCTCAGCAAAGACACGTGTCAAGTACGGCAAGTGGGCTGTCTGGGATTGTGCGGCGCGGGACCGCTGGTCAGCGTAACGCCGACCGGGCACCTGTATCAGAAAGTGCAGCCCGAAGACGCCGATGAATTGATCGAGTGTCTGGAGGGGCCGCCGCTTGAGAGGCTGAAACTCGACACCAGCATGCCGTTTTTCGCGCGGCAGCACAAGATTGTGCTGGAGAATTGCGGGCGCATCGATCCGGACCGACTGGAGGACTACATCGCCGCCGAGGGCTATATGGCGCTGGCCCAGGTGCTGAGTGAGAGCAGCCCAACAGAGGTGATCAACGAAATAACCAAGAGCGGCTTACGGGGGCGCGGGGGTGGCGGCTACCCGACAGGCCTCAAGTGGAGCACGGTAGCGAAAGCGGCCGGGGCGAACAAGGTGGTCATCTGCAATGCCGATGAAGGCGACCCGGGCGCATTCATGGACCGCAGCGTACTAGAGAGCGATCCACATCGAGTGCTCGAGGGGATGATTATTGCGGCCTATGCCGTGGGTGCTTCGGAGGGCTTCGTTTACGTACGCGCCGAGTATCCGTTGGCGATCGCAAGGCTGAAGACGGCGCTGCGGCATGCCGAGCGTCAGGGACTGCTGGGCAACAACATTTGCGGCAGCGGCTTTAGTTTCCGCATCTCGATCCGGCTTGGTGCGGGCGCCTTTGTGTGCGGCGAGGAGACAGCGCTGATTGCGTCGATTGAAGGCGGCCGTGGACAGCCCAGGCCCCGTCCACCGTATCCGGCAGAGTCGGGATTGTGGGGCAGGCCGACGCTCATCAATAACGTCGAGACGTTTGCCAATATCGCACCGATCATTCGTAACGGCGGCGAATGGTTCTCCAAGATCGGGACGGAGCGCAGCAAGGGCACGAAGGTGTTTGCACTGGCCGGCTGCATCAACCTGCCGGGACTGATTGAAGTGCCGATGGGGATCTCCTTGCGAGACATCATTTTCGAAATCGGCGGCGGCATTCCAGGCGGCCGCGCATTCAAAGCCGTGCAAACGGGTGGCCCGTCGGGCGGCTGTATTCCGCAGAACATTCTCGACACGCCGGTGGACTACGAGACGCTGACGAAATTGGGCTCGATTATGGGCTCCGGCGGCATGATCGTGATGGATGAAGGTTCATCCATGGTCGATGTGGCGCGCTATTTCATGGAGTTCTGCATGACAGAATCGTGCGGTAAATGCGTTCCCTGCCGGGCGGGCACGACGCAGATCCACCAATTGCTGGGCCGCTTTATCGACCACTCGGCAACGCCGCGCGATCTCAAGCTGCTGGAGGAGCTCTGCGACGTTGTCCGGAACACCAGCTTGTGCGGCCTGGGCCAGTCGGCTCCGAATCCGGTGAGCAGCACGCTGCGCTATTTCCGGAATGAATACGAAGCGGCATTCGCCGCGGAAGGGACCCACTAGCGATGGCTGACGGCGTAGTAACTCTCACAATCGATGGCAAAGATGTCAGCGCGCAGGCTGGCCAGACCATCCTCGAAGTAGCCCTCGAAAATGGAATTCGCATTCCGCGGTTGTGTTACATGAAAGGACTTTCCATCTGGGCGGGCTGCCGTTTGTGCCTGGTGGAGGTGGAGGGATCGACCAAGCTGCTGGCGGCTTGCTCAACCAAGGTCTCCGAAGGGGCGCATATTCGAACCACCAGCCCGCGGCTGGTCTCCTACCGGCGGATGATCCTGGAACTGCTGTTTGCGGAACGTAACCACGTATGCAGCGTGTGCGTATCCAACGGCCACTGCGATCTGCAATGGCTGGCGCAAAGCCTCGGCGTCGATCACGTGCGATATCCGTACATCTATCCGAAACTGGCGGTGGATTCGAGCCATGCGTACTATACGCTGGACCAGAATCGCTGCATACTTTGCACGCGCTGTGTCCGGGTGTGCGATGAGATCGAAGGCGCTCACACCTGGGATGTGACCGGTCGTGGCGGCGAGTGCCTGGTGATTACGGACCTCGCGCAGCCATGGGGTGAATCGGAGAGCTGCACGAGTTGCGGAAAGTGCGTACAAGTGTGCCCGACGGGCGCGTTGAGCCAGAAGGGGGCATCGGTGGCGGAGATGACCAAACGCCGCCAGTTCCTGCCATACCTGACGTTGATGAGAGGAGAATCGAATGGCTGAGCCCAGAGCAAAGCTGGCTACGGTTTGGCTTGACGGCTGTTCCGGGTGTCACATGTCATTCCTGGATATCGACCAACGGATACTAACGCTGGCAGAGAAGGCGGATCTCGTCTACAGCCCGCTGGTGGACCGGAAAGACTTCCCGGAGCACGTAGACGTGACGCTGGTGGAAGGCGCCGTCTCGAGCGAGGAAGATCTCCACAAGATCAAGCTGGTTCGCGAACATACTGGAATACTTGTGTCGCTGGGCGATTGCGCCGTGACCGGGAATGTTCCCGCGATGAGGAATCCATTCGGCGTGAAAGCGGTTTTGAAGCGCGCTTACGTGGAGACGGTGACGCTGCCACACGCGGCGCCCACGTCGGTGGTGCCCATTCTGCTGGAGCGGGCGCGGCCTATTCACGAAGTGGTGGACGTGGACGTGTTTGTCCCTGGCTGCCCGCCTTCGGCTGACACGATTTTCAAGGTCCTGGAAGACTTGCTGGCGGGCACCATACCGCAGACCGCCGCGCTGTCGCGATTCGGCGCATAAGGAACGAACAGATGGTAACCGAACGTATTGTGATTGACCCGGTGACCCGGATTGAAGGTCACTCGAAAGTAACGATAATGGTCGGCGAATCCGGCCAGGTGACTGACGCGCGATTCCACGTCACACAACTGAGAGGCTTTGAGAAGCTCTGTGAGAACCGGCCGCTGCACGAGATGCCTTCGCTGATGGCTCGTATCTGCGGCATCTGCCCGGTGAGCCATCTGATTGCGTCAGCCAAGGCTTGCGATGCGATTCTGGCGGTTGCAATACCGGAGAATGCGGCTCGCTTGCGCCGCGTACTCAATCTGGCGCAGCTTCTTCAGTCGCATGCGCTCAGCGTATTCCACCTGTCCTCGCCCGATCTTCTCCTGGGCATGGATTCGGACCCGGCGCTACGCAACATCTTCGGCGTGGCAGCCGCACACCCCCAGGTCGCGGCGGACGGGATCCGCCTGCGACAGATCGGCCAAATGATCATCGAGATCCTGGGTGGGAAAAGGATTCACCCAGCCTGGGTGGTGCCGGGCGGAGTCAGTTCGCCGCTGACCAAGGAGAAGCGCGAGCAGATACTGGCCATGATTCCGGATGCATTCATGGCGATTGAGCGGACGGTGAGACAGTTTCGAGAACTGCTTCAGCAGTTCCCCGAAGAGATCGCTTCATTCGCCAACTTCCCTTCCCTTTTTCTCGGACTGACGAATCCGGCCGGCAATCTCGAACACTACGACGGACCGCTGTGCATATCGGATGCAGACGGCGCCGTGGTGGCCCGCGATCTGAAACCGAACAACTATCCGGAGTTCATCGGCGAAGTGGCCGAAGACGATTCGTACCTGAAATCAACCTACTACCGGCCGATGGGCTATCCGGATGGAATCTACCGGGTAGGTCCGCTGGCGCGGTTGAACCTGGCCGTTCGCTGCGGAACGCCTCTGGCGGATCAGGAGCTCGAGACGCTGCGACGATATGCCGGAAGGCCGATGCTGAGCTCGTTCCACTACCATCACGCGCGGCTGGTGGAGATGCTGTACGCCGTGGAACGCTTGACTGAGCTGCTGGATGATCCGGACATCCTGAACCCACACGTGCGGGCCCATGCGGAACCAAACCGCGAAGAAGGTGTCGGTATTGCCGAGGCACCGCGGGGCACACTGCTTCATCACTACAAAGTGGACAAGAACGGGCTGGTGCAGTTCGCCAACCTGATCATTGCGACCGGCAACAACAACCTGGCCTTGAACCGGGGAGTTAAGCAAGTGGCCACGCACTTCGTGCGCAATGGCAAGCTGTCGGAGGGCGCGCTGAATCGCGTGGAGGCGGTGATCCGGGCCTTCGATCCCTGTTTAAGCTGCTCGACACATGCCGCCGGCCAGATGCCGCTGGTGATCGAGTTACGCCAAGCCGATGGGACACTGCTGGATTCAGTAAGGAGAGAACAATGAAGCGACCCGTGATCATTGGATATGGAAACCCGCTCCGCGAGGACGACGGATTGGGCTGGCGAGCCGCGGATCTTCTTGCCAGTCATCCGGGGCTCAACGGAGCCGAGATCATACAGCGTCACCAATTAACGCCAGAACTTGCGGACGATTTGGCTGAGGCCGCGCCGGTCTTATTCATGGACGCTGCCATGGATCTCGCGCCGGGTGAGGTTCGCTGCGATCGATTGGAAGCAAAAGAACTAAATGGACAGTCTCATGACTTGGGCCCTTCGCAATTGCTAGGGTTAACTCAGGATCTGTACGGCTGCGCTCCAATGGCCTACTTGATTCGAGGCGGTGTCTGTAAAACCGATCTGGGCGATCAACTCTCAACAGTGGGCTGCCGGTGTGCGGAGGCGATGGCCGACGCCGCGATTACTCTATTGGACGCATTGTTGGTCGAAGCCCCTCCCACAACGGAAGCCGAGCGCACCAGCCCGGTCGTTTGAGGAGTGTCCGTTAAGCCGGTGGGCTATACTGAGACACATTCCAAAGCCCGTAGCGACACCCGACGGATTTTCTGGCGTAGCTTTGTCCGCAACCCCCGGCAATTTCTTCGGTGAGGCCTCGCTGCTGACCGGTGAGATTCGAAGCGCAACGGCGGTGGCACAGTCGCGAGTCGATTGCTACCGTCTCGGGAAGGCCGGCCTACAGGGCATCATCAGAAGCCGCGCAAATCTTGCCGAGGACATGTCGGTGGTTATGGCCCACCGGCAATCGGAGTTGGCGGGTCTGCGCGACCAACTGGATCGGGAAACGGCGCGGGGACGCGAGTGGGAATCTCAGGCACAACTTCTACCCCGCATCCGCCGCTTCTTTGGGTTGACGGGGAATGGCGCGCGGGGAGACGGCGCTTCGTGAGAATAATCAGTAATGGCGTTGGCGGCGGCCCGACGCGGCAATCTACAATAGGCGGTTCGGCTCGATGGCTCAGCAGATCAGGGGCGGCCCTGCCATAAACCCGAGGGAGCGAAGCAGAAGACGGTGAACCGGCGTATTCCATTGGTAATCCGGCAAGTCGCGTACAATCTGCGCGGCGGGTTCCTGGTCCGACCTCTTATCATCACGCTCACGCTCGGGTTCGCTGGTGCGCTTCTCTCGTTCCTCGAAGAGTTAGTGCCTGGCTTCTCTGATTTCGTTCCGACGGTGCTGTTTCCGACTCATTCGGACCCACAGGTAGCGCAGGTCATTCTGGGAGGAATCGCCTCCTCGATCATGACCGTCGTGTCGATTGTTTTCGCGATCCTATTGATGACGCTTACGCTGGCCTCCATGCAGTTTTCGCCGCGCATCATCGTCAGCTTTTCCAAGGACCGAGTGACGCAATGGACGTTAGGGATCTTCCTCGGCACGTTTTCCTACTGCATGGCCGCGCTTCCCGCGGCGCGCTCACTACCGCGTCCGTTCGCACCCGTGGTCACGGTGCTGGGGGCGATGCTATTGGCGGTGGCATGCGTCGGCTGGTTGCTGTTCTTCATACATCACATCTCCCAGATGATCAGCGTCAACTACATCGTGGACCGGATCGCTTCGGAAACCGAGGCGATCATCGAAGAGACGATGCGCTGGCCCCACCGGCCGAACTGCGCAGAAGGCGACGATCCGCGGCGGGGATACACATGGGAAACGACAGTAAACAGCCGGGTTTCCGGATATATCCGCTTCGTTGATACACAGCGACTGGTTGCGGTCGCCAAGACGTACCATGTCAAAGTCGACGTTTTGCGCCACGTCGGCCACTTCGTCCCAGCCGGGGTACCGCTGATGAAGATCTCGAAAGGCGACCGTATGCCTCCGGATGGGAGTGAGGAACTGCTCGCAGCATTCGACTTCGGTCCCACCAGAACCCTGCAGCAGGACGTGGAGTTTGGAGTTTTGCAGATTGTCGACATCGCGCTCAAAGCCATTTCACCCGCGGTCAATGACCCCACCACCGCGATTGGTTCGGTGGACCAGTTAAGCCGTATCTTAATCCGATTCGCGTCGCGTGAAACGCCGGAGTCGATGCTCTGCGATCCACCTGGAGTGTTTCGTGCACACGTCCCGTGGATCGGCTTTGAGCGACTTTTGGACTCGGCTTTCGAGCAGATACGCGCGTATTCAAAGTCCGATGTCGCCGTAAGCTTGCGCCTTGTGCGGGCGCTGACTGACGTCGCTATCACTACTCCTGACCTACGGTTCCGCCGGATTCTCGCAGAGCGAGGACGTCGGATCGTCGAAGGCTGTCAAAGCGCACTGGGAGAGGAAGAATTGAAACCGATTCTTGGAAGGGCAGCGACGCTCGAGGATATGATTACTCTGGTCAGGCCGGACGCTGTGAACCAAGGCAAACCTGCAACGTAGTACCTGCAAGAGAGACGATGGCTGCCCCCAATTAACAAAAAAGCCGCCATTGCCGCGATGCCTCGTGCAGCGACTTTCGCCGAACGGCCCGCAGAAGGCTGCCTGCTTAACTATAGAGCGCAATTCTAGGTGGAAAGCCTCTGCCTGCCGAATAAGGTGCGCAACTTCTCCCGCCAAAGATAGCGGTTTACAGGCAGCGACCGCTGCACGTAGCGGAACCCACCTTCAGACTGCACCTCTTGAATGAAAAAACCCTTGTTCAGATCGGTTTGCTCGTCTGAGCGCAGAGGGAAGGAATGCATGGCCGCCACGAGGCGGGGCGAACCGGCCCACGCCGCAGCCTGCCCGAAAAGCGCTTTTGTGTCCAATCCGAGTTTTCGCCCACTGCGATATAAAACGGCCATTCGAGCCAGGCTAGCTCCGATGTCAATATGGCCGCCTTCAATCGCGACCGCGAGAAGGCCCACGGCAACCAATTCCGGCGACTTTTGCTCGACAGCCTGTTCGGCGCTATCCCAAGCAAAATTAAGGAGAAGGCGATGCGCCTCGCTGGTGAGGCCCAATCCGACTGCTCTCCTTTGATGCTCGCCGGCAACGACGAATGCATGTGAGTATTGCCGCAGCGCTTCCGTTGCGTCAGCCACCCTGCCGGGATGGCTTCGACTATCCTCGTTGAGCGCCAGACGATTCAACTCTTCAGCTAATACTTCAAGGTTCATCAGGCCCGGCTGAACTACCAACCCATACGATGGTAGGGGCGAAAGCATAAGGAGCGCGTAAGGCACTCGTAAATAAAGAATAAGAATGCGCGAAGTTCGGGACGGTTTGAGCTGACGCATTGATGTGACACTGGAAGAAGCAGAGCATGGCGAACAGAGTTCAAAACCTCGGCAAGAAGATGGGACGGACGCTCCGGGAAACCCGGATGTTCGCCCGTGCCATGCAATCACCGTCGCACCCGATCCTGGCGCAGATTGTGCCGATTCGCCGCTGCAATCTGGACTGCACCTACTGCAACGAGTACGACAAAGTCTCGAATCCGGTGCCCCTGGAGGTGATGTTGCGGCGCATCGATCGCCTGGGGGAGTTGGGCACGACCATCATCACGCTCAGCGGCGGCGAGCCTACTCTGCATCCAGACCTCGACGCGATCATCCGGCGGATCCGGGAACGAGGCGCTATCGCCACTCTTATCACCAATGGACTGTTGTTGACGCCGGACGTCATTGAACGGTTGAACCGTGCCGGACTGGATTACCTGCAGATCAGTATCGACAACGTGCTGCCGGACGAGGTCTCGAAGAAATCGCTCAAAGTTCTGGATCGAAAGCTACAATGGCTGGCCGAGTACGCCGAATTCGGCGTCACCATCAACTCAGTGCTGGGCGCAGGCATACGGAACCCCGAAGATGCCTTCACGGTCGGCAAGCGCGCACGTGAACTCGGGTTCACGAGCACGGTTGGTATCCTGCACGATCATACCGGTCAGCTCAAGCCACTGGCGGCGGAGCAGCAAACTGTTTACGACCGCTTCCGCAAGCTCAAGACGTCGCTTTTCTCATTCGCGCATTTCGACAGTTTCCAGGAGAATATCAGCCGCGCGGTGCCGACAGCCTGGCATTGCCGGGCCGGCGGCCGTTTTCTTTACATCTGCGAAGAAGGCCTGGTGCATTACTGTTCACAGCAGCGTGGCCGGCCCGGAATTCCATTGGACGATTACACGGTGACGGACATCATGCGCGAAAGCGCGGTTCGGAAAGGCTGCGCTCCGTTCTGCACGATCTCCTGCGTGCACCAAACGGCGATGCTCGATGAGTTTCGCGAGAGGCCACGAGAAACGCTGGCCGGGATTCTGGACCGGCGCCGCCAGATGGACCCTGGCTTCCAGCCCCCTGCCCTGGTGAGGGTGCTGTCCTGGTTGTTCCTGGATGAGCGACGCCGGGAGTTCTTCGGCAAACTGTTCTTGAACGCACTGCGAGTGAAGGCTCCGGCAGAACGCGATTGAGCCGCCGCCCGGAAGGATGTCCGGTTCCACTTTGGGTTGCCTTCGTTGCTTTCTGAAATTCGCACTCGACCCGGCACACCGAAACAGGCCATAATCTATGCGAAGGGAGAATTTGTCCGATGGCCAAAAGCATGGATCGTAAGAAAGAAACGAAGAAGCCCAAAAAGAAGAAGGTGTAAAGCCGTTGCTGGCCTCGAAAGAGAGTTTGCACGAGTCCAGCAGGTGTTCACAGCCGCGGGGCAGACCATGGTTTGACGCTTTCGAGCGGCGACCAGGGTCTGTCCCGCGGTTTCTTCTTTTTACTGACTTGGGTTATCTCCCCGGGTCTGCCGCGCTTGCGCACCACGAGTGCGACGGGTGGATTTGGACTTTGAAGCGAGGCCTGCGTGGCTGTTGCTTCGCGAAATGTGAGACATTTTCGTCGATATTTGGTGGCTGCCAACGGGCAGAGCCTGCTTACGCAGCGGAGAAACCCCGCTCGCTCTGTTGGATCTGCCTGGCATGGCGATCGATCTGGTCCATTGAAAAATCGAACCCAAATTCTTTGTGGTTGAAGGGTTTCTTGGCCTGGTTGGCGGCGATGTAGTGGCGGGCGGCTTGGGTGAGCCTGGCCTGTTCCTGTTGCTGGCGCTGGCGCTTGAGAGCGGCGAGGTCGGCGTTGATCTTGACCAGCTGGCGATGGAGGCGCGATTCCTGGATGCTCAGGTTGTTGAGCTGCTTGTGATAGGCGAGGTAGGTGTGGGACTGGATGAGGCTGGGGCGGAGTTCTTCGGGCTCGTCATCGAACCTATGGGCGAACTCGATGCGCGCGAGGGCATAGATGCCGTACTCGAGACCGGGGATGCGGGCGAGGCGCCATTCGGCGTCGGCGAGGGCTTGGACCAGCGCGGTTTCCTTTTCGCCAACCGGGTTGAAGGCCTCGACGCAGTGCAGAAGTTTGACTTCGTAGAGTTCGGCGTCGTCGCCGGGCAGCAGGACGGTGTGGCCGGTGAGGCCGGTTTTCAGGGCATTTCGGGATGATTTTGCCTTACCCTCGGGGGTCTTCGGACCCGAGGATAGCTGGGCGTTTGCCTGGTTCGCGGTGATCTGCGCTTGTGATGACATTGGATACGGTTCCTTTCGAAGAGGTTTTCGGACAGGCCGAAATGCGGCGCCGCCCACGCGTCGTGAGGCCATGAGGCGTGAGCGGCGGTTACAGGCGCGGCAGCCAGGTTTCCGGTTGGTGGCGAGGGGCCACAAAATAGAAAAGGGCCGAACGCGGATCAGCCGCGACGGCCCTTGGGACGAAATTCTTTTTACAACACCATTATCTCAGGGGGAAATGCACTTTCCTGGAGGCGGTTCTCTGGAAGTGATTGAAAAGATGGCAAAAATAAAGTTGAGTTGTCCGTGACCGCGGTTTGTTCGCCTAGAAACATACTAGATGGCCACAACGGGGCAGGAGCCTACCCTAACCTACAGAGGCGATTGGCCCTGTGCAATCACGAGGCGGCAGGTGCTTCACCGCGTTGCCTACTACAGCCTCATCTTCGACGACTGGGCGCGGTCGCGCAGGTTTTGTCCGCCGACATAACTGGTAAATGGGCACCAGGTCCAACTCCGAAAGAATCCGCTTGCTGACGCGCGCGGTTCTGTGGTGGAAGTGTGACGACGGTCGTGAGCGTGGCGGACCGGGCAGCGACATTCCGATTGATCCAGCTCCGAAAGAATCCGCTTGCTGACGCGCGCGGTTCTGTGGTGGAAGTGTGACGACGGTCGTGAGCGTGGCGGACCGGGCAGCGACATTCCGATTGATCCAGCTCCGAAAGAATCCGCTTGCTGACGCGCGCGGTTGCTCTGTGGTGGAAGTGTTACGACGGTCATGAGCGTGGCGGACCGGGCAGCGCCATTCCAATTGATCCGGCTCCGGAAGAATCCGCTTGCTGACGCGCGCGGCTCTGTAGTGAAGTTTGACGACGGTCATGAGCGTGGCGGACCGGGCAGCGCCATTCCGATTGATCCAGCTCCGAGAGAATCCGCTTGCTGACGCGCGCGGTTGCTCTGAAAACACTGATTCGCGAGTAAGATGGCTTACGCATCGCTCGGAGAGCCGGGCGTGGGCACCCGGCGCCGGTCTGGGGACCCGCCCCACGTCGATAGATTGCGTTTTCATCATTGCGGGTGTGCGAAAAGCTCATGATGAGTTCTGTGGTGGAAGTGTGACGACGGTCATGAGCGTGGCGGACCGGGCAGCGCCATTCCAATTGATCCGGCTCCGGAAGAATCCGCTTGCTGACGCGCGCGGCTCTGTAGTGGAAGTTTGACGACGGTCATGAGCGTGGCGGACCGGGCAGCGCCATTCCAATTGATCCGGCTCCGGAAGAATCCGCTTGCTGACGCGCGCGGCTCAGTGCGGAAGTTGGCGCCACCGCTCCGTAACCGTCGCGGCTCGGTTTGGCTGTCGTGAAGATCGGCATGTCCGGCGTCCGCTTGCTTACGTGCGCGGCTCTGTGCGGGGGAGTGTGACGACGGTCATGATCACATGGTCCGGTACTCATCCGGAAATTCGTGCTTGGACTTTTGGATGCGATCGCGCAGGTTTTGTTTGCCGACATAAAAAGTTGAGCCGTGGAGAGCGGACCGGTGATGGCTGATCATGTCGTCGAGTTGACGGGAGCGCTCCGCGGAAGGTGGGTGAGACCGGAAATAGGATTCGAGGACTCCTCCGACCGATTGCGTGACTTCACCAACGGGTGTTGTCGCCGACGCTGGCGAGCGCTCGCGGAGGTGCGATTGCATCCGTAGAAATAGCGCGGCCGCCGCGCCGGGATCGTAACCTGCTTCGATGCTCATGCGCTGGCCCTGGGCATCGGCCTCCAGTTCCTGATCAGGGGTAAAACTAAACGTTGCCAGGCGGTGCGCCAGCTCCAGCGCTTGCCCGGCTTCCGGCATGCCCGCGTTCTTTAATGTGAGTTCATATTGATACCGCTCGATGCAATGCCGAAGATCGACGTGTGAGATTTCGTGGCCCAATACAGCGGCTAGCTCAGCTTCCGAATCGACGAAGTTGAGCATTCCCGTGGTTACGAAAATCTGGCCGCCGGGCAGCGCAAAGGCATTGATGGCGGGCGAATTGATCAGGTGAAACTGATAGCGGATCTCACGGCGCCTAACGTGCTCCGCGACGGTCTGGCCCACCGCGCCGACGTAGGCGTTGCCCGCGATTTGCTGCTCACCGAAACGTCCCGCCAGTTCCGCGCCAATCTTCATCTCATCGGCAGCGCTCACGCGGGTGAACTTCATGCCGATCTGGTCAGTGTCGCGCAGAGTATCGGACCACAGCTGGGTTAACGAACGGAGGTTGACGTTGGGGTCCGCAGTGCCCCGCGTGGCCAACGCAGCGCCCGCGACTAACAATCCCAGAACGAAAAAGAATCTCAACTTTGGCATAAGAGGCCTCCTAAGACTTTGCTGAAAGGGCCAAGAACCGCCTGACGGTCACGGCTCCGAAAGAATCCGCTTCGTGGAGAATCACCCTCCCCGAATCCGCTTGCTGACGCGCGCGGTTCTGTGGGGGAAGTGTGACGACGGTCACGGCTTCGAAAGAATCCGCTTGCTGACGCGCGCGGCTCTGTGGTGGAAGTGTGACGGTCGTGGCTACGAAGCGCTTGCGCTTGCTTCGAAAGAGTCGCAGGGTACCGAGAGTGTGGGGGCATTTGCGATAGCCTTTCTTAGGCAACGTCCTAGAGATAACGTTGCAGTTGCTCGCGGAAGCGGGTGTAGATCCACGAAACGCTTACCAGCATGAGCCCGAGAACAATGAACGAGAGGATGCGGTAGAGCGTCTCCAAGTGCCGCAAATCCCACAAGAACAGTTTCAAGACGCAAACCATGAATAGCGTGAGACCGGAGAGGCGGAGTACGCGATCGCTCAGCGGGAAGCCGGCGATTAGCAGCGCGATGCCTTCGAGTCCCCAGGCGACGGTCAGCATGCTGCCCGAGACTTCATAGAACAACAGGACGGCAAGCAGAACGGTTGCCAGTGCGGAATAGAACAACCGGGCGTAGCGCTCGACAGAATCCCGCGCTACCGCCTTTCGTGGAATCAGCAATTGCCCTGCGTAGAAGCAGGCGATCACAAACGCTGCGGTGAGTACGCGGCCGGACACGCCCGCGAAACTATCCGGCGCATAAAAGTTGGTGGTCCAACTTCGCCAGAAAGCCAGCGCGGCGATCGCGTAACTCTGCCAGCGGAGGTCCCGATTGTCCCAGCGGAGCCCGAATAAGAGAAGACCTAACGCGAATGCAGCCCAGCCGGTGACGGTGAGCACACGACCGAGCTCGAAGCGCATCAGCACCACAGCAAGAACCGCCGCAGCGTAAAGATAGATGCGTGCGATGGGAAGCTCCCAGGCCTTGAGCCGCAGGCGCGCCGCGTTCTGCCGCGACCACTGGTAGTACTCGGAGCAGATGACGGGAACGACGGTCAGCACCCGATGAGAGACAAAACCGAGGCTACCGAGACCGGTAAAGTTCGTAAAGAAGAGACGACCGACCGAGAACGCGGCGGCGATGTGGCCCTGGAGGCGCAGGCCGGGGACGTCGAGTGCAAGGCCGCATTCGACCAACAGCAGGCTGACAATGGCCCACGCCGGCCCGATGACGACTGCCGGCAGAAGGGCCCAAATTGCACCTAGCAAGAACCACGTGCCGAAGGCCGAACTGAAATTAAACACCTTGACGCGCTCCTGTGTGCTGACACCTTCCGCGCGCGTTCGATAAATCCTGGGCTGCCATGGCGTAGGCCAACAGGGCCGCACCAGCAATTGTCAGCCTTGGAGCGAGCGGGCCGACGTTGGCAACGGGCATGAGGTTAAAGAAAAGCACGCGGAATGCCCCGAGACCTGCAACCAAATAGGATTGCGTCCGGAAGTTTTCGGGAATCTGACGCAGGCCGAACTCAAGCAACACCAACGCCACGGCCATCCAGCCGAGGCCAAGGTAATCACCTGGAAGCACGCGCCAGGCGAGCGCCACCAGCGCCACGGTTGCCGCCCACGAGCCGAAGCGACGCAGAAGGGTTCGTTCCCAGTCTTCGAGGCGATCGGCAGCGGAGCGGAGACCGCAAACAATACCCGCGTAGCTGAGCAGGGCCGCACAGGCCAATGAGATCCAGGGATGGCGGAGAGGGATCTCCCTGCCGAAGCCAACATCGAGCTGGTAGATCGCGGTTCCGCCGAGTCCGAGCGCCGCAGCGAGATAACCTTGAATGCGAAAATCGCGCAAGCGGCGCAGCCATCCGATACCGAAGAGGACGGCGGCCAACGCAAACCAGGCCGGTCCCAGGTAGCGCTCTGGCGTTTCGAAGCCGATGATCAGGGCCACCATGGCAGAACCTGCATAGCCGTAGAACGTGTCGGCCGGCCGCAAGGCCCGATTCAGATAGAACAACACACCACTCAGTGCCGTTGCCGGAGTCCACGGCTTGACGCTCCAACCGCCGATCGTAGTCTGGCCGCCGGCGGGAATGTCGTTCAAGATGAGTTTGCCGAGCCCTCCCGCAAACAGCGCCGCCGCTATCTGGCGCGGGTAGGCTTGGCGGAAGAAGAGTCCTGCCAGGAAGAAGGTCTCCGCTTCGACCAGCAATCCGAGTTCAGCCTGTGTCCCCTGGAATCGCTGGAAAATCGCGGCAATAGTAAGAGCGGCGGTGAGCGTGATGGCGCCCTCGTAGCCGCCTGAAAGAGCCCGCACGAGAGGATTGGTGTCCTCGGGAAAACTCGACGGCGGACGCAGGAACATTCGCAGCACGGCGCTAGCCAAGTACGCGGCTGCTACCGCGGCCGACAACGCATAAAGTGATTCCGGCGCGGAGGCTGACCACTTGGAATAGGACAGAAAGAGGAAGCCGGCCGCGTTGAGCGGGAAGATGGCCTGCTCCCACTGCGTGTAGGCGGATTGCCGCCGCGCCCGAAACAGATCGAAGGTTTCGAACAGCAGCCAATAGGTTGTGAAGACGGCTTGGGCCGCGAAGACGGAAGCGCCCGAATCGCCGCGAGAGGCGCAGGTGCCATAGGTGGCAACCAGCCCGAAGACGGCCATTTGCGACCATTCGAAGCGAATGGCAACGTAGAGCAAAGAACCTGCCAAGGGCACCAGGGCAATGGTGGAAAGAGCCGCCGCAGGCGTGATGACAGGGGTGAGGGTGACGAACGCCAGGAAATACGCCAGACCCGTGACAGTTTGCGAACGGTATTTCAGGGAATTCAGAATCATTCCCACCGCAACCGCCATTAGGAGGATCGATGCGGCTACGGGACTGTCGATTACCTTGGCGGCACTTACCGCGTGCATCGCGTAAGTGGTGAAGTAGAGAGCAGCCCAGCCCCCGCCGAGCAAGCCACGACCAAAGATGCTGTAGCGTGGGCGCCTCTCGAGGACGATGCCGCCGCCGAGCAGGGCGAGACTTACCGCGAGTGAGACGGCGACGCGACCGGGAGGTCCCATCCTGGTGAAGGAGTAACCGAGAAACAGAGCGATGCCGATGACTAAGACAAAAACGCCCAGTTTATTCAGCCAGCTTCCGCCAACGAGTGCCTCCCACTCTTCGCCTGCCATGTTCTGGCGGAGGCGATCGGAAAGCGATGGCGCGACGGTGGCGAACCGCGGCTCGGGAACGGCTTCGGGCATTGCGCGCGGAACGAATTCGGGCGCGGGCGCCGGCGCCGGCGCCGCAGGTTTGCGTTGACATTCGCAGATGGCTGAGGGCGAGGGCAGGGCCCGACCGCAGTGGGCGCAAGTACGAGGGAGCGGGGGCGGTGTGGGCCGCAGGCTGGGTGCAGCCTGGACCGGCTCCGCCACCCGGGCCGCGGCCGGCGCTGGCTTCGCGACCAAGGGCGGCGGTTCCACGACTGAGGGCAGTGGCTCCAAAACCGGCGCGGGCGCGCGCGTTACGCTCACTGGGCTCGCCAGCTGTCGTCGAAGCTCGTCAACTGCTTTCTCGAGCGCCTGAACCCGCTCGACGAGCCAGGGCTCGGCCTGATTTCGACCCACAATCGTCGATTCTTCCGTTGCTGCTCCTCGATTCTTCCTGGATAAAACCCTCCACAGGACCGTCAACGCGATCACCACCCGCATTACAAAGAACGACGATGATGAATCCCGACATGGTCATGTTCTCCTTTAGGGTTTTTGGTAGCTATCCGGTCTGGCTCGGCGGAGGCGAAGCGCTGCTGCGCGTTCACGGCAACCCAATCCACCGACCCGTCCCCCACGTTGGCAGCCATTCGATCTTATCCGTTTTCTTGAGTTTGGGTAGCCAAGACTTGGGAGTTGGCTAACGACTCATACGCAGCGCGGGCATTCCCATTGGAACCATTTAGCGGGAGCATACTGTCTTTGGCGACAAGCGCCAGCGCCAGATCGCGGACCCGGCCCAGATCCGTCTTGCCGGTTGCCAGCATGGGGATGGAATCGACTGCGAAGAATGAATCGCGTTTCGGCAGCCAGAGCTTGGGCAAGTCGCATGCGGCGAGGAGTGCGGCCACTTCGGTTGGCTGGTTAAGGCCGCTCGCGCAGAGAACGATGAGACGCTCGCCGCGCTGTGCGTCCGGAACGCTGGTGACGACGCAAGAGATGTCCGGCGCAGCGGCCGCGAGCGCCTGCTCGACTCTCTCATGCGGAATCATCTCGCCGGCGATTTTGCTGAAGCGGGCGACGCGGCCCGTGATGGTGAGGAAGCCCTCGGCATCAATGAAACCGAGATCGCCGGACACATACCAACCGTCTTGAACGGCGGCGGCTGTCTTCTCCGGTTGGTTGAGATAGCCGAGCATGCGGTTCGGGCCGCGCATGATCAATAAGCCCTCGGCGCCGGCGGGAAGAGGTTCGCGCGTCTCGGGGTGGACGGTGCGTACTGCCACGCCCGGGAGCGGACGGCCGACCGTGCCTGGCTTCGCGCCGACTTGAACATCATCGTCATCCACCAGGGACAGGACTTCGGGGAGATTCAAGGCGACCACGGGAGACATCTCGGTTGCGCCGTAACCTTCGAGCAGGTCAAGGCCGAACTTGTCGCGAAACGAGGTAGCGACGGACTGGCGCAACCGTTCGGCTCCGGCGAAAACGTAACGCAAGGACGCGAACTGCTCCTTCTGGCAGGAACGGATATAGCCAAGTGCGAATGTGGGTGTGGTGAGCAGCAGGTTCGCGCGATAGCGGGCGACTAGTTCACCTACGGCTTTGGCGTCGGACGGGTTCGGATGGTAAACCGCGGTCAAGCCCTTGGTCATGGGGAACCATAGCGTCACGGTGTAGCCGAACGAATGGAAGAAGGGCAGCAGGCCCGCCAAGCAGCCGTTTTCCCCGAACTCGCACACTTGGCCCATGCCATCGATGGTGGAAAGAATGTTCCGATGCGAGAGCATGACGCCCTTCGGAGTGCCGGTTGTGCCGCTCGAGAAGATAACGGCTGCCAAGTCGCGAGATTTATGGCGGCGGCCCACGGCGCGTTCGATGATCGAGGCGGGCATCGCCGCCAGCGCAGCCATCCTGGCCTTGCCGATTCCGCTGAAACCGGGCAGCAGGTCTTCGAGAAACACCATTCCAGGACGCGGCGGAAGGTTGATCTTTTCCAGCAGGGCGCGGGACGTGAGAATGGTCTTGATGCCGCACTGTTCGATGGCGGAGTCCATGGCCGGGCCCGCGGTGAAGTTCAGGTTTACAGCCACCTGTCCACGCACCGTGATTCCGAGGTTGGCGATGGCCGCACCCACGCTTGCGGGCAATAGCAGCCCGATCATTTCTTCGTCGCGGTGTTGGCGCTTCAACCAGCCCGCCATCAGGAGAGCGGCGATCAACGTACGGCGATAGCTGAGTTGCTTGCCGCTGGAGTCCGCAATGGCCAGGCGGCCAGGATGCAACTTGGCAGTCTGAATGAAGCGGGAGGCGAGGGTTTCTTTATATTCGCGGGCTTCCGCCGCGTCCGCACCCAACTCGACCACGGCATCACGCATAGCCTCCTTGGTGGAGGTGGAGGGCATGGGTCGGCCGAAGCTGACTGTGACGGGGTAAGGCACGCGTTTGGGCCATTTCCAAAAGAATTTTCCGCCTTCATAGCTGAAAATGCTGCCCCACACCTGATCGAGGTGAATCGGCACGACGGGAATGTCGAAGCCTTGGAGAATTTTTTCCACGCCGCGTTTGAAGGGCAGAATGCTGCCGAGGTGTGTCAGGGCGCCTTCCGGAAACAGACAGACGGCATGTCCGGCGGCGAGTTCGAGCCGAGCTCGCCGGATGGTTTCAACGACGCCTCGCCTGCCGATCGGAACTGGAATGGCGCCGAGCGGCTTGAAGATGAGGCGGAACTGGTTGTAATACTTCTCGTGCACCAGGAAGCGCACGTTGCGGGGCGTGCTGAAGGCAATCAGCAGCCCATCAATGAACGAGACGTGGTTCGAGACAAACAGTACCGGACCGGTGGCAGGGATGTTTTGCCGGCCGCGAACGCGGATGCGGTAGACGAGGCCCATGAGCGGCGTAAGCTGGAACCGTACGACCTCCGCCAGAACGAGCCTGGCGATGATGGCCGAGGCCACCAGCGTGGCGATGCCACATGCGAAGAAGATGTTCGCCGCCGAGATGTGCGAGAGATCATGCAGCAGCCACAGAATACCGGCAGACGAGATGGTTCCGATGGTGGTGATGAAGCTGCTGGTGGCGATGACACCGCCGCGGTCCGCTTCCGGGGCGGCCTTCAACATCAAGGCGCCCAGTGGAACCATGAAGAGCCCACCGCTGAAGCCCATGGCTGCCAGAACGACGGCCGCTTGGACCGGAGTATGGGCCAAATGCGCTAAGACCGTGGAGAACACGCCGAGGCCGAGGCCGCCGAACGGCACCATGCCGGTCTGGATGCGCCCGCCGGAGAGACGGCCCGCCGTTACGTTGCCAATGGCGATGCCGATGGCAAGACAGGCGATCAGCAGGCCGGTGGTGGTTTCGGAAGCCGCCAGGCGCTCTTTGGCGAAGACAAGCAAGTTCATCTGGTACAACGCGGCCACCATCCAGAAGAAGGTCAGAGCGAGGCAAGAGAGCAGCAGCGCAGGGCTGTTCCAGATCAATCGCATACCGCTTCTCAGCTGCGGAATCGGGTTGCCGCGGATGATTCGCTTCGATTCGACGACACGCGCCGGGTGGATGAAGAGGCTGATGAGGAACCCGGTGACCGCGACTGCGGAAAGGCACAAGCCGATGGGGTAATGCGAGGTGGGGAACAGGGCCAGTGCGGCGGCGCCCGCAGCCGTGCCAGCGATGACCGCCAGGAACGAACTGGTGTCGACGGCGCCATTCGCCATCGACAGTTCATGCTCCTCCACCATTTCGGGCACGATGCCCAAGCGGGCGGGTGTCATGAAGGCGGTGTGAGTTCCCATCAGGAAGACCACCGCGGCCATGATCCAGATGTGCCCCAAGCCGAGGGCCACGATGCCGAGCGCCATGATGGCGATTTCAGCGGCCTTGATGGTCACGATGACGCGACGTTTGCGAAACCGATCGGAGACCTGTCCTGCATACCCACCGAACAACAAATACGGCAGTACGAAGAGTGCGCCGAAGAGAGGGATGACGTCGGCGTGGCCGCGCCCCAAGGCTGCCATGGAAGCAGCAATCTTGAATGCCTGATCGTTGAACAGCGCCAGGAACTGCGTTCCCAGCAGGGCTCGAAATCCGGGCTTGCTTAATAGTTGCCGATAACTTGTCATGTCCGCTTCTCCTTCTTTGGTCCCGCGCTTGTCGGGCACGCTGAAGTAAAGGCAGATGGACCACCAAAGGATGCGCTTCTCTAAGCGATTGTTTCTAAAGGACCGGAATGGGGAAGAGGGGTTGGATGGCAATACATTTTATGTACAGGCCGTTCATTGAATGTATGCTGGAATGACGATGCCTCTCTTCAAGACGAAAGAACGGTCGCTGCTGGAGAACTTTTCGAAGATCGGATTCGGCAATCCATTTCTGGCGGAATGGATTGAACTGGAAAAGGCGGCGCTGGGGCCGCACTACGTCGAAGAGCCGCCTTACTGGAGCATGGAGGTTGATAATCCCGATCGCCGGCGCCCCAACACGGGACGGATGATCGCGAAGATCGAGCGCGTTTTTGGGGACATCCCGCGGCGCCTGGCGAGCGGAGACCAGCCACATCGCTCGGAGCTGGTTCTGTACGAGGACGCGACGCTGTTCATGCTGTATCACTACTTCCACGACCGCCTGCACAAGGCTGCGTTCTCCGGACTCAACGTGAAGGCCGGTGTCGTGAAGATCGACTTCTACAAGGACTTCGTTCAAGCCTGGAATCAGAAGATGCTTTGGAATGGCGAGGCCTTGCCATCGGGCCACGAGCCGCAGCACACGTTTGCGTGTTTTTTTCAGATCGCCCGGGCGTTTCACCATATCTTCGAGAACATCCTGGGCGGTTCTCCGCCAGCGGCTCGCCTACGGGCGGCGGTGTGGCAATCCATCTTCACGCACAACATTCGCCGGTACCGGCGGGCTTTCTACAACCGAATGGGCGATTTCGCAACGCTGATTACGGGGCCATCAGGAACCGGCAAGGAACTGGTGGCTCGGGCCATTGCGCTCTCGCGGTACATTCCTTACGACGTCGCCTCGCAGTCGTTTGGCCAAGACCTCGCCGCCAGTTTTCACCCGATTCACATCGGTGCGCTGACCAGCACGCTCGTCGAATCGGAGTTGTTCGGACATCGCAGGGGCGCGTTTACCGGCGCCGATAAGGATCGCCGAGGCTGGCTTGAAACCTGCCCGCCGCTGGGAGCGGTCTTCCTGGACGAGCTGGGCGAACTCACTACGGACGTGCAGATGAAGCTGCTTCGGGTGATTGAAACCCGAACCTTTACGCCGGTCGGCGAGACCGCGCCACGGACGTTCACCGGCAAGTTGATCGCCGCTACGAATCGCAAGCTTGCGGAGAGCATTGAACAAGGTTCGTTCCGCGAGGATCTGTACTACCGTCTCTGTTCGGACCTGATCACGACGCCTTCGCTGGCGCAACAGATCGCCGAATCCCCCGAAGTGCTGAGGGACCTGGTGCGGTTCATGGCGCGCCGAAACGCGGCCGATGAAGGGGACACGCTGGGCGAAGAAGCCTACACGTGGATCGAAAAGAACCTGGGCCTCGGGTATTCGTGGCCGGGCAACTATCGCGAGCTGGAGCAATGCGTGAGGAACGTAATCATCCGGCAGGAATACCGACCTGCGCGCAGTGAGCCGCGGCTGCCAACGAAAAGCAACATTTTCGACGAAGCGTTGGTAGGCCGCCTTACTGCCGATGAAATGCTCAACCGGTACTGCACCCTGGTGTATGCGAGAACGGGGAGCTACGAGGAAGCCGCGCGCCAACTCCAGATAGACCGTAGGACAGTAAAGAGCAGAGTCGATCCGGAGTTATTGCGGCGATTGCGATCGGAAGCTGTGTAAGCTCAGTCCTGGCCTTCCAGGGCGACCAAGAGCCACCGGCCGTGGCGGATGCCGAACTGAGCGCGAGGCATCAACGGGCTCATCACATCCTTTGTGTTCAGATACCCGGTTCGTCCATCGATGGTGCTGACACGAACCCAAAGACCAAGGCCTTCGCCACTTTCGGGTGGTCCCAGTTTCCGCACCACGTCAAAAGAAAGCCGGGCGGCTACAGATGCCCGCGAGGAAGGCGCCGTCCGAAGAGCCGCCTGGTCGCGGATCACGACCAAGTGCGTGGCCCTATCCAACTCGCGAGGGAAGCGCCACACGAGGTAGGGTGAAACGAATAGGCTGGGGTGTTCCTGAATGAAGCCCAAGTCGAGCAGGTCAGACAGGGCAGACCAGAGGTTGGAGTTCGGATCGCCGGGCTGCCACCTGGCGGCGAACTTCGCCCAGCCCGTATCGTCTTCGGCCGGGCCGGTGACGACTTCCGGGTCGACGAGTTTGCGGAGTGCGTTGGTATTCCGCGCCTCGACGGCGGACCGCAGCCGCTTGACGAAGGAGTGAAAGGCCGGGTCGCGCGCCGAATCGTCCACCGGGTAAAGGCGAACGACGGGCACGGTCTGGGCTTGGACCAGAAGGCAGAGGGCGATCAGCAGGCGAGACATGACGCTTGCGACGTCAGATGCCCGCGTACCAAGCGTATCCGGCTTCCGGGGACACGGAGCCCAGACCTTTGCCAAACGGTTTCAGGTTGTCGGTTACGGTGAGGCGGGTGATGTATTTGACGCTCTTGTAGCCGAGTTGCCTGGGAACACGTAATCGCAGAGGCCCTCCGAATCCGACGGGAAGCTCACCGCCGTTCATTCCGTAGGTAAGGAAAGTTTGTGGGTGCAGCGCATCGGCCATATCGATGCTTTCCCACCAGTCCGGTTGAATGGAACGGTAGATCACGTAGCGGGCCTGGGGGAGAGTTCCCACGGCGTCCAGGATGTGCGAGAGAGGCACGCCAATCCATTCGGCGATGTAAGACCAGCCCTCTTCGCACGCGAGATGCGTGATCTGGCTGCGCCGGGGACCGCTTTTGATTTCAGCGAGCGAGAAGGAAGCCGGGTGGGCGACCATTCCATCGACGGCCAGCCGCCAGTCAGCGAACGATCCTTCCTGAAGGCGCTTGAACTCTTCGCCCAAGGGATCCACTGCGTTCGCGAACGGTGTTTTGGAGATCTGACCGGGAGCGAACTCACGCGCCAGTGAGTGACGAGTCAACAACCGCTGCGCCGCATAGGTGAGCGTTTCGCCCGGACCGTAGAGGCCTCCGCCATCGGGCGGGATCAGTCCATAACGCCCGGCAAGCTTGGCAGCCGCGGCGAGTCCGGACGCACCCGCAACTGCGGCCACACCGCCGGCGATGAGTTTACGCCGCGAGATCCTACTCATGTTCGCTCCGAAGGCCGAGCGGGGCGCCCGGTGATCATCGCCCGCATACGGGGCCAGAATCCGGCGAGACAAACCATGAGGACGTGAACGAAAAGAAAGAGCACCAGTAAGACGGAAACGAAGAAGTGGATGGTGCGCGCGGATTGCTGGCCACCCAAAATGGCGACCGCGGCCGGAAAGACAGACGCGATGGCGGGGGACATTGCCAGGCCTGTCCAGATAACCAAGGGAAACAGAACGAAGATTACGAATAGATACGTGAGGCGTTGAAGCAGGTTATAGGACGCTTCGTCCCCACGGGCCGGCCGAAAGCGCAGATGCGCGGCGATTTCGCTGGAGAGAGCCCGCCACGAGAAGTCAGCTCGAGCGGGGAGCAGGTTGCGGCGGAAATGCCCGGTGAGCAATCCAAAGAAGACGTAAAGCAAGCCGGTCAATACGGCGGCCCACGCAGCTTGGAAATGGAGATATCGGCTCCAGCCGTTCTGGTCAGGCATCACGTAGCCGTAGCCGGTCGGGACGGTGGACCTCGAGGCTGGAATCGGCAGTTTGAACAGCGGCGTGGTTAGCACGTTGCCGGCTTCACCCCAATAAAAGCGGGGATGAGAAATGAGAATTTCAACTCCCGTGACGAGCAGGGCCAGGAAACAGAGCGTGGTGATCCAGTGGGTGACACGGACAAGAGCGGAGTGCCGCGAACGAGCTGTGGTGGCGGGCACGACCGATGCAGATGTCGGGACCCAGACGGAATCGGCCATTTGCGCGATTGTAGCAACTTGGTGCGGGGCGCGGTTTTGAATGGGTTGGGGGAGCCGACGAAGTTATAGCTTCTTTCGGGCGAGGAATCCGTTTTCAGCCGGTGAGCCCGGTATAGTTCCCGTTGCGACCCGTTCACGAACGCTACTGATGGTACATTCGCCCACCTTGGTGACAATGCGGTCGAGGACTTCTTTGGTGTTGGGGTCTCTCACGACGCGGTCAATTTTGCAGATCTCGAACACGTCGCCGGCCACGACGCCATCATTCGTCCCGGCCGTAATCACCATGGTGTTGTCAGAGATATCCGCAACGTAGGCTTCCAATTCATGACGCCTTCGCGTCATACCCTGAACTTGCTTGGTGAACAGATCAGCGAGTTTGTTGACGCAATCCATAGTGGCTTCGCCGACGATGGTTTCTGCGAAGTTGGCGGCCGTGACATCCATCCCAACCGTGCTGCCGTTGGCGCCGGCCCCCCAACTCTTACTGGTGCGTTTGGACTCGCCACGCGCCTGGCCGGTAGCCACCACTTCGGAGGTCTCTGCATCGATAAAACGGTAGTTGATGGCAACCACGGCTTTCTCTTCGGTCTTGGTGCGGGTAAACACGCCACAGGCGGTGCAAATGTCGTTCGTCACCGTAGCGCCCGCGTTGTGCTTCCTGTCGTCGCGGCCAAAGATGATGACGTCGCCCGCGAGCACCGCATCCACGCCACTGATGCGGCCGATCTGTGCGCCGGTTCCGGGCTGCACCATGCCGCCGGCGTTTCGCTTGAGCTCCGCCTCGATGGCATCAATTTGGGCGCGCTCCACTACGATCACCTGGCCCTGCTCCGCCAGCTTGTTCTGGAGCATCGAGCGAATCGCTTCGCCTACTTCCTGTTTTGGTTTGTATTCGAAGGTGTAGACCACGACGCGCTTTTTTTGCCCATACGAAGGGGTGATGGCGTTAGCGGGGTTCACGACCGAGGGCTTCGCTGAAACCACAGCGGGCGCGGCGGGAGGGATGACCGGAGCGACTGCTGGCGGCGAGCTCTTCGGGTCCATCATGGCCTGCATGATGGATTCCGGGACGCCGGCTTCCTTTAGCTTCACGAGGTCGGCAGGAGAGAGATCGGCGGGCTGACCCTTCTTGCGGAGGCTCTCAATGATCAGGCCTTCCGACAGGCCGCCTTTGTAGAGCTTGATAACGTCGTCCACTTGCGTGGAGGCTGTCGCAGTGGCCGATGGTGCGGTTGGCGGCGGCGTGGTCTGGGCGAGGCACAAGCTCGCCGCCAGGCTCAACGCGAGTACGACTAGAGTGCCTATGAAAAAGGTCTTTGTCGCCATGATGGAAAATGGGCTTGGCTTCCCGGGGAACCTAGTCACTCATAGCCTCCTTCGTCTGTGGGGCTGGACGCCCACGTCCGCGCCGCTCTCCGCGTCTACCCAAAACACTGGGAGAGCCGGATGTTGGCATCCGGCTCCGAGGCGGAGGGCGGCGCGGGTCTGGGGACCCAGCCCCACCACAAGGAACCAGCCCCACTTCAGGAACCGGCCCCACCTCAGGGACCAGCCCACCACTTGGCCCACTGCTGCTCAATGGGCTTGGCCGCCTTGCACAGCCGCCGGGCCCGACGCACCGCAGGTGAACAGGTAGGGCTTCAGCAGTATGGAGACTCCGTTACTATTCTCAATCACGAGGCGATAACTGGCATTCGACGCATCGAGTGTAAATTGCAGCTGACTGTTCGCACCGTGGACGGGTTGGTTGGGCGGGAAGAGGGTCGCCTTCCCGGTGGTGGTGTTGGTAAAGACCCAGGTGGACCCAGCGGGTGCGGCGTAGTTCGTCGTCACGGAAACGGAGTTCGCCTCGCAGGTGGCGGCGGTGATACTCAGCGGGCCGGAAGGATCGACATTCGAATTGACGGCCAAGTTGTTCTTGATATTGCTTCGGCTGCTGTTGACGGTGTTTGCTTGGGCTTCGATTTGGGGCACACACTTGCCATTTATCAAGACCGTCCCTTGAGGGCAGTGCACCGCGCCAGTGGAAAGGGCTTCGCTGCCGGTGACATTGTTCGGGATGTGTGTATTGGGAATGCACTTGCCGTTTACCTCCGTTTCCCCCTTACCGCATATCCTGGCAGACAGGCCGCTGATCGTCCCGGTGATGGTCGCCGGAGCGGTGATGGTGAAGTCCTCGCTGAAGAAGATGCCCGGCTTTATGGCGCCGGTCACTTGCAGCGTGTTGTTCATGACGTGCGGACCGGAGGCGGAGAATGGGGCGGCTTTCATTTTGGCGTTAGCGGCGCCGGCGGATACGGCGGTGAATGTGATCGTAGTGCTGTGAGAGCTAAATCCGGGCTGTTGTCCCGCCGGCAGTTCTGCCCAAATCGTATAGCTGCCAGGCTGCACGTTTTCGAAGACGAAGGTCCCTGAGGGGCCCGTCACTTGCCGGACCTGCGACGCGCTAGGGTTGGGTTTACGGCCGAGCCCCACGCCAACGCCATGAATGCCATCGTTGGCGCCTGCCTGCAGGATCGCAGCAAAAACAAGGGGCAGCAGCACGGCGGCAGCGGGCAAACTACCGCGGGATACGCCAGATACGCCAGACAGAATGCTGTTCATTTTCAGCCGCTTTCGTGTGGATATAGGGCTTCAGTATACATCTGAATCGGAATTGCGTGTCGGGACATTCAACGGAACTGTAACAACGACAGGGCAGATGATCAAGGTTCGGTTGGGCGGTCGAGGTTCACGCGGAAGGAGGGCGGGCGATAGCCGGGGGGTTGGTTGGCCTCCGGGATGGCGATGGTGTTCCCGTCGCGCAGCGAGGTGTAGTGGGGCGACATGATCTCGACGCCCGCCGCATTGAATTGGTCCTGAATGTTCTGGTGCAACGCGGAGGCGATATCGTCCATGTGATTGGCGTCGGCGGTGAAGACGTTGATTTGATAGCTGACGTAGAAATCGTTGAGTGCGGTTTGGAAGACGAACGGGCGCGGATGGCTCAGAGTTCGGGGTGTGGCTTCCGCCGCAGCGATTAACAATTCATGGATCTGGCGCCACGGGGTGTCGTATCCGATGGTGACGCTGGAGTGAACGATGAGGCCGACCTCGCGCGCCGAGGTGCTGTAGTTCAGGATGTGAGCGTTGAGGATGGCCGCGTTGGGGATGGTGATGAATACGTTCTTGATGGTCCGGACGCGCGTGACTAGTAAGCCCTTCTCGGCGACATCGCCCACCGTATCCGCGATTTTCACGCGGTCGCCCACATGGTAGGGGCGCATATAGGTGAGCATGGCGCCGGAGATGATGTTGGCGACAGCCGACCCGGAACCAAACGAGAGCAGCACACCGAAGAGGATGGAGATGCCCTTAAACGCCGGAGAGCTGGAGCCAGGCAGATAGGGGAATACGACGATCACCGCCGTGCTGAAGATGACGATATTGACCAGCTTGGAGGTGGGCTCGGCCCAATCGGAATCGAAACCGTTGAGTTTGATTTTTCCGTCGCGGATCTCGAGGAAGAGGAAGTGGTTGAGCTTAAGGACGTAGTAGGTAATGAACGATATAACAACGACAAAGAAGAGATTGGGAAGATAACTGAGAAATTCCGACCACAGCAGCTGGAGCGGAGCGAAGATCCAGGAATAGAAAGAGACCACCAATCCGGCCGTACCAGGGAAGATGGTGAAGATAGCGGTGACATAGGCCTGAAACAGCAACAGGACGACTACCCATCGAAGGGCGCCCTGAGCGGTGAGCAGGACCGCTGCCACGCGCCGGGGGGTAATGATCGCGGAGAAGGCGAGATCCTTCTGCCTGAGGGACTTGGTCCAAGCGAGAATCCGGCGGCGCGTAGCGCGGTAGAGCGCGGCCAGCCCGAACAGGAGCGCCACGAGCACGACGGTGGCGGCCAGCACATACAGGATGTACTTGATGACGTTCTTGACGCTCCAGTCGTTGCGATACTGAATCACCGCGGTGCGCATGGCCTGAGCGATTTGGGCGGCGAGTTCAGGCTTGGAGAGGTGGGCGGCCGCAGCATCCTCATCCGTCACCAACATAAGGACGCTATTGCGCGCAAAGATGATGGTCCCGTGGCCGGTGAGTTCTTCGAACTGAATCAGGTCAGGCGCCAGAGAGCGGTTTTCAGCAAACGTTTCGAGCCGCTGTTCGATGGCCTTGGCGCGGTCATCGGCGGAGATTCCGTCCTTGGGCGCGTAGATGACCGCGACGGTGCGGCCGTCGAGAACGACCGGGAAACCGCTGGCAAGCTGATCGTTTTCGGTTTGTTGCGCAGCCAGAGGAAGGGTAAGCGCCAATAACAGCACGCTGAGAAACCATTTCATGCGAGAGAACGTGGCTGGGCCATCAAACATTCAGGCGAATCCTTGCTTGGAACCAACATACGCCATAAGCTCTCGATGTTGCCCGGTGCCGTACGAAGAAGAGAATCGGGCCGGCGCGGATTCGGGCCGCTGTTGGCAGCGCCGACGCCTAATCGCTGGAGATCTTCTTTTCGATCAGATGGGTGATGTGCTCCAGGAAGGCTTCTACGGATTGCACTCCCTGGTCGCCGTGTTTGCGATGCCGGACGGAAACCTGGCCGGATTGTTCCTCGCGGTCTCCAACCACCAACATGAACGGGACCTTCTGCAATTGGGCTTCCCGGATTTTGAGATTCACTTTTTCGCTGCGATCATCCAAGGTGGCCCGCACACCGGCATTCACTAACCGCTGCTTGAGTTGCTGCGCGTAGTCATTCTGCCGGTCGGTGATGGGCAAAATAACGGCTTGAACCGGCGCGAGCCACACCGGGAAAGCGCCGGCATAGTGTTCGATCAGGATGCCGAAAAAGCGCTCGATCGAACCGTACAGGGCGCGGTGGACCATGAGCGGCTGGTGCGATTTCCCGTCTTCGGCGATGTACTCGAGGCCGAAACGCCGGGGAAGCGTGAAGTCGAACTGTACGGTAGAGAGCTGCCAGTAGCGGCCGATGGCGTCGATCAGCTTAACGTCGATCTTCGGACCGTAAAACGCAGCCTCGTCGGGTGAGACCTTTACCTTGAGGTTGAGCCGATCGGCGGCCTGATGCAGAGCCTTTTCGCCGATGGCCCACTGGTCGGCCGAGCCGTCGTATTTTCCACTGGCGCCGCCATCCCAGGTGGAGAGTTCCGCTTCGTATTGGGTGAAGCCGAAGGTCTCGAGCGTGTCGACGGCGAACTGCAGGCAGTTGACGACCTCGTCCTCAATCTGCTCAGGCGTGCAGAAGATGTGCGCATCATCCTGAGTGAAGCCGCGAACGCGGAGCAGGCCGTGCATAACGCCGGAGCGCTCATAGCGATAGACAGTGCCCAGCTCACCAAGCCGGACCGGCAAGTCGCGATAGGAGTGCAGGCGGTCGCGATAGATCAGGATGTGGAACGGACAGTTCATGGGCTTGAGCTGGTATTCAGCGTCATCCAGCTCCATGCGCTTAAACATGTTTTCGGAATAGAAGTTATAGTGACCGGAGGTCTTCCAAAGATCGCTGCGGGCGATGTGCGGGGTGTAGACGAGAGAATAGCCCCGTTTGACGTACTGATCGCGCATCCAATCTTCCATGATCTTCCGGATGACGCCGCCCTTGGGGTGGAAGAAAATCAGGCCGGGGCCGGCCAGGTCCTGAATGCTGAACAGGTCCAGTTCCTGACCGAGTTTGCGGTGATCGCGCTTGCGGGCTTCTTCGAGCCGGTTAAGAAACTCGTCGAGTTCCTTCTGGTTGAAGAACGATGCACCGTAGATGCGCTGCAACTGCGGATTTTTTTCGTCGCCCTTCCAATACGCTCCGGCAATGGAAAGCAGTTTGAACGCCTTGAGCTTGTTGGTGGAGGGCACGTGCGGGCCGCGACAAAAATCGATGAAGCCCGGGCCAAGCGTGTACTCAGTGAAGACCTCGTCGGCTTTCTCCTCGATGAGCTGCTTCTTCATCCAGTCGTTGGCGTATTTGCGGAGGCCTTCGTCCTTGCGGGTGAGCACGCGCTCGTAAGGAAGATTGCGGGCCTGTATCTCGTGCATCCGCTTTTCGATTTTGTCGAGATCTTCGGGCGTGAATTTGGCGGCGCGCTGGAAATCGTAATAGAAGCCGTTGTCGGTGGGCGGGCCGATACCGAGCTGGGTTTCGGGAAAGAGTTCCAGCACGGCCGCGGCCAGCAAATGCGCGGTGGAGTGGCGATAGACGTACAGGGCCTCTGGGTCCTTGTTGGTCAAGAGCTGGAGGGTGGAATCGCCTTCCAGCGGCCGAGTCAGGTCCCACAGCTCTCCGTTAACCTTTGCCACAAGGGCGGCGTCAGCGAGGCGGGGGCTGATGGATTGTGCAACGTCCAGTGGCCTGACTCCCGCGGGCAGACTCTGTTGGCTGCCATCAGGCAGTGTAATGGTAATGCTACTCATTCGTTAGTCCGAAAGGGCCTTGGGTCGGGGGAAACCATTGCGCCGACTCCCGTCGCCGCGAAATGCGGGTTCCCGTTTCGCGGGGCCGTTTCTCCGACGTCGTAACTCTTAACGTAGCAAACGGCTCTGTGCGAGGTTTCCAGACGCTCTGTCAACGCGCAGGGCAAGAAGAACGATGCACGGAAGCTGAAGGGCCTTAGAAAACAACTTGGCCCGGAACCGCACTCTCGCGGCCCGGGCCTTTAGAATTCGTGCGTCGTGCTGAGACTACCTTTTGAGGCTGCGGCGCCGGGCAAAAAAAGCGCCGACTAAGCCGGCGAACGCGACAAGGCCGATGGAGGCCGGCTCAGGCACGATCGGATCACCAGCGGGCCTGAAGCTGGGATTGGATGATAGGTCGGCAGTCCAGATGACCGTAAAAGTCTCCGTGAACCCAGAGAGACTGAGTCCCGAAGGAAGGTTGAGATCGTTATTTACTTCAGCCGAAACAAACGAGGGAGTGGAATGGCTTCCGGTCGCATCCTTCATCAGAGAGCTCGTCAAGCTCCACTCGCCCAATGAGGAACTTCCAGAGGGACTTACTTCCGTCGAAAGGGCTGCGCCTGAAACTCTGCCATCTAACGTCGTGGAGACGCTCGTCACGGAGGCTCCGGGATTGCCACTCACCGAGACGTCGTAGTTCACTCCGATTTTGCTGGTGAAGGGATTACCACCGAGCACCTGGACGGAGAACACATCGGTGCCTGCGATTGTGTTGTAGCCATTCACGTTCACGTTAACGGTGTTCGTCAGTGAAGCGTTTGTCAGGCTAATGAGGGAAACCGTGAAGGTGGTGCCATCGACTGAAGAGGAACAAGAGCTTGCCGTTGATGAGGCGCTCACCGAACAAGTGCCGGCAAACGCAGAGGCACAGCCTCCGAGCGTCAGTACCAGAACTAGAGTAACTATCTTCATTGGCAGCCCTCCGATTAGACCGCGCCGAGAGAGTGAGAGAGCGTTTGGCGGAACCGGTACCATCAGTTTCCACCTAGATCCCAAGTTTAGTCTGGTCTACTACGAGTGTCAATAGACTTCTCCAGATCAAACAAAAATAACAACTTCGGGCGATGTCCGGCAAATTGGACCGGAAAGCCCTGACGAGGTGGCCCTAAGTACTTCCAGGTCTACGCCCTTCGTTTCCTAGAGCATACTTCCAGTGGTACTATCACGCAAGAACAAATGTTCGGGGATCTCCTCACCGAAGGACAAAACCCGGCGTCCCACCGGATCGACAGCTTGTCGACGGTGGAGATGCTGAAGGTTATCAACGAAGCTGACCGTGAAGTAGCTTACGCTGTAGAGCGGGAGATCCCTGCTATCGCCAGCGCGATCGACCAGATCGTGGTGCGCCTGGAGAGCGGAGGCCGACTGTTTTATGCGGGGGCCGGGACCAGCGGTCGGCTGGGGGTGCTGGATGCTTCGGAATGTCCGCCTACCTTCAACACACCCCCTGAACTGGTTCAAGGGATCATTGCCGGCGGGGATCGGGCGCTAAGGTCGGCGGTCGAGCGGGCTGAGGACAGCCCGGACCAAGGGAAAGCAGACCTGGTGGAGCGCGGCTTAACGAGCCGAGACACCCTGGTTGGGATTGCAGCCAGCGGACGAACGCCGTACGTGTTGGGGGCGATTGGCTACGCCAAGGAAATCGGAGCGTTAACCGTGGGTCTGAGCTGCGTGCCAGACTCAGCGGTAAGCATACTGTCAGACATAGCGATTACGCCGATTGTCGGCCCGGAGGTGATCACCGGATCCACCCGGATGCGGGCGGGAACGGCGACCAAGCTGGTGTTGAACATGTTGAGCACGGGGGCGTTGATACGGCTTGGCTATGTCTACGGAAATCTAATGGTCAACGTACAGCCCACCAACGTGAAGCTGGAAGACCGGGCGAAGCGAATCATTGCCAGGGCGACGGGTACAAGCTACGACGAGGCCGGCGAGTTGTTGCGCCAAGGCGGAACGGTGCAGGTGGCGATCGTGATGAAGAAACTAGGTGTTGACCGCGCTGAAGCAGAACGGCGGCTGGCTGACGCGAAGGGAAAGCTGCGAACAGCACTGGGCGAGAATAGGGCGCCGGGCAAGGTATAGCGGCCGTTCAACTCGAGAGCCGAACAGAGACAGACATGGACAAATTCAGGATTATCGGCGGAACACCGCTTCGGGGCGAGCTGGCAGTAAGCGGGGCGAAGAACTCCGCCTTGCCCACATTGGCGGCGTGCCTCCTGACCGCCGACGAAGTTACGCTTAGCAGGATTCCGCAAGTAAAAGACATACAGACCATGGAAGGGCTGGTGCGGTATTCGGGCGCTTCACTGGAAGACGATAACGGAACGGTGCGGGTGAAAGCGAACCGGCTGGACCGGCCCGAGGCTCCGTACGAAATCGTCAAGACGATGCGGGCATCCAGCCTGGTGCTGGGACCTTTGGTAGCGAGGACGGGGCGGGCGCGAGTCTCGATGCCCGGCGGCTGCGCCATCGGCGCGAGGCCCATCAACCTGCACGTGGCCGCTTTGGAACATCTAGGCGCGACCATCGAACAGGCGCACGGGTACGTGGAAGCGAGCGCGCCAAACGGACTGCGAGGCGGCCCCATTCACTTTGACCGGATCACGGTAACGGGAACTGAGGACGTGCTGATGGCCGCAGTGCTGGCGAAGGGCGAGACGGTAATCACCAATGCGGCGCGCGAACCGGAGGTGCAGGATCTAGCGGCGCTGCTGACGAAAATGGGGGCCAGGATTGAAGGCGCCGGCACGTCAACCATCCGGGTCGAAGGCGTCGACGAACTGCACGGAGCCGAGCACGCCATCATCGCCGACCGCATTGAGGCCGGAACGTTCCTGTTGGCGGGCGCCATCACGCATGGGGATGTTTTGGTGACGGGCTGCGTGCCGGAGCACTTGGCGGCCTTGCTGGTGAAGATGCGGCGAGCCGGCGCCGAGATCACCCAGGAATCGGCGACGGCGCTGCGCGTGCGCTGCGGTCAGCGTCCGAAGGCCGTGGATGTCAAAACGGAAGAGTATCCGGGATTCGCGACGGATTTGCAGGCGCAGTACATGGCATGGATGACGGTCGCTCACGGAATCAGCTTCGTCACCGAGACCATTTTTGAGAATCGATTCATGCACACGCAGGAGCTGGCGCGGATGGGTGCAAACATCCGGGTGGAAGGAAGGCAGGCGATTGTGGCAGGCGAGACGAGGCTGACGGGTGCACAGGTGCTGGCATCGGACCTGCGTGCGAGCGCATCGCTGGTGCTCGCCGCGCTGGTTGCCGATGGCGAGACGCTGATTGACCGCGTGTATCATATGGATCGCGGATACGAGAACATTGAGAGCAAGCTGGCGGGTGCCGGCGCGCAAATTGAGCGAATCCGCTAGAGGTTCTGGGCCGTTGGAATTGGCGGCTTCCGCGTTGTATGCAGGAATGCCGGACCAGGGGTCCGGCGCGGACGGGGCGTCCGCCCCACCTCGGAGAACAGACTATGAGCACACCGGCGAAACATCACAGCGCGGGCTTTCTGGCGATTGTCACGGAGGCGAAGACGCGGATTCATGAGGTCGATATCGAGCAGTACCAGCGTATGCGTGAAGCGGGCGACGCCGGGCTGCTGATCGACGTGCGGGAAGACCACGAGTGGCAGGCTGCTCATGCCGCCGGAGCGATCCATTTGAGCAAGGGCATCATTGAACGCGACATCGAAACCACGGTTCCAGACAAAGGAACCAAGATGGTGTTGTACTGCGGCGGGGGATACCGTTCCGCGCTGGCCACCGATAATCTGCAGAAGATGGGCTACACGAACGTCCTATCGCTGGATGGTGGATGGCGCGCGATTGAAGCGTCAGGGCTGCCGCTGGAAAAGGGCGAAGCAGGCTAACTCAGCGCGGCTTCCAATGTTGCCGCAATGCGCAGCAGCAACGGCTCGCTGAACGGGGCGCCAATCAACTGCAGTCCAATCGGCAGGCCGGACTTCGACTTACCGCATGGCATGGCTAAGGCGGGATCACCCAACAGGTTTGCAGTTCGCATCAGGCGAGTCGACGCCATGCGCACGTCCTCGTCGACGCCATTGATGGTGACCGTGGCATCGGTGATGAGCGGCGCCGTGATCGGCGTCACGGGGACAGCGAGGACATGCACTTGCTGCCAGACCGCATTAAACTCGCGCCGGAAAACGCTCCGCAGGCGTTGCGCATTCACGTATTCGGTCGCCTGAATCAGCCGGCCTTGCTCCAGCAGGTTCCAAATGGCCGGGCTAAAGCGGCCGGCATCGCGCTCACCGGTGTAGACTGCTGATGCCTCTGCCAGCTGGATCACAATTTGGGTAGCGTTGATGGCGGCGATATCGGGTACCTGGATGTGCACGGACTCGCCACCTAACTTCTCCAGGGCAGCAATGGCCGCTCTCACGGACGCCTCCACTTCAGCGTCAATTCCGCTGAAGAAGAAGTTGCGGGGCACACCGATTTTCAAACCATCGAGACGTTTTTGCGGTTCGGCAGCGTAGGCAGGGACCGGCTCGATAGCGGAACTGGGGTCGCGGGGATCATGACCAGCGATGGCCGCCAATGCGAGCGCGCAATCTTCGACACACGATCCCAGCGGCCCGACGTGATCAAAGCTGAACGCCAGCGGCAAAACGCCATAACGGCTGACGCGGCCGTAGGTCGGTTTGATGCCGGTGACGCCGCAATAGGAAGAGGGAACGCGAATCGAGCCCCCGGTGTCGGTGCCGAGAGACATGGGGATGATTCCGGCGGCAATGGCCGTGGCGGACCCTCCGCTGGAACCACCCGGGATGCGCGCCGTGTCTCGTGCGTTGTGAACGAATCCATAGTGAGGGTTCTTGGAGGTAATCCCGTAGGCGAGTTCGTGGAGGTTTGCTTTGCCGATGGACACGGCGCCCGCGACGGCGAGCTTCTCAACGGCCGTGGCGTCGTGGTCCGGAATGAAGTCGCGGAAGACCAGTGACCCGCCTGTGGTGCGAAGGTTGCGCGTGAAGAAGAGATCTTTATGAGCGGTGGGGATGCCGTGCAAGGGCCCGCGGTCGATGCCCGCCGCCAGCTCGCGATCGCGTTCCAGCGCGGTTTCGCGCGCCCGATCGGCGTCCAGCGTAATAAACGCGTTGAGCTCTTGACCGATGCTTTCGGCTTTCTCGAGTGCATCCTCCACCAGTTCCATGCAGGAAACCTTTCCCATGCGCAGGAGGCGGCCCATTTCGCGTATGGTCATGAGCTTTGTCGATCCAGTTCCGGAAGAAGCGAGGAGTTCGCAGCCGGGTTGTAGGTGGTGATGGGCTCGACCGCCGGCGTGAGTTGGGCCAGCAAAGGAGTGAAGACGGCGCGGATGCGTTCGACGGCGCGGGCCGGGTCGAGCGGCGGGGCCGGCGGCTGGGATTCAGGCATGGTTCTATTGGAGCAGCGTCGCGAGCCTGCTCGCAAGCGCTTCCGGCGTTATCATGTTGCCGTATGACGCCCGTCGCCGACGCCCAAGTTGTTTCGCCGTTGACTTCGCTGCTTGAGGAAGAACGGTTGTTCCAGCAGTCTATTCGACAGTTCGCCCGCGAGCGCCTGGGGCCGCACGTGCGCGCGATGGATGCCGAAGGCGTATTCCGCAAAGACCTGCTCGCGGAGATGTTTGCGCTGGGTCTGATGGGCGTCGACGTGAAGGAGGAGTACGGCGGACAGGGCGGAAGCTTTTTCCAATCCATCCTGGCCATCGAAGAACTGGCGCGCGTTGATCCTGCCGCTTCGGTGATTGTCGACGTTCAGAACACGCTGGTTAATAACGCGATTGAGCGATGGGGCACGGCGGAGCAGAAGAAGCGCTTCCTCTCGCGGCTCTCGACCGACACGGTTGGGGCATATGCGTTATCGGAGGCGCAATCCGGCTCGGATGCGTTTGCGCTGGGAACACGCGCGGTCGTGGATGGCGACCATTACCGCTTGAGCGGCCGTAAGCTGTGGATCACGAATGCGGCGGAAGCGGGAGTTTTCCTGCTTTTCGCGACCATTGATCCATCGGCCGGTTACAAAGGCATCACCTGTTTCCTGGTGGAGCGCGAACGGGCAGGCTTCCAGGTGGGGCATAAGGAAGACAAGCTCGGCATCCGCGCCTCCTCGACTTGCGAACTGATTCTGGACAATGTGCGGGTGCCGGCCGAAAACGTCATGGGCGAGCCCGGCAAGGGATACAAGATTGCGATCGAGACGCTGAACGAAGGGCGCATCGGTATCGGCGCGCAGATGGTGGGCCTGGCGCAAGGCGCACTGGACCACGCGCTGCGGTATGCCAAGGAGCGAAAACAGTTTGGGAAATCGATTAGCGAGTTTCAAGGCGTGCAGTTCGAGTTGGCCGACATGGCAACGCGGGTGGAAGCGGCGCGGCTGATGGTCTATAACGCGGCACGGCTGCGCGATGCGCGGCAACCGTTCGTAACCCAGGCCGCCATGGCCAAATACTACTCATCCACCATCGCGGAAGAAGTAGCGTCAAAAGCGATTGAAGTGTACGGCGGCGCGGGGTTCACAAAAGACTACCCGGTGGAGAAGCTCTACCGGGACGCCAAGATCGGGCGAATCTACGAGGGGACCAGCAATATGCAGCGCATGACCATCGCCAAGGCGCTGCTGGAGGCAACAAAGTAAAGAAACGTTGAGACTCAACCGTTGGGAACGTGCGCCCGGGCGGAGACGCGTCACAATAGAAATAGGTATGACCCTCCGAAAATCATCAACCCGATTGGCGGCCGTCTTACTCGGCGCCGTGACGGGCTTCGCCGCCTTTTCTCTGCGCGGCGCCGACCCTGCCCGTGAACCCACGCCGGCGGAGATCGACGCCATCATCCACAAGTTCGCCGCCAAAGAGTCAGAGTTCGCCAGAGCCCGGGATAACTACACCTACCGACAGACCACCAAGCTAATCGAGATCGACGAAGCCGGCCAACAGGGAGGCAAGTATGAACTGGTGGCTGATGTCGTGTTTACCGATACCGGCAAAAGGACGGAAAAGGTGGTACGCGCGCCGGTCACCACGTTGCAGAAAATCATCATGACGCCCGAAGACGAGCAGGATCTGCGGAACGTTCTGCCGTTTGTGCTCACTACCAGAGACCTGGACGAGTACAACGTTAATTACCTGGGCCGTCAAAAAGTGGATGAGATCGGCTGCTACACCTTCGCTGTCAAACCGAAGCAACTGGACAAATCAGGCAAGCGCTACTTCGAGGGGGAGATCTGGGTTGACGATCAGGACTTCCAGATTGTGAAGACCTATGGGCGCTCGACCGGCTACCTGAAGCACAAAGGCCAACAGTTTCCGAAATTCGAGACCTATCGCGAGCAGATTGACGGGAAATACTGGTTTCCCACCTACACCTACGCCGACGACATCCTGAACTTCGACACGGGCCCGCAGCGGATCAAAGAAGTGATCCGTTACGACAACTACAAGCAGTTCAAGAGCGACGTGGTGATCAAGTACGGCGATACGGTTTCAGGCGACCAGCCAGCCGCTCCGGCCCAGCCCAAGCCGCCGCAACAGCCGCCACCGCAGCACTAGAAGCAGCCCAGAGAATGCCGTTGCCAGCCGCTTAATTCGCGGTTTCACCATTCAGTGAAAGTTGCGCCCTCTTCGTTGTCGAGTGTGAGGGAAGCAGGGGCATGTCTGTGATTTAATGGGATTTCCAGCCATGCCGGAAACAAAATCACATCCTGGCCGCGCTCGCCGCAGAATCAACCGCGAGTTACGCGAAGCTGCGTTTGTGGCCAAAGGCACGCTCTTCACCGGTCATCCGCTGATGGCGCACATCATCCCGATCCGGCGCTGCAATCTCTCGTGCACCTACTGCAATGAGTACGACGACTACTCGAAGCCTGTGGCCGCTGGAAACCATGTATCACCGGCTTGATCTGTTGGGCCGGCTGAAGACAGGAATCATGACGCTTGAGCGGCGGCGAACCGCTGCTGCATCCCGAGCTCGACCGAATCATCACGCGCATTCGCGACAACAAGGCGATTGTCCGGGCTGATCACCAATGGCTATCTGCTGACTGCGGAACGCGTGAAGCGGCTGAACGACGCCGGGCTGGATCACATGCAGATCAGCATCGACAACGTGATGCCGGACGATGTGTCGAAGAAGAGTCTGAAAGTGCTCGATAAGAAGCTGCAGATTCTGGCCGAGAACGCCGACTTCCACGTCAACATCAATTCAGTACTTGGCGGCGGCATTCATTTTCCGGAAGACGCGCTGACGGTGGGCAAGCGCGCCATGGAACTGGGCTTCACGTCCACGGTAGGCATCATTCACGACCACGACGGCCAGTTGCGGCCGCTCTCCGAGCGGGAACGCGAAGTCTTTCTGGCCATGAAGAGCTTTGAGAAGAAGCACTTCTCACGCTTGAACTACTTTCAGGAAGATATCGCCAACGCCAGGCCCAGCGAGTGGCGTTGCCGCGCGGGCTCGCGCTATCTGTACATTTGCGAAGACGGTTTGGTGCATTACTGCTCCCAGCAGCGCGGTTATCCGGGGAAGCCGCTGGAAGACTACACGCTGGAAGACATCCGGCGGGAATACATCACGAAGAAGTCGTGCGCTCCGATGTGCACGGTTTCGTGCGTGCATCAGATTTCATACTTCGATTTCTTCCGGGGCGAGCAAACCCTGGAATCCGCCCCACTCGATCAAACCGCGAACCATTTGGTGACGATCAAATCGGCCGGCGCATAAGTAGCCGTTACAAGGCATCTGGAGATCGGCGCCGGACCGCGAGCAGATACCCCCCAACATTGCGTTACGCAGGTCGCGTGAGGACGATACCCCGCCCCCGGCGAGCTCCCGTCAGGTTCATGGAGTAGCCTCAAACTATGTTGAAGACAGGTTTGGTGGGAGACCCTGCCATGCGCGAACACGACACCGGGCCGGGGCATCCCGAGCAGCCGGCGCGTTATTCGGCGGTGATGGACCGGCTGCATTTCACAGGCCTGAGCGACTACCTTCCGCACATCGACCCGCAAACCGCCACCAGGGAGCAACTGGCACTGGTTCACACCCCCGCCTATATCGCGCTCGCCGAGCGCGAAGTGAAGCAACACCACGGACAACTGAGCACCGGAGATACCTCCATTTCACTGGGATCGTTCGACGCTGCGCTGCGGGCAGCCGGCTGTACGCTGGCGGCGACCGACGCCGTGGTGCAAGCGAAGGTCAATAATGCATTTTGCGTGGTTCGCCCGCCGGGACATCATGCCAGCCAGGCGCGCGGGATGGGGTTTTGCCTGTTCAACAACGTCGCCATTGCGGCGCGTTACGCGCAGAAGCAGCATGGAGTGGATCGCGTTGCGATTGTCGATTGGGATGTTCACCACGGAAACGGCACACAAGACATCTTCTACGAAGATCCAAGCGTGTTGTTCTTCAGCACGCATCAGCATCCGTGGTACCCGGGCACGGGCGCCGCGGCCGAAACAGGCGCCGGAGCTGGAATGGGGACAACGATAAACTGCCCGTTTCCGGCAGGGGCGGGACGGGCGGAGATTCTGGGCGCGTTCCAGCAAGTGCTGCTGCCGAAGCTCAGTGAGTTCCGGCCTGAATTGATTTTGATCTCGGCCGGTTTCGATTCGCGGGTGAATGATCCGCTGGGACATTTTCTGCTAACCGACGAGGACTTCGTCGATCTGACAAGGCTGCTGCTCGGGGTCGCCGATCAATATGCCGGCGGACGAGTGGTTTCCGTGTTGGAAGGCGGTTATAACCTGAGTGGACTCGCGTCGGCGTCGGCAGCTCACGTGCGCGCATTGTGCGACATGCATGAGTGAAAGGTCCGAAGAATGACCCGACTGTGAGAATTACCTCACACTCGCAGTCATACCAGTTGACCCCCTCTCTGATGGCTGCATAGACTTGGGCTATGGGCAAGGCTTTAGACCTTACGCACTGCCCCAGTTGCGGGTTGTCGGAAATTCGCCGATCCCGGCGCCGATGGAGAGACCTGTTGTTTTACCTGATTGGGCTAGAGCCCTATCGGTGCCGGATTTGCAATCGCCGATTCTATCGCCGGCCAACGGCCGTGATCGCGGTGGGGAGACAGTAGGCAGCGGCTCGACGCAATGGGGACTTGGGATGGCTTGTCACAACACACTTCAGACTTTCTGTGAGAAGCTGCGGGTTCTCCGAGCAGCTTCGGGGAGTATACTAGCAGCATGACCGAAGTGTCATCCAGCACTGAACCGTTGCTCGACCAATATATGGAGGCGCTCGACCAATACGGAATGGCGCGCGCAGAAATGGAAGCCGTTGAAACCGGCACGGCTAAAGCTGCCCCCGAAGTCGTCGAGGATCTGGTCGAGAAGGCGCGATGGAAATTCGTCGAAGCGCGACACAAATACAAACGCCGGAAGACTCTGCGCCAGATTAGTCAAGCCCGGATCGCCTGAATGTCCCTAAGCAAAAGCTGATTCGGTTTCGTGCGGGGTATATCGATCTTGGTGCGCACCCAGATACGCACGTTACCTTTGAAGCATGCTGGCTATTGCGCTGACGATCGCCGGTTCCGATCCAAGCGGCGGAGCCGGTCTCGAAGCAGACCTGAAAACATTCCATCAATTTGGTGTGTACGGCGAAGCGGTGGTGACGCTGGTGACGGTGCAGAACACTCGCGCCGTATCGCGAGTAGAGATCATGCCGCCGGATCTGGTCCGGGAGCAGATCGCCGCTGTGTTATCCGATATGCCGCCACAAGCCGCCAAGACCGGCGCCTTGGGCAGCGCAGCGGTGGTGGAAACGGTCGCGGAGATGGCGCGGGACTTCCCGTTTCCATTGGTAGTTGATCCCGTGATGATCAGCAAACACGGCTCGCGCCTAATCTCAGTCGAGGCGGAGGCGTGTCTGAAGAGCATGTTGCTGCCGCACTGCCTTTTAGTCACGCCGAACATTCCCGAAGCCGAGGTCCTGAGCGGGCTGCACATTCGCGGCGAGTTTGAGATGGAGGAGGCCGCGAAGCGAATTGCCGGCTTGGGTGCGCGTGCGGTGCTCATCAAAGGAGGCCACCTGGAAGGCCGTCCGGTGGATGTGCTGTACAGCGAGACCGGTATACGCCGCTATGTGGGCGAACGTGTGGTCTCGCGGCACACGCATGGGACAGGCTGTACCTACTCGGCGGCCATCACAGCCGGTCTGGCGCTGTCGTTACCGCTCGAAGATGCCGTGGCGCGAGCCAAGCGCTTCGTGCAGGCGGCGATTGAGTCAGCGCCGGGGCTGGGCGGTGGGAACGGACCCGTGAATCATTTTGCGGTGGTTGAGAAGTAAACCTGGGCGCCGGTTAAGCGATGATCGCTTCGATCAGACGCGGCCCTTTTTCGCGAACAGCCTCGCGGAATTGCGACGCGAATTGGCTGGCTGAAGTGGCGCGGGTGGCTGCAACGCCCATGCCAGCCGCAAGGCTCACCCAATCGAGATCCGGTGCGCCAATGTCGATCAGCTTGCCGGCCGCCGGGCCGAAACCGTTGGCACCGGTACGCTGCATCTCGATGTCGAGGATGCGATAACGCCGGTTGGCGAAGATCACGGTCAAGACATCCAGGTTCTCGCGAGCCATGGTCCAGAGGGCTTGCAGGGTATACATCCCGCTGCCATCGGCTTCGAGCGCGATCACTTTGCGATCGGGACAAGCTACCGCTGCGCCGACGGCGACGGGGAGCCCTTGCCCAATGGATCCTCCGGTGACGGGCATCCATTCGTGCGGCGCGGCGTTCGCCAGGTGAGCCAGCACGGGCCCGGAGGAGGAGACCATCTCTTCCGAAATCAGCGCATCTTCCGGCAGATATGCGGCGATCGACGCTGCCGATCGCATCGAGTGTCAAAGGCCCTTGCTCGAGCAGCGAGGGCGTTGGGCCTACGGCGTGAACCACCGGAGCACAGCCTTGCGCCAGAGCCTGGAGTGCACCGGCCCCATCTTCATCGACTCCAGCCAGCATGGATACCCGGCATGATTCCGGGACCAGGCAGCCCGGCGTGTTCGGGTACCCGAAGAATGAAACCGGTGTCTTCGCCTCCACCAGAATCAGATTTTGAATATCGGCGAACAACTCTAAGGCGGGCTCGGGGAAATACGGCACTTGGGTTGGCCGAAAGCGCCCGCGGCCGGACCAGATCCTGGGAACATTCCTCGCGATGTGGACCCGTACGCCGGTTGCCGCGGCAAGCCGGGCGGCAGCGTCCAAGGCCTGTGGCGCCAAGGCGCTTCCGCCAAGCAGGAGCGCGGTTCCTGGCATTCGGACGAGTTCTGCCGCACGATTGATCGCCGCGCCCGAAGGCATATGCCGTACAGGAGGCGCGAGCACCACGCCGCAGCCTTCGGCGGGCGACCAAGAAAGGTCCGCAGGCACGATGAGCATTGCGACCTGGCCGGGCGGCTGAATGGCATCGGCGATGGTGGCCGACATGTCGGCGCCTAGTTCGTGCCCACTCCTAGCGGTGCGAACGCGATCGGAGACGGTGCGTGCGAAGTTTTCGATGTTTGCCGACAGCGGCGCATCGTAGCGGAGATGAGAGGTTGAATGCTCGCCGACAATACTGACGACCGGCACACGAGCTTTGCGGGCGTTGTGGAAATTGGCCAGGCCGTTCGCCAAGCCGGGTCCAAGATGCAACAATGTCGCGGCGGGCTTTCCTTTGGCGCGGGCATAGCCGTCTGCAGCCCCCGAACAAACGCCTTCGAACAGGCAGAGAATGCCTCGCATCGCCGGAATGCGATCGAGCGCCGCGACAAAGTGCATCTCGGACGTGCCGGGATTCATGAAGCAGGTGTCGATGCCGTTAACGATCAGGGTGTGAAGAAGGACTTCCGCTCCGGTGGGCACTTCAGTCATTATGCGGGGTGGCCACGAAAGCGCACGGTGGCCGTTGGCCGCCGCCCGGCGAAAAACTCGTCAGACAAGTGGGAACCACCGCTAATACTTCGGGACGGTCGGGTCTACCTTGTCGCTCCAAGCCAGGATGCCACCCGTCATGTTTCGAACATTCTTGAAGCCGTTTTGCTTCAGGAAATCGACAGCCTTCTGACTGCGGGCGCCGGACTTGCAGTGGGCGACGATTTCGGCGTTCGGATCGAGTTCACTCATGCGCTTCGCCAGGTCACCCAGTGGAATGAGCGTCGAGCCGGGGATCCGGCAGATTTGGAATTCGTGGGGCTCGCGCACGTCGAGCAATGTGAATTGATCGCCGCGATCGAGCTTGGCCTTCACGTCGACTGGGGAGATGACGCCTTCGGTAGCAATCGCGGCGGTAGGCGCGGGCTGCTTCAAGCCGCAGAATTCCTGATAATCAATGAGCTGTTTGATGGTGGGGCGGTCGCCGCAGGCGGGGCAGTTTCGATCGCGGCGGAGCTTCAACTCGCGGAACCGCATATTCAGCGCATCATAGAGCAGCAGGCGATTCTTCAGCGTTTCGCCTTTCCCCAGGATGATCTTCACGGTCTCGGTGGCCTGCACCACGCCGATCAGCCCCGGCAGAATGCCCAGCACGCCGCCTTCAGCACAGCTCGGCACAAGACCGGGAGGAGGAGGCTCCGGATACAAGCAGCGATAGCAAGGCCCATCCTGGTAAGCAAACACCGTGGCTTGGCCTTCGAATCGAAAAATGGAGCCATACACGTTCGGCTTCTTCAGCAGTACGCAGGCGTCGTTCACCAGGTAGCGTGTAGGAAAATTGTCAGTGCCGTCGACAACGACGTCGTAATCCTTCAGGATGTCCAGTGCATTCTGGCTCGTGAGGCCGGTGTCAAACTTGTCGATCCGCAGGTGCGGATTGATATCGAGCATGCGATCGGCGGCGGAGTCCAGTTTCTTGCGGCCAATGTCCTTGGTGCCATGAATGATCTGCCGTTGGAGATTCGAAGCGTCCACGACATCAAAATCGACAAGGCCAATTCGGCCGATGCCTGCGGCGGCCAAGTACAGCCCTAACGGCGCGCCCAAACCGCCGGCGCCGATCAGCGCGACCCTGGCGGCCTTGAGCTTCAACTGGCCTTCCATCCCCACTTCGGGAAGAATCAGGTGCCGGCTATAACGGGCGACTTCCTCGTTGGAAAGAGCGGCGCCGGCAACGTCAGCGATGCCAACGGAACCGCCGGCGATGCTAGGCACGATGGAAATGGTTTCGCCGCCATGGAGCGGGGTGGCCTCTTTGTCGAGGTAGCGGATATCCTCGTCATCGACGTAGATGTTGACAAAGCTCCGCAGTTTGCCTTGATCGTTGAAGAGGTTCTTCTTGAGATCGGGGTACTGCCCGGTCAGGTGCGCCAAGGCTTCGGCCACCGTCACGCCGGAAGCCTCGACAGAGTCTTGCTGCGCCGTGAATTGGCGGAGCGCCGTGGGTATCAATATCTTCGCCATAAACTCGTTACGATTTTTTCCAGATCAGCTCTTCGGTTTCGGCCTTGGTCTGATCGATGTCCGGTAGAAAGCTATTTGCGTGATGGAAACGTCCACTTTGGACCGAAATCACCACGAATGAGAACCAGGGACAGGAGTTCTTCAAATCCGTTTCCGAGAAGTAGGCATCGCAATCGGGGTGGGAGTGGAAGATGCCGATCACATCCAGGCCACGCTCCCGGGCGGCGCGATCCGCTGCGAGCAGATCTTCCGGCTTGATCTGATATCGATCGGCCTGAGCCCCTTCGAAGCTGTTGTTGAGCGGCACCGCCTGGAGTACCACCTTGGCTCCATCCCGGTGCTGCCCCAGCATGGCTCCGCAACACTCGTTCGGGTAGGTTGATTCAGCGTGAGCGACCATGGTTTGCCATGGCTCTTCAAGAACTTCGATCATCGGTCAGGTGGAGAACTCCCTTGTATTCTAACCCGATGGAAGCAATCATGGCATTGCCGATCGGAAATCTAGGGAGAAACGGCGGCTGGGGCTGGCCCGGCAAGATTGGGCTCCGGCTTTGGCTTAAAGAACTTGTGCTTCAAATCCGGCCAGAATTCCTTCAAAACGTCCGAGGCCATGTCTGTCAGCACCGCCGTGTACCATTGCTGGAAGAGCTGATGACCGGTCCGGTAGTCACCGTAATAAGACATTGAAATGGCTGCCCCAACCCCGTTGCCAACCAACTCCGATGCGTTGAAAACATGGCGGCCCGAGTCGGTCCTGGTGATAAAGATCTGTTTGACCGCCCAACCGGTACGGGACATCACGGATCCGGTTCCCAAACGAAAATAACGTGGATCCTGGCGCAGAGATGGTCGGGAATATGCCTTCGGTCATCATGTTGCCGATGGCCTGATCGGCGTACCCCGTTCCGTAGCGCTTGGCGTACCCCTCCATCCCCTGGCCGAACTGGGGGTGCAGATTTTCAGCCTGGCCTAGCCCCGCTAATGCGCCGGTAACGAAGAAGATCGTTGGAGCGAAAGAGTCTTTGAAAGCAATCAGCATCTTCTCTTTCGGCTTCAAAGGCACCAACGGCTGGTCGATGTTGGTGGTCCGGTAGTTCGGCAAAATGCCGAGCACATACCCGCCGTTGCCCTTCATGGACTCCTTGATAACTTCGTTTGCTGTCAGCGATTTGTCTTTGTCGGTCTCCTTGGATTTGTCTTCGGAGGCCTTACTTGCCTCGCTTGCGGCAGGTGTCGCCGGAGCGGCTGGTGTCGGTGCGACAACTGGAGGAGCAGTTTCCTGCGCCCACGCGCGCGAAACGAAACAAGCCCCAAGGATGCAAAGAAGCAGTAATGTAAAGCGGCTATTGGAAAGTCTAATGCGGATCATCCTTGGCTCTGAGAGATAAAGGCCCTGGTAGGGAACTCGCTGGAAATGACGAAATCGCTGGGTGTTGCAACCCACGATCGGCAATTGCTGAAATTGATGCGCCCCGGCGGTTAGTGTTGCGGCATCGGCACACTTCCAGTTTACAACTGCTGCGGTGCTGGACGGCTGGTCCGGCGATAAAAAGAGTCTGTTGAATGGTAAAGCCGCCGGGTTCCTGGACCTCCCGACAGGAAAATAAAGGCTAAACGAGTTATAAGAACGAATCCTTTGTGAAGAACTGTCGTTGGAGAACCACGAGTTTCGTGCCGTGAGAAACTTGGAACAATTGGGAATTGGGTTGAGTCTAGTAGGGCGGGCGCACCCGCGCGCGACGAGATGTGTTCCAGATAGACTGTAATGAGGCTGGCAATCAAGGTGACAAAGTTTGTGTCTGCTTTGAAATATTATTTACATGACGGCGCGACGAGCTTCCGCATTCAATTGCTTGGAGCCCTTTTCGAGACAGACCTTCCCGAGCTCGCGGGCTGCTGGCGCACCGCGCGATCGTCGGTCACTGGCCGTCGACTGATCATTGACTCCAGAAAACTGGAAGCGTTGGATGACGCGGGGCGGAGTTGGCTGGAAGAGATGATCGCCGAAGGCGCAATGATTGAGGATCGGCTTGGACCATCGACGACAATCCCAACCCGTTTTGATAAGCGAGAAACCGAAGCGAAAGCCGATGTGAAGTCGACCCGGCGCAGATTGAGCAAACTCCGCGGGCCAGTCATCGAATCGATGTGACTGAAGGGCGGGGTGACAGCCCTCCTTGCCCGGCGTGGCGGATTCAGAGTCCCCATCTCCCACGATCCCCTGCGAGGCCCGCTATTCTGGGATTTCCCTAGAGTCCGCAAAATCCCGAACCAGCCATGACAGGGCCGACCGTCCGTCCGTTTCAGTTGTTGCCGTTATTCCGCCAGCGCGTTTGGGGTCGACAGAACCTCGCTCCCTTTTTTGTAGTTCCTCCGCGCAGCGAGCCGATCGGCGAAGTCTGGTTTACTTTTCAAGATAACGAAACCTCGCTCGGCCCCAAGCTAGGCGCCCTGCTTACCGAGCAGCCCGGTATCCTCGGCACCGCGGTAGATCCCGACTACCCTGCGCAGTGTCCTCTGCTTGTAAAGTTTCTGTTCACCACCGGCAGTTTATCCGTGCAAGTACACCCGGACGACGCGTACGCCCGACAACATCACGGAACGTTGGGCAAAACCGAAGCCTGGTATGTGATGGACTCGCAACCTCCCGGCAAAGTGGCGGCCGGCTTTCGCGAAGAGATCACGCCTGAGCGCTTGCGGGATTCGGCGCTCAGCGGCGAGATTGAACAAATGCTGGACTGGCGGAAGGTTGAGGCGGGGGATCTTATCTTCGTTCCGGCGGGTACGGTTCACGCCATTGGCGCTGGTCTGACGATTTGCGAGATTCAAGAGAATTCGGATATCACGTATCGCCTGTACGACTATGGCCGCCCTCGCGAATTGCACTTGGATGACGGTGTTCGAGTCTCGAAGCTAGGCAGCCATCCGCATGCTGCCAAGCCGACGACAATTTCCTCGTGGCGCGATCAATTGCTGGAGTGTCCCTACTTCCGGATTGAGCGCATGAAGGTTCCCGGCCAGCTTCGATTCGCAGGGCAGAATCCGTATTACGTTCTTTTGATCTGCATCGAAGGCTGCGGGCAAATCGACAGCAGGCCGTTTGCCGCGGGCCAGGTCTGGATGGTACCAGCGAACTCAGCCGGCTTCGTGCTCGAGGGTACGAACAGCCGCTGGATCGTCACGTACACGGCGGACGAGCGATTCGACGGCCTGCGGGCGGATTAGTCCTCGATTCAGGCCACGGGAAATAAGAATGCTTTACCAAGCAGCATCAGCTTGGTTGCCGACGGCACGTTAATACGGGAGCTGAGGACGGAGTAGTTGGCCGCTTCAATGCGCGCCAACAGTCGCTGATAAATGGCACGGAGTGCCCACAATGACCGGCGGCTGCCGGGCTGGATCAGCTGCGACAAAGGCGCGGACTCCTGGTAATAGAGCCGGGCGCGATCGGCCTCGTAGCGAATGAAATCACGGAACCGATCGTCTTCTTTTCCCGTTCTGAGCTGATCGACGGAAACGGAGAAGCGCTTCAAGTCCTCCAAGGGCAAATAGATTCGCCCTAGCTCCGCGTCTTCACGCACATCGCGAATAATGTTCGTCAATTGAAAAGCAACGCCGCACTTCTCGGCCAGCACCAGCGCTTTAATTGACGTGAAGCCGAATATGTGGATGATGGTCAACCCGACCACCGAAGCCACCTGGTAACAATACCGATACAGCTCATCGAAGGTTTGGATCTCGCGTGGCTCGAGATCAGAAGTAATGCCGTCGATCATCTCGTTAAAGAAACGGTGTGGGATCTGGTAGCGCTGAACGGTGTCGTGAAAAGCGGGCCAAATTGGATTCTTCCCGTACTCCCCCTTCAGGGCGTGCGCCAGTTCGACTCGCCATTGCGTAATCGCTTCGTGGAGCTTCTCTTTGTCGACCGCGGCTGGATCATCGCTCAGATCGTCGCAATACCGCATGAACGCATAGACCGCACACATCGCATCGCGCTGCGGCTTTTCGAGGAGCAGGAACGAATAATAAAAGTTCTTGGCGCGCTTACGCGCCACGTAGCGGCAGTAACGATAGGATCGCCTAACGCTGAGAGGCATTACCGGATCAATCGCGGAAGGCATCGCAGCAGTATGCCCAGGCGCTCAACCTTCGAAATGTGCGGCCTCTGCGCCAACACGTCATAGCGTTGCTCGCGGATCTTCCTGAGGATTGTCATGCCGCCGCTGCTAAAAAGTTGCAGATCGAGGGCCAGACGGCGATCGACCGTATCAATGAGGGGAAGTCCTTTACGGAACAGCTGGTCGGCGACGTTGACAGCGTCTTGCATCACCAGCGCAAACCGAAGATCAAAGCGCCGGGCGAAAAGCTCCTCGACCCCATAGCCATGCTTGTCCAGCAAGTCGAGCGGCAGGTAGACGCGATCTTTAAGAAGATCCACGGTGACGTCCTGCCAGAAATTGGCTAACTGCAATGCAGTGCAAGTGTAGTCGGAAAGCTCCTGCCGATGCGAGTCGCGATATCCGCCCAAATACAGGACCAGGTGTCCAACCGGATTGGCCGAGTTCACACAGTAGCCGAAGAGCTGTTCGAAGTCCCGGTACCTGGTTACCATCTGATCCTGTTCAAAAGCACGGATCAGGCGGTCGAAAGGCTCAATAGGGATCTGGAACCGGTCGACGGTGCTCTTCAACGCCACGAAAACGGGATGGACCGCTGCGCCGCCGTACATTGACTGCAGTTCGTCTCGCCACCAGCCCAGCAGCTTCAGGCTCTCCTGCGGGTCGCCGATCTCGTCGCCCAGGTCGTCGGCCCAGCGGCAAAACGCGTAGACATTGTAGAACTCCTGGTGCAAGTGCTTGGGCAGCAAAAAGCTAACCACTTGAAAGTTCTCGTAGTGATGGGTAGCTAACCAGCGCGTATATCGCTGGGCTTCGGCCAGCGAGTAGCGGGCGGAATCCGCCCCCACTTGCTTCACATAGTCTTTGGGTTGTAAGAGAGCGACCGCCACTGGTATCCGCTATTCTCTATGATCGCTTAGCGGGCACCGGCGGCAATTAGGGAGTGATTGCAGTCTTAAGGTACCCGTTCGGAGAAGTGGCCAGATCTTGCAGCACGTCGGGCAGCCGGCTCAATGGCTCGCGCCGGTTCACGAGGTGATCGGCCGTGACGCCACCGGCCGAAACGATCTCGAGGGAGCGGCGAATGTGCTCGGGAGTGTGATGGAAACTCGCTTTGCAAGTGATCTCGGCGTAGTGCAGTCGACCTGTATCGAGGCCCACCTTGGTACCGGTTGGACATCCGCCAAAGAAGTTTACCGTTCCGCCCTTGCGGACCAATTCGACGGCGACCTCCCAAGCTTCGGGATGGCCAATCGCTTCGATCATCACGTCGACACCCCTGCCGCCATTCAGGCGCCGGACTTCATCTACCAGCTTCGAGCGATCGCGAATCATCTCGACGCCTTCGTCGGCTCCGAGCCTTAGCGCCACATCAATCTGCTGCCGGCGGCGCGCAATGGCGATTACACGTGCGCCGAATGTAGTCTTGGCCAGCCGGACGAACATCAGGCCAATCGGTCCCAAGCCCATCACGGCGATTGAATCGCCATGACGCAAGCCGGCTTCATCCAGCCCGCGCAGCACACAGGCCAGGGGTTCAATCAGCGCGGCGTCTTCGTAGCCGAGCTCCACCGGGATCTCGTAGGTGTTCTTCTCAACAATCCGGCTGGGGATGCGAATGAACTCGGCGTACGCCCCGTTGTTGAACAGTAAGTCTTCGCATAAATTCTGCTGGCCGCGCTTGCAGTAGTAGCACTGATCGCACGGCGCGGAGTTCGCCGCAACCACGCGCTGGCCCACTTTGAACTTGGTTACGCCTTCGCCCACAGCTGCCACGTCGCCCGCCAACTCATGGCCGAATAAGGCCGGGGGAACTATCATCTTGGCGTGGTAACCGCGTCGAAACACCTTCAGATCAGTGCCACAGGTTAAAGCTCTGCGCACACGGATCAGAATTTCGCCGGGCGCGAGTCGCGGCACGGGAACCGATTCGAGCCTTACGTCCTCCTTGCCATAGAGAACAGCGGCCTGCATTATGGTGCCCGGCATTACCTGTACTCCTGCGGATGGATGACTACCTTTAATGATGTTTCACCCGGACGGCATGCAATGTCAATGCCCCGGCTGATTTCGTTGAGCGGCAGCCGATCGGAAATGAGACGTTCCAGGGGGAGTTGGCCGCTAAAAACGAGCCACGCCGCTTTTGCCTGCAGATCCACATCCGCGCTATAAGAGCCCAGCAGTATCCGCTCACCCACGCAGATGTCGGAGGCCGAGACCTCAACACGCGAGCCGCTGGATGTTTGGGCGAACAGCAGCACCTTGGCGCCGGGCCGCGAAACACGCAACGACTGGTCAACCAGTCCCTTGGCATCGGTCGCCACAATCACCGCATCCGCCCCTCGCCCCGCGGTGGCGTCTTTCAATCTTGACTCGAACTCAGGTCTACTCGGGTCGAAGGCCTCGCCCCCGAAATCCGCCGAAATGGCTCTTCGATTCTCAATCTTGTCCGTCGCGATCACCTGGGCGCCCAGCCGCTTAACCAGCAGCGTGAAGATCAGGCCGATCGGCCCTTGGCCTAATATCGCAACGACGTCGCCGGCACTCAGGCCGAGCATTTCAACGCCCTTAAGGCAGGTGTTGACCGGCTCTACCCAGCACGCCTGATCGAAGGAGACGCCATCTGGAATCTTCTCGACGCCGCGTTCGACAATCCAATCCATGACGCGCACGTATTGCGCAAAGCCGCCGCCAGCCGGCTCGAATCCCGCCGTCACACCCACCCGCTTGTACACGGGGCATTGGGCATACAGCCTTCGCTGGCAATAGAAGCACTCGCCACACGGAATGTGATGAAACACGATGACCCGGTCACCTGCCGCGTACTTCTCGACACCTTCTCCCACTGATGCGACAACTCCAGCCGTCTCATGACCATAAATGCGCGGCGGGGGCAACAGGTTGTACTCGATTTTCTTGAGATCGGTGTGGCAAATGCCGCAAGTTTCGACACGAATAACGATCTCGCCGCGGCCAGCCTGCGGTGTTTCGACGGACTCAACTCCGATCTTTCCCTCGCCCCGATATACGGCCGCTCGCATGCTGGCGGGCACCGCATCATTCAACCGGGGTTCGTTCTTGCTCAATTCGGCAACCGACAAGAAATTCTCCCAGCACACCCGCTGCCTCCTCGGAACGCCGCTTCAAGCGGAGCAACCCAGGAAGCACACCCGGATGCGTAAGTGCATAACTACCAATCTTCCCACGCGCGAACCGTCCTTCGATAGTCCGCATTTGGTTTAGATCCAGCGGCATTTCGTCTTCCGCTGAATCAGTAACTACTTTGATGCAATAAAAGGGCACTCCGGCTTGAATTGCTTTAGCTGCAACGCCAGCCGCTTCCATCTCGACGACATCGCCACCCTGCTCTCGCAGCTTCTTTTTTTCCTCCAAAGTGCCCGCTACCCGGTCTGTGGAAATCGCAACACCGGGAACGAAGCCGTGCGCAGCTTCCATCGTATGGCACTCAAATAACTGGTGCACGTCCAGAGCCATGACCGTTTTGGGACAGACCACCTGACCGGGCACCAGCACGGGGTTCAAGCCGCCACAAACACCAATGCTCACAAAGGCTTCCAGCCGGGAAGAGGAGAGGTCGGCGACCATAACCGCTCGCCGTGCCACCTCAACCGCTTCGGAGGCAAGTCGCGGGCCTGCGCCATTGGCAACCAGAATCGCTCGCTGGCCTTCCCAGAGCCCTTCTTCGGCGTAATCAAGGGGCCAGTTCAGAGACCGGCAGGCAGCCAGCCGCGAGGCGAACGGCTTCAGTTCGTAAGATTCTGAGGCAACAAAAAGAATGGCCATTTTCGGTCAGTGAAGCGGCGTCTTCGCCTTCCATTCGTATTTGAGCTTCTGGCTTGGAAACGATCCACCACAAAGGCTCGCCTTACACATATCCGTTCTCCCGAAACCAGCGAACTGCCTTTTCCAAGGCGGCGTCCGCAGGCCCCGGCGCGTAGCCGAGTTCCCGGCTGGCCTTGGCGTGTGACGCGAACATCTTTTTCCGCGCCATCTTCACGCCTTCCAGCGGAGCGACAGGCTCATTCCCCGTCAGGTTTGCCCAAGCCGTGCTTGCAACGCCCGCCGCGTAGGCCACGGCGTAGGGAATCCTCACTCCCGGCGCTTTCTTGCCTGCGATAAGCGCCAAGCGCTGAAGGATCTGGCCGAGCGTCAGGTTCTCTGCGCCCAGGATATAGCGCTCGCCCACCCGGCCATGTTCGGCCGCCAGCAGATGCCCGGCAGCGGTATCGTCAGCGTCCACAATGTTCAAACCCGTGTCGATATAGGCCGGCAATCTGTCTTTCAGAAAATCGACGACGATCTTTCCGGTCGGGGTTGGCTTCCAGTCGTGGTCGCCGACGGGGGCCGTCGGATTAACGATGACAACCGGGAATCCACGCTTTGCCTTTTCAAGCGCAATCTGCTCTGCCAGCCACTTCGAGCGTTTGTAATGCCCAGCCATGTCCTCTATTGAGACGGGAGTCGATTCATCACCGCTTCCCTGTTCCGGTATGCCGATACAGCCCACCGTGCTCGTATAGACCACTCGGTCGACCGCCGCGGATTCCGCTGCGTCAAGCAGGTTGCGTGTGCCATCGACATTTGACTTGTACAACACGGTGGAATCCTTTGCCCACAAACGGTAGTCGGCAGCCACATGAAACACCAGACCGCACCCGGCCACCGCGCGATCCAGCGAGTCGCGATCGCGCAGGTCCCCGGTCGCCCGTTCTACATCCACTTCCCGAATCACGCTGTTCTGGCGGCAGAGCGCCCTCACGGAATGCCCCCGTTCCACCAGTAGCCGGGCCACATGCCAGCCCAGAAAACCGCTAACGCCTGTCACAAGGGTCGGTTTCAATCAATTAGGAGAACTTTAACGCAAGACCCACTTCGCCCGGAGAGGGCAACTAATTCATTGTAGTGGTTCCGGAGCGTCAGTGTGGGATCGGCGCTGACGGAACAAACGGTCATGGCCGTTTGCTCAGAGATCGCCATCGCGCAGGCCCGCCTTCGCCTTCACGTAGGCAGCCAGGGCGAGGAGCGGAAATGTGTTGCGGTAGTCCGTGTACGCCAGGTAGAACACCTTCGGGAAGCCGGTGCCGGTGCAATACTCCTCATCCCAGGTGCCGTCCTCGCGCTGGGTGTTGTGGAGGTACTCAATTGCCTTGTCGAGACTCGAGCTCCGGTTATCGCCTCCGGCGAGGAGGCCTAAAACAGCCCAGGCCGTCTGGGACGGGGTGCTACCGGTCTTGCTAGCTGTACTCTTATTCGGGACGAAGCAATTCTGGTCGTAGCTCGCACAGCTTTCACCCCAGCCGCCGTCGCGGTTCTGATAGGCGCGGATAAACTCAAGCGCCTGCTGGATGCCGGGTTCGCGATCACTGACACCCGCGGCTTCCAAACCACGCAGGGCTAGAAAGGTGCCGTAGAGATAATTCACACCCCAGCGTCCGTGCCAGCTTCCGTCGGCCTCCTGGGTTCGCCACAGGAAATCGACCCCCCGGCGAATAGCCGGATGACTGGGCTTGAGACCACAGCGGCACAGCGCCTCGATGACTCGACCGGTGATATCGGGACAAGAAGGGTCAAGCATCGCGTTGTGGTCGGCGAACGGGACATGGCTCAGAAACTGCCAGTTATTGTCCACGTCGAACGCCGCCCAGCCGCCGTCGCTTCCCTGCATCGCCAGCAGCCAGTTAACGGCCCGCTTCTCACAAGCCTGCTGCTTCACTTCATCGGCGCACCGCGCGTGTTTAAAAGCCAACAATACCATCGCGGTGTCATCGATGTCAGGGTAGAAGGCGTTGTTGAACTCGAAGGCCCAGCCGGAGGGTTCAACGTCCGGCCGCTTCACCGACCAGTCACCCTTGCGCCGAACTTCTTTGGAAACGAGCCAGTCAGCGATTCGCCGCAAGCTGTCTGGAGTGCCGGTCTCGGCTTCGCCGAGCGAAAACGCCGCAATGGCAGTATCCCAGACAGGCGAAAAACAGGGCTGAAAGAAGAATCCACGCCGGTCGTTGTCTACCATCAGCTTGTCGAATTCGGCCTGCGCTTTCACCCGTAGCGGATGGTCGCTCCCGTAGCCCAGAACGTCCAAAGCCATCATGGAATACTGCATCGAGGGGTAAATGGCGCCTAGCCCATCACTCTCGTCGAACCGCTCAATCATCCAGGCCGCACATTTCCTGATGGCATAGCTGCGAATGGAACGCGGGCCGAACTTCTCCCAGAACTTCAGCAGCCGGTCAATCGCGAGGAAAACATTGCGCCACCGGAACAAGTGGCGATCGCGCTCGTAGCGTAACGGTGCGCCGGGCAGCAGCAGTTCCTCGACAGTGAACCCAGCAGGAACGGAACGCTGCGGATTCGACGCGCACACAATCGAAAGCGGCACGACGATGGCTCGCGTCCAGGAAGACATCTGGTACAGGAACTTACCCGGAACCAGGATCATCTCCGGCGGAACGGAAGGACACGCCTCGCGCGGAAACAAACCAAACAGGCTCAGGTTGATGCGAACGTACGAATTCGCGGCTTGCAAGCCGCCCATCTCGAGAATCCGCTCGCGCAATCGAATCATGCGAGGGTCGTCCGCCGGTTCACCTGCCACTTTTAGAGCGAAGTAGGCTTTTACGCTGGCGCTGATCTCGGAGGGTCCTTGCAGGTAGATGTTAAATCCGCCGTCCGGAAGCTGGCGCGACAGTATCGACGCCACCGCGCGGCCAATCCGATCGCGGCTGGGCGGATCCCAAACGCCGTTTACGGGAGGATGGTTCCACAGCTCCTGCAGAATGTAGTCTGATTCAAGAGTCGAATCAGCCGTAAGGTCCGCCCACCAAAAACCTTCCGCGTGCTGCTTTCGAAGGAGCGCCTCGGAAGCCTTGCGGATCGCGTCGGTTACCCCGGTCGCGAGCGTCTGACTAATCTCAATGCTAGGCGTCATCTTCACTATGAAACGGTCATTCTCCGGCCCAAACTGGTTGGGTCACAACTCACTAACATACTGCCATCCGCCAGAAGCAATCAACCTATGCGATGGTGTGAAGCCGGGGCGTAAAGTTCTCGAGGTCCGCCGGCAAAGTGAAGCGGACGTCCTCGTCCTTGATCTCTGCTTCTTCCAGATGGGCAAAACCGCGCGCACGCAGGTGGTCGATCAACTCCTGTACAAGGTGCTCAGGCGCCGAAGCGCCGGCCGTCACTGCCACGACATCTACATTTTCGAGCATTTCAGGCTGCACCTCGCCGGAATCATCCAAAAGATAGGCTGGGACACCAGCCTTCTCGCAAACCTCCACCAGCCGGCGCGAATTCGAACTATTCTGCGATCCGACCACAAGTAGTGCCTGGCACAGGGGCGCCACTGCTTTGACGGCTAACTGCCGGTTCTCGGTTGCGTAGCAAATGTCTTGTGTCTTTGGGCCAACGATCTTCGGAAAACGCTCCAGCAGCCTGGTGACAATATCTTTCGTCTCGTCGAGGGAAAGCGTGGTCTGGGTGAGATAAGCTATTCGTTCCGGGTTACTGATCTCAAGGCGATTCACGTCTTCGACGTCGGAGACGAGTATGGTCGACTCAGGCGCTTCGCCAAGAGTCCCAATCACCTCATCGTGGTCACGATGGCCAATCAAAATAATCTTGTAGCCCTGTTTAGCGAACTTCACCGCCTCCAGGTGCACCTTAGTGACCAATGGGCACGTGGCATCAATCACCTGCAGCTTCCGTTCAGTGGCCTCGCGGCGGACCTCCGGTGCGACGCCATGAGCACTGAAGATGACCCGGCAGCCCTGCGGCACCTCGCTGAGTTCCTCAACGAAAATCGCTCCCGCTTGACGCAACTCATCCACGACGTGGCGGTTATGGACGATCTCCTTGCGCACGTAGATGGGCGCCCCGTACAGCTCCAGTGAGATCCGCACGACGTCAATTGCTCGAACCACTCCGGCGCAAAAACCCCGCGGCTTCAACAGGATAATCTTCCTAAGACCGGGGACAGGGGAGCTTACGCCCCGAGGAGACTCGATATCGTAAACGGTGTCGGGTTGGGGCATGGAGACTATTTTCGAGTATACCAAGGGGGGTCACTTCAGTGTGCGACGAAAATGGTCGTAGATGCGTTTTCAGGGGATGCTTTCTCTCCTGGTTTCGCCCCCCGCAACACGGAGAAGCGCCCTCGCAAGTGCCTTCCCTTCAACGACCACCAGAAAGACAAGCGGCTCTAGTGGCTGCGCCGGGGGTGTGACTCGACGCCGGGCCTTAGAGTTGACTCCGGCCTACCTAGCCGGCCTCTGGGATAGGCCCAGGTCGGGCTATGCCGTGGTCCGCATCCCTGCGATGGCGATGTCGCGAACCCTTTTCTTCGCGGCGCCCGGCCAGCATGCCCACCAGGGCGAAATACCACCCGCAAACCGCCAGGTGGGTGAACGGGTAGTCGACCAGCGCATTGATGCAGACGAAAATCACGCCTAAACCCCAAACCGAGCGCCACGCCGGCCACAAGGTCCAAAGGAAGACTACCAGCATCAGGCTCGCAAAAAAGACGCCGCCTTCAGCGGTCCATTCCAGCCAATCGTTATGAGCGTGGTTGACGTAAGTGCCAGCGTCAAAACGCGCGAACCGGGGGTAGACAGGGACATAAGTACCTAGACCCCAACCGATCCAGGGATGCGCCTTGATCATGTCGATGGAGGCTTCATTGATTTCGCGTCTCTGCGCGAGCGGGTCCGGCGCCTTGAGCCTTTCGACCACACCTTCGAAACCTGCTGCCGTGACCAAACCAGCCGTCACTAGCAGCGGTATGCCCAGCATCGGTAGCGTTAACCGCGAGCGGCCACGGAACCAGGCAATCAGCAGGATCGCCAGGAACTCGGTAACCACCAGAATCGTGCCGGCCCGTGACGAAGAAGCGATCACGGCACTGACCTGAAGGCCCGCCAACAGCAGCATGAGGAAGTTCGCCCGCCGCTCGCCTAAGCCGAGCCATAAGGTCACTGGCAGCGATAGCTCAACGAACTGGCAGAAGTGGTTCGCGTACTGGAACGTGCCAAAGACGTAGGGCCAGCCGGTGGGGAAGATCCAAAGCACTTTGGTGGTTTTCGATGCCTGCTGCAACAGGTCCAGCGCGCAGACCAGGCTGGCAAAGTACACGAAAGCAAGACGGAATTGCCGGGCCAGTGCCGGGTCGCGGAATAATTGGTGCGCGAGCAGGCAGATTCCCGCGCAAGCCCACCAGAACGTAGTGGTTCGCCAGCCCTCGGAAACGATCTTGTAGGGCGACCACAGAGTCTGCGCAACGCCATAGCAGGCCATAAGCAAAAGGGATACCGATGGCACGCTCCAGTGGAGTTGCTGCCGGAAACCGATCACAATCCAGGCAGCAAGCAGGAGGAATAAGCCCGCGGCAATCCAGCGGGCGGAGACTTGCGAACTGTCGACGACGGTGGATGTGAAGGCAGCCAGAAGCACAAATAAACCGGCTGCGAAATACTGCGCACCAGGCACGCCAAGAATGAACGTGGACCTGGCCGGCGAAGTAGAACTGCCGTGCTCCCGGGGACGCAGCGAACCGCTCTCAGTCTGCATCAAGTGTCACTCTACACTGCGAGGCCAACCGACCCGCTTGGTTCAACGAAGCAGCGATGTCTGCCATGAACTGAGATTACATTGAAGGGGTTATGAAATCCTTCCGAAAAGAACTGTGGTTTGAAATCCCATCCAGGCGAGGCTTCGTCAATATTACGCCGGATGTCGCGCGTTGCCTGGTCGATAGTGGCGTTCAGGAGGGCCTCGTGCTCGTAAACGCGATGCACATTACGGCGTCGGTCTTCATCAATGACGATGAACCGGGGCTGCACCGCGACTACGAGAAGTGGCTCGAAACGCTTGCACCGCATGAGCCGGTTTCGCAATATCATCACAACCGGACGGGCGAAGACAATGCCGATGCACACCTGAAGCGGCAGGTTATGGGACGCGAGGTGGTGGTGGCGGTCACCAGTGGCAAGCTCGACTTCGGCCCTTGGGAGCAGATTTTCTACGGCGAATTTGACGGCCGCCGCCGCAAGCGCGTGCTGATCAAAATAATAGGCGAGTAGCCGCCGTGCACCAGGTGGCCGTGCACCAAGAGCAGCTTTGCGCCCGGCTTACTCAATCTCCAAAGCTTGCGCGCCGAAGTAACCGCGCTCGTCGCTGGTCAGACGTCCAAGCCAGTCTTTGCACTCCACAAGCGACGCGGCCGCTGAGCTCTTGGCCTCCTTAACCGCCTTTCTCTTTGCATCGGGATGAGTCCCTTCCGCCAGGTAAAGGTAGTAGTGACCCGGCGGTTCCTTCCACGCATACTGAGGATCGAAACCGATCAGCCATTTCTCTCCTACCGGCACAGGCTTATCCACGTCGTTGTCCTTCTCGGGCGGCGCGGGCGCGGCCCCGGCAACGGCGCTGCCCAGCTGCCGGGCCATTTCATCAAAAAAGTACGCGCGCAACGCCGCGCCGCCAAGTACGCCCTGCAACTCGAGCGCGCTGTCAAACTGTTCAGCCCACAAGCGCGCTTCATGGCGGTTCACCGACGCCACCGGGACGACTCGTAGGCTTCCCTTCCCCGGGTTCGGCCACTTGAACCAGTGAGCCTCTACGAACCTCGCGAAGCGGTCAGGGTAGCCAGCCACGAAGTTCGTCACCGCGGTCTTCAGCGATTGGCTGGTCTTGAACAAGTCCGCCAGGGAATCCCAAATCTTGTCCTTGGCGCGGCTTTCCCGGCTGCTCAAACCCAAGGCGCTGAGCGTGGTCGCGACCTCCGCCACGACGCCCTGTCCGGCGCTGCCAGCCCAATCGTCAAACGTCTCGGCGCGTGTCAGTTTCCCCGCAAACTCCATCTCTTTGCCCGTCGACCGTGCCCAGCTTGGATTTCCGAGTAGCATGTTCAGCAATCATATGCCAACGCCAGGAGCGCTGCCAAGATTCGTCTTACGGCCTCGGTCTGAAGCTGAGTTGAACACGTTCAGATAGACTGGGAGTTGGTACAGGCATCCTCTCCCGTACGGGTTTGTGCGGTCAACTTTCTGAACTCCGTCCCGTTGGTTTGGGGCATGCTGAAGGGCCCGCAACAAGCCCTCGTGGATCTCTCATTTGAGATTCCGGCCACCTGCGCCGAGGTCGTGGAGTCCGGGCGCGCCGACGTGGGGCTGGTTCCAGTGGCGGAAATTGCACGGATGGCGCTCGAAATCGTTCCAGGAGCCGGCATCAGCTGTCGGGGCCCGGTCCGGAGCATCCTGCTGATTTCACGCGTTCCGGCTGGGCAGATCCGGCGCATGGCTGTGGATTCCAGCTCCCGCACCTCCACTCAACTCGCTCGAATCATCCTGCGCGAACGATATGGCGCAACTCCGGTTCTGGTTCGGCAGCCGCCGGTCCTTGAGGCGATGCTCGCCGATGCGGATGCGGCCTTACTGATTGGCGATTCGGCACTCCGAATCGACCCGGATAGCCTGCCGTATGAAACGCTCGACCTTGGCGCGGAATGGTTCGCCCTAACCGGCTTGCCGATGGTATTCGCAGCTTGGGCTGGACATCCGCCGCTTGACCAGACGAAGCTCAGCGCGATTCTGCTGGGATCCTGCGAATTCGGCTTGGCGCATTTGAACGAGATTGTCGATAGCGAATTCTCGCGGCGCGGCGTAACCCGTGAACTTGCTCATCGCTACGTGGCCGGTATCATCCGCTACCCTTTAGGACCTGCTGAGCACCAGGGACTCGACGCTTTTCTTTCGCTCGCGGGAGCTTTCTGGAAAGACATCGACCGCCAAGCGGACCTCGTAACATCCTAAGATAAGAGGGCGCACATGATTTCACGCCAGCAGGCACTCGATCTCTTTAACAGTCCCGACCTGATCGGCATCGGCATGGAAGCGGACCGGGTACGGCGTAAATTGCATCCGGAAGGAATCGTCAGCTACATCATCGACCGGAACATCAACTACACCAACTTCTGTACCGAATACTGCAGCTTCTGCGCGTTCTATCGCCCGATGGGTCACAAAGAGGGCTATATCCTGTCCAAGGAAACCATCTTCGATAAGATTCAGGAAACCATCGACCTCGGCGGGACAGGCATTCTTATGCAAGGCGGCTTGCATCCCGATTTGAAGATCGAGTGGTACGAAGATCTGCTCCGCTCCATCAAGCAGCGGTTCAACATCTGGTGCCACTGCTTCTCCGCTCCAGAGATCATAAACATCCGGGACGTCAGCGGATTGTCGTTGCGCGATACGATCGCCCGTCTCCGCGACGCCGGGTTGGACTCCATCCCCGGTGGCGGGGCTGAGATCCTGGATGATTCCGTCCGCTATCGCATTAGCCGTTTGAAGTGTTCGACCCAGGATTGGATCGATGTCCATCGCACCGCGCATGCGCTCGGCATGCGGACTACCGCAACCATGATGTTCGGCGCGGGAGAGGGTATCGAGCACCGCTTGAACCACTTTGAAATCGTCCGGCAGATTCAGGAAGATACCGGTGGATTCACGGCGTTCATTCCCTGGTTCTTTCAGCGCGAATACACGTCGCTCGGCCGCTTCATCAAGGAAGAGGCCACCGCCGTCGAATACCTCAAGATGCTTGCTCTTTCGCGCGTCTACCTGGACAACATTCTGAACATTCAAGCATCGTGGGTGACGCCTGGCCTGAAAGTCTGCCAGCTTGGCTTGCGCTTTGGCGGTAACGATGTAGGCAGCATCATGATCGAGGAGAACGTCGTTTCTGCGGCCGGTACCCACCACCAGGCAACAGAGGAAGACCTGCGCCGGCTGATCCGCGATGCGGGATTCACACCGAAACAGCGCGATACGCTCTACCGCACATACTTCTTGAACTGAACGAAAAAAGGCCCCTCATCTCGAGGGGCCTCTGTTTCTAAGACGGGGAAAATAGGAACGCGGTTAACTCGCTTGCTGCTTCTGCGGCCGCGTAGCCTTTATTTTCTTCGTGTCTAATGCTTTATTGAACCACTCCTCGGCCTTCGCTATATCAGCTTTGGCTTCGTCGGGACTGTCTTCAATGTCCGCCTTCTTGCGGTACAGAAGATTCAGATATGACATCGCGTCATCATACTCCGGATCCAGTTGCAAAGCTGTCTGGAGCGACTTAATACCTGAATCAATGATCTTGCCATACTCCTCTTGAAGCGCAGCTCGTACCTTTGCGTCTTTGATGGGTCCCGGATCTTCCGACTTCATACCCAACTTGACGCGTTCGGTTTGGATGGGCGTGAACGCCTCCGACCAGGCGATCACACCCAGGCTGTAATAAGCCTCCGTATCCTTCGGATCGACCTCAATCCGCTTCTGGTTCCACTGCTTGGCCTCTTCCAGGAATTTTTGCTTTTGCTCCTGGGTCCCGTTTGCCGCTGAATTGTAGGTCATGAACGCCATCGAAGCCAGCGCCGTATTGTTGCTCGGATCCTTATCCAGCACCTTCTGGAATTCGGCCTTGGCCGCGTCATACATGCGATTGTTCTCGGTCGAGTCCGCTCCCGGAATCCACTGCGTCATGTATGAGGTGGCCAAATACAGCTGCGCGTTCTTGTTCAGCGGATCGAGTTCAATCGCCTTCTTAAAGTGATTGGCCGCGTCGACATATTTGCCGCCCTTATAGGCCTGCACGCCTTTGTTCATTTCGTCACGGGATTCCAGCTTGGCGCAACCGCTACTGACGACCAACCCGGCAATGCAGATAAGGAGCCCTGCAAGTCTTAATGTTTGCTTCATAATATAAGCCCTTTGGTATCCCCCTCGTGTACAGCCCGTAAGACTTTGCGTGTTCCAACGGACCGCCTCGGAACCATTTGAAGTTCGCCGGCGCCCAGTGGGCTCGCTTCGGTCCTTTACTGGCCCGCCTCGATCTTAGGCGTCATCAAACCCACTTTATCGAGCCCCGCCCCCTTGGCTGCATCGATCGCCAGGGCCACATACCGGTACTCGACATCCTTATCGCCCTTCACAAATACAACCTTTTGAGCACGGGTCTTGAAGATGTCTTCAAGACGGTCCTCCAGCTCCGCCATTTTAATGGGCGAGCCGTTGATCTCCATGCTGTGGTCCGCCTTGATTTCAATGACCACGTTCGGATCCTGATCCGGCGGTGGAGGCGGCTGATTCGGCGGAGGCGGCTGGGGCGCCAGCGCATCCAAACCTTTCGGAGTCAAAGGCGTGATCACCATAAACGTAATCAGCAGCACCAGCAACACGTCGATCATAGGTGTCACGTTAATATCGGCCCGGACCCCATGACCGGTGCCGCCAACTGCCATTGACATAATCGAATCTCCTTTGCGAACCTGCGGGGGCGCTTTTCAGCCCAGGATACGCCCGCACCCCGCGGTATTACTCGCGTCTCCCGGAAGAACTCGTAGGCTACAAGTCGCCTTTTTTGTTCTTATCTTGTATCTCTTCGGTAATCAAGCCGAGCTGGTCGACGCCCGCCGCACGCAGATTGTCCACGACGTCCGTGACACTCTCAAAACGCGCCCGCGCGTCCGCCCTGATGTAAACCGTCTTATCCGACCGGCCCGTCTGCAGGTCCTTTACCTTTTGAGGCAAATTGTCGGGCGCCATTTGAATATTGCCGGGGCTAAGGAACACCTTCCCATCGCGGGTTATGGCAATGAGGATGGCATCTTCCTTATCGGCTTCCTGCATCTTGACCGGGTGATGGGTCTTCACCATGTCAACCGCAACGCCCTTGGACAACATCGGCGTGATAACCATGAATATAATCAGCACCACGAGCATCACGTCCACCATCGGCGTGACGTTGATCTCGGATACCACTGGGGGAGCTTTCTTTAGTTCCATTGAGCCCTTCTCCTCGCTAACCGGCCTGGCTCCCGGAAGGGCGGCGCCTTGGCACCGCCCCACGGATGCTTCAACCGGAGCTAAGCAAATCAGTCAAAAACTACCGGGCGCTATTTACTTGGCGACCCGCTGGGTCCGCTTCAGGAAATAGTCGATCAGCTCAGAACTGGAGTTACCCATCTCGACGTCAAACGCTTCAATGCGGTTCGTGAAGTAGTTGAACATCCAGACGGCCGGAATAGCGACAAACAGACCGACGGCGGTGGTGATCAGCGCTTCGGAAATACCGCCGGCGACGGCGCCCAAACCGGTTGACTTGGAAGTCGAAATCGATTTGAATGCGTTCATGATGCCGACAACCGTTCCCAGCAGTCCAACGAACGGGGCCGTCGAACCAATCGTGGCCAGGCTGCTTACGCCGCGTTTCAGTTCGGCGTGCACAATCGCTTCGGCGCGTTCCAGCGCGCGGTGCGAAGCTTCGATTTCCTCGCCCGGGATCTCCGAACTCAGCTGGTGGGCCTTGAATTCCTGCAGCCCAGCCACCACGACCTTGGCCAAGTGGCTCTTGTTGTAACGGTCCGCGATCTTGATCGCTTCGTCCAGTTTGCCTTCGCGCAATGCGCCAGCCACGGCTGGAGCAAAGAGTCGCGATTGCTTGCGTGCCGCGTTGTAAGCGATTAGGCGATCAATCATCACGCCAATCGACCAAGCCGACATCACAAAAAGGATGAACACCACCGCTTTCGCGAGAAAGCCCATGTTGTTCCAGACACTGCGGGGGTCGAAGGCGATTGTCTCGGCTTCCTGCAGCAGCCAAAAGGCCCACACTTGAACTTGTAAAAGCATGCTTATCTCCTGAAGGTTGAATCTAACAAAACAGACTTGAGTCTATACCTACTGACTGAGAGTGAAGTTAACGATGATATTTGTGATCACGTCAACCGGCTCTCCGTTTAGCAGCGTTGGTTTGTAACGCCACTGCTCAACAGCCTCGCGCGCTGCATTCACCAGCAGCGGATGCCCATGCACCAACTGCAAGTTCTGGATCGTTCCGTCCTTGCCTATAATCGCCGTGAACTCGACTTGGCCTTGTACACGGGCTGATTTGGCAAGCGGCGGATAGACGGGCTGAATCTTTCTGATCAAGGACGCTTCCATGACGCGGCCGCCAATGCGCTGCGGTCCGGTCACCTTGGCCTTGGGAGGCGGAGGCGGAGGCGGAGCCATGGTTGGTACGCCGCCGATTACGCCCATTGGAACGCCGCCACCCCCAGTGCCGGTACCGCCGGCGACGCCCATGGAATCGGGCGGAGGAGCGGACTCCTCAATGTGGGCCACCGTTTTCGGAATCACTTTCGGCGCAATCAACTGGTTGGCGATGAACTGCCGCACAACCACCCTCTTCACTTGAACGGGCGGGGCCGGAGGCGGAGGTGGAGGTGGAGGCGGGGGCGGAGGCGGGGCAACCAGCATGCTCTTTAACTGAGCTGTCGGAAGCGTGTCCGTATAAATCAGCGGAATTAGAATCAAAATGCCGAGAGCGATAATCTGAATGGTCAGTGACATCAGAATCGCGAACGGCTTTCTTGCATTTTTTTCCGTGTCGACAAAGGTTTGTTCAAACATTTGAGTCCCCTCGCTCTCGTCCTGCTACCGACTCGCCTGAGCAGGCTCGTTAATTTGTCTGGGCTGGCGATCTCAGGCCTTAAACGCCGCCGTTCCTTTTGACAGCAGGAACCGTCCCGACGCCACTGGCCTTTGTCTCAGCCTCGTTCAACCGATAGCCTGTGGGCTATCCTAACCTAAACTTCCCCCGACTGCCTGAACCTTACTTGGCCAGCTTCGCGGCTTGCTTCCCCGCAGCCGTGTTCGGCGCCAGCCGTCCTTTTGTACCAACGCTTTTACCGCGCCGTTTTCTCTTGTCCACCAAGTCCTGCCAGAAAATCAGAATCGGACTGGCCACGAAAATCGAAGAATAAGTTCCGACGATGATACCAGCTACTAGCGCAAACGAAAATCCGCTTAACACTTGCCCGCCAAACAGGAACAACGACAGGGCCGTCAACAATGTCAGACCCGAGGTCAAGATGGTCCTGCTCAGCGTCTGGTTAATACTTGTATTAACGATTTCCACGAACGATCCGCGCTTCTGCAGCCTTATATTCTCTCGGATACGATCAAATGTAACAATCGTATCGTTCATTGAATAACCCACTAGTGTGAGCAAAGCGGCGATGACCGTCAAGTCTATTTCTTTGTTAAACAGAGAAAAAAGGCCAATCGTGATAATTGTGTCGTGAAACACCGCGATAACGGCCGCCACGCCATAAATCCATTCGAAGCGGAAAGCGATGTAAATCAACATCGCCAACAGCGCATAGAGCACCACCCGGACGGCTTGCGCCCGCAGGTCCGCACCGATCTTCGGTCCAACGATCTCCACGCGCCGGATCCCGTACGGATCGACGTAACACTCCTGTTTGATGATCGTTAAAATGGCGGGCGTCACACCGGGGACCTTCGACAATTCATCCAGGTTTCGGATCAGACCCGTTTGCTTGGTATCGTCGCGATAGAGGAGTATCGCTTTGGTGAGCTCCTGCAGCTGATCTTCACTCATCGGGATGCCGGCGCGCTGGATCGGGTCGCGCAAACGATCCGCCAGAAATGCCTGCCCGGTGGTATTGATGCCCAGTTTATCGGTCTTCTGACCAAAAGCGTCGTTCAAGGCAGCAATCATATCGCGGCGCACTACTTCCAGCGCACGCTCATCGCGGCCCTGCGTCGAGATCAGAACCTCTTGCGAGTTGGAAATCTCCTGCACTTCAATCCCGCCCGCCACCTGCTTGCGAATCGCTGACCGGATCGCTTCCGCGGGCGGTCGCTTGATAAAATTCACTTCCATCAGAGCGCCGCCGGTAAAGTCAATCCCGTACCTCGGTCCGCCTTTGACAGCCAGACTGATCAGCCCCGCCGCAGTCAGTATGAGCGACAACGTGATGAACGGCCATTTCTTGCCTAGAAAATCAAAATTGGTTTGCTTAAAAATTTCCATTGAACTCTACGAGCCGGAATTTGTCTCATCCGAGTCTTCGAGTGGCTGCAAACCACCTTCTAACGGATATTGACACCGGCCATTCACAAAGTGTTCCCAAACTGCGCGTCGCGCCTGCTATTTCCTGCAGGCAATCCGCACCTTCTTTAGATAACCCAAATCCTCAAATGCTCAGCGCCGTCACGGGCTCCGGCCGCGACAGCTCCCAGTCAAAAATCGCCTTCGACACAAACACGGCGGTAAACAGGTTGGCGATCAGGCCGATTACCAACGTGACCGCAAAGCCCTTCACGGGGCCGGATCCGAAGAGGAACAGAATCGCGCAAGAAACCACCGTCGTCACGTGGGTATCAATAATGGTCAGCAACGCTTTGCTGAACCCGGCATCCACTGCCGCGGGAATCGCCTTTCCAGCCCGGAGTTCCTCGCGAATTCGCTCAAATATAAGCACATTGCTGTCGACAGCCATGCCGATCGTCAGGATGACGCCTGCGATGCCCGGCAGCGTCAGCACCGCATCAAAATAGCTGAGTGCGGCAACTAGAATGATGGCGTTGAGAATCAGCGCCAAGGTCGCGTTGATGCCAGCCTTCTTGTAATACACCAGCATTACGATCACCACTGCCAGCAGCCCCGCCAATCCGGCGATAAACCCTTCGCGAATCGAATCGGCCCCTAACGACGGTCCGACGGTGCGCTCTTCCAGGTACACAATGCTGGCCGGCAACGATCCGGCCCGTAAGTTCAACGCCAGGTCGGCGGCCTCTGTCTGATCCCGAGCGCCCGTGATCCGGCCGTTGTCGCTAATTTGGCTTTGGATGGTCGGCGCACTCAACACTTTCCCGTCCAGCACAATCGCCAGCCGGTTTCCTACGTTCGCGCCGGTGTAGCGCTCAAACCGGCGCGCGGCGTCCTGGCTCAGCACGAAGTTTGTGTCCCAGCCGCCAGTGCCTGAATCCTGGCTCGACCGTGCGTCCCGAATATCGGGTCCGCGCACCACCGGGGTCCTAGTGACTGAATACCAGCCGCCGGAGGATCGGCCCCCTTGTGCGTCACTCAGGTTGCTACCCACCAACTTGGTGCCTGGAGCCATCACGCCGCCGGATTGGGCCAGTGCCGCTTCCTTGGTTGGATAGGGACCGCCCTGAACCGCATACAGTTCCAGCACAGCAGCCGTCTGCAAAATCTGCTTAATGCGCGCCGGATCGTCCACGCCCGGCAATTGCACCAGCAACTCCGCCTCGGCATCGCCTCTGCGTTGCTGTACCGACGATTCAGAAAGCCCGAGCGCATTGATCTTCTTCTCAATCGTGCTCCGCGTTTGGGACAGGATCTCCTGCCGCATCTGAATGGCGCTGCTCGGCTTCACGGTCAGCCGGTAGTCATTCGCGTCCAAACCCGTCAGCACCCATTGTGTGAACTGGTCGTTCACCAAGGCCCGAAATTGGCCGGCCTGGGTCGACGGCACGCCCTTTACCAGAATCGCCACCTTCCCGGCGTCCTGCAGGCTCTTCGCCTCTTGGACTTCCGTATCCGCGATCGTCACCCCAGCCTTCTTCGCCTCTTCCTTGAGCCGATCCGCTGCCGTTCCCGCGTCCGCGTTGAAAGCGTCCTGTTCCTGGACCTGGATCACCAGGTGGCTGCCACCACGAAGGTCAAGGCCTAGCCGGATGTTCTTGTGCCAGTTTTCCACCAGCTCTGCTTTGTTCTTGGGGATGCCAATGATGCCGTATAGGCAAATCAGGATCACCCCAACGATGATTAAAAACTTGACCTGTAGATTCCGTTTCATACCAACTGCGTGTTCTCTTGCTATTTCCGCCCGCGCGGGCTTTTACTTCTTCGCCTCGTCTGCCGTCACCAAACTCGCTACGGCGGATCGAGACACCTGAATTTTCAGGTTGTCGGGCTTAACGCGAAGTATCAGAGTATCATCACTGTTCACCGCCACAATTGTGCCGATAATTCCGCCCGTGGTCAGGACGGTTTGACCGTTCTCCAGGCTCTTCAACATCGCCTGCTGCGCCTTCTTCTGCCGTTGAACCGGCAAGAAAATCAAAAAGTAGGCGATACCAAACATGATCAGCAACGGCAGGACCGTGCCTAGCATCGAACTGGAGCCGCCGGGCAACGCTTGTAGGTATATCAGCGAATACTGCATATCCACCAATCTTATTAGCTTTTACGAAACATCCAGAGCAAACCCCAGCCAGGCAGGCCGCAAACAACGCAGCAGGCCGCGAAAATCGGAGACTGGCGAGGGGTACCTTCCAGAACCAAATCAAAAACCCGGAAGAACGAGGTTGAACTCCACCGCCAGATGGCAGCGAAATGGCTAAACGCTTGTGCTCCCCGGCTGTACTGCTTCCAACATCCTACCTTACGCCGGTCTCTCGGCTACGGAATCCGACCGGAATGAGCGCAGAAAGTCGGGGAATTCTCCTCGCAGAATGGCTCCTCTGACCCCCCGCATGAGGTCCAGGTAATATCGAATGTTGTGTAGCGTGGCCAGCGTCGAGAACAGAATCTCCTCAGCCATAAACAGATGGCGAAGATACGCCCGCGAGAAATTCCGGCATGTATAACAAAGACAAGCCGCGTCCACCGGACTGGCATCGTCCGCATACTGGGCCTGCTTGATCACCACCCTGCCGGCCGATGTAAACAGGTATCCGTTCCGAGCGTTGCGAGTCGGCAATACGCAGTCCATCATGTCAACACCCTTCGCCACGTACCGCGGAAGTTCGTCCGGCATCCCCACCCCCATCACATAACGGGGCCGGTCCTTCGGCAAAATGGGAATGGTTACCGCCGTCATCTCCTGGCTGAGCTCGCGGGGTTCGCCCACAGAGAGACCACCGATCGCGTAGCCAGGAGCATCCAGTTCTAACAACTCCTCGGCGCACGCCTGGCGGAGATCCGGAAACATGGAGCCCTGCACAATCGGGAACAGGGCACAGTGCAGCCCTTTCTCACGGCCCAGGTAGCGCGCATAGCCGGCCTTCGCCCACCGAATCGTCCGGTGCATGGATTCGAGGGCCTTTTCATGCGTCACCGGATATGGCAGACATTCGTCCAGCACCATCATCACGTCGCTGCCGAACGCCAGTTGCACGTCGACGGTCGATTCCGGCGAAAAGAAATGCGCGTCCCCATTCAGATGGGAATGAAACAGTACTCCCTCGTTGGTCACCTTCCGTAGCGAGTCCAGGCTGAACACCTGAAAACCGCCGGAGTCGGTCAGAATGGCCCGCGGCCAGTTCATGAACTTGTGCAGCCCGCCCAGCCGCTCAATACGTTCATGGCCCGGGCGCAGAAAAAGATGATAGGTGTTCGCCAGGATGATGCGCGCGTCGAGGTCTTCTTCGAGTGCACGCGGAGTGAGGCCCTTGACGGTCGCCTGCGTGCCTACCGGCATAAACACCGGCGTCTCAATGACGCCGTGCGCCGTGTGCAACAGTCCGGCCCGCGCGCCCGTTACTGGACATTCGGCCTGAATTTGAAATCGCAGTGCGGAGGTCGCCAACCTCTTATTGTCGGCTATGCCCGTCCGATAACACGCGGGCGACTAATCCGCGGCTGAATGCTGATCAAAAGCCGAAGAATTTCTCGCGCAGCGCGTTCTCGTACTCTGCCTTCGCTGCGTTGGCCTTTTCATGGGCTTCTCTCTGCCGGAAATGAGCCTGCTCCCATTCATCAACTTCCGCCAGAGTATGATCCACTGTAGCGAGCGCTTCTTCTTCCCGGATCTTGACGACCCATTCTTCAACCGCAGCCTTATAGGCCGCCTGCAGTCTGTCTAGTTCAGCTGTTTCAGCGGCATTCTCAGCGTTTTCATCTGCCATGGCTCACTCCTCAAAACGACCTTCGGGCTTCGTCGACCCCGGGGCGTAATCACAAATCGTATCCGAAGAGTATGAATACATGATGTCAAATCTTCGCAAACGACCCCGGACGGAAAAAATCAGTTCCGGGGATCTCTAATCACCCGCGAGAATCTGAGCGCACCTTTGGCGGAGCCGGGCCGCGGTCTCGGACAACGCGTCGAACCCGTCACGATAATAAGCAGCCACAGACGAGAAGGTTGCCGGCGGGGGCGCACTTACGGGCCCTTCAGGCAGTTCGCCGCACTCCAGTGCATCCAGCACCCGACCCACTTGGTTGAGGATCGTAGGGTGCAAGTTAGGAGTTCTTTCTACGAAACCTGGGTTTCGAAGTCGCTCGCCGCCGGCGTGCCGTCTACAAGCCTCCGTCCAGGCCTGCCTTGATGGTGCAGAGAACCCAAGTTTACTCAGTGCCGGTCCATGCCCAAGCCATAGAAACGTGCTCTGTGTTTCGAGCATGAGCTGCAACACCGCCGGCGTGGTCACAGTTGCGGCGTGGAGACGCCCCGAAGCTGGCCACGGTGTCGACTCTCCCGGCAGAACAACCAAGGGGCTCAACCCATCGAGAATCACCGTCTCGCGGATCACTGGCGCCGGAAAAAACAGTCGATTTTGAGCCCGCGCCGCAATTCGGCAGCAGATGGCGAAAGGGGCGCCCTCGGTCTCAACACTTGCAATGAGACCGTCCGACGTCGCCCGAGCCGCCGTTTCTCGGCGCGTCGCGAGCGGCTCAGCCCATTTGCCTTCAATGACGCCGAGCGCGTTCCACATCTCCATGACGAATTTCCGCTGATTGCGTAAGTTCCCCCGCCTCACGGCAGCCGGCAGGTAGCTCTCAAACCAGTAGACTAGACGGCGAGCCGCCGCCCTCGGGGTAATTGAGACCTCGGGAATAGCAGGAGGATCACCTGCCACTGTGACCCCGAAACGGCGATCGAGCGAGGCGCGATAAGGATCGGAGGACGCGAGGTCGGTCAACTCACCAGCCGACACCACCTGGCACTCTCCCAAACGGGGAAAAGCCCAGCCCGCAGTCAGGAATCGGCGCCGTAAGACGTTCATCTCACGACCTGTGAGTTCCTCGATGACCAAGCCGAGGTCCAGATCGCTCCACGGGAATTCCGCTTCGCCCGAGGCGACGCTTCGGCGGATGTAAACCGTGCGAACGCCAGGGAGACGCAGGATGGGTGCGACAAAACGGGCCGCAGCACGGTACAGGCGTGTACCACGTGTCTGCGCAAGTTCGCTGAGGCACATTATCTCTTTGCCTTGACCAAGCCCGTCAATTCCGACTCCAGCGTCTGCGCGATGATTCCCCAATCGTAGTGCTTAACTGCATGGGCCCGGACACACGCTCCCAAGCGCCTCGCGGTGTCCTGGTCTTCGAGCAGCCGGCGCACCCCCCCAACAATAGCGCTGACGCTCTTCTCGACAACCAGCAGATCTTCGCTCGCACGGAACGTGGTGCCGTGTACGGACTCCGCGAACGCCGCGATCGGCAGTCCAGCCGCGGCAGCCTCAATCAGTTTGAGCTTCGTACCTCCGCCGCGATCGATCGGACAAAGCATGCAGTCCGCCGATCGCAAATACGCGTCGTACTCGTTCACGAACCCGGTGAAGCGTAGATTGCCTTCCACTTTAGGACCCCCTTCCACGTCGCCGGTGATCAGAAACGTAACCGCCGGGAGTTCGCTTGCCACGCGCCTTACCCATTTCATCCCCTCCAGGATCGGCGTTTGCCTGTGCGGCGCTGGGAAGATAACGGTCGGCCCGGCAGGCAGGTTCAATCTCCTGCGCAGTGCCGCGCGCGTTACTTCATCGGCGGGGCAGTAGAGATGGATGTCGGCGCCGTTGGGTATCACGGAAATCTTCCGGGGGGCGACCCCATAGCGTCGAGCAAGCTCGTCACGATCTTCACAGCTCACTGCCAGCACCAGATCGCTTCCGCGGACCGCCTGCCGTTCCAACGCTTCGGTCCACGCAATCCACATGCTCCCCATCGCTCCGTTATCCCCACCCGACCCCGCCTTGGCAGCCTGCACATTGTGAGTGGAGAGAACCATCGGCTTGCCTCCCGACATCGATCGGCAGCAGTCAAATTGCCAGGGGAACTCCACCAGCACGACATCGGCCCAGTCCAGCCACTCTCTCAACCGCCGGGGCCCGGCCGCGCGCAGTGCATAACCACACAAAATCGGCACACCAAAACCGGTCCGCTCCATAAGCTCGCAAAGGCGGGTGCCGATGGCATTCTGGTAACGGTACTCACGATAGGTAGGCGTGATTTCGACTTCCGTCGTGAAGCCTTCGCGCCGTACGTCCCGGGTGCGCGTCTGGGAGAACTGACGGATTTCGTGCCGCTTGCTCAACCGGGACAGCAGGTTGTAGATGCGAACCCGGGATCCACTGGAGAGCGGCAGCGTGACTCTTGGCGAGACATCGAGGATACGCATTGCTCAAAGCGGCTTCCGGGCCACAATCGGCCGGGTCCACGGGTAAGGGAAGACAATTCCCCAACGGGGGGCACTGCCTTGTTCGAATTCCACATTCGGGAAGCCCGCGCCGCGCAGGCCGGCTTCAAGGCCGCTTCGCGAGAAGAGCCTCATTTCGAGCGTCAGTCCGGGCCCGCCGTGAAACACCAGGTTCGTAAAGCGCTCGGTGCCGCCATCTGCGCGCACGTTGCGCAAGACCCGACGTCCTTCCTCCTCTTCGATGCTCCACTGGTGAAGCGCGGGAAAGTGTTCCCGAGTTGGACCACCCCAAACCCACGGCGTTGTCAGTAACATCACGCCCCCTGGCTTCAGCAATTTATACGCATTCTTGAACGCTATCCCGATGGGAGGCGCCACATGCTCGAAAACCTCGCTGGCGATCAGGAAGTCCAGGTCGCCTATGGGTGAGTCGCCCGATCGGATGTCAAACGACGGCTCCGTGTCGTAGAAAGTATTCAGATAGTTCAGCGAACGTGCAAAGCCCTCGGCAACGAGCGGCGGATCGGAAAGGCCCAAGCCGGCGAGGGACTTGCTCTCCGGGAAATGAGGCAGCGCCAAGCTGCGGCCAAACATTTCGAGCGAAAGACGATGAACCAGCCAACGATGCCGCACGTTCGACAGGCAGGCCGCGCAGGAAGGCTTCTCCGGGTCAGCACGCGAGTCCTCGTCGAAGCTGCCCTCACATCCGCAAATATTGCAGGTGAAGCGTCGATTCATTGCCGCAGCTAGTGCGCCAGGTCGAATGGCATTGCCTACGGGTTGCCTTGGTTGGAGATCGTGGCGATGGTTCCGTCGAACTTGGTCAACTGAACGGTGAAGGGCTCGTTATAGGTCTTTGCCTTATCTTTGAGATAACTGAGTGCAACAGCCTCCCCCAACCTCAGGGAAGTGTCGCTGTCACTACGCCAGTGGATGCCGGAGTGGATCCCGTGACCGAACGTAACGTTATGGCCGAGCTTGTTCAGTTCACCATTCACGGTAAGCTGTCCCGCATCGGGTCCGGTGTAGGGTACAAGCGACAAGCCATCGCTGGCAGGCGCCACCGGGTTCGGAATCACGTAGTTGCCATCGAAGAAGAACTTCAACACGGTGATGCACGCCCCTGCAACGGTGCCGTGCCCAGTCGGGTAGGCCGGATGCATCGGCGAGCCTTCCGGAAATGCCTGCGAAAGCAGCCACGTCCCGTGCTTGTTGAAGCTCTGTTGAAGTCCCACCGAGTTGAGAATCACCTTGCTCGGTACGACATCGGTTTTATTCCCCTGCCCGCTCTTGACCAGATGAACCAGCCCGCCCGCGGCTTCCGGCCGGGGACGCAGGTGGACGAACCACTTCTGGTACCACACGGCATTCAAAGCCTTGGTAGCCACCTCTGCCAGGCTTACCGCGAAGTCAGGAGCGCCGAAGGTGCCGAAGCCGTTCTCGCATCGTGATGCTATGTACGGGTTGCCGGGGTTCAGGGGCGCACCCATGTTGGAAAGCACCAGGAACGCCACAAAGTGAGCCTGATAAAGCACGTCCATGTGGGTGAACGCCGCCAGATCCCGGCCCATTCGCCGGTACCGCAAGACCGGATCAATCTGGTTTTCGAGGCCGGTGAAGTTGCCGTTTTGGACCGTCAGCCAGTCGTTGAAACTGGTCATGTAGTCGAAGCCCGGCAGGTAACTCACCATTTGTTGGGTGATGGGCTGTGCGCCGAGCGAGGTCGGCGTGATAAAGAATTGAGAGATGTAAGGCCCCTGTGTTTCTCCAGGGAAGACCCCACGGAAAAGCAGGCCGTTGGTCACCTGCCCATGGCTGTTGCGGGGACCCAGATAACTGGACAGCCCACTCAGTTCCGCTGCTGCCATCCCGGCCAAGGCGTTGGAACCGTATTCGGTAAACGCCACATCGCGGAGCAGCGAGGCCCAGTAGTGCTCCAGCAACTCTGTGGCACTCTGGTCGCCGGCGATCAACGGCGCGGGTGGCACCTCCGGCTGACCGAACTGTGCACTATCCATGGCGCACAGGTCGAAGGCCAATCCGGCTTGCGGACCGTTCAGAGTCCGCGTTCCGCCCATAATGATCTTCTCGAAATCGGAAAATCTGCCACTCGTCAGAGCGGTCTTGAAGCTTTCGTAGGCCGTCAGTTCTACCCGCCCAAAGTTATCGTGCGGGAGACCTTTTGTGAATGTGCCGCCCTTGTCGGGATAACGGGCATCGTCGCCGTTGTTCAGGTTAATCGCAGCCGGAACGCTGGCATCCTGCATCGCCATCCCGACGCGCAGTTGAAAGGCCTCCCTCACGCGCTGGTTGGTCACGCACGATGGCGTGGCGACACCGCCGTCAATACCGTCCGCCGTCTGGGCGGACGCGACCGCCGGCCCCGCGAACGCTCCGGCAGCGAGCGTCGCCGCCAAACTTCCCGCCCGTCCTAGAAAACTCCGCCGATCAGACGCTTTGCATGTACTACTTTCCGCCGCGCCGTCTCCGTCCTTCGCGTCAGACAAACCATCCCTGTTACCCGTCACGTAAATCCCCCTCTTTCAGGTCCTACTCGCCTGATGGGGTGCCCCCCATCAGTCGAGCGGAAGTCTCGCCTGGGAACAGTTTACGCGAGAAGGGGTGCCAAAGCACAACTAACCCAGCACGGATCGTCCGGGCCGTGTTGGGGTCAATTCGGCGACGCAGACATCACCTTCCCTCACATCGCTTTGAGGTGAACGGTGAGCGTGGCCAGCGTATTGGACGACGTCAGGGGCAATCCGTTGCTGATGTCCTGGAGGTAGAAGGTCATCCCGTCCGACACCCATAATCCGGTTGGCGCCGATCCGGAATTGTAATAGTCGGCAAACAGAGCACCGTCTGGGGCGCCCACCCGCACTTGAATGTATTGGGCGCTAGGTGCGTTCCACGAAATGGTGGTCATGCCGACCTCCGCCCCCGCTGCAACCGGAATTGGATTCGGGCTGGCAGTCAGAGAGGCTGGGTGATAGGCTGGCGGCCCATCGTTGGCTATGATGCCAACCTGGGAGGCAGCCGCGAGAGCGGTGGCAAGCGAATAGCCCGGACCTGTCGAAGAAGTCAGGAACGGGGTGAGCGCAGCGACGGCGGAATTCGCACCGTTGTAGACGCTCAGCAAACCATCCAGCTGTTCGTAGTTGCGGTCATTCGGCGTAGCCGTATTGGTGATTACCTGGCCCAGGACCCGGTGCTCACACTCCACGCCCATCACCGCCGCGAGGACTTGAGCGAAATACTCATACTGTGCGGCGCTAAAGGGACCACCAAATGGACCATCGGGAACGTCGGCAGCAGTCGTCGCAGCGAGTGTCGCGAATTCGCGAATAGCGATGAGATAGGTACCGATGAACGCGTTTTCCAGAGCTTCGAGCGTGGCAATGAAAGCTCCCAACGTGTCGAAGGTGCCGGCAGGGAAGTAAAACGTTTGATAAGGATCGGTCGCGGCCGAGCTTCCCAGATTGCCTACCGCCCGCCACAAGTTAGCATGTGAGATCTCCTGGGCCATCGCCGCGCGAAGATAGGCAACGTTCGGCGCGTTCCCCGACGAAGTCACGTTCGTGGCCGAGCCTCCCGGGCCAGCAAGATTCGGATCCTGAATGACCCCGCCGACTAGTCCGTTGTAGTAGAAGGTGGTGGCTAAGTCCTCCGCAATGGTGCCGGCTGTGAGGACCTGAATGGCCGTATCAGCGGGGGCTGAGCTGGTTTGAGCCTTCAGCTTCGTGAGGTTGCTGAGAAGCATGCCGCCCGCCGCGGCGCCCAAGCCGAGCTTTCCAAAGTCCTTGAAGAACTTCCTTCTGGCCGGGTTAAGCGCGGCTTTCAAGATTTCTGTGTTGTTTTGCATTTATCTGTCCCTCGGTTCTCTTGTTGACCGTGGCCGTAATCAATTAGCGCATCGGCCCGCGTCAGAAGATGAACGGAGGATTGAATCAGATTTTTAGAACATCGCTCGCAAAAACCGCAGTTGCCGGATGTTTCTGTGTGAGTGAAACTCGGCTCCCGTTATTCAGCTGAGGGTGAATTCTAATACGCTAGACGGCGTCGGAAATCGACGGCAGGGGGAAATCGGTCGCCACGAGTGGAGGCGCAATCATCAACCCGCCCTCCAGGCCGCGCACCCGAATGGCACCGCCCAATTTCTTAGTGTTCTGCAGCAAGCGGACGGGGCTCTCCAGGAAACGCAGGTTCATGACGGGAGCGGTGACTTTTCCGTTCTCGATCAGAAACACGCCGTCTCGCGTGAGGCCGGTTTGTTGCAGGGTCTTGGGATTGACGAAGCGGATGTACCAGAAGTGCGTGATCAGCAAACCGCGCTCGACCGACGAGATGAGCGCTTCGAGGGACGCATCGCCGCCTTCCATCTGCAGGCTGGAATCGCTGCCGAAGAACGGGCCGCCTGTGCCGGGCGTCGGCTGCTTGCCGGTCTTCGACGCCCAGTAGCGATCGTAGGCGAGATTCGCCACTACGCCTTTATTGATCCAGGTCATGCTGCGTGTCGGGATGAGTTCAGTAGTCCATGGCAGCGAGGTCTGGCGTGGATCGAACGGGTCACTGCGTAGGGTGATGTATTCGGGGAACAGCTTCTCACCCACCAAAGTGCCGCCGCCCTTCTTGCTAAGGAACGTCCGGCCTTCATCCGTATTGCGGGCCGAGAAGCCGGATTGGATCAGGCGGATCAGGTCGCCGGCGGCGGTTGGCTCCAGCACCACCGTGTAATTGCCGGGCTCAATGCGCTGAGGATTCTTCCACCGCAAGCACTTCTCGCTAGCGGTTGCCGCGAGCTTAGCGCTATCGATTGCAGAGAGCTTCACTGATGGCTGGCCGGCCCATCCGGAGCTCGACCCGTCCTTCATGCGTATGGTGGTGGTCAGCTGGGAATCGGCGGATTGATCGAAACCGAAGAGGCCTGCTTTGTTGGCTACGGCGGTGACGCGGGTGGTTCTCTCGATCAGCCCGGCCGCGACCAGGTTCTGTTTCGTCGCCACGTCAATGATGGTCTTCACGTGTGGGATCATCTCGGGCGCCCGGGCCTTGGCAGTATCTTCGTCGAAGCTGGGAGTCTTCTTGTAGTCCTCGGAACCGAGCGGCGGCAAGTGTTCCGGGTTGACAGGCGAGATGGCGGCCAGTTCCTCAGCCTTTACGACGGCCTTGCGCAGCGATGCGTCATCTAGTTCGTCCACCGAGTAGACGCCGGTTCGCGAGTCGCGCGTCACCGCGATGGTCACGTTTTGAAGCAAGCCGAGGGCGGCCGTGGTGATGCCATTGTTGGCAAAGCGGGTGTACGCCTGCTCCGATGATGTCACCGTCACCTGGCACTCCGGAAAGGTCGAGAGCTTAACTACCTTCTGCGCCAGTTGTTGTGCTTGGTCGGATGTGAACATGGCTTCAGTCCGTCACCAGAACGTTGACCTGCCGGAAGCGCGATGGGGAACAACCGTGGCTGATGGAATTAATCTGGGTTGGTTCGCCCTTGGCATCACCCGTGGTGCCGTATTGCTGCCAGTAGGCCGGACCGGCGATGCCATCGCAGGCCTGCCAGAAATCAGGCGTCCGCGCCTGGTAAGCCACGGAGGAAATCATCTTGCCCTTCTTGCCCCCCTTGATCTCCCAGAACGCGTCGCCACCGAATTGGAAGTTATAACGCTGCTGGTCAATGGAGTAACTGCCGCGCCCGTCAATGAGCACTCCATCCTCAATGCCGGCGATGAGGTCTTCAAGCGTGGTCTCGCGCGGTCCCGGCTTCAGCCAAACGTTGGGCATGCGCTGGAACGGCACGGTTGCCCACGAATCGGCCTGACTGCATCCGTGCGAGTCTTTGTCACCGACCAGATGCGCCTGTTCACGCGTGGTCTGGTAGTTGCGGAAGATGCCTTCTTCGATGATGGTGAACTGCGACGTCTTCACGCCGTCGTCGTCATAGCCAACCGTTCCCAGCGCCTTGGGTGACGTCCGGTCGCCGATGAAGGTACAGTTCGGGCTGGCAATGCGCTTGCCGATCTTGTCCATGGTGATGTAGCTGGTTCCCGCGTAATTGGCCTCATAGCCCAGCGCGCGGTCGAGCTCCGTGGGATGCGCCACGCTTTCGTGGATGGTCAGCATCAGATGGTTCGGCATCAAAATCAGGTCTTTCTTACCGGCCGTGACCGGAGGCGCCGAAAGATGCTCCACCACCTCCTCGCGGATGCGCTGCGCATTCTCGCCGAAGTTCATCTGCGGCACATATTCCCATCCGGCGGAGGCATTGGTCGGCACGTAACTGCGGCTGCGCGAGATGCCGGCTTTGCGATCGACCGCCGTGGCATTGAGGTTGCCGTAGATTTGCAGGATGAGCTGCTGGATGGACGAGCCCTCCGTCGAGGCGAAGTACTTGTCTTCGCTGCGCACATTGAGTGCCGCCACGCTGCCGAATACCTTGTTGTTCTTCTTCACCTCTTCGGCCGCACTCTGCAGCAGTTCGAGTTTCTCCGCCACCTCCACCGCAAAGGGATCCTTTTCGTGGGGCGTGTCCCAGCGGTCGCGGTAGGCTTTCACCGGACACAGCTGAACCGGCGAAGGCTGTATAGTCGCGTTCGCTTTCGCGATGATCACGGCTTCACCCGTCACCCTTGCAATCTCGTCCCTGGTCACCAGCGGCGATGAAGCAAATCCCCAGGCACCGTTCACAATCACCCGCACTCCAAACCCAAAGCTCGAGCTTTCCGAGACGTTCGGCACCGCCAGCGTTTTGCCCGTGTCGCGGTCGGGGGAAAGCCGCAGGGCGATCTGCTGGTTGCGCAAGCGAACGATTCGGATGTCACAGTAGGTGGCGCGATACTTCCTGGATTCCGCCAGCGCCACGGCGCCCAGCTTTTCGAGGGCGGGCGACGGGGCGCGTGAATCTTTGGGCGTCGAGAACAGGTCGCCGGCGAAGGCCAGCGCGGAAGTTGCCGCCATGAACTCGCGTCGAGTAAGGCGCGTAAGCGTAGACATAGAAGTAGATATAAGCCGGAAGTTTAGCATGCCGTGATCCATCCGTATCGCCACAACAAAAGCCCAAAGTCCGCGTCGTTCCGGCTATGTTAGGTTGGTTTCACCCAGCGCACATCCGCGCACAGGAGACCCACTATGACCACCAAAGAAGTTGCAGACCAGCTCGTCAAACTCTGCTCCCAGGGCAAGTTCGAGGAAGCGACGAAAACTCTCTACTCGGCCGATATCGTCAGCGTCGAGCCTGGCGCTCCTCCGGGACAGTCACCCGAGTCGAAGGGCCTTGCCGCCGTGATCGCCAAGGGCGAATGGTGGGTGGCGAACCACGAAGTCCACTCGTCCGTCGTGGAAGGACCGCTGGTCGCGGGTGCATATTTCGCCGTGACATTCAAAATGGACGTCACGTTTAAGCCGCAATCGAGGCGCTTCCAGATGGAAGAGATCGGGCTCTATAAGGTGGCCGACGGCAAGGTGGTTCACGAGCAGTTCTTTTACAGCATGTAGCGGCTGTGGCCGATCCCGCGCCGGCGAAAAAACGAAGCCACCTCCGGATGAGCCGTGCCGGCGGTTTGCGAAACGGACTGCCGGGCGCTGCGCGTTTGAACTCAAAGTACTGAATACAATTGAGTTAGGCCGGAATGGAGACCTCCTTTCTGCGGGCCTTTTGAGCCCCCTGCGGGTTTTTGCGAAACGAAGCCACATGACCGGGTTCCGTTCACCCCCGTCAACGAAAATGCTGCGCACCTTTCCGTGCAACTCGCAGAGCCGGATGTGGGCATCCTGCGCGGGCGTAGGCGCCCGCCCCACTTCTGTCGTTGAGAATGTACCGCGACGACAACCCCGCCGCAGGCTTGCGACTTGCGCTTCCACGGAACTGCCTTAGTGTGAGGCAGATACAGGCGGTTCCCGGTTGTGGTGCTGCCGAAGTGATTGATTTCGTTGGGAAAACTACAGAACGAGGGTGGTGAATGGCTACATCAGTCCTTATTTTGCGGCTGGCGGGTTGGTTTCGGCGGCGGTGGTCCTCATGTGAATCGCGACCGGACTTGCAGTGCCCCACGGAGAATCCACGAGCTTGAACGTAACCAGCCAACGGGTTCCCGTGCTTGGCTTGTACATTCCCGGATCAACTGTTTTCCATTCCTGGCGTAGATCGTTCCCGGGAAGAAAACCCCTTCGAGCGGCAGCCCTTCGGTGCGATCTCTCCAGGCTTGAGGGATCTCCTCCTGATGGATCAGGAGGTAATCCATGAGGTTCCGGTTGTAAACGTCTTTACCCTTCAGGTTCTGGAGGAACTCGGGCCCGTGGAATAGCTTGTTGCCTGGCGGGACAAAGAGTTGTGCGGGAACCTGGTAGCCCTTGGGCCACTCCAGCAAACCGACGCCCGGAAGCTGTGTTTCCACTTCCCAACCTTTATAGGGCTTGGGAGGGGCGGCCAGATCCACAGAGTTCATTCCCTGCTTTGACGCCTGCGCGAATACATACGGCGCGCCGTTCGAGAGCGCGCCTACGAGGAGAGCGGCCGTGCTGAAGAACAAGAGGCTCTTTTTCATGACAAGCTCCTTTTCCCGGCTGCTGTTCGCTGGGCGGTTTTCGGGGAACCGCAGGACCCGCTCCAGCAGCGTCGATCATACTCCAAACGAGCCGACACGGCGGGCGGAAAAAACTAGGGGCGAGTGGGCAGACCTGTCGCTGGCGACAGTTCCCAGTAACCCGCTGTCGTAGTGAAATGGAATCAAAGCAAACACGATAATCTCGGCTGGCACGAGCCCTCCAAGAGAGCGCGCGTCAGCCGGGATCGGGTCTCGAGCCAGACCCGCTCATGCTATCGGTGGAAGCTCGTTAGAGTCGCGCACGTTTCGGATGTACCGGATGTTAAAATCGAACAAGTCTGCGCCGGCATAGCTCAGTTGGTAGAGCATCTGATTTGTAATCAGAGGGTCGGGGGTTCAACTCCCTCTGCCGGCTCCAAATTTCCCAACCAATTACGGCTGAGTCAGATAAATGGGCACTGCTGGATGCGCTCAGTGTGCTGCCGCTCGACCGCGACGCCGCACGGCATGCTGCCGATGTTCGGCGCAAGCTTGACCGGAAAGGCGAGGCCATCGGAATGGGGGACAGCTTGATCGCGGCAGTTCGCCCGCCGTGTTTCCGGCTGTCAGCGGTTCGATCGGGACCGTATCAGATTGGGCAAAGCGACGTTCGACCAGGTGGCATCACATGAGTACGCGAGCGCGCCACAAAACAAACCGTCTGGTAGCAGTAGCACCCGAACAGCAAGTGCAGCAAGCCCCAAAATCGAAAATCGAGACCGTCTTTGAAGCGCTTGAACCCGGTTGTGGTGTAGCAGGGATCTGCTCCCATATACACCACGTCGAACCCACTACGCGACAGGAAATCGCGAAGGCACTCCGGCGAGAAGTGCGAGAGGTGAATCTCGGCTAGGGCATCCGCAATACCAAGGTCCACCGAAACGAATGGTGGCGTTTCCGAGTAAGCGACATTCGGCGCGTTTCGCCTTGTTACCCGGCGAAACGTCCGGCCTCCACCCCAGTAAGCCTTGTACCAACCGATGGGAGAGTCGTTTGGTACTGCAACGAACAGCCAACCACCAGGCCGCAGGAGCCGCCTGCACTGTGCAATCGTGTCGGCCGGGTCGGGGACGTGTTCCAGCACGTGAATGAGGGAGATCGCATCAAAGCTCCCAGGCTCCAGCTTCGGCAGTTCGGCGCGTGTTCCTTTCAGGACCGTGATTCCGAATAGGTTCCGAGCCAAACGAAAAGCCTCATCGGAGACTTCGGTGCCGATTCCGTCGAAGAAGTTGTTGGCATGGCTGAGAAACTCGCCTATGCCTGCTCCCACGTCCAGCAGGCGTCCTGACTTGACGAACCGGCGGAGTTGCGCCAGGCGGTGCCGCCAACAAGGCTCTCGCCCCTGCATCTCGTTCAGCCAGTGCGCGTACTTTCCATCTCGGGAATAGAAGCGCGAGATGGCGTGGTGTGTGGGACGGGGGCTGCGAAAGACGTATCCGCATGTGCTGCAGCGGCGCACCCAGCTGGACGGGTAGACGTCCCCGATCTCCCCCGATCCGCAGAGATTGCAGGTAGAGACTACCTCCAGCTCATCGGCGCTATCATTCCCCATTCGAACCAAGCCGCAGGTGGACTATATCACCTCGCGCCGAGAGCTAGCCATTCTGATGTCGATCTCTCATCCCGAGCGAGACGTAATCGGGACCGTGCGCATCCTCAGCGCTTGACCGTGGCTCGTTGGCTGATGTGCGCCAGGCGATAAACGTTGAGGGGGTCGTTGCTATCGACTCGCTCCTCCGTAAACTTGCTCTGCTTGAACCAGAACGAGAGCGGAATTTCCAGCTTCGTGATTCCGTCCCGCCCTTTGGCGATGATCAGCTTATTTAACGAGAGACCAAAACTCTGGAGGGATTCCCGGCTCTCGCCGAGGTGATCCAGTTCCTCATCCGTCAAGGCAGCAAACCAAAATACGATGTCAGGCGTATAGGCTGCACGCGCGGCTCCCACCAAGTCCACGTGCATTCCGGCGCGCTTATCGCCTGCCCCGGAGGGCTTCCAGGCCTCAGAAATGACCATCACGGCGTCCCCGTCATCGAGGTAGTCGCGAAGGGCCTTCATGGCTCCAATGCGCCATTTGTCGGCGTCCAGGTCCGTGCGGTGATTTCGAGACTCATTCACCGGTATGGGAAACACCTGGAGGTAATCGACAAGAACAAAGGCGCGGGTGGTTCCCGTGCGGGCCTTGAGCGCCAGTACCTCCTGGAAAAGCTTCTCCACGGTTACATGCTGGTTGGGGAAGTTCCTCTCGTCCAAGATGACGACACGGTCGCCGATGTCCAGGAGCTTCTTCTCAGAATGTTCAAGGCGACTTAGCTCTTCCGTTGTGTAGGGGGACTCTCCCGAGCTGCGCTGCGATCCGGAGACCAAAGTCTTCCAATCCATCTCAGCAAAGCGGCATTTGATTCGGGTGATAATCTCCCACCGAGCCATCTCAAGAGACAGGAAAACGAAACAGGCGTCGGGGTTGTGGACCACGATGTCGGTTCCCAGTTGTACGGAGAAAGCGGTCTTACCCACATTGGGAGCGCCGGCCAGGAGCATGAGGCCACGGAGGCCCATCGTGGCCTCATCCAAGGAGGGGAGTGTCTTCTGAGCGAGTCCAATGAACTCCCGCCCGCGCCACTTCTTGAGGTACTCTTCATGGGCCTGGAGCTCATCAGCCACGCGGGAAACCTCATCCGCGTCAAGGCGAAGTCCGCCAAGGCGGGAGCTCTCTATTTCCTCATGAAGACGGACGAGTGAGGCCTTCCGAGGGTGCAATCTTTCGAGGCGATCCTGCTCAGAAATTTCTTCTGCGTTAGGCATTAGGATGTCACCCTGAAGTGACAATGGTACAAAAGGTTTGTCTTTATGTAAATAGACGAAAGTAAATGCCCCCGAAAAAGGGACATTATTCTCTTCGAGATGGAGGCATATGCGCGGCGCATTTTGCCACAGGCAGACGCATATTATGTAGTTTATCTAACATTCATGGGTATGGACTGTGACCTCACTTACCATTGAACTAGCTGCAGAATAGGGACCGAAACCTGGATGAGCGGGGATTCCTTCGACGGCCGCAAAAAAATGTCGCCCGGCTTTCCGCGTAACTCACAGAGCCGGATGTGGTCATCCTGCTCCGAAAACGGAGAGCGGAGTGGGGGCAGATGGCCCCACTTCGCGAACAGACTTTTCGGAAGAAACATCCTGCTATCCGCGAAAGCTCGATGGAAAGATAGCCGCAGCCAACGGACTACTTGTCGTAACACTCGCTCGGAAAGATGGCCATGAATCTGTCGCCTTCAGAAGGCCGCGGGTATCAGGAAGAGATAGATGACGCCGCCAGCGCTCTCCAGAAAGAGGCCGGGGCCATAGCGGGCGAGCACGTCCTTTGCGGCCTCAACGTGGAATCCGCCGTCCGCCGAAGACAACGGGGTGCCAGGATCGATGTGATACAAGGCGCGAACCGCTGCGGCGTCTTCCTCCAAGCCGAGTGCGCTTCCGAAGTCCCAGCGCCGCCAGAGCACGTGCACGCCGTCAAGAATCCACTCGCTGGTCCCCTCAGCATGGGCAACGGGCAAAACGGGCCTGGCTCCGCACCAGGCGTAGCGCAGGATTAACGCTGTTTCCTGGTCAGTGAGCAGGATTGTTCCCGGCGTGATGAGTTGGTGCAGCCGGTCTGCGGCGCTCCGGGTCGCCCGGTAGCCGCCTCGTTTGGGATCGATGTTGTTCGGGTCGGGCGAACTCAAGCGGGGCCATGCCAGCAGCAGGGCCAATGCTGCCGCGATGGCTGTGCGGCGCCGATTGCGTAGGATTCGCTCAATGCCGTGTGCCGTGACCGCAGCCAGCAGGATACACAGCGTCGCCGTGTGGCGCGACTGGCCGTAGGGATACAACCGCAGCACGCCGGCGCTCATCGCCAGCAGTAGAGCAGTAAGCGTTGCGGCAACCACCGCCCTTCCTGAGGGACTTCCATTCGACGGCTCCCCGGCGGCAGCTCCCCCCGGACGCATCCAGAAAAGAACCAGACCGGCTCCGAACGCGAGCATGGAAAGAGCTCCGAGGAATTTCGAGCTCACCATATAGGCGAACAGGCGAGCTGTTCCCCGAGCGAGAAAAACCAAGGTCGGTTGCCCCGGCAGAGGGAAGTCAAACACGAGATAGGTCTCGATACGCTGCTGGAAGATCGGCCGTGCGAGTTCAACTTCGACGACGTTACGGTAGAGCCACCAGCAAGCGAGCAGAACGAGTACTTGAGCACCCGCCCAGAGCCACCAAAACCAGATCGCGGGTCGCACTTGGTAGCCGCGTATCAATGTGTAGACGACCAAGGCTGCCAGAAAGGAGAATTGCGAATACTCGGTGAGAATGCCCGCCGCCAAGACCACCGGAAGCAAGATGGCGGAGGCGAGCGAGTTTCGAAGCGCGTCTTCGGTTAATACCAAAGCCCACGCAGCGAATCCAGCGGCGATTTCGTAGCCGCGGGTTTGGGCGCTCAGCAATACCAGATTTGGGCTGAGGCTGAGGATTGCCATTGCCAGTAACCCGGTGCGACGGTAGCCTAGGGCGCTCAGCCAGCGGTAGACCAGAAACGGGCCGACGGTGCCCGCAAGAAGCGGCAGCGCGCGCAATGCCCAGCGTGACGTACTCAACGCCGATACGAGATGGACAACCCAGTAGAAAAATGGAGGATGGCCAAATTCGTTGGCGCTTGCCATCCAATCCGAAGGCAGAGAAAAGAATAGATGTTCCAGCTCATCCGGATTCAGGAAGGTGAGGCTCGCCGCATAGACGCGCCAACCGGCGCCGATCGCGAGAATGAGCGCGGGCAAAATCGTCCGCTGGGCAGTCGGAAGGGTCAAGTTGTGCGGGATTTGAATAGTCTATCCTGCTGAGCACTTCTCCCGCAAAACAAGGACTTGAGCGAAGGCACACGGCACCCCCGTCACGCAGGAGGACCGCAACACCGTTCGTCGCCTTATCGTTTGATATACAGTTTCAGCGCGTCAATCAGATCTTCGCCGGCACGAAGTTGTTCTTCGGCGGGCTCCTGGTCCGGATCCAGGATGTGCCAGCGGATGTGACCTTTGATGACCTCGGCCATCAAGGCGTCGAGCGCGCCACGGCAAACCGCGATGGCATGGAGCGTGTCGGCGCAATCCGAGTCATCGTCGACCGCGCGAACAACGGCGTTGACCTGGCCGCGCAGCCGTTTGGCGCGATTCAACAGCCGCTTCTTCTCTTTGGGTGTATGCGCCACGACTATAGCTCTAACTGGCCTTTATACAACATATCCTTAAGCCGGAATCGCTGCCTCACGGTCAAACGCCCGTAGTGAGTGGAAAACAGGGCCTCTTTCTCGCTGATTTGAATTGGACTGCTTCGGGGAAAGTAAAACCGAAGTGCCCCGGTCTTTGGGTCGAGCTTCACCTCGTCAGGCTGGATGGAGGGCCGGCTCGGGAAAAACAGATGGCTTTGGGTTTTGATGCCCACCAACATCTGCTCCGGATCGGCGGGGGTGGAACTATCCGGGCTGCCACCAGCCGGGCGTGCGGGGTGCTTCGAATTCATGCCCGGCACGAGTCCAATCACGGTGATGATATAGAACTTCTTCAGATCCTCTTCAGTGAAAGCGGGGTCGACAGTTTGGCTGCCCGCCGACCGCTGCCGGGCCTTGACCATGGGCAGTGCGCTGTCCCATTGCACAGTGACGGGCAGCGTGGGGACAGAGCCGGTGCTGTTCTTGCTGACGCCGCCGTCCCACTTGCCGTCGGTGGCGCCGCGGCTGTCACCGGCCTGATTGCCGGGCGGCAGCGGGACGCCCTGCTCCTCGTCATCGGCCGGCGTATCAAAGGTCGCGCCAGCCACGTGTGCCCAAGGGGAGTTGGTCAAGATCCGTTCGACATCGTCGGCGCTCCATTGCGAGCTCTCTTTGCTCCACGGATTACTGGCGCTAAGGATGGCGGCAGAGGCCGCCAGGAGAATCAAGACTCGCATGGAAGACCGTGGGCTCGTGGCTCTTCTTGAGTGTCGCAGATGACAGTTTGTAGTGCCCTTCAGACGTCGGCGACTGTTGGCCACGGCCGCGTAGGGGAATACGCGCATCTTTCCATTTCCTTCGCGAAAAATCTGGCATACAATCGAAATCTGTAGTCACAACAAGCGTTTGCTACCAGCGCGACCCACCGGTAGCTAGAGGACACGGAAAATGGCTCATAAGATTAGTTTTCGCTCAGTTTCTTTGACAATGCTCCCCCTTCTGCTTGCCAGCAGTAGTGCATTGTTCGCGGCCCAGCCCGCCGGGTCTGGCGGCTCGCGGCCAGCGACTGACGACGGCCGGCTGGTTACGCTTGCCGGTAACACGCGTTCCGCGGCGAATGCGGCCAATGACGCCGGCCGCGTGGAAGACAGCTTACCGATGGAACACATGCTGCTGCAACTGCAGCGGTCGCCGGAGCAAGAGAAGGCGTTGGAAACATTTATCGATGACCTTCACAACCCGGCATCGGCGAGCTACCATCGCTGGTTGACGCCCGAGCAGTTTGGGCAGAGTTTCGGGCTGGACGAACAGTCACGGGCGGTGGTGACCGGCTGGCTTCAGTCGCATGGATTCACCGTGAACGTCGCGTACCCGAACGGAATGTTGATCGATTTCTCCGGAACGGCGAAGCAGGTTCAGGAGGCGTTCCATACCGAAATCCATCGCTACAACGTGAATGGCGAAACGCACATTGCCAATGCCTCGGATCCGAGCATCCCAGCCGCCGTCGCGCCGATGGTGGCCGGGGTTGTTTCGCTGCATGATTTCCGGCCACGCAAAATGCACAAGATGCACAACGTGAACGCCAATTACACATTTACGTCCAGTGGCAACACCTACCAGGCGGTCGTGCCTTCCGATTTGGCGACCATTTACAACCTGAACCCGCTGTTCAGCGAAGGCATTTCCGGGCAGGGCCAGACGATCGTGGTGATTGAAGACACCGACTTGTATTCCTCTACTGATTGGACAACTTTCCGGTCGACCTTTGGCCTTTCCAGCTACACGGCCGGCTCCTTGACCACGGTGCATCCTGCGCCTACGACGGGTAAGAATAACTGCACAGATCCTAAAGTGGTTGCCGGCAATGATGGCGAAGCGATTCTCGACGCCGAATACGCCAGCGCTGCTGCGCCAAGCGCCGCCATTCAAGTTGCTTCCTGTAAGGACACCACGACTACGTTTGGCGGGCTGATCGCTCTCCAGAATCTGCTGAATGCCAGTTCAACTCCTCCCGCGCTGGTGAGCATCAGCTACGGCGAGTGCGAAGCGGAGAATGGGGCAACAGCGAACGCAGCCTATAGTGCGGCGTTTGCGCAGGCGGTTACGGAAGGCGTCTCGGTGTTTGTGTCTTCGGGTGACGAAGGCGCGGCCAGTTGTGATGCGGACTTGTCAAATGCCACGCACGGCGTTGGGGTCAGCGGATTTGCGTCAACGCCTTATAACGTGGCTGTAGGGGGCACGGACTTTGGGGACACCTACGCTGGCTCAAACAGTAGCTATTGGGCCTCGACCAACACGGCGACTTACGGCTCGGCTCTGTCTTATGTCCCCGAGATTCCCTGGAACGACTCCTGCGCCAGCGTTCTGATATCGAGCTATTCGGGCTACAGCGCGCCGTACGGCTCTAGCGGTTTCTGCAACAGCACGGAGGGCAAGGAGTACTTCCTGACCACCGCCGCAGGCAGCGGCGGTCCCAGCGGCTGCGCGACGGGGAAGCCATCGACCACAGGGGTGGTTGGCGGCAGTTGCAAGGGCTATACCAAGCCGTCCTGGCAATCGGTGCTAGGAAATCCGAGCGACGGCGTCCGCGATATCCCTGACGTTTCCTTGTTTGCTGCTAATGGCGTTTGGAGCCATTACTACGTCTTTTGCTGGTCGGATACGAAAAACGGCGGAGCTGCTTGCACTGGCGCGCCGAGCGGTTGGTCAGGCGCCGGCGGAACATCCTTTGCCTCGCCAATCATGGCGGGTATCCAGGCGCTGGTCAACCAGAAGAAAGGCGCCCGACAAGGCAACCCCAACGTCAGGTACTACCAGTTGGCCGCGTCCGAATACGGCTCGGCCGGCAGCACGGCTTGTAACTCAACGTCCGGAAACGGCACCAGTTCATCCTGTACTTTCTATGACGTGACACTGGGCGATATCGACGTGAATTGCACAGGCAGCCACAGCTGCTACGTACCTAGCGGGAGATACGGCGTACTCTCGACCAGCACCACGAAGTATTCACTCGCTTTCGGGACCAATACTGGCTGGGATTTCGCGACGGGTATCGGCACGGTCAACGCATACAACCTGGTGAACAACTTCTAAGCCCTGCCCAGCGGGGTTCGTAACAAAACAGGGCTTGCCATCGTGCGAGCCCTGTTTTTTTGTCGCCCGGCGGGAACTTCCGCTAATGGATTCCTTGAATACGAAGGCTCACTAACTGGTCGATGGTCAGGTGTTTTACGCCATGGGAGCTGAGCTTGGTGATGTAATCGGGCGTAACGCCATGGATCCGCATCGCAATTAGCTGGTCGGGCTCCGGATGCTGGTAACCCAGCGCATTGATCTGCTGGATAAACTCCGGCGTAACACCATGGATGCGAAACGCGATGTATTTATCGAGATCCAGGTGCCCATAGCCAAGATCGCTCATTTGCTTCAACCACTCGGGCGTTACACCATGGATGCGCATAGCAATCAGCTTGTCCGCGTCCGGCGAGTATCCCTGCGCCTTTAAGGTGCGAACCATTTCCGGCGTGACGCCGTGGATGCGAAAGGCGATCAGCTTGTCGGCGCTGGTCTCCGGAAGGCCGGCGGCGCGCATCTGGTCGATAAAGTTTTTGTTGACGTTGAAGATACGAAAGGCGATGAGTTTGTCTTTGTCCAGCCCGTTGACGCCCGCGCTCTTCATCTCACGGGCGAAATTCAGACTTACGTCGTAAATCGCGAACGCGATCAAGTGGTCGTCTTCGATGCCGGAGAATCCGAGCGCGGCCATGGAGGCAGCGTAGTTGGGATTGGCGATGAAGTGGAAAAAGCCGGCACCGTCGCCATCATGCACATATCCTTCGGCGTCGATTTTTCCGGCATCGCGGTTGATGGTGAAGTGGACATCATGCCGCGCCGGTGTCGAAAGGTCGATACCCTGCAGGTCACTCACCTCCCAATCCGAGCTTGAATTCGAGTGGTGGCCTTCGGAAGAAATCTCCAGGCTCAACTGAACTTTGCCGGGTTGATTGGAGCGTTCGATGATCCAGTGCCCGGACTGGCTGCCGGGCACGACTCCTAGCGCTACGCCGATTCCGAGCAGCACAACGGCTGCCGATTGCCAAAGCCTTTTCATTTCGGTAACTCCTGTGAATGTGATGTGAACAGTCGCACCGCGGGCTGGGATGCTTCCGCGGATTGTGGTTATGGGCGTTTCTAAGAAACGCAGTTAGAACACGTCAGCCTGCCGCAGCGCCATCAGCTGATGCAGGCTGAGATTGGTGAACCCGTGCTGCTTGGCCTTCTCGATGAACTCCGGCGTAATGCCTTGAATTTTGGCAGCAATGAACTCATTTACATGGTTGGTCGTGAACCCGGCGGACCGCATGCTCTGGATGTAACTTGGAGAAACGCCCTGAATACGGAGCGCTATCAGGTCGTTGACCGATAGATCCTTGAAGCCCAGCTTCTCAAACTCGGCCGCGTCGGCTGGTTTCACACCCTGGATCTTCATAGCGATCAGCTGGTCGACGGTCACAGACTTCCAGCCGCTCGCCTGGACTTCCCGGATGTATTCCGGCGTCACGCCTTGGATCTTCATCGCGATCAATTGGTTAATGGACGGATTCAAGCCGGTGGCTTGCACGTCCTTGACGTAGGCCGGAGAGACTCCCTGGATCTTCATCGCAATGGCATTGTTGATATCCGGGTTGATGCCCATCGCTTTCCAGTCGCTCAGGTAGGCTGGCGACACGCCCTGGATTTTCATGGCGATCAGCTGGTTCACGTCGGGGTTCAAGCCTGCCGCCTTGATCTCACGCACGTACTCGGGTGTGACGCCTTGAATTTTCAGCGCCACCAATTGGTCAACGGTCAGGTTCTTGTATCCGGCAGCTTCCATGTCGGCGATGTAGGAACGCCCCGTTTGTCCGGTTGCTTCAGTAGCTGAGCTAGTTTGGCGTTCCTCGGTTGCGATCATCATCGCCGCACGCACCTGGGTGTTGATCAGCGCTGCATACTGGACAGCCACGGTAATCGGGGCCTTGGGAGCTACGGAAACCGGCTGAGGCGTTGCGCGGTACTCAGTCGTCGGGGCAGTAACCGGTGCGGGAGCAGGCGCTGGAGTTTCGGACAACACGGCGCTGGGAGCAGGCGAAGGAGCAGCCTTGGCAATGAGATGTCGCTCGGGGACAGGCGCCAGGGTGGCTTGCGGATGATCCGAATTGAAGAAACGCTCTTCCAGAATATTGAGCGTCTCGCTACGCAGCGACCCGCTCGCTGCAACCAGTCCGGCCGTTCCCAGCAAAGCCATGACGGCAACACTGCCCAGCGTCCAGCCACCACCGGCCGTGGCGATTACCGAGCGGATACCCAGCAGGCGCTCGATGCGGGACCGCAGAGGGCGGCCGTTGACAGCCAGTGCAAAGTCCGGGAGAGAACGCCACTCCTCCATAAGCGTCAGGGCTTTGGCGTAGTCGAGCGGATTGCCTATCACGGCGACCGCTACATCGTCGCAACAATGCTCCCGCTCATCGCGGATGGAACGGCTGACCCACCAAACGGCGGGGTGATAGAAGAGAAGCGTTTCGATGGCAATCTGGAAGAGATTGACGAAGGCGTCGAGTCGCTGAATATGTGCCAATTCATGTGCGATGACAGCTTCCAGCTGTTCGGCGGAGAGGCCTGAGAGTGCGGAAAGCGGGAGCAAAACGACCGGCCGCAACCAGCCCGCCACCGCCGGCACTGTTAACGAGGACGAACTGCAAAAGCTTACGAGGCGACGGATGCCAAGCTGCTGTTGCAGCCGGCGACAGGTCTGAAGAAGCATGGGCGGGATTTGCGCATCGCAGGTGCGGCGCAGATCGCGGACCAGCAACCACCCGCCGATTGAGCGCAGGCTGAACGCCAAGACGCCGATCACCCAAAACCAAACGAAAACGCGCGAGACATCGGTGGCTTTGAGCCAATTTGCAAGGCTTGTGGCCGGCGCGGCTGCCTGCACGGCTGCCAGGCTGCGAGCGGCTTCGACGGCTTGCTGCGCTACGGGCGCACGGGCTAAGAGGTAACCGAAAGCGGGGAGCACGACTGGATGGCTCGCCGGCGCTTCATAGACGAGGCCGAAGGTGATCAGCGGAGCCAGCGTCATGGTTGCCAGTGTGAGAACCCCCGCGTTGTAGCGGGCGGTTGGCGTCTCTAGGGCGGTGAGTCCGGCGCGGAGGAGAATGGCCAGGGTCAGGCCCTGCCACAGGAAGTGGATCAGGGTCCACCCGAACGCGGACACCAGGGCGGGGGTTAACCACTGCGATAGGAGTGTCATTTTGTGCCCTTTTCGTACTCGTCCAGCATGCGCCGGATCTCTTCAATCTGCTGCTGCGATTCCTTTTTCCCTGCCAGCGCGTGCATTGTCAGTTCGCTGGCCGAGCCCGCGAACGCCTTGTCAAGCAGATCCCTTACCAAGCGGCGTTTGGTCTGCTCCGCCGGTTGCGACGCCTCATATATATGTGCCCGCTCCGCCTCATTGCGCCGTACCATGCCCTTTACCGTCATGATCTGCAGTAACTTGAGGACGGTTGTGTAGCCGGTTGGTTTGGCCTGATTCAGAACTTCATGGACTTCCCTGACGGTAGAAGGGCCCAATTGCCATAGAACCCGTAAAATTTCCAGCTCCATTGGAGTGGGCGAGGGCGTGGTAGAGGGTGCCATGGCTCAACGGTACTACGAAGGACTTCGTACTGTCAACGAAAATCTTCGTAGTAGTGGGACGGGTACCCGCATCCGGCACTTCGGCCGACAAACCGCAATGGGTTGCAGGATACACTGAAAGGTCCATGTCAACAAAGCTACTTGCGGGCAAGACCGCTCTCGTTCTTGGCGTCGCGAATCGATGGAGCATCGCTTACGCCATTGCCGGCGCTTTCGTGCGTGAAGGCGCTCAGCTGGTTCTGACCTTCCAGGGCGAGCGGCAACGCCAAACGGTGGAAGAACTCGGCGCCGATTTGGGGGCGACCAAGATTCTCAATTGTGACGTCACCAAGCAGGAAGAACTGGATCAACTGACCGCTGAATTAAAGGCGCTCAGCCCGACGCTCGATGCGGTGGTGCACAGCATTGCTTTCGCCAACAAAGAGGATCTCAGTAATCCGTTTCTACAAACCAGCCGCGATGGATTCCTGCTGGCGCAGGAAGTGAGTGCTTATTCGCTGGTGTCCGTATCGCGCGCACTGGCGCCGCTCATGACAAATGGCGGTTCCATTACCACGCTTACTTATTTGGGCTCGACCCGCGTACTGCCAAATTACAATGTCATGGGTGTTGCTAAGGCCTCGCTGGAAGCCTGTGTCCGATATCTGGCCGGCGAACTGGGCGAGAAAAAGATACGGGTGAACGCCATCTCGGCCGGGCCCATCAAAACGGCCTCCGCGCGGGCGGTCAAGGACCTGAGCAAAATGCTGGAACACGTGGAAGCGCGATCGCCACTGCGGCGGAACACCGATCCCGCTGAGGTTGGGGACGCAGCGGTGTTCTTGGCCAGCGACCTGGGGCGAGGCGTCACGGCAAACGTTCTTTTTGTAGACTCCGGTTACCAAGCGATGGGCATGTGACCATCTGCACGGCAGAGAAACGGTACAACAACCTCAAACGTCCGTCTAATGAAGGGCAGGGCAAATCGGTTGCACCCGGATTGGGTGCGGCACGGCTGCGGCGGTACTCCCGGCATCCGATTGACAGCGGTTTCCGGCTTCCCTATTCTGGTGGTTTCGAGCCCGATACTGCTCACATGGAGAGCGTGGACTCGCCAAATTGGAGCTTCGTCTCCATTCAAAACTAACTTATGATTCAAGTCGAAGGCCTTACCAAGCGATACGCGCGCAATGTCGCGGTCGACAACATTTCCTTTTCTGTGAATAAGGGTGACATCGTCGGTTTTCTCGGCCCCAACGGCGCCGGCAAAACGACCACGATGCGGGTGCTGACGTGCTTCCTGCCTCCTACCAGCGGTAAAGCGTCGGTGGCCGGTTTCGATGTGTTCGAAAAGCCCATGGAAGTGAAGAAGCGCATCGGCTATTTGCCGGAAACGCCGCCGCTCTATCCGGAGATGGAGGTGGGCGATTATCTGCGCTTTGTCGGGAAGCTGAAGGGAGTGCCCAGCAGCGACCTTGAAAAACGTGTCGACGAAGTTGCCGAGCGCTGCTCCATCGCTCCGGAGAAGCACAAGCTGATCTCGAAGCTCTCCAAGGGCTACCGGCAGCGCGTGGGTCTGGCACAGGCGATCATCCACAACCCCGATGTGTTGATTCTCGATGAGCCCACCTCCGGGCTCGATCCACATCAGATCATCGAGACGCGCGAGCTCATCAAGACCCTCGCCGGCGAGCACACCATCATCCTCAGCACGCACATACTGCCTGAGGTGGAAGCAGTTTGCCAGAAGGTGATCATCATCAACAAGGGCAAGGTGGTGGTGACCGACACGGTCGACAACCTGACCCACCGGATGCATGGCACGGATGCTGCGGCGGTTGAGATCGACCCCGCCGGGCTTGCCGACCTGCCTGCCGTACAACAGCGGCTCGAACAGATCGGCGGCGTAAGCAAGGTGATTTCTAAGAACGGCCTGAACGGCCGCCTGTTATTCGAAGTGGAGAGTTTGCCCGAAAAGAACGTGCGCGCCGATATCGCGCGCGTCGTGGTGCAGAGCGGGTGGAATCTTCTTGAATTGCGGTCCGTGGCTTTCAGCCTGGAAGAAGTATTTCTCGAATTGACCGGCAAGACCCCGGAAGGAGGCGCCCAATGAGAACCATTTGGACCGTGTCGCGCCGGGAACTGTATAGCTATTTCGTCTCGCCGATCGCCTGGGTCTTATTGGCTATCTTCGCGATACTCGGCGGTTTTTTCACTTACTTCATTGCCGGCTATTTTGTGAGAGCTTCCATGGAATCGCAAATGATGGGTGGGGGCGGTCCTATGAGCGTGAATGAGCAGGTGATCGCGCCGATCTTCTCAAACATGGCCGTGGTGGGGCTGTTTCTGGTTCCGCTCATCGCGATGCGATTGTTCGCCGAAGAGAAGCGCCAGGGAACCATCGAGTTACTGATGACTTCGCCGGCGACGGATCTGGAAATCGTCCTGGGCAAGTGGCTGGCCGCGGTGCTGATGTACGGCGCGCTGCTGCTGATCCTGCTGGCTGACTTCTCCTTCTTGTTTATCTACGGGCATCCGGATTGGAAGCCGGTGGCAACGGGCTTCCTGGGAATCCTGCTGCAAGGCGCTTGCCTGCTGGCGTTCGGAACATTCATTTCAACCACAACCAAGAACCAAATTGTGGCCGCGGCCGCTGGTTTCGCGTTTTCCCTGTTGCTGTTTGTGCTGAGCTGGACCACCGCGTTCGGTAATTCCGTAACCACCCAGGTTCTGAGTTACCTCTCGATAACTAGCCACTTCGACAGCTTTTCGCGGGGCGTAATCGATACGAAGGACCTGGTCTTTTATCTCACTATGATCTTTTTCGGTTTGTTTTTGACGGTACGCTCGCTCGAGTCAATCCGGTGGAGGGCATAATGGCTGCGACCAACGAAACCCTCAACACGACCAAGGCGCGCTACGGCGCTTCGGCAGGCGTGTACACGCTCATTGTGCTGGCCGCTTTAGTGATGGTCAACTGGCTTGCCAATCGCTATAACAAGACCTTCGATACCACCGCGAACAAACGCTACACGCTCTCCGAAGAAACCAAGAAAGTGGTGAACGGCCTGAAGTCCGACGTGACCATCACTTACATTGACAAAGCCACCAACTTCGATACGGCGAAGGCGACTCTCGATCGATACCGCAACCTTTCGCCGAAGATTCATATTCAGTACATCGATTATCAAAAGAACCCGACCTTGGCGCGTTCCTACGGCTTGCGCTTCCCCGGCACTGCTTATGTCGAGGAGGGAGCCAGACGTGAAGAGGCGAAAGCATTCACGGAAGAGGGCCTAACCGGCGCACTTCTGAAGGTCCTGAAAGGTTCGCGCAAGGTGTGCTTTGTGACGGGCAGCCATGAACGCCAGCTGGACGAATCGGGCAGCGGCGGAATTTCGAAATTCAAAGACATGCTGCTGCGGGATAACTACCTGACGGAGCCTGTTGCTTTGCTGACCATGACCGAAGTGCCAAACGATTGCGCAGTGCTCGTCGTTGCGGGTCCGCAGAATGATTACACGGCCCCCGAAGTGGCCGCTATCAAGACCTACGTCGAAGCCGGCGGACGCGCATTGTTCCTTTTGGACCCACCGCTGCAGATGGGGAAAATGCAGACCAGCGAGAATGCCGATCTCTCCAAGCTGCTTGCAAGCTGGGGCGTTACGCCGGAGAAAGATCTGGTCCTCGATCCCAACCCGTATGCCCAGCAGCTGGGCGTAGGCCCGGAAATGCCGCTTATCGGGACTTTCGAGCAACAGCCGATCGTCAAAGACATCAAGAATGCGACCGTTATCATGCCTTTCGTCCGGTCCCTCGAAGTCAAGAACGGCGACAAAACCACCGTGGAGAAGCTGTTCTCGGCTTCCGATAGCGCGGTCGCCGCTGTCAACTTGACTTCGAACAGGATCAACATGGACGATCCCAAGAACAAGAAAGGCCCGCTGGTGCTGGCGGTGGCGGGTACGTACAATACCGGCAATCCCAACAAGCCTGGGCGCTTCGTTGTCATCGGAACGGCCAGTTTCCTCGAAAACGGCTACATCCCATTCCAATCCAATCGCGATCTGGCGGTGAATGCCATCAATTGGTTGTCGTCGGATGAAGACCTGATCACGATCCGGCCAAAAGAAACCGAGGATCGCCGGCTCAACGCCACCCAGGGGCAGATGAATGTCTTCCAGTACACCGTGTTGATTGGCTTCCCGCTGTTAATCATCGGATGGGGCGTCAGCATCTTCTTGAAACGGAGATAGCATGCATCCACGAAATCTAGTGGTGGCAGCGGCCGTTCTGGCTGCTCTCAGTGTCGGCGTGTGGTGGGCCAAAAAGCATCCGCAGACAGCGGAAACCAAAGCCCCTGCGGATGCCTCCGTCAAGCTGCTCAATGTGCCGGACGACCAGCTCAGCCAACTCGAGATCAAGAAGAAAGACGGCACAACGCTATTGCTGCTGAAGCAGAACGGGAAGTGGACCATCGGGGGCCCCCAGCCATATGCCGCTGATCAGGACGCCGCCTCGGGTCTCGCCTCGGCGCTTGCACCGCTTACTGCCGACAGCGCGCTTGAAGATAAGCCGTCCAATCTCGCCGGCTTCGGCCTGGCGACGCCTACGGTGACCGTGACCGCGACCCGGAAAGACGGGAAGACGGATACGATTGTGTTCGGAGACGAAGTGCCGGCCGGCTCCCAGGTCTACGTCCAGCACGCGGGCGATCCGAAAGTGTATCTGGTACCGACGTCCGCAAAGAGTTCCTTCGAGAAGTCCACCAACGATTTGCGAGACAAGCGGCTTCTCACGTTCGATTCGGACAAGGTAACCCGGATCGAACTGGCAGCCCAGAAAAGTCAGATCGAGTTCGGAAAGAACAACCAAAATGAGTGGCAGATTCTGAAGCCTCAGCCGTACCGCGCTGATAGCTTCACGGTAGAAGAGCTGCTGCGCAAATTGCACGACGCCAAAATGGATTTGTCGGCGTCGGCCGATGACGCCAAGAAGGCGGATGCCGCATTTGCCTCGGGCCATCCGGTGGCAACCGCGAAAATCACCGACGCAGCCGGTACCCAGAGCCTTGACGTTCGCAAGAACAAGGACGATTACTACGCGAAGAGCAGCGTGGTGAAGGGCGCCTTCAAGGTGAATGCCGATCTTGGCACCGGCGTGGATAAATCGCTCGACGCCTTTCGTAACAAGAAGATATTCGACTTTGGATTTAGTGATCCCACCAAGCTCCAGATTCGATATGGCGCCGCCGACACCACCTACCAGAAGACCGGTAGTGACTGGAAGTCGAATGGCAAGTCCATGGATTCCGCGGGTGTGCAGTCAGTGATCGATAAGTTACGCGATCTGTCGGCGGTGAAGTTTGTCGAGACCGGTTTCACGGCCGGCACGCTGGAAATCGGCGTCACTTCCAACGACGGAAAGCGAGTTGAGAAGGTCTCGTTTGCCAGGGTTCCGGATGGGTATATCGCCCGGCGCGAGAACGAGCCGGCGCTTTACCAGCTGGATGCGAAAAGCATAGACGATATCCTAAAAGGTATTGGAGAGATTAAGCCGGCGGCTAGCGTGAAAAAGTAGCGGCCGCTCAGCCGCTATGTCTGCCCTCAATACGGATTTGTACCAGCTCACGATGGCGGCGGGTTACTTCGCCGCCGGGAAGGTGGATGAGCTGGCTACCTTCGAACTCTCGATCCGGCGTCTACCGCCGGCCCGCAATTTTCTGGTTGCGGCCGGGCTTCAGCAGGCCCTCGAATACCTTCTGACGCTCGAGTTTACTGCCGAAGAGATCAACTACCTCCGCTCGCTGCCATCATTCAAGAACACAGCGCCGGCGTTCTTCGACTTTCTCCGCGATCTGCGCTTTACGGGCGGCGTATTCGCGGTTCCCGAGGGAACTCCCATCTTCCCGGGCGAGCCTGTGCTGATTGTGCGTGCTCCGCTGATTCAAGCTCAGCTAGTGGAAACCTATCTTCTGTCGACGATCGCTTTCCAGACCATCATCGCCTCGAAAGCCGCTCGCTGCGTTCTGGCGGCGGAGGGCAGGGCCGTGGTGGAGTTCGGCAGCCGCCGCGCGCATTCGGCTGGAGCCGGACCCCTTGCGGGACGCGCCGCCTACATCGCCGGCTGTGCTGGAACCAGTAATACCGAGGCCGGGCTGAAGTTTGGTATTCCGGTTTTCGGGACTGCCGCGCATTCCTGGGTCATGTCCTTTGCCTCTGAAAAAGAGGCTTATTTGCAGTTACAGCACTTGCTCGGTGATTCCACTATCTATGTCATCGATACTTACGACACGCTGGAAGGCGCACGCCTCGCTGCCAGTCTCGGCCGGCCGATTTGGGGTGTACGGCTCGATAGCGGCGATCTGGAGATTCGATCGAAAGAGGTTCGCCGCATCCTCGACGAGGCCGGCCTGCACGATGCGCGGATCGTCGCCACCAGCGACTTGAACGAGCGGCGCATCGCCAGCCTGGTTGAATCCGGCGCGCCGATCGATTCCTACGGTGTGGGAACGGAGCTATCGACCTCGGCCGACGCGCCATCGCTATCGGTGGTTTACAAGCTGGTGGAATTGCAGCGCGGGCAGTTTCCCACCTACACGGCGAAATACAGCGAGGACAAATCCACGCTGCCGGGTGGAAAACAGATCTATCGTTCCGCGGATCACGATCTGGTCGCTCTTCACAGCGAATGCAACAGCGGGTTCCTGGGTGAGCCTCTGCTTCGTCCGGTAATTATTGACGGCAACCTCCTGGAGCCGATGCCAACCGCCAAAGCCATTCGCGAATCCGCAGGGGCTCGCATCGGGGCGTTGCCGCCAGAGTTGCTCCAGCTGGATGAAGTGCCTGAGTATCCAGTACAGATCAGCCCTAATCTCCGGCAGTTGGCGGAAGCACATCGAAGCGAGCAACTGGTTCGCCTGCTGTAACAGAGCCGCGACCGTGAGGGAGCGAACGCAAGGGTAATGAGTTTCGAAGGCCGCTTGTGAAAGCACGAATGCTGTCGGCGGAGCGACCTGCATGAATACTCCGGCACAGAACCGCGCGCGTAAGCGAGCGGACCTGACGGAGCCGTGACCACAAGGCAGCGGAGTTTTTTTAGTTAAGGTGTTGCCATGAAGACCGTTTTTATTGACGTTGACACCCAGATCGATTTTCTGTTCCCGGCCGGCGCTTTGTATGTTCCTGGCGCGGAAGAGATCGTCCCAAACCTGGCTGCCCTGACTCGTCATGCCTTGGCGCGCGGCCATCAAATCATCTCGACTGCTGATGCGCACTCCGAGGACGACCCGGAGTTCAAAGTCTGGAAGCCGCACTGCGTGGCGGGAACCATCGGGCAGCACAAGGCCGCCGCGACACTGACTGAACGACCTTTGATCGTTGCCACCAACGCCGGTGCGCTGGAGCCGCTGATGCTTCAACTGCCAAACACGAAGCAGATTGTTGTTGAGAAGCAGGTTCTGAATTGCTTTTCAAATCCCCATCTGAAGCCATTGCTGAACGTGATTCAAGCGGACCAGTTTGTTGTGTACGGCGTCGCGACCGAGTATTGCGTCCGTTGCGCACTCACCGGGCTGGTCGCGCTGGGCAAACCCGTGCACATGGTTACCGATGCGATTCGCGGCATTGATACGGAGGCATCTCGCCAGGTCATCAATGGATTTGAAGCAAAAGGTGTGATGCTTCGCAAGACCGCGGATGTGGTCGAAGAGAACTGGCGGTAGAGGACTCTGGTTGCGTGCCCACTCGGGCATAGCGAGTCAGGTCACAATAGAGCCATCAGGGATTACCGCGCGGCCCACGGACCGCAGACGCAATCGGTTTTGGAAAGCTGACGGCCAGGACCTCCCCGCATAGGCGAGTAGACGTTTCTACTTCGACGGCTTGGCGATATTCGCTCCAGGAACAAACCGGGAGCGAACCAGAATCAGATAGCTGCCAATTCCGAGCATAAGAAAAAAGAGATTCGCGAGCATGGGGGCCTGATAGCCGCCGGTGGCTTGCTTGAGCCAGCCGGTGAGAATGGGCGCGACAATGCCGGGGACATTCAATGCCATGTTCTGAACCGCCGCCAAACGCGCTGGCGGCGCGCCGGGCATCATCGCCGCGGTCAGCGCCCACAAGTTACCCGTCGCCAGGCCGAGGCCACTTAGTGAAAAGACCGCGAAGAAGAGCGCCACGTTGTTGGATGGAGAAGCAGCCCCGATCATTTCGGTGGAGGCCATGAGAAAGCCGGCGACGATGAACATGCGGCGGGTAGGGATTGCGTTCGCGCCGCGGCGAATGAGCGCGTCGGACCAATATCCCGCGGCGGTGGAAACGATGGCGAAGCCCCAATAGCTGAACCCGGTGAACCAGCCCGTGGAGTTGAGTGAGAGCCCGCGCTGCTCGGCAAAATAAGAAGGGAGCCAGGTCAGACAGAAATAGTTGTAGTAGTTGTAGCAGAACGAGCCGATGATGATGCCGAGCATGGCACGGTTCAGCAGCAGTTCGCTGAAAGAGATAGCCGGGACATCCGGCCGTTTCAAGACCGCCGCTTCCAGTTCCCGGTCGTTGTCGCGGACGATCAACATCCAGGGCAGGATCCAGATCAGCGAACCGAATCCCATCGCGATGAACATGGCGCGCCATCCGTAATTGAACAGCAGCCACGCGATCAGCGGAGCGCCAATGGCAGGACCCGCTTTCGCCGCGGCCTGATAGAGACCCATGACAAAGCCATGGTCGTTCGGGCGGAAGTTCAGGCGCAGCCAGCGCATGCCCGCCGGCGTGTTGACGGCCTCCCCGGCGCCCAACAACAGACGCAGCGTGAACAACTGAGTGGCGGACCCGCACCAGGCGGTCATGCCGGCGAGTATGCTCCACACCGCCAGGCCCACGGCGAACGGACGCTTCACGCCATACCGGTCGACCACCCATCCGGCCGGAATCTGGAGGGCGGCATAGGTCCAGAAGAAGGCCGAGTTCAAGAAACCGCGCGCACTGTCCGTGAGCCCGAAGAAGCTCTTGAAGTCGTGATCGGTCAGGGCGAAGGAGAGGTTTTGCCGGTCGATGTAGGCAATGATGAAAGCGACGCAAAGCAGGCCCACCACGGCCCAACGGCGAAGAGTCTCCCGGGGGCTTTCGACCGATCCAGCCAGCGACCCGGAAACTGAGCCGGCCGGGTCAGGCATCGGCTCGCCTGATTAGAATCGCGGGCGAAAGGGCGAGTGTTGGGGCAGCGTTGTGATGGAGGCTTCCGCGATTCATGATTAAATCCAGAATGCTGACGCTATCATCGCGTTACCACTGCGGTCAATAGCAGCGGCGCAGAAACACGCAGCCGGCACTCCAGAAACCCTAAGGAAGTCGGGGACCCTGGCAACCGCTCCGTAAGCATCGCGGCTCCTTAGGCTCTTGCGAAAAGTTGGGCATGTCAGCGATGCCATGCTGAGGTACTCCGTCAAAAACAGCGGCTGTGGACTGTCATGAACGGTTACGTGATGGGGCCGGGGTTGAAAGGGGTCAGCGCGTTGCTAAGGCCCCAGTGATCGGCCCAGGTCTGCTTGCGGCCGCTCGCGACGTCGAGAATGAACTGGAAGAGTTCCCAGCCTACCTGCTCGATGCTGGCTTCGCCGGTAGCAATGCGCCCAGCATCGATGTCGATCAAGTCGTGCCATTTTTCCGCCAATGCCGTGCGCGATGACACCTTGACCACCGGCACCAGCGCCAGACCATAGGGGCTGCCCTCGCCCGTCGTGAAGACGTGAAGGTTCATGGACGCCAGCTGTTGTGTGCCACAGATGAAATCGCTGGCCGGCGTCGCGGCGAAGACAAGGCCTTTGCTTCTTACTTTTTCTCCATGGCCGGCAACGGCGGTGATGGCAGTGCTTCCGGCTTTGGCGATGGAGCCCAAGGCCTTCTCCACCACGTTCGCCAAGCCGCCGCGTTTGTTGCCCGGCGTGGGATTGGCGCTGCGGTCGGCGCCGCCTTTTCGCAGGTATTCGTCGTACCAGCGCATCTCTTGAACCAGCGCCCGGCCTACATCTTCGTTGATGGCGCGAGGCGTCAGCAGATGAACCGCGTCGCGCACTTCGGTGACCTCCGAGAAGCAGACCGTCGCGCCGGCACGGATTAGCAAATCAGCCGCAACGCCGGTCGCGGGATTGCAGGTGACGCCCGAGAACGCATCGCTCCCTCCGCACTGCAGGCCCACCGACAATTCGGAAGCGGGACAGCTTTGGCGCCGGCGGCGATCGAGCTCAGCCAACTTCCGCTCAACCGCGCGCATGATGGCCGCCACGCTTTCGGCGAAGCCCCGTTCATCCTGCAATCGAATGAGGTTTCCATCGGAGAAGACCGGGAAGTCCGAGCTGGACAAACGCTCCGGCTGCAACTTCTCGCAACCGAGACTCACCACTAGCGCCTGTCCCGCCAGGTTGGGATTCAGACTGATGTTTCGCAGCGTGCGAATGGGTATGGCGGCGTCCGGCACATCCATCGCAATGCCGCAGCCGTAGTTATGCGTGATCGCCACCACGTCATCAACATTGGCGAAGTGCGGAAGCATCTCGGCTTTGATACGGCGCACGGCGTAATCGACGGTGGGCGCTACGCACTGCACGGTCGTGGTGATGCCCAAAATGTTCTTGGTGCCCACCGATCCATCGGCATTGCGAAAGCCCTGGAAGGTGTAGTCCAGGAGTGGCGGCAGTGGCGCCGGCACCGCGGTGGCGAGCGGCATGCGATCGAGTGGCGGCGGGTCAGGCAGACGGAGCATCTCTTCCCGCACCCAGCAGCCGGAGTGGATCCACCGCTTCGCGTAGCCGATGGTCTGGCCATAGCGTGTTACGGCTTCGCCGCTCTCGATGTGCCGGAGCGCGATCTTGTGGGACTGGGGGATGAACTCGCGGGCGATCAAGCCGCAGGGGCTGGCCGCGCCGGACGCGACACCGGCTGCGTCAATGATGATCGCAACGTTGTCGGAATGGTGAACGCGAATGTAGATGGGCCGCAACAAGCTGCTATCAGGAATCGTACACGGTTCGCGGCGGCGCGAAGCGAAGAGCGCAGTTGCGTCTTCGCGCACGGTTGCGGTGGCCGGGGAATCGAGACGAGTACCGTGGTGTCGTCCGCCTTGCGTCAGATCCTCTGAGCGCTTCATGAGCTGGCGGCTGACGGCCTCCTGCGCATGGTACTTTGTTGATTGTAAGTCTCGCCCCATGAAGCAAAGAGTGTTGGTTTTCATCGTCGCCTATAACGCGCAAGCGACGATCAAAGACGTGGTCAGCCGTATTCCCCGTTCACTCGGTGACAAATACGACGTCGAAGTCTTGATCATTGACGACGCTTCCCAGGACGCGACCTTCGAAGTCGGCCACCGCCTCTCGCTGGACCAGACTGGCCCGCTTAAGTTAAGGGTGCTTTTCAACCCGGTGAATCAGGGCTACGGCGGAAACCAGAAGCTGGGCTATCACTACGCGATTGAGAACGGTTTTGACTTTGTTGCGCTCGTGCACGGCGATGGCCAGTACGCGCCGGAGTGTTTGCCCGACCTGCTGGAGCCACTGAGCAAAGGGGAAGCCGATGCCGTGTTTGGATCGCGCATGCTGACTCCCCGGGCTGCCCTGCGCGGCGGCATGCCCATGTACAAGTACGTGGGCAACAAAATCCTGACCTGGCTTGAAAATCGGCTTCTCAAGGCTAACCTTAGCGAATTTCACTCCGGCTATCGCATCTATTCGACCCGGGCATTGGGGGCTCTGCCGTTCGATTGCAATACCAACGACTTCCATTTCGATACGGAGATCATAATTCAGCTCTTGATCGCGAAGCTCCGCATCGTCGAGTTACCCATCCCGACTTATTACGGTGATGAAATCTGTCACGTTAACGGCTTGAAATATGCCCTCGATGTATTGATAGCAGCAGTAAAGGCCAGATTGCAGGTAGCCGGAGTCTTATTCGAACGGAAGTTTGATTGCGCCGATCCCAATTCGCTGCCGTATGAGCCTAAACTGAACTACGCCAGCCCGCACTCTATTGCGTTTGCACAAATTCGCGACGGCGCTACTGTGTTGGATCTTGGCTGCGCCGGCGGATACATGGGCGCAATCCTGCGGCAGGAAAAGCACTGCGAGGTGGTCGGCGTGGACGCATTTCCCCTACCGACACACCAACTCCACGAGTTTTATCTACACGACCTTAACCAGGGTCCGCCCAAACTCGACTACCGCCGATTCGACTACGTTTTGCTTCTCGATGTTTTGGAACACCTGGCGCAACCGGAACGATTTCTGGAGCAACTGAGAAATGCGCTGAGCCTCAATCTGTCCTGCCAGATCATAGCGAGCACGGGCAACGTTGCGTATTTCATTACCCGCACGATGCTGATGTTAGGCGAGTTCAACTACGGCAAACGTGGAATCCTGGACCTGACCCACACCCGGCTGTTTACGTTCTCTTCCTTTCGCCGGTCTTTCGTCCAATCAGGGTTTACTATCTCCTCGACACGCGGCGTTCCCGGCCCCTTCCCTTTGGCGCTAGGCGATAATCTCGCAAGCCGGTTCCTGCTTGCAGTAAATCAACTTCTCATTCACCTATCGAGAGGCCTGTTCAGTTATCAGATTTTCATGATTGCGAAAGCTACTCCTACCTTGGACACGCTGCTTAGGGATGCCCAACAAGAGTCGGCTAAGAGAGCCGAGGGGATCGCGTTAGCCTGACATCGTGACGCCGGGTGACCCCGCGGCTCCGCGGTGGAGAGCTACGACCCGCGCCTCACAGATTCTTCACCGCATCTAAACATTAATCCCTTCCTGAGCAGCGCGGATTGCCTGGTTGCCTTAGAATCACATTCGCCCCGCCGATCCGCTTAACCAGCGGACAATTCTCGTGTCGCGTATCACATATAGTTGTGGTGTCCGGGGAGTCCAATATGCGCACAACGTTGTCGTCCGCCTTGCGTCGAAGTCTAATCGGCGCGCTGGTCTTCGGAAGTGTCGGGCTGCTCACGGCCGCAGTTCCAAGCCCAACCACCACCACGCTGGCCTCCGACCCCAGTAGCGGCGCCATGGGCACCGTGTTCACGTGGACGGCCACCGTGACCGTTGGCGGGAAGCCGGTTACCGCGGGTTCGGTTCAATTCAACGACGGAAAGCACGTTCTGGGGTCTGTGCAGGTGATCATCAGCGGACCTTCTGTTGGAACAGCTGTCCTGAAGACGAATTCGTTCGGAGTCGGTCTGCATAACGTGACCGCTTCTTACAGTGGCGCGCCGAACTCGGCCCAGTCTACGGCGCCCAGTTCATCGACGCCTGTAGCCATCACGATTACCGGCATTGCGCCCACGTCGACCAGTCTGCTCATATTGCCAAGCACGGTCCAACAAGGCACCTACGACATCACCGCCACTCTGCTGGCGGGTAGTTCGACCATCGGGCACGGAACGCTGACCGTGGACGAGGGCGTCCCGAATTTCCCAATGAATTTAGGAAGCACAGCAATTACCACCGTAGGGGGTTTTCTCCCGCCAGAAACACTGACCGCGGCGAACCTAACCGGCGCCGGCGCTGTTGGCGATTTGAACGGCGATGGAATACCGGATCTCGTCCTGGCAGTCGGCAGCTCTCCGCTCGAGTTGCTGGTTCAGTTTGGCGACCCTGCTCACCCGGGCCAGTTTCTGCCCGCCGTCACCTACACTCTTTCTACATCCGCTGAGTGGATACTGATGGGCGACGTGAATGGCGATGGTCTACCGGATGTTGTGGTGGTCGGTGGCGGGATAAACGCCGGGTCCATCAGTCTTTTTCTCAACGATCCAACTCACCCCGGACAGCTTCAGCCCGAGCAGATCGCCGCAACCAGCACGGATTTCTTCAGCTCGGCTGCTCTAGCCGACATGAACGGCGACGGAGTTCTGGACATCGCCGTTTCGACGATCCACTACGTGCCGGGCTCACTTTTCGCGGACGCTGGCATCTTTTTTGGCGATCCGGGCCACCCCGGTCAATTCATGCCGCTACAGAGCCTCAACCTCGGGCTGGCCGGCGTGAGCAGCCCTCTGGTGGCTGACTTCAACCAAGACGGTCTCAATGACCTCGCGGTGTTGACCGATACGAGCGACGGCTCTATCGTATCGGTCTTCTTCGCCGACCCGCTCCATCCGGGACAGTTCATCGCAGGCGGTGCATACGCAACGCCTTATGAGGGTGAGGCTGAGTTGCTGGGAGACTTCAATGGCGATGGACTGCCCGATATTCTTTGTGGCCGTACTCTGCTGCTCAATGAGGCGGCTCATCCCGGCAGTTTCTCAAGCACCCCTTCGAATGCATATGCGAGTGGTTCCTACGCCGGATTTGTGGTGGCCGACCTCAACGGCGACGGTATTTCGGATCTAATTGCCTTGACAGACTCGTTCACTCAGATTGAGCATGGCGGCGGCTACCTGGTTCCGGGATCAGCCACGGTACTCATAAGCGACGCCGGCAATCCTGGCCAGTTCGCGACATCGGGGACCTACACGCTCGGCGCCTTTGGCTACGCACCCGTGGTCACGGCGATAGCTACGGACATAAACGGCGACGGCGAGCCCGATTTCATCGCAGTTGGGGGCGTTACTGATGGAACAATCGTGGCGCTCGGCGCTCAGGTCGGGACACTGTCGCTGCCTAACGCGGTCGTTTTTGGCAGCGGCATCAGTTCGCTCGAAGCGTCCTATTCCGGTGACGCCCACTATCAACCAAGCTCCTCCCCCGTCACACCGGTCGCGACTTCCGCCTTACCCACAACCAACCAACTGACGGCCTCATCCACGAGCATCATCGTGGGCACCCCGACTACGTTCACCGCCTCCATCCAGGCCAGTCTGCCGACTCCGTCGGGCTCAGTGGCCTTCTACGATGGCTCTACGGTCCTGTGTACGAGCGCCCTCGACGCAGGCGGCCAAGCGACGTGCGACGCTACGTTGGGAGTCGGCGGTCATAGCGTGGTTTCGGCTTACCTGGGCCAAGGCGTGTATCTATCCAGTACGTCCACCCCCTTGAATGTCGTCGTGAACGTGGCCTCGCCGCAAGGGACCCTGACGGCAGCGCCCAATCCGATCGTCATTGTCGACCCGACCTATACGTCGCCCATTGGAGGAACCACGACCATCCAGTGGCGAGCGCCGACAGCAACCAGTGTTGAAGTTCACGTGGGCACCCCAGCCGGAACGCTGTTCGCTGCAGGCGGCAGCATCGGCAGTGCTACCACCGGCGCATGGGTAACCGACGGAATGGTGTTCTGTCTGCAGGACACAAGCGGCGGCAAGCCACTAACCGGCGCCAACACGCTGGCGGTACTCGTGGTTCACGTGCAGCAACAGCCGGCGATATGGGCCAGCCCCAGCCCGATCCCCGTGCCGCCGGGCGTCCAGATGGGCGTGACAACGATCCATTGGAACTACCCACTCTCGCAATCGATGCAGGTTGTTTTGTACCCATACAACGTTCTCTTCGCATCAGGCGGGAGCACCGGATCCGCCACGACCGGCGACTGGGTGACGGACCCGACAACCTTTATCTTGCAGGATGCCAGCCAGAACCCACCAGTGCAGGTCGCTCAGATCACAGTACACCTTGAAACACAACAGGCTGTCTTCACCGCCAACCCCAATCCCATTCTGTCCGCCCCGATCGGGGCCACCACGCTGCAGTGGAATGCCCCCATGGCCACCGCGGTGGAAATTCACGTGGGCAGCCCCACTGGAATACTCTTCGCTGCAGGCGGCAGCAGCGGCACAGCTCCTACCGGCGATTGGGTAACCGACGGCATGGTTTTCTACCTTCAGGATGTCAGCGGCCGGAAACCGCTGACCCCAGCCAACACCCTGGCCACATTGGTGGCACACGTTGGCATGACGGCCTACTTCTCGGCCAGCCCCAATCCGGTTCCCGTTTCGGATGGCGGGTACGGTTCGACAACATTGCTATGGAATGCTCCTACGACGAACGCGGTTGAGATTCATCTAGGTTCCCCGGCGGGCGTGGTCATAGCCACAGGGGGCTCTACCGGCTCGTTTCAGACCACGGCCATGGTCAGCGAAGGCACGGTGTTCTACCTGCAGGACGCCAGCAACGGCAACGCGACTTGGTCAAGCAACACGCTGGCTATGGTCGTGATGCACCTGCAACTACCCTCTGCGCCCTCCCTGGTCGCCAGTCCCAATCCCGCTCAGCCGGGCGAGAATGGATACGGAGTCACGACGCTGCTGTGGAACGCGCCGGCCGGCACAGCGGTGGAGATCCACGTCGGCGCCCCGAACGGCATCCTCTTCGCGGCCGGCGGGAGTTCCGGCACCGCAACCACCGGCAGTTGGGTGACGAACGGCGAGCTGTTCTATCTGCAGGATGTCACCGGCGGGAAGCCGCTCACCTCGGCGAATACGCTGGCGATTCTGATCATGACGTTGAATAATTAACTCGTTGACCGGGATTGTTATTTGGCCGCGTTAGAATTGCAGCGTGTTCAGCTTTACCTGCAATCTTTGTAATTCGCCATGTAGCGCCGATTCGGAGGCGGACGTTCGTCGCGAAAATGCGACCTGCGATACCTGCGGATCGTGCTCCCGGTTCCGTTGGATCATCCATGCGCTGTCCTTGGAACTCTTCGGCAAGAGCATCCCGCTGCCGCTGTTCCCGCTGGCGAAAGACATTACAGGCATTGGGCTTACTGACAGCCTGTCAATAGCCGTCCCGCTCGAAGCGCAGTTCAGCTACACCAACACCTTCTATCACCAGGAGCCGCGGATCGACATTACGGATCTTTCCTCCGGAGCGGACGGCGCTTATGACTTCATCATTGCGAGCGAGGTCTTCGAACATCTTCCTCCTCCTGTCCAGCCGGCGTTTAACAACCTCGCACGCCTCTTACGGCCGGATGGATTCGTGGTGTTCACGGTTCCATTTGACCCGAACGGCCATACCAAGGAGCACTTTCCCGATCTTCATGATTGGCAGATTGCGAATCTGCGAGGCGGTCCGGTGCTTGTAAATCGGACCGCTGCCGGCGAAATCCAGGTATTTGACGATCTCTGTTTTCACGGTGGCCCAGGCGAGACACTGGATATGCGGTTGTTCTCCGAATCGGACTTGATAGCGAACTTCAAGAATGCCGGATTTCGGGAAATTGAATTCGCCGATACAGAGATGAACGCCGACTACGGAATCAAATTCGATCCCTGGTCCCGCGGGATCGTCGCGCGGAAGAGTGACCGCAGGCAGCCATGGTCACCACCGCCGGTCGAACCCGAGCCACCTGCCCGGGAGACACCTCCACTAAAATGAGCCTCCCACCCGGTACCACGGTCGACAGCCTGCCGGCCGGGCGCGACGCGCCGGTGCTTCGCTCATGGCACCGGTATCTCCCACTGATAATGGCAGGGGCCGCCTTGCTCGGTTTGATCCCGGCGATTTACTTCTCAGGGCTCCGCCGGATCGAGTACGACGCCTTCTGGGAATTGTTCATCGCAACCCAGGACCGCTGGCGCGATTTCATCGAGGAAGGCCGGGCCGGAGCCCATCCTCTGCTCTTTCACTTGATTCTGCGAGGCGTCTATCGGCTCGGTCACTCGCGTCTGCTGTATCGCTTGCCAGGGATGTTAGCCACCGTGGGAACAGCGTTTCTGATCGGTACCGTTGTGAGGCGGATCAGCCGAAACGATGTCTTCGCAGTGCTTGCAACATTGGCATCCGCCTTTTCGGGAATGACGATTGAAATGGCGATCAGCGTACGCTCCTACCCGATCGCGGTCTTCTTCATTGTTCTTAGTTTTTGCTATCTCCTTAAGGCTTGGGAACTCCCCGAAAGCCGCGAGGCGTGGAAATCGGGCGCGGTATGCTCGGTAGCGTTATCCCTGGCTGTACTTACCGAATATTTCTCGGTGTTCTACTTAATCGCCTCGCTTGGCCTGCTTTTTCTACGCTTCGCCTTGGATGCCCCATGGAGAGGGCGCGTAGCAGGATGGCTGCGAGGAAAGACCGCTTGGGTGATCGCTTTACTGATGTTGCCGGTTTTTATAACTATTTTTTTCCTGGTTGTCCATTTCGGCGAACATCAGGTCAATAGCACTTTTTATTGGGTCCCCGATCGTGAATCGCTGCCAGGTTTTCTGGCTCGCAGCCTGCCCCTTGAACTGAACCTGCTGACTCCCATACGGGATGCCAGCCGTGAGGCGGCTTTGATGATCGTGGCGCTCGGCGTGCTCCTTATGGCGGCAGCCCGGTTTCTCACCAGAAAGCAGGACATGAATCCCCTTGTGACCTGGGCGCCGATCCTGGTGCTGCTGATGCTTCTATTTCAAATTTCGATCGGCGCCGCAGTCCATCGCTATCCTCTCGGCGGCGAGCTTCGGCATCAGTACATACTGAGCCCGTTTCTGATCATTAGCTTCTTCGTTTTGGCCGCCCAAGTTACTAACCTCCTCGAAAGCACAGCGTGGCGGCGGGCCTTCGGAACAGCAACGTTTGCTGGAGTCCTTTTGGCTTCTTGTCTGGCTTGGCGAGCGGTGCCGATAGCGCCCCAAGAGGATTTCGTGAAAGACTATGCCGAATTTAGAAGCGCAGTGGGGCATGCTGATTACATTTGCGTGGATCTGTTCAGTCTTATCGGCTACTTCGGTCAGTCACACGATTGGCACTGGCAGCCCGAACGGAGCTATGACAAGGCTCTGCAGCCTTTTGTCGTTTATAAGGTGACGAGTCCCACCGGTGAGCAAGTCCGAGTGCTGCGCAACAAAAGCCAGTGGAACTGGAATCTCAAAGATCCAGCGGCTTACGCAATTATGGCTGATGAGTTGCGCGTATCGGGACAAACCAGGATGAGTTTCTTCCACATGGAGCAAATCCCGGATAGGATCAGCTGGCCTGAACGAGAGGCGACCGTCGAACGCCTGGCAGGCCAACAGGGCCTGAGGGTGGTTCAGGTGTTTCCGCTTCCGACGGGCATGGGCGCGGTGTTTGAGCTGAAGTGATTTTTGACGCGCGAGGCAAGGTCTGCGTTGCGAAGCGCAGTGAAGACTGCAGCCGAGGCGCAACGCAAAGAAGGAAGATGTAGATCTGTGAACACACCTCAACCGCAACTGCCCGCAACCGCTCAAGAAATAATCGACCGCCGCTACGAATTCTGGCGGCTGCTCGTGGAGGCTAAGAAAGAACCTCTACCCTCTGGCTTGACCTGGTACCCGTATGACAGCCTGGCGGCGGTCGATAATCTGGCGCCCTTCTTCCGCGAGCATTTCCAGGATTTCGAGCGCGCCCTTCGGTCGGGTCCGGTGATTGACGTCGGATGTGGCGACGGCGACGTCCCATTTTTCTTCGAAAGCCTGGGATGCGAGGTTACAGTTATAGATAACCCTCCGAATAACCATAACTGGATGGAGGGGGTGAGAGAGCTTCGCGAGCGCCTCAGGTCGCCCCTTCGGATCTTCGAAGTAAATATGGACTACGCGACCCAGTTGCCGGGCGGAACTTATGGGCTGGCAATTTTCCTTGGGGTTCTGTATCACGTAAAGAATCCGTATCTAGCCTTGGAGACACTGGCACGACAGTGCCGCTATTGTGTTCTGAGCACGAAGGTCGCTGACGTCACCAAGTCCGGCATATTCATCAGGGACGAGCCTCTGGCGTACCTGCTGGATCGCAGGGAGATCAACAACGACGCCACCAACCAATGGGTCTTTTCCCCGGCTGGCCTGCGAAGAATGGCGAAACGAGCCGGTTGGCGGATTATCGACCAGCTAACGCTTGGTTGCAGTGAATTCTCTAATCCAACCGATTTAGATAAAGATGCCCGCATGTTTCTCTTCATGCGCAGCGAACGGCTTTCGGCGCCCGCAGAAATCAAGTTGCTGGACGGATGGACCAGTCCAACGGAGCACAAATGGGCTTGGACTCTCAAGAACTTCAGCTTGGAAGTCACTTTGCTGGATCCGGAAAGGCCTCCGAAGTTCGTGCTCCAATTCACGATTCCCGACGCGGTCGCCGCGGTATCACCCCTGGTCAGGCTGTCCTGCGCGATCAACGGCCAGCCTGTGGCGACGGAGACCTACTCCGGCCCGAACGAGCATGACTTCGAGACCGATCTGCCAAGAAATCTGGACTGCACACAACCGATCCTGTTTGAGTTTTCCGTCGATCACAGTTTTAAGTCACCCGATCTGAGGGATCTGGGAATTATCGTGCCTTTCGACGGTGAGGTCGGCGGCATCTCCGAGAAGATACACTTTTGGCTGTACTGACCATGGGGAGGGTTAGAATCACAACGTGTTCAGCTTTACCCGCAGTCTCTGCAATGCACTTGCAGTCCCGGCAGGTGAAGAACCCGTTTCATCCGTTGAACAATCCGTCCCGCCGGCCGAGACGCCACTCGCCTAGAAAATGATTCACCCGCTGAATGTCACGGCGCAAGGCCTCGAGGCCCACGTGGGCAGCTCAGCCATCGCCAGTCGCCAGCGGTATCTTCGAGTCGCGCTCGCGGTCGCCGCGATGCTAGGTTTGATCCCGAGAATCTACGTCGCAAGGGTTCGCCGGATCGAATACGATGCCTTCTGGGATTTATTCATCGCAATGCAGGACCGCCGGCAAAATTTCCTGGACGAAGTCAAAGCCGGCTCACACCCTCTGCTCTTTCACCTGATCATGCGGGGCGTCTATCACCTGGGTCACTCGCATCTGGTGTATCGCATGCCGGGGATCTTAGCCACTATCGGAACGGCTTTTCTAATCGGCCTCATTGTGAAGAGGATCAGTGGCAGCGCCGTCTTCGCGGTGCTTGCGACCTTGGCTTCGACGTTTGCGGGCGTGTCGATTGAAATGGCGGTCAGCATGCGCCCCTACCCGATCGCCGTCTTCTTCGTCGTTTTGAGTTTTTATTACCTGCTGGAGGTGGTGGAACTCCCGGAAGGAAGCGCAGCGTGGAAAGCATGCGCTCCCTGTTGCCTGGCGATCTGCCTCGCTATCTTGACGGATTATTGCTCCGTCTTTTATCTGGCGGCTTTGTTCGGCTTGCTGATTCTACGGATTGCTTTCGACGCTACCTGGAGAACTCGCGCGGCGGAGTGGCTGCCACGCCATCCTGTGCCGGTTATCGCTCTTCTACTGTTGCCGCTTCTGGTGACCTTCTATCTACTGGTAACGCACTTCGGTGCACGCGCGACCAGCAGCGCCTTCTACTGGATCCCGGGCCGGGAATCGCTGCCTGGCTTTTTGGTTCGCAGCCTGCATCTTGAGTTGAATCTTCTGACACCGATCAAAGTTGGCAGCCGCGATGCAGCCCTGTTATTCATAGCTCTCTCGGCGGCGTTGGCCGCGGCCGTTGGATTCCTCAGCAGAAAGAGAGACAAGCATCCTGCTCTGACCTGGGCCCCCATTCTAATGCTGTTGCTCCTGCTGCTGGAACTCTCGGCGGCCGCCGCTGCCGGACGTTATCCTTTTGGCGGCGAACTCCGGCATCAATACATTCTGGGCCCGTTCTTGAACATCAGCTTCTTCGTGCTGGCCGCCCAGATTACGAACTTGCTTCGTACGCCCGTATTGCGCGCCGCCTTCGCAACGGCTTTGCTGATCGGAATCGGTGTGGTTTCGTATCGCGATTGGCGAACGATGCCGATCGCTCGCGCGGAGCTTTTCGCGCAAGACTACCGCGACTTTAGGGACGCAGTCGGGCATTCCGATCTGATCTGCGTAGATGCTTATAGCCTGATCGGCTACTTCGGGCTGACCAACGATTGGCACTGGAAGTTCAAAGGGAACTATCATACGGGGATTCAGCCCTTCATCCTCTACATGACGACGAGTCCCACAGGTGAACAAGTCCTGGTGTTGCGCAACCACTTCCAGTGGAACTCGGATCTGAACGACCCGGTTACTTACCTGATTATGGCCAAGGAGCTGCGGCTATTAGGACAAACCAGGATGAGTCTCTTCCACCTCGCTCAAGTCCCGGATGCTATGAGTTGGCCTGAACGCGAAGCATCTATCGAGCGGCTGGCGGACCAACAGGGCCTGAGTGTGGACAAGGCATTTTCTCTTCCAGGCGGCATGGGCGCGGTCTTTGAACTGAAGTAAACGGCTCGACGCCGCGCTCGCTGGGGCCTCAACCAGCTTAACGCTCAATTTAGATCCGGTACAATCTTTCGGAAACGGGGATAAGGACGAGTCCACTCGGTGGAGACACTTGACGATGGGGACGGCCGGTATGCCCGTTATTGGCGAAATCTCAGAGCTTCATATTCTCTGGATCACGGCCGGCCTGGGCTGTGATGGCGAGAGCATCGCGATGACCGCGGCGACGCAGCCGAGCATCGAAGATGTGCTGTTCGGCGCTCTGCCGGGCATCCCGCGCGTTCAGTCTCCACAATCCCGTGCTTCGCGTATGCGAACGGAGAGGATTTTCTGCAGCCGTTTCATCAGGCGGCCAGGGCGAGCTGGCGCCGTTTCTGCTGGTGGTGGAAGGCTCGATTCCGGATGAGACCAACAAGCAGGAGGGATACTGGGCAACGCTCGGGACCGATCAGGCCACGGGGCAGCCCATCCTCACATGCGATTGGATCGACCGTCTGGCCCCGAAAGCCTGGGCCGTGGTTGCGGTTGGAACGTGCGCCACCTACGGCGGCATCCACGCCATGCAGGGTAATCCCACCGGCGCCATGGGTTTGCTCGATTATCTCGGGTGGAATTGGAAGTCGCAGGCGGGCGTTCCCATCGTGTGCGTGCCCGGATGCCCGGCGCAGCCGGACAACATGATGGAGACGCTGCTCTATCTGCTGTACCAGGCGGCAGGGCGGGCGCCCGCGATTCCTTTAGATGATGCGTTACGTCCCACATGGTTGTTCGGTCAAACCGTTCATGAAGGCTGCGACCGGGGAGGCTACTACGAACAGGCCGAATTCGCCGAGGAGTACGGTTCGCGGCTGTGCATCGTCAAGCTGGGGTGCTGGGGGCCGGTGGTGCAATGCAATGTGGGCAAACGCGGCTGGATGGCGGGGATCGGCGGGTGCCCGAACATCGGCGGCATCTGCATCGGCTGCACCATGCCGGGGTTTCCGGATAAATTCATGCCGTTTATGAATCAGCCTCCCGGCTCGCTTTTGTCTTCGAATGCCGTCTCTACGTATGGGAGAGCCGTGCACGCGCTGCGGCGCTTTACGCAAGCGTCGCTCAACAAGGAACCTGCGTGGCGGCGCCGGTAGGCCGGCTATGAAGATCGAGCGAACCTTATCGTTTCCGTCCTTGCCTCCGTCGGACCCGGCTGACCTCGGCGATCCCGAGGCCACGCTGCTTGGAATCGCGGAGGTGTTTCTCCAGAGTTCTTCCTCGAGTGGATCTCCGCCTCATCCCAGAGAGAACGATCTCACTAACGCAGACGCCAAGTACCGGACGCTGATTGAGCAGCTTCCGGCGGTGGTCTTCATGGTGTCGCTCGACCGCGGCAGCGGCGAGGCCTATGTCAGCCCGCACATCGAAGAATTGCTGGGCTTTACGCAGGAGGAGTGGCTGGAAGATCCCATTCGCTGGTATGAGCGGATTCATCCGGACGACAAACTGCGCTGGAACACCGAGGCCGCCGAGATGTTTCTGACCGCCAAGCCGCTGCGGTCTGTGTACCGCGTGATAGCGCGGGACGGACGAGTGATCTCGTTTCATTGCGAGGCCAAGATTGTACGTGGCCAGGGAGGACAACCGTCGTTCATTCACGGCGTGGCGTTCGACGTGACCGACTTGAAACACGCCGAAGATGCCTTGCAGGAGGAACGAAACTTCGCCGCGGCTTTGCTGGATACACTCGGGGCGCTGGTGGTGGTGCTGGATCGCAACGGCCGCGTCGTCCGCTTCAATCGGGCCTGCGAACGAACTACTGGTTTCAATTTCAGCGAAGTCCAGGGGCGGCGGCTCGAAGAACTACTGGCTGATCGCGATGAGGGCGCCCACTTTGATTCGCTTCTGCACCGGCTCGCAGGGGGAGAGCCGCTCGGTTCCTTTGAGAGCTCGCTGGCCACCCGAACGGGGGTTGAGCGCCGTATCTCTTGGTCGGGCACAGTTTTGGTGGGACGCAGCGGCGCGGTGGAATATGTGATCATCACCGGGATCGATGTCACCGAATCGAAGCGGCTGGAGAAAGCGATCCTCGACATCAGCAGCCGCGAGCAGCGCCGGATCGGCCAGGACCTGCACGATGGCCTGGGCCAGCATCTTACCGGCATCGCTTTCATGAGCAAAGTGCTGGAACAGAAGCTAGCGGAAAAATCGCTGGCCGAATCCGCGGCCGCGGCCAAGATTGTAAGGCTGGTGAACGAGGCGATTCGCAAGACCAGAGACCTCTCGCGCGGGCTGGTTCCCGTCATGTCCGATGCCTTCGGCCTGATGTCTGCCCTGGAACTACTGGCGTGGGAAGTGGAGGATGTATTCGAAATCGGCTGCCGGTTCGAGTGCCCGGAGACGGTGTTGATCCACGATAACGGGATGGGCATGCACCTTTACCACATAGCGCAAGAGGCTGTAAACAACGCGGTCAAGCACGGCAAAGCGGGCAACATTCTGATCAGCCTGCGCCGAGCGGGCGCTGCACTTCACATTGACCATTGAGGACGACGGCATTGGAATACCGCAGCCGGCGCCATCCACTGGCATGGGATTGCATATCATGAGCCACCGCGCCAAGATGATCGGCGGAGCGCTTTCGATTGAACGCCGCCCCAACAGAGGTACGCTGGTTACCTGCGCATTTCAGCCCCGATAAGGATGACGGCATGACTCTTGAAACTGTGACAACCACTCGCAAGAAGAGAATCCTGGTTATTGACGATCATCCGATCGTCAGGCAAGGGCTCTCGCAGCTGATCAACCAGGAAGAGGATCTGGTAGTTTGCGGCGCCGCGAAAGACGCGAGTTCGGCACTGGAGGCCATCGCCGAGTCGCATCCCGATCTGCTGATTGTCGATATCTCGCTGGAAGGACCGGACGGGCTGGATTTGCTGAAAACCGTTCGGTCGCAGAACGCCACGCTGCCGGTGCTGATCCTCTCCATGCACGATGAATCGTTGTACGCGGAACGGGCGCTGCGGGCCGGCGCGCGCGGCTACATCATGAAGCAGGCGGCGACGGATGGGCTGCTGGTCGCCATTCGCAGGATCCTGGAGGGCGATATCTACGTCAGCGACCGGGTCGCATCGCGGGTCTTGCGCCAGTTCGCCGGGCGCGCGACAGCCGCGGAGCAGTCCCCCGTGCAGCACCTTTCCGACCGCGAGCTCGAGGTATTCCGCATGATCGGCCAGGGGCACGGCACCCGCGAGATTGCCGAGTTACTGCATCTCAGCATTAAGACCGTGGAGTCGTACCAGGCGCACATTAAAGAGAAGCTGTCGCTGAAGAACTCGCGGGAACTGGTACAACACGCCGTACAGTGGATGACCGACGAACGGATGCCATAGCGTGAGATGGGGAAATCCGGCGCTTCCTTACGCGCGCGGTTAGGTGCGGGAGTTTTCACGTCTCGGTTCTGCCAGCGTTGGCGTCTAACCGGCAGGAGTGTGACTTATGACTAAGAACGTAGTAAAGGTAGTTGCGATTAGCTTAATGGCCTACAGTATTTTTACGATGTTGCCGGACCTCAGGCGATATATACGAATCATGACGATGTAAGTTTCACTGCTGCGCTACGGAATATCGTAATTTCCTCAGCGGGAATCTCGGATAGGGAAATCAGGGCTGCTCCAATTGAACCTAAATTAGTCTGCATTTAAACTTGTGATGCGGATTACGTAACGAGCAGCCTCGTACGCAATCGAATTCCACGTTTGAAGGAGAGCCCGCGATGGCAGCAGAAGCAGTTCCTTACGGCCGCAAGACGCAAAGGCCGTCGGTTGTTCCCGAAGTTCACGTGGTCTGGATGACAGCCGGGCTTGGATGCGATGGAGACTCCGTCTCGATCACAGCCGCGACCCAACCCAGCATCGAAGACGTCCTCCTGGGAGCCATCCCCGGCCTCCCGAAAGTCCACTTACACAATCCCGTGCTGGCGTACGAAAACGGCGGCGACTTTCTCAGCTATTGGTACCAAGCGGAGAAAGGGAAACTGGATCCGTTCGTGCTGGTGGTGGAGGGCTCGATTCCGAACGAGAAGATCAAGAAGGAAGGCTACTGGGCGGCGCTCGGTACCGACCCGAACAGCGGGCAGCCAATCACGACCAACGAGTGGATCGATCGGCTGGCGCCTAAGGCGCTGGCCGTGATTGGATGCGGGACTTGCGCCACGTATGGCGGGATCCATGCGATGGCCGGCAATCCTACCGGCTGCATGGGTCTCAATGACTATCTGGGCTGGGACTGGCGGTCGAAGGCAGGCATACCAATCGTGAACGTTCCCGGTTGCCCTGTGCAGCCGGATAACTTCATGGAAACCGTTTTGTATCTCCTCTACCAGGTAGCGGGACTGGCGCCCATGATTCCTCTCGACGATGCGGGCCGTCCCACCTGGCTGTTCGGCAAGACGGTGCACGAAGGTTGCGACCGTGCCGGTTACTACGAGCAAGGCGACTTCGCCACGGAATACGGCTCGCCCAAGTGCATCGTGAAGCTGGGGTGCTGGGGTCCCGTGGTCAACTGCAATGTTCCGAAGCGCGGCTGGATGGCAGGCATCGGCGGCTGTCCCAACGTCGGCGGCATTTGCATTGGATGCACCATGCCGGGCTTCCCGGACAAGTTCATGCCGTTCATGGACGAGCCGCCAGGCGGCAAGGTTTCGACGGGAGCATCGGGCATCTACGGCAAAGCCATCACTGCGCTTCGCTCGATTACCCAAGCAACCGTAAATAAAGAACCGAAGTGGCGTCACCCGCGCGCCGAACTGACCACCGGATATCACCCGCGAGCGAACTAGAGGGAGAATCGAATGAGCACCATTACAGCTACTACCACCGAAACGCCCACCAAGCAACGCAGGCTGGTTGAGATGAATTGGGATCCGATTACGCGGATCGTCGGCAGCCTGGGAATCTTCACCAAGATCGACTTCGACAATCGCGAGGTGGCCGAGTGCCACAGCACCTCATCCATCTTTCGTGGATACAGCATCTTCATGAAAGGCAAGGATCCACGCGACGCGCACTTCATCACCAGCCGCATCTGCGGAATCTGCGGTGATAACCACGCCACCTGCGCCACTTACGCCCAGAACATGGCGTTCGGCATCAAGCCGCCGCCTCTGGCCGAATGGATCGTGAACCTGGGCGAAGCCGCCGAATACATGTTCGACCACAACATCTTTCAGGACAACCTGGTCGGCGTGGATTTCTGCGAGCAGATGGTGAAGGAAACCAATCCCGGCGTGTATGCCAAGGCCGAGAAAACCGCTGCGCCCCACTCCAACGCGCATGGCTTCCGGACGATCGCCGACATCATGCAGGCGCTGAATCCCTTCACGGGCTCGTTCTATCGCGAAGCCCTGCAGATGAGCCGCATGACGCGCGAGATGTTCTGCCTGATGGAAGGCCGGCACGTGCACCCTTCCACGCTCTACCCGGGCGGTGTAGGCACTGTGCCCACCGTGCAACTGTTCACCGATTACATCGTGCGGCTGATGAAGTACTGCGAATTCATGAAGAAAGTTGTGCCGCTGCACGACGACCTGTTCGACTTCTTCTACGACGCTTTGCCGGGATACGAAAAGGTCGGCCAGCGCCGCGTCTTGTTGGGCTGCTGGGGTTCATTCAACAACCCCGACGTGTGCGATTACACCTACCAGAAGATGACCGACTGGGGCCGCGGAATGTACGTGACGCCGGGCGTGGTTGTCGACGGCCAGTTGGTGACGACCGATCTGGTCGATATCAACCTGAACATTCGCATCCTGCTCGGAAGCTCCTATTACGACGACTGGCAGAACGGCGAGACCTTCGTACAGAAGGATCCGCTCGGCAATCCGGTCGACAAGCATCATCCCTGGAATCAGACCACTCTTCCGCGGCCGCAAAAGCGCGATTTCGGCGGGAAGTACACCTGGGTCATGTCGCCGCGCTGGTTCGACAAGCGAACCGGCGATCACCTGGCGCTGGACACCGGCGGAGGTCCCATCGCGAGGCTCTGGGCAACGGCCTTGGCCGGAATGGTGGACATCGGCTACGTCGAAGTCCACCGGGAAGAGCGTCAAGATGTATCTGCCGAAGACCGTCTCGCTGCCGGAGGTGGAGTTCGAATGGAAGATCCCCAAGTGGAGCAACGCGATTGAACGAGACCGCGCGCGCACGTATTTCCAGGTCTACGCGGCTGCCTGCGCTCTGCACTTTGCCGAAAAGGCGCTGGCCGAATTGCACCGCGGGCAACACCAGGACATGGACCGATTTCAAGGTTCCCGAGGAAGCCATCGGATGCGGCTTCCACGAAGCCGTCCGCGGCGTGTTGTCGCACCACGTCGTCATCCGCAACGGCAAGATCGCCAACTATCATCCATATCCGCCCACGCCGTGGAACGCCAATCCGCGCGATGTCTACGGAACGCCGGGACCCTATGAAGATGCCGTGCAGAACACGCCCATCTTCGAAGAGAACGGACCTGACAAGTTCAAAGGCATCGACATCATGCGCGCGGTGCGCAGTTTCGATCCGTGCCTGCCGTGCGGCGTCCATATGTATCTCGGCGACGGCAAGGTGCTGGAAACTCATCATTCGCCGATGTTCGGGCTGCAGCAGGGTCACTAGCGGCTATGACCCCAGACAGGGAAGTGCAAGAGCGCGTCCGGCGCATCGAGGCATTGGTGCATCAATGCGAAGCCATTCCTGATGCGAAACTTCGTCACAACGTGCAGGAGTTGCTTCAGGCTGTCATGGAGCTGCACGGTGCGGCGCTGGAACGGCTGATGACTCTGGTCTCCGAGCGGGGAGATGAAGCGCCAGGCCTGATGGATGCGCTGGCAAACGACGAGCTGGTTGGGAATCTGCTGATTCTTCACGGACTGCATCCGGTGGATCTTCAAGCGCGCGTGGAGCGGGCGCTGGCCGGCATGGAAGGCATTCTGCGCGGCTACGGAGCGCATGCGGAGATCCTGGGAATGCCGGGCGGCGCGATACGGCTGCGGGTGTGGGGCGTAACCAGCGCCGCGGTAGCGAAATCGACACGGGCCGCGATTGAAGAGGCGATCAACCGGACAGCGCCCGATGCGGCGTCCTTAGCGATTCTAGGCCTGGAGCAGTTCACGTCGCCCGACTTCGTCGCGCTGGACCAGCTGAAGATGGCGCCTGTCACTACTCCCGTTTATGCGGGCAAGAGCGGGGACTGAGGGCATCCTAAGAAGGCGCTGAAACGTGATGGAAATGGACCAGGGGGGCGAATACCGGAAAGCGTTCGGCGCGATTCGCCGGCTTGCGCGGCCCAGCCGCCCCGTGGAGCGTTGTGAGCTTTGCAGCGCTCCACTGGGCGGTGGCCACCCGCATTTGCTTGAGACCGAAGCCCGCCGCATCGTGTGTGCTTGCGATGCATGTGCGCTTCTGATGGCCCCTCACGGAGGCCGCTATAAGCGAATCCCGCGACGAGCCGAGCTGCTGGCTAATTTTCAACTGACGGACGGCGAATGGGACGGCATGATGATTCCCATTGGCATGGCCTTCTTCTTTAAGAGCAGCAAGACCGGCAAGATCGCGGCACTCTATCCAGGGCCGGGCGGGGCCACGGAGTCCCTGCTCTCTCTCGACACCTGGGAGGACATCGTTGCGCGAAATCCACGCTTGGCAGACCTGGAGCCTGATGTCGAGGCGTTGCTGGCCAACCGGCTGGGCCCCTCGCGAGGCTTCGGCGAGGCCGAATACTACGTGCTGCCGATTGATGAGTGCTATCGGCTGGTTGGCCTCATCCGCTCGGGTTGGCGCGGGCTTTCGGGCGGAACAGAAGTCTGGGAGACATTACAGCAATTCTTCTTCATTCTCAGGGACCGGGCCTTCACCACCACGCAGGGCGCCTATGCCTGATCTTCAATTCCAAGTGAACCTCGCCTCCGTGGTGCCTCACGCCGCCAGCCCTATGCTGGCGCTTCAGCTGGAGGTCACCAACACGGGCGGAGAGCTGATCCACGCGGTCGTGCTGCGCTGTCAAATCCAGATCGAGACCACTCGGCGCAGATATACGGAAGCAGATCAGCGCCAGCTGCGCGATCTATTTGGTGAGCCGCAGCGCTGGGGCCAGACGCTTCGCAGCACGCTTTGGACTCACACCCAGGCGGTTGTTCCTTCCTTTCTTATGCGGATTGTCACGGATCTGCAGGTGCCATGCTCGTTCGATTTCAACGTGGCGGCGACGAAGTACTTTGCCGCCCTCGAAGACGGCGACATCCCGCTGCTTCTGATGTTCAGTGGATCGGTGTTCTACGAGGGTTCGGACGGCGGATTTCAGGTGGCTCCGATTTCATGGGACAAGGAGACCCGGTTTCGCCTGCCGCTCAAGATTTGGCGCGACATGATGGATGCCTATTATCCGAACAGCGCATGGTTGTGCCTGCGCCGGGATGCGTTCGAACGGCTTTTGGCGTACAAGACCCTCAATGGCATCCCGACCTGGGAGGAAGCATTGGAACGGCTGATGGACGCAGCGGAAGAAGCGGTGCCTCAATGAGCAGCGAAACCGTGGAGCAGATCGCGAACGCCATTCTGTACGAAGGATATCTGCTCTATCCCTATCGCGCCTCGGCGCTGAAGAACCAGCGCCGCTGGAACTTCGGCGTGGTTTACCCGCGCATCGAGCCGGGCGGTATGGACCCCTGGTGCATGCAAACGGAATGTCTGTGCCAGGCCGGACCTCTGTCCTCGATTCAGATCAAAGTCCGCTTCTTGCGCCTGGCTGAACAAACCAACATTGAAACGGCATCTTGTTTTCAGGATGCGGAGGACACCGCAATCGTGCTGCCCACCCGGCGCCTTGTGGAGTTGATAGCGAATCCAGTGACTCGCGAATTCTCATTTCCGGGTGGTGTAGAACAGCAAGGAAACATCAGCCGGCGACGGCTGCCCTTGGAAGGGGTTGTCACGGCGCATGCCGCGGAAACGGAAGAAGGGCCCTGGAAAATTACGGCGCGGATCGAGAATCGAACGCCGGTTGCCGCTGGCCTGTCTTCATTGGGGCCAGACGATGCTCTGCTGCAATCGCTCGTCTCGGCCCATACCATCCTTCGTTTGCGCGACGGTGACTTCGTCTCGATGATCGATCCTCCGGAAGAACTCCGCCAAGTGGCCGGTTCCTGCGTCAATCTCGGGACATGGCCGGTGCTGGCCGGTGATGAAGGCACGCGCGACACGGTCCTTTCCTCGCCCATCATTTTGTACGACTACCCTCAAATTGCTCCCGAAAGTCCGGGCGATCTGTTCGACGGGACGGAGATTGATGAGATTCTGACGCTCCGCATTCTGACCATGACCGACGAAGAGAAAGAAGAAGTTCGCCGGACCGATCCGCGGGCGCGTCAGCTTCTCGATCGAACCGAAACGCTGCCGGCTGAAGACTTCATGCGGCTGCATGGTGTGCTCCGTTCCGCAGTGTCCTTGCCAGGAGGCAATTCGTGAACGAGTGGGAATGGCAGCTGCTCGAAGACAAGACACCCCTGGAGCACGTCTGGGTGGGCGGAGCGGCCGTGCGGCCGGGCGATCGCGTCGAATTAAAGCCGCGCCAGGGTGGCGACATCTTCGATTTGGCACTGGCCGGCCGGGTCGCCACAATCGAGAGCATTGAACAGGATTACGAGGGGAAGATCCACTTGGCCGTGGTGGTGGACGACGATCCCGGCAGCGATATCGGAAGGATGCGCCAACCCGGCCACTTGTTCTTCTTCTCTCCCGAAGAAGTCATGCCTGTGGCCCAGGGGGGTGATAAATGAAAGACCGCGTTCTAGTCGCTGGAATTGGCAATATTTTCCACGGTGACGACGCCTTTGGCGTCGAGGTGGCGCAGCGTATGGCGACCAGGCCGAGGCCTGCCGGCGTTGCCGTGATCGATTTCGGCATTCGCGGATTTGATCTTGCATTTGCGTTGCTGGATGGCTACGAAATGACCATTTTGGTTGACGTTGTCGAACGAGGGGGAGTGCCAGGAACACTGTATGTCATTGCACCGGATCTCGATCACTTAGCACCTGCAGCTGCAGAGCGGGACGGTCATGGAATGGACCCGGTACGGGTATTGCGATTGGCAAAAGAGATGGGTGGCCCCGCCGGCAAGGTATTGCTGGTGGGATGCGAACCGGAAACATTTGGGCCGGCCGAAGAAGGTCAGATGGGTTTGAGTAGCGCGGTGGCGAAGGCCGTGGACGCGGCCATCGTGAAGATTGAAGCGTTGGTGGCCGGGTTCCTGGCGTCCAATGCACGTTCCGCCGCGCAACACACGAGCGTTGTAGTTTGAAGCTTCATCTAAGGAGACGAATTATGGCAATGGAACTAAGTCACAACGGCGAGATGCATGCTGCCGACGACGCAAGGGACACGATGTTCATGATGGGCGGCGTGGCCCTGATGATTTTCGGCGCCGGCTTGATTCTTTCAAACCCGGTCGTCCGGCGTTACCTGGGACAGGCGAACCCGGCCGGTTTGCTCACAACGCTGATGCCGGATGTAGAGCGGTATCTGAAGCTACGGTCGATGTAACCGGCCCGTCATGGCGGCGACACAGGTGAGCATTGCCCGGTACACGCTTGAACCGGGAATCAGCCGATTACAGGTTCGTGCTTTTGCCACCGGTATGCTGGCCGGATTCGGGCACAATCCGACTTTCTCGGTGCGCGATTTCGCCGGGGAGATTCGCATTCCGCCGAGTGGCCCGGCCAACTCCTCGATGGAGCTGCACGTCAAGGCCGCATCGCTGGCCGTGTCGGATGACATGAAGGACAAGGATCGGCGTGAGATCGAACAACTCATGCAACGCGAGGTTCTCGAATCGGCTGCATTTCCTGAGATCGCGTTCCGCAGCACGGCGGTAGGCGCCGAGAAGACCGGCGAGGGCCAGTACCGCATCACGCTGGTCGGAGACTTCTCTTTGCACGGTGTTACGGCGGAGCAGCAGATCGTCGCTTACTTCACCCTGGCCGAGCAGCAGGCCCGGGCATGGGGTGACTTCTCTCTTTCGCAGAGCAAATTCGGAATTCGACCGGTCTCTGTTGCCGGAGGCGCGCTGAAGTTGAAGGACGAGCTAAAGCTGTCGTTCGATATCGTCGCGCGAAGAGAACCGGACTGAGTCAAGTAAAAACGCAACTCGCCGTTCATAAGGGCGCTTGAGCGCCCTCCACCCCCCAAAGCAAGCCCAAGCCCTGTCCCCGGGTTGTATAATCCTTCTCGTTGTCCTTCGGAGACGCGCATCTTGAATCGCCGGGAATTTCACGCCACGCTACTAAATCTTTCTGCTGCTGCCCTCTCTTCACCGCGGCTGTTCGCGGATGCACAAACAGGCGTTTCGCCGGCTATTGCTGATCTATACAAACGGGCCATTGTCATCGATTCGCTGTGTGGCCCATTCGCCGACTCCGATATATCACCCAGTCCTGAGCTTGTGTCACTGGTTGGCCAATCAGGGATCACAGCTATCAATTTCACTATCTCGGACCGGGATTTTGAGGGCACCGTCAAGAACCTCGGTTCGCTCGAAATTCTCTTCGAGAAGTATCCGCAGGCCTTCCTGTTCGTTCGTAAACATTCGGATATCGCGCGCGCCAAGAAAGAGAACAAACTAGGCATCATTCCCGGCTTTCAATACACGGCATTTCTTGAAAGCGACCCCGAACGCATTGAGACTTTTCGCAATCTGGGTGTGCGCATCATGCAGCTCACCTATAACAACCGCAGCATCTTTGGTGACGGGTGCCTGGAGCCGGGCAACGCCGGGTTAAGCAAAGCCGGCATCGCCGCGGTCCACAAGATGAACGAAATCGGAGTGGCCGTCGACTTGAGTCACAGCGGATACCGCACGGTTGCGGAGGCCATCGCCGCGTCTTCCAAGCCCGTGCTGATCTCTCACTCCGGCTGTGCCGCCGTCTATGCCCATCCTCGCAACAAGCCCGACGAAATCCTCAGATCCCTGGCGGATCGCGGCGGCTATTTCGGCGTGTATCTGATGCCCTATTTAGTCGCCTCCCCGACCGTTCCCACCCGGCAACATGTGCTCGACCACCTGGTCCACGCGATCGACGTGTGCGGCGCGGACCACGTTGGAATCGGGTCGGACGGCTCCACTCAGAAAGTTGTTCTCAGCGCCGCGCAGAAGAGCGCCTTCGATGCCGATATCGCGCGCCGGAAGAAGCTCGGCATCGGAGCGCCCGGCGAGGACCGTTATCCGTATGTGCCCGACCTCAATGGACCCGATCATATGGAGATTATCGCCGGCGAACTCGCCCGTCGCGGCCAGCCCTCGTCGGTGATTGAGAAGGTGCTCGGCGCGAACTTTCAGCGTGTGCTGGGTGAGATTTGGGGAACGGCGTAGAGGGCTACGGACCTGCGGGATTCAGTCCTGGGGTGTCTTGACCAGCTCGCCAGCCTACTTCTGCCCGTCCTCGGTCAGGGTGTACCCCTTCTTGGACGCCAGTCGAAAATCTCCTGTCCCGTCTTTATCGATGAACGTGAAAATGACCATGTCGCCCACCCCATCGATATGGTGATACATCCATTCCTCGTATGGTGAATGGATTCTATTGTCGGCCGCCGGATGGGATTCGATTTCGTCGGGTGGCCCATAAAGGATATAGATGCGGCCCTTATCGGTCTCCCAGCCCGGTTTGCCGGCGGCGAAGTGGCCGTTCGCGTACGAGATGCGCCGGTAATGTTCTTCCTTGTACGCGTTCTTGGCAGTGCCAGGTTTGGGGTTGCGGCGCTCCCAGAATTGCTCCACGAAGTGCTGACGCTCTGCATCGGTCTGCAGACGCTCTAAGGCAGCTCTTTCATCGGGAGTGATGATGTAGACCACATCTTCGTTGAGCCATTTCTGCCAGACGGTTTCTGCCGGAGCCTTAGTCCCTTGTGCAGTGGCCACCTTATCCGGGTCCAGTTTCGTTTGCCAGCCGGCCAGCGCGAGCGTGGCGCTCGCTATCAGGACAATCGCGGCGAGCGCAGGCGCCCAACTCCCGCTCGGACCTTTTGGATAGAGCAGCCGTCGAATGCGTTTCATAAGACTTCCTCCTGTTGCGGCCAGCCTCGGTTCGTAGATCGGCCATGCTTTTCCCAAGCGGTTCTGTTCGAGTGTGGCGAGTGCATCGGCGTAGCCGTGGGCGTCGCCGCGCAGGGCCACCACGACGTCATCGCAGCAGTTCTCGCGTTCGTCGCGGATCAGCCGCGAGATCCACCACACTGCCGGGTGATAAAACAGCAGACCTTCGATGACCCGCTGGCAAACGTTCACCAGATAGTCGGCGCGGCGCACATGCGCGAGTTCGTGCAAGAGGATTGCTTCGACCTGCTCTGCCGGAAGACCCACGAGAAAGCCCAGCGGAACAAGAATCACGGGGCGCAGGTGGCCGAGAACCATCGGCGTATCGGCCATCAGCGACTCGAGCAGGAGTACCGTTCGTGAGAGTTTCAGCTCGGCAGAGAGCCGCGCTGTCACGGCCTGCCACAACACCGGCGCCGAACAAACGCCGCGCCGCTTCAGCCGGCTGGATGCGATCCAGCCTGCCGAGTAGCGAAGAGCGAAGACGCAGACCCCGGCCATCCACACTAGTGCCAACCACGGCACTGCCGCGGATACGATGGCATCCCAGGCAAGCCCGGTATCGCCCGAGTTGGCGCCCGCAGCGTATCGCCACACATCAAGGGACAGCGGCACCCGCGTTCCCGTGCCGCCATGAGCCCCGGGCAGTAGATGGATTAGTGTCGCGGCGAAAGCCACCAGCATCAGCAGTAGCGCCGCGCAGGCGGCCGTGTAGCGGATGTAAGCGGAGCGCACGACAGCCAATACCACGGCCAGCGCCGCCGCGATGATGGCGCCTTCCCATAGCGACTGAAACAGCGTCCAGCCCAGCGCCTCGGCAAAAGCGTCGCCGCCCACAAATCGAACAGCCTCATTTCGCCTCCTTTGTATATCCATCCAACAATTTGCGCAGCTCGGCGAGTTCGGCCTTGCTCGCCTTCTTGGCGGAGAGAGCGCCGACCAACAGCGCTTTCGCGGAACCGCAGAACGCCCGGTCGAGCAGGTGCCCCGCCAGCTGTTTTTGGGTCCATTCTCGCGGCTGGGCGGGCTTGTAGATGTGTGCGCGCTGCTCTTCGTCGCGTAGCAGCAGTCCTTTGTCCGCCATGATTTGCATGAACTTCAGGATGGTGCTGTATTGCGCGGGCCGCCGCCGGCCGATCACCTCATAAACCTGGCGCACGGTAGCCGGTCCAGTCGTCCAGAGCACGGTCAGGATTTCCAGTTCCGCGTCGGTCGGTCTCGGCAGTTCCGGTGGCATCTAGGAAGACATTACTAGTAAATCATTCCTATGTCAAGGCATCGCTTGGCGACTTCTGCGATCGCAAACCGGAGGTCAGGCCGGGCCGCCCATACCTGGCGTGCATAATAAGGAATTCGCCCCGAGGCTGACATCGGTTGCGTAGGAACTATATGGCAGCTGGCAATGATTCATGGAACGAAAAGGAGAAGAACGATGCGAATGATGACAGGCATAGCCGTGCTGACGCTGGCCGCCGCTTCCCTTCCCGCTCAACAAACGGTCTCGAAAGAGAAGGAAGCCGCCATGAAGGCCGACCTGATCGGCCAGATCGATGGCATGAAAAAGCAGGCGCAAGTAATGGTGGATACCGTCTACAGTTTCGGGGAGCTGGGCTTTCAGGAAGTCGAAACATCCAAATACTTAAGCGAACTGCTGGAGAAGAACGGCTTCACGGTGGAACGCGGAGTTGCGGGTATTCCCACTGCCTTCATGGCGACCTGGGGCGAGGGGAAGCCGGTCATCGCGCTGGGCTCGGATATCGATGATATCCCGCAAGCCTCGCAGAAGCCCGGCGTGGCCTATCACGATCCCATTATTGAAGGCGCTCCCGGCCATGGCGAAGGCCACAATTCCGGAGTGCCATTGAACATCCTCGCGGCGCTGGCGGTGAAGAAGGTGATGGAACGCGAACATCTGAAGGGCACCATCAAGCTATGGCCCGGCGTGGCCGAGGAACTGGTGGGAACCAAGGCCTGGTATGTCAAGGCCGGCTTATTCAAGGACGTGGATGTTGTTCTGTTTTGCCATGTCGATAGCGGCTTTGGCGTTTCCTATGGACCCGCTCAACAAAATGGACTCGTATCGGTGGAATACACGTTTCAAGGCGAGAGCGCGCATGCTGCTGGAGCACCATGGCGCGGGCGCAGTGCACTCGACGCCGTCGAACTGATGGACGTCGGCTATAACTTCCGGCGCGAGCATTTGCGGCTGGCCACGCGAGTTCATTACGTAATCACCAACGGCGGCGACCAGCCGAACGTAGTGCCGCCCAATGCCGCAGTCTGGTACTACTTCCGCGAAGCCGACTACGACCACATCAAGAACCTGTGGCGCATTGGCGACAACATGGCCAAGGCCGCCGGCCTGATGACGGATACGACGTTCACGGAACGGCTGCTGGGTTCGGCATGGCCGGGATACTTCAACAAGCCCATTGCGGAAGACATGTTCGAGAACATCAAGAAGGTAGGCTTGCCGGTTTGGTCGCCGGAAGACCAGACGCTCGCCAAGGCTCTGCAGCACGAGCTCAAGGTTGAAGAGAAGGGATTGCCGATGAAGATACCGGATCTGCGTGCGCCTCGCGCTGAAAGCGATCTGACGGAGTACGAGAAAAACATCGGTCCCATGGGCGGCGGCTCGGACGATATCGGCGACATCTCCTGGAACGTACCGACCGTGGTGCTGCGCTATCCCTCCAACATCCCGGGCGGCCCTGGTCACAACTGGGCAAACGGCGTGTCCATGGCGACGCCGATTGCGCACAAAGGCGTGGTCGCCGGCGCCAAAGTACAGGCCATGACGATGCTCGATATTCTGCTTCGTCCTGAACTGGTGACCCAAGCCTGGGAGTACTTTCGGAATGTCCAGACCAAGGACGTGAAGTATCAGAGCTTCATCCGGCCGGAAGACAAGCCGGCGATTTGGATGAATCAGAAGACGATGGAGTTGTACCGGCCGCGGATGAAGAACTTCTACTACGATCCGGCGAAGTACGATACGTATCTGGAGCAACTGGGGATCAAGTACCCGACGGTGCGGGCGACGCCGGGAAACTAGGGCTGACCTGGCGGCTGCGCGGCATTGCCTGACTCAATTTCACCGGTCCGAAGGTCGGGGAAACGAGAGGCACGACCCCAGCTCACGTCGTCGGCGCAGATGGCCGTCGACTCGAGGGCAAGAAGAAGTAAAGCAACGGCCGCGGCCTTTGTTGACATCGGCGCCAGGCGGTAGGACTACGCTTTGACCTTGCGAATCACGCCGCCCACTTTCGCACGATCTTCGGGCGTGGCTCGCGTACCCTCCAACCGAAGGAGCGGCAACGGTTCGCGCAGCCTTCTTTGGAGGGGTGGGATGGGCAATCTGCTCCAGAGCGATCTTTTCAGAGCTAGCGCGATTCTGAGCGATCCGGGCAGTGGTTCGTTCCTGGGGCGTCATTAAATGGAATGGCTTAGTTTCAGTCAAGATACTTCTATGATCTCTCATCGGGGAGCCCGCTGGGGCTTTAAGAACGGTTTTATTCGGCCCTGCTAGTGGCTGCGAAGCAGCCGGCGGGTATGGATCCAGCCCGCGTAGGCGAGGAGATAGAGGAAAACGAACGGGAAGAGGATGCCGCTAATGGCAAGCTGCGGGCTGCTTACGGTATGGACTCCCAAACGGTGCTTGACCATGGCCCGCATGCTGGGCAGGTTGCCCCGGTCGAACCAGAAGTAGTCGATGTTTTCGTTCACAACCAGCAACTTGGCCGGGACTCGCAGGGCGACTGCCCACTTCCACCGAGTCATAATGGGCTCTCCGGAGCAAAGTATGCCGACCACGCGGTACCCACTACGGGCCAGACCAGTGATAAGCTGACGGCGGCCACGAAAACCGTGGGCGCTGTGTATGCTGATCACCGAGCCGCGGGAGGGGTCGAAGGTGGATGGTGCCCCGGCATAACAAGTGAGAATGTCCACTCGCTCGGCCGGGTGCGAGGTGTAAAGGTGAGTAAGAAACCGCTCAGCCAGCGCGCGCGAGCCGCTCTCGATGAACAATACCCGGTCCATCGCAACACCGTCGGACCGCAAGAACAGGCGCATGCAAAGACTAGGGTACCAGCGGCGCTGGGCGCGCGGTAGTTAGGGGATAGAATCGAAAGCTATGAAGGCTATAGTTGCGGACCCAATCGGCGGGCCGGAAAATCTGAAGTACATTGACCTGCCAAACCCCGAACCCGTTGAGGGCAACGCAGTGGTTCAGATCGAAGCCATTGGCGTGAACTTCATCGACGTCTACTTTAGAACAGGATTCTACAAGGCCCCTGAAACACCGGTACGGCTGGGCAATGAGGCCGCCGGCGTCGTCGTTGCGGTCGGCGCGGGCGTCACCATTCCGGTGGGAACGCGGGTAGCCTACACGATGGCCCGCGGGGCGTATGCCGAATACGCCAGCGTGCCTGAGGCGAACCTGGTGCCCGTGCCTGATTCTATCTCTGAGGAGCAGGCCGCCGCCGTGCTCTTGCAGGGCATGACGGCGCACTACCTCACCCATTCGACATTCGCCTTGAAGCCGGGGCAAACATGCCTGATCCACGCCGCAGCCGGTGGGGCGGGTCTCATGCTGGTGCAGATCGCCAAGATTGCAGGCGCGACGGTGATCGGCACCGTATCGACCGAGCAGAAAGCCGACCTGGTTCGCCGCCATGGCGGGGACCATGTCATCCTCTATACCCAGGCTGACTTCCTGGCGGAGGTCAAGAAGATCACTGGCAATAAGGGCGTGGATGTGGTCTACGATTCTGTGGGCAGCACCACCTTCCATCAAAGCCTCGATTGCCTCCGGCCACGCGGCATGATGGTCAGCTTTGGCCAATCTAGCGGTCCGGTGGGCCCCATCGATCCGCTGCTGTTGAGCCAGAAAGGATCGCTCTTCCTCACCCGGCCGTCTCTGGCGAACTACATCCGCGAGCCCGAGGAGTTGAAATGGCGGACCGCGGATCTGTTTAGCTGGATCGAGAGTGGCCAGCTGAACTTGCACATCCAGAGGATCTACCCGCTGCACGACGCGGCTGAAGCGCACCGCGACCTGGAAAGCCGGCGCACCACCGGAAAGCTGCTGCTGAAGCCCTGACGTGACACATATATCCGAACTGCAAATTCGACGCGCCCGCCTGTGGGCCGCACTCGCGCCCGAACGGATCGACGCCTTCCTGGTGACGGCCTTGCCCAACATCCGGTACCTGGCTGGTTTCACCGGCAGCAACGCGGTGTTGCTGCTGACGGACGACCGCGCCCTGCTATTCACAGACCCGCGTTATCAGACCCAGGCGCCGCTCGAATCGGATTGCGAGGTAAAGGTGGCCAAGGGTCCGCTGCTGGTGCAGGCTGTTGCATGGGCCAAGCGGCTGCATATCGCGCGGCTGGGCTTTGAGCGCAACCGCATCTCCTTCGATCAGCACCAGGTGCTGGCAAAGGAACGTACCACGAAGGGCCGGCCGCCCATCCGCCTGAAGCCTATTGCTAGCGCCGTGGAGCGGCTGCGGATGGTCAAATCCGAAACGGAGATCGCCACCATCCGCACTGCTGTGGGGTTAAACTCCGAGGCATTCGAACAGGCCGTCGCGCACTTTAAGCCGGGCGTTACCGAGGTGGACCTGGCGGCGGAGATCGAATACCGCATGCGTCGGTTGGGGGCGGATGGACCCTCCTTCGACACGATTGTGGCTTCCGGACCACGCACAGCCCTTCCCCATGCCCATCCGACAGATGCGCCTGTATCTCGCGATGAACTATTATTAATAGACATGGGTGCAACGGTTGCTGGTTATACCAGCGACATGACACGCACCTTGGCTGTCGGGGAGCTCAGCAGAAAAGCCCGCCGGATGTACCATGCGGTGTGGGAAAGCCAATTGGCCGCTATCGATGTGGTCAAGCCGGGCGTAACCTGTCATACCGTGGACCGAGCTGCTCGCCGGGTGTTAGCCGGTTACGGATTCGAAAAGCTGTTCATCCATTCAACCGGCCACGGTCTGGGGATGGAGATCCACGAAGGACCGCGCATCGGACGGCGGGAAGCGACCGTGCTCGAAACCGGCATGGTGATTACAATCGAACCGGGCGTGTACCTGGAAGGTTTTGGTGGTGTCCGGATCGAAGATACCGTGGCAGTAACAGCGAACGGTTGTGAGATCCTGACGCCGACGGGGAAGGAATTGCGAATTTTATAGGACCTCCGCAGAGGCCGGAGCCGGCAGACACGAATGCGCGCCCCGGCTTGGGGTAGCGCGCAGGTGCCGGACACAAGAATGAATCGGCCGCTGACTGCGGTTAAATCGATGACAATTGACGAAATACGAGAATTAATTCAACTAGTGCATGAGACCGGGATCACCGAACTGGAAGTTCAGCGCGGCGAAAACCGGGTGCGAATCCGGAGTGGTATCAACGCGACGGCCCAGGAGATTCTGCTGGCGGCAGGGCAGGGTGGTTCAGCTGTCCATACCTATGGCGGTCCACCGGCGGCACCGGCTGCTGCGCAGGCGTCCGGTCTTCCCAAGGAAGATGACGACATCATTCTGGTGAAGTCGCCGATTGTAGGCACTTACTACGACTCTCCATCGCCCACCGCCGCTCCCTTTGTCAAAGCGGGCGATGTGGTGGAACCCAAACACGTCCTCTGCATTATCGAGTCCATGAAACTGATGAACGAGATTGAAGCGGAAGTGGCGGGGACGGTGGTAGCCAAGCTGGTTGAGAACGGACGACCGGTTGAATACGGAGAGGCCTTGTTCCGCATCCGTCCGCGCTAAGTGGGCGTTCCAAAATGTTTCGAAAAATCCTGATTGCGAACCGCGGTGAAATCGCCCTGCGGATTATCTGTGCGTGCCGCGACCTGGGCATTAAGACCGTCGCCGTGTACTCGGAAGCGGACCGCTATAGCCTGCACGTCCGTTTTGCGGACGAGGCGATCTGCATCGGGCCTGCGAAGGCCACACGCAGTTATCTCGATATCCCCGCGGTCATCAGCGCCGCTGAAATCACCAATGTGGATGCCATTCACCCGGGCTACGGGTTCCTCAGCGAGAACGCGGACTTCGCCGAGGTGTGCGAAACCTCCGGCATCAAGTTCATTGGGCCGTCTCCGGAAGTGACCCGCATGATGGGCCTGAAGCAGCGGGCCCGAACGGTCATGGAAGAAGCCGGCGTTCCGATTCTGCCGGGCTCAAAGGGTATCCTGAACAGCCACGACGAGGCGTTGGACCTGGCGGATCAGATCGGCTACCCGGTGATGTTAAAAGCGGCGGCCGGCGGCGGCGGCCGGGGCATGCGAATTGTGCGGTCCGCACACGACCTGCCACACTTGCTGACCCAGGCGCAGAATGAAGCGGCGGCGGCATTCTCCTGCGGCGACGTCTACATGGAGAAACTGGTGGAAAGGCCGCGCCACATCGAGTTTCAGGTTATCGGCGATCACCATGGCAATGTCGAAGTGTTGGGTGAACGTGAATGTTCCATTCAGCGGCGGCACCAGAAGCTGATTGAGGAGGCGCCATCGCCTTCCATCTCGCAGGAGCTTCGCGAACGTATCTCCGAGCGGCTGCGCATCGCGATGAAGGCCATTGGCTACACCAATGCCGGCACGATTGAATTCCTGCTGGACGAACACGGCCAGCTGTATTTCATCGAAGTCAACGCGCGCATCCAGGTTGAGCATCCGGTTACGGAGTGCATCACCGGCATTGACCTGGTGAAGGCCCAAATCCTGGTTGCGGCAGGCAGGCGACTGGATGAGATCTTTGACAGCCCGGTGCAGTACCGTGGTCACGCCATCGAGTGCCGGGTAAATGCCGAGCATCCGGAGACATTCGCGCCCTCGCCCGGGCGCATCACGGGATTGAATCTGCCGGGCGGAATTGGCATTCGCGTCGACACAGCCGCCTATACAGACGGCGTTATTCCTCCTTACTACGACTCACTGGTGGCCAAGCTGATCGCCTATGGAGGGACGCGGGCGGAAGCGATCGCCAGGATGCGGCGCGCGCTCGGCATGTTCGTCGTGGAGGGTATCCATACCAGCATCCCGCTGCACGAGCGCATTCTCGCCAACGAGGACTTCCAGGCAGGTGTCTTTGATACGACGTTCCTGGCCAGGTTCCTCGGTCAGAATGGAGACGGAAAGTAGCGGTATTGGGCGCGCCGAATCAGCGGCAGCAGGACTGCATTGAAACCAGGGTGGACGGTGACAGAACCCGATCCTGGGCAAAGTAGTTCTGCCCGGAGAGATTGCGGTAGACATTGCCTGCGATTCCCGAAGCAATGGGCCCGCTGACGCCGCGGCCACCGGTAAGAAGAACAACCACAACCAGCTTGTTCTTGCCGACGTCGTTGAATGACCCAAACCAGCCGAGATGAACACCGGGGCGGGTTGTGTCGGTGCAAGTGCCGGTCTTGCCGGCAAGCGGATCGCTCTCGTCAAAGACGGCGCGTCTGGCTGTCCCGTACTCGACTGCGCCCATCATGCCCGGCTTGATCTGCTGCACCAAATCGCCGATATCCAGGAACCGCTTCACTCTGGGCTGGAAGTTCTTGATGGCTTCCGGGTCCTGCGGATACTGCAAGTAATACAGCGTCCCACCATTGGCGACAGCGGTGACAATACCCGCAAGTTCCAGAGGTGTAAGGCGAATGCCCGAGCCGAAGCTCGTCATCATGCCGACGCCATCATCCGGAACCGACTCGGCAAGTTCGCCCGCCTCCTCGCCATCCAGGTTGAGGCCGGCTTTCTCGCCCAAGCCAAACAGCTTGCCGTACCGGGTCACACGTTCAAAGCCGAGTTCTTCACCCAGCCTGGCAAAGTACTGGTTGTTGGACTTTGCAAGAGCCTGCGTCATCGACAATGAAAAACGCGGCGTGATGTGCAGCGGCGTTTGCGCGTCGACGATTTTCTCGCTCAATGCCGCGAGGGAAACGACGACCTTAATGGTGGAACAGGGCTGAAAAGCGCCTGTTTTGGCAAGCCTCTGATTAACGATGGAGAGAATCCTGCCGGTTTGCGGGTCCGCTACGACTACTGTCCCGTTGTAAGGGCCCAGCGCATCCATAGCCGCCTTTCGCACTACCAGATCCTCACCCTCGAGCCGGTCGCCCGCTGTGGAGTCGGCATAAGTGGGCTCGGTCCAGGGGCTGTAAAGGGAATGTCGATGATGTGAGGAAAAGACGGAGGGCGGTGTATGGATAATTCCGGCGCGGGTGCTTGTATAGTTGACGGCTCGCACGTTAGCGGCGGTCTTAGCCGGATGCAGACTCTTGGAGGCCAAAGCCGGCTTCGGCTTAACCGCGGCTGCGGCGGCGGACGCCGAATGTGGCTTGCGGTGTTTCGTCGTGGTCGCGATCGCTGCTTGCGCGAGAAGCACAAGCAGAAGAACCACGCCAACCCCGCGTAGAGGGCGAAAACAATCCATGCGTCTCCTTACAGACCCGAACGTGTCACAAAGAAAACCAATATGACGCCAAACAAAGGCACTTTCGCCTAGTCTTCAATATTACAAGGGTTAACGAAGCCCGTCAACTCTGAATATCTCCATCGATTTAGGGGCATATGTGGGCGGGTTTTTCAAGCGGCGGTCCACCCTCCGTCGATGGCCACTACTGCTCCATTCATGAAATCGGCCGCCGGAGAACAAAGATATAGAGCTAATCTCGCAATTTCTTCCGGCCGCCCCAACCGCCCAATGGGCTGCCGCTGATTTAGTTCCGCGCGGACCTTTTCCTTCTCATTCGCATGGTACTTTTCCAAATACCCTTCGACAAACGGTGTGTCAACGGTACCGGGCGCCACACAATTGACGCGCAATTCAGTGGGGAAATCGATGGCCAATTGTCTCGTCATCGCATGCACAGCGCCTTTGGTGGCACAGTAGGCAAAGCGTCTCTTGACGCCCACAAGTCCGGCTACGGAGCCGATATTGACGATGGAGCCGCGCACCCTCAGCAGCAGCGGCAGTGCTGCCCGAGTCATGAGAAACGTTCCTTCCACATTCACTTTGAACAACCGGCGAAGTTCATCGAGCGGTGTCTCGTCGATGCGGCCCACAGCTCCAACCCCGGCGCAGTTGATGAGGATATCCAGGCCGGGAAGGCCGGCGAATAGCGCACCAACCTCTTCTTCCGATGTGATGTCGCAGCGGACCGATTCTGAGCCAGGTATTTCGCCGGCAATCGTGCGTCCGCGCGCTTCGTTCAAATCCACGATGATCACGCGAGCCCCGGCTTCGGAAAGCGCCCGCACAGTGGCCTCACCAATGCCACTGGCTCCGCCCGTTACCAGGGCCGTTTTTCCATCCAAACGAAAGAAATCAAGCATGGCTGAGCTCAGTGTACATAAGGGATGGATCTCAAATGAAGATGCTGCTCAGAAGAGGACGTCTGCGGAACGGGAATGGCTGAACGCCTGTCCCATACGGGCTCAGGTCTAGCCGCCCATCAGGTTCTTAAAGAACTGCTTAAATCGCCATCGCTTGCCTTGGCACTCGGGCCAAGGTGAGAACGCCAGCGATGAGCCACCGCGTTGAACCCAAATAGGGGTCTTTTCCGCGCCCGGGGCGGAGACGGTAACAATCGCGCCGGTTGCGCAGCCGTCCACATCCGCGACCTTCCACCCGGCTTTCTGCTTGGCCGGACCCCAGTCCTCAAGAAAGCGCTGGTAGTTGTAGTCGCGGCACGGATGTGCATCCGAGCAACCCCATGTCTGGTAAGCCGCCGGGTATTGCGCGGCGTTGACCTCAGCAAGGAACTGCTTAACGAGGTGTTCCTCGGAATAGTTTTGAAAGAACTCATATCCCAGGAACCCAACAACCAGCAGGGCAACCAGGGCAACCACCAGCCGTTTGATAAAACGACCCCGGCGCTCTTCGCCTGCTCCGTAGTCCTCAAGATAACCGCTCATATGATTCGCCCCTCGGTGGGGACCGTGCATTCCTATTTTGCGGGAACCGGATAGGCCTTGTTGTAAGCGGCGGTGGCCTCGGGGGTAATGTCGAGAGACGGCTTGTAATAGAGCGTGTTCGTCACGTCGATGACCACGTCAAGGCCTTTTTCTTCCGACAGCTTACGCACAATATCTTGCATCTGGCGCCCGGTCTTGCCTAGGATCTCTTCACGATCGTGGTTGACGTCGGTTTGCAGGTCCTCGCCAACGCGCTGATACTCCTTCTGCTTTCTGGTAAAGTCGCCCTGCAGGAGGGCTTCTTTCTCAGGAGGCAGATTGGGCGCTCGCAATTGCTGTTGCAGGCTTTGCAAGTCTCGCTGCAGGTCCTCCATTTGCTGTTGCCTGGTTTTGTACTTCTCCTGCAACACCTTTTGGGCCGCCTGAATCTCTTGCGTATCGGCCACCGCCTTTTGTGCGTTGATGATGGCCACCTTGAGCTGGGCCTGGGCTGACGCGGCCGCAGCCAGAGTCAGGGCGACTACGCATATCGCGCTACGTACTTTCGAGAACATGAACTGTTTTAGCTCCCACTCAGAATAACCGCCAACCGGTGCCAGGCTAAGGACATGGCAGAGGTAAACGGGAAAGGATCGACGATTCCAAATTTAGCACGCACGGGCAGGCCCAGCTTGCTTCCGTGGCATCCGGCAAACCTTGGCCCACGGCATTTCCCAGCCGGCATGCGGCTGGACTAGTTGTTGTTGCTGCGGGTGGCCGGACCCTGTTCCTTTGCCAGCCGCACTCGGGCGCCATCGAGCTTCTTTTGGACCTTGGCAACGTCGTCTGGTTCACGGTCACTGGGAGCGCTGGAACTCCACTCGGCCAGGGAAGCCTGCCACTGGGCTATGGCTTCCTTGAGTTTTCCTTGCTTAAAGTAGACGTCGCCTAGGTGGTCGTGAATAGTCGGATCGCGGGAAATCATCTGCAAGGACCGGTTCAGCTGTTCTTCGGCTTCCTTGAGTTTGTTTTGGCGGTAGTAAACCCAGCCCAGGCTGTCCAGAAACGCACCGTTGTTGGGCTCGACGGCAACCGCCTTCTCAATCAACTCCTCCGCTTCCTGCAAGCGGATGTTCTGGTCGGCGAACATATAGCCGAGATAGTTCAATGCGGACCCATTCTGGGGGTCGAGCGCAAGCACTTCCCTAAACTGTTTCTCGGCCAAATCGAGCTTCTTTTGCCGCTCGTACATGGCGCCGCGCATGAAGTAAACCGTAACCTTGTCGTCTTTTGACACGCTCAGTTTGTCTGCTGCATCGAGCGCCTTAGCCATCTCGGCGTAGTTGTGCGCTTTATCGTAGACCTGAGCCAAGGTTAAGTAGGTTTCGCGGTCGTCCTTGCCGCCCAGCGTCTTCTTCAGTTCGGCGGCCGCTTCGTCTGCTTTCCCTAAATCGGCCAGCAGTGAGGCACGGACCGCCAGCAGCGTGCGGTCATTGGGATATTTCTTTGCGGCTGCGTCGGAGAGCTGCTGGGCCTTGGCAAATTCCTTGCCCAGGCGATAGGTGTCGATGACCTGAGCTTCGGCGCGTGCCGCCACATCAGGGTCAAGCGTTTCGATCTCGCGGAACGCATCGGCAGCTTGATCGTATTGCTCCAGTTTTCCGTACAGCGTGCCTAATCGCTCCAGCATGCCCGCCCGATAGTCGCGTTCAGCCTTGCTGTAGCTCTTCTTGGCGGTTGCGTCGATGATCTGCTTCAAAGTCACGATGGCCTCTGAGAGCTTCCCTTCGTCTTCGAGCAAGAGGGACTCGTTCAACTTGATTTCCAGATCGTCCGGACTCAGTTCGCTGGCTTTGTTCAGCGCCTCGCGCGCCAGGTCGTACTTCCGCTGCTGGCGATAAATTTGCGAGATCCGCAACTCGTTCTGCGGGTCGCGCGGGTTTTCGGTGGCAAGTTCCTGGTACAGCTTCAGCGCCTCATCGAACTGTTCCGAGATGGCCAGATCCTGCGCCAGAGCCTGCTTGATTTCGGCGCGAGATGGATCGAGCGCCAAGGCCCGCCGGTAAGCGCCCGCAGCCAAAGCGTACTCGTGAATCTGCTCGTAGGAGGAGGCCAGCGCGATCAACGCTCGCGGGCTGGGGTTCTTGGCCGAGAGCTTTTCCAGCAGCTCGGTGGCGCGTTTGGAATCGCCCAGGTCGGAGTAAACCATGGCCAGGCCCGTTAGCGCGTCTTCGTTGTCGGGATCGGCTTCCAGGGCCTTCTTGAAAGCCGCTTCGGATGCGTTGGAATCCTGCGAAACCTTGTAAAGACGGCCCAGCATCACCAGGCTGTCGACGTCTTTGGGATCTTTTTCGGAAATGAACTTGTATTGCTCAATGGCACGCTTCACCATGCCTTCGTCGATGCGGCTCGCCGAACTGTCGCCGATTTGCTGGGTGTATATGCGAGCCAGTACGCGGCGCGCGTTCAAGTCGTCCGGATTCGTCTTGATGGCCTGTTCGGCCTCGAGAACCGCTTCGCGAATGCGGCCGCTGGCGCGGTACAACTCCGCGATATCCTCCACCAGAAACGACGCTGAAGGATCTTCCTGCATCGCCAGCCGGTAGTTGTCGATGGCTTTATTGAGATATTCGGCTTTGTTGCCCAACGCTTCCGCCATCTCTTCGTACATATGGCCAAGCGAGTAGTGATAGTAGGCACTTGCCTTTGCGGAGGGCCCCTGCTTGATAACCGAGGAGTCGGCGGTGGCGTTCGCGGAAGGCTGTTGGTAGCCCCAAGCTAGATTCATCGTCGCGGCAAGCGACCCGGCGAGAAAAATCCTGCAGAGCAAACGAAAATAGGAATGGGGCATTCAGACCGCTTTGCGTGGTGGCGTTACAGCATCGATATCGCTGCTATTTCAGTATATCTCTGATAGTGCGATGCGGCTGCGGGGCCTAGCGTTTCTTTACGTTGACTCGTTTGACCGGCAAAAACGCAGCCTTATCGCGTGGCTTAGACTCGAGAGGGATGAAGCGTTGAGCGAGCGCCTGGCAACCCCGGCCAATCTGCTTGTCATTCTGGGACCGACCGGCTCCGGCAAGAGTCACCTGGGACTGAAATTAGCAGAGGAGTTTGGCGGCGAGATCGTCAACTGCGACTCGGTGCAGGTGTACCGTCACTTGGATGCAGGATCCGCCAAGACGCCGGTTGCCGAACGCCGCGGTGTCGCGCACCACCTGATCGATGTCGCCGACGTGGATCAGCACTTCTCCGCCGGCGATTTTCAAGGACTCGCGCGGCATGCGATCGCGTCAATCCACGCCCGGGGCAAGCTGCCGATTGTGGTGGGAGGGACGGGGCTTTATCTTCGGGCATTACTCGAGGGCCTGTCGGCGGCGCCTCGGCGGAATGAGGTTCTCAGGAGGCGGCTGGAACGAATCGCCGCCAAGCGCCCTCAAACGCTGCACTGGTTGGTGGCTGCAAAAGACCCCCTGGCTGCGGCTCGAATTCATCCCAACGACCGGCAAAAGCTCATCCGGGCGCTGGAGATGACCATCCTCAGCGGGGAAGCGGCATCGGCTTTGCAAGGACGGCCTAGGGACGCTTTGACTGGGGTTCGTGTCGTTAAGCTCGGGTTAAATCCCCCTAGGACGCAGCTCAATGAGAGGTTAAACGTGCGTTGCATCTCCATGTTTGACCACGGGCTGATTGAAGAAACGGCTTCGCTCCTGGCCGCCGGCTATGCAGCCGGCTCAAAGGCGCTGCAGTCCCTCGGATATAAGCAGGCGGTCATGGTGCTCACGGCCGGAGCTAGCCGGGCCTCAGCGTTGGCGGAGTGTCAGCTCAAGACTCGGCAATATGCCAAGCGCCAGTTGACTTGGTTTCGAAGGGAACCGGATGTTCGCTGGCTAACCGGTTTTGGAGACGACAAAACGATACAAAACGAGGCATCCGTGTTTTTGCAAGCCCGGATTTTTCCGTAGACCTGTATCGCTATTCACATGAGGGCCATTCCGATGCGCCAAGCGCCCGTTTGCGGGACTGCATCGTCCGATTCCGGACAGGCGCTTTCTAGTACTTAGTTGGTATCTGTTCTTACTAAGTCCAGGCGTAACATAGTAGTGGCGGGGCCCTCGTACGTTCCCGAACAATCGGGCCCCCGATTGCAAGGAGCCTGGATATGTTCAAGAAATTGATTCTTTCTTTCACGACGGTAGCTTTAGTAGTTGCGAGCGCTGCGACCTATAAGGTCACGCTGTATCAAGACAGCAAACTGAATGGCAAGACCCTGAAGCCGGGCGAGTATCGTCTGGAAGTGAAGGACAACGCCGTGGTCCTGAAGAGCAACAAGGAGACGGCGGAAGCCGCGGCTCGAACCGAGACCAACGCGAAGAAGTTCTCCGGCACGTCGGTTCTTTATAACGACAAGGATGAAGTGACCGAGATCCGGCTTGGCGGGACCACCACTAAAATCGTTCTCGCAACGGACAACAACACTCGCGGGGGCAACTAGGAAGAGCCTGCTGCGCCACGCGGCCGTTTGGCCGTAAACAGCGCCTTTGGCTTTCCTAGCCTGTTGGAAATCAGGCGGTCGGCGTGCTTATCGCCGTACGCTTTGCTGTAATCTTCGTTTCGGCTCACCCCTGTTAGGATGGGAGACGTGCGGTTCCGGCGTCTCCCTCTTTTATTGCTCCTGGCCTTAGCTTCACTGCGGGCCCAAGCAGCGACGCTATTGATCCTGCCCTTTCAGAACAATTCGTCTTATGAAGACCTGAATTGGATTGGCACGAGCATCGCGGAGACGCTGTATACCGAATTGGGCAGCAGGGGGCAAATTGTTCTGGATCGCGCCACGCTTTCGGAGGGATTCCATCGCTTGACGCTTCGAGCGGATGCGCGATTCACCAAAGCGACCATCATCAAGCTGGGACAAACCCTGGGCGCGGACTATGTCATTTATGGTGATTATGATATCCACTTGATGGCTGGAGAAACAAAGTTACGTAAGAGTGACATTGCTATTACATCTCACCTCATCGATTTACGAAAATTCAGAGAAGGCCCGGTAGCCTCCGAATCAGGTAACTTGGCGGAGTTGTCGCGGATGGAAGAGCACCTTTCGTTCATGTACGCTTCGACGCTCCAGCCGGACCACGGATACAAAGCGGAGCAATTCACCACGCCTGATAAGTTGATTCGCCTGGATGCGAAAGAGAGCTATATCCGGGGACTGATTTCCACCAGTACGGATCAAAAGATCAAGTGGTTCGAGCAGGCGTCGTCGTTGAATCGGGCGTATGCCAGCCCAGCCTTCGAATTAGGCAAGCTGTATTTGCAGCGCAAGGATTTCCGGCAGGCATCCGAGTGGCTGTTGCGAGTTCCCGCCGGCCATCCCAGCTACCTGGAAGCTCGCTTCAAGCTGGGCTTGGCTTCTTATGGCGCCTCCGATTACCGGAGCGCCGTGAATTACTTCAAAGAAGTCTCTCAGGCGATTCCTCTCGGTGAGGTCTACAACAATCTCGGCGCCGCTGAGAACCGCATGAATCTGGCGGCGGCGATTGAGGATCTCCGAAGGGCGGCCGACGCCGACCGGGCGGATGAGACTTATGCCTTCAATCTGGGCCTCGCGCTTTACAAGGCAGGGCGGTATGACGAGGCAGCAGACCTCTTAAAAACCGCCGTCGAGAGAGTACCGGAAGACCGCGAAGCCAACAGCCTGCTGGCGCGGGCGCAGCAGCGGGAGCCTTACTTGGCGGCGAACGGCCGGCCGCCCGGGGTGGAACGGCTTAAAGAGGATTTTGACGAAACGACATTCAAAGAGCTAAAGGCCATGCTCCAGCCATCGAAACAATGACGAAACCGCGTATATAATCGGAGTGCCTTTATGCTTGAGGCTTTTGGACTATCCGATGCCGGGTGCGTTCGGTCGAATAATGAGGATTTCCTCATTCACGACAGCCAGCACGGGATATTTATTGTCGCGGACGGTATGGGCGGAGCAAATGCCGGCGAATATGCGTCCCGCCTTAGCGCCGAAACGCTTTACGAATTCCTCCTGAACCACGCGGATAAAGACGGAATAGAGGCAGTCCAACAAGGCTTTGCGGAGGCCAATACAGCCGTCCGGCAAGCGGCGGTGGCCAGTCCCCAGCTAGATGGAATGGGCACCACCCTGGTGGCCGCGCGGGCCATCGACAGCAGCAAGATACAGCTGGCCAGCGTTGGCGACAGCCGGATCTACCTTCTGTCGAATGGCAGTTTCTCCCTCTTGACGCAAGATCAAACCTGGGTTGCGGAGGTTGGCGCCAGATTGGGCTTGGGCGAGGAGGCCTTGCGCCGTCACCCGATGCGCCACGTTCTAACCATGGCGGTGGGGGCAGCGCCGGAGCTGCGGGTTTTCACCAAGGTCATTTCCGTACGAGCCGGCGACCAGATTTTGCTCTGCTCCGACGGCCTGCACGGAGTCCTGGATGAAAAAACTTTGCAGGATACGCTCAATTCCGAGAAATCTTTGCCCCAGAAGTGCCACTACCTGATTGAAGCCGCGAAAGAACACGGGGGCCCCGACAATATAACGGCGGTCATCGTTCAAGTGCTGTAATCCTCAATGCGGCTTTGAGGCCGCATGCATAAGACTTCTCGAGTCACCTCTCTCAGTCTGATCCTGATGCTCCTGGTTGGCCCCGTTGCTAGAGCCCAACCACTCCAGCCACTCCAAATCCAGTTGCGGATCGTGGTTGGCGACAACGCCGCCTACGAAACGGAATCGCTCGGAGCGAAGCACCTCGCCGTTGAAGTCACCGACCAGGCTGGGGCGCCCGTAACCGGAGCGGCGGTCACATTTCGGCTGCCGGAGGAAGGCGCGACGGGATTCTTTGCGGATGGCAGCCGCTCGGCGGTGGTCTACACCACGGAACAAGGACAGGCTGCGGCGCCGGGGATCCGGTGGGGAGGAAGCACCGGCACGGTGTCCATTCGGATCACGGCTGTCAAGGGCTCGGCGCATGCGGGCATCCTGGCGCAACGGCAACTGATCGCGAGGGGCGCGCCGGCAACCGTGGCCGCGGTGGCCGTTGATGCGCCGCCGGGTGCGCGTCCCACAATCATCGCTTCCCCCGCGCCGGCCGCACCCGCGGCGCCGGCATCCGTCACGAAAGCCGCAAGTTCGCCGCCGCCCGAAGCAGCGCCCGTCAGCAGCCAGGTCACAATTCTGTCCCGGCCGGCTCAAATCAAGGACAACCCGGTCACGGTGCCGTCAATATCGCCTCTGCCCACGGCGGCAGAGACAAAAGCTCAGGAACCGCCAGCGGTCACAATCTCAGGCGCGCCGCCGGGGCATGCTTCTTCCGGCAAAACCAAATGGATTCTGCTTGGACTTGCCGCAGCCGCGGCTGCTGCCGGCGTGGCGTTCGCGATGGGCGGCAGCAAGTCCTCCAGCTCGACTGTGACAGCGACAGGTACAACCATTGGCGCCCCGTCCATCAGCATTGGCCACCCCTGAGGCCGCGTCCCGAAATCAAGAAACCAGGTTAAACCCATGAATCGGAAATCCATTGCGATCGCGTTGGCGGTGAGTGCGGTCTGTTTGGAAGCACAGCAACCGGCAGCCCCGCAGGTGGGCGTCGTGCATTGCACGGACGGTTCACTGCGCGCTGCCTATGGCCTGCCGGCGAACCTCATGTATGGCGCGCTGCTAGGCAGGGGCGTTAATGCGGCAGCCTTCTCGAGCACTGCGGGTTTGGTGTCCAGGGCCGGCCAAATACAATACCTCGACTTGGGCGGCGACATTCTTGGCGCTTACGCGACCGACGAGCCTGGGCCATTGCTGGCGGTTGAGCCCGCTAGCGCTGGCAATGCGGCGAGTTCTGGAGGGGCGCTCGCCTGGCTGCCGTCCAGACAACTCCTGCTGGTCTGGTCGGGCGGGACGGCAAATCAGGTTCAGATCGCGGCCTTGCCCGGTAATGTCGTCTCACTGTCATTCGCGGCGGCGGGCTCTGCCGATCTGATGGTCGCCCTGGGCGATGGCAGCGTGGAGCGTCTGACCGTTTCGCTTGCGACCGGACAAGTCGAGGCAACGACGTCGTTGGTGGGAGCGAATGGCGCCGCCTACGAGCAAAACGGCTTCCTGCTGCTTCCGGGCGCCGGCGGCTTGCTTGTCCTCTTTCCAGATGGAAGGCAGCAGGTCTTAGCGATCAAGAACGGCGCCGTTAGCTTTGAAGCCATCTCAGACAGTTGGGTGCACCTGTTCACCATCGCAGGCTCCACTGCCGGAGCTCACTGGCTGCTCCATCTCGATCGTGTGGCTCAAGGCGAAGCCCCGCTCCAACTCTCCGAACTGCCGGCACCGCCGGTTAGGGTGCCTCGGACTTTGCCGCGCCAGGTTGGGAATGCGCTTGCGAGGGTAGCCCAATGAACCGGTCCGGATTTGGCAGGCTTTCTTTACCGCTCGCCTTGCTGCTATGGGCCGGAACCTCGGCCGCACAGGACATTACTGTCTATGTCCACACCACCGGGTCTTCGAGTGACGGCGTACTACTTGCCGGAAACTACTCGTTTCCCGATACGGCCGAAGGCAACACCAATTCCGTAGTCCTGCGATTCAAGAATACCGGCACGGCAAACGCATACCTGGTGCAGTCGATTTTCTTCAGCCAGCCGGCTCCGTTTCAGATCACCGGCAGTTTTCTGGACAAATGCCTTCCGCCGGGAGGCACGGAGGACGTGACGGCGGTGTTTACTCCGGTCGCGCTTGGTCCAACCTCGGAAGACCTTTCCATGAGCTACGCCGGCAATCCTGCCTCCGTCGGCTGTCCGACCAGTACGTTGGGAGGCGAAATCGTCAGCGTCGGAACGTTTCAGGGAACAGGACTGGCCTCGATCATCGGGGGCGGCGGCGTGGCGGGCAGCCTGACGCTAAGCTACCTGGCTGCGGATGGAAGTACCCAAACCGTGCAATCCGGCGGTACGGTTCCCTTCGGTCAGATTGAAGAGGGGACCAGCAGCGCCGTTGAATTCACGCTGACCAACACAACGGCGCAATCCATCACGGCGCCGCCCATTACGGTTTCCGCCGGTGTGTTCACGCTGGCCACCCCCATCTCCTCACCACTCATGATCGGCGCGGGAGCGTCCTTCAGCTTCAGTGTCCAGTTCCAGCCGAACGCCGCGACGCCATTCACGGGAACTCTGAGCATCGGCGCGCAAACGGTCAACTTATCAGGCGTCGGAACGGAGCCGCCGCTACCGGCAGCCTCGCTCCAGTTCGATGTGTCAACCTTCACGAGCCAACAGCAGGACCATGTCACGGTCAGTCTGGCCAATGCGTCCCAGATAAGCGCTACGGGCACGTTAACGCTTGCGTTCACACCTTCGGTGACAGGTGTATCGGACGACCCGGCCGTGGTGTTTATAGCAACGGGTGGGCGAGAATTGTCCCTGCAAGTGAACCTCGGTTCGCAGACGGCCTTCTACAACGGCCAGTCGCAGTTCACATTTCAGACCGGCACCACAGCCGGCACGCTGACGTTTACGCTCACTTTTGCCGGGCAGGATCCGGTGGTCGAGACCATCGACGTCCTTCCGGCGCCCGTGACCTTAACTGCTAGCGCCGCCGTTTGGCAGGAGCCATCGCTGGTGGTGACGATCGCCGGATATGACAACACGTATAGCGCAGGCAAGCTATCGTTTACGTTTTACAGCACAACCGGTGCGGTGATGGGCCAGGGCGCAATCATCGCCGATGAAACGCAGCCTTTCAACCAGTACTTCTTCAACCACAACAGTTACGGCGGAGCCTTTCAACTGCAAGCGAATTTTCCGGTGACCGGTGGAGATGTGACGACGGTCGGCTCGGTGGATGTGACAATCACGAACAGTGTCGGGATCTCTGCGACGCAACACGTGACGTTCAAGTGATGTGGTGAGTCAGCTTGTCACGCTGACGAAGATTAGCCAAGTGTCACGTCGCATCATTTGCGGACGTGCTTGCGCGCAAAGTTGCCGATACCCAGCTTGCAATCCAGACTGAGACGCCCTGGCCCGATGATCGCCAACGCCAGGAAGCCGCCCAGATAGAGCACCATGGCTTCTCCATGGTCTGCTCCTCGCCCGAAGAACTGGAAGCCGTGGACGAAGCTCCATGCGGTGAAGATGTTGGCGAAGATCCACAAGGCCGCCCAGCGAGTTCCTAGACCCAGGAGGACAAGGATGGAACAAATCGCATCCGAGATAAGGGCAAATAAGAGACCCGGGACCGGCCCGATGTGCAAAGGATTTGGAAAGTGCTGTGCCATCTGGGCGAAGTTGGTGGGCTTCTCCCATCCGTGCTTCAGAAACAGGCTCAAACCGAACCAGACGCGCAGAACAAGAAGGCCCCAATCGAGCGCGGCGGGCTTGGTTGAAACCGGTTCCGAAACGACGGCATTGCTGAGGCGTGCAGATTCAGGGTTCATATCGGAATGAGTTGACATAACGAAAGCTTCGGCCCTTTACTTAAGGTCGTCTTAAATCCCGAAAAGTTACCCGGCACGAACGTGATTCAAATGCCTGAGGCCGTCGCCTCCCGGCAGAGTGTCAGATGCGCTCGAGGATCGGCTAGGACGGCGCTTCCGCGGAGCCGGCACGGATATCAGCGACCTTACGAACCGACCAACAAATAATGCTTGCGACAAACAAAAACGCGGCGATCCAAATAGCCACCCCGCCACGAAACACCTATCGTGACCAGTTGTCTGTAAGTGCATTGGTGATTTGGCACTCGTCCAGACGCATCCCCGCCGAGAAGTGCGTTAGATTTGCTTGCCAAGAATCAGGGGCACATAGCTTCGGGCGTCTTGCAGCAATTGCTCGCGCGCAATACCGGCCTTGGCGCGAAGTTGCAAACCCTGCAGCAAGTCAACGAGCGCACGGCCTCGCACCTTGGCAGAGGGTGTGCGAGTCAGGCGCCCCGCCTTCATCTCCTGCTCGAAACGTTTCGCGAAAATATCAGCGGCTGCGGTGAGGCCCTTCGCGACATACGAACGGATCTCCGTTACTCGCTCCGACTGTCCCAGCGCAGCGGCGGCCATCATGCAACCGCCGCGAGCCTCACCCGAAGCGGTGTTGACGGTAGCCTCGCAAAAGGCGGTCACGGCCTTGTGGATGTCCGGCTCCGCTTGAAATGCTGCCATTATGGGAGCTCCATACGTTATTGCATAGCGCTCGACCGCCTTGAGCAGCAGGGTGGACTTGTCTCCGAAGGCTCGGTATAGCGCGGGTTTGGTGACGTTCACGGCCCGTGCGATCCGATCCACGTCGACTCCTTCATACCCATGCTCCCAAAACATCTCAACGGCACGGTCGAGTGCTTCGTCGGGGATAAAGCCTTTTGGACGTCCTCGGGCGCGCTTCGAAATATTAGTTACCATCGCGTACGAAACTCCTTGCATTGCAGCTGTGATTATCGTACTCTAGCGTATGTAATACTTCAAGACAGATAAACACAGGAGACAACATGGATAGGTCCCAAGGAAAAACAGCACGACCTTCACCCTTCACCACGGAGACGCCCATGGAACATTCGATCGCGCTCGTCACCGGCACCACCTCCGGGCTCGGTTATGCGGCAGCCCGCATGCTCGCCATCAAGGGCTACCGCCAGGTCATCGTCACCGGGCGCAGCCTGGCCCGGGTCCAGGAAACGGCCGCTCAACTCGCGGCTGAGACCAAGACACAGGTCTTCACGCCGCTGGAGCTGGATCTGGACTCGCCGTCCAGCGTTCAGTCCGCCCTCGCCGAGCTGGTCAAGCGAGGTCAGCCGATCGATTTCCTACTGCTCAATGCAGGGATGGTCCCAGGTAAGAAGCGCGTGCTCACTGCGGCGGGCGTCGAGGCGTCTCAGGCCCCGCTGATCGGCCATCATCAACTGACTGTCGGGTTGCTCCGCGCCAACCTGCTGAGCCCCAACGCGCGGATTGTTATCGCCGGCGCGGAGCCTGCCCGAGGGGGCGTCCCCATGTTCAAGTACACCGACGTGCCAGCCTTCGCGGCCAAATACCACCGGGGTGACCGAACCGCCGCTGTGGAAGCCCTGATTCGCAACGGGCCGAACGTGAAGTACGTGCCCAACAATGCGTATGCCGACGCGAAGCTCATTATCGCTTGGTGGGTCGCGGCGCTGGCGCGCCGGCTACCCTCCGGCATGGCCGTGTACGCCGTCTCGCCCGGTGGGGCGACCGACACCAAGGTGGTGCGAAGCGCTGGCCCGTTGTTGAAGTATCTGTTTATCCCAATCGTGAACCTCATTCCCGGCATGAATCAGACGCCGGAGACCGCGGCCCGTCGGTACCTCCAGGCGTCGGAGTTCGGAACCGACGTCTCAGGGCAATTCTTCGCCTCGGCTCAAGGGAAGTTCTCAGGCCCAATTGAGGCGCAGCGCCACCCACACCTTCACGATCGCGCCAGCCAGGAAGCCGCGTGGCAGGCCGTCGTCAAGGTCTCTGGCGTCGACTTGTCTTACCCAGCATCCGTGAGCGCGGTGTCCTGAAGGAGCGCCGGTCGCGGTCGAGCGCTTCGTCGGGAATAAAGCGTTGATGGCCCATTGAGATGACTTTTTGCGAATAGCGCTCAGAACAAGTTAGCTGAGTGACGTGACTGACGGCGCAGTGTTTACCATCCACTTGGCCGTTCAAGTCGGCATCTCGTCGAAGTGCCCCGTTCGCGGTGAGCTCGCACCAATTCCCGGTTTACGGCGTATCTGCAAGTGGCAGCAGGTCGTGGTGGCGCGGCCATGACTCAAGCCCGCAAGGCACAATCGTCTTCAGATACTTTTAAGGTGGTGCGGATACACTATTCACTTGCAGGACGGAATTGCTCGCTCGCGACAAGTAAGGATCCGAGGAACCAAATGAATCAGTTATCGATGTTTCTATTCCGAATCTCATTAGGAGTGGCGCTCACGTTCGGCGCCGTGGCAAGCGCATCCGCCGCTCTGAGCGTTGGCGCAGCCCGGGTGGATATCACCCCTGCCGCTGATCCCGCCAATCCTCCTAGTGGCAAGTACGAACATGAACGGCTGTACGTCCGGGCGATCGTCCTGGACAACGGATCGGCTCGGGCTGTCCTCATTGGGGCTGACCAGTCCGGTCTCTCCGAACAAGTCTGGGCGCTCGCGTCCAAGCAAATTGCGTCCGAACTGGATTGCCCGGTGGCAAACATCCTCATGTCGGCAACGCACACGCACAGTGGTTTGGCGGCCGGCGACGTGCCGGGTCGGGGTGGCTTTGGCCCGCCCAATCCGAATGCTCCGCCCCCCGCCATCGTCGCGCAGATCGTCGAGACTGTGCGGCAGGCAAAAGCGAAGCTGCAGCCCGCACGGATGGGTTTCGGAACCGGCTTCTCCTGCCTGAACGTCAACCGGGACACGGTCGATCCGGAAACTCACCGATGGACCCAGGCGCCGAATCTCAACGGCCCTTCCGACAAAACGGTAGCCGTTCTGAAGTTCGAGACGCTCAACGGACAGCCGCTCGCAGCTTTTATTGACTATGCGATGCACCCGGTCAATGGATATTTGGCCGGTTTCACCAGCGCTGATTTCGCGGGCGCCACGTCCCGTTGGGTCGAACAGGCCTATGGAGACAAAATGGTCGCGATCTTCGCTCAAGGCGCATCGGGAGACCAGAATCCGTTGTACTTGCGTGCCGCAACCAACGACATGGCTTCCCGCAGTGGAGTAACAATCACCGGAAACGTGCTCACGCGCGAGAAGGTGGAAGCACCGCTGCGCGATGGCAAGGTGGAGGTGAAACCGTTGGATCCGAAGGTTCGAGACGCACTTGAGCGAGTGATGGATGCCGAGGGCGTGCTGCTGGGGGAAGAAGCTATCCGCGTCATGACGAATACGACCCGCATGAGCACCAACCCCTCGATCGCCGCAGATCAGAAAATGATCACCTGCCCTGGCCGGAAGCGGCTTGACAATGTCCGGGAAGGTAGTCCCGGCAAGTACGAAGAAGGTGACCCGGTGAACATCCGACTCGGCGTTCTCCGGATCGGAGACGTCGCGCTCGCCAGCGTCGACGCTGAGATCTACAGCCCCATCGCACTGCATCTGAAGAAGGAATCGCCGATGGCCAACACCGTCATGGTGACGCTCGCGAACGGAAGAGCCAACTCGGGCTACATTCCGAACGATACAGCATTCGGCGCCTACACCTTCCAGGTACTCGGTTCACGGCTGCAGCCGGGATACGCCGAGACCGGAATCGTCGACGGCCTGCTTGATTTGATTGATCAGACTCAACACTAAAGCTCGCATTTCGGCGAGAGGGTGGTTCCGCACTAGGTCTGCCCTTGGAACTCAGGAGGCGGCCATCACCGAACCCGCATCGTAATTTATCCAACAGAATCAGTCGCTTCCGCGCAGCTTCTTCTTGAGTCCGATTAAACGTGCCTCATCATTTGAAGCGGGTACGCCCACCTGGAGGGCTTCACTTTCGTTGTTAGATGGCTTCGATTCCGAAGTGGGGCGGGCGTCTACGCCCGGCAGGATGCCCACATCCGGCTCTGCACGGAAAGGTGGGTATTTTCATCAGCGGGGGTGAACGGCGGCCGCTCAAAAGAGTTTCGATTTTCAAGTCGCATAGCGCCAGGACAGAAGAACCTGTGGGGCCGGTTGGCAACCGGCGGCGGGTTGTTTAACCCGCCTGCGGTTCGTTTCGAAAACTCCGATGTGGCGCGGGCTGTTAGCCTGCTGAGCCGAGAGTCATCTCGGCTTTTCTCCGATCGCAAAACGTTTCCATCCGCGGAGGGTGGTCGGATCCCAATCGCGACAGTTCGTTTCGCAAAAACTAAAGGCGGGCTCACCCGCTGCCCTCTCGCGCCGTCGCGCTGGCTGCGCAATTCGCAGTCAACTGCTTTGTATTCAATGCTTTGAGTTCGTTCACACACTAGGAGATGTAGGGCAGGTTGTCCACCTGCGGAGGGTTGTTAACCCGACCAGCTCATCTTGGCGCTGGGCTCCTGGCGGGCGGCATTGGCTCCGGTGGTCATATCGGACCCTGCTCCTGACGGGTTCGTTTTTTCGCGAGCGCCAACGGCTGGTCGAAACCAGACGTACCGGCAGGTTAACCTCGGATTGATCACATGCTTAGACTTCCATATTGCGCCACGGCGTTGGCCCTGTTTCTTTCCTGCGCGAATGCCCAGCCGCCGGCCGAGAGCGGGAAGCCCCCGATCACAGTGGATGAGTTCTTCAACGCCGTTGAGTTTGCGAACGTCCGCATCTCGCCGGATGGACGGGCGGTCGTGATTGAAACCGAGCGGGCCGACTGGGAGGCAAACCGGTTTCGATCGGACCTGTGGTTGTATCGCGAGGACGGCGGCGCGCTGACGCCGCTGACGGTGTCGGGCCACGACAGCGAGCCGGAATGGTCGCCGGACGGAAATTGGATCGCGTTCCTGTCCGACCGCAATCCGGCGGGAGAGTCCGCGGCAGATGCGGACTCTGCCAAGGAGAAGACCGGGAAGACCAGCCAGGTCTACGCGATCTCCACGCATGGCGGCGAAGCTTTCGCCGTGACGCGGGGGGAAGAAGACGTACATGCTTTTACATGGTCCACGGACTCGCGGCAGATCTATTTTGCGACGCGCACGCACTGGGAGAAGGAGCAGGAGGAGGCTTACAAAAAAGACTGGAAGGACGTGGTCCAGTTCCGCGAGGAAGAGCGCGGCGACGTAGTCAACCGTGTTGATCTCGTCCAAGGATTGAACTGCGCGGCAGCGAAACAGAACAAGCCATGCGACGCATCGACCGGCGTGAAACAGACGGCTACTATTCCATGGCGCGTGAAGCAGCTGGAGATGTCGCCGGACGGCAAGCGGCTGGCACTCCTCACTGATTCCCGGACGGAACGATGGGAATCGCTGGATGCGTACGGCATCTACCTGTTGGATCCCAACGGCGGGACGCCCCGGAAACTTCTGCAGAAGGAGGCAATCCTCGACAACATTCGCTGGGCAGCCGATAGCCGGCACATCTTCTTCAGCTTTCTGAACGGCTCGGTAGAAGGAGCGTATCGCGACGCACAATCCAGGGTGTACTGGGTGGACGCGGGCGATACAGCAGGCACGATCGCGCGATGGGGCGCCAAGTTTACCGGGGCATTCACCGGATATGCGCCGATGCCGAATGGAGGCTTGGCGGCAACAGGACGAACCGGCACAGAGGTGCAAGTCTATGCGGGCGACAGCCCGAGCGGCGATTTCGCCAGGCAACCGGGAACCCCGGGTACCTACGAGAAGCTCTCTACGGCTGCAAAGTCGCCGCGGGTTGCGTTTGTTCAATCGTCACTCCAGCGACCGACGGAAGTATACGTGGCTGAGGGTATCGCGGACCTGCTGCACGCCAAGCCGATCACCTCGTTTAATCGGCTGTTCACCGAACGCGCCTTGCCGCAGGGGAAGCCGTATCGCTGGACAGCCGACGACGGCGTGAGCGTGGAAGGAATGCTGATCTATCCGCCGGGCAAGTTCGAAGCGAAGAACCTGCGGACGCTGACACTGATTCACGGCGGACCGGGTGACGCCGACGGCAACCATTTCGAGGCCGATTGGTACCAGTGGGGCCAGCTCGCGGCAATCCAAGGCTGGCTGGTTTTTCAGCCGAATTACCGGGGGTCGATTGGCTATGGTGACGAGTTCGCGCTCGGCATCGTGCCGAAGATTGTTTCCAAGCCGGGCCGCGACATCCTGGCAGGAGTCGACGCGCTGGTTAGGGATGGCGTTGCCGATCCGGCCCGTTTGACGATCGGCGGATACAGCTACGGCGGGTACATGACCAACTGGCTGATCACGCAGACACCGCGCTTTAAGGCGGCCGTTACTGGCGCTGGGGCCGTCGAGCATGTCGCCAACTGGGGCAATGACGACACCACCTTCGACGACTCCTACTTCCTGGGTGGCAAACCGTGGGAGGCAAAACAGAACTTCAACGACGAGGCGGCGATCTGGCAAATGGACAAGGTCAAAACACCGACGCACATTGTAGGAGGCGCCGACGACATCCGCGTATACGTCGGCGAAGACTATCTGCTCGAGCGCGCGTTGCATGCTCAAGGCATTCCGGTGAAGCTGCTGATCTTCCCCGGCGAAGGGCACGGTCTCGATAAGAACCCCTGGCACGGCAAGATCAAGGTACGCGAAGAGCTGAAGTGGCTGGAAAAGTACAGCCAGTGAGGCTGCCCTAGACCTTCAGCGTGTCACTCTCACTCGCTACCACGGAGTACAGCACGGGCGAAAGGAACACCGAGAGCAGAAGACGAGAGACCAAGCCGCCGACGATGACGATGGCGAAGGGCTTTTGCGAGTCGGAGCCGATGCCGGTTGACATGGCCGCCGGCAGCATGCCGAGGCAGGCCACCAGGGCGGTCATCACGATGGGGCGCAGACGCAACAGGGATGCTTCCAAGGTGGCGGTAGCGATGTCCTTGCCTTCGAGCCGCAGCTTGTTGATGAACGAGTAGAGGATGACGCTGGTTTGTACCGCGACGCCCATGAGAGCGGCGAAGCCGAGCATGGAAGAGACGCTGAAGTTGGTCCCGGTGAGGCGCAGCGCCAACAGGCCGCCCACGGGCTCGGTCACCAGCACGCTGAATAAAATGATGACCGGGAACTTCATGTTGCCGTAGAGCGCGAAGAGTATGAAAAGGATCAGCAGGACGGTCAAGGGAAGAATGACCTTCATCTGGCCGATGGAGGTAAGGTAATCTTTGTACTCGCCGCCCCAATCGAAGCGGTAGCCGATGGGGAGCTGGACGGCTTGGTCGACCTTCCTTCTGGCTTCGCCGACAGCGCTGGCGAGGTCGCGGCCGTCGACGCTGAACTGAATGCCGATGTAGCGGGAATTCGATTCTCGATAAATGAACGACGCTCCGCTTTCCAGGCGAATGCTGGCGAATTGGCTCAGCGGCAGGAACTGGCCGTCGGGCGTGGCAATTAGCAGATTCTTGATGGCGTTCATGTCCTTGCGGAACGGCTCCTGCATGCGGACCTGAAGATCGAACTGACGCTCGCCTTGAATGACCTGCGTGGCCGGCGTGCCACCGATGGCGGTGGAGACCAGCGTGTTGACGTCACTTACGTTGAGCCCGTAGCGAGCAATGGTGGCGCGGTCCGGCTCGATGATGAGGCTGGGCTGGCCGAGTTCACGCACCAGCGTGATGCCGGTAATGCCCGGAACCTTCGAGATGACGTCCCTGACTTTTCTGGCCCGGTCTTCGAGCGTCACCAGATCGGTACCAAAGATCTTGACGGCGAGCGAACTCTTCAAGCCAGTTTCGGCTTCGTCGACGGCATCCTCGGCTGGCTGGGTGTAGTTGAAGATGATGCCCGGGAAGGACGCGAGCTTCTTTTGGATGGCTTTGCTCAGCTCCGCCTTAGTGCGGATGGACCCTTGCCAGGCGGCATCGTTATAGGGCTTCAATGCCACGTAGAATTCGTTGTTGAAAAAGCCTGTAGAGTCCGTCCCGTCGTCGGGACGCCCTAATTCGTTGGCAACCGTGGTGACCTGAGGGAAGCTGAGCAGGATGTTGCGAATTTGTGGTGAGAGCTTGGAAGCCTCTTCAAATGAGATGGTGTACGGCGTGGTGGCGCGGACCCACAACGCCCCTTCGTCGAGATGCGGCATAAACTCGCCGCCGATGAAAGGAATCAGCAGAAGCGAGGCGGCGAAGACCGCAAGACAAAGGATGATTGTGACAGCTCGGAAGCGCAGGCAAACCCCGAGCAGACGGCCGTAACCCGACTTGATCCACTCAAAAAACCGTGCTCTGGGCTCGTGAACATGCTTACGCAGGAAATAAGCGCACAGTACCGGCAGCAGGGTGAGGGCGCACAGCAGAGAGCCCAGCAACGCAAAGGTCATCGTGTCGGCCATGGGCTGAAACAGACGGCCGGACGGCCCCGACAGGACGTAAATAGGAATGTATCCGGCAATGATAACGGCCACGGCGTAGAAGATGGGCCGCTCTACGTCGTGCGCGGCCTCGCGGATCACATGGATCAGATCGAATTTCTGCCCGTGGCGTCCGGCGATCTCGCGGAAGATGTTCTCGACCATCACGACCGCGCCGTCGACGATGATGCCGAAGTCGATGGCGCCGATGGAGAGCAGGTTCGCCGGGATATGCCGCCAGTCGAGACAAATGAATGCGAACAGGAGCGCGAAAGGTATGGTAACCGCAACGATCAGGGCGGTGCGAAAGTTGAACAGCATCAACCCGAGAATGATCAGCACCAGGATCATGCCTCGGAGCAGGTTCTTCTCGACGGTCCGGGTAGTCTCTTCGATCAAGTCGTGCCGGTCGTAGTAGGGGACCACCTTGACATCGGGGGGAAGCACGTGATTGTTGAGATTGTCGGTGACCTTTTCCAGGCGGTTGAGGACCACTTGCGCCTGCTCGCCGACGCGCATCAGAATGACGCCTTCCACCGCCTCGTCCTGATGCATGTAGCCGAACTGGCCGAGCCGCACGGCATGTCCCACCCGCACTTGTGCGACGTCGCGCACGTAGACGGGAATGCCGTTATGCACGTTGAGGACGATGTTGCCGATGTCGGCGGTGTCTTTTACGAGACCGAGGCCACGGACGTAGTAGAACTCGCCGCCCTGCGAATAGAAGCCGCCGCCGGCGTTGGCGTTGTTGGCGCCGAGCTGCTGAAGCACCTGCGGAACGGTGACCCCGTAAGCGAAAAGCTTGTTGGGATCCAGCAGCACCTGGTACTGCATGGTGGTGCCGCCGAAGCCGGAATCGTCAGCAACGCCCGGCACGGCCTTATAGCTGCGTTCCAGGACCCAGTCCTCGATGGTCTTGAGTTCTTGCGGTGTCCGGTCGGGGCTCTGCACTACGTAGCGGTAAATGAGGCCGCTGGGGCTATAGAGCGGGGAAAGGCTGGGGGTGACGCCCGACGGCATGTTGGCGTTGCCCACGCGCTCAAAGGCCTGCTCGCGAACAAAGTAGGGATCGGTGCTGTATTCGAAGTTCATCTGAACGGAGGAAAGACCGTACAGCGAAATGGAACGCAAAGAATCCAGCCTGGGGATGCCGTTCATTTCGATTTCGATAGGGATGCTGACTAGTCGCTCCACCTCTTCCGCGGCGTGTCCAGGCCACTGGGTGATGATTTCCACGTGCGGCGGCGAGAGGTCGGGATAGGCATCGATAGGCAGATTGCGGAAAGAGAATGCGCCCCAGACCATCAGCATCAGCGAGGCAATCACGATGAGGAAGCGCTGCGAAAGGGCGAAAGAGACGAGGCGGGCAATCATGTGGTGGGGGCCTTACCGGTTGCTGTTCGCAAACTGCAGGAAGAGACTGCCCTCCGACACGATTCGCTCACCTGGATTGAGCCCGGTGAGGACTTCGATCTGATCGTTCTGTTGCGCGCCGATGGTGATGAGGCGCTGACCGAACTTCCCCGCCTCGGCTTCCACGTAAACGAACGGCTCGTTTTCTGTGGTGCGCAGGACCGCGGATACGGGCACCACCAGAACGTTCTTTTGGGTTCGGGTGTGAACGACGGCCTCGACGAATGTGTCCTTCTTCAACAAGCCATGTGGATTGGGAGTTACGATACGCACCGGCGTGGTGCGGGTGGTGGGATCCAGCATCGAGCCAATATAGGAAACCTCGCCATGGAAGACTTCGGGAATGGAAGCGTTGGATAGGTCAACGCGATCGCCGGGCCGGACGGAAGGCAGGTCGTGGTCGAAGATATGACCCTGCACCCACACGGTGGAGACGTCGCTGATCATGAAGCAGGTGTTGGCGCCTGCCTGGATGAGCATGCCGGGCGAAATCAGCTTTTGGACGACGACTCCCGAGATGGGCGAGCGCACCGCCAGTTCAGGGCTGATGGCGGTGCCTTGCTTCTCCGCTTCGTCGAGTTCCTGTTTCGTGATCTCGAAGATCTTGAGAGTCTGCAAGCTGGTTTGAACATCAGTGGACGCGTCATTGAACGCCGCTTCTGCTGCTTCGACGTCTTTCTGGGCTGCCGCGCCGTGGTCAAGGAGCTCGCGAGTACGAACGATTGTCCGCCTGGCGAATTCCTGCTGGTTGCGAGCTTTCTTGTAGGTGGAGATGGCGGCCGCCACGTCAGGGCTCGACACAAACAGCAGCGGATCGCTCTTTTGCACTACCGCGCCGGTGTCGACGAGGATTCGCGAAATGGGGCCGCTGACCTGGGTAATAGCTTGAGTGGTGCGATCGGCGTCCCAATCCACAGTACCCGTGGTGCGGACGGTGATCATCCAGGTAGTGGTCTCAACGGGCACAACCTTCAACCGTGCCAGTTGATCGGCAGGAACAGTGAAGAGGGTTGCTTGCGGCGGAGCGGAATCGGCGGAAACCGTGGCGACGGAGGTCTTCGGCGTTCCACAACCAATCAGGAGCGCCAGCAGAGTTGTGGCGAAGGCGCTGGTGGCACAACTTCGCACATGAACTCGGGACTCTAAAAATCGGGCCTCTGTCGACGCGCTGAAGCATTCAGCCGCGATCGACAGAAGCTGATAGTGCTTCATGGATCACTCCACCTTCTACTGAGATCGGATTGGTAACGAACGCGAAATCAGGAAGCAGGCGGGGCACGCCCACGGCACGCAACGCTGGTCTGTTCGACAATGCGGTCGGCGGGCCTTAAGCGGGGCTGCCACGCGCCCGCCAGCGGAGGCAGGGCGCCGGGAGGAGGTGCGGATTGCACCCAGGGCAGGAATCCGAAATGGCACAAGTCGCAGCAGTGCCCGCCGCTGTGCTCATGCATGCCGCAGGCCAAGGTGACAGAGGCCAGAAGCGCACACAGAAGAACCAGGCAGGCAAGCGCCCGCTTGGAAGCCGCAATCTGCTGTGTAGAGATGCTGATGGTCCTTATTCTATAGCAGGCGAGAAGGGTTGCCGGGCGCTGGCCCAGGAGAAGTGGGTTTTCCCGGAACTAGAATGCCGCTTCCCTCGTATGAGTGGCATGGTGCATAGGAGCCCGACGGAATGAACTATCTCTGGCAAGACGTAAAGTACGGAATCCGGATGTTGCTGAGTAAGCCGGGGTTCACGGCGGCCGCGGTCCTGGTGCTGGCTTTAGGGATCGGCGCCAACAGTGCTGTGTTCAGTCTGGTCAACGCGTTTCTGCTGAAGCCAATCGCGATTACCAAGCCCCAAGAGCTGACCGGTCTTTATAGCAGGGACACAAAGCATCCGGACACATACCGGGCTTTTTCCTACCCGAACTATGTCGACATCCGCGATCACAACGCCGTGTTCTCCAGCCTAATGGCGCACACCATGGCGATGGTCGGCATAAAAGAGGGCGACAACACCCGGCGGGCTTTCGCAGGCATCGTTTCCTCCAACTACTTTTCCACCCTGGGCGTAACGCTTCAGCAGGGCCGGCCCTTCCGGGCTGAGGAGGAAAAGCCGGGGGGCGAGCTGACGGCAATCGTCACATATCCATTCTGGAAAAAGTCCGGGGAAGATCCTCAACTGGTTGGGAAGCAGGTGCGCATTAACGGCCACCTGTTCACCGTGGTCGGCGTCACGCCTAAAGGATTCACTGGCACGACGGCGCTGGTGAGTCCCGAGCTGTTCGTGCCGCTGGGTGCTTTCGGCCTGGTGATGAATGATTTTGAAGGGCAAGTGAAGCCGCTGGCGGCACGCGATAACAGCACCTTGATTGCGGTGGGTCGATTGAAGCCGGGCGTCTCACAAGCGTCCGCTGATGCCTCTCTGGCAGTGCTCGCTTCACAAATGGAAAAGGCGTTTCCCGCTGAGAACAAGGACCAGACACTGCTGGTTCGGCCGCTGTCGCGAATGAGTATTTCGACGAATCCTTCGGACGACAGTTCCATGCGCGTGCCGGCTATTCTGCTCCTCTCACTGGCCGCCGTGGTCCTGCTTATAGCCTCCTTGAACCTCGCCAATATGATGATGGCCAAGGGAGCGGCACGACGAAAAGAAATCGCCATCCGGCTGGCCATTGGCGGTGGTCGGCGGCGGATCGTACAGCAACTGGTTACCGAAGGGTTAATCCTGGCGATCCTGGGAGGCATTGCCGGACTCTTCGTAGCGTCGTGGAGCACTTCGCTTCTGATTGGATCGATGGCCCGGCTGGCGCCGTTGGATTTGGTATACAATTCGGCGCCCGACATACGGGTGATCGGGGTCACGCTGTTGTTCTGCGTGATGAGCACGGTGGTCTTCGGCCTGTTCCCGGCATGGAGACTCTCGAGGCCCGATATGTGGGTTGATCTCAAGGAAAACACGGGCGAGGATGTGGTGGGCCGGACACGCCGTTTGTTCTCGCGCGGGAACATGCTGGTGATGGCACAACTGTCGCTGTCGTTGATGATGCTCACCGCGGCGGGCCTTTTCGTACACAGCGCCGTGCGGGCATCGAACATCCAGCCTGGATTCGCACTCGATAACGAAGTGCTGGCCGAAGTCGACGCGAGCCTCATCAATTACGACCAGGCGCGCGGCGGCCAACTCTACGGAACGCTGAAGGACCGCCTGCGCCATGTTCCCGGCGTGCAATCGGTGGCCATTGCGGCAACGGTTCCGTTTGGCATGGTATCGCTGGGGAAGAGTATCACGCGGTCGGACGTCGCGGCTTCTAAGGAACACCCAGCAGTGGAGGCGCGATACAACCTCGTGAGCGAGGACTACTTCCAGACGCTGGAGATTCCGATACTGCGCGGACGGCCCTTTGCGGCGGCCGAAAGTACGGCGGGATCGAAGACCCACGTCGCCGTTATCGACAAGCTGGCGGCAGAAAAGCTCTGGCCCGGCGGCGATGCGCTCGGCAAGCACATCCGCTTGGATTCCGGTGGTCCCGGCGGCGGGCACACGGGTGTTTCCGTGGACGCCGACACCCCTCCAGCAAACGACCTGGAGGTGGTTGGCGTGGTCGGCAATGTACGCGAGAACATCTTGGGCGGGAAGTATGAGCCTCACGTGTATCTGCCTTTTGGGCAGGAATACCAGGCAAACGTGCAGTTACACATGAAGATGGCAGGAGGCGGGCCAGACGCCGAGAATCGGATGCTCGAAACGATCCGACGGGAGATTCAGGCGACAGACGAGCGACTGCCGCTGCTCGCACTGAAGACGATGCGCGCGCATTTGGACTCCGGCATGGATATCTGGGTGGTGCGCACGGGTGCCCGCGTGCTCGAGATCTTTGGCGCCGTTGCGTTGTTCCTGGCGGTGATCGGTCTGTACGCGGTGAACGCTTACACCGTGGCGCGGCGAACCCGCGAGATCGGCATCCGGATGGCTCTGGGAGCGGACGCGTCCTCGACCATGGGCATGATACTCGCTGAGGGGCTTAAGGTGACGGCGGTCGGGGTCGGCTTGGGTCTGCTATTGGCCGTCGGACTCGGCCAAGTTCTGGCGGGCTTCCTGTATGACGTCCGAGCCTTCGATCCGTTGGTGCTCGGAGCAGCGCCGGTGGTGCTGACGCTTGTCGCCTTATGCGCCTGCTACTTGCCGGCTCGCAAAGCTGCGCGTGTGGACCCAATGATCGCGCTGCGCTACGAGTAACCGTCTTAAGAGGCCAGATTAGACCCCCGCTGGCCGCCAAGAACGGGAGAGTTTACGCTTTCTGCAATCCGGAGCCCGCCCATTCTGCGTAAACATTAGGCGGAGGACGGATCCGATGTCGAAGCTCCAGGCGCTCTTTGTGGGGTTGCTTTTTGCCGGCTGCGCCGTTGCTCATCCGATGGGCAATTTCAGCGTAAGCCACTATAGCCGCTTGGACTTCAGCGGCCATGGCCTGCGGCTCACGTACGTTCTGGATCTTGCGGAAATCCCGACCTTGGAACTGCTTCAGCAGTGGCAGATTGACGGCAGGGATGACACCCAGCTGCAGCAAAAAGCCGCCGCACAGGCCGCGTCCTGGTTGCAGAATCTGTCCGTTTCGGTGGATGGAAAGCAACTCGCCCCCCGTCTCAGTGAATTGAAGGCGAAGACGGCGGATGGCGCCGGCGGGCTCCCGGTCCTGCGAGTGGTTATGAAAGGGGACATCGCGGCCTCCCCGGGCCAACTCTCGTTTGAGGATCGCAACTATGCGAACCGAACGGGCTGGAAGGAGATTGTCATCCGAGGCGGAGAGGGGGTGACGCTTGCTGCAGCATCTCAGTCTGATCGGGACCTTAGCAACGAACTGAGCGCGTACCCTGCCGATTCGACACTGGCCCCTCCCCAGGACGTGTCGGCGAGCGTGCGATGGTCGGCAACTAACGCGTCACCTCAAGGACATGAGCAGACCGATTCAAAACCAGGCGTCCTCAGCGTGCCAGCACAGACTACCATCCGTCACTCGACAGCACGCAACGAGGTCGCAGAAGCCGCCCTGATACCACGCTCCCCGGTGACAACTTCCCCCACCGTACCGGCTGATCCCCGCAAGTTCTCCGAGCGGCAATCCGCCGGACCTGGAGCTGTGATGCGGGGAGACTTCCTTTCCAGGATGCTTCGGGACAAGAAATTCGGCTGGGGAACGGTTCTTTTGGGTCTGCTGGTTGCCTTCGGCTTCGGTGCAATGCATGCCCTGTCGCCGGGACATGGGAAAACCATTGTGGCGGCCTACCTGGTAGGAAGCCGCGGAACGCTGAAGCATGCTCTGTTCCTCGGATCGATGGTCACCTTTACTCACACCATCAGCGTGTTTCTGCTGGGGCTTGGCGTCCTCTTCTTCCAGAAGTACGTGGTACCGGACCAGATCATTCCTGTGCTAGGAGCGGTTTCGGGCCTCTCTATCGTCGCCATAGGCCTCTGGCTGCTCTACCAGAGAACCAAGGCGCTTCTGGCAACGGTTGAACCTTCGTACACACACCAGCATGGGCATGACCACCACGCCGCTGCAGCGCTCGACGACGGCCATCACCACAGCCATCATCATCACCACGATCTGATTCACGCACATGTTCACGGTTCACACCACATCCATCAGCATGCGTCGTCTGTAAGTGACGCACCGGTGGCGGTCATGGCACCAGAACAGTACCATTCTGGAGCAAAAGCGACGCACCAACACGTTCATCCACGCCATGAGCATAACCAGGCATTTGTTCATACCCATACACATGACGGTCACACGCACACACACGCGATGCCTGAAAGCCAGGTTACGCTGGGTGGCCTCATCGCCCTGGGAGCTAGCGGCGGACTTGTCCCTTGCCCGTCAGCCCTAATTCTGCTGCTGAGCGCAATCGCCTTGGGCCAGACTGCCTTGGGCTTGGGTTTGCTGGCGGCCTTCAGCGCCGGGCTTGCCGTGGTCCTGATGGGAATCGGCGCATTGGTGCTCTTCGCGAAGCAACTATTGCCGCATGAGGAATCAGGGAGCCGCCACCGGCTGTTTCGCTCGGTTCCAGTCTTTTCAGCGGTCGTCGTCATTGTGTTGGGGCTGATGATGACGATGGCCGCACTCGGTTGGATTCAGCCCATCCGCGTATTAGGCGCTTAGAGGGTCTCGCCGAATGCCTAAATCTAAAGGCAGCTATTTAACGTAACAACGAATGCATGAGAGTAAGTAGTTATTACTTCCATGTCGAGTCAGTAAGGAGAACAAAGAATGCTCAGCCTTTCTTTTCTAACCCGTTCTGCCCGGCCTGCGCAGTTTGTCAAAGCAGCCGGCGTCTTGTTGTTACTCGGAAGCACGCTGATGGGTTCGAGCCACAGCGATGCTCCCTTGATCAAACAGGATCCACAAGCCAACCTCACCGATGTCTACGCTTTCGTAGGCACTCTATACAACAATCCCAACAAACAAGTACTGAATGTGGTCGTAAACGTGCATCCCTTCTCGGAGCCGGGCGATGGCGTCATGTACGAGCGTTTTGCGGATGACGCACTCTTTTCAATCAACATTGCCGATCCCACTACCGGCGCACTGATCGAAAGCTACAACTTCCGGTTCTCGCCGGTTTCGTCAGACGCGGGAACGTACAAGAACCTCAACACAATTCTTTCTTACGGACGCGGCACTACCATTGGCCCGATCATGAACGTGAACGATTCGGCGCAGAACTACACGCAATCGTACACAGTAAGCAAATACGTGGCCGCGGGTCACCAGACGTACTGGGATGGAGATATAGACTCGCAGCGTGGAATCGAACTGACGACTATCAATCAGATGCCGCTCTTAGTGCCTCCGCCGAATGTGGGCAAGAGAACGACTCCCGAGTACAACGACGTCAGCGGAGTGGCATTGACTGGAGCAACAACTAATGCCGGGCTGGACACTTACACGAAGGAAACCATTTACTCATTGCAAACTGGCGAAGCGGTCTGGGCCGGACCGCGCGACGACAGCTTTTTCGCCGATGCAGCAGGCATCTTTGACCTGCTGGACCCGCGCATTCTGGGCCCGGATGGCCACGGACAGACCGGAAATGGCGTCGACGGATTCAAGGGCTACAACGTTCTGACCTTCGCTATACAGATCCCACTGAGTTCCTTGCCGCAATTGAGCTACAGGGATGCATTCACGGGCGCTTCCAAGGGAGTGGGGGTCTATGCGTCAGTCAGCCGTCCAAAGGTGACGCTGCGAAGCAACCACAGGGATCCGGATTCCCACGGCCCCTGGATTCAGGTAAACCGCCTTGGCAACCCGCTCTTTAATGAAGTACTGGTTGCTCTGAAAGATAAGGACAATTACAATCGGGACGTCCCTACCGACGACGCGACCAAGTACAAAACGTATGCGCTCGCTCCGGAACTACCCGTTCTGATCAATGCCGTATTCGGAACGAGCTTCGTAACAACTGGCCGTGCCGACCTGGCGGCGGTCTACATTCCAGACGTGCTCCGCGTTGACACGACAACAGGCCCGGTACCGTTGATCGGCGCGGGCGGCAATCGGCTGAGCGGCATCGGTGGCGATACGACAAACGGGAAGTGGAGCGGGTGGCCCAACGGCCGGCGGCTGGGCGACGACGTAGTCGATATCGCCCTGACCGCCATCGCCAGTGGCCCGAGCTACTCCAGCATTTTCCTGCTCGGGGACAACATCAACAGCAATGACTTTGCCTATAACTTCGTGTTCCCTTATGCGGCGACCCCGCACGCCGGGCCAACCAATCGGAAGGACCCCGGCGATTCAGACGGGAACGCGCACCCATAACCCGGACCATTACCCACTGGGCGCCGGCTCAATTCCGGCGCCCGTTTCTCGGGACGCAGGCCGAACTTAGATGGCAAGGAGCGAGTTATGAAACGAACCAATGAAGCAATATCAATTGTTCTGTTGCTCTGCGCAGGCATGTCAGGCGCCGCGGCGGCCGGTCAAACCGTTCTAAGAGCCGACACGATCGCGTCGACGGTTTTGCCTATGCCAGGGGCGGCAGCCAGCGATGCGGAAGTCGCAAAGGCCTCGGCGGCTGCCGCTCGACGGCCGGAAAGCGATTCCGCCTGGGTCAGCTTGGGCGATGCCTTCATGCAGAAGGCCCGCGAGACAGCGGACTCGGCTTATTACACGCGAGCCGAACACGCCTACCAAAAAGCGCTCGGACTGAATCCGAAGTGCGTCGACGCTATGGCCGGCATGGCCTGGGTGAGCGGAGGCCGCCATGAATTTGAAACTAGTATTGAGTGGTCAAAGAAGGTGCTGGCGATCGATCCGAAATACACCGCCGCCTTCGGTCTGATTGGCGATGCCGCGGTGGAGATGGGCGACTATGACGAGGCGTTTGACCAGTACCAAAAGATGCTGGACATCAAGCCGGACCTTTCTTCCTACGGGCGGAGCGCACATCTCTTGCAAATCACGGGCGATACGAGGCGAGCAACCTGGCTGATGTTGAAGGGCGTCGCAGCGGGCAGCCCTTATGCAGAGAACACAGCATGGTGCCGCGCGCAGGTTGGCCTGATTTACTACTCGCAGGGCGCTTACGTCCCGGCCGAACAGGTGCTTGAAGAAGGCCTAAAGAAACTGCCCAACGACTATCACTTGTTAGCCGTGATGGGGAAAGTGAAGGCGGCGAAGAAGGAATACCCGGCCGCGATCGAGTGTTACCGGAGGGCAAGCGAAATTGCACCGCAGCAGGATATCGTAGCGGCACTGGGCGATCTGTATAAGCTGACCGGCCAGACCGAGGAAATGAAGAAGCAATATGCGCTGGTGGAGTCGATTGCACGCTTAAACAAGGCGAACGGGGTTAAGGGCGATCTGTTGACCGCCAAGTTTTACGCGGACCACGACATCAAGCTGGAAGAAGCGTTGAAGCTGGCGGAGGAGGAATACGCAAGCCGCAAGAACGTCTACGCCGCGGACACGCTGGCGTGGTGTTACTTCAAGAACGGCCGGATGGATGAAGCAAAGAAGTACATCCGGCTTGCACTGAAGCAGAACACACCGGAGGCGCTGTTCCGCTTCCATAAGGGGATGATATATGCGCAGGCCGGCGATGCAGCGACCGCACAGCAGGCGTTTTACGAAGCGTTGAGCCTAAGCCCGAACTTCGATCCCATGCTGGCTCCGGTTGCTGAGCAACGCCTGAAGGAGCTGGGATCCGATAGGAAGGCTGTTCAGACCGCTGCCGTGAAGCAGTAAACTCTCAGGCGGGCGAGGAAGCTGTCGCCGGAGGCAAATAAATCCGGAACGTTGAACCTCGGCCGACTTCGCTGGATGCCGTGACCCGGCCGTGGTGGGCCGAGACGATGGCGCGAACCATGCTGAGGCCGAGGCCAAGGCCGCGTTGCGATCGACTCTTGTCGCCCCGGTAAAGACGATCCCAGATGCGCGGCAAGTCTTCGGGTGAAATCCCCATGCCTGTGTCGGTCACCGTTATGACGAGCTCGTCGCCCTCCTGCTGGGCCGCCAGGACTACACGCCCTCCGGGTCCCGAATACTTCACGGCATTGTCCAACAGATTCGCAAGCGCCTGGCGGATCCGATTTCTATCCGCCACCCACATCAGCTCGCTCGGTTCCTTCACCTGGAGTTCGATTCGTTTGTCCTCCGCGGCGTATTGGTAAATGTCGACTGCCTGTTCGAGCACTTCGAAGATCTCGGTTGGCTCCAGGTCAAGCTTCATAGCGCCGGCTTCAGCTTCGGAGACATCCATCATCGTGTTGAGCATGGTGAGAACTTGGGCCGACTCCTCCAGGCAGTCGCCCAGCGCCTCGCGGTAGGGGACGGAAGGGTCGTTCGCGTTGCCCGTGTCGAGTCCTGGCGAAGTCTCCCCATGCAATGCAAGTTCAGCAGTCGCACGCAGCCGGGTCATGGGCGTTCGCAGATCGTGGGCCACATTGTCGAGTGAGTCGCGCATACCATCGATCAGCACCGTAATCCGTTCTAAAGCTCTATTGAAGAGAGCAGCCAAATCGTCGAGTTCATTCCCCTCGGGGCGGATTGGTGCACGATCCTTCAGCGAACCTGTCTCAACGATGGGACGGAGCGCGTTGGTCAGGTCACGGATGGGGCGCAAGGCCCGATGCGTCAGCCAAACGCCGCCGGCCAGGCCGAGAACCATAACCGGCAAAATAACGACGGCAAAGGTTCTGACCACTCCTTCCAAGACATCGTTGCGCTCGTCGGTGCTCTTGCCAACCTGAAGCAGGGAGCCATCAGAAAGATGACGAACGGCAATCTCGACGCGTTCGCCCTCATCGCCGGCGGGCAGTTCCAACCAACGTTGATCCGGAGCGACCGGGTGCTGTTCGAGGGCGCGCCAGTCGAAACGGCGTAGTTGGGGAGGCACATCGATGATCTGCGTCTCATTCGATGGACCGGCGAGCCGGATGAAGGTATTCTCGTGGCCATGATTTCGGTGCTCCGCAGCTACCTCGCCGCGAAGGGCCTCCGCGCCTCCGCGCTCCCAATCGATGGCGTAGGCGTTCAGCTTGCCGCGAACCAAGTGCTGATCGCGTGCCGCCAATGACCGGGAGAGGGTAACGTAAGCGATCCCAATCAACAACAAGGCACAAAGGCCGAACATCGCCCCATACCAGAGCGTAAGGCGGAACGCAATGGTCTTACGAACTCTGGCCAGGCGCGGCATGCCCTGGCGCGTCAGCTTAGTAGGCTTCGAGGACATAACCGATGCCGCGCACGGTACGAATCATTTTATTGGGGAAGTCTTTGTCGATTTTGTTTCGCAACCTGCAGACAAGAACATCCACGACGTTGGTTTGGGGATCGATGTTGTAGCTCCAGATATGCTCCATAATCATGGTCTTGGTCAGCACACGGTTGGCATTGCGAAGCAGGTACTCCAGAAGCGACAATTCGCGGGGCTGAAGATCAATTCTTCGCCCATCACGAATCACCTCGCGCCGCACCAGGTCGAGCGAGAGATCGCCGGCGGCGAGGCGGATGGCTTCGGGCTGCGAGCCGGCGCGGCGGATCAGCGCCCTCAGGCGAGCCACCAGCTCGGCGAAAGCAAAGGGTTTCACCAGGTAGTCGTCACCCCCGGCCTGCAGACCGCGGACGCGCTCGTCGACAGACCGCTTAGCGCTCAAAATGAGGACCGGTGTGTTAACCCGGGCCTGTCGGAGCCGCTCGATCAGAATGAGGCCGTCGAGAACGGGCAACATGAGATCCACGATCATCGCGTCGAATGTGGAAAGCAGCGCCGAATGGAGACCCTTTTCTCCATCGTCGGCCACCTCCACGGCGAAGCCCGCCTGGAGGAGACCCCGCTTGAGGAAGGCGGCGATTTTGGGATCGTCTTCGACAATCAGAATGGACATCAAACCGCCAGAATATAACGCGGCGCGCTATACCGCCGAACTCGTTCCGATAGGATGCAACTATGGCAACCCGTGCAGGCGGATCTTTTGAAGTAAAGCTGACTCCGCAGCCGCAAGAACCGGCGGGAGATGCGAGCCTCGGCAGGATGACGATCGACAAGCAGTTCCACGGCGACCTGGAGGCGACCAGCAAGGGACAGATGCTGACCGCAGGCACCAGCGTGAAGGGCTCGGCCGGCTACGTCGCAATCGAGAAAGTGGGCGGCGTGCTGCACGGCCGCAGCGGCACGTTCGTGCTACAGCACACCGGGACCATGAACCGTGGCACACCGCACTTGGCAGTGAGCGTCGTGCCCGATTCCGGCACCGATCAACTCGCTGGGCTCACTGGTGAGATGACGATTCACATCGCCGACCGAAAACATTCTTACGAGTTTGAGTACAGCCTACCGGGGAACGATTGAAGGCTGACAGCGTCATCGCTTTAGTGCCGTTGTTTCTTCCTGATCTCATTCAAGGTCTGGCGTAATTGGGGAAGGACGGCGACATCCTTCTCGCCCGCCAATTCCTCCTTGAGGGAGATGATCGTTTCCAGGTTTAGAACTCGAATGACGACGCCTTCGTCAATGCTCATCTCCGTCGAAAAAGAAAGCAGGTCGTCAAAAGTGCGATTGCGGCCGATAGTGCTTAGCAGGTCGAGCGGCCCATAGCGCGTCAGTAGATTCAAATGATCGCCGCCGGCGAGATGGCTTTCCGCTGGCCGTAAACGTCTCTCCGGCTGGATACGAAAGACGGCATCGAGCGATTGCAGAACCTTGAGCAAACGCTCCCTGTTAACCGGGTCGCGGGAATAGACGATATCGATGTCGTAAGTCTGAATCGGAGCGCCCTGCAGGACAGCCGCCAGACCTCCCACGAGTATGAATTGGACCTGTCCCTCACAGAGGCTTCGCAGGGTCGAAAGCAGTTTGGTTTCCGGCATTCAACTGGCGGATGGCCAGGATTTCATTGATGCGTTCTTCGAGAAACAGTAAGCGCTGGCCGGGCGTAAGGGAAAGCATCCAGCGAATGAGCGTCAGATCGACACCGTCTGCGCTGTAGTCTGTCAGCACATCGTCGTCAATGGTGTTATCGTCCGAAGCCACCACAAAGTCAGCATACCCTGTTCCTGCCATTGGACGTGACAGCGCGCCCCTGATACGGGCTGATAGACGACCGCCGCTTCGTCTGCCCCGCGAAGTGACACAATAGGAGCATTCACCGTTTGGTGCTCTCCAGAAGTGGACCACCGGGCGGGAAGGCTTCTCTCATGGCAACCGCTGGCCAGTTCGGGTTTGAGTCCTTTTGGGGAAACCAAGCGGTGGCCGCTACGCTGGCCCAAATGATCGAAACGGGGCGAATCGCCCAGACGATTCTGCTGGGCGGTCCTGAAGGCATCGGTAAAGCGACGCTCGCACGGCGCTTTGCAGCCCGGCTGCTCGGCGGCGAGGACAAGATTGAGCGGGACGACCTCAGCCTGCCTGAAAACGCGGACCTGATTCAGGAACGTGAGAAGTGGACAGCGGAAAAGAGAGCGGAAGCTCCGCTATTTTTCTCAACCCATCCGGACTTCGTGACATTCGCGCCTGACGGACCGCTGCGCCAGATTTCGATCCAGCAGATGCGGGTGCTCAAGGAGCGCGCGCAGTTTCGGCCGCTCAGTGGCAGCAGGCGGGTCTTCCTGATCGACCGGCTGGACCGGGCCAACGAATCAGCGGCCAATTCCCTGTTGAAGTTGCTTGAGGAGCCCCCTCCCTACCTGGTGCTGATTGCGACCACGGAGAATATATACGATCTTTTACCAACGATCCGGTCGCGTTCGCTCGTCTTCTCTATGTCGAGGCTGACCGACGAGGAAATGCGTGGGTTCGCCTTAGAGAGAGAATTGCCCGATGCGGCGAACAGGGTGATGGTGGCGGAGGGTAGCCCGGGCATCGCAACTACCCTGAACATCGAGGAGTACCGGCAGCGGCGAGCTCTGATGATGACGCTCTTTGAGTGCGCCGCGGGCGTGGCCCCGTTTGGCGCTTGGGTTCAGCGATCGGAGTCGTTCGGCGCGAAGAAATCGGAGAAGTTGGACTTGTATTCGAAAGTGGCGTACGGATTGCTTGAGGACCTCCTGATCTGCTGGCATGGCGGCGAGGCGGTTAAGAACCGGGATTTGCACCGGGAGATTTCGACGCTGGCGAACCGGGTCAGCTTCCGCTGGATCGAGAGGGCTGTGGCATCCATTGACGAATTGGTGAGAATGGCGGCGCGCAACATCCAAAAGATGGTAGCTTTAGACGCAATGGTTATAAATCTACGTAACGATTCAGAGTCTGCCCGCGCCTAACATCTAACCGGGGGCGACAGGGTAATCACATGACAATGAAAGTGGTCCCGTCCGGAACGAAGCTTATGGAGGATCTGGCAATTGGACGTCGAATTCAGGAAGCCAGTTCATAAAACACTGATGGAAGTGAAAGACGCAAACCGCCGACCGCCAGCGAAGAAATCGGCTCCGCCGGAGCAGACCAACGCCGAGCAGTTTTACTACTCGAAACAAATGCAGGGCAAGACCACCATGGTGGTTGTGCTGACTGATGGCGAGCACCTGGAGGGGGTCATCGAATGGTACGACAAAACGTGCTTGAAGCTGAATCGCGAAGGTGCACCCAACCTTCTGCTCTACAAGCACTGCATCAAGTACATGTACAAAGCTGAACCCGAATAGGGATTCCCAGCCTTGTTGAGCGGGCAGCCTAAGCCCGGGCCTTGAACTTTTCTTTTTGAGCCAAACGATAGGCGCGCCGCTCGCCGGCTTCTTCGTAGCGCCGCTTCTCTTCTTCACTTTCAGGAATGATCTGTGGCAGAACCACTCGTTGCTGGGAGGCATCGAGACCCACGAACGTAAGATACGCGGAGGAGGTGTGATGCACCTCGCCGGTATGCAAGTTTTCCACCCAGACTTTGACACCAACCTCCATCGATGTGCGGAAGACCCGATTGACCTGCGACTTCAGGCGAACCAGTGAGCCGACTTTAACGGGGTGCAAAAACGTCATGTAATCCACCGAAGCGGTTACCACGATGCAGCGGGCATGACGCATGGCCGCGATCGCTCCGCAGAGGTCGACCAGATGCATGACGTGTCCGCCCAGCATGTTCCCGAGCGGGTTTGCGTCGTTAGGCAGGCAGAACTCCGAGTACTCCGAGCGGCTCTCAGCCACTGTATGAGCGGTATGGGTCTCCACTGTAGTCTATGTTAGCGATTGAGCTCCCGAAGCTTCAGCGGAGCCCGCAGGCTGGCTGTGCTCTCGGTAGCGCTTCATGTAACTGTGGCAATAAGCCAGCACCTGGGCGGCCACGATCGAATCTAACCCGGTCTCCAGAAGGCAGCCTGTGCTGATCGTGAAATGCAAGTCGCCATACCGATACGGGGCGTGGTCCCGTTCTTCGATCCAGACCACCTCCAGCAAATCCCCCGTGTGCCTGGTGACGGAGTAGCGGAGGGCGCCATCAAATCCGGCCGGAAACTTCGCGCATCGGCCCAGCGAGTAACCTTGGTTACAGCAGTGCCAACGCATTTCACCAACTGCGGCCACCGCACCGTCTAAAGCATGGCAGCGGCCGTCGTATTCTTCGATCAGCGGCAGGCGGCCGCGACCATGCAAGGGTTCCTCGACAGGGCTGGTCGGCTCGAAGTAGGGACAGGGCATGGTGGATCGTGGAACGCTCAGCTGATGGCGGACTTGCGCTGCCGCGACCACCACCACCAATTGCACTGCTCCATGGGAAGCTCGGGGTTGCGAGCCTGTGCGACCGCGCAGCGGAATGTATCCAGTACACAGGGATCCTGGCGGGTTTTGGTGCGTTCGCAGAGCGCCTTATAGAGTGCATCGCCATCCCGGCGGGCCAATTCGCCGACGGTGTGTACTCCCAGCTGCTTCAGATCTGCTTCTATGCTGATGCCGACGCCGCGAAGGTCACGAAGACGGCGGGTATCGGCCGCGGGTTGGTTCACGGTGTCTGGACGGCGTGTCGGAGTTTTCTGGAGGGCAGCTGACGGTGACATGAATGATCCTCCACACGATTGTCCTACGTTTCGAAGCTGGCTGCGGACCGGCTCATTGAAGACGAAAGCGAGCCGCCTATGAACACACCAATTAAACGTAGGTCTGGGACAATGCGTTATATGGCAACCAATCGGCTCGAAATCCTTCTGCAAATGGTGGCGCAGGACCCGAAGAACAGCTTCGCCCGCTACGGATTGGCGATGGAGTATGCCAACAGCGGGAACTACGAGCAGGCGGTGGCGGAGTATCGGACATTGCTGGCGCAGGATGAGAACTATGCGGCGGCCTATTATCATGGCGGACAAGCGCTGGAGAAGCTGGGACGCGTTGATGAAGCGAAACAGCTCTACGAGGCAGGCTTGGTGGCCACTAGACGCAAAGGCGACAGCCATACCCACGCCGAAATTGAGGCCGCGCTCAGCCTGCTGCCGGTGTAGGAATGCCTACCATTCCACGCCGAGGGGATCGCGCGGCGGCTGGTGATTCAAAGCCCAACCGTATTCAAGCAGCGGCCGGCTGATCAAAGCAAACTCCACAACCGAGTCGAGCATCTTCGGCGAGCCGTACTCGGGCGCTGTAAGCGGCCTGTGGATGACATATGAAACAAGCTTGAAGTATGCTTCGAGCTCTGAGCCCTGGTGCGCTTCGAATCCCCGAGGCAAGCGTACGAGTGAGTGTTCGCGCCCGAGCTCGAAGCCGTGCTTCTTTAGGTGAGCTAACAAAGCGCGAAACCTCTTAGGGTCGCGGCCCATCGACTGTCGCCAGGCGTTCACAAAAGGCCGCTCCGGCATCCAGAACCCCGCGGCGAGAAACGAGGACTCCGGCGAAACGTGGATATAGACCTCGCCGAACCCTTCCTTTCCGGGTGTGCGCCTTAGGCCCGCGCCGACATGGGTGTTGAACGGGTCCTTATTAGGACTGAATCGGATATCGCGATAAACGCGCATGACAGGCGACTTCTCTTTCGCATAGAGTAGGAATCCGCGCTTGCGGCATGCCGCGGACGCTTCGAGGACCAATGCCTCCATTGGCTGGCGGACGAACTGCTCGTAGATGTCTTTGCGCTCGCGGAACCAATCGCGATCCTGGTTTTTCTTCAGGTCGCGCAAAAACTGCAATCCTTGCTTGGAGAAGCCTCCAAAGCTGCTCGAGCCGGCCTGAACGGGCGCCGCTTTTTCTTTGCGTGGAGCCGCCTTCTTTGCCGGGGCTGATTTGGTCGTGGTTGCCATACTCAGATAGGATGACGCAGTTCTCTCAGCGAAATCGCAGAAGGCCGGGCCTCCCGTTACTTGGCCTTTAGCTTGGGTAGCGGTGAGGGCTGGTTTTCGCACGCGGGTGCGGGCGGAGGAACGGCCATCTTTGGGTCGGCAGAACTCCCCGGTTGCATGCCGTGTGGGATAAGAATCCCTTTATCGAGGGTGCCATCGACGGGCACTTCGAGAAGCGGAATCGCGCACGCCCTGGGAGGATTGGGCAACATGCCTACCAGTTCCTGGCGCCGGATACCGGGATCAAGGCCATAGGGGCCGATCTTTGCAAACGGCCCTGTCCAGGGGGAAACCTGCGGTATCTGGAGTAGCGGCGACCGCTGCTGTTGGACCGGAACGGCAGTGCCCTGCGCAAAGCCATTACTGGCCAACTGTTTCAGCACTTCAGCAGTGGCTGCGTTCGAACGGCCCTCCGACTGAGTTAAGCCGGTCTGGGGCAGAGTCCACTTCGAAGCCTGGGGCAAAGCTGCTGGCGCCAGGACCACAAAAGCCGAAAGAAGAACGAACAAGTTGCGCACATTGTCCTCCAAACGCCCTGCCTATGCCACTCACAATTCTATGACTTCTTTGGACGTTTCAAAAGCTAGTTGGTTAGTCCGGACAAAGGACCACGGACGGCCAGCGTCAATCGACCGGCATAGAATCGATGCATGTCGTCGTCTCTTCGCCGGCTCGTTTCGGCATCATCTCTCATCGCACTGCTGATGACGGCGTCCTCGGCCCTGGCCGCGAACCGCTGGAAGGTGGACGCCGATGGTGGAATTACCTGGGATGTGCGCGCGGGTGATGCCCACCAGGATCAGATTGAGATGAGCGGCCGGAGAGTGTCCGTTATTCTGACCTACAGCGTGGGCGAAGACGGCGCAGCTATGCTCGCCCGACAGGTGGTCTTCCCTTCCCTGCGTACGGTTCCCAACGACACGCATGCCAGCCTCAGCTACAAGTTCGCCGCCGATGCGACGCCGCGATTCTTTGTTGACGGAAAGCCGGTGGCCAGTGAGACAACCACGCATGTTCACATTCGCGGTTTGGTCACAATTGACAGCCTGCTGGGGAAGCACAAGGACATCGCACTTACCCGAGTAATCTTTCCATCCACCACCAAGCCGCTGGTGTTGGAGCGCTACACGTTTACGAACCTTTCGGCGCAGACCGCAACAGTCGAGGTGGAGGATACGGCGAAGACGGTCCGAACCAGCGCCGCGCGGGGCGCGGAGGGCGAGTATCTCATCACAGCGCAGGTGATTCAACCAGGGCCAAATACCCTAAAGCCGGGAGAAAGCGTGAGTTTCACGTTGGCCTTTGCTGCGCGCCAAGCCGGAGCGCCTCCGATCGTTGTGAATGAGGAGTACGAAGAACAGGCCAGGCGAGAGCGGGTGGAAGAGTTTCTCTCGAAGCTGCAGCTGGAAACCCCGGATCCGGTCTTGAACACCGCCTTCGCCTTTGCCAAGATCCGCACAACCGAGAGCATTTACGAGACGAAGGGCGGCCTGATGCACGGTCCGGGCGGCGGTTCCTACTATGCAGCGATTTGGGCGAACGATCAAGCGGAGTATGCAAATCCGTTTTTTCCCTATCTGGGGGACACGCTTGGAAACGACTCGGCGATCAACTCGTATCGCCTTTTCGCGCGATATATGAATTCGGACTACCGGCCGATTCCGAGTTCGATTATTGCCGAAGGCACCGGGGAATGGCATGGCGCGGGAGACCGTGGCGATATGGCGATGATCGCGTACGGAGCGTCGCGATTCGCCCTGGCCTACGGCCGGAGAGACACGGCGGAAGAACTGTGGAAACTGATCACCTGGTGCCTGGAATACTGCCGGCGGAAGGTCAACGCACAAGGCGTGGTGGAATCGGACAGCGATGAACTCGAAGGGCGCTTCCCGAGCGGCAAGGCAAACCTTTGTACATCGTCGCTCTACTACGACGCATTGAATTCCGCGGTGTTCCTCGGCAAAGCCCTTGGGCAGCCTGAAGCCGATTTGAACGCTTATCAGGAGCGAGCCAAGGCTATGCGAGCGGCGATTGCCAGCTACTTCGGCGCCACGGTGGAAGGCTTCGAGACCTACCGCTATTACGCAGGCAACACCGTTTTGCGGGCCTGGATTTGCATCCCGCTGACGGTGGGAATCTACGACCGGGCGCAAGGCACGATCGCCGCGCTGTTTTCCCCCAGGCTGTGGACCCAAGACGGCCTGGCCACACAGGCGGGGGAGCGCACATTCTGGGACCGGTCCACGCTTTATGCGCTGCGCGGCGTTCTGGCAGCTGGCGATACTGAGCGGGCCGTGCCATTTCTGACTTACTATTCGAACCGGCGGCTGCTGGGTGAACACGTGCCATACCCGGTGGAAGCGTATCCCGAGGGCAATCAACGGCACTTGGCGGCTGAGAGCGCCCTGTATTGCCGCATCTACACCGAAGGCCTGTTTGGCATGCGTCCCACGGGCCTGAGCTCGTTCCGCATGACGCCACGGCTGCCAAAGGGCTGGGAGTCAATGCGGCTGAACAAGGTTCATGCGTTCGGGAAGGATTTCGATGTGGTTGTGACGCGCGTGGGGGAGAAACTACGCGTCGATACGGCGGCTGGCGGGAAGACACTCGGCTCCAAAGTGATTGAGCAGGGCGAATCGATGGAAGTCGAGTTGAATGGCCAGTAATCCGTAGGCAACCAAGCATGGCATCTTAGAGAGCAGTCATGCTCGCCCGTCAAGCAATTCTCAGCTTTCTGAAACTCCTGCTCCCCGCTGCCTGTGCACTACACGGTCATGCGCAGTGGCTGATTCAGGACAGCGGCACCACCGCCGGATTGCGTGGCATTCACAGCGTGGATGGAACGGTGGCTTGGGCTAGCGGCACAGATGGAACCATCATTCGTACCGATGATGGCGGCGCGCACTGGCACCGATGCGCCGTGCCGCCGGGTGCAGAGAAACGGGATTTCCGTGGTGTTTGGGCGTGGAGTTCACAGCGGGCAGTTGTGATGTCGATTGGCGAGGGCGATCAGTCACGGCTGTACAAGACGATTGACGGCTGCAAGACCTGGACGCAACTCTATGTCAATCCCGACCCGAAGGGCTTCTGGGATGCGATCGCCTTTCGGAATGAGCAAGAGGGAACCATCCTCGGCGACCCGGTGGACGGGCGGTTCGTGATCCTTCGGACTCGTGACGGAGGCGAGCATTGGTCCCAGGACAGGGATCCCGGACTAACGGCGAACCCCAAAGGCGAAGGAGCATTCGCGGCGAGCAACACGTCGCTGGTATTAACACAAGGCGCTTTGCAATTCGGCACGGGTGGGCTCGGTGGCCCACGGGACTTCCGGGCTAGAGGCAGATTTGAACGTCCCAGTTCGACGCGCATGGGCCGATGGGCCTCTGTTGAGGCTCCGTTAGCAGGCGGCGCGGAGAGCGCCGGTGTCTTCTCGCTGGCCTACCGCGATGAAGACCATGGCGTCGCCGTAGGTGGAGATTATCAAAAGCCCAAGGACAGAACCGGCACTGCGGCCTTCACCAGTGACGGCGGGCAAACCTGGACTGCGGCGACAGAACTGCCTTCCGGATTTCGTTCGGCCGTAGCGTGGGACCAACAGCGCAAGGCCTGGATCGCAGTAGGAACGAACGGTGCGGATGTTTCCTTCGATGATGGACGCACCTGGAAGAAGCTTGACAGCGAGAACAACTGGAATGCCTTGAGCCTGCCGTGGGCGGTTGGCCCCAAGGGTAAGATTGGGAAACTGGATGATGAGGCCGCCAGGTAAAAGCGACCCTACGGCCGTCAGGGCTTTCCTGTCTCGCTCTCGCCCGCATCACTCAAGAACGTAATCGACGAATCGACCGTGTACACATGCACGCCGATATCGATGGGACGCAGAGCCTGCAAGACAATGGCTGGACCTTCGGTATGCAGCGAGAATTGCGAGTTCCCATCCCGCTCGACCAGGAATTGGCGCGACGCAAAGGGAGCGATCTGAACTTGCTCGGAGACAGAACAGATCGTGGCAGACTGAGGTGGCCGCGCTCCGCGCTCGCGGGCCGGCCCGCTGGGAATGATGTAGTAGCTTCCGGACGAATAGCAGGCAGAAGCGTGCACCGGGTGGCCGGAGACGTTGACCATCCAGATGCTTGCGCCATGGAGGTCGGCGACCGCGCCAGAGAACCACGGGCTCCTCATGGGGAACGCTACCTGCCGCGTAGCGCTTCGTAGCTCATTGCCGGCGACACACTCGCTGGCCGGCCGTACGGCGAGGGCTGGCGAATCCTGTCCAGCCGGAAGGTATTCACGCACCTTGACCCACGAGCCTTCGGACTGACCTTCAATCTGCAAGCGGTACTCCACCTGTTCCTCCGGCGCCAACCAGGTTCGGCTGGGGTGGCCGGTTAAAGGGACCAGGGCGCCGGTTTCCGCGTGCCCTTCCACCTCTACCTTGACGGGTCTGTCGCCGGTGTTCAGCAACGCGACGCGCGAGCGGCAGGATGACGTGTAGGGCAACGCAGGGACAACACTTTCGAAGACACGGCCGCCAACCAGATCAGAGGCAAAGGCCTGCACGCTTATTAGCGCCAGCGCAGCAGCTGCAGAGAGCTTCATCGCTCACTTATCGGCCGGCACCCGGCGAAACTTCAGCAGAACTACGCTTGCATTTTCCGGAAATTCGCCAGGCAACGCTTCGCCGTTTCAATTTCCGGATACGCACTGCCTTCCTGTTCGATCAGGTAGTACTGAACTCCACCGGCATCCTCAGCGGCCTCGAAAATCTTAGCCCAATTCGCGCTGCCTTCCCCAAAGAGCACCTTGTAGCCCTTTTCAGGTGACCAGTCCTTCAAGTGCAGCGATCGAATTCGGCCGGGGTTCTTCTTGATCCAAGCTACCGGATCGTAGCCCGCTTCAAGGCAGGTGCCGACGTCCAATTGCAACATCACAGTTGGGGTGGTGTTCTTGGCGATCACCTCCATCGGGAGCTGGCCCGCCGTGACCCGCCACTCAGCGTCGTGGTTATGATACCCCGCATTAAGGCCTTCGGCATCCATGGTTTCATCGGCCTTGTCGAGGTTCTCCGCCAGCTTCTTCCAGTCGTCAATGTCCATCATGTTGTTGCCGGGGTGGGCCAGCACGATGTAATGGGCGCCGAGAATGTTGTTCAGTTGAATCGCTTTGGCGATGCCATCGGGCGAAAAGGCCTTCCGGTCATTGTGAGTGGAATAGCAACGGATACCCAGGTCATCCAGTTCTTTACGGACCTCCTTGGCATGGTCGGCTGTCCAGTTGTAGTAGGGCGCGTAGAATTCGACGCACTGATAACCGAGCTTGGCAACATCACGGAGTGTGCCGGACTCGTCTTTGCCTAAATCACCACGCACCGAATACAGCTCCAGTCCAACCGGAATATGTTTGTCGGCCGCCCTCAGGGTTGCGAGCGAAGCTGCGAAAGGGGCGGCAGCCGTGGCAGCCAGGAAGCTTCGTCGGGAGAAACGATTGAGAATACTCATTTCAAGCGCAAGGTATCACAAATGGGAGACCATATCAGCGTTCAAACAACAAAAAAGGCCGCTTTGGCCCGTTCGCTGCAAGGGCCAAAGCGGCTGAGGGAAACTAAGAATCGAAGTTAGCGATGACCATGCGATCCACCACCATGTGATCCGCCTCCACCACCATGCGATCCGCCGCCACCGCCGTGCGACCCGCCGCCGGTGCTCTTGGGCGCAGTATAGTGAGGAGCGCTATAGGTGCTGCGTGGCGCGGCATAGCTACTACCTCGCGGCGCAGAGTAGTTATTGCTGGGACTGGAGTAGCTCTCGCGCTGCCGCACCATGGGTGGATTAATACGCAAAGGCTGCGCTCCGCCGCTGCTCTGGTAGCTGCGGCTGTAGGTCGAGCTGTTGCTGGGCCCGGCATAGTTGCTGCGTGGCTGATAGGAGTTGCTGCCGCTATAGCTTTGGGAGTGCATAGGCGTCCCGAAGGCATGCCACCCGTCAGTGGTTTGCCCCGATGTGCTATTCGAGCGCGGGGCCATTTCCGTCTGGCTCGGTCGGCTTGGTTGGCCGAAGCCATGCCAGCCGCCGGAGTTCACCGCCGCGCCGCCATACTGCTGGGGGGCGGCCCTATAGCTGTTGGACCCATAGCTCCCCGCGTTGGAGGAGGTTGGACTGGCACTCTCGGCCCGGCGGAAGCCCTGTTGTCCGTTTGACTGCCCAGAAGCGTTGCCTGCGGTTGCAGGTGTGAAGCCCCGGCTCGGCTGATACCCCAGCGTTCGTTGCGAACTAACGGCCAACGATGCGGCCTGTGTGTTGAAGGGCACGTGAGTGCTGGCCGCCGGCTGCTGATGCATGAAGAACTGCTGGTTGCTGCGGGACGCGGGCATCGCATTTGAGGTCGCGGTTCGTCCGCTGAAGGCGAGACTCTGCCGCGTCGGCGCAAGCGGAACCTGCCCGCGCACCAGGCTGGCCTGGGTCAGCTGATTGGAGTGAGCCGCCATGTATGTCTGACGGCCCTGCCCAAAACGATTCGCCGAGGCATAGGAGACGGCATTGTTTACCCGCGCATTGCGATAAACGTTGTTGATGTTGCTGTTGTTGACGATGGTCGTGTTGTTGTAATAACCCCGGCCGTAGGCGCCGTAGTAGCCGTGTCCATACCAGGGATGAAACGCTTCGTAAGGCGCCAAGGGGCACCAGCCGATATTTCCGAATCCAAACCCAAAGCCGAACCCGGCCCCGAATCCGAAGAACCCGACCAGAGCGGGGCGCCAGTAGTAAGCCGCTGCCACGGGTCCCGGAAACCACGCCCACCCGTAGCCGCCATTCCAGAACCAGCGGCCATAGTGATACGGCGCCCAGCCCCAAGGGGCATAGTCGACCCAGGTCCAGCCGTAATAATCGGCCCAGGTCCACTGACCATCGCGATACGGCGCCCAGTCGGGATCAACCTGGTTGGGAACCCATGCCTGCCCGTATTGAGACGGTACCCAGCGGCCATATTGATCCAGATCGTCGGCGCCGAAAATATCGGGGCTGACATAGCTGACGCTCTGCGAGCGCTGCATTTGCTGGTCGCGAGCGACATTCCATTGATCGAAGTCGTCCGGAGCGCTGGCGTAGGTGGTTTGGAATTCGGGGCCCTGCGGTGAATTACGCACGATCATGGTGCGTCCTTCGGCTAGTTGTTCGGATCCCTGCGGGCTGAAGATCTCCGCTTGACCGGCTCGCACCGTGACCGCGGTGCTTCCGTCGCTCAGGATGGAGACACGATATTCACCAAAACCCAGCGGCCGGATCGAGATGCTCGGGGTGTCGATTTCCGCGTCCGCCCTGGACTGCCGCACAACCGAGTACATGATGGATCCCTGCGCAAGCTGGATCTGGAACTTGTGATACGCCAAGCTGGCCATGGCGAGATCGGTGTCCGGGGCCAGGCGGACTAAGTTCGCGGAATCCAACTCGACTTCCGCACGAGCGCCGGGGGCGGTGATGATGTGATCTTGCGCAAGCAGCGGAGCGTTGATGGCTGCGGCTACCAAGTCGCCGGAATCACCACGCCGCACGTTTGCGTCACCCTGCAGAATACTGATGCGAGCCACACCGCGGCTAGGGTCGTCCGGGTTTTCCTCCTGCGGTTGGGACCCTTGGCTATATTGTGGCTGCTGCGAATACGGCGGCTGCGGGTAAGCCTGAGATTGCGGGGGTTGGGCCAGGAGGGTGCCGGCCAGTAAAGCGATAGCTGTGGCTACCACCAACCAGCCTGATTTACCAATGCCGCCCATAGGTCACCGCAGCTTGGTTGAAGCACGGGGCGGGCCAAATGAAGCCTAAATGGATTCAATCAGTTAGAGGACTATCTTGATCTGCTCGCTGGTGGATATCCACCACTGGTGGTGCGGGGCGGGCAGACGGGGATGAGCTGGCCTAAACCGGAAGCGGGCCCATGGCGAAAGCTGGTGCTCGCCTTGGGCCCGTCTTTGAAATTGCGCGGATCGGGTCTAGCGGCCCTGGAGAGCCGCGACCGACGGGGGCGTCGCCGTGGTTGTCGTTGTGCCCGCCGCCTGCAACGCCTGTAGGAGCGCAGTGCCGTTGGGCGAACCGAGCCCGGTGCACGCATCCCACCCCGGTCCGGCCGAGTAGTCGCCGTTGTTTCCTTGCGTTATGTCGTTGAACGCTGTCTCTCCGATCTGGTAAAGAACTGTGTTCAGGAAACCGACCGGTTGCCCCAGTTGCTGGTTCAGCAGAGCAATGAGCCCGGCCCACAAGGGAGCGACGGCGCTAGTGCCGCCAATGACAGTATTTTGTCCGTCGACAAGTACTTGGTAGCCCGTGACGGGGTCTGCATCTCCGGCAACGTCCGGCACGCCTCGGCCAACGAAGCCGTTGTTCACCTGTTTCGGGACATTCGCCCCCTGCTGGTAGGGAGGCAGATCGAAGATCGTGGAGACGCCGCCGCCGGTAGCGCCTTCCTGGTTCGCCAGTTCATTCCAGACCTGCTCACTGGTGATTTGGCCGTTTGAAGCCTGTACTTCCGTTCCACCGCAAGCCAGGCAGAAGGGACTGGAGGCTGGGAAGTCAACGTGAGCCGAGCCGTCCTTCACACCATCGGTCGAGCCGTCGTCGCCGGCTGCCACGGTTACCGTAACGCCAAGCGCGCCCGCATCCTGCATCGCTGCGTTCATCGCGTCCCGCGCCTGCTGGGTCCAGCTGTCCTCCGGGCCACCCCAACTGATGGAAACGATAGACGGCTTCCGAACCGTGTCGTGCACGGCCTGGGAGATGGCATCGTGGAATCCCTGGTCGGTGTTGGGCGCGAAGTAGACGGCGATCTGTGCGCCCGGCGCCACGGCCCCGGCTACCTCAATGTCGAGCATCACTTCGCCATCGGCGTCGGAACCCGGGGTGTTGGCGCCATTGTCGACGGAAACCGCCGTAACCGATGGCGCTGTAATCTGCAGACTGCCGAAATAGGTGGCGAGATCATCGGGTGAGTAGCCGCCACCGAGTTCGATGATGGCGATCGTCTGGCCGGCGCCGGTGAGGTTTGTTGGGAAGTTGTAGAGTTGGGCCAGTTGCGGCGGGGTGAACGTGCCGCTTTGCCCACCCACGGCGTTAGCCCGTGGCCTGGTAGACCGTCGAAAATGGGGCTTCGCCACGGGTCGATTATCGAGCCCGAGCACGGCCATCACCGAGTTTCGAATCTCAGCCGGCAAGTTGATAGGACCAGTGCGGCCGCGATATTGAACGCCACCGGGCACTTCGTAGTGCCCCAACTGCGTGCCGAAGGCTTTCTGCATCGCAGATGCGGGACCCACGAGTACCATGCGGCGGCTGGCATCGTGACGTTCCACCACGGTCAGCCCGTTCTCATGCGCGAATTTCTCAATCGCATTGAAATCCTTGTGGTCGGCGCCATGAATGGCCCCGAACTGTTCACTGGTTCTGCGATGGTGGTCGTTCCATGCGGCCATCCTGACTGGTTCAGAGGCGCTGCGGCGGTGCAGCACAACTGTGACGCGGATCACCTCGTTGTCGGCAACCGGTTTGATGAGTTTCGCTCCGGTTAGTGGCTTCCGCTCACTGCCGGTTAATGCTTGGGCGTTCTTGTTAGACATCTTTTTAAATCCTCCGTTACTAGGGGAAAATCCCCAGAAGTAACGGACAGAGTCATAGCATTTCGTTGACCAGCGGCCGGCGCCGATTCCTCCGCCAAAGCTTCGCCCATCCAGCGTTGTGCGTGTCACAGATGCGGCTGGGCGCCGGGTCTTCGCCCTATCCGCAAAGATAATCCCGCTACCCTTGGGCCAACAGATAATATTCCACGGCCGCGCAAATTGTCAGGGACAAAAGGGAATTAGGTTACCATCCGGTGAAGCGCAATTTATGCGGACCGCGACAAAATATCGAATCCTGGCCACTGTAGTATTTACCGCCGCGATGGGAAGTTACTGGATGGCGGCACAAGGTTCCGTCGATCTCTCGAAACTCCACGTGGCGTCGAACCTTGAGCAGCGACTGGCCCGCCTCACCCCTGTCGAGATGCCCTTCACAGCAACCGGGCTCAGCAAAGAAGAGGTGAAGGAGGTGGGCGAACTAGTGGAAGCCTCGCGTCTGCTGGGAGATATCTATTGGCGTCAGATTGATCCACCGGCGCTCACCCTTTACAAAGAGTTAACCGGGAATGGCGTGCCGCCGAGGAATACCGAGGCAGGCCGGTTGACACACTATCTGTTTGTGAATGGGAGCCGCTATGACCTGTTCGAGGGCAACACACCCTTCGTCGGTACCCAACCGATCCCCCCGGGACGCGCATTCTATCCGGTTGATCTCACGCGCAATGAGATCGAAACCTACGTGAAACGGCACCCCGATGAAAAAGCGGCCTTATACTCACCGACAACCATCGTCCGTCGGGACGGAGACAAGCTCAAAGCGATCCCCTATCACGCTGCATTCGCTGAGTTCCTGAAGCCCGCGGCAGATGCGCTGCGTCGCGCGGCAGCTTTGAGCAAGGACGCCGCTTTCGCCGACTTCTTGCGCAAGCGCGCCGATGCCTTGCTGAGCGACGATTACTACCCTAGCGATATTGCCTGGCTGAACTTGAAAAGCCCGCGCATCGACATCGTGTTTGCGCCCTATGAGACGTACGACGACGAACTGCTCGGCCTGAAGACAACCTACGGCGCAGCGATACTGATTCGCAATGACGCCGCCAGCCAGAAACTGGAACTCTTCCAGCGCTACGTGGCCGATATTCAAGACGCCTTGCCCCTGGCCCCTGAAGACCGGCCGTCGAAGCATGGACTGGCCACACCGATGGAAGCGGCTGATTCGCCATTCCGCGCCGCCGACCTCCGCCACGGCTATCAGGTTGTTGCGGACAACCTGCCCAATGATCCCCGCATTCACGAAGAGCACGGTTCTAAGGAGATCTTCTTCAAGAACTTCCAGGATGCACGGACCGACTACGTTGTGTTGCCGGTGGCGCGGCAAGTGATGCGCCCGGATCAGGCCGCACTGGCTTCGGGCGAAGGCTATCTGGCGGCGGTGATGATGCACGAGATCTGTCATGGTCTGGGCCCATCGTTTGCCCGAACGCCGCAAGGCAAGCGCCCCATCAACGAAGCCATTGGGCCAGGATATTCTCCGCTCGAAGAGGCGAAGGCGGATGTGGTTGGAATGTTCGCATTGGACTGGCTGCTCCAGAGGAATGCACTTCCGGCCGCGCGGCGGGAGGAATATTACGCCTCCTATCTCGCCGGAATCTTCCGTAGCGTGCGCTTCGGCACGGCGGAAGCGCACTCGCGCGCCGAGATGATGGAGTTCAACTATCTGGTCGAACAGGGAGCGGTCACGCGCAACTCGGAGCGGCGGTACGAAGTGGTGATCGCCCGGATGCCGGATGCGATCCGATCGCTGGCGAAGGAACTCCTCACCATCGAAGCCACCGGCGATCGCCAGCGCAATGAGGCGTGGTTCGCGAAATACGGCCAGATGCCCGCCAGTCTCAAAGAATCGCTTGACCGTGTGACCGGCGTTCCAATCGATATCGACCCCGTCTTTTCATTCCCGGAGCGCGTCAAGTAGGCTCCGGGAAGATCGCGATCCGGCGCGCCGGCGAGGGACGTGTTGAAGAAGGACATGTCCGCTCATTAGGTGCAGCCCATCTCCGGAACGGCACCGCACCCCAGAGTCTGCATGAAAACATCAGCACGGAACCGCGCGCGTGAGCAAGCGGATGCGTTGTATTTCTGGGATGAGGATGACGCAAAAAACTCTTGCCAGCTCGGGCGCCATATGTTACTACTGGTAACACTACCATGCGTAACGCTACTCAGAGTCACGATCCGGCCGACCTCGGCGAGCTGGAGCGCGAGGTCTTGCACCTGGTCTGGCAACACCAGGAGATCACCGCCGAGGGCGTCCGGGAAGCTTTGGACCGTTCCCTTAAGGACTCCACGGTCCGAACGGTGCTGCGACGGCTGGAACAGAAGGGATACCTGGCTCATGCGGTTGTGAACCGCACCTTTCTTTACCGGCCGGCGGAAACACGCCAACTGGTGGCCGCGCGCGCCGTCAAACGCATTGTCGATTGGTTCTGCGAAGGGTCGGTCGAAGATCTGCTGGTAGGGCTGGTGGACACCAAGGTCGTTGACCGGAAGGAACTGCAAGTTCTGGCCGGGAGAATCGCGAAAGCCAAGGGAGGCAACGAGTAATGCTGGCAACGATGGTTGAAGCGGCATTCCGCTCATTCGTCTTGGGCACGGTGGTCTGGACCGGACTACGGATTCTGCGGGTTCAAAGTGCGCGTACGCGCAAAGTAACCTGGCTAGTCGTATTGCTGACGGCGCTTGCGATGCCCGTGATTATGCGCTTGCACGCCCTGAAGGTCTCCCCGCCGCGCGCTACCCAGCAGGTGACCCAAGCCGTTCGGGCGGTTCCCCATCGCGTGGGCCGGCTGCTCGCGCCGGACCAACCAATTGCCCCGCCTTCTGGCCCGGTGCGCCCAATCGATTGGAGAGGCGCGGTGATCGGCGGGGCGATGACAATCTATGCCACCGTGGCTGCGTTGCTGGCGTTGCGGCTGTTGATCGGCGCATTGCTGGCCTTGCGCTTGTGGTTGCGGGCGCAACCTGTTCCGGCCGGCTGGGAGATGGGCATGCGAGTCCGCCTCTCGGCGCAGATCAGGATGCCAGTCGCGGTAGGGTCGGGTGTTTTGTTGCCGGCCGCCGCGAAGGGGTGGGATGAGAAACGCCTGCGCACGGTAATCGCACACGAACGATGCCACGTCAACGAAGGCGATTTCTACGTTCAGATCCTTGCGGGTCTGCATTCGGCATTTTTCTGGTTCAGCCCACTCAGCTGGTGGTTGCAGCGCGAACTCGCCGATTTGAGTGAGGCCCTCAGCGATGAGGCCGGCTTGCAGCAAGCAGAAGACCGGCCATCGTATGCGGAGTTGCTGCTCGAATTCGCGCGAAGTGCGGATCGCCACTGGGCCGGTGTGGCGATGGCCCGCTCCGGCAATATTGGCCGGCGAATTGAGCGGGTTCTTAGCGAAGTCGACCTCGGCACTGCTTTCACCTGGAAGCGCGCTCTGGCGCTCGCAGCAATCTTATTGCCGCTCGTCGCCGTTACCGCGGGTCTGACACTCTCAACCAGCAGCGCAGAGCCCGTGATGGCGTTCCAAAACGCCCCGGTCGCTCCACCCGCTCCCGCTGCACCGCTTCCGCCGGCTGCACCCACTTCCCGAGCCGCGGCAATCGCTCCGCTGCCGCCTGAACCGCCAACTCCGCCGGTTCCCCCTGAGCCCGTTGAGACCAACTGGTCGTTGGTTTTCGGACAGCTCAACCGACTCGTACGCCATTGTGGCCGGTGGCCAAGTCACCATCATGAACGGATCCAGCAGCGCCGCGGATCGGCTAAGGCGCTACCAAAGCAAGATTCATGGCGACTTCATCTGGTTTACGCGCAGCGGAAAGTCTTACATAATCGCCGATCCCGGCTTTGTGCGACAGGCTCGTGATCTGTTCAAAGGACAGGAGGAACTCGGTCGGCAGCAGGCCATTTTCGGAGAACAACAAGCCAAGTTGGCCGAACTACAAGCAAGGCTGAGCCAAGAGCAGGCGGAGGTCTCAGTTCCCGCTCCTGAGATGGAGAAAAAGCTAGCGGAACTCGAAGCCCAGCTTGACGCGTTTCGTACTCGCGTGAGGAGTCTGAAGAACCAGCACGTCCAGCAGGACGACTTGAGCGCCATTCAGGAACAGTTGGCGGCTATGCAGGCTGACGTGGGTGCCGCACAAGGCAGACTCGGCGACGCGCAGGGCCGGATTGGCGAAAAGCAAGGGAAATTGGGAGAAGAGCAGGGCAAGCTGGGTGAACTCCAGGGCAAGCTCGGCGAGCAGCAGGCCAAGCTTGCCGAGGAGGCCACGAAAAAACTCAGAAGCCTTGTCGACCAAGCGGTTCGTGACGGCAAGACGAAACCCGCGGACTAGATCCTTCGCGTCGCGCCATATATAGTACCTACGTAGCGGGCGGTATGTTGGATGGGCCGCCAGCCGCACGAAAGGATGGCGCGATGAAATTCGGGGTCAATACATTTATCTGGTCGGCTGGGTTCGGAGCCGCTGAAATCGAACTCCTGCCCACGATTCGCGACAAGGGATTCGATGGCATCGAGATTCCCCTGTTTGGCCCCGACAAGATTCATCCTTCGATGGTCCGGCGGGCCGTGGAGACAAACCAGCTCGAATGCAATTTCTGCTCGGTCTTCCCTGCTCCGTTTAGCCTGATCAGCGACCGGGCAGAGGTCCGTCTGCAGACCCGGACCCATCTTTCGGACTGTGTCAAAGCCGCCGCGGAGGCTGGCAGCAAGCTCATTGTGGGGCCGCTTTATTCACCCGTCGGGCTGTTGCCCGGGCGCCGCCGCACGCCGGATGAGTGGCGCTGGGCAATCGAGGGCTACCAGCAGATTGGCGACACCCTGGCCTCCTACGGCGTAACAATCGCCATCGAACCGCTCAACCGGTTCGAAACCTACTTCCTGAACACAGCGGCCGATGCCGTCCGGCTATGTGAGGAGATCAACCACCCGAACGTGGGCATTCTCTTCGACACCTTTCACGCCAACATCGAAGAAAAGGACATCGCCGTCGCCCTGCGCTCCACCGGGCAAACACCTGCGTCATTTTCACGCCTGCGAGAACGATCGGGGCACCCCGGGTTCAGGACACGTGGAATGGGCCAGCACGCTCGGTCAGCTTAAGACAATGGGCTACGACCAGTGGGTCACCATCGAAAGCTTTGGCTTTTCGATCCCGGAAATCTCCGGCGCGGCCGCCATCTGGCGGGACCTGGCGTCGTCGCCTGAAGTCATTGCCTGGGACGGCGTTCGGTTCCTCCGGCGCCAGTTGGGCCAGGAAAAACATGAGCAGTGATCCTCCACTTCCCTGCTGTACCCTGTAAGAACGAGGATCAATCGAATGAGGACTATCATCGCTTTCGCCTTTGTGGCGCTATGCCTGGCATTGGGGCTGCAAACGGCGGTCGCCGCCGATCCGGACGTCTCAGGCAAGTGGCATTTCGTGCTGGACACGCCCGGTGGCGACCGGGAAGTGGATGCCGAGTTTATCGTGGACGGCGACAAAGTGACCGGGAAATGGGGTACAAGCGACGTAGCCGGCACATACGCGGACGGTAAACTCACACTGGCATTCTCGATGACGTCTGAGGAGGCAGGTGAAACCTCGACCATGAAAATCTCCGGAAAGCTGGAAAACGATGCGCTTACCGGCGACTGGGAGTTCTCCTCTTACAGTGGCACTTACAAGGCGACCAGACCCAAATGATGCAGTGCGAACCCGACTAGACTAAGGCTCGGCAGAATGTAAAGTTCAGTTAACAGTAAGACAGCTAACACAATGGCCGTACCGAGTGTAATACACTCCTGCCAGACGCCTGTAGTCTGCCATGTCTGGTGTCGAAGCCCGGCGCATCACCTCCGAGAGGCGCCGGGCTTTTCGCATTCCTGGGCTTCGGCCCCTCGCCGCGATTCCTGCTGACTCGGTCGAAACTCCTGCCTCAAGCCAACCGTTCGCTGCTCTCCGCCTCTAAGCAAGTCATGTCCGGCATATTGCTCTCCCGGGGCGCACCACCCGTTTCTGGTTAGACATTGCCAGCCACGCAGTGCACAATAGGATGCTTCGGGCACTTCCAGGTCTGTTCCGAGTCGAAGGGGCAATCACCAATGGTCAACAAACAGGGCGGGTTCGCGCTGAATGGGTTCATCATCAGGAACAGTATCGTCGCTGCGCTCGGTGGCTTGCTCTTCGGTTTCGACACAGCCGTCATTGCGGGGACAACTCACGACCTGAAACTGCTCTACGGGCTGACGGATTTCTGGTTGGGCTTCACCGTGTTCAGCGCACTGCTCGGAACCATTCTCGGAGCGATGTTAGCGGGAATTCCAGGCGACCGGTATGGTCGGCGCTTGAGCCTTCGAGGAATGGCGATCCTCTACGTGGTTTCAGCGGTGGGCTGCGCCATTGCCTGGAACTGGGACGCTCTGGTGGTCTTCCGATTTATCGGCGGCTTGGGCATCGGCGGCTCATCCGTGCTCGGCCCTATGTATATAGCCGAGATTGCACCCTCCAAATGGAGAGGGCGGCTGGTCGGCCTGTTTCAGTTTAATGTGGTGTTCGGTATCCTTCTCGCCTATTTTTCGAACTATGTGATCGGAACCATGAACTTCGGACAGGAGGAATGGCGCTGGATGTTCGGCGTAGCGGCCATCCCCGCAGCCCTTTTCCTGGTAATGCTCTTCGGCATACCCGAGAGCCCTCGCTGGCTCGTCAAGAAAGGACGCGTTCCAGAAGCTCGTGAGGTGCTTCGGCAGGTTGGCGAAGAGGACTACGAGGCCGAATTACAGGACATCGTCGCCTCGATCGATCTGGAACATGGTCATGCCGACGAGCCCCTTTTCTCCCGCAAATACAGATTCCCTATATTCCTCGCGGTCTCCATTGGCCTTTTTAACCAGCTGTCGGGAATCAACGCCATCCTCTACTACCTGAACTTCATCTTTGAGCGGGCAGGGTTCAGCAAGGTTTCAGGCGATCTGCAAGCCGTCGCGGTGGGCGCGACGAACCTGCTTTTCACCGTGATTGCCATGTCGATCATCGACAAGGTCGGACGTAGAACGCTCCTGTTAATCGGATCCGTGGGCACTGCAGCTTGTTTGGCCGGAGTTGCCGCCGTCTTTTTCAGCCACAAATACGAAAGCTTGCTGGTCTGGCTCTTGATTGGGTACATTGCTTCGTTTGCGTTCTCGCAAGGGGCTGTGATCTGGGTCTATATCAGCGAGGTCTTTCCGAACCGCGTGCGCGCTAAAGGACAAAGCCTGGGCAGTCTATCGCACTGGGCTATGAATGGGGTCATCTCGCTCGTTTTTCCGATTATGGCGGCAAAGTCGGGCGGCATGCCCTTTGTGTTCTTCGCCGCAATGATGGTGTTGCAGTTCTGTGTTGTCTTCGCAGTTTATCCGGAGACGAAGGGCGTTTCGCTCGAGGAAATGCAGCGCAAGATGGCTATCACCTAAGGCTTGCTCCGCTGGACCAGCGAAGAACCCAGTTCAATTTGTCTGGCAGGTCTGCACACCCGTACTAGCAGTTTAATTTCGAACAGTCGGGAAAGTCTTACCGGTTCCGGTACAACAATCAGCGTCAACCAGTTTCAAAAACTCGGCGACGGCAGTATAGTGGCTAGGGAAATGAAAGCAGAGAGAACCAATGAAAGCCAATTTACACAGTAAGGCAGTTAACAATCGGGCGTATTTCCGGGGATTGCTTGGCGGCTTAGTCGCGTTGCCTTTGTTCGGATCGTCGTTGATGGCACAGGCCGCACCGGCCTCCTTGACGCCACAGAACTCATACATCCGGGTGAATCAGGTGGGGTACGAAGCGAATACGCAAAGCCGTGCTTATCTGATGTCGCCGGCCTCGGCCCAGGGCGCTAAGTTCGTGGTTCTCGATTCCAAAGGAAACACCGTGTTCAAGGGCAAGGTGGGCGCGGATCAGGGCACTTGGGTAGGGGCCACCAACTTCGAAGTGAACGCGATTGACTTCACCGTGTGCCAAGGTACCTACACCGTCCAGGTAGGCAGCGTGGTGTCTCCGTCGTTTCAAGTGGGACCTGGAAGCGCTATTTATTCCGCCCCGCTCGCAAACACACTGAGTTTCTACCAGAATGAGCGCGACGGGATCAACTACATTCCGTCCGATCTCCGCTCGGCGCCGGGCCACGTAAACGACGCGAGCGCAAAAGTGTACCAGACGCCAAACATCGACGAAAACGACATCCTGGTGAGCGACCTCACGCCCACTGGCGCGACGATTAACGCTGAGGGCGGCTGGTGGGATGCCGGCGATTATCTGAAGTTTGTTCAGACCCACAGTTACACGGTGGCGCTCATGCTGATCGGCGTACGCGATTTTCCAAACCAGATGGGTTCCGGCTCCTGGACGTCCAACTTCACGGCCGAAGCGAAGTTTGGCCTCCAGTGGCTCTCGCAGATGTGGGACGATTCAAGCAAAACTCTCTATTACCAGGTGGGCATCGGTACGGGAGGATGCGTCATTAAGGGTTCGGGGCAAGGCGGCTGCCCTGCCGGTACGCAATATCTCTACAGCGACCACGATATCTGGCGCCTCCCGCAAGACGACAATGCTGCGAACTATCCAGGGGCGCCATACAAGTACATACGCAACCGCCCCGTGTTCATCGCCGGTCCAGCCGGCTCAAAGATCAGCCCGAACCTTGCAGGACGCCTCGCGGCAGCCTTTGCGGTGGGATACCAGGTGTATCGAAACAGCGATCCGGCTTTCGCGGCGCAGTGTCTGAAGAACGCAGAGCATATCTTCGATCTGGCTCAAACCAACGCGAATATAAACAACAATCTCCTTACCACGGCTCCCTATGACTTCTATCCGGAGGTTGTGTGGCAGGACGATCTGGAACTGGGAGCCACCGAACTCTACAATGCTCTGTCCAATTGCAACTCGCTGCCTGCTGGCCTGCCGCATGCCAACGCCGGCTACTACCTCAATAAGGCCGCATACTGGGCGAACGCTTACATCACTGGCCCGAACGACGCATCGGATTCGCTAAACCTGTACGATGTCAGCGGATTGGCACACTATGAGTTGTATCGCGCCATTTCTGCCGCCGGAAACCCCGGAGGACTGGCAGTCACGCAAGCAGCCCTATTGGCCGACCTGAAGAAGGAACTGGATAATGCCGTCACCCAAAGCGCTACGGATCCCTTTGGCTTTGGGTTCGCATGGGCGCAATTTGATACGACAACACACGGTGCGGGCCTGGCCGTTGAGGCCAAGGAATACGACTACCTGACCGGTTCCTCAACCTACGAGCAGTATTCGCGGCAGTGGACGGCCAATATCCTGGGAGCCAACGCCTGGGGCATTTCCCTCATCGTCGGCGATGGAAGCACCTTCCCGGATTGCATGCAGCATCAGGTGGCAAATCTCGTCGGGTCGCTGGACGGCACCCCGCCGGTTCTGGCAGGAGCCTTGGTCGAGGGGCCAAACAGCTATGCCAACGTTCAGTCGGGTGGCTTCGTAGCCAATATGCGTAATTGCCCCGCGAACGGAGTGGACGCTTATGCCGCGTTCAATAACTACAACGACCCGAATGCCGCAGTTTTCGTTGACAATGTTCAGTCATATGCCACAACCGAGCCGGCGATCGACCTGACGTCGGCTTCGTTCCTGATGTTCGCTTGGCGGAGCGCGGGCGCGCCCGCGAACTAAGGCTCTTCCCGAGTCAGCGGCGCTCGCAGAAAACGGCAGCGCCGCACCACGGCTAGTTGTTCATTTTGTTGAGCACCTTCACTCCCGGAGGAAGCTCGAACATTTTGGGTGGCAGCGCTTGGTTGATCGAAACCTTGTTGGCGTAGAGCTCATAGACCTTAAGCCCATTCCGTTCGCGCAGAATTGAGAATGGCATTTTCACGCCTTCTCCCACATCCCGGTAGTTGCCGTATTCCGTGCTTTCGTCCATACGCATCTTGGTTTCCGGATCCACGTAATTGAACGTCTGGCGCACCGGCAGTTTGGTCAATCGATCGAAAACCAGGTGAACCACCTGGCCTTGCGCGTCGCTGATGTCCACCATCACCACTTCGACATTCTGCAGAACGTCGCTCCGGACATAATCGAACTCCATGCCGGGTTCCTTATAGCGCACCCGAAGCAGGTAGAAAATGTTATTCCGCGTGGAGTTCAGGTAGCGTTTCAGGCTCGCGTCGGGCACCGGCCGGGCTCCACGAAACGTGATGTCCCAGCCCTGATCCTGTAGAAAGAGGACTGAATAGTCCTGTTTTTTCCCGAAAACCTGCCGTTCGCGAACTCCCACTCCGTTCTCCGGCTGGCTGGGCAGGTATTCGGTGTAGATGGTTGCGATGTCGAGGCCGCTGATTTCTTCGTTGTAGAACGAATAAGCCCGGCCCGACTCGACACGATTCTGCATCTGGAGAAAACGTTCGCCGCCCAACGCTTTGATGGCTTCCTCCACAACTTGCTTCCCTTTATCCACCGCCTGCGCAGTCACGCATGCCGCGCACATCAACAAAAGCAACAGGATTTTCACGGTCGTTTCTTCAACTCTTCCGGATTCAAATGAGTATTTATCTTCAGCGCGAGTGTCGTTCTCACCGCAGTCGGCTTATTGTTCCGCACCACGTCGGCATGAAGCGGCAGCTTCATTCCGGAGACGTCGCGCCAGTCCGAAAACGTCTCCTCGACCACGCCCTTTTGGCGGAAACGGATCTTCAGAATCATAGCCGTCTTTTCGTCCACGATCAGATTGACGGGCTGCCCATTGGGGTCCAGCCATTCGAAAACGCCGTGACCCGTATACGTGGCTTGATTCGGGTCCTTGCCCAGTTTCCGAAGAATAAACAGAAGCGTGTGCGACATGTTAACGGCGATCGTGGGAATTGCTTCTTCTGTCAGCTCATCGGTGACACCACCTGAATTCGCCCAGCCGGTCTTGCCATTAGAGAACACGGTGAGGTGACTACCATCTTCCAGTTCCTGTTCTTCACGAATGGTGTCGGGGGCAATGAATCGTATCGTTGAGTCGCGTTTCTTCAGATTAGCCCGGGTTTGCAATTCCTGGGTCTCGGTGAAGTCCTGAATCGCGCTAAGGCGCGCGGCGCCTCCGATCTGGTCAAAGGCCTTGGTGAGCAGTTGCTGGCCCGCCAGCTTTTCTTCGGTCGTTTGAACGGGCCGATCAGGAGGCATCGATACATCCAGTGGCTTAACCGGAAGGTTGAGCTCGCTCAGCGGCCGGCCGAAGTTGTTTTGGTTCCCGACCGCGACAATGCTAAAACGCTCGGGGTTGAAATACTCCTTTGCCACCCGGAGCACGTCAGCCTTAGTAACCGCCTCCAGTCCATGCTGGTACCTCAGAAGGAAGTCGGCTGGATAACCAAAATAGTCGTAGGTGACTAAACGCATCAGCGTGCTCACCGGCCGCTCAAAGGCGAATACGAGGCTGTTCAGTGCTGAGTCTTTGGCTGTGTTCAGTTCCTGGTCGCTCACCTCGGCCGTTCGCAGGCGATCCACTTCTTTCAGGACGACGGCGATCGTCTCCTCCGTTGTCTGAGACTTGGTGCTGCCCCCAATCAGAAAGATGCCCGGGTGGTCGTAATTCGCATCCCAGGAGGCGCCGATTGAGTACGCGTATCCAAGCCGGCTCCGAACCTCCCGAAAAAGTCTGCTGCTAAATCCCCCGCCGAGCACATCGGCTGCCACCGATAGAGCTGGAAAGTCTTTGCTGTTGAATTCCCCTCCGAGGTGCCCCATTTCGAAGAATGTCTGTGCGACGTCCTCTTTCTTCACCAGGAAAACTCCCGGATCGGGCTTGGCATCCACCGCCGGAAACGGAGGTACTTTTTCCTGTGTCACCTTCCATGAGCCGAAAACCATCTCCAGCTTTTGCTGCATATCGGCGGTCTGAAAATCGCCGTAAACAGCCAGGATGATATTGGCCGGAAAATAGTACCGCTGGTAGAAAGCGCGGATGTCGTCGTGAGTGACGGCGTTCACGGTCGCATATGTCTCTTCGCCGCCATAGGGTGTATCGGGGCCATACAGGATGCGCAAAATCTCACGGCTCGCTATGCCCGCGGCGTCGTCGTTGCGGCGCGAAATCTCGCTCTTCATCTGGGTCTTCGCAAGATCCACTTTGTCGGGCCGGAACTCCGGTGTTGCTAAGACATCCCGGAACCAACCCAGCACGGCATCCGTGTTCTCGCTCAAACACGAGAACCCGCCAGTGGCGCTCGATTCACCGATTTCGGATTCGATTGAGGCAGCTATGCCTTCCAGTTTTTCGTCCAGTTCATCCCCGGTCATCGACTTCGTTCCGCCGCTGCGGATGGTGACTCCGGTCAGTGTCGCTAATCCGCGCTTCTCTCTGGGGTCGAACAGGTTACCGGTACGAATCACGGCCGTGCCACGAACGATCGGCAGGTCGTGGTTCTCCAACAAATACACTTTCATCCCGTTTGAGAGCGTCACGATGACGGGTTTTGGGATATGGATTTCCCCCAAGGGGGGATACACCAGCGCGAGCGGTGAAGGTAGCGATCCGGCCTCCCGAACGACAACGGAATCGCCGTCCTCCGGCGCTTTGACCTGGGGCTGTGACTTCGCAGTCGGCTTGGCGGGCTGCGCGCACAGAAATGCGCATGCCAGAAATGCGCAGGTGAGTCCTCGTCCGAGAACCGATATCCGCCCGCGCATCAGTTGACACCCGGCACGAGAAGCCTTGTCCTGCTCTGAAGCCGGCTGGGATTGCCTGGCGCCGGAAACTGGAACGATCTTCGCAATCGTTCGTGCCTCGGAAACGAAATACTTCTTGGCAATCCGCATAACGTCGTCGGCAGTTACTTTGTCATAATCCTGAAGCTCCGTAAATAGCTTTCGCCAGTCTCCATAAGTCGCGTAATAGGACGCAACTTCCGACGCCAGATCTTCATTGGTCTCTAGCCTGCTAATCAGCGACAGCCGCAATTGAGCCCGAATCCGCTTGAGCGTCGCGTCATCCACTTTCTGGGTCTTCAGGCGTTCAACTGCCTCCAGAAGCGGCTTCTCACATTCGTCTAAGGATTTGCCCAAATTGGGATACAGGTAAAACACAAACAGACTCGGATACTTCCCTGCTGGGAACGTAGCCTGGGCTCCGGCCGATAACGCGATCTTCCTATCGCGCACCAGATCTTTGTAAATGGTCCCCGTCCGTCCGCCCGCCAGAACGCCGGCAATCACTTCCAGCACGGCGTCATCCGGAGATCTCTCCGATGGGCGCTTGTAGCCAATCAATTCGACAGGCTGCGAATCGGATTCGACGACGGCGCGCCGCTCACCCAGTTGCTCCGGCTCAACCGTATGAATCAACGGAGGAGCCGGCCCGGCAGGAATAATCGAGAAGTATTTCTCCGCCAATCGGCGGGCATCCGCTGCATTGATGTCGCCGGCAATGCCGAAGGTGATGTTGGACGGAACATAATACTTCTTGTAGAACGCAAGCGCGTCACGCATGCGGAAATTGAGGATGTCGCTCAGCCATCCGCCGGTCGGATTGTGATAGGGGTGAGCCTCGAACGCAGCCGCGGCAAACGTCTCGCGCAAGAGGCCCTCCGGATTCGAATCGATGCTCATCCGGCGTTCTTCCAGCACCACATCCCGCTCCTTATAGAACTCCCGGAAAACTGGATCGTAAAAGCGCTGGGATTCGAGTAAGAACCAGAGTTCCGCCCGGTTCGAGGGCAGGCTGTAGTAAAAGACGGTGGAGTCGTTCGACGTCTGTGCGTTCAGACCCGTCCCGCCGTTTGCTTCAATGATCCGCGTGAAAAGATTCTGGTTGACATACTTCTCACCCAGTTCAATCTCCGTTTTCAGCCGGCTCAACAGTTGCTCCAGCTTCTGGGGATCGGCGTGCGGACCTTTGTTCTTTTCCTCTTCGAAGTTGTCGTAGGCTTTCTCAATGTCGCGCAACTGCTGCCGTTCAATGCCCCAGTTGGTGGTGCCAATGGAAGAGGTCCCCTTGAACGCCATGTGCTCAAACATATGCGCAATGCCAGTCTGGCCTGCCGGATCATCCACCGACCCGGCATTCACATAGGAATTGAAGGCAACCACGGGCGCATCGTGCCGTTCCACCACGATGAAGTGAAACCCGTTCGCCAGCGTGAACTCGGTGACTTTCTTTTGAAACTCCTGAAGAGATTGGGCTGCTGCTGCCATGGACAGCATCGAGGCCAGGATTGGTGCGAGTAGAAGGCGCATCATGCAGTTCGATCAAGCAGGGAAAAACGGAAGGTGTTTAGTCCCTGACCTTTGATTCTAGCGGAGGCCTCGGCCCTGCAACTCTTTGGATGAGCGGGCGCCTGCCCCGACTCCCATCGCCTCTTTGCCGCGGCTATGCAACCACTGCGAAAGGGCCATCCCGAGCAAAGTCACGAAATACCCATCCAGCGGAAATCGATAGCGGTTGTTTTCGAAACTCGAAAGTGTGTTCACGAGCCCGGTGAGGAAGAGTATGTTGAAGAGCATAAATCCCAGCGTCGCAACCAACGCATAGTCGCGCGGCGTTGTTTTCCAAGCTCGCCACAACCGCCAGCAGCCATACGCAAAGAGAAGCGGCAAAACGATCACCAGGTAGGTTCCCGTGTAGAGAATCAAGCCCGGGCCAATCCCTTCGCGGCGTAGCTTTTTTCGATCGGTCGCATCCTTCCATTGACCGAAAAACACGACGTTGAAGGCTCGATCCCAGCCATGAATTTTCGGGCGGTTGTCACGCAGGTCCGGGAAATCGCTAGTCGGGAAGAAATAGGTAAACCACGCAATCCCCATGGACTTCAACACAGCCTGCGGATATCGCCTGATGATCACGATTGCGTCGGCTGTTACGTACTTGCTTGCTTGAAAGTATTGCAGGTTATTGAAATTGTCGCGGCCCGTAGAGTCAACTTCTTGGTCGAGGATCGGGATCCCCGTCTTAGCAACGGGGTGCAGGTAATTAGGGAATGCGCGCACGGCCGTTTGGTCACCCGCCCCGGATAAGCCCGAAATCGCTCCCTCCCGGACGAGTTGTTCCCTCACATCGTCAGGCAACTGGTGAGCGGTCACCGCGCGAAGAGCGCACCAGAGCCACGTGCTGCTTCCGAATTTTCCATACAGCAGATAATTCTTGAAAAACAAGCCGAACACGAGCGCCACGCAGACCGTTGCCAGCACCCACACCGTCTTGCTTCGATTCACATAGCGGAACACCCATACACACCCTGCCGCAACCATCACGACCCACACCAGGTGGAAAAGTTCTCGCGTGTAGGCTAGCAGCACGCTCATCGCAAAGAAAGTAACTCCATAAGCCACCTTCCCGGTGCGAACGAAGCGTGACAGAGCCAACGCCGCGATCATCAACATGACGAGAATCGGATACTCGTACAGAAGTAGGTTTTCAAAAAGATCCACGCCCGGGCTGATCATGAACCACGAAGTCGTCAGCACCGCTACTACCGGGTAAACGCCCAATTCTCGTTGCAGCCGGTAGAGCAGAATGGCGAGCAGAACTCCAAGCAGCAGCCAGCACACGCCAAACAGGGTGGAGGCAGCTTCGATTGTGGGCGTTGCCTTCAAAACCAGGCCGATGAAGAAGTTGAAAGCGGGCGGTCGCACATGCATGTACCAGGTGCTCTCAAGCAGCCTTGTGCGCAATAACACCGGATCGACGATCTGATAGAAATCCGCAATAGGCCGAGCTGCTACAAATCGGACACCGGCTAGGAAGTAGAGGATCCGCGAAACGGCGAAACAGGCCAGGATAACAGAATATGCGGTGCGGTCCGAGATCGGATTCTTCAATATACGAATAATCTTGGCAACGCTCATGCGTCCGGACTCAGGATTCGATTGTAACGTGGCGAAGATTCAAGGAACTTCTCACACGCGATCGGGCCACGCCGACAAGGCATTTGCGTTCCGCTTTCGTAAGAGCGCTACTGATTCGGGTTAGGGGTTGTACTGGAACTGGCAGGCGCAGAGTTCTGATTGCTCGTGTTCTGGTTGCTGCTCTGACCGAATGAACTGCCGCTCTGGCCGAACGAGCTAGTCGTGTTGGATCCGGACAAGCCGTTTTGGTTCGTCAACGGTACCGTGCCCCCCGCGCCTTGCGGGTTGGTCCCCGAGACGGTGCCTGTGTCTTTGCGGAAGTCGTAGACAAACTCCCACTTGGCGTAGTCAGTCTGATCGTTGAACACCTTGATGGCCTTGCCGTGAACCTTGCTGGCGACTCCGGCAATCGAGCCGCCGCTGATCGGGTTCGGGTTCGAGGACGTGCCTGTCTGCGGCGACGTCAGACTGCTCGGAGCGGCCGGGCTCGTGGCAGGGTTACGCATAATCTCGTTCGCCAAAGTGGCATTCGAATTGGGAGCCCCATTGCCATTGGGACTGGCGTTCGGGTTGCCTGGTCCATTTTGATTGCCACCGGCCGGCTGCTGCCCTTGGGCATTGGGCACCCCCAACGCGGCAGTGTCTCCCAGTTGTGTCGGCTCATTGACGCCTGGGTCGCCCGGAGCGGGAGGAAGTTGCCCATTCTGCGCTTCGGGCGCGTTCGGATCTTGGGGGCCGCCCGTAGCAGCGCCGGCAACGGCGGCGGGGGCCCGTCGCCGCAAATTCGCCTGGATTCCCGCCAAGCCGTTGTCGCCATTCTGCCCGGCCTGGGATGGGTCAGCCGCATTCGGATTGTTCGCTTGCGGCTGACTCGCGTTCGAGTTTGCCGTGGCATTCGTCGCTTGCCCAAACCCGCTCTGTCCAAATCCGCTGCTCCCAAAGCCATCCTGGTTCGTGGCGTTCTGTCCGAAGCCGCTTTGCCCGCTTTGGCCGTTGGCGCCTGCTGCGACAAGCGGGTTCACCAGTGAGTCAATCACACCGGCCGGGCCCATGTGTAGAATGCGCCAATCGTCTTTGCCGGTCATCGGGTCTTTGTAGCGGCGGCGCAAGAACCGCAGATTGTTGGTGTTCTCAAGTGCGTCAATGGTTGGCGGATAGGTGTGCCGATTCCGGTAATAGAGCTGGATAGCTCGCTGATATGCCGCCGCGTGGTCGATGAGGGTTTGCTCTTTCTGGCGCTGCGCCTCCATGACCACAATCGGAAGCTCCATATAGAGAAAGATGGCAATCATGGCGGAAAACAGGAAGACGACCAGCAAGGCCGAGCCTCGCTCTCGCTCGTTGGATGCGGACGAGGATTGAAGCCGCTTAGTTCTCATGGGCCTCCGGAGTCAACGCGATATCCTGCTGAGCCTTGGTCGCCGTATCTTCGAAGGTGGCCCGGTTTTCTTTCAGGCTGACGATGCGGTAGTGCTGCTTGAGAACCTCACCTTCCTCGGCGACCAGGATCACGTCGCCATCCAGGAAGAATCCTCGCCTCGGCGCGCCGGTCGTCGCGGGACGTATGTAGCCATAGAACTTTAGCGCGATCGGCGCCGGTGGCGGAGGGCCCTTGGCGACGGCCGCCGCTGCGGTGCCGGGCTTTGGACCGGGGATAATGACCGGTCCCTTGACTTTCGCCGCTTCTGCCGCGGGAATCGGCTGGGTCCCCATCGTAAACAGGCTTCGTCCAGCCACTGCCATCTTCACGTTAGCCAGCCGGTCCAACAAATCCAAACGCAAAGTCGGATCAACGTCGCCTCGCGTCGGATCAACGGGTCGCATCTCCAGAGTGCCGCGGTCGTTGGCTCTTTGGAACCGGCGCTGGGGTCGCACGTGCGGCTGCCCGGCCGCGGGCGGTTCCGCGATCGGTAAGTTCTTCGGCGCGGCGACTGTCTCGCTCGCAGGTGCCGGCGGCGGCGAAGCCGGGCCCTCCGAACTAGTGTACGCCCGAATCCACAGCACAATCGCTATCACGACGAACAACGCCAGCAGCGCCACCTTCTTCGGCTCGGCGCCCAGTTTCAGTCTTCCCCGGGTGATTGCCGTACTCATGGCTTTGCTCCTGCAACCGTAGGCGCAGGGTTGGGAGTTAGCCCGGCCGCCGGGGCTTCGCGCATCACGGTGAGAAACTTCACCGCGAGGTTCAGCCGCTCCGTGCCTTGTTGCGGTGCCGCATTCAGCGAATCCAGAATCAACAAGCTGGGTGCGTGGTCGACCCCGTAGAGGAAATGCATCAGATCGGAATACGTTCCCTCGAGATTCACGGAGAAGTTCAGCAAGGTCAGATCCGTTGATCCCTCGATAGGCTCCTCGGTAAACACCCCATCGCGCTGCTGGATGGCGGCATCCCGGGTCAGTTTTTCGAGATCGGAAAACACCTTCCGATATGCCTCGCGGCCGGCCAGGAAGTACTTGCTTTCGAACGCCGTGGTTTGGGTTCCGGCCAGTTGGACTTTGCCGGAAACCGTCTCCAGCCGCTGCGCCGCGAAGCGTGCCGCCACCATTTGACGATGGATCTGCGCCGACTGCGCCGTCAGCTCGCGCCGCGAACCGCCGGGAGGCGCAAAGTAGAAGTACAGCGCGACCAGGTTCAACACCAGCAGTGTGGCCGCAATCACCTGAAGCCAGAATCCGGCCCCGCGCGTCGCGGCGCGCGTGCTCAGCTCCGAATTGATCCTTTGCTTAAAACTTTTGAACATAGGGAACGGAGATCCGATAACGGAAGAAAGGCTCGTTTTGCGCGGGCGGCTGCTGGCTCACCAGCGCAGCGGAGCCGAAACGGGGCGACTTCTCCAGCCGCTGCAGCAGTTCGATTACCGCTTCCTGCTTTTCGGCCCCCACAATCATGTCGAGTTGGATGTGGTTGGAAGCAGGATCATCACCGGCCGCCACCTGAGGGAGCCGGATCGAAACCAGCCGCACGTTGTAGGGCAGCACCGTTTCGAGATCGTCGAATACCATGGTCCAGCTCACGGCACGTCGCGCGATCAACTGATTCAGGAAGACACTTTCCGAGAACACATCAGCGTTCTCCGGCTTACCCAGAACGCCCCGGAACCGCCCTTGTTCACGTTGGTACTTCGCCAGCTCGACGCGCTGGGCGTTAATCTCTTTGCGCAGCTTGGAGGCCCCTGCGCGTTCGTGTACCACCATGCTCACCAGCGTGATCAGCGAAATGGATAGAACCGCGCAGGCGCCTACCAGGACCGCATTGCGAGCTCGTTCGTGCCGGAACGGCTCCGATGCCAGATTGATTGTCACGGCAGGATTGCCTATCATGCTGCGTATTGCTCCAGCAGGCCCAGCAAGCCTGAATAATCCTGCGCCGGTGCGAACCGCGACCTGAGGAACTCCCATTTCACCTGGAACTCCTTGCTCGCTGTTTCACCTATCGCGGTTGCGGTCAGGCCGAAGCCGGTCAACAGCAGGCGATCCACATTCTTTCCCAGTTCATCCTCCGCGTACGCGATGGTCTGTTGCATCACGGGCATGGTGTCGTCGAGGATCGACGCGGTGCGCGTGGGCACGGCTGATTCCTCGGAAACCGGCTCCGAGAAATCGACGCAGCGGATAAGCCGGATCTTATCGCCGTCCAGTAGCATCGCCGTCAAAATGGCCCCGCTCAGTTTCAGCAGAAGCGCCACCCCCGGTCGGCCCGGAGAAGAGGAAGCCGCCGAAGTGGCTGGGGGGCACAGCGGCAGGCAGGCAATGCTCGATGGCACAACCACGCCGACACGAAAGCCGCCGGCCGTGAACACGTCCTCGTATTCGCTGAGAATACGCCGGTCGATGGCCACTGTGAGGACTTCTACTTTTCGCCCTTCCCTGCTCTGTGGCGCAAACGACACCTGCGCCTCTTCGATGGCAAACGGCAGGCTCTTGCGCAGCCGGAACCGCACCAGAGCCAACCGCTGTTCTTCGCTATCCGGCCATTCGTCGAAATCCAGTATCGCCATGCGTAACGCGTAGTCCGGAACAACCAGCCCGGCGCTCGGCTTGCGGCCGTTGGTCAGCGGCGCGAGTTTGGCCAGTGCCGAGCGATAGGCCTCAGGATTCACCAGATTCGACGACGCCGGCGAGACCGCCAGTGATTGAGGCGCCACCTTTTCTTCGTGAACCGTGGAAGGGTCGGACGGCAACACCGACGCCAGCGCGCTCTCGCTCATTTCGAACAGGTAATCGGGCGCGGGCTCGGAGACTAGGCGTTTGAGGAACTGGATGGGTGACACGGGACTCAACCTAGCTTTCAATGAAGGTCACTTTATTGATCTCGCGCAGCGTGGTCACGCCCTGCCGGACACGGTCGATCGCCGACTCCCGCAGGAAGCCCATGCCTTCTTCTCGCGCCGTCCGCTTGATCTCCGACGATGGCCGGCGGTCCAGAATCATTTCCCGAATCGGTTCGCTCAAGTTCAGCAGCTCGTGAATGGCCGTGCGCCCGCGGAAGCCGGTGCCCGAACATTCCATGCAGCCACGACCTTCGAAGAACTCGAACGACGACCAGGTTTTCAAATCCAGCGCGCTTTCCACCAAATACGATTCATCGTAGTGGACCCGAACCCGGCAATGCGGGCAAATCACGCGCACCAGGCGCTGCGCCAGAATGCAGTTGAGAGCGGAGACGAAGTTGTAGGGCTCAACACCCATGTTCAAGAACCGCCCTAACACGTCCAGCACGTTGTTGGCGTGCACGGTGGTGAAAACCAGGTGCCCGGTGAGCGCCGCGTTGATGGCAATCTGCGCGGTCTCCTGATCGCGGATCTCACCCACCAGGATCTTGTCCGGATCGTGGCGCAGAATAGACCGCAGCCCGCGCGCAAACGTCAGCCCCTTCTTCTCATTCACCGGGATCTGTGTGATTCCCTTGATCTGGTATTCCACCGGATCTTCAATGGTGATGATTTTGTCTTCGTCGTTCTTAATCTCGCTGAGCGCCGCATAGAGCGTCGTCGTTTTGCCGGATCCCGTCGGGCCGGTCACCAGCACCATGCCGTACGGCTCTTTAATGTAGCGCCGGAACTTAGTCAAATCCTGCTCGGCAAAGCCCACCACGTCCAGCGAGAGTTTCGAGAACTTCTCGCTCATCGACTCTTTATCGAGCACGCGGAGCACGGCGTCTTCACCGTGGATGGTCGGCATCACCGAGACACGAAAGTCGATCAGCCGGCCTTTATAGCGCACCCGGAAACGCCCGTCCTGCGGGACACGCCGTTCGGCAATGTCGAGTTCGCTCATCACCTTGATACGCGAAATCACCGCGGAGTGCCACTCTTTGGAGATCGGGTTCATGGCGTACTGCAGCACGCCGTCAATGCGGTACTTGATGGCCACTTCCTGGTCGCGCGTCTCAATGTGGATATCGCTGGCGCGCCGCTCGAGCGCGTTAAAGATAGTGGTATCCACCAGTTTGATGACCGGCGCGATGTTGCTGTCGTCGGACGTGAGCCGGTCAATCGACAGCGTCTCATCGGCGTTCTCTTCGCTGACTACGTCCAGCGTGAAGCCTTCGGTGACCTCTTCGAGCACGCGCTGGGATTGTTCGGTCTTCTTCAGCAGGTCGGAGATTTGCGAATAGGTCGCTACTTTCACCCGCAGCTTGCGCCCCAGCAGCAGCGACAACTCGTCCATGAAGACCACTTGCCTCGGGTCGGACAGCGCGATTTCGAGCGTTCCCGCCATGTCCCGCAGCGGCACGAAATGGTAGCGGAACATCAGGTCGACCGGAACGGTGCGGAACAGCTCGTGATCGATGAAGGCAGACTTCAGATCAATGAATTCGCAGCGGTAGCGCCGGGCCAGCGCTTGTGCCTGTTCAATCTCCTCCCCGGGTTCTTTGAGTTTTACAGTTTCAGTCGCCATGGTTATCGAATGGAATCCGCCAGCGAGAAGATGGGTAGATACAGCGCTACCAGTACAAAGGCCACGAAGATACCCATAAAGATCATGATGGCAGGCTCAATCAGCGACAACGCCGCCGAGGTTTTCGTCGACACGTCGTCTTCATAAAACTCAGCCACGCTGTTTAGCATTTGCGGCAGCGCCCCGGTGGATTCCCCTACTTCCATCATGTCAATTGAGAGCGATGGGAAGATGCCCGTTTCATTGAGACTCGCCGAAAGCGACTTGCCTTCCCGCACCAGGGTCGACGCCCGCTCGAGAGCTTTCTTCATGAGTACGGTTCCCAGGCTCTGGCCAGATGTCGAAAGCGCCTGCGTCAGCGGGATACCGCCGATCAGCAACGTGCTCAACACGCGAGCAAACTGGGCTACCTGATACTTGGTCCAGATATCGCCGAATATCGGCATGCGCCGCTTCCATTTATCAAGTGTCTCCTGGGCGGACTCGCGTCTCGACCACAGCCAGCCGCCGATCGCCGCGGCGATAAGCGCGGCGAATCCCAGCAGGATATAGCTGCGCGCGGTCGTACCCACCGCGATCAGAATCCGCGTGGGCGCCGGCAGCTTCGCTTGCATGCTTTTGTACAGCTCGGCGAAGTTCGGAACCACGTACGTGACCAGGAATACAATCAACGACACGACCAGCACGATCAGCAGCGCCGGATACATCAGCGACAACAGCAGTTTCTTGCGCACCGCGAGCGTCAGCCTCTGATACGTGAGGAAGCGGTCGAGCACCTCCACCAGCGATCCGCTTCGTTCACCCGCCAATATGGTGGTGACGTAGATCGGTGGAAACACATTCTGCTTGGCGAAGGCATCCGAAAGGGTGGTGCCCGTTTTCACCTCGTCACGAACGGCTTTGATATAGCGGCCCAGTTGCGGATCGGTCAACCGGTCGGCCAGCAGATCCAGACCTTTGAGAATCGGCAGCCCGGCCCGAATCAGGGTGACGAACTGCTGGTTGAAGATCAGGAACTTCTCCAGGTTGACGACTTTGCGGCGGATCTGAAACCCGCCCAGCCGGGCGCTCAGATCGCGGGCGCGAACCGAGTAGACCAGAAAGCCTTGTTGCGCGAAACGCTCGCGCGCATCCCGTTCGGTCGTGGCCTCGGCCAGTTGCTCATGCACCTGGCCGCGGGCATCCGCGTATTTTAGAAGGAACTCAGCCACCTAGTTCTCCTGCCCCGCTGTCACCGCATCCACCACTTCCGCTCCATCCGGAATGGCGAACTCAAACAGCCTGTTGTTGAGCGGCGGATTCACGGTTTCGTTGGTGAACAGAAACGAGAGCTGCGAATCGTCGCGCCCCAGAATCTTGAGCTGTCGGATAGCGCCGCCCGTGACAATCAACATCTGGATCTTCTCGTAGGGTAAGCGCTCGTTCTTGGCTGTGGCGTCCAGCCAGATTCCGCCCTCCGCGGGACGCGTATCAAACGACGCAAACTCTTTTCTCAACTCCAGGCGCCCCAATAGAAACGCCATCGGCGCGCGCATGTCCTCGCTGGCTTTGAGGGACGACCGTTCTACCCGCTGGTCATCCGCCGTGTACAGGTAAACCGTTCTGCCGTCGGAAACGAACACTTTGCCGGCGGGCTGCGAATAATCCCACCGCATGCGGCCGGGCTTTCGAAGCGCCAGAGTCCCGGATTCGGGCTTGCGGGTCCGGCCCTGCACGGAAAAGGTCTCCGTAAAATCGACCGCCAGGGTCTGTGCCCGGTTGTAGTGGCTTTCCACCTGGCTGATCAGCGTGTCAACCTGCGGATTCGCTGTTTTCCCGGCCGCAAAGGCGCTAGGGGAGCCCCCCATCAGGATCAGGGGAACAAGGGCGAGGATCGGGCTAGCCCGCTGGAGACCGGGAAGTGTCACTAAAGGTTCTAGACGCATGGGAACTGGAAAACGCGCACGGAGCTTCGCAATCAGGGCGAAAGCCTGTCGATGCGCCAACTTCCATCCTCCTGTAAGCTGTATTGCAACCGGTCGTGCATGCGGTCCGGGCGCCCTTGCCAGAACTCAATTCTTGCCGGATTGACACCAAACCCACCCCAGGACTCAGGTGCCGGAACGGACCCGGAACCCTTGAATTGCGTCTCCAGTTCCGCCAGCCTTCGTTCCAGCTCCGCCTTCCCGCCTACGACTTTGCTCTGACGGGAAGCCCAGGCCCCGAGCCGGCTCCCCCTCGGCCGGGTGGCAAAGTAAGCCTCCGACTGGGCCCGGGAAACCTTCTTGACTTCTCCTTCAACCCGAACCTGGCGCTCCAGTTCGGCCCAGTAGAAGACCAGCGCCGCGTACGGGTTGGCCGCCAGTTCCAGGCCTTTCCGGCTCTCGTAACTGGTGTAAAACACGAAGTCCCGGCCGTCGATCTCTTTTAAGAGGACCATTCGGGCCGAGGGCCGGCCGTTGGAGGAAACGGTCGCCAAGGCCATGGCGTTCGGCTCAATCAGCTGGGCTTCCAAGGCCTGGTCGAACCAATGCTTGAACTGCGCAATGGGATCGGCTCTGACATCGGCCTCCGACAGGCTCTCCCGGGCATAGGTAATGCGCAAGTCGGCGAGCGACAGGCGGATTCCGGAATGTGATGGTATGTCACTCATAAAATTCGCCTTACCCACTAAACTAGTCCCACACCCCAAGCCAAATTCTCAGCCTGTGTCGCCGTTTTCAAGAAGTGGGGCGGGCGCCCTCGCCCGCGCCGGATGCCTTCATCCGGCCTCCAACTCTCAGGTACCCCGCGGCCCCTGAATCAATCCGTGTTCATCCGCGGCCATAATCCAATTCTCCACCGCCTCTGAGCCAGCCAGCCGCGGCCGATGCGAACCCCTCCCGGCTTGCTATACTGGATCTTCGTATGAATTTTGCTGTCGGCATCGTCACCTTTATCCACGTGGTGATTTGCTTCTTTCTCATTATTGTTGTGCTGCTTCAAAGTGGTAAAGCAGCTGATCTGGCCGGTGCATTCGGTGGCATGGGGTCGCAGACCGTTTTCGGGCCGCGCGGCGCCAATACCATCCTCTCAAAGGCCACTACCATCGCCGCGGTTTTGTTCATGATTACGGCCCTCTCGTTGGCCATCATGTCTCAAAAGCAAGGCGTGACCACCGGAGGCAGCGTGCTTGAGAAGTACCAGCGAAAAGTGCCGGCGGCCGTACCGCTGAACACGAAACCGGTTCCGGGGCCGGGGGGGGCGTTGCCAACCGCTCCCGCGCCGGGTACGCCGCAGGGGCACCCCCCCGCCGCGCCGAAAAAGTAGCATCGAGGATTTTGTAAGTGTCACCCATGCGGAGGTGGCGGAATTGGCAGACGCACTAGCTTGAGGTGCTAGCGGGTAACACCGTGCGGGTTCAAGTCCCGCTCTCCGCACCAGATTTAAAATGAAGAAGTTAACCTGAGCCGACCCAAAATGGTCGGCTCTTTGTTTTGCGGCATGTAACCATCAAGCGTCTCTGTGAGCGTCGAACAGCACTCTTGCTAAGGCCGCTTGATACTCAAAACGTTCCTGACTTCGGCCAGCAGTTCATCGCGGGTAAAGGGCTTTGGGAACGTGTGAAAATCTTGGACCACGTTGCGAATATTAGTCCGATCGTCGTCCATAAACCCGGATACGATCAGGACGGGTAATCCGTTCTGTATCCTGCGCAAGTAGTTGGCTGCGACATGCCCCGGCATGCTGTTGATATAAGGGCGAACGATTAGCAAATTGGATGCCGTTTCGTTCAGCCGATCTACGGCCTCGCCCAGGTCCCTCGCCGTCACGACCATGTGACCTGCGCCCTCAAGCGCGTCGCGAAGAGTTGCCCGCATGTCTGACTCAGAATCCAGGAGCAGGATTAGTGCATCGGGTGAGGAAAATGCCTCAGCCATTGACTGAGAATATCATTCAGGAATCGCTGCACTTAGCGGACGCGGCTTGGTCTGCCAGAGAGCGTCTGCTCAACAAGGGAACTGTTCAGATGGAGTTGTCGCGGCATGGCGGTTCCGGGTGAAGGCGGAGACCGGACTGGAACATTCGGAATCTACTAGCGACTCACTACGCGTCCACCTCGGTCTCACAGGGCAGGCAGTCGCCGGCAGAAGAAGCGGCTGCAGCCTTTTTTCCGGCTTATTTTCATGTACTCCGGACTCGTAGATACAGCATCTCGTCGGTTCATCGGGGAGTGTGAGAAACTAACGGTCGATCTGGTTGGAGCTGTAAGAAACTCGGATCTCAACATTTAGTCTGCTGAGAGCGCGAGCCGCACACCGCACAATGAGCGACCACGCAATTAACCAAGGCGACGCCAAGCCGATTCCGCCTGATCATCAGCTGACTGCCGGCACCCGGCCGCCCCGCAAACACCGGACGTTGGTCTGGATCGGCGTGCTGCTGGTCTTCGGGCTGGTCATCTGGTGGGTACTCAACCAGAAACAGCAAGTCACAGTGCCACCAGGAGGACGCCGCACGATCGGTGGCACCGTGACCGCCCTCACGGCAGTGGCGAAGGAGGGAAACATCGGCGTCTATGAGGACGCCATAGGTACAGTGACGCCTGTTTATACAGCTTCAATCGTCAGTCAGGCCACCGGAGTGATCACCGAAGTGCACTTTCGTGAGGGTCAGAACGTGACGAAGGGGACGCCGCTCATCGAGATTGACCCGCGGACTTACGAGGCGACACTAACGCAGGCCGAGGGCCAGCTCCAGCACGATGTCCAAGTCCTTGCGCAGGCAAAGATGGATTTGGAGCGTTACCAGGCAGCGTGGGCGCGCAACTCCATCGCCAAACAGATCCTCGACGACCAGGAAAAAACCGTTCTCCAATATGAAGGCACGGTTAAGAATGATGAAGGGACTGTCGCCTTCGACAAAGTTCAGCTTGGATACTGCCACATTGTTTCGCCCATCACTGGCCGCGTCGGTCTTCGCCTGGTGGACCCTGGCAATGTAGTGACTGCAAACGGGGGCACTGTTCTTGCGGTTATCACGCAAATGCAGCCCATCACGGTCATCTTCACAATTTCCGAAGACAGTTTGCCTCAGGTAATTTCACAAATGCACAAAGGCCAGGCTCTTGAGGTGCAGGCGCTCGACCGTTCTCAAAACAGGCTCATCAGCAAGGGTAAACTGGCCACCTTGGACAACCAAATCGACACCTCGACCGGGACCCTCAAACTGCGCGCCACGTTCACGAACCAGAACGAGTCGTTGTTCCCCAATCAGTTTGTTAACACACGTCTATTGGTGAAGACCCTTTACAACGTGATTCTCGTGCCCTCATCCACCGTTCAGCACAATGGAACGCAGGCATTTGTATGGGCGGTCGAGAATGGACAAGCACAGATGAAAAACGTGGTCACCGGAGTTACCGACAACAACCTGACTCAGGTGGAGGGAATCGGGGCCGGCACCGTGGTCGCCAACGGCAGCTTCGAGAAGCTGACACCCGGATCGAAAATAATCGCTCCCGCTGCTTCCGGCGCTCCGGCCCAGCCGGCACAGCATGGAGGCAAGTCGTCAACAGCAAAGTCGGGGAGTACTAAGTCTTGAGTCCATCGCGACCATTCATTCTGAGGCCGGTCGCGACTTCGCTGTTAATGGCTGCGATCCTGCTCGCGGGTGTCGTTGCGTATACACAACTGCCCGTTTCCGCTTTGCCTCAGGTGGATTACCCCACGATCCAGGTGCTGACCTTCTATCCGGGAGCAAGTCCGGATGTTGTCGCGACCACGGTCACCGCTCCGCTCGAACGTCAATTCGGCCAGCTTCAAGGACTCAGTCAGATGACGTCCACCAGCGCCGGCGGCGTTTCCGTCGTGGTGCTGCAGTTCGTCCTGACGCTACAGATCGACGTCGCGGAACAGGAAGTTCAGTCTGCCATCAACAGCGCGCAGAGTGTGTTGCCCTCCAACCTGCCTGCCCCGCCGGTATACAGCAAAACCAATCCCGCTGACGCTCCCGTTCTAACACTGGCCGTTACCTCCGACACGATGCCTTTATCCCGGGTCGAAGACCTGGTGGACACTCGCCTTGCGCCGAAGCTTTCGCAACTCAGCGGGGTCGGCCTGGTCACCATTAGCGGCGGGCAAAAGCCGGCTGTTCGCATCCAGGCCAATCCGGCTCAATTAGCTTCCTACGGCATCACTCTGGAAGCCCTGCGGACAGCTCTCACTTCCGCCAGCGTCAATGCCGCAAAAGGGAATTTCGACGGCCCGCGTCAGGATTATCAGATTGACGCCAACGATCAGCTTGTCACGAGTGCGGACTATACAAACGTTGTCGTCGCTTATCGGAACGGTGCGCCTGTTTTTCTGAAGAATGTTGCAGCCGTTGTGGACGGCGTTGAGAACACCAACCAGGCCGCGTGGATGAACAATACACCCGCGGTAATTGTCAACGTCCAGCGTCAACCCGGCGCGAACACGATCACGGTGGTCAAGAGCATTCTGACTCTGCTTCCGCAAATCGAGGCCAATCTTTCCGCCGCCATCAAAATCACTAAGCTGACCGATCTGACCACCAGCATTCAATCGTCCGTCAACGACGTCGAGTTTGAACTCATGCTGACCGTGGTTCTGGTGGTGTTAGTTATCTTTCTGTTTCTCCGCAGTTGGAAGGCGACCATCATTCCCAGCGTGGCCGTGCCTCTTTCGCTGATCGGAACGTTCGTCGTGATGTACGCGCTGGGTTACAGCCTCGACAATCTCTCCCTGATGGCGCTGACTATCTCCACCGGATTCGTCGTAGATGACGCTATCGTGATGATCGAGAACATTTCGCGCTATCTCGAAAACGGCGACCCGCCAATGGAGGCCGCGCTTAAGGGCGCCGAGCAGATCGGTTTCACGATCGTGTCCTTGACCGTTTCGCTCATCGCCGTGCTTATACCGCTGCTCTTCATGGGCGACGTGGTGGGCCGCCTCTTCCGCGAATTTGCCGTCACGCTGGCGGTCACAATCATCATCTCGGCAGTCGTTTCGCTGACCCTGACGCCCATGATGTCGTCGCGCATCCTGAAGCACACGCCGGAATCCCAGCAAGGCCGGTTCTACCGCTGGTCGGAAACCGTCTTTGAACGGATGATCGCTTTCTACGGGCGAACGCTAAAAGTCGTCCTTCGATTCCAACCTCTGACCCTGCTGGTCGCCCTCGCCACGTTGGTCCTGACCATCCTGCTGTATGTGTGGATACCCAAAGGCTTCTTTCCCGTTCAGGATACGGGCGTAATTCAAGGCATCTCGCAGGCCCCCCAAACGGTCTCGTTTGCAGCTATGACAGTCAAGCAGCAAGACCTGGCGAAAGTCATCCTCGAGGACCCCGCGGTAGAAAGCCTCTCGTCCTTCATCGGCGCCGACGGCACCAACACTGCCATCAACAGCGGACGCTTCTCCATCAATCTGAAGCCGTTGGACGACAGGGGCATCAGCGCCGCGGACGTCATCCGGCGGCTGCAACCAAAGTTGCACGACCGCGTCCATGACACCCAGCTTTTCATGCAGCCGGTGCAGAACATCAACGTTGACGACCGCGTTACGCCGACTCAGTACCAATTCACGCTCGAGGATTCCGACGCCGACGAACTAAAAGCTTGGACAGACAAGTTCGTCGCCAGAATCAAACAGATTCCCGATCTGGAAGACGTCGCTACCGACCAGCAGCCAGGTGGGCTCGCTTTAAGTTTGACCATTGATCGCGTCACCGGTTCCCGCCTCGGTATCGCCACATCGACCCTCGATAACACCCTCTATGATGCTTACGGGCAGCGCCAGATCAGCACGATGTACACGCAGTTGAACCAGTACCACGTCATTCTCGAGACACTGCCATCTTTCCAGTCCGATCCCAAGAAACTGCAATCACTTTATTTGCAATCGAATGCCTCTGTTGGAGCGACGGGAGCGGGCGCAACCTCGTCCTTTGCTTCTTCCAGTTCCTCCTCTGCCGGCTCGAACGCCACCACGCAGTCGGTCCTGTACACACCGACCTCAGAACTGCTCATGCCACTATCGAATGCCCTGTCGAGTACAACGGTCAGTGCTAACAGCACGACATCCAGCCAGACCGCCAATTCGATTCCACTGAGCACATTCACGCACGCGCAGATGACACGCGAGCCGCTAACGATTACCCATCAGGGACAGTTTCCCGCTATCACCGTGTCGTTCAATCTTGCCCCCCACGCATCACTTGGCACGGCCATCAACAAAATCACCCAGATCACGCAAGACATGCACTTCCCAGCGAGTCTCCAGGCCGATTTCCAGGGCACCGCTGCATCATTTCGTAACTCGCTGTCCAATGAAGGGCTGCTGATTTTAGCCGCTCTCACCACCGTATATATCGTTCTGGGCGTCTTATATGAAAGCTTCATTCATCCCATCACGATTCTTTCCACGTTGCCTTCCGCCGGGGTGGGGGCACTTCTGGCGCTTATGCTTTTTCGTCAGGACCTCAGCGTGGTCGCTATCATCGGCATCATTCTACTGATCGGCATCGTAAAGAAGAACGGAATTATGATTGTCGACTTCGCGCTGGAAGCAGAGCGCGAACACGGGAAGAATTCCACGGAAGCCATCTATGAAGCGAGCCTGCTGCGATTCCGGCCGATCATGATGACGACCATGGCCGCCCTGCTCGGCGGTCTTCCACTGGCTTTTGGGACGGGCTTGGGGTCTGAACTTCGACGCCCGCTGGGAATTGCGATGGTGGGTGGTCTGTTGCTGAGTCAGGTGCTCACGCTTTACACCACACCGGTCATCTACATCTTCTTTGACGGCATTGCCCAGCGGTTGGCCCGCAGGAGGAGAAGCGCCGCAAGATCCCCGGAGCCGGCATGAATATCTCGGCGCCCTTTATCCGCCGGCCCGTAGCGACGACGCTGCTGACCGCGGCCATTGCCCTCGCGGGGGGCATTGCATACATGGTTCTGCCGGTCGCTCCGCTCCCCCAGGTTGATTTCCCCACCATCAACATCAATACAGGCCTCCCCGGAGCTAGCGCCGAGATCATGGCCTCGTCCGTCGCCACACCGCTGGAACGCCAACTCGGGCACATCGCCGGAATCACGGAGATGACCTCTTCGAGTTCCCTCGGCAGCACCAATATCACGATTCAGTTCGATCTCAGCCGGGACATTGACGGCGCCGCACGGGACGTCCAGGCGGCTATTAACGCCGCCCGAACCTATCTGCCTGCTAACCTCCCATCGAATCCGAGCTATCGCAAGGTAAACCCGGCAGACGCGCCCATCATGATCGTGGCCCTCACCTCGGATGTCTATGGGAAGGGCGCTATGTACGACGCTGCCTCCACCGTGCTTGCGCAGAAGGTCTCGCAGATACAGGGCGTCGGGCAGGTCTCTGTCGGTGGCTCATCCTCACCAGCGGTCCGAGTGGAACTGAACCCCACGCAGCTAAACCACTATGGATTGTCTTTGTCGAGCATTCAAAATACGCTGAGCCTGCAAAACGCACACACCGCGCGTGGACAAATCTCAAACGGTGAATACAGCGCCGATATCTTGGTCAACGATCAAATCTCGCACGCCGCAGACTACCGGCCAATTATCGTCGGCCAGCATAAGGGGACCGCCGTCCGGCTGTCCGACGTCGCCGACGTAGTGGACTCGGTTTCCAACCTCCGCAACGCGGGTTACATGGATGGGAAACCCTCGGTTACGATGATCATTTTTCGTCAGCCAGGCGCCAACATTATTGAGACGGTGGACCGGGTAAAAGCCTCGCTGCCTTCCTTAAAGGCCTCCATCCCCTCTGCCATCAATATAACCAGTGTCTTTGATCGCACGACCACCATCAGAGCATCCGTGAACGACGTAGAGCGCTCGCTGATCATTTCCGTGATTCTCGTCGTACTGGTGGTCTTCTTCTTCCTGCGGAGCGTGCGCGCCACTTTGATTCCCAGCGTCGCAGTCCCTGTTTCTTTGATAGGCACGTTCGCCGTCATGTATCTGTGCGGTTACAGCCTCGATAACCTTTCGCTGATGGCGCTTACGATTTCAACCGGATTTGTGGTGGACGACGCGATCGTCGTCATGGAGAACATCACTCGCCATCTTGAAAGTGGCATGGCCGCCATGGCGGCTGCCCTCCAGGGGGCGAAAGAAATCGGCTTTACGGTTTTCTCCATCAGCGTTTCACTCATCGCCGTCTTCATCCCAATTCTCATGATGGGCGGAATCGTGGGGCGCCTTTTCCGCGAGTTCGCCGTTACGTTGTCGACCGCGATTATGGTTTCCATGGTGATCTCGTTGACCACCACACCGATGATGTGCGCGCATCTGCTGAAGCCGCATGCCGAGGAGAAGCACGGCCGGCTCTATCGCTGGAGCGAGTGGGTTTTCGATATTCAGTTGCGCTTCTATCGACGCACGCTGCACTGGGCGCTCGACAATCCGGTGTTGCTGCTGACGACGCTGATGCTGATCGTCTTGCTCAACGTTCTGCTTGTGATTAAGGTGCCTAAGGGATTTTTCCCTCAGCAAGACACGGGCGCGATTGTGGGCGGCGTTCAAGGCCCGCAGGATGCGTCGTTCCCGCTCATGGACGATTCGATCCGTCAGCTGGTCAATGTGATCAAAGCCGACCCTGCCGTCAGTCACGTAAATGCCTATACCGGAGGCGGCAACGGCGGTTTTATCTATACCGCCTTGAAGCCTTTGGCCGAACGCAAGGTCGATGCTCCGACGATTATCAATCGATTGCGGCCTAAGTTGAACCGATTGCCTGCGGCACAGGCTTTCCTTCAGGCCTCGCAGGATATCCGGATCGGTGGTCGCGCAAGCAACGCTCTTTACCAGTACACGATTCAAGCCGACAGCGTGACCGACCTCTATAAGTGGGGGCCCATTCTGTTGGCCAACATGAAGAAGCTACCCGGCTTGCAGGACGTGAACTCCGACCAGCAGAACGGTGGATTGCAGAGCTTTCTTACTTACGATCGCATACGGTCAGCGCAATTGGGCTTTACCCCGCAGACGCTTGACTCCACTCTTTACAGCGCCTTCGGGCAGTCGCAGGTCTCCCTCATTTACACGCAACTCAACCAGTACTACGTTGTGATGGAAGTCGCTCCCCAGTATTGGCAGTCGCCGGCGGGACTTAAAGATATTTATCTGCCGAACGGAAATGGCAACGTACCGCTTCGTACTGTGGCGACCACGGCAACCAATACGGCGCCCCTTTCAATCAATCACTCCGGCCTCTTCCCCTCGGTCACGGTGTCTTTCAATCTGGCCCCGGGATTGGCGCTGAGCGACGCGACGCTGCTTATCCACGACATGCAGGAGCGGCTCGGTACACCTCTGACTGTGCACGGATACTTTTCCGGCACCCTTCAGGCATATCAATCTTCCCTCAGCACGGAGCCGATTCTGGTGGTCACCGCCCTGCTGGCCGTTTATATCGTCTTGGGTATCTTGTATGAGAGCCTTGTCCACCCCCTCACCATCATCTCGACGCTACCATCGGCTAGCGTGGGCGCGATGCTCGCACTGATGGTGTTCAAGAACGACCTGAACGTCATCTCGATCATCGGAATCGTGTTATTGATCGGCATCGTCAAGAAGAACGCCATTATGATGATCGATTTCGCTCTGGTCGCCGAACGCGAACACGGCAAGTCCACTTACGACGCCATCTTCGAAGCCTGCGTATTACGATTCCGTCCCATTATCATGACCACGATGTCGGCGCTGTTCGGCGCGCTTCCGCTGGCGTTCGGAACGGGTACCGGCTCAGAACTCCGCCGTCCGCTGGGGATCACCATCGTCGGAGGCCTGATAGTCAGCCAGGTTCTAACTCTTTACACCACGCCCGTGGTTTACCTCCAGATGGACCGCTTGCGTTTGCGGATGTCAGGGAAACGGCGGGCCACGTCGCATACGATGGGCGAGGAAGCGACGTGAGGAACAAGATGCTCAGCCCTTCGCGGAAGACCCAACGCCTCGCTGAGGCGGCTCTTGGCGTCCTCTGTCTGGCGATTTCGGCGTGCACCGTAGGGCCGAAGTATCACCCGCCTTCTGTCGCCACGCCCGCCCCGCCGAACTACAAAGAGTCACCGCTCAACTTCAAGGACACCGAAGGATGGAAGGTTGCGCAGCCGCAAGACGCCATGCTCCGCGGCAATTGGTGGGAGGTCTTTCACGAGCCGGAGCTGAACGAGTATGAAGGGCAACTGAACATCAATAACCAGAACATCAAGCAGTACTTTGAAAACTACTTGGTAGCGCGGGCTCAGATTCGTCAAGCTCACTCGCAGTACTATCCAACGGTCACAGTCGGGGCAAGCGCCTCGTACGCGCGGACTGCCGGCGCCGCTACGGCCAAGAACGGCGGCGGGACTACCTTAGCGGGCGGCGGAACTCAAGTCTCCCAATTCACCGCCCCGCTCGATATCTCATGGGCGCCCGATCTTTTTGGACGAGTCCGCAATACCGTGAGCCAATTTCAATTTGCCGCGCAGGTGAGCGCTGCCGATCTGGAAAACGAACGCCTGCTCGAGCAAGCCACCCTCGCTCAAGCATTTTTTGAAATTCGCGGACAAGACGCCTTGATACAAGTCCTGGATGAAACGGTGAAGGCCGATGAGTCGGTGTTAGAGGTGACCCAAGGCCTCTACGACACGGGCTTGACGAATCAAGTGGCCGTTGAACAAGCGAAGCAGACACTGGAATCGGCCCGTTCGACGGCTACCGGCGCGCACATTGCACGCTCGCAATATGAGCACGCGATCGCTACGCTGCTTGGCAAGAGCGCAACGGAGTTCACCGTCCCGGTGCGCCCTCTCGTTACCGCGCCGCCTGTCATCCCGACAGGGGCCCCTTCACAGCTACTGGAGCGCCGTCCGGATATCGCCGCCGCTGAGCGCCAGATGGCTGAAGCCAATGCTGTAATCGGGATTGGATACGCCGCCTATTATCCGACCCTCACGCTCTCCGCGAGCGGAGGCTTCAGCAGCTCATCGTTTACGCAATGGTTCACATGGCCTGCGCGATTCTTCTCTCTCGGCCCGTCCATTTCCGAAACGGTCTACGACGCGGGGCTTCGGAAAGCAACCGTTGACCAATATGTGGCCACCTACAACGCAGATCTAGCCAACTACCGGCAGACTGTTCTGAACGCGTTTCAACAGGTGGAGGACTATCTTGCCGAAACGCGCATACTTTCAGAGCAAATCCGGCAGGCTCAGGCCGCTACGGACTCGGCGGAGCGTGCCTTCGAATTAGAAAAGAGCCGCTACCAGACCGGGCTCGACCCATACGTAATACTGCTGACCACGCAAACCGCACTTTTGAGTACCCGGGAAGTATTGGTCACCGCCCATATACAGCAAATGGTCTCCGCCGTGCTTCTGGTCGAAGCGCTCGGCGGCGGATGGCAGAAGTCGGATCTGCCTTCCGTCAAACAAGTTTCGGAAAAGCCTGCGGATTCGGATCGTAAGATCCAAAACTAACCGCGTCGCGTAAATATCGTTGACGCCGACGATCTGCGCTTGGCGAAGGCGGTTCTTGAGCGCCGAATGAATGTCACCGCCAGAACTGGGCCGCAAGCCGTCCGATTCCCTTAGCGCTACCGACACTCTACAGAACGGACAGGAATTTCGGCTGCCACGAACGGCGTTGCAGCGCTACGGCACGACTGGCAACGAGGTCTGAGTCCAACCGCTCTTATAGGCGGTCGCTTTGATGCCCATTACGGCGAGACTCGAAACCCAGCCGGAAGTGGAGTTGCGAAGGCGCACGCTGCCCATGATCCCCGCGCTCGCCGGTAGCTGGTCAGTGAGGACGAAGTTAATATGCTGACTCGGCTGAAGTGTAAGCGTCCCAGACCCGACCACGACACCGTTTGCGTCGATGACGTCCAGGAGCAGAGTCGTGGGCTCCCACCCCACATTGACTATCGCCGCACCACAGACGTAGCCGGAGGTCTGGTCAAAGAGAATCAGGGGATGGTCCGAATCGGCAACAAATATCTCGTTCGAAACCACCATGCTCTGTGTCGTCCAAATACCTGTAATTGGATCGGCGCTTTCGATCACTTCGTAAACGGAAACGTCAAAGCCGGTGTTGTTGAGATCGAACTGGGCCCAGCCGACCTGGCTAACAGGTCCGGCAGCCGCGCTGTTCGTATGAAAGACCGCAACCGCCATAGGCTGCAGGGTGCCACTGAGCGATCCGCTGGTGCCGCCCAACTCAGCAATATGAAACGAGGCGGGCGTTCCGTCCTCGTTCAGTAGATCGAGAATGTATGATTCGGCGGAGCTGCCGAAGTTCTGGACATAGATAATGGTCCGATAATTGCCGCCATCTAGCAGTTGCGGAACATAGCTGCCCGTGCCGATACCGTCGAGTTTAGGCTGGCGTGTGTTCCCGTCGCCCACAGCCATGACAGTGGGGACGAATACAGCTGCGGCAATTGCCACGCCGATGATTGAACTGGCCGTCATACTGTGCCAATGTTATGCTCTTCCCGTGTTTGTCGCAACAAGAATTGTGACGTCTCAGGGCCCTCGTGCCGCTGATGAGCCACTCGCCCCTGCCACCACACCCGAAGAGACTGCCAGCGACACCACAAGCTGTTGAAAGCGCCATTGAGGTAGAAGGCCACACCGTGCGGGTTGAAGCCCCGCTCTCCGCACCAGTACTGAAAATAAGGGAGTCAAGGCGCACGCTTGTCTCCCTTTTTAACGACCTGGCTGATTTTTCATAGTCGCGCCAACGCAAAAAGCCGTGCGCAGTCACGGCATCGGCTCTATCGGCTGAAAGAGAAGGCGGACAGGCTACATCTTTGACAGGTTTGTCACTAAGTTATAGGTGAACCATCCATCACCGGTTAAGAAGAATTGCCCCTTGGCGTTGGCGGCATCCCGCACAACTCCAATGCCGTTGCTGAATGGCTCAAGGGAAACGATCTTAGGATACGGCAGCCGTAGGCTCTTCTTTGGCCCGGCAAAGTAGACGTTCTTGTTCGTAATAATCACCCAGCCTGTATCAAGATGGACTCGTTCGGTATGCTCAACCGAGTGCCCGTTGAAGTGACCGACCCGGTAATAGACGCCTTTCGCAACGCGAAAGCTCATACCCTTCGACCCGCCAACGAACTGCCTCCGCACCTTGTCTTCCAGGTATCGTGAGTTCGGGAAACCCCAGACAACCCGTTCTCCCTTCAGAAGATTGACAGGTATGTTTTGGGCAAAAGCAAAACGTTCAGGGATCACGCCATCAAGAACTTCGCGCAACACGGCGGACTTGACGAGTTTTGTATAAGCCCCATTCTTGTCGAGTTCGGTGTTCGTTAGAGCAAACCGCTCTTTGAACGCAGCAAGCCGGGCTTCTTCCGTCGGATTGATGACGCCACCTTCAAGCAATTGCTGGACGGAACTCTCCCAACCACTGATGAGGAGCGACTTTCGATCAGTCGGAGGAACAAAGGAGGACTGCTCAATCTGAGAGATCGTCCTCTCGAAGGCGTCAAAGTTGTCAGTGCTCTTGATCGCCAAAGACACTTCAACGGAGATGCGATGCTTGCCATCCTGGATCACACGCTGGCGTTCCTGATATTGCTGCTCGCACTCCTCATGCTTACTACGAAGAAACCCCACCGGCTTACCGCAGTATTTGCAGTCTCCCAAAGTGACCCCCGGCAAAATGGTATCGCTTCAGCCCCTAGATTTACAAGGGAAGTTCGTCCCTAGCGCGCGCATTTGGACAGTCCTTGCGCGGGAGGGCATGATAGGATTGCCGCACAGGAGAGCCCGACATTTCGTGTCAAACACTACCAATCTGGCCGAGCGCATCCGAGAGCGTCGGCGCGCGAATGCCCTTTCGCAGACGGAACTCGCCGAGCGACTCCACGTATCGCAGACAACGATCTCATTCTGGGAGAAAGGTAAAGGCGCTCCCGGGGCCGATCAGCTTCAAAAAATGAATCAAATTCTGGGCGGATTATCGCCCGCCTCGGAAGCCGTTACGGAAGCGGAGTCCCAAGCTCCCGTCGCCGCATGGCTGTCTCGTGCGCTGGCCAAGAGCGACTTGACGGTTGGAGAACTTGCAGCCAAGGCCGATGTGAGCGTCCCGACGATCTACAACATTCTGAACGGGCGCGCCCAGAATCCCCAGCCGCGCACAATGGCTGCCCTAGAAAGTGCGCTCGGAGTTCACTATGAGTCCAACAAGGAAGCCACCAAGCAAGCAGATGTAGCTGGCATCGGCGAGTTAATTGATTTCAATCCGTACGATCAGAAAGAACTCCCGAACAAGCCCGGTGTGTACGTCCTCTATGACATTAGCCAGAGGCCCATTTACGTAGGCAAGGCATCCAAAATAGTTGTCCGACTTAACGACCACAGCAGCAGGTTTTGGTATAAGCGACCCCTGGTCGAAACAGGCGCATATATAGAGATCCAGAACCCACTGCTGCGAGATCAGATAGAAACAGTACTAATCCAATTCCTGAAGAACAATGCCGTGATCAATAAGCAAAAGACTGTGCGCGACGAAGACTGACCGTTTCATGCCGAACCACTTTTCTTCTCTTGGGCGCTTTCTCAGTGGGGCTTTCTCTCGAATGGTAGTATGCGCGCTGCTCTGGCTACTCATCTCACTCGCAATGGTCCGCAAATCCCGTACCGAAACTAGCGGCCTCTGTTCCGAGCCTTCCTGAGTTTCTCCGCAGCCATCGAGAGGGTCCTTTCATCCAGCTCTGGCACGACGGAAGTGAATCGTTCCGGTGATCGCAAAGGGAGGCGAGTCGGCATCCTGGTCAGTCTGAATTTAACAAAGATCATCAAGCCTGGGAGGGTCGTACAATAAGTGCGAAGAAATGGCTCAATTCTCGCGGCGAACAATTCTTGCTGCCACGGATACTCTGAACGACCTGACGCACAGTGGCATAGATCACTTTCTCTTGGAGCACGGATTGGAGAACAAAATTGGAGGCAGCTCAAAGGACGCTCGATGCAACGACCTGGCTCGATACCTCATCAACAATCCCAGCGCTTCAAACGAGTACGGCGAGAACATCGCTGACGCTGTTGTGAATGCCCTTGTGAATCGGAGGATCGAATCGAGCTTCGAGTACTTTGAAGACCCGTGGGAACAACGGTTCAGCATCGACGCATTTCGGCGGAAAAGCGCAGAGCTGCATCGAGGCCTGGAGCGAGATGGCTTTACGGTTGAAGGCGGCGAACTGAGGCGTACTCTTCCCGAGAGCCTTGACCTCCCAGAGGCCGATGACGAGGTTCACCTTTTACTTGACCACTATGCCTTCCTGGTCGCGAAAGGCCATCTTGACCAAGGCATAAAAGCGCATGTGCGCGGAGACTGGGCCGCCGCAAATGCGCAGTTTAGGCCGTTCGTCGAGAATCTTCTGGACTCCATTGCCGAATACCTCGGAGGCGGGAGCCCCATACCCCCGACGGGCCATCAAAGGCGCCAGTGGCTTGCAAACAGGAATCCACCATTTTTCCTTCAGGACTTGAATGAGTGGACGAATCAAGGCACTGGCTTCATCGAAGGCTTCTACAGACGGCTTCACCCTGCGGGTTCGCATCCCGGCCTTTCGGACGAGGAAGACTCGACGTTTAGGCTGCACCTCGTGCTTCTCGTCGGAAGGTACTTGTTACGGCGGATATCTCAGATATAGAACCGCTTGAGGGGGCGGGTGTCCTCGCTGGTCCGCGTGGCATTTAGTGACTAGAGCGCGTCAAGCAGAACTTCCAGCGCTTTCAATTCGCTTTTGGGAACTTCAGGGACGGAGAGATATGGCGGCGGTGTTTTGGGTCCGATATCAGCTAAACACCCATCCTGTGCCGTCGACTCAAGGATTTACCCTTTGACATGGCCCCGCACTTACGCATAACATTACATTGAGGAAGACTATGCGCCTTCGAAGTGTAGTAGTGTTGCGGTTCGCGACCCCCGTCTTGGCTGGTGCCATGCTGTTTGTCTCCAACGGATTAGCCGACACTTCCAACGCCGTTAACGATTTTCCGTCGATTACCTCATCAACCAGCCCAATCAACGGAGTCTGGGCATACGGTTACGCAACATCGCTGAGCCCCGTCAACTTTCTTCCCAGTTTGCCGTCGCCCAATTATTTTGGAGATGGGAATGCTGCGGGTTTTTCTGAGTCCGGAGGCAATTCGCTGCCGACTATTCTTAAGAACACGACGGGCGCCACCATTCCAGTAGAAGACGGCACCATTGGCCCGTGGCCAGCAAACCTCCTTTTGATGCATCCTGGTCCAAACGCCCAGTATTCCGTGCTGCAATTCACCGCACCCGTTAGCGGGAGGTACAACGTAACGGGCGAGTTCTTGGAAATCGGCTCCAACTATGGCGGCAACGGTGTTACCACCGACAACATAATCCTGGGGGGCAGTACTTCTGTTTTCGTCGCCTACAGCGCGAGCACCCCGGCTTATTTCAACTTGTCCCCGTATTTGACAGCGGGAGAGACGCTCGACTTCACAGTGGGCCTCGGGCCAGCGGGCCAGTTCTACTACGACAGCACCGGCTTCAACGCGAACATCACAACTCCCGAACCCGCCGGTGTCGTAGACCTGGCAGCCATGCTGGCATTTCTTGGTATCGCCACGTGGCTGTGGCGCAGACACGCCCGGCTTGCATAAATAAATTCCGGGGGCTTGACTCAATTCGGCGCGCCCGCGGCACCTTCAAGCACAACCACAGATACCGACACCGTAGGAGTTTGTAGCACCGCGCACAGCGAATCTTGTGGTGCCAACTCGCCGCCTCCCACGCCGCCCCCGTGTTTCTGCTGATCCCCCTGAACCGCGACTACTGACACCTATCACCTTCCGGCCCGGGCACACCTTTTTTGCGCCCGCGGGTTCGGCCGATTTATTCCCACGTTCTAGGCACCATTTCCCCCCAAATTTTTCGTGACGCCGTCCCCCTACTGCGACCCATTTCCTCCCTGTGAAACACGCGTCAAAACCCCGGTTTGTGGTGTGGGTGCGTTCACCTCGGCGCGATTCATCAACGGCCAATCCATCTCCGGGAACCCGCTCGGACTACGGATCGCCGCCGGTGAGAATCCCGGCTCGTCCCACCTCCACTTGGGGCGGCGGTTCCGGTTTCACCGTGATCTATGGCGTCGCGGCACCCGTGAAGCCGCCGCGTATGGGTAAAGTGCGCACGTACTGACGAGCCCTTGAGCGGTGACATCGTGCGGCGACATCAAAGTGGACGAGCGACACCACCGTCGAAGCGACCAAGGACGCCGGCAAAGGCATTGCAAAAGGCAGCGTAGACACATACGACGGCCTCAAGGAGGGCACCAAGGTTTCTGTGAAGTATACCGAGAAGGGCGGGGAAAAAACCGCCATAGCCACCAGCTACGCCAATTCGCCCAGGTCGATACACCTGTCGCTTGCGACAGTTGCTTTACGTCTCCGTGCCATCCATACTCGCAGCCAAGAGGCTTATGCCGCGCGGGTTTTGGGAACAAGCGTGGTTGCCTAATTGCTTTCCAGACTGCTGGCTGGATTTGCCAGGTCTGTTTACTGTCTTTTGCCGAATATTGCGGCCACGAGGATCGTTAACTGAAACTTACAAAATTGAAAATCGGGGCACTCGCCTTCTTATTGGCGCTGTCTCCTCTATCCGCACAGCAGCAACCTTCTAATCCGCCAAAGCCGGACCCAGGAGCGGCGCCTGAGGCGACACCGGCACCGGACCAGACGTCAAGCGCGGCAGCGACCGAAGCGCTCGCCAAGGCGGCCCAAAACCCAATCGCCAGCATGATCAGCTTTCCGATGCAGAACAACACCGCTTTCGGCGTCGGACCCTATAACCGCGATCAAAATGTATTGAATATTCAACCTGTCATTCCAATCAAACTCAGCGACAGTTGGAACCTGATCACGCGCACCATTCTGCCCGTCGTCTGGCAGCCCAATCCGGCCCAGGACACGCAGGGATGGTTTGGGTTCGGAGATCTGAATCCTTCCTTCTTCTTTTCACCGTCGAAGCCGTCCAAATTGATCTGGGGCGCCGGTCCAACATTCCTGGTGCCCACCGCGACTGCTGAGCAACTGGGGCAGGGGAAGTTCGGCATTGGACCATCCGTGGTTGTGCTTACCACGCCCGGGCACTGGGTCATTGGTGCATTAGCGAACAACATCTGGTCCGTCGCCGGACCGGAGGGGCGCCCCGCCGTCAACCAATTCCTGCTCCAGTATTTCGTCAACTACAACATGAAGAAGGGTTGGTATCTCACCAGCGCGCCGATCATCACGGCGAATTGGGAGGCGAGCGGCAGCAACGTGTGGAACGTTCCATTTGGTGCCGGCGTGGGCCGAATCATGAAGGTGGGTTTTCAGCCCATGAACTTCAGCGTCGCGTTCTTCGGCAATGCCGTGCATCCACCCGGCGCCTCGCCCTGGGGCATGCGCCTGCAGGTTCAATTGCTATTCCCCAAGATCAGTAAGCAGCAGGAGAAAGAACTACTCGAGAAGAAACTAGAACAGCTAAACCAGCAGCAACCGCAGAAACAGTAATTGCAGAGCGCAAATGAAAGGTCAATTGTGATACTCAGCACGAATCGATCCAAATCTAAGGCCGGCGCGCTTTGCCTGGCCCTGGCCGCATCCGTCATATCAGTCCAGGCGCAACAAGTCCCCATCCCGCAGACCCCGGCGGACGTCACCGGTCCGGCGTCAGGTCCCATGACTAAGGCGTATGTGACGATGGTCGGCCGCATGGCCTACTTGTGGGGATGGCCACTCGTTTACGTCTACAACCAGCGGAACCAGCTCACGAAGGTTCCCGAGCCCATACTCCTCAACGGCGCCATCTGCATTGCGCCGATGAACCAAGTCTCGATGTTGACCGGGTACGTCAATCCCGCCGAAACCTACATCGCCGACCCGAACCAGGATGTGGTCTACGGGCTGGGCTATTTGTCATTCGAGAAGGAGCCGGTCGTCATCCAGGTGCCCGATTTTGGTGATCGCTTCTGGACACTCCCGGTCTACGATGCGCGTACCGACCAAATCAGCGAGCTCGGCAAGCAATACGGCACTAAGCCCGGTTTCTACATGTTCGTGGGTCCGGATTGGAAAGGTGATGCGCCTGCCGGCATTACCGCCGTCATCCGGTCCACCACCAACTTTGCGGCGACTATGCCTCGCATCTTCATGAATGACACGCCTGAAGATCACGCGGCCATTCAACCAGCACTCAATCAGATCCTGATATACCCGCTGAGCCAGTTCGACGGAACGATGAAAACCAAGGACTGGAGCAAGATGCCGAGAATCGAGAAGAAGGGCGTCCCTGCGAAGTATTCCTCTGCCCAACCGCCTTGGGTTGACCCCGCCACTTTCTTCGACAGTTTGCCCATCGTGATGAAGCAGGTGCCTCCCATGCCCGGCGAAGAGGCGCTTTATAAGTGGATCGGCAGCGTGCTTGATGCAGCCGCGAAAGACCCCGGCGTCATGAAGACACTGCAGGTAACGGCCTTGGCGGCGGACCAGGAATTGATCGCCCCCATGATGGCGTGGCGTTACAACGGAGAGCCCGTAGGTAACGGCTGGACCTCGCCTCCCAACAACGGGGCGTTCGGCACCGACTACATTCACCGGACTGGCGCCGTGAAGGCCGATCCCTACGACAACAAGCGCAACGAGACCATGTATTTCTACACCGACAACGACTCGCAGTTGAAGCAGCTCGACGGAAAGACCTCCTACACGTTGACATTCCCGAAAGGGCAGCTTCCGCCGGTGAAGGGCTTCTGGTCGGTGACCATGTACAACCCGGCACACCTCTTCGCTCCGAACCCCTTGAATCGCTTCGCGCTCGGCACTAGGAACAAGTCGCTGCAGTACAACCCAGACGGCTCACTGACCATCTACATCGGCAACACGTCACCAGGCAAAGAGAAGGAATCCAATTGGCTTCCGGCGCCGCTGGGGAATTTCTCGATTTGGATCCGTGCTTATTGGGCCGACGACGCCATCCTCGACGGCACCTGGAAACCGCCGGTAATTCAGGCGACGCCGACTAAGGAAACGCCAACTCAGCCGGCGGAGTAAGCCGAAAACGTGAGCACAGAACCGCGCGCGTAAACAAGCGGAGGGCAATAACTAAACACCAACTAACAAAGGACTAAGAAAATGAACTTATCAAAATGCATTCGAAGACTAACGCTAGGGGCAACCGTACTCAGCGTATGTCACGTCTCCGTCGTTTTCGCAGCTGACAGCATCAAGGGTCAGGTGCTCACCGGCGGCGCTCCCGTCGCAAAGTCAACCGTGACGTTGTGGGCTGCCACCCAAGACGCACCCAAGCAACTCGGCCAAGCAAAGACCAATGAGGATGGCCGGTTTGATGTCCACGCCAAGGGCGCGCACGGCGACGCGATCCTCTACCTGGTCGCAACCGGCGGGGAACCCAAGGCCCACCAGGGCGGCGGTGACAGCCCATCCCTCGTTCTGCTTTCGGTGCTGGGGAATAAGGCACCCGAAAAAGTCGTCGTCAACGAACTAACAACCGTAGCTTCTGCGTTCACCTCGGCGCGATTCATCAACGGCCAATCCATCTCCGGGAACCCGCTCGGACTACGGATCGCCGCCGGGAACGCGCCGAACCTTGTGGATCCGACGACCGGCGGCTGGGGCAAAGTGCTGCTTGACCCGCTCAACAGCTCAATGACCACCACGTTGGCCACCCTCGACACGTTAGGCTCGCTCATCACCGCCTCCGTTACCGTGGCCAACGACGATTGGCGTGCCCGCTTCTACAAGGCGGCAACCCCGACCGCCGGAGCGACGCCTAAGAACACGCTCGAGGCGATCGCCGGAATCGCCCGCGAGCCCTGGGCCGATCCGAAGGATCTCTATGCTCTGTACGACGAGGCCTACCCGCTGCCGGCGCCCGATGCCCGGCGGCGCGGTGCTCCCTTCACGCCGTACCTCGTTTACGCACCGGACGATTTCGCTCTCTCGCTGGCCTTCTCCGGTGGAGGCGACTATGCCAATGGCCGTTTCATGTTTGATGCGGAAGGCAATCTTTGGAGCGGCATGAACTGGATGCCGGGATCGCAATCCGGCGTCAACAAGAGCACCGGCGGAGGCGTGGGTAAGTTCAGTCCCAGTGGAGAGGCATTGTCGCCGCCGATCTTCGGCTTCACCGGCATGGGTATTGATGGTGTCGGCTGGGGCACAGCCGTGACCAAAGATCGGGTCTGGATTTCCAGTTTCAACGGAAAGATTCTCGTGATGGATTTCAATGGCAAGCCGGTCGCCAGTGAGAGCGATTTCCCGTTCAAAGAGAAATTCCTGGGACTGATGGGAATCGGCGTATCCGCGGACGGCGACGTCTGGATTGCCGACGGCTCCGACAACCAATTGCTTTACTTTCCCGGTGGACGGATCAAAGACGGCAAGATCGTCAAGGTCGCAGGGTTGAAATCGCCGTTCGATATCGTCATCGACTCCCAGAATCGCGTCTGGGTCGCCAACTCGTCATCGGACACGGTGGTTCGGTTCCCAATGAACGATCCCTCCAAGGCAGAAAGCTTCCGGGCTGGGATCGGCGTCCGCGCTCTGGCGCTGGACTCGAAGGAAAACGTCTGGGTGGTAAGCAACATGGATCTGAAAACGCCGCAGCCGAAGCTGCCCGATGGCATATCCATCATGGAACAATTCAAGCTCATAACCGCGGCAATGTTCAAGTATGTTTCGGGACCTCCGGCGCGGCCGACGGGCGCCGTCAATATGATCCGCCCGGATGGCACTCAACCCGCGCCTATGGGTTTCACGGGCGAGGCGATTAACATCCCGTGGGGTTTAAACATTGACGGCAATGACGACGTCTGGGTCGGCAACATGTGGGCTCGCTCTGTGACCCTGATGGCCGGCGACAACACCAAGGGGCATGCGGGGGGCACGAAGACCGGCGATGTCGTGCACATGTTTCAGAGCGGCAGCATCCAGATGATCACCGACGTGTCAATCGACCCGGCCGGCAACGTCTGGGCCGCGAACAACTGGAACCTCCTCGAAGCAGCGGCCGGTGAGAATCCCGCTCGTCCCACCTCCACTTGGGGCGGCGGTTCCGGCTTCACCGTGATCTATGGCGTCGCGGCACCCGTGAAGCCGCCGCGTATGGGTAAAGTGCGCACGTACTGACGAGCCCTTGAGCGGTGACATCGTGCGGTGACATCATAGGGAAGCACGACAAATGACAATCCAAAGGAGGCTGTTGATGATTTCTCATTCGAAGCGGTTTCGGTTGCTGACTTTGCTGGCCGGGCTGTTCGCCCTTATGGCAACGCTCACCTTGCAGACTGCGCTGGCAAACGATATGTTCAAGGACATTAAAGGCGTCGTGAAGAGTATCGACAAGGGTGCCAAAACGATGGTCGTCAAGACCGCGGATGGTACGGAACACACCATCAAGTGGACGAGCGACACCACCGTCGAAGCGACCAAGGACGCCGGCAAAGGCATTGCGAAAGGCAGCGTAGACACATACGACGGCCTCAAGGAGGGCACCAAGGTTTCTGTGAAGTATACCGAGAAGGGCGGGGAAAAAACCGCCGTTGCCATCAAGGATGCGAGCAAGGCCACGGCCAAAGCCGTTACCCAGTGATTGGGCTCCTAACTGGCTAAGAATAAGCGCCGGGATCCGTGGGGACGACCTCAGGATAAGCGGCGCAAAAAGCTGTTCGCGCGAGGGTCACATTGCTTCATAAGACCTTCCCATGGCCTGGCGCGGCGGTACGCACGCGTGCTGTAACCTGAGAAGGGTCGTCTCATCCGACGAACACTTCCTCGATGGTTGGCCAGAGCATCTCCCACTACCGCATCCTCGCAAAGCTCGGCGAGGGCGGCATGGGCGTGGTGTACCGTGCCGAAGACTTCAAGCTCCACCGCGAAGTCGCGCTGAAGTTCCTGCCGGCAGACCTGACTCGCGACCCCGCGTCGGTGGAACGCTTTGAGCGTGAGGCCCGTGCCGCAGCAGCCTTGAACCATCCCAACATCTGCACCGTCTACGAAGTCGATGAGATGGAAGGCGTTCCGTTCCTGGCCATGGAATTGTTGGACGGCACGACGCTGAAGCACCGCATTGGCGAAAAGCCGGTGCCCGTCGAATCGATTTTGACCTGGGCCATCCAAATCACAGACGCTCTCGACGCCGCTCACACCCGCGGCATCGTGCACCGCGACATCAAACCGGCGAATATTTTCATTACCGAACGACAACAAGCAAAGGTCCTCGACTTTGGCTTAGCCAAGCTGGTTGCGGCCAAATCGAGTGCCGGACCATCGGACAGAACCATGACGATGGTCGCCGACCTCAGCGCCACGGGCTCGGCCACCGGCACCCCCGGCTACATGTCGCCCGAACAAGCGCGCGGCGATGAAGTGGATGCCCGCGCCGATCTCTTTGGCCTGGGCATTGTCCTTTACGAAATGTCGACCGGCAGAATGCCGTTCGTGGGTAAAACCCTCGGCGCGGTGATGGCCGCCATCCTGCACGACGCACCCGAGCCTCCTGTGCTCCTCAATTCTGAAATCCCCCAAAGGCTGCAAGAGATTATTGCGAAAGCGCTCGAAAAGGATCGGGACGTTCGCTATCAAACCGCTTCGGACATGCGCGCCGACCTCAGGCGGCTCCACCGCGATCTGAATTCGACCCGATCCCAGCCCACCTTCTCTTCGGCTTCGCCTTCTAAGACCGCCGTTCGCCGGAAAATCCGCTGGGCATACGCGGTTGGTGCGGTTGCCGTCACTGTCGCTATCCTCGTTCCGGTAGCTTTGTGGCTCACTCGCCCGCTTCCGCCCCCGCGAGTCACCGGAACAACGCAGATCACACATGATGGCAATCTCAAATGGTTGCCGGTGCTCGCTGGCGGAGCCCGGGTGATCTATGCGTCCGGGGAGAACGGCCAGCAGGCGTATCAGGTCTCCATCAAAGGTGGCGAAACGGTCCCGGTCCCCCTTCCCAGGGACTCCACTCTCATTGACCTGTCGCCCGACGGGGCTGAATTGATGGTCGGGAGGTTGGCCAGTGGGAACCCCAAGAAACCTCTCCTCGAGCTTTGGGTCCAGCCGCTGCTGGGGGGCGCGCCTCGACGTTTGGGCAACTTGGTGGCCGAGGGCAAGGCTGCAGCCTGGTCTCCGGATGGTCTCCAGATCATTTATGCCATCAATAACGAACTGCATGTCGCGCGCAGCGACGGGACAGAAATCCGCAAGCTGGCAACCGCCGAAGGTGCCCCGGCCTTCTTGAGCTGGTCGCCGGATGGAAGAAGAGTGCGGTTCTCCCTTTCGGACCCTCGTGAGCCGGCCAAGCGTTCGCTCTGGGAAGTATCCGTTGAAACCGGCGCTCTCCAACACGTTCTTCCCAACTGGAATGCCTCTCAGTCCGTGTGCTGCGGGAGATGGTCGCCGGATGGCAGGTACTTTGTTTTTGAGCTGGTCGGGCACGGGACGTCAAATATCTGGGCGCTCACTGAACGTATGGGTTTTCGCCGGGCAGGTAGCGAACCCGTTCAAGTCACCACTGGCCCTATGGCGGCCTATTTGCCGATCTTCAGCCAGGATGGTAAACGCCTCTTCATCAATGGCTTCGAGGATCGGCGCGAGTTCCTCCGCTACGACATCGCGTCCGGTCAGATGGTTCCCGAACTCAGCGGCATCTCCGGCAGCGAACTCGAATACTCGAAGGATGGCAAATGGGTCACCTACGTCTCCATTCCCGATCGGTCGTTGTGGAGAGCTGCTGCCGACGGCAGCCAGCGTCTTCAGCTCACGGTTCCTCCCATCAACGCCTCTGTGCCTCACTGGTCGCCCGATGGCAAGCAGATCGCCTTCTTCGGCGGGCCGGCGAATGCGCCGACGCGGATTTACACGGTTCCATTCGAGAGCGGCGAGGTTCGGCAATTGACGCACGGCCAAGCCGGCGCGGCTGGTGATGGTTATTTCTCCTGGTCCCCCGACGGGGCGTCCATCGTGTTTGGCGCAAGCGCGTTAGCAGGCGAAACTCAGCTGCACAGGCTCGACCTGAAGACCGGAACGGTAACAACCTTGCCTGGTTCGGGCGGCTTGATTTCTCCGCATTTGTCGCCCGACGGCCGTTTCATCGCGGCGCTGAGGCTTCCCACGGTCAAGCTTACGCTCTATCAGGTCGCGGCCGGAAAACAGACGGCAGTCTTCGATGAGCCTGCCGGGTGGCCGAGCTGGTCGCTCGACGGCGAATCGCTCTTCTTTTGGGCTACGACGCCAAATAAAGCATGGTTCCGTTTACGGATGAGCGACAGAATGGTTGAGCGGATAACCAAGCCCGGGCAAGTCCCAACCTCAGAGGATGGCTGGTTCGCGCCAGCCCCTCATAACTCGCTGATTACCACGCGCGGCACTGGTACCAACGAGATTTATGCGCTCGATTGGGAAGCCCAGTAACATCGCCGCCGCCCTCGTGTTTCTGCTGATCTCCCTCAACCGCGAATGGTGAGACAATCCATCTGGAGCAGCTACTGCATTAATAGTTCAGGCGTCACGGAAACGAGTGGAATGCGAAGCCCCTTCTCCAAGGCCGCCTACAACCGGACGGCAAGATGAGCCGCTTACAACAGATTTGTCTGGGATGTGTCGCGGGATTTCTCCTGCATGAAGTTGGGCATCTCATTGCCGCATCCCTGTGCGGGGTGCGTGTTAAGCGAGTAGGCGTTTCCTTGACGGGCTTTTACATTGTGCGCGAAGCAGGCAGTCGTGCAGCCAACATCGCAATCAGTCTAAGCGGGCCGCTGGCGAATCTGCTGGTTGCAGTGCTGGCCTGGCATCCTCTGTACTATTTCGCTCAGGTCAACCTGATTCTAGGCTTGTGCAATTTGTTGCCAGTTTCAGGGACGGACGGCCAGCGCGTGTTAGGCATGCTGCGGACCACGAAAGGCGCTTCTTTAAAGCCCGAGGCCTGACGGTACTTTGGCTTTATAATCCGGCCTCCAGGGGCCCGCGGGATTGTAACAATCGGGTCCATACTCACCTGAGCAGCCCAGAGCGAAGCTAGCCGTCGCCATGCAGACACTATTCCGTTGAGAGCTTTCAGCCGATAAGGTATCTGTACGGGCTACAGCGTACACCGGAAGCCGAACGTTCAGGGCGGATCGGAGACCCGACCGGGGTCTGGACGTTTCGGTTTCTGGTAGCTCCTGGCCCACCGACGAGTCCTTCCGGCGTCAACGTGGCACAGCCCTTCAGGCTGTGTTTAGCGCAAGTCCCGGAAGTTCCGGGAGAGGCACCGCTTTACGGAAACCCTCCAACGCTGCCTCCGCCCCATTTCCCCCTCGCTGCCAAAAGTCGATCACAGATCGAACAAATAAATCTATCTCCCTAACAAATCAATAGCCTGGCGGTAATTTCCCCAACCCGCCCGATCCGTTTCTTGCCCTTCGTGTGCTACGTTCAATCAGCACTTTCTTGACATCGAACAAGCCGGCCTAAACAGCCGGCTTTTTCTATTGGTGTTGGGCCGCTGCGCCCGGCCCCATCAACCCGCTCGCGCTTCACCGTCGCGTGAATCGCGCGCGGGTATTTTTGTCACATCCTCAGGAGAAAACAGTATGTCCTCTGCCGCCCAGGTTGCCGCCAACCAAGCCAACGCCCAGCTCTCCACCGGTCCCAAGACCGCCGAAGGCAAGGCCAAGTCCTCCCGCAATGCCCTCAAAACCGGCCTCACCGGCCGCACCATCCTAGTGACCAACCAGGAGGCCGAACTCTATGAAGAACACGTCCTCAATTACGATGCCCGCTTCGACCCACAAACCCCTCGTGAGACCGAACTGGTCCAGTCCATCGCCGACTGCCGCTGGCGCCTCGGCAGCATCCCCGGTCTCGAATCGGCCCTCTACGCGCGCGGCTTCCGCGAATTCGCCAACCTGTTTGACGACGAGGAAGACGAAAAGCAGCGCAACCTGCTCATCATGGCCGAAGTCATGACTCGTTACCGGAAAGACTTCGCCAACCTCATGCTGCAGGAACAACGCCTGTCCCGCCGCGCTTACCAGGAGGAGGAACTCCTCAAGACCATGCAGCGCAAGCGCATCGCCCACGAGGAAGAGCAGCTGGCCCTCGCCACCCAGTTCTATCTGGCCGCTAAGCAAGACAACAAACCCTTCGACCCGGCCAAACTTGGGTTCGAATTTTCAGTTGAGGACCTCGAGCTGCACGCCGAGGCTCAAATCCATCACCAAACCATCAATAAGATGAAGCGCGCCTCCTGAACAGACGACGTGGCGCGCTCTCCGCTTCGGAGCAGGGCTTTAGCCTGCTGAGCCGAGATTCGTCTCGGCTTTTATCACCCAATATCGACGAAAACCTCTCACAATTC
>CAWIQM010000001.1:0-294968 GCA_963838245.1 uncultured Acidobacteriaceae bacterium | reverse complement strand
AGGCGAAACGGGGACGGTCTGAGCACCCTCAGACTCATCCGGGGTTATCCAAAGGCTGTGTGAGTTTTGTCGGCTGGCGTCTCCTGACGCCCCATTTGAGCCGAACAAGCCTGGCTGGCGCCGGTCCTTCAGTACATTGATACTGATGGGAGTCATTCTTTGAAATTACGCCTCTTTCGTGGGTTCCTTTCGCCAACACTCGGCATGTTCGCCTTGGCCGGCTTGGGCTCGTTCGCGTACGCGGCGGGCGTCATCTCGCTCAGCGTAGACGCGACGCAAAGCCCGCAGATGCTACTGCACGCCATGGAAGTCATTCCGGTGAAGGCCGGGCCGATGGCCCTGTACTATCCCAAATGGATTCCCGGCGAACACGGGCCCGACGGGCCGATTGCCAACCTGACGGGTTTGCGAATGGAGGCCGGCGGAAAAACCATTCCGTGGCGCCGCGACCCGTTGGACGTCTTCAAGTTTCATGTTGAGGTTCCAGCAGGCATTTCCGAGTTGCAGGTCTCCTACGACTACCTGGAGCCGCAGGGTATGAGCGCCTCGGACAAAGTGCTGGCGCTGGAGTGGAATGAGGTGGTGCTCTATCCCGCCGATGTCCCCTCGGCGCAGTTGATGTACCAGGCGCGGCTCACGCTGCCCGCGGGATGGAAGTATGGAACCACGTTGAGCGTGGCGTCGCAATCGGCGAATCAAATCGTGTTCAAGCCGATATCGCTCGAAATGCTGGTGGATTCGCCGGTGATTGCGGGCCAGTACTACCGCGCCATCGACCTGACGCCGCCGGGAGAAACCATTCACCACGAAATCGACCTGGTGGCCGATAGCCAGGCGGCGCTGGCGATGAGCCCGGCTGTGCAAAAGGGATTGACGAACCTGGTGGCGGAGTCGGGGATACTCTTCGGCGCGCGTCACTACCGCGAATATCGTTTCCTGCTGACGCTGAGCGACCATGTGGCGCATTTCGGATTGGAGCATCACGATTCGAATGACAGCCGGCTGCCGGAACGCGTGCTTTTGAAGGTGGACGAGGCGGGTCCTAGGGTGGGCGCACTGCTGCCGCATGAGTTCGCGCATTCCTGGAACGGAAAGTTCCGGCGCCCGGCGGACATTGCCACGCCGGATTTCGAGACGCCCATGAAGGACGAACTGTTGTGGGGATATGAAGGACTAACCGATTTCCTCGGACCGATGCTGGCGGCGCGGAGCGGCCTGTTCACGCCGGAGCAATACCACGAGTATCTCGCCAGTACGGCCGCCATGCTGGGGCCCGGACGTCCGGGACGGAAGTGGCGGCCGCTGGTGGATACCGCGACGGCGATTGCAGGACCGGGTAGCCGCGGCAATGGCTGGACGAACTGGCGACGGTCCGCCGACTACTACGACGAAGGCAACTTACTGTGGCTGGAAGTGGCCACCGTCATCGAACGGCAAACCAACGGAAAGAAATCCATTGATGACTTCTGCCGCATTTTCCATGGCGGCGCGAACCGCGGCGCGGAAGTGAAGCCGTACACCTTGGTTGAACTGGTGGACACGTTGAACCAGGTTGCGCCGTATGACTGGGCCGGCTTCTTTCAGCAGCGGGTGAATTTGGTTGCTCCCGATATGCCGGACGGCGGCATTCGCAACAGCGGCTGGCGGGTGGAATTCAACGACAAGCCGGTGAAGTTCCCCGGAAGGCACGGCGCGCCGGACGACCTATATTCGATTGGCCTCCATCTGGACGACGACGGCGCCGTCGAGGATTCGCTGATGGATGGACCGGCATTTCAGGCAGGCGTCTCACCCGGCATGAAGGTGGTGGGCGTAAACGGCCGGCTTTACAAACATGACCTGCTGGAAGACGCGATCAAGGCATCCAAAGACGCCAAGGATCCGATTTCACTGCTGGTGATCAACGACGATTACTACCGGACCTGCTCCGTCGAATACCACGGCGGCCTGCGGTATCCGCACCTAGTGCGGGACGAGTCGAAGCCCGATCTTCTGGACCAGCTTGCCAAGCCGCGCTCCGCGGCCGCGACACCGCCAGTTCCTCCAACCGGACGTTGAAGCCCCGTTCCCGGCCTCTCCCTCCAGGGCAGCGGTAAGATTGGGGCAATGAAGAGCCTGGTCGTAAGAGCCGAGGTAATTGGCCAGCGCGGGACTTCATTTGAACCGCTCCGTCTGGAGGAGCGGTCCTTCCCTTTCCAAACGGCTCGGGATTTGTTGTGCGGAGTGGTCGAACAGCAAGTCGATGAGTACCGCCTGCGCAAGCAGGAAGCGCAACTCTTACGAATCCTCTCCGCTGAGGCAATCGAAGACGGGCGCAGCACCGGCAAGATCGTTTCCGGAGGTCAGGATCAGGCGCATGTTCCGGCCGTTCCGGACGCCATTCGCGCCGCCATTCAGGCCTTCGAAGACGGCCTGTTCTACATGTTCGTGAATGACGTGCAAGTCGAGATTCTCGATCAGCCGATCGGCGATCAAGAGAACATGGACTTGCTGTTTCTTCGGCTCACCCCGCTTGTGGGAGGATGATTGCTCTCTCCGGACGAACTGAAAAAGGAGCTGGAAGGGTTTCGGGTCCCGGGCGCCATTGAGCAGCTCAGCGAGCGGCTCAGCAAAGAAACCAGCGAGGTCGCGGAGATCGGGCAGGCCTACCTGACAGGGGCAAGCAGGATTCCCGCTCCAGACGAAGCCACCCAGCAGAGGCAGACCCAGCTGAAGTGCGCGATCGATTCCCTCGACGAACGGGATCGCAGACGCTTATTTCAAGCGCTCTTTCCACCGATTGCGAAAGAAGTGGAAGCAAGCTGGCTTCTCCAGCGGGAAATGCCCTATCAATCCGGGTTTCACAGGCGAGCCTTTCGCTCTCCGGGCCATCCTGAAAACTCCCTCAGAACGCGGGCGGATTGGCTGCAGGCCTTGCTCCGGCTGGTCTTGCCCTATCGCTACGATCTTGAATTTCTTATCGCCTGGGGAGCGCACCTGGGGTGGTTTGCGGACCAACCCATTGGAATCCTGCTCGCCGGGGCCCTCTCTTCCGGTGATGAAAACGCCGCCAAGACGTTCGAAAATCTCCGGTCGATCGTGAACGGAGAGCATGCCAAGACCCGCCTGGGCCGGTTTACGGTGATCGCGATGTTGTCGAGCCCCTCTCCCGATGCGTGGACGGTGGTCGAGCGGCTGCTGCTGGCCGCCCAGAGACAGGAAGGGCTACGCCAGGTTGTACTGGAGGCCATTGACTTCGCGCACCCGCAAGCCTTCAAACGCATGCTACGGCTGATTGAGACCGAAGACCTGACTCGCTTTGCGGCGGTTGCCAGGGCGGTAGCCGTCTGGTTTGGGCTCACCATCGATTCGTCCGAGACTCGGTTGCTCGACCAACTCGTGCACGAAACCTCGGAGAATCTCGAGAACCCGCAACTGCGTGACGAGCGGATCAAAGCGGCCACCGGCCAGAGCCTGTATTTGGCTCTTTGGGCGGGAGCGTTCGAAGAGGTCGCGTCCGCTGCAAGCGCCGCCGGTCAACTTCTGAGTGAGCCCAGCTTTGACCGCCGGTATCCAGCCGCACTCCTGTTGTCGCAAGTGGGAATTGCGGATGCGGCGCCGCTTCTTATCCGATGCCTTTCAGATGCAGATTTGCGGATTGCGTTTACTGCATTGCGCGCCATCCCGAACCCTGCCTATCCGCTGCGGGCCCGCTACGACTTCCCGGATATTTTTGAAAATCTCCAGGAACTGTTCGTCAGGACGCCACAGGAGAAAGTCCTTGAGCCGGCAATCTGGCCATGGAATCAGATCCACGTAAAACGTGCCGAGGTTGCATCCCTCCTGATCTTGCATCGTGGTTCCAGGCCGTTCGTTCAACTTGCCGGCTACATTCCGGAAATGGATGCGCCGGGACGCGCGTATCTCCTGGTCTCGATGGCGAAGCAAGTGGCCGAGCGCAACGTCCTTCTGCCGGAGGAACGCAAGATCGCGTTTTCTCTGCTCAGCGATCCCAGCCACTCCGTCCGGGAGCACGCCTTTAAACTGCTGCAGCACGCAACGATTACTCCGGAGGAGGCAATCGACATCGAAGCGCTGCTTTCCCGAAAGGCTTCCGACCTGCGGCGTGGAGCAATTCGCCTATTGCTAAAGCAGGAGGCTGCGAATTGCCGGGCATCGATTGAACGGCTGGCCAGTTCGGGCGACCCCCTCAAGGCCAAGGCAGCAGACGAGATTCAATCGGAGCTGGAACCGGATACAGTCGTTGCGGCCTCCCTTAGCGATGGATTTGGCCTGTTTCGGCCTGAGGAACGGACACGGCCGGCGCAACTGCGCGCCGATCTTGCGCCACAGATCCACTCAACCCGTGCAGAGGGCCTCCTCAAGTCGCTTGATCAGGTGGTCGAGGCGCATCGGGAGACTGCGGTTACGATCAAGACCCCCAACGGACAGACCACGCAGGAACTGTTTGGGAACCTGAGGTGGTTCCGGCAGAGGCCGGACTTCCCTTTACAGGAAGTTTGGCGTGAGTGGCTCGAAGGGCAGTCCGCCAAGCCAACGGAACTCACACGGGCTTTCTCTACGGGCATCATTCATTCAAATGATCACGCCGGCGAATGGGAGAAGCGAATCGCCAATGAACTGGCCAAGCCGGTATCTCTCAGATTCCCTGCTCACGTGAGGGCAATCCTTTGGCATTTGCTTGAATCCCGATGCGACAAAGACGATTTGTCCTTCCTGCTTGACGTTCTGGAGACCATGCTCCATCGAATCTCAATTACCTACAAGCCGGAATATGAACCAAAACGGGTTTACGCCTATGGCCCAGCGTGGCGGCTCACGACTGTCTCCAGCCTGATTACATTTTTACGAGCGACCAATACGGCGAGCGCCGGAGCGTGGGCGAAGGAGCACTGGCAGCGTTACTGGGGGTTGCTGCGATGGTTTGATGAGGGGTTGCCTTCGAATGTGCGCCAGTACCCGGTCCTGGAAACCACCCTGGAAGCTCACAAGCAGGGGGTAGCCAGCGAAGCCGATGTCTATGATCAGCTGGTCGGACCTCGGGAGAAGGCCAGGGGCAACTTCCATGATCTGAAGACGGTTACAAAACACAAGACGACCAAGCTCTTCAGCGAGTACCCATGGTTGAACCAGATTGTGCAGAGATGCCGGGACCGCGTTCTCCAGGTAGAACTCGGACGTGGCGAGTTGCCTACCGACGCGAGTGGCGCTGCCCTCAGCCTTTCTTCCGTTTTCGGGGCTGAGCTGGTGCTTACGGTGCTGCACAATCTCGGTCCCACGCCTCTCGAGCGCGGCTATATCTGGTCGAGCGAGTCAAAGGCTGCTGTCTTCAGCCACCTGCTGCGGGTCTGTCTTCCTCTGGAAGGGGATACACCGGCGGATTTTACGAAGATCGCGAGCCGGCTTGGTCTGGCGAAGAAACGACTCATCGATCTCGCTGTTTACGCGCCGCAGTGGGCCACCTACGTCGAGCGCGCCACCGGAATATCCGGACTGGCTGATGCAGCCTACTGGTTGCATGCCCATACCAAGGATTCGCAATGGTCTGTCCAGCAGGAGATACGTGAGCTCTGGTTTGCAGAGGTCAGTGAGCGTACTCCATTGAGTCGTGAGGAACTCATCGACGGCGCAGTCGACATCGACTGGTATCACCGCGTGCGTAAGCGCCTGGTCACGAAGGATTGGAACCTGATTCTGGAATCGGCGAAATTCGCTTCGGGTGGCAACGGTCACAAACGGGCCGAGCTCTTTGCGGAAGCAATCGCCGGGAAAGTCAAGACGGCAGCTCTCACCAAACGAATCGCTGACAAGCGTCACCAGGATTCAGTGCGGGCGTTGGGCCTTCTCCCTCTGCCAACTGCACCAGGCAAACGGCAGAAGGAGGTGCTTCATCGATACGAAGTGCTGCAGGCGTTCCTGCGAAAAAGCAGAGCTTTCGGCGCACAGCGACAGGCCAGCGAAAAGCTTGCCTACAGCATCGGACTTGCGAATCTTGCTCGCAATGCAGGCTATTCGGACCCTCAGCGGTTGTCATGGGCAATGGAGGCGCAAGCGGCTGCGGATCTGGCCCAGGGGCCGGTGGTCGTAAGCGAGGGCGCAGTGCAGGCAACTTTGTCGATCAATTCGGCCGGAGAGCCTGAATTGGCTTTTGAGAAGAATGGGAAGCCACTGAAGGAGGCGCCAGCGGCGGTCAAGAAATCTCCTGGTATCTCGGAGCTTCGTTCGAGGAAAACACAACTCGCCCAACAGACCTCGAGGATGCGGCTATCGCTCGAGGAGTCGATGATGCGTGGTGATCAGTTCACCACGGCGGAGCTCAGGGAGATGCAGAAGCATCCCATGCTGAGGCCGATGCTGTCAAACCTGGTATTCGTCGATGAATCCCGGAAAATCCAGTGGGAGGGTGAGGTCGGCAGCAGCGGGGGAAATCTTCGCATTGCTCATCCAGTGGATCTGCTGAATTCAGGGGATTGGGTTCGCATCCAGCGAACCGTCATCGAACAGCAACGTGTTCAGCCTTTCAAGCAGGCATTCCGCGAACTCTATCTGTTGACCGAAGCAGAGAGGGAAGCCGGGAGCCACTCGCCTCGTTACAGCGGGCAGCAAGTCAATCCACGCGAAGCCATTGCGATCGCGGGCAAGCGCGGCTGGGTCAATGTTCCCGAAGAAGGCCTTCGGAAGACCTTCCACGGACTCGGAATATCCGCCTGGGTTACGTTTCTCGAAGGCTGGTTCACTCCAGTCGACGTGGATGGGCTGACGGTGAACCACGTTGTCTTCGCGAGCAGAACAGACGGCAAGCTTCTCCCGATCGAACAAATCGAACCGCGCATCTTCAGTGAAGTGATGCGCGACCTGGATTTAGTCGTCAGCGTCGCGCATCGCGGCGGGGTCGATCCGGAGGCGACGCATTCAACCATAGAGATGCGGTCCGCGCTGCTCCGGGAAACACTCCGGCTGTTGCGCCTGAAGAACGTGCGCGTCGATGGACGCCATGCTTTCGTTGAGGGCCAAATCGGTTCCTATAATGTCCACCTCGGCAGTGGGATCGTTCATCGTCAGCCAGGCGGAAGTCTGTGCATCATTCCTGTTCACTCGCAGCACCGTGGGCGACTGTTTCTCCCCTTTGCGGACAACGATCCGAAGACCGCGGAGATCGTTTCGAAGGTGTTGCTCCTGGCGCAGGACGAAAAGATCCAGGACCCGACGATTCTCGAACAGCTTCGTTGATGTATCGACTTGCAGTTGAAAACTGAAGAACTAGTGGTGGCGGGCCGCAGTTTTGCGGTGAAGTGCCGCAGGAAGGGCGGTTCTTCGACAATCTCGAGGCCACGGATGGCATTCTTCCGTGCATTGACCCCGTTTCCCCGGTTTCCCCGTCCTTCACTCCGGAGCTTCTGGAATATCTGGTGTTTCCGTCCAACTCTCTTCGCAGTGGTCGCAGCGCCAGATGTTTCCGCCCTGAACCGACATTAGAACTTCGCTCCATCGGCGGCCGGCCAGTAAGTACCTGCACCGGCGCTTGCTGACGAGGCTCTGTGAAAACCCGGCCGTGCTGCATCTTGGGAAAGGCTCGCTCTGTCCACGCGGCGATCGGACTCGGATTGACGGTCCTGGCGGGGTAATCGCCTCGGGACAAAGGCGCCTGTCCCGGTCTTTCGCGACGAAGATCTCCGCTTCTACTTGGACCTGTCGTCGGAGCTCCTGCCTCATCACGGGGTCGCCCTAGAAGGATAATGCCGGATGAACAACCATGTCCATCTTGGCGTTATTCCTCATGGTTAAGTAAGAAGGGGGCGAGGCGAATTCCTCCGCGCGCCCGCCGAGAAAAGCTGCAACAGAAGAAGAGGTTTCGTCCGAAGGTACGTAAGCTGCAGGAAGTCAATGAGTTAGGCAGCGGCCGTCAGAACGGGCCTCGGTGCCAGAGGCATTTGCCCCGTTTCCGCTTCCCGGACGACTGTGGCAAAGCGAACCCTACAGCGTTGCACAGGAGAGGATCAACAAAACAACACGGCGCATCCTCAACGCGAATCGCTCTGCTGTTTGTAAGCACTGACCAACAGGGCCACGGTGATGGCGATGTAGAGAACTCCCGTGATTCCTTCCATTGCCGCTAGCATGCGCACTTCGCCGTTTACTGGCACAATATCGCCGTAACCGATGGTCGAGAGAGTTACCAGGCTGAAGTACAAGAGTTCGGCTTGGCGGTCGGTGGCGACAGAACTGGAGCGTAGGAAGGAATTCGGGCTGAAGATCTCAAAGGAACTGTAGATGGCGAACCACTGCATTCCGAGCAATAGGTAAATGCTGGCCGCGGTATAGAGATGCGCGTTGGTAACGGAACGGGCTTTCCTGAGGTAATCAAAGAGGCCGACGACGGTGACTGCGAAGAACGCGGCGAGGATTCCCCATTTGATCCCCATTAGCGCCTGGCTTCCGAGAAGAGTGCCGGCCACGGACGCCAGGAAGGCGGAGCACATCAGCACCACCGACGGCCATACCCAGTGCTTCATCTGCGACAACTTGACCGTCGCCAATATGACCGGCAGAAACACGAACATTCCGAGAATGAGCCGCTTGAGATTCCCGTTATCCAATAGGGGATAACTCAGAATGACTAGCAGCAGAGATAACAGAAGAAGCAGATCCCATCGTGCTTGCGCTTGCTCGTCCATCGGAATCCTCCCTTTCCCGCGTCTAGTCTGTCAGAACGTGATGCCTCCTGTAATCTGCAGCGAGTATCCCTGGACGGTGTTCGAGTTCGAGAATTCATGGAGCCATTTGAAGCCAACCGCTGCCTTCCGGGCCGGCAGAATGACGTTCGCCCCTACACCCATGGCGTTCACCAGGTAGTGTCCAGGGATGGTTGGATTCACGTTGGGGCCGCTGTTGTTGCTGGTTTGATACTGACCGTAGCCGACCCAGCCGACTTGCAGTAGCGTGCTCATGTCTTTCTTCAAGGGCAGTATCTGAGTGAGCGAATAATCCAAATCAAAAGTCTGGCCCGGATGAATGTTCGTTCCTTCCTGCGTGGTGTGAAACTCATACATCTGATACGCGGAGAAGGCAAGCGCTCTGTTCTTGGTCAGGTAAAAAGTCTCGCCCGCCGTCGGCGCATTGGTCCAGAGGCCCGCGCCGGTGTTGTTGCTTGCACCGGGGCTAAACCTCCCGGTTGGCGCGAAAAAGGCATAGGCCACCATGATGTCGGCCCGCTTCAGATGCCACCCGAGGGTTATGGGCTGATAGAACGAGTCGTCAAAGCCGCCGCCCCCGCCGACTGGGCCCAGTCCGACCAATTCAAGAGAACTGTTGCTGAATGGCAGACCCGCAACCACGCCATAGTCGGCGCCCAGGATCTTGAATTTACTGACCCACATAAATACGTTCATATCCACCAATACGGCCGTGCTCAGCTTGGAGGCGCCTAGGCCAACTGTGTCGCAGTGTGGACAAACCAGCTCGTTGAACGAGTAGTCCATGAAGGTGTTGGAGTAGGTGATTCCCGGTCCCGGCATGACGCCCGAGTTGGTCGCGTTGAAGCCGGGCCCATACTGACCGCGCAAGGGCGCCAAATCTTGCGCGAGACAGGCGCCAGCCCCGGCGATCAGGAACAAACAGATAGCGCGACCTAGAGGCCTCGCGAGAGCATCTGTGTTTTTAGGCATAAACTTCCTTTCTCAGGTGGCGGGCTGCCTACCTGCGTCGTCTCTGTGACGGTCTTTCTTTCGTGTAATGGGTTCTCGCTCTGGCGAATTCGTCTCGCTAGGCTTTCACAAAACTCCAGCACTGAACCGCGCGCGTAAGCAAGCGGACTTCCGCCGGCCGGACCACAGCCTAGAGGCTGTGCCACGTGTTATCAGTCGTTCAGCGGCCACCGTGGCACGTTCTCCGCCGCGGAGCAAGGCTTCAGCCTGTGAAAGCCTGCAGCTACATGTGTTGATAGTTCGAATTCTGCTCGTTGACCGTGAGGTGTTTGCTGACACCGTCGATGGTTGTGGTGGCGGCGTAGTTTGTCCCATCCGGCAACTGCGCGAACTGGGCGGAGATTTTCACTGCGTTCTTGGGGTCGTTCAAGTACGAGGACACATTGACAGCCACCGGCGAGTGAGTTTGCTCGCTGATGGTCATGGTCACCGAGTCGCCCTGCTTGATGTAGTTTTTGATCACCAGGCTTACGGTGCCGTTGCCAGGCTGAATTGAGATGTTGCCCGCCTGTTTGGCCTGCATCAGGGCTTCGGGATTGGGCGTTGTGTACTGTTTGGCCAAGGCGCTGATCTGTTGCCCGTACTCTTCGTATACCTGGGTCTCATGTTGAACGGCGCGCTCTTTCAGCCGGCCTCCGCCGCTGGAACCCGCGCTCTGGTTATTCACCAGGGTCTTCTGCTGCTGCCCGTTTACCATCTGTACCTGGAAGACCTTGGTGTCCTTCGTCGAGCCCTTGATAGCGATGGTCTCGGTCTCCTGCCAGGTGTATTGGGCAAGCTTCGCCTTGTTGGCGTCCTGCCCTTGTTTGATGGCCATCAGCTTTTGGACCATCGCGGGGTCTTGTGCGGCTGCCGGCATAGAAGCGAGCAGAGCGACGGATAATGTGACGGCCAGGGCTAGCGCCGATCGTTGGAATGCAGGCATTTGATCTATCATGTTTGTCCTCTTTGTCCTCTATCGAAATTTGAGAAGCTTGCGTTCTGAAGACTGGTTAGCGTTCATCGCCTCAGAGCGGTATAATTCGTCGGGGGGAGCCCTTGCGAACTGAGGCCGCACTTGACGTCTGGTCCGGCGTCGGCGCCGCCTCAGGCGCTGCCCCTGGTTCCGGATTTGGAGGGCCCGAAGGCTGTTGCGCCAAGAGTGGGGCCGCCGCCAACAGGAGGGCTAGGGCTTGGACGGTTGTGGACTTCATTCCAAGGGTCTCCTGTGACCGTTCGCTGATGCTCCAGTTTGGTCTCTTTTCACGGCTTCATGTTGCAGGCGCCTTCCTTGCAGGCGTCGTAAGTGTTCTGCAGCTCGTCCTGGACAATCCAGTTGTAGCCTTGGGGCGTCGAGATGGTGAGTTCCTTCTCCAACACGGCCACCCGGAACTTCCACCCGGCAGGGGGTTTCAGCTTGTTGCCGAGGTCTTTGAGAGTGTCGTACGTGAGTGTCGGGTCGACAATCTGGCCGAAGGCTTGCATGACCCAAGGCGTTCCCTCAGGGTCCTCCAAGATGAAGACGGGCTTGCCCTTATCGAACGTCATGGTGGACTTCCGGTGCGACTGGAGCGGCTTATAAGGTTCCATGTGGGCCTCCTTCAAGGTCGCGCCCTTGGGCAGTTCACCCTGGCCCATCCAGCGGGTCTTAAGGCCATCGAACTCCACGACCGGGCCGACGGGAAGCTTGATCCAGTCCATGGTCCAGCCGCGCGGACCGTTCTTGAACGCCGCCAGGACGTCGTATTGCGACATGAGGGACGGGACGGTAATCTTGTCCCACATACTGGCCGGGCAGGTGTTCTTTTTGTCGGCGCTGTTGTTAAAGTCGCTGGTGTTGTAGTAGACCCCGGCGACGCCTGTTTCGGGGGTTCCCTTGAACAGCCAGACCTCGCAGTAAATCACGCCGCGGAGCGAGTTGTATTTCAATTCCTTCGGGGTAGTGGGAATGGGAACGGGTTTCCGGTCTGCCGCCAATGCGGTTACGCAGGAGAGAAGGGATAGGGAAAGAGCAAAAACTAAACGACTCATCGATTTCCTTTCTGTTTTTGGTGCTTTAAGACATCGTACGACAGGTAGATTTACTGGCCAGGCGGCCCGTGGGAGCTGCCCTCCGGCCGTATCTACTAATCCACCTTCGTCACCGGCGGCAGCTTGTAGGTACCATCCATGAGAGCCTGCTCGGGCTGGTAAACGCGGACCGTGAGATTGTAGGATCCGGACGGCGGAATTGGCAGCCAGTTCGACTCTTTAGCGGCGCCCGGCGAGTCCCGTTGCAGGTACACGTCCAGCGATCCGTCGGGGTTGTACTTCAGAGGCATGCTGGAGAGAATCCCGTACCGGTTCAGCGCGTTTTTCAAGTAGAAGTTGCCGCGATACGGCGAGATCGACCACACATTCACTTTCGAGGGCGGCACACCCCCCTTCTCGAAGTGCATCACGTACTTGTGGCTGCCGTCCAATGCGACGCCGTTCCCGTCCACAAACGCAGACGGATACACCGCGTCCTCCTTCTGCAATGCTCCTAGCCCCACGTTCGCGATGAAGGCACGCGTCTGATAGTCGGTTCCATAGGCGCCCAGGTTCAGCATGTTGATCCATCCATTGGCCGCCTTCATCCCATACGGGCCGATCTGGAACTGCATATTCACATCCGCGGGAGCCTTGTTGATGCCCGCGAGGATGGCTGGATCGACCTTCGAGCTATCGAAGGGCTTACCCGGTTCCACGCCCAGCTTTTTCAACGCCGCAATCATTCGTTCGTCGCCAGGCTGCGGCGGATTTTCCGCCAGCAACTTCGCCAGCCGGTTAAAGAAAGTAGCGCCGGTCATCAAACTCACCTGGTCAAACGGCGTCGCCGTGAGATCCACATTCGGATCGACCGGCACGTTCGCCGGCGGAGTGTAGTTCGTTCCCCATGCGCTGAGAGGCGTGATCTTCAGCTGATCCTGCTTCGCGTTGATGGCGGGGAAATCGGCGGGGCTCGCCGCCGCCATCTGCACCAGCACCCAGACATAACGTGTATTGCACTTGAATACCTTCTCGATATCCTTCGGCGCCGTACCGCTCCACTTCGGGCCCGCAATCAGGTAATTGGCTGCTTTGCCCCCGTTGGTCCGCGTGCCCGCTTCGCCGATATCGTCTGTCCACATGTTCACCGCCTGCATCACGATGTAGCGGCCGTCCATATCGGGCAGCGAGACGATCATCGGTTCCTGATCGAGGTCGACGAACCCGAACGACCACAATGAATTGACGCTAATCCTCACCACGTCCTTGTAAGCGGGGCTTACATACGTCCGAATTCGAGCGAACTGGTTGATGGGAGCGCTGTACTCGCCGGCGGTTGCCGCGGCAGTCGTAACTTCCCTCGTCACGTCCATCATCACCAGCGGGTAGCCATAAACGTACTCCTCCATTCCACCGATGAAGGCGACTTCCTCTTTTACCTTCTTGCCGCCTCCCAACAGCCATCCCACAACGAGGCCAATCACGACCAGCAGGGCCATGATGAGATACAGAGTCCTTTTTGATTTCGGCTTCAGTTCGGAATCAACAGCCATAACGCTCCTTTCAATCGGTAGTTAATGTTGTTACTCGCTGGCGCGGTTATTGCGTTTTGCGCGCCGCGTCGAAAGCCTCCGGCGCTACCCGCGAGTCATTCCCGAGATGACGTTACTGGATGCCCATGGCGGCATTCTTCATAGCCGCTTCCAGCTTCTTTATTTCCTCGGGCGACAACTGCGGACGGTCGATGTTGATCGTCAGCTTGTTGAACTTCGCCGTCAGCGGGAACGGAGGCAGATAGTCGGCGTCGTTGACGCCGGTGATCGTGTCCTGGCCGATGTCGAAGCTCTCGTCCCACTGTAGGACGATGGGGATCGTTTTCTCCATCCGTTTGGTGTCAACGACTTGGCCGTCCACCTTCAGCGTGCCGGTGCCGCCTTTGCCGAGGCCGGAGAAGTTGTTGAACGCCATCGTGCCGAGGCCGAGCCCGTCATACTTGAAGTCGAACACTAGGGTATGCCGGCCAGGCGCCAGCGCCTCAGGGGCTTCCCACTTGATCCGCTCGAGATCGAGCAGGTTCCAACAAAAGACTGGCTTGCCCTTCAGCAGGTAGAAGCCCCAGCCCGCGAAACGTCCGCCGGAGGTCGCAATCATGCCCTCCGCGCCGCCTTCCGGCACGGTGATGTCCGCCGTGAGGGTGTAGGAGGTGTCGAGCAGAAATGGAGCATCACCCTGCGGAACGCCGGTCATCGGCCGCGTATAGACGAGTTCGGTCAGGCCGGCGGTGAGGCTCGGCTTCGGAGACGCGACTCTGGCCCCCACCGATGCGTCCAGCGGGAAGACCTGATACTTCTTCGCTTCCTGGACGAACAGCTTCCTCATTTCCGCGACCTTGTCCGGATGCTGCGCGGCGATGTCCTCGTACTGGTTCCAGCTCTTGCTCAGGTCGTAGAGCTGGAACACCTGGTTATTGAGCGGGTCCGGGTTGGCCGGACCGAACGCATCCCACGGCGGGCGGTTGGCCTTGGTGCTCAACAGCCAGCCGTCCTCATAGAGCGCCCATTGGCCCATCATCTCGAAGTATTGGATCTTGTGCCGGGATGGCGCCTTGGCGTTGGCCGCGCCGAAGGTATAGGCGAAGCTCGTGCCCTCGATGGGCTTTTGCTTGATGCCGTCCACCACCTCCGGCGCGGGGATGCCAGTGGCCTCGAGCAGCGTGGGCACGATATCGATATCGTGGATGAATTGCTCGCGCATGCCTCCCTTGTCCTTGATGCGCGCCGGCCACGCGATGACCATGTTCTGGTTGGTGCCGCCGAACCGGTTCGCGTTTTGCTTGAACCAGTCGAACGGCGTGTCAAACGCCCATGACCAGCCCGCTGACATGTGGTTGTAAGCGAATGCAGTGCCCCAGGCGTCGTAGAACTTCATCTGCACGTCCACCGGCGGGCGGACGCCGTTGAAGAACGCGACCTCGCTAAAGGTGCCATCCGGCCCGCCCTCGGCGCTGGTGCCGTTGTCGCCGTTCTGGTAGATAATCAGCGTATTGTCGAGCTGGCCCAGGTCCTCGAACGCCTGAATCACCCGGCCGATCTCGTAATCGTTGTAGGCCACAAAGGCCGCAAACACCTCGACCTGCCGGATGAAGAGCTTCTTCGCCTCCGGCGTGAGCTTGTCCCACGGCGTCAGCATGTCGCTCGGCCAGGGCGTCAGCTTCATGCCCTTGGGGATTACGCCGAGCTTCTGCTGGTTTTCAAAGATGCGCTCGCGCAGCTTCTCATAGCCGTCGTCGAACAAGTGCATCGCGTGGATTTTGTCCACCCACTCCTGCGTCGGATGGTGCGGCGCGTGCGAGGCGCCAGGCACGTAATAGAGAAAGATCGGCTGCTTGGGGTCGGTCTGGTGAATCCGGTACATCCAGTCGATGGCGTCGTCGGCCATGGCGGTGATCAGGTTCCAGGAGGGCTCCTTGCCGGTGACTGGCCAGATTTCCGCCTTTGGATCCGATCGATCCATTTTCAGGGTGCCCTCGTGACCAATCCACGGATAGATCTGCGTCGTGTTGCGGAAAAGGTTCGGCTCCCACTGGTTCGCGTCCCCGCCGACGAAGCCGTAGAAGTAGTCGAAGCCCATGCCATTCGGCCACTGGGTGAACGGCCCGACTTGGCTGGCCTGATACGCCGGAGTGTTATGGTCCTTGCCGAACCAGCTCGTCGCGAAGCCGTTGTCGCGCAGGATGCGGCCGATCGTCGCATTGTCCAGGCCGATGATGCTGTCGTAGCCGGGGAAGCCGGTGGCCTGTTCGGAGATCACGCCGAAGCCCACCGAATGGTGGTTGCGCCCGGTGATGAGAGCGGCCCGCGTCGGCGAGCACAGCGACGTGGAGAAAATCCGGTTGTAGCGCAGTCCCATGGCCGCGATGCGGTCCATGCTCGGTGTTGGGATGACGCCGCCGAACGTGCTCGGTACGCCAAACCCGGCGTCGTCAGTCATGATCAGCAGAACGTTGGGCGTGCCCTTCGGCGGCACGACGCTCGGCGGCCACCACGGCTGCGACTGCAGGGCGTTGTCCTTGATCACGCCGCCGAACTTCGGCGCCGGCGGCGGAAGTTGTTGGCCGCTGATAGTTGTCGTGGCGCTCGGCGAGCCCGGCGTGCCTGTGGTTTGCTGTGCCAATGCCATTTGCGCCGAAAAAGTTGCCATCAACACAAACGTGGCTGTTGAGAGTATTGAACATTTTGCTTTCATAAGTCTCCATTTAACGAGTATTTTAGACTTGGGCGTTATTTTCGTGGCTTTGCCGAATGCAAATATCGCCAACGTCGACCGAAACCGTGCTTTCATTTTGTTTGCCATAAAGCCACTGTTCTCCACGTGTTTTCTGGGTCTTCCTCGCCGATCTTACTCAGCCGGAAGTATGCCTGAGGAGCCCGGCAATCCAGCCTCGCCGGCACGTCTTTTCAACTCGTGCGTCAGGACGTCATCGTTAGCCATAAGCGCGAGGCGCAAAGCATCGAGGTAGTTGTCTCTCATCGCGCTCGGGAAGACGTCCGCAAAGGCCGCATTGAGGGCCAAGGCGCATTGGGCAATCTCGATCTCACCCGCTATAAAACGCCTCAAGATCTCTCTCGTGTCTCTCTGGAATACCTCCAGAGGTTGTTTTGCCAAGGGAGCGGAAATTAACGAGTTACGGGAGCGGAGATTCATCACGGACATGACCAAAAAGTAGGCCCGGCTGGACACGATAGAGAGCCGGGCCTCTGAATGAAGGAGAGTGTAACTGTCTCTCTCCCCTATTAGTAAAAGCCGTCACGGTCCGGGCCGCCAGTTACATCCGGAATTCGATACCGGCCTGGAACCGGAAGTTGCTCTGGTTGTTGTTGCCGTGCGTGAAGTCATTGCCAAAGCGGGTCAGCAGATAGTCAAACTGTCCCGCCCGGATGGCGAATTTCGGGCTCACCGGAATGTCGATGCCGCCGCCAATGATGAAGTCAAAGGCGTTGTTGCTCGGCGACTTGCTGGCAGTCACGCAGCCGGCGGTCGTGCCGCAATCCTTATAGAGCGTCCCGTAGAAATTGCTGTGCGCGCCGCCAAACATGGTTTCTACAAACGGCTCGAAATGCGGAGTGCGGAATTTCACGATGGGGCCAACGTTGTAAGTGAACAGATTGCCATTCGCCCGGATCGTACAAGTCGGACCGTTGCAGTACGGAGGCGGCACAACGACACTGTGGGAATAGCTACCGTAGCCCTGCAGGTCGCCCTCGATTCCGATGTACTTGCTGAAGTAAGCGGCAAACCCGCCGCCGCCGCCGTTCAGCGCGAAGGATTTGATGTAGTTGTTGTTTTGGGGCGTTGCATAGACATAGGAATAGTCACCGTAGACTTCGAGCTTCGGTGTGTCCTGGGCAAACGCGGCCGTTGCAGCCAGCGAAGCGGCGGCTAATAGAATGGTAAATCGTGTTTTCATTTTTCCCTCCGGAGACTTTGTGGTTCAAGGCGATTCACGGCGGGCGGCCAGAACCTGACCAGTTGATTTGGCTCCCGAACACCCATAGCCAAATAAGGCAGGTTTGCCTCCAAAGGTGCCGAAACGGCGGGTCGCCTCTCAACTGTTTGAAAGCATTGTCATTCAAATTGGACAATTGACACTTGGAAATACCAGATCAAGAATGGAAGGTCGGTATTCCGTCCCGAGGACGGTATTGCGGCCTTTTGGCGCGTCGCTCAACCGAAGGGGCCGTGATCCTCCACGACGCTGCGCCAGTTGGGCGTCTAGATTATTTGAATCCAGTGACTTGAGAGGGTATCTAAAGATAGTTACGCAATTTAACGGTCGATATAAGAGATCGCCACGGCGGCTTCGGACGCGAAAATGAAGGGAGCTTTAGTTGGGTGCCCTGTCGCTGGCGACAGTTTATCGAAACAGAAATTCATGCTTAACTTGGCCAAATCCCCGACGAGTTGGAGTGGAATTTGCGGTTGAACTGGTGCGATGCGCGCACGGGTGCCATTGTCCAACTGAGAGGCAACGGCGTATTGTCATCCTCGCCCCGGCGAGCGATGCGTCCGGAGCATGCTTGTGATTGACGTCAGCAATCAGCAAGCCCCGTTTTCGGCAGCGGAGGAACTGGGCGAGCAATTGAAGTTCGAAACGCTTCTCGCCGAGATCTCCGCGAGACTAGTCAATCTCCCCGCCGAACAAGTCGACGGAGCGATCGAAGCCGCGCAGAGAGAGATTTGTGAATGTCTGGGCCTGGAGCATTCCTCGGTGTGGCAGGGTTCCCGGAGTGAACCGGGCGTCTCGCTCCTGACTCATCTCTTTCGGGATGCGAGCTTACCTCCTCGTCCGGACCGCATGGACGGCGATACCTACTTTCCCTGGGCGCAGCAGAAGCAAAGGAACAAAGAGATTGTGCGCGTGCCACGAACTGCCGACGTTCCGCCCGAAGCGGCCACCGACAAGCAGACGTGGCAAGCGTTCGGCATCAAGTCAGCGCTCGGGATTCCGCTGTGGGTTGGAGATGGCCCTACCTTTGGCCTGCTGTCTTTTGACGCGACAACGGAGGAGCGGGAGTGGCCGGACGCGCTCGTAAAGCGGCTCCAGCTAATCGCGCAAGTGTTCGCAAACGCCCTGGCAAGGAAGCAGTTCGAGCAGGCTCTGGTGGACAGTGAAAAACGTCTCCGGTTGGCGGCGGAGGCCGCTAAGGCCGGGCTGTGGACGTTGGAGCCGATTTCCGGCCAGATTTGGGCGACGGATGAAACGAAAGCACAACTCGGGCTCGGACCGGCCGGCGATCTCGATCTGAAAAGGTTCCTGGCTCTGGTGCATCCGGACGATCGAGAGCCCGTTCAATCCGTTATCGGGGACGCGATTCAGTCCGGTGAAGAGCGCAGCATTCAATACCGGATCATTCGCCCCGATGGCGCGGTGCGATGGATCTCCAGCCATGGCCGCCGAAGCTCAGGATTACTTCAGAAACCGCAACTGATGGGTGTTTCGGTCGACGTCACGGAACAACGCAAGACCGAGGAGACGCTGCACCGGCACTCCGCGATTGTCCGTTCGTCGAACGACGCCATCCTGTCCATCGACCTTCAGGGAGTCGTCTCGGACTGGAACGCTGCCGCGGAGTTGATTTACGGATACGCGAAAGGCGAAGTGGTTGGAAAGCACATCGGTTTCCTCGCGCCCCCTGAACTCCGTGGCGAACAAAACACACTGCTGAGGCGACTGGCGGCGGGCGAGCACATTCAACACCTTGAGACCGTGCGGCTTCGGAAGGACGGAACGAGAGTGGATGTCTCCTTGACCATTTCCCCAATCAAAGACCGGGAAGGACGGATCGTTGGCGCCTCGACAACCGCCCGGGATATCTCCCACGCTAAGCGGAATCAAGGGGAGCTCCAGGAATCCTATGCGGAAATCAAACGACTAAAAGAGTTGCTCGAGGCCGAAAGTCATTATCTGCAGGAAGAGATACGGTACATCGGCAGCTATGACGACATCGTCGGACAGAGCAAAGCTCTCGCGGAAGTTCTGAAGAAGGTGGAGCAGGTCGCCGGCACCGACTCGCTGGTTCTGATCACCGGCGAGAGCGGAACCGGGAAGGAACTGATAGCCCGCGCCATTCATAACCAGAGCAAGCGGCAAGGGCGTGCGATGGTGAAAGTCGACTGTGCGAGCTTGCCCTCGACGATCATCGAAAGCGAGCTTTTTGGCCGGGAGAAGGGTGCCTACACGGGGGCCCTCACCAGGCAGATTGGCAGGTTCGAGACCGCAGACGGCTCCACGCTATTCCTCGATGAAATAGGCGAATTGGCACTGGATGTGCAAGCCAAGCTGCTGCGAGTGGTGCAGGATGGTGAGTTTGAGCGTCTGGGAAGCGCGAAAACTTCCAGGGTTAACGTGCGGCTCATCGCCGCGACCCATCGCGATCTCGCGGAAAAGGTCAAGAACGGGACTTTTCGGGAAGATCTCTACTACCGGCTCAATGTGTTCCCCATTCACGTGCCGCCGCTGCGCGAGCGCGCCGAGGATATCCCGCTGCTGGTGACGACATTCCTGCGCGAGTTCGAAAAGAAGATGGACAAAAAGATCCGCCGCGTGCCCAGCAGAGTGATGGACGAGCTGAGGCGTTACCCATGGCCCGGCAACATTCGGGAGTTGAGGAATGTCATCGAGCGAGCGGTGATCGTAACGACGGGTGAGAAGCTCAACCTACAACTGCCACAAACCCCGCAGGCGCCTCACACCCACACATTGGGGGAAGCAGAGCGTCACCATATTGTGTCGGTCCTGAACTCGACCGGATGGCGAATTAAAGGTCCCAGCGGCGCCGCGACCATCCTTGGAATGAAACCCTCTACTCTTTACGACACGATGCGGCGGCTGCAGATTCCGAACCGCAACGAAAAATACGGCCTGCGGCCTTAAGGTCGGTATACCGACCTTTGACACGCACTCCGGTCGGTTTCTTTCTCGAGCTGTTTCCCGTTAATCGACTTGCAGCGCACACCTTAGGGAGATTGGGCGAGTCTTGGGCGTAATTGGCAGCTTAATTGCTTTTTGTTTCTCAGTCTTCGCCTTGCGAAGGTCTTCGCATTCAAATTCTGCCAAGAGGTCTCTGGCCAGGTGCGACGTGATTCTTTTACTTATCGAATTAAAGCCTCTCCCCGCAAAGCGGGCAGAGATCATAGAACTCTTGCGCTTTTCCGCCGACCGCCTCAGGACAAAACCGGGATGTTTGGGTTCTGCGGTCTATGAAGCTTGCGATGAAAGACGAACTATCTTCTATTTGGAGCGATGGCGGTCGGAGGAAGAACTGCATCGCCACATCAAGTCGAATCTCTATTTGGCTGTTTTAAATGTCTTAGATCTGGCCGCGGAGCCCCCGGACATCAGCTTTAACGTGGTCGCGCAAACGAAATCCATGGAGCTGATCACGGCGCTCAGGAGTCCGAGCTTGCCGGCCTGAGCCGCCGTGCAAGCTTCAGATCATGAGTCATTTGATTACCAGTCTGGCCGTTTTCGGTTGCATGTTTGGCGGCGTGCTCGTTGGCATCCTATTGCGCCTCCCTGACGGCCAACAGTCTTCGGAGACGAAAGAGGTGGTGAGACTCGGGATGGGATTGGTTGGAACGATGGTGGCCCTGGCGCTTGGATTGTTGATTACTACAGCCAAGGCTTTCTACGAAACTCAAAACTCAGAAGTAACAGAGGCCGCGGCAAACACCGTGCTGCTAGACCGCATCCTCGCCCACTATGGTCCCGAAGCGAAAGAAGTGCGTCTGCTCCTCCGCAGAACGATAGCGCGCCAGGTGGACCTGATCGGGCTGCCAAGTGGCTCGGCCGAGACCCAGCCCACGCCCACCGCGCAGAATAGTGAGATTCTCTTTGACAGAATCCAGGATCTCTCGCCTCAAACCGACGGCCAAAAACTGCTGCACACGCAGGCGTTAGGTTTGGCAATTAAGCTAGGCCAGACCCGCTGGCTGATGTTTGAACAGAGAAGTTCCTCAGTTCCTACGCCCATGCTAGTGATGCTAGTCTTCTGGCTCACCTTTCTTTTCATGAGCTTCGGGTTATTCGTCCGTCCCAACGTGACGGTGGTGAGCAGTCTGATTATTTCCGCGCTGGCCGTCTCAGGCGCGGTTTTCCTGATCCTTGAGATGTACCAGCCTTACGCTGGATTGATCCACGTCTCTACCGCGCCCTTGCGCGCTGCGATGGAGCAACTCGGACAATAGACCGAACCAGGCGCCGCAAAACAGGAGCGATGCTGTGAGCTTTTACATTCATGACGGCTCGACATCCTTCCGGTTCGAAATGCCGGCACAAAAGCGAATCACAAAGCTCGCTCTGTTATTTTCTCATCAGAATCAAGTGGTGGCGTCGCACTTAGACCGCCGGTCGGTTCGGCTAGTTCATCCTATGAACCAGAGAGTTCCTAGCCGGGCGCTCTTCCAGCAGTTCGTTTGGGTTTGTTTTTTCAGATGCCGTACCGTTGGCATCGTTTGAGTTCTGGCAAATCCTTACGCGGAAATGGCCGGCTTCAAATCATCGCGGCTCAATTCAGTGATTCGTTCAGTTGGTTCGGTCATCAGGGGTTCGTTTCGCAAAAATTGAATGACGGCGTAAACCGCGTCTCCGGCGGGGAGTCCCGTTCGTACGTGTAATCCTTTGTTTTCAGTATCTTGAGTTCGAATGCACGCGTCATCAGTCGGGAGGATTCGGCCGCGTCCACTTCGTTTCGCAAAACAGCTGCGTCTGGACTGGTGGGCAGCTGGGTTCGTTTTTTCGCGACGCCACCTTGTCCGGCCAAGGCGGGGACTGGGGCGCTGAGTGGTTGGGCATAGAATGCGTACGAACCCATCACGCGAATGGCGGGGTGAGGCGACGGAGGGGGAGGGGTGAAAACCATGACAAGCAAGAGTACGCTAAAGCTCTTTCGGGTGGAAAGCGGTAAGCGGTTCAAGCTGAGCGACCACGATCCGAAAAATACCCACGGCTTCGAGTCGAGCGAAGACGCGGAGGACCTCTTGAAACAGGGCGTCGGCATGATGAGCGATATGCAGCAGAAGCTGTATGCGCAAAGCCGCTGGGGGGTGTTGCTGATTTTTCAGGCGATGGATGCCGCGGGCAAAGATGGAGTCATCCGCCACGTCATGTCGGGCGTGAACCCGCAAGGGTGCCAGGTGTACTCGTTCAAAGGACCTTCTGCCGAGGAGCTGGATCACGATTTCCTGTGGCGCACGAATAAGTGTCTGCCCGAACGCGGCCGCATCGGCATCTTTAACCGTTCGTATTACGAAGAGACGCTGGTCGTCCGGGTACATCCGGAACTCCTCGCAAAACAGATGATCCCCGCGCAACTGGTCACCCGGAAGATCTGGAAGCAACGCTTTGAGGACATCAACAACCTGGAAAGCTACCTGACCCGAAACGGCGTCGTGGTGCGGAAGTTCTTCCTGAACATCTCGAAAGAAGAGCAGCGACAGCGTTTTCTACGGCGGCTCGAAGACCCGGATCGCAACTGGAAGTTCTCGGAAGCCGACGCACGGGAGCGCGGCCACTGGGACGAGTACATGGCGGCCTACGAAGACATGATCGCGAATACGGCAACCAAGGAAGCTCCCTGGTACATCGTGCCCGCGGACAACAAGTGGTTCACGCGGCTGGTGGTGGCGGGAGCCATTATCGAGACGCTGGAAGGGCTCGATCTGCACTACCCGAGCGTGGATGAGGCCAAGAAAAAGGAGCTCGATGCAGCGCGCAGGCTGCTGGAGAAGGAGGCAAAGGCGAAGAAGAAAAAGAAATGAGTAACGGCCCGCGACAGATTAGGCTTTACGGATCCAGTCTGCGCAGGTTTGGGCGAAAGCGCGCATCCGGCTTCAACTCTACGGCTTGGACGTTTTCTTTCCGCACTTTTTCGATGGAACGGGCTCGCATCCCGCGGGCGCCGCTTCGCCCGTGAATCGAAAATCGTGTAGGACGCGTTGGCCGTTGTCAACGATGACTTCGGGAACGATGATGCAGCCGTAGTTCGCGGCCTCGGCGCGCACGCTGTAGCGGGCAGGAGAGAGCGACTCGATACTGTAGCGTCCTGCCGCGTCGGTCACGGCATGTTTTTCGACGCCTGTGACAACTTCCTGTGCCGTGACGGTTACGTTACTCATCGGATTGCCGCTGCGATCGACGACTTTGCCTGTGATCGCGCCCGGGGTGTGGGCGTAAACCAGGCCGGCCGTCAGTAGAAACCCGGCGAACAGGGTTGTGATCCAACCCCGGTATCGAAGGCAATCCAGGTCACGTTTCATGGCCTTCCTCGGCACCTGAAGCCCTTAAGCTTAAAGTGGCCACCTATTCATATTGCACGCGTAAGACCACTGTTCGTATTGCGTGCTTTTGGTGAGTTGGCGCGATGACTTGAGGCATTTCGCGCCACGAAGGCGGTTCTGAGGAGGCCAAGTCATCCTCCTGTTTGCAATCGGCAATGGAAGGATACATGCAACTAGTTAGAAACACCTAGGGCGATGCCGGAGGAGTTGCCGGGACACAGATCGGCCCGCGGAAGAGGTTGGTGGCGGGTCTCCACCAAGTAGACTTGATGCTGATGAATAAGGAACAGGCCGCGATGGTTGAGGCGCTGTTGAAAAACAGCCCGCTGGCGATTGTCGGCCTGGATGAGGCGAACCGAATCCTGCTTTGGAGCGCTGCCGCCGAGCGGCTGTTGGGTTGGACCGCCGAGGAGATCAAGGGCCATCCCGTGGAGGAGTTGGATGGTAGTGGCGACACGGGGTCGGGCCTGCACGGCCACCGCGAGTTGCAGTCAAAGGGCGGTCAACTGGTGGGCGTCGACTGTTCTACGTCGCCCTGGAAGCTGGAGGGCGCCGATCAGGCCGGGACAATTGTCTTCCTATCACGCGGTGCTTCCGCGGCCACCCCTTCCCAGGGCGCGGTGCCGGGAAGCGGCCGAAAGAAAGCCGGCGAGCGGGCCCAGGACCGGTTTCGGGAGCTGCTCGACGCGGCGCCCGACTCGATTATCGAGGTGGATAGCGAAGGCCGCATTGTCTTGTCGAATGTAGCCACCGAGCGCATGTTCGGTTACAAGCGGGGGGAGTTGCTGGGACTCAGTCTCGAATCGCTCATTCCCGAAGGCATGCGCGCGCGCCACATTTTGCATCGCTCGCGCTATTGGACGCATCCTCAGACGCGTCCCATGGGGAGCGGGCTGCAACTGCAGGCACTGCGGCGGGATGGCACGGAGTTCCCGGTCGAGATCAGCTTGAGCCCAGTCAAGGCAGAGGAGGGTTTCCGGGTCACCGCGATCATTCGCGATGTCACCGAGCGGAAGCGGGCCGAAGAACAGATCCGGTCGATGCATCAGCGGTTTACCCACGAGCTCACCGAAACCAACCGGCAGCTGGAACAGAGAAACCTGGAGGTGGAGAAGGCGAACCGGCTGAAAAGCGAGTTTCTCGCGAGCATGAGCCATGAGCTGCGGACGCCCTTACACACCATCATCGGCTTCTCAGAACTGCTCGCCGAAGAGACGCAAGGGCCGTTGAACGATAAGCAGAAGCGGTTTCTGGGCCACATTCATCGTGATTCGCTGCACCTGCTCGAGCTCATCAACGATGTGCTTGATTTGAGCCGCATTGAAGCCGGCAGGCTTGAACTGCATTGCGACGTTTTCCCAGTGGCTCCGGCTCTTGAGGAAGCGCTATTGATCATCCGGCCTTCGGCGGCGAATAAGGAGATCCCGCTGGTGGTCGAGATCGCGGATGGGCTGACTGTGTATGCCGACCGGATCCGCTTTAAAGAGATCTTCTTGAACCTGCTCAGCAATGCGGTGAAGTTTACGCCGAAAGGTGGAAAGATCACCGTGCGGGGGGAAGAGCGGCCCGACGATGTCTATTTTGCGGTGATCGACACCGGAATTGGCATCGCGCCCGAGGACCAGGAAGCGATCTTCGATTCCTTTTACCAGGTGGGCTCGACCACCAAGGGCGTCCGCGAAGGCACGGGCCTGGGTTTGGCAATCGTTCGCCACTTGGTAGCGGGGCAGGGAGGCAGCATTTGGGTTGAGAGCGAGCCGGGGCGCGGGAGCTCGTTCCAATTCACTCTGCCGGCCGAGCCAAAGCTCGCCGAGCCGGTCACGGAACCCCACCGTACCCCACTGGTTTTGTTGGCGGAGCCCGAGGCTGGAGCGCGCGAGCTCCTGGTAGGGTATTTGGGCCCGCATGGTTACCGTACCGAGACCGCTTCAACCTCGGCCGAGCTGCTGCGCAAGGCCCGTCATCTCAAGCCCGATGCGATTGCGCTGGACGTGGCGATTGCGCAGGGTGGCTGGCGGGCGTTGCGTACCATGCTGGGTGCGCCGGAAACGGCGAACATACCGGTGGTGGTGATGTCCTCTCAGGATGAGGCCGACTCGGCGATTTCGGTTGGCGCCGCGGCGTTCCTCGTTAAGCCGGTTAAGAAGGAAGTCTTCCTTGAGACCATTCGCAAATACGTGCATCCCGTCGCCGGAGAGGTCACGCGGATTCTTGCTGTCGACGACGATCCCGAATCTCTAAGCCTGGTCCAGGAGGTGCTCTCTCAGGCCGGATATGTGCCCATATTGGCGCGCAGCGGGCGCGAGGCTCTTGAGACGCTGGCGCGAACGGACGTCGACTTGGTCATCATCGACCTGATAATGCCTGAGATGAGCGGCTTTGAGCTCATCTTGCGCATCAAGGAGAATTCCCGGCTCGAGCCGCTGCCGCTCGTTGTGCTCACGGCGCGCGACCTGACTGAGCAGGATTATGACCTGTTGCAGCGGAAGACGAAGGCCGTGTTCTTGAAGTCCAGCTCCTGGCGGGAAGAACTGGTTCAGCGGCTGAACACCGTCCTCGGGCGTCCCTAAGTCAACATCTGAAGGCGCGGTCATTCATAATCAGTAGAGATGGCAAAGGTACTCATCGCGGACGATCGAGCCGCGAGCCGGGAACTCATTCGAACGGTCCTCGAGGCTGATGGTTATGAGGTTGCGGAGGCAGTGGATGGTCTGGATGCGGTGATGTGCGCGGAAGAGTGCCAGCCCGCGCTGATTATCCTGGATCTCCAAATGCCCCGCCTCAATGGCTTTGAAGCGCTCCAGAAGCTTCGGGAGAACTGGCGGTTTTCGAGTACGCCCGTGATGGCGTTGACGGCCAGCGCGATGAATGGGGACCGCGAGCGCGCGCTCGCGGCCGGATTTACCTCGTACATCACCAAGCCGGTCAGCCTGACCGCGCTTCGGAGTGAGATGAAACGCCTGCTTGACACGGGAGCGCTGCGGGCTGCAGGCGATTGAGGGCCTGAGCCGCTCTGGTTATTCTTCTTCGTCGTGAGCCGTCATACTGGCCTTGGCGGCGGCAATGATCTTATCCGCCTGCAGCGGCGGTACGAAGTCGTAATGATCAAACTCCATGTGGAATGAGGCCCGACCTTGGGTTTTTGAGGTGAGGTCGGTCTGGTAGCTCAGCATTTCCGACATGGGCACGATGGCGCGAATGAACTGCGTGTTGCCCTTGATGTCCATGCCCGAGATGCGGCCGCGGCGGCTGTTAAAGTCGCTCATCAAGTCGCCCGCGAACTCCGTGGGTGTTTCCACTTCCACGTTCATAAAGGGCTCCAGCAGTCCCGGCTTGGCGTTCTGCATGGCAGCGCGGAAGGCCTTACGGCCCGCCAGCTTAAACGCCATTTCGGAAGAGTCGACGTCGTGGTAAGAACCGTCGTAGACGGTGACCTTAAAATCGACCACCGGGAAGCCGGCCAGAAAGCCCTGTTGCGCGGCTTCGACAATGCCTTTCTCGACGGCGGGTACGAAGTTGCGGGGAATGGCTCCGCCAAAGATGTCGTTGACGAACTGGAACTGTTCGCCGCGGGGTAACGGCTCTACCTTGATCCAGCAATCGCCAAACTGCCCATGGCCGCCGGTCTGCTTCTTGTGCCGCCCTTGCGCCTGCGCGAAGCCTCGAACGGTTTCGCGATACGGAATCTTGGGTGCATGCAGCTCGACCTCCACGTTATACCGGCGTTTCAGGCGGCTGACCACGATTTCGACGTGTTGCTGGCCATTGCCGGCGAGCAGGAACTCCTTGGTCTGGGGGTCGCGATAGAAACGCAGAGAGCGGTCCTCTTCGAGGATCTTGTGGAGCGCTACGCTGAGGCGGTCTTCGTCGTTGCGAGTCTTGGCTGAGATCGCATACGCGATGGATGGCTCCGGCGCAGCGAGGCCTTTGAAGATCTGACAACTCGCCTTGTCGCATAGTGTGTCGCCGGTGAGGGTGTCCTTGAGCTTGGCCACAACGCCGATATCGCCGGCTCGCAACTCCGTAATGGGTTGCGAGGTCTTGCCGAAGGGGGTGGCGATGTGCGAGAGACGTTCCGGCGCGTTGGTGCGTTTGTTGACCAGGGTGCTGTCGTCCTTGATAGCGCCCGACATCACTTTGAAATAGCTGAGCCGGCCCGCGAACGGATCCGCGGAGGTCTTGAACACAAAAACCGATGGTGCCTCTTTGGGTGCAACCTTCACTTCCGACTCCGCGCCGTTTGCAACGGCTGTCACGGTTCCACCGTCCAGCGGTGAAGGGAAGGCCTCCATCACGAAGTTCAGCAGAAGGTCGCTGCCGATATTTAAGCCGGCCGACCCGCACAAGACAGGGAATAGGCGTCGCTCACGAATGGCTTGCTGGAGTCCGCTCACGATGTGCTCAACGGGCAACGTGCCGGTGTTGAAGAACTCTTCCATCAACTCGTCATTGCCCTCGGCGATCATTTCAATCAGGGCTTCGTGTGCCTTGTCAGCTGCCTCCTGGTGGGAAGGAGGAATATCGCCATCCTTGCCTTTGCCGTCGCCGCCGGGCTTGTAACAGTAGGAACGCATGCGGATGAGATCGATGATGCCGTTGAAATTCTTTTCGCTGCCAAGCGGGATATGAATGGGTACGGCGCCGCGTCCAAATGTTTCATGCACGGTGTTGATAGCGCCCTCAAAATCGGCGCGGTCACGGTCGAGTTTATTAACAAAGAACACGCAAGGGCGGTTCAGTTCCTCAGCGTACTTCCACACTTTCTCGGTGGAGACCTCCACGCCGGCGATGCCGTCCAAAACGACGATGGCGGCGTCCGCGGCAAGCAGGCTGTCGCGCGCGTCATGCAGAAAAATGTTGTATCCCGGCGTGTCGAGGAGGTTGACTTTGCCTTTCTGCCAGGGGAAAGCAGCAACCGATGTGGTGATACTGAGCTTGCGGTAGACCTCCTCTTCGTCGAAATCGGTGACGGCTGTGCCCTCATCGACTTTCGTGTGGCGGTCGGTTGCGCCCGCCGTGAATAGGAGGGCCGACGCCAGCGAGGTTTTGCCCGCATGGCCGTGCCCAACCAAAGCTATGTTCCGTATGTCGGAACTCTCAAAGACCTTCATGGTGCACCTCCAGGGACAGCAAGACCTGGCTGTCCAGAAAGGTCAACGTATCACAGTCGAAATCTGTTTGTAACTAGTTCAGGCAGGCTAGAAGCACGCTTAAACGTGGCGGGTCGCCGGGGCGATGTCATTCTCAAACGAGACGGGCGGATTGTAGATCAGGATACGACCGCAGGTTTCGCAAACCAGGAAGCCTTCGCCCGCTTTCAGATCCTGGAAGTACTGCGGGCGCAGGGCAATCATGCAGCCCTCGCAACGCTCATCCACGACCGTGGCGATCGCAGTGCCGCGGGTCTTCTTCTTGACTATTTCGTATCGCGTGTAGAGCTTTGGATCGATTCGCGCCACCAAGGTGGCTCGATGAGCCTTGGCTTCATTCAGCGCCTTCAGGTCGGCTGCCGTTCGATCCTGTGCCAGCTTCTTTTCGGCGCTAACTTGCTGCTGCTCGATCTTGAGCGCCGCCTCGGCGGCAACGACGTTCTTGTCGAGCGCCTCGGCCTGTTCCATGAACTCTATGATCTTGTCCTCGGCCTTGCGTATTTCGGTCTCGCCGTAGGTGATCTCATTCTGGAAGGCGCGGTACTGATCATTCGTCTTGGCATCGATCATCTGGCCCTTCAGTTTAGAGAGCTTTTGATCGTGAACCTGGATTTCGGCTTCCAGTTTCTTGCGGTCGCTTTGGTTGGCTGAAAGCGCTGCGCGATCCACCTCCAACCTACGTTTGTGTGCTTCGAGCTTTTTCTCGATCTCGGCGATGTGGAGCGGAAGAGTTGCGATCTCTTTTTCAAAACTCGCGATCTTACGATCGAGCGCCTGAAGTTCGACCGCAAGAGCAAGGTCTTGCTTCATTTATTCTCGGATTTTAGCACGCAAGGCTTGGAACCGAGAGAGAAAGGGAGAAGCGAAGACGTCGAGGGCGAAGCGCACTTCATCGATCTTCAGGTATCGCAAGATGATCACAAAGGCGAGCAGACCAATGGGAAGCGAGACCGCGAGATTCGCCAGATCGGCCCAACGAGATACCCCCAGCCAGCGGGCCATTTGAAAGCTGGCTGCCCAGACGGGCAACGCCATGAGTACGGAACCGGCGGCGATGCGTGTGAAACCATGCATCAGGTAGCGGCCCTCAATGCCGCCCAATCGCCGTCTTAGTCTCTCAAAGAGGACCAGGCTCGCGACAATCGCGACGACTGACGTAGACAGAGCGAGTGCGGCATGCCCCAGATGAAAAACGAACAGCAACAACCAAGCGACGCCAAAATTGACCAGGATGGAAAGCAGGCTCACGAACATGGGGGTATTGGCGTCATCCAGCGCATAGAAGGCCGGGTTGAGCATTTTCGTGGCGGCGTAGCCAACCAGGCCGACGGCATAGCAGGAAAGCGCGATCGCGGTTTGTTGGGTGTCGTAGAGCTGGAATTTACCTCCCTGGAAAATGGCCCCGATGATGGGGCGCCCGAGAACCGCCAGGCCGATCGAAGAAGGAATGGTCAAAAGGAACACCATATTCAGAGAACGGGAGAGCGTCTTACGGAACTCCTCGTAATTTGCTGACGCGGCGCTGCGTGAAACCGACGGCAAAACCGCGGATGCGAACGCCACGCCGAATAAGCCGAGCGGCAACTGCATGAAGCGGAAAGCGTATGCCAGCCAACTGACGGGCCCATCCGGCCCACGCAGAGGGTCGGACAGCCGCGACGCGAGGTTGGTATTGACCATCACATTTATCTGGACCGCAGCGTTGCCCAGGATGGCGGGGATCATCAACCGGAAGATTTGTTGCAAGCCGGGATGGGACCATCGGAAGTCCGGCTTAAAAGCAAAGCCGGCAGTGCGCAGGCTGGGAATCTGCCAAACGAGCTGCAGCGCGCCGCCGAGAACGACGCCATAAGCCATGCCTTCGATCGCTGTAATCCCGATGTACGGCCCGATGTAGAAGCCAAGTGCGAGACCAAAAACGACGGCACCAACGTTGAAGAACGTGGAGGCCAAAGCCGGTACACCAAATACGTCGCAAGCGTTAAGGACGCCCATGGCTTGGGCAGCGAGCGCCACCAGCAACAGAAACGGAAACATGATGCGGGTCATTTGCACCGCAAGTTCAAGTTTGCCGGGAACGGCCGCGTAGCCAGGAGCGAGCAACCAGACCAGGCCCGGCGCGAAGATAACGCCGAGTAGACAGATGACCCCGACAATGACAATGATCGCCGTGGCAACCAGGTTGGAGAGGCGCGCGGCGCCCTCTTTGTCTCCGTCGGCCAGATACTTCGTGAAGGTTGGAACAAAGGCCGAGGAGAGCGCACCTTCCGCAAACAAATCGCGAGTCAGATTCGGTATCCGGAAGCCGAGCAGGAAGGCGTCATACGAAAACCCGGCGCCAAACTTCTGAGCCATCACCATTTCGCGCACAAGGCCAGTGATGCGGCTCATGAAGATGGCAATGGACACAACACCCGCAGAGCGGGCTACCTGCTCGGATTGGGCGGTGCGCTTGAGATTAAGTGCTGTTGCCATTTCATCCGGAGCGAGCATCCTCAGGAGAGGCGACTCGCCGGGACTTGCCGTTACTATGCTGTCGTTTTGCCGTACTCTTCGAGGAAATGCGCGATGGTCAGGATACCGGTGTAGTAGTTGCTAATCCGATACTTTTCATTCGGCGAATGGAGACCATCATCGGGCAGGCCAAATCCCATCAGCACGGTGGGAATACCAAGATGCGTGCCAAATTCCCCTACAATCGGAATTGAGCCACCGCTACGGATAAAGACCGTCGGCCTCCCTAGCATGTCGCTAAAGGCTCTCGCGGCGATATCAATGGCCGGGTGATCCGGGTTTACGGAGATTGCAGGGCCTGCGCTCAACACGCGAATCTGCGTCTGAATGCCGGCCGGCGTATTGTCCTTTACCCACTGTTTGAACGCAGCCAGCACCTTCTGCGGGTCCTGGTGAGGCACCAGTCGAATGCTGACTTTAGCCACCGCCTTGGCCGGAATCACGGTTTTGGCGCCAGCTGCTGTGAAGCCTCCAGCGATTCCGTGCACCTCAAACGTGGGGCGGGCCCAGATTCGAGCCAGGACCGACTGTTCGGGCTCACCAGTCAGCTGCGAGGATCCGACTTCATCTTCCAGGAACTCCTTTTCCGAAAACGGTAGCCGACGCCAGCTTTCCACTTCGGCAGGAGCGGGAGGGGTCACGTCGTCGTAAATGCCCGGGATCTGGATGTGACCCTTGGCGTCTTTCGCCTTGGCAAGCAGTTCAATCAACCCGAACACGGCATTGGGCGCAGCGCCTCCATACATTCCTGAATGAAGATCGCGCGCGGGCCCTTGCGCTTCCAGTTCCATGTACATTAAGCCCCGCAAGCCGATGCAGAGAGTAGGCACGCCGTCGGCGAAGAGTTCGGTATCGGAAACCAGCGCCACATCCGCTTTCAACTTCTGGGAATGTTTGGGAACGTAATCGGAGATCGATTCGCCGCCAACCTCTTCTTCGCCCTCGATCAGAAACTTCACATTGACCGGGAGTGCGCCGTGCACTGCCATCAAGGCTTCTATTGCCTTGATGTGCATATACATCTGACCCTTGTCGTCGCTAGAGCCACGGGCGTAGATATTGCCGTCGCGAATGGATGGCTCAAAGGGAGGCGTGTGCCAGAGTTCCAGAGGATCGGGGGGCTGGACGTCGTAGTGGCCGTAACAAAGAACGGTGGGTTTCCCCGGCGCATGCAGCCATTCGCCATAGACCAACGGGTGGCGCTGGGTAGGGATCACCTCTACGTTTTCCATGCCGGCGGAACGCAGACTGCCGGCGATGAACTCCGCCGCGAGAATGATATCCCCTTTATGTTCGGGTAGAGTGCTAATGCTTTGAATGCGGAGCAGATCGAGAAGCTCATTCAGCAATCGATCTTCGCTCGCACGCACGAATTCTTGGACAGCAGCAGACAAGTTGGAAAGCGCCCCTTTTACCTTTCGATTATAGGGGGTTTTGCAAAGACTTGTCTCTAAAGCCGACCGCGCCGGCGTGAATTCCGAGCTACCATGCCGGGAGTCTGCGGAGTTCAGGCGACTTTCAAGGCCTTCCCGGCCAGGGCCGTTCCCTGAACCCGTGCGCGAATCTTGGCGAAGGCGACATCTCTTGAGGTAGAGGAGTCGTCCGCGAAGGGAGAAAAGCCGCAATCATCGGTGGTTCCCAGCTGATCCAAAGGAATGAACGCGGCGGCTTGCAGCACACGCTCGCGCACCTCTTCGGGAGACTCAATTTGTGGATCGAGGGGGTCGGTTACTCCGATGAAAACAACATGGTTGCTCTTGAGATGAGCTGCAATCTGGCGGAGCACATGCACCCGGTCCGGTTCGCTGGCCAATTGAATGTAGAAGCGGCCGGCCTTCAACTCGAAGAGCAGCGGCAGCAACTCGGCGTAATCGACCGAAGCACTATGGGTTTGGTCCAGGTCTCCGCCGGGGCAGGTATGTACGCCGATGCGCGCTTGCTCCGTGGGAGTGAAACGATCGAGCACTTGATTGTTCAACTCGATGAAGGTACGCAAGAGATTGCCGCTGGGATCGAGTCTTAGGGATAAGCGGCCTTCGGTGAAGTCCATTTGGACGCAATGCGCGCCTGCGTCCAAGGAGCGGCGGACGTCGGCCTCCGCCTCGTCCTTCAGGTCTTCGAGAAATTGATCGCGCGAGTAATCGGGAATAGGGGTGGCCGGGTACAGAAGGCTTAGCGCAGACGGCGATATGACAGCCTGCTTGACGGGCAGCCTGGTAAGCTTCTTCGCTTCGCAAATATAGTGGTCCGCGTATATCGCATACCGAAACGGGCCGGCGGTCAACCTCGGCAGTTGGCGTGTGTGGCCGTCCTCGAATGGGATGATGACCCCGTCCGGGGCCAACCGGTTGCCGCCATTTAGCGGATAGGTTGCAAAACTCGGTTTGGCTTGCTCGCCATCGGAAATTACCGGCGAGTGAGTTTCTTCGAAACGACGAATGGTGTCCCGCAGCGCTTCGTTGACGATGCGGCAAAACTCCGAGGGCTCAATGCGCCCTTCCTGCTGTCTACGAATCGCCTCAAGCAATTCTGCTGGCCGAGGGATACTGCCAATGGGCTCGGTTGGGATGGGCATAGCCGAACGTTATCGAGTATCGGGGCGAAGAACAATCCTCGAAACTCAGTATGCTTGTGACGTTGGGAATGAGGGGCCGGGCGGGCGCCCAATCGTTTGCTGCGATTAGCCTGATTTGCTGATGGAGAAGACGGCGACTTCCGTAAGCAAATTCCGCAAGAAGTGTACTTCTTTATCCCCACGCAGAAATACCTGTCGTTCGATGGTCCAATGTTGCTGACGGCACAGCAAGATGAAGTCTTCAACCGTCAGGAAATGCAGGTTAGGGGAATCGAACCAGTCGTAGGGGAAAAGTTCCGTTCTGGGAGCGCGGCCGCTGAAAAGGTGCGCCACGCGCACGCTCCAGTGCCCGAAGTTGGGGAATGAGACAATCGCTCGCCTGCCCACCCGGAGCATTTGGGTAAGCACCCGCAGGGGATATCGCATTTCCTGCAGTGTTTGGCTGAGTATCACAAAGTCGAAGGCGGCCTCGGGATAGTCTGCCAGCCCTTGATCGATGTCGCCCTGATAAACGGAGACTCCGCGGGCGATTGCCTTCTGCACTTTTTCGCCGCTGATTTCCACGCCGCGCGCATCCACCCGCTTGTTCTCGCGAAGCCAGGCCAGTAACTCGCCGCCGCCGCACCCCAGGTCGAGCACGCGCGCCCCCGGCTCGACGATTTCGGCAATCATGGCGTAGTCCCGGCGTTCGACCAGGAATTCCGTCACAGCCTGATGTTCGGCGTGGGTCATGCGATGTCCTGCTCCACACTTCGCAGGAACCCGCGGATCATCTGGGACTGCTCCTTTGTCTCCAGGAGGAACGAGTCGTGCCCATAGCTGGCTTGGAGCTCGCAGAATGCCACATTCACGTTGCGTCCCCGGAGCGCGCTCACGATTTCGAGCGACTGATAGGTCGGGTACAGCCAGTCTGAAGTGAAGCTGATGACCAGGAAACGGGCCTTGGTGTTGTCGAATGCCGCGGCCAGCGACGGACTCCCGGCGGCCAGGTCGAAGTAGTCCATGGCTTTGGTGATGTAGAGATACGAGTTTGCATCGAAGCGATTCACAAATTGGCTGCCGCGATAACGCAGATAGCTCTCGACTTCAAAGTCCACCGAAAAGTCGAAGCCGAACGCGTCTTTGTCGCGCAGACGCCGGCCGAACTTCTCGCGCATCGACGCATCGCTCATGTATGTAATGTGCCCCACCATGCGGGCCACGGCCAAGCCGCGCGCCGGTGGCTTCGCGTCGTAGTAGTTTCCTTCATTCCATTCGGGATCCGCCATGACCGCCTGCCTGCCCACCTCGTTGAATGCAATCTGTTGCGCGCTGTGGCGCGCGGTGGTTGCGACGGGAATGGCTGAGGCCAGCGACTCCGGATAGGACACTGCCCATTCGAGGGCCTGCATCCCGCCCATAGACCCTCCGGTGACGGTGAGCAGGCGTTTGATGCCGAGATAATCGATCAACTGTTTTTGGAGCCGGACCATATCACCGATGGTGATGACCGGGAACCGCATGGCATAGTGCTCGCCGGTTGATGGATCAATTGAACTCGGTCCCGTGGTGCCCCGGCAACCCCCCAACACGTTGGAGCAAATCACGAAGTAGCGATCGGTATCCAGCCCGAGACCGGGACCGATCATGTTGGACCACCAACCGGGCTGCCCTGAATCCTTGCTAATGCCGGCGGCGTGGGCGTCGCCCGAGAAGGCGTGAAGCACCAGAACAGCGTTGCTTCGATCAGCGTTCAGTTCGCCGTAGGTTTCGTACGCTACATCGACCTGTAACAGGCTGATGCCGCAATCGAGAGCCAGCGAGGGAAAACGAACGGTCTGCGTTTCAACGGTGGATGCCATTTAGTTTCCTACGGCTAGCCGCGAGGCTGAGTATTTGCTCAAGATTGGGCACATGGCGGGCCGCTGAGGAGCCCTCGCGGGCGCCTGGATACCACGCATGTGATTGCAAGATAACACGATGCCGGAAGTCCCGTGCATCGAACGGGCGAATCCACCGTGTGCATGATTCCGGCGCGGGCGCTATCCACCATGGGAGCCACATCACAGTTCTTCCGCCAATTGATTGAAGTGCAGCGCAAAACGTGATCCAATAAAGTGATCGGCCCACCGATCCGCCCCGAGTCCTCGCGGCGTCCCATCAAGTTGAGGAGCCTAATAGTTGGAGCAAGCAGTTCTCGTCCTGGAAGACGGTTCGATCTTCGAGGGAGTAAGCTTTGGTGCGCCCACGCAGCGAACTGGAGAGGTTGTATTCAACACAGCCATTACCGGATACCAGGAGATCTTCACTGATCCTTCCTACACCGGACAGATCGTCGTTCTGACGTATCCGCAGATTGGTAACTACGGATCGAACCGGGCGGACAATGAGTCCACGGGTCCTTTCATCGAAGGGCTGGTTGTGCGGGAGATTTCACCGATTGTCAGTAACTGGAGATCGGAAGAGAAAGCCGAGCACTTCTTAGCCAAGGCCGGAATACCGGTTATTGCCGAAGTGGACACGCGGCGTTTGGTTCGGTTGTTGCGCGATCGAGGTGCGATGCGCGGAATGATTGCCGTCGGCGAGCATGATCCCGCTGAGCTGACCCGGCTGGTTCGCCAATCCCCGTCCATGGCCGGGCAGAACCTGGTGTCGCAGGTATCCACGAAACAAAGCTACTCGTGGACCGAGCCGGTTGTGCCGGTTTCCGTCTCCGACAAAACGGTCGAGATGTCCGAGCAGCGCTTCCATGTGGTCGCATATGACTACGGCATCAAGCGCAACATTCTCCGCCACCTGGTGAATGTCGGGTCGCGCGTGACCGTCGTGCCGGCGGACGCGACCGCGGAAGACGTTCTCAGCCTTAAGCCCGACGGCGTGTTTCTTTCCAACGGCCCGGGTGATCCGGAGCCGCTAGCCGCGCAAGCCGCGCAGGTGCGCAGCTTGATTGGCCGCGTGCCCATTTTCGGTATTTGCCTGGGTCATCAGATTCTCGGGTTAGCGCTGGGCGGGAAAACCTACAAGTTGAAGTTCGGGCATCACGGCGCGAATCACCCCGTATTGAATCACCGGACTGGACGCGTTGAGATTACTTCACAGAACCATGGCTTCGCGGTGGATCCGGGCTCGCTCCCAGATTCGCAGGTTGAGATTTCGCATATCAATTTGAACGATGACACGGTGGAAGGGCTGCGCCACAAGAAAGAGCCGTTGTTCTGTGTGCAATACCATCCGGAGGCTGCGCCCGGTCCCCACGACTCGCACTACCTTTTCCATGACTTCGTGAAAATGATGAGCGAGGTGAAGGCCTGAAATGCCAAAGCGCACCGATCTCAAACGCATCATGATTGTAGGCTCGGGTCCGATCATCATCGGACAGGCCTGTGAATTCGACTACTCTGGAGCCCAAGCGTGCAAGGCGCTTCGCGCAGAGGGCTACGAAGTAATCCTCATCAATTCGAATCCGGCCACCATCATGACGGACCCGGAGCTGGCGGATCGCACTTACGTTGAGCCGCTCAGCCTGGCATACGCCACGGAAGTAATCCGCAAAGAGCGTCCGGATGCCCTGCTTTCGACCGTCGGCGGCCAAACGGGCCTGAACCTGTCGGTGGAACTGGCCGAGGCTGGGGTGCTGGAAGAGTTCGGCGTCGAATTGATCGGCGCCCGAATCGATGCCATCAAGAAGGCCGAAGACCGGTTGCTGTTCAAGGACGCGATGAAGAAGATCGGTCTGGACATGACCCAGTCGCAATTGGTGAACAACATCGAGGACGGTCTGGCCTTCGCAAGTCGCATTGGATACCCGATCATCCTGCGGCCCAGCTTCACGATGGGTGGAAGCGGCGGCGGCATCGCGTATCACCGTGAGGAACTGGAAGAGATTCTCGAGCGCGGCATCGACCTGTCGCCGGTGCACGAGGTGTTGGTCGAAGAGAGCGTGCTGGGTTGGAAGGAATTCGAGCTCGAAGTGATGCGCGATATGGCCGGCAACGCCATCATTGTCTGCTCAATTGAAAATTTCGACCCCATGGGCGTTCACACGGGGGATTCCATCACTGTGGCGCCCGCACAGACGCTGACGGATCGCGAGTATCAGATGATGCGCGACGCGGCTATCCGCTGCCTGAATGAGATTGGCGTCGACACAGGCGGGTCGAACGTCCAATTCGCAATCAATCCGGAAAACGGGCGGATGGTGGTCGTGGAAATGAACCCCCGCGTTTCACGCAGCTCTGCGCTGGCCTCGAAAGCAACCGGCTTCCCCATTGCAAAGATCGCCGCGAAACTCGCCGTTGGCTACCGGCTGGACGAGATCAAGAACGACATTACGCGGGCGACGCCGGCCTGCTTCGAACCGACCATCGACTACGTGGTGGTGAAGATTCCCCGCTGGCAATTCGAGAAGTTTCCCGGCGCCGAGCCGGTGCTCAACACGCAGATGAAATCGGTCGGCGAAGTGATGGCGATTGGCCGAACTTTCAAGCAGGCGCTCGGAAAGGGAATGCGCAGCCTGGAGACCGGCAAGGCAGACGGCGCCAAATCCATGGATCCCGAACTGATTCGGCAGCGCCTGATCACGCCGAATCCAGACCGGCTCAACTATATTCACTTTGCCTTTGAACAGAACTACACGGTTGAGCAGATTCATGAGATGACCAGTGTGGACCGCTGGTTCTTGCAGCAGATTGCGGAAGTCGTCGAACTGGAGAAGTCATTCGCCGGCCGGACCCTGGAATCGATTACTCCGAAAGAAATGCGGCGGGCGAAGCGCGACGGTTTAGGCGACCGCCAACTGGGCCGCCTGATTGGCGCGGAGCCCATGGAAGTGCGTGAGGCCCGCTTGAAGCAGGGGATCCATGCGGTCTTCAACCGGGTGGACACTTGCGCGGCCGAGTTCGAGAGCTTCACGCCGTATATGTACTCGAGCTACGAGTCAGAAGATGAAGCTGCCCCAACCGAGCGCAAGAAAGTGATGATTCTCGGCAGCGGACCAAACCGCATCGGGCAGGGCATCGAGTTCGACTACTGCTGCTGTCACGCTTCTTTCGCACTGCAGGATTTTGGGGTTGAATCGATTATGGTCAACTGCAATCCGGAAACGGTTTCGACCGACTATGATACGAGCGACCGTCTCTATTTCGAGCCGCTTACGCAGGAAGAAGTGCTCAATATCTACGACGTCGAAAAAGCGGACGGATTGATTGTGCAGTTTGGGGGGCAGACGCCGCTGAACTTGGCTATGCCGCTGAAGAAGCTGGGTCTGCCGATCATCGGCACGGATCCCAGCAACATCGATCTAGCTGAAGACCGCAAGCTGTTCGGGAAACTGCTCTCTGATCTGAATATTCCTTCGCCGCCACACGGCACGGCCACCAGCGTGGAAGAAGCGATCGGCGTTGCCCGCCGGCTCGGTTTCCCGGTGCTGGTGCGTCCCAGCTACGTTCTTGGGGGCCGCGCCATGGTCATTGCCTACAACGAAGACACCGTGAGGCGCTACATGCAGGAGGCAGTCAGTTTCTCCGTGCAGAGGCCGGTTCTGGTGGATCAGTTCCTTGAAGATGCCACCGAGGTGGATGTCGATGCGGTGTGCGATGGCCAGAGCGTGCTGATTGCAGGCATTATGGAGCATATCGAAGAAGCGGGCGTCCATTCCGGAGATAGTTCCTGCGTGCTGCCTGCCTTCTCGCTAGCGCCGGCGACCATCCAGGTGATTGAAGAGTATACCCGGAAACTGGCGCGGGCACTCAATGTAATTGGCCTGATGAACGCGCAGTACGCTATCAAGGGAAGCGACGTTTATGTCCTGGAAGTCAACCCGCGCGCATCGCGAACCGTGCCGTTCGTCGCCAAGGCGACTGGTGTTCCGCTGCCGAAGATCGCGGTGGGCGTGATGCTCGGCAAGAAGCTCGAGGACTTCAAATACCTAACCGGAGGAATCGTAGACGGGACCCTGCCGGTTCCGAATTTCTTCGTAAAGAGTCCCGTTCTTCCGTTCAATAAATTCCCGGGAGCGGACCCTGCGCTTGGCCCTGAAATGCGCTCCACGGGCGAGGTAATGGGCGTCGGCGAGACCTTCGGGGAGGCGTTCGCGAAAGCGCAGTTGGCTGCGGGATCGCCGATCCCCGACAAGGGTGCCTTGTTCATAAGCGTCAATGACAGGGACAAGCCGGCCGCCGTTGCGGTGGCCCGCCGGTTTCATGAGTTTGGCTTTGAGCTGTTCGCGACTCGCGGGACTGCTGCTGCGTTGCACGCTGGCGGAGTGCCGGCAAAACGCGTGTTCAAGGTCAACGAGGGCCGCCCGAATGCCATCGATATTCTCAAAGAGGGCAAGCTGAATCTGGTGATTTACACGACCACCGGTGGGCACTCGTTCAGCGATGAACAAACCATCCGCCGCAACGCGGTCACCTACCGGATTCCCTGCATCACCACGATGAGTGGCGCGAAAGCCGCCGCGGAAGCCATTGCTTCGCGCCGCCGGGATCCCATTCGCGTCTGGAGTCTGCAGGAACTGCATGAACCGGCGAAGGCCGAAACGGCTTCTTAAGGGTCCTGGAATAGCCGGATGCCGGCGACACCCACCACGCCCGCTTGAACGCAGGATTCTGCGTTTTCCCAGGTGACACCGCCGAGAGCGTAGACGGGCGGACCTAGTTGGCATGCGGCGCGAAGAGCGTCGAGGCCGATGGCCTCGCCCTTCCCAGGGCTCTCGAAGATGGGGCTCAGGGTGACAAAATCCGCGCGCGCCGCCTTGACCTCCTGGAGTGTATGGCACGACCTGCCTACCAGCAATCCCGATGGCACTTCGCGTGGCGCCGACGCGGGAAGATGCACGCCGTCGGCGTGGGCAGCCAGCGCAACGTCGGCGCGCGTGTTCACCAGAATCTTGGCCGCTTGGACGCCGCGAGCTTCGAGGACCGCCAGAGTGAATTCGAACAGTTCACGCACCGGCAAGTCCTTTTCCCGGATCTGGACCATGTCGACACCGAGCGAGAACTGGTCTCGAATCACTTCCAGCAATGCCCGGAAGCCACCGACGGATTTACGATCGGTGATGTAATACTTCTTCATTTGGCCAGGAAAGACACGGCCGTTTTCGGCACGAAGACGCAAAGCTCGCGGCTGCCTCGCCATTCGGCGTATTCCGCCTCACTTAATTCCACAGTCAGATCTTCCGGAAAGGTAATGCGAACCCCTCGGGCCGATTTAGTGACGGCGACGACGCGCAGCCGGAGGTGGTTGCCCGTCTGACGCTCGGGAGTGGCCAGGATTCGCAATTCGTGATGGCGGACACAGAGCAGCCCGCGATCTCCGATGAGGTGGCCCGGAAAGTAAGGTCCCTCCACTTCGTGGTCTAACACTCGAACCCGGCTGAGATTGCGGCCTGGATCGAGAGAACATATCTCCGCCGATAGAAGATTGAAAATTCCTAGAGATCGGGCAACGTCGCTGGTAGCGGGTCGCGCAAAGACCTGTTCCGGCGAGCCAGACTGAAGAAAGCGCCCACGCTCGATCAGGTAGACCGAATCCGCCAGATCAAAGCACTCATCGAGGTCATGCGTCACCAGCACGATGGGTGCTGCAAACTGCGCCTTCGCCTTGCGGAGGATCTCATAGAAAGCCAGACGCAGCCGGTAATCCAGTCCGCGGGTCGGTTCGTCAAATAGGAGCAGGCGCGGGTCGCCCGCCAGCGCGCGGGCGATGGCGCCGCGTTGCTTCTGGCCGCCCGACAGCTCATGCGGGAATCGGCCGGCCAGCTCGTTCAATTCGAAATCCTCGAGCAGTTCCTGGACCCTGCGGTGCCGCTGCACCTTGCTGCGCGTGGTCGAAACGGCTGAGTTGGCGGCGAAGTGCAGATTCTGGCGCACTGTCATGTGTGGGAAGAGCGCATGATCCTGGAAGATGTAACCACAGCGCCGCAGCCGCGGTGCAATGTGAACCTTGGCGGTTGCGTCGAAGTAGAGCTCGTCCTGAACCAGGATGCGGCCTTCATCGGGTTTGGTGAATCCGGCCAGGCAGTTCAACGTCAGCGTTTTTCCCGATCCACTCGGGCCAAGCAACACCGTGACACCGGGCGAGGTTTGCAGGTGGATGTTGAGTTCGAAGGCTTCCGAATCGAGCCCGGCAGCGTACCGCTTGATAATCCGGGCGTCAATCATGGGCGAACCAGCAGCGGAGGCGTTGGACGGAACGGAGGTGGCAGGCATCGATTAACCCGCCCAGCCGGAGCGATGGGGGCCTGCCAGCCGGTTTGCGGGCCAGAGGATCAGGAGCGCCACAGCCGATATGATGAGCACCAGAACCCGCGCGAGCTGGCCGTTACCCGATTCCACGGCATCGTAGATTGCCACCGATAAGGTCTGTGTCTTGCCGGGAATGTTACCGGCGAGCATGATGGTGACACCGAAGTCCCCCAACGATCTGGCGAAGCAAAGTGATCCAAGAGCCCAGAGGTTACGCTGCGCCAGTGGTAAGGTCACTCGAAAAAACGTCTTCCATTCTGACGCTCCCAAACTTCGCGAAGCCCATTCGTAGCGGTAGTCCACGTTCTCGAAGGCGGCACGGGCGGCTTTCACGAATAGGGGCGCCGAATGAACAAAGGCCGCGACAACCGCCGCCTGCCAGGTAAAGACGAGCGGGCTTCCGGTAACGTGCTCATAGAAGGAGCCGAGTGGCGAATTCCGGCTGAGCAGTACCAGCAGATAGTAGCCGAGCACGGTGGGCGGAAGTACCAGGGGCAAGGTGATGACCGAATCGAGTAGGTTTTTGCCCGGGAATTCCTTGCGCGCCAGCAGGTAAGCCAGGAACAGCCCGACAACCAAAACCATGAGAGTGGAAAACGCAGCCACCTTCAGGCTCAGCCATAACGGAAAGAGATCCAGTTGCGAGATGAAGGTTCCTGGCGCGGGAAGCATGACTCGACGAGTACAGCAATTATAGCCATGCATGCCCCCGGGCTTGCTGCGTCGGGCGGCGGCAGAAAAAGAAAGGCGGCCTTTTATGGCCGCCTCCCGGAACGCTCTCGCGGATAATCGGTGCTACCGCGCAGGAAGTTAGCTGCCGACGCGAAGATCGTTGGTTACCGAAAAGACACCAGGAACCGAGTTGGCACGGATCGCGGCGACGTTCTTGTCGGTTTGATTGTCGACGACACCTTCCAACGTCACATGCCCGTTCTCGACAATAATCCGGATGGATGGCTGCGTACCCCAACCGTACCGATTCAACATTGGATATCCATAGATGGCGCGAGCCGTCGCGCGGCGGATCTGATTGTCGAACGGCGAAACGGGAAGAACCTCAATCTGGTTGTCAACGTGTTCCACGCCCTCGATACGACTTACAAGCCGCCCCGCATCGACTTTCAGAACAGGTTGGGTGACTTTGCCGTACAACGTTACTGTGTCGCCATCCACCTTGTAAGAAAGATTGTCAAAGATTGTAACGTAAGGCATCATCACTAATTCATGACGGACCTTTTGACTAATAGCCAGGGTGTCGTTGTTAGTTGCGTTTGCACTGCTCTGAGCCAATGCCAGACTAGACGATAATACTAGGGCCAGCGCTCCGAAGAATAGTGTGTTACGAAATGTAGTTAGCTTGTTCATTGCATACCGCCTCACGTAAGTCTTGATGCGCGGGCATTCGTTCAGGTTGCGTCGCCGCAACGAATTCGCGCCGATGACAGATAGAACGTTTCTGTTAGTTTTGTTGCTGGTAAAGCTTGCAAATATTAGACCGGCTCAACCGCAGGTGAACCAAAATGTGTAACGCTACGGAGCCGCAAGACGAGATGCGGTGAGCTGTTGCGACTAAACGCTGCTGCCTTCGCTTGGCGAGCAGATCACGTGAACGGTTGGCACGCGACAGGGACGGGTAAGCCCAATTTCGAGGGAATGCTAATCGCGCCCTCCGAGTGCGCAATTAGGCATCCCGCCGAAAGAGAAAAAATGGGCGCTCCAAGCGTGGGCTGCACCTGGAGCGCCGTTGGCTCACTTCCACTCGCTTTGCAAACTCAGCAAAAGGGGGACTGCTGTTCCGAAGCTCTCTAGTGGACCGAACCAATCTCACAGGGTGTGGTAACCGCCGAGGGGTAATCAGCTGGCCCACAGTTCCTTCCTTTGTGTGTGCAACCCAGGTTCCATTCTGAATTTGAACCTGCGCAAGCTCGCCCAGATTTGTAAGATATTGAAAATAAAAGGAATTCCGATCGGGCTGCTCGGGCCCTTTATCCGGACGACTGAAGCTCCTGGATAATAGCCGTTAACCTGTTGCCTTCGGCTAGCGGCTGACTGGAAGCCAGATTACATTCCTCGCGTGAGCCGCAGGCCGCCGTGTGACGGTTCGGTATCCTCGTAAAGACAGTCCTATGCCGTTGAGTATTGAAAAGCGGGTTGAACAGAATGTCACGGTCCTGCTGTTGTCCGGACCATTGACATTAGGGCCCTCCCTGAGCGCTCTAAACCAGGCAGCGCGTAAGACACTCGAATCCGCGTCGACCCAGGCGTTGATTCTCGACGTCGGTGGGGTCTCTACAGTGGATAGCGCGGGGTTGGGAGAGCTGACTCTGGTGTATACGTTAGCGACCCGCCGAAACTGCAGGGTGGTACTGGCGAGCGTGACGCCAATGCTGAGGCACTCGCTCGATACCACGCACCTGGATGCGCTGCTCCCATCTTGCAGCGACGTCAGCGCCGCCAAGAAGTTTCTCGCGTCCGCCAAGGAGGGACTGTGAGGCTAGATTAAGGCTGTTGAGCCATGATCTGGTAGAAGCGGAAGTCCTGATAAAACGCGTATATCGCTACCGCAACCGCCACTACGGCGGCCCCTTGCCAGAATCGCTCGCGCAGTGAATTGGGATGGCCGGGTAGTCCTGCAACCAACCCCAGCACAAAGCCTCCTGCGAGTCCGCCGATGTGTGCGCCGATGTCGATGTTTAGACCGGGGAGGAAGCTGAAGATCAAACCGTATATGGCCCAACGGCGGTAATAGGCTCGGACGGTCTGGGCCATGGGGTCAGATCGCCTCAGGCCGATGGCCAGCATGATGCCGATTAACCCAAAACAAGCGGCTGATGCGCCCACCGAAAGGCCATTCGGTCGCCACAGCATACTCACGAAGAATCCCGTAAAGGTCGTAAAGATGTAGGCCACGATGAGTCGGGCGGTTCCGTAGAACCCTTCCACTTCGGCGACCAAGTCAAACAGGGCCCAACTATTCATCAGAATGTGAATCAGGCTGCCATGCAGGAAGCCAGCCGTGATCAGGCGCCACCACTGGCCCTGAGCGACGTAAGGGCCGTACTTGGCTCCGAACATAACCAATACGCTCCCGCTGAACCCGCCCATCAGTCCACCCGGGCTGGACTTGGCGTTGACGATGGTCATGGCGATGTACAGAGCGAAGTTGATGGTCAAAATGATGATGCTGGTGCTGTAGGCTCGCGGCAGGAATCCGCCCATTGACGCCAGGCGTACATCGATGGCGCGAGGGCCTAGCTGCGCGTCACAATAGGGGCAGACCCGGTCCGAGGTTGTAATGAAGGCCCGGCAGTTCGGGCACATCCGTCGCTTTTCCACGGCTTCATTGTAGCGATCACAGGGAGGTCACCCTGCTAAAATCGTAGGTTTATATGGAAATGAGCGAGCGACAGTATCGCGAAGACATTATCCGCGTTTGCAGGCTCGTCTACGAAAAGGGCTGGGTCGCCATGAACGACGGCAATATCAGTATCCGGCTAGACGAAAAGCGGATTCTTTGCACACCCACCGCCATTAGCAAAGGCTTTGTGGAAGCGGACGATCTGATTGTCTGCAACAACGGCGGCGACAAGCTTGAGGGGACACGCCAGCGTACCAGCGAGATCGCGATGCATACGACGATCTACAGTTTGCGGCCGGATGTAAGAGCTGTGGTGCATGCACATCCTCCCGTTGCTACCGGATTTGCAACGGCCGGCAGGGCGCTGGACAAAGCGCTGCTTCCGGAGGTGGTAATTCAACTCGGCGCCGTGCCGCTGGCAACGTATGGTCTCCCCGGAACGCCGGCGCTCACTGAGGGGATGATTCCGCTGATTCCCCATTACGACGCACTGTTGCTTCAAAACCATGGCTGTACCTCGTACGGCAAGGATTTGTGGGACGCGTTTTTCAAGATGGAAATGGTCGAGCATTTTGCCCGCATAACGCTGGTTGGCGAATTGCTGGGGGGAGCAAAACCGCTCCCGCGGGACGAAGTGAAGAAATTGTTCGATGCCCGCCTGCGCTACAACGTTTCTTCCAAGGCACCCATGGCGCCGGGTTTGCCAATTGTCGCCGAAGACGATTGCGGATAGCCGGTTCTCTTAGCGGGGATTAGCCCCGTGGGATCTGCCCGCGAGGATCACTGCTATGATTTTCTTGGCCCGGCTCTATGGATTTCCTCATCCTTTCGGCGCTGTTGTCTCTTCAAGATGACAGCGAACTGATTCAGCGCTTGAAGCGTCGTGAAGCCGAAGCGATGGGTGAACTTTACGATCGCTTTGGCAAAGTGGCATTCGCCGTCATCGTGCGAATCGTCCGTAATGCCGGCGTGGCCGAGGATCTGGTTCAGGAGACGTTTCTCAAGGTCTGGAACCGGGTAGAGGGCTTCGATGATTCGCGCAGCAGCCTGGGGCCGTGGGTGCTGACGATCGCACGTAACCGGGCCATTGACTACCTTCGTTCCACTGATTCCAGGATGGCTCAAAACAGTTGCGATCTGGAGAAGTTAGAGCGTCCTAAGTTCTTCACCGATTTTGAGGCCAACTACATGAGCGATGACCGGATCAGGATTATCCGGCAGGCCTTTACCAAACTCAGCCAGAACCAGCGCAAAGTTCTGGAGCTGGCCTACTTCGAAGGTCTATCGCAAAGCGAAATGGCAGTGCGGTTGGCGGAGCCTCTTGGAACGGTCAAGACTTGGGTCCGCACTGCTCTGCAATTAATCCGACAGGAATTGGGCGAAGAACTCGCCGGCACGAAGACGCGGGTTTGATCTCTGCTGCGACTCGCGCTTCAGAACCCGGTAGAGTAAGTAGAAGATCCTGGCAATGACATCCGCTGGTCCGGCCAGGGCAGATTCAGGCTGAGTGGTGCACGGGAGGTCGTCCTATGTTCGAACGCTACACGCAGCACGCTCGCCGTGTCATTTTCTTTTCCAGATACGAGGCAAGTCAGTTTGGGTCGAGCTCCATTGAACCGGAACACCTTCTGCTGGGATTGCTCCGTGAGGACGCCGAACTTCGCAAGCGCGTTGACCCCGAACGGACCCGCGTGTTGATCGAAGCTCACATGCCGCCCGCCACGAAGACTTCCACGACCGTCGATCTGCCGCTTTCCGAAAGTGCCAAGCGGGTTCTGGCGTACGCCAGTGAAGAGACCGAACGCTTGGCGCACCGGCACCTCGGCACGAGGCATATTCTGCTTGGCTTGCTCCGGGAAGATAAGTCGTTTGTTCAAGAGATTCTTCATCAGTCGGGTTTCTCGCTCGCCGAAGCGAGGGCGGAGATGGCGGCCCAAAAGCTGACCGAAACGGACCCGAGACAGGCGGGTGCGGTGGTCGGTCTCGACCGCTTGGCCGCGCTGGAACTAAAGATGCAAGTGATCGCCGATTCGCAGCAGGAGTTGCGGGAAAAAATAAGAGACTTGACCGCCGCTGTGCTCGAAGTGCACGAAAAGTTGGACCGGCTTCTTCTAGACGAATTGTGAGGCTTAAGAAGAAGTCGCCGTCGTCGCCACCCGCTGCCGCTGAGACACCAGAAACAGCAGACCCAGTACGACCACTGCTATGCCATTGGCCTGCATCACCACCGGTGCGGAAGACGACTTGATGAGAAATCCACTCAAGAGGCTGCCCATCGGCATACCGCCGCGGAAAGCCACGTTATAGACGCTCATAACGCGCCCGCGCATCGCGTCGCCGACGTAGGCCTGCACAATCGACGCATTGAGCGCGAAGACGATCATCAAAGCCGCTCCACCTGCGAATAGGAGGAATAAGCTGAGCCCAATGTTCTTCGAAAAACCGAACCCGGCAATCAGCAATCCCAGCACAAGCATAACCATCAGAGCGCGCTGATATTGACTCGTCTCTTTCCGGCTGGCAGCCACCAGCAGTGCGCCCGTGACCGAACCTGCTCCTGAAGCCACCAGGAACCACATATACGTGTTGGAGTTTCCGTGAAAGACGTCTTTTGCAAAGACCGGAAGGAAAGAGATCATTGGGAACGACAGCATGGTCATGAAAAACGCTAGCGCGATCAAACTGACCATCCCTTCCCGCTTCAGCACAAACGCGAAGCCCTCTTTCATGCTTTCCAGGACGGATTCGTGCGTTTTCGAAGGGACGAACGGGACGCGAATCGCGAGCAGGGTAATGATCACCGCTATGAACGACAAGCCGTTCAAACCGAAACACCACGCTGCCCCGAGCTTTGCCAGGGCCAACCCTCCCAGCACTGGGCCAATGACGCGCGCTAGATTAAACTGGATCGAATTCAAAGCGATCGCATTCTGCAGATTGTTTTTTTCGACCAGTGAGGGCACCAACGCCGAGTAGGCCGGTCCGCCGAAGGCCTGCGCCAGCCCGACCGTGAATGAAAGACACCAGATGTGCCAGACCCTCACGGCTCCGGTCGCGGCGAGAATGGTCAAGGTGAACGCGCAGCTCATCTGAATCACTTGAGATGCCAATAGGATGCCGCGCCTGCTTTTTCGGTCGGCAAAAACGCCGCCGAACAAGGAGAACAGAAAAATCGGAATCTGCCCCAGGAACTGGTCGATGCCCAGGTAAACGGGGTTGTTAGAGAGTTGGTAAACCAGCCAACTCTGCGCCAGGATCTGCATCCAGGTGCCAATGCTCGAAGTGCATGCGCCCACCCACATCAGGCGAAAATCGCGGTATTCGAATGCTTTGAAGATGCGCTTGAACAAGCTGTGGGCTTCCGCCTAGGGTAGCGTTTGGTCTCGTTGAATGAGATGCACCAGATTGCCGTCCAGGTCGCTGAAGAAGACCAGGCGATTCCCCTGGTTTACGTATGGCTCGCCGGCGAATTGGACTCCCAGCGATTGCAAGTGGCCATAAGCCCCGTCAAAATCATCCACCGAGATTGCCAGGTGCCGAAGCCCCGGGCTGCGCGGATGGGTTTCCGCGCGGTCTCCCTGCGATGGAATGATCTCGATCATGCCCCCATCCTGCGCACGGATGAAGAAGTTGCCGTCGTATTCGAAATTGATTCGAAAACCAAGTGTTTCGACGTACCACTCCGCTAATCGTTTGGGATTTGGCGAAGCGATCGCCAGATGTTCGAGGCCAGTAAACATCAACTGGCGATTTTAGCAGGCGAGGAAGCACCGGCCTGCGTGAAGGACGCGCCGGGTGCAGAGACCGGCGGTCGCTCCGCCAGCCGTCCGGCCTAGAAAATGCTGAAGCAAAAAGCGGTGTTCGAACCCTCTGGCGATATCGAATACTCGCCTGGCTCGAGCGCCTCGGCGGCCTCCACGCGATACAGGCCGCCATCATAGGGGCGCACCGACAAATGATACTGTTTGCTGGCTGCTTTGCGCCTCTTCCCGGTCAATGCAATTTCCCGCTGCCCGTTATGGACATCGAACCGGAAGAGCCCCAGGCTTTCTGGCGTGATTTTGTCGGAGGCTAGAAGGAAAATCGGTTCTGGCAGTGGCGTGCGGACGGGAGACGACGCGCCCGGAACCGAAAACACATCGCCGTCCTTGCCGGAGGACTGTTGAGCGATGGCAACCTCAGTTTCGATCAGGTTATCTCCGTGAACCAGATAAAGCACGTCTTTCTTTTTCGGCAGAGGCCCGCTGTATTTCTCAGCGGCAAATAACCCCTGTGAGATGGCGCAGGCCAAGCCTGCACACGCCGTTCTTAGAAGAGATCGCCGGTTCATAGGTTTCAACGCTGTCTGAATTATGCTACTCCCTCAGGGTAAGACAGAGGCGGCATCCGGCGGAACGCATCACGCAAGCGTGGTGAGCGACTTTAGCCAGCGATCCAGCTCCGGATCGAGAAAGTTCTTTACGTGAAAAGCAACGGCCTCGAACGCCGTCGGGGTCGTCTCGATTCCAACCACGCGCATCCCCGCCGCCACTCCAGCCGCAACGCCGGTGGGTGAATCTTCAAACACGATACAGTTGGCGGGCTTTACGCCCAACCGCTCTGCTGCCAGCAAATAGATGTCCGGAAACGGCTTTGGCCTTCTCACCTGGCTTCCATCCACTCTCACTTGGAAATAGCGCGCCAGTCCCAGCCCCTCCAGCGCAAATTCGATATTGGCTGGCTCTGCGTTGGATCCCACGGCCTTCGGTACGTCCCGGAACCTCTCCAGAAACGCAGTGACGCCTGGAACGCGGTATCGATCCAGGTCGGCCGCCAGAATCATCTCCCGAAAGAGTCTTTCTTTCGCCGCGCCATGCTCAAACGCCGCCTCGTCGGATAAACCGGGGTCAATCAGCTCGCGCACCAGCTCGGAGTTCCGTTTCCCATGCATCCGCTCGGCGACGTACGGCTGTTTAATTCCCAGTTGACCCAGGTAAGCCTGCCAGGCATCTGTATGCATGGGCATGGAGTCGATGAGGACGCCATCGAGGTCAAACAAAAAGGCGAGGCCTTTGGCCACTTGTGAAATCACGGCGTTGAGAATAGCACGCTGGTACCGGTAGTAACGTGCATCACCCAATCGGGCTTAATCGCTATAATCAAGTGGTTCTTCAGCGAGTAACGCGCGAATGGTCAATCCGGCTTCGCCATTCCTTTGCTTGCCCCCGTGGTAGCAGCCAGGCCCAGCGTGGAAAGTAGCTCTCAATCATTTGTCCGCCCGCTCCGACGCCGAATCCTCCAACTGACGATTGCCGCAATAATCGTTTTTTTTCTCCTGGGAGTCATTGCGCCCTACATCAATGCGGCGGCCTTCGGCACTCAAATCCAGCGTGCATTACAATCCGCTCTCGGCAGGAAGGTTCAAATCGGAAAGGTCCACTTCACCATCTTGTCCGGGCCTGGCTTCCTGCTTGAGGATGTCAGCATCTCGGAGGATCCGCGTTTTGGTCTGGAACCGTTTGCCTACGTCGAATCGCTCAACGTGCGAGTCCGGCCGGACAAACTGCTGCTCGGGCGGATTCAGATCTCGAGCCTACTGCTCGATCGCCCCTCGTTGAATCTCGTCAAACAATCCGATGGCACCTGGAACTTCGTCCAACTGATCGACCGGTTGAGTTCTCCGCGGCGAGCGCCGCTAGGCTTCTTCCCCGCCGTTGAACTAACGGGCGCACGTATCGATTTCAAGTTGGGAGTGCGAAAGACAACTTTCTACCTGGCCGACACCGACCTTGATCTCTACCCGGAGCGTTCTGGCCGACTGTCGATTCGCTTTGCGGGTTCGCCTTCGCGTACCGACCGGTCCGGAACCGGCTTCGGACACTTTCGCGGGTCGGCCAGTTGGCTGGTCAACGCGAACGACGCCAACTCGAATGCGCTTGAAGCAGATGTCACCCTTGATCCCAAGCAATCTCAGCGAACTGACAACTCTCTTTCAGGGATATGACATCGGCATTCATGGCACGGTTGGTATGCAGGCCCACTTGGAAGGTCCGGCCAGCGCTCTCCGCCTCGCCGGGGAGTTGGACCTGGGAGATGTTCACCGATGGGACTTAATGCCCAAGCAGGGTGAGTACTGGCGAATTGGCTACCGGGGCTCTCTCGATTTGCCTCAACAGAGTTTTGAGTTTGAGACCTTGCCGGCCGGAGGTAAGCTTGCAACGCCGGTTACGCTTCAGCTGCGCGCGAATCATTTTCTGACGAAACCATCGTGGTCGGTACTCGCGCGGCTCGACAAAGCGCCTGCTGGAAATCTACTTCCGCTCGCGCAGCGGATGGGCGTCTGGACTCCGGCTGGATTGGGCCTCAACGGCACCTTGGATGGCATCGTCGGTTACTCTAACCGCGCCGGCCTGGGGGGAGGGGTCGCGCTCAACGATCTCGCCGTCACGCTTCCCGGAGCGCCGGCCCTTCAAGTGAAGCGGACCACCGCAACCATTGGCAGCAGCAACGTTCATCTCGATCCCACGGTCGTCACCAGTGACGGGAAGAACATCCTGGAGGCTTCAGCCGACTACTCGCCCTCCACGCGCAGCGTTGAGGTGGCGGTCACCGCCGATCATGGTGACTTGAAGGTGTTAAGCGAGGTTCTGCGAAGCTGGTTCACCGACTTTCCCGCACTTTCGTCGTTTGACCAGGGCGTGGTCACGGGTCAGATTCATTATTCCCATGACACCCTGGCCGACCCTGTTTGGAGCGGAATGCTCCAAGTCTCCGACGCCACCTTACGACCTGCTGGTTTGACGGACCCCGTGACGGATCTCAGTGCGCGAATCAGCTTCGATGAATTGGGATTGGACGCGACCCGTGTTAGCGCGCTCGCGGGAGGGGTTCCGTTTCGCGGCGAATATCACTATTCGATGACGGGACTGCGTCATGAACGGCTGCGCCTGGAATGGAACGCTTTGGATCTCGCGCGCGCCGAATCGCTGCTGGAGCCATCTCTGCGGTCCTCGAGTTTGTTTTCCCGGCTGCGCGGGCGAAGGCAGCTACCGGCTTGGCTGGCGGGCCGGAATCTCGAGGGCGACATTGCCGTGAATCAGACCGCGATCAACGGAATCGCTCTCGGCAGACTGCGTGCTCACGTCATTTGGGATGCCGCCAACATTCAACTCAGCTCGTTGCAGATCAACCTGGATCAGGGCAGTATTCGGGCCAAGGGCTCGGCGAGCCTCTCAGCAAACAGTCCCCGGTACAAGCTCACCGGTGATATCGTCGGAATCCCCTGGAAGGGTGGACACGTCGATTTGTCCGGTCACTTGGAGACGGCCGGTACGGGACGCGAGACCTTGAGCAATCTCCGCAGCGCAGGCAGCTTTACCGGGGAGGATCTCAGCCTCACGCCGGAAGTTGGTCTCTCAAAACTGACCGGCAAGTACCAGGTGTCCTTTGAAGCGGGCTGGCCTAATGTTCGTTTAGTGGGCCTCGCAGGCCACACAAGACGAGGAGTCTTGGGATGGCGAGGCTACGAGCCAGCGCGATGGCAAGCTGGTTTTCGAGCTTGCCAACGGCCGTCGCCAGCTACATGTTGTGAGCACTCTATTACCTTCCGCCGACGAGAATGCGGCTGCTGCGCCCGCCATTTCAGGCTTCAAGTAGCCAGTGCGCTAGAAAATAATCGGGATCATTTCGCCGCACTTCGCTAAAATCAAATAGCCTGTCATGCATCCACTAGAACCCGTCTGGCAGTCCTGTGTCCGGGAGTTCGATTTGGCCTGTCAGAAGGCGTCTCGAATCTCTCGAACTGAGACCACGAACGAGCTAAACCAAATTGTCCGGCGACTCAAAAACAGTGAAAGCGAGCCCGAATTAGTCGACGCCCTTCTCGACGGATTGGCCCTCTTTGCCGCACAGGCGGCCGTGTGCGCGCTCGAGGCTGGAACCTTGCGTGCATTGGGAGGCCGGAGAATCGACTTGCAGCCGGATCTGGTGCTCCCGTTGGCGAGCGTCGCCGCTTTTGCCAACGCCATTGAGTCGAAAGACACCGTCGTCACGATGCGCACTCCGGCGGAAGTTTCCGAGGCTCTCTCTTCAGGCGATCAGCCTCGGCGCGCCTTCCTCATCCCAATCCTGAACCGGAACCGGGTCGCGGCGGTGGTGTTTGCCTCCGCGGACGATCGCACGGATTTGAATGGGCTGGAGTTGCTGTCGGCGTTTTCGTCCGCCATGCTGGAGCGCATCCGCAGGAAAGCGGGCTCGGATCAGAACGCTCAAGACGAGACCCTGGAGACTTCAGCGATCCGCGCCAAGCCGTCTTTACCGAGTTGGTCCGAGTTGGATGACGCCCAGCGAAGTCTTCATATTCGGGCGCAGCGGTTCGCGCGCACCAAGGTTGCTGAAATGCAGCTTTATAAGCCGGAGTTGTGTCAAAAAGGAACCGATGGTCAGGACGTCTACTTGTACCTCAAGCAGGAAATTGATTCTGCTCGCGACAGCTTCCGCACACAATTCATGACGATTCCGACCATGGTCGATTATCTTCATCTCGAACTGGTAAGTTCTCTCGTGCATGGTGACGAGTTCTTGCTGGGGGCTGACTATCCTGGTCAAATGCAGTAAGGCTCTCTGTGTGGCGTTTCGCTTCTTTGCGGTGCGCAAGCGCCGGGTTTTCGGCGCGCTGCTCTGCAGTCTGATTTTGATGAGCGCCTCGGGGCCTCTCTGCGCTCTAACCGGTTCCGCTTCCAAGAAGAAGACGAAGCAAACCACCGCCCCAAAGCCGAAGGCCGTCGGTGGCACAGGTCTCATTGCCGCCGCGCAGCGGGAGCTCACGCAGGGTAACTACAAGACTGCGTCGGAATACGCCAAACAGGCCGGCAATAAAGTCCCTCAACTGGAGGACTATGCGGAGTACATTCGAGAGCAGGCCGCATACAACCTGAGAGACTATCCCGAAATCGACAAAGCCGCCGCGCGGGTCTTCGACCAGAAGCCGGCGTCTCCGCTGACAGGACCAGCCGCGGCACTGGCAGTTAAGGCCGATCTTGGAAACGACCAGCCCAAGCAGGCGCTCGATCTGATCCGTAAACACTTCGCCCGCATTTCCCAGCCTCAAGCGGACTTCTTGCTCGCGCAATGTTTTCGCGCCAACGGCGACCTCGCCCAAGCTGTTGAGTACTTCCAGCGCGTTTACTATGGCTATCCTCAAGCGAAGGAAGCCGAAGATGCCAGCCAGGCGCTGGCCGACCTGAAGTCAAAACTCGGTGATGGGTATCCGCCCCCGGCGGCGACGGCCATGCTCGACCGTGCAAAGAAACTGCTCGACGCGAAGAGCTACACTGCCGCGCGGAACGATCTTGAAGCGGCTCTCCCCTCTTTGCGTGGTCCTCAACTCGATCTGGCCCGCGTTCGTATCGGGGCCACTCGGCTGCTGGATCGCGATCCCAAGGCCGCCCTCGAGTACTTGAAGGGGTTGCATGTGGAGGATCTTGATGCCGACGCGGAGCGCCTCGCCTATATCATCCGAAGCGTCCGTAAAATAGACCGGACCGCCGACGTCCGGCCCTACCTCGATCAGCTTGCCCAGCAACATCCCGACTCGGCCTGGCGCCTGGATGCCCTGATCTTCGTGGCGAACCAAGCCAACGTTGACGGCGATCCCGCTACCTACCTGCCTCTCTATCAAGCCTGTGCGGCCGGTTTCCCCGACGATCCGCGCTCTGCCTGGTGCCATTGGCGTCTGGCCTTCACGGCGTACTGGCAAAACAAGGTGGATGCATTCGACCTGCTCCGCGAACAGGCCCAGCGCTATCCCGATTCAGTCGATACCAACGCCGCACTGTATTACCTGGGCCGTTATTCAGAAACGCGCGGCGATGCCTCCGCGGCGCGGACGTACTTCAGTCAGATGGTCCGGTTATTCCCCAACACCTACTATGCCGTGCTTGGAAAAGAGCGGTTGAAGGAGGCCAAAGTCGCTTCTGCCGCAGAGGATCCGGTCGTTTTGGAATTCATCCGGAACATCCCATTCCTCGTGCGCGCCGGGCCTGGTTCGTTTGTCCCCGATAAAGACACCCAGCGGCGGCTTGACCGCGCGAAACTCCTTGAAACGTTCGACCTCAACGATTGGGCCGAGTCGGAACTGAAATTCGGCGCTCGCGAAGACGGCGAGCAGACCCATATCTACGCCTATGAACTCGCCAAACTGGCGTCGGCCCAGAACGACTACGGCCAGGCGGTTCGATATATAAAGGCTTACGCGCCCGGTTACCTTTCCTATCCCGTCAGTTCCGCCCCGCTCGATTTCTGGCATCTCGCTTTCCCCTTGCCCTACCGGGCATCCTTGGACCGCGACAGCCGCGAGAATAACCTCGATCCGTTCTTGGTGGGCGCGCTCATCCGCCAGGAATCGGAGTTTAACGCAAAGGTGATTTCTTATGCCCACGCATATGGTCTGATGCAGGTGGAACCTTCCACGGGGCGCGAACTCGCCCGCCGCTTAAAGATCAAAGGCTACCGGACCAGCGATCTCCTGACTCCCGACCGCAATATGCAACTCGGCACATATTATTTCCGCAGCCTGCTCAACCAATTGAACGGCGAAGTCGAGATGGCGTTGGCTGCCTACAATGCCGGCAAGTCGCGCGTTGACCAGTGGCGCCAGCGCGGCACGTTTCGCGAGCCTTCCGAGTTCATTGAGACCATCCCCATCGACCAGACCCGCACGTACGTCCAGGTGGTGCTCCGCAATGCGGACGTCTACCGGCGGTTCTACACTGGAACGCAGCCCGGCACGCCGACCGAGAAGGAAGCTCCGAGATCGAAGGCGGCTGCCAAAAAGAGCGCAACCAGCGGCCAGGCCAGGCTGCGGCAGGGCTAGAATTGCGAGATGGGCCTGACAGCAGCGCGCTTTCAAAGTAAAAGGGTAGCCGAGTTCAAGGAGTCGGTCATTCGTGAGATGACCCGCCTGGCGCTGAAGGCTGGTGCCGTTAATCTGGCGCAGGGTTTCCCCGACTTCGCCGCGCCACTTGAAATCAAGCAGGCGGCCCAGCAGGCCATCGCCGACGATATCAACCAGTACTCCATCACCTGGGGATCCAAGCCCTTTCGTGACTCCATCACCGATTACTACCGGCACTTCTATCAAATTGAGATCGATCCCGAGCGCGAAATCACGGTGTGCTGCGGCGCTACCGAGGGCATGATCTCCGCCATGCTCGCGCTACTGAATCCCGGCGACGAAGTCGTTGTCTTCGAGCCTTTCTATGAAAACTATTGGCCTGACTCTCAACTGAGCGGGGCCCTCTGCCGTTATGTCACTCTGCGGCCCCCCGATTGGAGTTTTGACGTCAGGGAACTGCGCCGCGCCTTCAACGGAAACACCCGCGCCGTCATCCTGAACTCTCCGAACAACCCGACCGGGCGCGTCTTTTCTCGCGGAGAGCTGGCCCAAATCCTGGAACTGTGCGAGGAGTTCGATGCGCTGATCCTCACCGACGAAATATACGAACACATCGTTTTCGATGGCGAACGTCACATCCCGCCCATGGCCCTGCCTGGCGGCCGTGAGCGGTCGGTTCTTGTCAATAGCCTGAGCAAGACCTACTCCGTCACCGGTTGGCGCGTCGGCTGGGTGCTGGCCGCGCCGGAGTTCACCTCGTCCATCCGCAAGGTTCACGACTTCGTCACCGTCGGCGCGGCCGCACCGCTGCAACAGGCTGGTGTGACGGCGCTGCATTTCGCCGACTCGTACTATGCGGAACTGGCTTCCACCTATCAGTCCAAGCGTGACTTGCTGCTTGGCATTCTCGAAAAAGCCGGTTTCAAGTGCTTCGTGCCGAAAGGCGCGTACTACGTCATGGCCGATATTTCGAACTTCGATTTCTCTGACGACACGGCGTTCTGCATGTACCTCGTCAACGAGATCGGAGTCGGAGCTGTGCCCGGTTCCAGCTTCTTCTCAAATGCCGCTGAAGGCGCTCATTGGGTCCGCTTCTGTTTCGCCAAGAAACCGGAAACGCTTCACGCTGCAGCTGATCGCCTTGAGAAGCTCCGTCGCGGATAGTCATGCGGCCGGCTTTTCTGATTCCCGAAACGACGGTTTCCGAAAACGGGCACGGCCCGATCATCGATCTGGGCCTGCCCGTTCCGGCTTCGATTCTCCTCACACTCGGGATCACGCAAGTGGTCGAACAGGAAAGCCTCGCGGTTGATATCTTCAGCTCGGCCGACGCTGAGGTCTGGTCATCCTCACCGGTCCTTTCGATCCCGCAGAAGTTTTATGCCGGCGTGGCGTCTTTGCTGCTGAATCTCCCCGAGCCTCCCCAGGCGCGATTCCTAAGGGCGCATTGGAAAGTGAATCGGTGGGGGCGCGGCGGCATGACGCCCCTATTCGGAATCTACTTATTCGTTGAGCCCGTTCCTTCGAAAACGCCGGCGTCAGCCACAGTGGGGTAGGCGCCGTCGCCGGGGTGTGAGGCAGGATGCCATCCTGATGGCCGGTTGTGAACCGGCCATCCGTTCGGCTCCAAACCCTGCTACTGCCGGTTGATCAGGCTCGCCACATAGCCCGCGCCAAAGCCGTTGTCGATGTTCACCACGGTCACGTTGCTCGCGCAGCTATTCAACATGCCGAGCAGCGCGGCAACTCCGTGGAAGCTTGCTCCGTAACCGACGCTGGTCGGCACCGCGATCACCGGGCAAGCCACTAGCCCACCTACCACGCTTGGCAGCGCGCCTTCCATGCCGGCGCATACCACAATGACCTTACTTTCAAGCAGCCGCGTGTGGTGGTGTAGCAGCCGGTGCAGCCCCGCCACGCCGACGTCGACAATCGCCTCCACGTCGTTGCCCATCGTCTCCGCGGTCAATTGCGCTTCCTCCATCACGGGAAGATCGCTCGTGCCTGCGCAGATCACTGAAATCCTGCCCTTGCCGAGTTTGGTCCGGTCGCGCCAGAATCTCACCACTCCCGAGAGCGGGAAGTGCTCTCCTCCAGGCTCGGTTTTCATGAGTAGGTCAGCCGCTTCCGCCGTTGCCCGCGTCACCAGCACATTTTGAGATTTCGCCAGCACCGCTTGGGCAATACCCAGAATCTGTTCGGGTGTCTTTCCCTTGCCGAAAATCACCTCCGGCATACCGTGGCGCATCGCGCGGTGATGGTCCACCTTGGCGAACCCGAGATCCTCGAAGGGTAGATGACGCAGCTGATCGATCGCTTCGGCCACCGATGCCTCGCCATTCTGTACCTGTTCCAGTAGTTGTTGTAGACGTTGAGAATCCATGAGTTTTAGAGACCTGCTACGAGTGAGCCACTTGGCTTCCTCCGGCGGCATCTCATAAAATAGTAACGTTCCTCGGAAGTGGGGCGGACGCCTACGTCCGCGCCGGATGCCCACATCCGGCTCCGCGAATCACAGAATACTGGAGGCTACCATTCTCACCACCGGGGATAACCGGAGCCCGTTCATGGGCATTCGATTCTGGAAACGCCTTCAGCTCACGCTCGAAATGATCAAGTTCGAGCACTCTGTGTTTGCGCTGCCTTTTGCGCTCACAGGCGCTCTGCTGGCTGTGCGCGAGGCCAACTTCCACATTCCCGGCCTGAAGCTGCGTTTCCTCTGGATTGTTGTGGCAATGGTCGCCGCCCGGTCGGCAGCCATGACGTTCAACCGCATTCTCGATGCCGATATTGATGCGCGAAACCGCCGCACCGCCAAGCGCCATCTGCCGGCCGGCCTGCTCTCCCCGCAGTTCGCCTGGGGATTCACCATTGTCTCGTCGGGAGTCTTCATATTCGCGGCTCGACAGCTGGGCACGCTGTGCCTGCTGCTGGCGCCCGTTGCCTTAGGCATCCTCTTCTTTTATTCGTTCTGCAAGCGATTCACCTCCTTTTCGCACCTGCTCCTGGGCTTCTGTCTCGGCATGGCCCCTTCGGCGGCCTGGATCGCCATGCGTGGCTCGCTCGACGCCCGCATCATTTGGCTCACCGCTGCTGTCATGTTTTGGACGGCCGGCTTCGATGTCATCTACGCTTGTCAGGATTACGACTTCGACCAGACCGAAGGTCTCTTCAGCCTGCCTAGAAAGCTGGGAATCGGCGGAGCCCTGCTGGTGTCCCGGCTGTTGCACGGCGCTATGATCCTATGCCTGGTCGCGCTAACGCTGGTCTTCCACCTGGGGCCGCTGAGCTTCGTCGGCATCCTGGCTGTGCTGGCTCTCCTGGTTTACGAACATGGCTTGGTCAAGCCCACTGATTTGAGCCGGGTCAACGCCGCCTTCTTCACTGTCAATGGCTACGTAAGCGTGCTATTCTTCGTGTTTTGGGCAGCTGACATTTTGCTCCAGCGCTATCCACTCTGATGCAAGCTAACCACGCCCAACCCATCATCGACGATCAACAGCTGAAGCCCATCCTGGACAAGGTGGTGGCCGGAACACGCCTCGATTTTGATGACGGGATCCGCCTTTATCGCAGCCCCGACCTTCTGACAATCGGCTACATGGCGAACCTGGTGCGCGAGCGCATGCACGGCAACGTCACCTACTTCAACGTCAACCGTCACATCAATCCTACTGACGTCTGCGTTGCCAGTTGCCGGCTTTGTGCGTTCGGTAAACACGCCAAAGATCCCTCCGCCTACACCATGTCGCTGGAGGAAGTTTGGGCCCGCGCTGGGCACGGCTACAGCGAAGCGGTCACGGAATTTCACATCGTCGGCGGCCTGCACCCGGAACTGACTCTGGATTGGTTCTGCGAGATGATCCGAGGCCTGAAGGAGCGCTACCCGCAAGTGCACCTGAAGGCCTTCACGATGGTCGAGGTCGCCTATCTCGCCAAGCGAGGGAAGATCTCCATTCGCGAGACGTTGGAGCGGCTCAAAGCCGCCGGTGTCGATTCCCTCCCAGGTGGTGGCGCCGAGGTTTTCTCGGAACGCGTCCGGCGCATCATCTGCGACCACAAGATCGACGGTAATGAGTGGCTGGAAACAGCTCGCATCGCGCACCAGATCGGGCTGAAGAGTAACTGCACCATGCTCTATGGCCACCTGGAAACGGCCGAAGACCGCGTCGACCATTTAGTGAAGCTGCGAGCAGTGCAGGATGAAACCGGCGGCTTTGTCACCTATATTCCGCTGGCATTTCATCCCGACAACACCGCTCTTCATCACCTGCCGAAGACATCCGGTTTCGACGATCTGCGCCAGATCTCCGTCGCCCGCCTTATGCTCGACAACATCCCGCACATCAAGGCCTACTGGGTGATGATGACACCCAGCGTCGCGCAGATCGCGCAACGCTTCGGAGCTAACGACATCGATGGCACCGTGGTGGAAGAGAAGATCTACCACGATGCCGGCGCGACCACCAGTCAAGGCCTGCGCCGTCAGGATCTTCTGCGCCTGATTCGCGAAGCCGGCCGCGAGCCGTCGGAACGTGATACCGCCTATCGCCCCGTCGTCCGCCAGGAATCCGCCTTCACCGTGTTGGTGTAGGTAGGCCGTAGCACAGAACCGCGCGCGTGAGCAAGCCGCACATGCCCCGGAAGGGGCACTAAAAGTGATGAAAATCTTCCGGACGCCGCGACGGTCGTGAGACTCCAGCACAGAACTGCGCGCGTCAGCAAGCGGATTCGGCTGTCGCCCGTTGAAGGGTGATTTTCGACGGAGCGGATCCAGCCTAACGAACCGACGATTATCTGCGGACCGGATAGAGGCCGCGATTGAATTAAGTAAACGCGCTCATCGGCGTTAATCCGCGGCCATTTATCTGCGCGTTTTCATCTCTGATACGCTACGTGCGTCAGAGCGAACCAACATGCGAACATCTCATCTCTTGTTAATCCTCGGAGTTGCCGCCGTCTCCGCGGTGACCGTCTTCACGCTATCGGCGCAAAAGCCGGAGAATCACGACCTCGGCTTCACGGATACCCCCATGCTTCCGGGCCTGCCCTACCATGTGCACGACCCCAATCGTCCTCATCCTAAGGTTGTGACCCCCGGCAAACAGTGCGGCGACGCTCCTTCCGACGCCATCATTCTTTTCGATGGCAAAGATCTGTCGCAGTGGACCTCGCATCACAGCAACATCACCAAGGCCGGAAACGCCGGTCCTCCCGAATGGAAAGTGGAGGACGGCTACATGGAGGTTGTCCCCGGTACCGGCGACATCATCACCAAGGAAAAGTTCGGTGACGTACAAGTACACGTCGAATGGGCCTCGCCGGCTGTGATCAAAGGCAATAGCCAGGGGCGGGGAAACAGCGGCGTCATCCTGATGGCCCGCTTTGAGACGCAGGTTCTCGATTCCTACAACAACCCCACCTATGCCGACGGCCAGGCCGGCGCCATTTATGGTCAGTGGCCGCCGCTCGTCAACCCGACGCGTCCGCCCGGCGAATGGCAAAGCTACGACATCGTCTTTGAAGCGCCCAAGTTCGATGGCGAAAAACTCCTCAAGCCGGCCTACTTCACGACGTTCCTGAACGGCGTGCTGCTGCACAACCACCAGGCATCCATGGGCCCCATGGTCTATCGCCAGGTGGCGCATTATGTCCCGCAACCCGCTGAGGATGGGCTGCTCCTGCAGAACCACGGCGACAAAGTCCGCTTCCGGAATATCTGGGCCCGCCGCCTCGCGGGCTACGATCAACCCGAAACCGCCAAGTAACGTGGCACAGGCTTCAGCCAGAAGTGAGCCTCTGCCTCGCTACCATTGTTGAATGTCCCCGCCCTCCCTCCCGAAACAATTCGGTGACATCGACATCTACCTCTTCGATCAACTGTTGCGCGGCCGTATCGTACTCGGCATGCGGATTCTGGATGCGGGCTGTGGCACCGGTCGAAATCTGGTCTACTTCTTACGCCAGGGATACGAGGTGTTTGGCGTGGATCTGGATGTCGGTCGCGTAGCCGAGGTTCGCCGCCTGGCGGCAGTGCTGGCGCCGAACCTGCCGGCTGAGAACTTTCGGGCGGAGGCTCTTGAGTCCGTCTCTTTTCCCGTCGGCTTCGCTGACTTCGTGATTAGCAGTGCCGTTCTCCACTTTGCCCGGGATGACGTTCAGTTTCAAGAAATGCTGAACGGCACATGGCGGGTGCTGAAACCAGGAGGCGTTCTCTTCTGCCGCCTCGCTTCTTCAATAGGAATGGAGCACCAAATACAACGCGTGGAAGGCCGTCGATTCCTACTACCGGATGGCTCGGAACGGTACCTGGTCGACGAGGCACTACTGAGCCAGGGCGCAAGTGACCTCGGCGGACAAATGATTGATCCGCTCAAGACCACCGTAGTGCAAAATCAGCGAAGCATGACGACCTGGGTATTGCGGAAAGGCTAGTTATCTAGGCGAATCGTGTACCGGCCGCCTCCCTAACCCGCCCGCCTCCTTCGCCTCCACCCGTAAATCCTAAAACAAACTCCGTACCAGACGCTGAACAGCACCAGCAGTCCAATCACCCCGAGTGAGAAGCCGCTGCGTAGCCAAGCCAGCACCGCATACGTTGCCAGGCTCAGGCAGGTCGAAATAGCGCACAATGTGACGTAAACGGACACGGCATCGAACCACCCCCTACCCTAGCGCACCGCCGTAAGCCTCGTGACACCCCTGTGGGTCCTAGCTTCAAACCGCCCTATCGACGTTCGCCAAACCCGCTCGGTGTATATAATGAGCATCGCCGAACTCTAAAGGAGCTGCCATGTTGCCAGGCTATATTTCCAAGGCTGTCCCGAACCCGACTTCCAATCGCGCGCCTTGGTACAAGAACACTGCCCCCACCTACGCCGGTATCTTTTTGTGGGTCGTCTTTTATCGCGAGATTGCGGCAGGCACGCTCGATCGAGCGGGTGTTGGGCTGAGCCTTCTGGCTCTCCTGGTCGCCGGTCTGATTAGCTATGCGCTCTTCTATCACATACCGGGCCTGCTCGGCATGCGAACCGGCTTTCCTCTCTATGTCGTCGGCAGCTCAACGTTCGGCACACAAGGTGGCTATCTCATGCCCGGCCTGTTAATGGGGCTGCTTCAAGTGGGCTGGATGTCGGTCAACGCGTTCGTCGCAACCTCGTTCATCCTGACCGCCTTCGGTTCAAAGGCCGGACCCGGCAGTTTGTTATTTGGAATCATTGCGGCCGCCTGGGCGCTGGTGCTTGGGTATGTCGGGGCGATGGGCATCCAGTACGTCGCGCGTTTCGCACTTTACCTGAATCTTGTCCCGCTGGCGATGATTCTGATCGTCTTCGTCAGGAACGCCAGCGGCGCCGCGCAGTATGTGCCGGAACATCCGAGTCCGTATATCGGATTTATGTTGCTCATACAAAGTGTGGTCGGCTTCTTCGCTACGGCAGGCGCGGCGGGTGTCGACTTTGGCATGAACAGCAGAGATGAGAAGGATGTTCGCTGGGGCGGCCTGGTCGGCATTTTGCTAGCCGTATTGGTGGCCGGGGGTCTTCCGCTTCTGTCGGTCGCCGGCGCGCATGCCTTATTTGGTGTCCAGGATTATAAGTTCGATTCGGCCATCGCCCAAACGGGCAGTTTTGCGGCCATCGCCTTCTTCCTGTTCGCAATCGCTTCGATCGCCCCCATGTGCTTCTCTTCGTTTATTGCGGGGAATAGCCTGGCTACCATGATTCCCGGCGTGCCTCGACTGACGTCCACCATGGTCGGCTCGGTTGTGGCAGCGATCCTTGCCATCACCGGCGCCGCTTCAAACCTCATTAATCTCTTCACCATCATCGGCGCCTCGTTCGGGCCGATTTGCGGAGCCATGGCAGCTGACTACTGGTTGTCCGGAAAGAAATGGGCCGGGCCGCGAGAAGGAATCAACTTCGCCGGCTACGGTGCCTGGGCCGTTGGCTTCGTCATCGGGATCTTGCCGTTTCTCCCTATATCCGAAGAGACCAAACCGTACCTCCAGCCCGCCGCCGTTTACAGTTTCATCGCCGGCTTTGTGGTCTACGCCGTTCTTGCGAAAGCTGGTCTGCAGCCCAAAGTTGTGGCGGAAGGCGTTGCCGTCGGTGCCCAAAAGTAGGCGCAGCAAGAAGCCCAACCAAGCGTCTTCTCGACATTCGACCTCGCTCCATCCCGGCTACGTCCCTCACGAGGTTCGCTGAGCCCAAGCGGCGCCTTCGTCGCTTTGCCCGACTTTTGTCTGGAGGCTACTTCTTGGGTTTGCTGATATGCTTTACGGCAACTGAGATGTTAGTCTTCAAACCGACTGCCGACGAGCGCGATCTGTTGAGGAAAGCGGTCGTCAAGTACTCACACGACCCCGCCAAGTCAGCTCTGCTCGCGCACCTCGATTCCGAGAACCCCGAGTACTCCCATGCCACTGCGGAGTGGAATGACCTCAAGGCTGCCGTCGCCAAACTCCTTCTTCACGTTCAGACGGAGCTGCACCGGAACCCGCAGCATAAGCCAACCAAGCTTTTGCTCGCCAAGGTCGACGCCCTGTCGCGGCAGTTCATTCCCAACTTCTCGTAGCGGCCCACTATCGGATCTGTTTCGAAGCCCTGGAATCAGGGTGGCGTCAAACATGTTAGAGGTAAAGAGTCGGCCTTCTAGATGCTCTATCTGCAGCGCACTCCCACCGCTCCGCTTGCAGCCTTCATCGAGGCGCTGTGGTACAGCCAGGGCTATCAGGTTCCTCACCGCCGTGAACGGGTGCTTCCAAACGGATCCATTCAGGTGATCATCAACCTCGCCCAGGACTTCGTTATTGACCATCCTCGGCAGCCCGAAGGCGGCAAGGCTTCGCTCATGCCGCCGTCCTTGATCGTCGGCGTTCAGTCCGAATACGTGGTCATCGATACGGCCGACCTGGCCGAAATGATCGGAATCCAGTTTCGACCGGGTGGTTTCGTCCCATTCTTCGCGCTGGCCGCCGACGAATTCAGGAATGCCCACGTCTCGCTCGAAGCGGTCTGGGGCCGCGATGCGGCTCGTCTCCGGGAGCACCTGCACGATGCACCCGGTCCGGAAGCGAAGTTCCAAATCCTGGAAACCAACTTACTTGCGCGCGCCCGGAACCGGCTCATCCGCCACCCGGCCGTCGACTTTGCTCTCCGGCAGTTTCACTCGTCACAGCACGCTGGCGTTGTCGACGAGGTGACCCGTCAGCTCGGTCTCAGCCGCCGGCGCTTTTCCCAGATCTTCCGCGAGCGGGTGGGCGCCACGCCCAAACTGTACTCCCGTATCCGTCGCTTCCAGCAAGCCGTCCATCAGATGCGCCGCGGCCGCGATATCCGCTGGGTGGACCTCGCTTTGTCCTGCGGCTATTGGGATCAATCACACTTCGTCAATGATTTCCGCGCCTTTTCCGGTATCAACCCCACCACCTACGTCGCCAACCCGCATCGATGGGCGAACCACCTTCCCTTCGATGCCTGACACATTCCCTCAAGTCGCTTCCCATTTTTCCAATACTCTTCAGTCCTGCTTCTTGCATACTTTGGGCATGGCTGACCTTGCAAAGAACTGTACCTCTACCATCATTCCGGGCATGCGCTACCGGAAAGCTCCCGAAGCGATCGAGTGGCTGTGCCAAGCCTTCGGCTTTGAAAAACAGGCCGTCTACGCCAATCCCGACGGAACCATCGCACACGCCCAACTCACCTTCGGCAACGGCATGATCATGCTGGGGTCCGTGGTTGACTCCGCCCATGGCAATCTGATGAAACAGCCCGATGAAATCGGCGGGGCAAACACGCAGAGCACCAACCTCATATCATCGGATCCGGACGCGGTCTACGCCCGCGCGAAGGCCGCCGGCGCCGGGATTGTTATGGACATCGCCGACATGGGGTATGGCGGCCGCGCCTTCTCCTGCCGCGATCCCGAAGGCCATCTTTGGCACGTTGGCAGCTACGATCCCTGGCATACCGCTTAGTTTGGCCCACCACAATGCAAGCGCTCCCAACGAGCGTGGTTTGACCTGGCTCGTTTTCGCTATTGAATACCTCTCGCATCCGGCGTATACTTCGGCTCTGATCGAGGGTGTCAATTGAAAGCCCGTCAGAGGCCGTGTCACCCTCCATCGGCCAATCGCTTCCGATAGGGGGAACCCCGATGAAAGTGCTCGACTTAGTCTCCGCAATCCTCAAACAGAAAGACCGGCAAATCTGGTCGATCTCTCCTGCTGCCACAGTCTACGAAGCCATCGAGATGATGTCCGACAAGGAGATCGGCGCACTGCTGGTCATCGAACACGGCAAACTCGTGGGCATTTTGTCGGAGCGCGAGTACGCGCGGAACGTCATTCTCAAAGGACGCTTGTCCAAAGAAACGCTCGTCAAAGAGATCATGGTCTCGCCGCCGCTCACGGTGAGCCTCAACTGCACCGTCGACGAAGCGATGCGCATGATGACCGACCATCGAGTACGCCACTTGCCGGTTGTGGATGCCAATGGGGTCGCCTTGGGCGTGGTTTCCATTGGAGACTTGGTCAAGTGGACCATTACCTCCCACGAGCAAACCATCGGCCAGCTGCAAAGCTACATATCGGGACAAGCGTGATGTTAAACTCAAGAGGTATTTGCACTTTGGGCTCTTAGCTCAGTTGGTTAGAGCGCTTCCTTGACACGGAAGAGGTCGGATGTTCGAGTCATCTAGAGCCCACCATTCCCCCGCTCTTTACCTCGGCAGACTGTACCCGAACTTCACGAGAATCGCGGCGCCTTCCGGTCCCGTGACAAAGGCTGCGAAACGGCCGGCGGCATTCGGATCCTTGGCCGATTTCAGCACCGTCAGCGCCTGATCAATCGGGCGGTAGAGCTTGTCGTCTACGCTGATGCCTTGATTGGGTTCGTGGATGAGCAGCGCTTTCGCCACAAAACCGCAGTCCGCATTCCCGGTGGCTGCGTACTGTTTCGCGGCCGTGATGTTCTCCGCATAAACAACCTTGGGCTGCAGGGCGTCCCAAAGATGGAGTGCCTGCAGCGCCTCAACGGTCGCCCGCCCGTACGGCGCGGTCTCCGGCTTCGCGACGGCAATGAAGCGGACTGCCGGCTGCGTCAGGGACTGGATGCTTTTCACCGTGGCCTTCGTGGCCGGGCACCACAGAACAATGCTCCCGCGCGCATACACCCGATCACTGCCTGGCACAATCAGTTGCTTCTCGCGTAACTCGTCGATGTGCTGGCGGTCGGCGGCGGCAAAGACGTCAAACGGAGCGGCATTCTCGATCTGCTGGGTGAGTTGCGCGGTTGCGCCGAAACTCAACGACACAGGGATGCCGGTGTCTTTGGTAAACGCGGCCGCCATCTCTCTGAAGACGTCGTTCAAATTGGCTGCGGCCGCCACAGTTAGAGTCTCGCGGTCCGCGGCCTGACTTAGGACGGGTATCAAGAGTGAGAGCATCAGTATCCCGATCACGCGTTTCGTCATACCTTCCAGCATAGGAGCCTCACCCCGATCTCCGGCAACGATACAATCCGTGGCATCTGCCATGCAACAACCTCGTGTTTTTCTTGACAAGCAGAGCCTCGCGGAGGCGGCCGCACGCGAAGCGGCTCGCATTCTGCAGGAAGCGATCGACGCGGGAGGTAAGGCGCGGCTGGTCGCGGCCACCGGCGCCTCGCAGATCGAGTTCCTGTCTGCTCTCACGAGTGACAAGTCCGTGGACTGGCCGTGCGTCGAGCTGTTCCACCTGGATGAGTACATCGGCTTGCCGGCAACGCACCCCGCCAGCTTTGCCAAATACATTCGAGAACGTATCATCATTCCTGCGGGCATCACGCAGTACTACCTGCTCGACGGCACACGCGACCCGCACGAAGTGGCCGCCGAAGCCGGTGGTCGCATCCAGACAGCGCCGGTTGACTTGGCGCTGGTGGGGATCGGCGAAAACGGGCATCTGGCTTTCAACGACCCTCCAGCCGACTTCGATACGACCGAGCCATACATCGTCGTGTCGCTCGACGACGCCTGCCGCCGTCAGCAAGTAGGCGAGGGCTGGTTCGCAACCATCGCGGATGTGCCGCGGCGGGCCATCTCGGTGTCGGTCCGTCAGATACTGGGGGCGAACCAGATATTGTGCATCGTCCCCGACCGGCGAAAGGCGCAAGCCGTTCGCGACACGCTGCAGGGCCCGATCACCTCGCTGGTTCCAGCCTCGATCCTGCGGACCCACGCCCGGGCAACGCTGTTCCTCGACGAAGAGTCCGCTTCATTGTTGAAGACATGAAGACTTCAGCACAGAACCGCTCGTGCCGGGTGCCTGTGTAAGAACTCCAGCACAGAACCGCGCGCGTGAGCAAGCAGATTTCCTCTTTTTCAGCAACGTCCTGAAGCACTTTCCGGAAACCGGCTTCACCCTTCGCGGGTTCTAATGAGACAGATGCGGCATTTGTCCTGGTCACACTGGAGCGCGCGCGGCCTTGTCTGCTTGGCTTGCGCCGCAGTCGCTGCATACGGGCAACTTGGCGGTTTGGCAGCGCCGAACGCTCCCTCGCAGAAGAAGGTACGGCTGACGGGCATGGTGGTGAACGCGGTGACCGGCGAAGGTGTGTCAAAGGCCAAGGTGGACGTTTACGCCGGCCAGGCGCTTTCGGTTTTCAGTGGACCGGACGGGCACTTCGAGATGGAGAACGTTCCGGAAGGTCAGTGGCAGATGATGGCCCGGAAGCCCGGTTACTTCAGCGATCAGGAGATGTCGCGTGGGTTCTTCAGCCCCAAGATGTTTCGCGTTACAGAGAGCGGCAGCGACATCACCCTGAAGCTGATGCCGGCAGCGACGATTACCGGCCATGTGATGGACGAGAGCGGTGAACCGTTGGAAGCAGCGCAGGTGGAGGTGATCGCCGGAGCGATTGAGAACGGCCGCCGGACGTGGCAGCCACGCAGCGGCGCGCAGACGGACGAGAGCGGTGAATACAGCATGTCCAGCTTGATTCCGGGCGATTATTACGTAAGGGTTAAACGTGTCAATGAAGCAGTCGCTCGCCAGCCGGGGCAAGCGTACGACGAAGTGTACGAGGGGTGTTATTACCCGGGGGCTCCGACGCAAGAGCAGGCAGCGGTTCTGCACGTGGCGGGCGGCCAGCAGGCGCAGGCGGACTTCACACTGCCAAGGGCGCGTGGCTATCGCGTTTCGGGACAAGTGGCAAACCAAGTCGGCTTCACCCTGGTGTCCGCCGACCGCGACGGAGAAACCTTCGACCAAACCGCACAGGTCGGCAAGGGTCACTTCCGTTTGTCCGGCTTGCCGCCCGGCCAGTATTCGATCGAGGCCACGCACCCCGATCAGAATCAGCCACTCTTCGGCGAGGAACTGGTGACCGTGAGCCAAGCCGATGTGACGAATGTGCAAATTTTGATGCAGCAGCCGCAATCAATTCCGGTGCAGATTCAGGTCGTCAAAACGAAGGATGAAGCGGCAGGGATCCAGACTGCGCGATCCTTCCTGGTTGCGCCTGTTGCTCCAGGGTCGGGCCCGTCGGCTAACAACGGCCCCCGGTACCCACTGGGAAACATCGCGCTGACTCCGGACCGGACCGGGCACGGCATGAACTACGCACAAGCTAATCCCAATGGCCTGGGTCCGAACGAGCAACTGGCTCTGAAAGGCGCCTTTCCCGGTACATATCGTGTGACGACGCAGGCATTTCCGCCCTACTACATCGAGTCGATTCGATCCGGCAGCGTGGACTTGCTCGATCAGCCTTTGACGATCTCGGCGGGCGGTGCAGTGGCGCCGATCCAGATCACGCTGCGGGACGATAGCGCTACCCTTACCGTGAATGTCATGCAAGATGGCCAGCCAGCGGCCGGCGGAGCGGTGTTGGCGATTCCCACGGCGCATCCGTCAGCAAACGAGTCTCCCCGAATCTGGAGCGGCGGCAATCAGCTTACGCTGAGCGGACTGGCCCCCGGGGACTACCGCGTCTACGCCTTCGATTCCTTGGAGAATCTCGAATATGCAAATCCGGAAGCGCTGCGCCCGTTCTCCGCGCAGAGCCAGCAAGTGACACTGGAACCGAACGGCTCGACCAAAGTGACCTTGGAGTTGATCGAACTCAGCAAGCAGCGGAGCACGCCGTGAACATCGGAGCCCTCGCCGATTGGGGACAGGCGCCTGTGTCCCGAGGCGCGCACAATATCCACATCTCGTCACCGAGTCCCGTCGCCGCGTGGACACAGCGAGCCTGTCCCGAGATTCGCAAACTGTGTTTTCAGGGCGACCGAACGCGTCAACAAGCTGACCCTGACCGCGGAGTCTGTCTCAGTAAGCTTTTTTTGGGCTTCTTAGCGTCTTTAGCTTGCCTGGCACAGCAGCCTCCTGGAGCGCCGCCGACTGGCCCTGCGCCTGCGAAAGCTGCCGGCTACACGGTTGCCGGCACAGTCGTGAACGCGGTTTCGGGCGAAGCGCTGCCGGATGTGCGCATGTCGCTAGCGCCCAACACCGACCGTAATGACCAGCTGATGGTCCGCAGCGATGCCGCCGGCCACTTCTCGTTCACGAACCTTCCGCCCGGCAAATACGCGCTGACCGCCAAGCGCCGCGGCCTCATACAGCAAGCATTAGATCAGCACGACGCATTCTCGACCGCCGTCGTGGTGGGCCCGAAGCTGGATGCCGAACATATCGTGTTTCGTTTACAGCCGGCCGGGATGATCTCCGGAAACGTGTTGGATGAGGACAATGAGCCTGTGGTAAACGCGCAAGTCTGGCTGTTTAGCAAGGGCATCTCGATGGGCGCGGCCAGCACGCATTTCATCAACTCGGCCTCAACCAATGAGAAAGGTCACTATCGATTCCCGAATCTCGGCCCCGGCACATATTTCCTGGCTGTGACCGCGCAGCCCTGGTATGCGCAAGGGCAGCAGCGGCACATTGTGCGGACGGGTCCGGCAGGCCAGCCGCAATCGGAGCCGGAAACGGAGCGCTCTCCCTTCGATGTAGCCTATCCGTTGACTTACTATGACGGCGCCAGCGACTTTGCAACCGCGACGCCGGTGCCCCTCACCGCTGGTAGCAGTCTCACCGCGAACGTTACGTTGCGTGCGGTGCCGGCCGTGCACCTGCGGGTTCAGCAGCCACCCGATGAGGCGGCGCGCCAGAGGAACATCCAGCTGTTTCACGAAGGGCCCGGCGGCACGAGGATGTACGTCACCATGACGCAATATTACGGTGACAGCAGCGGCGGCCTCTACATCGGCGGCTTCGCGCCCGGCCACTACGATGTGGAGTTTCGTCACTTCGATCCCAAGGATGGAAAGCAGTTGGATGCCGGTTCTCAGACTATCGACGTCGTGGGCGACGGCACGTTTGAACCGCATTTTGCCGGCGCCGGGTCGATCTCCGGGAAGATTGTCACAGACCGCCCTTTGCCCGAGGGGCAGCCTCTCTTCGTTCAATTGCGAGCCGGGCCGAACCTCGTTCTGGGGAGTGGCCAGGTTGCGGCCGACGGTTCGTTTTCCTTTCCCGGCGTTATCGCCAAAGCCGGAAAGTACGAAGTCCTGATCGCGGGTCAACCGGATCTCAGCGTGCAATCGGTATCCGCCATCGGCGCGAAGTCCAGCGGAAGGATGGTGGACTTGACTGGTACGGGGCCGGTCGAATTGACGGTCGCCGTCGCGAGCGGCAGGCAAGCCGAGGTGAAGGGCTCGACTGTGGAAGATGATAAACCGGTGGCCGGCGCAATGGTGCTGCTCTTGCCCGCGGACAGCCCATCCGCCAGCGCTTCTATTCCCCGCGATCAGAGCGACACCGATGGGAGCTTCGAAGTGAAGAATGTACCGCCGGGGAAATACCGGGCGATTGCGATTGACGACGGCAGCGAGCTGGAATACACCAATCCGGAGGCAATGCAGCCTTACTTGGGTGCGGCCCAATCCGTCGACGTGCCGGCCGGGGGGCGAGTGAAGATTCAGCTCGTGGTACAGAGACGCGTGAAATGACAAAGGAACGGGAACCCCATAGCCGGCGCCGTCAGGCGCACTTCCAACTCCGGCGGCGCCACCGTGACCGGCGCCAATTGGTTCCGGCCGGGAGCCGGCGTGAGAGCCGATGTACCTGTGCAAGGAGAGTCCAGCTCGACGACGGGTAAATTCCCGAGTTTCAGATTAGGAATAACTTTCACGGGCTACGACGTCTATCGTTGAGGAGCTCAACATGTCCAGTCGCTGGAAGAAGGTTGTTATCGCTGTTAGCTGTTCTGTGCTTTTCATTGCTCCAGTAGTTCTGCCAGGGCGGACTCTGAGTAACGTCGACGCGCACTTCTTAAGAATGGCAGCAAGGGTCAACTTGGAAGAGGCACATTTGGGCGAGATGGCCGAGCACCAGGCTTCGGCGCCAGAGGTCAAGAACTTCGGCCAAGAGCTGTCGAACGACCACACAACCGCATACGACGAACTCAGCGGGTTGGCGCGCGAGACCGGGGAGAAGATACCGGCCACCCTTGGCGACGACAAGGAAGTCAACCAGTTGATGCGCCTCGACGGCACTCAGTTCGATAGCGTATTTCTGCGCCAACAAATTGAGGCAAACAAATCCGTAATTGCGTTGTTCAAGAACGAGGCTGAGCATGGAGAGAACGCCGACGTCAGGGACTGGGCCAAGAACATGATTCCTACCCTGGAGGGACATTTGCAGACAGCCGAACGGCTCGCCGCCGAGGTGAAGATCGGGAAGTAACAATTTATAGGGGTGACTTGCCTCAATCGCCGAACAACTCCATATCATCAGCAAAGCGATCAAGGACGTCTTTACGAGTGATCATTCCTTCAACATCGGCCGCGGTGAAATGATCATCCTTCGAAGTGACAAGGGCCAGGGAGGCGTCACTCTGACGCATCTTCGCTATGACATCCCACAGAGGAGCGGTCTCCGGAACAGTGACGTATGTCTCATGGGCGCCGTTGTGGGCGGCCTCAAGTAATGCCGCGGCCGTGTCGCTGCTCACCCGATGCATGACATCTGAAGCGCGCCTTGATAATTGAAGGTCGGCGCGCATGGTTTCGGGCACCGTTTCCCCGCGCAGAGTCAATTTCCGGGTATAAATGCTGTCGGTCATCAGGCTGGTCCGCACTGCGTAACTGATAGCGACGGTCAACGTGATGGGAACGATAACCGTATAATCGAGCGTCATTTCGAAAATCATGACAATTGCCGCCAGGGCTGCACCGGTTGCGCCGCCCACCACGCCGGCCATCCCGGCAATGGCAAAAGCAGCTGGACTAATGTTCAAGGCGGGGAAGAGGTGGTTTAGACCCACGCCCCAGGCCGCTCCCGAGGTCGCGCCCAAGAAGAGCGAGGGTGAGAAGATGCCACCGGATGCACCCGAACCGAGCGTCAGCGACGTAGCAAGCAACTTTGCGGCGAACAGCACGAGAAGCAAGTAAAAGGAGTAATCGAGACCGGTCAGCAGGTCCTGGATGGTGGCATAGCCGACGCCCTGCACATAGTAATGTCCAAAGCGATGCATTAGCGCATACATGAGTATTCCGACCATCAGCATCCCCGACATGTGCTGCACGTAGTACCCGCCTTTGACATGCCTCACAAAAAACTCCTCGCATCCATAGACTGACCGGATGAAGAGCGCTGAAATCAGGCCCGCGATGACGCCAAGACCGGCGTATGCGACCAGAACCAGCGGTTTAGCCACAACGAAGAAGGGCGTCTCCAGCGCAGGGACAAAGAACGACGGATGGGGCCCAAAAAAGAGCTGGCCGATGTAGGTCGCCGTGGCAGTTGCGATGAACACCGGCACGAGAGTACGGACGCTGACCTCGTGCAGAATGATTTCCACGGCAAACAGCACGCCCCCGACAGGCGTATTGAAGGTGGCGGCGATTCCGCCGCCGGCTCCCGCCGCGATAAGAGTAATTCGCTGCCAGGCGGGAACACTTAGTAACTGGCCGACGGTAGAGCCAAACGAGGCGCCGATCTGAATGATGGGTCCCTCGCGGCCGATGGACGCTCCGCTGCCGATCGAAAGCGCGGAGGCGAGCGCTTTGACCACCGACACGGCAGGACGGATGACGCCCCGGCGATTGTAAACGGCATCCATCACTTCCGGAACTCCGTGACCTTTTGCTTCCGGAGCGAAGTTTTTCACCAGGAACGCCACGCCCAGCGCGCCAAGCACCGGAACGCAAATGATGAGCGGGCCCCACGGGCTGGGCGGAGTATGAATGTTTGCATCGTACGCGGCGTCGAGCTTTCCGAGAAACAGCAGATTATGAAAGAAACCGATAAGGGCACGGAAGACCACAGCTCCCAGGCCTGCTACGATTCCCACCGGAATCGAGAGTGCCCACAATGCCGCCGGCTTGAGAGACCGGGTTGGTGCCGTCGAGCCATGGTTTGAGGAGTGGGGCCATTTCATTCAGTTACCCTCGCTGCGATGGAGCGGTATGCCGCTCAGTGAATAATCCCCTTGCGGACCGCATACAGGATCAACTCGGGTACGGTGTGCAAATTCAACTTCTGCAGGATGTGTGCCCGGTGCGTTTCCACGGTATGAAAGCTAAGGTTCAGAAGATTCGCAATCTCCTTATTGCTTCTACCTTCAGCGGCTAACTGCAATATCTCGCGCTCGCGTGTTGATAGTAACTCGAGGCTATCGGTCTTTTGCAGATCCGCCATTTTACGGAAATTGTCTTCTTGCAACAGCAGGCGTATTTTGGGGCTGAAAAACGAATGCCCTTGGCTGACGGCGTTGACTGCGCCGATCAGATCGGCCTTGAGCGAGTCTTTCAATAAATAACCGCGAGCGCCCGCATTCAACGCCCGAACAATATAGCTTTCGTCGTCGTGCATGCTCAGTATGATCACGGCCGTTGGCGCGCATGTCTCAACGATGCGTTTGGTTGCATCGATTCCATTCAGGACAGGCATGGCGATATCCATGACGACTACGTCGGGACGATGCTCTTCAGCCAGCCGCAGCGCCTCCCGCCCATCGCTCGCTTCGGCTACAACCGAAAAGCCTTGTTGCCGCTCCAGCAGCGACCGCAACCCCTCGCGAAGTAAGTTATGATCGTCGGCTAACAGTATCCGGATGGGCTTCATGCGTAGCGTCGGTGGCCAAGTCGGCCAAGGGCAGGCTGATGGTCAGCAGCGTGCCACGACCGGGTTGAGAGTCAATCTTGAAAAAACCTCCCAAGTGATGAACGCGCTCCTCCATTCCTAGCAATCCCAACCCCTTCGCCCGCTCCGCGTCGAAGCCGGTACCGTTGTCCTGGACGGTCAGTTCAATCCCTCGATTCGAGCGCTGCAGGCGCACTTGAGCCGCGCTGGCTTGTGCGTGTCTCACAACGTTGTTCAAAGCTTCCTGTACAACCCGGTAAATGCACGTCTTGTGTTCTTCCGGTAAGTCAGCGGGCAGCCCTTCGGCTGACACTTGCACCTGCAAACCGGTCCTTTTTCCGGTCTCCCTTGCCTGCCAGTTGAGCGCAGGCACAAGCCCAAAATCGTCCAACATAGAGGGCCTTAACAACAGCGCCATATCTCTGGCTTCCGCCAACCCGCGTTGGGCCAAAGCGCGAATTGATTCCAGATGCGAGTGCGAGGCTTTAGGGTGCTCGATGTCGAGCAGGTTTTCCGTTTCAAGCAGAATGGCGGAGAAGGACTGGCCCGCCTCGTCGTGCAGTTCCCGCGAGAGGGCCCTGCGTTCCTCTTCCTGCGCCCGGACCAGCTTTGCCGAAAGTTCACGCAGGCTCGTTTTGGCCTCGATGTTTTCTTCCAGCTTGGCCCGCACTTCATTTTGCAAGCGGAGAACCACAACACTGGTATAGATGGCCAGGGCCAATCCCCCAATGAGGGTGAGCACGAGCATTCCAACTAAGCCGCGCCGCAGCCGTTCGAACTGACCAGCGAGCTGCTGATCGCCACGCTGTAAGCCCAGCTCGTTCAGCTGGCCGACGCGGTCGGCAATTTGCAGCATCGCCGTGCGCCGCGGAATCAGCTCGCTGTAGAAGAACTCATAGCGGTATTCTCTGCGTTCGTCGTCGGTCCATACGAAGGTGCGGTCTAGAACCTGCCAGTAGGCCGCTACCTCCGAACGAAGGCTTGCGAAGGCCGCAGCTTCATCCGGTTCGAGCGATTTCCGGTACGCTTCAAGGGACTCGGCGGTTTTCTTTTGCAAGTTGGTTACCTCGGCCATCTGCGTCGAGGCCTGGCCAGCCGGCGCCAGCAACAGGTCGCGCGCCACGGTGCCGGAGAGATAGATGGACGAGCGGATCTGTTCCAGCAGGCGGCTTCGTTCCAGGAATCGGCGCTCCACTTGAGCGTCACTGGCACGCAGGCTGTTTATCACGAACAGCGCGCCGACTTCAGCAGCGGTCATGATCAGCAGCAAGCCGCCAAAACCACCCGCCAATGCCAGCCAGGAATGCCGCCGCATAGTCTAAACTCCTAGCCTTACACAAACGGGCTGCCGCACGGCATCGCGTCGAGACAGTATTTTGAGCGACCCAAAATACAGCCTCGGACCGATACCACAGGAGGACTAAGGCCGGTTACGTTCGGTGATAAAGGAGCTTCGATGAAAGCGCAAGTATTCAAGAGTCTGGCCCTCGCCGCCGTCCTGGCATCACTGGCCAGCTGTCATAAGCAAGTTGCCAAAGTTCAACCCCCGCCGGCACCCGCGCCCGTAGTTACCGCAAAGGCCGCCCCAGCGCCAGCGTCCACGACGCCTGCCCCTATGCACACCCCGGCCACGGTGGCCCGGTCCAATGAACCCGACGCTGCCACGAAAGCCACGATTCAGGCTTTGCTGAATCGCATTCAAGACGTTTACTTCGATTACAACAAGCACATCTTGCGGCCCGACGCCCAAACGACGCTCGAAGCGGACGCCAAAACACTAACCGAAATTCTGAAGCAGTATCCGAACTATAAACTCACCGTGCAAGGTTTCTGCGACGAGCGCGGATCAGAGGAGTACAACCTGGCTTTGGGTGATGCGCGCGCCCAGCAGGCCAAGGAGTTCCTGGAAACGCTCGGCCTCCCCGGTTCTCAGCTTCTAACGGTCAGCTTTGGGAAGGATAAACCGGTCTGCACCGATCACAACGAATCGTGCTGGCAGAGAAATCGCCGCGCCCACATTACGCAAGAGCAGGCCAGCTAGGGTTTCGGCGGCGCCAACGGTAGAACGCTGGCGCACCCACATAACTCAGATGAACTGAAAGGATGAAAATAAAATGTCGAATAGGTTAATTCTAGCCGCGCTAATTGGCGCGGTGGTTTATTGCGTGCCGACTGCCGCAAAAACGGGGACCTCAGCGAAAAGCGACGAGGCATTTCTAGCCTCGGCCGCACAAGCCGATATGACGATTGTCCATATCGGCAAAATGGCGCAGGAGCGAGCCGAAACGCCTAAGCTGAAGGACTTCGCCAACACACTGGTGCAAGATCATACCAACGACTATCAAGAACTCACGGAATTGGCCGCCAAAGCCGGCGACAGTATTCCGAAGGGTATCGACAAACAGAACGACCGCACGATAGACACGTTGGGCCATTACAAGGGCAAGAGCTTCGATCACGCTTTCCTGGAAAATCAGACCATGGAACACGAGCGGCTCGTGAGTGCTTTTAAGCACGAGGCCGAACACGGGTCGAACCCCGACATCAAGGCATATGCCACGAAAGCATTGCCGACCATAGAGCAACATCTGCGCGACGCCGAGAATCTGCTGAAGGAGAAGGGCTGAAAGCCCGGCTCCCAAGCGAAACCGTGTGGCCCTCACGGGCTCCGCCCTTACGACAGGCAGCCTGCGCCGTTGGACGGTTCGTGATAGGAACGAGTTAGCACGGCGCAGGTGTCAGTCCCGATCGACTCACAGGCCGCTTGACATATGATGAGGAGGCCGATGAACATCTCACGCCGTAGCTTCCTCACCTCGACGGCAGTGGTTGCCGGGGGAACCATGCTCGCCAGTGCCGCCAAGCCACAGCACTCCTTGAAAGTGATCGGGGTACAGCTTTACACCGTCCGGGACATTATTCTTAATAACCCGCCAAAAATTCTCACCGAAATCAGCGATATCGGCTACCGCGAGGCCGAGGTGACCGCCGACAACATGGAGAAGATCTGGGAGGCGCTGGTTGCCACGAAGCTCAAGCCGGTCAGCCTGCACGTCAATCCAGATGTTTTCAAGGGCGACCTTTCGCACATCGAAACCACCTTCGCCGCGGCCAGGATGAGGGGTTTTAGTTACGTCGTGTATCCTTACTTGCCACCCGACGAGCGCAACGGCCTGGATGGGATCAAGCGACTGGCGGATAACTTGAACAAGGCCGCCAAAGCCGCCCAGCAGAACGACGTGAAGCTCTGCTACCACAACCATGCCTTCGAGTTCGAGCCGATGGAGGGTACTACGCCGCTGGAGACTCTGATGAAGGAAACGGATCCCAAGCTGGTGGGGCTCGAAATGGATATATTCTGGGTGGTCACCGGCGGGCAGGATCCAAAGGCATTACTCAGGAAGTACGCCGGACGAGTCCAATTGCTCCACTTAAAGGACCGCGCCATCCCGGCCGCACCGCATTACAACGAGGATGTTCCGCGTTCCGACTTCAAAGAAGTTGGTCACGGAGCGATTGATATTCCAGGCGTGCTGGCCGTTGCGTCGGAGGTCGGGGTGAAGCACTACTTTGTGGAGCAGGACGCAACCCCGGCGGATCCAATCGTGAGCCTCAAGCAGAGCTACGAGTACCTCAGCACGTTGAAGTTCTAGACTGACGCGGATGGCCGTCCCCGTAGGTCGGTCATCTTTCATTGAGCAAGCGCTCCCTGACGATCGCACCTCAGAACACTTCATTTTCTGAAGACGCTATCAGTCTTCTTCCGGTCGGGGCGTACAATGCTCGTGGAGGAATTCCATGTTCACGGCTACCGCTAATTTGATTCTGCCCAGCACCACGACCGGGTCGTTTCCACGCCCGCGTTGGTACGACATCAGCATGTGGGGCAAACCCCTCGACACGTGCATGCTCGACATTCGTTTCCGGGAGAAGTTTCAAGATGCGATGGCGGTGCTGATCAGCGACCAGGAACGCGCGGGTCTCGATATCCTCACCCACGGTGACCTGCATGTTGACGAAGACCTCGCGGGCCGTGCGTGGCATCATTACCCCCTGCAACGCTGGGCCGGTTTCGAAGGCGACTACCTGCAACCGGAGGAGACAACCGCACCCTGGCTGCACTATCCGCCGGGGACGCTGCTGAATGAGATCTACACCGGCTGGCGCTGGCCGCACGTGGTCGACAAAATCGAACACCGCCCTCTGGACTATCCGAAGCTGTGGCGGCTGGCGCAAGGCCGAACCACGAAGCCGGTAAAGTTCGGCACCTGTTGCTCGCAAGTGATGGCGTTGTTCCTCGACATATACACGCCGAAATACAAAGACAAACGCCAGATCATTTGGGACATGGCCGAGGCGATGAATAAAGAACTGCTGGCACTGCGCGATGCTGGCTGCCGCTGCATCCAGATTGAGGAACCCACCTTCCACTTCATGGCCAACACTTACGGCAAGGACCATGCGGAAGTGAAGTTCATGATTGATGCTTTCAATCGCGAAGTGCAGGGGCTGGACGATGTGGAACTCTGGATTCATACTTGCTGGGGCAACCCGAACATGCAACGCGTGATGGAAGACACCAGCTATGCCAATTCCATCGAAATTTATCTGGAGCGCTGCCGCGGCGATGTATGGACGCTGGAAATGAAGGACCGGAACCAGAAAGACCTGGAGCTTTTTGCGCCGTTCAAGAACGATCTCAAGAAGAAGATCTGCATTGGCGCGGTGAGCCATCGGACGCTGCAGGCCGATCGTCCCGAGGATGTGGCGGGCGAGATCCGGAAGGCACTGAAGTACATCCCAGCTGAGAAGCTCATCATCTCGAGCGATTGCGGGTTCGGGCGGCAGGGATGCAACCGCGACATCGCCTTCTACAAGGCCAGTTCGATTGCACAGGGCTGCAACATCGTGCGCAAGGAGCTCGGCGTACCGGTAACGCATGTGCCGGCGACCGATCCGAAGCTGCAGATCGACGTCGTGCCCGGGCGAAAGAACGCGGCGGTGTAGGTTTGCGTCACTCATGCTCGAGAGCGGCGGTAGCGTAAACTCGCGGTATGACCTATTACGGTGCACAGGAACTGGCGGCCAGTTTCCGCACAGTTCGCAAGAACACGCTAGTAATCGCGCACGACATTGGCGAGGAGCACTACGGATTCCGCGCGACGCCCGAGACCAGAACGGTGGCGCAAACGCTAGTCCACATCGCGCAGATCTATAAGCTGCAGGACCAGCTTCAACGCGTCGAGCGGCGCACGACGCTGGTGGGCTTCGATTTCATGAGCTTTCTCGGTCCCTTGATCGCCGACGAAGAGAAGCCTCGAACCAAAGCGGAAATCATTACTCTGCTGCAAGAGAATGGGGAACGGTTTGCCGGCTGGCTGGAAGGTTTGTCCGATGAGTTTCTGGGCGAACGAGTCACGATGCCGCAGGGCGCGGCTCCGCCTTTCAAATCCCGCTTCGAGATGATTCTTGGCGTGAAAGAGCATGAAATGCACCACCGCGGCCAGCTCATGCTGATGGAACGCTTGATTGGTGTCGAACCGCATCTGACGCGTGAGCGGCGCGCGTTCGTGGCTGCGGCAGAAGCCGCGAAGCGATAAGCTCAACGCGGCATTGTGCGCGGCGGTGATTGCCCTAGTTCGTTTCGCCTTATAATCGAATTCACCCATGAAGACCGCCGTTGTCTGCTTTCTTCTTGCGCTGCCGATGATGTCTGACGCTCAGCCGTTCGCCTCCAGTCCGGATCAGGGCCGGTCGATGATTGTCTCGAATGGAGGCATCGTGGCCACGCCGCAGTTCCTTGCTTCCCAGGCCGGTGCAAGGATACTCGAACAGGGTGGGAACGCCGTGGATGCGGCCATCGCTGCCAACGCAGTGGTTGGACTGACCATGCCCTACGTCAACGGCATGGGCGGCGACCTGTTTGCCATCGTGTATGAGGCCAAGACGGGAAAAGTTTACGGGCTGAATTCGAGCGGCTGGACTCCCAAGGGCCTGACCATCGAGTATCTCAAGGCACACAACATCGACAAGCTCGACCAGCGTGGCGTACACACCATCACCGTGCCGGGCTGCGTGGCCGGGTGGGATGCGTTGCGCGCGCGATTCGGCACCATGTCCTTCGAAAAGCTGCTCGCGCCCGCCATCTACTACGCCGAGAACGGGTTTCCATTGCCGGAACGCGGCGCGCGGTATTGGATCGGCAAAGCGTTTCTGAACCAGCCGGGATACAAGGAAACCTACATGCCGGGCGGGGTTGCGCCCAAGCTCGGCGACGAGTTCAAGAACCCGGCGCTGGCGTCATCGCTACGCGCTGTTGCGACCAAGGGCCGTGACGGCTACTACAACAGCACGCTGACGGAAACCATGGTCAGCTTCCTGCGTTCGCAGGGAGGTACACACACCGTTGAGGACTTTGCCACGTTTCAGCCCGAGTGGGTAGAGCCCATATCGACGACCTATCGCGGCTGGACGGTTTATGAACTGCCGCCAAACGGGCAGGGAATTGCGGCTCTGGCGATGCTCAATATCATGGAGAACTTTCCCCTCGCGGACTACGGGCAAAACTCCGCCGCCGCTTTGCACGTGATGATCGAGGCGAAGAAGCTGGCCTACGCGGACATGGTTCATTACGTGGGCGATCCCAGGTTCGGACCGGTGCCTGTCAACGAAATGCTGTCGAAGGATCTGGCCGCTCGACGCGCGAAACTGATTGACATGACCAAAGCATCGTGCCACGTGGTTCCGTCGGAGATCGCCCAGAAACTGGCGTCCCGCGGCAGCGAGACCATCTACATGTCGACCATTGATAAGGATGGAAACATCGTCTCACTCATCCAGAGCAACTTTGGCGGTTATGGCACGGGTATGGTAGCTCCGGGTGTGGGGTTCTCCTTTCAAAATCGGGGCGCGGGCTTTGAACTCACGCCCGGACTGCCGAACTCGCTGGCAGGACATAAGCGGCCTCTGCACACCATCATTCCGGCGTTCATGTCGAAGGGCGACATTCACATCGGCTTCGGCATCATGGGCGGATGGAACCAGCCCCAGGCGCATGCGCAATTCGTTGCCAATGTAGTCGATTTCGGGCTCAACCTGCAGGCCGCATTGGAAGCGCCGCGATTCACGAAGTCAACGTTTGAGGGCTGCGATGTCGAGATGGAGCCGCGCATCTCATCCGCAGTTCGTGAGGATCTGACGCGCCGGGGCCACGTGATCACGCTGCTGGAACCGTTTTCTTATACAGTCGGCCAAGGCGAAGCGGTGGAGCGCGACGCGAAGCGAAAGGTGAACTTCGCGGGGTCCGATCCGCGCTGTGACGGCGCGGCCATGCCGCAGAATCCGAGCTTTTGAAGAAGTCGCAATGCCCGCCGATGGACGCGGATTATTAGTTCTTTTGAAAGATGGGTGAACCGGGTGAATCGTGCACTCTGGATTGTTCAGTGGCTGCTGGCGCTGCTGTTTCTTTTCGCCGGCATCATGAAGTTCGTCATGCCGGTGGCGGAGATGGCAAAGCAGATTCCCTTGCCAGGCTGGTTCTTACATTTCATAGGTGCGGCTGAGATTGCCGGCGCCGTTGGCTTGGTCCTTCCCGGGCTGCTGCGCATTCGAGCGGGCCTCGCGACGCTGGCTGCGGCTTGCCTGCTTGTCATCATGATCGGCGCAGTGGCCATCATGGTCGGAACGGGAAATGTTGCGATGGCGGCCCTTCCATTTGTGGTGTGCCTGCTGGTTGCGTTTGTTGCCTACGGGCGCTGGCGGGTATCGCCGCACGTATGATGACGCACGCAGGTTCCGCGCTCCTTTCACGGACGGCTTCTTAGTCTGTCCCGCTCTCTCTCACGGCCGCGCCCCCGTTTAGAATCCTCTTTTTCACCGTTTGTTCACGCAAAATTAAAACCAGCATCGAGGCGACCCTTGATAAACTGAGGCGCATGACAACTACCATTGAGAGAGCTGGCGCAACCACCCTGAAGGGGAACCCGATGACCCTGGTAGGGCCTGAATTGAAAGTCGGCGATAACGCCCCGGAGTTCGACGCCGTTGACTCGAGTTTGCAGTCCGTTACTCTGGAGAAAACCGGAAATAAGGTCCGCATCTTCAGTGTGGTCCCTTCCCTGGACACACCTGTCTGCGATGCCCAAACCAAGCGCTTCGAAGATACGGCCGCGAAGCTACCCGACCTTTCCATCCTGAGTGTCAGCATGGATCTGCCCTTCGCTCAGAAGCGCTGGTGCGGCACGTTTGGCATCGATCACGTGAAGATGCTATCGGACCACAGAACCGGTTCGTTCGGCGAACACTACGGCACTCTCATTAAGGAACTGCGCATCGAGAGCCGCGCCATCTTCGTGGTCGACCGGCACAACAAACTCCGTTATGTGGAGTACGTGAAAGAGGTGGGCGACCACCCCAACTACGAGGCCGCTTTGGCCGCCGCACAGAAAGCCCTGGCTGAGGGGTAGACGCGAGGCAGTGCGTTTGCTCAAAGACCGAAGCTGAAAGGCTTGCTCGGCCTGCCTATTGCACGATAGCGGTTCGAATACCGGGTTCCGTAATGGGCAGCGAGGGCAGGTCGTCCAGCGGCAACTTCGCGGCATGGAACCAAAAGACGTGGAGTGCGCGAACAACTGTAAGGTATTCAGTAAGATCGGCCGGTTTTGTGATGTAGCTATTGGCGTTCAGGTTGTAAGCATACGTGACATCTTCACTGGCGCTTGAGCTGGTCATGACAATCACCGGAATCTGCTTCAATCGGAGGTCTGACTTCACTTCCGCGAGCACTTCCCGTCCGCTCTTTCGCGGCAGGTTCAGATCGAGAATGATGAGATCGGGACGAAGAAACTCACCCAGCAAGGTTTTTTGGAGGTAGTTCATTGCTTCAACGCCATCCCGGGCGTGGATAAGCATGACGTTCACCGACGTCTCCTTCAGCGCTTCCCGAATAAGACGCACATCGCTCGGGCTATCGTCCACGACCAGGATGCGAAGCGACCGGGCAAGTTCTGACGCTGGCATTGACCCCACCTCTTGCTCCCAGATTCGAAGCAACCTTCAGGCCAGTTTGTAACCCTATGATTCTTAAGGACCCTTTCCGTGCTCTCTGTAAGCCACTTGGTAGTTTCTTCTACCTTGGGGGCGAAACTTTACCAGAGTACGCTTTTTGTAAGGCTGGCTTGCGCCGGTTCTTCCGGCGGGCAGGATTGGTGGAGGCGGTGGAACTACCAGTTGCTCAGTTTCTCTGGTAGCTTTCTCGACAGCCCGGTTGACAAGCGGCTAACTTGCTTCTTATCATTGAGATTGCTCTCGACGGCGCGAAGGGGCGCCGTAACCCTGTACCGAACTTCCTGGAGGCTGCTTGATTAAACTCGACATCATCAACGAGGTGGTCAATCGCACCGGCATCACCAAGACGAAAGCGGAGATGGCTGTCGAAACTGTCTTCGAAACAATGAAGCGGGCGCTGTCTGAGGGAGATCGGATTGAATTGCGCGGTTTCGGCATCTTCAACGTCCGGCCTCGCAAGACCGGGATTGGGCGAAACCCACGCACGGGCGCAGAAGTGGCGATCCCGCCGGGGAAGGCGGTTCGCTTCAAACCCGGCAAGGAGCTGCAGACACTGCAGTAAGCCAGTTGTCTGAGCAAAGTAATTGGGTTCGGCCTTTTGCGTTTCAACCGTATGAAGAGGCTGCCACCTCCCGGTGGCCCAGCCGTTGGTGGTTACACCTCTTTCTTCTTCTCGTCACGATTGCTACCACCACGGTGTTCGGCTCGGCTATTACCGAAGGGTTTATACATAACCAGCCGTTTAACGTGGATCTGATGTGGGATGGATACGTGCGCCTCGTGCACGGTGATCCCACCCTCTTGGTAGGGCTCTCATTTTCCATTCCGCTGATCGTAATCCTGCTCACCCACGAATTCGGCCACTACATAGCTTGTATGAAATGGGGTGTGAAAGCGAGCCTGCCTTATTTCATGCCTTCGCCAACTCTGCTCGGGACCCTGGGCGCTTTCATTCGCATTCGTTCGCCGATCTACACCCGCAAAAGTCTATTCGATATTGGCGTCTCCGGGCCCATCGCCGGTTTCATTGCCCTGCTTCCATTCCTGGTGGTTGGCATCGCACTCTCGCGCGTTGTGCCGGGCGTTGCCGTCAAGGGGGATTTCAGCTTCGGCACTCCGCTGATCCTGAGGCTGGCGGAGATGGTGCGTTTTCCGGGGGTCAGCGCCGATGATATTTCGTTGCACCCCATCGCGCGAGCGGCATGGGCCGGGCTGCTCGCCACGGCCATCAACCTCCTGCCGATTGGCCAGCTGGATGGCGGCCACATTTTGTACGCCTTCTTCAGCAAAGTTCATCGCACCCTGTCGAGGGTTTTTGCGGCTCTATTACTTCCGCTGGGCTTACTGTTCTACAAACCTTGGATCTTATGGGCCGTGGTCCTGTTCTTCCTCGGCACACGCCACCCGTTGATCTACGACCAGACGCCCCTTGACCCGCGACGGGTAAAGCTGGGCATCGCTGCGCTGGTGATCTTCTTCCTCTCGTTCTCGCTGGTACCTGTGCGCTGGTAGCTGGGAACTGACGATGGGGATTCGCATCACTGCCGCGATTATCACGTACAACGAAGAACGCAATATCGCCCGCGCGATTGAGAGCCTGCGGTGCGCGGACGAAATTCTGGTGCTGGACAGCGGATCGACAGACCGGACTGTCGAGTTGGCGCGCAAGCATGGAGCGCGCGTGGAGGAATCGTCGTGGCACGGCTACGCGGCCCAAAAGAACATCGCCGTCGATCTTGCCAGCAACGATTGGATTCTCTCGCTGGATGCCGATGAGAGCCTCAGCGAAGCGCTGGAAGCGGAGATCTGGCAAATCAAGAAGGCCGGTCCGCAATTCGACGGCTACACCATGCCGCGTTTGGCGCAATACCTCGGCAAGTGGATTCTGCACAGCGGCTGGCATCCCGATCGGAAGATCCGCCTCTTCAACCGGCAGCGCGCGCGCTGGGTGGGCGAGTTCGTCCACGAATCGGTAGTGGTCGACGGAAAGGTAGGGCATCTCGAGTCGAACATTCTGCACTTTACCTGCAACTCCCTGTCGGAGCATCTGAGAACCATGGACCGCTACACAACGCTGGCCGCCGAAGAGATTGTTGCGCGCGAAAAGCCGGTCACTCTGCGCCACATCCTCGCCGATCCCATCTGGACCTTCATTCAAACCTATTTCCTGAAGCGCGGGTTTCTGGATGGAATGGAAGGGTTGGCTATTGCTTACATGGCGGCCTTCTACAATTTCTTGAAGTACGCCAAAGCGCGTTACATGAGCCCGGGGCGGGAACACTAAGCAGGCGCTGCCAGAACACGAATTAGCTGAGCATCTCCATTGCGCATCCTACACATCGATACCGGCGCCGAAATGCGCGGCGGTCAGCATCAGGTCCTGCTGCTGTTGAAGACCCTTCAAAAGACGGGGTGCGAGCAGTTTCTGTTAGTGCGGCATGTGGGGCCGCTGGCTGACATGGCCCGGTCCGCTGGGTTTCCGGTACACATCGGCGGCCTTACAGCGGCTTGGCGGCTGGCACGCTCTGTGGACATCGTCCATGCGCACGATGCCCGCGCTCACCTCCTGGCGGCGGCAAGCGCAGCCCGGTTTGTTGTTTCCCGCCGCGTCGCGTTCCCGGTGAAACGCACGCCGGCATCACGCTGGAAGTATGCAAGGGCTACGCGCTACCTTGCTGTTTCAAAATATGTCGCTAGCGAACTCGAGTCAGCCGGCGTCCCTCAGGCAAAGATCGACATCGTCTATGACTCGGTCGAAGCCCACGAGAGCCTACCAGCGTGGGATCCTACCGCACCGGCCGTTGCGCTCGCTTCGACGGACCCGATGAAGGGCCGTGATTTGGTGGAACGGGCCGCGCATGTATCCGGTGTCCCGGTGGTGTTTTCGAGTGATTTGGAGCTCGACTTGCAGCATGCTTCCATGTTCGTTTACATCACGCGGGCGGAGGGGCTCGGTTCAGCCGCGCTACTCGCCATGTCGCTGGGCGTTCCTGTCGTAGCAAGCGCTGTGGGCGGTCTGCCCGAGATCGTCGAACATCAGCAGACGGGCTTGTTGACCGGCAACGAGGAACGCAACATCGCCAGCGCCATGCGCCGCATCCTGAAGGAACCAGATCTGGCTCTGCACCTTCGGTCGACGGCTTTCGCGGCGGTGAAACAACGATTTTCCCCGGAGCGCATGGCCGAGGACACGCTGGCTTCCTACCGGAGGGCGATTGGATCCTAACTTTCTTTTGCCGCCATGGCTGATTGCGGCTCTGTTTGGACTTCTGTTCGGCAGCTTTCTGAACGTTTGTATTTACCGCGTCCCGCGCGATCTGTCGATTGTCTGGCCGGGGTCGTCATGTCCCAATTGCGGCAGCCCGATTGCCTGGTACGACAACCTGCCGGTTGCCAGTTTTCTGATTCTTCGTGGCCGCTGCCGGCGCTGCGTCCAACCGATCGGCTATCGGTATCTGGCTGTGGAAGTGGCTACGGCTTTGCTGTTTGGTTTCATCGCCGCTTCCTTTGGTTTTAGCTTAGAGTCACTGAAAGGATGCCTGTTCGTATCGATCCTGATGGTTCTGTTTTGGACCGATGTCGAGGAACGCTTGCTGCCGGATGAATTCACACTGGGCGGGACTCTGGTGGGACTCATCCTGGCGGCATTTGTGCCCATGCACAGTGTGTTGGCCGATAGCCTGATTCCGGCCGCCGGGCCGCGTGCTCAATCACTGTTCAATTCCGCCGCCGGAGCGTTGGCGCTTGCGGTCCCGATGGCAGGCATCGGCTGGTTATATCAGCGCGTCCGTGGGCGGGCGGGCCTTGGAATGGGCGATGTCAAACTGCTGGCTCTCATCGGTGCCTTCCTGGGGGCCGAGCGGGGTTTGGTCGCTCTTCTGATTGGCTCGTTGTCCGGTTCTGTTGTCGGGGTTACTTACATTTTAGTTAGACGGAAAGACATGCAAACTTACCAACTGCCCTTCGGCAGTTTTTTATGCGCGGGGGCAGCGATTTCTGCGCTTTGGAATGGTGAAATCAGCTGGCTCCTTGGTGTACGATAGAGCTTTATCCCATGAAGGAACTCCTGAATGAGTTGGTTCCCGGCGAGCGGGATTGGCTTCTCGCGCGGGAACTCGATCCAAAGCGGCTGCCTGCTCACATCGCCATTATTATGGACGGCAATGGCCGCTGGGCGCGCCAGCGAAACTTTCCCCGCATTATGGGGCATCGCGCGGGCGTCACATCCGTTCGCAGCGTCACCGAGACCTGTGCCCGGCTTGGAATAGAAGCCCTGACACTCTATGCGTTCTCGGTCGAGAACTGGAAGCGGCCACGCCACGAAGTGGAAGCCCTGTGGCGCCTGCTTCGGCACTACTTGCGGCGCGAGCTTCCCACGCTGATGCGAAACGATATCCAACTGGTCGCTATCGGCCGGCTTGAGTCGCTCCCGGCGGCTGTTCAAGACGAGTTGTCGAGCGTAATGGAAAAAACTGCTTCGAATCGAGGCATGCGTTTGAACCTCGCCATCAACTATGGTGGCCGCACCGAATTAGTGGACGCGGTCAATGCCATGATCGATGGCGCCCGTCTGGAAGGGACACTCGATTCGCTCGAAGTGAATGAAGAGACCATCTCTGCTTACCTGTACACGGCCGGCCTGCGTGATCCTGATCTCCTCATTCGAACCTCCGGCGAGATGCGCATCAGCAACTTCCTTCTCTGGCAGATCGCTTATGCGGAAATCTTCGTGACCAACACCCTGTGGCCCGACTTTGGACGGACGGAACTGCTCGAAGCGGTGCTCGACTACCAACAACGCGATCGCCGGTTTGGCGGCGTCACTCGCACGACCGCTTCGCCGGTCGAAGAAGAAGATCCGCTCCTGCTCGAAGAGCTTGAACTGCCACTGCGCTAATCTCAGACGTAGCCGCACTACCTGCGGTCGGAGCCGAACCAGAACATCATGAAGCGGGTCATCACCGCCATTCTCCTGGCTATTCTTGCCACGTATCTGATCGTCTGGGCGCCCTGGTGGCTTTTTCTTCTGGCTGCAACTGCCATAGGTGTCATCGGCTACTGGGAGTACTCGGGCCTGGTGAAGGGGCATGGGATTCCTCGTCCGGGCATCTTTGGGCTACTTGCCGGCCTGGTGGTCTTGCTTGCCCCCCAGCAGCATCTGCTTTTGCTGGGGCTAAGCCTGCTTACTGTTCTGGCGCTGGCAACCGCGCTGCGCCGCGATAACTTGCGCGATGTTCTGCCTCAAGTAGCGGCCGCGTTTCTCGGTGGCCTCTACACGTTTGCCCCGTGGCGGTTCGCGGACCTCTTGCGGAGTGAGAGCCCTTATTGGTTGTTCTTTGCACTCTCGATTTGCTGGGTCGGAGATGCCGCTGCTTATTACGTGGGGCGCAGTTTTGGCAAGCATCGCATGGCGCCGCTGGTGAGCCCGAAGAAAAGTTGGGAAGGCGCCATCGGCTCGGTGTTCGGGTCGGTGATCTATGGCGTCGCCTTCATGCACTACTTCGTTCCCGATGTGCCTTCCTGGCAGATCGGCCTGATGGCAGTTGCGGGAAACATCGCCGGGCAGTTCGGCGATTTAGCCGAATCGGCCATGAAACGCGGCGCCGGCGTTAAAGACAGCGGCACGATTCTGCCCGGCCATGGAGGACTTCTCGACCGCATCGACGCGGGGTTGTTCTCGCTGCCGGTAGTTTACCTGTGCGTAGCGATACAAAAGGATTTGCTGTTCTAGCAGCGGCCGGAACAGGGAGGCCGCTCGATCTAGTGAATCGTCCTGGTCTTTCGATTCATGTAATCCAGCAGCAGATACTGCCCCAGCGTGTAGGGCGTAGTGAAGTACGCTTTCCCCTGGCACATTTCAGTTACCTTTTGGACGAATTGCACCAAGCCATAGTCGCTTGCCAGCATGAAGGTGTTGATCAGAACGCCTTGTTTCTTGCAGTGTGCGACTTCTTCAAACGTCCGGCTCAGCACCAGCGGATCCAAGCCGAAGGCATTCTTGTAAATTCGACCGTCATCGAGAGTCAGGGCAGACGGCTTGCCGTCCGTGATCATGATGATCTGCTTCATGTCCTTCTTCTCCGCCGCCAGCAGCCGCTGCGCGAGAATCAGTCCGTCCCGCGTGTTGGTGTAATACGGCCCCACTTGCACGCGAGCCAGTTCCGAAACGCGGACTTCCTCGGCTGAGTCGTGAAACAGAACGCAGCGCAAGGAATCACCCGGGTATTGGGTTCGGATCAAATGCGAAAGCGCCAGCGCCACTTTCTTGGCCGGTGTAAAACGATCTTCGCCGTAGAGGATCATGCTGTGGCTGCAATCCAGCATCAACACGGTTGCGCACGAACTCTGGTATTCGGCTTGATGCACGTGCAGGTCGGAATACTCCAGTTCGAGCGGGAGCTTCAAGCCCTCGCGCTGCATGGCGGAGAACAGGGTTGCACTGATATCCAGGTTCATGGTGTCTCCAAAGCTGTAAAGCTTCGAGCCTCCACTGGAATCGATACCCGTGGCCAGTTCGCGCGTATCGTGTGCGCCAAAACTGGACTTGCCAAGTGACCCAAGCAGATCCTTCAGGGTCTTGAAGCCGAGAAAGTCGATCGCCTTGTCGGTGACTTCAAAGTGCATCTCGCGTTTGCGGTCCGCCCTCCTTACCCGGAGCGGTGGGATTGTCCGGGGGCGGTCCTTCGGCGTTGATGTAGCCGGATTCTTCGAGCTTTTCGATCAGGCGCTGAATCAGCTTTTCACGCTGCTGGGACGCCATCTGCTGCAGGCGCTGGCGAATCTCTTCAGCCCGTTCCTGGTCGAACATCTCTCCTGATTCGAGCGCCCGTTCAATAGCTCGCTTGAGATTCTCCAGCGTGTGCTGGTTCATCTCTGAAAACTGCATGTAGGGGTCCTGAAACCCGCTCTCCAGCAGGAAGTCGGAAAGCGCCTTGAGCAGATCCTCGACATCGACGCCGAGGTCTTCTTCCGAAAATCGCGAGTATGAGATCCACTTCATGATCGGTTCATTCAACGGGACCGAGGGGCGGTTGATTGCTAGTTCAAGTTGCGCCGGCCACCGCCGCCACCGCGGCGCGGGTCGTTTCCACCTCGCCGGAAATCCTCGGGGCGATCTTCGCGAGGGGTTCGCTCGCCGGCTACGAACTCATGCTCCTCATTGCGGCTGATGCGCTTCTGCGCGTACAGACCTTCCAGGATGAACTCAGCGGCCGAAGCACGGAGCGCGTCGCTGTTACCTTCTCCCGCCCCCAGCTTGCCGGTGAATTCGAACAGGTCCTGTATCTTCGATAATTGCTTGACCAGTTCGTGCGATGGGATGGTTTCACCCAGCCGCAGTGAACCGCCCAGTTCAAACCATTGGACAATCTGCCGGAGATTCACTCCATCGAAATAGCCGCTGAAAACCTTTCCCACGGCCGTCCGTATGAGTTCGCGCGCGATGACGTCTCCGCCCTTCAGCTCACCCTCATACTCCAGTTCGAGCTTCCCAGTGATAGATGGAAGCGCCGCGTACAGGTCGAGCACCCGGGGAACCGCGTCCGCATCCTTGGCCCGGAGAGCCCGCCGTTCCGCATTGGAGATGGCATTCTCGAGCACAGTGATCGGCAGCCTTTGTGAAACCCCCGATCGCTTGTCGACGCGCTTATCATCCCGGGCCAGAAACGCCACCTGCTCGACGACTTCACGAATGTACTGGGGCACCTCGACCGGTACCGGCGATTTACGCTTCGACCATGCCTCCTGCTCCGTGATGGCGATGCCTTGCTCCAACGCCTGTGGATAGTGAGTTCGGATCTCGCTGCCGATGCGGTCTTTTAGGGGAGTAATGATCTTGCCGCGCGCGGTATAGTCTTCCGGGTTCGCCGTGAACACCAGCATCAGGTCGAGCGGCAGCCGAATGGGATAGCCCTTAATCTGCACATCGCCTTCCTGCATGATGTTGAACAAGCCGACTTGTACCTTGCCCGCCAAGTCAGGCAGCTCATTGATCACAAAGACACCCCGATTGGCTCGCGGCAACAGCCCGTAGTGAATGGTCAGTTCATCGGAGATAGTCTGGCCGGTGCGCGCAGCCTTGATGGGATCGATGTCTCCAATCATGTCGGCGATGGTCACGTCGGGCGTCGCCAGCTTTTCGACATAGCGCTCCTCGGCCTTCACCCAGGCGATCGCGGTCTCATCGCCCTGGACGGCCACCAGTTCTTTGCAGCGCTTGCAAATAGGCCGTAGTGGGTGGTCTTTAATCTCGCAGCCCGCAATATACGGGGTCAGGGGATCCAGCAAACGCGTCAGCATCCGGGCGATTCGCGTCTTGGCCTGCCCGCGCAGGCCCAGCAAGATGAAATTGTGCCGCGAGAGGATCGCATTGGTAATCTGCGGCACAACCGTGTCTTCATAACCCATCACGCCCGGGAACAGGTTTTCACCGCGCTCCAGTTTGCAAATCAGATTAATTCGCAGTTCGTCCTTGACGCTTCTCGTCTCATGTAAGTGCTCCGCAAAACGGCTGTGTCGCAAGGCACCGAGGGTGTGGGGCAGGTCGGAAAGATTCATGAGCAAACCAGCAGGGCAACCACAATTCGACTCGGGATCCGCATCCTCGACGCCGCTGGCAGCCCGGTATGACCGATTCTAGCAGCGTGTTTTTGAGCGGCGTTTGGGGCATCTCCAGAAAGAAGGCGCCGCGCCGCCCTTCAGTTGTGATATGTTCTCCAAGTCAAACGCACAGGTGGTTTTGGGTCGGGGACTTGCGGGTATCAACACGTGAAACGACAGGATTCAACCTCGATGGACTTCCAATTGAATTGGCGGAAGCTCCAACAGATGGGACTTAACGCCTACGAGGCGCGTTCGTACCTCGTATTGGTCGGGCATCCGCGCTTTAAGGCGCTGGAATTGGCGGCCCGTTCGCACGTTCCGCGGCAGAAGATCTATGAGGTGCTCGATAGCCTGGTCGAAAAAGGCTTTGCCCAGGTGATTCAGGAGAAGACGAAGCTGTTCTCCGCGGTCGACCCGAGTCTGGCGATCCCGGGGTACCTGGCCCGTCGCAACAAGGCTCTGCAAAATGAGATTACCGAACAAGCGCGCCTGGCGACCGGCCTCATCCAGGATCTGCGTGACGCGTTTGAAGAAGGGCAGGGCGGCCGCGGCACGCTGGACTTTTTGAATCTGGTAAACGATCCGACCCAGACCGCACTCCACTATCGCCGCATGCTCGCCAACGCCCAACATTCCTACGCCGAGTTTTCCCGGCCGCCCTTCGCGGTTGATCCGTTAGATGAACACCTGGTTCGAGAGGCCAACGCGCGCGGCGTGGCCTGCCGCCTTCTGATTGAGGCCGGACCCATCGACCTGGAACATCGCGAGCGGCTCAACGATTATAAGAATGCCGGTATCGAGATTCGTTTTTCTGAAAAGCTTCCGTTGAAGCTGGCTCTCTTCGACCAGAAATGCGGCTTGGTGGCTTTGCTCGATCCCGTCTTGACACGTCCATCGTGGACTGCGGTCGTGTTTGAGCATGAAGGATTCGCCGAGGGGATGAGCGGTTTGTTTGAGAATTATTGGTGCCGGGGCCGCAAAGCGTGAGGGGCGTGGTGAGGTGCGGCTAGGGCGTCGATCGTAGCACTGCGGGACTACTCCACGAGCTAAGACTCCCTCTTGGGCCGTCAATCCGTCATCCCCTGGAAGAATGCAAGCCTCGCTGGAAACCGAGTCATTTCCCGGAATCAGACTTCCGGACAACTTCCGCTGCCAGGTTATCTCACACCACTGGGGCGACACAGGCGTGAAGCCCGGCAGTTCACCTGCGTGACTCAGGTGTCGCCGCGGCGACGGTTCCCGAGAGGAAGTGCTTTAGCGAATCCCCTTTGGCGCCCGTATAGGGGCCATCTTCGCGCCAGAGGATCGTGCCCGATTTGTCAATCAAAACCGCGTAGATCGTCTCTGCACTGATGTCCAGCGACTTCTTGAAGTCCGCTTTATTCAGGTAGAGGGTGATTGTGCGCGCCCGCTGCGCCTTGTCAGGAATGCCTCCCCGCATGCCAGTGTCGATGAAAAAGCGCACTAGGCCCGGTGGCCTCTGGATCACCGGCAATTCGTAGTATTGGACATCCGGATGACCGGTGACTAGCTCCGGCATTACCCTGAGCCACGTATCGATATCCGCCTGCTGTTGGCGCTCAAAGGCGATGAGTACCAGATTAAGCCGCCCGGCGAGGCCTTCCGGCAGCGAAACGGTTTCCCCATTCAGGTTTGACGCTTTGACCGGCGGAAAGACAGGCGGTGAAGAGTAAAGATCGGGAGCCATTGTCATCACTAACAAGAAGGAATAAAACAATCGGACCATATTCATTGCTACAGCACTCATTGTTACAGCTGGGGAACCGACAGGATACGCCGTTATTCAGGAGTAATCCGCCGCTGCTGGCGAACGACTTCAAGATCCTCCGCCTTACTCCGCCCGCGCGACCGCCAGCGTCCTGCCGTGGCTGCGGCGGCGCAGGAGGGGTCAACTCCGGCTCTTACGAGCGTAGAGGAACCCGGAGGTGCCTCATTTCAAGCGGTAACACGGGGTCTGACCCGGCTATGATTTCATCATCGGCACCACTTGGAGTTACGACTATGTTTTGCGATCGCTGCTGCACTCATTTGCAAGACGTGGCGGGATTTTGCCCCTCCTTCAGAAAGCCTGCGGAAGTGATTCCCGTGATGCCGGTGCAAAGCCGAATCTGCGGACATGTCCGGCTGCTGGGCATTCTATGGCTGGCCCTTTCGGCTTTTCGTCTGCTAGTGGGGCTGTTTGTGCTGTCCATGTTCCGCGATAACAGAATCGCCTTCCTTTCGCCCGAAGTTCCCTTTTTCGTGCACGACATTGTGAAATTAGCGGCCGTGTCCGCGCTCGTCAGCGGCGTCATTGGGATCATCCCCGGCTGGGGTCTCTTGGTGCGGCGGCCATGGGCTCGCATGTTGACGATTGTGCTCGGGTGTTTCAACCTGATCGACTTGCCGTTCGGTACGACGCTGGGCGCTTACACTTTGTGGGTATTGCAACCGGCCAAATCGGAAATGAATATCACGACCACCACTTCCTCCCGGCGGCATGACCTCGACGCACTTCGCTCGGCGGCGATGCTGTTGGGGGTTGTCTATCATGTCTCCCTGTCTTTTGCGGTGGGTCCGGCCTGGATCGGGGACGCGAGCCAGAGCAAGGTCGCGTATCTGTTCGAGGAGTGCCTGCACGGGTTCCGGATGCCGTTGTTCATGCTCCTGAGCGGTTTCTTCACGGCCATGTTGTGGCGGCAGAAGGGCGTGGAGGCCCTGCTTTGGCATCGTTGCCGCCGGGTTCTTTTCCCGTGCCTCCTGGGTTTGATCACAGTCGTGCCGGCCACGCTCGGGGCCTGGTATTTTGCCGGCAGATACACACAGAAGGTAGTGCTGGCCACGCCCGCTTCCGCCAACATCCTGGAGGCCATCCGCAAGGGCGACGCCGCGGCGTTGGAAGCTCAACTCATCAACCCGGGCGCCGATGTCAGCGCCGCGAGTTCTTCGGGCAAAGTGCCTCTCGAAAGCGCGGAACAACCCTTCAGCATGGTTGCAGGTGTCGCAGCCATACCCAACATCCCGGTCGATGAACAGAACATGGAACAGGGCCGTGAGAGAGTTGTCACCCGGCTCCCATCCGCGGGGGCCAGCGAACTCGCGCTCGCATTGACGCTGGTTTACAAGGTGTTGACGGAGGTTCCTCTGTTCGCCCACCTCTGGTTCCTTTGGCACCTCCTCTGGCTGGTGGCGGCGTTCGCGGTTTGCGTTCTGGTCGCGGGCAAGCTGAGGTGGCGGCCGGCGCCCCAATGGCTGACCCTCTCACCCGCCAGACTGCTATGGCTGGCGCCACTGACGATGATTCCAACCTGGTTCAGTAGTTTCGGCCACGGTGAGTTTGGCCAGGACCTCTCCAGCGGCATCATCCCGGTGCCGCGCATTCTTCTCTACCATGCGGTCTTCTTCTTCTTTGGCGCCCTCTATTACGACTGCGATGACATGAACGGGCTGCTCGGGAACAGTTGGCGCTGGTCGCTGCCGCTGACCCTTCTGGTGGTGTTCCCGCTCGCCCTGGAATTTGCCACCGGCACCTTCGGTCTGCGTGACTCTCTGCTCCCAGCGAAGTTTCATAAGCCGGCGACGGTGCTTCTTCAGGTGCTTTTCGCCTGGCTGATGGCCTTCAGTTGTATAGGCATGTTCCGCTCGTTACTGACGCGGGAGAACCCGGCGATCCGTTACCTTTCCGACTCGGCCTACTGGCTTTACCTCGCACACCTGCCGCTATGCATCGTCGCTCAGGCCTTAATCAGCCGGTGGCCGCTGCCGGTTTGGGTGAAACTGCCCCTGCTTGCCTCAGTGCTGATTGGCTTCCTGCTGCTCACCTACGACCAGCTGGTCCGTTACACCTGGGTGGGAAGTATGCTCAACGGCCCGCGGAAACGGCCCACGATCCATCAAACCCGTGGCCGAAGCTGGCGCCGCAAGACCTGCCCACAAAGTGTTTTGCGCGGCACCAGCGGCGAGGAAATTGCCAACCAGACCATGCGCCCGTAGCGACACAACGACTCGGCAACTGCTCTTCGTATGACAACCCTACGCAGATGTTTTGAGTTACTGCTGTGCGCTGCGAAGCGCTTCCGGTTTCTTCAGCCAAACCCGGTAGTTCTTCGCATCGGCAAATGGAATCAGCACCAGCGGCTTGGGCTCGCCGTCGCTTTCGCCTCGCAGCACGTACGCTTGCGACCCGAGCCATGTGTGCGGCAAAGTGGTCTTCGTATCCGCCAGGGTGAGCGCCTCAGCCGAAACTGAAACAGGCCCGGCGTTGTCGAAGTCCTTGAGGTCGGGATTCAACGACTGCTCCAATGCCAGAACCTGCGGTCCCCGCTGAATTGCCACCGAGTCCGGGTAGCTGAGGCCGCCATCGAGCGCGTGGACCGTCAAATCCATGGTGACCTTCACCATGTCGCCCTTGTGCCATTTGCGATTGAGAACTAAGAATTCGCCAGGCTTTCCTTCCACCGTCATTTCGCCAATGGTAGCCAGGTAGCTCTTGGTCCAGGAGGGCACCCGGAGCCGGAGCGGAAAGTGAATGTCGCGCTCCGGTTCGACGTGAACCAGCACCTCGCCGCTCTCGGGATAGTTTGTCTCGACCAGTAGCCGCACGGTTCCGTGCGCCCTGGTCGTGAAACTCGCCATGCCTTGGGTGTAGAGCGAAATCGCGTAACCGGGCCCTTGCCGGCCCCAGGTCGCCGCCGGAATCAGCGAGATGCCTCTCGGCTCGCTCGACACGCAACAGTTGATTCCCGGCGTAGGCTTCTTCTTTCCATTGAGCGGCGTGAAGTAGCAGATATCCCCGGTCCGTACGTCCTGCGCGCCCAGCAGCTGATTGTAGACAGTGCGTTCGAGCTGTTCCGAATACTGCGCCTGGCCGGTGAGCCGGAAGAGTTCCAGCGTGAGTTGCATCCAGGTCACAGTGACACAACCCTCGCCGACATCGGCTTTTTCGTCACCCGGCAGAACGAAGTCGCCCTGAAAATGTTCGCCGGAACTGCTCGTACCTGTTATATAAAGTCGCTTGTCGCGTATGTCCGTCCAAGCGGTGAGCACCGGCTTCAAGTAATCCTCGTCGCCTGTCATCCGATACAGTTCCGTGAGGCCGACCAGGTTCGACAGCATCTCGTAGGCCTTGGCGTTGGCGGTTTTGAACACACTTCCGGTTTCGTTCAGCGACTGGATGATCCTGGGGCCATTGGTTTCGTCCCATGCCGAAACCAGGTAGCGGCAGAACTTGAGATAGCGCTCCTCGCCGGTCCAATGATAGAGGTAGACCATGGGCTCCAGGACGCTGGTGGCGGCCATTCCGACGTGCTCACCGCTCTGGATGATGTCCCGTTTCCCCGGTCCGAACGTGTTGACGAGCAGATCGCCCACTTTTTCCGCAGCGGTCAGCGCGCTCTTGTCGCCGGTGACGCGATAGTACGCCAGCAAGCCGAGCATGTCATATTTATGGACCCAAACGTCCCAACTGGTCCAGCGTTTGTCATCCGTATAAGTGCCCAGATAGCCGTCTTCTTTCTGGGTCGCAATCAGCTCCTGCGCGATGCGGTCCATGAGCGTCTTGAGGCGGGGATCGTGCGTGTATTCCCAGGTGTTGACGGCGGCATCGAGGAACTTCCCGGCATGTTCGCCGATCCAGTCCTGTTTGCCGGGGCGGTTCTGGAATCCCTCGATCAGCCCTTTTTCATCGACGTGGAGCAGCCGGCCTTCGAGGTTAATCCGCATGCGGTCGCCGAGGAGGCCACCGATCTTCTGCTGATCGAATTGCGCGGGATGATACACATCGGCTACCGCGTAGCCGGCCACGGGTTTCGGAAGAACCGCGGATTGCAGCGCCAACGGTAGGAGGAGGCAAGCGGCTATGCCTGTCAGATGGTAAAAAGATCTCATCACTGGAATGCCTCCCTCTCTCATCTTCTCCCGGCCCTGGATCTTCAGATCATCGGGCGCGCTCACGTCAGCCTCGCAGTAGCGGCAACATCTCATCCGGGTTTGTGAACTGAATGGCCTGAATACCAAAGTGTCGAGCCGCGTGAATATTCTCCACACGGTCGTCCAGGAACAGCGTGTTCTCGGGCGCGGTTCCGATGCCCTCCAGGCAGTGCTGGTAGATGGCCGGCTCCGGCTTCGCCGAACGCACTTCGTAGGAGAGTGTCACGTGATCGAAATTTCGGAAACCAAAGCCTTCCAACTTGATCGCCAGGCCTAGATCTTTGGGCATGTTGGAGAGGACCGCCGCGCGCTTGCCGTCCGCCCGCAGTTCGTCGACAAAGTCGTACATGGGACCATTGAACTTCATCCACGCAGCGCTGTCGTGGCCGATCAGCGAGTGAATGGTAGCGTCGTCGAGATGCTTGCCGGCCTGTTTGCCGAGGTGACGCCAATAATCCACACCTTCGACGTCGCCCCGGTCGTACGCCGCACGGTCTGCCCAATACAGCTGGTTGAAGCGGTCAAGCGGAATACCGGCAATGGCGGCCAGGGACTCCACGTCTTCCTTGGACTGATGTGCCGCCAGCACGCCACCATAATCGAAGATAACGCCGGCAAATCCGTTAACGAGGCCCATCTGTCACCTGTGGTTCCCGGCGGCACCGGACTTCCCGCACCGCATAAATCCTCCGGCCCTGGCTTTCAAAGTAGGTGCGCATCAGCACCTCGCCCATCAGGCCGGTGTTAAAACACATCAGCCCTGCGAAGAGAAGGAATGCGCCGGCCACCAGCAGCGGGCCGTGTTCGATGATGATGTCCTTGCCCATGATCTTTTCAATAACCATGTAGACCATCACCAGCGAGCCCATCCCGAAACCCGCGATGCCCCACTTGCCGAAAAAATGCATGGGCCTGCTGAGATAGCTCAGCAGGAACTTCACCGTAAGAATGTCGAAAAACACCCGCACGGTGCGGCCCAAACCGTAATGCGAGGCCCCGTTGGGCCGCTCGATGTTCTTGATGGGAACTTCCACGATTCTCGCGCCATACAAACTGGCCAGCGCCGGAATAAAGCGGTGCAACTCGCCATACAGATTAACGTCCTTCAGCACTTCGGCGCGATATGCTTTGAAGGTGGTGCCGAAATCGTGCAGATCCACGCCGGAAATCTTCTTGATGAGCCAATTGGCGATCCGCGACGGGATCTTCCGCGTCACGGCATTATCGACCCGGTTTTTGCGCCAGCCGCTCGCGATGTCGAAACCTTCATCGATCTTCTCGAGCAGCAATGGAATGTCGTCGGGATCGTGCTGCAGATCGCCATCCAGTGAGATGATGACCTCGCCCTGCGCTTCGTCGAAGCCGGCTGAGAGCGCCGCCGTCTGTCCGAAGTTGCGCCGGAGGCGGATTACTTTGAGGTGATGGTCGGTCTCTACCAGATTGGCGAGCAGGTCAAAGCTGCGGTCGGTGGAGGCGTCGTCGATGAAGATGATCTCGTACGGCTTCTTCAGGCGCTCCAACACGGTCGTCAGCCGGTCATACAAGGGCAGGATCGCCGGCTCCTCGTTGTGAATAGGAATTACAATGGAAAGCATTTCGGGGTCTGACTTCAGTGTACCGAAATTACTGATTTGAGGAAGGTTAGGAACCGTCCGGGACCTGCCCATCCATCCCAGCCAGAAAAAGCGGATGTAACGCGCTTGAAACGCCCCTTGATTGCGTCCCGTCCACAGCTTCTTCTTGGTACAATAACAACTGCACGAGATTTCAAATAAGTTCCCGCATTTACAATAACTTGCGTGAATAGCTTGAACCCTGGCTAGGAGTTCCGTTTGGCAGATCAAGAAGGACCGATTGTTCCCTCCCAACCACCCACCGTTCCCCCCAGTAATGGCGGCGCGGGAGGCGGTGGGCCGCTGTTTCCGTCCGATAACAAAAACCTGATTCCCATCAACATCGAAGACGAGATGAAGACCTCGTACCTCGATTACGCCATGAGCGTGATTATCGGGCGGGCGCTTCCCGACGTGCGGGATGGCCTCAAGCCGGTTCATCGGCGCATTCTCTACGGATTGCACGAGATGGGGCTGCATTTTAACCGGCCGCCTCGTAAATGCGCCAAGATCGTGGGCGAAGTATTGGGCAAGTTTCACCCGCACGGTGACGCCCCGGTCTATGACGCGTTGGTCCGGATGGCGCAGGACTTCTCCTTGCGCTATCCGCTCATCGATGGGCAGGGCAACTTCGGTTCGGTGGATGGCGACCCGCCGGCAGCCATGCGGTACACCGAGGCGCGGCTTTCCAAAATTGCTGCCACATTGCTGGAGGACATCGACAAGGAAACCGTCGATTTCCGTGCCAACTATGACGACAGCGAAGTGGAGCCCGAGGTTCTGCCTACTCGCGCGCCCAATCTTCTCATCAACGGCTCGTCGGGCATTGCGGTCGGCATGGCGACCAACATCCCGCCGCACAACCTGGACGAAATCATCAACGCCACCATCGCCTTGATTGAGGACCCGCACACACCGCTGGCGAAGATCATCGAAATGGTTCCGGGCCCGGATTTCCCCACCGGCGGCTTCCTCCTGGGGCGTCAGGGGATCATCGATTACTTCACGCGTGGCCGCGGCAGCCTCAAGCTTCGTGCCAAGGCCGCTACGGAAAAGCTCGGCAAGGATCGTGAGTCGATTGTCGTCACCGAAATTCCGTTCCAAGTGAACAAGGCCCGCCTCATCGAGCACGCGGCTTCGCTGATCCAGGATAAGAAGATTGAAGGCATTTCCGACGTCCGTGACGAAAGCGATCGCGACGGCATGCGCATCGTCTTCGACCTGAAGCGTGGCGAGCAGGCCGAAGTGATCCTCAACAATCTGTACAAGCACACGCAGATGCAGATCAACTTCGGCGTCATCATGCTCTCGATCGTCAACGGCCAGCCGCGTGAACTCGGCCTGATCGACACCATCAAGCGCTTCATCGACCATCGCCTGGATGTGGTGCGCCGCCGCACCGACTTCCTGTTGCGCAAAGCGCGCGATCGCGAACATCTGCTGCTCGGCTTCCAGAAGGCGCTCGACAACCTGGATGCCATCATTACGCTGATTCGCGCCGCCGGTTCGCCCAAAGAAGCGCGGGAAGGCCTGATCGCCCGATTTGAATTCAGCGAAAAACAGGCGCAGGCCATCATCGAACTCCAATTGCAGCGCCTCACCGGCATGGAGCGTCAGAAGATTCTCGACGAACTGGCCGAAATACAGCGCTTGATCGGTGGGTACCTGGAAATCCTCGGCTCGGAGAAGGTCTTGAAGTCGGTGGTCGTCAAGGAACTCAAGGAAGTCCAGAAGGACTTCGGCGACGAGCGCCGCACGCAGATCATCGAAGACACCGGAGAAATCCGCCTCGAAGATCTGGTCCAGGTCGAAGACATGGCGGTCACGGTGTCGCGTGGCGGCTATTTGAAGCGCACCGCGGTGGACACCTATAGGCGCCAGACCCGCGGCGGCAAGGGTCGCATCGGAATGGGGACGCGCTCGGAGGACGTCGTGGAGCACCTGGTGGTCGCCTCCACGCACGACTCGCTGCTGCTCTTTACCAGTAAAGGCAGGGTCTACTGGATCAAAATCTATGAGATTCCCGACGCCGCAACCACCGGCAAGGGCAAACATGTTTCCGGATTGATTGCGCTTCAACCTGACGAGGATGTGAAAGCATTCCTGGCCGTGAAGGAGTTCATCCCTGACAAGTTCATCGTGATGGTAACCAAGAAGGGCGTCATCAAGAAGTGCGAACTCACGGAGTTCGACAATCCGCTCTCGCGAGGAATCATCGCGATCGGCCTGGATGAAGGCGATGAGTTGCTCGGCGCCAAAATCACCAATGGCGACAACTTCATCTTCCTCGGCTCCCATGAGGGTATGGCAATACGCTTCAATGAGCAGGAGGTTCGCGCGATGGGCCGCCAGGCTCGCGGCGTCCGCGCAATGGATCTGGAAGAGGGCGATTACCTGGTTGGTTTGGAAGTGGTCGAGAAGGATGGACTCATTTTGTCCGTCTCGCAGAACGGGTTCGGCAAACGCACCCTGCTGTCCGATTACCGGCTGACGGCTCGCGGCCGCAAGGGCGTCATCAACATGAAGACCACGCCCAAGGTGGGCAAGGTGGTTGGCGTCTTGTCGGTGAAGGAAAGCACCGATCTCATGATCATCACCAAGGATGGAAAGATCATCCGGCTTGAGTCCAGCGAGATTCGCCAGGCCGGGCGATCTACGCAAGGGGTCCGGCTGGTTCGCATGGAAGAGGGCGATCAGGTTGCCGCTGCCTCTGTGATTCCGGATTCGGAAGAGGTCATCCCTGCGGAGGGCGAACTGCCGCTCCAATAAACGACGCAACTGGCTAAGAAGGCCGGAGCAATGACTGCTCCGGCCCTTCTTTTTTTAAGCGCGCGCATTTCGCACCAAAAAGCCGAGACGAGTCTCGGCTCGGCAGGCTAAGAGCCTGCGCCACTCATGTTCGCTTCGTTTGCCGCCGCTTCGCTCGGCCTTTTTTTGCCTCGCCGTTCGCCGGCGCCGGCTTGAGTGCATTGAGAATCGCCACGCCGTTGGGCGTTCCCAGACCTGTGCAGGCATCCCAGCCGGGCCCGGCGTTGTACGCGCCATTCGTGCCGGAGGTGATGTCGTTCAAGGCTTTGTGTTGGGCCACCGTGCCGTACAGCGACGGGTGCAGGAAGCCAAGCCGCTTGCCCAGATTCTGGTTCAGCAGCGCAATGAGGCCGGCCCAGAACGGAGCCACCGCACTGGTGCCGCCGATGACGCCCCAGGTTCCGTCCACCAGCGTCAGATAGCCAGTCTCCGGATCAGCCACTCCGGCGATATCCGGGACGCCCCGGCCGCGAAATGACGAACCAGCAGCAACCGGAATATTCGCCTGTCCTTGATACGAGGGCAACGCGAAATAGCCGCTGACGCCGCCGCCAGTCGCTCCGCCGCCATCGCCGTCGTTCCAGACGGTTTCCGATTCGATGGTTCCATTCGGCGCAATCAGGCTTGTGCCGCCACAGGCCAGGACCCAGGGGCTGGAGGCAGGGAAGTCCACATTTGCGGAACCGTCCGCCGCCCCGTCCGAAGAGCCGTCATCGCCCGCCGCTGCGCAAACCGTAATGCCAAGTAACGCAGCGTTATGAAATGCCTGATTGAAGGCATCCAGCGACTGTTGCGTCCAGCTCGGTTCCTCCGAGCCCCAGCTGATCGAGATCACCGATGGCTTCTGCACCTTGTCGTGAATCGCGGTATTGATCGCGTTCAAGAATCCCTGATCGGTGTTGGGTGCGAAGTACACCGCCAGCTTCGCGCCGGGCGCAATGCCGCCGGCCACTTCGATATCCAGCACCACCTCGCCGTCCGCGCCATCCGGCGTTCCCTCCGGTTTGTTGGCTGCACCATTCACCGATAGGGGTGTGGTCCGGACGTCGCCGGCAAATCCGAGGCTCTTCCAATAATTGTGCAGATCGGAGTAGCGGAATCCTCCGCCGAGCTCGACGATTCCTATGGTTTGCCCGGCGCCCGTCGTTGCCGGGAAATGGTACACGCCCGCCAATTGCCGCGGCGAGAATGCGCCCGGCTGCCCGGTGTGTGGAACGAATTTGCGCTTGGCCCGAGCGGCTGGCCGGGTATCGAACCCGAATACACCGGTGACGACCCCGGCCAACTCGGAGGGAACCATCAGCCCACCGTGCCGGCTGCGGTACTGCTTGTTGTTATCGCCGCGACGCATCTCAACCGAGGCGCCAAACAAATCGGCCAGCACCGAGAATTGTCCGGTGATGGTCACGGTCCCTGCCGCCGCGTTCAGGCTGGTGACTGCAAAGTGATGTCGCGAAGCGAAATTCTCCACCAGTGCGATATCGCCTGGATCGGCGCCGAATTCCTGTTCCAACTCCTCGTGCGTCAGGCAGCGATCCAATGTTATGGGGTCCGGCGCAGCTTTTCGCCGGCGTAGACCCAATGTAATTTCAATCTGTTCGTTGGCGGGAGGAACCCCGGCCGAAACAGTTTTTCTCATGTGCCGGCGGCAGCTGCCCGGAAGGCTCGCCGCCGGAAGATTTGAAGATGAAGGCATGTCCTTACTCCCGACCCGAGTGTAGAGACGGGCCGCTCGCGGCGAGTTAAGGTGATTATTGAGATAACGGCTTGATATTAAGCAGCTACAGACCTTAATCGCTTTAGAGAAATATGATCCAGGCTTGTGACTGCCGGCATGTGCCCACTTCCAAATACGGATGGCCATCCCGCTGCAAGCTATACTGCGACTTCCGAAGGAGAAAGGGATTTATGCGCCTCCCCTATTGGGTTCTGTTTGCCTCGCTGGCGCTTGTGCCGGTGTTTGTTCAGGCTCAAGCCCCCGCGGATCTCGATAGCAAGATCTCCGCCAAGGTGGAAGCGGCGCTCAAGCAAAGCGGTGCGCCGAGTGTTTCCGTGGCGGTGATCCAAGACGGGAGGCTCGTGTTTGCGAGAGCCTTCGGAAGCGCCAGCATCGATCCTCACCGTGCTGCCGATGTCGAGACCCGCTATGCCATCGGTTCGGTCAGTAAAGAATTCACCGCGGCTGCGCTGTTGATGCTGCAGCAACAAGGCAAGTTGTCGCTGGACGACAAAGTCTCGAAATACTTTCCCGATTTGACGAGGGCCAGCGAGGTATCCATTCGCCAGCTGCTTACTCATACTTCCGGATATGAAGACTACGCGCCGCAGGATTACCTCATTCCCGCGTGGACCAAGCCCACCACGCCGCAGGCGATTCTGGATACCTGGGCCAAAAAGCCGCTGAACTTCAATCCCGGCACGGGCTGGCAGTACAGCAATACGAACTACGTCCTGGCGGCCGAGATCTTCGAGAAAGTTTCGGGCACACCGCTGGTGGCATTTCTCAAACAGACCTTTTTCGATCCGCTCGGCATGACGTCGGCCGGCGATTGTTCGGCGGCGAGCCCCAACGATGCACAAGCCTACACCCGCTATGGATTAGGACCGGCGCGACTCGTGGGGCGGGAAGCCAATGGCTGGTACCTCGGTGCCGGCGAACTGTGTATGACTCCGTCCGACCTGGCCAAGTGGGACATGGCGTTGCTCGAAAAGCGGTTTCTGTCGCCCGCCTCTTACGCCCAGTTCACGGACGAGATGCGGCTCGCCAACGGCGACCGCACTCATTACGCTCTCGGCCTGGTGACCGGAGAGATGAATAACATTCCCACCGTCTCTCACGACGGCGAAGTTTCGGGTTTTCTGGCCTCGAATACGTTGTTCCCAACTCGAGACGCCGCAATTATCCTGCTTTCGAATCTGGACGGCATTAGTCTCATCGGGCCGCTCTCTCGTCAGATAGCGACCTTGATGTTCATTCCCGCGTCCGCCGTGCCCTCGGAAAAAGATGCGCAAAAGGCCAAGGCCATTCTGGCCGGTCTCGAGAAAGGCAAAATCGATCGCAGCCTCTTTACGGACAACGCCAATTCATACTTCACCAAGACGGCCTTGGCCGACCTGAAATCGTCGTTAGGCAAGTTGGGCGCGCTGAAATCGGTCACGCCGGGCAGGGAAGGCCTGCGTGGCGGCATGACTTATCGCAGCTATCACGCCGAGTTCGCGAAGAAGACGGTCAAGATAAGCACCTACGTCATGCCCGACGGCAAGATTGAGCAATACCTGGTCGAGGAACAGTTGTAGGCCCGCGGCGAGTCCCGGCTGAGCCTGCTACAGCATCCGCTTGCTCACGCGCGCGGTTCTGTGGGGGAGTTGGGGCACGGTTGCGGGGCCTACTGCCTTTTACAGTCCCGGCATCCGCTTGCTGACGCGCGCGGTTCTGTGACGGAGTTGGGGCACGGTTTCCACAGACACTTCGCGTTCGGGCCTTCGATGGTTTGATTTGTTAGATCACTTTCTGCATCGTTTGGGGGTGACTAGGCGGCCTTTTTGGGACCGGCGGCGAGGGTAGCGACGACTTTCTTCTCGACGATGCCGTCACCCGCGCAGAATTGAGCCAGTTTCTTTGCATTTCCCAGGCGCACTTTATTGAAGAGAAGTTCGCTGGAAATAACGAAGCCAAACGGGGCTGGATCGAACGGGGCATTCTGCTGCATGTGCGCGGCAGCAATGGCCTTCAGCTCCTCTATAGCCTGTTTCTCCTGCTCGAATCGAAGCTGTTGCGCGTGCCGGAATTCCTCCAGGGTCTTCGAGAAGGAACGTTGGAAGCGTTGATCGTAGAGCGAAGCCAGGCCCATTGGGTTGCGGGTCTGCATGAGGCAGCCTTCCATGGTGGCGGAGGGGATGGCGGCGCCCAGGTAGATCTTGAGCTCTGCGGTGCGAAGCATCTCGAGCCGGAACTGGATGTCGGCGACACGCTTGGCGAGGTGCAACTCGAGGTCGCCTACGGGATGAAGATCCAGAACGATGCCTTCGACGAAGTTCTGATAGCGCTCGATTTGTTCTTCGCTGAGGTGCTGGGTCAGGTCCTCGACGAAGAGGCCGTGCCTGACGGCGTTGCGCGAGGAAGCGGCGCGTCCGGCGTCGGTGCGAGGGCCGGTCGATTTCTGTGCGTTCTCCCGATTCGCTCGAGTTTTCGCGTCGACTTCGGGTACGTCATTTGCAGTCGAGCCGGTTCCTTTCTCCCCCGTGCCGGCGGGCGAAGCTGGCTGACCAGCGTCTGGTGATGGCTGCTTCGATTCCGGCGTGGCCGGATCTTGTTCAGCCGTGATATCGCCCGTGTCGTCAGGGCGGTCTTTCAATAATTCGGACATGATGTTTACCTGCCTGTGTGAATTGGCGGAATTTCCGCCCGAACCAGACTTAACACCGGCTATGATTCCGAATGAGAAATCTGATCGTGCGTTCACAAGGGGAAGACGTTGAGGGCAAACAGGTTAGATCCGGAAAAACAAATGTCTATTGCTTGTGACCGGTTTCTTGGGTGTGGAAATCGGTTCTGCGCCGCCACTCGTCCAGAGCAGCGCCGCGGGAACAAGACGAATAATCGGGACTAGGACCGTTCCGCAACAAGCGGTCGCAAGCTTGCGAGCCGCGATCGTAAGAGAGCGGACGCCGATGAATAACGGGCCCGGGACTGGAACACCGACATGGGGTCACCTTGCTCGGCGATTACATAATCAATCGCAGCCGAGACGTTCTCCGGTTTCTTCAGCCAGCGCGTGCTGCCATGTCGTGCCCAGCGTTTCCGATTCGGTTCATCCAGCCCCATCCGATTTAGACGGCGGCTGGCATACGCTTTAAAGGCGCTCATGATCTGCTCCGGGGGAGCCTCGGCTGCAACCACCGTGTGCACGTGGCTGCTTCGCACATGCGCTGCCAGCAGACCCCAATTCCGATGCGCACACACCTCCTGAATGGCCTCCAAAACGGCGTTGCGACGGATCAGGTCCAAGCTGTAGGCCGGTTGTTCCATCCGTTCCCGCTCCGCTTCGGCACGCCCAGAATCCGCTTCTAGCAGTGGGCTGCCCAGGACGTTATGCCCGCGGTCGACAGATCCCGACTCACTGCCGTGCAGGTGGCGCCCGTAGCAAACAAACGTGATCAGGAAAACCATCGACTGTGACCCAACTTTACACGCACGATCGGCGTCCGCTCTCTTACGATCGCGGCTCGCAAAATACGATTGTCTCCCTCTCTTGATCGCGGCTCGCAAAATACGATGCCGTCCGCTCTCTTACGATCGCGGCTCGCAAAATACGATCGCGGCTCGCAAAATCACCGTGATCGCCTGGGCCGCTGCGACAGCGATTCTTTGGTAGCGCGACAGTCAGGAATCGGACAGCAACTACAGGGCTGTGAGACTACTTGATGCCGAACGTGAAGCCCAGGAAGAGGCCCTGCAGCGTGGTTTGGGTAACAAGGATGCCATGCCCCTGGCTCACGTACAAGCGGCGGTAGCCCAAGTCCACACCAAACTTCTTAATTGGGATACCGATGCCAGCGAGAACCTGGCCGGTCAGATTTGAACCGACTCCATAGCCGCCGATGTCCGCTTTGACGAAGCCCTGCAGGCCCTTATAGAGCTTGGCCTGCGCCCGCATGCCCAGAACCGGGTTCACGAAACCGGTGGACTTGTAAATGCCACCGCCGCCGTTGCCGGCGTTGGTGCCCATATTGAAACCCGGGGGAATCTCCACAGGCGGGTCCGCGTTGAGGCCCGCGTTAAGGTACCAATACTGCAGGCCGATCAACGCGTCGAGATTGAAGCGCTCGGTCGCTATGCCGCGATACCCGATTTCGTTATCCCAATAGAAGGTGTTATTGCGAGCGTTGATGGTCAATTCCTCGGGGAAGCCCTCGACCCCCCTCACTTTTTGCGAACCCACTTTCAGGTAAAGCTGATCGCTGACGAAAACGATGCGGCCCTTGCGAACCTCTTCGGTCCCCATCACGCCGAACTTGAGGTGGCTGAAGATATCGCTAAAGGAGGTATCGTAATTAGCCTGGTAGGGGCCGACCGCGATGTTGCCTTCAATGCCCGCGAACCATAGGTAGGGTGTGACCTCGAAGTGCCAGCCCTTGTCAGCGGAAATGTCCTTGGTGAAATCCTGATCCAGCGCCATTTGTGCTGATGCGGTGGCGGCGAAGAGAGAGAACATCGCCATCGCGATGAGAATGCGTAGTTTCATAGTTACTTGCCTTTCATTTGTCTGAGGGATCGGACATCGATCCGCGATCTTTCCGCTTGCAGCAGTTTGGCCCCCACCGTAGCGTGCCGACCGTATTCTTTACGGAAGAGACCAGAATAACAAACTAGGGTGGCAATCGGCTTTGGCTGATGCTGTTATCTCCTTGAAACAAAATAACTTGCCGTGCCGACGAGGCGCCTTCCGATACCCCGTTCCAAGCCTGACTCTCTGGACGCGGTCAGCATTCTTCCGGTTCCAACCGAAGCTCGCTAAGTCATGAGTATGGAAGCCTGTTGAGGCCTCTGCAACTGTCGCAAGCGACAGGGGAAGGGTATCTGGATGGATGCTTTTGTTGGCTAGGCTCTTAAGCCCGGTGTCACTCGTCCCGCAACGCTTCGGTCGGATCCAAGGCGGCCGCCCGCCGTGCCGGAATCCAGGAGGCCGCCGAGGCCACCAGGAAGAACAGAGCGGCAACGGCCAGGAACGTCATCGGATCGGTCGCTTTCACGCCCACCAACATGCTGTTGATCAGGCGCGTCAGGAGAAACGCGAATAACAGGCCAATCGCAATTCCCACAGCGCTCAGTGACAGTCCTTGGCCCACCACCAGGCTGAAGATGCTGCGAGGCACCGCGCCCAGCGCCATACGCACGCCGATCTCGGCGGTTCGCTGCTGGACGGCGGTCGACAACACCCCATACAGCCCCACGCCTGCCAGCAGGGCCGCTATGACCGCGAAGATGCCGATGAGCAGGAACGAAAATCGCGTTGCCTCCTGCGCACGTTCCACCCACTGATCCATCGGCTGTAACTCGACGATCAGCATCTTTCCGCCGAGCTTCGCGATGGCCGCCCGGACGGCTCCTGCGAGCTTTGCGGGATCGCCGCTGGTGCGCACTGCCCATCTGGTCGCGAAGGCGTGTCCCACAAAGCCGTCCGTGAAGTAGACCTGCTCGCGCCCGGCTTCGGCCAGCGAGCTGTCGCGCTGGTGAGCGACCACGCCGATGATCTCGACCCATTCCGGCTCCGGCGTGCGGACGCGGATCAGGATGCGTTTCCCGATGGCCGATTCATGGGGAAATGCCTTGGCAGCGAGAAACTGATCCACCACCACCAGGTTTCGGTCGGGGGCGTTGTCGGCCTCGGTAAAGGTGCGGCCCGCCAGCAATGGCGTGTGCATGGTCTCGAAGTAGCCGGGCAGCACGACCTGGTTATCCACTGCCTTGAATTTGCTCGCATCGGTCAGCGCCTCGGAGGTTCCCCAGCGGATGGGAAAGAACGTGTCCGCCAGCGGGAACGGGCTCGCCGCGGTGACATTTTCGACGCCCGCCACCGATGCCAAGGCGTCCTTCACTTGACGCATGGCCGCCGCGCCTGCTGCCGGCGTCGCACCTTGTACCCCAAACAAGTTGAACGTCAGCAAGCCGTGGGCTTGGTAGCCAGGGTCGATGCGCTGCAAAGCCAGGAAGCTCCGCAACATCAGGCCGGAGCCAATCAGCAGCACGAACGAGAGCGCCACTTCCGCCACAACGATGCCGTTGCGCAGGATTCGTCCACCGCCCAAGCCGCTGACGCGCCCGCTTGCTCGTAGCACGTGCATCACGTCCGGCCGCGAGGCGCGCCAAGCCGGAGCCATGCCGAAGATGAGGGCTGTGGCCAAGCCGGCCAGGGCCGTGTACGCCAGCACCTCGCCGTTGATACCGACGGAGTCAAGCCGCGGTATATTCGCGGGCGCTATCAATCGCAGCTCATGAATGCCTAGCCACGCCAAGCCGAGGCCGAGCAGCGAACCAGTTGCCGCCAGCAATAGAGCTTCCGCCAGCATCTGCCGCACCAGCCGCCACCGGCTTCCGCCGAGTGCGGTGCGAACGGCCAGCTCGCGCTCGCGTAGCGACACTCTCACCAGCAGCAGATTAGCGACGTTGGCGCAGGCGATGAGAAGCAGAAAAATCACGGCGCCCATCATCGCGAGAATTGCGGGTTGCACCTGGGCCACCATGTACTGTTTCATGGGTTCCAGGCGGATGTGGAAATCCGCCGTATTCTCAATCGAAAAGTTCTTGCGGATTTCAGCCGAAACTTCCTCCGCTTCCCGCTGTGCGTCTACCAGGCTCGCGCCTTCCTTCAGACGCCCAACCGGCGTGTACGCAAACTGCTTTCGGTTGGCATTGTCGTACGCCAATCGGGCCGCGTACCACACGTCCGGCAAACGCTCGACACCCTGGCTGGGTGGGAACAGCAACTCGAACTTCGGCGCCAGAACGCCAACAATCTGCGCTTCGCCAGGTCCGCTGCCCAGGCTTTGGCCCAGCGCTGCTGTATTGCCTCCATACCGTCGCTGCCAGTATTCGTAACTCAGAATGGCGAAGGTCGGCACTTTGGGAGCTTGTGGGTTTGCGCCGCTTGCATTGGGGGCCGGAGGTGGCGGCTGGCCATCCGCGTCGGAGAAATCCCGGCCCGCGATGACCTTCTCGCCCATCAGGCGGAAAAAATTCGGCGTGACCGACGCCCACCGCACCTGCTCCGGCGTTCCATCCTCCTGAGGGAGAAGTTCTTTGCCGGTGAATACTGCTCCAAAGTCCTCAAACGCATTCTTCGTTCCATTGCGCAAATCGAAGTAATCTGCGTTTGAGAGCGGCAGGTCCTTGACATTCCGCCGCCGCAGGTCGCCATAGCCCAGAACCAGGCGGTCCGGATCTTTATAAGGAAGCGGCTGCGCCAGCACCGCATGCATCACGCTGAAGATGGCGGTATTCGCCCCGATCGCCAGCGCGATCGTCACAATCACCGTGGCGGAAAAGACGGGACTCTTCCACAACGTCCGGAGCGTATAAGCAAATTCCTGGAATCGCATCGCTTCGCCTCGCAAAAAGTAAAGACGTTGCGCTTAGGATAACGTGACTAAATTAGATCGGCCGCCGCTGAAAGCAACTGAACACAGATTCTTGATTACGTCGCCGAACCCGGCGGAGTCTCGCACGCTGGCGTTGGCCCTCAGACCAAGACGCAGAGCATGTGGAAACTCCGCCGCGCAGGCTTGCCTACCACTTCTTTCCGAGTACCTCCAGGTGTGCGTGAGCAAGGTCTTCCGCCGACATCACAACCCGATATTCCACTTCGGCATTGAATGTGAGAAACCAGGGCTCGGCAAACTTCGGGACATCGGCCGCATCCTTGAGATTCACAATCAGCATGGCGCCGCGCTTGCCATTCTGCTCGGTGAAATAGGCGGCTTCTGGTTTGATGGCGTCCATGATTTTCTGCATCTTCGGTCCGATGGTTCCATCGTGAACGGCCGAGTTAAAAGGTTCGATTGGCATCGTGACATGCAACAGCATGCGCATAAATTTTTCCTCCTGGCGTCGGGGGAAGCTTCTATTCTGCGACCCGCACCGGATTGGAAGATATCACACGCTCCAACCCCAACCTGGTTGTCTGACGACGGCGTGTTGATGGCGGAGGGCCTTCGTCTTACGCAGCGCAACGTCACTGTGCTGAAATGACGAAGCGTATGTCATTCGACGCGATCTTTGGGAAAGGTCGACGGGAGCGGCTCCACTATTGGACCACTGTCAGCACGCGCGCCCTTGCGCCCCTCCTGATCGGCGTGTTTCTGCTTTTCGGCATGATGGGGTTTCTGGTTGACGTGTTTCGCTCCGGCCGCATGCCGATCGCGCTGGTGCTGTTCTGGTCGGTCTTTTCGGGATCGGTCGCCGTCGGTTACCTGCTGGTTCTAGCCCGGCGCCCCAAGTGGTTCCCGTTCGCGATTGGCGTACAAATGGTGGCTACGGTCGCCCTCGATCGGTTCTGCAGCGCTTACATCCGGTCTCCGCTGTTCCCGCCCACGGACCCCGACTTCGGCCTGCAGTTTGCCGGTTTCGGCGCCTTGGCATGCGCCATGGCGTCGTACGCCTTCATTCTGTTTTTTATCCAGAAGGAAGGCGTTCAGCACGTTCAGGCAATCACTGAACTCTCGATTGCCCACCGGATTCAAGAGCGCCTGGTGCCGACCGTCAATCTGCGCTGCGGCTCGTTCGAAGTCTATGGCCACTCGCGGCCCAGCGCTCAAGTCGGTGGCGACTCCATGGCCATCGTCGAGCGTGGCGGCGTCTTCTATGCCTACATCGCCGACGTCTCCGGCCACGGATTGCAATCGGGACTGTTGATGAGCATGCTGGTTTCATCCCTGCGTACGGCTATGTCGGATGCGCCTCCGATTGCCGCGGTTTTGGAACGCGTCAATGCGGTTCTGCCCGAAGTGAAGGAAGCGAGCATGTACGCGACATTTGGAGGCGTGCGGATTAGCGCTGCTTCAACGGCCGAAGGCATATTGGCCGGCCATCCTCCTCTCTTGCATTACCGAGCTGCACGGCGCGAGGTTGTCGAAGCGGGTGAGCCTCAGTTACCGCTCGGCTTGTTCAAGGACACCGCTTACTCCAGTTTCAATCTGGTTATTGAACCAGGTGACTTGTTACTGCTGATTACCGACGGATTGCTGGATGTGACCAACGCCCAGGGAGAGGACTTTGGTCTCGATCGTATGAAGCAGCTGCTCGCCGACTTGGCCGGTGGTTCGCCCGAGCAGATCGTGACCGAAATGTTCACAGCGGTGAAAGCCTTCGGACCGCAGACCGACGACCAGACGCTGCTGCTTCTGAAAATGGCGCCGGTGTAACTAGCTCAGTGCCCTCCGGCGTCCCGCGGTGTCGGTATTAAGGGGCGACACGCTTATAACTGTCACAGGCGTCGTACACATCGGGCCTAACAGCGAAGCCAAAGTAGTCATGCAACAGAACCGGATTCGCGGCACACGGCACAAACTCAAGCTGCGCCGATTTAATCTCCAGCGGGGGGATGCCGCCGAATCTGGTTGGCTGCGCCCGGTCGTTTCCGGGCGATACTCTCAGCTGCGCTACCGTGCGACCAGTGACTTTGTCTTTGGCCCAAAATTGAATTTCGCCAGGGTGGTCTTCGGAGGCAGCCACCTTGTCGCTGGAAAAGTCGGGAATCGGCAGCCAGAAGTAGCCAGCATCACTTAGAGCCGCTGTGCTGCCCAGCGGGATTGCCGTGGTTGAGCCGTCGTCGGATCCATAAAAGGCAGGGGCCCAAAGCGCCACATATTTGGCCTCAATCCGCACCTTATGCTCGGTGAACCGATCGACTCGTATCACCCTGCCCTGAATATTCATGGGCGAAACCGCATCGCAATTAAACAGGTACTTGAATTCTTGTACCGTGTTAACGGCAATATCCAAGACCTGAAGCGCGCATCCCGGGCTATAAAGAATAGCTTTGAAGCGAGTCGCCGGGCCCACTGGCAGATGATCGACTCGGTAAGAGCTCATTTGCGGTTCCGGCACAACCCAACCGCTAAAGCCGCGCGAGCCTCCCGTGACCTTATAGCGCCCCCAAAAACCGGACTCGTGACCCGGGAACGCAATCTCAAGCGTTGCGTCGGAGCGTGCTGGACGGTCGTCTTGCGCAGGCATGAGCAAGGTCACCACAATGCATAGGCACGTGATCCGCCAGAACCTCATAGCACGAGCATAACTATTTTCTTCACCAACGAGGCAAGGTGAATTCCACCCAGCCCGCCTATCGGATACCCTGCCACAACTTCTGACGCGCATGTGATCCGTGAAAGTGTCGTGAGCAGGCGATAGGATACTTACATGCACCAGACGGAGAGGCTGCTTCGGGTCCTCCTCCTCAGCGCCTTGGCGGTTTCGGCCCAGCAAACTACAGAACAAGCCAAGCCGGAAGTGACCACCACGCAAGAGCCGGCGGCGGAACTGTCAACGAAGGACACGACCCCAATGTTTACGTCGAAAGTGAATCTGGTTCCGGTTACGGTCGTGGTGCGCGACGCAAAAGGGAATGCGATCGGCACGTTGACCAAAGAAGACTTTCGCGTGACGGACAACGGTAAGCCTCAGCTGATCTCGAAGTTTTCGGTAGAGAAGCCGGCTAGTTGGGTGATCGTGGAGAAGAGCGAGGACGCGGGGCTGCCGGACGCTTCAGCGAAACCGCCTGGGCCGGTGCCCGTCATCGCTAACCGTTTCGTCGCGTACGTCTTTGACGATCTGCACCTGCATTTTGAGGACATTGTGCACGCTCGCCAGGCAGTTGCCGCCTACCTGGAGAAGTCGCTGCAGCCGAACGAACGCGTGGCCATCTACACAACGTCCGGCAGGACCATGCTGGAGTTTACCAGCGACATTCAGAAATTCCAGGAGACGCTCGGGAAGCTGCAGCCCAACCCGATCACGGGAGAGTCCGGGACCAAATGTCCCAATATCACGTATTACATGGCGGACAAAATCGTGAATCAAAACGATGGGACGGCGCTGGGCCTGGCTACCCAGGACTACCGGCAGTGCACCGGCAACCCATACATCACGCCGCAGGAAACCATGTTCGCGGCCCAAAGCGAGTTGGCTGAAGGAGAACAGGAGAGCCCGCTGGCCACGACCGCTCTGAAGCAGATTATCCGCCGCCTTACTGCGACTCCAGGGCAGCGGAGCATTGTTCTTACGTCGCCCGGATTTATCCTTGCATCCTACGATCAGCAGGACCTAACCGAGGTCATCGATAGCGCGGTGCGAGCCAATGTTGTCATCAATTCTCTGGATGCGCGCGGATTATGGACGCCGCCCCAGTTCTCGGCCCAGATCAAATCCTCAAGTGGCCCGCCCATGGCCGTAACCGCCTCCCGATATTACACAGACGAGGCGAACGCGCAGGGAGAAGCGCTAGGCTCGTTGGCGGACGGGACAGGGGGCCGCTGGTTTCACGACAATAACGACTTTGGCGAAGGTTACAAGCGGCTCGCCGATTCTCCCGAATTTATTTACGTGCTGGGCTTCGTGCCGTCGAGCCTGAAGATGGACGGCTCCTATCACAAGCTGAAAGTTACTCTGGCGACGCCGAAGGGAGATGCGGTGCAAGCGCGGCGCGGCTACTACGCGCCCAAGAAAGGCAGCGACGCAGCGGAACAGAGCAAGGAAGATATTCGCGAAGCGGTGTTCTCGCGGGACGTCATTAAGGATATTCCGTTGGAGGTTCATACGCAGTTCTTCAAGCCGACCGATACTGACTCCAAGTTGACAGTGAACGCGCGGGTCAGCCTGAAGGAACTGCCGTTCCGGAAGGCCGACGGCCGCAACCAGGATGATCTGACCATCGTGTTTGCGCTGTTCGATGACGATGGAAACTTCATCAACGCAAAGCAAAAACAGGTCATCTTGAACCTGAAGGACGACACGTTGAGGGGCTTCGAGCAGCGCTCCGGTTCCGGTATCAACATCAAGGCGGAATTCGACACCAAGATCGGAGGCTACGTGCTGCGCGTGGTTGTCAGGGATAGCCGGGGAGAGAAGTTGGCAGCCGAGAATACCGCGGTGCGCATTCCGTAGTCTTAGGGTGTTGGGGACGACCGTTCGGACCGAACTTCACTCCACCGTCAGCCTTCCCCACTGCCACGCCAGGACCGATTCGGGCGCGGACTTGTCGCTGAGGTCGACACGAACCAGGTATTTTCCGGGTTCTATCGTGTTGGGAATCGTCAGGGATCCCCTGGCAAGGAAGAGAGGCGCCTTCTTTTCGTTGGGTTCGATGGGCGCGGGCTCGCTCTTCCAGACCTCGACGCCATCGCGAAAGAGGCGTGTTTGGAGGGCCCATGCCTCCGGGTTCAGGGGGACGCCTTTAGGGATGATCTGCACAACGAACCTGACGTTTTGGCCTGGCGGGTAGGCGATCGGCCGAGCGGACGGAACCACGTGATCGTCGGTGCCGAGAGCGTGCGGAAAGATGATGCCACCGAGGCGGACGCCTTTCGATTTGGGTTTGGGAATGGACACGAAGTCGCCGCCTGTGCCGATGTGGCCGCTGGCTTCGTCGCGGCAGGCAGCGCGAACCTGGTAGGGGCCGGGCTTCTTGACCGGCAGCAAGGTCGTATAAATGAGGCCGTATTTCCGCGCGCGCTCGTACCCATCCTCATTCAAGTCAATGCGGCGCATCTGGTCGATGCCGCCTTCCAGGGTTCCGCCGGTGGCGTTGAATGCGCGCAGCACGACATGCACCATGCCCGTGCGATGAATAGGAGGCCCGGCGAACACCACGTCCCTGCCATCGATATATAGCGTGGCGCGAAGAAAGTAGTCGTTCTTCTCGCTGAGATAACTGGTCTCGACATCCAGGCTGATATCCGATTCCTGAAAGGGAGAGTCGAGCGAATTCATCAGTTGCAGTTCGGGGCTCGCTGCCTGGCGCACTTCCTCGTCCGCCGCGCCGAAGAAACCGGAATGCGAACGGACCTTGAGGCCCGGCCGCAGGACTTGGATCTTGAGGGAATGGAAGACCTGGTGGCCCATCTTGTCCAACTCCATGGCATCCGAGGGAGGTTGGAAGCCGAGCAGGTAGTAGCCGCGCTGGTCTTGCATGATTCGCGACAGGCCCGCGTCAATGCGGTTCGATTCAGTAATCATGAAGCCGCCGGTTTCGCTGCTCACGAACAGGGCGCCCCACTGCTTGTCGGCGTACTCATCGCGCCGGGGCTGGGTCGCCTGCCGAACCCAATCGCCGCCGTTTTGCGCGGGGTCGGGAGCAGTGCCCATACGGGGGCTGGCGGCAGGGTCGTCGGCCGCCCCGGCGGGTGAGACGTGATCGGACGCTAAGGCCACCAAGGATGACAGCCCGCGCGTGTCGATGGCGTAGAGCACCACGCCTGCGCGCACCGATTCGTCCACGATCCGGCGCAAGCTCGGGTAGATGGGCCCGCCCATCCCGGTGCCGGTTTCCGGGCTTCCGGTCGTTGAGTTCATCTCGTCCGGGCTTGACATGCGCAACGCGTCAGAGAGCAGGATCAGAGACTTTCGCCCCGGCAGACCGGCCATGCCCCGCAGCACGTTCAACAGAGAAGTCGTCGTCGCGAGGGTAGCGGCCTCAACGCTGGCGATCCCAACGGGCTGATTTAGATAGCCTGGCGGCTTGGACGGATCGCCGATGGCGTCGTACGCTGAGGCGCCGCCGATGCCGATTGCATTGGGAGTCCAGCGCACCAGATCGATGGCGGCCAGCAGGCGATTTTTGTCGGGCGTGAAGTCCTGCAGCGCGCCCAGACCGGCGCTTGACCGCACGATGGCAACGAGATCTCCCGGCTGCATCTGCTCCTTGACGAACTTCGTCAATCCGGCGCGAATGCCGGGCATACTCTCGGCCGAGGTCAGCAGATCGCCGACGAACAAGACGATGGTGCGGCGGACTTGCTCGCGTTTGATGGAACCGGCCGGCATGGCGGGCTGAGCCGCGGTGACGATCGACTTCGCGGCCGGCGGCGTCAGAGGCGGCTGAGTTTCGGCGGCCGCGCGCGGCTCACCGACAGGCATATAGCTGCAGTATTTGAGCTCCTGCGGCTTCCCGTCGAGGAGCACGCGGAAATCACTGGCTTTGAGATCGGGAACCGGATTGCCTTTAGCATCGGTCACCGTAGCATCCACCTGCACCAGGTCCACCGTGACGCGGAGGCGATAGTCCTTTTGCGCGGCAACCGGCAAGATGACCAGTGCGGTAAGAATGAGCGACCGTCGAAGTAGAAACTTCAAGAAGTCCCTCACGGATGTTTCCCGACTGCACAATATCACAAGGGTTGGTGGTCAACGCGCAGTTCGTCTACGGTGCCGAAGAAGCCGGCAAAACCGGCTTCGACCGGAAGTCGTCCATCTGGTGATAAAGATCAGCAACTAGTTGAACTTCTTCACGAAACTATAGATGCCGATTGTCGCCAACGCAATGACGGACACGGCGACGGAGATACGTGGGTCCCACATCGCGCTGAACAGCACGAGCACGGCAGCAAGACTCGCGAACGTGCCTTCCCTTCTGGCATTCACGGCGGTCTCCTTTGGTAGCTGCCGCAATGCTATCACCGAGGGTGCCTGCAACAACGAGTTCATCTGCGAACTCAAGATCCCTGCGGCTGCCCGTAATATGCGGTCGTGCCATGTTTGCGGAAGAAGTGCTTGTCGCGAAGCGTATCGGAAAGCGCGGCTGCATCGGCATTGATGGTGAACGTAATGAATGCCAGATGGGCGAGTTCTTCGACGATGACAGCCATGTGCGCCGCTTCGGCGGGCGTCGGTCCCCAGGAGAACGGGGCATGGCCGGCCACTAGCACGGCTGGTGTTTCAAGGGGGCTTAGTTGAGCGAAACGGCGAATGATGGCATGGCCCGTGTTCAGCTCGTATTCAGATTTGATCTCATCCGGCGGCATGTGTTCCGTGACGGGAATGGAGCCGCGAATATAGTCGGCATGCGTGGTGCCGAGGCAGGGGATCTCGCGCTGCGCCTGTGCCCAGGCCGTGGCATATCGCGAATGGGTATGAACGACGCCTCCGAGGCCGTCGAAGGCGCGGTAGAGCGCCAGGTGGGTGGCGAGGTCGGATGAAGGGCGGAGGGTGCCTTCGACAAGCTTGCCGTTGACGTCGGTAATCACCATGTCTTCCGGCTTGAGATCGGGATACGGAACGCCGCTTGGTTTGATGGCGACCAGCCCGCTCTCGCGGTCGTAGCCGCTGGCGTTGCCGAACGTATAGAGGACCAGGCCGCGCCGGACGATCTCCAGATTTGCTTCCAGGACTTCTTCACGAAGCTGCTTGAGGTTCATTTTAACTGCGCTCCCTGACGGTCACGGATCCGAGAGAATCCGCTTGCTCACGCGCGCCGTTGTTCTGAAAACAGCGGTTGCGAATCTGGGGACAGGCTCGCTGTGTCCACGCGGCGACGGGCTTGGTCGAGGGGATGCGGACCCTCAGCGCGCCTTGGGACACAGGTGCCTGTCCCCCACCTGCATCGAGGGAATCCGCTTGCTCACGCGCGCGGTGTGCTGGAGTTTTCATGCAGACTCCCGTACGCTGGCGGCGATGAGGCGGAGCTGCGGCAACACGTCCCCGATGGGAACCGGTGCACTATCTTTACTGCCCAGGGAGAAGTAGAGTTTGCGATACAGCGCGAACAGCTGGTTGTAGACTTCTACGCTGGTTGGTTCGGGCAGATAGGTCTGGTGCGGTGGGCAGAGCGCCTTCTGGGCCGCTTCCAGAGAGGGGAACGCCCCAGCGGCCAGAAACGCGAAGATGGCCGAGCCCAGGCTGGTCACATCGCCTTGCGGGACCAGAATCGGTTTGTTTAACACGTTCGCGTAGACCTGGTTGAGCGTTTCGTTCTTCTGCGGGATGCCGCCGCCGTTGATGATACGCCGCACCGAAGCGCCGTGCTCCTCCATGCGTCCCATGATGATACGGGTGTGGAACGCAGTGCCTTCAATCGCCGCGAAGAGTTCATCCTCGGCCGTATTTGTGAGATGCCAGCCGAGCGTGACGCCGCCCAGTTCGGGGTTCACCAGCACGGTGCGGTCGCCGTTGTCCCACGTCATTCGCAAGAGGCCGGTCTCGCCGGCACGATAGCGGTCCAGGCCCGATGCCAGCTCCGAAGCAGTTTTGTCCGCTCGGCGCGCAATGGCTTCAAAGATATCGCCGACGGCCGAGAGCCCCGCTTCAATTCCCGTCATTTTCGGATCGACAGAGCCCGGCACCACGCCGCAAACGCCAGGCACCAATTGCGCGCGGTCGCTGAGGCCGATGATGCAGGTTGACGTGCCGATGACATTCACGACATCGCCAAGCCCAACGCCCGCGCCCACGGCATCCCAGTGCGCATCGAACGCGCCGACAGGGATGGGAATACCGGGTTTCACGCCTAACTGCTGGGCCCAGTAGGGCGAGAGGTAGCCGGCGATTTTGTCCGAAGTCTGATACCGGCCTTGCAGCTTGGCTCGGACGCCCGCCAGCAACGGATCTACTTTGACTAGAAACTCTTCCGGCGGCAGGCCGCCGAGCGATTCGTTCCATAGCCATTTGTGGCCCATGGCGCAGACGCTGCGGGGCGCTTCGGAGGCGTCCGTGATGCCGCACAGAATGGCGGCGACGAAGTCGCAGTGCTCAAAGGCGGAAACCAGTTGGCTGCGTTTTCCGGGGTTGTGGCGGAGCCAGTGGAGAAGCTTTGAGAAGCCCCACTCGCTCGAGTACACGCCGCCGCACCAGTCGATGGCGGGGAGGCCGTATTCGTGTGCTTTGGCAGTGATCTCGGCCGCCTCGCGCCAGGAGCGGTGATCGCACCAGAGATAGTACTCATCCAGCGGAACCATGCCGGCGCCGACAGGGATCACGCTGGAGCCGGTCGTATCCAGCGCAATGGCCGCCACCTCGCCGCCCGAGACATGTGCTTTGCCCAGCGCAATCTGCGTAGCGGCAGCCAGCGCTTTCATGTGGTCGTCGTGACTCTGTGTGGCCTGATCGGGGTCGGTCTTGGACCGGTGCAGCGGATATTCGGCCGTGCCGGATCCCAGCCGGCCCCGCTTGCTATCGAAGATCGAAACGCGAACGCTGAGCGTGCCGAAGTCAACGCCCGCGACGATTATGCTCATTGGATGCCTTCCCGGCTATCGAATGCCTTTATTTGTGGTAATAGATGTCCCAGTCAAGATATCGCGTGGCAGCTTCATACACCACATTGCTGACCGGTGCGAGGTTGGCGGCGACGTGATGCTCGAAGCCGCGCTCGCAAATGTAGCGCAGCAGGTCCTGCATGCGTGGAATCTCCACCACGCCGGCGCCGCCAAAAGTTTCCAGCGGATCATTCGTGAACGCGCCATCGCCGACGTATCCTGACATCCGTCCTGTGGCGTCGGTGGTGGAGAAGCGGGCATAGCTCATTGGACTCGCTTTCACCCTGCCTACGCATGTTCCGAATGTATTGTCACGCCCGACCGTTCCGGCGATGATCTGCTGAAAATCCATCTTCACGTCGGCGAAGAAATGCTTGGGAAGATTGCTGCAATGGAAACAGACGGCCTTATTCGGATCCTCGCCATAGTTGTTGTTCCAATCGAGCAGCGCGCTGGGCGTTCCGGAGGCCAGGCGCAGCGCGTGCATGGCCACTACGCCGCAGATATCCACCTCGCAAGCGCTAGACATCAGCTCGTTGCTCATCATGCTCATGATGGTGCAGGGAACTACGCCGAAGTATTCTTCGAGCGAGGTCCAGCACTGAACGGCGCTAATGGTGACCTCGGTTTCCTTCATCCAGCCATCGACGACCGCGCCGAGCTTGGCCATCTTCAACAGTGCTGAGGCCGGCGTGCCGGCCGTGTCGACATAAGAATGGATAGCGGCCAGCTTCGCGGTTGCCGCCGGATCGTCATCCTTCATGCGCTCAATGCGGCCGAGAATTTCAGACAGATCGATGGTGATGATGGAGATACCGTTCGATTCCAGCAGCTTCTCGCTGTAGCGGACGGTATTGAATGCGGCGGGGCGCGCGCCAATCGCGCCGACGCGAAGACCCTTGAGGCCGCGCACGACGTTGCAAACGCCTGTGAACCACGCCAGATCCTTCTTGAATGTGTCGGATTTCGGCGCTTCGGTGTGCAGCGTCGTCAGTGAGTACGGAATGCGGTACTGGGTCAGGTTATTGCAGACCGACATCTTGCCGCAGAAGCTGTCACGGCGATCGCTGATGGTCATGCGGGATGGCGTATCAGGCGTGGCCTGGATCAGCACGGGAACATTCAGGCCGGCGAGTCGCAGGGTATCGGCCACGGCGCGCTCGTCGCCGAAGTTCGGTAGGGTGACGACAATGCCGTCGATATCCTCGCGGCGTGATTTGAACAGGTCCGCACAGCGGCGGGCTTCGGAGTGCGCTTCGACGGCGCCGAACTTCGAATCGTTCACACCGAGTGCGACCACGTCCGCGCCCGATGACTGCAAGACGGAGATCATCTCCTCGCGGCCAGTGGCAGCCAGGTGAGATGGGAAGAATCCGCGGTTGCCTACGATGAGGCCAAACGTTGGTTTATGAGCCGACATTAGATTTCCTTTTCGGGTTAAAGCGGTAACAGTAAAAGCCACCAAACAGCGTCAGAAACGCACCCCACCAGATTCCGGTGTGCAGTTTTTCGAGGACGACGGTGTGCTCCGGTGGGACATAAACGCTGTAGATACCGGCCCCCAGTATGAGCAGGCCGTAGATGAATAGCAGCACGCCGATGAAGAACCAGATGGAGATGAAACCTTTTGCGCCTTCAATCATGTTTTGTTCCTACCAGAAGATAATATTTGCCACGACCAGGACTAAAGCGACCACCACCGCCCAGAAGATGGGCCGTTGGTACAGCTTGAGGTGTCCTTCCGACGGCAGTACCGTGCAGCCATAGACCAAGCCGACCAGCTGCGATTCCGGCTTGGGCTTGGTCAGCAGGCTGACGACGATGGTGACCACGGCGCAAATGATCCAGGCCCACAGCGCCTGATACATGTTCTGGGCCATTGTTTTGGCGTGCGGCGACAGCGCGATAATGCGGAGTGCCGAAGGATCGATTTTGACCCAGGTCCACATCGCGATCGATGCTACGGTGCCGCACAGCAAGCCCCAGAAGCCGGCCGGGGCAGTGGCTCGCTTCCAGAGCATGCCGAGAATTACCGTGGCGAAGAGCGGCGCGATGAAGAAGCTGAAGAGTTGCTGGACATAATCCATGATGCTGCTGGAGCCCATTACCAGGTAGGCCGTTCCAATGCTGACGAGCACACCAAGCACGGTGGTCCAGCGGCCTACGTTGAGGTAGTGGTGGTCGGTTCCGTCTTTCTTAATGAGGGAGCGATAGATGTCGTAGGTCCAAACCGTCGTGAATGCGCTGACGTTGCCGGCCATGCCGGACATGAAGCCGGCGATTAATGCCGTAATGCCGAGGCCCAGCAGGCCCGGTCCGCAATAGCGGGCCATCATGATGGGAAGCACTTCGTTGTAGGAATGCTGAGTGGCGGTGGCTTGCGCTTCGCCCACCAAGTGTTCCGGGAGGACGGCCAGCGCCAACAAGCCGGGCAGGATGACAATGAACGGAACGGCCATCTTGAAAGCCGCGCCGATGATAGGCGCCATTTTGGCCGATCGCATGTCGCGGGCGGTGAGGACGCGCTGCACCACCAGGAAATCTGTCGTCCAGTAGCCGAACGAGATCACGAAACCAAGGCCCAGAACGATACCCGTCCAGTGGATGCCCATCGGGTTGTCGGAAAAGTTGCCGAGGCCATTCCACATATGGGTGTAATCCTGGCCGGGCCACCTTTCGTGAATGCGAGCCACCATGCCGCTCCATCCGCCGGCCTCTATGAGGCCCACGATGGAAACTACGATTCCGCCGAGCCAGATAAGGAAGAATTGAAGAACTTCGTTGAAGATGGCGGAGCGCAGGCCTCCGAGAAACACATACGCGGCGACGGTCAACGAGGAAACCCAAATGCTGAAGTTGATATCCCAGCCCAGGATGACCTTCAAGACCAGCGCCATGGCATACATATTTACGCCGCTCATCAGGACCGTCATCAGGCCGAAAGAAATCGCGGAGAGGGCGCGAGCCGGTTCGCCGAACCGCAGTTTGAGATAGCCAGGAACGGAGTGTGTTTTCGAGATGTAATAGAAGGGCATCATAATGATGCCCAGAAACAGCATGGCCGGGATGGCGCCAATCCAATACCAATGGGTGGCAAGAATCCCGTACTGGTAGGCGGCTGCCGCCCAACCCATCATCTCGAGCGATCCGAGGTTGGCGGCGACGAAGCTGAGACCCGCTATCCAAGCGGTCATCTCGCGACCGGCAAGGAAGAAGTCCTCACCGGTCTGCGTGAAGCGCTTCAAGTAGAAACCGATGCCGATCACCATCACGAAATAGATCGCTATGACGGCGATGTCGACGGCGCTTAGCGAAATGAGACTGGCCGGCGAGGACTGCAAGAGGAGCGCTAAGGGCATTGAACGTGGAGACCTTCCAAAAGTGAGTTAGGCGGACATGGCTGCATCAAGACCCGATGAAACAGAACGGGGCTACTAGACTCTATCGAAGTCCACTTGCAAAAGTTACGCGCGCACCTGCATGCGATAGACTTTACGGTGCTGTAAGCGGTTACAAAAAGGCAAATCGGATTATAGGCCGCGGCGTCGGATTCGGTCAAGTCTGTTGGGGAGTCCGGGACCGGCGCGAAAACCGCGTGCAGTAAGATTGGAGCCAGCTATGACTACATCACGGCGCTCAGCATCCCTCGTTGGACTGGCGATTATGCTTGGCACGACCGCATTCTCAGCGCCTCCCTCCGCGCAAGGAGCGCAAAAGCTCGCTATGAAACCTTTCGGAAAGACGGCTGACGGCCGCGAGATCACGCTCTACACGCTCGCCAACAAGAAGGGCATGGAAGTGACCATCATGAATTATGGCGGCGTGATCGTTTCATTAAAGGTGCCCGACCGTAAGGGCCAGTTCGCCGATGTTGTGCTCGGGTTCGATTCCCTCGACGGGTATCTTGCCAAGAATCCTTATTTCGGAGCGCTGGTCGGCCGCTACGCCAACCGCATCGGCGGAGCCCAGTTCACGCTCGACGGCAAGACTTACCATGTGCCGAAAAACGACGGGCCCAATTGCCTGCATGGCGGGAACCATGGCTTCAACTCGCAGGTCTGGACGGCCAAGGATGTGTCGACCAAAGACACGCCAACTCTCGAATTGCAATATGTGAGCGCCGATGGGGAAGAGGGATTTCCAGGCAAGCTGACCGCAACGGTCAAGTATTCGCTCAACGACAAGGATGAGCTGAAGATTGACTACTCGGCGGTGACCGATGCACCCACCGTACTGAACCTGACCAACCATTCCTACTTCAATCTGGCGGGGCAGGGAAACGGCGATATTCTGAGCCACATTGCGACGATCGAAGCCGACCGGTTCACGCCGGTGGATGCGACTCTGATTCCAACCGGCGTTTTGCAGCCGGTTGCCGGCACGCCGTTCGACTTCCGCAAGCCGGAGGTGATTGGTGCGCGCATCAATGCCGACGATCCTCAGATCAAACTCGGCAAGGGCTACGATCACAACTTTGTCCTCAATCACAAGGGCCCGTCGCTGGGATTGGCCGCACGCGTGGAGGAGCCGAAGTCGGGTCGTGTGCTGGAAGTGCTGACCGACCAGCCGGGCGTGCAGTTCTACACCGGCAATTTCCTCGATGGCACGGTAGTCGGCAAGGGCGGCAAAGCGTACCAGCGCCGCGACGGCTTCTGTCTCGAGACGGGGCACTTTCCGGATTCGCCCAACAAGCCCAGCTTCCCGACTACCGTACTGCGGCCGGGCGAGACCTTCCATACCGTGACGGTATTTAAGTTCTCAACCAAGTAGCTTCGAGCGGTCGCCAGCTTGCCAGGCTGTGGCAGTCGCGCCTCACTGCGTGCGTTCCAGGACGGATTCTTGTAACAATGCTGTCATGGACGCAGATGCCTTGACGCCCGAAGCGGCGTGGCTGCCTACCAACCTTTCCCCTGGTGACATGCGGCAGGCTATTGTTCCTGCGTCCGAAAGCCGTTGGGTTCTGCTCCACTACCATATTTTCAAGAACGCAGGAAGCACGATTGAGTACATCTTGCACCGTGCGCTGGGCTCGAAGTTCGCGACGCTTCATGGCCCAAGCCCGAACTCGGTGTTGCATGGATCGGATGTTGAGGCGTTCCTGGCAGCCAACCCGGAACTCCAGGCGATTTCCAGCCATCACCTCAGGTACCCGAAGCCCATCGTTCCGCAGGTGATCTTGTTCGATATCTGCTTTTTTCGTGATCCGCTGCCACGGTTGTGGTCCATGTATAAGTTTCAGCGCCGGAACGCTCCAATTGAAGTCGGCCACACTTCCAAGTTGCCCGATGCGCAGTCTTATTTCGCCGACCTCTTGGAGCAGCATCCTCAGTTGATCAACGACGTGCAGGTCAACATTATGGCGAACCGGGGCGAATACACGCGGCCGCCGACGGAAACAGATCTGCGCGTCGCGCTTGACTACCTGCGCCAGATCTCGGTAATAGGCGTGGTCGACCGGTTCGACGAAAGTGCGATGGCCGCGGAGTATTTCTTGCGACCCACATTTCCGACCGTTCGGTTTCAATATGTGAAGCAGAATGCCGATCGAGAGGGACACTCCGATCTCTACGCTGAAATGGAGAGGTTCCGGAAGGAGGTCGGCGGTTCTATCTTTGCGGAGCTCGAACGCATGAACAGGCTGGACACCGAACTGGTTGCCAGCGCCAGGAACGAAGTGCTGCGCCGGTTCGAGATGCTGCCGAACCGGGAGGAGAGGGTTGCTGACTTCCGGAAGCGGTGTCGGATTCTTCGGGCGATAGGCGACGGGAAACCGGTGCCGCTTGAAGGGCACACAATTGGCACTGATGATCTTAACGCCGCGCCGCGCCCAAGTTAAGGCGCCGCTGCAGCCCGGTCTTTCTCTCGTCCGATACGCCGGCGCCTCCCACACCAGCACATCTCGCGATGGAAACGCCACCCGCCAGCCAGCCAACCCTCCGCATTTCTGCTAGCCTTAATATGAGTGGATCGCGCTATAAGAACTCATGGTCTAGCGATGGGACGAACGTTGTCGCTGTTACTGGCCATCGTTTGTCTGAGCGCTCCTGAATTTGCGCAGTTCGTTACCGACCACGATTCGTCTGAAATCCGTGGCTCCGAGCGTAAGGCTGCGCAAATTGCAAAGCGCCTGACCCCCGCGGGGCGCTCTGCGTTCCGTTCGCTTCCCGAGTGCCTGAAGTTTGCCCGTAAGACCACCATTCGCGCCCTCTATCAGTGGGCATTGATGGAAGCCAACGCGGTCGCGGATGCGCCGGTTATCGAATCCCGGCAGATGGCGGACTCCATACCGCTGTCGCCGCCGCGAACCCCTGTTCAGCACAACCTCTTCCAAAGACCTCCTCCCATCCACCTTTCGTAATCAGCATGCGGCGTAGTTCGCAGGTTGCGGTCTTGCGCCGTAAATGAGGTGCGTTTGTGGACAGTTTTTCTAAAGAGGAATAATTTTATGCTCGATACAGCTCTCGCCAAAGTATTTGGCACCAAGCATGACCGCGAGGTCAAAAAGATTCGCCCCATGGTGGCGGCAATCAACGATCTCGAGCCCCAGATGACGGCGCTATCGGACGCCGAACTGGCGGCCAAAACCGTGGACTTCAAACAGCGCGTCGCCAACGGCGCTTCCCTGGACGACATTTTGATTGAGTCGTTTGCCGTCTGCCGCGAAGGCGGCCGCCGCATCCTTAATATGCGGCACTTCGACGTGCAGTTGATTGGCGGCATTGTCCTGCACCGCGGCAAGATCGCCGAAATGAAAACCGGTGAGGGCAAGACGCTGGTGGCAACCCTGCCTTCCTATTTGAACGGCATCGGCGGTCAGGGTGTGCACATCGTTACGGTGAACGATTACTTGGCCAAGCGCGACTCCGAATGGATGGGACGGCTTCACAAATTCCTCGGCTTGTCCGTCGGTGTGATTGTGCACGATCTGGACGACGTCGAGCGCCGCGCCAGCTACGCCGCGGATATCACCTACGGCACCAACAACGAGTTCGGCTTCGACTATCTGCGCGACAACATGAAGTTCCGGATCGCCGACTGTGTGCAGCGCGGGCACAACTTCGCCATCGTCGACGAAGTCGACTCCATCCTGATCGACGAGGCTCGAACGCCGCTCATTATTTCGGGCCCTAGCGAGGAATCGACGGACAAGTATTACAAGGTCAACCGGATCATCCCGGCGCTCGAGCGCGGCGAAGTGATCGAAGGCAAGGAGCCCGGCGAGAAATACACCACCGGCGACTTTACGGTCGACGAAAAACACCGGACTGTGGCGCTCACCGAACAGGGCGTCTTGAAAGTGGAGAAGCTGCTTTCGATGGGCAATCTCTACGAAGCGGTGAACATCGAAATGAACCACCACGTGCAGCAGGCCTTGCGCGCGCACGTGCTCTACTTGCGCGACCGGGATTACGTCGTGCAAGAGGGGCAGGTGATCATCGTCGACGAATTCACTGGCCGCTTGATGCCGGGACGCCGCTGGAGCGATGGTCTGCATCAGGCGATCGAAGCCAAAGAGGGCGTCAAGATTGAACGCGAAACGCAGACACTGGCGAGTATCACCTTTCAGAATTACTTCCGCATGTACAAGAAGCTGGCCGGCATGACCGGTACCGCCGACACGGAAGCGGCGGAGTTCCAGAAGATCTACAACCTGGACGTGGTGATCATCCCGACCAACATGCCGATGATCCGCAAGGAGAATTCGGACATCGTTTACCGGACCGAGGAAGAGAAGTTCCGCAACGCGGCCAAAGAGATCAAAGATCTCAACGAACGGGGCCAGCCCGTGCTGGTGGGCACCATCTCAGTGGAGAAGTCCGAGCGGCTGTCCGGCATCCTGAAGAAGATGGGCGTGAAGCATGAAGTGCTGAACGCCAAGAACCACGAGCGTGAAGCCGCCATCGTCGCTCAGGCAGGCCGCAAGAGCGCGGTGACCGTATCCACCAACATGGCCGGCCGCGGCACCGACATCTTGCTCGGGGGCAACCCCGACACCTTGGTGCGCGAGCGCCTGAAGAAGCAAAACAAGACGCCGGAGATGATTCCCAAGGAGGAACTGGAGCGCGAACTCACCGACATAAAGCGGCAGATCGAGGCCGAACGCCAGGAAGTTGTGAAGCTGGGCGGCTTGCATATTCTCGCCACCGAGCGGCACGAATCGCGGCGTATCGATAATCAGTTGCGCGGACGTGCCGGACGCCAGGGCGATCCAGGCAGCAGCCGCTTCTATCTTTCGCTGCAGGATGATCTGCTTCGCATCTTCGGAGGCGAGCGCATGCAAGGCCTGATGCTCCGTCTCGGTATGGAAGAAGATGTGCCGATCGAATCGGGTCTCATCACCAAGCGGATCGCTGCTGCCCAGAAGGCGGTGGAGGCGCAGAATTTCGCATCGCGCAAACACGTTCTCGAATACGACGACGTCATGAACAAGCAGCGGAACGCTGTCTACGGTATGCGGCGGGCGCTGCTCGAAGGACAGAATCAGAAGGAAAAGATTCTGGAAATCGTCAGCGGTATCGTGGCGCAATACGTCGACCAGTACGTCCCGCAGAACTCTCGTAACGATCAATACGATCTATTGGGTCTGCAGAATGCCGTGCTCAATCAATTCGGCGTGAAGTTGGAGATCAGCGAACTGTCTCCGCTTACGCGGCCTGAAATTGAGGTCCACGTCAATGAGGTTCTCTCGCGCCGCTACGACGAGAAGGAGAACCTGGTCGGTCCCGATAACATGCGTGAGGCTGAGCGCATTATCATGCTCAACGTCATCGACAACCAGTGGAAAGATCACCTCCTGTCGATGGATCACTTGAAGGAAGGCATCGGGCTTCGCGGTTACGGACAAAAAGATCCGCTGATCGAATACAAGAAAGAATCGTTCACGATGTTCCAGGACATGATGGACCGCATCGAGGACGAGACGATACGATACCTTTTTTTTCTGCGCATTGAGACGGGCGGCATTCCGCTGCCCTATCCGGAGCCGGAAGACGACGAAGAAGATGAGGAGGTGCGCCCGGCCGAGCCGGAACCCGAATTGGCGGCCGTCTCGGCTGCTCGTCAAGCGGCGCAAAATACGGTCCTCGACATAACGCGAAACATACAAAAGAAGAAGGATCGCGAAATGGCAGCGCTGCAGTTTGTCGGTGGGGAGGGGGCGAGCAAGCCTCAAACTGTGACCAACACCGGCAAGGTCGGCCGGAACGATCCGTGCCCTTGCGGGAGCGGGAAGAAATACAAGAAATGTCACGGCGCTTAACTGGTCTGGCAAGCTTGGCGCTTCTCGCGAGCGCGTCGCTGCGCGCGGATGAACTATTGCCCAAGCAATGGAGTCTGGCGCATCGAGGCGCCATCGGTGAGGCCGCTGTGCCGGGCGATGCCGCGGTTTGGAAGGAGTTTGGGCTTATGGCTTCCGAATCGGCGCCATACTCTGGCGCGGGTCTCAAGACGACGGTCAGGGTATACCGTTTCAAAGACACCACCGGCGCGCTGGCGGCGTGGGAGTACCTGCGGCCATCGGACGGCAAGCGCTGCCAGCTTGCTCCGTCCTGTTCGGAAGATGCGAGTCAGTTGCTGGTGTTTGATGCCAACTATGTGCTGGTGTTCGCCGGCAAGCGTCCTAACAAGAAACAGGTTGACGACTTGTTTCAGCAACTGCCGGCAAAGCATGAATCCTCGTTGCCCGCCATCTTGACTTTTGTTCCCCGGCTTGATTTGGTGCCGAACTCGGCTCGCTACATTCTCGGCTCGGCCTCATTGAAGCAGTTTGCACCGGAGTTAGTTTCCGCCGAACCGGGATTTGAGCAAGGCGCCGAAGGCTATCTCGCCACCTACCAAGTTGACGGATCGCCGGTCCGGCTGGTGCTGTTTTATTACCCGACCCCGGAAATGGCGCGTCTCCACTCGATACAGTTCAAACTGGTCCCGAACACAGTCGTGAAGCGTTCGGCGGTACTGATTGCCGTGGCGACGGGCGGCTCCGAAAAGCAGGCCGACGACCTGCTGGCACGGGTCGAATACGAGGCCCGGATCACCTGGAATGACGCGCCTGCCGCGAATCAGGTGAAGATACTCTACAGCCTGTTCATCAACATCATCATTGTGAGTTGCATTCTGGTTGCCCTGTGCACCTTAGCGGGCATTTTCTACGCCAGCATGCGAATCTACCGTCGCCGTTACGGCAGCCTCGAATCCGAAGAGGCCATGACCACACTGCACCTGAGTTAGGGGGATGGCCGGGTTAACACGCGACCAATGGTAGTGGCATGCTTGGGGTCGCCAGGTCGAACTCGAAGCCTACAGCCAAACGGGCCGTCGCTCTCGGGCCGGAGCCTCGGTTCTTCGTTTTTCCCGCACACTTGGCTACAGCCGCCCCGCACACGAGGCTGGCGGGCATGCTCTCGATCGAAACCTGTGATGGAAGTTAAGTGTATAAATAACTTGTAGATAGCCGAAATTCACAGGCGTTTTTCCACCGGTGGAAAAGCTGCTATCCACAGACTGAGGAAAAACAGGTTACCCGATAAATGGTTTATTGGGAGCGAGTTGCGGGTGCTAAACCAGGGTGGGAAAATCGTCCTTGACTTCAGACCCCCGTGGCCCTACACTCCAATCACAAACAGGTTTTGGCGGTTGCGATGCCGTCGGATCTGATTCTCCCATCAAACGTAAAACTCGCGAAAGCGAGGCCTGGAAACAGGAAGAAAACTGCTCATTCCCCCAAACGGAATGGGCTTTTTCTTTTCGGCACCGATCGCCGTAGCCGATCTATCTGCCCGTCGTCGTCCAGCAGTTTGTCACCCTGCTTCCATACTCTCGGCCGAGATTATTCTCGCGCTTGGCTGCTGGTCCTGCTCGTCGCATTCAGCCCGGGAGCCAGTAACGCGAGCGCCAAGGAAGTGAAGATCTTCGGCCTCGCAAGATGCCTAACCGGCCGTTCCGGATCGCTCTTCGAGCGTTCTTACGCCGGGAATCGGGGTTTGGCGATCCGCCGGGCACTACAAAGCGGCTTGATCGGCCTGGTCCCGGCGATCGCCTGCTAGGGCGACCTTGCCTATATCCTGGCTCGCGCAGTGACAGGCAGCCTGTGCTTTGGCGACCTAACGCTCGGAGTGGGAGCATGAAATCACTGGTTCAAGGCCCCTTATTCGTTTCTTAGAAGTCCTTAGTCTTCAACTGTTTGCTCTAGTATGTTGAAGCTAACTTCTCCATTGCATTGAGGGGCCGATGTTCTGCCTATCCGGATCGGGATTCGAGCTTCCAGAAGCGCGGCCATTTTTGATTTCCACAGGTTTTCCACTGTCCTCCTGGCCGATGGCATCCTCATCTTGCAGGGTTGAGCTGCCGGCGGGATATCTAGAACTTTAAATACATTTGGCTATACGATTGATTTTAAGGGACAAATATTCTGAAAAAAGTCTTCCTGCTCGGATTGCTGATCTGCTTCGCCGCACTCCTTCTATGGCAGCGGTCGCATTCTGCTGCCGCAACGCATCGCGCCGTTTCCGACCCGTTCTTAGCCGCACGAATGTCGCAACGGTTTGTCGGGAAGCGCCTCAACTTGCTAGGCGCGGCTAGGTTCCAGGATGCCTACTCGGCCAAAATTGAGGATTTGGGGGACGGCGTCTACAGCGTGATCTCCTATGTTGATACGCAGGACTCATCGGGCGTGACGTCACGGGTTCGGTACTTCTGCAAACTCAAGCAGGCCGCTGGCGGGTGGCAATTGATCGAGTTGACTACCTCGCCATCGCTACCCTGAATTGAAAATTTTCGACTTATCCTCAAACCTTGAAGCGTTCGTCGATCTCCACCTGATACCCGGACACCAGCCGGTTGGTTTCATTCGCCATCCCGACCACCGCCATTAGTTCCGCGAACATCTCATTCGTCATGCCCGCCTTGCGCGCTCCTGCCGTGTGCGAAGCGATGCAGTAACCGCACTGGTTCGAAACGCTTACGGCGAGGTAGACCAGTTCCTTGGTGAGCGGGTCCAATGCGCCAGGCGCCATAATTTGCTTGATGCTCTCCCAGGTCCGGCGCAGGGTTGCCGGGTCATGCGCGAGGGCCTTCCAGAAGTTGTTGATCCAGTCCGTCTGCCGGGTTGCCATGATGTCGTCGTAAACTGCCCGCACTTCCGGGCCGGCATCTACATATTCCACGAAGCCTAGGGTCGCCATAACTTCTCCGATTGTGCCGCAACCGGTTGGAAAAAATCTTCGTGAACATCGCATTGCATAGAATTACGGTGATGCAAATAACTGCGATTCAAGACGCCCTGCGACGGGAGGGCCTGGATGGGTGGCTCTTCTTTGACCACCACAGGCGGGATCCTCTCGCCTATCGCATCCTATCGATTCCCGCCGAGATCGAAGCCACGCGCCGCTGGTATTACTTCGTTCCCGCGGAAGGTGAACCCCGCAAACTGGTCCACCAGATTGAGAAAGGCGCCCTGGACAGCCTGCCGGGTCAGAGGCAAGTCTATTCAAACTGGGTTGATCAGCGGAACCGCTTGGCGACTTTGCTGGGGTCCGCCAAGCGCATCGCTATGCAGTACTCGCCGAACTGTAGTATTCCCTATGTTTCTCTGGTCGACGCCGGGACCATGGAGCTGGTTCGCGCAACCGGTGTGGACGTGGTCAGCTCCGCGAATCTGGTCCAGGAATTCGAAGCCAAATGGTCGGTCGAACAGCTCGAAATGCATTTGGAAGCGGGTCGCCGCGTGGATGAGATCCGCCGCAACGCGTTCAATCTCATCGGCGAACGATTGCGCTGCTCCAATCCGGTCAATGAATATGAGGTGCAGCAATTCATACGGCATCACTTCGAGCATTCTGGACTCGAGACCGATCACGGCCCCATCGTTGGGGTGAACGCCAACGCCTCCGATCCGCACTATGAGCCGACTCGCGATCGGACGTCGTATATCCAGAATGGCGATTTCGTCCTGATCGACCTCTGGGCAAAGGTATCGGCGCCGGGAGCGGTCTACTACGACGTGACGTGGACCGGATACTGTGGAGAGCAGATTCCTGACCTCATTCAGAATGTGTTCGAGATCGTGAAGACAGCCCGCCGCTGCGCGTCCGACTTCGCCATTCAGAAGGCCCGCGCCCGCCAGGCCTTCGCCGGATTCGAAGTGGACGACGTTTGCCGGGGGTACATCACCGCCCAAGGCTATGGCGCGAACTTCTTTCACCGGACGGGGCACAGCATTGGGACCGAGGTTCACGGAACCGGCGCAAACATGGATAATCTCGAGTCGCATGACGAGCGCCGCGTTATTGCGAACACCTGCTTCTCCATTGAACCGGGAATCTATCTCGCTGAGTTCGGGGTTCGATCGGAAGTGAACGTTTTCGTGTCCGACGGCGACGCGCGGGTCACTGGCGAGGAGCAGAGCCAGTTGGTCAGAATATAAAGGGCTTCCGGTTCGCCATCGCGGCTGCCGGCAGTGATATGATTCTGAGGCCGCCGTTTCTTGGGCGTGGCGGCCGCAACTTAAAGCGCTTTCAGTGTGGCTGTATTTTCGGATAAGTTGTTGATAATGGCTGAACTTAGATCCTTAAAGGATAGGAGAGATCAAATCTTTTGATTGGAAGTTTGCCGGCCAAGCGTACTACTGTTTGGTATGGCAACGACGTTCATCATGGAGCCGCATACTTCCCAGGTATCGCTCCTTCACAGAATTAGCAGCATTGTCAGTTCCGAGCTTTCGCTGGACGAAATGTTAGGCGAAATCGTCGGTCTGACCGTTCAGGTAACTGACTGTGACGCGTGCCTGGTTTATCTGATCGAGCGCGAGACCAGTGAAATCGTCTTGCGTGCCTCACAAGTTCCCCACCAGGGGGACCTGGGAAACATTCGCCTGAAAATGGGTGAAGGCGTAACTGGCTGGGTGGCCGAACACCGGTCCGTAGTCGCCCTGCCGTCGAATGCCTCGGCCGACTCGCGGTTCAAGCGTTTCCGCGCGCTGATCGAAGACACATATGAAGCCTTCTTGTCGGTTCCGCTGCTCAGCGGCGGTGAGGTCATAGGCGTCATCAACGTGCACCATCGCGACGCTCATCCACATAGTGCCGATGAGATTGCCCTGCTCACGTTTGTGGGCGAGCAAATGGGGGGCGCCATCTCCAAATCGGTCCTGGCAGAAGAGAATGCGCGTCTGCTCGAAGAGACCGCCGAAATGCGGCGCCAGTTGGAAACACGCAAACTGGTGGAACGGGCAAAAGGCATTCTCCAGCATCGTCACAGCCTCACGGAAGAGGAGGCCTACCTGCGTTTGCGCAATGAGAGTCGGCGGCTTCGCCGTCCAATGCGGGAATTGGCGGAAGCCATCATCCTCGCAGAAGATCTCAGCCGTAAGACTGAGACGATTCAGTAAACGTCCCGGGTGGGCGCAGTTCTTACGTGCCCGGGCAGGGCACGCACGAATTTCGACCTGGCAACAGTTGGATCCGACTTCCAGACTGCCTTGATTTAGTTCTTTAGATCATTTGCGCGACATCGGGGCGGAAGCTGCCGTTATTGAACTGCATCCATTGCCCCAGCGCCTGCGCAGAAACCGCCGTGGCGGCGAGAGCAACCACTCGTTCGAAGATGCTTGAGCCGGGGCAAGTGTAGAAGCCGCCGCGAATTCTTGGGTCGAGATGGGCGGCTTGCAGGTCCCCGAGGAGGTCAGCCTCGCATTCCGCTTGGTCCGCATCCAGCTTAATCAAACCGAGAGCGGCCGCGTACACGCGCAAGCGCAGCAGGCGCGCATACGCTTCCGTTGGCACTGTGTTCTCGTCAAGCGTTTTGCCCGAGAGCGCTCGTACCGCATTGCTGGCGAATGCGAACACTTCCTCAAAGACACTCAGTACTTCCAGGGACTGACGCCCGGGGCGCACGAGGGTCGGCAGCAGCGCTTCAAGAAAACAGCATTGGCGGATCAGATTGGCAGTCGAGGGTAAGCGAGCTGTGTCGCTCACAGATGCAGCCGGCGACAGAGCCGGCGTGCTGTCCCCCAACTCGAGGAACTCTGGATTCAGACTCCGGCTGAGAACTCCGTCATGGAGCTTCTGCCATCGCTTGTTTCCGGTCTCCTCCGCCAATTCCAACCAGCCGCGCGTCGATTCCAATGGGCATTGACCGGGAATTCGCTGCATGAAGTTTGCGCACTCGATCGCCCTGTTTAGGAATTCGGAATGGCGGCTTACTTTCCAGCACCGCAGTAGCGAGCGAAGTATCGCGCTGCAGTCCTCGAACCGGCTATCGGCCGGCCGGTCGGAGGCCCCCATCCCGTCGGTAAGGCTAGATACGTACATGACCAGCGCGGACTGGGAGAGGAGTTGCGCGGTTGTCAGGGCGCGATCAATATAACGTGTTTGGCCACGCGTCTCAAAGAGCCAGATCAGGGCACTGACATAGTACGCCGTTGCAATGTTTGATTCTGGCGAGTACTCTCTTCCGTTTGTCCGATATTCGTCCGCGATACCGAATCCCGGGCGGCAGATGCCGGAATCGAGCAGCCAGTCCGCGGCCAGCTGCGTACGATCCAACGGCACAGGACGACGTGCGCTAGCGGGGGGGTAAACGAGGCTTAACATGCAGCAGTTGTAATGAAAATCAACGGTCTTTATCGCCAAACGCGCCCAGCGACTACCCGCAAGCTCAGACTACATCCCGGCGCTGCCAGCCGCAATAGCTGAGAGGCCCTGCACGTTCTAGTACCAGATTTGTAAGTGGACAGACACTCCTCTTGCCGCGTCGACCGCGCCGCCCGGCCAGGGCCATGATCACGAGAAGTTCCTCACCGCGCGCCGACCGGGGTTGGGGCCAACGTCGGAAAAACCGTGATGCGCAGCCGCACCGCCCCGTACGGTACCAACGTCAATGGTTCTTCCGGTTGCTTGCTGGACACCGGGCTTGCCGGCAGCGGACCCGCTGACTCATTCACGGTTCGCCACTCGGGCAGCCGTCTTCCCTTCACATGGATTACGACCGGCGCACCCTCCGGGCTGAAGGGCTGCCTTCCCATCGCTCGTTCCTCCACCGTGAAGAGGCTTTCCGGTTGCGGGCCGGCGGCGGCTTCAAGCGCATAATTCCAGGGCGATGTGGGATAGATTTCCCAATCCGTGGCAGGGCCTGTTTGCTTCAGCTTCCGCCAGCTTTCACCAATCGGCAGCGAATAAACCAGCGGTCCACGTTGAACCGTAACGCCATCATGAAAGCCGTCCGCTGTGACCACCGCCATCGGAAACCTGAGTTCTACACGGTCACCCGCCTTCCACTCGCGTCGAATGGTGAAGAACGTCCCGGTCGCGATGCCGCTTACCGCCTCCCCGTTTACCTTGACTTGGGCGTCGAGCGCCCACTCCGGTATCCGGATCACCAACGGAAATGTCACAGCACGCTGAGGTTCCACGGCGAGGCGGATGGTATCGCGGAATGGATACTCGGTCTGCTCATCGATCGTCACGGGCACTCCGTCGCCCACCGCGGTCTTGACTTCGCTGGGACCATACGCAATGGCCGCGAGCCCATGATCCGGGGTTCTCATCCAAAGGCTGGCCGCGAACTTAGGCCACCCCTGATGGAGATTGGCGGTGCAGCAACCGAAGTTCGGTTCCAGCCCAAACAGGTTTGATTCCGGCCCATTGTCGGTCCAATCCCGGCGCGCCAGCGTACAGGAAATCTGATTAGGCTGCTGATCGTACTGGTGTGACCAAAGATCCGGCGACATGGTGGCGGGCAGGGCATTGTATGTGATCTTCTCCAGCCGGTCTCCGAGCCGGGCGTCGCCCAGAATCGCGATCTCCTGCTCGAGCGAGAACATGGCCTCCACCACAGCGCACAGCTCCACACCTTGAGAAGGATCGCGGCCCGCATAATGCTCACTGGCGCTGAACATTCCATTCGGCAGACCGTGGTACCGGTCCAGGCGCTCCATCATCAACTCGGTCCCAGCTTCGCCTTGCTTACCGCCGGTCAGCAGATACCAAATCGCGGGCGCCTTCATCGCCATCGCCGTATTCACGCCGTGAGTTGCCAGATTCAGATCCGCCTTGGCTGTGACTTTTTCGGTGTATCGAAAATTGCGAAACTGGGCATCCCAGTCGTAGCCTTGCGTCTTGAGTTTGCGCGCCAGGTCGAGCAGGTAAGCGTCGCCGGTGCGGTTGTAGAGCCAAAGAATGCTGAGCACTTCCTCCTGCCACCGGTAGGTCGCCCATTCGTACAAGGGCCGCTCGTCGATGTGTTTGGCCTGATACGCGAAGTATTTTTGCATCAGAGGGATCACACGAGGATCGCCGGTTGCTTCCTGCCATTGCGTGAGCACCTTCAACATGATGAAGTTGGGCCACCAGTCCTGGTTCTTGGCGGGACCGATTCCGCCGTCCGGCCGTTGGTGCGTCAGCGTCCACTCCACCCACTTCCTCGCTTTCGCAATCAACTGCGGATCGTCCAACAAAAATGCCAGCGGAACGAGGCCGTCCAGGTAATAGGGGCCGCGCTCCCACCCTTCGCCGTTTCCGCCGAGCCAAGCGCTGTTGGGGCCGAGATCCGGCCAGAACTCGTCCAGATGACCCGTCAAACCCTTGGCTTGAATCCGCAACTGCTCGAGCAACCAACCACGAGGTTTCACCTCGGTCAGGCGTAGGGGATAGAAAGAACTCGCCGCCAGCGGAGCGCGGTTGGGAGCGGCGGCAACGGGTTCCACCGCCAACGCCAGCCGACAGCAGAACAGCAAACAAATCAACACGCGCTTGGTTACCAACATGCCTGTCATCAGTGTATGCGGGACGCCGCGGGATCTTTCGCCAGTGCCACTCTCCGCTCGGAGCATGCGCCTTGGCGCCGGCCCTCCATTCTACTGGCCGCCCGGTAGAATGTAGATTGCACCGCGAATTTCACCCCCTCTTCGCCAATCCCCATCTCGCCACCATCGCTGCTAATTTCTGGCCCCGCGAAATCGACCTCACCCGTTTTCCAGCCACCCAGTGCGACTATCGGATCAAGCCCACGACCACCATCCGAGTACTGGAGCATCAACCCGGCGCCACGCCGCATGGCCAGCTCGTTTTGGTCCACGGCTTGGAGGGATCGGCGGACGCCGGCTATATCAAAAGTATGTCGCAAGCGGCCCTTGAGCGAGGGTTTGGCGTCCATCGGGTCAATCTCCGAAGTTGTGGCGGCACGGAGCATCTGTCGGATACGATGTATCACTCGGGCTTGACATCCGATACAAGATTCATTCTTGAAAACATCCGGCAGCGCTTTGGCGGTTTTGTCATGCTGGTCGGCTTTTCGCTGGGAGGCAACGTCACCCTCAAGCTCGCCGGAGAACTTGGCGCCGGCGGACCGCTGTCCGCCGCCTGCGCCATCTCAACGCCGATTGATTTGGCCGCCTGCGTGCGGACGCTCGATCGGCCTGCCAATTACCTCTACGCCAATCGCTTTCTCTCTCGTTTGAAAGCGCGAGTTCTCCGCAAGAACAGGCTCTCTCCCACGCTCTATCCGGCAATTGGGATTGACGAAGTCAAGACCATCTGGGACTTTGACGATCGCTTTACAGGTCCTTTGTTTGGTTTCGGCGACGCGGCCACCTACTACCGGACGCAATCCGCGCAGAACTTCCTCGCCGGCATTCGCGTGCCCACCCTTGTCATTCAAGCCCAGGACGATCCGCTCATCCCGTTCTCGGTCTACGGCCACGAAGCCTTTCAGACCAACCCATTCCTCGAGCTTCTGGCCGTCCCCCGAGGCGGCCATCTCGGCTTCCTCTCACGCCCAAAACCCCGCTTCTGGCTGGATGGTGTGGTTCTCGACTGGGCCGGGCGTCTGCCGGCCTGCCAAATGCAGCAAAACGAACACGCTTACGGAACAAACCCGGTGACCCTTACGTCTGACTAGAGAAGGAGGGGGACCGGCTTCCGCGAAAGACTCGCAAAGCCAACAAAGGACAGAAAGACACCCGGGTCGATGGTCTCGACAAAAAGCCAACATGACGTTCTCCAAGAAACGCAGAAAATTCCGGCCTAGCGCTTCCTTCCTCGAAGCCGCCCGAATTGCTTTTGAATCTCTGAGCAAGAACAAGCTGCGCAGCTTTCTCACCTTGCTCGGCATCATTCTCGCTACCACCACCCTGATTGCCGTCACGGCCCTCATCAACGGCATGAACCTCTACATCGCCAACAAGGTCTCCGACATGGGAGCCGACGGTTTCCGCGTGGTTCGTATGGCCTTCATCGGCGATTGGAATCCAAAGAGGTTCCTTGAGCTGCAGAAGCGCAATCCGCAGATCAAACCCGAGGAATACAATTTCATCAATGGGCGCGCCACGCTGCTGAAGGGCATCGGCATGATGGCCTCCCGGGAGACCCGTGTCTCGCACGCCGGCAAGTCGGTGGAAAGCGTGGAAATCGACGGCATCAGTGCCAACATCCCGGAGCTCCAGAACATTCAGGTTGCCGCCGGCCGTGGTATTACCGAGGACGAAGTTCGCCGGCATGCGCCGGTCGCATTCATAGGAAACGACTTGAAAGATCGTTTCTTTCCCGACCGCGACCCCATCGGCAAGACCGTCGAAATTGAGGGCAATCCATTTGAAGTGGTTGGCGTTGCGAAGGAGCTGGGAAGCGTGTTTGGCCAATCCCAAGACAATTTCGTGATGATCCCGGTGGAGAGCTACTTCAAAACCTACGGCGCGCGAAACGGGCTCGAGCTGGTCGCAAAGGCCGTGAATCAAACCCGCTTGATGGAAGCAGAGGATGAAGTTCGGATGTTGCTACGCGCCTATCGTCACCTTCATCCTGGGCAGGACGATACCTTTATGATCTTCGGTTCCGATTCCATCATGGGCCTATGGGAGCGTCTCACCTCGACCATTGCAGGCATGGCGGTAGGCATCGTCTCCGTGTTTCTCGTGGTAGGGGGCGTGGTCATCATGAACATCATGCTCGCGAGCGTCACCGAACGCACCCATGAGATCGGCATTCGCAAATCGCTGGGCGCGCGGCGGCAGGATATCCTCAATCAGTTTCTGGTCGAGTCCTCCGTCCTGGCTTCCACCGGAGGCCTTGCCGGCGTCATCATCGCGTGGATGGTGGCCATTCTTGTTCGTAACACTACGCCTGTCCCGATGGCCCTCCCCTGGAGTTCAGTTTTCATCGGTGTCGGTCTGTCGGCGGTAGTTGGACTCTTCTTCGGGATTTATCCCGCCCAGCAGGCCGCTCGGCTCGATCCCATCGAAGCATTGCGGGCGGAAAAATAATATGAGTTGGCTCTCCTTCGTCAACGGCACATCGCTGGCTCTTCAAACCATCCGCGCTCACAAGATGCGCGCCTTCCTGACGGTACTGGGCGTCATTATCGGCACCGGCACCATCATTGGCGTGGGCGCGATCCTGACCGGCTTTGACGCAACCATAACGGCTGTGCTTCGCAGCTTCGGGCCCAACTCAATCATCGTCTTCAAATTTCCGGTGGGCTTCCGGTTTCACGATCTGACTCCGGAGGAACGGCTGCGTAAGAATCTCACTTACGACGACACAGTCAGTTTGCGCGAGAAGTGCGCCGCTTGCCAGGAAGTGTCGCCCATGCTTTTCCCGCCGGACCGCACCATAATCAATGCGAAATACAAGGGCAACGATATTTATCAGGTCAACATTTTCGGTGTAGAGGAATCCTACGCTCGGGAAGGCCAGGTTGATATTCGTCTAGGGCGATTCCTGACGGACGAGGAGAGCCGACACCGCTTACCCGTCTGCGTGATTGGCGCCGACATCGAGAAGGCACTCTTCTCGCACGAAGATCCTATCGGCAAAATCATCAACGTGGATGGCCGCCAGTTGGAAGTTGTGGGCACCATGCTGCGGCCCGCTGCGTCCTTCTTCGGCAGTGACGATAAGCGCATTCTGCTGCCCTACTTCACCATGCATCGTATGTATCCGACGGCGCATGAGAATGCGATTGTTGTCACCGCTTACGACGGTCAGCTGCCCGCGGCCATCGATGAAACCCGCACCATCCTTCGCATCGACCGGAAGGTCGCCGTCAGCAAGCCCGACAACTTCGCGCTGTCTACCGCCGACCAGATGGTCAGCGACTTCCGCCAGATCACCTCCATGACTTTCCTCGTCATGGTCGTGCTCAGTTCCATCGGATTGCTGGTCGGGGGTATCGGCGTGATGAATATCATGCTCGTCTCGGTCACGGAGCGCACCCGCGAAATCGGTGTGCGCAAAGCCATCGGCGCGAAGAAATCCGACATCGTGATCCAGTTCCTCATCGAAGCGACGGTGCTCACCGGCATGGGCGGCTTGGTTGGCATTGCGTTCGGTTGGTTAATCGCTCTCATCAGCCGCCTGGTCTTTTCCTCGTTACCCGCTGCTGTCCCGCTGTGGGCCGCGGCATTGGGCATTTTCGTCTCCGTCGGCGTGGGCTTGTTCTTTGGTATCTGGCCAGCCAACAAGGCCGCCCGGCTTGACCCGGTCGAAGCACTCCGCTACGAGTAGCGTGTGCGAGACTTCGGGTTCCCCGTGGCGGCCAGGGAACGGCTGTCGACTCTTCAGCAACCTTAGCTCGTCGGCGTGAACGGCTCTCGTCGGCACATATAATTGCTGAGAATGCGAGTCCTATTGGCACTCTTGCTAGCCAGCCTGTGTTGCCTGGCTGAAACGGTGCTCAGCAAAGCTCCGGACACCGTTGAAATGAACGACTTCGTTGAGTTGACGGTCACTACGGCCCCGCTAACCGGAAATCCGTTTATCGCCTCTCCTCTCACCGCGGAACTGCGACACGAATCGGACGAGCCGGTCCTGGTTGCGGGGTTCTGCGACTCAGCCGATGGCTCCCTCTTCCGCGTTCGTCTTCTGGCAACCAAGGCTGGCGCGTATACCTACCGGATCACGTTTCAGGCTCCGGAGGGTCGTCGCGAATGGAGCGGGTCCTTTCGCGCTATGCCTTCCCACCGGCGTGGCCTGGTCCGTGTAGACCCGGATCATCCCTCACACTTCATCTGGGCCGGCACCGGCGAGCACTATTTCTGGAATGGCTTGACGGCCTACGCGCTCATGGGCTGGCAGGATGAAGAGCAGATTCACGCCATCATCGACCGGGCCGCCAAGCTTAAGGTGAATCGCTTGCGGGTCTCATTAAACGGGCCTCGTGTGGCGGACGCCTCTCGCTGGTACGAACCGCTGCAGCCGTCGGAACAGTTCCACTTTCTATTTGGTCCCTGGGTAGCGGCGACCCCTGGCAACATTCACGAGCCCGGCTGGGACGTCGCTCGATTTGACGTAGCCTTTTGGCAGAAGTATGAACGGCTCGTCAGGTATGCGCGCGACCATGACGTGGTGGTTTCCGTGATTTTCTTTCTGGACGGGGAGGATGCCGGTGCGGATCCCTTTGGGAAGGCCCGTGCTTTCAGTGAAGACGAGAAGCGTTACTACGCCTATGCCGCCTCGCGTCTGGCTGCGTACTCTAACGTGATGTGGGACGTAACTAACGAGTGGCACCTCTTCCGCGACGCTTGGTGGGTAGAACGCATGGGCGAGTATCTAAAGTCCGTTGACCCTTATAAACACTTGGCATCTTGTCATGGACGCGGCGAATTCCCGTGGATGCTCTCGCCTTGGGCCGACTTCGCTATGTTTCAGCTGTGGGATGAAGACGGTGGCTATGGGCCCATGCTGAAGCGGCGCGAAGCACAAATGGCGACGGGCCGCCCCATGCCGCAGGTCAACGAGGAGTACGGCTACGAAGACCATTACCCAGCGAAGTGGGGTGGCAATCGCCGCCCGCCTGCGCGCTCAGCGGATAATCGGCGCCGGCTCGCGTGGGAAATCGCGATGGCGGGCTGTTACCAGACCACCGGCGAACGCGCTAATCGCGGCGACGGCAATCCGCCCGCTACGCCCGGCGGTTGGATTAACGGCGGCTTCAATCCTTCTATGCATATGCTCGAGGGCTACGCCCACATGGTCGACTTCTTCACTTCCTTCGAATACTGGAAGCTAGAACCCGTTTCGCTCAACGTGCCCGTGTCCGGCCACGACGCACCGCGGGTACTCGCTGAAGCGGGCCGCCGGTACGTTATTTATTTGCCAGGCGGCGGCCTCGCTGCATTGGCCCTGCCTGGAGGGCGCTACCGCGCGCGTTGGTTCAACCCGCGCTCCGGTGAGTGGCTCGCCAGTTCCTCGGTGACAATCTCCAACCCCGGCCAACCGTGGACCACGCCGGCCTCGCCTGGTGCGGAAGACTGGGTGCTGTTACTCGAGAATCAGGCTGGGTAAGCCTTGCGAATGCTGGTCCCATCCTCATCACAGCTTCACGAACAGGCATTGATATCCGGTTAGTTCTATGACCGGCTCAGGCTTACCCTCAAAGAACTCCGTGAACGCGGCCAGCACGCCGGCAGCTGACGGATAGTCATGTGAAACGAGAATGGCCCCCGTCGACATGCGTGGATAGAAGAATTTCAAGCCGTCTAGAGTGCTCTGATAGAGGTCCACATCCAGGTGTACGAAAGAGAACCGGCACCCCTCCGCGGGGCCAGTCGATCCCGGGAAGAAGCCCTGGTAGTATTTCACCGGATACTCCTTCAGATATTCGCTGACACTCTCCAGGCTGCAGCTGTAGGAGCCTGCATAAAACCGGTCAGAGTCCTTTGGTCCCGGTGCGGGTAGACCTTCAAACGTATCGAAGAGATGCAGCGTCCTGCCGCCGCCGTACTGCGCAATCAGTTTCGCCGAGCCCCCATAGGCCACGCCGAACTCGGCCATGTCTCCCGGTATTCGTGCTGTGGCCTTGACCGCACTGACTATCTGGGCCATCTCGCCATGGCTAATCAGCATCTTCCGTTCATTGCGGATGGCCTGGATGGAGTGAAGGTGCTCTTGCCGGCTTCCGTGCTTGAAGCGTGTGAGAAAGACCTCCCGGTCCGCGAAGAATTTACGAAATCGTTCCTTTCCCCACTCCTGCAACCGGTCTTTATCCAGTATCGGCATCGATTCAGTGTAAACGTCGAAGGCCGGAAGCGCGGCAGGGCTGTCGTTCGTCAATTGACGGAACGGCGCCCACTCCCTCACGGCGGAGCCAAACGCCGGCGTACTCAGCGGGCCTCGACAGACGGGCAAGCCGTGACCGGACCGCGATTTTACGCTCCGGCGGTTGCAGGCGCCGCCGGCGCTGCCGCTGGCGCTGCTGCTCCTGCCGAACCGGCATCCAGCGCCTCCTGCAGTTTCTTCTCCTGTTCATCCGAGAGCGAGCTTCGCAGAATCTTGCCGCCATACTGGGACACTTCCGGCAGTACTTTATCGGGCGTAGACTTGGTGATCAATAGGAACAGTGCCGACGTATTCGCCTGCAATTGCTCTCCCAATTCCTTGATGAAGTCGTCCGAGATTCCGTAGTCGATCATCGACCCGCTGATAGCGCCGCCCGCGGCTCCGGCTGCTGCGCCCGTCAATGCGCCCAACAGCGGGTTCAGAAACAACAGACCGATCAGAGTTCCCCAAATGGTGCCGCGCAACAGTCCCGATGACGCGCCAATTGCACCCAGCGGTACGCTTTGATGCAGCTTGGCTTTGCCGTCAGCTCCCTTGGTGACGTATACCGCGTCCTCCAGGTCGATCAGGTGCTCCTTCTCGAGCCGTTTCAACGTTACCAGCACTTCGGCTGCGCGATTGACATCCGGATAGGTGACCACCACTAATTCGCTCATGATTGGAAAACCTCCTTGCTTCTCATCCTGAAATGCTTCACGAAAAACTCCTCGAAAGAGCAGAAGCTCTCAATATGGCACGTCTGGGTTTCGGTTTGATGAAGGGCTGCCGCCGGCGTTTCAGCCGTGGTTCGCCGGCGGCGGCACATGAACCACGGGTCCGAAATTCGGCGGATGTCCGTTCGGCATCCGCACAAAGAAGCGTGCCGGCTCGTAGTGATTCTCGGAGGTAAATGGCTCCAGAAAGTGGTCCCGAACCAAATCGTTCCTGACAAAGAACGCCGTAACGCCGGTGTAGTTGCAGCCCACCAGCGAATAGCCCTTCTCGCGTCCCAGATGTTCCAGCGCTTTCAGGCTCACTCCGTAGTAGTTTGACCCGTCCCAAATGGCGGTTGCGATGTAAGGCACGGTGCACGCTACACTCTGCTTGAAGCTGGCGTTGTATTCGATCGCCACCACCCTCGGCCGGTACGACGAAATCGCCTTCCAGATCCAATAGTCGTTCCGGTCAAGGTCGATGCTGAGAAAATCGAATTCCGCCGGCACCTCCAGTTCGCTGAACAGCTTCTCAATGTTTTCGGCGGTAATGAAGCTGTACTTGGCCCGCAGCCGCTTGGCCTGGATTAGAAAGTCGAGGTTCTTGAGAATGCCGTCGTAGCACATGGCGCTCCCATCGATCCACGTGCCGCTCCATTCTTTCAACAAGCAGTAAGCGGTGCAGTTCTCGAGCCCATCTCCCACGCCGAACTCGACAAAGAACCGGTCGGTCATCCCAATGCGCTGGAAAATCTCCTCGATGATCCCGTCTTCGTCATGCTGCGAATATACTTTGAAGCCATGCTTAAGAAGCCGTTTCGGCTCTTGAAACCGCGGGCTGGCCAGCGCCTGCTCGTAAATCAGCCGCGCCAGTAAGTCGTTGGTCTGCGACGTCTGCGCCAGCACTTGCTGAAGAGTGGAAGGCTTCGTGCTGACATCCACTGCACGGCGCATACGCGACTTAAGAGACCGGGGAAGACGCTCGATCGCAGCCGCCACGCCGGGCGTCGACTTGATACGGCTGAGCGCCACATTGAATGCGGATGGCATGATTTGGATTGTACTCGGTGGTCGAGACAGCACCAGCGTATCGGAACTGCCGATCCAGAACAAGTCCGCGGCGGTTTTGGGTCTGCGGCCGGGATGGAGGCCTTTTCGGCCGAGTAGCGCCACGGATCACGCTAGGCCTGAAGGTGGGTGTGGAAAAACGCCCCGATGCGCCGGCGCGCGTCGAGCGTTGCTTGCTCGTCATAGGCGATGCCGGCAAACCGGAGAGCCTTGAACCAGAAGGTCTGGTGGTTGTTCATGAAAGAGTGAGCGGCGCCGGGATACTGTTTGATGTCGTGCGCGACATGCGCCCGTTCGAGAGCGCGTTCCAGTTGCTCGGCGACGCCTTTGTTCCAGCGATCTTTCGCGCCGTAACTGCCGACAATCGGACACGCGCTGGCCAGCAGGGCGTCGATATCGTCCGGCAGCGGCCCTCCATAGTTGATGCTGGATGCCGAGAATCCGCGTCCAGGGCACAGCAACAAAGCAATTCCACCACCCATACAGAACCCGATGACGCCCACGCGTCCATTGCAGCTAACTTGAATCGAGAGCCAGGCCCGCGTCGCTTCGATGTCATCGAAGGTCGGCCCTCGACGCTCAGTGCAATCACGCATGATCGTTCGGATACAAGAAACACGTCCGCCATGATGATAGAGCTCTGGGGCAATAGCAAGGAAGCCCTCAGCCGCCAGCCAATCGGCCTGGCAACGAATATCCGGGCTCATACCGCCCACGTCGTGCAGGACAACCACGCCGGGTGCGGGAGCGGCGGAGGCCGGGGCTGCGAGATAGGCGGGCATCGGGCCACGAGAAGTAGAGATGAGAATGTCAGCCATTACATCGGCGCCTAGCGTCCGTTGGTTCGGCGTTCGGCTCCCTCATTCTAGTCTGCGGAGTCGTCGCACTGAGCCGTCACTCGTGGCGCAGACTTTAGCCTCTCGTCCGTGGCCGTCTCCGTTTACAACTTCAAGCGGATCGGAACCACCGGCTTCGCCGCTGCCAGATTCTCTGAGAGAGTCCCCTGCAGCCGCGTGAAACAAGCGCTCGGATCAACCTGAGCCAGGTTGATCGCGTTTAGCACCGATTTACTGGCCTCCACGGAAATCACAAACACGTTTTTCTCTTGACCGTTGGATTTGTCAACCGTTTGAACACTTCCGTTGAACGCAACTGAGTCCAACGCCTCCGCAACATCCGATTGAAATAGCTCGTAGAGAGTGCGAAGAGCTATCTTGATGATCAGCTCTCTATGGGCCGTCTCCAACCAGTCCTTACACGCCGGAATGTTCTCCAGCCTGTGGCTACTCGAGTTGTATCTGACTTCTTTCACCTGGGGCAGGCTCGCAATCCGCGGTAAGGCGAAGTCGACGATCAGTCGCTGTTCATCAGCCGCGTAATCGAAACTGCGAGAGCGCGGAAAGCCAAGCGGATAAATCGATCGTTCCAGCACAATGGCCCAGTACTGAAGCAGCGTCGTACGGTCCTTTTCCAGATACAGACGGTTCCGGGTTTCGGCCTGGCAAGCTTGCGCTTCGGTCACCGCCTCACGCATATCCCGCAGTTCGTTCACCACTCGCCGGTAGCGTGCATCTTCCTCTGGGTGGCATGGATCGCCTACGTCTCGCGGCCAACCGTCCGGCAACTCCGGCTGCGCTTCCGCTGATTCAGGCTTGGTGCGTGGGAAGTCCCAGTTGAACCGGTGGTCTACGGCCAGGCTGTCCAGCAATACCGCGTCGAGCTGGCTGAGAAGCCGGTTGATCTCACAGGTCTGCCGGTCTGCGGCTCGTCTTTTCTCCGCGATGAGTTGAGCTGACTCTCGATCGGCAACAGCCTCTCTTGAGGCCTCGGCGTTACAGGTCGGACAGAGCCGTTGTCCCGCGACGACCACCTCGGCACAGGAAGTGCAATAGAGCGTCTCTCTTCCGTAAGTAACGTGGACTTGGCCCGGCTTCCGTCCTGCCAGAAAGACTAACGGCAGGCAGAGTAATGCTCCGCAACATTGCTCGTGGCCTTTGATGTCGCCCTTTTCGACCTGTTCACTGACAATCCGAAATCCTTGAGCGGTTTGTTGTTTTGTGAAAGAGTCCTTATCATGCAACCCGTCAATTGTATTTTCAAATGTCCGGGTTATGTATTCCATATGTGGTGGCAAGCTCGGGCCAGTAAGCCGCCGCCTCCCAGCGCAAAGCCGATGCCGCTGCACAGTCGAAGCCAATTCCGGCTCTCCCGTAACCGCATCGCCTGTGTGACTCCGTCCAGCAGCATGGCTAACATCAACCCCGCCGCCAGACGAAGATCGGTGCAATACAGAGGGACTAGCGCGGCGCCGAGAAGCAGCCCAAGGCACCTGGCGCAGACCGGCACTTGGCGCCCGTTGACAAAGAAACTCCGCTCGGGCCTCTGATGGCAGCCCAGTACGAAGGCCAACCGCCAAAGCACCGCCTGCACCCACTCATGGGCCCTATCGACAGCTGCTTCCCGAGACTCCACCGGCCAGGTCGGGACGCAGCCGGGAGCATACCAGGCACTCGCCAGAGATTGGTGGCCACTTGTCATCGAGTCAGGCATTTAGCTTCGCTGGAGTTGGCACGGCAGGCTCCGTGAGGGAATGTTACTCCATAAACCCGTCTAAGTGAAAGAGAACGCTTATAGAACTGGATGGAAGGCTGCGGAGAACTCCTAGTACCGTCGAAAAGAAATATACTCCGTAAGCTACCGGCAGCCATGGCAATTGAGGCCTTACTTATAGCGTTGCATTCGCAACACAATTACTTCGGACGCCGTAATGATGGGCGTTATCGAAGGCATCGCGGAAAGAAGCCCGAGTGTCACGGCGCCGAACTTACACAAAGTCCCGGTACTCGGAAAGCCAGTACTCTAAGTATCAGTCACGATGCGGTTTGGTGCTGCTCCGAGGCAGGGAAGTGACGGTTGTTGAGTCCGTTAACGCTAGAGATGGTTTTGAAGTACGGGAACTGCGTTTCGCTGTGCTGATACAGCTCCAGCGCGATCGCCAGAAAACCGGTAGTTTCACCGTTTTCCCGGCCCGGGGCAAGCATGCTACGCTTTCGTAATCGGATGTCGAAATCGAAGGCAGATAGTGAATCCAATACCGCCGATCGTGATCTCTACTCCGGTCTGATCCGGCTGCATGTTCTGCACCATGCCGTCGAAGGTCCCGTTTTTGGCCTTGGCATGATCGAGGAACTGGCTCGCCATGGCTACCGGATCAGCCCCGGCAGTCTCTATCCTCTCCTTCGCGCTTTGGAAAAAAAAGGATACCTGCGTTCTTCCGAGCTGCGCAACGGAAAGTCACGGCGGCGGCTATATCGCGCCACCCCGCTCGGTCGAAAAGCTTTGGCCGCGTCCAAAGGCAAGGTGCGCGAATTGTTTCATGAACTCATCGAGGATGATTAGCTCACGTGCCGATCAGAAGAAACCCGAAACTCAAATGCGCGGCCAAGTATCTCTCAGCGATGTTGACAGTCGTAGGAACCTTGGCGGCCCAACCGGCTTTGCCTCCAGATGGCTTAACGCTCGCTGAGGCCATCGAAGGCGCCTTCCAGAACTATCCTTCGATCCGGGTGACGCAGGAACAGATGAATGCCGCCGCTGCGCGGATTCGTTTGGCGCAAACCGCTTATCTGCCGCGTGTGGATACTCTGGCGCAGTTCAACCGTGGAACTCGAAACACCTTCTACGGATTGCTCCTCCCGCAGGGCATCATACCCGGCGTGGATGGCGTTAAGTCTAATAATCTCGGCTCCGTCTGGGACAGCGGTGCGGGAATTCTCGTCACCTGGCAGCCCTTCGACTTCGGTCTGCGCGCAGCCAACGTCGCTACCGCTACAGCAGTGCACGACCAGGCCCAGGCAGCCATGAAACGAACCCGCTACGAGGTGTCAGTTTCCACGGCCGATGCGTTTCTGACTGTCGTTGCCGCCCAGCAAACGGCGGAGGCAGCGCGCGCCTCCGTTGATAGCTGGCAAGTCCTTCTGAAAAGCATCCACGCTCTGGTGGCCGCGGAACTGCGGCCTGGAGCGGACGAATCGAGAGTTCAAGCGGAGTTGGCCGCGGCGCAGACACAGCTCGCACAAGCCGAGCAAGCCATCGAGGTCGGTCGCGCAACGGTGGCCCAATTCGTCGGCATTAACCCGTCTCAGCTCAACCTGAATCCCGGAAAATTAGCCGGCCAGCCACCGCCAGACCGGCCGGAGCCTCCGCTGCAACCGGCCGCAAACCCGCTTTCCGTCGAACAAAATGCCGCCATCGCACAGGTTCAATCCCAACTCAAGGCGACCGAACGCACGTATTTTCCGGAGTTCTTCGTCCAGGGCCTCGCTTCCGCGCGGGGCACCGGCATGCAAACCGACGGTTCGCGTCTCGGAGGACTAAACGGATTGGCCCCCACCACCCAAAATTACGGTGTCGGGATCACGGTCACATTCCCCGTGATGGATCGATTCGCACTCCGCGAGCAGGAAGCCATTCAGTCCGCAAACATTCGCGCAGGGCAAGCCCAGTCCCAGTTGATTGCCGCCACCCTGCAAGCCCAGTTCAATATTGCGCTCGCGACGCTCACCGGTTCACGCCGCGTGGCGGAGAATACTCCTATCCAGGTCTCCTCGGCCCGCACGGCACTAAAACAAGCCACTGCGCGTTATCAGGCCGGCCTGTCGCCCATCGATGATGTCGCGCAGGCTCAACGCTTGCTGGTCCAGGCTCAAATCGACGATTCCCTCGCCCGGTTGAGCGTCTGGCGGGCGATGCTCCAAGTGGCTGCTGCTCGCGGGGATATACGACCCTTCGTGGCCGAGGCAGGCCAGTGACTGAGAGAAGTCAAATATGCGCTTAGTACTTGCGGCTCTGTCGCGGCCATTCACGGTTGTAGTGGCTTTGGTCGCTGTCGCCCTGTGCGCTGCCCTCGCGCTGAAGCGAATGCCGGTCGACATCTTTCCTCAGGTGGGCGATCCCGCCATTTACGTAGCTCAGCCTTACTCCGGGATGGATCCCGCCCAGATGGAAGGTTACTTGACTTACTACTTCGAGTATCACTTCCTTTACATAACTGGAATCGATCACGTCGAAAGTAAGAGTATTCAGGGAGCCGCGCTCATGAAACTTGTCTTTCATGAGGGCACGAACATGGCTCAGGCCATGGCGGAAACCGTCGGCTACGTGAACCGCGCCCGCTCTTTCATGCCTCCCGGCACGGTCCCGCCCTTCATCACTCGCTTCGATGCCGGCAGTGTCGCAGTCGGCCTGTTGATCTTCAACAGCGAGACCCATACCCAGGGCGAACTGCAGGATTTCGCCATCAACCGCGTGCGTCCGCTTTTTGCGACCCTGCCGGGCGTATCTGCCCCGCCGCCCTTTGGCGGAAACCAGCGGACCATAGTCGTCACGCTCAACCCGGACAAACTCCGCCAGTATCAGATCTCGCCCGAAGAGGCGATTTCCGCGGTCAGTAATGCAACCCTGGTCATGCCGTCCGGGAATATGTGGACCGGAAAATTAGAGCGCATCGCACGAACCAATGCGGCGCTCGGCGGTAATCTCTCTGAACTCCTCAGCACGCCCATCCGTCCGCGCTCCGGTCCCACCGTCTATCTTCGCGACATCGCAACCATCGAAAACGGTACCGACATCATCACCGCCTACGCGCACGTCAATGGAAAGCGGTCCGTCTACATCCCCGTCACCAAACGCGCCGACGCTTCCACGCTGGATGTAATCAACGCCGTCAAGGCGGCCATCCCCAGGTTTAAGAAGGCTGTTCCGGACGACGTTGATGTGCGTCTCGAATTCGATCAGTCGCCCTTCGTTACCAACTCCATTCGTGGCCTGATCACCGAAGGGCTGTTAGGCGCCTTCCTTACCGGTCTCATGGTCCTCATCTTCCTGCGTGATTGGCGCAGCGCTCTCATCGTCGTGACGAACATTCCGTTTGCGCTTCTGGCCGCGGTCGTTATGTTGTGGGCCATCGGCCAGACGGTTAACATCATGACGCTCGGAGGCCTGGCACTCGCCGTAGGCGTTCTCGTGGACGAAGCCACCGTCGAGATCGAGAATGTCCATACTCACATGCTTCCCGGCGTCTCGCGTGCTCGTGCCGTCGTGGAGGCATGCAGCCGCACCGCCATCGCCCGCCTGCTTTCCATGTTCTGCATCCTGGCTGTGTTTGTTCCGTCATTTTTCATGGTCGGTGTCGCGCGCCAGTTGTTCGTCCCGCTTTCTCTCGCCGTGGCGTTCTCCATGATCGCGTCGTACCTGCTCTCCAGCAGCCTGGTCCCTGTCTTCTCCACCTGGCTCATGAAGGAAGGCCATCGCGGCGAGGAGCACGAAGGGCTCTTTGGGAAGCTTCGGTCGTTCTACGAAAGCTATCTCAAAGCCGTCTTGCGCTTCCGCTGGCCTTTGGTGATCGGCTACCTGGCGCTCGCGATTGGTCTCGTTTGGGTACTTCTCCCTCGCATCGGTACTGAGATTTTTCCCGACGCGAATGCTCCGCTATTGCGCATCCGTCTGCGCGCTCCCACCGGTACTCGCATCGAAGAGACGGAGCGGTTGGTTCTGCGGGCGCTCGATGTGATCAATCGCGAGATCGGCCCCGGCAAAGTAGAAATCACCAGCGACTTCGTCGGTGTTGTGCCCTCCAGTTACCCGGTCGATCTGATTCATCTGTTCACCAGCGGTCCGCAAGAAGCCGTCATTCAGGTAGCAGTCAAGCCGGGCACGCCACGCGGCGAAGCACTGCGCGAAAAGCTCCGTAGCAGTCTAAAGAGTGCGTTGCCCGAATGCCAGGTCTCCTTCGAAGCGGCCGACATCGTTACCCAGGTCATGAGCTTCGGTTCACCAACTCCCGTTGAAGTGGCCGTTCAGGGCATCAGCCTGCAGGATGATTACGCGTTTGCGCAGAAGGTTCGCACCGAAATGGCGAAGCTGCCCTTCCTGCGCGATCTCCAATTTGCGCAGGCCCCCGACTTCCCTACGCTCGACATCAACATTGACCGCGACCGTGCCGGCCAGTTCGGTCTGACCATGGCCGACGTCGTCCGTTCCGTCGTGCCCGCCACATCCTCCTCCCGCTTCATCCAGCCCAATTACTGGCGCGACCCTAACTCCGGCAACGCCTTTCAGATTCAGGTGCAGTTGCCGCAAAACCTTATCCAGAGCGTCGAAAGCGTAGGCGATGTGCCCGTCATGCTGGATGGCCACACCGAACCGAGGCTCATCGACATCGCCGCTCTCAAACTGGGCGCCATGCCGGGCTTGATCGAACGCTACAACGGACAACACGTGGTCAGCCTCACCGCGAATATCCACGGCCTGACGCTCGGCGAAGCGGCGCAGAAGCTCGGCCGTGCCATTTCCTCTGCTGGAACGCCACCCAAAGGAGTCAGTGTGGTGCTGCGTGGTGAACTACCGGCTCTCGAACAAACTCTGTCGGGATTACGCACCGGCCTGCTTCTGGCCGTGCTGGTTATCTTTCTTCTGTTGGCCGCGAATTTCCAGTCCCTTCGCCTCGCCTTATCGATCGTCCTCACCGTGCCCGCCGTCCTCGCCGGGGTGCTGCTGATGCTGCTGGCCACCGGAACTACATTGAACATTCAATCCTTCATGGGCGCCATCATGGCCATCGGCATCGCCGTCGCCAATTCGATTCTGCTCGTTACCTTTGCCGAGCGCTCTCGGCATTCGGGGCGGAGCACCTTCGATGCCGCTCAGGAGGGCGCGGCCGGCCGGCTGCGGGCAGTTCTCATGACGGCCGCCGCCATGATCTTTGGCATGGTTCCCATGGCGATCGGCTTCGGCGAGGGTGGTTCCCAATCGGCGCCCCTCGGCCGGGCTGTCATCGGCGGCTTGATCGTGTCTACGTTCACAACGCTCACCGTCTTGCCATCCATTTACGCTATTTTTCAACGGAAAGCTTCTGTCACTTCCCCGTCGCTGAATCCCACGGACCCCGAAAGCCGATACTATGATGTGCACTAAGTACCTCATTCCCGCCTTTTTGATCGCCGCTCTAGCCGTTGGCTGGGCGCAAACCTCTCAACTTGTGCCCGTCATTTCGAAGTCGTTGTCACGAACCATCGAGCTGCCCGGCGAGCTTCAACCCTTTCAAAGCGTCTCGATACATGCCAAGGTGCGTGGCTACGTGGATCGCGTGTTGGTCGATCGCGGCAGCCTGGTCAAACAAGGACAACTTCTCGTAGAACTCACTGCGCCGGAAATGAAGGCCCAGATCGCTGAAGCCGAGTCGAAGGTCAAGGTAGCCGAGGCCGAACGCCTCCAGGCGGAAGCTCAGCTGGCCGCCGCGCAAGCCACCGGCGACCGCCTCAAGAAGGCTGCCGAGACTCCGGGAGCGGTCGCCGGCAATGAGCTGGTCCAGGCGCAGAAGCAAGTCGAGGCCCTCGAAGCCCTGGTTCAATCCAAGCGTCAGGCCGCCGACGCAGTGAAAGACACCGTACAAACCCAGCGCGATCTGGAAGCCTATCTGCGCATCACAGCGCCCTTCGATGGCGTCGTAACGGACCGGCTCGTCCATCCCGGCGCCCTGGTTGGTCCCGGCGCCGATCCCGCCTTGCTGGTTGTCCAGCAGGTCTCGCATTTACGGCTTGTTGTCGCCGTCCCCGAAGAGAACGTCGGCGCCATCGTGAAAGGGGCACGCGTCGACTTCCGCGTTCCAGCGTACCCCGGCCGCACGTATGCGGGAACGGTAGCGCGCATCTCACACGCGCTCGATCAAACCACCCGCACCATGGCGGTTGAGCTTGATGTCTTCAACCCCGACGGCTCGCTCTCTCCCGGCATGTATCCCTCCGTGAAGTGGCCGGTCCGGCAGTCAAACCCATCTCTCTTGGTGCCCAAGACCAGCGTGGTCACCACCACCGAACGGACTTTTGTGGTACGCGATAACCAGGGACGTGCCCAGTGGGTCAACGTTGTGAAGGGCTCGCCCGATGGCGACCTGATAGAAGTTTCCGGCAATTTGAAACCCGGTGACCAGATTGTCCGCCGCGCCACAGACGAAATCAGGGAAGGCGCACCCATCGGCCCTTAGAATCGCTCAAGTCTGCCGACGTTCGTTCAGCACTGGACCGCGCGCGTAAGCAAGCGGACCCCGGCAGTTCGCGTCAGCACAACGGCCGCAAACTATTGCTGACTTGGATATCGGGTTTTGCGATACCCGGGCCCTGGCTCGCCTCGCAGCCCGTGAACAAACACCGCCCGTAATAAACATTGACGCTAGGTAAACCCTTCCTATACAATCCCACCATGCCGAGTCTTTGCAAGGACTCCGCTCCGGAGACAGATAAATGAAGACCTCGACTTTCCTGGCAGCTACGTTCGGCCTCGCCCTCGCGCCGGCGCTTTTCGGCGGCGTCCCCGTCCCGCTTCCTGAGCCGAGTGCCACTCCGGAGTTCGTCCTGTGGTTGGCGGGAATCGGCGCGGCGTGCTGGTTGTTGCGCCGCAAGAAGAACCCGGCTTAGTAGGGAACTCATAGTTGCCGAAGGAGCGTCCTGGCATCCCGATAGGAGCCGTGAAACGCCACTTGTGTTTCTTGTTCCTTGCGATGCTCTGTGTTGCTCCGTTCTGCCTGTTCCCGAACAACCACCTCCGTGGCTTTTCCTTCCAGGACGATCGCTACTCGCACATTCTGTTCATACCGGTCGTAAGCTTCTGGCTGGTCTACCTGAACAGAAAGTCGACCTTCCTCCAGCCTCGTTACTGCCTCTCGTGGGGTCTGCCCCTGATTCTTCCGGCCATCGTTTTTTCTTGCAGTGTGCAGGCATCCGCGTTCTCCGACCAGAACAACTATCTGTCCTGTGCCGCCTTGGCAATCGTCTGCTCATGGATAGCGGCATTCGTACTGTCTTACGGCCCGCACGCTTTGCGCGCCGCCAGGTTTCCCTTGGCCTTTCTTCTGTTGATGATTCCAATGCCGACCTTTCTGCTCGATCGCGTCGTCGGCGCCTTGCAAGCGGGGTCGGCGGTTATCACCCGCGCGCTATTCGGTCTTCTTGGAGTATCCGTAACGTGGCGTGGGCTCGAGTTTTCGTTGAAGGACGTGCACTTCGAGATTGCAAGAGAGTGCAGCGGCATTCATTCCACACTGATTCTATTCATCGCCGCCATCGTCGCCGGTCACCTGTTCCTTCGCTCTATTTGGAGCAAAGTGAGCTTCTCTGTTTTCGCCGTCCTCGTTGCCATATTCAAGAACGCCGTACGAATCGTCATCATCTCCAGCCTGACGGTTTATGTGGACCCATCATTTGCCAACGGCTGGCTGCATCGCAAAGGTGGCGTCGTGTTTGCCGCCCTGGGCATCGCAATCCTGGTGCCTGCGCTTCTCGCACTGCGGAAAGCTGAGCATCGCTTTCAACGCCAACCTCCGGCCACGGCCGCGATCGGCCGCCCCAGAGCCGAAGAGCCGCCATCCTGCGAGCCGGCATGACGGGCTCGAAGGGACCGCTTACGCCGGGCTCTAGCCAATGCGCTTCCTCAGCAATCGCCTCATCACCGTCACGAAGATGAGGAAGGCTACTAGCAGGACAAAGACAAGCCCGGCATATTGACGCACGTAGCTCGATGCAACCGTTGAGCGGCCGCTTATGATGTGCATGAGCCACGCGAGAACCAGCCAGCAGATCGAAGTCCCTAAGAACGTGTACCCGATGAAGGCGCCGAATGGCATCCTCGCCGCGCCCGACGGAAAGCCTGAGAAGGCTTTGACGCCCGGAATGAAACGGCACAACAGAACCGCAACGTTGCCATACCGGCGATAGAACTCATCGAACCGGCGCAGACGGGTGTCGCTGGCCTCGCCCGCGTGCATCGATGCCGGAATGGACCCGCGGCCGAAGCGCGCAATCCCGTATTGCACCAGTTGTCCTGTCGTCTCGCCGGCCACGGCGACCGTTGCCACAATCCACCACTCCGGCGACACCAGATAGCGCAGCATCAGTACCATCACCGCCGATCCCATCGCCGGGATGCCCAGGTTGGCGACCAGTGTTGCAACGAACACTCCAGCGTAGCCAGCCTGACTTAGCCAGTTATCGAAAAACGCTAAAAAGCTCTGCATGATAGGGCTCGCGTTGACTGGCGAAGGCAAGGGAGAGTGCTCGACCATACCGTGACCCACCTACGAAAGAAGAGGGTGCTTCTACGAAGCGAGGCCGAGTTCGATCGCGAAGGCAACACAAGGGATATGCTTGGCCCGCTGGAACAGCAGACTTGTGACCACTTAGCATTCGTTAAGGCGTAACGACAGACACTTCGTGGATCCCCCCGCCTTAATGAATTCCGACATAGGCGTTCGAATGACCTCGAAACTGCGGGCCCCCAACCATGCTGCCAGGTCAGGTGTCGCATAGTTCAGCATCACCTTCGTTCCAATGTTCACAGCGTTGCATGCAAAGTGAATGGCATCCTCTTCGCTCACCGCCAATCTCCGGTCGGCTGAAATTCTGGATTCTATGGCCGCGTTTGCAGCCTGATCGAATGCTGCTGGATAGTAGAGGAGGAAACCTCCTTCTAAGGGACAGAAGCAGGTGTCGAGATGATAGAAGCGCGGATCGCAAAGTCGTAGCGGTTGTACTTCTACATCAATCAACTTCTGCAGAGATGGTAAAGCCCCGGCATCGGACCTGTATCCATAGCCGAACCACAGCAAGGCTTTGGTATCGCGATCAAACAACGCGTCTCCTGCTCCCTCGAACAACGTTCCCGATGGTAGCGTCTTCACCTGGAAGCCATCTGCGAAAAGCCAATCGGCGTAAAAGCGTGCCTCCGGTTGTCGTTCCGGGCAGCGGAAACTGCTAAGAACAGCAGATCGGTTATACACCAACGCAGCGTTGGCCGTGAACACGAGGTCGGGCAGCCCGCTCACGGCGGGCATGAGCTCTACATCGGCATAATGGCTTAACAGCGAGTGGAACCGCGTCCATTGCCTGGATGCAAGCTCCTGGTCGGCGGCTTTGATTTGACCCTGCATCCAAGGGTTGATCACGTACTCAACATCAAAATGATGTGGAGGACACATCAGATATCGAGACTCGCTGGTCTGCCTCACCTCTCCCTCCTAAGACGACTCCCGCTGTGGGTGCTTACCAGGATGCAAACAGAAGCATCGCAGCAAGCAGCCAACGCAGCCTTATTTACAGGGGAGGTGGTAGGAAGAAATTGCTTGGGCCTCATCCGACCGTGATGCCGCCGCCCGACGGCCATCTTCTGGCGGTGAAGAAACATTCCCCATTATAGGCCGTTTAGAACAGAAACATAGCGCCCTGTTTTATGGGGCGCTAAAACATTCTAGACTCCCCACGTTTTTTGGCAGTCACGCGACCGTTTTTGGCATGCACCCCCTCGACAGCAATTGCGGGCTTCAGTCGTCAACGGCGAGATGGGATTCTCTGACTTCGACGGGCCGATGGCCGTCGCTCCGGCTTTTTGCGGATTGTGAGGATTTTGAGCGGCTCCAGGGAGACTCGAGTTTCGGTTAGAATTATTTGTTCGCGATAGACCCCATGCAATGCCCTCACTGCCGTTCCACAGAGGTGCATCCGTCCAGGCCGCGCAGGCTAGACGTCGTCTTTCGCCTCTTTGCGCTCAAGCCCTATCGATGCCTACTCTGCGGGCATCGATTCTACCGTTGGCGTCGAAGCCGGAAGTAGCCGACCAGGTATGGCGCCTCCTGGCGCGTTGGCGGAGTATCCTACTGCTTGAATATGGAAGCGAAACCTGCCGGGATGAAACCGACTGTATCGTTCGTGCGTCTTGCAGCAGCCTTTTGTTCCTTGGTAGCCAGTTATCCGGTTCTTGCCACGGGAAATTGCGAACAGCTACGCAACTTCGCGACACCGACTGTCGAGATCACTGCGGCAGACGCTGTTCAAACTGGCGTATTTTCCTCCTCGAGTGGGAAACCCTTCGACGGTCTGCCGCCATTCTGCAGGGTTGCCGCTGTTCTTCACCCTTCGCCCGATTCCGCGATACGCATCGAACTCTGGATGCCGGAAACGAACTGGAACGGACGCTTGGAGGGAACCGGGAATGGGGGGGTCGCCGGCAGCATCGGCTATGGGGCACTCGCAGCAGGCGTCAAGCGCGGCTATGCCGTAGTTAACACCGACATGGGCATGGCTACGCCTCCCGGCGAAGACGCCACAGCCTTCGTTGGTCGTCCCGAGCGTTGGAAGGACTGGGGCTATCGATCTACTCATGTAATGACCGTGGAAGCCAAACGACTGGTCGAAGCCTTCTATGGACGTGCCGCCACACATAGCTACTTCGTAGGTTGTTCTACCGGCGGGGAGCAGGCGTGGATGGAAGCACAGCGCTTTCCGGATGATTACGACGGGATCGTCGGCGGTGCACCCGCCAACAACAGAACCGGCGTGCATATCAGCATCCTATGGAATTTCGTCTCAACGGAACAAACGCCCCAAGATCACATTCCAAGTGCCAAGCTAGGTCCTTTGGCGCGGGCCGTCATGAGCGCTTGCGATCGGCTCGACGGCTTAGCGGACGGCATCATCAGCGATCCTCAGAAGTGCTCCTTCGATCCCGCCTCCGTTGAGTGTTCCGGGCCAGACGATAATGACAATTGTCTTACGCATCAACAGGTCGAAGTGGTGCGCCGCCTTTATGGAGGGCCGGTTAATCCACGGACGGGCCGGCAGATCTATCCCGGCATGCCGAAAGGTAGCGAACTCGGATGGGATCGTCTAGGCCCTGGCACCAATGGCCAGCCTCCGTTCCAGCCAATTTTTGCCTGGGTCTTCGGTCGTGATTGGAACTGGCGCAGTTTTGATTTTGATCACAGCGTCACGGCTTTCGACCGGAAGCTTGCAGCTGAAGTGAATGCAACCAGCCCGAACCTCGACGCTTTCCGCAAGCTGGGTCACAAGTTGCTTATCTACCACGGCTGGTCTGATTGGCTTGTCGTCCCCGGTGAGTCCATCAACGATCGCAACGCGATCGCCTCTCGTTACTCCGGGACAAACATCGATGATTTCTACACTCTTTTCATGGTGCCCGGCATGACCCACTGCAGCGGTGGCGTCGGCCCCGATCACTTCGACGCCCTTGGCGCTGTGGTCGATTGGGTGGAGCACGGACGTGCACCCAAAAAGATCGTCGCTTCTCAGTTCCCGGCCAACGGGGGCTCCGGTCCTCCGCTGAGAACGCGCCCGCTTTGTCCCTATCCCGAAGTCGCTCAATACCAAGGGCACGGCAGTATCGATGACGAAGCAAACTTTGTTTGTGCGGTGCCAGGCAGATGACCCAGACTCGGCTCACTGGGAAGGTCGCGATGGTGACCGGAGGCGCGTCTGGAATCGGACGGGCGGTCGCTAACGCTTTTGCGGCGGATGGTGCTCACGTCGCCATAGCCGATTTGAATCAGCCTGAGGCTGAAGCGGCCGCAACCGAAGGGGAACTTGAAGTGGAACTTCCGGGACGGAGGTATGGTACGAGGTCATTCTTAAAGCATCGCGTTGGCGGCGGACAATGGTGCCCGTTGGCCCTGGTGCGACCTAAGAGGACGATGAAGGGTCTGTTCGAGGGCTAGGACGAACTCGTCGCTGCCCAGCGGTCGGCCGCTGAAGGTGCCGCGCTGCAAGGCTCGAATGTCAATCAATTCCTCGGGTTCGGCGAGAAGTGCGGCCCAGCGTTGTGGTCCGCCAGCTTGGGCGTGAAAGGGCCGGTCAAGAAGCTCCGGAGGATCGGTTAAGCCCAGGTGGGCGGCTGCGCTAGACCATGCGTAGTCTTCTGGCCGGACTACCAGATTTGCCCGAACGGGATTCCGCTCAACGTAGCGGAGGCGCGATCCGAAGGAGGGCCGAAGGGGACGGGTCCCTATCGGTCCCTATCGGCCGTCTATCGGCCCTATCGGCCATCGAACGCGCCGACCTATCGGGACTGATCCGACTCACTTCCGTGAGCGGCGTTTCCGGGAGAAATCCTGGTGCCTCTGGACCGGGGCCAATACCGCCCGTATCCGAGCATTGTCCGAGAAGTGGCGCTTGATCCGCCCGGAGCGGGGGCGATGCGGCCTGGGCAGAGTATCCGGCAAAGGAACGCTGGCCTGCCATCCTGCGGACTGGCCCCATCGTGCCTTCTGCGGTCAGCTATTTCAGCTATAGTGATTGCGACATCTATGCGGCTGCCCGCCATCTGCCGGAGGATCATCGCCACGGATACTGGCGTGCTCGTTCTATCTGCGCTGGCGTTGGTCGCGCTGCACACCGCGACTAACGGCGAATACGGATTCCACCGCGACGAGCTGGCCACAATTGACGACGCTCGGTTCCTCAGCTGGGGATACGTGGTGTACCCCCCGGTTACTCCCTTCATTGCCCGAGTGTCGCTGACGTTGTTCGGTGCGTCGATGATTGGACTGCGCTTCTTCGCCGCCCTGGCAGTGGGAATCGCCATGGTGCTGACCGGTTTGATGGCTCGCGAAGTCGGCGGAAGACGACCGGCGCAGCTGGTGGCTGCGTGGGCGGCGGTGATCGCTGGGCCAGCAGTGAGTTTTGGGTACCTGTTCCAATATGTTTCCTTCGACTATCTGTGGTGGGTGCTGGCAGCCTGGGTGACCATTCGTCTGCTGAGAACCGAAGACCAGCGCTGGTGGCTGGCGTTGGGGGCCGTCGTCGGCCTGGGGATGATGACAAAGTACACAATGGCGTTCCTGCTGGCGGGCATCGTCGGCGGCATTGTCCTGACCCGGCCCCGCTGGCTGTTCCACAGATGGTTGTGGTACGGAGCCGCCGTCGGCCTCCTGATTTTCCTGCCCAATCTCATCTGGGAGGTCCGGCACGATTTAATCACGCTGGATTTTCTGAGGTTCATCCATGCCCGCGACGTCGGGCTTGGCCGCGCAGACGGGTTCCTTCCCGCGCAGTTCTGGGCGGTGACGAATCCTGTCACGGTGCCAATATGGATCGCGGGGGTTTATTTTCTGTTCGTCAAACCAGAGGGAAAGCGTTTTCGCATGATCGGCTGGATGTACCTGATCCCGTTGGTAATCCTGCTCATCGCCCGAGGTAGGCCCTACTATCTCGCACCGGCCTACCCCATGCTTCTTGCCGTGGGCGCAGTTTGGGGTGAGCGATGGTTGGAAACTTTGCCTCTCGCGACTGCTGGCACCATACGCAGGGTGGCTTGGGGAAGCATGGTGGTCAGCGGCATTGCGACATCCGCCCTGGTTCTGCCGCTGGCGCGGCCCGGTTCACGCTGGTGGAAGATTGCTGACGCGACGACCCAAAACCTCAATGAGGAATTCGGCTGGCGCGAAATGACGGATGCAGTGATTCGCGCTCGCGATTCGCTGCCAGCGGATGACGCCCCCGTCGGCGTTCTGGCCGGCGATGCCGGTGAGGCCGCCGCCATCAATCTCTATGGCCGCGGTCACGGACTTCCGGAAGTGATCAGCGGCTCGAACTCGCATTGGCTGCGCGGGTACGGCAATCCGCAGCCCAAGACGGTTGTCGCGGTAGGTTTTCCGCGCGCCGACCTCGAGACCGTCTTTTCGTCCTGCGAGCTGGCTGGCCATTTTACGATTCCCTACGGCATCGAGAATTACGCCATCGGGGACGGCACGGACGTTTTCGTGTGTCGGCGCCACGTGAGCCGTGGGACGTATTCTGGAGGCGATTTCACTCGTTTGGGTAGAGCTTGAAACGAGCTTGAAACGGGGTCAAATACCTCTAGCTTGAAACGTTGAAACCGGGGTCAAAAGACCTCTGGCACCGAGGCCCTCCTTCACCGCCGATTCCCAACTCATTGACTGCCTGCAGCTTGTGTACTTTCGGACGACGCTCCTTACTCCCGTCGCAGCCTTTTTGGGCGGGCGTGCGGAGGATTCGGCTTCGAACCGTCCGTGCAGTGTCGCTGCGCGAATACGGTCCTCGATGTGGGCCTGCCACGCCCCCCCGGAAAGGTAGCGTTCCCACGGAATTGGATCAAAGCGGGATCGCCAGCGCACCAGATCCAGTAACTCGCTCTCCGCCATCCCCAAATGCACCGGGGCGCGGCCGCGTCACCTCAAAACCTGCCCGGACGCTCAGCGAGTCGTGCTGGCGGCAGTCCTATGCGAAGAGCCGAAGAGGCCGAAGGCGGTTGGATACTCCATCCCAAGGTCCGGCCCAACGCCATGAAGGGCGATTGGCCCGATTACCTGCTCGGACCCCACAAAGACGAGTACCGAAAGCAACAAACGTTCGGCATGAGTCACACCACAACTACGTGTTTACCGTGGCACAGCCTTCAGGCTGTGGTTCTCGTTCAGCACTCTGTCGCACGCGACAGTTCGCCAGTACCGGCCGTTCACAGTTGGATCCAGCGCCCATCTTCACGGCCTTGCTGGCTGAGCCGCTACCAGTTGATCACAACCCGACGAAATTTCCTATGTCCAGTCGCTGCTTTACTTTGCATGCCGGTTTCGGGTCGTGCCGCGCAGGGCCGCTGTTAGCCTGTTCGCAGGAAAAGGGGTGAATCGATGAGTCTTACCAAGAAAATCGTTGATAGCGCGGTTCGCGGCATCCCGCCGTCAGGCGGGCAGCGACGCAATATCATCGGTCAGTTTCATGGCCCTGGCACGGCTGTTCCAGTGATCGATCAGGATGATGTCCCGAGCTTCAATTACCTCGGGCTGATCGATGCCGAAGGCGGTCTGTTGGGTTCGCTTTATGCACCGTTTATGGCTTCGGCCGACGACGGTTGTGAAGACGGAATGGGCGACTTCTAAAAGGAGTCAACCGGACGCTGGCCAGCGGGCTGGCGTCCGGCCATCCGGCTCCCGCGCCTTAGTCGACGTTGGGAAGCGGCAGCCGCACCTGAAACCTGGTTTCACCAGGGCGGGATTCAAAGCGAATGTTGCCGCGGTATCGCTGGATGGCTCGGAAGACCATGTCCAGGCCGAGGCCGGTTCCATCACCCACTTCCTTGGTCGTGAAGAATGGCTCGAAGATGCGGCTCTGGATGGCTTCCGGAATTCCGGGGCCGTCGTCCACAATCTCGATCAGCGCCACGTCTAGTTCGCGCTGTGTATGGATGGTTAGTTTGCCGTTGCAGTTCATCGCCTCGATGGCATTCTGAATGAGCTCGGTCCAAACTTGGTTCAGTTCGCTGCCGTTGGCTTGTATTCGCGGAAGATTGCGGTCGTATTCACGCACCACCGTCACTCCCTGGCGCAGCTGATGGGCCAGCATCTCTAACGTGCTCTCGATGCCGGTGTGCAGATCAATCTCCTGCACCGGAGCCTGGTCCATGAAGGAGTAGTCTTTCACCGACTGCACCAGCTGCGAAATGTGTTTGGTGCTGTCGTCAATTACGCCGATCGATCGCTCCAGGCTCAAGGTGGCGGCCAGCCGCCGGATCACGGCAGGCAGCATTTCGGAGGGATAGTATGTGGTTACGTCATCCAGCAAGGCCACCGTAAACCCGCCGTCTACCAGGATGGGCGCATATTGCCACGTCGTCTCGATTCCTCGCTCGGCCAGCCACTGTCCGACGACGTCCTCGATATCGCTTCGCTCTACCGTACCCAGGGGCGGATTGTTGGTCTGGCGAAAGATGGCCTGCTGTTCGAGGCCCGCCAGGCATCGGCTGTGGTCTTCCGTCAGCCCGTAGCTGGCGAGTTCATGATTGGCGCTGCGCTGCTCCGCGACCCACGTGCGCAGTTCCGCAGACGCTTGGCGTGCGGCTGAGGCCGGGTTGTTCAGCTCGTGGGCGAGACCCGCCGAGAGTTTCCCGAGCGCCACCAGTTTTTCGTGCTGCACGTCCTGGTAGGTCGAACGGCGAATGCGATCGGCCATCAGCGCGACCAGGCGTGGTCCCAAAGCGGGGATGCGATCGAGCATCTCCGGGAAGTGATCTTTGTGCAGACGGGCTGCCCTGACCGCGGTTAGGGCAGTTACGTACCCGCCGTAGTGTTTGAGCCGGGAGTAAGGAAGTAAGCCCGTGATTTCGCCCGCGTGCGCCAGGAAAACCTGGCTGTCGCCCGGCGTCTGGAAACGGATCTCGCCCTCGATCAGAACGGTCAGGTGCTCGGCTGGCTCGCCTTGGCGAATGAGCTGGCTTCCTGCCTCGTAGGTCTCGTCGAGCATGTGCGAAACCAGCCATGAGATTTGCTCGCCGCTGAGGTCCGCGAAGGTGGGAATCTCCCGTAGCGCAACATCGAGCGATTTGGAAGGCAAGACAGAAACGGGTGCGGCGGACATGAATTGAGTGCTCCTGGTTTGAGGAACCGAACGACCTTATTTTATGGTAGCGGGAAGCAGTCGAGGTGCAGCGAGCGTTAGCTCGCCGGGCGCGTTGCAGGCGTGTCCCCCAACGCGACAAAGTTCATCAACCATGGGCTTACTACGAAAGTATTTTCCGGGCACCGCGAGCGTCAAGCGGATAAGGTCTTAGCGATGGCCGAAACCAAGATCCTAATGATGCCCCGTGCGGAACGCCTGCAGCCCGTCTTCCAGATGAATGCGGAAGCTGTAGATGGTCACCGGCCCGCGGACCTGGTTGTAGCCGGGGCGCCAAACTTCCTGAAAGTCGCCCGCGACCGAGATGCCCCGCACGATGTGCAGCGTGTAGTAAGTCTCGCTAATGCGCTCCTGGCCGTAAGTCAGGTTCCCGTCACCGAGCAGAAATCCAAGTCCGCCCAGCTGCAGGTAGCGCGCGTGCTCGCTCGAAATCGCATTGTTGATAAAGGCGCTGCCTACCTTGTCTTCGGGGCGTCCCCAGTACTTACCCGTGGAGTAGGCGCCGATCGCCGCTGTCGAATCGACTTCGGTGTATGCGAAGGATTCCGTGTCGCCGGACTGCCAGCCCAGGCGCCCATAGGCTGCCATCGTCGAGTTGATTTGTTGTTCGACGTTGAGTCCAAATCCATACTTGACGCGCCCTTGTACCCGCGTGGCGGTGATATCGGGAGTCGGGGTTTGGCAGGCGAGATACTGGTTGATTGCTTCCGTGTACAGACCCATGTTCGCCGTGTTGATGTAGGCGAGCGGCCGGATGATGGTCTCCCGGTTCTTGAACAGCGGAGGGTGAAGCTCGAACTCGAAATTCTGCGCACCTGCCTTCGCGATGTTCCATTGCAGATCGATGCCGTTTGCCACAGTCGGCATCAGCTGCTCTCCAAAACGGAAGGCGCCCCACTTGTCGAAGTATTCGATCACCAATCCGTAGGTGTAGCCGCGGGTGTCGGCCGCGTAGTCGTAGGCGCCGTTGTTATCCACCGTCCAGTTCATGAACTGCGTATGACTATCGCTGCCCACGCTGTTGATGTCGAAGAAATCAACCGTACTCATTTTGCCGAGGTAAAACTCGAGCCGCCGCGCCGGCAGCGCGGAAGTGAGCGAGAGCGGATTCATGGTCGCCTCTTCGAGTTCCTTGCTCAGCGGCACGGTGTAATGCAGCATAATCCGCGCGATATACGGCTTGGAGCTGAGGCTCGGGTTGCGAACCACGTCCAGATTCGGGAAGCCGGCGATCCCCAGCGCCTCACTCAAGCCGCCTCCGCCTGCGCTCTCAAGATCGAAGAGAAAATCGAGCTTCTTGGTCAGGCGGAAGCCGGTGAACAGTGTCAACACGCGCGAGCCTTGCGTCTCACCTTTCGGCCCGAAACTGTTCTTACCGCTGTAGGCAGCGGGGAAGGAGGGGTTGTTTTGCCAGATGAAGTTGGCTTGACCCGAAAGCCATAGCCGGTCCAGGAAGCTGCCGAGATCGTCGGAAGGAGGGGGAGGAGTTGGAAGATTCTCAGGGGCTGTAACGCCCTGAGCTACCGCTAGTAACGGCGAGAGAATGATTCCGAGGATCAGGGTCGGCAAACGCACTCGTACTATGGTTTGGGATCACCCCGACAGTGTCAATCAATGCTGGTTAAAGAACTGTGGAAGCGAACAGTTTTCATCCATTTGTAATTAATCGCAACCGGATGCTTGTGAGATTATGGGTCCAGGGAGCACTCCTTTACGTCGCAAGCGATACCGAATGTGCACGGCCCTAACGCCCCGCGCATCCTCGGGCTGGTGACGCGGAGTCTCGGCATGACGCTGGCCTGCCTCAGCTTGGTGGCATCCGGCGCCCGTTGGGTTGCCGCGGCCTCACCGCTTGAGGGCCTGACCGTGTACGTGGACAGCCTTGGCGCCAAGCCCGGCGCGGCCGACCTCCAAAAACAACTGACCGAAGAGCTTCGCAGCGTGTCCGGCATTCACGTCGTCAACAGCGAATCGAAAGCCGACGCCGTGATTCGCGGTGAAGGCGAAATCTGGATCCGGCGTTACTACAGCCTGAATCCCCGGGCGGGGAACGGACCAGGGCACGGGAAGGCGGTCCTGGGTGGCTTCCTCTCCGTCGAACTGCAGAGCCGTTCGGACGGGATTCTCTGGTCTTATCTGGCCACCCCGCATGTCGGTGTGGAAGATGTTGAGCAGGACTTGGCGAAACAAGTTGCGAAGGGTCTGAAACTCGCCATCGCGAAAGGGGCAGCCAAGCCGTGATTCGGGTCATGAAGACAATTTGGACAACGGTGCGGGCGGAGAGAGCTTGAGGCTCGGTCACTCGCACGCTGTCATTGGCGCCATCGTGTCGGCCCTTGCGGTCCTGCTTGCCTGCGCTGCTGGATTGAGTGCGGCTTCGTTGGTCGGAGCCGGTGCAACCCTTCCCGAGCCGCTCTATCAACGCTGGATCGAAGGATTCCTTGCCAACCGGCCGCACGACGAGATCCGCTACGCATCGATCGGTTCGGGCGAAGGTCTTCGAAGGCTGGTGGACGGAAAAGTTGATTTCGCCGGATCGGAAGTTTGCGAGTTGCCGCCGGGCGCTGCAGCGGAGGATTTTGTTTGTCTGCCCTCCGTGGTGGGTGCGGTGGTGACCATCTTCAACGTGCGCGGCGTTTCGGAGGATCTGCGGCTGACACCGGAGGCGTTGGCGGCCATCTACCTCGGGAAAGTAACCCAGTGGAACGATCCACTGATTCGCGCATCGAATCACGGAATAACACTACCCAAGCAAGACATCACTGTGATCTACCGCGCGGATTCCAGCGGCACCAGTTATGCCTGGAGCGACTATCTTTCCAAGGTGAGTGAAGGGTGGAAAAAAAACGTGGGGATCGGAACGAGCCCCAAGTGGCCGGTGGGGCGAGGCGCCGAGGGTAATGCCGGTGTCGCTGAGTTGGTTCAGAATACACCCGGCGCAATCGGATACGTGGAACAGATCTACGCGGTCCGTCGCCATCTGGGTATGGCTATGGTGCGAAACGCAGCGGGCCATTACGTTCGCGCAGATCTTGAAACGGTCGCGGAGGCAGTGGACCACGCGGAAGCCGGCTTTTCGGCAGGCACGTCGCCAGTGACATTAACCAATCCAGCGGCAGCGAAAGCCTATCCGATTGCGACCTTGTCCTGGCTGGTGGTACCCAAGCACGGCGCCAGCGCGGAAAAGCGAGCTCTGCTCATCCAATTCCTTCAATGGGCGCTCGATTCCGGACAGAATCAGGCTGCGGCTCTGGGCTACGTCGCGATTCCGGACGCAATCCTCGACCAGGAACGGAAAGTACTGGCAACGCTGCACTGAGGCTACAGGCTGCCGAACTGCCCGCGCAGCTTGGCATAGGTCTGTTCAAGCAATTCGGGCATGACACGCGTCGCGCCCACCGCGGTCATGAAGTTCGCGTCGCCGATCCAACGCGGCAACACGTGCATGTGGATGTGTTCGGCAATTCCAGCACCGGCCGCTTGGCCCAGATTCATGCCCAGGTTCAAGCCCGCTGGATGGTAGGCCGCTTCGAGAATACGCTCTGCCGCCCGGGTCAGGTCCATCATCTCGAGCGAGGAAGCCGGGTCGGTTTGCGATAAACGTGAAACGTGCTCGAACGGCGCGATCATGAGATGGCCGCTCGTGTATGGGAAGCGGTTCAGCAGAACGAAGTTGAGCCGGCCGCGATGAAGAATGTAGCTCTCCTCGTCGGGGTGTTGGACAGCGTCGCAGAAGATGCAGTGTCCGGCCGGGGGGCGCTCCTTGCCTTCCACATAGGTCGAGCGCCAAGGTGTCCACAGGTGTTCCATAGTGTTCCCGCTTGAGGCGACACGCGGCGCTTAGCCACCGGCGACACGTTCTATATCGCCGTTATATCAACTCGGTGGCTAGGAGTGATGGGTGTCCGGCACATGGCCGTTGGCGGGAGGCGCCTTGGGCGCGGCGGCCGGTTCCGCGGGGGCCGCATGCGCCGATTGGTTCACCAGATCGCGCAGCTCTTTGCTGGGCTTGAAATAAGGGATCCGCTTGGACGGTACCTCCACACGCGATCCCGTCTTCGGATTCCTTCCGACCCTCGGTTGGCGCTGTCGTGTCCGGAAGCTACCGAAACCCCGAATCTCGATCTTGTCGCCGGAATGCAGGCTGTTCACGATGCTGTCGAAGATGGTCTCCACGATGATCTCCGAATCTTTCCGGGTCATCTCGACTACCTTCGATACTTCTTCGATCAACTCCGCCTTCGTCATAGTCTTTGTCCTGTTCTCTAGTGGGTTACTCTCTGGCGTTCCTCAAGGGAGGGCGCTCTACAAATGGTCCTAGTCTTTCTCTTCTGGCTCGCGCCGTCGGATCACGTCGCCCATCGTCGATGTCGCAACGGCCGCCTGGCGTTGATAGTCTTTGATGCGAATCTGCTCGTCGTCCTCTGACCTCGCCTTGATGCTGAGGCCGATTCGCTTCTGTGCTTCATTCATCTTGATGATCTTGAAATCCATCTCCTGCCCTACCGGCAGCAGTGCTTCCTCTTCCACAGCCGGCGCGCCGCGCCGCTTGCCCGGTTCCGAGACAATCTCCGAGCGATGACACAACCCTTCCACACCTGGCAGCAGTTCCACAAAGACCCCAAACTGGGCCGTCCGGCACACCTTGCCGCGGACCGTGTCGCCGATCTGGTGAGACTGGAAGAAAGTCTCCCAAGCGTCAGGCTGCAATTGCTTCATGCCAAGTGAGAGGCGGCGGTTAGGCGCGTCGATGTTCAAGATCACGGCCTGAACCACCTGCCCCTTCTTCACCATCTCCGACGGGTGTTTGACGCGCTGCGTCCAGGAAATGTCGGACACATGCACCAAGCCGTCGACGCCTTCCTCAATCTCGATAAAAGCGCCGAAATCCGCCAGCTTGCGTACCCGTCCTTCCACCACCGAGCCGATGCTGTAGCGGTCGGCGACGGTGGTCCACGGGTCGGCTTCCAGCTGTTTGATGCCGAGCGAAATGCGCCGCTCTTTCGGTTTCAACTCCAACACCACCGCTTCCACCTGGTCACCGGCCTTCACTACTTTAGCCGGGTGTTTCATGCGACGGCTCCAGGTCATCTCCGAGATGTGTATAAGGCCTTCAACTCCGGGCTCGAGCTCCACAAACGCCCCATAGTCAGTGACGCTCACCACGCGGCCGATCACCCGGCTATTGACCGGGTAGCTGGCATCGATGTTCTCCCACGGATCGGGAAGCATCTGTTTCAAGCCAAGCGAGATTCGTTCCTTCTCGCGATCAAACTTCAGCACTTTGACGGTGACTTGATCCCCCACTTGCACCACCGCGGAGGGATGGGGCACGTTGCCGTAGCTCAAGTCGCTGACGTGCAGGAGCCCGTCAATGCCGCCGAGATCGACAAACGCGCCGTAATCCGTTAGATTCTTGACGACGCCGGTCACCGTGCCGCCCTCTCTCACGTTGGCCAAAGCCTGTGCTTTACGGCCACTCACTTCCTCTTCGAGAAGCACCCGTCTCGAAACCACCGCGTTCGCCCGGCGGCGGTTCAGCTTCAGGATGCGAACTTCCAACTCCTTCTCAAGGTATGCGTCGAGGTTATGAACCGGCCGGACTTCAATCTGCGAGCTGGGGAGGAACGCAATGACGCCAATGTCGACGGCCAGGCCTCCCTTCACTTTGTTCACGACCTTGCCGGTGACTTTGCTGCCCTCGTTCGCGCTTTTTTCCAGCGTCTCCCACGCCTGCCGTCGGTGGGCGCGCTCATGAGAGAGCAGAAGGTAGCCTTCCACCGGCGGACCGGTGCGGTCGAACATGACCTCAATGGTGTCGCCCGGGCGGACGTTGGGTTTGCCGTCGATCAGAGGGAACTGCGAGGCCGGTACCAGGCCCTCGCTCTTGCGGCCAATGTCGACTATGACTTCTTTTTCCGAGACGCTGAGGACGTGGCCGTGGAGAACTTCTCCTTCATGGGTAGGAGCCGGGCTGAACTGAGAGTAGTCATCGAGGAACGCCTGATAGTCCTCGCTATCGGCAACTGTCCCCGGTACTTCAACAAATTCGTCTGATGATGGACCGGCCATTACTTATCAACCCCATGTTCGGTAGCCCGCCCGACGTTGGCGAGAAGAAAACCGGAAACGCTCCGTGTGGAAGCCAGCAGGACCGAGCTCTCAAAAATGACCAAATCGAGGGTCCCAACTTGTTGATAGCTCAGTACTTCAGCACTATAGCGGACCCTCTCTGTATATGTCAACTCAGCCGCCGCCGGATTAATCGGTTGTAAGCGCAGCCAAACACGCAAGATGCGGGTTTGAAAGGGGGAATCCCGGCCAGCCCGGCCCTCCTCGTAAAGCTACTGACGCACTGCACGAGAACCCGATCACCCATCACCTAGGCAAATACCGGCTCCTCAACCCGGGCGAAAACGTAGGGTCCCTCTGGGATCACGGCCACAGATGATCCAGCTCCCATGCCACTGACGAACCCGGCGAAAGCCTCCTCGGGCGTCTTGTAAACATGGGGCCCCAGGTAGCGTCGCAGATCATCCGGCAGGCCCGGCACGTAGAAGTGCAACTCAAACCGCCCTCCGGCGAGCGCCAGCTTCTCTAACTGCCATTGGTCAATCGTCACCGGCGAGCCGGTCAGTTGATCGAGAAACTCGCTAAAGCCGCCCATCTGGCGGAGGCGTTCGACGAACTCGACGGCGCCTGCGCCCTCCGAGCATTCGGCGACCAGCAGGATGCGCCCGCCTTCTTTCACGATGTGCTGCGCTGCGGTGATGCCCTTGATGGCCTGATAGAAGGTCATGTCGAGTGGATAGCCGGCGGCCGTGGTGATCACGCCATCAACGGGCTCGGGAAGACGTTCCAACAGGGTGTTCCGAACGAACTCAACACCGGCAGCGTGAGCGGCTACGGGCTCGCCGGCGAAGACACCGGCGATCTCGCGGGTTCGCGTCAGAGCCACATCCAGCATAAAGTCGTGTCGCGCCATACGGGCAATCTCAAGCAGCTCTGCGTGCAAAGGGTTCTCGTCCACTGATCCCTCGACGGCCTTCGGTTCACGCATGAATTTCGGGCTGTGCAGAACCTTGATGGTTTCCTGAGCGGCTAGCCCTGGGGCGATGAGCTTTCGCCCGCCGGAGAAGCCGAGCATAAGGTGTTGTTCGATGAAGCCCAGCGTGATGTGAAGGTCGGCAGCGATGAATCGTTCGTCGATGTAGACCGGCGTCCCTCGCGTGGTTTGCCCCAGAAAGCTGTGCTCGGCAAACTCGCGCGCATGGTGGTTGAGCACGCGATAGCTTGCGGCGATCTCCGCACCGACTATGGTTTGAATTTCCTCCTCGGAGGCGGGGCGGTGCAGGCCGGTTGCAATGTGGATGCAGATGTTCTGGCGGCGTATGCCGGATTCCTCGAGGCGGCGCAAGATTGGCGGCAGAGTCGCCTGGTTCGGCGCCGGGCGGGTAATGTCGCATACCGAAATGGCGGCGCTGGTCTTGCCCTTGGCCAGATCCCGAAGTGCAGGGCTTCCAATGGGAGACTCAAGCGACGCTTCCAGCGAAAGTGTCACATAGGGCAACGCCGCGGCTGTTTTGGCCTCCAACACGGTGTAACGGGGGCCGGACGGCAAAGCGATTCGGAGGCCCTGTTTCCCGAAGGCAAGCTGGATCTGCTTCACACTGTCAGTGTATCGGTCTCCCGCCGAACCGAGGCGCCGTTATGAAAGCGGAGACTTACCCTGCCGGATCATTTCGCCGATCGCAGAAACGAGGTTGGCTATGCGTAGGTCGAGGTCGCGATCGAATTCAACCTGTTTCCGCAATTGCTCTTCGTGATGGGCAAGCCAGATGGCATGCTCTTTGATGCGCTCGGCGGCCTGCTTTTCAAGGTACGCATGCACCAACATGGCGTCCTCCAGGTCTTTCCGAGCGTCTTCCAGTGTTCTCGCTCTGGCCATCAATCGAATCGTCCACAAAGAGAGATGTGGATTTGTGGATTGCTCAGTCTCAGTTTAAATCAGAGTGGACTTCAGCGGAGAAGCCCTTACTTCACTTCCAGGATGTCTTTTTCCTTCGCCTTGGCCAGCGTGTCGATCTTGGTGATGTTGCCATCAGTCATCTTCTGCACGACGTCGAGTGCCTGACGCTCTTCGTCTTCGCTGATCGCCTTTTCCTTAAACAGCTTCTTCAAGTGATCGTTGGAGTCGCGCCGAATATTACGCAGGGCGACGCGATGCTCTTCGGCCACATGGCTGAGCTTCTTGGCCAGTTCTCGCCGGCGTTCTTCGGTCAGGGCCGGCACGGGGACGCGGATGAGCTTGCCGTCATTGCCGGGATTCAGGCCCAGGTCGGCGCTCCGAATTGCCTTTTCTATGGCCGCGATCATCGAGGGTTCCCAGGGCTGCAGGGTGATCATCGCCGGCTCCGGCACGTGCAATTGGGCGACCTGGTTCAGCGGCACGGGAGAGCCGTAGTAATCCACACGAACGCTGTCGAGCAGACTGATGTTGGCCCGGCCGGTTCGAATGTGGCCCATGTCTTCCTGAAGATCGCTTAAGACCTTCTCCATCCGTCTTCGCGCTTCGGATTCAATCTCTTTTACAGTCTTGAATGTGCCACTGGGAGTGGCGGTTGGTTGCTCTTGCTTCGACATAAAACCCTCCCTTCAAAGAACACCGAGTGAGCATCGGGAGCGTCTTTTCGATAAAGCCACGCGGCCCGCCCGGTGCGCCAAAAAATCCGCTAGCGAATGACCGTGCCAATTGGCTCGCCCATTGCCATTCGCATTATATTGCCGGAAACATTCAGGTTGAAAACAATAATCGGCAGCTTGTTATCCCGGCACATTGCCACCGCGGACGCGTCCATTACACCCAAAGACTTGGCCAGCACATCAAGGTAGCTCACTTCGGTGTACCGGATGGCGTCCGGGAACTTCTTCGGGTCCTTATCGTACACGCCGTCCACGCTGGTCGCCTTGGCGATAACTTCAGCGTGAATCTCCAGGCCGCGGAGCGTGGCCGCGGTGTCGGTGGAGAAGTACGGGTTGGAGGTTCCCGCCGCAAACACAACGATACGCCCTTTTTCCATGTGCCGGATGGCTCGCCTGCGAATGTACGGTTCGGCGACCTGGTGCATCTGAATGGCGGTCATCACGCGAGTCGGGATGCCTTCCTTTTCGAGCGCGTCCTGCATCGCCAGCGCGTTAATGACAGTCGCCAGCATGCCCATGTGGTCGCCGGTGACCCGGTCCATGTTTTGGGCTGCGGCCGCTACTCCACGGAAGAAGTTGCCTCCGCCCACCACCATGCCGATCTGTACGCCGGCGCGAGCCACCGTCGCGACCTCCCCGGCAAGAGAACGAACACGCTCCGGATCAAGGCCAAACGACCCATCGCCGGCCAGCGCCTCGCCGCTCAGCTTTAGAAGAATTCGTTGGTGCTTCGGCATTCGCTCCTTTAATTTCGGCAGGCAAATAAAGCCGCCCGCCAGCAACATATCAGAACTGATGGGGAGGAGGTGGTCCGGACCGGGCCTGGAGCTTGGCCGGACCTTCCGTTCGGTTACGCCGTTACCGGCAGCGGGCTGGCTTCAACACCTGGAGCATCGCCTGCGTCGCCCACTTTGTAGCGGACAAATCGAGCGATCTTCACGTCTCCCAACGCGCCGGTCTTCGACTTCAGGAGCTCTCGAACGCTGATCGAGTTCTCCTTAATGAAGGGCTGCTCGAGCAAGCAGACTTCTTCATAGAACTTGCTGAGGCGGCCTTCCACAATCTTGTCAGCCACATTCGCGGGCTTGCCTTCCTTGAGCACGCGGTCCTTTTGGATCTCTCGCTCCTTTGCAAGCGCCGCAGGCGCGACGTCTTCTTTGGAAACACACTGGGGATTGGCGGCAGCCACCTGCATGGCGAGGTCCCGCACCAAGGTCTGGTATTCGGCGTTCTTCGACAAGTCGGAGGCAGTATGGATCTCCACCAGCACGCCGATTTGCCCGCCGGTGTGAATGTAGTGGGCAACGGTGCCGTGTCCGGTTACCTCGAAGACGGTGAACCGCGAGACAGCGATGTTCTCGCCCAGCTTGGCGATTTTGGTCTTGACGACTTCAGCCACGGTTACGCTCTGGTCCTTGGTGAACTTCTGTTCGTACAGCACCAGATGCGATTTGATGTTGGCTCGCTCGGCTTCGGTGACTTCTTCCAGGCGCACGTGTTTAGGCTTGGTTTCGGAGATGTGGTGAGCAACATCCGCGGTCAGCGTCTGAAATTCGTCAGTACGCGCGACGAAGTCAGATTCGCAGTTAACTTCTACTAATACGCCCAGTTTGCCGTTGGGGCTAATATGAGCCCCGATCAGACCCTGCTTGGTGGAGCGCGAGGACTTCTTTCCCGCTGAAGCAATGCCTTTCTTGCGAAGCACCACTTCGGCGTTGTCCATATCTCCATTTGCTTCCACCAGCGCGGACTTGCATTCCATCATGCCGGCGCCCGTCCGCTCGCGAAGCTGCTTGACGAGTTGTGCATTAATCTCAGCCATTGATTCCTCTACGATCTATCCTCGTACACATCTGTGTGAACACCCGGTGAAAAATAAAGTGTTGTCAATCGCCGGGCGCTCCTGACACACGTTGGGCGACCAAGCCCACACGGCCGGTCGCCCAAGTCTTCTTGTCCGTGGCACAGGCCTTAGCCTGTGAAAGCCCACAATGGCATAGGCCCGGGCCGCTGAAAAGCCGATTGTCACAGGCCGTAGCCTGTACGAATCGATTAGTGTTCGTTCAGCGAACTGCCGGCAAGTTCTTCGACGGCTTCGCTAGCGGGGCCTTTACGCGGCGTTGCTTCGGGTTCCTCGCTGGTGGCAAGGCTCTCCGACATCAACTGCTCGGCGTACTTTGGATCCAGGTACTGTTGATACTCGGCGGGAGTTTCCTCCGCCGGTGTCTCATCACTGACAATCTTCTCGGCAGTGAATTCGTGCTCTGTGGCGAGCGAGCGGGCTTCGGCAACCGCGTCGGCGATTTTGGTGGTAAACAAGCGAATGGCGCGCAAGGCGTCGTCATTGCCGGGGATCACATAATCCACTTCGTCCGGATCGCAATTGGTGTCCACTACGGCGACTACCGGAATCCCCAACTTGCGGGCTTCTTTGACCGCGATGGCTTCCTTGTTGGAATCGATCACGAAGAGCAGATCGGGCAGGCCAGGCATTTCCTTGATGCCGGCTAGATTCTGTTGCAGGTGCTTGCGCTCGCGCTCCAGCCGTCCGATTTCTTTCTTAGCGCGGCCTTCGTAGGCGTTGTCCGCGGCCATGTCGTCGAGTTCTTTCAAGCGCTTGATAGATCGCTGGACGGTCACCATATTGGTGAGCAGTCCACCGAGCCAGCGCTGGTTGACGTAGAACTGGCTGCAGCGCGTAGCTTCTTCGGCGATCGCTTCCTGCGCCTGACGCTTGGTCCCTACAAAGAGAACGGTCTTCCCCTGTGCCGACATTTCGCCTACATAACGCATCGCGTCCTTGAACAGCTTCAGCGTTTTTTGCAGGTCAATGATGTAAATGCCGTTACGTTCGCCAAAGATGTACTCTTTCATCTTTGGATTCCAGCGCTTGGTCTGGTGCCCGAAGTGAACGCCTGCTTCGAGCAATTCTTTCATCGAAATCGATGGCAAATTGACTCCTTTCAAGTCACAAGGCGGGCAAGCCTCGTTTTACAATGCGGCATCGGCGGCAGGCTTCACGCGGCCCAAAGCGAAATTTGCGTGGCCTGGCCGGTCGCCGGTTGAGCATCAGGCGGCCATACAGCCGCCCTTTGCTGGTGTTTCAGGAAAGAACGAGAAGAACTGTCGCCGTTTGCCGGGCTGGCAACGGCGCACATCGATACAACCCCAAGCGCCTAGCGTTTGGAGAACTGGAAGCGCTTGCGAGCTCCCTTTTGACCGTACTTCTTTCGCTCATGCTCGCGAGCATCGCGAGTCAGCTGGCCGGCCTGCTTCAGTTTCCCGCGCAGTTCGGCATTGAACTCCGTTAACGCTCGGGCGATACCCAGACGCGCAGCGCCTGCCTGCCCGGTGATTCCGCCACCTTTGGCTAGAATCAGTACATCGAACTTTTCCGCCGTTTCGGTAGCCAGCAGCGGCTGCCGCACGTACGCACGGGCCGACTCGCTTACAAAATAATGCTCGAACGGACGGCTGTTAATGGTGATCTCACCCTTGCCGGGCCGCAAAAATACTCGCACAGTTGCGGTCTTGCGGCGTCCGGTACCCAAATGTTGAACTAGCTTCGCTGGCACTTACCAAATCCTCTCTAATACTTGTTGATGGTGTACGCCGCCGGCTTCTGCGCCTGGTGAGGATGCTGCTCGCCTGCGTAAACCTTCAACTTGCGGTACATTTGTTTTCCCAGTTTCGTTTTGGGCAGCATGCCGGAAATGGCCAATTCCAGCATCCTGGTTGGACGAGTCTGGCGCATCTTGACGGCGCCCACCTCGACCAGACCACCCGGGTAGCCGCTATGGCGGCGATACAGCTTTTGGCCCTCTTTGCCGCCGGTGAGTTTGATCTTCTCGGCGTTTACAATCACCACGTGATCGCCCGTATCAATGGACGTCGTGTAGGTCGGTTTGTGCTTGCCCATCAAGAGCATAGCTGCGCGACTCGCCACTCGTCCCAGGACGGCGTCGTTCGCGTCGATCACGTGCCAAGCACGGACAATTTCATGCTCGGACGGAAATTCGGTGCGCATGGACAGACTTCTTCTCTCTCGTTCGAAATCTCGAAACACTTCATCGTAACGAATTGGAGATACAGGTGTCAAACCGACCGGGACGTCTTGTGCAGCACGAGCCTAAAAGAGGAGAATTAACAGAGGTTCTAGGACGGATTTGCTACATTAGGATGTAGGTGTTTATCTACCTAAGCGCATAGGTGTCGGAATGGAAGAAGCTGTTCGCTGGAATATCAAGGTCTCCAAAGAGACCGACCTCGCGTTACGCACCTTTCTCGGTGCCCGAGGCGCAAGAAAGGGCGACCTCTCGAAGTTCATCGAGGAGGCCGTCCGCTGGCGCGTATTTCATCGCACCGTACAGAGCATCAGGGAGCGCAACGCCGGCACCGACCCGGACGAGTTGCAGCGTCTCATCGACGAAGCGGTGAGCGAGGTCCGCGCCGAACGCTCTGGAAAAGGGACGGCTGACCAAGCCTGATGCGCGTGGTGCTCGACACCAACATCCTGGTTTCCGCCCTGATGGTTCAAACGGGAAACCCGGCCGCTATCTATCGCGCCTGGCAGGAAGGGCACTTCACGTTTCTGACCTGCGTTGAACATTTGGACCGAGCCGGATACCTTCTACGTCAACGAAAAACTAAAGCCGGTTTTAAAAGAGCTGCTCGACTGAACATCATCCCAAGCGGGCACCGAGCAGTGTCACCTCTCCTGCCGCATCGAGTCGCGATCCGGAAAGCTCATGCCGTCCGCGCAATGCTCGCCACCATGCGCCCGGGGTCGGCCGGGTCGCGGCGGTAGGAGTAGAACCGGTCGTGCTCGCAATAGGTGCAGTGGCCGCAGTCGTGAATCTGGCGGTCCGGTACGCCGGCTGCAACCAGGATCCGCCGGTTCGCCTCCACCAAGTCCACTTTGCGCCGGCTCTCGCGGTCCTTCCATTCCGGGAATAACGGCGCCAACTGCCGGACTACTTCCGGACCCACTTCGTAACAACAGCCGCGAATCGCCGGACCGATGGCTATATGCAAGTCGGCAGGATTCGCCGCGAACTCAAGCGCCAGCCGTTCGACCGTTTTTTGCGCGATGGCGCTGACTGTCCCGCGCCAGCCCGCATGAATTGCCGCGACCGCGCGGGTTTGGGGGTCGGCCACCAGCAATGGCACACAGTCGGCGGTGCGAATACCAATGCGCTTGCCGATCTCATTGCTGACCAGCGCATCGCCCTCACATTGGCGGTTGGCAAGTCCTTGAGCATTCAAAACCAGGTTGGAGTGAACTTGCCGGAGCGTGACGGGCGCGTGGGCTTCCGCCCAGTCTTGGGAATTGCGTGTCGTGAACGCGTGATCCAACCAGTCGAACCAAAGGAAAGCCTCGCATTGAATCGTGCCCTGGTGCACCGGGCCGGGTGCACTCACTGCCGCGGGCGCTGACGATGCGCGCTCAGGGTCTGGCGCCGGAATGGGGCTCACCTTGCTCAACCCAGAGTGACCAGTTCGTGCGAAGGTTCCTGAGTCTGGGCGACCATCACGCGCTTCTTGAAGTCCGCCAACATGCTCTCCTCCAGACGTACGTGGGTCGGCTTGCGGACCAAGTGCGATGTCTGGTCGATCTTCTCTTGCAGGCGCAACAGGGCGTAAAAGAGGTTCTCGGGACGCGGCGGGCAGCCGGTCACGTAGACGTCGACCGGCACGATCTTATCGACACCTTGCAAAACCGCGTAGGTGTTGAATGGGCCTCCAACGCTGGAGCACGCGCCCATGGAGATGACCCACTTCGGCTCCGGCATCTGGTCATAGATGCGCCGCAGCACGGGCGCCATCTTCAGCGTCACCGTGCCGGCCACGATCATCAGGTCCGATTGACGTGGGCTGGGGCGAAACACCTCAGCCCCAAAGCGGGCGATGTCGAACCGCGAAGTGGTTGACGCGATCATCTCGATGGCACAGCACGCCAGGCCGAACTGCAGCGGCCAAAGCGAAGACTTCCGCGCCCAGTTGAACAGATAGTCCACCGACGTGGTCAGAAAGTTTTTCTCGAATTGATTCTGCAGAAAGGACATAGCATCGAGCACCGGCGCGCAGCCGATGCTCAAGAGAAATGAAACCGCTACGAAACCAGTGTAGCGCCCGTTTCTTGAACTGGCTTTCGGCGACTGGAGTCCGCCTTGTACCAGTCAAGCGTCGCGCGCAGTCCCGCTTCGAACGTATAGGCCGGCGCGTGTCCCAGTTCTTTGACGGCCAACGTTGTATCGGCTTGCGAGTCGCGAACGTCACCGGCGCGCTGCGAGCCGAACTCGGCCGGTATCGCGACTCCCTCGATCTTCTGAAGCAATTCCCAGGTTTCATTCAGCGTGTAGCGGTGTCCATTGCCGGCATTGTAGACGTGTCCGCTCACGCCTGCCGCTTCCGACGCCTTCAACAAGAGCGATGCGACATCCTCCACATAGGTGAAGTCGCGGCTTTGTTCTCCATCACCATAGATGGTAGGACTCTTGCGCTCAATCAGGCACTTCATAAACAGCGACAGGACACCTGAATAAACACTGTTCGGGTCCTGACGCGGCCCGTACACATTGAAGAATCGCAGCGATACAGTCTCCAGATCAAAGCAGCAAGAAAAGGCCGCGCCGTAATACTCGCCCAGCAGCTTCTGTACCGCGTAGGGCGACTTGGGCCGGGGAGACATGGTCTCTACCTTCGGCAGCACCTCCGTGTCGCCATAGGCCGACGAGGAGGCTGCGTAAACAACCCGGCCGACCTTGCCCTCGGCTGCCGCGCGATAGACGTTGAACGTGCCGTTGATATTGACGTTGTGGCTCGGTACGGGTTGGAGGATCGACTTGGGGACGGATGGCAGCGCCGCGAGATGGAAGACACGGTCGCTGCCCTGGATGATCGGGAAGATGGCGTCGTAGTCGCAGATGTCCACCTCATGCAAGCGGACCTGACTGCCCAATTCGCTCAGGTTTTCCCGCTTCCCCGTATCCAGGTTGTCAATTACGTCAACTTGGTGTCCCTCCGTCAACAGACGGCGAACTAAGGTGGAGCCGATGAAACCGGCGCCGCCGGTCACAATGGATCGTCTCATAGGAACCAGTGTCGCAATTCAGAAATATGGGCCGCGGATAGGCGGGGGTGAACGCCGATTCTGTGTGTTTATGAATTGCTTTAAGAATCCGAGCTCATCCGCGCGCCATAAGTTCTTTGCCTATACCCGCCCGGCTGCTATTGCGCTCCGCAAGTGGCCAATCGCGCTGCGTGCAATCGTTTCGGCGCCGCGGGTGAAATCGAATACCTCCAGCGAAACCCAGCCCCGGTAATTCAGTGCCGCCAGCGTCTTCATCAACGTTTGAAAATCGTAACTGCCCGTTCCAGGTTCGCGGCCATCCAGCTCGTTGACGTGGATATGTTCGATGTATCGCCAGTAGCGCCGAATCACGTCGGGATGTGGATCAGTCTCATCAATCGCGTTGTGTGAATCAAACATCGTGCGGACAGCGGGGCTTCCAATCTGCTCCACGATCGCAACCGCGTCGGCCAGCCGGTTGATGATGTCACTTTGATTGTGCGGAAGCGCTTCCACCAGGATGCGCACATTCCGGCTTTCGGCCTGCCCCGCCACCTTGCCCAGTTCCTCGGTGAAGACTCGAGTGGCGTCGGCCGGCGTCATGCCACCGGTGCTCGAACGCTGAAGCGGCGAACCGAATACCAGCACGCCGCCATCGCCCAAGTCGGCGCACAGATCAATCAAACGCCGGATGTGTTCCCAGCTTCTCGCCCGCACTTCCGTGTCTGGCGTGGTGACGTGCAGACCATTGGGCGAAACCATCAGCCAGTGCAAACCGGCGAAGCCAAGCTGGTGGCCGGCCATCGTCCGCCGGTATTCGGCGCGTTGTCCGGCGGAGATATCGGAGGGCTGTTCGGCCAGCGTAAACGGCGCGATTTCGATGCCGTCATAACCATACTGGCGAATGGACGCACAGGATTCGGCAAAGGGCGTTTTTCCAAACAGCTCGTTGCAAACCGAGAAGCGGAACGGCACAGCCATTGCCTCAGTGTAACGGGAGCCTGACGGGATGCGTGTTCGCTGTCACGCTTGCGCGTGCGTTGGGCCTGTTCACTTTGGGATACTCAAGTTTACTGATCTCATGTCTTTCGAATGTCATGACCAAGTTGTCCTAGAATCGAACCTCAGCCCGCTCCCGCTGCTCGCGCGGGGCAAGGTGCGCGATGTCTACAATCTGGGCCAGACGCTGCTGTTTCTGGCCACGGACCGTATCTCCGCCTTCGACTGCATACTCGGAAGCGGCATCCCTTGCAAGGGGCGGGTGCTGACGCAGACCTCATTGTTCTGGTTTGATTACCTGAGCGATCTGGTTCCCAATCACGTTCTCACGGCGGACGTTTCCCATTACCCGGCATCCCTGGCGCACCATGTGCACTTGCTGGAGGGCCGGTCGATGCTGGTCACGAAGGCCAGGATGATTCCGGTGGAGTGCGTGGCGCGCGGTTACCTGTCGGGCTCGGGCTGGAAAGAGTACCAATCCAGCGGCACCGTGTGTGGCATCAGGCTGCCGGCCGGCCTGCGCCAGAGTGACCGCCTCCCCGAACCGCTCTTCACCCCGGCGACCAAGGCCCAGAGCGGGCACGACGAGAATGTCTCTTTCGAAGTCGTCGCCGATCAGATTGGCAAAGAGTTGGCGACGCGCCTGCGCGACCTAACGCTTAGCATCTACACCCGCGCCTCCCAGTACGCCATGAAACAAGGGCTGATTCTGGCCGACACCAAGTTTGAATTCGGCTTCATCGGCGACCAGCTGGTTCTTGCCGACGAAGTCCTGACCCCGGATTCATCCCGCTATTGGCCCGCCGTCGCCTACTTCCCCGGTGGCCCACAGCTCTCGTTCGACAAACAATATGTGCGGGACTATCTGGAGACGCTGGATTGGAACAAGCAGCCGCCTGCGCCAAGCCTTCCTGAAGACGTGGTCAAGAAGACCAGTGAGAAGTACCTGGAGGCGTATTATCTTCTGACCGGAAAGCGCCTCTCATCCGCGACAGCATGAATTTCAACTGGTTCGATATCTCCCTGATCGTTCTGGTTCTGGTGTCGGTCGCATCCGGATTCAGTGCCGGTTTTGCCCGCGTGACCGTCGGATTCGTCTCGGCGATTGTGGGGCTTTGGCTGGCGTTCTGGTCGTACCGTATTCCCGCGAATTGGTTGAAGTCTTTCATCTCCAATACCACCGCCGACAACGTGATCGGGTTTCTGCTCATCTTTTGCGCCGTCGCGGCCATCGGCGGCCTCATCGCCATCGTTCTCTCCAAATTGTTTAATTGGATCGGCCTCTCCTGGTTCGACCATCTCCTCGGCGGCGTGGTGGGCTTTCTGCGTGGATGTCTGGTGGTGGCCGCCCTGGTAGCCGCCGTCATCGCGTTCGCCCCCTCTCCCACGCCCGCCTTCCTGAACCAGTCCGCGATTCTGCCTTACGCGACCTCGGTTGCTTCCGCCATCGCACAGACGGCGCCCCGCGAGCTCAAAGACGCTTTCGAGCAGCAACTGGACAACATCAAGCACGTTTGGAAGGACGCTGAGCGGAACATAGAAGAGAAGAAGGAACAGGAACAGAAAGACCAGCAACCGAAGCCACTCAACCCGCCGAAGGAAATCTAGTCCCAGTGCAACTGCTCATTTTCGACCTCGACGGGACACTGATCGATTCCGCTCTCGATCTCGCTTTATCTGTCAACGCCACACGGCGGCACATGGGCCTGCCGGAACTGGATCTGGACCTGATCAGCTCCTACGTAGGCGACGGCGCGCCCGTGCTGATCCGGCGCGTCATGGGGCCCGAAGCGTCTGAAGAGACGGTGCAGGCGGCGCTGGAGTTTTTTCTCGCTTTCTACCGGATCCACGCACTGGAGCACACCAAGCTGTACGCGGGTGTCCGCGAGCCGCTGGAAGAGCTGTACCGCCGCGGAAAGACCCTGTCCGTACTGACCAACAAGCCGGTGCGGATCAGCGCCGACATCCTGGCGGCACTGGGGCTTGGCGACAAGTTCTTCCGTGTTTACGGCGGCAATAGCTTTGAACTGAAGAAGCCCGATCCCATCGGCGTTACCACGCTGATGTCGGAAACCGGCATCGGACCCTCGGAAACGATGTTGATTGGCGACAGCCACGTCGACATGCAGACCGCTCGAAACGCCGGTGTCGCGGCCTGCGGCGTCACCTGGGGCTTCCAAAGGGAGCTCATGCTGGCGGAACAACCGGACCTCGTCATCGACGATATGCGCCAGCTGCTGGACTATGTCTGATGCCCGATGGGCGCAGCCACTAGATGAAAAGAGCCCGCAGCGGGAACTGCGGGCTCTTCGATCATTGATCTTGAAGTGTTAGGCTAAGCGATCTTCCGGCGGCGAACAGCGATAATGCCTACCATCAATCCGCCAAGGCCGAGCGCCAAAGCTCCGAACGACGACTCCGGCACAGACGCAGTCAACGGGTTTACGCTAACGTCCGCCAGCACCATGCCAGAATAAGGAGTACCCGGATCCGTGCTCGCAAAAGCAATGGTTGTCGAACCTCCAGTCGCGGTAAAAACCACCGACTCGAGTACATAGTTCGTCGACGTGGGCGAAATCCAGTAAGGGGCAGCGCCCGCGGGCAGTGTATAAGGGGTTGTACTGCCGTTGATGTCCAAATTCATCGACTTCGAGCCGTTGTTATCCCCGGGGTTAACGCTCAAATAGAAGTCGAGCGTGTATTTATCGCCTGCCTTTGTTATGATCGTGGTTTCGATGCCGCCCGGGCCGGGGCTTCCGTCCAGATCGATGCTATTGCCGCCCGGGGCAGTCCAATAAGAGCCAATCCAGTCGATCCCGCCTCCTGCGGGGCCTGTCACCGTCCAGCCTGGAATGAGAGTAGATCCCGGGGCGAGGGTAGTATAGCTTCCAGGCGTAATGGGCGGGGGGCCAACGGGACCGATGAAGGTTCCGTTGGTGACCAAGTCCGCATAGGCCGGAACCAGCGCGACGCCGATGAGGCATCCGAGCATTGCCAAGCGGCTGAATCCGCGGCTCAGGGTAACCAATTTAGTTTCCTGCATAACTCAAACCCTCCTCTGTGCATCGACTTACAGTACTTCCGTGCGGTTGCTTACGCTTCCAACATCTAATCAGGAACAGTACTACTTGGCTAGTACTCTATCATCGCTTCGCCCCCAGCGTCAACATAAAATCTAAGGCGACTCCTCAAATCTGCAAGCCGCCGTGGCACGGGTATCGAGGCCAGGTTCCTACCCGCGTCAGAATCGCGAGGAGCCGGCAGGGCGGGGCACTCGGTCCAAGCTAGACTTGAAGCGAGATGGATACCATCGAATCCCTGGCGCCGTGGTTCTACGAGTTCGATCTGGGACCGCTGGGCCGCACCCAGTCCCTGCTGCCGCCCGATGTAAAGGCGATTCACCTGACCCGTCTTGACATGGTGCACGCAGCCATCCGCCTTCACTTTTCACCCGAACGCTTACGAGAGATCCGGTGCCTGGATGTGGGCTGCCACGAAGGCTATTATTCCGTCGCGGCCGCCCAGTTGGGTGTTCGGGACGTCCTGGGACTGGATATCCGCGAAGAGAGCCTGCAGCGTGCGCGCTTCGTGGTCCGGTCGCTCGCCCTGCCCGGCGTGCGCTTTGAGCAGTGCAATGCCGAGCAGGTGTCAGCGGCCAAGTTCGGTGAATTCGAGTTGACGTTCTTCCTGGGGCTGCTGTATCACGTCGAGAATCCCATGCTCTGCCTGCGCAACATGGCCGCCGTCACGCGCGAACTGTGCGTCTTGGAAACGCAGGTGATCGATGAGGTGGAAGGCATGGCCGAGTGGGGCTCGCGAAAGTGGATTCGCCCGTACCAGGGCGTTCTCGCGCTGATTGATGAATCGGCCGAGCATGCCGCCGGCAACAATCGCGAGACCGGATCCACGCCGCTGGCGACCTGCCCTTCGCCGCGGGCGCTGCAGGTGATGCTGAAGCATGCCGGGTTCAGCCGGGTCGAGTTGATTGATCCTCCCGCCGATGGCTATGAGCAGCACGCACGCCGTAAGCGAGTGGTCTGCGCCGCCTGGAAGTGAACCATGAGCCTGGGCCGCCTGCTCATCGTCGCTGGAGTCGCTTTGATCGCCGCTGGCGTGATTGTGCTGCTTTTGGAACGCGCGCATTTGCCTCTGGGCCGGCTGCCTGGCGACGTGATCTGGCGCGGGAAGAACACCACTGTGTATTTCCCCATCGTGACGTGCCTGCTGCTGAGCCTGCTGGGAACCCTAATCCTGTGGCTGGTCAACCGGAGGTAGGGAGTGTTCGGTGGGCAAGGCTGGGTGAAAAAGAGTGGGCTGCATCACAGCCTGAAGACTGTGCCACGAGTCTTGCCATACGGTTTTGGAGAAGTCTGTGTCCGAGCCGCCGCGGCCCGCTTTTGCTGAAGGCCGTGCCACGTGATTGTCAGTGACTGAGGCGCCAAAACTTCCGCAATAAGCCCGTGGCACAGCCTTTAGGCTGTGATGGCAGTCCTTCCGGCTGAAGAGAACTTCCATTCAGCAGGGTCGCGTGTCAGGCCCGCTCGCACTGGGTTCTCGATGATATAGCGTTCAATCTTTTCGAACTCCAGCCGCGATCGCGCCCAGTGATCAAACGATTCGTCCTGCCAGAACGGTCCTCCGGCGCGGTCTGGCGCCTGATTCGCTCTGCGTGCCGACACCCCCTTGATCCAATTCGTCACCTCACGCAAAGGCCTGTACGGCGTGATCAAAAGGTGGACGTGGTTGGGCATCACCACGAATGAATGAAGCCGGCAAAGGTGACGGTCGGCGTCGGCGGCTTCGATGACGCGGGAGACCAGTTCCGCCACGTCAGGCGCTTGCAGCCAGGCTGGTCCGGATTGGGTACGGTCCATGGTGCGGTCCAACAGAGCGAAGGCGCGTCCATCGTTTGCTCCTTTGAGACCATCGAGGGCGGGCAATGCCCCGAAAAGACGCCAGGTCACAAAGACGGCCGCACCTGCAGGGTTCCAGTGAGGGAGGTTGCGACGGTACATTTGTCGAGACAGTGGCATCTTGACGGGAGGAATCTCCTGGAACTTTGCCGGCTCAGCCGAGAGAGGGTGCATCACAGCCTAAAGGCTGTGCCACGGTGGACTGCTAAGTTAACACGGTGGGTTGCTGAGTTTATCTGACAACACTTAAGAGAACTTCCATTCAGTCAACCATCGCTCGTGATCCGACGCACACGGCGTGTTCGGCAGCAAATGAAAAGAGCCCGCAGCGTGGGCCGCAGGCTCTTCGATGGTTTGATTTGGAGATGTGGACTAAGCGATCTTCCGGCGGCGAATCGCGATCAGCAACCCGGACAAACCAACGGCTAGCACGCCATACAGACCAGCTTCCGGCACTGCCGCTGTCTGAACGCCAGTGACGTCGTCGATGAAGGTGGTGTGGTCGTTGTTGCCGCTGGGGTCGGTTAGACCCTCAAACGTAAGCGTCTCGCTCGTGCTCGTAATCGTGATCGGGTTCGTCGTGAACGTCTGGTACGCTCCTGTGCCGGGCGTAAAGTCCAATATCTTAGTGATGCCCAGATACACCGCGATTTCATTTGGGCCCTGGTAGCTCCGGCCTGCCGCGTCGAACGTGAACGTGACGCTGCCTCCCTTGTTGAGGCCTGTCAGAACCTGACTAATCTCGCCATGAGCTCCCGAGGCGTCCTGAAGAGCAACCGCCTGGTTGCCGACTGGTGCGTTCGGGTTGCCAAAGCCGGAGCCGTTGCCCACCAAAACGGCATGGTCACTGTAGCTCCAGGCCGAGGTTCCGATGGCACATCCGCTGCCCTGAAGACATGCTGGCCCGCCATAAGAGTAGCCGTTCGCTGGCGAAAGTACCGCGTTCTCAAACGACGCATCGCCGATGTTGACCATATCGCCCCAGGCGGTTCCAGCCGCAACGAGCAACAAGAAAGCCATCGGCAGCAGGAGGCGTTTTATAGAGAGATTCTCCATGGCACTTCTGTCCCTTTCGGACACGCAGAACTACTAGTGCTGATGAAAGTCTACCCGAACCGCCGGTTGGCGTCAAGATGCGGTTGGACAATAAGTGGATTATTTTCAATAATTCAGCCGGAGGGCGCCATCTCGGCCATCGCTCGGGAAGGCCTTGCAGCTTTACATCCACGAAACCCGAGCAGTTCTTCCCTTGCGCGCGGACTAAATGAAAAGAGCCCGCGGCGTCCGCTGCAGGCTCTTGATGGTTCGATTTGGAGATGTGGACTAGGCGTTCTTGCGGCGGCGAATGACAGCAACCAAGCCGATCAAGCCTAGGCCAAATGCACCGTAGATGCTGGCTATGCCCGGTTCGGGCACGGTTGTAGCGGAATTTGTTATGGACACGTTGTCCACAAAGTCGGTGGAGTCGCCTTGCGGTGACAACCCGGAGAACTGTAGCACTTGACTCCCTGACGTGGTGGTGAAGGTAATACTTTCAGGAACGTAGGTCGTGCCGTTATTTAGCCAGTCCCCGGTAAATAGCACAACGCCACCAAGTGATACCTGCAGCACTTGGTTTTGCGCGTCCCCCCCAAAGCCGTCACGAGAGGCCCAGTCGAAGTGAAGCGTGTACGTGACTGAAGACTGAAATCCGCTGAGAGACTGCGACGCCGAAGCAGCGCCGCCTTGCAGGAAAAGCACCTGCGTACCGTCAGGAGCCGTGCCGATGTTAAAATTACTACCGTTTGCTGCTACGCCATTCCCACCGGCACCGTATATCCAGCCGTTGTTGGAACCAGTGATGTACGCATAAGCGCCAGGTCCCGTGCCTAGGCTGGGGTTTTCAAAACTTGGATTGGTGATGCTGATATCGGCCAACAAGCCACCAGCCGTCAAAATGCCAATGGCGCAAAGGCCCAGAATGTTCTTGAACATTGTCACTTCCATCCTCCAACTCAAGATCGACAGCTTTTCAGCTCCATCCTGCTAAACAAGAGCCGGATGCAACTCGATATTGAAAAGTGTACAGGAACTCTCTGGCTCGCGCAATACACGATTTGGCACTAAATAGATTATTTATCAAGAACGTGCAACACCCGACAGTCTGAAATCTGGAAGTGTAATACGGCGTACGGAGCGGAGGGGCTGAGCGCCGCAGCGACGCTGCGGAAGCGTCATGCGGCACACGCAAATGTGCGATTGGACTCCACAAAGCCCAAGTCAAGATCTAACACGCAAAAACACTAGGTAGTGACCGCCACTCCATTTCTGCCACAATAGGAGAAGAAAAGGCGAATCACGTTGCCCTACGTCGAACTCCATGCCAAGTCGGCCTTCTCATTCCTGGAAGGCGCTTCCTTGCCGGAAGACCTGGCCGCTCGCTGCGCGGAACTCGATCAGCCCGCCATGGCGGTGACCGACGCTCACGGCGTGTTCGGCTCACCGCGCTTTCACATGGCGTCGAAAAAAGCCGGTACGCGCGCGCTCATCGGCAGCCGAGGTGGAGAACGCACACCAGGGGCGCCTCACGCTGCTGGTGGAGAGCAGGCTGGGCTATCAAAACCTGTGCCGGCTCATCACCCGCACCAAGCTCTGTCATGCCGGGAAAGGCAAGCCGGAGCACCCCAACGCATCCGATGCCGAGTTTGCCCGCTTTGCGCCGGGATTGGTCTGTCTGACCGGAGGCGACGAAGGACCGCTGGCCCGGGTCTTCACCACCCACCACGGACCGGATGCCGCGCACGCGGCGAAGGCCGAGTTGCTGCGCTTGATTGACTTGTTCGGGCAGCAGAACGTGTATGTCGAGATCCAGCGCCATCATCGCCGCGATCAGGAGGCGCGTAATCAGGTTCTGGTCGATCTGGCTCGCCGCCTGCGCCTGCCGCTGCTGGCAACCAACGGCGTCACGCACGCGGTGCCGGAACGCCGTCCCTTGCAGGATGTCCTCACCTGCATTCACCACAAGACCACCATTGCCGAAGCAGGGCGTTTGTTGAGCCAGAACGCGGAGCGGTACTTGAAAACTTCGCGCCAGATGCAGGAATTGTTTGCCGACCTGCCGGAAGCCATCGCCGAGACGACTCAGCTGGCGGGGCGCCTTGGCTTCACGCTGCAGGATCTCGGCTACCAGTTTCCGCGCTATCCCGTGCCGCCGGGAGAAACCGAAGCGTCGTTCCTTCGCAATCGGACCATTGATGGCGCGCGCAACCGGTACCAGCCCTATCACCAGCGAGCCAAGTATCAGGTGGAACGCGAGCTCGCGCTGATCGAAAAGCTGAAGCTGGAAGGTTACTTCCTCATCGTCTGGGATATTGTCGAGTTCTGCCGCAAACAAGGCATCCTGGTGCAAGGCCGCGGTTCCGCCGCCAACAGCGCGGTTTGCTATTCGCTCGGCATCACGGCGGTCGACCCTGTCGGCATGGACCTGCTATTCGAGCGCTTTCTTTCGGAGGAGCGCGGCGAATGGCCCGACATCGATTTGGATCTTCCCAGCGGCGACGATCGCGAGCGCGCTATCCAGTATGTGTACCAGCGCTACGGCGAGCTGGGCGCCGCCATGACTGCCAATGTCATCACCTATCGCGGCCGGTCCGCCGTGCGCGACATCGGCAAGGTGCTGGGCTTCGATGAAAACGAACTGACGCGCTTGGCCGGCATGATGGCGCGCTTTGAGTGGAAAGATCCGCGCGACACGCTGGAGCGGCGTTTCGTCGATGCCGGGTTCGATCTCGGCAAAGATCCTCGCATCGCAATGTTCTTCACGCTGACGCGCGAAATCCTCGACCTGCCGCGCCATCTCGGCCAGCATTCCGGCGGCATGGTGGTTTGCCAGGGGCAGCTCGATCAAGTGGTTCCGCTGGAGCCGGCCACCATGCCAGGCCGTGTTGTCGTGCAGTGGGACAAAGACGACTGCGCGGACATGGGCATCGTCAAGGTGGACCTGCTCGGCCTCGGCATGATGTCCGTGCTCAAGGACACCATCACGCTCATCCACGATCACTACGGTGAGGATGTCGACTTGGCGCATCTGCCGTCCGACGACCCTGCCGTCTACGACGCACTGCAGCGCGCCGACACAGTGGGGCTATTTCAAGTCGAAAGCCGCGCACAGATGTCATGCCTGCCGCGCATGAAGCCGGCACGTTTTTACGACATCGTGGTGCAGGTGGCCATCATCCGCCCCGGCCCTATCGTCGGGCAGATGCTGCATCCTTATCTGCGGCGCCGCCAGGGACTGGAGGAGCCGGTGTGCCTGCATCCGTCGCTGGAGCCGGTGCTCAGCCGCACACTCGGCGTGCCGCTGTTTCAGGAGCAATTGATTCGCATCGCGATGATCGCCGCGGGATTCACCGGTGGCGAGGCGGAGGAACTGCGGCGCGCCTTCGGCTTCAAACGTTCAGAAAAGCGGATGCGCGACGTGGAAGTGCGGCTGCGCGAGGGTATGAATCGAACCGGCATCACGGGGGAACCGCAGGATCGCATCATTCAGGCCATCACGTCGTTCGCTTTGTACGGCTTTCCTGAATCGCATGCCGCCAGCTTCGCCTTGATTGCCTATGCCAGTGCCTTTCTGAAATGCCACTATCTGGCCGCGTTCACCGCCGCGATCCTGAACAATCAGCCGATGGGCTTCTATTCGTCCGCCACCCTGGTCAAAGATGCGCAGCGCCATGGGCTGCGCTTCCGCCCGGTGGATGTGTTGCTTTCGGATTATCCGTGCACGATTGAAGCTGAGCGCGGCCGCGATGGACACACGACGCTGTTTGTGCGGCTCGGTCTGAACTATGTGCGCGGGCTTCGTGCCGCCACCGCGCAGCGCATCGTCGCCATGCGAAAGTCTCGCCCATTCAGTTCTCTGCGCGACCTGATGCAGCGTGTTCCCGATTTGCAAAAAGACGAAGTGGCGGCGCTGGCGGAGTTGGGCGCGCTCAACGCGTTGCCCAAGGAAGAAGCGGACCGTCATCGCCGGGGAGCGCTCTGGCAGGCGCAGCTCGCACTGCAGCCGGTTGGCGAACTGCTGGAACCGGCCGCCGTGGATGGCACGGTCTCGCCTCTTGCGCCCATGTCGCCCATGCAACGTACGTATGCGGATTTCGAACACAGCAGTTTGAGTATCGGAGCGCATCCGATGTCCTACCATCGCAAGCGAATGAATCAGCTCGGTGTGCTGCCGGCCGAAGTTGCTAAGCAAAAGCGCAACGGCTTGATTGTCAAAGTGGCCGGCTGCGTCATCACGCGCCAGAGGCCCGGCACAGCGAAGGGCTTCGTCTTTCTCAGCCTCGAAGACGAAACCGGCATTATCAATGCCATCGTCCAGCCAGACCTGTTCGACAGATGCCGCGATGCCTGCACCAACGCCCCGTATGTGGTTGTCAAAGGCGTCCTGCAAAGCATCAGCGGTGTCATTTCGGTTCGCGCCGCTGTGGTGGAAGAACTTCGCTTCCGCGACTCAGCCGTGCTCCAGTCCCACGACTTTCATTAACCACCAGCACAGAACCGCGCGCGTCAGCAAGCGGATAAACACCTGCTTGCGGCTACGGCTTGATGGTTACGAAGGCCACGCCGTGGCTCGGAACCTTCGCCGGGTAGCTGCCGGTGAAGCTGCCTACGTCCTTATGCGACCAAAGGTCGTGCACACTTGCCTTTAAAGACGCCGGATAGCCGATGTCCTGCCAGTTCGCGGTCATCTCCTTTGGCGAATCACTCCGGTTAAGCAGCACCACCGCGCGGCCGCCGTTTGCCAGCTGCTTCGACCATACTTCCAGATCGCCATCCTTGCGAACGCGGCTCCCTTGCACGCCCAGTGGATCCTGGTCAATGGCGATCGCCTCCTTGTTGGTCAGGATGTCGTGGGTTTCGGAACTCATGTGTTGCAGGTCGTTGCCGGCCATCAACGGAGCGGAGAAGAGGCACCACATGCTGAAATGCGTTTTATATTCCTCGGTTGTCATGCCGCCGTTGCCCACTTCGAGCATGTCGGGGTCATTCCAATGGCCGGGGCCGTTATACGATTGCAGCCCATTCATTTGATCGATGATTTCGATCAGGCCGTTGCCGCCCCATTTCTCTTTCTTGCTCCAATGGTCCACAATGTCGCCTGTTGCCCGCCACAGGTTGCCCACATCCTTGGCCCAGAGCCACGGCTTTGTGGATCCCCACTCGCAGATGCTGAACACGATGGGTCTTCCCGACTTGGCCAGCGCGTCGCGCATAAGGCTGTACGAGGCCTGCGAATCCTGGGTGCTGTGATTGCACCAGTCGTACTTGAGGTAGTCGACGCCCCAGGCAGCATATTGCCGCGCATCCTGGAACTCATAGCCTCTGCTCCCCGGCCGGTTCTGGCATGTGCCCGTGCCGGCATCGGAGTAGATTCCGAACTTCAACCCTTTGGAATGCACATAATCGGCAACCGCCTTGATCCCGTTCGGGAACCGTTTTGCGTCGGCAATGATGTTGCCATCGCTATCCCGGCTGACCTGCCAGCAATCGTCGATGACGACATACTGATATCCGGCATCTTTCATGCCGGAGCTAACCACCGCATCGGCTGCGCCTTTGATCAAGTCTTCACTGACATTGCAGGCGAACTTATTCCAACTGTTCCATCCCAGCGGTGGCGTGCGCGCCAGCCCGTTGTCCAAGGCCCGGAGTTCGGGGGTGGTTGCGAGAAACGCCAGCAAAGCGAAAGCACCCAGCAGAACCCTGCGGCTCCATCGTGGGTGCTGAAAAATGGTCTGTCTCATAGCCCATACTCTATCGCTATGGGCTAACAGAAAAAAGGCATGCGGGCCGCAATCACTGTGCTTGGCTACTGGTTGCGGCGCCGGGGAATCAAGCCGAACCCGAGAAGTAACGCCCCGACGCTGCCAATCAGGCCGATCGTGCCGGGCTCCGGTGCGCCGAATGTGCCGACGGGCGTTCCGACCGGCGTGGGATTGGTGAGATACGCTACGGCGTGATTGTCGGACTCGAAGCCCGCGACAAGGCCCGGCGCTTCCGCAATGACAATCCTGTTGAATGTCCCCGTAGTGTCGAAAATGTTCAGGTAGAGGAATGGTTCGCCGGAATCCTGGCCCTTGTAGGTTCCGGTGGGATTGCCATAACAACTTGGGTTGGTGCTCTTGCAACTGGCCGCATAGGTCAAAACCTGCGCAGTGGTGTATTCACCTAGCAGCGTGTTGCCGCTATAGAAATACATCACGTTATTAGCGTCGCCGGCGCTCCACCACAGGCCGAAAAAGTTCTCACCTTGGGCAAAGGTCAGCTGGTAAGCACCCAGGTTGCCCTCCCCTGCGGTGTTAGCAGCCACGATGTACTTGCCGGTGCCGCCCGCGCCACCAAACTCGTCGGCTGCCATGATGAAGGGGCCGGAATTCGGGTAGGTTACGCCGCCAGGCAGCGTCACCGTCACGGCGCTATACGTACCGATGGTGGTACTGCCGTTGGTCCAGTTGATCACGTTGCCGTTTGGAGCGCCCGTCGACAAGGAATCAAATGTTTCCTCAGCAACCGTTTGGCCGTTTATCGTCGACATGGGGGCGGTGACGCCCGGGCCGTTGGTCGTTACCGTAAAGCTATCTGCGTCTAGGGCGCGCGCGCTGAATAGGCACGCGGCGAACGAAAGAACGGTGGCCGCCGTTCGGTTAGTAATCTTCATGCTGCCGGCTTCCCCTGAGCCGCCGGCTGGGGTTCCCCCCCAACCGACGGCTTCAGGACGAGCGGAGTGAGTGGCCCTCCGAGATCATGTTGTATCACTCACAACCGCCTCGCCTGGATCCACTATCGCCAATATCATCATTATTATCAATGGTTTATAGATCTATCGGTAACAGGTACGAGTGGCCGCCAGTCTAATGTTTTCGTTGTATTGACGGGGCGGACGACTAGACAGTACTGGTACCGCGTCTATCGCGAAGGATTGCACCCTGGGTGTGCGTAGCGCGCAGGCGCCACGGACTCGCGAGCGTGGCGGAATCAGCCGTCGGTGCCGTGTTTAGTAATAATACCCGTACGGATAAGCAGGATAGGCAGGGCAACCGTACCAGCTGCTATAGGGATCGCAATAGTAGCCTGGGTAGGAGCCATAGCCCCACCAGGGTGCGTAGCCAAACCCGAACCCATAGTAGGGCCAATAGCCGCCATAGTAGCCACCGTAATAGCCGCCATAGTAGCCTCGGCCGTAGTAACCATGGCCGTAATAGCCGTTCCCGTAGTATCCCCGGCCACCGTAGCCGTAACCATAGCCCCGGCTTCCATAGGCATAGCTGCGGGTTCCGTAGCCATAGGTGCTGCGGCCAGTGGATGCGTATCCCCGGCTACCGCCGTAGCTGTAGCTCCGCGTGACGGCTCCGCCACTAAAGCCACGAGCGCCACCGCCACTAAAGCCGCGTGCTCCGCCGCCGCTGAAGCCACCACCGCCGCTAAAGCCGCGTGCGCCGCCGCCGCTGAAGCCACCACCGCCGTGTCCGCCGCCATGTTGAGAAAAAGCCGGAGTGGCTAGAGCCAGCCCCAGCAGCAGGATGATTACGTTCCGCATCGTCTGCTCCTCTACCTCCAGCCTACCTCCGAATGGCTGCGGGCGAGCAACCGAAGTGCAACCCTCGCGGTAGATATCTTAAGATGAAGCCGGCTCACCACATGACCACGACTTTCCCTCACTTCGATCTTCCCGGCCAAGTCGCCTTGGTAACAGGCGCTGCGCGCGGATTAGGCCGCGCAATCTCGCTGGCCTTGGCTCACGCCGGAGCCGATGTGGCTCTGGGACTGAAAGACCGGCACGCAGACGCCGGCCTCGCAGCTGAGATTGAAGCGCTCGGCCGGCGAGCTCTCCCTCTTCAGATGGACGTCAGCAAGCAAAGCCAGATCACCGAGGCCGTCAACCTTGCGGTCAGCCACTTTGGCCGCCTGGACATTCTGGTCAACAACGCGGGGATCGCGCCCGGCAACTTGGCTGAAGATGTTAGCGAAAGCGATTTCGACCTGACGCTTGCGGTGAATCTCAAGGGCACATTCTTTGCCAGCCAGGCTGCGGGACGCATCATGATTCGCCAGCAACGGGGCTGCATGATCAACCTCAGTTCGCAGGCAGGGTTCATCGCCTTGCCTGGGGAGTCCGTCTATTGCATGACCAAAGCCGGCATCGCGCACCTCACCAAGTGCCTCGCGGTGGAGTGGGGCAAGTACAACATTCGGGTGAATGCCGTCGCACCAACCTTCATCCACACACCGGGAACGGAGGAAGCGCTTGCCGACGCCGCGTTTCGGGCCGATGTGCTGGAACGGATCGCCGCTCTGCATCGCGTGGGCGAGCCCGTTGAGGTCGCAGGAGCCGTCGTCTTTCTCTGCTCCTCCGCGGCATCTCTCATCACCGGGCAGACGCTATTGATTGACGGCGGCTGGACAGCGCGTTGAAACAAAAATGCAGCCGGTTACCCGGCTGCATACTTACAAGGAATAAGGATGAAGGAAGAGGAATTACATCTTTGTGTGGTCGGACAGTTTTGGCATCAGCACTGCATCAATGACATGGATCACGCCGTTGGAACAAACAATGTCGGTCTTAATGACCTGTGCTTTATTGACGAAAACGTTGCCGTCCTTCACGGTGATCTTGATTGATGCGCCCTCGGCCGTCTTGTCGAACCCTGGCTTCACATCGGCTGCCATCACCTTGCCCGACACCACGTGATAAAGAAGCACTTCCTTCAGCTTTGCCGGGTCCGCTATGAGTCCACTCAATGCGCCCGGGGGAAGCTTGGCAAACGCCTCGTCCGTCGGAGCGAAGACCGTGAACGGTCCGGCGCTCTTCAACGTGTCGACCAGGCCGGCGGCCTGAACGGCCTTCACGAGTGTCGTGAAATTACCAGCTGCGATCGCAGTGTCAACAATGTCTTTGTCTTGTGCCTGGAGAGAAACAGCTCCCAGGCTGATAACAGCAACGGCCAACATGGCCTTCAAACTCTTCATATACAAATCTCCTCGAGCTATATCGAATCTTGCTTTGACAGCGCCTATAGGATGAGCAGCGGGGCGTTGGCCGATGTAGTTTATTGGTGATTTGGTGTGGATGAAACCAAGGCGGAAAGCTTCATCGCTACTGAAGCGCCGGCGTATGACCGCGCAGCACTGTAGGAAGATTGTAGGTACTTGGCTTTACTACTGAACGTCCAAGGCCTCACCAAGTCCTATGGGGCCGCTCCACTCTTTCGCAACATCTCGTTCCCCATCCAGGATGGCGACCGGCTTGGACTCATCGGGCCGAATGGCTCTGGCAAGTCCACACTGCTTGAGATTCTGGCCGGCCGTCGCGAACCGGATGCCGGTGAAGTGGCCGTGCGCAAGGGCGTCCGCTTCAGCCACGTTCAGCAGGATTCACAGTTCGAGGCCGGCGACACCGTGCGCTCCGTGATCCGCGCTGCGTTGGCCAAAGCCGGTGTCGCAGAAAACGAGCGCGATGCACGCGAAGCCGAAACGTTGGGACGCACAGGGTTCGAAAATTTCGATGCCGAAGCGCAATCGCTTTCGGGCGGTTGGCGGAAGCGGCTGGCGATTGCGGCGGCTGTGGTGCAGGCACCCGATCTGCTGTTGCTGGATGAGCCAACCAACCATCTTGACCTGGCGGGCATCGTCTGGCTCGAGAAGTTGCTCCAGAACGCCTCCTTCGGCTGCGTGGTGGTCAGCCACGATCGCTACTTCCTGGAGAACGTCGCCACCGACATGGCCGAGTTGAACCGGACATATACGGACGGCTTGCTGCGCGTCAAAGGCAACTACAGCACATTCCTGGAAAAGAAAGACGAGTACCTGCACGCACAGGCAAAGCGGCAGGAAGCGCTTGAGAACCGCGTGCGCACCGAGATCGAGTGGCTGCGGCGCGGCCCCAAGGCGCGCACCACCAAGTCGAAGGCGCGCATCGACAAGGCGCAAGAGATGATCGGAGAACTCTCCGACCTCAATGCGCGGACTCGCACGGCGACGGCGGACCTCGACTTCACCGCGACGGACCGCAAGACCAAGCGCTTGGTTGAACTGGACAAGGTTACGTTCGGCCTCGGCGGGCGAAAGCTGTTCGACGACTTCACGTTCACCTTCACGGCCGGAACACGCGTGGGACTGGTGGGACCGAATGGCAGCGGTAAAACCACGCTACTGCGCTTGCTGCGCGACGAGCTCAAGCCGGAGACGGGAGAGATCCGCCGCGCGGACAACCTCCGCATCGTTTACTTCGATCAAGACCGGGTACTGGAACCCGATGTCACGCTGCGCCGGGCGCTCGCTCCCGATGGCGACTCCGTCATCTTCCAGGACCGCGTACTGCACGTGGCTTCGTGGGCCACACGCTTTCTGTTCGAACCGGACCAGTTGAACCAGCCGGTAGGCCGTTTGTCGGGAGGCGAGCGGGCTCGCGTTCTCATTGCCAGGTTGATGCTGGAGCCCGCTGACCTGCTGCTGCTCGACGAACCGACCAACGATCTCGACATCCCGACTCTCGAGATCCTCGAAGAAAGCCTGCTCTCGTTCAAAGGCGCCATGGTGCTGGTTACGCACGATCGCTACATGCTTGACCGCGTGTCGACGGTTGTTCTAGGGCTGAACGGAAATGCCCAAGCCCAGCGCTTTGCCGACTATTCCCAGTGGGAGGTCTGGCAAGCTGAGAGCCGTCAATCGAAGTCGAAGGGCGCCGCCATCCAGGCTGCGAATGGCCAGTCTCCAGTGGTCAGGAAGAAGCTGCCCTATCTTGAGCAACGCGAGTACGAGGGCATTGAGCACCGCATCGCCGAAGCCGAGCGTGCCCTCGAAGCGCGCCAGCATGAGCTGCACGACCCTGCCATTGTCAGTGATGGGCGAAAGCTGCAGCACGCCGCCGCCGCGGTGGAGGAAGCGCACAAGGTCGTCGACGAACTCTATGCGCGCTGGGCCCAACTCGAGAAAAAGCTGAACTCGTAACGGCTTCGCTGGCTGTTTGTGTGAAAAACGCGAGCACAGAACCGCGCGCGTGAGCAAGCGGATGCTGCGATTGCGCACTCACTCACTTCCCCCGCAATTCCGCCAGCGAGAATCGCTGCTTGCCATCCGGGTCGAAGTTGTTGGGGTTCAGCCAGCGTTCGAACGCTGCCCTGCACTGGCGCCATTCGGTCTCCAGCATGGAAAACCAGGCCGTGTCGCGGTTTCTGCCTTTCACCACCATGTGCTTCCGGAAGATGCCTTCGAATGTGAAGCCATAGCGCAAAGCCGCGCGGCGCGAAGGCGCGTTCAATGCATCGCACTTCCACTCCAAACGGCGATAACCGAGATCATCGAACGCGTATTCCATCAGCAGGAAGATCGCCTCGGTGCCGCCCGGAGTGCGCTGCAGGGCGGGGGACAACAAGATGTTCCCGATCTCAATCGAGCGATGTACAGGCTCGATTCGCATGAGCGATTCAAAGCCCACCGCTTGTCCGTGATGGTCAACGATGGCAAAGAACAGCGGATCCTCCGAGGAGGTTTTCCGCACCAGGTAAGCGTCGAAGGCGGCGCGATCGGGGAACGGTCCTTCGGCCAGGTAGCACCACAACCGCTCCTTGTCCTTCCAGTGAGTGTTCTCCCACAAGCCGTTGCCATGTCGAACCAAGCTGAGTGGCGCCAGGTTGACGTATTGCCCTTTCCTGCTAAAGCGGCGAGGTCGCGACGCCGGAAAGGTGCTGACCAGCTCGCCGACTGGAAGATCGCCCTGGGTTTGTTCGTGTTCCGTCATCAAATCAAAATCCTAGGCTAATGTTTCAGTGTATTTCGCCAATGCGGATAGTCTGCCCGCTCTGCGCCGATTGCCGCGCCGCCGCCAGAATCTCCGTAACGATCATGTTGTTCTCAAGGGACGACAGGCCCGACGGCTTTAACTTGCCGCGAACCACCGCCTCCAAATACGAAATGGAATCCGCCTCATCGGACGGGAGCGCAGCCAGTTCTTGTAGTTGTTCCTGGGTCTGGTTGGGCAGCCGCACGTGCAGCGTATTGCCGCCCGTGGCGATGGCGTATCCGGTCTGGCCATATACCTCTAAATCTTTTCGGCTAAAGGGCCAGTTCCATGAAGCCTGTATGACCCCCTGTGCCTTGGGATACTGGACCAGCACGGTGGCCTGATCATCGACATGCGGATAGATCTGCGGTTTGACGGTCTCAAGCAGGGCGGTAACGGCAATGGGCCGTTGATTGTCCATCAACCAAGTCATCAGGTTGGCGCCGTAGCAGCCGAAATCGAACAAGGCGCCTGCGCCATTCTTCGCCGGATCCGTCAGCCAGCCCAGGAACTCGGGACCCACGTGGATCTCTTTCGGCCCCTCGTGCCCGTCCATCGCGACAATGCGGTTCAGATCGCCCAACGCATGCTGCTGTTTCACCAGTTGCCAGATGGCGGCGTGGCTCTTGTACCAGGTCGTCTCATAGTTGACGATCACCTGGATGCCGCCGCGGAGGGCCGCCCTTTGAATCGCATCCGCTTGCGGGACGCTTACCGCGAGCGGCTTCTCCATCATCACGTCGATGTGGCGCTGGGCAGCGGCCTCGACGATCCCTGCGTGATCCAAGGTGCTCGAAAAGGCTGCCACCGCTTCGGGTTTAGTCTGATCGAGCATCACACCGAGGTCAGTGAAGAACAGGGAATCCGGGAACCGGTACTTCTGGGCGTAGTGCTGCTGCAGCGTTTTGTCGGGATCGAAGATGCCGACCAGTTGAACTTCGGGACGCTTCTGCAGCGCGCGGAAAAACCCGTCGACGTGACCATGCACCAACCCGGCTATGGCGAGGCGGAGCGGCTTGGTCTCGGTGGCAGGCTGTGCGCAGCAAAAAACGGGTCCGCACGCGCACGCCAGAACGAGGGCTGTGATGGTTTTCAAAGCAAGCATTTCGTGAACTATGCTATCTCCCTTCCCGATTTTTCCGTTCTCGTTGTGGCCGCAATGAGTCGATCACGAAAGTCTCTCGGTAATTCACCCAATGGAATCAACGGCCTTGGCTCCGCCTCCCTCAGGGGGCAGCCAGCCATGCTTCATTCTGGGCATCGGAGAAGTTCAAAGCGGCCTTGCATCGTCTTGAAATTGGCTTCGAATTTTCAACTCGCCGGCCCGGTCCGTCGCCGCGATGTGGGGCGGGCGCCTACGCCCGCGCAGCTCTCCGTTTCGGAGCAGGATGCCCACATCAGGCTCTGCGAGTCACTCGGAAAGGTGGGGGCATTTTCATTAGCGGTGTGAACGTAAACCCGGTCATGATGGTTTCGTTTCAAAAACTCGACGTGGCGCGGGCTGTCAGCCTGCTGAGCCGAGAGTCATCTCGGCTTTTCTCATTACAGGGCGGAGCCGATCGCAAAACGTTTCCATCAGCGGAGGGTGATCGGATCCCGGTCGTTTGGGCTTCATTTCGCAAAACCGGATCTGGATCAGCTCGCGAGGTTCGTTTCGTAATCTGCTGGGAGGGGCTTCGCAACCTCGGCAAAAGCGCACCGAAGTATGCGTAAGTAGTTTTAGAATCAATGAGATGAGTTCGACTGCACACTTTGTATGGCGGCACACCCACAGCAAATTGCGGAGCTAAGCGCGGTGTCCAACATAGGGTTCTTTGTAGGAGTGCCCCTGGGGGAAAGCACGCAGAGCCACGTTAAGATACGAGTGTTTTCATGCCCGAGGTTTCTGCCATACTTCGACCAGCCAGTGAAGCTACAATCCTTGTTTGCTCCAGGACTTAGGAACGGCGATGAGTTCCCAACCGAGCCTTAGCCAGTCGGCGCACGACGGCAACCCATTCTTTGGGATGCCTAGTGTGCGGCTTCTTGAGGCAGTCATCGAGGGCACCCCCAACCCTATCTATGTAAAAGACCTGTGCCGTCGGTTCGTCTTACTGAACTCCGCCTGTGCCCGGCTCATGGGTCGACCGAGATCCGAACTGATTGGACGTATCGACTCCGAGTTCCTTCCGCCGGAGCAGGCTCGGCTCATCGAAGCCGTTGACCATCACGTTATGTCGACCGGCGAAACCATCGTGGCCGAAGAACCGGTGACCAAAGACGGCCAAACACGGATCTTCCTTTCCACAAAATCACCATTTCGAAGTCCTCAGGGCGCGATCGAAGGTGTAATTGGCATTTCGCGTGACATTACCGACCGGAAACGGGTCGAAGAGGAACTGCGCCGCAGCGAAGAACAACTGCGGCTCGCCTTAACCGCGGCTCACGCTGGCGCTTGGACCTGGGACACCGAAACGGGCGAGGCCAATTGCTCGATGGAATGGTACGACATCTTTGGGCTCGACCCGCTGGAGAGCCCGGCGTGTTTCGAGATGTGGAAGGATTGCGTCGTTCTGGAGGACCGCGAGCCTGCGGTCGCCGCGCTGACGGGTGCAGAAGCCGGCGAGGTTCGCAGCGAGTACCGTATCCGGCGAGAGCATGAAATCAGATGGGTGCTCTCGATCGCGCGCCGGATTCCCAGGCCCGGGTACGCCAATTCGCTGATGGCAGGCGTAACGCTGGACATTACGGAACAGAAAGCCATCCAGGACGCGATGGCCGAGCAATCGCGCCAACTCGCACGGTCGAACCGGGATCTGGAACACTTCGCGTCCATGGCCAGCCACGACCTGCAGGAGCCGCTCCGGAGTATTTCCATCTTTTCCGAACTGCTTGCCAGAGATTACGCACCGGTGCTGGGAGAACGGGGTCAACGATTCCTCGAGTTTATCCGCAGCGGCGCCAAGAAGGGATATGACCTGACGCAGTCCCTTCTCGTCTATGCGCGTGCGTTCAGCGCAGATCAAAGCAACTTTGTCCAATTCAGCCTGAACAAATCGGTCGATGAGTCGATTTCGAGCCTGAAGCTGAAGATCGCCGAATCGGCAGCCACGGTCACCCGCGATGAGCTCCCAGAGGTGTTAGGCGACGCCGTTCAAGTCACGATGGTATTTCAGAATCTGATCGATAACGCAATCAAGTATCGGAGCGAGTCCCGTCCGATCATCCATATATCAGCGCGCAGAGTGGGGGATGAGGTCGCGATTACGGTTCGCGACAATGGCCGCGGGATCGCAAAGGAGTTTCGCGAACAGGTCTTTGAGCCGTTTCAGCGGATTGAGACGCGAGAGACGGCAGGATCCGGAATCGGACTGACAACCTGCAGGCGAGTGGTGGAACGGCACGGCGGCCGCATTTGGGTGGAGTCCGAGCCAGGCCGGGGGTCAATATTTATTTTCACGCTCCCTACTCTGAGCAAAAGGCAAGATTTGACCTCAGCAAGCTTCACTTAGGGGGTGGCGATGCGGTAATGTCTTTCCTTGGGGTCTTTCCGAGGGATAGGTTGTTCTTAGTTCAAAGGGGCCAGCGCAGGCGTAGTAAGGCGCGGCTCAGCATATGCCAGGTCCGCTAGATGACTTGGAGGAGCAATAGGAAGATGGGTTCTTCAGACTTAATTCTCTTTCCACCGACCATCGTTTTGGTCGAAGACAGCAAAGGCGATGCCTACATTATTCAGGAAGCCGTTGCAGAGCAGATTCCGGGCTCACGCCTGCGTCACTTCGAAGACGCCCCCAGCGCACTCAAGTTCCTGGATGATATGGATTCCTCCGATGAAGTTCCCGCCCCGGCCCTGTTTGTGGTGGATCTCAATCTGCCGGGCGGTTGGGGTGGTTCCGTCGTGGAACGGATCCGCAGAAGCCGTTGCGCCGAAGTTCCGATTCTGATTTCCAGCTCAGTGCGGGCAGAAAACGTTGGCGGCCTGGCGAAGTTTGGGACCCATTTCTTTTCGAAGCCCTCCACGTATGAAGAGTTCTTCGCCATCGGCAAGATTATTCGTTCCCTGATGATGGAACCGCAAGTCGCGGCTTAGCGGCCACGTTGCTTTCAAGGGGCGCGGCGAGGGCAGTACTTACCTTGCCCCAGCTAGTGTAAAGACTTCATTGTAGCTGCAAAGAACAGGTGATAGGCTCGCGGCAGGAGAACGCGATGAAGTTTACCTCTGTTCTCTCCGCGGGCCTTCTTTTGACGAGCGTAGCGAGCGCATGTCTGGGGTCTACGACCCAGGGCTACGATCCGATTGCTCAAACCTACACGATTTCCACGTCGGTGACGTCGCAGTTCTACAGTCCCAATAATCCATTTTGCTGCGAAGAAACAGGCTCCTTTCAGGGCACATTCACGATTCAGTTCTCTGGACTCAATGGGATTAGCGACCCGGCGCAGGGCAGCGGACTGATCCTTACGATCCCGGTCATCCAAACAACGACGACTAACTACCCCCAACTGGCCCATGCCACGGTCTGCTTGACCACATGGTCCGATTGCTACTCTCCGCCTTCTGGCGGGACCCAGACGCTTGATGCGTCCTTCATGGTATACGACCTGAGTAACACGCTGGTTTTTAGCTGGCCGTTCGGCCTCACCACAAACGTTAACGCCCAATCCCACCAGCCAGGTAATGATCCGACATTTTGGCTTAACACCACTGCCACCGGAACCGAGGTTGTAGATTTCGCGGACCTGACGCTGATCGATCGTTTTGGCAACAACGTGCTCAGTCAGGGCGTGACGTTCCAAGTGACGGAGGATGTGCCTGAGCCCTCGAGTTGGGCGTTGGCCGGAGCGGGGTTGGCGCTCTTCGCGCTCGGAGCAAGAAGAGTACTTAGCCGATAATTTGGTCGCTCACGGCGAGACTCTCGCGATAACATTGACGTTCGCCGAACTCCATCGGCCCAAGCCGAAGCGTAATGTGGCAATGGGGTCGTTTTGCGGTCAGGGGCTCAAGGATCTCCAGAATCCGCGAGTTGAAACTGCCGCGAAGGTTAAAATGGAATTGTTCCACATACCCGCGCTCTTTGAGAGGCCCGTTTAAATGTTTGTTAGAAGACTCGGCGTACCAGTTATGGTCGCGCTGCTTGCTTGTTTCGCCCCGCTCGTCCAAGCCCATGCGGTTCTGCTTTCTTCGACGCCTGCCGCAAATTCGGTTGTCAGCGGACCGGATCTGACGGTGAGCCTCAAGTACAACTCGAGAATTGACGTGAAGCGTTCGCGGCTGATCCTGGTTGATCCCGGCGGCGCGGAGCAGACCCTGGTCATTGCTTCGCAGTCTCCATCGGATGTGCTGGAAGCACCGGCCAAAGGATTGAAGAGCGGAGCTTATATTCTGCGCTGGCAGGTGCTGGCCGTCGACGGACACATTACCCGCGGGGAGATACCGTTCACCGTGCGGTAACGCTTAGTGACACAGTTTCTTGACATCTTCGGCTTTCTGGCCGTGCTGCTGCGCGGACTGACGCTGGCTTTTGAAGCATTGACAGTGGGAGGAGTGGTCTTTCTGCTGGCGGTTGCTAGGCCGCCTGCCAGCGATGATGTCCGGAGCCGGGTTGCACGATGGATCATTTGGTTTGCGCTGGCACTGGCTGTTATTCAAATCTCCAGCGTCGCTGCGAATTCGGCCGTCCTTATCGGGTCGACTGACATGGTGCTCGGCGATGTGGCCTGGGCAGGATTCTGGGTTTCCGGGCTGTTGATGGTGGTGGGCTCCGCAGTCGCTGCGGCTTTCGCAAGAACCCGCTGGATGAAGTTCGCCGGGCCCTTCGCGTGTGTCCTCATACTGACCGGCTCGGTGCTGGCCAGCCACTCCGTGGCGCGCGTGGACGACCGTGGAATTCTGATCGCCATGACGCTGGCGCATCACGTTGCCGGTGCAGTCTGGATCGGAGGGATGCCCTATCTCCTGGTCGCCCTTCGGCACTCGCCCGACAACTCGGTGGCAGGTACCATCACCAGCCGTTTTTCACGAATGGCCATGTTCTCGGTCGCCACGCTCGTCGGGGCAGGACTGGTGCTGTCGTTTTTCTATGTTGGTACGCCTGCCGCCGCGTTTGAAACAACCTATGGACTGATGCTGTTGTTGAAGATAATCCTGACGGGCGTGCTGCTGGTGCTGGGCTGGCTGAACTGGCAAGTTGTGCGCGCGGTGAGACGTGGCGGCCATCCGGATCTGCTTCCCTTGCGCCGGTTTGGGGAGGCTGAACTCGGGATTGGATTCACGGTCTTGCTGGCTGCCGCTTCGATTACTTCGACTCCACCCGCGATCGATGTGCAGGCTGATCGCGTCTCGCCACAGGAAATCGCGGACCGCCTGAAACCGAGAATGCCGCGCATGGAGACGCCGCACTTTACCGAACTCGCGTCCGTCAGGGCGATGGCGCTTCCGAGGGGGAACACCCAGCTCGGGTCGTTTGTCCCCGGGCAGCTCCGGCTTCCGCTCACTGCCAAAGACAAAGCTTGGTCCGAATACAATCACAACTGGTCCGGCCTGGTAGTGCTGGCCATCGGCATTTTCTCGCTCCTCTCGCGTCGATGGGCGTGGGCCAAGCACTGGCCGCTGCTCTTCCTTGGCTTGGCTGTATTCCTGTTCATACGCGCCGACGCCGAAAACTGGCCGCTCGGCCCTCGCGGCTTCTGGGAGAGCTTTCAAACGGCGGAGGTCGCGCAGCACCGCGTGTTCGTGCTGTTGATTATTGCGTTCGCGGCGTTTGAATGGGCGGTACAGACCAACCGCATCCCGGCCCGGCTCGCGGGCTTGGTGTTCCCGATGGTTTGTGCTGCCGGCGGCGCGCTACTGATTACCCATTCGCACTCACTGGGCAATGTGAAGGAAGAGTTTCTGGTTGAGATGAGTCACATCCCGCTGGCGATCTTTGCGATCCTTGCCGGCTGGTCGCGATGGCTGGAGATAAGGCTTCCTGACACGGCCCGCACGCGGGTGGTGTCTTGGCTTTGGCCGATTTGCTTCATCCTGGTGGGACTGGTGTTGGTGACCTATCGGGAGAGCTGAGCTCGTGGAGCGGTCGCCCAAGCGCCCCCTGATTTGAAATTGTTTTCAACCGCTGCGCTAAGTACGGCATCTGAGGAGACATGGAAAATAACACTCACGATACTCAAACTTGGCCTGATCTTGCCATCGGCCTTTATGACAGACTGACCGGACGCGGCGCGGAAATCACATACGAGTTTCAGAACCTTGAGGTCTCCGTTCCGAGCTCCGCCGCATCCAGCGCGCAACACGCATTGTGGCGGGTAAGTGGAACGGTGAAGGTGAAAACTAAGGATGAATCTGCCGCCGCGCACGCTTGAAGTCGATTTGCTGATTGAGCAGAGTGGGCATTGTGCAGAGATCAAAGGGTCGGGACAGCGGTTCGAGGTCAGGTTTCCAACCTTTGTTGCGCTTTTTCATTTAATCGGCCCACTGTGGCGATTGAGAACCTGGATTCCGGCAGGCGTGAGCCTTCAAGTTGTGTGGCGAGGTTTGCGTTTGCCGCCGCGCGGTCTAAAGGGCAGATGAGGTGCGGTGGGTGGACAGGTCTTTTCGCGCGTCATAAGTTTCATGCCGTTTAATCTAGATCATGAAGGCTCGGCAAGTGGCGAGTTTAATCCTCTACAAATAAGGCGCGTGGCCATTGCGGGCGCCACCGGATACATCGGCGGAAGGCTAGCGCCGCGCTTGCTCGAGTCGGGTTATTCGATACGCTGCCTGGTGCGATCGCCGGGAAAATTGCAAGACCGCGTTTGGGCTTCCGATGCGCGGGTTGAGATTCGGCAAGCTGACCTGGCAAATCCCGCTTCGCTCGCGAAGAACCTGGAGGGCTGCGAAGCGGCCTTTTACCTGGTTCATTCGATGACATCGGCGGGCTCTAATTACGCTCAGACGGATCTGCAACTGGCTTCCGCCTTTTCGCAAGCGGCGCGGAATGCCGGCGTTGGCCGGATCATCTACTTAGGCGGCCTGGGTGAAACGGGCGCGGATCTTAGCAGGCATCTCTCTTCCCGGCGCGAGGTGGAAGGGGCGCTGGCATCGAGCGGAGTGCCCGTGACAGTTCTGCGCGCCGCAATGATCATCGGATCGGGCTCGGCCTCGTTTGAAATACTGCGCTACTTGGTGGAGCGTCTTCCCATCATGATCACGCCAAAATGGGTGAGCACTCCCTGCCAGCCGATTGCGGTCAGGAACGTTGTCGAATACCTGGTGCGCGTGCTCTCTGTGCCCGGAACGGCGGGCCATACCTATGATGTTGGCGGCCCGGAGGCACTGCGCTATCGCGACATCATGAGCGTGATGGCGGAGGAGCTACATCTGAGGAAGCGAGTCATCATTCCCGTTCCCGTGCTGACTCCTCGTTTGAGCTCGTATTGGATTCACTTGGTCACTCCATTAAGCCACGCGATCGCTAAGCCGCTGGCGGAGGGCTTGAAGAATCCGGTGGTTTGCCGGGAAAACCGGATTACGACGCTCGTTCCGCAAGACCTGCTTACGGTGCGCGAGGCGATCCACAATGCGCTCGTTAGGATTGCGGAGCATCACGTTGAGACGAGCTGGTCGATGGCCGGCCCGCTGCCTGGCGATCCGGAATGGGCGGGCGGCACGGTGTTCCGGGACACGCGGAAGGTGATCATCCAGGCGCCCGACTGGGCTGTGTTCAAAGCCGTGTGCCACATAGGCGGCGGCCATGGATGGTATGGCTCGGATTGGCTGTGGCAAATCCGTGGGTGGATGGACCTGCTGGTAGGGGGACCCGGGCTGCGCCGCGGACGGCGCGATTCCGAATCCGTTGAGTTTGGAGAAGCGCTGGACTTCTGGCGCGTGGTTGGGCTTGTCCGGAATCGCAGGCTTTCGCTGCGAGCAGAGATGAAACTCCCTGGCGAGGCCATTCTTGAATTCCGCATTGACGACGCCACGGAGCGCCAATGCACGCTGCATCAACTGGCCCTATTTCATCCCCGGGGCTTGTTCGGACTGCTGTACTGGTATGCAGTGGTGCCGTTTCACAGTGTTGTGTTCCGCGGGATGATGCGGGGGATTGATCGCGAGGCGCGGCAGATTGCGGCGGCACCGGAGCAGACCGTGGGTGAGTCGAGAGCCAGCACGTTGCAGTAGCTACAAGAGTGGGCCAACGCTCTGTCCATGTGCGAAAGGGCTCTCCTGGGCTTAACGAAGTCCGTCACCTTTTTCAGGTGAGGAAAAGCTCCATGACGACCGTTGCATCACTCGGGCCTGCGTAGTAGCGGGGTGTGGTGCGGACAATCTGAAAGTGGAACTTCTGATTAAGCCGGATCATGCGGCTGTTGCGCTTTCGGGTATTGGTCACGATCCGGCGAAAGCCATGATAGCGGGCGTAGGCGACTTGCCAGGCCTTCAGTAGCTGCCCAAAGCCTCTCTGCTGAAAGCGCGCTGCGATGCCGGTGGACACGATGTAGAGTGTGCCCTGCTGGTGGGGATTCATGCCGTCTTCACGGATGTCTTCCTGAAAGTCGACGTGTTCCCAAAAGGCGCAACAACCGACTCGCTTGTCGTCGACCAGCATCCAGTACGCGTTCAAGTGTCTCCATTGCGCGGGTGAAAAACAATCGGAAGGGAAGACCTTGCGGTCGAAGGCCACCAAGCTTCGAAGGTCGTCGGGTAGCACGGCTTTTCTGAATTCAGTCCGCATCTCTGGAGCTCGTGAATGGGATTCTACAACGGCACAGAGTTGGCTTGACTTTTCGGGGGATGTAGAGGAAGGGCAGCTGCGGTATAGTTGGCGGCGAGATGAGTGATCAACGAAGCGGACCGGCGGTGAAGCGAGCAGGGAACTGGCCGGCGGCAAGCTGTATCGGTACATTGCTGCTGGGTCTCGTGTTATTCGCGCGCCAAGACTCGGTGAGTATATCCAGAGGCGAGTTTGGATGGCCGTCGGTGGTGTTGAGCAACGCAGCGGCCGAGGTTATCGTGGTCCCGTCTATTGGACGGGTGATGTCGTTCCGCCTGGCGAGGCCCGGCGGCTCAGGAGATGCGACTCCGTTTTGGCAGAACGTTGCTCTGCGTGGGAAGGCCGTGGATCCGACCTCCGGCGTCTGGCTCAACTTCGGTGGCGATAAGACTTGGCCCGCGCCTCAGTCGCAGTGGCCGCAATTGGCCGGACGCGCATGGCCTCCGCCGCCGGGTTTTGACTCGGCTGTCAACCAGGCGGAAGTCCCCGGCACAGCGGGCCTGGGGGCCAATCAGATGGCGCTGGTCTCGCCGGTTGATGCCAGCTACGGAATCCGCGTGCGGCGTGTGATTACGCTGGACGAGCAACGGCCCATTCTGACGATCGAAACGACGTATACGAAGGTGACGGGCGCGGCAGTGAAGGTGAGCGTTTGGGTGGTGACGCAGGCGCGTTCCCCGGAGCGGGTGTTTGCGGTGACGGCCGCTCATTCGAGGTTTCAGAAAGGCTCTCAACTGCTGAGCGAGACTATGCCAACGGATTTGCGGCGAGATGGAGACCTGATCTCGTTCACGCGAGGGCGCAAGAGCTCGGCAAAGATCGGCGTCGACGGGGACACGCTGATCTGGGTGGGAAAGGTGGACGAATCAAGCAAGGGTGCCGGGCTTGGCACAACCTTGCGAATCGACACCCGCACACCGGTGGACAACCAGCTTGACGCCGAATGGCCGGATCAAGGGTGCCACGCCGAAATCTATACGAACCCCGATGATTCGGAGCTTGGGCCGGGGCTCTCCTACATCGAAATGGAAACACTTGGACCTCTGCGCATCCTCAAACAGGGAGAATCCATCACGCAGACCAATATCTACCGGCTGCGGCAACGAACGGAGACCGATCCGACCGCCGAAGCGCGGAAGATACTGGCCGAATAGGGGCAGCGCGGGGACGCTTAGTGCGTGTGCGGCCTTAATCAGGCCGTCACGCGACGCAAGTTGATCTGAGCAGTGATCGAGGAAGAATACGTTGCAGCCGAGGTTAGGCAGCGTTGGAAAGCAGTTCTTCGAAAATCTCTTCGTTGCCGTCTTCCTTATTCCGATCGGCTTGCTCCTGGCAGGCGATACAGAAGGCCGCCCAAGGTACAGCGGCGATGCGCTTGGGGCTGATGTCTTCTTCGCAGTGCAGGCATGTTCCGAATGTACCTTCTTTAATGCGACGAAGAGCTAACCGGACACTCCGAAGCAGATGCGATTCCCGGTCGAGATTGCGGATAGCAAGTTCGCGCTCAGAGGCGTGCTGCACTTCATCCAGAGCATCAGCGCTCTTCTCGATGGTGATCGCGTCGCGGTTGCTAACAATCTGTTCCAGTTCGTCCCGCTTGGCTTCCAGGATCTTTCTGAATCTTTCTGTTTCTGCCTTCGTCATTTGTTTTTCTCCTCAATCATCGACAACAATTTAAGCTTCTTTAATCCGGCACCCTGCGCAAAAATTGCAGGTAGCACGGTCTTGCATCTGGCGGTTTAGACGCAACTTGCAACGAAAAGGTTCAATGCCCGCCATCAGACTTCGCACTCCTTAACATGGAAACGTCGGGGCACGCTTGTCAGAGCTGGCGCGTTAACCCGCACTCTATCCAACTGCTCGCAATCCGAGGGTTGCCCTGCGAAAGAGATGCTACCGTCTGTAGTTTTGCGCGCTTCACGGGCCGGGCGGCCTACGTGGAACCCGTTCGGAACGTCCATGGCTTCCAACGAGCCCGTGGACGACAGACGTTGCTGCGCCAGACAGCTTCGCAATCTGGACCTCAAGATCATAACACAGTCCGCCAGCATTTCAAGCACCACTCCCTGCAGATCCTGGCTGGCCTTGGGTATTCCCGAGTGCCGACAGGTCTCCAGCCCCTTGAGAGCCAGCAAAAGTATGGGTTTGGCAGCTCCCGAAGACGACACATTCGCTTCTCCTCAGTCTCCGTTGACCGAATGTTGTCGCATAAGCAAAAGAATCGTTGAAATCCGGTCTGCGTCATTTGACCCTATGGACAAGAAAGTCATGCCGGACTGCGAGTTTTGCAGAGCTGCACATGCTCAAAGAATCCGCTGAACCTACGTAGCGGGCCGGGTGGTTATTTCTCAGTCAGATGTGCGTAGGGGGACGAAATAAGGGCGGTGGGCGCCGGCTTGCGGTCGTGCGGTTTGGTTTCTCAGTCCGCGCGGACGGCGTCCACGAGGCAACTAAAGAAGATTGGGCCGCCCCCGATATCTGTTAGACGATCGGACGTCAGTACGTTGATGCCTGCTCCGCCGACTGAACTCTTGTTCCAGCGCCCACTGGGGACACGGACGACGCCCGGCTTTACCGAGCTGGAAACTCGCGCGACCACATGGAACGCGCCGCGATCGTTGAAAAGCCGGACCTGGTCTCCGTCCTGAATTCCGCGAGGCAGGGCGTCGGTCGCATTGATCTCGACAAAACCCGTCTGCTGGACGACGCTCTCGCGATGCCCGAAGGTTGAGTTCATGCTGTCATCGTTCTTGGTGGGAACCAATTCGAGTGGGAAACGCCGACGCAATCCGGCATCGCCGAAGCGTGATTCGAGCGGCGGTGTGTATTCAAGACTGTCTGCGCCAAATTCGAATTTTCTTGAAGGTGTCTGGAAGTCACCCGAGGCGAAGGGCTGGAACGGACGGGCCTCTTCCGATACGCTAAGCCGGATCGAGCGTTCCATTTCGAGACATTCCAAGGTGACGCCGCGCAGAAAAGGTGACGGTGAAGCCAGCAATTGCCGGATCATGTCGTCTTCCGTGTCGTCGAAGCACCCATCGTCGAAACCTAGCCGTTTGGCCAGGAGCCGGAAGATTTCCACGTTGGGCTTTGCCTCGCCTGGCGGGGGCAGAGCCGGCCGCGCCAGCTGCAGGTAGTAGTGACCATAGGCCAGGTACAGATCGGTGTGTTCCAGGAAAGTGGTAACGGGCATGACGATGTCGGCGTAGTCGGCAGTGTCGGTGGCGAACTGCTCAAGCACGACAGTAAAGAGGTCGCTGCGCCTCAGGCCGTTTACGACCGAGCCCTGATTGGGAGCGACCGCAGCTGGATTCGAGTTGTAAACCACCAGAGCCTTCACGGCGGGATCCCTGCGCTCCAGGAGCTCCCGCCCCAGTTCAGACATGTTAATGAGCCGCGCGGCTCGGCCCAGCGGCGACCTCATTTGGAGATCTGGCCGCTCGAGCGCATCGCGATTGAACTGAAAGGCGCCCGACGTTGACAGCTGCAGCCCACCGCCGATTTCCCGCCAGGACCCGGTCAGCACCGGGAGCGCCGAAATCGCGCGTACAGCGCTGCCTCCGCGATCGGTTCGCTGCACACCGTAGTTCAGCCGGATGACGGCCGGTCGGATGGTCGCGTAGTCGCGAGCCAACTGCTCGATCTCGGCAACCGTCAAGCCAGTCAGAACTGACACGCGGTCGGGCGGATAGCCAGCGGCCAGAATGGCAAAATCGTCGCTGCCGTGTGTATACGCCCGCAGGTACTCGGAATCCTGCCAGCCTTCGCGGAGGATGATGTGCGCCAGCCCCAACGCGAGCGCCAGATCCGATCCGGGATTGATGGCGAGATGTCGATCGGCCGCACGCCCAGTCCGATTCTTGACCGGGTCGATCACCACCAGGCGTGCTCCGCGCCGGCGCGCTTCCACAATGAAGGGCCAGAGATGAACGTTCGTACCGAGAATATTCGCGCCCCACGCAATGATGAGCTTGGATTGCGCGAACTGCTCGGGTTCGGTGCCCAACTTGGCGCCTTGACTGAGCATCAGCGCCGCACCGCCCGCTGCCGAACAAATGGTACGGTCGAGTCTCGACGCGCCAAGGCGGTGGAAGAACCGCCGGTCCATGCCGGAACCATTCAGTAATCCCATGGTGCCGGCGTAGCTGTAGGGGAGAATCGATTCCGTGCCAAATTCCCGGGCGATCGCGGCAAGCCGGGCGGCGACTTCGTCCAGTGCCTCATCCCAGGAGATGCGCACAAAGCGCCCTTCTCCTTTCGAGCCGACGCGGCGCATCGGATAAAGAAGACGGTCGGGATGATAGACGCGCTCCAAGTATTGCGCGACCTTGCCGCATAAAAAGCCGCGCGTGACGGGATGGGCCGGGTCGCCACGTAGTTTCGAGCCTTTGCCCTGGTCGTCCAAGTTGACCAGCAGGGCGCAGGTGTCCGGGCAGTCGAGCGCGCAGACGGAGCGTCGAACGGATGGCATGTTCCATTGTAAGTAACTCTTCCGCCCTCCACGGACTGCCTGGATGTGTTCCGGGTAACACTCGATCACGACGACTCTCGCTTAAGCTGTTTTAGAAGGATTCCGCATCCCGGGTGGTAAGTTGTACTGGGCAATGCCTATTTGGGGTGAGGTGTGGAGAGCAGATTTACCAATAGCTTTTATCAGAGTCGTTGGGCGAGATATGGCTTCGCTTTGGTATCCGCGGTACTGGCACTGTTCATTCGGTTTCCCATGGCGTCGACGCTTGGCGCGAAGCTTCCGTACATCACATTTTTCCTGGCGGCTGCCGCCAGCGCAATCTTTGGTGGAACCGGACCCGGTATCGTTGCAACCATTCTGGGAGCAGTGCTCGCCAGTTTCTTTGTTCTTCCCGAGCCGTTTCGATTCGCTGGCGTTGAGGATTACTATAGTTTGGCCCGCTTTATAACGGCCGGCGTCGTCGTCAGCTATCTCACCGGGCGTCTCACGGAAGCGAGAAGACACCAGAACGCGTTGCGGCAATACTTTGAGCAAACACTTCTCAGTATTGGGGATGCTGTGATCTCCACCGATGACGACAAGCGAGTGTTACTAATGAACCGCACGGCCGAAGAACTCACTGGATGGACTTTAGCCGAGGCTAAGGGCCGGGGCATCGAGGAGGTCTTTCGGATTGTTCATGAAGGATCGGAGCCACCCATTCAGGTCCCTATTGAACGGACGGTTAGCCCCGCCGCGTCGGCCGGATTAGCAAACCACATGGAATTGATCACCCGGAAGGGGAGCCGCGTCCCCATTGAAGATGCTGGAGCGGCCATCAGAGACGAGCGTGGATTTTCCGCCGGGATTGTGTTCGTCTTTCGGGACATCTCGCCTCGCCGGGAAGCCGAACGTCGTTTGGAAGACTCGGAACGACGGGCTCGAGCAATTCTGGAAAGCATCATGGATTCCTTTGGGCTACTTGACACGGAGTGGCGAATTGCCTATGTTAATCCGGCAGCAGAAAAAATGACGGGACGCCCTGCTCATGAACTAATAGGTAAGAATTTGTGGGAAGTGTACCCTGATGCGGTTGGAACCGTCGTCGAGAGCAGCTTCAAGCGCGCCAAGGCTGAGCGCACGCCGGTGTCTTTCGAAAACTACTATGAGCATTGGAACCGCTGGTTTGATACGTCCGCTTACCCCTCCGACATTGGTCTCTCCGTCTACTTTCGAGACATAACGGAGCGGAAGCGAGCCGAACAGGCCCTCCGGCGGCTAAACGAGGACTTGAAGCAGTTCACGTACGCCGCCACCCATGATCTGCGCGAGCCGCTGCGGATGATGACAATCAACGCCCAGAAGCTCCAACGTAAACTCATCCCGGGGCTAGACCAGGAGAGCCGCCAATACATCACTGATATCGTGAATGGCGGAAAGCGGACCTCGCGGCTGATCGACGGCCTTTTGGAGTTCTCACGAATCGGCGCGATTGGCAAAGCGGAGCCTGTGCCAGTAGACGCAGAGGCCGCTTTCGCCGAAGCCCTACTGGACTTGCAGATCGTGATCAGCGAAACCAACGCCACCGTGGCTCACTCGAAGCTCCCCAACGTTATGGCGGACCACGCTCATCTTCGCCGGATCTTTCAAAACCTTATCGGCAACGCGATCAAGTACCGGAGGGCTGACGTTCGGTCAGACGTTCTTGTGTCCTCAAGACGCGAGGGTGATCAGTGGGTTTTTTCGGTTCAGGATAATGGTATCGGCATCCATCCAGAGCACTGCGACCATATTTTCGTCCCGTTTAAGAGGCTGCATGGACCCGAGATCGGTGGCTCAGGAATTGGCCTTGCGACTTGCAAACGCATTGTCGAACTGTACGGCGGCCGCATTTGGGTTGAATCCAACCCGCAGAACGGTTCGATCTTCTCTTTCTCCCTACAGGCGTCTGAAAAGGTGAACCATGCCGGGAGGTAACCGCCCGTATCGGGTTCTGGTCGTCGAGGATAGCCCGACGGACGCACGGCTAATCGAGGAGGCTCTCAGCGAGCATGAGGTCTGGCATGAAACGGTGGTGCTGCGCGATGGGGAAGAAGCGCTACAGTACTTGCAGCACATAGGCGAAAATTCGAGGCCCGACCTAATCATCCTTGACCTTAACCTCCCCAAGCGCGACGGATTCGGGGTCCTCAATGAATACCGGGCGAGCCCAGTTCTGTCGTTTGTGCCAATCGTAATTCTTACCTCCTCGGATTCGCCGTCCGACAGGCGGCGCGCCAAGAGCATCGGTGTGTACGCATTCCTTCAGAAGCCTATGACCCTGGAGGAGTTCATCGCGCTCGGCCCGAGGTTCAGGGCGATTCTTCAAACAGACTACGTCTACCCCCCTAACGATTAGCGCAATGGGTTGGCGATAATTCCTGGAATTCGCGCCCCGGGGTGTAATAATCGACCCAGACTCCCGTCCTTAGTGTTGAAAAAGAGGGAATGGAGTGAACCTGCAAACGGCCACATACGAAAGCGCGGTTCCTACGCTCACCCGGGATTTCAGTCAGAGCTTCGAGGCCTATCACGGCCTGGTGTTTCGAACCGCGTATCGGATTACCGGCAATGCCGCGGACGCCGAAGATGTCTTACAAACAATATTCTTGCGGCTGCTGCGAATGGCTCCGACCGCTGAGCTTCCGGAGAACGAAGAGAGCTACCTGCGGCGAGCGGCGGTGAATGCGTCGGTCGATTTGATCCGGGCCCGGCACACTGAGCGGAGTGTTCCGCTGAACGAAGCCGTAGCGGAAACCGGCAAAGCACCGGATGACGATCTGCGGGATGCGTTGCGGCGGGCGCTCGCCGGACTGAACCCGCAAGCCGCTGAGATTTTTGCGCTTCGCTATTTCGAGGACTTTTCGAATCGCGAGATTGCGGAGGCGCTTCGGATATCGCAGGTTTCGGTGGCCGTTAAACTACATCGAGCCCGACACCAGCTGCAAAAGGAACTTCTTTCATACCGGGGAGGGCAATCATGAGTCAACGTGAACTGGATCAAGCAATCGAAGAAGTGCGCAACGAGGCTGTAGACGACCTGGTGATACGAGCTGCGGCAAAGAGAGTGTTTCGCGGGCTTTTCGACTCCACGCTGCGCTCCTATCAAGTAGATCGCATCCGAGGCTGCGCCGATTTCCGGCTCTTGATGAAGCCGTACTTGAGCCACACACTCTCACCGGCGCGAGCGATGCTGCTCGAAGATCACACGCATCAATGCGTGGCCTGCCGCCAAGCTCTGCAACAGGAGCGCAGCGGCGGACCGGCCGGGCCATCGTTCGGCGCTCGGATAACGGCTAAACCGAGCCACCGGTTTCCTGTTCTGGCTTGGGCGTTGGCGGCGACGCTGGCGATCGGAATTGGCTTGGGCATCGTGGGAGCGCGAAATGGGCTCTTGCCAGGGCAGCGTGCTGTGCGGGCGACGGTCTCGGCAGTGGATGGCAGCCTTTACCGGATCACCGAATACGGGGCTCGCTTGGTAGCCGTTGGCGATGTAATCAGGAACGCTGACCAACTGCGCACGGCCAAAGGATCGCGAGCCATTATCCGGCTGATGAGCGGGGCACAGGTTGAATTGGCGGAACGCTCCGACGTTTCGATTTCGCGCAACTGGAAGGGAACCACGGTGAACGTCGAGCAAGGGCGGGTCATCGTGGCGGCTGAGCCCAATCAAGGCTCGCTGTACGTATCCAGCGGCGATCTTCTCATTCCGGTGAAGGAAGCCGTTCTGGCTGTCGACAACGGGACCAAGGGGTCGCGTGTTGCCTTGGCCAAAGGCGTTGCTCGGGTTCAGGAAGGACCCAAGAGCACGGATTTGTCCGCCGGTCAACAACTGGCCACCGACTACCGCATGGGATTCGTACCCGTTTCCGCCCAGTTTTCGTGGAGTCAGAACGCGGGCACATACGCAGCGTTACTCAGTGAATTCTCGACACTTCAACAGCAGTTTCAGGCCATACCCTCGCCCGGCCTGCGGTATTCGTCCAATCTCGCCAAGTATCTGCCGGCGAACACGGTCATTTATGCCGCGATTCCTAATCTGGGAGGCACGTTGACCGAGGCGAAGCGGATCTTCGAAGAGCGCCTGGCGCAAAGCGGCGTGCTGCAGGAATGGTGGACGCAGCAATCTGGATCGCACGCAGCCGAGGTGGAGCGCGCCGTGACGCAACTCACTTCCATCAGCCAATATCTGGGTAATGAGATTGTTCTCGCCGTACCGTCCGCGGGTCCTCATCAGTACGGCAAGCCAGTATTCCTGGCCGAATTGAGCCAACCCGGGCTGGAAGACTATCTGCAACAGAATGTGCCGGCGTCGGCCGGTCTGCGCATCGTCAACAGCGCATCAGGAATCGCAACCCCGGCTACAGGTCAGTTGTTCGTGGACCTGGAAAACAACCTGGTGGTGGCGTCGCAGGATCTCGCGGGATTGCAAGGCGTCGAGGCGGTTATCGGCTCCGGCACACCCGGTGCGTTTGTTCAGACGCCCTTTTTTAGCCGGATTGCACAGTCGTACAGCGCCGGGGCCGGCTATTTGCTCGCGGGGGACATGGAACAAATCAGTCCCAAATCCGTAACTACTGCCACAGGGCCATTGGCCGGACTCAACAATGTTCAATATCTTGTTCTGGAGCGGCGCGACGTGGCGGGAGGAACGGAGACCCGGGCTTCACTCTCCTTCGCCGGCAACCGGCAGGGCATCGCCTCGTGGCTGGGGAGCCCCGGACCTATCGGTTCTATCGGCTTCGTTTCGCCGGATGCCAACTTCGCGGTGGCCTTTATTATGAAGAGCCCGCACACTGTTGCCACGGAGCTAGTAACCTTCGCGTCGCAGGGGAACCCACAGTTTCTCGCGCAGCTCAGTGGCTTTGAATCCCAAGCGGGTGTGAGCCTGGTTGACGATATCGCAGCACCGCTAGGAAGTGACGCCACGTTCGCATTGGATGGACCGCTGGTGCCGATTCCTACCTGGAAGCTGGCGGTTGAAGTGAATGATCCGGACCACCTGCAGAAGACACTGGCCACGCTGGTGAGCCGATACAATCAGACTCCGCCACCGAAAACGGGCCAGCTCCAACTCGGCAGTGATCAGGTTGGGTCACGCACGTTCTACTCCCTGAGCCTCGAAAAGGCGCCCGGCATCGGAGCCTACTACACCTTTGTCGATGGATACCTGGTGGCTTCCAACACGGAAGCGAGTTTGACCCAGGCGATTCAGAACCGCCAGGCGGGCTACACGCTCGTCAGCTCTCCCAGGTTCCGGAGTCAGATGCCGGCGGATAACTTCACGAACTTTTCGGCGATCCTATACAACAACCTCAGCTCGACTTTGGGCACGGTTGCCAACGGGCTGAAAGGATCGGGTGCCTTGTCAGCGTCGCAACAGCAGGCCATGGCGGCCCTGGCAGCCAGCAGCGTTCCGGGCTTGATATGTATATACGGCGAACCAGACCAGATTGTGGCCGCAACCCGGGGGTCGTTCGTTGGCTTTAACCTGGGTACTCTGGCGGGCATTCAACAGGGGAAGCCGCTGATGCCATTGATCGCATCCAGCATGCAAGCGGCGCGTGCCGGCGCAGCGGCCGGCGCCCGTCCAGCTCAAAACTGAATCATGCAACAGGTCAACGACCCGCAAACCGTTCTTCCGTCGGCCGCAGGTACCGCACCGGAGGCTGCGAATCCGGGAGGGCCGCCAATCATCGAGTTGCGCGGCCTTTCGGTGCGGCTGGGGAATCGCGAAGTGCTACGCGAACTGACCTGTGCGTTCACGGGCCGCACCATTGGGCTGCTCGGTCCGAACGGCGCCGGCAAGTCCACGTTGATCAACACGCTGCTTGGGTTTTGGCCTGTGTCGGCAGGTTCAGCCTACGTCTTCGGGGCCGACATTCGGACGCACTCTAAATGGATACGCAGCCTGATCGGCTACATGCCGGAGAATGACGCGTTTATCAGCAACATGAGCGCGGTCGCGTTCATAAGGCTGATGGCGGAGCTTTCCGGCCTACCCTCCGAGATGGCGTTGGAGCGGGCCCATGAAGCGCTCTTTTACGTTGGTCTGGGGGAAGCCAGATATCGGAAGCTCGGCAGCTATTCACTGGGCATGAAACAGCTGGCCAAGCTGGCTCAGGCGATTGCGCATGGCCCGAAGCTGCTCATTCTGGACGAACCCACGAATGGATTGGATCCGCCCGCCCGGCAGCGCATGATCCGGCTCATCCGTGAGATGCATGAGAGCCGCGAAATGCACATCGTGCTGTGTTCGCACTTACTGCGCGACGTTGAAGAGATCTGCGAGGAAGTCGTCATCTTAAAAGAAGGACGCGTGGTTCACTACTCCAATCTCAACGACGAACGGCGTTCCAACCGCCGTTTCCTCGAGTTGGAATTGCATGGCGACACGTCGAACTTCGTTCCCGCCATTGAAAGCCTGGGCTGCGAGTGCGCGCCGGGCGCGCTGCACCGGCTGAAGGTTGTGCTGGCGGATAACGTCGAGATTCCTGATATCTACCGCATTGCGTCCGAGCAGAATGTCCAGCTGCGGCGGCTGAACTTCCGGCGGGACAGCTTAGAAGACATTTTCCTGAAGGCGATGGAGAACAACAATGGCGGTCTATAAACGCAGTTACCGGGGATACTCCGGCGCCATTACTCCCACCTGGTCCCGCTTCCTGGTGCTTTATCGGTATTCGCGCAGCAACTTATTTCGATCGAAGTTCCAAACTACTTTTCTGGTGCTGTGCTTCTTCTTCCCCCTACTAGCTCTGCTTGGCGTCTACGCTAACGATCATCTCAGCGCGTTTTCGTTCCTCGGCAAGCGAAGTGGTCCGCTGTTTACGATCGACGGCAAGTACTTCCTGATTTACATGAGTGTTCAGGGCACGCTCGCGTTCATCCTGACCTCATTCATTGGTCCCAGCCTGGTGTCGCCCGATCTCGCGAACGGCGCACTAACGCTGTACCTATCTCGCCCCCTTTCGAGAACCGAGTACGTCATGGGAAAAATGTCGGTTCTGGTCATCATCTTGTCGTGGATTACCTGGATGCCGGGGCTGGTACTGTTCTTCGTGCAGGCGAGTCTCGCCGGCTGGCAGTGGATGGTCGACAACAGTTTCATCGCTAGTGGGATCCTGCTGGGCTCGTTCATCTGGATCGGTGTGCTGTCGCTACTTTCTCTCGCGATCTCGGCGTGGGTGAAGTGGCGTCTTGCCGCCGGCGCGTTGTTGCTGGGCGTGCTGTTTATGGGTTCGGGGTTCGCGCAGGCTATCAATTCAGTGCTGCGGACACAGCAGGGCTATTTGATTGATGTTGGTCATCTGATCTCGCTCATCTGGGGCGACCTGTTCCGGCAAGAAGCCAACCAGGATTTCCCGGTCGGCGAGGCCTGGACTGCTCTGCTGGCGTTCTTATGCGTCTGCTTGATGCTGTTGATGCGCAAAGTGAAAGCCAACGAGGTGGTGCGGTGAGCGACGTCATCATCTTCGACAACGTCTCCAAGTTCTACGGCGACGTGCTGGGAGTGAATCGAGTCAACCTCTCTATACCTCCCGGCATCACCAGCTTGGTTGGCCCCAACGGGTCGGGGAAGACGACGCTCATGAACCTGATGACGGGACTCATCCGCCCGTCCCGCGGGAGCATCAGCATTCTGGGAATGACGGTCGACCAGCCGGAACAGTTGTTTCGCAAGGTCGGGTACAGTTCGCAGTTTGATTCCTCGCCCAAAGGTCTTACGGGTTATCAATTCATTTATTCGTACCTGCTGTTGTTCGGCTACGACGCGGCCAAGTGTGAGGCCCTGGCTTGGCGCGCCATTGACCGCGTGGGTCTGCGCGACGCCGCGCATCGCAAGGTGGCCGGCTACAGCAAGGGTATGCGCCAGCGAATGCGTCTGGCCCAGTGCCTGGCGCATGATCCGCAGGTGTTGGTGCTGGATGAGCCGCTGAATGGCCTGGATCCGTTGGTCCGGGCCGAGACGATTGCTCTCTTTCGCACCTTCGCGCAGGAAGGCTGCCACGTGATTCTCTCGAGTCACGTACTCCACGAGGTGGACATCATCTCCGATCAGGTCATCCTGCTGAGCGCAGGCTATGTCGTGGCCGAAGGCAAGATTCAAAGCGTCCGGAGCGAGATTCCGGATCATCCGATGCAGATTCTGATCCGCTGTGAACGGGCCGGTGAGCTGGCATCGCGCCTCTTCCTGGAGGATCATGTCGTCGAAGTGAGGATGCATAACGATCGGCATGGACTGCTGGTCAAGACCAGCCAGCCTGACCGCTTCTTCCTGATGATGAATCGCGTCGCGGCGGACGGACTCGGAATCGAATCGGTCGCGCCGGTGGACGACGACGTCAACTCGGTTTATGAGTACCTGATCGGCGCCGAGGAGGTTGTTCGATGAATCCGCTCTGGTGGACTCAAATACGAGCGGTTATCCGGCTGGAGATCCGAAAGACGTTTCTTGCCAGGCGCGGCTTGTGGATTTACCTGCTCGCTCTAGCCCCGGTCGCGCTTTTCCTAGGGCATTCCTTGATTGAAATCCGGCAACACGGCTCGCGCCAGGAGATGGCGTCTCAGATGAAACACCCTGTCACGGAGGCGGATTTCGCCGCCATCGAGCCAGGGATGACTCGCGCCGAAGTGATCGCCAAGCTGGGAGATCCGCCGGAAGTTAAGACACGCTTACGGAGAGTACCTGGCGCCAAGAACCAAGTCGAGATGAAGGATATGGAGACGCTTGGTTACACCGACGGCAGCAGTAACTTCCAGGTGTTCCTCGAAGACGGAAAGGTCAATGGAAAGGCCACCAGTACGGGCGTCAGCTTCGGCCAGGACAGCTATGTGTTCGCCGGCGTTTTCCAGTTCTTCTTTATCCGGCTGGCCGTCTTCTTTGGCTGCCTGGGCATCTTCATGAACTTATTTCGCGGGGAAATGCTCGATAAGAGTCTGCACTTCTATCTGCTGGCTCCGATACGACGGGAGATCCTCGTGGTTGGCAAATACCTGGCAGGCCTGCTGGCAGCCGGCGTCATTTTCACCATCAGTGCGGCGCTGCAGATCGTCGCGATGCTCATTCGATTCGACAGCAATACGATTAATCACTATCTTTATCAGGGCGACGGCTTCGCTCAGATTGGTGCCTATCTCGGAGTCACGGTGCTCGCCTGTATCGGCTACGGAAGCATCTTCCTGGCGGCCGGCTTACTGTTCCGCAATCCGATTGTGCCGGCTGCGGCGGTTCTCATTTGGGAGGCGGCAAACCCTTTGCTGCCCGCCCTGTTAAAGAAGATCAGCGTGATCTATTACCTGAAGTCGTTGTGCCCCGTGTCAATCCCGGTTGATCCCGGCATGCCGCCACTGTTCGCCCTGCTGGTTTCGAATGCCGATCCCATCTCGGGCTACATCGCCGTTTTTGGACTGCTCTGCGTCGCCGCCGTAATTCTGATCGTCTGCGCGATGGGTGTGCACAGGCTCGAGATTAATTACACGACGGAATAGCCAGCGACTTTCCGCTTGCTGTCTGTGGAGTTGGCCAGGGACCCCTAGTCGGCTTGGGTCGTCAATGGCCGGACGCGCTTCAGCAACTCCTCGAGAAACTTACTCGGCTGGGTCAGGACGAACGAATGATGATCGCCCTCAAAACGTACGAATTCTTTGTGCGGCGCTCGGATCTGCTCGAAGTACTGCTCGGCTAACTCAATGGGTGTTTGCTGATCTGCCGTGCCCTCGAAGAAAAAAATGGGGACCGCAAAATCGGATCCCAGCGACGTCAGGTCGACCTGCATCGCAGGGCCATCTGCGTGTTCGCCGAACAGCTGTTCTTGGGAAAAGTCAAAGCCCCTATGAAAGTAATAGATATCAAGAAGAGAGAAGCCCGGTGTCGCCGCGTTGATCCTGGGCTCCACATCATCCCCGGACCTCGGGCCGAGAGTATCGGCCCATTTGCGCTCGATTCCGATCTTCCGAATGTTGTTGTACGGAGGGGGACCGATCGACGTCAAGTCCTGCAGGGCCTCCCGATTCTGCTCTGCTTGTGCTTCGGCCAATACGTGAGCATAGTTGAGCGCTTCGTTCTTCTGCAAGTTGACGACTTGCCCCGTCCCAACGTAGGCGGCGAACAGGTCGGGCCGCTGCTTGATCATATAGATCCCGAGAATTGAGCCCCAGGAATGCGCCACCAGCAAGATCTTCCGTTTGTGAAGATGGGTCAGCAGAAACTCTGCCACTTCAATTCCGTCCTGGGTCATTCGAGGAATGGTCATTGAGTGCGCAACCGAGCGACCGGTCTTCCGGTAGGTGCGTCCGGTACCGCGCTGCTCCCATAACACGACAGTGAAGTACTTCTCCCAGGGCCGCCATCCGGAGCTGGTGGCCAGGACCGAAGCGCCAGGGCCGCCATGCACAAACAGGAGTACCGGATTGTCGCGGTCGTCGCCGCGAATCTGTATCCATTGGTCGATGCCGCCGATGCTGACATACATCCCTTCCTGAATGCCGTTCGGCGTGTGGATGGCGATCTTCTGCGCCGCAGTGTGTTGGGCGTACAGGATGAGGCAAAACACGGCCAGCAACCCGACGACGAGCAGGCTAAGAACGGCAAGCACAGACAACATCGCTAGTTTCTTGGCTCTCGCCATGGCGCTGTTCATTCCAATACCGGTTGAGGGCAAGATAGGCCACTGGGAAATGGTTCAAGAGACTGAGAGTTGGCGGCCACTGCTTAGTCTAACTCTCACCGATTGCGCGACGGAGAGGTGATCGACCATCTTGAAAATGCAGCCGGAAGGCCGGTGCAGGTGCCAGCGCTCGGCGCCACTGGGAATGTTTTCGGGGCGGCGATCCGACAATTGGAAACCGATGGCTCAGGCGGATGCTTTCCACGTGCCTTCCCAGTTGTGAGCCTGCGGATCAATCAAGATACGGTCGCCCTCCCTCCGTGTGCTGGCGCCTTGAGCTCCCACGAACTGCAAATTCCGTCCCAGATGCGATGGAAGCACCAAGCGAGATGGCGCAGGTCCGGCGGCACGCTGAAACTTCAGACGCCATTCGGTGTTTCGCCGCACCGGTTCCAGAGTGAGGTCGATGCGGCCGAAACGCGTTGGGGAGCTTTGAATTTGCATGGAATCGCCGCCGGCCAGCTCAGGTCCTCCAATGCCGGCCAGGAGGCGGAGAGAACTGCCGTCCTCGAGCGCGAGCATGTGTCGCAGATAACGAACGCACTCCGCACTGGCCCAATTGTGGGGCATGTCACCGATGTAGGTTGCAGTGAGGCTTTCTTTCAGGGGCTGCTCTTCGCGCCAACAATAGGCGGGACTGGCGTGATTAAGGAAGCCGTGGAACGTACTGCGGGCCCACCCAGTGAGCCCAGCCCACAGGTAGACCTGGGCAACGAACGCCGCGTTGTAATTCCACACGCCGCCGTGCCACAGCCATCCCGTTTCGGCAGGGATGTCTTCCAAGGTGCATTCCTGCATGAGCCGGATGTGGCCCTGAACAATCGGATCGCTGGGTTCGAAAACCAGGCCAGGATAGACGGCATGTGACAAAGCCCACTGGGCCGATTGCGGATTCGGCTGCTGCCAGGGGTCCGATCCTTTCCAGACGCCGTCGTCTTTGGCCACCATGGGGAGATAGGCAAATCCGGCGGGGCCGGGCGCCATCTCCAATTTGGCGGCAGCCAGAAACGCCGAGCGCAGCTCGTTGTAAAAGGCCCGGGCGTCTTCGAAGCCGGAGAGGTTCAGTAGCGAGGCTGCGTCCAGCAACGCCTTGAGGCCAGCCAGCACCCATAGCGTGTTGGTGAACTCGGATCGCGTACCGCCAACGCCGCCGTCGGCCATTCCGGGCGGCAGCAAGCCGTACCTGCCATTGGGGCTGTCGGTCTGCTTAGCGCGATCACGTAACGACCGCAGGAAACCAATGGCCCGCAGCGCATTGGGCTGCATCTCCTTGAGATACGTGAAATCCTGCGCCAGTTCGGCTTGGCGCACCAGCGTAAACAGAGCGATTCCGGTGTCCTTCCAGTGCTCCCGACCGCCACCGGCGAAGATTCCTCCGTTCTCGTCCTGGAGTGCCCATGTAGTTTCGAGTCCCTGCTGTGCCTCTCGATCGAAGCCGAGGTAACGTGCGGCCTCGAGAATGAAGTTGCCGTCGACCACCCAGAGACCGCGGTAGACGGTCGGCCCCACCTGAAAAGTCAGACGCCCGTTTTTCAGCTCACGCGCTTGGAGGATGTTGCGGGTACATGCGACCAGGAATTCGTTGTAGCGCGAGGGGAGGTGCCAGTCGACGGTTCCCGCATAAGGCTTCCACCCATTCCAGAACAGACGCGTGCTCTCAATCAGGTTCTGAGGGTCTTGAAGGCCGGCCCGTAGTGCCTCAGCGGGTTGACCGGCGGCAGGGAAGCGCAGGAAATACTGCAACGGACGCGCCTCGGTTGCGGTCCCGTGTTGGAGGGTGAGTGTATTGGCCTGAACCCCTCGCGACACGGGCGCATCCGACACGAATAGCGCGCGCTCCGAGTCTAGCGCCGTGGTCACAATGCTCCCACCGGCCAATGGCGTCACGCCGATTTTTCCGCCGGTTTGCAGCACAACGCACGGCACGGCTGCCACCTGCCTGGCACTTTTCGGCCGGATTTCAAGCAGGACATTATCAACTCTTCCTTCGGCGGGCTCGTTCGTCGCGAAGCAGGTAATTTCCATATACGCGCTGGGGCGATCCAGACGTGTGTGAACAATCGGCACAGCCGGCGCTTCCAGGCGCTGCATGGCCGGTATATCCCGCTCCATCCCCAGCAAGGAGAACTCGGCGACGGTGGCGAACGAGTTCATCCCAGCGCCTTGACCCGGGTGTCCGAGCCGCAGGTCGCCGATCTCGCCCACCAGGCTCTTGTGCGGGTCATCGGGAAAGCAGATGGCTGTCTGCTGGCGGAGGGGTGCATAACGGAAGTCGATGGAAGAGGATAGATCCTCGGCGGGTGCTCCGTTTGCTTGGGTATCGGCGAGCTGCTGCTGAATAGGGTTCGCAGCGACTTGTGTTTGCACCACGGCCGCCGTCATACCGATGCGCGAGAGAAACTGCCGTCTGTTCGAATCCCGCCCTACTTCATCCATCTTGCGGCCCCTTACAGCTGTCGGATGTTTGGCGACCGAGCTCCGAAACAGTCTTGGTAGCACGTGCCGTCCGACCTGCGGCGACTATATCAGAGGTTCAGGATCCCATCGCCGCCGAGGTTCTTATGGCTGTCGGTAGCATGTGAAATGTCCGGGTCAATTAGCAAGTGAAATGTCCGCTTAGACGGCGGCTGAGAAACGCTGTGAGATGTGGAAGCCAACGAACAGCAGTTTTCAGCCGCGGAACTGGAGCGGATGATGAAGGCACAGGAAGTGATCTTGAAGGCGGCTGCGGGGAAGCTGAAGTGGTGGGAAGCGGCCGAGATAATGGGCATCACGGACCGCACGATGCGGCGGTGGAGAGATCGGCTGGACGAGCACGGCTATAGCGGGTTGTGGGACTACCGGAAACGGAAACCGAGTCCCAAGCGGGTGCCGATGAAGACGGTAGAGCAAGTGCTGCAGCTGTACCGGGAGACGTACTTCGACTTCAACGTAAAGCATTTCCACGAGAAGCTGCAGGATGAGCACGGGATTCAGCTGAGCTACAGCTGGGTGAAGACGGCCCTACAAACGGCGGGGCTGGTGAAGCGGCGCAAGAAGCCCGGATCGCACCGGAAACGGCGCCCGCGGCGAGCGCTGCCGGGGATGATGTTGCACATCGACGGCAGTGATCACCACTGGTTTTCTGACGAGCGCCGGCATGAGCTGATCGTGATTCTGGACGATGCCACCAGCGAGATTTACTACGCGCAGTTGGTGGAAGCCGAGTCCACGCATACGGTGATGGCGGCATTGCGGGAGGTGGTGGAAACGAAGGGCGTTTTCTGCTCGCTATATAGTGATCGGGCCGGTCACTTCTTTGTGACGCCGAAGCGCGGCGAGCGGGTGGACACCAGCCGCCCCACGCAAGTGGGACGGGCATTGCAAGAGCTTTCGATCAAGATGATCCCGGCCTACTCGCCGCAAGCGCGTGGCCGCATGGAGCGCAGCTACGGCACCTGGCAAGGACGGTTACCGCAGGAACTGCGGTTACGCGGCATCCGGGAACTGGACCGGGCCAATGCGTTTTTGCGGAGCGAATACATCGCTGAGTTCAACCACCAGTTCGCCGTACCAGCGGCCCAGAAAGGCTCCGCCTTTGTCCACTTGCGGCGCAAAGATCTGGATTGGATTTTCAGCGCCCAGCACGAACGTACCGTGAACCAGGACAACACCATCCAGCTCGACAACCGTGTCTTTCAACTCGAGCACACCCGCTGGCGCAACACCCTGGCTGGTCAAACGGTGGTGGTGCACGAACATCTGGATGGGCGCGTGTCGATCCGTTATGGACCGAATCTGATCGCTCAATACAACCGTGATGAGCTGCCGCCCGCGGCGCCGAAACGGCGGGGCAAACCAAGACTACCTATCGGGCGGGAGGCGGCATGAAGCAAGGCTTCGTTTTGTGGAACTCATCCTACGCGGACCCGGAGAACCGATCAAGGCTCAACCCTTCGGGCGGGCTTCGCCCGGCCTTGATCGAACCTCCGGCTCCGCATGATGTTCCACTATCAAAACGACGCCAAACCAAAAACCGGACATTTCATTTGCTATTTAAACCGGACATCTTGACGTGCTACCAACAGCCGAGGTTCTTATGGCTGCTGGTGAAACGATTCTATGGCGCGACTAACGCGATGAACCCTTTCACCACTTCCTCCCAACTCAGCTTTCCGCGCGCGAGGTCGTGGCCGGCGCCTGCGATGGCCATGAGTTCCGTACGGGCCGGGATGAGAGCCAGCGCGGAGCGCATCTCGTCAATGCTGCCGAAGCTGTCCTTTGTGCCATGAACGAAGAGCGCGGGGGTGCGGAGGGCAGGGAAATGGGCGGTGCGAAGCTGGTCGGGCTTGGCCGGCGGGTGCAGCGGGTACGATAGCGCCAAGAGACCGGCGGCCACGTCAGGCTTCTCGGCAGCCAGCATGGTCGCCTGGCGTCCGCCGTAAGAGTGCCCGCCCAGGTAGAGCGGGCCGGAAACCATCGGCTTGAGAAAATCAAGCGCGGCCTCCAGACCTGACCTGTCTTGTGCGGCAATGGCCGGAAGCGGAGGGCCGGAGGGACGTCGCCAGCGGAAGGGCAGGTCGATTCGCAATACGGAGAAGCCTGCCGTGCAGAACGCTTGGGCTGCCGCTACAAGAAGCGCTGATTGGCAGTTGGCTCCGGCGCTGTGAGTGAGAACTAACCCGGCGTGGGCGGGCGCCCCCGGTCGATGCAGAAAGCCGCGGACTGAGTCCTGTTGGATAGCGGTGATGGAGGCAGAGTCAGGCATCAGTTTCCAGGCTACGATGAACCCGACAGCGATGACGATGAATACGTTGGGCTGAGTCAAGCACGGGTGGAGTAGACTGTTCGCTGATGAAACGTTTTCGCTTGACCTATGCCGTCATGTTAGCCGCTTTGTTCCCGCTCGTGTCGCAAGCGGCGGCAACCGAACCGTTGGCAGGCCGTTGGGACCTCACCATCACGACGCCAACCCAGACATATCCCTCCTGGCTGGAGGTGCAGTTCACAAATGGAGTGCCGAAAGTACGCGTACAGGGAAAAGTGGCGAGTGTCCACCCTGCGACCGACGTGAAGCTGGACGGAACAGCACATATTTCCTTCTCAACTTCAGAGTGGCTGGGCAAACAAACCCCGGTAGCTTGGGATCTGACCGTTGCGGATGGCAAGCTGACCGGCGTACAGACACGCCCCGACGTGACGGGACAAATTGTGGGCGTCCCTGCTCCTCTGTTGAACCGCGCCGCACCAAAGGCCTGGACGAAGCCTGAGCCGCTCTTCAACGGGAAGAACCTGGACGGCTGGGTGCCTGACGATCCCTCCAAGAACCACTGGGCCGTGATTGACGGCGACCTGGTGAATGTGAAACCGGGAGCGAACCTCGAAAGCACACGCAAGGTACAAGACTTTAAGCTGCACATCGAGTTCAACTGCCCCGACGAAGGAAATAGCGGTGTCTATCTGCGCGGCCGTTACGAGATCCAGGTGGCCTATCAGAAAGAGAATGATGCCATTCACGGCATGGGTGCGGTGTATGGTTTCCTGGAACCCGAGAAACAGATTACGCCGAAACCAGGCGCCTGGGAGACGTTCGACGTGACGTTGATCGGACGGCATGTCACCATCGTTCGGGATGGAATCAAGATTGTGAGCAATCGCGAGATTCCCGGCATCACAGGCGGTGCGCTGGATAGCGCCGAGGCGGGGCCCGCGCCCATCTTTCTGCAGGGCGATCACACCGGCGGGATGAAGTATCGCAATATCACGATCCAAGTGCCGAAAGAGTAGCGGCCCGGGTCACGTCTATTGGCGCTCGCGGAGCAGTTTCGCCACGGCGGCATGAGCCGCGGAAAGGCGTTCTGGGTCGATGGGGCAGCGGTCAGATTCAGTGTAGTGCTTTGCGAAAAGACTCCAGTCGTGCACCTGAAGGTGCTTGATCAAATCGCCGGCTTTGGGTGCGTGCCGGACGCGGCAGTAGTCGAAAAACCCAAGGATGTGAGCGCGCTCGGATTCCTGGTAGGCATCGAAGATCGCGTTGGGGGTCTCATAGCCGATTGCATAGTGGGCATCCACAGGCAGCAATGGCCCACCAAGGCTGGCGCAGCTTAGCGCGGGAGGATCTCCCGCCAGCATGCGCGCCATGGTGAGGGTGGCATACTCCGAGTTCTGATTGTGGTGTACCGAGGTGAAACGGGTGGCTGGCTCCGAGCGGAACTCCTGGTTCTCCCAAGAGTGGCCGGTCTGCAGGTTGTGGCCCCCAAACCGGAAATACAGGTCAAACTCATGACGATTCCAGTTGCCCCACCGGGTGAAGAACTGCTGGACTTCAAAGCGTAGGGCCGCCCGCCGCGGTACGAAGGGCCGGCCGCCACTTTGGACCAACCAAACCGCGATGGGGCAGGCCACGTCAACGCCGGCATCCTTGGCGAGCCGCGCCAGCAAACCGCCGGCACGATTGAAAACCGCCGCTGCGGCCAAAACCAGTTCGGGACTACGTGGCGCGGGGGTCACCACGGCCTCAACCGCCAGGCTGCCGGCCAGGAGTTCGGTATCGTCTTTGAGCAAGGTCACGGGCGGCGGTGTCCTGCCTGTTTCATCGGCAATATTAGCGGTTTGCTTGAGTACTGCCGCTTTGCCGAGGGAAAGACTTACAGGAGCTCGGCCGCGCTGAAGAAGAAGGGAATCTCTACGGCAGCAGTCTCGGGTGCATCGGAGCCATGCACGGCATTACGCTCGATGCTCTCGGCGAACTGCTTGCGAATGGTGCCCTCGGCGGCGTTGGCCGGATTGGTGGCTCCCATCACGTCGCGCCACTTCTTGATGGCGTCCTCGCGTTCCAGCACCAGGATCACGACCGGACCTTCACTCATGAAATTCACCAGGCTGGTATAGAAGGGGCGCTCTTTGTGGACGGCGTAGAAGGCTTCCGCTTCTGCTTTCGTGATACGGCGCTGCCGGAGGCCGACGATTTTGAAGCCGTTGCTTTGAATGAAGCTGAGGATCGCGCCGGTATAGCCACTAGCGACCGCGTCGGGCTTGATGATTCCAAATGTGCGTTCAACTGACATGTTGCCTTTTCGTTCCTTTGATTAGGTAGTACTGCCTTAGCGCACTGCAGCGAGCGCAGCCTGCATTTTCTCGCCCATTACGGCGGGCGATGGGCACACGATAATGCCGGCATCGGTCATTGCTGCGACCTTGTCTTCGGCCTTGCCGGAGCCGCCGGAGATGATGGCGCCGGCGTGGCCCATGCGGCGGCCGGGAGGCGCCGTCTGTCCAGCAATAAAACCGACCACCGGCTTGCTGACGTGCTGTTTGACGTAAGCGGCTGCGACTTCCTCGGCATTACCGCCAATCTCGCCGATCATGATGATGGCGTGCGTATCCGGATCTTCGTTGAAAAGCCGTATGGCATCCGTGAATGAGGTTCCGATGATCGGGTCGCCTCCGATGCCGATACAAGTTGACTGGCCTATGCCCAGGCGGGTGAGTTGTCCCACCGCTTCGTAGGTAAGCGTGCCGGAGCGCGAGACGATGCCGACATGCCCGCGCAAATGAATGTGGCCCGGCATGATGCCGATCTTGCATTCGCCGGGCGTGATGACACCGGGGCAGTTGGGACCCACCAGGCGCGTGCCCGGCTTAGACCTCAGGAATTCCCAGACCTTGATCATGTCCGCGGCCGGGATGCCTTCGGTGATGCAGACCACCAGCGCCAGACCGGCATCAGCAGCTTCCATGATGGCGTCGGCGGCGTAGGGCGGTGGAACAAAGATGACCGAAGCATTGGCGCCGGTGGCATGGACGGCTGCGTCGACGGTGTTGAAAACGGGCCGGTCAAGATGCGAGGTTCCGCCCTTGCCGGGCGTGATGCCGCCCACCACATTGGTGCCGTAGGCAATTGCCTGCTGAGCGTGGAATGTCCCTTCCTTCCCGGTGAAGCCCTGAAAAATGAGTTTAGTGTTCTTGTTAACGAGTACGCTCATGCGCAAGCCTCACTACCTTCTCGGCGGCGTCTTTCATGCCATCCGCGACCGTAAAGTTCAAACCTGAGTCCTTCAGAATCTGCTGGCCCAGTTCCACGTTGGTGCCTTCCATACGCACCACAACCGGCATCTTGATCTCCAGCTCACGCGCTGCGGCGATAACGCCATTGGCCAGCGTGTCGCAACGCAGAATGCCGCCAAATATGTTGATGAGCACGGCTTTGACGCTGGCGTCCGATAGCAAGATACGGAAGGCGTTCTTGATCTGTTCGGCGTTGGCCCCGCCCCCGACGTCCAGGAAGTTGGCAGGTTGGCCGCCGGCGTATTTAATGATGTCCATGGTGGACATCGCCAAACCGGCGCCGTTCACCATGCAAGCTATGTTGCCTTCGAGCTTGATGTAATTCAGGCCGAAACGCGAAGCCTCCACTTCCAGCGGATCCTCCTCGTTGAGGTCGCGCAGCTCCAGCAGATCCTTGTGGCGATAGAGAGCGTTGTCGTCGAGGGTGATCTTGGCATCCAGCGCGAAGACCTTGCCGTCCTTGGTGAGGATAAACGGATTGATCTCGGCCAGTGAGCAATCAATCGCATCGTAGGTTTTGGCGAGCGCAGTCATTGCCGCGGCCGCTGCATTAATGCTGGGCGCTGGAATGCCGAGACCGAAAGCGAGCTTGCGCGCCTGGTACGGCTGCAGCCCAAACCCCGGTTTCAGCGGCTCTTTCAAAATCTTCTCCGGCGTCTTGGCGGCCACTTCTTCAATGTCCATGCCGCCTTCTGAGGACGCCATGAACACCGGAACACCGAGGGCGCGGTCGAGCACGATGCCGAGATACAGTTCGCGTTCGATGGGCAACGTCTGTTCGATGAGCAGTCGTTGCACCACCCGGCCTTCAGGACCGGTTTGGTGTGTCACCAGTGTCATGCCGAGTATCTTCTTAGAGATCTCCGCGGCTTCGGCGGAGTCTTTGGCAACCTTCACGCCGCCGCCCTTGCCGCGGCCCCCGGCGTGAATCTGCGCCTTGACCACGACGCTGCCGCCCAACTTCTTAGCCGCCGCTTCGGCTTCTTCCACCGTGTAGGCGACTTCGCCTCTCGGCACAGGAACGTCGTGTTTGGCCAGAATCGCCTTGGCCTGATATTCGTGGATTTTCATAGGGAGTTCAGTACGAAACAGCGTACTTCGGGCAGAACAGGCGAGGCGAAGCTCCGGTGTTCTTACCCTCGTTTAGTGTATCGCGGGGGTGTTTCCGGGCTGGCCGAACTCCTTATATCCCCTGACAGCGAAGAAAAGGATGTAGGCGTAACACAGTAAGACCACGATGAAGCTGGGTTGATAGCCAAAGGCGTCAGCCAAATAGGCCTGGATCTCGGGAATAACCGCGCCACCCACAACCATCGTGACCAAAACTCCCGAACCTTGGCTGGTCAGCGGTCCCAGGTTTCTCACGGAGAGTGGGAAGATGCAGGGCCACATGATGGAATTGAAAAGCCCGCAGCACACGATCGCCCAAACGGCTAACTGTCCATGCGCAATGATGCCGGTTCCCACAAACAGCATGCCCATGAGGGCAACGAATGCCAATCCTTTTTCGGCCCTGATCTTCTGCATTGCCACGAACCCGATGAACCTTCCGATCATCGCGCTGCCCCAGTAATACGAGACATAGTGGGCCGCTTCCGAGTGGCTCAAGCCCCCCATCGACGGCTGGCCGAGGAAATTGATCATAATGCTGCCGATGGCGACCTCGGCGCCGACGTAACAGAAGATGGCGACCGCCCCCAGGCGCAGATGGCTCACCTTCCATGCGCTGCCTTCTACTTTCGAACTGCCGGTATTCGTTTCAATCAGGCGCGGCAGGTGTACCAGGGCGGTGATGCCTGCCATAGCGAAAGCCCCCGCCGCCAGGATCACGTACGGCATCCGCACCGACATAGCCAATTCGGCCGTGGTGGCCGCGGCTCCGACGAAGATGAAGAAAGCCCCGATTCTTGGGGCGATGGTGGTGGCGAGAGAATTGAGGCCTCCACACAGATTGAGCCGGGATGCTGCGGTCTCGGGTGGGCCCAGGGCCCCTACATATGGATTGATGGCCACCTGCAGCAGCGCCAAGCCGCTGCCCACAACGAACAGAGCAAACAGGAACAGCGGATAAAAGACGATCATCGACGCCGGCAGAAACAGCAGCAGGCCCATTCCCATGATCGCCAGCGCGACCACGATGCTCGTTTTGTAACCGATCTTGCCCACAATCCAGCCGCACGGAAGCGACATCACAAAATACGCGCCGAAAAAGCAGAACTGGACCAGCAACGCTTCGACAATCTTGAGGTGGAAAAGATCCTTGAAATGAGGGATCAGGATGTCGTTCAGAGAGGTGATGAAGCCAATCACAAAGTACAGCGACACCATCAGCGCCAACGGCAGCAGGTAGCGCGCGTTTTCCTCGCGGGCCACCCCAACCTTGGACTGTCCTACCAATTCAGAAGCCATCGAATTGAACACACCTTTTCAGCATTTGTCGTGGCACAGGCACAGAGGCAATACTGGCGCACAGAACCGCGCGCGTGAGCAAGCGGATTTCGGCCTTTCTGCAGCAACCTCTTCAGCCCGTGAGAAAGCAAACGCAAGCGAAGACAAGTATACAAGCACGTTATCGGTTGGCTCGGAGTGCTGTTTGGGCCATGCCCTTCAGGAAGGCGCGCAGGGGGTGGATTTCCAGTTGTCCTGCGCCGTGCCGAAGCTGCTCCAAGGAGTGACAGGAACCACCAAGTGACTCGACAGCGCGTGTAGATAGGGCTCGTACATCGCCCTCAGCTGGCGAAGTTGCTGTTCTGCCTCCGGGCTGCGGGAACAGTGTACGCCCGATGCATCCAGGTAGTCCCGCAAGGCGCTAAGTTCCTGCGGAGGCAGCCGGTCGGCGTAGCTGGTCGCGGGCGCTTCATTCGCGACCGCAAGCAGGTCGACCATAGTGTGCCGGAGCATGGCAAACGTGAGTTGGGCCTGCCAGCGGTCAATGCCCTCAACGCCGGCCAGTATCAGAGCACACGTGTCGGCCATCGCCGCGATGGAGGCGACCCAGCTTTGGTTCTCGTGGTGCGAGCGGTAGTAAATCAGCACCGGATACGAGACATGCGTCTCCAGCATTTGGGCACTGGCAATCTCCCAATTGACGAGGAGGACGTCTATGCGATCCAGCGCTTTTGCGCGGCCGTGACGGGCCAGGATCTCAGCCGCGCTGGGCGGGGATCCGGCCCTTCCGTCCAACATCGAAACATGTGTCTCGCGCTTGGAAAACGCCGTGTAAATGACCGGCAAATACCCAATGACGGCGCCCAGGAATCCGAATCCAACGCCCGCTTCGGTCACGGCCAATGCGCGCGTGATGACTTGGTGAGGAACGATGTCACCGAAGCCGAGCGTAAAGAAGGTGGTGCCGCTCATATACAGGCAGACCCAAAACCCGGCTTTGGTCCCATTGCTCAGCCCTGGCGCGCCCAGGGTCCGATAAAGCAGGGCGAAACCGAGCACCAGCCCGGCAGCCCACACTGCGAGCATGAAGATCATCGACAGCGGGCCATACCAACTGAGGAAGTTTTCCCGAAAGGCTGTTGGTGGCCGGCGGCGCGGGAGAAAGGACCAAATCGGCCAGGTCGACCAGTAAACGAGCCGTGTGACGCGAAACCGACGCGTCAGGCGCCGCGGCAGAATCATGGCTTCGAATGCGTCGAAAAGCACGCTCAGGATAAGCAGAGCGCCGAGAATCGTTATGAGCCGCATCTAACCATCACTTATTATGGGCCCCGCCTGAACTGAGGGCTGCTGGAAAAAAGGCTGTCCGCCTGACAGCGCCGAACTATCACAGGCAGCGGCCGCCTGGAGTTGCAGAGCTCGCTTGGTTCCGGCTCCGGGCTGCCGATCGAGAAACGGCTTCGCAATAGAAATTTCTTCTAGGTGTCAGTAGTTATTTGCATCCATGACTTGCCGCTGGCCGCTCGGAGCTTGCCGCGGAGGCCTCGACGATATGCGCCGAAATTAGCGTGGCGACTAAGTCACTTCGCCGGCGCTGAACGCCTTGATTTTCGCCGCTATTCGTTTCGCCGAACACGAAACTGTCCAGCAGCACGTTGGGCGTTGTCAACACCAAAGCGAACTCTGCCAGGCTGCTTCAGCCGACTTTGCGATTTTCGTTCTAAACTCGTAACTTGGCGTTTATAATAACGCCTAAGACTCAAGTCCGTATATTTTTGGGCGGCGGCTCACCAACCGCCGCCTCGGTTATGACCCTCGACAACTCAGCAACAGGAGAGATGAATGTCACCAATTTTCACCGCAGAGCAGACGGCGGACTTTTTGAAGCGTGGCTTTTCGCGTCGGAATTTTGGACGCCTGGCCACGATGGTAACGGCCGGCGCGGCACTACCCTTCTACAACGAACCGGCACTGGCGCAGCTTTCCCGTGTGCGCAACATCCCTCCGGGCGCAGTTTTGATCAACGCCAATGAGAATCCCATGGGACCTTGTCCCGAGGCCGTCGACGCTATCAATAGCGTAGTGAAAAAAGGCGGCCGTTATAACTACGACATCACTGAGGCTATGGGCACCACGCTGGCGGAAGTTTCCAGTGTGAAGCCATCGTACGTGACCCCATATGCAGGGTCCAGCCTGCCGCTCAACAACACAGTCATTGCGTTCTGCTCACCGAAGAAGGGCTTTGTGGTTGGGGACCCAGGCTACGAAGCCGGTGGCCGTGCCGCGGAGTTCATCGGTGCAAAGACGTATAAGGTTCCTCTGCGCAAGGATGGCTCGCACGACGTCCAGGCGATGGTTGCCGCCGACCCGAATGCAGGCGTCATTTACATCTGCAATCCCAATAATCCGACCGGAACGCTGACTTCGCGAGCGGACATCGAATGGGCGCTCGCTAACAAGCCGGCCGGCTCTATACTGCTGCTGGATGAAGCCTATATCCACTTCAGCGACGCGACGCCCTGCACCGACCTGGTGGCACAGGACAAGGAACTGATCATACTGCGCACGTTCTCCAAGCTGTATGGCATGGCGGGCTTGAGGGCCGGTGCCGCCATCGGACGCCCCGACCTTCTCGAAAAGGTGCGTGGCTACGGCTACGAGATGATGCCGATTACCGGCATGGCCGGTGCCGATACCAGCCTGAAGGTGAAGACGCTGGTGGCCGAGCGCAAAAAGAAGATGTCCGACGTGCGCGAAGAGACCTTTGCCTTCCTCACGAAGAACAACATCACCTTCGTTCCTTCCGTTAGCAATTGCTTCATGATGGATACTAAGCGTCCGGGCATGCAGTTCGTCAAGGCTATGCAGGGCGAAAACGTTTTCATTGGGCGAGTCTGGCCGGTCTGGCCGACTTGGGCCCGGGTCACGGTTGGTACCAAGGAAGACATGACCAAGTTCCAGGCCGCTTGCCTGAAGTGTTATAACGCGTAAGTTGCGGTTCAAAAGGGGCGGAGGGCGAAAGCGCTCCGCCCCTTTACATTACGATTTGCGGCCGGCCGGTGGTCGCCGCGTGGACCTCAACCGAGTCCGTTTTGGCCCTCCTATTGTTCTTCTCCTTGGTAATTCGGAGCAGAGGTAAGAGTTGAGCTTTTTTCGCTATTCATGGCGCACGTTCTCCGGCGACTTATTTGGCGGGTTCATCGCAGCGCTGATTGCAATTCCCTACGGCTTGGCTATGGCCACTATGATGGGGCTTCCCCCGGTGTTGGGGCTGGTCACGTCTATCGTTGGTGCGCCTATTACCGCGCTCCTCGGCAGAAATCCGGTGCTGATTGGTGGAACGGCCAGCGCCACCGTGCCGTTCATAGCACACGCCGTGCAGCTGCAAGGACTGGGTGGCGCCGCCAAGGTGTGTATCGTCGCCTCCATCTTCATGATGGCCTTTTCGCTGCTGCGTCTTGGCCGGCATATCCAAAAGGTGCCGCAGCCTGTGGTTACCGGCTTCTCCTGCGGCATCGGCGCCATGATGGTGTTGTCGCAGTTGTCGACCATGACCGGTGTTCGCGCCACGATTGATCGCACTTCGAACAACCTGCTCTACCAGAGCTGGCAGATTCTCTCCCGCATCTCTGAAGCTCACGCTGCGTCGTTGATTATCAGCCTGCTGGTCGTCGTAGCGGCGTTCGCCGTGGCCCGATTCGTGCCGCGGGCGCCCGCTCCTCTGTTGGGCGTCCTGTTTGCCGTGACGGTGGCGGGCATCTTCGGGCTGCACGAAAAAGAAGTCGGCCGTTTGCCCTTTGAGATCCCTGACTTCGCCGGGTTTTATTGGCGGCCTGGCGACGTCTATGGCGTTTTGCCCGCCGGACTCGGCCTCGCCTTCGTTTCCTCGGTTAACATCCTCATCACTTCCCGCGTGGTGGAACACTTCCGCGGCCGGCATCACCACTTGAGGCGCAGCGACGCGGATGGAGAACTGGGTGCTTACGGCATTGCCAACGTCGTAGCCGGCATGTTCGCGGCACCGATGAGCGTTGGAATTCCTGCCCGCAGTCTGGCTGCCGTTCGCTGCGGCGGGTCTACCCGCTTGTCCAACATCTTCCACGGGCTGTTTATTGTGGCCTTCCTCGGCCTCGGCGGCGAGTACATTTCACGCGTTCCAATGGCTGCGTTGGCTGGAGTTACGGCCTATATCGGCGTCTGTCTCCTCGAATGGAGCACTTGGCGGCGCCTGCCGCGCATGAGGCGTGTGGATGCGGCGGCGTTTCTATCCACGGCCGTCGCAGTACTGGTGGTGAATGCAGTGCTGGCCGTGGCCCTCGGTTGCTCTCTTTACTTGGTTCGCTACTTCTATCGCCGCCTCGTGAGCCCCTCCCTCGACCAACACCACGATGAGCTGGGGCGCGACTCCTTAACAGATATGGCCGAAGCGCGCGTCGAATCCCCAGCAAACTAGAAGAGGGCTGTTTAGGAGACGGGAACAGGCCTCAACCCGACCACAGGCACAAGCGAGATGAGCCATCGGCGCTCGGCTCCCTCCTGACTCTGCGGGTCTCCAATCTTCCCGACGGCACAGGGAACAATGTAGTCTCTTCCAGCGTACTTAAGAAGTTGGATAGGATTGGAGGCAACGTGAACAAGGCCCAAAACCTGTTTATCTTCTGTTTGTTAGGTGGTGGGACGTGCATCTTGGGCGGCTGCGGTGACCTGGGACAATTCGACCGGTATCGGGAAGACTTTCACTTCTCCCAGGCTTTCCAGCCCAACGGGCGCCTCGAAGTGGAGAACTTCAACGGCAGCGTCGACGTTGCTTCGTGGGACCGCAACAGCGTCGACGTTTCAGGTACGAAATATGCTCCTTCGAAAGACCAGATGGATCGCATCAAGGTCGACTTTCACGTAGACGGGGGCGTCGTCTACGTTAAGGTCAACCGCGTGGATTCGATGAATTGGGGCGGCGGCTATGGAGCGAAGTTCCTGATTCGTGTGCCGAAGGCCACCACCCTGAGCCGCGTGAAGACCACTAACGGCGGCGTTACCGTGGAAGACATCGACGGCGGGGGAACGGTGCAGAGTACGAACGGTCGGATATCCCTCGCTCGCGTAAGCGGAGCCTACGATTTGCAAACCAGCAACGGCGGCATTGAACTGGATTCATGCCAGGGCGCCTATCGGGCTCACACCACCAACGGCGCCATTCGAGGGCAAATCAGCGCCGGGTCGCTCAATGCCAGCACCACGAATGGTACCGTCGACGTGACGCTGCGGAAGACTAAACCGGGAGACCCGCTGCGCGCCGAGACCACCAACGGCTCCGTGAAGCTCGCGCTCGGCGAACTGAACGACAATGAAGTGACCGCCTCGTCCACCAACGGCTCGATCACTCTCCGCCTTCCCGACTCACCGAATGCGCGCTTGGACGCTCGAAACTCCGTTTCCGGCATTACGAACGAGGTGGTACCTTTCAGCGTCGAGGAGCAGTCGAAACACCGCCTGGTCGGCAAATTCGGCACCGGCGGCCCGCTGATCGAACTCCACACCAGCACAGGGAGCATCCACATCAGCAAGTATTGAGCCCCTCCGCACAGTTGATTTCTTCACGGCGCCGGTACCGGACGCTTTACAATACAGAATCGTGCCCACAGCAGAGACTCGCGTCCATTACCCGGTCCGCGTGAGAATAGGTGTGCTCGCCGCCGCCACGCTTGCCGTACTCATTGTCTTTGTCGTGGATCAGTTTGAGCGCGACTTTCAACCACGAACCCGCGATCCGTTTCAGGTCCAGGCGCAAACCGAACGCTTTCGCGGCGTAATGGAGGTGCTACCTGCTTCCGCCGTGGTGGGCTACGTAACGGACCTCCAACCAACGGACCGTTCCGCAACGATCATCTTCCGCACTGCACAGTACACACTGGCGCCGCGGATTTTGCAGCCTGGCACTGCGCAGGAGTGGGTCATCGGCAATTTCTCCAAGGCTCTCGACTTCCGTGCCGCTGGAGCAGGGAAAGGCTTGCAACTTGTGCAGGACTACGGTAACGGCGTGGTGCTGTACCGGCGCGGAGCAACCGCTCGATGATTGCGATTCTGACTTTGGTTCTGGCCATAGCCGCTGGTTGCTGCGCGCTCGCAGCCACAACAAACTTGATCCGCATTCGTCCTCACTGGGCCGGGTGGCTGGTTTTTCTCGGTACTGGACTCCTGATCGGGTTCGGCGCTTCCTCGCTGATGTTCACCTTTGTTTGCGCCTGGCTGGGGCAAACGGTGTGGATCCCGATTGGTTTGGAGGTGGCTGCTGTCGGTGCGGCTGTGGTTGTCATCAGTCGGCGGCAGACGGTCACCTCAGACACTTCGCTGGATGGACCGCCGCTTTACCCGTTCGTTCTGTTCGGGGTCCTGCTGCTCACCTTGCTTCTGGCGACCACTGGTTTTTATTCGGGATGGGACAACAATCCACAAGGCAATTGGGACGCATGGTCCATCTGGAATTTGCGCGCCAAATTCATGGCGGGAGACGGTGGCGTTGCGCCGCGGGCGTGGTCGCCGCAACTGGTTGAGACACACCCCGAGTACCCGCTTCTTCTCTCTGGACTGGTGGCGAGTGCGTGGAAGGCGAGCGGAACAGTTTCTCCAACCGCGCCCATCGCGGCCGGCTACTTGTTCTTTCTTTCGCTGGTTTCGATCGCCACGGGCGGATTCACCCTGCTGCGCGGGCGCACACTCGGTCTTCTGTTTGGCATTGTCCTTATGGCGTGTCCAGCGCTGCTGCACGAGGTCGCGGTTCAATATGCGGATGTCCCGCTAGCAGCTTATTTCCTGGGAGCGATACTGCTTCTGTTGCTCGACCGGCCCGTGCTCGCTGGTATCCTGGCGGCGCTGGCGGCCTGGACGAAGCAGGAAGGGCAACTCTTCTTCCTGATCTTCATTGTTTTACTGCTGATCTTCCGAAGATCAAACACTCTTCGCGCGTTGGCGGGCGCCGCCCTGCCTTTGTTGTTGGTGGTGCTGTTTCAAATGTTTATGGCGCCCCACGGAGCGACGCCGGTGATGGCGCATCTAGGCGACTTGTCGCGCTGGGGCACTATCGCTGCGGCGTTTTTTCGCCAGTTTTGGGACCTCGGCGCCGGATGGCTGCATCCGATTCTTCCGGTGCTGGTGCTCGGCCTCGTGCTACGCCTCGATCGCCGCCAGAATACTTCGGTGCTGCTGGGCGGCCTGTTGGTGCTCGGGCTCCTGGCGGGATATTTCGTGGTCTATTTGACTTCATCGAACGACCTCACTTGGTACCTCAGCACGTCGCTCAACCGGCTCTTTGTGCAACTGTGGCCGCTCATGTTGCTCACGGCCTTTCTGGCTCTGCGGCGTCCCGAAGAACTGGCGACCGTGGAAACCGTGGCGCCCGGACTGAGCCGCGCCGAGCGCCGTCACCCATCGAAGAACAAACGGAAGGTCGCTGCTAGCTAGGATATCGCCGAAAGGGACGCTGGGGCATAGGCGCTAGCTCAAAACAGGTTTCCTCTCCGGCCGCCAACGCGTCATCCGTAGCCTTGTTCCGGAATGGTTTAGTTCTTCCGAGAGGCCCACGCTTGCGCTTGACAATTGTCCTCCACCAGGTTGCGGCTAGAGGATCGACTCGGGTGTTGGCGGACCGAACCGGCCACCGCAACCCAAACCGCATTAGAAATGGTTCAGTTCTTGGCCAGCACCCGTATTCACCGCGATTCGGCCAGTGGTATTGTGGAGTCGGCCTGCAAAGACGCAACGAATGGAAGCCCGATGGCTTGGACGTGATTCCGAAACGAAGCGCAACGTCGTACTTGTCAGCCTTGAGACGCCTTTTGACTCTTACATTAGGCCCAATCATACAGGCGAATTCTTCGTATGCTTCTGTGCGATGGATGCGCGCAACGTTCGGGACGAGGGGCTGTGTGATTTCTGCTCCCGCCTGCTTCACCTTGGTTGTGCCTATCTATGCAGCTGGGGTCCGGATTGCGAGCGCGTCCACGACAGGATGGATGATATGGTGGTCGGGGCTCATCCGCCTCAAACTTATCTCGGTTGTGTCATGACGACTTGGCACGCTGACGACTCGCTCCAGTCTGCTCTCGATTTTTTCCTAAACTGCACTGAGCCTGACAAAGAGTACGCGCCTGACGGTTGCGATTTGGCAGTAATCGTCTGTGTTGGGTCGTCTGAGTGGAAAGGCGCCATCGAGCATCACGTGGCCGCTCGAGTGGAGGACGATAAACGTACACAAGGGGTCGAGTAGAACATCGCTGCCATCTCGCCACCACATTCAGGCTATCCGCCAGTCGGCGTTATCCTGCGGTGCTTTATGCGGCTTCATCCCAGGGCCCGGATACGTATAGGGAAACGCGCTAGTGACCATTAATCCATCGAGTGCGTCGCTATGCTCCAAGCACTGCGGACACCGGGTTCTGGAAGTTGGCACCCTCATTAAGCCGGAAGGCTTATATTAGCGCTGATGGGCGGTGGGGTGTTCGGGCAACCGCTCCATTACTTGTCGCGGCTCCGTTTCGGCGTTCGATGATCATTCGCAGGCGATGAGAATTCATCTGATACCCTACCGTCCATGCCCGAGATGATCGCCAAGCCGAGAGCAATCCATTGGGTGGCGCTGATGTTGCTCGTTATCTCCGTTGGCATCAACTACATTGATCGCGGCAATTTGAGCGTCGCCGGAAAGAGCATCGAGAATGATCTCCATCTCACGCAAAAACAGCTTGGCCTGCTGTTTGGCGGGTTCTTTTGGACGTATTCGCTGCTGCAAATTGCCGCCGGCAAGGTGATTGACCGTTACAACGTGAATTGGGTTTACGCGATCGGATTTCTGTTGTGGTCGGGCTGCACAGCAGCTACCGGACTTGCCACCGGCTTCTACTCCATCTTTCTAATGCGGTTGATGATCGGCGTCGGCGAGTCGGTTGCGTATCCTTCTTACTCGAAGATCATCTCCGCGACTTTTCCAGAAGGGCTGCGAGGCACAGCGAACGCCCTGATCGATGCGGGATCGAAGGTCGGGCCCGCGCTCGGTGTATTGGTGGGAGTCAAGCTGGTCAATTGGCTAAGCTGGCGCGGCATGTTCTTTGCGATCGGCGCCGTCAGTCTCATCTGGCTCATTCCCTGGTCGGCCATCGTGCCCAGCCTAAACGTGCGAGTGCCGGAGAAGGCGGGAAGCAAGCCGGAAATAGTCCTCCCCACCTACCGGGAGATCCTCTCGAAGCGAGAGGTGTGGGGAACCATCATCGGGCTGTTCGGCGCCAACTACACCTGGTATTTCTTCCTCACGTGGCTGCCGTACTACTTTGAGCACGAGCGCCACTACACGCACGACAAGCTGGCGTTCCTGGGATCCCTTCCATTCTGGTTCGTGGCGGCCGCCTCGATGATGGCAGGCCTTGCGGCCGACGCCATCATTCGCCGCGGGCGGCCAGCAGCGCACGTGCGCCAAGCGTTCGTCGCCACCGGTCTGGTCGGATGCTGTGTCTTCATGGCAGCGTCGATACTGGTGGGCAATGCGAGGCTGTCGCTGGGTCTGCTGCTGATCGCCAGCTTCATCTATGGCTTGTTTTCGTCGAATCACTGGGCACTGACGCAGTCGCTCGCGGGGCCGGAGGTAGCGGGGAAGTGGACCGGCGTCGAGAACTGCGTGGGCAACTTCGCTGGTGTAGTGGCAGCCTATATCACCGGGTTGGTTCTGTCGGCTACGCACGTGTTCTTCTTCGCATTCGCCATCGCCTGCGCCGTGTTGCTGTTCGGCGCGTGGGGATTCTGGTTCGTGATCGGAAAGACCAAGCGCGTTCATTGGAGCTTTGAGCTCTCCGCGCGGCAGCCCGTCGCCTGAGTCTGTGTGAAGCCTCAGTACCGTGGCACAGCTTTCAGGCTGTGGCGTCCGAGACTCACTCTTCAGCACAGATCTCAGCATGAGCGCCCGCACACCCTCAAGGATGAAAACGCGCTCGATCGTAGTGGGGCTGGTTCCCCAGACCCGCGCCGGACGCCGACGTCCGGCTCTCCGAACGATACGCAAGCCATCTTACGTCCCGCTTGCTGACGTGCGCGGTTCTGTGCCGGTGCCGCGTCTACGCGCGCGGGTCTTTCCAAAGCAACTCGGCGTCTGACCGGCGGACGTAGTTCGCGTCAGCGATCAACGCATCTACCGTGCGGCCGGCGGCCAGGTCTTTCTCTGCACAGAGCGCCACCGCACCGGCGAGTGAGCGCGGTGCTTCCGTCCACGGCATCGCCGCGAACGGCGTTCCCTCCAGTGCGGCGCGAAATGGAGACGCGGCCAACGTGATGAACTCGTACGGCGCATCAGGCAGGCGATCGAGCCAAGCGGGCAACTTCTCGACGGTTTCTTCCTGGAGCAGGTCAAGGCCGGCGCCATAGACAGCTGCATAGACTTCGCCGCGGCGGGCGTCCAGCAGCACAACGCGCTTCGGCGCCGAGCCGAAGGTGGCAAGCGCGCGCAGGTTTGAAACGGCTGCCACGGGCTTGCGCTGCACTTCGGCCAAACCCTTCGCCGCCGTCAGTCCTACGCGAACGCCGGTGAACGAGCCTGGGCCCGCAGCCGCTGCGAAGCAGTCGATCTCGCGCAGGTGACGGAAGCCTGTGTGAGGAGCTGCTCCAGCTCGCTAAAGAGAATGTGCCCGAAGCCTTCGGGCGAGTGGACCTGCCGTTCGGCGATCAGGCCCCCGTCAGCCCGAACGGCGAGGCTTCCGAACTCGGAGGTCGTGTCGATTGAAAGGATGACCGGGCCGCTCATTTGGTCAGCCGGACAACCTTGTCCAGCATGTAGGCCTTGCCATTGGCATTAAGCGCAATGAGATGCAAGCTGAGCACGGCCGGTTCCCTTTGGATCAGCTCTAACGGATACTCAAAGGTTCCGTAGGCGCCTACGCCGAGCACACGCGCGCCTTCGGTTCCGGCCACGATCTCGCCGGTCCACATGTATTGCATCGAGCGCGTTGCACGGGTAGTGCGCCGTAGCTTCGCTTGATACGGGACAGGTTTGGAAACATCGATCTCATCGCCCGCGGGCAATGCGATCGCGAATGGCGCTTTGTCTGGGTCGGTCTCCACGTCTTGAACCGGCACCGGTTGCGACTCGAACTTGAAAGACTTCAGCAGCCCTTCCTTGTGTCCTTCGCGCTGTACGTGAACCACCCAATCGTGGGTTGGGTCGGGTGTCTCCTGACTGAAGATCTCGCCTTTGTAGTCCTTGACGTCGATGGTGTCGCCGGTGATGGGATTCAGCCAGTACGGCTGATACTTATGCTTGGGAAGAGAGATCTCGACATGGCCGGGTTTTTCAGCGTACAGCACGTATTCGGCTTCATCCAGACCCATGGCCATGCCGCCATCCACATCGAAGTACGGTTCGGTTTCCCAGTGCCGTGTGTTGGAGATGACTTTCAGCCAGGCCCGGCAGGCGGTGACGTTGGCCGGATTCTGGAGCGCCTGATAGCGCACGCTGGGATATTCGGTCGACATGGACGCCTGCCACAGCTCGCGTGCGAAATGCCGCAGGTTCGGTTGCGTTGACGATGTGGATCAAGGGGACCGTGGTGAGTTGGTGCTCGATCGCGCCGACTTCGGGGTGCGGCGAGCCTTCGATGATATAGGTCATCCATCCATCCGGAAGCAGGCCCGCTCCCGATCCGGTTGAACCGCTGCTGCGTGGATGGCGATAGGAGTCGAGCTTCTTGAGTTGTCCGCCGATCTCCTTAAGGATGGCGCGAGTACCGACGCGCAGCTCATAGCTTTCGACGCCCTGCCATGTGACATTCAGCGCAGTGTAGCGGCTGATGAGATAGGCGATCAGCGGCTGGCGTGCCTCCCAATCCTCAAGTGTGCCGGTCGCAAGGAAGCTGTTGTCGGCGAACATCAGGTCGAGCACCATGCCCTTGCTTTGCGCGTAGAGCAGGCGGTCGTCCAACGCGGCGAAGTAGGCGAAGTTCGGCTGCAGCATGGAGGTGAGGGGCGCAGGCTTGCCGGCCTTTTGCGTTAGCAGCGCCCCTCGGATATGTGTAAAACCGTCCGCTTTGCGCGCGTCCACCCAAGCTTGGAAGTCGGCTTGTGAGAGATCGAGCCACGGGACTTCGGCGGAGAACCAGAGGTGCGGCTGCTTGTTGTCGGTCCACCAGTGACGAAGGTTGGCGACAGCGACATAACCAGGACTGGCGCTCGCCCCTACCGTAAACAGGCCTTCTTGATCGTTGAAGCTCTTGACCGCGCTGGTAACGTGATAGGCCCACTGTCCCTCTTCGGTGGGCGTGAAGCGAACCCGCAAGGTGCGGCCGCCATCCCAGTACCCGTGCATGAGATAGGTCTTGGCCTGGGGTGATCGGAACTCGACATTCAGCAGTTCGTCTTTATAGGGCGAGGCATCGGGTGGAACCTCGCTGCCGTTCCAATCGAAATGCAGCTCGCACGGCATGTAAGCCGAAATGCCCTGACTGCAGGGAGGAGCGGCTGCAATCGCTGGCGTGGACAGGATCGCCAAACCCACCCACAAGCACGCAATTTCAGCAGCTAACCGACGCATGCCATCAGCATAGCGTGGGCAAAATCGGGGCTAGCACTCTAGCCTGACTGCTGCCAAAGCGCGGAAGAAACTTGTCAGAACGAGTTTGCGTCTCTATAATCAAGAGCTAATCATGCTCTGTTTGGCTTAGCGCCAAGCGCAGGTTCGACGCACGACGACCGAGTTGTCGATAAGTAACGGGAGAACGCTTATGGACATCGTTGGAGACCGGAAGTTCATTGAGGTTCCAGGCGGCAAGACGCACGAGCTTCCGCCCTTGCTGGTGAAGAGTGTGCCGGCGGTAAAACGCCTGGACAAGATGATGGGCATCGCCGGCGACATCATTGAGCAGGAAGACATGCTCATGGATTCACCGATGGATGATGCCGCACACGGCGAGATAGTGCAGGTCGACGAGCATGTCAACCTCGACCGGTTAAACCTCGATATGGGCCGCCGTCGGATGGATCTGGCATTGAACTTGGTTGACCAATACCTGGGACTGCTAGGGCATTGGCACTGGGGCGATTCCGTCATCGAATGGATCCGACAGTGCGAGATCACCTTTGGCGCGCGCATCGAACTTCGTCACCTGTTGCGCAACGATCTTTGGCCGCACGCGGGCCGCAGTAGCTTCGTGCGGTTGCTGGAAGACAAGGGTGTCAACACGGAAGGCGTTGATCTGGAGAAAGCCGTTGGCCTGCGCCTGGCTTTCCGGCAGATGCCACCCATCCGCTGCTGTTCCGACCAGTTCCTCTTCTACCTCAACAACACGGTGGCGAACACGGCCTTCCAGACCTGGCAAAGCATGACGCCTAATCCGATTTCCGCGCTACCGCCGGAACGGTTTTCGTTCGAGGTCGTGAACATGTCGGTTGATGTTCACTAGCCCTATCGCCGCCGGCTTGCGACCCACTTCGCCGTGCTGATGGCTTGCCCCAAATGCCGCTGGGTGTGCTCTGCGATGTGAACCAGCAACCCGATGACGGAAGTAGGCATGCGCTTGCGCCCAACGTAGCGGGGCTGATATAAAGTGCCTGGATCGAGCGCCTTCAGATGTTCCTCGACGCGACTCAGGGTTTGGTCGAGGGTCTTTAGTAGATCGCCAAGCGATGCACCCGGTACAGCTTCGGCGCGGAGAGCCTCCAGCTGCTCTTTTGTGAGATCTCCGCCAGCCAGGTATGTCGCGAGACGATCGACGCTGCCCGCCATGTGACGTAACTGGAAACCGAGCGGTGGATTCGGTCCGGCCGGTTGCCACACTTCTTCGTCAGCCAAGCCTTCTGTGTGCTGACGCAGGTCTTCGCGCACCTGGGCGAAGCTGAAAAACAACGGAGCGACGAGGGGATGAACTCCCTCGATCGGTCCCCTTAGCCAGGGTTCCGGTTCCATGTTTGAACTAGCGGAAGACGCCGGTGTGGCCCAGCGAATATCGGCCCGGCTGCGGATAAACGCAGAGACCGTGAGGATTCTTGCCCACCGGAATCTTCGCGATCAGGTTGCCGTTCGAGGTATCGAACGCGTAGACGACGTTGTGATAGCGGCCGGAGAGCCAGAGAACCTTGCCGTCCGCCGATACGCCGCCCATGTCGGGGCTCCCGCCTCCCGGAATGACCCATTTGGTGACCACTTTACGGGTGTCGAAACTGACCAGCGAGACCGTGCCTTCGCCACGATTGGATACATACAAGTACTTTGAATCGCGGCTAACGTAGAGACCATGGGCGCCCTTGCCGGTGGGAAGGAATGCAATTTGCTTGAGCGAGTCACCATCTATGAGGTGCACGCCGTTGGCCTCCATGTTGGCGACGTAGAACACCTTGCCGTCCGGGGAGAGCTTGCAATCCTGCGGCATGCCGACCGGCGTGAGCTTTAGTTTACCGAGCACCTTCTGTTCAGCAACATCCACCTTCAACAGCTCGCCCGAGAATTCGCACGTGGCCAAGAAGTAGCGGCCGTCGATGGAGTAGTCAATGTGGTTGACGCCTTCGCAGACAATGGGCACGCGCTTGACAACCTTCATGGTTTGCGCGTCGCGAAAGTCGAGGCGATGTTCCCGTTCCGCCATAATGATGGCGTACTTACCATCCGGCGTGTAGTACATGTTGTAGGGATCGTCGACGTGGATGGTCTCGCCCTTCTTACCGGTGGCGGGGTTAATCAAGGTCAGTTGATCTCCGAGATCCTGAGTGACCCATAGCTTCTTTAGATCCCAGGACGGAACCACGTGCTGCGGCTCCTTGCCGACCGAGAAGTGATCGATCACCTTGTACGTGGCGGGATCGATGACATCGACTGAATTGCTGCCGGCGTTCGGCACGTAGACCCTTGACGGGAAGTTCGCAACGACTGGGCTCAGCTTGCCGGGACGATCCTCGGAATAAATGTCATTCGGATCGATCACCGGCGGCATACCGGGCAGGACACTGATTGGTCCGGTCTGGGCGCTGGCTGCGCCACTGCTGGCCTCGACAGAGGTCATACGAACGGCGGAACAACCGGAGGTGAGAAGACTGGCGGTCAGGGCCAGCGTGAGGAATACCGGGAATTTCATAGGTTTCGATAGTGAATCAGGCTCGGTCGATGGATGAACCCTCGTATCATGGGCCACCGCACGACTAGCTTCAGGTTACCGTACGGTCGAAGCGGAAACGGTGAAACGCGGCTAAGTGTTTGCAGCGATATCACCGAGTGCGTGTGATGAGAAGCGAACTGTAGTCCAGCGCTCCGGCATGTGGGTGTCATAGACGCCGTGCTTGGTCCACACCCAGGCGGGATGAGGCGTCAATTCCAAACCACTGGTGGTCAACTTCTCGAAGCGGCCGAAGAACATCTTCCAGGTGTCGCCGTCCCTGGGAGGAATGGGCCTGCCGTTGGCGAGCCAGTTCATTCCGGACCACGGCAAAGTGACTTGAACGGTCCAGCCGCGATCGACGGAACTCCGCTCATTGATCTGCCCGTCGACATGGACGGCCGAGCGCATGCCTGGAAAGTCCCAATCAAGGAAGGCCCAGCGGCATCCTCTAGGATGCGTACCCCGCCAGAAGGTTCTTGGATGGCGATCGAAGTCACCGCCGAAGGAGAAGGCTTTCCTGGAGCGAATATCGAATTCGGGCACAGCGAAGCGAGAACCGGGTTGGAGCGCATCCTGCCAGATGAAGAACACCTCGTAAACGGTTCCCAGCGCGTTGATTTCGAACTCGTAATAACAATCGCCGCCATCGATAAACAGTTCCACGTCGTTCTCGTTGAAGATGAGCGAGTCGCGTTCGGTGAGGACGGCCTCCACAAACGGCTCCTCGATCCAGAAAGCCACGTACAGGTTCTCGTCATCCCACAACACGGCGGCGCGGGTGTCAAAGTACCCCGGGTCGCCCGTGACCATGTCGACGAAGCGCGGCGATCGCAGCGCGGTCCGCCAGGCGTCGCTGGAAAGGGCGCCATCGAGTGCGATTGGTTTTGGGGTTCGGTAACAGACGTAGTCCGGTTCATTGCTCATGGGTGGCTTCCTCAGGCACTGCTCATTGGCGGACCGGCGCAACCGTTTCGGGCGGGGGAGCCACACCCTGACCATTGCGCGCCGGAATGGTAACGTTCTCCTGCATCGGTATGGCGAGGCCGGTGTCCGCCGCTTCTACGATATCCAGAATCTTCATTAACAACTCCGATTGAATAGCATTGAATTCGTCGCCGTCAATGGTGGTGACATAAACGAAGATCTCCAGATTGAAGGAGTATGTCCCAATGCCGATGAAGCGCACCGGCACTTTGCCGGGATCCACCTTGGAGTGGGATTTGAAAAGGTCGTTCAGCCGGTCCATGACCTGCCTGATCTGTGCAGGCTTGGCATCAAAGCGCAGATGCAGCACCTGATTGAACAAAAAGCGGTCGCGCTTCGACATGTTTTCGAGGGTCATGGTAGAGAACTGCGAATTGGGCACGCTGACCACGGTCCGGTCATTGGTGCGAATGCGCGTTGAGCGCAGGCCGATCTCCTCAACCGTGCCTGATTGGCCGCCGAACTTGCAGAAGTCACCGACCAGAACGGGCCGGTCGCCGATCACGGAGACTCCTCCGAACAGGTTTTCAAGCGTTTTCTGCGCTGCCAGTGCCACGGCAAGGCCGCCTACGCCCAGGCCCGCCAGGAGTGTGTTGGTGTTGTAGCCCCAATTCGAGAGTGTTTCGAGTATCGCCCCCAGGAAGATGACGATCTTGATGATGCGGGCAAACAGCGGAATGATTGATGACCATGCAGCAGCCTGCCGTGGATTGGCCCGGCCACGGATGTGATCGGACACGACGTCTACCAGGCCGCCGGCCAGCCATGCCACGCCAAGGAAGAAGAGCAATGTCAGCAGGCGGTCAATATAAAGCCGCAAGAGCGCGGATGGGCCGATGATCTCTTCGCAAGTGCGGAAGACCACGATCGAAATTAGCAAGCGCACGGGATTCACGAACTCCCGGAACGTTACTCCACGCATGGAGTCGAACCCGCGCGAAAACACGCGCCGAAAGATCGCCACGATAGCCCGTGAAAGAAGGCCCGACAGCACGAACAGCGCAACCGCGAGCAAGAGGAAGGCAAGCCACTTCCAAACGGCGGTGCTGAGAAACTGTGTTTCGACTAGTGGAGCAGGGAGGCTGTTCTCGAGAGTGTTTTCAGTGAGGCGGCGGTGCAAATCAGGGATTTTCTTCAGGCTGGCTGATGAAACCAGCCACAGTTGATAGCCTCGTTTTCCGGTTATCCGCTGTAGTTGAAGCGATTCGGTTGTTTTTCCGAAAGTAAACGTCGCGATCTCGTCAAGATCAGGGGACAGGCCATCGGAACGATCCCCTTCCGGTTCGGAACTCAGATCGGCCAGGTCGAACTGGCTGTCTTTGTCGAGAATCTCTTGAAGCTGCTGCGCCAGTTCGGGCCCGACCTTAATACGCTCTTCCGGTTTCTTATCGCGGAGATCAAGAAAGTGCATGGCTCTCAGGTAGTCGTGTTTGCGGCACGCTTCGAGAAATCCGTACATCGTCGACTGCGGCGATGTACGGCCAAGAATATCCTTCGGGCTGGTTTGAGGCGCGGCAGTTGAGCCGCCCGCTGCGAGCGTCGCCGGCGATTGCGCCCTGAGCGTTAGGACGGCAAGCGCGGTGAGAACACAGATAGGAAATGATTTGTGCATGGTCAAAGGAAGTGGCGCTCAACACCGCTGTCGGTGCCTTACGCTTGGCACGCAGACGCCTAAACGACCAGCGTGACACACATACGTGGATGCCGTTCGCGAAGCTGCTGTTTCACGGTCGTCAGTGGCTGATTTCGGGCTTGGCAGGAGCGATTGCGGGAACGTCGCTCATGTCGCCGAGCATCTCCCAGCGCTGCAAGGAAATAGGAACATTTCCATTCTTCCAGAGGGAGTCGTGGAATGCCTTTAACGAGAATTTATCGCCCTGTCTTTGGCGTGCCTCGGCCAGCAGCCTCATAATCTGAAGTTTGCCGATCTGGTAAGAAATGGCTTGTCCCGGCGTGCTCGCGAACATGGCCGCCTCTTGTTTCGCCGTGGTGGCATCCATGGGCACCGTTCTCGCGAGATAGTCCGCGGCCTGATCCAGCGTGAATTGGCCCAATGCGAGCTTGACGTCAACCTCCACACGAAGGGCACGAAGGCGCATGAAGCTATAGATGATCTCGCGGGTTCGCGGGCTGTCGTCAAACAGGCCGGCTTGCAACATCATTTCCTCGGCGTAGAAGCCAATGCCTTCGTTGGCGCCAGAGTCGTAGTAGTGGCGGCGGATCGGGTCCTCGTGCGTCCAACCCAAAGTGAGCTGGAAATAGTGGCCCGGGACGCCCTCGTGGACAATGATGGGCCGAGGGTCTTTGGCGGTCGACAAGGCGAAGTAGCCCAGCGCTAGCGAAGGGTGGCGGATGTAGCTGGTGCCATTCTGTTTGAGTCTGGACGGGCTGGTCAAGTCGTCGGTCACGCCCATCGACTCAAAGGGCCGCACGTAATCGGGCAATGGCAGGTTGCGGTAGTGACGCATCCAGATGGGTACGGTGAGTAAGTTGTGGCTAGTCAAATAATCGCGAATGTTCTGTTCATCCTTGGCCTCGCGCTCCATCTGGGCGGCCTGATTCGCGAACAAGGTAAGTGCGGGAGATTTGGCATCCCGCAATCCTTCATAGGATTCAAACGCCACGCTGCGCTCCCACTCCTGGCGTCCCATGGCTAGGAGCTGCTCGGGCGAAAAGGGCATCAACGCAACTTGCTGGAGGAAGAATTCATAGTTCTCCCGCCCGATGGCAGTCTCCGGCGGGAGAGACCCAACTTTGCTCTCGAGCCACGATCGAAACTGTTCGAGGGCGTCAATGGCAGGCGGCATCGCCTTGAGCAACTCCTGGCGGGTTGTCTCGCTCAATTGAGGCCCAAGGGCATTTACCATGGCCGCAAAGCGCGCGGGGATATCTTGCAGGGCATCGATCGCCAGCCTGGCAAACGGCTGCCGCATATCCGTGAGGTTTTGCTCAGCGGACTTCACCGTAGCGGGAATCGACTTGATTCGCTTCACCAGTTCGGACTGCCGGGCCGCGTCGAAGGGCGGGGGAGGCAGTAACAGCAATTGAAAGCCCCCCAGTGTTTGCTGGATGTAGAACACGGGATTCCGTTTCCAGCCCTGCTCGATGTCGAGCTCCCAGCGAGCGCGAGCCAGGGCCGAGCCAATCAGCCGGTAGTCCACTTGGTTGGCTATCGATTCGCCGGTCACGTTGATCGCTTTCCAGCGGCCCTCAAAGGCGGCGAGTTCGGTTCGGCGCTGAGACACTTTCTCGGGCGACCAGTCAATGACGAAATCTGGGGGCCGGTCGAGGCGGGGAATGTCGTCTTCTGAAAATGGCTGTTCGTAGGTCCGCCAGTTCCAGAAGTCCGTGGAGAGATCTGTCAGATCGTCGGCGACGAGGGGAACTGCCATCAGCAGGCAAAGTAAGATTGAACGCATTGCCCTTCGCATCTTAAACGGCTTTTGACTTTGCCGCAACATCTCTTGAGGCGCCCGTCAGATCTCGGCCGGACCGTCAAGACTGCGCCACAGATACCATGTCGCGACTGAGCAGTACGGATGCCAAGCTTCGGCGATTTTGACCAGGTCAGCAACAGCCGGCGTTTCCGTTAGGCCGTAGGCTCTCATGATCGCGTTGCGCACTCCCAGGTCGGCAACGGGCAGTACGTTGGGCCGCTCCAGGGCGAAGATGAGAAACATTTGAGCGGTCCAGACGCCGATTCCTTTGACGCGCGTCAGATGCTCAATGACATCGGCGTCGGTCATTTCGGGCAGGCGTCGAAAATCGATTTCTTTGCGCAGTACGCGCTCCGCCAGATCGCGGATGTAGGTAGTTTTCTGCTGAGAAAGACCACAAGCTCGCAGTTCTTGAGGCGACAGTTTCAGGATGTTTCTGGCGTTAAACGTGCGGCCGACCGCTTTCTTGAGGCGGGCAAAGATGGTCGCGGCGGCCTTGCCACTGACCTGCTGGTACACAATCGAGCGACAAAGGGTCTCAATGGTTGGTTCTCGAAGTAGCAGTTGGTAAGGACCAACCGTTTTGATGATGCCGGCGAGAACGGGATCGGCCTTGCGGAGGTGGTTTAGTGCGCGCTTCACAGGTATGTTCTACCAATTATGAGGCGTGCCATTTCAAGACCTGAGTTTCCTGAGCCTCGGATTCAGGAGGGCTGGAGTTAGCCCACGCTACTCCCGTCGCCGCCGCAATCGTGGGCCGCTACGCCGTAGCGAAGCGTAACTAGACTCACGAAAGCAAAGATGGGAAGGCTGCTTGGCTCCGGAAAAAGAGCGAGATTGCCGGTTCGCGCGTTGTCGTACGTTGACATTCGTCAAAGGTACTAATGGATGCGCGATGCCGCCGGCGCCTGACCGGGAGCGATAAGCTAAAAGCAATGGTAGGACGAGTGTTTCGGAACGTGACTCTGGCCGTTTTGGCCTGTTTCCTGGTGGGCGTCGGAATGCTGGCTTGGTTTGCGCCCGCACGAGCTCAAACTCCCCAATCCCCGCAGCAGAATCCACCACCATCCGATGATCAGACGGTGATCCGGGTGGACGTCGATCTGGTCAACATTCTCTTCTCGGTCCGCACGAAGAAGGGCCAGTTGATTCCCAACCTCACCAAAGACGACTTCGAGCTATATGAAGACGGGAAGAAGCAGGAGATCCAGCGCTTCTCGCGCGAGACGGATATTCCGCTGACGCTGGGCTTGCTCATCGACATCAGCGCCAGCCAGGAGAACTTGATTGACATCGAGCGCAGTGCGGCATCCTCTTTTTTTGCGAGCGTGATCCGCCCGAAAGACGAAGCATTCTTGATTTCCTTCGGCAAGAGCACGGATCTTTTGCAGGATTATACGAATTCGGCCAGGCTATTAATGGCGGGTCTCAAGGATCTACATGCAGACGGCGGCGGCCCAATCATGAACCCCGGTGCGGTGCCAGGAATCGGAAAGCCCAAGGGCACGTTGCTTTTCGATGCCGTGTACCTGGCGGCCACGGAGAAACTGCGCGGCGAAGTGGGGCGCAAGGCGCTGGTGCTCATCACGGACGGAGAAGATCAGGGCAGCTACTACACCGTGAAGAATGCCATCGAGCAGGCCCAGAAGGCAGACACGATCATCTACAGCTTCTACTATGTTGATCCGTACTTCTACAGCCGAGCTGGAATTGGCTTTGGCGGCGGCGGCGAGGGCGATCTTAAGAAGATGTCAAGCGAAACCGGTGGGCACGTTTTTACTGTGGACCGCAAGCACACGCTCCAGGATGTCTTCAAGGAACTGCAAGATGAGCTGCGGAACCAGTACACGCTCGGTTACACACCCTCCAACACGGCGCGCGACGGCTCCTATCGGAAAATCGAAATCAAGGTGAAACAGCCGGATCTGGTGGTGCAGGCTCGCAAGGGTTACTACGCTACAAAGAACGGTGCGCAGTAGTTTTCTGCCGCGCTTCGAGATAGGCCTTAACAGCCTCCCGCATTGGGGGCATCGGCTTGACGCCTGCCGCTTCCAGTTTGGAATTCGACAGGGCGGAGTACTTGGGCCGCCGCGCCGCCGTCCGATATTCTCGCTCGTTGGTGGGCTTCAATTCGGGTGTAACCCCGGCGAGGGAGAAAATGAGTCGCGCATACTCATACCAGGAAATCGCTTCGCCGCCTCCGATGTGAAAAACGCCGCCCAGACCTTTCTCCGCCAAATCGACGGTGCGCTCGGCGACCGCCGGGGCATACGCAGGCGACGCCACGTGATCCTCAACCACGCGAATCGGGCTCCCGTTCTTGGCGAGGCGAAGCATCAGCTCCACGAAATTGCCGCGCGGAGTAAATAGCCCGCCTGGCCCAAAAACGCCCGAGGTTCGAATGACGAGCGGATTGTCCAGGTAAGCCTGCGCGTACAATTCGCCTCCCAGCTTCGAGACCGCATAGGCGCCCAGGGGATGGGTGGGGTCTGTCTCGACGTACGGGGAGCCCTTGGTTCCGTCAAAAACGTAGTCGGTGGAGAAGTGCACCAGCTGGGCATCTACCTGGCGGCAGGCCATGGCAATGTTTCGCACGGCCAGGGCATTGGCCTGAAACGCAGCCAGCGGCTCACTTTCAGCAACGTCTACTTGGTTGTAAGCGGCAGAGTTGACGACCAAACGGGGATCGGCCTGCGCCAGCCCGGCTTCCACCGCCTGGGCGTTAGTGATATCAAGCATCTGGCGGTCGAACCGCTTGACGGACCAGCCGCGTCCTTCAAAGACCCGGCACAGTTCCACGCCCAGTTGGCCACCACTTCCGAAGATCACGACACGGTTGCTCATAATAATTCGTGGGAGCGGGCGCTGCCCGCGTTTCACCCCACACCTATACTTTGCAGCATAATCGACTCGCAACTGAGCAGCACTTTAATTCGGGTTTGGGCAATCTCGATGGGCTTAACCGCGCGGACAGAAGCGGAGTCTGTTCGATCCTGGCTGGCGGCGTGTAGGTGAGGAGTCGCTCGGGAGGTCAAGTGCTCAAGCGCTTCCGAACAGGTACAGGAATAGTGCCGTTGCGGTTGTTAGTTCGCTGTTCTTCTCCAAGCGGTTCATCGGCACGAGCCTGCTCGTCGAGCAGCCTCGCACGCAAGGCGACCAGGCTCTGGAGGCCGCTGAGCACCTGTTCGATGAGGACCTCGATGTGGTACGCGGTGTGATTCGGGCTGACAGCGGCGTTGGGCGGCGGGACGCACGACTTGACGACCTCGCCTAAGTAGAGGCCGTCATCATGTTCCACCGTCAGGGGGACGCATAGCGGAATGTCCCGGTCGGTGAGCAGGGCCAGCCGGTTGCCCCGGAAACTAAGCACCCGACAGGGCGCATCCACTGGGGGCGCTCCGGGAACGGACGCGGGCAAGTGAACGATGGAATCAAATCCGGGTGTGGCAGTAGCAGCATGCACACCTTACATATCGGTCGGGAACTGAAAGCGCTTTATGGGGCGTCCGGTCGCGGCCCTAGGAATGCCAGGTAAGCAGCAGCCAGAGCGCGACGCCCACCCCAAATGGAAGCAGAAGCTCCACCCAGAACCGGACGGTGTGGTGGGCTTTGGGTGGGGGAGGGAGGCGCTGCGACTCCGCTCTCGCCCGCCTGGACTGTATGGTGCGGGCGAGGCGGGACTGGACGTCGGACGGCAGACCCTGCAAAGCACGGACGAGTTCCGCTCGTCCACGTTTATCGGCAATCAAAATGGTGGCCGAATTGGCCCCTGTTGTGGTCGCCTCCAGGCGGCGGCGCAGAGGAGGCGGCACTTCGCCTACCGAACGGTAAACATGCGTCTGGCTGGCCGTCGCGATGTAGATCGTAGATGTCTTGGCGGTCAACCTGGGCGTTCTGCTCGGCATACGTTTACAACAACGAGTTTGCGGCGCGGGGAAGGCGTTGCCCTTGCGGCGGCATGCCGACGCCCATACCGGCGTTCTCCAGAGTCACCTGAATGAATCCTAAAGCAGCCTTGGCAAGTGATTTGTCTTTGCGATAAATCAGGCCGACACGGCGGATCATGGGCTCGGGGCCAAGTGACAGGGCGGCGAGCTTGCCCGCTTCCACCTCCTCGCTGCAATGCGAAGCGGCGAGGAACGATAGGCCGAGATCCGCCATCACGAAGCGCTTAATCATTTCCGTGGAGTCGAGCTCCATAGATACCGTCAGCTGATCTTCCACCGGATCGAGCCACTCGTTCAATCGGGCGCGAGTGGTTCCGGTCTTGGGCAGCAACAGCTGCTGCCCGACCAGGTCCTGCGGCCGCACCTGTTCTTTCGATACCAGTTTATGCCCAGCCGGGACCAATAACTTAATCTCGTCGGAGTGGATTTTCACGACCTGGAGCTTCTTCTCCTGAACGGGGAGCTGGGTAATGCCAAAATCGGCGAGATTGTCGAGTACGGCCTGAACCACGCGCGAGCCGTAGGAACGGTCGACGGACAGTTGAACGTTGGGAAATTGCTTCTTGAATTCAGCAAAGACCGTGGGAAGCACGTAGATGCAGGTGGCTTCGTTGGCCGCGATTACGAGTTCACCGCGCGGAACTTTCTCCAGCTCGTTGATGGCATCCTGGGCGCGCCGGCGGAGCGCGAGAATCTGTTCTGCATAGTCGGCGAAAATGCCGCCCGCGACCGTGAGTGAGATCTTGGTGCCTAGACGCTCGAACAGGGTTGTGTTCATCTCTTGCTCGAGTTGGCGGACTTGAGCGCTGATGGCGGGCTGCGTGCGGTAGCACGTCTGGGCGGCCTTCGAGAAGCTTTTCAGCCGGACGATCTCCAGAAACGTGTGGAGCTGATCGAGATCCATGTGATTTAGCCGATTGGCAAGCCCCGAGATCAAATTGTAGCAAGCGTAACCATCGCGGCGTTAGATCAGGCACGGCATGTCGAGCGTCGCTTAAGCTGAAGGACGATGGAGCGGATTCCCTACGCGGCAACGGCGGCCGGCACGCCGTACGATGGTTGGCGCCTGCCGGTGAGCCTGCTGCTGGATAACGTGCGCAGTATGTATAACGTGGGCGCTTTCTTCCGCACCGGCGATGGCGCGGGCATCGAGCGCATCTATCTAAGCGGCATTACGGCGCGCCCGCCAAAGAAGGCCGTCGCGAAGACGGCTCTGGGCGCTGAGGAGCGTGTGCCATGGCAATCCGTCTCCGATCCGGTCGAGCAGATGCGGTCGCTGCGGAGCCATGGCTACGAGATCGTGGCGATCGAGACCAGCTCGCGGGCCGTTGATCTTTTCGACTGGAGACCGCAATTCCCTTGCTGCGTCTTATTCGGGCACGAGGTAGATGGGCTAGGCAGTGAATTGCTGGAATTGTGCGATACGCACGTGCGCATCCCGATGCTCGGCCTCAAGCACAGTTTGAATGTGGCGAGTGCCGGGGCGATCGTGATGTATGAACTGTTGCGAAAGTACCGCAGTCTGCGGGCCTTAGGAGCGCTCTGAAAAAGGCCAAATGCCGACGTGGCGCGGGCTCTTAGCCTGCTGAGCCGAGACTCGTCTCGGCTTTGTTTCCTTTTCCCGTTCGGAGCGGCCGCCGCAATTTTCACAAAGACTCTCACGCGCGCGGTTCTGTGCCGGAGTTTTAGTTCTGGACACCACAGCCTAAATGCCGTGCCACGGTGCAGTCTACAACACGTCGGCGAAGCCGCGCTTCACCTGCCGGAAGAACAGCCCGCCCAGAATGAATACCGCCGCCGAATAGAGTGCGGTGATCGCCACTTCATTCCACGCAGGAACACGCCCTGAGAGTAAACGATCGCGATAGGCGCGCACCATATAGGCGAGCGGGTTCAGATGCAACAGGAAGCGAAGCTTGGCTGGGTACTGCGATTCGACGATGAAAATGGGTGTAACCCAGAACCAGAAGGTCAAAATCAACACGAGCACTTGAGACGTGTCGCGCAGATAGACCTGTAGCCCGGACACAATCCAGCCAACGCCGACGGCCAGGAACCCGATAGCGAGCGTGTAGAAGGGCAGCATCAGCATCCAAGGGCTGGCGTGGCGCAGCCACACAAAAACCGCGAGCAAGACGATACTCAGTGCCAGCAGATGCTGAACCAGCGTGGAGAAAAAAATCGCGACCGGAATAAACTCGGACGGGAAAACGGTCTTGGTGATCAGGTTTGCGTTGTCCACCAGGCTGGTTGCGCAGCGCGTAACTGTTTCCTGGAAGAGCAGGAACGGAAGATAGCCGCAGGCGAGAAACATCACGTAGTTGTCGGTTGGTTCGCCGGCGGGAACTTTGCTGTGCAAACACACGCGAAAGACGAAGACCCAGCTCAGCAGCAAGACCAGCGGTTGTATAAATCCCCATAGCCATCCGGCGGCCGACCCGACGAAGCGCTGCTGAAAGTCGCGGCGTACGAGCTGCATCAACAGGTGCTGTTTAGTGACGAAGTTACGAACGAAATGGCGGCCGGGAATTGAAGCCATGAAGACTGGGCGGACAGCGGAGTTACTGGGGCGGCTGGTGGGATTCGAACCCACGACATCCAGAACCACAATCTGGCGCTACTACCAACTGAGCTACAACCGCCGCAAGCAACTCAAGTTTAACATTCGGCGAGACATCCGTAAACATCCAGTGCGCTGGGAGCGGTCTGGGCAGGGAAGAACCCGCCGCGTTCCCGCCAGATCGTCATTTAACTATCCCGGACGCCAGGTGCCGCCGGCCGACCCGTAAGGGCTGGCAACCACTACGACATAGCCGTCCGGGTCCCGTATCCAGCATTCCCAGTGATCCGGGCCGCCGGCGCCATCCGGAGGGTTTCGATGCTTGGCCATGACAATCTCCACGCCCATTTCCCTGCAGCGCTCCATCACTGCATCAAAGTCGTCGACCTCGAACCACAGCAACACACCGTTGCCGTACGGCTTGTCGGCACGATCGCCGATCGGACCGTGATCATGTTCTACTTCAAAGCTGTGCAACTGGAGGACAAGCTGGTCCTTCCAGACCAACTGTTCATACTCGGAGCCGCCATGATTGCTCCGGCAGCCGAGCAGACGCTGATACCATTTGCTGCTTGCTTCGACATCGGTTACGGCGATGAGTGGCTGAGGACGCATGCCAATCAGCCTAGCAACGCTGTGTTGAGCGCCTACATCAGGCTCAACGGGTCGATGTCGATGACCAGAACCGTCGCCGGCCATTTCTGATCGGCGGCATACTGGCGAATTCGATCCAGGGTCTTACGTAGGGTGCTGCGCTGGGCCGATTTCAACAGTATCTGATAGCGGTATTCGTTCTTGAGCCGCGGCACAGGCGCTTCCGCGGGGCCCATGACTTTAGTCCCTTCGGGCGGCGGATTGAGGAGATAACCGACGGCAGTGGCCATGCGGAGTGCGTCCTCCTGTTTGCCGGCGCGCACCAGCACATTGGCAAAGGCGGAGAACGGCGGATAGCGCAGCCACTTGCGGAAATCCAGTTCCTTCTTGGCAAAGCCTTCGTAATCCTGAGCGGCGGCAAACTGGATGGCGTAATGATCGGGATTCAGGGTTTGGATCACCACCTGGCCGGCCAGGTCGCCACGACCGGCGCGGCCCGCAGCCTGAGTCAGGAGTTGGAAGCTACGTTCGGCGGCGCGGAAGTCCGGCATCGAGAGGCCGATGTCGGCCAGAACGACGCCGACTAGCGTCACATTGGGGATATCGTGCCCCTTGGCGATCATCTGTGTACCGACCAGGATGTCGATATCGCCGTTGCGAAAAGCCCGCAGGATCTCCTCGAAGGACCCCTTGTTGCTGGTTGAGTCGCGGTCAAGGCGCGCTATGCGAGCGGTGGGAAAGTGGGCGAACAGCTCCGCCTCGACACGCTCGGACCCGGTTCCGAGGAACTGCACGTGATCACTCCCACACTTGGGACAAATCGAAGGGACCTTCTCCGCGTAGCCGCAATAGTGACAGAGCATGCGGCGGTCGCGCTTGTGATAGGTCAGTGTGACCGAGCAGTTTACGCAGGGCAGGCGCTCGCCACAGGCGCGGCACACCATGAAGCTCGAGAAGCCGCGGCGGTTCAACAGCAACATGACCTGCTCGCGGTTCTTCAGGCGCTCTTCGATCTGCTCGAGAAGCTTTCGAGAGAAGGTGTCCTGCCGCTTGGTCTCCAGAAACTCCTGTCGCATGTCGATGATTTCCACCTGTGGCATCGGCCGCTGTGCAACACGTTCGGGCAAGCGAAGCAAGCCGTACTTTTGCGACGCGGCGTTGAAGCGCGTTTCAATGCTCGGCGTGGCGGAGCCGAGAATTGCCACAGCGTGGGCGTTCTTCGCCCGGACCAGCGCCACATCCCGGCCGTTGTAGCGAGGCGTATCCTGCTGCTTGTAGCTGGCGTCGTGTTCTTCGTCGATGATGACGAGCCCGAGGTTCTGGACCGGAGCGAACACGCCCGAGCGGGTTCCCACCACCACTCGAGCCTTGCCCTCGCGAATGCGGCGCCACTGCTCCGAGCGCTCTGATTCGCTAAAAGCCGAATGAAGAATCGCGACTTGGCGGCCGAACCGATGGAAGAACTGGCCGGCCACGGCAGGTGTCAGAGCAATTTCGGGCACCAGTAAAAGAGCGTTGAGATTGCGCTCCAAGGTAGCCTCGATGGCCCGCATGTAAACTTCGGTTTTGCCCGAACCGGTTACCCCTTGTAGCAGGAAGGGCTGGAAGTGTCGGGCATCCAGGGCTTGGGCGATGCTCTCAAAAGCCGACTGCTGGTGCTGGTTCAATTCCGGAACGGGCCGTTCGAAGCCATCCGTGCTGATCTCCATTTCGGTGGTCAGCGTAATCAACTCTCGGCGTGCCAGTGCCCGCGCTGCCTCGCTGGCCTTTTTGAGAATGCGGGTCAGGTCTTTGAGCTCATGAGCACCGGGATGCAATTCCAAGAACGCAAGCAATTCGCGTTCGGCCTTCTTGAGCTTCAATCCCTCCGCCGGACGCTCGCGGAACTCGACGCGCAGTCGATCCGTGGACGCGCGCAGTGGATCGCGGTCCGAGTGTTCTTCGGTGGCCGAGATCCATCCGCGCTTCAGGAGTGACTGCAAGGCAGGCTTGGCGCGGTCGATCTTGCGGTTAATATACTCGAGCGAGCGTGGTTTCTCATCGAGAAGCCGGATGACCCGGGTGGTCGCGCTCTCGTCCTCGTGAATCGAAAGCTGGCGGCCGATATCGCGGCCGGCGCCTGTCAAGGCGTAGGTAAGTGTTTTCCGGGTCTCGCCGCCAAGAGGAAGCATCCCGCGCAGAACTTCGCCGAGCGGGGCACAGTAGTATTCGGCGATCCACTGACCGAGGTGCAGCATATCCCCGTCGAGCACGGGGCACTCGTCGAGAAGCCGCAGGACTTCACGGGCAGGCGTGGTTCCGGCATCGTGGCGCAGCTTCAGGATGAAGCCAATCAGCCTGCGATTGCCGAAAGGCACCAGCACCCGGGAACCCGCTCGGGCGCGGTGGCGGAGGGTCAAGGGGAGCTCATAGGTGAAGAGCCGGTCCACCGGAACGGGTAGGCTGACGTCGCAAAACGGGGCGGCATCGCGCTGACTATGAAGGGGCTCAGCCATCGACCCTAGTGTAAGGGGTTCGCCAGCCAGCAGACAGCGGGCTGCTTACACTGGCCGCTTCAGAGACGTGAAATCGCCTGATAGGTATCTTTCAGGGCGGGGTACAGCGACCGGTAGATCTGGTACGCCCGGTTGTAGAAGGCCGCATTGCCGGCCTCGGGCGCTTTCGCAGCCGATTCTTTGATGGCCTGGCTGCACAATTCCCGGGCTGACGCATATTCACCGGTGCCGACCAGCGCGAGTAGCGCGGCGCCATAAGCGGAGCCTTCTTTGGTCTCCAAAGTCACGACTCGCTTGCCGAAGATGTCGGCGAAGAGCTGATGCCAGAATGCGCTGGCCGCGCCGCCGCCGGAAAGCCGCACGAGAGAGACCGGAGCGCCCATACCGGCAACGATCTCCAGGCAATCGCGCTGGCTATAGCAAACCCCTTCGAGGATGGAACGGATCAGGTCGGGGCGATCGTGTTTGGCGGTGAAGCCGACCCAGGCGCCGCGCGCCAAGGCATCAAGGTGGGGGGTCCGCTCACCCATGAGGTAGGGCAGCCAGAACAGACCCTGTGAACCGGCACTCGCGCCGGCTGCTTCGGCGGTGAGGTCGTCGTAGGAAGCAGTGGGTGCGAGGCGGTTTCGGAACCATTGGAAGCTGAGACCTGCCCCCTGCGTAACGCCCATGACGTGCCAAACGCCGGGAATGGCGTGGCAGAAGGTGTGGACCCGGCCGGCTGGATCGTAGGCTGGTTTCTCCAGGTAGGCGAAAACAACGCCCGAGGTACCAACCGTGCAGGACACGTAACCGGGAGCAACAATCCCATTGCCGATGGCGCTGGCCGCCTGGTCTCCGGCGCCGCCCACTACCGGCGTGCCTTCGCGCAGGCCTGTCAGCTCAGCTGCCTGCTTCGAAATAGTGCCTGTAACATCACTCGACTCGTAGGCTTTGGGCAGAATGGCTGCGTCCAGGCCGAGCGCGGAGGTCATTTCGGCTGACCAGCGTCGATTCACAACGTCGAAGAGTGAAGTGCCGCTGGCGTCGGAAACCTCGGTTGCGAACTCCGCGGTGAGCTGAAAACGGATGTAATCTTTGGGCAGCAGCATCTTGCTGACGCGAGCGAAGTTCTGGGGTTCGTGGTCGCGAACCCACAGCAGCTTGGGCAGCGTGAAGCCGGTAAGCACCGGGTTTGCCGTATAGTCAAGGACCTTTTGCTTGCCAACCTTGGCATTGATGAAGTCGACTTGATCCTGGCTGCGCTGATCGCACCAGATCAGCGACGGGCGAATAACCTGATGGTCTCGATCCAGGATGACGAGACCGTGCATCTGTCCCGACAAGCCCACGCCTTTTACGGATGAGCCATCGACGCAGGCGAGCCGCAATACCCCCTGGATCGCTGCCTGGGCCGCTTTCCACCAGTCGGCTGGATCCTGTTCGGCCCACAGCGGTCTGGCCATGGCCATCTCGTCGTGTGGGGCAGTAAAGGCGTAGCGGACTGTCCCTTGGGCGTCCACCAGTAGCGCGCGCGAACCGCCAGTGCCAATGTCAAGGCCAAGCCAGTACATTGTTTTCTCCAGAGTCTTAGTTGATGACTGCCTCGGCGCCGCGCTCCGCAAGTTGAAATGGCAGGTAGGCCGCACCAAAGACGCCCGCTTCATTCCCGAGAATCGCCTTGTCGATCTTTGTGTCGGTGCGGCTGAAGGTGAATGAGCGCTTTTTTACTTGCTCAAACATCGCCGGAGTGAAGAGGTCCCAGGCGGGCAACACCCCTCCGCTCAGCAGATAGAGCGGAAAATTAAAGACATTGATGAGATTCGCCAATGCCATGCCGAGGGCGCGCCCCATGCTGTCAAACACGGCCTGTGCACGCTGGTTGCCGCCCAGGGCTAGGTTGTAGACATCCTCCGACGTCAGGTCGTTGTCACCCAGGCCGAGTGCGCGGGCCATGCTGACGATAGCAGTTGCCGAAGCATGCTTCTCCAGGCAGCCGTAGTTTCCGCAGCCGCAGGGGTTGCCGTCGGGAATCACTGTCATGTGACCGATCTCGCCGGCCATGCCAAGGAAGCCGTGAAGTATTCGCCCATCGACGATGATCCCGCCGCCGATGCCTGTCCCAAGGGTCACCAGAACAAGTTCTTTCCGGTCCCGGCCGGCTCCCATCCACTGCTCACCAAGAGCGGCGGCGTTGGCGTCGTTCTCTAGGATGATGTCGGCGTCAACGCGTTTGCGGACCTCATCGCGAAAAGGAAAGCCATCCAGACCGGGTAGATTGGCGGAGCCGATGACGACGCCCGCTTTCATTTGTATGTACCCAGGAATGCCGATACCCACGCCGATGAGCGCGCCGCCGGTTACTGCGGCCCGCACCGCCTGTATGGCAGTCACGATGCCGCCGATGATGGCATCGCGGCTGTTGGGGTCCTCTGTGCTCGAAGAGGCTCGCGCCAGGATCCGCCCGCTGCGATCGATCGCCGCGGCCCGCAGGTTCGTGCCGCCCAGGTCGACACCAATCGAGTAGTCACTCATGCGCCGCAATCATAGCAGAATGGACAGCACCGGGATCGCCCTCGCCGCGCCGCGCGCAACCCCATTATTCAGACGGCACAACCGCCACCGTGAGCCAGAAATAGACTGCCTGCCGGATGGTCTCGAAATACGAATCGAGATCCACCGGTTTTCGCAAATAACAGTTGGCGTGAAGCTCGTAAATCTCGCGAATATCGCGCTCGGCGTCGGACGTGGTGAGCACTGCAACCGGGATCGCTTTCAACGTAACGTCACTCTTGAGATGCACAAGCAACTCGCGCGCGTCGGACTTCGGGAGGTTCAAGTCCATAAAAATCAAGCTAGGGCGGCGAGCATCCAGGTATTCGTCTTCCTGGTGCAGGTAACGTAAGGCTTCGTCACCATCATTTACGACGCGAAGCGTTGCCCGGGAATCGGCGTTCCGGAGGGCTTCGCGCATTAACCGGACATCGCCGGGATTGTCTTCGATCAGCAGGATTTCACGTTGTACGCTCAACCTACGTCCTCGACTCCAAGTAAGCTACCACATATAGTCAGTCATGGCTGTTTTGTCATGAGAGATTGTTGTTCTTTTTCTAAGAGTGCCTGGATAACGAATACATGAGACCTATATTTGCCATCTGTTTGCTATTGAGCTCGTCGCTTTTTGCCGCGGATCAGCCGGCGCCGCCGGATCTGCCTTCCATCGAAAAAAAGGTGGCAGGATTCCAGAAGATCGATGGATTCGTGCCCATCTATTGGGATGAAAAAGGCGGCAAGATCTGGATGGAGATCAGCCGGTGGAACCAGGAGTTCTTGTACGTCACCTCGCTCCCAGCGGGCGTTGGATCGAACGATATTGGGCTCGACCGCGGACTGATGCGTGAGCCTAAGGCTGTTCGTTTCGAGCGCAGTGGCCCGCGAGTGCTGCTGATCGAGTCGAACTATGGTTACCGTGCAATGAGTGAGAATCCCTCCGAGCGGCGGGCGGCGGAACAGGCTTTTGCGCGGTCAGCGCTGTGGGGCTTTGATGTGGCGGCCCTGGATGGGCCGGCTGTGCTGGTGGACGCCACCGGGTTCTTCTTACGCGATGCAGCGGGCGTTTCCCAACAGCTGTCCACGACGAAACAGGGCAGCTACAAGGTGGACCCAACGCGCTGCGCGTTCTACCTGCCGATGACCAAAGGGTTCCCGAAGAACACCGAAGTGGAGATGACCATCACACTCACCGGAGATCCGGCCGGGCAATACGTTAGGGATGTGGTGCCAAGTCCCGAGAGCATCACGGTGCGCGAACATCTAGTCGCTCGTAGAACTCCCCGACGGGAACTACAGGCCGCGAGCCCAGGACCCCAGGGCAGGCTACTTTGGGATCAATTACATGGACTTTGCGGCTCCACTGGATCAGCCGTTGATGAAGCGCATGATTGCGCGTCACAGGCTCGAAAAGAAAGACCCGACGGCTGCGGTCAGCGACCCAGTGAAGCCGATTGTGTACTACGTCGACCCGGGGGCGCCTGCGGATATTCAGAGGGCGTTGATTGAAGGAGCAAGTTGGTGGAATGAGGCCTTTGAGGCGGCCGGATTCCGGAATGCGTTTCAGGTGAAAGTTCTCCCGCCGGACGCCGACCCGATGGATGTCCGTTACAACATCATCCAGTGGGTCCACCGGTCTACCCGAGGATGGTCATACGGGTCGGGCCTGGCGGATCCGCGCACCGGCGAGATCATCAAGGGTATTGTCACTCTGGGTTCGTTGCGCGGGCGCCAGGACTACCTGATGTTTGAAAGCCTGCTGGCGCCGCATGCGGCCGGCGCGCATTCGCATGACGCTTTGACGCAAGCGGTTTATGCGCGACTCCGGCAGTTGGCTGCGCACGAGGTGGGCCACACCCTGGGCTTGGAGCACAACTACCTCGCCAGCACCCACAACCGGGCCTCGGTGATGGATTATCCGTTTCCGCTGCTCAAGCTATCAGCCGGCGGAACAGTGGATTTGTCGGACGCGTATGCAAAAGGAATTGGCGAATGGGACAAAGTTGCAATCGCCTATGGCTACTCGCAGTTCGCCCCGGGTACCGATGAGCACGCGGCGTTGAACAAAATTATTCTGGACGCGGCTGCTACGGGCGACACATTTATCACCGATGCGGATAGCCGGCCGTTCGGCAGTGCGCATCCCAAATCGCATCTCTGGGATAACGGCGCCAATGCAGTGGATGAACTGAACCGGCTGCTGACGATCCGAGCCGCCGCGCTCTCGCGATTCGGGGAGAACAACATCGAGACCGGCGCTCCGCTCAGCACGCTGGACGAAGTATTAGTCCCGTTATATTTCCTGTGCCGGTATCAGACCGAGGCGGCCAGCAAGGTGCTAGGCGGTAACGAATACACGTATGCGCTACGCGGGGACGGGCAACCCATCACCAGGATTGTCCCGGCCGCCGAACAGAGAAGAGCCCTGGCTGCGCTGCTCGAAACCATCAAGCCGGAAACCCTCACGCTGCCGGACCGGATTCTGGCGTTGATTCCTCCCCGTCCACCCGACTATCCTCGAACTCGTGAAACCTTCCCATTCCGCACCGGATTGACGTTCGATCCACTGGCGGGAGCTGAAGCATCAGCAAACCTGACCGTGAGTTTGATCTTGAATCCGGAGCGGGCAGCACGGTTGGTTCAATATCATGCGCAGTCGGCAGACAATCCAGGTTTAGACGAAGTGATCACGAAGCTGGTAGCGGCCACCTGGGGTGCGAGCACGCCCGCAGGTCTGGGCTCGGAGGTAGCCAGAAACACTCGTTTCGTGGTGGTCCAACACCTGATGGCTTTGGCCAACGATGGCGCGGCTCCGGCGCAAGTTCGCGCCATTGCTAACTCGCATCTGGATGATGTAAAGCGGCAAGCTGCGGTCATGGCACAGAGCGCCGACGCGGAGACCAAGGCTCAGGGCCGGTACACATTGCTGATGCTGGAGAAATTCGCACGTGACCCGAAGTCGTTAGACCTGCCCCATCCTGTGGAACCGCCGCCCGGCCAGCCCATCGGCGATCAGGAGTATTGGATTCCTTGGCTTTCCAGCGCGGAGAGTGTAGATCTGCAGCAGTAGCGTTATTTGTCCGTGCGCTTACGGTACGCGTCCACCGCTCGGGCATGATCAGCCAGAGCGGAGGAGAACTGGTGTGAACCGGAGCCATCCGCTTTGGCGACGAAATATAGGTAGTCGACGTCAGCCGGATGTAAGGCGGCGCTTAATGACTCCGCACCTGGATTTGCGATGGGACCGGGCGGCAGGCCGGGATGGGAATAGGTGTTGTACGGATTTGCGCTGGCCAGGTCTGATTTGTGAATCACGCCCTTGTAGCGGTTCTCGAGCAGCGCGGCGTACACCGTCGTGGGATCGCATTGCAGCGGCATGTCGATCTTCAGGCGATTCTCGAATACCGCCGCCACCTTTGGGCGCTCCGCCGGAACAGCAGTTTCCTTCTCAACCAGTGACGCCAGGGTGACGATTTTGTGGATATCGGCTTTGCGTTGTTCACCGCCGGAAGCAGCCCACACTTTGCGAAACTGCTCCGTCATCAGCCGGCACAACTGCGTGGCGGTGGTCTGGCGTGTTACGTGATAGGTGGACGGAAACAGGTAGCCCTCCAGGTCCGGGGCGCTTGGATCGAGATCGAGAATCATTTGCGGGTCCGAAGCCAGTTTCAGAAAATCTTCTGGTTTCACTGAGTTCAAATTGCCCAGCAGCGCTGCAATGTCGAACATGTTGCTGCCTTCCGGTACACGCAGTTCCTCGAAGAAAACGTCACCGCGGCGGATTTTGTTGAAGACTTCCACGGGCGAGAGCGGGCGATCGAAAAGGTAGTCCCCAGCCTGCAAGTGAGCCCGAGGCTGCAGCGCGCGCACGAGAAGAAACAGGTACTGCGACCGGACCACGCCCTGTTCTTCCAGTGCCTTCGCAATGGCGGATGTGCTGGTACCTCGTTCGATCTGAAGGAAACTTCCGTTTGCAAAGGACTTGGCCGCGCCCTCCGCGCGTCCCACTTCAACACTCGGCTTGGCCGAATTTCGATAAGGCGTGAAGCATAAATAGGCGAGCGTACCGGCCACAGCCCCGACACCTAACAGGCCAAGCAATATGCCGCGAAGCAGACAGCCTCGAAGGTTAGCCAATGGCCGGGCCCTCGCTTTCATCGTTGCTCTCCGCGGGATCTTGACCCGAATCGGATTCGGCGCGGATGCGCTGGTTTTCCAGGTAGCTTTCGAGCAACAAGACCGCCGACATCCGGTCCACCGCGCGTTTGCTTTCTTCCAGTGTGGCGCCGCCTTCGCGCAGCACACGCTCTGCTTCGACAGTTGTGAGGCGCTCGTCCCAAAAAACAATCGGTAAGCCCGTCCACTCGCGGAGTCGTTCGGCAAACTCTTCGGTGTAGACGCTCTGCCTGCTGACCGAGCCGCTCATGTGGAGGGGTTTGCCGACAAGGAGTGTCACGACATTCTTCTCGCGGGCGAGTCGGGCAAGTCTTCCGAGGTCTTCACGAATGCGCGACCGCTGAAGCGTCTCCAGTCCCTGTGCCGTAAACCCCAGCTCGTCGCTAACCGCCAAGCCGATGCGCTTCTTTCCAACATCCAGTGCAAGGATGCGGCCAACCAGTGAGATCGGTGTTGGGCTCGGCAAACTCAAATTATAGGGTCTGCGTGTTAGAGTAACCATATCTAGGCTTCAGGATCCACGCGCTGCGCTTGATATTGGTGGGAGAGCAGCAAGGTCGCTCGTTTCGCTGTGCCAATACTTTCTCCGTACTTACCGGCCCAGAAGGCCATTCAATTCGGCGTCACGTCGCTCGGGCTGGCAGCCCTGGTAGCACTTCTTTACTATGGACGCGGCTTCTTCATCACCTTGATCGTCTCCGCGATGTTTGCCTTCATTCTGGACCCGGTCGTCGAATTGGCTATGCGCCTGCGTTTACCTCGATCGGCTGCCGCAGGAGTCGTCATCGGTTTGGCGATTCTAGCTCTTTACGCCCTCAGTGGGGTCGTTTGGCACCAGTTCTCAAATCTCACGCAAGACTTGCCCGCTTATTCGGCGCGCATGAATGAGCTCTTCGATAAAACCAGCGACGCATTGGAAGACGTCGAGAAATCGACGGTGGACAAGGTCCTGCCCAAGAAACTGCGGGAGCAGGATGAGCAAATCCAGCAGAAACCGGCGGATGCGGCCAAGAATCGCCGCCGGAAGGCGGGACTGCCTGTCGATCAGCCGGCTCCGGTCGTGCAGGAAGTGAGAATTCACTCCGAACCAAAGCCGGCCATCACGGTCATGTACGGCTACATGTCGCGCTACTTTCACGCCATACTGATGCTGTCCTTTATTCCGTTCCTGGTCTACTTCATGCTCAGTTGGAGCGACCACGTCCGGAAAAGCGTGCTGCAGCTTTTCCGCGGAGAAGAGCGTTACATGGTCGGAAAGAGCCTGGCAAACGTGGGTGAGCTGACTCGCGCGTATGTTCTCGGCAACTTTATTTTGGGGCTGTTTCTAAGCGGTGCCAGCGCCGTGGGATTCTTCCTTCTCGGGGTGCCCTATTGGGCCATCGTCGCGCCCCTCAGTGGGTTTTTCAGCCTCGCTCCGTACGTCGGACTTCCGTTAGCGATTGTGCCGCCTCTGATGGCCGCGCTAGCCATTCCCACAAGGTTCACCACCATCCTCATTCTGATCTCATTTATCACGACGATACACCTGGTGGGCTTGAACTTTCTTTACCCCAAAGTGGTGGGACGCCGTGTGCATTTGAATCCGCTGGTTGTCACGATTGCGCTCATGTTTTGGAGCGCTTTGTGGGGCGGCATAGGCCTCTTACTGGCGATTCCAATCACAGCAGCAATTAAGGCGGTCTTCGATAACGTCGAGTCCATGCGCCCCTACGGGAAACTGCTCGGCGAGTGAGCTGCAGTTCAGGTGGTCAACTTGGCTGGTACCGTCGCTGCCCTGCGTAAGAGGATCAGCGCAGCGCAGACGCCGAGAAACGTCAGCAGTGAGAATACGGCCCCTATCCATACAGATCTCGGCCCATACTCGAAAACGACGCGGCTGGTTCCGGCAGGAACGACCACTCCTCGAAGTGCACCATCCGCCCGGTAAACCTTTGTCTCGCGGCCATTGATGGTGGCGCGCCACGCTGAATCGTAGTTCTCGCTCAGGATCAACAGGCCGCTGGTTTGAGTCTGTACCGCCATCGTGATCGTGTTAAGACCATAAGAAACAAACTGAATCTGGTCGCCTGCGGAAGCGGCGCCGAGTTGCTCCGGTAACAGAGAATCGACGATGGCCGTCTGGCGGAGGTCGACGCTTGAATCGTTCACACGAATGAAAGCCTTGGGCGTGGAGGGCTCGACCGACGCTTGATGCACGAACCAGGCGTGAGGAAACGCTGCTGGGTTCTCATAGACCTTCCAGGCAGCGTCCTGGTAAAGCGGGTTGGGACTCCTGCTCGAGGCGGGCTCAAGCCGGTACTTCACGTTCAGCAGATCAAGACGATCGCTCAAGCGCGAATAGTCGATGGCCACCGTGGCTCCGGCGCCGCCGTTTGTCGGAACTGAAAATGCATCACCGATGTTCGGTGGTTGCTCTCCGGTGACCTGGACGCGAAAGGGGCCCGGCAGAGTCTTCAAGAACCGCACGGCTCCGCGGCAGCTCATCAGCTTGACCCACTGATCGACGCCCGTTTGCGCTGCCTCAAGCTTGTTTCGGGCTGACCAGTCGAAGGCGGCCAAGTCAAACAGGATCAGCCCCACCGCGAGAAGCCGCAGAGTCAAACTGTGAGGGCCCGCGGCGATTGCGCGAAAAAGGGCATACGTGAGGAAGATAAGGACGATAGAGAGCGATACCCAGGGATTGACGTCCGGGCGGCCGTAGACTGCGGGAACGGCGATTGCCAAGCCGCCGGCAAAAACGAATCCGAGCCCAACGCCGAGGAGCGGCGTCCAATTGATGGACGGGGCCTCCCTTGCAAAGAGTATCTCGGCGCCGAAACCCGCCAGCAAGGCAAGGGCGAAACCTGCTAGGTAGAGCATTCGGCCCGCCTCGCGGATGATCCAAAGCTCAGGCACCACGGCGTAGAGGACCCCGTGTAAGTGGAGAGAACGGACCAAAGGAGTAGAGATAGGCCGCCAGCGCGAGAAAGAACAAGTAGCGCACCCAGGCGTTCTTCCAGTTCTTCCAAATGGCAATGACCACCAGAAGTAGCGGGAAGACTCCAATATATGGGTTCAAGAACTCACCTCGGCCACCGGTGCCGCCAAAACTGAATGGGATAAGCAGGCCGGCGATTCCGTGAGGAAAGGCATAGTGGTCGCTCAGGTACGCATACGGGATCTTCTCGCTACCCAGCGCATTATGAATGCCCACGGCACGAAGGGCGGTGGAGCTATAAGCGATCGAGGGCAGCAGCTGAATTGCACCAGCGCCGAAGGCGGTGATGCCGGTCAGCACGACGATCATTAGCGCTCGTCTGAATGAGCCGGACTCTCCTGGGTCGACCGGCGCTGAATGCGGATTGTCCGGCCGCTGCCAATAATAGAACGCGATCGCTGTAACGGCCACAATCCCCTGCATGATCACCATGTGCAACCGGCCTCCCAGGATGGCCATCCCCATCGCCAGCCCCCCGAGAGCTGCGTTCAAGAGGCAGCGGCGAAGAGCAGGGGTCCGCATGGCGCGAAGCAAAAACAGGAGAACCAGGGGTAGCCAGATCGCGCTCTGAAGCATATCGGGCCAGCCAATCCTGCCCACGAATCCGCCCAATGAAAAACACATCCCGGCGACCAGCGAGGAAAGGCGATTAAGCCCGAACTCACGTGCGAGCGCAAACATGAAACAGAGCCCGAGAAAATGCAGTAACGCAAAAAGCCAGTTATAAACCTGCGGTGATAACACGCCGTAGGCGTCGAACGGCACCAGTGCGAGCAAAACGTTGAAGGGAGAGAAGCCGGAGGTTTGCATCTCGCCCACAAAGTTATGGCCCGAGTAGGTGAAGGGATCCCACAGCGGCAGATGGCCGGTTCGTAGTGCGTGGATGGAGAACTGGAACCAGGAATAGCCTTGGCTGACCTGTTCCCACTCAGTGAGCAGCGAGAATTGCTGGGTGAGGAGAATCTTCCAGTAAAAAAGAACTGTGACCACCAGGAGTAGAACCAGCGTCTTGGTTCGGGTTTTCCACATCCAGACACTAGACTACTTGGTGTGCCGGCCAGGGCGGAACTTTTCAGCGGACGCCAGTACTTTCTGGCTTGCCGCCGTGGTAATCTTCAGGCTTTATGATTCGCTTCTTTTTGTTCCGTTCCTCTGCATTTCGATCCTTGATAGCGGCCGGCACATTTGTGGTCGGGGCGGCCGCCCTCTGTGCCGCCCAGGATAGCGACCTCTCACTGACATATAAGGACCAGGCAAACCAGTTGATCGATGCCGCCCTCGCGGACACGGACGGATATGCACGCCTGGCTTACCTATGTGACCGTATCGGCAACCGGCTCAGCGGATCTCCCGCGCTGACAAAGGCCGTTGAATGGAGCGCCGGCGAGATGACGAAGGCAGGGCTGGAGCATGTCGTTACGCCTCCGGTGAAAGTGCCCGCATGGGTCCGCGGGCAGGAGTCTGCCGAAATTGTGGAGCCCATGACAAAGCGCCTGCACATGCTGGGCCTGGGTCTTAGCGTCGGCACGCCGCCCGGAGGCATTACCGCGGATGTCGTCGTGGTGCCGGATTTTGATGCCTTGACAAAGCTCGGAAAAGGCGCTGCCGGGAAGATCGTGGTTTTCAACGCACCGTACGTGAACTATGGCGTCACGGTGGCCTATCGGGCAGTAGGCGCGTCCCGTGCCGCGGAGCTCGGCGCGGTGGCCGTGCTGGTACGTTCCATTACGCCGTTGGCTATGCAGACCCCACACACAGGCGCATTGTCGTATCTTCCTGGCCAGCCCGAGATACCGGCGGCCGCGATTTCAATCGAAGATGCGATGTTGCTGGACCGGATGCAGCAACGCGGCGAAAAGCCACGCGTTCATTTGGAAATGCAGGCTCATATGGAGCCGGATGCCGACAGCGCGAACGTGATCGGCGAGATTCCGGGTTCGGAGAAACCCGAAGAGGTTGTGGTGTTGGGCGGCCACTTGGATTCGTGGGATGTGGGTCAGGGTGCGCAGGACGATGGATCGGGCATTATGGCGAGCCTGGAGGCGGTGGCTCTGATCAAGAAACTTGGCCTCAAGCCGCGCCGTACCATCCGCGTCGTGTTTTGGGTGAATGAGGAGAACGGTGGGCGGGGCGGGGAGGCCTACCGGGCATGGGTCGGCGACCAGATCAAGAACCACGTCGCCGCCATTGAGATGGATTCCGGCGCCGAGAAGCCGGTTGGCTTTGGCTACGGACCCTACCAGCTCAGGCGACGGCCGCCGCAACCCAACCAACCGGCTCCGCCAGCGCCGAAGATGACTGCCGGACAGGAGGAATCGCTTGCCCAGTGCCAGCAGATTGCGCACTTGCTGGAACGGATCGAGGCCGGTAAGGCCCTGGCCGGCGGCGGCGGAGCCGATATCAGCCCGCTAGTTCACGATGGCGTTCCTGGGCTTAGCCCGGAAACGGTGGGCTTGCACTACTTCGACTGGCACCACACCGACGCCGATACGGTCGACAAAGTAAACCCGGACGACTTCAGGAAGAACATCGCCGTCCTCGCCGTGTTGTCGTACATTTTGGCGGATATGCCTGGGAAACTCGCGGGCGTCAAGGGAGGCAGTGGCGAGTACTGATGAGATTAGTGATTCACGTTTAGAGAAGGGAACAAGCTTCACACTCCATGCGGAGATGCCGAACCCCGGTGTTGCTGCTGCTCGCACTGCTAGTGCCCGCGGCGGGCATGGTTTCGGTCGGCCGTGCCGACGAACCAAGCGCCGAGGGTCTTTATTTGAGCGGCCATTTCAAGGAAGCCATTTCGCTTTTGCGTGCCTCCATCGCGGCCAAACCGGACGATCCCGTTCCGGCGGCGCACCTCTTAACTTCGCTGGTGAATGAAGGGGTATTGTCCGACGCAGAAGATCTCGCGGATCAGCTTACGCAAAAGTTCCCCGACTCCAGCGACGTGTTAGCGGCGCGAGGCGATCTGGCGTTCTACCGTGGCGATATGGGTCAGGCGCAGAAGCTCTATGTCCAGGCCTTGAAGATTCGCGAAGCCAACGCCCACGCATACTTTGGCATCTACCGTCTTTACCGGAGCGCATCGATGTATGCAACAGCCCGGCGAAGTTTGTTGCGTGCCTACGATATTGATCCGCGCGAATGGCCGATCGCCGCCTCCTGGTTTTCGCTGTTAACACCCCAACGGCGCAAGGAACTTGCTGATCAGTTCAAGAGCAGTTTCGAAAACTTGGATGGCGACGATCAAATGGCCCAGGAGTTCGGGATGGCGCTGGCGAAGGAGTTGAATGGGCGGAAGACCTTTGAACCAGCAGCGCCGCCCGCAGAAACCACCCTGAAGTTGACGATTCTCGGAGATCCGCGGATGACCCAAGGCGTTGCGCTGGACGTCAGTTTCAACGGCGGTAAGCCGCTCAAGCTGGAGTTCGATTCGGGCGCCAGTGGCCTGACTATCAGTGAACACGCCGCTGAGAAGGCAGGTCTGAAGCTCGTTGGCCAAAGCGAAGTGTTCGGCATCGGCGAGAAGGGTGCGAAGGTGATAAAAGGCGCTTTCGCCGATTCATGCAAAATCGGCCCGCTTGAATACAAGACATGTTTCGTTCACGCCATCGAAGGTAAAAGCGTCATTAACCAGGACGGGCTCATTGGAGCGAACTTCTTTGCGCAGTATTTAGTGACGGTCGATTTCCAAAAGTTGACAGTTCACCTCAAACCGCTGCCCGAACGACTTCCCCAGCCACAAGGCTACGATCGAACCATCCCGGAAGATGAGAAGGACTTCACACCCGTTTTTCGATTCGGACACAGTCTGATGATTCCAACCACTGTCAACGCGAAAGCGGTTGGCCTGTTTCTTATCGATACGGGATCCTCGAACTCGCTCATCGACTCAACTTTTGCTCTCGAGTCCACCAAGATATCGCGGAACGATCGCATGCACGTGAACGGTATCTCAGGAGCGTCGACGAACGTATTTGAGGCAGACAAGGCCGAAATTCAGTTTGCCAACTTCCGGCAGAGAAACTTGGGCATGGTCGTTGTCGATCTCAACAACTCAGGCAAGCGGCAAGCCGTTCGCATGTCCGGGATTCTGGGATTGCCTGTTCTCTCGATGTTCCGGCTCAGTCTCGATTACCGCAACGGATTAGTGAAGTTCGATCCAGTGGTCCCGCACTAGCTTTTGCCCTCCACAGCCTTGCCTGGTGGGCCCTTCAACGCACGCTTGGCTTTGCGTAAAGGCCAGGTCATAAAACAGGCCAGTTGGTACGAGGCCGAGCTGAGAGCGCGTCGCATGTCCTCCATCGCTTCTGAAAACTCCTTCTCGCGTTCGTAGAGAAAACGGATCTGGGTGTCGCGCCGGCCCAGCAGATCACGAATCGCCTGCTCATCTTCGCTGGTTAATGTGTGTCCGGCTCGATGCGCCAGGCAGTGGGCGCGGAGCATAGATGGTGGCGTGGGAGGGTGCGACCTGTTCCACGGGCCGTTCCCTGGTGTAGAAATAAACCGCGATCGAGCGGCGGGAAAGAGCCTTCTTTTCTGGCGGCAACTGGATGCGTCGAAAGCCATGCCAGGAGACTTCTGAGGTTTCAAAAATCGCCATGCGGTTGAGTAGCGGCTCGATCGTGACAATTTGATCTTCTTCGGGCGGTCCCCAGGGGTCGCGGTGCAATTGCAAACAGCCGCCCCACTCCTCCCGCCATTCCGGGTTCAGGAACAGGATCATGTTCAGGCGCCGGTGGAGATGCGTTTTCGGGTGCATATTGAAATCCACGTGAACATCGAGGTCCTGGCCTTCCAGATTCTCGTGGGTGCCTCCGCCGACATAAGCGGGATCGTAAAGCAGTTCCGGGATGCCCGTAATATCCGAGAGAAGGGCAAGGAATTCGGGCGAGCGTAGAACGCCGTCGAGACGCCGGTAGGCCGGACCAATCCGCGGAAGCTGCGTTTGGACCGCCTTCCGGCCGATCTCACCGAACTCGTTCAGGGCGAGCTTCTCGTCGAACCCGGGAAATTCCTTCAGCAGTTGCTGGCAGAAATCGGGCTGTAGAAAGTCATCGACTACGAGGTGCGGAAACGGCCGCGCCTTTTGGAACTGCTCCCGCATCTCAGCGGTCTGTTTCCGGATCTCCGGCTGAATCTCGGCGAGCATGCTACAGGAAGGGTCCGATTCGCCACGGGACGAACTCGTGATGGCCCAGCAACTCCGATTTTGTTCTTTCACCGGAAGCCACACGGAGCAGCGCCTCAAAGATTTCACGACCCACGGTTTCGATGTCCGCTTCGCCGTCCGCGATACGGCCCGCGTTGATGTCCATGTTGTCGGGCATACGCTGGAACGTGTGGGAGTTGGTGGCAATTTTCAGGACCGGAATGCTCGGAAAGCCAATCGCGCTGCCGCGGCCCGTTGTGAACGCGATAATGTTCACGCCGCCCGCCGCCAGGCCGCTGAGCGAAACGGGATCGTAGCCCGGTGTATTCATGAACACAAATCCACGCGAGCGAATTCGCTCAGCGTAATCCACGACGTCTTCGAGAGTACTCGTGCCGGCCTTGGAAACCGCGCCCAAAGACTTTTCCAGAATGTTCGTCAAGCCGCCTTTCTTGTTGCCCGGTGACGGGTTGTCATTGAAGCTGCCGCCAAACTGGCGCAGGTACGACTTGTACTGATCGACGGTGGCAAGCAGCTTGCGGCCTACTGCCTCGTTGCGCGCCCGCCGCAGCAGCAAATGCTCGGCGCCGAAGATCTCGGTTGTCTCGGCCAGCACAGCGGTGCCGCCTTCGCGCACCAGCAGGTCGGAACAAAAGCCTAGCGCCGGGTTGGCGGTGATGCCGGAAAAGGAATCCGATCCACCGCAATTAAGTCCCAATACCAGCTCGGATGCGGGAACTTCCACGCGCGAAGCAGAGGCGGTCTGCTCGAGCAGCGTGCGGATGTTCTGCCGGGCCTGTTCCACCACGCTGCGTGTTCCGCCGCTCTCCTGCAAGGTCAGGCCCATCAGGCTCTTGCTGCGGCTGCTGCCATCTGACTCGCCCAGGTAGTGGTCAATCTGGTTTACTTCACAGCCCAGGCCGATCACGACAGCCGCGGCGACATTGGGATGGTCGAGAACGCCCTCCAGCGTGCGTTGCAATTGGCGGGTATCGGCGCCCATCGCCTGGCCGCAGCCGTCGCCGTGTGGGAATGAGACGATTCCGTCCACATTCGGCGGCAACTGCTCCCCGCAAAAACTCTTCTCCACGAGTTCGACGGCATGTGCGGCGCAATTGCTTGTTGCCACCACCGCAATATAGTTTCTGGTGCCGACCCGCCCATCTCCCCGCCGGAAACCGAGGAACGCCCTTGTGCTCTGCACTGGAGTCTCCGGCTTGGTATCGAACGTGACTGGATGGTCCAATTCCTCGAAGCCAAGATTGTGTTCATGCACATGCTCGCCCGGCGCAATGTCCTGCAAAGCGAATCCGATAATCTCGCCGTAGCGAAGAACCGCATCCCCGGCGCGAATCGGCATAAGCGCAATCTTGTGCCCCGCCGGGATGGTTGCTTTTGCAGCGATCCGTACGCCCGCCGCTTCCACGGCCTGGCCTGGCGAAAGAAGCACGCGAGCCACGCCGACACGATCGGAGGGATGAAGAACGATAACGGAGTTCGTCTCAGTGGCTGATGGCTTGACCTGAAAAAGCATGTTCGGCTGCGGGCTGCGAAGTTCCTATTTCACTTTAACGCCGCAGCCACAGCGGGAGGCGCATCACCGTGCGGTCTGAGGTATCAGACAGAGTGTACGGCTGATCCCATTCTTTCCCGGGACTTGCCTAAGCCTAGTTCCAGACGGCGCGACGCCGAGCGAGGACTCCGCAAAGCGTGAATGAAACGCCGGCAATCAGATTGCCTTGCATGAAGTGAGTAGCAAGGGCTCCGCCTGAGCCAAATGCTATCGACAGTAAGAACGCTCCGGTTGCGAGAACCAGACAAGTAGTCATCTCCGATACCCGACCTACGCGAACACTCAGGGAGGCGATGATGAGCGGCGCAGCGAACAGATCCAGCAGGTCCGCAGCGAGCAGGAGAGGCCTATGCCCATTCAACCCTGTCCAGGAAATTAACGTATAGGGGATGACGCCGCTCAGCGCGATTTGAGTCAGGACCAACCCGCAAATTGTCAGAAGGGAAATACGGTAACGGCACTCCCAGATTTGTTGGGCGAATAGGGCGAAGGTGGTGCTCAGAACGCCAAACCAGAATCCCGACGAGCCCATCTCTCGTGCATCCTCGCTCAGGTCACCGACGATGCTTGCGGCCAGTTCTCTCGACACAAACATCGCTAGCACAGACTCCGCCAGGGAGAGGTTATGCATTGGTTATTCCCATGAGATTCAGACCTGCAGAGAGGCTTTGGATGGCACGATGTCCCCGGGTGAGAACGTCGGCACCTAGATTTGTAAGGCTATAGTACCGCTTCGCTCGGCCGCCGCGTTCGGGAGTTGGTTCCCCCTCCCGCGATTGCAGCCAGCCTTTTCTTTCCAAGCGATCTAGAGTGGTGTAGAGCGCGCCGGGCGCGATTGTTCTTCCCGCACGGATTGAGATTTCCCTTCGAATCGACACGCCGTATGCTTGGTCCTCCAAGCGCAGGATGGCGAGCAGCACCATGTGCTCACACCCACCCGCCACAGAGTTCAAGGCCATATGAACTTCATTGTAGTCTAAATCAGAGTTGATTACAACCAGAAGCTCCTGGCTCGCATCCCGAGGCAACGGTCGGGGCAGTTTCTCCCAACAAACGGCGCCAGAAAACTGGGATGAGATAGAGAGACACAAGAGGTCGCCCGGCTATTCTGTCGCATGAATCTAAGGCCGGATCTAGCTGAGGGCCGCTAATCCTCCGGAAAGTCTTCCGGCGATGCCGGCGCGGGCAGCGGACGAGCCGGCTTGAACACCACGACACCCAGCGGCGGTAAGGTAAGGCTGGCCGATGCCGCGCGATGATGAACTCGAACCGGCTCGGCCATCACCGCCCCGCCGTTCCCCATGTTGCTGCCCCCGAATGCTTCGGCATCCGAATTGAACACTTCGAGATGTAAGCCTGTCTCCGGGAAGCCCACACGATAATTCCAGTGCGGCTGGGGCGTGAAGTTGCAGACAATCACCAGGTAGTCCTCGCTGCGTTTGCCCCGGCGAACGAAGGAGATGACGGAGTGCACAACATCATGTAAGTCGATCCATTCGAAGCCCTGGTATTGGAAGTCCACTTCCCACAGCGCTGGTTCTCGCTGGTACAGATGATTAAGCGCTTGGTTATAGGTCTGGAATCGGCGGTGGATCTCGTAGTCAAGCAGCCACCAGTCCACCTGGCTGTTGTGATCCCATTCGTTGGTCTGTCCTATTTCCGATCCCATAAAGAGCAGCTTCTTTCCGGGATGGCAATACATATAGCCGAGGAACGCCCTGGCATTGGCAAAACGCTGCCACTCGTCGCCTGGCATTTTGCTGATGAGCGAGCGCTTTCCGTAAACCACTTCATCGTGAGAAATCGGCAGTACGAAGTTCTCGCTGAAGGCGTACATAATGCTGAAAGTGACCTGGTTGTGGTGGTACTTGCGGTAGATGGGGTCCTGGCTGAAATAGTTCAACATGTCGTGCATCCAGCCCATGTTCCACTTCATCGTGAAGCCGAGGCCGTTCAGATAGACTGGCTTCGAGACACCGGCAAACGAGGTTGATTCCTCGGCAATCATCACGGCGCCGGGCTCTTTGTGCACCAGCATATTCACCGTCTTCAGGAAATCGATCGCCTCCAGATTCTCGTTGCCGCCGTGTATGTTAGGGATCCATTCGCCGGCTTTGCGTGAGTAATCCAGGTAGAGCATGGAAGCAACCGCATCCACTCGCAAACCGTCAATGTGGTAGTGCTTCACCCAGAACAGGGCATTGGAGATCAGGAACGATCGAACCTCGCTCCGGCCGAAGTTGAAGATGAGCGTTCCCCATTCGCGCTGTTCTCCTTTGCGCGGATCGGCGTGTTCGTAAAGCGCGGTTCCATCGAAGTAAGCCAGACCGTGTGCGTCTTTCGGAAAATGGGCCGGCACCCAATCCACCAGCACTCCAATACCCTCCTGATGGCATCGATCGACGAAGAACATGAAATCTTCAGGAGCGCCAAATCGTGAGGTAGGGGCGAAGTAGCCAATGACTTGATATCCCCACGAGCCGTCAAATGGATACTCCATGATCGGCATGAGCTCGATATGGGTGTATCCCATTCGCTTCACGTAAGCGACGAGCTTATCGGCGAGCTCCCGATATGTCAGCGGGCGATGGTGCTCGCCGCGAAGCCATGACCCAAGATGAACCTCGTAGATCGACATCGGCCGGTCCAGCGCTCGAGTCTCGCCACGTTTCTTCAGCCACTCCTGGTCCTGCCATTCATATTTCCAAACGTCGCTCACAATCGACGCCGATTGCGGCGGCTTCTCCATCTGGAAGCCGTAGGGATCTGCCTTCATCTGGCTGTAGCCCTGGAAACGGCTCTTCAGTGCGTATTTGTAAGCAGTTCCAACCGCAACTCCGGGAATGAATATCTCCCAGATCCCGCCGGTGCGTGCTCGCATCGGATTGCGGCGCGCATCCCATTCGTTGAAATTACCCACCACGCTGACCACGATCGCGTTCGGTGCCCACACCGAAAACCGCGTGCCGGCAATCCCTTCAGCCGTTACGAGGTGCGAGCCCAGCATCCGGTAGCCCTCGTAGTGAGTACCTTCCGAATGCAAGTGCAGGTCGAAATCGCTCAGTTGTGGGCCGAAGCGATAAGGGTCCTGGATCTCGTGCGTTTGATCGTGGTAATCAACATACCGGATTCGGTAGGCGCCCGGGGCGCGCGGCACGCGCACCGTAAAGAGGCCCTGGTGATGAATGCGCTCCATTGGTGTTGTACCCACACCCGAGGAGTCGACAAGGGCCGCGCTGGTTGCCTGTGGGAGAAAAGCTCGAACTTCCCATTCGCCTGGCTTGGAAGTCGTACCTATCGGATGTGGCCCCAGCACGCTGAATGGGTCACCGTGGTAACCGCCAACGATTGCTTCTATCTCTTGCTCGGTCATCGCCGTTTATTATGTCAGTTAGCGCACGCCATCTTCAGGGTGTCTGGAATTCAAGCCTTCGGTCCCGGCTCCAGGCCAGCTTGAAAAGCCCGCGAATTCTTCCGGAGGAACTATTCACGCGTCGGATACTTGTGACCTCATTGCACTAGTACATGACTTGCCGAAGGCGGAGCTGCATCTGCATTTGGAAGGTTCGGTCGAGCCGGAGACGATTCAGGAACTGGAGCCTTCACTTTCGCTCGATGACATCCGCTCACGCCTTCGGTATGCCGACTTTCCAGGCTTCCTGAAGGCCTATGTCTGGGTGTCACGTCGGCTGGTTAACCCCGAAGCCTATGCGCTCGCCGCCCGTCACCTTCTTGCCCGTCTGGCGAAGCAGAATGTGACTTACGCTGAGATCACGATTTCGGCGGGCGTAATTCTTTGGAAACAGCAAAACTTCCATCGAATCTATGAGGCCCTGCGGCGGGAGGCGGCCTCTCAATCCGCTGTTGAAGTGTGGTGGATACTGGATGCCGTGCGGCAATTCGGCGTCCCTGACGCCCAACTGGTCTTTGACCTTGCACGCGAATACCGCGACCACGGCGTGATCGCCATCGGAATTGGCGGTGACGAAGCCAATGGTCCTGCTCTTTGGTTCAAGGATTTGTACGCCCAGGCACGCCAAGCAGGGCTCGGGCTCACATGCCACGCCGGCGAGGTCACCGATGCCGAGAGCGTGTGGCAGGCGTTGGAAATCGGTGCCCAGCGAATCGGCCACGGTATCCGCAGCATCCAAGACCCGGCCCTTCTGGACGAACTGGTTCGCCGGAACATTCCGCTTGAGGTGTGCCCGTCCAGCAACCTCTGTACTGGCGCGGTAAGTAGCGCAGCCGCTCACCCCTTGCGAAAGCTCTGGGACGCGGGCGTGCCAATCGTTCTGGGTACCGACGACCCCGCGCTGTTCTTCACTAGCCTGGAACGTGAGTATGTTATGGCTGCGACGGAGTTTGGGTTTTCTTTCGACGAACTGCGATCACTGGCCGCCAACAGCTTCCGCTATCGATTTCGACCTGGAGGCGCGATAGCCGGCGGCTAGCCCCGCCCTCCGCCAACACGCTGCTCGAGTAACAGCCGCAGAGTCGCTTCCAGAACGCGTATCCGGTCGTTCAGCTGCTCCAACTCCAGCTCTTCCGTTGCTCCGCAGTCCGCAACAAGTCCGTGCTCCAGCTGGCCAAGAGCTTCGCTGCGCGTGCCGACCACTCGGCCGGGGATGCCAACCACGGTAGAGTGCGGCGGTACGTTGTGCACGACAACCGAGCCGGCTCCCACCTTTACGTAATCGCCCAACGTAATGTCGCCAAGCACCGAGGCTCCCGTGCCCACCACGACGTTGTTGCCGAGCGTGGGATGGCGCTTGCCTCCTTCGTTACCTGTTCCTCCCAGGGTCACGCCCTGGTAGAGCAGCACGTCGTCCCCAATCTCCGCCGTTTCCCCGATCACCACGCCCATTCCGTGGTCGATGAAAAGGCGCCTTCCAATGGTGGCGCCGGGGTGAATCTCGATGCCGGTCAGCAACCGCGCGATATGCGAAACCAGTCGTGCCATCACAAACCAACGGCGCCGGTAGAGGCCATGCGCCAATCGGTGCATGATTACTGCATGCAGACCTGGGTAACACAACAAAATCTCAAGCGAACTCTTCGCAGCAGGATCTTCGCGCTTGATCGTCGCAATATAGTCGCCCAGGTTTTGAAACATGTTTTCTTATTATGAGAGATTGAGAACATAGAGGGAAGTTGCACAATAACGTTCAACTCTGTGGCCTCTCTCTTTGTATAGAATGCCGATCGAATACGTAGCCATTATCGGTTTCGCGGTCCTGACGGCGGCTTTTCCCATCGCCGCTTTGCTGGTTGCCAGATACTTGCGCCCCTCCGCGCCGAACTCTACCAAGCTCGAAGCGTATGAATGCGGCATTCCTCCCCGCGATGCTGCCCGTAGCCGATTCCCGGTGCGATATTTCGTCGTAGCCATGCTGTTTGTCGTCTTTGACGTCGAAACTGTCTTTCTGTTTCCCTGGGCCGTACGATACAGGCAGTATGGCTGGTTTGGCGTCGTCGAGGCGGGAATATTCTTGGCTTTCCTTACTGTCGGTTACGTCTGGATCATCCGCAAGCGCGCGCTCGATTGGGCCTGAGCCATGAGTACCGAGCGCCTCTATTACGCAGATCCATACCTCCGGTCATTTCAAGCATCGCTAATTCGGGCGAGCGATAACCGCTGCACCCTCTATCTCGATCAATCGGCTTTCTATCCTGCCTCCGGCGGACAGATGGCTGATCTGGGCTGGATCAATGGAATCCCCGTCGTGGATGTGTGCGACGAGGGCGACTGGATTGCCCACCGGTTGGAGCGGCCGCTAGACGAGTCTGTTCAAATTAGCGCAGAGCTCGATTGGGGGCGTCGCTTCGACAACATGCAGCAGCACACGGGGCAGCACCTGCTCTCCGCCGTAGTTGAGTCGCTGTTTGGGTATCGCACGGTTAGCGTCCACATGGGCGATCAAATATCGACCATCGAATTAGAGACGCCGCAGTTTTCGGATGAACAGGTCGAAAAAGCGGAAGCGCGGTGTGCGGAGCTTATTGCCGCCACACTGCCGGTGAAGATCACTTTTGAAGATGCGTCGGAGGCAGTAGGCCTGAGGAAGGCAAGCGAACGCACAGGCCGGCTGCGCATTATTGAGATCCTGGGCGTGGACCGAAGCGCCTGCGGCGGAACGCACGTGAAATCGACCGCCGAGCTGAGCCTCATTCAGATCCGGCGTCGCGAGAAGGTTCGCAACAACACCCGTCTGGAATTTGTTGCCGGGACCCGGGCGCTAGATAGAGTGAGGCAGGATTACCGGATTGCCGCCGAGTTGTCTCGCTCGTGTACCGTAGCGATAGACGATCTTCCAGGGGCTGTGTCCTCGCTCCGCCAGCGACTCATGGACGCGGAGAAAGAGCGCCAGCGGCTCTCTTTGGAACTGGCCCGGCGGCAGGGCACGGAGCTTTTTGCCGCCTCTATGGAGGGGGCCGGGGGAATAAGACGGACTCTCTTTACGCCAGCGGCACTAACGGATGAGGCGCGTGCAATGGCTCAGGCCTTTGTGGAGGGAGGCAGAGCCATCGCATTGATCCTCGCTACGGATTCGCCCAGCGTGCTGGTTGCGGCGGCAGCTGACTCCGGCATCCATGCGGGCAATCTGCTCAAGCAGATTCTTGCCGGCCATGGGGGCAAGGGCGGTGGTTCAGCGACCGTCGCTCAGGGCAGCTTAGTGGACCCGGAAGGCCGCCGGGAACTTCAGGCCGCCCTTGGTTTCCGAATCTCAGAACTTGACGATTGGCGCAAGCGATAACAACACTAGGCCGCCGGCGAAAAAGACCATCATCAGCGCGAGCGTCCGCTTTACGGAGCCCGGTGCTCCAGCGAACTCCTTCCAAACGAGAAGTCCCCACAGAACGCTGATCAGGGTGGCGCATTGGCCAATACCAAGGCTGATAGCGGGTCCAACATTGACCGGGGCCGTTGCGGCCGCGAAGTTCGAGATAGCGCCGGCGGACCAGATCATGCCGCCAAGCACGCCGAGGAGATGCTGCTTTGCCGTGCCTCGAAGAAATTGGGCGGCTCGAATACGCTCTCCGGTAATCGGCAGGTTGAAGAAGTAGATGTTGAAGAAGAAAGTACCAACCACAACGCCAATACCGAAAATGATTGCCGAGGCGTAGGCGCCAAGTCCGAGGTCACCCATCATTCCCTCGGCAACCAGTGGGTAAAAGGCTCCCATCAGAGCGCCGCTGAACAAACTGATCACGATTCCCCGTACTGCGCTTTTGGTTTTGGGAGGCTTCAAGGTCTTGCCGGTCTTTGGGTCCTTCATGAGAAGGTCATGCTGCGTAGTCTTCAGACTGCGGTCTCGTGCGCGGTGCGCTGCGGAATCGAGCAGAATGGCGACAATCACCATGGCCACGCCACCGAATAGAAGAACGGGATTCCCCTGCGGGTTGATGAAATAGTTCGAAACCACGCCGACAATCAGGGCCAGCCCGATTCCAATAGGAAAGGCCACAGCCATCCCGGCCACGGATATGGCCGCCATCAGAAGCATGTTGGCCAGCGTGAAGACCACGCCGCCCACGAAGACGAATAGCTGGGCCCTTCTTCCCGCGATTATCAGACGGTCAGCAAACGTCAGCTCCGACCCGAGGGTCCCGAACGTGTAAGCAGCGATCAGCGCCCCGAGAAGGACACCAATTGCAAAATCGTACGAAAAGAACTCAAACCGCCACTTGTCGCCGGTTAGCTTAAAGGTGTTCGCCCACGATCCCCAGCAAATCATCGAAACCACAAGGATCAGTAAGGCGGAAAGGTACGTGGCGGGTAGGATCATTCGGTCGTTCCGGGTGGAGCAATAGAAATGTTGTACGGCAAGCGTTTATTCTATACGGGCCGTCAAGTCCAAACCGGAGATTCTGTGGCCTAGTGGCCCGAAGCGGATTCTGCCGGAGCTGAGACCACCGGTGCATGTGCTCCGGGGGGACCGGTGCAAGCATGTCTTCTTTGCGCATAATCAGGGCCGAGGTATTGAACCTTGCCAGCTCAAAGCCATGACCGTGGGTGATGGCGTCGGTCGGGCAGGCTTCTACACAGTAGCCACAAAAAATGCAGCGGTTGTAGTCGATGTTATACACTTTGGCGTAACGCTCGCCCCCGCTGATGCGGACGAGTTGAGTGTTTTCCGCCGCTTCGATGTAGATACAGTTGGCGGGACAGGCTGCGGCGCACAGGAAGCAGGCGACGCATTTTTCCAGCCCGTTTTCGTCACGCTGGAGCACGTGAGCGCCTCGAAACCGTTCCTGGAAGTTTACCGGGGCGTCTGGGTACTCCTCGGTAATCGCAGGAACAAGCATCTCCCGGAAGGTGACACTCATGCCTTTCGCGATTGCGGCAGCCGACTCGAACACATCTCCGATATTCGCCATCGTATTTTTTAGTGTAGTCGATGGCGGTCAGCTGGTACAGAATCTACTTTTTCTGCACAAAGCTGAGAATGTCGAATCGTTGAATGGCGCGATCTGGGAAGAAGCTGTTCACGGCGTCCTGAACGTCCGTGTAGATTTCAAACACCGTGCTCAGTTTGGTGATGATCAGCAACTCGATACTGCGCTTTGACAAGTTGGCCAGTTTCATCGCGCCACCGTTTGCATTCATGGTGGAATGTCCCAGGATCAACGTGCCGAGACCGGTACTATCGATGAAATCGACCTGCTTCAGATTGACCACCAGCCGGCGCTGCCCCGCGGCAAGCGAGTCTTTGAAAACCTGGCGCAGCAAGCTGGCGCTCTCCCCTGCTGTGATGGTGCCTTTCAGATCGCAAATCTGAATCCCCTCAGTCTCGTGCAGTGTTGATTCCAGAGCCATTGAGTCTTTTAGTTTACCGGATGTGGCCGCGGTTGTACCCATCTGCTCGGAAAAAAACGGGCGCGCTCGGGGCGGATCAGTGAGCGACCAGGTCTTCCGCGGGGGCCAGCACCGTGGGAGCCGGCAAGGTGACCGTAAACGTTGAACCCCAGCCCAGTTCACTCTCCACGTGTATCTCTCCGTCGTGCGCGCGAACAATGCTGGCGACAAAGCTAAGTCCTAATCCCAGTCCTTTCTCCGGGTTCGGATCGGGGACTCGGTAGAAGCGTTCAAAGATGCGGGGCAGATGGTCTGGCGGGATGCCTAAGCCGGAATCCTGGACGACGAGTTTCACCGAGCCTCCGGCTTGCTCTGTCCAGGCCCGGATCCACCCGCCAGGCTGGGTGTACTTAATCGCGTTGGAGAGGAGATTTGTTATAACGCGCTCCATCTGCGTTCGGTCGACTTCGCAATAGACCGGACCATGATCGACGCATTGCAGCGACAGATTGTCGGCCTCGGCAGGGATCTGGAATTGCTCCACCAGATCGCTCAGGAGCAAATGCAAGTCCAGCCTGCACTTGTTCATGGGCACTTGTCCCGTTTCGGACTGGGACAAAAGCAACAGGGCGCGCACCAGGTTGGTTAGCCTCTCGACGTCCTGCAATGCATTCTCAATCGCTTCGCGGAGCTGCTCCGGACGGGTGGCTGTAAAAAGAGCGACTTCGAGCTGGCCTTGAATCGCCGTCAGGGGTGTTCGAAGCTCATGTGAGACGTCGGTTGAAAATTGCCGCACTTGATCGAAGGATGCCTTGAGCCGCCGGCTCATCTGGTTGAATGAGCCCACCAGCCGATCTAACTCGTCATTGGCGCCGCGCTGCGGTATCTGTAGGCCCAGGTTCGAACCCGTAATACCCTTGGCGGCCTGCTCCACCGACTGAAGGGCGCGAAGTCCGCGACCGGCTGAATACCAGCTTGCACCCGTACAAAGCAGACTGGCGAGCGCGAGAAAAATGAGGTAGGTGCGTTGGAATTTTGCCAGGACCTCCTTGTCCCCCGCCACGCTTCGCCCCACAGCCATGTACCATTCCCGGTGCAAATCATCCAAAACGATCGTGGCAATGACTTCGTACGGCCCGTCCTCATCACCCTGAATGCTCCGAAACAGCGTCGGAGGCAGCCTGCGGATTTGACTCAGGTCGCTGCGAATCTCATTGCTGTCGGTGAGCGCATCGAAAGCGCGATCGTTGGTGCCTTTGCTGACGTGACCCTTGGCATCGGCAATCACGTAGACCTTGGTCAGCCGCGCAATCTCCTCGCGATCGTCGTCGTCTTCGGCAGGCCCGATCACGGGCAAGCCCTTATCGAACTTTAGGTACCCTTTGAGCGCAGCCAGTTCCTCGCGTAACGTGTCTTCCGTTCGCGATTCCAGAACGTTTCGGATGATCACGGTTCCGGCTACACCGACAATTGTCAGGATGACCAGCAGCAGCAGTACAAAAGTGCTGGCCAGGCGGAAGCGCAGCGTGCGGAAGAACGTTAGGGGCGGTAGCCGCTTCAACAACATGAGTATTGCCCGCTAGAGACTCTCCGTCCGGATGTGTTCTTCGTGGTGGGCTTCCTGAACATCCAACATGTATCCGATGCCGCGCACGGTGTGAATCATCTTTATGGGGAACCTGATCGCATCCATCGGATGATGATGTCCGGCAACCCGAAGGCCAGCAGCTTGGCCACCAGTATGTTGTGGTCGACATGGTCGAACGCCTTGGCGAAGTCGATGAACACAGTGCGGACGGACTGACCCCGGTCAGTTGCACTGTGCCAGTGATGCAACATGTCCACCAAGGCGTGAGTTGTCGACCGACGTTTAAGCGCTCCATACTGGCGACCGTCGAGTTGGTCCTTGATCCGCTCGAGGATCCACGAGCCGACGAACGACTCCAGCAGCTTCCCGAGTGTCGCAGTGAGCGAGATGGGTCGCAGGTCCGACTCGATCGATCTGGGCGGCTGCACTTTGGGGACCGGTATGACGTTGGCTTCCTTCCACCGGGCGGGAACGAAGCCTTCGCGGACTGACGCGTTGAAGATCGCACATACCGGTCCGGCAAGCTGAGCAGAAAAGTCACGCAGGACCCAGTTGGGCAGTCCATCTGGGCCTGGTGCTTTGTGTACGTTGATGCGGCTCAGCTTTGCCTCGACAGCCGCCCGACTGATGTCGAACTCGCTCGGGAAGTCTGGAGGTGGCGGTGGAACATCGACGGTTAGCGGGTGAAGATCAGCGGCGACTTGCTGGAAGAACGAGTTGACGCTGCTGGCCAGGGCCGACAGGTCGCCGTCGTGCAGCTGGTTGGCGAGGGCGCTCAGCGGCTGTGACTGTCGAGACTGCTGGCCGGTAAGTTGTTTGACACTGCGCCACCAGTTACGAGGGTTGCTGCCTCGTAGCGCCTGCATTCGCTTCGCATAGTACTTCCGGCGCAGCTGCCTCGCCAGTCGCTGCACTTGGTTCCGCAACGCATTGTAGCGCGCCTTTTGCACTTTTTGCCAGGCGTCCTGTCGACAGCGGATGAGTCGCCGGAACTGATCCGTGACCCATGGCTTGTCCGTTGTGTGCCGCGTGACCGTTAACAGCGGCAGGTAGTGATCGATAAGACCTGTGACGGTGTTGTAGAAATGCGTCACCATCTCGTCACAGGTCTGCATCACGTACAGCGGCCGCCAGTCGACGTTCTCGATTGCTTGGGCCAGCAGCGCCTTCCCGTTCGGGTCCTGGCTACGTACCACCATCGTAATGTCCTCTCCCCGCTCCTTCGCTCGTTCGAGTTTGTCCTGGAAAGTCGGCACCATGACGACGGCTCGGTGGTCCGACGTGCCGATGTTTGGCAGGACGACAGGCCGCTCATACCAGTCCTGGAGATTTGTGTAGATTTTGTCCAGGATGGCGTTTTCTCGGGTTGGCGACCTGACGACCTGCCGTAGCGGGTAGGACAGCAGCGCGGCGTCCCGCATTCGATTGAAGTCGCCCAGCAGGACGACCTTGGCCAGCGGGTGGTCGCGCGTGACGGTATCTAGGCAGCTCAGGATGTGTGACGTCATTGCCTTGTCGTCAGCGTCGGGCGGGTGGTAGATGGCGCCAACGACGACGTGAGACAAGGCGCGAGGCATCCTGGGCTGACGATACAGCAGCCAGACAGACTCTAGTCCTACCGCCTCGAGTGCTGTCAGCCGCTGACATGGAACGTCCTGCCGCACAAAAGCCGCCACACCGCCGCACTGCCGCCCATCTTTCCGGTCGTTACGATGGATGACGTAGCCAGGAACACTGACAACTTCGTTCGGTACCGTAGCCGACAGCCAGGTCTCTGTGATGCAGGCGACGTCGACTCGATTGGCCCGCATCACAGTCCCCAGCTCGTCCGACTTCGCCATGAAACCGCCGCGTATGTTCGCCGTAAACATGCACGGCACAGCAGCACGGCGATTAACCGGCCGACGGGGAAGCCCTGCCAGTGCTGCGTCGCGCTGTCGCTCATGGCCGGGACGCCACAGTCCGAGGCTAAAAATAGCTTTTCGCGCTGGCCGGGGGATCCCGACGTCATATTGTCGCAGCCGCAGCAACTCCTTCGCTGTGTATCTA